>CAVYKH010000005.1:0-209738 GCA_963769075.1 uncultured Gammaproteobacteria bacterium | reverse complement strand
CGGAACCTTATCGCCGCAAGTTAAGGGAAGCAATCTCCACGTGCGTATCGGGTAACACATGCAATTCAAGACCTTGGAGGTCGGCGCGTTCACGGGCTACACGACTCGCCTACCATATGGCGACTGTCACTGGCGGCCTGATTTAGCGGTGCCGTCGGCCGATACGACACGATGGACGTGGCCGACCACCTTGCCATCCTTCTTCAGATCAAAGTCCCAAGTGTTTGCATCGATTTTCTTCGCGAACGTCGCATCCGTGCCGACGGCCGCGTCCTGTCCGCTCATGTAGGAATCCACTGAATCTACTTTAGGTATTCTACCGACGCGCCAAAGCTCAGGCTAAGAGCCAAAGGAGTGCACAATCCTGTCCTCGGACTCGGTCACCTCCCTGGCTCTGTGAGCACGCATGGAAATTGAAAGTGGCGCTCGATCCGAAATTCAGGGTCAGCGTCGGGCCGAACGACACGCTGTTCGTTTTCGCCAAGGCGGCGCACGGACCCCCAATACCGCTCGCCTATAGCAAGGCGCAGGAAGTCGTCACCAAGCACGAAGCGCTCGACTCGCAGCGCAAATACCTACGACGTTCGCGTAGACGGGGTAAAACCCGTCTACGCGGGAACCAGGGCGCCGGCACGAATGAATGCGATTGTCCTCATAGCTCTGAAGCGGCCATATACGTTCGCCGTTCTAGCGATTCTGATTCTCATTTTCGGCGGACGCGCCGCGCTGCGCACGCCGACGGACATTTTCCCCAACATCGGGATTCCCGTCGTCGCAGTCGTCTGGACCTATACGGGTCTCACACCCGAGGACATGTCGGGACGGGTCGTTTATTACTACGAACGGGCGCTCACGACGACGGTCGGCAATATCGAGCATATCGAGAGTGAGTCACTCTACGGCCGCGGCATCGTCAAGATCTTTTTCCAGCCGGGAACGGATGTGGCGGCCGCGCAGGCCCAGGTCACTGCGGTCTCTCAGACCGTGCTCAAGCAACTGCCGGCAGGGATTACGCCGCCGCTCGTGCTGTCATACAACGCCTCCTCGGTGTCGGTGCTGGCGCTTCAGGTCTCGGCGGAACAGCTGACGGGATCAGAGTTGTATGACCTCTCCTCCAATCTGATCCGCCCGCTCCTGGTCTCGGTACCGGGCGTGGCGGTGCCCGCACCGTATGGAGGGACGTTGAATAACGTCCAAGTGGATCTCGACCAGCAGAAGCTCCTGTCACTGGGCCTTTCGGCGCAGGACGTATCGCACGCTCTGGCAGAGCAGGACATCGTGCTCCCGGCGGGTGACCAGAAGATCGGGGCGCTCGATTTCTTGGTCGTCACCAACGCGCAGCCGGTGGATGTGGCGACGTTCAACACGCTGCCGATCAAGCAGGTGGGCGCTGCGGTGGTGACCGTGGGCGATGTCGCTCATGTGTACCTCGGCGGGCCGCCGCAGACCAACGCCGTGCTGGTGCGCGGACAGCAGGCGGTGCTGCTCGAAGTCCTGAAGGCGGGCGATGCGTCGACGCTCGCGGTGGTGGCCGGGGTGAAGGCAAAGATACCCCAAATCGAGCGGGTACTGCCGGCGGGCGTGAAGATCACGGTCCTCAACGACGCCTCGACCTTCGTGAGAGCGTCGGTCAAGGACGTCGTCCAAGAGATGGTGATGGCGGGCGTACTGACCGGCTTGATCGTCCTGCTGTTCTTAGGCTCCGGACGCTCGACGATGATCGTCGCAACCTCGATCCCGCTCTCGATCCTCTGTTCGATCCTGGCACTCTCCTGGTGCGGGCAAACCATCAACATCATGACGCTCGGGGGCCTCGCGCTCGCGGTGGGTATTTTGGTCGATGACGCCACGGTGATGATCGAGAACATCGACGCGCATTTGGAGCAGGGGTTGGAGCTCGAGCCGGCGATCATCGACGCGGCGAACCAGATCGTGATTCCGACCTTCGTCTCGACGCTCTGCATCTGCATCGTGTGGTTGCCGCTGTTCCAGTTAACGGGCGTGTCGGGGTACCTGTTCCTGCCGCTCGCGGAGGCCATCATCTTCGCGATGATCGCCTCCTTCATCCTGTCGCGAACCCTCGTGCCGACGATGGCGGCGTATCTGCTGCGCGCCCAGGTCGCTGCCCGAAAGACGGGCGGCGAAGCCAAGGGTTTCTTCGGCCGGTTCCAAGCGGGGTTCGAGCAGCGATTCGACCGGTTTCGCGAAGGCTACCGAGAACTGCTGGCGATGGCGGTTGCGCGGCGCGGCCGATTCATCCTCGCATTCCTCGCGGTGGCGCTCGCCTCGATGTTCGTACTGGTACCCT
Organism: uncultured Gammaproteobacteria bacterium; assembly: GCA_963769075.1. Taxonomy (GTDB): domain Bacteria; phylum Pseudomonadota; class Gammaproteobacteria; order Steroidobacterales; family Steroidobacteraceae; genus Bog-1198. The sequence goes on along the minus strand of CAVYKH010000005.1, from coordinate 207,430 downwards.
GGCTTGGGCGGGATTTCTTTCCCGGCATCAAGTCGGGCGAGATCGACATGCATTTCCGTGCGCCCATCGGACTGCGTCTCGAGGAGGCCGGCAAGGTCGCGGCGCTGGTGGATACGGCGCTGCGTGAGCTCCTGCCGGGCCATGTTACCAATATCATCGACAATTGCGGCCTGCCGGTGAGCGGCTTGAACCAAGCCTACAGCGCGAGCGCCACGATCGGCCCGCAAGATTGCGATGTGACCATCGGCCTCAACGATCCGGCCTCCCCGGTCGATGAGTACCGTACGCTGCTGCGCGACAAACTGCCGAAGCTATTCCCGGGCACGGTCTTCACCTTCCCACCCGGGGACATCACGGCAAAGATCCTGAATTTCGGCCTACCGGCGCCGATTGACGTACAAATCATCGGCCGCGACACCGAAGCCAACATGGCGTACGCGGAGCGCGTGGTCGGCGAGATGCGCCGCATCCCCGGGATCGTGGATGCGACGATTGCGCAGACGCTCGAGCAGCCGACGTTGCTGATCTCCGCGCATCGCGCCTTCGCGCTCGGTGCAGCGCTGACGGAGTCCGATATCGCAGACAACACGCTCGCAACTCTATCGGGCTCCGGGCAGGTGGCGCCTACTTACTGGCTCGACCGTAAGACCGGCGTCGCGCACCTCGTGAACGTGCAGACGCCGCAGACGCAGCTCGCCTCGATGAGCGATCTGGAAACGATTCCGATCGATAAGGGTAACGGCGATCCGAGCGGAGAGGGTGCACAAATCCTCGGGGGCCTCGCCGAGATCACCCAAGTCGGACGGCCGCTCGAGGTGTCGCATCGCGACATTCTGCCGGTGATCGACATCTATGCGAGCAATCAGGGACGGGATCTCGGGGCGGTAAGCGATGCGATCGAGCGCGTGCTCGAGCGGACGAAGGGCGAGGTGCCGCACGGGGCCATCGTGCATGTGCAGGGCCAAGCCGTGACGATGAAAGACGCCTATGCGCAGCTCCTGATCGGGCTCGCGATCTCGATCCTGCTGGTGTACCTGGTGATCGTCGTCAACTTCCAGTCCTGGCTCGATCCCTTCATCATCATCACCGCGCTCCCCGGTGCTTTGACCGGGATCACCTGGTCGCTGTTCCTCACCGACACCACGTTGTCGGTACCTGCGCTCACGGGCGCAATCATGTGCATGGGCACCGCGACGGCGAACTCGATCCTGGTGGTTTCCTTTGCCCGCGAGGAGCTTACCGCACACGGCGATGCGATCCGCGCGGCCGTGACAGCCGGGTATACGCGCCTGCGTCCGGTGCTGATGACGGCGCTCGCGATGATGATCGGCATGCTGCCGATGTCCACGTCGAATACGCAGAACGCGCCGCTCGGGCGCGCGGTGATTGGCGGGCTCTTGGTAGCGACCTTTGCGACCTTGATGTTCGTACCTTGTGTCTTCACCTTGTTGCACCAGAAGCGATCTGCAGGAGGAGAGGCGCGATGAATCGACGCATGCTCTTGAATGTTGGGGTGCCGGTGGTGGTCGTGGCGGGGCTGTCGATTTACGGCATCGTGGGCCGCGAGCGCGCGCTTGGCGCTCTGGCGCGCGTCGCCAACGAGGAGGCCGTCCTTCCGGTTGAGATCATCCCGCCGCAGCCGGGGCCCTCCACGCGTCCGCTCATCCTGCCCGGAACGGTGCGCGCCTGGTACGAGGCGCCGATCTTCGCGCAGGTTTCGGGATACGTGCACAGCTGGAACGTGGACTTCGGAGCTTCCGTGAAGTCGGGGCAGCTGCTGGCGATGATCGACACGCCGAGTCTGGACGCGCAGTACGCGGCGGCGAAGGCCAATCAGCACGTGGCAGAAGCGAACTATCGCCTCGCGGTTACCACGGCTCAGCGCTGGGTGGCGCTGGCGGGCACGGTGGCCGTCTCGCAGCAGGAGGTGGACGTGCAGGTGGCGGGCGAGGCAGCGCGCAAGGCGGAGCTCGAGGCCGCGGCACAGGACGTCGCGCGCTATGCGGCACTCGAGGCATTCAAACGCGTGGTGGCGCCGTTCGACGGCGTGGTCACCTCGCGTCTCACCGATGTCGGCAGCTACGTCAACGCCGCGGGAGGGGATCTCTCGGTTCGCGGCAGCTCAACGGAACTCTTTACCGTTGCGGATGTGCATGCGATGCGGGTGTTCGTGGCCGTGCCGCAGGACTATGCGGGCCAGCTAGTACCCGGCCTCGCCGCGACGATCCATCTGCCATCGCAACCGGGCAATCTCATTGAGGCGAAGTTCCTGACGACGGCGCGGGCGTTCAGCGCCAACACCCGAACGGCGGTGACGGAGCTCACCGTCGACAATTCGAAGCGCACTCTGTGGCCCGGAACGTACGTGGACGTCGAGTTCCAAGTGCCCTCCGATCCCAAGGTGTTGACGATGCCTGAGGAGGCGCTGATCTTTCGTGCGGCAGGAACGCAGGTCGCCATCGTCGACGGTGCGAATCGGGTGCATCTGCGCAACGTCACGCTCGGACAAAATCTCGGACAGACAGTACAGGTCACGAGCGGCCTCGCGGCTGGCGAGAAGCTCGTGAACAATCCGCCCGCAGGACTGCTGGAGGGGCAGACGGTGCAGCCGGTAAAGCCGATGCCGGGCTATGCGACGGTGAAACAGAAGCTGCATTCGCTGCCGGAGCCGACGCCCCCGCCGGGCTCCGTCACTGGGGACGGGCACGCGACCACGCCATGAAACCCAGTCCCGCAGCACTGATCGCCTCGCTCGCCGTGGGGGTGCTCGCGGGCTGTGATCTGGCGCCAGTCTACGATCCGCCGCATTACCTTCTGCCCGAATCCTATCAAGGCAGTGGCCCGTTCCGTGTGGCCCATCCGGAGGAAGTACTCTCGCCCCGCGGGGACTGGTGGACGCTGTTTCGCGACGCGCAGTTAAATGAGCTCGAGGAACAACTGGGCCGTGAGAACCCGACCCTTAAGGCTGCCGCGGAAGCCTACACTCAAGCACGCGACTTGGCGGCCGAGGCCGAGTCGCGGCTCTATCCGCAAGTGGGCGCGCAGGCGCTGGTGTCGGACAACAAGGAATCCGCGCATCATCTTTTCAGCAGCAGTACCGGGCCCAAAATGGAGGCCTCGAACCTCATCGGGGCGGCGGCATCGTGGGAGCCGGATTTCTGGCACGCGATACGCAACAGCGCGCACGCGCAAAAGCGTCTTGCGCAGGCGAGCGCCGCGGACCTTGCGACGGCGCGCCTGAGCCTGCAGGCCGAACTCGCGAACGACTACATCGCGGTGCGCGGATTCGACGCGGAACTCGAGGTGCTGCGCCAATCGATCGTCGCGTACCAGAAGGCGGTCGAGGTGGCGCGCCTGCGCTCCGAGGGGAAGATCGCTTCTGGTCTTGATCTTGCGCGGGCGTTGAGCCAGCTCGATTCTGCGCAGGCTCAAGAGACCGAGACGGAACTGCAACGCGATCTCATGCAACACGCCGTGGCGGCGCTGGTGGGCGCGATGCCGAGCAGCTTCTCGATCCCGCCCTTGAACGAGTTCCGTTTGACCCCGCCCGGGCTTCCTCCGGGGGTGCCTTCGGAACTGTTGCAGCGTCGGCCCGACATCGCGAGCGCCGAACGGCAGATGGCAGCCGCGAACGCCTCCATCGGCGTATCGCGCGCCGCTTTCTATCCCAATGTCACGTTGAGCGGGACGGCGGGATTCGAGGACAACGCATTTAACCTCCTGAGTCTGCCGAATAGCCTATGGTCGGTAGGCGCGGGGGCCATGTTGCCGCTGTTCGAAGGCGGGCTGCGCCGCGCTGAGCTCGAGCGCTCCTGGTCGCAGTATGCACAGACCCGCGACAATTATCGCTCGACGGTGCTTTCGGCCTTTCAGGAAGTGGAAGACGGGCTGAGCCTGACGCAGCGCCTTGCGACCGAGGTAAGGCAACAGCGCGAAGCGAGTGATCAGGCGTTGCAGGCGCTGTCCATCTCGACGATGCTCTACGAAGACGGGCTCGATAACTATCTGAGCGTGGCGGTTGCGCAGGTGCAGGCGCTCGCTGCGCAAACCGCCGAGGTTGAACTTCTGGCGCGCCAGATGCAGGGAGCGGTGTCGCTGATTCGCGCATTGGGCGGCGGATGGACTTTGCAAGCTCTGCCCAACGAAAGAGAGACGCTGCCGTTCGGGCCGTTCGACTACGGTGCGTCCGGTGGCCGTGTCTCACCGGCGATAGATACGCAATGAATGCAAGGCGCCCCCGAGTGGTGATCATTGGAGCTGGGATATCAAGGCCCGGACGGCAACGGACGGTAAGACAATCATCCCGTATGATTGGGGTAGGCGTCCGCTCGCTGCCAAAACTGGCGGTCATAGCGCTGCCGAGCGGCATTTAGGTTCCTCAGTTCGTTCTACTACATCTAGTATTGGACGCGACCAGGCTGGCGCCGCCGATTCACTCAACAATCGCAGGGGGCAAACCCCGCGCAAGTGGCGCTCAACACGCAAGCGTTGCAGACACAGAATATCCTCGCGAACACGCAAGCGATTTCGTCGGCCGCTCAAAGTCGCGTTGCGCCGAAGGTCAGAAAAATCTGACATCTGCGTCCCCCCTTTGACGTCTAGTCATCTTGATTGGACGTGCGGGATGATTGTGCGCTCGGGAGCGCAGACCACTTACAAGAAAGAGAAATGGGAACAGCCGAAACTCTTTTCAGAAGAGGTGCGAGTGAGCTTCAGGTCACTCCGTTAACCTGTCAGGGATTCGGCCTGCCCGCGCCCATCGGGCAGGCCTTTTCCCACTTGGAGCCCATCGCGGACCGACACTTCGAGATCGAATTTCTGGATCCAGGCATTGCGGCGTTCGATTTCACGTTCGGCTAATTCGTGGGGCGGCCCGAGTTTCGACAAGCCCACTACGCGGTGTTTCACACCGGTCCCTCCGCGACGGCGGACATCGAAGGCGTGCTCATCCACGGCGCCCAGGGTGTGCGCTCGCTTACCGTCGTGCCCCTCGCGCGAATCCCAGACAATGCAACCCACTGATACACAGGAGATCACCATGCTGCAGTCAATCGAAAGGAAGGATCACAACCCACACGGTATCGCATTGCTCGACGATCCCGTTCACAACAAAGGTACGGCGTTCACTGCAAAAGAACGTGCCGACTTCGGCTTGGAAGGACTTCTGCCGCCGTCGGTGGAAAGCCTCGACCTGCAGGTGGAGCGCGTGATGCACCACCTCGATGCCAAGCCAACCGATCTCGAGCGCTACATTTATCTGATTGGGTTAGCAGACCGAAACGAGACCTTGTTCTACCGAGCGGTGATGTCCGACCCGGCGCGCTTCATACCGATTCTGTATGACCCGACCGTCGCCGATGCCTGCCTTGCCTTCGGCCATATTTTTCGCCGCGCGCGCGGCATGTACATCACGCGCGAGATGAAAGGCCGCATGGCCGAGGTGCTGCGCAACTGGCCGCAGCGAGACGTGCGCTTCATCTGCGTCTCGACGGGCGGCCGGATCCTCGGCCTAGGGGATATCGGCGCCAACGGCATGGGTATCCCCATCGGCAAGCTTCAGCTCTACACGGCCTGCGCCGCCGTGCCACCCGCCTATCTGCTGCCGGTGTTGTTCGACATCGGCACGACCAACGACGCACTACGCGCCGATCCGCTCTACCTGGGCCTGCGTGAGAAGCCGCCTTCCGAGCGGGAGCTCGACGAGCTCGTCGAAGAATTCGTGCAAGCGGTGCAGCAGGTGTTTCCTGGCTGCTGCATCCACTTCGAGGACTGGAAAGGGACCGATGCGATCCGGCTGCTCGCCCGCTATCAAGACAAGGTTCTGTGCTACAACGACGATATTCAGGGCACCGCTAGCGTCGTGCTCGCGGCGCTGACGACCGCGCTGCAGATCGTTGGTGGGCCGCTGACCGAGCAACGCATTCTATTTCTCGGCGCTGGATCGGCGGGGATTGGAATCGCCAATATGATCGTCTCGGCAATGCAGATGAAGGGGCTTGCGCAAGACGCCGCGCGCAGCCGCATCTCCCTATTCGACGTCAATGGCCTCATAGAGCCGTCCCGCTCCGATCTATCCGCATCACAGAAGGTCTTTGCGCACAAGGCGGCGCCCTCGAAGGATCTCACCAAAACCATCGACACCTTGAAGCCCACCATCCTGATTGGCGTCAGCACCAAGGGCGGCGCCTTTAACCAACAGGTCGTCGAGGCGATGAGCCGGCTCAACGAGCGGCCGATTATCTTCGCCCTCTCCAATCCGACCGACAAGGCCGAATGCTCGGCCGAGCAAGCGTACACCTGGTCAAAGGGCAAGGCGCTCTATGCCGCTGGAGTACAGTTTCCCGAGGTCACGATCAACGGCAAGACCTTCCATCCCGGGCAGGCCAACAACTTCTACATCTTTCCGGCAATCGGGCTTGCAACTTACGTGGCGCGGCCGCAGCGCATTACCGATGAGTGTTTCATCGTCGCAGCGCAGGCGAGCGCGGACCAAGTGGGACCCGAATTGCGCGCCAAGGGTATGTTGTTCCCCGGTCAGTCCGAGATTTTGGAGATGGAGATCACGACGGCGACCCGTGTCGCGGAGTTCATGTTCGACAAGGATCTGGCGAGTGTTAAGCGACCCCCCGACATCCGCGCGTGGATCGAGGGCCAGTTGTACACGCCGCACTACTGATCGCTTGGGTCCGGGCGGCCAGGATCGGCCGCCCGGACCTTTGCCTGCTAACTATTGCGAAGGCACTCAGGCATTCCTCGAAAGGCGACCCCTGAGTTCGGACCGAGCTTCCGATGATATGAAGGAGATGACTCTATGGCTACATCGACGAAAAAAGGTTCAACGCGATCGTCGATCCGGCGAAGATGGTCGGGCACGGCGTCGGCGGTGGCTGAGGCTAGGTGGACTCGGCTAGAGATCGGCCTCGCCACCCCAGGGTAGGACACAATATTGCAGCCCCAAAGCATTGAGTTCTCAGTAACTGCGAAGGCAGCCTCCACAACGCCCCTAGTCACGCTAATCGGTGTCACTATTTGCGTCGGCGTGGGGGCGGGATTGGGCGGCATGTTATTGGCCTTGCTGCTGCACTTTGTTCAGCATGTTGCGTACGGCTACGGCATGGGCGAGCTGATGAGGCCACACAGCTTTCTGGAGGGTGTAACGGCATCCACGCCGATGCGGCGAGTCGTGGTGTTGCTAATCTGCGGCTGCTTGGCAGGTGTCGGGTGGTGGATACTCTATCGCTGGGCGCGTCCTCTCATAAGCATCAACGAGGCAATCAAGGCGGATGATCCTCGCATGCCGATCATTGCGACCGGTGCGCATGCGTTGCTGCAGATCATCACTGTGGCTCTCGGATCGCCCCTCGGTCGTGAAGTAGCGCCGCGAGAACTCGGAGCGACCTTCGCGGGATGGCTTGCGCATCGCACGGGCCTTACTGCGAAAGAGAGCCAAGTAATGGTCGCGTGTGGTGCGGGCGCGGGCTTAGCAGCTGTATATAACGTCCCGCTCGGCGGCGCGCTGTTCGTGCTCGAAGTACTGCTCGGCACATTCAGCCCTTCTATGGTGGTACTCGCGTTGGTTACTTCGGTGATCGGGGCTATGGTGGCGTGGATCGGGCTGGGCAATCATGCCCAGTATGCGTTTCCGGAATTCGAAGTCACTCCCTCATTGGTGATTTGGTCGATACTGATGGGACCCGTCTTTGGATTTTTTGCATATTGGTTCTCGCGCTTAACGGTCACCGCGCGTCGGCATGCACCGCGGGACTGGCGATTGATCCCATGGTGCATCGCCATACTTACCGCTACCGGCTTCGTTGCAATTGCGTACCCAGAGGTACTCGGAAATGGCAAAGGTCCCCTGCAGTTAGGCTTCGACGACGCTGTGGGGGTTCGGGGGTTCCACTTGCAGGGATCCTTTTGGCGCTAAAAGTCATCCTGGTAGTAGCAGTCTTACGAGCGGGCGCCCGGGGTGGTCGGCTGACTCCAAGCATGGCCATTGGCGCATTGCTCGCCATTGTAATCGGCGGACTATGGAACCAGGTATTCCCCATCGTGCCCCCCGGGGCATTTGCAATCGTGGGGGCGGCCGCATTCCTTGCGGCAGTGATGAGAATGCCGATTACGGCGGTGGTACTTGTTTATGAATTCACCCACGTGAGTCACGACTTCTTGCTTCCAATCATAATCGCGGTCGCCGGCTCTACCGCAGCTCTCAGCTGCTGTATCCATCAGGAAGCGACACCTTGACACCCGCGTAATTGCGGTGGGGCGACGATCTCGGTCCAATATTTGGCAAGTCGTAGCCCGCGAGGTGAATAGGCCGCAATCGTTCGATTGTCGGCCAACAGATGAGGGAGATAGATACTCCAGTAATTGCCCATCAGCCCGGCTTCAACTTTTCTTCGGCATAGAGGGACAGCTCGATCATGCGCTCGAGCAGCTGATTGGCGGGCAATCCCGCGAAATTCTTGAGCACGAGCTCCTTGACGTAGAGTCGTACCAAGTAGCGCAACTGGAGCGCTCGGTTGCGGGTGGCGAACACAAAATCGCGGTGCCCGCTGTTGACCACGATGATGTTGCGCTCGGCATCGAAACGGCAGCGCCAAAGCTCCCCGGCGGCGCGTTCAAAGGTATACCCCGGAAGCCCTCGCGTATTGACCACGGCGGGCGTCATGGCGCTCTCCAGACTGTCCGTCACCGTGATTAGCGCCTCGGCCGTGACAGTCACGTCGCGTTGCGACACGCTGACTTTCAACCGAGCAAGACCCGGCACGGCCGGCGCTCGGTACTCCACTTCCTGGTCCGTGACGCCTTGCAGGGAGCCTTCGCCTTCTGTCAGTTCCCAGACGAACTTGAGATCCTCGACCACACGACGTCGCGAGCGATCGCGCGGGAGCGCGCGAAATTTGCGGGTTTCGTTCAACGGCGTGGTGCTCGCGGCCGGCGACACCACGACGCTGAAGAGAGGTCCCGCGTAATCAAAGAACTGCCGCTGCGGGGAATCACCGGGCTTCGGCTCCGACACTCCGGGCAGCAACTCCTCCCAGTCGGCGCCGGCCGGTAGGCCACCGGTGGCGGAGTTTGCAGCGCTCTGAGTCTCCTGACGTGCGCGAGCCTGCACCTCGAACCAGTCGTACTCCTCACGCGGGAGCGCCAGCATGGCCTCGTAAAATGCCTTTTGAATCGCTTTCAAGGATTGCTGGCTCGCCTGTTCTTCTTCGGCTCGTTGTTGCTCCTCGACCAAGTCCTTGACGTGCGTTTCGAGGGGTATCAAGGCATCGATCAAAGCCCCGTAGCGCTCATCTTGGATGATGCCCGTGCGCGTGCCGGGGGTGAGATTGAGGAATGGCACATCGATGAGCCCCTGGACATACCGCGAGATCCAGGGCGCATGTTCCAATCCGGGGAGCGTCGATAAATCCTCGATCACGCGGGTGCCGACTCGGGTCAGCGCAACGCGCGCGGTGTCGGTCGGCTCGGCGAGATACAGTTCAGCATAGGCATCGCCGTATACCGTACGGATGGCGGGGAGCTGATGCAGCAACCGCCCTTCGAACTGGCGAGGTTCAACCTCATATTGCTTGCGCGCGAGCTTATCGATCACGGTCACGCGCGCCTTCGAGTCGCGGATCCGGTCTCTGAGCTCCGAGGCCAGATACCACTGGATTTTTTCGCCGCTCAACGTGCGAATACCCTCAAGCAGCGGACTGATCTTGAGCTCCGTACCTTTTTCCGCAAAGAGCATGCGCCGCGGATTCACCTCGTAACGCGAATCCCCCTTACTCATCGTCATCTGATAGGCCTTCTGATCGGTGCCCGTCGAGGTCATGGTCAACGTGTCGCCCACGGTCCAGAAGCTCAAGAGTCCGATCCCGAACTCACCCTGTAGTCCGGCACCGCCGCCGTCGGCCTTCAGCCGCCGTTTGATCGAATCGCAGATATGCGTCGCTACATATTTAAAGTCGGGTAACCCATCCGCGGCGCGCGGCACCCCATCGCCGTCATCCTTGATGGCGAGGTAATGGGCATTGTGCTCCTTGCCGCGAGTGATCGTGATCGTCTTCGCATGCGCATCGATGCTGTTCTCAACGAATTCAGCGATCGCCTTCAAGGGATTGCTCTGCGAGAGCGCGATGATTCGGATCGCGTTCCAATCGTCGCCAATGCGCAGCTTCCCGCTGTCTTTAGTTTTGGATTTCATTCAAGACGACAGTTGGCGAGGAACGATCAAGGGGAGAGCGCACGGGCTCCATGCCATAATCTTCGAGCCAGCGGTGCAGATCGCGATCGCAGATGCTTGTAAACCTCTTTGATCCCCAGCCGATCGTAGTTGAAAATAGTCGAGGCAAGCGTTGGCGAGCGCGGTATCCAGGCCCCGCAGCTCCGAGAGGTCAAACGGATAATCCTCTCCGTTGTGCAGATCGGCGAGAAATCGCACCAAGCGCTTTGCACCACCTGTGGTGGGATGATCATTGATCGCCTTCTCGATCGTCTGAAGCCCCGCCATGGCTCGAAGTTTGATCGCCGCCATGCAATCCAGAGCATCCATCCGAGGCCGCTGGCCGGCGACAATGTCTACGATCGCCTGCTCGAATTCATCGCGTTAGCTCACCGGAATGTCGGCTTCCATGTCGGAGGCAATCGCGGAGGGCTGGCGCAGCAGTGCCGTCAAGGAGCTCCAGCGCCAGTTTGCTGCGTACGTCGAACAGACGCCCGTCAAATCAAGAGTAACGCACCCATCAGTTCGCCGCTAGCGCTCGAATGCTGTCGGCTACCACCCAATCCCGTAGTCCTGGCCGAAGTTGCTGGCGGCGCCCCAGAGGGTGCCGTGCTCGCGGTCGACGAAGATGGCGGTAATGGGACCTGAGGTGCGGTCCTCGTACTCGAGGTGGTAGCCCATCGTCGCGAGCTGTTCGCGCACCCAGGGCGGCGTCTCGCTGTTCAGTGTCAGGCGGCCGGGGAAGGACTGGTGGTCGGCAAACGAGTCGCGCATCTGGTAGCTGGTGATGTTGGCGGCTTCGGCGGCCTGCTGGATGGTCATGCCGAAGTCGACGACGTTGAGGAAGAACTGCAGCAGGTTCTGGTCCTGGGTGTCGCCGCCCTGGACGGAGAAGACGAGGTAGGGCTTGCCATCCTTCAGCGCCATCGAGGGAGTCAGGGTCGCGCGCGGGCGCTTTCCGGGCTCGAGCACGTTGTAGGGATCTTCGCGCAGATCGAGCACGAAGCTCTGCATGCGCTGGGAAAGTCCGATGCCAGTGTGGCCGGCGATGACGGCGGGCGTCCAGCCGCCGCTCGGGGTCACGGAGATGGCCCAGCCGCTCTCATCCGCCGCCTGGATGCTGGTGGTGCCTAAGCGGAAGGTGCGGTCGAACTCTGCCATCGTGATCGGCGGCTGCGACGGCATCCGCGTGTGCCAGGCGGCGAGGTAGTTGAGGTAGGGGTTCTTGCCGCCTTCGTACGGGTACGGGTCGCCGGGGCGGATGTCGGGATCGTTGTGGTCGGGGTTGACGAGCTTGGCGCGGTCGCGCGCGTAGGCCTTGGAGAGCAGTCCCTCGATCGGCGGCGGCGGGGAGTACGCGGGGTCGCCGTAGTAGAAGTCGCGGTCGGCGTAGGCGAGGTTCATCGCCTGGTAGAGCGTGTGGATGTAGCGGGCGCTGTCGTAGCCCATCGACTTCAAGTCGAAGTTCTCGAGGATGTTGAGGGCCTGCAGCATCACGGGGCCCTGCACCCAGGGCTGGAGCTTGTAGACCTCGATGCCCTTGTAGCTGGTGTGCACGGGCTCTTCGATCTTCACTTTCCAGTTGGCGAGGTCCTGGAGGGTAAAGAGTCCGCCCTGCGCGCGCACGGCGGCGACGAGGTCGTGCGCGATGTCGCCTTTGTAGAAGCGGTCGTAGGCGGCGTAGATGGCTTGCTTGCGGCTCTTGCCGTGCTTCAGGGCGTCGCGCTCGGTCTCGACGAGCTTGCGCAGTGTCGCGGCGAGGTCGGGCTGGCGGAAGATCTCGCCGGGCAAGGGGCCTTCGTGCGCCTGACCCAAGTGGGGCAGCATGATGCGCTTCGAGTCGGGCCACTCTTTGAGCTTGTCCTTGTAGTGCTCGATGACGTTCGACAGCGACTCGTCCATGGGGAAGCCGTCGGCCATCTCGATCGCGGGCTCGAGCACCTGGGCGAGGCTCATGGTGCCATACTCGGCGAGCATGGTCATGAGACCGCCGGGGGTGCCGGGGGTGATGGCGGCGAGCGGGCCGTACTCGGGCGGGTAGCGCATGCCGAGCTCGTGGAAGTACTCAGGCGTAGCGCCGGTGGGTGCGACGCCGAGTGCGTTGATTGCGATCACCTTGCCGGTGTGCGGGTTGTAGATGAGGGCCTGGGTCTCGCCGCCCCAGGAGAGGGTGGTCCACGCAGTGGTGACGGCGCCGAGCATGGCGCAGGCGGCGTCGACGGCGTTGCCGCCCTGCTGGAAGATCCGGGCGCCGACGCTCGCGGCGACGGGCTTGCCGGTGACGGCCATCCAGTGGCGGCCGTAGAGAGGCGGTTTCTGGGTGCGCCCCTGGGCGGCGGGGCCGCCGAACACGGCGCTTGCGCTCAACGTGACGGTCATCGCGATACGCAGCCAGCCAGCGGCAAATCCTCGCGGTCGCATCGAGTTCTTGTCGTTTTGCATGCGCCCTCCCTCATGGCGTTCGGGAGCATAGGGCAGAGGCGGGGCGCAAGGCGAGTGGCGGGGTGCGCCGGAGGTCAAGGGGCGATGCGCTGGTTACCGCGCGCTGCCCGCTCGCCTTGCGTCCCGACATGAACTTGCGGCCCCTTTCCCCCAATGCAATCACCGTATCCAGCTGCAAAGATAATACATTGATTGAGATCCGACCCAGTAATGGCCCCAACCACACCTGCCTCGCAGCAACGCAACCCCACCGGCAAACGCTTCCCGGCAGCTTTGCTGCCGAGCCGCTCTGCGGTGTCTGCCTTATCCCCTCCGAGATCGAACACCTCCCCGACCACACGGGATATCTGAAGTTCGCTTCCCAACCCGACTGGAGGCGGGATTACCCTCACAGGCGATGGAATAAAGGAGGCAAAATGAACGCGCCTCCTATAGATCGATGAGGACCCGATGCCGAAAATGAATCTGCTGGTCATTGCACCGCCCGATCATCATGGGTTACGTATCCTCGAACCATTGCGCGCGCTGAGTGATATCTCCATCAGTAACGATCAAGCGGAGTTAGAGCGACGCGCCCCGAAAGCTGACGCCATTTTGGTCACCGAGCTATCCCCGTCGGTGGATTTCCCAACGATATGGGGCCACGCGAAGTCCATTCGCTGGATACACTCGTTGTCGACAGGGGTCGAGAGCCTGCTATTTCCCGACCTGATCGACAGTGCTATTCCCCTGACGAATGCACGCGGCGTATCCAAGCGAGCGCTGGCCGAATTCGCTGTCCTAGGAATCCTATTCCACACTAAGAAAGTCCGGCGTTTGATCAATAACCAGCGCGATCGCCACTGGGACCATTTCCAGGTGAATTGGGTCAACAACGGTGTGATGGGCGTTCTGGGCTATGGCGAGATAGGACACGAATGCGCGCGCTTGGCCAAAGGTCTGGGTCTCAAGATTTATGCCGTCCGGCGCGATCCAAGAAAATCGGTAGGGGACCCCGTATTGGACCGACTCTTCACGCCAAACCAACTGCACGAAATGCTTTCGGAGATCGACGTGCTGTTATGCGCTCTACCTCTGACCCCCGAGACACACCACATGATAAGTGATGCAGAGTTCAGCCTCATGAAGCGAACCGCCATTGTCGTGAACGTCGGCCGAGGTCCCGTGATCGACGAATCCGCGTTAATTCGGGCTCTGCAGAATAAGCAAATCGCCGCTACGTCATTGGACGTGTTCGAACATGAACCCTTGCCCGACAGTTCACCCCTATGGCAAATGGAAAACGTATTGATCTCACCACATTGTACCGATGAGACCGACAACCCCAGCTGGCTAGAGTTGAGCATGCAAGTATTTGTGGAGAATTTTTATCGCTTTCAGAACGGAGATCCCCTAGAGAATGTGGTGGATAAGAGGGCGGGGTACTAGTCCAACGTGGAGTAAGACACGGCCGACACGGCGATGAGACGAGCGCCGATAGTAAGCTTCGTGAGGCCGGTTATGGTACCTTCATAAGATTGTATCAAAACCCTCAAGACGCGCCGCGAAGGTCGGCAATTACCAAATTCGATCGCTGTTCCACGAAATCTAACTCTAAGGAGTGGGATCATGCACAAGTTATTTCTGACTCTTGTTGCTACCGTCTTTGTGTCCAGCGTTGCGGTGGTGGCAGAAGGCGCCTCGTCCGCGCCGCCCCCGGTTGCGGAAGGGGCTATACCGTCGGGCTACGTGTGGCTCAGCGGCGGCTCGGTCGCCGTCGGGATCGGATACAGCTGGGGTCACGGGACCCTTTACTACAGCAAAGACCAAAAACAGTACAAGTTCAAAATCTCGGGTGTTTCGGTCGCTGACGTAGGTGCCGCCGGCATTACCGCTGAGGGTGAGGTCTACAATCTGGCTAGTGAGGCGGATCTCGGCGGCAACTATTCGGCGGTCACGGCTGGCGTGACGATCGTTGAGGGCGGCTCGGTCGCCTATCTCAGGAACGATAAGAATGGCGTCGTCATCAAGCTGCACTCGCAGACCGGGGGCCTGCGATTCAATTTGTCCGCCAACGGTATGCGCATTACGCTCCAACAATAGTAAGTGAATGCCAAGTGACCGCGGGCGCTACGAAGCAGCCGTCGCCCCCGTGTGCGCAGATCACCTGGAGAGTTTGACGCTGGTCGCAACCCGTAACGCCGATCGTGTACTGAGCGCGCTCGGCGGTCTCATCGATTGGGTCCGCACCCCGATCTCGGTGATGACCACGATGATGCTGTCGGTTCTACTGTTCCCGACAGATCCGCCGTTTCTACGACGATCCCCGCGTTCAATGCGACTGCGAGCGCGAAGCATGCTCCGTGCCAATGTTGAACAACGCCGAGCCGGCCAAGTTCTGCCCGCCGTCACGGACGACCACGCAGCCGGAGATGTAGTAGGCCAGGGGCGATGCGAGGAATACGGCCGTCTGGCCGATGTCGTCCACCGTTCCCATGCGGCGCAGTGGATTACCGCACAGGTTTTTAATCTGCAAATCACTCTGGCAATTTGCTCAGCACGGCGCGAACAGCACGCCGAGCCAGCGAATTCTCGTCGGGCAGTCAAAATGATCGTGGCTGCGTCAACGTGCCATTGTACGTTCCAGAAATAATCGCTTTCCGTTTTGCGCTGAGAATAATCAAATCATGCACGGCTTTCCCGCTACTGAACTTACATAGCCTCGTCGGTATCCGCACGATAACAGCACCCACAATTCCAGAGGATGGATCAAAACCGCTGAGACAGACCGAGGTAGAGCTGGGTCCGCGGCGCGACGTCGTTCAGGCTGAAATTGCCGCCGAAGTCGAGCTGCAAGTTCGGGGTCAGCGCACAGGTCAGGGCTCCATCCAGGGTGTATACGGGCTTGTCCTGCGACTGAAACGACTGGCTGGTGAAGATCTCGGTATAGAAGGTCCAACGCTTGTCGAGCGGATGGCTTACATTGATCAGGAAGTCGAAGGCAACGTGGTAGCCCCTGCCGGCAGTGTCTTTCAGATAGTCGCCTTCCGGCATCACGATCACGGTGAAACCGCCCGGCGCGCTGATGCTTATGGGCAGGATGAGGCCGCCTTCGATGCTGCCATTGCCGAGCCCGGACTGCGCGGTCGGGATCTTGGCATAGGGCAAGAGCGCCACCGCGACGGCGCCGCGATCATCGCCAAGCACATTGATCTTCAGGCGCGCGAAGGTGTCGCCAATTCCGGAGACGCTCGTCGTGTTCCCCGCGCTTTTGGTTACCACGGACTCATAGGGCGTGATCTGCAGCTCGGCGTCGATCGTATTGGTCAGGCCTAACTTCAGAGTCGGATCGACCACGGTCCAGTCCTCGGTCTTGACGCCGTCGGTGTTGCCGTAGCTGAACACGGCGATGTCGGTCTCGTACTGAAAGTGGCCGGCGTCGACCGTATAGGGACTGTTGGCCTTCGGCGGTCGATCGGTGTTGAAGCTGCGCAAGTCATCGTCAGGCGTTGGATTGAACAGCGTAAAGGCGCTTTTGTCTGGCGCTTCGTCATCGGCGAGCACCCGGACCGCAAATGCCGACAGCACTAGAGCGAGAATGCTCCATTTCATGAAAGCGACGACTCCTACGCCAAGCGGCGCGCACGCGCTAGGATAAAGCCCTTCACCGAAAGCCCTTCGCCGACTCTGGACCGAACTGAGCGCAAAAAAATTGTCCTATCGCCGGTACCGACCTCTGCTGTCAATCGGGACTTCCCGAAGGCCGTCATCCGAACTTCGAGAAGTAGTTCGCCAAATCTGCGCGTTCCGGCGATAATGACGAGCGTCGCGGCGTGCCGTGACCGTACGCACGGAGAACTGTCTGCTGATGACATCATCCCCGCATATCAGTTCGGAACCACCGTCGCACAAAGTTTCCGGAACGCTTGGGGCGTTGATGCTCGGCGCGCTCGGTGTCGTCTACGGCGATATCGGCACCAGCCCGCTCTATACGCTGAAGACGGTACTCGAATGGGCCGGCAGCGCGGCGCCGGACGTCGCGTATGGGTCGCTATCGCTGATCGTTTGGACCCTCATCATCACGACGTCCATCAAGTATGTTGGGCTCGTGATGAGGGCCGACAACGATGGAGAGGGCGGCATCCTGGCCTTGATGGCTCGGCTCGCAATGAAAGGCCGGGAACGACGCGGCCTGATCGCCATGGGCATCCTGGGCGCGGCGTTCTTGTATGGCGACGGTGCCATCACGCCGGCGATTTCGGTGCTGAGCGCGCTCGAAGGTCTCAAGCTGCCGCTGCCGGCGGTAGCGCCATATATCCTGCCACTCGCGGTGGTCGTGCTGGTCGCGCTGTTCGCATTGCAGCGCAAGGGAACGGCGGTGATCGGGCGCCTGTTCGGACCGGTCATGCTGGTGTGGTTTCTAACAATCGGGGTCCTGGGCGCAATCAGCGTCCTGGAGCATCCGACGATCCTGCTAGCGCTCGATCCTCGCTATGGTTTGCATTACCTCGCCACTCATGGTTTTGCGGGATTCACAGTGCTCGGTGCGGTGTTCCTGAGCGCGACCGGAGCCGAGGCGCTCTACGCCGACATGGGACACTTCGGGGTCAGGCCGATCCGGTCCGGCTGGTACGGCATCGTGCTGCCCACGCTGGTGCTCAACTATGCGGGTCAGGCGGCGCTGGTGGTCACCACCGGCATTCCGGCGGACGGCAATCCGTTCTTCCTGCTCGGACCGGGCTGGTTGCAACTGCCGCTGGTCGCACTGGCGACCGCTGCCACGATCATTGCCAGCCAGTCGATCATCAGCGGCGTTTTTTCCATGACACGGCAGGCGATCCAGCTGGGCTTGAGTCCGCGCCTGGTCGTCACCCAGACCTCGGCGATCGGCTACGGACAGATCTATGTCGGGTCGATCAACTGGGTGCTGATGATTTTCACGATCGGACTGACTCTCGCCTTCGGTTCGTCCGACAGGCTGGCGGCAGCGTTCGGAGTCGCGGTATCGCTGACGATGCTGCTGACCACGCTGCTGCTGTACAAGATGATGCGGGAACAGTGGAAATGGACGCCGGCGGTCGCGATCGCCGTCGCCGGTTCGCTGGCTCTGGTCGATCTTTCGTTCGTATCCGCGAACCTGACCAAGGTGGCCGATGGCGGCTGGGTGCCTCTGGTCGCGGCGGCGATCGTTTTCCTGCTAATGGAGTCCTGGCGGACCGGCCGTGCTGCGATGCTGTCCCAGCTCGAGCGCTCGACGGTGCCGCTCGGACAGTTCGTTCAGTCGATGGCCAGCGAAACTAGGGTGGAGGGCAATGCCGTGTACCTGTCGCGGCGGGACGACTTCGTTCCGCTCTCGATGCTGAACAACGT
Source organism: uncultured Gammaproteobacteria bacterium (assembly GCA_963769075.1). Lineage (GTDB taxonomy): Bacteria > Pseudomonadota > Gammaproteobacteria > Steroidobacterales > Steroidobacteraceae > Bog-1198. The sequence goes on along the minus strand of CAVYKH010000005.1, from coordinate 189,420 downwards.
GAAGCACTACCACGTCCTGCATGAGCGCAACATGATTCTCCATGTCGAAACGGAGCAGGTGCCGCGCGTGCCAGAATCGACGCGGGCTCGCGTGACGGAGCTGGGCAGCGGCTTCTACCGGATCATCCTGCACTATGGTTTCATGCAGCAACCCGACATCCCGGCTGCGATCGAATCCTGCACGATCGGCGGGCAGGGGTTTGACTGGATGCAAACCAGCTTTTTCCTTTCCCGCGTGTCCGTCGTTGCCTTGGGTACGGGGCGACGCCGATTGAATCCACTGCTCCGCAGGCTTTTTGCTTGGATGCAACACAATGCTGCCGACGCTACCGAGTTCTTCCGCCTCCCGCCCAATCGGATCGTCGAACTGGGGGCGCGCGTCGAATTGTAAGGAGCGGATGACCGCAATGTGTTTACCGAGGGTGGCTCAAGCCCCAGATGTACGCTGCCACCGCCGATACCTGATCGGAGGTGAGCTGAGCCCCACCCATGGGCGGCATCGGCGAGCGATATTGCTTGGGTTGCGGCACCCCGGTAGTGATTATTTTCGCAATCGCTGCATAGCTGCCATCGCCCCACAGCCATTGGGCGCTGGTGAGATCGGGACCCAGCGGAGTGCCCTTCGCGTTTGCGCCGTGGCAACCCGTGCAGGTCGCTCCGCCGACTTGACCGTGGAAGATGCGATCACCGAGCGCAACCATCTCCTTGGTTGCGCCTGCCGGCACGGGAAGGCTCTCGGTGGCGGCGGCGGCGGCGGCATTGGGATGAGTGCCTTCCGGAGGTTTGGCGTTATCCGCAATGACGTTGCCGGCGGGCGCTGATGCGCTCGGGCAGGGCGTGAATTCGGCAGCGCTTTCATTGCCTGATCCGCCCCGGTAGACGATGCGGTAAATCCGTCCGCGCACATCATCGGAGACGAAGAGCGAGCCGTCGGGCCCGACTGCCACGCCCGACGGACGATGCTCGGCCTGGCCCGGCGACTTCACCGCCCCTGCAAATCCGTCGGCAAATACCTCGCACTCACCCGACGCGTGATCGCCCGCCAAGGCTTGGAACACCACGTTGTAGCCGCCTTGCGGGTAGGGCGCCCGATCCCACGATCCATGGAACGCGATGAACACGCCATGACGGTAGTGGGCGGGAAATTGCTCCTTGTCGTACAGCGCCATCGCGTTGGGTGCCCAGTGGGCCGGAAACGCCGCTATCGGTGCGCTCTTGGCGGCGCACGGACCCACCGTCTTGCCGCCGTCGCCGCCGTACTCAGGAGCGAGAACCAATTTGCCCTGAATGCCGTCGTAATAGCACTCCGGCCAGCCGTAGTCGCCGCCCTGTTTCAAAAGCAGCAACTCTTCGGCGGGGAGCGTGGCCTCCTCCTCGGGTTTGTACAGATCCGGCCAATTCGCATGCAGCTGGTCGCGTCCGTGTTGTGTGACGAAGATGTGTCCGGTGGCATCGATCGCGAATCCCTCCGCATTGCGTATCCCGGTGGCGAAGCGCCCGGCCGACGAGAATGTCTGGTTCGTCTTGTTCGCGTCATAGCGCCAGATACCGCCGCGCGTCTCGAGCTCCGTACACGGGTCGATGCCCGGCGATTTCGGAGTGCGATTTTGCTCCTGGCAGGCGTTGGTCGCGGTCGCGACGTCGATGTACAGGGAGCCACCGCTGTCGATCGCGAACGGATGCATGGGGTGATCGCCGCCCAGCGGCAGTCCCGTCACGATCGGCACCGCAGGACCCCGCGGGACGATCGAGCCCGCCGGCAGTGTGTAGCGCACGATCTTATCGTTGATCTCGGCGAAGAGGCTTCCCTTGTACAGGCCAATGCCGGTGCCACCCGCGCCGCCGCTCTGCACGGTCTCACCGAAATGCCCGTTCACGTTGGCTATTCCCGCACCGGTCGTGTCTTGCAGCGCGACTAGGAAGCCCCCCGCATGGGGTGTGTCGTTGCCATAATAGCGGCCGGACCAGGTGTTGACGTAGACGACCCCGTTCGGCGCGACAACCAGATGGCGAGCATGACCGATGCCGTCGGCGAAAATGGTCGCACAAAAGCCGGCCGGCAACGTGAGGCCGCTGTCATTGCGCGGACATGCGGCGGTTTCGGATTGCGCCTCGGTCGGTTCGCTTTGCGCGGAAGCCGAGAAGCAGCCTGCGCAGCAGACGCCTAACAGGGCGATCAAAGACCATAGACTTCCGAGCCGGTGGGACGAATTCATTGATCAGCCTCCGAATAATGATTATCGAGAGCAACCTTGCGCCAATCGAAACATCCGCCTGCTCAGGAGAATAGCAAGGGTGGCCCGAGAATGAATGTCGCCGCCGTTACCAATGAAATTCATGCGAACGGCCTTTGTTTCGATTGAAATCGGGCGACTGCTGCGGTCCTGGGCCTCTAACGCTCTATCGAAGCCGGATCGACGCGGCCGCCTGCCGCAAGCAGCTTGCCTTCCTGCAGAGTTTTGAACAGCCTGTCGGGTGAGCTTTGGGCCTGAAATTCGCCGGCGTCTGCGCTAGTGGACCCGAGAGTCGCGCGCAATGCAATACTTCTGATTCAGTTCATCTTCGTGAGGTCTAATCGCGACAGATAAGCAGCCAGCGCATCGACCTGCTCGGCCGGAAGCGGGGCACCGTAGGCGGTACGCATCTTGTTGATGGTCGCTTTCCACTCCTCCTGCGTCCGCTCGGGTTGGCGCAATACCATGTCCGCCGAGTGGCAGATAAGACATTGAGAGTTCGCGATGACTGCGCCCTCTCCGTCGGGAAACTGGGTAACGCTTGCGGGCAATTCCACACTGACCTTGCTCCAGCGGGCATCGGACGGGCTGCGCGCCTTCTCCAGGGTGCTGTTCGGATTGTCGGCGTGCACTTGCGCCGTGCCTGCGACCAGCAGCACCGCGAGCGCGACCGCCGTTGCCCCAATTATTCGCAGTTTGGAATCCATGTGAATACTCCTCACGATTCTCATGACACCTGCACGGAGATCGACTCGATCACGTTACGCATGTAGCCACCCCCGTTCCAGTTGGGATGATCGGGCTGCGCCAAACCCGCCGCGTTGACTGCCTTGACCATGAGAGTTTGCGGACCCGCAGTGGCAAAGCGCAGGGGAATCTCCCATTGACGGAAGCTGTACATGCCGTGGTTCGTACCGAGTCGCGCCGCTTGCCAGCGGCGCCCCTCGTCCGCCGACACCAGCACCTTGGCAACTCCCGTATCGCCGCCGAAGGCGATGCCGCGCACGTTCAGCGTCTGCCCACGCTTAACGGCGGCACCGTCGGTAAGACTAGTGAAGAATGAACGGGGCACCATGCGATTGATTGGAACCATCTTCACATCCTTCTGCTCCGGCGCGACGTTCGCCCCAGGCGCATCTGGAATAAGATACGCCTTGCTCATCCAGTAGTTGTCGTCCGGCTTGTCGAGCACTTCGATGTCCTCGAGCATCTTCACCCAGTAGGTGGCATACCAACCGGGCACGACCAGTCGCAGCGGGAATCCGTTCAAGTGCGGCAGCGGTTCACCGTTCATCTCATAGGCGATCATGACCTCCCCGTCGCGAGCATGATCCACCGCGAGCGACTTCATGAAGCTCGGGGTCTGCGGCAGCACGCCGCTGTCAAGTCCTTTGAAGCGCACTTGAACTGCGCCGGCGGCAACACCGGCACGGTCAAGCACGTCCTTCAAGCGCACCCCTCGCCAGAGTGCGTTGCCCATCGCGCCGTTGCCCCATTGCCCGCCAGTCACCCGCGGGCTGAACAGGCCGCGTGAATTGCCGGAACACTGATTGACGGCGGCGATCTCGAACGGTGGAAAGTCATGCAGCAGATCGTGCATCGTCAGCGACATCGGCTCCCGCACGTGTCCGCGGATCTTGAGTCGAAAGTCGGCCGGGTCGATAGTCGTGGGAATATTGGCCAGGTGCCAGCGCACATAGAAGCGGTCATTGGGCGTGAAAACGCCCCGATCAAAGACCTCAAACGGTGTCTCCAGCAGCGGCGGACGCGTCCGTTGCAGGATCATCGCACCCTTCTGCGGAAAGTTCGTCACCAGCTCGCGCCGGCCGTTCGCGAAGGGAAGCACGATGAACTCACTTGCCCGGGCCTGCCAACTGAACGCGCCGAGAATGCTCGCGACACCGAGGCTCCCCGCGCCAGCGAGGAAGTTCCGGCGCGACAACAAGCGCGAGTCCGCAATCGATCGTTGTATAAATCCGTACATATACACCACAGCCCATTAGTTGCAGTTGTAACTCGAATTCCGAATTCGGAAATCGATGAGTAAATCGGCTAACGCATATTGACTCCTCAACAGCCCTAATCATAGCGAGGAGGATTCATCGTGAGTAGATTCAATTGTGCTTTTGCTGCCGCTGTTGCTGTAGTTAGCTTCATTGCGACCGCCCCCAAAGTAGAAGCGGCTGAGGTCGGCATCGGCATCGGCGTCGAACCCGCGTGCCCTTACGGCTACTACGACTACGCTCCTTACTCTTGTGCTCCCTACGGCTACTACGGCCCGGAATGGTTTATCGGCGGTGTCTTCATCGGCGCCGGCCCGTGGTTTCACGGCCCTGCAGACTTTCGCGGCCACGTAGATAACCGTTTCGATGCTCACCGAGGTTATAGAGGCCCACTGCCGAACCGTGGCGATCACCCTTTTGACCATTTCAGAGGAAATGAAGTGCGGGATGGGCGCGGCCACGTAGGCGGTGGGAGACGCTAGGGAATACATCATGAGCGCAGGCGTACGCAACTACATTCATCTCATCTGGACGGTCCCTATCCTCCTCGTAATCCTGTTTGCGAGTAGCTAGTGTGGCCGCCCCGCTGATTCCCCGGCTTCGACGGAAAGAGTGGCCAGAGCTTGTTGCTTCAATCCGCATGTACCTGGCCTGCTCTCGCTTCCTTCTGATGTCTGCGCGGCGCTTATCGACATCAATGAGGGTATTTCAGCTGAAATATGGTGGTGTCCACAGGGAAATACGGATGCGTTGCGACATGAGTAGATTGCACGACATTGAGATGATCTGAGTTCAAAGGAAAGCCCATGAACACCATTCGAATGTTCGCCTTCGTCGCCGCGGTGCTGATCACCGCTTTTCTCCTGCGCGTGATCGCGTATGGCTAGTGGTGCACAACGGGCCGGGCATCAGTGTCTCGGGCCTGCGACCAATGCGATACGCAGCGGCACGGTGCGCTTCACGGTGGATGCGTTCAGCCCTTTTTTCCTTTACGGCTCACCGTGCCACTCATCTACGAATCCACACCTAGGAGGACCAAATATCAAGCCACTGGCGCCATGACATGTTGTACGAGAAAGCGTACTGCGGACACGGAGCATGCGCAAGCAATAACGTTCTCGTCGATGCCTCCGACGCAGCTTCGTGACTGTAGGTGGGAGAATGGGCGTATGAGGCCGGGACATCCCACATCCTAGCGGCATACCACACGGCCCAGGCTACAACGAATAGCCACATGACCCACACCCATACGGGGATCGCCGAGGCAATGCGGCCCGCATGGAGAGAGTTCATGCACGCAACGGATCCTCAACGCACTACGCAAGCAGCCAAACGCGGTGCGTGCCACGAGGCTGTTCCTTCCGGAATCGAAGTGCGCGGGGTGGGTATAACGAGCCGTTTTTGCGTGTTCAACCCGCGATTTCCAGCGCGGGCATGCGCTGGTCGGGAATCGCGCTTGAACAATATTCCACCCCAGCGTGTTTTGAGACCATCCCTTCCCGCCCGCGGGGTGTATCCTACTGTATACCGATCGATAGTTGCGCTATCGATCGCGTCGCTGCGTGAGTACTGAACAGACATGTGCTGGCAGGGAGCGAGCATTCGATGAAGCCCGGCACTGACACCATCATCCAAAGCGCCCTGGAGCGCCGCAACCTGCCAGCGCTGTTCGCGGCCCTGCCGTTGCTCCGGGAGCTGGACGCGCAGCAATTGCGCGATGTCTCGGCAGAGATCGAGTGGTTCTCCTTGCCGGGAGGCGCGACCCTCTATGAGGTCGGCCAAGCGGCAGATGGATTGTACGCTGTCGTCAACGGCGCCCTCGGCATATACGCCAGCCGGGCCACTGGCGGCGCGCAGTACGTGGGACAGATCTGCGGTGGCGAGACCGTCGGTGAAGTGGAGGTCCTCTCTGGGCAGCCACGAACCGCCACGGTGATCGCATTGCGCGACACGGAAGTGGCACGGCTGTCTGTCAAATCCTTCGAATTGCTGCTGGAAAAGAATCCGCAAAGCATGCGGCAGATCGCCAGGATCATGGCTCAGCGGCTCGAAATTCTCCAGCGCACGGGACGACAGACTCGGGCCATGCCGAAGACATTTGCCGTCGTACCGCACAGTGACAGTGTCAACGGATCAGAGTTTGGATCGCAGCTCGTCGACTGCCTTCGAAAGATGGGGCGTGCAGAGCTGGTAGTGCGCGCACGAGCGAATGAGCAGACGAGCCATTGGTTCCACCGTCTGGAGCGCGCCAACGATTTTGTCGTTTATGTGACAGATGCGCGACCAAGTAACTGGAGCAAGCTTTGCCTGCGTCAGGCCGATTCGTTGCTACTCCTAGCCCAGCTTGACGACGAGGACGCACGCCCGTGGACCGCGTTGGCTGCCAGTCAGGATCACTCCCCGGCACCGCAGTCCGCCGAAATCATCCTGCTGAAGCGAGGATCTGCCCCGCCGACAAGCTGTGGAGGTTGGCTCGACCAGCACCCCTGCCGCCGCCATCATGTGGTGCAAAATCCGGCGGACGTGGCACGCGTCGCTCGGCTCGTGACCGGGCGCGGCATCGGTCTGGTGCTGTCCGGTGGCGGAGCACGCGGATTTGCCCACATTGGGGTGCTGCGCGCCCTGAGTGAGGCCCGCGTTCCGGTCGATGCCATCGGTGGCACCAGCATCGGTGCCATTGTCGGCGCGGGATGGGCCGTGGGCTGGGACTACCCCGACATGGTACGGCGGATCCGGCGTTCATTCGTCGATACGAACCCACTCAATGATTACACGCTGCCCTTCGTGTCGCTGGTGGCAGGCCGGAAAGTGGGTCGGCTATTGCGGCAGGAATTCGGCGTGGTCGATATCGAGGACTTGCGGCTGCCTTTCTACTGTGTGTCGGCCAATCTGACCAGCGGTCAGATCGCGATCCACCGGCGCGGGGAATTGTGGCTATGGCTGCGGGCATCGGTAGCCATCCCTGGCGTATTGCCTCCGGTCTTCAGGCAAAAGCAGGTGTACGTCGACGGTGCCACGATCAACAATCTTCCGGTCGACGTCATGCACGAAGTGCTCGACGGCTCAATCATTGGCGTGGACGTTGGCACCGACCGCGGATTCGCCACCGACATGGAATCGACCGAGGTGCCCTCGCCCTGGAATATTCCGGCGTGGATCCGGGGCCGGCGCTCCAGAATCAACATCATGCAGATTCTGTGGCGTGCCGGCGTGATCAACAGCACCGCCACCGCCGTTGGCCAGCGTGAGCAGACTGATCTGCTGCTCAGGCCGCCGTTGGAAGGTATCGACATGCTCGATTGGCAGGCCTTCGATCGCGCGGTTGAGCTGGGATATCGACACGCCGCCGAAACTCTCGATCGAGATCCGATCAGTGCCAAATTAGCGCAACGATGATGGGCGCATCATCGTTGCACAAGATGCCGGTGAGCGAAGTCGTGCACTTAAATCGTCTCGGCCGGGACGGCAAAGATGTCCATCGCCCGACTCATGAAGTATGAATATGATATGTAACCGTAGCCCGCATCGCCGGTATTCATATCCCACCTGTTTTATAGTTATGACTCTTTCACCAGGGCGATGTGGCCTGGTTGGAGCGAATCGGGACAAGAGGCTTATAAGCTTTGCAAGCCGCTCGCGGCGTTGCAAGGGGGAGGAGTTCGCCGGCAGGCCGGGAGGCTTATTGTCATCTCCTGTGGCCGGCGGTTGACATAAGAGGTCTGCGCGAGCGTCGACTATTGACTGGCTCTGCAACCAGCTATTAAATAGAGCTCGTTAGCGGCGCTGGCGCGCACTGAATGGAAGCGAACGTGAAGGACTTTTGTATGGCATCTGGCGTCGACATTAGCCTCGATCAATTTCCGTCGTTCAGCGGCGGGGCACCTGCACGACGGGCGATCGCGATATCGCCCTCGATGCGGCGCGCAGCTGTCGCTCTGATCCTTTGGGCCGCCGCTTCCTTGCTGATCGGTGGCATCACATTGCATCACCATGCGGCGGTGACGCAAGCCGACATGGGTTTGTGTAAACGGCACTAACGATTCTTCGTCCGGCGCATCGGAGCGAGGGACGATGCAATGACCGACCGCTACGTTTCGGTAGAGGTTGATGTCGATCTGTCGGTAGACCACCCCCGCTGCGCCACGTCGATGTCAGGGCGCCGCAGTAGATGGTGCCGGGCGAGCTCTACGTAGCTCAAGCAGACCAGCTTCCTCCAGCCGGTCGATCACACCCGTAATCGTTGCGCTGTCGATCACCAAGCGAGCGCCGATCGCCGTCGGCGCGATTGATCAGCCACGCAGAAATAAACTGCTGCCGAGTACTCTCGAATTTGCCCCCTCTCTATATCGCTAGCGACCCAAACCACGCGGTGGTGAGCGCAATTTGCATACAGCTTTATCGGTCGGTCAGTCGCGAGAGTGTGCAAGATCGTATCCAGGCTAGATCCGACCAGGGATTCCTGACCACACATCGGGCACTTTACGGGAAATCTGACAACCGACTCGGTCATCGTGATGAGTTCCATATGAGTTCATGCATTAACTGGATAGTAATTGCGGGCTTGTTAGTCCTAATCTAAATTCGCTGCCAGACGCAGACGGGTGGCACCGCATCACAACCTGCCCGATCGCATCGGATGATTGATTACCTTAAAGTCGAACACTCGCCGTCACACTCCGCCTGCTCGCAGACTTTGCTGTACGTTTGCTTCGCGGGCTTACCGGTATCGACCATCATTGTTTACGCGGTTACGGTTGCGACAGTGCGTCGTATAGCACCACAGTTACCATGAATAAACGGGCGCACGGTTTTGGCCCTTGTAACCTGAGGGTGCCTCGATGATGTTGGCGCCGAATTGACGGTTGCGCATAAGACCTCCCATCAAGCGGTATTTCCCGACAAATGGAGCTCGCGGTGTTGCAGCAAACGCGACGCGACGCTATTTTCGGGCATCCACTGTTAAAAATGAAACTGACCCCAATTGGCGACACGCACTGTAAAACTTTCATGGCGCAGCTTTTCATCCGGGACACTGCATGACCGACCGGCGCTGTGGAGACGTGATGACCATCGAACGGAATACAATATTCCGTCAGCCGTTACCAACGCCATCAACGATGGGACAGGCCTGAGGCTTTCTCAACTATGAACGCGGCGCGAGCAGCCTTCAGCTCGACAACGCAGGCCACTAAGCCTTTAAGTCTAGTTCAGATCAGCCGCAGTGCTCGTCGCGATCAGCGCACTCATGCCATGCATGGTCATGATAGTAGCGATGGTGATCGCGATCATAGTAGCCTTCGTGTGGCACAACGACGCAGCCGCATGCAATGACGATCAGTTCCAATAAGATGCTGCTCTTAACAATGCGTTTTGTATTTGTCATGGACGCTCCTACGCAGTTAATAACGCAACTACCTAGCGCACGGTCGTCGCAGTCAAAATCCTCTTATTCCGACAATTTGTGTGTCTCGAGTTCTTACAAAACCGGGCTAACGCCAGAACCTGACCCGCCATCCTCCATACCGCGCCGGCTTCGCCGTCGATGAGTGCGGGCAAGGCAGCGCGTGCGCGACCCTTGAAGGCGCCATTTGCGGCCGTCTGCCTAGTCTCGGCGAGCGGACTGAGTGTGTACATCATGCTGTTTGCGCTTTGACCTCGCTAGGTCCGCGGCCGTGCCGGCCGCGGCGCTCACCGCCGTCGATCATGATCCGGCCACATTTGAGATGGTCTGCCTCGACGCGCGCCTCCCGGCCTCGGAGGCGCCAAGGCTTCGTGGTGCTTGCCTGATGGATTCACATCAGGGGCCGAGACACTCACAGGTAGAAGATATGGTTACCGATCGTCGCAACGGCTTTTCGGGTCCTCGACCACGCTGGGTGGACGCTGGTCGCGTGATAGAACAAGGCACCCGGCACCAGCGGCTCGTGCATGTCCTCGTACGCCGCGCTCGCCACCGCCATCGCCTGTTTCCAGGCAGGTCCGTCCTGCGGGGACAATCCGCCTAGCTCCGTCCATGAGAAGTCGGCAACGAAACGCCCGCGAGTTGGATCCCACCGGGTCTCGTGGACCACCCCGCAAACCGTGTGCGGAAAGTGATCGGACCGTGTCCGGTTCAATGTGACTTCGGCAACCGCGTACTGCCCTTCCAGCGGTTCGCCGCGAGCTTCGAAATAGACGTTCTCGGCGAGGCATTCCAGATCATTCGCGCGCCGCCGCGCCAGTGCCGTTTCGCGTTGCGCGGCCTGCATCGGGGCAGGCTCGATGCGGGTTCTGTCCACGTAGGCAAAGCCGGCGATGCCGATCACCGCAAGGATCAGCAGCCCGAACATCGAGAAGAACTTCAGATTGTCCTTCTCGACGACAAGCCAGTAGAAGGCGAGTCTGCGTCGCCAGATTACCGGCCAGAGACGCGCCTCGAAGAGCAGCGATCTGAGCATGTGGTTCAGCCGCACCTGCAGCGCGAAAGTAACTACAAGAGTCCGTCCAGCCGGTCGAGGTCGTTGATAACGCGCCAATGACCACCGCTCTTCTCCACCCTCACCCGCCACTCCTCCAGCCTAGCGAGGTACTGGCGCGGATCGAAGTTGTCCGAGCGAAGCTTCGTCACGTTGAGCGCGACCACGTCGAATCCCTTGAAATCGAGCGGGATGTCGCGGACGTAGCCTTTGGCGAGATCCTCCTTCATGTCGGAGAAGATCAGAATCTCTTTGCGTGCTGTCTGCTTCTCGTTTAGGAACTCGATCGCCTGCAGCAATCCCCCGGTGATGTCGGTGTAGGGCGCCGGTGTCGCCTGATCGACGAACTTCTCCACGCGACTCGCAAACGAACGTTTTTGCTGGTTCGCGGTGCTCGGACGATCGTCGAACGTTGCTTTGGCGATGATGTTCTTCTCCGTGAAGCTCGCCGTATCTATCCGTGCGACTGCAATCGAGTCCGACGACTGCAGCCGCGACAGCGCGTAGAGGGTGATCTGTTCTGCCTTGCTCACCTGCCTGTTGTACGATCCGGATGTATCGACCAGCAGGTAGACTCCAGTATTGTGAGCACTGGGCGGCACGCAGGCGCTCGTTGCAAGAGTTAGCGCAAGCAGGAAGACCCGGTGCTTCATGACCGCGCCTCCTGCCAGGGCTCGGCTTTCCCGGAGCCAGGAGCATTCGCTGCCAGCCGGGCCGCAGTTGCCATCCTGGCTTCGACCCACAGGGGCACGAATAACGGCAGGTCGTAGATGTGTTGGGCGAGTACCCCAAGGTGGCGAGCTCCGTTACCGAGCACGCGGAGTATCAACGCAAGCGCACGCAGAATCGCTATGCCTGTCAGTCCGACGACCGTTCGCAACGAGTGCACGAAGGTCTCGAGCGGAATCGCGACGAACACCAGCGCAAAAGGCAGGATGAACCCCATACCCATCTGAGCCGCGGTCGTGATCCAGAGGTGTTGGTTCACCATGGATCCAGTGCTGTCGCTGCGCAGGAGCGCGTTCGTGGCCAACTCATCCTGTAGCAATACCTCACGCATGTATGCGAGTCCCGCCTCGACACTCGCCATCATGAGCAGAATCGCGAACGTGACGGCTATCATCCGTACGCGCATCTTGTCCGTCAGCGCGCCGATCACCGGAAACAGGCGGGTAATGCGCAGAGACTCCATGAGAAAGAGGCCCATGGAGATCTCGACCATGATGATGACGAGCGCCGCAATGTCGGCCGTACGGAACGCGCCGATGAAGTTGGTTCCACCGACCATCTCGGCCATGGGTCGCGCAATCAACGTAAAATTGATCGCGGCCCCGGCTGTCGCCACTGACAGCACCAGAGTCGAGATAAAGAAGTACACGATCGACGAGGACGACAGTACCGACACGGCACGATTCTCACCTCGCACGATCGTCTCGTACTCCTGCATGTGACGGTCGATAGCGAGCGAACGTTCTATGACGCTTTCAACGCTTTTGTTCACACGCCCGAGCGTCTGCTGGATCAAGCGCCAGTCAGGCATCATTTGGCGCAGCAACGAGTGTCGCTCGGCGCTCGCCTTTCGATAGTCACGCATCGCCTCGGCATGCGCCTTGACCATCGATTTGTGAATATCGGCCAGGATCTCAGCTCCCGCGCTGCGTGCGTCGAGCTTGGCCACGACTCCGACCGCTTGGGCCCAGCCGGGCGCTTCGGGCGGAACGTCCACCGCCTTCTCCTGGTCCTCCTCTATCCGTAGGATCGACCCGCTTAACCTTCGGTGCATCTCTGGATAGCCCGCTAGGTCCTTGCGTACGGTGTCGCCCACGCGCGCGAACTCGCGTTCGACGATGCGCTCCTTGGCCTCACGGCCGGCCGCGAGCAAAACCGCTCGATTTCGCGCCACGAGATGCTCCTGTGCGTGAGTGACGGAATGCGACGCCAGCCGCAGCCCTCGCGCCAAGGCTGCGCAAGCCGCATGGATCGCTTGATGGGCCGTGCTCCTCGCAAAGTAGAGCGCAGGCACGAGGAGAACCAGCAGGATTACTGCCGACAGCGCGGGCCAAGGCGTGAATGTCAATAGGCTTGTCATGGACATGTCTGTGCTCGCTTAGCGTGTTGCGATTACGGGGAAGACGATCCGCGAATTGCCTTAGCGCTCAACTCTTTCCCGTCAGCAGGGTGAGCTCCACGAGGCAATACGGAGAACCAGGGACTTCGGAGAAACGGGCTCCAGTCCAAACTGAAACGGCATGCATTAGATAGATCTGCGCCAAGGTAGGTGGGCGCTCGGTCTGGGGGCGGTCTGTGAAGCCGCACCATCGCCGTGTGGTGTGCCATGCTGGCAACCCCGCTGTCATAGGAGACCCCTTAGACCGGTGGCTTTGCGACCCCTTCTTTCGAAAGGTGTGCCTTTTGCAGATGAGCGATCAGGGTACGGTAAGGGGTTGCCTGTGTCAACGAACGCGTCGCGGTGTCGCGGTTTGAAGTCATCCTTATGTGAAGTCATCCTTATGTAAGGACGTACAAGCGAAATAACCCGACGATTACTGCCTGAATCATGGGCGACGGCGACGAGGTTGCGAAGATTATCGAGCAGTCTTAGGTATGGTGAGAGATCTGTAAGCGTCCGGCAAATCCGACAAATACCTCCTTGCCATGGCCACATTCTCGAGCGACACCTGCTTCTGCGACGAGAATCCGGGAGGCGACCCGGAGTCACGCCTCTGGGTCGCCGTGCCGGGCGAGGGCAGGACGCCCGAACAGCTCGGCCAGACGGAGCAGTGTAGTGCATTCACGAGATGCACTATCTTTTGTTAAACGCGACGTTGGCCGGCGTCGATACGTCTCACACTTTGCCCATTGGTTTTGTGAGGGCGTCGCATTTCCTTCCTCATTGTGGCGGGAGTCGCTCAAGTGGCTCGGTCAGCGGCCGCTATATCCTGCGTACCTAAAGCCACTGGAGTGTTTGATCCCATGAAGCCAGTCACGACATCTTTCTTACTAGCGACATTGGCACTGAGCGTAGCGCAATACGTGTGTGCGGGAGACACGGCGGATACGCCTGCGCATCTAGTGGTCAGCTATGCCGGCGTTGATCTTTCGACCACCGCAGGCGCCAAACTTGTGTACGGACGCTTGCACGCCGCGGCAAAGCAGGTCTGTTCGCCACTCGATAGAGAAGGTGACCTAAATCTAGCTGTGCGATATCGTACGTGCGTCCAGACGGCCATGTCGAATGCGATTCAGCAGCTTGATAAACCACTCCTCACCGATCTCTTCATAGAGCGCACTCGCGGTCCCCAACCCGTCAAAATCGCTCTGGCAAAATAGAACAATAACCGTCCGCACCGACCGGCCTGAGCGAGCCATAGCGCAATCCAACGATGGCCTGGCTGTGAGAGCTGCCGGCCCACAGGCCGGCGGCGTGAGGGGTGAGCAGGCCCGACGCCTGAACAGCCCGGCCTATCGGAGAAGCGCGTCCATACCTTTTGGGGGCCCTGTTACGCCGACGACACGCGCGTAGAGCGGACCGCTGTGTGGACCATCTCGTCGGTCATCGAATGCACCTTGGGTCTGGACGGCATAGACGCGAGCACCATGCGCGATGAGGAAGCGGGCGACCTTCGCTTGGTTCTGCTCGGCCGCATAGTCGAGCAGAGCCTCATCAGTACCCGGACGATCGTTGATATCCACGCCCGGCGATGACAGATACTGCTGCAGTCGCTCTATAGAACCACTCTTCACGAGTTCTGCGAGCTTAGCGGCCGCGGCGTCGCCCGCCGGTCCTGAAAGGATCGGCTCCGGCTTTATGAGCTACTCGATGAAATTGATCAGGAAGCGGAAAAGCGGGTCGGCAGTCTTTCGTCGGGTAGTTCTGCCGCCTAAGCGCGAACGCCCCTTAGGCGATCCCGTGGGACGAAGGTCCAATTGTCCGGTCAAGCCGCCGGAACCAAGTTAAGATGCGAGACACTCCTGAGGGGCAGGCACGGGAAGGGAACTGCCGCCTCGGCACCGAGGATCCCATTTGAACAACCGGAGATATTCAACAATGAAATTGGGCACATCGACGATTGCGTTTGCAATCTCGGCGATTCTAATCGGCGCCGCGCCGCTTGCCGCGCGCGCGCAGACGGCCACTGCGGACGTGGCAACGGCCCCCGGTAAGGTCCGGGCGAAAGAAACCGTCAAGATGACGGCCACCGTGCTCTCGATCGACATGGGCAGCCGTGACGTATTGCTGATGGATTCGCAGGGTAAGCTGCACACGGTCAATGTGAGCGATCAAGCGAGGAATCTCGATCAGGTGAGGGTCGGAGACAAGGTGACCGCCGAATATACCGAAGCGATTTCCTTGCAGCTCAAGAAGCGTGGCACTGCCGACGGTCCGCCGGTGAGTGCGGAGGAGGCGATGATCCGCTCGCCCAAGGGCGCGAAGCCGGGCGGGGCGGTCGGTCGCAAGGTGACCGCCATCGCAACGGTCGTGGCGGTCAACCCCAAGAAACAATTCGTCACCCTGCGCGGCCCCCTGGGCAACGAGTACGATGTTCAGGTGCTCGACCCGGCGCAGCTTAAGGCCGTCCAGAAGGGCGACGAGGTCGAGGTGGTCTATACCGAGGCGCTCGCCATTTCGGTGCAGTCGACGCCGAACTCACAATAGCGACCGCCGGATGCGGCCACAACGACTGGTGGCCGCATCCTCGGCGATTGCAGCGGTTAGGGGTTTTGGGGCGGATTGCGAGCAGGGGGTGAACGAGCAGAACGCCGACGAGAGGCGGGGAACGCGGCGCGTGTTGGTCCGAGGCGCCGATCAAACGGAATCGAATGGACGAGGATTGCCACCGAGCGGGCCAGCGGGTTTCAAGGCATGGTGGGACCTACGAAGAATGTTTTGAGGCGAGTACAATACCAACCGTGTGCTGTCCTGAGCGGAATGCTCGAGGGTCTGCATAGCAGGAGCGCTTCAATGAAAAAAATCTTGCGCAATTCGCCCGAAACCCAGAAGTGCCTGATCAAGCTTGGCAATCCATATGCGGCTCAGCAAATATTTGGTGACGGCCGCGAGGGACTGCGAGATGAATTGACGGCACGGGCTCCTACACTTGGGGATTTGCAAAATCCCTACGCAAGTACTCATTTCGAGAAAGGTGACTCTAAGGAGGCCTCAACCGTCGCTGTCGCAAGACAGCCTGAACCTGGAAAAGTGGGAAAGCTTTCGAAGACGGAGTTTCGGGCGGCCTGTCGGGCGATTTTTGGATATTACATTCCGGCTATCGAGAATGGGCGACTGCGAGCGCACTATCGGGATTTCATCACCCGAAACGAGTCGAGTTCAGGGGAGAGGAGGTTTCGCCTTTATTCGGGGCTGAAGCGCTACGATCTTTCATTAATCGCGGGCATCAATCCTCAGTTCAATCGTGAGCGGAATGCGCTTGCGGACGCAAAGCTAAGGGAAATCGAGCGAATTGTTGGCGGCCATGACAATAGGACTCCTTGACTCATGCTTTCTTCTAGAGACGTCGCAAATTTTGCCGCGTTGTGCGGCCAGATTGGCGATGAGCTCGCTAACGAGAGTGGTTTTGTTGCTATCCGCGATTTGTTAGTTAGGTTTCATACACAGATCTTGATCCGGCCACTGCTCGTTGAGGGAATGCTGGCGTCTATTGTAGATAGGCGAAGCGGCGAAGGTAATGCGCACCGTTGGACAGTCCTCATTGATAGCGAGACTTATCCCGTTACTGAAGCCGACATAGCGCATGAAACAAGCAACCGCCCCCTGCCAGCGCGCCTAAGAAACACAGTTGCACATGAGCTCGTTCATTCGCTCGCGTTTAGACCGTCTGAGTTTGGGATAAAACTGCAGTTGGCGGACGGCGGCGCGGAGAATAAGCATGATTTGGTGCGATCTATTGAACAGGTGACCGAGTCACTGTCTCCACTATTGCTTCTGCCGGAGAAAGCTCTCTCAAAGCGGCTTCGCGGCCGCTCAACACAAGTGTCGGTCGAGGAACTGGATGCACTCCGTGAGGAACTTGCCATTTCCCGACCGCTGCTCATCTCGCGACTCGCCCAATTGAGCGCCAATCAAGGCGCCGAAATGCGTGATCTACCTGCTCTCCGAAATATGGGGATAGGCATCGGAGAATGGACCCGAGATGGAACTGCCGTGCTCCGCAGCTGGCCACTCTATATTAACTTCGAAAATAATATCGCGCCCGCGATATTTCGGAAGCTGCGGCATCAAGACAGAATTTCCGCGCTCAGTGTGTTTCCAGATACCGCGTTTGCGATGATGGGCGGTATGGACTATACGGCGCAGTTTGTGAGCGACGCAGGGCTGCTCGATAATCCAGCATCGGAAAAGATCCCGGTTGTATGTGCCATTAGCAAAACTCGGAAAAGCATCGGATCTGCATTCATATATGTAATGCGCCGACACAGTTCTGCCGGCGGCGTAAATTCATTAGAAGATATTCGCAAGAAATTCGGTAATCGGTAACGCGACGTGTCGCCGCGCGAGCGCAGGAGTCCGAACGGCCCGGCCAGACGAAGAAAGGACGCCAACCAGACGCGTTACCTAACAATCGCGCTGTAGGCAAAAAAGCAATAAGGGGTAATATGTCGATCATTCGTAGTTGAGCCGATTTCCTTCTCTTTACGTCTAATCCATAAAGCATACGCGCAATGCGACTGGAAACGTGCTACACGTAGCGCAGCTCTTGAGCTGTTGATCAGCGCGCTGCGACGGCTTTCTCCACTCATTTCCAGAAAGAAGCTACTTCATGTTGAAACGTTTCCGCGGTCATTTCTCCAATGACCTCTCGATCGACCTGGGCACCGCTAATACCTTGATTTACGTCAAAACGCTCGGAATCGTACTCAACGAGCCCTCGGTCGTTGCGGTGCAGCGCGAAACAGGCCGCGGCAGCAAGATCGTCGTTGCCGTGGGTGCGGAAGCGAAGAAAATGCTCGGCCGAACGCCGGGGCACATCACCACCGTGCGGCCTATGAAGGATGGCGTCATCGCTGACTTCAGGCACACCGAAAAAATGCTGCAGTACTTCATCAACAAAGTTCACGGCGATCGCTTCTTTCGTCCAAGTCCACGCGTACTGGTGTGCGTGCCTTTCGGTTCAACCCAAGTCGAACGCCGTGCCATCAAAGAATCCGCCGAGGGCGCTGGTGCACGCACCGTCGAAATCGTATCTGAGCCCATGGCTGCCGCAGTTGGTGCAGGCTTGCCGGTACACGAGGCGCGCGGCTCGATGGTGCTCGACATCGGTGGTGGTACCTCCGAAGTCGCCGTGGTCTCGTTGAACGGAATCGTGTACGCGGCAAGCGTGCGCATGGGCGGGGACAAGTTCGATGAAGCAATCACGCAGTACGTGCGCCGCAACTACGGTATCTTGATCGGGGAGGCTACTGCGGAGCGCATAAAGATTGAAATTGGCTCGGCGTTTCCTGGTGAGCACGTGCGTGAGATCTCCGTGAGGGGAAGAAATCTTGCGGAAGGTGCGCCGCGCTCCTTCACGTTGAACTCGAACGAGATACTGCAAGCCCTGCAAGAACCGTTAGAGAGTATTGTGAGTGCGGTGAGGCAAGCGCTCGAACAAACTCCGCCCGATCTCGGCAGCGACGTAGCGGAAGGCGGTATTGTGGTCACGGGCGGCGGCGCATTGCTGCGCGACATCGATAAACTGATCATGAAAGAGACCGGGCTGCCGGTGATCATTGCAGATGATCCTCTGACTTGCGTCGCGCGTGGCGGTGGACGGATCCTCGAACTTACTGAAGAGCATGGACGAGGTAGTTTTGCCCTACACTAACTGGGCGGACCCCGCGACCCGGGAATCGCCCAGGTGCGGATGCGGGACGAATTGTCGAATAGAATGCTCCATTCGCGGAGTTGGAACGAAGTAAGACCACTCTTGAAAACCTCGTAAGCACTAGGAATCAATCTTGTCTCATGAATCCATCAATCTGTCCGGCCTCTTGCAGGCTTACGTTCGCAGTTTTGGGACGCGTGAGGACGCCGATCTTGCAGCGCTGCGGGAAGAGACTGCTAAGCATCCTTGGGCAGGCATGCAAATCTCTCCCGAACAAGGGCAACTAATGGCTCTTTTGGTGTGCCTCCTTGGCGCGCGCAAGACCTTGGAGGTCGGCGTGTTCACGGGCTACAGCGCGATGGTTGTCGCAAAAGCGCTCGGTCCTAAAGGAAAGGTGGTCGCCCTCGATGTCAGTGAAGAGTTTACCGCCATTGCCCGTCGACATTGGGCCAAGGCTGGTGTCGCAGACCGTATAGACCTGCGGCTTCAACCTGCAACCGAAAGCCTCAAGGCCCTCGTTGCAGCAAGTGAAAGCAATACGTTCGATTTCGCTTTCATCGACGCCGACAAAGCCAATTATGACGCGTATTACGAATATGCTCTCCAACTGGTGCGGCGCGGCGGCCTGATCGCCATCGATAACGTGCTCTGGCAAGGCAAGGTCATCGATTCGACGGACCAGACAGTCGACACGGTCGCAATCCGCGCCATCAACCATAAAATCCACGACGACAGCCGAGTTGAAGTCTCAATGGTTCCCATTGGCGACGGCTTGACTTTGGCGCTGAAGCTTTAGGTCATTATCTGAGTCGCCCCTACCGCCTTCGGACGCAGAACGAGCGATTGTCCTGGGCTGTGTAACGGAGATCACGGAATCAGGCGATGTATCCCGTCACACTGAGAGCCATGTGGCGGCATCCTGTTGTTACACTGTGTGTCATCGCCTATATCGGATGGGGAGCCTGGCAATGGTTCATCGACAGGCCAGTTCACCCGCCGGATGGCATACTCGCGCCAGATGAGCCGCGGCAGATCGACGAAACCGTCGATGCAAAGCGGCAAGTATCGCGCTGGACGCTTACCGAGCGTGCCCACTACCACATCACCGCAAGAATTCTATCGGTCGAACGCTATCACTTCGACGCTTTGGCCTCGCTCGTCCCAGAGGATCTGGCGCTAGGCTGGGGACCGATGTCGGATAATCGCGTTCTGAGCACGGTCGATATCTCGCAATCCAATCGCTTTTATTATTGGCGTGCCTCGCCCGTGATTGACCGAGAACAGATCATTCTGCATAGCGCCAACACGCATGTCATTCCCGACAACCCGTTGATTGCCGCGCAACTGTCTCACTTACGCCGCGGCCAGGTCGTGACGCTCGATGGGGCACTGGTCGACGCCGTTCGCGACGATGGCCGATGGGTCAAGACTTCCCTAGTGCGCACTGACACAGGCGCAGGTTCCTGTGAGGTCATGTTAGTGCAAGATGTGACTGTTCGCTAAACCTGGTCGGTGCTGCAAACAACCAGCCAAGGGGCAGACCCCGCCATGCGGCTCGCGGCGTAGCCGCCAGGAGAGGTTTTGCAGAGCCTGAAGTGACGATGCGCACCGAGACTTGTTAACTCTGTCGCGGACAGCCAAGAGCTGCGCGGATATATTCACCGGCGGGCAGCTTATGTTAAGGATGCGAAATGGCGACGCTGAGTGAAGAACAAGCCAAGACTTATATGACCAAGCTGCTCACTGCGATGACTCGGGCGGGCGGCTCGGATCTTTTCATTTCGAAGGATTTTCCGCCGAGCATGAAATCCCAGGGCAATATGCACCCACTTGCCACACAAAAGCTAAGCGCAGAAATTACGCGGGAATTGGCGCACTCGATCATGAACGAGAGTCAATGCGAGGAGTTTGCCAAAGAACTCGAATGCAATTTCGCCATCGAGATACCCGGTGTGGCGCGCTATCGCGTCAATGTGTTCGTACAGCAGCACAACGTCGGCATGGTCATCAGAACCATTCCTACGGAGATTCCGACCATCGAACAGTTCGGACTTCCCGAGACATTCAAGGACGTTGTGATGACCAAACGAGGCATGGTGCTCATGGTCGGCGCCACCGGCTGCGGCAAGTCAACATCGCTTGCGGCCATGATCGATCACCGCAACCGCTCCTCGGCGGGCCACATCATCACCGTCGAAGATCCGGTCGAATTCGTGCATCAATCGCAGAAGTCGCTGGTCACGCATCGCGACGTCGGCATCGACACGCATACCTGGCGCCGCGCGCTCAAAAACACATTTCGCCAAGCTCCTGATGTCATCTTGATCGGGGAAATCCGGGACGCCGAAACCATGGAGCTTGCGATCACATTCGCGGAGACCGGGCACCTGTGCCTGAGTACTTTGCATTCCAACAGCGCCAGCCAGACGCTCGACCGCATCGTCAATTTCTTCCCGGATCCACGCCGCGCTCAATTGCTGATGGATTTGTCCAGCAATCTGAAAGCCATCATTTCGCAGCGCCTGGTGCGCACGGCGGACGGAAAGGGGCGCATAGCCGCCATCGAAATTTTGCTCAATACGCCGATCGTCGCGGACAAACTTCTGAAGGGCGAATTTCACGAGTTGAAGGAGATCATGGGCAAGTCGCGGGAACTCGGCATGCGCACCTTCGATTGGTCACTGTTCGAGCTGTATGACAATGACGTCATTACCTATGAGGAGGCGATCCTCAACGCCGACTCGCAGAACGAGTTGCGTCTGAACATCAAACTGAACAGCAAGCATCCGGACCCGGCGGCGACCACCTTTATCGGCAAGGCCTCTATCACCGCGAAGTAGCTTGCTGCGGCAGTTGCGACGCCCGCATGTTCTAGGAGAGTGGTCCATTCCGGGTGCTGGATGACGGCAAACCGCGCTCGGTGATTGTGGGTGCATCGCAAGTAATCGATTAGACGCGTACAGTCGTTCCCTCGGAAGCGAGGCGCCGCACGAGGCGTCGACCGAGGAAGCCGGTGCCCCGAACACGCTGACCGTGGCCATGGCATTCCCTTCAGCATGCGTAGAAAACAATAATTGGTAGCCGCGCAGGTCCTTTAAGTGTGAGCGAGAGAAGAAGTTCATCTTCGAGATGACAACGGTCCACGGCACGCAAAAACAAACGCTGGAGGCAGATTGCGCCAGATGATCCTCTGCTGCACAGAGCTGAAATACGCCTGCAGGAGATGCGCGAGATGGAACTTCCTAACCTGCCCGTTCTTCATTTGTAAACGGTGGAAATATTGATACTGGGTAAAGACGCCTGCTTCGCCGAGAAGACCCCCGAGTTCGCCCAGAAAGGTTCGCCTCTTCGGGTCGGGCATAAGCCCCAAGGCCAGCGAGGAGACTACTGCATCGACACACTCGTACCCCCGACCGTGTATTTCCTTTTGGAGCGTCTCTGCGCTGGCATTGATAACAACCAAGCGGGGGTCGGAGATATGTGACTTCAGGTATGTGGAAAAACGGGAATTGATTTCGAAGGCAAGCAGAGTAGCGTCAAATGGAATCAGGTTAAGCAATGCTTGCGTCATGGCCCCTGTACCCGGGCCAACTTCAACAACAACACGCGCCCTTTCCAGGGAAAGTGGTCCGAGCATGGCCTGAGTGAGGTAACGAGAGCTGGGAGCAACTGCACCAACGGTACGGAAGTCGACCAGGGCCTCTATGGCAAAGGTTGTCAGATGCATTTTCGTATGGCAATCCCCGCTTGAACCGAGCGAGACATTGAATCGGCGCGAGTGAGCGTCTATATCACAGTCAAAGCCGTGAATGTGGATTTAGTGGTCTTCCTGGCAAGTGGCGAGCCGACGTTAGCCCCGTACCATCTGAGAAGTGATATTGCGCCAGTCATTATAGCTACGTCCTTGCTTTCCTCAACTGGTCTCACTATCTCGGCCGAGTCCGCGGCACGGCAAACCCCGCCGCATCTGGCAATCCAAACCCTTAAGGTCCGCCGTGATCGTGACACCCCGGTCCGCCTGCTGATCCCAGAGCACGAAGGCGCCTGGAATGACCTCCACGCCGTAGCCCTTGGGGCGTTCTGTGTAGCCCCGCGCATCCGCCGAAGCGATATCGACATTCTCGGCCTCGATGTGGCCGCTGCGCACCTTGTCGTTAGCCAGGAGTTGTATCGTCCCGATCGTGCGTAAATTTCGCAGTACCAAGCGACCGAGATGCTCGACCTTGGTGTCGCCAAGGCGACGAATTCCAATCGGGCCGCGGGCAAGCCCGCTTGCGCGATGTGCAACCTTCCTCATGACGCCGCTGCGGATCGCGCGCTCTATCTCCATGTCGGTCCAGGCGGACCATTCATGTCCCATCGTGTTGACTGGCGTCCCTTGGTCATGGAGAGCGTTAGGACGAATCTACACCGGACACGGGCTATTCCAGGACATCCGAGTACAATGCCAGTGGAAAGTTCGTTGAAACATGCCCGTGAGTCCCGGATGCCCAGCTTCGGCGGGTTGTTTCCTGTTACCGAGATCGCTGGATCAAGGGGCGCGCTAATGGCAAACGTTATCGTCTACTCATTCAAGGGCTACGACACCGCCAAGCATCGCCACGCATTGCGTCTCGCGAAGGCTACGCTCGAGAGAATTCGCAGGATTGATGACGCCGTCGCGGTTGCAGGGTCGGGCGATGAACTGCCGCGGTCGATGGTTGACGGTGATGGGTTTCGGCGCCCAGGCACCCAATGAAGGGCGCGATGCGGATGGCTCTCGCGCTGACGACGCAACGTCGGCTCATTCGTTGCCGTCAAGAGCATGCATTGGCGTTCATGCGGGCGATTGAGTACCGCCTGGGGTCCGCCGAGGAAAGCGGCGCATGACCTACTGCGTAGGCGTCCTTCTGAATGACGGCATCGTGCTCGCGTCGGACTCTCGCACGCATGCCGGGGTCGATAACTTCGCGACGTTCTGCAAGATGACCGTGTTCGAGCGCCCGGGTGATCGGGTGATTGTCCTGCTGAGCTCGGGGAACCTCGCCGGGACGCAGGCCGTGATCACTCTGCTGAAGCAACGTGGGGAAGCTCAGGAGAACGATGTCATCAGCGTCTGGAACGCTCGCACGATGTTCGACGTCACCGTCATCGTATCGGATGCAGTGCGGGATATCGAGCGCCGCGACGGCAAGTATCTGGCGAGTAGTGCCAGTCCGTTCAACGCTTCGTTCATCATCGGCGGCCAGATAAGCGGCGAACCGCTGCGCTTGTTCCGGACGTTTGCAGAGGGCAACTTCATCGAGGCAGGTGCCGATACCCCTTTCTTTCAGACGGGTGAAGCGAAGTACGGAAAGCCCATCATCGATCGCGTCATTACCCCTTCGACCAACCTTAGCGACGCAATGAAATGCGTCCTGGTCTCGTTCGACTCCACCATGCGCAGCAATCTCTCGGTCGGCATGCCCATCGATCTGGTGTGCTGCGAACGAGACAGTCTGAAGCTCAATGTTCGCCACCGCTTCGAGCAGGGCGACCCTTACTTCAGTGCTCTGAGCAAAGAGTGGAGCGAGGGTGTCCGCGCTGTGTTCCGACGCTTACCCGCCGTGCCGGTGCTCCCACCCCCAACATCGTCCCCCGTCCCGGCTCCGCAGCCGTGCGAGCCGTCGCTGTGAATCCCGAATTCAGTGCACGACGCTCAATCATTGCTGGTACCCGATAAGCCCGCTGCCTTTCGGGTGGAGCGGAAAAAGGGTCGATCGTGGGCGCGAGAACGGCAGGTGTTTCGCGCATATCACGATCGGATTCGCAGGGAGCCGCACGTGCGCAAGGCACAACAGCGGCAACACGATCCTTATCGCCATGCACGGTTTTGCCTCGTGGCTCCATGGACATTGGCGTCCCTGACATGCCGGAGTTTGTATAACAGGGGTCGTCGTTGGCGATATCTTGCTTCTCTCTGCGAAAGGCCCCCCGTCTCGTCATCGGTGCTTACGAGCCGTACTGGAAGTGGGCAGCGTGCGCGCTTGCATGCGCGCGCGACGCGTTGATCGAGTAACGGTATATTCTGGCCCGGCGATATTCGAATGTCCAATGAGCGCACGCCTAGGGCCGCTCTTTTGAGATGCCAGGGTGGGTCGTCTTGCCAGCGCGGAGATTTCAAAGTGCAAATTCGTCTTGGCTACGAATTGATCTATCGGTGTCCACAAGCGACTCCGATGATTCTGAATTTGAATATCCACCACACACGGGCGGCTGATCTGATTCGTGCGGATAACATGCTCACTGATCCCTGGGTCCCATTGGTGTTGTACCGTGACGGTTTTGGAAACTTGTGCACCCGTCTCGTTGCTCCTGCGGGGCGCATGCGCATCACTGCCGACGCCGTTATCAATGATCGCGGGCTACTTGAACCGGTCATGCCGAATGCGCAACAGCACCCTGTGGAGTCCTTACCGGAAGAAACACTAGTCTATCTGCTCGGCAGCCGTTACTGCGATACCGAGCACCTGTCCGCTGTCGCATGGAATTTGTTTGGCAACACTGTGCCGGGTTGGTCACGCGTGCAGGCGATCTGCAACTTCGTCAATCGGCACATTACATTCGGTTATCAGTTCGCGCGCCCAACCAGAACTGCCTCAGAAACGTTCCACGAACGACAAGGCGTTTGCCGGGACTACGCGCATTTGGCGATCGCGCTATGTCGATGTCTGAATATTCCTGCTCGTTATTGCACCGGCTATCTTGGTGATATCGGTATTCCTCCCGTCGATGCGCCGATGGATTTTGCCGGTTGGTTTGAAGCGTATATCGGGGGAGCGTGGTACACGTTCGACGCGCGCAACAACGCGCCGCGCGTTGGCCGTGTGCTGATCGCGCGAGGTCGCGATGCTGCCGACGTCGCCATCAGCATGACCTTCGGCCCGAACGCGCTCGAAGGCTTCCGCGTCTGGGCTTATGAAGTACAGGCAGCCTAAAGTGGTTCTGGTACAACTTCTACGCGGAAGAGGCCCGCTCTTTGTTGTGGTGCGCCAGTCGGCCTCCTCGTTTTTCGGCCGATTCGCTCGCGTTTGCACGGCGCTACTAGGGGTACCGTCAAGATTCGGGTCAGCCGGCCTTATTCAATGCGGCAATGCAGTAAATGCAGCGGCGTTGCGAATTGTAGGTAAAATGCGTTACTCTAATAAAATAAACAATCTGTTAGGAACAAAACTAGACTTTGTTCCTGTCAATTAAGCGCTAACTGTCCGAATCTAAATGCCGTTCTCGCGATTGCAGGCGTTAAACGCGAGGCAAGGTTGCCGGTCCAACCATATGGAGGTTGTGCAGGTGGCGAGGTCAGTGGATACACAGTGTTTGGCGAGCGAGCCGGTACCGAGAGAGACACTCGTACCGCCGTACGTGATGTGGTTTTACGCGCCCTCTGTGATTGCACTCCAAAGTGCGTGCCTTGCTTCGCAGTGGTTCAGCAGTTTGATGACGATAGGATGGGCACTGATGTGGCCCGTCGCCGAGACCAGAGAGCCGAACGGGGATGTCATTGCGACGCCGGGCAGTAAGGTAATCCGTGTGATCCCGGCGGCAAATGCCAACTCAGTTGCACCGACAGCGAACACCCATAATGGCTCCGCCGAGATCGTTGCTTTCCCGCGGCGCCGCGGCATGAAACAACCCTGACGGCGGAGTTAAGCCGCAACCATCGCGCTCCGGCATGCTGGCGCGCGAGGTGCAGAGTTTGTGAGATTTCCATCTGGCGACCTCAGAGCGGTTCTTGATGCCGCACGTGAGGTCGTCAGCGGAGCGCAGTACTTTGGGTTCTAGGCCGCTTTGCTCGGCACCTGCGATTTCTTCTCCGTTGTGGTTGGTCTTTGTTCTACGAGTTCCTTCCGTTGGGTCTCTGCGGCGGTCCCAGTTGTGGCGCGCATTCCTTCATCCCACGCGGCTACGAGCATACTATTCGCCGGACCAAAGGCCCGCAGTGCCGTCGTCAGGGTTGCGGCCTGTGCTTCCAGCACTGATCCCACCATCTGCTCATACAGTACCGTTGAGCGCTCCACAATTTCCTTCCACGGAGCGGGAGTATTGGCATTGACCAGGCCAAAAAGCGCTTCCCAGACGCTGCGCCGCGCCCGGATCCAATCATCGAGCAGGTTCTTGATCTCGGCTTCATCTAATGAAAGTTTCATTTGGGCATTCATTTATCACACTCCTATGACAGCATTAATGGGAATCACTCCTGGTCTCAGTCGTATGAAGACCGACCGCCCCGCCTCGAGCCGCAACTGGCAATTCACCTCGAAAGAAAACGACACGTCGCCGAGGTTTCCGGACGTATTATGTCGAATTCGCATGATCTCGCAATGCGTATTTCCCACAGGGGAAGGCCAGAGTTTCACTGCAAACCTGCAAGCGTTTCATGTGATGGTGGTCCGAGTCGTCGATCCGGGATAGTTCTCGGGTCATTGTGATGTTGTTCGAGGAATAGAAGCATCCGTAAATTCAGTGGATTGTGTGAGACACGTATCTCTCGGGAAACACACCCTGTTTCAACCGTATGTTATTGCACGAAATGAGGGGATCTATGCGGCACCGTTTGTCGATCATAGTGCGCGACATCTAGTGTCACGCACGTTAAAGAGGCACGCGAGATGAGCGACAGCAAATCCACCTTATTTGAATTTCTAGTCTGTTCGTCGCTTAGCATGTGCAGCTACCTTATCGTGACAGAATATATATCGCCAATTTAGTCGATTGCGACCGGCGTGAAATCGGTTGTGACACTCGCAATCAATCGCTGTACCCCGCTGGCCGCGTGCTGCACGTCAGCTGATGTTGCCAATCAAAAAGTTACTACGTTAGTCGGATGGCTCGCGACAGTCTCCCTATTAATGAGATTCGACATGAGCGACGGCTGCCAAATTGGCCTCAGAGCTAGAGCTAGCAGATCGACGGGGTTCGTCAACTGAGTTTGCGTAACGCAAACTCGAGAGCTTCGATAGTCCTCGTGCGGTTCGCAAGCTTATCCAGGCCAAACAGCCCGATGCGGAACGTGCGGAAATCATTCCCCTCGCCGCATTGCAGTGGCACACCGGCCGCAATCTGCAATCCGATGTCGCTAAACGCTTTTCCGGATTGGATGTCTGGATCGATCGTGTAACTCACGACCACGCCGGGCGCTTCGAACCCCTGCGCGGCGACGCTCTTGAAGCCCGATTCTGCAAGCAGGGCGCGCGCCTCGGCACCGAGCAGCCGCGCCTGCTCACACGCCCTGGCAAATCCAAACCGCTCGGTCTCTAGCATCACATCCCGCAGCACTGCCAAAGAATCGGTCGGCATCGTGGCGTGATACGCAAAGCCACCCTTTTCGTAGGATTCCATGATCTGGAGCCACTTCCGCAGATCACAGGCAAAGCTCGTGCTTGTCGTTTGCTCGATGCGAGCCCGTGCCCGCTCGCCGAGCGCGACGATCCCGCAGCATGGCGGACCGGTCCATCCCTTTTGGGGCGCGGAGATCAGCACGTCGACGTTATTGGCTTGCATGTCGACCCATATCGTGCCCGAGGCGATGCAATCCAGTATGAAGAGTCCCCCAACCTCCCGAACCGCGCTACCCACTGTGCGCAGGTACTCATCGGGTAGGATGATGCCGGCCGAGGTTTCAACGTGCGGCGCAAATACAACTGCGGGGCGCTCGGTCTTGATCGCTTGGATGACCTCATCAATAGGCGCCGGCGCAAATGGTGCCTGCGGTGCAGCGACCGATCGCTGTGCAGTCAGCACTCTGATGCCCGAGGCGATCTGGCCCATTTCTAAGATTTGTGACCAGCGGAAGCTGAACCAGCCGTTGCGCAGAATTAGGCAATTCTGATGGGCCGCAAACTGCCGGGCCACGGCCTCCATGCCAAAGGTCCCGCTCCCGGGGACGATGACCGCCGCGTGCGCCCGATAGACGCTTTTGACGATCCTGGAAATATCCATCATCACACCGCAAAAGCGCTTTGACATGTGATTGAGTGACCGGTCGGTGTAGACGACCGAATACTCCAACAATCCGTCCGGATCGGGGTGTGGCAGTAACCCAGGCATGTCTATCTCTCCATTGTGTGTCAAAAGCACCAGGCCGCTGTGCCTGCTCGCCGCTTCAGCGTTATTCGTAGGACTGAATCGCCAGTCCCACTTACCACAGAATCGCCGTCCGCGGTTGGTTTGCTGTTGTGCGGCGCATATCCCCGAGAACGCACGCTCTCTGGAAGAGAGGCTTATTTGCTAGCATGGGATGCGGGGCGCGCCGCAGACCCCAGTCTCGGAGCACGCCGGTTGCGGCGACGAAAAATAATGGAGGGCAAGATGGCGACAAACCCAAAGTACCAGCTCCTATTCCAGCCGATCTCGTTTGGGCCAAAGACGATGCGCAATCGCTTCTGGCAGACCTCTCATTGCACGGGTTTCGGGTCCGAAAGGCCGGGAACGCAGGCGGGTTTTCGCGGCATGAAGGCCGAGGGCGGGTGGGCCGTGGTGTGTACGGAATTCTGCTCGATTCACCCCGAGACGGACGAGTATCCGTGGCATTCGGCGCGCCTGTGGGATGGGGGTGACGTCATCAACCTCGGTCACATGTGCGACGAGGTGCACCGACACCGATCGCTTGCGGGAGTGCAGCTTTGGTACAACGGCTCGCACTCGCCGAATCTCGAGTCGCGCGAGGTTCCACACGGCGTGAGCGGTCTGCCGTCAAACGTGTTCCCTGAACGCAATGTGTACGACGCGATGTCGGACGAGGACGACATCAAGGCCATCATCAACATGTACGTGCTCGCCGCCAAACGCGCGCAGGACGCCGGATTCGATATCGTCGAGGTGAGCGGCTCGGACACTACGCTGCCGCTGCAGTTCCTGGAGCGGCGTTACAATCGGCGAACCGATCGCTATGGCGGCTCGCTCGAGAACCGCGCCCGCTTTTACATCGAGATCATGGCCGCGCTCAAACGCGCGGTCGGCGACCGCCTGGCAGTGACCACGCGCTTCGAGACGGACACCATCAATGGCGAGATTCGGATCAAGCACTACGAGGAGGGATTGAGGTTCGTCGAGCTCATGCACGCCGAGGGAGTCTGCGACCTCTGGTCGGTCAAGATCGGCGACTACGAGGAATGGGGCGAGGACGCGGGCAGCTCTCGATTCCGCAAGGTAAACTGGATGCGGCCGTTCGTGTCGCACGTGAAGGGCATCGTCGGTCCGAAGGTTCCGGTCGTCAGCAATGGCCGCTTCACGAGCCCCGACGACATGATCGCGGCGCTGAGCAGCGGGCAATGCGACATCATCGGCGCTGCCCGACCGAGCATCGCTGATCCTTTCCTGCCGACGAAAATCGCGGAGAATCGTCTCGACGATATCCGCGAGTGCATTGGCTGCAACATGTGCGTCTCGCGCATGCAGCAGCAGGCGCTACTGTCGTGCACACAGAATGCAACTGCCGGAGAGGAATACCGGCGCGGCTGGCATCCGGAAAAGTTCGACCGAGCCCCGAATCCTTGTTCAGTGCTCGTCGTCGGGGCGGGGCCGGCCGGCATGGAGTGTGCGATGGTTCTTGGCAAGCGCGGCTATACCGTGCACCTGCGCGACGCCGTGCCGGAACTTGGCGGACATTGGCGGGATGTCGCGCGCTATCCTCGTTGCGCAGAGTACGGACGGGTAATCAGCTATCGGCAGGCGCAGCTCGTGAAGCTGAAAAATGTCGAGGTCCACCTGGGCATTGCCCGGATGAGCGCGGACGACGTGCTGAGTTACGGCGCAGACAAAGTCGTCATTGCCACGGGCGCGCACTGGGCCACCGACGGCCTCGGCGCCGAAGGGCACCGGCCTATCGAGGGCGTGGATGCATCGAGGCCGGAGGTACTAACGCCCGAGCAGGTGATGGCCGGCAAGACAATCCCTGGAAACGATGCGGTGGTGCTCGACGGTGATGGCTACCTCACCGGCGTTTCGATGGCGGAGATCCTCGCTGAACGAGGCAAGCGCGTCACGCTCGTGACCAACATGAACAATGTTGCGGAGTTCTCCCGCTTCACGATGGAGTTGCCGAACAACAAGCGCATGCTCTACGAGCGCAACGTCCGGGTCATGACCAATTACTGGGCGCAGAGTTTCGCACCGGGACATTTGTCGCTCTTTTACCTTTACCGCGATACCGCCGGTCTCTACGAACTCGAGGATGGGCACTGGGGCAGGCGGCCGGGAACCGCCCTGATTGACGTCGCCTGCGACGCGCTCGTGCTCGTGACCTCGCGCGTGCCGAACGGCGAGCTATACGCCGAACTGAAGCGGCGGCAATCCGAGTGGCAGGCGAACGAGATCCAGGCGGTCTACCGCATCGGCGACTGTCACGCGCCCCGGCACGCACTCAACGCCGTTTTCGATGGCCACCGCCTCGCGCGGGAATTCGAGTCCCCGCACCCGCAGCAACCGCTGCCGTTCATTCGCGAGCGCCAAGTGTGGGGACACGCGACTTTTCCCAAGCTCGGAGATCCTCGTCCTAAGGTCGAAGTCAATTGACGGAAGACCCTCGGCAAGAATCGCCCATGATGCCGGAGCAATCACGCGTGCCGGGCACTATGGCGTAAGCTATTGATTATATGGCGCTCCCTACAGAATTCGAACCCGTGTTACAGCCTCACCGAAATCCAAACCGACTGTTCCTCTCGTCGAACTCTCATCCTTGATTAGTCCAGGCGTTGACCTCGGACCGGCACTTCACTCAGGCAGGGTTCGAAGCCTTGCTGCCCACCACCTAGCAATAAATGTGCGGATTGTCCGGATAGTCGGCGAAGACCATCGCCTGCGACTTCGTGCAAGCGTGGCTCATTGTGCCTCTGTTGGGCCGAATGCGCGCTACTGATCAGCGTCGATCGCGATCTTCTCGATATGCAGACAATTCGGGCAATTCCGATTGTTCGTCCAGGTGAGTACTGGCGGCGCACTGCCGACATCGATTGAATTACCGGTCTCGACCCCCCGCTGCTGCCAGTCGCCACCGTCTGTTATAGGGCCCTTGAGCCCTTTTTCCGGTCAGCCGGTAGGCGCTTCCAGCACGCATCTGTTTGACATTGTAGCCTCATGAGGCTACATTTGATGCATGAAGACGGTAGGCATCCGCGAGCTGAAAAACCGATTGAGCGAATACCTTCGCCAAGTGCGCTCGGGCGAGAGTGTGCTGGTGACGGATCGGGGAGAGGTAATTGCTGAATTCTCACCGCCCGGGCGCGGGCTGACCGATGCCTCGGTGCCGGCCGGCCTGCTGGGGCTCGCGAGGCGAGGCCTACTGACTCTCGGTTCTCCGGGCGATGCCAGTGTGTACGTGGCGCTGCCGCGCGCACGCCGCGGCCAGCGCAGCGCCGCTGAGCTTCTCGACGAAGAGCGCGGCTCGCGGTGAACTTGTACGCCGAGTCGAGCGCAGTGCTTGCTTGGCTCCTGGATGAAAACTCGGCGACCGATGTGCGTCGATCACTTGCCGCTGCGGAAATCATCGTTGCCTCGGATTTGACTCTCATCGAGTGTGATCGCGTAATACTTCGAGCGGCGGCACTTGGTGAACTGACAGAGGCGGAGGCGGCTGATCGACGCGCGCACCTGACGGCGGCGGCATCTCACTGGCAGATCCTGCGCGTCGCGCCGGAGATTGTGGAGCGCGCTCGGCAGCCGTTTCCTGGCGAACCGATTCGCACGCTGGATGCGATCCATCTCGCGTCGGCGCTGGTGGCCCGGACAGCGATCGTGGGATTGACGCTCCTCAGCCTCGATGATCGTGTCCGCAAGGTCGGGAAGAAACTCGGGCTGGACTTTATTCCGGACTAGGGCTGGCCAGTACGCCCCGAGGGGGGTCACACCGCGAATACCGTCGGAGAGGTCGCGGGCAACTCCATCGCGTCCGCATTCGCTCACAGGTCCAAAAATAGTGGACATAAAGCGGACACAACCGCGGGTGTGGCTGTAAGTGATTGATCATTGGCGCTCCCTACGGGATTCGAACCCGTGTTGCAGCCTTTAGACTGCTCTTTCGAGAAATGACGGTGTTTCAATAGTTTCTCTCCGAGGATGTTGCGGCGCATGGCCCGATAAAACACACTCAACCAATCAGATCTCAAGAGGCAAGGGATGGCCATCGCCACAGTACTCAGCCGAGCACAGCGCGGAATCGATGCGCCTCAGGTTCGAGTCGAAGTGGACATCGGCCCCGGACTTCCAACCTTCAGCATCGTCGGTTTGCCCGAAGCCGTGGTGAAGGAGAGCAAGGATCGTGTGCGGGCGGCCATCATCAACTCCGATTTTGAATTCCCGTCGGGGCGCCTTACTGTCAACTTGGCGCCCGCCGATCTGCCCAAGGAGGGCGGCCGCTTCGACTTCCCCATTGCCATCGGTATCCTCAGTGCCTCCGGTCAACTGACGGACGTCCGTTCCGAGCTACAAGGATCTGAACTCTACGGCGAGCTATCGTTGAGCGGCGAGTTGCGGTCGATGAAGGGGGTGCTGCCGGCGGCCCTCGCCACTTCCGTCGCTCGGCACCCCGTGATCGTGCCCCACACCAACGCTCCCGAGGCCGCCTTGGTCAAGGATTGTCAGGTGATCGCGGCGCGAGACATTCTGCAAGTTTGCGCTCATTTCGCGGGCTCCGGTCGCCTGGGATTTTATCGAGCCGAGTCGCCGTCCGGAACACCGACAGTGCTGCTGGATTTGTGTGACGTGCGCGGCCAGTCGCATGCTCGACGCGCGTTGGAAATCGCAGCCGCGGGTCAGCACAGCCTGTTGTTGATAGGCTCGCCGGGGGCGGGAAAGAGCATGCTAGCGCAGCGGCTGCCCGGCATCCTGCCACCGATGAGCGACGCGGAAGCTATGGAGGTGGCGGCCCTCCGCTCGATTGCCGGCCGTCCGCTGAAGCCGAGCGAGTGGCGCGCTCGGCCATTTCGCAGTCCGCATCACACGGCGTCGGCCGCGGCCCTCGTCGGCGGAGGTGTCCACCCGCGGCCCGGAGAGATTTCCCTTGCCCACAACGGCGTGCTGTTTCTCGATGAACTGCCGGAATTCGAGAGGTACGTGTTGGAAGTGCTCCGCGAACCGTTGGAAGCCGGCGCGATTACGATTTCGCGTGCGGCCCTTCAGGCAGAATTTCCAGCGCGCTTCCAGTTGATCGCGGCAATGAACCCTTGTCCTTGTGGTTATCTCGGCGACCCGATCGATAGCTGTCACTGCACCGCCGATCAAGTGCAACGTTATCGCACCCGCATTTCGGGTCCGCTGCTCGATCGTCTGGACCTGCACGTGCACGTTCCGCGCGTGGAGTTCAGAAGTCTGCGCGGGTCGAATGACGGTGGCGAAGCCAGCACGGTGGTTGCTGCTCGCGTCATGCAGACGCGAGAGTTGCAGATTCACCGGCAGGGGGCCTGCAACGCCCTTCTGAACAATGCGGCTGTCGAGCGTTACTGCACCCCAAACGCCGACGGCCTGGGCGTACTGGAACGCGCCATGCAGCACCTCGGCTTGTCGGCGCGCGGATACCACCGTGTATTGAAGGTGGCGCGCACTATCGCCGATATGAATGGCCAGTCGCAGATCGAAGCGAAACACATTACCGAAGCTGTAGCGCTACGGTCGCTGGATCGGAGCCAGAACAGCGGTGGTAAGTCCAGAGCGCTGTCTTAGTCCCAAGTTAATAACTCCCGCTTAGTCCAATGCGCGGAGAGAATTCCGGCAAACTGAAAGTGCCTGGGCAGCAGTCGGTTGTGCGCCACCCGTCGGGCAGGTACCGGGCGTCAGAGCTCCTTGACGATGAGACTGGCGACTTGATTGGAAACTGATGCTTTGATCAGTAGATTGGATCAGGGGGAATAGGCCCCGGCGTCATGTTCCGAGGGCCAGGTGGTTCGGTATCGCCTGTCTCCAGGCGAGGAAATTCTTGCTGCAACGTTGATCTCATCAACCGCACCTTTGAATCTCAGTACATCGGCGCTTCTCCCTGCGACGCTCGAATCACATCAGCTGCAAAATCCAATTGATGAGCGCTCTGAGGTCTTTATCCGGAACATTATTCGGCGGCATTGTACCAGCGCCCCATGCCCCACTGCTGCCGTTTAGGACGCTTTGCTCGAGGTCACCAATGGCCTGTGGATCGCTCGCGTACCTCTTGGCGATATCGCGCAATGCGGGAGCCGGCAGTGATGACTTGTCCATCGAGTGACATGACTGGCAGTTATATTTGGCCATGAGTTTGGCCGCGGTCGCGTCGCTGATCGGCTCATCGGCCGCCGCAACGGCAACAGAGCCCAGCGCAAAGAGGAACACTTGTAAAATGATTTTCATATGAAACTTCCCTTTGAGCCGGTCCCCTCGTCATGATGTGCTTGCGATCAGGCGTGATGCTGCAAGCCTTCTGGCCAGCTTCCTCGAAGCACTCTACCATCACGGGAAATTGCTCGCACGTCGCGGTGGTATTTCTGTATGACCTTGTTGGCGACCACGTTCATGATCGGGTACTGCGCATTGGCAACTGCCCGCTACGGTCAGCGCGCCGAAGGCGATGAACACGGCCCGAAAGCCGCCGCCGCCGGTCGACCGCAATGCAAAGAGGCGAAAGAGGTAAAGTCCTTGGCGCTCACTCGCGATTTCAAGAAGACCGTTGTTGCTCGGGTCGAGCGTGATCCTGCGTTCGCTAAGGCGCTCCTGGACGAGGCGGCAACGCTGTTTCTCAGTGGCGAACCGGAGATGGCACGTCTCATTCTGCGCGATCTCGTGAATGCGACCCTGGGCTTTGAACGACTCGCCAAGACGACGGCCATGCCGAGCAAGAGTCTTCATCGGATGCTGTCACCAAAAGGCAATCCAAGCATGGATAACCTGGCGGCAATTTTCGACGCCGTCAGAAAATGTCTCAAAGTGAGCCTCGAGGCCCATACGGTGAACTTGCAGAAAGTGGCGTAGCGACCGTGGCGCTCGCTGAGATTGAGCTGGCGCGAGTACGCAAGGCGATGGATGCCTTCATGCAACGGCGTCGGCCGCCGCCGCACATCCGGCCGAAGTTGGATCTTGGCTTCCGCGTTACAGGGCAAAGCGTCGAAATTTTCGAGATCCGCCCTCGAATCGCCAAGGTGGCGAGAAGTTGGGCGCGGTTGAGCGCATTTCGCTGGACGAGCGGGTCGTCGATATCAAGAAGCGGGGCGACAGCTCGGATGTGAATCCCGATGCCATGTTCGCACACGACGTGATCGGTACGAAGGAGCAGGCAGAGTCGCTCGCGCGGTTGGGGGATTTTGTCGCCCGGTGCGGGCTCGCAGGCGAGGGGCAGTACGAAGCGGCGCGTGACCTTCTGTTGCGGGCGCCGCCGCGGCTGGCCGGTGAAGCGATCCGGTTGCCCGGCGAGACGGCGCTGGCGGCGGCGGTGCGTATCGCGCCCAAGTTGCGGGCCGGCGTGTTTCCGGTGCAGGGGCCGCCAGGGACCGGGAAGACGCATATCGGTGCACGTATGATCTGCGCTTTGGTGAAATCGGGCGCGAAGGTGGGGATCACGGCGACCAGCCATAAAGTCATTCGGCGGCTACTCGATGAGGTGCTCGATGCGGCGACGCCGTGATCCCCACCTGACCGAGGACGGTGAGTACGAGTGGTTCCAGAAGATCGCGCCGCTCCACGTGCCTCGGTTGCTCACCTTGCTCGGCGGACAGTCCGGCGACGACATCCTGGATGTGCTCGCGGGGTATCGCGGGGAGCAGTCCTATGTGCTCGAGAAGTTGCTACGCCAAAGCGATATTCCCGTCGAGTTTCACAGTTGTTGACTCAGGTCACGATGAAGGCAGGATTTGGGACTGGCTATGGCGGCGGCGACCGATCGGGAATACGGCGACGAGCGGTGAGACTCTCACTCGCCGCTCGTCGCCCCAGGCTTGTTCACTCAGTCGCCGCTGCACGTACTGGCGGCACAATCGAACGCGTCAAGAAAATAGGAACTCACCTTTAGGGCTCGCTGTAGCGGCCCGCGAATCCTCTCCAATATGGATTCCATCGGTAACTGAGAACTGCAGTGAGTGGGTTCGCAAGCGGGTTGGTGACCTGCTTGAAGGAGGAGAGGAGGCATCGTAAGAGCGAGCGCGGACGTTGCGAGTAGTACTTCAGAGGTAGAGCCGACGAACCTGCGTGTGGCTCCCCCAGCGAAAATCGAATCGGCACAATCACCCGTGTGGCGACCGACTTGTAGTCAGGCGGCAAACGGGGGTTGTAGGCCTGCTTTTGTGAGTCTCCCACAGACTGGAGGCCTGAATCGTGCAAGAGTGAGCCGGTATGGATGAACGCAGAGCTGTGGCACGATGCTACCTTCTCCGCAATCGATCTCGGGACTGGCTCTAAGCGTCGCAGGCGCAGCGGGAGCTGCCATACGCAATCTGGAAATTTTCGAATTCGCTAAGTCTAACTCAAAGGGCAGACACTTTTGCTCGCTCATAGAATTCTTCGAGTCGTGGTTATCGCGCTTGGCAATTGCGTGGCTTCGGCAGCGGAGCTAGCGAACAACACCTGGATCGCGGCATTCCTATGCCTCATGAGCCTGACGGCCGCGCACGCCGACTCTAGCTCGGAGTGCGAGCGGCTTGTCGATCCGCACGTCGGCACGGTGAAAGATGACCTCTCTACCGGAGCCCTCCCGGCGCCCGACTATCGAGACCGAGTTCATAAGTGCAATGTGCAACGCCTTGGGCCATCGGAGCCGACGCCCTCTAGCTGGCTGGAGGCCGAGCGCGCGGCCTATTTGGCAGCCTTCGACAAGACGGGCTCGCATACGCTGGTAGCGCCGTTCCAGGTCCAAGGTTACGCGCTGGACCGTATCGAGCGGGCGCTGATGACCCTGGACCTTAGCTACGAGGTAGGTGCGAGTAGCGCAGTGGCGGACCCGACGTTGGTGGCGCGCGCCCTGGGAGAAGGTTCGCGACGGATTGATTCGGACTCAATTCTTAAGCTCGCGCGTCGCCTGAAAGCTCACGAAATTCTCATTCCATTCGTGGGGCACGACAGCAATCACGCGATGACGATCACGATCCAGGTGTTGGACCTCGACTCAGGTGGTGCAGTATCGAGGACGACGCAGCGGGATTGGCGCATGATTCCGTTCAGCGACGAGTCGCCGCCGTTCTTGACGTTTCACAAGATTCTGCACCAGATCTTGGTGGACCTCGCACTTCCGGCAAAGCGGGCTTCCTCGGGCACCCGTGCTTCGGCCCGACCGAGTGCTCGAATGTTCCCGAGCAGCCCGGCGGAACTCTTCGCGGATCCGACGGTGTCCGCCTCGGTTACTCTCTCGGTGTTGGGTGCGCTCGCGTCGCCGACCTCCGAAATGGCGCGCGAGCGTTTGTTCGAGCGGGCACTCATCGCTTCCCTGCGCTTCGACCCAGACCTCCCCGACACCACATTCCGGCAAGCTTATGCATTAATGTGCCTCAGTCATCGACCTGCGGCACTCGCGCTTTTGGACGGTGCCTCGTCGCCCGCGGCCGTCACCTTGCGGTCGCTCCTCAACGGCGATCTGCCGGGGGTCCGCGAAGCCTTGAAAGGTGTCACGGGCCCATTAGAACGACTACTCCTCGAGATCGGCCTCGAAGATCTGCGGCAGGAATACGCTGACCCGACCCCCGCCGACCGAGGTGCTGCCGTTGCCTTCTTCGGCCCTCAATCAACCTACTGGCTCGCGCTCGCGAACGATCGATTCCGCGACGCAGACTCCTGGGGCGTGGATGCCGCCGAGGAAATCAAAACCCTTCTTGACGATGCGTTCCCGGTCGCCGGCCTGGAGCTTGAGGCAGTCGAGGCAGGGGAGGAGTTGCTTCGAACCACGCACAACGCTTCGTTGGATGTCGTTCTCGATGTCGCTAGCGGCCGCCACGTCCGTAAAGTCGCGACCGAGCTCGGGCCCGCTTCGTGCTGTGACCATGGGCCCCCGCGCGCGTCGCAATGGGACCTTTTGTGGCTTCTCGAGGGACGGGCGGACGCGAGAATACTCCGAAGGGTTCGGATGGTGTCGGGGCATCAGGGGAACACCAAAAGAGCCTTGTCGATCCTCGATGACTATGAGCCCTTTTTTAGTGGTCATCCGGGATTGGCGGCCGAACGGGGACTTGCCGCGTACGCGCTGGCGCTCTCCGAACCTGACGACTTGCGCGCAAGCCGAGTTTCTGAGATTCAGCGAGACGGATTGCTCGTCGCTGAGACCTCGACCGGCGAAAGCCAGGTAACCTTTCGCGGCATCGGGGCATTGGGCGACGTGAATAAGGACGCGGCACGGCTCTTCTGGAACGTATACGGCTTCGATTTTCCGCGCCGCTCGTTCTGGCCGGTGCTGTTACCCCTCAAGGAGAATATATCGGATCCGCCGAGCTATGAGGCCTCGGCTCGGGAATCGCTCCTCTACAGCACGATGGATCTTGATCCGATCGCCGATGTGCCGCAGCGGACCGACGCTGAAAAGCTCGCGTTGACCGGGGACCTCACGGGCCGCTTCGTCGGCGCGCCGGGGTGGTCGGGAATCCTCGCATTGCTGCGGCCCTCATCCGCGCCGGCGTTGGATCCGATCGAGGAGCTACGTAAGGAAATCTCACTGGAGCCCAACACGTGGCTCAACTATTACAATCTCGGATTGGCGCTCATCCAGCGCGATGACGACTATGCGGCGGCAGCTAAGCTCTTCCTGAGTTACCCGCAGTTCCATGAGCCGAATCCTCCCGATCGTGTGGCGCTTTCCGATGAAGCCTATCAAGGAGGCTCTTATCTCTACCTCCACGGGCACGCGGAATTGAGTGAGCCACTCTACCGCGTCTCCGCCGACCTCAATACAGGCTCAGAAGCCGGAATGGCCTCGGCGAGCCGCCTGTTGCTCCAGAATGGCGACTTCGACGGCTTTCTGACGGCATCAGCAGGGCGAGCTACACACTATCCGAACGCGTACGTATACCGAGACTACCTGTCGATGCTGCACGCGATGGGTCGGGGCGATGAGGTGTGGCCGCGCTTTCCACAACTTTCAACCGCGTTCGAGCTGCCGCTCGTTTGGATTTCCGCCATGGTCGGGCATCGTATTGAGGGGCGATCCGAGGTCTACGTGCGCGACTGGCTCAAACGTCCGGAGATACGCGGAGCCCGGCTGCACGCAGAGCAATTTGCCCCTCTTTTTGCCGTCATGTGGAACGTCACGGACCGAATGCCGCCCTCCGACTTCGGGGATCTCGTCGCCAGCCTCACGGACGATACGGAACCTCGGAGCTCCGATCTGGTTCGCTTTGCGGTCGCTTACGCGGAGCTGCGACGCAAGCACTGGGAAAAGGCGGCGGATGATTTTCCCACCGGCATCCGCGGGCCGCTCTACGCGGAGCCGTACCAGGCAATGGCGGTGGCGAAGATGGGTGATCCAAACGGGATAGCCAAGCGTTACGACCGCTACGATCCGGCCCATCTCAGCGCGGTAGCCTTTGATAGTTGGCTGGCGCGAGCTGTTTTTGCGGCCGCCCGCCACGACAGTGCTACCGCGCTCGAGTCTCTGCGCTGGGCGTTCATCGTGCGACCGAACACCGACGCGCGGCCCATTCAGACCGAGTATGAGTATGCCGAGGTTTGCGAATGGCTCTACCGCGAGACACATGACAAGCGCTTCGTCGAGAGACTCCTGCAATGGACCGAGTCATACGAGAAGGTACAACCCACGCAGGCCTGGTCGTACGCCCTGGAATATACGTACTTACCGCCGGGCGATCTGCGAAAGCGAGCGCTCGCGATGACGCTATATCTGGATCAGAAGTCGCCTCGCATCGCACGAGCTACCCCTGCAGAGGTGCGAGGAGCGCGTGCGTGGCTAGCAGATAACAACCCTTTCTTGATTCATGCGAAATCCGGCATCACCGCGAGTTCTCGATCGCCGAATGTTCGAATGGGTACATTACGAAACTACGACAAAGCGGGGGCTGATACCGGTGTCATTGCTGGCCACCAGCGCTGAAATGGGGGTCCGCTCACGAAACGGAAATTTATGCACGCTTAGCCGCAAAAACAAGGTTTGTGGCTCACAACTATTGTAAGGCTGGGCAAAACTTGGAATGGCCGATGTGGGCGGGCCATCCGGCGGCAGACGGTTAACAGCGGTCGCGTTGGAAGGGCCATCCCCTGCCAAGTCCCGTCGGCGGCCAAACCGGCTTCTCGGGGGCGATCCGTCTCATATTGTCGCAAATTGTCCCCTGGTTTATCCCACGGGATTGCTTCGGAGGTCCATTCCGGGTGCTGACCGTCGCGGCCGGTGTCCCGGCAGGTACCGAAAAGCGATCGGGACCGCGTCTAATCGATTACTTGCGATGCACCCACAATCATCGACGCCCGGTTTGCAGTCATCCAGCACCCGGAATGGACCACTCTCCGGGAAGGAGATCGGCGTGAGCTCCACCTTGCCCACCCCGGAGATGCCGATCTGCTGCGCCGTGGAAGGAGAGAGATCAACGATCATACCCTTCGCGTACGGCCCACGATCCCGGATGGTGATGAGCGCACTCTGGCCGGTCGCGAGGTTAGTCACCTTTGCCGTCGTACCGAGCGGAAGTGTCGTACTCGCTGCGTTGTCGCTCTCGGGATGCATGATCGTGCCGTCCGCCATTTTTTTCCCTGCGAACTTTTTGGCATAAAACGATGCCTTGCCAACGCGCTTGCGACCTGATCGGTCAAGCGGCGTTGCCGCCGGTGCGACGGGCGGCGCGGACCGCAATTCTTGCGCGTCCGGGGGGGCGGTTGGCGCAGGAGCTGCCAGCAGGTCCGCGCCGGCGCTGACGCTACACGCCACGAGCAGCATCGCGAGGCCACTGAATAGCGAGCTGCCTGGTATTTTGCGGGCGCGCACCTCATCCTCGAGGTCGAGCTTGGGCTCCTGGCACATTTGGGTATTGTCGCATAGCTCAATGTTTGCTCCATTTGTAGGGATTCGCCGACACATTCGGCGCCCCGAATGCGCGTGTCCGTACATTCGTCGTACGGGGGCGAGCTATACTCGCCGCTTCGTGGATCGAATACCTGCTGCTTTGAAAGCGAATCTTCTGTTGCTGGGCATCGCCTTCGGAGCGAACTTTGCATGGGCGGCTGATAAGCTCGCTCTAGCGGCGTCGGCACCACCGCCTGATTCAGAAATAAGACAAATCCTCGTAAATCGAATTGATATCCAAAAGCAGGGGGTGGGCATCGTCATCGGCGTGATTGACGACGAGGGCCGTCGAATCGTTGCGCATGGCAGTTTGGAGAAGGGCGACAAGCGCATGCTCGACGGGGATACCATTTTTGAGATCGGTTCCATCACCAAAGTATTTACGGCGTTGCTGGCAGCCGACATGGCCGAACATGGCGAGGTCCGGCTCGATGATCCAATCGCCAAATATCTCCCCGCGGGCGTGCATGTTCC
Source organism: uncultured Gammaproteobacteria bacterium (assembly GCA_963769075.1). Classification (GTDB taxonomy): domain Bacteria; phylum Pseudomonadota; class Gammaproteobacteria; order Steroidobacterales; family Steroidobacteraceae; genus Bog-1198. The sequence goes on along the minus strand of CAVYKH010000005.1, from coordinate 147,474 downwards.
GCAGCGCAACGGTCGGCAAATCACCCTTATCGACCTGGCGACCCATACCTCCGGGTTGCCGCGTACGCTTCAGGATATTCGGCCGAAGACTCGCCTCAGCCCCTTCGCCGATTACAGCCTTGAACAGCTGTATTCATTCCTCTCCTCGTATGAGTTGACGCGCGACGTCGGATCGACGTACCAGTACTCGAATCTAGGCTTCGGCCTCTTAGGGCTGGGATTGGCGCGCCGCGCCGGTACCGACTACGAATCGCTGATCGAGAGCCGAATCGCCGGGCCGCTGAAAATGAAGGACACTCGGATCACACTGACAGGAGAGATGCAGGAACGCCTGGCAGCGGGCCATGACGCGGCGTTGATCGCGGTCAGTCGAGGGAATAGTCCGACGCTTGCGGGCGCCGGCGCGTTGCGATCAACGGCCAACGATCTCCTGATTTTTCTCGCCGAAGCCCTCGGCTATACAGACTCGCCGCTCGCCCCGCCGATGAGAACGCTCCTCGCGACTCGGCGGCCAACGGGCCAAGCGTTCATGGAGATCGCGATGGCTTGGAACGTCGATACGCGTAAGGGACACGAGATCATCTGGAAAAACGGTACCACCGGAGGATATCGCGCTTTCATGGGATACGATCCGAGGTCTCGTGTAGGAGTGGTGGCGCTGTCGAATGCCTCAACGAAGCTCGGCGTCGACGACATCGCGCTTCATCTGCTCGATGCCCGTTACGCTCTCGCCGCACCCTCCGGATCGCCGAGTGAGCCGGCGCCTAAAGTTCACCAATGATCAATCGCGCCTTATCGGGCACGTTGTCCGCAGCGACGTTAGTAAACTGCGCACTTCATCATCTGCCGCGTAGTGTAATATTCGGCCTGTTCTTGGGATTCGGGGGTTGCCTTTCGTTGATATGGTTTCCCGACGACGTCAATGACTTGACAATGGGTAGCTGGACGAAAGGTGCCCAGATCGATGTCCCGACCCCCCCACCGATGATTGCCGGATTTGGCTGGGTGGTCTTGTTTGCGATTTCCATTGTTGTGAATGTTGCTCTTTACCATGCAAAACACTGAACACACCCTGAATCCGGCGCGCCAGACCCAAGTCCGGGCCGTGGCTGCGGCGCTGATCGCATTGCTGTCGATCGGTGCGACCTTGCGCGCGCATGCCACGGAATATCGGCTCGCGAACCCAGACGATCTCGTGGTGGGCGAGGACCAAACGATCGTGACGGTATATGAGGACACGCTCTACGACCTTGCGCGAAAGTACAGCCTGGATTCCGAGGAGTTGATCCGCGTCAATCCCGGCGTCGATCCGTGGCTACCGGGCGCCGGCAGAACGCTGGTTATACCGGGCCGTCATATCCTGCCGCCCGGGCCGCGGGAGGGAATTGTAGTCAACCTTCCGGAACACCGGCTCTATTACTACACTAAGCCGAAGCGCGACGGCTCACGCGAGGTCATCACGTACCCGGTCAGTATCGGGAAGATGGATTGGCGAACGCCGCTTGGGCTCACGCGCGTCATTCAGAAGGAGAAAGATCCAACTTGGCGCCCCACGGAGTCGGTTCGCAAGGAGCACGCTGCCGCCGGCGATCCGTTACCGGCGCACGTTCCGCCCGGACCCAACAATCCCTTGGGCCAATACGCGATGCGTCTGGCGGTGGGCGATGGGACCTATTTGATCCACGGCACCAATAACCCGCTCGCCGTCGGAATGCCCGTGACGCATGGTTGCATTCGCATGTTTCCAGACGACGTGGCCGCGCTGTTTCCGCTCGTTCCGGTCGGCACGCCGGTGCGTCTCATCAACGAGCCGTTGAAAGTCGTGTGGATCAACGGGGAACTCTTGCTCGAAGCGCATCCGCCAGTCGACGCACAAGGCCAAAGTTTCGAGCCCGATCTTGACGACTTCTCGCGAATATTACAGGCGAAGGTGGGCGATAGCACGGTCGCGATCAATTGGGACTACGCGCGCGAAGTGCTGCAGAAGGCGGATGGCGTTATTGCCACCGTAGGGCTCGAAGCGGATCTCTCCGCGATCAGCAACGAGCCGCGCGATAAGGATAGGAGCGCACCCTAGTTCCTACGAAGCGGCGCGCACGTCCCGCAACTCCACCCACGCGGGCGCATGGTCGCTTGCTTTGTCCCAGCCGCGGACGCTTCGGTTCACCCCTGCATCGACCAGCCGGCCCGCGATTGCCGGGCTGAGCAGGAGATGGTCGATGCGAAGTCCAGCATCTCGAGCATAGGCATTGCGGAAATAGTCCCAGAAAGTATAGATCCGCTCATTGGGATGAATGGCGCGCAAGGAATCTGTCCAGCCCTGCTTGATCAGATTCGCGAATGCCTCGCGTACCTCGACGCGAAACAGCGCATCGTCTACCCAGCGTTCCGGCTTATACACGTCGCTCTCGGTCGGTATCACGTTGTAGTCTCCCGCGAGCACCACAGGCGCTTTGGATGCCAGAAGCAGAGCGGAGTGTGCAGTCAAACGATCGAGCCAACGCAGCTTGTAGTCGAACTTCGGGCCCGGCGCCGGATTGCCATTCGGTAGATAGAGGCAGCCGATCACAACCTCGCCGACCGTCGCTTCGATGTACCGGCTGTGCACATCGTCAGGATCGCCGGGGAGCGCGCGCCTGATCTCCGCGGGGTCGGAATTCCGAGCGAGGATGGCGACGCCGTTCCAGCTTTTCTGTCCATGCCAAACGACTCCGTAACCGGCGCCTCGAATGGCGTCTTCCGGAAACCTGTCCTGAGGCGCCTTCAACTCCTGAAGGCAGACGGCATCCGGCGCGGTCTCTGCAAGCCAGCGCAGCAGATGAGGCAGACGCACGTTGATACTGTTTACGTTGTAAGTCGCGATTCTCATGGTGCTTCGTATTCTCGGGCGTTGAGTTTCATTTCGAAAGCGACTATGACCCTATCCGTTTGCGTCGTCACTCCCCCGATCTTAAGGTCGGTAACAGCTACTGTCGTTTTGCTTTCAAAACGCGACATTTGGCCCTTCATGATCGGACTTTTCTCCCGGGTGTCCCATCCGAATGCCGGAAACAGCTTGAAAGCAAAACGACAGAGGGGAGAATTGGTAGCGTCGGATTCGATTATTTATATAATGGATTCAAATGGACACTATTACCACTACTCTCGAGCGCGAATGGTTTGCCAAGATTGTCGATGGTTCAAAACGCGTCGAGTATCGCGAAATCAAGCCCTATTGGACCAGTCGACTGAGCAAGGTTGAGACTCCATTCCGTTTGGTCTTGCGCAACGGGATGAATCGCCCGATTCCGGTCTTGACAGTGCGGATTGATCGGATTGCGCCCAATCCGAGGCGGAAGGGGAGAAAGCGAAAAGGAAGCTACGCGTTGCACATCGGGCGAATATTGAAGGTGGAGCATTGGGATCGGATTATCGACGGCATGGTGACAAGGACGCGCTGAGCAACTGGAGAGACCCTCCTCCTCCCGCTGAGAAATCGGCGGAGCAAGGTAGGCCGCATAACCGGGGACAGCGGGAAAGTGGACCGAAGACGAGAGGGAGTCGGACGGGCCGGAAGTAGCGATGAGGCGGGGTAACGCCCGCGGAGCGAAGCGGCCCTGCTGTGAGTGATTCTTCCGGCAACATGGGAGGCAAGGGCGTCATGATAAAAACGCCAGATGATTTGCAAGACCTGAGACGGAAGATATACGCCAAGGCGAAGGCTGAACCGCACTGGCGTTTCTGGGGTCTGTACGTTCACGTCTGCAAGGGAGAGTCGCTGCGCGCTGCGTACGAGATGGCCAAGAGTAACGATGGGGCTCCTGGAAGTGATGGAGTCACGTTCGAGGCCATTGAGGAACAGGGCGTGGAGGACTTTCTGGAACAGCTCCGTGACGAACTGATCGAGCGCAGCTATGTGCCGCTACGGGCGCGCAAGAAGGAGATACCGAAAGAGGGCAGCACGAAGGTGCGAACCCTGTCGATCCCTTGTATCCGCGACCGTGTCGTACAGGGTGCTCTCAAGCTCATTGTGGAGCCTATCTTCGACGCTGATTTCCAACCGGGGTCGTTTGGCTATCGCCCGAAGCGCTCAGCTCAACAAGCGGTTCTCCGGGTCGCTGACGCGATCGCGACGGGGAAGACGCACGTGATCGATCTGGATCGGAAGGCCTATTTTGATGGTGTTCGGCACGATGTGCTGCTCGCCAAGGTGGCCCGAAGGATCAGCGATCCCGACGTCTTGCATCTGTTCAAGATCATACTGAAGGCGAACGGGAAACGCGGCGTTCCACAAGGTGGTGTAATTTCACCCGTCCTCAGTAATCTGTACCTCAACGAGGTGGACCAGATGCTGGAGCGGGCACGAGAGCGCACGCGCCTAGGCAAGTTGACAGCGGTCGCGTACGCAAGGTACGCCGATGATCTTGTCATCTTGATCCACGCCGATCCGCGTCATAGCTGGTTGCTGAAAGCGCTCGACAAGCGATTACGGGAAGAGTTGGCCAAGCTACACGTGCAGATTAACGAGGAGAAGAGCCGAACCGTCGACCTAGCCCGAGGCGAGAGCTTCGGGTTCCTGGGCTTCGACTTCCGTCGCGTCCGCAACCTGGCGGGCCGATGGCGACCGCAGTACGCGCCGAAGTTGAAGAAACGCACGGCGCTGCTGCAAACGCTTCGAGAGATCTTTCGGCGACATCGATCCCAACCCGTGCACTGGGTGGTTGAGCACATCAACCCCATACGGCTGGGTAAATTACTTCGCCATAGGCTACTCGACTCGGTGCTTTCACTTTGTTAAACGCTGGGTAGAGATAAAAGTGCGGCGCCACTTGATGCGAGCCCGGAAACGCCGGGGCCTGGGCTGGGAACGATGGAGTACGCAGTGGCTGCACGCAACACTGGCGCTGTTCAACGGCTACCGGGTGCGGCGTGAACTGCGGAAAGTCACCTCAGTTGCCTAAGCCCATAAGCCATGGCAAGAAGCTCACAGGTGAGCGTAGTGCGAGCAACTCGCACGCTACGTTCGATGCGGCGGGGGCTGGAAACGTGACGATGGCAGCCGGACTGAGGGCCACCGCGAAAGCGGCGGAACACCCACCGGAGCCTAAGGTCGGCGCGCCAGTCCTCGACCCGACCGAACGAATAGACAGAATGTGCGCCAATGGTCAATTGTGAAATGGGGTACGGCGAGGTCTAAGTGAAGAAGAGACGGTCGTGGAAGTTTTCACCGGGCGGCGGCGCGTTATTCTTCCTACTTCTGTTGGCGCCTTTTTTCGTGCGTCTCGTGCGGCGCTGGCCTACCAGTAGCGCTTCACAATGGTGGACATGGCCGCTCTTTCTCGCATTGCTCCTATTTTTCGCAGTTCTCGTCTGGTTTATCTCATTGCGACCTTTGCTTCGGCAACGCCTCTGGAAAATCCCGCGCACCTGGTACGAGGCGTGTTTTGGCATGGGTATTCTCTACACCTTCTTCGCACTGTTTACGTTCGTGACCGGATACACGCCGTCGAAATATAATTCTCACCCGGTGCCGAGGAGCGCCGGCATCATATTCCTGTATTGGGCAATCGTTCCGCTTATCGTCGGATTCGCCACCTACGTTTGCGACAGATACAGCAAGCCCGAAAGGAGACGGTGACGAGGTCAGCTCAGGTTAAGGGGTTGTCCGACACCTGCCGGTGCGCGCTGAGCTGTCCGCGCCCGGTGAGGGTCGGGGCAGGTGTTGGACAAGCCTCCAGGGAGGAAACCGCGGGGACGAGCTGATGCCGATCAGCAGAGTCGCGGCGCTATGGGGATTTGAACGTCGGTAGCAGAGCGGAAGGCGAAGATAGTCGGGACTGCGTGATGCATGTGTATCGGTGGCAGGCCAAGTACGCAGCGTAGCCGCACGTCCAGGAGGCGCCGGTGATGACAACATCGAGCCGCTTTGCAGAACGAGGCCACGGGCGTTCGCGACGGCATCGATGAGGAAAATGCCGTCTGCGATAATCTGTAAGTTGAAGCGCTGTCGATCATGGCGAGGGGAATGAACCCGGCGGTCCACGGATGGGCTGAGCCGGCGCGAAGGTCTCGATGACGAGCATCGGCGCGCCACAGTGCCGGCACACGAAGGTGGGTCCCACAAGGTCGTGTTCGGCGCAGCCATCGCCGGGATCCGCAGAAGGCGTGGGCTGCGGCCCATGCAGCAGTTCGCGAGCGGTGGCGATGTCGCGCTGGCGGTTGGCGTTGGCGAGCAAGCCGTAGTGGCGGATGCGATGAAAGCCCGAGGGCAGCACGTGCAGCAGGAAGCGGCGCATGAACTCTTCGATGGGCAGGGTCATGGATTTGTGGCGGGTGCGCCCATGTTCGCGGTAGTCCTTCCAGCGGAACGTGACGCCAGAATCGTCGAATGCGATGAGCCGTGAGTTGGAGATCGCCACTCGATGGGTGTAGCGGGACAGATAGGCCAGAACCTGCTCGGGTCGGCCTCGCCTGCCATTTCGCGCAGAAAGTCACGTTTTGATGACGCGTCGCAACAGATAGCCGGTAGCCCGAAACCATGTGAATCAATAGCTTGCACATTGCCGCCTAGCCAGCGTCTGAAACCCGCTCGCGCCGCACGTTCTCGATTCTTGGCGCAAATGCCTCCTGGTCCATCATTTGCCGTGATTTCGAGGCTTAAACAAGCCGTTCGCGCGAAAATCCATGCGGTGTTGCAACATCAAAACGTGACTTTCTGCCGCCTTTGTACGGCGAGGCCTACTCGGCGAACACCCTGCGGGCGCAGAAGGCGGACGGCGCCATCTTCCAAGCGTTCTGCGAGGAGCGCGGTGAGTCGTTTCTGCCGACGGCCCCGACAACGATCCGCGCCTTCATTGACTATCAGGTAAAGGCGGGCAAGAAGCCGGCGACGGTGCGACGGTATATCGCGACGATCGGCCGAGCTCACGTGGGAGCCGGGTTACTGAATCCGTGTTCCGGAGAAGCGGTGCGCTTCGCGCTAAAAAAAATGGGCCGGGAAACCTCAGCCCGGCAGACCCAGGCGCGGGCCTTGGGCTGGAAGGAGATCAAGGAATTTATCGGAAGCGCGGGTAAGGGGATCCGAGCGGATCGCGAGCGCGCCATGCTCTGCGTCGCTTATGAAACGCTCGCCCGGCGCGGAGAACTCGTGGCGCTCGAGGTGCGCGACATTGAGTTTTGGCCGAACGGCACCGGCCAGGCGCTGATCCGCCGGGGGAAAACCGATGCGGAGGGGCAGGGGAGGGTGGCGTATCTCTCGCGCGAGACGGTGAAGTGGCTAAAGAGTCTGGCTCGAGCATGCCAAGATCGCCGAAGGGCCGATATTTCGACGGCTGATTGGTCGAGATGAAATTGGCGATGTATTACATCCGGGCAGCATCGCGCCGATCTTCAAGCGGGTAGCACAGTGGATCGGTATGCCGGCGAGATTCGTGGCTGAGGTCAGTGGGCACTCCACCCGGGTTGGCGCCGCGCAGGATCTCGCGGAGCTCGACATCGACTTGGCGGCGATCACGCAGGCCGGCGGATGGAAGTCGACGCGGATGCCGCTGCAATATGCCGAGAAGATCAATGCGGCGAGATCGGGGATGGCGAGAGCAGCGGCCGCCACCGGCCGCGAGGAGGCGTTGGAATAGAAATAGGCTACTGTGGCAAGCTTTTATACAGGCTCGGCTTAAGTCGATAGCGCGCTCTTCTCCGCCGCTCGCCTGAATTAAGTAAATCGCAAACGCCGCGGAAAAGTGCCACGACCAGGTTGGGAGGAGTCAATGACGGGTACATCGTGTTGATTCGCCAATGGACAGAGCGGCTCGGCGGGCGTATATGCGTGCGGAGGAAGGCGGAGACATGGTCCGTCATTAGAAACACATGGGCGTGGATAGTTTGTCCGCTGCAGGCGTGGCGCTCAAGGAATTGAGCGCGTCTGAATTCTCACGCCTCTCGGCGCGCTGGGACGAATCGATCGATATGGCGCCCGGGGAGCGGGACGCCTGGCTCGCCGCGCTCGAGCGCAGCGATCCGAAAACGGCGGCGCTTCTGCGAGCATTGTCCGCCTCGCAGGACGAATCGCGCGAACGGGGCTTTCTCGAAACGAGTGACCTCGTGGCGAGTCACGTCGCCTCGCTGGTCGAGGCGGATCCCGGGCTCATCGGCAGGGAGTTCGGCCCCTACCGCGTGCTGTCGCTCCTCGGCCACGGCGGCATGGGGAGCGTGTGGCTCGCCGACCGCGCCGACGGCTTGTTCACCCGGCAAGTGGCCTTGAAGCTCATCAACCCGGCGCTCAAGAGTCGGGTGATGAGCGAGCGCTTTGCCCGCGAGCGCGAGATTCTCGCGAGCTTGAATCATCCGAACATTGCGCGGCTCCTCGATGCGGGCTTCGCCGAAGACGGTCAATCCTATCTCGCGCTCGATTACGTGGCCGGCACGCCGCTCACGACCTACTGCGATGAGCGTCGCCTCCCGGTGCGCGAGCGCCTGGAGCTGTTTCAGCAAATCTTGAGCGCGGTGCAATACGCGCATGCGCACCTCGTGATTCACCGCGATCTGAAGCCGGCGAACATCTTGGTAACCGACGAGGGGCAGGTTCAGCTGCTCGATTTTGGCATCGCGAAGCTTTTGACCGAAGGGGAGGCAAAGGAGACGGAGCTGACGCAAATGGGCGGTCGAGCCCTGACGCCCGACTACGCCGCGCCCGAGCAGATCGCCGGGGCGCCAATTACCACGGCCGCGGATGTCTATGCGCTCGGGGTAATGCTGTACGAGCTTTTGACCGGGGAACGTCCGTACAAGCTCAAGCGCGATTCGCGCGGTGCGCTCGAGGAGGCGATTCTCGAGGTGGACCCCGTGGCGCCGAGCCGCACGACCTCGAGCGACGCGGCCGCAGCGGCGCGGGCGACGACGGCGAAGAAGCTCTCGAGCACCTTGCGGGGCGATCTTGACACGATCGCCATCAAGGCGTTGAAGAAATCCCCCGCCGAGCGCTACGCGACCGCGAATGCGTTCGGCGAGGATATCGAGCGCTATCTGCGCGGCGATGTGGTGCTCGCCCAACCGGACAGTCTTGCATACCGCGCGCTCAAGTTTGCGCGCCGCCAGTGGGTCGGGATCGGCGCAGTGGGTGTGCTGCTGCTCACGCTCGCCGCGGGGCTGGCCGCCACGAGCTACGAAGCAAAGATCGCGGCCGCGCAGCGAGACGCGGCGGCCGTGCAGCGAGACGCGGCGACTCAGGCGCAGCTGCGTTCGCTGACGCAAACGGCTGAGGCGCATCTGAAACAAGCTGACGCCCCGGGCGCAATGGGGATCATTCTCGAGGTGTTATCTAGTCGCAGCTCGGCCCGATCATATATGCCCGAAGCGCTCAGCGTGTTCCAGGAGGCGCGTGCAGCGGATGGGCAGTTGCTCGCGATCACCGGGCACACAGACCGGGTGGAATCCGTTGCCTTCTCCCCAGACGGCCGGCGCGTCGTTACGGCATCGTATGACAAGACCGCCCGTGTCTGGGATGGCACGACCGGCCGAGAGATCCTGCGGCTCAGCCACGCGGACGGGGTGCTCTCAGTCGCCTTCTCGCCCGATGGCCAGCGAATCGTCACCGGATCGTTCGACCGGACCGCCCGCATCTGGGACGCCGCGACGGGCCGGCAGATCACGGTGCTCAGTGGACACACGGACCGCGTAAAATCCGCGTTCTCACCCGACGGTCGACAGCTCCTCACGTGGTCGAGAGACAAGACGGTCCGCCTCTGGGACGCCGCGACGGGTCGGCAGATTACCCTGTTCAGCGGACACACGGAGTCAGTGGCGGGAGCGGCGTTCTCGCCGGACGGCCGGCGCATCATCACGGCGTCCTATGACAAGACCGCACGCATCTGGGATGCGGCGACGGGCCGGCAGATCGTGCTGCTCAGCGGCCACACGGACCGGTTGACCTCGGCCGCATTCTCGCCGGACGGCCAGCGCGTTGTCACAGGGGCAGGCGACAAAACCGCCCGAGTTTGGGAGGCCGCGACGGGCCGTGAGATCCTGGTGCTCAATGGCCACACGCAGATGGTGAACGCCGTTGCGTTCTCGCCCGACGGCCGGCGGATCGCGACCGGGTCATTCGACGAAACGGCCCGCATCTGGGATGCGGCGACGGGCCGAGAGATCGAGCGGCTGAGCGGTCACACGGGGATGGTGAACTCCGTTGCATTCTCGCCGGACGGCCAACGTCTCGTCACCAGTTCGGGCGACGAGACGGCCCGCGTCTGGGACACCGCGGGTCGAGAAATTCTGCGCTTGAGCGGACATACGGACTCACTGCCCTACGCCGAGTTCTCCTCCGACGGTCGGCGAGTCGCGACGGCTTCATTCGACCGGACCGCCCGGCTCTGGGACGCCGCGACGGGTCGGCAGACCATGGTGCTGAGCGGGCATACGGATCGGGTGATCGCGGCTGCCTTTTCGCCCGACGATCGGCGCGTCGTAACGGCATCGCTGGACAAGACTGCCCGCCTCTGGGACGCCGCGACGGGTCGGCAGACCATGGTGCTGAGCGGGCATACGGATCGGGTGATTTCGGCTGCGTATTCGCCCGACGGTCGGCTCGTCGTCACCACGTCGGTGGACAAGACTGCTCGCCTATGGGAGACCGCGACGGGCCGCGAGATCCTGCGGCTTGGGCTTGCGGATGTGGCGAATGGCGCCGACTTCTCGCCGGATGGGCGACGCATTATCACAGTGTCCAACGACAAAACCGCCCGCCTCTGGGACGCCGCGACGGGTCGACAGATTATGGTGCTGAGCGGGCACGAGGATGCGGTGGAAAAGGGCGAGTTCTCGCCCGACGGACGGCTCATCGTCACAGCGTCCGACGATCACACAGCCCGCATCTGGGATGCGGCAACGGGCCGATCGGCCATGCTCCTGAGCGGACTCACGGATGCACTGAACTCGGCCACATTCTCGCCCGACGGACGGCGCATTGTCACAGCGTCCAACGACAAGACCGCCCGCCTGTGGGACGCCGCTACCGGCCAGCAGCTCGTGGTGCTCAGGCACCCGGAGGGGGTGGAGTCCGCCGCGTTCTCGCCCGACGGACGCAGCGTCGTCACGGCGTCTGACGATGGTATCGCACGTATCTGGGACGCACAGGTTCCCGACGTTGACACTCAACTCGGATGGGCTCGTGCCGCGCAATTTGACCCGCTGTCGAGTTCGGAAAGATATCAGCTGGGTCTGTCTGATCCGTCGGATGAGCACCGGTGGCCGGTTGAAAAATCCAAATGCGAAGAAGCGGCCGCGGCGTCCTACGATCCCGACCGGCGCGCACCGGGAGTAATGCTCGATCAGCTCGTCGCCGACGTTGCGATCAGCGCATGCGCCGACCAACGAAGTGCCGTCGTCGTCCCAGCTCGTGCAATGTACTTGAAGGGCAGAGCGCAAATGGCGAACGGTAATTTCGCCGAAGCGAAACGGGATTTCGAGAGTGCTATCGGCAATGGAGTGCAGGCTGCGCGTGTTGATCTTGGCATGCTGCTCTCGCAGCCATCCGCTGGTTTGCTTGATCCGCCAGCCGCGGTCTCGCTCTTCGAGCGAGCCTGGAGGGACGGTGTGACGATTGCGGCTTTTGAGCTGGGCAAGCTCTACGAGTACGGCGTCAGTCGGCCCGGCGCGAATGAGAAGTACTTGCTGGCTCCCGATAACGCGCGGGCCTGGTCCTGGTACCAGAGGGCGGCAGCCGCCGGCGAGCCGAACGCGTTGGCTCGCGTCGCCGACCGGGATGACGCGGCAGCGTCCTCCGAAGTGGACGCTTCGAAGAGAAACGCCATGTGGCTCGAATCTTTTAAATATTACGTCGGTGCGTCGGAACGCGCTCGAATCGAGAATTGGCCGGACGAGGCCTGGAGGAATTGGCGCTATCGCCGAGCATCGCTCGCGCGCCTCCTCGCGCGCTCAGGCATGATGCGGGAAGTGGCGGACCTGTATGACCAGGTCCATAAGCAATTCGCGCCGCCGCCCACGCATTGAGGGCGGGCGCAGCTGCTGACGCTGATCGCGTCCAGTCGTTGTCCCCCCGGAACCCGGACGTGCCCGCCACGCGGAATGTGTAGTCGTCGATCTTTAAAACTTCTAAGCCGCGGACACAAGTCGATCCCCTCGAATTTCCCGAGCGTCATACCGAAGGCCGAGTATCCGTGGGTATCGGCAAAGACACGGCGAATCGGTGCGTTGCGTTGGCGTAGAGCACCCTCGATGGCCGCGCCTTGTTGGCGTTGAGTGACGGCAAGTGGCTGATCGTAGACAATGCCGTGGCGGGCCAATGTGTGGACGTACGTTGCCGTGCAATAGGTACGGCGCTTCGGATCGGTACGCGCCAGCCAAATATGGCGAGAGGCATCCAGGCTCATCGCGTCCGCAGCGCAATCGCCTAGGTCGCCCAAATTGGCTGTATCGGATGAGATTGGAGAAACTCGATCGCCGCCTCGTTGGCTCGGCGCACGGACCCGGTTTCCTCCAGTAGCTGTAAGACATCGTCAATTCTGAGCGATTAGTTTTCAATATCTTCGGTTAGGGCGGTGATGCCTTCGAGGATGCCCTCAAGGAGCAGTTCGGTGGTGAAGGAATCAATGTCGTTCTGGATTACCCCTGGGGGCAAAGCGCCGACTATCACCAGAAGTCCTCGGGTAAGACCCTTGATTGAGTAGCCCGATTGCTGCCGCTCACCACAGGCGCGTGTGGGTCGATCAGGACCGTTGACAGGCGAGGCAGGTTTTTCTGCTGATTATTGGGATGTGCTCCGATCCTTTACAATCGATCTTATGAAGCTATCTCCCGTGAATTCAGCGATCGCCCCTCAAGCTGCCGGAGGCTATTCCCAAGCCATCGAAGTTACCGGCGCTCAGAGAATCTTATACGTTAGTGGTCAAGTTCCGGAAACGCTTGACGGAGAGGTGCCGAAGGACTTCGTCGAACAGGCACGAGTGGTCTGGAACAATGTCATCGCGCAGCTCGCGTCCGCCAACATGGCTGTGGAGAACCTGACCAAGGTAACGACATTTCTCTCATCTAGGGAGTTCGCCGTACCCAACAGGGAAATACGACAAGAATTTCTATGTGGTCATCGTCCCGCGTTGACAGTGATTATCGCTGGCATATTTGATGATAAGTGGTTGCTGGAAATTGAAGCGATAGCGGCAGCGTAAATTGTTTGGTGTCGTTGTCGAAGGTGGAGGAATTACGATGGCCCATCCGAAGGCGCCGTCAGATGAACTCGCATTGGATGCGCTGACCTTGACTACTGAAGCGGCGCGGGCGGCTTATCAGGAACAACGGCTGAAGCGCCAGACGGGGCTGAGGATTCGGCACGAGCGAGAGCTCGCGGATTTGACGCAAACGGAATTAATCGCGGGCGAACGGATCGATTAGGGCGACTGGGGAATCGATAGTTGTCGTTCTGTTTGGTCCGATCCAGCGGCTCAATCCGCGATCACACTAGCATGATTGATGCGGTGCAAGGTGCGCATAATATCCATTGTGACTGTTGGACGATCGTTCAATGATGGCCAATTGTCGGGTCTCGGAATAATTGGCAGCGCGCCAAATTCCTTGTGCGGGAAGGCGGCGCCGATCTCGGTCCAGCGTTTGCCGGCCTTGCCGTTGCTCTATTGCCCGACTCTAAAGACGTTGAGGTCGGTGAGGGCGTGCCAAGACATACGCCGCTCGCGCCGGGGCACGACCAGTACAAATCAGCGCATTGCGCTCACCCTCGCGGGACTCCATCGGCGCTTCTGCTGCAGGATCTAAATGGCTTAACACCGGCAGAGATTCGCTTGGCAAAATGCATGCTGGACGGGCGCATGCCTGACGGCATGGATCGAACAGCTTAGTATCAGTCGAACAACCGCCAGGACGCCTCTCCAAGCGATTTATCGCAAAACGGGGGTTAACACTCAAGGACGGCTGGTTCGAATTCTTTCCATACTTGCGTCGGTCGATCAACAGGACCCTTCAGTGACAGGTTCATGAGTGGCCGTCAGCCATCCAGTACGACGATCACTGAATCGTGGCAATGCCGCTAGGGAACGGGCCTACAGACAAGGTTCCCGTCTGGGTGAGAGCTCCGCCCGTACCTATCGAATAAATCAAAATATTCCCGTTCGAGCTGCTCAAGTAGACGTATTGGCCGGTAGCGTCAACGGTGATGAAATCGACATACTCACTCAGAGCGCCAACCGTTGCGGGGCTCATCGGGGCGAGCGCGCCGCCCGCCCCAATCACGTACTGGGAGATGGCCGTGTCACCGCTGGCTGTATAGAGATAGCGACCCATGGGGTCAACGGCGATGTAGGAAGGGTTGGCTGCAGTCACCGATGCCGGGCTCATTGGGATGAGCGCGCCGTCGGTGCCGATTGTGAACTGCAGGACAACATTCGTTGCAGAATTCGTTGCGTAGACGTAGCTACCCGTTGGGTCCACGGCAATGGAGTACAAACCCGATCCAGCCGCCACGGTGGCTGGAGTCATAGGAACGAGTGCGCCAGTCGCGCCAATCGTGAATTGACTGATTGTGCCGGAGGATTGGTTCGCGACGTAGACGCAGCGGCCCGTGGGGTCCTCGGTGACGTGGAACGGAACGTTTCCTGTCGCCACCGCGGCTGGATTCATCGGCGTAAGGGCCCCGTTTGTCCCGATCGTGTACTGGGATACAGAATTCTGATCGCTCCCCACGTAGACATATCTGCCCAACGGGTCGACCGTAATCCAAAACGGCCGCCCCGGTCCCGCGGCTGGCACGGTCGCGGGATTCATTGGGACGAGCGAGCCACCTGCGCCGATCGTGTACTGCGATATGGTGTTGTCATTTGGCTCCGAGACATAGACATACGGGCCCGTGGGATTGACCGCGATGGACAAAGCCCCGGCAGTCGCCGGCAGCGCCGGACTGATCTGCGTGAGTGCGCCGCCGGCCGCTATCGTGTACTCCGCGATAGCCGCAGTGTCATCCACTGCGATATAGGCGTATTCCGGCGAAGCAGTTACAGTCAATGTCGCGGGCGGTGACGTCACGCCACCCACCGTCGCGGTGATCGATGTCGTCCCGACACCCACGGCGATTGCAAAGCCGTTAGAGCCTGCGGCATTGCTGATTGAGGCGACGGCTGAGTTCAAAGAGTTCCAGGTCGCGGTCGTCGTCACATCCTGCGACGAGCCGTCAGAGTAGTTTCCGGTAGCAGCGAACTGCTGGCTGGCGGCGGTGCCGATGCTCGGATTCGAGGGATTGACGCCGATCGACACGAGGATGGCCGGAGTTACCGTCACTGTCGCCGGATCCGAGACGATGCCCTGTAGGGCGGCGGTGATCGATGCGGAGCCCGGGGTCAGTGCCGTGGCGCATCCGTTGCAGCCCGCGGCGTTGCTGACGCTGGCAACCGCCGAGTTCGACGAGTTCCAAGTCACGGCAGCCGTTAGATTCTGCATTGAGCCGTCGGTATAAACACCGGTCGCGGAGAACGACCACGGGTAGCCGCTAGCAATGGTGATGTTTGCTGGCGTAACACTAATCGAGACCAGCGTTGCCGCAGTGACGTTCAATGTCGTTGATCCGGATACGTTCCCGAGTGCGGCAGCGATTGTCGTGGTTCCTACCGCAGCCGAGGTCGCGACACCCTGGGAACCCGATGCATTGCTGATCGTGGCAGTCGCCGGGGTCGAAGACGTCCACGAGACCTGGGTCGTAAGGTCCTGAGTCGAGTTGTCCGTGTAAGTTCCGACGGCAGCGAACTGTTCGCTGGTACCGCTCGCGATGCTTTGGGTGGCCGGTGTCACGCTGATCGATACCAGGGTTGCCGCGGTGACGGTCAAGCCGGTGGACCCGGATACGCTGCCGAGGCTGGCGGAGATCAATGCGGTACCCACCCCAGCCGACGTCGCGAGGCCTTGGGATCCCGCGGCATTACTGATCGAGGCCACGGTGGTATCGGAGGAGCTCCAGGTCACCGACGCGGTCAGACTCTGGGTCGAGTTGTCGGTGTAGATACCGGTCGCCGTAAATTGATCTGTCAGGCCGTTGGCGATACTGGGGTTCGTTGGCGTAATACCGATCGAGACCAGAGTTGCCGCGGTGACGGTTAAGCCAGTTGACCCAGAGACATTGCCGAGTGCGGCAGTGATCGTCACTGAACCTTGACTTGTGGCGGTCGCAAGTCCGTTAGAGCCCGAGGCGTTGCTGACTGAAGCGACCGAGGGATCGGAGGAGCTCCAGGTCACTGACGCGGTTAGACTCTGGGTCGAGTTGTCGGTGTAGATACCGGTCGCCGTAAATTGATCTGTCAGACCGTTGGCGATACTGGGGTTCGTGGGCGTGACACCGATCGAGACCAGAGTTGCCGCGGTGACAGTTAAGCGGCTTGACCCAGAGATGTTGCCGAGTGCGGCAGTGATTGTCGCGGAACCTTGACTTGCGGCGGTCGCAAGCCCGTTGGAGCCCGAGGCGTTGCTGATCGAAGCGGCGGATGATGCCGAGGAGCTCCATGTTACGGCGGAAGTGAGGTTCTGGGTTGAGTTATCGGTGTACGTTCCGGTCGCCGTGAACTGCTGACTCGTGCCGTTGGCGATGCTCGGATTCGGCGGTGTAACGCCGATCGACACCAGCGTCGCTGGGGTGACGGTGAGGGACGCCGCGCCGGACACGCTACCGCTCGCGGCGGTGATTGTGACTGACCCCGTGCCCATGCTGGTTGCCAAACCGTTCGACCCCGAGGCGTTGCTGATGGACACCACGTTGGTATTCGAGGATGTCCAAGCCACTGTGGCCGTCAGGTTCTGGGTCGAGTTGTCGGTGTAGACACCGGTTGCGGTGAACTGGACCGTGAGCCCGTTGGCGATGCTAGGGTTCACCGGTGTGACGCCAATCGATACGAGGGTTGCCGGCGTAACGGTCAGGGTCGCCGAGCCGGACACGCTGCCGATTGTTGCCGTTACCGTCGCCGAGCCTGGATTGAGCGCTGTTCCGAGACCCTCGTAACCCGAGGCGTTGCTGACGGACGCCACTGTCGGATCAGTCGAACTCCAAGCGACCTGAGTCGTGAGATTCTGCGTAGAGTTGTCCGAATACGTGCCCATTGCCGTGAACTGGTCGGTCAGACCCTTGGCGATGCTGGAACTTGGGGGTGTGATGCCAATCGAGACCAGGGTCGCCGCGGTCACCGTCAGTGTGGTCGACCCAGATGCGGCCCCCAAGGTCGCGCTGATTGTTGTCGGTCCAGGGCTCAGCGCCGTGACCAGTCCCATGGATCCGGTACTATTGCTGACCGATGCGGACGTGGCGGAAGAGCCCCACGTCACCGAGGTAGTGAGGTTGTGGGTCGAGTGGTCCGTATAAACGCCAGTTGCGACGAGCTGCAGTTGGGTGCCTTTGGCCAAACTCGGGTTCGCGGGCGTCACGCCGATTGAGACCAAGGTAGCCGCGGTGACCGTCAGGGTCGTTGAACCGGACACGCTCCCTAGGGTCGCGGTGATCGACGAGGATCCGACGCTGAGCGCAGTGGCTAACCCCATCGAACCCGCAGCATTGATGATCGAGGCGACACCCGTAGTAGAGGATTTCCAGGACACGGACGTCGTAAGATCGTGCGTCGAGTTGTCGGTGTAGACGCCGGTGGCCTTGAACGATTCAGTCAGTCCGTTCGCAATGCTCGCGTTTGTCGGCGTCACGCCGATCGATACCAAAGTTGCCGCAGTGACTGTCAGGGTAGTCGATCCGGAAACATTCCCGAGGGTCGCGGTAATAGTCGTCGAGCCCGCGCTGACTGTGGTCGCGAGTCCGGGTGTACTGGCTGCGTTACTGACGGCCGCGATGGCCGCATTGGAGGAACTCCAGGTGACCGTTGAGGAAACGTCCTGCTTCGAGCCGTCACTGTACAAACCGGACGCGGTGAACTGATGCGTCAATCCCATCGCGACCCTCGTGTCCGGCGGACCAACCGCAATAGACGTTAATTGGGGGCCGGCCGAGTTAGGAGGTGTCGCGGGAGAATTCGGCACGCACCCGGTGAGCGTGGCTACCAAGACGATCAACAGTGGCGCCGCGAACGCCTTAAATCCGCGAAGAACCTCTCGTATACGCGCTTGAGAGATCCCGCCCGTCAAGTCATCGCCGCGATCACTGCAGGCGGCCAGTATCAAGGCATTGACGGTCAGTCCGGGCAATCCGATCGGCGTTTGAATCCGATTTATCTTCATCGCGGTGCCCATAGTTGTGTACACGACTCGTCGGTTACCCGGTGCCTGCTCCGGCAAATGCCGTCGCCTTCCGGGCTGATCTGTGAGGCGGGATGTTTATGTCTCGTCGAGACTCTGGCATCATCAAAATTGATGAGGCGTTAGCGAATTGAGCAGCGCGTCGCGCTTGCAATAGTCAATTCTTGAAGCGCGTCACAGGCGGCTGTATGTTCTGGGCAGTCCTCGACGCGGAGTGATCAAGACAACCATCATGGGTAGTGGCGACGAATGGGATACCTGCGTTGACCACCTGTACGACTCCGTTGGGTTGGAAGATCGGTTGACGGAAGCACTGAGTCGCTTTCGACCCTTTTTTGATTCGAGTGCCGTCGTTTTTGCGACTACGCCCGATCCACGCACACAGCAGTCGACGCTTCTGTCTGGGGCGGTCGGCTTACCCACTGCGGCCTGGGTCGAGTACGTCGGCCATTTCAATGTGTATGACGAATGGGTCAAAGCCGGGCTGGCGCGGAACATGGAATTTCCGGGCGGAGTCGCTCGCGGTAGCGCACTAGTACCTGAGCATGAATTGAGGCGGAGCTATTTCTGGCGGGAATGGCTCGCGCGATACAACGTCGGCGACATCATCAGCTGCGTCATCGAGCCCCTCGCACCTGACCGGGCAAGCTCGTTCGTAACCTTTCAACGCCGGGATGGACAACCGCAGTTCTCTGATGCTGACCTGGTTAAGCTCGCCGCGCTCGCGCCGCATCTGCGTCGGGCGCTACGGTTACACCGTCGACTCGCGCCGCAGTTAGCGGTCGGATCGACGCTGATGCAACTGTTCCAGGCCGCCGAGGCGCCGATGCTGCTGGTCGGCCGGGATGGCACGCTGCTTGATCACAACCCGGCCGCTCAAGCCGCAATCGACTCTCGTGAACCACTCATTGCGCTGCGCTCCAGCCGATTACAGTACCGCTGTGATCAGATCTGGCACCATGTCGGGATACGACTTGAAACGTTCGACACGGAGACGTTTCCGGCCTTTGAGATTACGCTGCAGAGCGACCAAGGTGATCAAGCGCTCTTAGAGGTGCGCCGGGTGCATGGCGCCTTTTCCGATAAGCTCGCCAGTCACGCGGCCGTTGCGGTATGCACACTAAGCCGTAAACCGCAAGAATTCGGTACGCAGTTTCGTCTGCGTCACCGCCTGACGCTCACCGAATGGAGGATCGTCCTTCATCTGACCAAGGGGCTTTCCCCTGCTCAGACCGCCGCGGCGCTGGGCGTTCGACTCACGACGGTGCGCACGCATATTCGCTCTATCCTAGTCAAGACAGGAAGCAAGCGGCAGGCTCAATTGATAGCGAAGATACTCGAGGAGCAGTCAGCGTCGCCAAATCGCAACCGGCGGGCACACCCGGCATCCAGTACCCAAGGCAGTAAGAGTCGAAACCCGCGTTGAAACGCGATTGACGGTGCGGCGACGTCGGTTCTGATCTCCTCTGCACGATAACCTTAACCATTCGTCAGAATCCTGCTGCCAGTGCCGCGATTAGCGAACGCTCTGCACTTATTGTTTTGCGCTCGGAGGAGAAGGCCGGCCGCTGGCGGCCGCAATCTCACTCAGCGTGAGACTTTCCGCAGAATCCAGGTGTTTCCGACCTGGCTGCGGAGTCCCGACCACCGGTAAGGCGGTCAGAGGAGCTTATAAATCATTGAGAAACAGTGAGATACAAGATCGTCAGGGGACCTAGATCTCAGTCTCACTTTTGGTGAGATTCGACAATTGAATTGCGATTCGTACGAACGCATTCTACGAGCTGATTCATCATTCATCCGCGGTCCGCATTCGGGCCAATAGTTGCCAGTGGTGGCGCCGAAGTGATCGCCTGTTACCGGACGCTCGCTGCTAACCCTTTTACGCCTTACCAGTTCGCGGGCCGAGAAAATACCAAAGAATGAGCCCGATCACGGGCAGCAGGATGACCGTTATTATCCACACGAACTTCTTGCCCGTATCGACGCTGCTTTGAAAGATATTGACAATCGCCCACACGTCCGCGACCAAAACGAGCAGTCCCACTATACCTTGATACTGCATGACACTTCCTTTGCGACGACGGACAGTCAGCATAATACATTGTGGTGCGCGCTTTCTGCGCCCGCCGAGAAGAGAAGATCAACCGCGCATCGCGCGCCATGCGGATTCTCGAAATGTTGCGCTAACTACCTGACGGTCGTCAAGGATGGCAACGGGGCGATAACGGGAATGCTAACGAATAGAAGCACTCCCTTCACTGACATCACCAGCGCCACGCGAATGTCACGTGGCCCCATTCCGCTGCTCAAAGTGCCAGGCAGATCTTCGCAAGCCTGCTGCAACCTTGGAGTCCCGCTGGACCATCCTTATGTGCGTCTCAGGCACTCGAAGCAGCCGCGACTGGCTGTGCTTGGAGCTATGCCTTGTGCTTCAGCCGCCACGAATTACGCATCACTATCTTTAAACGGCTGCAAGTACGTCGCGAGTAGCTTATCTTCCCTTACCGTAGGCGCCGCAAGTAATGTGGCAGCCTCCCCAATTAGGGCATCCGAACCAAGCTGAGAGTCACAGAGACGAGTCTAGGCGGCAGCCGGACGCCAAACCCATTCCCGGCGAAGGAGATCAGCATGAAGCGATCCATCAAAGTCGCCAGCGCGGTGGTCCTCATCCTCGCGCTCGGCGCCTGCACAGCCGGGTCGGCCGAGTCGGCGCACGCGGCGTCGGGCGGCGACCTGTCCCAGTTCTTCCTCGGCGTCTGGCACGGCCTGATCGCCCCGGTGATGCTGATCATTGAGGTGATCAACCGCCTGGCCCCGCACGCCTTGCCGTGGACGGTGCGCATGTACGAGGCTAAGGGCACGGGCGTCGTCTACGACGTCGGGTTCTACCTTGGCCTGGCGGGGAGCCCGGTCATCGTCGTGTCGGGGTGGCGTCGGCCGCGGAGCTGACACCCGGGTCCGGATTCAAGAGAGGCCTGGTGGATCCGCACTACAAGGCGTTCCTGCGGAAGATGAATTTGCCGGAGTAGCGACGCCGCTACGCCTCGACACCACCAGTGGCCTACCCGAAAACTGACGGCCATGAATGCCCGGTTGGGGTCCGATGAGCGACACTGGCTCGGTCGACAATATTCCGTTTCGTGTTTTCTCCTCGAGTAGAGGGCAAACTTGCCAGACCAGGCCGAACCACCGTTATGTGTAGTTCCATCGTTCTTCATTACCTTTCGTACGCGAGGTCTGTCATGACTATCCGTAAACCAGCCGCATGCTGGAATACTCGTATTGTTATCGCGGCGGTTGCGCATATCTGCAGTCTTGCAACGGCGATCCCGGCGCAAGCGCAGAACGCGGAGCCGTCGGCTTGGGCCGCATTCAATGACATATGGAAGAGCGTCACATCTTACACCGCGACTGTGATCGTCTTCGAACGGGAGGGCACAGAAGTGCAGAGCTCGGTTCTCGACTACACCTTCCGCAAGCCCTCGAGCGCCACTGTGCACTTCGCTGCAGGCCCCAACGCTGGCGTCACTGTCGTGTGGAACGGGGGTGACACGGTCCTCGCCCACCGCGGCACCGGCTTTGCGGCTCTTTTCAAGAAGACGTTCTCACTTCACGATCCTCACGTGACGACGATCCGTCGATCATCGATCGATCAGCTCAGCTTTGCCGGGATCCTCGCTCATTCGCAGGCGACGCCGGGAATAGTGTCCCAAGACGTCGGCCCAGCGATTCTTGACATCCCGACTGTGGCCGTAACGCTCGTCCCGACCTCCTCCGTTGCCGACACCGGCTTGACGCGCGAGGTCGTCGACATCTCCGTGCCGACGGGCCTACCGCTACGCATTCTCGGATACGAAGGCAACACTCTCGTGCGTCAGATAGATTTTTCCAACATAATATTGCGGCCTTAGCTTTTGATCGAGTAGGGGGCCGCGTCAAGATTCGGACTTTTGCGTACGCCGAGCTTCAGTAACTCATTGAATCTTCGGCACTCAGAATTGCCGCCGAGAAAGCGCTGAATAGCGCGAACACAGAAACATAATATTCGACGCCGAGTTACAAACAATCGGCTTACTGTCCCGGTTCTGATGCCGCAAAGCCGGCAGTCGCCAGTGCCCGCAACGGGTCGATCAGGACCGTTGACAGGCGAGGCAGGTTTTTCTGCTGATTATTGGGATGTGCTCCGATCCTTTACAATCGATCTTATGAAGCTATCTCCCGTGAATTCAGCGATCGCCCCTCAAGCTGCCGGAGGCTATTCCCAAGCCATCGAAGTTACCGGCGCTCAGAGAATCTTATACGTTAGTGGTCAAGTTCCGGAAACGCTTGACGGAGAGGTGCCGAAGGACTTCGTCGAACAGGCACGAGTGGTCTGGAACAATGTCATCGCGCAGCTCGCGTCCGCCAACATGGCTGTGGAGAACCTGACCAAGGTAACGACATTTCTCTCATCTAGGGAGTTCGCCGTACCCAACAGGGAAATACGACAAGAATTTCTATGTGGTCATCGTCCCGCGTTGACAGTGATTATCGCTGGCATATTTGATGATAAGTGGTTGCTGGAAATTGAAGCGATAGCGGCAGCTTAAATTGCCCCAAGGCCATTCATCCAGTCGATTATTGTGCGAAAAGCGAGACCCATATTGCCCACTTGACAGTGATTCTGCGCATGCTCCGTGCGCGTAAACAGACGCGCGGTCAACGAACGCATATGCGTCAGGGTGGCGATCTGATCGGGTAGTTGGTGCACCGGAATGTAGTGGTCCTCGGCGCCCGCCATCAGAAGTACGTCCTGCGTCAGCTGAGACGAGATGCTGGCGGTCTCGTATTTCTGATAGTGCTTCATCACCGCATAGGGGGTCCGGGTTCCAGTGTTGTGCATGGCCAATTTCATCATCCAGTCCAGAAGCAGGCTCTTGGCCATCGCATCGGCGAAGAACTTGTCGACCGCTTCCTCGTTTCCAGTGTCGATCCAGCCGAGGAGCTCCTTTTGCGCCTGCGGCGGCAAAGGCCGAAGGGCGCACTCGAGCGCATTGGTGCAAATGTCGTAAGCAATCACCCGGCGCACCCGCGGCTCGAACGCCGCGGCGCGAATGACCAGCCCGCCGCCGAGGGAGAAACCCATCAACGTAACGGCATTGAGACGGAAGAAGTCGAGCACCGCTTTGACCGGCTTCTGCCACTCAGGACTCATGGTCAGGTGGGCCAATTCCAGCGCTGCTCCCTGGCCAGGTCCCTCGAACACGATCGTGTCGTAGCCGGCGTCGCGGAAGAACAGCGCTGCCGGCAGCCATTCTTCGATGTAACTGTCGAATCCGCCGAATACGATGAGCGTGCCCTTGGGCTGAGCCGGGGTAAGGCGATAGGCGGGAAGCCAGCCGGATTCAAAGGAAATGCGGTTGTACGCCGAGGACGGAATTTGAAAATGATCGAGAATCAGGTCGACGAAGCGCTGGCGTGTGGAGAGCTTCTGCGGGTCGTTGGCGTGCATGAAGAACTCGGCAAGCCGCAGATAGTAGGCCGCTTTGAGCACCTCGTGCCGGACGAGCGCCTTTTCTCCCAGGTCGAGGACGATTTTCGTGAATGCCGGATAGTCGCTCACATCATGCACGCCGGCTAGCTTCTCGCGCATTTCGGTCAGCATGCTGTCATCGCCGGCCCAGCCGTAGAAGCGATTCAGTTGAAAGTTGATGCTGATGTCCGGGTGCAGATCGTGATACCCGATCGGAAACGAGAACGACGGGGAAGTAGACAGAGTTAATTTCCGTGCCGTCGTCTTGTCGATGACGGCGGAACTTGGATTCGCTTTCACGTCGGCTACGGCACTCATCGCGTTCTCCTTCAAGTGCTCAACTGAATGGGGGGCCGTGCATCGGGAAATCGTACCCCTAAGTAGCACCAAATCTACGAGTGTCCCGTGCAGTCGTCTGTTCGCTGCCCCACACGGGCGAGACCCATATGGCGAAAACACCATTAACGTGGTTACGCAATATGGGCTGTTCGGGCGACCAGATCACGGGTCAAGGCCTTCGAGCCATGGCATCAACGTGCCTGAATAAGCCGCGCTTTGCACCGGATGTTATCGAACTACAGCTAGCGGATGGCGAGCGAAACGAAGTGCGTGCCGCCTATAACCGCGCCAAGCGCACTCCGGAGCGGCGCACCATGACACCGCGGTAGCCTTTTCAGGAAGGACATAGCGCTGACACATGGCGCGGCAGGTTCAGGCCTGGTCGCGAGTTCATATCGGGAGTTTGCGCAGAAAACTGGAAGTTGATCCCAGTTGCCCGAAATATATCTGCACGGAACTCGGTGTTGGCTACCGTCTGGTCATTAATGCGGAAGATCCAGTCGGTTTCTACACGAATCCTGCCGACGGGCCAACTTCACCGAGTCGGGTCAATATAAACTGCTCCGTTATCACTCCACCGTCTATAGGCCATTTGGAGAAAAAGTGATGATTGATCGGTCGCGGTTCCTTAGCAAGCTCTGGGGCATCTACTGCTTGATGGTCGGGGTATCGATGATCGTGCACAAAGAGGCGATGCTCGAGACAATTACGGTGCTCGTGCATGACCGTGCGTTGATGTTTATCGTCGGCGTGATGATCGTGTTTGCAGGTCTCGCTATGGTTCTTGCCCACAATGTCTGGTCGGGTGGGGCGCGCCCAATTGTCGTGACCCTAATCGGCTGGACAATGTTGCTCAAGGGAACGTTATTATTGCTATTGCCGCCTGACGCCGCCATAGAGTTTTATTTGGGGACTTTGCACTACGCACAGTGGTTTTATGTGTACGCGGGAATTTCTCTCATCCTCGGCGCTTATTTGAGTTACGCCGGGTTCCGAGCGGGCAAGCGGTAGCTCGGGCTCCGACGCCATAAATGATGAGACTGTCAGTGATTTGGATGCGGGCGAAACGCGGAATTTTGCCGGCGTTTCGCGCCTATCAGCCCCCAATTTCTAGTCTTACGACTAGTGAGACGCGACAGCAGCCCGCCTCCCCAATTCCAGAGAATCTCACGATTTGGCGCGCGGCAGCTTAGTTTTTCCATAACACACTACCTACAGGCGCCCATGACAACAACTCGGCGCGCTGTACGCTGTGACCACAGCGCTCGGCCGGAGCGCGATATTGCCCATGCATTCCCGACAGCGCTTCCAACACGAGGGACGCCCCATTGCAGTCGTACTAATCGTCCTCTGGCTTCTGGGTCTCGTCACCTCGTATACGATGGGCGGAGTCATCCATGTCCTCCTAGTCATCGCGGTGGTGATGATTCTGATTCAGGTCATTCAAGGCCGCCGTCAATAACGGATAGGAGCTGAGGCCGAGGCGTTGCCACCGGAAGTCTCGGTCGTGCGACCTTGGGCTTGAGCCGCGGAATCCGAGCACTTATTGAGCTAAGTATATTTCGCGCCGCACTATGTGCGGTGGCGTACAAACGCGGTGTCTGCCTGCGTGATGGAATAATGCGTCGGAATCGCTAATAAAAGGGGAATCCCATGTACATCGGCGGTGGCTTACTCGGACTCATTCTGGTCGTTGCCTTGATCGTTTTCCTGTTACGTAGAATCTAAGTCGTTCCCGCGCGCGTAGACCGAGGGGGTCTACTCGCCCTGCTAAATACTGAAGGCCTGACTTCTCGTTATAGTTGGGTGTTGTACCAAAAACTTTCTTTGGAGAATCATGATGAACGCAAAATCCTCAATGGTGGCAGCCGGACTGGCGGCCCTGTGTCTTCTGGCAAATACCGCCGCTTTCGCTCACACCAGGGCTGAGATTGACGCGAGCGCTGACCGGGCGCTGAAGGAGTTTTATACCCTCAACCCAACGAACCAGGAGCTCGCGGGCAAGGCCGTCGGCGTCCTGATCTTTGGGGAGGTGACGAAGGGTGGTGCCGGCGTCGCGGGTGAATACGGAGAAGGCGTTTTGCGCGTCCAGGGCCATAGCGTCCATTACTACAACCTCGTGTCCGGCTCCGTTGGCCTCACGCTAGGCTTCGCGAAGCACCGAGAAATCATCATGTTTATGACTCAAGCTGCGCTCGATAAATTCACCAACAGCGAGGGGTGGTCTGCCGGAGGGGATTCCGCCATCGCAGTTGTGTCGCAGGGTGCGGGTGGTCAATACGACGCCACCACTCTGGGCAAGCCCATTCTCGGATTTGTCTTCAGCGAAAAAGGCCTGATCGGAGATTTATCGCTCGAAGGTACCAAAATCTCGAGGATCAAGGAATGACGGCCGCCATCTGCAATAGCAAGGGGATAGGAAGGATAAACGCCAACAGTACGTCGCATACTTTGCTCTCGGCGTAGGCTTGAACGATCGCCGCTACGACTGCGGTGCCATCGCGGCAGGCGAAGAAGGCCCCTGCGACGGGGATGCAATGTAGGTAATAGACCGTACAGACTTCAAGGGCGAATTGCGCTATTTTTTCTTAGGTGGGGATGTGCCAACGATGCATATCAAGCGTGCCGGCCCCATGCTGGCTAGAACTGTAAGGAACACATCATGAGCGTCAACAAAGACCAAGTGCAGGGCCGCGTCGAAGAAGTGAAAGGAGCCGTCAAGGAAGCAACCGGCAAAGTGCTGGGCGACCAGACGCTGGAAGCCAAGGGCAACATTCAGAAGAATTTCGGCAGGGTTCAAGCCAAGGTTGGTGACATCGAGAAAGATCTCAAAGATTCGACGAAATAAAACGTATTACCTCCGGTCTGCGACCGGAGGCGAAAGGCGCCGGGCGGAGGCGCGGGAAGTCCATCTACGTCCTGAGAATGGACGGATTTTCCCAGGCTGCAGCAACGGGCAAACCGGGTGGGACGTAAATCTACTGCTGACAAAATTGAGCACAGTACTCGGTCGCAGCCCTGCCGCATCAAATATTTAGCAATCGCTTGAGATGTGCCGACGCGCGGCATTAACTGTGGGGATCTACGATAGTGGGTGAGAAGCGGCATCGACTATCATCGCGCTGTTTTCGCAGTCGGAGTTGTCCGTATGAGCAATGATCTGCATCCTACTATTGCCGGAGAAATGATTACCATTCGGCCCATCCGCATGAAGGACACAGAGATGGAGTCCGATTTTCTACATCGCTTATCCGCAAGGACCAAGCATTTTCGATTTCTCGGCGGCGTGAGGGAATTGCCGCCTAATGAACTGACGCGATTGTGTGATGTCGACGGTAAGCATTCAATGGCGTTTGTCGCAACGGTGCGTCGAAATGGTCGAGAAGTTGAGATCCTTTCCCGGACTGTCCGCTTAAAGATGCGATTAGCACACAGCCACACGGCACCCGCGAGCGGAAGCTCGCTAGGGTAACGACATGGCAAACGCACAGCGATGCGGCTGCGATCCCTCCGAGGGCTCCGACGAGCCCGACGGGCAACGCCCGCCGGGCAAAACCAAATGAACGAGAGAATTACTCGCTGATGGCTACTCCACTAAAACTGGCGACACCGATGGGGCTTGATGTCGCCGCAGGGGTGAGGTCGCCGTAGGCGTCGATGCCGAATACCGCGACATAGGCGCTGCTACCGGCACTGTAGATGACGGCGAGCCACTTCTTATCCGGGGATACCGTGATGTCCGTCGGCGCCCCTGGCAGGGGTATCGACTTGTAGAACACCCCGCCTTGGCCGTCGGTCAGGAAGATGGAGATAGCATGTCCGGGGGAGTTGCCCGTATACCAGAGGCTCCCGGGCCCCTTGGCCACCCAGCAGGGGGCGTTGGTGGGATACGGCGGTGTCGGTCCGGTTATCGGAAAGACGTCCCGACTCTTGTTCACGATAGCGAAGCTGTCGGGACTGTGCGCCGGCGTAAATCCCAGGACGTCGTCCCAGAACGCGGCCCCGAGCGGGGTATTGTTGGCCGTGCCGGGGAGCGTCACGGCGGCACTTGACCCACTGAGCACCCCATCCTGCCCGAGAGGCAGCTGCAGGAGAGATCCTGAGGTCATGGTAACCGCGGCCCAGTCCCTGCCGACCGCGACCTGTGCAGCGGAAGGGTCGGTG
Organism: uncultured Gammaproteobacteria bacterium; assembly: GCA_963769075.1. Lineage (GTDB taxonomy): Bacteria > Pseudomonadota > Gammaproteobacteria > Steroidobacterales > Steroidobacteraceae > Bog-1198. Next base: position 119,240 of record CAVYKH010000005.1, on the reverse strand, counting down.
AGCGCGACGACGGTGCCGTCCACGCTGCCTGAGGGCCAGGCATGACTCTCCGCGCAATTCGCGCCCACCACGAAGAGATGGTCCCTGGTGAGCGCGACTGAATTGGGCTTCACGCAATTGGGCGCCAAGCCTATCGTTCCTTCGATACTGATGAAGTCGTGACGCCGTACGATCCGGCTGACGCTGTTTGAGCCGTAGTTTCCCACGGCCCCGAGATCGTCATTGAACTGCAGAATTCCGGCGCCGCCCGCGCCACCCTTGCCTTGCGTCGGCAACATGTCCACCAGGGATAGCGCGCGCGTTCCCGCCGTATCGAGCTTGAACACGACGACTTGGTTAGCGCTTGGATCATTCGTGCTCGTCAACACAAACACTCCGCGTTCAGGCTCGTCGGCAACCGCCGCGGCGGCCGCAAGCAATGTGGCCGCCAGCATGCTGACAGCGTGAGGCACATGAGACTTGGTAAGTTTTCGAGAGCTCATCGCGATCTCCTTATTGAGACTTCGTAGGTGGCCTGCACTCTCCCAGGCAGCGTGATCCGGAATGTGGTGTAGTCTTGGACCGGTACCGGCTCACGAGTCCTTAGGACCTTTCAGGGAAAAAGGGGCATTTGACGGGTGGGTATTCGCTGCGGGGCGGTGGAAAGTTACGGTGCGGCGCGCCGACAACCGAAAAAACTTGGCGATCGAAACGAAAACGTAACTTTCTCGCGTCGTGCAGCGAACACCCATGGACTCCGTGAGCAATCTGGACACGCTGATGGCCCGCTACCAGGCGGGTGATTTCGCCGCCGTCACGGCGCTGGTCGAGTGCATCGGCCCGCAGCTGCATCGGTTTTTTATGGCGCAATCTGCTAGCCGTAGCGATGCGGACGACCTGTTGCAGGAGACCTGGCTGCGCATCCACCGAGCGCGGCACACCTATCGTCCAGGCGAACCGGTGCTGCCCTGGTTCTACGCGATTGCGCGCCGCGTGCGCATCGACCACTACCGCAGGGCGAGCCGCACCACCGCCCGCGAGCGCCGACTGGAGGAAGTGCCCGATGTGACGGCTACACTTCCGCGGGAAGAGGCTCACGCGGATGATGTCGAAACGCTTCTGGCATCGCTTCCCGAAAGCCAACGTGAGGTCGTTTGGATGATGAAGGTGGCGGGGATGTCGCTCGAGGAGGTCGCACGGGCGACCTCCTGCACCGTCGGGTCGGTAAAGCAGAAAGTGCATCGCGCCTATAGGAAACTCAGAGACAGGATGAAGGCGACGGGTCCTAAAAAAGGGTCAAGCGGGGGGCTGCCGTGAGAGACGAAGAGGTCGACAAAGTGCTGCAGAAGGCCTCAGGGGTTGCGCCCCAGGTAGAGCCCGCATTGCTCAAACGCATCGCCGACTCGATCAATTCGTCGTTGCGGCCGGTACGCCCGCTGCCGCCGACTTGGGTGCTCACCGCGGGGTTGGCTCTGATCTGCGCCGCAGTGGCGGTGACGGCAGCCGCTCGCACCGGATTTTACGGATTTGAAAAACTGAGTCTCTCGGAGCGGGCGCTGATTTTCTCGACACTCGGGATCCTGGTGTGGGTGGCAGGGAAGAAGTTCGTGAGTCAATTAATTCCCGGAAGTCGCCAACACTTGAGTGTGGGCGCCTTTCTGACAATTGGCAGTGCGGCGTTGCTGGGTGTGTTTGCGCTGGTGTTCCGCGACTACCACACCGACCACTTCATCTCCGCGGGGATCGCGTGCCTGCTGACGGGCCTGCTCCTCGCCATCCCCGCAGCCTTCCTGAGTTGGTTGTTGCTCCGGCGCGGTTTTGCGGTGAATTCTGTTGCAGCGGGACTCGTGGGAGGCGCGCTCGCGGGACTGAGCGGCGTGACGATGCTGGAGCTGCACTGCGCGAACTTCCAGGCACCGCATGTACTGGTGTGGCACACAGCGGTCGTGCCCGTGAGCGCGGCAGCCGGAGCGCTGGTGGGGTGGGCGCTGCGTCGTCATTCGACCCAAGCATAACGTCCATCGACACCTTACTAGACCGCGCCCGTACCGGAAGCCTGTGGGTGCACCCCTACCACGGAAGAATCCGCGGGGAAAAAAGGACCTTTTGAGGCGTGCGTGCGAACACGGATTGGACATCTTCTCCGATAAATATGGACATGATTAAGAAGAACTCACAACAGGCATCGGATAACCCTTAACCCAAGCGGTCCGTTACGTATGGCTCCTCTTTGGCGCATTAAATCTTGTCGGTCCGGCGCGTTGATGGGAACTCCTGCGCTGCCCACTTGACCAGGAAATCGACGAATGCTCGTATGCGCGGCATCGGGTTTGTGTTCTGCGGATACACGGCCCAAATGGGCGGACTATCAGCCTGGAATGACGTAAGCACCGGCTCCAGTTGTCGGCGCCTTATCGCCAGCGTGGTGACGAAACTGGATATCTGTATAAGCGCGGTGTCGCTCAAGGCGGCTTCCACCGACGCCTCGGCATGACCAATTCGTAGATTCCCGCCTACGGGCACGCTTATGCGCCGCCCGTCGCGCTTGAACTGCCAGGGCTGGGTACGCCCGGTGCTGGGTACAATGAATTGGATGCGGTTGTGCTTGGCAAGATCTTCGGGCCTCTTTGGCACGCCATGGCGCTTGAAGTAAGACGGTGTGGCGCAGGTCGTGAGTACGCCAGTTGCCAAACGGCGTGCCACCAGGCGCGAGTCGCTGAGTTTACCCATCCGAACCGCCACATCGAACCGTTCCTCAACGAGGTCGATCATGCGATCTGAAATGTCTACGTCTAGCTGAATGTCCGGGTACTGCCGCACGAACTCGGGCAGCCAGCGCGCAAGATGCAACCGCCCTATCGACAGTGGCAGCGTTATGCGCAGCAATCCCCGCGGGGCCTTCTGCGAATCGCTCAGGATGTGTTCGGCATCCTCAACATCCGCAATGATCTTCTTACATTGCTGGTAGTAGGCTGAGCCCTCAGACGTCAGCGCAATGCTGCGTGCCGTTCGCTGCAACAAACGAACGCCGTATCGGGATTCAAGCCGCGAGATTGCCTTGCTGATCCCAGAGGGCGAAATGCCAAGCCGCTGGGCAGCCCGCGTAAAGCTCCGCGCCTCAACGGCATGTACGAAAGCGATGATCCCGGAAAACTGGTCCATACCTTCCATCCTTTGATGACATTCAGTCATCTTAACTTGGACCGTCGCCTGATTCTCTTCGCTTCACGTTCCAGGTACCTTGCACCGCGTAACAGGACAACTCAACGGTGAGAACATGAATACGACAATTCGCAATGCGCTCGTCACGGGTGCAACGTCTGGCATCGGGCAGGCCGTCGCCGAGACACTTGCCGCTCGCGGTGCTCGCGTTGTCGTCGCAGGACGAGACGTGACTCGCGGCCAGGAGGTCGTCAAGTCGATACGCGCCTTAGGCGGCGAAGCCCGGTTTCTGCCGGCCGATCTGGGGACGGTTAGCGGAACATCGCACCTTGCTGCAGAATCAGAGAAGCTCCTCGGCAGCATTGATATTCTGGTCAATAACGCTGGAATCTTCTCGTTCGGCCCGACCGCCGAGACGACCACGGCGGCCTTTGACGCCATGTTTGCAAGCAATGTGCGCGCCCCTTACTTCCTCACTGCGCGGCTGGCGCCGTTGATGGCGGCGCGCGGATGGGGCCGGATTGTGAATATCACGACGATGGCGGCGCATATCGGCATGGCTGGGGGAGCCCTGTACGGATCCGCCAAGGCGGCGCTCCAGCTGCTGACGCAATCGTGGGCGGCGGAATTTGGCCCGAGCGGCGTGACCGTCAACGCGGTTGCTCCGGGGCCGATTCGGACCCCCGGCACCCTCGCCATGGGAGACGCGCTTGAACAGCTGGGCAAGACCACTCCAGTTGGCCGCGTCGGAACTCCAGCCGAGGTTGCTGACGCCGTCGCATTCTTGACTTCTGAGTCTGCGGCGTACATCAACGGCGCTACGGTCGCGGTCGATGGCGGTCGCACTGCGGTGTAAATACGCATTGATGACCCCGAGGTGTCCAAAAATCCGAAGTCAGTGAAATCAAAAGGTTACACACCGAAAAATCCTCAAGACGACACTTTTTGCAACGAATGTACGGTGAGGCCGATACGTGATGTACCACCGAACGCAGAGCTGAATGACCTCGGCATCGAACATCCAGCACCTCCTATATAAGGAGCCGGCACTCTACCTGATGCCCCCATTTGCACCAGAACCTGAATTCTTACTCATACCTCCAACATCACTTAGATCGAGAACTTGGCTCCAAGCAAATCTATACTTCTCCGGGGATTGCCCCTGAGTGCTGAACCAGTGTAGGTTCTATTATTGGGCTGATTGCCTAGGAGGTTCACCATGCGTAATTCGATAGGCATCTTGGCGGCCGCTCTGTTCCTTTCCCTTACCGCAAGCATCGCAAATGCCGCGGAGAGCAAGGCTGTGCAGACCATGGCCGGCATACTGATGAACCTGCATCATTTCCCCAGCGACTCCGACAAGCAGGCGCTAGTGCAGATTACACAGGACAAATCAGCGACCGCGGATGAGCGAACCGTCGCCCAGGCGTTGCTGGACGTTCAGCACACGGCGGCAGCTGCCGATAAGCCGAAGCTCGAGGCCATCGTCAATAATGACAAGGCAGCCAGTTCGGTCAAGACGCTTGCAGGTGTCATTCTCAATCTGCACCACATGGCATCTGACAGTGACAAGGCGAAGTTGCAGGCTCTGACTCAATAAGCGGCCGATCACCCTCTGTCGCGAATCGATGTCGAGGCGATCGGCAGGTTGCACGCTGATTCTGGCTCAGCCATCGTATGATTCGATATTGGGAAAACGGCGGGGCGTATCGGCCTCGCCTGCCATTTTGTGCAAAAAAGTGCCGCTTTGATGACGCCCCGCAACGCGTATGCGATGGGCTTTCAAGCCTGTGAATCAATGGCTTGCAAATTTCCCTCTATCCAACGCGAAAAACCCGCTCACGGGGAACGCACTCGATGCCGGTGGCAACTGCCTCCCCTCCATAGTTTGCAGCGAATTTGCGGCACCAACGGGCGCTCCGATCTTAGGAGAGCATCTATTTCTTGGGGGTGTGCGGCGCGCAATTGCTCAAGGTACGGTCGACAATCCTAATGCATGCGCTGGCTGATTGAAGTTCATATCGGTGTTTGCAAATCGACCCCCAGGAAATAGATGCTCTCGGCGGCATGGGCGGAATGGACCACTCTCTTATATTGCGGGTGGCGAGGGAAGTTGCACCGTTACACGGCAGCCCTCACCGACGGCCGCGTCGATATGAAGAGTGCCCCCTGCCGATGCTCGCCTATCAGGTCGAGCACCGGTCGCGACATCCGGACGGGGAATCGAATGAAATGTGAATGGTGATCTTCGCACGAGTGGTCGGCAGGTTACATTGTCAGCGTCGGAATCAGAATTTCGTGGTGACCGCCGTGAGCCAATCAGGAGTCCGATTGAGGATCCACGCCTCAACGGATTTATCAACTCCAGTAGCTATCAGAATTCCCAAGACCAGCATGACAAATCCGAATAGTTGCTTGCCGTACTTGCCCGCGCTCAATAATCGCCCGCGGACCTTGGTTATGCTCGCGCGCGACAAGGATCCGAGCAACACCAGCGGCGCGGCGGCGCCGATGCCGAAAATCAGCATCAGCAACCCAATTTGGGCCAAGTCCCTGCCTTGACTGGCGAGCGTCGTGGCGGCTCCTAGCGTCGGACCCACACAGGGACTCCACACCACGCCGAGCAATATGCCGACGAGGAACTGGCCCGGGAGGCCTTCGACGGTCACGCGCATAAGCAATTGATTGCCTGAATTGCTTAAGGTGCTGGTCGCGCGCGCAAACAAATCTTGCAACTTTGGCACAAGCAATATCAGGCCGAACGTGGCGAGCATCACGGCACCCACCGTGCGCAATGTATCGGGATCGACACCGAGCGAGGCACCCAATGTAGCGAGAAAGATACCAACAATCGTAAAGGACAGAGCAAGCCCGACGCCGAGCGCCAAAGCGCCCAAGCGGTGCGCGTTCACCGCGGCGGCAACCAATACGGGCACCAGCGGCAAGACGCATGGCGATAACGTCGACAAGGCACCCGCCAGCAGGCCCAGCCCATACGTGGCGGCCCCGAAGTTCATCGCCGCGTCCTCGTTCTCAGGAAATGGCGTGGCGCAGGAGCGCGGCGAGGCTCTCCTGCTGCGTATCGCCGGTCGAGCGCGCAACCTCCTTGCCATCCTTGAATACCACGATGGTGCTCTGCTTGATGACTCCGAGAGATTGTCGCAATGCTTTCTCAGTGTCGAAATCGGCCACGTACAGGGTCAGGGGTTTGAGCGCCGGCGTTTTCGCCAAGTCTTTCAGTAGCGGCGCTTGTGCGCGACAGGTGGGGCACCAGTCGGCGTGAAAGACCACCGCAACCGGCTTGCCGGCAGCTCGCGCCGCATCGAATTGCGCCTGATTGAATGGAATCTCCGCAGCAGAGGAGAAAGTCGCAAATAAAGTCAGCATGACCGAAAAAGCTGCAGCAACCAGGGACTTCATACGTTCTCCGAATGGCAAGGCTATACACATCTGACCGTGAATTGAGTTCAATTATTGCAACGGAAGCCCGAAAGCGTTGGCGACCTTTCCTGCACGATCGTTCAGAATTGGTAACCTCGCGACCAGCGGGCAATCCCGCTATGCAAGCTCTTGGATGAACTCAAGGGGTTCAAGAACACATACATCAATCCGTGGCGGAGGTGCTTATGCGTCTACCGAGAAACGCACGGGTGTAGTTGATCTGGTAGAGGGAGCCGGTCACGCGATTCCCGAAGAGCAACCGGAGCACGTGAACCAACTATTGATCGCATTTTTGGTGCCAGTCGGGTAAGGCGACAGAAAACACTCGCGCAACATGGCACAATGTCGTGACCATGACCGAAGATCGCTGGCCGGCGCTGCCGTACGACGCCTGGAAGGACACCTACGCCACGCTACACATGTGGACGCAAATCGTAGGGAAGGTTGCTCTTGCGCTCGCGCCTCCCCTCAATCATTGCTGGGCAATCGCGTTGCATGTCACGTCTTGCGGGCTCGCAACTCGGCCTTTGCCCCACACGGGGCGTTTTTTTACTTTGGAGTTCGACTTCATAGCCCATCGTCTGGTTATTCGCGTGTCAGACGGTCTCGAGCGAGCGATGAAACTTGAGCCGCGAACCGTGGCTGATTTTTACATGGAGCTCATGGCGGTGCTGAGCGACATGGGCCTGCGAGTGAAAATCTGGTCGATGCCAGTCGAGGTTCCGACGCCGATTCGCTTCGAAGAGGACACCGTGCACGCGTCGTACGATCCCATATTTGCGAACCGATTTTGGCGCATCGTCGCGCGGCTGGGTGAGCTATTCACCGAAGAGCGCTGTCAGTTTGTGGGAAAATGCAGCCCCGCGCATTTTTTCTGGGGCAGCTTCGACATCGCGCTGACGCGGTTTTCTGGCAGGCCGGCACCTTCGCCATCAGGTCCTGCATTCGTTCGCGAGGCCTATTCGCACGAGGTAATCAGTCATGGGTTCTGGCCGGGTAGTGGATCGCTCCTCGAACCGGCCCTCTACGCATACGCGGTACCCGACCCACCAGGATTCAAGGATGCGAAGGTGCGGCCGGACGCAGCTTACTTTCACCAGGAGCTCGGGGAGTTCATTTTGCCCTATGAATCTGTGCGCAACGCGAACTCTCCTGAGGAAGCGATCCGGTCGTTTGTGGAATCCACTTATGAACAGGGGGCTGACCTAGCGAAATGGAATCGCGCAGCGCTTGAGCGCCGGCGAGATCCTGAGTTGCCGGATGCTCGAAAGAGCCTCTGAGAGCACGACGAACGAGGTGAGAACGCGTCCCCTGTCTACAAGATCGTCACCGGCGCGGCTCGACTGCTGCGCGTAAGAGTTGCGGCTGCCGATGCGCAGTGGCAGCAATCTAGTGCTGTCGGCGACCAGCCGCTTTACGAGGCAGCTGGTTCCGGTCTAGATGTCATCCGTGTCGCACCACGGGCGTCCAGCGTGAGCCCACCATTGATTTCCAGCGCGCGGAGATTGACCGCGCTGCACTTGGTGCAACGCAGAACAATCCCCATTTTACCGCCGTAAAGGTGGAGCGCGCCGAGTGGTGATTCGGCTGCACAACCCTCGCAAATGACGATCATACGAGTGACGTCAAATGCGAAGAATCGGGCCAGCGGCCCTGCCGCGGCATTCCCATCTAGCCGTACGACATCGTCGATCATCGCTTTTCTCCTGTCGGGCCAAAGCGTTCGGTCTTGATAGCCGTCTCTTCGTGGCCGAGCGCGACGAGCTGATCAGCCACCGTCTCCACAAATGAGGTAGGTCCACACACGAAGATTTGAGGCTTTTGTGCAGCGGGTAAAGCGCACTTAGCGAGCATCTCGCCATCCACGCGACGAGTCTCGCCCGACCAACCCAAAGGTGCGCCGCGCGTGAGGGTATGAACCATGGATAAGCCATCGTTGTTCGCGGTCAACCTGTCTAACTCTTTTCGATAGATAATCTCTTCAAACGTCCGCGAGGAATACAGCAGTCGCCCCGGGGCGCGAGTGGCAGCCTTGGCTCGTGTTCTCAGCATCGACATCAGCGGCACGATGCCCGAGCCGCCTGCGATTAGCATGAGAGGAGATGAATTCTCGGGTCTCCAGGTGAAATAGCCGCCAATCGGCCCCCGAAGTTCGATCGTGTCGCCCAAGGCGAGTGTCTCGGTCAGAAAGGGAGATACCTCACCGTCGCTAATACGTTCAATGGTGAGTTCTATCAGCGCGAGGCTCTCAGCGGGTGAAGCGATGGAGTAACTACGCTCCGCCTGATAGCCATCCTCTGCCGTCAACCGGATGTCGACGTGCTGTCCAGCAAGGTGCCCTGGCCATTGAGGCAGAGTAAACGCGATGGTTCTGACGGAAGGGGTCTCGTCGCGGAACGCTGCAACGGTCGCCAACTGCCAGTCCTGAAGCAGGGCAGAGGTATCAGGCATCGCCCGTATAACGCTGTTCGCGCCAGGGATCACCATAGATATGATAGCCCATGGACTCCCAAAACCCCGGCACGTTGGCGTCCATGAAGACCAGACGCCGCACCCATTTGGCACTTTTCCAGAAATAGAGATGCGGCACGAGCAATCGGGCCGGCCCTCCATGTGTAGGGGGAAGGGGTAGGTTGTCATAGTGCGTGGCAACCATTGCCTTACCGTCGACCAAATCGGCGACGGACAGATTGGTCGTGTACCCGCCATCACAATGCGCCATCACGTACGGAGTTGGTGGCGAGGTTAACCCGGCCGCCTTCATGAGGTCGTCAAATGTAACGCCGCGCCACCGAGTGTCGTATTTTGTCCATTTGGTGACGCAATGGATGTCGGTTGTACGCTCGGTTTGCTGCAGCGCCTCGAATTCCGCCCAGTTCCAGCGCGCCATCGTCTCGCCGCCTCGCTGGACCGACAACGACCAATTCTCCACGGGCGTGCGCTGGGTCGGACCGGCGGTGAGCACGGGGAACTCCCCCGTCACGTACTGTCCCGGCGGCACGCGATCGCGCGCGACGTCCGTGCCTGGCTGTCTGCCCTTAAAACCTTTGGTAACCGGCATCGTGATCTCCTGCACACAGCGTTGAATACTCTGCTGACCGTCTCGGTCGATAGTACCCCCAAGCGCGCTAGTGCAGCATCGCCCTATGACTCGATGAAGGAGAGCAGCTCCTCGTTGACTTTATCCTTGAGGGTCGTGCACATGCCATGCGGAGCGCCCTTGTTGCTGATCGATGAGCTGGCGCAGCACCCTCGGGCCGTCGCTCTCCTCAGCAGTGAAATGGCTAGGGCAGCGCGCCAACAGCGTTCAGTGGCCGAGCGATCCGCCGTAACACATTGCGATCGCGGTTCGTTTCTCGTATTCATGTTCGCGTTCCTTCAAATGATTTGACACTTGACGATACGGCGTTCATCGACAGAGTGCGGATCGTGTTGACGCACAATTCGTCCCGCTGCTGTTTGGCAGTCTCCGCCTCGCGAGCACCCGTTGCGTAGGGCATGGTCATCGACGTTGATCTCCTGACTGTCTGAGCGTTTCACATGCAACCGCGATGCCAACGAGGCAACTGTTTGTTTTTGGACAGTTTGGGTCAGGCATCCCGCGATGGGCCCGTGGCCCGTGGTGGGATGTCCGCCACGCACCACGGGCCCGCCACAGGATCTCGTGGAGCTAGCGATTTCTTGCGGCGAACGAGGAAGGGCCCCGTGCTATCGGCCAGGGGCTGACCCGCACGGCAATGCATGGCTAAGGCTTGATGTCCTGAGTACGTTCGACGACGGGCTCAGCCGCCGTCGTATTCCGCTGGCGCTGAACAAGATGTCCAACCACAGCGCGCCAGTCTCGCCTTTGATCGGAATGCCTAGATAGCTGTTCACGCCAAGCTGCGCAAACCACTCGCGATCCGTTGGGAAGATGTTGCCCATATCGCGCGCGAACGCGGTGATCTCGCCTTGGTACACGAATTCGCAAGGTGTCCGTTTCAGGGGATAGGTCAAGCACGGCTCGAAAGAATCCTTTACCCAGAAAGGCCATCATGCCGCCGGTCCTGTCTTCGTTCAATCGACCGGCGAACGCCGCGTGCGCGTTCAACGCTCCGGACAGGTCTTGGACGATTTGCTTGAAGAAGGCCTCGCCGTATTTACCGGCGACACCCTCCTCTATTGTGCGAAGCAATTTGAGTCCATCTAGTCCCGACACCGCAATCTCCGCTGCGTGCGACCGAATGCGACAGTGGCTCCCTCGCCCTTCGGGCACGGAGCTCGTCTCGGGGAGCTATGACTGAAGAATGGTCGTATGGCAAAGTGTATCCGGATGCTGGCGGCCCGCAGGCACGACACGGCCCGCCGTAGTGCGCAGGTTTCCTAGCATGAGAGGCAGTCGGTTGGCGCAATGCACCGCGATAACGAGTGCCCGCAACGTAAACGCTAGAGGACGTTCAACCTGCATGCTGCGACTGCGACCACTTATGCACCAGTTGCAGAAGTGCTCGCAGTTGTTCCTAAGCACGTGATACTCGTTCTCACCGAGTCGCGAGCGGGCACGCAGTACGATTTCCTGAGGTGAATACTTCGATTCGCTGTACTCAATAATCCGCACCGCTCGACCCATGGAGAATCGGGACATCGTCACTTCCTCGACCGGCCCTGAATGCAAAAATCCGCAGAGCCCAGCGTAATGCACCACCATTCCGCGACCGACGTAGATCCCATGGTGCATGTAGCCGCGGCGTGAGGTCACCAGATGCGCGCCGGGAGCGGGATCCTGGGGCAGCGCTGTGATCTGGCTGACCGCTGCGGCTGTATGGGGTTTGCGCCCGAGCCAGACGAGTCCAATTGATCGGCCCAACAACATTGCATGCGATTCCTAGATTGTCGTTACGTATAAGCAAAGCAATGTCCGTGCCAACGCGAAATGTACATTCGAAGGCCGAATTCGCCAGTCTTAGTGTGTAGTGCCGCAACCCGTCGCGGGCACGGCCACAATATTCCCGCGGTCACCTGGATTGACCGCAAGAATTTCAATATGAATGCAGACACCGGTGTGGTGATTGCCGCGCTACCGATCGGGGCCAAAGTACCCCTGCGGAGAGGTTTGCTGTCCGCGTGGCTGCCTGCCTCCCGTCAGCCAGCCCTAAGGGCTCACACGCATACCGTCTTCGGCGAAGCTCACTGTTCCTGTGTAGTTTTGATGGATCGATTCCAGCACCTCACTGCGATTCGCTTCGACGGCGGGCGACAGATGGCTCAACAATAGATGGTGCACGCCTGTGTTCTTGGCAACCTCACCGATGGCGCGTGGCGGTGTGTGCAGTGTGTACAACACCGCACGCGAACCGGGCGGATCGAGGACCACGCTATTGAACACGAGCAAGTCGCATCCCTTGGCGATGCTGCGCAAGCCGTGGAGTCCTTTCGCATCAATGTCACCAGAGAACGTGATGCTCTTGCCAGCGTAATCGATTCGATAGATCACCGCCGGCGCGTCGCGATGGTGCCCCGCGATCGCCGAAATGACGAGGTTGCCCTCTTTGAAGATGACATGGGGAGGCGGGAAGCCGCTGAACTGCACGGGAATGTCGTGTGCATGGATCGTGATCGGCGCGGCAAAATCACTGAGGTAGGCGAACGCGCCGTGTTTTCCGAACAAGAGATCGAGAAAGCGGCTGGTCGACGGAAAATAGGCGCCTTGATGCTGCGCACCCGAACCTGCGGGACCCCAAACATTGAATACGATGGAGTCTCCGCTCGACACGGCTCGCGCCTTGAACAGGCCCGGCAGTTCACCAGCATGATCGACATGCAGGTGGGTCAAAAGAACGATATCCGTTTCCGAAAGAGAAAGCTTGGCTTCACCGAGCCGGGCAAATGAGCCGGGGCCGGCATCGACGAGTATCCGCGGAGTGCCGTCGATGAGCACGAGATAACTGGACGCGGCGCGCCCCGTCGCTCCCGGTCCGCCCGAGCCGAGCACGATGAGCTCGAGAGCCGGCGTCGAAGTTTCAGCGTAAACAGTCGCACCAGGGCAAAAACACATTGATAGGAGAAAGAGCAGGATTCGGCCAATGAATTTTCGCAACGTCATATGCTGAGGCCCCGGGAAATGCGCAAGGGCTAGCCACAAGCGGGCAGGCTTGTGCAGCCTAGCCCTCATGGGTTCTCGTTGCCAATGGCTTATGAGCTCCCGCCCGGCGCGAAGCTGGGTAGTCAAGGGACGCGGCACCATCGGGTCACCGCCCGTCGCGGCACGCCCTCCATGGGTCGCGGCCGCATCATGATTTGCAGCGAAAAATGACGAGATTGGCCGTAGCGATCGCGCTTGCGCTGCGTTGCTCGGAAATTAGTGATCGCAGGAACACTTGGAACGAACATTGCAACACCCTGTGATCTATGAATTCAGGGAAAACTACCATGCTATTGACCAAGCTGGTGCGATACAGCAGAGCCAGCACGGATTTTACCGTGCGCGTACTCCGCGGATTCGTGTGGCCCAAGATCGACGTCTTGATTCGCTTGGCGCTCGCGGAGATATTCTTTGTGTCGGGCGTACTGAAGCTCACCAATTGGAATACTGCCCTCTATTTGGCCGCGAACGAGTATCCGGTTAGCTTCATGTCACCGGTCACCGCCGCCTATGTGGGAGTCTCCATCGAAGTGGCGGGCGCGATATTGCTGGCCCTGGGCTTCATGACCCGCTACGCAGCTGTGCCGATGCTCATTCTGTCGCTGGTGATCCAATTCGCCTACAAGCCGTTCGATAGCCAGCTGTTCTGGGCGGCATTGTTCGGATGGTATGCCATTGTTGGAGCGGGCCCGGTATCGGTGGATAGCCTACTGCGACGCGGACTGGCCGACAGCGCCCTGCCTTTCATTCCGCGGATCTTGCGATGGTCGGAATGGATCCGCGTTCATGCCGCACCGGCGTACGTCTCGGTCTTGCGAATCTGGCTGGCTGCGGCCCTCATCGCCTCGCACGTGATACCGCCGGGCGGCGGCTACTTCTCGACTCTCGCTTCTTGGCTGCCGCTCGATATAGCCGCGCACTTACCTGCAGGAATCGCGCTCGTCGGCGGCGTGCTCTTGTTCTTAGGCTTTGGCACACGCTATCTTGGAGTCGCGATGATTTTGACCTTCTTGGGCAACGCGATGCTCGATCCGCGCGCAACCCACGCGGTGTATCTACTGATGACCTTTTCCATCCTCATCGTTTACGGCGGTGGGCTTCTTTCGTTGGATCGCATCGCGACGGCGCTGCTCGGCAAATACTTCCCTCAACTCAATGTGCGGGATCCGCGTTCGCTGGAAGGCTTACCGCGCGTCGTGATCGTCGGCGCGGGTTTCGCCGGCGTTAGTTGCGCTGCGGCGCTGCGCAACGCGCGTGTTGCGGTGACCTTGATCGATCGCGCCAATTTCCACTTGTTTCAGCCCTTATTGTATCAAGTGGCCACGGCGGCGCTTTCGCCGGGTGACATCGCTGCGCCGGTGCGGCAATTGTTCCGCAATGCGTTCAACGTTCGGGTGCTCCTCGGTACGGCCACCGGCGTCGATACGCAAACGCAAGTCGTCAAGATCGATGGGAACGAGATACCCTATGACTATCTCGTGCTCGCAACCGGAGCGACGCACAGTTACTTCGGTAAGGACGCCTGGGCGCCTTATGCGCCGGGCTTGAAGCGCATCGAGGATGCGCTCGAGATTCGTCGCAAGATCCTCACGGCGTTCGAACAGGCCGAAGCGGCCGGCGATGATACGGAGCGAGCCTCGCTGCTGACCTTTCTCATTGTTGGCGGGGGCCCTACCGGCGTGGAACTGGCCGGAGCCATCGCAGAACTGGCGCGGTACGGCATGGACAAGGAGTTTCGCACCTTCGACCCCGCCGATGCGCAGGTGATTCTCGTGCAATCCGCGCCGCGTTTGTTGCCCGCGTTCCCGGAATCACTGGCATCCATCGCTCAGCGTTCGCTGGAAAACCTGGGCGTCGAAGTGTTGCTCGGAAGCCGTGTCGAGGCGATCGATGCTGAGGGAGTCGCAGTCAGCGGCAAGCGCATCGCTGCAAGAACCGTGCTGTGGGCCGCCGGTGTCACCGCCTCGCCCGCCGCCAAGTGGCTGAACGCGGACGCCGACAACGCCGGGCGCATCAAGGTGGGCGCAGACCTCGGCCTGCCGGGCATGCCAAACGTCTTCGCGATCGGCGATACTGCCTTGAGCAACGCCTGGAAAGGTCAGGCCGTGCCTGGACTTGCGCCGGCGGCCAAACAAGCCGGCGCCTACGTTGCCGGTCTCATAAAGGCCAAACTTGAGGGACGCCCCGCCCCCGCGGCGTTCAAGTATCGTCATCTCGGCAGCTTGGCCACGATCGGTCGAAAAGCCGCGGTCGTCGACTTCGGGTTCGTCAAGCTGTGGGGAGCGCCGGCATGGTGGCTCTGGGGAATCGTGCACGTCGGTTTCCTGGTGGGTCTCAGAAATCGCGCCGCGACGATGATCAACTGGTTTTGGGCCTATCTGACTTTCAGAGGCGGCATTCGATTGATCACCGGCGGCGAACCGCGTCACGAGAGCCGGTAGACGAACCGCCAGCGAGGTGTCAGCGCGATTCGAGCATCGTGGCATGCCCATCGGGGTCCCGTACCAATAAGGACCATTGGTGCGCGCCACAGTCCCCATGCACCGGACCCGGTGAGACATAGCCGTAATGCCCACCGCGAACGGAGGCGTCGGCGGCCGCGACATCGGCGTCCATGTCGATATGCCAATTCCACAAATCATTGGACTGCGTATCGATCGGCATGGGACGGCCGGTGCGCGGCGCAAGGTACTCCAGCAATTCAACGCCCGGTCCCGACTCGGCGCGCAACGCGGTGATTCTGAGGCGAGCGCCGAACACGTTGTTCAAGCGCTCTTGCTCGATGCCGTAGTTTTCACTGCCGCCGGCGATCCGCAGGCCGAGCGTGTCGTGGTAAAACCGCACGCTCGCGTCGGTGTCCGCCACGACGATGGCGGAATGATCTATGCCGAGAAACAAACGCCCGCTCGGAACTTGCCACTTCGCGTCCCCCTTGCCCGGCGGAAAGTGCAGTATTTCGAGGTTGTGCCCGTCCGGGTCGCGGAAATAAAACGCCGCGATGCCACCTGCATTGGGATTCCATTGCGGCAACAGCTGCGGTCCCGCCGACGCAAACTCCACGTGCTGCGTGCGCAGCCAGGCGAAGGCGCGATCCATGTCGCTGACGATGATGGCAATATGCTGAAACCAGCGATCATTGCTCTTCGAATCGAGCGGTATCGGCCGCCCGCGCGGCGCGAGAAATTGTTCGAGCATCAAGTGTTCACCGCCCAACTTGAGCGTCGAGATGCGCAGGCGTGCGCCGAAGATGCCATAGAGGTGTTCGCAGTCATCGCCCGAGACCTCGGTCTCCGACACCGGTTCGAAGCTGAGCACGGTCCGGTAAAATGCGACGCTGCGTTCCATATCGCTCACCGTCACGGCGATCGATTCGACCGCTCGAACCGGCGGCGCGGATGGGGCAGCGATTCCGCTGTGCGGAGCCGCGAGGAGACACAGCAGTGCGGCATGGAGCACGAGCGCGGTATGGCGTACGGTCGCGTTGCGCGTGATGGTGTTGCTGGACATTGCAATCATCGGGGTCCCCTTGCTATGCGGCTGTCACAGGCTTCAGCCGTCGCGCAAGATTTTCCGCCGCACGCAACGCCCAGGCGTAGATCGTCAACGATGGGTTCACGCGACTCGAACGCGGTAAAATGCTGCCGTCGACCACGTATAAAGACCTCATTCCGTGCACCTGGCCGAGGGGGTCGACCACGGATTGCGTGGGATCCTTGCCGGTCACGAGCGTTCCGCCGACATGCGCTGTGCCGGCGAGGCCGACGCGCTCGGAAAATGCCATCATGCCGGCGCGCGCAAGGGCGCCTCGGAAACACCGCACCAATTGCCTGTGCTCCTCCGCGGCCGCCGGCGTCCGGGCGGCATCGTAATCGAGAACCGGCAGACCCTGCGTCGCACCGGAGGCGGCGATGACGCGGTTGTCGCGGTGAGCGCCATCCTCGGTCTGCAGGAAAAAGCCGTACGCATGGCTGCCTATCCATCGTGCCATACCGCGGGGTACGAATTTTGGAATCAAGGTGCTGATGAGTTCACCGTCGAAACCCAAGGGCTGCACGCTGCTGTGCGGCAACTCGGAATTCAAGAAGATGAGAGTCTTGCGGATCACATCGGTCATGCGTGTGATCGAAATTCCGATCACCGCCGTCAGCAAGTGAAGTTTGAGATTTCGCCCCACAATCGCCGCACACGGCAATCGGGAAGACAAGCCATTGGCGGCGATGTAGCTCTGCAACAAACGCGGTGAATGCAGCGCGCCCGCAGCCAATAGAACCGCATCGCCGTGGAGCTCCGATCCGTCGTCCAGGCGAACCGCCTTGACTTCGGTTGCGTCGTTCGAATCGCCGACGAGATCGGCAGCGGCGCGGCCCGTCAGGATGGTTAGATTGCTCGAGCCGCGCACCGGCTGCAGGAATGAGGTTTCCGCATCCGATTTCAGGTTGGCCACCGAAGCGAAGCCGTCAAAGTGCCGCGCTTCGGTGGGGTTATCGAGGATGGCCGGTGATAAACCCATCGGCAGAGACTCGTAACGCCATGAAGCGGTGCGTCGTACGAGCTTGCCGGCGATCCGCTGCAGATCGGGCTCGCTATCGAAGTTACGGACACAAAGCAATCGTTCGGCCTGCTCGTAATACGGCCGTAATTCGTCGTAGGTGATCGGCCACTCGGGGCACTGGTGCGCCGGATCCCTGCAAAATTCGTGTGGCCCATAGCGCAGGAGCGCCGCGCCGTACCATTTGGTCTTGCCGCCCAGATTAAAATATTCTTCCGGACTGAAACGGCGGCCTTGATTGTCCAGCCACTGCTCATGACTCTTGAAAATGCCCTCGTGCACGACGCGGTTGAAGTCCAGCGTGCTCGCATCTTGCGGTAACGGTCCACCCTTCTCGATCAGGGCGACACGCAGTCCGGCGCGCACCAATTGAAACGCGGCCGCGGCTCCGCCCGCGCCCGACCCGACGATGATGGCATCGAAGGCACTGGAGCTGCTCATCGCAAGGCCCTTTGTGTTTCTGGGGCCAGGTTCCTGCGTGCGCTCGGAACATAACCGCAGTGAATGCAACGTTGGTCCAGCGAATGCAGGAGCTTGGCGCAGCTCACCGCCTGTTTGCCGCGCCGAAACACATACCATGCCGCCGCCGCCTGCATGCCGAGCACAGGGGCCGTGAAATAAACCCAGAGATCTCCCCACAGGCCGGCCGGGAACGCCGAGGCAAAGGAGCGCGCGGGGTTCATGCTCATCCCGGACACCGGCGCCTCCAGGGTAATGTACACGGCCACCAGCGCGCCCGCGCAAAGCCCGGTGAACTTTGCGTAGCGGGGACTGTTCGACGTTCGCAAGATCACCGACATCAACAGCGCCGAAATCCCGAACTCCGCGACAAAGGCTGCGTTCACGCCAAAGGCGCCCGGCAGCGTTGCGACGTAGCGGACCGGCGGTGCAGTAAAGGCATCGCGCAGGAGCGCGGCGGTGATCAGCACACCCAGAATGCCGCCAATGAATTGCGCGACGATATAAAATACCGCATCCCAGGGAGCGATTTTTCCCAATCGCAAGAACGTCAGCGTGATGGCCGGATTCATATGAGCGCCGGAGCGCTTGCCCCAGGGAGAATAGATGAGCGCGATCGCGGTCAATCCCATGGCCACACCCACCAAGGCGCGTTGCAAGTCCTCATTCTGGACGACCCTTTGCAAGGGCGAACCGGGGAATCCCAGCAGCGTGGAAAGAACGCCGGCCGAGAACATGAACATCCCGAGCGCCCAGGCTTCGATGAGATACTCCGGCCAGTGCTGGCGCAGCGCGGCGCCTACAGCCAGAGCTCTTTGCGCCGCCGGCATCATCCTCCCGTCTCGAATCCGGGATACAAAGTCATGCCGCCGTCGACGAACAGACTGATCCCGTGCACATAATCGGCATAGTCGGACGCCAGCCACACCGCCGCGCGCCCGATCTCGTCCGCTTCGCCGATGCGCTTATAGGGAATGAGCTTCAACAGGTCCAGGTAGGCCTGCGGTGTACCCCAAGCTTCCATGTTGATCGGCGTGCGAATCGCCCCTGGGCAGATGCTGTTCACGCGGATGCGATAGGGTGCAACTTCCTGCGCAAGGCTCTTCATCATCAGCATGACGCCGCCTTTGGAAGCTGCATAGTTCACGTGGCCGGCCCAGGGGATGACTTCGTGCACCGAGCTGATGCAAAGAATCTTGCCGGCCGAGCACGACACGTCGGCCCGTACGCCGCGGCGTTTGAATTCGCGGACCGCCTCGCGTGCGCAGAGAAATTGACCCGTGAGGTTGACGCCGAGCACCTTGTTCCACTGCTGCAGCGTCAAGTTCTCGAACGGTGCGTCCTGCTGCAGTCCGGCATTGTTGACCAGCAAATCGATGGTGCCGAAGCGCTCGAACATCTGCGCGAACATGCGCAGCACCTCATCCTCATCCGACACATCCGCCTTAATGGCGACGGCCTGCACGTCGAAGTCGCGAATCTCCCGGCAGACCTGCTCGGCCTTGTCGTCGCCGGCCACGTAGTTGACCACGACGTCGGCACCGGCCTGGCCCAACGCGAGCGCAATGGCTCGGCCGATGCCGGAGCTCGCGCCCGTGACCAGCGCCTTTTGTCCCCCTAGCATGTGTTGCGGCGGGCAGCGAGGCATGACGGGTCGAGGCAGATGGGCGGGATGCATTGATATTTCCATGAACACGGCTCCTGATGGATGAAAAGTCAATTTCGCGAGCGTCCTCGCGGCTGAAGCAGTTTGGCGACCAGCCCAGTCCAGCCGGTCTGGTGCGCGGCGCCAACGCCGCGTCCGGTGTCGCCGTGAAAATACTCGTAGAACAGCACATGATCGCGGAAGTGCTCATCGTTCTGGAGGCGTGGATACTGCGAGAAGACCGGGCGCTTGCCATGCTCGTCTTTGAGGAAAATTCTGGTCAAACGCGCCGCAATCTCGCGCGCCGCATCGTCGATCGAGACGAATTTCCCCGAACCGGTCGGGCACTCGATCTTGAAATCATCGCCATAGTAGTGGTGGAACTTCTGCAGCGATTCGATCAGCAGGTAGTTGACGGGGAACCAGATCGGACCGCGCCAATTCGAATTGCCGCCGAACAACCCCGAGTCCGATTCCGCGGGCAAGTAGTGCACGCTCAAGTCCATACCGTTGACCTTGAAGAGGTAGGGCTGCCGATGGTGGTGCTTCGATATCGCCCGGATACCGTAGTCGGACAGGAATTCCGTTTCATCGAGCATGCGCTTGAGCAGGCGCTTCATGCGATGACCGCGCAGTAGCGACAGCAGCCTGCGGTGACCGTGGCCTTCTACCTTCCAATGCGACACCAGCGACGCTAGATCCGGCCGGTATTTCAGGAACCACTCCAGTCGGCGTTTGAACTCGGGAACCCTGTCGAGCAGTTCCGGTTCGAGGGTTTCGACGGCGAACAGAGGAATCAATCCGACCATCGAGCGCACTTTGAGCGGTACCATGGCGCCGTCGGGCAGATGCAGTACGTCGTAGAAGAATTGGTCCGCCTCGTCCCAAAGCCCGATCCCCGCCTCGCCTACGTTATTCATGGCTTCGGCGATGTGCAGGAAGTGCTCGAAGAATTTGGTGGCGACGTCCTCGTACACCGGATTGTGCTGGGCGAGTTCCAGGGCGATCCGCATGAGATTTAAGGAATACATGGCCATCCAGCTCGTTCCGTCGGCTTGATCGATGTGCCCGCCGGTCGGTAGCTGAGCGCTGCGGTCGAACACGCCGATGTTGTCCAACCCTAAGAACCCGCCTTGAAATACGTTGCGTCCCTCGGCGTCCTTGCGGTTCACCCACCAGGTGAAGTTCAGCATCAGCTTGTGAAACACGCGCTCGAGAAAGGCCAAATCGCCCTTGCCACCGTGCTGTTTGCGGTCCATTTGATAGACGCGCCAGGTCGCCCAGGCATGGACCGGCGGATTCACATCGCCAAAAGCCCACTCGTACGCCGGCATCTGCCCGTTCGGGTGCATGTACCACTCGCGCGTGAGCAGTACCAGTTGCTCCTTGGCGAACTGTGAATCGATCAGCGCGAGTGCGAGCGTGTGAAAAGCCAAGTCCCAGGCGGCGTACCAGGGGTATTCCCACTTGTCCGGCATCGAGATGATGTCGGCGTTGTTCAAATGCATCCAGTCGCGGTTGCGGCCGCGCCGCCGTTCGGCGGGAGGAGGGATTTGCCCCGGATCGCCGTTGATCCATTGCGGGATGTCGAAATAGAAGTACTGCTTGCTCCAGATCATGCCGGCGAGAGCTTGGCGCTGCACGAGCTTGGCGTCGGCGTGCTCGATATCGCGCTGCAGATCGGCGTAGAACTCGTCCGCCTCAGCTCGGCGCTGGTCGAATACACGGTGGAAACCCTCCAGGGGCATAGGTAACGCAGCCCGCGACAGCCTCAGCCTGACGCTGACTGCTCCTTTGGCCGGTACGTCGAAGCGAAAGTGTGCAGCTGCCTTCGTACCTTCGTGATTCGCCGAGATGGCCTCCTTGCGGCGGTCAATCAGGTACTCGTGGAAGCCGTCCTTGAAGGGTCCCGGGGCGTCGGTTGCGTACAGCCTCCTGCTGTTGGTCTCGTTCTCGGTCAGCAGCCACTGCATGCCGGGCGCATCGCGGCTGTCGGCGTAGCAGTGGTAAGTGCCCAGGCCCTTGCGCTCGGCGACGAGTCCGTGGCCGTCGAGGCGCATGGTCGGCTTGTGCCGGCCACTCCTCCAGCTCCACGTGTTGCGGAACACGAGCTGCGGCAGCAGGTGCAGCGGCGCTGCATCGGCGCCCCGGTTGTACGCGGTGATGCGCATCAGCACATCGTCGATGCCGGCTTGAGCGTACTCGACGAACACGTCGAAATACCGATTGTCGTCGAGCGCGCCCGTGTCCAGTAGCTCGTATTCCGGTGCACCGATCCCGCGACGCCGATTCTCGGCAACGAGGTCCGCGTAGGGGAAGGCCGCCTGCGGATATTTGTAGAGCATCTTCAGATAGGAATGCGTCGGCGTCGCATCAAGGTAGTAATAGAGTTCCTTGACGTCCTCGCCGTGATTGCCCTCGCCGTTGGTGAGGCCGAAGAGGCGTTCCTTCAGGATCGGGTCGCGCTCGTTCCACAGCGCGAGCGACAGACACAATTTCTGTTCATGGTCGGAGAATCCCGCGATACCGTCCTCGCCCCAGCGATACGCGCGGCTACGGGCGTGGTCGTGTGGAAAATAGTCCCAGGCGTTGCCATGCGGGCTGTAATCCTCGCGAACCGTGCCCCACTGCCGTTCGCTCAAATAAGGTCCCCATTTCTTCCACGCGGGCGGAGCCGTGGTGCACTCGGTCAGCCGCTGTCTTTCGGTGTTCATCGGATCATTCCCTTGGCGACGCGGCCGGCCGGCGATGCGATTGTTACTTGATTGACCTGCCGTCGCTTCTCGCTTTCATTGATTTCGCTCCAAACCCTCAAGATTTCGGCAACGCCCCAAGCCTGGGCGAAGCAGCCACGCGGCTCGAACGGCGGGTCCGCGTCCATGATTTCACTGACTTGGCCGATACAAGCTTCGCGCAGGTGCGCCGGGATGCCGCGAAGGAACCCAAGGGCGGCCGCCGCATCCCCGTGGACGCGGTAGTGCGCACTCACGAAGGGGCCGAGCAGCCACGTCCAAACCGTACCTTGGTGATACGCGCCGTCGCGCGCGACCGGGCCGCCGCCGTACCGCCCGACGTATCGGGCATCGCGCGCTGCGAGCGATCGCAACCCCACGGGAGTCCACAGCTCCGCGGCGCACAGATCGAGCACGCGTCTTGCCTTCTCGCCGCTCACGAGCGCATGAGGCAGAGACAGAGCAAAGAGCTGATTGGGGCGCAGGCTCCCGTCTCGTCGCCGTCCCGCAGCGTCCGGCTCGCCTTCCGGGCCGTCGACGACATCGTACAGATATCCGCCGGCTTCGAACCAAAACGCTTGCTCGAAGCTCGCGCGAATCCGCCCGGCCAGCGCCGCATACTCGACCTGATCTTCGGATTGCTCGAGGTCAGCCGCCAAGTCGCGCAAAATGGCGACCGCATTGAACCAGAGGGCATTGATTTCCACTGGCTTGCCGATGCGCGGCGTGACCACCCAGTCGCCGACCTTGGCATCCATCCATGTCAGTTGCACCCCTGGTTCGCCCGCCCACAGTAGCGCGTCGGTCCGATCCATGTGGATGCCGAAGCGTGTGCCGCGCATGTGCCAGTCCAACATATCTTTCAAGACGGGATAGATCTCCGCCGCAAAGGCGCGGCCCTCAGTCGCGCGCATATATTCGTGCGTTGCGACGAAGAACCACAGGCTGGCGTCCACCGTGTTGTATTCCGGCGCGTCTCCGGCATCCGGGAATCGGTTGGGCAGCATGCCTTGATCGACGAATTTCGCGAAGGTGCGCAGGACGCTGGCAGCGATGTCGCTGCGGCCGGTGGCAAGCGTGAGCCCGGGCAGCGCAATCATGGTGTCGCGGCCCCAGTCGCTGAACCAAGGGTAACCGGCAATGATGGTCTTTCCCAAGGGCCTGCCCGAGGCGTCCCGCCGTTCGACCAAGTATTGATCCGCTGCGAGAGCGAGCCGATCGAGCTGCAATCCTGCAGCGTCCGCCATCTCGGCGCGATGCGCACGCCGGAAGCGATCGGAGATTTCCTGCTGACGCGCATGTTCGCCGGCCAAGGCGGCGCTCACCGGTACCGGCTCGTGGGTCTCGGCGGTGAGAATCACGGTTTGGCTTTGGCCGGGATCGAGGTCCAGATCGAAGCTCGCGGGCCGCAGTAGATCCTCGATGTCATCGAGTCCCCGAGCCGTCTCTTCGCGATGCTTGAAATTCCAGTGCCATTGCGGTTGGATCTGAACGGCGCCACCGGTGCTCAGAATACGATAAGGCCGTGCGCCGTCATGCGCTCGAATCCGCACGCCGCCGGCGACGGGTTCGACGCCAAACGCTCTTTCGCCGTGCGATTGCCAGTGGTAATCGCGATAGGTGCAGAGTGGCTCCATCGAGAGGCGCAAATCCTTCGAACCGCCGATGCGGGTGAACTGCACATACGTGGTGTTTTCGCCGTGCCGCATCCACAGGCGCTGTTCCACGCGAGCATCCGCAATGAGCCAGGTCCAAACCGGAATGAGCCCCTCGAGCCGGAAGGATTCGAGATGACAATAGCCATGCGGAGCGATCGTGCCGTCGGCGAATTCATTGGTGGCGAGCGGCACGTGCGCGCCACCGTACCTTGCCGTGACGTCGAGTTTGGCGACCAGGGCCACTCGCTCCACCGGCGGGCGCAGAGCGGCGATCAGCAGCGCATGATAGCGGCGCGTATTGACGAGGCTCACCGTTCCCGCCGCGAACCCTCCGATGCCGTTCGTGACCAGCCACTCCCGTTTGCAGGTCTGCTCGAAGCTGCCGAGCGCATCCCGCCCCAACTCGATTGACGTTGGGAAGTGCGCGTGCCCGATCGCGCGTTCACTCGGAGCGTTCATCATGGTCTCGGCCCGGGAATAAGCACATCGATGAGGCTCGAAGACGGTAAACGCAGCATGGGTAGCTCTATGAGTGTGCTGGCGCGCAATTTGACAATTGCTGCCGCGAGTGTTGATCGGCCAGACTGAGATAAGCGGTATGGGGTACGATCGGTGCCGCTTCGCGAAGGTCCCGATAACGGCTCAACGTCTCGGCGACGCGCTGCGGCGTCCCGAGATCGCTCCAACCGCAGGCGGGTACGGTCAGGACGCGCAGCGCGGTTTCCTGTCCTTCGAGAACATCTCGCGAAAAATCCAGGGTCGGTAAACTGGTATACAACCGCTCAGCGGCCAGTGCATCCGGCGTACACAGTCGAGCCTTCTCCACCGCATCAGGCATTCGCGCGATCAAGTCGGGGTAACGCTTGGTATACAAGCCCAACAGGGCGCGTGCGGATGCCGCCACGATGAACACGTTCCACAGCGCGCCGTTGTCGATCAGCCGGCTGGCAATGTCGAACGCCGGTTTCTCGACAAACCGACGCACGGGCGCGACACCTAAGCGCGTGCGCCCCTCCGGCACGATGTAGCCCAGCTCCGGATCGATCCGCTCGGGTACGAGCCCCAGCAGATAGACATGCTGGTGATCGGCGTGCGCCAGCCGGGCGGCGTGCTGCAGACTCTGCGCAAGCACTGCTTCGTCGCGGACGAAATGATCGGATGGCAGCACCACCACCGTTGCAGACGGATTGCGCTGCGCCAGATGCAGCAGCGGCAGCAGTAATCCCACCGCGGTGCCTTTGTTCTCGGGCTGGACGATGATGTTGAGAGGCGGAATCGACCACAGTGGCGCTTCCCACCAGCGCCGATGCCGGTCGGCGACCACGGCCAGCATGCGACGTCGCGGCGCCACCACTGCGGCACGCGATAGTGTTTCTTCCAGCAAGGACACGCCGCCATGCAGTGAGCAAAACTGCTTGGGGACGGTCAACCCACCTGGAGTGGTGGTTAGACTACTCAAACGAGTGCCTTCGCCACCCGCCAGAAGCAAAGCCCAGACGTCTCCGTCGCTCATGGCCGCTTTTCGCTCAACAATCGCATGATGCTGCCCCTGGTTGAGGCGGGCAGCCTGATTGGATCGAGCCGGCCGCTTTCGCGCTCGACCGCGGCATTGATTTCCGCTTCCGCCGCAAGCCAATCTTGCAGGGGATCGCCGCCGACGAAATCGCGGGCGGCAGCACGCAGATAGGCCGCTTTGGCGATCCGCTGGTGTCGCTCTTCCGACGTCAGAGCGGGAATTTCGTCGGTTGCGTTGGCTTGATCATGCGCGTCGGCAACATTGCTTGTCGCATCCGCTTTCTTGTTTTCCATGATTGCTCCGTAGGATGACGAACTATCCCATGGGGAGCGTGCGTCCCAGCGCGAGAACCACGATCGCCCCGCCGCATACTTAGCCCGTATCGAACACCCACGAGAGATGCGTCTCCGCAAGCTCGGACCGCTCGCGCCAGCCTCGGCGCCCGCCGCCGGTATCCATCCTCGCGAATTTTCCGCCGGTGCATCGCCGCGCCGGTGTTGTTGCATCCGCATCGTCCAAAGATCGTTTCGCACAATTGCGTCCTCTATGATTGAAAGCGCTCTACAGCTGAAGGGACCCGAAGGTCTGCGGTGTTATTACGCGTCTCGAAAAAAAGCCTTCGGCGCCCCGCGGCAAGATCGCACTCGGTTCGCAGTGCGGATTGCTGTTCATTCGCGCTCCCTTGCGACGACGCTCGACGTCGCCGTCTCTTCGCGGGCCGCAAGCAAGCCTTCGATCAACGGGGAGACACCAACCAGTTGGACGCCGTCGCGGCGCGCTGCGCGCAGCAGCTCAATTCCGGCCGCATCGGCAAAGCTCAAATGCTCCAGATTCAGGCGCACGGCGCCCTTAGCGCGTAGCGCCGCGACCACCAATCGTAGTTCATCGACCCAGGGACCGAGCAGCTTGCCATCCAGGCTGACGGTCGCAAGTGTCACGGAGCCGGTATGCGTGATTCGTAGCACGGATTATTCACCTGTGGTTTTGAAGTGAAGCAACATGAGTCAACCGGAGAGTAAGCAAGTTGCGGGCCAACGGCCGGCCGCGCAAGCTGTCGTTTTTAGAGGGCTGGACTAGGCCAATGGACGGTTTGAGGATCTTTAGGCCGCGGCGCGCCGCAGCCTATGGCGGCGCGCCACTACGGACCACGGTTCGGGTCCGCTAATTGGCTTTGCGGGTGATTCCGAGTTTCTTCATTCGATGCCGCAACGTGCCCGGCTTGAGACCGAGCCGGACCGCAGCGCCCTGGCTGCCCTCGATGACCCAACTCGCTTCTCGCAGGACGCTCTGAATGTGCTCGCGCTGGATGGAGTCGAGGTCACCGGCTCCCGAGGTCGACGGCACGACCACCGGCGAATCGACCTCGGGCTTCTCGGGAGCTGCCGCAGCGATGGACAGCGGGAACCCATCGGACGTCGTCTCGGTATTGATGTGAAGCACCGGGGTGCTACTCAGGATCAGCGAGCGTTCGATGACGTTCTCCAACTCCCGGATGTTGCCCGGCCACGCGTACTTGGTCAGGCGGAGGATTGATTCCGCATCCACTGATTCGACGCGCCGGCCGACACGCGGTGCGTGTTTCTGCACGAAAAAGTGGATGAGCAAAGGGATGTCTGCGTGGCGTTCACGCAATGGCGGCAAATGGATGGGAAACACGTTCAGCCTGTAAAAGAGGTCGGCCCGAAATCTCCCCTCGTGTATGCTCCTGTTCAAGTCTCGATTGGTGGCGGCGATGACCCGCACGTCGGTCTTGATGGTGTGATTGCCGCCGACTCGCTCGAACTCGCGCTCCTGCAAGACGCGCAGTAATTTGACCTGCACATCGAGCGGCACTTCGCCGATCTCGTCCAAAAAAATCGTGCCGGTGTGCGCCAGCTCGAATCGGCCGATACGCCGCTGGATGGCGCCGCTGAAGGCGCCGCGCTCGTGGCCGAACAGCTCGCTTTCGACCAAGCTCGTTGCCAACGCGGCACAACTCACCTTGATGAAAGCCTTGTCGGCGCGGCTGCCCGCTGAATGGATGGCGCGGGCGATGAGTTCCTTGCCGGTGCCGCTCTCACCGGTGATCAGCACCGAGGCCTCGGTAGGCGCCACCCGTTTGACATTGTCGAGCACCTTTAAAAGTCCACGGCTCGAGCCGATGATTTCCTCGAAGTTGTGAACCGATTTCAGTTCTTCTTGCAGATAAACGTTCTGGGCCTTGAGGCGGGCCTGCTCCTGCTCGAGCAGCACGCGCTCGGTGATATCGACGAACATGGTGCGGGTGTAAGAGCCGCTGGGATCGGGCTTGGACCACCACTGGATCCAGATCGGGTTGCCGTTGTCGTGGCGGCGTAGCTCGAGCACAGCGCCGCTGGTGTCGGCGCCCTTACCGACCGATTCCAATGCCTCGCGCACGCGTCGTTGCGCCTCCGGCGTATCGGGCACCAGCTCCTTGCCGACGATGTGCGGCACGTCCTCGGGCGTGATACCCAAGATTCTCATCGCGGCGTGATTGGCGCGCAGGAAGCGGGAATCCAGGGTCTCATGCACATAGGCGATAGGAGCCTCATCGAACAAATCGCGCAGGCGATCTTCCTTGTCGTGCAGCTCCCGCTCGAGAGTCAGGCGGTCCAGCTCTGCGGCGGCGCGAGCTGCGAAAATCTTGAATAACATCAGAGTCCGCGGCTCATCCGGCAGGGGCGATTCGTCGAATACACAGAGATGGCCGAGTATGCGCCCGTACTTTGATACGAGCGGCACCCCGAGATAACTGGCGATGCCCGGCTCGGTCTCGGCATATTTCTTTTCGAGGCCGCTGGGATAAAAGCACAGACCGCCGTTGATGACTTCCTCGCAAGGAGTTCCCGGCAGGTCATACTCTATATTGGGTACATGCTTTCCCCCGGACCAGAAGGAGAACGTGCGAATTTTTTGGGGTGGGATAAATTCGGAGATGAACGCGTGACGCGCCCCGATCGCACGCGCCAAATGTTCAACCAATGCGGGGAAAAACGTCTCCCCTGTCGCACTGGCAGTCCCTTCGGCGATTATCCGCAGCGCCGTCAATTCGTCGTTGATATCCGACGCATTGTGCCCACGCGATTCCGTGCTCGACATTCCCCACCTCGTCCTATCGCCTGCGATCGCCATGTTTGAATCAGGCTATCTTTATTACGATGACAGTCGACTAGAGTGATCTCGCAGAAGCGCTCAAATCATGCCATACCTCGGGCACCGGGGCCATTCGCAAGGATTTGCGGAGGCGCGATCGCTTCGCGACTACCAAGCGCTTGCCCAGTGTAGTCGCTTGGCGATGAGGCGATCGAGCGCGAGGGAGCCATTTCCGAATACGACGAGCAGCAGCAGCATGAAACCCCATAATACGTGCTGGGCCAACGCCGCCTCGAACCCCTCGGCCAGCAGCACCTGTCGGTACGAAATGACGGCCATGATATTCACGGCCGAAAGACCCAAAGGTCCGATTCGCCCGCCAATCCCCAGCACGAGCAACGTGGGAAAGAACAATTCACCGAAAGCGCCGGTGACCGCGGCCACGTGCGGTGGCAGCAGCGGCACGTGGTATTCCTCGCGAAACAGGTAGAGCGTGCTTTGCCAACTCGTCACTTTGATCCATCCCGACTTGAGAAACTGCCACGATACATACCAGCGCGTGGCGAGCAGGAACAGCGGCTGCAGTGAATCTGCGCTGCGGGCCAATAACTCCAGCGGTCGCGATAGTGTGATCTGACTATTCATCAATTTCTCCTATTAACGTTGTTCGTTGTCGCGTGCGTCGCATAACTCAATGTCGGCGATCGCTTCCAAGGCCATCACTTCCTTCAGGCAGACGTCCAGGTCGAATTCTGGAACTTCGGTCGCCGTCGTTTGCCTATCGCCCAGATTAGTGAGTGCAATCCGCGTGCCACATAGGATTAAGCGCGTGCACCGACGCGTTTCGCCATCGCGGGCCTGATGGCCTCAACCAGTGGAGGTTTCGCCGCCACATGTGGCGGGCACCGATCGGCGATCTCGAGGACGCGCCGCAGAAATGTGGATACCTGCGTAGTACCTCTGGCGTTTTTAGCCTGCAAGGTGCGATGGCGATACTCGGAGAATCTCCGTGGGAGATGCCAATCGCCCGCAGCTGTCGCGACCGAGCGTCAAAAACGCGACCTGTTCAACAAATAACCAAGCGACAATTTTCCCGGCCCATAGATGATCAAGAACAACAGCAGCGAGCCCCACAGCACGTGCTGGCCCAATGCCACCTCACAGCCTTCCGCCAACAGGACCTGCCGGTATGAAATCACCGCCATCACGTTGACGGCCAACAGACCGATGGCGCTCAGGCGACCGGCAAAGGCTAGCACCAGGACGGTCGGAAAAAACAGCTCCCCGAACGTGCCCGTGAGCGCGGCGACATGCGGCGATAGCACCGGCGTGTGATATTCATTCTCGAAGAGGTAGAGGGTGTTCTGCCAATTGGTAATATTGATATAGCCCG
Organism: uncultured Gammaproteobacteria bacterium; assembly: GCA_963769075.1. Classification (GTDB taxonomy): domain Bacteria; phylum Pseudomonadota; class Gammaproteobacteria; order Steroidobacterales; family Steroidobacteraceae; genus Bog-1198. The sequence goes on along the minus strand of CAVYKH010000005.1, from coordinate 89,492 downwards.
ATTTCAAGAACTGCCAGCCCGCCCACCGAGCTCCAGGACAGATGCTCGGAGACGAGGCCGGGCTCGAAGCGAGCGACCGCACGCCGCAAATTCTGCAGGTGCACCCTATCGAGCGGATCGGTGGAGCCCAAGGACAGCTCGACGCCGTGCAGCGACAGCGGGTAGCGGCGCGAATGCTCATCAAGGATTCGACGTGGAGGCCGCCGTCGGCGAAGTAGTTTTCGCTGTGCGCTTCGAACCAAGCGACGCGCGGCGCGCCGGACAGCACCTCCAGATGATGCTGCGCGCGCAGACCGATGCCGGCGGATGCCGGCATCGGTTCTCGACGCTCCGATCGTTTGCCGCACTCGCTCATTGAGGGTGAACCCGCCGTATTACCTCATCGTCAGGCTGCCGCCCGCCAAGCGCTCGCACGTTCCCTTCGGCACCGCAATAAATTCCTTACCGCCGGCACTCACGCTCGATTGGCCGGCGCAGGCATGGGCGGGACCCGCGCAGTCGTTCTTGCCGGCCTTGGCGACGCCATAGCATTTTTCCTGCTCGGGTTTCATGGTATAGGGGCCGGCAGAGGCCACCGTGGCGAAGGTCGCCATACCCATTGTCAACAAGCTTCCTATCGCGGTAATCGTTGCATTGGTCCTCTTCATCGCTCTACTCCTGTTCGTGATTGATCGGATTTTGAATACGGGCCCAAAGGCTCGTGCCCTACTAGACCGCCCCCTACCCGCAATTATTTCAAGAACCGACAGAGGAGGACGGCCACGGCCACCGCGCACATCACGCCTGTCATGGCGTGTGATCTGCCATCGTCGTTCCGACCGCAGCAGCGGACGTGGCGGCCGGGCTCGATATTCTGTTCAGCGGTCAACATGGGTTAGTGGTAAGACTACCCTGACTGAATTCACGGTGGCGGATGGTGCAGGATAGGCGCGGCGGGAAGGCAGCATAGAGACGCCGTTCGCGCCTCGAGGAACGGATCTTTTGGCGGAATGACCGCCGGTCTTTTTCTCGCGCGACTTCGTGTCGAATATCGTAGTCATGATACTGACCGCGAAAACGCAATAACGAGTTCATTGTTTCGCCGTCGCGGCGACCGCCTGGAGAATGAAATCAACAACCAACCCGGGTGCCGTGATAATCGGTGTATGGTCAACTTTTGCGCACTGGACTGTGGCACGCATGCGCTCTGCTTCAAATTTTTGCGTCGCTGGGTTGATCATTCGATCTTCTTCTGCGACCAGAAACCATGATGGTCTGCTCTTCCAGCCTGGTTTTGGTGATTTCTCTTGAATGCACGCTACAGCTATCCGACGTTGAATCGCGCACAAAAGACGCGCCTGCTGCGCGCTGACGTTTTGCGCGAACGCGTTCTTGAAGCCCTCATCGGGCATCCAAATGTAGCCGTCGGCGCTCGGTGCCAGTTGCGGTGCCATTGCATGTGGCTTTTCCTTGTAAAACATATCGGCTACTGTTTCGCCCTCATCAGGGGTTAAGGCGGCAATGAACACCAGGCCGCGGACCCTTTCGTGTGCCGTCGCCGCAATTACTGCGCCCGCATAGGCATGAGCGGCCAAGACTACAGGACCACTCGTACGCTCAATGGTGCGATCCAGGGCAGCGCGATCATCGCTGAGCGACGTCAATGGAATCGGGGCCGTGAGTACGCGATGGCCGCGCTCCTGCAAGGGCTCTATGACTTTGCTCCAGCTTGACCCGTCGGCCCAAGCGCCATGGACGAGTATTACGTTTACGCTATTATCTGTTGCCGTCATGAGTTCACCCGATTTTAAGATTAAGAAGTCACTTGTGGCTCTGCGTTAATCGACCGACTCGGCCTATAGAGGTGGATCGGCTTTGGGAATATTGGTCGTGCTCTACAGCGCGACGATTGAACCCGGCGAATCCTTCCATCCTTGCCGTGCATTCATTGGTTCGCGACTCAACTGCTCGGTGCGGTACTTGCAGGGTTCACCGGACAGAACGCGCAATTAGTTGATCGGCGACATCATTTAGATCCGCCGCCACGAAGGTAGGCTGCGGCCCTACACCGAGAACGTCATTCCCCGGTCTTTTGATCAGGGCGGCACCCCAACCCGCGGCAACCGCGCCCAGCGTGTCCCAGGTGTGAGCCGCCACCAGAACAAGCCGGTCAGGACCGACTTGTAACTGCCTCTCGACATATGCGTAGGCCTCGCGAGCGGGCTTATGTCGTCGGACCTCTTGATCGACGCTGAAACGGCGTTCAAAATGATCGATAATCCCTGCGTTCTCCAATTGCCTACCCTGAACTTCGAGTAGGTTGTCGGTCAATGTAAACAACCGAAAACCGACCTGACGCAGGCGCCGAAGCGCGTCGGGCACCTCTGGATGTGGGGGCATTGTCGAGAACTGATCTGTCAGGGCGCGCTTATCCGCCTCTGTAATTTGGATACCGCGAGTGTCGGCAAGCATCTTCATTGCGGCGGCGCCAATCTCCGTAAAAGGAATGTAGGATTGAGCAAGAGTAAGCGCCTCGGAATACAGGATGAGGTTTGCAAACCATTCGCGCATCGCGGAGTTTTCGCGGAAAATACGTTTAAAGATGGGAGACATTACTTCCAGATCCAGCAAAGTCTCATTTACATCAAAGACGATGAGCGGTAGTGTTTGCATGGCTCTCTCCTTGAATGAGCACGGTCCAGACACCTTCCCGAACCGCGCTCGGGGTCCTTTAGCTCAAGAACTTGCGAATCTCCGTGGCGATTTCGGCGGCGTGTGTTTCCAGAGCGAAGTGCCCGGTTTCGTAGAAACGAACCACCGCCTCAGGAATGTCGCGCTTGAATGCATCCGCTCCCGGTGGCAAGAAGAACGGATCATTCCGACCCCATGTAGCAAGCAACCGCGGCTTGTGAGTCCGGAAGTACTTTTGAAAGGTCGGGTATAAAGCCACGTTGCCCTTGTAGTCTCCAAACAAATCTAATTGCACCTCATCGGCTCCCCTACGGGCGAGATAGAAATTATCCAGTGAGTAGCCGTCGGGCGAGACCAGTGAAGTGTCCGGGACGCCGTGCGTGTATTGCCAAACCGTGCTTTGCGGTGCCAAAAACTCTCGAAGCTTCTTACGGTTCGCCTCAGACGCATTTTCCCAATAGGCCCGGATTGGATTCCATCCGTCGCTTAAGCCCTCCTCATACGCGTTGCCGTTTTGCGAAATGATGGCTGTGATTCGATCCGGGTGTTTAGCAGCGATCCGAAAACCGGTCGGTGCGCCGTAATCAAATACATAAAGGGCAAATTTCCTAAAGCCGATCACATCAGTGAAGCGGTCAATTACGTCCGCAAGGTTGTCAAAGGTGTACTTAAAAGTCTCCCTGGAAGGCATATCCGACTGTCCAAATCCCGGCAAGTCAGGAGCAACGATATGAAAGCGATCCGCCAACAACGGAATCAGATCCCGAAACATATGGCTGGCACTCGGAAAGCCATGTAGCAACAATAGCTTCGGCGATCCGACTTCGCCGGCTTCACGGTAGTAGACCTTAAATCCGCCGACATCGGCCGTCTGGTACTTAACGATACTCATTGGGTTCCTCCTCAAAGGGCATTTGGCTTAATTGGAAACACTCTTGATTTGCACAATATTCAAACCGTTGCATTGTTGTTTGTCTTGGCGCACAGCCATGCTTCCGCACCGACACAACTTACCGGCGAGAGAGCAAATATCCGGCCGATAAATGCGGGCGGCGAATCTGGTAGTTTGTCCGGCACGCATTACCGGGCCCCGTACCGTGCAATTAGCTGATCGGCGACGTGGCTGAGATCGTCTCCCACGATTTGAGGCTGCGCAGCAACATCCAGTACGCTGCGTTAATTCGGCGTGTAGGGAACGACGTACTGGATGCCATTCGTTCAACTGCGACTCCTCGGCGTCCGAGCAGTCATCGGCCTGTCGCCTGATGATCCAACCTGCAGCGGCCGCTTGAATCGTTTGACTGTCCATGCTCCGTTCCTTGGTCCAAGGCGAACTTACTGTCCTGACCCTCATTTCATTCTCATTCCCTGTTTTCCCCCAAGAACGGCGTTGGCAATTGCCCGCAGTCCTCGTCGCTTGCCCGACAAGCTGGCGCAGAGCATCGAATCATGCGTCACCAACGGCGACCCGCAATTTCTGTCGGGCCCGATAGAGTCTGCTCAACACGGCGCCTGCCTTAATGCCCATATGCCGAGCGATCTCCTCAGTAGAGTAGCCCATGAGTACCTGCAATATGAGCGGTTCACGATAATCGGGGTGCAATCCTATAATAGCTGCGCGGACCTCCGAGTGATCCTCACTCGGCTGCACGGCGAGCGCAGGATCGTCTGTCACGACAAGATCATCGATATTGATGGTCGCATGTCGTTTGCGTTCGTACAGCCGTGCATGTTCACGCCGAGCGATGGCCAGCAACCACGCTCGCGCAGCGGCCGGGTCAATCAGAGAATCAATTGCGCGCCATGCGCGCATGAAGGTCTCCTGAACAACGTCCTCCGCTACCGTGCGATCTCCGGCCAGCCAGAAAGCGAACCGGAACACATCGGGCCGAAATCGGGCGCACAGCCGGTCAAACCGCGTGCGCGCGGTAGCCTTGAATATGAACGGCACCATGAGAAGGCAGCTATCCGACTCCATTTTCATGTACCAACTTCGGCTGGATCCGAAGGCGGTCCGGCCAGTAGTTTCCGGACTAGATTTCATTGCATCTCTCCGTTGATGCGGCGCCGCGCAATTCACGGCCGGCCTCATCCAACAATATCTCGCTGAGTGAAAAGCAAGCGGCGTGCCACCCGCTTAAGACCGGCGTAATTAAGATTCCGGGCCTCAACGGCCACGGGCGGTGGGGATCTGCCCATCAAATGTTGAGGCCACCAATCCCCCGCGAAAGACTGCGGGTCGCCGTGACTCGCGAAGGCCAGAGGTAGCCAATCACGAGATCTGGGCTCCCCAGGGCCGCTAAACGACGGCTCATGAGCGCGCCCTAGCGTTGGCCCGGTACTTGCTTACCCTTCTGGCATGCAACCAACAGAAATGTCGGAGCACGGCCAGTGTTGCGAATAACTAAACCGGGGCCGGTGACGCTCGTGATGATCGGTCTCGAAGGCAAGTTGCTCGGCGCCTGGGTCGATGAGGCGCGCTTGGTCATCGCGGCAGCCCGAGCGACCGATGCAATATGCTTGAACCTCAGGGGCTTGACCTTTGCCGATGCGCGCGGCATCGAGCTGCTGCGCGCGTTACGCGGGGATGGAATTCCTTTGGTCGGTGGTTCGGCGCTGATTGAAGGACTGCTCGCGTTGAACGAGGACGACGCTAACGAATCGTGACCGAAATGATCTCGCGCGATGAGTTGCTGCGCATTGCCGTATTTGCTTTCCAGGTCCAATTTTTATCTGCGCAGCCTGCGATGTGGCCGCGTGGATCCGCTAGCCCGGGCAGCTGCAGGATCAGAACAGATTGGACATCGTGATATACGAGGAAGATCAACTCACGCGCGCTTTGCTGCAGGAGTGGCTATGCCACGCAGGATACCGTGTCCGTGTCGGAAGGGCCCACGATGCGCAACCAGACCGTCCGGCGGATCTTGTAATCGTCAACGTCTACATGCCCAAGCACGCAGGGGCGCAGCGGATTCGCGATATTCAAGCGGCACATCCGGATACACCGATCATAGCGATCTCAGCATAGTTTCGTTCCGGTTTGTGCTCCGCCGGCGCAACTGCACAGACTCTCGGGGTACGACGAGTCATCGCGAAACCGCTCTTCCGTACCGATCTGCTGGATGCGGTGCGCGGTATGATTGGCGCACCGGATTAGTGCACGCGGGGCAGTTCAATGTCATCAGCAAGCGGCTCTGTCTCACTCGATACGGCTCGATCCGATTCAAGCGCTTGCAATCCAGGGTGATAGCGGTCGGCGGTATTGTGATCCTCGCATTTGCCGGCTCATCCGCGTATGACGCATGGCGCTCGTATCGTTATTCCCTCGCGGCAACCAATCGCGAAATCACCAACGTCGCGGACGCCCTCGCGTCGCAAACCGCAGGGACGTTGCAAGCCGTCGCGCAGGGCAACCAGCTCTACGGCTCGCGCGGATCGGCGTACCTTGCGTTTGTCGGTAGGCTTCAGAATCACGGTTTCCCTACTGATCCTGCTACCCAAGCTACGGGGTTCCGACTCTTACCCCGGTGGGACTGACTCCCACAGAACGCGCCAGCCTTCGCAGGACGCACAACGACTGGTATCGGGAAGCAAATCGGACAGCAGACGGCTCACTACCAACCGCACACGGAGCTAGAATGCTCGGTTGGCAGCGGACGTTGGTCGAAAGATGGATGTGCGCTGAGACCTGCCCCGCCCTTAGAGCCACGGCAGAGTTCGAAAAGTCCAATGTTGAACCGCTTGGATTTTCGGGATCATTTTGACGGTTAGTTTCCGGCGTGTTGTTGTCCTTCGAATTTCATCAAAAGCCTATGTCTGTGGATTTTCGCTGTATAACAAGTCATCGATAGAACCGGTTCGTTTCAGTCAGAGATTTGTTTGCGGCAGCGACATGGCGCCAACCGCACGCGGGCATACAATCGCCATTACGTAGTCGACGATGGTATTAACCGTAACCGAGGTCGCCGGAAGATGGCCGAACAACGCGCGAAAATAAAAGGGCCCGGTGAGCATGTCGATCAAGAGGTCGATATCGAGCCCACGATCGCTCTCACCGCGCGCCATGCCCCGCTCTAAAGCGGCCCGGATCGAACGCCGGCGCACCATCAACACCTTTTCCTGAATCATTCGCGCGAGGACGGGATCGAGCGCCATATCCGCGACTAGTCCGGGAAGCGCTTTGCCTAGGGGCCCGGCAAAGGCGGTAAGCAGCGTCCTCACCGCAGCTTTCAGATCCTTGCGCAAAGAACCTGTATCGGGCGCGGGCTGAGCTCCCAGCTCCGCGACCACCGCATCCGCAACCAGATGGCGTTTGCTCGGCCAACGGCGATATAAGCTGGTGCGGGCGCGCTTCACCTGGCGCGCGACACCCTCGAGGGTGACCCCCCGATAGCCTCGCGAGCGCAGCCCTTCGAGCACCGCGGCGACGACCTCAACATCGATGCACTCGTTCTTCGGCCGGCCGCGCCTTCGGGTACCCGCAGGGGCAGACTTGAGTTTCGGTCGCATGCCTGATCGCGCCGCGAGCGTTCGCCTCGCCTCACGAGGCATCGGTTGGAACGAGCGCCCACGCCCGGCGTATTGGGTCACTGTCTTCGCCTCGTTGGCGTTGTTTTCCACATCGGCAAGCACTCTTATGATTGAAGCGTTTATGTGAAAACGAACGGCACCCGTGGAAGTTGGTCTGAGAAGATAAACACCAGCGCGAGCAAACCCATCCCGGCAAGGGTGATCAACCAGATCAAATGTTGCTTAGTCATGATGCCGCCTCCCTCGAGCCCTGACGCATGACGAGCCCAATCATAAGCCAAATCCATCGTCATTTCCCTCATCCACGCAGATTCCACCAGTCTCATCTCAGCCGCCAATCGTCGTTGCGAGCCAAGGCGATGGCACCCCTAGAGCCTGCGCATGCAGAACCGGGTCGTTGAAAATGCATGCACATGCGGAACTTTATCAGACAGTATGTATCGTATATACTCAGCGAATACGCAAGCGGGTCTTGCCGGATGGACCTACAATCCGATCGGCTGCGGCTGCTTGCTGAAATCAAGTTGACCGGAGGTCTAGCATGATGAACCGGTACAAATACTTACTGCCTTTGGCGCTCTGCGGCACGCTGGCGATGACGGCATGCAGCTCCGTAAATAAGGATTGGGCGAAAGCGAGCGCCGAAAATACCATTGCGGCCTATAAATCCTTCCTGAACAAGCACGCTGGCGGCGACCCGCATACCGAGGAGGCGCGGGCGCGCATTGCGGCGCTGCAAGACAACTCGGCGTGGAAGACGGCCGAGAGCGGGAATTCCCTCGATAGCTACCGGCAATATCTTCAGGACGTGCCCAATGGTACTCATGCGCAAGCGGCCCGCGATCGGATAACGGAGATGGAGCGAGCGATCGCGTGGAAGACCGCGCAATCATCGCCAACGGATCTGCAGGCCTTCCTGCAAAAGTACCCGCAGGGACCGGAAGCGGATCAGGCGCGGCAGAAGCTTATGGCGCTGAATTCCGATTATCGAGCCGAGCTGGGCATTTTTCACAATGAGGACGCCGCCAAACGCAAGCGCTCGGAGCTGCAATCCCGGTTCAGCAGCGTACTCAAAGAAGTCGACGTCTTGTCGCCCGACCCTTCGAACAAGCGGTATCGGGTGATGTCCGGGCTCATGGATCGTCATGACGCCCAATCGGTCTGCGCCTCGCTCAAGCGAAATCATCAGACCTGCGAGGTCGTCAAGGCCGATCAGCAACAGAGTTGAGCGAAATGAGACATTGGGCGGCTATCGGATTTTAGATCGTATTCGCAATGAAATCCTGCGCGGAGGAGAAAGCAAATGAAAACAAGCATCATAGCGGCTTTGAGATGGGGCATCGTACTCGCGAGCGTTTTTGCGCCCTTTCTTGTGGTGTTCAGTGTGCTGCTCACTCATCGGAGTGGCATTTATCTAGAGAAGAACATTACAGATTTCGCGAGTTGGATGTGGCTTATGCTACTGGCCGCAATGATGCTCGGCATCTACTTTCTGACGGCGCACTTTGTTTTCCACGCGTTCGAACACGAAGGGACCACTCGCTAGCAGATTTTGTTTGCTAGAGGCTTCGCGTCGTAGCCAGGTGTATGCCTGCCCGGGATAGGTTTGGGTCGCTCCTCGTTGTGCTGCGCCGTCGCGGCCGACTCTGCAGCTTTGTGAGCGCATGCGGTCGCTCGATGCCAACCATTAGCTCACGGATGACTGGCTGGATTCTAGGTACTGTTATTGAAGGAGATACTTCATGCCCTCAAGTAAACACGAAATCGCCGCCCCGAATACACAGCTCTGTCGGGCAAATCAGCCCAGTTCGAGCGGCGAGCCGAATACGCCCACCACGGGTATTCAAGGCAAGTCGACTGTATCAACACACGTCCTCGCGCCGCTCCCTTACGCGGACAACGCTCTGGAGCCGGTGGTGTCGGCCAGGACTTTGGCGCTGCACTATGGCAAACACCACCGCGGATACGTAGACACTGTGAACAAGCTCACGACCGGAACGTCGTTTGCCGGATTACCGCTCGAGAGGCTGGTCCGCAAGACGGCGGGTGCACCGGAGCATGCGCAGCTGTTCAACAATGCCGCTCAAGCCTGGAATCATGCATTTTACTGGCAAAGCCTACGGCCAGGGTCCGATGACGCGGTCCCGCCGCAGCTGAAGGCACGCATCGACGCCTGTTTTGGCGGCGTGGCGGCCCTCAAATTGGAACTCGCGGCCGCGGCGACGACACAGTTCGGTTCAGGATGGGCTTGGTTGGTGATGGATGGTTCTCGATTGCGTGTACTCGCGACGAGCAACGCGGATTGCCCGCTGACGCGTAATCTGCGGCCACTGCTCACCATCGACGTCTGGGAGCACGCGTATTACCTTGATTATCAGAATCGGCGTGCGGATTACGTCAACGCTGTTCTGGAAAAGCTGATCAATTGGGATTTTGCCGTCGAGAACTTGCTTAACATTTCACCAGAAGACTGAAAATTGATGCGGCGTCGCGTGCTCGCGATGAACGTGCGAACGCGCTGTGGGTCTGCGGCTGCAGCATGATTCTTGCCTCAGCCGTTGACGCCCGAGGCCTCGGCGGGCGGCTCGTTCGACACGCGCGACTGCTCTATGGTGCTTGATCGAGGCCGGCAGGTCGCTCCCTGCGAAAAAAGTGCAACGGTCGCGCCGACGCTAGTCATCATCCCGCTTTCGACCCGCTCGTCCGATCCCACCATCCGCGATCGAAGCTTTGTAGACCTTGCAAGCGATCGGTCAGCTGCGGACACCTCAGCTCAATCGCACGGCAAATGGCGGGTTGATGTGTTGCGCCCCCCCGTCTCCGCAGCTCAGTCGGCATCGGTTGGAGCCGAAAATGAGCCGTGCGGATCTTTATAAAACACTGTGTATCGTATATAATATGCCCTTGGCGCAAGCCGGGCGGCTCTCCGATTTAACCGAGATATCCAGCCAGCAGCCGCTGACGGAAAAGCTATCAGTTGCGCGAAGTCGCTCTGATAATGTTTGTGAAGACGACGGGTCGGATTTTTCTTGGGGGGTTGAGTCAGATGGAACGTCAATCGAAACATTCGCGTCGGAAGGTGCTCAAGGTCAGTATGACGGCGCTTGCCGTGCTGCCACTTGTCGGATTATCTGAACGAGCCTTTGCAACGCAAAATGCGGCGGTTCGGAAGGCCCTGAAGTACCAGCTTGGTCCGAACGGCGAGAAAAGTTGCAAAGTATGCGTCAATTTCATCCCCAACAAGGATAAGCCGAACAATGACACCGACGTGAACGGCTGCAAGCTCTATCCTGGGGACACTGAGATCTGCCCGCACTGCTATTGCACGGGCTTTGTGCAGAACCCGGCTGCAACGAAGGCTGGAGCTTCCTGGTCGCCCTGGGCTGCCAAGTGAGCTTGCCCCTGGATTTCGGAGCGTGAATTCCGAAATTTAGGGTCGCTTCATCTTCGAGCAGGGCCGCCCGACGCGGGAAGCTTGCGGCTACTGCCACGGCGCCGTGGGTTCAATGACCGCGGCGCGCCGCGTCAGAGCTATTTAGCAATGCCACAAATGATCTGCCGGGCACGACAAAGGGGAATTCGATGAGCGGTAGTGGCGTCAGCCGCCGGGATTTCCTGCAGATTGTCGGTCTCGGCGGGACCGGACTCGCCCTGGGCGGCTGCGGCAACACATCCATCGAATCAGGTGCTGAGCTGGTCGAATCGTATGTCCAGCCGGAAAATTTCGTGGTGCCGGGCGTTGGCGTCTACTACGCATCGACGTGTACGCAATGCGCTTCGGCCTGCGGAATCATGGGCCGAGTGAGGGAAGGACGGATACTGAAACTGGAAGGCAACCAGGGATCGGCCATCAGCGGTGGGAAAATCTGCGGCCTGGGTCAGGCTGGGGTCCAGGCGCATTACAGTCCGGACCGATTGACCACACCGATGATCCGGGAAAACGGTTCATTGAAGCCGGCGACCTGGGACAAGGCGATGAGCCTGCTGAACGCAGCACTGGTTCCCGGCGATGGCCGGCGGGCCTGGTTGAGCGGGCCGATGAGCGGCCACCAACAGGTCCTGGTGCGCGGCCTGGTCGAGGCCGGCGCCGTCACGGATCTTGTGGTTTACGATGCGCTGTCGACCGCAGTCGAGGCATCGGTCAATCGCAAGCTGTTCGGTGTCGATCAGCCCGTCACCTTGATCGAGAAGGCGGGGCTGGTGCTGTCGTTCGGCGATGATTTTCTCGGCGCAGGGGTCTCACCGGTCGCGGCCGCCCGGCAGTACGCGCGCTTTCGCAGGACAACACCGCGGGGTGTGCTGGTGCAGATCGAGCCCAAGATGACCTTGACCGGCGCCAACGCGGATCGCTGGGTCGTCATTGCGCCGGGAACCGAAGGAGTATTCGCCCTGGGTCTTGTGCGCGAGCTGCTGCAGCGCAAGGAGTACGCGGGAAATTTGTCTCCTGCACTGGTCGCGGCCGTTGAGCCTTACAATCAACTCGAGGTCAGCCGGATCACCGGAGTTGCGGGCGATCTCATACCGCGCCTCGTAGGCATGCTGTGGGAGCGTGCGCCGAGCCTGGTGCTCGCGGGGCGCTACCCGCAAGGGCACGCGCATGGGTCACGCAATGTGGCGGCCATCGCGCTGCTCAACGTCGTCCTGCAGAACCAGGGGAAGACGGTGCTGCGCGCTGCGCAGCTGCCGTTCCCGCAGCTCGCGCCCACGGGCGGCAATTTCAAATCGCTGGCGGATCTGAACACTGCCATGGCGGCCGGGCAGTGCCGCGCGTTGCTGGTTCATGGCACCAATCCGGTCTACAGCACACCGGATTTTCTGCAGTTCGGTGCAAACCTGCAGAAGGTGCCGTTCAAGGCGGCCTGGGTCACGGACATGGATGAGACCGCGATGCAGTGCGATCTGGTGCTGCCGTTGCTGTCGCCGTTGGAGGATTTCGGCACTCATGTCGCGGCCAACCAAGCGGATGGCACCGAGATCTCCATCCAGCAGCCGCTGATGGAGAAGCTCTACAAGGAGACTCGCTCCTTCGGTGATGTCGTGCTCGATCTGCTGAAGAAGATTAAGCCGGAGAGCTACAAGACCTTTCCCGATTACTACGCTTACCTGAAGAGCGCCATCATCAATGCCAAACCCGCCTTTTCTTCCCAGGCCGGGGACGAGGAGTTTTGGGAGGACACCTTGAGCGCGGGAGTGCTGCACCGGCCGGCGCCTCTGTTGCCCTTGCCCGCGATGGAGATCAGCCCGGAGATGATCCAACAGCCCGCACCGAGCGGCGCCGACGCCAAGTATCCGTTCAGGCTGATCCCGGCCGTGAGCGCGAGCATGCGCGATGGCCGGCCAGCGAATCTGCCTTGGCTGCAAGAGTCCCCGGATACCTTGACCACCGTGGTCTGGGATAGTTGGGCGGAGCTGCATCCGAGCACCGCCAAGGCCCTGCAGGTGCGCGAGGGCGATGTGCTGATCATCGAGTCTGCTCATGGCTTTATCCGTGCCAAAGCCTACCTGATGCCCGGCATACACCCCGGCTCAGTGGCGGTTCCGATTGGTCAGGGGCACGAGTCTTATGGCCGCTATGCGACGCATGTCGGCGTCAATCCCCTGAAGATCCTCGATCCGATCTTTGATCAGGAGACCGGGGAGCTTGCGCTGTACGCGACTCGCGTCGCCGTCACGAAGAGCGGCCAGCACGAGCGGGTCGTCAAGGACGAAGGACCGACGAATCTTCAACAGAACCGGAAGTTGGTCGCCACGCTCACGGCCGATCAAGTGGATCTTTCGAAGGAGACGCCCTTTGTCATTCGATAACCTGTTTTCAAACTGGTCGAAACTTCGGCAGAGGCGCCCCCAGCCGGATCAGTACCAGGAGGCGCCCTACAAGTGGGCCATGGTCATCGATCTCGACGCCTGCATGGGCTGCAACGCCTGTACCACGGCCTGCTATGCGGAAAACAACCTGGCTGTCGTGGGTAAGGAACGCTTTGGTGCGGGCCAGGCGATGCACTGGCTCAGAATTGAGCGCTATTGGGGCGAAGGAACGGAGCTCACGCAGGAATTTCCGGAACAAGGTGCGCAGTTCCTGCCGATGCTGTGTCAGCAGTGCGAGGCGGCGCCGTGTGAGATCGTGTGCCCGGTCGGCGCCACCCACCATACGACGGATGGATTGAACTCTCAGGTCTACAACCGCTGTGTGGGTTCGCGCTATTGCTCGGCGAATTGTCCCTACAAGGTGCGGTACTTCAACTTTTTCGACTACCCGTCGGAGGGCGCCTGGCCGAGCCCGCTGGAGCAGCAGTTGAATCCGGATGTTACGGTGCGCAGCAAGGGGGTCATGGAGAAATGCACGTTCTGCGTGCAGCGCCTCACGGAGGCGAAGTCGAAGGCGCGCACCGAACACCGGCTCGTGCGCGATGGTGAGGTGCTCACGGCCTGCGCCCAGGCCTGCCCGTCATCGGCCATTCACTTCGGCAATCTCGCCGACAGCTCTTCGCAGGTCGCCAGAATGTGGAAGGCGCAGCAGGTTGAGCTCGCGGCTTATCCGCAGAAAAAGGACGAGCACACGGAAGAAACGGAACGGTTAGGAGGGCAGGTTGAGATCGCTCCTTATCCGCAAGAAACGGACGAGCAGAAGGCAGAAGCCGAGCAGTTGGCAGAGACCCGTGAGAAATTGCGCGGCTACCGGGTTTTAGAGGACTTGCGCACTTATCCGTCCGTCGTCTATCTCGAGCGCATCCGCTCTGGGGAAGTATAAATGGCTTTGCTCATCGCAATGCCTCAAGGACTTTTGTGATAGAAACCATTATCGCTATACTTTTCCTGCTGGGCATTGTGCTTGTCGCGACTGGACCGAAATCCTCCGACAAGAAGGGGAAGGATTTCGATGCCTCTAGCTCGCCAACACCCAAGGCCCCTGACCCGCCTGAAAACAGCAGGGAGCAACCCTAGATGGAGACTGGTCCATTCGGGGTGCTGGATAGGAGTTTGAGCTATGGTTGCATTGGTGCCAGCGGGGCGACCCGCTGTGGGCGGGGCGTTCAAGCGACCGCGTTTGCGATGCTGTCGCTAGCGCACTTACAGCCGCCTCGGAGCGGGGACCGCCCGGCTTCTGCCACAAACGAGCGTAGCGGTAATCAGGCAACTTCACGGAATCTTTGTGTGCTCCGGTCGTCTAATGAACGATGTTCGAATTAACTTGGTTACGAGGAGAAAGTGCGTCATGTTAACGTTAACACGTGATTATGCCGCTCAGGCTCGCACCACGAGTGCCATCAATATCCTGCTCGGCATCTGGCTACTTGTTTCACCGTGGATGTTGAACTACAACACGATGGGGCTTCCCGCCACATTGAACAGCGTGATTGTCGGAGCCCTTATCGCGGTACTCGCCGCTGTTCGCCTTAGCTCTTGGCGCGACACTGCGCGCTTCAGTTGGGTCAACGTGATTCTGGGGCTGTGGACCATCGCCTCACCGTGGGTGTACGGGTACGCTGCGAACGTCAACGGCGTTAGGGACAACGTGATCCTGGGTGTCCTGGTGGCCGCGCTCGCTATCTTGAGCGGCAGCGCCACGATTGCTGAGGAGAAGCATTCGCCCGGCGTGCCTGCGCATTAGTCCAGTGCCGGGCGTTGGTGTTGCCACTGATATGCCAAGAGTCGGCCGCCCAACCATCACTCTGCATAGAGCGAGGAAGTGTATCGCGATTCGACGTTTACTAAATCAGTTAGACAGTCACGATTAGTCACGATCGTTAGCGCGCCACTTATAATTAGTGGCGGCGAAGTTCTCCGAGAGGCCGCGTATGCCGTTCCGTGGGTAATCGCGAAGATGCCCGCCGGTGCAGGGATTAGAGTCCCGCCACCGCGGCCGGAATGCACTACGCGTTGAACTGGGACTGGGGCAGCGCGATTGTTTTTGGCGTGTTGATCGCGGCCACCGACCCTGTTTCTGTGATTGCTGCCTTCAATGAAGCAGGAGTACACGGTCGCCTTCGCCTGTTGATAGAAGCGGAGAGTCTGCTTAACGACGGCACAGCGGCAGTCGCTTTCGTTGCGGTGTTGAGTGTGCTCTCAGGCGAACGTCACGATATGCTTTTCATTACCGGCATGCTGCTCCTGACCATCGGCGGCGGCGTATTCGTCGGCGCCATCGTCGGCTTGGGCTTCATGCTGTTAGCGGGACGTACACGGGATCGATTAGTCGAGATTACACTGACGACTCTGGCGGCTTACGGCTCCTTCTTTGTGGCTGAACATTATCACTTCTCGGGCGTGCTCGCGGCACTGACGGCCGGCGTGGTCGTTGGCAACTACGGCAGGGCCAGTGCAATTTCGGACGCGGATCTCCACGCTTTAGAAAGTTTTTGGGAATTCGTCGCGTTTATAGCGACTTCGCTGATTTTCATTCTAATAGGTACCCAAGAGGCGCAGCAGCGCTTCAGCGGATTGTGGCGGCCGGTACTCATAGCAATTGGCCTGGTGATATGCGGACGAGCAATTGCAATTTATCCTCTTTGCGGGATATTCGTCCATACAAGGTCTAGGATAGAAACCCGGGATCAGCACGTCCTATTTTGGGGCGGCTTGCGAGGAGCGCTGGCGTTGGCGCTGGCCCTGGCGCTGCCTCAGGATCTGCCCGAGCGCGATGGCGTAGTGGCATTTTCCGTTTTCGCACAAGGACTGACGATCACCCCTCTGCTGCGAAGGCTGGGCCAACTCAAACCGGATGGATGAGCAAATGAGCCCTCCATAATCGAACTCCAAGAGAGTCAGGAAAGCGCTCAAATACCCGACTCAACAAGGTGACCGCGAGCTCTTCGAGAATGCGCCTGAGCAATCGATAACTCTGGCTTCTAAGAGGAAAATTCGTCTGCGGCATAAGGGCGCATGCTTTCTGATACCGAGTCCGCGACGTGCTCCTTCGTGATCACGCCGGCCACGTTGGAGGCGCGGAGCCGGCCTTTTACGCGGAAAACGATGACCATCGCCGCGTTCTTGCGTGACATGCGGCCGATCACGTTGAACATAACGTCTTCTTCGCGTGCGACCGTGAAATTACGCAAAGCCACCTCTCCAAGCGTCACACCCGTGTAGGCGCCCTCGAGCCCGCGCCGAAGCCCGGTATTGACGCGCAGGACACCGAGGATGGCGTTACCGCGCGTAATCACCACATGACGCATCCTGCCATCATGGTCCGGCATCCTTAGAAATGCGTCAAAACTCATATCAGCAGATAGGATCAAAATGTCCCTGTCCATGATCTCCCCGGCGCGGCGCACGAGAAACATGTTCGCGTGCAGAGCCTTGGGGATGAAATGCCTTCGGGCGACAAGCTTGATCGTGTAGATATTTTCTCGCGAGAGCAAGCGACGTACGCCGATGCTGACGGCCACCGCGACAATCAGCGGCATAACCAAATCATAGTCGCGGGTCATTTCGAAAATCATCGTCACTGCCGTCATCGCAGCCCCCGTGCCGCCACCGACCATAGCGGCCATCCCCACGATGGCGAACGCAGCAACATTGATGTCAGGCGATGGATAGATCAAATGAGCAAGCGCGCCGAATGCGCCACCGAGTGTGGCTCCCATGAACAGCGACGGTGAAAAAATGCCCCCTGAGGAACCCGATCCCAGGCTCACCGTTGTTGCGATGAGTTTGCAGAAAAACAACAGCGCAAGCAGGGGCGCCGCGACGAGTGCGCCGAGCAGGACATCCTGTATCGTCGCGTAACCGACCCCTTCCACATAATAGTGGCCCGCGAAGTGAAAGAGCTCGTAGATCAGCGCTCCGACCAGCAGCATTCCGATCGCGTGGCGTAAATAGGGATTGCGGATGCGCAAAAATGTTGCCTCCATAAAATGGAGACCGCGGATGAAGCCAGTTGCAGCCAAGCCCGTGGCCGCGCCCAGCGCTGCATAGAGCAGAAGTGCATAGAGTGGGGCCGGAGTTTCTGCGATCGCAGACATCGGTGGCATATCGAACGCAGGCCTAAGGCCAACAAATAGTCGAGCAATAAATGTCGCTGTACCAGTCGCGAGCGCGACCGGCAAGAAGGTGCGCACACTGACTTCCGGCAGCATCAGTTCGATTGCAAACATCACGCCCCCGATGGGCGTGTTGAATGTCGCCGCGATGCCGGCCCCGGCGCCCGCCGCCACGAGCGTGATCCGTTGCCAGGTCTCCATGCGGATGAACTGGCCGAAGGTCGAACCGAGAGATGCGCCGATCTGGATGATTGGCCCCTCGCGGCCCACCGCCGCGCCGCTGCCGATTGATAAGGCCGAGGCCAGTGACTTCACCGCCGCAACCACCGGGCGGATACGCCCTTCCTTGTAGAAGATGGCGTCCATGACCTCGGGCACGCCGTGTCCGCGCGCTTCGGGCGCGAAATTTTCTACCAGAAATACGACGCCCATTCCGCCGATCACCGGAACTAGAATGACGAATGCGCCCCACGGGCTAGCCAGCGTATGAACATTCGCATCGTAGAAAACGGAAAAATGGCCAAGAAAAAACAGGTTGTGAATGAGGCCTATCAGACCGCGAAAGAGGATAGAACCGAAGCCGGTTATCACGCCTACAACGATGGCAATAAGCGAAAGGCTCAGCAGACCGCGGCTTGTCGGCACGTATTTCATGCAGGAAGACCTCTATAACTGTACTTCAATGCTGGGGAGTGGAGGTATTGTGATTTCCTTTAGTGCGTGTCCCAAATTAATTTAGATCTTGTCACAGATCCGCGTATCAATATGCCTTGTTTGCCCGGTAATTTGAATGTCGCTGGTTTTTTTGTTCAGCGCTACGGCCAGTTCGAATGTGGCCGTAGTGAAAACCAGCAGTTCGAGATGAAGCGCGACTTTATCGTCGGGACGCACCGGGTGAAGCCATTTCAACGACTCAATTCCAGGCGAACCGAACGACTCGGACTCCGACAGAACATTGCGCACCATCAACTCCATTGCGATGGCGCATGTGTGCCCCCCACTTGCGATTAGTCCCTTCCAGCGTCCTTCGCGCGCGCGTACCGGGTCGATGTGAAACCACTGTGGATCGTAGCGCGAGGCAAACTCGATCATCTCTTTTGCCGTGACGATCCGAGGGGGGGTACGCAGAAAGTCTGCCACTTTCGGACGTGAGCAGGTGCAGGAAGCTGCCTGAGCAGAAGGCTTCGGCTTTATTCAGTCAGCTCGTCGGCGGTGGCGAGCAGCCTCAGTGGGATGGTCAGTCCGAGCGCTTTGGCGGTCTTCATCCGTCTCACTCGAAGGCCTTGCGGTGCTTCTCGATGAAGGCCTCCAGCGACATGGGCGGGCGGCCGCCGATCGTCTCGATCACGTCGTTGGTGCCGGCGAAGATACCGGCCTGGTGGTCGAGCGCCACCTCGCGGATGTGCTGCAGCAAGAACGACTCCTTGAGCTCGCCCCGCTGCAACTGCTCCGGCTCCCCGTAGCCCGTCCGGGCGTTGACCTGGCCCGGGGCGGGCGACTGGCTCGACGCCCTCTGCTGCTGCAATTCCTCCATGGTGACCTGCTTGTAGCGGACGTCCTTGCCCAGCACGCGGCTCAGGGCCTGCGCGATCTCGGCCTGCGTGTACTCTCTCGGCCCGAACAGCGGGTAGACCTTACCGCTGTGCGAGGCCGGATCCTCGAGGATCCCCACAATGACGCGGGCCTGGTCCTCGGCCGCGACCGGAGCATGTTTGCCAGGCCCGAGCGGCGAGGCGAGTGTCCCCGCCTTGATCGTGAGGGCATTGTACAGGAGCCACTCGGCGAAGAACGTCGGCCGCAGGTGCGTGACGGCGATCCCCGACCAGTCGAAAACCCGCTCGGCGACCCAGTGGTCCCGGGCGGCGTGGCTCACGGCGTTCTCCCGGGCGGAGATTTGCGACATGTTCACGACCGCCTCGACCCCGGCCTCCTTGGCTGCCTGGGCGAAGTAGGCCGTCGCCTGGATGATCCCGGGGCGGATTGGGTAGACGAAGTACGCCCGGCGGACGCCCTTTACTGCCGCCCGCATCGCGTCCAGGTCGAGGTAGTCTCCGGCGACCGCCTCCACGCCCTTGTCTTCCAGCCGCTTCGAGCGGTCGTCGATGCGGTGGACGAGGGCCCGGACCTGGTGGCCTTTTTGCAGCAATTGCTCGATCGCGTACCCGCCGGTGTCACCCGTCGCGCCGGTGATCAGGATCTTTCCCGTGCTCATCTGGCAGTCTCCGTGAAAATAGTTTAAGATGCCACTCGACATCCAAATGCTAGCGCGGGGCACTTTAGATGTCAATGCAAATCTAAATAGCTTTTGCCGGAGGACGTGGGAGATGAGGAAGTCAAGGGAAGAGGCCGCCGAGACTCGCAAGCGCATCGTCCGGGCGGCCGCGCGCGAGTTCCGCGAGAAGGGGATCGTGGCCACCGGGCTGGCCGACCTGATGAAGGCCGCCGGGCTGACCCACGGCGGGTTCTACAAGCACTTCGCGTCGAAGGACCAACTCGTCGCGGAGGCCACCGTCGCGGCCATGGACAGCATCCTCGAGGAGCTGGCCGCTCACCCGACCGTCAACTCCGCCGTGGCAGCGTATCTCTCGACCCGCCACCGGGACAACCCGGCCTCTGGCTGTCCGCTCGCCGCGCTCGGGGGCGAACTTGCCCGGTCCGATAAGAAGGCGCGCGCAGCAGCGACGGCGGGCTTTGTAAGGCTTGTGGACATCCTGGCGGGGAAGGCCCGCACCGCGGATGTCCGGCGGCGAGCTCTGGTCGCGGCCGCGACGATGATCGGCGCGGTGACGATGTCGCGCGTGGTGAGCGACCCCAAGCTGTCGGTCGAGATCCTCGGCGCGGCGGAGAAAAATCTTGGTCGGCAGAGATCAGGTGAGAGCGATCGACCCCAAGCTTCCACTCCAGTCGAAAATTCCCTTCGACGCGATCGTGCGTGGTGTGCGAGATGACCGATGAACAGGGCGCAGGTCTTGATCTGGTTGCGGATCGAGGTGTCCCAGGCGTCCCCGCCCCGCAGCTCGCTCTGGTCGAACCAAACCTCGATTCCGGCCGCTCGCAGTGCCTCGCAAATCTTCTGGGCAGCCTCCGCATCTTGTGAGGCGTAGCTCAGAAATACCGCGTGCGATGGCTCAGTCACCGGTGAGACCGCCCCCTGACAGGTCGCCAGAAGTCTTCTCACGCCCTCCGTGGGCTGCAGCTTAGCCCCGTCTTCTCCAGACGTGCACGCAAGCGCGGGGCGGCGAAATCAAGTAGGGCGCGCAGCTTCAACGGCAGGCGACCCTGGCTCGAGTAAAGGAAACTCACCGGGATGGGCGCGGGTTCGAAGGACTCCATCAGTAACTTGAGGTGGCCTGCGATCAGCGCGGATTCGACTTGGTATGAGAACACACAAGTGACCCCGATACCGGAGATCGCCGCATCGATCGCCGCTTCTGCGGTGGAAACGACGAGCCGCGGGTGAATCGGGACGGCTATGTCGGCTCCGTCGACTTGGAAATGCCACGTGTTCGCTGTTGCAAAGGGCTCGAAACTTACGCATCGATGCGCGGCGAGATCGCGAGGATGACGCGGCACCTCTTGCTTAGCGAGGTACGCAGGGCTCGCACATACGACGCGACGAACGCTCCCTAACGTGGTGGCGATGAGGCCGCTGTCCGGCAGTGTGCCAATGCGCAGCGCAAGATCGATGTGGTCTTCGAGGAGATTGACGATGCGATCCCCGAGTGCGAGCCGCACGTTGACCTCCGGGTAGCGCTGTAAGAATTCTACGAGAACCGGCAGTACATGCAGTCGACCGAAGACCACGGGCGCGGTGATCACCAACTCGCCGCGCGGCGCGCTGTATTCCCCGGCGGCGGCGCGCTCGGCCTCCTGTACATCGTCCAGGATACGTCGACATGCCGCGACGTAGCCGCGTCCTGATTCGGTCAGGGTGAGTTGTCGTGTGGAGCGAATCAGAAGCCGGGATTTGAGGTCCCGTTCCAGCTCCGAAACTTTGCGACTCACCGTCGCGAGTGGCATGCCGAGTTTGCGCCCGGCAGCCGACAAGCTCCCGGCATCGGCCACCGCCACCAGCACGCCCATTGATTCCAGGCGATTCATCGGACCTTCCATTTAGTGGAAGAGAGTCTAACAATTCTAACGTCTAGTGCCAAAGTCTGGAAGGAGTTAGTCTTTCCCCACAGGCCAACGGGGCCTGGTTAGTCAACCAACAAGAAAACGCAGTCTGGAACTCGCTAGGAGAGAAATCATGAATCGACCGCCACTGCCGCCGTTTACGATTGAAACCGCCATTCAAAAAGTGCGCCTGGCCGAGGACGCGTGGAACACGAGGGATCCGAAGCGGGTCGCGCTCGCCTACACGCCCGATAGCCGGTGGCGTAACCGCGCCGAGTTCCTGCAGGGGCGCGAGGCGATCGAGGCGTTCCTCACCCGCAAGTGGCAGCGGGAGCTCGACTATCGCTTGATCAAGGAAATCTGGGGCTGCCGGGACAATCGGATCGCGGTGCGCTTCGCGTATGAATGGCACGATGACAGCGGGCATTGGTTCCGCAGTTACGGCAACGAGAATTGGGAATTTGACGAGCATGGCCTCATGCGGCTGCGATTCGCGAGCATCAATGACGCGCCCATTGCGGAGAGCGAGCGGCGCTATCACTGGCCGTTGGGCCGTCGGCCGGACGGCCACGCGTCGCTGAGCGAACTTGGCTTTTGAAATCCACAGGAAGCGCAAAGTCTATGACTTACTCCAGCGATGTCGCCTTCACACCCGCCGTCAAGGCGGTCCAAGAGCGCAAAGGCTCGCGCCGCAGCTACGCCCGCATGGAGGAGTCCGGGTCGTGGAGGACCACAATTACACCTCACTTGAGAGTCTTTATCGAGGCCCAGACCAGCGTCTTTCTGGCAACCGCCAATCCTCAAGGCCAGCCGTACATCCAGCACCGGGGTGGCCCGCCAGGGTTTCTGAGGGTGCTGGATGAGGAGACTCTCGGGTTCGTCGATTTCGTCGGGAACCGGCAGTACATCACGCTCGGCAACCTCGCAGAAAATCCGAAGGCGCATCTGTTCCTGATCGATTATGCACATCGACGACGAGTGAAGGTTTGGGGCGAAGCATGGGTGGTCGAAGATGACCCCGAACTGACGGTTCGGCTGATGCCCAAAGGCTATAAGGCGCGCGCCTCCCAGGTTATCCTTTTCAAGATCAGTGCGTGGGACGCCAATTGCCCGCAGCACATCCCCCAACGCTTTGAAGCCGTCGAGGTGGCCGCGGTCATCGAGGAACGCGATCGACGGATCGCGGAACTGGAAGCGCAGCTCGCCAGACTGCACGCAGCGGCGGCATGAACTTACAGCTTTCGCTTAACGGGACTATCCAAGAACTTATGGACTAAAAATCATGCTTCCGTGACACGATCAACCGGAAAATCGGTCGGGCGCTTAAGAATGCTGGCTGGGTGGAATCGCCGCGGCCGCCCGCCCACTCGGTCCGAAGGAAAAGGTCAGCCCGAGCACGTAGAGGGCGTCGACAGGATTGCCCGGCGCGTTGCGCCCAACCATGGGTCGAACGCGCCTTGATGTCGGGGCGCAGCGCGCAACTGCCTGAGCCGTCAGCGCTCTCCCACACCTTGATGAGGATGCCGAGCCCCGGTTGCGCGAGAGTACCTGAAAGCTGGGGGTAAGCACCGCACAACGTCGTGAAGTAGTCGATCAGCCGGGGGGTGTTTCGCGGTGTTGACCAGTCATATTTTCATCGCTGCAGCGCATACCCCCAACTTTCAGGTACTCTCCTTCACGCCTACATGATCGACCAGGCGTGGCGGCTCAACAAAGGAACTCCCTAGCGTTACCCGCCAGCCTCGGCCCGGTTCGGTGTCGGCCGCTCGACAAATTCGATGGTTCGACCATCGGGGTCGAGCGCGTAACACACTCGGGCGCGATCCCACGAGGATCCCGGCTCGTTTAATTTTACCGGGCGAGAACAATCCAGAGCGCCTGCGCTCAAGGCCCGCAAGCGTGTGGCATCCACGTCCTCGACGCTGAATGCGATATGGCTATGTCCGGCATCGAATCGACGCTGAACGAGTACCACGCCGGTCGGACCGAGATACTGGAGGAGCTCGAGCAGGCCGCCGCCCGAGAGCTTCAAATCCGCGGTATGAATCACGGCGTCGGAAACTCCCGTCAGGGTTTGCACCTCAGCGGCAGTAATCACTGAGCGCTCTTGAACGACGCAATTCAGCACCGTACAGTAGAACTGAATGGAACGGTCCAAGTCCTGCACCGTCAATCCGACGTGGTCAAGGCTACTCATTGCGTCGACTCCTTGGAAGGGGCACGTCGCGCGCAAAAATCTCCTCAAGCGTCTCGCGTCGCTTGATGAGCGTACATCGGTTCTCTGTGACCAATACCGTCGCGGGACGCGCCAGTGCGTTGAAGTTGGATGCCGCCGCGTCCTGGTATGCGCCGGTGTCGAGGAACGCAATCACATCTCCGATCGCGACGGCGGGCGCTTCGATGTCCCGAGCGAGGAGATCAAAATTGCAGGACTGACCTACAATCTCGACTTTCCCCAAGCCAGGAGCGTCGGCCTGCGATGCGAAGAGGGGCCGGAAATACGCGTGCTCCATGAACAGATCGGCAAGAAACATCTCGGTCGTGTCGAGTTCTATCCACGTGCGGGGAACGGGCCGCTCCTGTCTTTTCACATGGCACACGCGGCTCAGATGAATCCCGGTGTTGGCCAATAGGCTTCGGCCTGGCTCGATCTGCAGTACCATTCCGGCAGGATCGACACCACCCGCCTGCAGTGTCTTTAGGAGCGCGCCGGCAATGCTCTGTGCAAAGCATTCAAGCGGCGGCGCGGCGAATCTGGCGGGATTAGTAGGATCCCGGGGTGCCGGGAAGCCGCCTCCGATATCGAGTTCCAGTGGACGCCACGGCGTCCAGGCATCCGCCAACTGCACGACCACGGATCCGAAAGTCCGCGCCATCGTTGCCCAGACGGCAGGGTCCGCACTGTGCCGACCGAGGTGGGTCATGAGGCCCGTGAGTTGCGTATTGGGATGCTGGATCACGCGGCGGCCTAACCGCATTGCCTCACTGACCTCTATTCCGGGTTTGTATATGTTGGCGGCATCTCGAATCGTCATGCTCGGCAAGAAATCGGAGGCGACCGTGAGATCGAGATAGTCCGGTCGCACTCGTAGCCGGACGTTGGCAGGTTTCTGCAGCTGTTCAGTCGCAGCGATCACGAGATCGAGCTCTCGCTCACTGTCGAGCGTGATACGGGCCCCCACCGATACGGCCAGCTCGATGAGCTTTGCGCTCTTCGCTGATCCATTGAGGGAGATTTTGTCGCCGGGAACGCCGGACCATAGCGCTGCTTGAAGCTCGCCGGGTCCGAACACATCGCAGCCCAAGCCCTCGTCATTCAGGATTTGTCGAACGGCCATCGTGTAGTTGGCCTTTAGCGACGGCAGCAGCTCTACCGGACCGACTCTCCAGTGGCGCTCAAAGGACGCACTCAGCTGACGGCAGTTTGCGCGCAACTGGGTCTCCGACACGACGTAGAGGGGTGTGCCGTATTGGGATGCAATGTCGACGGTATCGCAGCCTTCGATCCACAGATGCCCATCGGCAATCGACAGCACCTCATCGAGGTATCTTCGACCCGCCGATTCGGCGGGGCTTCGAGGAGCAAATACCAGCTCGGACGGTGACATCTCGTCGCTCAGGGCGCTATTACAGAGATGCGGACCGGCACCGATTCGCTTCGGTAGCGACGGTGCACAACGGCATATGTAACGGTGGCCACCGCCGTCGTCGAACCCGCCAGGAGCAGCACGGCCGTGTAGCCTTTGCCCAGCCCCAGGACGAACGCCGCTGCGGCCGGACCTGCCGCGAGCGCCACACCCTGCGCAGCCGGAACCAATGCGGCAGCGCGACCCGATGGATCCACGACAGCGAGCGTTCCCAGCTGAAAGATGTCGATGAAGTTCCAGCAAAGCTGCAGGACGGCCAAATTGATCACAAACATGGCCGCTGTCGGAAACATGCCATGAATGAGCAACGTCGTTGCAAGCACGGCAAGCGCGGTCAGTAGCGCGCGGGACTGGCCGATTCGATGGCCCACCGCCCGGGCGCTCAAGCATCCCGCCGCGCTGAGCAGCACCCCCGCAGAGAGCAACCAGTGAACCTGTTGCGTAGAGATTCCGAACTCGATCCCCATGCGTTCAGCATAAGCCCAATAGCTGCCAATGGTCACATAGAAGAGCGCAACCGCGGTGAGGCACAGCGCGGGAAGCAACGGCACGCTCAATCGGGGGCGGCGCTGCGGCGCGCGTGCGGGCAGAGGGGCGCTCGCCGTCGAGTCTGAGCCCGGGAGTAGCGGGGCGACAGCCAAGGTCGCCGCGAGCATACCGGCGATGGCCACGAAAATGCCAGCCGGTCCCCAATGTTCGTTCACGAGCGGGAAAAGTCCGAGCACCCCTGCATTTGCGAGGACTTGCAGAAGAATCAAGATCGAGAACGCTCGCGCCGGCTCGGAGTTTCGCGATAAAAGGGTGAGGGACGAGGCATAGGTCGCTCCGGACCCAAAGCCCGCCGCGAATCGGCAGCAGCACAGCGCGACGATGCTATGAAACGGCGCACACAGCAAATTGAAAGCGGCACTCAGCGTAAGCGCTCCACCCACATACCAACGCCAATCGACGCGGCGCGCCATTAGTGATGTGACAATCGACCCGACGAGGACCCCGGCAAGATCGATCGAGGTGACGTACCCGGCATACTCCGGCGTGTAACCCCACCCATCCTGGAGCGCGCCGACGATGATCGGCATGCCCAGAACTGGTGCAACACTACCGATCGCGAGGGCGATTTCGGCCCATACGAAAACCTCCAGTCTGGGCACGGTCATGGACGTTGTGAGGCGCATAGTGCCAAGCGTTCGCGAGAAAAAAGCTCGCTCTGACTATGGCACGCATCGCATCGACTGCGCCACCCGATCTGAAGGCTCGCCGACGGTCATACTATTTTCGGATGCCCTACATCGGTAAAACGATGGAGCACTCGGCAGCCATAATCAGCAACTCATTGAAACTTATGAAAGAATCTGCAATGAACCGTGAAATTTACCGCTAATTTCAGCGGAATGGATGTCGCCTTGGGATGGTCAGCGCCGATCAAGCTGCGCGCGTCGCGGTATTTCAATTCGGATTTGATCGTGTATCTTCAGTGTAGCGATTTCATTTCGAAAACAAGACGCAGGGGATGAAGTGATCAGAAAAACGCATTCGCCGCTCGCGGCGCAGTTCTTTGTGTGCTTAGCGCTCGCGGCGCCGCTCGTCCGCGAAGCGGCGGCCAGCGATGCAACAGCCGGCAGTGAGGGGGAGGCGGCGTCCGGGCAATTGCAGGAGATCACCGTCACCGCACAAAAGCGCACCGAAGACATCAAGGACATCCCGTTCAGCGTGTCGGCGATCACCGCGGATCAACTGGCCGAGCATCACGTCGCCGACTACGATGACATCACGCGCACAGTGCCGGGCGTCGGGTTCCAAGCGGGCCCGGGCCCCGGGCTCGACAACATCGAGATTCGCGGCGTGAGTTCGACGTCGGGATCGGCGACAGTGGGGATCTACATCGACGAAGTCTCGGTGACGGTCAGCAACAGCCAGTACGACGGCGCCGTGCAGCCGAAGCTGTTCGATCTGGACCGTGTCGAGGTGCTGCGCGGTCCCCAGGGCACGCTGTACGGCGCGAGTTCGATGGGCGGTACGATCCGCTTCATCACCAAACAGCCCGACCTGAATTCCTTCAGCGCATCGGTCAGCACCGACCTGTCGGGTACCCATCACGGCGGCTTCAACAACGACGAGTATGGGATTCTGAACATCCCCGTCATCGACGGCGTCTTCGCGCTGCGGATCGGGGTCGATTTGGCGAACGAGAGCGGCTATATCGACCACTATATACCGACGCCAACCGGCGCCGGCCCGGACGGCACGATACTCGAGCTCGGCACCAATGACAGCACCGGCGTGCTCGGCGAGCGCGGTGTCAACGACGTGCGTACGCAGGTATTTCGCGTGGTCGGCAAAGTCGCGGCACCTGACGACTGGACGATCACGCCGGCCTATATGTGGCAGCGCACCGCCGCCTCCGACACCAACATCTTCTATCCCGACATCGGACTCTATGATCAGGACAAGCGCGTGGCGGAGCCCTATGCGGATTATCTGAACTTGCCGAGTCTGACGGTAACCAAGAGCTTCGGCTGGGCGGACCTCACCTCGATAACCGCCTACTTCAAGCGCGACTTTCGCCGTACGACCGACGGCACGCTCTACAACTCGAATATTTTTGCGAATACCTACGTAGTCGGCGGGCTGTCGACGGCTACCAATCCTCCCACGCCTCCGGCCACGCCGCTGCAGATCTACCAGACCCAGACCGTGCTCGGATTCTTGGGCTCGCCGGCGGGCTACGACGCGCGGACGGAGCAGTTCTCGCAGGAGCTGCGCCTGAGCTCGAAGGCTACTACCATCGCCGGAATCGCAACGACGTGGACGGCCGGATTGTATTTCGCCAACCAGCGCCGCAAGTTTTTGGACGACGAGTACATTCCCGGCCTGCAAACGACATTCCAGAACATTTTCGGCTACGGGATTTACTCGCCTCAATCGGTGGTGGGGCCGTCCTATTATGCGGCCACCGCCGCCTATCCGGCCGAGTCCTTCGCCAACGACTTGATCTATTACGGGCATCTCTACCCGAACCAGAAACAAATCGCGCCGTTTGCCGACGTGGGATTCGACATCACGCCGTCCCTGAAGGGAACGGTCGGCGTGCGCTATGTGTCCGCGAAATCAACGGAACTGGTCAACAGCGGCGGCTTCTACTCCTACGGACTCCCGGCCACGTACAACGTCAACGAAAACTTCAGCGCGACGACGCCGAAGTTCTCGCTGGACTATGCGCTCAACGACTCGATCAACCTGTATACGACCATCGCTAAAGGATTTCGTCTCGGCGGGCCCACAGGGCCCGTCCCCGCGTACGAGCCGAACGGCCCGCCGCCGGCGACCCCGGGAACCTGCGATACGGACTACCGTACCTTTGGCCTCACCGGCGCACCCAACGAATACCAGTCCGACTCGCTGTGGAGCTACGAGCTCGGCAGCAAGGGTCGATATCTCGACAATCGGCTGTCCGTCAACGCGGCCGTGTACGCGATCAATTGGACCGCCATCCAGCAAACGATCAACCTGCCGACCTGCGGGTTTTACTTCACGACGAATGTCGGCGACGCGAAAGTCTACGGCAGCGAGTTGGAGGTGCGCGCGCTGGTGACCCCAAACCTGACGCTGTCGCTGAACGCCGGCTCGACGCACGCCTATATCACGTCGGTGAGCGCCGAGGGCGCGGGCATCGTTTACCCGGGCGAGTGGGTTCTCAATGTGCCTCTGTACACGGTCACGCCGAGCGTCGACTACGAGACTCCGATCAATGATCGCATGAGCATCTTCGCGCGCGGCGATTTCCCCTACACCGGGCGCTCGCGCGGCTACTTCGACAGCAGTGGCCTGCCGCACGTCTTTCAGCCGGGCTATGGAATCGTCAATATGAGCGTCGGCTTCACGCGCGACAAGCTGTCGGTGGGCCTGTATGCGAAGAACCTGCTCAACTGGAAGAACATCATTCAATACCCATCGGTCAACTCGGTGCAGGAAGGCTACACGGTGCGCCCGATGACGATCGGAATCACGGCGACCCTGCAGCTATAGCGTCGCGCCGCAGGAGCGCTCAGCGCGGCGTACCACAATTCTTTATCGGCGTGCGCCGATGAGACGTCCCGGTACATGGCACGTGTCAAGGGGGCAAAGCCCCAGAGTCGCTTGAATCTCAAGGACATGTTCCCGGCGAGTTTGATCTCGCTCGGCGTAGTCTCCGAATTGCGCCGGATCGAGGTCCAGCTGCTCCGCGACGAAGGCCCGCGAGGCTGGCTCAAGAGTCTCGGCCAAGAATCCACCGAACTGATGCGACCAAAGTCCCGCGTACACTCCGCCGAGGCGCAGGAGCTCGGCGTGTGTTCCCTGCTCGACGATGCGGCCGTCGACGAGCACGACGAGGCGGTCCATGCGGGCGATCGTCGAGAGGCGGTGCGCGATGGCGATCACAGTCTTGCCATGCATGAGATCGATGAGCTGTTCCTGGATCGCGCGCTCGACGCCGCTGTCGAGCGCGGAAGTGGCCTCGTCCAGAAGGAGAATCGGGGCGTTCTTGAGGAGCACCCGCGCGATGGCGATCCGCTGCCGCTGGCCCCCCGACAGCTTGACGCCTCGCTCCCCGACGTGCGACTCGTAGCCGGCGCGGCCCTGCCAGTCCTGCAATCCGACGATGAACTCGCGTGCGTGCGCGCGGCGAGCCGCGGCTTCCACGGCGGCATCGGGCGCGCCGGGTCGGCCGTAGCGGATATTCGCCGCGATGGATCGGTGCAGGAGCGATGTGTCCTGCGTGACCACGCCCACGGCCGCGCGCAAACTCTCCTGGGTCACGCCGCTGAGGTCCTGCCCATCGACCAGGATGCGTCCGTGCTCGACCTCGTGGAAGCGCAGTAGGAGGTTCACCAGCGTGGACTTGCCGGCGCCCGATGGGCGCTCTCGCGCAGCGAATTCGCGGTCTGCATGACGCGATTCGCGATCCGGCCGGCGAAGTCGTTCTGGAAGAAGGTCAAACTTTGCCGCACGACGTGCCAGTGGCTCTGCCAGCGGATTTGGTTGGTGGCCCCTGGGATGATGGCGTTGTGACGGACCGCGCTGTCGGCGAGTACCAACGCCGGCCGCACCACGAGGACAGCGCCCACCATGCCGAGCAAGAGCGGCCCCTGATCGAGCAGCGCCGCCTTGCGGTCGACCGCTTGCATGAGTGCGACGAGCCGACCGATAAATAGGGGAATCAGCGTGTCGACCGGCGCGAGTGCCAGGCTGGTAACGAACATCAAGCCATACCAGCCCTTGTACTGCCGTACGAAGTGCCAGTAGAAGGCAATTAGACCCTCGGCCGGAGGGCTGCCCTCAGCGGAGGTGGTGCCGACGATGCGTGATGCGAAGTGCTTGAACATGACTAGCGTAGGTATAGCCGCCGACGTCGCGCGCCACGTTGGCGCCCGTCACGTCTCTCGCAAACGGCTAGGGCGGCTTCGGCAGCGCCATGCGGCGAGCACGTTCGATCCAGCGCGCGGAGCGACGGCTCTTGGCGAGACCGTATTCAAGAGCTCCCGCCGCTGAGCCGCCGGTCTTCGCTCCCTCGACCGCCGCTCGAAGATCCACGAGGAGCGACTCGATGGTTTGATCGGGCAACGGGTCGAGGGTCAAATGCATGGACGGCGGGGCCTCGTTGCCGAACAACACCCAGCCTTTGTTGCGCATCCCGCCTATCACCTGAGTAATGTCCAACCCGCCTGCAGAGATGACCATCAGCGGAAGATCGTTGCGCCAAGGCTCGAGACCTTCGATTCTGGATATGCCCTCGAACAGCGCCGCTTTCGTCGCCATGATCGCGCGTGCCTGGGAAATGAATCCCTCCTCGCCCAAGGTGTTCAGGATCGCCCAGGCGGCTGCGGTCGGCGCGAAGGGCCGGCTGCCCATCAACGACTGCGAGAGGTATGCGCCGTCCGGCCAATCATCGGGAACATAGTAGTGATACCGTTGATATGCCTCGGAACGCCACAGAATGGTCGAGCAGGGCTTGGGCACGTACCCGTATTTGTGCAGGTCCGCGGAGATCGAGCACACGCCGGGGACCGCAAGATCGAAGTCCGGGGTACTGAGCCCCGCCTTTTTGGCAAACGGGAGCACGTAACCGCCGACACAGGCATCGACGTGCATCCAAAGGCCGCGACGCTCGGCGATGGCCGCGATTTCAGGTACGGGGTCGACCAAGCCGTAGGGCCAGTTGGGGGCGCTCGCGACCAGCCCGATGGTGCGCTCACCGACGGCTGCGTCGAGGTCGGCGGGCCGGATTCGCCAATCGAGGCCGACAGGCACCCGCCTGATTCGCAGCCCGAAATTGTGCGCGGCACGAGAGAAGGAGATGTGCGCCGTGTACGGTGCGACGAACTCGGGCTCGCGGATGTGGGGCAGATGCGATTTTGCCCACTCCCGCATGGCGAGCATCGCGCAGTAAATGCTCTCGGTGCCGCCGCTCGTGATGTTGCAACGGCCGTCGGCACCGCCGCTGAATATCTCGGTGCACATGGCCATGACGTCGTCTTCGATTTGCGCCGCCGCGGGCTCGAGTCCGGAAAAAATCGCGTTGAACCGCTTGAAGGCATCGAAGGCCTCATCGCCGAGGCGCCTCGCAACCGGCATGTAGTGATCGCTGTCGGCGAGGCAATGCATGCTGAAGCAGCCGTGCAGGTCGGATGTCAACGACTCCTTGAGCTCGGCAAGACGCATCGAGACCTCCGCAGGCGGGAAGCCGCGCTGCGGGAAAGAGTGGCCTTGCTGAGATGGATCGAGGAGGCTCATCGCGCAAGCCTACGCTATCACTCGATGGGTGCTAATGCCACAGACGGCACGGCTTCTGTTGGCCGCGCGAGAGGCAAGATCGGTCTCTCGATCATGAGTTGCAAGGTCTGTCGTGTCTCATCCTTTCCCGGACTGTCCGATTAAAGTTGAGACAGCGGGTGATGTTAAATCAGCAACATACGCGTCCAGTCCGGGATTCGTTGAGATGGCTACCGATTTTGCATGCATTTCGCGCACCCGCCATTTCGCGATTGTCGCTAAAGTCCGGTCAATGCTGAGACAGATCGCGCGGACAACAGCCGCCACTTGAACCGTTCGATTGTCTGTCAGCAAATTGCCCTGACCTTCCGGTCGCCAATGACCGCTTCGGGGAAATCTCAATTTGCGATTACTTCGCTATTGTGAATGGAAGCCGACCGGACGACGGGGTTTCAGCCGGCAGTCGTCGCTATTGCGTTGCCGCGCGCTTTGCGTTCGGATCATACCCAGGCGGCAGTATCAGACGGATATTGGGGTCTGTGGGCGCCCGCGCCCGAAACGCCTTTAGCTCGGTCTGCAGGTTTCCGATCATCTGCTGGATCGCGTCGTCGAAGCTCCGGGTCCGGGCTTCGCGCGCGCGCTCCGAGAACCCTAACCCGGTAGCGGGACGCCGCCATTTCGTTCCAGCGTTCGCCGGGTGGAATTGTCGCCCCGATTGAGTGACGTCCAACGGTCCGCGCTGGTCGGCGTGCCCACGGACCCTGAATCCCTCGCGCGTTACTACACGCTCGATGCCCGCGATCTTGCACTGATTCGAACCAAGCGCGGGGATCACAACCGACTGGGGTACGCGGTTCAGTTGGCGTATTTACACTTTCCCGGGCGGGCGCTCACCGCGGAGGGAGAGCGGCCCAAACCGTGGGAGCTATGCGGCTAATGACATAGGCTCTGCCCAAAATCGATCAATCGCGCTTCGTCGTGGTCGGGTCACGTGACCGAATGCATCTGCCGACAACTCACCGTTGAGGTCGGCAACCCTCACCAGCGCCACGACGTGGGCTCCTTCGTCCGTCCATCGCATTTGCTGTTTCTTGGCCATGCGCACGCTGACCACTTGGTTGACCGCAGATTCCGCAATGCTGCTGGCAATGGGCAGACCCTTCCGATAACGCGCCCCATAGTTGACCAGTAACCCAACATTGGACTCCACGTACGCGTAGGCCCGGCATATAGTCCACCACAATGTTGAACGCTCCAGTCTCGCCCATGTCGCCGCAACCGGCAGTATCCCTTTCGTGCAGATGGAAATACCCTTTCGTGCAGGCGGAAATACAAATGGTCGCGGTTAAACTCGCGGTGATCGCGGGATCTGGTGTCAGTCGTCGAGATCACGACGCAGCTGGGAGTCAAGCCGCCTACGATCAAACGGTTAGTTTAGTTAGCGCGACCTGCGGGGAGGGACTTGCAGGGTAAGGGAATGACCGGAAGGGAGAAGAAAGGGGATTGCCATGACTGTGCGTATTTGTGTCCTTGTGCGGGGCCGTGGGTCGATACTGAGCGCGCTGTTGCGCCGGTGCGAATCTCTCAGGGCGCTGCGGATTCCGTTGCTGCTAGCCGTGTCGATGTCTGCATTCGCGCAAGTCGGCGCGCCAAACCCGCCACAGGTGCCGGACGCGGGCAGCCTCGTGGTTGGGGGTTTGTACATGTACCCGCAGCACGGCCAGAGTCAGCAACAGCAAGCGGTTGACCGCTACGAGTGCTACAGCTGGGCGCGAAGTCAGACCGGCTACGATCCTTCCGCACCGACGAGCGGGCTTTCGCCGAGCCAGCAATCCTCGCGCCTCTCGGACTATCGACGCGCGATGAGCGCCTGCCTCGAGGGACGTGGATACACGGCCAGCGCGCCGCCAGCCTACGCGCCACCGTCTCCGGCGCCCGCTCCCGCGCCGCCGCAGGTTATAGCTACCGCGCGGCGTGCTGAGCTCAACTATCACCCGTTTGAGTTTCAAATCGACGGCGGCTACACCGTCACGGCCGGAACGACGAATCAGGACCTCAACGGCGGCTCGAACGCCGGAGTGGGGTTCACCTGGTTCCCGACCTCAGCGCTGCCGCTGGGTTTGCGAGTGGATGGAAGTTACAGTACGTTCGACGCCACCTCGCGGCTGCTCAGCAACACCAACTACACGGAAGGGCACGAGCACATCTATGGTGGCGACGCCGACGTGCAGCTCGACCTGGCGCATCGGTCATCGCGTCAAAAACTTTATCTGTTGGGTGGCGTCGGCCGCTACCGCGAGCAGACCCGTCTCAAGCGGGTCACGTGGGAGAACGGAATCATCTGTGGCTGGTACTACTGTGGCCCGGGCTATTTCCCCGCTGTGACCGCCGAACTTAATACGACGAGCGGGTGGGAAAAATCCTGGAATGCCGGGATCGGATGGGAGGTTGCGGTCGGACCCCGCGCGTCTTTCTTCATTGAGGGGCGCTACCAGCGCATCCTGCCCAACAACAGCCACCTGGAGTTCGTGCCGATCAGAGTGGGCCTTCGCTTCTGAAGAGACAAATCGAGGAGACCAGATGAATTCCACTCACATGGACAACAAACGAAACCACAGGCTGTGAACCGGCGTTGAATATTGAACAGGGATTTCGAGTATCGTGCATGCCGAAACAACAAGTTGCTGCGCCGGTCGGCGTCCAATCACCTCGCCGGTTCACAGCTGTACGCACTCAGGTAGATGCCGCGCAAGATAGTCAACGAAGATCCTAACGGCGGGCAGTAGTCCAAGACGATGCGGCAATAGCGCGGTGAAGGTGGATTCGCCGGCGAGCCACCCTGGCAGGATTCGGGTTAGCTGCCGGCTGCGTAGCTCACTTTTGCAAACGTACGCGGGTAGAGCGGCAATCCCCATTCCGTTGACCGCTGCTTGCTTCAGAGTGGACAGGTCATTGCTGACCATTCGCGGCGTCAGGGTCAGGGTTACTTCGCTTTGGCGTCGCTGCGTCTTGGCTTGTGGTCGGAGTCGCCACGCAGGCGTTGTGTTCGCTCTCCATACGAAAAGAGATGGGAAGTGTTTCAGGTCCTGAGGTGTCTTGGGCGATTCCCCCTGCTTGAGAGAGTCGGTTCCCGCGACGAGAATCCAAGGCGCAATCGCCAAAGTGCGGCTAACCAGCGTGGAGTCTGGTAGCGCTCCCGAGTGAGCACGAACTGCAACATCGAAGTTTTCTGCTATCAGATCAATCTGTCGGCTTGTCACGTACTCCACGAGCTGGATCCTTGGGTACTCTTGAATGAAGTTCATGAGTATTTCCCGAAGTGCGAATTGAGCCGTACCGATTGCTGCCGTGAATCGTACAACTCCGAACGGTTCCTTCACTCGCTGCCGCACGAGAGATTCAGCTTCGTCTGCGGCTCTCACGATGCTCGCGGCATGTCGATAGAACTCCTCGCCGGCCTGCGTTGGCGCGAAATGGCGTGACGTACGATTGAGCAGGCGCACCCCGAGTTCCGCCTCAAGCTTCTTCATACGGTAACTTAGCGTCGACTTCGGCATGCCGAGAGCTCGGCCTGCAGCGGTGAAGCCACGACGTTCAACCACCTGCGCGAAATAGAAGAAGTCATTCAGGTCAAGCATGGGTCGGCTACTTGCGTGCGGCATGGACGTCCAATACATTGGACGATAGGTTCACAATTTGCAGTCTTCTCACGGGCGGGTCAACCCGGTAAGTTTGCACAACCAACCGCCGTTAATCCTAAGGAGTCAGCTATGAACGCAAAGGCGACGCCATATGTTCCTCTGAGCTCGGAGAATGCCGCGCTGGTTCTCATCGATCATCAGGTCGGCCTAATGACCGGTGTCCGTGACTATTCGACCGGCGAGCTGAAACACAACGTGGTCGGCCTCGCCAAAGCTGCGAAAGCACTGAAGCTCCCGATCATCGTCACAACCACCGCGCGCGACAGCATGTGGGGTCCGACCTTTCCGGAGCTGGTCGAGGCGCTCCCCGGGGTCGAGATCATCGACCGGGCCACCGTCAATGCCTTCGACGACGCGCGGGTGGCTCGGGCAATCGAGGCAACCGGCCGGAAGAAGCTGATCTTCGCGGGCGTCTCCCTCGAGATCTGCGCCGCCTTCCCGGCGATCACCGCGGTAGGGAAGGGGCTGGACGCCTACGTCGCCGTGGATGCCTGCGGAACGTTCAGCCAGACCAAGCGCGAGGTCGGCCTCCTCCGCATGCTGCAGGCCGGCGTGATCGTGACCGACTACGCGAGTGTGATGGTCGAGATCCTGAAGGACAACGCGCGGCCGGACGCGGGCGCCATCTATGGGGCCATGGACATGCCCTGGGCGAAGCTCGTCGGCCAGATCGCTCAGGCGTACGGCAAGTAGGGTCAATACTCGATGCCTGTTTACACGTTTAGCGGAGCACCGCCGCTCCCTCTCAAGGGTGAAGCTCTCGCAGTACGGCTCGATCGGCGGTCAGGTTTCCGAGAAGCACCGTCGCCTGGGCGGCTAGACATTCATGAGTCAGTACCGCGACGGCGGCGATAATCCTGAGGAGTGATTTGAGAACGGGAATGGCCGTCGTGACCTGAAGTCTAGCTTCGGATTCCCGTACGGCGGCGCGGTCTGCGACGGATGAGTGCGGAATGATGGGAGCTGAAATTTCTGGTGCCATGAATAGACCCTTGGAGACCCCCGGATGCGCATTATTTTCTTGAGCTCACTCTTGGTCGCGAGTCTTCTCCAAAGTGCTGAAATCGGCGACGGTCATTACGTTATCCGAAATCAGTTCGCCGTGGGCGGGAGCGGTGGATGGGATTACTTGGCCATCGATCCGGAAACAAATCGTCTGTTCATCTCGCGCGCTGATCGTGTCCAGGTAGTGAACACGCACGACGGCTCGTTGATCGCGACGCTTCCCAACACTCAGGGCGTACATGGTATTGCACTCGCACCGATGCTAGGAGAGGGGTTCACGAGCAACGGCCGCGCAAACACCGTTACGGTGTTCGATCTCAAGTCCCTCAAAACCACGGGCACGATTGACGTCGGCGGCCAAAATCCGGACGCCATCTTGTACGACGCCGCCAGCAAGCACCTCTACACCTTCAATGGACGCAGTCAGGACATCAGTGTGATCGATCCGCTCAAGGGCTCAGTCCTTGCCAAGTTGGCTGCGGGCGGGAAACCCGAGTTCGCGGCGACCGATAACGCGGGCCGGATCTATTTCAATATTGAGGACAAAGCACAGATAGGCGCGATCGATTCGTCCACCGACACGCGAATTGCCGCGTGGCCACTGCGGAATTGCGAGGAGCCCACCGGCCTGGCGTTCGATGTCGCCCACAAACGGCTGTTCTCGACCTGCGGGAATGGGGTGCTGGTTGTAACCGATGCGAGCTCCGGTAACCATATTGCGGAGGTGCCGATCGGCAAAGGTCCCGACGCGGCCGCGTTCGACCGCGAACGAGGCTTGATTTTCAGCTCGAACGGCCAAGACGGAACGCTGACCGTCGTTCACGAGGACGATCCCGATCACTACACGGTGATTGCTACGGTGGCCACACAGAAGAGTGCGCGTACCATGGCATTGAACGACAAGACGCACGCGGTGTATGTGGTTGCCGCGCAATTCGGTATAGCGCCGGCGCCAACCGCGGACCAACCCCATCCGCGCCCGGCGGTACTGGAAGGCACCTTCAAGGTGCTAGTGATCGGTAACTAATGGTTTGCGTTTGAGCGGTTCCGGTAGAACGACGAGTCTGCTCAGGATTGTAATGGCGCTTTCGCTATGCGCGAGTGTGCCGTTGCTGATCCGTCCGGGGGTCGCTCGAGCTCAGGGGGGCCGCTATTTCTGACAAACGATCCCGGCACGCCGGGGCACGCCAACTGGGAGATCAACTTGGGATGCAGTCGATCGAGCGCGGCACGTCTTTCTACCAGACCGCCCAGATCGATTTGAATTTTGGCCTGGGCGATCGTATCCAGCTCACCTACGAAGTGCCTTACGTCAATCAGACCAACGCCGGCCAGCCGCTTCAGAGCGGCTGGGGCAACGGTTACCCCGGCATCAAATGGCGCTTTCTGGAAGCGTCACCTCGCACTTGTAACGCTGATGGCTTACCCGTCCGCGGATCGGAAGATCCCGCACCTCTTGGAAGGATCTATAACGAACAGCGAGCGAACCGTGGAGGTCACGCTGGCGTTCGGATGAATAAGATCATAGAGCACAAGCTCACCTTGCGACCAGCAACCACACTGGCGCTCATGCGGGTCTCGCGCCTGTTGACGCGAGGGGTCCGTATCAGAACTTGTAGCGCACGCCGACCGTGGGGTTGATGTTGGTCGTGTAGATGTAGCCGCTGGCCACGCCGTCGTGCACGCCGCTGTACATGGCGCCCAAGTAAGCGTCGAAGTGCTTGTTGAATCGGTAGTCGGCGTCGAAGGAAAAAGCCTCGAAGCTGCCGCTGCAAACGCTGTGCGCGGACGTCGAGCATCCCGCCTGCTTGCCGGTGCCGTAGGCATCCTGCTGATAGCCGTAATAAGCCACGGTCAGGTCGAGGTTGCGAATGACGGTGTAGCGAACGCCGGTCCAATACACCTGAACCGTCTTCGAATTGTTGTAGGCATTGTTGGTGACGAAAGCCAGTACGTAATCGCCGATGTCGTTGAACCCAGCGCTCAACGGGTTCGCTGGATTGGCATACTTGATGTGCATGTAGCCGGCAAAGAATTTGAGCGGATCGTAGTTGTACAGCGCCATGAGCGAATACGTCGTATTGTCCGAGATGGTCGCCGCCAGAGAATTCGATACCGAATACCCCAACTTCGGCAGCTCGGCGACTTGAGCGGCGGTCAGGGAAGTTGCCGTGATGGCACTGTTTTCCTTCGAATAATAGGCATCGACCGATGCGCCCGCGTATTCACCGCCGATATCCGCCTGGATGGCGGTGTTGGCCGCCCCGTTGGACCCGTTGAACTTGTACAGGGCGGCGAGGTGCACCAGATCATTGAAGCTTACATAGTACTTCGCCGCCGAATCGAGTCGATTATCTTCCTGGGCGCCGCCACCGGAATACGTGTTTGACGCACCGAGCAGGCCGAACGCCGTGGCGTCGTAGTTGGGGTCGTACTTGATGGTGCCTTCGTCGAGCAACGCGACCTGACGACCGAAGGTGAGGGTACCGAAGCGCTCCGATTTCAGCCCGACATAGGCGGTCTGGAAGGCCTGGCCTGCCGAACTGCCATCGACACCGACGCTTTGGGCGGGCAGGGCTCGACCATTGTTCACAGCCAATGACTTCAGAGAATCAGCGATTTCGCCGGACTGGGGATTGAAAAAGGTCTCCACTTGGAATACGGCCGACCAATCGTCGTTCAGGGCCTCGATGCCCTGCAGGCCGACTCTCGACTGGCCCATGTTGCTCGGCGTGAGACCGATCACCGACTCGCGGCTGTTCTGCCGCACGATGTTCCCACTGGCGGCCGGACGGTAGGGGGTGAACGGCGCACTATGCGTATCGTATTGAAGACCGATATCGATGACGCCGTACAGCGTAATGCCATGCCATGTGAGGCTGTCTTCGCCCATGGGGCCCGGTCCGGTCTTCTGCTGTGCGAGCGCGGGGACCGAAGCGGTCATGGCACTCGACAAAAGCACTCCGCACCACGCGAGCCTGAAACCGCTCGAACCCATGGAAGGAGGGTTGAACCCGAGCGCGAGGAAAATACGTCCCTTCAGGCGCATTCTACTTGTGTAATTCATTAATTCTCCCTCTTCCCTTATACGTGCAGAACCCAAATCCCATCTATTTCGATAGGAATTATATGAATTCACACTAACCTGTCAAGTGTTGAAGTAACATAGGGCAGCTGAAGAAAAAGGATTGCTCCCCGTGCTCTCTCAAAAAACCCGTTACGCGCTGAAGGCCTTGCTGGAGCTTGCCGCACTTCCGGCCGGCGCCACGTTATCGTCGGCGGCGATCTCCGCGCGGCGCACCATTCCGGTCAAGTTCCTGGAAGCCATTCTGGTCGAATTGAAGCGCGACGGCTTGGTTCGCGGTCAGCGTGGGCGAAGCGGTGGACACCAGCTGGCGCGAAGCGCGGAGGACATCTCGTTCGGCATCGTGGTCCGGCTGATGGAAGGCCCACTGGCCTTGCTTCCCTGCGTCAGCGAGACGCAATACCGGCGATGCGCGGACTGCGCTGACGAACGGGCCTGCGAGTTGAAGAAAGCCTTTCGCGCCGTGCGCGACAGTACGGCCGAGATTCTCGATGGGTGGACACTGGCTGATGCGCGCGGCCACACCAGCCCGCTGGAAACTCTCCTCAGGGCGCCGGCGGCGAAGAAAGCCCGCCGGCGTCCGGCAGTGAGGCAGTCATCAAGCAGGAAGAGTGCCGCGAAGGATAGGTTATGAGCGGCGGAGAAGGTGCTACCGTTGACATGAAAAAGTGGGCCTTAGGCGATGAAGTAAAACCGACTCGATTGCCAGACCACGCGATTTCCCTTGTCATTTGCAACTTCGCGGAATACTCGCGCAAATTGCTCGATCAGGTCGAAGCTCCACCCGAAGTGAATCGCCCGTCGTATCCAGTACCGACTTCGAGATTCGGAAAGCTGTCGTCGCGCCCGGTCCGCATCGACCAGCAGAGTCAAAACGTATGCGTCAGCTTGGGCTCGCACCCGCATAACTCCAGGTGCCCCCTCCCGCGCCGTACCCGAGGCCTTCGTGCCGCCGAACGGCTGGCGCAGATCTCGAGCATTCTGACTAATTGTTTAAGTACATTCCGGCTTCGATGGCCGCTGCGGCAGCGAGTGCTTGCTCCACGACTTTCTTTGCCGACGAGCGGTCGGACAAGTCAAGATCAACGATCAGGGGTTCGGCGCCGATCTCCTTGACGGCTGCCGCGGTCTCTTCGAGCTTGGCCCGATTGCGCGCAACCAGGACGACGGAGCCAAAGTCCCGCGCGAGGCGGACGGCCGTGGAGAAGCCGATACCCTGACTGGCTCCGGTAACGATGGCTACTGGTTTGGACATGTCATTCCTCCCAAGTTTGGGAGTGTATGGGCGTTAAGTCGTCGGTGAGGCGCAGAGCCTCGGTCGGCCCGAGTGTATTCCCCGTAGCTGCCCTGATAGTGCGGCCGAGGCCTCCCATCAGTGGCCGTACATCAGTGGCCGTATGGTTGATACCGAATGCCCTCTGCTGAATAACGATGGCCAGTCTTCGGCTCCGCCCTACTGCAGGGCCTACCTTAGCGGGATAGGAATTCGCCGATTGCCTCGGCAATCTCCTTGGCATAGGTTTCCAGGGCAAAATGACCGGTATCGAAGAAGTGGACCTCGGCGTCGGGAACGCACATGGGATCTTGACAAATTATATGATGATCATCATATAATATGCGTCAGGAGGATTGCTCGATGCGCTACAGCGACACGCACAAGAGTGAGACCCACGCAAAGCTCGTGAGGCTCGCGGGACGGGTTCTGCGGGAAAAGGGGCCCGAAAAATTGGCAGTGGCCGAACTAATGCAGGCCGCAGGCCTCACACATGGCGGCTTCTACGCCCATTTCAAATCCAAGGATGCCTTGCTGACCGAAGCGCTCGAAGGCGTCTTCGAGGAGTCGAGGCGGAAATTCCAGCGCGTTACCGACGGCCTGCCGCCGCGCGAGGCGCTGGCGCGCTATATCGATTTCTATGTGTCGCCCGCTCATCGGGATAATCTCTCGACGGAATGCCCGATCGTCGCGCTGAACTCCGATTTGCCGCGGCAATCTAGAAAATTCCGCGCCACTTTCGATGTCGGCGTGCAGTTGCTCGTGCGCCGGATCACAAGCTGGATCGAGGCCGCCGGCATCAGCGACAGTGAGGCGCTTGCCGCCTCGGTTCTCTCCGCCATGGCCGGCGCAGTCGCGGTCTCGCGGACCGTCTCCGACAAGCGCCTCTCCGATGAACTGTTGAAGTCCACGCGCGAGAGCATCAAAGCGCGACTCGGATTGAGCGATGCCGCGCCCTCGGGAGGAACCGTGCAATGAATGCCATGGCAATGCCCTGCCGGCGCCCCGATACGGCGGTAGAGTACCCGCGCGGCAGCGGGCCTGATGCTCGGAGCACGGCGGGCAAAGCGTGGGTCGAGACTGCAGAGAGTCGATGCGCTACGGACGCCGACATGAATGACGCGATTGCGATCGAACGAGTAACGAACCGCGCACCGGTCGTGACGCTTCGCAAGCTGACACGCAAGCAGCTCGTCATCACTGGCGCAACGGTGTTCGGCCTGTTGGGCATTCTATGGTATGCGGAGCATTGGTGGACAGTCGGGCACTACATTCAAAGTACCGATGATGCGTATGTCGGCGGCGATGTCACCGTCGTTGCGCCGAAGGTCGCCGGGTTCATCGGAACCGTCGCGGTCAGCGACAACCAGTCCGTTCATGCCGGCGATCTGTTGGTCAAGCTCGACGATCGCGACTATCGCGCGGCCCTGGCCAGAACGGACGCGGCGGTCGCCGGCCAGCAGGCGACCTTGGCCAACCTGGACGCCACGCGCCGTCTTCAGCAGACGTTGATCGTGCAAGCCCGTGCCGTGATTGCAGCCGCCGACGCGGAGATCGTCCGTGCGCACGACGATCAGATCCGCTTCCAGCAGCTCGCGAGCCACGCCGCCGCATCGGTGCAGACATTTCAGAAGGCGGATGCCGACTACAAGGAGGCCCTTGCCGGGGGAGCGAAAGCACGCGCCGCTTTGGGAGCGGCGGAGCAGCAATTGGACGTGATCGATACGCAGAAGCGGCAGACCGAAGCCGCGCTGGCGGCGGCTATCGCCGATCGGGATGCGGCCCGTCTGAATCTGAGCTACACCGAATTGCATGCCCCTATCGATGGCACGGTAGGCAATCGAAGTGCACGTGTCGGCGCGTACGCGGCGATCGGCACGCAGCTTCTATCGATTGTCCCTGCGAGAGGCCTCTGGGTTGACGCCAACTTCAAGGAAAATCAGCTCGCGCGCATGCGCCCCGGAGAACCGGTCAGGATCAAGGCCGATGTGTTGCCCGGACAGGTGTTCCACGGGCGCGTTGCGAGCCTCGCCCCGGCCACCGGCGCTCAATTCAGTGTTCTGCCGCCGGAGAACGCGACAGGTAACTTTACCAAGATCGTACAGCGCGTGCCGGTGCGGATCCTGCTCGAGGGTGAAGCCGCGACGCTGGGTGCGCTGCGTCCCGGCCTCTCGGTCACTGCCGAGGTAGACCAACGCGGCGCTGAAATACGTATGCCATGAACGCCGCTGTCATCCCTGCCGAGCGCCGGGTCCCAGCGACCACGGTAGCAGCGCCCACCGCACCCGTGCCGGCGGCGGCCGTGGAGTCCGTCGAGCTTTCCATGGGCGCTAAAGTCTTCGCCTTTGGCGCGATGTGTGTCGGCTTTTTCATCGCACTCCTCGACATTCAAATCGTCTCCGCCTCACTCCGAGACATCGGCGGCGGCCTGTCCGCCGGCGCCGATGAGACCGCCTGGGTGCAGACCAGCTACCTGATCGCCGAGATCGTGGTCATTCCGCTGTCCGGATGGCTGTCGCGTGTGATGTCGACGCGCTGGCTGTTTTGCATCTCGGCTGCCGGTTTTACCGCGGCCAGCATGCTGTGCGGGTGGGCCTGGGACATTCGCAGCATGATCATCTTCCGCGCGCTGCAAGGTTTCCTCGGCGGCTCGA
Organism: uncultured Gammaproteobacteria bacterium; assembly: GCA_963769075.1. Lineage (GTDB taxonomy): Bacteria > Pseudomonadota > Gammaproteobacteria > Steroidobacterales > Steroidobacteraceae > Bog-1198. The sequence continues at coordinate 46,081 of CAVYKH010000005.1, read as the reverse complement.
TGATCCCAACCGTGTTCACCACGGCATTCTTTTACTTCGGCGGCCACCAACGGGTGATCGCTGCCGCGGTCATCGGTGCCCTGTCATCGCTGGCGCCGACGCTTGGGCCCACGATCGGTGGGTGGATTACGGACAACTACTCCTGGCACTGGCTGTTCTACGTCAACCTACTCCCGGGCATCTTCGTGGCCGTGGCCGTGCCCACCCTCGTGCGTGTGGACAAACCGAACCTCGCACTGCTCAAGAACGCCGACTACTTTGGCATGGTGCTGATGGCCCTGTTTCTCGGCTGCCTCGAGTACACGCTCGAAGAGGGACCGCGCTGGGATTGGTTCGGCGACGACACGATTCGCACGACCGCCTGGATTTCGGCCCTGTCCGGCATGGCGTTCATCTGGCGAAGCCTCGCATCCGCGCAACCCGTGGTCGATCTGCGCGCCCTCAAAAGCCGCAATTTCTCGCTCGGCTGCTTCTTCTCCTTCGTCACCGGCATCGGCATCTTCTCGACGATCTACCTGACGCCGGTGTTCCTTGCCAGGGTACGAGGCTTCAGCGCCTCGGAAATCGGTTTCGCGGTATTCTCGACCGGCGTATTTCAAGTCTCCTCGATTCCCTTCTATACGTTCCTCGCGCGCCGCGTCGACCTTCGCTGGCTGCTGATGTTCGGATTGGCTCTGTTCACGGTCAGCATGTGGAATTTCACGCCGATCACGCATGACTGGGGCGGGCACGAGTTGCTGCTGCCGCAGGCGCTTCGCGGCTTTGCGCAGCAATTTGCCGTGGCGCCGACGGTGACCCTGACTCTGGGTGGCCTTGCGCCCGAGCGCCTCAAGCTCGCCTCCGGACTGTTCAACCTCATGCGCAATCTCGGTGGGGCCATCGGCATCGCGGCTTGCGGGACGGTCTTGAATGATCGCACCAACCTGCATTTTCTGCGTCTCGCGGAACATCTGAATACGACCAACACCGCCATGGTCGATCTGTTGCGACGCGCCGCCCTCGCCGCCACGGCCGCCAATGGAGGAGATGCCGTCGAGGGCCATGCCGCGGCACTCAAACAACTCTGGTCACTCGCCTGGCGCGAGGCCCAAACGCAGACTTTCTCGGACGTCTTCCTGCTGATCGCCGCCTGCTTCGTCATTGCCACTGTCATGGTGCCCCTGATGCGCAAGGCCGCCATCCCAGCGAGGCCTCTCACCGATGCGCACTGATCGGACTATTGCTCCTGCGGCGGCGCTACGGGCCATAGCTCTCGGCGTTCTAATCGCGGTCAGCGGCACCGGGTGCGTGGTTGGGCCCCACTATCGCGCGCCCGAGATGACACCGGCTCCGTTTCACAATGCGGAAGAGGCGCAAGCCCGCCAAACGCAGTTACCAGAGCCGCCGCTCGATCGCTGGTGGACGGGGTTTCGCGATCCGGTCCTGACGCGCATCGTCCAGCGTGCGCTCGATCAAAATCTCGATGTGGCGGCCGCGCTCGCTCGGGTCGATCAGGCGCGCGCCGCGGCGCGCGAGGCGGGCGCGCAACTTTTGCCCTCGGGCGATTTGACAGCACAAGTAGCGCCGTTGCGTCAATCGCTCGAGAGCCCCATTGGTACGATTGGTCGGAATCTACCGGGCTACAACCGCGCTCAGACGCTGTATGACGTCGGTGCCGGCGCGAGCTGGGAAATCGATCTCTTTGGCGGGCTGCGGCGCGGGGCCGAAGCGGCGAGCGCGCTGGCACAAGCCGCCGAAGCCGAACAACTCGGGACCCGCGTGTCAGTCGCAGCGGAAGCGGCCGATGCCTATTTTCAGATCCGGGGCGATCAGCAGCGCTTGAGATTCGCCAACGACCAAATAGCCACGGACGCGCATCTGATGGAGCTGGTGCGCTTGCGTTTCGCCGCCGGCGCTGCGGCGGACCGCGAAGTCGCACAGGCCGAGGCGCTGCTGGCGCAGGCTCGGGCCACGGTTCCACCACTGCGAACAGCGCTCGATGCCCAGATGAACCGGCTCGATGTATTGATGGGTGCGCAGCCGGGGACCTACGCCGCGGAGCTCACAACGCCGGCGGAGATTCCGGCGGTGCCCGGTATCATCGCCAACGATGCGCGTCAGGATCTGCTGCGCCACCGGCCTGATGTTATTGCCGCCGAACGCCGGCTCGCCGCGTCGAATGCGCGCATCGGGGTCGCGATCGCGGACTATTACCCGAAGATTTCCCTGGCCGGTTTGGTGGGATTCGAGAGCTTGAGTGCCGATCATCTGTTCTCGGCGGAGAGTTTTCAGCCCGAAGCCGCGGCAGGGTTGCGCTGGCGATTATTCGACTTTGGCAGAGTCGACGCCGAGGTCGCCCAAGCGAAGGCCGCTGACGCCGAGGCGCTCACCCGCTACCGACAGTCGGTGCTGAAGGCGGCCGAGGACGTTGAAAATGCCTCGGTGGCGCTCGTGCAATTCGAGGGCCAATCGTCGGAGTTGAGACGTGAGGTGGATGCGCTCGCCCGCGCGCGCGACGCGTCCCAGGAGGATTACGAGGCAGGCGCCATTGCACTGACCGATGTCTTGGACGCGGATCGAGAGCTGTTGGTCGCTCAGGACAATCTCGCGCAGACGCGCGCCGACACGGGCCGAGCAGGTGTTGCGCTGTTCAGAGCGCTGGGCGGGGGATGGTGAACGATCACTAGTTGACGACACATGCAAAACCTCACTTGGCGACTGCGCGTAATGCCGTACCTTAAACCGATCCGCCCTACGATTATGCGCCCTGGATCAGGGCGCCGTGCTGCCGAGAACGCGCCGAAACGCCGCGACGATAGCGGGCTGGGGGCGGCGGATCGCAGGTACCTGTTGATAGTTCTCCCAGCCGCCCCCGAGACTCTTGTAGAGCTGCACGAACTGCTCTCCCTGGGCGACCTGCGCCGATGCATATTGCTCCTGGAGGTCGTCATACTGGCGTTCGGCATCGACGACGTTGAGGTAATCCGTCAGCCCCCGGTTGTAGCGTTCGGTCGCCAGCTCCACGGCACGCTGACCCGCGAGCATCGCCAATCCCAGATCCTTGAGACGCGCCTCCTCTGCCGCATAGGCATCGAGCGCGGTATCCACGTCCTGTACGGCATTCAAGATCGTTCTTCGATAATTCATCAGGCTCGCTTGAGCCTCAAGGTCTGCTATATCGACCTCGGCGTCGATCGCGCCGAAGTCCAACAGCGGCCACACTGCTCCCGGTCCGAACGACCAGATGTGCTTACCAATGGTCTGTGTGGATCCGGCTGCCTGTCCTTGTTGGCTCCCGATCGCACCGACGAGCGCAACTTGGGGAAACAAATCCGCGGTCGCCACGCCGATGCGCGCGGTGCTCGCGGCGAGTTCGCGCTCGGCTTGCTGGATGTCGGGTCGGCGCTTCAACAGGTCCAAAGGTATGCCGGGCGCCGCAGCGCCCGGCATCGTTGGGATCAAATCGGCAGTCTTGAGCTCATTCACGATGCTTTCGGGATACTCGCCCAACAAAACCGCGAGCGTGTATTGCGCTGCGCTCACCTGTGCCTCTTCCGGGGCGATCTGCGCATCGAGCGTGTTGAGCTCGCGGGTCGCCAAAGCCACGTCCAGCTCGTTAATAATGCCGCGCTGATAGCGAATGTTCTCGATGCGCAGCGATTCCTTGAGCACGTCGCTCGCCTGCCGCAATACGCCCAGCTCGATCTGATACCCGCGCAGGTCGATATAGGCGCGCACCACGTCGGCGACAACCGAAGTGATCACATTGTATCGAGCTGCCGCCGCGGCTTGGCGGTCGAAGCGAGCCGCCTCGATCGCGCGCCGGTACTTGCCGAACACATCGATTTCCCACACGGCATCGAATCCGACGAGTGTATTGAGGTGCGCGAGTCCGGCGCTGTTGTCCGCCGATCTCAAGGGCTGCTCAGCGCGTCCGCGCGAGAGATCCGATCCCGTTCCGCGACCCTCCGCCGCGCTCGCGTCCACTTCCGGCAAGGCATGGCCGACGACGACGGCCTCATAGGTACGAGCTTGCTGCAGGCGTGTCAGCGCGATTTGCAAATCGAGGTTGGACTTGATGGCGCGATCCACCAGGGAGTTCAATTCCGAGTCGTTGAGCGAGCGCCACCACGCCGCCAGATCGACGCCGCTCGTTGCCGCCTCCGCGGTCGATTGCGCTCCCGTCGCCGCCACGAACTGCGGCGGCAGATCGGGCCGCGGTGTGTGGTAATTGGGTCCCACGGCGCAAGCGCTCAACCCGAGGATCATCACCAGCGGAATCACTCGTCGTCCATACATTGGCGCACCCATTTCAACGCTTACTGGTAAGTGTCTTGTCGGCCGACGTGCCCGACGGAGCATTCACGGCGACGACTTGACCGGGGGCGATTTCGCTGCTGATGTTCAGCACCAGGCGGTCGCCCGGCCTGATGCTGGGACCGAGCTCTACCAGGTTGCCGTTATCGCGTACAATAGTGACATTGACGAATTGCACTTTACCGCTGCTGTCCACGCGCGCCACCTGCGGGCCGTTCGCACGAAACGTCAGAGCCGCCGCGGGCACCTCGACCAAACCCTTGGGTTCCAGCCGGAACGCCACCGTCACGTACAATCCGGGCACCAGAGCATTGTTCGCGTTCGGCAGGTCCACCTCCACGCGCATGGTGCGCGCCTGCGGATTGATCGCCTCCGCTGAGCGAGTGATCTTTCCCGAAAAAACACCCGCGTAGGAGCCCGTTGCACGGACCTCTGCCGGCACTCCCGGCTTCGTCAACTCCTCGGCCGCGCTCTGCGGCACATCCACGAACACTCGCAGCGGATTGTTCTGCGATATCCGGTAGAGAGGCGTCGTCGTCGAGTTGCTGCCCGCCGTCACGAGATTACCGAGATCGATCTTGCGCTCGGTGATGATGCCGTCGAAGGGCGCCGTAACTTGCTTGAACTGGGCGAGTGCGGCGTATTGATCGACCCGTGATTTATCCGCTTCGACCTGCGCCTCGGCGGCGTACAAGCGAGCCGTCGTCGAGTTGTAGTCGGCTTTCTTGGATTCCCGTTCTTGTTCGGACACCACGCCCTTGGGGGCGTCTCGCCAACGCTCATTCGTCGTCTTGGCAAACTCGGTCTCCGCCTCGCGCGCAACGACTTGCGCCTCCGATGTCTTCAATTGCGATCGCGACGTGGCGAGCTCGGCGTCAAGTTCCGGCGTCTCGATCGTCGCGAGCAATTGCCCTTTTTTCACGCGATCGCCGATATCGACCAACCACTTTCCGACGTAGCCGTTGACGCGCGCGTAAATGGTGCTTTCGTACCATGCGGCGGTTTGGCCGGGCAGCGCCAAGTCTTGTCCCGCGGTCACCGCTCGCGCGACGACGACATCGACCGGCGGCGGCGCGGCGTAGGCGGTCTCGCCGGCGTTTGCCACGGCGCGCTCGTCGAAGAAGCGCACCACTCGCACAACCACAAACGCGAACAGCAAGATGCAGGCCGCGATGACGACACCCTTCTTCAATCGAGCGCCGGTGTCGGGGTCAAAACCCGTGGAGACCGCGCCCGGTTCCGTTCTGGAAACATCGTCGGGGCAGGTTTCGGGTGAAGGCTGTATGTCATGCGGTTGCATTGGCTCTACCTATGGCATGCGATTTGGAAACCGCGGTTGATCGTCCGCGCAACAAGCGATACATCGTCGGCACAAAAATAAGCGTCGCAAAGGTCGCGAACAGCAAGCCGCCGATCACGGCGCGTCCCAAAGGCGCGTTTTGTTCGCCGCCTTCGCCGATACCCAATGCCATCGGCACCATGCCGATGATCATCGCGCCGGCGGTCATCAATACCGGCCGCAAGCGGGTGTAGCCGGCGGAGGCCGCCGCGCGCAGCGCATCGTCGCCGGCCGCCACGCGCTGATTGGCAAAGGTGACGACCAAGATGCTGTTGGCCGTGGTCAAGCCGATACACATCAGAGTACCCATGAGCGCCGGCACGCTCAGCGGTGTCCGGGAGAGGAACAACATCCAGAGCACTCCGCCGAGCGCAAAGGGCACGGCCATCAATACGATCAGCGGATCAATCCAGCTCTGAAAATTCATGACCAGGAACAGATACACCAGGACGATCGCCAGGCCGATGCCGGTGAACAGGCCCGTATAGCTCTCCTGCATGGTCTCGACCTGGCCGCCCAATTCGACCGACATCGCCGTCGATGCGTCCGGCCGATGCGCCGCCAGGACCTTTTCGATATCTTGCGCGGCGGAGTAGAGATCGCGCCCTTGGACGTCGGCCTGCACATCGAACACCGGACGGATATTCAGCTGCGATGCGATCAGGGGAACGGTGCTGCGGCCAAACGCCGCCACGTTCGAGAGCAGTTGACTCTCACCGCTCGCCGCGCCGGAGGTCACCGGCAAGGTTTTCAGATCCTGCGTCGAGCCGTAGAGATACGGGGGATATTGGACGATGAGGGGATAGCTGACGCTGTTGCGGGGGTCGACCCAGAAGTTGGGCGAGATCTGCGCGCTCGAATTGGTGGCGACCAGCACATTGTCCGCAGCCTCCTGCTGCGTAATCCCCGTCAAGGTCGCGAGCGCGCGGTCCATATCGACTGTCAGGGCCGGTGCATCGGGAACCTGGAAGACGTGCGAATCGACCACACCGGGCACGCGCACCAATGCGCGCGAGATCTGCGCAGCGAGTCCAAAGGCGGCCTCTTGATCCGGCCCGGATACCCTGACGTCGATCGGCGCCGGCTGACCGAAGTTCAATACCTGATCGACTATATCCGCCGGCTGAAAAAAGAACTGCAATTCGGCAAAGCGTTTGGGAAGTTCGCGGCGCAACATGGCGATGAGCTTTGCCGTCGGCGTGTGCTTCTTGTTCAATGAAATCAGAATCTCGCCGTCCATCGGGCCCACGGTGGCGGAATCGCTCAACGCAATGTTGATGCCGCTGTAAGGAAGCCCGATATTATCGAGCATGATGTCGATCTGATCGTTGCCGACCAGTTTGCGGATCTGCGCCTCGACGTCGGCAAAGTATTGCTGGGTTCTCTCGATTCTCGTTCCGGGAGGCGCGCGGACATGCAGCCGCATCTGCCCGGCGTCCACCTGAGGAAACAGATCCCGTCCGAGCTGCGGGAACAGCAGAGCCGAGAGCACCATCAACACGACGAACGCGGCCACGGTCATGACGGGTTCGGAAAGAGTCCACGCGAGCGCATTGCGGTACCGCTCGCGAAAAGACTCGAATCCGCGCTCGAATGCCTGCTGCGCCCGAACGAACAGATTGTTCGTCGACCGATGTTCGCCCACCGGCCTGTCCTGCGCTTCTGCGTCGTAGCGATGGACCGAGTCGGCCATCAGATAATTGAACAATACCGGCACCATCGTGAAGGCCAGTGCGAGACTCGCTACCAGGGCGCCGATGACGGAGAGCGACAGCGGCGAGAAGAGGTATTTTGCGGTGCCCTGCAGCAGAAACACGGGAACAAATACGATACAGATGCAAAGTGTCGACAGGAACGTCGGAACCGCGACCTCGGCGGCGCCGGTCACGATCGCATCGTGCAGCGGTTCCTTCATCGCGACATGGCGTTCTATGTTTTCGATCACGACCGTGCCGTTGTCGACCAATATCCCAATTGCCAGCGCGAAACCGCCGAGGGTCAAGGTATTCAAGGTTTGACCGGCCAGATTGATGAACAACACCGCGGTGATGATGGATAGGGGAATGGCCACCAGAATGATCAATGACAGGCGAATATTGCCGAGAAACATGATGATGACGAGCGCGGTTAATGCGGCGGCCAAGCAGGCGCTCAAAAGCACGCTATTGAGAGCCGCTTTGACGAACACGGATTGATCGAAAAGGGGTTTGATCACGACGCCCTTCGGCAACATGTGCTCGATGCCCTTCATCGCCTCCCGTACCCCGGCGATGACGGCGAGCGTCGACACGCCGCCCGTCTTGCGGATCGTCATGAGCGCACCGGGAATGCCGTTGACCGAGACCGAGTTGGTCTGCACCTGAAAGCCGTCGTGAACGTGAGCCACATCGCGCATGAAAACCATGCGGTCGCCGACCTGCTTGATCGGAAATGAGTTGATGCTCTCGATGAGGTCGGGCGAATTGTTCATCGCCAAGGTATAATCCTTGTCGCCGATCTTGACGTCGCCGGCCGGGAGAATCACGTTCTGGTGAAGCAACGCGTTGCTCACGTCCGACGGCGATAGTCCCCGCGCTTCCAGCGCGCGCGAGTCCAAATCCGCCATGATCACGCGCGGCTTGCCGCCGTATGGATAGGGAACCTCGGCGCCGTGCACCACCGCCAGCGCGGGGCGAATGATGTTCTGACCCAAATCATTGAGCTTGGTGTCCGGCAAAGATCTGCTCGACAGGCTGAGCTGGATGATGGGCACATCGGTGGCGCCGTAGCGAATCACCAGGGGCGGCGTGATGTTGGGCGGCATGTACTTGAGCACCACGAGTGCGCTGCTCGCGAGCTGCGCGATGGCGCGCGTCACGTCCGCACCTTCGTGAAGATAGACTTTCTCGACGCCCACGCCCTCGTAGCTCTCGGCCTCGATTCGAGAAATATCGTCCACCAGCGAGGCGAGCTGCCGTTCGTGCAGCGTCAAAATCCGGTTCTGAATGTCGGTCGCACTCATGCCGTTGTAGGTCCATACCACGGCGACGACGGGGATGTTTATTTCCGGAAAGATATCGATCGGCATTCGCAGTGCGGCGCCGATACCCATCAAGGCGATCAAGATCAGAGACGCAACGACGGTGTAGGGCCGCTTCAGCGCTGTTTCGACAACGGACATGCAGGATCCTTACTCGGCGATGTCCCCAATCTAGACGAGCAAACCCGGATCTTCAGGAGCCGATGGTCACGATTATCAGTGACTAAAGTCACTTTTTCGAGTTCCACTGTCGAGAATCCGGTGGACGCTATTTTTGCCGCGCCTGCCCTTTGGAGATCAATGCGAGCGCGATTCGCGTATTCGTGTGCAGCTTCTCCATGATCCGGCTCACGTAGTTTTTGATCGTGCCTTCGGCGAGGTGCATGGCTTCGGCGATTTGCCGGTTGCTCAAGCCCTCCGAGATCAGCTGCAAGACTCTCTGTTCCTTGTCATTGAGTACCTCGGCATGAGCCTCACCCGGTGCGCCCTTCTGCGGTGAGGATGGCGCCGCAGACTCTTCGCGGTTCGGCCACAGCGTAGAGACGGCCGCGAGACGCGCAAACTGGTCCATGACTTTGCGCGCGATTTGCGGCGTCAAGCGCGACTCGCCGCGCTTGAGCGCACGGATCGTCTCGAGCAGTTCGTCTTCGGCGGCATCCTTGAGCAGGTAGGCGTGCGCGCCCGCGCGCACGGCTTCGAACACGGTTTCGTCGTCGTCGAGCGTCGTCAACACGAGGATCTGGGTCGCAGGCAGCATCTGGATGATCTCGCGCGTCGCCGCCACGCCGCCTTTGACCGGCATGTGCAGGTCCATCAAAATCACATCGGGCTGCAGGACCCGCGCTAACTCGACGGCCTCGGCGCCGTTGCACGCCTGACCCACGACTTCCATGTCCTGCTCCAACGAGAGCAAGTGCGCGGCGCCCCGGCGCACGTGCGCTTGATCCTCCGCAATCACGATGCGAATCGCCGGAACCTGATTGCGCTCGCCGCCGGTCACGATGAGATTCTCATGTTTGTTTCCCTCTAATGCGATCATGCGGCTCGTGTACTATCGTTTGGAAGTGACTTTAGTCACGACATGATGGGAGCCCATGGCCAATCCGGTTGCCCCTGCCGATCGCAGACCGCTGCTCTGGATCATCGACCCGAGGCGCAGTCTCGTGACCGGTGCCGTGTGGCTGATCATCGCGCTCGCGGTCACCTTTTCGATCGCCGCGGCCATTTGGGTCGGCGCGATCGCCCGGCAAAACCTATTGGAACAACACGTTCGCCGATTGTCGCTCGAAACCGATCAATTGAGTTCCAATGTCGGTCAAGCGATCGACGCGCGACTCGCAGCCGTGCGTGCGGCCGCCCGCATCCTCCGTGAAAACGGGCTCGGCGGCCGTCAGCGGGATCTCAAAGACGTCTTCGACGAATTATCGACGGCGTACCCGCAACTCGACTGGATTGCGATCGCCGATTCGCATGGAATCGTCGTCGATGCGCTTGACGCGCTGCAGAACGGCCGCACCGTCGAAACGAGCCCGTGGTTTCGAGCGGGACTGCAAGGCCCTTGGCTCGGCACCATCGACAGCGCGACCAACGCATCGGCTTCGACGACCTCGGAGCTCGGTGATCTGGCCGCCCCGGTGCGCGACGACACCGGGCGCATCGTCGGTGTCGTCGCGGCGCATTTGAGCTGGAGGCGCTCGGCCGACCACCCGCAGCGTTTGACCGACGAGACCGGTCAGGAAATCGCCACGCAGGCGCTTGTGCTAGACCGCAATCGCGTCGTTCTCGTCGGACCGCCGGAGTTTCTGGACAAGCCCTGGAGCGGCGTTCCCGCGAATTCGCCGGGAGGCATCGGCCGAGCGCCCGATGCGTTCGACGCGACGGCCGGCGCACCACAATTCGAGCAGCTTGCCTCCGGGCGGCAGGTGCTCGTTGCGCGCTCCGCGCTCAGCGCCAGCAACGAAGTAGCCGCGACCGGTTGGCAAGTGCAGCTTTCTGAGCCCAATGAGCGGGTCTACCAGCGCGCCGATGCGGTTGCGATTCGCATTTTCTGGGTCTCCCTAAGCCTCGGCATCCTCACCGCACTCATCGGCATCGTCGGCGCCCGGCAGCTGACGCGGCGGCTCAAGAGCCTCGCCTTATCGGTCAGCAAGGTCGGTCATGACGAAACGGACATCGAGGTTCCCGGCGGTGTCGATGAGGTGGCGCAGCTCGGGCGCGCGTTCGCGCAGATTCTCGCGGATCTTCGAGAGGAACGCCGCGAACTCGAGCGCCGCGTGGCCGTCAGGACGCGCGAGGTCGAGCGTCTCGCCGAAGAATCGCGCTACGCGGCGGTCGTTCGCGAACGCCTCAAGATCGCGCGGGATCTGCACGATACGCTCGCGCATTCGATGATGGCGATATTGAGCGAGATTCGATTGCTTCGCCGGCTGCACGCGAGGGATCCGGCGGCGCTCGCCGCCGAACTCGAGCGTGCCGAGGTTGTCGCTCATGAGGGCCTCGCCGAGGCGCGCAGCGCCATTTCGCAAATGCGCCTCAGCGCGGTTCGCGAAACGGGGTTGGGTCCCGTGCTCGCGGGCGCCTTCGACAAATTCATCGATCGCACGGGATTGTCGGGTGACTTCAGCGCCGAAGAGGAAGCCGCTCGATTCGGCGACGAGCGCGGGGAAGCGTTCTTGCGGATCGCACTCGAGGCCTTGCGCAACATCGAGAAACACGCGATGGCGACGCGCGTGGCGGTCAGGCTGCGAATTGCTAGCGGCACCCACTTGCAGTTGCTGATCGAGGATAATGGAGTCGGCTTCGACCCTAAAGCGGTGCTGCCCGACCACTTCGGCATCGTCGGCATTCGCGAGCAGGCGGACCTCATCGGCGCCGAAGTGCGCATAGAGAGCGTGCGCAATCAAGGCACGACGGTACTCGTGTCGTTGCCGCTCTCGCCGGTCGCATTTCCGAGATCCCAATGAGGCAGCCGGAACATCCGCAATACGACCACACCGATATTCCGCCGCCGCCCTTGACGAGCCCGGCGGCCACGGCATTTCTGGGTGGCACTGAAAGGCCGCGCTCAATGCAATTTGCTGATACGCAGTTCCAGGGTGATACCGAGCGCGTTGATGCGTCCGGGTATCTGTCGCTCATCTACCTGAAAAGCCGTTACGACGGCCGGCAAAAGGTAAGTGCCAAGGGTGTTGCTAGCGCCCATCGGAAGCTGACCGCCTTCCAGATCTGCAAGCTCGCGTAGCGAGCGCTCGGCCGCCTGCTCGAGTCCGAAGATCTTTTCGGCGTAGCTCAGAAGCACATGACCCGCCTCCGTCAGATGCATCCCGCGCGGCAACCGATCGAACAGCGGCAGACCCAGTCGCTGCTCGAGGGTACGCAATTCGCGGGAGATTGCTGGTTGCGAGGTGTGCAGCAGCTTCGCGGCGGCGTTGACGCTGCCGGTCTTCGCCACACCGTGAAAGACTGCCAGGTGTCGTAAATTCATATATCAGAATGATAACTCAACGACACCAATAATGTATTTGTGGTCTATGACAACCAGGTCTAATTTGACTGCCGTCGGGGTGGTCGGCGAACGAGGCAAATCACGCAGTCATGCTTATGAGAGGAAATGAAGCCATGATCCCAAGCTACTTCCTACGCACTTCACCCAATCGAACATGGACGATGCGTGCAATATCAGTCAGCCTCAGATCTCTGGTCGCTGCCGTTACGCTTTTCAGCGTAGTCGGCGCCGCCGTCGAGGCTCCAGGAGCGCCGCAGTCGATGAGCAGGGAAGCGCGGTTCTTGGCGCTGAATCAGACGGCAATGGACAAGATGATGGCCGGCATGAGCGTGAGACCCACGGGTGATGTCGATCATGACTTCACGGCGATGATGATCCCGCATCACCAAGGCGCGATCGATATGGCGCAGGCTGAGCTGCTCTACGGCCGTAACGAGCAACTGCAGCGGATCGCGCAGGAAATCATTGTCGAACAGCAGCAGGAAATTACCGTCATGAGGTTGGCACTCGGTCAACCTTTGCCCCCTTCTTCAGCAGCGCCTGATCAGCAGACTCACAGGCCGTGAGCTCATCAACTTTCAATTCCTTAGGAGAGAATCAATGCGTATCCTGTGCACCGCCGCTCTGTTGAGCAGCACCATTTTGCTTTCCGCTTCCGTGCGCGCGGGGCAGGCGCCATTTGGTGCCGATGCCCCGGACTTTCCGATCAGTCATCGGGATCGTGTGTATGCGGCTGAGCAGTTTTCCAATACGGTCTCGGTGATTGATCCGGCGAGCAACACTTTGCTCGGCGTGATCCGACTGGGCGAGCCAACGCCGAACAATTTCAGCCCTCTGTACAAGGGTCAAGTGTTGGTGCATGGCTTGGGTTTCTCGCCTGACCGACGCACCCTCGCCGTAGTATCGATTGGCTCTAATTCAGTGACCTTCATCGACACCGCGACGAACGCCGTGAAACATACGACCTATGTGGGCCGAGCGCCGCACGAGGCCTTCTTTACCCCTGATGGCAGGGAAGTATGGGTGACGGTGCGGGGCCAGAACTACATTGCTGTGCTTGACGGTGCGACATACCTGGAGAAGAGCAGAATAATTGTCCCCAACGGGCCGGGCATGCAGATCTTCTCCCCGGACGGCAAGTACGGCTACGTGTGCTCGTCCTTCAATCCGGAAACGGATGTAATTTCGCTGTCGGATCACCACGTGTTGGCGAAGATCGCCCAGGCCAGTCCATTCTGTCCGAATATCGCTGCAACACCTGACGGTTCGCAAGTGTGGTTCACCCTGAAGGACACTGGCAAGACGCAGGTCTTCGAGGGGCGGCCGCCCTTCGCTTTGTTGAGAACACTGGATACGGGCCCGATTACCAATCACGTCAACATAGTGCGCAACGCTCGCGGCATGTTTGCATATGTCACGGTCGGCGGCACTAATCAGGTCCTGGTGTTCCGAACCGATGATTTCAGCAAGGTGGCCACGATTCCCGTAGGCAAGCTACCCCATGGAGTCTGGCCTTCTGGTGACGGCACACGCGTCTACGTAGGGCTCGAGAACGACGATCGAATGATTGCCATCGACACTTTGACAAACAAGGTTATTGCAAGCGTACCGATCGGTCAGGCGCCGCAGGCCGTTGTTTACGTGCCTGACGTCGCGTCGGGCGAGGCGGGAACACAGGGACTGGAGCCGCTAAGGCTCGCCGGCCAAGCCGCTCATTTGACCCTGATATCGCCCTTCGGCAACGCCGGTGAGGCGAGTCCAGCACCCACCAGCGTTACGCTGTTCGACCAGGGTCTGGTGCAAGTCCTGGAGGCCTCGGTAACGGGCCTTGAACCCAAACAACCTTATTTGCTCGCGTTGTCCGAACGTGCGGATGGCGCCGGCACGTTGCAAGCCCTCGCTGATTTCACGACTAATCCCGCCGGCGCAGCGATTGTAAATGCCGTTGGCCCCATTCGCCATGTTGTCGCTGGCGATGCGGGCGAAACTCGCCGCTATCTCGTCGTAGTGACGGGATCCGCGGAGCATCCGGGCAGGCTCGTTCAGATCCAAGCGCACTAAGCGCAATGTCGTGGCGGCTGTCGCTCATACGATGCCGCCCCTCGAGGGCTGCGATAGGGGTTTTGAGCATACGTCGTCATGCCGTCATTGAACGGCGGCTTCCGGCACATCATTTCGATGCGCTGAACTTTGGAAATCAGCGGTTAATCCCGTCGTGAAGGAATAGAACGCTCCCCACTCCCAGCGCCACTCACGTCCGCTGACGCCCAATTAGCAGGCCAAAAACAGAGTACCAAAATAAAACGATGATAAAACCGCTGGAAACTAAGCGGCAAATTATCACTCCAGAGCATCCGTCGTCTTCGCGGCCCACCCTTCGCCTTCCTGGCGTGCTTCTTCGAGGAGAAATCCGAAGTATAAGAACATTTTCTCCGTCGGTGTATGCGTCGCCATCCCGCCGGTGGAAGCCACGTGGAATGCCGTATGCCTGGCGGACTTCGGCGATACGGGTGCTGCGTTCGTCGCGCTCCCGCAAATTCCGCCGCGCAATGTTACGTGGTCGAGTAAGGGCAAGTGGGTTCACCTGGCGAAGATCGCATTTGAAAAATATTTCATGCGCAAAGTGCGCACGGGATCGCTTACGCCGGTCTACGAGACCTACGTGCTCAAGGCACTCGGCATCGTCTCGCTCAAGCAACGCGCGCATTGACGGGAGGACACGTGAAAGCTCATAACGCGCCCGCAAAGCGCGCCCGTGATCCGCAATTGCGATATGATTGGCGTGTCGGTCTATTAATAATTGAGATTCGAACAAGAGGCCTGCTGTCGTCGCTACATCGCCCGCGTCATTTACGCGGATACCCTTAAGCGAGTAAGCGTAACCATTCGACCGATCGGCGGGCACGCTATTCTCGTTGGCGGGGTAAAGTGGGCTGGTTGTCATTTGCATCGGACCATCAGTGGAGCGAGCTTACGCGGCCGAGTTCAGGACCTACGGAGCGTCCTCCACTCGAACTCTCGTCCCAGCCTTTGGACACACCAGATAACAATCGGGATAATCATCCCGTACCGACCAACCGTTCGACGAATCCAGCCAGCCGGATTCCACAAAACAGTGATCCGAAGAATTAGATAAGTGCTGCAGGTGGGCACACCCTGCGGTCGCGCCGGTTACCAGCAAGCACGCCATTAGGCGAGACATTTAAACCTCACTTAAGTCGAAGTACCCTCCAATTGGAGTTGAGACTGCTGTTCTGTTCGTCGAGAACTAGATGCTCGGGGCATTAGATTAAAATCTGTGAAGGGTAAAATTAGAATACGAGGAGAGCAGTCTGTGGGTACGCCGCATGGAGTCTTTACCGGTGTTTGTGAATCGCGGAGCGGTCGAGCGTCCAATGAAGACAAGCATTGAGCTGGTACAACTTCGCGGATCACTCGTCGAAGCGAGAAATAAGTTGTTATGACTATTTCGCCGATACAGGGCCTTTCATCGCCGGAGGCGGCACGACGATTGGCGCAGATTGGACCCAACGCGGTCGTCGAACCACGAGTCTCTCCTGTTGTAAGAATTGCACGCCGCTTCTGGGAGCCGGTGCCTTGGATGCTCGAGGTAGCCATTGTTCTGCAATTGGCCATCGGCGAGCGTATGGAGGCGTTCATCATTGCCCTGTTGCTAATCTTCAACGTAGCCCTTGGAGTCTTCCAGGAAGGGCGCGCCGGCGAGGCATTAGCGGCGCTCAAGTCGAAGCTCGCGTTGAACGCGTTCGTCAAGCGCGACGGAAAGTGGATCGAAATACAGGCCGCCAGCCTCGTTCCCGGCGACGTTGTTCGGCTCGCTCTCGGCGGGGTCGTTCCCGCCGACGCGCGACTCCTCGACGGGTCGGTGCTTCTCGACCAGTCGATGCTCACGGGCGAATCGGTCGCGGTCGAGATTGGAACCGGAAAGACGGCCTATGCGAGTGCGCTGGTACGGCGGGGCGCGGCCACGGCGGAGATTACAGCGACCGGTCAACGTACCTTCTTCGGCAAGACCGCCGAGCTGGTTCGTATCGCTCACGCGCAAAGCGGTGAGCAGAAGGCTGTTCTCGGCGTCGTCCGCAATCTCGCGGTTTTCAACGGCGCCGTCGTGGTGCTGCTCGTCGCCTACGCACACTTCATCGCGATACCGGTTGATCACATCATTCCTCTCGTGTTGACGGCGCTGCTTGCTTCGGTTCCGGTTGCGCTGCCGGCGACCTTCACGCTCGCCGCGGCATTAAGTGCGCAGGCGCTTACACAAAGGGGAGTACTGCTTACGCGTCTGTCGGCCATCCACGAGGCAGCGACCGTTGATGTCCTGTGTGCGGACAAGACCGGGACCCTCACGCGCAACGAGCTTGCGGTCACGGCGGTGAAAACCATGAGGGACGGCCTTCGGGACGATGATGTCCTCGCCTGGGCCGCCCTGGCCAGCGCCGACACCGGGCAGGACCCGGTGGACAGCGCCATCCGCGCATCGTCGCTTGCAAAGGGATCCCCGATTCTCCAGCGCACAGTATTGCGGTTCACGCCGTTCGATCCCGCGACCAAGACGTCCGAGGCGCTGATTGCCGATGGGCGAGTCGGTGAGCTGCGCATCGTGAAGGGAGCACCCGGGGCGATTGCCGCTATCGTGCCATTCGGGCCAGGGGTCGGAGCGGCGCTTGACCAATTGACGGTGCAAGGCTTGCGGGTGCTGGCGGTCGCCGGGGGTCCGCCCCAACAGCTGACTCTCATGGGACTGGTCGCTCTCAGCGATCCGCCGCGGCAGGATTCGAAGGTGCTGCTCGCGGAGCTGCGCTCGATGGGCGTGCACACCGTGATGGTCACAGGTGATGCCGCGCCGACGGCGGCATCCGTGGCCAAGGCCATCGGGCTTGAAGGGGCGGTTTGTCCGCCTGGGGCCATTCCCGATCGAGTCAGACCTGAAGATTTCTCGGTCTATGCGGGCGTTTTTCCCGAGGACAAATTCCGTCTGGTGAAGGCGCTCCAGCGCAACGGGCACACCGTTGGAATGTGCGGCGATGGCGCCAACGACGCTCCTGCCCTGCGTCAGGCGCAAATGGGCATCGCCGTCTCTACGGCAACTGATGTTGCCAAATCGGCGGCGAGCATGGTGTTGACGGAACCCGGGCTGGAGGGCATCGTCACGGCAATCAAGCAAGGTCGATCCGCCTTTCAGCGCATCCTTACCTATACACTCAATGCGCTCGTGAAGAAATTCGAGCTCGTGCTGTTTTTGGGGGCCGGTCTGGTCATGACGGGTCACGCGATATTGACGCCCATGCTGATGGCGCTGCTGCTGATCACAGGGGATTTTCTCACGATGTCGCTGACCACGGACCGTGCGACACCGTCGCCGGCGCCCGACCGTTGGCGCATTCGCCCGATCACGGGCGCCGCCGCAATTCTCGGAATGTTCGGATTAACGTTTGCCGTCGGCGTGGTCGCGGCCGGAAAATACGCCCTGGGTTTCGATATCGCAGAACTGCGAACACTTGCGTTCATCACGCTCGTTTTCGCCGGTCAAGCCACCATCTATGTCGTCCGCGAGCGCCGGCACATGTGGCATTCCCGCCCCGGGACTTGGCTCGTACTGTCTTCGTTGTTGGATCTGGGTATCGCTGGTGCCCTGGCGATCACGGGCACCCTCATGGCACCGGTGAGCGCTTTGACGGTTGCGGCGGTACTCGCAGCAGCGATGGTATTTTCGGTGCTTTTGGATGCCGTCAAGTACGTAGCGTTCAAGAGCCTCAAAATCGTTTGACTGTGGCTGTCAAGGGTACATTGGTGCGCGTATTCAGATTGAACCGGGTTGCGGAGGGACAGAACAAGTCAAACGTTATGAACCTGCGATGGTTGACACGCCGCCGGCAACGCGGCTATGAACTCAAGCATTGAATCAATAAGCCACTTTTAAAGGAGATAAACGATGGAAACCGTCAACGAAGCCTTAGGGCTACTCAAACGGCAGGCCGAACTCGAGGCCGCCATGCGCCAACCCGGCGGCATTCGCATCACCGAAGAGCAAGAACTCCATGTGGTTCGCCGCCGCCTCGAGAATTTTCCCGAGGCCATGCGTGCCGTACTCCAAGCCGCCAACGCCCTGCGCCGTCCGGTAACGGAGGTCACTGCCGACGACGTCGAGAGCTGGGCCACGACTCGAAGATCTGCTTGACCCGTAGCGCCGAATAATCCTGGCTACTACAGGTCATAGCCATTCATGCACTCCCATTGAATACGTGCCCATCACCATCGGCTTGCGTTTCTGACCACGTTATTGGCGAGTAGTAACAACCGCGGCAATCGCGCATCGGCTCAAGAAAGGGAGGTCTTTGTGCAGGCTCGTCATCCAAGCGTGAATATTACTCAAGCGTTAGGCGCCGCTGTCTTGCTTTGCTTTTCCCCGCAGGTCATCCGTGGTCAAGTGGCGGCGCAAACGCAAACATTCGTCGTCCATGGAACGCCGAGAACATGCAGCACCATTACGCAGTTAGACAGCGCCCTGTCGGAGAGCTATCAACAATTTTTCGCTGGATGGACCGAGAAGGACTATGTCGACGCAGTCGCGTGGTCTCAAGCGTGTTCGGATTACGGCTGGCATATACCCGGGCACCCCAGACTTGCGCTCTTGCAAGCGCAGCACGACAAGTCGCTGGGGCAAACGCAGATTGTCCCGAGCACGGCGACAGCCGGTGCATCACCGAGCGTTCCTGCCCAAGGTACTCTCGCCGCCCAAGTCCAACCGGCAGCGGGCGGGGCGGCAGCCAGCGGCAGCGCACTGCCAAGCCCCGCTGTCCCAGCCGATATCCGGGCGCAAGCTCAAACCGTGTCGAGCACATCGACCGACAGCGCACTACCGAGCGCCCCTGCTGATGCGGCTATCTCGCGCCAAGTCCAATCGGTATCGAGCCCGGCGGCCGGCAGTGCACTACCCAGTCCTCCCATTCCAGCCGATATCCCGGCTCAAGGTCAACTCTTGTCGAGCGCATCGGCAGGCATCGCATTGCCGAGCGCTCCTGTTGAACTACTATCGCGGCCCAAGTTCAACCGGTATCGAGAGTGGCGACGGGCAGCGGCAGCGCATTACGGAGCACTGCGGTTCAAGCTGGTATCCCAGCGCAACCTCAACCCGTATCCAGCGCAACAACAGACAACGTGCTACCGAGCCCAGCAATTCGAGACCGAAACGCCTCTGACGGAGAGGGCGACAGCCTGCTGACTGATGGTTACATCAAGAAGCACTTCCACCAGGAATCGTTGTGGGTTGCCAATAGGGCCAACTTGGAGATAGGCGACGATCGCGGCCCTTCGAGCTGGCCGAGCAGCGCGGCATCGGCCCAAATGAAGAACCGCATTACGGCCGACAGGATCGTGCTTTACTGCGCAAGAAAAACCAATTCTGGGGAGTCGCACAATCGATCGCTGCTTTGGGACTTGCGCTGGTGCGAGGGTGAAGAGGCTGCTGCCTACAATAGGTTGGTATCGGGAAACGAGTTTCCAACTGCGGGACGCGGCATTGTCCTCGGTTGCGCCGACGTAGATAGTTACGTCTACCTCGAGCGGTGCGTGGAGACTCTGACGGCGGCTGAGTAGCGCTGATCGCAAAAGAGGTGTGCGCCTCGTCCTGGCTTTAGGCGCTTTAGCGTTGATCACGTACTATCAAAGCGGAAGTAGCGAGCGCAGCGAGCGAGTGGGGCTGGGACTTCAGCGTAGTATCCGACAGAAAATGCTGAAAGGATTCCGCAGCGCGCTACGAGTCGCCGGCGCCGGTCTTATCCGCCTTGGCAAACGGGATGCCTTGGTAGCATTCATGAGCCGAGTTAGAATTACGGCAGGCGCGGGAAATCGTACGCGGGGATCGGCACGGGAGGCGATTGCGCCGGCGGTTTATTGATGTGTGCCGATCGACTATCATCGATGCGGGCTTCATCCCCGAAATGGGAGTTGTCGTAGAACTGGTAATAGCTGACGCCCGGGCCCATCCTCGTGCTGCCGTCGTGGGCGGGGGGCGTTGCGCAGCCGCCGAAGAACAAAGTCAGCATCCCAATCGGGCAAGCACGGGCGAGTCTCTGTTGACACACGTTCCTCATGTCGCAACCATCCATCGTTCGTAGCGGACCGCTGTCATGGCGGATCGACGGTGCGGGCGATGCTGGGTAAGAGCGCTCGACGCGCGAACGCGCGCGAGCGATGCCTTGCCTCCCCTGGGCCGTCGTCAAAAATACGCTGCAAACGGTTTTCTATCGCCTCCCGCGCACGAAACACCCGTGAGCGCACGGTTCCCACCGGGCAAGACGTGGCTGCGGCAACCTGCGCGTAGCTCAGGCCCCGAAGCTCATATAAGCCAATTGCCGTGCGCTCGGGCAGCGCCTCGATAGCCGCATTCACCGCGCCGCAGAGTTCTTCGGTATAAGCGAGATCCTCTGGGGTGTCCAACGCGTTCAGTGGTAGTGGGGTTTCATCCGCCTGGTCGCGAAAAGGCGCGCGAAGCGCGAGTACCGTATTCGCCGAGTTGATCGCGATGCGATAAAGCCACGAATAGAACGCCGCATCACCACGAAAATCATTCACGGCTCCATAGGCCTTCATGAATGTTTCCTGACCGGCATCCTCCGCATCGGCGCGATTGCCCGTATAGCGCATCGAAAGCTTCATCACGCGGTGCCGGTATTTGCTTACCAGGATACCGAATGCACCGCGGTCGCCCGCCTGGGTGCGTAGTAAGAGGTGTCGATCGGAAGTATCCACGTTCATGAGCAAATGCCTGCGGCCTCTACCACGCTTCAAGTGCCTGCCGTGCGGCAGATGCCGATTCAATGAGGGTAGAATGAACGGCGTAGATTAAAAACCCGCTAGCGACACATTAAGAAAATACAAACTTGGAACGGCAGCTGACAGAATTGGCTGCTCTCGATACTCCGGGGGTGGCGCAGGTCGTGAACTCGACCGCTCTGAACAATCGTGGTTGAGGAAGGAGCATAAGTAACGACCAGAGAGTTCTAATAAGGTATTAACTTCCTTCTAATCTTTGTCTTGGATACTTCTGTCCATTGCTGCTCGACCGACTCTGCGGCTCTCTTGTCCCTTAACTGTGGCAGAGAACCCGATTCGGAAGAGGAATCATGGAACGCACCGCGGGTAGCAAGTGGCGTGGTATCCACGACTCGCTTTCGAAACCGGCTCCAACCGCGGGCGGATAGAAAAGATATGAGACGTCGGAATATACAGTTTATGCTGGCTCTGCTCACCGCTGTTGCGGCCGGTTGCACGACTACGGGAACCGGAGTGGGCTTCCCGGTTTCTGGTGGGGCACCCACCACATTTAGCTGGAAGAGTTCCGACATTATTTCTGGAACTATGACCGCAACATTGTCTGATGGCACGAAATATAGCGGTCGGTATTTTCAGATCACAAGCGATACGAAGCTCCCGAGCATTGCGCCGCTCTTCGACGGCTGGGACTCGGGCTGGGATGAAACCAATTGGAATGTGGGGCCGTCGGAGGAGTTCATTGCGAACCTTGAGGACCGTGTAGTCGCAAATCTAGCCTCACCGAGCGGCTCGCACATGAGATGCAGTTTTCAGCTCGCGTTTCCTTCGAACGGAATGTTTGGCGGGGGCAGCGGCAAGTGTCAATTGCCCGATGGCGATACCATTGATGCACGGTTTCCAGCCGGTTAAACCTTGCACGCCGTACGCGACGATTCGATGTTTGGGCTAAGATGCTGATGGGATCCTCAAGGGCTCAACGCGAGCTTCGAGCGCCAAGCGGGAAGCAAAGCGACCGGAATTGATGGGATGCGCAAGGCGGACTATGCGGACGGCCTGCCAGAACGTTTGGCGGACCTATCCACATTCTTTCCGACGCCTAGGATATCGACCGAAGCCGGTGCGGCGGGTGTATATACCGAAAGCGAACGGACGCCATGCGTTAGGAGTGCCGAGCTTCGAAGATCGGCTCGTGCAAGATCGCCTGAGCGGGATTTTGCAAGCGAGGTGCGGCTTGCCGCCGAGCCAGCTCCTCAAAGCCACTGCGCAGCTCCGCAATCATCGCCTTGCTGTTCGGCAAGTGCGGCTGCTCCGCATCGAGGATCTGCGTGAAACCGCGCAACTTCAAGCCCACTGGATCGAGATCACCTACCGCATCGCTCCCGGCTGAATTGCACACGATGTCAATCAGTCGCTCAAGCGCGTGGAGCCGGCCAAGCAAGTAGTCGTTTTCGCGAAAGGTTCGCGAAAGAAACGCCGCGAAGTGCTCGAAGTCTACGCCTCTGACTTGCTGCGCCCGGCCGAGGCCATGCAGGACAGTGGCATCCTGCGCACTGATGCGGTCGACGAGCACTTCGTCGAATTCGCCTACGTCACGCCAGCGCATCAGCGGGAATGTCAATACATCAAAGAACGGGAAGCCCAGGTAATCGACCAGCACCTCGCGGGCGGCTTCGCGCGGCCAGCCATTGCCCATGCGTTCCTCGAGCAGTCGGTCGATATCGTGAGTCGTGGCATCGAGATCGATGTCGGTCGCCAGCTGCTCCATGAGACGATCGACCACGTCTGCGTGCCGCGCAACCTGCGCCTTCGCGTACGCGACGATATCTATGGCTTCGTCCATTGACGGCCCCGCCGGGAATATCTGCGCAACGAGCGCGCGCGTCGATGAATTGAGAAGTGGATTCCGCTCGCGCTGACAAAGCTCATCGAGACATGCGTAGAACGAGCTTTTCAGGCTATCGATGGCGGCCGCGGCGATCGTCCCGGCAGTTCCAGACTCAGCGGCCTCGTACAGCTGATTTAGCCCTCGAATCAGGAAGTGCAGGCGGCGCTTGCGATAATCCACATCGAAGGCGAGCAGCAGCTCCACCCAGCGCGCGACCGGAAATGGCGCAGTCGCATCGCCGCGCATTGGCGGCGCTCCCGCCGCATCGTACGTCGCCCCGGTTCGTGCGGCCCAGGTGTCGACGACCTCCGCGATCGCCCGAGCGAACGGTGACTTCGGCTGCACCCCGCGGATGCCCATGATCAGGCGGCTAACAAATGCGCGACTGGATGCCAGTTTGAGTCGGACGTAGCCGTCGTAGGCGAAGCCTGCGTCGCGCGCGGCCTGGACATTCGCCAGATCCCGCCACCTGCTGATTTGCTCCTTGGTGAGCGTCCATCCCTGCGCTAGATCCATCACCTTGGCCACGTGGTCGTTGACTTGCGGTCGCGCACTTTCAACGATTTCCTTGAGCCGCCGTGCTTGTTCATTGAACTCGAGGACCCACCCAAGCTCGTCGGCCATTGGCTGTGCACGTGGAATGTCCGATAAGGCGCCGCGCAGGGTAGCGAAGAACCCCGGAGGGCCGTGATGGGCCCTTGCGCCCGCTCGCGAGGGGTCGGGGTCGATATACACGACCCGACGGTCCACCTCGCGGTACGCCGGGCGGCCGTGAATCGCCGTAAGCGCTTCGCGGAACGGCCGGTTATTGAGCACGCTGCCGTCGATAAACGAGACAGTCACCGGATCGATGTTCGCCTGTCGATAGGGCTCGAAGTTGCGTTGAATGAAATCCTTGCGGCGCGGCCACGTTGCCGAGCGCTTTCTGAGCAGGTCATCGATTTCGGCGATCCGCGCCGGCGGGAATGCTCCTGGAAATGAGGATGTTGCGCGTGCGGCGAACGCCAGTGCCGGAGCGTTGGCCAGATCGAAGTCGCTCTCTTCCGCACCGTTGGCACTGCGGCTGTACCTGAAGTGAAGGACATGACGGTGCTCGGATTCGCAGATCATCGACGGATCATGAATATGCACGAGCTGCTGATGGCCGTGGTAGTCGGTGACCGTTACAAACAGGTCGAGCGTGTGGCGCGACGGCAGCAAGGAGGCGCCCGGACGGCGCGGCTGCCCCATGGCGATCACGGCGTCGTACATGAATCCCGCCATTTTCCTGCCATCCAACGGCGGTTCAAACCAACGCGAGCGCAGGAACAGCGACAGCTTGGAGCGGACTTCACGATCGCGAAAATACGCTCGGCCCGACAGCTGTCCCAACCATACCAGCGGCCGCACGAACCACTTGCTCCAGTTATGCGCACGCGCATCCGGCGCGAGCAGCTCGGCGACGTCAGCATTCTCCAGCCAAAGCTCCCGCAGGCGGCTCATCGACAGGTCGTGGCTCAATGCCCGCGCCAGCATGGTGGCGTTGATCCCGCCGGCTGAGGCTCCTGCAATAATGTCGATGATGACCCGCAGATCAACCGTTCGTCCGATGTCCCGCAACAACTCGAAGTAGACCGACTCCGTGTCGAACTCAGATTCGTTGCGATCGACGACGTCGACATAGGATGCGGTAGATCGCCTGGTCTTGTCCGTGATGGAATGAAGCGCGCCGGATGCGCGTACGAGCTTGAGGATCTCGGCGCTGAGGCCATGCATGTAAATTGCGAGGGAGACGCCGCCGCAGCACACCAGCGCCATCCGTAGTTCCTTTTCCTTGAACGATGACCTGCTCCCGAGGCCGGAATGGAATGCAGGTCGATTCATGGCATCAGTGACGATTTTGATGAGCCGCTACGGCAGTGGCGGGACCCCGTAGGTCGGGACCTCGGGAGGCGGCGCCGGCGGTTTATTGATGTGTGCCGATCGATTATCGTCGATTCGGGCTTCATCCCCGAAATGATGATCCGGCGGCCCGACGAGATAGCTAGGTCCCCATTCGCGGTAGTTGTCGTAGAACGGGTAGAAGCTCAAGCCCGGACCCACCCTCGTGCTGCGGTCGTAAGCGGGGCTCGCTGCACAACTGCCCAACCACAGAGTTAGCAGCCCGATCGCGCAAGCATAGGCGAGCCCTTGTTGACGCACGTTCCTCATGTCGCAGCCATCCATTGTTCGTAGCGACCGACGTCACGGCGGATCGCTGGTGCGGTCCATGCAAGCGCCGGTGCTGCATCGGACCCGACGCCTCGCACCCCCTGGGGCGTCGTCAAAAATGCGCCGCAAACGGTATTCCATTGCCTCTCGCGCGCGAAATACCCGTGAGCGCACGGTTCCCACCGGGCAAGACATCGCTGCGGCAACCTGTGCGTAGCTGAGGCCCCGAACCTCATATAAGCCAATGGCCGTGCGCTGCTCGTCGGGCAGCGCCTCGATAGCCGCATTGACCGCGCCGCAGAGCTCCTGCCTCAATGCGAGATCCTCCGGGGTGTCCAACTCGTTCAGTGTTACCGCAGTTTCATCCGTCTTGCCGCGGCGATCATCGGAAGTAAATACGCTCGATTGGCGTGCGCGAAACGCCAATACCGTATTCGCCGAGTTGATCGCGATGCGGTAAAGCCACGAATAGAGCGCCGCATCGCCACGATAATCCTTCACGGCCCCATAAGCTTTCATGAATGTTTCCTGAACGGCATCCTCCGCATCGGCGCAATTGCCCGTATAGCGCATCGAAAGCTTCATCACGCGGTGCCGGTATTTGCTCACCAGGATACCGAATGCACCGCGGTCGCCCGACTGGGTGCGTAGCACGAGGTTTCGATCGTAAGTATCCACGTTCATAAGCAGTTGCCGGCAGCCTCTACCGCGCTTCGAGCGCCTGGCATGTGTCAGATGCCGATAAATAAGCCTCGATGGATAGATTGAGCGGCGTAGATTAAAAACCCGATAGGGGGACATTAAGAATCTACAATCCGGCACCTATCGAGCGGCCGGAAACCTGACACGGAAGCAGCTCCCGCGTTCCAGGCGGCTCTCCACCTCGATGTCGGCGCCGTGCAAGGAGCAAATGGACTTGACGATGGACAGCCCGAGCCCTGCGCCGCCGGCCTCGCGCGATCGAGCCTCGTCGACGCGAAAGAATCGATCAAACACGTGCGGGATCGAGGATGGCGGGATGCCGATGCCAGTGTCCGATAGCTCAAGGAGGCTGCCGGTATCGCTCGCCACCGTGCGCAAGGTCACTTTCCCCCCTCGGGGAGTGAATTTGATCGCGTTATCGAGGAGATTGACGACAATTTGTTTGAGCCGCGCTTGATCGCCGCGAATCACCGCCTTTTTTAGCCCCGACAACTCGAGCTCGATCCCCCGGTCCTCGGCCATCAAGCGCATTTGCTCGGCGGTGTTCAGCGCCAATTCCGCCAAATCGACATTGACCCACTCGTGCCGCGTTTCACCCGCATCCAGGCGCGACAGGACGAGCAACCCGGATACCAGGTGCTCCAAGCGAGCCACCTCTTCGAGCACGCTGCCGACCCGCTCCCGCAGTTCGGTGCTGGTCAAGGCGGCTCCGCCGGCGAGTTCCTGCAACTCTCCTTTGATGACGGTGAGCGGCGTTCTAAGCTCATGCGAGGCATCCGCGAGGAATCTTCGCGACGTTTGCACCGAGTCGCGCAAGCGACCCAGCATATTGTTGAATGAATTCGCCAATCGTTCGAGCGCGTCGCCGCTCGGCACCACGGGAAGCCGCAATGTCAGATCTTGTAAACTCATCCGCTCGGCGGTCTGCGATAATCGATCCACCGGCCGCAGCGCCCGGCTGACCAGCAGATAGCCCCCGCCGGCCGCGCAGAGGATGAGCGCCGGAAGCAGCAGCGCCAGCAGATCAAGCAGCCGATCCAGCACTGCTTCAACCGGCATGAGCGAGACACCGAGCTCGACGAGGTATTGTCCGGAGACCGTGCGGATGGGCGTTGCGCTGATCAGCAGATGCTGATTGCCGACAGTCGCCGTAAGCGGCACCGCCGGCCGCACGGCCGCCGGCCGCACACCTGGCGTCACGGTCGCAGCCGCCATAGCGGCGGCCAGCACACTCGGAGGCACCGCCGACGGATCAAAGCTTCGATCGGAGGGCGGACCGGAGCGGTACACGAGCGTCCCTTGAGCACGCGTCACGCGCACAAATCGATTGTTGATCTCGGGCGCTATGCGGTTGTAGATTTCCCGGGCAATGGCGCCATCTGATGCGCCGGCCGGTGCTTGCATGAGGATCTGCTCGAGCTGCGCCGAGCGGCGCTGCAACGCATCGCGCAAATTCGCGCGCAGATAGTGCTGCAGACCGTAGAAAGTGCCCGTTCCCACGAGAGCGAACGTCACACTCAGCAGAAGCGTGTACCAGGCTCCCAGTCTAAACGCGAGTGACCGGTGATTCATTCGAGCCCGCCGGCTGCTCCGGTTCCGCCTCGCGCACACAGTAGCCCACGCCGCGCACGGTATGAATCAGCTTGACGGGGAACGGCTCGTCGACTTTTTTCCTCAAGTAACGTACGTAAACATCGACGATGTTGGTAACCCCCTCGAAGCTCTGATCCCACACGTGATTGAGTATCATGGTGCGCGAGAATACCCGGCCCGGCGAGCACAATAGGTATTCGAAAAGCGCATATTCCTTTACCGTGAGGTCGATGCGGTGCCCGCCTCGCTTGACTTGCTGGGTCAGCCGGTTGAGTTCGAGATCGGCAATTCGCAATACGTCGGTGCGCTCGATCGGCGTACGTCGCAGCAGTGCCTTGATACGCACCAAGAGCTCGGCGAAGTCGAACGGCTTGGTCAAGTAGTCGTCCGCGCCGGCCTCGAAGTGCGCCACCTTGTCTTCGATCGCATCGCGCGCCGTGAGTATCAGAACCGGCAGAGAGGCGTGCGAACGGCGCACGCGGCGCAGCAGTTCCATGCCGCTCAGCTGCGGCAGCATCAAATCCAGGATGAGCAGATCGTAAGGATAGGACTGGATATAGCCCTCGCCGTCCCGGCCGTTCGCCACGATGTCCACCGCAAAACGTTCGGCGCGCAATCCGCGCGCCACGAATTCGGCGAGTTTGCGGTCATCCTCGACTATGAGTATGCGCACGATCGTTTCTCCGGCCCCCAATCCTACCGCAACGTGATGAGAATCTCCCGACCTCCACATTAGAAGATTCTCATGCACCCGCCGCCCGGAACTACGAAAATCATTCTCACTCTAAATAGGCGTTAGGCCGCGCTTGAATTTGAGAGTTCCGCCGGTGGGCCGCGACAACCCTGGAGCAGCGATGTCAACGAGCATTTCGATTGAGGACACCTGGAGCCATCGCCAAGCGCATCGGAGAGGGATTGACTCGCCGATGGAGCCGGCAGGCACCGCCTACCCCACTCTGACGACTCAACGATTCAAACTTCGCCCGTTTGTGCTTGCGGATATCGGGCAGCTGGTCGCGATCGCAGGCGAGCACCGCATTGCCGATACCACTGTGGGCCTCCCGCATCCTTACACGGCGGAATTCGCCCGCGTGTGGATAACCTCGCACCCGGCGGCATGGGCGGCGCATCGCGCATTGCACTGGGCGGCGGTCAAAGCCGGCGATAGCCGTATAGCCGGCTACGCCGGATTGGACAAAATCAACGGTGAACGAAGTCGGGCGGAGTTGCGGTTCTGGGTGGGTTGCGGGGTTGAACGGCACAGCTACGCCACCGAATGGTGCGCGGCGATCTTGGAATTCGCGCGGACCCGCCTCGGCATGAACCGCGTCTACGCGTTACAACTTGCAAGACACCCGCTCGCAGGTCGCGTCCTCGCCGCTCTCGGCATGCGGCAAGAGGGGCAATTGCGCAAGCGGACGTGCAAAGAGGGCTTGGTGGAAGATCTCATATGTTGGGCGATTTCGCGAGATGAGTTGAAATGAGCAGGCACACACGATTTCACGCTTTGGCTCTCGGGATCGTCCTGCCGTGCGCATTGGCGGGATGCGCGGCATACAGAACTTGCGGCTTCAATGGTTGCCCCGGCGATGCGAAGATCACGGCGGAGGTTCGGGCGCTATTCGATCGACATCCCGATTTGGAAGCTCCAAATATGGTTTACGTGCAGACCGTAGATCATGTGGTGTATCTCGATGGTCTGGTCGATACGCCCTTTCAGCAACAGATGGCGGCTTCGGTCGCCGGCGAAGCCGCCGGAGTGGTGCGCGTCGTCAGTTCGATCAGTGTGAGCAATGCCAGGTGAGCACTCGGTCACCCCGAACGGTGGCCGCGCGAATCGATCCCGTCGCAGCGTCGTAAGCGCTTCGCAAGGTTCGCGCGGGAAATCAGCCCCCTCGCGAGAACCGAATCATCACCGTCAGTCTCAACGACCAACAGGTGCGTCAATCCCGTGCCCTGAAACATCTGGTACAGCTCAAGCGCGCTCCAGGGTCGCAGCGACTCGAGGTTGACGAGCGGCAATTCATGCCAGGGCGTCATGACGTCACCGACACGCAGGTCCGGACAGCGGGAGTCCCCCGTTCGCTGGCGATGATGGAGCCGCAGCCGCTCAATGCGGTAAGAAGTGATCAACCCGACAATACATTGCCCGCTGCCCGTCTGCTCCTGTTGGATCACCAGCAGGGCGTGAACGCTCAGGCGGCTCATGTCATAGAGCGCGTCATCGATTGAACAGTCCGGCTCCACGGAGATAGGGTTCTCGTGCCGAAAATCCGTCAGCGCATAGAATGCCGAATCACCCGGATCCAGATCGATTTCGTCGTCGGCAAGGGTCCGCTTGAGCAACGCCGCCGCCAAGAGGACTCGTGAAGGCGTCGCTAATGTGATATCCATGGCAGCCTCGGCAGAGTCACGGATTACCCGGCCCGGTCACGGATCCCCGGCTGGCGATTTGCGGAGCAGCGGCGGCGGATCCGGTGTTCAGGATCACCGGCAGCCCGTCTTTCCCGGAACCCACGATGATTACCTTGGCGTTTGGTGACTCCGCCAGCTTGTCCGTCGCCTCGATTCCCTTCCACTCGAGAATCTGAGGGTTCAATCCCTTGCTGATGATCGACTGGTAATCGGCGATGCCCAATGCTTCGATGTGCTTGCGTACCGCTTCCTGCTTGGTTCGTTCGAGCACGAACTGCATTTCAAGCGCCTTTTGCTCTTCCTCCAGCTTCGTCTGAATCGCGGATTGCACCGCCGGCGGCAGGTGAACCTCGCGGATCTCGTGCTCGATTTGTTCACGCTTCGTGGAATAGATTTCCTCCGGCGAGTATCGGCCCACCACCTTGCGCGCGCTCGAGGTCACATATGGCGCCACCAGCGTCGAATAGTAGTCCGCGCCGGTTTGCGTGATGAGTTGGTAGGCCTCTCCAGCGACCGGCTGATAGAGAATCGAGCTCCGCAAATTGATATCGAGCCCGTTGTTCGCCAACACATCCAAGGAATCCTCGCTTTGCTGCTCGCGTAGGTCGACGTCATACACGCGCGCGAGAGGGGACACCATATGAAACCCTTCGCTCAAGGGCCTCTCCACGGTGCCTCGCGTCGGCGTCCACTCGACCCCGACACGCCCCGTCGGCACCGAAGCGCAACCGGCCAGCGCCGCGCCGGCCAAGAGCGTCACCAGGGGGTAATGTGCTGCGCGAATGCTTGCCATGACTCACCTCCGAATGTGGCAGTAACCGGCTCGGCCGCGTGTTGCGAAAAGCGGCCGCCCGCCGGCGAATCGCCAATATGTTCAGTGTGAGAGACGAAGATTAAAGGCCGGCGAATGCAACATTAAAAGCCGACGTACCCTGCTTGAGGCCTCGCGAAGGCTGACCGACAATCGGTATAAGGCTGAGATCCTGCCCTTATGCCTGCTTCCCGTCGCATCCCACTGACGTTTGCTCAAGTCACAAATGGAATCAGGACTGAGAGTTTTTTAATGGGTTGCTTGCCCATTTTTAATCCCTGTGGAGTAGGTTGGTTAGCAATGGCCATAAGGCGATTTAAAGACTTCCCGATGAGTGCCAAGGAGACTTATTAATAGAAGGAGAGATTAAATGGGTAGGTCTACACAACGTTACCATTTGGCTGGCGCCTTTATCATGTTGGGCATTCTTTCCGGATGTGCGGCATACAGGACCTGCGGGTTTGGTGGTTGCCCCGGCGATGCGAAAATCACGGCCGATGTACGGAGCCTGTTTGATCAACATCCCGAATTGGGCCCGCCCACTTTACTCGATGTGCAGACTCTGGATCATGTGGTGTATCTGTCCGGGTTGGTCGATACGGAGATGGAACGCCAGTTGGCGGAATCACTCGCCCTCGAGACCCCAGGCGTGACGCGAGTTGTGAATTCCGTCAGCCTAAACAATAAGGCATAGGGAGTCGCAAAACGTTCAATGAAACATGAATTGTCGAGGAGTGGGCTATGCGTACTCAGCGAATGCATTGGATCGTCCCCGTAAGTCTCGCCCTCATCGCGGTCGGATCTTCTGGATTCGCCTTCGCCCATTCGGGCGGCGGTGGCGGTGGTGGCGGTCACGGTGGGGGTGGCGGCGGCCACGGCGGCGGTGGATTTCACGGCGGAGGAGGCTATCGCGGGGGCGGCGGGTTTCGTGGTGGCGGGGGCTGGTATGGGGGCGGCGGTTATGGTGGCTATCGAGGCGGCTATGGGGGACGCGGCGGTTACGGCTGGCGTGGAGGGTACGGCGGTTGGGGCTGGCGCGGCCTAGGATATGGGCTCTTTTTTGCAACGCTGCCCTGGTATTACGACATGTACTGGTGGGACGGTGTGCCCTACTACTATGCCGACGACAATTATTATCAATGGAACAATGACGCCGGCGAGTATGAAACCGTGCAGCCCCCGGCTGGCCTCGTTGATCAAGTGCAGACGCAGGCGCCGGCTAATCGCGAGCTGTTCGTTTATCCCAAGGCGGGGCAGTCGAACGAGCAACTGGCGCGTGATCGCGAAGATTGTCATCGCTGGGCGGTGGGTCAATCCGGCTTTGATCCCCGTGTGGCGGACGTTGGATCGGCCGGGAGAACAGCAACCGGTCAGTCATCTGCGGACTCTACGGGTGCGAAGCGTGCCGATTACCTTCGGGCCGAAGGGGCCTGTCTGATAGGGCGCAACTACAGTGTGGAGTAGCGATGCACACAACCGTGTCAACAGAATCTGCAGAGAGGACATCGACGTACTTCGGTAAGCAAATTTCATCCGCTGGGGTAACTTCCGAGAGTTCCTATCCCACGCTGAGCACACGGCGATTTCAATTTCGTCCATTCATGCTGACGGACATCGGACGATTGGCTGCCCTCGCGGGCGAGCACCGCATCTACGACACGACCATTGGTGTCCCACATCCGTTCACGATGGAATTTGCGCGGATGTGGATATCCTCACACTCAGCCGCGTGGGAGGATCGTCGGGCGCTGCATTGGGCGGCACTCAAAGTCGGCGATAACCGGATTGTGGGTTATGCCGGATTGAATAACATTGACACTGAGCGGGGGCAAGCGGAATCGCGGTTCTAATGGTATCCGTCCGAAAATCTGCGTCTGGTGCCGTGAGCCGATCTGCGACATAGTCACTTCAGGGCCACCAGAAGCGGCTTAGAACGATCCGTCAATGCATTTTCCAACACATCGCACAGAGCATCGATCTCTTCGAGTAATGCTGGGCTGCGCAGCTCCTTGGCGGAGCGGATCAGGTCAGCGATCATCAATTCGATCCAATAGGCGCCAATACGTACGCGATGGTAACCCTTCACGGCGCGGCTGGCGCGCAGCGTCTCCTTCTGTTCGTCGAACGGGTAGCCGTATTTTAGTAGCAGCTTCACCTCGCGCGTGCTCAGCTCGAGCGTGCACAGATCTTTGGGGTTCTCTGGCGGATCGTCCGTTGTCATGGCTCAGCCCACGTGGGTGATGTTGGACGCTGTGAATTCATCCGGCGTCGGCAGCGTCACCGACTTGTTGCGCGCGTTGGTCAGCACGTAAGTCAGATAGGTCAGCGGATTGACTTGGTTCGCCTTGCAGGATTCCACCAGTGAATAGTAGATCGCCGCGGCGTGTCCCGCGCGTTCGGAGCCGACGAACAGAAATGCTTTCCTCCCCACGGCCACCGTTCGCATGCAACGCTCGGCATAATTGTTCGATGCCTCCAGGTGCCCCGCTTGAGTGAAGTTGGTCAACGCGTCCCAGTGCTTCAAGGCATAGTTCACGGCAACGCCGAAGGTATCCTTGGGCAGCACCGAGTGCACGGCGCGCGCAGTGTTGCGGACCTAATCTTCAGATTACATACGCGGATTTAAGGACGCATACGGCCGGGCGTGCCAGATCCTCCAGCTACCCCATCGAGGTCAACGCCGAAGTCTCGTCAGAGACTCGATGACTTCGGCTCGGTGCGTAGCAAAGCTGTACTCGGTGGGCTGCATCACGAGTGCTCATTGGCTTCCGCGTGAGCGTAAGCATATTTTGCGGAGCACAGCGGCCAGAAAAACTATGATAGGACCGCAGCCAGCCGTGATCCGCGAATCCCCGCTGCTCACTGTGGCGAATCTCTTGCATCGTGACCGACTCGATCAATCACTACGGAACGGCACGCTCGCTCATGCTCGTCCAGTCGCCCCGAGCGCCTTGATGAGCGCGATGAAGCATTGGCGGCCTCCTGCTCGGCGCAGGCAAGGCTCGTCTCTGCCGCGCGCAGGGTTCGCTCGGCGTTCGAGCAAGAATGTAAGTTGGCGTGGTCCGCCCATTCCTTTCAGGGCCGACCCGCCGTCCCGCCAGTCGTCTCCGTCGGGTTCTGCATCTCCTTCGGTGCGGGACCACGCTCCCCAGCACCGCGTTCCAGTCTGGCCGCGATCTCGGCAACATGTCGGCCTTGGAAGCGAGCCCCTTCGAGCTCGTTGTCGGTAGGCTGCCGCGAGCCGTCGGGACCTGCGAGCGTGGTTGCGCCGTAGGGCGTGCCGCCCGTCACCTGGTCCATGCGTGTCAGGCCTGCGAACGAGTACGGCAGCCCCACGATGATCATCCCGTGATGCAGAAGCGTGCTGTGGAAGCTGGTAATGGTCGTCTCCTGACCACCGTGCTGGGTCCCGGTCGAAGCAAACACGCTTGCGACCTTGCCGATCAGCGCGCCTTTGACCCATAGCCCGCCGGTCTGATCCAGGAAGTTGCGCATCTGCGCGGCCATGTTGCCGAAGCGTGTCGGCGTGCCGAATATGATCGCGTCATAGTTGGCTAGCTCGTCGACGCTGGCGATCGGCGTCTTGTGGTCGACCTTCATGCCGGCCTTGCGCGCTGTTTCCTCTGGCACGAGTTCGGCTACTCGCTTGATGGTTACTTCGCTACCCGCCACGGAGCGGACGCCCTCCGCAACGGCGTGCGCCATTCGCTCGATGTGGCCGTAGGCGGAGTAGTAGAGTACGAGCGTTTTTGCCATGGTGTGTCCCTCTCTAGATCAACATCTCAACAATTGTGGGCGGACGCGCATCAGCGTCGCGGCGGCCGTAGATGCGCGTCCAGTCGATCACTCATGTACATTACTATCATATACGCCCGCCAGCCTAACTAACTACAGCGGCCTGCGAGGAGACGTAAAGGAGACACGGCCCGTTATCCGTGTATAAGTCGCGGGCCAAGACACCTTTTTGTCATCGCATCTGATCCCCGAACGTACGCCGGTGGCCCAACGATCAAAGCGCATAAGCCCAATTACAGTTCCGACGACGCCAAATCGCGGGCGTGGATTTTCGCCCATGTTGTGCAATAGCCGGCGTTATCGGCCAGGTACCCGCTAACTTTGCAATACATTTTCTACCCTCTCTCGCAATCAGGGCCTTAGAGAGAGCTCGGCCTCCCTCTTAATCAATTGGTCGTAGATTCGATCTTCGATCACAACGCGCCTGTAGTGATCGTTGTTGATATCCCATAAGAGTCGACACACAGACCCGGCTCACAGCAATCGCCTGATGGATTGTGACCAATTACTTTCAGCGCTCGATCGTGAGTTTGGTCACCTTGAACTTCCTCTGTCCAGTCGTGACGTTGAGCCGCCGCGATGTCCAACACCTTCGCGAGATTCTCACCGATTGCATTGAAGGGTCAATAGTACGCGGGGGATTCTTGACGACATCCACACTCTTGTTCGGTCTGTTCGTGAGGAGCGCCCTTACCACGGTTCCGGGCCGTCGTCGCTGAAGACTCCACCGGTAGGCCCATCGTCGGGAAGCAGCGCGAGGCGGACCGGAGTCGCCGCGCCTTGTTCGACCGTTCTCACGCCGCGGTGCTGATTCATGTCTGTCGCGGTGAAACCCGGATTCGCTGAATTGACTTTAATGCCTACGTTCTTCAACTCATTCGCGAATTGAATGGTGATCATGTTGAGCGCAGCTTTCGACGAGCAGTAGGCGAGCAATATGTTTCGAATTGTGAGCGGCGAACGGGGGTCCGCATTCCGACTGAGCGAGCCGAGTCCGCTCGACATGTTGACGATCCGGCCGTGTTTGGATTTCTTGAGCAGCGGCAGCAGGGCTTTCGTCACCCGGAAGACGCCGA
Source organism: uncultured Gammaproteobacteria bacterium (assembly GCA_963769075.1). Taxonomy (GTDB): domain Bacteria; phylum Pseudomonadota; class Gammaproteobacteria; order Steroidobacterales; family Steroidobacteraceae; genus Bog-1198. The sequence continues at coordinate 10,662 of CAVYKH010000005.1, read as the reverse complement.
AGACGTTGACTTCGAACGTCTGCCGCAGCGCCTCGACGCTCAACTCCGAGCTGGGGATCCAATCGAGCGCGACACCCGCATTGTTCACCAAGATGTCGAGCCGACCGTAGCGACGCTCCACCTCGGCGGCAGCATGGTCCACGCTGGGTTGCGAGGTCACATCCATTTGGGTGAATTCGACGGAAAGGCTTTGGGCGCGGAGCTCTGCCGCGGCGGACTCTCCGCGCTCGCGGTCGCGAGCTCCCATCAGGACGAGAACTCCTTTGGCGGAGAGCTGTCGGGAAATTTCCCTTCCAATTCCCTTGTTGGCTCCCGTCACAAGTGCAATCGTATCGGCCATAACGCCCTCGGCGCGCAATATGGATAGCACCGGAAATTGAACGACACACGTTAATATTTTGTGATACGTAAGGCAAGTTGCGGCCGCTCCAGCTCCACAGCTGTGCCGCGACGGTGGACGATCCCTCGCCGCCACGGGCCGCGAGCGCAAGCGGGCTCCAGGCCATCCACGCAAGCCGACTCAGCCACGTGCAGCTCCCCACTCCCACCACCACGGAAGTCCGGGGATGTCGGAGAAATCCGCCAAAAATGTGGGACAACAAAATAACGAGGATAAATCCGCCGAAATCGGCCTTCACACGGGGTGCGTGATCGACACCTAATTCGCCACCTCGCATGCTCAACGAATCGTACCGATACACCGATGGCTGGTCTCACGGACACGGCCTATAAAAAACCATAAAAAGGAAACCTCCGTGAGGCCGCGCGAGACGTGCTGCGACGATGAGCTGGGCACAACGCCTGAAGCGCGTCTTTGCGATCGACATCGAGAACTGCGAACTCTGCGGTGGACCGGTAAAGATCATTGCCAGCATCGAGGATCCCGAGGTCATCGGGAAGATCTTGCAGCACCTGGGGCTTTGCGGGGCCGCCGCCGAGGAGGCCTTGCCGCGTGCCCCGCCGGCCGCGACCGGCTGGTTCGATCAGAGCACTCCCCGAGGCTTCATCGCCGACTTCGGGCTGCCTACGCAGGGCTCCTTCACATTCCAAGCCCGGCCTCGAGCGATAGCCGATAGCGCCGAAGGACTAAGCACGCGCGCTCATGCTCGAGGGCAGGATGACGAAATCGCTCGTCTTCTCCAGCAGGTTCATTGCGGAGAGCAGCGGCGGCGGTGGCGCGATGAGTTTGCGCTCAGTCAGGTTCAACCAGCCGCCAGCGCTGGTGATCCTCGCGCTCAGCTTTCCATCCGGTCGAAAGATCTCATGGCGGAGAAGGAAGCGACTCCCGTCGGGTGCATGGCCCGCCAGTGCATACGTCACGATGATTTCCTGTTGCAGGCCGACTTCCTTAAAGTATTCCACTTCGTCTTTCATGACGACCGGTCCAATACGAAGCCGCAGGAATTCCTCTACCGGGAAACCATGGTCAATTAGGAACATCTGTCTAACATCGGCTGCCTTGTCGAGGTATGCCGTGTTCTTCATGTGCGAGTTGAAGTCCATATCCGCCCAGCCGGCGTAAAGCTTCTTTGTATACATGTGAATCCTGCAGCGAGTGTGACGTGGAGGCACTCCTACTTGTGGAGCAAATTTACCACCCCAAGCTCAGACCGGGTGGGCGTGACTTCGGGACGTGCGTATGTTCGGGCAGGAACTAGGAACGGCCCTTGCCACTGCCACGGCCAATGGGCAAGAGGGGCACCCGCTTCTGGTACGCGCGGTATTCGTCGCCGTAGTACGTAGTGAGATCTCGCTCCTCGAGCGAAACACCAGCAATTCATACAGGGGAACCCTGCGGTCAAGATGACCAAGATCGAGAATGTGGAACTCCTGTTCCGGCGCGGCGTAGGCTACGACTCCGCAAAGCTCGTCGCCTCGACCAGGGGGGTTGGTCGGGACGAGGTAGGCCCGCAGTCGGTCACAAACGGTCAACCGCCGGCCTGGCGGATGTGGTGCCCGAGCGGCGACAGTTGCCACCGTCTCAGTGCAGTGTGACGGCACGCCCCGTCGTCCCGTCGCGAGTGAAGTCGAACCGAAGCTGCATCAGGCGTTGGGACGGAGTGTCCAGCGGTGGAAACGTCCAGCGCTTAGCCGCCTCGACAGCGAGTTGCTGGATATACCTGCTCGGACCGGTTCGATCCGCGACAGCCGCGAACACCGAACCGTCCTGGTCGACGATGATTCGCACCCACACCCTGATGTGTCCGCGGATGGTTCGACGGGCACTGCGCGGAACGTCAGGGATCACCTCATGTAGCGCCGATGGCGACGGGGCCGCGTCGCTCCGACCCGCCTTGGTGGTGGACACCGCAGAGACAGGAGCCCGCACTTCCCCCGCCGCGGGTGGGGCGGCGCTTGCAGTCTGTGACAATGATCCTCCGGGACCCTGAACAGGAGGTGGAGACGGGGCGCGATGGGTTCTGAACACGCGCGCTCCGGTCCAAACCAGCGCAAGGATCACGACCGCCCCGAGCATCACGGTAAGCAAGGCTCGCAGCTTGAGGGACTGTCCACTCGACGGCGCGGGCCGCGCCGCATCGGGAGCGGCCTGTCGGGGTGCGCTCTGCGGCGGCGCCGGCGCGGGTGTCCGCGGCTCGGGCGCTGCGAGCTCCGCGGGCTGAACGGGCGCCGCCAGCGCAGACCCCGCCGATCGCCCGCCGGCCCAGGCCACGAGCTCCGCCGCGCTGGGGCGATCCTGCGGGTTGGGGTTCAGACAGCGGGCCACGACGTCGCGAAATGCCGGGGAGAAATCCGCCGGTAGCACGAGGGCTGCGGTGGGCTCGCCCAAGCCCGAAGGCGGACGGCGAGTGAGCGCCTCGAACAGGCTGACGCCGAGCGCCCAAAGGTCACCGGCAGTGGAACCGCTTCCGTGCCGGGCTTCCGGAGGATCGTACACGGTGCGCGTGTGGGTGCTCATTGCGCCATCCCTCACGCGACGGATCGTGTCGCTTGCCAGCTTTAGCTGATCTCCGACCACCAGGATGTTTGCCGGCTTCAACTGCCCGTGCACCAGGCTTCGGCTGTGCAGGAACGCCAGTGCGTCCAGAGTCGGCAGGAGCATTTCTCGCGCTTCGTCGTCCGTCAGGGTGCGGTGTAGCAACAGCTGCGCGAGAGTCTGGTCGGCGTACTCCATGACGGCGTACAGATAAGGCAGCCCGTCCAGCTGGCACCCGCCCCACTCCAACAGGCGAAGCAGGTGAGGATGAGCGAGGCCGCCAGCCCTCTTCCATCGCGGCAGTTGTAATTCCGCCAGGGCCCGATTAGTGGGAACGAGCTTGATCGCGACTTCCGAAGGGCGCCGCGCCGCAGACTTGGTGAGGAAGACGCCGCTGTGATCCGAGCAACCAAGATAGCGTCCTAAAGGGAACACGCCGTTGATGACGTGTCCCTGCCAGCTGATCCAGACTTCGTTCATCGCCTCACTTGGTTCCACGCTCATATGCCCCCCCAAGGCGCAGCTGGGGAGCGGGGCACTGTCACCTTCCTACGACAGCGGATGCCGTGCTGCGCGCGACCATTCGCGAGTCAGCGCCTGGAACGATACTCCGTGCCGCACTCAATGTAATGAGCGCCAGCGCTCGGAATCTGCGACAGGCTCACGCGCGGGCGGGGCCGATGCGGCGCGGGATCTTCGTTTAAGAACGAACCCGCAAGAGGACATTTCGCGAAGTCGATGTCGACTGCCACGACCGCGGCGGGCGGGAGCGCGGGATTCTGTGACAGCCAAATCAACGGAACCCCGGAAAGGACACCTTCTCGGGGAGGGACGCGGGTATCGTGGGCTATCCGAACGGCACGGCGTACTGCGCCTCCAAAGGCGGGGTCGTCAATCTCACGCGCGCAATGGCCGTCGAGCTCGCGCAGCCCGTACGCGTCAATTGCGTCTGTCCCGGCAATGTCGAGACCGACATGATTTGGGGGGCCGCTGCGGCAAGCGGGAACGCCGAGCGCTATCTCGAGCGCGCACGCGCGCGTGCACCGCTCCGCCGGATGGCGAGTCCCGACGAGGTGGCGGCAGCCATCCTCTACCTTGCATCCGAGGAGGCCGCATTCACGACGGGCGCGGCGCTCGTGGTGGACGGCCGTCCGGGGACGTCCAAACAACCCAGACGTATCGCTTAGATCGACGTCCGGAAACTGCCGGATACGTTCGTCGACTTCCGCACATAAATAGCACCTGATATCGCACCTCAAATCTCATACAGATAGACGAGAGGCACTAGGTCAGAATTTCAGACCTGGAATGAGTGGCTACCGGTGGCTCGCCACGTGCCCCGAGGCGCGCGTACCAGACAAGGAGATCGCGAGGCGAGCAACCGAGACGCGGCGTCCGGAATGCATATGAGATCAGGCCATTTCTTGGTCCGGCGGCGCAAACGGTGATTCAGTTTCTCGGGGCGGCGGCGCACCTTTCTCGTGTCGTCAATAGCAATCCGGTCGGGGCAAAGACTGAAGATCGTGAGTGCATGCGAGGCGAAGCCACCCGGCGCTTTGCGCGTAAGTCATTGATTATCCGATCTCTGTAAATGGCGACTTGATCCGGCATATAGACCGGCAGTAAATATCAATATTGTGAAATATATATATTGATAATCAATAGCTTAATGCGGCATAATATCAGGCATTATGAAAGACGTATCTGCCATGGAGCCCATGTTGGTGCCGGAGGGCGACTCGACGCTCGATGATCTGACATTTGATCTGAACCGCATGACCGCGCGCTTGGCGGGATCCTTGCCGCCCGAAATTCAGAAAGAGTTGGCCCGATTGGTGCGGTCGATGAATTGTTATTACTCCAATTTTCTTGAGGGGCACCAGACGACTCCTCGTGAGATCGAACGAGCGTTGCGCAGCGATTTCTCTAATGACAGCAAGCAAAGAGTACTTCAGTACGAAGCGCTCGCGCATATTCACGTGCAGCAGCTCATCGATGCCGGGGAGGATCCGCAGGATCTTTGGCCCGCGAGCGAGGGCTACGCAAAATGGTTGCATCGGGAATTCTGCAACCGGCTTCCGACCGAACTACTCGTGATGCGTACCGCGGATACCCATCGCGAGGTGCGGGTCGTGCCGGGCGAGTATCGCGAAGGCCCAGTGGATGTCGGACAGCATAATCCGCCGCACCACACCGCTGTCCCTGACTTCATGCGTCGGTTCACGGAAGCCTATCGTAGCGACCGTCTCTCAAAGCCGAGGCAGCTCATGTCGGTGGCCGCTGCCCATCATCGGTTTACCTGGATTCATCCATTCGCCGATGGCAATGGCCGCGTCGCGCGACTCATGTCCCATGCGATGTTTTTCAGGTTGCTGGGTGCTCACAGCTTGTGGTCTGTCTCTCGCGGTTTGGCCCGAAATGCCGACACGTACAAGGCGCGCCTAGCGGCGGCTGATTTGCCGAAGCGCAATTCACTTGACGGTCGTGGAGCGCTGTCCTTGGAGGAGCTGAAAGCATTTTGTCAATTCTTTCTGTCGGTTTCGATCGATCAAGTGGATTTCATGAATAAGCTCCTTCAGCCGCAAGAAATACTTAGGCGCATGGAGATCTACATCACAGACGAAGTCGTGGCAAAGCGACTACCTAAGGGCTCCTTTGAGATGCTCCGCGAGGCATTTTACCGGGGCAGTATTCAGCGCGGTCAAGCCCCGGAGATTACTGGGTATGAGGAGCGGCGAGCGCGCGAGACCTTGTCCACCTTGCTCGACAAGGGTCTCCTCGTGACGACTGGACCGCGCGCGCCCGTAAGCCTTGGGTTTCCGCCCGAGGTGCTAGACCGGTGGTTGCCGAATCTGTATCCGATGGACGCACCGTCGAGCCCGGGAGCCTAGGGGAGTGTAAGGGAGCGATTGTGGACGATTTAGACAAATTCATTTTGGATGCGGAGCTCAAGGATGGCTGGCGCGCGACGGGTATTCATGAGGTTCAAAGAGATCAGCCCAATCGATGCCGGACATACCTTGCAAGAAATGCCGCTGGTGAGCTCGGTTTTGTGAAAGTACTGCCTCCGAGTACGGATGATCTGGAGCAAATGCGGCTTCACTTGGAGGAATTTTATTTTTTGTCGAAGGTCGGGTTTGCCAAATCTTCCCTTGAGAATCTTTTATTTGTGCGGTCAGGATTTACTTACACGATCTATCGTGAGTCTGCCGCCTTTGATACAAACGGGGCCGGGATAAGGGTCAAGTCTCCAGACGGCAAGTCCATCCGCCTTTCCTGCAACGAAGAGAACCCAGCCAGCGACCTTTATGTACTCCATGATCTCGGATTGCGGGTGCTACCGGAAGAATCATTGGCCTCTGTAGAAGAGCCAGCGGCGTTGCCCGCTGAGAGTCCGAAGGTCGATCTGTTGCAGGGTGCACTTACCCATGATGCGGCATTAATAACGAAGGCGCTTGCCAGCGGTGCGGATCCGAATTTTCGCGGCCCGCGCGATTCGGGCGTGATTGGCGCTCTGGTTTATGGGCGCATTGAAGCAAGCAGTCAAAATAGGCTTCAAGAGTTTGATGCCGAAACAGACAGGCTCATTGCATTGCTGGTGTCTCACGGCGCCTCGTTAACAACTTCTTTTGCGAACGGCGGAACTCTAGTCGATGTGTTGTGGAATAGCGCACCGTACGCCACGGTGCGCAAGATCGTAGATTCAGGATGGCCGGAAGACTTCCAGTATCGGCTCTATGCGGGGGCGCTGCTGGGGGATCCGATTCTCGTTAAAGATTCTCTTGAGCATGGAGCGAATCCCAATTCGCCGGTTCGAGGGAATCGTGTCCTGTCGGCTGCCATTCTCAAAACATCTGTTTTATCGCGAGCTGGAGAGGACAAGGACGATCTTGAAAAGGCACTGTCTGCGACGGAGGAGTTGCTAATAGCGGGAGCCAGCATCGATGAGGGATCGGCCCACGGCGGTGGTGGAGACATTGTGAAAGCATTCGGAAAAGCGATATCCCCGGTTTGCGCAGTCTTGTCCTCGGTGCTTATAGACCCTTTTTCTCCGGACCAAGCCCTCCGCAGCGTGTCCGGCGAGATTGAGCCAATCGTCGATGACTCATTCAAAGCCCACATCGAATCTCGAGGTGCAACTGCCCCCATCGATCCCCTGGTGTTCGACTTCGACAACAGCGGCAAGACGAAGAAGGTCCTTGTGGTGTCCTTCAGGTCGCACATGAATTCGTCGGACACGTACCTGGCTTACGACGACGAAGCCTGGGGCTTGCTGACCGCAGCGTCGCTCAAAGGGGCCATCGATGGGCAGTATGCGACGACCGTATTTCCCTGGGTCTGGGAGAACTGCAAGGCCTGGGTCGCCCGCGAGCGCGCGGCGCAGCCCCCCAACTGGCCGGTGAGGACATGCCCGGATCCAGACGCGGAGTTGCCGTTCGTTACTACCCATAGCCATGGGCAGCAATTGCACTGGCGCGCGGCGTATTTGCATCTGGCGCCTTTTAGGTACCACTCGGGCACCTACTTCCTGTTGACGACGGAGGATCGCGATCTATGGACGAGAGCTTTCGTGATTAAGCCGATGCCTCAAGGACGGTATGAGTTGACCTGTAAACTGGCCGCCGCTCCACCGAACTAAGACGTAGGCTGTGGAGGTCTATGGCTTCCGCAAATCACGGACCCTCCTTAGCAGGCAGTGGTGTAGTACGGGTGGAGGATCCCTGTTGAGGCTAGGCAGCGGGCTTGCACAGAGCAAGAGGGTCGCGTACGTTACTGCAAACATCAACCAATGATCTCTCCAAATGAAGTGCTTTTCGTCGGTATCTTCGCACAAGACGTGGTCGGGGCACAGGCAGACGTTTTTAAGAAATTACGAGGAGACTGGGCTACAAGGCGGAGTGATGCGCATTTGAAGGGCGCGAGGTACCATCAATGAGCATGTCAGCCCTCGCTCAAGCCTCATGCCAGCGAATTCGCTCGCATGGCCAACTGCTATTTTTGTTCGGCCTCAGCGTATTGAACTGTCGAGAATCGACACATTAGCTCGGCGCTGTTCCCCGAGAATTTCCATATCTCATGGTCCCTAGAATCTGCGATGGGTAACGATCGACGTTCAAAGTAAACGGCGCCCCGGTATCGAAAGAGGCGACTGTCGTCATCATGCCCGGCATGCTCGAACGCAACCTTGTTGAATGGATTATGCATGTCGAGGGTACCGTCGGGACTTAGAATAACTGGCCACTGCGTAAAGTGATCGCTACCGCATCCGGCGCCGGACGCGTCGTAGCTATAAGCCATCGCGATGAGCTCCGGCTTGCCTTGATTACGGACATCTAGCCAGGTGCTTCCAGAAAGTGATCCGGATCCGAAGTTAACGTAGTCGCCTAAGTCGCTACCGATAAATTTTTCGTCAGGGTGCCGGTTTGTCGGTAGTGAGATATCTTCGACAAGGCCAGCAAGTGCTGCGGCGCAGATTGGTTTAGCCCCGGAAGCATCTGCAATCTCTCGCTCATTGGCGCGCTGTGAAAGCACGCACACCAAGTGAGAGGACAGCCCTGCGTCTATCTCGCTAACCAGCACATGGCGTGCTGCTCTCGAATATTGGAGGAAGAACGCCTGATTGTTCCATTCAATCAGTTGCTGTGATGTATATCCTCCAAACTCGTCGGGAAATCTCTCGTTGATATCTTCGGCCGCACTTCCCTCAACTGGAATTCTTTTACTGAAGTCGGGAGTCCAGAACTCTACAACCGAATTCCAGCATGTACCTCCCGTCGAGTAGCTGACGGCCTTTACGACCTGAGTACCCAATCTGGCGTCAGCGACCTGAATATTCCAAGTCTGCCAGCCATGACTTTCCACCTTTGAGGGTAGGGTATCCAAGGAGTGAATGTTCTGAAGCGGAGACGAAAAGGCCGGCGTCGAAGTGGCTGTTCTCAACGCGGTGTTCAAGGTGTCGCGCACAAAGGCGCAAACCGGCGCCGAAGGAGGGGATTTGCCCGAGATAATCGGTTTGGGTCCATTTGGCTGGAGCGTCTCGATGCGTTCGTTCGCAAGCCAACCTGACGAGCTCTTTTTCTTGCCATCAAATTGCACGAAGGTCCACTGTTGACAGGCCGGTCCGATCTTTATGGAATCGCCCGACAACACATAGGCGTGGGGATCACATCCCGTCGTCCAATCTGTCGCGCAGAGATCAGGATGTTTCGTCGTAAGGTAGGCACGCTGTCCAGGGAAGCCCATGACCTTCCCTGGGACACCCTGTTCCGCAGACGGAGGGGCTGAGGCACAGGCGGAAGCGTATTCCTCCCCTGCGAAGACCGGGGTCAACCGAAAGATCCCCGCTATGACCAGGACCAGCGCACCGATATAGGTGTATTGACGCAGACCAGTCATCTTTCCGGTGACGTAGGGGGTGAACTACGACTTGAGCGGCCCAATCGGCGGTCCGCGCCGAGGGTTGCGCCTCGATAGACCACTTCGGTGGATGAAGGCGGCAGACGTACTGGATGACCAAGGCGAGGAGATCCTTGCGGGAGACGTCCGGTACTTCGCAATGCATCTCCCGCTCGTCCTGACCGACTGGCAACGCCTGGCCGCGCAACTCATCCTATTCAAGGAACAGCAGCGTCAGGTCAAACCGGAGGGACCCGAGCGCGGACACCCCAAGGTCCTTGAGCGGACGCGGTAGTCAGCCGGCGGGTGCGCTGCGAACCGGGTGGGATGGAAACCACCGCCACCCGGCGGGATATCAGACTCCGATGCCGAATTCGGGAAGCGGGCTTGGCAGACTCCGTAGTTTCCGAACTGCGGGGGGCCGATCGTTGAGCTTCCATTATATATCCCCATTTGATATATTAAATCATGCTCGATGAGGCGATGCGCCGTCTTCTGGACTACGACCGCCGGCGATACTGGCTCGTGAACGGTTGGAGTATACGAATCCGGGTCGGCGAGATTGAGGTGACTCCAGCGCGACCGCAGGGCATCAAGTATGCCTTCACGCTGCATGATATAGACGGGACACGGCTACTGGGCTTTGACAACGCACTGGTACCTCGCGGGCGCAACCCTATGACCACCGGCATCGCTTCCGACGCCCGGCGGATCTTGTGCCTTATGAGTTTCGTGGTGCAGACGAATTGATCTGCGATTTCTTTGCCGCCATTGAACGGGCCTGTCTGCAAGAAGGCTACCCATTTGAGTTCGAGGCAGAAGCGGTCGAGCTGGAGATGGAGGACGACGATGACACGCAAATCGCTGACTGAGCTGCGGGAAGAAATGCGTGCTGTGGGGCGTGGCGAACGGCGGGCTTCGCCGCTGCCTGCAGCGCCGCTGCTGGCTGCGCTGTCGCGCGAGGCGCTCGAGCTACTGGGCATCTTGCTGCGCGAACGCCCTGCGAGCGTAACCGAGTTGGTAGCGCGGACCGGTCGAGCGCAGCCGAATATCTCTCGCTCCCTGCAGCTGCTCGAGCGCCACCGCCTGATCCGATTGGTACGAGAAGGACGTGAAGTGAGGCCCGAGCCGATCGCCAAGTCCGTGCGTGTCGATCTCGCGACCGGCACCTATGACACAACGCCGGCGTCCGGAGCGGCTTGATCACACGGCCACTGCAAGTCCTCGAAAATGGTGGACATAAAGTGGACACAACGGTGTCGCTTGCCTCTAAGTCATTGATTTATTGGCGCTCCCTACGGGATTCGAACCCGTGTTACAGCCTTGAGAGG
>CAVYKH010000004.1:1620000-2578669 GCA_963769075.1 uncultured Gammaproteobacteria bacterium | reverse complement strand
GCAACGATGATCCGCCGCCGCCGCCGCCGCCGCCGCAGGCGGACAGAAGAACAGCGGGAAGGGCGAGAAATTTCCGGTGAACTTTCATGATGATGCTCCCTAATCGGTGTTGTGTGTAATGACTGGAAGGAAAGCTGGCGACACCCTCGATGCAGTCGCAGGGTTTCGCGGTAATAGGAGTAGTCGCTTCATGGGAGGGCCGCCGTGTGCCGGTTGTGGCCCGCCGGATCCGCGGCAAAGAATTCCACGAACACTCCCACGGGCCCGACAGGCTCGACTTCGTGCAACTGTCCGGGCCAGACGACTCCGGGTCGTTCTTTGGTCAGGATCTCCTCATGAAATGGGTCAAGAACTCGGTAGCGAAGTGCCCCGTAGGTCACATGGATCAGGGCCCAGACGCCGGCCTTCGTGCGGTGCTCGCGCCGCAGACCCGCCGGAAGTGTGTGCTCATCGAAGATCGGCGTGCGCTTGTACGCCTTCAGGCCCGCGGGAAGGATGGGTTTCATGGGTGCTCCCCACGTTGCTGGAGCGCTGAATCTCGAGAAGGGGTAAAACGCTCATCTCTTGCGAGTACCACTCCGTGAACACTCGCGATTCCGCCCTCCAGGCTGCGTGCGATGAGTCGTGCTCGCTGTGCGAGCAGCTTGGCGACTGCGGGGGAGCAGATCTCTTGCACCGTTGAGGCGAATAGTTCCAACCAGCGATCGAAGTGTGGTGCGCTGACGGGCAGCGTCAGATGCTTGCTCAGGGGGCGGCCGTGATAGCGACCGCTACCTAGTGCGATGGACGACCAGAAATCACACATGCGCTGCAAATGGGATTCCCAGTCCGCGATGCGCGCGTTAAAGATCTCTCCGAGCACGGAGTCCCGACGAACGCGATGATAGAACTCGTGAACCACCCCCTCGATGGTCAACTCGTCGAGCGTGAGGACGTCGCTCGGAACAGAAGGGGCATTTGGGGATTCTCGATCGGTCATACGCACGGATGGTTGAAGAGCCATTGAGGCCGTTACGATCCTTCGGTTCGTGATGCACTGCGATTGGTCACGATTTGTAAACCTGGCTTTCGTCATGATCAGAGCCTTTTGCGTCGATCCCGGTGCCTAACTAGTGCTGAAAGGCTATTCCCCTTCCCAACACGTGCATGTTCTGAAAGACCGGACTTGTTCCGATCTTCCGATTATTATTGGAGCCGCCACGGAGGGTCGTTTGGAGGAAGAACGGCGATGGCTGATAGAACTGGCCCTGAAGCGTCAATTTCTGCAGGGCGCGGGTTTCGGACTTCGCGTTTGGAGTCTCGTGTGGACCGCATCGAAGTTCGCCGCGATGGGAGAGCCGAGCCATTGATCGAAACCGCACCCACCCTGACGAGTGCTCAGATCGGATGGGCAGGCATCGCCGTGGAGACTCACCGGATTTCTGCCGGCGTAATTCCGCGACACGAGCACCCGGAGCATTTCCTGCAGGTGCTGCTCGACGGATGTGTCAAATACGAAGTACAAGCGGGCGGAAAGCGCGCTCGATTTGCGGGGACGCCCGGCACAGTCATCCTCCAGCCGCGAGGAGCCGTCGATGAAATACGGTGGTTGGGGCCGGTTCACACGGTCGCCGTGGCGCTCCATCCGACGCTGCTGACGCAGTCGTTGGAAAGCACCGCGCACCGCAACGACATCGAGCTGCAGCAGAGCTTTGATTTAAAGGATCGACATATTGCAGCGATCCTGAACACGATGACGCTCGACTTGGCCGAGGGCTCTCCGGCAGGCCGACTCTATGGCGAATCCTTGGCAGACTCGTTGGCCGTATACTTGGTTTCCCGTCATTCAGCTGGAAATCCACTGGCTGTGTTTGCTCCCGGCGGACTGCCGGCATATCGCCTCAAGCGGGTAATGGACTTCATCGGCGAGAATATGGGAGACGACTTGAGCTTGAGTCAACTTGCCACCATTGTTGGCATGAGCCCCCACTACTTCTCGGAGATGTTCCGGCAGAGTACCGGCCACTCACCCTACCAATACGTGCTTTTGAAAAGAATCGAGCACGCGAAACAAAGGCTCCGCACCCGAGATTGCAGCGTATTAACTGCAGGCGTGGAGGCCGGGTTTGCCAATCCCAGCCACTTCGCGCGCACCTTCCGACGGATCGTTGGAACCTCGCCGTCGAAGTTCCAGGAAGACGCCACGGGGTAACGCCCGGAGAGCCTGGCGGTATGAACGGGCGCTCATCGATGCAAAACGTTCCACTTGCGGGACTTTGGATCCAGGATTGGTCGGGAACAAACACGACTTCCGCCGGGCATCAGGTGTTATGGAACTGGCAGCTGTATCCGGATTGGGATCAGATCGTGGCAAAGGAGAGACTGAAGACATCGTTACTCGAGCGAGACACGTTGTGGTGTCGGTCGATTTGCTCTTGATTCCGGGATTGCTCCATTACGCTCGGTTTGGCCGCGAGTGGTCACTTTGATTCGAACTGCGGGTCTGCGAGATCTGTAACCTCTTGATTTGGCGCGCCCGGAGAGATTCGAACTCCCGACCTCCTGGTTCGTAGCTCGAAGGGGCAGAAAATTTAGAAAATTTGATTTTTGCAAGTAATTGATTTTTAACAACCACACTCGCGGGATGTCCGTTGCAAATTCACCCAAGAGCACGACAAAGCACCACTGAGTCACGCAAACGTCCCGCAACCACCTGGCTATGTTTTCGAGTGCCTGGCTAAGTGGTCGATCACCTAGTCAAAAACCAGGTGGTCGGGACTTTGAAACCACGGGCGACCCCATGGCCTACGGGTCAACCACCTGGCTGTCCTGCAAAAAGTCCCGAACTAGGTTCTAAGTCGTCGCATCCACACTGAGCACGCGCACGCAAACTTTTGGATCTACGAGGCCAAAGGCCCGGTCAGTCCCACTATTTCTGTCGATGCGGACTCAATCAAACAAACTGAGGATGCTTTGATACTTTTCGATGTAGCCGCTATTTTCTCGGTTGTACCGCGGAATGCTGACTGCCCGCACCACCGAGGCTTGCTCGCGCCAAACACAGGGGCAGGCGACTGCGGAGCCTGGCGGTAGCTGACCCGCGCGGCGAAGTTCGTCGAGTTGAACCCCCATGCGGTCGAGCGCGCGATAGAGCTTCGCGACGTTGCGTGGGCCGCCGTTATAGGCGGCAACTGCAAAGATACCGAGCACTTCTGGATTCGTGCGATAGGCGGAGCGGATTTCACTGTTCATCTGTGACAGCTCGATGTCCAGCAGGCAGGCGGCTGCCTTCATGGCATTCTGCAGGCGGGTCGCGCCGCGCTCGAAGTTTGGGTCTATTTGCGCGCCGGGGCATCTGCGCACGACGAGTGAATAGGTGCCGTTGCCGTGCCGGTTGGTGAACTGCATGGGACCCAGCGCTTTCGCACTCGAGACGCTGTAGCGATACGCTTCCTCGCGCTTCAGGCCGTACTGGCTGAGCACCTCGTCGAATGCATCTCTGCCCTTTTCGAGGAAGTCCTCATCGTCGGTCTGTTCTATGACGGCGAGCGTCGTAATCACCCCAGCGGGTATTGCGTCCGCGAGCAGCCCGCCCGGAAAGGCGGCGCTCGGCACGTTTGCGCTGCGCAGCTCGTCCAAGGCGTGCCGTGCGGTGGCGAGCAGGAAATCTCTGCCGCCGGTGACGAAGCCAGGGTCAAGGGTATCCCGGGTATAGGGCAAATAGACGATGGGTACTGCCGTCGCCGCCGCCTCGCGCCAGCGTTTGTTCTTAACGAGGGCGTTGTCGAATACCGGAAACTTGCGCCCATAGACCTTCAGCTCCTCGCCGCCGCGCGAGAATGCGAACATCAGCCGCTCGGCCCCGGTGCCATTCACGTGCCGCGCCTCAATGCCGGGCGTGCGCACGGTGAAGGGAAGTGGCCCGCGGCCGGGCTTCCATTTAACCGGCGGGCTGGGAATCTCCAACTGAGCAATGGTCCAGTTCTTCTGTGCGTCGCTCCATAAGGCGAAGGCGACCGGCCGGCCGCGCAGCACCTCACGCCCACCCTTACTGATGAAGGCGTACTGCAGATTTACGTCGCGCAGCTGCGCCTGTCCCTCAGCAACCAAGTCGCGGATGACGAGGTGGCGCTCGCGCCCCTCCACGACCAGCTCCGGCAAGTCCCCAGTCTTGCGTGGCGCCTCGCGCTGCTCCGATTCGGCGACAGCCGCCGGCACCTCGGACTCACTCTCCTCTCTGGCTTTGCTCGCAACCATAGGATGGTCCCGCACCTCGGGCGCGGCGGTCACCGCGACCAGCGGAGGGTCGTCCGCTGCCTCGCGGCGGTCCCCCGAGGAGGCGCACGCGGAGCAGAGCAGGAAGGCCAGGAGCGGCAGCGTCAATGGGGCACTGCGGAAGACGCGCACAGAGGAACTTGGAATTGCAGAAGCAGGTGACAGGAATGACATGGGGGTGCGATGATACCGTCGAACGGCGCGCCGCACGACCCCGAAGCGCGCGACGTGCTTCGCGGTTTATAGTTCGCGCAGCGCCGGACGCGCGACAATAGTCAGGAAGGTAGATACGCCGGCAGGATCTCTAATTGCTGGATGGACCGTTGGCGCCGTTCCTGTCCACGCCTCTTATCGTCGAGATCGGCCACCGAAATACAGCCCAGCGACCGGCTCAAATCGGCCAACTGGGGACACACAGGGGTTCAGAATGCCCGCCGAATAGCAGCCATTCCCGACGCACCGTATCGGCTACATTGGGCCGAGCTGCAAACCGGAAAAAATGCGGCCGACTGGCCCTAAGTTGCGAGCCGGATAACCGCGGCGCATCCTGTCGGCGGGAAGTCCGATCGTTGGGGGCAGGGAATGTCGGGAGAAGCGCCGGATTCCGGTGAGGGGCCAGCGCCATCGGGTCCACCGACGACTGTTCAGGCCCCGACAAGCGGGACGGAAGACGGTGCGCCGCACGCCTCAGGGCACGTGCACGCACACCACCCAGCGACTCACTTACAATTCCTCGAGCAGCTGAAACACCGCAACGTCATCCGGGTGGCGATCCTTTACTTGGTTGCGTGTTGGCTCATTCTTGACCCGGTACACGTCGTCTTTCACATGCTTGAGGTTCCCGGCTGGGCCAACCGGTTGGTTGTCATTCTGATGGTCAGCGGCTTCCCGGTGGTCCTGCTGTTCGCGTGGGTGTATGAGATCACGCCGGGGGGACTGAAGCCGACGGTTGAGGTTGAGCCACACCAGTCGATCAGGAAGCTGACGGCCCAGCGTCTGGACCGCGCCATCATGGTGGTCCTCGTGCTCGGGATCGCGTATCTCCTGGTTGACAAGTTCTGGTTGTCCAAACACATTGAAGAATCGGAGCACAAAGCACAGACGACCTCGGCCGCAACACCGATGCCTGCGACGCAGCCAGCGGTCGCCGAGGTCGCCTTTGCCCCGCCAGCGCACTCCATCGCAGTACTGCCCTTCGTCAACATGAGCGGCGATGCGAAACAGGAATATTTCTCCGACGGCATGTCCGAAGAACTCATCGACATGCTCACGAAAATCCCTGACCTGCGAGTCCCGGCGCGCACATCGTCTTTTTACTTTAAAGGCAAACAGGCGACCATCGCGGACATCGCCAAAGCACTCAGTGTCTTGTACGTGTTGGAAGGCAGCGTCCGCAAATCCGGCAACACGCTCCGGGTTACCGCACAGCTGATTCAGGCCGACAATGGCTATCACGTCTGGTCGGAGACCTATGACCGACAGCTCGACGACATCTTCAAGGTGCAGGACGAAATCGCCAGTGCTGTGGTCAAGGCGCTCCAGGTGTCGCTGCTGGACGGTGGCGTGGCGCGTGCCACGCCCACCTCGAGTACCGAAGCTTACACGCTGTATCTGCAGGCCCGGGCGATCCGCGCTAATGCCCTGCAATTGGCTGATGCCCAGCGGGCCATCGACCATCTACAGCGGGCGCTGAAATTAGACCCCAATTTCGCGCGCGCGTGGGCGACGCTCGCCACGTATCGTGTCGATGACTGGGGATTTTTCACTATCGGCAACTATCAAGACGTGCGTTCTGAGGCGCATTACGCGGCGGAACAGGCGCTTAAGCTTGACCCGAAACTGCCGGACGCTCACGTCGCAATGGGCGAGGTATACGGCCTTGACTGGAACTGGAAGGCGTCCGATGCGGAGATCAATCAAGCCCTCGCGCTCGATCCTGGCAATGTCGACGCTTTGAGCGACGCGAGCCAGAGCGCGATGACCCAGGGTCGTTTTGATGAGGCGCTACAACTCGCGCAGAAAGCTGTGGCACTGAACCCTCTCGAGGCAGACAATTACGGCGGCCTTGCCATGACGTACTTAGCCAGCGGCAGGCTTACAGAGGCAGAGGCGGGGTATCGGCAAGCGCTCGACCTAGCCCCGACAAGGTCACAGTCACACTTCTTGCTTGGATGGGCGCTATTGGCGCGCCGCGAACCGGCAGCGGCACTCGCGGAAATGGAACAAGAAACTGACGAGAGGTATCGAGACGTCGGATTAGCTTTGGCCCTCGACGCGCTAGGTCGGAAGAGCGAGGCGGATCGCGCGCTCGCGGTCGCCGAGGCAAAGTACGCCAAAGTAGTCGAATATCCTATCGCTGCGGTCTACGCCAATCGTAACGACCTTGATAAGGCCTTCGCCTGGCTGGATCGTGCGTACCAGGTGCACGATGGCTGGGTACCTTGGTTACCCTGGGATCCATTGCTGATAAACCTGAGGGACGACCCCCGCTACAAGGCGCTCCTGCGCAAGATGAATCTGCCGCAATGAAGTCATCCGTAGTCTTTCGGCGCTGAATCGGGCTGCCCGGAAGCGGACGCCCACGACCGGCAAGTTCGGGTCGAAAGGGTGAGTTCGGCGACCATACGAATCCCATCGCTCAAACCGATCCTTGGCGGCTTGCATCACGAATATTTTCTCGCGCCAGCCTTTGCGTGATTGAATTGTTGCGGATCACAGGTAGATGCTGTCACGGGCGACGGGCTTGGCCATTCGGAAACCCCTTTTTTGGAGCCCGAATCTTACGGGAAAGCCCGCCGATGCACCGGAACCCATCGAAACCACCAAGCGGCACTACCTGCGAGGGGTCACGAGCGAAACCGAGGAGCTAAATATTCAACACTTACGAGATATTCAACACTTGGGAATTTCTGGCGCGTCCAAGTTATTGATTATTGGCGCGCCCGGAGAGATTCGAACTCCCGACCTCCTGGTTCGTAGAAAATTTACACCCTACGATGGTGTGCGCTGCAATACGCTGTAACAATATAATTCAATGAGTTAGAGGAAAATAAGACTCCCTTGTAAGCCTAAGTTCGCCAGAGTACGCTTTCAAGAGGTCACTTGCTGGTCACTCAATCCGAACGTCTGGGTCTAGCTGCTTATGCCGTCAACCAAGCTTCGACAGGACACTATACGATCGTTGGAATATTTCGGCGATAACAATTCGCAATGCATTTATTGGGATGAAGCGTTACCTGCCTTTGGCGTGCGCGTCTACCCAAATGAACGTCGGACGTATGTCTCCTCGTATCGCGTCCAAGGCCGCAAGCGCTTGGCGACCCTGGGTCGAGCTGACGTGCTCACTCTTGACGAAGCCCGAAAGAAGGCCCGGAGGTATCTTGTTCAAGTCGCCGATGGGTCGGATCCGCAAGCCGAGGACGAAGCGCAACGAGCGTCGGGCACGGTGAAGTCTCTGGCCACCTTGTATATTGAAAAGCATGCGAAACCCCGGAAACGCTCCTGGCGCGACGATGAGTCAGCCCTCAACCGGTACCTTATTCCAAAGTTGGGCTCGCATCTGGCCTCCACTATCACGAACGAAGATATCTCTCAAATCCACTCGGAGATTGGCAAGACTCATCCTTATGCCGCCAATCGATTGATTGAAGTAGTCCGAAGGATGTACAACCTCGCTCGCAAGTGGCGCGTGGTGCGACCTCTCATGCAAAATCCGGCGGTGGGTATTGAGCGATACCCGGAAACGAAGCGTCGCCGCTTTGCAACTGCGGAAGAAATGCCGCGGATTGCGAACGCTATCGATGCAGAATTCGATCCCTACATTCGCAATGCCTTGTGGCTTCTTCTTCTGACGGGTCTGCGGACAAGTGAACTTCTTCGCTCCAAATGGAGCGACGTCGATTGGAACCAGCGGACGTTAGAGATTGGCAAAACGAAAAATGGCGAAGCACTTCTCGCCCCATTAAGTCGCGCTGCAATTGCGCGTCTAAAAAGTATTCCACGCTTGGATGACAATCCATATATCGTATGCGGCCCGGTCAAGGGCCAACACTTGGCGAGTCTCACCTCACCCTGGCAGCGGGTGCGGAGCGCTGCAGGAACCCCTGAACTGAGACTTCATGATCTTCGCCGCACCGTAGGCTCCTGGCTGGTTCGCGACGGTGCCACACTTCATTTAGTCGGTGCCGTCCTGAATCACAAGGACCAGAAAACCACAGCGGGATACGCGTATTTTCAGACCCAAGATCGACGGCAGGCGCTCGATAAACATGGCCGAAACATCCTCTCAAAATCGAAGCAGCCAAAAAGCGCTCGTGCAACCACCCCTGACTCAATCCCTGGCGGCGTGATTCCGGGTCGGCGCACCGGGGCCGTGCATGAGTTCACGCGACAAAGACTCTACAAACTCGTATGGTCAAAGCCGGTATCTTCCTTAGCGAAGCAATTTGGCATTTCAGACGTTGGGCTCGCTAAAGCGTGCAAACGGGCGCAAATTCCATTGCTCATGCGCGGATATTGGGCAAAAGTTGCAGTAGGTCAACGGCGGGAAAAAACCGCACTACCACCGCCAGAATCCGGGAAATCGGATCGGATAGTTCTAAGAGCACGGCCAACAGTTGAGCAGTAGATCGACTTCGGTGGGCTCTTAAACTACGCAAGATTTTGTTCATCCTTCAACATAGCTGCACCATCATCAACGGTCGCTTGCCCTATGAACAGCTGTGCACCGGCGCGCTACTCGGACGCCGACCGGCGCCGCAAGTCGCTGTATTTAAAAGCGGCGAGTTACGAATTCCTGGCCACCATTCGACGCCGCTTTACAGCGTTAGTAACGTTCGAGTACCCCCAGAGCCTCGTCGACCCACTCGTCCGGAACGAGCATTTGCACACCTGCTGTTCCGCCTTCCATGGCCGCCTCGACACCGACGACGGTCGATGGCACGCCGGCGGCATCCAATGCGATCCTGGCCACCTCGGCGTCAACGCTTGTAGGGTAGGACTTGACGACCTTCATGATGACTTGCCCAAGCTGAGAAAAGCGGGCACCCATTGTGCCCGCTTTTTTTAATTATGGTCGGAACGTCAGCCCGACCCCGCCAATCAGGTCGGATAACACTCGCACGACAATGGCGACGGCGCTCGGCACATTCCGATCATGCCATACCCGCCGCGCCGATTCCGCGCAGGCGGGCGCGGCCAATTTTTGCGGGTAGAACGCGGCGGGTTCCAAATGCTGCGGGTGCTCCTTTGGGCAATAGTGGCCGCGCGCAAGGGTGAGGATCAGCTGATCATCGCCCTTTAGCTCGCTGAGCTTGCGCACTTTGCCCGTGTGGTCGGGCAGTTCGTAGTCGGGGAAAATGCCTCCGGGCGCGATATCAGAACGCATGATTGGGCTCCTCCCGTTTCTCTTAAAGATCCAGAGTGACACCCGCGTTTGGCTGGGAACAGCATACGAGTACGTTCCCGGGAGCGGGCCTCTCCAGCGGCTCAGGGTTGTAAGTAATCGATCCATCAATCAGACCAGTCATGCAGGTATGACAGACTCCAATCCGGCACGACCATCTGACCGGAACATCGCACGCTTCCGCCAGTTCAAGCAAGCTCCCGAATTTCGGATCCCAAGCGGCGGTAATCCCGCTACGCGCGAATGAGACTGGAGGGCCAGATCCGGGTGGCCCTTGTGGCAGGTGAGGAGTGTGATCAACCTGCGCCATACCAGGGGTAATAGCCTCAAGAGAACCGAAGATTTCCGTGTGCACATTCCCGGCGAGCACACCCCAATTTCGCAGCCCATCGCGCATATTCTGCAAGAATGAAGAGGGGCCACACAGATAGAAGTCACTACCCTGTGACACGCCAATTCTCTCCAGCAAAGCTGTGTCAATGTGCCCGGGAGCGTCGAAGTCTGCCCCGACTTGGTCGATTGCAGCGGGCCTGCTGTACACAATGTATCCTCGTCCGCGAGAGAGCTGCTTCAGTAAAGAACGCGATTCTCCTGCAAATGGATGGTCAACGCGATTGCGGGCTCCATAGATCCACCAGACCTCTCGTTGCGATCTTTCGGCAGCGAGTGTGTGCAGCATCGACATCACGGGCGTTGCGCCCACTCCAGCGCTCAGCAGAACCACAGGACCCTGGCTGGGACGCAGAGTGAAGCTTCCTCGCGGTGCACTAACATCCAACAGATCGCCTTTTCGCGCACGGTTGCACAGAAATAAACTTCCCATGCCATTCAATTCGTTTTTGACGCTGATGCGGAAACGGTCGGCTGCCGGCAGATCAGACAGCGAATAGCTGCGAAGAACCGGCGGTTTGCCCGGATCGACGAGCAGCCGCAAAACAACAAATTGACCCGCCTGGAAGAGAGGAAGAGGCTGCCCATCGATTGGCGACAGAATGAAGGAAGTTACGCTATCGCTTTCCTTATTAATATTGGCGACTCGCATCTGTCGAAAGCCGGGCCATGCTGACGATTGTTCCTCATAGGCGAGTCCCGGATTCCCCACCGTCGGTTTGGAGCTCAAGTCTTGTTGCAGCATCGCTTGGAACGAACTCTGCCAACCCTTGCTAAGTGCAGGAATCTGCAGCGCACGTTGCAGTTGCTGGCTGGAATGTCCCGGCAAATACAGGAGGGCGTCAACCTCGGCCACACTGATTCGCTCTGGACCGCCAGTAATTTTCACAATGTCATCGCCTGCACCAACTTCTCCTTCCTGCAACACGCGAAAGTAAAACCCTGGTCTTCGATGTGCTACGAGAAGCGCCGCCATACGAGGTTCATTCATGCGGATGCCGACGCGGTAGCACGTCACGCGTGGCTGCGTTACTTCAAATATCGCACCACCGATGCGGTATCGATCGCCGATGCAGACCTCGTTATCAGGAAGTCCCTCAACGGTGAAGTTTTCTCCGAACTGACCGAAAGTAAAATCACTGCGGCCCAGGAAGCGCTCCCAGTAATGGTACGAGTCCATCTGGTAGACAAAAACGGCGCGCTGCTCCCCGCCGTGACCGGCGAGATCGGCTTGCGCGTCACCATCGATATCGAGCTTGCGCACCATTCGCCGTCCCGTAACCGGAGATTTCCAGACTGCGGTTCGGACCGTTTTGCCGTTCCATGTCACGTCGCGCGGAAGGCCGACATTTACTGAAAGCAATCGGGGCATGCGTACCTCGTCGAAGTCCAGCGTATGGTTACGGTCCTCTTATTTTTTACCAACGACGAGCCGGAGCGGCGCCATCGACGTGGAGAATCTCTCCGCTCACATGACCTGCCTGTACCAGGTAAAGAACCGCATCGACAACATCCTTTACCAGCGCCTTTTTCATAGTCGGCGGCAACGTCGAGTCGTTGGGATCATTGCGGTGAATTGGTGTATCCACTTCGCCCGGGGCTACGGCATTAAAGCGGATGCCATCTTTTGCATACTCGATTGCGAGATTCTGGGTAGCTGAATTCAAGCCACCCTTAGTAATCATCGAAACCGAGCCATTTACGCCGGCGATTGGACGATCAGCAAGTGCCGCAGTGATGCTCACAACGCATCCCGATTTTTGTTTCAGCATCTCTTTTACAGTGCGCTGAGTGATGTAGAAGAATCCGAGCAGATTAGTGGAGACAAGGGCGTCGAAGTCCTCGGTAGTGAAGTCAGTGAATGGCTTGGTTAAGAAGATGCCAGCGTTATTCACCAAGACATCGATGGCTCCGAAGCTCTTGATTGCTGCCTCGACGGCATAGGCGGCAGTTTGCTGCTTGCCGATATCGCCATCGAGCAGAACCAGGCTGCCCGAAGTAGTCAATTCTCGATTGGCGTGACGAGACGTTGCGACGACGTTATAGCCTTCTCTCAGAAACCCTTCGACTAAACCGGCGCCAATGCCCCCCGATGCTCCGGTGACGATTGCTGTTTGTTTGCCCGACATACGTAGCCCTTCGTTTAAAGGAGCGAACCCAATAATCTTGCCGAGGCCGCGATCGTGACCGCCCGCGGCTCGCGATACGTCTTTTTCTCGATCCTCAGAGTGCTCGTGTTCTTCCCTTCTACGCAAACGGCCCCAGTTTGGCGAGGATGGTGGGCAGATATTCCGCGACCGTCGGATGAATGTGCATTGCGCGCTGGACGACCGTGTACGGCGCCTTCGCATACATCACGTCCAGCAGAACGTGAATCACTTCATCGCCTCCGACTCCAAGAATCGCAGATCCCAGAATCTCTTTCGTTTCTGCATCGACGCAGATTTTGATGAAACCTTGTGTCTCACCTTTTTCGTAGGCCCGGCTCACTTGACTCATCGGATATTTCGCAGCGAGGGCACGACGTCCGGATTTCCGTATCTCTGCGTCCGTCATGCCGCATCGTCCTAGCGGCGGATCGATATATAGCGCGTAGGCTTGGATCCGATCGGAAACCCGGCGATGGTCGGCGTTGAAGAGATTGTCCGCAACGATCTCATAGTCGTTATAGGAAGTATGCGTAAAGGCGCCGCGGCCGTTGCAGTCCCCCAGCGCCCAGATGCCGGGCACGTTCGTTTGCAGTTGATCATCAACGATTGTGTAGCCGCGGTGGTCGGTGGCAACCCCAGCCCGGTCCAAACCCAAGTCGTTCGTGTTGGGAGTGCGTCCCACGGCCAAAAGAACATGAGTGCCTACTACTTCTGGCGGACCTTCTTCGCATGTGAGGCCGACGGCGACACCGCCATCGCGTTTCACCAGCGAGATACATTTCGCATTCAGCCGGATGTGTATGCCCTCAGCCTCCAGTATTTCGCGCACAGCTTGGGAGACGTCTTCGTCCTCCCGTCCGATCAGGCGCGGTCCCATTTCCACAATCGTAACTTCGCTCCCGAAGCGGCGATAGATCTGGGCGAACTCCAGCCCAACATAACTTCCGCCGACGATGATGAAATGCTCGGGCAAGAAATCGATGTCCATCATTGACGAGTTGGTGAGAAATGGGACGTCGTGAATCCCCGGCATTTCTGGAACCGAAGCGCGCCCGCCGACGTTGATAAAGATCTTGTCGGCTTGCAGAACTTCATCGTTGACCACGACAGTGTTCGACGACTGAAAGCGGGCATGGCCCTGAATGACCGTACAATTTGTCGTTCCTCGGAGCCATTCCTCCACTCCCTTGTTTGACCTCGCGGAGGCTGCATCCTTGCGGGCTTTGACTTGCGTCATATCGACGCGCATATCGCCAATGGCGAAACCATATTCCGCACCTCGGCGGGCAACATGGACCGCATAGGCGCTTGCCACGAGCGTCTTTGTCGGGATGCATCCTGTATTCACACATGTGCCGCCAAATTTATGGCGTTCGATAATAGCGACGGTTTCGCCGGCACCCGCAAACCGCGCTGCCATGGACGGGCCCGCCTGGCCCGTCCCGATAATGATTGCGTCGAAGTGCTTCATGGGGCGGTCAGTGTGCCTTCTCTATGTGGAGCTTGCCGTCTTTGGCTGCCTCTTCGGGCGTCTTCCCGTCCTGACGCGCGACAATGTAGGCGGCATACCAGCCCGACCAGTGGTGCTTCGGAGCGGTAGGTTCGTATTCGCCGTGGTGCTTCTCAGCCTCTTGCAAGAGCTCGGTCAGCGTCGCGACATCCAAATTACTAAGTCCTCGGCCAGGCAGCCGCGTTGTGATTTCCTGAAACAGCCATCCATTGCCGTCGGGATCACGAAACGTGGCGAACGAGCCGTAGGTAGCATGCTCGGGTGCTGGCCCGCTGATGCGACCGCCACCATCGATCTGGAATTGAGCGCCAGGCGTTCCGGGGTGGAACACCTCACTCACCTCAATGCCGCGTGCGACAAGATCTTTCCGTGCTGCCTCGACATCGGAGACGATCAGGTAGAGGCCTTCGGCCGAGCCTGGCGCAGCGGATGTCATCTTCATGCCAAACTGAACCGAGCACCCGGAACCGGGCGGCGTGAACTGGACAACCCGGAAACCGTTATTGAACGGGAAGTCGGCGTCGAGCCGCCACCCCAGTTTGGTGTAGAACTCCTTCGAGCGGTCAACATCCGCGACCGGAATTACAACCACCTCGAACTTCATATCTACTCTCTCCGCACTAGCGCCGCTGATCGGTTCACTGCTCGGAGACGCACGCAGGGTTGACATATATTCTCCTTACTCCTTGCCCAAATCGAGCACCAGGTTCTTACGTACGCGCCGGACTTGCTCGGCTGGGCGGCGACGAACTGCTGGCCGCCGCCGACGTCGTAAGTTGCCACGGTGTTGGTCATGATGTGTACCGCTAGTGCGGCGACATCTGCTGGTTGAACAACCGGCCGGATGGGAAGTTTGGCTCGAAGCTGGCTGCTGGCGGTTTTCGAGTTCATCGCCCAAGAGTGATGCGGACAACTGCGTGTCCACGAATCCGGCGGCGATGAGGTTCAGGCGAACTGATGCCAGCTCAAGCGCCAGATTGGCCGTAAGGGCGGGAAGTGCGGCGGTCACTGTCGATGCGATTCCGAGGCGAATGCCCGGGTGGCGACCGCCGGTGCGCCCATAAATATCAAAGTTCCTCGAGTTTTCACCTTATGAGCTGCGTTCCGGGCACCGATCACGACCGCGGTTTGCCCTAGGAGTTCGGCGGCCCGCTCGATGTGACAGACAGTGATCGCAGTATTCATAATTGCTTCGATCAGCCTAACCTTGATTGGGATTAGGCCGGAATCACGATGACGAATCTATTGGACGAACGTATCGATTACCACCAAAGTATCAATTGGACATATGGGCACAGGGTGGTGCGTACTTTATTCCAGGGGGTCCAATACCAAGGTATCGCCAATACCATCGTCCAATTGATTCGCCGGAGCGCCTCGGGTGTAGTCGCTCCATCGCGACCGATTCGGTCGAACGAGCGACACTAAAAAAAACAGGCTTGCCCAAACCGTTCGCCCGTCAGGAGGAAAACGATGAGTACTATCGATAAGGCACTAGAAGCAAACCGCAACTATGCAAAAAACTACAACCCAACTCTGGGGAAGCATCCGTCCCCCGAAATCGTAGTTGTAACCTGCATGGATCCACGGCTCTCAGACCTCCCCGGAATCTTGGGCCTGCCGCAAGCCGATATCGACGTTATCCGAACCGGCGGACCCGCGGTAACGGAAGATGTTCTCGGGGAACTTATTGTTTCCAACCGTGTACTCGGAACCACAGAGATACTGCTTCTCAACCACACCGGTTGCGGGTTCACGACATTCACAGATGACGAAATGAACGCGAGGCTGAGCGCTTCTACCGGTGGTGCGTCGCCGGCTCCAATGCGCTTCTTCTCCTATAAGGACCCCGAGGAAAATACTCGGGAGCAGATCAAGAAAGTCAGATCGCATCCCTGGATTGCCAAAGACATCCCCGTGCGCGGCTTCATTTTCGACGTGGACACGGGGAGACTGCGCGAAGTCAAAGTACTTGAACACGAGCGCGCCGCCTAACCCGCGATCACTTTTCGTTTTTCACCGGCCGCACAATTCTTGCTTCCGCCTAGGAGGAGTCAGCGTGGATCCCAATGGCGTTGAGAGAACAACAAATCCGAGCAGCCGTTCAAATGAGGACGTGGGGAACGATCACCGCAAGCCGCCTGTGGTCTAATCGCTTTCGTGCACGGGCCGACAGGCGCTCGCCCTCTAGTCAAATAATTTAATGAAAGGGTGGCAAAGACATGCCGGAACCGACTTGCAAACCTTACGAGAAACACGGGCGGCTTACGGCGCAGAGCGACTTGCCGGACACGGTTTATGCCTTTCCGAACCAACGGAAGGAGCCGTTGACCGATGCACCGCACGTGCGCAATGCTGTCGCACGGTTCGATCAAGTCATCGACGTCTCCGATGCTGATCGTACATTGGCTTTGGCGAACATCGAGGAGGCTGCAAACCACCTTCCAGTTTCGAATTTTTGGGAGTCCATGGCGTCGATGAGCAATTTTAGCTTCGCTCATCTAAGTTTTGTTAGTGACTGTATGCGCACCGTACAAGGAGATGAAATATGAAAGCAGTTGTTGTCCACCAATATGGCGGTCCTGAAGTACTCAAGTTCGAGGAATACCCTGATCCGGTGGCGGGTCCCGGCGAGGTACTGGTGCAGGTCGCTGCCACGAGTGTGAATCCGATCGACTACAAACGACGTGCCGGGTTGACGAAAGAGTTTTATCCCATCAACTTTCCCGGACTGATGGGAGTGGACATTGCGGGGACAGTCGTCACGGTAGGTCCTGGAGTAGAAGGCTTTTCCCGAGACGACCAGGTGTTTGCAATGGCGGCGGACACATACGCCGAACTTTGCGTTGTGAAAGCCGCGATTCTGGCGAAAGTTCCCAAAGGACTCGATTTGATCCAGGCGGCGGCGTTGCCGCTGGTGACGACGACTGGCAACCAGCTCATTTCCGCTACCGGGATCAAAGCGGGCCAGACGGTTCTCGTCGTAGGTGCTGCGGGAAATGTCGGGCGTTCGGCGGTATTCACTGCAAAGCAACGGGGAGCAGTCGTGATTGCAGGGGTGCTGAAGAGCCAGATGGATGAAGCGAAGACCATCGGCGCAGATCAGTTGCTCGCAACCGATGACGACAATGCGATTGCGAATCTTCCGATGCTCGATGTCGTAGCTGATACGGTCAACGGCGAGACTGCTGAAAAATTGATCGCCAAGGTCAAGCCGGGAGGAGTGTTTGCATCGGTACTCGGGGCACCACGGAATGCTGAGAAGTACCCAACCGTAAAGGTGGTACCGGTGTACGCGACACCTGATGCGAAAACTCTTCAGTTCATGGCCGAGGCCGTCCGAGATGGCAAACTGGTGATCCCGATTAGCCGCAAGCTGCCACTCAGCAAGGCGGCCGAAGCTCAAGCCGCCGCGGAGAAGGGTGGTATCGGGAAGGTCTTGCTGGTGGCTTGACATTATTTTGCGAACAGAGGACACGAAAGGAAAATCGGAAATGAAAAAGGGTCTGCGCGGAATCAACCCCGCTTCGAAACCGAGTGGCGATGGGTGTGTGGAATGCCTGGCGTCACCGAAAGGTTGGTGGTTTCATCTCCGTCGGTGTGCGGAGTGTGGGCACATCGGTTGCTGCGACAGTTCTCCGAGCCGGCATGCATCCAAGCATGCGGCAGCGACAGGGCATCCGATCATTGCCAGCTTCGAGCCGGGTGAGAATTGGTTCTTCGATTACGAGATGCAGGGGATGATCAAGGGTGTGGAGTTGCTTCCGCCGCATTCGCATCCAAAAAATCAGCCCGCTCCTGGACCCGCAGGAAGTGTGCCAGCCAACTGGGAATCGCTCCTAAACTAGTGTCCTGTCCCGTTAATTCGTGAAGATAAGCGTTGGAGTTTTTCGAGGATCGAGTCTGCTGTGGCAGTCCATACGAAGGGGCGACAGTTCTTGTTGTACTGAGTGACGAAGTGATCGACCTTGCCCACCAAGTCTTTGACGCTGCTGAAGGAGCCTCGGCGGATAGCCTTCTCGGTGATCAATGCGAAGAAGCGCTCGACTTGGTTGAGCCAGGAGCTGTAGGTGGGGATGAAGTGGATGTGCCAACGCGGCCGGCGCGCCAACCAAGCCTTCACGCGTGCATGCTTGTGAGTGCTGTAGTTGTCCACGATCAGGTGCACATCCAGGCGCGCCGGGACACTGGCCTCGATTCTGCGCAGGAAGGCGAGGAACTCCTGATGCCGGTGCCGCGCCTTGCATTCGGTCAGCACCGTGCCGTTGAGCACATTCAGAGCGGCAAAGAGCGTGGTGGTGCCGTGACGCTTGTAATCATGGGTGATGCCCTCGACGTAGCCCAGGCCCAGCGGCAGCATCGGCTGCGTGCGTTCCAGCGCCTGCATCTGGCTCTTCTCATCGACGCTGAGTACCAGGGCGTTCTCGGGTGGGTTCAGGTACAGCCCCACCACATCGCGCAGCTTCTCGATAAAGAAGGCATCCGTGGAGAGCTTGAAGCTCTCGCTGCGATGGGGCTTGAGGCTGAAGAGCTGCAAGTAGCGATGCACGCTGGACTTGGAGATGCCGCTCTCCTTGGCTGGTCGGCGCACGCTCCAGTGCGTGGAGCCGTCCTTGGGCTTTTGCTGCAGGGTCCTGCGAATCAGTGCGGCCACCAGCTCATCCTCGATCGTGCGGGGCCGTCCAGGCCTGATCTCATCGTACAGCCCCGCGATGCGGTGCTTCACGAAGCGAGAGCGCCACTTGCCCACTGTGACATTGGTCAGCTCAAAGCGCCGTGCCACTGCGCTGTTGGTGTCCCCAGCCGCGCAGGCCAGCACAATACGCGCGCGTTGCGAGAGCGCTGTCGGCAGCGAGCGCGAGCGCGCAAAGCTACTCAGCTGTGCTTGCTCATCCACGCTCAAGACCAACTCCGCTTTGCGTCGAGCCATTCGGGTATCTCCGTGTCCAAAGATACCCTGAAAGCATGCAATTCATATGCCATTAATTAATGGGACAGGACACTAGCTGTCCGTTATAGGGTAGCCAGCAGATGAGAGGCAGACCTAGGCGTCTCTGGCTACATCCTAATTTATCGACAACGGGAGGCAGTGCATGAATCTACCTGACGCGCCAATTGCACACGAAGGCTTCTTCACAGCCCACACCGTCGAGCACCAGTCGACCTGGCCGGTGACGATTGCATCGTGCAGGGAGTCGTAGGCCGGGCCGTTCTACTCCGCACCGCTCTGCGTGCCCGGGCAGAAGTGAACCCCCTCGGCCGACATGGGTTTGACCGTGTTGGACTGCGTGTTCACGGCAACGCGGTAAAGGCGGTGTCCCGAAGAGCGGTCGTAGGTGTAGAGGAATCCATCCTTTGGCGTGAGTGCCATCAGGCGTGTGCCATTCCTGGAGGTGAAGAGCGCGGGCGGCGAGAACACATCGTAGTCACATGAAAATCCTCGGGAACGATCGAGCGGTCAAGCAAAGGAATAGCGCAGGAACAAATGACTTGCCCCCTGCCGCACGTCAATCAACTTCCCCCACAACGGATTACGCGGCGCAAATACCTTGCCCATGACCATACCCGGCCTGCCATCGCCCTCAACGCGGCCCGCAATCTGCGGTGCCAACGTCAAGAACTGCTGCGAAACTAGCCGCTGCTTGAAGAAATCGGCCACTAGTCGCGGGCCTCCTTCCACCAGTACTCGTTTGACCCCGCGAACCGCGCAAACCTCGCTGCAAATCGTACTAGCCGCTATCTCCGCTCCGCTGCGACGGACCGCGCGAATCTCAACGGCATCGGAAATTCGCTGCTTGGTCAATCGCTTTGCACCCCTCCTCGTTGTGATGATCATCACTTGCACCTGTCCCGATGAAAATACCGGCAGTCGCAGATCGAGCGATCCACTACCGCTGATGACGACATTGAGCGGCGGTCCCGACTTGCCGAGCGCCTTCCTCAGCTGACCATACACCGGCGCGAGCTCCGGACAAATGGCCGCCGGCGTCCAGACCTGTTGAGGATCGGCGGCTAGTGTCCCCGATCCGACGATGACCACGTCGGCTATGGCACGCACCAGCCCCATTACCATTCGATCCTGAGCATTGAAGCCGCTGATGTCACCGCCGTTTGCATGCCCTCGCATGCGCAACGACACTACTCCATCCAGCGTGGTTACGAAATTGCTGAAGATGTACGGAGGCGAGCCGGCCTGCGTCAGGTGAAAACGGCCGTAGAGGCGTGTCAGTGTCGCGGGTAGCGGCAACGCTTTGCCTTGGTTCCCGATCCAAAGCGTTTTGAGCGGCATTAGCGCGGGTCGTGGCATGGGTCAATCGTGGCAAATATTCGCCGCTTTTCATAGCTCATCCGACAGACATGCAACGCTCGCCTCGCGCTCCATGCATTCGATCGACCTGTGCCGCATCCGCTCACCGGGCCGCCTTTACAGCGACCGCCACAATTTCCTCCACGGACAGATGAACATAGGCGAGCACGTCCTCGGGGGTGCGGCCGCTCTTGGGTATGTTGTGCACGCAGAGCGCCTGCACGTGCGGCGCCTCATCGCCGGTCGAGGCCGCAGCCTCGGCGAGCTCGCTGCCGAGTCCGCCGACATAGTTGTCCTCGACCGTGATGATGGCAGCGCCCGGACCCGCCAGCGCCAGTATCGGGGCCGAGTCCAAAGGCAGCGAGTAGGCGTCGACCACCGTCGCCTCGACCCGGTGCTGTTTTGACAGCACGTCCGCTGCCTCGAGGCAGCTGTGCACCATGTAGCCACAAGCGGCCAGCACGATGCGCCTGGTACCGGCCGCCGCGCGCCGCAGCACCTCATGGTCTCCGAACGGGAACTGCTCCCCCTCATCGTACAGAATGGGAAGGTCACCTCTCACCGTGCGCACATAGCAGGCGCTCGAAAATGCCGCCATCGCGAGCACCAGCGCGTAGGCGCTCCTGGCATCACTCGGCGTGAGCACCGTCAGCGCGGGATTGCCCCGTTGGTCGCGGACGTGCGTGAAGGCACGCATGAAGGCTACATCGGCGAGCGCCATCTGGCTCGGTCCGTCCGCCGCGAGCGTGACGCCGACGTGACTGCCATCGAGCTTGAGATTGGCGCCGCCGATCAGCGCCATCTCGATCTGATCGCAGGCTCTCTCGAGAAAGCGCCCGAACGTGCTGACGAACGGCAGCTTGCGCCCACTCCACAAACCCGCCGCCGCCGACACCATGTTCTGCTCGGCGATACGGGCCTCGAAGTAGCGATCGGGAAATGCCAAGGCAAAGTCGAGGGCATACGTCGAGTTCTTCACATCGGCATCCAGCGCGACGACTGTTG
The DNA here is from genome assembly GCA_963769075.1 of uncultured Gammaproteobacteria bacterium. Lineage (GTDB taxonomy): Bacteria > Pseudomonadota > Gammaproteobacteria > Steroidobacterales > Steroidobacteraceae > Bog-1198. The sequence continues at coordinate 2,557,649 of CAVYKH010000004.1, read as the reverse complement.
GATTGGCGGCGCCGAGCGCCTTCAGGGCAAGACCGTAGGCACGGCGCGGAGACAGCACCTTCTTCTTCGCCACGGCCTCGGCGACCTTGCGCTCGTTGCGCACGGCTTCCTCAAACCCAATCGGTTCACGTGCGCGCGGCGGCTCCGGGGCGGGCAACGGGGGAGCGATGCGAAATGCGTCGTTCAGGACGGCCGGATCGAGATGGGCGACGCCGAGCTCCTGGGCACGCTTATCCAGCTGGGCCAGCACAGCTTCGACCTCGCTCTTGGGAACCGGCGCCCCGTGGTGGCCCATGCCACCCAGACTCGGCACGCCCCAGCCCTTCACCGTGCGCGCGCACACGCACAGCGGCTTGCCAGCGCCGAGCTCCTTGCGCCGGCGCAGCGTGTCCTCGATGGCGTCCGGATCGTGCCCGTCGATGGCGACTGCCGTCCAGCCGAACGCCTCCGCCTTGCGTTTGAGATGTTCCCAGTCCTCGGCCGCGGCGACGAAGTCGCTCTGACCGAGTGTGTTGCAATTGAATATGGCGACCACGTTCGTGAGAGCATGGTCGGCAATGAAATCCATCGCCTCCCAGATCTGCCCCTCGCGGGACTCACCGTCGCCGATGATGCAATAGATCGCCTTGTCGATGCCGTCGAGGCGTGCCGCACCACCCAGACCCGCCGAGACCGAGAGCCCCTGCCCCAGGGAGCCGGTCGCCGCATCGAAAAAGGGAAATCCCAAGACCGGGTTCGGGTGGCCATCGATCGGACTGTGGATATCGCGCAAGGACATCAGATCGTCCAGTGTCATCGGGCGAGCACGTCCGCCGGGTGTGATCGTCACGCCGAGGTCGGCGCACGCGGCGTAAATGATCGGCACCGCATGTCCCTCTGAGAGCACCAGCCGGTCCGCGCCGGGTGCCGCCGGCTGCCTCGGATCCCAGCGCATCACGCGATACATGAGCACCGCCACCATGTGCGCCAGGGAAAGTGCCGTCGTCGGATGGCCGCTGCCGGCGGCTGTGGTGGCGCGCACGGCGAGCTTGCCGAGCTCGATCGCCTTCGCCTGCACCGCGAGACTGATGGTGCTCATGACATCCCTCCCGACACGGACTCGATTCAAGTCTAACGCGTACTCGAGACGCGTTGCGTCTGCCGCACGTTGTCATCGGACGAGAGCGATGAAAAATCGCACACGACCCCAGTCAAATCCCGCTTGCGGCGCCTCCATCGCGCGAGACAACGAGTGCGTGTGGTCCGCGTTAACGAAGATCGGCGGACCTCCCATTTCGCGCAGGCTCTTGACGATCGCCACCAGTTGGCGATCGCCGACGAAGCGCCGTTCTGCCTCCGAGGCCCCCATCACGACCGGGAGCCTTTGCTGCCGCGCGGCGGCAACGATGCCATACAGTGTGACCAGATTCGATACATTGAAATGGCCGACCGCGGTCCTACGAGCGTCAGCTTGTCGCAATACTTCGAGTAGCGCAGTCATTCAGCAAGGCCGCCGGTACGGCCATTCGGGGCTTTCATGTGTATGCCGTTCAGCCGTAAGAGAAGCCCGGCTTGCTCTGCCCAACTTCTATAATGTAACCATCGGGATCGCGGATGTAGCAGCGCGTCTCGCCGTACTTGGGGATCGGCTCCGTGATGAACTCCGCTCCTCGACTTTTCCATAATTCATAGCACGCTTGAATATCCGCAACGCGGAAGTTCATAAAGCTGTTGATGTGATTCGGGTCGGGGACGCTGAGCGTTACCGTCGGCTTGTCCGGAGTGGGCCCGCCTCCAACGTTCAGAATCATCCAGATATTCGCAAGCTGAAGGTACCCTGGCGCGTTGCCGTCACCCAGGCTCAGAATTCGAGCGCCGAAGACCTTTTCGTAGTAGCGAGCCGATCGCTCGATGTCGGCGACGGTGAGAAAATGCGCGATGCTGATCCCCTCTCGCGGGGGCATCTCATAGCTCTTCTGCCCGATTTGTACGCTCATTGAGGACTCCAATTCCGATAAACGGTGCTCATCGGCTGATTCTGGTTCTTTCCTATTCAGACCTGCTGCCGATTAAGCCTGACGAGGAAAGGAAAAACGTCGCAAGCTATCCCGCGATGACTTTGGTATCGTTTGCAACAAGGCGAGATTGGCAGAAGCGCGACGACGAATCCATTGGACGAACGTATCAATCGATAACAAAGTTTCGGTTGGACATTGCGGTCAGAGAAGCGCACGCGGCTTGACGGGCAGCTTCAACCTTGAGTGCTAGTAACGAACGCCTTGAGAGCGGCGAGGGACCGCCGCAAATCTCGTAAGACATTGATTCGCCCGCACCCAATGACACGATCTAATTGGTTATGCGGCTGTACTATCCGAGAGTAACCCCGCCGTCGATCCTGCCACCGGGCGAAGGAACATGGAAACCCACCGGGCGTCGCGCTGTCGAATTAGCGGCGCAACGGCGAGCCCATGGCTATCACATATCCACAATCTCTGGGGCCGTAGAGCGAACAGTCACGACGATCAGTTCAGGGTCGCGAAGCGACCGACGGCGGCTCGCCCCGGTTCGACGCCACGAACGCGTTGCCATTGCGCGAGCGACGGGCTCCACGCGGCCCAATTTCAGCCGGTGACGGCGGCGAACCGACTGCCGGGAAGCGGCCGTTAACGTCTCGTAGGCGGCGTGTTACGCCGATTCGAGCTTATCTGCCGCGCGCCATCATCTTAACTCAACCGCGCTGCGTCGACTCGACGTTTCTCATCTAACCCGAGCAGGCAGTCGTCGGTTACCAGACTCGAGCGAAGTCGCAGCCTGCGCGATGAGAAACCCGCCTGGCCATAGGCCGAGCTTCTCCATACACCGCTCACCATATTCGCGCCGTATTGCGGATTGGCTTTACGAGGGTGTTAATACTTCTGAAGCGCGCCCAGCTTCCAGCGAAGGGTGTCCGAAAAAGACTACAAAAAGATTAGAAATCGATGCATTGACCGGGCTGCGTAGTCTCGTACGCTCACTGTCCCGAGAGCTTTCTGGCAAATACACGGAGCCGCGCCGCGGCACCCGATCCGCGCCTTAGCCACCTGACTGCGAAAAGACGAGAAAAACCAAATGGCTATTACGCTTGACCGTGTTCGCGATGTCTTCAAGGGACTTGAAAACGGCGACGGCGCGGATGGCAAGATCGTAGAGGTTCGCACTTACCTCGATTCGGCTCTCGTCGCTCGCCTCTTCGAGGAAAATCCAATCCCGAAGTGAAGGGGTCAACATGACTGCCGACCGCCGTATTTCTCGGCATATAGTGTGAAGGTAGCGCAGATCAGATACCTGGAACAGCCCTAATCGTGTACGCACTTGATCAAGGAGAGAGCCATGAGCGAAGATGTCCTGAGCAAGGAATTGCAAACCGAGACGATCGATCAGCCTCGCCGTCGCTTCGTAGAGGCCGCCGCCATGACGATCGCGGCTGCCCAGCTCGGGGTGATCACATCCGCCGCTGCCCAAACCGGTAAGGCTGCGTCAAAAATGCCTGCGATCAAGCCGGGTACTAACACATCCTTCAAGTCCCTCAAGCAGATCAACGCCGGCCTACTCAATGTCGGCTACGCCGAAGCCGGCCCCGCCGATGGTCCGGCAGTCATTCTTCTCCATGGCTGGCCCTACGACATCTACAGCTTTGTCGACGCCACACCGGTGCTTGCCGCGGCGGGCTACCACGTCATCGTCCCGTATCTGCGCGGCTACGGCACCACCAGCTTTCTCTCCAGCGCAACCATGCGCAACGCCCAGCAGTCGGCCGTTGGCCTCGACATCATCGCTCTCATGGATGCACTCAAAATTCAGAAAGCCACCGTCGCCGGCTTTGACTGGGGCGCGCGCACAGCGGACGTCATGGCAGTACTATGGCCGGAACGCTGCAGGGCAATCGTTTCCGTCAGCGGCTATCTGATCAGCAGCCCGGCGGGCAACCAGGTGCCGTGGCCACCCGAGCCTGCGTTCCTGTTTTGGTACCAGTACTATTTCGCTACCCCAGTCGGCAAGGCCGGCTATGAGAAATACCTCGACCAGTTCAATAAGTTCATCTGGCACCAGGCTTCGCCGAAGTGGAATTTCGACGATGCCACGTACAACCGCACAGCAGCTTCCTTCCACAACCCGGACCATGTTGACATAGTGATGCACGATTATCGCTGGCGGCTCGGCCTAGCGGATGGTGAGCGGAAATATGACGACCTCGAAAAGCAGCTGGCCGCGCTTCCTGTCGTCACCGTGCCGGCCATCACCATGGAAGGCGACTCCAACGGGGCAATCCACGCGCCCAGCACAGCCTATCGCAACAAGTTCTCCGGCAAGTATGACTACCGGCTCATCACCGGCGGAGTCGGCCACAATCTGCCGCAAGAAGCTCCGCAGGCCTTTGCCCAGGCTGTGATCGATGTCGACAGTTTCAGCTAGCCGAAGTACGCACAGCGCGCCACGGTGCGAACTGTTAGGGCACGAAACAGCATTGCAGTTGGCAGCCCACCCCGGAGCGCGTGCGTCAGCGCCGGCCAATCCACGGTAAAGGCAAGCATCTTCAGTTTGCACACTACGAAAGGGGGTGTTCCCGGTCGGCCGCCGCACATTGCTTACGAGTTATGATGTGCTCTCGCCGCGTTCGCGCTTGGTAGCAACGCCTTTGGCTGCAGCCTCGTTCCGGTTTTGTTGCGGATGAACGCCAACTTCCCGCCACGACCTCTCCGAAACATCGACTTTATAGTATTTTGCAGCCTCTTTGATGTTCGCAAAGGCCGATTCACGATCGGCATCGGAGACGTCGATGACTTGATCGAACCGTGAGACAGCATTGCGTACGTGCTGTGCATCGGTCAACGGCTCTTTCCGTTGGTTCGGAAACGCATAAACCGTGTCCGGCAAGTCGCTCTGCGCCGTAAGCCGCCCATGTTTCTCGTGAGGTTTCCAAGTCGTACGCATTGGGAACTCCTTACTCAATTTCTTACTGTAGGTATTCCTCGGCTACGCCGAGGGCTCGTACCAAGATCATTTCATTTTCAACATCAATTCGTCGAAATACGCATTGACCGCATTGCACATCGGGTCACAGCGGTCTTTTTGCAGGAAACCTGGCATGTGGGCACAGGACCCCGATCATCTTCATCGCCACACCGGAAGATGAGACGCTCCGTCACCGGCTCCGCCTCGGGTTCGGTAAAGGAATTTGTTACCGAAATCCGCGCGATAGTGGAACCGGCCCAGCTCGCAGCCGAGAAAGCACACAAGTCATGGTGCGGCGATGCCGCACCATACATCGATCGAATATTTTCCCGCACCAGTAACGTACAGCAGTAAGAAGCCGCCCATGATGCTGAGATCTTTGTAAAAGCCATCCATGCTGTCGACTCGATCTGCACCTGATATTGTCCAATAGCGATGCCCAATAAGCGCAGTTCCCAGCGTGTATAAAACCATAAGTAAAGCCGAAGCACGCGCGAACGCGCCGACAGCGATCGCGAACGCCACTGGAAGCTCCATGAAGATCGCTACGGCAGCAGCCACTACTGGCATCGGACCGCCGAGCTGCACTATTTGACTTACCGTGCCCGAATAGTCCCTCAGCTTTCTCCAGCCGAAGATCAAAAACAGTGTCGCGAGGAAAAGACGCGCCGCGAGAATGACCTCATCGTTGATGTCGTTTATCATAAAGATACGGTTGCTCGCTGTTTTCTTTGACGGTGCCCGCTAAGAGAAGAACGGTTGCAATCAGCACGCGCGCGCCACCATATCTGGACCGCGGCGACGGTGAGAAAGTGCGCCACGGTAAACCCATCCTGCAGCGGCATCTGATAGCCTGTCTGCTCGACTTGCACTTGGTTCATATTGCTTAAATTGCTTGAATCTCTCAAAAAACTGCCGTTGGGCCCACCACGCTCCTGCAAGTAGCAAGAGAATGCCGGCGTCGCCGTGCATGCGAATGGGGTATCAGATTCGGCCGGGGAGCCGCGTCGTGACCTCCTGGACTATCCACACGTTGCCGTCGGGATCGTTGAAGGAGCAGAAGGACCCGTAACTCGTGCGCTTGGGGTCCGGGCCGCTGAGCCGCGCCTCCGGGGGAAACGGCGGCCCGTGCCACACCTCACTTGCGTCGACGCCACGGCCGACGAGTTCGTCATGAGCCGCCTCGATGTCGGAGACGATCAGTGTCCCCTCTGCCGAGCCAGGCGAGCCGCTAGTTATTCCCTTGCCGAACGTGACCGAGCACCCTGAACCCGGGGGTGTGAACTGGACAATGCGAATGTCGTTTGCCGGAGCGAGATCCGCGTCGAACCTCCAACCCAATCGTTCGTAGAACTGCTTGGATCGCTCGACGTCGGATACCGGAATGACGTGCACCTCGAGCTTCATCTCGACTCTCGTTCCGCTGGCGCCAGACTTCAGTTGTTTGCCGCCGGTGTTTGTTTGACCCATTTGATTCTCCCTTCGCTAATCGCACTGAAACATCAATGAGACCGAGTCGAGCCACCAGCACTTCCAACATCATCCCCCGCTCGGGACCCCAAGTGCTCGCGGCCTTTACACCCGACCCTAGGAAACAATTACATCAGAATTAGGAGTGCGAAACGATTGCACTTTGGTATCGGAGACGCTTTCCTATTGGACAGGGGCAACGCCATACCAAAGTGTCATCGACAAAACGCCCTGCGGGTGCGCATGCTGGCGCGACTGGATGAGGCTGTGCGTTTACGGCGACGCTTGGGCTGTTGTTTTGCAGCGGCGCAGGGGCCCTTAATCGATTTTAATTCTGGGGCGAGGGATTAGGCGATTGTGGCACCTCAATCGCTCAGGAGCCGCCCTGATAGAATTTCGATCCGACTTTGAGCGGAGGTGCATAGTACATGAGCAAAAATTTTAAAGTTGGCGATCACGTTTGCTGGAACTCCGAGGTTGGCTATGTATCCGGCCGGATAATCAAGATCCACACACGCGATACGGAATACAAAGGCTATGCGCGCCGTGCCAGTGAAGATGAACCACAATTCGAAATCAAGAGTGACAAGACCGATCACATTGCCATGCATAAGGGGTCGGTGTTGCAAAAGATTGCCTGAGCACGCACGTCCGAACACTTGGCCACTTAGTTTCAGGACGGACACGACGATGAATTCGACGGTCTGGACCATAGGCCATTCGACGCGTCCGCCGAAGACGTTTCTGGCGCTACTAGAACACTACGGGATTGAGGCTGTCGCGGATGTGCGGCGCTTTCCAGGTTCGCGACGCCAACCTCAGTACGCGCAGGCGCCGCTGGGCAGTGCGCTTACCGAGGATGGCATCGCCTATCATTGGATTGCTGCACTCGGCGGGCGCCGCCGGCCGCGGCCGGATTCCCCGAATACCGCATGGCGCAACCTCCAGTTTCGCGGTTATGCCGACTACATGGCCAGCAAGGAGTTCGAAGAAGGCGTGTACAAACTGCTCGAGGTCGCTAGCCACCTTCGAACGACCATGATGTGCGCTGAGGCTGTATGGTGGCGCTGTCACCGGGCGCTAATCGCGGATGTGTTGTGCGTGCGGGGTATCAAGGTGGTGCATATAATCGACGAGAAGCGTGCCGTGATGCATCCCTACACATCGCCGGCGCGTATCCTTCAGGGCCGCCTCAGTTACGTGCCTACAGAAGGCAAGCCGGCACAGGAGCGCGCGCTAGCGAGTAAGCAGCGGCTGAATTCGCCTGCGTAGCTCGGGAAGTAAGTGCTGTTCAAACACGGGATTTCGTTTTAGCCATGGCATATTGCGCGGCGAAGGATGAGGCAGCGGAATGTAGGATGGGCAGTACTCCGCCCACGCCTTCGTTGTTTTCGCCAAAGACTTCTTGCGGCGCTTGCCGAGGAAATGACGCTGAGCATACTGACCTATAAGCAATGTCAATTCAATGAACGGTAGCCTGGTTAACAACTGTTGCAGCCATAACTGCGCACACTCAGGGCGTGGCGGCAGATCGCCGCTGTTCCCGCGACCCAATGATGGGTTGCATGACGACCTGGCGATTGATCGCAACAACCAACGTGTCCGCAAGTCCGGCAGGTTCTGAGGTGGATCCATTTGCTACCGGTTTTCGCAGCCGCGCGCGCTCGGTGTAACCCGCCTGATGGTGCCCAGATGCGAACAGCTTTTACTCATCATCATTGCCCGCCTTTACTGTTGGATTATCTTCTATTCGCTCCCCGGGCTGTTCCGATTTGCTTTCTAGCTCTGTCACTTTGCGGGCGTCGATGCGCGTCGCCTGGTCTGCATGCCGACTGGCCGTCGTCATCGCGGTGCCCTAATGACCGATGATTCGTCGCTGGCCTGCAATGATTTTCGCACGAACCCTGCAACCAATTCGGCGGCCTCATTCGCGCGCGTGTCGAGCGCGAAATGGCCCGCCTCCAGGATGTGTACCTCAGCCGTCGGTACGTCGCGTCGATAAGCTTCGAGCTCGGAAATATCGAATGATTGATCGAACTTGCCCCAGATCACCAGCAGGCGCGGCTGACGGTTTTTCATCCAGGCCTGCCATACAGGATATACCGCCACGTTGGTGCGATAGTCGTAGAACAGATCGCTCTGGATGTCGGCCTGACCGGGTTGATTGAGAAACGCAAACTCATCGGTCCATAGGTCTGGATCGTAGCGGTCGACCGTCGGATCGTTGCCGACGTGACGGGTCCGAGTTGCCGCCAGTGACAACAAGTTAGTTCGCAGGGCGCTTTCATTAATGGCTCGATCTGCCCAATACGCACGCCGCGTTTTCCAATTGATTCCGAGCCCTCCATCGTGCGCCACCGCGTTTTGAACTATCAACGACTGGACCCGCTCCGGGTGGGCGAGCACCATGCGAAAACCTACCGGTCCACCGTAGTCCTGCATGTAAAGGCGATAGCGGGTAAGCCCAATCGCCTCGGTGAATTTCTGCGTGATGGTCGCGATTTGATCGAAAGTGTAGGCGAATAGTTTTGGGTCAGGCCAATCGCTGTGACCAAATCCCGGGTAGTCCGGCGCGACGAGGTGAAGTTGATCCGACAGCCGAGCGATGAGCGGTTCGAACATTCGCGATGATGAGGGTAGACCGTGCAGGAGAAGAAGTGTGGGTGCATCCTTCAGGCCGGCTTCGCGATAGAAAATCGAAAGCCCATCGATGTTAACGGTGCGATAGAAAACAACCTGTCCCATAACCGCTACTCCGCCAGAACAATCGAGCGACCACCATTGGACGAGGTCCGTTGAGGTTTTCGCTGCGACAACCAGTGCCCCGTGATGTCACGACCCCTTGAAAAAGTCGGTGAGTTCCCTTGCGGTGGCTTCCGGCTGTTCCTCCGGGAAGAAGTGTCCGCTGTTATCAACTTTCACCATGCGAACATTTGAAGCCTTCGGTTCGAGAGAGGCCTTCAGCCCTTCATAGTTAATCGACGCGAGGCCAAGCACGGGCATTTCGAGTTTCGGGTATTGCTTTGCATCCAGCACATCTTGCGGAAAGGCTTGAAACCAGGCATCGCCGGAACGGACAGAGTATTCCGCTACGTACACCTTTCGATCGAACGCATCAATCGAGGCGGAGTCCTTGGTGAGGTAATCGACACAGAAGTTCAGATAGATGTCCGTTCGTCCTTCTAAGAGGCGCTCGGGCAGGCCCTTGACCTGCTGGAATGCGAAGAACCAGGGATATGCTGGGTGCAGATCGTCGATTTTCGTGCCGAACTTTCCCAGCTGCGGCAACATGGGAATCTTCATCCACCCGTCGTCCGGATGTGGAACGTCCATCATGGCTAACTTGAGGGTTGCTTGCGGGAATTGTGCCGCGTAGGCGAACGCAACCATGGAGCCGATGTCGTGACCGGCAATATCCACTTTGTTGTATCCAAGGTGACGCACGAGTTCGTAGATGTCCTTGGCCATAGTCTTCTTGTCGTAGCCGTCCACCGGTTTTGACGACAGACCCATGCCTCGAATGTCGACACTGACAACATGAAAGTGTCGCGCGAGCGAGGGCATAATCTTGTGATACTGCCACCAGGTCTCCGGCCAGCCAGGCAGCAAGATAAGAGGTGTTCCGGTACCTCCGGCCACATAATGCAGGTGGATACCATTGACCTCGGCGTCGCCGCTTTTGAAGCCCATTAGCGAGCGAACGAGCTCGGCGTCGGTCGTGCCGGAGGGCCGTTCCTGCGCTGATGCGTCGTGCAAGCCCACAATTCCCAATAGAATTGCAACGAGTAAGCCTACCCCTGCCGCTCTGGAATCATGGGATAGTTCACACATGTGTTGTCTCCTTGGATATACCGAAAGATGAATTTCGCGCTTTACAGTGACTTGCTCTCAGAGCCTGGGGTCCATCAGATGAATTTCTTCACATAATCAGGACTTACGCATGCGCCGCGGTAGGAGCTTCGCTCTGCGCGCTGTGGTGCTCGAAGGAAGACAGCCCCGAGGATTTCAGCACTTCCTGTGCACGCGAAATCTCCTGGTTATCCCCATGGACCATCAGAATGAATTTGTTGGCCCTTAACGCCGTTTCATAACGCAATACGGAGTCCTTGGGAATGCCAATCGACATCAGAGCACCAGCCAGCGCACTGACACCACCCACCACCACTGCGCCTTGGAGGCCGCTGAAAAGCATGGCTGCCAGCGGGCCCAGAATGAAGATATGGCCTAAGACGGGAACGAACATCAGCGCCGAACCGAACAGCACTCCCATCAACCCACCCCAGAATGCTCCATATTTTCCGAAAATCTTCGCCCGATCGCCGGCGTTGAGAAAGCCAATGACATGCTCCTCACTCTCGTAATCCTTGCCGATGATCGAAATCTTCTTCATGTCGAAGCCGGCGCGCTGCAACGCCTTCACAGCATTTTCCGCCTGGGTGTGCTGGTCATAAAGTGCAACGGCGATATCGGTACTTGTTGACATAATGAAATCCTCTGTTGGGTTTAAAGAACGTTCTACTTTGACTGGCGCCGGGCACACTCATTGCCGCCAATTGCCCAAGAGCCGCATCAATATCAAGACTGGATCCTCGTGCGGTAGAAGTGCGCCACTACATGAGGAGTATCTATTAAACCTAGGTATCGGTTCCCGGAACGGAAAATCGAACACGCCAAGCGTGCCCAGTTTCTCGATGACGTGGCGATGGTGCGGCCACGATCGCCTACTTCATCCAAGCGCCGACCCCAAACACGTCGGCCTCATGCTCGACCATCAACGGCGTGACCCATTGCCACAACGCCACGAAGAACGACTATCTTGAGTACGACGATCGCGGCTATTTCTACGCAGCGGACCGAGCCGACACGGGAGTGACAATTTTGTCGCTTGCCGGGGACGCGCCAGCTATGATTTCGCAAACGCGGAGGAGGCATCGGGCCTCAGAGTGAGTGAAACTTGTTGTACCAAAACGAGATATCACAGCCACGGGGGAGCGCCCAAGCTCATTCTGCTAGACGACTGTGATCATATGCCGTTTCGCAGTCGCTTCGATCTCGGGGTCCGTTAGAGCCGAAAGATCGGCGGTCTCGGTGGCCTTTATTCGTCGGGAAAGCTCGATGTGATGCTTCTTTAGATACTGGTCTAAGACTTGCGCCGCGCTACTTTTTCCGGTTCCATGTCCAATCAGGACGATCTCGTTCGCGAATACCAAGGCCGCGGCCACCTCTTGGTAGAAGGATGTCTCTTCGGGTACGCGGTCACCTTCATAATGAGCTTCCTTGCGGTGAACCAAATGGCGATGGAAGTGGTGGGGATCGTAGGGCGCGATAGTGGCTGCATCTTGCGGTCGACTCTCGCCGAGATCGCGAAAGATATGCGCTGCGTGGTGATCGATAACGACCACCATTCGACACGGCTGAGTGAACTTGCTCTCGGGCGATTCAGATCCCGCCTCTTTAAGAAATTTCCTGAGACGCGACACTTCCTCGACACCGAGCTCGGGCGTGTGCGGTCGCTTGAAAACTTCGCGTTGCGTACCGACCACGAAGGCGAATTCCTCTCCTCCGTGTGGCTGAACCTGGCCTAAATGTCCGATGAGCTCAAAGACGTCGCTCCAATGCAAACTTCTTGGTAATTTGCCGTGGAGCAAGCTCTGATGAAGCACGGCAAATTTATGGTGGAGGTGCTCGCTCACGTTCGGGCGCGCTTCTGTGGAAAACAATCAAATCGATCTGTATTTTTCAAGTTAGCCTCGCTGCAGTACATGAGAGCATCGGGGACGGACGGGTGCAGCTCTGTTTTCCGATGGTCGTGCGACCCCCGCCTAAGCAGGCCAATCAGATCAGCTGGTGACAGGCGGGTCTATTGCACCAAGGTATTGGAGCGCTCAGCGGCCGAGATCGGAAAAGTGGGAGCGATGAAAGGGATCCATGCTTGGCCTGGCATTTAAGCGACCTCGGGAAAGAGCTGACACCATGGGCGGCGCCGAAGCTAACGCTCGCGCAATGCAGCGCCAACAACGCGTCCGCATGGGCGATACCATCGTCTAATAGATCAACCTTCAGCTGTCTGATCTGATTACCTGGAAGGTTCTGCATATGAGCGATGGGGACGATCATGATCACGCTCGGCATCAATGGCGAAAGGCGAGAGATTGACGTCCCTTCAGACACGCCGCTTCTTTGGGTACTGCGCGACGTGCTCGGCCTGACAGGCACCAAGTTCGGGTGCGGCATAGCTCAGTGTGGCGCCTGCACCGTCCATGTGGACGGTAAGGCCGTCCGCTCCTGCCTTCTGCCGCTGAGCGCCATCGGCGCGCGAGCCATCACCACCATCGAGGGCATCGGCGCTACGTCGAACGGCATGAAAGTGCAAAAGGCATGGCTGGATCTGGAGGTCATTCAGTGCGGTTACTGCCAGTCGGGCCAGATTATGTCGGCGACGGCCCTGCTTGACGCCATCCCGCACCCTGATGACGCCGACATCGACGCGGCCATGGCTGGAAACATCTGCCGCTGCGGCACGTATGTGCGCATCCGGCAAGCCATCAAGCACGCAGCTGCAGAGACCTGATGGCCATGCTGGACGACCGCACGCGTACGATCTTTGTCGCATCTCCCTCCGGTCCCGGTGAATCTCCGAGCGTGTCGCGCCGGGGCTTTCTTAAGATGACGGCCGCGGCAGCCTTTCTCTTTAGCTTTTCTGTCCCGATGCGCGCGACCCGCGCCGCCGGTGAAGCCGCGGCCTTTGCGCCGAATGCCTTCATTAGGATCGACCGCCATGGGTCAGTCACGTTGATCATGCCGCAGGTTGAGATGGGCCAGGGCACCTACACCTCCATCTCGATGATCCTGGCGGAGGAACTGGACGCGGACTGGAGTCTAGTGCGGGTCGAGCACGCGCCGGCCGACGAGAAGGACTACGCCAACCCGGACCTGACCATCCAGGCGACGGGTAACTCCAACTCCATCCGCGCGTTCTGGAAGCCTCTGCGCGTTGCCGGCGCCGCCACGCGCGCATGCTTCGTCGAGGCCGCCGCGCGCGCCTGGGGCGTCCCGTCCGCGGAGTGCCGAACGGAGAATAGCAAGGTCATCCACGTCCGGACCGGACGCACGCTCGACTACGGGGCGTTAGTCGAGCGCGCCGCCGCGATCACACCGCCGAAGGATCCTCCGCTCAAGGACCCCGGCGCCTTCCGGTTAATCGGCCGATCGCTAAAGCGCCTGGACACTCCGGACAAGGTCAACGGTAAGGCCCAATACGGCATCGACGTTCTGCCGCCCGGAGTGAAATTCGCGACCCTCGCGTCAAGCCCGGTGCTCGGCGGGTCAGTCGCGCATGTCGACGATCATCGAGCCCTCGCAGTTCCCGGTGTGCGCCAGATTGTAGTGTTGGATGACTTGGTTGCGGTCGTTGGCGATCACATGTGGGCCGCCAAGTGCGGGTTGGAGGCACTCGACATCACATGGAATGATGGACCGAACGCCAAGGTGTCTTCCGACCTGATCTGGTCGCAGCTGCGCAGCGCCAGCCTTCGGGACGGTGCGGTCGCCAAGGAGGTCGGCGATGTCAAGAAGGCGCTCGGCGCCGGCGGCGAGCATTCGAACGAGGTCGTCACCTCCACCTATGAGTTGCCGCTGCTGGCGCACGCTTGCATGGAGCCCTTGAACTGCACGGTGCATGTCACGCCGACTTCCGCCGAGGTCTGGATCGGTACTCAGGTTATGGAGCGCGTGCACGCCGCCGTTGCCAAGGCCGCAGGTTTGCCAGAAAGCCAGGTGACCGTGCACAACCATTTGATCGGCGGAGGCTTCGGCCGAAAGCTGGAACCGGATATGGCGTTCAGCGCCGCGCGCATCGCCAAGCATGTCGACGGGCCTGTCAAAGTGGTGTGGACCCGCGAGGAAGATATCCGCCACGACATCTATCGACCAGTCTACCGCGACATTCTTTGGGCGCGCCTCGAGGGCGCGCGGATCGTGGCCTGGAAGCACAGGGTATCGGGCTCGGCCGTGATGGCGCGGTTTCTGCCCGCCTTCTTTCAGAAAGGGGTAGATCCCGACGGCGTCGACTCCGCCCAGGACATTCCCTACGACATCCCCAACTACCGCGTGGAGTTTAATCGGGAAGAACCGCCGGGCATCATTACCGGCTTCTGGCGCGGCGTCGGCCCGAACAACAACGTGTTTGCCATCGAGAGTTTCATCGAGGAGCTGGCCCGCAAGGCGGGCAAGGACTCGATCGCATTTCGGCGCGCCCATCTGGACAAGACTCCACGATTACAAGCAGCTCTCGACCTCGTGCGCGAGAAGTCGGGATGGGACACAGCTCTGCCAGCCCGCTGCGGACGCGGGGTGGCTGCGCAGATTTCATTTGCCAGCTTCATTGCAACCGTCGTGGAATGCGAGGTGGACGGGGCTGGGGAGGTGAAGCTGCGGCGCATAACAAGCGCGGTCGATACGGGAATCACGGTCAATCCGGACACCGTGATGGCTCAACTTCAGGGTGGCTTGGTTTTCGGCTTGACGGCCGCCCTCTACGGGGAAATCACGTTGAAGAAGGGTCGGGTCCAGCAGTCCAACTTCCATGATTATCGAATGCTGCGCATCGACCAGGTACCCCAGATCGATGTGCATCTGATCAAGAATGGTGAGGCACCGGGCGGTATCGGCGAGACCGGCGCGACCGCTTCGATCCCTGCGCTGCGGAACGCAATTTACGCGGCGACCGGCGTGGCCTTACGGCGCATGCCCATCGAGCGAAATCTCCTGGCCACAACGCACACATGAAACCGCACTCGATGAGACTAAAGTTCTGGGTCATCGGCGCCGTTGCGATCCTCGTGGTCGGGGCCGTGGTCGCGTGGATGATGCTGCCTCCACGCGCACTCAGCTTCGCGGGCGACCACGCCGTCGCGCTGTCGGATTACACAGGCCCGAGCCCCATTGGAGTGCCGGCGGAGTTGCGCTCGACGGACCCCGTCACGCGTGGGAAATATCTGACCCAGGCGGCAGATTGCGAAGTGTGCCACACCACTGAAGGCGGCCAACCTTTCGCCGGCGGGCGGGCGTTTACTACGCCGTTTGGTGTCCTTTACTCACCTAACATCACCGCGGACCGCGAAACCGGAATCGGCGCCTGGACCGACGCGGACTTCCTCAGCGCCGTACACAAAGGAATCGACAACGAGGGCCGACGGCTCTATCCGGCGTTTCCCTACGAATCGTACACCCTGCTCGCCGATGACGATGTGCACGCGATCAAGGCCTACCTCTTCAGTCTGCCGGTCGCGCATGCCACGGCGCCTCCCAACAGTCTGAAGTTTCCATTCAATCAGCGTTGGTTGATGGGGATCTGGTCGGCCCTCTACAATCCGGACCAGCGATTCAGGCCACTCGAGAACCGCAGCCCCGAGTGGAATCGTGGAGCCTACCTGGTGGAAGCCTTAAGCCACTGCGGCGACTGTCATACTCCGCGAAACTTCGCTCAGGCGCTCGACAACCGGCACAAATTCGAAGGTGCGGTTACTTCGGGTTGGCGAGCCTACAACATCACACCCGATGCGGTGTCGGGCGTCGGCGAGTGGAGCGACGCTGAACTTATCGCGTACCTCAGCGCCGGCCATGCCACCGGGCACGGCTCTGCAGGTGGGCCGATGGCGGAGGTGGTCGATGCATCCTTGAGAAATATGACGCCGGACGATGTGCACGCGATGGTCGCCTACTTGCGCACTATCCCGGCGATCCGAACGCACGATCTGTCCGCGCCCAAGGCGAGTCCCGCTTCGGACAACCCCAAAGACATCGAGGCGGGTGTAGATCCGACCGGCAAACAGATCTTCGAAGGCGCCTGCGCCAGCTGTCACGGCTGGAGTGGTGTCGGCGTGCTCACAAGCTACGCGACACTCACAGGCAATCGGGCGGTCAATGACTCCAGGGCGATCAACCTCGCTCAGATCGTCCTTACCGGTGAGCGCCGTACGACGAACGGGACGTTCTTGATGCCGGCCTTCGGCGCCGTTTATTCCGACAACGAGATCGCCGCAGTCGCCAACTACGTCACCGCACGTTTCGGCGCGACACCCTCTCGCCTTACTGCCAAGGACATCGCCGAGTTTCGACAGTTGTCCTCCCAGTAGCCTCGGTATCTCAGGTTCCCGCGTGGCAACATAAAGTAAGCCTCCGAACGTGCGGGCTGTTTAGTGGGTACTACGGCGTCTCCCAAATTGCGGGAGCACGAATCTGTTTCTTGTAGGATTTCCTCTGACACGGCAGTCGGATTCCACTGACACCGCCAAGGGTCACTGGACATCCGCCTTGCGATGCTGTAGACCGATACGCTCTTCTGTTGTGGACTTCTCGGTCGGCCGAGGCATTTGGACTAGCGCGGCCTGCGGCGGCTTGAAAAACAATCCTGTGGTACCCGTGTTCCTGGACGATCATGGCTATCAATACTCGGTTCGAACGCTCCCAACCAAGATGGCATTGGGCCGGCGTTCACGCACATCACGAAAATCCACGCTTCGTTTCTCTCCCGGGTCAACGCGGTTACGCGAAGAGGACTGACCGCCCGAGCCCCAAGGTAGACCACTGCTGTGTAGAAATCCGCTGTGTGTGAGATCCATACGACCGGAGTACCAATGAAGACGGACGCAGCCCCTATTCCCTTTGCAGGCTCGCAGCTCTGCGAAGCACGTCACGTGTGTGCATTCTTCAACAGCGATGACGAAGAGTACCGCGTCTTGCTTCCGTTCATTAAGGACGGGTTTGAGTGGGGCCACAAGGCGGTTCACGTGGTCAATCCGGGTCAACGTCGCGATCATCTACAACGATTGGCTGCAGCGGGGATCGACACGGCAGCGGCCGAGGCGAGTGGACAATTCGAACTTCGGACCAACTCCGAAACATACCTTCGGGACGGCCTCTTTGATCAAGATCGAATGCTGACAGTGTTCGAGCAGTTGGCCAGCGGTAGCGCCAACGGAGGATTTCCGCTCAGTCGCATTGTCTGTCACATGGATTGGGCGGCTGAAGGTCGATCCTACGTCGATAACCTCGTTGAATTCGAATCGCGTGTGAATGATGTCTGGCGCCGTCACGACGATGCGGTCATCTGCGTGTACGACCTCGCGAAATTCGGGGGAGATACGGTCGTTGACATCATGCGGACACATCCGATGATTATCATCGGCGGTATTTTCCAACAGAATCCGTTCTTTGTCCCCCCGGAGGAGTTTCTGCGTGAGCTTCGGGAACGGCGAGCCGTGCAGACTCCATCGCCCTCGGCTCCGTCCTGAAGTGGGAATGCAACCCGAACAGCCTGTCGAAGAGATCAAGCACCTGCAGCGCTGCATTAGTGATTTAGTCAGCGTGCTCGCTCTTCCTGCCATCTGGAGTGGCGGTGATCCATCGCAAGTTGCTCGTACCTTGCTCGATGCGCTCCAAGCTATGCTCCGCTTGGATTTTATTTATGTGCGGTTGAATGATCTGTTCGGCGGGGGGCCTGTCGAGCTGCTCCGGTTCGCTCAAACGCAAAATCTGACGGCCACGCCGCAAGAGATCCTGAGGGCGCTAAAACAGCACTGGGGTCCTGATCCACAAAAGTGGGCGCCCTTGGTGCGACATCCTGTCGGCGGCGGAGACGTTTCAATCGTGGCCTTTCAATTGGGGCTGCAAGGTGAAATCGGCATAATCGTAGCAGGCGCGCAGCGAGCGGACTTCCCGGGGCAGACTGAGAGACTACTGCTGAGCGTAGCGGCGAATCAGGCGTCGATCGGCCTACAAGAGGCACAACTTCTGAGCAATCAGAAGCGGCTCGCTAACGAGCTCGATCAACGGGTCGCGCAACGAACCAGAGAACTTGCCGTAGCCAACGAAGCGCTACTGAAGGAAATTGCCGAACGCAAGCTAGTGGAAGAGCGGCTACGGGGGGAGGAGAGCGAGCTGAAAAGCAGTGAGGCGCGCAAGGCAGCGATTTTAGATTCGGCGCTCGACGCCATCGTGACGATCGATCAGCGGGGCCTTATTACTGAGTTCAATCCAGCTGCGGAGCGCACCTTCGGTTTCCGACGGGAACAGGTCATGGACAAGCGATTGGCCGACATCATAATTCCACCGTCACTCCGGGAGGGGCACGTGGACGGGTTTGCCCGCTACCTGGCTACCGGGGAGGCGCGAGTGCTCGGGAAACGCCTCGAGATGACGGCGGTGCGTGCCGACGGAAGCGAATTCCCGGTTGAGCTCGCGGTCACACGCATCCCGACCGATGGGCCGCCGTCATTTACCGGTTTCTTGCGCGATATCACAAAACGCAAACGGGCGGAGCAAGAGTTGCGGCGCAGCGAGGCATTTCTCGCCGAGGGTCAGCGGCTCAGTTCGACTGGCAGCTTCTCCTGGCGTGTGGACACGGATGTAATCACGTGGTCGGAAGAGCTCTATCGCATCTACGAGATTTCGCAGGGCGCGCTTGTGACACTTGAGCTAATCGGCACTCGCGTCCACCCGGATGACATCCCCTCCTTGAATGACATGATTGAATGGGCGCGCAGCGCCGGCAGCCACTTTGAGTACGATCATCGGCTGCAGATGCCTGACCGCTCGGTCAAGTATTTGCATATGGTCGCTCACGCGACCCGAGATCAGGATGACCGATTGGAATACATCGGTGCGATTCAGGATGTGACCCAGCGCAGACTCTCGGATGAGGCACTCGGCAAGGCCCGCTCGGAGCTCGCACACGTCGCGAGGGTCACGACACTCGGAGCCTTGACGGCGTCGATCGCGCACGAAGTCAACCAGCCGCTATCCGGCATCATCACCAACGCGAGCACCGGTCTGCGGATGCTCGGCGCAACCCCGCCCGACGTTGAGGGCGCCCTCGAAACCGTGCGGCGAACGCTTCGCGATGGCAAACGTGCGGCAGATGTAATCGTGCGACTGCGAGCGCTTTTTGGCAAAAAGAACTTCACGGGCGAATCGGTAGACCTGAATGAGGCTACGCGAGAGGTTATCGCACTGTCGTTGAGTCAATTTCAGAGAAACCGGGTGGTTCTGCGAACTGAACTTGCCGACGACCTTCCGCCGGTTACAGGCGATCGTGTCCAGCTACAGCAAGTCATCCTGAATTTGCTCTTGAACGCCTCAGATGCGATGAGCGGCGTGGACGATCGTCCGAGGCAGTTGCTGATCAGAACCGAACTAGACGAAGGGGGCCGGGTGCGCGTCAGTGTGCAAGATGCGGGAACGGGTTTCGAACCGAAAAATGCAGAGAAACTATTCGATGCATTTTACACCACAAAGAGTGCCGGAATGGGAATTGGCTTATCGGTCAGTCGCTCCATCATTGAAGGTCATCATGGCCGTCTGTGGGCATCATCAAATGATGGTTCCGGAGCCACGTTTTCATTCTCTATTCCTCGCGGAGCCGACGCAGTAGCGGGCGTTCACAGCCTCGATGGCATTCGCACATCGGCTGCAACGGAAGCAAAGCACAACATATAGCTCGCCATCGAGGATGGGCTGAGAGATCCCACAGATTATGTCAGATCGCGCACCGACACCAAAGTATGATGGACGCCGGCGCGTAGATTGGCGCATCTTGCAGATATGGATTGCTACCAGGAAATGAGTCGCGATGAAGAGGGAGATCTGCCGCCTTCAGGTGCTTTCCGTATAGGCATCGGCGGCGTCCCTTGACTGATATATGTGGCAAAATTGGTCTTTGGGCCCGTTGCCCCGAATTGCGGCGCATATCCCACTGAGTCTTTCCTCTTCAGTCGAAAGTCGATTTTTGAAATTGCGCAGCTGCGTGGCCCTGGTCTCAAGAACAGTATCGGCGCGAAGAGAACTATCGCCGTGGTAGCGCGCAACTGGCAGTTCCTGGTGAGGAACTCCTGATGACCGTAGCCCCTCTCGTGTCGATTGTCGACGACGATGAGTCTGTGCGCGAGTCGCTACCGGACTTGTTGAGGGTACTTGGGTTCGCCGCGCGAGCGTTCTCATCGGCGGAAGAGTTTCTGGGGTCTGGTTATGTCGACCAGACGCGGTGTCTGCTGCTCGATGTCGCGATGCCTGGCATGAGCGGGCCCGATCTACAGAGGGAACTTAAGCTTCGTTGGAAAGAGATCCCAGTCGTCTTCATTACGGCTCAAACAGACGAGGCGATCCGCTCCCGAGTTCTCGAACAAGGTGCCG
This sequence comes from uncultured Gammaproteobacteria bacterium, assembly GCA_963769075.1. GTDB lineage: Bacteria > Pseudomonadota > Gammaproteobacteria > Steroidobacterales > Steroidobacteraceae > Bog-1198. Next base: position 2,537,018 of record CAVYKH010000004.1, on the reverse strand, counting down.
TGGAGTGCTTGTTAAAGCCGTTTAGCGATATTGCTCTACTTGACGCGATCAACACGGCACTTCGGAAATCCGATTAGGATTTTATTTGCGAGAACTTGCACTTACCGCTAAGACGTTCGCCGCTTCTACTCCAAAGATAAAACGATCTTGCCGGCCGAGCCACCATGTTCGACGATCCCCATCGCCTGAGCCACCTCTTCGAGTCGGAATGCTTTCTGCACGTGCGGTTTTACTTTGCCGACTGCCACGAGCTCAACAATTTGCGCAAGTTCGATGCCATCGTGCTCCACCGTATACCGCAATGCGCGCACGCCATGTTCCTTAGCTTTTTCTTGCGATGGCTCTGTTAGCGTCGATACTAAGACTCCGCCGCGCTTTAGGAGCCTCCAAGAGCGCTCGCGAGTTTCCCCGTCTATCAGGTCAAATACCATATCGAGATCTTGAACCAGGTCTTCGAAGCGTTGAGTCTTGTAATCGATGACGACATCTGCTCCAAGACCTCGGGCAAATTCAACGTTGTCCGTTGAAACGGTGGTGAGCACGCGTGCGCCCGTCGCCTTCGCAAATTGGATGGCGAAATGACCGACGCCGCCCGAACCTCCGTGGATCAACACTGACTGACCCTTTTTAAGTTGCCCACGCCGGAATAAACCCTGCCACGCAGTCAATCCCGCCAGGGGAATGGCGCCGGCATGCAAGTGATCAATAGAGCCGGGCTTGCGCGCGAGCGCGTTCTGATCGAGCACGGCCTTTTCGGCGTATCCGCCGCCGCAAATGCTAACCGTGCCTAGTACCTCATCACCGATCGCAAACTGCGTGGCTTGAGCGCCGCACTTCTCGACGATGCCGGACACGTCGCGCCCCAGCGTATAGGGCAGTCGGTCTTCCTTGACCGCCGGATATTGTCCATTGCGGATCTTGAAGTCGACGGGGTTGACGCTCGCCGCCTTGACGCTCACTAACACCTGCAAGGCATCTGGCATCGACTGCTCCACCTCATCGACCCCAAGCACCTCCGGGCCTCCGAAGCGATGGATCCTTGCCTTACGAATTCTCATGACGTGCGTGTACTTGCTCCGTGCCCCCTGCCGGGGGCTACCCGACGAGCAAGGAGAGCATCGAGACTCCAAGATCCTCCGCCAGCCTGCGCGAAAAAGAGGAAGATGAAGCAATATAGTACAGCTTCCTCTCCCCCGTTGAGCGCTGGCATGAAGAAGTTGCCCTGCGGCGCATGCGCTACGAAATAAGCTACTGCCATCTCTCCGCACAAAATGAAAGCGACAGGGCGCGTGAACAGCCCAAGCAGCAGCAGCAGACCCCCGACGGTCTCGAGCACTAAACCACGAGCGCAGAGAGGAATCTGTTAGACCATGGTATCGGCGATACCTGTGTGTACGGTGACCAGCAATGGCATCAGCAACATGCCGTTGGCTCACCTAAGGCGTCGCTCCCGTACACCGGGGTGCCAGTGTCATCAGGTCGATCGACACCTTGGTGCAATAGCATCCATTGGTTGCCCCTGCTCTAATCTCAATAGCAGTCTGGTGCAGTTTAGTCGTTGCGATGAGGCTTGCATCTCCCAGAAAGAGGAGTTGTCGTGTTGAGGCAAACGACAGTAGCAGCATCCTTCGGCATCCTTGCCCTTATGCTCATCATGCAAGGCGCCAGAGGTGCCGGCGCACGCTCGAAACTACCGGACCCCATCAACGCGGGTGTCGCCGAAAGGCTCTACCGGCTGGATTGCGGCCACTCGCTGGCAAACGACGAGTCGGTATGGACGCCGGGCGAAAACGTCGGGCGCGATATCGAATTCTCGTCTACTTGTTGGCTTATAAAGCATGGAAGCGAGTGGCTGCTTTGGGATACCGGTGTTCCGGAAGCTACGCTCAACGACCCCCGCGGTTGGTCGACACTACCCAAATTGATCGTCTATCACCTCGACAAGTCACTGACTGATCAACTCGCCGAAATCGGACTGAAGCCCGGTGACATCGGTCGGGTTGCAATATCGCATACGCATGGAGACCACATAGGTAACATGGGGTTGTTCCCCAACTCCACAGTCATTATGCAGCAAGCTGAATACAGCTGGATACATTCCCCCAACGGGCCGAATGATAACGTAAATCAATTGATGGCGCTGGCGCGTAAGCTCTTGGGTACGCCGAAGAAGCTTCAGCTCATCGACGGCGATACCGATGTATTCGGTGATGGGAGCGTCACTTTAGTCTCCACCCCGGGGCACACCCCTGGCCACCAGTCGCTGTTGATCCATCTTCGGAATTCCGGTTTCATCATCCTGTCCGGCGACGTTGTTCATTTGGAAGGGAATTTCGAAAAGAACATTGTTCCATCACTCAATACCAATAAGGCCGAATCAATCGCGTCAATGGACAGAGTCAGGTACTTGATGGCCGCCTACAAGGCGACGTTGTTCATCAATCATGACAAAAGCCAAACAGACACGCTTAGGTTGATTCCCGCATTCTACAATTGAGGATTAGCGCGCCGCGAACGGCAGAGTCGAATGAGAGGGGCTTGAGGCGAGAATCACTGCGAAGAGGCTCTCCGGGGCGTAACCGCGGGGCGGGAAGCTGGTCAGCGGACGCGACGGGCGTAGAAGTGAGGAGAGGCGTATGAGAGATCAGGAAATACGCGAGGCATTGAATCAACATTGGACAGCATCAAACTCCGGCGATTTTGCGCGAATTGTGGATCACTGAACTTGTCCTAACGTACGACGGCAAACCCTTCTACACCGTGTAGCATAATGGAGTTCCGCGGAGTAAAGGTCGCACGCGAGACGCAATACTTCGCTGATACCTTCGAGGCCGGCGAATCGCGCACGAAATGGGTCCTCGGTATGGACAGTCCCAAGGATCAAACAAGTCCGGAAGGCCGAGTAGGAGCGATGGCTAGCTAAGTGGGGCGCAAGAAGCCCATGGCATTGCACTAAATCATGCATATATTCCTTCTCATCACACAAGGCGCGCACGCTCCCAACGCCGCACTGACACTCAATCGCGTGGCGCTCGGGGTGTTCTTCGCGATCAGCGGTTACCACAAGCTATTTAACGTTTCCAGGCACACGACACTGGCGCGTACGCTGAAAGAAGACGGTGTGCACGCCGTGCCGATCATGCAATGGCTGCTGCCTAGCGCGGAATTCAGCGGCGGGTGGGCGCTCATCGTTGGTTTATTGTCCGTCCTAGCGGCTTTCGGGCTTTTCGTGATTTGTGCCGGGGCGTTGGCACTCGACGCGGTCAAACGGATACGTGCCTGGGGGCCACTTGATCGCGCGGATTGGCTCGGTGACCTGCTCTACGTCCCGGAAGCTCTTTATTGTATCGGGCTGAGCGTCGTGATGCTGGGGGGCCCGGGACCGTGGAGCCTTGATGCGACCATCGCAGCATTCTCCGCGGGCTAGGCAAATGCATGAGCGACTACGAGTGATCTGGCAGTGGCAGTTGACCGATATCCCCGAAACGGTGAACCGCCTCGATATGACGACGACCGCGCAAACGATCCAACAAGTTTCTCTAACGATTCTCGCAGATCGACCGAAACCGGCACCTAAGTACTATAGGTCTGCTTGCTGACATGGCGCAAACTGACGATCTAAGGCGTTGAAAAGAGCGTTTAACTCACGATGGCCCCTCTTGCCTCGGGAGTCGACTCGTGCGTTTAATAGAGACAACCAATCGACTTCCGAGGTTGTTTGCGATGCCGCCGGCTCCGCCTACAGTCGTCGTTGTTGACGACGATATCTCTGTTCGCGAATCCCTGGAGCTTTTGATTCGAAACGAGGGATGGCAACCTGCGCTGTTCGAATCGGCACAAGAGTTTCTCGCGCGGTTGCCAACCGTAGTCCCGAGCTGCTTGATCCTAGACGTCAATCTTCCAGATCTCAGCGGTCTCGATATTCAGCAGCGCATAAGTGACGAGAAGTCCTCGACACCGATCATATTCATAACGGGCTATGGTGATATTCCGACATCCGTCCGGGCAATGAAAGCCGGTGCAGCTGAATTTCTGACCAAACCGCTCGATGACCAGGTATTGATCGCAGCGATTCGTGAAGCGGTACTTCGCAGCCAAGCCAATCTGAAGCGAGAAGGGGCTCGGCGTCAATTACAGGAGCGGCTCGGCTCGCTGAGCAAACGTGAGCGCGAGGTCATGAATCTAATCGTGAAGGGACTGATGAACAAGCAGGTCGGCTTCGAGCTTGGTATCAGTGAGATCACTGTCAAAGCACATCGAGGCAAGGTCATGGAGAAGATGCGCGCCATCACCTTCGTCGACCTGGTAAACATGGCTGCGAGCCTTGGAATTAGCACAGCCCGGGAAGGCTAGGCAAGGGGCGACTGTCTGCCGCCAGAGGGGTAGGATTCTGAACTCCTGACGGCAGCTGGCCGGGTCAGGGCAAGGCGATGCTCGACTGTCTAAAGCCCCCGGTTCGACAGTCTCTTGTCAACCGTTACCTGGGTAGCGTTCCTTGGATCGCGCTGCCGATACCAAGGTCTCATGGCTGGCCGCTCAATCTCCGGCTATTGTGGTTTCGAAGGATGGCAACGGGATTGTCCCTGACCATCGCTTTGCCATCAAGGTCGGGACTACTTCAATCAGTGTATGGAGCCGCTGACTAAACTTCAGGGAGCTGAACAGGTCCTCACTCAAACCCAAGAGAAGCGCGAAGGAACACTCGCATTCTCGGTCCCGATGATTCTCAGCCAAGATCCATTCATGGATTTTCGTTCGAGGTCCTCAAAAGAGCACTCGGGGATTCGCATCGATCTGTACATTACCAATACCTACCTGAATCTTGTTGGGGAGAACATCGATGTTGCAATTCGCTTCGGTGATCTAAAAGATTCCAACGTAGTGGCCGCCAAGCTCGGCAAGAGCGTCCGCTACGTGGTTGCCGCGACAGACTATTTGAAAGGACGCAGTCTCGCTAGCGAACCGGAGGATTTGAAGGCGTATGACTGCGTGATGTTCAATGCCAAGAACTACGAGATTGACTGAGATCTGATCTGCGGACGAAAGAAAGCGCGGGTTCACGTAACAGGGATTGTCTCAAGCCGCGATTGCCAGTCTGTGGCTGCGTTTGTACGGCGGGGACATGGTGTTGGGCTGCTTGAAACTGCCTACTGCGATCAAGCTCTGGCTCGTGGTGATCTAGTGCGCCTATTGCCGCGATGGACATCGGTAGAGATCCCCGTATTCGCCGTATATCCCAATCACAAATTTGTCCCTCCCAGGGTGACCGCCTTCCTAAAGGCGCTTGCCAGTTGGAAGAACCCATTATGGGCGCGCGGATAACACACACCTTGGCGCTGACATGGCCCAGATGCCGGTCACGCTCTGCCATTTTTGAGAAATAGATTTCCGGTTTCTCGGTCTACCAAACGGAGTTGGCGGCTCAACGATATGGTCTGTGCAGACTTGCGGCTTTGGCCGGGTCGCGACGTATTACAGCCTAAGTGGAGTTCTCCGTGCGTACGTAGAACTCCGGAGACCCGCTTGGCAGCAGGAACGTCAAAATGGAATCTCCACTAAAAAGTGGATCAGTTTCTCTTCGGAGGCCCCAGGCTTGATATGCGAGATATGCCGGAACGTGTCTTGATATCGGTGGTCGATGACGATGTGTCGTCACGCGAGTCACTGCCTGATCTGCTGCGGACTTTTGGGTTTGCTGCCGCGCCATTTGCTTCCGCCGAGGATTTTCTGGCTTCCGATGCGCTCGCTGACACTCAGTGTCTGATATTGGACGTGTCGATGCCGGGCATGTCGGGACCGCAACTGCAGTGCGAACTGAGCCGTCGTGAACTGAACATCCCTATTATCTTCATCACGGGTCACGCCGATCGAAACCGCCGCGCGAATCTTCTCGCTCGAGGTGCCGTTGAGTGCTTGTTTAAGCCGGTCAGCGAGAAGGACTTGCGCGTCGCACTCGAGTACGCGGTCGGCTCGGCCTGAGACTCCATGAAGCGGTCGTGTTTGCATTCGCCATTTAGGATTGGCGTAGAGTGACAGGCAGCTACCTCATCTTTTCCCGTACGCTCTAAACATGTAATTTTGTTAGCGACCACCGTATGGCGCGCAAATCCGCACTTGGCGTCGTTCGCCTGCGGCGGCTTATCCGCCAGTGTGCCTGGCCTGAACGCATCCGACGCGGCGTCATACTCAAACACCTTGTAACTGCAACCCACATCTCGACTTCTTGTATCAGGGTGAGGGTGCGTAATGAGTGAAGACAAGATCCTGGTCTTTGCCAGGCTCGTGGCAAGGAAAGCAGGTCTTGAGCAACGTCTCGTCGGCAGGTTTACCTTCTTTAAATTGAGCGAATCCCCAGCCGCCCGTCGCCGAGTATTTTCGCGAGTCCTTGACCATCAACTGAAGGTTAATGGGAACACCGGCAACGAAGGATTGAGCACGGCCAAAGACCTTGTCGTTTTCCTCAGAGGGAATATAACTCCATGCCAGTCGCGCAATGATCGCGCCATCCGGAAACGGAAGCTTTCCTTCCCGATAGGCTTTTATCGCCACATCGTTGCCAAGAACTGCGCGTAGATCGTTGTTGTTGCCCTCTTCGTGGGCCACGGATATCAATTTCCAATCGCGGTATCCATCAGGAATCTTGATTCCGAAGATCGGAGCCGCGTCTCCACCGGTGTCTCCGGCGGCATGCGCCATGTACATCACCGCGCCGGTCAGCGCTACAACTGCACCCAACAAATAGGGAATGCCTTTCATACGTCCTCCTCGCTCCGACCTCACATGAAAATGTTCTCTAGAAACCATGCGTCAGTCTTTAGGATGTATCCATTGAACTTTGGTATCAGTTTTGTTTGCCCGACAGGGAGAAAAAAGATGAGATGTCCATTGAAAACGCGCACTTGACGAGTCGATGAAGACCACTCTTCGCCATATCGGAGCGCCGTGCAGCTTTGCCCGCTCTAACTCGGGAATTCGGATCTGCGGCAATTTGGCCCATAAGAGCTCGCACGCAAGGCGGACACTGACACGGGCTGCACTTGGTTCAGGCACTTGCGGCTGCACCAACCGCTGCCCTGAACACGAAACGCCCTCATCGGAAATGCGGGAGGTGACAACCGGATCGAACTCATGACCGAGCGCGATAGGTGCTCGTATGCATCAGCCGACAATCGATGCTCTGCTTCAGGGGAATGACGCGGATCCACGGCATCAGCCAGCTCCCGCGCCAGGTGCGACCAATACTTATGGATGCGCGCAGCAAACGCTTGAGCGTGACCGAGCAGTATCCCCGATGCAACCAGTGCACCTTCTCTTGAAAGCTGCCTTGCTGCCGCAGGATCCGGCCGATTCACTTTTGCCTGAATCGCCGCCCCCATATGGGAACTTGCCGGACCCACGATGAGATAGTCCTCGTCGCTTCCCGGATGAGTATCGCTCATGCCTAGAGTCGCAACCGTGCCGGGAATTTGTTGCAGCGATATCAAGGCTTTGTCGATCGCGTCCGCCAGCACTGATTCCCGTGCTACCCAAAAGTCACTGGGCAGAATCGTGACCAGGCAGGAGGGTGCCGTCGCGGCTACTGATAGCACCCCTGCCGCCGTCGATATTGACGTTGGTACTCCGTGGTCCGAGATAAAGCGGTTAGTGGGTTGCGTGAACCAAAAGGGACTTGCCCATACGCTGCGATCCTCTTCTCGCGCGCTCACGAGTACATCGGCTGGAGATGCGATCCTTCTCGCCCGAAGCGATGCTTGGCGAAAGAACCCTCTTTTTACAATGGCCGCTTCTTGGGAATTAAGTAGCTGCGAGCCGTCAGTCAGTCGTTCTGACCGCTCAGCGTTGGCGACCACGATGCAGCAGCGCGCCTGCGAGGCGGACACCTTAACTTTCATGATGGCTCCATGTCACCGATCGGCGCATCGAACGCGCCGGACATACGCTCGTCGGAAAGCGAGCCGGCCTGCTCACGTAATGCTCGTGGCATATCGGTCGCCGCGTGCGAGCGCCGAACAGGCAACCAGAACCCACCAAAGCGAGAGCGGTGCCAATCACTAGCCAATCCATAAGTCACCTCGATTCATGGTTGCGATAAATACGTCAACTCGAACAAGCAGATTCAACGCACCCAAACCCAGCCGGAATTTCCCCGCGTACCGCAGGACCAGATGAGATCAGAAGTGCGGATGCCGCTCCATTGCACGATGGTATTGGAACCTTTGGAATCGACGCCTCAAGCGACGATGCGTAGGTGCCGACCGAGGAGTCGGGGACGGGCGGCGCCGGAACTCGACGTCGACCCCGCTCGCGACCTACGAGATAACTATGAACTCGCTTCTAAGGGCGAGCGTGAGGCGTCCCTGCTGACACTGTTGTTATGCGAAGAGGATTCGCTCCGATCGCTCGAGCGCTTTCGCACCCGACTAAAATTGGCGGCGTGAACCCAAAGGTTCTATTGGCGCGTCGACGCTATCATTCGAAACGCTCCGCGATTCGCGCGTACCTCGGGGTCCACGGCTAGTGGATCTCGATCTCGAGACCTCCGACCCGGCCCGACGTGACCCCGTGGTGTCCGCACCAACCTGAGTTGCCGCATCGCCTGTGACCTCGCCGAAGATCGCCGCAAATTCTAGGGGATTTGCAGTAAGCATGAGGTCGAGTTTATTCATGGCTGAAGGCTCATCGCTTTTTCGAGATTGTCTGCCGCAAACCCCCAATTCGCCAGCTTGTCGACCACCGCGTTAACATGGTCCGCGCGTCTATTCTGGTAATCGAGGTAGTAGGCATGCTCCCACACGTCGATTGTCAGCAGCGGCGTCAGGCCTTGCGCGAGAGGATCGTTCGCATTTCCGGTCTTCATGACTTTAAGATTGCTCTCCTCGAGGACCAACCAAGCCCAGCCACTCCCGAATTGCGTCACGGCACTGTTCACCAGCTCTTTTTTGCAAGCCTCAACGCTGCCAAACGCGGCTTGCATTTTTTCCTTCAACATTAGTGGAGGATCGCCGCCGCCTTTGGGTCTGAGGCAATTCCAGTAGAAGCCATGATTCCAGGCCTGCGCGGCATTATTGAAGATGCTCACCCGATCGGGCTTTCCGGCGGTGGCGGTCACGATTTGATCGAGACGCAGATCGGCAAGTTCGGTACCTACGATAAGTTTGCTCAAAGCTTCCACATATGAGCGGTGATGCTTATCGTGATGAAAGTTTAGCGTCCGACCGGAAATTATCGGCTCCAAAGCATCGACTGGGTAGGGAAGCGGCGCCAGATTGAGCGGTGTCAAGGTCGTTGCAGCGGTTGCCATGGAGACTCCTTTACTCAGATGACTGAAAACTTGATCCGGATTGAGTCACGCGCTCACACCAACTTAGCATCCAGAGTGATCTCGGCTTTTAGAACCTTTGATACTGGGCAGTTCAACTCAGATTCCTTAGCCAGCTGGTCAAAAACAGCTTGCGTGAGATTCGGCACTGTTGCGCGCAACGTCAGGGCTGAGCGCGTAATGCGAAAGCCCGCCCCTTCGGGCTCAAGGGACACGGCGGCCTCGGTTTTCAGTTCGGTCGGGGTATAACCCGCGCCCTGCAGCTGAACTGCGAGCGCCATGCTGAAGCAGCCCGCGTGCGCAGCAGCAATGAGTTCTTCAGGATTGGTGCCCTTCTCGGTTTCAAAGCGCGTTCGGAACGAGTAGGGGGTCCGCTTCAGCACACCGGAATCGGTAGATAGATCGCCGAAACCGGCCCGCCCGGTGCCGATCCAAACGGCCGTCGCTTTGCGAATCATTTGAAACTCCTAATCAGCATTCTCTTAACGGTTCAGCTTTTCTAGGTAGTGCCCGATGCGATTTTCCACGTCTCCGGGCTTGTGAAATCCGAGGTCCATGAAGGCTTTGATCCTGGCCTGGGTTGCCGGACGCGAGATAGAGTCGATGCAAGCATCCCAACCAGCCGCCATTTCGACATCTGGCGGCAAACTCGCGGCGTTCACTAGGCGCTTGGTATTAGAGATCGCCCATTTGTCGAATGAGCTGATGCGGATCGCAAGCGCATCGACGAAACCATCAAGTTCAGCATCTGGTAGCGACCTATTTACGTAACCATAGGCTTCAGCCAGATCCCCTCGAATGTCGTCGGATCCCAGGAGCACTTCCAGCGCACGCGCTCTACCTATCAGCCGCGGTAGGCGCGCCATCGGCCCGCCTCCAGCGACCATCCCGACCCCCACCTCCCACTGCGACAGAAGTGCTTTTTCCCGGCTGACGAAAGTCATGTCACAAGCCAGACTAAGTTCACTGCCGTTGCCTGTCGCCCGCCCACGAATTTTCGCGATTGACACCACCGGGGCGCGGGTAATCCGCACCAGTATGTCGGGCCACGCTTCCAGCCCCGTGGGTCCTTGCGGCAGGCTGGTAAGCTCTTCGAGCTTGACGGTGAAATCGCTATGATTCAAAAAGAACCCTTCGACGCCGCTTTCGAAGACGACGACCCTGAGGTGCTCGTCGTTCTCAATGGCCGTCACGATCTCGCCAAACTCCACAACGAATTCGGGGCCCATGAGATTCAACGGTGGATTGTCGAATGTAACTCGCCAAAGGGTCGGCGAAGTCTTATTGAGTCGTACCTGCCTTGCGTTCGTTGCTTGCTTAGTCTTCATTGTCGCGTTCATCGGCGCCTCCTGTAGCAACCGCTAGAGTTCGCTGCCATTTTAGGGCCGCCGCGACAACCTCGCCATTGCACGTTGGTATCGATCCCACTGGCACCAACGAAGATCCGCTTCATCGGCGACACGGACCGGGCCAACACATCGGCTCTACCAATACCATCGTGCAATCGAGTAGCGGCCATTTCTGTGCTCCCATAGCTCTGCTTAAATCAAACCTGGAGATTTATATGAGCAGAGCGGCCTTGTCTTTGGATCTTACGGACGCACGGCGAATCATTGCGGCGGGCGAACGGAAAGCGATTGAACTTGGAATTCCGTACAACATCGCTGTTGCCGACGCCGGGGGCGGCCTCGTAGCACACGTGCGCATGGACGGTGCATGGCTCGGCAGTGTGGATATCGCAATCAACAAAGCCTGGACCGCGCGGGCGTTTGACATGTCGACCGAGGATCTTTCGCATTTAATGAGTATTCCGGGTCATCCTGACCGCCGATTCCGGCTGAACGTGACCGGCCGTTCCGGAGGAACGTGACCGGTCGTTCCGGGGGAACGTGACCGCGATTTCCGCTCGAAGGTGACCGATTTTGGGCCATGACCGGAATCGCCGGTCACGATCCGGAATCATCGGTCACGTTCGGCCGGAATGACCTGCCGGGTTTGCGCTGAGCTTTCAATTTCTGGCCTAAGCTGCCCGATTTTTCATCGGGGAAGCCAATGCCAGCTAAGCGGAGTGCCATGCGCAAAATCAAAGATGTTCTACGCCTGAAATTCGAGGCAAAGCTGAGTCATGAGCGGATCGCGGCCGCCACCGGCATCTCCAAGGGCGCCGTGTCGAATTACGTGCAGCGAGCGCTGCAGAAGGGTTTGGGCTGGCCGTTACCGGCCGACCTGGACGAAGGGCAGCTCGAGGGCCTGCTGTTTCGCCAGAACGCGCCTCGCGGACACTACGCGGCGCCGGACTTTGCCCAGGTCCACCAGGAGCTGAAGCGCAAGGGCGTGACGCTGCAGCTCTTGTGGGAGGAGTACCGCGCCACCCACGGCGAACGAGCGTACCGATACACCCAATACTGCGAGCACTACCACCGGTACCGAGGCAGCCTCGCGCGCTCGATGCGCCAGGTGCACCGCGCCGGGGAGAAGTTGTTCATCGATTACAGCGGCGACACCGCCGCCGTCATCGACATGGCCACCGGCGAGGTGCGCGCCGCGCAGATCTTCGTCGCGGTGATGGGCGCGTCGAAGTACGCCTACGCGGAAGCGACGTGGACGCAGACGTTGCCGGACTGGATCGCCTCGAATATCCGAGCACTGGAATTTATGAACGGCGCGCCCGCCCTGCTTATTCCGGATAATTTGAAGAGCGCGATCAAGAACGCGTGCCGCTATGAGCCGGAGGCGACCTCGACGTACGAGGATTTTGCGCGTCACTACGGCACGGCGATTTTACCCGCGAGACCGGCGCGCCCAAAAGACAAACCTGCCGTGGAAATGAGCGTGCTTGTGGTGCAGAGATGGATACTCGCGCGCTTACGCAACCGCCAGTTCTTCTCGCTCGCCGAGCTTAACATCGCGATCGCCGAATTGCTCGTGGATCTGAATCGTCGGCCGTTCAAGAAACTGCCGGGCTGCCGCGCTTCAGTCTTCGAGGCCATCGACCGACCGGCCTTGAGAGCGCTGCCCGCCACGCGCTATGAATATGCCGAGTGGTCCAAAGTGAAGGTGAACATCGACTACCACGTCGATGTCGAGCGCCATTACTACAGCGTTCCGCACGCGCTCGTCGGGCAATACCTGATGGCGCGTTACACCGACACCGCGGTCGAGTGCTTGCACAGGGGCGGACGCGTCGCCGTGCACGTGCGCAGTTACCAGGTCGGCAAGTTCACGACGTTACCCGAGCACATGCCGAAATCCCACCAAAAACACCTTAAATGGACGCCAGGCCGGCTCTTGAAATGGGGCGAGAAGATCGGACCCGGAACGCGTGCCGTCGTGCAGTGGCAGTTCGACAACCGACCCCACCCGGAGCAAGGCTACCGCGCGTGTTTGGGGTTGCTCAGCCTGTCAAAAGAGTACGGGGACGAGCGTCTGGAGGGCGCGTGTCGGCGTGCGCTTACCATCGGCTGCCCGACGGGCAAGCGCATCAAGATGATCCTGGTCGCAAAACTCGACCAACACCCCGACATGTTCCCCGCCGCGCAGACGGTGGCGCCCACCGCAAGCCGTTCCCACGCCAATGTACGGGGTGCGACTTACTTCCGATCTGAATCGACGATGACTGATGAAACTAAAACCACTGACGAAGGAGACAATGACTCATGCTCATCCAACCCACGCTCGATAAACTGAACGCACTGAAGCTCAACGGTATGGCTATCGCGTTGAGCGATCAGATGACCCACGGTGCCGCGCAGGGTCTTGCCTTCGAGGAGCGGCTCGCGCTGCTGCTCGATCGCGAAAGCCTCTACCGGGAGAACCGCCGCATGACGCGTCTCGAGCAGCTCGCGCAATTTAAGCAACGCGCGGCGCTTGAAGATCTTAACTACCGCGACCGCACCGGCCTCGACCGCTCGCAAATCGCGGCGCTTGCCGCGTGTGACTGGATCCGCGCGAATCAGAACGTCTTGATCCACGGCGCAACCGGCAGTGGTAAGAGTTTTTTGGCGTGCGCTCTGGGGCATCAAGCCTGCCGTAACGGCTTGAGCGTACTGTACGTGCGCGCGCCGCGGCTGTTCGAAGAGCTCACCCTCTGCCATGCTGACGGGAGCTTCCGCAAGCGCCTCGCCACCATCGCCAAGATCAGCGTCTTGATCATTGACGATTTTGCGATCGCGCCGATCGGACCCCGAGAAAGAAACGATCTGCTTGAGTTGGTCGACGATCGCGTCGGGACCAAATCCTGCATCGTGACGAGCCAATTACCGATCGAGGACTGGCACGACTACATTGGTGACCCGACGCTTGCGGACGCGATCTTGGACCGCATCCTGCATCGGTCGCATCGAATCCATCTCGAGGCAAGGGAGTCGATCCGAAAGACCGAGGCCGAGGAGGAGTTCGCCAGGGCCCGCACCAAAAAAGGCGCCAAGTGATGCATCGATCTGCGACCACAAGATCCGGAGCTTCTGCCGCTGACGCGGCAGACCGCGCGTGGTCTTGCATCACAAAAATCGTCCCCAGCCGAGTCGGCGTGATAGCGCGTAAAAACCCGAAAACATTGACTGATCGTGACCGAGGAGTGTAGAAAACCGTAACAGCGCTGACCCGGCGGAATTACCGATCATGTTCAGCCGGAATAGTCGGTCACGTTCAACCGGAATGAACGGTCATCTTCGCCGGAATACTCACATTTAACGCAAAGTGGCCAGCAGGGCTTCGGGCTCAACACGACCAACGACTCCAGAGTCGTAATCTTTGGCGGGGGGATTCCCGTAAAACGGGATGGCGTGGTGATCGGGGCTGTCGGAGCAAGCGGGGGAAGTGTCAATCAAGATGTAGAGGTCGCGAAGGCAGCAGTCGCGGGCTTTGCCGGGTAAGGCCATTTCTCAGCGATCGCCCGTTGGGATGGCGAATTTCCGCGCTGCAGCGAGCAGAGTTGTTTGCAAACCGCTACTGGGATCGGCGCGAGGCACTGCATCAGTCGCGGCTGGTGCAGTTGCTGTCCGTCTACGATCCCAACTACGCGAGCGCACTGGCGCAACTCCACGCTCACGGCTTCGGCGGAAACTCCGCCCCGGCCATGGTGTTGCAACAAGTCATCAGCCAGGGCTATCTGCTCTCCAGTCTGGATCTTTTCTATTTCTCCGGCTGGTTGGTGATGTTGGTGATCCCGCTTTGCTGGCTCGTGCGGCGACCTTCGGGCGGTGCCGCGGCCGTAGGCGCAGAATAGAAGGCGCTTTCCATCCGCCCTCGCGGCAAAACTGCCGCGAGGTCAGGATGTCTGTTCAAGCCGCCTTTTGCACCGAGAGTAGATTTACTAGAGCTTGCGCAGTACCCGTCGAAGACGCGGGATTCTGCCCTGTAATCAGGAGTCCATCGACGACGTGAAACGGCCCCCAGTCGACGACCTTCTCGAAGATCGCTCCCAGCTGCATCAGTTCATCCTCCACCAGAAATGGCACCACATGGGTGAGCTTCATTTCTTCCTCTTCGCCATTGGTAAAGCCGGTAACGTGCTTTCCTTTCACAAGCGGGGCGCCGTTATACCTCACGTGCCGAAGTACACCGGGCGAGTGGCAGACCAACGCGATTGGCTTCCCCGAATTATAGAATGACTCGAGTAGAGCGATGGAGTCTGCACTTTCGGCGAGGTCCCACATGGGTCCGTGTCCGCCGACGTAGAAAATCGAGTCGAAATCCTGCGACTTCATATCGGCAAGCTTGACCGTCTCGGCAAGCGCTTTTTGCGCAACCGCATCCTTTTTGAAACGCGCCATTGAATCGGTCTGATTTTCCGGCAGATCGCTCTTTGGATCGATCGGCGGCTGACCGCCCTTGGGTGAGGCAAGCGTCAGCTGCACCCCGGCATCCCGAAATACAAAGTAGGGAGCCGCAAACTCTTCGAGCCAAAAGCCGGTCGTTCGACCGGTGTTGCCCAGTTGATCATGTGAAGTCAGCACCATCAATATCTTCATTTTCCTTTCTCCTGTGTCATTTTAGACCACCGAATGTCTTCCTTCTTTATGGGAACAGGTCCCAGAATCCGCGGCAATTGAACGAAGGTATTGATGGTCACTTCGATTCACAAGCAGTCCCAACAATCGCGCCGACGTCCCTTTAGCGCCGGCAATTCACGGGCATCCATCCAATGCTGATGAACCGCGGCCAACGAGCTCCGACGCCCAAAACGACCGACCTCAACACGGCTGTCGCCGATACCTTGGTCCAATCGATCTGCGTCCGCGCTCGTGGTCTTCCATCAGGCGATGTGTGCGAATCTTGAACTCTTGAACGCACGCCGCGCCGACGACGTGGCTTGATGCATGTCGCAACGGTTTTCGGTTGCGTGATCACTCCGTGGCTAATTATTTGCTGCAGTATCGATTCATCTCCACAGGAGAGGTTGGCTAATGCATTAATTCCTTAGAATAGGCCGACCCTCATGCTGGACGAGCAAATCATGCATGTCGTTGGCGTGCTCCTCCTCCTGCGCCAGGATCCGTTCCAGCATCGTTCGGGTCGTGGGGTCCTTTTCGTTAAAATAGCGAACCATCTCGCGATAAGTCTCAATGGCTACACGTTCGGCGACGAGATTCTCTTTTATCATGTCGATGAGGTTTTTGCCTTCCACGTACTGCGATGCTGCTCGTGACAGTAGCCCTTCGGGATTCATGTTGGGCTTACCACCCAGCTGGTTAATGCGTTCGCAGAGCATCTCCAGGTGTTCTTCCTCCTCCTTAGCATGTTGGGAAAATTCTGCCTTCACCGCATCGCTCGAGATACCTGTTGCGACCACGGCGTGGTACTTGTAACGAAGGACACAGACGATTTCCGTCGCTACGGCATGGTTCAACAGTTCGACCGCGTGCTTCACGTCCCCCTGGTAATTGTCGGTGACTGCGCCTGCTTTGAGTTGTGTGCGTGCCCGGCGGCGGATGGTTTTTATGTCAGCCAGAAACAATTCCGCCTTCCGCGGCTCGCCCTGGCGGCCGATGGCCTCGGCACGAGCCATCTCCTCCACCTCGTGCTTGTTCCGAGGCGCTGCGGCGCGCGCAGCACGCTCAATGTCTGCACCGCGCACGAACTTGCGCACCGCGCCGTCGTATCGGCGCGCCGCCTCGTAGTCTCCCTCGCCCTGCAGCTTACCGGTCATCCGGGTCTTCACCAGAACATTGGGCTTCGATTTGCTTGTCACTTGTTTGCGGTCCACTTTCCGTCTCCTAGGGTGAATAACACGTCCGCGCTCGCCCCGGGCGCACCATGCTGGTGATGCTATTTTCGCGGGCCCGTGGATAACAACTGGTCACGGAAAAGTCGGACACGGCACCGCCGCGGCTTGGGTGAATATGAGTTAATGACCGCAGCTCGTCGATGCGGAGTAAGGCCGTCTGAGCAATTGTCGAAGTTGCCTTCATATGATGCCCCATTGAGCGAATGATAAAAACCTAATCCTAAAAACCCGAAGGTAGGCATCATCCGATGCGAGGCACTAACCACACCATGCGCGGCAAGGATAGGCAATGACACCAAGGTATTGGTTGTATTTTCGACAAAGAGGTCAGCACCGATGGTGTCCGAAAGCGCCTCATCATTTCGCCGTCTGGGCCGCTTTTTCGATGACTGCCGCAACCTCCTTGGGGTGTAGGAGAAATATTGGGTGGCTTCCGGCGAGCTCGAGCGTCTCGGACTTGGCTCTGCCGGCCATGAATCGTTCCAGCTCGGGATTGATCTGGCGGTCCTGCTGAGGAATTACCGCGAAGCTCGGCTTTTTCGACCACGCCGCAACCGTCACCTTAGCATCGAAGGAAGCAGCGGCGATCGGCACCTGTGAGATCGCCATGAAATGGGCCGTGGCCTTCGGTACGCCCCCGGCAAAGTCCCTGGCAAATGCCTCGGGATTCACGTAAACGAATCCGGCGCCGGCGGGAACGACGCTCTGCCCGCCGGCAGGCGGATTCTTCCCCTGCAACGCGCCCGCAGTCTCGCCGACGTCCGGCTCAAACGCGGCCACGTACACCAGACTGCGGACCGACGGCCGGTCACCCACTTCAGTGATGATCATTCCAGCCCAGCTATGGCCCACCAGTACACACGGACCCGCGCGATCCAGGACGCTGCGCGTAGCCGCAAGGTCGGCATCCCACGACGTCAACGGCTCCTGAACAACGTACACGCTGTAGCCGTCGTGTTCCAGGATGGTCGCGACCGGCCTCCAGCCGGAGCCATCGGCGAACGCCCCGTGCACGAGGACTACATTCTTTACGCCGGCGACAGCCAGCGGTGTCAGGGCTATGCCAAGCACAGCAAGCACGATCGATAAGGTTCTCATCCCTAGCCTCGCTGATTAGGAAATCTCTCGGGTATGAGACCACAGGGATCCCCGCTCGTGGTATTGCACGATGGTATTGGTGAACTGGCGCGCGCCCGCTCGATGTCTGTTGCGATCGGGGTTAGTATGAAATTCGCCTGGCTAGCTTGGAGTTGCTCTTGCATTTTGGAAGCGGCACAGAAGCCGGCTCGCCGTCGACTCGTCGTGGAAGGGAGAGGAATCGCCACGCGGCGTCGATGGCAGGTTTGGCTAATACCATAGTGCAATTGATTCGGCTGTGCGCCCCTGGTTTACTGAATCGACTACGATAGCCGAGGATCTTAGTCATGCGTTCGGACCCGTTCGATTCCGCGGTTGCTGGTAGGAGCGTGCTTATCACTGAGACCGGCATGGAGCCTCTTCAGCTGCTGGGTTACGTGGGGAACACCTCTTTGGTTATCGCCGACTCGCGTCGGCCTTTTTCCCCTGAAAGCCTCAACCCTTATGAACTTATGGGTGCCGCGCTCGGCTCCTGTACCGCGATGATTCTTCGTCTTCATGCGGATCGGATGGGTCTAGCCCTAGGACGGATTCAAGTAAGTGTGTCGTATCACTCTGGCTATCCCGAAACCACGGCGCTCTTGGAGCGAACGATTTTCTTGGAGGGTTCCATAAGCGCGGACGATAGGCTTCGGTTGTTAGAGGCCGCTCAACGTACTCCGGTCGATCTAAATCTGAGGGGTGGTGCTGAGATACGAACGATTCTAAGCACTGATAATTGCCTTGCCGCCTCTCCGGCGAATTCTGACTATCTGAGCGACATTAGTCAGGCGGTTGCCGTCCCGCAGGACGCCTTCTCACGCAGACTAAAGACAATTGGCGCTCCAGGGGAGGCAAATGACGGGTTCCGCGCCGACGCTTAGACTGGAGACAAGCTCGCCGGTCCTCAAATGTTTGTTAAGCCGCAAAGCCGACCAACCTAATAATAAGGCGGGATTGGCCCCTTCTGCTGTGTCGTGTTGTTTCCCAAGTCGGAGAACAGCCGGCGTGTCCGCGAGTCCGTGTACTGTTGGATTTTCCTCTATACGCTCACCGGGCTCTTTTTGTTTTCCCTGCTCTCCGATCCGCGGATGAGGATCTGAGAGCCGGCTACGTCACCTCTTCCCGGTGCACTCCCGAAATTCGTCTCAACCTCTACTCCACCTCGGTAACGGCGCCAGTCGCTAGCTATAGCTAGTCTCCATGCCGACTGTACGCCGTTATCGCGGTGCCTGCACTCTTACACGTATGGGACTACCCACCAGTGCAACTAACGCAGTGATCTGAACCCCGCTCGCAGCTCTTCTGAAAAGGCTTGCGGCTGCTCCCAGGCCGCGAAGTGCCCGCCTTTAGGGAGCCGGTTGTAATAAATGAGCTTAGGATAGGCCTCTTGTGTCCAACTCCGCGGGGCTGTGTAGATCTCGTCAGGGAAGGCGCTGACTGCCACGGGAATGGCGACCCCTTTCGGGGCGAAAAAGGGCAGCTTGCTCTCCCAGTAGAGACGAGCTGATGAAACCGCAGTCTTCGTCAGCCAGTAGAGCGTGACGTTATCGAGGATGTCGTCTCGCGTAAGCCCCTCGGGCTGACCGGCAAAGACGCGTGCGATGAGCGCGTAACTGCGCGCGTCGTGGTCGAGCATCCAGGCGGCGAGGCCGACCGGCGAATCCTCGAGCGCGTACAGCGTCTGAGGACGGCCCGCCATCTCCTCGGCGTAGCCCAGACCGTGCTTGTAGAAAAAGTCGAGCTGCTCGTATGCATACCTCTCGTCGGCCGAGAGGCCGGACGGTGGTGGGCCTCCTGCGGCGAGCGCCTTGGCAATGTCGTCGGGGATCGTGGCGGGCATGTTGGTGTGAATGCCGATCAAGCCCGGAGGCTTCAGCAGGGCCATCTGCTCGGTGACTGCATTACCCCAATCGCCGCCTTGCGCCACATATCGCGTGTAGCCTAAGCGATTCATCAGCACGATCCAGGCACGTGCGATGCGAATAGGATCCCAACCGAGAGCGGTGGGCTTCCCTGAAAACCCATGGCCCGGCAATGACGGAATCACAACGTCGAACGCATCCGATGCGCTCCCGCCATGTGCCGTTGGGTTGGTCAGCGGCTCGATGATCTTCAACTGCTCGATGATCGAGCCGGGCCACCCATGGGTGACGATCACCGGCAACGCATTAGGATGTTTCGAACGAACGTGGATGAAATGAATATCCACCCCGTCGATTGTCGTCATGAATTGGGGTAAGGTGTTAAGCCGCGCCTCGAACTTGCGCCAATCGTAATCGGTCTGCCAATAGCGCGCGAGCTCGCGCATCGTCGCGAGCTGCACGCCCTGCGATGCATCCGTTACTAGCTCCGGCGAAGGCCACCTCGTCGCGACAATCCGCCGATGCAGGTCCGCGAGCGCCTCATCGGATGCATGAAACTTGAAGGGCCGGATCGACGTATCGCCGCTCGGCTGCGCCCCGGCGGCGGCGTCGATCACCAAGGTGCCACCTGGGGTCGCGGGAGAGGTAGCAGTTGAGACCGCCGACGACGTCGTTTCTGCACCTGCCGAGGACGGCAGTGACGCTTCGGCGTGAGCAACAATTGCGGGAATCAATACGGCGATGGTTCCGACCAACGTGCAGGCAAAAAATCGGCATCTGCCAATCAGCGATTGCATCACCGACAAGGTCGATGGGGACAGGGCTCCCCCAGGGGATCGACTTTGCAAAGAGACAAGCTTTTCGCATCTCGGCGGGTACTTCGGTTTCCAGAAGGTCATGGACGGCTCCTTGTTTGAGAAAGCGAAGGTCGATAGGCAGCCGGCAACATTAAACCAGACGACGTAGCGTCGGTTCTATTGGACGATGGTATTGGCCAATATGTTGGAATAAGGTTCAGAGGGAAGAGATGGAATCAACGATTTCAACTGCGGTAACGATGGCACAGACGTAGTTTGGGATATTCATGTCGACTACTTCTTATTGATCAACAAGGCGTTCCTTTGCCGCCGACTCTGTGTAGGCATGGCGTCATTCGGTAAAGCAATACGTAAGGGCGGATTCGTAGACATTGACGCCTTTCCCAATGACAAGAGTCAAGGAAGGGAACGCGTCGCGCATGTTGCCAAAGAGACTCGAGAAATTTTGCGACGACCGAAAATCATCGTAGAAGCGGCGCAGACTACGCGTTGCTGTGACTTCGGCCAGATCGCCTCCCCTGCTGGGTTCCAACAGGAGTTTTCAGTCGCGTTCTCCTTCAGATGACTTCCAACTCCTCCAGGCTTCGCCTGGCGCACTTTCAACAGAATAGACCATTAGTCGCCGGTCGATTATGCGGCTCCCTTCCATGTCCAGTTGCGTATCTCTGGCATGTCCTGGCCATGCAGGCGGATATATTGCTTGTGTTCAACAAGCTTGTCTTCGAACTGCTGTTTCAGATAGACGCCCTTATCGCCCGTCTGCGGCAAACGATCGATCGCGTCCATAACCAGATGGAAGCGATCCAGGTCGTTCAATACCGTCATGTCAAAGGGGGTCGTGATCGTGCCTTCTTCTTTGTAGCCCCGGACATGAATATTTTCGTTATTGATGCGCCGATAGGTCAGGCGGTGGATCAGCCACGGGTAGCCATGGAAGGCGAAGATCACGTGCTTATCGCGGGTGAAGATCTGGTCGAAGTCCAGGTCGCTCAAGCCGTGCGGATGCTCGCTCTGCGGCTGCAGCTTCATGAGGTCAACGACGTTGACCATGCGAATTTTTAGCTCGGGCAGATGCTCACGCATGATCGACACAGCGGCCAGGGTCTCGAGGGTCGGCACATCGCCACAGCAAGCCATGACCACGTCCGGTTCCGCGTTCTCGTCGTTGCTGGCCCACTGCCAGATACCGACGCCACGCGTGCAGTGCTCGACGGCCGCCTCCATCGTCAACCACTGCGGCGCCGGGTGCTTGCCGGCGACGACGACATTCACATAGTGGCGGCTGCGAAGGCAGTGGTCCATCACGGACAGTAGGCAGTTGGCATCGGGAGGCAGGTAGACTCGCACGACTTCGGCCTTCTTGTTCACGACGTGGTCGATGAAGCCCGGATCCTGGTGGGTGAAGCCGTTATGGTCCTGGCGCCAGACATGCGAGGACAGTAGATAGTTCAGCGACGAGAGTTTGCGGCGCCACGGCAGCTGCGCGGTGACCTTCAGCCATTTCGCGTGCTGATTGAACATCGAATCGACAATGTGGATGAACGCCTCATAGCAGTTGAACAAACCGTGCCTTCCGGTGAGCAGGTAGCCCTCGAGCCAGCCCTCGCACTGATGCTCGCTGAGCATCTCCATGACGCGCCCGTAGGGCGCGAGGAATTCGTCATTCGGCTCGGTGATACCCTTCCATTGACGTTGCGTTACCTCAAAGAGAGCCTCCAGCCCGTTGGACAGCGTCTCATCGGGGCCGAACACGCGGAAGTTGCACCGCTCACTATTCAGTTTTACGACGTCACGCAGAAAGCGTCCGAGGACGTGCGTATCGCCGATGCCTGTAGCACCTGGCCGAGGCACCGACTCGGCGTACTCCCGAAAATCGGGCATCCGCAAATCGCGCAGGAATATGCCGCCGTTGGCGTGAGGATTGGCGCCCATCCGGCGCTCACCCTTGGGTGCAAGCTCAGCCAGTTCTGCCTTGAGCCGGCCGCTCTCGTCGAACAACTCTTCGGGGTGGTAGCTTCTGAGCCAATCTTCCAACAGCTTGAGGTGCTCGGGATGGGTCGCCGGATCGGACAGCGGTACTTGGTGCGCGCGAAAGGTGCCCTCGATTTGCAGACCATCCACGATTTTCGGTCCTGTCCATCCCTTGGGCGAGTTCAGCACGATCATCGGCCAGCTTGGCCGCTCGAGTCGACCGAGGACGCGGGCGTCGTGCTGAATTCTCTTGATGTGTTCCACGACCGTATCGAGCGTGCCCGCCATGGCCTGATGCATCGGTTCGGGCTCATGCCCCTCGACGAAGTAGGGTGTCCAGCCGTAGCCGCGTAGCAACTGATCCAATTCGTCGCGCGTGATGCGGGCAAGGACGGTCGGGTTGGAGATCTTGTAGCCGTTTAAGTGCAGGATCGGTAGCACCACACCGTCCGTGGACACATTGAGAAACTTATTGGAATGCCAGGCCGTTGCCAGCGGGCCAGTCTCCGCTTCGCCATCGCCCACCACGCACGCCACCACGAGGTCTGGATTGTCGAGCACCGCCCCGAATGAATGACTCAGCGAGTAGCCGAGTTCGCCGCCCTCGTGGATAGAGCCGGGGCATTCGGGCGAGACGTGACTCGGAATGCCGCCCGGAAAGGAGAATTGAACGAAGAGCTTGCGCAGCCCAGCCTCATCCTGCGAGATGTCGGGATAGATCTCGCTGTACGTTCCCTCGAGATACGTGTTGCCGACGATTGCCGGGCCGCCATGCCCGGGTCCGGAGACGTAAATCATGTTGAGATCGTATTTCTTGATGATGCGGTTCAGATGCACGTAGATGAAGTTCTGCCCGGGCGTCGTGCCCCAGTGTCCCAGCAGCATGTGTTTTACATCCGCCAGGTTCAGCGGTCGTCTCAGTAGTGGGTTGTCGTAAATGTAAATCTGGCCCACGGATAGATAATTGGCTGCGCGCCAGTAGGCGTTTATCTTGTGCAGCATTTCAGATGTCAATGCATTATCCGGCATGGCGGGTCTCCTGTGCATCGAGTCTCAGAGAGGCGAGGGAGCGTGCCGCTAGCTAGCCAAGCTTTCAACGCTTGTACGCGAGCGCGACCAGCTGCTAGGTTACCGTGGACCGATTTGCGGCGCCTACCACCAACGGCTGTAGCTGTGGCGCCAGCGCCATGAGCAGTGAGACGGCCAGCGCGCTGGTAAAGTGGTAGTTTGCGCCCTGTGGCCCGGGACACGCGAAAAGAAGGCGGGCCGCAAGAATGAGCTCATCGTTGATGTCGTTTATCATAACGCTACCCTCGCTCCCTGTTTTTTTGTCGTTAGACTCATGCACTACATCAAACATGCAATTCATATCGATCATAAGGAATCTCGGGCAATAGAGCGATCCCAGTCGCGACGACACACTTCGTTCGCGCCCTCCCAGGCGCGCAAACTTCCCTGCAGCAGGAAGGCATTGCCCGTGGATGACAGCCGCAGCTGCGTCTCGACCCGGATGTGCCATTCGTTTCGCGACAGAGTCTGGGTATTGCGCAGTTCGGCAACGGCGCTGAGCGGGTCATTCTCCTCGACGTGATACTCCGACTTGTACTGTGTGCCCAATTCCAGACCAATGCGGTCGATGTGTTCAATCCGCACGCCATCGCGGCGAAAGATGGTTGGCTTCTCGGGTGATGCCGTCTCCGGTTCAGGAAAAGGCGAGAGCCTGGCGTCTGCGACGTTAGGCGAGCGTTGCGGCAGATCGAGCGTGCCAGCAAAGATCCGCACAGTCGCCGTCTCCGGACCGGGCCAGATCATCGGCCAGTATGCCGTAGATATTGCAAGCCTCACCTTGTGGCCCGGCGGAAATACCGAGCCCGCATCATCGAGCTGGATGCGCACTCGGTAGCGTTCACCTATCGCCAGCAGGGCGGGCTGTTCGTGGCCCCCGCGATGAGTGAGGTTGAGTACACCATAACTGACACGCAGCGATTCACCGGACGGGTGCACATCGCATAACCGAACTACTAGATTCGCAATCGACCGGTCGGACGCGACATCGAGCGTTACGATCGGAGCGCCAAGGATCTCAATCGGCTCATCGAGTGGCGTCGTCTCGAAAACCAAGGAGCGCATGTCATCTTCTTGCTGGTCGCTTGCCTGATCGTGCCCACGACCGAATGGAACCCAGTCGCCTGCACACTTACCGACCGTCTGCGGCGAGCATACGGCGCGAGCCGTCAATGGCGCCGCGGCTTCCCGCAGACCCTCATCGGTCAAAAACAGCCGCCGCAGCATTATTCCCGGCGGTGGCCACGAAAGTTCTGCTATCCAGCGGCCCGGCAACGTGTCGTGGTGGGTGGCCGGTTTCACACTTTCCGTCATCCACGCACGCAGCATAGGCTCATCCATCACGCCCGTATCGACGCCCTTCAGCCAATAATCCCACCAACGCAGGATTTCTTGGAGGAACCCGATCTGAGGTCCGGGAAGTGCAAAGTGCGGATAGGCGTGTGCCCATGGCCCGATGAGGCCCTTGCGGGGCACCTTCAGTCGCTCGAGAAGCCGCGGGATTGCATTCTTATAACCATCGGTCCAACCACCGACGGCATAGACCGGGCATTGGATCGCTGCGTAGTCCTCGCATACCGATCCGTGCTTCCAATACGCGTCGCGTCGTTGGTGCTGCAGCCAATTCTCCAAGAACAGCGGCACGTTCTGCAGGCGATCCAACCACAACGCTCGCCAGCTATCGCCGACCAGCGCCGGATCGGGCGGAAGGCACATCAAGCCGAAAAAGAAAAAGGCCCACTCGAGTCCAGCGGTGGCAAGAAGCGTGCCGCCCATGTAATGCGCGTCGTCAGCATACCGATCGTCGGTTGAACAAATGGTTACGATTGCCCTGAGTGCCGGGGGACGGCGCGCCGCAATCTGAAGTCCATTGAACCCACCCCAAGAGATTCCCATCATTCCAACGGCGCCATTGCACCAAGGTTGTGCCGCCAGCCATGCGATCAGTTCCACGCCATCGTCTTGTTCCTGCTTGGCGTACTCGTCGAACAGCAAGCCGGTCGATTCACCGCAACCTCGAATGTCGACGCGCACGCCCGCGTAGCCGTGACCTGCGAGATAGGGATGAGTCAGCACGTCTCGCTCGTAAGTCCCGTCGCGCTTGCGATACGGGAGATACTCCAGGATTGCAGGAACCGGATTCCGTTCGGCGTCCTCCGGCAACCAGATGCGAGCCGCCAGCGTCGTACCGTCTTTCAACGGTATCAAAGTATGCTCGATGACCCGCACAGCTCTGGGAAAGGTCGTGACAATCACGGGGTTTCACTCGTACCAGAGTGAGACCCAATTTCTTCAACCCATGCGGGTCGGTTGACCGCCTCAGCCGGTTTCGGCTTGCACCCGATATTCGCGATCTTGGAGCCGTCGGGGAACGGCTTGCCGTTGCCGGAAATGCCGGCCCGATAGGCGTCGATCATCGTGGGGCTGGCGACCATCGCCTTGAGCAGGTCTTTGGTCTGATTGACGGCGACCACCTGCCAGTTTTCGTATCCCCTGAATTCCGAGAGAGCGAGCCCATTCGGCACTCGCAGGCTGCACTTGTCCTGTGCGGACCAGGCTATTGCGCCCACGACGCTGAGAGCTACCGCGAAAGTCGCGATTGTCAGCTTGCTTTTGCTCTTCATCGGAATCTCCTTACGGACACGCCGGACTTCCTCGGCTAGGCAGCGACCAACTGCTGGCCGCCGTCGACGTCGTAAGTTGCCCCCGTAAGGACAGGGTTGGTCATGATGTGTACGCTAGTGCGGCGACATCTGCTGGTTGAACAACCCGCCGGATGGGAAGTTTGGCTCGAAGCTGGCTGCGGCGGTTTTCGAGTTCATCGCCCAAGGGTGACTCCTTGCCACATGTTGGCGGCGCGCACCGGACTGCGCTCCACGAATTAGCCGAACGTGAAATCATACGCCGCAACGCCTGTATCGAGAAATTCGATCTCGAAGAGTCGCTCCGCGATGGGCATTGGTTGTCGGACTAGCTGATACAGCCGCGATTTGGTAACCGTGCCATTGCCTTGCCCATCGACGTCAACTCCGTGAGCGGCGCCTGGCGGCTGTCCATCGATCAGCACGCGAAAGCGCACCGAAGTTCCGCGCGCCGATGGACCCAAGATGAGATTGAGGTCGCGGGCATGAAAGCGGTAAGCGATCCGCCCCTCGGCCTTGTTGAGTACGACGGCTTGTTTCCCTATCGTCCAATCACCCGAAAGGGCCCAATGATTGAGTCTCAACTGCGCGGGAGCCTTATAGATGTGAGGCTTGTCCAATATTGCTCCGTCGCGAGACACGAAGTTCTCGGTACGCTCATAGCCGACATAGGATTCCGGAGACTTCACGTTGCCCCAATCGGCTGCAGCTTCCGCACCACGGCCATCGACCGAAACCAGTCCATGACCGATGTCACTCACCCCTGTCCTCCGCATTTATTCGATCGGCAATCTATTCGACTGTCCAATTCTCGATGCTGCCCATTGTGGCATGATTGATCAATGGGGACAGTGTTCGGGGTTCTGATCTCGGTAATCGGCGACCTGCTTCGGTGGCTACGGTTGGCGTTTCGCTCAATGAAGTCGATCGAAGCTGAGAATCTTTTCCTGCGTCGCCAGCTCACCCTGTACGTCGAGCGCGGAATCAAACCCCGACGCATCGATGCCGTCATGCGAATACGGTTGGCGTTCCTGTCACGGTTCTGCAACTGGCGAGACGCTCTGGTCGTCGTGCGCCCCGAGACCATGATCCGTTGGCTTCGCACGGGCTGGAGGCTCTTCTGGCGTCTGAAATCCCGGCCGGGCAGACCACCAATTCCCCGGCAGCTTCAGGGCCTGATCCGCCGCATGGCGAACGAGAACCCGACTTGGGGTGAAGAACGCATCGCGAATGAGCTGCTGCTGAAGCTCCACATTCACGTGTCCCCTCGCACGGTCAGAAAGTACATGCCCCGTCGTGCGCCAGGGCGTCCGCGGGGCAGCCTTCGTTGGTCCACATTCTTACACCTGCACGCCCAGGGAATCGTTGCCTGCGACTTCCTTGTTGTGGTCACGGCGACATTCCGATTGCTGTACGTGTTCGTCGTGATCGAGCACCATAGCCGCCGTGTCATTTCTTACAATGTCACCGCACATCCGAGCGCTGCCTGGACACTGCAGCAATTGCGAGATGCCATCGGATTCGAGAGTCGCTATGAATACTTGCTCCATGATCGCGACTGCATCTTTGCCGCGCACCTGGATGAATCCATTCGCAAGCTCGGTGTGAGAGTGCTGAAATCCCCGCCGCGCTGCCCAAAGGCGAATTCGATTTGCGAACGGGTCATCGGTACCCTTCGGCGTGAATGTTTGGATTGGCTGATTCCGCTATCCGAGTCCCACCTGCGCTCGCTAATGAGATCGTGGGTTCAGCACTACAACGCCGGCCGTCCGCACATGTCACTGGGTCCAGGTGTTCCCGATCCCCCGCCCGCAATCTGTAACCGACAAAGGGCTCGTACACGCCATCGTCGCGGTGAAGCGTATGCGGTCCTCGCCAAGTCGATCCTCGGTGGCCTGCATCACGAGTACTCTCTCGCGTCTGCTGCTGCCTGACCGAATTTTTGCGGACCACAATCATCACCAAAACCCTGAAATTCAAGGCTCCTCAGCAACCTCAGTTCGGAAAACGCGGGAAGAACTTCGGTCTAGCCCGAAGTTCCCCCGCGTTGCGGTCAGTAATTTCGATGCCTAACAGGGACATGCGTTGATTTGAGGTGTTTGGTTTCTGACTACGTGCTGATCTGTTCGACGAGTTCGAAGGCGCGGCGCTGAAGAGGCGTGGGCGTCGTGAGGATATCGAAGGTCGCTGGATGCTCGGGCGCGCGGCAGGTGTTGCGCACGAGCGTGGCGAGTTCGGCGAACAAGGTGCGCACGCTGTGCACGGGCTCGCCATCGCTGCGAGAGTGGGTGCGGACTTTCTCGAGCGCGGCAGCAGAGCGCTGGGCCGGTGCGACCGGATCACGGGTGGCCTTGGCGGCCTGATCCTCGTCGGCAAACAGCAGCGGTCGCCACGCTTCGATCAGATGCCACTCGACGTAGTAGGCGAGCATGCACAGGAAGATGTGCGCGCGCACTCGGCTCTCAAGCCAATGGTGGATCGGGCGGATTTTCAAGTCCACGGTCTTCAAGGAGCGGAACGCACGCTCGACTTGGGCGAGCGCCTTGTAACTGCGCACCGCCTCGGGCGCCGACATGTGTTTCTTGGCAAGCCCCGTGCGAATGACGTAGATCCCATCGAGCGCCGCCTCGGCGGCGACTTGCGCCTCGAGGATTTGATACTTGACTGCGGTGTCGGTGATGTTGAGTTCAAAGTGCTTACCAACTTTGTACTTGTCCAGCACGCGGCCGAGCTTCACGCCGATCGTGGCAGCACCCTTGAGCGCACCGCGCTCGACCCGCTCGCGGATCTTATCGAGTTCGAGCGTGGTCGCCTGTAGAAGCGCGCGGCGCTTGTGACCTCGGAGTTTGGCAAGCTCGGGGTTGCGACACGCAATGAGCCGCTCGCCCGGATAGGCCGGATGAGCGATCTCAAAGAGATTGCGTTCATCAAAGAGCCCCAGCTGCAGCGCACCAGCTTCGACGAGCGCGCGGATCTGGCTGCTCTTCAAGGCCGTGATCCAGGCCATCCCCTCCATCGCTTTGAGCTCGCCAATGGCCTTGTGCGAGATCATGCCCCGATCCCCGACGAGCACCACGCGCTCGAGGCCAAAAGACTCTTGGAGCTTTGCGACCTGCGGCATCAAAGTCTTCACATCCGCCGTATTGCCCTCATACACCGACACCGAGATCGGGCACCCCAATCGGGTGGTCAAGAGCCCATAGTTGACCTGCAACTTATTCTTCTTGCCGTCGCGGTTGTAGCCGATACGCCCCAGCGTACAGTGCGTGCCCTCGAAGTAGCTCGAGGACAGGTCATAGAGCGCGAGGGCCCCTTCAGCGAAGTGCCGCGCGGCGAGCTTGCGCTCGATGATGGGCTGATGCTCCAGCAGCCAGTCCATCGCCGCATATAGATCATCCTCATCAGCGCCGCTCACGCCGAACTCCTCGGCGAGCGTTGTGGTGTGCCACCAACGGGTGGTGGCGAGCTTGGTGTGGGGGGCGAGCACACGGGCGGCAATGAGCGCGCAGATCCGCTCTCGTTCTGGGCTCGCCCGCGAGCCAATCAGTGACTCAATCTTGAGTCGTTCCATCGCCATACGCACCGCGTGGACATGGCCGTGTGGGCGCGAGCCGAGTACCTCGAGCCGTGCCGTCACTGGCACGAAGGTCTCCCCGCGCAGAGCGCGGCGCACTACCTCAATCAATGACTCCGGCAGGTGCGAGAGGTTACCGAGGGTTTCGTTCTTGACGCGCCCATCCTCTCGGTAGCTGCGCCGGAGCAGATGCGTGGCATACACACGGCCTTTGTAGCGGCGCCGTGTGGTGACGACATGCACGGCGCCTCCACGTTCTGACATCAGATGAAAACTAGCAGATTCGTCACGAATTGTCAACTATTTAGTGACTACAAATTGAAACCAACAATTGGCTCAGTTCGAACCTCAAACAAGGAAAAAATAGGGATCTGCTGACTACGCAGGGATCAATATGGCGGGGAACTTCGGTCTAGCGCGTTAGTTGGGGTGGCGTTGGGGCTATCCCTACGACTGCCGATCCTATGGTTCAAGCGACGCGAGTGGTGGTAAGCGGGGAAGACTGAGCAAGTCTGCGCGGTCAGAATCTCTCCACCCACGGCCTAAGCTCTATCTCCCACGTCCAGGCGCTGCGAGGCTGTCGAAGGGCGTGGAGATAGGTCTCTGCAATGGCATCCGGATCGAGCATCGAGTCGGGCTTGTCCGGCGCTTCGGTTCTGCCCGGATTTCGGATCGCGCCGTCGATCACAAAATGTGCGACGTGAATGCCCTGCGGCGCGAGTTCGCGGGCCATGCTCTGCGCAAGTCCACGAAGAGCGAACTTGCCCATCGCGAAGGGTGCTGACTGCGCGTAGCCCTTTACGCTTGCGGATGCGCCCGTGAACAGGATCGCGCCGTATCCCTTTCGGAGCATGCGTCGCGCGGCCTGCTGAGCCACCAGGAATCCTCCGAAGGCGCTCACGCCAAGAGCATGTTCGACCTCCGCCGGAACCAGTTCGACCAGGGGGCCGCGCAGTGGTCTCCCACTCGCGTTATAGACAACGACGTCCGGAACGCCTAGTCGGCCTTCTACCTCCTCAAAGAGGCGCGCCACCTGATCGGGGTCGACGACGTTACATGCGAAAGACTGCGCGCCGGTCTCTGCGCATAGGGGCGCGAGCTTTTCGGTATTGCGAGCCGCGACGGCGACGCGCATGCCGTCGCGGAAAAAGAGCCGCGTGAGAGAGGCGCTGAGTCCAGGACCCGCACCCACAATCAGCGCGATTTCGTGTCGAGGTGCTGCCATTGAACCTTGTCCCGCTTTTGGTCGGTCGGAAGCAGACGAGCGTAGCTCGGAAAGAATGCCGCCCTCGTGGAACTGAAACAAGTGTCAAGTTCGGAGTCGACCAAATTCTCCGAGGAGGCGGTCAAGCCTACGACATGATCATACGCGAGCGCCGCAGCTAGGAGAGCATCTTATTGTTGGGGGTGTGCGGTGCACAAGGGTAGCCTTCGCCCATGGTGGAAACTGATCGTCGGGAAGTACAGATCTACCAGCTGCGAGCGGTACTGTCGACGTCAGAAGTGTATGTCCAATATTTCAGCAATTTCTGTCCACTCGCGCATACGCGCGCGACGGCCGGCGGATTTCTCTGCCGCGATTCCACGGTACTACGATGCCGGGACGGTGTTTTCAGCCGAAAGCCTCAATGCATGATGGCCCTTATCCCAGAGCATATTCCGCGGTTTTGGACATCTTCACTAGTGTCCGACACGTTTCATAGTAAATTCAATTGGTTGGGATCGTGCGGCATATTTGGATCCTCCGCGATGTCAGAAAACAGCTGAAATAAAGGGATTTTCTCAAAAGGCGTCACGCTCAAAACTTGCAACATCAGCGACAACTCGACTTTCAGCCGCTTTCGGGCGATCGCCACCAGCACATAGGTGGCGACGGCGATCCACACTTGGCTCTTCACGGCGTTCTCCGAGGTACCGAAAAAGCGCTTGATCCGCAGATGCTGCTTGAGAGTCGCGCAAAATCCAGATATCCCCGATCCATCACATAGAACGCGCCGGCTTCGGGGATCAGCACGTCGAGCACATTGACGTCGTGCCATTTGCCGTCGGAAATGTGGATAAAACTGGGGATTGCGCCCCGCAAATCCAACAGCGTATGCAGCTTGATCGCTGCCTTGGCGGAGCGAAACGGCGCCCACGGAAACAGCGTCAGGCACAGATCGATAGTGGTGGAGTCGAGCGCATACACGGTGTTTTCCAGTTCCAGACCCAAGGGTTCCGCGGCGTACAACTTGCGCGCAATGCGAATCAACGCTTGGGCAAACTCGCAGTACAGGCGCCAGTCGCATCGCTCGTTGGCATCGGCCAGGTTGCTGCGCGTGAAGTTGCCACGCAGTCCCAAGTGATACGCCTTGGCCGCGTGCGCTTCCAGGCACGCTTCGATGTCCCGCAAGCTCTCGCGAAAGGTGATCTGCGCGAACGACATGCTCAAGAACTGATCCAGGCAACTGAACGTACGCACGTTGAAGTCGGCGCGATACTTGGCCACCAACCGACGGAAGGTGTGCCACGGCGCAAACTCCATCACCTGCGCAAAGACGAGCTTGCCTGCATACATCGAGGTCTCCAGGGGAAATCCCGGGAGCCTGCGGTTTTAGCTCTACGAAGTTCAAGTCGTTAACACCTGGAAATCTTGTGAAACCCTTAAAAACACTGGCTTTTAACGCCTCCACCCCTAAACGTGTCGGACACTAACGCGCGTTAAGGCGACAGCACTGCTGCAGCCTCGACGCACGCCGCTTTCTGAAATGCGGGACTGAATCCATGACCGTTGCGCTTGCCCGGATCAGCGAGTGGGCCTCGCCATCAAGGATCGAACTCGCGCCATCGCGTTGGCCGGTGCCCGCCCGGCCCGGCTCACTACTGCTGGGGCGATCGCAAAGCTCGGCCGATACCGTGCAGCCGCCGTGGCCGCGTCGACCTGACTATAGTCACAGCCTTCGACGTCGGGATGGTTCTCGTCGCACGGAATCAGCAGGAATGTGTGATTGTTCCCTCTCGCATCCACTCCGTTGCCGGCGATCTCGCCTTTATCATTGATGATATTGCCCTCTACGAGATACAAAGCGGAACCCGGCGGTATCAGCGTATTCAGGTCGACGATCGAGCCGTTCTCCCACAAGAAAGCAGTCGTCGAATCTCCTTCGCCCGGACACTCGGCAAGCGACTGCGAACCACCGACGATCTGGCCACGCGCATTGATATCGAACGCATTGCTGCATGGATCGTTGTCAGTGGTGCCAAGATCAGTGATCTGCCAGCTCTGCCCAACCTTCGTCCACAGAGCGGCGTGGTAACCTGTTGGGAGGCACCAAACGCCGACAGCCTGCCCGGACTCGCTGAGCGCAAAGACCTGCGTGCAAGACGCATCAAGCGGCCCCAAGTCCTGAATGACACCGTCCTCCCAGACGAAGGCGTGGCCGTAACCGCCGTCACCCTTCAACCATGAAACGCCGGCGACTTGGCCTCGGTTGTTGAGAGCCGAGCCCATGGTGCAAGTGCCACCGAGCGTGCCGATATTTCTCATGCCGTTCTTTTGATCCCAAATGAAGGTGCCCAGAGGGACGGCGGCCGTGGGGTTGCACGCACTGGGTTGCGTAGTGCTGCTGTAGGACAATCCCATGACCTGTCCGCGCTCGTTGATGGCGAGGGCCGCGGCGTCGGTTCCGCCCAACGTCCCCAAATCCCGCATCACAGACCCGTCCCATAGGAAGGCTCGTGTCTGAGTCGCCTGGGCGGCGATGGGATAAACGGAATAGATAGCCAAAGGGTTGGCATCGGGAATCGTATTCATGGCAGCCCCCACCACCTGACCGGCGCTGTGACTGCAAGGGCTGCGCTCTCATATCCGCCCTCGGGCAAGGTTCCGAGGTCCTTGATATGGCCGTTCTGCCAGAGCACCGCACGAAGTTCCGCTGTGTCGAATGGAAAGAGAGGAGCTGAAAGAAGTGGATCGATTTCGCCGTTTTCAGAGTATCCCGCGATCAGCCCGTTAGCGCTGACCGCCATCGGGGCGCTGCTCCAGCCGCGGCGCAGTGAACCGAGATCGCTCATCACACCGTTTTGCCATTGAAATGCGTAAGCAACATCGCAATCGACGTTGAAACAAAGAGGCATGATAGGGTCAGGAATTGAAGTGTCCGCAAAGCCCACGAGCACGCCGCTGTTGTTGAGTTCCAGCCCCACCGCAAGTAGTTCTGGTCCGGTGACGGGGGTGTAACTCTGGGACCCGCCGAACGTGCGAATGTCAATGAGCTTATAGTGATGATGCATCGCCGGCGGCTGTGCGAAAAGTTGCAGGGGCATGAACAAGGCTGCCAGCAGGCCGAACAACACCGACCCTCTCAGTCCCTGCACGTGGACAAACCGTGAAAGCTTAAGCATAGAACCTCCCCTGTCGCTGATGGGGGACTGCCGCTGATCCGGCCCGCCCTCGCTGGATGCGCAACGCGAGCCACCGGCTATGAAATGTGCGCCCTCCTAGGTTAAGAGTCCCACGCGTGCGATTCGGCTACCACAATCGGTCAGGTCCGCCGATGTCACCACCTCGACGGAACGCTGATCTGGGCGCAAAACAGATTGTGTGCAAAAAAACTCCGTGAACTTGGACCAGTAGTTCCTGCACCGCACAATGGCAGGGCGTGAACGTCCGCTTCGCAGCGGTCAGTGGCTGGTATTGGGCCGCCTGCTGCCCCCTGGTTCGAGGTTGCCGACGAACTCACCCTTTTTACCCCTTTCAGCCGTTCATGACCGTCCGCTTCCCGGAAAGTCGCTGAGAAACGGCAGTCTGATCGGACCCGGCAGTTCGCGGCCTGCCCGATCATCGCCGACGGCAAGCACAGCTACGATCTCGAATACCGGCTGCCCACGGAAGTGCCCTGATTCCCAACTCCATTCTCAAGCGTCGCCTCCCGCCTACTTCTTAGCCGGACGATGCATCGGAGTCACACCCACCTGCTCCTCCGCCGTGTAAGGCTCCCCATAATAAGGGAACTCCTTCCGAATCCGACCCCGGTCCGGAGCCAATCCATCGGCAAGCGACTTGTTAGCTGCCAAGCTCAGCATCACATCCAACACGTCATCGCCTAGCGGTCGCCCATTGCAACTGCCCACGTCAAACCTCGCGGGCGTTCCAAGCTCGTAAGGCAAAGTATCGGGACAAAGCCGTGCAGCGACCTGCTTCCCGTATTCACGCGGGTCCGCCGCCGAACCGGCATAGGTCGTCATCTTCTCCGCAACATCCGCGATCGACTTCGCGAAGCGCTCTCGATCTTCAGACGGAACCGACGCATTGAATTGTTCTTTCAGCTCTTGGTTGCTCGGGTCGTCCAGGAAAAGATGCGTGACCATAGGCAGGCCCCAACGCGAAACTTGTACCTCCGGCGCATGGCCAAAGAGGGAGATCGTCGCCCAGGCGTTGATTTTTCCCTTCCCAATCAGTTCGCTCGGCACTTCCAGCACAATCGCCGTAACATTCCGCCTCGCAAAGGGGTTCTGCTGATGCAGCAGGGCTTCCCCATCGTAGCGGTAGTCTTTATAAAAAGCAGTCATAAATGTGCGGAATCCAGCATTTGCGGCAAATAGGTCTGGAGCAATCCCAACATACGCACGAAGATCCGAATCAGTCGCGACCGAACCGGTTTCACCCTCAACCAGAGTCTCTCCGGCGTCACCACGAAGAGCATCGTCGCCCGTCGCCTTCCGCATCACAAACGGTTGAATGTGAGTATGCTCACTGCCATCTCCGTGTCGTGGTTCACCAAACCTGAACTTGAACGTAACCTCTTCCCTCGCATCTGCGTTCAGGTCGAAACGGAACGCGTAGAGTCCTTCTGGATGGAGCGTATCCGGAGCCGATAATCCCACATCCGGATTCACCGTCATCGCCATCACCGTCCTGCCCGGTGGCCCGTCAAAGAGATAGAAGTCGCAGAGGTTGAGGCTCGGATCTTCCCTCGCCAGTTTGGTATCGAAATGATGTGACATACAGAGTCCCCTTGAAAAGCAGTGAGCTATTCGCCGGCATGTAGCCGACTCGAGCGCGGCGGTGATGACACTGTCGATCCACAGGCTCGGTCGGGAAGGGCTTTAGCATCCTTCGTGGGATCGAAAAAATCGGACCTTCGTCCCATAGCCCCGCGAAGCCTTGGCGGGCATTACGTCGGCCACTCAGCATCGGATCTGATGATCCACCAATGGAGGATTTATGAGCACCGCCACCAGCTCCCCTCTCCTGCAACGCGAACCGCCACTTCTCGGCCAAACCGTCGTCGTGATTGGCGGTAGCGCCGGCATCGGCCTCGAAACCGCTCGCCTGGCCCGTGATGGGGGAGCAAAGCTCGTCCTCGCCGCCCGCAATCCCGAACCCCTTCAGCGCGCGGCGAGCGAGCTTGGCGCACAGCACAGCGCGGCCTTTGACGCTACCGACTTCGCTCAACTGGAGCGCTTCTTCGACCAGCTGCCGGCTGGGATCGATCACGTGCTTCTCACCGGCCCCGGTCCTTACTACGCGGCATTGGCCGAGTTCGACTTTGACAAGGCACGCCGAGACGTGGAGGCCCACCTTTTCCTGCCGATGCAGGTGGCTCGCATGGCGAGGAAAAAGGTTCGTGCAGGAGGGACGCTGCTCTTCATGGGCGGCACTGGCGGTCGCCACGCCGCGCCCGGAATGGCGCTGGTCGGCGCTCTGACTGCCGCAATGCCAGCGTTAACGCAGAACCTGGCAGTCGAGATCGCGCCGGTTCGCGTCAACCTCATCGCTGCTGGGTTTGTCGACACACCATTGTCAGCATCTCTGCTCGGCAATCAACTTGATGCCCGCCGCGAGCAACTCCGCACTACGCTCCCGATCGGGCGCGTCGTTGGCCCGGCCGACATAGCCGCGCTCGCCATTCACATCATGACTAACACAGCCCTTACAGGCGGCACTTACGACATCGACGGCGGGCAACAGCTCGTCCAGCAATGAGGAGACCTGCCGGGCGTGACTCCCGGCGAGGGGTACGTAGGCCGATTCAGCCGATGCTCAACGTCCGGCTGCGGGGAGGCCCCGGCGTGCGCGAATGTCCCGTCCGGCCCGCTCAGCGCCGGTCGGCGGCGGGAATGCACTCATCGTCTCTGATTGGAGTTCCCAGGATTTCATGGACACTGTAAAACGGCGTGCAGTACCAGCCGGACGGTGTCTAAATGTCGAAGCGATCGAACCCGTGGGGTACAAGACGGGTATACGAATTCATCAAGGCGCAGCGATCGACCACGACTGGCAGCTTTTCGGCAACCAACCTCAGACAGCCAGCGGCCGGTTCTGGCCGATGGACTGCCTGATGAGATTTCCGAGAGCGGCCATTCGGGGCGGCGAAGGGACCCTCGGTCAGACCATGGGCTTCGAAAAGAGCTTGATCAAAGCTTCGTAAACCGTGAGCAATGCGACGAATGAGAGCGAGATCGTCAGCATCGTCCAAAATGGAAAGTGCGGAGCGCCAATCAACTTGAAGAACAGTGTCGTCAATATTCCGAGAAGGGCGAGCCCGCCAAGTAGAAAGCTCACAATAGGCTCGAGGATCACCAGAAATGCGAGGATCGGCAAACGGATAGGCTGCCATAGGAGCCGTCCGATATCGACCCAATAAGTCCTACCGCCGCGCATTCTGGCACTGCCCTCCAGAACGGATGCGATCGTAAACTTCCCGGCGATGGATCGACTTTGCCCTAGGCGCATCGATCCCGACGCGAATCTGATTTCCCTTTAATTCCGGGTCCCGGATTATTCCGTCAACAAAACGCATATGCGTATTTTACCGGAGAATCTCTCGGACGTAGCCGTAAAGTTGGCGGAATAATCATAGTGTTTTCAGGAACGCCAATATGCGATCGCTCGGCCGATAGCGAGGTACGCGACCACCGACGCTAGCTGTCTTCGCCAGCGCCTTTTCCTTAAGTTGCATATCGGCCTGCAAATAGATGAACGTAGTTTCCACCTGCTCGTGGCCGAGCCAGAGCGCGATAGTAGAACGATCGGCGCCGTTGCGAAGCAGGTCCATTGCCAGGGAATGTCGAAGGCAATGCGGCGTGATACGTTTCGCCTTCAGTGAAGGGCAGTCGCGACGAGCGACGGCGAGGTGCTTGTTGAGCAGGTATTCCAAGCCGTCGTGCCCCAACGCTTCGCCCCGCGTCGTGGAAAACACAGGATCGGTGGGCCGACCCTGGCGTTCACGCAACCAACTGCGCAGCACTCCGACGGTATCCTTTCGTAGTGGGGTGCAGCGCTCTTTGCGGCCTTTCCCCAAGCATCTTACGTGAGCACCAGAACTCAACACGACATCTTCGCAGCGAAGGCCGATCAGTTCGGCGGCGCGCAGGCCGGTCTGTACCGCCAGCATTAGTAGAGCTCGATCGCGACGCCCGCTCCAGACGGATAGGTCGGGCGCGGCGAGGAGCGCCTCCACCTCGAGGGTGGTAAGGAAGGCAATCGGACGGCGCACGAAGCGCTTGCTCGGTATCGCGAGCACGCGTTGGGCCAAGGCGCTGTACTCGGGGGCATGCAGCGCGACGTAGCGAAAAAAAGAATGAATGGCGGCCAGACGCACGTTGCGGCTGCGGGCGCTGTTGTTACGGGTCTTCTCCAGATAATCGAGAAATGCGCTGAGAAATGGAGTATCCAAATCGTGCAACGCTAGAGTCGAAGGCGCCTTGCGCAAGCGCTCTTGTGCATAGTCCATCAGCAACCGAAACGTATCACGATAGCTTGCGATGGTGTGGGGACTGGCTTGGCGCTGCCGCATCAGCCGGTCCATGAAGAAAGGTTCGAGTAAATCAGCGAACGTTCGGGTGCGCTTCATGGCGACAGCCCGCCTTTGGGTCGTGCGACCCGTTTGAGGGCGTAACTCAGCAGCTGCGGCGTTGCCGTCAGATACCAATACGTGTCGTCGATCTCCGCGTGACCTAAAAACGTACTGAGCGTCGGCAGGAGGCGCTCAACATCGAGGCCGCGACGATGCCACTTGACCAGCGTCTGAATGGCGAATCGATGACGCAGATCGAGCAAACGCGGTCCTCTTGAGTCACCCTTCTTACGCAGGCCGATGCGGTGGGACAGTTTGACAAAGGTCTTTTGGACGGTTTGGTTGGTGAGACGAGTGCCGGTATCGGAAAGGTAGAAACTCGGTTCTTGCGGATTGCGGCACAAACGGTCTCGATCCCGCGCGTAGCGTTGCAAGGCACCGCGCGTCGAGGGATGCAGCGGGATATACCTAGCCTTGCCAAATTTTGTGTTCCTAATCGTCACTACACCATTGCCGAAATCCACATCGTCACGATCGAGCTGCAATGCCTCGGCGGTGCGCATGCCGGTGGCGGCGTAAAACGCATAAAGGGTGGCGTAGGTGTGGGGTCGCAGACCGTTCGCGGAGGGCAATTGCCGCGCCGCTTCGATCAAGCGTTGGATCTCCGCGTTGCGAAAGATATACGGCTTAACGCGACGATAGCGATACGGAAGTAGGCCGGGCGGCGGTACGGTGATGCGCGGATCGCTAGGACTGAGGTACTGAGCAAAACGACGCACCACGCCCAAGCGCGTCGCCCACCGGCATGGCTGCGCATGGGCAGGCTGGGTGGCCCACTTCATTGCCAGTTCCGTGGTGATGTAGGACGCGCCTTCCCGCTTAGCGAACTCCACGAATTTTTGCAGTATCCACCCCGGCATACTCAGCTTGAATCCCAGGGCGCGATGAATGGCCAGATACTCATCCAGGGCGGTTTGCAGTGACTTCATCGCGCACCTCCCATCCACGGCTGGGCAATCGTGCGCAGGGCTCTGATATCCACCTTGGCGTAGATCTGGGTAGTTGTCTGTTGCCGGTGACGGAGCAGTTGACCGATCTCTGTCAAAGAAGCGCCCCTGCGCAGCAGGTCGGTTGCCAGGGAGTGCCGGAAAAGATGCCCGCCCTTTAAGTGAGGGTTGAGTCCCGCGCGTTGGAGTGCGGTACGAACAATCTGGTAGACCGCGTCTGCGTCAGCGAACGCGCGGAACGGCGCCTTCATGCGAATAAAGACGTGGCGCGCTGAACAGGCGGGGCGCGCGTGGCGTAGATAGCGCAGCATTGCCGCCCCGACGTCCTTGGGTAACGGTAACCGTTCATGCCGCGAACCCTTGCCATACACGGTGAACTCGCTCCGTTCCCAATCGAAATCGTCCAAGGTCATCGCAGCGACTTCTGCGCTGCGCAACCCCAGTCTCGCCATGAATAGCAAGATCGCGTAGTCACGCCGACCTACCGGTGTACTGCGGTCGCTGCACTTCAGCAGCCGCTTGATCTGTGCGGGCGGCAGAAACTTCGGCAGGCGCGATAAACGCCAGCTAGCGACACGCGGAATAGAGGAGATTAAGTCGCTATCGATGAGTCCGCGCTGGCGCAAGAAACGCAGAAGCGGGCGCAGCGTCCCGGCTGCTTTCTGGGCTTGAGCGCGGCTGACCCGTCGGGCCTCAGCTAAAATGAATCGGTGGATATCTCGCGCCCGTAAGTCTTGAAACCGCAGCGTCTTGTCCCCGAATCGCCCCTTCAGGAAACTCCGCACCATGCGCATCTGTTGGATCACCGTCTCCTCAGAGAGTCCACGCTCTGAAATCAAGAACCTCTCGTAATCGCGAGTGAACTCGCCCAAAGGCGTCCGGTCTATCGGGACAGCGGGAATGGCGCCGAGGGAGCGTAAGAATCCGAGCAACTGTCGACCTGTGGATAGATCGCCGTTCGACGTGCGTCTGCGGTTCACTTCGTGAAAGCAATTGACCTGCGCCTCATCGAGTGTGGTCAGCGGGACCTTGCGCCACTTGAGCCAATGACTGAGATCGGCCACGAATGCGTATTTATCTCGCACAATCCGAGGGCTGTAGCCCTCGCCTGCGCACAGTGCGGTAAATCCATCGACGAAGGGCGCCAAAGCGCCGATGCATACGAGTTTGTCTAGTATCTTTACGGTGCCGGTGTTGATCATCGACGTCTCCAAACGAGCGAAGGGGAAATCCTCCGATGGAGACGAGAACTGAAAAATCCCCGTGGGGTCAACAATAGAGGTGCGCGAATGCTCTACGTCGCTAAGGCATCAATCGTTCCATGACGGGCTTGTTGTTCACTACTGCCGAACTCAGTCATCGCGAGGCGGAACTCTTCAAGATTATTCCGCCACGCGCCAGTAAACTTACTCGAAATGTCCGGGTAAAATACGCAAATGAGTTTTGCTGCCGGAATAATCCGGGACCCGGAATTAAAAGGATAATTCGGCGGACGGAATTATCCCTTCACTCCGAGGATCGTGACTGACACGTCTTCCCCGATCATCAGTGTTTCGCCTACGCGCCGCATTAAGACCAACATGCGAGCCCCCCACCCCCAGACCCGTTCCCTTGAGCTACACGTGAGTCTACGCTTTTAGTCAAAAATCGCATAAGTCAATTTTCGCATTATATGTGCTTGCTCTTGAGGAATCTGAGAGCATCACATTGAAGACACTCCGAAGTCGCCGCCACCGTGCGCTTTGTGCGGCGCTCATCGAGGCCCGAAAGCTTGCGGGACTTTCTCAACATGAGCTTGCGTCTCGCGTGAAAACCTCCCAGACGGTCATTGCCAGAATCGAAATCGGCGAGCGAAGGATCGATGTCATTGAATTTTTGGACTTGGCGCGGGCGCTCCGGGTGGATCCGCGTGAAATCCTCGCCCATCTCATGGATTAGTGTTACTGCGAAACCGTTAGTACGTAGATCGGTTGGGAGATTCGCTGAATTTTAAGCGAAACCCACCTTGCGCACCTATTGCATCTCGCGCATGATTCGGCCCACAAGTGACAGCTTGACCCTAAACGACCGGAACCACACGTGGCAGGTCGTTTATGAACGAAGACTCTCTTCAATCGAACGCCGAGTGTCTTGGGACACCCCTCGTTCGCTTTCGCCAACGAGTTCTCCTTTCCCGCTGGGTTAACGAACCGTTTCCTCCATGGGACCAAATTCTCACGGCCCATGAAGTGGCGCGTCTTGCGCGACGACCGCCATGGTTGGTCTCTGGCATGGCAGTTATCGGGCGGTTTCCTAGGAAGCACCGCTTTCGCGGCCGTGGAATCGGTTGGCTGCGATCCGATGTACTGAGCTGGCTTGCCCAGGATCATCGAAGACATGCTTTCCGTCCCGATCAATCAGTTGATTCTGTCTCGGCCGCCTGCGGTCAAGTCTCTTTTCCGCTCGTGCCCTTCGGTGGCCATGGGGCACGAAAGCTACGATATCGGCGCCTCAGCGACCGGGCTCGTTCTAGGCGCCGTAAGTGAATCTCATGGGCGACCCCAAACGCTCCGGCGTCGTATGTCCAACGCTACTGACGTCCCGCGGCCAACTGATGTTGACCTTGAGCGGCTCCAGAGTTGCTGACATGTTTCTCTCTTCACAGGAACTGCAGCGGCTTACCGGCTACGCCAGGTCTAGCGCACAGATCCGTTGGTTGCGCAAGAACGGCTGGCGGTTTATCGTGAATGCGCTTGGGGCGCCTGTGGTGGCCTTGGCTGAGTTCAATCGACACATGGTAGGCGGGAAAGCCGCAGCGGCCACAGAGGAGCCTAACTTCGACTGGGACGCTATCAATGGGACGCAAACGAAAGCTGGATAAGCACCTACCCCAGCGAGTGTACCTAGTGCACGGCGCTTACTGGTTCCGGCCGAAGGGCGGCAAGCCGTTCAATCTCGGACGCGATCTAGCGACCGCTCTAGCCAAGTATGGAACGCTCGTAGACGGCCAGTGGGCCGGCCGAACATTGGGCGATGCAATCGACAGGTATCGCACCGAAGTCCTCCCGCTAAAGCGCTCCGCGACTACGCGGGCCGATCAAACCAAACAGCTAGACAGGCTTAAGCTGGCCTTCGGCGCCATGCTGCCGGATAACATCGCTGCTCGGCATTGCTACGCCTACCAGGACGGACGACGGGGCGAGGACGGGAAGCGCGTACCCGTAGCCGCTCGCCACGAAATAGCACTGCTGCGCCATGTGTTCACTAAGGCTATTAGGTGGGGCATCGCTACCAAGAACCCCGCCGACGGGTTGGAGCTCGGCCCGCGCAGCCCTAAGCGAGCTCAGGTAACTCTTGAGCAAGTAGAAGCCGTCAAAAAGTTGGCGAATGACCGCATGCGCGTGGCGATCGATCTAGCTGTGTGTACCGGCCAACGCCGCGGCGATCTGTTGGCGCTCAAGCGCGACCAGCTGTCCGGCGAAGGGATTACGTTTAAGCAATCTAAGACCGGCGCTCGTGTTCTGATCGAATGGAGCAAAGACCTTGAGGCGATCATAGCCAGGGCTTAAGCAATGTCTCCCCAGATACCAGCCGAGTACTTGCTGCGAAAGCGCAACGGCAGACCCTACACGGAAGACGGCTTCTCGGCGATCTGGCAACGCC
This sequence comes from uncultured Gammaproteobacteria bacterium, assembly GCA_963769075.1. Taxonomy (GTDB): domain Bacteria; phylum Pseudomonadota; class Gammaproteobacteria; order Steroidobacterales; family Steroidobacteraceae; genus Bog-1198. Next base: position 2,493,991 of record CAVYKH010000004.1, on the reverse strand, counting down.
TGATGGTCAAGTACGCAAATGCCGGCGGAGTGCGGTTTAGCTTTCACGACCTGCGATCGGTGAGCGCTGACGGGGCCGCAACGCCTGAGGAAGCTCGAGACAGACTCGGACACGCGAGCGTCGAAACGACGAAGCGGCACTACCTGCGAGGGGTCACAAGAGCGAAACCGAGAAGCTAAATATTCAACACTTCCCAGAATATTCAACACTTGGGAATTTCTGGCGCGTCCAAGGGGAGTGTCTGATTTTTTGTGTGTTTGAGCCATACTTCAGAAAAGGAGCGAGGTATGGCGATCAAGAAAGAGATTTTAGACGAGTTGCTGAAGGATAAAGATCCGAAAGCGATCTTTTCCTCCGAAGGATTGCTTGGGGAGCTCAAGAAGGCCCTGGCCGAGAGAGTTCTGAATGCTGAGATGGAGCATCACCTCTCAGATTCGACGCAGGATGAGGTTTCGGAAGGCGAAAAGGCCACTAATCACCGAAACGGCTACAGCAAGAAGACGGTGCTGACGGAGAACGAGGCGTTGGAGCTGTCGATTCCCAGGGACCGGCGCGGAAACTTCGAGCCGCAGCTGATTGCGAAGTATCAGCGCCGATTTCCCGGCTTTGACGACAAGATCATCTCGATGTACGCGCGCGGCATGAGTGTGCGGGAGATTCAGGGGCATTTGCGCGATCTGTACGGGATTGAGGCCTCCCCGCAGCTCATCTCCACCGTGACCGATGCGGTGCTCGAGGAAGTGAGCCGCTGGCAGAGCCGGCCGCTGGATCCCATGTACGCGTTGGTGTTTTTCGATGCGCTGCGAGTGAAGATGCGCGATGAAGGCACGGTGCGCAACAAAGCGGTGTATTTGGCGATCGGGGTGTCGCCGGAGGGCCGCAAAGATGTCCTGGGGATTTGGATCGAGCAGACAGAAGGGGCGAAGTTCTGGCTGCGAGTGATGACGGAGATCAAAAACCGCGGTGTGAACGATATTCTGATCGCTATCATCGATGGGTTGAAGGGGTTTCCGGAGGCCATCAACTCGGTATTCCCCGAGACGCAGATTCAGACCTGCATCGTGCATTTGATCCGTAATTCCCTCGATTTTTGCTCCTGGAAGGATCGCAAACCAGTCGCCAAGGAACTGAAAACCGTCTACCGAGCCGCCGACGCAGAGGCCGCCGCCGCGGCCTTGAAGGAGTTCGAGGACGGACCCTGGGGCCAGAGATTTGCGGCCATCACGGCCTTGTGGCGCCGCCATTGGGCGCACGTTATCCCGTTCTTTGCCTACCCCCAGGAGGTGCGCAAAATGATCTACACCACGAACTCCATCGAGAGTCTGAACGCGAAGCTGCGCCGCTCGGTGCGAATCCGCGGCCATTTCCCGAACGATGAGGCGGCGATGAAACTAATCTGGCTGCAATTGCGCGAGATCACCCAAAAGTGAAAGATGCCGCCTCGGGAGTGGAGCGCAGCCAAGGCGCAGTTCGCGGTGGTGTTCGGCGATCGGTTCGAGGTCAATCGTTAATGAACCGGCTCAACACACAAAATTTCTGACAGTCTCCGTCCAAGTTATTGATTATTGGCGCGCCCGGAGAGATTCGAACTCCCGGCCTCCTGGTTCGTAGCCAGGCGCTCTATCCAACTGAGCTACGGGCGCATTGAGCAAATCGACGGCAATACTCGGCGGAGAAGGAGAGATTGCTCGCGGCCTGTCGGCCGCTCGTCCCATCGCTTTCGCACGGGACCACCGTCGCTGACGCTCCGGCGTCATCCCTCCTCAACCAACCCAACTCCTTCGCACTTCAAGCACAGAGTTACCTCTGGGCGATTTCAGGCCTATTGGCGGAGAGGGAGGGATTCGAACCCTCGATGGGCTTTTGACCCATACGCCCTTAGCAGGGGCGCGCCTTCGACCACTCGGCCACCTCTCCGGATCGGGCAATTAGCCTAAATCAAGGAGCGCGGGATCATACCCGTGCGGAGCAGTCTAGGTAAAGCTATCGGGGCTAAACGCTTCTTTTAAGCGTCATCGACAATTTTTGCGACCGAACCGGGCGATCTTCCGTCCTGATCCTCTTCGCGCTTGATGCGCTCGTAGATCTCCTCGCGGTGGACCGCAACGTCCTTGGGGGCATTGACGCCAATACGCACTTGGTTGCCCTTGACGCCTAACACTGTGACCGTAACCTCGTTGCCGATCATTACGGTTTCGCCGACTCGTCTCGTCAATATCAACATATTCGGGCTCCTAATCTGCCTTGGCAATTACGGCGGCGCAATTGGCTGCTATCGAGACCGTATTGCCGTCAAGCACTCACTGAACTGAGTGCCGTGTATCGATTCGCCACGCGAATTTCTCGATCACTCACGTAAGAATACAAGAATACTAAATGCGATTGTTGCATCTTGTTCAGAATTAAAAATAAACCGTTCAATTAAGACAGCCGGTTGCGCACGAGGGATTCGACGCCCGCCAGTGCCGCGACGAGGTTCTCCGGCTGAGTACCTCCGGCTTGCGCGAAATCCGCACGCCCGCCGCCACGTCCGCCCACTTGGGCAGCTACAGCACCGGCGATGTCGCCGGCCTTAACCCGAGCCACTAAATCCCGTGAAACGCCGGCAACGAGCACTACTTTGCCATCCTGAACGCTCGCCAGCACGATGACCGAAGAACCGAGTTTGTGCTTCAGCTGGTCAACCGTATCTCGCAATCCCTTAGCATCCGCACCCTCAATTTGTGCAGCCAAAACCTTAATGTCTCCTACGGCTTTTGCCTGAGCGGTTAGGTCGCCGCCCTGCCCACTCGCCAGCTTTGACTTAAGCTGCTGCACTTCTTTCTCCAAGCGCCGCGACCGCTCGACGAGTTCGCGAACCTTTTCGTCCACGTCCTCGCGGCTGCCACGCAGCATGCCCGCAATGTCCCGCAGCACTTGGTCCGTGCGTACCACCCACTCGTAGGCCGCCCGGCCGGTCAACGCCTCAATTCGGCGGATGCCCGCAGCGACACCGGACTCACTGAGGATCTTGAACAGGCCGATGTCTCCGGCTCTTTCGACGTGCGTACCGCCGCATAGTTCCATCGAGAAATCCCCTATTGATAGCACGCGCACGTCGCTTTCATATTTTTCGCCGAACAGCGACATCGCACCGGCGGCGACGGCTTCATCCAAGGCCATCACTCGCGTTTCGGCGGCTGCATTACGGCGAATCGTCGTGTTGACGAGTTCTTCGATCCGGCGCAACTCCTCGGCAGAAAGCGCTTGGGTATGCGAGAAATCAAAACGCAACCGATCCGGTGCCACGAGCGAGCCCTTTTGCTGAACATGCTTGCCGAGAACCTCCCGCAGCGCCGCATGCAATAGATGAGTCGCGGAATGATTGAGTGCGATGGCGGCGCGACGCTCGCGGTCGACCTGCGCCTCCACCTCGTCGCCGACGTGCAATTCCCCCGCCTCCATCACACCGATATGGGCAAAGGACGCGCCGATCTTTTGTGTATCGCGCACGGCGAAGCGCGCTGTTGCGCCTAGGAGCGAACCCGTATCACCCACCTGCCCACCGCTCTCCGCGTAAAATGGCGTGTGATTCAGCACTACCTGGCCCTCCTGGGCCGGCCGCAATGCGTCAACGACTGCACCGTCAAAAATAAGCGCGGTGACACGACCCGTGTCGGCCAATCGATCGTATCCGGAAAATTCCGTCTTACCCGTCAGCTCCACCGAGCCGCGCTGGTCAGCGCTAAACTTGCTCGCCGCCCTGGCGCGGCCGCGCTGCGCCGCCATTGCCGCATCGAAGCCCGCCTGATCGATCGTCAGGCCACGTTCACGCGCGACATCGCCTGTGAGGTCGAGGGGAAATCCGTACGTATCATATAGACGGAATACAGTTTCCCCCGGAATCGTCGGCGACCTCAACTTGGCGATCTCGGCGTCGAGCAAAGTCATGCCGGTGGCCAGCGTCTCTGCAAATCGGCCCTCCTCTTGTGCGAGTATTTGGCCGGCCCGCTCCTCGCCGCTGACCAACTCAGCATAGTAGGAGCCCATTTCGCGCACCAGGGTCGGCACCAGCTTGTGGAAAAAAGGCTGGGTCTGACCCAGCTTGTAGCCGTGCCGGATTGCTCGGCGAATGATGCGGCGCAATACATAGCCGCGGCCCTCATTGGACGGTACAACGCCGTCGATGATCAAGAACGTGCACGCGCGGATGTGATCTGCGATCACGCGCAAACTGGAGGACTCAAGATCCTTCGCACCGGTGATTTCGGCGGCGGCGCGAATCAATGATTTGAACAAGTCAATGTCGTAATTGCTGTGCACGCCCTGCATGACCGCGGCGACTCGCTCCAGACCCATGCCCGTATCCACCGAAGGCTTGGGCAGGGGCACCAACACACCGTCCGAGGATCGATCGTATTGCATGAATACGAGATTCCAGATCTCCACATAACGGTCGCCGTCTTCACCCGCAGATCCCGGCGGACCACCGGGAATCCCCGGACCGTGATCGTAGAAAATCTCGGTGCAAGGACCACACGGTCCGGTCTCACCCATGGACCAAAAGTTCGATTTCTCGCCCATTCGCGTGCAGCGGGTCGGGCCGATGCAGATCTCCTCGGTCCAGATGCGCTCGGCTTCGTCGTCCTCACTGAAAACCGTGACCCACAGACGGTCCTTGGGAATACCGAGCGTGCCGGTAACGAAATTCCACGCGAAAAAAATCGCTTCGCGCTTGAAATAGTCGCCGAAGCTGAAATTGCCGAGCATCTCGAAGAAGGTGTGGTGCCGGGCGGTGTAACCGACGTTTTCCAGATCATTGTGCTTGCCGCCGGCACGTACGCAGCGCTGCGCGCTTGCCGCGCGCGAATAGTCGCGAGATTCTTTCCCGAGAAACACGTCCTTGAACTGCACCATGCCGGCATTCGTGAACAGGAGCGTCGGATCATTGCCCGGCACCAGCGAACTCGACGGCACTATCGTGTGGCCGTTCTTGCGGAAGAATTCCAAGAAGCTGGCACGGATTTCCGAGGTCGTCATCGTCCGTAATTTGGGGTCGCGTCTCATAGCTCTTCTGTCGTGTCCACATCAAGGTCAGTGTCAAAGCCTAAGGCCGTTCGGATCTGAGCGCCCGTGAAACCTCGGTAACCCAGGAATCGGGCCTGGCGCTGCCGATCAGCGTAACTGCCGGGCAGCGAAGTGCCAAACTTCTTTTGTCGTGCCCTTTGCAGCTGCACGATCCAGTCGGGATAGGCATCGAGGCTCGAGTCGACCTGCGGGCCCTGAAGTCCTAACTTGCCCAATTGCGCGCGCACCCACTCAGGACCGTGGCCCCGTGCTGCATGATAGGACACGAAATTCTCCAAGTAGCGGCGATCGTCGAGTAGTTTCTCGGCGCACAGCCGCTCGATCAGCCGACCGACGACAGCCGAGTCGTAGCCCCACTCGAGCAGCTTACGGCGCAATTCCTCGGATGTGTGGTCGCGCCGCGCCAATGCAGCGAGCGCCGCGACCCGCGCTGCGCGCGAATCGAGAGATTCTGCCTCGCGGCGGCTCGAGATGCTACGCCTCCTTGGCGTCGCCACCCCGGTTCATGGTTGCCTTCTCCGGAATCAATTTGGCGCGAATCTGCGTTTCGATGTCTCTCGCGACTTCCGGATGCTGCTGTAAAAATGCGCGGGCATTGTCCTTGCCTTGCCCGATGCGTTCGCCCTTGTAGCTGTACCAAGAGCCCGATTTTTCCACGAAATTGTGCAGGACACCGAGCTCGATGAGCTCGCCTTCCTTGGAGATGCCCGTACCGTACATGATCTCGAACTCGGTCTCGCGGAACGGCGGCGCCACTTTGTTCTTTACCACCTTGACTCGAGTCATCGACCCCACGACTTCCTCGCCGTTCTTGATCGCGCCGATACGCCGAATATCCATGCGCACCGAAGAGTAGAACTTCAGCGCATTGCCGCCGGTGGTCGTCTCGGGGTTGCCGAACATCACGCCAATTTTCATGCGGATCTGGTTGATGAAAATCACGATGGTGTTCGAGCGCTTGATGTTGCCGGTCAGCTTGCGCAGCGCCTGCGACATGAGGCGCGCCTGCAGGCCCATGTGCTGATCGCCCATTTCGCCTTCGATTTCCGCTTTCGGAGTGAGCGCCGCGACCGAGTCGACCACGACCACATCGACAGCACCCGAGCGCACCAACATGTCGGTAATTTCCAGCGCTTGCTCACCCGTGTCCGGCTGCGATACCAACAGATCGTTTACCTTGACCCCCAATTTCTCCGCGTACACCGGATCAAGTGCATGCTCGGCATCCACGAACGCCGCCGTGCCGCCGTGGCTTTGCGCCGAGGCGATGATGGCCAGCGTGAGGGTCGTTTTGCCGGAGGACTCGGGTCCGAATATCTCGATCACTCTGCCGCGCGGGATTCCGCCGACGCCGAGCGCGATGTCAAGGCCCAGCGAGCCCGTCGGGACCGAGTCCACTTCATACGTGGCACCCGCGTCGCCCAAGCGCATGACGGAGCCTTTTCCGAACTGCTTCTCGATCTGGCTCAGCGCAGCCGCGAGAGCTTTCTTGCGATTCTCTTCCATGGGGGGAGTCCTTGACAAAGTGTGGCGCCATTATTCCATATTCAGCGTCCCACGCTCATCTCATATGCGTGGAAATGGCAGAGTTTTCTACGGTGAGGCGGCCTCATCCAGTAGTGGCCAGGTATCGATTACTGTATAGATGGGCTGAGCTCCGGCCGTATTCGAATGCATCAAGCTAAATGACTGTACCTTCCAGAGGAAGGCAGACATTGCTTGCAACACAGGAGCTTGCAACACCTTCCTCGCAAGGGTTATATGCGGACGCAGGCCCGGCGGATTCAGCGCCAGATGGTGCTGCGCAAGGTCCGCATGAAGCTGTCGCCACAATCGTTGCAGCGAGGTGGGGAATTCGCGCGCAGCCGCCACGATCGCGCCAGCCTTCGGCCAATATTCATACACGTCGAATCGGACGCTGAACCCGTGGGCGCGCTGCATGGCGCCGATCTCAAGCAGCAGGGCGACTCGCGAGGCAGGCACGTCGCCGACAAACGCCAAGGTCATATGATGGTTTTCCGGCGGCACCTGCGGCGACGCCGCGGTCAGCTTGAGCGCATCAGCCGCCGCCGCGATGCGCTCACGAGTCTCGGTGTCGGGGCATGCCGCAAAGAATAATCGCACGGGGAAACTCCGCAACGGCGCGCGAGGCGGTCAGCGCTCGAGCAATCCCGCCAGGGCCAGGCGCACGCTCTTGCGTCGCACGGCTTCGCGGTTGCCGCGGAAGTGCCTGCACTGTGCGCTGAGCCGTATCCGGCTGCCGCGCTGTTGCGCCCAACACAACCACACCGTTCCGACCGGTTTGCCGGGCACTGCACCATCGGGACCGGCAATACCGGTGACTGCCACTGCCAATTGCGCTCCAGAGCGCCGTATCGCTCCGGCCGCCATCGCACGCGCAACCGCTTCGCTCACGGCGCCTTCGCGCTTGAGCACCGACCGCGGTACGCCGAGCCTGCGGAACTTCGCATCGTTGCTGTAAGTGACAAAACCCTCTAGAAACCATCGCGAGCTGCCGGCAATATCCGTCAGGACCTTGGCAATCCAACCTCCGGTACATGATTCCGCGGTTGTCACGCACCGTCCGGAGCTCAGCAGGTGCCGCCCGACGCGAGCGGCGAGGCGAAAAAGTGCTTTGTCCGTGCTGTTCATCGCTAGCCCAATCGAGTTTGCAACCAGTAGCCGCATCGGATCTTCGCACATAGAGCGTGCGATTCGCATCGCGGACGTGGACAATGGGTGCGATGAACACAGAGGCGCCCTCCAAGAGCCCAAGCGAAGACTCCGTCTTGCAAGACCACACGCCCATGATGCAGCAGTATTTGCGCATCAAGGCGCAGCATCCGAACGTCCTGCTGTTTTATCGCATGGGCGATTTCTACGAGATGTTTTATGACGATGCGCGCCGCGCCGCGCAACTGCTCGATATTGCGCTGACCCAGCGCGGCGCCTCCGCCGGCGCACCGATTCCCATGGCCGGCGTGCCGGCAGTCACAGTCGACACCTATTTGGCGCGGTTGGTCCGCAAGGGCGAGTCGGTCGCCATCTGCGAGCAGCGCGGCGACCCCGGCAAAGCCAAGGGCCCTATCGAGCGCGAGGTGGTGCGGATCGTCACGCCGGGCACCGTCACGGACGAGGCGTTGCTCGATGAGCGCCGCGACAATGTGCTCGCCAGCGTCTGCGGCGCCAATGGCCGCTTCGGTCTTGCCTGGCTCGATCTGTCGGCGGGTCGCTTCAGCGTCATGGAGCTCGCCGCTTGCGCGGCCCTCGAAGCGGAACTCGAACGGCTGCGTCCCGCGGAGTTGTTGGCCCCGGACGGCGCCGAGCCTCCCCTCGCCGCCGGGACGCCCGCATCGGATCGCGCATTCCGACTGCGGGCGCCGTGGCATTTCGACGTGGACTCGGCGACGCGCGCGCTCTGCGAGCAATTTCATACTCGCGACCTGGCCGGATTCGGCTGCGCAGACAAGCCGCTGGCCGTTGCCGCGGCCGGCGCGCTTCTCACCTATGTGCGCGAAACGCAAAAGGCTGCGCTGCCGCATTTGCTGTCGCTCGCGACCGAGGAACACGATGCCGCCTTGATCATGGATCCCGCGACCCGCCGCAATCTCGAATTGGACGAGAGCCTCGCCGGCAAACCGGAGCTGACCCTAGCCGGGGTATTCGACCGTACCGCCACCGCCATGGGCGGTCGCATGCTGCGCCGCTGGCTGCATCGGCCGTTGCGCGACCGCGATGCGCTGCGGGCCCGCTACCAGGCGGTGGCGACATTGATGGAAGCCTCCCGGCATGCGGCGCTCGCTGAATCGCTGCGTGAAATCGGCGACCTGGAGCGCATCCTCGCGCGGATCGCCCTGCGCTCGGCGCGACCGCGAGATCTCGCCCAATTGCGCGCCGCGCTCGGTGCATTACCGGCCCTGCATCAGGCGCTGCGCACCGTGCTGGCGCAGACACCCTCCCCGTTGCTACAGCAGCTTCTGGAGGAACTCAGCGATCACCGCGAGGAGCACGCATTGCTGGTCCGCGCGGTAGTCGATTCGCCGCCGCACTTCCTGCGCGACGGCGGCGTGATCGCGCCCGGATACGATGCGGAACTTGACGAGCTGCGCTCGCTCGGCAGCAACACCGAACAGTTCTTGCTGGATCTTGAACGGCGCGAACGCGAGCGCAGCGGCCTCTCCAGCTTGAAGCTGGGCTTCAATCGAGTGCAGGGATTCTTCATCGAAGTCAGTCGCGCTCAAGCGGATGCCGTTCCGAAAGACTACCAGCGCCGTCAAACCGTGAAATCCGCGGAGCGATTTATCACACCGGAACTGAAGGGATTCGAGGACAAGGTCTTGGGTGCGCGTGATCGCGCAGCCGCGCGCGAGAAGGAGCTCTATGACGCATTGCTCGACTCGCTGACGGCGCGCCTGCCGGCGCTGCAGCGAACCACGTTGAGTATTGCGCAGCTCGATGTGCTCACCTGCTTCGCTGAACGCGCCACGACGCTCGATTGCGTACAACCCGAACTGGTGCAGGAGCCCTCCCTCCTGATCGACAGCGGCCGCCATCCGGTGGTCGAGCGGGCCAGCCGGGAGCCCTTCATTCCAAACGACGTACGCCTCGATGAGGCACGCCGCATGCTGATCATCACCGGCCCGAACATGGGCGGCAAAAGCACCTACATGCGTCAGACCGCGCTGATCGCCATTCTCGCGCACATCGGTTGCTTCGTGCCGGCCAAGCGCGCGGTCCTAGGGCCGCTCGATCGCATATTCACGCGCATCGGCGCCTCGGATGATCTTGCCGGCGGTCGCTCCACTTTCATGCTCGAAATGACCGAGACGGCGAATATCCTCCATAACGCCACCGACAAGAGCCTGGTATTGATGGACGAGGTCGGCCGCGGCACCAGCACGTTCGACGGCCTCTCCCTCGCCTGGGCGTGCGCCGCTTTTATTGCCAAAAAGATCCGTGCCTTCACGCTGTTCGCCACCCACTACTTCGAGCTGACCAGTCTGGCCGGCGAGGCACCGGGCGTTGTCAATGTCCACGTGGAAGCCGTCGAACACGGTGATTCGCTGGTGTTCTTGCATAGCGTCAAAGAGGGGCCTGCCAATCAGAGCTATGGATTGCAGGTCGCCGCACTCGCTGGGATCCCCAAATCCGTGACGGCGGAAGCGCGCCGCTATTTGACGGAGCTCGAACGCGAGCGCGACGCGCTGCGCAATTCTGTCTCACCGCAATCCGAGCTGCCGCTGTTCGTCGCTCCGCTTCCGGCCCCGCAACGCGCGGAATCCCCCGCGCTCGAGGCCTTGCGTGTCGTCGACCCCAACGCCTTGAGTCCGCGCGAGGCGCTGGACTTCTTGTTCAGGCTGCAACAGTTGGATCGTTAGCCGGGGGTACGCTTTAGACTCGGAGCTCACGGCACCCGGAACTCACGGCGCAAAGCGACCATCACGCAAAAAGGCGGCGGCCTGCCGCGCGACCGCGGCGGAAAAGAGCAGGCCGCTATGGGTCACGCGCAAGGTCAAATGCTCCTTCGCGCCCTCAAGGCGCGTCTCCTCGACCAGCACTGTGCCGTCGCTGGGCGCATTGAGGGGCCCCATCAGCCCGCCTAAACCAAAGGCCAGGTCACCCGCGATGACCCCCAACTCGCGCGCACCGTTCCAGCGCTGCGCGCGCGGCTTGAGCAGCAGTTTTTGCGCGGTCAACCCCATGATTCTGTCTCCGTACGGTACTTGCGCCAGGCGCAGCGCCGCGCGGCTGCCGTGCACCGGCGAGCCCAGCAGCACAATGCGTCCAGGCGGCAGCGGCGGCACGCCTTCAAGGAGTCCCGCGGTCCCCGAACTGCTGTGGAAGAATTCCAAGATCAGCAAGCCCCCCATGCTGTGGCCGACCAAGTGCAATGTATCGGCTCGTGTTTCTGCCAGAAATGCGGCGAGGGCCCGGGCGTTGACGGTCAGGTCCGCAGAGACCGAAGCATAATGAAACACGCGGGTCGGGCACCCTAACTGCCGCGACAGCCTGTGGCGCAGCAGCGCGGCTTCCCAGCCGTTGAACCACAGTCCATGTACAAACACGAGCGCGGCGCTCATCTACGCGACCACCGCCATCTACGCGGCCACCGCGCTACTGGCGCGAACCGGCTAGCGCCGCAACTGCTGAATGACGGCACGGTTGGTGCTCGAGGAGGCCATTGCAATGGCCTCCTCCGCCGGCATCCAGCGAAACTGCACGTGTTCGCTCTCGCTCAAGGTCACTGGGACCCGTTGCGGCAGCTTCAAGGCGAAGGCATGCTCCAAATTGCGCGTGACGCCGGGCGCGTATTTCTTGCCGAATGAGGGGAGGATCTCGTACGTTTGAGTCCAGTGCAAATTGCGCAAAACGCCTTCGGTGATACCGGTTTCCTCGATGAGCTCGCGGCGCGCTGCGGCGTCCGCCGTCTCGCCCCATTCCAGGCTGCCGGTGACTGATTGCCAAAAGCCGGGAGGCTTGCGCCGCTCGAGCAGAAGAAATTCCCCGCCGGCGGTGTAAATCACGATCAACACGGATTCCGGGCGTCGAAACGGCTGCAACGTCTACTCAACTTTCGGGGGAACGCGCACGCGAATGTGCAATTCCTTGAGCTGCGCCTCGCTCACCTCGGTGGGCGCGTCCGTCAGCGGGTCCGCGGCTGTCTGGGTCTTCGGAAATGCGATGACATCGCGGATGCTGTCCGCTCCGGCCATCAGCATCGCCAGCCGGTCGAGTCCAAAGGCGATGCCGCCGTGCGGCGGGGCGCCGAATTTGAGCGCATCGAGCAAGAATCCGAACTTCTGCCGCGCCTCTTCCGGCGAGATGTCCAGCAGATCGAACACGACGGACTGCAACTCCGGCGTGTGAATACGCACCGATCCGCCGCCGATTTCCGAACCGTTGAGCACCAGGTCGTAGGCCTTCGCGATCGCCTCGCCGGGGCTCGCTGCGAGGGCGGCGTAATCCAAATTCACGGGACTGGTGAACGGATGATGCATGGCGGCCCAGCGCCTGGCATCGGCATCCCACTCGAACATCGGAAAATCGACGATCCACAGCGGCCGCCACCCCGACGCCGCCAGCTTGAGGTCATGGCCGATTTTCAGGCGCAGCGCTCCCATCGCGTCGCTCACTACTTTGCCGGTATCCGCGCCGAAGAAAATCAAATCACCGTCGCACGCCGCGGTGCGCCCGAGAATTCCCGCAACCGCCGCATCGCTCAGGAATTTCAAGATCGGGGATTGCAACCCGTCGCGTCCCTTGGCCGCTTCGTTCACCTTGATGTAGGCCAGCCCCTTGGCGCCGAAGCGCGCCACGTAGGCCGCATAGTCGTCGATCTCTTTGCGCGTGAGCTTCCCGCCCTGCGGCACGCACAACGCCGCCACGCGACCTCGCGGGTCGGCCGCGGGGCCTGCGAACACCTTGAAATCGCAGCTCCGGACGAGATCGGCCACATCGACCAATTCCAGCGGCACACGCAGATCCGGCTTGTCCGATCCGTAGCGGCGCATCGCCTCGGCATACGTCATGCGCGGCAGCGGGTCGGGCAAGTCCACACCCAGCACTTGCTTGAACAGAAACCGCACCAAGCCACCCATCAGCTCCTGAATCTGCTGCGGGTCGAGAAATGAGGTCTCGATGTCGAGCTGAGTGAATTCCGGCTGCCGGTCAGCACGCAAATCCTCATCGCGGAAGCAGCGCACGATTTGATAGTAGCGATCGAAGCCGGAAATCATGAGCAACTGCTTGTAGATCTGCGGCGACTGCGGCAAGGCGAAGAACTTGCCTGGGTGCGTTCGGCTCGGCACCAGGTAATCGCGCGCGCCTTCCGGGGTCGCCTTGGACAGCATCGGCGTTTCGATGTCGATGAATCCGGCCTCATCGAGGTAGTGGCGCATGGCGCGGGTAATGCGATGCCGCAGCACCAACCGCTCGCGCATTTCTTCGCGGCGCAGGTCGATATAGCGAAACCGCAGGCGCACCTCCTCGCTGACGTGCTCATCCAGCTGGAACGGCAGCGGCTCGGAGCGGTTCAGTATTTCGAGCGCCTGACACAGCACCTCGACCTGTCCCGATTTCAAATGAGGGTTCGCCGTGCCGCTCGGGCGCATGCGCACGACGCCGGTGACCTTGAGCACGAATTCATGGCGCACGCGCTCCGCCAGTGCGAACACCTCTTGCGTGTCCGGATTGAACACGATCTGCAGCAGTCCCTCGCGGTCGCGCAAGTCGATGAAAATGACGCCGCCGTGGTCGCGGCGCCGATGCACCCAGCCGGCCACGGTGACGACCTTACCGATCGACGACTCGCCGACCTGACCACAATAGTGAGTGCGCATAGGGTTAGAACTGCACAGGGGAAAGCGCGCGATGCTAAGGCTTAGAGCCGGCGCGAGCAAGCCCAGGCGCGCCTGGGCGGGGGGCCCTTTTGTCGGCGCTCGCGACGCGTGAATTCAGGGTCGCCGTGCCGGTTTCGCCGCGCTCCTCTTGACCGCCGGCCTGACCGGCCGTTTGATCGGCGTCTTCGAATGGGACTTACTCGCCGCGGACGCTGCGGCACGTCTGGAAACAGCGCCGACGGTCGGCTTTTTCACAGCCTCGGCCGGTGCGGCTTTCTCGGCCGGCTTGGCGGCAGCTGTATCCGCCGGCTTCGCCGCATCGGGCGTCGCGGCCTCTTTGGATGCGGCCTCGGTTGTTTCCTTCTTTTCTTCCTTGGGCGCTTCAGCCTCCGCTCGATCCGCGAGATTGCGCTTGCCGTCTTGCTCCGATTTGAAATCGGTCTCGTACCAGCCGCCGCCCTTCAATCGGAAAACCGGCGCCGACATCAACCGCTGCAATTGCGGCTTGCCGCAGTGCGGACATTTCTTCAGCGGCGAATCGCTGACCTTCTGCATGGCCTCCAGCGTGTGCCCGCAGCTACCGCATTGATACTCGTAAAAAGGCATGTGTTTCCTTCATCATGTTTCTTTCATCGTGGCCCGCGCCGAAGTATAGCGAAGCGCAAATGTCGCAGCGTCAGTGCAAGCGTTCCTTCTCGAACACCAGGCTGTCGCGTTTGAGCTTCGCAACCACCCGATCGCCGGCGATGAAATCGCCGCGTAAGATCTGCTGCGCGAGCGGATTCTCGATCTGCGATTGGATGGCGCGCTTCAACGGCCGCGCCCCATACACGGTATCGAAGCCCGACTCGCCGATCCTGTCGCGCGCGGCATCGTCGAGCCGCAGCTGAATATCGCGCTCCGCGAGCCGCTGTCGCAGCCGCCCCAGCTGGATATCCACGATGGAACGTATCTGTTCGCGGCCCAGGGGATGAAACACCACGATTTCATCGACGCGATTGATGAATTCGGGGCGAAAATGCTGCGATACGACTTGCAGGACCGCCGCTTTCATCTTCGCGTAGTTCGCTTCGCCGGCGAATTCTTGAATGACTTGGCTGCCCAAATTCGAGGTCATGATCACCACGGTATTGCGAAAATCCACCGTGCGGCCCTGTCCGTCGGTGAGGCGTCCGTCGTCCAAGACCTGCAGCAACACATTGAATACGTCGGGATGCGCCTTTTCGATCTCATCGAGCAGGATGACGCTGTATGGCCGGCGACGCACCGCTTCGGTCAAATAGCCCCCTTCTTCGTAGCCCACGTAGCCCGGCGGCGCGCCGATCATGCGTGCAACCGAGTGCTTCTCCATGAACTCCGACATGTCGATGCGCACCATGGCCTCTTCGGTGTCGAACATGAACTCGGCCAAGGCCTTGCAAAGCTCGGTCTTGCCGACGCCGGTCGGGCCGAGAAACATGAACGAGCCGGTGGGACGATTCGGATCGGACAATCCCGCGCGCGAGCGGCGAATCGCATCGGCCACCGCTTTCACCGCCTCTTCCTGGCCCACGACGCGCTTGCTCAGCACTTCTTCCATGCGCAGCAGCTTCTCGCGCTCGCCTTCGAGCATGCGCGATACCGGGATCCCGGTCCACTTCGATACGATCTCGGCGACTTCGACCTCGGTCACCGAGTTGCGCAGCAGCTGGTTGGGCTTCTGTTCGGCCTCGAGCGCCTTGGCAAGCCGCTGCTCGAGATCGGGAATGCGTCCGTACTGCAATTCGGACATGCGCGAGAGATCCTGCGCGCGCCGCGCCGTGTCGAGATCCGTGCGGGCCCGCTCCAGCTCCTCCTTGATATGCGCCGCGCCCTGCACCGAGGCCTTCTCCGCCTTCCAGACCTCCTCGAGATCCGAGTACTCCTTTTCCAGCCCCTTGAGTGCTTCTTCCAGCGCGCTCAGACGCTTGCGCGATGCCTCATCGGTTTCCTTCTTGAGCGCCTCGCGCTCGATCTTGAGCTGGATGATGCGCCGGTCGAGCTTGTCGAGCGCTTCGGGCTTTGAATCGATCTCCATGCGAATCAGCGAACCGGCTTCATCGATCAAATCGATGGCCTTGTCGGGCAATTGCCGGTCGGAGATATAGCGATGCGACAGCGTCGCCGCCGCGACGATGGCGGGATCGGTGATCTCGACTCCGTGATGGACTTCGTAGCGCTCCTTGAGCCCGCGCAGGATGGCGATGGTGTCTTCCACCGACGGCTCGTCCACCAACACCTTTTGGAAGCGCCGCTCGAGCGCGGCGTCTTTTTCGATGTACTTGCGGTATTCATCGAGGGTGGTCGCTCCGACGCAGTGCAGCTCGCCGCGCGCCAGTGCCGGCTTCAGCATGTTGCCCGCGTCCATTGCCCCTTCGGCCTTGCCGGCGCCGACCATGGTGTGCAATTCATCGATGAACAGAATTATTTGGCCTTCCTGCTTGGCCAAATCCGTGAGCACCGCCTTCAGGCGCTCCTCGAATTCGCCGCGAAATTTCGCGCCTGCAATGAGCGCACCCATGTCGAGCGCGAGAATGCGCTTGTCGCGCAAGCCTTCCGGCACCTCGCCGTTGACGATGCGCTGTGCCAGGCCCTCGACGATGGCAGTCTTGCCGACCCCGGGTTCGCCGATGAGCACCGGATTGTTCTTGGTTCGGCGCTGCAAGACTTGAATCGTGCGGCGGATCTCATCGTCGCGGCCGATGACCGGATCGAGTTTCCCTTGGGAGGCGCGTTCCGTAAGATCGATGCTGTACTTCTCCAGCGCCTGGCGGTTCTCTTCGGCCCCCGCGTCCTCCACTTTGGCGCCGCCGCGAACTTCCTCGATCGCCTTCTCCAGCGCCGCGCGCGCCACACCGCAGGATTTTAAAATTCGGCCGAGCTCGCCGCGATCATCGCAGGCCGCGAGTATGAACAGCTCACTCGAGATGAACTGATCGCCGCGCTGCTGGGCAAGCTTGTCCGTGACATTGAGCAGTTTGTTGAGATCGTTGCCGAGCAACACCTCGCCGCCGGCTCCTTCCACCTTCGGCGTGCGATCGAGCGCGCCCGCGAGCTCGGAACGGAGCTTCGCCACATTGGCGCCGGCTTTCTCCAGCAATGGACGGGCGGTGCCGCCCTGCTGATCGAGCAATGCCGCCATCAAATGCACCGGCTCGATGTACTGGTTGTCGCGACCAACGGCGAGCGACTGGGCGTCCGCCAGAGCCGCCTGGAATTTGGTCGTCAGCTTGTCCATTCGCATGAGAATACCCCTGAGAAACGCCCAGAATGACCATTAGGAGCCTGTCTGACTAATGATGCGCCTACTGCGGCCGCCCTCGTGACGGCGCCCATTAGTCAGACAGGCTCCTAGGTGGGGATGCGGCCGGGCAATTCAACGGCTTACGGGATTCTTGAGCCAAATGAGAGTCGCTTGCCGGCCGGTTTGACCCTCTCGCCGGTGCGAGAAGTATCTCTCGGATTGCGAGTAGGTGCATTCGCCGCCCCCGTAGATGCGCTCGACCCCTAAGCGCACGAGCCGGCGGCACGCGAGGGCGCTCAAGTCTGCCATGAACCGGCCCCGCGCATTCACCGTGAAGGCCGCGTGGGCCTCGGGATCGTGGTCGAGCAATTCATCCCGGACCTCGGGGCCCACCTCGAAATGCCGAGGGCCGATGGCGGGGCCCAACCACACCAGCAGGGCCTGCGGGGGGACCGCGAGCGAGCGCACCGTCGCTTCGATCACGCCGCCGGCCAGGCCCCGCCAGCCCGCATGCGCGGCGCCCACCACGTCACCCGAATCGGCCGCGAACAGAACCGGCAGGCAGTCGGCGGTGAGAATCGCACACACACGTCCCGGCCGGCGCGTAACGGCGCCGTCCGCCGGACCCTCTGCTCCCGGTACGTCCAAATCCGCGACCCGCGTGCCATGCACCTGGGCGAGCCAGACGGGCTCTGCGGGCAGTTCGGCCGCAACTCGCAAGCGCCGGCGGTTCTCCGCGACCGCCGCTGGCTCATCCCCGACGTGGGCGCCCAAATTCAGAGACGCATACGGCGCGACGCTCACTCCGCCGCCGCGCAGCGTCGACAGCGCGCACACGGCTGCCGGTGCCGGCCACTGCGGAGTGAGCCACGTGACATTCATGAGCGCGCGTCCTCGCGGAGCGTCGCGAGCAGCCGGGCAAAGTCGGGCGGCACGGGACTGTGCAATGTCAGCCGTTCGCCCGAGCGCGGATGATCGAACGCCAAGGTCGCGGCATGCAGCGCTTGACGCTTGAAGCCGCGCAAGATCTCGATCAGGCCATCCGCTGCACCGCGCGGCCGTGCGAAGCGCCCGCCGTACACCGGATCACCCACGATCGGATACTTGAGATGCGCCAAGTGCAGCCGGATTTGGTGAGTCCGCCCGGTCTCGAGCTTGACGCGCAGATACGTGTGGGCACGAAAGCGCTCGAGCACCCGGTAGTGCGTGACCGCGGGCCGGCCATCCGAGCGGACGGTCATGCGCAGCCGGTCGCTGCGATGCCGCCCGATCGGCTCATTGACGGTCCCACCCCCGGTCATGACGCCCACGCACACGGCCAGGTACTCGCGAGACACCGAGCGCGCCGACAGCTGCCGCGTCAGGGCGGTATGCGCTTCGAGCGTACGCGCGACCACCAGCAGACCGCTGGTGTCTTTGTCGAGTCGATGGATGAGCCCTGAGCGCGGCAATGCCGCCAGCGACGGGTCCCTTCCGAGCAAGGCATTTTGCAGCGTATGTTGCCGGTTGCCGGCGCCCGGATGCACCACCAATCCCGCCGGCTTGTCCACCACCCACACATCCCGATCCTCGTGCACCACATTGAGCGCAATCGCCTCGGGCAACACTTCAGCGGGCGGCGGCTCGACCGTCATACGCACTTGGACATGCGATCCTGCATTCACCAGATCGCGGGGCTTGCAGGGCAGAGCGCCGACCTGCACCCGGCCCGCATCGATCCAGCCCTTGATGCGTGTGCGCGAGTGCCCCGGCAGAAGCCGCGCCAGCGCGCTGTCCAGGCGCTGCCCGGCCAATTCCTGCGGTATTTCGAGGTCGATGACTTGGAACTCTGCGTTCATGGGGGCACTCGAAGCTAGCGGCGAGGCATCGGCCAAGCATCGGCTATACTGCCGCGCGTCTTGGGAAACCCATTGTAAGGAATCGCTTGTGAGACTGCGTGATCTTGTCCATCCGTGCCGCATTTTGCTGCTCGCCATCGGCATAGCGATGCTGGCAGCGGGCTGCCGCAGCCATCGAGACGACGCCAAATCCGGGCCCGAACAAATCTACGCCCGCGCGCAGAAAGCGATGAAGAATTCCAGCTACGGGGAAGCGATCAAACAGCTCGAAACCCTGCAATCGCGGTTTCCGTTCAGCGAGCCCGCACGCCAGGCGCAGATCGATCTGATCTACGCCTATTATAAGAATCATGATGTCGATCCGGCGATCGATGCCGCCGATACGTTCATTCGCGAAAACCCGACCAATCCCCGCGTCGACTATGCCTACTATATGAAGGGCCTGGTTTATTTCGAGCGCCAGGCAAATTTCATGGAGCGTTGGTTCAACGTCGATTTGTCGCAGCGGCCGCCGGTCAACGCGAAGAAATCCTTTGAAGCCTTCGACGAGCTGCTGAAGAAATACCCGCACAGCCAATATGCATCGGACTCTCGACAGCGCATGATTTTCCTGCGTAACCGTCTCGCCGACTTCGAATTGCACGTGGCGCTCTATTACATGCGCCGCGGCGCCTATGTCGGCGCCCTCAATCGCGCCAAGTTCTGCATCGATAATTACGACGGCGCACCCGCGGTACGCGGCTCCATGAAGGTTCTCGTCGATGCTTACCGGCAGCTTGGCATGATGGATCTGGCGGCCAACGCGGAGCGCGTGTACGCCGACAATTATCCGGGCAATATCAAGGACATACAGAAGAAGTCCTGGTGGCGGCGGATCCTCTAGCCGGGCGGCCTGCGGTTCACTGATGCGGCTGATCACTCGATCTTCAGTGACTGATCGGCTTTTGAATCCAGAATTGGTACATCGCGACAAATGTATCCGGATTGTCGGCTTCAAAGAGTGCCCAGTTACGCAAATTAGTGCCGGACGGGTCGTCGGTAAAGCGTGCGCGGTACTGATGTAGCACACGGGGATCCAACTCGAAGCCGAGGAAGTGGAGCCCGAATTCGGCAAGAAACGACTCGATCTGACCCAGTGTTAGACGATGCTCCTGCACGTGGAAAAGCAGGTCGCGACAATTACTGGTCGAATAGAAGTCCGGGGACTGACTCAGACGTTGCAGGTCAACGCTCGGGTTCCGGACGGCGAGGTCCTGGCGGAACCGACGAATGTCATCGGGTGTGCTTGCATAACCGCGGGCGGCGATGAATTCGCGCGCCTTGACCACGTGCCTGCGCGCAAGTTCGCTGTAGAAGCCCAATCTCATGAATCCTCCGAGCCGCAATCGAGACAGCAGGGTTCGCCAACCTATGAAGGGGTCGGCCAGATGATGCAGCACTCCACCTGCTTCGATGATGTCGAACGTGCGCGCGATGTCACCGAGCCTGAGAATGTCCGCCTGTGCGTACTCAATGTTCGTCATGCCCAGCTCCTGCGTCTTTCGTTTGGCATAGCTGATGCTGCTCAAGCTCAGGTCTATCGCCAGAACACGAGCGCCGCGGAATTGCTGGGCAACGAGGATCGAATGGATGCCGGTACCGCACCCGGCGATAAGCACCTCCGGCGCCCTGTCATCGGGCATTGGCGTAAACGGCGCGAACGGGAGCGTGCGCCGCAATTCGTCATTGAAGTTCAGTGCCTGCTTGCGTATCGGCAGTTTCACCCAGCGCGGGTAGGGATTCTGTTCATACTGGTCGCGCACCTCTTCGGAGACACCGCCGGTGATCGAAGTCAAGCATTCGACGCCTGCGCGCAGCGCCTGCTCTTCGAGCGGTTCGCGAATCTGCTGGCGCAGGACTCCGTCAACCGGGCCGGGCTCATTTGCAACAAGAAGCCGACTTGCGTCGCGCAGGGTGTAAAGCGGAAAATACGCGGCAACGGCGAGCAAGAGCAATGGCGGTAGCACTGCATTGGCATCCAGCAGCGCTAGTAACTTCGTGTGGCACGCAGCTGCCGCGACCTTTTCCCTGTCGTCGCAACCAAAGATGTACTCGTTGACAAAGCATTGCCGAGAGAGTGCGGCATAGAATTGCAGCGCCGCAATGTCCGAAGGGTTTGGTGCTTGGTTGCTCGACGCGGTCTCGAGCAGGGCATGGCGTGCGCAAGTGAGGAAGCGCTCGAATTCGATCGTGGTCACGGGCGCTGCTTCGAGCAATGCAAGGAGCAAGGGGTCTGCTGAAAGGGCGGCAAGGCCATCTGCACCGAATAGCGCCGCCTTTGGCAAGCGTGCGGGCCAGGATCCATTGGCGAGGCGTACGCAACTGGCAATCCTCTCATCGAGCATGATGAGACTGAGTGCCGGGCGGCCAAGCTGGGACGGTGTTCCCCATGGTTCGGTGATGGCGGTTGTGAGTGCTGCACGGATCTTTGGATCGTTGGTCGTAAACCTTGAGCGTGTGACGCAGCTGACAAAAGCTAATTTGGTCGTCCACGTCGGCGCACGCTCGAGCGCGGGCACTATCAGCGGCACTGCTTCCGGGGACTTGCCGCGTGACAGAAGAATCATTGCCAGGTCGTAGAGAATTTCGGCGGATTCGGGCTCGATGGACAAAGCGCGGCGAAGGCTTGCCTCCGCCGCATCGAGTTGCCCGAGTCTGCTCAACACGGTGCCCAGGGTGTGGTGGGCTTGAGCATAATCAGGCTTGATCTCCACGGCACGGCGCAGGCTATTGGCGGCCTCTTCATGCCGCCCCTGGGTCGTTGCAAGTACACCCAGATTGAAATGGACCTCGGCGTAGCCTGGATTGATGGCAAGCGCGCGCTCGTAGCTCTCCACTGCTTCGGCAGTGCGGCCCAGGCTGTCAAGTGCATTTGCCATCGCCACGAAGGCGTCTGCAAAGTCAGGCCTGATGCCTATGGCTAGTTGGTAGTTGCACAACGCGCGCTCGAATTCGCCGGCCCGATAATTCAGGTTGCCCAAATTGAAGTGGGCTGCCGCATAGTGTGGGTCGCAGGCTATGGCGAGTTCGTATGCGCTGCGAGCCTCATCGATCTGGGCGCCCGCGAGCAAAATGTTGCCGCGGTTCAGGTGTGCTCTCGCGCATTGCGGGTCAGCCTGGACTGCAGCATCGTAGCGCGCCATTGCCTCAATAACCCGCCCCTGTTCCTCGAGCGCATTTCCTTCATCGATCATCGCGACGGCGGGGTTCCTCGATGCGACTGGCGGGTTGTTGTCAACCGCTGCGGTCGCTAGATGCATGCGAGTCCTCTCAAAATCGCTCATCTGTTGTCCTTTGGGGATAGTCTCGCGCGTTTGGTCCCGGCAGATGGTCGGTACCTATTCGAACTCCGGACAGACAAACGAGGCGAGTTCGACAACTTGGTCGCGAGGGCAAGTTGGACGCTGCCGCGCAGCGCGCGGCGGCGGTCCGGAGCGAAGCGGAGAACGAGCGGCGAAGCCGCGAGCAATCTCTCCGGGCGCGCCAATAGTTGCGTCTGTCACGGGCGTACCTGTGCGAGCGTCCCAGGGCTACTCGATTGAGTCAATGCCCGTAGGTCAACCAGTGGGAGATCGTCCGGCCCCCGGTGATCCAACTTGCTCCACTGTTCTTCGAGCAGGCTGCGCGCTTGCGTAATTTGACCCATTTGGATGTACGCCGCCGCGGTGACGGTCGTGAGGTATGCACGGTCGGCTCCCGAATTGGGCGCTTGTTGTCCCAGCAGATTCGTACCGAATTTCACAATGTCCGGCGCATCCCGACGCGAAATCGCCGCAAGCAAATCCACCCACGTTTTCTGTCCGGCGGCTACGCTGCGGTAACAGGGGCTGGACGTAATCCTATTCCAGATTACCTCGAGCTCGGCCGGGCTGAGATACGCCGCGGTACGGTCGCTGATGTTCCGCACAGCCATTGTCCAGGCATTCTGCGCCCCGGTGTCGGCACATCCGTCCCGACCGGCGTCGATCAGCATCAGGTATGACGCGGTTCCCGGACCCAGATCTTTGAGACTTCCATCCAATACGGCGCGGCGAATTGCAAGAGCCCTGCGCACCAAGCCGTCCCGAGCCAGCGCGCTGTTGGCGGAGGGCTCGATTGTTGGACCCGGCAGCACTGCGCCGGCGAGGTACTCCAGGAATGGTATTGGTAGGATGGTCAGGCCGGCAAGTTCAGTCGCGTTCGCTTGGAGGAATCGCAGGCGAGGAGCATTGAGATCGACGAATGGGAAAAAATCTGAATTGGGCGGAGCCGCCATTTTCTGCAGCAGCGGTCCAATCGTCCGATTGTCGCCGATCTTGCGCAGCCGAAGGTCGGCGATCCCTTGTACACCGATCC
This sequence comes from uncultured Gammaproteobacteria bacterium, assembly GCA_963769075.1. Lineage (GTDB taxonomy): Bacteria > Pseudomonadota > Gammaproteobacteria > Steroidobacterales > Steroidobacteraceae > Bog-1198. The sequence continues at coordinate 2,471,111 of CAVYKH010000004.1, read as the reverse complement.
GATCGAGTTCTGCCCGCAGCTGCGGCGATTGGAATATACGATCATCCGGTGTCGGCAGCACCGCGCCGCGCGTCGCAACGATCAGGATGTCCGTATCGTTTGCATTGTAAATCGCATACGCACCGAAGTGCGGAGCCAACGCCTTGATGACCGACGCGACGACTTCCAAGTTCGTTTCATAAGTCTGGATCCACTGCACGAGGTAACCATCGGATCTCAGGTACCGCGTAATACGGCCATAGAATTCATCGGAAAAAAGAGTTGCAACTCCGCTCACCCACGGGTTAGACGGCTCTGAAATTATCAGATCGTACGGTTCACGCGCGCTTGCAAAGAAGGTCTTTGCATCCTCGTAAACGATATGGCTGCGCGGATCTTGGAAGACGCTGCTGATGCGCGGACTAAAGCCCTTGCGCGCAGCGTCCACGATGAACGGCTCGATCTCGATCGTGTCCAACCGCTCTACCTGTCCGGTAGTGAGGAGCGCGTGGGCCGTGAGCCCCGAACCGAACCCGATGTTCGCGACGCGCTTAGGATTCGGGTGCATGCTTAAAGGGATTGCGGCGGCCAGCACCATCGTGCTCTCATCTGGTGATGCTTTCCCTTGCCCCATCTGCACCGCGGCGTCTGGCTTTCCATTGGTAGCTATCACCACTCGTCCGTATTGCTCAACCAAACTGATCGTGGCAGTCTTTCCATCTCTGAGATAAGTGACCTTGGTGTTGACTGGAAGCGTTGCGAATCCAGTGCGGTAGACACCCGATGCCATTCGCAGAGGATCCAAGTTGACGGCAAAAATGGTAAGCACGAGCACCAAGATGCTCGCCGTTACTGCGACGGCCGCGCTCCGCGGCCGCTGACGACGGACGGTGAGGAGACGCGAGAGGCCTAGAGCCATGTGAATACCCGCGCCTCCCAGGATGACGCCCTTCACCCCGATGAGCGGCATGAGTATGTGGACCGTCAGCAGCACTCCAGCAATTGCGCCGAGAGTGTTGACCGAATAGATCGTGCCAATGGCTCGTTCACCGGTTCCGCGACGCATGAGCTCCTGCGTTAGCAGCGGAAGCGTCATGCCCGCGCAAAATGTCGTCGGAATCATTATCAGCGCGGCGATCGATTGGCTTATGACGTTAAACGCGACATATCCGCTTGCGGTGCGCGTAAAAGTCCCCAAACACCACGCCATGAAATCAAAGGTTACGTTGTAGGCCGGCAAGGTGAGCGCGGCCAAGGCGCCCATGACGACCATAACTCCGCCAATATACGTCGCAGGGTCGCCGATGTGCGCGATGCGTCGACGCACATACAGCCCGCCGAATGCCAAACCGAAGATGAACGCGCTTAGCATGAGTTCGAACGAATGCGTTGAGCTGCTAAGCACCAGGCTGAGCATGCGAATCCAGCCCAGCTCGTACATGAACGACGCGGCGCCGGTCAGGAAGGCCGCCATCACGAACCATCTTGCCAGCGTTTCAGGGCCCGTGGACGGTGCCGCGGCGGTCTGTGGTGTCGGCGCGGGCTCCGTCTGTCGTCGGACGATCGACCAGACCAATAGGGCCAGCGCGACGTTCAGTAGTCCGGCGGTCAAGATGGTACCGGGCAGGCCTACCGCGCTAATCAGTATAAAACCGCTGACGAGAACTCCGAGCGCCGCGCCCAGGCTGTTGGTGAAATATAGGGTGGCCAACGTCTCGCCGGGTCGATCGGGCCAACGGCGGATTAGGCCGCCGCTGATCAGCGGAAAGGTCATGCCCAGAAGCACAGACTGCGGGAAGATCATGAGAGCGGCCAATGACCATTTGTAAGCATGAACCGAGAAGCCTGAAGGAAGCGCGGGTATTACCGAGGCAAACGAAAAATCGGAGGCGACGACGAACGTTCGACGGAAAATGACACCCAGTATCCCGATCAGACCCTCGACCAACACGTAATTCCAGAGAAGGTGCCGAATGCGGGCAGAGTAGTCGCAACCGTCCAGGATCCAGCGCCATCCCACCCATGAAGATGGCGAGCACGAGAGTTTGCGCGTAAGCAGCATGACCGAGGAACAGTTTGAGGTAGTGCGACCAGATGGACTCGTAAATTAGACCGGTGAAACCAGATACGACGAATACCGCGAGTAGAAACCGCCGCTGCATGAAATCTTGCGTCCGCATTGTTGACCCCCTAGACCGTTAGCACGCGCACGGTACAGTATTATTCAGCAGACTTTGCTCAAAAATGTTGACGCAGTGCACGTCGCGCTCATGGGCCGATGATCAAATCAGTGGAACCGACCGGGGATCCGACAGCTTTGCCGCGTGTGGCGTTTGAAATCCCAACTTTGGTTTTCGGGTTCAGACGCGTTGCTGATTGTCATCGCTGTGAAGGAAACAGCGGCTCAAAGGGGCCCGCTTATCAGGTGTTACCAGGAAATCCGGCGATGGATTTGAGAAACCCGCTGACGCCCGTGCCCATATTGATCACCTATGGTGCACCCCCCTTTTTGCACCCCTTAACGCGACTTGTAGCCGCTGGTAATCGGATAGCGCCAATCGCGGCCGAACGCCCGGCCGCTCACGCGCACGCCGGGCGGAGCTTGGCGGCGCTTGTACTCATTGCGCTTCACCATATCGAGGATTCGTCCGACGGTCTTGCGGTCGAAGCCGCGCGCCGCGATTTGATCCACCGATAAATCGTCCTCGATGAAGGCCTCCAGGATGGGATCGAGCACCTCGTAGGGCGGCAAGCTATCGGTGTCCTTTTGCTCATACCGCAGCTCCGCCGACGGCGGTCGCTGGATCACCCGTGCGGGGATCACCCGCGATTGCACATTGCGCCAGGCGCAGAGCCGGTACACCAGCAACTTGCTGCAGTCCTTGATGGGGGCGAAGCCGCCCGCCATATCGCCGTACAAGGTCGCATAACCCACCGCCATTTCGCTCTTGTTGCCCGTCGTGAGCAGCATTCGCCCGGTCTTGTTGGAGATTCCCATCAACAGCACGCCGCGGCAACGCGATTGAATGTTTTCCTCGGCGGTGTCCGGCGGCAGCCCCGCGAACTCGTCCTTCAAGGCCGCCAGCGTCGCCTCGAACATGCCTTCGATGGAAATCTCGCTGTGCTTGACGTTGAGCCATGCCGCTTGCTGAGCGGCATCCTCCCGGCTCATCTGCGAGGTGTAGCGCGACGGCATGGCCACCGAATGCACCCGGTCGGCGCCCAGCGCATCCACCGCGATGCACAGGGTCAATGCAGAATCGACCCCGCCCGAAAGTCCCAGGACCACCCCCGGAAAGTGATGCTTATCAACATAGTCGCGCGTGCCCTGTACCAAGGCGCCGTACACGCTCTCTTCCTGGCCTTGGAGGGGAACGATGGCGCCGGGCAGCGGCCGGACGGCGCCGCCGTCGGCGACCGCGAGATCCACCACGTACATCCCTTCGGTGAAGGCCGGAGCCCGCAGCGTGACTTCACCGGTCGCATCCATGACGAAGGAATTGCCGTCGAATACCAGTTCGTCCTGGCCGCCGATCAAATTGACGAACACCATCGGTAGCCCCACCTCGCTCACTCGAGCACGGCCGACTAGCCGCTCTCGCTGCGTTTGCTTGTCCACTTCGTAGGGCGATGCATTGATGACCAAGAGTACCTGTGCGCCCGCCCGGCCGGCCCGCCACGCGGGTTCGGCCTCCCACACGTCTTCGCACACCATATTCTCGCTTTGACGCCGTTCAATTCGACGACGGTGGGTTCGTTACCGGGCGTGAAGTAGCGCTTTTCGTCGAATACGCGGTAATTGGGCAGACAGGCCTTGCGGTGATTCGCCAATACGGCGCCGTCGCGAATCACGATGGCGGAGTTGGAGACCGCGCTCCATCGTATTCCGGATAGCCCGCGATCAAGGTGATCCCGCGCACCTCGGTTCTCAGCCCAACGATCGAGCGCTGCACCTGCGTGCGCATTCCCGAGTGGAACAGCAGGTCTTCGGGCGGATAACCCGAAACAGCCAGTTCCGGCAGCATCACCACGTCCGCGCCCCACTGATCACGCGCCTCGGTTGCCGCCGCGATGATGCGCGAGGTGTTGCCCTCGACGTCGCCGACGACCAAATTGAGCTGCGCCATGACACAGCGCAGCTGCCGTGGATCGTTCAATCGAATCTCGACTACTACCAAGAGCGTGCAATTCCATGAAATATCCGACACTGCCGATTTCGTCGCGGTTGGGGGGGCTATTCTGAATTAAGCTTAAGCACAGCGCAAAACCGCCTTCGCACCCGGACCAAAGGACGTGAACCTTCTGAACCGCCCATCCGATCGCAACCACGGGCCCGGGATCGCACTCAATTGGCGCGTGCTCGGTCTCGTCAACCTGTATCGGGTGCTGGTGCCGCTGCTGCTTTTGAGTCTGTATTCTCTGGGCGGCTCGCGCGGCATCGCCGTCAATTCCCCGCAGCTCTTCTTTGGCGTCGCAATTTTTTATCTGTGTTTCGGCCTGTGCAGCGTCGTTTTGGTACGCAAGCGCCTGGCAACCGCCCATACCCAGATCATTCTCCAGGCAACTATCGATATCGCGAGTTTGATGCTGCTGCTGCACGCCTGCGGCGGCATTGCCAGCGGCTTGGGGCTGCTGCTGCTGGTTCCGGTGGGCGGCCTGGCGTTCTTGCTGCCGCCGCGCAGCGCCCTGTTTCTGGCCGCCGTCGCTGTCCTCGCCATCCTCACGCACACCATTTGGCAGCAGCTCACTGGGCGGGCCGATATCACGGCATACGCCACGGCCGGCTTTCTGGAGTCGTTCTGTTCACCTCTGCGGCCTCGGCAAGCGTCGTCGCGAGCCGCATGCACGAGAGCGAGGATTTGGTTCGGCGAAAGACGTCGACCTGGCAAACCTCGCAGAGCTGTCGCAATACATCGTGCAGCACCTGCGCGAGAGCCTGCTGGTCGTCGACGCCGCGGACAAGATTCGTCTGATCAATGAATCTGCGGCTGAGATTCTGGGCGACACGTATGCAGTCCCCGGGGCGTTGGTGGGGGAGGTCTCGCCGCGCTTGCTCTACTCCTTGAGTACCTGGCGGCAGGGTGAGCGGCAGGAGCAAGCCCCTTCGAGTTTCGTGGCGGCCGATGGCGCACGCTTGATTCAGCCGCATTTCGCGCCGCTCGGCCTTGAGCCGGGTCCCACGTTGATTTTCCTCGAAGATACCAGCCTCATGACGGAGCGCGTGCAGCAGAGCAAGCTCGCCGCGCTCGGCCGTCTGTCCGCAAGCATCGCGCATGAAATTCGCAATCCTGTCGGGGCGATGAGCCATGCCGGTCAGCTACTGGCCGAAAGTCCCGGCATTGGCCCCGAGGAGCGCCGGTTGACGGATATCATCCGCAACAATTCCGAACGCGTCAGCACCATCATCAACAACGTACTGCAGCTGTCGCGCCGCGAAGCCACCAAGCCGGCCCGACTGATGCTCGGCGACTGGCTCGAGGACTTCTTGCCCGAGTTCTCCGAGACCATGCAAGTTCCCCAAGTGCAAATTAGCGTGCATGAAGAAGCGGACGATCTCGAGGTACGCTTTGATCCCAGCCACCTGCATCAAGCGGTATGGAACCTGTGCGACAACTCGATCAAGTACGGTGAGACGCAGCGACGGGATCAGAGTGGAAATCAAGTTGGGCCGCCTGACTCCAAGTTATCGACCCTATCTGGAAGTTGCCGACCGCGGACCGGGTATCGAAGGTGGGGCCGTTGATCGCATCTTCGAACCCTTCTATACCGGCCGCAAGGGAGGCACGGGATTGGGGCTCTTCATCGCCCGCGAACTGTGCCAGCTCAATCGCGCGATCCTCCTCTACGAGCCGCGTAGCGGCGGCGGCAGCATCTTTAGAATCGTCTTCAGCGACCCGCAGCGCTGGGAGGAATAGCGCAGTGCGCACTCCGCAGACGCTACAATAGACTCATGGCAAAGCCTGCAGTATTGGTCGTCGACGACGAACCGGATCTTTGCGAGTTGCTGTCCATCACGCTCGAGCGCATGGACCTGAGTCCGTGCACCGCCCATACGGTCGCCGCAGCGCAGCGCATGCTCAAAACAGAGCAGCTCGACTTGTGTTTGACCGACATGCAGCTGCCGGACGGCGACGGCTTGGATCTGGTCAAATGGATGCAGCAATACTCGCCACAGGTACCCGTCGCCGTGATCACCGCCCACGGCAACATGGAAACCGCCGTGCGCGCGCTCAAATTGGGCGCGTTCGATTTCGTCTCCAAGCCCCTCGACCTCACGGGTCTGCGCAAATTGGTCACCGCCGCCATCAAGCTGTCGGACACCAATGAGGCCGACACCAGCGTGTTCGGTCCCCGCTTGCTCGGGACCTCGAGCGCGATGCAGCATCTGCGCGAAATGATCGCGCGCGTCGCCCGCAGCCAGGCGCCGGTGCATATTTTCGGCGAATCCGGCACGGGCAAGGAATTGGTGGCGAAACTCATCCATGAATCCGGCCCGCGCCGCGACGGTCCCTTCGTACCGGTCAATTGCGGCGCTATCCCCACCGAACTCATGGAGAGCGAGCTCTTCGGTCACAAGCGCGGCAGTTTCACCGGCGCCGTCAGCGACAAGAAAGGGCTGATTCAGTCGGCAGAAGGCGGCACGCTGTTCCTCGATGAAATCGCCGACCTACCGCTGCACATGCAGGTCAAGCTGCTGCGCGTCATCCAAGAAAAGGCCGTGCGCCCCGTCGGCGAACAAGCTGAGGTGGGCGTCGACGTGCGGGTTCTTTCGGCCACGCACAAGAATCTCGCCCAGCTGGTCGCCGAAGGTAAATTTCGGGAGGATCTGTTTTACCGCGTGAATGTCATCGAACTGCGGGTCCCCTCGCTGCGCGAAAGGCCGGAGGACGTCCCGGAGCTCGCCGAAGCAGTCCTCCGAAGACTGGGGCGGCGCATGAAGATCACACCGCCGATGCTGGGTAAGGACGCCTTGGCCGCGCTTGAGTCTTATGCATTTCCCGGCAACGTTCGAGAACTCGAGAACATCCTGGAGCGTGCGATCACTTTGACCACCAGTGGTGAGATACGCGCCGGCGACATCCAGCTCCGGCCGCCGCCCGCGGATTCGACGCGGCTTCGGCCTGCGGCCTCCAGCTGCGGCCAACGGAGGGCGCATTGGGCGATCATCTCGAGGATATCGAGCGCGACGCCATCGTCAAGGCCCTGGAACAGACCCGATATAACAAAACAGCGGCCGCGAAGGCACTGGGTATGACCTTCCGCGCGCTGCGATACCGGATCAAGAAATTGGGAATCGAGTGAAAGCTGTGGATTGACCTCATGCCGGGGCACAAATTGACGGGCAAGGCCGACCGGTTTTGGTATCCCTTCCCGCTTATGTTGACTGATACTGCCCCGACGGCTACTGGCCCGCCAATAGGATGATGCTCAAATGGTTCCACGCACGCGAGGCCGCGGATGTGGGCGCTGCGCTGGCAGATCAGTTCGCAGCGGCGGACCGCACCCGCGCCCGCACCCGAGCGCAGCTCCGAAGAGGAATGCGAAAGGAGCACGCCACGGCGCTTCAAGAGTTGCATCGGCGGGCCGATCGCGAGGTGCGCACGCTTGAATCTGAACTTCTACCAGAAGGCGCGGTTCGCCAACTCCTTCAAGTGGAGGTTGATCGAGAATGGCGTCGAGCACGGGCGTGGCCGACGGCGTGACTCAGTCTCTGTTAGTGCACCTCGCTCAGGGACCGGCGGGCGCTCCGACGGACCGCGGCCGGGCGGCCGCGCGGGCACTGGGCCCGAAGACCCCGGCCAAGACCGGCGCTCTGCTTGCGCGTGCCGAGAAGGCCTTGCACGGAGGGCGATTATGCCCAAGCCGTGGACCTTTTTTGATGAGTATGTGTCGCTTGTCCCTGGCCGAGCGGACGCTCTGAACGCCCTCGGAGTCGGCACTCTTCAACCTGGGTCGCTTTCAAGAGGCGGAGCAGCGCTACCGAGAGGCGATCGACATCGATCCGGAATATGCCAACGCCCCTCGTCAATCTTGCAGCTTTGCTGCAGGCGAGTCCGAAAGAAGCCGAACCATGGGTGCGGCGTGTCCTCAGGGTACAGCCGAAATATCCTGGAGCGCGCACGAGCTGGGCCTCTTACTCCTTCGAGGGTCGCGAGCACGAGGCCGACACTGCTTTTCGCAAGGCGATCAAAATTTCTCGCTCAAGATGCCATCGCGTTGTTCTGGGCATGGCGCCAGATCGCGCCGCTGGAGGGTCGCTTCGACGATGCACGAGTCATTTCTCAAGCGTACTTTGAGATTGCCGAAGATGCCGACTGCCTGGGCGGCACTGAATGGCACGCGCAAGATGACCTCCGAACGACAGCCGACTTGGTTGACGAAGGCGGAGGAGATCGAGGCGAGCGGGACCTCTCCCTCTGGAGGAAGCGGAGCTGCGTTTTGCGATGGGCAAATTTTGCGATGACGTGGGCGATTTTCTGATCGCGCATTCGCGAACTACAAGCGCGGCAATGAGTTACTCAAGAGCGTGGCGGCGAAGTACGATCGGAAGGCTCACTCTCAATTTGCGGAGGACATGGCTAGCACCTATAGCCGCGAGGCGCTGTCGACAGCGGCTGCAGGCGGGTCCCGTTCGTCGAAACCGATTTTAGTTCTCGGAATGCCCCGCAGCGGCACTTCGCTGGTCGAGCAAATCATCGCGTCGCATCCATCTGCCGCGGGTGCGGGCGAGCCTGATTTTTGGCTGGAAGCAGCGCGCGCACATCACGGCGACATGCGTCGGCGAATCCTTGACGACCCATTAGGACAAGACTCGGCGACGAATACGTGAAGTTTCTCGAGCACCGTTTCCCGGACGAGCAGCGGATCGTCGACAAGACGCCGGCCAACTCCGATTATCTAGGGTTCATATATTCATCGCTTCCCAGTGCGCGCATCATAAGCATGCGGCGACACCCTATCGACACTTGCCTGTCTTGCTATTTCCAGCGATTTTCGACGGGCATGAGCTTCACCATGGATCTTGACGACCTTGCGGCCTATTATCGCATCCATAGGCGTCTCATGAAGCACTGGTCCGACGCACTACCTGCGGGGACGTTTCTTGAGGTACCGTACGAAGAGCTGGTGGCTGATCAAGAAGCCTGGACGCGCAAGATTCTGGATTTTGTGGGTCTCGAGTGGGATGCGCGCTGCCTGTCGTTCCACGAGACGAACGTTCCGTCAACACCGCCAGCGCCTGGCAGGTGCGTCAAAAGATTTATCGGCACTCCGTGGACCGCTGGCGAAACTACGAAAAATTCATCGGCCCTCTCAAGGAATTGCGGGACTAGAGACCTGGCCACGGCTTCGTCCGGCGCGGCGCATTGACTTTAGCGCTGACTCTGCTTGCTGGTTTTTCTTTGGTGCGTCACCCATCGCTACTTGGGGCTTGGTGGCGATGCGCGGCTGTATGCAGTTCAAGCGTTGGCCAGACTTCACCCAAACCTCTCTTGAGGATCTTTATCTTCAAGAATACCTCCCAGGATTCATACACGATCTTTTCCAGGGATATTTTTAGCCTATTTCATCGGCCTCCTGGGACTTCCAAACGCCGCACTGACGCTTACTTTCACATTCAACAGCGTGGTTTTTTGCCGCCGCATGGGTGCTGGCACGTCGGCTTTTTCAGGGCGCCTGCGCTTTCCTGGCAGTCGCCTGGCTCATACTCATCCCAGGCGTCTATGGAGCGTTCGGCGTCTTCCAGTACGCTGAAGATTGGTTGACGGCGCGCTCGGCGGCCGAAGCGCTCGTGGTCACCGCCATCGGCATGTTCTATGTGCGGTCGCAGGCTCTCGGGACTACTGATCGCCTGCGGGGCGATGGTGCTGCACCCATTGATGGCTCTGCCCGGATTGCTGTGGCTGGTTTGCCTGTGGCTGCCGTTCCGCTTGAGTGCCTTGGGAGCGGCAACCGGCATACTGCTGGCGCTGGCTGTCGCGTCAATCGCATCGTGGACGCCGTTGATCGAGCATCTCGTCGTCGTGATGGATGCTGCTTGGCTGGAGGTCGTCCGGGAACGCTCGCAATTCCTCCTGCTCCAGTTCTGGCGCGCCAACGATTGGAGCCTGAACGCTCGGCCTCTTTTTGTCATTGTCGCTCAGCCTCCTGGCGATCGACGATGCGCGAGTTCGGCAAATCGGCTCGACCGCCATCCTGGTCGGTGCGGCGGGATTGACGCTGGCGCTCATTGCCAGTCTGGTCGGTCCGGTAGCCCTCCTCTTGCAAGGACAAGCGTGGCGGTGGGTATGGGTGACGAGTTTCGCAAGCGTGCTGCTCCTGGCGCCGACGGTGCGGGCGTTGTGGCGCCCTGACGGATGCGGTCTGCTCTGTGTGCCGCTGGTGATTTGCGGATGGATGTTCTCCGCGATCGGCGGCATGATCTGCTTGGCGTTCGCGTTGATTCTCTGGCTCGTACGCGACGTCATCAAGGATCAGGTAGCGAAGTATCAGCGCGGTATGGGGACACTATTGGAATTGCTCTCTCTCACGGCGGTCGCAGCGTTCACATTCTGGATTCGGGGTCATCGGCGGACGATCGTGTTGTCGCTCGCGACGGCGGGTCTCGTCGCCGCCTGTCTGTACAGCTTGCCCCGTGCGCTGCACGATGGGACGCGCGTCGGCACCGTCGCCGAGATCGACGCTTACTCGGATTGGCGCCACGCTATCCCGCCCGAGAGCAACGTATTGGTCGTACCCGCGCATAACTCAGCGACGTTCGCCTGGTTCACTCTTGAACGTCCAAGTTATTTGACCGTTGATCAATCCTCGGGGGTGGTTTTCTCTCGCGCGACGGCGCTCGAAGTTCGCCGCCGCTCCCAAGTACTGCTGCCGCTCATGGATCCGGATTGGAGGTTACTATCAAATATTAAGAAGGCGGGTAGCAGCAGCAACGGCGCGTTGAGTTCTTCTCCTCGGGCAGTCACCCGCGATCGTCTCATCAGCCTGTGTCACGATTCGCAGCTAAATTTCGTAATCGCTAAGGAAAATATCGGGTTCGATCCGATCCGTCACACACACCCCGGGAATTGGCAGGACTGGAACCTCTATGATTGCCGACGCGTAAACTCCGTGATCCCTTCCGCATGAATGCATCCGCTCATGATCGCAAAAAAATCGCTGTAGTGGCGGGAGCCGGGCCGGCGGGATTGACCGTCGCCCTCGAATTGCTGCGTCGCTCGGACATCACGCCGATCGTGTTCGAAGCCGACTGCCAAGTCGGTGGGATCTCGAAGACCGTCAATTACCGCGGAAATCGCATGGATCTCGGCGGTCATCGATTCTTTTCGAAGTCCGACTGGGTGATGCGTTGGTGGCTGGACATTCTGCCCATGGCCGAAGGGCAAACGGATTCGGATAAGGCGCTGCGAATCACCTATCGGCGGCATTCACGCGATATACCGCCTGCGATCACCGGCTCAGCCACATCGGATTCCGTCATGTTGGTTCGACAACGCCTGTCGCGGATTTTCTATCGGCGCCGATTTTTCGATTATCCCCTCAAGCTCAATGCAAGCACGCTGCGAAACATGGGGCTCCAGGAGACTCTGCGCGTTGGCTTAAGTTACGCTCAGGCGCAGCTCATTCATCGATCCCCGGAAACGTCCTTGGAGGATTTTCTCGTCAATCGCTTTGGCAACCGCCTGTACCGCACCTTCTTCAAGGACTACACCGAAAAAGTCTGGGGCGTTCCCTGCCGAGAAATTTCCGCGGAGTGGGGCGCGCAGCGCATCAAGGGTCTGTCGGTAGCCAAAGCCGTCGCAAATGCGATTGCGAGCCCGTTTCGCTCAGCCGCAGACACGAATCAAAAGCGAACCGAAACCAGCTTGATAGAACGATTCCTTTACCCCAAGTTTGGGCCCGGTCAAATGTGGGAGGAGGTGGCCCGGAAAATAGCGGCGCAGGGCGGTGCGATACATCTTGGCCACCGAATCGTGGGTATAGAGCACCAAGGCGCGGTGGTGACGGCCGTCGACGTATGCGACGAACTCGCAGGGTCTGTACGGCGCGTGTCCTGTGATCATTTCATTTCAACGATGGCGGTTAGTGACCTCATTCGATTTCTCGAGCCGGCGGATTCGACCATTAGGCGAATCGGTGACGGGCTCCCCTATCGCGACTTCATAACGGCGGGGCTATTACTTCGCAAAATGAATTCGATCTCTCACCCACAACCGAGTGGCTTCGGCGGCAACGGAATGCCCCCGGATAACTGGATCTACATGCAAGAACCGGACGTACGGATCGGACGGCTGCAAATCTTCAATAATTGGAGCCCGGCCATGGTGGCCGACCCCAATACGATTTGGTTGGGGCTCGAGTATTTTTGCGCGGAAGGCGACGATCTCTGGTCGATGGGCGATGGGCGCTTTCTGGATTTTGCCGCCGGCGAACTCGAACGCATCGGCATGATCGAGCGGCGCGATGTGCTCGATTGCACTTTGGTTCGCGTCCCCAAGGCATATCCGGCTTATTTTGGCGGCTATGGCGAATTCGCGAAGGTGCGCGCGTATCTTGACCACTTTGCGAATCTGTACCCCGTTGGAAGAAACGGGATGCACCGATACAACAATCAAGATCACTCCATGTTGGCTGCCAACGGCGCCGTCAACTCCATCATTAACGACGGCCGCGGCAAATCCGCGATCTGGCGAATCAATGAAGAGGACAACTACCATGAAGAACTCGGCCCGGAAGAAATCGGCCAGGTGGCTTGATGGACGAGGAATTCCCCTGACAAATTTTGTCACTGAGTGACGCGGCGCGTCTCATCTGACGCCGGAAGACGACGCACGTATGTCAAGTCCCCGCCGAAATTAGTCTGATTATCCATTTAATTCATATACTTACATGCCAATCGCAATGCTTGGCACAGCGCTTGCTCATTCTGTGTCACCGGCGCAGGCCGTTGTTCGAAATGTGATTTTTGAAGTGTTTCTCATCAGGAGCTAGTAAATGTTCAAGAAAATGCAACAGGGCTTCACCCTCATTGAATTGATGATCGTGGTGGCCATCATCGGCATCTTGGCGGCCATCGCCATACCGGCGTATCAGGACTACACGATTCGCGCAAAAGTGACGGAAGGTCTGGGTCTTGCCAGCTCGGCGGAGACTTCGGTTTCCGAAGCATACGAGTCCGGCGATATGGTGGGCGTGGGTTCGGCCGCGACGGCTTGGAACGCGCCTAACTTCGTGGCGACGAAGTATGTGTCGAACGTCGCTATTAATGCGACCACCGGAGTGATCACGGTCTTCTACAATACCGCTGTGGCTACTGGTGGGATACCGCAGCTCAACGGCGCAAATCAGATCACTCTCAGCCCTTACATCAATAAGGTGGCGCTGGCAGCGGGTCAGACGGGCCCCATCGACTGGGCCTGTGCGTCGGCTACCGCTGCGACGGCGACCTCGCAAATGGGTGCGGCCCCCGCGGCAATGGGTACTGTCTTGGCGAAATACGTGCCCACGCAGTGCAAGTAACGAGCTAGGTCTCTCGATCAAGCTCTTAGGAAGCCCCTCCACGGAGGGGCTTCCTTTTTGCGAAACGGCAGGGTTTGTAGGGATTCGTTTTGCGATTGAAGTCACGCGTCCGGTGGCGTCGATGTGCGACCATTCGAGCTTCATTTGACAATTGATCCGTTCGCTACCGATAGTAGTCTCAAAGCAGCGTTCAGGGGTTTGACTTAAGTCCATGAATGATAACGCAATAGCGGCGGTCGGCAGCACCAGCCGCATGGCATTGGGCGGCCTGGCCCAACGGCTCGTCCAGGACGGGTTGTTGGAGGAATCGGCCATGCAGGACGCTATTACGAAATCGAAGGAAAAGCGCCTGGGCTTGGTGACCCATCTCGTCTCTTCGAATCTGGCGAGCGCACGGGACATCGCCATATCCGCCTCGAACGAATTTGGGGTACCGCTCCTTGATCTCGACGCAGTAACTGCGGACATGGACGCGGTCCGTACGGTGAGCGACAAGCTCCTGCAAAAGCACCGCGTCCTGCCGCTGATGAAGCGCGGCAAGCGGCTGTTCCTGGCCGTCGCGGATCCGACCAATTTGCATGCGCTGGATGAGATTCGCTTCCAGACGTCGATGAGCATCGAGTTTGTCGTGGTCGAAGACGATAAGCTGCAGATGGCGGTCAACAAGGCCATCGATCAAGCCGAAGCGGTCATGCCGGGCTTGAACGACGAGGATTTCGATCTCGAGAATCTCGAAGTCACCGGCGGCGACGAGGATCCGAACGCGGAAGCCTTGGGCCGAGATGATGTTGAGGACGCGCCAATCGTGCGTTTCGTCAATAAGATCCTGCTCGACGCGATCAAGAAGGGCTGCTCGGATATTCACTTCGAGCCCTTCGAGAAAATGTTCCGTATCCGCACGCGCATTGACGGCGTTCTGAAGGAAGTCGCCCTGCCCCCCGTGCAGCTCGCGGTAAAAATCGTCGCGCGCCTCAAAGTCATGGCGCGGCTCGACATCGCCGAGCGCCGCGTGCCGCAGGACGGCCGCATCAAGATGCGGCTCTCCAAGAATCGCGCCATCGATTTTCGCGTGAGCACCTGCCCGACGCTGTTCGGCGAGAAAGTCGTCACGCGTATCCTCGACCCCTCGAGCGCGATGCTGGGCATCGACGCCTTGGGCTACGAGCCGTTTCAGCGCGAGATTTATTTAAAATATCTTGCCAAGCCGCAGGGCATGATTCTGGTGACCGGCCCGACGGGCAGCGGCAAGACAGTATCGCTCTACACCGGGCTCAACATCCTCAACACCGAGGACTGCAACATCTCGACGGCGGAGGATCCGGCCGAAATCAACCTGCCCGGCATCAATCAGGTCAATGTGAACAACAAGGTCGGGCTCACCTTTGCGTCGGCCCTGCGGGCCTTTCTGCGGCAAGACCCCGACGTCATCATGGTCGGCGAAATCCGTGACCTCGAGACCGCCGAGATCGCCATCAAGGCCGCACAGACCGGCCACTTGGTGCTGTCCACATTGCACACCAATGATGCGCCCCAGACGTTGACCCGTTTGGTCGATATGGGCGTCAAGCCCTACGCCATCGCAACCTCCGTGAGCCTGATCATCGCGCAGCGCTTGGCGCGCAAGCTCTGCAACAATTGCAAACAGTCTATTGATATTCCGGCCGAGGCGCTGCGCAAGGAAGGCTTCGAAGAGGCAGACATCTCGAGCGGTATCAAAGTTTACAAAGCAGTCGGATGCAGCCAATGCACGGACGGCTACAAGGGCCGCATGGGCATCTACCAGGTCATGCCGGTCACGGAAACCATCGGCCGCATCATCATGGAAGGTGGTGGGGCCATGAATATCGGCGACCAAGCGGCCAAAGACGGTGTCTGGAATCTGCGCCGTTCTGGATTGCAGAAAGTGAAAGACGGCCTGACGAGCCTGGAAGAAGTGAATAACGTCACGATCGAGTAGATAGGCAACGCAAGGATCGATTTATGGCGATATCGGCAACCGCAACCAAGAAAGACACCCAATATTTATGGGAAGGCAAGGACAGACGCGGCAATAAGGTGCGCGGCAAGTCCCTTGCAGCCAATGAGGCGGCGCTGCGTGCCGACCTGCGCCGCCAAGGCGTCGCCGCCACGCGAGTCAGGACGCAAAGCAGAGCATTCCGGTCCGGCGGCAAAGTCACCGACGGGGACATCGCGGTATTCAGCCGGCAGCTTGCGACCATGATGGCGGCCGGCATACCCATGGTTCAGTCCTTCGAGATCATCGGCAACGGGCATGAGAAGCCTGCGATGCAAAAGCTGGTACTCGACATCAAGGCGAACATCGAAGGAGGCAGCACGCTGCATGAGTCGCTGGCGAAGCACCCTCTGTACTTCGACAGCCTGATGTGCAATTTGGTCGAGGCTGGCGAGCAGGCGGGCGCGCTCGAATCCCTGCTCGACAAGATCGCAACGTACAAGGAAAAAACCGAGGCGCTCAAGAAGAAAATCAAGAAGGCGCTGTTCTACCCGGCCGCCGTGCTCATCGTTGCAGTGATCGTGTCGCTCATTTTGCTCATCTTCGTGATTCCGCAATTCGAGGCGCTGTTCAAGGGTTTCGGCGCGGACTTGCCTGCCTTTACGCAAATGGTCGTTAATCTATCGCGCTTCGTGCAGCATCAGGGCTGGTGGGCGGCTTGTATCATCGGCGGCGGCTTCTATGCGTTTTTTTACATGCTGAAGCGCTCCAAGAAAATGCAGCTGGCACTTGACCGGATCCTCCTCAAGTTCCCGATCATTGGCGCGATCCTCCAGAAGGCCGCAATCGCGCGCTTCGCTCGTACCCTTTCGACCATGTTCGCTGCGGGCGTGCCGCTGGTCGAGGCCATGGGATCCGTGGCGGGCGCCACGGGCAATATCGTCTACGAAGAAGCCGTATATCGCATGAAGGACGAAGTGGCGACCGGCCAGCGCCTGCAGCGGGCCATGGAAAATAGCGGCCTGTTCCCCAACATGGTGAACCAAATGATCGCGGTGGGCGAGGAATCCGGCGCGCTCGATAGCATGTCGGCCAAAGTGGCCGAATTCTACGAGCTGGAAGTCGACAACGCCGTCGACAGCATGTCCAGCCTCTTGGAGCCGATGATCATGGCCATTCTCGGCGTGCTGGTGGGCGGCATGGTGATCGCCATGTACCTTCCGATCTTCAAACTGGGCTCGGTCGTCGGGTAGAACGACTCGCGGCAGCACGGCGCAACGCGGGTTTGGCCCATGCTGAACGATGTCGCCGTGCTTTATTCGAACAGCCCCGTGCTCTTCGCGGGCTCGGTGTTCGTGCTCGGCTTAGTTGTCGGCAGTTTTCTCAACGTCGTCATCTACCGGCTGCCGATCATGCTCGAGCGCGAGTGGCGGGCCCAGGCGGCGGAATTGATGCCGGCCGCAAGCGCCGCGGCCATCGCGGCGGCAGCGGCACCATCGGGCGCGGCAACTTCAGCGGAGACGCCAATCCCGGCGGCGCCAGGCCCACCGGACCACTTCACCCTCGTCGTCCCCCGCTCCGCCTGCCCCGACTGCAAAGCGCCGATCAAGGCGTGGCAGAACATCCCGCTGATCAGTTGGCTCATCCTGGGTGGACGCTGCGCCGCTTGCAAGGCGACAATCTCGGTGCGCTACCCTCTCGTGGAGCTTGCCACCGGTCTTCTGTCCGCTTGGGTCGCTTGGCATTTCGGCTTCGGTGCGGCCACGGCCTGCGCCTTGGTGGTCACCTGGGCGCTCATCGCCCTGACCGGCATCGATGTGGACCATCAGCTGCTCCCCGACAGTATTACCTTACCGCTCCTGTGGGCCGGATTACTCGCGGCCGTGCTGATCGGCCGCCACGCCGGCGCTCCCCTCCCCGTCTCGCCGCGAGAGGCCATCATCGGGGCCGCAGCGGGGTATTCGAGCCTGTGGCTGGTGTACCACGCCTTTCGCTTGATCACCGGAAAGGAGGGCATGGGTTACGGAGACTTCAAGCTGTGCGCAGCCCTGGGCGCCTGGCTGGGCTGGAAGATGTTGCCGCTGGTGATTCTCCTCTCCGCCGCCGCCGGCGCCGTCATCGGCGTTTTGCTGATCGTCCTGCGCGGTCGCGACCGAGCGGCTCCGATGCCGTTCGGGCCCTACCTGGCGGCTGCCGGCTGGCTTGCCATGATGTATGGGGACGCCGTGATCAACGGCTATCTGCGCGTATCGGGCTTTAAGCAATAGACCATGGCGGCTCGACTACGTATCGGGCTCACCGGCGGTATTGCAAGCGGCAAGAGCACGGTCGCCCAACGATTTAGCGAGCTGGGAATTCCGGTGATCGATGCGGACGTGTCCTCTCGCTGTGTCGTCGCGCGCGGACAGTCTGGGCTCAAGGCAGTCGTCGACAAATTCGGCGCGGGCGTGCTGACCGCAGAGGGCGAGCTCGATCGGCGCGCCCTGCGCGATCTGATATTTGCCGATCCCCAAAGTCGCCGAGACTTGGAGGCCATCCTGCATCCGCTGATCCGGGTCGATATGGAGCAGCGGGCCGCCGCTGCGGTCGGACCGTATCTCGTGATGGCCATTCCACTACTCGTGGAAGGAGGGAGCCGCGATCGCATCGACCGCATTCTGGTCGTCGACGCGGATGAAGCGATGCAATTGGAACGGCTGGTGGCTCGCGACGCGGTGAGCTTGGAGCAAGCGCGAGCGATTCTCGCGGCACAGGCGGACCGCGCGAGTCGCCTGAAAGCTGCGGACGATGTGCTCGTGAATTCAGGCACCGTGCGCGAGTTGCGAGAAGCCGTCGATCGCCTGCACCAGCAATATTTGCGGTTCGCCGAAGCAATGCTTTATAAAAACTGAGCCTGCGGCGGCGAATTAATTTTAAACCAAGGTTTACCCTGGACCTCGTGTTGGATCAGAATAGGCAACATGAGCTCATACCCCGAACCCAGGGCCGACGCCGAGCCTCAATTGGCGCCGGTCGTCTACGAGCAGCCGCTCAACGAGCGCATGCGCACGTTCCTGCGGCTGGAATTCCTCTATATGCAGGCGACTTATCACAGCGAACTGGACAACGCCTGGAGCGCGCGCGCTGCCGTTTCGAGCCTGCTCGAGATTCTCGCCATCACGGCTCGCGGCGACTCGCGCAGCGACGTGCTCAAGGAGCTCGAGCGCCACGTCAACGTGCTCAAGGAATATCAGACCAAGACCGGTGTCGACCCCACCCGGCTTAAGTCGCTGATGTCGAACCTCATCAAGCTGCGCGAGGATCTGTCGACGGTCGGCGCCAATTTCATGGGACCGCTGCGGGATTCGGAGTTCTTGAGCGCCATCAAGCACCGCAGCGCCATACCCGGTGGCACCTGCGATTTCGATCTACCCGACTACTCGTATTGGCTCAGCCGGCCGGCCGAAGTGAGGGCGGCCGAGTTCGGCAGCTGGCTCGCGCTCATCCGGCCCTTGTGCGACAGCATCGCGGAGCTCCTCTGGCTGACGCGGCAGAATGCGAAGCGCAAATCCGAAACCGCGGTCGGGGGTATTTTCCAGCTGCAATTTGATCGCGAGAACACGTGCCAATTGGTGCGAGTCACTCTGCCCGCGAACAGCGACTTATTTCCCGAGATCAGCGGTAGTCAGCATCGCTGCACCATCCGATTCTTGAATTGGACCGACGCCACGAACAGGCCGGTTCACGTTGAGATGGATGTGCCGTTTCTCCTCACCTGCTGCACTTGATTCGGGCGACCGGCTGCGATGGCCACTACGGTGAAATGCCCGACTTGCGGACGACCGGTGGAGTGGTCGGCGCGATCGGTATATCGGCCGTTCTGCAGTGAACGCTGCCGGCTCATCGACTTGGGCGCATGGCTCAGCGAGGAGCACAGGATCCCGGACGAGTCCGGCGCCGGCGAAGAGCCGCGCAGTGACGCTCGAGAGGACTCGTGAGGCATGGAGCCCGAGTTCTGGCACGAGCGCTGGCGCACCGGACAAATCGGGTTTCACCAATCTTCGGCTGACCGAAATTTGCGGCGCCACTGGGCTACCCTTCGCCTCGCCAGGGGCAGCCGCGTGTTCGTACCCTTGTGCGGCAAAAGCCTCGATTTGCTGTGGCTGCGAGATCAGGGACATCCCGTGGTCGGCGTCGAACTGTCCGCCATTGCAGTGGAGGCGTTCTGCACGGAAAACGGCGTTCCCGCGAGTCGCCGGGTGCAGGGCGTCTTCGACGTTTACGAAGCCCCGAATCTGCAACTGTTCTGCGGCGATTATTTTGCGCTCACACCCGCCGTTCTCGGGGAGGTGGCGGCGGTCTACGATCGGGCAGCGTTGATCTCTTGGGCCCAGGAACTGCGAGCACTGTACGTCGAGCACATGGCCGCCCTCTTGGCTTCCGGCACGCAAATACTTCTGGTGGCGATGGAATACCCGCAGCCGCAGATGTCGGGGCCGCCCTTCTGCGTGCAGAGCGAGGAAGTCGAGCGCCTCTACTCGCCCTGCTTCAAAATCTACGAGATTGCTCGACACGACATCTTGGCGAGCGAGCCGCGGCTGCGCGCACGCGGTGTCAAGGAGTTATTCGAGGTCTGCTATCACTTGGTCCGCCTGTAAAATGTTTCGCCGGCACTCTCATCCAATTTAAGGGCTCAAGGTTCATGCCCGAATCCCGTACGCCGGGGCGCTATTTGGCGCCCGCATTAGTCGCCTGTGCCGCTGCCGCAGCGCCCCACGCCGGCACGGCGTCCAGTGCCACCGCGGCGTCCGACGCCCCCGCAGCGCCCCACGCCGCGGAGCTCACCATCGATCGGCTGTTCGATGCGCCGGCCCTCTCGGGGCCCACCATCGTGGGATTGAAGATATCGCCCGATGCCTCGCGCGTGACGTACTTGCAGGGCAAGGCGGGAGACAAGGATCGCCTCGATCTGTGGGAATACGACCTGCGCGACAGACAGGCGCGCCTGCTGGTCGACTCGCAAATTCTGGCGCCGACCCACGAGAAGCTCTCGGACGAGGAGCTCGGCCGCCGCGAGCGCCAAAGAACCGCGGCTCTGTCCGGCATCCTGGAATACTCCTTCGCGCCGTCGGGCCGCGCGCTGCTGTTCCCGTTGGACGGGCGGCTGTACTACTACGATCTTGCCAAACCCGCCAAGGACGCTTTGGTGCAAATTACGCACTCCGAAGGGTTTGCAACGGATGCGGCGATTTCACCGCGCGGCCGCTATGTCGCATATGTCCGGGACCAAAATCTCTACGCCTACGACCTCGCCGGCAACACCGAAAAGGCGTTGACCCGCGATGGCGGCGGCCCGATCAAGAACGGCATGGCGGAATTCATCGCTCAAGAGGAAATGGACCGCAGTACCGGCTATTGGTGGGCTCCCGACGATCGGCACATCGCGTTCGCTCGCGTCGACGAGAGTCCCGTCAAGGTCACGCAGCGCTTCGAGATCGCAGCGGACAATGTTTCGACGTTTGCGCAGAGATATCCGGCCGCCGGCGGACCGAATGTATTGATTCGCCTGGGAGTCATCGACCTGTCGACCGGCGCCGTGACTTGGATCGACCTTGGGCCGGAGCAGGATATTTATCTCGCTCGGGTGAACTGGTTGCCCGACGGCAAGACGCTCGCCATCCAGAGAGAAAGCCGCGATCAACGGCGGCTGGACTTGCTGTTCGCGAATATCGACACCGGCGAAAGCCGCGTGGTCCTCACCGAAACCATCGACAGTTGGATTGAATTGAACGATGAACTCTCGTTTCTCAAAAAATCCAAGGAATTCGTCTGGGCATCGAGTCGCGACGGTTATCAACACCTCTACCTGTACGACTACGACGGACATCTCGTGCGGCAGCTCACGGCCGGCCGATGGTGCGTCGACGATTTTCGCGCCCGCGCCATCAAGGGCATCGACGAAAAGCATCGTCTGATCTATTTCACGGCCACCGAGAAGAGCCCGATCGAGCGCCATTTGTACCGCGTCTCCCTCGACACGCAGGATCCAGCGGCGCCGACGCGCATCTCGCGCGAGGATGGTTTGCACGGCATCACGATGTCGCGCGATACGCGCTTCTACGTCGATAATTTCAATAGCAGTGCACAGCCCCCGCAAGTGAGCATTCACGCCGCGGACGGCGAGCTCATCGCGTATCTCATCGAAAATCGCTTGGACCGAGAGCATCCGGATGCTCCGTACCTGGCGGATAACGCGATTTCGGAGTTCGGAACCCTCGCCGCCGCGGATGGACAGCTGCTGCAATACCGCCTGTTCAAACCCGCCCGCTTCGACTCCGCCAAGCGCTATCCGGCAATCGTCGACGTCTACGGAGGCCCCCAGGCGCAGCGCGTGCTCGACAACTGGGCGGGCAACACCTTCACGCAAATACTGACGCGTGCAGGCTACATCGTCTTCCAATTGGATAATCGCGGCAGCGCCGCTCGCGGCACGGCCTTTCAGGCGCCGATTCACGGCCGCCTCGGCGCAATTGAAACGGCCGACCAGGTGCAGGGGGCGCGCTGGCTCGGCTCGCAAGCCTACATCGATCCCGCGCGCATCGGCGTGTGGGGCTGGAGCTATGGCGGCTACATGACGCTCATGTTGATGTTCAAAGCGCCGGAGGTGTTTCGCGCCGGCGTCGCCGGTGCGCCCGTGACGGATTTCTCGCTTTACGATACTCACTACACCGAGCGCTACCTCGGCCGGCCATCCGACAATGCCGCCGGCTACGAGGCGAGCTCAGTGCTGCCGTATGCCAAGGATCTGCGTGGCAAGCTCTTGGTTGTTCATGGAATGGCCGACGACAATGTGCTGTTCCTGAACAGCACCAAGCTGTTTCGCAAGCTTCAGGATCTGGGCAAGCCCTTCGACGTGATGGTCTACCCCGGCGCGAAGCATGGGCTGATACGCCAGCACGACGGCCGCCACGCCTATGCCACGATGCTCCGCTTCTTCGATGAGAACCTTCGCCCGTAGCGCACCGCCTCGCTCACTGCTCCCACGGGTTGACGACAGGCACGCCGGCCGCGACATGGGGCGTCGAGACGACGCTGAAGGTCCGCCTTCATAGCGTCCAGTCCTCGACTTTCAACCTGGTTTCGACATGACTAAACGCCTTGTCGCGGGTCACCAACACAGCGCCCGCGGCCACCGCCTGTGCCGCGATCATCATGTCTAGTGCTCCCAGGCTCACACCCCGGCTCGCGCACGAGGCCCGCAATGCGCCGTACACATTCGCTACCTCTCCCGTCCACGGCAACACCTCCACCCTTATCAAGAACTCATGGATGAGCGCACGCAGCGGGGCCGGATTGCCGCGTTTCGCCAGGCCGTAAATCAACTCGCCTTGCGTGACCGCGGAGACGGCCACACTGTGCATCGGCAAGGCCACCAAACGATCCCGCACGCGCGGAGGGTGACCCTTGACAACATCGCTCGCAATATTGGTGTCGAGCAGGTACGCGATCAAAACAATTCCCTCTCGGGCGACGGCTGATCCTGCCGATCGTCCATGAAGTCGCCCGGCACCGCCGTACGCGCCGCCAGCTCTAAAAAGCCCTGCCAGCTTTCCGGCTTTCGAGACAGCACGACATCCCCAGTCACCGGATCACGTCGGATGAATACCTCCTCTCCCTCGAAGCGATATTCCCGAGGCAGGCGCACCGCTTGGCTCCGACCGGTGATAAACAGCTTGGCCGTATCGGTCATGTTGAAGCCCTCCTTTACGGGGTATCTATTAAAATATATACCAGACGGGTGGTAGCTATCAAGATATATATTATCGCGAGGCTTGATCGGCCGTGGGAACACCCCACGGTCACTGCAGCAAACCCCGCTGCCGCATCAGACCGAGCGCCGGGTTCTCGCACGCCGGCCCACTGGAGCCGCGCGACAGCGCATGCGGCGGGCGCAGAATATGCAGCACCGGCTGCCCCTCGAGGCGCGCCACATAATTCTCGAGATACCGGCCGCAGGCTGCGTCGATCAGAGTTGCCTGCATATTGATCGGCCAAGCGGGCAGCACGACCGCTCGTGCGAACTCCTGCAGAGGCGTCACTGCGCCGACCGCCAGTAGGCAAACGAGCAGCGCCTTTTTGCGCCGGGCGCCGGGATTCGAGGCGTCACGGGACAGGGCGAGACACGCACCGATGGCAAGCACGCTCAAGCTGGGAATCGAGGCGCGCATGGCCAAATCGTTTGCGGCGCCGAAACTGAAGAGCGGCAAGAGCGCGAGAATCACCAATGCGAGCACGACTTGACTGGAGCGGCGAATCGCAAGGATGGCGACACCGATAAAGCCCGCCTCCAGGATGAAAAATTCGGCTTGGTGCAGCAGGTCCAGCGCGATGCCGGCGGCGCCCAACCCGCTCCTGCCCACGGTCCAGCCTTTGGGTATGCGGCCCGCGTCTAGCGTCAGATAGGCGGCCACCGCGAGCCCCACGCCGAGCGCCGGCGCCCACACCAGCGGATCGAGGAGTCGCGGGGAGCGCTCACGCAGTATCGTCGCGACCCCTTTGTACAGCGCGAACGGCACGATGCCGAGCGCCGTGAGCGGCGACCACACTGCGACCGCAACGATGATGATCGGCAGCATGGAATCGAGCGGCGTGCCGCGCTGGTCGCGGCACAGCAGGCCCATCGTAAGCCAGCCGCTGAGCGCATGGTGCGGCACCCAGAACAACTGGGTGGTCATGGACGAATACTGGTAGCTGCCTGCCCACCATTCCAAATGCCCGGTGATGTCCCAGTGAGCGATAAAATGCGGCACGTCCAATAGGCTGCCGATGATGTCGAACCCGCTGAAGAGCACGACCACCGCTGCGGCCATCAGCGCAGCTCCTGCCCGCGACGGCGTCAGCGAAAGCACTTGCAGCAGGAACAGTGTCGCACCCACCGCGGTCCATGCAGCCATCGCGAAATGCGCGGCGAGCAGCCCGCCCCACTTGCCGACCAGCGCGGCGGGCACATAGTACCCGATCGGCGCCCTCAGCAGAGTATCCTTCCCGCCGAGTACCCCGTAGCCCACGGGCCATCGTCCGGCGACCAAGTCATGCAACACCGCATCCCGGATGTGCCAATCCGCATTTGCAAAGACGAAATGCCCCGTGCCGCCGCAC
This sequence comes from uncultured Gammaproteobacteria bacterium, assembly GCA_963769075.1. Lineage (GTDB taxonomy): Bacteria > Pseudomonadota > Gammaproteobacteria > Steroidobacterales > Steroidobacteraceae > Bog-1198. The sequence goes on along the minus strand of CAVYKH010000004.1, from coordinate 2,446,522 downwards.
ACGGTCCACGCGCACCCCACGGCAATCGCGACCGCAAATTGCAACGGCGTCAGCGGCAGTCGTGCTCCGCCGACCGGCAGCGCGGCGGCCAAGGGCTTGAGGGCATAAGCCGCGCACGCCAGGAGCGGCACCGCGGCCCAGACTTCGAACCAGCCAATCAGAAAGACCACCAGCGGAAAGGTCAGGTACCCGATGACGACCCGGTCCAGCGGATCGAGAGACGACGAGGAGGCCACTGTCTTTGAGTTGATTGGGGCGGCCATCTTCGAAAAGATAGCCGGAACTATTCATGAACAACAGAGAAGCTGGAAAAAGGCTGGATCAGATAGGTATTTTCCGGAGCGTGAAAAACAGGGCTCGGCGCATGCGCGAGCGGGTTCGCCAGGGGTAGGACGCATGCGTCCTACGGGTGGCCACGGATGGCCACCCCGGGCTTGCGCGCAGCAGGGACTGCGTAGCGCAATGGCGAACCCCGGCTTGCAGCGATGCAGGATTGCATCGCGTCGCAAGTTTTTCTCGCAGCCTCCACGGGCGCGACGCATGCGTCGCGCGGGTGGCCATGGGTAGGACGCATGCGTCCTACGGGTGGCCATGGATGGCCACCCAGGGCTTGCGCGAAGCAAGGAGAGCGCAGCGCAATGGCCACCCAGGGCTTGCGCGCAGCAGGGACTGCGTAGCGCAATGGATTCACGGCGGTCCGGAAAATACCTATCTGATCCAGCCTTGGTGCATGAGAATGCGTATCGTTCATGAATAGCTCGCGCTAGCACACCAAGGCGTTGATGCCGCTCGCACCGAGCCCCCATGCCCGCTCCAGGGCCACGCCGCGCGCGAACACCGGCCCATCGACGGCGTCGCAGAGTTTTGCCAGTTCCCCGTCCGGCAGCGCGTCGCGCATGACGAAGAAGTCCGCCCCCGCCGCCACCGCCTCGCCGGCACTTGAACAAAATGCACCGCGCAGCTGAGTCCGCCGCGCGCTCCCCGAGGCCTGCGCGCCGCGGGCACTTCCGGCGACAGGACGGTGCGGCAGAACGCTCGAGTCGCCGACGCGATAAAACGGCGTGGATATCAGCCGCAATCGCTCCGGCAAGCGCAGCAGCGCCAGAATCGGCCGATCTGCCGGCAGAAGATCGGCACTTGCCAGCTCAGCGCGGCTGCACCAGCGCAGCCGCTGCCCATCCAAGCCTTGCGGGCGGCCGCTGTAGCGCCGCACGACCCACACATCGAGCAGTACCTCGCCATAGGCATAGCCGTGGCGCAGCCGAATCAACGGCCGGGGCTGCCGGATCGCGATGCCGATTTCTTCGCGCAATTCGCGCGCCAACCCTTCAGCGCGCGCCTCGCCCGGCTCGAGCTTGCCGCCGGGGAATTCCCATGCTCCGGCCAGATGTTTTCCCGCCGGTCGCTGCGCGATCAGCACGCGTTGGCTGGCGTCGATCACCACGCCGGCGACGACATGAATGAGGCGAGGCGAGTACAGGCTCCTCAGCCGCTCGCTTGCTGCAGAGCGCCGTGACAGTGCTTGAATTTCTTGCCCGAACCGCAGGGGCACATTTCATTGCGCCCCACCTTGGGTACTTGGCGCACGAACGGCGCAGCACGCGGCTCCGCTTCCAGCGCAGCGCCGCCGAACGCAGTGCCCGCGGCGCCGGGCTCTGCGCGCGCCGCACCCTGCTGCCCCGAGCCGTCAAAACCGGGACCTGCCTGAATCGGCGAAATCGCGTCCGCATGCTGCAATTGCAGCGCGCGCGCGAGCCGCTGCTGTCGCTCGAATTCTTCGCGCTCGATCTCCGCTTGGCTGCGCACTTGGATCTTCGACACAGTGGTCAGGGTATCGAACTTGATCCGATCCAACATGGCTGAGAACAGCTCGAATGCCTCGCGCTTGTATTCCTGCTTGGGATTTTTCTGCGCATAGCTGCGCAAGTAAATACCCTGACGCATGTAATCCATCGCCGCCAGATGCTCGCGCCAATGCTGGTCGAGGGTGCGCAGCATCACTTCTTTTTCGATGTAGCGCATGACCGGCGGACCCACACTGGCCTGCTTCTTCTCGTACGCCGCTTCGAGCGCATCCACAATTTTCTTCCGCAAACTCGAGCCGTCGCCGGCTTCTTCGGCCTTGACCCAGGCGTCGATCGGCAGCGGAGGACCGAAGTCGCGCTCGATGGCCTGGGTCAGGCCGGGAACGTCCCACTGCTCTTCGGGGACGCCCCCGGGCACATACTGGTCCACCAACTGCGCGACTACGTCCTCGCGAACGCCCTTGATGGCCTCCGCCACGTCTTCCGCCGCCATCAGATCCGTGCGCTGCTGGTAAATCACGCGCCGCTGGTCATTCGCGACGTCATCGTATTCAAGCAGCTGTTTGCGGGCATCGAAGTTGTGCTGCTCGACGCGCCGCTGCGCGCGCTCGATTTGCCGCGTCAGCATGCCGCTCTCGATCGCCTCGCCCGCTTTCATGCCGACCCGGGTCATGAGAGCTTTCATGCGCGTCGGATCGCCGAAAATACGCATCAAATTGTCTTCGAGCGAGAGGTAAAACCGGCTCGAGCCAGGGTCGCCCTGGCGCCCGGAGCGGCCGCGCAATTGGTTATCGATGCGCCTCGATTCATGGCGCTCGGTGCCGACGATGTGCAGGCCGCCGGCGGCGAGCACCTGCTCGTGCCGCTTGCGCCACTCTTCGTGAATTTCCTTGAGCGCAGCCTCGTTCGGATTCTCGATCGCGTCGATTTGCGCTTGGGGGCTGCCGCCGAGCACGATGTCCGTACCGCGGCCCGCCATGTTGGTGGCGATCGTAATCGCACCGGGCCGGCCCGCTTCGGCCACGATATGGGCTTCGCGCTCGTGCTGCTTGGCGTTCAGGACCTCATGCGGAATTTTCGCCCCCACCAGGAGCTTCGCCAGCCGCTCGGAGGTCTCGATCGAGGTGGTGCCGACCAGCACCGGCTGGCCGCGTTTCACGCAGTCCTGGATGTCCTCGAGAATCGCCTGAAACTTATCGTGCTCGGTCAGAAACACCAGATCCGCGCGATCTGTGCGGATCATCGGCTTGTGCGTCGGGATCACGACTACTTCGAGTCCGTAGATCTGCTGGAATTCGAACGCCTCGGTATCCGCCGTCCCGGTCATTCCCGACAATTTCGCGTACAACCTGAAATAATTCTGGAACGTGATCGAGGCGACGGTCTGATTTTCCTCGCGGACCTTGACGCCCTCTTTCGCCTCGACGGCTTGGTGCAGACCGTCCGACCAGCGGCGTCCCGGCATGGTGCGGCCGGTGAATTCATCGACGATGATGATTTCGCCCTGGCGCACGATGTACTCGACATCGCGCTTGTACAACGAGTGCGCTCGCAGCGCCGCGTTCAAGTGATGCATCAGACGGATGTTGGTGGCGTCGTAGAGACTCTCGCCGTCGCGCAACAGCCCGATCTCCGCCATCAATTCTTCGACTTTCTGGTGGCCGTCTTCGGTGAGCGTCGCCTGCTTGGTTTTCTCATCGACGGCATAATCCCCCGGGCCGTTCTCTTCTTTCTGCCGGGTCAAGCGCGGAATCAAGGTGTTGATCTTGATGTAAAGCTCGGTGCTTTCCTCCGCGGGTCCCGAAATGATCAGCGGCGTACGCGCCTCATCGATCAAGATCGAGTCGACTTCGTCGACGATGGCGAACGACAACTTGCGCTGGACGCGGTCCTCCAAGCGAAATGCGAGGTTGTCGCGCAGGTAGTCGAAGCCAAATTCGTTGTTGGTGCCGTAGGTGATGTCGCAGGTATAGGCGGCGCGTTTTTCTTCCGGGGACTGGGCGTTCTTGATGACGCCCACCTCCATCCCGAGAAAGCGGAACACGGGACCCATCCACTCCGAGTCGCGCTGCGCCAAGTATTCATTGACCGTGACGACGTGCACCCCTTCGCCGGTGAGAGCGTTCAGATACGCGGGCAGGGTGGCCATCAACGTCTTGCCCTCGCCGGTGCGCATTTCGGAAATCTTGCCGGCGTGCAGCGCGAGGCCGCCGATCAGCTGCACGTCGAAATGCCTTAAGGCCAGCTTGCGGCGCGACGCCTCGCGCACCAGCGCAAACGCCTCGGGGATGAGATCATCGATCGGCGTGCCACCCTTGAAGCGCGCCTTGAGCTCCGCGGTCTTCTCGGGGAATTGCGCATCGGCCAAGGCACGGATGTCGGGCTCTAAGGCATTGATGGCTGCGACCGTGCGGCTCATCTCCTTAATGAGGCGCTGATTGCGGCTGCCGAATATTTGCGTCAAAAGCTTCCACACGCGGAGGGCGTCCTTGGAAAATGGAAAACTGCGTATTGTACGGATAGACCGGAAGGGCGGGAAATCGTTTCGCACGCGGCCGCCGAGGGCGGCAAGCCGCGGCTGGCTACGGCCTAACCGAAATTATTCCAAAACTGAAAGCGGAGACTTGATTGGCAGGGGATTTTCCGGGGCGTGCAAAACATGGATGTTTTGCCCGCAGCCCCCATGGATGGGTTCACGGCGGCCCGGAAAATGTCCCGCCAATCAAGTCTCCGCGCCCTAACGATCCTCGCCGATGAAGCGCAAAGGATCGACCTGCGCACCGTTCTTGAGCACTTCAAAATGCAGGTGCGGACCGGTCGAGTGGCCGGTGGAGCCCATCAACGCCAGCTCTTGACCCTTGCGCACCATGTCTCCCTGTTTCACCAGCAGCTTTTCGTTATGGCAGTACCGCGTGGACATGCCGTTGCCGTGGTTGATCTCCACCATTTGGCCATAGCCGGGGCGCTCGCCGGCAACCGTCACCAAACCGGCCGCCACCGAGGTAACCGGGGTCCCCGCAGGACCTGCAAAATCAACCCCTTTGTGGAAGGCCGTAAAGCCCGTAAAAGGGTCGGCGCGCGTCCCGAAATAGGAGGAAATCCAGCCGTCCTGCACCGGCCGGCCTTCGGGGTAAACCTGCTTGTTCAATTCCCGAGTAAGGATCAGATTCTCGAGCACGCCTAACTGCTGCTCGCGAGTCGACAGTTGGCTCTGCAGATCGTCGACCATGGCGGTGAGATTCGGGATCTGCGCCGGCTGGCCGTCGGCGCTTTCGCCGCCGCCCAAAGCCGGGGGATTGCCGAAATCGAACTCCCCGTCATTCAGATTCGCCATGCGCGTCAAGCGTTTACCAAGCGCATTCAAGCGAATCACGTTGGCGTTCATCTGCCCGACGCGCAGCGCCAGCGCGTTGACTTTTTCTTGTAACACGCGGCGCACATCCTCGATCCGCGCCTGCTCGCGTACCAGCTCGGCCGACCAACCGCCCAACTGATCGATGGGATTGGCGCCGCGATGCCGGGCCCCCAAGCTTATCCCGATGGAAAATGCACCGCCGACGATACCGAATACCAGCGCCAAGGCCGCCGCCACCACCAAGGGATGACGCAAGTCCAGCTGTTTGACGCGGCCGCTCTTACGGCCCACAAAAATGACATTCATAGGAATTGCGGTACCCACGCCGTCATTGTGATCGGAGCCCCCACGGCTTGCTTAACAACAGGGATAAACTATGCAGAATAAGGTCGCCCAAAACAAGGAAATTAAGCACGCTTTGCATATATATTACTCAAGCTCGCAGGCGTGCTGCAGTGCGCAAACCTAAAGATATCAAGGAATTAATGGCGGGAGGGAGCGATCGGCTCACCGCACTCAAAAGCCGAACTCGCGCCCGATCCGACATACTGACCCACGTCTGCTCCGCCTTGCCGCCGAAACTCGCCGAAACGGTCGCCAGCGCCGGCCTTGAGCACGGACAGCTCACCATCGGCGTCGTGGGCGCGGCGTGGGCGTCGCGCCTGCGCTACGGCACCGAAACGCTGCGCACACGGGTCGGAGAGTCGCTGGGAGTCGAGATACAAAGCATCCGAATCAAGGTGGTGCCCCCTGTGGCAAAGCCGTCGGGTGTCTGATGCCGACAACAAATGGCTCAAATCGCCGAGGATCCCAAGGTTATCGTCGATTATCGCAACAACTTTCCGCTTTGTTCGCATGAATAAGTGATCCGAAAAACGGCTGCAGGGCCTCAACGCCCGGCCTGGTTGGCCAGCTCGAGTGCCGTATCGAACTAGGTTTCTGGGGGGACTTTATCGGTGAGAATACGTACGCACGTCTTGCGATCACGCGCCAAAGCGTTGTCGCCGCAGGCCAGTCGAACCGCGGCGTTTAGGGGCGTCTAGGCCCTAGCCGCCGCGGCAACGTACGAGATCGGCGCGTCGGTCAGGCTGTCGAACGTCACCTCTTCCCAAGCGCTCTGCATGCCGATGAGCGCACGCAGCAATTTATTGTTGAGCGCGTGACCCGACTTGTAGCCGCTGAATTCGCCGATCAGGCTGTGCCCGAGCAGGTACAGATCGCCGATCGCATCGAGAATCTTGTGCTTGACGAACTCATCTTCGTAGCGCAGGCCATCCTCGTTCAAGACGCGGTAGTCATCGAGCACGATGGCATTGTCCATGTTGCCGCCCAGGGCCAAATTGCGCGACCGCAGGCTCTCGAGGTCGCGCATGAAGCCGAAGGTTCGCGCGCGGCTCACCTCGCGCAAGAACGAAGTGGTCGAGAAATCCATCGAAGCGACCTGCGAGTGCTTCTTGAATATCGGGTGATTGAATTCGATTTCGAAATTCACTTTGAAGCCGTCGTACGGATCGAAGCGCGCCCATTTGTCGCCGTCGTCGACCTTGAGGCTCTCGAGAATTCGAATGAAGCGTTTCGGCGCCTTTTGTTCCTCGATGCCCGCGGATTGAATCAAGAACACGAAGGGGCCCGCGCTGCCGTCCATGATCGGCACTTCCCCGGCACTGAGATCCACCAGCGCGTTGTCCACTCCCAAGCCCGCCAACGCGGAGAGCAGGTGCTCCACGGTCGAGATCTTGACTTCGCCGCTGTGCAGCGTCGTCCCCATCATGGTGTCGCCGACGTTCTCGGCATGCGCCTTGATGTTCACCGGCTGCTGCAAATCGATGCGGCGGAACACGATCCCCGTATCCGGCGGAGCCGGACGCAACGTCATGAGCACCTTCTTACCCGTGTGTAGCCCCACCCCCGTGGCACGAATCGAATTCTTTAGAGTTCTTTGATTGAGCATCTCATTCGGCATCTGGTTGGAAACCGCGCTGTGGGACTATGTTAACTATGATAAAGGTATCATAGGCTGGAGTTAGGCTTAAAGTTGCAAACATCACATTCCCGCGCCTTTCAATAGGCCGGGACGCCCCCTTTCAATGCGGCGCCCTGCAGAACTTCTTGTTTCCGGCGGCGGGCGCCTGCATGAATCGTCAAGATTTGTTAACTAATCCGCCTGCCGCCGCAAAAACGCGGGAATATCGAGCAAATCCTCCGACTCCGCCTCGCTGCGCAGGCCGTCGCCCACGGCGCGTTGTCGCTGTACCGTCGGCTTATCCAGCATGGCGTAATCGGTCGGCGCCAGCGGCGACTTATGTCGCACTACGCGCATGGCGGGCGGCGGTGCCATCGCCGCGGCCGCCGCGGCCGCGGCGGCCGACTGCGGAGCGGCCCGCGCCACCGGCTTGCCGAGGCCGGTCGCGACCACCGTGACCCGGATCTGATTGGCCATGTCCGCATCGATGACGGTGCCCACCACCACAGTGGCATCGTCGGAGGCGAACTGCTTTATCACGTTGCCCACCTCCTGGAATTCGCCGATGGACAGGTCCATGCCCGCCGTGACGTTGACCAAGATACCCTGGGCACCCGAGAGATTGATGTCCTCGAGCAAGGGGCTCGAAATCGCCGCCTCCGCCGCTTCGCGCGCGCGGTCCTCGCCTGCGGCAGCGCCCGAACCCATCATGGCCATGCCGGTTTCCGACATGACAGTGCGTACGTCGGCAAAGTCGACGTTGATCAAGCCCGGGCGCGTGATCAATTCCGCAATGCCCTGAACGGCGCCCTGCAGCACGGTGTTCGCCGCCTTGAACGCGTCGAGCAGCGTCGTGTTGCTGCCCAATACCGACAGCAGTTTCTGGTTCGGAATGGTGATCAACGAATCCACATACTTGGAAAGCTCCAGCATCCCCTGGTCGGCGACGCGCGAGCGTTTGTTGCCCTCCATCTCGAACGGCCGGGTGACGACCGCCACGGTCAGGATGCCGAGCTCCTTCGCGACCTGCGCGACGACCGGCGCCGCGCCGGTACCGGTGCCGCCGCCCATCCCGGCGGTGATGAACAGCATGTCGCACCCCTCGATGAGTTCGATGATGCGGTCACGATCCTCCATCGCGGCTTGGCGGCCCACCTCCGGATCGGCGCCGGCGCCCAACCCCTTGGTGATGTTGCAGCCGATTTGCAGCGCCGTGCGCACCTTCGAGTGCTTCAGCGCCTGCGCGTCGGTATTGATGCAGATGAAATCCACACCCTCGAGACCCGCTTGCACCATGTGCGAGACTGCGTTGCCGCCGCCGCCGCCCACGCCCAGCACCTTGATGACGGCGCTTTGACTATACGTGTCCATCAGTTCAAACATTCGAGTTCTCCTATCGGTTGGAATCAAATACTAGGTTTGCAGTCAGAAGTTGCCCTGAAACCAGGCCTTCATTCGTTGGAAAATCGACCTCATGCCGCCCGCGAGCAGCGGCACCTCTCGCGCGCTATTCGTATCCAAATTGCTCTTCGCATACAGCAGCAATCCGACGCCCGTCGCGTGAATCGGATTGCTCACCACGTCGATGAGTCCGGTGATGTACTGAGGCACACCGAGGCGCACCGGCATGTGAAATACCTCTTCGGCGAGTTCGATGGCGCCTTCCATTTTGGCGCTGCCGCCGGTGAGGACGACGCCGGTCGCCACCGACTCCTCCAAGCCCGCGCGGCGCAGCTCGTCGCGAACGAGCGCGAACAATTCCTCGTAGCGCGGCTCGACGATCTCGGCGAGCGTCTGGCGCGCAAGCCGCCGCGGCGGGCGATCGCCCACGCTCGGCACCTCGATGGTCTCGTCGGGATTCGCCAATTGCGACAGCGCGCAGGCGTACTTGATCTTGATGTCCTCGGCATATTGTGTCGGCGTGCGCATGGAGACCGCGATGTCGTTGGTCACCTGATCGCCGGCGATCGGAATGACGGCGGTATGGCGGATCGCGCCGCCGCTGAACACCGCGATGTCCGTGGTGCCGCCGCCGATATCGACGACGCAGACGCCAAGATCCTTTTCATCATCGGTGAGCACGGCGTAGCTCGACGCCAGCTGTTCCAGCACGATGTCGTCCACCGCCAATCCGCAGCGCTGTACGCACTTGACGATGTTCTGCGCCGCGCTGTCCGCGCCGGTGACGATATGCACCTTCGCCTCGAGCCGCACGCCGGACATGCCGATGGGGTCGCGAATCCCCTCCTGCGAGTCGATGACGTATTCTTGCGGCAGCACGTGCAGTATTTTCTGATCGGCCGGTATCGCCACCGCCTTGGCCGCATCGATCACGCGCTCGACGTCTCCCTGCAGGACTTCTTTGTCCTTGATGGCGACGATGCCGTGCGAGTTCAGGCTCCGTACGTGGCTGCCCGCGATGCCGGCGTACACCGAGTGAATTTCACAGCCCGCCATCAGCTCAGCCTCTTCCACGGCACGCTGAATCGATTGCACGGTGGATTCGATATTGACCACGACGCCCTTCTTCAGGCCGCGCGAGGGATGAGTGCCGATGCCGATGATCTCGAGCGTCCCGTCGGCCTTGATCTCGCCGACGACCGCAACGACCTTGCTCGTCCCGATGTCGAGGCCCACTACCAAATTGCGATCAGAGCGCTTAGCCATGTCTAAAAAAAATTCCTTCAGGCATCGGTATCGTCGGAACGTTTGGCGGGTAGCGATGCCGGCGCTTGCGGGCTGCGCCAGCCGATGGCAAAGCCGTTCGAGTAGCGCATGTCCACATAGGAAATTTCGTTCAAGCGATGCGCGATCACTTGCGAGGCGGTGCGGATGAAGCGATCGATTCGCTCATCGACGTCGCGCCGGCCGAGCCGCACGGTCACACCGCTGTCCAGATCCATCTCCCATGCGCCGCGCTCATCGAGGCGCAGCGCCGCCACGCGCATCCCGACTTCCAGCACGCGGCCCTGCACGAGGAGGTAGCGCCGCGCGACCTGAGACTCGGTGCCGTCGGGTCCGCTCAAACGCGGCAGCTCCGCCGGCACATGCGCCGCCGCCCTCAAGAACAATTCGCCGCGGGTGTTGAGCAGGCCCGAATCACCCCAACGCGCGGCCGCGGTTTGTTCGATGACCGTGACGTGCAGGCTGTTCGGCCAGCGGCGTTGCACCCGCGCATGATCGACCCAAGGAACCGCCTCCACGGCGCGCTGGACGGCATCGAGATCCGCCGACATGAAACCGGCGTGCGCATAGGGCGCGACCGCCTGTTCGATTTGTCCTGGCGAGACTCGCTGGAAGCTGCCGTCCATCGAAATGACGCGGACGGGCCGGTCGAGCGCCCAGGTGAGTGCGGCCAGGGCTGCGAGCGTGAGCGCCAAGAGCGCCGTGCGGCGCGCGTAAATCCGCCACGCGGCGAGGAATTTCGGCCGCTGCCACGGTGGCCTTTCGGCCTTTGCACGATTCTTGAATCGATTGCGGCGGATCAGCCAATTGAAGTTCATTTGCGCTCTCTCACGAAGCTGGTTTCAAGCACTCGCCACACCAGCTCCTCGAAATCGATCCCGGCCTGGCGCGCCGCCATGGGCACCAAGCTGTGATCGGTCATGCCGGGCACGGTGTTGATTTCGATGAAATAGAACTTGTGCGTCGCCGCTTCGCGCATGAAGTCGACGCGGCCCCAACCGCAGCAATCGGTCGCCCGAAAGCAGGCGAGCGCGGCGGCTTGTAGCTCGGCCTCGTAGCTCTCGCCGAGTCCGCTCGGACAGTGATACTGCGTGTCGTTACGGAAGTATTTCGCCTCATAGTCATAGAACTCGGTCGCGGGCACGATGCGAATCGACGGCAGGGCGCGCTCATTGAGCACGCCCACCGTGAGCTCATCGCCCGAAATAAACCGTTCGGCGAAGACGATGGGATCGACGCTGCGCGCCTCGGCATAGGCGCGCGGCAAATCCGCTGTGGTCTTGACTTTCGTGATGCCGACGCTCGACCCCTGCGAGGCGGGCTTGACCATCATCGGCAGACCGATCCGCTCGAGCGCGGGCGGCAGATCCGCCGGCCCCGAGAGAATCGCATATTCCGGCGCGGCGAAGCCGGCCCCCACCACGACGCGCTTGGTCTTGATCTTGTCCATGGTGAGCGCGGAGGCGAGCACGCCGCTCCCGGTGTACGGGACACCCAACCACTCGAGGGCCCCCTGCATCAGCCCATCCTCGCCCCCCGGGCCGTGCAGCGCGATCCAGGCGCGGTCGAACCTCTCGCTCACCAAGTCCTGCACGGGCCGCTCGCCCGGATCGAAGCCCTCGGCGTTCACGCCGCGGCGCTTCAGGGCGGCGAGAACCGCATTGCCGCTGAGCAGTGATATTTCGCGCTCGGTGGAGTCGCCGCCCAAGAGCACGGCGACCTTGCCGAACTCGGCGCTCGAGCGTGCTCGGCGCGCACCCGGGTGGACTTTGAGCGAACTCATGCGCTCTCCCCGACGATCCGGACTTCGGTCGCAAGTTCAACGTGATGTACTTCGGCGACGGTGCGTTGCACGTGCAGGATCAACGCTTCGATGTCGGCAGCGCGGGCAGTGCCGTGATTGATGATGAAATTGGCGTGCTTCGTCGACACCGACGCATCGCCGATGCGATATCCTTTCAAGCCGGCGCTTTCGATGAGGCGCGCCGCATGCTCGCCCGGCGGATTGGTGAACACCGACCCGCAGCTCCATTCGCCGATCGGCTGCGTCTGCTTGCGCCGCTCCAGCAGCTCGCGCATGGCGGCGTCGTTGACTCCCGGTTTGCGTTCGAATTCCAGGCGCGCGCCGACGAACCATTCATCGGCGGGTCCTCGCACCTGGCGGTACGCGATCTCGTAGGCGGCTGGCGTACGCGTTTGCCGCGCTCCGCGCCGGTCGAGCACTTCCACCTCGAGCACGTGGCGCCAGGTCTCCCCGCCCCAGGCTCCGGCATTCATCGCGAGCGCTCCGCCCAGGGTGCCGGGGATGCCGGCGAGGAATTCCGCCGGCCCCAAACCCCATTTCACGCATTGGCGGGCGATGCGCGCGCAGGGCACGCCCGCCCCGGCATAGATGCGCGTCGCGCTCAAGCGCTCGAGCGTGCCGAGGGCGCCGTGCGTCGACACGACGGCACCGCGTATGCCGCCGTCGCGCACCAGCAGATTGCTGCCGAGTCCGACCATGAGCAGCGGCAGCTCGGGCGGCAGCTGGCGGATGAAGGCCGTGAGGTCCATGAGGTCGCGCGGCACGAAGAACAGATCCGCAGGGCCACCCACATGCCACGATGTGTGCTTGGCCATGGGCACATCGCGCAGTACGCGGGTGGCGAACTCCGGCGCCAAGACTTGCGGGCGCATGAGGCCGTTCGTGCCGCCGTTCACGCGGCGGCTCCCGCCGCGAACCGGCTCTTGAGCTCTTGCGCGATCGTGCCGATGTTGCCGGCGCCCATGGTCAGCACCAGATCGCCGTCATTGAGCACGCTGCGCAGCGACTCGGCGAGATCATCGACGCGCTCCACGAACACGGGCTCGATGAGCCCACGCGAGCGCACTGCGCGGCAGATGGCGCGCCCGTCGGCGCCGCTAATGGGCGCCTCGCCGGCGGCATAGACTTCCGTGACGAGCAATACGTCGCACTCGCTCAAGCTGCGGCCGAAATCGTCGAGCAAATCGCGCGTCCTGGTGTAGCGATGGGGCTGAAATGCCAGTACCAGACGCCGCGACGGCCACGCCTGGCGCACGGCATCGAGAGTGGCCGCGATTTCGGTGGGATGATGAGCATAGTCGTCGATCACCAGCGCGCGACCGCCCGGCCAATGAATTTCGCCGAGCTGCTGCAGCCGCCGATCGATGCCCTGAAAATTGGCCAATGCCTTCTGAATGGCTGCGTCGACCATACCGAGCTCGGTGGCCACTGCAACGGCCGCCAGAGAATTCAGCACATTGTGCCGTCCCGGCAAATTGATCGTCAGCTTGAGCGGCGCATGTCCCTCGCGCAGCGCGTGGTAGCGCGACTGCAATCCCACGCGCTCGACCTCCACCGCGCGCACGTCGGCGCCGGCGGCAAAACCGTAGGTGACGATCGGCCGCGCCACATTGCCCAAAATGCTTCGTACCTGCTCGTCGTCGGCGCACAGCACCGCAAGGCCGTAGAACGGCAAATTGTGCAGGAAATCGACGAAGCTCTGTTTGAGCCGCGCGAAATCCCCGTCGTGGGTCGCCAGATGATCGTTGTCGATATTGGTGACGATGGCGATCATCGGCTGCAAGTGCATGAACGATGCGTCGCTCTCATCCGCTTCGGCGACCAGGTAGCGGCCCGCGCCCAAGCGCGCGTTGCTGTCGGCGCTCTTCAATCGGCCGCCGATGACGAAGGTCGGATCGAGGCCGCCTTCGGCGAGCACGCTGGCGACCAGACTCGTCGTCGTGGTTTTGCCGTGGGTGCCGGCGACTGCCACGGAGTACCGAAAGCGCATCAGCTCGCCCAGCATCTCGGCGCGCGGCACCACGGGCACGCGCGTCGCGAGCGCAGCCGCGACTTCGGGATTGGTGCTGCTGACGGCGCTCGATACGACTACCACGTCCGCCTTCCCCAAGTGCTCGGCGGCATGACCCAAGAAAATCTTAGCCCCCAGACGCGCCAGACGCTGCGTAACGGGGTTGGCCTTGAGGTCCGAGCCCTGCACTTCGTAGCCCAAGTTGAGCAGCACCTCGGCAATTCCGCCCATGCCGCTGCCGCCGATGCCGACCAGATGAATGAGATGAATGCGGCGCATGCGGTCGTTCATGCCCGTGCGCTCCCCGCCGCCATGCACAGATCCGCAAGCCGCGCCGCCGCGTCGATGTTGCGCGCGGCGCGTGCGGCCTGCGCCATCTTCAGCATCCGCGCTCTGTCCGCCGTGAGCTCCGCGATGCAGGAGCTCACGGTATCGGGCGTCAAATCGCGCTCTTGCAGCACGCGCCCCGCGCCGATCCGCAGCATCGCTTCGGCGTTTCTGGTTTGGTGGTCATCGGTGGCCACCGCCAGCGGCACGAGCAATGCGCCCAAGCCCGCGGCCTGCAGTTCGGCGACGGTCATGGCGCCGGCGCGACACAGCGCCAAATCCGCCCACGCGTAGGCGCCCGCCATGTCCTCGATGAAAGGCAGCACTTCGGCTTCGATTTCAAGCGCGAGATAGGCGGCGCGCGCGGCTTCCAATCCCCGCTCACCGGCTTGGTGGCGGACCTGCGGGCGCCGCGAGGGTTCCAAGCGCGACAGCGCCTGCGGCACGATGGCGTTGAGACGCTGCGCGCCTTGGCTGCCGCCGAACACCAGCAAGCGCGCTTTCGGTCCGCGGCCGGCAAAGCGCACCGCGGGCTCCGGAATGGCGGCAATGTCGGCGCGCACCGGGTTACCGATGGTGCGGGCGCGGGCGCTCGCGCGAAAGCTCCCCGGAAACGCCTCCAGAACCTCACACGCGATGCGCGACAGCCAGCGGTTGGTCAAACCGGCAACGGCATTCTGCTCGTGAATCAGCAGCGGAATGCGCAACAGCCATGCGGCGATACCACCCGGTCCGCTGACGTAGCCGCCTGCGCCGAGCACCGCGCGCGGCCGCACGCGGCGTAATATTCGCAGCGACTGCAGCACGGCGCCCACCACGCGCAGTGGCGCCAGCAGCCACGTGATGAGACCCTTGCCGCGAATTCCCGCGATCCGCACCCACTCGATCGGAAATCCATTCGCCGGCACCAAGCGCGACTCCAAGCCGGCGGGCACGCCCAGCCACACGACGGCGACCCCGCGGTCGCGCAGTACCTTCGCTACCGCGAGCGCGGGGAACACATGTCCCCCCGTGCCGCCCGCCATGATCAGCACCGGGCCGCCTACGCCGGCAGCGCCGATCATCGCGGCCCTCCCGGCATGCGCATCACGGCGGAGCGCGATGTGCATTTGACCTCGTGATAGATCCGCAACAGCACGCCGAGCCAGCCCAAGCTCACCAGCAAACTGCTGCGGCCGTAGCTCACGAGCGGCAGCGTCAGGCCCTTGGTCGGCAACACGCCCATGTTGACGCCGATGTTCACGATGCACTGCAGCCCGAGCCACACGCCAAAGGCGAGCGCCACGTATGCCTGAAACTGCATGCCCGCCTGCGCTGCCATGCGCGAGATTTGAAACGCGCGCCACACCAGCGCGACGAACAAGGCAAGCACGCCGACCACGCCCACCAACCCCAGTTCCTCGGCGAGCACGGCAAATACGAAGTCGGTGTGCGCCTCGGGCAAATAAAACAGCTTCTGCACGCTTGAGCCGAGGCCGACGCCGAACCAGGAGCCGCGGCCGATCGCGATCAGCGACTGCGTCAACTGAAAGCCACCGTTGAACGGGTCGTCCCAAGGATGCAGGAATCCGGTGAGCCTTTTGAGCCGATAGGCCGAGCTCAGCGCCAGCACCGCGAATGCCAGCACGGCCGCCGCGACCAGCAATGAGACGTAGCGCAGGCGCGCGCCGGCAACGAACAGCAGCGCGAAACCGGTTGCGAACAAGACGGTGGCGGCGCCGAAGTCCGGCTCGAGGAGCAGCAACAGCGCAGTGACGGCCAGCAAGCCCACCGGCTTCGCGAGACCGGGCAGGGTTTGCTCGAGCTCGGTGCGCTTGCGCACGCAATAGCTGCACACCCAGGTCAGCACCAGCACTTTGGCGAGCTCGGAGACTTGGAAATTCATGGGGCCGATGCGCATCCAGCGCCGCGCGCCGTTCACCGTCGCACCCAGACCCGGAATCAGCACCAGCAGCAGGAGCAGTAATCCCAGCAGCAGCAGCGCCATGCCGTACCTGTCCCACCATCGCACCGGCACTCGCGTGAGCACCCAGGCGCACAGTACTCCAACCAAGCCGAATACGAACTGCCGCTCCAAAAAGTAAAATGGGTCGCCGAAGTCCTTGGCGGCGATCGACATCGAGGCAGAGGTGACCATGATCAGGCCGATCAGCAGCAGGGCGGCCGTAAGGCCGAGCGTGACGCTGTCCCACGCGAACGGCATTCGCTCGCGCGCACGCACGCCGTAGGACATGGTGGCGGCATTCATCGCGGCGGCCACGCGAGCGCATGCACCGCGGCGGCGAACGCTTCGCCGCGATGAGCGTAATCGCGGAACATGTCGAGGCTGGCGCAGGCCGGCGACAGCAGCACCGTGTCGCCCGGCCGCGCCACGGCGGCGGCGGCGGTCACCGCAGCGTCCATCGTGGCGGCGCGCTCGGTCGTGCACACCTCTTGCAATACTGACTCGATGGCCGCCGCGTCCTTGCCGATCAGCACCACGTGCCGGACCTTGTCCCGACAAGCCGCGGCGAGCGGCGTGAAGTCCTGCCCCTTGCCCTCCCCGCCCGCGATGATGATCAAAGGTCCGGTCAAGCCGGAAACCGCGGCCAGGGTCGCGCCCAAATTGGTGCCTTTCGAGTCATCGATGTAGCGCACGCCGGCAAGATCGGCGACCCACGCCGAACGATGCGGCAGGCCCGCAAAGGACTCGAGCGCCTCGAGCATCGCGGGGAGTTCCAAGCCTGCCGCCTCGCCCAACGCGAGGGCCGCCAATGCGTTGGCGGCGTTGTGCAGACCCGTGACCCTCATGCGCGCGATATCGAGCACGGGCTCGCCGCGGCGCGCCAGGTGAATTTGCTGGCCGATGTGCAGCAGCGCGAAATCCGAATCCGCGCGCTGCGTGGAAAATGTCAGGACGCGCGGCGGATCGCGCAACGCCGCCCCACGCTTGGCCGCCACGCCGGTGACGGCCGCGCGCATCGTCGCCACCCGAGGATCGTCGGCGTTCAGCACCACGGTCGCGGCCTTGGCGAAAATACGCGCCTTGGCGCGTGCATAGGCGGAAACCGACGCATAGCGATCCAAGTGATCCGCGCTGACGTTGAGCACCACCGCCGCCTTGAGCGCGAGCGAGGACGTGGTCTCCAATTGAAAGCTCGACAGCTCGAGCACGTACAAGTCGGGAATCGGCTGCTCCAGAAGGTCCAGTGCCGGCACACCCAGATTGCCGCCGGCGAGCACGCGCCGTCCGGCCACCGCGGCCATGCGCGCGACCATGCTGGTCACGGTGCTCTTGCCGTTGGTGCCGGTAATGCCGATCACGGGCGCACGCACCGCGCGCGCGAACAGCTCGATGTCGCCCAGCACTTCGATGCCGCGGGCTCGCGCCTGTGAGGCAATCGGCTCTTGGAGCGAGACGCCGGGCGACATCAACACCTGCGATGCGCCGTCGAGCAGCGACAGATCGAAGCCGCCCAGGCGTATGTCCAGCGTCTTGGCGAGAGCGCCGATCTCGGCGAGTCCCGGCGGTGTCCTGCGCGTATCGGTGGCCGACACGGCGATCCCGCGCTTCGCCAGATAGCGCAAGCACGATGCCCCTGTCTTGCCGAGACCGACGACGACGCTTGCCATCACCGGATCTTCAACGTGGCAAGGCCGGCCAACACCAGCACGAAGCTGATGATCCAGAAGCGTACGATGACTTTGGGCTCGGACCATCCCTTGAGCTCGAAATGATGATGGAGCGGCGCCATCCGAAAGATGCGCTTGCCCGTGAGCTTGAACGACGCCACCTGGATGATCACCGACACGGTTTCGAGCACGAATACACCGCCCATCACGCACAGCACGATCTCCTGGCGCACGATCACCGCGACTGTGCCGAGCGCCGCACCAATCGCCAGCGCGCCGATATCGCCCATGAAAACTTCCGCGGGATAGGAATTGAACCAGAGGAAACCGAGGCCCGCGCCGGCCGTGGCGGCGCAAAAAATGAGCACTTCACCGACGCCGGTGATGTAGGGGATCTGCAGGTAGGTGGCGAATTTGACGTTGCCGGTGGCGTAGGCAAATACGCCGAGTGCGGCTGCGACCATCACGGCCGGCATGATCGCGAGGCCGTCGAGTCCATCGGTGAGATTCACGGCGTTGCTCGTGCCCACCATGACGAAGTAGGCGTAGGCGAGGAATCCTGCGGTGGACATGGGCAGGGCCACGGTCTTGAAGAAAGGGACATACAGCGAGGTCTCGGCCGTCGACTGGTGCAGACTGTGGAGGCTCCACGCCGCGCACAGCGCGACCACCGACTGCGCCAGATACTTGTAGCGTGCCGGGAGGCCCTTGGAATTGCCGACCACCAATTTCAAATAATCGTCGTAAAAGCCGATGCCGCCGAACGCAAGCGTGGTCGCGACGAGAATCCACACGAAGCGGCTGGACAAATCCGCCCACAGCAAGGTCGCGAGCACCATCGCCACCAAGATGAGCCCGCCGCCCATCGTGGGCGTTCCGGATTTCTGCAGGTGCGACTGCGGGCCGTCGCTGCGCACTCGCTGGCCGATCTGGTAGCGGCTCAGGGCGGCGATCATGCGCGGCCCGATGACCATGGACATGGCGAGCGCGGTCATCGCGGCGAGAATGCCGCGCAGCGTGAGATACTGAAACACGTGGAAGCCGGAGTAGCTCTTCGCAAGATGTTCGGTGAGGTACAGCAACATAGGCTTTCAGCGCGCTCGCATCATGGGGCCGGAACCGGTGCCGCCGCCCTCAAGCGCCTGCACCACGCGCTCCAGGCGATTCACGCGCGAACCCTTGATCAGCACGGTAACGCCCGGCGACAGCTCGGCCTGCAGGCGACGGATCAACGCATCCACATCGGGGAACCACTCGCCGCCCGACCCGAAGGTCTCGACCGCACGCGAGCTTTGCGGACCGCACGCGAACAGGCGCTTGACGCCGCAGGCGCGCGCGTAGCTGCCCATCTGGGCGTGACTGTCTTCGGCGTGCTCCCCCAGTTCGGCCATGTCCGCGAGCACCAGCCAGGTCACGCCCGGGAGCGAGCGCAGTACCTCGAGGCCGGCGCGCACCGAACTCGGGTTCGCGTTGTAGGAATCGTCGATGATCCAGCTGTCGCGCAGGCCCGCCTTGAGCTGCAGCCGGCCCGACACGGCGCGGAAATCCGCAAGTCCCGCGGCAATGTCATCGAGGGACGCCCCAGCCGCACTCGCTGCGCTCGCCGCCGCCAGGGCGTTGGCGATATTGTGCGCGCCGCCGGCCTTGAGCATGATCGCGCGCGTCCCCAACGGGCAGGTCAACGTGAAGCGTGTGGCGAATTCTCCCCGCTCGATTGCCTGCGCAGCATTCTTTGCCATGAAATCCGCGCTCTCGCGCACGCCGAACGTGAAGATGCGGGGGCCGCCCGTGCGGCACGCGCCGCGGGAATCATCGCGCGGGTCGCCCACGCGCGTCGTGGCCACTTCGCGCCAATAGCCGGCATAGGCGTCATCCGCGTTGATGATCGCGGTGGCGGTCGGCTCCAAGCCCGCGACCATCTCCCCCTCACCCTTGGCGACACCGTCCAGATCGCCGAAGCCCTCCAGATGTTCTGCGCCCGCATTGGTGATGAGGCCCACGGTCGGCCGTGCCAGCCGGACGAGCGCGGCCACGTCGCCGATGCGATTGGCGCCCATTTCGATCACCGCGCTGCGATGCGAAGGCTCGAGCCGCATCAACGTCAGAGGCACGCCGATATGATTGTTGAGGTTGCCCTGCGTCGCCAGGCACGGACCGCGGCGCGAGAGTATCGCCGCCGTCATTTCCTTGACGGTGGTCTTGCCGTTGCTGCCGCCCACCGCCACCACGGGGCTTGAAAAATCCGCGCGCCATGCCTGTGCCAGCTGCTGCAGGGCGCGCAGCGCGTCCGCGACGATGATCTCGGCCAGCACCGCCGGCACGGCGCGATCGACCACGGCTCGATCGACAATAGCGCCGACCGCACCGCGCGCCGCAGCCGCGGCGACGAAGTCCGCGCCGTCGAATTTCGGCCCGCGCAGCGCGACGAACAGCGCGCCGGCCTGAAGCGTGCGGCTGTCCGTCGATACCATGCCGTAAGGTCGATCCGCGCCAGCTGGCTGGCCGATCAGTTGTCCGCCCAGCACTCGCGCCGCCTCGCCGAGCGTACGCTTCATGCCGCAGCTCCCAGAACCTTGAGCGCCTCGCGCCGATCGCTGAAGCTGCGGCGCGTCGCGCCGTAGATCTGGTAATCCTCATGTCCCTTGCCGGCGATGAGCACGACGTCGGCTGCGCCTGCCTCGTTGAGCGCCGCCGCAATCGCTGCGCCGCGATCATGGATGATACGCGCGGGGTGGGACTTGATGCCGCCGGCGATGGCGTGAACGATGTCCTGCGGGTCCTCGGAGCGCGGATTATCGTCGGTGACGATGATGCGATCGGCCAATTCGTCGGCAACGGCCCCCATCATCGGGCGTTTGCCGGGATCGCGATCGCCGCCGCAGCCGAAGACACACCACAGCGCGCCGTGGCAGTGCTCGCGCAGGGCCGCCAGAGCTTTGGCGAGGGCGTCCGGCGTATGTGCATAATCGATGACGGCCAAAGGCTTGCCGCGCGTTGCGGGCTCGATCACCTCCATGCGGCCCGGCGGCGCCGTGCACTCGGCGAGCGCCGATGCGGCCTCCGGGAGGGGCGCGCCGAGCGACAGCAAGCAGCCGAGCACAATGAGCGAGTTCTCCGCGTTGAAGCGGCCCAGCAGCCGCGTGCGCACGCGGAGCTTGCCGAAGCTGCCGTCGAGCGCGAGCGAAACGCCGTGCAAGTCGACCGCCACCTCGGTCGCATGCAGCACACGGTCTGCCAGCCACCCCGCGCCGCCCGCGCCGACCCAAACCACCGTCAGCGGCGCGCGGCCGGTGTAGCTCTGCGCAAACCTTAGCCCGAAGGCGTCGCCGATATTGACGATGACGTGCTGCAAATTATCAACCGCGAACAGGCGCGCCTTGGCCTCGCCGTAGGTTTGCAACGAGGGGTGGTAGTCCAAATGGTCGCGACTCAAATTGGTGAATGCCGCCGAGTGAAAACGCACGCCGAGCACCCTGCCCTGATCCAGGGCATGCGAGGAGACCTCCATCGCGACATCGCGCACGCCCCGCGCCCTGAGCTGCGCGAGCGTGCGGTGCACGCTGACGGCATCGGGCGTGGTGTGGGTCGGATTCTCGAGCACGCCGATGCGCCCCCAACCGATCGTGCCCATGTAGGCCGCGTCCGACTTGAGGCGCCCTAAGGCCTGCGCGATCAGGTAGGCACAGGTCGTTTTGCCATTGGTGCCGGTGATGCCGACGATGCGCAGCTGCGATGACGGCCAATTGAAGAAGCGATCCGCAATGCGGCCCACGCATTTGCCGAGATCCGCAACCGGCGCGGCGAACACCGCCGGCGGCAGCACCGGAGGTTCGATATCGGCGTCGGGCTCCCACAGCACCGCGCCCGCGCCGCGCGCCGCGGCCTCGGCGGCGAATTGCAGGCCATGCACCCGGCGCCCGCGCAGCGCAAAGAACAGGCTCCCGGGCCGCACTTCGCGGCTGTCGAGCGCGAGGTCGAGGACTCGCGCGGTGTTGTTCGGCACGGCCGCGATGCCGTCGAGGAGCCACATGAGGGATACGTTCACAGCGCGTCGGCCTGCACCAGCGTCGCCGCGGGCACGTTCTGCAAATCGTCCGGCGGCACGTCCATGAGACGCAGCGCGCCCGACATCACATTGGAAAACACCGGCGCCGCCACCGTGCCGCCCTGGTGCAGGTTGCCGCTCGGTTCATCGATCACGACCACGGTGGCGATCCTCGGATGCGATGCCGGAACGAGCCCCGCGAATACCGCCATGTAGCGATCGGTCGAATAGCCGCCGGCGACCGATTTCCAGGCGGTACCCGTCTTGCCAGCTACACGGTAGCCGACCACCGCCGCGCGCGTGGCGGTGCCGCCGGCGGCTACCACCTGCTCCATCAGCTGCACCAGCGCGCGTGCAACCTTGGGATCCAAGACCCGTTCGCCCGGCACGGGGCCCGAGACGCGCTCGAAGGAAATCGGCCGCCGGATGCCGCCGGCGCCGATCGTCGCATAGGCGTGCGCCAGTTGCAGGGGCGTCACCGACAGCCCATAACCGTGCGACAGCGTGGCGATGCCGATCGGTCGCCAGTGGGAATAGTTGCTGAGCATGCCGGCCGATTCGCCCGGATAACCGCTGCCCGTCACTTGACCGAGCCCCAAGCGCGTGAGTGTGCTCCAGATCTGTTCCGGCTTCAGCGACAGTGCAACCTTGGCCGTACCGACGTTGCTCGACTTGGCCAGAATCGTGGCAAGATCGATCAGGCCGAGATTTGATTCATCCTCGAATACCTTGTTGCCGACCCGCAGGAAGCCCGGCGAGGTGTCCACCGCGCTGTCGGGCCGGTACTGCCCGGAGGCAAGCGCCGCGGCAATGATGAACGGTTTGATGCTGGATCCGGGCTCGAATATGTCGGTGGCCGCGCGATTGCGGTACAGCCCGGCCTTGAGTTGCTCTCGATCATTGGGGTTGTAGGACGGCTGATTGACCATCGCCAGCACTTCACCCGTATCGACGTCGATGACGATGACGGAGCCCGCGTGCGCCCGATATTCCTGCATCGCCGCTTTCAGTTCCCGATAGGCGAGATATTGAATGCGCAAATCGATGCTCGTCACGAGATCGCGGCCCGGCCGGGGCGCGCGGATGCTCTCGACGTTCTCGACGAAGCGCCCATACAGGTCCTGGACGACGCGCTTGGCGCCGTCCTCGCCATTCAGCAACTGATCGTAGCCGAGCTCCAGACCCTCCTGGCCGTGGTCATCGACGGTCGTGAATCCCACCACGTGCCCCGCCACTTCCCCGGCGGGGTAGTAGCGCCGGTACTCGCGCAGCAGATACACGCCGGGAATTCCCAATGCCCTGATGTGTGCCGCTTGCTCGGGCGGCATGTGCCGCACGAGGTAGAGGAATTCGCGATCCAGATTGCTGGTGATGCGCCTCGCCAAGGTCTGCTGGTCTTCACTCAATGCCTTGGCGAGTCTCGGCAGCTGATCGATGCTGTCGTTCAATTCCTGCGGATTGACCCACACGCTGTCGACCGGCGTACTGACGGCCAGCGGCTCGCCGGAACGATCGGTGATCGCGCCGCGGTGCGCGGCGATCTTGACCACGCGCATCGAGCGCTCGTCGCCCTGTCTGGCGAGAAAGCCGTGATCGAGCAATTGCAGCTCCACCGCGCGCGACGCGAGCGCGGCGGCGCCCAGCACCACGAGTGCGAGTACCGACGCCGAACGCCAGCGATAGCCCTTCGCCTGCGTGCCGCTTTCGCTCGAGCGCTGCTTCACGGGCGCACGATCCTCACGTCGCGGGTTTGCGGCAAATTCATTTGCAGCTTGGTATTGGCGACTCGCTCGACGAACGCATGCGAGGACCAGTAGCTCTGTTCGAGTTGCAGGCGGCCCCATTCGATTTCGAGCGAATCGCGTTCTGCGTTGAGCTTCTCCAAGCGTACGAACATGGCGCGGGCTTTGTGGCGCGCATAAATCACCTGCACGGCGGATCCGAGCACGGCGAGCCAGAGGACCGGTAGGACGATCGGCAATAATTTGCGAAGGCTCATGCGGCCACTCCTCGGCATACGCGTTCGGCGACGCGCAGGCGCGCGCTGCGGGCGCGCGGATTGCGCGCGATTTCCTGCGGCTGCGGCTGGATGGACTTGCCCACTAGTTTGAGCTGCGGCCGCGCGTGCTCCGGTACGTCCGGCAAGCCGGCATACATCGGATCGGGGAGCGAATGGCGGCGCAAGAATTGCTTCACCATACGATCCTCGAGCGAGTGAAAACTGATGACAGCGAGCCGTCCGTGCGGCGCCAAGCGCTCGAGCGCAACGTCGAGCGCCGCTTGCAGCTCCGCGAGTTCGCGATTGACGTGGATGCGCAGCGCCTGGAACACGCGGGTCGCCGGATGCTTGTGGCGCTCGCGGGGGCGCGCGCCCCGCGCGACGCGCTCGATCAATCCGGCGAGCTGCGATGTGCGCTCGAAGGGGCACGATTGGCGCTCCGCGATGATGGCGCGGGCAATGCGCGGCGCGAGGCGCTCCTCGCCGAACTCCCGGAAGATGCGGATCAGTTCGGCCTCGGACGCGCCGTTCACAACGTCGGCCGCGGTCAGGCCTTCGCCCTTGCTCATGCGCATATCAAGCGGCCCATCGTGCATGAAGCTGAAGCCGCGCTCGGCGTCGTCGAGCTGCGGCGAGGAGACGCCCAAATCGAACAGAATGCCGTCGAATTTGAGGCCGGGATGCACCCGGTCGGCGCACGCGGCGAGGGAGGAGAAGGGCGCGAGGAATATCGCGACGCGCGGATCGGCAGCGAAGCGCGCTCGGGCTTCGGCAACGGCGACGGAGTCGCGGTCGAGACACAGCAACCGGCCGTCAGCCATGAGCATCTGCAAAATCGCCCCTGCATGTCCGCCCCGCCCAAAAGTGGCGTCCAAGTAGGCGCCACTCCCTCGTATGTTCAACGCTGCCAGTACTTGAGGTAACAGTACCGGCGCATGCGCCCCCGCAATGTCGTGCATGGCTCTCGCCTTTTCCGGGGGCTCAAAGCGACAGCGTTCCAAGTTCGGCGGGCAAATCGGTTGCGGTCTCTTCGCTTGCCAGCCATTCGTCGCGCCGCTCGTTCCACCGCGCCTCATCCCACAACTCGAAATGCAAGCCCTGGCCGATGAGCATGGCGTCACGCGTCAGCAGGGCGAACTCGCGCAATTTCGGCGGCAGCAGCACCCTGCCATGTCCATCGAGTTCCAGATCCGTGGCATGCCCGACCATCAGCCGCTGCAGGCGCCGCGACTGGGGGTGCAGGCTGGGCAGACGCATCAACTTGCGCTCGATTTCCTCCCAATCGGGCAGGGGATAGACCAGCAAGCACTGGTCTTTGTCCACCGTGATGACCAACTTGCCGCCGCACCGCTCTTGCAGCCGCTCGCGATATCGGGTCGGCATGACCATCCGGCCTTTCGCATCGAGAGTGAGCTTATTGGCGCCTCTGAACATTGTGAGGTGGGCCTTGCGACCCATTCTCTCCCACTTTTTCCCACCGGCCACCACTATAGGGAGCGCTATGTCGTACTGTCAACGCTTTAAGTTAAAAAAAACGCGGGGCAACAGTGACTTAGATCACATTTATTAACTGCCGGCGCGCCGCAGCACGAGAGTCCTTCCGAATCAAGCTGTTAGCGGGCTTTTTTCATGCCTCTCCTAGGCGTCGACGCGCTTTTCTAGGCGCTGGCGCGCCGGATTCGACGGGGTCGAAGCGACCCCGCCAAACAGGCGCTCGCTGCGCTCGCGGGTAAAGCTTTTTATCGCGCAGCGCCCGCCCGGCTTCTCTTAACCGCGCGCGCCTCCCTCTTCCCGCGCGCGCAGCGCGCGGCTTATCAAACGGCGTCGCTTCGACGCCGTTAAAAGTTGCGCGTTAGCGCATGAAAAGAGTCGGCCGTTAAGCCGGGTTCTGTCGTGGGCAGTCATTCCTCTGGGATGCGCGTCGCCGCGCAGCTCTAGCGACCTACCCGGAAGCCCATGCGGGCCACATGTGGCGGCCAAAAGACCGCTTGCTTCCCTATTTGGTCTTGCTCCAGGTGGGGTTTGCCGTGCCGCTGGTGTTGCCATCAGCGCGGTGCGCTCTTACCGCACCATTTCACCCTTACCGGCGCCGCTTGCGCAGCGCGTAGGCGGTATCTTTCTGTTGCACTTTCCGTGGGCTCGCGCCCCCCAGGCGTTACCTGGCACCTTGGCCCTGTGGAGCCCGGACTTTCCTCCATGTGCCTTAAAGAGCACACAGCGACTGCCTGGCCGACTCTTACGGCGCACCATACGCCTGTTTCAGCTGCAGCGCCCGCCTGTACGCCTCATTGTCGCGCACCGCGGCGATTTGCGCCGCCAAACGTGCCGCTTGCTTCAGCGGCAGCTCCTTGAGCAGCGGCTCGAGCACGCGGTCCAGCGCCCCGCCATGACCGTCCGCGCCGCCCGCGGCGGTGCCAGCGCCAGGCGCCGCGCCCGCAACTACCAGGACGATTTCGCCGCGTGCAAAATCCGTCTCTGCGCCGGCGCGCCTCGCGAGCTCCGCCAGCGAGCCGCGGTACAGCGTTTCATGCAGCTTCGTGATCTCGCGAGCGACCGTCGCGGAACGCTCAGGCCCGAGGCTGTTCGCGCAATCCTCGAGCATATCGTGCACGCGGTGCGGCGATTCGTAGAACACAAGCGTGCGCGGCTCCTTGCTCAGCTCATCCAGGCGCGTACGGCGAGCGGCTCGCCGCGCCGGCAAGAATCCTTCGAAGCAAAACCGATCCGTCGGCAGCGCGGCGATCGACAGCGCCGCGACGAGAGCGCAGGGGCCGGGAATGGCGACGATGTCGAGGCCCGCCGCCGCCGCCGCCCGCACCAACTCGAAGCCTGGATCGCTGATGCCCGGAGTGCCGGCATCGCTCACGAGCGCGATCGCGGCACCGCTGCGCATTCGCAGGACCAGCTCCGGGGACCGCTCGAGCTCGTTATGCTCGTGCAACGACACCATCGGTGTTCGGATGCCGAAAGCTTTGAGCAGCGCACCCGTGTGGCGCGTGTCCTCCGCTGCGATCACGTCACAACTCTGCAACGTGTCGCGAGCGCGCGCACTGAAATCCCCGAGATTGCCGATCGGTGTCGCAACCACGTAGAGCCGACCCGCGGACGCGATTGTCACTATAATCCGTGCCTGTTATCAGATTCGAGGAATGCAGCGTATGGCAGTGATCATTCGACGTCCACGGCTGGTATTTTGCGCGGCGCTCGCGGCATCGCTGCTGGCGGCGGCCTGCAGTCTGCTGAAGCCGGTACCAACCGTCGTCGAGAGGCAAGACCGGGCGCAGCACCTGGCAGAGGAGGGCAAGCATGCGGATGCCGCACGGGTGTATGCGGAGCTCGCTGCGGAAGTGCCGGCGGAGCGCGACAATTATGAGCTGCTGAGCGCCGAGCAATGGGCGCTCGCCGGCGATACGCCGGCGGCCAAGCAAGCGCTGGCGGCGGTGTCGCCCGAGGCACGCACCAAGCTGCCCACTTCGCGCGCCCTCGTCGCCGCGGAAATCGCGTTGGCGGAGAATGACGGCGCGCGGGCGATTCACGAGCTGGACAGCATCGCCGTACCCACGCAGGCGGATCTGGCGCAGAACTATTGGTGGCTGCGCGGCAAGAGCGCCTTCCTGACCGGCCACCCGGTGGAAGGTACGCGCGCTTTCGTCGAACGAGAGCGCTATCTGACCAACCCTGCGAGCCTGCGCGCCAGCCGCGAAGAGCTCTTCGGCCTGATTCGCAGCGCCGCGGAACGGGGCGTTTCGCTCAAGGCCCCGCCGAAAACCGACCCCATCGTCGCCGGTTGGCTGGCGCTCGGCCCCGTCGCCGTCGAGATGACGCGCAATCCCATGCACGCCGCCGCAGCGCTGGCGAATTGGAAGCGGGCCTTCCCACAGCATCCGGCCAACGACAGCGTGTTGATGCTGGCAGAGAATCAAATTGCCGCCGCCACCGAATTTCCGGATCAGGTCGCTTTGCTGCTGCCGTTGTCGGGACGCGCCGAGCCGGTCGGCATCGCGGTGCGCGACGGATTCATCGCAGCTTATCTGCAGCAGGAGCCCGCCGCGCGGCCGCATTTGAAGATCTATGACGTCGCTGCCGAAACCGTGGCGGGAGCCTATCGGCACGCGATGGACGACGGCGCCGGTTTCATCGTGGGCCCGCTCACCAAGGAGGATGTCGCCGCGGTCGCTCCCTTGAGCACCGGCCGAACCCCGTTGCTGGCGCTGAATTTTCTCGCAGGTTCGGTGAGCTCAGCGGGCAATTTCTATCAATTCGCGCTGCTGCCGGAGGATGAGGCGCGCGCCGTCGCACTACGCCTCGTGGCCGACGGCAAGCTCACGGGGGTCGCCATCGTTCCGGACGGCGAGTGGGGCAACAGGGTTCAAGCGGCTTTCGCGGAGGCATTGTCGCAGCACGGCGGCACGCTGCTCGACAGCGGCCGCTACGAAGCCGGCCGTACCGACTTCTCCGACATCATCAAGCAAATCCTGCAGTTGCACATCGTGAAAGGCGAGCCGTCCACCCATCGCACCGACGCCGCCTTTGTCTTCATCGCGGGCACCCCGGGCGCCGCGCGACTGATCATGCCGCAGCTCAAGTTCAACTATGCGGGTGACGTACCGGTCTATGCCACCTCGGATAGCTTCGAACCCGACCCGAGCGCCAATGTCGATCTCGACGGCATGTTCTTCCCGGACATGCCCTGGATGGTGTCGGCAGATCCCGTGACCAGTCAAATTCGCGACAGCATTCGCGCCGCGTGGCCGGCACGGACCGCACGACGTGATCGCCTGTACGCCTTCGGCTTCGACGCCTATCGCCTGGTGCCGGCGCTGCGATCGAAGTCCCTGAGCCAGACCCAGGAGATATCGGGCGTGACCGGCAAATTATTCTTGGACGGCTACAATCGCATTCACCGCGAGTTGGATTGGGCACAGATCAAGAGCGGTGTGCCGGACGAGTTGTAGACGCCGCCTTCGGCGCGAATTTCAGGACAAATACGCGAGCTTCGGGTGACGACGGTGAGAGGCGCAGGTGCAAGCATCAGGCGATGGCACGAAGCTCAAGCGTGGGGGAATTGCGGCGGCAGCGCGGCAGAGCGGCCGAAGGGCTTGCGGCCGAATACCTCGAGGCTCGTGGCCTTGCCGTGCTCGCGCGCAATGTGCGCTGCAAGGGCGGAGAACTCGACATCGTCTGCCGGGACGGCGACGTCCTGGCGGTAGTCGAAGTGCGCCAGCGCTGCCGGAACGACTTCGGCGGCGCACTCGCCTCGGTCACGCGGCGCAAGCAGCGCAAAATCATTTGCGCCACGCGCTTCTTGCTGCGGGCATCGCCCCGCTGGCGGGCCCACCGCTTGCGCTTCGACGTCGTCGGTGTGCAGGGGCTGCCGGACCGCGCCCCCGAGTTCATTTGGGTCAAGGACGCTTTTCGCGCGACTTGAGGACGCCGCGCGACTTGAGGACGCCGCGCGACTTGAGGACGTCGCGCTACTTCACGACCTGCAGCTTGGGCCGCTTCGAGGCAGGCGGCCCCGCGCTCGTCGTGGTTGGCGCCGTCGGCGGGCTGTCGGTTGGATCGGGATCCGCGTCGCCTTCGGGGAAAATCATGCCCTGGCCGGTCTCGCGCGCGTAAATGCCCAAAATCGCGCGCACCGGCACCCTCACGGCGAAGCCCACGCCGCCGAAGCGCGCCTCGAAACTGACGAAATCGTTGCCCAACTTCAGCATCTGCGTCGCCGAAAAGCTGACGTTCAGCACGATCTTGCCGTCTTTGACGTATTGACGCGGCACCGTCACCCCTTCGGCGGACGCGTCCACCACGATATGCGGAGTCTCGCCGCTGTCGGTGATCCACTCATGCAGCGCACGCAGCAAGTAAGGGCGGCGCGGCTTCATTATCGCATTTCCCTCTCGGCAGCCGTTAAGCAAGAGCGGAATGTGGGGCGTGCGAAAATCGAATTCATGTACTTGACGATCGGCTGTGCCTGAACCGACAGCTCTATCCCGTAGAACGGCAGTCGCCACAGGATCGGCGCGATGCTGGCATCGACCAACGAAAACTCATCGCTCAAGAAAAACGGCTTTGCCTTGAAAACCTCGGCGCTCGCGCAAATGGCCTCCCCCAAGACCTTGCGGCTGTGCGCCGCCGTCTTGCTTTGCGGGTCCAGCTCGATGTCGTGCGCCAGGGCGTACCAATCGCGCTCGACCCGATACAACGCCACGCGAAACTGGGCTCGAGTCACCGGGTCTATCGGCATCAGCGGCGGGTGCGGGAAGCGCTCGTCCAGATACTCGATGATCACCCGCGAGTCGTACAGCACCAGGTCGCGGTCGACCAGCGTCGGCACGCTGTGATAGGGATTCAGGTCGAGCAGGTCTTCCGGCAGCTTGTTGAGGTCGACGTTCACCAGCTCTATCGCAATTCCCTTCTCGGCAAGGACTAGACGTGTCCGGTGACTCCACGGGTCAGTCGGCGCGGAAAAAAGAGTCATCACCGAGCGACGTGCCACGAACGCGATCTCCTAGAGGACCAGACAAACGGGAGGTCCCGCTGCCGCGTCAGTGGACGTCCTTCCAATATTCTTTCTTCAGCAAATAGGTAAGCACGAACCCCACCAGCAAAAACAGCATGACGAAAATGCCCAACCATTCACGCGTCGCCTTGACCGGCTCGCCGGCGTAATCCAGAAAATTAGCGATGTCCCGGACGAAGCCATCATACTCCTGCGGTGGCAGAGCGCCCGGCGTCATCATGTCTACGCCCACTAATACCATGCGGGCGTTGCCGCTGTCGTCGGGTTCGTTCTTGAATACCGGTTTTTGCAAGCCTTGCTCATACGCCAGCACGTCGGGCATGCCCACGTTGGGCAAATACAG
The DNA here is from genome assembly GCA_963769075.1 of uncultured Gammaproteobacteria bacterium. Classification (GTDB taxonomy): domain Bacteria; phylum Pseudomonadota; class Gammaproteobacteria; order Steroidobacterales; family Steroidobacteraceae; genus Bog-1198. Next base: position 2,416,053 of record CAVYKH010000004.1, on the reverse strand, counting down.
GTTGTTCACTCCCCAAGGCCGGGTGTTGTCGACGTAAAATCCCTTGAGGAACGAGTAGATGTAGTCAACTCCCCGCTCGCGCGCGATCAGCGACAGGTCGGGCGGCTGCTTGCCGAACCAGTTCGCGGCGTCGGCCGGCATGGCGCTGTTGATCCCGTCGAAGGGCTTGTCCGACGTGAACATCAGCTGGGCGGTGAGTTCGCTCTGCGGAATCTTCAAATCCTCCGCCATTCGGTTGTAGCGCAGATACGTCAAGGAGTGGCAGCCCGAGCAGTAATTCATGAAATTGCGCGCACCGCGCTGCAGGGACTCAACGTCTCGGATGTCTGCACCGGAATGCAGCGCCGCGATCTCACCCTCCTCGGCGAGTGTGCGGCCTGCGGGGACGGCAAGGAGGGCGCACAGGCATGCAAGCGCGATCCGCAGCCGATACTTAAACATGTCCCGTGACCCTCTCAGGCACCGGCTTCACGCTCTCGAATCTCGTGTAAAAAGGCATCAGCACGAAGAATGCGAAATACACAGTCGTCGAGATCTTGGCCAAAAGCGGGTAAATACCCGCCGGCGGTTTCAGACCGCAAACACCGAGCGTGATGAATGCCACCACGAACAGGGCCAGCATGATCTTGTAGACCGGCCCGCGATAGCGGATCGACTTGACCGGAGAGCGATCGAGCCAGGGGACGAAGAACAGGATCAGGACCGCGGCGCCCAGCACCAGCACCCCCCACACCTGCGTGCCCGCGAACGAAGGCACCGCCCGCAACATGGCGTAGTAGGGGGTGAAATACCACACCGGCGCGATATGCGGCGGAGTCTGCAGCGGATTGGCAGGCTCGAAGTTCGGCGACTCCAAGAACAATCCGCCGAACGTCGGGGCGAAGAAGATCACTGCGCTGAACAGCAGCAAAAACCCCATGACGCCGACCAGGTCCTTCACCGTGTAGTACGGATGAAACGGCACACCGTCCAGCGGATGTCCCTGCGAATCCTTTGGGCCGTCGTGGATCTCAATGCCGTCCGGGTTGTTCGATCCGACTTCATGCAGCGCCATGAGGTGCGCGATCACCAAAAACACGAGCGCCAGCGGTACGGCGGCCACGTGCAGCGCAAAGAACCGATTCAACGTGGCATCGGCAATGACGTAATCGCCGCGAATCCAGTCCACCAGAGCGCCGCCGATCACGGGAAAGCTGCCGAACAGGGAGACAATCACTTGCGCGCCCCAGTAGCTCATGTTGCCCCACGGCAGCACATAACCCAAGAAGCCTTCCGCCATCAGCGCCACGAAGATCACGCAGCCGAATATCCACAGCAGCTCGCGCGGTTTGCGATGCGAACCGTACAAGAGCGCCCGGAACATGTGCAGATAGACCACGATGAAAAAGGCCGAAGCGCCGGTCGAGTGCATGTAGCGGATCAGCCAACCCCAGTTGACGTCGCGCATGATGTACTCGACCGAGCTGAACGCTTCCGTTGCGGACGGCTTGTAATTCATCGTCAGAAAAATCCCCGTGATCAACTGGTTCGCGAGAACCAGCATCGCGAGCGACCCGAAGTAGTACCAGAAGTTGAAGTTCTTCGGTGCGTAATACTCGGCAACCTGGGTCCGCCACAATACGGTCAGGGGAAAGCGGCGATCGATCCAGCCGATCAATCCCTTGCTGGTGCCGGCGGATTCAGGTGCTGCGGCCATCGCTCAACCTCTGATGCGTCATTCAAGCGGTCTGGGGATTTAGGCTGTCTTGGGGTTCTCGTCCGAGCCGATCACGATGCGTGCATCGCCCGCGAACGTATAGGACGGTACCGTCAGATTCTTCGGCGCCGGCATGCTCTTGAACACACGGCCCGAGATGTCGAATTTGGAGCCATGGCACGGGCAATAGAATCCGCCCGGCCAATTCTGGCCCAAATCCGTGCCGGCCACCTGAAAGGCCTCATTCGGTTCGAATGCGCCGAGCGGCGAGCAGCCCAGATGCGTGCAAACCGCCAGACCCACCCAGTACTCGGGATTGCGCGCGCGTGCGGCGCCTGAGTCCTTGATGTAGGGCGGCTGCTGCGAGTCCTGCGAATTCGGATCGGCCAGCAAGTGATTGTGGTTGCCGAGCTGCGCGACGATGGCCTTGCTTCGGCGCACGACGAACACCGGCTGACCGCGCCAGACGACTTTCAGCATCTGGCCTTCTTCGAGCTTCGATGCATCCACCGCCACCGGCGCGCCCAGCGCTTTCGCGCGCGCACTCGGCTCCCACGAGGCGATAAACGGCACCGCCGCGAAGGCAACTCCCACCGCGCCGACTCCGACCGTAGCCGCCGTCAACAAGCGGCGGCGGCTATGGTCAACCTGATCGCTCATTCGCTGCCCCGTCGTTTTTGTTGGTCGCGCCGGCGAAATGTTGACAAATCTTCACGTAAACCCCTGTGGCCGTAGTGTTTCCCAAAGAATATTGCGGGCGCATTATACACAGATCAGCGGTCAACTTAGAGTGAGCGCGGGCAAGAGGAGTCGGTTTGCAAAACACACGCATCCTTGCGAGTTTTTTGCTGAGGGCGGTCGTCGTCGGCCTGGCCGTTGCCTTTTTGGTCGTCTGGTGGAAACCCGCGTTGCTCGGCGCCGTCACCGCACCGGCGCGTAGCACGGCAGTAGGATCACCCGCGCGCGCCCCCGTGGTCATGCAGAGCTTTGCGGACTCGGTTGCACGCGCGGCGCCGGCGGTGGTCAATATCTACACGGCGCGCGTGATCACCGAGCGGCGCGAGCCGGCGCCGCTCGACCAACTGTTCGGCGATTATTGGCCGAGCTATCGCCAGCGCATCGAGCGCAGTTTGGGATCCGGCGTGATCGTGAATATGAAGGGCACCATTGTCACCAACCAGCACGTGATAGCGGGCGCCGATTCCATCAGGGTGCAGCTGGCCGATGGCCGCATCGGCGACGCGACCATCGTCGGCCAGGACCCGGACACCGATATCGCAATCCTCCATGTGTCCCTTGGCAATCTGCCGATCATGCCGATGGGCCGCTCCGATACATTGCGAGTGGGCGATATCGTGCTCGCGATCGGCAATCCATATGGCTTGAGCCAAACCGTCACGCAGGGCATCGTGAGCGCCACCGGTCGCGGCCAGCTCGGGCTCGCCACCTTCGAGAATTTCATACAAACCGACGCGGCGATCAACTTGGGCAACTCCGGCGGCGCGCTCATCGATGCCCACGGCGATCTGGTCGGCATCAACACCGCCGTGCTGAACCGCGCCTATGGAGGGCCCGAAGGGATCGGCTTTGCAATCCCCGTCAATCTCGTGCGCGGTGTGACGGAGCAAATCCTCGCGCACGGCCACGTGGTGCGAGGCTGGCTGGGATTCGTGCCGCAGGATCTATCCGAGAGCCAAGCGGCACAGCTCGGCGTCAGCGGCGGCGGCATCACCGTGGTCAATATCCTGGTCAAGAGCCCGGCGTTCGAGGCGGGCCTCAGGCCGGGCGATCTCGTCACGGGATTAGACGGCGATGCCGTGCGCAGCTCACAAGACCTGGTGAGCAAACTGGCCGCGCTCAAACCCGGCGCCGACGTCGAGCTCGCCGGCCGCCACGGATCAGAACCCTATAAGGTCAGGCTCAAAGTGATCGAGCGGCCGACGCGCCAGGCGCAGCCTCGTTAGACGGGATATTCATGAACGACAGAGAAGCTGGAAAAAGGCTGGATTGGATAGGTATTTTCCGGAGCGTGAAAAACAGGGCTCGGCGCATGCGCCGAGCGGGTTCGCCAGGGGTAGGACGCATGCGTCCTACGGGTGGCCACGGATGGCCGCCCCGGGCTTGCGCGCAGCAGGGACTGCGTAGCGCAATGGCGAACCCCGGCTTGCAGCGATGCAGGATTGCATCGCGTCGCAAGTTTTTCCCGCAGCCCCCACGGGTGCGACGCATGCGTCGCACGGGTGGCCATGGAAGGCCACCCCGGGCTTGCGCGCAGCAGGGACTGCGTAGCGCAATGGGTTCACGGCGGTCCGGAAAATACCTATCAATCCAGCCTTCGTGCACGAGAAAGCGAGGCAAATCAGGCGGGCACGCGGCGAATGCGCGCGCCCAATTGCTGCAGCTTCTCCTCGATTGCTTCGTAGCCGCGATCGATGTGATATATACGTTCGATGTCGGTACGGCCGTCGGCCACCAATCCGGCCAGCACCAGGCTCGCCGAGGCACGCAGGTCCGTCGCCATGACCGGCGCAGCCGTGAGGCGATCGACGCCCTTGATGATGGCGGTATTGCCCTCCAGCCGTATCTCGGCGCCCATGCGGCGCATTTCCAGCATGTGCATGAAGCGATTCTCGAAAATGGTCTCGATGATCGTGCCGACGCCGTCGGCCACCGTGTTGAGCGCCGCGAACTGGGCTTGCATGTCGGTGGGAAATGCGGGATAGGGGGCGGTACGAATGTCGACCGAATCCGGCCGCCGGCCGCGCATGTCCACTTCGACCCAGCCGTCGCCCGCGCCCACCGTGGCGCCTGCTTGCTGTAATTTGACGATGATGGCGTCCAAATGGTCCGGCCGCGTGTTCTTCACCCGGACGTGACCGCCCGTGATGGCGCCCGCGACGAGGTATGTGCCGCTCTCGATCCGATCGGGCAATACATCGTAAGCCGTGCCCTTCAGTCGCTCCACGCCTTCGATGACGATCTTGTCGGTGCCCGCACCTTTGATCTTGGCGCCCATGGCAGATAGAAAGTTCGCGAGATCCACGACCTCCGGTTCGCGTGCCGCGTTCTCCAGCACCGTCTCGCCTTCGGCCAACGCAGCCGCCATCATGAGGTTCTCCGTGCCGGTGACGGTGACGGTCTCGAGCACCAAACGTGCCCCCTTGAGGCGGCCGGCACGCGCCTTGATGTAACCGTTCTCGATGTGAATGTCCGCACCCATCGCTTGCAAACCGGCGACGTGAATATTGACCGGGCGAGCTCCGATCGCGCAGCCGCCCGGCAGCGATACATCTGCACGCCCAAAGCGAGCGAGCAAGGGACCGAGCACCAAAATCGACGCGCGCATGGTCTTCACCAGTTGGTAGGGAGCGAAATATTCCCTGATCGTCGATGCGTCGACCTCGATGCGCATTTTCTCGTCGATGGTCACCGAGACCCCCATGCGCCCGAGCAACTCGATCATCGTGGTCACGTCCTTGAGGTGCGGCACGTTCGACACGGTCACCGGCCCGTCCGCCAACAGGCAGCCGGCCAGGATGGGCAAGGTCGCATTTTTCGCCCCGGAGATGCGGATTTCTCCCTCGAGCGGTATGCCGCCGTGAATCTGCAGCTTATCCACGGCCTTGGCTCGCATATTCTTCCGGCGTGAAAACCTGCAATGCGAGAGCATGAATCTCATTGCCCATCGCGCTGCCCAGCGTCGCGTACACCAGTTGGTGGCGCTGCACGGGGCGCTTACCGGCGAAGGCCGCGGCGATGACCACCGCCTCGAAATGCACATTGTCCTCGCTCGTCACCGATGCCCGGCTGCCCGGGAGGCTCCGTTGAATCAGTTCGGCGACTTGTAGTGGGTTCATGCACTCTCCTCAGGTTGTATCATGCACCGATGGACCTCGACTATACGGACGCAGACCTCGTCGATTTCGGCCGCCAGGCGCTCAGCATCGAGATCGACGGTCTGCGCGCGCAACTGCCCCGCTTAGGGTGGGAGTTTGCACGTGCCTGCCGCATTTGTCTTACCTGTCGTGGGCGAATTGTCGTGACCGGGATGGGTAAATCGGGCCACATCGGCGGCAAGATCGCCGCGACTCTGGCCAGTACCGGTGCGCCGTCCTTTTTCGTGCATGCGGGGGAAGCAAGCCACGGCGACATCGGCATGATCACCCGCGACGATGTGGTGCTGGCCATATCCAATTCCGGCGAAACCGGCGAAATCCTCAACATCGTTCCGGTGATCAAGCGTCTGGGCGTGCCGTTGATCGCCTTTACGGGCAACTCGCATTCGGCGCTCGCGCGCATTGCCACCGTGCATTTGGACATCGGCGTACCGGCCGAAGCCTGTCCGCTCAACCTGGCGCCGACCGCGAGCACCACGGCGGCCTTGGGCGTCGGCGATGCGCTTGCCGTGACGCTGCTGAAAGCTCGCGGGTTCACGGAAGAGGATTTCGCGCGCTCCCATCCGGCAGGCACCTTGGGCCGGCGTTTGCTTCTGCACGTCAAGGATGTGATGCGCACCGGCGCGCATGTCCCTGAAGTGCCGCCCGGTACGACGCTCGCCGAAGGCCTGATGGAGGTGACCCGCAAAGGTCTCGGCATGACGGCGATCGTGGATGAGGCTCACCGCGTCCTCGGCGTGTTCACGGACGGCGATCTGCGCCGCGCCTTGGATCGCGCGGCGGATCTCAACGCCACGCGCATGGATCAAGTCATGACCCGCCACGCAAAAACCGCGCATCCCAATACCCTGGCCGCGGAGGCCGTCCTCCTGATGGAAACGCACCGCATCACCTCGCTCCTCGTCGTCGACGCGGACGACGTTCTGGTGGGCGCACTCAACGTGCATGATCTGCTGCGCGCCGGTGTCGTTTGAACCGGCGCACGCAGGCGGCCCGCAAAGCCACGCCCCTCGGCAAGATCGAGCTGCTGGTGCTGGATGTCGACGGCGTGCTCACCGATGGGCGATTGTATTTCTCTGCTCAGGGTGAAGCGTTCAAGGTGTTTCACGTCCATGACGGTCACGGCATCAGGTTGCTGATGCAGAGCGGCGTCGCGGTCGCCGCGCTCTCAGGACGCCGTTCGGCTGCCGTGACGGCGCGCATGCGCGAACTCAAAGTTCGCCATGTCCTGCAAGGCTGCAGCGACAAGCTCGAGGCCTTCACCGGCCTCGCCGGGCGGCTCGCTATCGACCCTTTGGCCTGCGCCTGCATCGCGGACGACACGCCCGATTTGCCGCTGATGGCCGCCGTGGGCTTCGCCGCGGCGGTTGCCGATGCGCACCCGCTGGTGCTGTGCGCGGCGCACTGGATCAGCGCGGCGCCGGGCGGACATGGCGCCGTGCGCGAACTATGCGACGCGATGTTGCGCGCCCGAAGCGCATACCGAAACTCATAATGCTGTTCAGAGTCTTTACTGTGATTGCAGTGATCGCGTTGGCGGTAAGCACGTGGATCTTGAGCTCCCCCAACCGCCGGCCCGCGCAGCCGGCCGGGGCCGGCCAGGCGAGTCTGCCCGGCTACTACCTCAAGAACGCGCAGCTGACCGATTACGATTTGGCAGGCGCTCCGAGCATCCGCATTCAAGCGGAACGCATCGATCAAATCGATCACGGCGAGGAGGTCGCCCTCTACAATGTGCGCTTCGATTACCAGTCGGCCAGCGCGCAAACGTGGGTCATGTTCGGCGACGTCGCCCATGTCCAGCCCGGCGGCAAGATCGTCGACGTGACGGGCAACGTGCGCATCGAAGGCGAGAGCACCGAACACGCCGGCACCGCCGTGATTCGCACCGATGCGCTGACCTACGACGTTCCCGACGCGATCGCGACCACCAAGAGCGACGTGCGCATCGAATTCGGCGCACATACGTTGACCGCCCGCGGTCTCATCGCCAATTTGAAAGAGCGCACCGTGCGCCTAGAATCGAAAGTCAATGGCCGCTTCCAACCTTAAGGTCTTCGCGTTGTTTGCCCTTACGCTGCAGTCCGGCCAATCGACGGCCGCCGCAGCGCCGGCGAAGCAGCAGCAAATCATCACACTCGATGCGCAGTCCTCGGAGCTCGATTTGCGCACCAACAACGTGCTATTCCACAAGGTGCGGATCACGCAAGGCAATATGGCGGTTTCCGCGGACCAGGGGCAGGCCGCGGGGCAAGCCTCGGGCCTCAACTTCGACAACAGTGTGTGGACATTCCGCGGTAATGTAAAAATTACCATGGAGCAGGGGGAACTGACGGCCGACGATGCGCAAATCAACTTCATCCGGAAGCTCCTGGCCACAGCGGTGGCCCACGGCAAGCCGGCCGAGTTCGAACAGCGCATCGTGACGAGCGGCAAGATCGCTCAAGGGCGCGCCGACACGATCGATTACGACGCCGCCAAGGGCATTGTGCGCCTGTCGAGAAATGCGTGGCTGAGCGACGGGCAAAATGAGATTCGCGGCGAGTCGCTCAAGTATAACTTGTCCGCCCAAAGCATCGTCGCAGACGCTGCCGAACAGGGTTCGCAGCGCGTGCACATCATCATCACGCCGCCGCCGCCCGCCAAACCATGAGCGTGCTGCGGGCGCTGAACCTCGCCAAGAGCTACAAGTCACGGCAGGTGCTCAAGGATTTGTCGCTCGAGGTCGAGAGCGGCGAGGTGGTGGGCCTGTTAGGTCCGAACGGAGCCGGCAAGACCACGGCCTTCTACATGATCGTCGGTCTCACGCGCTTGGAGCATGGTGAGATCTACCTCGACAATCGCGACATCGGCCGTTTGCCCATGCATCGGCGCGCTCAGCTGGGGCTGGGGTACCTGCCGCAGGAGCCCTCGGTGTTCCGCCGCCTGTCGGTGTCGAACAACATCAGGGCCATTTTGGAGACGCGTCCGGGTCTCGATGAGGCGCAGCGCAACGAGCGGCTGGCCGAGCTGCTCGGCGAGCTGCATATCGAGCACGTTCGCGACAGCCTGGGCTTGAGTCTTTCGGGGGGCGAGCGGCGCCGCGTGGAAATTGCCCGCGCCTTGGCCGCGGATCCCCAATTCATGCTCCTGGACGAGCCGTTCGCCGGGGTCGATCCGTTGTCGGTCGCCGATATACAGAGAATAATCAAGCACTTATCAGACAGAGGAATTGGAGTGCTGATTACGGATCATAATGTCCGCGAGACCCTCGGAATCTGCGAACGCGCCTACATCGTCAGCCAGGGCACGGTGCTCGCCTCCGGTTCTGCGGATCAGATTCTTGCCAACCCGCAGGTTCGTGAGGTGTACTTGGGCCAGGATTTCAAACTGTAGGCTTGGACCTTGAAAGAACTATGTTGAAGCCAAGTCTGCAGCTTCGCATTGGCCAGCAGCTCACCATGACGCCGCAGCTGCAGCAGGCCATCCGCCTGCTGCAGCTGCCCTCGCTCGATTTGCAGGCGCATGTCCGGGAGACCCTCGAGACCAACGTGATGCTCGAGGCCGAAGACGAACTTGCGCTGGATGCGCCGCCGGATACCGTGAGCGAGCGCGAGGAGATTCCGGTCGACGAGAAATATGCCGAGCTCGACGGCCATACGACCCCGGCGGATCAGCGCGAAGAGCCCGAAGTGGAAATTGCGGATGAGGCCTGGGGCGAACAAACCGGCGCACCCTCGGACAGCTCCTGGTCGGGCAATGACGACCGGAGCGGGGATTTCAGCAACCAGCACGGCCAGACGCTGCAAGAGCAGCTCATCGAACAGTTGGAACTCGCCAAGCTGTCCCCCATCGACCTCGCGATCGCGCGCGTGATCACCGATGCCATTACCGACGACGGCTATCTGCAAGACGATCTGGAAGACATCCGCTTGAGCTTGAGGCCCGAGATCGAGGCCACGACCCAGGATGTGGAACGGGTGCTGGCGGCGGTGCAGTCGCTCGAGCCTGCCGGAGTCGGTGCCCGCAATCTGGGCGAGTGTATTGCGCTGCAGCTGCGCCAGCTCCATCCCGACACGCCGGCGCGCGACATCGCGATCCGGGTAGCGCTCGAGCACCTCGATCTCGTGGCCGGCCAGCAGCTCGTGCTGCTGCGCCGCCAGCTTCGCTGCAGCGAGAGCGATTTGGAAATGGCGCTGGCGTTGGTGCGCTCCTGCCATCCGCGCCCGGGTGCGGCCGTCAACCCGGCCCAAGCCGAATACGTCGTTCCGGATGTCTTCGTGCGCCGCAGCGATCATGGCTGGACCGTCGAGATCAACCAGGCGACGGTGCCGCGGGTGCGCGTCAATCAGAGTTATGCGAACTTGATCTCGCGCGCGCCCGATCACGCCATGCTGCGCACGCAACTGCAGGAGGCCCGCTGGCTGATGCGCAGCCTCGAAATCCGTAACGAAACGCTGATCAAAGTTGCGCGCTGCATCGTGCAGCGCCAAACCAGCTTTTTCGAGCTGGGCGAGGAGGCCATGGAGCCGCTCATTCTCAAGGACGTGGCCGAAGCCGTCGAGATGCACGAGTCGACGATTTCGCGCGTGACCACCGCCAAGTACATGCACACGCCGCGCGGAGTGTTCGAATTCCGCTATTTCTTCTCGAGTCATGTCGAGGCCGCCGACGGTACGGAAATGTCGTCCACCGCCATCCGCGCCAAGATCAAGAAATTGATTTCTCAGGAGAACCCGGAAAATCCGTGGAGCGACAGCAAGCTCGCGGAGATTCTGTCGCAAGAGGGCATACCGGTTGCCAGGCGCACCGTTGCCAAATATCGCGAGGGTATGCAGATCGCCCCGTCCAACGAACGGAAGCGAGCTGCCGCCCGCGCGTCGTAGTAAGCGCCTTAAGTCTTAGGAGGAACCTCATGCAGCTCGATCTCAGCGGTCATCATGTGGAAGTCACGCCCGCGCTTCGCGGTTACGTCCTTAAAAAATTCGAACGAATCACCAGGCATTTCGAGCAATTGATCGACGTCCACTGCGTGCTCACGGTGGAGAAGCTGCGCCACAAAGCGGAGGCGACGCTGATGCTGCGGGGAAACAAGATTTATGCCGATGCAACCGACGCCGACATGTATGCGGCCATCGACGCGCTGACCGACAAACTCGACCGCTGCGTCAAGAAGCACAAGGAAAAAGTTTCCGACCATCACGCCGAAGAAGTGCTCAAGGCGCGCTCTTCGCCTTAGGAGCCTTAGGAGCCTGTCTGAGTATTCCCCGTGGCGGCTCACGCGGAATACTCAGACAGGCTCCCAGGCCCGTTCTGAAAATGAACGAGTCGCATGCGCCTCATCATCGTTAGCGGCCTGTCCGGATCCGGCAAGAGCGTGGCCTTGCACCTGCTCGAGGATATCGATTTCTACTGCGTGGACAACATTCCGGCGGCGTTGCTCAAGCCCTTCATCTCCCACACGATTCGCGGCACGGATGAGGTCTATACGCGGACCGCCGTGGGGCTCGATGCGCGCAACCGTCCCAACGAGATCGAGACCATTCCGGCGCTCGTCGGCGAGCTGCGCCGCAGCGGCATCGGCTGCGAGGTGCTGTTTTTGCACGCCAGCGACGAGGTGCTGCTGAAACGCTACGCGGAGACCCGCCGCAAGCATCCGCTGGTGTCCGCCGAGGTGAGTCTGCGCGAAGCCATTGCCTCCGAGCGCAGGCTCCTCGAGCCGATCACGATCGCAGCGGATTTGGTGATCGATACGTCGACTATGAGCGTGCACGCGCTGCGCGAACGCATTCGCGAACGCATCGATCAGAGGCGCGACGGGCGCCTCGCGCTGATGTTCGAATCATTCGGCTACAAACACGGCATCCCCGGCGACGCGGATTTCGTCTTCGATGTCCGCGGTCTGCCGAATCCGTACTGGGAGCAGTCTCTGCGCCATCTGACGGGCCGCGACGCGCCGGTGGTCGAGTACCTCGCCGGCCACGCGAGCGTACGGACGATGATCGCGGCTCTCGCCGAGTTCCTCGAGAGCCGCATCGCCGAGTTCGCCCAGGCCGACCGCAGCTATCTCACCATCGCGATCGGCTGTACCGGCGGCCAGCATCGTTCCGTGTACATCGCCGAACAACTGGCCGCGCACTTTCGCCGCAGCCACCCGCAAGTGCTCACCCGGCACGACTCGTTGCAGAAAACCTGAGGCGCTCGAGCGCGAGGAACGTGCGGATCTCCTCGGCGCGGGCCCGCACGTCGCTTTGCCCCAGGGCAATCAGCTCGCGCGTGTAGCCGCGCTCGAACAGCAGGTAGCTCAGCAATTGCGTCCCCGCGTTGTTGTTGGCGCCCATCGTGCGCAGCAGCCCACGCAGGCTCCTCGGCAGCTCGTAGCGGTGGCGCAGCGCGATTTCGCTCAAATCCTGCGACGGAGTGAGCACCAGACAATCGATGCGGCGCAACCGGGGATTCTCGTTGTAGCGATTGATGCGCTCCAGATCGGCATGCAATTGGTCCATGAACAGCGAATCCAACATGAAGCCGAAGATCTGCCCGAAGGTGGGCTCGGCTTTGGGATTGCGCAGGCCGAGGCCCGCCACCGAAGGGTCTTCCACGCCGATCACCAAGAGCCGATCGGCGCCCAAGTGAACGGCCGGACTCAAGGGTGAAGTCTGGCGCATGGTTCCGTCGCCGTAATATTGTTGGTTGAGGAACACGGGGCGGAACAAAAACGGCAGAGCCAGGCTCGCCATCAAATGGTTCAGAGTGAGCTGCACGCGCGTACCCTTGCGCGACGCCCGGGTCCACGGCTCGATCGGCGGCGACGAGCACGCATAAAACGTCACCGAATCCGCGTCGGAATAACTGGTGGTGCAGATGCCGACGGCGTGCAGATGCTGCTTGTACAGAGCGCGCGGGATGCCGTCGAAATTCAGATTCTTCCGCAGCAGCTCCCACAACGGGGTATTGTCGAACAGCGAACCCGGCGGATGCACCAACCAGCCGCCGGTGAGCAGCGCCAGCATCCAGTGCAATCCGGACTTGAACACGCTCGCCGCATCGGCCTTGATCACGTGGTGCACCCGGAATTCGCGCCACACCCGCTCGATGGCGTAGACCGCGTGTCTGAAATGCGCCGCATCCGAGGCCAGCGCGATCACGCTCACCGCACCGGCGGAGGTGCCGGTAAGGATTTGAAACGGGCAGCCCGAACCGCGCCGCAGCAATTCCGCGACGCCCTTCAGCACCCCGACCTGGTAGGCGGCCCGTGCGCCGCCGCCGGTCAATACCAAGCCTAGCTTGGGCGCCTCATCGTGCATGATTGCAGTATGCCATCGCGCGGCGGCGCTGTTGCGGGCCTACGTCACGGAGCTTTCAGCGAGGAGCACGGGGATTACTCAGACAGGCTCCTAGAGCGCGTCGATGGCGTCGTCGAGTCCCGACAGCGTCAGCGGGTACATGCGCCCCTCCAGCAAATCGCGGATGAGCGCGATGGAAGCGGTCTGACGCCAGCGCGCCTGCGGCTGGGGATTGATCCAGACGAATTTCGGATAGGCCTTCGTCAGACGCTCGAGCCACACGCTGCCGGGTTCGGCGTTCCAATGCTCGACGCTGCCGCCTGCGTACGTGACCTCGTAGGGACTCATGGTGGCATCGCCCACCAGCACCAGCTTGTAGTCGGACGCGTAGGTGCGCATCACCTCGACGGTGCCGATGTGCTCGTTGAAGCGGCGCCGGTTGTCACGCCATAGGGCTTCATACGGGAAATTGTGAAAATAGTAATGCTCGAGGTGCTTGAATTCGCTGCGGGCGGCGGAAAACAACTCCTCGCAGGTCCTGACGTGATCGTCCATCGACCCGCCGACGTCGACGAGCAGCAGCACCTTCACCACATTGTGCCGCTCCGGTACCATTTTGATGTCCAGCCATCCGCCGGAGCGCGCCGTTGCGTCGATGGTGTCGGCCAGGGCGAGTTCGGTCGGGGCGCCGCGCCGTGCGAAGCGCCGCAGGCGGCGCAGCGCCAGTTTCATGTTGCGCGTGCCGAGTTCCACCCGATCGTCGAGGTTCGCGAATTCGCGCCTGTCCCACACCTTGACCGCACTGCGATTGCGGGACTGGTCCTGTCCGATGCGCACGCCCTCGGGGTTGTAGCCGTAAGCGCCGAACGGCGAAGTGCCGGCCGTCCCGATCCATTTGCTGCCCCCCTGGTGTCGGCCTTGCTGCTCCTCGAGGCGCTTCTTCAAGGTCTCCATCAATTTATCCCAGCCGCCCAACGCCTCGATTTGCGCCTTCTCCGCGTCCGTGAAATCGCGCACCGCCATTTTCTGCAGCCAGTCGGCCGGCAACTCGCGCGCCAGCAGCGCAAACAAATCCTCGGCGCCTTTGAAATGCGCCGCGAACGCGCGATCGAACCGGTCGTAGTGCCGCTCGTCCTTGACCAAGCAGGTGCGCGCCAGATAGTAAAACCGCTCGGCGCTCGAATCGCTCAAGTTCTGCTTGAGCGCCTCGAGCAACGTCAGCAGTTCCGTGATGGACACCGGCACGCCGGCGCTGCGCAGCAGAAAGAAGAACCTAACGAGCATTCCGGCGATTGAGGAACAGCAGTTGCTCGAACAGGTGCACGTCCTGCTCGTTCTTGAGCAGCGCGCCGTAGAGCGGCGGAATCAGCTTCTTCGCGTCGTCGCTGCGCAGCACTTCCGGCGCTATATCCTCGGCCACCAGCAGCTTGATCCAATCCAGCAGCTCCGAGGTGGTGGGCTTTTTCTTCAGACCCGGCGTTTCGCGAATCTTGAAGAACGTCGCGAGCGCCTCGCGCAGCAGCTCGCGCTTCAAATCCGGGAAATGCACATCGACGATCCGCGTCATCGTCGCTTCGTCCGGAAAGCGGATGTAATGGAAGAAGCAGCGGCGCAAGAAGGCGTCCGGCAGCTCCTTCTCGTTGTTGCTGGTGATCACGATGATCGGTCGATGTTTGGCATACACCGTCTCGTGCGTTTCGTAGACATAGAATTCCATGCGATCCAGCTCGCGCAGCAGATCGTTGGGAAACTCGATGTCCGCCTTGTCGATCTCGTCGATCAGCAGAACCGGCCGTACCCCGCAATCGAAGGCTTCCCAGAGGTTGCCCTTGACGATGTAGTTGCGGATGTCCTTGACGCGCGGATCGCCGAGCTGCGAATCGCGCAGGCGCGACACGGCGTCATATTCGTACAAGCCCTGCTGCGCCTTGGTGGTGGACTTGATGTGCCACTCGAACAGCGGCTTCGACAATGCGCGGGCGATCTCCACTGCGAGCAGCGTCTTGCCGGTACCGGGCTCGCCTTTGATCAGGAGCGGTCTCGACAGCACCATCGCGGCGTTCACCGCCGCCATCAATTCTTCGGTCGCTATGTAGCGATCGGTTCCGCGAAATTCCTGCTGCATGCTAAGAGCCTGTCTGGAGCCCTCAAGCTACTTGCGCACGACCTGAAGGATTTGCATCGAATTCGTGGCGCCGGCCACTCCGGCGAGCTCACCCTTCGTAACAATGATCAAGTCTCCCTCGTTGACCAGCTTCAGATCCAAAAGCAAGCTAAAGATCGAGAAATAGAACACTTCGCGGTCCTTGTCCGTGACATCGTAGGCCACTGGGTACACGCCGCGGTACAGACACACGCGGCAGCGCGTGATCTCCTGACGCGTAAAGGCGTAAATCGGGATATCAGATCGAACTCGCGACATCCGCAAAGGGGTTTCGCCGGATTCGGTGAGCGCGACGATGGCTTTGACGTGCATGTGATTCGCCGTATACATCACGGCCGCCGCGATCGCCTCGCTGGTGCGCTCGAAGTGGCCGGTATGGCGCTGGCGGATGCGCATATGCGCGCCCTGGTACTTTTCGGCGCCGACGATGATCTGCGCCATGGCTTCGACGACTTTGGAGGGGTGCTTGCCCGCGGCAGTCTCGGCGGACAGCATCACCGCATCGCTCCCCTCCATCACGGCATGGGCCACATCCGACACCTCGGCGCGGGTCGGGATGGTATTGACGATCATCGATTCCATCATTTGCGTTGCGGTGATGACCACGCGGTTCTGGTGGCGCGCCTCCTGGATGATCTGCTTTTGCAGGCCGGCGAGCTCCGCAAAACCCATCTCGACGCCGAGGTCGCCGCGGGCCACCATCACGGCATCGCTAGCCTTGACCACTTCGGTCAAATTCTTGATCGCCTCGGCGCGTTCGATCTTCGCCACCAGCAGCGCGTGCCCGCCGGCGGTGCGCAGCAGCGTGCGCGCCTCGTTGACGTCGCCGGCATCGCGGGCAAAGGACACCGCCAGATAATCGACCTTGAGCGCGGCGGCGATGCGAATGTCCTCGCAATCCTTGTCGGTCAGCGCGCCGGCCGACAAGCCCCCGCCCTGGCGATTGATGCCCTTGTTGTTGCTGAGCTCGCCGCCGACCAGCACTCGCGTCCTGATGCGCGGGCCGTCGATGGCGAGAACCTGCAGGCTGATCTGCCCGTCGTTCAGCAGCAGCACGTCGCCGGCGAACACGTCCGAAGGCAGCTTCTTGTAGGCGATTCCGACACTGTGCTCGGTGCCGGCGCCGGTGGCGAGCTCCGCATCGAGGGTGAACTCCGCGCCGTCCGCGAGCTCCACTTTGCCGGTCGAGAATCGCTCGATGCGGATCTTCGGGCCCTGCAGGTCGCCGAGAACGCCCACATAGCGACCGGCACGCTCCGCGGCCTCGCGCACGAGCTCGAGGCGGCGCGCGTGGTCGGCAGGCACGCCGTGCGAGAAGTTGATCCGCACTACATCGACGCCGGCGCGCACCATGTCGGTCAGCACCTTCGGATCATCGGTGGCCGGACCCAAGGTAGCGACGATTTTGGTCCGGCGCTGAATGAAGCTCATGCGGCGCGTTGTTCGAGAATGTCCACCGCGGGGAGTTTTTTTCCTTCGACAAACTCCAGGAATGCGCCACCGCCCGTCGATATGTAGGAAATACCTTCCTCGACGCCGTATTTTTCGATGGCGGCGAGCGTATCGCCGCCGCCCGCCAGCGAAAACGCCTTGCTGCGCGCGATGGCATTGGCAAGGGCGCGGGTGCCTTCGCCGAATTGGTCGAATTCGAACACGCCGACCGGGCCATTCCACAGCACGGTGCCCGCCGCGGCGATCAGAGTGCTCAGGTGCTCCGCCGAATCCGGTCCGATATCGAGAATCATTTCGTTGCTCGCGACGCTCCCCACCGGTTTGACGTCGGCCTCCGCCTTGGCGGAGAACTCGGTGGCGACCACCACGTCGGTCGGCATCGGAATGACGATGTCGCGCTTCTTCGACTGCTCCATCAACCGCTTGCAGATATCCAACATCTCGGGTTCATGCAGCGATTTGCCCACATTGAAACCGAGCGCCCGCAGAAACGTGTTGGCGATCCCGCCGCCCACGATCAGCTGATCCACCTTGGCGAGCAGCGACTCGAGCACGGTGAGCTTGGTCGATACCTTGGAGCCGGCGACGATCGCAAGCAGCGGCCGCGCTGGCTTTTCCAGCGCAGTTTCCAGCGCCGTCAATTCATTGACCAACAACGGCCCTGCGCAGGCAATGGGCGCGTACTTCGCGACGCCATGAGTGCTCGCTTCCGCGCGGTGAGCGGTGCCGAAGGCGTCCATGACGTAGATATCGCAGAGGGCCCCCATTTTCTTCGCGAGATCGTCGGCATCCTTTTTCTCGCCCTTGTTGAAGCGCACATTCTCGAGCAGGACTACTTCGCCGGGGGCCACGGAGACGCCGTTCAACCAATCCCGCTTGAGCGCCACCGGTACGCCCAGAAGCTGCGTGAGGCGCGTCGCGATGGGCGCCAGCGAAAACTCCTCCGCAAACCTGCCCTCTTCGGGACGCCCCAAATGCGACATCACCATGACACGCGCCTTTGCCGTCAACGCAGCCTGAATGGTCGGCAGCGAGGCACGAATCCTCGCGTCGCTGGTGACCACCCCGTCCTGGATGGGCACATTCAAGTCCTCGCGTATCAATACTCGCTTGCCGGACAGATCCTGGCTCGACATCTGCTTGATTTTCATAAGACCCCCAGCACCTTATCGATCGCCTGGACCACATGCTCCGGCGTGAATCCATACTGCTTGAATAATTCCTTCCCCGGCGCCGATGCGCCGAAATGATCGATACCGACGACTACCCCTTGCAGGCCGACATAGTACCACCACGGTTGGCGCGCGCCGGCTTCGACCGCCACGCGGCGCGTGACCGACGGAGGCAACACGCCTTGCTTGTAGTCGTCGTCTTGACGCTCGAACGTCGCGCTGCTCGGCATCGAGACCCGCCGTGCATCGAGGCAGTACCCTGCTTGTTGGGAGCGCCCCAACCGATCACGGTCTTGGCGCAAATCAGCGACGGTCGGTCGGTGACGGCGCGGGCCGCGGCCAGCGCGGCCGCAATCGCCTCGCTGTCGTGGCCGTCGACGCGCGACAGAACATGCCAGCCGTAGGCCTCGAAGCGCAGCGCGGTATTGTCGGCAAACCAGCCCTGCACCTTGCCGTCGATGGAAATGCCATTGTCATCGTAAACCACAATCAGCTTGCCGAGCTTCTGCACGCCGGCGAAGGAGCCGATCTCGTGCGAGATGCCCTCCATCAGACAGCCGTCGCCGGCGAACGCGTAGGTGTGGTGATCGATGATCTTGTGGCCCGGCCGATTGCCGGGATTGAACTTAAGTACGTCTCTCCAAAGGACTTCGGCGATGTCGGCCAGGCCCATTGGGGCGCCCGGATGCCCGGAATTGGCCCTCTGAACGGCGTCCATTGACAGAGCACGAATGGCGTTGGCAAGCTCGCGGCGGGTAGGCATTTGGCGCCTCTTCCAGTGGAAAGGGCCGGTATTCTCCCCGATGCGCACCTCGCCAGCAACGAGCAGATGGCCAGAGCGCAACTTTGAGCAAAGCGGGACCCACGTCGCGCTTTGACCCGGGAACACGTTCACACAATTGCAGTCTATTTGTGTGTTGCGCATTCCGCCGCTGTCATGACCCAGTTCACCGTCGCCCCAGGGGCTCCTTTGTTACGATCTGGCTCGATATGCAAATACTACAAATTACCGATCCACACCTGTACGGCAATGCCGGTGGCAAGCTGCGCGGCGTGGAAACCGATGCGAGCTTGCGCAGCGTACTCGACGCTGCGTTTGCACAAGTCCCCGACTACTCGGCCGTGCTCGTGACGGGCGATCTCGTTCAGGATGATCCTTCCGGTTATGTGCGCTTTCGCAGCATCTTCGGCAATTTGCAAAAGCCCGTGCTCTGCATCCCCGGCAATCATGACGAACCCGACGCCATGCGCGCCGAGCTCGCGCAAGCGCCGTTTCAAATTTGCGGCACATATTCGGCGTCGGGCTGGCAGTTCATCATGCTGGACAGCTACGACCCGGGCCATGTCGGCGGGCGTCTGTCCATGCAAGAACTCGACCGTCTCGAACGCACGTTGGCAAACTCAGCCGCGCACACCATGGTCTGTTTGCATCATCACCCGATCGACATGGACAGCCGCTGGCTCGACAGCATCGGCCTTGCCAACGCCGCTGAGTTCTGGCGCGTCATCGATTCGCATCCGCAGGTTCGGGCAATCGCTTGGGGCCACGTACATCAGGAGTACGACACTCTGCGCCGCGGCGTGCGTCTGTTTGCAACCCCCTCGACCTGCGCGCAGTTTTTACCGAAGAGCGATCGCTACGCGGTCGACTCGCACCCGCCCGCATATCGCCGCTTCGAGTTGCATCCCGACGGAGACATCATCAGCGAGGTTCACTGGGTAGAGTCGATGCCGATGTGCCAGGCAGCGGTTGCCCGCTGAAAGCTCCCAGGAGCCTAGCCGGGACTATTCATGAACGACAGAAAAGCTGGAAAAAGGCTGGATCGGATAGGTATTTTCCGGAGCGTGAAAAACAGGGCTCGGCGCATGCGCCGAGCGGGTTCGCCAGGGATGGCGAACCCCGGCTTGCAGCGATGCAGGATTGCATCGCGTCGCAAGTTTTTCCCGCAGCCTCCACGGGTGCGACGCATGCGTCGCACGGGAGGCCATGGAAGGCCACCCCGGGCTTGCGCGCAGCAGGGACTGCGTAGCGCAATGGATTCATGGCGGTCCGGAAAATACCTATCCGATCCAAGCTTACTGCACGAGAATGCGGATCGTTCATGAATAGTTCGGTCTAGTGCACGGCATCCGCGCAAGCTCGCGACTGTTCTTAGCGTTCTGGGCACTGTGTTGTTGGGCGCTGTGCGCCTCGGCGCGCGCCGATACGGCGCTGCATTCGCTCTGGGAGCTGCACGGCAAGCACAACACCGTCTACCTGCTCGGCTCCATTCACGTGCTGCGCGCAAGCGATTACCCCCTGGCGCGCGTGGTGCTCGACGCCTACCGCAACGCCAACTCGCTGCTGATGGAGGTCAATCTCGATGAGATCGATTCCAGCCAGCTGCAGTCGGAGATGCTCACGAGCGCCATGCTGCCCGACGGTAAGAGCTTGCCGCAAATCATGGGGCAAAGCCGCTACGCCCGCGCGCAGAGCCTGGCGCGCGACGTCGGGCTCGAGTTGTCGACTTTCGACCAATTTGCGCCGTGGTTCGCCGCCGAAGCTATTTCCCAAGTGCAACTGTCCCAGCTCGGGTTCGACCCGCTAGAGGGCGTGGAAATGTACTTTTTGCAACGCGCGCGCACCGACGGCAAAGCGGTCGCCGGCCTCGAGACCGTGCATGATCAAATCGCGCTGTTCGAGAGCTTGTCCATGGACGCACAGGCGGAATACCTCGTCTCGAGTCTCGAGCAGGCTCACGATCTGCCGAAGCAAGTGGACGAGATGGTGCATGCCTGGCAGCGCGGCGACACGGGCTGGTTCGAGGCCGAGATGAAGTCCGAGCTGGGACGCGATCCCGCCCTTTACCAGACGCTGCTCGTTGCACGCAACCGCAAATGGATTGCGCGAATCGAAGCGCTTCTCAGCGCGGACCAGAATTATCTCGTGATCGTCGGCACCGGCCATCTCGTCGGCCGCGACAGTGTTATTGATCTGCTCAAACGAGACGGCATCGGCGCTACCCAGCGCTGACCCGACTGAAGCGCTGATCAACCGGCGCTACCGAACGCCGGTCAACCCGCGCCTCTCAACGATGGCCAGCCGCTATTGCGACTGCGGGTGCTGGGCCTTCCAGTCAGCGATCTTGGACTCTCGCGCCGCCTCGGCGGCGGCGACGATCCCGGGGATCTGCTGCTGCTGCTCCTTGGTCAGGACACCCTCATAGACCTGCTTCCAAGTCTCGCTCATGAGCGTAATGCGCGTCGCGGCGTTATGTTGCGCCGTCTCGATGAGCGCCGGATAATTCGCGTCGGTCGTCGGCGTCGTCGCGAGAGCATGCCGATTCTCCTTGGCGCTTGCGCGCAGCGCCTCGAACTGGCTCTTTTCACCGGCGAGAATCGTCTTGATCTGCGCCTTCTGATCCGCCGTCAGGTTCAGCTTGTGCAGCGCGTAGCCCATTGCCCCCATGCCGCCGCCGCGATGTCCGTGGTGCCACTGGGGGGCTCCGGCGGAATCGGCCGTCGGCGTCGTGGTAGCCGCGTACACGGCCAAGCCCGAGAGCGAAGTCGCGAGGCAGAGGGCGGGAACAACTTGTCGTAACGTAAACATGGCAACTATTTCTCCTTGGCTTGCGGTAACGAATAGTTTACGGTGAAACGGCCGCGAGCAATCCCGCGTTGACGCAATTTTCCGTGAGCATCATGCAAAGAAATGTCAATACGAGTATGCAGGCCATCAATTGCTGGAAACTGGGAGCCTGTCTGAGTAATCCCCGTGGCCTTACCCAAGGCAGATTTCGCTTCAGCCGAGGCGGCTCACGCGCATTACTCAGACAGGCTCCTAGCCACAGTATGGGAAGCATGCCATGACCACCACGCTCAACCAAGCAGCCACGGAATCCTCGGGCGCGCGCGAGGCGCGGGTGCTGATCGTGGATGACGACCGGGAACTGTGCCAGATGCTCACTGAGTATTTGGTCGCCGAGCATTTCGAGGTCAAGAGCGTGCACGACGGCGGCGATGCGCTCGCCGAACTGCAAGCGAACGATTTCGAGATCGTGATCTTGGACGTGATGTTGCCGAGCGTCGGCGGCTTCGACGTGTTGCGTAAACTCGGCGCCTCGTACGACACGCCGATCCTCATGCTCACCGCGCGCGGCGATGACGTGGATCGCATCGTTGGACTGGAACTCGGCGCCGATGATTATTTGAGCAAGCCGTTCAATCCGCGCGAATTGGTGGCGCGAATTCGCGCCATATTGCGTCGCGCCAGCAACCGCCCGGCGCGCAGCTCGGTGCCGGATGAGCTCACCGTCGGACCGATCGTGCTCAATACGGGCATGCACCATGTGCGCGTTGCCGATAAGCCGGTTGCGCTCACCGGCGCCGAATTCCGTGTGCTCGAACTGCTCATGCGATCGACCGGACAAGTGATCTCGCGCGAGGCGATGACCGAGCAGGCCTTGGGCCGCAAGCTCGTGCCTTACGATCGCAGCATCGACACGCACATCAGCAATTTGCGCCGCAAACTTGAGCTCGAGGCCGGCAAGAATCCCGAGATCAAGAATGTGCGCGGTTCGGGCTACATACTCACCTGGGCGCACGGATAGCCCTTTCGCATGCATAGCCTGTTCCTGCGGATTTTCGTGTTGTTTTGGATCGCGATGGCACTCATCGTCGGCGGCAGCATCGCGATCACCTTCACGGTTGCCGCGCGCGAATACGAGTCGCGCGAATTGCAGCGCCGGCCGGCGGTCGCGATTCAGGCCTCAGAAGTACTGGCGAAGGGAGGAATCACGGCAGTGAAGAAATGGCTCGCGGCGAACGAGCATTCCATCGCTGATCGCGATCTATACATCATAGGTCCGGACGGGCGGGACATTCTCGGCCGCCGCCTCTCCGAGAGCGCGGCGCGGCGCTTGGAGTTCTTCAACCGCGAAGCCATGACGGATTTCGGCCCCCCCGGAAGCGGGCCGCCGCCCTTGGGTCGGCCCCCGCCCGGCAATTTTCGTCCGCAGCGCGCCGCACCGCAGATCCTCGGACCGGATGGTTCGACCTACACGGTGTTGCTGGTTCCGCGTCGGCCGAGCGTTTTCGGTGCGCTGAGCTTACCGGGAATTTCCCTGACCATTCTCTGCATTGCATTGGCTGTAAGCGCCTTCGCCAGCTGGTGGTTGGCGCAGCATTTGAGCGCTCCCATCCGCCGCATACAGGAAGGGGCGCGAGCCCTGGCCGGCGAGAATCTCGACGTGCGGGTCAGTGCGGGTCTCGAAGGGCGCAAGGATGAACTGGCCGTGCTCGCCCGGGATTTCGATGCCATGGCGGGCCAGCTGCGGTCCAACCGCAGCGCCATCACGCAGCTGTTGCGCGATATCTCACATGAATTGCGCTCGCCGCTCGCGAGAATGCGGGTCGCGGTCGGTTTGGCACGGCAACCAACGGCGGACCTGACGCGCCAATTGGATCGATTGGAGCGCGAAATAGAGCGCCTCGATGGTTTGATCAGTCAGGTTCTGAAGCTTGCACGATTGCACGGCACCGACGCGCCGTTCGAGCGCGAGGCGTTCGAGGTCGATGAAGTGCTCGAGGAAGTCGTGCGCGACGCGAACTTCGAGGGCGCCGTCAAGGGCTGCAGGGTGGAGCTGCAAGGCGGCGCGAAAGCGAGAGTGCATGGAAATCGCGAACTGCTGCGCAGCGCCGTCGAAAACGTGCTGCGCAACGCGGTGCGGTATAGTCCGCCCGGTGCGCTCGTGGACGTCACCGTCGAGCGCAGCGACGGCGGGCTGTCGATCTTGATTCGCGATCGCGGCCCGGGCGTGCCGGCGAGCGACTTGGAGCATATATTCGAGCCGTTTTACCGTGTGGCGGAGTCGCGCGATCGCGACAGCGGCGGCGAAGGCATCGGCCTTGCCATCACCTCCCAGGTCATGAAAGCGCATGGCGGACTGGCCAAGGCCAACAATCGGGTCGGAGGCGGCTTCGAGGTGCGGCTCAGCCTGCCGCACGCAGCACTCGCTTAGGAGAGTTATGTGGTGAGCCTGTACCAAGAGGCCTGCAAGTACATTGCCGGCGGCGTCAATTCGCCGGTGCGCGCGTTTCGCGGTGTCGGCGGGGAACCCATTTTCTTCCAGAAGGCCGCCGGAGCCCATACCGTGGCCGCGGATGGGCGGCAGTTCATCGATTACGTCGGTTCGTGGGGTCCGATGATCTTAGGCCATGCACACCCGCAAGTGATCGCGGCGGTGCAAAGAGCGGCCGCCGACGGCTTGAGCTTCGGTGCGCCCACCGAGCTGGAAACGCAGCTCGCCCGGCGCGTCGTCGAACTCATGCCTTCCATCGAGCTGGTGCGCTTCGTGAATTCGGGCACCGAGGCGACGATGAGCGCCATCCGCCTAGCGCGCGGCTTCACCGGGCGCGACACCATCGTGAAATTCGAAGGCTGCTACCACGGCCACTCCGATTCGTTGTTGATCAAGGCCGGCTCCGGCGCCTTGACGTTCGGCGTGCCCACCTCGCCCGGTGTGCCGCGGACGCTCGCAGCCCATACCGTGAGCCTCAACTACAACGACGCGGATCAGGTGCGCGACGCGTTCCGGCAATTGGGCGGCGAGATCGCCTGCATCATCGTCGAACCCGTTGCCGGCAACATGAACTGCGTATTGCCCGCCCCCGGCTTTCTCGAAACTCTGCGCGAGGAATGCGACCGCGCCGGCGCGCTGTTGATCTTCGACGAAGTGATGACGGGCTTTCGCGTCGCCCTCGGGGGTGCGCAGCAATTGTATGGCGTGCGTCCGGACCTCACGACGCTCGGCAAGATCATCGGCGGCGGGATGCCGGTGGGCGCTTTCGGGGGCCGGCGCGACATCATGGAGCGGCTGGCGCCGCTCGGGCCGATCTACCAGGCAGGCACCTTGTCGGGCAATCCGGTGGCGATGGCGGCAGGCCTCGCCACGCTCGAACTCGTCGCGGCTCCGGGATTTCATGAGCGCCTGAATGCGACGACCGATTTGTTCGTGCAGCGCCTTGCAGGCGCGGCGGCGAGCGAAAGGGTGGCGCTCGCCACCAATCACGTATGCGGCATGTTTGGGTTCTTTTTCACCAGCGAACGCCGCGTCGACACGTTCGCCAAAGTAATGAGCTGCGATGTCGAGCGCTTCAAACGTTACTTTCACCGCATGCTCGAGGAGGGAGTGTACTTCGCGCCGTCGGCATTCGAAGCTGGATTCCTGTCGGCGGCTCATTCGCCTGCCGATATCGATGCTACGATTGCGGCGGCGGCGAAAACGTTCGCCAGCCTGCATTCCGCATGACAGGCTGATGCGGGCGTTCGCGTGGTTCCTGGCGGCGCTGCTCGCGGCAGGCCTGATCGGCGCGACGCTTGCCTACCCCGCGTTCGCAGTGGCGTCGCACCTCGCTCCGTGGCCGTTTCACCGTGTAGCGGGCCGCGTCACCATGCTGGTGCTGGCGCTCGAGCTCGTGTGGCTGTGCCGCCGTCTCGGCGTCGGGACCAAGCAGGCCTTGGGATTCGGCCTACCCTGGCGCAAATTCTTGAAAGTATCCTTGCTGTGGGGCGTGCTCGGGATCGCCACGGCGAGCGTGGGCGCCGTTTTTCTGCTATCGACCCATTTGCGTGTTTTGACGCAAGCCACGTCGCTGACCTCGGCCACGCTCGTTCTGCGCTTGCTGCTCATCGGCGTGAGCTCAGGGTTCGCCGTCGCCCTGCTCGAAGAGACGGTGTTTCGGGGCGCCCTGCACACCGCGATCGAACGCGAATCAGGGCCCCTCAGTGCCGTCCTGCTCACCGCGCCCCTGTTCGCGGTCCTGCACTTTTTCGCCAAGGCCAGCATTCCGGCGGCCGAGGTGAGCTGGGGCAGCGGCTTCGATTTGCTGGTGCGCTCCTTTGCGCCCCTGAGCCAACCCGCCCTCGTGTTCGATTCATTCTTGGCGTGGTTGGCGGTGGGCCTGATCTTGAGCCTGACGCGCGTGCTGACCGGCAACATTGCGGTGGCAATCGGCCTGCATGCCGGCTGGGTGGTGGTGCTTCGCATGCTTCAAGAGAGCACCGCCCGCGGCAGCGGACTAGCCTATTCGGAGTGGGTCGGTCGGTTCGATGGTTTGTTGGGGTTCTGGCTCCTGCCTTGGGCCGCCGCCATCGCTCTGGCGCTGTGGCTGTGGCGGCGTGCGTGGGTGCCTTATGCCAGCGGCGCCAGCCCGTCCAAGCGCTGAATCGGATCGTCGATCTCCAGATAGACTTGCTTGTCGGCGAGCGGGATCGGCAAGATCTCAGCCAGGCGATGGCCGACCCACGCGGCATCGTCGAGCCGCATTTGAATACCCGTGTACACCTCACCCAACTGTGGCAGCACCGTGCGCAGCAATTCGGCGAGGCGCGCATGCCGCGACGGCACGGGCAGCGCGGGTTCGGTGATGAGCCATTCCACTTCGCCGAGATTCAGGCCGTCCGTTTGGCGGCTGCGCCTGAGGATGCGGAAGCGCTGCTGTCCCACGCAAGAGAGCCCGAGCAAGCCGTCCGGCAACGGATGGAAGTCGATGATCTCGGCCATGGTGCCGACGTCGTAGATCTCGGTTTCGGCGGTGCCCACTTCCCTGCCTTCGCGAATCAACACCACGCCAAAGCCTTGGCGCTCGCGCATGCAGCGCCGCACCATGTCGAGATAACGTGTTTCAAAGATCCGCAGCGGCAGCGGGCCGTCGGGAAACAGGACGATATTGAGCGGGAACAGCGCGATCGAATTCACTTCGAGGCCCTCAAGAGTGCAATTCTTCCCGCGAGCGTAATTCGGCGAGCAGTTTGTCGTGCAAACCGCCGAAGCCTCCGTTGCTCATCACCAGCACGTGGTCGCCCGGTCGGGCTTCCGCGGCCAATCCCTTGACCAAGGCATCCACGCTGCTCGCAAACTGCACCCGCTCCTGCATCGAGGCGAGCGCTGCGGCGAGGTCCCAGCCGAGCTCCGGCACATTCAAGAACCAGGCGCGGTCGGCCAGCACGAGCGCCGGCGCCAACTGGTCGCGATGCACGCCGAGCTTCATCGTATTGGACCGCGGCTCGACGACAGCGATGATGCGCGCATCCGGCAGGCGCGCGCGCAGACCCTTGAGCGTGGTCTCAATCGCCGTGGGATGATGCGCGAAATCGTCATACACCGTGATGCCGCCGACCACGCCGCGAATCTCCATGCGCCGCTTGACGCCGCGAAATTCATTGAGAGCCTGGGCGGCGAGGCCGGGCGGAACGCCCACGTGATTGGCCGCTGCGATGGCGGCCAACGCGTTCATGACGTTGTGTTCCCCCAGCAAGGACCATTTGACCCGCGCCACGGCACCGCGCTGCCGCGCCACGGTGAACTTGCCCCACGCCGACCCCGGCTCGATTGCCGCGCTCCAATCGGCTTCGGCGCGCGACAGGCTGAATGTTTCCCGCGGCGTCCAGCAGCCCATTGCCAGTGTGGCCGCAAGCTCGCGATCGTCGCCGTTGTAAACGATGCGGCCGGCCGCCGGCACCGTGCGCAGCAGTTGATGGAATTGCCGGCGGATCGATGCAACATCGGGATATATATCGGCGTGATCATATTCCAGATTGTTGAGGATCACGGTACGCGGCCGGTAGTGAACGAATTTTGCGCGCTTGTCGAAAAACGCGGTGTCATACTCATCGGCCTCGATGACGAAACAAGACGCCGCGCCGAGGCGCGCCGTCGAATCGAAATTGCTCGGCACGCCGCCGATCAGGAATCCCGGCGCAAGTCCGGCACGATTCAAGATCCACGCAAGCATGCTAGCGGTCGTGGTCTTGCCGTGCGTGCCGGCCACCGCCAGCACGTGCCTGCCCTGCAACACTTGTTCGGCAAGCCACTGTGGGCCCGATGTGTACGCCATGCCGCGGTCGAGCATCGCCTCGATGACCGGAGCGCCGCGGCTCAACGCATTGCCGACGACCACGATGTCGGGCCGCAAATCGAGCTGTTCGGCGCCGTAGCCTTCGATGAATTCGATGCCGAGCGCGGTCAGCTGCGTGCTCATCGGCGGATAGACATTGAGATCCGCGCCGGTGACGCGAAATCCGGCCGCCTTGGCGATTGCCGCCACCCCTCCCATGAAGGTACCGGCGATTCCTAAGATGTGTACGTGCATCGCTGGATCCTAGGGTTCAGGCAGCAGCTGCTGCTCCAGTGCCATCGACAGCAGCAGGTACCCCACGCTGATCGCCGCGCCCAGTGCCAGCCCCGAGTTGAGCGCAGCACGCCATATGTTGGCGCAGGCGAGCAAGTACCATATGAGTCCGACGAACAGCAGCAAACCCAAAGGTATCGAGGCCGGGCGGTCGGTGCCGATGTAATTCAGCAGCGAGCCCAGCGGGTACAACACCAGCTGCGCGAGGACCGCCACGCCGAGCAGTGCGGTGCCGGTCTGCAAGAATCGTTGACGTTGGCGAGCGATGGCCAGCACCGTCCAGGCGAAGAGCAGCGGCGGCCCCACGCTCAAGGCCGCGCGGGTGAGAATTCGATCGCTGGGGTTGGGCGGCAACAGAGCGCCCAGCACCTCGAGCACGGCTACGGTGGCGGCCACCAGGCACAGCAAAAATGCCGACGCGGGCAGCTGCGCCGGCGACTTACGCCAGAGTGCGATGTCCCAAAATGCTTTTGCAAGTCGCAGCATCGTTCGATTCAGCCATAATCGATCGTTAAATTGTACACGTGGACCAACGAAATGCCTGATGCGATTTGGATCGATCGAAGCGAGGAATTGCCGGCGCTGGCGCGCATGCTCGAGTCGCAAGCGTCAATCGGTGTCGACACGGAGTTCCTGCGGGAACGAACCTTTTTTCCAAAACTGTGCCTGCTGCAACTGGCGGCCGGCGGTAATGTCTGGTGCGTGGACACGCTGCGGGGCGGCAGCCTCGAACCCTTAAGTAAAGCGCTCAGCGCCGCAACGTCGCGCAAAGTCATACACTCTGCGCGGCAGGATCTCGAGGCGTTCTATTTGGGCGCGAAGCGCGTGATCTCGCCGGTGTTCGACACGCAGATCGCCGCCGGGTGCATCGGGCTCAAGCCCCAGATCGGCTATGCTGAGCTCGTCAAGACGCTGCTGAAGGTGACGCTGCCGAAGGGGCAAACCCGCACCGACTGGTCGAAACGCCCGCTCACTCCCGAACAGCTCGAGTACGCGGTCGACGATGTGCTGTATCTGGGCGAGATCGCCGATCTGCTGACCGAGCGATTGCACGCGCTCGGGCGCGAACGCTGGGTCATCGAGGATTGTTCGGCGCTCGCAGATGCGCGACTCTATGAACCCGACCCCGAGCAAGCATGGACGAGAATGCGCGGTCTCAAGCAGCTGCCGCCTGCACCGCGTGCACGCGCCTGCGTGCTCGCGGTATGGCGCGAGAAATTGGCGCGCGAGCGCGATCTACCGCGCGGTTGGATCATTTCCGATGCCGCGATCTTCGAGCTCGCCCATGCCAATCCCGCGAGCCGCGCGGCCCTTGGGGCCGTGCGCTCGCTTTCCCGACCGCTGAACGATGCCCTCGCCGAAAGCCTGCTCGAAGCGCTGCGCGAAGGCTCGAGGATGGAAGCCATCGACCAGGAGCCGGGTCAGGATCCACGCCCCACTGCGGAGCAAAGGGCCATGATCGAGCGGCTCGCGCGCCTGGTCGATGCGCATGCGGCCGAACTTGGCGTAAACGCCGAAATTCTCGCGCCGCGGGGCGAACTCAAGGCGCTCGCGATGGGAGCGCGCGATTTGCAGGCCCTCACGGGCTGGCGACGACGCGAAATCGGCGAGAAACTGCTCGAAGCGATCGATTAGGAGCCTGTCTGATGCACTGCGCGCTGAATACTTTTGAAAACCGTCTCCACGCCGGCGTCGGCGTCCACGACGCGCAGCAGGCCGGCCGCCTCGTAATGCTTGATGAGCGGCCTGGTTTGCGCCTCAAAAACTTCCAGTCGCTTGCCGATCACTTCTTCCTTATCGTCCGGTCTTTGGATCAGGCGCGGCATGTCGCCGCACTTTTCGCAAGCGGGGAGCGTGCCCGGGGGCGTCGTGTACACGTTGAACACGCGGCCGCAATCCTCGCAGATCCTTCTCCCGGTGAGGCGCTTGAAAAGAATACCGAGGTCGAGGTTCAAGAGCACGACCGCCTCGAGCGGCTGACCCAACTCTCGGAGCAATGTTTCCAACTCTTCGGCCTGCGCGATGTTGCGCGGGAAGCCATCGAGAATGAACCCTTTCAGCGCATCGGGCCGCGCCAATCGCTCGCGTATCATGTCGAGCACGGTCGCATCGTCCACGAGCTTGCCCGCGTCCATGGCGGCCTTGGCCCGCAAGCCCAACTCCGTCCTTTTGGCCACCGCCTCACGCAGCAAATCGCCGGTCGATATTTGCGGGACGCCGTACGCCTCGACCAGCAACTGCGACTGCGTGCCTTTGCCGGATCCCGGAGCCCCTAATAGGACTATTCGCATGATTCTTTAAAGTACTGCAAGCGCGCTACCGTACCTTCGACCGAGGCCATCGTCAAACCAGCTTAAGGAAGTGCCTCGCCCGCGCCGATCGGCTATCCTGCGCGGCTTGTACATACGGTTCGATTTTCGAAGCGAAGGCAGAATCATGCAACACCCCAATGGTAAAAACGCCTTCTATGCACAGTCCGGCGGGGTCTCCGCCGTCATCAACGCGTCCGCCTGCGGCGTGCTTGAAACAGCCCGCAAGCACCGCGACCGAATCGCCAAGGTCTACGCAGGCCGCCATGGCATCATCGGCGCGCTGACGGAGGACTTGATCGACACCAGTAAGGAGAGTCGGGCGACGATCAGCGCTTTGCGCCATACGCCGGGCGGCGCATTCGGTTCGGCGCGCTACAAGCTGGCTGGGATCGACCAGAACCGGGCCCAGTACGAGCGTCTGATCGACGTATTTCGAGCCCACGACATCGGTTACTTCTTCTATAACGGCGGCAATGATTCGATGGACACCGCACACAAGGTGTCTGAAATCGGCTTGGCTTTGGGATACCCGATCACCTGCATCGGTATCCCCAAGACCGTCGACAACGATTTGCCGGTGACCGACTGCTGCCCGGGGTTCGGTTCGGCCGCCAAGTACATCGCCGTTTCCACGCGGGAGGCGGCGCTCGACGTGCTGTCGATGGCGCGCACATCCACCAAAGTATTCGTGCTCGAGGTCATGGGACGTCATGCCGGCTGGATAGCGGCGGCGGGCGGCTTAGCCGGCGAAAAGAGCGGTGATGCCCCGCATGTCATTTTGTTCCCTGAGATCGCCTTCGACCGCACATTGTTTTTGAACAAAGTGAAGGCTTGCGTCGAGAAATATGGTTACTGCGTCATCGTGGTATCCGAAGGGGTGCGCAGTCCGGACGGCAAATTTCTCGCCGAGGCGGGCACCAAGGACGCGTTCGGGCACTCGCAGCTGGGCGGTGTCGGACCGGTTGTGGCGCAGATGACCCAAGAGGCGTTCGGCTATAAATTTCATTGGGCCGTCGCCGACTACCTGCAGCGATCCGCGCGTCACATTGCATCCAAGGTGGACGTCGAGCAGGCATACGCGGTCGGTAAGGCGGCGGTGCAGTTCGCGCTGCAGGGCAAGAACGCGGTGATGCCGGTCATCGTGCGCAAGTCCTCGACACCCTATCGATGGAGCATCGGCGAAGCGCCGCTCGCGGCCATCGCGAACCAGGAAAAGAAAGTTCCGCGCAATTTCATCACTGCCGATGGTTTCGGTATCACGGCGGCCTGCCGGCGCTATTTGCTGCCGCTGATCGGCGGCGAGGATTATCCGCCTTACCGCCGGGGTCTGCCCGCGTATGCGGCGCTCAAAGGCAGCGGCGTCGCGAAGCGTCTGCGGCAACCCTTTGTGGTATAGTTTTGACGCATCAAACTCAAATAAATCGATATATTTCAATAACATAAACACCAGAGACTGCGAAATGACCCTTGATAACGCCTTATTTCTGGCCATCGGAGCGGGAATCATCGCCATCGTCTATGGCGCCATCTCCGTTCGCTGGATCCTGTCGCAGCCGGCCGGCAATGCGCGCATGCAAGAAATCGCGGCGGCCATCCAGGCGGGTGCGCGTGCCTATTTGAACCGGCAATACCGCACCATTGCGATCGTGGGCATCATTCTGTTCATTGTCTTGGGCCTGACTTTGAGCTGGGCCACTGCCGGCGGCTTCGCCGTGGGCGCCATCCTCTCGGGACTCGCGGGCTATATCGGCATGTCGATCTCGGTGCGCGCCAATGTGCGAACCGCACAGGCGGCGCATATGGGCGTCAATGCCGCGCTCAAGATCGCCTTCCGCGGCGGTGCCATCACGGGGATGCTGGTGGTCGGTTTGGGACTGTTGGGCGTGGCCGGCTATTACCTCGGCATGCTGCAGGTGCTGGGCAATGCGCAGGATGCGCTGCGTGCGCTCGTCGGTCTGGCATTCGGCGGCTCATTGATCTCGATTTTTGCGCGTTTGGGCGGCGGCATTTTCACCAAGGGCGCCGATGTCGGCGCCGATCTGGTCGGCAAAGTCGAAGCCGGTATTCCGGAGGATGACCCGCGTAATCCGGCGGTCATCGCGGACAACGTCGGCGACAACGTCGGCGACTGCGCCGGCATGGCGGCCGACTTGTTCGAGACCTATGCGGTAACTCTGGTCGCCACGATGCTGCTGGGCGGCCTCCTCATGAGCGACACGCGCCAGAGTGCCGTGCTGTTTCCTTTGGTGCTCGGCGCCATTTCCATCGTATCCTCCATCGTCGGAACGTATTTCGTTTCCACCAAGGAAGGCGGCAAGATCATGAACGCGTTGTACAAGGGCGTCATCGTCTCCGGCCTCATTTCCGCCGTCGCGTTCTATTTCGTGTCGCAGTGGATCATGGGCGCACAAGCCGTGGGCGTGTGGCTGTGCACGCTGGTCGGCCTCGCCCTCACCGCGGCGATGATCGTGATCACCGAGTACTACACGGCAACCGAATACAGCCCGGTGCAGCACGTGGCCGCTGCATCGCAGACCGGTCATGCGACCAACATCATTGCCGGCCTCGGCGTCTCGATGAAGGCCTGCGCCCTGCCGGTGATCGCCGTGTGCTTGAGCATATGGGCCTCTTTCAGGCTCGAGGGCCTCTATGGCATCGCCATCGCCGCCACCGCGATGCTGTCGATGACCGGCATGATCGTTGCGCTCGATGCCTACGGCCCGATCACCGACAACGCCGGCGGCATTGCGGAGATGGCGGGTCTTGATAAAAAGGTGCGCGACGTCACCGACCCGCTCGATGCCGTGGGCAACACCACGAAGGCGGTTACCAAGGGCTATGCCATCGGCTCGGCGGGCCTTGCTGCTCTGGTTCTCTTCGCAGACTACACGCACAAGCTCAACGAAGTCATGGGGCATGCCACCCCCTTCGACTTGTCGAATCCGGCGGTGATCATCGGGTTGTTCATCGGCGGTCTGATCCCCTACCTGTTCGCCTCCATGGCGATGGAAGCGGTCGGGCGCGCCGCGGGTTCGGTCGTCAACGAAGTGCGGCGACAGTTTCGCGACATCAAGGGCATCATGGAAGGCACGGCGAAGCCCGACTATTCGCGCGCCGTCGACATGCTGACGCAGGCGGCGATCAAGGAGATGATCATCCCCTCGCTGCTGCCGATCGTCGTACCGATCGTGTTGGTGCTGGTCGTGAATTGGCTGATGGGTCCGGGAGCAGGCGTGCAGGCGCTGGGTGGATTGCTCATCGGCACCATCGTCACCGGCCTGTTCGTCGCGATTTCGATGACCACGGGCGGCGGCGCCTGGGACAACGCGAAGAAGTACATCGAAGAGGGACATTTCGGCGGCAAGGGCTCCGATGCGCACAAGGCCGCGGTGACCGGCGACACGGTGGGCGATCCCTACAAGGACACGGCGGGTCCGGCGATCAATCCATTGATCAAAATCATCAATATCGTGGCGTTGTTACTCGTGCCGGTGCTCGGCAAACTGTTGTGACGCCGCCTGCCTCCAGCAACGCGCCCGTCTGCTACCGCGTATCAAATGTCGAAATAAATCGCGTCCGGCTCGGCAGCGCCATCCCGCGAGGCAACCCGCAGGTCCGGCTCTTTGAGCGATACGCGTGAGCGCGGCGGCACGCTGCGCGTCAGGAACACTGAACCGCCGATGACGCTCTCGGCGCCGACGACGGTTTGACCGCCGAGAATCGTTGCGTTGGCGTATAGGGTCGCCCCGCTCTCAACGGTCGGGTGCCGTTTTCGGCCGCGAATGATCTGTCCGCTGGCATCCCGTGGAAGGGACAGCGCGCCCAAGGTGACTCCCTGGTAGAGCTTGACGCCTTCGCCGATATCGGTGGTTTCACCTATCACTACGCCGGTCGCGTGGTCGATGAAGAAAGCCGCGCCGATCTTTGCCCCGGGATGAATGTCGCAGCCGGTCTTCGAGTGCGCCCACTCGGTCATGATGCGCGCCATCATCGGCACGCCCAAATCGTAGAGCTCATGGGCAATACGATACACACTGACCGCCAGCACTCCGGGATAGGCCAGGATGACTTCGTCGAGATTCGTCGCGGCGGGGTCGCCGTCGAAAGCCGCTTGCACATCCCCTACCAGCAGACGGCGAATCTCCGGCAGCCGACGCAGAAAGACCTCCGTCAAGTCGCGCGCGCGCGGCGCGCACTCGCTGAACTCCTGCCATGGGGCTTCGCGCTCACGTCCGTAGCACAGGCAATGCTCCACTTCGCTCTCGATTTTCGGCGCCAGCGCCGCCACCGCCTGCTCCACGTGAGCGGCGAGATTCTCGCTCGTCAAATCGCGGCGGCCGAAGTAGCCCGGGTACATCAACTCGAGCACGCCCTCCAAAATCTCGACGACCGCCTCGCGCGACGGCAGATAGCGTCGCGAAATGCGCCGCGCACGCTCATCGCCGAGATAGCTCTCGAGCAGCTCCTCGCTCAAGCGCTCGAGCGCGCTCGCCTTGGACTCGGGTGTGGCGAGAGCAGCCATGATGCGCTCAGGCGACCGCCTGCATCTTCTCGACCTCTTCGAACAGGCCTTCGAACAGCGCGCCCGACAGATATCGCTCGCCGGAATCCGGCAGAACGACCACGATGGTCTTGCCCTTTTGCGCCGGTTCTCGCGCCAAACGCAGGGCCGCCGCCATCGCGGCACCGCACGAGACGCCGCTGAGAATGCCTTCCTCACGCGAGAGGCCGCGCGCCACGGCGATGGCCTCTTCATTGCTGACCTGCTCGACGCGATCGACCAGCGACAGGTCCAGATTCTTCGGGATGAAGCCCGCGCCGATGCCCTGAATCTTGTGCGGGGTCGGCGTGGGTGTTTGGCCCGCCAGTGTCTGGCTGATGACCGGAGAGTTGGTCGGCTCGACGGCGACGGTGATTATTTTCTTGCCTTTGGTGCCCTTGATGTATCGCGACACGCCGGTGAGCGTGCCGCCCGTGCCGACACCCGTGACCAGCACATCGATCCTGCCTTCGGTATCGTCCCAAATTTCAGGCCCCGTGGTGCTTTCATGGATCGCGGGGTTGGCCGGATTATCGAATTGCCTCATCAGGGCGTATTTGCCGGGATCCGCCGCCGCCAATTCATCGGCTTTGGCGATCGCCCCCTTCATACCCTTGGCGCCCGGCGTCAAGATCAGCTTGGCGCCAAATGCGATCAACACCTTGCGCCGCTCCATGCTCATCGTGTCCGGCATGGTGAGCACGCAGCCGTAGCCGCGCGAGGCGGCCGCAAAAGCCAACGCAATACCGGTGTTCCCGCTGGTCGCCTCGACCAGCGACATGCCGGGTCTCAATGCGCCGCGCTCCTCGGCATCCCACACCATGGCGGAGCCGATTCGACACTTCACCGAGTAGGCGGGGTTGCGGCCTTCGATCTTGGCGAGGATCGTGGCCCCGCTGCTGGCGCCCAGGCGATTGATGCGGACCAAGGGTGTACGGCCGATCGACTTGGTGTTGTCTTCATAGATGGGCATGCTGCACCTTTTAAGGAGTTCGCGAATGGCCGGATTTTCCTCCTAAGAGCGGTGGAAATGCCATAGAAGTTTGTTATGAGCGTCTGCCGGGCAGTTATAAGGGCCTGATCTGCCGGGATCCCGAGGGGTTGGCCGGGGGACGGGCGTCTCTCGGCGTTGCGCGTCTTGGCCGTGGTGCCCGCCACGGCCTGCGCCACGCGCCTTGCATCCGCTCCGTCTCCCGGCCAACGCGGCTCACGCGGATTACTCAGACAGGCTCCTAGCGGGCACTATTCACGAACGACTAGCATTCTCGGGCGCGGGACCTCGATTGGCAGGCATTTTCCGGGCCGCCGTGAACCCATTGCGCTGCGCAGTCCCTGCTGCGCGCAAGCCCTGGGTGGCCATCCATGGCCACCCGCGCGACGCATGCGTCGCGCCCCTGGGGGCTGCGTGCAAAACATCCATGTTTTGCACGCCCCGAAAAATGCCTTGCCAATCGAGGCCCCGCTTTCCGTTTGCGTTGTTCGTGAATAATGCGGGCTAGGGGGGGACCGGTGTAACCGACAGGGGCTGGGGGCGGCCGATGATGAAGCCCTGTACGAAATCGATGCCCATGCTTTTCACGGTATCGAGCGAGAGCTGATCTTCGACTTGCTCGGCCACGACGCGAAAATTCAAACTGCGTGACAATTTTATCATCGCGGCGACCATCGCCTGATTTACGGTATCCGCGGCGAGGTTTCTGATGAACGACCCGTCGATCTTGAGGTAATCCATCGGCAACGTCTTCAAGGTCGAGAACGAGCTCAAGCCGCTGCCAAAATCGTCCAACGCGAATTCGCAGCCCATTCCGTGCAGCACTTCGATGAAGCGGCGCACATGCTCCAGATTGGCGATCACCGCACTCTCGGTGACTTCGAAGCAGATGTCGCTCGGATCGGCTCCCGTGTGATCGAAGCAGTCGACGACGAACTCCAGGAACTCCGCATCGCCCAGGGTTTGCCCGGCGATGTTGATCGCAACGCTGCGGCCCGGCGGTAACTTCATGCCGCCGCGGCCCAGGGCCGACAGGACGGCCTGTACCACCCATCGATCCACATTCGGCATCAGGCGGTATCGTTCAGCGGCACGGATGAATTCGGTTGACGGCGCAGCGAGCTGGCCGTGATCGGCTTCCAGACGCACGAACACTTCGAGCGCCGGACCGCGCACGCCGTTGCTGCGCGCCTGCACAATGGGCTGATAGTACAGCTCGAATTTGTTGTCGCGCAGGGCAATCTGCAGCTTCTGCAGCCAGTGAATCTCGCCGCTGTGGCGCGCGTTCGCCTCCTCCCGCGCGGAATACACGTGCACGTGCACCCCGCCTTGGCTTTTGGCGACGTAGCAGGCGGAATCGGCCGAATTCATGATGTCCTCGATCGATCCGCCGCCGCGACCGATCTCCACGAGACCGATGCTGACGCCGACGCTGAAAATCTTGTCCTTCCAAATGAAGCGGTAGTCGGTGACGGAACGCACCACGTCGTCGGCGATCTGCCGCGCCTTCTCGAGCGGGCAGCCCACCAATAACAACGCAAATTCATCTCCGCCGATGCGACCGACGGTGTCGGAATCGCGCACCGCTTCTTTGAGGACTGCGGCGATCTCGCGCAACATATTGTCGCCGGCAGTGTGCCCGCAGGTGTCGTTCACCACTTTGAACCGGTCGAGATCGAGGTAGCACAAGGCATGCGCCGCATCCCCGGTCTGTGCCGAATCCATCGCCTCGCGCAGCCGCCGTTCGAATTCCAGGCGATTCACCAGACCGGTCAAGGCATCATGGGTGGCTTGATAGCTCATCTGACGCGTCAAGCCGCGCAACTCGCTGGTGTCGTGCAATACCAATACGAGGCCGACGGTCTCCTTGGCATCGGATTTGAGGGGCGACACACTGATTTCCACCGAACGCTCCAAACCGGCATCGGCGGGCACCAGCACGGCGCGCCGGCCCATCGTGACTCGGCCGCCGGCGGCCAGCGCCTTGCGTACCGGATCGCCGAGCGAGCGGCGATCGGTCTCATCGACCAAGGAGGCCACATCCGCGAAAGACTTGCCTACGACCTGAGCGAAAGTCTGGCCCAGCAGCCCTTCTGCCGCGTGATTGATGTAGTCGATTCGGCCCTCCGCGTCGACCGTGAGGACGCTCTCGCCCATGGCATCGAGCGTCGCCATGGAACGAGGCCGAGACGATGCGTCGGTCGGCGCTGGTGTCGGCAGCATTTCCAAGGCCGTGAGCAACAATGCCGGCTCGCCGGCGCTGTCTATCAGGACGCTCGACAGCTCGACGCGGGTAACTTCGCCGTGCAGTCCGACGAGTTCGACTTCATAGCGCTCGGCCGCGGCCTCACCGGCCAGCCGCCGCCGTAAATTGCTCTCCACTAGTTCGATATATTCCGGTGCGACAAAATCGCTCAGCGATCTGCCGACCACGTCCGATGCGCCCGCGCCGAGCAGCGCCAAGAAGCGCGTGTTGGCGAACAGGATGTGCTCGCGGTGGAGCAGTACCGCATCGTGCACCGTTTCGACCAAGCGCTGGAAAAGCTGTTCGCGCTCGTGCAGTCGCGCGCCGCGCTCGTCGAGATTCTCCAGCAGCTCGTTGACCGCCGTACCCAACTGCCCGAGCGCCTCGGGCTTGCCCTCGAGCCCGATCCGCCCTGCAGTGCCCGCTGTGCGCGTGAGCGTCGAGACCTGCTCGGAAAATTCGCTGACGGCGCGTTCCTGGCGTCTCTTGCGAACGAAGAGCACACCGACAACCACGGCTAAGATAGCGGAGGTCAGAAGCCAAAGATCGAAGGAAGACAAAATCAACTTAAGACCTCGATAACGATAAATTCCAACGACGCTTGGTTTTGACGCCCCTCGCGGGTTGGGCGCGTCGCGAATCATCGTGACTCGAAGAATAGCGCACAGGCATGGCGTCGCCTGTAGAAATTGACCATAATCAGCGGCCTTATCGCTAAGAGAAACTATGGATACGTTGGCCGCTCGACAGCAAATGGTGGATCAGCAGATCCGCACCTGGGAAGTTCTCGATCCGCGAGTGCTTGAGGCTCTGTCCGCGGTACCGCGCGAAGCCTTCGTGCCCGAAGGCTTCGGCGAACTTGCGTTCGCCGATGCGCCGCTTCCCATCGGATTCGGTCAATCCATGCTCGCGCCCAAAATACAAGGCCGCATCCTGCAGGCCCTGGCAGTCAATGCATCGGACAGCGCGCTCGAAGTCGGCACCGGCACCGGTTACCTGAGCGCGTGCCTGAGCTTGCTCGGCGCCTCGACGCATTCGATCGATATTTATGCGGAATTCACAGCCGCCGCCGCTGCCAATTTGCGCGCCGTGCCGCAGGCGCGCGTGCGGCTCGAAACGCGCGATGCCTTCAACCCCGCCCCGTTGGGCGAGTACGATGTCATTGCCCTGACCGGATCGCTGCCGGTCTACGATACGCGCTTCGAGCGGGCGCTGCGCCTCGGCGGCCGCTTGTTCGCCGTCGTCGGCTCGGCGCCGGTGATGGATGCGATCCTGGTGCGCCGGGTCGATCATACCGAATGGATTCGCGAGAGCTTGTTCGAGACGGTCATCGACCCATTGATCAATGCCACCGCCGCGCAAGGATTTGTGTTCTGATGATCGAAGAGCTGACCCCGCGGGAGTTCCTTGAGCGGCGCGCCGCGGGTGCCGAAATGACGCTGCTGGACGTTCGCGAGGATTGGGAAACGCAATTGGCACCGGTGCCTTCGCGCATCGTACATATTCCCATGGGCGAGATCGCGCAACGCCTGGGGGAACTCGACCCGCGCACAGCGACCGTGGTGATCTGCCGGTCCGGCGGCCGCAGCCTTGAGGTGGCGCGCTTTCTCGCATCTCAAGGATTCAGGTCGGTGTTCAACCTCGCCGGCGGTATTTTGGCGTGGTCCAGGGATATCGATCCGCAGATTCCGCAGTACTGAGTTCCGGGGCTCGCGGCTCTCAGGTGATATGGTTAAATACAACACTAGGTGGGAATCTCGGTTTGCTAACGTCCCTGGAACGTACTGCATGAGGCGATTCCTGAGTTTGCTCGCCTGCTGCCTGGCCTGCCACGCGGCGCCCGCTGCCGATCTGCTCGCGGTATATCAGCGCGCCTTGCAGAACGATCCTCAGCTCCGCGAGGCCGAAGCCAATCGCCTCGCGGCGCTCGAATCGAAGCCGCAAGCCCTGGCGGCCTTGTTGCCGCAGCTTGCGGCCAACGGCACATCGACCAAGGAGCACGACGCCGGGTCTTCGAACACGACTGAGTCCGTGCAGATTTCAGGTGGCACCACGATTGAAGAGGCCTACCCCTTCGACGGCCGCATCACGACGACCACCCATCATTACGGGGTCGACCTCAAACAAAATCTGTTCCGCTGGGAGAATTGGGTCGCGCTGCAGCGCGCGGATGCCCAGGTCGCGCAGGCCGAGGCGGATTACCAGGCGGCGCAACAAGACCTGATGGCCCGCGTCGCCCAACGCTATTTCGATGTCCTCGCCGCCCAGGATGACCTCGATGCGCAGCAGGCCAACTTGGCCTCGGTGAATCGCCAGCTCGAGCAGGCCGAAAAGCGCTACGAAGTCGGGCTGGTCGCGGTGACCGATGTCCAAGAGGCGCGCGCCGCGCACGATAGCGGTGCGGCGGCCGTGATTGCGTCCAAGCGGCAGCTCGCATCCGCTCAGGAACTGCTGCGCGAGATCACCGGCGATGTCTTCGATTACCTGGCACGCCCCGTCGAGCCCTTCGAGTTGACCAATCCCGACCCAAGCAGCGAAGACCGTTGGGTGGAAATGGCTCTGCAGCAGAATCTGTCCCTGGTGTCCAGTCGCCTAGCGGCAGACATTGCCCGCGAGAACGTGAGCGCGGCGCGCGGCGGCCATCTGCCTTCGCTCGATTTGGTGGCGAGTCGCTACAAGGCCACCAGCGACGGTCAATACACCAACGCGGACGGTACGCCGTACGGCAATACCAGCCTCGATCAATATCAGAACATAGTGGGCCTGCAGTTCACATTCCCGCTCTATTCGGGAGGCATGGTGTCCTCACAGGTGCGACAGGCCGTCTTCCAGCAGCGTGCGGCGAAGGAGCGATTGGAGCGTGTGGCTCGTCAAACCGAGCACGATGCGCGCGATGCGTATATGGGCGTGCTGTCGGAGATTTCACACGTGAAGGCGTTGCGCCGCGCGCTCGAATCGAATGCGACGGCGCTCAATGCCACGGAGTCCGGCTACGAGGCCGGTACGCGCACCGCGGTGGACGTATTGGAGTCTCGGCGCCGGTGGATCCAGGCGCAGACCGATTACTCGCGCAGCCGTTACGACTACATGATCAATGTGCTCAAACTGCAGCAGGCGGCCGGTATCCTCTCGGAACAGAGCTTGAATCGGCTCAACAGCCTGCTCGAGAATTCGCCGCGACCGGCAGCGCCGCCGGCGGAGGAGCCGCCAACAACGGCTCGATGAGACGGAGGAGCCGCGCCACGCTGCCGCGATGCAGTTCGACGAACTCCCGCCCACAGGCGCCCGCCCGCTGCCTCACGGCCGGGTCGGCGAAAAATTCGCGCAATACCTCGGCCAGCGCGGGCGCATCGGCGACTTCCACGGCACCGCCGCTGCGCACCAGCGATCGCGCAATTTCCTTGCTGTTGGAATTATAAGGTCCCGTGATCACCGGCACGCCGAGCGCGGCCGGCTCCAGCAAATTGTGCCCGCCGACCGGCACCAAACTGCCGCCGACAAACGCCACATCGGCGGCGGCGTAGAGCGAGCCGAGCTCCCCCACGCTGTCCACCAACAGAACTTCCGCCTCCGGCCGCACCGCGTTGCCGGTGCTGCGCCGATCGAACCGAATACGCCGCCGCTCCAGCAAGTTCGCCACGCTCTCGAACCGCTGCGGATGCCGCGGCACCAACATCAACAACACATCGGCCAAGCCGGTTTGCAGCGCGGCGTGCGCGTTCAGCAGCTCCTCCTCTTCCCCGCCATGGGTACTGCCGGCAATCCACACGGGCCGGGGGCCTACGTAGTGCTGGCGCAACTGGCGCCCCTGTTCGGCGAGGGAGTCGCCGACCTGCAGATCGAATTTCACGTTGCCGATGACGTGCGTGCGCGCCCGCTCCGCGCCGATGGCGATGAAGCGCTCGGCATCCTCCTCGGTCTGCGCTGCGACGAGCGTTGCGGTCGACACGGCGCCGCTGAACAGGGTGCCGAGACGCAGATACCGCGACAGGGATTTCGCCGTCAAACGCGCGCTCGCGAGCACCACCGGCACGCCGCGCAGCCGGCATTCGTAGAGCAGGTTGGGCCACAGTTCCGTCTCCATGATGATCGCCAAAAGCGGATGTACTCGCGTCAAGAAACGCGCGACCGAGCCCGGCGTATCGTAGGGCAAGAAGCGGACGCCAATGTCGCCCCCAAAAAGCGCCTGCGCGCGAGCGCGCCCCGTCGGAGTCGCAGTGCTCAACACGAACGGGCTCTGTGGATAGCGAGCGCGCAGCGCTCGAACCAGCGCCGCAGCGGCGGTGACCTCGCCGAGCGACGCCGCATGCAGCCAAATACTCGGGGAATCGCCCGCAGCCGGCCCCCATCCGAAGCGCTCGTTCAAATTCCGCCAATAGCTGCGATCGCGCAAGCCGCGCCACAGCACCAGCGCAAATGCCGCCGGCGCCAGAAGAACCATCAATACGCTGTACAGGCGGCGCAAGGTTTAATTGCCGAAGGAATTGCCGAAAGATGCGTAGCCGGCCAGCAGGCATTGCCACGCCTCGGGGGAGAATCGATCGGGCGGCAACTGGCGCGATACCTTCGCGAGCGAGCGTCGCAGTCGGCTCAGGTTTCGCATTGTCCATGCTCCGCGCTCGCGCGCGCGGCCGGGGTCGCGCACACGGCCGCGGTCGAAGTCGATCACGCTGATGACGCCCTGGCTGTCGAGCAGTATGTTGTGCGCATTGAGGTCGGCGTGATCGACACGACCCTGATGCAGCCGCGCAATCGTCGCGCCGATCGCGCGCCACGACGCATCGCTCAATGCGGCGACGGCGAGCAGCGAACTCAATGGCTTCGCATCCGCTATGCGTTGCATGATCAGATCGCAGCGGTAGAGCAAGCCGCTGCGCCGGTAGCGCGCCGCGATCGGCTTCGGGACGGGCAAGCCGCGCCGTACCAGGCTCGCGACCAAGCGATACTCGGCGAACGCGCGGACTTGAGCCTCGCCGGCCCATAGGTACCGATCCTGCACAAACCGCGCTATGGAACCGCCGCGCCG
This sequence comes from uncultured Gammaproteobacteria bacterium, assembly GCA_963769075.1. GTDB lineage: Bacteria > Pseudomonadota > Gammaproteobacteria > Steroidobacterales > Steroidobacteraceae > Bog-1198. Next base: position 2,373,124 of record CAVYKH010000004.1, on the reverse strand, counting down.
ATAGTGACGCAACACCCACCGGTGAGGCCCGGAATCGATGAACCACGCGGCTCCACGGCCTGTATTCACGGGGACGAGTTCGCCTCGAGCGGCCCAGAATTGCGGCTCGAACAGCGCCTCCCCCGCGGTATCCAGCAGATTTCCAAGGCAGGCGGGATCAGCCAGCATGGCGCCCCCCGGAGTGGCAATGCGTCGGCCGCCGTCGCTCATTTTTTCGAGTTTACGCTAAGATCCGCGCATGAATGAAATCACGGTGCCGGTATCGCCCGGAGAATTGCTCGATAAGATCACCATTCTGCGCATCAAGTCGCGGCGCATGACGGACCCCGGAAAATTGGCCAATGTGCGTCTCGAACTTGCCGCACTGGAGGAGACTTGGAAGAGCTCGGTGTACGCCGGCAAGGACGTGGACGGCGACGTGCGCGCCTTGCTTGCCGTCAACGAGCGCCTGTGGGTCATCGAAGACGATATTCGCGACAAGGAGCGTGCGCAGGCATTCGATGCCGAATTCATCCGGCTCGCGCGGGCGGTTTACATCGAAAATGACGAGCGAGCGGCCATCAAGCGGCGGCTCAATCTCAAGCTGGGCTCGAGCCTGGTCGAAGAGAAGTCCTACAGCGAGTACAAGAGCTAAGTGGGCTCACGCGGATTACTCAAACAGGCTCCTAGCGAACGAGGGTGTACTCCGCCCCGCAGTACCCGCACTTGGCCCAGCCCGCCGATTCGATGGCGAGGTACACGCGGGGGTGCGAATTCCACAAGCGCATGCCGGGCATCGGACATGACAGCGGCAAATCGGCCGGTGTCACATTGTATTGATGTTGTGCATTGGCCTGAATCAAATTGCGCTCCGAATCGTCTTGAACCATCGCCGGCATTGTCGCAGCTCCGCTTGTCTCACGTAACGGCGGTATCAAAGGCTTTACTCCAGATCTCTTGGACTCCGGACCGCGTCTTTGCGTGCGGAGCCGCCTCCACCACACGCAGTCCGCCCTCCAGCGATAGGTGATGCAGCACGCTACGATAGCCTATATATGCTTCTTTGAGCCACCGCGCCGTTGCCTCATCGACGACGCCCACCCGCGCAAGGCCCTCGAGCTGGCGAATGTTGTCGGTGTAAGTCACGAGCTCGGGGTGCGCGCTCGCGGCCGACAGTACCCAATATTGCACCAGGAACTCGATGTCGGCGAGACCACCCGCATCCTGCTTGATGTCGAACTGTCCGGGCCCCGAGCGCGACAGCTCGCGGCGCATGCGCAGGCGCATCTCCATCACGTTGCTGCGCAGCGTGTCGCGCCGCACGGCGGTGCACAGCGCACGGCGCCGCGCCACCTCAAAGCGCCGGCAGAGGTTTGCATCGCCGGCAACCGCGCGTGCACGCAGCAGCGCTTGATGTTCCCACGTCCAAGCATCCTTTTGCTGGTATCGTTCGAACGCGTCGATGCCGGTCATCAAGAATCCGCCCTTGCCATTCGGCCGCAAGCGCATATCGACTTCGTAAAGCCGCCCGGCGGCCGAATGCATGGTGAGCAGATGGACGATGCGTTGTCCCAAGCGCAGAAAGAACACGACATTGTCGAGCGGCCGTTCGCCCCGAGTCTGTTGAATCTTGCCGCTCGAGTCATGCAGAAACACGAGATCAAGATCGGAACCGTAGCCGAGTTCCAACCCGCCGAGCTTGCCGTAACCGGCCACCGCGACGTTCACGATACGACAGGTCGCCTCGTCGTCGCCGCAATACGGCACGCCGTAGATCTTCGTCATCTGCCCCCAGGCGAGATCCATGCAGCATTGAACGATGAGTTCCGCGATGTCGGTCAGGCGGTCGCTCACCGCCATCAGCGGCAGACGCCCCGTGAGGTCGGCCAGCGCCACCGCGAATACCGCGACTTTTTGGAATCCTCGCAGCGCTTCGACCTGCCGCTCGGGATCATCCGCAGGCAGCCGTTCGGTCCGCGCGGCGAGCTCGCGCGCAAATCCCGCGCGCGACGGGACTTCATCGAACGCCTTGGCGTCGATCAATTCGTCGAGCAGGAGCGGAAAATCGGCGATCTGACGCGCTAGGAATCCGCTGATCGCGCAAACGTCGATCAGACGATCCAGAGCCGGCGGCTGTTCCTTCAACAGCGCCAGATAGGATGAGCGAGCGCCGATTGCATCCAGCACCCGCAGCACCCGCTGCACCACGATTGCGGGAGATGCTTGCAGTGCGGCCGCCTGCAGCAAACGCTCCAGTATCACGTGCACTCGACGCCGGCCGGCCTCGTCCAGCCTGCGATAGGGAGCCGCGTGGCGATACGATTCCAACAGGGCCGCGACCGCCGGAATCTCGGGCCCGGGAAATTCGCACTCGGCCAGTTCTTCCCCGATGTCGACTTTCTCGGAAGAGAGCCAACTCAACGCCGTTTCGCCGTATCGACGCTGCGTGTCCGACGTACCGAACAACAGCGCTTCGAATTGCCGGATCACGGTTTGACGCGCAGCGTCGATGCGCGCTGCGCCTGAGGGCCAATCCGCAACCCCTAAGTTCAAGCAGAGCCGGGCGCGGTCCGCCGGATCCGAGGGAATCGAATGGGTTTGCTCGTCGCGAATCATCTGCAGGGCGTTTTCGGCCTTGCGCAAAACCAAATACGCGTCGCGCAATTGCGAAATCTCCGCAGGCGACAGCAATTTCGAGCCGGCCAACAGCGGCATCACCTCGAGCAGCGCGGGATTTTGCAGCCGCCGGTCGCTGCCGCCGCGCACCAATTGCAGCGACTGCACGATGAATTCGATTTCGCGAATCCCGCCCATTCCCAGCTTGAGATCTTGCTCGAGATCGCGTCGCGCCACTTCACGGGCGATCATCGCTTTCATCTCGCGCAAGGATTCGAACACCCCGAAATCGAGGTAGCGCCGGTACACGAACGGGCGCACGAATTCTTCGTTGGCGGCGCTGTAGGCGTCGGCACCTACGATGGCGCGCGCTTTGGTCCAGGCATATCTCTCCCAATCCCGCCCATGCTGCTGCAAATAATCGTCGAGCGAGGCCAAGCTCACGACCAGCGGCCCGCTCTCACCGAAGGGCCGCAGGCGCACATCCACCCGAAACACAAAGCCGTCCTCGGTTCTCGCGTCGAGCAATCGAATAATCTCCCGGCCGAGGCGGCTGAAATATTCCTCGTTGTCGATCACGCGGGCTCCATCGGTCTCTCCGGCTTGCGCAAAAAGAAACACGAGATCGACGTCGGAGGAGAAATTGAGCTCGAAGCCGCCGAGCTTGCCCATGCCAAGCACGATCAGGGGCACGGCCGCGCCGGCCGGGTTCCGCGGCTTGCCAAAGGGGATCTCGAGGAGCGCCTGACCGGCCGCCGCAGCGGCACGGATACAGCCATCCGCCATGTCGGACAGGCCGCGCAAAGTGTCCGCCACATCGGCGTGGCCGGCGATGTCGCGCCACGCAATGCGCAGCATTTCGCGCCGCCGCCATTCGCGCAGCACTCGCTGCGCGTCGGCACTCGATGCGGCAGAGGCGGCGCGCCGTTCATATTCGATGCTCGCTGCGCGCCCAACCGCAGGCGCGACATTGCGAGTCACCCATCCAAGAGCCTGGGGATCTTGGAGCAACGCAGATGCAGCAAATTCACTTCCCGCGACCAGCCGGGCAAGCTCATCTTTCATCGCGTCAGGCAGATCCTCATAGGTCTGGCGCAGTGCATCCCGGCGGCTCGCACGCTCCCACCACCGCACCACGGATTCGCGCAAAATTTCAGGCACCGACTGCAGGAATTCGATGGGCACGATGATGCGAGACAATTGAATCACATTCCAATCAAGGATACCTTGCGCGCTAGATTACCAGGGAAGGACCCACGGGACATCGACGTGATCGAAGGGTTTCAACGCGCCATGCACTCTGCATCGTTGCCCGTGCTCAAGTGGTCGCTCGCGTTCGCACTCACCTTCGCGACCGGCGCACTCGGCTTTGCGCTGCCGAGCTTCGGCGGCAGCCTACCGCTGTTGATTCTGCCGAGCGGTGTTGCGGTCGCCGCGATGTACCGCTGGGGACGGCGCATGTGGCCGGCCATGTTCGCCGCCGGCGTCGCCATCGATTGGTCCAATCACCAGCCGCTCGTCGCCACCATCGGCGTTGGGATAGGACTTGCGGGCGGCGCCGCCCTTACGGTATGGGTCCTCGAACGGCGCGGTTTTGACCCGAGCTTCAGCCGCGCCAGAGACGTTCCGCTGTTCATTCTTGCCGCGGCGGTCGGCATGGCGCTCGCGCCGGCGTTCGGCTATCTCGGCTTCTTTCTTGCAGGAATTACCGCTGAATCGTCGGACCCAATCAATTGGATTCGCTGGTGGAGCAACACCACCGCGGGCGTGATTCTTCTCGCCCCGATCTTGGTGGCAGCGAATCGGCGCAGCTTTTCGCAGATCACCGAGCATTGGGCGCAGGGCGCAATGTGGCTGTTGGGGGTCGTGATCTGCTGCAGCATCATGTTGGCTAACTTTGACGGCCAACTCAGCAGGCCGCCGCTCCTGGTGTTCGCCGTACTTCTGGTCGTGGTGGGCGCCATTCATTTCGGTCTCGTGGCCGCGGGCTCTGCGTCATTCGCCCTCTCACTGGTGACCGCCTATTGTGTCGCATTCAATCATGGTGCCTTCAGCAATTTCACCCAGCTGCAGGGCCTGACCGTGATCTGGTCGTTTAGCGCCGTGCTCACCGGACTGAATCTCACCGTAACGGCGCTTCTTGCGGAGCGGGATGCGGCGGCTCTCGCGAGGCTGCGCGCGGAGCAGCGGTACGCGCAAATATTCGACGGCAGCCCGCAGCCGATCTGGGTGCACGACCGGAACACCTTGAGGTTTCTGATGATTAACGAGGCGGCCGTGCGCCAGTACGGTTGGGGCCGAACGGAATTCCTTGCGATGAGCGTCGGGGCGCTGATTCCACCCGGCGAACCCCACGCGCCGCTGCGTGATGAAGGGGAGGACACCGTGGATCTCGCCGCGGAGCCATTTGAGACACGGCATTTGACGCGGGACGGCCGCCTGCTCGAGGTGGAGGTGTGGACACGCTCGATCGACTGCGGCGGAGTTGCGGCCGAACTGGTGTTCGCGCTCGACGTGACCGAGAGACGGGCGTTCGGCCGCGCGTTGATCGAGGCCGTCGCGGGCGAGCAGCGCCGCATAGGCCAGGAGATGCACGACGGGCTTGGCCAGGAACTCACGGGACTCGCGCTGTCGGCGCGCGCATTGGCGAATCGCGCGGCGCGCGAACGCGATGCGATTGCCGATGACCTCGACGAGCTGGCGATGCTCGCAACGAGCTGCATCCAAGACGCCCGCCTCCTGGTGCAAGGGCTTTCGCCGTTGACCGACGCCGATGGTAGCCTCGAGGCGGCTCTCCAGGCGCTCGCACGGCGCAGCTCGTTGAGCGGCACTCCGGTACGATTTCGCATCCGGCACGATGCGCCCCTTACCGTTGATCTCAAGGTGCGCAATCACCTGTACAGAATCGCGCAGGAAGCCGTGCAAAATGCGCTCAAGCATTCGGGCGCACGCTCGATCGAGATCGTTCTCTGGTCCCGCGACGGAAGCGTGCGGCTCGAAATACTTGACGACGGCCGCGGTCTGCCGGCCGATGGCTTGCGCGGTACCGGTCTTGGTATGCGCACGATGTGCTTTCGCGCCAGTGCGATCGGCGGCCGACTCCTGGTCGCTTGCCGTCCCGGCGGCGGCAACTTAGTGGCGTGCGAGGCCCCTCAAGCGCAGCTGATGACGACGCCTCAGCTCGCCGCAAAATGACAACTTACCGGACTGCGACGATGAATAGCCTGGGAAAGGGCAACAGGACGGTGCCGTCCGCCAGCGCAGGATAGGCGCTCCTTACCGCTGCAGTGTAGCGTGCGAGGTAGGCTGCGCGCTCGGCGGGTTCGAGAGGCTCGAGAAAGGGCCGCAGGCCGCTCCCCTTGAACCACTCCACAACCGCATTTTCGCCTCCGGCGAGCGGATGATAATAAGTGGTCCGCCAGACATCGACCTTCGCGCAGCTTGAACGCAACAAGTGGTAATACCAATCGGCGCCTCCGATCGGAACGCGTGTTCGCGCAGCAGCAGCCAGCTTGCCGCTCCACGGCCCGCCGGCCGCCAGCTCGCGCATCAAGCGCTGCGCAGGCTCATCGAGGTTATCGGGCATTTGCACGGCCAGGATGCCACCGGGCGCGAGCCTGGCGGCGAGCGCCGGAAACAGCGCGGCATGCTCGGGGACCCACTGCAGAACGGCATTGGCCAATATGACATCAACGGGCCCGAGCGAGCGCGCCGCATCGAGGCGGATCCACGCCTCAATGTCGAGGACGTCGAAGCGTATCTGCGGCAGCCGTTTGCGGGCCTGTGCGATCATATCGGCGGAACTGTCGAGTCCGCTTATCGAAGCGTCGGGAAAACGCGCCGCGAGAAGTTCGGTCGAATTGCCCGGTCCGCAACCGATATCGACGGCCGCTCGCACTTCCACGGCCGGCAAGGCTCCCAGCAAATCCCGCACCGGCCGCGAGCGCTCATCCTCGAACGCCAGGTATTGCTTGGCGGACCACCTCACGTCATCTCCTTAGGCCGCACGTGCGAATTTCTGCGAGGCACGTTCTTGCGCCGCAAGTTCTTGCGCCGCGCTCATCGGAATGCCGTGGTATTCGGGGCCGAATGCCACCAGCAAGGCAATCACAACGGCTACCGTTCCGACCACAACCGCCATCGCCGTCCCGTAGTCGTTGCCGTGTGTCTCTGCGATCGCCACCTGCAGGTTCAAGTTGACTGCAGCCAAGAGATTGCCCAGCTGATAGACAAACCCCGGAAAAGTCGCGCGAATCTCCGGCGGCGACAGTTCGTTCAGATGCACGGGAATCACGCCCCAGGCCCCCTGCACGGAAAGCTGCATCAAGAACGCGCCCGCGGCCAAGATCAAAGGCGTCGAACCGAAAGCCCAGAACGGCAGTGCCGGCAGCGCGATCAGCGCCGCAATCACGATGGCGCGACGGCGCCCCAGCTTCTCGGACATAAACCCGAAGAAAAGTCCCCCGCAGATCGCTCCGATATTGAACAGCGCCGTGATAAGCGAAGCCAAGTGTGTATCGAAGTGATGCTGGCCCTTCAAGAACAAGTCCGGATAGGCGTCTTGGGAACCGTGGCTGAAGAAATTGAAAGCGGTCATGAGGATGACGGCGTACAGCGCCAGCTTCCACTTGCGCCGCAACACTGAGAGGAGCCCTGAACGCGGAGTGGATTGCTGCTCCGTCCATGCGGGCGACTCGTCGACTCCGCGCGTGATGAAAAAAACGAGAAGTGCCGGGATTACACCGAGCACGAACATATAGCGCCAGCCTAGGCGGTCATAGAACAGATATACGGCCAGGGATGCCAACAAGAAGCCTGAGGGGTAGCCGACCTGCAACAAGCCCGACACGAAGCCGCGCGCCGAGGGCGGGATGGTCTCCATCGTCAGGGCAGAGCCGATGCCCCACTCTCCACCCATCGCGACACCGAACAAGGCGCGGACGATCAGCAGCGTCGTCATGGTCGGAGCAAACCCCGAGGCCATTTCCAGGAACGAATAGGCGAGGATGTTCCAAATGAGCGCGGGCTTGCGACCGAAGCGATCGGCGAGGCGGCCAAAGAGGAAGGCGCCTACCGGGCGCATGCCCAAAGTCAGCAGGACCGCGGTCGAGACCACCTGCAGGCTCGAATGCAGCTCCGCGGAGATGTCCTTGAACATGAAGACCATGAGGAAGAAATCGAACGCATCCAACGTCCAGCCCAGATACGCGGCGACCACCACGTTGCGCTGGCCCTTAGTCCACGTCATTTGGAGTCCACCTCAGTTGGGGTCCATGCCATTCGGGTCTCTCGAGCAACACATTGTCGGGGCCCCGTCGCCACACCCCGATCGCCCCTGACACGCATTCGGCTCAAGTGATTGCTGGATACCGGCGATTGCTGGATACCGGCATTATGGGCGATGCCGCCAATCGAGCAAAGAGTGGCCGCGCCCTGCCGGGCGCACCACAAACGGGCGCACCACAAAAAAGAGCGGGCCGAAGCCCGCTCTCTTTGACTGTAACCAGCGGTGCAGGCGAACACCTGCAACGGCGGGTGTTACATGTCCATTCCGCCCATGCCACCCATGCCGCCGCCCGGCGCGCCATGTGCATGCTCTTCCTCTTTCGGCGCCTCAGCGACCATGACTTCCGTCGTGAGCAGCAGTCCCGCGACCGAGGCGGCGTTCTGCAAAGCCAGACGCGTGACCTTGGTGGGATCCAGGATGCCCATTTCAACCATATCGCCGAATTCACCCGTCGCGGCGTTGTAGCCGAAGGTACCCTTGCCCTCACGGACGCGGTTCAGCACCACCGCGGCGTCTTCGCCGGCGTTCGCCACGATCTGGCGCAGCGGCTCCTCGATCGCGCGGGCCAGGATCTTGATGCCCGTCGTCTGGTCGTCGTTGGCGCCGACCAGTTTCTCGATGGCCTTGAGCGCGCGCAGAAAGGCCACGCCGCCGCCCGGAACCACGCCCTCTTCGACGGCCGCACGAGTCGCGTGCAATGCGTCCTCGACGCGGGCCTTCTTCTCCTTCATTTCGATCTCGGTGGCGGCACCAACCTTGATCAAGGCCACACCGCCGGAGAGCTTGGCGACGCGCTCCTGCAGCTTTTCCTTGTCGTAATCGGAAGTCGCTTCCTCGATCTGCTGGCGAATGCTCTCGACCCGCCCTTTGATGTCCGCGGCCTTGCCGTTGCCGTCGATGATGGTGGTGTTCTCTTTCTCCACCAGGATCTTCTTCGCTTCACCCAGATCGTTCAGCGTCGCCTTCTCCAGCGACAAGCCGACTTCATCGGAAATCACCGTGCCGCCGGTGAGGACCGCGATGTCCTGCAGCATGGCCTTGCGACGATCGCCGAAGCCCGGCGCCTTGACGGCGGCGACCTTGACGATGCCGCGGATCGTGTTCACGACCAACGTTGCAAGCGCCTCGCCCTCAACGTCTTCGGCGACGATCAGCAACTGGCGCCCGCCCTTCGCGATGGCTTCGAGCAGGGGCAACAATTCACGAATGTTGGAGATCTTCTTATCGACCAACAAGATCAGCGGCTTGTCGAGTTCCGCGCTCTGGCTCTGCTGATTGTTGATGAAATAAGGTGAGAGATAGCCGCGATCGAACTGCATGCCTTCGACCACTTCGAGTTCGTTCTCGAGGCCTGATCCCTCTTCAACGGTGATCACGCCTTCCTTCCCGACCTTCGCCATGGCATCGGCAATCGTCTTACCGATGCTCTCGTCGGCGTTCGCGGAAATCGTGCCGACCTGCGCAATCGCCTTCGGGTCCTTGCAAGGCTTGGAATGCTTCTTGAGCTCTTCCGTTACGGACGTGACCGCCACGTCGATGCCGCGCTTCAAGTCCATCGGGTTGATGCCCGCGGCGACGGCCTTGAGGCCTTCGCGGATAATGGCTTGTGCAAGCACGGTGGCGGTGGTGGTGCCATCGCCGGCTTCATCGGAAGTGTTGGAGGCAACTTCCTTCACCATTTGCGCGCCCATGTTCTCGAACTTGTCTTTGAGCTCGATTTCCTTCGCGACCGAGACACCGTCCTTTGTAACGGTGGGAGCGCCGAAGCTCTTGTCGAGCACCGCATTGCGACCCTTGGGACCCAGCGTGACCTTGACGGCATTCGCCAGAATATTCACACCCTTGAACATCCGCTGCCGGGCGTCGTCGCTGAAACGTACGTCTTTTGCTGCCATTTGCTGATACCTCTATTTAAATATTAACGATACAGTGACTGAGGGGCTTACTTGCCTTCGACCACAGCCATGACGTCTTCCTCACGCATGACTAACAGCTCCTCGCCATCCATCTTGACTTCGGTACCGCTGTACTTACCGAAGAGAATCTTGTCGCCGACCTTGAGGTCGAGCGGACGAATCTCGCCGTTTTCTAAAATCTTGCCCTTGCCGACGGCAACCACTTTCCCGAAGATGGGCTTTTCGGTCGCAGTATCCGGGATCACGATGCCGCCCGGGGACTTACGCTCCTCTTCTTCTCGTTTCACGATCACGCGGTCATGAAGGGGACGAATCTTCATAAAACAAGACTCCTAGTGCTTGGTTACAGGTTTGCTGAAGAGCGAAGATTGTTAGCACTCCCCGCTCGTGGCTGCTAATGATAGCGGCAGATTTCGCCGATTCAAGGGGTCAGGCGCTTAAATGCCCATTTGCTGTTATGCAGCATTCGGTGCTCACGTTCCTTTATGCATGATTGTTATAAAGTGTGCGGATGAGAATCATACGTGCCCTGACGCTGTGCTCGCTGCTCGCTCTGATCAGCGGATCCGCCGCCGCGAAGCCCTGGTGGATGCGCGGCATTGACTCCAACGAAACCGACTTTCTACCCCCCGATGTTGCTTTTCGCGTACACGCCCGAGTCGACGGCAACGTCATGCGAGTGCGCTGGGTCATCGCGGAGGGGTACTACTTGTATCGACAAAAAATGGAGGTCAAAGCGGAGAGTCCCGACCTCATCATCATGGGTTTCAGCTTGCCGAGAGGCGTCTCCAAGACCGATTCCTATCTGGGGACTCAGGAGGTTTTCCTGCAGCAAGTCGAAGGGACCGTGGCCTTCAGGCGGTTCGATTACGGGGCCCATCCGTTGCAAATCAAAGTGACCTATCAGGGGTGCGCGGAGGCGGGACTTTGCTATCTGCCCATCACCAAAGTGCTGTTCCCGGAGAGCGCCGCTCCAGCGGCACAGGCGCCGTCGCATCCCTGGGAAGGCGTCGCGATCATCGGGGGCGGCTTGGCGTTCCTCTTGGCCGGCCTGCTGTTACGTAAGGGGCGCCGCCTCGAACTGCCGGCGTTATGAAGCGCACGTGGCTGCGCTTCGCCCGTGCGGCGTTTATCGCCGTCATCGCGGTCTGGGCGGGCGCGCATCTTTATTCGACACGCATGGCCGCACGAGCGCCCAGCGGCAGCTTGAAGATTGCGGCAAGCGAGGCCAGAGCACCCGCCGGCGATTTTACAGCGGGCCCCGACACGATCATGCCCCCGGCGGTAAAGATACCGCAGCGCCTGCCGGACTTTTCACTCGAGGGTCGCGACGGCAAACCCACCTCGATAAAGGCTTGGGGCGACAAATCCTTGATAATCAACTTCTGGGCCACGTGGTGTGCGCCGTGCCGCCGCGAGATTCCGCTGCTCGAGTCACTGCACAGCGAGTGGGCCGGTCGTGGTATGGCGGTCGTCGGCATTGCCGTGGACGACCGTGACAGGGTGTTGGCTTATGCGGCTCAGTTCAAGATCCCCTACCCGCTATTGATCGGCGAACAGGATGCGTTGGATGCGGCGGCCGCATTCGGCGTCGAATCGCCGGCGTTTCCATTCACTGTGTTTACGGACCGCCGCGGTGAGGTGGTGGCACTTTACGTGGGCGAGTTGCACAAGCCTGAAGTCAATCTCATTCTTTCCGTAGTGCAGAACCTTAATCAGGATCACGTTGCGCTGCCGCAAGCCCGACGCACCATCGCCGATGGCCTGCACGCACTCAGCGCGGCGCGCACCGGTTAGACTTCCGGCGAGTTCGCGGCCGAAGCTTGCCATTTCAGACCAATTTCTGGTTATTATCGCGGATCTTTTCTGTGCGACCGACGCTGGAACGATCTCGAGATGGCGCGAATTTTGTTGCTGAACGGGCCGAATTTGAACCTGCTCGGGACCCGCGAGCCGGCGATCTACGGCTCCGCAACGCTGTTGGACATCGTATCCAAGCTTTCCGTCGTGGCCCGCGCCAAAGGTCATGAATTGGTGCACGCCCAAAGCAACGCGGAACATGAGTTGATCGCGAAGGTTCATGCGACCAAGAGCGATGGCGTTGCATTCGTGATCATCAATCCGGGCGCGTTCACGCATACCAGCATGGCGCTGCGCGACGCATTTCTGGGGGTATCCGTACCGTTCATCGAAGTTCATCTTAGCAATTTGTTCGCGCGCGAGGACTTTCGGCAACGTTCCTATCTGTCCGACATTGCGGTCGGCTGCATCTTCGGACTTGGCCCGATCGGTTACGAGCTCGCGCTCGAAGCCGCCTGCGCGCGCCTCGCAACCACCTAAACCGAAGACTCTCCAAGAGGTTCGCGGATGGATATTCGCAAAGTTAAGAAATTGATCGAGCTGCTCGAAGAGTCCGGCATTTCGGAGCTTGAGATTTCCGAGGGCGAGGAATCCGTTCGCATCAGCCGCCATCCGCGCATGAGCGTGCCACCTGCGATAGCGATGGGTCAGCCCGCGCCGATCGCGGCGCCGGCGCCGCCGGCCACGGCGGCGGGGGAGCACAAACCGCGCAACGACGAGCACACGGTGACATCACCGATGGTAGGCACCTACTATGCTTCTCCCTCGCCCGGCGCCAAGTCGTTCGTCGAGATCGGCATGGAGATCAAGATCGGACAAGTCCTGTGCATCATCGAAGCCATGAAGATGATGAACCAAATCGAATCTGACAAGGCGGGTAGCGTCACCGCGATACTCGCCAAGAACGGTGAGCCTGTCGAGTTCGGCCAACCGCTGTTCATCATTGAATAGGCCCGATGATCGAAAAAGTCGTCATCGCTAACCGCGGCGAGATTGCGCTTCGCATCCTGCGTGCCTGCCGCGAGCTTGGAATCAAAACGGTGGCGGTGCATTCAACCGCCGATTTCAATACCAAACACGTGCTGTTGGCGGACGAGACGGTGTGCATCGGACCGCCACAAGCGGCGCTGTCGTATTTGAATATGCCCGCCATCATCAGCGCTGCCGAAGTGACGGATTCGGTCGCGATTCATCCCGGCTACGGCTTCCTGTCGGAGAACGCCGACTTTGCGGAACGTGTCGAAAAAAGCGGCTTCCTTTTCGTCGGGCCGCGCGCCGAGACCATTCGCCTGATGGGCGACAAGGTGTCCGCGATCAAGGTGATGAAGGCTTCCGGCGTTCCTTGCGTGCCGGGCTCGGACGGCCCGCTGGGCGAGGACGTCGACGAGAATTTTCGCATCGCCAAAGACATCGGATATCCGTTGATCATCAAGGCCTCGGGCGGCGGCGGCGGACGCGGCATGCGCGTGGTGCATACCGATGCATCGCTGTTGAACGCCATCAGCGTCACCCAATCCGAGGCGCTCGCGGCGTTCGGTAATCCGCAGGTTTACATGGAAAAGTTCCTGGAGAAGCCGCGACATATCGAGTTCCAGGTGCTCGCCGACAATTACGGTAATGTCGTGCACTTGGGCGAGCGCGATTGTTCTATGCAGCGCCGCCACCAAAAAGTCATCGAAGAAGCGCCGGCGCCCGGCTTGACGGCCAAACAACGCAAAACGATGGGCGAACGGTGCGCGAGGGCGTGCCGCGAAGTCGGCTACCGCAACGCGGGCACACTCGAGTTCCTTTACGAGGATAATGAGTTCTACTTCATCGAGATGAACACTCGGGTGCAAGTCGAGCATCCGGTAACCGAACTGGTGACCGGTATCGACATCGTCAAGGCGCAGCTGCTCATAGCGGCCGGGGAACCGCTACCGTACGAGCAGAATGACATTCAAATCCGCGGCCACGCGGTCGAATGTCGCATCAACGCCGAAGACCCGAAGAACTTCGTGCCCTCGCCCGGCCCAATCAGGCTCTGGCATTCGCCGGGCGGTCCGGGCATCCGCGTCGATAGCCACGTATACACCGGCTACAACGTCCCGCCGTTCTACGACTCCCTGATCGGCAAGGTCATCGCCTACGGCGATACGCGCGATACCTCCATCGCTCGCATGCGCAATGCATTGGCCGAGATGGTGGTCGAAGGAATCAAAACCAATATTCCCTTGCATCAAGAGATATTCAACCACTCGGCATTTCGTCAGGGTGGCACCGATATTCATTATCTGGAGCGGCGCTTGGGACTGAAGTGAGCACGCAGGAGCCTGCCTGAGTATTCATGTTGCCGGACGACGATGTTTTATGAAATTGAATTCCCTCTGGCGGCCTTGAATTGCGATGCGGTCGAAGCGGCCCTCCTCGAGATTGGCGCAAGCTCGATCACATTCCTGGACCGCGGCGATGAGCCCGTGCTCGAACCCGGGTCCGGCGAAATCAGATTGTGGAGCGACACGCTGGTGCGCGCGCTGTTCGATGAATCGCACGACGCAGCGTGGTGTATCGCTCGCCTCGCGAACCGCTTAGGGGAGCACATCACGGCCACGGCGCGTGTGTTCGCGGTCGAGAAGCAAGACTGGGAGCGAGTTTGGCTAAAGGGGTGGAAATCGATGCGTTTCGGGCGACGGCTGTGGGTATGTCCGACGGCCGCCGATGCGCCGGAGGATCCGAATGCAGTCGTCGTGCGGCTCGATCCGGGGCTTGCCTTCGGCACCGGCACGCATCCCACGACGGCGCTATGTCTGCAGATACTGGATGCCTTGCCATTGTCCGGCCGCTCGATGATCGATTACGGATGCGGTTCCGGCATTCTAGGGATCGCCGCCTTGAAGCTGGGCGCCTCACACGTAATCGGGATCGACATCGATTCACAGGCGCTCCTCGCCACACGCGAGAACGCAATTCGTAACGGCGTCTCCTCGAACCTTGAAACGCGAGCTGGGCCGGCCGCGCTACGGCCGGCGAGTTGCGTGGTCGCCAACATACTTGCCGGACCCTTGATTGAATTGGCGCCTGTCCTGACGGCGGCGTGCGAAACGGGGGGCGATCTGCTCTTGTCGGGGCTCTTGGAAACGCAGGCATACGCGGTAAGAGCCGCGTATACCTCGGCTTTTGATATGGTGCAGGTCGTTGGGCGGGATGACTGGTGTTGCATCCACGCCCGGAGAGCGCCCTAGCGTGTACACACAGTGTGCGAAATGCGAAACCGTCTTCAAGCTGTCGGCCGAGGTATTGCGCGCTGCCGGCGGCCAGGTGCGCTGCGGACGATGCGGTGAGGTGTTCAACGCACTCGCCCGCCTCGCCGAAGATGCGAGCGCTTTTTCCACGGGCGAATCGCCGCTCGAGATGGAAACGCGCGCCGACGAGATCCTGCGTTCTACCGTGCCCGCGGCGACTGAAGCGGCTCCGCCGAAGCAGCGCGAGGACTTGGCCGCCGCCGATGTCGAGTTCGCGCGTCTCCAGATTCTGGATCTGGAATTGTTCGACACGGATCGGCCGGAGCCGGCCGCGGCCAAAGCAAACGATCCGCCTGCGGACGCGTCGCTCGAGTTCACCCTGCCTCCCGGTGAACTCGACCGAATTTTCGTCGAACCCAAGCCCCGCGCGCCGCAGCCGGCGCGCACGGCTGACACCGAACGTAGAGTTCCGCCGCAAAGCAACGTCGAGACGGTTCCACCGGCGGCAGTTGAAGTGCCGCCGAACCGCACCGGGATAGAAGTACCTGACGAAGTGCGTCGCGAAATGCTCGCCGGCTTCAAACAGGGCCAGCTCCCCGAGATCGCGGTGCCGCGCGTGCGGTCCCTACCCTTCGCCGTCTGGCTGAGCGCCGCGATTTTGCTGACAGTGTTGCTGGCCCTACAGATGATCCATGAAAATCTCGCATGGTTCGCCGCCCATGCGCCCTTGGGCGGGAGCCTTCGCACCGTGTATTCCGCAGTCGGAGGGACACTGCCCGCGCCTGCGAATCTTTCTGCGTATCAGCTGCGCCAATGGGGTGTAACCGGCGATCCGGCCGCCAACGGCACGCTGCGGGTGCGCGCCAGCATCTTGAATACCGCGCCTCGATTGCAGCCCTATCCGCTGTTGCGAGTCACGCTTGCCAATCGCTTCGGCGCACCGCTCGGTTCTCGAGAATTCGAGCCTGCGGAGTACTTGGGCAAACCCACGGTCAAAATGCTCGCGCCCGGCGAGCGAGTCGATGCAATTCTCGATATCTTGGATCCCGGCAAGGATGCGGAAGGGTTCGAGATCGATGTGTGCTTGCGCGGCGCCCACCAAAGAATTTCGTGCGCGGGTGATGCTGCGGCGCAGACGAAGCAATGAGCATCAAGATCGGAAAACACGTATTGTGCTCCAACGTCGTTCTCGCTCCAATGGCGGGCGTGACCGACCGTCCGTTTCGCATGTTGTGCCGCAAATTCGGGGCGGGGCTTGCCGCGTCGGAGATGCTGACTGCAGAGGTGCGCTTATGGAATACACCAAAGTCGCGCCGGCGCATGGATCACACGGGCGAGCCCGGTCCACGAGTCGTGCAAATCGCCGGATTCGATCCGCTGATGGTGGCCGACGCCGCGCGGCGCAACGTCGATGCCGGCGCAGAGATCGTTGATATCAATATGGGTTGCCCCGCCAAGAAAGTTTGCAATCGCCTCGCCGGCTCCGCGCTGCTGCAGGATGAGGCGCTGGTGGCGCGTATTCTGTCCGCGGCCGTGAAAGCCGTGTCGGTGCCGGTGACACTGAAGACGCGCACCGGTTGGGACCGCCGCAACAAGAATGGAGTTGGCATCGCGCAAATCGCCGAAGATTGCGGCATCCAGGCGCTCGCGGTTCACGGCCGCACTCGAGCGGACATGTATCAGGGAATTGCTGAACACGAAACCGTGCATGCGATTAAGGATAAGATCAAGATTCCCGTGTTTGCAAACGGCGACATTGATTCGCCGATCCGCGCGCGCGAAGTTTTGGCGGCCACCGGATGCGACGGCATCATGATCGGCAGAGCCGCACAAGGTCGGCCATGGATCTTTGACGAAGTCAATTATTTTCTCCAGGCAGGCGAATTGCGCGAGGAGCTAGCGCTGGAAAGTGTCCGTGATATTATGCGCGCCCACCTCGAAGACCTGTATGACTTTTACGGCGATGAGACCGGTGTTCGAGTGGCACGTAAACACTTGAGTTGGTATTTTCGGCAGCACCCCGGACAAGAGGCATTGCGGAGCCGTCTCGTCCAAATCGAGACGCCGCGGGAGCAACTGGCCATGCTGCAGGAGCAATACGAACTTAAGGGGCGTCGCGCAGCATAAGCGTACATAGTTTGGATAAGAAGAAAGATTTGCAGGGAGAGTGTGGGGCTATGGTCGCAAAAAAGAAATCGAAGACACGCAAGGATATGTCGCAGCTGTTCAACGGCCGCGATCTCAAAGTCAATGGCAGGAGTGTGCCCTTGCGTACGCAGGCCGAGGAAGCCTTGCAGTGCTACTTTGAGACCTTGAACGGTCACCGGCCCGCGCACCTGTACGAGCTGGTCTTGCGCGAGGTGGAGGAACCCTTGTTCAAGGTCGTAATGAGCCACGTGCAGGGAAACCAGAGCCGCGCGGCGACCATTCTCGGCATCAACCGCGGCACTTTGCGCAAGAAACTCAAAGAGTTCGGGATCAGCGAGTAGAGCAAGCTCTTGCTCACGCCCGTACGCCGCGCGCTGCTCAGCGTTTCCGATAAAACTGGGATCGTCGAGTTTGCGCGCGAATTGAAAGAACGCGGCATCGAGTTGTTATCCACCGGCGGTACCGCGAAACTGTTGGTACGCCACGGCATTTCCGTCAAAGAAGTCGCCGAGCACACGGGATTTCCGGAAATCATGGGCGGCAGAGTCAAAACTCTGCATCCGAAGATACACGGCGGGCTGTTGGGACGCCGCGGCGTGGACGAGGCTGTCATGCGCGAGCACGGCATCGAGCCGATCGATCTACTCGCGGTCAACCTCTATCCGTTTGCCGCGACCGTCGCGCGGCCCGATTGCAGCTACGACGACGCGGTCGAGAATATCGACATTGGCGGCCCGGCGATGGTTCGCGCCGCCGCAAAGAATCACGCCTCCGTCACCGTGGTGGTGGATCCGGGCGATTACCGGAGCCTCCTCGACGAGCTGGCGGCCAACCAAGGCGCTACGCATATCGTCATGCGCCAGAAGCTTGCAGCGAAGGCATTTGCGCACACCGCGCAGTACGATGCCATGGTCTCCGCCTACTTCACTGGCGCCATCGGCGGCGCCGCAACCACGTTTCCGGATGACCTGAATCTGTCTTTTCGCAAGCGTTCGGACTTGCGCTATGGCGAGAACCCGCATCAACAAGCCGCGTTCTACACGGATCCGCGTGCGATCGGCGGTTCGGTCACCCAGGCGCAGCAACTTCAAGGCAAGGAGCTCTCGTACAACAATGTTGCGGATAGCGATACCGCGCTCGAATGCGTGCGCCAGTTCGAGACGCCGGCCTGCGTTATTGTTAAACACGCCAACCCCTGCGGTGTTGCGCTGGGTGACACGCTTGCAAACGCCTATGCGCGCGCTTATCGCACGGACCCCACCTCCGCGTTCGGCGGCGTCATTGCCGTCAATCGCGAGTTGGACCGAGCCGCCACGCGGGCAATTCTGGAGGGCCAGTTCGTCGAAGTGATTCTCGCCCCCCGTGTGGCGAACGACGCGAAGGCTCTGCTGGCCGGCAAGGGCGATGTACGCGTGCTGCAGGTAGGCGACCTCGGCAAGCCGGTCGCCCAAGTGCTCGAATACAGGAGTGTTACCGGGGGTCTGCTGGTGCAAACGCGCGATGAGGGGGCCGTGCGCGCGCAGGATCTGCGCGTGGTGACCAGGCGCTCGCCCAATCCTGCGGAACTGGATGATCTCCTGTTTGCGTGGCGCGTCGCGAAATATGTCAAATCGAATGCAATCGTCTGCGCAAAGGACAGGGCGACGCTAGGGATAGGCGCCGGGCAAATGAGCCGGGTGGTCAGCAGCAAGATAGCGGCGCTGAAAGCACAGGATGAGGGCCTGTCGCTGGAATCGGCGTCGGTGGCTTCCGATGGGTTCTTTCCGTTTCGCGATGGACTGGACGCCATCGCGCAGTTCGGCATCAAGTCCGTCATCCAGCCGGGAGGCTCGAAGCGCGATTCGGAGGTGATCGCCGCTGCCGACGAGCACGGTATCGCCATGGTGTTCACTGGAATGCGCCACTTCCGACATTGAAAATTCTGCACCCATGAGGATCCTGATTGTGGGCGGCGGCGGTCGTGAACATGCGCTGGCCTGGAAGTGCGCACAGTCGCCGCGCGTGCAGCAGGTGTTCGTCGCTCCGGGTAACGCCGGCACGGCGCTCGAGCCCAAGCTGCACAATGTGGAAATCGCCGCGGACGACATCGACGCGCTGCTGGAATTCGCAGCGCGCGAGGAGATCGAACTGACCATTGTCGGGCCCGAAGGTCCGCTGGTAGCAGGCATCGTCGACCGTTTCACCGCTTCGGGGCGCGCGTGTTTCGGGCCTAGCCGCGCGGCTGCGCGCTTGGAAGGATCAAAGGCGTTCGCCAAGGAATTCTTGCGACGGCACCGCATACCCACGGCGGGCCATGCCACGTTCACGGC
The DNA here is from genome assembly GCA_963769075.1 of uncultured Gammaproteobacteria bacterium. Classification (GTDB taxonomy): domain Bacteria; phylum Pseudomonadota; class Gammaproteobacteria; order Steroidobacterales; family Steroidobacteraceae; genus Bog-1198. The sequence continues at coordinate 2,353,788 of CAVYKH010000004.1, read as the reverse complement.
CGCCAATTTCGATCCGAGCTTCATACGCGCCCAGCGCTTGCCACTGGTCGTGAAGGCCGACGGGCTTGCTGCCGGCAAGGGCGTCTTGATTTGCGAGACGCATGAGTCGGCGATCGCCGCCGCGAGCGGTATGCTTGCGGGCGGCTTCGGCGCCGCGGGCAACACCATCGTGGTCGAGCAGTTTCTCTACGGCGAAGAAGTGAGCTACATCGTCGTCGCCGCCGACGGCCAAGTCCTTCCACTCGCCACCTCGCAGGATCATAAGCGCCGCGACGACGGTGATCGGGGACCCAACACCGGCGGCATGGGAGCGTATTCGCCCGCGCCGGCGGTCACGCCCGAACTGCATGCGCGCATCATGCGCGAAGTGATTGAACCTACCTTGCGCGGCTTGCGCCTCGACGGAACTCCCTACACCGGATTTCTCTATGCGGGACTGATGATCGCGCAGGACGGGACTCCCAATGTACTCGAGTTCAATTGTCGGCTCGGCGACCCGGAGACCCAACCGATTCTGATGCGGCTCGAGAGCGATCTCGTCGCGCTCTGTGAGGCGGCACTCGACGGCTCGCTCGACCGCATCGTGACCACATGGGACTCGCGCGCGGCATTGGGCGTGGTCATGGCGGCGGGCGGCTATCCGGACAGATACCGCACGGGCGACCCGATCTTCGGTCTCGACCTCGCCGCGCGCCTGCCGGGAAAAGTCTTCCACGCCGGCACCCGGGCGAGCGGCTCGCAGATTCTGACCGCGGGCGGACGGGTGCTGTGCGCAGTCGGATTGGGCACGAGCATCGGCGCGGCGCAACGCGAAGCCTACGAACTCGTGCATGCCATTCATTGGAGCCTGGTGCAGTACCGGCGCGATATCGGCTCGCGCGCGATCGCGCGCGAGCGTGAGCATGAGCGAGCATGAGCGCTCTTTGACCTCCGGGAGCGTCACCCACCGCATGGAGTAATCGCATGTCACGGAGTCACCTCAGCGTTGCGGATAAGCGCCGCACATTTCGCCGGCTGCACGAGGCCGGATGTTTCGTCATTCCCAACCCCTGGGACATCGGCAGTGCTCGCTACCTGCAAGATCTCGGGTTCAAGGCGCTCGCCACCACGAGTTCCGGCTTTGCCTGGTCGCAAGGCCGACCCGACGGCGGGCTGCCGCGCGAGCGGGTGCTGGCCCACCTCAAGGAAATGGTCTCGGCCACCGATGTGCCGCTGAACGCCGATTTCGAAAGCGGCTTCGGGGCGGATGCGGCCGCCGTCGCCGAGAGCGTGCGACTCGCCGTGGAGACGGGCATCGCGGGGCTGTCGATCGAGGATTCGAGCGGCAATGCTGCCGCGCCGCTTTTTGAATTGGACGTGGCGGTCGAGCGGGTGCGCGCCGCACGCCGCGCCATCGACCGAACGGGCGGCGATGCGCTCTTGATCGCCCGCGCCGAATGCTTTCTCGTGGGTTTGCCGGACCTCGGCAAGACGATCGGCAGACTCAAGGCGTACGCCGAGGCGGGAGCCGATTGCCTGTACGCACCGGGGATTCGTACGGTGGAGCAGATACGCGCCGTAGTCGCCGCAGTGAGTCCGAAACCCCTCAATCTGCTGGTGAGCTCGCCCGGCGGTCTGACGTTGCCGCAGATCGCGGACCTCGGCGTGCGGCGCGTCAGCGTCGGGGGTGCGCTCGCACGCGCTGCCTGGGGCGGCTTCATGCACGCGGCGCGCGAAATCGCTGAGCACGGCAGTTTCGACGGCCTTGCCGGCGCAGCTTCCGGCCAGGACCTCGACGCGCTGTTCCGCGACGCTTGAGGCGATGGATGGGGAGCCTGTCTGAGTAATCCGCGTGAGCCGCGTTGGTTGGGAGACGGAGCGGATGCAAGGCGCGCGGCGCAGGCCGTGGCGGCACCACGGCCAAGACGCGCAACGCCGCAGACGCCCGTCTCCCAGCCAACCCTTCGGGACCGGGCAGATTTCGCTTCATCCGTCGTTGTCGCCTCCTCATTGGGTGTTGACCCAACCGCGTCGGCTCCGCCTCGGCTGAAGCGAAATCTGCCTTGGGTAAGGCCACGGGGATTACTCAGACAGGCTCCTAGTGCACGACCGCCAAGCCCGCTGCGCCCGCCGGAGGCCTGCGAAACAGCCGCCCTTTTTCGGCGAGCAACACAAACAGCAGACTCATCAAGCCGCAGCACAGCGTGCCGGCGGCCAGCGGCAAAGCGCTGCCGCTGAACTGCCTGCCAATCGCGGCGCCCACGAGAGCGGCGGCAAATGTCGATACAAAGCCCTGCAAGGAAGCGCCGATTCCCGCCACCGAACCCACCGGTTCCATCGCCATGGCGCCGAAGTTGGGGGTGGACAAGCTGATGCACGCCATGGTCGCCGATTGCAGCACCACGAAGACCCACAGTTGCTCTTGCCCGAGTGCGGCGACGGCGACATGCAGCGCCGCGACGCCGATGAACACCAACAGGGCGGTGTGCGAAATGAGCCGCATGCCCATACGCTCCACGATCCGCGAGTTCAGCAGAGCTCCCATGCCCATGAACGCCGCACACAGTGCAAACATGCCAGGCATGAGGCTCGCGCGATGAAAGGCCTCGGCAAAGATCTGCTGCACCATGCCGACGTAGGCCATGATCGAACCGAACATCACCGTCATGGCCAGCGTGTAGCATAGCGATAATCGGTTACCGAGCACCAGGCGCACGGCGCCCGCAATGTGGCTGCGAGTCAGCGTCATGCGGTATTCGGGGTGCAGGGTTTCGGGCAGCCGCGAGAACGCCCACAACCAGACGATCAAGGCGAAGACGCCGCAGACGATGAAGATATAGCGCCAGGGCGCAAGCAGCAGGATCAGCTGCCCTAAGCTGGGGGCAACGATCGGCACCATGAGGAACACGACGAACGTGAGGGACATGACCCGCGCCATGTGCCGGCCGGAATACAGATCGCGAATGACCGAGCGGGCTACCGTGACGCTGGCAGCAGCCAATCCGTGCACGAAGCGCCAGCCGAGCAGCACGTGGAAGCTATCGGCAAGTCCGCACAGCAGCGCCGCGAGGACGTACAGACCGAGGCCGCTCAGCAACACAGGCCGGCGCCCGTAGCGATCGGACAGCACTCCCCAAAAGAGCTGGCCCACGCCCAGGCCCGACATGTACGCCGTGACGATCCATTGGACCTGGTTTTCGTGGGCGACGTGCAGAGCGCGAACGATCGTCGGGAATGCCGGCAGCATCGCGTCGATGGCGATGGCCTGCGTCGACATCATTGCCGCCACCAGCAGGACGAATTCGAGAAATGCCAGCGCGGCAGCCGCGCGATTCGCGACCATCGCTCAAGCCTGCGAATTGGCCGGAGACTTCCTGGCGATACTGGTCGCCATGGTGACGACGGCAGCTAGATCCGTGAGATTCGCCGGTACCACCAAAGTGGTTCCGGCTTGCGCCAACTTGCCGAATTGCTTCACGTATTCTTCGCCGATGCGCAGCTGCATGGCCTCTATGCCGCCGCGATCGGATAGCGCAATACCGACCTGGCGCAACCCTTCAGCGGTCGCGCTCGCCACGGCGAGGATCGCCTGCGCCTGGCCCTCGGCCTCGTTGATCTGTTGCTGCTTGCTCGCCTCGGATTGCTTGATCACACGCTGCTTGTCGCCTTCGGCCGAATTGATCTTGGCGTCGCGCTCGCCTTCGGAGGTCAGCACCACGGCGCGCTTTTCGCGCTCCGCGCGCATTTGCTTCTCCATAGCCGACAGCACGTCCCTGGGCGGCGTGATGTTCTTGATCTCGTAGCGCAGCACCTTGACGCCCCACGCCGCCGATGCCTTGTCCAGTTCGCCGACGACGTTGGCATTGATGACGCCGCGCGCCTCGAAGGTGCGGTCGAGCTCGATCTTGCCGATCTCGCTGCGCAGCGTCGTTTGCGCGAGCTGCGAAATGGCGAAGCCATAGTTGGTGATGCCGTAGGATGCGAGATGCGGGTCGAGCACCTGCATGTACAGCACCGCGTCGACGCCGACCTGCACGTTGTCGCGCGTGATGCAGATTTGCTCGGCGATGTCGACCGCGATCTCCTTGAGGCTGTGGCGGTAGGCCACTTTCTCGACGAACGGAATGAGAATATGGAACCCGGCCTGCAAGGTCCGGCTGTACTTGCCCAAGTACTCGACGACGTAAGCGCTCTGCTGCGGCACCACGGTCGCGGTCTTTACCACCATGATGACGGCGATGATCGCGATCGCGATGGCTCCATAGCCTAAGGGAATTTCCACGGGCCTCTCCTGCCGAAACTTTAGATGTCGGCCTGTACTACGAGCGTGAGGCCGTCGACGCGCTCGATGCGGGCGCGCGCGCCCGCGGCGATGACGGACTGTCCGGCATTGACGGCGTTCCACGAGCAGCCGCGATACTCGAGCCGGCAGGTCTCGCCGGGTGGCAGCGCCGCCGGCAATATCACCGTATCGCCCTGGGGGCCCGTGTTCATGGCGGGCAATCTGCGGCGGATGCGCTCGTAGACCCGCCGCCGAAAACCCACCATCGATACCGTCGCGAGGATCGCGAATATCGACCATTGCAGCCAAACGGCCGTGTGCGCCCCCGCCAGATCAAAGAATCCCACGATGAGCGCGGCGGCCCCGATGAACACCAGGTAGAACTGGGCATTGACGAAGGTCATTTCCGAACCCAACAGTACGGCGCCGACCGCAATCCACGCCCACCACGGCATGACTTGAGCGCGCCTCTAGCGCTTCATTGCGTCGAAGAAATCCGCGTTTGTCTTGGTGTCTTTCATCTTGTCGAGCAGAAACTCGATCGCGGCCAATTCGTCCATCGGGTGCAGGAGCTTGCGCAGAATCCACATCTTGGAAAGCTCCGCGGGGTCGGTGATGAGTTCTTCTTTGCGCGTACCCGAGCGGTTGATGTTGATCGAGGGGAACACTCGTTTCTCGGAGATGCGCCGGTCCAGATGGATTTCCGAATTGCCGGTGCCTTTGAACTCCTCGAATATGACGTCATCCATTTTCGATCCGGTATCGACCAGCGCGGTGGCGAGAATGGTCAGGCTGCCGCCCTCCTCGATATTACGCGCCGCACCAAAAAATCGCTTCGGCCGCTGCAGCGCATTCGCGTCCACACCGCCGGTGAGCACCTTGCCCGAGCTCGGCACGACCGTGTTGTAAGCGCGCGCCAGACGCGTGATGGAATCGAGCAGAATGACGACGTCTTTTTTGTGCTCGACCAAGCGCTTGGCCTTTTCGATGACCATTTCGGCCACCTGCACGTGGCGGCTCGCGGGCTCATCGAAGGTGGATGACACGACTTCGCCTTTGACGGTGCGCGCCATTTCGGTCACTTCCTCGGGCCGCTCGTCGATCAACAGCACGATCAGATAGCACTCGGGATGATTGGCCGTGATGGACGTGGCGATGTTCTGCAGCAGCATCGTCTTGCCCGCCTTCGGGGGCGAGACGATGAGGCCGCGCTGGCCCTTACCGATGGGCGCGACCAAGTCGATGGCGCGGGCGGTCAGATCCTCGGTCGAGCCGTTGCCCCGTTCGAGCTTCAGCCGCTCGGTGGGGTGGAGCGGTGTGAGATTCTCGAACAGCACCTTGCCGCGCGAACTCTCCGGCGAATCGAAGTTGATCTCCCCGACCTTGAGCAGCGCAAAGTAGCGTTCGCCGTCCTTCGGCGGGCGGATCAAACCGGAAATCGAATCGCCGGTGCGCAGGTTGAAGCGGCGGATTTGGCTCGGAGATACATAGATGTCATCCGGCCCAGCGAGGTAGCTCGAGTCGGACGAGCGCAAGAAGCCGAAGCCGTCCTGCAGAATCTCCAACACACCGTCGCCGTAAATGTCCTCGCCCTTGCGCGCGTGCGCCTTGAGCACGCCGAAAATGATGTCCTGCTTGCGCGACCGGCCCATGTTCTCCAAGCCCATGGTCTCGGCCAGCTTGACGAGATCGCTGATCGGGCGCTTCTTGAGCTCCGTCAGGTTCATCGAACTGCGGCTGCGCGCGAGGTCCGTCGGCGCAATGATCTCTAGGTCATCGCCGCCTTCCGGCAGATCGCCGTAATCCTCGTGCGCCGGACGGCCGCCGTTGGTATTGCCGTTGCGGTTGTCGTTGCGGGGGCGATTGGAGCGACGGCCGCCGCCCTGGCCGCCCTGCTGCCCGCCGCCTTGGCCGCCGCCGCGGGACTGATTGCCTAAATAGCCTCTCACAGGTTGCTGTCCAGAAAGGCGGCGAGCTGGGACTTGGTCACTGCTCCGACCTTCTGGGCCTCCACGGTGCCGTTTTTGAACAGGATCAGCGTCGGGATACCGCGAATATTGAACTTGGGCGGTGTCGCCGGATTATCATCGATGTTGAGTTTGGCGATCCTTATCTTGTCTTTGTACTGATCGGCAATCTCATCGAGGATGGGCGCGATCATTTTGCAAGGTCCGCACCATTCCGCCCAAAAATCAAGCAGGACGGGCTTCTCATGCTCGAGCACGTCCTTATCGAACGTGGCATCGCTGGTGTGAACGATACTTGGGTTACTCACTGCGGATATACCTCCTTTTGGAGATTCATTTAACGTTGGAGCGGGTTATTTGTGGGAGAGCAGGGGCCAACAACTCGCGCAAAGTGACGATGCGCGACCGTTCGGGCACAATACAGCGGCTTTAGCGGTCTTGATTACCTTAAAAGGGTACCGATGATACGGTTGATGGGAGCGGATAGACCAGCTCCGGATTTGCCGTATTGTTAACCGGTCCCCACCATTTTGCAAGTTTCTGCAATCCACAAAGCGAAAATGTCAGACGCCCATCTCAGTAAGCTCACATTCGATTCTCTCAGCATCCCTGAACCCGTGAAGCGGGGTATCGCCGAACTCGGCTATACGCGCTGCACGCCGATTCAGGCGCAGACCTTGCCCATAGCGCTCGCCGGCGGCGATGTGGCAGGCCAGGCGCAAACCGGTACGGGAAAAACGGCGGCGTTCCTCATCGCCCTGTTCAATCGCCTGCTGACCGATCCCGGAGCGGCCAACCGGCCGCTCAATGCGCCCCGCGCCATCGTGATTGCGCCGACACGCGAACTCGCGGTACAGATTCACTCCGATGCCGAGGGCATCGGCAAGCATACCGGCCTCAAGCTCGCCATCGTCTTCGGCGGCGTGGACTACGAGAAGCAGCGGCGCGTCTTAGAACAAGGCGTCGACGTGCTCATCGGTACGCCGGGGCGCATCATCGACTACTTCAAGCAACATGTATTCGATCTGCGACACATCCAGGTGGCGGTCCTGGATGAGGCCGATCGTATGTTCGATTTGGGATTTATCAAGGACATCCGCTTCATTTTGCGTCGGCTGCCGCATCCGACCCATCGCCTCAACATGATGTTTTCGGCGACTTTGTCGTATCGCGTGCTCGAACTCGCCTACGAGCACATGAACAACCCGGAACTGATCCGCATCGAACCGGACAAAATGACCGTCGATCGCGTGCGGCAATTGCTCTATCTGCCCTCCACCGAGGAAAAGATCCCCCTGTTAGTGGGCCTCCTGCGGCGCATCGATGCGCGCCGCACCATGGTGTTCGTGAACACACGGCGTATTGCCGAGGTGCTCGAGCGCACCTTGACCGCGAACGGGTTCGTCGCACAGGCGCTGTCGGGCGATGTACCGCAAAAGAGGCGCCTCCAGATGATGCGCGACTTTCATAACGGCGATGTCGCCGTGCTGATTGCAACCGACGTGGCGTCGCGCGGCCTGCATATTCCGGACGTGAGTCATGTGTTCAATTTCGATCTGCCGAGCGATGCCGAGGATTACGTACACCGGATTGGGCGCACGGCTCGCGCCGGCGCCGAGGGCGACGCCATCAGCTTCGGCTGTGAGGAGAGCGCCATCTCATTGCCCGACATCGAGCGCTATATCGGGCACCAGATCCCGCGCGCGGCGATCGACTCCGCGGATCTGGCGGCCGTGACGGCGCCGCCTCCCGCGCAATGGCGCGAACGAGCGCCGCGTCTCGGGCAGTCGCGCAGCGGCCACGGCCGCTCCAGCGGGGGCGCACGTTCCGGTGGATCGCACCGCTCGAGCGGTGGTCCGCGGCGCGCAGCAGCCAATCCGAGGCCTGCGCACAGCTCAGCCGCGCCGACGACGGGAGGCACCGCCGACCGCGCTGGCAACGACGCACCCAAGGGGGCGGCCCCCGCGCGACGCCGGCGAAGACGCAACCGCGGCGGCGGACCGGGCGGCGGCGCACCGGCGGGCGGCGGCACACCCGCGGGCGGGGGCGCACCGGTGCTCACATGAGCTCGGCCACCCGATCGACCGCGGTGTAACGGCCGGTATCCTGCGCCGGTCGACCCGAATCCGGCAGCCGTACCGCGCGCAGCCACGTGATGCCGAAGCCACGCGCCGCGTCGAGGACCGGCACGCTGTCATCGACGAATAAGGTGCGATGGGGGACAAATGGCTCCGCCGCGAAGAGTCGCGGCCAAAACGCCGCGTCTTCTTTGGGAGCATGAAACGGGTGGGCGGAGTAGCACGCGTCGAAATGGGCCGTGAGCCGCACCTGCTCGTTCTTGATCGCCAAAGTGACCGGATGCGCATTGGTGACGAGCACGCGGCGTTTGCCGCTCCACTTGAGCTTCAACAGAAAATCTTGCGCTCCCGGCAAGTAGCCGACCTGTTGCAGAGCCTCACGCTTGATACCGGCGATATCGAGACGCAATTCCCGGCTCCAATACTCGATGCAATACCATCGGATCGTGCCTCTGACGGCGCGAAACCTAGGGGCCAGCAAGCTCCACGCCTCCGGTTGACTGAGGCCATTTGCCTGCGCGTAGCGCCTGGGAATCAGCTCCTGCCAGAACCAATTATCGAAGCGCTGATCGAGCAGAGTTCCGTCCATATCCACCAAGACGGTATCGATTGCCGACCAGTCGAGCGCTGCGTTTTCGGACATTTTGCGTATCATATCAAGCAACGAGAGCTCTTCCCGCTGTTGGGGTGCAGCAGGCGAGAGCGCGGCGCGGCCGGTCGCGTAGCGGGCCCCACGCTAGGAGCCTTGCCGGCGCAGCTCAGGCGTGCCCGACCGGCTCGCACAATTGCAGGGTCGCGTCGAGCAGCGTCGGTATATCGAACACAACCTCGTCCTCAGCCACGGTCAATTTGGCCACGCCGGCGGCTCCAATCAGCGCCGCCGGCACGTGAATCTGGTTGCGTTTCTGCCATGTGGTCCACGTGCTGACGCGCGCATCGCCAAACGCGCGATTGAGCGCGCTCCAGCGCAACTGCGCTGCGCGTGCGAGCGGCGTATCGCCGCCCAATTGACGCTTTGCGAGCAGCGGCTCCGTCATGAGCTTACGGACGTATTGCACCATGTCATTCGGCTCGACGCGCACGGTCAGGTACGGTTGCAGCTCATCGGTCATCCGGGCGCTTATGTCTTGGTCCATGAGCGGGTGTATGGGGCGTGTTCGAGAGAAATCCAGGGTAAGCTTTGCCGCATGACAGGCGATCTTCTGTTTCTGCTTTTCGGCGCTGGCGTTTTGAGCGTAGCCTACAAGGTATGGCAGAACTCGCTCGATGCGCGCGAGGCCGCGAACCGCATCGCCAGGGAGACGTGCTCGCGGGCCGTGGTGCAATTCTTGGACGGGACTGTGGCATTTGCCGGACTCAGACTCCGCCGCGACTCGCGGGGCAGGCGCCGTGTGCTGCGCACCTATACGTTCGACTACACGAGCGACGGCTTCGAGAGAGCACAGGGCTTTATCGTGCTGTCGGGGCGCCGCCTGGAAGCCGTCGGACTCGCAGGTAGCCCGTCGTGAGCGGCGGCAGCCCGGTCGATTTGCATACCCACTCGATTTACTCCGATGGCTCATTGACGCCCGCCGACTTGGTGCTGCGTGCGGCCGCGGCCGGTATCGAGGTATTGGCGCTCACCGATCACGACACGATTGCGGGGCTCGAGGAAGCGCAGCAAGCCGCCGGGCGCATCGGGGTTCGGCTGGTGCCGGGCGTCGAAATCTCGGCCTCGTGGCGCTCCCAGGCCATTCACGTCTTGGGATTATGGATAGACCCCGCATCGGCGCAACTGCAAAGCATGCTCACCGCGCAGGCCGACCGGCGGCGACGGCGGATGCGCAAAATCTGCGCCGCCTTGGGCAAACTCGGGCTGCCCGGTGCTGCGCTGCTCACCGCGGTCGAGGCCAATCCCGGGCTGCCGACTCGATCGCATCTCGCGGTTGCGCTGGTGGCGGGCGGACACGTCGGACGCACGGATGATGCGTTCCGCAAATACCTGGGCCGGGGGAAAGCGGCGCATTGCGCGGCCGAATGGCCCGCCCTGGCGCAGGTCGTCACGTGGATTCGCGGCGCCGGCGGCATCGCCTCGCTGGCGCACCCGGCGCGGTACGCCCTGTCGGCGGGCGCCCGCGGACAGCTTTTGGCCGATTTCGTGGCGGCCGGCGGCGGCGCTCTCGAAGTCGTGACCGGCGGCAACGGGGCGCAGCATCTGAACGCTTGCGCAATGCTCGCGGTGAAGTTCGGCCTTCGAGGATCCATCGGCTCGGATTTTCACAATCCACAACTGACTTGGAATCCTTTGGGCCGGTTGGCTAAGCTACCGGATTGCGTCGTGCCAGTGTGGCGCAGCCCCTGAGAAACACCAAAGCAGCTACCAAAGTGAGCGACGAAGAGAGCAACGTCAATACGGATCTGTTCAGGAACATCGAGCGGCTGCGACAGCTGCGCATCGAGCACCGGGACCTCGACGACGTCATTTCTCGACTATCCATGGACTTCAAGGTCGATGAGTTGCAGATGAAGCGCCTCAAGAAGCGCAAATTGATGCTCAAGGACCAGATCGCGAGACTCGAAAGCCAGCTGATTCCGGATCTCAACGCATGACCGAGTCGTGGCGGTACCTCGAGGGCTTCTTCGATATTTTGCTGACGCGCGATGTCTTGACGGAGATCGGGGCCGTGATCCTGTGCTTGGGACTAGGCTGGTTCGCCGGCGCCGCACTGCGCAGGCGCCACGATCGGCTCGGAATCAAGACTCCTAAGGCGCTGACGCGCAGCTACTTCGCCTCGCACGGCCTGGTCGTGATCACCCCGGTGACCGTGGCCTTGGGTTTGGTGATCCTCGCTCGCGGGCTGCTCTATGCGGCGCACTACGACATCACGCTGATGGACGCCGCCATGCGCTTGATCGGTGCGTACATCGTCGTGCGAGTCGGCGTGTTGCTGTTCGCCGCGAGCCTGGGAAATCAGTCGTGGATGCAGCACTTGGAAAATCGCCTCACGCTGTTCATCTGGCTGGTGATCGCCGCCGAGTACTTAGGCTGGCTCGATCCGATTATCGGCGGTCTCGACAGCATCGGCATCGCGGCGGGCAAGACTCGGGTCACGGTGTGGTCCGTTTTGAAGCTGCTGTTCACGCTTACGCTGTTCGTGTTGGTGGCGGCCTGGATCAGCCGCTGGATCGACCGCCGCTTGAAGAAGCTCCACAATCTCGCTCCATCGACGCGCATCGGGCTCGCCAAGTTCGCGAACGCTTTTTTGATCGGCCTCAGCATTCTCGTAGGCTTGAATGCGGCCGGTGTCGATCTCACCGCATTGACCGTACTGACCGGCGCCATCGGCTTGGGGCTGGGCTTCGGCTTGCAGTCGATCGCCGCCAATTTCGTGAGCGGCTTCGTACTGCTGATGGATCGCTCGATCAAGCCGGGCGATGTGATCAGCTTGTCGGGACAAAGCGGCACGAGCACGGAAAATTTCGGCTGGGTGCAAGAATTGCGCGGCCGTTACGTGGTGGTGCGCGACCGGGACGGCATCGAGATGCTGGTGCCTAATCAGCAGCTGATCTCCAACGCGGTGATCAATTGGAGCTATACGGATCCGCGGATTCGCCTCAGGCTGCCGGTTCGCGTGAGCTATCACGACGATCCGGAACTCGCGCTGCAAATCCTGCTGCTCGCGTGTGAGGGGCAGAGACGCGTGCTGAGGGACCCGGCGCCGGTATCGCGCTTGATGCAATTCGGCGATCACGGCATCGAACTCGAGCTGCGCTTTTGGATTTCCGATCCGCAGGAGGGCGTGAACAACGTGCGCTCCGAAGTCAATCGAACCATCTGGGCTTTGTTCAAGGAGCACAAAATCACGATACCCGTGGCACAGCGCGAAATCCGGATGCACGGCGCGCACTGGGACCGCGACTGACGGTCACGTCGCCATGCCGCCGCTGGTGATCTCCCCGGAAATCTCGATTCCTGACGAAGAGCTGGAATGGAAATTCATCCGCTCCTCGGGACCCGGGGGTCAAAACGTCAACAAGGTCTCGAGCGCGGTGCAGTTGCGCTTCTTGCTGGCCGTTGATAGCAGCTTGCCGGTAGCCGTCAGATACCGGTTGCGGCGCCTGGCGGGCCAGAAACTGCTCGATGACGGCAGTATCCTGATCAGCGCGCGCAGCGAACGCAGCCAGGAGCAAAATCGCCGCGCAGCCCTCGAGCGCCTCGCAGAGCTGATCCGCGCGGCCTCGGTCGAGCCCAAGATCCGCAAGAAAACACGGCCGACGCGCGCATCTCAGGAACGGCGCATCGAATCGAAGAAGCGCCGCGCCAGCACCAAACGGCAACGAAGCGGGCGCGCCTGGGAGTGATGGTGCTCGACCGGCGCACCGCCCAGTGCGGGCGGCGCGGGCTCACTGCCCCAATGTCACCTGCAGGATGTCGTGCCTGATTTGCTCCGATAGGACCAATTGTGCATCGGCGGCGACGCCCAGCAGCGGTTCCCCGAACAGCAGTGTGCCCTGGTCCGATGTTTGGATCACATTGCGGCGGCACAGCAAATCAATGAAGTTGCGGAACAAGCTCTTGTCGAAGAACTCGGGCGAGTTCAATCCATATAGAAAGGATATGCGCTGCGCCATCAGGTAGCAGCGCTGCTCCAGCGCCTGTTGCCCGATGTTTCCCGAGCCCGCCTGCAGCAGCAGCGCGATCACCAGATAATAGCGCTCGATCGTTTGTATCGTGGCTTCGGCGAGCAGGGAGAGCTGGATGGCCTCGAGCGAGGTGGGCGTCGGGCGCTGCCATTCGCTGCGGTCCGCGTTGCCGTGCAACAGATTCGACCGGACGAACGCTTCCAGGAGCGATTCGGTAACGGCGCTGACCTCCTCTTCCGACCAACGCAGCGCCAACTCGGCGCATATGTACGGATAGACCCGCCACACGAGGCGTTGAATGTCCACCGTGCGCATGCGCGCATTGCTGACGAAGCAGCAGGCGAGGAGCGACGGCATGGCGAACAAATGCAAGATGTTGTTTCGATAGTAGGTTGCGAGTACCGCGCAGTCGGCTCCCATGCGCATGATATCGCCGAGCGGATGCGGCTGCCGCTCGAGCATGCCCATCGACTCCGCGTACCGGGTCATTTGTGCGCCGCTGTCCGCAGTGACCGTGACCAGCGGTCCGTACGGCGCGTCATGCAACAGCCTCTGACAGAGCTCGAGCTGACGCACCAGATCCGCTTCCAGCATGGCTTGGCGCGGGGTCGCAAGCACCGCCATGGCAACCAAGTTGATGGGCGTCACCGCAGCAGCGGCATTGATCCCGGTGGTAATGCGCACGGCCAACTCGGCGATCACTTCGCCGACCCAGCCGGAAGGCGACGGCTCGTCTTCAAATGGCGCGCCGCGCCAGTGCGGATTGTGCTCTTGCAGCAGCTCATCGAGAACGATGGGCTGCCCCAAATTGACATGCACCCTGCCGTACTTGCCGCGCAGCATCGACAACGACCTGAGGAGGCCGAGAATGCTCTCCTTTTCCTTCGGCCGCCCCGACAGCTCACCGAGGTACGTCCTCCCCTCGACGATGCGCTCGTAACCGAAGTATACCGGCATGAACACGACGGGACGTTTCGGCTCGCGCAGGAAGCTCCGCACGGTCATCGACAACATGCCGCTGCGCGGCGACAACAAGCGGCCGGTGCGGCTGCGGCCGCCCTCGATGAAGTATTCGAGCGGGTGGCCGCGCGCGATCATGAAGCCCAGATATTTGGTGAACACGGCCGCGTAAAGGGTATCTCCCTTGAAGCTGCGGCGCATGAAGAACGCCCCGCCCTTGCGCAAGAAATGCCCGATCACCGGCATGTTGAGGTTCACGCCGGCGGCTATGTGAGGAACCGCAAAGCCTTTGCGATAGATCACGTACGAAAGCAACAGGTAATCCATGTGGCTGCGATGGCAGGGAACATAGATGATCTCGGCGCCGTCGCCGATCTCGCGCAGTCTGTCGACGTGTACGAATTCGACGCCGTCGTAGAGCCAGTTCCACAGTCGGCCCAACAGCAACTCCATGAAGGTGACGAAGGATTGCGAATAATTCGCCGCGATCTCCAGCGCGTATTTACGGGCCGTCAGAAGCGCCGCGCGACGCTGATCGCGCAGCGTTTGCCCAGCGCGCGTTTGCCCCGTGCGCGTCTGCTCGGCACGCGCCTGCATTTCCAGCCGCACCGCGTAGCGCACGGCCTGAGTCTTCAGGATGTGCACGACCATGGTCCGACGATGCGACAAATCGGGTCCGATCGTCGAGGCTCGCTGTGCGCGCAGCTCCGCGCGCAGCGAGCGCAGCAGGCGCCGCACGCTGCGCGGCGGGGCCAAACCGTCCATCGCATCGCGCAACCGGATCGGCTCGCCGAAATGCAGGACGGTATTGCGTCCGTTGAACACTACGTTGAGGATCTTGCGGAAGCGTCCCACCAATGCCCAATCTTCGGTGAACAGGAGGCGCCACAGACTGACTTCCTTCTGCGGGGCGCGCCCCCAGAAGATCGCGACGGGAATGAGATCGACGTCGAAATCCGGATCCGCAGCCGCAATTTCGACCAGCTGCACCAAGTAGCGAGGCGCGCGCGAGTGGCCTCGCGTACTCCAGATCGGCGCGCGGCGTAGAAGTTCGAAATGAGCTTTATCCATGCGCCGATCGCCTGCGACCAAGCGACGGTCCGGACTCGGCAAGCGCAATTGAGCGCAAGCGTTGTCGAGTACGGCCAGATCCGTGAGACTCTCTCGCTCAAGCACGTAGCACACGGGCCGCGGGCGCGCCGCAAAGGCCGCCGCGGCATCGTCGGGCTTGATGGTGACCTTGAGCCAAAGTCCCAAAAACTTGCGGACGCTCCAACGCCAGGCTCGGGTCAAGCCATCGAAGGGGCTCATGTCGGCGTCGCGCGTTAGGGTGTGGAGTCGCCGCGCTCTTGAGAGTCAACCGCTTTGCGCGTCCTGTCGGCGCTTTGATCGATGGTCTTTTGCACCTCACGTGCACGCTCGAGCTGTTGAGTCAGAGGATCGAATACCGTTTTCGGCGGCGGCGGATCGGGCGGCTGTCCGGATGAACATCCTTGAATGAACAAGACCGCCAACGACATAGTCGAAAACTTGAGCATGCCCATGTGCAACCTCGTAACAACCAGCCTGCGGAGACCTTGAGTGTACAATTGTCGAGGACCGGCAGTCACTCGGAGTTCGCGCATGTTTCGCTTCGCATTGTTGATGATGTTGGCAGGCTCCATCTACGCCGCAGAGTCGGCTGTCGATATCGACACGGCAGCGAAGATCTACCAGGCCGCCGCCATACGCGAACAGGTGCGCGCCTCGCTAGTATCGATGCCGCTGCAGATGCGCGAGCTATTCTCCCGTGATGTCTCTACACCTCTTTCCGAACAACAGCTCGCGGCGGTTACGGCGGCCGCCGAGCGCGGCTTTCGCATCGACGTTTTCGAGCCGCCCGCGCTGAGTGCGCTCGCGGCGAATCTGGATTCTGACTCCGTGGCCAAAGCGCAGGACTTTCTGGCGAGCGACTTGGGCAGGCGCATGGTGGCCGCCGACGTCGCCGCGGCGACGCTCGGCGAGGCCAACATCGACAAGATCATGAATGGCGAACTCACGGCGCCGTCGACGCCGAAGCGCGACGTCATCGTCGAAAAACTGGAGCGTGCGACGCGCTCCAGCGAATCGACGGTACAGGTTTTTTTGAGCATGGGCCAGGCCGTGGCCGTCGGTACGGCAATCGGCTCGGGGCAAGATCCGACCGCCGTCGGCGAACGAGCGCGCAAGTCCGGCGAAGCCGGCCGCGCGGCATTGCAGGAAAGTATGCGCGTGCCCATGCGACGTTTCCTCGCCTATGCCTACCGGAGCTTGAGCGACTCGGACCTCAAGCACCTGTTGGCTTTCCTCGAGTCCCCCGCAGGCAAACGCTACGTCGCCGCGTACAACGCCTCGATGGGTGCGGGCTACGACGCCATGGGTAAACGCACAGGCGAGGAGCTCGGCGACAGCCTGCGCGAGCTCGCGCAGGCGCAGCTCGAGCCGCCGATCGAGAATCGGACGCCGCCGGGCATTGCCGCTCCGCAAGCGCCGCCTGAAGCGCCGCCCGCGGCTCAGCCGGCGCCGCCGCGCACGGCGCCTCCTCACTAGCTCCCAAGTTCGGCGATAAACGCTCTGAGCAGAGCGCAAATCGCTGCGATCTGATCTTCCAGTCGGTGGTCCGAATTGAGCACATGCAGTGCAGCGCTGTGCTCACGGGCCCAGCGAATGCTGTTCTCGACCGGCACGACGGCGTCGTGCCAGCCGTGCACGATAGCCGTTGGGCAGCGGACGTCTTGTGGCGTGTAGGCTTCGAATCCCGGCATATAGAAGGCGGGCGCCAACAGGAAAATGCCGCGCGGCTGCACGCGGGCGGCGGCGGCGGCCGAGACGTGGCCACCCATGCTCGAGCCCACCAGCAGGACCGGGTTCTGGATTTGCGCCGCGACGCCGATCAGCTTCTCGACTCGTGCACTGGGGTCGTCCACGCCGCGATAATCCACCGATTCCACGGCGAGACCCAGCTCCCGCACCATGGCCGCCATGGCGGTGATCTTTTTACCCCAGGGACCGCTCTCCTTGCCGTGAGAGAACACTGCGCAATATGACATAAGGTCTCACTTCTCACGATAAAAGTTGAAGAAACGCCGGTTAGCGGCCGCTAATTCACTCATGGCCTTGGAGGAAGAACGGTCGAGCGCGGCGCACGAATTGCGTCGGGCCATCGACTGCCTGAGGGGCAGTGCCGACCTGAGGGACCTGGCTCCGGCGGCCCTGGAGGCACTCGCGGCCGGCGCCGTGCATTTCTCGTTGCCGGCGGGCGATTTGCTATTTGAATCGGGTTCCATGCCCGACGGAGTATATCTCGTGGCGAGCGGCCGGCTCGGCGTCCGCATGGGCGGCAGCAGCCGCTGGATGGCTGAAATCGAGCGCGGCGAATGGGTCGGCGAGTTGGGTTGGCTGTTGAAGGAGCCGCGCAGCGCCTCGGTCATCGCCTTGCGCGACACCGAGCTGCTGCTGCTGCCCGACGCCCTGCTCGATGCCGTGGCGGCAGAATCGAGCCAGTTCTCTCTCGCGATCGCGCAACTATGCGCACGGCGCCTCCGGCGCAGCAACATCAATCTGCCGCGCAAGCGGGCGCGGGTATTCGCGCTGGTGCCCAACAGTGATGAAATCGATGTGCTCGAGTTCGCCACCCGACTCGTCGGTGAACTGGAACGCTGCGGCCGCGTAGAACTGGTATGGGATGTTCGCGCTACGACCCACACCTCGGCCTGGTTCAGCCGCATCGAAGAGCTCAACGATTACGTGATTTACGTGGCCGATCCCACCGAGTCCGGTTGGACGCGCCAGTGTTGCCGGCAGAGCGACGTCATCGTAGGCGTGGCCCGCGCGCGGGCGCAACCGCGCGCGTGGCCGAACAGCGTCACGGGTGCTGCAACCGGCCGCGGTGCCCGCATAGAACTCGCCCTGCTCCACGAAGGGACTTTTACCCCCGGCGCCGCAAGCCGCTGGCTGAAGCTCCTCCCGGCGACGCTCCACCACCACGTCATCGACTCCGCGGACATGGGTAGAGTCGCGCGCTTGCTGACCCGCCGCGGTGTCGGCTTGGTCTTGTCGGGCGGCGGGGCTCGCGGTTTCGCCCATCTGGGTGTCATTCGGGCGCTGCGCGAAGCGCGAGTGCCGCTCGATTTCGTCGGCGGGGCCAGCATCGGAGCAATCATCGCCGCCGGGGTCGCCATGGATTGGAGCGACGAGGAGATGCGGCTGCGATACCGCAGAAGCTTTGTCGACACCAATCCCGTGAACGATTACACCTTTCCGCTCATCGCCCTGACGCGCGGCCGCAAGGTCTCGCGCTTGCTGCAGCGGGAGTTCGGTGAGGTGCTGATCGAGGATCTGCACCAGCCGTTCTTTGGTGTGAGCGCCAATCTGACCACCGGCCGCCTGTTCGAGCACCGCGACGGCCAGCTGTACTCCGCGCTGCGCGCCGCGGTCGCCATTCCGGGCGTCATGCCGCCGGTGTTTCGGGGCGAGGAGGTGCTGGTCGACGGCGCCGCGATCAACAATCTCCCGGTCGACATCATGCAGCGCCACGCGCCCGGCCTCGTGATCGGCAGCGACGCCGGCGCCGATTACAGTTTTTCCGCCGGCACCGGTGCGGCCGACGGCCCGCCGCTGTGGAAATTCTTCGCGCGCAGCCGCAGCGGCAAACGGCGCATCAATATTTTCCAGATCCTGATGCATGCCGGCATGGTCAACAGCGTATCGGGCGCCGCCGCGCAGCGGACCCTGGCCGATGTCGTGCTGAAGCCGCCGCTTGCGAACATTGACCTGCTCAATTGGCACGCTTTCGATCGGGCAATCGAGGCAGGTTATGAGTATGCGCGCCGCGCCCTCGAGGAGTTGCCTGACTTGCCGCGACTGGCGGCGCCCGCCGACAATAGACCGGCAACGAGTTCGCTGGCGAGGGAGATCGAAAGACGCTTGAAGGTTACGGCTTGAGCTGGCTAGCCAATTTGTCCACCCACTCGAGTTCCTCCGGGCAGTACTCGGCAAGAATCGAACGATTGAGACTCACGGGCTGCACTTTACTGCCCGATGCCGAGTGAGAAATTCGGAAGCCGTGAAATTCCATGCGCCGCGCGGCGGCGAAGCCGATCAGCAGTCGAAATTCGTTCGAGTGTGCGCTGTCCGGTGCGTTGAAGCGCCGATCGCATGCGACGAAAAATGCTTCCTCCCTGCGGCGCGCCGCAAACGCCCCCGCTTCGTACAGCTGCTCGAAGAAACTCCGTACCTGAGTCGCGGCAACCTCGGCGACATCCGCATGCGGCTCGACCGTGAGCACCCAGCGGGTGCCGCTTTCGATGCAGTTGACGATGAACAGCGCCAGGCGCCGCGCAGCAAGGCTCTGCCAGTCCGCAGCGCCGGCGGCGCCTGCCGCCAGGGTGCGCGGTTTGACGCCGATGCGCGTCACGGAACGAACCGCTTGAAGCGTGTTGACGCCGCGCAGCGCAAGCCGCATGCGCCGGTCCTCGGAGACCAGGCATGCCGGACGATACCCGGGGCGCAGCACGGCTTCCTCGAGGTTTGCCGGACCCCACACCGGCCACGTTTCGTCGGTTCGCGCCAGCATGCCCGCGACGGCCCCGCACGGTGCAAAAGCTTCGAAATGGCCACGCAGTTTGTCGTGCGCCAAGATGCGCGGGAAATACATCAACGCGTTTTCGCTCGAAATATGCCACTCGCGCAGCGCGCGCAGCGCATCATCCGCCGTGTGCCACTGTGACGGCGGATCGACGATCAAGAGCGCACGGCGCTCCTTGCAATATCGCACCGCCACCAGCAAGGTGCACGGCCCCGCGTCCCGTTCCCGCGACAGCGGCGGGATGCACAGAAAGTTGAAATAGTCGGCACCGTTTAGAGCAAAAAGACCGGTCCGGTCGATCTCGGAGCCGATCACGTCATAGTCGGTCAGAGGGGCGCCATCGTCGCCATCCGCATTGGAGCTCACGTAGGCGGCCGTGCATCCGCCCGCCGCGTCCGTCGTGCGATCGGGCCGCTGAGTCGGCACGTCGCCGAAGAGTTGAATCAGCTCCGAACGCTCAAGGGCCCTCGCGACGTATCGCTCATCGTCCGGCGCGACCGACAAGAGCGGAAATATTTCCTGATCTTCGACGTGGCTGCCGCCCTGAACGCGCACGCGCTGCACCGTGAGATTGAATCGCAAGCCATCATCGGCGGGAACGTTGTCATAATCGACGCTGGCGCGCAGGAATTCCCGCGTTCCCGGACTCACCGCCCGCAGCGTCATCTTGGCGCCGCCGGCGTTCAACGTCAGAGTCGCCGAGCGCGCGCCGTTGACCACACGAACGACGAGCGCCTCGCGCCCGCCGTTGTCGAAGAAATGCTCCACCGCATAGCCAAGCGGACTCGGCTGCCATAGGCCGCCAAAGATATGTTGGAATTCCGCGAAATTCTTGAGAAGAACCGGCCGGTTCACGGGGCCGCGCAGCGTGCGCCCGACGAACGCGGTACGCGCTGTGCCCAAGCGTGCAATGGTATGGTCAGGGCCTCGTTCTTCTTGTACCAGGAGGCCTGAGCTGATCGGCGTCACGAAATATTTCCTCGAGGAGCGCCCTCGAACGAACTTTAGCACAACTTGGCGCCGAGCAAATGCATCCAGCCGCCATGCAAGAACACGCAGGTGAACAGCGTTCCGTAACGGCGCACCCATTGCAACTCGTGCAGCAGGCGTGCATCCGTCAACAACACCGCGGGAATTGCGCCGAGGGCATCAACGACTTGACGACCCGCATCCGAGTCCAAGGTACGCTGCCACAAGAACACGGCCCAGCACATCGCGATCAAGGAGACCGTGACATACGGCTTGAGCATGGAGGGCGCGTCATCCTTGAGCGGGATCATCCTTTGGGCGGACCGTTGGCGGGCGGCGGCTGTGCGGCCTGCTCTTCGCTGCGACGGCGCTGTTCGATTTGCGCCTGCTCTGCATCCGCTTTCTTGCGCGCGATCTCCTCGAGCATCACTTTCATCCACTCACTCGTCATCGTGCGTCTCGGAAGAAGGATTGACGATCGGTTCGATGGCCGCGACGGTTTGCGGATGATAATTGGAACGCGCAAGCGCATACACTCGTTTCGCCATCGCGGCGCCGGCGGGTGTTTTCATCAGCTCCTGGTACAGGGGGGTGATGAGCTTGCGGCGGCCGACCGTCTTCAAGTATTCCTCGAGGCGTGGAAAACTTGGGCTGTAGCCGTTGCGAATCACCAGCATGAACCAACTTTCGGACACTTCCGCATTGCCGCTGCGGGTAAAGCCGAACGCGCCATCGAGGTCCGCGAGCTGCTCCTTACGCAGCGTGGCGGGCATGTTGTTGAGGAAATACAGCCATTGCGCCGTCACCCAACCGCGGGTCTCGAGCTTCTTGGCCGGGAGCTTGCCTGCGAGCCAGACGCTGCGCGCGTCATCCACCGGCTGGAAGGCGTCGGTCGATGGCAACACCGCATCGGCCCGGATGCCGGGCGCCATCACCCACTCCATGACCTGATCGCGGGTGACGATGCCGGGAAAGCGATCGAGCAGATTGTCCTTGAGGTAGGCGATGAATTGCTCCGTGGAGATGCTCTTGAACGCAAAATGATCGAAATAGCCGCGCAAGAAAGCATCAAAGCGTTCGCGGCCGAATTTGGCGTCGAGAAAAGTCAGGAACAGCCGGCCTTTTTCGTAGGGCACGTCGCTCAATACGGCGCCTGGATCGCAATCGCGTAGGTCGATCGCCAGCACCTGATCCTTGGGCTTGAGCTCGGCGAGGTTGTCCCGCAAGGATGTCAAGGCCAGCACCCGCTCCATCGCTTCGCGCCGCTCGCCGTACACCTCGCTCATGATGCGGCTCGCCAAATAATCGCTGAATCCTTCATTGAGCCACTGATCGCGCCACGTCGCGTTGCTCACCAGGTTTCCAGACCAGGAGTGCGCCAGGAGGCGCGCGATGATCGACACGAGACTCTTGTCCCCGGCGATGGCCGTCGAGGAGATGAACGACAACCGCGGATTCTCCATGCCGCCGATGGGAAAGCTCGGCGGCACCACCACGACGTCATACCGCTCCCAGCGATACGGTCCGAACAGTTTCTCACCCACGCGAATCATCGCTTCGGTGTCGGCGAACTCCTTGGCGGCGGCCGACAGGAGCGACCTTTCCGCATACACACCGGTGCGCGGTCCGACTTGCGTGAAGCGCAGGTCGCCGACGGCCAAGGCGATCAGATAGGATGGGATCGCCTCCGGCATGTCGAACGTATATTCCCCATTGCGTTTCGCCTTCGGATCGTTCTTGGCGCTCATGACGGCGAGCAAATTGGACGGGGTATGGATATGGGCGGTGTAGGTGGCGCGCACTTGCGGGGTGTCCTGCAGCGGGATCCAGCTGCGCGCGCCGATGGGCTCGGACTGCGTGTACAAGAAGTCCTTGTGCCTGCCGGGCGTTTGCTTTTCGGTGAGCCATTGCAGCGCCGGCGCGGTCGGCGCGGTGATGTAATCGATCCTGATCAATTCCGTCGTCTTTTTCGACGAGGGCGCCAATTCAATGACCAGCGGGCTCCCCAGAATGGGGTCCGATTTGTCGAAATGAAACGGTCGGCTCACCCACGTCGTCTGGCTCTTCGCGGTGGCGCCGAGGACATTCGCCGCCTTCTCCTCGACATCCCGGACGTCGAGCTCGCGCGTGTCGAGCACCAGGTCGGTGGCGCGAGGGTCGAGCCGCTTGATTTCGAGTGCGACAGAGCCGAACAGCACTTTGTTCGTGAAATCGACCCGTAAATCCAATTCCAAATGCGTGACGCGAAACTGCTCGACGTTGGCGAAGGAGTGATAGTCGAGGCCGGGTTGAAGCGGCGCCAGATCCGTAGCGGCAGCAGCGGCCTCGGCACCGGCCGCGGCCCGGCTCAGACAGGCGAGCATCAGGCCCGCAGCGCAGCAGCGCAGCAATGAATTCATGCGTCTAATGCGCGGCCGCTGGCGACTGCGACACCGGCGGCGCACTGACCCGGCCGCTGACGAGATCGTTAAACGTCTTCTCGTCGACCAGCAGACCCGACTTGCCGTCCCAGTTGGAGCCCTCCGGCAACGTGTTCTCGACCAGCACGGATTGCGCGAGCACCGCGTCCAGCCCATCGCGGCCGCCGGTGACCGGCACCGGTACCGCGCGCGGCGCGTGCGCCAGATCGCCGACTCGCTGCCAGTCGATATCCTTGTCGTGTGCCGCGATTTTCTGCCGCAATTTGGGAGCCAAGAGATTGGCGAGCAGGCGCTTGCGGTTCTTGTCCCAATCGCGCGAATCGTCTTCCATCACGGCGTAGGCTTGAAAGTACAGCGCGCCGTCGCGCCAGCCGAACAAGTACGGTTGGTTGACGACGGTGACCTTGGTGCCGATCGGGATCAAATCGTAAAACACGGCGATGTCTTCCGGGTACAGGCGCATGCAGCCGTGACTGGAGCGCATGCCGACGCCGTAGGGTTTGTTGGTGCCGTGGATCAAATAGCTGGGCCAGCCCAGCCGGAACGCATACTGACCCAAGGGATTATCGGGGCCCGGCGGCACCTTGTCGGGCAGCATGTCGCCGTCCGCGGCATGTTCGTCCCGCACCGACTTTGGCACGACCCACACGGGGTCCTTTTCACGGCCGACGATCTTCGTCGTGCCCTCCGGAGTCTTCCAACCCACCCTGCCGATTCCGAGCGGGTGCGTGTAGACGGTCAGCGGCTCACCCTTCTTGTGCGGCGGATAGTAAAAGATGCGCATGGCAGCCACATTGATCACGACGCCCGCGCGGGGCGCCTCCGGGAGCACGAACTGCGTGGGAACGACGACCTCGCGCCCCACGCCGGGCAGCCACGGGTCCACACCGGGATTCGCCAGCAGTATTTCCTCGTAGCCCACATCGAAACGGCGCGCGATGTCCGGCAGCGTGTCCTCCTTGCCGATGATGGTCCTTTGCACGTGGCCCACGACATCGCCGTTGTTTGGGTCGATTTCGAACTTATGAGTGGCCGTCGGCTTGGGCAATTCGGGAGCTATGGGCGGCGCCTCGACCGGCGGCGGCGGCGGCGGCGGCGGCGGCACCGGTCGAAACAGCGAACAACCGGCGGCACAGACGCCCAAGGCCAAAACCACGACCATGCGCCGGCGCGAAGCGTTCACGAGATAGGGAATCATTGGCCCTATCTACAGCAAAGTCGGTCGATCAGGCAATTGGTTGCTCGAAGAGCCGGGCGAAGCGGTGTCCGGCGTGCCGACGCCGAGCGCAGCGGTGCCTGGCGACGCGGCGCCTCCCGGCGTGCCGACGCCCGGCGGAAAGTGGCGCGCCAGGAGCGTGCCGATGGCGTCCACCCCGGCCATCGATCCGGCTTCAAAGCGTCCGGCGCGGAAATGCTCTTCCATCAGCCGGCACACCGCCTCCCACTCAGACTGAGCGACCCGGCCCGCGAAACCCCGGTCGGCGACAATGTCCACGGTGCGATCGGCGAGCAGCACATAGATCAGCACGCCGTTATTGCACGCGGTGTCCCACACCCTCAGGTGAGCGAATACCTCGAGCGCGCGGGCGCGCGGCGCGACTTCGCTCAAGACGTGCCAGGGCGTCAGAGACGTTTCGATGGCAAAACGAATCTCACCCGAATGCGTCTGTTCGGCGCGTCCGATGGCTTGCTCAATGGCATCGAGCGTGCGCGCCGGGAACAGCATGCGGGTGCGCCAATGCGTCGCTGCAACGTGCCGCACCAGGCGCGCGAGCTGCATCACCAGCTCCCCGAGGCGCCGCCGCCTCCAAAACCGCCGCCGCCGCCGCTGAACCCGCCGCCCCCGCCACCACGGCCGCCGAAGCCGCCCAGTCCCCCGCCCAGACCGCCGCCGAAGCCGCCCCACCCGCCGCTTCCCGTCGACCAGCCGCGCGTCGACCCCAGCAGCATCGCGAACAGAAACGCAATTAGGCCGGCACCCGCGCCGATCGGGAGCACATGGCTCAAGAGCCATGCGATGCCGCCGACCAGGCCGCCCGTGGCGATCGAACCAAGCAAGCGCCCGAATATCGCCTTCAGCAAGCCGCCGCCGACGAACACCACGACCAACAGCAGCGGCAGCAGATTAATCAAGCTCCCGTGGTGCTCCCACTTCGTATCGGGCTCCGGCAACGGCTCGCCGTTGACGACGGCAATCATTTGATCGACACCGGCTTCGACGCCGCCGTCATAGTCGCCCAGCTTGAAGTGCGGCGTGACGGTCTCAGCGATGATGCGGTTCGCGATCGCGTCGGGCAGTGCGCCTTCCAAACCGTAACCGACCTCGATCCGCACGCGCCGGTCCTCCTTTGCCACCAGCAATATCGCGCCGTCGTCGATCCCCTTGCGTCCGAGTTTCCACTGCTCGGCCACGCGAATGCCGTATTGCTCGATCTCTTCCGGCTGCGTCGTCGGCACCATCAGCACGGCGATTTGGCTGCCTTTTTTTGCCTCCAAGTCCGCAAGCTTGGTCTCGATTCGATTGATCGCGGCGCCGGACAGGGTGCCCGTGAGATCTATGACCCGTGCCGTGAGCGGCGGCACAGCGACATCCGCACTCGCGAGCAGCGCGGCGAGGCTCGCCACCGCGCCTACCGCGACGCGACCGAGGCGATGTAGCTGAGTCACTCGAACACTGGGAGCCTAGCCTAATGCGCCGGTGCGGCGGACGGTGGTTGCGGCGGCGAGGCCGGGGCTGAGGCCGCGGGCGGTCCCGAGAAATCCACGGTCGGGGGCTTGGAAATCACCGCTTCGTTCTCGACCGTGAAATTCGCCTTCGGCTTGTAGCTGAACATCATGGCCGTCAAGTTGCTGGGGAATGATCGCACCGTGACGTTGTAGTCCTGCACCGCCCGGATGTAGCGATTGCGCGCGACCGTGATCCGATTTTCCGTGCCCTCGAGCTGCGCCTGCAAATCGCGAAAATTTTGGTCGGATTTCAACTGCGGATAGTTCTCCGAGACCACCAGCAAACGCGACAGGGCGCTGGATAATTCGCCCTGCGCCGCCTGAAACTTGGCGAACGCTTGCGGATCGTTGACCAACTCGGGTGTCGCTTGGATGGAGCCCACTTTGGCTCGAGCCTGGGTCACGCCCAACAGAACCTGCTGTTCTTGGGCCGCATATCCCTTGACCGTATTGACCAGGTTGGGGATGAGGTCGGCACGGCGCTGGTATTGGTTGAGCACCTCCGACCACGTCGCCTTGACCTGCTCGTCTTGCGTCTGCAGCGTGTTGTAGCCACAGCCGGACAAAAACAAGCCCGCGAATAGACTGACGCAGAAAGCGAATGGACGCATCGCTCATCCCCTCCATGACCCCTCGAAGCGGGGGCGTTGAAAGGAGTGTACCACCGACGTAAAAAAAGCCCCGAGTGATGAGCTCGGGGCGGAGATGCGGACTTCAATGAAGGGAAGTAAAGCCCGCTAGGGGATTCAATGCAGCTGATGCCACTGCAGCACTTGGATGTCCATCTCCTCGAGATCGAAACTGCGCGCCAGCATTTTGGCGATCTCGCGGCTGCCTTGCAGGGATCCAGACTGCCCGAGGAGTTCCACGACGCCTCGATACTCGCTGTACTCAATGGCACCGTCCGACTGCGCGATGAAGTGGGTGTAATATTTGGCGCTCATGGGTGCAGAGCTTAGAGACATTGGACGATTGCATTCTGTGAACAAGCGCTCAGTCGATCGCGCAAGCTCAAGAACGGGTTCACGTCTTTAAAATCAGACGCAAGCTGTTGCACCGTGTCAAGGTATCGCCCCCCCACTCCGCCCGGCTCGAAGTACATTACCCCTGAGGGAGCCAAGCGGCTGCGCGATGAATTGCATGAGCTGTGGCACAACGAGCGGCCGCGGGTCACCGCCGCAGTCGCCGAGGCTGCAGCGCAAGGCGATCGCTCGGAGAATGCCGAGTACATCTACGGCAAGAAGCGCCTGCACGAAATCGACCGCCGCGTGCGCTTCCTGCGCAAGCGCCTGGAGGGCATGGTCGTGGTCGATCTCGAGTCCGAGGGCGCCCAGCGTGATCCCGGGCGAGTTTATTTCGGCGCCTGGGTACAACTTGAGGATGCAGGCGGCGCACTGCGCTGGTACCGGCTGGTCGGACCGGATGAATTCGATATGGCGACTGAATACATTAGTATGGACTCGCCGCTCGGCCGCAGCTTGCTCGGCAAGCGCCTCGACGATGAAGTGACGGTCCACCTACCCGCCGGAGCGCACACCTTTACGGTGATCGCGATCAGCTATGGACCTCGTCCCTGAAGCTCCCACGGCGCGCCGCGAATCGGCGCTCACGCCACCCGGATGTTCCTGAACTGCCAGGGGTCGGTCGTATCGAGGTCCTCGGCAAACAGCTCGCCGCGCTGGTGGAGCGGCGTCCAGTCCGTATACTCGCCGACCACGGTGCCAAGATAGGGCATACAGATGCTCAAAGGGCGTTCGTAATCCATCTCGTCGGGCTCGACGATGCCTCGCCGTGGATTCTCCATCGCCCAGATCATCCCGGCAAGCGCCGCCGCGGTGACTTGCAGGCTGGTCGCGCTGTTGTAGGGCGCGAGTTTCCGCGCCTCATCGATCGACAACTGCGATCCGTACCAGTATGCGTTCTTGCGGTGCCCGGCGAGCAGGACGCCGAGCTCGTCGATTCCGGCGGTGATTTCATCGAGCATGATCCGCTTCGAGTCCTGAAGATGCCAGTTGCGCCCTGCAAACTCGTGAACGGACAACACGGCGTTGTCGCAGGGATGGTAGGCGTAGTGCGTCGTCGGGCGGTACACCACGCGCTCGCCCTCCCGGACGGTGTAGTAGTCCGCGATCGAAATGGCCTCGGAATGTGTGATCAATAAGCCGTGAAAATGCCCCGCTTTGGGCGTCCAGGTCCGCACGCGCGTGCTGGCCCCGGGCCGATTCAAATAGATCGCACAGCCCGATCCCGCCTGGTGCCGGCCGCCGTCCGCGGGAAAATGCTTTTCATGAGTGCCCCAGCCGAGCTCGGCAGGCTGCGCGCCCTCGCTGACGAAGCCGTCCACCGACCAGGTGTTGACGAACTCATTCAATTTTTTCGGCACGTCGGCGACCTGAGTATCCCGCTCGGCGATGTGTATGACCTTGACGCCCAAGCTCTGTGCAAGCTTGGCCCATTGCTCCCGGCCGGCGGGATTGCCGGCCTGCACGCGCAAGTCCTTGGCGATGTTGAGCAGCGCTTGCTTTACCAGGTGCGACACCAACCCGGGGTTGGCTCCATGCGTCAGCACCGCCGTCGGAGCGCCGCTGGCCGAATCGCGCAGTGCAAGCACCTCCAAGCGCATGATGTAGTTGCTGCGCGTCTCGACGGTGAGCTTCGGATCGAAGTAGCCGCCGGCCCACGGCTCGATGCAGGTATCGAGGTATAGCGCACCGCGCTCGCGCGCGAGCTGTATCAGCGCAACGCTCGAAACGTCGACCGATAAATTCAGCAAAAAATCTCCGGCGCCCAGCAAAGGCAGCAGCGTTTGGCGGTAATTGTCGCGGGTCAGAGCCGTCTTGACGAATTTGACGCCGAAACTCACCGCTTCGGCGCGGCCGGTGTCCTCGGCGGTCACGATGGTAATGCGCTCTGCCGAAGTGCCTATGTGACGCAAGATCAGCGGCAAGACTCCTTGTCCGATGCTGCCAAAACCCACCAATACGATCCTGCCCGGAAATTTCACGTGCACTTCGTGGTTGCTCATCATTTTTCCTATTTTGCTTGAACGCTGGAGTTTAACCCGGCGAGGTCCTTGGAGCCTGTCTGAGTATTCCACGTGAGCCGCGGAATGCTCAGATAGGCTCCTGAGCCGGTTTCTCACGCCAATGCGGCGGGTAGGTACGCTCGTAGCCGGGAAGCGATTCGATGCGCCGGATCCAGCGCCCCAACGCTGGATAGTTGCTTTCCATCGGCAGAAAGCGCTTCCTCAGTTCGGCGGCCGCACTCTTGTCCAAGGCGCGTCGCAGAAGCTGGAGCCAGGGGAAAATCACCATGTCGGTGGCGGAATAGTTTGCGCCGACGATCCAATGCTCCTTGCTCAAACGTCCTTCGATCGTGCGCGCCTCGCGCGCGACGACGTGCATCGCGTCCGTCAGCTCGTCGATTGCATCGGCCACCGTGCCTTCGAATATGGCGTTCACGATCCTCAAAAGAGACGGTTCGGCGTAGGCCTGAAATTCGCAGATCACGCGCATGATGACGCCGGCCTCTTCGGGACTCGTGCCGAAGATCGGCGAGTGCGGATATTTCACATCGAGGTAGTAGAGAACGGCGACCGATTCGAACACGACATAATCGCCGTCTTTCAACACCGGAAGCCGGCCCCGCGGATTCAGTTTCAGCATCTGCGGCGACTGATGCTCTTGTTTGTCGAAGTGCAGGAGATGCGACTCATAGGGCAGTCGCTTGTGTTCGAGCGCCAACAACACCCGCCATGAGAACGGACTGCCGCTGCCCCAGTAAAGAGTGAGTGCCATGGACGTCGATTGTAACGGATGCAGTTGAGCCGGCATCGCGTTAAGCTCCAAACATGGATTTTACGACCACAATTGATGTTCCCTCTCTCGAAGCGCTGATCGGCAATCCGGCGGTTGCGGTCCTCGATTGCCGTTTCGATCTTGCGGCGCCGGATGCCGGCAAGCAGGCCTATCTGCGGGAGCACATTCCGACGGCGCGGTACGCTGATTTGAACCGTGACTTGTCGGCGCCGGTGTCGGCAGGCAGTGGCCGCCACCCGCTGCCTGCGCCCGATCGACTTGCCGCCCGGTTGGGTGCGCTCGGCGTCGGCGATGCCACTCAGGTGATTGCCTATGATGAAGCCAATGGCGCATTTGCCGCGCGAGCCTGGTGGCTGCTGCGCTGGTTGGGGCAACCCAAAGTCGCGGTCCTCGACGGCGGCTTCCAGGCCTGGGTCGGCGGCGGCGGTGCCCTCGAGTCCGGCGAGCCATCCGCCCCCCCTGTGCTTCGTTCCGAGCGGCTCACTCCGCGGGTCCGCCACGACGCCGTACTCACCACCAGCGAGCTGATCGAAGCGCTCAGGGACCCGCAGCGTTTGCTCGTGGATGCGCGCGCGGCGGAGCGCTTTGCCGGCGCCCTCGAACCGTTGGACCCCGTGGCCGGCCACGTGCCCGGTGCGGTCAATCATCCCTTCGGCGCCAACTTGGGAGCGGACGGACATTTTTTGCCTCCGGCGGAGCTCAAGCGCCGCTGGCAGGAACGGCTCGCCGGTATTGCCCCCGGCAACGTCATCGCCATGTGCGGGTCGGGCGTCACCGCCTGCCACAACGTGCTCGCGCTGGAACTGGCGGGCTTGAGCGGCGCCAAACTCTACGCCGGCTCATGGAGCGAATGGATTCGCGATCCCAGGCGTCCCGTCGCACGCGGCTCGTAGAGGCCGCGCCCTACGCGCCCCGATCCGGCGCCGCGCCCCTGCGCATCCCGGGCTCGGCGCCCCGGGCTCGGCGCCCCGGCTGCGCGCCCCCCCGAGCTCCGGCGTCTTCGGCTCGACGCTGCCGGCAACTGTGTCGGCCGTCATTTACATGCGGCCCCAATTTGCTATGGTGCGCGCACATGAACACGCCCGCCAAGCTGCTGTCCACCAATCACCTGTGGAAGATCGAAGAATCGCTCGATTTGTACCAGGTCGAGGCCTGGGGCAAGGGCTACTTTTCGATCAACGCCGAAGGGCATATGGTGATCCGGCCCAGCATGGACCCGGGCCGCGAAATCGATCTGTACGAAGTCGTGCAGGGACTGAAGGCGCGCGACTTGCACACGCCCGTGGTCATTCGCTTTTCCGACATCCTCGCACACCGCCTGCGCCATCTCGCGGACGCGTTCGGCACGGCCATTGCGGAAAATGAATACCGCAACCGCTACGCCGCGGTATTTCCGATCAAGGTCAATCAGCAGCGTCTGGTCGTCGAGGAGGTCTACCGCTACGGGAAGGAATTTGGCTTCGGACTCGAGGTCGGTTCCAAGCCCGAGCTGCTCGCCGTCATGTCCATTACGGAGGATGCACCGGACCGCATCGTGGTGTGCAACGGCTTCAAGGACGACAGCTACATCGAAGCGGTCATTCTCGCCACCAAGCTCGGCCGAACGATCATTCCGGTGGTGGAGAATTACGAAGAAATCCATTTGATTCTCAAGCATGCGGAACACTATGCGGTGCGTCCGAAGATCGGCGTGCGCGTGAAGCTCGCCAGCGAAGGGGCCGGCCGCTGGCGGGAATCGGCCGGCGAGAAATCCAAGTTCGGGTTATTCATCAGCGAGATTCTCGACCTGTATGCACTCTTGAAGGAGCGCAACATGCTCGACTGTCTGCAGCTCGTGCACTGCCATCCCGGCAGTCAGCTGCAGGACATCCGGCGCGTGAAGGACGCCATCAACGAGCTCGCACACGTGTATGCGGAGCTCAAGATCATGGGCGCGGGCCTGCAGTACATCGATATCGGCGGCGGCTTGGGCGTCGATTACGACGGCAGCGGCACCAACTACGAGTCGTCGATGAACTACACGCTGAATGAATACGCCAGCGACGTGGTGTATCGCATCAAAAGCGTCTGCGATGCCCGCGACGTGCCGCATCCCATGATCGTGAGCGAATCAGGCCGCGCGATCGCCGCGCATCACAGTGTGCTGGTGTTCGACATCCTGGGTACCTCTAAACTCGACCAATTCAAGGTATCGGGGCGGCCGGAAGATGACTATCGCGGCCGGCAAGAACTGCCGCAGCCGGTGCGTGATTTGTTCGACAGTTACCGCTCCGTGAACGAGCGCCGGCTGGTTGAGTGTTACCACGATGCGCTGCAGGCGCGCGAGCAGGCGCTGCAGATGTTCAACTTGGGCTATTTGAGCCTCGAATTCCGCGGTCTGGCGGAGAAGCTCTATTGGGCGACTTGCACCAAGATTCGCGACTACTGCCGCAAGCTCGACCGCGTTCCCGAGGAGTTGGAAAACCTCGAAGACATGCTGAGCGACATCTATTTCTGCAACTTTTCGGTGTTCCAGTCCCTGCCGGACAGCTGGGCCATCGGCCAGGTCTTTCCCATCATGCCGATTCAACGTTTGAGCGAGCGGCCGTCCCGCAATGCGGTGCTCGCCGACATCACCTGCGACTCGGACGGAAAAATCGACCGCTTCGTCAATCCGCGCATCACCAAGCGCACCCTTGAGGTGCATGAACTCATCGCGGGTGAGCCCTACTATTTGGCGGCCTTTTTGGTCGGCGCCTACCAAGAGACCCTCGGGGATCTGCATAACCTGTTCGGCGACACCCATGTGGTCCATATCCGGCTCCAGGAGGGGGGCGGCTGGTGGATCGAGGAAATCGTCAAAGGGGACACCGCCAACAAGGTGTTGGAATACATGGAATACGACACCGATGAGCTGTATCCGGGTATCGCGCGGGACTGTGAACGGGCCATACAGGAGGGCCGGATGTCGCTCGCCGAGGCGCAGGCGGTGAAGCGCTTTTACGAGAACGAGCTCAACGGCTACGCGTACCTCGAGGTCGAGTAGCTCCGTCGGATCGTCATAATTCTTGCGTTTGCCAACAATAATCCCCTGGCGTAGCATCGGATCGTAGGTCGTCCCCTGGCATCGAAATGGCTCAAGTGCGCGACCGAAGGTACGGGCGACGCCGTTGCGGCACCGACGGTGTTGTCTGCAGAGTGAAACCGCGCGCGAGCGGAAATCTTTGCCGCGCATTGCGCGCACTGTAGTGAGACTAGTTGAATGACGACGATCTACGTTGGCAACCTGCCGTTCACCGCGACCGAAGACGAAGTGCGTAGCCTGTTCGAGCGCTACGGCAAGGTCGAATCAGTCAAACTCATCAACGATCGCGAAACCGGCCGCCCGCGCGGCTTTGCGTTCGTTGACATGGCGGCCAGTGAAGCGCAAAACGCGATTCAGCAGACGAACGGCTTCCAGATGGGCGGCCGCCCGCTGCGCGTGAACGAGGCCCAGGAACGGGCGCCGCGATCGAAGCCGGCAGGCGGCGGCGGCGGCGGCGGCGGCGGCCAGCGCCGCTGGTAAGTCGATTCGGGTAAGTCGACGCTGATCGGCCACCGGTTGGTCGGCGCCGCCTGGATAGTAAGGACACCGAGGAGGAGCGGGGGCCTACGCGAGAGCGTGCTCGCTCACCACATCTCTTTGAGCTGTGCGACGACATCCACCGTCGCCGGCTCACCCGCACGCACTCCGACCGGCTCGCCCGCACGCAAGCTTTCGGCGCCGTGCAGGCTGCGGTAAGTGATGCGCTCGAAACAATCCAGGACCTTGTCGGTCATGAATCTGCTCTTGGCGCCGTAGATGTGCGCATCGCCGTCCTTGGCTTGTTGCGTAACCGAGTATCTGAGCGGTGCGCACAAATGCAGCTCGTTGCGCGCGCGGGTCATCGCGACGTACAGCAAGCGCCGCTCTTCCTCGATCATCTCCGGTTTGCCCGTGGAATATTCCGACGGGAAATTACCGTCGGCTACATTCAGGATATAGACGATGTCCCACTCCTGGCCCTTCGCTGAATGGATCGTCGACAGGATCACGTAGTCCTCATCCTTGGAGCCGGCTCCCGACTGATCGCTGGTGAGCGCCGGCGGGTCCAAGGTGAGCTCGGTGAGAAATCGCTCCCGGCTGGAATGTTGCGTCGACAATTGCTCGAGCTGTTCGAGATCGCCGGTGCGACTGAATGCAGCATCGTAAATTCGCTCCAGCTGCGGCTTGTACCATTCGCGCACCAAGCCGACCTGACCCGGCCAGGGTGTGCTCGGGTCGGCAAGCTTTTCCAGCACTACACAGAATCGCTTCCAGTCCATTTTCACCGGCTGGGGTGCATCGAAGGCAGCCAGACTCTTGACGCTGAAGCCCTGCGCTTCGAAATACTCGAGCGCCTTTTTGGCGTGGGCGGGACCGAAACCGGGCACGAGTTTCAAGACACGGAACCCCGCGACGGCGTTGCGCGGATTGTCGATCCAGCGCAGCACCGACAGCATGTCCTTGATGTGCGCGGCCTCGAGAAACTTGAGGCCCCCGTACTTCACGTACGGAATGTTGCGCTTGGTCATTTCGACTTCGAGCACATCGCTGTGATGCGAGCTGCGAAACAGTATCGCATGGCGCCTCAATGAGCCGCCGATTTCGCGCGTCGCCAGAATCTTGTTGACGATGTATTCCGCTTGCCCTGCGGCGTCATCCAACGTGACGTAAAACGGCTTCTGAGTGGCTTGGCGGGTTCCCAGCAACGTCTTGCGGTGCTGACGCGCGCCTTCCGACATGAGCGCGTTGGCGCAGTCCAGTAC
Source organism: uncultured Gammaproteobacteria bacterium (assembly GCA_963769075.1). Classification (GTDB taxonomy): domain Bacteria; phylum Pseudomonadota; class Gammaproteobacteria; order Steroidobacterales; family Steroidobacteraceae; genus Bog-1198. Next base: position 2,319,554 of record CAVYKH010000004.1, on the reverse strand, counting down.
CTGCTGCGTCGAGCGATAATTCTGCGCCAGGACCACGATCTCGGCCTTTGGCTTGTACCGATCCGCGAACCCCAGGATATTTTCGACCGCCGCGGCGCGAAACGAATAGATGGCTTGCGCGTCGTCGCCGACCACGGTGACGCCGTTCCCGTCGGGCTTCAGCGCTTGAATGATCTCACCCTGCAAGGCGCTGGTGTCCTGGTATTCATCGACGAGCACGTGATCGAAATTGTTGGACAGATTCTGCGCAAGTGCCGGGTTTTGCATCATCACGTGCCAGTAGAGCAGTAGATCGTCGAAATCCAGCACGTTGTTCTTTTGCTTGCGGCCGACATATTCGCGGTACACGCGGGTCAGGTCCTGTTCCCACTCGCTGACCCATGGAAATTGCTCCTCGATCGTCTGTTTGAGCGAGAGCCGGGTATTGACCCGGTAGCTGTAAATCGCGAGACAGGTATCCTTGCGCGGAAAGCGTTTGTCCTTGTTCGAAAAACCGAGCTCGTGGCGAATCACATCCATGAAGTCGGCCGCATCGGCACGGTCGAGCACCGTGTAGCTCGGATCCAATCCCAGATGTTTGGCGAACTGACGCAGTATCCGATTGCCCACGGAATGAAAGGTGCCCGACCACAGCAAGCGAGTCAGCACGCTGCGGTCGCCCAGCTTGCCGCGGTCGGCGAGAACCGCCGAGACGATGGTCTGCGTGCGGCGAATCATTTCTTGTGCCGCGCGCCGCGTGAACGTCAGCATGAGAATGCGCGCCGGATCGACGCCGTTCAGTACCAAGTGGGCGGTGCGATGCGCCAGAGCATTGGTTTTGCCGGTGCCGGCGCCCGCCAAGATCAGCAAAGGGCCCGCGGTGATGCCCTTGTCCTTCGCAGGCGTACCGAACGTGGCTGCGCGGCGCTGTGCGGGATTGAGCGTATCGAACGCCGTTGTCGTCTTGGCTTTCATCATAGAAAAAACTATACCGCTGAACTGTATGGATATCCAGATGCGTTACGTTACAGTATTTCGCGTATCGAGGATCGCGCACTTAGGGGCGCACGCGCGTGGAGACAGGTCACAGGCGCCAGCTTTTCAAGCCCTCCAGGAGCTCTGCGTGAGCCGTGGGGTGAGCCGCTGCGATAGATCCAGTGCGGGCCCGCCACCTCCATAAACGCCGCCGGCTGTCTCGCAGCGGCATCGAGCTCCCGGCTTGCCAGCTCCTCCTCCAGATGGCCTGCGTGCCGCCGGCGCGATGTGAAGCGACGCACAATTTCCTGCGGCTCGGCGCAACACCAGATTTGCGCAGCTCGGGCGCCGGTGTCGTTCAGAATGAGATCTGCCATTTTCGCCATCGTAATAAAAAGGGCCAACATGTTGAAACCAACGACGATCGCCAGCAACCGCATTTATCGAGGCCGCATCATCGACGTATCCAGCGAACTGCTGAGATACGCGAATGGCGCCGAACACGAGATAGACTTCGTCCGCCATCCCGGCGCCGCCGCGGTCGTCGCGGTGGACGGCGCGGACCGCGTTTGCCTGGTGCGCCAATATCGGCACGGCATTGCGGATTTCTTGTGGGAGATTCCCGCCGGCAAGCTCGACAGCGGAGAAGCTCCGCAGGTGTGCGCTGTGCGCGAGCTCGCCGAGGAGACCGGCTTGGCGGCGCGGCGTTGGACTCCCCTTGGGTTGTACATTCCCGCAGCGGGAATTTTTACTGAAGTGATTCACATGTACCTGGCGCGCGAACTCGATGTGGGGACTCCGTCGCCGGACGTCGACGAAGAATTGGAGCTGCAGTGGATGCCGCTGAGCGACGCGGTCGGGCGCGTGTTGCGAGGCGAATGGAACGACGGAAAAACGGCGTTGGGCCTGGTGCGCGCGCAATATCACCTGCAACTGTGACGCGCTACCGGCACAACTGTGATGCCCTGCAAGTTTCAGTCATCTCGCAGTTGACTTGTCCGTGCCAATGCCTAAAAAGGTAGCATGAGCAGAGATAACTCGAGGCAGATCCCGAAGACCGGCCGCTCCGGGCCGGCCAAGCCGGCGGCGAACAATGCGCCGGCGGAACCGAAGAAGACGGGCCGCGTGCAATTCGATGACCGCGGCAACGCGGTTTGGGAGTGGGCGGTCGCCACGGGCGCCTTCGGCCGCGACGTGTCGACCGAGCGCCTGCAAAAGCTCGAAAATCCGGCACTGTCGCTCGCCGACGATGCGCCGACGCCGTTCGACCAAGTCAAGTCGAACCCATACGGCACGGTGAAAGGGTATAACCCCTACGACAGCGGCAAGCTCGGCAAGGCGGAAGCGCCGCGCAAGAAGGATCTCAAAAAATTGGAAGAGTGGCTCAAGCTCAAGAAGCAGGCCACGAGCAACCGCGACGACGAGTAGCCGCGTCGCCTGAAGGACAGCGCCGCGTCGCGCGAAGGCTTGGCCGCGCTCACGATTGAGCGTATCGGAGCTTCGCCGTGCTTCCCAAACGATAGAATTTGCGCAGCTCGCGCACCAAGGCCTCGACTTGAGCCTTGCCCCGGCTCACGAACCGGCTTTCCAGCCGCCTGCAATAGTTCGCGGCACAGCGGTGCGCGGTCCGATAGCGGTCATACTGTTCCGGCTCGAGACGCGCATCGAAGTCGACTCGATCGAACAGGCGCGGATGCACCTGCGCAGGATAACCGCCGCCCTGCTGATCGGCGACCAGAAATACGGTGGCCGCATATTTGTCGACCTCCGCCTGGGTTTCGAGCTCGAGCAGCGATACCGGCGCGTCGCATTCCAGCCGCCAGGTCGAATAGACGAAATGACTGACGCCCTCGAGCGCCGTGCAGTAATCGGCCAGATTGCCCTCCGTCAAGGCGCCCAACGGATCTGCCTGCTCCAGGCGCCGCAATACGCAAGGGTCGATGTACAGCGCCACTCCGGCGCCTTCGGTGGTCTCCGCCAGCAGCAGCTCCTCGTCCGGCGCTCGCCGATCGTTGTGCGGGGTCACGCCCGCGAGTGCGCGGCGGTCAGTGACCAAGAAGTCGTACACGTCGTAATCAAGGTTCACGTCGTAGAGACGGCTCAGAAGCGACTGCAAGCCTCGCAGCACCATACAGCTCAATGCGGCTGACGCAAGCTGCCTTGCTTGACCGGCTGCACGCCCAGGCGGCTGAGCAGGCCATGAGCGCGCTTGCTGCCGGTCTTCATCCAAATTTCGTAGAGCCGCAAAATGTCCGCATCCGAATGGCAGTACGACATCTCGCTGACCTCGTTGAGCGCGTCCACGAGGAGTTGAAATTTCTGGGCGAGCTGCACGTAGGTGGCCGCGATGCTGCGGCCGGAAATGGAGCGCTGCATGGTGTCCGCCAGAGAGCTGTACGCGTTGCCGCCCATCGCGATGTGATAGTCGATGTCGATCAATTTGCGCGCGAAGCTGCGGGCGAAGAATCCTGCGATGAACAGCGAGACGTCCCCCAGCCGCTGCAACCCGCGCTGGCGCGCCGCCGCGCTGGGCGCATCGAGCGCTTCGGCCAGCATATGTGCCAGCGGCTTGATGCGCAGACCGTCGGGAGTCTTCTCGTACAGCGCATCGGCCCGCGAGAACATCGTGAGAAGGTTGACGACGTACTGTTCCGCCTGCTCGTCGATGTCGAGTTGCTGGCGCTCGCTCGCCGCGTGAAACGCGTCACGAAAAAACTCGCGCAGGGAACTGACGGCTACAAGTGATCTATCGGACATAGCTTGCATGCTTGGCGCCCTTGACTTAACACGCCACCATCCTATCGACAATGGACACGCCAAGTGAAGTGGAAAAATTGCGAACCGTAGTAGGAAATTGCTTATATTTTCGGGTTTTTTCGTATCAGCAACCGGCACCGGAGGCTGCTAACGGCGCATGCATCATTGCGGTGCTAATAAATCTCGGCGAGCGTCGAGATGGTGCGCGCCGGCGGCGCGAGCGCTACCGGCCAAGGGCGCGAATCGCGGTTGAGCCACACTGTCTGCATGCCCGCCTGCCTCGCGCCCACGACGTCCGTCAGCGGATCATCGCCGATGTGCAGCACTTCCTCGGCGCTCACTCCGGCCATGCGCTCGAGCGCCGCAAATATGCGGGCGTCGGGTTTGGCCGCGCCCGCCGCGATGGCCGTGACATGACCGTCGAAAAGGTCGGCGATGCCGCAGCGTTGCAAATCGGCGTTGCCATTGCTCACGGCGAACAAGCGATAGCGGGTGCGCAGTCGCATCAGGGACGGACGCACGTCGGCGTAGAATTCGACGCGATTGCGCTCGGCGAGGAAGACTTCCAGCGCCTCATCGACCGGCGAGATCGCGCAGTCGGCCGCGCCGACGCCGGTCGCGCCGAATTGCACGGCGAGCGCACGGCGGCGCAAGAACGTCAGGTCGTGGCTGCGCTCCGGAAATTGCACGGCGATGCGCGCGCGCAGGGCCCGCATCGATTCGACGCTATGTCCCCGCACCGCTTGCGGGTAGCGCGCCTGCAGCCAAGCGAACAGGGTCTTCTCCGCTGCGGCAATGACGGGCGCCACCGGCCACAACGTGTCATCCAAATCGAAGCTGATGACTCGCGGTACGGTCGTCATAAAGGTTTCATCCTCGCCGAAATGGAGGGGTAAGACGGATAGTGCCCTGGGGAGGCTACAATGGGCAATGACGTACCCCGCGGGGAGGATTTCGCAATGCGCGCCGTTCAGTTAACCGTAGCTCTCGCGCTACTCGCGGGCGGCGCTGCCGCGCCGACAAGCACACAGGCAGCGACGCGCGTTCCCGCGCCGCAGCCGACCCAGCCTTTCAGCGTGCAGGATTTGGTCCGCCTCGATCGCATCTCGGAACTTGCGGTATCCCCCGACGGCAAGCGGGTCGTCTATACCCTGCGCAGCACGGACATGGAGGCAAACAAGGGGCGTACCGCCATCTGGCTGATCGAGACCCGCAAACGAAGTTCGCCGGCCGTGCGGCTCACGGATCTGGCCGCGAACTCGAATTCGGCCGAATGGAGCGCGGATGGGCGGTATATTTATTACCTGTCCAATCGCAGCGGCTCGACCCAAGTGTGGCGCCAGTCGCCGGGCGGCGAGCCGCCGGGCAGCGCAGCGCCGGGCGCCGCCGCGCTGCAGATCACGAATCTGCCGCTCGATGTCGGCTCGTATCGCGTCGCCCCGAAGGCGGATCGCGTGTTCGTGAGCCTCGAGGTCTACCGCGATTGTCCGGACCTTGCATGTACCAAGCAGCGGCTGGATGCGGCCGCGCACGGCGCAGCGCACGGAGTGTTGTACGACAAGATCTTCGTCCGTCACTGGGACACTTGGAGCGACGGCCGTCGCTCGCAACTGTTTGCAATCGCACTCGACGATGCGGGACTCGCGATCGGAACGCCGGTGAATTTAACCTCCGGCGTCGACGGCGACTTGCCCAGCAAACCATTCGGCGGGCGTGAGGACTATGCAATCAGCCCGGACGGCCGCCAAGTGGCATTCTCGGTACGCTTGGGTATGGCGGGCGAGCCGTGGTCGACGAATTTCGATATCTATTCGGTCGCGGCAAACGGCGGCACGCCGCGCAATTTGACGGCCGACAATCCGGCGTGGGACGGGCAACCAGCGTTCTCGCCCGACGGGTCACTGCTCGCTTACGTCGCCACCGACAGACCGGGATTCGAATCCGATCGCTTTCATTTGGTGCTGCTCAATTTTCAAACGGGAGTCAAACGTCCGCTGACCCGCAACTGGGATCGCTCGATCGGCAGTTTTGCGTGGTCGCGCGACGGCAAGACGCTGTTCGCGACCACCGACCACCTGGGTCAGCGTCCGTTGTGGGCTATCGATGCGAACACCGGCAGAGCTGCCGCCATCACCGGCGAGGGCGACGTCGAGAACTTCAGCGTCGGTCCGCAAAGGGTTTTCTACGCGCTCAGCAATCTCGCCAGCCCGGCCGATCTATGGGCCGTGGGGTTCGCCGGCGGCAAGCCGCTCGAGCTCACCCACTTGAACCAGGCGGCCCTCGCGCAGCGGCGCCTCGGCGAGTACGAGCAATTCAGCTTTGCGGGCGCGAACGACGACAACGTCTTCGGCTACGTCGTCAAGCCGGCGAATTTCAAACACGACGAGAAATATCCCGTGGCGCTCCTCGTGCATGGCGGGCCTCAGGGCAGCATGGCGAATCTATGGCACTGGCGCTGGAATGCGCAGAGTTTTGCCGGCGCCGGCTACGGTGTGGTGATGATCGATTTTCACGGCTCGACCGGTTACGGTCAGGCCTTCACCGATTCAATCAGCGGCGATTGGGGCGGTAAGCCGCTCGAGGATCTGAAGCTCGGCTTGGCTGCCGCACTCAAGCAGCATCCGTGGCTGGACGGCGAGCGCATCTGCGCGCTCGGCGGATCCTACGGCGGCTACATGATCAACTGGATCGCGGGCCAGTGGCCGGATCGGTTCAAGTGCTTGATCACGCATGACGGCGTTTTCGACAACCGCAGCATGTACTACTCCACCGAGGAGCTGTGGTTTCCCGAATGGGAATTCGGCGGCCCGGAATATCTAAACCCCGCGGGTTACGCCAAGCACAACCCCGTCGATTACGTGGCCCGGTGGAAGACGCCGACCCTCGTGGTTCACGGCCAGCTCGATTACCGCGTGCCCCTGAGCCAAGGTCTTGCCGTATTCACCGCCTTGCAGCGGCACGGCGTGCCGAGCGAGCTGCTCTACTTTCCCGATGAGAATCACTGGGTATTGAAGCCGTCCGACAGCATCCAATGGTATGACACGGCGCTTGCATGGATGAACCGCTGGACGCGGCAATAGGCGCACCAAACCGGAACTATTAATGAACGATAGATATCCTAGTGCACGAAGGCTGGATCGGGTAAGTCAAGCGTCGATGCCGCGCCACGCCGCCGGGTAAGCGGCGCCGAGCTTGAGGATTCTATGCAGCACCTCGGGATAGTCCATACCGGCGGTGAGGGCCGACTGTGCGAAGTCCTCCCCCTCGGATAGATTGGGATTCGCATTCGCTTCGAGCGCATACAACGCGCCGTCTCCCCGCAAGCGAAAATCCATGCGTGCATAACCCGTCAAATGCAGCGCCCGAAAGATGCGCTTGGACAGCTGCTCGAGCCGCATTGTGGTGTCCGCCGGCAAATTTTCCGCGGCCGCGGTCGTGATGCCGTATTTCTGCTGATAGCTCCGGTCCCACTTCACCTTGCGCGTGGCGATGGCGGGCAGGTTCTCGGGCAAGGTCCCGAAACTCATTTCCCAGATCGGCAACACCTTCAACCGGTCGTTGCCGATTACGCCCACGTAGAGTTCGCGGCCCTCGATGTACTCCTCGACCAGCGCATCCGAATGCGTTTGCTCGTGCACGAATTCGATGCGCTCCTTGAGCTGCCGTTCGTCCGAGACCACCGAAGCTTGCGCGATCCCAAGCGAGGCGTCCTCGGTCGAGGATTTCACGAACATCGGAAAGCGCACACGCTTCGGAATCCGCGGCGTCTTGCCGCGTGTGAACACCATGAACTGCGGCGTCGGCACCCGATGATAAGACAGCAATTGCTTCGACAACACCTTGTCCCGCGACAGCAGCATGCCGCGCGGGTTGCAGCCGGTGTACGGCTGATGCATCAATTCCAGGAAGGCTACGACATGCTGGTCGTAAGTGACGATGCCGTCGAATTCCTCGAGCAGATTGAAAACGATGTCCGGCTTCCAATCCACGATCGCACGCCGCAGCTCCGACAGGCTATCGCTCAAACCCAACGGCATCACCTCATGGCCGGCCGCCTTCAGATGCGAAATGACGTCGTATTCGGTGCGCCATTCGTCGATCTCCTTCTCCGAGAGGCCGTGCAGCGATTCCGGCGGCACCAGCGTGGCATGCACCAACACCAGAGCACGCATTTTTTTCACAGCGCCACCCGCGGCAGTTGGCGCTCCTCGTAGGATTCGGCCAAGCGCGCGATGACCCACAGAAGATGGCCCATGAGCTCACGGCGCGTGCCCCGGATGTAGAGATTTGAGCGTTCGCAGCGCTCGATCATCAGGCGCAGCACCTGGTGCACCAAATATTCGCTGAAGGCCCCTGAGCGCACGATTTGCTGGCGCAGCGGCTGACGCAACTCGCGCAGCACTCGCGCCGCCTTGGGCGCCGAACGGGATCGCGGTGCCGTGGTGAACACCTTGAGCAGCAATTCGTCGGCGCCGGAGCGACGCGGCATGCGGTAGCGCGCCAGCTTTCGCTCGTAGTGCTGGCGCAGCGTGCTGGCCTCCTCAGCGACATCCTCGATCCGGCTGCGGTCCGTAACCTTGGGCTTGGCGTCGCCGATCTCGGCCGCGAGCTCATCGATGAACTCGAGCTTCGCAAACGCCGGCCAGCCCAGATATTCGCGGCGCCACGCCGAATTCGGCTTGAGCCAGACCGCGAATGTCTCGGCGAAATCCTCGGTGGGGTGCGCCTGCGCGTACCAAGCCCCCAAATGCTGCACGAAGCGGCGACTGCCCGGACGCGGCCGGTAAGTATCGGGATAGGGGAGCGAGGCCGGCCCAAAGACTTCGCGCCAATGTCGCCGCCGCCGCAGACGATACGCCGAGTCGATCGCGTGACCCGCTTCGTGGCGCAGTATGCGCATCAGCCAGTTGCGGTTGCCCCCCTCCACTTCCCGCATGAAGCGTCGCTCGAGGCTGGTGAGCCGCGGATGGGCGAGGTAGAACGGTATGGCGATTCCGGGGATGCCGTCGGGAGAGAACCATTCCTGCGACAGCCAGCAATGGGGTCGAAAGCGGATGCCGCGGATGGCGAGCTCACCATTCAGCCGCTCGATCGCCCGCTCCAGATCCGTGCCTTCAATCGTCAGTCCCAGGTCGCAAAAACGCAGACTGAGCAGTTGATCGTCGGCGAGCGTCTCCCACGCGTAGCGCCGCGAGCGGCGGGAGCGAGCGGCGGCGCTGCGCGATCGCGGCACGGCTTAAAGACTCTCGCGTTCAGCGGCGAGTGCTTCCTCGCCGAGCGCTTCCTCGCCGGGCGCATCCGCGCCGGCGTCCGGCGGCGGCTCGAGGGCACGCAGTTCCTCGAGGCCGGCGAAATCGAACAGCTTGGGATCGGCGAGCTGCGATGCGGACACATGGCAGATGCTGGAGAATATCGCCTCGATGCGGCCGGGAAATCTCGCTTCCCAGTCGCGCAGCATGTCCCTCACGACCAGGCGCTGCATATGCGTTTGCGAGCCGCACAGCGTGCACGGAATGATCGGGAATTCACGCGCCGCGGCATAGCGTGCGATGGAGCGCTCCGCGACGTAAGCGAGCGGCCGGATCACGATGTGGCGCCGGTCTTCGCTCAATAGTTTCGGCGGCATGGCCTTCAGCCGGCCGCCGAAGAACATGTTCAAGAAGAGCGTTTCGACGATGTCATCGCGATGGTGGCCGAGCGCTATCTTCGTAATCCCGTTCTCTGCCGCGAAGCGATACAGCGCCCCGCGCCGCAGGCGAGAACACAGTCCGCACAGGGTCTTACCGTCGGGAATCACGCGCTTGACCACCGCATAGGTATTCTGTTCGATGATCCGGAACGGCACACCGAGACCGGCCAGGTAGCCGGGCAGCACGTCGGCGGGAAAGCCTGGTTGCTTTTGATCGAGATTGACCGCCATCAGCTCGAAGCGAATTGGCGCGCTGCGCTGCAGGCTCAGCAACATGTCGAGCAGCGTATATGAATCCTTACCGCCCGACAGGCACACCATGACGCGATCGCCGTCGGCTATCATACGGAAGTCGCCGATGGCCTTGCCGACGCTGCCGCGCAGCTGGGCCTGCAGCTTTTTAAAGCTGTTCGAATGACGCCGCACGTTCGCACGCTGCCGCGCGGATGAATCCGTCACGCATTTGCTCACGGCGCCTCCAGGTACTTCGCTTCCAGATAGCGCAGGTACGCGGCGGCTGTCAGCGGCTTGCCCGTGGCTTGCTGAATGAGCTCTTGCACCGGCAAGCGCGCGCCGACGCCGTGAACGTTGTCGCGCAGCCAGTCCATCACGCCGCCGAATTGACCGGCGGCGATTTCCGCATCGAGGGAGGGGCGTTCCGCGCGCAGCGCCTCGTTCAATTGGCCGGCAATGACCGCCCCCAAAGCGTAGGACGGAAAATACCCGAAATGTCCCACGGCCCAATGAATGTCCTGCAAACAGCCGTCGACGTCATTGGTCGGCCGAATGCTCAAGCGCTGCTCGAGATTTGCGTTCCATGCCTCGGGCAGATCCGCCACCGGCAGCGTGCCGTCGAGAATTTTTTTCTCGAGCTCATAGCGCAGCATGATGTGCGCGGGATACGTAAGTTCATCCGCATCCATGCGGATCAAGCTGCGCTTGACGCGCACCAGATGCCGGTACAAGTTCTCCTCGCTCCATTCCTCCCCGCTCACTTGCAGGTACTTCTCCAGCAGCGGTTTCAGATATTTAACGAAGGAGCGGCTGCGGCACAAATTCATTTCGAACAGCAGCGACTGGCTTTCCTCGAGCGCGAGCCCCCGGTCGCGGCCCACCGGCTGATCGCGCCACTGCTGCGGCAAGCCCAAATCGTACATGGCGTGGCCGGTCTCGTGAATCGCGCCCAAAAGACCGGAAAACAGATCGTTGGCGTCGAATCGGGTGGTGATGCGGATGTCGCCGGGCACACCCTCGGTAAAGGGGTGCTCGCTCTCGTCCAGCCGGCCCCGATCGAACGGGAACCCCAATGCCTTGAGCACGTCGAGCGACAGCTGGCGCTGGCGCACCATACTGAATTTTCCCGCCAGGGGGAGCGGCGCCCGGTCAGCTTGCACCTCGATGGCCTGATTGATGAGCCCGGGGAGCTTGCGCGACAGCGCTTTGAAGATCGTGTCGATATCGGCGGTCGAGATGCCGGGCGTGAATGCCTCGACCAGGGCATCATACGGCGCCAAGCCGCGCGCCTGTCCCAAGAGCGCTGCCTTATCGCGCACCAGGTGAACCACCTCTTCCAAGTGCGGCGCGAACAACTTGAAGTCGTTGGCCTTGCGCGCTTCGACCCAAAAAACCTCCGCGCGAGACGTGGCCTTCGCCAGGCGCGCGATCAGCGACGGCGGAGTTGCAATGGCATGGTCGCGCTGCCGGCGCATCTCGCGCAGGTTGGCGAGCGGCCAATCCTCGAGTTGCGAGGAGGCAGCCTCGGCACGCTCCAACAGCCGCGCCACCTTGGGGGTGGTGAGCAAGGCGTGGTGCTCGGTCTCGAGCGCCGCCAATTGCTCCCCGCGCACATCGGAGCTGCCGCGCGGCATCATCACCGCCGCGTCCCAACGCAACAAGGACAGCGCGCCGCGAAACGCATGCAGGCGGCGAAATTCTTGTTCCAGTTGTTGGTAGGGAGTCTGTGCCATGATACGCGCGCCTGCAGGCCACGCTATTCTATAGGTCTTGGCTCGACCTGCCGCTCGGCGCCGTGCGCGGGCGATTTGAGCGCACTCAAGAAATCGGTCGGCATGATGCTCGGGTCTCAAGCGCGGGCCGTGGCCCCTATTTTTGGGGGTCATATTACCAGACGCGAGCCCGCCTGCGCGGCTGATGCAAAATAAACCCCATCGTTTCAATGGGTTACTGAGAGCCCTTGAGCGACAACGAGCCCTTCTGCTGGAACGGCAAATCGTGCAGGAACGGTAGGTCCAGACTCGCCGCGCCGGTCACTTCGTAGTCGATCGAGTCGGCGTGTTGGTTCGCAAGCTTGAGCAGCGCCAGAGCCATGTTGGCGGTGATCGTCATGTCGAACTCGCTCTGCCCGAGCGGCGGAACCACAAAGGCGCGATTGCTGACGCCGCTCGCAATCCGCTCCCCGCCCACGCTCAATTCGGCATGCAGCCCGCTGACCGGCAGCGCGCGCTCATTGGGATTTTGGATCTGGAACTTGACCAGAAATGTCTGCTGCAAAAGATTCCCTTTTTGCATCTCAACGCTGGCGACCGAGAGATTCGGCCGCTCAAATTTCGGCGTGCAGGCGGCGCTGCCGAGCAACAGCAACAGCAACAGCAGTTGCCTGGGCATCAACATTCTTCGCAGCGAGCATGGCAACATGGGCAGATGATACCGCTTATCCCTTTCAATAGACGGCATACGCGTTGGCGCGCGCCGGCCGCGCTTGCGGCACTCGGCCTCGCGGCGGTTGCCGGGGGCTCAGCGGCGGATACACCTGCAGCCGGCGCGCCGGCCGCGGCGGCGAGTTGCCTGGAATCCGGCGACGGCTACTTGCGGGCGCGCGTCGCGGGCGCGATCGAAGCGATGATCGATTGGCCCAACAGCGGCACGCGCTGCGAGGGAGAATCGAGAGGCAAACCGCCCGGCGTGCGCTTGAGCTTTCAGCGTGCGCCCGCCGGCCCGACCGATTTGCTCTTCGTATTCGGCCTCACGGGGGTGCGTGAAGGCCGGCCGGCTCATGAAGTCGGCGCCAACTTGACGATCATCGTGCAAGGCACGGACCGAATATTCGGCACGCTAGGCGACTCGCGCTGCACGGTGGATTCCCTGACGCAGCGGCGCCTCTCGCAGGCGAAGTCCTACCGCGTCGAGGCACGCGGCTTCTGCACCCAGCCCGCTCACGCGGTGCGGGGCGAGGGCGCCGTGCTGGTGAGCACGTTCGAATTTGCGGGATTGGTGAGTTACGACGACCCGGAAAAAGCCGCCCAAGAAAGAACCGAGTCGCCTAAATGAGCCGGCGTTCTTCGGTTCCGCACGCTTAAAGTGGCGATGCGAATAGCGAAATTCACTTTTTTCCTTTGGGCATTGACATGGGCGGTCGGTTCACAGTCGGCCGTACCGATCTATGACTTTGAGATCGTGCACACCTTTCCGCATGATCCCACGGCCTTCACCGAGGGCCTCTTTTACTTGAATGGCTTCCTGTACGAGAGCACCGGCCTGGAGCAGCATTCATCGATTCGCAAGGTACGGCTCGAAACAGGAGAGGTACTGCAGAAATTCGACGTCCCCGCACAATATTTCGGCGAAGGGATCGTCAACTGGAAAAGCCGCCTCATCAGCCTCACGTGGACATCGCACGTTGGGTTCGTCCATGACCTGGCCACCTTTAAGGTGCAAAGCGAGTTCCACTACGAGGGGGAGGGATGGGCACTCACGCAGGACGGGAAGCAGCTCATCATGAGCGACGGCACCTCGGAACTTCGCCTGCTGCACCCGCAGACGCTTACGCCAACCGGCCGAATACAGGTAACGCTCGAAGGCAAGCCAGTTCGCAATCTGAACGAGTTGGAATGGGTCAAAGGCGAAATCTACGCCAACGTTTGGCGGACCAATTGGATCGTGCGCATCGACCCGCACAGCGGCCAGGTCGTGGGTGTCATCAATCTCGCCGGATTGCTCGCACCGTCGGATATCGTCCAGGGGCAGACCGACGTGCTCAACGGCATCGCCTATGATGCCAAGCGCGACCGCTTATTCGTGACCGGAAAGAACTGGCCGAAGCTATTTGAGATTCGGCTGCGACGGGCGGGCGAAGTCTCTCCAGGGAGTCGGTAAAGTCAAGCCAGTAATTCCGGTCATCCTCATTTAATTGCCATCTCCACTTGTAGTGATGGCACAACACTTGAGGTTTGGTGGGCTGGCCCGGCAGGGCCCGCACGCTTGACTTTTCTTAAGACATAAAATCCGATATCATTCAGCTCATAGCTTGACTTAAGTCAATTTTAAAGAATTGGCCCTAAATAAAACTCGATGGTGGGATGTAATTGTTGCATTAGCACGACAGCGCTATTCGGGCGCGGCCATTCCGTCCGTCGGGATCTGCCACACGAAGGGAGGATTTCCATGTACCAAATTGTGCACGCCTTGAACAAGCGACTGCTGATTGCCGGGGCTATCCTGGTGTCCAGCCTGCCTGCCCTCGGGCAGCAGGCGCCCGCCCCAGAGGCGGCGGCGGCAGAACCTCTGCAGGAGATCGTCGTCACCGGTTCACGTATCGCCGCGCCGAATGAAGTGAGCACGAGCCCAATAGTGGCGTTATCGTCGAACTATATTCAGGTGACCGGCAAGACCGATATCGCCGACCTCATTCAGCTGCTACCACAGAACTTCAACAATGCGTTGGGCCAGGACTTAGGCAACGGCACCAGTGGCTTGTCGGATGCCGGTGGCGTCGCGACGGCCGACCTGCGCGGCTTAGGTCCGAACCGCACGTTGGTGCTCGTTGACGGCCGCCGTCTCGGGCAGGGCTCTCCGTACACGTTCATCTCATCGCCGGCACCCGACCTCGATCAGATTCCCGCGGGCCTGGTCGAGCGAGTCGAAGTCGTCACCGGCGGAGCGTCCGCGGCCTACGGTTCCGACGCCATCGCCGGCGTCGTCAACTTCATCATGAAGAGGAACTTCGAAGGCATTCAGCTGGACGGCCAATACAGCGAGAACCTGCACGACAATGGCAACACGTACGCGCAGACCCAGGTGCAGCAGTTCGGCTACGCACCCCCGACGGGCAGCATTACGGACGGGCGCACGCGCGATTTCGATCTGTTGATGGGTACGAATTTTGCGGACGGCCAAGGCAACATCACGACCTTCTTGAGCTACCGCTCCGCCGCTCCAGTCCCACAAGCGAACCGCGACTACGGCGCCTGCGAGTTCTTCCCGGCGTTCAATGCAGCCGGCCAGGTCATCGGCGCACCCTGCAGCGGCTCGGCGAATTCCAATTGGTTCGAGCCCGAGAGCGGGCCCTTTAAAGGCAATGCCTACAGCGTCTTCGGGAATAGTTTCGTGCCCAACGGCTCGGTATTGACGACGCCTCCGGCACTCTTCAACTCGGAGCCCGATATCTACTTTACTCGCGAGAACGATCGCTACAACGCTGCGTTCCTCTCGCACCTGGACATCAACGACTATGTCAAGCCATATTCTGAGTTCTATTTCATGGACGACAGGACCACGACCCTGATCGCGCCGGCGGCCCTGTTCAGGGACTCCAATCCGCTCGATCCGCTGACAGGCAATTACAACGTCAATTGCAACAATCCGTTCCTGAGCGCGCAGCAGCAGTCCATCATTTGTACCCCCGCGCAAATTGCCGCCGCAAACGCGGCGCCTGACGCCGGCTGCTCGTTCACGCAAACTTCGACCGGTCCCGTGCTGTCCGCCAACTGCAGCAACGTGCGCATCGGCCGCCGCAATATCGAGGGCGGGCAGCGTATCAATGATTACGAGCATGAGAACTACCGAGCGGTGGTCGGCGCCAAGGGCGACTTTTTGGATGCGTGGAGTTACGACGCCTATGGGCAGTACTACTACACGAACTTTTTCGAGTCCAACAGCAAATACTTGAATTTTCAGAGCATCGATAATGCCTTGCAGGTCACGGGAACCAAGGCCGCCCCGACTTGCGTCAGCGGCCCACCGTGCGTGCCGTACAACATTTTCCAGGATGGCGGCGTTACGCCCGCGGCGCTCAATTATCTGTATATCTCCGGCACCGGGCAGGGAACCTCCACCTTGCGCACAGAGCATGCCGAAATTACCGGTCAGCTGGGCAAGTATGGCATCACCTCGCCGCTCGCAACCGACGGCGTCGGCGTCGACATCGGCTACGAGCATCGGAACGATAACGAATACTTCCAGCCGGATGCCGCCGAGCTGAGCGGCTTGCTGTCGGGATTCGGCAGCGCGGCCACGGCACTCAACGACAGTATCTCGGTCGGGGAGGAGTTCGCCGAGCTGCGGGCGCCGCTGATTCAGGATAAGCCATTTGCCAAGGATCTGTTGTTCGATACCGGCTTCCGGCATTCGGATTACGCGTACGCGAGTACTCCCTCGACGATCACCAATACCTACAAGTTCGAAATACAGTACTCGCCGATCGCGGACTACCGGTTGCGCGCATCGTATGACAAGGCAATCCGCGCGCCGGCTGCAATCGAGCTGTACAACCCGCAGCTCGTCGGCCTGATTGAGTTCGGCAACGACCCCTGCGCCCCCACGCTGACGAACGGCGTGGTGACGAAAGCGACGTATAGCCTTCAACAATGCGAGCGCCAGGGTGTGACCGCAGCACAGTACGGCAACGGCGGCACCACCAATAGTGTTCCGCAGGGTACGGCCGGGCAGCTGTCGGAGTTGTCGGGCGGCAATCCGCTCTTGAAGCCGGAAGAAGCCGAAACCTACACCATCGGCGTCAACTTCGCCCCCAGCCAGATTCCGCACCTCACCGGGAGCGTCGACTACTACCACATCGCGTTGTCAGACACGGTCGGCACCCTGCCGGCTAGCGTCATCGTGTCCGATTGCGCCAATACCGGTAACCCGCTCTACTGCAGCCAGATCGTGCGCAGCCCGAACACCGGCGGCCTGGTCGGCAACAGTATCGCGTCCGGTGGATATATCGTACAGACCAATGTCAACATCGGCGCCAATATGGCCAGCGGCATCGATGTGCAGCTCGACTACAAATACGACCTGCCGGCAGGCTACGGTTCATTGCAATGGGACTTGAATGGCTCGTGGCTGCAGCACATGTACACGACGCCGTATCTCGGAGCCCACACCTATGACTGCGCCGGCCTGTTTGGCCTCACATGTCAGACGGTCAATCCGACCTGGCATCATATATTCCGCACGACCTGGAATACGCCGTGGAACGCTGCGTTTTCCGCAACGTGGCGTTATATCTCAAATGTCTCCGAAGACAACAACTCCTCGGATCCGACGCTGCATTTCGCCACGTACGGTGCGTACGACTATTTCAATGCCACCATCCCGGCCTACAGCTACTTAGACCTGCAGGCCACGTGGAACGTCAACAAAACCTTGCAGATACGCGCCGGCGCCAATAACGTCCTCGATAAGGACCCGCCGATCATCAACGCTTTCCCTGCACCGGGCGGCAGCACCACCTATCCGACTTACGACGAGTTTGGCCGTGTGATATACATCGCGTTCACGGCGAAGTTCTGAAGTCTGATGCGACGCGTCTTCGCATCGCACATATGGCGGCCCCCTTCGGGGGGCCGCTTTCCCCCTGGCGGTGCAAAACCCAGCCCCTCGGCTAACGTGTTGACGGGGCTTAAAAACAGGTGACATAATTCGTGCCCCTTTTCGTCGCGCAGCGACTGAAGAGGCACTTTTCTTTGCGCGCCATTGCTGAGTAGCTTGCCAAACGGTGGCTGCCGCTCAAGGCGGCATAGCCCGCGAACTTCCGGAGTTGACCCTCAAGCGACGTTCACCGATGACCGCTTTGTGGAGGGTCAATTCATGCCGGGGTAGTGCCCAAAAAATATGATCAGCGAGTCGAGGGTATCGGTAACTCCGTGCGCAACGATCGGGGCGAACAGATTGCGTCCGCAGTTGATATACAAGGCGGCTAGCAATGCGCCGTCAATTGTATTTTCGATAATGCCCGTCCAGTCTTGATACGCATGGGCTAGTCCGAATACGACAGTTACGACGGCAACTGAGACTAGCCAGCCGAGCCGCGTCCGCCCGATCAAGTCCAGTATTCTATTCAGGACGTATCCACGCCAGACGAGTTCCTCGCCGAATGCAGCGAGCAACCAAGAGGCGCCCACTGCTATCAGGAGCATCGGAACGTTTCCGACCAGCTCACGAAGAACGGACAAATCGGGATACTTACCCGTGAGTGCAACCAACAACGGCTGGGTCGCAAACAATTCGAGGAACTCCATTGCGACGCCGACCAAGATTCCGATCAACAACAAACGTTGCCAGTTCGCCGGAATGCTCAGCCCAACATCGCGCCAGCGTTGACCGCGTATCATCAAGGAGATCCACCCTAACGCGATGAGATAGGGTGTCTTGCTGAGATAGATGTGGTGATGGCTATCAGCAACAAATACGCCGGCAACCAGCGCCATCTCCAACACGATGAACCAACGGTTGGCGCGCAGCATCTCTCGTCCGGGCGTAGTCGAATCACCAATCATGATGGGATCGGAGTCCGAGTGTCCAAACGGAGGAGTTCGCCATTCGGCGAACGAACCGAAGGTCATAGCGATACATTGCCACGCCGCACGCACCCGCGATCACAAGTCCCAAGGGAATGATCCACCACCCGAGGATGTCGTGACCCAGGGCACCGGCTCCGTGCCTACCCAGAGAGAGCGACAAATCACCCTGCGCATCGGGTATCAACCAGAGTCCGACACGGTCCGGGGCAAAAGGCTTGGCGAGCGCCGTGAGAAGCCAGCATCCCGCAAAGGCGTATCCAATTGATGACAGAACAAAGACCCAGAGCCCCTCGCTTCCGAGGAAGGCCAAACGCGCCACCGTCTTTGCGGCATTCCACGGAGTTCGGTTGTTGACCTCGGCGCTGGCTACGCGCATGCGCAGATTGATCTGCGCCACCTTCCTAGGAATTCCGAGCTTCGCCAATGCGCTTGTCAGCGTGTCTTGAGAAAAATCGCCGTTCACGGTGTCCAGCACATGGCTACGCAGCTCCCTGATTACCTCCAGGCGATCTTCATGGGACAAGGAGGTTAGGTGGCCTGCAACCGCCTGCAGGTATTGCTCGAGCTGCTCAGGATATGCGTCGCTTGCCATGGATTTGTTCCCCCGTCGGAGCGAGCAATCGGTCCATGCCGTGCGCAAAGTCGTACCACGCACGCGATACTTGCTTTAGATAGCGCCGACCATTGACGGTCAGACGGAAGTACTTTCGGGGATGCCCTGCCTCCGCCTCCACCCACTCCGAATCGACGAAGCCGGCCGCCTTAAGTCGACTCAGAATCGGATAAATTGTGCCCTCGGCGACCGTGAAGCTTGCGTCGTTCTTGAGGTGGCGCAGTATCTCAAGTCCGTATGAATCGCCCTTCCGCAGGGTTGCCAAAACCGCGAGAGACAGACTGCCTTTGCGCAGCTGACTCTCCCACTTTCCCAAATCCGTTTCGGCTGGATCGGCTTCATATTCTGTCATGGCAATATATTGTGCTATACATAGCCTTGTGCGTCAACACTGTTACCAGAGATCGAGAGACGCGGCGGAGGGCCGCTTTCCGACGTTAACTCGCTTAGAACACCATCAGGAGAAGCGTAAGATCGCATCCGCGGTTTGCGGCGCTTTCGCAAGCCCGAGGCGCATCGCTGGTATCCTGTCGTCTTTTCCGATCAAGCAAAAATTGTAGGGCGGTCCCTACCCCTGGCTTTTTCGCGGACAAAAAACCCCGCAAGTCCTTGAACTTGCGGGGTAGAATACCCCCTTAGATCGGCCCCATCAACACGTTAGCCGAGGGGCTGGGGTGCAAAACATCACGGTGCTTTTCCGCTCAAGGGTTCGCGAGTAAAATAAGATGCGCAAGGCAGGCTGAACCGCGAGGTGTCACTATGAAGATGCCAACCTTAGTCCACGCAAGAGGCGCGCCGCGACTCTTTGCCGTGATGCTTGTCGTGGCGCTGTGCGGGTGTGCGACGGTTTCCCCGCCGCCGCAGAAGCAAAAGTCCGATACCGCAAACGCATCACCGCCGCTCCCAGGGACTCAGACCATCAGCGGCGATGATCTCAGGAACAACGGGCGGACGGAAAACGCCGAGGCGCTGCGCGCGCTGTCGCCCATTTTTCATTAATTTCGCCGGCGCGGCCGGTCAGCTCCGCAGCGGTCCCGGGGGCGAGCTAGCGTAAGCGCTTCACGCGCGTCGCACGATGCGGGTTGGCCGATAGCCAGAACGAGCCCAGCGCGCCTCGTGTGATCGTGACCGCCTCCGCAGGCCGCACGAGAAAATCGGTATCGAGCTCGATCTGTTGCCACGTTTGCCCGTTGTCGAGGATGAATAGCTGTCGATTCGCCGCTCCTACCACAACCCTCACGATGTGCGCATGCAGGTCGCTGAGCGGCGCCGAAGCGGGTGTGTTGCTCTCGCGCGCACGCAGCTGTGCATCGGAAAGCCCGAATTTTTGCTCCGGTGACAGCGGCGGCGCGGCCGGGGTTGCGGGCAGCGGCGCGGCAGGGGCAGCGGGGGAGGCAGCGACTTGGGCTGAGGCTGCGGGCGGCGCCTTGGGTTGGGCCGCAGGCGGCGCAGATCTCTCATTCATCGCGGCGACCGCACGATCGAAGCAGGCCAATCGCGCCGAGTCGGACGAGATCCCGGCACATGCGCGCAAGGCGTCCGCGAGACCGTCAGCCCGGCCAGACACCGGCACTAAAAGCATAACGCACGCCCAGAAGCGATAGTAGTTCACGTCGTCGACATCGGCTAAAGGCGCACTGTCACAGAAGACTGCCTTCATCGCCGACCAGCTCCTTGCGCAGCAGCGGTATGGGAGGTCCGCCAAACGACAGGAACTTGTCGTGGAATTCATGCCACAGCGCATGATCGTCCCCGGGCGCCGCCGGTGCAGCCGAAGGGGTCGCAGTTGCCGGCGCTGGGGCCGCGGCGCCGGAAGCCGGGGCGGAGGCTGCTGCACCAGCCCGGGACTTTGCGATCCAATCGGCACGGAGCTTACGAATCATCAATTTGCCGAGCGTGTAGTTCAGGTACGCCGGATCGTACGTCCCCCGCGCCGCCTGTTGACGCGCATTGCCCGGATCCTGATACGCCTCTTCCTTGAACATTTTTTCCGATTGCGCCACGGTCATTCCATCGGTGTGCAGGCCGATCGCCGACAGCAAGCGCACATCGCGCAACAGCGCATCCTTAAGCTGACCGATGTGCGTCTCGGCATCGCCCTTGCCCAACCCCTCTTCGTACATCATCTCTTCGCAGTAGTGAGCCCACCCTTCGGCGAACCCGTACCCCACCCAGAGGGCCTCGAGCTTGTCGGGATTGGAATTCGAGTGCAAAAACTGCAAGAAATGTCCGGGCCAGACTTCATGCACAGAAGTGAACAGCAGCGTCGCCTCGCTCGGTATGTAGGCGGCCTGTTCGGCCTTGGTCCAATGCGGGTCGGGCGGCGCGATGTTGTACGTCGCCGCAACACCCTTATCGTACGTTCCCGGTACCTGGATGAACGCCTGGTTCGATCGATTGTAGGGCGGCGCTTCGGCGACATGTACTTGATCCTCGCTCGGTATGCTCACGACATTATTCTTTTGGACGAATTCCTTGAGCGACACCAATTGCCTGCGGGCAGCCTCAACCGGGCCGTCTTGCGGCTTGTCGGCGGACACCTTCGCAATACAGGCGCTGATCGTGCCCTTAGGCAAAAGCGCCGCGCACTCGGCCTTGAGCGCGTCGGTATTGCGCTTGAGGTCGGCGCGGCCGGCCGCTTCAATCTGCTCTAAGGGCAAGTCGACGAGCTCCGTGTCTTTCAGCATTTGCGCAAACAGCTCCTTGCCCAGCGCGAAATGATCGGTCGCGGTGGTGCGCAGGGAGATCAGATAGTCCCTGAGGTTAGACATGGCCTGCGCGGCCTGCGCGTCCGCGTCACTCAACTGCTTTTGTAAGTCGGGATCGTTGACGGGGGCAAAGGCCGCCGCGACATCCTTCTTATAATAGTCGGCAAAGCCGCCGAAATCGGCAATGCCCAACTCGACGTAGGTCTTGGGCAGCGGCCCCTTCAGGTTCGCCTGGATATCGGCCGCCATCTTGGGGATGCCGCGCGCGTACTTGATATAGGCTTTCATGCGCACGTCGAGCGGTGCGTAATTGCGGGTCAAGTACAAGTCCGGATCGAGGTTACCGAGATACCAGTAGGGATTGCTCAACGGATAGCGCGCTTTCTCCAGCCAAAACAGATCCTTGTTCACCACGCTCAGCAAATATTCGCGATCGAAGCGCTCTTTCGGCTCCAGCGGAGCCGGGTCGACCGCCGCCAGTTGATCCCGCGCATCGTGCAGGCGTGCGATTTCGCGCTTGATGCCATGAGCGCTCAGATCGGGCAGTTGACCGTCGAAATCGTGCTTGCCCGATTGCGCGGCAAAGAACGGCTGAGCATTGAAATATTCCTTGACGAACCCGTTGGTAATTTGCGTCCATTGCTGGCTGGCGAGCGAAGGGGCTCGCTGCACCGGCGCCGCGGACTGCGGCCCCTGGTTACAGCCCGCCACTGCGAACAGCAATGCCAAACACAAAGCCGCACTCTCTTTTATCGGTAAAGACATAGCCCCTCCCCCTTACTTTTTGAACTTATTATAGACATCGCAGCATTTGTGACTGCCATCCGCTGAGACGCGAGTCCCAACCACGTCGGCTCCGCCTCGACTGAAGCGAAATCTGCCTTAGGTAAGGCCACGTGGAATATTCAGACAGGCTCCCAGTGTAGCGCATTGACATACGCACACCGTTTGTTCATGGTGGGCGCACTCAAATTCATCGTGGGTGAGCGGATATGACTACCTCCAGCAAGACAGATACTGCATCCGGCCGCGATGACGTGCGGATCATGACCCTGCAGGCGCACATTCTGGGCGAACAGCATGAGCACGGGGGTACCTTTTCCTGGATCCTGTCGGCGCTGTCGATTTCCGCGAAAATCATTGCCGACAAGGTGCGGCGCGCCCGGCTGGAGAACGTGCTCGGCAGCGTGGGCACCGAGAACGTGCAAGGCGAAGTGCAGCAAAAGCTCGACGTACTTGCGAACGACGTCTTGATGGGCACGCTCGGCGGGCGCGAGGGGGTGGCGATCGTGGCCTCCGAAGAAAATGAGGAGCCGGTGATTTTGCGGGAAGACAGCCGCGGCATTCCGCGCTACTGCGTGCTTTTTGATCCCTTGGACGGCTCTTCGAATCTCGATATCTGCGGCGGGGTCGGCACGATCTTCAGCATTCTGGCGCATGAGGAGCACAGGGCGTCGGCACAGGAATCGCTGCTGCAGGCGGGCGTACGCCAGATTGCCGCGGGCTACGTGCTGTATGGTTCATCCACCGTATTCGTGCTGACGATCGGCAAGGGCGTGGACATGTTCGTGCTCGATCCTGGTATCGGCGCCTTCATGCGGGTCGAACGAAACCTGAAAATCCCCGCCGGCAACAAGACCTACTCCCTCAATGAAGGCAATCGAAAATCTTTCCCGGAAGGCTATCAGCGCTACCTCGATTGGGCGCAGAGCAACGGCTATTCGAGCCGTTACGCGGGTGCCATGGTGGCGGACGTCCACCGTATCCTGCTCAAAGGCGGCGTATTCCTCTATCCGCCCACCCAAAAGGCACCGGAGGGGAAGCTGCGGCTGATGTACGAAGCCAACCCCATGGCCATGATCATCGAGCAGGCGGGCGGCAAAACCTTGGCTTCCCGACAGCAGAGGGTTCTCGACATTCAGCCGGTAGCTATTCACCAGCGCACGCCGGTGATATTGGGCGCGGCGGACGAGGTCGATCAGGTCACCGCGCATCTTTGAGCGCGGGGCAAGCTGATCTAATGTGCAGCTCTAATGGGCGGCGCCCTCGTGGCCTGCCCGCGGCGAGGTCGTACGGCTGGGGGGATTAAATTCTGCTTTGGCCGTGCTGAATGCCGGCAACGCCTCGCAGCGTGCGCTGAGCGCGCTCAACCCGGGGTAGGTCGCCGCCGGCTGGCTGATCTCCAGTGCATCGCACAAAAAGGCGAATACGCAACTCGCGGTGATGTCGGCCTGCGTCAAGCGGCTGCCGATCATCCATTCCCCGGCACGCACCCGCGATAGCCGATCCAGCTCGGCGAGCGCCCCATGCATTTGCGTGCGGCAGCGCTCCATCCACGGTTCATGACGCTTCCCCTCGGGTCGAAACACTGTCTCATACACTTGCTGCACGCCTTTCTCCGCGGCACCGAGGGCTATCGCCACGATTCGCAGCGCGTCGCGTCGCTCCCTGCCGGCGCGCGGCAGCAGCACATGCTCCGCGCCCGCGCATTCATCCACAAAATCCAGGATCGCGCTGGAATCGATCAGTGCCTCCCCGTCGGATAGCACCAGCGTTGGTACGCGCCCCAAGGGATTGAATTGTCGAATGAGCTCGAAGTCCTTGCCCACCGACCAGTTGCGGTGCTCGAACGGCAGTTCCAGCAAATTCAAGCTCACCGCAACGCGCCGCACAAACGGCGAATCGAACATGCCAATCAAGATCATCAATGTCCACCCTTTACGGTGAGCCCGGCCGCTGCCAAGGCTTGCGCCAATTCAACCTCGATACGCTCCGCTTCCGCCCGCTTGATGGCTTGCAGATGCTGAGCCGGTCCAGTCAGTACCTCCAAACCTCTCTTTAGAACGCATCCGGCCGCACGAATTCCCGCCTTGTGCTGATCGAAACGCTGTGCCGGAGGGTACTTGCTCATTCCCACGTACACGCCATACGCCTCCTTGCGGCTGTCGCGATAATCGAGAAGCACCAAATAGATGTTCGACCGTCCCTTGCCCGATGCGCGGAAGCCCATCGCCACCTCGTAGGCGCACGGCAACCAATCGATATACCGCATCGGCAGCCAATCCGGAATGGAAGCTGCAGCTCGCGCCCACAATCCTTCGAGCGCGCGTTCAATAGTAATGGACATTTCGCCGCGCATCCACAATTCGTGAATACAATGCGCGCCCATCAGGCCGTCGGCACCCTTAAGGGCGCGCTCGAGGCGAGCCTCGATGTCGGGTTGACTTGCGCCCCGCAGCGGGCGGGCACTCGGCAAGGTATAAAGATCGGTGGTATCCAGCCGCACCGTACGGGCCATGGCATCGTGTATACGCGCGGCGGCAATTACATCACATCCAGAAGATCCGTCCAGCGTCCGGTTCGAGCCACGGGTCGGGTAGACCTCATGGGGTGGCTTCGAACAGCGCCAACAAGCGGCCGATGGCGTCGTCAATTACAACCTGCGGAACCCGCTCAACTTTCCTGGCCTTGCGCGCGACGAGGTCCAGCATGCGTATTTTGTTGACCAGCGCAACGCCTTGAGTCTTGCAGCCCCCGCCGCTCAACGGAACCGCAAAGCCGGCAAACCGCGCAAAATCGCCGCCCTGGGTGATCGGCGCCACCAGCACGTCGCCGAGTCGATTGAACTCTCGCGTGGTGAGCACGAGCCCCGGCCGCCCTGCCCCACGCATCTCGTGACCTTCCACAGGGTCCAGTCGCACGATCACTATGTCGCCCCGTTCGAATACGGCCATTACCAAACCTCGTGGCCGACCGGGCGCGCGCGATTCCACAGTTCCAAATCGGCCGGAGGCGGCGCCTTCGGATCGCACTGCGCGATCAAATCCGCCAACTTGGGGCGGCGCTTCGGCGCCAAGGTAATGCGACCATCCGAGGTCGAATCCAAGGTCATGGCCTGTCCCGCTTTCAATCCCAATTCCTTGAGCACGGCGGGCGGCAGCGCCAGCACGGTGCTGTTGCCATATTTGCGCAAGACTACTTCCATAAGTCGATACCACCTGTCAAACATTGTTAAACGCATGCTACAAGAGCGTCTAGCATCCGTCAAACATTGTTGAACATCTTCTTTATACCGCCGCGGCGCCCCCGCGCGACCCGCTCCTATGGATTTCGATGCGCATCCCCGGCCCTCCATCTGATCTCGCCGACGCAAGGATCCAGCAGTCGATCCACGCCCGGGATCAAACCCATCGTTCGCAGCAGGGCAAAGGCGCGAATGCGCGCCTGCGGAAACGCCTCGTGGAGGCGCGTCGCCGCCGCCAACAGGGTCCTTCCCTTGGTCACCACATCATCAATCAATATGAGGTGCGCGGGCTCGGCGAGGGCGCTGGTGCGGTCAATGGCGAAAGAATCGTAGTGCTTGCCGACCGTCGGCCGCTCTCCTCCCGCCGCGGTCGCGGATTTGCGCACGGCGCGGACACGCCGCAGACCGGCCCAGGCGCATCGACCAAGGCCCTCTCGAACCAGGGCCGCAGCGAGGTGTTCGGTAACCGACACGCCTTCCGAGTCGCGCGGCTTGCTGCCAGGAACCGGAATCAGGATACCGCTTGCATCGAAAAAGCCGGTCAGTAAGGGAAACTCGCTCGCCTGCTGCCGCACTCGCAAGGCGTACTTGAAGATCAAGCGGGCATCGCCGGCCTTGAGTCGCGCGCACAATAGGCGCGAGCGCTCGGAGATCGCACATGAGCCGCATGGCGAATACACGTAGCAGGATGCAAAGCTCACCGCGCGAATCATGAGCGCCTCACGGTGCCGGGCATGCGGCCCGCGCTGTTGCGGCCGCTGCTGTTGCGGCTAGCGGACAAACTCGTCATCGCGCGCAAATCCGTCGTCGCGGGCGTGCTCGTCGCGAGCGTGCTCCTTGCCGCTGTGTGCCGGTCTCCCCGCGGATTCCTGCCGCAGCCGCAGCCAGCTCTCGCGAGCTTGCCGCCGGACATCCTCGAGAGTCGGAGACCTAGAGGATGGTTCACCGGCATTTTCCGTTGCGTGAACCGCGGGACGTTGCGCAGCGGCCGGCTCGAGGCGCGCCTGCACCCGCGCCTCGTAGTCCTCGCGCATGCGCTCGGCCACCACGCTGCGATATCCATGCCGTTCCATTTCGAATGCGGCCCGCGGAATCTGCGGCCGCGGCTCGCGATCGATGCCCTGCGCCTCGAGGGTGCGGTGATCGATCCGAGCGGCGACGTGGGCGTTGCGCAGTGCGTCATTGGTGACTGTGGCCCAGCGCTCTCTTACGTAGAGAAGCTCATGGATGGCCGGATCGAGCCCCAGTGTGCGGCGCTTCGCGTCATTGAGCTCGAGCGTGGTTTTGGCCGCCAACCCCGCGACGGTAACCTCCCGCGTCGTCGCCAGCAGGTGCGCATGAAAGTTGCGCGGGTCGCTTCCGGGAAAGTCGCGCGGCGCGTGGATGGTGAAATCCACTGCAAATCGGTAACGGTCGGATAGCTCCTGTGAGAATCCTCGAACCAAGCCGACGCGTTGATCGGGAGTGAGCTCGACCGGCAACGCCACCAGGTACTCGCGCGCGACCCTCGCGTTCTTTCGCGTCTCGGCACTTTCGGCGGCGTTCCATAGGGTCGCTCGATCCCTGGCCCAACCCATGTCGGCATCGGCAAATCGGCTCGGCAGCACGATCTCCTTGTGCATGACATCGCGGCGGTCGGAATGATCGTAAGTCCTTCCGCTGCGCTCGTCCCTGATGCGCTCGCCGGCGCGGTACGCGGCAGCGCTCGGCGCGCTGCTGCCGCCGGATCTGCCGAATGTCTTGAGATTCAGGAAGTAGACGGCCATTGTGCGCTACGGCCCGCCCATCGATGCGAAGAACTCGGGGTCGCAGGCATACCCCGCCGCCGCCGCCTCGATCGGCTCGTCTATCCAAAGAAGTTGTATGTCGGCGGCGCTCGCGTCGTTCGTCGGCAGGAACGCGCCTTCCGGCTCGCAGAACAGATCCTGGTCATCCAAAAGTGAGCCGCATCGCTCACAGTGGTTTGCCCAGTACGACCCCTGCGTCGCAGCGCTCCGGGCAAAGCGATAGAAGGGCGAAAGCTGCGTCAACCGGCGCCGAACGGCATCCGGCAGATACTCGATGTAAAACAGAAATGCGTTGCACGAAGCGACTTGCCAGGTGTCTTGTGCCGATTCCTCGCATTCGGCTTCCGGATCCAGTGCAAGAGTTTCATGCTCCGGCGGCAGCGCCAATGCGAGCATTCGGGTCGACGCGCGGCAGCACCGGCACGTACCCATGGCGCGCGCGATGAAAAAGCCTTCAGAGCGGAAGTTGACGTCGCTGCGCAAAGAGTCGTCCGACATGGTAGTACTTTGTGTTACGACGGGCGAAAGCGGCTCGTGCGATCGGGGCCGAAGGTGACCTTCAGCCAGGCGCGCGATGAAGCGGACTTCAAATAGCCGCTGAGGTCGGGCAGCTGTTCGATCTGCGAGGGCAGAACAGCTGCTTCCGTCACGTTTTGCTCGCTGGTGTTTTTGGAGCGGCGCGCGCCTCGCGTTGAAAATGAGCCTTCGCGATCACTGCCCCGGGAAACTTGCTTTCTGAGGATTTCGCGCTCGCCGATCAGCCGCGACGCGAACTGAGAGGTGCCGCCGTTTTCGCTGCCCGAGCAGCGCAAAATGAGGGTGTTGCCGCAGTTCTCCACTATCGTTTGCGCATCGGCGCCGTAGGTGCTCGAAACTTGAGCGAGGGACTGAAAGCCGAGCACACACCGACCGCCGAACTTGCGCAGCCGTGCAAGCGCATCTTTGAGGCCGTCGATGGCGCCCAACGCGTCCAGTTCGTCGATGACGAACCACAAACGCTGATCGCAGTTCTCATCGCCGCTCATTGCCTCGAATATGGCAAGGCGCATCCAGGTCGCGATCATCGACTTGAGCGCCGCGATATGCCCGGCCTTGTAGGGAATGAACAATACGCCGGGAGTCGCTCTCGTTCGCACCCACTTGCGCACGGAAAAGGGTGCGGCGCGCTGGGCCTGCACGTGCTCGAACGCCGCAATCGCCGACACGGTTACCGACCGGATCGAGCCGAACATGCGGGCGTTCTCGGGATCAAGAAAGGGCTGCGCAGGGGTGCCGGCGACGATGGATCGCAGCTCCTCGCTCGGCGCCACGGCGAGCAGGCGCCACAATTCCGCGCTGTCGCAGCGCCGTTCCGCCCGGCATCGGCGCATCACGGCGCTCAAGAACGTGCGAGCGTAGCCCCGCCATTCGCCGGCGGACGCGTCGTTGCTGGAGGGAATTAGACCGCTGGCGAGTTGCTCCACGTCGTAGGAGTTATTGATCTCGGAAAATACATCCCACTTCACGGAGGCTCGCTCGAAGGGGTTCAAGACAATATCGCCGCGATAACGATCAAAGAATCGCGCGACGTATCCCCCGTCGGGATCGGCGAATACGGCCCGATCGCCGCGCTGCAGCGCGGCGCCAAGCATTTCCCGTATCGCCGTGGATTTTCCGGTACCGGTCGTACCGATGAGTTTGAAGTGCTTGGTTTCATCGCGGGGAGCAATGGGCGATCCGGCCAAAGTCAACATGCCGGCGTCTGACCTTTTCAGCCGCCGGCAGCGACGCTGCCAGGCTGCTCCCTCTTGGAGGAGCACGCCCCGTTTGTGGGTCTCCGGCAATGTGCGTCGCAGCGCTCTCACGCACGCAGTGGCGATAAGCGTGATGCCGGCCGCGATGACGACCGCGCGGCTTCCCGGCATGGATTCAAGTGTCGCAAACCAGTCCATTGTTTCAATGGCCCTTTACGATGTAGTAATCGGCCTTGTCGCCGTAGGTCGGGGCGTTGCGATCGACGCGCACGCACAGCCGCGCCGCATCACCGCAATGCCGCCAGTCGACTCGGCCTCCCTGTTGTACAAGACGAGCAATGCTCGCAGAAAGCTGGTCCCGCTCGAGTCGCAATGCAGCGATTTCGCGCGCCGATGGCAGGGCCCAGCGCGCGATGGCGCTTGGTATCGCCGTACACAGGACGGCAACGCCGACGCTCCAGAGAAGGCCGCGCAGGTTGGCGGCGCGCTTCATGCCGTGCAGCGCCTGCGCCGCGCGCTTACTCTCCGCCGTCAATTCCTGCAGTTCCTCAATGAGCGTTCGCCTGATCTCCTCACGAACGACTCCATCGAGGTCCTGCGTATGCGCCCGGAGTTTTTCCAAGTGTGTCTCGGCCAGCTTTTGATGCGCTTGGGCGCTTTCCATCAACAGGCCGAACTTCATGGTGGCGTCATCAATCGCCGGCGCGCTCTCACTCATGCGTCCTGCCCTCGCGTCCAATCGATTTTGCGCGGTCCGCGGCGCGCGCTGCGTGCGCCTGCGCCGATCGTCGCTCTTCCCAAGCGGCCTTGGCGTCCAGCCGAACACGCTGCCATTGCGGATCCGACGCGTGCTTCAAATAGCCGGTCAGATCCGGCAGCTGCTCTATTTGCGAAGGCAGCACCGCCGGTTCGACGTTGAAATGCTCGCTGTGCGATATCGAGCCCACCATGTCGGTAAGCCGGCGGCTCCGCGAGACGGTGGTGCGCAATACTTCGCGTTCGCCGATGAGCTGAGAGGCAAACCGAGCCGTGCCGCCGCCTTCGCTGGCGGAGCAACGCAAGATAAAAGTGTTCCCGCAATTCTCGACAATGGTGTGCGCGTCGCTCTGGCCGTAGCTGCCGGAGACTTGCGCAATCGATTGAAAGCCGATGATGCAGCGGCCGCCGAATTTGCGCAGACGTGCGAGCGCGTCTTTCAGACCGTCGATTTGCCCGAGGGCGTCCAATTCGTCGATGACGAACCACAGGCGTCTCGCCTCATCGCCCGCCTCTCCCTCCGGTTGTTCCTCTCGATCCATCGCCTCGAAGATCGCGAGGCGCATCCATCCCGAGATGGTCGAACGCAACGCGGCGATCTGCCCGGCCTTGTACGGCATGAACAGCACGCCCGGGCGTTCCTCGGCAACCCATTCGCGAACCGAGAATCCACGAGCCTGCTGCTGCGCGATGTAGTCGAGCGCGCCGACCGCGGAGCTGGTCACAGAGCGAATCGAGTCGAACATGCGGCTGTTGTGCTCGTCGAGAAATGGTTGAGCCGCAGTACCGCGCACCAGCGTGCGCAATTCCTTGGTATCGGCCACTACCGTCAATCGGTAGAGCTCTGCCACGTCGGTCACGCCCGCCTCGTGGGCCTGTCGAGTGACCGCAGAGAAAAAAGTGCGCGCGTAGCTGCGCCAGCTGCGATCTGCGCCCTCGTGATCGGGAATGAGCGAGCGAGCCAGCTGCTCCACGTCGTAGGCACTCTTTATTTCAGCGAACAAGTCCCATTTCACGGAGCGCTCGTCGAACGGATTGAGCACCACATCGCCCCGGGCGGGATCATAGAACCGCTGCAGGTAGCCACCATCGGGGTCCGCTATGACGGCGCGGTCGCCGCGAGCCAGCGCACCGGTCAAGATTTCCTGGATCGCGGTACTCTTACCCGTCCCCGTGGTGCCGATCAATTTGAAATGTTTGGTCTCGTCTTGCGCCCGAACGACGCGGCCCGCCAGGGTGATTTCGGACGAGCGTCCGTTGCGGCCTCGCCGCGCGGCGATGCGCGGCTGCTCCGCCACGATCGTACCCCGCTGCTGTGTTTTGCTGCGCGGCGAATCTTCCGCCACGACACGGCCGCCGGCATAGCCAAGCAGCGTACTGATGGAGGCGGCCAACGCAAATTGGGCCAGACCGTTCTGCGCGACCCCGATGCCGGCTAGCAAGGGGCTCGCCATCGCCATGCCGACGCCAACCGCAGCGGTCAGCGGCGCCGCAACGAGCGGGGAAACCAAGAACCCGTGCCACTGCGCGCGTCCCCGCACCAGGCCCACGACCATCGGGACCTGCACGGCCGCGTAGGCCAAGCCCATGCCCATCCAACCTTCCGTGAGCGCGGCGCCTATCACTCGGAAGCTCCCACGGATGCCGTGACGCGCCGCTTGCGCTCGGGGTCGTACCAGATCTCCTTGATGAATCGCTCATGGGACTCGACGCCGAATTGGATCACGACGTCGATGAGCAGGTACAGCAGGCTTTTGATATCGCCGCGCGCCAAATCCCTGCCGCTCTTGTTTTGTTTGACCAGCAGCACCAGCTGCTCGAAGGCGAGCTCGGCGCTGCCCGCGTGCACGCTGGTGATGGATCCCGGATGACCGGAATTGACGTTGCGTAAATAGTCGAAGGCTTCCTCGGCGCGCAGCTCCGCGAGCAGAATCCGATCAGGCTTCATGCGCAGACAGGACTCGAGGAGCTGCTTCGGCGTGACACGTGCGACGCCTTGATCATCTTTTGAATAAAACAGACGCACGTGATTCGGGTGGCGGTCGAGCACCAGCTCTCTTGCATCTTCGATGGTGACCAGGCGCTCGCTGCTGGGAATTTCGCGTATCAAGGCCTTGGTCCACGTCGTCTTGCCCGACCCGGTGGGTCCGGACACCAGGATATTCTTGCGGCTGCGTACGGCGAGGCGCATGAATGCCGGGTGGTCGTTCGCCGACAATAAACGCAACAATTCTTTCTCGATGTCATCGAGCGCCTGGCCGGCGCGGCGCGTACGGCGAAAGATTCCGCGTCGCGCCAAATCCTCGATGCTCCATACCTGATCCGCCGGTCTGCGAATGGCGATGGCTACGCAGCCCGCAGTAGTCGCCGGGGGGAGCACAATCTGCACTCGCTCGCCGGTCGGCAATGACGCGGAGAGGAGCGGTGAAGTTGCGTCGACGCGCTGCTGGGTCGAATTGGCGACGAGCTTGGCGAATCGGCTGCACCACTCGAAGTCGGCATAGGGCAAGGGCTCGCACTGCCATCCGCTAGGCGTCTCCAAGAAAGCCTCTAGAGGGCGGTTGATGCAAAGCTCCATGACGTCTGATTTCGCGAGCAACGGGCGCAGCGCACGCAGTGTCAACGCGAGTGCGGATAGATCAGCCGGCGGGTCAGCGGCCGGGCGTGGCGGATCGCAGCTCATAGACCGACCTGAAGTCCAAATCCCGCGCAACCAGTACCTGAATGCGGTCTCCGTTCTGCTTGACCACAGTCGGTGGAATATTGACGGTGCTCTTGAGCACTTCGGTCATAACCCCTTGAGAGGCAGCGGGGTCGATGATGATGGTTCCGTTGCCGTTGCGTGAGGACTGTGCGGCCGTCTGGACGGCACCATCGATGACGGACACCAGGAGCGCCGCGCCAAAACGCTCCCAAAAATGACGATTGACCTCGCCAGGTAGGCCGGCGCGCCCCAGCTCATCGGCACCGGGCGAGGCGAGCGGCACGACCACTCCCGCCGGGGTGCGCGCCTCGGTCCACAGCACGAAAACACGCGCAGAACCCTGCTGTACTTGGCCTCTGGTTTCACCGATGAGCTTGGTACCGCGCTCCAACAAAACGACGCTGCCGTCCACGCCAAAGGCGTCGGTTGCCATCACGCAGGTCGTCATACCCGGTAAGGTCGAATCAATTGCCGTTTCCAGCGTGCAGTCGATGAACGCTCCCTTCGGCAGCAACAGGCGTTGCGCCGGCAGTACCTGCGCACGCACCGCCGTTGCGACGCTCGGTCGCAGCAATGCCGAAAGCTCACCAGGTTCCTGGGGAGCGGCGGCCGGCGGCGCCGGACCCATCCAGGGCGGCAGCGCCGGGCCAGCGCTTGCAGGTTCGGTAACGGCTGCAGGTGCGGGAGCGCTTTGATTCGAAAACACCGCACCCGACAGCTGCCGCTCCTGCGCAATCTGCGCCGGCGTCTTGGGCGGCGGCGCGCCATACGCGCCGCCGCCCACGGGAATCTCCGGCAGCGTGCTTGCGGTCAACGGAGCGCTATCGGGCGGTAAATCGGGCGGCGGCAATACACTGCCAAGCGAGGGCGAGGGCGGCGGCGGATCGATCCGTCCCAAGCTCGGCAGCGCCGTCTCTCCTTGGGCGCGGTTCGCCGATGCGCTTTGTGCGCTCTGCCGCGCACGGCTTTGCCGCGTCATCGTATTCGCGTAGTACCAGGTGAGAGACCCCAATCCGAGCACACTCATGAGCGTGACGGCCAGAATGCTGCTCAAGCGCGATTGCACGGAAATAGCGCGATTGACGGCCGTCGTAGCTCTTTCGCCGAGCACCTGATTGGGCGCCGATTCCTCGGAGGTCATGGCACGACTCCGGGCACCTTACGCTCGACTTCGGGGGTGACCGTGCCGGATTCCAACCGCAGGCCGCCGCCGCTGAATCCCTGGTTCAGAATGCATCCGGTCAGTTTTCCGCGCCGGAGGATGAACTGGCGCGCGACGCGATGCACGATGACATCGCCTTCATCCATGCTGAAATTGAGCAAGGACTCGCTGCCGTCGGCATTGCGCACGAAGAGGGCCGGCAAATCGGCGTTTGCCGCGAAGCGCAGCCGCGTGTGGACCCCGTCGTCGGATGCGGCGACCGGCCGCAGCGTCGGACTTCCGCAATACCAATAGTCGATGTTGTGCGGCCGCTTGGCCGGCGCATCTTTCAGCGCGGATTCGATGCGTTTGGCCGCCGCATCTGCGGCCACCGGCGAAGTGGGCGGCGCGTAGAGGAAGCGCAGGGCGAAGATGACGTCCGGATCATCGGGGCTCGGACGCTGCGGCACGGCCGTGTAGTCAATTTGATAGCGCCGCCGATTGGTGAGCACGGTCAGATTGGTGGCGACCTTCGCCGCCTTTGGCTTCAAGAATAAATGGTTGTCCTGGCCGAAATAGGACAGTCCCTCCATATCTCCGGCGCCGAGCCCGATAAAGCTCTCTCCGGCTTCGAATTCAAGATCGATCTGATAGCCGACGAAGCCGCGTAGCCGGTAGACCTGGTCGCCATCATAGGATGCCGTGCGTATGCGGCTATCCACGACGCCTCGTGCCGGAACCATATCGGCGAAGAGCTGCAACGAATACAGTGCACTTTGCAAGATGAAGACCGCCATACAGCAAACTCTGACGGTCGTGCGTGTGTGCATTCTATGAGTCATGGCGGTGGTCCTTTTCGGTCGGCTGTTCGAGCAGCACTTCGGGTTCCGACTTGAAATCGATGATCTTGAAACCCAAGGGATTCCAGCGGCGTGTCTTCGGATCCTTCGCCGGCTCCGAATACGAGTACTGAATGGTTGCAACCCAGTGACTGAACGTCTCGTCGGCACCGACACCCTGGCGCAGGGCCTTCAAATAGCGCACTTGCGCGAGATCTGTAAGGCCGCTCGCGCGCGTGAAAAAGCTCACCGATTTGACCTGCACCCGTACGGTGCTGCCGTCCTTGTGAACGTTCAGAGGTGAGGCAGGATTGGTTGCCGTCCACAGCGCGTACCAAACTTGATTGCGTTGTGGAGAATGAAATGCGCCGCACTCCTCGTAGTCGCTCTCCGCGGTTGCAAAATTGAATCGTTCGCAGACGGTGAGATAGTGGGTCAAGAAGTATCGCGTCACCGCCTCTTGCGGCGTGGCGCGACCGTCATACACCGGCACCACATCGACGATGCCGGTGGTGTTGTCCACGCGCACGATGAAAGGCTCGACACGCTTCAAGGGCATGAGCACGACGATGGATGCCGCGGCGGCGACCGCACAGGTCCAGCCCGCCGCGGCCACGCAGCAAGCAGCCTGTGCACTGCGCCGGAAACGCTCGACCCGATCGGCATCCCACGACTCGGCCTCGCGAAAATACTCCTGCAATTCCGGATCCGACGTCACTTGGCGCTCCGCGCCGTGGGCGTTCCCGGCATCGTATTCGCGGACGGATTGATCGGCTGCAGATGGCCGTCACAGCGCACGCCGTGCGATGCACAGGCAGTCAGCAGCAGCAACAACAGGCAAATCATTACGCGCATGCTTCACCCTCCTTGGTGTATCCCGCTCACTTCATCGACGAGGCTTTCGCCAACTTCGGCTGAGCGCATCGACGCCGGCACCTGCTCGGCCATAGAGGTAACGCCCGGCGAGCGCTGCAACCACCACGGCTCTCCCCGCCGTGACCGGCGCACGAATTGCCAGGGTCCGCGCCACATGTGGTGCGGCAACCTTCGCGGGCGGCCCAGCCGTCCGCAGACCCCAGCTCACTGTGCGGCTCAGCAGTCCGAACGAGCTCAGCGTCAGTCCGCCCGCGAGGCCGGCAGCGATCGGCATGACCTGGCGCAGAATCAGAAACACGAGCACTGCGATCAACACCATGTTAAGCGCATCGACTGTCAATATTGCGGCGCCTCGCGCCGCGGTCTGCGCGGCGTAGGACTGCACCACCTGAAGCAGAAGCGCGGCTACCATGACCGTCAGAATAGTGATGAGCGCGTAATTGGCGAGTTGGGCGATCCACGCCAAAAAGAATCTTTGGCTGGCATCGAAGAACAGCATGGCGATGAACAGCGGACCGAGCGCCAGCAAGACGGCGAGAGCGATACTGGAGAGCGCGATCAGGAACATCGCATAGACGCAAAGCATGCCCATCAAGCACCACACCACGGCGCCCGCAAGCATGAAGCCGATGCCGCCGCCCCAAAGGCCAGTTCCGGTTCCCTTGGCCCACAAATTGCCGGCAACGGTTCCACCGCTTTCCCAAATCGCATCGATGGTGCCGACCGGATCGCCGGCGCCGATCACGGCGGCGGCCAACTGCGCGGGTGCGTTGTAGAAAGTATCGACGATGAGCGTGTTGTAGAGCCACAGATGCAGCCCTACACCCAGGATCACCGCCAACATGATGATGCGCTTGAGCCCCGCGACGAACGGCTCTTCGATCTGGCCCGTCAGGTGCAGATAGCCCCATGCCATCGCGTACAGGGTCGCAAGGGTCACCACCGCAGGCTCCAACACCGCCGCGAGACGCGCCGTGTTGGTTCCGATGTAGGTGGCCAGCTGTCCATTGAGCCATCCCCAGAACGTGGCGAAGAATCCCATATGAATACCTGTGGTTGCGACCCGGGCGCGGCGGTTGCGAGCTGCGATTACGGCGTAGGCTGAAAGCGGCTTTCGAATCGGCCCTGTCCGGCGATTGCCAGCTCACGCTCCCGCTGCGCGTTCACCGATTCCTGTGCTTGGCTCGCCTGAGCCAGCACCTGAAGCTTCGTTTGCTCGTTCTGCAGCATGCCGAGTTCCGCGCTGATCCGAGTCTGCAGATCGAGAATCGCCTTTTGGTCGCCCGCCGCAGAAATCGCCGCAATCAAACTTTGGATGGCCGCAAAGCGCCCGCTCGCGTTGGCCAGCGCCTCTTGGGCAAGCGCCTGACGCAGAGCGGCCGTCTGACGCACGGCGACGATCTGCTGCTGATCGGCCGCTGATAGAGTCGACAATTGCGTGGGTGACAGCACCGCGTTGGCGTTGACCGCGCTGCGCACATCGGACGCGAGCCCCGCGTACGCGCCGAGCCCTTGCGAGGCGTTCGCCAGTTGCGCCCAGCTGGTCGGCAGATAATTGCGGGTGGTTCCACTCAGCAGCAGCTCCATGCCCCGATCACCGGTCATTGACTGCAGCTCCAGTTTTGCCTGCTGCAGTTGAGCCTGTGCCGTCAGCAACTGTTGCCGCATGGTCTGAACCTCTTGCATCAACTGCGCGATCGCGTGCACGTCGATGACCGCCCATTGCGCCCGCGCGGCCGGTGCCGCAGCCATTGAAATGATCAAGCACGCCGCCAATGACCGATTGATACGCATGAACATGTGCTTCTCCTATTTCTTGAGTACTTTGGAAAACGGCTTTCTATCAACGCCCGCATGTACGGCGCCCGCATTCGCGGCCATGAACTGGGGCAGCCAGGCTGCAGGGTCGGATCCGGTCGCCGACATCAACTCATGCAGCTGCGCGACTTGAGCAGCACGACCGGAGATCACGGCGAGCTCCTCGTCGAAGCCCTTTAGATCGAGCTGGCACACGACGCTGTGATGCGCTTGCTTCACGAGGAACATGCGCGACCCGGGTTCGAGCTGATCCTTGACGAGCCTGAATTCGCGTTCGCTAAGCCCGAATCCTTCGGTGTATTCGCGGCAATTCGCGTCGACG
The DNA here is from genome assembly GCA_963769075.1 of uncultured Gammaproteobacteria bacterium. Classification (GTDB taxonomy): domain Bacteria; phylum Pseudomonadota; class Gammaproteobacteria; order Steroidobacterales; family Steroidobacteraceae; genus Bog-1198. The sequence goes on along the minus strand of CAVYKH010000004.1, from coordinate 2,282,293 downwards.
TTGGGGAAAAAGACCTTGGTGGGAGTCTGTTCGACCAATGTCCGGCTGATGGGGCTTTCGAGAACATCGCTCGGGCTTTGCGTCGCGAGACACATGACCCCGTTCAATTTTCGCCAGGTCTTCGGACCGTCCTTCGCAAAACTCTCGAACGCGGGATCGGCGAGGAGCCGCCAAAACTCATCCATCCAGCACACCAGCCGCCGGCCATCGAGGAGCTGCCGCACCAGATGAAACAAGTACAGCGTGATCGAGGAGCGCGTGAGCGGGTGATCGAGAAACTCCGTCACGTCGAAGCCGATGACTGAACGGCCCGAAAGGCGTGTAACGAGCGTGTCGACCGGATTGTCGAATGCCCAGGCGTAGTCACCGCAAGACCCTTCACACCAGCACGCCAGGCGCGCATACAAGCCCTCGGGATCGGTCGGGTCCAAAAATTCCACCAACCGCGACAGCCGGCGCGCCGAGGCGTCGAGGGCCAGGGTGCCGCGCAGTGCCTGGTCGAGATCGGCCTGTTCGCGCACGGGGTGTGCGTTGGCGCCGCCGCTGCGAGAGGGGCGTCCGCTCAGTTCGCGCAGCCATATCTTGAGGAATTCGACATTGGACGGCGTCACCGGCAGCTGCAGCGGATTGAAGCCGGTCGGCGCGCCGTTCTTGAGCGGCAAATACTCGCCGTCCAGGGCCCGCACCAAAATCTCGAGCCCGCGGTCTTTATCGAAGATGACTTGCGTCGCGCCCTGCCGAGCTAGCATCGCGACCAAAAACCCGACGAAGACGGTCTTGCCCGAACCCGTCGGTCCGCAAATGAGCGTATGACCCGTATCCTTGCGGCTACCACCGTCCGGATCAGCGGGATCGCTCGCATGCAGCGAAAAGTAGTAGGGCGACCTGGCGCTGGTTACGAGGAGCGTCAACGCCTCACCCCAGTGATTGCCGTGCGCGCGCCCCATCGGATAGTTATGGAACGGTGCCATCGCCGCCAGATTGCGTGATGTGATCGGCGACTTCCGTGGCCGGAACGGAAAGTTGCCGGGTAGCTGCGCCCAAAATGCCGCCTCGAGGGCCAGGTCTTCCCGGGCCACGAGCATCCCGGTATCGGCGAGGAGGCTCCGCGCCAAAGCGACATGATCATTGAGCGCTTTGAGCCGCCCAGTCCCGCGTTCGGGGACACCGGTTTGCGGAATTTCGACCATCAGCTGCAAGGAGAAATGATGATCCCCCATCACGAATTCATTGCTGGTCAAGGAATCGAGCGCGTCCTTGAGTTCCGCAGCCTGCGATACTGCGAAGTCGCCGGCGTTGGCCATCCGATTGAACTGCCGCTGCAGTAGCGCCTGTCCTGTTGCCTTGGTCAGGAACGTGAAGGATTGGGTAAGCACAAACGATAGGGGGGAGGACAGCAGTTGGTCGTACATGCCGACAATCGTGGGCGTCGGATATTCTTTGATTCCGAGCATGGCCCCCACTCGGGTCTCGTTCGGCGAGCGGTATTCGATGGCCTCGCTGCCAAAAAATAGGCGTACGCTGGCCAGCGCCCGGTTCAGGGGTCCGCGCGGCAGCGGCATACGCTGCCGTTCGCCGTTGATCAGTAATCCGAGATACTCGAGCAGCGACGAGTACCAGATGTTGCCATTCCGGTAACAGCCCAATATCTCGGGCTCATAGCGCGCCAGGGACGCCGCTAATGTCTGCGAGAGCTTCTCGCAGGCATCGAGTGCATCCGCGAGTTCGGCGCGCCGCCCTCCGTCGCGCTGCGTTTTGAGGAGCGCCCGCGACAACAGACCCGTCGCCCTGCCGCCAACCGGCCGATATAGGACCGACAGATACAGCTCGTTGTGCATGAGCGTCTCGCTGCTGAGCCTCCGTTGATACCGGGCGTGCAACTCACCGGCAAAACCGCTCCCGCCGTGCATCTGCAAAGAATGATCACCCTGCGAAGCGCGCTCCGGCGCGGCAATCTGCGCTTGACGCCGGATGACATGCGTCCACAGAGCCACGCTTGGACTTGCGATGTTCCGCCACAACACGTTGAGTCGCTCGTGCCAATTGTTGAGCTCCGCGTCGTCCCTGCTCTCGAAGCTTGCGCCTCCCAGACGAAATGCCTGCAGGTAGTCACCCAATTGCGTACGGACGACGCTGGATGCCACATGCGCGCTATAGGGAATGCGCTCCGCTGCCGTGAGCTCGCGCCGCAAGGCAGTGCTGCGCTTCAGGTGCGGCACGGCGGCTCCGTCCGGATCAAATTCGAGATCGTGAATTCGACCACTGCAAGGCGCCGCCGTCCGTTGGGGTTGGGCACATCGGTCCACAGAGGGGAATAGCTGCTAGCCTTCCAGACGCGCAGATTGGCGAATAGCGCGGGCAGTCGAGTCCGCATCCACAGCAACACGAGGTCGAAGAACCGTGCATCGCGCGCGCACAACAGCAGGCAAATACCGTGAATCGGTGCGCTCAGCAGCAGCGTCAGGAGATTCTTCGTCAACAAGAACGCCTCCATGGTGAACACCATGTTGAAGAGCAGCGCAGAGTAGGTGACACCCCACCTCATCGGTGGGCGCGTAGCGCCCACGAACAAGGGATCTGCGAGAAGTCCCGCGTTCAGATCGCTCACACCGCGCCCCTAGACACCGAACATCCCGCGGACCCAGGTGACGATCTGGGGTGCGCCGAAAGCAATCGCAATGCCGAGAATCGCGCCGATGCACCACCCCCACGACATGCGATTCGCCATCGCCATTCCGCCCAAAACCATCACCAAAATGATGGCGACAGGCGTCAACCATGCGAGGATATTGGTCTGCAGGGAAGTCGCGCCCGTCATGAATGGCGAAGCTTGCGCCATGGACAAGTCAGGCGCGCACACGATCAGGGCGAGGAGCAGTGAGGAAAACGTGAAGCGTGTGAGCTTCAGGCGCAGCGTGCAGGGGTGATGCATGGCGGAATTCCTTTTCCGTTTATCCCAAAAGATCGGGGCCGACTATATTTCCGTCTCCAGAGCTCCGATGTCCCGATCCTCGCGCCGAGCAAGTTCCTCGCGCTTGGCCTTGCCGGGAGCGCCGAATCGGAAGCTTTGCACGACGAATGAATAGTCGTACTGCCTTTCGCCCTCTTTGTCGGTCCAATGATTGGAACGAATTTGTGCCTGCAAAATAAGCTGGTCCCCTTTGCGTGCGTTCTTCGCGATCGTCTCGCCCAGACCTTCGAACGCCACGAACCATAGGCTGGTAACCGCTTCGCGGGCGTTTCCTTGTTCATCTTTGCCCGCATAATCGTTACCGACCAAACAGAATCGGGTATAAGTGGTGTCCCCCTTGACGGTAAGTTCCGGGTTCTTGGCGAGATTACCGACGGCGGTGACGCTGAAACTATTCATGACTCTTCTCCTGGTGGGTTAGGGTGCGCGGCGATAAAAACGCGTCGCTCGCGTGAGAGACAGTCTGGAAGAGACGGACTGAAACTAGAACTGAATTAAATGCCGCATATGAAGAGAAAGGCGCTGCGCGTGCCTCAATGAAAAACTGTGCATAATCAGCCGATGTCCGCATTGACCGCGAACCGGATTTTGCAGAAGAGGGATTCCCCCGTCGCTCCGCCGGCGCTGCGGGTCGTGAAGCTGCGCAAGCTATACGGCAGCCTCGCGGCACTCGATGAAGTGTCTTTCAGCGTCAATCGCGGCGAAATCGTCGGGCTTCTGGGACCCAACGGCGCCGGCAAGACGACCACCATCAATATGATCTTGGGGGTGCTCGAGCCCAGCAGCGGGCGGGTGGCGATCGATGAGATCGATATTGCGAAGGATCGGGCGCTCGCCCTCAGGCGCACCAATTTCGCCGCCGTATATGCCGGGTTGCCCGGCAATTTGACCGTGAGCGAGAATTTGCGCTTTTTCGGGTTGCTGTATGCCATCGATTCGCTCAACGCTCGCGTCGATGAGCTGCTCAAGGAGTTCGACCTCGTGCGTCTGCGCCACACCAAGTGCGGACTGCTGTCGTCCGGCGAACAGACTCGGGCGGCGCTCGCCAAGGCACTGCTGAACAAGCCGAAATTGCTCTTGCTGGATGAGCCCACCGCCTCCCTCGACCCTTCCGCCGCACAGATCGTGCGCGAGAAAATCAAGGGCCTGGCGGCGCGCGACGGCTGCGGCATCTTATGGACTTCGCACAACATGTATGAGGTGGAGGCGGTGTGCGATCGCGTGCTGCTTCTGTCGCACGGCAAAGTGCTGCTCGAGGGTAACCCGAGAACTCTGCCTCATGAACACGGTTCCGCGAGCTTGGAGGATTTGTTCATCCGGGTGGCGCGCGAGCCGCTCAGCTGCGTCGAGAGCGCCGCGACGTGAAACTGCGGCCCATCGCCGGCATCGTATTGCGGCAGATCTATCTGCTGCGCGGCAGCCCGGTGCGGCTGTTTCCCATGGTGACCTGGGTGGCGATCGACATCGTGCTGTGGGGGTTCATCACACGATATCTCAATACCGTGAGCGGCAGCGGCGTCAACTTCGTTCCCACCCTGTTGGGGGCAGTGCTTCTATGGGATTTCTGCACACGCATCATGCAGGGCGTGAGCACGGCCTTTCTCGAGGACGTCTGGTCACGCAATTTCCTCAATCTGTTCTCCTCGCCGCTGTCGATTTCCGAATACATCACGGGCCTGGTCATCACCAGCGTGATGACGGGTTGCGTGGGCCTCATCACCATGCTGCTGCTCGCCACCGGCGTGTTTCATCTGCAATTCTTTTCCCTCGGAGTGCCGCTCGCGGCATTCCTCATGCTGCTGTTCGTCTTCGGCATCACGCTTGGAATATTGGGGAGCGCCATGGTACTGCGCTTGGGACCCGCTTCCGAATGGCTGCTGTGGCCCCTGCCGGCGCTGCTATCGCCCTTCGCGGCGGTGTTTTATCCGCTCGCGACATTGCCGCAATGGATGCAAGGGGTCGCGCATGCCTTGCCGCCCGCGTACGTGTTCGAAGGGATGCGGAGCCTGCTCGCCGGCCGCCCGTTCCCCGGCACCCTGCTGCTGGAAGGAGCCGCGGTTGCCGCGCTCGAATTGCTGCTCGCAGCATACTTCTATGGGCGCATCTATCGGCATGCGGTGCGCACCGGACTGCTGGCGCGGTACAGCGCGGAAGGCGCTGCGTGACGGGGAGACGAGGCGCGGGCGCTTTCCCACACGGGCGGAACCCCGAAGCTGCCGTCGACGACGCTCAAGAACATGTGTAGTTCACGCACGATACAGCGCTGCGCATGCGCGCAGGCGCGGTTGCAACATGGCAATGGTTCGTTTAACGTCGAACTATGAAAGACGGCCCGAATATTGCCCGCATTGCCTCGCTGCTCGGCGATCCCGCACGCGCGGACGCCTTGACGGCGCTCATGGCGGACCGCGCGCTGACGGCCACCGAGCTGTCGGTCTTGGCCGGCGTCACCAAGCAGACCATGAGCGCACACCTGTCCAAGTTGCTCGACGCCCGGCTGGTGGCCGTAGATCAGCAAGGCCGGCACCGCTACTTTCGCCTGGCCGATACCGACGTGGCCGATCTGCTCGAGTCCCTGATGGACGTGGCATTCCGTACGGGTGCCGTGCGTCTGCTGTCGAGTCCGCGCGAACCGGCGCTGCGCAAGGCGAGAATTTGCTACGACCATCTCGCGGGCGAACTCGGGGTCACGGCCTTCGAGGCGTTGGTTCGCAGCAGGGTATTCGCGCGCACGACGGATGGGATACGACTCACTGCGACGGGCGCCGAATGGTTTGCAAACGTGGGCATCGACACGACAGCGGCCGCTAACCAGCGCCGGACCTTGTGCCGACCCTGTATGGACTGGAGCGAACGGCGTCAACATCTCGCCGGCGCTTTGGGCTCTGCGCTGCTGTCCCGTGTTTGCGATATGGGGTGGGCCAAACGCGACGCGGATTCGCGGGTGATTCACTTCACACCGCGCGGACAAAGATCGTTCCTCGAACTCGTGGCGCGCACGCCGTGATGCCCGCCGCACGCAAGGCCGCGGTGGCGCGGCTCGCAAGCACCGTTGCATGGCTGGACGCGGCGCGCTAATGCCGGCCGGCGCGACCGCAATCCCCTGGCGCGTAGCGCCTCCTCTGGTCAGCACGGCGCTCACCATGCTCGGCGCGGGAGTCTTGGGTTCGCTGTTGCCGCTGCGATTTTCGGCGATGGGCCTATCGCCCGGCATGATCGGCTTGATCGCGACCGCGGAAGCGCTGGGGTTTCTGGTGGGGTGCCTGTACGCGCATAAGATCATTGCACCGGTCGGGCTCGAACGTGCCTACGCCGCATTCGCGGGCGTGAAGGCGGTCGCGATCCTCGGCCTGTATTTCGCCGCGGGACTCCCGGCGCTCGCCCTGCTGCGGTTCGTGATCGGATTGAACGCTGCGGGCTTGGCCGTCATCGTCGAAAGCTGGCTGAACGCACTCGTGCCGAACGACCAGCGCGGCAGAGTGCTGACGATCTATGTACTGGTGTACGGCCTGTTCTTCGGCGCCGGACAGCTCGTGGCCCAGAACCTCAACGTCAGGGGACCGGAGCCCCTGATCTTCGCCGGCATCGCGACCATTCTTGCGCTCGTACCCATGGTAGGGATCGACGTGCGGGCTCCGGTGCTTCCGCAGCGCGTCAAGCTCGAGATCCTAAAAGCCCTGCGGACTTCCCCCGCCAGCGTCCTCGCGTGCCTGCTGAACGGCTTGATCCTCACGGGATTTTTCACGGTCGGACCCTTGTTCGGGGAGCGCATCGGCTTCGATCAGCAGCACATCGTGCTGTTAATGGCCTGCGTTTCGCTGGGCGGCCTGTTCTTGCAATGGCCCATTGGCTATTTTTCGGACAAAGTCGATCGGCTGTATGCCTTGATCGGTTTGGGAACCGGCATCCTCGCGGTGGCTGCGGCGCTCGTGACGGTCGATCGACAGACGCCGTTCCCGCTGCTCGCGATGCTTTTCGCGATCTTCGGCGGCCTCGCCGAAAGCCTTTATGCCGTGGGCGTGGCGCATGCGAACGATCGCGCCGTCGTCGCCGACTACGTGGCGTTATCCTCGACCCTGCTATTTGTCTGGGCGCTCGGCGCCGCGATCGGCCCGACTGCCGGTACGTACGCCATCCAGCTGATCACCCCGCACGCGTACTTCGTCTACGTCATGGCGCTCACGCTCACCTTTACGCTGTTCGCCATTTGGCGACTGTACCGCCGCAGGCTCGATCGGGGGGTCGAGGAACGCGAGGGGTTCCTCACGTATCCGCAAACCTCGCCGGAGATCTACGCCTGGCTGCCCTATCATCGAGAGACGCCGGCCGAGGCCCTGGCCCGCTCCACGGCTGCCGGTGCCGCGAGTGCCGGTACCGCGGTTGCCTTAGCAGCGCCGGCCGCTGACGGCACAGCAACGACGCGTACTCCGCCGCCGTAGGATGCGAGGGCCAATCTGTAGGTAATATGATCATTCAACACAAGGAGCGGCGCTTCCTCCCCGGTCTGCAAGCCGGAGTTTGGGCGCCGAGTATCTGATGGAATTACGCAGCATCATGACCACACGGGTCGTCACCGTCGAGCTCGACGATCAACTGGAGGTCGTCAAACAGATTTTTGACTCCATGAAATTTCGCCACTTGCTGGTGGTCGACCCGGGCCACAAGTTGTGCGGCGTCATTTCGGACCGCGATCTGCTGCGCGCGCTGAGCCCGTACGTGGGGACCGCCTCGGAGAATGCGCGCGATACCGCGACGCTGCGCAAGCGGGTACATCAGATCATGACGCGCAGGCCGATCACATTGGCCCCCGAAGCCACGGTCGCCGATGCGATCAGCTTGTTTCTCAGCCATCGCGTGTCATGCATTCCCATCGTCGATAAGGACTTCAAGCCCGTCGGCATCGTGAGCTGGCGGGACGTGCTCAAGTCGCTGGCGGCCGCTCCCATCACGCCGGCGTAGCACGGCCGGCGGCCCCGGATGCGAATCCCCGGGGACCGGCGTATATTGTCGCGGCGCGTCCACGATGACGATGGCAGCCGGACGAATACACCAAAGACAATTTTTGGACGGCACCGGGCGCTGCAAAAACACGTGGTTCACCGACGGAAGGGAGAGCCGATGAATTGGTACCTCGACGTATTAAAGAAATATGCGCAATTCAGCGGTCGTGCGCGCAGAAAGGAATATTGGTTTTTTGTGTTGTTCAGCGCCATCATCAGCTTGGTGCTTATGATGATCGATTCCGCAACCGGCATGAAGGTGGCTGCCGGATATGGCCTCCTGAGCTCACTCTATTCTTTGGCCGTGCTGATCCCCAGCTTGGCGGTTGCCGTCAGACGTCTCCACGACACGACCCGCAGTGGTTGGTGGCTGCTGATCGGGTTCATTCCCCTCATCGGGGCGATCATATTGATCATATTTTTTGTGTCCGACAGCAGCCCCGAGACCAACGAATACGGACCGAATCCGAAGTCGGCCGCAGCATAGCGAGTTCGTTCCCCGCAGCGCAGTGCGTCTTTGAGTTAGGCGTGTCAGCGTTTAAGCTGAGGCGTTAGGCATGAATGACAATTCGGATTTGCTCAACCAGCTGCGCATCGATCGGGACGCCCCGCCCGCGTCATCCGGCAGAGGTCGGATCTGGCTGGCCGTGTCGCTGGCGGTGCTCTTGGCGGCGGGCATTGCCGCGTGGATATGGAGAGGTCCGGCCGCCGTGCCGGTGCATATTGCGGTCGCGCAGGCGATTGCCGGCGGCGGAGCGGCGGCGGGCTCGATCCTGGATGCGTCGGGCTATGTGGTTGCGCGGCGTCAGGCGACGGTCTCATCGAAGATCACCGGCAGAATGGTCGAGCTCGATATCGAAGAGGGCGAGCACGTCAAAGAGGGCCAGATCATCGCCAGGCTCGACGACACGAACGTCCGCGCCGCACTCAACCAGGCCACTGCGCAGCTTCAATATGCCAAGGCCGGCCTCGCCGAAACCGAGGTCAACCTTGCGAACGCGCAGCGCGATTACGACCGTCAAAAAAGTCTGCTCGAGAAGCATTTCGTGAGCCAAGCGGTCGTCGATAATTCCCGCACCGCGCTCGAGGCGCTGCAGGCGCAGCTTGCTACCCAGCGCAGCAACATCGACGTTGCCGCGAGCGGCGTGAGCGTAGCGCAGCGCAGTCTCGATGACACGATCGTGCGCGCGCCTTTCTCCGGCGTGGTCACGGTCAAGGCGGCGCAGCCCGGCGAAATCGTCTCGCCGATCTCGGCGGGGGGCGGCTTCACGCGCACCGGCATCGGCACCATCGTGGACATGGATTCACTCGAGATCCAAGTCGACGTCAATGAGAATTTCATCAACCGCGTGCTGCCGGCCCAGCGCGTCGACGCCAAACTCAATGCCTACCCGGACTGGCACGTACCCGCGCACGTCATCGCGGTCATTCCGACTGCTGACCGCAGCAAGGGCACCGTGACCGTACGCATTGCGCTCGACCAGAAGGACTCGCGTATCCTCCCCGAGATGGGGGTGCGAGTGTCCTTCCTCGCCGCCGCGACGGAAGATGGCGGCGGCAAAGAGCCGAGCGGCGTGCGCGTGCCGAGCATCGCGGTGCAGGGAACGGGCGAGACAGGCGCGGTTTTCGTCGTGCGCGGCGACACGGTCGAGCGGCGCGCGGTGCGGCTGGGCGCTGCCGACGGGGACAGCGTTACCATCTTGGCCGGACTCGCTCCGGGGGAGCGCATTGCCGTCGGTGATTTCACCAAGCTGAAGGATGGCGCGGCGATTCGCGTCGAGCAATAGAGAGTGAGAGCATGACCGGCCCCGTCGTGTCGCTGCGCAATGTCGTGAAGCAATATGTGCGCGGTAAGCAACGCATCGAGGTGTTGCAGGGGTTGACGCTGGATATTCCAAACGGCGAATTCGTCGCGCTCATGGGGCCGAGCGGCTCGGGCAAGACGACGCTCCTCAATCTGATCGGTGGCCTGGACACACCCACGTCCGGCGAGATTACCGTCGCCGGTCAGCGCCTCGATCAACTCGGGAGCGGCGGCCTCTCGCGCTGGCGCGCGCGTCACATCGGATTCGTATTCCAGTTCTACAACTTGATGCCGATGCTGAGCGCCCAGCGCAACGTGGAGTTGCCCCTGCTGCTGACCAACCTGCCGGCTGCGAGGCGCAAAGCCAACGCCCTTGCCGCACTGACTCTGGTCGGCCTCGCCGATCGCGCCAAGCACAAGCCCAGCGAGCTGTCCGGCGGCCAGGCGCAACGTGTCGCAATTGCACGCGCGCTCGTCGCCGATCCCACCTTGCTGCTCTGCGACGAGCCGACCGGCGACCTCGATCGCAAGTCGGCCGATGAGGTTCTGCATCTTCTGCAGGAGCTCAATCGCGCTCATGGCAAGAGCATCATCATCGTCACCCACGATCCGAAGGCGGCCGAATTTGCCGGCCGCCAACTGCACATGGACAAGGGAGCGTTGCTGGAAGTCGGGACTTTGACGGCTTAACTCGAGCGCACTGGATGAAATACTTCCCCCTTCTCTGGGCAACCCTCTGGCGCAAGAAAATCCGCACGATTTTCACCCTGCTGTCCGTCGTCATCGCATTTCTATTGTTCGGCATGCTCGAGACGGTGGACTACGCCTTCTCTCATCCGAGCGCCGGAGTATCCGGCGCCGACAAACTGATCACGACCAACAAATATTCGATCACCTTGTCGCTGCCGTTCTCGTACACGCAGCAGATTCGCTCGGTGCCCGGCGTGGCGGCGGTCACTTGGATCAGCTGGTTCGGCGGCTACTATCAGGAGTCGAAGAACTTCGTGTTCGCGATTCCGGTGGACACGGACAGCTATTTCGATCTGCACAAGGACGAATTCATCGTCCCCGACGAGCAGATGAGGTCATTCCGCAGCACCCGCTCGGGCGCCTTGGTCAACGTGGCGCTCATGAAGAAGTTCGGCTGGAAGGTCGGCGATCGAGTGCCGCTGCATTCGACCATCTGGACGCAGAAGAACGGCTCTCTCGACTGGACGTTCGATATCGTCGGCAGCTTCGACGTCAAAGATCCGACGCAGGCGAGCGCACAGTCGACGAGTCTGCTGTTCCACTATGAGCTGTTCGACGAAGCGCGCAGTTTCGGCAAAGGCAACGTGGGATGGTTCGAGGAGCGTGTCAGCGATCCGTCGCAGTCCACAGCGCTTTCCGCGCGAATCGACGCGCTGTTCGCGAATTCGTCGAACGAGACCAAGACGCAGCCGGCCAAGGATTTCCTGGTGGCCTTCATCAAGCAGTTCGGCGACATCGGCTTCGTCTTGCGCGCCATCTTGGGCGCGGTATTTTTTACCTTGCTGTTCCTGACCGGTAACACCATGATGCAATCGGTGAACGAGCGCATCCCGGAACTCGCGGTGCTCAAAACCCTGGGCTTCAGCGACCTCAAGGTGCTTGGGTTGATCATCGCCGAATCCCTGCTGCTCTGCGTGCTCGCGGCGCTGGTCGGGCTGGCAATGAGCTATGCCGCCCTGCCGATCATCCGCAAAGGCCTGCAGGGCGTCGAGCTGCCGAAAGACGTATGGATCCCGGGAGTCGGCGTGGCGGTGCTGCTGGCTGTGGTCGTCGGCCTGCCGCCCGCGCTCACCGCCATGCGGCTGAACATCGTCGATGCGTTGGCGGACCGGCGCTGAGCACGCGGCGACCAGAGAGCTCGAAGAATGCTCAAGCAAGTGATCGCCCTCAGCCTGATGAGCCTCCAGACTTTGCCGCAGCGCGTCGGCACTTCCAGCGTCATCGTGATCGGCATCGCCGGCGTGGTCGCCGTGCTGGTGTCGGTGCTGGCGATGGGCGTGGGCCTCAGGCACACGTTGGCGGACAGCGGCCGCGCCGATCGAGTGATTGTCCTGCGCGGCGGCTCGGATGCCGAGCTCAACAGCAATGTGACGCGCGAAGATGTCGTCGTGATCAGCAACGCACCGGGCCTCGCCAAGGATCCGGCCGGCAAGGCGCTGCTATCGAGCGAACTGGTGACGGTGGTGAACGTACCGAAAATCGACACCGGCACGGATGCGAATGTCACCTTGCGCGGCGTCGGTGCGAAATTGCTCGAGGTGCGCCCGGAGCTCACCATCGTCAGCGGCCGGCTGTTTCGCCCGGCCGTGCGCGAGCTCATCGCCGGCGCCGGCGCCGTCAAGCAGTTCCGCGGCCTCGCGCCGGGAAACGTGCTGCATCTGCGCAACGCCGAGTGGATCGTAACTGGCGTATTCACGAGTCGCGGCGACGTGCACGAATCCGAACTGCTCGCGGATGCCGACACCGTGGGATCGGCGGTCGAGCGCACCGGCTACAGCTCGGCGGTTGGGCTGCTCACCAGCGCGGCGGATTTCTCTCGCTTCAAGGATGCCTTGACCACCGATCCGCGGCTCAAGGTCGACGTGCAGCGCGAGCCGGATTATTACGCCGCCCAATCCAAGGATCTGACCAAGATGATCAATATCGTCGGCAACATGGTGGCCGTCATCATGGCGATCGGCGCGATGTTCGGCGCGTTGAACAGCATGTACTCGGCAGTGAGCGCACGCGCGCTCGAAATCGCCACTTTGAGGGCGATCGGCTTCGGCGCCGCTCCGGTGCTGCTGTCGGTCGTGATCGAGGCGCTGGCACTGTCGCTGCTCGGCGGCATCATCGGCGCCTCGCTGGCGTGGGTTTTCTTCAACGGCCACACCGTCAGCACGCTCGGCGGCGCCTTCGCTCAAGTCGTGTTCCAGCTGACGGTGACGCGCACGTTGATCGTCACCGGGATCATTTGGGCCTCTCTCATCGGCCTGCTGGGCGGCTTCTTCCCGGCCTTGCGTGCGGCGCGGCTCCCGGTGGCGGAAGGCTTGCGCGCGGCTTGAGGTCAACCCGCTCTGGGTCGCGTCTTCCTTGACGCTTCGTCGAATGGTGTGTTCATCGTTTTCCTACCCCCGGGTATCACCCGCATTATAGAATCCGGCGAGACAGTGGCGAGCAATACTCTGGAGGCCGTCCATGGCGGCAGGTTCGAGCGGCGTGCCCAACTCGACAGCGGCCACGCGCGCCATCCTTGCCGCGTCAGCGGGGAATCTCCTCGAATGGTACGATTTTTCGGTGTATGCCTTGTTCGCGATCTATATCGGCGCGAATTTTTTTCCGAGCCGCACTCCCGGCCTCGATCTCGTCAAGGCATTTCTGGTATTCGGCTTGGGATTCATCATTCGTCCGCTCGGCGCGATCGTCATTGGAATCTACGGCGATCGCGCCGGCCGCAAGGCGGCCCTGACCACGACCATCCTCATCATGGCATGCGGCACTGGCGTGTCGCTGGTCTATAATGCGGCCATTACGATCTTCGGCGGTTTCGCACCGGCGATCTTGACCTGGTTTACCGCCACCAAGGCGGGGTCGGTGTTCGCCCCAGGGTGGTATGTGGCATTGGCGGCGGTGCCAGCGATCCTCGCGATTTTGTATCAAAGCCGGCGCACAGCGCGCGTACCGGCCGGAGCCGTGTCAGAACCCTTGTCGTCCATTCCGGAGGGACGCATTCGGGAGAGTTAGTGGAGATCGAGACGCATGCGACGCAGGGCATGGACCGCGGCACGCTACGGCGGCTGTCGCGGCGCTCCGATGCGCGCGGGTTTCTACAACTCGCCGCCCACTGCACGCTGCTTTGCATGACGGGATTTCTGGTCTGGGCGAGCCGCGGCAGCGTGTGGCTGCTGCCCGCCATCGTCCTGCATGGGCTCGTGCTCAATTTCCTCTTTTGCGCGCTTCACGAGAGCATCCACCGCACGGCCTTCGCGAGCCGCCGGGTCTGCGATGTGGTCGCTTGGATCTGCGGCACCCTCCTGCTCTTGCCGCCCGAGTACTTTCGCTTGTTCCACTTCGCGCACCATCGGTTCACGCAGGATCCCAAACGCGATCCCGAACTCGTGCTGCCCGCGCCAGCGACCTTGAGATCCTATGTCTGGCGCGCGACCGGCCTGCCGAATTGGCACAAGCGCCTCACGGTAACGCTGGGCCACGCCCTCACGGGACGCGTCACCGAGCCCTTCGTGCCGGCACTTAAACGCCGCATGATCGTGCGCGAGGCGCGCATTCTATGGATTTGCTACGCGGCGATACTCGCGCTGTCCCTCGCGTATCACCGGACCGATGCGCTGATCTACTGGATACTGCCGGCATTGGCGGGACAACCGTTTTTGAGGCTGTACCTCATCTCGGAGCACGCTGGCTGCGCGTTGATCGACAACATGTACGCCAACACGCGCACCACGTATACGAATGCCGCCGTTCGCCTGCTCGCGTGGCAGATGCCCTACCATGTCGAGCATCACGCGTTTCCCGCGATACCCTTCCATGCGCTGGCGCAAGTCAATGCGCTCGTTCGCGACCGAATCGAAGTCAGCGCCCCCGGGTACCTCGCCTTGCACCGGGCTCTGATTCGTCAATTCTGCGCGTCTCGCACCATCGGGCACCGGGAAACCAGCTGACTCATCTCGGCGCGATCTCGGTGCTGCGCGGATCGAGCGCCAGGTCGCGCCTGTAGAGTTTGCCCCGTGCGATGTAGTGTTGCGCGGTGTCTTCGATCATTGCCAGGTCGCGTTCGCTGACTTCGCGCACGATGGTACCCGGCATGCCCATCACGACGGAGCGGTCGGGGATGACCTTCCCCGGCGGCACCAATGCCCCCGCGGCGATCACACAATATCGCCCGATGCTGACACGGTCGAGAATAATCGCGCCGTTCGCGATGAGCGTGGAATCGCCCACCGTGCAGCCGTGCAGCAGCGCGCGATGCCCGATCGACACGTTGGCGCCCAGCATCACCGGCTCGCCCGGGTCAGTATGGATGATGGTCCCATCCTGAACGTTGCTGCCGTCGCCGATGACGATCCAATCGTTGTCGCCACGCAGCACGCAGTTGAACCAAACGCTCGCACCGATCCCGAATCGCACATGGCCGATCACGCACGCGCCGGGCGCGACATAGAACTCGTCGCCGATGGTTTGAATTTTCTTGTCGCCAAGGGAATAAATCACACTTACCTCCGCGAGCACAGGACCAGCTCAAGGCCTCTGCGTGCTACTCATCCCGACTTGGAGCAATCTCGAGCGGGACCGGCTTTTTCGCCCGCAGCGCCAGCACGAGATAGTACAGGACGCCGATCCCGATCCAGCAGCCGCCCAGAATTTTCGCCGCAAGGTCCATCTCATACAATACGTAGACGATGATCAGCAATCCCGTCAATGGGAAAACGAGATGCCGCAGCCAGTCGCCGCTCCGTTGGCGGACCAAGTAATGGTTGATCACGGACAGATGCAGAAGCACGAAGCCGCTCAGTGCGCCGAAGTTGACGATGCGGGTGAGATCGTCGATGCGCTCGGCAAAAAGCAATCCCACCAGAATCGACACGCACGCGACTGCGAGCGTGCTCACATAGGGTGTCTGAAAGCGGGGGTGTACTTTGGCCAGAATCGAGGGCAGCTTGCCGTCGCGGGCCATCGCAAACAGGATCCGCGCCACGGCGGCCTGAGCGGCCATGGCGTTCGCGATCGCCAATGCGATCACCATCACGACGATCGTGACCAGGCGCAGCCAAGCGCCGCCCGCGCGTCCGGCCACCTCGTAAAATGCCGTCTCCGGAGAGGAAAAGTGCATGCCCTCGGCCAAGTCGGTGGCGACCCACGTTTGCAGCATGAACAGCGCACCCACGAGCAGGAGCGAGAGCACGGTCGCCCGGCCGACCGCGTCCTGCTTGCCGCTGTTCTCCTCCGACAGCGTCGAAATTCCATCAAAGCCGAGAAACGACAAGACGGCAATCGACGTGGCGCCGGCCACGGTGGCGAAGGAAAACACAGCCGGGTTGTAGATCGGCTTCAAGGTCAGCCTGCCGGCGCCCGCGCCTGCATACAGCGCCATCATGCCCAGTATGATAAACAGGCCCAGCGTCACCAGTTCCATGACCAGCACGTAGTAATTGACGCGCGCCGTTAATTGTATGCCCAGCAGATTGATCAGCGCATTGAACGAAATGAACCCGCCGAGCCAAAGCCACGCGGGGACGCCGGGAAAAATGGGCCGCAGCGCCGCCGCGCTGAACAGGTACAGCAAGGAGGGTACCAGGATGTAATCGAGAAGAATGAGCCAGCCGGAGAAGAAGCCGGCGATCTCGTGCAAGCCGCGCTGCGCGTAGGTATACACGGAACCGGCCAGCGGAAATGCACGCGACATGGCCGCATAGCTCAGCGCGGTAAAAAACATTCCGACGAGACCCAACAGATAGGCCAGCGGCACCATGCCTTTGGCGTCGTCCCACACGAAACCATAGACCTGAAACGGCGCAATGGGCACCATGAAGATCATGCCGTAGATGACCAGGTCCTTGGTCGTCAGCACCCGCCGCAATTGCTCTTGATAGCCGAATTCTTTGAGAGACATGAACTCCTTGAGAGCGAGGGTTGATGGGGTTCAACCGCAGGTAGCTTATCCGAAAGATCGCCGTTGCGGTCCGCTCGAGGCTTTGCCTGCCCGGCATCGTTGAGATTCCGTACAATGAGCGCTGCTTTCAGGGCCCACGGATTAACCGTTGACACACCGATATACGATCCATCAATTTCACTATGGCTGGGACAACAGTCTCGCCCCGGTGGCGCACAGTGCGCCCGGCGAGTCGCTGGAGTTCGACGTGACGGATGCGTCGGGCGGCCAGCTCCGCCCGACCTCGACGCTGGACGATGTGAGCCGGCTCGACTTCACCAGGATCAATCCAGTCACGGGTCCGGTTTTCATCGAGGGCGCGGAGCCCGGCGATGTCCTGAAGGTGACGCTGCTGTCGTTCGCGCCCTCCGGCTGGGGCTGGACCGCGAATATTCCCGGCTTTGGGCTGCTGGCCGATGAGTTCAAGGAAGCCGCGCTCAATCTGTGGCGGTACGATGCGAAGACGCTCGCGCCCGCACTGTTCGGGCGGTGGGGCAAGGTGCCCTTGAAGCCCTTCACCGGCACTATCGGCGTGGCGCCGGCCGAACCCGGACTGCACAGCATCGTCCCGCCGCGCCGTGTCGGCGGCAATATGGACGTCCGGGATCTGGCGCAAGGGACCGAGCTGTTCCTGCCGGTCGAAGTCGCCGGCGCCTTGTTTTCCGTGGGAGATACGCATGCGGCACAGGGCGACGGCGAGGTGTGCGGCACCGCCATCGAAAGTCCGATGCGCGTTGCGCTGCGATTCGATTTGTTCAAACAGCTGCCGCTCGCCTATCCGCGATTCAGTACGCAAGCCCCCGTCACCCGTCATCTCGACGCAATGGGCTACGAGGTTACCACGGGTATCGGACCCGATCTGATGCTGGCCGCGCGTGCGGCAGTTCGCTCGATGATCGACCTGCTGACCCGGCAGCAGGGGATGCCCGCGATCGATGCATATCTCTTGTGCAGCGTCTGCGGCGATCTACGCATCAGCGAAATCGTCGATCTGCCGAATTGGACGGTATCCTTCTACTTTCCGCGCATTGTGTTCGAGTAAGGCGGCGACGCCCCGACGCGCCACCGCGGGCGCTACGGCGGGCTGCCGGCGGGCCGGTCTTTCGACTGCGGGACGTTTGTTCCGTTGGGCTTGTCAGGGCAATCGTCCGAGTGCGCAATCGCAGTGCCCTTCTTATGACAATGCGTTCCAGGCTTTGTCTTTGCATTCGTATCGGGGGCTGACCTTCTCTTCACAGCCAGTGCCAAGGCTTCGTGAGCGGCGGGTTGCGTAATGCGGGTGCGGCAGGCCCACATTTCTTTTAGATCCTCCATGGGCCGCTCGCCCTTGTACACCGCTTGCTGGAGCGTGTCGCTCCACGCGCATTTTGCCGTGAGCAGTTGCTCGAACGGCGGCGATATTGCCCGGAGAGCCTGTTCATCGCGTTCAGACAGCCAGTACACATCGTCCGCTGTGTGCCGGAACATTTCGTCGACCAGATAAACCGGCACGCCATTGTCTTGCAAAAGCGCGCGCGTCTGCGCCAGCAGGTCCTCTTCAAGAAGCCACTGATCCGGCGGCGACAGCAAATCCCAGTCAGCATCATCGAACTCAGGGCGATGAATACCGATCAAACGCGGCCCGTCCGTCACGCGCTGGTCGGCAGCGGCATAGATCAGGAAACAAACTCCGACGCACCGGCCGGTGAGAGGTCCCACGACGACCTCCGTGTAAAGCGCCTTGACGAGATGGGCAATTTTGATTGCCTCAGTCACATCGCCGCCGTCCGACGCCAGCAGGAGTTTGTTCTGTTCGATGAAGCGGTTCTCGTCCTCCGAAATTTTCGACAGCAGACGGTCGTAGTCGCCGGGAGCGATCTCGCCGGAGAGCACCAAGGGACCCGTCGGCCCCACGTACTCCTTCGTCACGGGGTCGTGATCCATATAAAAGAGCTCGGCGCCTAGCGCGGGCGTGCCGATGAGAATCAGCGCAACGATGCAGGCGGCAGTCCGGGAGCTCATTCGAGTAGTTTAATCCACGACCGCGGCGGATTCTGCCGCTCTCGTCGCCAGGAAGACCGCCGAACGACTCGCGTTGGGAAGAACGATGCGAACTCGTGCAGAATACCCCACCAATGAAAAGCCATCGGGGTAATCATGGATCAATTTTCGCTGACCCGCCGCCAAGCGGTGGCAGCGCTAGGAGTCGCCGCCATCATGCCTGACGCCGCTTTCGCCAAGAGTTCTTCGTTTTCGCAATACGACGGGCTGGGATTGGCCGAACTGGTACGCCGCAAGGAGACCTCCCCCGCCGAACTGCTGTCGTGGGCGATTGCCAACGCCGAGCGCGTCAATCCAAAGATCAACTGTCTGGCGCACACGCATTATGACGAAGCCCGGGCGCAGATCGCCGCGGGCCTTGCGCTCGGGGCATTCCAGGGCGTCCCGTTCATCATCAAGGATCTCGGCATCGAGCTCGCGGGTACGGTCACTAGCGCCGGCAGCCTCGCCTTCAAGGATCACATGGCAACGGTCGACAGTGAATTGGTTGCGCGCTACAAGCGCGCAGGACTCGTGATCTTTGCGAAGTCGACGAGTCCGGAATTGGGCTTGGCATTTACCACGGAATCCAAGGCGTATGGGCTGACGCGCAACCCGTGGAACTTGGACCTGTCGGCGGGCGGTTCATCGGGCGGCGCGGCCGCCGCGGTTGCCGGCGGCATCGTGCCGATGGCGCACGCATCCGACGGCGGCGGTTCCATTCGGGTTCCGGCATCATGCACCGGCCTGTTCGGTCTAAAGCCCTCCCGCGGCCGAATGCCGATGGGCCCTGCGGCAACGGAGCGCTGGCTCGGACTCGCAACGGCGCACGCGCTCACTCGCAGCGTACGCGACAGCGCAGCGCTTCTGGATGCGACCTGCGGCATGGAGCCCGGATCGCGCTACTCGGCGCCGCCGCCGCCGGGCGGAAGTTTCTTGAAGGAGCTGGACCGCACGCCGGGTAAACTGCGCATCGCTCTGGTGCTCACCCCGCCATCCGGTGTACCAATTGACCCTGAATGCCTGGCGGCCGCGCGCGCCACCGCGCGGCTTTGCGAATCGCTCGGGCATCATGTGGAAGAGGCATCTCTCGCGCTGGATGCGGACGCGATGAGCCACGGGTTCTTGGCCGTCCTCATGACCTCCGTCGCGCAGGCGCTGCGCGACCGGGGCGCCGATCGAGGAATACCCGTCACGGCCGAGGAGGTCGAGGCGGTGACCTGGGTTTATGCCAACGAAGGCCGCAAGGCAACGGCGCTGATGCTCGCGGACGGCAACATGGCATTTCAAAGCGCGGCCATTGCGGCGGCGAATTTCTTGACCCGCTTCGATGTGATGCTATCGCCCACGCTCGCGAAGCTGCCGGCGCCGCTCGGAACCCTCGGCCTGTCGCCGGTGGATTTGGAAGCATACGGAAGAGCGGCGGTTGCTTTTAGTCCCTTTACCGCCGTCGCCAATATGACCGGCCAGCCTTCGATGAGCGTGCCCCTGCATTGGACGGCGGGGGGCCTGCCGGTCGGCACGATGTTCACGGGCCGCTACGGCGAGGAGGCGGCGCTGCTGCGCCTGGCGGCGCAACTGGAGAAGGCGCAGCCGTGGGCGCACAAGCGCCCGCTGCTTGGATAGCGACAGTGGCCACCGCAAAGACCGCAGCCAGGGTGGAGTCACCATTGACAGCTGGGGAATGACCGGGCTCGTCACCGACAAGGCCATCGCCAAATACGGCTCGCCCGCGTCGCACGGCGAGGTATACACCGTGGTGAGCCAGGACGGGATCAGCAGCGCCACGCAAAAGGCCCCCAACGGCTTCGATTGGAGCCAGCTGATCGCGGACTTCGACTCCATGGGCGGCAGCGTTTCACCGCCGCCATCGAGCGTCAAACACGGCTAGCGCAGTCCCTCGCATGTTTGCCCGAGATACCGGCGGCTGAGGCTGCAGAATTTGGCGCTGCTCAAGGAGCGCCGGCTCAATTCTGAATGATTTGCATTCGCTCTTGTAGGTAAAGGTAGGCCGAAGTTTCGGGAAGTACGGATAGCAAGATCGTCGCCGGCCATCTACAGTTTTGACGGTTTCAACAATAAGAGCACGAGCACGTCATGCGGGGATTACTACGTTGGTTGGCACACTGGTGTTGTCGGCGCTATGCGTGGCAATCACGTTGAATTGCGCCCGCGTCGAGGCGATCCCTGGGAAGTACGCCTGCGCCGGCCATGGAGAGTTTCTACTGTTTTAAACAATTAAGAGAACATCATGCGATTAAGCTTATTTGTCACACTGGTCTTGTCGGCGTTGAGCGCGACAATCACATTGAGTTCCGCCCGGGCCGATGACGGTTCCTGGGATTCCTGGGAAGTACGCCTGCGCGGCGTGTATTTGGATCCCGCGAATAGGTCGGATCCGATCACGGAGTTGGGGGTGGAGCAGAATGAAATTCACGTCAACAGCAAGGGGCTGCCGGATCTGGATTTCGAATACTACTTCACGCCTCATTGGTCGACAGAGCTGGTGCTTACCTATCCGCAGACTCAGGAGGTGGACGTGCTCGCTGCCGGCGGTATCCATGTCGGTACTTTCAAACATCTACCGCCGGTCTTGACCCTTAAATACGACTTCCTGCCGGACAAGGCTTTCCAGCCGTACTTCGGCGCTGGTATCAATTACACGCTGATTTGGGATGTGAATCTGGCGGTTCCTGGAGTCAGCCCGCTGCTGCTCGATCACGACAGTTGGGGGCCTGCGCTGCAGGCGGGGTTCGATTACAAGATTGCCAATCACTGGTATCTGAATGCCGATGTCAAATGGGTCAAACTGCATTCCGACCTGTACTTGCCCGGCCAAATTCGGGTGTCGACCCTGCAGATCGACCCGTGGTTGTTCGGCATCGGCATTGGCTACCGGTTTGGCAGGCATGAAATGCCCATGGCGGCGGCCGTCGCGCCCGCTGAAGCGCCGCCGCCTCCGCCGCCACCGGTCGCAGCGGCACCACCGCCGCCCCCGCCGTGTCAGGCGCCCGCCGGCTTCAAGGTCGACGCCAACTGCCACATCATCGAGCAGGAGGTAATCGTCCGCGCGGTGGACTTCGAGTTCAACTCGTCACAGTTGACCGTCCCGGCGCAGCAGACATTGGACACAGTCGCTAGTGCCCTCCTGACCCAACCCGAACTGACCGTCGAGATCCAGGGTCATACTGACTCGATCGGTTCCGCTGCATACAATCTCAATCTGTCGCAAAGGCGCGCGGATGCCGTGAAAGCCTACCTGATCAGCAAGGGCGTCAGCGCGTCAGTCCTGACGGCCAAGGGCTACGGTATGACTCGACCGATTGTCAGCAATAGCACCGCCGAAGGCCGTACCCAGAACCGCCGCGTCGCCTTCGAGGTGACCAATGCTCGTGCCCATGTGAAAGTCGTCACCCAGGACGCAAGCGCTGCTTCGACCGCAGCTGCCGAGCAGGGTCAGCAGCCGAAGTCAAAATAGGAGAATCAGTAGCACTAAGGGCTCACTCAACAATAACGTCGCAACAACTGGTGACGTGTCTCACTTGCGTCAATGCTTCCTGGACTGCGTTTAGCTGAATGATTCGGGAACAATGAAGTAATTTTACCTGAATTTTGACGCTTCGCTGCCGTTGCAGGTCCGGCGTGCGGAATCATCGGCACATGTAGAGCTATAATGGTACGATTCACCATGTGTTCATTGTGGTGACCTATACCATTATGAGAGCCACTGAGTTCAACGCCCGAGATCTGGAACGCCTGCTGCAGCAGCGCACAGTGTGCACCTTCGACCAGTTGGCTGAGGCCCTTGGAACCCAGGCCCGAATGACCGTGTTCCGCAAGTTGGCCGAGCTGCCTTACCTGACAAGCTACTCTCATCGCGGGAAGTATTACACCCTGCGAGCCTGCTGTCAGTTTGATGCGAGTGGTCTTTGGTCTCGTCGTGGCATCTGGTTCTCCACTGACGGAACACTGTTGGACACCAGCAGGCGCTTTGTGGAACAGGCGCCTGCGGGATATTCGGCAAGCGAGCTGGACAACGCTCTGCACGTCGAGACGCGTCAGAGCCTGTTGCACCTGGTCCATCGGCACCTGATCGAGCGACACAGGTTTAGTGGGGCCTTTATCTACTTCGCTCTGGATCAGGCGCAGCGCCAGCGGCAGATCAACGCCCGAGGCAAGATTGCGCAGGTTCCCGTCGGGGGGGTGTCTGGGGACGTGCTGGCGCACGAGGTGAAAGCCGCCATCATCTTGTTCTTCAGTCTGCTCGATGAACGACAGCGACGGCTGTTCGCAGGCCTGGAAGCGCTCAAGATCGGCCGAGGGGGTGATGCGCGAGTGGCTGCATTGCTCGGGGTGGATCCGCATACGGTCGCCAAAGGCCGCATCGAGCTGCTGGGCGAGGACATTGATCCGACCCGGGTACGCAAGCCGGGTGGTGGCCGCAGAGCGGCGGAAAAAAAACTCCACGATCAGGGCAAAGATTGAGGAGATCCTCAGAGATGAAGTCGCCGGAGACCCCATCGAGGGTACGCGCTGGACGAGAAAGACGACACAGTCAATCTCTGAGGAGTTGTCCAAGCACGACATTGAGGTCAGCGCCAACACGGTCGGGCGATTGCTCCACGAGATGGATTTCTCTCTCAGGACGAATCGCAAGAACATCGAATCAGGGTTCAAGCGCAAGCATGGAGATCGTGCCAAACGCAATCGGCAATTCATCCTCATCGCTGCCAAGCGTCGACAGTTCGAGACCGCGGACCTGCCCATCATCAGCGTCGATGGCAAGAAGCGCGAGCTCGTCGGCAACTTTAAAAATGGCGGTCGGACCTGGCGGCGCAAAGCCCGCGAGGTCAAAGATCACGATTTTCCCTCTGATGCAAAGGGTGTGGCGCTCCCCTACGGAATCTACGACCTGCGCCGCAACACCGGCATGATCGTGGTGGGAACTTCCCGAGAGACGCCCGAGTTTGCCGTCGATGCGATCGAGCACTGGTGGCGCAGCTATGGCAAGAAGCACTACCTCGGTGCCACCGAACTGCTCATCCTCGCCGACTCGGGCGGAGCCAACAGTCCGCGCTGCAAACTCTGGAAGTGCGATCTGCAGCAGAAGCTCTGCAATGAATACGGACTGCGCGTCACCGTCTGCCATTATCCGCCCGGAGCTTCAAAGTGGAATCCCATTGAGCATCGGCTGTTCAGCGAAGTCAGCAAGAACTGGCAGGGTGTGCCGATCGAGACCTATGATGTCGCACTGAACTACATCTCGACCACCAAGACCAAGACCGGATTGACGGTATCTGCGAAGCTCAACTCCAGAATCTACGAAAAAGGTCAGGAAGTGGCCGACGAGGAGATGAAGTTGCTCAATATCCGCACCCACCGAACTCTGCCCGAATGGAACTACACCATCAAGCCGTATGCTCAAAAGCAGCTACGCAACATGTGATTTTATTTTTGAGCGGCCCCTAAGCATCATTAGAACTAATATCGTGCAACACCCTTGCAACCGCGGCCGCGGTTCGTTTTGAGACTCTGCGCTTCGCGGAAAATCGCGCCGACTGAACGCGTGCCGCGAATGCATTTCTATCCCTTGACAGCCGCTTCCCGAGCGGCGTCCCACGGTCAGAGCGGCCCAAGCGTCTCGCTCGCGCGCACCACCTCGTCGAGCGCAGCATAGCGCTCGCGAAACTCCCGCGGCCACCTCGCCGGGCGCCCGCTCGACAACGCGATGCACGCATATTCGATCTCGGCGCGGGCAAGCGTCGCGCCACCCGCTTCGCGCCGCACCTGGAAACGCCTCCGTACGCGCAACTTGCCGTCGACCGGCAGGACCCAGGTCGCAACTCGAATCCGGTCGCCCAGGACTGCGGGACGCAGGTACGCGATCACGCTGCGCAGGACCGCCATGCCTCGATCGAGGTGCAGACACTTCTCG
Source organism: uncultured Gammaproteobacteria bacterium (assembly GCA_963769075.1). Classification (GTDB taxonomy): domain Bacteria; phylum Pseudomonadota; class Gammaproteobacteria; order Steroidobacterales; family Steroidobacteraceae; genus Bog-1198. The sequence goes on along the minus strand of CAVYKH010000004.1, from coordinate 2,257,888 downwards.
ATCGGCAGACCGACCGCCGCGGAGTGATCCCAAGCAGTGCGATCGAACCAAGTCATATAGACCGCATTATTGACGTGATCAAAGGCGTCGATATCCGCTCGAGCGACGTCGAACACCGCGAGGTGAGGCGCCGGCAGATCCCAGTCCGCCCATGCGCTCTGGCTCACCGTTGCGATCCGATTCTTCTGCATCAGGAGCCAAGTTTACAAGAACGACAGTTCCAGATGTGCTATGACTCAACGGCACAACTGCAGCACCACAACTGCAGCACCACAACTGCAGCACCACAACTGCAGCACCGCGAATTCGACTCCTGCCGAAGTACAATCGCGCCATGACCCTGCTCGCCAGCCTCGTAGGCGCATCACGGCGCGTCGGCGCCGCGCCCGCTCGCCTGACCAAGGTGCGGGAACTCGCCTCCTTTCTCAAGGCGCTGCGCCCTGAGGAGATCGAGACTGGCGTGCACTACTTGTCGGGGGAAATATCGCAAGGCCGAATCGGCATCTCCCACCAGGCGCTGCGCGCGGCCGCAGCGAGCTCGGCTGCAGAGGAGGCAATGCTGTCGATCGAGGAGGTGGACCGGTCTCTCGCTGCGATCGCCGGTATTCGCGGGGCCGGGTCCGCGGCCCGACGCGCGCAAGCGCTGAGTGCTTTGTTTTCGCGGGCGACGCCTGCCGAACAGGAGTTCCTGCTGCGTCTCATCGTCGGGGAGCTGCGGCAAGGCGCACTCGCCGGGATCATGCATGAAGCCATTGCCGTGGCCGCCGAGGTGCCGGTCGCGCAGGTGCGCAGGGCTGCCATGTACTCGAAGAGCCTAGGAGCGGTGGCGCGCGTCGCGATGTTGGAAGGAGCAGAGCTTCAGTCGAGATTTCAGCTCGAGCTTTTCAAGCCCGCTGCACCGATGCTCGCTCAAACAGCTGCTGACGTGGCAGAGGCATTGAGAGAGCTTCGAGGCGAAGCCGCGTTCGAGTGGAAGATGGACGGCGCGCGCATCCAGGTGCACAAGGTATCCGACGAGGTGCGCGTCTATACGCGCTCGTTGAACGAAGTGACCGGCGCCGTGCCGGAGATCGTCGAGGCGGTGCGTACGCTCGGCGCACGTATCTTGGTACTCGACGGCGAAGCGATCGCCTTCGATTCCTCCGAGCGGCCGCATCCTTTCCAAATCACCATGCGCCGTTTCGGCCGCAAGCTCAACGTCGAATCGCTGCGCGCCGAGCTGCCGATCAGGGCGTTTTTCTTCGACTGCCTGCACTTCGACGGACGGAGCATCGCGGATCGCCCCACGCGCGAACGCTTCCAAACGCTCGCTGCGGCCGTTCCGGCGCCGCTCCGGGTTCCGCGTCTGGTCACTTCGGCCGAACCCGAGGCGAGCGCCTTCTACCGCGCCGCGATCGAGGCCGGTCATGAAGGCCTCATGGTGAAGTCGCTGGACGCCCCCTATGAAGCGGGCAATCGGGGCGCGAGCTGGCTCAAGATCAAGCGCGTTCATACGCTCGATCTCATCGTGCTGGCCGCCGAGTGGGGCCACGGCCGCCGCGCAGGCAAACTTTCAAACTTGCATCTCGGTGCGCTGGACCCGGTCACGGCCCAATACGTCATGCTCGGCAAGACATTCAAGGGCCTCACGGACGCCATGCTCGACTGGCAGACGAAGGAATTGCTGGCCCGGGAGACTCACCGCGACCAATGGACGGTGTATGTCCGGCCGGAGCTCGTCGCGGAGATCGCCTTCAGTGATCTGCAGGCAAGCACCCGCTATCCGTCCGGCTTGGCGCTGAGGCTGGCGAGGGTAAAGTGCTACCGGGATGACAAGCGGGCCGAAAATGCCGACACCATGGAATCCGTGCGCAGGATTTACGCCGCGCAGGCCGGCAATGCGCATATGTCCTTATAGACACGGCCATAAAGAGAAATTAGGCTTATTCGCTTTTGCATCGCTTCACGCCACTCCGCATCGTCACGCGACGACCGGTAGATTGATCTTCGGAGGCATCGGATGTATCGGGTATTAACGGTGATTGCTATGACCGGCATGATATTTGTTGCCGCGCATGCGCTTGCCGGCAATTCCAGAAGTCAGGCGGCAATGAACAGGCGCCAAGTAGCAGAGTGCATGAGTAAACGAATGTCTGCCGACAAAGCCATCTCGTACAACCAAGCGGCGAAGGTATGCAAGGATCAAGCGAAGAAGCAGAACGGTCAGCTCGCGCTCAGCACGCCCACTAAGTAAACGGAATTCGCTACCGAGTACCTGAAGCCGGAGCCGAAAAGTCGGGCCAAGCAATAAAAATCGCGTCTCTTCTCGCCGGCTGTCACCTACACCTTGCGCGCGACTTCTGAATGTGAAGTACATCGCAATAGTTCCCACTCACCGATGATAAAAATTAACCAAGAGAAGAATTCTTATCGCCTGACATGCTTCGGTGATTGCCTGATCATGATGCCCGCGCTTTCATCGTGAGAGATTGACATCGCTGCTTTACGGACGCCCTGCCTCTGCGCGCGGCGTATGCCCCGGCTTCGTCAAGGCCTTGAAAACTGGGGCCGCGGACTCGACCGCGACGGCCGCTGCAGAACGCAATAGTTCCCGGAGTCGGCGAAAAAAATTGAAACAGGAGCAGAATTCTTGTTGTCCAATTTTGCTTGATCATCGTGTCCGCGTTTTCATCGCGAGGCACGATGAGGAGAGATACGCACATTATGAACGAGACACCGCTTAAGCATTATCTATTGGCCTCGGACTTCGACCAAACTCTGAGCTTCAAAGACTCGGGGCTCGTGTTGAGCGAGCTGCTCGGCATTTCCGGATTTGAGGACCGTGTTGCCGGCCTTGCCAGCAGCAATCTCGTGCAGCAGGGCGGAGAGCTCGCCTATTTGATCCGGCACGATCCGGAATTCCGCGGCGTTCGGCGTGAACATCTGGTGGAGGCCGGCCGTCGCGTTCGCCTCAAGAGCGCGATTCCGGCGCTGGTCGACTTCTTGAACCACGGCACGGAAGGCTATCGCTTTTCCTTCTTCGTGATATCCGCGGCGCCGCGCGAAATCGTGGCCTCGGCCCTGGCAGGCGTGGTGCCTCCCGAACACATCTATGGAACCGACCTGGAACTCGATGCGGCTTCAGGCGAAGTTCGTGCCATCAAGCGCGTACCCGCCGGCTACGGCAAGGTCGCGGTCATCGAGGAGCTTGAGCGCCGATTGGGTATCACGCCGGACCGCATGATTTATGTGGGTGACGGCAGCTCGGACGTTCATGTCATGCTGCATGTCAATAATCGTGACGGGTTCACGATTGCGGTTTCTGAAAACAAGCAGCTCGCGCGGATTGCCAAGAGCACGGTGCTTAGCGACAACGCGTTCAGCATCATGGTGCCGATTCTCGACCAACTTCTGCACTGGCAAACGGGGGACATTCGGACCTTGTTCGAATCCTACGGGTTGGCGCTGAACGAGTGGGAGAAGGATCGAACTGATCGCGTGACGATCGGCGAAATACCTTCGAGCAGTACACCGGCGGAAGCAGAGGCGGCATGAGCCAAGTCTGGGTCGATTATCTGGGGTGGGCGGCCACCGCGGTTTTCGTGGGGTCGTACTTCTTCGCCCGGCCGTCGTTGCTGCGCGGCGCGCAGATGTTCGGCGCACTGCTGTGGGTGACCTATGGCGTGCTGATCAAGGCATCGCCGGTCATTGTCGCCAATGTGCTCGTGTTCTCCGCGGCTGCCTGGACCATGTTTCGTAAAGGGTTTTGCACGGTCTAAGTAACATTGATGCGGGCACAGCACGCAGCAACCGCCCCGCCATCAGGGGCTGAGCGCGATCTGGTGCTGAACCAACGCGGCGTCGGATGAGGTTTTTACACCGCGAAGCCTGATCGGTCGTGCGATGCATATTTCCTGCGACTCCATGAATGCGGCGCCATCATAGTAAGCCATATCGATACAATGGCGGCATGTTGACCAAGCGAGCGCGCAAGAAACAGCGGTTATCGGCGACATGACCACCAAGCAAGACCAAGACAACACTCTGGCAATCTTGGCTGGCATCTATATCGCACGGCCACGATAGCGAGCAAGCTGCGTCCTGCCTCAGTAAAGAAATCAAATGCTTGCCGGTGCGATCGATGGACGTGGACGTATACCTGACGCTCAAGGTGGTGGTGTGAAAACGCTGTAGACCATTCCAAAGATTCGTCAGTCATCGAGGAATTCGGCACATCAAAGGAGATTAAACATGGCGCTACCTCAAGGTTACACGCTGCTCAACGGGAGCGAACACGGGCACGGCAAGGGTCATAGGATCCTCAATCCGACCGCCGGAAGCGAGATCGTCACGGTCACGCTGATTCTCCGCCGCCGGCCCGGGGCCCCGAAAATCGTGGGCTTGGAAGGGTTCTCGGCGAAATCCGCCAAGCCACGGGCCTCTCTTACTCATGAGCAGTTTGCCGCCGACTACGGCGCGGATCCCAAGGACCTCGACCAGGTGTCTGCGTTCGCGCGGTCTCACCAGCTTGATGTGGTGGAAAGCAACCAGGCTCGCAGGACAATCGTCGTTCGGGGCACGGTCACCGCGATCAATCAGGCTTTCGGCGTGGCGCTGCATGACTACGACTCACCACTAGGAAAGTACCGAGGCCACGAAGGCGGCGCGGGCGTGCCGCAAGAGTTGGCGCAGGTCGTGGAGACGGTCTCGGGTCTGGACAGTCGCATGGTGCCCGCCAAGCACTTTGCGGCTGCCAGGCGTCATCCCGCAGGGTCCGAGGACCCACCGAACACCAAGCCGCTGACGCCCCTGCAGGTCGCGCAGTTGTATGCCTTCCCGTCCGGTACTGGAGGGGGCCAGACCATCGGCATCTACGAGATGCAGACCAGCGAAGGCAGTGCAGGCTACACCGCGCAAGATCTCACCTTGACGATGCAGGCATTCGGCGGCGACCTGAGCGTCCCCACACCCATTGATGTGTCCGTCGACGGGGTCGAGAACGCCGGTGCGTCGGACGGCGAAACGGTGCTCGACATCACCGTCTCAAGCGCCATCGCGCAGGCTGCGACGATCGCCGTCTATTTCACGGGCGGCACGACGCAGAGCATCATTCACGCCCTGCAGCAAATGATCCACCCGGGAACGGGCGATCCACAGCCGACTATCCTGTCGATCAGCTACGGATGGGGGCCGGATGATGAGAGCGCTCAGAGCTTCTCAGACCAGGAGTACACGGCGATCGACCAACTGTTCCAGGATGCCGCCAATCTCGGCATCACCGTACTCGTCTCCTCCGGCGATTCCGGGGCGTACCTGGGCGATAAGGAGCAAGCTCAAGCGAGCTTCCCGGCGACGGAGCCGTGGGTAACCGCATGTGGCGGTACGACGATCGGCAACGTCAATGGCGCAACATTCACGGAGTATGTCTGGAACGATTCATGGCAGGGGGGGTCAGGTGCGACGGGCGGTGGCGTGAGTGCACGCTTCCCCGTGCCGAGCTATCAGGCCAATGCCAATGTGCCCAAGCGCAACGGTACCGGGGCCGCGGGGCGTGGCATTCCAGATATCTCCGGGAATGCCAGCGTAAACAGCGGCTATCCGGTCTATGTGGGTGGTCAATCTCCCGGGCCGACGGGCGGCACAAGCGCGGTCGCACCTCTGTTCGCAGGCCTGATCGCGCTCATCAACAGCAACCTCGGCTATTCGGTGGGGTTCATCAATCCGATCCTGTACAGCCTCCGAAGCAGCGCATTGCGCGACATCACCGGTCCGCCTGGGCCCGCCAACAATTCCTTCGATGGAACTGTCGGATACCCGGCCACCGCTGGTTGGAATGCCTGCACGGGCCTGGGGAGCGTCAATGGCGCTGCCGTGCAAAAAGGTATCCAGGCGGCGCACGCGCCGAGCTGACTCGATGGCAACGGAAGTCTTCGGGGGCACAACAAACTGATCGTGCCGGTTCGAAGTTCACGAGAGCGGCAGATCGACTGCCGCTCTCGTCTCGGAGGCACGCTGCAGTCAACGGCGACTGCTTGCACATGCCGAGCGGCCGCAACCGGCGCCCGATCGATCGTTATCCGGCCTACTTCGGCACGTATTCCTTCGGCTTTGCCGACCCCTCGCCGAAGAAGAACTTCTCCATCTCCTTCACAAGGAATGCGCGGGCGTTGGGCTCGATGGGCGTCAAGCGGTTTTCGTTGATCAGCATGGTCTGGTGCGCGACCCACTGCGCCCACCCTTCCTTCGACACGTTGTTGTAAATGCGTTTGCCGAGCTCGCCGGGATACGGTAGGTAATCGAGGCCTTCGGCCTCACGCTTCAAAATAACGCAATGGACACGGCGCGGCATGAGTGCAATCTTACCCTATGCGCCGTCGCTTGAGCGCGCGCCCTCGCTTGAGCGCATGCGATCGAATAGCTGCAGGATGGGCTGCGGCAGCCCGACCCTTGGCGGCGCCCGCAACACGTACCAGAGCCGATCCTTCACTTCCTGCACACCCTCCGCTTCGCGCACTCCCTCCGCCACGTGCATACCCTCCGACTCGCGCACGCTCATCGCCGGGCTGCAGCGCACGCGCAGCGGATTCAAGCGCAAATCGAAATGCGTAAACGCGTGATCGATCGGCGTCAGCGGCTCCGTGAGCACGACCCGTCCTAGCTCGCGGCGGCACCACTCGAGTGCAGCCGATTCATTGTCGAACTGCGGGGGCGACCACAGCCCCCCCCAGATGCCCGGCGCGGGCCGGTGCTCGAGCAGTACCGCGAGCGAGGCCTCTGCGCCCCGTTCGGCGATCAGGAGAACCGCCTCGCGCGCCTTGCGTGCGCGGCGCGGCCTGGGGCTGGGCAGCTCCACCTGGCGTCCTTCGCGCGCGGCGACGCACGCCGCGCTCAGCGGACAGACCGTGCAGCCGGGTCGAGTGCGTGTGCACACGGTCGCCCCCAAATCCATGATGGCCTGCGTGTAGGCGGCTACCCGCAGGCGGGGCGTGCACGCATCGGCCTGCGACCAGAGAGCCTTGAGCCCCGCTGCGGAGCCCGTATCGCCGGTGATTCCGAAGACTCGCGCCAGCACGCGCTTGGCGTTGCCGTCGAGAATGGGATGTCGCTGTCCGCGCGAGAGCGCCAGGATCGCGCCGGCGGTGGAGCGCCCGATGCCGGGCAGCGCCGTCACCGCGGCGATTGCGTCGGGGAATTCGCCGCCGTGTCGCGTCACCAGTGTTTTAGCGCAAGCATGCAAATGGCGCGCCCGCGCGTAGTAACCGAGCCCCATCCACAGATGCAGCACTTCATCGAGTGGCGCCGAAGCCACTGCGTGGAGCGTGGGAAAGCGTTCCATGAAACGCTCGAAATATGGAATCACGCTCGCGACCTGCGTCTGCTGCAGCATCACCTCCGATACCCACACCCGATAGGGCGTCGCGCTTTTTTGCCACGGCAAGCCCTTGCGGCCGTGCCGCTCGAACCAGGCGAGGAGCAGCTCGGCAAATTGCTCCGGATCCCACCTCATGGGTTTCGCGCCGGCATGAACCGCTTATCCTGGAAGCTCGGAATTTTGCCTTTCCGCATAGTGCATGCCGTTGAAATGCGAGCGCGGATCATAGCTCAAGCCGAGCAAAACCCGGCCGATACAGGAAGGTTAAAGGGCGCCCGCCCGCCCAAGGCTTGGATGACGCATGCGCAGCTGGCCGGTACGCACCAAATTGCTCGCAATACCGATGATGGCGGCGGCGCTGGTCATGGTGACCGCGCTGGGGCTCGAGGGCGCAAGCCCCCGCTATCGGCTCGTCATCGGCGCTGGTGCGCTGGCGGCGTGCCTGGCGCTCGCGGCGGGCGCGTGGGCAATCGCCCATAGCCTCACGCGCCGCATCGGCGCGCTGCGGGTGGTGCTCTGGCATCTGCAAGACCGTGATCCGCCGCCGCGCAACGACGGCGATGAAATCGACCGGCTGTCGGAGAGTCTGCACAAGGCCATCTACCGCAGCCAGGAGCGCGAGGCGCAGATGCGCCGCTCGTCGGAGTTCCTGGAGTTCGCGCAGGCCGCCGGCGGATTCGGGATCTTCGATCTGGACCTGGTGACCGAGCAGATCGCCGGCACGCCGCTGTTCTTCGAGCTCATTGGGCTGCCGTCCCGCCGCCTCGCCTTCCTGCGCCACGAGTGGCTGGCCACCATTCATCCCGAGGACTTCGAAGCCGTGGTCCGCGAGCTGAACGCGGCGATCAGCGCCGGCGGTACTTTTCAAGCGGAGTATCGATCGCTGACGTTGGACGGCGGGGTACGCTGGCTGGCCGGGCGCGGGGAAGCGTTGCGGGATGCGGAGGGTCAACCGACCCGGGTGATCGGTACGGTCACCGACATATCCGAGCGCAAGCAACTCGAGGAGACGCTGCGCCATACGACCGAGTCGCTGAACATTGCGCAGACGGCTGCGGGGGTGGCGACCATGGATCTCGATTTCGGCCGCCGCAGATGGATATGCTCCGACAATTTCTACGAGCTGCTCGGCATCCCCCTGTCGGCTCCACTCGACGATCTGAACGGGCGTCTGATCTGCGTGCATCCGGACGACATCGAGCGGATCCGCCGCGCGCCGTACGAGACCACCGCAAGCGATCCCTCGTATCGCTGTGAATACCGACTGCTGCTTGATGACGGCACCGAACGCTGGATCGCCGAGAAGGCCAACGTGCGCCATGGTGCCGGCGGCGCGATCACGCGACTGACCGGCGCGCTGATCGACATCACGGACCTCAAGCGTACGGAAGCTGCGCTGAATTTGACCGAAAAGCGCCTCGCTCGGACCATGCGCGGAACCCGCGACGGCGTCTGGGAATACGACATTCCGGCCAACAAACTGTGGTTTGGGCCGCGCTTCGAGGAACTGCTCGGCTTCGGCAGCGGCGAGCTGGCGCACTCCCGAGAACGCTTTGAGAGCATGATTCATCCGGACGACCGCAGCTTTGCGCGGCAGGGCATCGACGACCATTTGTCGCGCGACCGAGTCCTCGACATCGAGGTGCGCGTGCTGCACAAGGCCGCTCATTATGAATGGGTGCGCTTGCGCGCGCACGCCGAGCGCGATGCGAACGGCAAGCCCACCTGGCTCGCGGGTTCGATGCAATTGATCACCGATCGCAAACTGGCCGAGCAAGCGGCGCTCGATGCCAAGCTCGCCGCCGAAGCGGCCAATCGAGCCAAGAGCAACTTCCTGGCGAATGTGAGCCACGAAATCCGCACCCCCATGAACGGTGTGATCGGCATGTCGCAGATCCTGTCGGAGACCAATCTGGACCACACGCAGCGCGAATACGTCGACATCATTCGCGGCAGCGCGCAGGCCCTCTTGTCCTTGATCAACGACGTGCTCGACCTGTCGAAGATCGAAGCCGACCGCGTGGAGCTCGAGCACGTCGACTTCGATCTGCGCGACGTGATCTACGACACGGCCTCCGCCACCGCGCTGCAAGCGGCCGTCAAAGGCATCGAACTCGTGGTCAACATCAACCCCGACGTGCCGGTTCTCGCACGCGGCGACCCCGGCCGCTTGCGTCAAATCACCATGAACTTGGTCGGCAATGCCGTGAAGTTCACGCACGAGGGGCACGTCCTGCTGCACGTCTCGCGCAGCTCCGGTGAGAGCGGATCCGCGCTGCTGCGCATCGAGGTGAGGGATACCGGCATCGGCATCCCCGCCGACCGCCTCGACCGATTGTTCAAGACATTCTCGCAGGTCGACTCCTCCACCACCCGCCATTACGGCGGTACGGGACTAGGGCTCTCGATCGTCAAGCGGCTGGCCGAGCTCATGGGCGGCGAAGTCGGCGTCGAGAGCGAGTTGGGGCGCGGATCGCGCTTTTGGGTCACCCTTCCTGCGAACTCACAGTGGGAACAGGACGGCCCCCGACGCTTGGGATCCGGCAAAAGGATCTTGGTGGTGGATGATCTCAAAGTGTGCCGCGAGGGCTTGGCGACCAAGCTGGGTTTGTATTGCTTCGAAGCCGTGACCGTGGGCAGCGTCGATGAAGCCCTCGAGCGGCTCGCGACGGGCGAGGTCTTCAGCCTGGTGCTGGCGGATGAGTTGATGCCGGTGAAGGGCGGCCTCGACCTGTTGGCCGCTTTGCGCTCCGACCCGCGCTACGCGCGCCTGCCGTTCGTCCTGCTGTCGCTGTTCGGCTCCGACCACGCGGCGGTGGCCGGCTGGCCGTACCAACCGGACGCGATCGGCTTGAAGCCCATTCGCGCGTTGAAGTTGGTCATGCTGATCGACAAGGTGCTGAGCGGCGATTTGCCGCGTGTGGCGAGTGCGCCGGCCGCGCTGCGCTCCACTCCGACCTTCCGCGGCTATCGCGTGCTGCTGGTAGAGGACAATCCCGTGAATCAGCGCGTGGCGCAGCGGCTGCTGCAGAAATTGGCGGCCGAGGTGACAATCGCGAACAACGGGGCCGAGGCGTTGGAGCGCCTCGCCGAAGGGCCGTTCGATGCGGTCCTGATGGACTGCCAAATGCCCGTCATGGACGGTTTCACCGCGACCGCGCGCATCCGTGAAGCGGAGCGGCAGAGCGGCCTCGGCAAAAGGCTGCCCATCATTGCCCTCACGGCCAACGTGATGAGCGAGGACCGGGAGCACTGCGTCGCCGCCGGCATGGATGCGCATCTGGGCAAGCCAATCGTGCCCAGCCAATTGGCGGATTGCCTCGGCCGCTACCTGGTCGGCAACAAGGCGCCTCACGTCATCGATCTGTCCGCCCTGCACGAGCTGACCGGCGGTGATGCCGAATTCGAGCGCGAATTGATCGAGACCTTCGTCAGCAGCGGCGACAAATGTCTGGCCGAGATCGTAGCGGCGATGCGCGCGAATGATTTCGAGACGATCGGCAAACGCGCACATGCGCTCAAGGGTGCCAGCGCGAATATTCACGCGCATCGATTGAGCGCGGCGGCCTCGAGCTTGGAGAGCGCGGCGCGCGCGAATTCAGCGAGCGATATCGACGGCCTGGTGCGGCAAGTGACCGAAGACCTGCTGGCGGTCAACGCGCAGCTGCGCAAGGTCGGTTGACGGGGCGAGGAGGCCGGCGGGCTGTCGAGGGTCGAGCGTCTTGTCCGCGGCTAGCGAGTGGCGGCGAGAGGCACGGAGTCGGCAATCTCAACCGCCGTGGTGCGATTTCTGCCGGCCTGCTTGCTGCGATAGAGACACTCATCGGCGGTCCGAATGAGCATCTCCACCTTGAGAGACAGGCCGGGTCCGTGGGGCGGCGTCGAGGCGACGCCAAAGCTCGCGGTGACCTCGGCATCCCCGGCGCGGGTCACGAAGGGCGATGCGGCCATTATCGAGCGCATTTTTTCCGCGACATTCAGGGCGCCGTCGTGCCCCGTTTCGGGGAGGACGATGAGAAACTCCTCGCCGCCGTAGCGCGCGATCCAATCGCTGTTGATGCGGATGGACTTCTGCATCCGCGCCGCGAATTGCTGCAGCACTTCGTCACCCGCCGCGTGACCTCGCGCATCGTTCATCCGCTTGAAATGATCGATGTCGCACATCAGCACCGATAGCGGACTGGCGTAGCGGCGGCAGCGTTCGGCCTCGCGCGGCAGCTGCTCCATCAGATAACGGCGGTTGTAAGTCCCTGTGAGAGCATCGGTAATCGACAAAATCCGGTTGCGTTCATTCGCAGCGCGCAGCGAATGTTCGAGCGCCAGGATCCGGCGTCCCGCATTCAGGCGCGCGATTAGCTCGGGCTCGTGCACGGGTTTGATCAAGTAGTCATCGGCCCCGGCTTCGAGGCCGGCGATGATGTGCTCTTTCGCATCACGCGCGGTCAATAGCAAGGAGTAGACGTAGCCGTCGAGCTGCAGGTTGCGCACGGCTTTGCACAGCGCCACCCCGTCCATTTCCGGCATTTCCCAATCCGTCACCAGTATCGGGTAGTAGCGCTTGGTCATGCGATCGAGAGCTTCGCTGCCGTCGGCCACGGCGTCGACCTCGTAGCCCGCCTTCTTGAGAAACCGGGTCATGAGCATTCTCGTGACCGGATCGTCCTCGGCCAGCAGGATGGCTGTCGAAGTCTCGGCTGTGCGATCGGTCACAGTTTCGGTTTCGGGCACGACTTGCAACTCCCACCCCCGGCTTTACTGTCATCGGATATCGGCGCGGCGCGGCGCGACTTGACCGTCAGGCGCTCAATGGTTGCAAATCTTCGGAGCTGCCTCGGAAGGGTTTTTATACCTGCGCACATGCGGTGAGCGCGGGCCACTTATTGGAACTGTGCTCCAGTAGTTCAGGCATTTGCCTACAGTGGAGCAAAATCCCCTTCAAGATCGAGCGCTTACTGACCGATAACTTCAGATGCACGAACCGCATCCCCATACCCGAAAGACGCCCCAACCTGGGATGCGCGCGCTCAGCGCCTGCGGCGACGGCTTTTGGGAGTTCGACCTGGTGGACGGTTCTGCTTGGTTCAGCGAATGGTTCTATCAGAAGCTCAACTGGTCGACCGAAGCCAAGCGCACGGGACTGCTCGACTTGCAGCCGCTGCTGCAACCGGCCGCATGGGAAGAGCTGATGCGCAAGTTTCGCAGCCACCTCGAGCAGGGCCTGCCGCTGGACCTCAAGCTGCGTGTTCAGGTGGCGGGCGAGCGGATTGAGTGGTGGCACCTTCGCGGCTCAGCACGGCGCAATGATGCCGGACAGCCGATCTATCTCGCCGGCAGCATGCGTGACGTGAGCGCAGACATCGGGCAGCCGGAAATACCCGCTAGCCTGCTGTGCTTGCGCGACGCCTTCGACGCATTGCCCGTGGCTGCGGCGCTGCTCGATGCGCGAAGCGCCGTCCTCAAGGCGAATCGCAAGTGGTTCGAGTTTCCCGAGGCCGATGCGGCACAGGTCATCGCGCGACTGCAAAGGTCGAGCGCCCAGACCGCGTTCGAGTTCTCGTTCGACCATGCCGCGGGCGCCGGCGGCACGCGACGTTTGCACGTGCGAGCCGCGCCCTTAGAGCACAATGGCATCCGCCACTTGGTAGTAACGCTCGAAAACCGCTAGCCTTCAGCGGCCCCTTGGCACGCGCGATCCGCGATACTACGACCCGCCACGCGTCTGCGTCGCAGACGCCGCAGGAGCCGATTCTACAGTTGCCGAAGTTGCAGCAGTCGGTGCCGCAGTCGTCGATGCTGCGGGAGCCGATGCCGCAGGTGTCGATATGTCTCTCGGCCCAAATGGGTTGGCGCCGCCCTCGCGGCCGGTAAACCAGTTCACTGCGTATTGGACGAGCTGCGTACCGGTGTTCAGATTGAGCTTGCGCTTGATGCGCTGCCGATGTGATTCGACCGTCTTGATGCTGAGGTTGAGCGAATGCGCCGTTTCGCGCGTGCTCATGCCTTTGCCGATCATGTGCAGAATCTGCAGCTCGCGGTTGCTCAAGCGGTCGATGGGGTTCGCCGATATGTAAGATCCCCCGGCCGCGAACTTTTGGATCATATTATTGCCGACGGCCTCCGACACGTAGATGCCGCCGTCGAGCACACGCCGCAACGACACGAGAAACTGTTCGCTGGCTGCCTGCTTCATGATGTAGCCGTTGGCCCCCGCGGAGAGCATGCGTTCCGCATAGATGGTCTCGTCATGCATGGAGAGCACCAGGATCGGCAACTGCGGATAATGCGCGCGTACGTCGCGTACCAATTCGATGCCGTCGCCCTGTTTGAGGCTAATATCGGCAATCACCACGTCGGGGTTGAGCTCTTTGATGGCGGCGCGCGCATCCCGAGCCGTCTCCGCTTCACCACAGACCATGAGGTCCTCTTCGTTCTCCATGACGCGCCGCAGTCCTTGGCGAACGATCGGGTGATCATCGACAATCAACACGCGCCGAACCCTGCGCTTACCGCCCGTCACCCCAGATTGAGACATCGAAGCACGCATCCATGTATTGCTAGCGCCCATATTCATTTCCTCCATAAGTGGCGTGAGCGGAGTGTAACGCACCCGCCACGGGCTGCTCACCACTCACTCGAACAACAGTCCCTCGCGGCACATTCGGCCCGATCTCGAACTTCGCGCCGATCATGCCGGCGCGATACCTCATGATTTTCAGCCCCATACCGGTCACCGGTTTGGCGGGGCGCCTGATCCCAGCGCCGTCATCCGTGATGCGCAGCAAAAACGTGCTTGTCGTGACCAACAGGAAAATCTCCACCTTCGAGGCGTGCCCGTGGCGCGCGGTGTTGGTGAGCGCCTCTTGTGCAATGCGGTAGAGGTGGCTGGCGCTGGTTTCGCTCAGTGTTAGCTCAGGCCACACTTCCGCGCGAAAGTTCACATCGAGGCCATACAAATCGCGACTGCGCGCGGCCAGGGCACGCAGCGCAAACGGCAATCCACCGCTGTCGGTGCGCACGGGAAGCAATCCGCGGGCCAAAGACCGGGCACTCTCGATTGACTGGTTGACCAGTCCAACGATCTCATTGACGTAGTCGACCGCCGTGGGCGCCTGGTGTTGAATGCGCGTGGCGAGGCCACGCAGCATCAGCGCGACGCCGGTCAGTTCCTGGCCCAAACCGTCGTGCAGGTCCCGGCCGATCGTTTGTCGCTCGCGGCTCGACACTTCCAGGATTTCCCGTTCCAGCCTCTTGCGCTCGGTGATGTTTCTCAAGCTGACCGATATACCCGTCCCGATGCCGTCGTCGCGCACAAACATCGCGCGGTTTTCAAAATACTGAATTTCCCCGCCGCCTTCTCTGGATGCGAATTCGAATGTCGCGGTCTCCTCGGTGTGCAAGACATGCCGCAGTTTTGCAACGACAAGACGGCGCGCCGACTCCGGCAGCACCGCGGAGATTTCGCAGCCGATGATTTGCTCGATGGTCATCGAACCGATACTCCTGTTGATGAAGCGGATGCGCAGGTCGGTGTCGAGCAAAATGAGCGTGTCGGCGGTATTGGCGGTCGTCGCGCGCAACAACTGCTCGGATCGGCGCAATTGCGCCTCGGATTCCCGCCGCGCCGTAACGTCCCGGGTTACGCCCACGAGCCCGCGCGGCGCGCCTGCCGCATCGAAAAGTGGCCTCGCGATCATCGCGAAATATCGATAGCGGCCGTCGTCCGCTTTCAGCCGAAACTCCTCCTGCACCTCGCAGTGATGCTTGAATGCATACTCGATCGATCGGCTTGCAGCCATTCGGTCTTTCGGATGCACCCGCGCCATCAGCTCCTTCATGCCGGAACAGGGGGTAGGCAGTTGAACCTTCTGCTCATCCACTATCGCAAACTCGAACACATCGCTGCTTTTGTCCCAGTGCCAGGCGTGCATGTTCGCCATATTCATCGACAACTTCAGCCAGCCGGTACTCGTCTCGAGCGCAACTTGCGCCAGCTTTTGAGCCTGCACGTTCTGCACAGACCCGAAGGCGCGGAACGGCCGGCCGTCCAGCTTCTCGATATGTCCGATCAGGCGTACCCAAATGCGCTGGTTCTTGAGCGTCATGATTTCGAGTTCGAGGTCCAAATGCGCGTCGGTAGATTCCGCGCCCATACGCGCCTCGTGAAGCCGCTGCCGGGATTCCGGCGTACATTGCGCCAACACGGAATCCCAAGACACGACGAAGTCCGCTGGCGAGGTCTCGTAGATGCGGAACATCTCATCGGTCCACGTCAGCTCGCGCGTCGAATAGCTGTATTCCCAGGCCCCCATCTTCGCCGTACGCTGCGTCTCGGCCAGCAAGTCCGTGAGGCGCTTGATTTCGGAGACGTCGACGCAGCAGCCGATCGCGCGCACCGGATCGCCATTCGCATTACGCTGAATCAGGCCGCGCTCCAGCATCGATCGATACCGACCGTGCGCGTCGCGGATGCGATAGGTCGTGGTCCAGCCGCGGCCGTTAATCAATGCCAGGCCACGGTCTCTTCTGAACGCGGCAAAATCGCGGGGGTGAATCCGTTCGCACCACGCATCGCTTGCGGGCGCGAGATCCTCGGGTTCTATACCCAAGATCTCGAGCACTCCGCGCGATCGGTGCACGGTGCCGCGCGTGAGATCCCATTCGAAGATGACGCCGTCAACCGCATCGGCGGCGAGGCGAAAAATCTCCTCCCGCTGCGCGAGCTCACTTTCCGCCCGCTTGCTCTCGGTGACGTCGCGCGAATTGACCACCACGCCATTGATCAGGGGATTGCCGAGCGCAGACACGTAAATCGTATCGAGCCAGCGATACGTGCCGTCCTTGTGGCGAACGCGATATTGATAGGAAAATCTCTCGATTCCACCCGCCGTCAGCTCCTGAAATTTCGCCCGCAGAACGCCCGCATCTTCGGGGTGCGCATGCTCGAAGATAGAGGTCAAATGCCGCTCCTCCGACGTAAAGCCGAGGGCGTTTCTCACGCCGCCGCTGACATACTGCAGCCGGCCGTCCGGTCCAACGACGGTGATGATGTCCCGCGCATTTTCCGTCAGCGTGCGCAGGCGACGCTCGCTGGCACCTTGCAGGCTCTTGAGCAAGCGGCTTTCGTCTACTTCGGTCGACAGGACGACCAAGCCCACGATGCCGGATGAATCCTTCAGTGGCTGAAGGTCGATCTCGAAGCTGCGCAGCGGCCCAGCCGGCGTCGACAGCTCCACCGCGTCATCATGATAATGGCAGCCCTCCAATGCACGAACGTAAACCTCGCGAGGCAGTGCCTTGGTCGGCGTCAACGTCAGCGCAGAAAGGCCGAGTATTGCACCGCCAGCAGCCCCGCTCGTCCTCACCGCACCGGCGTTGGCGTAGGTGACGTTGAGCTCGCGGTCCAAGATCAACAGATCAAAGGGCAGCTGCTCGACGGTATACACCAGGTACGGCACGACAGGAGACGGGGAAAATGTCAGCATGACCAAGCGCTGGCCTTGCGCGGCGGCCAGCATTTTCAGTTCGGTCATGACGGCGGTCTCACCCCGCCCAAACCGCCATGTCAGCATCCGATTGGCCCTGGACTGGCCCTCGGACAAGGAAGCCAAGATCGCCTCAATGGCGGAGGCCGACGCAGGTCCCAACAGGCCGTAGAGCGAGGCGTCGATCAAAGTGGCGGGCTCCAACGCCCCCGCGAGGCAGCCGCGAGCCGCCGCAT
Source organism: uncultured Gammaproteobacteria bacterium (assembly GCA_963769075.1). Classification (GTDB taxonomy): domain Bacteria; phylum Pseudomonadota; class Gammaproteobacteria; order Steroidobacterales; family Steroidobacteraceae; genus Bog-1198. The sequence continues at coordinate 2,240,819 of CAVYKH010000004.1, read as the reverse complement.
TGGCAAGCACGAGCGGCAAGTGCTTAGGTCGAGCGTCCACGACCAAAACCGCATCGCGAAGACTGTCGAAGGCCGTATCCGCTAACGAGCGCATCGCGCTGGTCGCGAGGCGCAGGTAGTCCGGAGATGTCGCCATCCTTTTCGTACTCCGGCGAACCCCTAAAATGGGATTCGTAGATACTTTATACGCCCAATGGGATCCAGCGCGTAGACCAGCAAGCTCAATATGAGGGATTCCCTCAATCTGAGTGGACCGCGCCAATTGCCCGTGGTAGGTGTTCGGTGCAGATATTCAGTGGATCAAGATTCGCGGCGCCGGACCGTGGACGGTGGCTGCGCTCAATTCGTTCAGATTGTACTAGCACGGTCACTTGCGAAATAACGCATCCAACGCCGATTTCGCTCGCTCAATCTCCGCCGTATTTTTTGCGACATAGGCTCCCGCCTTTGGCTTGAAGTAGTCGCAAAAATTTGCCTCGTCTTTTTTTCTTACTTCTTCCGCCGTCGGCTCCTTGCAATGCTTCGCGTAACCGACGTCGTATTCGACGCACATTTTGCAAACGTGAAGTTCAGCATTGCACGCCTTACATACGTCGAGACGCCGGAGCGGCAAGCTCAGTGCCGCTAGGGAAGACCCGCAGCGCCAACAGACTAGGGAGTGCGCCATAAATGTTCCCGTGTATTTGTAGTCATATGCAATCGATTTACTACTTGCCTAATCACAAAACCGACTTAAGGTGGGCGGAGCATTAATCTACAATCCCCTATCGTGGAAGCAGGCTACATTTTTTTGGCACCATTACCCAACTACAATTTACGTTGAGGATTTCTGGCAAACTTTAGTCGCGGGAGCCTCCACTTGCCAACCCATCCGTTGCGCTAAATACTGATTGTTTCTATTTCGCTCTCGATCAATATCCACTGACAACACTCGTGCGGCGCAAACCTCAACCAGGTGATCCAATTGGAGAAGCGACTGTCAGCGCTCTGCAGCATGTGGTAGATCCATTGCTCGAACTAATGTTTGATACGGGTGTGACCGTGCAAGAATTCAATTATTTGTTGAGACATAGAGCAGTGCGCACCGCCGCCAAGCGCGTCGTAAAAGAATGCGGCCGAAATAGTAAATCGCGCGTGGCAATCATGACGGGACTCCCACGTTCTGAGGTCACGAAAATATTGGATTCCGTGGATTTAGCCTCCAAAACTACATTTGGTCAACACCCAGCCAGACGAGTTCTCGCCGCCTGGTATGACAACCCCCGTTTTTTAGCTGCTACAGGTGAGCCCGCGGTGTTGCCAATATTTGGAAGAAGACGCAGCTTCGAACGACTTGTCTCCATACACGGCGCAGGAATCCCGGTGCGCGCTATGCTGGATGAGCTTACACAAATTGACGCCATAGAGCGCCTTGCTGATCAGAAGGTCAGAGCCAAGTCTCGCGTGCCAATATTGACTGGCTTAACGACAAATGCAATAGCTGCACTGGGAGAGCGCTGCGGGGACCTGTTACAGACTCTGACCAAGAACGTACGGCGGCACTTGCCTCCTCTTTTCGAAGCGACTGCCCAGGTATGCGATGCCGATTTGGACATGGTGCCGATAGTTCGCCGAGAACTCGCCGATCAAGGGACCAGCTTCATTAACGGGGCCAACTCCTTTTTGAAAAGGACGCGCAATAAAACGGGCGGAGGATCCCCAACGGCGGCAGCCAAATGTCGACTTGGCGTGACCGTCTACTATTTTGAGGAGGAAATCGCAAACGGCAATGGACTTATGGAAGACCTTAAGTGGGACCCTCGAAAGAATCTTCGGCGCCATCAAAGTCCAGGAAAAAAGCAGTAACAGGACGGTACAAAACGCATCCGGCAGGTTTCTAAAAATGACCAGCAACACTCGCATACTGCAACACCAATTCGTAAATCAGCAAGGCGCAACGGCTCTGTTAGCTGCCACGTTCGATTTTCTTCGTAGAAATAATATTTCGGAAAAGTCGATAGTTAGCTACGCGCGCAAGCATCACATTCGTCACAAAGGCGAAGGAAATCTGTACAGGAGATTAATGCGCGCCTACGAGGAAATGGGCGTGGTCATGGGGACCTGGTTTTCGCAGCCAAGATTCTTAAATAAATCGGGTTACCCCCTACCACTGACTGCTGCGACCGGCACGCAATCTGTGGCTAATTTGCTCCGCGCTTCGGGTGTTCGGATGTCCAAATATATGGCATTAGAGTTGATGCGACGTTCGCCAAGCATAAAATCAAATAGCGACGGAACATTATTGGCGCTAAGACGCGTGTTCGTTTTGCCGGAGTTTGAAGTGGCTAGAGCGGCCTTCGTGGTCGAACGTTATTTAAACACGTTACGACAAAATGCTTGGGGACGCAAAAGAGAAGCAATATTATTGCTCGAGCGAAGCTGTCATGTAACTGGAGTTGATCTCAGCACCATCGCGCCGATTCTGCGGGATATTGAGGGCCGCGGCACAGCATTTATGGATTCTGTCGATGGGGAGATCGAGGCGTGTCGACTGAGGCGACGCAAGCGCAAAGACGTTGGAGAGTTGGGCGTGCTTGTTTTCGCATGGACTAGACCGAGCACAAGAATACGGAAATGCTAGCACAGGCTACGCGCCCACTTTAATTCCAGACGGACGGCGGCAGGCAGCGCTTGGTCAACCGCTGCAAGCAGTACGAAATTACGCCGGCGTGCAGCACCCCCCCGGAGACTGTCAGAAATTTTGTGTGTTGAGCCGGTTCATTAACGATTGACCTCGAACCGATCGCCGAACACCACCGCGAACTGCGCCTTGGCTGCGCTCCACTCCCGAGGCGGCATCTTCCACTTTTGGGTGATCTCGCGCAATTGCAGCCAGATTAGTTTCATCGCCGCCTCATCGTTCGGGAAATGGCCGCGGATTCGCACCGAGCGGCGCAGCTTCGCGTTCAGACTCTCGATGGAGTTCGTGGTGTAGATCATTTTGCGCACCTCCTGGGGGTAGGCAAAGAACGGGATAACGTGCGCCCAATGGCGGCGCCACAAGGCCGTGATGGCCGCAAATCTCTGGCCCCAGGGTCCGTCCTCGAACTCCTTCAAGGCCGCGGCGGCGGCCTCTGCGTCGGCGGCTCGGTAGACGGTTTTCAGTTCCTTGGCGACTGGTTTGCGATCCTTCCAGGAGCAAAAATCGAGGGAATTACGGATCAAATGCACGATGCAGGTCTGAATCTGCGTCTCGGGGAATACCGAGTTGATGGCCTCCGGAAACCCCTTCAACCCATCGATGATAGCGATCAGAATATCGTTCACACCGCGGTTTTTGATCTCCGTCATCACTCGCAGCCAGAACTTCGCCCCTTCTGTCTGCTCGATCCAAATCCCCAGGACATCTTTGCGGCCCTCCGGCGACACCCCGATCGCCAAATACACCGCTTTGTTGCGCACCGTGCCTTCATCGCGCATCTTCACTCGCAGCGCATCGAAAAACACCAACGCGTACATGGGATCCAGCGGCCGGCTCTGCCAGCGGCTCACTTCCTCGAGCACCGCATCGGTCACGGTGGAGATGAGCTGCGGGGAGGCCTCAATCCCGTACAGATCGCGCAAATGCCCCTGAATCTCCCGCACACTCATGCCGCGCGCGTACATCGAGATGATCTTGTCGTCAAAGCCGGGAAATCGGCGCTGATACTTCGCAATCAGCTGCGGCTCGAAGTTTCCGCGCCGGTCCCTGGGAATCGACAGCTCCAACGCCTCGTTCTCCGTCAGCACCGTCTTCTTGCTGTAGCCGTTTCGGTGATTAGTGGCCTTTTCGCCTTCCGAAACCTCATCCTGCGTCGAATCTGAGAGGTGATGCTCCATCTCAGCATTCAGAACTCTCTCGGCCAGGGCCTTCTTGAGCTCCCCAAGCAATCCTTCGGAGGAAAAGATCGCTTTCGGATCTTTATCCTTCAGCAACTCGTCTAAAATCTCTTTCTTGATCGCCATACCTCGCTCCTTTTCTGAAGTATGGCTCAAACACACAAAAAATCAGACACTCCCCCCCCCGGGCAATTGTTGCTAGGTCGACGCAGCAACTGTACCGGTAATTGACTTCCGCACTATCCCGGTCGTGCCGGTGATCAGTTCGCCGTGCCCGTGATCGAGTTCGCTGTGCCCGTGATCGAGTTCGCTGTGCCCGTGATCGAGTTCGCTGTGCCCGTGATCGAGTTCGCTGTGCCCGTGATCGAGTTCGCTGTGCCCGTGATCGAGTTCGCTGTGCCCGTGATCGAGTTCGCTGTGCCGGTGATCGACTTCGCCGTGCCGGTGATCGAGTTCGCTGTGCCCGTGATCGAGTTCGCTGTGCCCGTGATCGAGTTCGCCGTGCCCGTGATCGGGTTCGCTGTGCCGGTGATCGACTTCGCCGTGCCGGTGATCGACTTCGCCGTGCCGGTGATCGAGTTCGCTGTGCCCGTGATCGAGTTCGCTGTGCCCGTGATCGAGTTCGCTGTGCCCGTGATCGACTTCCCTGTGCCCGTGATCGAGTTCGCTGTGCCCGTGATCGAGTTCGCTGTGCCCGTGATCGAGTTCGCCGTGCCCGTGATCGGGTTCGCTGTGCCGGTGATCGACTTCGCCGTGCCGGTGATCGACTTCGCCGTGCCGGTGATCGAGTTCGCTGTGCCCGTGATCGAGTTCGCTGTGCCCGTGATCGAGTTCGCTGTGCCCGTGATCGAGTTCGCTGTGCCCGTGATCGAGTTCGCTGTGCCGGTGATCGAGTTCGCCGTGCCGGTGATACTGTTAGCGAGCATTGGTCCGTCCATCGACGGCTGAACGCCGATCGCTTCGACCACTTGCCCCACTTCTACCGTCGCGAATCTAAGATCTGACATCGCTGGGGTGAAATCGACACCCAATTCGTCGATCTTTGCAACGCCTATTGATTCCTCTACAGCACTAATCTTGCCTTTAACAAAAATTGTCGTGGCGCCAGCAACGTAATCGGCATTCAGCCGGTCAACTGAGACGGCTGGTGCGTCCAACGGACCAGAGACTGCAAGCACTTCGCCACGCTGGATGGTTTGAAATGCGTTCACCGAGTCGGCGACCGCGACGTGGTCGACTGAAAAAGTCGTGTCTTTTGAGATTGCGACGTGCTGCCCGGCAACGATTAGGATGCCCTTCGAAAGATCAACGCGCTGAACCTCGCCTAAGACATGTAGCTCGGTACCATACAAACTCTTAAGTTCAGCGACGGTAATAGCAGCCTGTGCCGGAATGACGGCTAATAAACCCAACGCGACGCTCGCCTTGCGAACAATCGCACCAGTCATCCATAACTTAGTTCCCTTCATCCCCATTCCCCCTAAGAAATCAATTCATTGCCTGGACGAATTGAAATCAATCGCATCCCGCAACCGAGTCGTATCGGCAGCTGGTTCAACGAATAAAAAGCACTGCAACCCCGCGCGGATATTCGCGATTTCACCAGGCCGAACGCCCATTTTTTCTTGAAGATCTATGGCGGCGAACGCATCAACTCGTTGTAAAAACTGTGCCCCGACAACCTTCAGGTATGAATGTAATTCAACGAGTTGATTCTTCGTCAATGGAGCATCCACGCTCATTGTTCGTTCAAATAACTCAGTAGTCTCACGGGTTCGGCGAGTGTTGTTTTCCAGCGTTGAGAGCAGCGATTCAACGAGGCTGGCCATTCTTCTCAGATTCTCTGGAGATAAGCTCGGCTCAATGTATTCTTGCTTTAGAGGTTTCCAAACATTTACGCCCACTTCTGTAACTGCGCCAACTCGTTGGAGTTCCTGCAAAATGCTCTGAGGTGAAACGCCTGGCGCGTGACGAGCAGCCAAAACCGTAAAGTTCAGAGGCCCGCCAACAAATGGTAGGTCCACGGGGAACCCATAGGGACCCACATAATCTCGATCGTTGTGCCACCCGTGCAGAACGCGGGCGAATGGGTTAGACAGTTCTAATACTTCGCTCGCTTCGTACCGCTCTTGATCAAGCAGCACAGCATTAACTTGCTCTACCGGCATGCCCGTAAGAGCACATACCGACACGATGGAGGATTTCATTCCTTTTCCAGCAAAGTCCTTGGCAGCAGATTCCACGAATGCCATCTGTGCAAGCGCAGCAAAATGAGAATATGTAAGGCCTTCTCGTAACATAATCCTTACCAATGGCCGCAATAGACGCCTGATCGATATGGATAAAGCTGTTTTTACATTATCAGGCATTTGTGACCGATTTCACACATTTAGAGACTAAATTGGTGTTTTCCCGCAATAACTGATTCATGAAGCTTATGTCAAAAGTCAGAAAAAGTATGCACCAAGTACCTGAAATTGCTGGCATTGCTTTAAGTAATCTATGGCGTGGCAGGTAGACTTCGTCCGGGCCTTGCTGCGGTGCGGAATTCTTTTTGCCATTATCGCGGGCGCAACAGCGTGCGACAACCACAGCGAAGGCAGAAACACTCATCTATCTGCTGATCTAGCATCGGACAAGCCAGACGGCGCTCGCTTGCTAAGGCGCGGGTTGCCTGGTGAACCTCGCACCCTAGATCCCCAGTTAGCAGACGATGATTTTTCCTTCCAAGTTGTCCGCGATCTTTATGAAGGACTTACTGCGGAGGATCCGTACGGGCAAATCGTTCCGGGCGTTGCGAGTTCTTGGACTGTAGACGAGACCGGTACGATCTACACATTTCAGTTGCGAGCGGATGCCAAATGGTCCAATGGAGATCGGCAGATAGCAGCTGAATTCGTGCAGGGACTGCGGCGTGCTGTCGATCCAAAAACGGCATCCGGTTCGGCAGGACTATTGGCTGTGATCAAAGGCGCTACCAATATTATCGCCGGCCGTAAGAACGTCGCTGAACTCGGAGTCAATGCGCTCGACGAATCGTCTATACGCATAGAACTTGAACATCCAGCGCCCTTTGTGTTGCAGATTTTGTCGCAGCCTATCGCTGCCCCTGTTCATCTGAGTCCGAATTCGCTGTCGCCAGACGAGCAATCAAGCACGAAAATCGGCGTGTATAACGGCGCTTATATTTTGGTTAGACGTGTTCCTGGATCGTTCATCGAGTTGGAACGCAACCCAAATTACTGGAACTCTTCGAATGTACCCATACGAAAGGTTCGATATATCAATGCAGAGTCGCAGGCAACGGAATTGAGGGAGTACATTGCCGGCCAGTTGGATATGACGTTTACAATTCCGATGCCAGATCTTAGTCGTATCTTGCAAAAATACGGTGCTGAGGTACAGATGGCGCCAACTCTTGGAACCGTATACCTAGCGTTAAACCTATCCAAAGCTCCGTTGAGAGATAGTCCCTTACTCCGTCAGGCGCTTTCTATGGCTGCCGACAGAGAGTTAATCGCGGAGCACTTAATGGCGGGAGTGACACCGGCGTACACGTTTGTCGCAAATGGCACGAGCGGTTACGATCCTCCAAAATACGAGTGGGCGAATTGGAGTCGAGAACGGCAGTTGACCTACGCGCGATCTCTTTTTTCGAGCTGCGGATACTCAGAAAAGAATCCGCTTCATCTTAAATTGTATTTCAATAGTAACGAAGGCATCCAACAGATTATGATCGCCATTGCGGGTAGTTGGAAACAGAATCTTGGAGTTGTGTCTGAACTCGCCAGCGACGAATTTCGCATGTTTCTCTCAGGTCGAAAAGACCGCAGTCGGTGGGACGTAGCTCGCCTAGGGTGGAATGCGGACTACGATGACCCTTCCAGTTTCCTCGACATCTTTTCTCAAGGCAGCAATCAGAACGATCCCGCGTATAGCAGCGTCGCGTTTAATGAGCTAATTGCACAATCTCGAGTAGAAGCGCGGCCGGATAGGCGCATCATGCTTCTGCGGAAAGCGGAACAAGTCCTCCTAAACGATTATCCAATAGTTCCAATATATTTTTCTAGGGGCCGGCGATTGGTGAAACCCTACATCGGCGGTGCGCAAATGACTCCAATGAATCGCACCTACTCGAAAAATCTGTTTTGGAAGCGTGCGTCATAAACCGCTCAAAACGGCTTCTCTCGCTCGTTCTAGACTGGAGTGAGCATTGCGCGCTGGAATGCTAAAGACCTAGGGCGACTCGTACATCCCCGCGGGAGCCCAAAAATAAAGGCGAAGACACCCATATTCGTAAACTTCAAAATATTTCGTCACCTCATTCGTCCAGCGCGCGGCGGGGCTGCCGGTGTGCTGGTCGTTTTTGCGTTGCTTCTGACCGTCGCAGCTAAGGCGGGTTTGTTGGGGATACCGCTGGCATTCATCTTGACGTCCTGGTTTTTCAAGTATGCGTACATCCTGTTCGACCACACCGTGTGGGGTTTTGATGAACCCCCAACGCTGGACATCCAGATGCTCAATCCCATCGACGAGCAGCGCCCACTCGCCCAGCTTGTGATTCTAGGCCTGATTTATGCGGGTGTGAAATATGCGGATGCTAGGCTGAGCGCGGCTGTAGCAGTGGCTCTCGCAGCAGTCGCCGCCCTCCTCCTTCCCGCCTCGGTAGCCGTCCTCGGCTTGGAAAGAAACATCCTCAAAGCCCTCTACCCGGCGGCTTTGGCGCGTATGGTCCGTGGTCTTGGCATGATGTACGTGGTGGTATTGGCCGTGATCGCTTGCTTCGCTCTCGCGCTCGGATTGCTCGGGAAACTCGCGCTTTGGCTGCCGCTGCAGCTCGGAATCGCGATGTTCGCGGTTCTCTCTGTATTTAGCGTGCTGGGCGGCGCGCTGCACGAGCGGCGCAATGAATTGGGACTTGAAGCACGGGTTTCGCCCGAGCGCAGCGCCGAGCGTCAGAGTCTCGCGGACTCGCAGCAGAGCGCTGCCGTGGTGGCGGAGGCGTACGGGCAAATGCGCGTCGGTTCGCACGCGAACGCGTGGTCCACGTTGCAAGCGTGGCTCGCGTCACGCGGCAATTCGCTGCAGGACTACCGTTGGTTGTGCGATCGCTTGGGCCCCTGGAATGATCCTCGCTATGCAAATCGCATGACTCAGGAGTATGTTGAAAGGCTGCTGTCGTTGAAGCAGGACGGCGAGGCGCTTGACGCGGTTGCGCGCCGGCTTCGCGAGGACCCGACCTTTCGTCCGAAGACCGCGGCGGCAACCTTTCGCATCGCGCAGCTCGCGGTGCGCGGCGGCGGCGCACCGCGCGTTGCCCGTATCCTGCTCGCCGACTTTGCCGAGCGATTTCGGGACGATCCGAGCGTTGCAGCAGCCAACGCCCTCGCGCGGCATTTGGGGAGCTAATGCACCGTTGCAGGGCGACGGGCGCGTTGACTTGGTGCGTCGTTGCAGCCCAAAAGTCCTAAGTACATGATTAGGCTACGAGGGCAGGTTGGCGTGGATTTCGCTCGGATCAGGAGGGGTTTTGGGCAATAATCCATATAATGAGATGTATCTCAGCGATGCCTCCGCGCGTTCCCATTACTTGCGCTACGCCGAATGGCTTAGGCAACAGCCCGCGGATCGGCTGGCGCAGAAACGTGCGGAGGCGGACGCCCTATTCCACCGCGTAGGCATCACCTTCGCGGTTTACGGGCAGGAGGAGGGCACGGAACGTCTGATACCGTTCGACATCGTCCCTCGAGTATTGCCGTTGGACGAATGGATGCGTCTGGAAGCCGGACTGAAGCAGCGGGTCCGGGCGCTCAATGCCTTCATTCACGACATTTACCATGACCAGCAGATCCTGAACGCCGGCATCATTCCGGCCGAGCAAGTCTTGTGCAACTCGCAGTACCGCCCGGAGATGCAGGGGGTGGATGTTCCCGGCGGCATCTATGCGCACATCGCCGGGATAGATATCGTGCGCGACGATACCGGTGAATTCTGTGTGCTGGAGGACAACTTGCGCGTCCCGTCCGGCGTTTCATACATGCTCGAAAACCGCAAGATGATGATGCGCTTGTTTCCGGAGTTGTTCTCGGAGCATCGAATCGCGCCGGTCGATCGTTATCCGGATGTGCTGCTCGATAATTTGCGCAGTGTGGCGCCGATCGGGGTTGCCGATCCCACGGTCGTGCTGTTGACGGCCGGCGCCCACAATAGCGCGTATTTCGAACATGCCTTTCTTGCGCAGCAGATGGGCATCGAGCTGGTCGAGGGCCAGGATTTATTCGTGCGCGATGAGGCGGTGTTCATGCGCACGACGCAGGGCGCACAGCGCGTGGATGTCATTTACCGGCGCATCGACGATGATTTCCTGGATCCCCTGGTTTTCCGGCCAGACTCGATGCTGGGCGTGCCGGGCTTGTTGACCGCTTACCGTGCCGGCCACATCACGATTGCAAACGCCATCGGTACCGGCGTCGCCGACGATAAATCGATCTATCCGTACGTGCCCGACATGATCCGCTTCTACATGGGCCAGGCCCCGATGATCGCCAACGTGCGAACGTGGATGCTGCGCCGAAAAGAGGATCTGGAATACGTGCTCGCGCACCTGCCGGAACTCGTGGTCAAAGAGGTCCATGGCGCGGGGGGTTACGGCATGCTCATCGGCCCGGCGGCGAGCAAAGACGAGATTGAAGTCTTTCGTAAGCAGATTCTTGCGACTCCCGAGCGCTACATCGCGCAGCCCACCCTGGCTCTGTCCACTTGCCCGACATTTGCACATCAGGGCCTTGTGCCCCGCCACATCGACCTGCGGCCGTTCGTACTGTCGGGTCGAGACATCACCATCGTTCCCGGCGGGCTTACGCGCGTGGCCCTGCGCGAAGGCTCGTTGGTGGTCAATTCCTCCCAAGGCGGCGGCACCAAAGATACGTGGGTGCTGGAAAGCTGATGCTCAGCCGGACTGCCGATCATTTGTACTGGATGTCGCGCTACATCGAGCGGGCGGAAAGTCTCGCGCGTCTGGTGGACGCCCATTATCGAATGTCGCTGCTGCCTCAATCGGGCGACAAACTGGTCGAATCGCTGAGCTCGACCATGACGGCGCTGCACATGGAGCAGGCGTATCGGGAGCGGCATGAAACGATCGAGCTGCGAGCGGTTTTCGAATTTATGAGCCTGGACCGCGACTACAGCGGCAGCATCGTCAACTGTTTGCGATCGGCCCGCGAGAACGCGCGCGCGGTACGCGGTTCTCTGACCTCCGAGCTCTGGGAGACGTTGAATTCCACGTGGCTCGAGGCCCGCTCTATCATGGCGCGCAGCGTGCCCCGCGCGGACATTGGTGAGTTCGTCGAATGGGTGAAGGAGCGCTCGCACCTGACGCGCGGCGTCACGATCGGCACCATGCTGCGCGATGAGGCGTTTCACTTCACGCGCATCGGGACTTTCCTTGAGCGCGCCGACAGCACCAACAGAATTCTCAGGGCGCATCAGAGCGACCTCAAGCCCGGTGCCGATGCCGGAGCGGTGCCGGATCCGTACGCATGGAGCGTCTTGCTGCGCGCGCTGTCGGCGTTCGAGGTCTACCGGCGCGTCTACCGCGACGTGATCACGCCGTACAGAGTGGCGCAGATGTTGATTTTGCGCGACGACATGCCGCGCTCGCTCGTGCGCTGCTGCAAGGAGGTTTACCATAACCTCAAAGCGGTATCGAACGAGCAATCTCAAGAAACCGAGCGGCGCGCGGGTGCAATGCATGCCATGCTGCATTTCACGCGGATGGAGACGATCATCGCGGACGGCTTGCCGGGCTTTCTCGAGCGCTTCCACGCTCGGCTGCGCGACTTGGGCGACCGTATCGCGTCTGACTTTTTGGTACCCCCGGCGGAGGCGTAATCTCATGCAACTGCACATTCGACACGAAACGCGTTACCGCTATGACCGGCCGGTCAAGTACAGCGTCCAGAGCCTGCATCTGACGCCGCGGCGCGACCCGAGTCAGCGCGCGCTCAGTTGGAGCATCGCCGCCCCGGGGCGGCGGCTCGAACAGGTCGACGCCTACGGTAATATTTCGCACCTGCTCACCATCGAACAGCCGCACCGCGAAATCCAAATCGTCGTGCGCGGGGTCATCGAGACGGCGGATACCGAGGGCCGTCAGGACGATGGGCCGCTATCGCCGCTGGCTTATCTTGCTCCCACGGCGCTCACCGCCCCGAGTGACGAGCTCAAGGCATTTGCGCAGCAGGCCGTCGAGCATGTCAAAGATCCGCGGGAGCGCGCCGAGGCGCTTGCGGAAGCCGTGTTCCGCGCCGTGCGCTATAAGCCGGGTACGAGCGATGTGCAAGACGGCGCTGCGCTGGCGTTCAAGAGCGGCGAAGGCGTTTGCCAGGACCACGCCCATGTGTACCTCGCCTCCGCGCGTGCAACGGGCATACCGGCCCGCTATGTGAGCGGCTATTTGTACACCGGTGACACCAGCGAAGCCGCAAGCCACGCGTGGGTGGACGTCTGGCTCGGTCCGGATATCGGTTGGCAAAGCCTGGATGTGACCCACAAGCGACCGGCCATTCGCACCTATTGCCGGCTCGCTGTCGGCCGCGACTATTTGGATGCCGCGCCGGTTCGCGGCGTGCGTCACGGCGGTGGGGGCGAGAAAATGGAGGCGAAGGTGCTGGTCGCGGAGTCAGCGCAGCAACAGCAGTAAAGTGATGGAAGTTCAATGTAAGGAGCGGCATGTCCTCCCCGGCCCAAAAACTCGGGGTAGTTCCGTGCCGAATATCTGATGACCTACTGCGTCGGCCTGCTGGTCGACACCGGGCTCGTTTTTGTGTCCGATTCACGGACCAATGCCGGTGTCGATCAGATCAACACCTTCCGCAAGATGGCGACATTCCAGCAACCGAACGATCGGGTGCTGGTGCTGTTGTCGGCCGGCAATCTCGCCATCACGCAGGCCGTCGTCAACCTGCTCCACGAGACGCCCGAGAATTCGGACGAGCCCGCCCGCATATTCCGCGCCTCTAATATGTTCGGTGCGGCGCGCGTCGTCGGCGATGCGCTGCGTGAGATCCACCAGCGCGATGGCGCGTACCTGAAGGAGCTCGGCCACGAGTTCAATGGAACGTTCATATTGGGCGGTCAGATCAAAGGCGAGGAGCCGCGGCTGTTTCATATCTATTCCGCCGGTAATTTCATCGAGTCATCGAACGACACGCCGTATTTTCAGATCGGCGAGTCGAAGTACGGTAAACCCATCATCGATCGGGTGATTACGCGCTCAAGCAGCCTCGCACAAGCCGCCAAGTGCGCCCTGATCTCCATGGACTCCACCATTCGCTCCAATCTCACGGTGGGGCCGCCGTTGGATTTGGCGATCATCCGCCGCGACGAGTTCAAGCTTGCGACCCACATCAGCATCGATCTCGACAATGAATACTTCAAAATGATCCGCACGCGCTGGGGACTCGCGCTGCAAGCGGTGTTCAGCGAATTGCCGAATCCGAATTGGTAGGAGTAATCGCTCGAGGCGGCGGGGAGCCGCGACGCGGCTAGTTGCTTTCCGACTCCTCGAAATCGTAGCCCGATAGCGATCGCGGCCTGCCCATCAAGAAGCCCTGCGCGTAATCGACACCGAGAGCGCGCACCGCTTGCAGCTCGGTATCGGATTCGACCGATTCAGCTACGGTTTGCACGCCCAGATCGCTCGCCATGCGCACGATGGAGGAAATTACCGCACGGGCGACGCGATCGGTCGGCGCCGCCACCACGAGGGAGCCGTCGATCTTGAAGTAATGCGCGGGCACGGTTCGCAGGTATCCGTACGAGGGCGCGTTCGCGCCGAAATCGTCCAATGCGACCTCGCAACCCAGCGCTTCGAGCCGCCTCATCGACTCCGCAACGCTGATGTTGCCGGATGAGGCGAAGCGCTCGGTGATCTCGAAGCACAGCGCCTGCGGCGGCAGGCCACTCTTCTCGACGCAGGATTCCACGTAGCTGATGAAGTTCGCATCCGTCATCGACTGCGAGGACAGGTTGATGGAGAAGACCGCCGCTGCTCGCGCCCAGAGTTTGCGGTTGTTCACCAACCAGACGAGGAACGTCCGCACCACCCAGCGATCGATCGCCGGCAGAAGATTTCGATGCGCCGCCGCGCTCAGAAAGGCGCCGGGCTCGAGCAATATGCCGTCAATGGTGCGCAGACGCAGCAGCACCTCGTAGTGCGCCGTGCCGGGGTTGGTGCGGAGCGAAAAAATCGGCTGCAAGAAGAGCTCGAAGCGTTCAGCGTTCAGGGCGCGCTCGATTTCGTTGAGCTGATGTTCATCCGCCCCCGGCAGGAGCTGCTGGGAGCCGCGCCGTTCGAACTCGGCCGCGAGACACACCATCACCGGCGCCAGCCGCTGCTCCAACGGTTCCGTGGTTCTTGGGTCGACGATTTTCGAATCGATGCTGAGCCGCACGGCTCCGTTGACCTCGCCGCGCGAGTCGCGCACCGGGATGGCAATCGAGTAGCAGGAGCCCTCGCGGGTTCCGTACTGGATCGTGTGCGAGCCGGTCGCATCGCTCAAGCAATCCTCGACCAGCTGATGATCTTCGGGGAGCAGAAAATCCTCGCTCAACAGCAGGGTGTCCGCGGCGATATCATGAAACGAAACGCTCAGGACCTCCGGCGCCAGAGCGCGAATGACCTCGGCAAACGCATCCAGCGTCTTGCTCGAAGCGGCCTCGGCGGATTCTGTCAACTTATTGAGCACGAGCGGTAATACCCACAGTCGGTTATCCGAATGCCATGGTATGGCCGGCCCCGGGCCCGCGGAATGTCTTCAGCCGGCGACGTAGGTGCGCACCGACAGGGCGCCTGCTGATCGCCCGTTAAGTTATAGACCTACCCGCAACCGCTTCGATTCGCGACCTGCGTCACGCTTTCACTGCCGGCGCGGCGGCTGCAGTATCCCAGCGCAGCGGGACGAGCTTCGGCACCATGCCGATCCAGCCCACGATGCCCAAGGCGCTCACGATGGCGGCGGCGATAAAGGCGAGCTCGTAATGGCCCGTGCGCTGCACGATGTAGCCGGTGAACGCCGGTGAGATCATGCCCGAGAGGTTGCCTACCGAGTTCTGGATGCCAACCCAGCGCCCCGACGCCTTGGGTCCCGCCAGAATCTGCCCCATGACATAGACGCCGGCGGACGAAGCACCCATCATCACCTGGAAGCCGAACATGGCGGCGATCGCGAGCGGTTGCGAGCCCCAGGCCATCATCAGCATGAACACGACCGAGCCGCTATGCGCGAGCGCCATGATGAGCTTCCAGGCGAGGTTCGCCGACCCCCCGCGCCGCACGTAGCGATCGACGAGCCAGCCGGCGAGTAGCGCCGTGAAACCATTGACGAGATAGCCCGCCGTGCCGACGCGCTCCATCTCGTGCATCGAGAAGCCGTGCTCCTCTTCAAGGTAGCTCGGCAGCCAGCCCAGCATGAAGTACCAGAGGTAGTTGCTCGAGAAGAGCCCGAGGCTCGTGCCCCAGAGCCCCCGTTGCGAGAGCACCATCCCCCAGGTTGGCGTGCTGGCATCGCTGCGCGCGGTCGCGAGCTTCGGTAGCTTGACGCGCGACCACGGCAGGAGCCAGAGCAGCGAGGCGACGCCGAACACGAAGAACATGCCGCGCCAGCCGACCTGATCGATGAGGAGCCCGGCGAGCCAGATGCCGACGCCCGGCGCCATGAGGTAGCCCAAGCCCACGATGCCGTTCGCCTTGCCGAGGCTCTCGAGCGGCACGACGCAGGCGAGGAGCTTGGAAACGCAGGGGAAGCCGGCGCTCTCGCCGAGGCCCAGCAGGAGGCGAATACCGAGCAGCGACCAGAAGCCGACGGCCGCACCCATGAGGACGGTCGCCGTCGCCCATATGACGAGGCCGCCTGCGAGCACCCAGTGTGCGCCGAAGCGCTCAGCGAGCCAGCCCACCGGAATCTGCACCCACGCGTACATCCACCAGAACGAGGAGAAGAGGATGCCGTAGTCCTGAGCGGACAGACCGAGGTCGTGGCGGATCTGCAGCGCCGCGGTCGGCATGGCGCCACGGTCGATGTAGTTGATGCCAAGCACGAGCGCGAGCAGCGTGACCACGTAGAACGGGCGCGACAATCCCTGCGCGCGTACCTCCGCAGCCGTGAGCACGGTGCCACGATCAACACCGGGATTCGGCAGTGGGTTCAGCTCGCGTAGTCCGCTTGGTCGCGATCGAGCATGCGCTTGAGCGCATCGAAGTGCAGGTCGGCACGATCGCGCCCGCCAACCATGCCGCCCGAGGAGAATTGCGCGGCCGTCGCCCGCGCCACCGGCTCCGGAATCAGCCGCAGCCCCCTCCCCGTAGAGAGCGCGAGCACCTGCGCCTGGCTGGCACGCTCCAGAAAATACAGCCGTTGGAAGGCTCGGGGCACGGTCTCGCCCACCACCAGCACTCCGTGATTACCCATCATCAGCACCGACTTGTCCCCGAGCGCCCGCGCCAGGCGTTCGCCCTCGCTGGGATCGAAAGCCAACCCGTTGTAATCGGCGTCGTAGGCGACATCGTCATAGAACGTGAGCGCGCTCTGCACTGCCATCTCCAGGCGCGGATTCTCGAGCATGCACAGCGCGGTCGCATAGGGCATATGCGTGTGCAGCACGCATCGCGCCCGCGGCGCCAGGCGGTGCACCGGCAGGTGAATGCATAGCGCGCTGTCTTCGACGGGCCCTCGGCCGCTGAGGATCTGGCCGTTGAAATCGAGCACCATGAAATCGCTGGCCTTCACTTCCGACCAAAGCAGCCCGAAAGGCACCAGCAGGAACCGGTCGGAATGACCCGGCACCAGCAAGGTCAGGTGATTGTCGATCCCCTCATTCAAGCCGAAGTGCGCAGCCAGCCGGTAACAGGCAGCGAGATCGATTCGCGCTTGCCGCTCGGCTTCGGTCAGCGTTTGCACCGACTTGAGACTCGCGTTCACATCATCGCCCCACAGCACTCGGCCGATGCCCAAACTCTAGCACTTCCGCCGGCAGGCGGCGACCCCGGCGCGAGTGGCTCCTTTTCTCGCAATGTTCCCTTAAACTACGCAAATCAGCATAGGAGCCCGAATCAATAATGAATAACCCGCTCGCAGCCAAAACGATCGATCTGGTTTATTTCAATGCGGGCGGCGGGCATCGCGCTGCGGCGACGGCTCTCGAGACGGTCATCCGTGAGCAGGGCAGACCGTGGGAGGTGCGGCTGGTCAATTTCATGAAGGTTCTCGATCCCAAGGATGTGTTTCTAAAGACCACCGGAAAGAACTGGGAGGATATCTATAACTCCCGGCTGGCGCGCGGCTGGAGTGTCGGATTGGCGCAAGAATTGAAACTGCTGCAGGCGCTGATTCGCCTGAGCCACCGCTCGGTGGCCGGCCGCATGCGTCGTCATTGGCGCAAGACGAAGCCCGATATGGTGGTTTCGCTCATCCCAAATTTTAATCGCGTCATGTATGAAGGGCTCGTCCATGCCCGGCCGCAGGCGCCATACGTGACGATTCTCACCGACTTCGCGGACTTTCCGCCGCATTTCTGGATCGAACCCCGTCAGGCGCAGCACTTCATCTGCGGTACGCCCAAGGCAGTGGCCCAGGCGCGTGCGATGGGCTACGGCGATGACCAAATTCACCGCACGTCCGGAATGATCCTGCGTCCCGATTTCTACCGTGAATTGCGCCTCGAACGGCGCGTGGAGCTCCAAAAACTCGGGCTGGATCCGAATCGGCCGACCGGCATCGTCATGTTCGGCGGCCACGGATCGCGGGTGATGAGCGGTATCGCGAGGCGGCTCGATGATACGCAGCTCATTTTGATCTGCGGGCACAATGCGGCGCTGGCGCAGCGGCTGCGCGAGATGCCTTCGACTGCGCCGCGCTTGGTTCTCGGCTTCACCTCCGAGATCCGCTATTACATGCAATTGTGCGATTTCTTCATCGGTAAGCCAGGCCCCGGCAGCATCAGCGAAGCTGTTCATCAAGGTCTGCCGGTGATCATTGTGCACAACACCTGGACCATGCCCCAAGAGCGCTACAACGCCGAATGGGTCAGAGAGAATAACGCGGGCATCGTATTGGACTCGTTCAAGTCCATCCGCAGCGGGGTCGCGGAGATCACTGCTCGACTCGAGGAATTTCGGGCCGGCATGTCGCACATCCGCAATTACGCCGTATTCGAAATACCCGATATCCTCGAGCGCATTCTGCAGGCCGAGCCGCTGCGCGACTATCGAGCGCCGGTGCGCGACGATGCTCGCGGCGCGGCGCGGCTCAATTGAAGGTTGCCCACCCACGGCAAATCTCTAGCGAACGGGGGAACCGACTTGGCCACGTTCCTGCTCGCGTTCACCGCGCTGTTCTCGATCGTCAATCCCCTGTCGGGTGCGTGCATCCGCGTAAGCCGCGTCTGGCTAGGGGTCGATGCCCTGCGCCTTCAGGTATTCGTCGTAGGTTCCCTTGAAATCGACGATGCCTGCACCGGGCTTGAGTTCGATGATCCGCGTCGCCAGTCCGCCCACGAACTCCCGGTCGTGCGATACAAAGATGAGCGTGCCGGCGTAATGTTCGAGGCCGATCTGCAGCGACTCGATGGTTTCCATGTCCATGTGGTTGGTGGGTTCGTCCATCAAAAGCACGTTGGGTTTCGTGAGCATCAGCTTGCCGTAGATCATTCGCCCCTTCTCGCCTCCGGACAGAACCCGCACCGATTTCTTGGTCTCGTCTCCTGAGAACAGCAGCCGTCCCAAGGTCGCGCGAACGAGCTGATCGTCGTCCGCCTTGCCCGTATATTTCGACATCCAGCTGAAAAGATCCGTCTTGAATTCGAATTCCGCCTGCGGGTCTTGCGGCATATAACCCGGTTGGGCGTTTTCGACCCACACGATGCGGCCTGCGGAGGGTGTCAACTCCCCGGCGAGACAGCGCATCAACGTCGTCTTGCCCACACCGTTCGGACCGATGATGGCGACCCGCTCACCCGCTTCGACGTTGAAGGTGAGTTTCTTGAGCACCTCGCCATCCGCGCCGGGGTAGCTGAAACTCAGATTCTCGACCGATACCGCCGAGCGGTAGAGCCTCTTGCCTTGCTCGAACCGGATGTACGGGTTCTGCCGCGATGAGGGCCGGATCTCCTCGATCTTGATCTTCTCCAGCTGCCTCTTGCGCGATGTGGCTTGCCGCGCCTTCGACGCATTGGCCGAGAATCGCCGCACGAACTCCTGCAGGTCCGAGATCTTGTCTCTGGCCTTCGCATTCGCCGCTTCCACGCGCGCTCGCGCCTGCACGGAGGCCAGCATGAAATCGTCGTAGTTGCCGGGATAGATCTTGAGCTGCTGATAGTCGAGATCGGCGATGTGCGTGCACACCTGATTCAAAAAATGCCGGTCATGGCTGATGATGACCATCGTGGCATCGTAGTTGTTGAGCACGCCCTCGAGCCAGCGGATCGAATGGATGTCCAAATTGTTGGTCGGCTCATCCAGGAGCAGCACATCCGGCCTCGAGAACAGCGCTTGCGCGAGCAGCACCCGCAATTTCAAGCCCGGCGGCACTTCGCGCATGGGTCCGTTGTGACGCGACTCGTGTATACCCGCGTCGGTGAGAATGCTGCCGGCGCGCGCCTCGGCATCGTAGCCGCCATACTCCGCGAACACGCCTTCGAGCTCGGCCGCCTTCATGTAGTCCCGGTCCGTGGCATTCGCGTCGGCGTAGATGCGGTCGCGCTCCTGCATCGCCTGCCACAGCTCCGCGTGGCCGCGCATCACGACATCGAGCACCCGCTCATCCTCGTAGGCGAACTGGTCCTGATTCAACCTGCCGAGCCGCATCCCCGATTGCAGCATGACGTCGCCGGCGCTTGGCTCGAGTTCGCGGCCGAGGATCTTCATGAGGGTCGATTTGCCGGACCCGTTCGCGCCGATGAGCCCGTAGCGGTTGCCGTCGGAGAACTTGACCGTCACCTGTTCAAACAGCGGCTTCGCGCCGAACTGAATTGCGACGTTGGAGGTAGAAAGCATTGATATCCATTGATTACGAGAGATGCGGCCAAGCCGGCCGCGCTCACAGTGAGCGGGAATTCTCCACTCCAGGGTACCCCGCCATCTCCAGGGCTACCCCGCCATCGCCGTGGCGTTCGCCTATCGGAATGGAACCCAAGACAATATCGGGGCGTGCGGCGCGGATTCAAGGAAGCGCTGCAACCTCGCCTGGCCCCACTCCGCCCCGCGCTTCGGTAGCGCGGGGCGGAGGAGCGGCCGGAACTACGGGGCAACCGTGTAGCTGTACGGGATGCGTACGACCTCGTCGCCCGTGTCCACGTAGGGATTGAAGGTATCGATGTACACATACCCCCTAACTGTCTGACCCACCCGGCTCGGATTAGGCTTGATGCTCACATGGATAGTGCCCGACTCGCCGGAGGGCAAAAACAAGGGATTGAAGGTATTGGTGCCCAAGGTAATGTCCGCCCACAGGTCGCCGCTGTCGGCGGAGACCGCGGAGTCGAACGCCTGAATCAGTGCGAAGGCGGCCGTCGCGACCGGCTTCGTCGGCGCACCGGCCGGCCCAAATGGCCCGATCAGCGCCGGGCTTGCAATCCAGGGGCCCCACGGTACCTCCGGCTCGCTTAGCGACGCCACCACGGTGCCCGGGGAAATCTGCTTCGCGTAGATATCGGGGGAGCCGGTATTACCCACCTCCGCGGTGTCCAATCCCGCGTAGTTGAACGCATCCATGGTGATCGGTGCGGATGATACCGCCACGAACTGCGCATCTTTGGCTTCGGTGGGCAAAAAGAACAGCGCGCAGTACCCGGGAAGCGTGGTGGATGGCGGTGTGGTGATGAACGGACATGCGATTATTTGCGGCGCGAACACTGCCACGGTGCGCGTCGTAAGCCGCGCATCGGCGAAATACGCTTCGGTCACCGCACCGGTGTTGGTGACTTGAATGGGGATAACCACCGGGGGAGCGCTTGCCGAGAGCATGACGCTCGGATCGTTGGGCAGCCCAGTCGCCGTCACCTGCGCGGTGTTGAAGCCGATCCGCGCCGTGAAGGGAAGCGAGGTCTGGTTGCCCGACGAGAAGTAGTTCTGCAGCAGCACGAACCGCCATCGGCCCGGCTGCGGATTGCTGCGGAACAGCTGCAGCCCGTACTGCAGATCCCCGAACGGGTCGAGGTTCTCCTGCACGCTGAGCTCCATGCCGTTTGGATCGACCAACTCGCCCTGCAGGACGTACCCGTTATCGGCAATATCGAGCGTCAGACTCATGTTGTTCAAGCCGCGCGGCACATCGAACGCGAAGGTCTGGGTTGGGCCCGCGCCCGCGCGGCCGTTGCCGCCGGTCAGCGTGCCGGTGAAGTCGCCGCCGTTCGGTCCCAGCGGGACGAGCGTGCGCAGCGTCACGGGGATTTCAGAGTGAGCGGCCTCGCTCCAGGCGGGAGACCGATCGCTCCAGCCAGGAGACTGATCGAAGCGCAGCGCCGCGGCGAGATCACCCGGCTCGCCCGGCGTCAAAAACTCGGTTGTCACCGTCTGGCTTGCGCCAGGCACCAAGTCGAACTGCGACGGATATACCGAGCCGAACTTGACGTAGTTCTCGGCGGCCCAGGTGAACTGCACCGGGCCAGAATAACTACCGACCTCCCCGGCGGGACGTGTCCAGATGAACGCGGTCCAGGTGCCCGCAGCGGGATTGACCACGTCGATATGTCCGTAACCGCTCCCGATACCTTGCGGAAAAGAATAGGCGGCTTGGCGCCCTGATGGGTCAAGCAGGGCAAAAAGGACGAGGGGCAGGCTTGTGCTGGTGCTGACCGCAATCGCCGCATCCAGATGCTGCGCGCCCGCCGGTACCTGGAATTTCTGCTTGATATAAGGGCGCAGGTCCCCGCCCGAATTGATGAATGTCGGGTCGGTATTGGGATCCAATGTCAGGTTGAGCGTGGCGCCGGCAATCGGCGCGCCGAGCGTCTCAAGAGCCGGCGCCAGATGCTGCGTCGTCGACCCCGTGTTGGTAAAGGTAAAGGAGAGAGTCTCGTGCGTGTTCGGCGCGCTGGTGATGCTCGCGCTGGTCGGCGAGCTGAGCACGCTGTCGCCACGCGGCTTCGGTGTCCCCCACCCGTCTTGCACCGAGAGAGCGGCCTGGACCGCAGCGAGGATATTTATCAGCCCCGCGCCCTGCTCGACCGATGGTGCGCCGAGGTCGGTCGCTGTGCTCATGATGATCCGCTTGATCACGGCGGGCGAGGGATTGGCGCCATGATGCGTACTGCGATAGGCCTGGATAATGAGCGCGGCCTCGGCGGAAGTCAGAGGCGCTGATTCGCTGGTGCCGCCGAAATCCTGGACCGGGGTCGCACCCGCCGGGGTGTTGAAGTTGGTGCAATCGGTGAACAGCGTCGGATTGGTGGAACACAGCGCCCATCCCGAATCGCCCGGCGCCACCACATCCACCGTGCGCGCACCGGTCTGAGAGAAGCCGCCCGAGCTCAACCCAGAGATATTGTCGGAGATGTAGCCGCCTTTGGGCGTCAGCGGTATGGCGCCGTAGCTAGTCTGGGCGTACAAGCGGAACTGCGTGCTGGCACCCGCGGCGATCACGTGCGGATCGGTCGAAGGAGTGCCTAAGGTGCCTGCCGAGCCTGCATCGCCGGTGGCCACCACCACTGTCACTCCGGCCTCAACCGCCGCGTCGTCGGCGAGCGAAATGGGGTCGCTGGAATTATCGGGGTATATGTTGCCGCCGAACGACTCGTTGATCACGTCGACGGCCGCGTGGCCCACGGCGTACTCGATAGCCTGCACAAAGGCCGAGGTGGTGGTGTAGTAGAGGCTGGAAAAGACTTTCAGGCCCACGAGAGATGCGCCCGGCGCCACGCCGCGAATGCGGATGTTGCACGGCGAGGGCAGCGGGTGGGCCGCGTTGACGAAGTGGCTGATGTCGAAGAGCAGCGGCTTACCGTTCGGCATATCTTGGGCAGCGATGGAGCTCGCATCCCCGAACGCCTCGCCGCCGGCCGTGGGTGTGCCTGCCGGATCGCCCGAGAAGTCCTGATAATCCACGAACACGGACGAACCGTCGGGACGGGTAAAGCCGGCGACGGTCGGATCCAGGCCATCGGCAATGAAGGCAACCTTCACTCCCTTGCCGGTCACCAGTTCGCCGTCGCCGTCCCGCACCTGCTGTGCCTGCGGTGTCGCGGTATTGAGGAACGCGGCGTTGATGAGCTGCAGTGCCTCGGGTTCGAGCGTGTTGCACAGCTGATTCGCGCCCGCGGAGCTGCTCCACGCGGGCGCGATCGACGCGCCATTGCCCGAGACCGCGGCGGCGTTGTTGTCGGAATGTTTGGGCAGACGGATCAGCGCGTCAGGCACGACGGCCTGTACCAGGGGGTGCGCCGCGAGCTGCTCTGCCTCGTCGGGCGAGACGCTGGTTGCAAAGGCGTTGATCGACTTAAACGAGTGAATCGTGCGCGACCGTGCCTGCTGCAGCTGAGTGATCAGCGGAGCCTGTGATTCGACCACGGCCCGTGCGCGGGGCTCCATCGCGCCGCGCACCGGCGGTACGTTGGGCAATTGATCCCGCAGGATCACGATCACATTGCGTTGCGCGCTCTGCGCGACTTGCTGCAACGTCTTAGGTACAGCCTGCAGTGAGCTGGGTACAGCGCTACCCGCGATGGACAGAGCGATCACGGCACCGCAAACACTCAACCAGATGGAGCTTTTCATGAAATCCCTCATGTTCGGTTTGTTTTTTGCTATTCGTCCCTGACGTGCGGCGCCATTCGAGTTCCCTGCGAGGCGAATTCACCGGCGCTGCGCAAGCGATCAGTTCACGATTCCATGGGCGCACTTGACCACAGCCGCAGCGCAAATCGCAAGTTAATCTATGAACATTTGCAATTAAATGGATGGCGAAGGCGTGAAGCGGCTGCAACATCTCTGTCATGCGCCGCACGGCTCCCCTAAAGGCTTCTCCAAGACGACGAACTGCAGATCCGGGCGCAGAGGCACGCAAGGTATCATCGTCGCTGCGGCCAAGCCTTAGCGAGAAGGGAGCGGGCACACGATGACCATTCAGACGAATCCTCGGGCGATCCGCTTCGGGGCGCTTGGCATCGGGCCTCTGCTCCTCATGGCGTTCGGACTCTTGTTGAGCGTGCCGGGGCTTGCGGTCGATCCGGACTATCATGCCCGGGTCGTCCAAATCCTCAAGCAAACACCGTTGATCGACGGGCACAACGATCTGCCCTGGGAGATTCGCGAACGGTTCAAAGGACAACTCGCGGCCGTTGACCTTAAGTCCGATACGTCCAAGATCCCCGCGCCGCCGAATGAAGCCCCGCTCATGACCGACATTTTGCGCCTGCGTGCAGGCCTCGTCGGCGGACAGTTTTGGTCGGTGTGGGTGCCCGTCGATATCAAGGGCCCCGAAGCAGTCCAGATGACGATCGAGCAAATTGATTTGGTGAAGCGAATCGCCGCCAAGTACCCGGCAGATTTTGAGATTGCGTATACGGCCTCCGACGTGCGCAGGATCCATAAGTCGGGAAAAATCGCCTCGCTGATCGGCATCGAAGGCGGCCACCAGATCAACGACTCTCTCGCGGTACTGCGTCAGATGTACGATCTCGGGGCTCGCTACATGACGTTGACCCACATACGAGCCACCGATTGGGCGGATTCCGCCACCGACACGCCCCTGCACCATGGATTGACGGCGTTCGGCGAAGAGGTGGTTCGGGAAATGAACCGGCTCGGCATGCTCGTCGATCTCAGCCACGTCTCGCCCGAGACGATGCAAGCGGCGCTTGCGGTCAGCGAGGCGCCGATCATTTTCTCCCACTCCTCCGCGCGCGCGATCGTCGATCACCCGCGCGATGTTTCCGACGATATCCTGCGGCTGGTTGCAAAAAACGGTGGCGTCGTGATGGTGAATTTCTTTCCAGCCTACGTCTCTGCGGCGCGCAATCAATGGGAAGCTGCAGCGCTTTCATAGATAATCGGGCAGCGGCGCACTCGTGACATCGGGCCGCAGCCTCATGAGCACCCACGAGGCAATCACCCAGACCACCGCCACATACGGCCACAGATTGTTGGGAAATACCGGTACCGGATAGATGTTTCGGTAGAGCACCCACAGCAGCAGGATCGGGCCGAGCGTGCAGGCGGCTGATGACGGCAAGTGAAAGGCCCACGGCCTCGGGCAGCCGCAAGCGCAAAATCAAACTTGTCATCCCTCTATTCCTGATCGGTGATACGTCCGAGTCCGATACGCGCCGCTCGATTCCTTGGCATGCACTCGGTCCCCGCTCGCCGCTCACCGCACCCGGATTATCGGCTGTCGGTTGGTCTCGTCGGTGTTGGTGAGGCGCGTGATCTCATCGAGCACCTCTTGGGTGATGCGCTGGCGGCAATAGCCGCGATTATTGCGCAGCGACCAATCATGTCGTTCCGCCGACAGCGTCACGCACGCATCGGTCGGCACCGTCACCAAGTAGCCCAAGTCGCAGGCATCGCGCACCGCCGAATCGACGCACTGATCGGTCAGACATCCGGCAATGATCAGATATCGGGTACCGAGATTGCGCAGCACATAATCGATGTTGGTCGAGATGAACACCGAGGAGGAGGTTTTGGGAAACAGGATTTCATCGGCGGTTGGCGCCAATTCATTCACGATTTTGGCGTCCGGCGAACCCTTGGGGACATTGAACCCGGTGATCTTGTAATCGAGCGAGCGGTCGCGTCCGTCGGCGGTCAGACTCTCGATCATGGTGTACATCACCTCGATTCCGGCACGGCGACAGGCCTGCTGCAGCCGCACCATGTTGGGCAGCGCGCGCTCCTTCAACGTGCGAAAGAAATAGCCGTACCGCTGCTCCTTTTCAGCGGCGCTCAGAGGCGCATATTCAGCCCCATCCCAGGTGCAATTGTAGTTCTGGACATCGACGAACAGCAGGGCGGTGTGCGCCGGTTCGATTTCGATTTCACGGCTTAAGGGTTGGGTCATTGGGATACTCCGAGAAAAGCCTGTTCGGCAGCGCGCAGCGCGGCGGCGATGCGCCTCGCCCAATCCGCCTGCCCGGCGGCGTCGGCCACCAGATCCTGACGTATTTCAATCTCCACATGCGGCAGACCGCGCGCCTCGGCATGGCGCGGGATGGTGTAGTCGGTTTCATCGCTGACAAAATAGGGTTCGTTGTCGGCGATGACCAGATCTGGCTCACGGCGCAGCGCGTCGAGCATCAGCCCGGCGAAACGTCGATCGCGGTTATACAACACCGCGCCGTGCATCTCGCGCCGCACACCGTGGAAGATATCGGTCATGGTGTGCTGAGCCACGAGAATGGTGGGACGGCCCGCCGCCTGCCTGTCGTCGAGCACACCGCGGATGCGGTTGTGATAGGGTTCGAAGATCTCGGCGCGGCGGGCCGCGAGTTCCTCCGCGCTCAAGCCCATGTTGCCCGGGATTTCGACCGCCTCGCCGATTATCGGTATCGAACTCGGCACTTTGGGGTCGCGATTGCAGTCGATCACCAGTCGCGAATAATTCTGCGCCACCAGCGGCGCATCGAGGGCCGCCGCAACCTGCCGCGCCACCGCGAGACTGCCGATGTCCCAGGCAATATGCCGGTGCAACTCAGGTTCGGGCAGGCCGAGATCGCCCAGACGTCGAGGGATGCGCCGGCTCGCATGATCGACCACGATGAGGAAATTCGAGCGGCTCCCCTGGCCTTCTTCGATGAAGGGCGGTGGCTCGTCGGCCGCGAGCAGCCTGAAGCGGGGGCCGTCCGCGTTCGTCGCGGCGACCGAGTTCGTCAACGAATGATCAATAGACTTCTGCATAACGACGACAGATCTCACTTTCATCCAAATTCTCGAGGCCCTTGATCTCCGCCCATTTGAATTGCAGATAGGCTGCGAGAACATCCGCTCCCAACCATTCCGCAGCTGTCTTGCTGGCCTCCAGCAGCGTCAATGCCTCACCCAAGCTGGTCGGCAGCGGTCGCGGACTCACCGTCTCGATTTCCAACTGCCGGCGCATGCCGTCGAGCCCGGCTTGAACCAGCGCGGCAAGCACCAGGTAGGGGCTCGCTGTGGCGTCGGCGACGCGAAACTCGGCATTGAATTGCCGTGCACGGTGGCCGGAGTCGCCGCCGGCCAGCGGGCAGATCCGCAGCGCCGCGCCGCGGTCCACTGGGCCGACATCGGCTCGCACCGGGGCCCAGCGATTGGGGCGCAGGCGGTAGTAGGAGGGCACCGACGGTGCGGTCACCGCGCACAGAGCCGGCAAGTGATGCTGAATGCCGGCGATGAATTGACTGCCAAACAGGGACAAGTGCCACGGTCGCTGCTCGTCATAGAGGACCGGTTCCTCGTCCTCGTCCAAAAAGCTGAAATGGATATGCGTGCCGTTGCCGATGCCGTTGGGTTCGGGGATCGGATTGAAGCTCACGCGATGACCCAGGCGGAAGCCGACCGCCCGGGCGAGTTCGCGCGTGATCACCGCATCATCGGCGGCCCGAACTCCGAGGGCCGGCGCACAGGTGACTTCAAATTGCTGCGGCCCGTACTCGGACAGGTACGAGTCCGGGACCACCCTGACTTTGCGCATCGCCGCGAGCAGCGCCTCGCCGAACAGTCCCTGCCGGCGATAGGAGTCGAGTTCATAGGGTTGCCAAGGATGTGCGGCGACGCCGCTGTAGATGAATTCCTGCTCGAAAGTGGCGAACAATCGCAGTCCGGTCTCGCTCTGCAGCCGCTCGATCGCCCGCCGCAGAATCTGCCGCGGACAGAAATCCCACGGCGCACCGTCCGAGGTTCTGATGTCGCCCAGAAAAAAATATTCCGCGGTGCTGCCCTCGAACGGCACGAACACCCGGGTATCGGGGTCGGGGATGAGAAAGACTTCGCCTTGGGTGCCGAACGGCGTCACCTGGATCGGGCCAAAGGCCGAGATGAACATATTGGTGGGCGCGAGGCCGACCCCGCGCAGCAATCTGGCGGGCAGGTCGGCCGCCGGAAAGCTCTTGCCCCGAAAATGCCCTGAAAGATCGCTGGTTCCTACGAAGATGATCTGTTCCCGTTGCATCAAGAGCCTCTCAGGGGTCGCGGGCGGGCGGTTGGCCGCGCCATTGTCCCAGTGGGAAAGATTACCATCTCCTTGGAGGGCAAGCCGCTGCGAAATGAGTTGGCGCGGACGGCACCGGAATTGCCGGCGCGGACTCGCTCCCGTAAAGGGTTCGTGTCTACGCTGACGAGCGGACCACGCACGCGAATTTGCTTGGTGACATCCGGCACCAGGCTTGCGGTCAGCACCGGACAAAAAGCGGCGGGACCGTTGCCGGTCCCGCCGAGGTTGGGTGGCCTTGAGAGGGTCGCTCAGTCGCTCAGAGCGATCTCCAGCTGATCGACCGAGAGCACGCCGGTAGCGGTATCGTACGGGCCGTCCGCGAACAGCCCGAGCAGCGCGGTCGTGCCGTTCAGATCCGTGTATAGCGCCGAGACCAGATCGGCGAAGCTGCTGAATGATTCGAACTTCCAGCTGCTGCGATGGACGATCACAAACTGCGTCCTCGTAGTGGCCGCGGAGTTCGCCTGGAGCGTCACACCGAGCGTCGCCGGATTGATCGACTCGGGGCCGAGCCTGATCAAGTCACGCTGAGCCTCCGACAGCGTGGCCGATGTCAGAGCCAGGGTCGGGCTCGTAGCGGTGAAGGTGCCAAACGGCGTGGTGATGCCCGGCATCCAGAAAGCGACGAACTGCGCATTGGTGTTGGCATAATTCACCAGCGTCACGGCCGAGAAGTCCGGTGGGGGTGCCGGGAACTGTGCCGTGCCGAACGGCGTCACAAAGCCGCGGAACTGCGTCGGGCCGCTGTTCAGATTGGCAGGGATCGGCAACAGCGAGGGGGCCACGCCTACCGTGTAGGCCGACGCGCTGGCGTCGTTCGTTGCGATCGGAACGGCGCCGGTGCCGGTGAAAGTGAATGCGGAGGGCGGCAGGCCATCAAGTGCCTGCAGCGTCAGCGTGACGACGTTGCTGGGCTCGGGCGTGGTAGGAGTCGCCTGCACCAGACCCCACACGTCCGTGACCATCAGGAACGCACTGCCGTTCAAGGCATCCAGCGTCGGAGTGCCGGAGGTATCGCTGTAGGTGCCGAACACCTGCAGATGCTGTCCGACCGAGATGTCCTGCGCGTTGAACGAGCTGGACTGACCCTCCTCGGTTACCACGGTTCCCGAGCCCACAGTCACGAACACGGTGCGGCTGAAATTGACGCCGTTCATGTTGGCGCGGCAGATCATGCCATTCTCGACGGTCAGCGTGGTGGTGGTGCCGCTCACGCTCACGGCGGTCACCGTGCCTTCAACGCTGTCATTGGTGCCGGCGAGGACGTTGCTCGCCGTGAACGTGCCGGTTGAGACATCGTAGCTGCCATAGGCGATCGTCGGCGTACCGGCGCCCGCCGCCTGCAGCGCGGGCAGCCCGAGCGTGTTGCCGACGTAGGCCATGCCATTGATCGTGAAGGCGGTCGTGGCGGTAGTGTTGACCACGAACTGGCCCTGCGTGCCGGTGGCGTTAAAGAACGGCCGCACGTTGATCGTGTAGCTGCTCGTACCCACGCTCACCAGCGGTCCGCGTACGCGGATCTGCTTGGTGGTATCCGGCGTCAGGCTGGCCGAGAGCGCCGGGCTCACCCACACCTGTACGGCGGTCGTGCTGGACGTAACCGGGGCCGGAGGGGTTGTCACGGGGATAGGTACCACGGTGTTGGTCGCGAGCAGATTGAAATCGAGCGCCAGATTGGCAACCGTACCCGGCGTAATGACCAGCGGGCTGCCGCTGGGCAACGTCAGCGTCATTGTCACCGGAGAGCTGAGCGCCGCGGTGCCGGTGGCATTGAAGATACCCGGCGACGAGTTATTCGCCGGCGGTGTTGTCGCGGGTACCATGATGGGGCTGGTTGTGCCGTTATCGACCACGATGCTGGTGGTGGGCTGGTAGTAGTCCAGCGTCAGCGTGACCGAAACATACTTGCCGGCCGGAACCTGCGCAGCGCTGATGATTTCGGATAGATCAACCAGTTGCGCAAAGTCCACCAGCGTGCTGTTGCTCACGGTCTCGAAGACCGTGCCATCGCCCCGCGTCAGCTGCAGCGAATCGACGGTGACGGCGTAGTGGAGAAAGTCCCCGGGCGCATCGGTCAGTGTGATCATGGCCGCGCCGGTATTGGTACTGGTACTGGTACTGGTATTGCCGAGGCTGTTTGAGCCGCCTCCCGAGCCGCCACAGGCACTGAGCATGAGCATGCCGCACACGCCCAGGCCGGTGAACAGTTGGTTGAACAACTTCTGCAAGCGGCTCGACGCTGACTGACGAAGCGTTGAGTATTTCATAGCGAACTTCCCGAACCCCTAGAATCTTTGAATCATGCTCAGTCCGGCGATGCAAACTGACCGGGCGGCGTGGGCAAATCTTTGGACTCTGCGCAGGCTTCCGCAAGATGTCGCTCCATTCCGACACTTCGCTGTGCACGCGAACTAAGTTAAGCGCGAGAGAGAGATTGAAGTTGACAGAACGCGAACGAATTGATGCGCATCTTCGGTGGGTTCGAGTCGGCGGACCTTCGGCTAAAAATGGCTTGCCGTCCATAAGTGTCTGATGCATTTCTTCTTTTTTTCTTGAAATCGTACGGCGGGAAAATTAAGGACCGATCAGACTGCGGCGAGCGACAAAAATATCTGCATGGGTGACGCGAATCTCACTATTCAGATAACTGCGCGCGACTCAACATAACGCGACTCAACATAACGAGATTTTTTTTACAACTGAGTCAATTGCGCGGTTGCCTTCCAGTCTCGCCCGCGCAACAGACCCTGGACCAAATTCGACGAAAAAGGCATCTGCTTATGGTCTAGAGCTGGTGACCATGCTCGCTCTGGTGTTGATACCCCTTCGCCGCAGTGGCGCCTTCATCGCGCAGCCGTTGGGTAGAGGCTGCAATGTTTTCGAACAACACGGCGTCAAGCCGAATGAGCTTGGGGCGGGACGCGGCTCACGCCTCATAGACCCAGTTCCCGCCGAGCATCGTCGGCTCAACCTTGATATCGAGCCACTCTCGTCAGTTCTCGATGTTCTCATTCCGGTCCCGTGTGGCGCGGAGCAGCCCGACCACGCTCGGCGTGCTTCAGGAGCATGCGCGTTGCTGCCTCCATCACGTCGCTGATCGCAGGACGCCGGTAATCCCACATCGGCTCGGCGCCCGGAGGTAACACCGCCATGGTCGCATTGGCCTCGAAGAGAAGCACCGAGCCCTCGGACGCCAGCGCGAAATCGATGCCGGCATATTCGAGGCCCATGGTCGCACAGATCGGTTCGAGCGCGGCCATGGCGCGCTCCCCCAGCACGGCCCGCATGTCCTTGAGAAAGAGGCGCTCTTCCTCGCGAAATGCCGCATTGCGCGCCATGTCGGCCGTGAAATAGTGCACCTTCCAGTCGGCCGAAATTGCCAGATGCAGCGGATAGGCGACACCATCGACGAACATTACGCGATACTTTCGAGCCATTCCGTCGGCACCCCGTGCATTCAGATATTGAATCGCGAGCAATTCCTCACCCGCCAAGGATGCGACCGCCTCCGGCAACTCCTTGCGGTGCTCCACATAAACGAAATGTCGGCCGGTATGGAACCCGGGGCTTCGCAGCAGTAGTGGAAAGCGCAGATCATCGGCCGCGAGGAGCGCCGTCCGCGTCAATGCATCGATCCGCGGCGCGATGACGCCGGGAATTGCCGCGAGGCGGCGCGCATTCTCGGCGCGTCCGGTGGCCCGTACCCGCGTCGGGCGATTGATCACGGGCGCGTCGCTGCGCGCCAGCAACTCTTCGGCACGGGCCAGGGCCACGCCGCACACATCCGCATCGCCCACCGCGTTCATCACCAACGCGTGCGGTGGCAACGGTAATTCAGGATCATAGAACTCCGCGTAGAGCGCGCTGATCGTGAAGCGCCGATCATCGATCCACGGCTGCGTCGGGATATTCCCGCCGCGTGCCGACACCAGCATCAACAGCGGGACGCCAGCCCCGGTACCCCGATAGGGTTTGGTGACAAGGGCGTGACCTGAAAATCCTCGCCGCCAGTGCTCTTCCGCCCCGTCCAGGTGTAGCTCTTTGAGCACCCACGCCATGCCCTGATGAGCTTCATGCAGGTCGGGATCGATAGCCAGCGCCGCTTGATAATGCAGCTTGGCTCCCGAGAGATCGTTCTCCTCGCGCAGCACATTGGCAAGATTGACGCGGGCAATCTTATTGCCGGGATGATGTTGCACGGCCTGCAGGTAGGCGGTGCGAGCGGCAGAACGAAACCCGCCGGCCAAGGCGAGCGTCCCGAGCTCGTTGAGCGCAGAAAAATTCGTCGGATCGCGGCGTAGCACGTCGAGATACGCCTGCTTGGCGCCCTCGTCCTCGGCCTGTCGAGCCAACGCGCGGGCGCGTTCCAATGCTTCGGCAATCTCCATACGGAATACGCGACCCTTGACTCATGATGAACTTATCATTGCCGGCGATGGCGCCCCAATCGGTGATTCCCGCAATCTGCGCTCTCAATCCTCAAGCGAGCAGTCGCCACGCCAACACTGCCGCAGCGCTAGCACTCTAAAGGGGCTGTCAGTGCGATCACCCCCGGATGCAGTTCACCGGCTACCGGTCACGAGAGGCGCACCGGTTCCATGTCTTGAATCGCCGACAATTGCCGCGTTCTGCCAAATTGTCTTAGGCTTTCAGCCGTGGTGCATCGATCCGATGACACCTAAGCACTGCAGACACAGGTACGCTCAATGAATCACTGGCTCGATAAGACATGGCGGCATTTGCAAGTCGGCGAAGCCCTGATAGCGGACGGCGTCGAAGGGTTGTCTCGCGGCTGGCAAGCCTCGGCCGAGGTCATCGGCAAGTTGCGCACGGGCGCAGATCGCTGGCAGGCGGTGATTCGACAAATGCAGTCTCCCGTGAATCTCGCCGACATACTGCGTGCCCGAACCTTAACCTAGTCCGGACGTAAATCCCGCAGCCCGATTCCGGTCCACCGCCAGGTGCTTGGCGATCGCGTCGATCACTTCATCGGGACGCTCCGCCGGAAGCATATGCCCCGCTCCGCGCACCGCAACGAAGGTTGCGCCGGGAATGCCCGCCGCCAACAGCCGCCCGCTCTTGAGCGGCGTCATCTGGTCGCGCTCGCCGCAGATCGCCAACGTCGGCGCCGCCACTTTCGCTGCGGCGGCCAGTGCATCGCCATAGGCATTGCAGGCGGCGAGGTCATTGTGCAGCACGCCGGGCTGCGCTTTCTCCAGCACGCGCTCGCCGGCGCCGATCATCCACACGCCCGGAGCACGGCTGCCCCCAAGCCCGGCGGCGTAGCCGTAGCCCCAGAGGTTGACCATGTCGATGGCCGCATGGTCATTCGCGGCGGCTGCAGCGAGCAAGTCCGGATGCACCGGCATCTTAGCCGCCGTACCGATCAAGACGAGGCTCTGCACGCGGTCGGGAAAATGCGCAGCAGCCTCGAGCGCGATCAACGACCCCATCGAATGGCCGATCAATGCCGTTGTTTGCGATTCTGCCGCCACGGCGACTGCCTCGAGCCATCTCGCCATGGCGGCAATACTCGGGAGCAGCGGGCCTTGCGAGCGGCCATGGCCCGGCAGATCGAGGGCGAGCACGTTCCAGCCATGGAATGCGAGCCAACGACTCTGCGAGGCCCACACCGTGTGATCGAGTCCGGCGCCGTGCACGAACAGCGCCACCGGCCGGCCCGGTGCATGGGACCGTCCGCCCGTAGCGCCAAACACGGCATGTCCGTCGATCGTGAACTGCACGGCGACGGTGCCGTCAGGCCTTCAGCGCCGCACGCAGGGCCTGAGCGAGATCACCGACGATGTCGTCGACGGACTCGATTCCGACCGACAGGCGTACCATGTCTTCGCCGATTCCGGCGGCGGCGAGCTGCGCTGGATTCATCTGCTGATGCGTGGTGCTGGCGGGATGAATCACCAGTGTCTTGGCGTCTCCGACATTCGCCAGGTGGCTCGCGAGCCGCAGCGCTTCGATGAACTTCGCACCGGCCGCGCGGCCGCCCTTGATGCCGAAGCTGATGATGGAGCCCGCGCCGCGCGGCAGCAGGCGGCGCGCCAGCTCGTAGTCCGGATGGCTCGGCAGACTCGGGTGCAAAACCCAGGCGACGGCAGCGCTTCGCTCGAGGAATTCGAGCACGGCGGCGGTATTCTGCACGTGGCGCTGGACTCGAAGACTCAAGGTCTCGACACCCTGCAGGAGATGGAACGCATTCATGGGCGACAAGCACGCGCCGAACTGGCGCAACCCTTCGGCGCGCGCGCGCATCACGAAGGCCGCGAGCCCGAACTGCTCGGTGAAGACTACCCCCTGGTAGGCCTCGACCGCTTCGGTCAAAGTCGGATACTTGCCGGACGCTTCCCAGTCGAAGCGTCCGCCATCGATCAACGCTCCGCCGATGGCGATGCCATGCCCGCCGATCCACTTGGTGATCGAGTGCATCACCAGATCGGCCCCCAGCTCCAGCGGACGGCACAGATAGGGCGTCGCAAACGTGCTGTCGATGAGCAGCGGGACGCCGGCCTGATGCGCAATAGCGGCGATCGATGGAATGTCGAGGACTTCGAGCCCGGGATTTCCGATGGTTTCGCCGATCACGAGACGGGTGTTGGCCTTGAGCGCCGCGCGAAAACCGGCGACGTCGCGGGGCTTCACGAACGTCGTGGTGATGCCGAAGCGCGGCAGCGTGTGCGACAGCAGAGTCACCGTGCCCCCGTACAGCGAAGAAGAAGCGACGATGTGGTCGCCGGCGCCGAGCAATGTCGCGATGCCGATATGCAATGCCGCCATGCCGCTCGCCGTACACACCGCGCCCACGCCGCCTTCCAGTGCGGCGAGCCGCTCTTCGAGGACGGCGACCGTCGGGTTCGAAATGCGGCTGTAGAGGTATCCAGGGCGCTCCAAGTTAAAGAGTGATGCCGCCTGGTCCGTATCGTCGAAGACGTACGAGGTCGTCTGGTGAATGGGTACCGCGCGAGCGCCGTTCACCGGATCGGGGTGATGCCCGGCGTGCAAGCTCAGTGTGTCGAATCCAGGCGGTCGCGGTGCGGGCATCCGTTCGAATTCTCATCGGCGCAGCCGGTCAGGCGGCGCGGCATACTATAAGATATCCGGGCATGCATCGCGCACCGCTTCGATATCGACGATTCGCGCTTGCCGTGTGCGCGGTGTGGCTCGAGATAATGACCGCCTCGGCCGCGGACCCTCCGGCCGACCTCGTCTTGCTTCACGGCAATATTCACACTGAGGATCCGAGCCGCTCCATCGTGCAAGCGCTGGCGCTTCGCGGCAATACGATCATCGCCGTCGGCACCGATCAGGCGGTGAGCGCATGGGTCGGGCCAAGAACCCGCAGCGTCGACTTGGGCGGCCGGCTGGTACTGCCCGGCATCATCGATGCGCACACGCATCCGGCGGAAAGCGCGCAGGAATTGGGCAAATGCAGCCTCGACGACCAGCTGCTCACTGCCGCGCAAATCAAGGCTCAGGTAGCTCGCTGTCTCCAAGAGAAGCCGGTGGACCACACACTGTGGTTCGAAGTCGTCCAGGTCAACCCGTCCGGACTCACGCTCACGCTCAAGGATCTTGACGGGATGCTGGCCGAACGCGCGATGCTGCTCAGCGATGCAGACGGCCACACGGTCTGGGCCAACTCGGCCGCGCTCAAGGCCGCCCGCATCAGCGCCGCCATGCCGGATCCGGCGGGCGGCCGCATCGAGCACGATGCCGCCGGCAATCCGACCGGCACGCTGCGCGACACTGCGGCGAATATCGTGTTCGACGCGAAGCCGAAGCCCAGCCTCGCTTTTGAGGCCTCGCAGCTCGATGAGGCATTCGACGCGATGCGCGCCACCGGCATCACGTCGGTCCAGGACGCGGATGCCAATGAGCACATCCTGCAACTGTACAAGTTGCTCTACGATCAGCACCGGCTGAATATGCGGGTGCGCGCCACGTTGGGCCTGAAGAGGACGGAGCGGCCGGCCGACGCGCTGATCGCCGATGCGATCCAATTTCGCGCGAAATGGGCGATTGATCCGGATTTTCTGCGCGCGGACGCGGTCAAGATCTACGTCGACGGAGTGATCGAATACCCCTCCCAGACGGCCGCGCTGCTCGAGCCCTACCTCGATCCGACCGGCCGTCCCACCCACAATCGCGGCCCGACCTACTTGATGCAGGATTATCTGAACCGCATCGTGAGCGCCGCGGATGCGGCCGGATTTACCGTGCACATTCATGCGATCGGCGATCGGGCAGCGCGCTCGGCGCTCGATGCCTTTGCGGCGGCGAGGCGGCGCAACGGCATGCGGGATAATCGCGACCAGATCGCGCACCTCGAGCTCGTGAATCCGGCGGACTTCCCGCGCTTCAGGGAACTGGGTGTCATCGCCAATTTCCAGCTGCTCTGGGCCGAACACGATCCGAACATCGACCACGCGACGCTGGCCTATCTCGGACCCGAACGGTCGCGATACCTGTACCCGGCGCGCTCGCTGCGCGACGCCGGCGCGTTGATTGTGGGCGGCAGCGACTGGAGCGTGAGCAGCTTCGATGCGTTCGAGGCGATGGAACACGCCATTACTCGCTGCGAGGCCCGCGGCCGCAAGCCGCTGCTACCCGAACAGAGTTTGCAACTGCAGGATATGGTCGACGCCTATACGATCAACGCCGCCTTCGCACTGAAGCAGGAACACACGACCGGGAGCCTCGAGCCGGGCAAGCGCGGCGATTTCATCGTGCTCGACCGCGACATTTTTGCGATCGACCCTTTCGATCTGCACGACACGCGAGTGTTGGCGACCTACCTCGATGGGCGCGAGGTCTACACGGTCAAGCTAGGACAGTAGTGCCGATTCGAAGGGGAGCGACAGGCGGCGGCAGCCGCGTCGCGTCATTGAAACCATTTGCTTGCCGGCGGCATTGTTGGGAGGATTGGGCCATGATCATGCGGGCTATTGCGCGAAGCTTCTGCTTCCTGCTGCTGGGACTCGCGGCAACTCTGCCCGTCTCCATGGCCCAGCCGGTCGGTTCAAGTCCCGCCCTCGGCGAACGGGTGATGCTCCCGGCAGCCGTGACGCCCGATCACTATCGCATCGAAATAACGCCCGACGCCGGCGCCTTGACTTTCAAGGGTTCGGTAGAGATCGATATCACCGTGCATCAGGCGGTCAGCCAGATTGTGCTCAATAGCGCCGATATCGTCATTGACCGCGCGGGCCTCTCCGGGCAGACAAAGGTGGATGCCGTCAACTACGACGACAAGGCGCAGACCGCGACCTTGGCCCTGACCCAGGAACTTAACCCCGGCGCTTATACGCTGAGCCTTGCTTACCACGGCAAGATCTACCAGCAGACCTCCGGCCTGTTCGCGCTTGATTACGATACGCCGAAGGGGAAAGCCCGCGCCTTATTCACACAGTTCGAGAATTCGGACGCGCGCCGCTTCGTGCCCTCGTGGGATGAGCCGGCCCGCAAGGCAACCTTTGAGCTCACGGCCACCGTGCCAGCGGAGCAGTCGGCGGTTTCCAACATGCCGATCGCAGCGACGGACGTGCTCGCCGACAACTTGAAGCGAGTGCATTTCGCAGTGACGCCCGTGATGTCCTCTTATCTGCTGTTCTTCGGAATGGGCGACTTCGAGCGTGTGCAACGCACCGTCGACGGCGTCGATGTGGGCGTTGTGGTCAAGCGCGGCGACACGGGGAGTGCGGCTTTCGCGCTCGACGCGGCGTCCCGCATCCTGCCCTACTACAACGCTTATTTCGGTACCCCTTATCCGCTGCCCAAGCTCGATCTCATTGCAGCGCCGGGGTCGAGCCAATTCTTCGGTGCCATGGAGAACTGGGGTGCGATTTTCTATTTTGAGCACGACCTGCTGATCGATCCGCGCATTTCTACCGAGCACGATAAGCAGCAGGTCTACATCACCGTGGGGCACGAGATGGCGCATCAGTGGTTCGGCGACCTGGTGACCATGGCATGGTGGGACGATCTGTGGCTGAACGAGGGATTCGCCTCGTGGATGGAGAACAAGGTCACCGACCACTTCCACCCGGAGTGGAAGATTTGGCTCCAAGCCCTGGGCGAAAAACAGTATGCCATGCAGGAAGATGCGCGGGACGGGACCCATCCCATCATCACGCCGATCAATGACGTACTGCAGGCGAGCGGCGCCTTCGATGCCATTACCTATTTTAAGGGTGCTGCCGTGATTCGCATGTTGGAGGCCTACTTGGGCGAGGACGCCTTCCGCGCCGGTGTGCGCCGCTATATTCACGACTACGCCTACGGCAACACCGTAACCGACGATCTATGGCATGAAATGGATCGGGGATCACCGCGGCGGATCGCTCAGATCGCGCATGACTTCACTCTGCAGGCGGGAGTGCCGATGGTCAGCGAAGTGTCCGCCCGGTGTCTTGACGGCAAGAACTCCGTGAGCATCGCGCAAGGCCATTTCGCCATCGATCCCGAGTCCACAACCGCGCGTGCCTGGCATGTTCCCGCGATCATTGCGCAGATCGACGGCCCGTCTGTCGCAACGGTCGTGTCGGGGGGCGTTCCAAGAGACATTCAGCTCCCCGGCTGCGGTGCGGTGGTCATCAACGCCGGCCAAACCGGCTACTTCCGCAGCCGCTATTCCAATGAAGGCTTGGCGGCGATCACGGGCGCCTACCCTACGCTCTCGCCCGAGGACCAACTCGGCGTCTTGAACGATCGCAGTGCCCTCGCTCAGGGGGGGGTGGAGCCCATGGCCGCGCTGCTCGAGCTGACCAAGAACTTTCCCGTCGATGCCGAGCCGGTAGTGGCCTCAGCGCTCGCACGCCTGCTGCGGGGATTGGATAGGATTTACGAGGGCCTGGCGACGCAGGCGGCGTTTCGTTCCTATGCGAGCGGCGTGCTCAAGCCGCTTTTCGACCGCGTCGGCTGGAATAAGAAACCGAACGAAGGGGACAATGTTGCGCTGCTGCGCTCCGACTTGATCGCCGCGTTGGGCGATTTTGGCGATCCATCGGTACTTGCGGAAGCGCGCAAGCGCTTTGACCGTTATTTGCAGAACCCGTCGAGCCTCGACGCCGGCGAGCGCCGCGCCGTCCTAGGCGTGATCGCCGTGCACGCGGACCGCGGCACGTGGGAGCAGCTGCATCGGTTGGCAAAATCCGCCGCGACGGAGATCGAACGCCGCGAGCTGTACGAGCTGCTGGCAGCGCCGGAGAGCGCCAACCTCGTGCAGCAGGCGCTCGAACTGGCCATTTCCGGAGAGCCGCCTTCGACGGTAACGCCCGCCATGATCAGCACGGCGGCGACGCGCCATCCCAGGATGGCATTCGAATTTGCGGTTGCCCATTGGGACTCGATCGCCCCCTACATCGAGCCCGCCAGTCGAGCACGCTATGTGCCGAGCCTGTTGCACGACGCCTCGGACCCGAGCCTGATCGACAAACTGGATGCTTTTGCAGAACGTCACATTCCGCCCGACGCGCGCCGGGATCTGCGCAAGGCGGAGGCCACCGTGCGCTACCTCGCCGAGATTCGTAAGGATCGACTGCCGGAGGTCGATCAGTGGTTGAAAAACCAACGCGCGTGAGTCAGGCGGCCTTTGCCATCGCAGTCACGCGGTCCCAGGTGGTCGCCGCCAGACTTGGACGCGCGTTCATCCGCTCCAACCAGGCTCGAAGGTTCGAAGCCTTCGCCGTGAGCGGCTGCCATTCCGGCGTTTCACGAAAGAAATCGAGTTGCGGGGCCAACAGCACATCCGCCAAGCTGATCGACTGACCGACGAAGAACGGCTTATCGCTCAACTGCCGCGCCAGTTCGTCGAACACGGCGTGGGCCCGCGGCATGGCGGCGGCGATCGCGTCCTCCTCCGGTGCGAGCCCCATCAGTCGCGGAGCAACCACCCGCTGAAAAGTGATGACGGTGGAGACACCGTGGAACAGGTACCAATCATTAATGTTCATCAATTGATCCATGCGCGCGGCGGCCTGCGGATGCGCCGGGGTCAACGGGGGCTGCGGCAGCACGCGATCCAGGTAGCGCAGGATCGCCTGGGACTCGTAGAGTCGAAAGCCCGCATGATCCAGGACCGGCACCTTGCCGAACGGATGACGGGCGAGGTGCTCGGGCGTGCGCAGGGCTCCCGGCGGCACAGGAGCCAAGCGATAGGCGGCGCCCTTTTCCTCCAAGGCAACCAATACCGCTCGGCCAAAGGGACTCCCGGGGACGCTGTGAATCACGAATTCGGTCATGTGGTCACTCCTATGAAATTGGCTTGATGAATTTGCTTAATGAAATTACCTCGCCGCTCCTATGATTTGCCGGACGCGGCTGCCGCTTTCGCGAAAAGCTCAAGCAACATCGGCCAGCCGCCGTCGACGCCTTTGCGCATCGTCTCGCCCGCCACCGCGCCCATCCGTTCAAAATTCCGATGCTCGAGCTCGACCCGCGTGCGTGCCGCCGTGTCGGGCAAGAACCGTACTTCGACCTCGGAGCTGAAAGCCACGCGCGGATCCGGCTTCCAGTCGGCGCTGATCTCCCAACTGACGACGAAGCGCTCTGCGGGCTGCCAGACGAGCACGTGGCCCACGACCGCCTCCGTGCCGTCCTCGCACTTCGTGTACCAGCGCCCGCCGACAAACGGCTCGATGATCGATTCCCGGACCGGCGCAGTACCGATGCCATGGGACTTCGGCCACCAGCGATCGATCTGGGCGGTGAACACCTCGAAAGCCCTTTCGCGAGTTGCCGCCACGACGACGGTTTTGCGCACCGGGGCGATACTGATTGTTCTGTTCAAGGCTTCTCCCTCCCTCGGGACGTCTCGGGGCTTTCCACTTCGTTCTTGAAAGACTCCAGCGCCTCATCCCAAAACTCATCGAGCCAGCGGCGCAGCTCGCCGAGGCCGTGCGGATCGATGTAATAGATGCGCCGCGCTCCGGCGGAGCGATCGAATACCAAGCCCGCCCGCTTCAGCGCCTTGAGGTGCTGCGAGACAGCCGGGCGGCTCACCGGAAGATTCAGCGCTACCTCGCCCACCGACGCCGGTCCGCGGCGCAGCCGTTCGAACACGGCGCGGCGGGTCGGGTCAGCCAGCGCAGTCAACGTCGTTCCGTAAGTCATAACTTACGGTAAGACATTACTTACCAAATGTCAAGCGGGCCCCCGAGAGACGAGGTATAGACGCTCGGCGGCCACGCCGCGCTGGTCTACAAGGAGTTTGTGCTGGAGTTGCCCGAGCACGCCGTAACCGGTGGCAGCGCCTACGACGCCCTCGTCGCTGCAACCGCAGTAGCCCATTCAGCGGCGCTAATCACCTGCGACCGTCGTGCAGCGTCGGTTTACGAGACCTACGGGGTTCGAGCCACTTTCCTCGGTTGATCCGCGGCGAACTGAGCGGGCGCGTGAGTGGCGTGTACAGCCTCCAACCTCATACGCTGGCATGCGCGGGGTGTCAGAGTCGAGATGGAGCGGGCGATGGGAATCGAACCCACGGCTCAAGCTTGGGAAGCTATCGCCACGTGTTCGATTCCCATCGGTCATCATGCGGTCTCCCGATAGATTCCGGTGATTTGGCGAGGCGATCGACAACTGTGGTGACGATTCCGGTCCGACTGCCAGCATGTATCCACCGCAATTGAGCGGGCGACGGGTCTCGAACCCGCGACCTTCAGTTTGGGAAACTGATGCTCTACCAACTGAGCTACACCCGCATAAGACTATTGATGGACCCGTTGCAGCCGAAAAGTAATGTCCCCTTCGGACATGTACCCGAGATGTCCTTCGGAAAGGACTGCCAACGTGATGAAATCGAGATCATTACACGTCACGGCGATCATTCGCAGGGTGCTCGGTGACGTTGCTGGCATAAGCCATTTAGGATTGAGTTTCCGGAGCACTTCTCTCGCTAAGGTAGCGTTCATATGCATGTCGCGTTGACCTACTTTTCCAGGACAATGGCCGCCGGCAAATGGGTCGTCATTGACCAGATT
The DNA here is from genome assembly GCA_963769075.1 of uncultured Gammaproteobacteria bacterium. Lineage (GTDB taxonomy): Bacteria > Pseudomonadota > Gammaproteobacteria > Steroidobacterales > Steroidobacteraceae > Bog-1198. The sequence continues at coordinate 2,198,791 of CAVYKH010000004.1, read as the reverse complement.
GCCAAGCTCGGGAGTCCCGAGTCTTCGCTTGCGGTGTAACTCGAACAGCAGGGAGATTTATCGTCCTCCCTGACACGACAAACAATCCCATTTGAACTCCCCGCCCCCACTGCACATAGGTTCGTGTACACCAAACCAGGTAACCGGTAAATCGCTGTTCCTTGTTTCTCATCGAATTCTTGCGAAGTTGCCATGGGTTCCGGAACCCGCATAAGATCAATAGTCTTATGCGGGTGTAGCTCAGTTGGTAGAGCATCAGTTTCCCAAACTGAAGGTCGCGGGTTCGAGACCCGTCGCCCGCTCAAGCTCGAACGCTGATTCCGAGAGGGTGGGCACCGCTCGCATGTGCTCGATCCCGGGCAAGTGCTTCGGCGGCTGCAGGGACGACAATCCGCGGCCCATACGAGTGCGCCGCGAGTTCTACAGCCGCCGTGCCAAGGGGCTGGGCCCTTCCGGCCATTTTGCCCCGCTACACGAGGACTACAAAGAAACCGGGCGATGCCGCCGGGCGCGCCAAAGGAAGGCGATGCCGCTGAGCGCCAGCCACACTGAACTGGGCAGGGGAACAACCTGCTTAGTGGTCACGTCGAACCCGATGTCGGCATCGTAGATGTTGCCGCCCGAGTCCTTCATCTCGAACCCCGTCGGCCCCAAGAAAAATCCGCATAACTTGAGATTGCTGGAGCAAGTCAGGCCGCTGATCTGCGGCGCATTCTCATATGCCGTCAGCGTGTTGAAGGTCACGCCGCTGTTCGAACCGTAGACGGTGCTGCCGGTCTGCGACCAGCTGCTGCCGCTCAGTGAGATCGGGATCGATGCCGTTGCGGTGAAAGTTCCCGCGCTCAACTGCTCACCGGCGCTGAACTGGGCAAGCGAGGTCAACTGCACATCGAAGGTTGCGGTGCCCGTGGTGCCGCTGGTCGTGAGGGTAATCGTTCCCGACACGTTCCCGCCTGATGCATACGTGTAGGCGGTCGTCGTTCCGCACACGCCGCCGGGGCAGGTATTAATCGTCCCGGTATCGATCCCGCCGCCCGTGATATCCAGCACCGTGGAAGCCGAAGCGCCCTGGGCGCTCAACCCAGCAAGAGCGCATGCCAGGATTAAAAGGCCTCGATTCACCCGTGAGACAGGCGGATCAACGCCCGCCTCCCTGCTCGTTCTCGTGTCAAACATGCACGGGCTCCAATATTAAAGGGGTGGACGCGAACCGCCGTCAAGCGACATCCGCGTTAGCGGACGGCGCCGCAGAGACACGATTCCCAAGCCCAGCAGAGCCGGGGCGAGTAGACCGATGGCGGGAGGCAGCGGGACCGGCGCACCCTCAAAAATGACGTCGGCCTTGACTATGTCGCCGTTCTTCACGGTACCCAGGGTGATGCCGTTGAGGGTAATCGAACTGTCGCCGTTGAGCGTGAGTCCGCCTGTGAGCGGGCCTGCGGTCATACCGCTGACCGGCCCTCCCGTTATTGATCCACTGCTAGTAGTAAGCGTGTAGCTGCTCACCGACCCGCTGAGCCCACCGAGGGAGTAGTTATAGGCCGGGCTCGACCCCGTTACGCTCGAGCTGTACGGACTACCCGGTGTCACTGTCGCGTTCGTCACACTGAGGGTGTCGCCGTTGTTAAGCGTGATCGTGGTCGTCCCCAGGTCCTCGAAGGTGAACGTGGGGATGCCCGTGGGAGTGCTGCCGGAATAGTCAACCGAAACCTCGGAGGGCGCGGTCAGTAGGATATTATTCGTGCCGCTCGCGAACAGCGTGCCGCTCGCCGTATATACCTGGAGTGTGACGTAGCTGCTACTACCCAAGACGACGTCGTAGACCGTCGAAGCGTGCGCGCCGCCGGCCAGAGCAGCGAGCCCCAATAAAGATACACCACGCGGGATGAGAGACATTCTGCCACCCTAGTTATGTTAGATGTGCCGTCCGTGCCGAGGGACACTTTGGCCGACCTGCGCAACACCGGGGTGATGCTCTTATGAATCTTTCATAACACCGAGCGACTTCCCCGGGTTGCGCGCGGTCGCATCTGGCGACAGTCAGGGCTCACACGCCGGTCACGCCCTGGGGTGCGCGTCCCTCATAACGTATTGGCGAATATGGCAAAATGAGCTGGCGCCTCTTGGGTTCGATTCCCACCGCCCGCTCCATCCCTTCGACTTGCCGGCGGGCGCGCGGCATTACACCGCGCAGCCTGGAACCGGCGGCGCTCCGCGAGCCGGCCAATGCCACCGAACGGATGCTGCATCGGCTTAAGACCCCGGAAGGTCGGGCACTCTACGGGCTGCGCAAACAGACCGTCGAGCCGGTCTTCGGCATCATCAAACACGCTTCGCATTCTGTTCGACAAGGGGGATTCGCCGGGCTTGGCTTCTTGGCCTGCCGTCGTAAAGCCACTCTGGCCTGGGATATCCATTTCGTTTGTGCACTCGAGAGCCCGGCCTCGCACCGGGATTTCCGTTTATTGACCCTACCCAGAACTGCAACCCCGACGATTCACCGCGATTTGCCTACCCCGCTTCGGCGCGATTCTAGTCGTGTTCCGATGAGGCAAGCAAATGCCGAATGGCTCTTCGCAGCGCGGCCAAATCCCGGTCCGGCACTGCCTGGGATCGCACAAGGTGGGCGCTCATCGTCTCAACCGCGCAGGATGGTAAGCTCGCGACGCGAGCATCGGTCGATAAAGATACCAGGCGTGCTCCGAAGGGAAATTCAAGTTGACGGCGTTGCAGTTCCGGCTATTGCTGAAGGCACTTTTTCTACCTCCGGGCGGCCCGCTCCTGCTGGGCGTGGCGGGGCTGCTGTGCTGGCCGCGCCGCCCGCGCCTCGGCTTCGCGCTGTGTGCCGCCGCCATCGTCAGCCTCTGGCTGCTCGCCACGCCGCTCGTCTCCGATGCGCTCACACGTGCCGCCGAGGGCTACCCGGCGCTGGATCCGGAGCACTTGACGGCGGTGCAGGCGCGCGCTCAGGCAATCGTGATTCTGGGAGGAGGGCTGCGCCGCCGGGCACCCGAAATCGGCGCCGATGCCCCAGGCATGCACGCGGTTCTGCGGCTGATCGAAGGCGGCAAGATCGCGCGCGCGACGCACCTTCCCCTCCTGGTGTCGGGCAGCGCCCGAGAGACCGCCGCCATGCGCCGCTTTATCGAGGAAGATTTGCAGCTTCCCGTACGCTGGGTTGAGGGGGCCTCGACCGATACCCACGATAACGCCGTTTTTACCGCGCGCCTGCTCCGGCCGCAGGGCATCGATCGGATCATCCTGGTCACCTCCAGTGCACACATGGCGCGCGCGGCCGCGGAATTTACCGCCGCAGGCTTCGACGTGACCGCCGCACCCGCCGAGATGTGGACCCGGGACGAAACCGGCCCTTTGGTGTTCGTGCCTTCCGTGTCGGCGCTGGATCGATCCCACACGGCACTTTATGAATGGGCCGGCAAGATCGTTCTTGTTCTGCGGCGGTAATGCTGCGGCGGTATGGCTGTCCGCGACGCAGAGGTACCCCGCAGAGCCGGTCCGGCCGCGGCGGAGGAGCATCGTCAGCGAAATTGCTCGTCGATCTGCAAATCGAGCGCGGCCGCGTGCCGATTCGTCTCATTCGCAAGACCGATGATCGCCACCAGTTCGGCGTGCTGTTCCGGCGTCATACCCTTTTTCCGAGCGGCGGCGCCGTGCGAAGCGATGCAGTAACGACAGCCGTTGGTCACGCTCACCGCCAAGTAGATCAGCTCCTTCGTGAGCGGATCGAGCGCGCCGGGGCCCATGACCTGCTTGGAATTTGCCCACATGCGCCGCAAGGTCGGCGGATGATGCGCCAACACCTTCCAGTAGTTGTTGACCCAGTCGGTATTGCGCGTTGCCATGATGTCGTCATACACCGCGCGCACCTCGGCGCTGGCGTCGGTATACTCGATCGGCGCCGCGGCTACGCTTTGCGGGCCGGTACTCATGGAACGACCGCTATTACACGCGCAGGAAAACCGGAGCCATCTTCCACCTTGGGGAACGTGACCCAGACCAGAGCGCCGGCCTCCGGCACCTGATCCAGGTTGGCGAGCAGCTCAATCTGGTAGTGATTCAGGCCGAGGATGTACGACTCGAGCGAATAGTCGTCGTGAGTCGTGGCGAGGCCCGGATCGGTATCCGTCGTCTCGTGTCCGGATGCGGTGATCCCCCGCTTCTCGTAGAGCAGCTGCAGGACTTCCTTGCTCCAGCCGGGATAATGAAACACGCCAGCGGCATCGCGATTGGCAAGCGCTGCGCCGTCGGGCCAGCGTTTCGACCAATCGGTGCGCATGGCGACGAAAGCTCCTTGCGGCACCGGGCCGTGCCGCTTTTCCCACGCTGCGATGTCCTCGAGGGTCAATACGTAGTCGGGATTCTTGGCCACCTTGTCGTGCACATCGATGACCACGAGCGGCATGAGCATATCCCTCGGATCGATCTGGTCGACCGTGTGCATACCCGTATGGAAGTGTGCCGGAGGATCCACATGCGTGCCCCACTGGCCGATGTGGCAGTATTCGTTGATCCGAAAACCATCCTTGGCGACCGTGTAGAGCGTCTTGACGCGCTCGTTCGGCGCGCCCTTCCAATGCGGAATTCCCGGAGCGAACGCATGGGTCAAATCGACGAATCGATGCGACTTGATCACCGCGAGCGCCTCATTCAGCGTTGCCGGCCCGCCGTTGCTTTCGGCGGCTCGCGCTCCAACCAAAGCCGCGGCGCAGGCCGCCGCACCCCATACACCCACAACCCATGCCCGCATGGCTACCCTCCTCTTTAGATCCGTACCGATTCTCCGGCGGCCTCGATCTCCACCAGCAGATCCTCGCGACACACATCCGCCTGCAGGTACACGATCGGAGTGCCGCGAGGCAGGCCGGCGGACAGCGCACCCTCGATGGCACCGAGGTCGTGCGGTCGCCGAACATACACTTTGAGCCTCAGCCCTTCGAGCGAGTAGCGCTGCGAACCCACGACGCGATTTGTTTCATCCAATAAGGCGTCGATGTTGGCGATGGTCTCGCGGGTCTGCGCCGCCACATCGCCGTGGTGAATCGTCTCGCAACCGACGATGCTCGCGGTACCGGAGACGAACAAATTCGTGCCGGCCGATTCGCTCAGAACACAGGCTCTGGAAAAGATCGGGCTGTGCACGCCGAATTTCGGCGGATAGTAGTACGCGCTCGTCTGGCGTGGATTTTCGATCATCGTCGGCGGCTCGCGCGCCGCAAGAAAATATATCGAGATCGGGCTCCCCGCGGGTGACCCCAATGCGCTCGCGGCCGGCACGCTCCCCACGGTCGCCCGCCCGGAAATGCGGAAAGCCGCCTGCCGCGCAGAATTGAAATGGCGATAGCGCTCATCGCCGTCGGCCTCGCGGTTGATCTCCGGCAGATAATTCCACACCCGAATCAAGTGCCGGTGTTCGGTTGCCTTGAGAACCTCGAAGATTTCCTGATAGGCCTTCATCGTCGCCTGCGACAGCGCGGCCGAGTCGCCGTCCAATCGGTCCTGCGGCGCGCCGTGCCCATCGAATGACCGCTCCTCCATGATGGTGACCGAGCCGAACAGCAGCTCCCGGCAGAAGCGATAGCGGACCCGCCCCTGCTGCAGCGAGCCATTCACCAATCGAAGGTGCTCAACCCCCGCGACGCTCCACACCTCGCAAAGGCCAGCGGCCGCGCCCAAAGAGGGCGTCATGCTCGCGGTGATCGGCACGCGGGTCCGTTCGATTTGCGGTGGATGGGCGAATCCGACCACCCCCAGTACGGTGTGCCACCAGGATGGGGAGCGCGTGCCGAGTTGGTCCAACGACAAATAATCGAGTTGCAGGGCAGCGGACATCGAACGGCAGTCTATCCTGCCGCTGCGCCGGCGGGTAGGCCGGCCGCGCGCCGCTCAGAACGCGACGTAGGGTCCCGTACCCGCGGACGTCGTGTACCCTTCAATTGCCGTGGCTACTCGACGTCCGTAGAAAAACGGCAAGCCCCAATCGAAGCTTGCGGACGCAGGATTGGTTCCTGCCAGCTGGGGAAATGCCGTGAATGTCGGCTCGGCCATCGCCTGCGCCTGCGCATTGGCCACGCTGAAGCTTTCGGGAATGCTCGTGCCGCCGGCGCCTTGCAGCGTCGCGCTCAAGCTCACCGCGCTCGGGGGACAATAGAAACTGGAGAAATCCGTATTCGAGCACTGCGTGATGCTGGAGTCGTTGAAATAATAGGCGCTCGAGCCCGAATCGACGAAGCTCCCGGGCAACGTTTGGTTGTTGAATATCGTCGTCAAATATCCCACGTACATGCCGCTCGTCTCGAGGGTCAACACCGTTTCGGTGCCCGACTGATTGTTCGACTGCGTATCGATGCCGAAGATCAGCGACCCCGTCACCGTCGCCGCACCGTCGGCCGCGACGCTCGGCAGCATAATGATCGTGCCGTTGTTGTCGGTGGCAAAGAAGGGGACGGGATTTTGCACCTGACTTGCCAATGCGACGGTCGTGGCCTGGCATGCCGACTGAGTGCACGCATAATAAGCCGCGGGGACTGCGGTGCTGACGCAAAGAGAGCCGCAGTCTTGCGTGAAGGCGCCGATGCCGATGACGCCGTTGGCGCCGAATTCCCCCACCGTGTCTTCGGCCGGACCGGTACTCGAACAATCACTCGGCACATTGGGAAAGCGGGGATCGCCGACGAGCTGCACGGGAACCGAATGCGCCGACTCACCCGCCACCTGCACATCGAGGAGCGCCACCGGACCCCAGCTAAAGCCGTCGACGAATACCGTGCATTCCACCAGCGATGCGCCGCTCGCCGCCGCTACCACCGGCAGGGTCATCGACAGAACAGAGGCCAGCACGCGCAGCCCATAAGAGCCCGTATCGACTTGAATGTTGTCGATGGTCTGGCAATTCGTGGTGCTTCCCGGCGCGCAGACCGTGATCGTGGTGTAAGCCGTGTTAACGCTATTGCCGGCGGGTCCCGCGTTCACCACGACACCGACGACGTTCGAGGCGGGCGTCACTCCGCCTGAAGAGGCTGGCGTCAGCGAGCTGCTGCCGCCGCCGCATGAAATCATTGCGAGACAGATCGACAATGCGCCGCCGTGGCGCAGCGCCCGTGTCAGCGCAGACCTCACTGCAGATCTCCTAGCGACACTCCGGCCGGAATCGCCGGAGGCAAGTAAGCGCGTCCGGTGAACGCGCGCATATGGCCGCTCGCCTGTACCACCAGATCGCTTTGCTGGATTTGCAAATGATGATGATCCGCGTGTTTGGCATTCGCCGCCGTCACGTATGCCTCGAAATAGCGGCCGAGCGTTTGCCGCAAATTGGGCACGAACGGCCCGCGCCACGTGACCGCAAATACAACGCCGTCCAATCCGGAGTACTCCCGCACCAAGGTACCGGAGGGCAATTCAATCTCATGCACCCGGTAACTTCCGTAGTCCGATTCTTTGATCGAACCTTGAAGCTGCTGACCATCGGCCTGTATCGATGACTCCGGCTCACCGAGGGTGGCGGATGCGATGCCGGGCAACAGTACAGCGAATGCGACCGTGGCCGATAACAGCAGGCTCTTGAGTTCAAATCGCAACGGCATGCGGGCTCCTCTCATCACAGCATTGGAGCGATTATCCCGCAATTTGGTTCACGAAAAGCGCATGTCGTGTCGTGGAGACAGTGCCGATCAATCACGTCATAAGAAATGTAAAGATGCGCTGTTGGGATTGCGTATGGCAGCTTTTGGTCCTGCAAGAGCGGTATCACTTCGCGCTCGATCGTTCAACGCCGACAGAAGACTCTGCGAAGGGCGTTCTCTGCTCCAAGGGAAAATCAATTGTTGAACATCGCGAGCGAAGCATACAATCAAATAACTCGAGCCGCAGCGCCAACGGCTGGTAAGGAGGTCGCTCTGTGAGAAGCATCGTGAAGAAGGGCATCCTCTTGACTGCCGCGGCGTATTTTGGCGTCACCGCCTGTCACGTCGGGGGCGGCTACACCGTCGGCGGAACGGTGACGGGGCTCAGGGGATCCGGGCTGGTGCTGGAAAACAACTCCGGCGATGATCTGCCTCTGGCTGCGAGCGGCACATTCGTCTTCACGTCGGGCATCGACCAGGGGGGCGCCTATTCGGTCACGGTCAAGACACAGCCATCCAACCCCTCGCAAACCTGCGCCGTCCACAACGGCTCCGGGACGATTGGTACGGCGGACATCAGCAATGTGGTGGTGACCTGTACCCAAGCGGGGCGCTTCGCCTATGTCGCCAATCAATCATCCAACAGCATATCGGCGTTCTCGATCGATGCCGCTACCGGCTTCCTGACGCCGATCGCCGGGTCGCCGTTCGCGTCAACCGGCACCACCCCCGTGGCGGCGGTAGTGGACCCCAACGGCACCTACTTGTACGTGGCCAATAATGGTTCGAATAACGTGTCGGTGTTTTCCATCGATGATACCACCGGTGCGCTCATATCCGCCGGGGAACCGATAGCCGCCGGCAACGGACCCTTCGCCGTCTTGGTAGATCCGGCCGACCAATTCCTCTACGTGGCGAACATGACGGACAATACCGTCTCGGTATACGTGATCGCGAGCGGCACCGGACTGGCGACGCCGATCGGCGGTTCGCCGTATGCAGTCGGGACTCAGCCCACCTCCATGAAGACCGACCCGGGCGGGAACTTTCTCTACGTCACCGACTATGCCGACGGCGAGGTGGCTGCGTTCTCGATCGAGGCCGGTGCGGGCGCATTGGCCGCGATCGGCGGATCACCGTTCAGTGCGGGCGCAGGCGCCTTATCGATTGCCATCGATCCCACGGGGACATTTGCCTATGTCGCCAACGAGACCGCACACACGATTTCCGCGTACTCGATCAATCCTGACACCGGTGCGCTGGCGGCGATCTCCGGGTCACCCTTGTCGACCGGTTCGAGTCCGGAATCGGTCGCCGTGGATCCCGCCGGTCGATTCCTTTACGCCGCAAACGTCACCGGCGTGAACGAGCTCAGTAACTATTCCATCACGCCGAGCAGCGGTGCGCTGACGCGGGCATCGACCGTCGGCGCCGGCGCCTTTCCGCTGAGCGTCGCCATCGACCCGGCGGGCCAATTCGCCTATGTGGCCAACGAGAATTCCAACGATGTTTCGGTGTTTTCCATCAACGCGACCAGCGGTGCCCTCACCCAGGTCGGCGGTTCGCCGTTCGCTGCCGGCGGCCAGTCGCGCTCGATAGCCATCGATTGACATCCGTCTGAAGGCAATCGGGGACCAGTTTACCTTCGCGGCACCGCAACACTCACTGCCATCCGCTCGCGAGCAGATCCGCCCGGCAGCGGATCTGCTCGCGCCTCGAGGGCTGGCCGCTGATCGATGGTCAACCCTTCTTTGCAATCGTGGAATAAACCGCGACGAGCTTCGGACTGTTGATCTTGAACACGGCTCGGGCAATCGACTGCTCGCGGCATTGCCGAACTGCGCTGCTGATGAAATGCGGGCTGCTCGAGTCCAGAGGACAGACTTCGGCGGCCGCATTCACGATCCGGCTATACAGCGCTCGAGCGCCGCTCTCCGTGTCGAGACTCTGCGGGCGGTAACGGACGGTGACGCTGCGCACATCGTCGTCGGTCGTGGCGGCGCTCGCTGCGCCGATGGACGCCGCGCCGACGATGCCGCACACCAGCATCATCACAATGATCTTCGGGCGTGAAACGAGGACCTGGTCGGTGGTGGGGGTATTCATGGCGATCTCCTTTAGGGCGGTTGGACAGCGAAGCTATGAGACGCCCGGGGCGACCCTCCCGTCTGCGCCGCTACATCGAACTCGTCCCGCGGAACCACGAATTCGTCCCCGACCGGCGCTGCGCGGGCCGCAAGCGCACCATAATTGCGCTACGCTGGCGGCCTATGAGGAGGCTGGAAAATCCTTCGACACGGCTTTTTGCCGGGGGCTTGAGCCGCCGGCAGTTTTTCGGCGTCGTCTGTTTGTTCTGGCTGTACGTCGCCGTGTCGAATGTCGTGTACGCCTATGGTATGCGCACAGGCATTGCGCACATGACCAACGTGCCCCTATTCGCCCCCTGGGAGGCGCGCCTGCTGCAGCATCTGCTGCTGCTGCCGTTCCTATTGATCTCGTACTGGGCATCCCTGCGCATTCAGTGGCGCCCGCTCCTGGTCGCGATCCCCCTGCAGGTCATCCTGGGTGCGGTATTTGCCGCGCTTGCCTATCCGGCGATGATCGTGGGGGAGGTAGCGTGCGGGGATACGGGATTTCACCACATTGCCAGCTCTCACATGTCGAATGCAGAGCCGGGTTGGACGTCGCTGTGGCTCGCCAGCTTCGTGAATTTCCTGCCTGCCTACGGCTTTGGCCTGGCCCTGATGACCGGTTTGGCGCTGTACACGCGATTTCGCAATTCCGAGCTCAAGCGCGCGGCGCTCGAGCGCGAGTGGAGCGCTGCGCGCCTGGCGGCGCTGCGCATGCAGTTGTCGCCCCACACGCTGTTCAATTTGCTGCATACCATCCGCGGCTACATCGAATGGGATCCGAAGGGAGCTCAAGCCATGGTCGTGCAGCTCGGGGATTTGCTGCGCCGGCTGTTGAACGCCGGCGAGCGCGACTATTCACGCCTCGCCGACGAATTGCAATTCGTCCGCTTGTACTTGGAGCTGCAGCAACGGCGTTTCGCCGACCGGCTCACGGTGATCCTGCCGTCGGCCGGGGACGTATTCGACACGTGGGTACCGAGCCTGATCCTGCAACCCTTGGTCGAGAACGCCGTGGAGCACGGCTTGGCCGATCATCAAGGCCCGGTGGTGGTGCGCGTCACGGCGCAGAGGGCGAATGAAGTGCTCAAGCTGCGCGTGACCAACACGGTTGCCGCGGACAAGGCGTTCGGCGCCGACGGAATCGGCCTCAATAACGTACGCGAACGCTTGGCCGTACAATTCGAGGGCCGCGCCAGTTTGACGGCGGGGCCCAACGGCACGGAATGGACCAGTGAGATCACCCTACCGGAAATCCATGCCTCACCGGACCGGCGCGGCGCGCGGCTCGCCGCGACGGCGACGTTAGTGGACGCGTGATGAACGTCATCATCGTCGACGACGAGCCGGCCGGCCGCCGCAGCTTGCGCGAGCTGTGCGACGCAGAGCGCGATCTATGTGTGATCGGCGAGTACGCCGACGGCGCGACGGCGCTCGCGGAGATTCGTTCGAAGCGGCCGCAGCTGCTGTTTCTCGACATCCAAATGAGTCCCCTGAACGGCATCGAGGTCGCGCGGGCGCTCTCTCCCGAGCAGCTGCCCTCGCTGGTGTTCGTCACCGCCTACGACGCGTATGCGCTCGAGGCGTTCGAAGTCTGCGCCGTGGACTATCTGCTGAAACCCTTCGATCAGGAGCGGTTTCGCAAAACGTTGGCGCGGGTGCGCCCGCGCCACTCGGCGAACGGCGCCGACGAGCGCCAGGCGCTTTTGGCGAGTCTGCTCGCGCAACTCGAGCGCGGCTCCCGCGCGCTGCCCGAGGAGCGCCCACGTCTGCTCGCGGAATTCAACGGCCGCTTGCACGTGCTCGATGTGACGCAAGTGGAGATGATCGAAGCGGATCGAAACTATGTCCTCATACGAGTCGGGCGCGACAGTTTTCACGCACGCAGCACCTTGAGCCAGGCCGAACAGGCGCTGCGCTCGCAGCCCATGCTGCGGATCAGCCGCTCGTGCCTCGTCAACATGAATTACCTGCGGGAGGTGAACCGCACTCTGCGCGGCGACTACATTCTGGTTCTGGCCGGGGGTGCGACCGTGACGAGCAGCGAGGGATTTCGCAGCAAGGTCAAGGACTACTTGAGCACCCTGCGCATCACGCCTTAGCCTATTCAATGAATTGCTCGAAGAAGGCTGGATCGGATAGGTATTTTCCGGAGCGTGCAAAACATGGGCTCGGCGCACGCGCCGAGCGGGTTTGCCCAGGGACGGGCAAACCCCGGCTTGCAAGCGGAGCAGGACTGCGAAGCGCAATGGGTTTACGGCGGTCCGGAAAACACCTATCCGATCCAGCCTTCGTGCACGAGAATAATTTTCGTTCATGAATAGATCCCGTTAGCCGACTCCGCTCACAGCAGCTCCTCCCCCGCGAACGGCGCGAGCAGCTTGGGCGCAAGGCGCTGCAGCCACGTCGTTTCCGGATCCGTATGCCAAGTGCGTTCGGCTCCCGCTCCGCCGCTCGTCCAGACGATGTGATTGCGATTGTCCAGCGACAGTCTGTAGCTGCCGTCCGCGCTGATGTCGTCGAGAAGACTCGTCACTTGCCGAGCGATCTCGGCGCTGCGGATCACGAGGCCGAGTTCGCTGTTGATGCGCGCCGATCGCGCATCCATGTTCAGCGAACCGATGAACACGGTCCTCTGATCGATCACCAGCGCCTTGGCGTGCAAGCTCGCGTTCGCGCTGCGAAACGGGTGAAAACGCGCGCGCTTTTGGCCGAGCTTCGGGCGCACCTCGCTCAATTCGACGCCGAGCTTGAGCAGCGCCACCCGGTAGTGCGAATAGCCGTTTTCCACCAGCGGCGAATCGGTCGACGCGAGCGAATTGGTGAGAATTCTGATATGCACGCCGCGCTCGACCAGCGCCCGCATCAATGCCACTCCCTCCTTTCCCGGCACGAAATACGGCGAGATCACGATGACTTCCTGCTGCGCCGAGCGCATCAGGGCCGCGATATTGTTGGCGATCGTCACTTCTTCCTCGGGTGAGGCCTCGCTCGCGATTTTCGCCGGCCGGTCCGCCAGTACGGTGGCCGGCACCCAGTCGAGGTTCAAGGCATGCGCATCGAGTTCGTGCGCGAGCCAGTCGGCGTCATCGGCGGTCACGCTGTAAGGCGGCGGCGGCGGCAACGCCTCGCCGCTCACCGGAGCGGCGAGCGATGAGATCGGGTAGGCGTACTTGCTGTTCCAGAAGGCGTCGAATGTCGCCGACAGTTGCGGCACGATGGGTCCGGCCGCCACCACGTCGAGATCGATGAAATTGCTGTACTTGTCGCGCGTGAAGTATTCATCCCCGATGTTGCGGCCGCCGGTGATGGCCATCGCGTTGTCGGCCACGAACAGCTTGTTGTGCATGCGGTGATTGATTCGCGGTAATTCCGATAGTGACGCGAGGATTCGCGTCCACGTCGCCGAGCGGCCTCCGGGAAACGGATTGAATACCCGGACTTCGATGTTCGCGTGCTGCTCCAAGTGCATGAAGCGCCGGTCCTCGCCCGCGGTGTGCAGGTCATCCACGAGCACGCGGACGCGCACGCCGCGATCGGCGGCGCTGCGCACATGCTGCAGAAAGATCCGGGCGGATTCATCTTGATGAATGATGTAGTACTGGATGTCGAGCGTGTGCTCGGCGCGATCGGCGAGCGCGAGCAAACTGTCGAAGGCTTCCTCGCCCGACACCAGCAGACGGATACCGGATAAGCTGTGGGGGCTGGCGTCTTCGCTTTTCTCGACGATGCGGCCGAGCGTCGTGTCTTGCGGTGTGCGCAGCGCTTCGCTGCGATACTTGATGACGTGCTGCGGCAGGCCGACGCAACCTGCGAGATACAGCAGCGCGCAGGCCGCGCCTAACCAAGTTTTGCGCATCGGGGCATCATATCAGGCAAACTTTGGGCTCATGCATGCACGGCGTCCCATTCGCAGTTTTGTGTTGCGCGCCGGCCGGATCACGGCCGCGCAGGAGCGCGCATGGGCGGAGCTCTGGCCGAGGTTCGGCCTGAATTTCGACGGCGAGACCATGAATCTCGACGCGGCCTTCGGCCGGCGAGCGCCGCGCTGCCTCGAGATCGGGTTCGGCGCAGGCGAAGTCATCGGGTCACTGGCGGAGGCCAATCCGGACATCGATTATTTAGGCATCGAGGTGCATCGTTCGGGAGTCGGCCGCTTGTTGCTGCGCGCGGAACAGGCAAAGCTCGCGAACTTGCGCATCATTTGCCATGACGCGGTCGAGGTTCTGGCGAGAGCCATTCCCGATCGCTCGTTCGACTCGATCCTGATTTTCTTTCCCGACCCTTGGCACAAAAAGCGCCATCACAAGCGTCGCTTGATCGATGCGCCCTTCGTCGCGATGCTGGCGGACAAACTGCACCGGGCGGGAGTCTTGCGCCTGGCAACGGACTGGGCTGAGTACGCCTCACAGATGCTTGAGGTGTGCAATGCCTGCCCTCGGCTCGCCACGCAGAGTGCGGACGGGACCTACGTCCCTCGGCCCGAGTTTCGTCCGCCGACCCGCTTCGAACGCCGTGGCAGCCGGCTGGGGCATGGCGTGTGGGATCTGGCGTACACGAAACTGGAACGCCCTCGCGAGCGCGATCAAGAACAAGCGCGTACCGCCGGCAACTCGAAACAAGTTGAAGGAGATACGGGTCGCTGAAGAGCTCGGAGGCCCGGTTTCGATCAGGGACGATGCTGCTTCGCGCAAAAATATTTGATTGCACGAACGACTCATTGAGAGTTGAATTGCGTTGAGAAGAATAGACGGAGAGACGGGTCATGAACGTAGTGAAGCCGGTCGTAGGTCAATGGTATCGCGGCGGTACCAACGAGCTCTTTGAAGTGGTCGCGATCGACGAGGAGGACGAAACCATCGAGGTCCAGTACTTCGACGGCACGGTGACGGAAATCGACTTCGATGCCTGGAACGAACAGCTGCTCGACGAACTCATCGATGTGGCGAATGCTCCCGAGGATTGGTCCGGCGCTGTCGATGTCGAAGCGGAGGATTTGGACAGAGAGTTCGAGGACAACGCGCGTACGGCTTGGTCGAATCCCCAGGATCGCTCCGTGCGGCGCTGACTGGCTCTTTGAGTGAAGCGAATGCTCAGGGCGGGGTGACCGCCGCGTCGCGGGCCGCGAGCGCGTTCAGCGGTGTGCGCAAAGTCACCAGCAAAATCATCCCGGGCATGGCGGTCAAGAAAGTGACGACAAAGAAATCCGCCCAGCCGATCTTCGATACGACGATGCCCGCGATATAGCCCATGACCCTGCTGGGAACGCTCGCCAGCGCCGACAGCAGTGCGTACTGGGTCGCACTGTAGTTAGCGCTGCACAACGACACGAGAAATGCGACGAAGGCAGCCAGACCCATGCCGCCGATGCCCGTGTCCAACGACGTCGCGAGAACCAACAGCCATATTTTCTTACCCGCCAGCGCCAGCCATACATAGAGCAGGTTGGTCAGCGCCTGGCCGATGCCGAAAATCAGCATCGATTTGAAAGTGCCCCAGCGCATGTAGACCCAGCCGCCGAAGGCCACGCCGATCATGCTCGACACGGTCATGTTCACTTTGCCGGCGATGCTGAGCTCTTCGAGCGAAAATCCCACACCCTTGATCATGAACGCGCTGTACAAGCTCAAGGCGAACGCATCGCCCACTTTGTAGAGCAGCACCAGCAGGATGAATCCGAATGCGCCTTTCTGGTTGAACAATGCGCGCAGCGGGTGAAATACGGCGTCGGCCAAGGTGCGCGGCGGCTGGCCGGGCACTTCCGGCTCCGGCGCCCAGAGCGTTCCCAAAATAGTCGCCGCCATCAGGGTCGCCACCATCATGAAGGCAAAGCGCCAGCCCAGGTGCGCGGCAATCAACACCAGCACTGCGCCCGCCAACATGGCGCCCGAGCGGTAGCCGAATGACTGGGCGGCGGCGGCCAGTCCACGCTCGCTGACGGGAATCGTATCCACGCGATACGCATCGATCACGATATCCTGGGATGCCGAAAGAGAGGCTACCAGCACCGCCAAGACGCCGAGCACGAAGAGTTCTTTGGTGGGCGAACAAAAGCCCATGACCGCAATGGCGACCGCCAGACACACCTGATAAATCAAAATCCAGCCACGGCGACGGCCCAAGATGGGCGGCAGGTACCGGTCGAGCAGCGGCGCCCACAAAAATTTGAACAGGTAGGGCAGCCCTACCAGCGAAAAAATACCGATGGTCCTGATGTCGAGGCCTGCGGACGCCAGCCACGCCTGCACGGTGAAACCGGTCAAGTTGTACGGCAGCCCCGAGGCGAAGCTCATCAGCAGCACGGCGGTCATGCGCTTATCGCCCAACGCCTGCAACAGCGTGGGCTTTGCAGCCGCCTTCAAACCCTCGAACTCGCTTCGCGCATGGCGCGCGATCATAACAGCACGCTCACCGAAGCGCTGTGCTTGCGCGCCGTCATTTCCCTTGCGAGACTGCCGCCTCTATGACACCGGCATACCAGAGCGAATTCATCGATTTGTGCATGCGGCTGGGCGTTTTGAGATTCGGCAGCTTCAAATTAAAATCCGGGCGCGAAAGCCCCTATTTTTTCAATGCCGGCCTGTTCGCGACGGGGGCGGCCATTGCGGCGGTGGGGCGGGCCTACAGCGACGCCGTGGTGGCTTCCGATGTGACCTTCGACATGCTGTTCGGGCCCGCGTACAAGGGCATTCCGCTGGTGACCGCCGCCGCCGCCGCGCTTGCCGAGCGGCATGGCCTCAATCTGCCGTTCGCGTTCAATCGCAAGGAGTCGAAGGATCATGGCGAGGGCGGCCTCACCGTCGGCAGCCCGCTCAAGGGCCGTGTGCTCATCGTCGATGATGTCATCACGGCCGGCACGGCGGTCCGTGAATCCATCGACATCATCAGGGGGGCCGGCGCACATCCTGCCGGCGTGCTCCTCGCCTTGGACCGCCAGGAGCGGGGGGCGGTGAGCCCGTTATCGGCGGTCCAGGAAGTGCGCGAGCAGTTTGGAATTCCGGTCGTCGCCGTCGTCGGTCTGTCGGACCTCATACACCACATGCAAAGCCTCGGCCGCACCGCCGAGCTCTCCAGCATGCAGAGCTATCGGGATCGCTATTGCCTCACAGATTGAGGCATGCGCCCTGGAAAACGCGCCGCCCGCGGCTCACAATGGCGCGGGTTTGCATGGGGAGTAGCTCCTTGAAAAATCTCGCCTGGGTTCTTCGCGCATCCGTGCTCTGCGCATCCGTGCTGCTCGTCGCGTCGAGTTTCGCCGCGAACTCGCCCACTTCAACGAGGGGCCGCACGCTGTACAAGTGGGTGGACGAGCAGGGTGAAACGCACTACGGGGACCAAATTCCGCCGGAATACGCGACGCAGGAACGGCAGGTCATCAACGGGCAGGGTATCGTGCTGCAGCGGGTAGAGGCGCAAAAAACCCCCGAACAATTGGCCGAGGAAGATCAAAAGAAGCTCGAGGCTGCGCAGGGCGCGGCCCGCGACAAGAATTTGCTCAACACGTACGTATCGGTGCAGGAAATCGAGCACCTGCGCGATCAGCGGCTCACCCTGCTGACCGACCAGATCAAGGTCACGAATCAATTCCTCGAGATACTCAACGGTAAAATGAAGAGGCTGCGCACGGCCAGCATGCGCTTCAAGCCCTACAGCAGCGATCCGAATGCGCCGCCCATGTCCGACCAGGTGGCCGAAGACCTGGTGCGCGTCGGCACCGACATCCGCACGCAGGTGGAGAATCTGCGCGAGAAGCACTCCGAGGAAGTGATCATGAGCAAGCAATTCGAAAGCGATATCGCGCGCTTCAAAGATCTCAAGGGCATCCATTGACGCCGAAGACCCGAATCATACTGGGCGTCACCGGCGGCATCGCAGCCTACAAGAGTCCGGACCTGGTGCGCCGGCTGATCGAACGGGGCGCCGAAGTGCAGGTGGTGATGACCGCGGCGGCTCAAAAATTCGTCACGCCCATGACCTTCCAGGCGGTTTCCGGCCGCCCCACCCGCAGCGATCTGTGGGACAACGCGGCGGAGGCCGCCATGGGTCACATCGAACTGGCACGTTGGGCGCAGCTCGTGCTGATCGCCCCGGCAAGCGCGGACTTCATCGCGCGCTTGGCAGGCGGGCGCGCGGATGACTTGTTGTCGGCGCTGTGCCTCGCCACCGAGGCGCCGCTGGCGCTCGCACCGGCGATGAATCGTGTCATGTGGGCGAACAAGGCGACGCAGGCGAACGTCGATACCTTGATCGCGCGCGGCGTGCGCATGCTCGGCCCCGCGTCCGGCGATCAGGCGTGCGGCGAAATCGGTGCGGGCCGCATGTACGAGCCCAAGCAGCTGGCCGAGACCCTGCTCGCGCCCCCTGCCAATGCCGGCCTGCTGGCCGGCTTCAATGTGCTGATTACTTCGGGACCGACCCGCGAACGTTTGGACCCGGTGCGGTATTTGACCAACCGCAGCTCGGGGAAAATGGGCTTTGCCGTGGCGGCCGCTGCGCGCGAGGCCGGCGCGCACGTCACTCTGGTGGCGGGACCGGTGCAATTGCCGACGCCGGCGGGCGTCACGCGCATCAACGTCGAAAGCGCGCGTGACATGTACGCAGCCGTTCACCGCCATGTGGCCGAGGCGGACATATTCATCGCCGCGGCGGCCGTTGCGGATTTTCAGCCGGTCACCGTGGCCAAGGAGAAGATCAAGAAACAGGGCGGCACGGTCAAACTCGATCTCGAGGCCGCGCCCGACATCATCAAATCGGTGGCCGATATGGCGAAGCGGCCGTTCGTCGTCGGCTTCGCCGCCGAGACCAACGATGTCGAGGAGAATGCGCGCAGCAAACTCAAACGCAAGAAGCTCGACATGATTGCCGCCAACCAGGTCGGCGACGGCATGGCCTTCGACTGCGAGGACAACGCGCTGACGGTTCTGTGGCCGGGCGGGCAGGTCGCGGTCGCTCGGGCGCCGAAGATCGAAGTTGCGCGCGAACTCATCGCATTGATCGCCGAACGCTTGCCGCCGTCCGACGGCGCCCCACGACGCGGTCCGCGCAACCGCCGCGCCGTCACCGCCCGCAGCAACGGCGCGCCGCGAAGTCGCCTGCGCAGCCGCCGCGCCCGCCGCTGATCCGATGCAACGCGCGATCAAGCTGCGGATCCTGGACCCGCGCATCGGGCGCGAATTCCCCTTGCCCGCGCACGCCACGGCGGGCTCTGCCGGCCTGGATCTGCGCGCCTGCCTCGCCGCTCCGCTCACTCTCGCGCCGGGCGGTGCGGAGCTGATTTCCACCGGCATCTCGATCTACATCGAGGATCCCGAGCTCGCGGCGTTGCTGTTGCCGCGCTCCGGCCTAGGGCACAAGAATGGCATCGTGCTGGGTAATCTCGTGGGCCTGATCGATGCCGATTATCAAGGGCCGCTGATGGTGTCCTGCTGGAATCGCGGCACGGCGCCGTTCACCGTCAATCCCGGCGATCGAATCGCGCAAATGGTGGTCGTGCCCGTGGTGCACGTCGAATTTGCGGTGGTCGAGGAGTTCACCGAGAGCGCGCGCGGCAGCGGCGGCTTCGGCAGTTCCGGACATCGATAGCGGGGCAGGCAACGCCGAATGGCGGCAGCGCAAACGCCGCGGCGGCGCAAACGC
This sequence comes from uncultured Gammaproteobacteria bacterium, assembly GCA_963769075.1. Lineage (GTDB taxonomy): Bacteria > Pseudomonadota > Gammaproteobacteria > Steroidobacterales > Steroidobacteraceae > Bog-1198. The sequence goes on along the minus strand of CAVYKH010000004.1, from coordinate 2,179,386 downwards.
GGCGGGCGCGCTCGAGACGCCGCCAATCTGCTCGCTCGCCGGCGAAATGGCGCTAGTGAAATTTTGCTTTGCGCGCCATGCTCGGACTTATGGCAATTCGGGATTGGCCGAGCGATGACCGACCGCGCGAGAAGCTGCTCGAGAAAGGCGCGGCCGCTTTGTCGGATGCGGAACTGCTGGCGATTCTGCTGCGCACCGGCATGGCGGGCCATTCCGCCGTCGATCTCGCGCGCGAGATCCTCAAGAGCTTTCATTCACTGCGCAAGCTGATCGCCGCCGATCGCGCGCGCTTCTGCGCCCAGCCGGGACTCGGGGCCGCCCGCTATGCCGAGCTGCAGGCCGCGGCCGAAATCTCAAGAAGGCAACTGTCGGAGTCGCTGCGCGCCGGCCCGTCGCTCGCCTCGCCCAAGGCGACCTGCGATTTTCTCGCCGCCAAGCTGCGCGACCTCGAGCACGAAGTCTTTTGCTGCCTGTATCTCGACAAGCGCCATCGCCTGATCCAATTCGAGGAACTGTTCCGCGGCACGATCGACGGCGCGAGCGTGCATCCGCGCGAGATCGTCAAACTGGCGCTGCAGCGCAATTCGGCAGCGGTGATCATTGCGCACAATCACCCCTTATGTTGCCTTGCGGCGTCGCCACCCGAGCTTGGTGTCACCGCTGTCGAAGCGTGTTGCGGCCTCAGCACGGCGCTGGCCCGATGAGCGCGCCTACCCAACGGTGCCTGCCGCTGGCCGGGTCCATGCAGGAAAGTGAGACACTGGCGTTTGTGAATGTCGCTGAGGAATTGGAGGCAACGGATCGACTCTTCATCCGCGGCGATTACGACGAATTGCGAGCTGCGACAACCGCCGAAATCATTGCGGCCGGGCGGCGCGCGATGACTCGCCGCGTCCACCGAGGGACTGCCATGAGCTCACCTCGCGCAGTGCGAGAATTTCTCGCGGTCAAGCTGGGCACCCTCGAACACGAAATCTTTGCAGTACTACTGCTCGACACGCGCCATCGACTCATCGATTACGTAGAGCTGTTTCGTGGCACGATCAATGGGGCCAGCGTACATCCCCGGGAGGTAGTGAAGCTGGCGCTTGCCCGCAACGCCGCTGCGCTGGTGCTGGCCCATCCCCATCCATCGGGTTCGCCCGAACCGAGCCAAGCGGACGAACTTATTACCCAGAAGCTCAAAGAAGCATTGGCGCTGGTCGATATTGTCGTGCTCGATCACGTCATCGTCGCCGGCGGGGAAACGGTCTCGTTTGCGGAACGTGGAATGCTGTGAATCTCAGTCCGGGCGCACCCCGACGCCAGACCTGCCTTGCACTTTCGGCCAACTTCGGCCGGTCGCTATGCAAATCAGCCCGCCGAAAAGCCGCCGGGCGGTTGGATCTAGGAGATTTGCGGCAGAGTTTTGCGACACCTAAACCTTTGATTCCACGGAGCCGACGGTCGGTCGCAAGACTTACCCTTTGTGCACGAAGAGCGCCTGATGCGAATCATTCATTGGCTCGTCATACGCTTGTCACACTGGAAACTCTATCCACAAGCGGACTTGAGGTCAGCTTACGCACACTTCAACTGGAAGTCGGAGTATCAAGATGCGACTCCGTCGGACATTCGGTATTGTTCTTGGTTCGTCAGGGTCAGTCGCCCGCAGGAACAGCGGGCTACGAATGGCATGGGCTGTCTTGGCCATGGGCAGCGTCACGGCGTTGCTCTCAGGCCAAGCACGCGCGTCGTACTCGCTCGGCGACGCAGTGGATTATGGGATCATCGCCGACCGAACACGACGAGCATGCAATTCAGTAACAGCACCTTCAATGGAAATGTCGCCACCGACAATTCGAGGACGACAGCGGGCGGTAACTACGTTCAGTTCAGCAGCGGCACGATTAACGGAAACTTCAGCTTCGTCGGCACGGCGCAGAGCAATCTTGGTTCGGGCACGCTCTGCCACCCGGAATTGCGTTGGTCGAGCGAACCATCGCTATGGCCTCTTGCAGTCGCGCCCGTGCAAACTTTAACATCTGCGTCGGCAGCGTCGGTTCGTTCAACAGCGCTTCGTTGCGCCGCGCCTGCTCGAGCCAATACGATCGATGCGGTGTCGACACGGCGAAGTTCTTGCAGCGCGCGCAAGTGGAAGCTCGCGGCGCAGTGGGTTGGGCGCGGTGGCGCTGCCGAGGCAGGCACTATGTTCCTGGCGATAGACACAGAATCCCCAGTCGCATCCCTCCGGCGCCGCCGAGCCGAGCCGAGCGGACGAGCTGATCACGCAGCGGGTCAAGGAGGCGCTCGCGTTGGTCGACATACGCCTGCTCGATCACATCATCGTCGGCGACGGTGTGAGCGTGTCGCTGGCGGAAAGGGGACTGCGCGGCGCCTCGTCCGGCACGCATTCGGCCGACCAGCTGCGCGTGGCGTTGAGGAAATTCGTCCCGATCCAGGCCGTGACACCGGAATCGGGACCGTACTCCACATATTACTAAGTCCACGTTCCGCCCGACGTGTCGGCGGCCTTTACAACTTCCGTCGAGTACCCTTGTCTGGACACACCAGATAACAGTCGGGATATCCCTCTTGTATGGAACAGCCGTTCGAGGAATCAAGCTCGCCGGGCTCGGTGTAGCACTGATTGGGAGCGTTGGGATCTTTAGAGGGCCGAAGCTGCGCGCAGCCGGCAGTTGCACTGAGAATAACCAACAACGTGATAATGCGTAACATAAAACCTCGCGTACGGAAAATCAGAAGGTATTGCACCGCAGCAGGAGCCTTTCTGGTAAGTATTATGAGGAAGCTTTCCGGTCATGTTGTCCCGCGCGCAAACCTAGGTTTTCGGCGAATCAACCGGCGCACTCTAGGAAAATCCGCCCCGCACGATGGCAACGGTCAACAGCGTTACATGAAGTTCAACGTCTCGCCACTACTGACCATTAATGCAATCGAGACAAGAGCTGCAGTACCCGAAGCATCCACACTGTAGCAGTCCGTTTCTTCTGTACCGGGGACGAGGTCGTCCGCCCCACCCACAAGCGTCACGTCAGACAGCACAAAGTTGAGGCACATTAGTAACGTGGTGGAATTGTTGGCGTCTACGGAGTAGGTGCCTGTCTCATTGGCATCAGTAACGGCCATTGTGGAATCATGATAATACGTGAGGTTATCGACGGGACCGGTGTTCCCGACATTCAGTGTTGTCGGGAATGGCGTAGAGCTCGTGACCAGTCCATAGGGCGTACCGGTGCTGAAAGTCTTGCCGAGCGGGACGTAGGGATTTAAAAGGTAATAGCTCGTAGAGATCCTGGTTGCGATAAGCACTCCATTCTGTTCCAAGGTAAACGTGTCGACTGTGCTATATGCAGGGGCCTCGCCGTTAAACGTGGTGGTTGCCGCATTTGGTTGGCTATTGAATTGAATGGTGTAGCTATTACCCGAACTGTCAGTTGCGTTCAGCGTGTACTGATGCGCTGCTTGGAGGTAATTGACGAGGGCTGCTTCACCCGGAGCCGAGGAAAGGGGAGCAGTACCGGCACCGGCGGCGGCGACGACGGCACCGCCACCGCACGCAGAAAGACCACCCATCAGTGCAATGATCGTAATCGTGCGTTTCATGGCAGCCCCCTCCAGTCTTTCTCGAATTGCTCCTGCGCTAATGCTCTTTCTTTGGTCCTTGCAATTTCCGCATCTCGTTCCTCTTTAGTCAATTCACGCACTGGCTTCTCCCGAGCCGGCGGTAGGCTATAGCCGCTCGTTGGCCTCAATCGTGAGCGATGCCTCGGTCGATCATGAATTGCTTCAGCGCAGCGCGCGTATCCTGTATGGGAACGAAATCGACCATGGTCAGATCGACCGCCCGGACATTCAGCGTGAGCCTCTGGCTGGCCGCCATGCGCTTCAGCAGCGCGACGTCGAGCGAGAAATATGCTATCTGACCCACCGGAACCCTGTGACGATACGGGCTACTCGCTACGACTGGCAGTTCCACCGCAGACAGCGCTACCGGCCCATCGTCGAGCTTCAGATTGACAGCACCGCGAGCGCGGATGTCATCGAGCCGATGAGCGCCGACGCCTGGTGCCACTTGAACCCAGAGGAGGTAGGTGAAATCGCCGCTACGATCCCACTCCACAGGTCCGATATACAGGATGCTCGGTTGCGTTTTGTCGGGGGCCAGCAGGTCAAATGTTCCGGTCTCGATGAACTCCATAGGCCTCAACAGCGCCCCCATCGTCATACCGGTCCGTTCGTCCTGCATCTCGAGCGATTTGGCCGGAGTTTGGCTTGCGCAGCCAGCTAAAAGACAGACGATTAGCGCGATTTGAACCGAGCGCACACACAGTGATGCTTTATGTGGGGTCAACACATGTCACCTATGGACCGAAATAAAGGCGTATCGAATCGCAGCAGGGGTACGGGGGTACGAAAATATCGTCATTGCAAACACGGCTTAAAGATCGCATATCCTCATGACAAGAATGTCACGGCATACCCAGAACGGCGAGATCCGGCTGCAGGCCGATTGGTCGCGCTACCGGTCCCGACCCTGGGTTAGGGCAGAGCCGTCGGATACTGCGCCACCACGGCGCTACAGTTGTCGGAGTCGTGCCTGACCGCAAGGATCGGATTATCGTCGAGCGCAGCCGAATCAACCGGTTTACCGGGGAGCGGGCGCGGCGGAATACTCATCCCTGCGTTGCTCAGAGCCATCACGCCGGCATTTCCCCACACGTGGCGAAACCCGCGATTAAGATCGTGGATGATGGCCGGATTCCCGAGCTGTAACCCGATCTGGGCCATGAGCGCGAGCTTCGGCCCCTGCAGCGGCTGCTCGGAGTGCTCATTGCGCCACTGATAGCTCTGCTCGACAAAAAAGGGCCAACGGCCGTTGAACGTATTGAGCAGCGTGGGCGCGACGCCATCCATTTTGATGAACCGCCAGTGATCATCCCTTATCGACTCGACGTTCTCCGTAGTTAAAATCCCAACGGCCCACTCGTTTCTCTGATCGAGCTGGGTAAGACAAGATGTGACATCGCTGGTTATCGAGCCCTGAAAAACGTTGTCGCCGGATTCGACAAATGGCGGCACTCCCGGCGTGCAGCGCTGATTGAGGAAGAACATTTCATAGGCCGCCTGCGTTCCCGACGTGTTCACACGCCGACAAATGTAAACGCGCTCATCGCTGGGCGGGCGCACTCCCGGCGGCGAAGTGATCTGCCCCGTGCGCGAGTTCTTGGCGGCCAGCGGCCAGCCTTGAGGATTGACGATTTGTCCCCAGTCGGTGAGGACGCCGGCGAAAATTCCCGCTAGCTGCGCGCGCGACAGGCTGGGCATGCACGCCTCTGTCTCGCCGCGCTTCGCACGCGAACCGTGATTGAGCTCAACGAGTTCCGCGTAGCGCGGGTTCGCGGGATTGCAAGAATCATCCTTCGCGAAGCGTGCGGACTGCAGCGCATCACGCAATTTCAGGCTGACCGGCACACCGAAGATGAAGGCGTTTGCATTGTGCACCGAAAGCTCGTCGACTGCGTCCGGAGCGAGGTGGTACGCGCTCAAAAAGAACCTCGGCTCTACGTCCGAAATCCCCGCATCGGGGACCTCGTGATCCGGCACCGGATTGGTGCACTCATATTCGGTGTACGCGATCAGTGCACCTTCGGCCGCGTGCTGCGTGCGCTTCTCGGGCGGACAACGCTTGTCAAACTGCGAACGGATGTCGAGAACGTTGAAGAAGTTCACGGCCGTGCGTTGAATCAGCGGCCCCACACCACCGCCGGAACCACCGATCGAGGACTTATGGAACGCGACCTTTTGGCCCGCGGCGATTCCCGGCAACGCTGCCGGGCCGCTCTTGGTGCGGCAAAAAAATAGCCGCACGTTGCCGCCGTCCGCGAGATACGCATCGAGTGTGTTGGTCTCGCAAATGAGGCGGAACAAGCGTTGCAGCGTCTTGTCCTGGGCGGAAGAACCGGCCACAAATAAGTCCAGGGTATCGCCCTGCCGCGCGTGATATTCGTTCAAAGGCAGCGCCCAGCCGAGCGTGGGCAGCCACATCAGTACGATGATCCCGAGTGGTGGACCGCGGATTTTCATGCATCCCCCGCATTAAATTTCTTTTTCGTCTATCGCAGGCGCAGCTCCCCTCCAGAGCGCGCATCACAACGCAAACGGTAAGGCCGATGCTGCCCGATTGTAAAGAAAAGCCGGAGACGATCAGGTGTAGAACATTTGTATGTCATGTGCATATGAGCGAAGGGGGCGTACAGTCTGCGCGCCGGATTATGCTGTACAGTCTCGGGCGCCCAAACGGCAGCAGCTCCAGGCCGAACCGCGCCGCCGAGCCAAACTCGGATTATTTGCCCGGGTTCGTAGGAGTCGATTGAGCTAGATACGGAGCATCCTCAACCCGCACTCGCGAGCCGGCGTGCGGACACACCAAATAACAATCGGGATAGCCCGCCCGCACCGAACAGCCATTCGAAGAATCCAACCACGCCGATTCAACATAACAATTTTCTGAAGAATGGGCTGTCATGTAGGCGCAACCAGCGGTCCCGCCGACCGCCATCAACAAGGCGATTATGCGTACCATGGGAAACTCCTTGGACCGTGACGGCCCCCTCGAGGATTCACCATTCGTGCACATTGGACGGCCGATCGGCTCGTACAGTTCATTACACTGGCTCGACGAGCGATCCGATTTGGCACTACGGCACTTGCCGAGGCAGCCTGAGCACCGCTGCAGGGCGCATAGTGCACTGCAATATAGATGCCCTCCCGGTTGCTCGATTCGACCCCAGCTGGTATAAAGCGCGGCTGTTCCAAGCTGCTCAAGTCCGAAGGTTTACCCCATGTCGCGAGTCTGCCAAGTCACGGGCAAGGCGCCTAAAAGCGGGAATACTGTTTCCCATGCGAACAATCGCAAGCGGCGCCGATTTTTGCCGAATTTGCACACCCACCGGTTCTGGCTGGAGACCGAGAAGCGCTTCGTGAGCCTGCGTGTGACCACACGCGGCCTGCGCACCATCGAGAAGCGCGGCGTGGAGGCCGTAGTTGCGGATCTTCGTGCGCACGGCCGCAAGGTTTAAGGAGCATTCCCCATGCGCGATAAAATCAAGCTAGTCTCATCGGCGGGTACCGGGCACTACTACACAACGACGAAGAACAAGCGTCTGCATCCGGACAAGATGGAGACCAAGAAATTCGATCCGGTCGTGCGCAAGCACGTCACCTACAAAGAATCGAAGATCAAGTAGCTCCTGCCTGAGCTTCCTGAAGTAGAAACCACCCGCCGAGGCATCGCCCCCGGCCTGCTCGAGCGGCGCATCATCGACGTCGTCGTGCGCGAACGTCGGCTGCGCTGGCCGATCCCCGCGAACTTCGAATCGGCGCTACGCAATCAGACCGTGCGCCGCATTGAGCGGCGCGCCAAATACATTTTGATCACACTCGATGCCGGCACTTTGATCCTGCATCTCGGCATGTCGGGGAGCTTGGTGCTGCTCACCGCCGGTGTGCCGCCGCGCCCACACGATCATTGGGATCTTGTTCTCGACACGGGGCAGGTATTGCGCTTCCACGACCCGCGCCGCTTCGGCAGCGTCCATTGGACGGAAAGGGACCCGCAAGCGCACCCGCTGCTGGCCAAGCTCGCGCCGGAGCCGCTGAGCGATGAGTTCGACGGGGAGTACCTGTACCGCGCCACACGCAAACGCGCGGGCGCCGTCAAGCAACTCATCATGAACTCGCAAGTCGTCGTGGGGGTCGGCAACATCTACGCGAGCGAAGCCTTGTTTCGCGCACGTATCGCGCCGCGCCGCGCCGCGCGCCGCCTCAGCCGAGCACAGGCGCAGGCCCTGACGCAGGCTATCAAGGACGTGCTTGCCGAAGCCATTCACATCGGCGGCACCACGCTCAGGGACTACGTCAACGCCGACGGAACACCGGGGTATTTCCGGCAGCAGCTATTCGTGTATGAACGGGCCAAACAGCCGTGCCGCGTGTGTAAGTCGCCCGTGAAGCAATTCGTGCAGGGCCAGCGAACGACCTATTGGTGTGCCACCTGCCAGCGCTGAGCGCCGCCGGCCGAACCCCAGTTCCCGTCCGGCCCCGTCCCCGGCTAATCTAATACACCAGCCCCTCGCCCTCGCCGCGGGGATCCGCGGCCGCCTCAACCTTGCCGCTGGCATAGTCCCACGTGATCACCTGCATGTTGCCCCACAGCCGGCTGCCTTGTTCGAGCTTGTGGCCCATGCCCTCGAGTTGAGTGATCTCGCTCTCCGCCAGCGCACCCTTTTCGTACTCGACCACGTCCGGCAGGTATTGATGGTGGTAGCGCGGGTCTTTCACGATCTCCGCCGCACCCCTTCCATCGAGGTAGTCGAGCGTGCCCAGGAGCACCATGCTGATGATGTAGCTGCCGCCGGGGGTGCCGACGATCATCAAGCCCTGCGGCGTTTCCACAAAGGTGGGGGTCATGCTGGACAGGGGACGCTTATTCGGCTCGATGTCGTTCTGCGCATTGCCCACCAAGCCGAACACATTCGGCGTGCTTGGCTTGATGGAGAAATCGTCCATGGTGTTGTTGAGCAGCACACCGGTTCTTGGAACCATCTCACCGGTACCGAAAAACAGATTGACGGATATCGTGCCTGCGACGCGATTACCGCTGGCATCCAGGACCGAGAAATGCGTCGTTCGCAGCCCCACGGGCGCGGACTCCACGCCCGGCAACAGATCGCTCGGCATCGCCTTGTCGGGGCGAATGCTGGAGCGCTGGCCCGCCGCGTAGTCTTCGCTGGTGAGCTGAGCAAGCGGCATTTTGACGAAATCCGGGTCTCCCAGGTACACCGCCCGGTCGCGGTACGCGCGGCGCATGGCTTCGACAATGAGGTGCTTGCGGGTGGCGGAATCGACCCGCTCGAGATCGAAGCCCGCCAAGATGTTGAGCGCATCGAGCAGCGCAACGCCGCCCGAGGAGGGTGGCGATGCGGATACGATGCGCGCGCCGTGGTAGTCGCCGACCAGCGGTTTGCGCTCGACGACTCGATACGCGGCGAGGTCCGCAAGCGTCCAAATGCCGCCGCCCGCGCGCACGCCGCTCACCAAATCCGCAGCCACGCGCCCGCCATAGAATCCCCTGGCGCCTTCGGCCGCAATGGCCTCGAGCGTGACCGCCAAATCGGGCTGTTTGATCGGTGCGCCGAGCTCCGGCACCTCGCCTTCGGCGGTCAAGAACACCTTGGCCGCCTCGGGCGAGCGCAGCAGCAACGCGCGCTTGAAGCGAATGGCCGCTTGCATGCGCGCGTACAGCGGAAAGCCCTCGCGCGCCAGGCGGATCGCGGGCCGCAGACTTTCCTTCAGCGGCAATTTCCCGAACTTGCGGGCCAAGTAATCGAACGCCGCGGGCTCGCCGGGAATTGCCGCCGCCAAGGGCCCGTCGATCGAGGCGCGGGCAATGGGGTTGCCGGCCTTGTCCAAGTACATGTCGCGTGTGGCGGCCCCGGGGGCCTTTTCGCGTGCATCGAGCATGGTCTCGAGGCCGTCGGACTGGCGGTGCAGCAGATAAAACCCGCCCCCGCCGAGACCCGAGCTGGTGGGCTCAACCACCGCCAATGCCGCCGACACCGCGACCGCGGCGTCGAATGCATTGCCGCCCTTGGCGAGCACCTCTTGGCCGGCTTCACTCGCCAGCGGATAGGCGCTCGCAACGGCCCCCTTGTGCGCGGCCGCAGGAAGGCGCGCGGGCGCGCGGCTGACATCGGCTGCGGCAGGACGGGACGGCGGTGGCGGAGTTTGTGCACTAGGCGAGTCACGCCCGAGCGATAGCGGCGATCCCGCGACCAGCGCCACGATCCACGCGGCGGCGAGCACTCGACGCGAGCGCGCCGCTGCGCTTGGCGAGCGCGGCGCTGCGGCTGAATCCGTCAAGGCTTGCGGTGCCGCTTCAATTCGACTTCGACGATGGGGTGCACGAACTCAGACACATTACCGCCGAGCACCGCGATTTCGCGGACCAGCGTCGAGGAGATGAAGGTGTACTGTTCTTGCGGAGTCATGAACACGGATTCGATTTCAGGTGTGAGATGCCGGCTCATGTTGGCCAACTGAAACTCAAATTCGAAGTCCGATACGGCGCGCAAGCCGCGCACGATCACCGCCAGACCGTTGGCTTTCGCAAAGTCGACAGTAAGACCCGCGTAGCCCTTCACTTCGACATTCTGCACATCGACGAGCACGCGGCGCGCCATCTCCACGCGCTGCTCGAGCGAGAACATCGGTGCCTTGTTCGGATTGGCGGCAATGGCGACGACCAAGCGATCGAAGATGCTGGCGGCGCGGCGCACCAAATCGTGGTGCCCGTTGGTGATCGGATCGAAGGTTCCCGGATAGACAGCGGTTCGCTTATTCATTATCCCCTTGCCGGACGGTGACGCCATGCCGAGCAGTGACACGCGCCAGATGATACCCCACCTCGCCCGCGAACTTCGATTTGAGCAGTTCCCAGAACGGGGGCAGCGCGGGCACACCGGCCGTCCGTTCGTTTTCCAGGTACACCAAGCCGCCGATTTTCACCCACCCGCCGGCCTCGACCAATGGAACATATTCCTTAAGCGCGCCGCGGCCGAACGGCGGGTCGAGAAATACCACATCAAAGGGCTCGCCGCCGCTGCGCAAAAAGCGCGCCGCTCCCCCCTCCACGACCCGCGCCTTTGCGCTGCCGCCCAGACGCTTCAGCTCGGCCTGCAAGGCGCGCGCGGCGATCCCTGCCTGCTCGACGAACACCACTTCCTTCGCGCCGCGCGATAGGGCTTCGAGCCCGAGCGCGCCCGAGCCGGCAAACAAATCCAGGCAGCGGGTGTCCACAATGGAATGCTGCAGCCAATTGAACAAGGTCTCGCGAACACGGTCCGGAGTGGGCCGCAGTCCGGGCGCGTCGGGGAAACTCACGCGCCGGCCGCGCCAACCGCCGCCGATGATGCGCACGAAGTTGCGGTTGCCCGGCGCCGGCTTATCGGCTTTGGGGGTAGTCACCGCGCACATCATACCCTGCGGAGCTTGGCCGCTCTGCTAAGCTTTGAGATATGACGAACGAAGCCGACAAGTCCGGCGTCCGCGGCTTCTTCAAGCGGCTGCGCGCCAAGCTGAATGTGGGGCCCGCGTGGCTCACCACCGACCTCAAGGAATTGTTGCCGGGCCGCAAGATCGATGCGGAAATTTTGGACGACCTCGAGACCCGGCTGATCAGCGCCGATGTGGGCGTGGAGGCGAGCACGCGCATTCTCGAAGGACTGCGGCAGCGTGTCGACCGCAAGGAGCTCAACGACGTCGATGCATTGCTCAAAGCCTTGGGCGAGGCGATGGTCGAGATCCTAAAGCCCGTCGAACGCGCGCTCGTGGTTGACCCCAAGATCAAGCCCTATGTCATTCTGGTCGTCGGCATCAACGGCGCCGGCAAGACGACCAGCATCGGCAAACTGGCGCATCGGCTCCTCGCCGAAGGACGCAGCGTCATGCTCGCGGCCGGGGATACTTTTCGCGCCGCGGCGCGCGAGCAGCTGCAGATTTGGGCGGAGCGCAATCGGGTACCGATCATCGCCGGCCAAGCGGGTGCCGAGCCGGCGTCGGTCGTCTTCGACGGCTTGCAGGCGGCGCGGGCGCGGCATATCGACGTGCTGATCGCCGATACCGCCGGGCGACTGCACACTCAAGCGCATCTCATGGATGAACTGAAGAAAATCAAGCGCGTGCTCGCGCGGCTCGACCCCGGTGCGCCGCATGAAGTGCTGCTGGTGCTCGACGGCACCATCGGGCAGAACGCCGTGGCGCAGGCCGAGCAATTCAATAAGGGTTTGGGAGTCACCGGCCTGGTGGTCACCAAGCTCGACGGCACCGCCAAGGGTGGCGTCGTGCTTGCCATCGCACAGAAGCTCAATATCCCCATACGGTTCGTCGGGGTCGGCGAGGAGAGCGAGGATTTCGGGGTATTCAACGCCGCGGAATTCGTCTCCGCCCTGCTGAAATCGGGGCCCGACGAGGCGCCGGGAGATCCGGCCGCAGAGGGCCGCGCGGATGGCCGTTCCCCGGATCGCCGGCCGGCATGATTCGCTTCGATCAGGTTCACAAGCGCTACCCCAACGGGCGCGAGGCCTTGGCCGGCGTGTCGTTCAAAATCGACTCGGGCGAACTTGCCTTTTTGACGGGTCATTCGGGCGCCGGCAAGAGCAGCGTCTTGAAGTTGATCGCGCTCATCGAACGGCCGACCCGCGGCCAGGTCTTCATCAAAGGCCAAAACACCGCTTCCGTCAAGGCGCGCGGCATCCCGCAGTTTCGCCGGCAAATCGGTGTGGTCTTTCAGGATCATAAACTGCTGCATGACCGCCCCGTCGCCGACAACGTCGCGCTGCCTCTGATCATCGCCGGCGTCCCGAAGCGCGAGATCGATAAGCGCGTTCGCGCAGCGCTCGACCAAGTCGGCTTGCTGACCAAGGAAAAGTGCCGGCCGCTCGAACTCTCGACCGGCGAGCAGCAGCGCGTGGGCATCGCGCGCGCCGTGGTCGCCAAGCCGAGGCTCCTGATCGCGGATGAGCCGACCGGCAACTTGGATCCCGATCTCGCGCTCGAGATCATGCAATTGTTCAAGCGCTTCAATGAGGTGGGCGTGACGGTCGTGATCGCGACCCACGATGTGCACTTGATCGATCGGTTCGCCGCGCGGCGCATCGTCCTCGACGAGGGTCGGGTGAGCGCGCAAACCGGCGCATCCCTTCGGGTAAGCGCCGTCTCTTGAGATGATTGGCACTGTGCAAGCCTGGCTGGCCCGCCACGCGCAGACTCTGGTCGGCTCCTTGGGCCGCATCGTGCAGCATCCTCTGGCGACTGGGATGACCGTGGCCGTCATCGCGGTGGCGCTGGCCCTGCCGTTGTTTCTCAACGTGCTGTTGCAAAATACGCGCGCGGCCACCGCCCATTGGAACCAAACGTTCGATTTGTCGGTTTACCTCGACAAGAAGGCAGGCAGCGAGCGCGCACAGGGTTTGGCGAAGCAATTGCGCGCCCGCGAGGACGTGGCCGCGGTCCGTGTCATCACCGCCGAGCAGGCCCTTGCAGATTTTCGCGCCGCGTCCGGATTTGGCGAGGCGCTCGATGCACTGACCGACAACCCACTCCCCGATACCTTGGCCGTCACCCCGACCCTGACAGCGAGTACGCCCGAGGGGACGGGCGCGCTCAAGACAGCGATCGCGGCAATGCCCGACGTGGACACGGTGCAGCTCGACACCGAATGGGTACAGCGCTTGAATGCGATGTTGGACGTCCTGAGGCGCGTCGTCTGGCTCACCGGCGCACTGTTGGGGCTCGGCGTAGTGCTCGTCGTCGGCAACACCATCCGCTTGGATATATTGAACCGTCGGGCCGAAATCGAGGTCATGAAATTAGTGGGTGCGACCGATGGGTTTGCGCGGCGGCCCTTTCTCTACAGCGGCATCTGGTACGGTCTGGGTGGCGGGTTAGGCGCCGTGGTGGTGGTTGCACTCGCCGTTGCGATACTCGCCCGCCCGGTCGAGCATCTGGCCGGGTTGTATGGCAGCGAGTTTCAGCTGCGTGGCTTAGGGTGGCTGTCTGCGGTACGCCTTTTGGGGGCGGCGATCGGCTTGGGATGGCTCGGTTCCTGGCTTGCGGCGACGCGCCATATCCGCGCCGTTGAGCCTACCTAGGCGCGCCTTGAACCCCAGTAAGTCATTGTTTTTAGTGGCTTTGGAGGACGATGAACTCTGGGTTTCGTTAGCACTCTAAGCTAAGGAGTGCTATGATCGCCCTCATCCCTTTTAACACTGGACGCTTTGCCAGGAGGTTCCTGTAGATGACTTCCGCTTTGGTCGCTAAACAAATGGGTTTGGTATTCGCTGGCCCCGTCGGGAGCCTCGATGCCTATATCGACCGCGTTTCACAGATTCCGGTTCTATCGAAGGACGACGAGATGGCTTTGGCCACTCGCTTTCGCGCGGAAGCGGATTTGGACGCTGCGCGGCAGCTGGTGCTTTCGCACCTGCGATTCGTCGTGCACATCGCGCGCGGCTATCTGGGTTACGGCCTGCCCATGGGCGATCTGGTGCAAGAGGGCAATGTGGGTCTCATGAAGGCGGTGAAGCGCTTCGACCCCGCAGTCGGCGTGCGTCTGGTGTCCTTCGCCGTGCATTGGATTCGCGCCGAAATCCATGAATACGTGCTGCGCAACTGGCGGCTGGTCAAGGTCGCCACCACGAAGTCGCAGCGCAAGCTGTTCTTCAATCTGCGCCGGATGAAGAAGAACTTGGCGTGGCTGTCCGAAGAGGAAACGCGGGCGGTGGCGCGCGATTTGGGGGTCGAAGTGAGCGACGTGCGCGAAATGGAGCAGCGGCTCTCGGCGCGTGATATGTCCTTCGATCCGACCCCGGAAAGCGACGAGGAGGAAAGCTACTCCCCGGCCATGTACTTACCGGCCAGCAACGCGGACCCCGCCGTCGAAGTGGAGCGCGAGGAATGGGAGGAAGATTCCAGCGATCGGCTGAGCATCGCGCTCGAAAGGCTCGATGAGCGCAGCCGCAGCATCTTGAAGCGGCGCTGGATGACGGACAACAAGGCCACCTTGCACGAACTCGCGGACGAGTACGGCATTTCCGCGGAGCGCGTGCGGCAGGTTGAATCCAACGCCATCAGCAAGCTCAAGGGGTTGATGGTGGCAGCGGCCTGATGAGGTCTCACGGGGCGCTTCACCCAGCGCGCAAGGCCGCCGGCACTGCAAGCATCGCGCTGATCGCTGCGTTGGGCGCCGTGGCGGCCGACGGCTCATTCAAGCTCCAGAGCCCGGTGGTAGCACCGAACAGTACGCTCGGCAACGATCAGGTCTTCAACGGCTTTGGCTGCAGCGGCAAGAACATCTCACCGCCGCTTAAGTGGAGCGGCGCACCGAGCGCCACCAAGAGCTTCGCCTTGACCGTGTACGACCCCGATGCGCCGACCGGCTCGGGCTGGTGGCACTGGGTGGTCTTTGATATCCCGGCGTCGGTTACCGAATTGGCACAGGGCGCGGGCAACGCCGGCGGGAAATTGCCCGCGGACGCGGTGCAGGGCCGCACCGATTTCGGCAGCTCGGGCTACGGCGGTCCTTGCCCGCCCAAGGGTAACAAGCCGCATCGCTACATTTTCACGGTGTACGCGCTCAAGACCGACAAGCTCAACGTGCCGGCCGACGCGAGCGCCGCCATGGTCGGCTTCACGATCGGCGCCAACAAACTGGCATCCGCCAGTTTGACTGCGTTCTACGGACGTTGATTCCGCACTCATGCGCACAGCCGCTGCATGGCTGGACGATTACGGTGTCAGTCACCGCAATCCAACCAACAAGGCGTTGCACTGGATCTGCGTGCCCGTAATCTAGGCGTCCATCCTTTTTCAAGGACGTTCAGTTCTTGTTGATCGGGCCGCTCTGGCTGCTGGCGGATCTATATCGGCGGCTGGGTATTTGCTTCTAAACCCACCCTATCGGGCCGCGTCTAGGAGTTTCAGCAATTCAGCGGGCTGATACAGTCGGAGCTTCGCGGCCGTGAAATCCTTTGGATTGCGAGTCACAATCGCAGTGGCCCCCGCATGTCGCGCGGCTTCATGCAGCACTGCGTCCTCGTAATCTTTGAATTGAAGCTCCAACGCATCCGCAAGAGCCGATCGCGTGACTGCAGCGATGTCGAAGATATCCAACAGTGTCGCGATATGCCGTCGCGCCTCGGCGGCCTCGGAGGCCTTCTCGACGAGATAGAAGATCGTTGTAACGCTGGTGGCGCACAGCAATGCGTCCAGTTCCTTCCGCGCCACGTGATCCAGCAATGCTACCGCAGACTCGGCGTGCGGCGCCCGCGCCCAAAGTACGTCAAGAATCACATTGGTATCGAACAGAACCCGCATCGGGGCGGCGTCAGCGATGTTTCTCGTCCAGATGCTTACGGTAATCAGCCCGGCTGGATGGGCGGCGGCCGGACAGCGCGCCCGCCAACGATCGCACGGCGGGCGTAAGCTCACGGGACGGCGGTTCATCGCCGCTGTTCAGTCGGCTGAATAAGTCGGCGACCAGTTCCGATAGACTCTTGCCAGAGCGCCGAGCATAGCGCTTCGCACGCAGGATCAGTTGCTGTTCGAGGCGTAAAGTCAATTTGGTCTGCATATGCATCACCTGACGTATAGATTCGTATAAAACTATACGTCAGAGTTCGGTCTTTTGCAAATATGAAGCGCTTTGCACCTGCGATGACGTCACGGACACATTCGACGCTCGTACGCCGCCGCTTCGCGAAACGCGTGCGCGTGCAGTTCGGCGGTGCGCGCGCGCGTCGCCGCGTAGCCGCCGGCGAGTACGATCACCAGCGCAATGCCGCGGCTGCGCACCGCCTCGATGACCAGGCGATCGCGCCGCTGGATGCCGTCTTCCGTGAGCGCCAACCTCCCGTAGCGGTCGCCTGCGGCAACATCCACGCCGGCCAGATAGAAGGCGATGTCCGGGGCCGAGCGCTCGAGAACATTCGGCACATGCCGCTGCAAGGTGTCGAGGTATTCGACGTCGCTCGCGCCGTCCCGCAACGGCACATCCAGATTGGAGCGCATCTTCGCGAGCGGATAATTGCGCTCCCCGTGCATCGAGAATGTGAACACTTCATCGACGTTCTCGAAGATCGCCGCCGTACCATTGCCCTGGTGCACATCGAGATCGATGACGGCCGCGCGCTCAATGGCGCCTTCGGCGCGCAGCTTGGCGGCAGCGATCGCCACGTCATTTACAACACAAAATCCTTCGCCATGATCGGCGAACGCATGATGCGTGCCGCCGGCCAGATTGCCGGCAAGCCCATTCGCGATTGCCGCACGTGCAGCCAACAAGGTCCCGCCCGAGGCAAGGCGCGTACGCCGCCAAAGCGCCTCTGACCAGGGCAGGCCGAGCCGCCGTTGTTCCGCGCTCGAGAGCCCGGACGACTCGAGCTTCTCGAGATACTCGCGCGTGTGCACGAGGCGGAGAGTTTCCAAGTCGACCGGCTCGGGCTCGAGGAGGTCGCCGGTTGCAAGCATGCCCTCCGCCAAGAGCTGATCCCTGAGTAACGGATACTTGGAGATGGGAAAGGGGTGCCCGGTCGGTAGCGCGACGTGGTAGCCCGAATGATAGCTGCATTTCATTGTATGATTTTCGCAGCAAGGGTCCCGCCTCGACAAACCGTCCGTCGTTCCCGTGATCGGCGGTCGGGGTTCGTTGCTGTCATAAAAATTTCTCACGCCCTACGTAGGATCCATTGGTCAGTCCCTCGTAGAGATCAAAGCAGTCGATATGCAGCGATTCGATCCCATCGATGCCAATGTGAGCTTCGATTCTGCTCTGAAGAGATTCGAGGCTCTGCCGCCTTCGGAGCAGCTGCCGATATTGGCCTTCATGCTGAGCTATGCAGGCGGCGGCATCGGCTTTGCCGAAATACCGCGACGAACCGGCGACGAGCGTTCCACTGCGGCGGTTGACGACAAACCGCTGACTGACAGCGTTGATTCAAAGGTGGTTGTCACTCAGCCGCAACCGAAATCGGAGGAGCGCGGCGTAAACGATTTGCGTAACCTGGCCGCCGCAGCCAATATGCAGCTCGCCGAGTACAATGCCTTAGGTCAGCACGGCGACAATCAGAGTTACTCGCGCGCCAAAGTGCAAAAGGCGCGAAGCGTCCGGGCCGCAAACCAGCCGCCCAGGAGCTTTCAAAACCTTTCAATCGCAATAATGATATTGGTGAGTTTTTTGCTGACTCTCGGCGTCATGCTATGGCGGCAGCGCAAGAGCGCAGAGCCGCCGCTGCCGAATCCCGCGACCCTGCCGATGATGCATGGCGCTTCGCAAACAAAACTGATTATCGCTCGGCACAGCCAGGCAACTTTCGGCATAGACGGTGGTGTGGCTCTGCGGTCGTAATTGCGCCGGCGTTCAGCCTCAGCGCTGCAATCCCCGCTGGTGACGGATCCAGGACGCAGTCCACAAGCCTATTAGAGCGAGGATCGACGCGAGATCGATGGCTCCGCCGCCGCCCGATCCGGAGGACGCGGGTGTTGCCGTCACGGTGACCGACTGAGTCGCTGAGCCGCCGGGGCCGGTGCACGTCAAGGTCAGAGTCTCAGTGGCGCTGACGGCCACGGCCAAGCTGCCGCTAGTCATCTGACTCCCCGTCCAGCCTGTGCCGCCGCTCGCTGTGCAAGCAGTTGCGTCTTGACTGCTCCAGGTCAGCGTGACCGTACCCCCCGCGGTCACCGATGCGGCGCTCGCCTTCAATGTGACCGCAGGCGGGGCTGAAGCCACATTCAGCGAATACAAGCCGTAGTTCTGCAAGCTCGGTGGAGAGACGGTCTGCGAGCTAGGGGTAGCGACCAAGCTTACCTCGTATTTGCCCGGCGGGGCGGTAAACTGGAATGTTCCCCCGCCGTAAATCTTGCCGAGTACCTGGCTGTTCTGCGAGACGACGACTGCTAACTCTTGGAAGTTTTGCGGAAACCCGAGGTCGGCCAGAGTTGTATCGTAATTGCCGGATGTACCCAAATTGATCACGTCGGTGTTGAATATTCCGCCGACCGCTTGGGTTTGGTCCAGCACGGGGACAGCCCCGCTGATCGTGCTCTGCACCGTGACGCCAAAAATACCGGTGCCGCTGGCCGGCGGCGTGACATTGACGAGCACGACCACCGCACCCTGTTGGGCCGTGAACTGACCGCTCGTCGTCGGCAGGACCGTGCCGTTCTGTGCAACGGTGTAGCTGATCGCCTGCAAAGAGCCCGGAAACTGAAAATCGTTGACAACGAGATTGTAGGTTCCCGCCGAGGTCAGGGTCGCGACGAACGCAAAGCTCGTCGCTGACGAGCCGCTGGGGTTGACCACTTGGGTGGTCGACAGCAAATAATCGGTCGGACTCGACTGATAAACCGAGAGGCCTACATCGTAGGTGCCCGGCTGCGCGCCTGCCACCGCGTATTGCCAAATCTCGACACTGCCTGCCGCTGCCATGAAATTGGTGGCCGTGCCCGGCGCGGTGAGGGCCGCCAGGGCCGTGGACCCTTCAGTGACGGCGACGCCCACGCTGGCAAGCGCCGCGGGATAGGCGTAATCGGTCAAACTTAAGCTCAAACCTTGCGCCGCCGTATTGTCGACTGTGGTAGAGCCCGGCAGCGTTCCCACCGGCAAGGTGCGATCGAAGACCGCCGCTCCAGTCGGGTCGGTAATGCGTATACCGTAGAGACCGGCTGGAGTCGCCGTGCTGGCAATCGCGGCGACCAGCAATTGATACGACGTTCCCGGCGCGAGAGTGATCGGAGTGGGCGTTCCGGCGGGAATATTGACCATGATCGGCGTGCTGCCCTGGAAAACTCCAGCCGACACCGAATTCAAGGCCACCGGAAATGCGTCGTCCGTCAGGGTCACGGTGTAACTGCCGGCGACGGTCGAAGTGAAGTTCGTGTTCAACGTCGACGTGCCTGTCGATGATGCGGTCGCGGGAGTCGTAATATTGCCGGAGAATGAATACGCGGCGATGCAGCTCGCCGCGCTGGTGGCCGGCGCGACACAAACACCAAAACTGCCGATACCTTGGGCGGCATTCGGCACGCCGATCACATGCAGTGTGTAATTCCCCGCGGCGGCGGGTATGGCCAAGGTGGGGCTGGGCTTCGTCACATCGACCGTAGCGATTCCAACCAGCGCATCGCCCAAGGTCACGGCGACCTCCAGCGAGCTAAAGGCGGCGGGTTGCTGTAAATCCGTCAGCGTGAGCGTCAATTTCTGCGCGGTAGTTGCCGTGAACGAAAATTCCTGCGGCACCGCCACGCCCGGCAATCCGACCAGCGAGGTTTGATCCAAGAGCACGTCGGCGCGTGCTGCTCCTACGAGACAAGCGCAGGTCAACGTTGCGTTCAGCACGAGCTTCGCTGACGAACTACGCATACAAAAGTGCCTCTTTGTAAATCTTATGATTTCGACGGTGCAGTATTCGACGCAGCGCCTTTGGCGAGTTTGTCAAGCGTGGCTTTGGCTTCATCCATGCCGGAGAAGTTCTTACCGGACTGCAGCGAGCGCGTGAGGCTGTCGCGAGCGGCCTCCGGCTGACCGGCAAGGGCCTCGGCCATACCCAGGTGATATAAGGAGACCGGTGATTCCGATGTTTTTGCCAAAACGGTCTGCAGCACCGACACGGCCGCGGCGGCCTCCCCCCGCTTATAAAGCACCCAGCCGTATGTATCGAGAAAACTAGGGTTGGCGGACGACGCGAATCGCGCCGACAGTTCCTTGGCTCGCTCGAGGCTGGCCGGATCTTTTTTGTAGGTGACCAATAACATCGCCAGGTTATTGCTGGCTACATCCGACTTCGGGTCGCGCCGCAGCGCCGCCTCATATACTTGTATTGCATCGTCAGACTTGCCTAAACGCTCATCGAGCAGCGCGAGTTCCGTCTCCAGCACCTGAGGATCCGCAACCTTACCAATACCCGCCTGCAAGGTAGCGATGGCTCCATTCGGGTCCTTGTTGTTCAATTGCGCAACGGCAAGGTTACGATACGGAATCGACCATTTCGGCGCGCGCTCGATCGCAATCTTGAACGCCACAGCTGCGTCCGCCGCGTCGTGCGTGGACAGCAAAACTTCGCCTTTTATATTGGTCGCCAATGCAATTTTCGGATCGCGCGCGATGATATCGTCCAGACGCTTGAGCGCCTCCGGGGTCCGCTTCAGCGCCACCAACACCTGAGTGACGGCTGCCATCGGCTCAGCTGTCTCTGGTTGTAACTCGAGCGCTGTCGAATAAAGGCGCAAGGCATCTTCTGGACGCTTATTCGCCTCCGCCACCTTGCCTTCGTAGAAATAACCGATACCCGCTTTCGGTTGGGTGGCGACAATCGCATCCGCAGCGGACTTGGCGGTCATCAGGTCCTTCATGGCCATCGCAATCTTGAATTGCGCATCGAGCGCTTGTAGATTGTTTGGTTGCTGTTTGACCAGTTCGTCGATGACCGGCTTCGCTTGGTCCGGTTTACCCAGCTCGCCCAGCAACTGTGCCAAATCGAGGCGCGCGCCGGGATCCTTGGGGTTTACATCGACGGCCCGGCGCATGGTCTCTTCAGCCAACGCGGGTTCGCCATTGGCCAGATGCGCGCGGGCCAGGGCCCGCATGACGCCGATGGCGTTCGGTTGATCGCGCAACACCGAACGCAAGTCGGCGATCGCGCCGCGCGGATCATGCTGGACCAAGGCAAGATTTCCCCGCAAAATTAGCGCATCGTTATCCCGCGGACTCTTCGCCAACACTTCTGCAATGAGCTTTTCCGCGCCCGGAATATCGTTGGATTGGACTCGCAGAGCCGCCAGGCGGTTGCGCGCCGTCAAACCCGCGTCATCCAGTTCCGCCGCGGCAATGACCTGCTTGTACACCGCTTCCGCCTTCGGATATTCCCTCCCCTGCTCGTAGAACTGTGCCTGCACGAATCGAAGACCATAGTCTTTCGGGCTCGCAGCGATCAAGGTATTGAGTTCATGCTCCGCCACCTCGCGACTGCGACGCACGGCGAGGAAATCCACGAGTGCCGTCTTCAGGTCGCGTTCTTCCGGAAGCGCTTTCACTCCCTCGCGCAGCACGCGCTCGGCCTCATCGACATGATTGTTGCGGGCGTAGAATTGCGCCAAGCGCAAGCGATGAGATTTCTCATTCGGCTGAATTCGCACGAGATCGACCAGCAAGCCTTCGACCTCGGCCTCTTGACCAAGACTAGCATCGAGCTGCGCCAGCGTCAGACGCAAATCCACCGTGCCCGGATTCCTCTTGATGGCCTCTTGCAGCAGTGATTGCGCTTTCGCGGACTGGCCCTGCGCTTTGTAAATTCCGGCGAGAACAGCAACGGCATCTTCACTATTCGGCGCGAGTTGAACCGCGCGTTCGGCGTCTTTCAAAGCATCGCTTTCGTCTTTGAGCTGAATGCGCGCCGCTGCACGTATGGTGAGCAGGCTGGGATCGTCCGGGTGTTTGTCCAAGGAGGGCTTGACCGTCACCAGCGCTTTGTCGGGCGCGCCGGCAAATAAATATAAGCGTCCCAAGCTCGCACGTGCGCGGATGTTATCCGCGTTGGTGTCGATCGCACCCTGATAGAATTGCGCGGCCTCGCGAATATTACCCAATTTTTCATCGACCACGCCGTTTTCGAAGCGTGCATCGCTGTCGGTCGGCGCAATTTGCAGGGCGTTGCGAAATTCAACGCGCGCCTTCTCGTAATTCCCCGCGGCAAGAAACGTCTGACCCTTTTCCAGATGCTTCGCTTTGCGAGACTCCGCTCCGCTGCAGCCGGCAACCGCGACTGCGGCAAGACACACCACCGGCAACCAAGTGCGGATCTTCAAAAAACACACAGCCATTGGAAAATCCCAGGGTCATCGAAGCGGAGGGGAGTATAAGAGCGGTAAATGACGTCCGCGTGACACGGCTATAAAGTCGCGAACGGCCGCACCGCAAGGCCCGCCAACACAGTGGCCGCCGCAATTCGCACCCAAACCGCCCGGCGTTCCGATCGGCTGACCAGCATCTCGATCGCGTAGAACAAAATGACGAGTTTCGCGATCGCCAGCGCACCCCCGTTCGGCAAATGCAATGTGGGCAGGCTGGGCACGACCAAGGCCATAAAGAGCACGATCAGATCGAGCGGCGTCAGCTGAAAGCGCCGATCGTTGTAAAGGCGCAACCGTACTGCAGTGGCCACTGCGGCAACCGCTACGGCGACCCAGCCGAGGACCGACAGAATGTGGTTTGCGGGAAGAACAACCGCATCGAGATAGACGAGTACGGTCGCTGTAACATAGAGCGCCGCCTTTTCCACGACGTTCAAGGGGGCGATGCGCAGCACCGCAGCGCATACAACGATCACCGCCAGCAGAGCGCTGATCAGGATTCTGAAGTCACTGCTGAGCGTGGCCGTTTCAATCACGATGAGCGCCGCGTAGGTCCCGATGGCTCCCGTAAGTGCCAAGTACGACACACGTGGGATGGCACCAGGATGCTGCATGACGTTTAGCAAGCGCGGCAGTGGCGAATCGTCGGGGCTTTTGCCCGCGTCTCGAAATCGCCAGCCGGTGCGCGCCGCGATTTGCAAAGCGGTGATAGTTGCCACAAAAAAGGCCCCCACGAAGCCGAGAATCACGACGTCCGATTCATACCGTAACAAATAGGCGACGACGAACAACGCGCCCTGCACGACGTAAATCACCATCACCGCTTCGTGGTGGTCGAAACCCAAGGCGAGCAGCTTGTGATGGATATGATTCTGGTCGGGACTGAACGGCGAGCGGCCTTCACCGATGCGCTGCACCATAACGCTCAACGTATCGAGAATCGGCACTGCCAGCAGCAAAATCGGGATTGCCGCGCTGATCTCGCTCGAGACACTTTGTGTGGCCCGAATACTCAACACGCCAATGCTGAAGCCCAGCAATTGACTTCCGGCGTCACCCATGAACACGCTGGCGGGGTACGTATTGAATCGCAAGAAGCCCAACACGGCACCGGCGAACGCGAGCGCCAAGGCAGTCGAAGAGCCAGGAACCCCGATGCTCGACAACAGCGCGAGCGCGCATAGACACAAAAACGTGGTGCCGCCCGCCAAACCGTCGAGACCATCAGCCAAATTGACCGCGTTGGTCACACCGACCAAAAAGAGCACCGTAAGCGGCAAGGACACCCACCCGGGCAGCCACAGACGATCGTCCAAGGCGATGGTTTGGATGCGCGCATCCCCCGCCAGCACCACGATGTTGACCGCCACCAACTGGCCGATCAACTTGACCCGGTAATCCAAATCAAAGCGGTCATCCAGCACGCCGAAAGCGACCAGGATTGCGGCCGCCGCCAAGAACCAGCGATCCGCGCTCTGCAAGGGGATCGTCAATGGCGCGGCGACGAATACACCGAGCGCCATCGCAACGCCCCCGACCCGCGGGATCGGCACTGAATGAACTTTCCGGTGGCCCGGGTTATCGACAATCAGCCACTTGTCTGCGACCCTCGCGAGCACCGGAAGCCACACCATGGTGACCAACATTCCCAAGATAAAGGGCAAGACATATTGCATGGCTAGTTCGGCACAAAGCGGGGTAGATCGGGCGCGATTCTGGACGCCAATTGGGTCAGACGACCGTCCGCGCCCGCCTCGGAGGCCGCAGGCGGCAGCGGCGTAATGAGCCTTACCATCGCCCCATCGGTACGATGCAAGGTAAGGGCATCCCAGAACAGATCCCACTTCACCGCAAACTCATTGGTCACCACGCGACCGCGCTGCTGAAACCAGTAGTACACGAGCTGCCGCTGATTCCCCATTTCGATCACGGTGCGATTGACCCGCAAAGCCCGGCCATTGATCGACACATTCGTCAATTCACGTTGTCCAAAATCGCGCATCTGCCAACCGCCGCCCGGCAAACACGAACGGGGGGAATGCACGGCTTCACCCTTGCGCTGCGAGTTGTAGTACGCAATGTAAAGGTTGGCTACTTCGCCCGAAGGGCCGACATAGTCCGCCAACAAGTAATCATCCAGCTGCAGCGCATCTGTATAGACGCCCTCGAGCGGCTCGCGCTGCCCGCGCCAATCGCCCAATTTCATGGGAAATTCAACGAACGGGGTGCGCGACGGAAAAACCTCGGCAGGTCTTGGCAAAACCAATGTCGTGGCGATGAAGCCGAGCAGCAAGACACCCGCGACCATGAAACTCGCCGGCATGTTGCGTTGCCGAATCGGGGCGCCGGCCGGCGTTGGCGCGGGAAATTCTACTCCGAAGAGCTGACGCCAGGTGCCTGCTTCATGCCCGAATCGGTTGAGCAGCGCAATTTCACCGATCATCAACGCCGCGCTCACCATGAAAATCATCCATCCTTGAAACTCATGCAGGAAGCCCTCGGCCATCTCAATACCCCAGCGCTCCACGGTGATTCCGATGGCGCCCACGCGCAGGCTGTTCATCGCTACGGTGATCGGGATACTGGATAGGAACAGCACGAGCCTTTTCCACAGCGCGCCCTTGTAAAAATACGCCATCAAAAAACCCAAGGTCATGAGCGGAAACAAATATCGCAATCCACTGCACGCTTCGGCGACTTGCAGCTTGTAGCCGCCGAGATCGATGACATTACCCTCGAGGAAAACGCTGACACCAAACAAGCGCATGATACCCACGCCGATTTGGGAGGACAGCAATTGCAGCTTTGTCGACAAATTGGCGAACACGAACTCCGGCAAAGGAATCATGAACAATAGGATCACCAGGGGGGCGGCGATGAGCCGGAACGCCGGCCAGCCGAGGAAAGATAAAATCAATCCGTAGAGCGTAATGACGTAGGCATATTGCACGACCGTGAAAACGGTGCCGAGCTGCCCCACCACCAACGCGGCGCCGCCCAACAAAACCATGGCTACGCCCCACCAGCTACCGGTAAACGGTATACGCTCCAGTCGGTCCCTTTGTTGCCATATCAGGAACGCCGCGATAAGGGGTATCAGCAGGCCTTGACTGTACTCGGCGGAATCGACCCATGCGCCCCACATTTTGTGCAGGCCATCCCAAAACGGCCAAAGGCTCAGCAATCCGATGGCCACGGCAACGAAAACCAGACTCCAGGACAATCTCCACACGGGGGCCGCTGTAGCTTTAGGGTCGATCGATTGCACGCCCATTGATTGATCCCCTGAGTACCCAGCGCGCGCTTGCCGCGGACGCGGACCTACCTAGATACCGGCAATGTGTTTCAGACAGGTGACACCGGCGGGCAACGGATGGCACCGGGCATTCCTGTACCATTAAACACTTATGGCTTCGATTTCCGTCCTGATCCTCACATTGAACGAGGAAATCAACCTCGCCGAATGCATGGACTCCTGCGCCTGGTGCGACGACATCGTGGTTTTTGATTCCCTCAGCAGCGATCGAACGCGAGAAATTGCGGTGTCAAAGGCTGCGCGTTTCATTCAGCGCCCTTTCGATAACTACGCCGCACAAAGAAACGCGGCGTTAATGGACGTGCAATACAAGCATCCGTGGGTATTGATGATCGATGCCGACGAGCGCACGCCGAGCGATTTGGTCATCGAAATGCTGGAAGCTGTCGCCCATGCAGATTCTGATACCGTGTTGTTCCGCGTGCGCCGCAAGGACTTCTTTCTCGGCCGTTGGCTGCGCCGCAGCAGCGGCTATCCAACGTGGTTCGGCAGACTCGTGCGCCTCGGTCGCGTGCGCGTCGTGCGAGATGTCAACGAAGAATTTATTGCCGACGGTAAAGTCGCGCATCTCAAAGCGCATTTAACTCACTACCCATTCAACAGGGGAATTGCGTATTGGTACGAGCGGCACAACCGGTATTCGACCATGGAAGCGCTCGCAGGAATGCAGATGCGCGGGAAGCCGCTTTCTCCCAAATTCTGGTTCAGCACCGATCCGGCCGAGCGGCGTCGCGCTTTGAAGCAACTTGTCTATCGTTTGCCGATGCGCCCCATGATCATTTTTTTTTACCTGTATGTCTTGCGGCTGGGTTTTCTCGATGGCCGCGCCGGCTTAGCATTCACCCGCATGCGTGCATCCTACGAATTGCTTATCGACCTGAAGGTGATGGAGGCGGAGCGGCGAAGACGCGGTGCGCCGGTCTAGGGGTTCGAGTAATTTGGCCAGTGGCCATATTTCAACGAGGTTCAGGATGAGCGGCAACCGCCAAGATTGCGTCTTGATCTTCCGGCTCGGCAGTATCGGCGATACCGTCGTCGCCTTGCCTTGCTTCCACGGGATCGCACGGACATTTTCGAACCATCGACGCGTCCTGCTCACCAACGCCGTTACGTCATCGCGGACCTCGTCTGCCGAGAGTATCCTCGATGGCACCGGGCTCGTCGATGAAGTCATCTACTATCCCGGCGGCGATTTCGGCGTCAGGCCGATGATGAGATTGGCTCGCGAAATCAGACGGCTTCGTCCGGCAGCGATGATTTATCTGGTCGACAGACCGACGGCTGCCCCCGTGTACCGGGATATCGCATTCTTCAAAGCCGTTGGTGTGCCGAGAATTGTCGGCATTCCATGGAACTGGCAGCTGCGTAACTGCAAGGTCGATCCCGACAGTTTGGAACTGGAACACGAGGCGCAGCGTCTGGCGCGAACCTTGCAGAAGGCCGTGCCGGTGAATCTCTCGCATTCCAACTGGGATTTGAGGCTTTCTGCGTCCGAATTGGCAAAGGCGGATGCCCTGGTGGGAAGCATTGAAACCTCAGACTCGTTGTTGGCCATTGCGCCGGGAACAAAAGTTGCCGCCAAGGATTGGGGCATCGATAACTGGACATCGCTGCTGAACAGCCTGGCGTCACGCTATGCCCGGCTCGGCCTGGTCTTGGTCGGGGCTCGAGATGAGCGAGAGTTGTGCGATGGGATAGCGGGGCAGTGGACAGGCCCGGTTTTGAATCTATGCGGACTATTGACGCCGCGCGAAACCGCTGCGGCGCTGCGGCGGTGCAAGTTGTTAGTGTGCCTTGATAGTGGCCCAATGCACATAGCTGCATCGCAACAGATTCGTTGCGTCGCGCTGTTCGGCAATTACAATCGGCCGCGCCGGTGGTATCCATTCGGCGGCGGCCACGTCGTCATCTATGAACCACGCGGGGTCCGAGCAATCAGCGTGCAACGTGTTGTAAAGGAAATTCAAGGAGCCATCGACTGCGAGGCAGCGCCTCAGGTGGCCGAAAAGGCAGTGGGGTAGAGCGAAGGCACGGCCTGCGCGGCTTGCAGCATGTTTGAGGCGACAATGTCCGGCGAGATCCGCGCCCCGGGAAGCGGGGCATTGACCGCGATCAGTACAGTCTTCGCTCCGGCCCGGCGCCCGAATTCAACGTCGGTTTCCTTGTCCCCGATGACGACTGCGCAGCTGGGATCAAAGCCCAATTCGGAAGCTGCTTGGGTCAGCAAGCCGAGGGCTGGCTTTCGGCACGGGCAGCCTGCATCCGGTGCATGCGGGCAAAAATAGATGCCCTCGAGCTTCGCACCGGCGTCTTCCACCATGGTTTGCAAGCGGGCATTCATCGCTGCCACTCGTTCGAGCGGAAAAAACCCTCGGCCGACGCCGGATTGGTTGGTGATGACGACGAGGCGGTATCCGCGGGAATACAGCCAGCGAAGCCCTTCCGCTGCCCCCGGCTCAAACTCCAGTCCCTCGGGTTCACCCAGATATCCGCGATCAACCACCAAAGTTCCGTCGCGATCCAAGATAACGACCCTATCCGCCGGGCGTGCACAGCTCATGACGTGGCGGACGTCGCGACTCGCTTCACGGTATCAGTCGTGCTGTGGCCCGTCAGCAAATCCGCGAGAAGTACTTTGCCGCCGCGGCGCAGGACTACATCGGCGCCCACCACCGTATCCACCGTGTAATCGGCCCCTTTGACCAACACGTCCGGTTCCAGTGTTTCAATCAATCGAATGGGTGTGTCTTCCGCAAAGATAATGACAGCGTCCACGGATTTGATGGCCGCAAGTACCGTGGCGCGGGCCACTTCGCTTTGAATTGGCCTGTTCGGGCCCTTCAGACGACGAATGGACAGATCGGCGTTGAGGCCCACGATCAGCCGATCCGCACTGCGGCGAGCTTGCTCCAGCAAAAAAATATGCCCTGGGTGCAGCAAATCGAAGCAGCCGTTCGCAAACGCAATTTTCAGTCCCTGCTCGTGCCAGCTGCGCGCCAGTTGCAGCACGGTATCCAGCGAGAAGATCTTTTGAGGATCCGTACGTTCGTCGAACGGTGTCAGCACCGCAATGATTTCCCCCGTGGTGACGGTCGCCGTACCGCGCTTGCCCACCACGATGCCCGCGGCAACGTTTGCCAACGCCGAAGCATCAACGATCTTGCCGCCTGCGGCAAGGGCGAGCGAAATCGCCGCGATCACCGTGTCGCCGGCCCCGGACACGTCGAAGACTTGGCGGGCCGCGGTCGGCAGGTGAACAGCCGGATCGTTCCTGGCGATGACGGACATCCCGTCTTTACCCCGCGTGACGATCATGACGTCACAGACTCCTTGGTCGATGACGCTCTTCGCACTGTCGACTATCTCTTCGTCTGCCACGCACTCACGCCCGCTCGCCAGTTGTAGCTCCAGCCGGTTCGGGGTCAGGATGGTTGCCCCATGATATCTCGCGAAGTTCTTGGCTTTGGGATCCACGATGACGGTCTTGCCGGCGCGTCGCGCAAGGTCGATCGCGGCACGGGTCAACGAATCGGACAGCACCCCCTTGGCGTAGTCGGAAAGTACAATCACTTCCGCGTCGCGTAGCGCGAGCGAGAATTCGTCGAGCAATCGCCTTTCAACGGCGGTGCACAGAGGCACGCGGCTTTCCCAATCCGCGCGCATCACCTGCTGCCCGTCAGCGACATAACGCATCTTGATGGTCGTGGGGCGCGATCCATCCCTGATCAGACGCGGTTCGATCGTGGGCGACGCTGCCAGCTGCGTGCGGAGGTCCTCAGCCCAAGCGTCATCGCCGACTACGCCCATCAATATGGCGCGGGCTCCCATCGCGGCAATGTTGCGTGCCACGTTCGCCGCGCCGCCCGGCATGTCCGTGGACCGTTCCACGCTGACTACGGGTATGGGCGCTTCGGGTGAGATCCGGTCGACCGAGCCGTAGATGAACCGATCGAGCATGACGTCACCGAGCACGAGCACGCGCGCCGTGTGGAATCCGTTCAAGAGGGCAAAAAGCGTCTCGTATTGCATGCGTTGCTCACACCAGGCCCAGGCGCTGCTCCAGTCCCTTGCATAACACATGGCCGATCATGATATGCATTTCCTGGATTCTTGCCGTGACTGATGAGGGTACGGCGATCAAGGCGTCGCATAGGCTGAGCATCTGACCTCCCGTACCACCCGTCAGCCCCACCGTCTTCAGCCCCATGGCTCTCGCCCGACGCAGTCCTCTTAACACGTTGGGACTGTTGCCTGAGGTCGAGATACCCACAGCCACATCGCCCTGGCGTCCCAAGCCTTCGATTTGCCGTTCAAACAATGCCTCAAACCCCATGTCATTGCCGCACGCGGTCAGCGCCGACGAATCGGTCGTCAGCGCAATGGCAGAAATCGCAGGTCGGTGGGCCTTGTAGCGGATGATCAGCTCCGCAGCGATGTGCTGCGCGTCGGCAGCGCTGCCGCCGTTGCCGAACAGCAGCAGCTTGCCGCCGCCCCGCACGCTGCACTCAAGGATTTGGAGCGCTTCGGTAAAGGGTTGGCTGAGCATATTCGCAGTCGCTTCGAACGCGTCGCGATGTTCGGCCAGCTCCGCCTGCAGCAGCAATTTCGGCTCAGTCAGTCGAGCTTCGATTGGGTGATTCGCATTTAACATATTAGTACATCCCCGAGCGAGGAGCGCTAACGATAAGCATCGTCCGTCGCCAGATAGTTGCGCACGTAATCGGAAATGCCCTGCTCCAGCGACGTGAATGGCCGGTCGTAACCGATTGATCTCAGTCTGGTCATATGCGCTTCTGTGAAGTATTGGTATTTCGGAATCAGAGTTTGCGGCATCTCGATGAACTCAATATTGCGGAACTGCTGAGTGGCGTCGAATAGCGCATCGGCAAGATCCAACCACGTGCGCGCCCGCCCGGTGCCGAGGTTGAACAGGCCGGATACGTGCTCATGATCCACCAGCCACAGAATGACGTCGACGCAATCCTGAACATAGATGAAATCGCGCAATTGGCCGCCGTCGGCATAATCCGGTCTATAGCTTCGAAACAGACGTAAGGGCTCAGCGTCGCGAACCGATGCATAATTTTTCGCCACCACGCTCCGCATGTCTCCTTTGTGGTATTCGTTGGGCCCATAGACATTGAAGAATCTCAGGCCCACCCATTGCGGCGGCAAGGGCTGCGCGCGCGCTGCCAGGCGGGCGATGCGCCGATCGACGACGAGCTTGCTCCAGCCGTAGGCGTTGAGTGGGCGAAGCATCGCCAGCGCGTCACAGCTGAACGTGTCGTCGAAGCCGCGCGCGCCGTCACCGTAGGTCGCCGCCGAGGAGGCATAGATCAACCGTACCTTCGTTTCGGTGCACCAATCCAGCAATTCCAGGGTCGCGCGAATGTTCCTTGCGACGATCATATCGATGTCCGCCTCGGTCGTCGCGCTGACGGCGCCCATATGGATGACCGTCGCAATGCTCTTGCTATTGCGGTGCAGCCAAGCCGGCAGATCCTCCGGCGCAATCAGCGCAGCGATCTCATGCTTCGCCAAATTGCGCCACCGTTCGTCCCGCCCGAGCCAATCGCAGACGACGACTTCCTCGCCACGGGCGGCCAGCGCCGCGACGACGTTTGAACCGATGAACCCCGCGCCGCCCGTTACCACCAACATTTGCATCGCTCCCTCATCGTCATTCTAAACGAGTGCGTGGCGAAGCCAGTTACTTCTTCTCGGCTCCGAGCTCTTGCGATAAAAAAAACCTGGATGACCAGCAACTGTAATCGCTTTGCAACGAAGGGAGAGTAGCCGGAAAAACCCAGTATCTGGAAATCTTGCATGCTACGCTGGTTGCTACCGGCGGGCAGGTTATTGGCTTCAGGGTCGGCTCCAACACCCCAAGACAGCCTCCGCGATCCGACGCGCGCTTTCTTCGGTAGACCAATGGACGCTGAGTGCTTGGCCAACTGTACCCATCGTTCGGAGACCGGCCCGCCCGCGGCC
The DNA here is from genome assembly GCA_963769075.1 of uncultured Gammaproteobacteria bacterium. Lineage (GTDB taxonomy): Bacteria > Pseudomonadota > Gammaproteobacteria > Steroidobacterales > Steroidobacteraceae > Bog-1198. Next base: position 2,147,615 of record CAVYKH010000004.1, on the reverse strand, counting down.
GAGCGCCTGACGTAACACCGCTTGCAGCGCCTTTTTATTACCTGACTCGAATATCCAGCCATTCTCACCGTCATGGACCAGGTCGCGCGCACCCCCAACTTTGGAACTCGCGATAATTGCGCGCCCGCTGGCCATCGCCTCATTCAACGCCAAACCCCATGTTTCCTGTTGAGAGGGGAGCACGAAAGCGTCCCCTATCCGGTACACGCTGGGCATCGAGCTTTGATTCTGAAACGGTACAAAATGCACGTCTCTCTGCGTTCCTGCTTTCGCCCTTAGCTCGCTTTCGAGCTCCCCGTGTCCGACGTACACCAAATGGGATCCGGCGTTCAGGGCACTGAACGCATCAAGCAGGAGAGCGGGATTTTTTTGGTGCTGCAACTTGCCGGCAAAGAGAAAAACGATGGCCTCCGAACCGATGCCTAGCTTCAGCCGCCACTCCGCCGCTCGTCGCTCATCACTCGCAGCGTCGACAGCGAAGCGGATGGTATCTACCGAATGCGGCGCGAAAGCGATACGCCGCGACGGTATTCCGCACCATGCAAAATAGTCACGGCTGTTGCTGCCCACGGCAATCGCGACATCCACATGGCGGTACACCCACCGCAAAAAAACGCGCCTAAGCACCGCGCGCCACCATGAGCGCTGATCGAGCAGCGTGGAGTCGCCGCGGAACAGTACGGGGATTCGCCCTTTGAAATATCGAAGCGCTTGGAAATGAGAGTACGCGCTCCATCCATATACGAGGACAGCCTCTGCCCCCCAGGCTTCTATTTCGAGGATGAGCGTGGGATTCTTCAAACCGCCAAAATGGTCCGTCCCTGGTTTCTCCGCAACGTTTGGCACGAACTGATAAGCGTAGCCCACCAACAACGGGACATCCCATGTCACTGCAGTGCCAAAACCATGATCGAACAACTGGGTATCGGCCGCCTGTGACCAGGTATAGAACACCCGAACGTCGATCGATTCAGAACCCGCCAGCGCCCGAAATACTGGTGCGTAGTATTGGATTGGGTGGGAAGTGACGATGGCCAATTTGCGTCGCGGCATGAAGGTGGAATTCTCATCAGCTAAATTCATGTCGGTGTCATAATAGCGTGCAAAGCTAACCAACGTTGCCTTCGCGGCTCGGCAACGCCCTCGCACGGACTACCAAGTTAATGACATTCAAGGTCGCCAACGTCATTAGCGCATTCAACTCGAAAAGCGGCGGCCCGCCCCGTACGGTTTCGCTCATTGCTGCGGCCGGCCGTGGGCACTGGCGCGCCGATTTATTCACCACGGATTACCGGGAGTCCGCAGCGGATACGTTGCTGCTTAGCGATTTTCCGGGACATGTGAACGTGCTGCCTTCCCGCGCCCGCGGTGTGCTGGGGGGGTTGTTCATGCTGACGGGAATCAGTCGCGCTTATCGTACTCAATTGCTACGCGGAGTGGCACCGGATGTCATTCACATCCACGGTATGTGGAGCCCATATCTCGCCGCTTTCGCCAAGACAGCCATTGAAAACCGAATCCCCTACGTCGTCGCTCCGCACGGCATGCTCGAGCCCTGGTCGTTGACGGTTCGCGCAGTCCGCAAGTCGTTTGCGCTCGGATCCTATCAGGGCAGACTACTCGCACAGGCATCGGCGATTCATGCCACAAGTAACATGGAAGCGGAAAACCTTCGACGGTTGAACATCGGACAAGTGCCTATATTTGTGGTCCCGAACGCCGTCGAAGAGCCGGCGCACTGCGGCGTGGAGGACGGCGCTGCGCCGAGTCGGGAAAAGGTATTGCTGTTCTTGTCGCGGCTACACGAAAAAAAGGGTCTCGATATTTTGCTTCATGCGTGGAATGAGATCAGACCGGCAGGGTGGCGCCTGCTGATCGTGGGTAGCGGAGAACAAAAGTACGTAGAGAGATTGAAACAATTTTGCTCGTCGCATGACCTTTCCGACGTCGAATTCAGATCCCATGTCGAGGGAAAAGCTCGAGAGCTGGTATTCGCGAGTGCATCGGCATTTATTTTGCCAACGTACAGCGAAAACTTTGGGAACGTAGTGGCCGAGGCGCTGATGCGCGGTTTGCCGGTCATCACGACGACCGGAACGCCCTGGTCAGAAATCGTCGATCAGCAATGCGGCTGGTATATCCAGCCAACACTCAGCGAGTTGAAACAAGCTCTAGCCGAGGCAACTACCACGGATGCGCGGACGCTGCAGCAGATGGGTGCTCGCGGCCGGATCTACGCCGCTGCCAATTTCACGCTGCCGGTTGTACGGCAGGCACTGCTGAAATTGTACCGGTCTGCGATCGATTCGCGCACATCGCTGTAGATTCGCTTGCTGCGAACCATCACAATCGGCCTCTCCGCTCTCGCCTTGTGTGCCTGTGGAGGCTGGGTTTGAGGCGATCAGGAATCGGGCGGAGTTGGGTCCTTGCACCCAGACAACAACACGCAGTCATCGAACACCGGCAGCAGTCCCAACGGCCATCCAGACGCCGAGGGGAATATTCAGATCGTTGACGCCTATGTGTGGCCGTATTTGACGACACTGGTTCACTAATCAGCCGTGCGAGGACCCGGCGCGATTCGACCGTTGCACACTCAGCCGCGAATTGCGATGGTGCTCCACGGGGCGATGGCCACTTCCGGGCGATCCGAGGCCGACACTTCGCCGTCGTAAATGCGGTAGCCGACGTTCTTGAGTAAGACGGTAACCTCTGGTGAGCGTTCCTCGCAAACCTCGCAGAGTATGATAGGGCCCTTTGTTCGCAAGAGACCAAGTGCTCCAACCAGCACCTCGAGTTCCGCCCCTTCCACATCAATCTTAATTACATCAGGGAGCGGCAATTTTCCCGCCAGCCAATCCACGGACACAGAAATCACGGACTGCTGTTCTGCGATTCCCCCTGTTTGGCTGTTTCCATAACCCGCCAGGGCACTGGACGCCCGGGAGCGAGCCGCGATGTTGAAGGTTCTTACGTCGCAAGAGTCCACTACGGCCACGGGGATGATCCGTACGGATGCCGACGTTGATGGTTGAATCGACGCTGACCGCCGCAGCAACTGCACCAGCCATACGTCCGCTTCAAAGGCGAATACCTGACCTGCCTCACCGGCTAGGTGAGCGGCCGCGAAGTAAATAAGCCGATATTGGAGCCTACATCCCAAACGACGTGCCCCGGGCGAACGAATTCCCGTGCCAATCCGCACAGGACCGGGTCCACCGATTCCATCGGCCGAAACAAGTACTTAAGGCCAGCGGATCCGGATGCGTAAATTTGCGCCCCGCCAACATTTGCGGGTAAGGATCGTCGAAATGAAGTCCTGCGGCTCGCCCTTTCAAGGATTGACCTAAGCATGCTTCACTATCGCGCCTCCTTATAACGGTAATGTGACGAGGCCTGACGGCATCTCCTGTGCTTGGCGGTTCGTCCGTCGATCCCTCGGTGGCGGCAGAAGACACCCTGTGCCGGCAATAAATAGAACTCTTTTTTCGGTGAGTAGGCAATTTGTAACCTGGCGATCTCAAAATGACAGAATGATTACAGGTACGCGGGAGCAGGAATTTGAGCCAATGCATCAACCTGCGTACTTTGCGTGACTGCTTGGCGATCGGATGAAGCAATATCAATGATTACCGAACCTAGTGCCGCGGCATTCATGCCGTATCCCAAATGGACCTACCCAATTCGGGTGCTGTGGCAAGTCGTCCAAATCAGCGTTTGGCGATTGGCGTGGAAGCGGCTGTTTTTCTTAAGGCCGGCAATCCTAAAGATATTCGGCGCCTCCGTGCCTTTCCGCTGCTTGATCGGCAGCGGTGTCAAAATCTATTTTCCGTGGGCCCTGCGGATCGGCGAGCACGCTGCCATTTCCGATCGAGTTGTTTTCTATAATCTTGGGGGAATCAAGCTTGGGAACCGCGTAGTTGTCTCTCAGGATGTGTACTTCTGTGGCGGTACCCACGACTATACCCGGCCCGATTATCCGCTCCGGAGACTTGCGATCAAAATCGAAGATGACGTCTGGATTGGCGCGGGTGCTTTCATTTGTCCCGGAGTGTGCATTGGACAAGGCGCGGTCGTCGGGGCGAGAGCCGTGGTCGCGAAGGATGTTCCGCCGTGGAAAGTAGTGGCCGGAAATCCGGCTCGGATCATCAAAAATCGCGTGTTGCGGTCGAGTTAGTGTCTCGGAATCGCTGCGCCATCGTCATAGACGATTCAATCGGAACTGTCATTTCCTTTTTCTACAAGTTCCAAAACGGCTGCTTGAGAGTTTTAATTTCATTACTCGCAGTGGCGACACCTTTTGTTGGGGCCCACATCATGGCCGCGCCGCCCGAGTTGTATCGGCAGGCAGCGTATGAAAGCCCGGTGCGTGGCGATCCAGATGATTTACTACTCCTAGCAGGTTATGGCTTCGCCGCCGACGATGAAGTGGTCTACCGCGCTATTCGGGATACCTCACAACAGTCGACGGTTCCGACGAGTGTGCCGTCGCAGTCTACAGCGGAATTTGGGTTAGCTCCTATCGTCAGTTCGGCGGATGTACCTTATTCACTGACGGTCAAGTTGCCCCAGCTTCTGCGTGTTGATCAGTCTTACGCTTTGTGGGTACATACTTCACACGGAGAATGGAGCAGGCCGGTTTTCATCAACGACGCTCGACCCCTGTGGATCACACCGGCTTATGCATATGCCACAGCTCCAGTAGGGTCACTTCCGCGCGAACTCAAAGTAATCGGACGCAATTTGCAGGCTGGCCCCGCCCAGTCGACGCAAATCCGGCTCATCGGCCCACAGCGCTATGCCGGGAAAGCGGTATCCGACGAAAGCTCATCCCCGACCATGAACCGCTATGTGGCGCGCATGCAATTGCCTGATTCCATACTTCCGGGACATTATCGAATCGAGATCAGCCGCGACGGCACAAGCTGGCTCGAGGTGCACGGACAATCGCTCGAAGTGCTTCCGGATCCGCCACTTTTGGCGAAATATTTCGTGAGCGATCCCCAATTTGGCGGTTGCCGCCCGGATGATGAGACCGATGACACGGCTTGCATAGTTCGTGCAATCGCCGCCGCAACACGCGCAGGCGGCGGTTCCGTCGTCTTTGGCCCCGGAACGTGGGATCTCGTGGACAGCGGTCAGCCCGGAGTAGTTGCCGCTGGTGGCATCGTCGTGCCCGCTGGCGTACAGATTCGAGGTGCGGGCAGTGACTTAAGCACGATTCAAAAGCACCCGGAATGGAATGCACAACGAGCAACCGCGGCTTTCACTTTGGTCGGGCATACCGTCGTGACGGGCTTCAGATTCCGCGATACGCAGATTTATCAGCCGCGGGATACTGCCGGACCGTTCCTCCAGGTCGGCGAGAACTTTCAGCGAGCCGCTTCAAATCCCCATGCCACTGCCTCCGCGGCCCTCGCCGATGACATCGTTATCACACACAACATCTTCGACAAAACGATGGTCGCAATCGCCGATGGCGGTTTGCCAATCAATCGCTTATTCATCACTTACAACACTTTCGGCGCTTATCTGTCGGCGCTGGAGCTCGGCGGAAATAGATTCAATATGAGGAACAAATATCGAATCGCCGATTCGGTCATCGATCACAATACGTTCCAGCCGAGCAGCGAACTGGATGTGGTCGGGAAGACTGGCACTATCGCGAGCGAGATTGGTGGCGGCTACAGACTCGATTTCAGCGATAATACCGCCGACGGGAGTTCGACCAAGTTTCTTTATTCCTCAGACGATCCCCGTGGTTGGCGCGCGGCTTTTTTCTGGAATCTAAATGGTAATGTGGAGGAGGCATTGATCGCGCACAATACCGCAACCTGTACGGGCGATAAGATCGGCGATGGCGAGGCCATTGCCTTCGATAACAATGCCAACACCTTTGCATTCACGGCCGCAGCCTCGGTGATGAGGGCGACCTTGGCAAGCGTTGCCGTGTCGGCACCCCTCGCGTTGCGGCAGAACGATCGCGACGTGCCGTTGGCAAGTTATTACGTCGGTCACTGGGTGCAGATCGCCAGCGGCCCAGGGCTCGGTCAGGTACGCAAAATTACTGGATACTCGACAGATCCGATTACTCGGATAACGACATTCCAGGTTGCGCCAAATTGGGACGTCGTCCCGGTCGCGGGGAAAACTCGAGTCGCGGTCGGGCGCGAGTTCTGGCAGGTCTACACGATCGAGAACCGGGTTGATCATCGTCGGCCACTCTGCCAGAAGAGCAATCGCAGTCGGCACGATGGCGGTGTTATCGGACTTTGGGCGCAGAGCGCCGATTCAGTAATCGAAGGTAACCTCCAATTTGACAGCGATGGAATCCTCTTTCAACAGGCTTACCTCGTTCCCGAACATCCCTGCGCTGATTGCACTATGCAAAGTTTTTTCCAGTCATTTCTTGACATCCGTTCGAATACCATTGACGGTGAATATGACTGGACGACGGATTGCAGCTCTTCCGGTATTGTCGCTGGCATCGCCGCCGCGCCTTGGAACGATTCGCTACCGCCGACTGTGGGATTCGGCGTCACCATATCCCACAACACGATCAAGCGCGCCGACGCCCCGCACGGTGGCGCTATTGCTCAAGTGGACTCCTGGTACGCCGGCCCTGAACCGCACCGATGGCCATTAAGCGACAACATGCTCATCCATCACAATTCGCTTCAGGATATCGACGGAGCCAGGGCCTTACCGCTATGCGGCACCAGTCATCCCCGGATTGGCATCAATTTCCCCCAGCCGGATATCGCGTGGCGCACAGTTCTATATGCCAATTCGTGTACGCGAGTATCACAGCCTCTCGGTAGCGGAGGCGTACAAACGACTCGAGTGTGTCCTTCATCTGCGACACCCTCGTGCGAGTGCCCGTAATGATGAACTTCATGTCCATGTGATAATAAATTGCCTGCCGGTCGTTCGGCAAGCATTACTGACCATGTACCGGTTCGCAATACACTCACGCAAAAAGCCTTGACCTCTCATTTCAGCTTAAGACACTTGCCAGGCTGGCCGAAGGGATTTTCTATGGCACTGCGCGAGCCAGAGTGGGCTTGGACCTGCGGTTAGAGAAAGCACTGAGAATTCGCTTCTCCACTAGAAGGTGAAACGCCAAGGAGGCAGCGATGCATGCACAAAGAATCACGGGGTAGGCACAGAACGCTCCAACACTGCCAGTCAAGCCGATAAAGATCATTAGCTTGCACATTACGCTGATGAGCGGGAAGTGAATCAAATATAGCGAGTAGGACGAATCTCCAAGCAAGGACATCCAACGATTCTTTAGCCGAAGATGCCCCGCGTCCTCCGACCGCACAAGCGCGAAGATTATCACCCCGCTAAGGAATCCATATACCAACCGTCGATCAACAGGCAGCGTTTGAGTACCCAACACTGCCTCAAGGAGCCCAAAAGTTATAAATGCGGTTGCCGCGATTGTCGCCACAATCGTCGGCCGCATCAATCGAATCGAACTCTTGCTGCAGTACGCGATCAGAACGCCGAAGCCGAATAGTAAAACTAGGGGGTTCGAAAAGAAGACACGCGGAAACGAGCATGCACCGATCTGGCACGACACAAAATTGAACAAGAGCGGTATAGAAGCCAAAATTCCTAGGGAACGGCTCAAGATAAAAATAGCAATCAGGGCATAGAAGCAAATTTCATATTGGAGTGACCACGCAACGATCAATACGGGCGCGCCCGTCCCTCCCCCGAGGGATGGATCCTGCGGAACAAGCGCCAGCGACTTCAATATCGTAATGTACTCGTGGGGCACTGTGGAGCGAAATGTCGGGAGCGCTTGTGCAACTAGATAAACAACTGAAAAGACAATCCAATAAGTCGGATAAATTCTCACTGCGCGCTTGCGCAAATACCTCAACACGTTAGCCGGCTTGCCAAAATCCTTGAAATGCGTCCAGGTGATGATGAATCCACTCAATACGAAAAAGAATTCGACGCCGGAGTCGCCGAAGCTAAATGGCAGCGCAAAAAGCCTTGCGCCAAAATACTTGGCGCTGGCTATTGCCAGCCCCAAGTGGTACAGAACCACGAGTAGCGCAGCTACTGCTCGGCATCCTTGAATAGATTTGTACACAGATACTTGAGAGTTAGCGATGATGGATACCGAAGGTCCTGAGTTGAGTCGAGCGAACGGCAGCGAAAGGTTGGATGTGGGATCAAGTGAACACGCTGGGTGCGATCGGTACGCCTTCCTGTCAACCGTGACTACAGTGGAAGGATCCCAGTCAGAGCAGATAACGAGTCGGATTTGTGCACGCAATTATTACTATGCGATTACCGTTTTATTGCGAAATCGCTGCGTATTGCACCGAGAGTACGAACGGCACAGTGTAAGCTCTGCGAGCGCACAAGTGAGCAATGTCGGTGGTTTCAGCGGATCGCACAATTGACCGCTAAATGGGCGGACGAGGTAAAACTTCGATGATTACCGATCCAAATAGCGCCGCATTAATGGATCGGCGCTGGCGCCCGTTTCGTGACCGGCTCTTCGAATTGGTCAAGGCGCGGTCGTCGGAGCGCGCGCGCTTGTGTCGAAAGATGTTCCAGCTTGGAAGACCGTGGCTGACAACCCAGCTCGGGTCCCCAAGGATCGCGTGTTGCATTCAAATTGAGGCCATCGTAGAGCCCCGCGCAGTTCTGATTGCGCCCTCCCGTGAACGCTGCCGCGTTACATTTTTATGTTATCACTGAAAGTACTCAAATTCATCACAGCTCATCCTCTCAACAGGAATCACAAGCTGCGCGCGCTCGCGCGGTTCGCGACATGGCAGATTGGTAGCCGCCTAATCAACGGAGCAGTGGTCTTTGATTGGATCGCCGGTTCGAAATTCCTGGTCAGAACTAGCGAAGCTGGGTTGACTGGAAATATTTATGCGGGGCTTCAAGAATTTCCCGACATGGGATTTTTGCTACATGTCCTAAGACCGGGTGAGTTGTTCGTCGACGTCGGAGCAAATGTCGGTTCGTACACAATCCTCGCTTGTGCGGTGATCGGAGCGCGCGGATGCGCCTTAGAGCCTGTACCGACGACATACAATCGCCTTTTGGAGAATATTCGCTTGAACCGTCTCGAAGATCGAGTACGGTGTCTTAATATTGGCATTGGCCGTGAACAGGCGCGCCTTCACTTCACGGTCGATTTAGACACCGCAAATCACGCCGTGGCGCACGACGAAATAAGCCCAGGGTCAATCTGTATCGAAATGTCGACGTTGAATGCCGTACTAACGGATTCACCACCGTCAGTGATTAAAATAGACGTAGAGGGTTACGAGAGCCCTGTCGTTGAGGGGGCGGCGGACATTTTGAAGGATCAGACGCTTCATTCTGTGATAATGGAACTGAACGGGAGCGGCCGGCGTTACGGTTATGACGAGGCACGGATAGTGCAGAGGATGTCGGATTTCGGTTTTAGAACGTACACCTATGATCCATTCGGCAGAGAGCTGATTAATTTGAACAGCAAGCATTTGAATGAGGGCAATACGCTTTTCATTCGAAACGAGGCGCTGGTTTTGGAAAGGCTTAGGACCTCGCCTAAGTTTTATATTCACGGGAATGAATTTTAAGGCAAAAAGCTAGAGTGATAATGCAGATGGCCTTCCCATGGGTTCCTTATTAAGGGCAGCAGTGAACCATGTCATGACATTGTAACCTTCTTGGATCTATCTTAATCGAAGCTATTAACGTTTATGTCGGCCAGACGATAAATATATGCCACCCGCTGCGCCGAAACTTCGAATTGCGCCCTACTTCGCGCTAAACATCTCATTTCTGTTCATATTGGCGATTGCCTATGGAATCGGCGGCTCACCAAATCCGCGGTTTCTTCATCTTATTCTCCTTTTTGCCCTGTGCAGCACGTCGGTCATCGACTTCAACGGATTGAACGGCCGCCACGCTTTACTTGCAATTTTTCTTCTGGCGTATTTTGTTTACTTCGGATTGGGTGACTTATCGGACATCGTACACGGGACGATAACTGATTTCTCCGAGTCCGCTTTGAGTCGAACCGAAGCGGTAATTTTGGTCGGCGGCCTATTACTCGTGCTGGGGTATCGCGTAGCAGTCTCGATCGGCAATGGGGGGCGGCCACGCTCATCCCCGCGCGACTGGGGCGTCCATACCATCCTGCTGACTGGGTTACCGCTTTGGGCCATAGGCACTTATGCGACGTATACGTGGTACATCCATGTTGTTACCGATGTGACGTTGGAAGCTACGCGTGCAGGCATTGCGCGTCTCAGTCCGTTAGCCACGATAGCCTTCATCCTGGCGCAAATGATGCAGCCGCTCGGCGTACTTCTGATTGCTTACGCGTGGCGAGTTAGCCGTAGCTCGTATCTATTCTTTGTCGTCGTCGGTATCGTCACCGTGCAGGTCATTCTCGGCTTCATCATCGACATCAAAGGCGTTGCGATGATGGGCGGCATTCTCGTAATAGCAACGTGCGTATTGGTTGACGGCAGAATACCCAAAGCGTGGTTGGCTGCATCGGCCGTATTCGTCCTTCTTGCGTTTCCTATTTTTCAGGCTTATCGCGCTGAGATTCACGGTACTCGTGGCATTGCTCGCACGACTGTCGTGGAAAACCTTTGGAAAACGCTGCAATTGGCAATATCTGCCGAGGAAAAGGTCAATACCGGGACGCATCGTGCACAGACGTTTTTCGAGCGTCTATCATTGAAAGCCAGCGTTCAGATGATCGTCGACAAAACCGGGTACGAAGTGCCGTTTCAGCACGGGTACACGCTGACACCGATCCTTTCGACATTCTTGCCCAGAATCCTTTGGTCGGACAAGCCGGATATACCAACCGGCCAGATCGTGAATAAAGTGTTCCATGTGACCGAGCAGGAGGAAACCTATATCTCACCCTCTCACCTCGGCGAGTTGTATTGGAACTTTGGTTGGCCGGGAGTCGTGATCGGAATGCCGATCATCGGCCTTCTGTGCGGTGCAGTCGCCCGATTCAACTTATTTGAAGCTAGAACCGTCACCAGATTACTGGTAACAGTATTGACGATTCAGCAGGTAATTCACGGCTTCGAGGGCTCCATTGCTGCAGCCTACGTCGTTTGGTTACGGTCATTGGCTGCGGTGGCGTTGCTGCATTTTGCTTTCGCGCGGGTTCCGCTCCCGCGCCTCATCGCGATAAGTGCCCGTTCGGAGAAGAACCGCTTGCCCTCAGACGCCCCACCCGAGGTTAAGCGGTTCCCCAACCTGCTGAGCTGATTGCATTTGGCTCATCATTTCCCACTTACCTACGTGGCCTAGTCATAAAAGTGACACCGATCGTAACTACGCTTGTTGCCAAGGAATAGAACTGCGGGAGTACCTGCCGGCGAGCCCGCTTCGCAAATAAATGAAGGGGACAGCTTCATGTCGACGGCTATTGAGAGAGCACCTTCAGTGGTCCCTTTGACTATCAATCGCGATCGCATCTACGCGAACCACGGCAATGCGCCACTGATCCGCCTACTCGATAGAGACGCGCATCAAGTCCTCGATGTCGGATGCGGCGCCGGCGACAACGCTGAACTTGTGCAAACTCGATTTCCGGGTTGCCAAATTCATGGAATTACTCATTCGCGCGCCGAGGCAGAAGTCGCGCGCCCGCGCATGTCAAGTTGCACCGTATGGGACATCGAGGGAGATATTCCTGTCGAGTTCGACACTATGAGATTTGATGCCATAATTTTTTCGCATGTCCTGGAGCATTTGCGTGAACCCGACTCGGTTCTTCATAATTTTTCACGTTTATTGAAAGACGGAGGTGTCGCAATAATCGCGGTGCCAAACGTGCTGTCTTGGGCGATGAGATGGCAGTTCCTTTGTGGCAACTTCGAATATCGGTCCGACGGGATACTTGATAATACTCATCTGAGGTTCTTCACATACTTTACCGCTGATAGGTATCTGCTAAGCAAATCTCCGGAATTGAAATTGGTATTCAAAGGGGTTACGGGGAGCGTTCCGCAGTGGTGGCTCCGTCGCTTCCTCCTGCCGAAAAAGGGAAGCGAATTCATCGATACGCTTGGATGTCGAATCTGGCCGAATCTATTTGGCGGACAGATATTGCTCAGGGCGGTGCATGATCGCTCGAATGTCGGCAGATAAAATCAACACCGCAACGATTGGCGGGCGTATCGAGCATCGTGCGGCCAAGGTCTCGCTGGTCAACGGCCTCTCCACAATTTTGTCACTGGCGTTTCAGCTGGTCTCGGTTCCTGTTTGCCTGAAGTATTGGGGTAAGGAATCCTACGGTAGTTGGCTTGCACTCCTATCGGCCTTCATGATGCTTCGCTCGCTCGATGGCGGATTCGTCGCCTACGTCGGCAACAAACTCAACTATTTGTACCATCAGAACAGTGATGCGCTGCGCGCGCACCTGGCGTCGGCCGTCGCGGGTATAGCCGTTATCAGTTGTCTGCAATTGTTGCTTGCTGGCGGAACTCTTATCTTTGATCCCGTCGCAGCCACGCTCGGCATACCCCCTGATCACAGGGCTGGTTTTGCCGCGAAGCTCGGATTGCCCGTGCTGACGCTTTCCTGGGTATTGACGGGCTCATATCTCGGAATAGTTCACCGGCTGCTGATTCCCGCCGGCATGATGTATCAAGCCACTTGGTGGGCAATGGCGTTTCAAGTTGCCCAGTTCATTGCGATCATGGCTGCAGCCGTACTGGGTCTTAACATGCTGCAGACGAGTCTGCTATTTGCGATCGATCAAATCCTGATATACGTCGCCTCGGCGCTTTACGTGCGACGGGTGCTACCCGGTTTTTACCCTTGGTTGCAGGGCGCTGCGATCCGCACTGGTCTGGCGGATCTTGGGCACTCCTTGACGCTCACCGGCAGCAACATGATCCAGCAGGGCGCCACAAACGGCGTCGTGCTGATTATCTCGGCGCTCGCCGGGCCGGTTACGGTGCCGATGTTTACCACGGTCCGCACTTTGGCGAATCTAGGGACTGCCGTGACAACGATGTTAACCGCACCACTTCTTCCAGATGTCGTGCGGATTTATGCAGAAGGCGAAGTGCAGAAGCTGGCCGCGATCAATAGCGTGTTCTGGGTGCTGGTCGGATCGGCAGTCAATTGGGGCGCGCTGCTGCTCTACCCGTTGATCCCCTTCTTCTATGGCCAGTGGACCGCGCATGCCGTATCACTGGACACTCCTCTGCTGTGTCTGATGTTATCGGCCGTCATCGTAACCAATTCAGGCGCGCTCATAGCACTGCATCTCAACGGCATCAATAGCCTGCGGATCGTCCTGGCTACATCGCTTGCGCGAGCTGTCTTGGGCCTTGGTGGCGGCGCACTCGGATTTCGCGTGCTGGGCTTGTCCAGTTTTGGCTTGGGAATTTTAGCCGGAGAACTGGCTGCCACCCTGATTTCCGGCCGCTACTTCATAAAGCATGAACTGGCTGACAAGGGCTTCCACTTGCCGGCGACGACATACGGACCAATAACGCTCAGCACCGGTTCAGCCCTCGTGTTCTTCGTCGGCTCCGGTTTTGGCTGGTGGTCAGGCGGCTGGCCGTGGTGCGTCGCCTTGGTCGGTCTCGCAACAGCCTCGATTTGGGGGTGGAGAACTCTCAACCACGAAATGCGGACCCGACTGACAGGCTTGGCGATGAGTTGGTCGCCGCGATCGTAGCCTTTGCTGTTGATAATTATAAGTTAAGCATGAATCCTGATTCAGCCCACGGTTGCAGCAATTCGAACAGTGCCGATCGCCAAGCAACTGCCAACAACCGCGTCGCTATCGTGTTGGTGAATTGGAACGGCTGGTGTGAATGCATCGAGTGTATCGATTCTCTTCTGGCCCAGCGCCACACGAATTTCCACGTATTCGTCGTGGACAATGATTCGCGCGACGCCTCGGTTGAGAATATTGTCTCTTGGTGTGCCGCGCCCGTGCCAAAGTCAAGCTGGCGAAGACATCCGGGAGTCAGCCGCCTAACCGACGAGCCGCATGTCGATTGCGTGCTGCACCGAGTCGCCGAGCGCGCTGATGGCGGCCTACCTCCGCCGGCGGACGGTTGTCGAATAACGCTGATCCGCTCGGGTGGAAATTTGGGGTTTGCCGGCGGCTGCAATGTGGGGATCAACGCAGGCGGTTTACAAAATTTCGACTATTTCTGGTTTCTCAACCCGGATACCGTTGTGGATCGGGATGCGTTGGCTGAATTGATCAGTCGGGCTGAAAAATCGCCCGGCATTGGCATCGTCGGCTCTACCGTACGATATTACGATGATCCTGATGTCGTACAGGCGATGGGAGGAGCGCGGCTAAATCGACTGAACGGAACCACGGCTCACGTGGGACAAGGTATGAGACTGGCGGACGTTCCAGACGACGGCGCGAGCGTGGAATCCGAAATGGCGTACGTCATGGGCGCTTCGATGCTGGTCACATCCGAATTCATCCAGGAAATAGGACTCATGGAGGAGGACTACTTTTTGTATTATGAAGAGATCGATTGGGCTTTGCGCGGCAGCGGAAAGTTCACCCTCGGTTTTGCGCCGCGGAGTCATGTATTTCATAAATCCGGCGTCAACAGCAGTAAAGCCGTGCCCCTCTTATGCGCGGGATTCTACTACCGCAACCGGCTCCGGTTCGTCACTCGGTTTCTACCTGACCGGATAGCCGCAGCCAAACGCTCGCTGTTCGAACAATTATTGCGGCACATCGCGAAACGCCAGTGGAGCTATGCGAGAGTCGTTCTCGCCACCCTGTTATCAGCAAGCCAAATTACAGCGAACGTGACGCGCAAACATTGATGCGGCGTTGCAGGCGGTGAATGAGGTCCATCCAGCTCCCTAAAGCGCGTTTTGCCGAATATTTGGCCGCCAGCAGGTGTCGTGACGACAAGCCCATTGATTTGCGTTCATCCTCACTGATCTGAAGATGCCGGATCGCGTCGACGAGTTCGGCTGTTTGACCCATCCCGACCACCAAACCGCAGTGCGTGTCCCGAATGACGCGGGCCAATTCCCCATCCCGATCACCAACGAAGATGACGGGCCGTCCCGCCGCCAAGATCCCATAAAATTTACTGGGCACAATCAGGCCCTCGAGGGCTGGGATCAAGCTCGCCAAATGCACGTCGGCGGCTGCAAGACTGTCGCCAAGAGTCTCGCGCGGCTGATACGGCAAAAAATACATATTCGACAGTTGCCGCTCGGCAACCTGCGCTTTCAACGCGTCCATATTGATGCCTCCGCCGATCATCAAGAAAGCCACGTTGTCATCTCCGCGCAGCGTCTCGGCGGCGCCTAACAGCGTTGCAATTTCATGCGCGCGGCCAAGGTTGCCGGAATAGCCGACCACAAACTTCTGCTGCAAGCCTAACCGAGTACGCAGCGCGCTGTCGCGAGTCATTTTGGGCCGTGGCGATTCCGTGGCGGCCCAATTTTCGATGATTGCAATCTTGTCCGCCGGCACGCGTTGCGCGCTCACGTACTCTCGCATCCGGCCGCCCAGCACCACATTGACCGCAGCAGCCCGCAACGACGCGTTGCGCAGACCACGCAGCGGCCTGTCCAACCACACAGGCAGGGGGTTGGCGCCGAGGTGCGAGGCTACTTCCGGAAAAACATCTTGCAACCAGTTGACCAAGATGGCTCCTCTAAGCCATGCCGACACCGCCGCTACGATCGAAATCAACGGCGGATCGGTTTTCGCGACCACGATATCGGAGCGGCGGAGCAATCCGATCAATGCGATTGCACAAGTAGCGTAGAACGACAAATAGTCCATCGTTCGGCCGGCGAGCGGACTCCGGCCGAAGGCCGTCGTCCAGAGGCGGTGTATGACGACTCCCCGGATCACCTCATTGCCGGGCAGCTTTGCCTCCGGGTTGCCATACAGTTGCCGCGAGCAGACGATGTGCACGTCAAATCCACGTTCAACCAACCCAAACGCCAGATCGGACAGCAGTTGGCTGGTCGCCGATTCATCGGGATAGAAGTATCGATTCACGAAAAACACGCGCGCTTTTCTGGCTCTCATGGGGCGGTCCAGCACATTACAGATGAGGAGGGTACGGCCGCGCCAAAGGCTCGCCGATAAACAATCCCTGGCCGGGCATAGCCACACTCTTCCAATACGCCTCGAGCAGCGTATCGCCCCGCAGGTAATGGTCGAAAAAGACGGTTGGGCTGGGAAACTTGGCAAGTTGCGCACACGGTTCCGACACCGTGCCGTAGGAAGCAGTCGCCCCCTGCTTCAACCATTCCAGCGCCGACATTTGGCGAAAACCGTCCAACACCCCGCCGGTGGAGGTCAAATGATCGGCCGCTGCGCCGGGACGAAAGACCAGCTTCGGCAACTCCTCGACACGCACCGCACCGGTGAAATAGCCAACGATGTCCGCAGGCGCCCGGTTAATGGGCGATGCAAGCTCACGGACCATGACTCGGCTCGACAGTAAGGCTTCGGTTTCTGAATAAGCGGCCGCCCTGACGTTCCGCGCCATATCCTGGGTTCGGATCAGATACACGGTGCCGGGCGGATCTGAACCGTCCGCCTTGATGCCCCGGTCAATGACCGCCTCGGCGAGCGCCTCGTCGTCGCTCGGCAGCAGCATGGCCGGCAGCCACCCGGTTGTATCGGCCGGCAGCCACCCCGGAGTGTCGAACAACGGATTGAGCGCGGTGCGTGCACAGCCCGGCTCGCAAAAGCCGGGTTGGTACCCGGCCGCAACGGCGGTAGTAATGGACATGCACTCGACGGCATACGGCCGCGACCAAACGAGCAGCAGGGACTGTACGTTTGACGGCAGTTGGGCAAGCAATAGGTTTCGCAATTGCTTGAGCTCATCGCGATTGATCACCGCGCGGTCGGGAACCGGCAAGCCAACGAGGTTCATGGGCGGAATGTGGCGATGTAGCGCGTAGTACTGTGCAACGCGACTACTGATGGCGTCATTGCGGTTGAACAGCACGCCGAGCCGCTCGGGACTCAAATCCTCTGCCCCGACTTTCCCAAAAACAAACAGCGCCAGCCCCAGCAGCAGGAGACGGCACGGCATTCGCGATAACTTACGCCGCGCCGCTGTGCGGCAGCGCGGCCGGTGTTCCCTGCTCTGCGGGTGCCGCGACTGGCAGCGCAACACCGGTACGGCGATCGCGGAGTACCTGGGCGATCAAATCGGCATCAATCGTCGTTCGGCCATCCGCATATGCATACAACAACGCGAAATCGCACAGTTGATTCATCAAGCGCGGAACGCCCCCGGTTCGGGCATACACGAACTCGATGGCGTCGGGCAAAAAGAGCGTCGTGTGTCTGCCGGCGACTTCCAGCCGGTGACACACGTAAGCGTGGGTTTCACTGCGATCGAGAGGCGTCAAGTGGAAATCGACGGAGACTCGCTGAGCGAATTGCTGCAGTTCCGGGCGCGCCAGTTTAGTGCGCAGTTCCGGCTGGCCCACCAATAGGATTTGCAGGATCAGGTCCCGCTCAGAGTTGACGTTCGACAGCAGCCGCAGCTCTTCCAATACTTCGAGCGATAGGTTTTGCGCTTCGTCGATGATGAGCAGGGTACGCCGCCCTTTGGCATAGTTCTGTACGAACGCATCCACCAAGGCTTCGTATTGCGCAATCTCCGAATCATCCACCGGCACGATGCTGAACGCCGACACCGCCCAACTGTGAATGGACTTGAATTGAGCATGCGTGTTGCTGATGAGGCCGACCACGACTTGATCGCCCAATTGCCGTAAGAGGTGCCGGACCAGCGTTGTTTTGCCGGAACCGATGTCTCCGGTCAACAGCGAAAACGCCGCGTGAGATTCCAGACCGTATTCGAGCATGGTCATTGCCATCGCATGCTGCCGGGACGGGTACAAGAACGCTGGATCCGGCGTCAGCGAGAACGGCTTGGTCTTCAAACCGAAGTGGCGCTCATACATGCGGTTCGGCCTCAATATCCCGCCGGCACATCAGCGGCACGGTTCAAAACCGTGCCCACCAGCGGCGTTTTATGCAACAGTTCGATCGTGCGCACCAGGTCATTGCGCCGTGTGCGCCCCTCCGCCACGACCACCAACCCGCACTCGACCAAGGGCGCAAAGGACAGCGCGTCGTCCGCGGTCAGTACCGGAGGCAGATCGAACAATACGATGCGATCGGGGTACCGCGCGCGAAACTCGCTCACGATCTCCCGGCTGCGGCGCCCAGCGAGGATCTCGGAGGAATTTTCGAGTGTCGTCCGCGCGGGCATGAGCACGAGCCGGTCGAACCCTTCCGGGTGGTACAGGCAATCTTGCACGCCGGCCTGCCCGCCGAGGGCGTCGTCGGATCCGAATTCCGGCGACAGCCCGAGCCGCGCCGCGAGCGTCGGGCGCTTGAAATCGAACTCCACGAGCAGCACGGTGTGCAAATGGTCGCCGGCTAGACTGACCGCCAGATTGGCGGCAGTCGTCGTCTTGCCGTCTTTCGCGCCGGGGCTGAAGATCGCAAGCGTACGCCAACCATGGGCGTCCATCCGTTGTAGAACCTGCGTTCGCAACATGCGAAACGCAACGGCCGCCGGCTCCCCGGAGCTCGGATGCAAGATCCGGTTGCGCTCGAGGATGTCAGCCGGTGGGTTGAAGGATCGCGTGTGCGCATACGAAATTCCAGCGGGCGGTGTATTCGCCGCGGGCGCCTCGGTGAACGCCGCCGCGGGCGCCTCGGTGAACGCGACCGCGGGAGCAACGGCGAACTCAGGCGCCGCGCGAGGACGTTCGACTGCCGGCGACCGCACGGCTTGCCCTCGCTCCAATCGTGCCCGATCCAAAGCTTTTCTGACTCGGTCCACAGGTTAAACCCCGAACCGCCGCATTAAACTCAACCAGACCACATCCAATGGCTTGACGAAGAGGTGTACGCTGACCACCGCTAGAATGACCACCGCAATGCCGCCGCCCCACGAGATCGCCGTCATTCTTTTGCGCCGCGCGCGGTCCGCCGCCGTGACCATGACGGGAATCGCGGCCAGCGCCGGCACTTGAAGCAGTGAACGAATATCGCTGGGTCCGCGCACCGAGGTGTCGAGAGACTCCCGGGCGGCAACCGCGCCGACGCCCAAGGCGATCGACATGAATAAGCCGGCGATCAAGATGAGCATCCGATTGGGACTGATCGGCTTTTCGGGGGGTTGCGGCGGCTCGATCAACGTAAACCGCTCGCCTTTGCGCTCGGTCTCGAGATTTTGCGCCACCTGCGCTTCGGTCTGTTTGGAAAGAATTTCCTGGTACTTGAACTGCGCGCTTTCCAGGTCGCGTGCCATGGTGCGGTATTGACGCTCGACTTCGGGCGATTCGGCCATGCGCTTTTCGTAGTTGTAGAACTTGGCGCGCAATTCATCGCGCTTTTGAATCGCGCTGGCTTTATCCACGGCGACCGCATCCAGCTGCCCCTTGACCTGAATGTAGACCGGGTTGTCCGCATGATTGCTTTCAATCCGTTTAGTGCCGGCGGCGGCTTCTTCAGCGACGGCCTTCTCCAGGCTGTCGACGGTGCGCTTCAGGCGCACCACGTCCGGATGATCTTCGGAATATTTCTGCTGCGCCGCCGCCAAGGCCGCCTTGGCCTCGGACAGTTGCCGCAATCGCTCTCCCGTCTGGTCCTCCGATTTGACTTCCTTCTCTAAACCGTCCACCTCGCGCTGTGTGCTGACGATATCCGGATGTCCCGGTGCGTAGCGCGCTTTATAACTCGCCAACTGAGATTTTAATGCCTTGAGGCGATCCTCGGGGCCAAAGACTCGCTGTCCGCTATCCGTGAATACCTGCGTGTTGGGGCTGATCTCGGCGAGCTGCGCTTCGAGCAGTACGCGCTGCGAATCGAGCGCCGCGACCCGATTTTCGGCGTCGTGCAGATCAAGCTCGGTTCGCTCCATCATCTGGACATTGAGCTGCGCAAGTTCCGGCAGCTCATCGTGATGCTTTTCCTTAAAGGCCGAGAGGCTCTTGTCGAGTTCGGCAATATGCGCCGCCTCGCGCTGCGATTCTTCGGCAAAAAACGCCGAAGTTTGCTGCGAGAGCTGAGTGCGTGAGGTCAGATTCTCATTGAGATACAGGGTCGTGAGCTCGTTGGCCACTTTCAAGGCGAGGTCGGGCGAGCGATTCTGATAGGAGACCGAGAAGGCGATCGTCGCCTGCGTGGGGCGGCCGCTGCGCGGATCGATGACATCGGCGCTGATCATGTGCAAGGCGATGTCATCCTTGAATTTCGTCAGCAAAACCTCGCGGGGCTGTTTCTGCCGGATATCGGGATAGAGATTATAGCGTTCGATCAGTGATAAGAGGTTCTGCGTGGTCATGACGCGCTGACTGATCACTTGAACTCGTTGATCGGCAAACGAAGTGATCACTGAGCGCACTAATTCTTGCGGAATTTCCTGCTGTTCGATGAGGATCGTACCCATCGCCCGATAGGTGGGCGGGAGCAGCAGCGCGAGCAATATCGCGAGCACCGTGAAGGTACCCGCCACTAGGTAGAACGTCTTCCGCCTGCGCCAATACGACAGCAATTTCTCGCGCGTATCGATGGGTATTTTCTCTGAGGGAAGATTCATGGCGTTTGGTTATTGAAGCGACTTCCAGTTGAATTGCCGAGACAGCTCAATACTGACACCGCTCGCGGAGACACTGATGGTACTCGGCGATGAATACCGTTCCATGACGCGTGTGGCGTTCATGGTCACCGTCCAGTGCTCGGTCCACAGCCAGGCCGCGGAAAGTTGCAAGTAAGTAACGTTCAGGTTAGTGCTTGGACCAGAAGTGTTCGGCTGCTGGTAAGTGATACGGTGCACGTCGCCTGCGAAGGTCCAGCGCGGGGATTGGTTGTACGTAGCCTTCAGTTCGTAATTGTCCTGGCGTGACAGAAAGGCGAACCCCGTCGGTGCCAGCTGTCGCGAGGCGCTCGCAGTAACCAGGAGCAACGCGCTCTGGCGGCTCAAGGTTACGTTGTATACGCTGCCGTTCTGAGTAGACTTCACCGTGATCGGGATGAGCACGATGATGGGGCCTTCCGGAGTGAACTCGAGCACCTCCTCGCGGGTATCGGCCCGGTTATTGGCACGAGAATATCCCGCACTGGCCGATAGGGACCATATTTCCGACAGTTGCTTGACGTAGCCGACCTGAAGATTGCCGTTGGTGCTTTCCGTCAAGCCGTCGAGCGAGTTGTAGCGGCCGACGCTGGCGGCCAGCGTGAGTTTGCCTCGCTCGCTTTCGTTCCAGGCCAAGGTCGGCGTGATGCTCGTGTACTTGTAATCCGTGAGGGTTGCCGTGCCGACCGGTTCTGCGAAGCGAACCCGCGTCGACAGTACATCGGTATCGATTTCGACCCGTTCCGTCAGCTTCCGATCCCAATTCAGATCGGCGCTTGCCGAGTCGCGCCGCCCCGCTGTCGAGCCGTTCAACAGATAGTCGTGATACAAGGTCGAGTCGCGCGCCAACGCACCGGTCGCCGTGAAGACGCT
Organism: uncultured Gammaproteobacteria bacterium; assembly: GCA_963769075.1. Taxonomy (GTDB): domain Bacteria; phylum Pseudomonadota; class Gammaproteobacteria; order Steroidobacterales; family Steroidobacteraceae; genus Bog-1198. Next base: position 2,126,094 of record CAVYKH010000004.1, on the reverse strand, counting down.
GCGCTCGGTGTCGAATTCGCCGCTGACATTCAAATGCTCATAGTCCGAATCCAACTGCGAATATCCGCGACTATCACTGAGCCGGAAGCTTGGCAGGATCGACAGCTTGAAAGCATCCCCGACGTAGGTGGTCGGCGCATCCACCAGCAGCGCTGCATGCGTCTCGGCCGTATCGGTATTCGGCTGATAAAGCAGTCCAGGATTCGTGGAATAATCACCGGAGACACCCAGCACGGGCTGCGTTCCCCAGACACCTGCCCTGGCAGGGCTAGCAATGGACATGGCTGCCGCCAACGAGCAGAAGCGCGCCAACCAACGCCAGGTCATGGGACGACAACCGTATCACCGTTTTTCAGGAGTATGTTTTGATCGAGCTTGCGGCCGTGGGCAATGTCGTTGTATCGAAAAGCGATCGATATTTGGCGATCGCCCTCGCGCCGCAAGATGCGAATACCGTTGGTGTCAGCAAACGGAGTCGCGCCGCCCGCGAGACTCAAGGCCTGCATGACGTCGATCGGTCCGGTGAGAGGGAAGTCCCCGGGCCGGTTCACTTTGCCGACCACGTAGACTCGGTTACCGCCGGCCGTCTTGACGGCCACCGTGACGACAGCGTCCGGTATGAATTTGCGGATCCGCGTTTCCAGCATCGACGTCAATTCGGCAACCGTGTGGCCGGCGGCCCGCAACTCTCCGGCCAACGGAAACGTCATGCCGCCGTCGGGGCGGATCAGCACTTCGGCTTGGAGATCAGTTTCCTTCCAAACGGATACCTGCAAGACATCGCCCGGTCGCAATTGGTAGCCGTCGGGTAAAGCGGGTGGCGGTGGGTTCGCAGCGAAGGCCGTGCTGCAGCACATCAACAGCCACGGTGCCAGCGTATTCGTCAACCTCATCGGCAATACCATCTCGTTTCACGCTTCACCGAAACTTAGGGAACGCGAAGTTTAGAGGCTGGATGTGAGAGTTTCATTGCAACCGACCACTTTTCGGGCACCGATGTCATTAAACTGTAAGCGCTTTGTCATCAGGAGGGGATGCTGGTAAGACTCCCACCCGCCGCTGCCAACCGAGCAGCACACCCAAGCCCGAAAGCAAGAGAATCAGCGACTTCGGCAGCGGAACCGGGGACATGCCGTTCGGCTGAAATGCTATTTTGATCCCGTACACGCCCAGATCATAGGCTCCACTCGCATCGCCAAACCAGTGCGCATAGATCATGCCTGGCTCCACCCTCATCGACTCCATTCCCTGGCCCCACGAAGGGGCAAGAACGCGGGTGGCCGTCGATAGAAAGCAATTCAGATCGGCAATGGTATCCAGCCACGGAATATTCGATAGCGTGACAGTAAGCGTCCCGGGCGTCGTGATGTCAAACGACTCGACGAAGGATTGCTGTCCTTCGATGAAGCCCGCGCTGTCATAAAGGACTGTCTCGGCCTGCGCGGCACCCAGCGGCAGAACCCAGGCTCCGATCCCGATCATCGTCGCTGCTAACCACTGTCGCAATTGCATCGTAGTCCCCTCGCCTGAATTGAGTTAATTTCTCTAGGCCGCGGGCTAGCGCAGTTGCACGCGCGCGCCTGCCTCCTGCGGAGCCGTGTCGTCGCTACCGTTGCGGTCATGCCCGTGGCTGTCGGAGCGGTGGTCCAAGTTGCGATACACGTACTTGTCGTACAAATACCCGCGCAGAGAGTGTGTCTGCGCGGTGGCATCGCCCGCCGCGCCGTCGCCGTCTTTGAGGCGCATCACCAAGTACTCTTCGCGCAGGCCGCTCATCGCAAGCAACGCGATGTCGTCGCGATCGACTTGCCTGCCCTCTTCCACCTGCTCGTTGATGATGCTTTCCAGCCGAAACGCATCCAATTCGAAGTAGCGAATCAGTTCGTCACCGGATTCGACGAGCACCGGCACGAGATTTCGCCCGCGGATCGCTTGATCACACAACGGTGCGATGCGGTTCAGGGTCGATTTGATAGCGAACCGAATGATGTCGGAATCGCGCACGCCAAGGCGCTTCGCCATTCGCTTGATGTTGCGTATGTCGCTCTCGCCCAGCCGTATCGACACCGCTTGTTTTCGTTGATCGACCACTGCGTCTCCCTAGGAAAGCTAGTTGTAGGACTGAACGGCGTGGATCGTAGGCGATAAGTGTGTCGTGAGAATGGCACTTCTGTGACGAATTGCACATATAATGTCACGTAGTCCTTAACATAATGCATGCTATAAGCATGCTAGCCTGGGCTGAAATATCAGCGATTTGGACGCTTTAGTTGATACGCAGTCGAGGGAGGGCGCCGATGACCGGAATCCGGGCCGTTCGAGGCCCGTTGTCACATCGGTGTTACAGCGATCTAAGGGGAGAAAATAAGCAAGTTCCGGGAGGACTTCGCGCCGTTGGCTTACGCGAACGGGACTGCTCAATCGGCGCGACGCCGCTCGGTCAAATATCGGTCAGACGTTGCGACTGGACGCCACGGACGGCACCGGCTCAGGCGAACGCAAGGGCTAAAGCGGGCCGTCCATCACCAACCGTGTGAGGTCACCGCGCGCGCGGCCTCCAGCAGATTTCGCGCGACCAAATCTGGTCTAGTGCGCGGAGCAGGTGCCGCCGAATCCGCAGCAATCAAGATCGTCTTCGCTCCCGCTCGGCGGCCAAACTCAATGTCCGATTCCACGGCTTGGCGACGCCGCTATCGGTTGTTTGTCATATCAGCAACATAAGCTTAAATCCGTATGCTCGATTCGCCGGTCGGTAAACTGCTTGAGCGGGTACCGCGCAATGGACCATGGTTGGTATCGCTCGCATTGGCCGCTCTGATTGGCGTCGAATTGGCGCGTGCCGCGAGCGCGCTTTTCCTCGCGCAACCCACATCCCCGAGGCTGGAGCCGCCCAGACCGTCGCAGGTACCTAGGCGGGAGCGCGTCGACGTCAACCACATAGCCACGGCGCACCCGTTCGGTACTTTCGTGGTCGATCCCAGCCCGCAGGATCCGAAGCCGACGACCGCGAAACTGGTGTTGGCCGGCACGATCGCCACGGAAGATCCGCGTCACGGAATCGCCATCATCGACGACGAATCACGCTCGAGGGTTTATGCGGTCGGGCAAAACGTGGGTGGCGCGTTGCTTCACGCGGTGTATCTCGATCATGTCCTACTGGATCGAAACGGCGCTTTGGAAACTCTGGTGTTGCCTAAACTGTTGGCCGGCGCCAAGCAGCCGGCGAGTCGATCGCGCTCGAGTCAAGAAGCCACTCTGGCAGCGCAGAACGCCCCAACACAGGATGCGCAGCCTGAGGTGGACGACGTCGTCCAGTTGGCCCCGTCTCGCATACGCGGCATGCAGGGTTTCCGTGTCGTTGGAGGCAAAGATCTGGAGGCGTTCCGAGCGGCCGGCCTGCGGCCACTCGACTTGGTGACCGCGATCAATGGCGCCCCGCTGCAAGACCAGAACAGTGCGCAACGATCGATCAATGAGCTGCAATCAACAGGCCACGCGACCGTCACCGTCATGCGCGGCGGGCAAGCGGTAGACGTAAGCGTCAACTTGGACCAGTAAGCGTACCCGCCCGCCCGCTGCCGCGTCGACGAGCACGTTTGAGCAGATCAGCGAATTGCCGGCACGCTAAAGCTATCGGGCGCGGCGCCTCGCTGTTGGCGTTCCCACATGAGGCGGTAGGCTGTCTCCAGATGCTGGCGGTACAGATCGGTGTCGAACACTGTGCAGACCGATTTTCGATCGGCCAGTTTGGCGCGAATCTCGGCGAGCAAGGCGGGGGAATTCGCGAACTGCAGGGCTCGCAACGCATAATCCTCCAGATTTGCCGTGACGAGTTCCGGCATGTCGAGGCCCGCCAACAGGCTCGCGGCGACTCGGCCCGCAAAGCTATTGCCGGCACAGGTCAGCACCGGGAGCCCGGCCCACAGGGCGTCGCGGGCCGTGGCATGCCCGCCGTAGGGCAGCGTATCCAAGAACAGATCGGCCTGCCGGTATCGTGCAAGATGCGCATCCATCGCCTGCATTCTTGGCGCGAAGATCAGCCTTTCGGCGTCGACTCCTCTGGCCCGCGCTTCGCGCGTGAGATTGGCCCGCACGGCGCCCTCGCCGCGTAACCACAGCACGCTGTCCGGCGCTTCCCTCAGCAAGCGCATCCAAATCTCGAACATGCCGGGATTGAGCTTATAGGCATTGTTGAACGCGCAAAACACGAACCCCCCCTCGGGCAGGCCGAGGTCGCGGCGTCGCGGCGATTCGCCGGCGATGGGCTGGCGGTCATCGTTCGGCATGAACGAATGCGGCATGCGCACGATCCGCTCGCTAAAAAACTGCTCCTGATCGCCCGGAATCACGACGCTGTCGCCGATCAGGTACTCCACGTAGCTGGCCCCCGAGGTCCCGGCAAATCCCACGTAATTGACCTGCAGGGGTGCCGGCCGGAACGCGAGGATGCCGAGCCGTCCGCCGCGCGTATGTCCCGTCAGATCGACCACAATGTCGATTTCGCGCTCGCGCAGCAGCGCGGCGACATCGCGATCACCGGCCTCGCTCACGTCGTGAAAGTGCTCGAAGGCCTGCTGCATGCGCGACTGCATCGCGCTGCCGGCCGGATCCCGGTGCAGCGAGAGGCCAAAGGTCTCGAAGCGGCTGCGATCATGACGCTCGAGCACGCCGGCGATCAGATGGGCAACCGGATGGTCGGCGAAATCCGCGGATAAATAGGCGACGCGCAGACGCTCGTGCCGGTATCCCTCGCCCTGCCACAGGGGCTGCGCCGCCGGAAACTCCTCCTGCGTGTACAGGCGGGCGCACTTGAGCTGCAGTGGTGCCGAATCGCATATCCATAGAAACGCATGCGGCGCGCTCGCGCATTCGCCGGAGGCGACCCGTTCGATGATTTGCGAGGCCTGCTCCTCTCGATCCAACCAGTTACAAACGTGCGCCCGCGAAACCAGAAGGTGGCTCAATGCCTGGCCAAATCGTGGATCCTTGGCCAGTATCTTTTCATAGACCGTGCCGGCCTCTTCGTACCGCCTCAATCCGCGCAGCGTGGTGCCTTGAATATTGAGCGCATCTAGGAAATCCGGCCGAATGGACAGCGCTCGCTCGCAAGCCTTGAGCGCCTCGTCGTATCTCCCAGCATCCAGCCCGACGTTCGCAACGTTGCAGTAGACCTCGGCGAACTGTGGCCGCAGGCGCAGCGCCTTCTCGTAAGCGGCCAGGGCTTCCTGCGGACGCTTCAGAGCCCGCAGAGCGGTGCCCCGATTGTTGTGCACTTCGGCGGAATCGGGAGACAGCGACAGCGCCCGATCGAAGGCGTTTAGTGCCTCCCCAGGGCGTTTGATCCGTAGCAATATGCCGCCGCGCTGGCACCAGGCATCGACGTTAGCCGCATTGAGCTCGAGCGCCCGATCGCAGCTCGCGAGCGCCTCTCGGTGGCGCCCGACGCTCGACAGCGCCTTGGCACGCCCCGCATGTGCATCGTAGAACGCAGGCGCCAGCAAGATCGCCCGATCGTAGCTGGCCAGCCCTTCGTCCGGCCGGTTCAGCGCGCACCACGCGTGGCCCCGGTTGCAAAGCGCCTCCGGATATTGTGGCTTCAGCTTGAGCGCCCGGTCGCAGCACTCCAGCGCTTCATCCGGCCGATGCAACGCGAGGAGCGCCACGCTGAGGTTCGAGTGCACAGGAGCGCTGGATGAGTTGACGGCGCGGGCCGCCGAAAGCCAGCGCTCCGCCGCGGCGTAATCGGCCGCTTGCAATGCGATCTGACCCTGCAGCTGCAGTGCATTGAAATTGAGCGGCTCGCGCCGCAATACGTCGGTGAGCAGAGCGGAGGCCTGCGCCAGGTGCCCGCCGTGAATCAGCGAGAGCGCTCGCTGGATCTGCGCCGTGGAGGATTGTGTCCCAAACGCGCGGCCGCTCACGGCCGCGTCCCCGGCGAGGAAGGCGCCTGAGGTGATGCGCACACCTCGGAGGACTGCAGCAGCTCGCCGGCCGCGGCTTGCTCGTGCATCCGCAGGTACGCCGCCTCCAGGTGATGCGTGAAGCGCTCAGTATCGAAAAGCGGCGAATGCGATCTCTGCAGCGCAAGGCGCGAACGCAGCGCCTGCAGCCGCGCCAGAGCGCGCTCGAAGCACGACAACGCCAGCTCCGCCCGGCCGAAACCCAAGTGATCGTGTCCGCAGTTCACTCGCGCCCGCACGGCATCGCGCCTTGCCTCAAGCGCCCGTTCACAATTCGCAAGCGCATCGTCCAGGCGCGCCTTAACTGGGGGATCCTCATGAGCAATGATCAGCCTGCCGGGAGCCAACCCGGCGCAATCGGACTCTAACAAGGGCTCATGACAATTTAGTGCAACGAATTCTGGGAGAGCCATCGAGTGAGGTCGCGCGCGACTTTGCACATGACAGAATCCCAGTCGCCCGGCCGATCCTGCCGGTACAGACGCGCAGTGGGATACCAGGGGCTGTCGTCGCGATTGAGCAACCAGCGCCAGCAGGCATCGAAGCGGTTCAGGATCCACACGGGCTTGGCCAGCGCGCCGGCTAGATGAGCGGTGGCGGTGTCGACCGCGATCACGAGGTCGAGCTGCTCGATGAGCGCAGCCGAGTCCGCAAAATCGTCCACCTCGCAGGCAAGATTTTCGATCTTGGGCCCCTCCCAGCCGCGCGTATTGAGCTCCGCGAATTCCGTCTCCGCGGGCTCTCCCTTCTGCAAGCTGTAGAAATCGGCCTTGAGACTCTTGAGCCCCGCAAATTTGGCGAGTGGGATGTTGCGCCGCTCGTTGACCGACCACAACTCCGGCCGGGCGGGCCGGAAGCCGCCGGACCACACCAGTCCGATGCGGGGCCGTCTACGCTCTCCCAGTTTGTCCCGCCAGACGCGTCGTCGATCCTCGCTCACCGCGAGGTACGGAGCCTGGGCTGGAATGCTGGACAACCTGGTTCTCAAGGCAAGAGGCAGGCTGAGCAGCGGACAGAACATGTCGAAGTCCGGCAGCGGCTCGCCCTGCACCACGACTTGCGACACGCCATTCAAAGTCGCGAGCAGCGGCGCGAGCGCGCGGGGAACCTCGAGAATGACCCGGGCGCCCAAGTTCGCCACGAGCGCGGCATAGCGGCAAAACTGAATCGTATCGCCGTAACCCTGCTCGCTCTGCAGAAGAATCGTATTGCCCGACGGCGAGACATTTCCCAGCCACTGCGATTGATGGAAGTTTCTCTTCTCGCGGATCACCCAGCTGCTTCGGTCCCTCCAGCGCCACTCGTTTTCCGCCCACCCTCTCTCGTAGTCTCCGGCCAGCAACAGGGCAAGTGCCCGGTTCACGTGACCCGGAGCGTAGTCGGGATCGATCTGAAGCGCTCGATCGTAGCTCGACAGCGCCTCCGCGACCTGCCTCTGGGCCAGCAGTACGCTGCCGCGATTGCAGTAGCCCTCCACATAGTCGGGCTTGAGTGCGATGGCGCGATCGCAGCTCGCAAGCGACTCATCGAGGCGCCGCAACTCATGCAGCACGAATCCGCGGTTCGCATGGGCCTCCGCGTAGTCTGGCTTGAGCTCGATCGCCCGGTCGAATCCCGCGAGCGCCGCCTCCCATTGCCGTTGCGTACACAGGACATTGGCGCTGTTGTAGTGAGCCTGGGCGAAATCGGGCCTGAAGGCGATCGCCGCATCGAAGCTGGCGATGGCAGCCTCGAGTTGGCCGAGCTCGGACAAGACGATGCCGCGGTTCGCATGGGCCTCCGGATGATTGGGCTTGAGCGAGACGGCGCGATCGTAGCTCGCGAGCGCTTCCTCCCAGCGCTTGAGTTCCTTCAGCGCGTTGCCGCGGTTGTAATGCGCTTCCGCGTAATCTCCCTTGAGCGCGATGGCCCGGTCGAAGCTGACCAGCGCCGCCTCCCACAACCCCAAGTCCAGCAGCGCCGCGCCCCGGTTGTTGTGAGCCGAGGGGCTGCCGGGATTGAGCTGGATCGCCCTGCCGATCAGATCCACCGCTCTCGACGGATCTGCGGATGCGGCCGCGATCACGCCCAACAAATGCAGCGCATCGAAGTGACGGGGTTCAACCCTCAGTATGTCCTCATAGATGAGCTGCGCGCGCAGCAGCTGCCCTTGGTTATGCAACGCGACCGCTTCTTGCAATTTGACGGCGATCGCCGTGAAGGAAGGATGGGGCGGGGGCAACATCGCGACCATCATGCAACCCTTCGCAACCTGCCCGCAACGGGGAGAGGCCACCGGCAACGGTCATCATGTCGTCATTCGGCTTGACTAGGGTATCGGGTCCTCGCGACGGTTGGGGGTGTCGGGACTGTGGGATGGAGATGAAGTTGAAGCGCGCGGTCGAGCTGCACAGCCGGGGCGAGCCCCAGCAGGCGGCTGCGCTGTATGCCGACATTCTGCAGACCGAGCCGGGCCACCCGGATGCCCTGCACCTCATGGGCGTGACCGAAACCCAGCTGGGCCGGGCAGAGTCGGGGCTCGCCTTGATTGCGAAGTCCCTGGCCGTGAATCCCCAGCAGCCGGTCGCGATTTCAAATCAAGGAAACGCCTATCTCGCGCTCAACAGGCCGGCCGAGGCCTTGGCGAGCTATGATCGGGCATTGAATCTGGCGCCGGATTATCCGCTCGCGGTGTTCGGCCGCGGCAATGCACTGGCCGCGCTCGGCCGGCCGGAGGAGGCCTTGTCGAACTTCGATCGGGCTCTTCGGCTCGTGCCAAGGTTCGCGGCGGCGCTGAACGCCCGGGGCGGGGTGCTGGTCAAACTCAAGCGCTACAGGGAGGCACTCGGGGCCTTCGACGGCGCTCTGGAGCTGTCGCCAACGCTCGCCCAGGCGCACTTGGGTCGAGCCGGCGCGCTGCTTGGGTCTTGGGAACACGCCCAAGCCTTGCGCAGCATCGATCGAGCCCTGGAATGCAAGCCAGACTATGCCGAAGCGTTTGTGAAGCGGGGACATGTACTGTCGGAGCTGGGCGACATCGCGGCTGCCATCGACTCGTACGACCGGGCGATCGATTGCAATGCCGCTCTTGCGATCGCGTGGTTCGGCCGCGGTCTGGCCTTGTCGACACGGGCGCGCCACACGGAGGCGGCCGAATCGCTGCGCAGGGCACTGCAAATCGATCCGGCGTACCCGTACGCCCTGGGGGCCCGGCTGCATGCTCAGTTGCAGGTCGCCGACTGGAGCGACCATGCCGCAAGTTCGCGCGCCATTTCGGAGTGCATCGAGAGGGAGGATCGCGCGGACTTCCCTTTCTCGTTCCTGGCGGTCCGCGATTCGCCGCCACTGCAGCTCAAGTGCGCCCGACAGCTCGCCGCACTGCAGCCAGCCGCGACGCCTTTGTTTGCTGGCGACGGTTCCCGGCATGAACGTATCCGGATCGCCTACCTCTCGGCCGACTTCCTCGAGCATCCAACCTCCTACCTCATGGCGGGCGTGTTCGAGCGGCATGATCGCCGACGCTTCGAAACCATCGGCATCGCGCTGCGCGAGGATGAGCAGTCACCGACTGCTCAGCGCATCCGTGCCGCCTTCGAACGCTGGATTCCGGCGAGTTCTCGATCGGAGGAGAGACTCGCGCGGCTAATCGCCGATCTGCAGGTGGATATCGCGGTGGACCTCATGGGATACACCGGAGAGCATCGGGCCGGGTTATTTGCGCATCGTCCGGCGCCCCTGCAGGTGAACTACCTGGGGTTTCCGGCCACGATGGGATCGCCGCACATCGACTACCTTATCGCGGATGAGTTCCTCATTCCCGAAGAACGACAGCGCGACTACAGCGAATGCATCGCCTACTTGCCGGAATGCTTTCAGGCGAACGACGATCGCAGAATCGCCGCCCCCGACGCGCCGACCCGCGAACAAGCCCATCTGCCCGCGGCGGGTTTCATCTGGTGTTCCTTCCACAGCACCTACAAGCTCAATCCGCCCTTGTTCGACATATGGGCACGGCTGCTGCTGGCGGTTCCCGGCAGTGTGCTCTGGCTGCTCGGAGGCAAACCGGAAACCGAGGACAATCTGCGGCGTGAAGCACGCAGCCGTGGCGTCGACCCGGAACGCCTGATATTTGCGCAGCCCGAGCCCTATCCGCGCCACCTCGCGCGGCTGCCCCTGGCGGATCTGTGCCTAGATACCTATCCCTTCAACGGCGGAGCCACCACGAGCGACGCCCTGTGGGCCGGAGTGCCGGTCGTGACCTGTGCGGGCGCGAGCTATGCGTCGCGTATGTCGGGAAGCCTGCTCACCGCTCTGGGGTTATCGAGCCTCGTGGCGTCTTCGCTCGAGGAGTACGAACGGCTGGCGTTGCAGCTGGCCCAGGACCCCGGCCGGCTCGAAGGCACGCGCACGGCGCTGGCGCAGCAGAAGACCGTGAGCCCGTTATTCGATACCGATCGGTTCCGCCGCCATCTCGAAGCGGCCTTCATCGCCATGGTGCAGCGCCGACGAGGCGGCCTGCCGCCCGCGACTTTCCGCGTTCCGCCCATGGCACGGTCCAGCTGACGATTCTCCCATGATGATGCGCACTCTCCATTGGACGTCTCGCTGCGCGGCATGGGCGCTCCTTGCGGCCATCGCCGGCACCAGCCGCGCCGCGGGGTCGAGCACCGGCGCTCCCTTGCCCGGGCTGACGTCGGACGAGGGCAGCAAGGTGGCTGCGGAATCTTGCTGGGTGACATTGTCGGGAGAGAATGTCAGCGTGGAACTGTCGGTTTATTCGGTCTCGAACCAACCCGCGCTTCTCATCGAGGGTCCGCTGTTCGGCCCGCAGGGCGAGTCCGAAGCGTACCCGGACCGGCATTTTCCCGAGCTGGAAGTTCGCATCGACGGCGCACCGGTGACGCCCGAGGATCGCTTCGAGGCGTTCATGGGAAAATCGGACATCACCAGCGCCATTCGCGACGCCGGGATGGACCCCTGGGCCATCGCGCGCAATCCACCCGTCACCCCGGTACGCCCCGACGCCCGCGCGCTGAAGGCCCTCGAGAGGATGCACGCCGTGCAGCACTCCGGAGAAGAGTATCTGGCGAACTGGACTGCGCGGCGTGTGCTGCGCATCCCGTTCAAGGCATCCGCGAATCAACGGATCGAACTGCGCTACCGGGCACGGCCGGCTTTCGTGGAGTTGCCGTCGCATCAGTTGCTCAGCGACGGGCGCGAGGCCGCCTACTGCGTCTCACCGACGAAGGCGAATGCGATGCTTCATGCAGGATCGAGCCCACGGCTCGTGCACGTCGCCGTCGCCGAGTACTCGATTGCAACCGGCATCGACGGCCGTCCGGCGGCCACGGTCCTGCTGACGAAGTCCGCGAATGCCGGCTCGGCGGCCGCCTCGCGCGTATTCACGTTTGCGTGCGGTCCGCACGGCAAGCCGATTGCCGTCGCGGGAAATCTGACGCGCCGGCCGGTCCAGGTGGATCAGGCGGGGAATCTGCGCATACTCGAAGTCACAGAACCTTAGAACGGCGCTGGCGGCAAGCCGCGCTGGTGGCGATCCACCATCGCCGTGAACGCCGCCTCGAGATGACGGCAATACTCGGCGGTATTGAACAGCGTACCGGCAGCCCGCTGGCTGGTCAGCTTCTCCCGCATGCCGTCGAGCCGCGTCGGCTCCTGGGCCAGCGCCAGTGCCAGCCGTGCATACCCGTCGAGAGTGTCGGCGATCAATTCCGGAAGATCCGCGGCTTGAAGCAGGCTCGCGCCGACGCGGCTGGCAAAACTTCGGCCCCGGCAGGTGAGCACCGGGAGCCCCGCCCAGAGCGCATCGCAGGCCGTCGAATGCCCGTTGTACGGAACCGTGTCGAGAAACAGGTCCGCCAACCGGTGACGAGCCAGATGAACTTCCATGGACGCGACCGGATCCGCGAACACGAGCCTCGATGGGTCAACGCCGCGCTGGCGCGCGGCCTCTTCGAGATTCCGCCGCGCCTCGGGCGCGCCCGCACGCAGCCACAGAACGGAGCCGCTCACCTCGCGCAGCAATCGCATCCAGACATCGAAGAGCGCGGGCGTGATCTTGAGCGGGTTGTTGAATGCGCAAAACACCAGCCCTGCCTCCGGCAGGCCCGCCTCGGCGCGTGTCAAGGGATGGGATGCGATGCAGCGTCGATCATCGTTCGGCAAATAGCAGCATGTCAGGCGCACCACGCATTCGCCGTAAGCCGGCTCGTCGTCCTCAGGGATGACGCAGCGATCGGCAATGATGTAATCCATGTAAGGGGCCCCGCTGGTTCCGGGATACCCCAGGTAGTTGACCTGCACCGGCGCGCAGCGCTGGGCAAAGATGCCCGTCCGTTGACCGCTGGTGTGGCCCATCAAGTCAATGGCGATGTCGACCTCGAGCTCGCGCAATCCACTCACCGTCTCGGAATCCGACAGCTCGGTCGCATCGATGAAGCGACCGAACGCCGCCTCGAGGCGCGCGCGGGTCGGTCCCTCCTTCTGCCGGCCCCAGCCCATACCGACGGTCTCGAAGCGGCAGACGTCGTGGCGCTCGATCACGCCGGCCAGTGCATAGGAAACGGCGTGATCGCCGAAGTCTCCCGATAAATAGGCGATGCGAATGCGGTCGTGCCGGTAGCGTGAGCGAGTAACCGCGGCCGCCGACTGGGCTGGAAACTTGAATGCGGCAAAGGTTGTCGCGCACGCGAGCTGCGCCTGCGGCGAATCCGTCACGCACAGGAAGGCCAATGGCAGGTCTGCCAGCTCGCCGCGCTGCACACCGGCAACGACTCGGCGCCTTAGACCTTCGTACTCGCGCCAGTCGCAGCAATTGCGCCGGGCATACAGAAGATTTTCCGCCGCGCCGCCAAAATCGGGTGCGAGCTGCACGAGGCGCTCGAAGGTCTGGGCGGCTTCCGCGAAGCGCTTCATCGCGAGGAGCGCGGCACCCCGGTTCGCGAGCGCTTCGGGAAACTTCGGGTGGAGTGCCAACGCGTCGTCGAAACTGCGCAGGGCCTCCGGCATCCGCTTCAGGTCGAGCAGCGCGAGACCGCGGTTGTTGAGGGCGAGCGGATAGGAGGGTTGCAAGGCGAGCGCCCGCTCAAACACCTCGAGCGAGCGATCGGCATGCCTGAGACTGCGCAGCGAGTGCCCCTGGTTGTTGAGCGCCGCAGGGAAATTCGGCTGCAATGCCAGCGCCCGGTTGTAGTTGTCGATCGCCTCCGCATGCGCGCCAAGCTGCTGCAGCGCATTGCCGCGAAGGAACCAGGACTCGGCGCTATTGGGCTGCATGCCAACGAGGACGTCGCAGCAATCGAGCGCGGCGCGCGGTTCACGTGTGTCCAGCAGCGCGCGTGCCAGACTCACCCGCACATTCCATTGCGAACCGTCGATCGCGATGGCTTCCCGCAGCCTCGCGATGCCCTCCGCAAAGGCGCCACGCTGGATCAACACGGCGCCAAGAAGATGCACGGCATCGAAGCAGCTAGGGGCCTGTCCCAGGATCTCGCGATATCCTCGTTCCGCCGTGATCAGATCACCCCGCTGGTGCCGGCCCAATACCTGCACCAGCCGCGCTTGCAACCACGGCGGCAGTGGCGGGGACACGCTCGGCCCTTGCGGTGGTTGGGTCACTCACCCACCCTCGAGCTCGCGGCGCATGCGGTCAAATACGGGAGCCCAGGCTCCCGGCTCAGGCTGGCGAAACAGCCTCATGGTGGGATACCAGGGACAGTCCTCGCGCTCCAGCAGCCAGCGCCAGTCCGGCCTATGCTTGAGCGCCACCCAGGTCGGGCGGCCCAGCGCGCCCGCGAGATGGGCGATGAAGGTGTCGGATGTGATCACGAGATCGACCGCAGCGATGACGGCCGCGGTATCGAGAAACGCCTCCGCTCCCACAGCGCCGAACTGCGGACCTAGGTCCTCCACCCGCCAATCCCCCGGCATATCCCGTAGTTGCTCGGTACCCGGGCCCTTCTGCAGGCTGATCAACCGAACTCCCGGAATCCCAGCGATCGATGCGAAATACCGTAGTGCGAAGGAGCGGCCGGCATCGGCTCGTCCCGTGCTTCCCTGCCAGTGGATGCCAATCAGGCGGCCGCCGGTTCCAAGCCTCTCCCGCCACCTCGCCACGCGCTCAGGCTGCGGCTGTAAATAAGGACAGGGCGCTGGGATGGTCTCGATGCGCGTGCCAAAGACGTGCGGCAGGCTGAGCAAGGGACACTGAAGCTCGATGTCGGTGGGCCGCTCGGTCGCTCCGATCACCTCGATGTTGGAGCCTAGACTTCGCAATAAGGCGCAAAGTCCGTCTTGCACCGACAGGACCACGCGCGCACCACGCGCCGCGAGCAGCAGCGCATAGCGGCTGAACTGGACGGTGTCGCCCAGGCCCTGTTCCGCATACGTGAGAAATCGCTTGCCCGCAATCTCACCACTCCCGTCCCATCGAGGCGCATCGCCGCCCACGGCTGCTCCCCGGTCCGCCATGGGCCGCCGCTCGTATAGTTCGAAGCCACGCTCGAAGTCCCCCGACTGCAGATACCTAAGACCCTTGTTGAACAGGGGTTCGGACAACTGGGGCTGTAACGCGATCGCGCGGTCGAAGCTCGCCATGGCGGCATCGATTTGCCCGAGCTCGGCGAGGGCCAGGCCCCGCGTGTTGTGGGCATCGGCCAACTCTGGCCGCAGCGTGCTGGCACGCTCGGCGCTTTCCAAGGCGATCATCGGACGCTGCAGATCCAAGAGGCACAGCGCGCGCAAATTGTGCGCAAAGGCGCTGTCGGGCCTGAGTATGATGGCGCGGTCGAGACTATCGAGCGCTTCATCGAGCCGGCGCAACGCATACAGCGCGGCGCCCCGATGCCGATGAGCGTCGCCATCGTCCGGCCGCAGCCTAATAGCCTTGTCTGCGCTTTCCAGGGCTTGCTGATGGTGTCCGAGCACGTAACAGGCCGCCGCGCGATTGATGTAGGCGAACGCGAAATCCGGGTCGCACGCGAGCGCCAAATCGCAGCTCGCGATCGCCTCGGCCGGCCGCGCAAGATTGATGAGCGCCGAGGCGCGAAAGGTATGAACCTGCGCATCGTCGGCGCCGAGCGCGAGCGCGCGGTCGAAGTCCGTGAGCGCGGCGGCCGCATTGCACAGTGTCAGTTGGAGCATCGCGCGGTTGACGTGCGCCTCCTTGAAATCCGCTCGCAGCGCGATGGCACGGGTATAGCTCCCCAGGGCCTCCTCGAAGCGGCGAAGGTCGCGCAGGGAATTCCCCAAATGCCGATGCGCGGCAGCCACGTTGGCATTGGTCCGGAGGGCTCTTTGAATCAGTTCGACGGCACGCTCCGGCCGTCCGGATTGCGCGGCAATCACGCCGCACAAATGAAGGGTATCGAAATGCCCGGGCTCGAGCTCCAGCACCTTACCAAGAGCACGCTCGGATTCGGCGAGCGCACCCTGCCGGTACAGGGCGAGGCTATGCGTAAACAGTGCGGTCACCAGCGCCGCATGCCGATCATCGCGCATTGTCGAGTGCCTCGACGAAGAATCGCTCGAATTCATCGACGACTCTCTGATCCTCGAACAGCACGTGATTGCGCGCGGCGATACGCTTGCGCAACATCTGCGCATAAGAGGGGTCGGTTGCGATCCGCACGGCAACGTCGACGTATTGCCGCGAATCGGCCGCGATGCAATCGAGGATACCCATTTTTCGGTACATCGCCTGGGTGTGCCGGCCGCGCTGGAATTCCCCGGGAAGCGTGACGACCGGCGTGCCGGCCGCAAAAGCCTGGAGCGAGGAATTCATGCCGTTGAAGTGCACCGTATCCAATATCACGTCGGCCACACACAGAAGCTGCATGAACCGCTCGAAACCCATGAAGGGCAGAAATACGACCCGATGCGCGTGCGCGGGGAGCGTGCGCCCAAACCGAGCGCGCAACCGATCGGTGAATTCCTGGAATTGTCCGGCAATCAAGATCACGAGGCCCTTGGCGTCGCGATCCAGGATGCCGCCGAGAATCGCATCGAAGTCGGGGTGGAGCTTGAAGAGAGTCTGAGGACAAACGTAGAGGTGGGCCTCCTCGGGCAGGCTGAACGCGGCGCGTGCCGGCGCAAACGGCGGCAGCTTGGGTCGGTAGTAATAGGCCAGCGTCGGCAGGTTCCGCAGCAGGACCAGCCGTTCGCTGTAATGCGCCTGGGCATTGGATGGCTCGAACAAGTCATTCGATATGAAGTAATCGATGGTCGGAATCCCCGTCGTATTGGGGTGCCCGAAGGAAACGCATTGCACCGGCGCCAGCCGAGCAAAGGCCAGGAAATACGAAATCGGCTCCATTCCGATGTCTTGATAGAAGAGTATGTCGAGTTCGAGCGCCGCGATCTGCGAGCGCGCACGGTAGACATCCGGATCGAGGTCCACGGTGCGATCCGCGGCCGCACGGATCCGGGCCGTTGCCTCATCGTCGCGCGACGGCGTAACACGCAACGCCACCACCTCGAAGCGTTCCCTGGACAGCTTCTCGATGAGTCCAACCGACGTCGAGAAGATCGAGTGCGAGGCAAAGAATCGCGATAGGAAGCCGATCCGGATCTTCGCGCCGCCGCGGCGCGCGCCGACGCAGTGCGGAGCGGTGAAGGCTAAACCGGGGATGGCCGCGAGGAATAGCCTGGCCGTCTTGACCTGCAATTCGCGATCATTGAGCCCGTGATAGGCCAGGAAGAACGCGCAGACTCCGAGCGCTCCCCCTGGCGATTCGAGGCGCGGGGGCTCGGCCAGCATCGCATCGAGACCGCGTTCGTAACGCTCCCGGGCCTCGCGGATTGCGTCGCGCGACAGCATGATCGAGGGAACGAGGAGCTTCGTCGACAGCAGGGCCGCCGGGGACGGGTTGAGCTCGTGAGCCATGCTCGCGTACTTCAGCGCGCGCTCGGCAAAGCCCGCCCCTACGCAAATCCGCCGGGCGGCTTCCACGGCCTCGTAGCATCGCGGATCGACACGCGCCGCTTCCTCGAAGTGACGAAGGCTGACCTCCTGCCGCTCCAGGGAATGAGCCAATCGGGCGGCGCTCAGGCGAATCACCATGGAATCAGGTGCCAGCCGCAGCGCCTCCTCGTGCGCGCCCAACGACTCGGCGAAGCGTCGCTGTTGATGCAGCGACTTCGCTCGGTCGCGCAGCGCAGCGAGCCTGCTTTCCACGCTGTCCATAGCGAGCGTAACGAACGGCGCCCCGAGATGGCTGCCGCCGCGGAGTCAGAGCCCGGGCCGCGCCGGAGACGCGGTGGCTACCGACGATGTGGGCGGCGGGGACGGCGGTGTTTTTGTGGACGGAGCCGCCGGCGCGGGGGGCGGTGCTTGCAGGGATGGTAACGCTTGCATGGGCGCGGGTGGAGCGTCCTTCTTCAGCCGTAGCTCCTCGGCGCGCGCGTGGGTCTCGACGATGAGATTGTCGATTCGCGTGTGTGCAATCCGCGTGAACGGCTCGACTGCCGCGGCCTTGGTGAAGAATCCCACGTGCTGGTAGCGATCCAGAACCGAGTTGGCGATCTGGTAGAGCTGTTCATTGTTTTCCGCGCACTTGTCGTACTTGACATGGAGTTCGTCGAAGTCTCTGCGCAGCTGATCGCGATCGGACTCGACACCCTTGAGCGTGCCGATGGTCACCTTGAACCGGTCCACGAGCTCGGCCGTGCGCTGCTCGTTCAGCTCCAGACTCTTCTCCGCGGCTTCCTTCGAGGCATTCGCCTGAGCGACCTGCTGCGCCGCCGCGGCCGATGAGCCGGCCGCCCGTCCCTTCAAGGCATCGCGCTCCTTTTTCACTTCGGCCAGCTCGGATTTCGCGCCGTCCAGATCCTTCTTCATCTGCGCCACCTGCGCCTGCAGCGCGGCCTTCTCCGCCGCCAATTGCTGATATTGCTGCATTATTTTCTGCGACTCGCCGCCGCCGCTGCGCTGGGTTTGCGCATGGGCGGGCGGCGCCGTCATCAGGACAATCAACAGGCCCGCGATCCATAGACGCTGGTTCATGGTCGAGTCGCTCCTAGAAGCGAGTATTCACATCGAATTGAAGGGTATCGACGCCGAAAGTAGGGCCGTCGATGACATTTGCGCTCAGGTATCGCAACCTCAGCCACACGCGGTTGGCAACTCCGTAATCCGCAATAAAATAGTATCCTTGGGCATTCGTGCCGCCGAAGTAGTGGAAATCCGAATCCGTATATTCATCCATGACGGCATCGCGCTGCAGATATCGATAGCCGACCAGACCGCGCCAGGCGCCGGGCGTCAAGACCACGGGGTAGCCGAAACTGACCTGCGCTTGGTAGCCCTTGGTGCGCGGCTCGACGTAGTAGCCGACGTTCCCCTCGACTTGCGCCTCATGGAAACCGAAGTTCCTCACTGCGTCCCCCGTCACGGCTAACGAATAGCGCCCAACCGCCAAGGTGTAAGTGGCGTTCAGGTCGACGAGGCGGAATTTCGATGCATACGCAAACAAATTCACATTAGGATTCGTGTTGTTGGCAATGTCGAAAACCGTGTTGCCCCAGCGTATGAACTGGGGAGCCGTGAAGTTATAGATGGTGCTGTCGGGAGGATTCAAGCGCCCGGTGACGTTGAAAAAATCGTAGAACGCACCGCTCAGGCGCAGTCCCTGTCCCTCGCCCCATCGAAGATTGGCGCCCAGCTCCGCGGCGACCAGCCACTTATCCTGCGGAGAGAATTCAATCTCCTGCAGCTGGTTGCCGCCGAGGGTAAAGAACAGGTGCGACTGCTCGGCGCTGCCATCGCCGAGACCGAAGCGTCCCGTCGCCGCAACACCGGTAAACGTCAAGTCCTTGTGAAAGATCAAATCGGTCGGCGTTTCGTAGGGGTTCAAGAACCGGCCGCCAACGACGCTCAGCCAAGGGAATCTCTGTGCATTACGTTCATCCGCACGGATGTACAGCTCATCAATTCCGATTGTATATGGCGCCGTGCCGTCCAGCGTTTGCGTCTCAGAAACCAGGTCCGTGGTATTCCCGGTCGCCAGCCGCGCACCGGCGGTGATGGAGTCGGTGATGTCCGATTCCACCCCCAAGTGAAGGCGTCCCCGAAACCGGATGCGATCCCCTTGATCCTGCAAGAATGCGTTCTGCCCCGCCGCTTCTATGCCTCCCGCCTGATTGATCGCGTAATAATTGAGGGGATAGTTGGGGACATTGTTCTTATCGAAAAAAAGTCCTTCCTCCCGCAGCGTGATATCCCCCGAGATGCGAGTGCGCGTCAGCCAATCGGGCAGCGCGCCGGGCACGCCCCATTTTTCCGTCTTCGCCTCCTGGACCACGCCGGCGACCACGGCCGGCTTGACTTCCTCGGCCACCTGCTTGGCGATTTCATCTTTGACGATTTGAGGTACGTACGGCACGCGCACCGCGCCCTCGTCCGCTTTGGCCACGGCCGCGGCCTCGGCCGCGGCCTTGTCTTGCGCGGCCTTCACCATCTGCGCGGCCTTTTCGCGCGTGATGACTCCCTGTTCGACCAGGGTGTTGAGCAAATTGATGACCGTGTTGCGCAATTCCTCGAGCGACTGGCGCTCATCGGCGGCAAGGCAGAGGACAGCCGGCGCAAGCGCGAGCGCGAGCGACGCCGTCGCTGCCCGCAAGAATTTCCCCTTCGACATGTCGATCAATCTCCCTGATGCGCCGTCAAATTCGAGCAACAATCTTCAAATTGACTTGCTCCGGCATTCCCGGCGGCACGGGATCGCTCATCCGAGTGATCGACGCCAATGCGGTCTCGATACAGTCATCGACTTTTTTATCGCCCGTGGTCGTTGACAGCGCGATCTGTTTCACACGGCCGTCCGGTTCCAGCAGCACGCGGAGCGAGAGCGAGCCCTTCGCCGATTTTGTGCAGGGTGTCGCCGCCAACCGTTCCTGGATCGCGTCGCGGATCCGATTCGTATACCACGCGAAGGGTGCGGTGCCGGTGCCGCCGATCAGATCGCTGCCGCCGTGGCGCGCAGCGAGTCCGAACGCGTCGCCGCCCGCGGAGCCCTCGGCGTCGAGTCCCAACGGTTGCGCGGGCGCCGGCTGCTCATCGGGCTGCGGCTCGGGCTCGTCGTTCGGCAACTGCTCTTCGGTTTTTTCGGGCGGCGGTGGGGGGGGCTGATCCGGCGGCGGCGGGGGCGGCGGGGGCGGACGAATGATTTGCACGATCTGAACCTTCCGTTCCGGCCTCGTGCTCTTGCTCGCCATCATGGCTTGGACGAACAGAACGAACCCCACGATCAACAGGATACCAATCAGGGCACCGGCGATGCGCGAAAGGATGCGACGCGGGGTACGCTCATCGGACATGCGGGTGCCCTACTTGACGATGCGTTGGGTCACTAACCCAAGCTGCGTGATTTCGAGCTTGCCAATGACATCGAGCACGTCGACCACCCGTTGGTAAGGGATCGAGGAGTCCGCTTTGACGACGACCGGCAGATTGGGGTTCGCTCCTTTGTATTGGCGCAATAGGTTTTCGAGCTCCGGCAGGCTCACCGGATACGTGTCCAAGTACATGGTCCCGTCGGCCGTGATCGTGATCGCCTTGGTTTGCGGCTTCGCCAAGGAAGGCGTGTCGCTCGCCTTCGGCAAATTGACTTTGATGCCCTGCACCGACGCCGTGGTCATGATGATGAAGATCACCATCAACACATAGGCAAGATCCAACATCGGCGTGATGTTGATGTCGTCGTAGACATCCTTGTCGCCACTGTCGATGGAGCCTGACACGATATCTGCCTCAGCTGTACTGCTCGGCAATGCGGGTGACAAATTCGTCGACGAAGACGCGGTTGTCAGCCGTAATCGTCTTGATGCGGGTATTCAACCAGTTGTAGCCGAACAGCGAAGGGATGGCGACCGATAGGCCGGCAACCGTCGCGGCCAGCGCCGCCGCTGTACCGGGAGCGATCGCATTCACATTGACGTCGCCCGACAAGGCGATTGCGGCGAATGTGATCATAACACCGATCACCGTGCCGAGTAGACCCAGAAACGGCCCCCCCGAGATCGCGATGGTCAACAGCACCATCTGGCTCGACAGCGTTTGCTGCAAGCGCGTCATCGCCGCGTCCATGGACGCGCGAATCGCATCGATGGATTGCGCCGACAGCACCAGGGCGCGCTGCGCGCTGACGGTTTGACCGCTGATTCTTTTATTGAGCTCGAACAGCCCGCTTTGATACAAACGATACAGCGTCGATGCCCCATAGGTTCCTTGACCCGGTGTGAGTTGGTAAGAAGGGACGCCATCTTGGGCGTGGCCTTTCTTGCCGGCGGCTCCGAGCTTTTGGAGCCCCGCCAGGTTTCCGCTTAGACGCTGAAATTCCTTGAGAAAACGAGCGTTTGCAGCTTCGACGCGCGTCAACAGGACGGCTTTGATGACCATGACGATCAGCGCCAGCGCGAGCATGGCCATGCAAATGCCGATGACCACCCAGCCGTCCAGGGTTAGATTCTTGGCGATCGTGACGAAGTACGAACCCTGCCCACCGCCTTCGCGCTGCCCGTCCGCGCCGAACAGGACCATATTGGAATCCATACCCTGGTTGCGCGCCGAGGCCTTGATCCAGTCGGCGCTGCGCGCGACTTTGGAGACCTCGACTTCATCGATGTCGGCGGTCAAGAATTGCGCCCCATTGGCAGCGCCGATGGTGAATGTGCCACCCACCTCCTGCAGCACGACCGGCGCGCTGCCCTCCACGACGCCGTCGACATACAGCGTCAGCTGGCCGCTGGCCGCCGTGACGGCGACGTGGTGCCACTGACTCAGCGCAAGATCCGAGGCTTGAGCCACCGCGCTCGGCGCCCCGCCGAAGGCGGCGCGCGCCACGAGTTTCGCTCCGTCAAGGGCCAGTTCGATCGATTTGTCTTGATCGATCAGCGCAAACACGACCGCTTGCTGCGGCTGCTCGATCCGCAGCCACGCCGATGCGGTGAATCCTTGATTGGGGAGCAGCCGCAAGGAGGCGGTCGCCGGTACCGTGATGCTCTCCTTGCCGGAGAATTTCGCGCCTCCCGCGATCAGGGAGGCCGGCGTCAACACCGCGGTGGAGGCCGACGGGTTGTTTTTGTAGGCCGTGGCATCCTGAGGAATACCTTGCGCTTCGGTAAACTGCAGCACCAACGTCTGTGACGCGTCGTACGTATCCGCAGCACCGCCGGCGCCCTGGGCATCGGGGTTGCCGTAATAGGCATAGATCTTGTCGGTCTTCGAGCCGCCTGTGAGCTGCGGCAAGAGGACCCACAGGAATGCCAATTGATTTTGCGGGTCGTAGCGTTCGAAATGATATTTCAGCGGCGTTTTGTCATCCCCGGCGAGAAGACGAAAATCAGAACCATCCGGCTTGGTGTCGTTGAAATAGCTGAAATTGGCGAGCGACAGCCGCACCAGCACCGGCAGATCCTGCGGCGTGCCGGCGACGTCGGCGCCCGTGGGCGATAGGTCGAAGCCGATTTCCTTGCGGTATTTCCAATCGTTGTTCCACCAGGACGCGGCGGCTGCTGCCACGGGGATCAGCGCCGCAGCGATCACGAATAATTTGGCGACGCCCTTCATCGGCCGCGATTCCTCAAGCCATGGCTTTTTTTCGAGGGCTCATTGTCGGTAAAGCCCGTGATAATTTTGTTACAGTGGGGCGCTCTCGCGCGCGCTTTCAGTGCGCCGTCGACTTTTGGCGCTTCAAACATTCGACATCGTCCGGCTTGCAGTTCTCCTCGCCTAACCCGATGACGAACACTTCGAGCCAGCTCAAGGCGGTTTGCGCGAGGGGAGCCACTTCCTTGCTCGCCGCGGCAGCAGATTCCGCGGATGCGGCGCCGCTGGTGGTGGCGCTGCTGGCCACCGAAGACACGCCGGACAGGCTGGCGGCCAGGCCGCTCAGGTCGGAAGGCACGCCGCTCGCGCTGCCGCCGAAATTGATGTTCAGTGCGCCGATGACATGGGCCGCCGCGATATTGATGTTGCCTGAGGCACCAATACCGGCGTCACCCGCATTGACCGTGCCCACGGGCGCATCCAGATCGACGTTGCCCGGCGGCACGCTGGGATTGGTCTCAATGGTCCGGATGCCGCTGCCCGCGGCCAGCGAGGCCCCGTAGTCGAGCGAGATAGTCCCGTCGGCGTGGATGAGAATCACCGGCGGCGGCACCGACAACGAGGACTTGGAGCCGTTGCCGGCGTCGATGCTGCCCTCGTCGGACCAGATGAGGATGTTCCCGCCGCCTAGCGTGAAGATCCGCGAGGCATTGACGTTGACGTCGCCCAGCGCATAGATGTCGACGTTCCCCGCACCCTCGGCCACGATGCCAAGCTCCGATGCCTGCTTTTGAATCAAGCCGGCGGGCGTGTACGCGAGACCCACATCGGTGGCCCCGCCGGGCACCAGAATCGAGATGTTCCCGCCGCTTAAGGTGTAAATCTGGCTGGTGATGAGATCGAGGTTGCCGCCGTACGGGTTGGCGGCAGAGGTCGTGGCACTGCGGCTGCCCGGATACAGGGCATCGATGGCGGCATACCCTTGCGTGAATCCGACGCCGGATCCCGAATTGGCCGCACGGCCGGAGAGCAGCAATTCATTGAAGAACACGTTGTCGATCAGCGCCGCTTGCTGGCTCTGGCTGAAACTCGTAAACACGGTTTGCGCTTGTGCGAACGACAATCCGTTCTCCCCGGTTTGCGTTTCCACGTAGTCGATAAGCTGGCCCTGATACGTGGTTGCAGGCGCAATGATGTTCTTGAGGAACGAGGAATAGTCGGCTCCCCGGCTGCCGTAGCCCACGGCCAGGGTGAGATCCGCGCCCTGGGCGCTCGGCAGGTTTGCGTTGACCAGGTCGCCCACGGTCGTGATACCCCCGCCCACGCCCAGATTGAGGTTCCGGTTCGCGAAAACATCGAGGCTTCCCTCGCCTCCCACCGCGATTTCAGCGCTCGTGTTGTTATCGTAAATGTCACGGCCCGCGGTGATGAGGCTGATACCCATGGACGACACATTCTGGCCTTTGAAGGTCAGGTTCACGATGTCGCGGCCCGCCGCGATGTCGGCAGCTTTCGGCACGGCGAGCCCCAGATCATTGATGTCCCGGGCCGCCGTGATCAGCACGGGCCTGGGATCCCCCGTATGGATGGCGCCCTGGAACTCGGCCAGGCCGCCCACCGAATCCACCACGGACGCAGGGATCTGCGTCTGCGGCGATGCGGCCGTCCACACGGCGGAGGGAAAGCTGTCGGCCATCGCGAGGATCGAGTCGGGGGGCGCATTGATGTCCCGGCCGGCGAACAAGGTGAGCTGGCCCGTGCTCGAGGGGAATAAAATGGCGGCCTCGCCGGGATTCACATCGACGTCCTGCTGCAAGGCCTGAATCGACAGATTGGCCGGCAAATTGAGGAAGCCGAACGAGTTGTTGAGCAGGTGCGGCCCGAGCAGCACTCCCATGTCCAATGCGTCGGCCAGGAGCTCCAGGGTGGCGCTGCCGTTGGTACTCGACAGGCTCAGGCCCGAGTTGCTGCCGTAGGTGAAGAAGTTGACCGGAGTGCCGCGGTTTTGCACGGCTGCCGCAGCGTACGTCGGGTCGTACAGCGCATCGACCTGCAGCGATTGGCGGGCCCAGACCGAGATGCTCGAATTGCCGAGCGCAAAGGTCGAGCCCAGATAGCTGCCGGGAGTCGAGCCGGGCACGATGGCCGGCATTCCGGCATTCGTCGTGAGGGTCCCCGTGCCGTCGGCGACGTAGAACTGCGAGGTGCCGATATCGCCCACCGCGCTGATGCGCAGGCCACCGCCCGCGCCGTAGAGAGTCGCGTTGCCATCGGGGCTGCTATCCGCTGTGGCGGCCGAAAGGTAGCTCACCATGCCGCCCGCCTGCACTATTACATCTCCGCCGCCGAGCGCGCCCAAGTTCCAATCGAACTCGTCGAAGTTGACGCCGTACTGCGCCGGGCCCGGGGCTTGTCCGGGTGTTGTCGTTGGGTTTACCAGACCGCGGGGTTGCCAGCCCGTGACGCTGAAGTCGCCGCCATCCAGATTGGGGTCGAGGAACGGCGCGCCGATGACCGCGCCGCCCGCCGTGACGGTCACGTTGCCGCCGTCGGTGGGGAAATTCCCGAGCCGCTGGCCGCTGCCCATGATCACCGCGGGAGCGCCGGCCAGCCCTGCCGTATACACGGTGGCGCCGCCGCTCAATCCACTCTGGAACACCGCAGCGCCGGCAGCGGACAGGTCGATGTCGCCGGTTCCCGTGCGCACGATGGCCGCGGGTCCCAAGGTGAGCGCAGCCGCTGAATTGGCGAGCACGGATAGGGGATTGGCGCTCGATAGATCGGCGCCGGCAACGAATGTCAAGGAGCCCGACGGCAGGTTGGTGAGCACGGTCGTGGTGCCACCGCCGCCCGCGGCGGATTCGGTCGTGAAGCCATCCGAGATCGTGCTGTCAATGGTGATGGACCCGGCCGCCCGCACCGCGACATTGATGACCTGGCCTAGAGTGCTGTACTGGCTCAAGTCGAGGGCAGGCAGTGCGAGTGCATCGCTGGGGTTGGCGTCCTGCAACTCGATGCCCGCCTGAACCGCAATGGGCGTGGCGCTGGGACTCGTCAATCGCGCGGCAATCGTGGGCGCCGCCGTGGTCAAAAAGCCTGCGGCCGCACTGGCTGCGTTTCCAAGATCGGAGCTGATGGTGGCTGACGATGTCGGAGTGACCATCACGGGCTCGATAATCACCTGACCCGCAGTGCTCACGTCGGCGCCGATTCCAGATTGGCCTGCATTGATGGCCACATCGTTGGTTGCAGTCAACGCGGGAGCGCGCAGTACGAGTTCACCCATCTGCGCGGCGCCATCGGCGCTCACGACGCTGCCGTTCATCAGGGTGATCGACCCCGTGCTGGTGCAGGTCGTGCCATTGCAGCTGGACATCACCGAGTTCAAATCGATTTCGCCGCCGCGGCCCGCGCTGCCGCTGCCATCGGCATGCAGTTGTCCCGTCGCGGCCAGCGTGACGCCCGCCCCGCCCGACAGATCGATGAGCCCGCGCTGTGCCGCCGATGGCGCACTCAGCACCCCCGCGATGTCGACGGCGCCTGAATCCGCCGTGAGCGTAATGCTGTTGGCTGTGATCGCCCCCCCGCTCGCGAGATCCAGATCGCCGTTCTGCACCCGCACGCTCACCGCCTGGTCGAAGCCGCTTAAGCCCGGGCTCGCCGCGAGGCTCATGAGGCCGCCCGAGAGGATTCCGGCATCGACGCTGAGACTTCCGCCCGCGTTGCCCGAGGGGGCGGCCCCGTCGATGGTGCCGGAGAGCGTGAGGGTAGCGCCCTGATCGTCGAGGCTGAGCGTTCCCGCGGGCGCCTTGGCGCTGCCCGCCACGCTGATCGAGGAACCGGCATCCAGGCTCATGTTGCCGGCCGCAGTGAGCTGCACCAGGCCGCCCGGCGAGTAGGCCGTCTGATTGACGCCCTGAAGCGCCATGCCCGCGGCGCTGATCGAGGCGGTCGAGGCCAGGTGCAGACTGCCGGTCGAGTTCAATTCGACGACACCGGAGGGCGTCACGATGGCTCCCGCGTCCTCGATGTTGGCGGCGTCAAGAGCAAGGCTCCCTCCCACCAGCGTCGGCAGGGTGGTCCCGGGGCGCAGCGCGGTGGGCGCACCGATGGCGAGAGTGCCCGTCGTTGCGATGGTCGTGCCGGGCGCGTTGGTGACCCCCGGGACGCTCGTCAAATCTGTCGCGACCGGCGCCGCCGTGAGCTCGACCGCATTGATCGCGAGGTTGCCGCCCACGTTCAAGTAGCTGACGCCCGTGCCTTCGAAGGCACCCGCCACCTGGGCCGTGGTCTGGGCGAAGCCATTGATGGACAGCTCGCCCGGCCCAACCGTCAGCGTGTTGGTCGCGAAGGCCAGGTTACCGCTGCCCGCGGTGGCCGCCGCGGGCGCAGGCGATGCGCTCGTCGGTGTCATGTTGCCGCCGAGGGTCATGCTCGCCGCGCCCAGTGCTGAGTTGCCGCTGGCGTTATTGTTGATCGCATTGCCGATGAGGGTGAGCGAACTCAACGTGGGGGCCGCGCCTGCGGCACCGAAGCCCAAGGATAGGAGCGTGTCGATGTCGATGTTGCCCTCGCTCGCGATGCGAAGCGCTCCGGCCTGCTCGAGGGAGGACAGCAGCGCGGCATTGATGTTCAAGGTATCGGCGGAGGCGGCCGAACCCACGAAGGCGATGCTCGCTGAGCTCAGCGACCAGCTGGCACCCTTGCCATTCAGCGTCCCGGCCAGGGTCACCTGGCCCGGGGCATCGATCGAGAGCGCGCCTCCGGAGGCCAGGGTCGCACCCTGGGCCACATCGAGGGTGGCGCCCGGGGAGCCGTTCAACGCGGAGCGGCTCGCGACGGCCA
This sequence comes from uncultured Gammaproteobacteria bacterium, assembly GCA_963769075.1. GTDB lineage: Bacteria > Pseudomonadota > Gammaproteobacteria > Steroidobacterales > Steroidobacteraceae > Bog-1198. The sequence continues at coordinate 2,098,749 of CAVYKH010000004.1, read as the reverse complement.
AGGCCGCATCGGAGACCGCCAGCAAGGCGGGCGCCGCCAATTGATTCGCAGCCGCGTCGGTGACCGTGGAATACGGCGCGCTGGTCAGGTACACCGTCTGCTGCGCCGGCAAGGTCTTGAGCACCGTAGCGCTCTTGCCGGAGCTCGACATCAGCGCGGCGCCGGCCTGAACGTCGATCGATTGCAGGGCCACGAGCTCGATCTGGTCGGCGGACAGTTGCACGCCTGGGTCCACCGTCACATTGATGGCCGCCACGGCGATGTCGACCGATGGCAAGGTCGAAGTTGCCGTGGCACCGGTGGACGTCGTGCTGCTGGCGGTATTGACGGGCAGGGTCGTCGACACGCCGCCCAGGGTGAGTGAACTGGCATTCCAGCTCTGCAGAACGCTGCCGGACACCGTGATGGCTCCGGAGCTTGCGCCGCCTGGACCCGTGATCTCGAGATCCGGAGCGCTGATGTTGATCTGCGCCCCACGGCCGCCGCTGGCCGCCGCCGTGAGCACGCTGCCCGCGAGAAATAAAGAATTGATCGTCGACGGTGTGACCGACAGCGTGAAGGTCCCGGCATCGGCGGGCTCGGAGACGGGACCTGTGCCGGCCGCCGTGGCTTGCGCCGCGAAGTACGAAGAGGCGTCAGTGATGGTGTAGTTCGCGAGCTTCGCGGCATACCCGGATGGATACACGGCCACGCCCTCGTATTGGGCCAATCCCCCGGTGTTGAGGCCCGTGGTACCGACCGACAAGAAGCCGCCGATCACCGGCGTGCCGTTAGCAAGGGCGCCGATCTGCCCAGCGGTGGGGCTGGTGAATCCGGGCTCGAGTTGAATGAGCACAGCGCCCGGCTCGAGCCCGTAACGCGGCGGCAGGAGCGCGTAGTAACCCGCGGCAATGCCCGCTCCTCCGCTCAAGTAAATGGTCTGTCCGGGAACCGTTGTCCCCGATTCCTGGGGATCATACGGGCCTGCCTGGCCTCGCGCGGCGGGCAGGATGGCGTACAGATTCGGGTAGCTGGAGAGCGCCACGTTGCCCGCCGACGCGCAGCACACGGCATTCAAATTGTCATAGCTGCCCCCGGTTCCCGGTACCCATTCATAGGCATAGAGATCGCCGCCGCCCTGGATATTGGCCGTTGCTCCCGATTGCACCACGACCTTGGGCGCCGACACGGAAATCTGCTTGGTCGGCACGCCGGTGATGGGGTTTAGCGCGCTATTGGGCGTTTCATAGATCCACTCGCCCTGGTTCAGCTGGGTCTGGCCGAACGGCACCATGAGACCCGCCCCGCTCACCGAGACGAGGCTGCCCTTGGCGAGCGTGAGGGTATTGTTCGCGGTGAGATTGATGCTGCCGAACGGCGCCAGCACCGTCCCGGTCACCGAGACATTGTCGGCGCTTACTGCGAGCGCTGCATCGGCCGACAGTGGCGAACCCGGAGATGTGCCGGTGGCGCCAATCGACACCGTGGCACCGTTGCCCGGTAGAGACGCGATGGAAAATGCGCTGTACGTGTCCGGGTACACCCGCAACGCATCGATGGCGAGGCTCCCGTTGGTGACCATTGAACCGGTCGTGGGCCCCGTCGCGTTATTGGACGAGGTGCCTTGGAGTTGGACATCGCCCGCGCTCGACAAAGTGACCTGTGAAGTATTTTGCACTGCGAAATTGCCCTGCAGGACCATTTGCTGCGCGGATACGGTCAGGTTGCCGTATCCGCCGAAGGGCGCCGGAACCACGGCAGCACCGCCGCTCGTAGCCGAGTTGCCGAGCTCGACGAAGGGGGCCGACAAAGTGGCGGTTATAGGCGCGCTGATGCTCGGCGAGTTGATGGTGAATTGACGGCCGAGCGACAGGCTGGAATCGATCAGGACATTGCTGTCCGCCTGCAGCGACAGCGAGTCGATTCCGGAATTGCCGATTTGCCGCGCGCCGAGGACGGCCACATCGGCGTCCGCCGGAGCGGGCGCGAGGCCCGCCGTGCTCCACAGCAATTCGACCTCGAGCGGGGCCGTGGGCAACGGCGGTCCTGCAAGCACTACGGAGGCGGCTCGAGTCATGTCGACGCTCAGCGAGCCTGCGGCCGCGGTTCCGCCGCTGCCCGCGCCGGCCGCGCCATTGAAATTGCCCAGCAAGGAAATCGACTCGACCGAGCTCAGGGTCAATGCGCCGCCGCCGCTCGCGAGCACCTCGCGCGTCGTTGCGCCGGCGACGGCCCCGTTCGGCACATCGAGCAAGGCACTGGTTCCGGAGAACTTGATGGTCGATCCGGCTTCGGTGGTGACCGTGCCCCGATCGGCGATCAGCTTCACCGAGCCGCCCGGCAGCATCGTGCCGGTGAGCAGCCCTTGATTATTCGGCTCGATGATCGTGGTGCCGCTGACGTCCAGTACCGCCATGGGAGCGAGGTCGATCCCCAGTGTGGGCACGTACCCGGGATCGGTGACGTCCGCGTCGTTCGAGTTGATGTCCTCGGGCGAGGGAATGAAGACCGTGATCGCTCCGCCGGGAGCTCGCAGGGTTCCGCTGATGTTCACACCGCCCTCGCCGGTGAGCGCAATGGCTCCACCCGGATCGGCGATGATCGAGGATCCGGCCTGCACGTCGAGCAGACCGTAGTTCGCACTCCCCAAAGCCAGATCGTCTGCCTCTCGGATGACGTTGAGCGAAACGCTGGCAGCGGGCCGCTCGTAGAGCGGCAACAGCGTCGGCGTGGTGAACGACGCCACGGTCCCGCCGGTCGGAACGTTCATGTAGTTGGAATCGAGCTGCAAGGTGCTCGTCTGGGCGTTGATCGAGGTGCCCGATGCCACGGTCAGCACTTCGTTCGTGAGCGTGCCGGCGGATGCCCCGGTGGCGGTCAAGTTGATCGAGGAAAAGCCGTAGTTCGTGAACAGCGGCGCGAACAGATCGAGGATCGGACCCGTGGTGTTGTCAAGATCATCGACAACCTGCGCCTGCGTCCAGGACGTGCCGCTCCCCTGGGACACATCGATTCGCGTGGCGTACAGAGTGAAGGTTCCGCCCTTGGCGGTGCCCGTGCCGAAGCCCTGCACGAGGGTGTCCTGGCCGAATTCAATGGCCGCCGTCGAAGGGCTCGCATCCAGCGTGATGGCGCCGCCCGTTCCGTAGGAAACCGTTCCGCCGGACTGGAGCCAGGCGCCGCCATTGGCCTTCAGCGAAACGTCGTCGCCGAGCACCAGCTCGCTGCCCGGCGCCGTGAGCAGCAGCCCGATCTTGCCGCCGTTCAAGTACGTGGGCGCGGTGCCGACGCCGCCCGCCAATGCCAATGTGGCATCGTTGGTCCACTGGCCGCTGACATCGAAGGTAACGCCGTTACCGATCCCGACCCCGGGACGAATGAGGCCGGGGCCCGGCGTGTACGACGGCGCTGGGCTCGCCGAGCTGAGCACATTCTCGAACAAGAGGGTTCCATCGAGGCTCGTGATACTCGAGTCCACGTCGATGCGCGGCGCCACCAGCGAGAGCGACGCGCCCGGCGTGAGCTGCAGGGGCAGACCCGCGGGCAGCGCGATGCTGGTATTACTGAAGATCTGCGTGTTCGTGAAACCGTCGGAGGTGAGATACGAGATGGGCAGCTGCAGAGTCTGCACCGGAAAGGGCGCGCCGTCCGCGACCACGATGGGAATGAGCGCGCTCGCGAATACCACGCTCGGCGCCAGATAGTCGATTTGCTGGTTGTTGGTTGAAACGAGACCCAATGTCGGCGCGCCGATGATGAGCGTGCCGCCCTGCGGCGGTGCGCTGCGCTGAAAGGGGCCGCTGACGGCCGTCCCTTGAAGACGGCCGGCGAGCAGCAGACTGGGCGCCGCAAATTGAACGCTACCGGCCGCCGCCCCTTGCACATAGCTGGATTCGTATTGACTGAGCTCAGGAGTCGGGATGATTTCTTGAATTCCCCACTTGTCGAACGACTGCGTGACCGTCGGGTTGACGACGCCCGTATAGGTCAGCAGGGGATTCGCGGTCCCGATGTTGTAGAGCTGGCCGTTGGCGCCAACCAGGTAACTGGTCTGGATGGTGCCGCCGTCGTAGGTGGTGGCGCCGCCCGACACGTTGATGATGGCCCCCGAGTGCAGCACCACGTCGCCCTCGGACTCGAACGTGGCGGTCCCGCCCGTCTCGGTGCGCTGGGCGATGGTCTGCCCCACGGCGGCGATGGCTGACTGCAGATCGGCGATCGGTGACCCTGCGCCATTATCGGCGCGCATATCCACCGTGACCGTCACGGTGTTCGTCGGGGTCGATTGCAGCGCGCCGCCGCGCTGCGTGGGATCGTCCGCCAGTTCGTTGGATCGCAGCTGGACAGTCAGAAGGTTGGCATCCATGGGCAATTGCGCCTGGCTGCCGGCGAGATCGATGGTCGTGCCGGCATCGATCCTAATCTGCGCATTGGGATCCTCTGTGGCTGAGACGCCCTCGGCAGGATCGGCGGCCGCCGTGACATTGAGCAGCCCGCTGGGCGCCGCAATCACGGCATCGTTCATGAACACTTGCTGTCCCGTGAGCGTTATCGAGGATTGCAGCTGCTTCTGCGCCGCAACGGCCGTGGTGGTATCGCCCAGCTCCGGCAATACTTCGGTGATGCTGCCCGGCCCGAGCTCGAGCGTACCGCCGCGCGATGCCGCAAAGGCCGTACCTGAACCCAGGTAGTCGAGCGTGTCGGCCGCCTGCAAGATGATGGACCCGTTGGCCGCCACGCTGGTGGTTGCGGACACGCGCCCGTCCTGGTTGACCATGAGCCCGGTGAGCGTGACGTTGCCGCGCGGCGCCGCGATGTTGCCGGTCAACTGGTTGGCAGCAGTCCCGCCCCCGTCGACCTCGACGATCAATCCACGCAAATTCGAGTCGGCGCTGGCCTGCAAGTACAGACTCTGACCCGCGGCCAGGATGATCTGCCCATCGGGCGCGTTCAGGCTGCCGGCATTCGAGACGTTGGGCGCCGCCAGCAGCAGGCGGCCTTGATTGGTGGCGGTCAAGGTTGCTCCGGCATCGACCGTGATGGACTGCGAGATCACGTTCCCGGATGAGTCCACGAACGGTGCCAGAGCCGGCTGTCCCGTGAGACCGGGCTCGAGAATACCGGCCGCAAAGGTCGCATCGGTCAGATTGAGCGTGGAGGCCAGCAGGCCGCCCACGTTGACGGCGGCACCAGGCCCGAACAGGAAGCCGTTGGCATTGATGAGATAGATCTGGCCGTTGGCGGTGAGCGTGCCAAAGATGCTGCTGGGGTTCGCATTGAAGATTCTATTGAGCGCGATTGACGTAGCCGACGGCTGCGTGAACACCACTCTGCCGTCGGCGCTGATGTTGAACGACGCCCAGTTCAACGTCGCGGTGTTGCTGGTCTGATTGACCGACAGGGTCTTTCCCGAGTGAGCCGCCGTGGCGGTCCCGGTGGTGACGAAGCTTGAGGCATTCGTTCCGCAGCTGCCCGCAAGGCATGGTACGGGCAACTGAGTCGCGGCCCAGGAACGGCCGCTCCAAGGAACGGCCGCGGAAACCATGAGACCCACCAAGAATCCGCCCGCGCCGGATCGTACGAGTCGACTGTGCATCGGCCTAATTCTACTGAGGGTTCGTTACAAGGCCGTGGCAAACGCCAAGCCCACGATACGTCGGAAAGTTCCGCGTCGCTGGGTCAGAAGCTTCCGCGCACGAAGAAGAGGACGCGCGATTGCCCTGCGAGAGTGGCGGGGCCGGACGCCGGACATCCGGCAGCGGCAACGGGCCCCAAGTCGGTCGCCGAATCGAGCACCTTCGCCCACGTCAGTGCGCCCGTCAGCTTTTGTCCCGGCAATATGTCGAATCCGCCTCCGTAACTGTGTAGGTTGAGGCCGGTGCCAGTGGGCTGACAGCCTAGAACGGCGAGGTTCCACGTGCGTCCCGCATCAGCGAACACGTAGGCGTCGCCGATCACGCGCTGGTGCGCACGCCAGCCGGGGGAGGTCACTTGGAAGGTTTCCTTGATGCCCTTGTCACCGAGCACCTCGGATTCCAGGTAACCGCGCACGCCGTCGACGCCGGCAATGGAAAAGTCCTCGTTGGTGATGAGCGGTTCGGCCGTCGCCTGGCCGGCGGCACGGAGCTTCAGGCGAAAATCGGCCGGCAGCTTGAATTCGAAATCTAAATCGCCGCGCAGGTAGAAGTAGTTGGCCTGCCCCTCGAACCGGTCATTCGCGAAGGAAGAGTCGGTGTTCACCAGACCGCGCGCACCGAAATTCGCGGTGAGACTGAAGGTCGTCGTGCGCCAATCGGAGCGCCACAGGCCGGCATAGGCAAAGGACAGATTCACGTAGCTGATCGGCGTATTTTCGCTCGTGGTCGCGCTCTGGGTGATCGTGTTGCGAAAGTGCTTGTAATCAACACCGAGGGTCAGCGACTGATTCGATGCCGCATCGGTGACGAAGGGATAGGCGAGCCGCAGCCCCGTGATCTCGCCGATGCCGAGCACGCCCAGCGTCCCGACCGCGGCCACGTTGCTGTTCGAGTTGATGTAGTCAAACGACGGCTGCAGACCAGAGTCCAGCGGATGAAACGCGTAGTTCGCGGCGAAAACGCGGACCTGGTCGAGCTGCTGCGGAGTGGTCTGGTACTGCAGCGACAGGCTATCGAGGCGGCCGAACAGGTCGCCGTAGTTCACACTTGCGATCGCGCGCAGCGAGCGCGTATCGAGCGAGGCCTGGTTGTTGATCTCCAGGCTCCCGTGCAGCGGCAGCGTATCGTGGACCTGCAGCGAGAGATCCACGGTTCCCGGCGCGGAGCCCGCTTTGAGCACGGGCACGACCGAGCGGTCCGGGGTGGCGGCATTCACGGCCTGCAGTTCCTCCTGGAGCTTCGAGAGCTTAAGCACCTGTCCCGGCGTTCCGGCCGGCAGCGCCGCGATCACGTCGCGCTCGGGAAAGTAATGCGCTCCGCTGATTTGTTCCTTCTCGAGGCGCCCTTCGGTCACCCGCAGGCGCACCACGCCGCCCTCCACCTTCTGCGGCGGGATGTCGACGAATACCGTGCCGTAGCCATGCTCGTGATAGTAGGTTTCCAGTGCGGTCCGTGCTGCCTCGACGTCAGGAAGCGTCTTGTTCGGCCCCAGCAGGGGATAGAGCACCTTTTCTATGTCGCGGTTCGTCAGCACCGTGTTGCCGATCACCCGGTATTCCATCACGTCGAAATGCTCCTCGGCCTTGGACTGGACCGCCTCGGCGTAGGCGGCCGTGCCCGGCAGATGGGCCAGCAGCATTATGACAAGCGCTGTGGCGGCGCGTCCGGCAAATACGAATCCAATGCGCATCCGGCCATCTTATCGGGGCATTGTGTCGGTTTTCGTTCAGCGAAAAAAAACTGGCCTCCCGGAGGGAGGCCAGTGCGGAGTGCAAATTCCGTTTGCGTATGGCTTTATTTGCGTGCCTGTCGATCCGCCCTGTTAGAGGAAGTTTATCGGATCGTTGCAGCTGTTGCCCAGTCGCGAGTACGGATTGATGTAAACCACATGTCCCGAGATGGTCACTCCCGTACCCGAGATCGGATAGCTCGGCGTGTTGTAGTTGGGGTTCGCCAGAATGTCCGCCGCGCCCGGGAGCGTCGCTTGCTTCTCGAACGCCGTGATCAGGCCCGAGATCAGTCCCTTTTGGTCCGCGCTCAGGGAGCTGTAGTTCGAACCCGTGGTCACCGTCGCCTCGTACCAATCGCCGTAGGTGCCCGCCGCCGCATTCAGGTTCGAGGGCTGCACGTTGTCCACCGCCACCAGCGTCAAGTTGGGGTAGGTGCTGCTGCCCGCGTTGTCGATCGATGCGTAGGTGATCGCACCCGGAATGGTGTTGGCCGCCGCGAGCACGTTGCCCGTGGAGAAGTAGTCAGCCGTGCCGCCCGTGGATTCTGAAATCGGGGTCTGCAGCGGGCTGACGCAATGATCGCCCGTGAAGTAGAGGTCCGTCGCCGTGCGGCTGCCCGAACCCTGCTCGCGATTCACGATGGTGATCGCCAGGCTGGCCGAGGTCACGGCGTTACCGCTGGTGTCGGGCACATCGTCCCAGTTGCTCTGGTTGGCCTGCAGGATCGTTGCAATCGTCTGTGCCGACAGGTCGAGCGACGCCGTGGCCGTGCCCTGGCCGGCCTTCTGAGCCGCGCTAAAGGCGCTGCTGTTGGTGTTCACGAACACGCCGAACACCTGATCGAAGATCGGCGTCTGCGTAAGAGCCGCGAGCTGCACTGCCGTTGCGTGGCCATACACCGAGGACTTGTAGGCCGACGGATAGTTGTTGACGGTGAGCGCGGCCGGCTCGACGTCGGTGATGCCCATCTGCACGGGCTCCTTGGAGACGCCGGTCGAGAAGGAATCGTCGATACCGTTGGTCCCGCTGGAGCCGCCCACCGCGACGGTGTAACTGCCGGCCGAACCGGATGCACCGGCGAGGGAAAGCTGATTGATCTGCGATCCAGACACCAGCGGCAGAGCGCCCGTGACCGAGCCGCCCTCATCGCGATACCAGATGGTGAAGATATTGCTGCCGTTGGCGCTGGGAAGACCCGTCGAGGCCAGCGGGGCGCAGGAAACTGCGAAAAAGTTGGTGTCGCCGGTGCTGCTGAACAGCGAGTAGGTGCCACCGCAGAAACTCGCGCCGGTTTCCAGAGCGCCCAGAACTGCGTTCTTGGCGGCCGACGAACCGGCTATATAGAGACCGACCGTCGGGGCGGCGGCTTGGGCGGGCGTGGGCTGAACCTGGGCCATCGCCGCGCCCGAGGCCAGGACCGAGGCGACGGCGGCGGCTATCTTGATGTTACGAACCATGTTTAGAGACTCCTAAATTCTAAATAGATAGCGATTGGCGTGCTGCGACCCGCGTTAGGCCTTGGCCTTGCGACGCGCGATGCCCGCCAGACCCAGAAGACCGCTGCCAAGCAGCCACAGGGCGGGCGGGAGCGGAACCGGCGGCGGCGCGCCGATGGCCGTGAGCGTCAAGCCGCTGGCCGACAAGCTGGCCGTGGCCTCCAGAACGTTGGTCGTTTTCGAAGCGACAGCGCCGCCACCCGTCATGGAGTACAGATTCGCCGTCGTGCCCAGCGCATTGTAGTTCGTGATGCTGGCGCCATCCCAGTAGGCGGTGCCACTGGTATTCGTGATATCCCACACGCCCGCAAGCGGCGGGCTCGTACCGTAGACGGAGTTGGCGCCACCGCTGTTGCTGTTGATCGTGCCAACGTCGGTATTGAGGCCCGCCATCTTGGTCAGGCTCGCCGTGGTGGCCGCAGATATCGAGGTTGTGCTGTTGTTGAGCGTCGTGGTGAGAAACTGCGCGACGCCCGGTTTATCGAAGTTCGTGACGCTGGGCGTTCCAGTGTACTGGCCGCCGAGGACCGCGAATTCAATGGTGTCGCCCGCGGCATCGGCCGCGAACAGCTTGGCGAGGTTCGCATCCGACCCGAGCACCGTGGTGCTGCCAGACAGCCCCGCAAGCACGTTGTTGATGCTGATGCCCGTATCGCCGGCATAGGACGCCACGGCCGCGGTACCCGCCGCGTTGACAACTTCGGCAAACAAGATCGCATCCGAGCTGCCGCTGTTCGGTGCCGCGATGGAGGCGTGTGCCGCCACCGCCCCGAGGGTGAGCGCTCCGGCCGCGCCGGCTGAAATTAGCTTGTTCATTGAGTGAATCTCCCGATTTCTTGACAGTGAATAACGTTGACTGAATCGCCGGCCGCACTGCCTCCGCCCTCCTACAAGGGCGTTGGAGCCTGGCGCAACCTGACCAAAGAGCAACTGCGCATAGGATCCCCCGAAAATGTCGCAGCCACGTTATGAAAATGTGAAGGTTTTCACATATTCGTTTTGCAAATCCGGAAGACAGAGCACAGCAGAAGACTGTTTGGCATACGAAGCAGCGACAAACGTCGGACATTAATCTGGTGCGGACCCCGATTCCCAGAATCTTTCCCCCCGAGAGGCCCGCGTGGCGCGCAACTTGCGTTTGCGGCTGCCGCTGTTCGGTAACGCGATGCAAGCGTGTCGCGACCGCCCTGAGGGCGGCTGCTCCGGCGGGCTGGGTTAGAGTAAGCGGATGAGTACGACGGCGGCGCTCGAACTATTTCGACTCGGCAAGGCGCGTGAGGCGGAAATCGCCTGCCAGGCGAGGCTCGCTGTCTCTCATCACGACGTGGAGGCCTTATCGCTGCTCGCGGAGATTCATCAGTCCACCGGACGCGCCGCCAGCGCGGCGGATCTGCTAAAGCAACTCACGCATTTTCGTCCGCAGGATGCCGCCGCGCAGCGGCGGCTCGCGACGGCGCTGCTCGCGGCCGGCCGGCCGGCCGAGGCTGCGGATGCGCTGCGAACCGCCATCAGGATCGAGCCCGGCAGCACGAGGGCCCATAACAATCTCGGTCAGGCACTGATGCAGCTCAGCCACTGGCCCGAGGCCATCGCGAGCTATCGCGAGGCGCTGCGCCTCGATCCTGGTTACGCCATCGCGCACGTGAATCTTGGCCTCGCTCTGACCCAGAGCGGCGAGCTCAACCAGGCCGCGAACTCGTTCGAACGCGCGCTCGCCGTGACGCCCCAAATGGTGGAGGCGTGGCTGGGCCGCGGCGCGGTGCTCGCGCGGCAGCAGCAATTCGCGGAGGCGCTCGAGTGCTTCGAGACGGCCCAGCGCCTGCGGCCGGGGAACGCCGCGACGCTGGCTCAGAAAGCCTTCATGCTGCTCTCGCTGGAACGCCCGGCCGACGCGCTGGACTGCGCGGACCTGGCCTTGCAAGCGGACAACAATTGCGTTCAGGCCCACAACATCAGAGCGGGCGCGCTGCGCCGGCTCGGCCGATGCGCCGCGGCGCTTGACTCCTTGCAGCGGGCGCTGGCGCAGGATCCAGGATACGTCGAGGCGTGGTGCAATCACGGCATGATCCTGCACGAGATGGGAGATCATGAGGGCGCCGTGCAGTCCTATCGACGGGCCGTGGAGCTCGATTCGGATGACATTCAAGCGCGGACGCGATTGCTCGCGCGCCGGATCCCCTCGGTGCCGGTGTCCGAAGTGCAAGCCCGCGCGGCGCGGCGCACCTTCGATGCCGAACTTCTGGAATTCGAGTCCTGGCTCGGCTCGAAGGTTCTAGACGCGCAGGGTGCGCTCACCGTGGCCCAGCAGCAATTTTTCTATCTATCCTACGAGGAGGAATCCAATCGGCCGCTGCTCGAGCGCTACCGCGGTGCCTGCGCGGCGCGGCTCGCAGCGCTTGAGGTCGCCGGCTGTGCGCCGCTGCGCGCCCCGGTCGCGCACGCCCAAAGCGTGCAGGCCTCACGGCGCTTCAAGCTGGGGTTCGTGTCTGCCCACGTGCACGATCACTCGGTGTTCCATGCCATATTGCGCGGGTGGCTCAAGTACCTGGACCGCGAGCGATTCGAGCTGCGCCTTTTCAGCGTTGGCTCCAAGCACGATGAGGCAACGCGACATGCACGCGAGTCGGTGGATTGTTTTGAGACTGGGCCCAAGCCGACCAGCGAGTGGATACGCAGCATTCGCAATTACGATCTGGATGCGGTGATTTATCCCGAGCTCGGCATGAATGAAACCACCTTGGCGCTGGCGGCCGCGAGGCTGGCGCAGCGCCAGTTCGCCGCCTGGGGTCATCCCGAGACCAGCGGCCTTCCCACCATCGATGGCTACCTATCGGCCGATCTGTTCGAGCCGCCGCAGGCGCAGGATCACTACTCGGAGCCCCTCGTGCGTCTGCCGAATCTCGGGGTGCACTGCGAACCCTATGGTGTCACGCCGATGGACATCGACCTCAGCACTCTAGGGATTCCAACGGACGGCCCGGTGTTCATCTGTCCTGGCGTGCCGTTCAAGTACCGACCACAGCATGATTGGATCCTGGCCGAGATTGCGCGGCGCCTCGGGCGCGGCACATTCGTGTTCTTCCGGCACGAGGCGGCGGAACTCAGTCGCAAGCTGCAAGAGCGGATCGCCGCCGCATTTCGCCGCGCCGGAGTTGACCCCGCGCGTCATCTGCTGACGATTCCTTGGCAGCCGCGAGCGGCCTTTTTTGCATTGCTGCGCCGGGCAGATGTGTACCTCGATACCATCGGTTTTTCTGGATTCAACACCATGATGCAAGCCGTCGAATGCAAGTTGCCCTGTGTGACCCATGAAGGGCGGTTCATGCGGGGCCGCCTGGGAAGCGCAATTCTGAGGCGCGTGGGATTGCCTGAGCTGGTGGGGGCGGACCACCAGCGGTACATCGACCTCGCCGTCGGGCTGGCGGAGGATCCGGCGCATCGCGCCAGGATTCGCGAAAGCTTGAGGCTCAATGCCGCGACGGCCTTCGAGGATGTCGGCGCCGTGGACGCACTCGCCCGGTTCCTGCTCGAATCCAGGGAATCGCTCTAATTTCATGGTCAAGGACACGATGCGCCCGGCTGGGGGCAGGCTGGCTGCCAGATTGCAGCAGGCGCTTGCCCTTTTCAGACTGGGGGAACTGCCCGAAGCCGCCTCCATCTACGAAGAAATCCTCAAAGTTCACCCGCGGCAGCTCGAGGCGCTGCTTTGGCTCGGGGTCATTGCAGGCCAGACCAACGATCCGAGCAAGGCGGTTGCATTGTTCGACAAGGCCATCGCCTGTGATCCGAAGAACGCGGCGGCGTTCAATAACCGAGGTCTGGCCCTTCAAGCCCAAAAGAGGTGGGAGGCCGCGCTCGCGAGTTACGATCGGGCCATCGCCATCAAGGCCGACTATGCGCTCGCTCACTACAATCGCGGGAACGCACTCAAGGATCTTGCACGGCCCGATGACGCGGTGGACAGCTACCGCAGGGCCATCGCCATCAAGGCCGACTTCGCCGAGGCGCATTTCAATCTCGGGGTGATCCAGGGCGAGCGACAACAGTGGGACGCGGCGCTCGCGAGCTACGACCGCGCCATCGCGGCCAGGCCCCAGTTCGCCGAGGCGTTCTTCAATCGAGGCAACATTTTCCGGGAACTCACGCAATCGCGGGCGGCGCTCGACTGCTACGATCGGGCCATCGCGGCAAGAGCTCATTATCCTGAGGCCTACCTCAACCGGGGAGATGTACTGCATGCGCTCAAGCAACGTGAGTCGGCGCTCGAGAGCTACGAGCGCGCCATTGCGCTCAAGGTCGATAACGCGAAGGCATACCTCAATCGCGGCAATATCCTGCGGGAAATGAAGCAGCTCGAGCCGGCACTGGCCAGTTACGATCGAGCCTTTGCGATCGATCCCGACCTCGAATACCTGCAGGGATTGCGCCGCTACGCCAAGATGCAGCTGAGTGACTGGCAAGGGTTGGATGGCGATCTCGCCGAGCTTTCGGCAAGAATCGCTCGCGACGAACCGGCTTGCCCGCCCTTCCCCACCCTGGTGATGTCGGGGTCGGCGGAGCTACAGAAGCAGGCCGCGCAGATCTGGGTGCGGGACCGATGCCCGTTGAACGGGTCGCTGCCGCCGGTCCTCAAGCCGCCGGAGGGCGATCGGATCCGAATCGGGTATTTCTCCGCCGACCTCCACGATCACGCGACCGCCTATCTGATCGCCGGGCTGCTCGAGCTGCATGATCGATCACGCTTCGAGGTGATCGCCTTCTCATTCGGGCCGGAATCGCAGGGCGGCATGCGGGCACGGATCGCCGATGCGTGCGAGGACTTCATCGACGTGCGCGGCGAATCCGACACTGAGGTGGCTCGCCTTGCCCGGCAGCGCAAGGTCGACATTGCGGTGGATTTGAAGGGTTTCACACAGGATAACCGGGCGGGCATCTTCGCATTGCGCGCCGCGCCGGTGCAGGTCAATTTCCTGGGCTATCCGGGCACGATGGGCGCGAGCTACATGGATTACATCATCGCGGATGCGATGCTGGTGCCCGAGGAGAGCCGGCGCCACTACGCGGAGAAGATCGTCTACCTGCCCGGAAGCTACCAGGTAAACGATCGCAAGCGCGCCATCGCAGACAGGGGGTTCACGAGGACAGAACTCGGGCTGCCCGAGGGCGCGTTCGTGTTTTGTTGCTTCAATAACAACTTCAAGATACTGCCCGACACCTTCGATGCGTGGATGCGGATCCTCAAGCGCGTGAATGGCAGCGTGCTCTGGCTGTACGAGGATCATCCGGCCGCCGCGGGCAATTTGCGTCGCGAGGCCGCGTCGCGGAGTGTGGACGCAGCACGCTTGATTTTTGCCGCACGCATGGATTTGCCCGACCATCTGGCCCGGCATCGGGCGGCGGATCTACTCCTCGACACCTGGCCGTGCAACGCGCATACCACGGCGAGCGATGCCCTGTGGGCGGCCTTGCCGCTGCTCACCTGTCCCGGCGAGAGCTTCGCATCGCGGGTGGCGGCGAGCCTTCTTACCGCCGTCGGCTTGCCGGAACTGATTGCCGCGAGCCCGGGGGATTACGAGGACCTCGCCGTGGCGCTGGCGCACGACCCCGCGCGGCTGGCCGTGCTCAAGCAACGGCTGGCCGAGCGCCGCCTGACGGCGCCGCTGTTCAACACCGAGCTCTACACGAGGCGCCTGGAATCGGCCTACGAGATGATGTGCGCGCGGCAGCGCGCCGGCCTGCCGCCCGAGCATCTCATCGTGCCGGAGGAATCAGTTGGACTGTAGCCCGTACACGTCCAGCTCGCCCGCAATGCTGGTGGAGCCGTACACTCCACCGGTATTGTTGCCGCGAGTTCCCACGTAGACCTTGCCATTGGCAACGGTGGGGACCGCGAACTTGACGGCATTGCCGGCGGCATCCGCAGCGAGCCCGCCGCTGCTCCAGAGCTGTGTGGCGACATTGGCTGCATCGTGCGCATAGAGCACCGCCGGCCCGCATCCCGGCGCATTGGACGTGCAGTACTGGCTGGTGTCGAGTGTCCAGACGATGCCCTCCGAGGTCCCCGACGCGGACACCGAGGGGGAACTGCCGGGAAAGCCATAGGCGTGGGATGAGGAGGCATCGAGGCTCAACGCGGGAACCGATGCGTTGAGCGCATAGGCCGTGAGCGGGCCCTTGGCTCCCGCGAGATAGAAACTGGAATTCCAATACGCCCCGGTCGCAAGGATCCGGTATCCATAGGAAATCTTCTGCGCCGCGAAGTGATCGCCAAATCCGCCCAGGGCATCCCGATTCAGGAGATACAGAGCTCCGTCCTTCCCGCCGCAGACGAGCAGGTGGGGCACGGGGCTGCCGCTCGGCAGATCCGCGAGCACGGCGGCGCCGCCGGCCCCGAAGTCGAGATCCCCGCCATTGTCGGTGACCTCATCCGAGGGCGTGAAGTACTGCGCCACGTTCAACGTGCTGGTCAATTGCAGCAACGATTCTCCGTAGTCATTGTTGGGCGCGCTGCCACTCGCGGCATCGAAGGTGCCGTTGCCCGTGACGACGTACAAGTCGCCGATCGAATCGGAGGCGGGAGCTCCACCGCCCATCCAGATGCCGCCCCCGCTGCCATTGGGGGCGGCATTGAACACCGCGGGCTGTGAAAACGATGTGCCGTTGTAGGAATAACCCATCACCCAGCCATACCACGGTGGAGCATCCTCGTGCGCGGCCCAGGCCACGTAGACGATGCCGTTGATGAGGGCAAGGCCGGGGCGCTGGTTCTGTGTTTGCGGATTGAAAGTGACCACGGCACCACCGTCACCCGTTCCGGGATAGGTGCCCGAAATGGTCACCGGCGACCCGGTCTTCTCGCTGCCGGAGGCGAGATCGATGGCGTGGAGACGCTGATAGAACGCGCTCTCGCCGGCGTTGACCGACTTGGAGACCACGTACAGCGTCCCGCTGACAGGATCCAAGACGGGCGTCCCGGTGACGCCCACCTCGGGTGTGATGTCGCCTTCGCCCAGGCCCACCAAATAACCCGGGACGCCGGACGGCACCGTGGTCTCGCCAATCGAACCCCCGTGAGCGGCATCGATGAGACTCGCCGACCAGAGCTGCACGCAGGGACTCGCGTCCGCATCAAAGGCATACAGGCTGTCGTGCTGCGTGGCGACGAAAATCACATTGCGCGGCGTACCATTGACCGTGAGATCCGCAGCCCACAGGGGCTGTGCATAGATGGCGCCGTCGACCGTACAGGAAAACAGCTTGCCGAAGCCCGCGGCACCAACGCTACCGGGCGTGAGCGCGTATTCCTTGGTGTTGGCTCCGTCTCGTGCTGAATCGTTGCGGTAGGTATACACGCCGGCCAAATCGGTGACGGCGGCCACCGCCGAACCCGAAAGCGACGCATAGGCCACGCTGGTCGCGACCAGCATGTGCCGGCCGGGCGCGGTCCCCGGCGTAAACAGCCCGGTCGTCCCGATGGTTCCCACGGTGCCGTTGCCGCCCGCGATCCCATCGACCGTCCAGGTCACCGCGCCGCCTCCCGACACTGTCGCGCTAAACTGCGGCGACTGAGCGGGCGTGATCGCGGCGATCGCCGGGGACACGGTCACCTGGCCGACGTTGACGGACACACTCACCAGACTGCTGACGCCTCCCGGACCCGAGCAGGCCAGGGAGAACGTCGTACCCGCCGAGAGCGGCCCCGTACCCTGTGAGCCCGCGGTGGATTTGGCGCCGCTCCAGCCGCCATGCGCCGTGCAGCTGGTGGCGTTCGTGGAACTCCAGCTCAGCTGGGACGAGCCGCCGGCGGACACGATCTGCGGGCTGGCGGCGAGCGCGGCTAGCGGCGCCACATTCACCGTCACGCTCGCCGTCGCGCGCGTGCCGCCCGCTCCGGTGCAGGTCAGCGAATAGGTCGTGGCAGCAGTCAGCGCGCCCGTGCTTTGCGAGCCGCTTGAGGACTTGACGCCGCTCCAGCCGCCGGTCGCCGCGCACGATGTCGCACTCGATGAAGTCCAGCTCAACTGAGCGCTCGCGCCGCTGGCGACGGACAACGGGGTCGCCGAGAGCGTCGCGACCGGCAACACATCGATCGTCACGCTCACTACCGCATTCGTGCCGTCAGCGCCGGTGCAGGTCAGCGAATAGGTCGTGGTGGCAGTCAGCGCGCCGGTGCTTTGCGAGCCGCTTAAGGATTTGACGCCGCTCCAGCCGCCCGACGCCGTGCAGGACGTGGTGTTCGACGAACTCCACGTTAGATTCGACGCAGCCCCGCTGCTGACGCTGCTCTGCGACGCGCTGATCGATGCCGAAGGGGGCGGGGAGGAGGTGGATGCCCCCCCCCCGCCGCAGGACATCAGCAGCAGTAGCCATGCCGCCGTGGCGAAACCGCGACTCCAGAATTTCATGCCACTCCGTCAAATGTATTGCGAATCTGTGTCACCGTATCAATCGCAGGTTGCAATTCGACGACGAGAGGTCTTAAGGCCAGTTCGCCTCGTGACGTGGACGCCGCGAATCCGGCGTGCAAGACTCCTGTGCCGTCCGCGGCGCCCGGACTGTGAAAGGGCAAGAGAACTCATGAGCTTCAAGGTCAGGCTGGTGTGCGCAACCCGGGAGACGACGGATGATTTTGCGGCCCGTACCGCCCTCGGCCGCTCGCTCAGGCTGTACACGCCGCTATTCGAATTGCGGCTGTTTCCCAGCAACTCGAAGGGACTGCCGCTCGCCTACAACACCGCCATCCGGGAGTCCGCCGACGACCCCGCCATCCTCGTGTTCGTTCACGATGATGTGCACCTGCTCGATTTCTACTGGCCCACCCGGATCTTCAATGGGCTGGCCAAATTCGACATCATTGGACTCGCCGGCAACCGGCGCCGGGCGGACCGTCAGCCGGCATGGAGATTCTTGGACGATACCTTCACGCGCGACGACCGTGAAAATCTGAGCGGCGTGGTTGCGCACGGCAAGAGCTGGCCCGCGGACTACATCAGTGCGTACGGCGCGCCCGGTCAGGAGGTCAAGCTCCTCGATGGCGTGATGCTGGCGGCGCGAAGCGAGACGCTGATATCGAAGAACCTACTCTTCGATGAGAGCTTCGATTTTCACTTCTACGATCTGGATTTTTGCCGGGCCGCCGAACAGCGCGGCCTTCGCATGGGCACCTGGGGTATCAGCGTCATGCACGAGAGCGACGGCTCGTTCGGAACACCCGCCTGGCGAGAGGGATACGCGCGTTATTTGTCGAAATGGAGGTCCTGATCGCCGCTGGACCGTCAAGAGATCTCCGTGGCGAGACCCGGTTCGATGTGGATGTCCTCGGGCGGCAGGCCCGCGTGATGCCGCTCGAGTATTGCCAAGTACCCCGATTCGAGATTCTTCGTGTACGAGCGGATATCGAACAACGGCGCAACGTCACGCCGCTCGGCCAACCGCCGCTTCAGCTCGGCGAGCCGCTGACGATCGGCGGCGAGCGCCACCGCGAGCGATTCATATTGGTGGACGCTCGTGGCGATGAGATCCGTCAAGCCGACCGACGCAAGCAGGCTCGCCCCCACCCGGTTCGCAAAGCCCTCGCCCGCGCAGGTGATCATGGGTAGCCCCGCCCACAAGGCATCCCCCGCGGTGGTGTGCGCGCCGTACGGCCAGGTATCCAGAAACAGGTCCGCGAGGCGGTAGCGGGCCAAGTGATCCTCCATCGCCTCGAGCCGCGGGGCGAACAGCACCCGCTCGGGCGGGATGCCGCGCCCACGGGCCTCGCGCCTTAGGTTGGCGATGCTGTCACGCTCTGCGCTGCGCATCCACAGCACACTGCCCGGCATCTGGTTCAGTATCCGCATCCAGACATCGAATACAGAGGGCGTGATCTTGAAGCTGTTATTGAAGCAGCAATACACGAATCCCGAGGCGGGTAAACCATGGGCCTCGCGATCGGCCGGTCGGCCCGCGATGCGCCGCGTCGAGTCGTTTGGCTGATAGCTGGGAAGATAGAGGATCTTCTCCGCGTAGTGGCGCCGATGAACGGGCGGGACGAGGGTGCGGTCGGCGATTAGGTAGTCCATGAACGGTGCGCCCAGCGTGCCGGGATACCCGAGAAAGTTCACCTGGATGGGTGCCGCTCGCGATACGAAGATCCCCGGCCTCGAGCTGCGCGCGTAGCCGCCGAGATCGACGGCGATGTCCAGCTCCATCCGCCGGGCCAGCAGCGCGATGTCGGAATCGGACTGCCGATCCACCTCGATGAATTGGTCGAAGGCGCCCTGCAGCCGTTTGCGCATCGCGTCTTGCTTGTTCGGTCCAAACGCAAAAGCGATCACATCGAAGCGCATGCGGTCATGAGTCTCGAAAAGTTCGGCTGTCAGAGCCGATACGGGATGATTGTGAAAATCCGCGGAGAAATAACCGACCCTGACCTTCTCAGTCCGGCCTCGCGTGACGATTGCAGGCAGCGGGTCCCTGGACAGGCGTCGCTCGCGCACCCAAATCTCGGCGGCCCGCCGATGCAAGGCCGCGGATCCCGACAATGCCAGGAACGCAAACGGTGGGCATGCGGCCGCGCCCCGTTCGACGTCGGCCGCAAGATCGGTCAGATCGGACTCGAAGCATTCCCAATCGCACAGCTGCATCTTCGTATGCCGCCGCTGGCCGCGCAGGAACTCGAGCGTGGGTTTGATCGACATTGCGCGGTCGTAGCACTCCAGGGCTGCCTGTGGTTGCTTGAAGCGCTCCAACAGATTGCCGCGATTGAACTGCGCCTCGGCGAGATTGTCATCGATGACGATTGCCCGATCGTAACTGGCCAGGGCGTCCTGCCATCGTCCGAGACCCTCGAGCACGATGCCCCGGTTCAAATGTCCGGCTGCATAGTCGGGTTTGATCGCCAAGGCCCGATCGTAGCTCTCGAGCGCCGGCTGCCAATGCTGCGAATCCTGCAGCAGCTTGCCGCGGTTGTAATGCGCCTCGACGTGCGCGGGATCGATTGCAATCGCCGCATCGAAGCTCTTCAATGCCGCGTCGGTCCGGCCGAGCTTCACCAGTGCGGCCCCCTGGTTGCAGTGCGCATCCGGGTTTTGCGGTTCGAGCGCAATCGCTCGCTGGTAACTCGCCAGGGCGGCCTCCGGCCGCTCGAGGGCCAGCAGCACCGAACCGCACGCCCGGTGCGCCCCGGCCACATCGGGACTGATGGCGATGGCTACCTCATAGCTCGCCAGAGCGGCATCCCAGCGTCCCAGATGCCCGAGCGCCAGGCCGCGATTGTAGTGAGCCTCCGCGCACTGCGGATCGAGGGCGATGGCGCGATCGCTGCTGTCAAGCGCGGCCTCCCAACGGCGCAGCGCCAGCAAGACCTCGCCTCGGTTGGTCAATGCCTCCGTGCAACTCTTGTTGATCGCGATGACCGAATCGTAACTGGTCAACGCGTCCTCCAGCCGACCCAGGATTCGCTGCACCTTGGCACGGTTGAAGTATCCGCCCCAAAAAAGAGGATCCAGCCTGATGGCCCGATCGTAATCGGCCAGCGCCGCCTGCGGTTTGCCGACCCGTTCAAGCGCGAGGCCCCGGTTGCAATACGCGGCCGCCTTCCATGGTTCCACACCGATGGCGCGGCCGATCAATTCGACGGCTCCTGCAGGATCGCCCCGGCGCATGGTGATCACACCCAACATGTGCAGGCTCTCGTAATGCCGCGGGTCGGTCCTCAAGATCTCAGCATACAGAGCCTGCGCCTCGGCCAGCGAACCTGAGTCATAGAGCGCGAGAGCGCGCTGCACATTCAATAGCGGATCGGGCACGGAATAAACTCGAGGACAGCTGGGACGGGACTCAAAGGCTGCCGATGATACAGCGGCGGCGGGACGCTTCACACATCTTGGCATTTCGCCGACGCGAGCGGCGCCGCGCTCGACTTCATGCGGACTGCCGAGCGACGCGCTAGGATTAACGATGGGCCGCAAACTGCACATCGGCGGACACGTCAGGGTGGACGGCTGGGAAGTTCTCGATGCCAATCCCGGTCCGCACGTCGATCACGTCGCCGACGCCCGGGACCTGCGGCGCTTCGACGACGACACGTTCGAGGAGATCTATGCCTCGCACGTGGTGGAGCACCTGGACTACAAGGACGAGTTGGTGACGACGCTGTCCGGGTGGCGGCGCGTTATGGTACCGGGCGGCACACTGTCAGTGAGCGTCCCCGATCTCGACGTGCTGTCACGCCTGTTCCTCGATCCATCATTGTCGCTGCACGAGCGATTCACCGTGATGCGGGTGATGTTCGGCGGTCATGTCGACCGCTTCGACTACCATCTCGTCGGGTTGAACGAGGAGTTCATCAGGGGATTTCTGCGGGCGGCTGGATTCGTCGACGCGAGAAGGGTCGCCGCTTTCAATCTATTCGACGACGCGAGCAAACTCGAGATGCGCGGCAAACCGATCAGCGTCAACATCGTGGCGCGCAAGGCGGCGCGAACCTGATGAATCACGGTCCTTCTACCGGCTATAGGAGCGAGCGCAGCGGCCTCACGAATTTCTCGTAATGACGCCAGCGCTCAACGGATGCCGTATGGATGGGCTGCCTGGCCTGCCACTTGCTGAATGTGCTGACGATGCGCTCGGTGCCGCGGAAATCCCGGCAGCGCGCATCCCACGGCAAGCCGATGAACTCGACCATGGTGCGGCTCCAGTGTTCCGGATTCGCGACGAGTCCCTCGTAAGGCACATCCAAAATCACCCCTGCCGGCAGGGTCCGCCGCCAGTGATCCATGATGCGCCGATATTCACTGTAATAATGCGCGAGATCGTCCAGGTCGCTTGCGTAGGGGTGAGCCGACCCGAAATTCTGGAAGTAGATGGAAAGGCAGGTATCGATCGGATTGCGCTCTAGATGGATGATTCGGGCTAACGGCAGTGACGCGTGAATCAATCCCAGAAACATGAAGTTGGCCGGCATCTTATCGACGACCCGCAGGGCGTCGTGCGACATCTCGCCGAGCAACGCCAAGTAATCGTCGGCCAGCTGCCGCAAGCGCGCATCATCGCCGGCATCATCGCCGGCATCATCGCCGGCATCGGCGCCGGCCGCCGCGTACCGGTCGGCCGCGCCATTCCAGAAGGGCAATTCGCCGGCTCCGTGCACCTGCGGATGGGAGGCAAGTATTTGCTCCGCCAGCGTCGTTCCGGACCGAGGCATTCCCACGACCAACACCGGCCGCTGCGAACGGATCGAGGATACTCGTGCGCGGTGGAGCCATTCGGCCGTCTGCGATTGGACCAGGCGATCGATACCCGCCGACAGAAGATGCTGGTCGTGCCGAGGACGGTGCATCTTTGCGAGGTCGTTTGCGCGCCGGAAGCTGAGGAACGCATCGTCGTACTCGCCCACATCGTCCAGGTATTTTCCGATGGCAAAGCGAAGGTGAATCTCCTCTCGAGGAGGAGCCCGCTCGGCGGCACGCATCGCGCCCACAAGCCAGTCCGCGTCCTCGCGCGACATCCGGCGCAGCCCCGCCAGGCCCGCCCAAGCCTCCGCGCTATTCGGGTCAATGGCGATGACGCGCTCGAGAAGCGTTCTCGCCTCCGCAAATTCTCCTCGGTCCGATCGCAGATGCGCGAGAAGCGTGATTGCCGCCGGGTAATCCGGGTCTATCGCGAGCGCGCGAGCGCAATGGGATCGCGCTGCTGCCGAGCGGCCCTGCAGGCGCAGCACGGAGCCGAAGTTGCAGTGCGCCTCCGCGTAGTTCGCATCGTACTCCAGCGCCCGCCGATAGCTCGCCTCCGCCTCGTCGAGCCTCCCAAGGTCCAGCAGGGCATTGCCCAGATTATTGTGCGCCTTGGCAAATCCGGGCTTCAATCGCAGGGCCTCACCCAAAGCCGCAACGGCGGCATCGATATGCCCACGATCCCTCTCGGCATTTCCCAAGTTGTTCCAGACCTCTGCGAGATCCGGCCTCATTTGCAGCGCCCGGCGTAGGCAGGCCACCGCTTCGTCGAGCCGCCCGTAGCGCCGCAGGGCCGCGCCCAGATTGCTCTGCGCTTCGGCGTCGTTGGGCAGAAGGCGCGCAGCCCGCTGCAGAGCATCCAACGCCTCCTTGCCCTGCATCTGCAGGGCAACGCTCAGAGCCTTCCACGCAAGACCCGACGAGGGGTGCGAGGCCGTCAGCTCGCGCGCCTTGGCTTCCATGTCGCCGTACCGGCCGGCCGTCGCCAGGGCAACGAGATCAGCGACAGCGCTTGGCGCCAGCGGCCGCTCAGGGCGCCGATCGCCGCCGCCCTGTGTCGATCGGTGAATGCTCTCGGCCGCCGCCGGCTGCGAACCGTCCTTGCGCGCGCAGCAGTTCTTGAATTTTCGCCCGCTGCCGCAGCGGCATCGGTCGTTTCTGCCCGGCGTCACGCGCAGCATCCGTCATGTCCGAATCGCCGATGAAGAAAGGGCACGGATCGCCTCAGATCGAAGCCGAACCGGCGAACCGCACCAGGTCCTCGCGGACTCTGCGCACGACTCCCCTCCAGTCGTGCGCCCGGTCCTGCCGGTAAATGCGCGCGGTCGGGTACCAGGGAGTGTCGGTGCGATCCAGAAACCAGCGCCAACACGTGTCGAAGCGATTCAAGATCCATACCCGCTTACCCAGCGCGCCCGCCAGATGCGCCGTGGAGGTGTCGACCGAAATGACCAGGTCGAGTTGCTCGATCAATGCGGCGGTCTCCTCGAAATCATGCAGTTCGCCGGTAAAGTCGATCAGCTTCGGTCCGCTCCATCCCTTGGCCTTCAACTGCGCAAGCTCCGATTCCGCGGGCTCGCCCTTCTGCAGACTGTAGAACTCCAACCCGGGATGCATCAGGGTTGCCATCTCCGTCAGAGGCATGTTCCTGCGGTTATTGACCTGCCAGAGCTCGGGCTGATCGGGCCGAAAGCCTCCCGACCACACCAATCCCACCCGCGGCCGGGTTCGCTCGCCCAGTTTGTCCCTCCAGTACTTCGCCCGGGCCTCGCTGCTGCGCAAGTAGGGGATCTGGGCCGGAATCGTCGCCGGCGTCGTGCCGAAAGCCAGAGGCAGGCTGAGCAAAGGGCAATAATAGTCGAAGGGCAGCAGCGTTTCGCCGTGCACCACCACCTGCGCGACCCCTTGCAAGCTGCGCAGCAGATTAGCGAGCGAGCGCGGCGCTTCCAGGACCACCCGTGCCCCGCGCGCCGCAACGAGTGTGGCGTAGCGGCAGAACTGGATGATGTCGCCCAACCCCTGTTCGCCGTGCAGGAGGATGGTCCTGCCGGCGAGCGGCTGCTCCGCGAGCCACAGCGGCTGCGAGAACTCCCTCTTCTCCTTGCTGGAGGCGCAATGCTCGTTCCTCCATCGCCACTCGAAATCCCGCCAGCCATTGTCCCAGTCTCCCAGAAGCAAGCTGACCAGCGATTTGCAGAAGTGTGCTTGGGCATATCCGGGATCGGCGGCAATGGCCCGATCAAAACTCTGCAGGGCTTCCTCGAATCGCATTAGATCGCCCAGGAGGTTACCGCGATTGCAATGAGCATCGGCGTAGCCGGGCGCGATCGAGATCGCGGCATCATAGCTTGCAAGCGCCGCGTCGAACCTTCCCAGCTCGCTTTGCACGTTGCCGCGGTTGCAATGAGCCTCGGCGTAGCCAGGTTTGAGCTCGATGGCCCGCGCGTAACTCGCGAGCGCCGCCTCCGGTTGACGGAGTCGCTTGAGCACGTTGCCTCGGCTGAGGTGCGCCTCGGCATACCCGGGTCGGATCGCGATGGCCTCATCGTAGCTAGAGAGCGCTGCCTCGTAGCGTTTCAATTCGTAGAGCGCCAGGCCTCGGTTGAAGTAGGGTTCTGCGATTTGCGGCATGGCGGCGATCGCCTGGTCATAGCTGTCGATCGCCTCCGTGTAGCGTTTCAGGCTGCGCAGCGAATTGCCTCGATTGTTGTGAATCTCCGCTGCGCGCGGCGTGATCCGCAGCGCGCTTTCGTAGCTGGCGATGGCGTCGGCGTGGCACCCGAGATCGCTTTGCACGTTGCCCCGATGGAAGTGCGCTTCGGCGAGATCCGGCTTCAACGCGCTTGCGCGCTCGTAACTGGCGATCGCCTCGATGCGCCGCTCGAGCCGCAGGTGCGCGTGGCCCTGCATCAGATGAGCGATCGCATTCGACGGATCCGCCTCCAGCGCAGTGGCCGTCAGCTGAATCGCCCGCTCGGGATCGTTCGATTGCAATGCAATGACGCTCAGGAACGTCAGCGCCGGAACATGCCGGGGCTGCATTTGCAGCAGCCGCTCATACGCCGCTCGCGCTTCCTCGTTGCGCGACTCTCGATGATGCGCGAGTGCCTGCCTGAAGAACGCGTCCGCCGGGGATTCGATGCCGGAATTCATCAGAGCCACAGGGGAGTCGAGAACGGCGCCACCGGCCGCCAATCTTGGTTGCTCAGTCGAAGCAATGTGCCTGTTTGGGTATCGATCAGGCAGTCCTTGGGGAACACATAGGCTACTTCAGGTTGCTTCAAGTACTGCGTGTAAATTCGCCGCTTTCCGTCCAGTTCATCGAGAGGAACGAAACCATTTGCGGAGGCGGGAATCTCCGGATGATCGATGAAGGGCCGCTCGTAAATCCACCAACCATAGCGCGCGTAGCCTTTGGGAAGCCACGCCGCCCGCAAATGCACCGCCCCGGAGGGATAATTGTTGAACGCATGATCCAGGCACTTGTCATCGGCGCTGCCGGGCGACCGTTCGATCACGCGCTGCCATTGCTCGAGCAGCGCGATCGCGGCAGGCGTGCGATTCCACCACTGGACCGCACCGCTGCACAAAAGCTGTCTGTCGCAGAAGGAATCGATGCTGTGCGAAAATCGGTAGAAGCGGTCACTCGTGACGCGGCGGCGAGCAGGTCCGTCCTGGACGGTCACCTCGGCCCGCACGTAGGCCTCGGTGTGCTCCTCGGCGAGCCAGTTGAAGATTGCGAAGTCCACCCGGTCCGCAAGCAGGTCGTTGATGCGCGCCGGATGCTGCGCCACCACGCAATCGACATCGAGATATAGGATGGGGCGCTCGAAGCGATCGAGCAGGAAGCGAATGAAACTGGCTTTCGTATATCGCAGATCGTCCGATCCCTTCACGCTGATGGAGCGGTGCACGGTCGGTACCTCGAAAAGAGCCAGAGGCAGCGAATGAGCGCGGCAGGAGTCCGACAAGCGAACGCCGAATCGCGCATGGCTCGGCGTCATCATCGCGCCGACCACGTAGCGCGCGGCGTCGAGAGCGGGCCCAGGCTCGACGACTGCGCGGGCCGATGGCAGCTCTAGCGGAAACACGATGTGGATCGTTCCCGGCGCATTGATCCGATGGTCAAGTTCCGCTGCATTGCCGTTTGACCGCCGCGCGCTCGCGCCGCCCATCGACCAAAGTCAACAGCGGACCTAAGAATTTCTCGTAATTTCGCCAGCGTCCGATGGATGAGGCGCTGATCTTTTGCCGCGCCTGCCATTTGCTGTGCGTGCTGACCGTGCGGGCGGAGCGCTGGAACTCCATGCAATTCTGATCCCAGGGCAGCCCGATGAATTCCACCATGCGGCGGCTCCATGCTTCTTGATCCCCCACCAAGGCCTCGTAGGGAACCTCCAGCATGACATCCTTTGGCAAAAATGCCCGCCAGTGATCCATGAGGCGCGAATACTCGGCGAAGAAGGCAGCCAGGTCGTGCAGATCGCTGGCATAGGGATGAGCGCGCCCGAAGTTATGGAAGTAGATGGACAGGCAGGTGTCGATTGGGTCGCGCCGCATGTGGATGATGCGCGCGTTGGGCAACGCCGCGTGGATCAGTCCCAGATACATGAAGTTGCCGGGCATCTTGTCGACAACCCGTTGCGCGTCGGCGGACAGGCTCAAGAGCAGTGCGAGGTACTTCACGGCCAGCGTGCCGATGGCTTTCGGCTCATCATCGAATAGGCTTTGAGAGCTGCCGTGCGCCGTAGCCGACTTACTCCAGAAATCCAGCTCGCCCGCGCCATGCACCTGCGCATGCGAGGCGAGGATCTGTTCCGCGAGCGTGGTGCCCGAGCGGGGCATCCCCACGATGAACACGGGGCGCTGGCTGGGGTTTGAATCGGCTGGGGCTCGGCTCAGCCATTCCCGAGTGTGGGCGCGGATGAGGCGATCGATGCCCTGCGTCAGATGCCGCAGTTCATGTTCAGGCCGATTCGTGTTCGATAGGTCGTTGGCTCGGCGATAGTTCTCGAATGCCTGGGTGTAGTCGCCCACGTCGTCGAAATACTTGCCCAAGGCATAGCGCAGGTGCACCTCACGGCGCGGCGGCAGCGGCTGCGCGACGATCCGCTGCGCCTGGGCGAGCCAGGCAGTGTCGGAGACGGTCATTTTTCGTAAACGTACCAGAGCGGACCAGGCTTCCGGCATGTCCGGCTCGGCCGAGATGGCCTGCTGCAGCGTCTCCCCCGCCTCGTCGAACCGTCCGTGGGCCGCCTGAATCTCGGCGATTTGCACGATGGCCGCGGTTAGACGTGGATCGATCTCGAGCGCGCGGCGGCAGCTCGATTCGGCCGCATCGGGCTGATTGTGCAGCATCAACGCATTGCCCAAGTTGCTGTGCGCCAGGGCGAAATCCGGGTTGAGCGCCGCGGCGCGACCAAAGCTTGCAAGGGCCTCATCCAGGCGGGCGAGATCCAGCAGAGCACTGCCTAAGTTATTGTGGGCCTGCGCATAATCCGGTTTGAGCGCGAGCGCACGGCGCTGGCTAGCCACCGCATTCTCGAGCTGCCCGGCGGCCCTAAATGCATTGCCCAGGTTGCTGTGCGCCTCTGCGTCATCGGGTAATAGCTCGGCTGCCCTCTTCAAGGATGGCAGAGCGTCCTTACCCTGCACCCAGAGCGATAAGCCCAAGAGTTTCCACACCAGCCCGGAATTCGGAAAGTGGATTAGCAGTTCCCGAGCCCTGGCCTCCAACTCCAGATGGCGTCCCTCGTTGACCATGGCGGCAAGCGATTGTGGCTCCGCGAGCGACAGCGCCCCGGGCGCCCGGCGGGTCTCCAGCCCGGCCGGCGCTTCATTGCTTCGTCGGGAGAGGTGTTCTCCAGGCGCACTGTGGCCGCAACATTTCTTGTATTTTTTTCCGCTACCGCACGGGCACGGATCGTTTCTACCCGGATTCACATTCGTGCTCCTTGGAGGAACCATAGCGAGCCGAGTCCTTAAGCCACGAACCTCTGCACTGCCTCGGACCCGCATCGCGCGTCGCGCTGCGCCAATTCCTCGCCTAGGGCATCGCTCAGCTCCTCGAAGCTCAAGAGTCGACTGCACGCGCGCCGCCACGCGTCCTCGGCAAGCTCCATGACTTCGCGCAGGACCTCGCATTCCGCCTGCATCGACCGCACCGCCGTGATCGACGCAAACCAGCGGCGCTCCAAAAGAGCGGCAGTGGCATCGCCGTCGGGATCGCGATCGATCATGGCGGTTGCTCGGCTCGTCAATCTTGGCTCAACATGTGATCTTCGAGCCGCTCGATTTTCGCCATGATCCGCGCCTTCAAGGCCTCGGCGCGGTCGAGGCGCTCGCGCGCGGCGTCGAGCAAGTCCGCTTTCGCCTTGGGATCCGCCGCCAGGGCCTGATATTCGGTGCGCGCGACGATGCTCGCCTCGTATGCCTGGCGCCATTCGAATTCCAAATTATTCATCTGGGTATCGAGATCCAAATTGAGACTGCTCATGGGTTTGTGCCTCTTGGGGGGTGTCATAGCGCAAGACTGCATCGCAAAGATGACGGTTCGCAGACAGTAATGCGGCAGTTTGTTGAAACAAAAAAGGCCCCGCGAAGGGGCCTCGAAGTTCGAGGGGAATCGACGATTAAACGCGTTGGCAGCTAGCGATTCACCTGCGGCGGCTCTCCGGAGGCGTTGAGTGCACGCACCAGCCAGCTGCTCGCCCGCGCGCCTGCAACCGGCGTGCCTGCAATACGAGCACCCGTGCATACCGGGTTGGCCGGCGCACTGACAGTCGTGCCGGCGGCACCGAAGCCGTTGGCCAAGCTGCGCTGCAACGCATGCCAGGGGAGGCTCCACAATTCGAAAATCTCGTTCATGGCGGTCATTCCGGTGACGCTCATATTAGACACTGTCAGTTGACAGGCATATGAAGAGTGCGTGGCGTTTCGATCACGCCGCTTGTTCCACCGGGAGCTCGGCCGGCGTCGCGGGAATCTGCTCGCGCAGCTTCGGCCAATCGATCAGGCGCAAGCGCCCGTTCATGTCCTCGACCAGCGAGCTGCAGCTCTCCACCCAGTCACCGTCGTTGCAGTACAACACGCCGTCGATGTCGCGCATCTCGGCGCGGTGAATGTGCCCGCAGACGACGGTATCGACGCCGCGCTTGCGCGCCGCCTGCGCGACCGCGTCCTCGAAGCTGCCGATGTACTGCACGGCGGTCTTAGCGGTGTTTTTCAAATAGGCCGCAAGCGACCAGTGCGGCAGACCGAACAGCCGGCGCACCCAATTGATATAGGGATTCGCGGCCAGCAGTATGTCGTAGATGTTGCTGCCCAATTTCGCGAGCCACGGACTGCACTTGACGACGCTGTCGAACTCATCGCCGTGCAGGATCAGCATGCGCCGGCCGTCGGCGCCCTGGTGAATGTATTCGCGGTGAATTTCCAAGTTGCCGAACACGGCGCCGTCGAACTCGCGAAACACTTCGTCGTGATTGCCGGGGACGAAAATCACTTTCGTGCCGCGCTTGGCCTTGCCCAGGATGGTGCGCACCACGTTGTTGTGCGATTGCGGCCAGAACATGGTCTTTTGCATGCTCCAAACGTCAATGATGTCGCCTACCAGAAAGAGACAATCCATTTCGACGTGATGCAAGAAATCGAGCAACAAATCGGCGCTGCAGCCTTTGAACCCCAGATGGATGTCTGAGATGAAGACCGATCGTAGTCGCAGCGGCGAGGGGGCATTACGCTCCACCATGTGTCCTCCTCCAAACTCTTTGCACGCGGGTAACACATTCGCCATTGGATGTGACGGATGCATGACCCGGAGAAGAAGATTTGTTTACAAAAAAGGGACTTACGCGTGGAACATCGCGTGGAACACTAAAATTGCGACTTAAGTCTCATTCTAGCCGTGCCGTGCCGAAGGAGGCGCCGGCCGCGCAGGAGCAGGCGTTGCAAACCGATAACCGAAACCGCGGACCGTCTGAATGTAGCCCTCATACCCCGGTTCGGTGAGGATTTTTCTCAAGCGCTGCACGTTCACATCGACGGTCCGCTCATCCACCTCGCAATCGTCTCCCCAGACGTGAGCGAGCAGCTGCGTGCGATTGAACGTTCTTCCGGGATGCGACATCAGGAACTCGAGCAAGCGATATTCGATGCCGCGCAAGTTGATCGACTGGCCCCGCGCCGTCACGCGATTGGTGGCCGCATCGAGCACTAACTCATTGCAGCTCAGCGCCGGACTTTGAGCTTCATGGGCGTGCATACGCAGTACGGCGGAGACCCGCGCCACCACTTCACGCAAGCTAAAGGGCTTGGCGATGTAATCGTCCGCCCCGAGATTGAGCCCGGTCACCACATCCTCTTCGTCCGCCAAAGCGGACAAGATGATCAGCCGCACCGTTTGCGGCACGAGCGCGCGGCGCACGCCCTGAATCAACTCCAAGGCGGCAAACCCCGGCATGTTCCAATCGATGATCACCAGATGCGGAGGCCGCTCCGCCAGGGCGGTGACGGCGGCGGCGCCGTCGGTGATCGCGCGGACGACAAACCCGGCATCAGAGAGCTTCTGACGGAGCGGTTCGACCGCAGCCACATCCCGATCGACGATGAGTATCTGCTTATTGGTTTCTTGGGCGAGCATGACAGCCGCGCCATTAGAGATACCAAGCTTTACAGTACGTTGACGATTTTGTGACCCTTCGAAGGAAATGTTCGCGGGGAGAACGCCCCGAGGCTGTGCCGAGGCGGCGGCGCCTAGCGATGTAACACTGCACTGCGCGTCACGGCGCGTACGGACACGTACGAATAGCCGCGCAGCGACTCCGGCCGGCAGCGCAGCGGCTCCGCCCGCGCGCGGAGGGTCCCCGGCCGGGCGGGCACGCTCAGCGTCTCCGGCCGCGATGGCGTTTGGCCGGCATCGTTGTCCGCGGCATTCCACGCGGCGAGCAGCAGCCCGAGCGCCAGCCAATTGAGCGAGGCTTCTCCGTATTGCGACCAAAACTTGCGCGGCGCTCCGAATTTCGTCGTTTCGATCAACCCTTGCATGGGCGGTGCCCTCCTCGTGGTTCGTACGAGGAGCAGTGTCGGACGCAAATCGCGCGCCCACGGGCCGCAATACTGGCTCGGCGCGGCCCAAATCTGACCAATTGTGGCAGCCCGGATCTCGCGATCGGCAGCCCGCCATCGGCTATGATCGGGCGATGAAAAAGAGCATCGCGATCGTCGAAGATGAGCCCGCCCTGCGGGAGAATTATGCTGCGGCGCTCGCGCGGCACGGCTACTTGGTCAAGACCTACGGCAACCGCAAACTCGCGATGCAGGCCTTTACCACGCACCTGCCGGATCTCGCGATCATCGACATCTCACTGGAGGATGAGGCCGAAGGAGGATTCGACCTGTGCCGCGACCTGCGCGCGCTATCGGCCGAATTGCCCATCATCTTCCTCACGGCGCGCGACAGCGAGCTCGATGCGGTCTCGGGCTTGCGCCTGGGAGCGGACGATTTTCTCACCAAGGATGTGAGCCTGCCGCATTTGGCAGCGCGAGTGGCCGCGCTCTTCAGGCGCATCGACGCCTTGCGCCGGCCGGACCATGCGGCACAGATCGTGCGGCGCGGCGCACTGTCGATCGACGGCGAGAGGATGCAGACGACGTGGAATGGGGCGCCGGTCACTTTGTCGCTGACGGAATTCTGGATCGTGCACGCGCTCGCGCGCAACCCCGGCCATGTCAAGAACCGCCAGCAATTGATGGACGCCGCGAACGTCGTTTTGGACGACAATACGATCACCTCGCACATCAAACGGGTGCGGCGCAAATTCCTTGAGATCGACCCGGCCTTCGATGCCATTCAAACGGTGTACGGAATGGGCTACCGCTGGATCGAGTGAGCATCCGTCTTCAACTGCTGCTCATCGCGCTCACAACTCTCGTGCTGCCGTGGGCCGGCTGTCAATATGCGCGCGAGCTCGAGACGGCGTTGCGTGTGTCGCAGGAGAACGCTCTGGAGGCGAGCGCCGACACGATTGCGCAAGCGTTATCTGCGCAACCCGCGCGCGTTTTCCGCGACGTGGATGATGTCGAGCCGTTCGCCGAAAGCCAAGGGGACCTCTATGTCTTTCCGCTGCATGGCCAGCCCTTGCTCGACGGCTATCGGGAGGATTGGGATTTGGCGGTGGAGCCCAAGCCCCTGCCGAGTGCGAGCGGCTATGTCGCGCGGCTGCAGGCCGGGTTCACCGCACGATACTTGTTCTTGTACCTCGAGGTCGACGACCCGAAGTTCATGGCCGAGCCCGTCGACGTGCATCCGGAACATGACCGGTTCAATCGCGTCGATCTCACCGTGCAAACGCCCGACGAATCGCTGCAGCCTTTTTTCTTTGCCACCGGCGCCCCGGGACTGATCGAGGCCCAAACCGTCATCAAAGGCGACGACGGCGTCGGTCATGCGGCGAACGAGCCGCGTATCCAGGCCTATTGGTTGCAGACCTCTCGCGGCTATCACTTGGAAGTACGCCTGCCGTTGAGCCTGGTCGGTGCGCGCCTGTGGATCGAGGCGCGCGACGGCAGCGGCGAGCGCAGTGCCGGGATTATCAGCGCCGACACGCTGCGCGGCGGTCGGCTGTTCATGGCGACGCCGGGACTCGACGAGTTGCTCGCCACCTTCGTACGGCCTGGCACGCGCGCGACGGTGATCGATGTCAATGCCTTGAAATTGGGCGTCGCCGGCGCGCTCAATCCGCGCGCTGCCGATGAAGAAGCCGATGACGGCGGCACCTGGTATCGGCGCTTCGTCACGGTGGACACCTCGCAATGGCCGCTGCAGGTATCCGCCCTTGACCATGCCGAAGGCAGAAGCGTGACAGCCGCCCTCGCCGGCCGTCCGGCGGCGGAATGGCTGCGTACGGCGGGCGGTCAAGAATTGGTGTTATCGGCGGCAGCGCCGATCATAATCGGCGATCAGGCGCGCGGCGCCGTGGTGCTCGAGCAAGCCGGCAACGAGCTGCTGGACCTGCGCGATCACGCATTGACGCACTTGTTCAATCTCACCTTGCTCGCCACCGCACTCGCGGCAATGGTCGCATTCGGCGTCGCGACCTGGATCAGCTTGGCGATAGGGCGGCTGCGCGACGCCGCCGATTCGGCCGTGAGCAGCGACGGACGGATTCGGCTCGACATGCCGGAATCCGCGCGGGCCGATGAAATCGGCGCCCTGTCGCGCGCCTTCGAGCGTTTATTGGCGCGTCTCAACGAACACACCCAGTATTTGCGCACCCTGGGCGGCAAGCTCGCGCACGAACTGCGCACCCCGCTCACCATCGTGCGCTCCTCACTGGATAATTTAGAATCCGAGGGCCTGCGCGCGGATCAGCGCGGCTATGTCACCCGCGCCCGGGAGGGGGCCCTGCGCCTGCAGTCCATCTTGAGCGCCCTCGGTGCTGCAGCACGGGTCGAGGAGAGCATCAAACAAGCCGAACGCGTGAGCTTCGATCTCCGGGAGCTGCTGCGTTCCGCCGTGCCCGGTTACCGCGACGCCTTCCCCGACGCGCGCATCGAGCTCGACGCGCCGCCCGATGCCTGCTTCTTGCGCGGCGCGCCCGATTTGCTGGTGCAGCTCCTGGACAAGCTCATCGAGAATGCGGTCGATTTCTGCCCGCCCTCGGGCATCATCACGGTGCGACTCGCGCGCTCGGCAAGCAGCTACGAGCTGGCGGTGATCAACGACGGCCCGCCGATCCCGGCGGCCGTGCTCGACCGGCTGTTCGAATCGCTGTTCGAACACCGTCAGGGCCGGGATGACAAGCCGCACTTCGGCTTAGGGCTGTACATCGTGCGCCTCATCGCCGAATTTCACGGCGGCAAGGCGGCGGCCGCCAACAGGCCGGACAGCGGCGGCGCGATGTTCACGGTCACGTTGCCGCTGATTTAGGGAGCGCGCGTGAACCGACGAGACGGGCACGGTGAACTGCAACGTGCAAGGCAAGGATGGACGTCGGATCGCTCAACAGGCTACCGCAGTGCATAGCCGAGCGCCCGCGCCGCGATTTTCAGGGGATCCAGCAAGACATCGTCGGCGAGCGCGCGATGAAACTCCGGATGCGACGGAAACAAGGGCAGCTGCCGGAGCGCCCGTTCATTGAGTGCGAGCGCGGCTGCGCCGCCCTGCATTGACGCGGCGTACAGGATCCCCTGTAGCGCCGGG
Source organism: uncultured Gammaproteobacteria bacterium (assembly GCA_963769075.1). Classification (GTDB taxonomy): domain Bacteria; phylum Pseudomonadota; class Gammaproteobacteria; order Steroidobacterales; family Steroidobacteraceae; genus Bog-1198. The sequence continues at coordinate 2,064,492 of CAVYKH010000004.1, read as the reverse complement.
AAGGCATCGTACAGATCTCGTGCCCATCCCCGCGCACGTGCGCGATTACCTGAATGGATGGCCATGGAAGCGCCCATGCGGGTCGCAAAATCGCCGGTCAAATCGAGGACCCGTAGCGGTTGAACCGTCTTGAAAACCACCAGCCAGGGCGCCTCAAAGGCTCGATCAATGCGCCGCGTGGCCTGAAAAACCTCGGCGAGGCAGGTCCTGGCATCGGCCGCCGCGTAATAAATGCCCCGCTCCTGTGCAACCGGTTCACCGCGGGCATTCGGCGCGTGATGATCCCAGCGCGAGTTGAGCGGGCCGAAGTAGCGAAATTCATTCCAGGCCAGCGGATGCGGGCTGCGGGCAAAATACACGCGGGCGAGCGTGGTTCCAGCCGGCAGCGTGTGCGTCGCAGGCACGAGGCGTGCCAGCGCCGCAACGCCGGGTGAGTGAGGAAATTTAGCCAAGCGAGGCTAACAATTCGCCAGGCGTAAACAACCGGCGGGATTACTCAAATCCGCGCGCACTCGCGACGACCGCATCGACCGGGTTGGCGCGCAGCAGCCAGTCGCGGGGGCTCAACGGTGTGTCTTGCGCCGCGATCTCGAGATCCGGATTCGGCGCCAGGAACCACTGCGCCACGTCGAGGGGATTGAGCGCTTCGGGGAGCGCTGCGATGACTTCGCGCAAGCCAGGCAGCACCTGCTTGCGCTCGAATTGGAACCTCGGCAACCGCCGTTCGCCGTCGTAGTCGATGCCGAACAACGTGCGTTCGCGCAAACGCTGCCGAATCCGACTGACATCGACCTTCAAGTATTTGGCGGCCTCACTGGTCGTGAAACTCGTCTCGAGCAACGCCATATAGTCCGCGATCGACTGCATGAGCGGGTCCTGGGCCCGCTCGGCCGCGAATGGTGCGATCGATAAGCCGACCGATTGCAGGGCGGCGGCTTCACCCGCCGTCAGCGCCCCCGCGACTGAGCTGCCCGACGAATGATCGCGCAGTGGCTCGTTCTCGAGCAGCCGACGGCGTGATTGCTCGTAAAGGCCGGCTGGGACGTCATGGATCGCTGCCGTGCCGTGCACTTTCGGCGCTCGTCGGGCCTCATGCGTCATGGTTCCTCCTGATTTCTCCTGTCGAGAATAACCGGGAGTATATCCGCACCGACGACTCCACGCAAATCATGGCGCCGGCGCCCGGGAGCCGGTACGGCGGAAGCGCCCTGGCGGTGACGTTTCCGCGGCAAAGCGCGTATTGAAGCGATTGGTCGTGGCGGTGATCTGCCGCTAATGCAATCCCTCGTGCGCCAGCAGCCAGCGCTTGCGCTCCAGGCCCCCGCCGTAGCCGGTGAGCGAACCGTCGGCGCCGATGACTCGATGACAGGGCACAACGATCGAAATCGGATTGCGGCCGTTCGCCAATCCCACGGCGCGCGAGGCGTTTGGATTGCCGATGCACCTGGCAAGCGTGCCGTAGCTCCACGTCTCGCCGTAGCGAATTTTCGTCAGGTTCCGCCACACCCGCTGCTGAAAGTCGGTGCCCTGCATGCGCAGCGGCAGATCGAACTCGCGGCGCTTCCCTGAAAAGTACTCGCCCAGCTGCCGCACGGCCGCGGGCAGCGGATCCGCGCCGGCATCCTCGACCCCGTCGGCCAGATGGCGCGGGCGATTCGGGACATCCATATGGAGTCCGGTCAAGCACTCGCCGTCGCAGGTGAGCAGCAGCCGGCCGATCGGGCTGTCCAAATAGGTAAAGCTATTCATGGGAAACCCCCTAACGATTGCCATAGGTAATGAGTGGCATAGGCGCGCCACGGCCTCCAGGCCTCGGCACGCGCATGCAATTGCTTTTTATTGGTCTTGGCGGCTTTGAGCAGCATGAGATCGCTGCCGGGAAAGGCGTCGGGCCAATGCAAAGCGCGCATGGCGATGTACTGCGCCGTCCAGGGACCGACGCCCGGCAAGCGCTGCAGCGCCTCGACCTGCTCCTCGACGTTTGCGGCGTAGGCCAACACCACGCGACGGTCGATGACTGCCTTCGCCAGGGCCACCAGACAGCGCGCCCGGCCGCCCACGATGCCCAGTGCCGCAATATCATCGGCAGCGATGTCCGCCATGCGCTGCGCATTCGGCGTGAGTCGATTCAGCTCGGGATAAGGGGTTGCAATAGGGGTGCCGAAGCTCTGCGCCCAGCGCCCTGCCAGGGTGGTCGCGGCCTTCACCGATACCTGCTGCCCGAGAACGGCGCGCACGGCGAGCTCGAACCCGTCGAACGCGCCCGCCACGCGCAGCCCCGGCAGGCGACGGACCGCGCCGGCGAGCATCGGGTCTTGCGACAGCAAGGTGCTCACCGCATCGGGCGCCGCGCCCAAATCGAACAGGTGCTTGACGCGCACGATCAGCGCTCCAATCACCGGTGCGAGCGTCTGCGACATCTCCACGTCGAGCGCAACGCCGCTCTTGGCCAGCGACACCGCAATCCAGCCTTCCGCTTCGCCGATCGCGACCGTGCGCCGGTAATGCGTCCCGTCCACCCACTCCACACCCGGAATCGCGCGCAAGCGCAAGTACGCGAGCAAGCTGTCCCACGCCAGCGGCGGCCTGAATTCCAGCTGACAGCGCAAGCCGCCGGGCCCCTCGGGGCGCCCGCGTAACGCGCGCGGGCTCGATTGGTAGCGCGCCTTGAACAGCGCATTGAAACGCCGCAGGCTGCCGAAGCCGCTGGCAAAGGCGATATCCGTCAAACTGAGCGAGGTCTCGCTGAGCAGGCGTTTGGCAAGCAATAGTCGTTGCGTCTGCGCCAGTTCGATCGGCGATACCCCGAGCTCGGCTTCGGTGACGCGGCGCAGGTGCCGATCGCTGACACCCAAGAACGCCGCGAGCTCGCCGACGCGCGCGTTCGAGACCGCATGCTCCTCAATGCCGGCAATCGCTGCGCCGACGAGGCGGCTCGTGGCGTCGACGGTCGCAAGGCCCGGCGCGCGTTCGGGGCGGCAACGCAGGCAGGGTCTGAAACCCGCGCCCTCCGCCGCCGCCGCGCTCGAATAGAAGCGCATGTTCTCGCGCTTCGGCGGGCGTGCCGGACAGATCGGCCGGCAGTAGATCCCGGTCGAGGCGACGCCCACGAAAAATCGTCCGTCGAAGCGCCGGTCGCGGGCGCGTACGGCGTGAAAACAAGCATCGGAGTCCAGTAGCATGGCGCCAGAGTAGCCGATTCTGGCAGCCGATACTCGCCATTTTCGGACATCGATATTTTGCCTAGGCGGCGATTTCCTCGTACGAAAAATGGGGTGCGCCTTGACTCCGGTAACTGAACCGTGGCCCCCAAGGGCCGAGCCGGTTACACCCTTGTCGAATCGCGCCAAGCGCTGTCGATGTGCTGACGGTGACCAGCGTGAACGCCTTCATCTTCGGCGTCCCCGTCAACTTGAGCCTGAGGAACGCGTTGCAGGCCGCCCGCTTTCCCCGCAGCGACCCCTGCAACCCGGCGAACCCGCATTATGCGGACTTGGTGATGGTGGACCCCGATGGTCGCGCCAAGCGAGGGGAGAGGGAACCCTGCATGCCCGGATTCACACGGGCGCAGGCGGCCGGGATCTTTGCGGGCACCCTCTCGGAATGGCGGCAAGTGATGACGTCGACGGGTTACCCGCTGGCGAGTAAAGACCCCAAGACCGGCCAGATCTCGGTACCGGTGGGGTTGGAACCACCGGGTGATGATCGCGTTCACGTGTGCCGGCGCGTCGACACCTCCGGCACCCAGGCATCCTACGAAATGTTCTTTCTCAACCAGCGTTGCGCGGCTGGGGTGCACCCTTTCGTTAGGGAGGGTACCCGGGTTTTCACAGGTTCCGGTACGGCAGACGTCAAGTCCTGCCTCAACGAACTTGATCGGGAGAACCTCTGGGCGGTGGGCATCATGAGCACCGAAAATGTGGCTGCAGCTGATGACCGATGGCGGTTCGTCAAAATGGACGGCATCGCCCCGACGCTTCTCAACACATTCAGTGGTCGCTGGCCATTTTTTGTCGAGCAGAGCTATCAATGGAGAAATGAACACTCCGAACGCCCGCTGAAGGGAGCCAAGCTCGCGCTTATGTCGCAGATTGCCTTGCAGCTCAAGAACCCAACCATTGTCCACATCATCAACCGGGATTTCCGCCATCCCTGGGGAAATGCGGGCGTGATGGCATTAAGTGGTGGCAATGTAGCACCGCCGCGCGCGTCTCCTGGCAGGCCAGTCGATGCCGCTGTGATTGCTGAGCATCCGATACTCGCCGTCACACACGAGGGGAACAACTGTGGCGCCGTGCTCGCGCAGTACCCCACAACGTTGCCCTGACCTCAGAAATTCAGTGTATGCGACGACCCTTTGAGTCGATCAGCGGTTCCCCGTCTTCTTTAGCGAACGGGCCTTTCTGTGGGAGCCGAAGAATATCCAAGACTGCCTCTGACGGTCGACACAGCTTCACGCCCCAGGGCGTTACCACGATCGGGCGATTGATCAGGATGGGGTGCGCGAGCATCCGGTCGATCAGCTGCGCATCAGTCCAGTGATCGGCGCCAAGTCCCAGCTCGGCATAGGGCGTGCCCTTTTGGCGAAGTAGATCGCGCGGACGAATACCCATGCGCTGAATCAACGACTCGAGTGTCGCCCGATCCGGCGGGGTCTTCAGGTATTCGATAATCGTCGGCTCGATGCCGGCGTTGCGGATCAGCGCCAGCGTGTTACGGGACGTTCCGCACGACGGGTTGTGATAGATCGTGACTGGGACGGACTCAGGCATTTATGGCGTCCGCCTTTTTACTTGCGGCTTGCTCGACGGCTGTTTGAGTGTCGAACCGAACCTCGGGCACCATCTTCACAGGGAAGAGCACGCGTGCGGCGGCCAGAGCGGCAAGCGCGCCGACGAATTGCGCCAGGATGAACGCTGGCATGTCGACCGGACGAATACCGGAGAAGGTGTTGGTCAGCGAGCGGGCGATGGTGATGGCCGGGTTCGCGAATGATGTTGAGGCGGTGAACCAGTATGCCGCCCCGATCCAACAAGCCACCATCCACGGCGCGTCTTCGGAACGACGGTGGCCGAGCACCACGAGCAGAAGGCCGAAAGTCGCTACGCCTTCCGCGAGCCACTGCGCCGGTCCGGCGCGGACGTGCACCGAGGCCTGCCACACCGGCAACTCGAACATGACATGCGCAAGCAGCGCACCGGCACAGCAGCCGGCGATTTGTACAACCGCGTACAGGCCGGCATCTGCCCACGCCAGCCGGCCCCGTAGAGCTTCGATGACGGATACGGCGGGATTGAAGTGGGCGCCACTTAACGGGCCGAGCAGCGCAATCAGGGTAGCCAGCACCGCTACGGTCGCGCCTGTGTTGGCCAGGAGCGCAACCGCCACGTTACCGCCACTCAGGCGTTCCGCCATGATGCCAGAGCCGACGACTGTCGCGGCCAACAGCATGGACCCGAGGCCCTCCCCGGCTAGTCGACGTGACAGCGGTTGCGCGTACGCAGTCATCTTAGGACTTACCGATTTCGCGGACCCTGTTGCCGAGCGCGAGGCGGTCGAGACTCGCGATGGGCAGGGAAGTAAACAGAGCGATGCGCCGCTCAAGAATGCGGAACGCGTCGCGGAACGCACTCGTCTTGTCGACATCGGTGCCCTCGACGGCGGCGGGGTCCGGCTGGCCCCAGTGGGCTGTCATCGGTTGGCCGGGCCAATGGGGGCACACCTCACCGGCGGCGTTGTCACAAACCGTGAAAACGAAGTCGAGCGGCGGCGCGCCCGGTTGAGCGAACTCATCCCATGCCTTGCTCCGTAGCCCTTCCGTCGCCATCCCCATGCGTTCGAGCAGCGCCACCGCCAGAGGATGGACAGCGCCCTTCGGGTGGCTGCCTGCACTGAAAGCCTTGAATCGGCCTTTGCTTCGGTGGTTCATGATGGATTCGGCGAGAATGCTGCGCGCGGAATTCCCCGTGCACAAAAACAGAACGTTGTAGAGCTTATCCGCCATCACTAATCTCTAGGCGTCAGCTGATGCCGATGCGATCACTGCGCCGCTCGAGCAGGAGCACATCGCGCCACTGGCCTGAAAACAGCCCATAACTCATCTTGCCGATGCGACGACGGAGCCCCACCAGTTCAAATCCCAAGGCCCGGTGCAGAGCCATACTTGCACCATTCTCCGGAATAATGCCGGCTTGCAACGTCCAGAAGTTCTTTCACAAGTGGCGACCGCAAATCGCGTTCAACTCGCACAGCACGGCTGTGCGGCGGAGGTGACTTCCGGGTCACCGCACGCTTTGCTTGTCTTGGCAGTCGCCGCCAGCGGAACGCAGCACGCGCCGGTCTTAGGCGCGATGTCGGTATCCGCACCGTAGATCGGTATGGTGTCCAGGGTATGGAAGGTCTCCCACGCGAGGCCCGTGGGATCGGTGATCCAGTACTTGTCCGAGTTTGCATAACAGCAGGCCGCCCCACTTTGCTCGACCAGCGCGTGATCCGCGCGTGTGAGCTGGGCTCGCATCGCGGTTAGCTCCTCGGCGGAGTCGACCTGGAAGCCCACGTGATTGACGCCGACCGGGTAGCCGCGTTGGGAGATCGCGAAGTTGATGCGCGGATCATCGAGCATCCACTTGGCGTAGTCGTCCTTGAGAACCGTCGGTTCGACAGCGAATAGCGTGCTGTAGAAGCGCACGCTCTCGGCGAGGTCCGCAACCGATACGTTGACGTGGAATCGTTTCATGCGCGCTTTCTCCTTGAAGTGGTTTCATCTACGGCAGCGGGTTTGCATTCCGCATTGCTACAGGTATCGTCGGCAAGTTCACAGCAGTGGTCTGTCAGGAAGCCGAGCAGATCGTTCATGTGCCGAAAATTCGGGCTGTAGTACAAGAAGCGCCCTTGACGGCGGACCTCAAGCAGTCCGGCGTGATGCAGCGCCTTCAGATGAAACGAGAGCGTCGCTGCGGCGACTGGGAGCTTCTCGCTCAACTGCCCTGGCGTGAATCCCTCGGGTCCGCGTTTGACGAGCATGCGAAAGATCGCGAGACGTGATTCTTGTGCCAAAGCCGCGAGAGCGGTAACCGCATCAGCCGATTTCATCGACAATCTCCTTGAAGCAAGGTACGGGGCAGGTTCTACCGCGCCGGGCACGGCGGGATACCACAAGCACGGATCACCGCCGCTACGATTATTCTATAATTATCGAATCAGAGAATCAAGTCGACGTAGTGCAGCTCTGCTTCTTAGCTATCGCTCAGTCGTCGCGTTACGAACGCCGGAATCAATACCACGCAGGCGATGGCACCCACCGCCGCGAACACGGCGCCGAAGACAAACACGGCTGAATGTCCCACGTGGTCCCAAAGCCATCCGCCGAGCAGACTCGCCGCCAGACCGCACACACCGATCGTCGTGTTGTACCAGCCGATTGCGCTAGCCCGGAGCGAGTCCGGCACATAGTCGCTCGCCAGCGCTTTGCCTACGGAGCGAATGATTCCCTGGTAGAGCCCATAGAACACAAAGAGCACGCCGATGAACGCTACATTGCGGGTCAAAGCGAAGCCTAAGTAGGTGATGAAGAAGATCGCGATCGACAAAACCAGCAGGTTCCTCCTGCCCAATCGGTCGGACAAGAATCCCGCCGGGTAAGAGATCAGCGCAGCCACCAAGTTGAAACCCGCATAGATCAGAATGGTCGTCAGTCACATCGTCCGCCAGCGCCCCGGTGGAACTCGGGATGCGAGGGAAACAACGGCGGCTGCCGCAGCGCGCGTTCGAGCGTGAAACTCCCTTCAAGCAAGGCCATATAATCCGCGAGCTACCCGAACCCTGATCGCGCAGCGGCTCGTTCGTCAGCAGCCGACGCCGTGCGTGCTCGTAAAGGCCGGCCGGCACGTCGTGGGTCGCAATTTTGTCGTTCAATTCGGTATAGACCGAAGCCCCAGGGCCACTCGTGCATCTCTCGATTTTAGTTGCGCTTTTGGCGCTCTGGCACCAAAATGGTACCAAGTAATTGCTATAAGGCGGCACCCATGGCATCCGGTACGGCAGCCCTGGAGAGAGAACGAATTTCAGCGCGTGTCCCCAAGGGCGTGAGGGAGCGATTAGAGGAGGCGGCAGATCGCTCCGGGGCGACACTTAGCCAGTTTTTGGTGCAGGCCGCCATCGAGAAGGCCGATCAGGTGTTGGAACGTGAGCGCGTGATGCGGCTATCGGCGCGCGACTCCAAACGGCTGCTAAAGCTCTTGGACCAGCCGCCGAAGCCGCCGAATGCGAAATTGCGTGAAGCACTAGCGGAGTACCACGAGGCCACACGTGGCGATCCAAATCGACCTTTTGACTGGCCGGCACGACCGGACGAGTTTTGAATGTGGCGAGCCATCCCTGAACGATTGGCTCGCACGCATGGCGCTGCAACAGCAGACAAAAAACTACGCGCGAACGCGCGTGGTCGTGGAGAGCGAGGCGCCGACGAAAATCCTGGCGTATTACACGCTGCTGACGCGCGAGATCGAAACCAGTCAGATCCCCGGCTCCCGCAAATTACCACAGCGCCTGGCGTGCGTGCTCCTTGGGCGCCTGGCAGTCGATCAACGCGCGCAGGGGCGCGGACTCGGCCGGCTGATGGTTCTCGACGCGATCGCCCGCACGCGCGCCACAATCGAGGCAGCGGCCGGCATTGGGCTTGTTGTGGAGGCGTTACATGACCGGGCCGCAGCGTTCTATCGTGGCTTGGGGTTCGGAGCCTTCAAGGACGATCCGCAGCGTTTGTTTCTTCGGGTGAATTGGCCATAAGCTTCGTAACGCTTGCTCATGCTAATGCAATCCCTCGTGCGCCAGCAGCCAGCGCTTGCGCTCCAACCCGCCGCCGTAACCGGTGAGCGCACCATCAGCGCCGGTGACTCGATGACATGGCACGACGATCGAGATCGGATTGCGGCCGTTTGCCAATCCCACCGCGCGCGAGGCGCTTGGATCGCGAAGCGCCGGTCGCGGGCGCGTACGGCGTGAAAACAAGCATCGGAGTCCAGCAGCATGGCGCCAGAGTAGCCGATTCTGGCAGCCGATACTCGCCATTTTCGGACATCGATATTTTGCCTAGGCGGCGATTTCCTCGTACGAAAAATGGGGTGCGCCGGCTCGCTGAGAGGCATGCTCGATAGTGATCGAGCAGTCAAAGAACCCCCGCCCGCACGCCCAAATACTTGAGTATCCCCTGCGCCGCTTCGCGTCCCTCGAACACCGCGGTGACGACGAGATCCGAGCCGCGCACCATATCGCCGCCCGCGAACACCTTGGGATTGGTGGTCTGGAATTTGAATTGCGGTGTTCTCAGGACGCGCACGCGACCGTTGCCGTTGAGCGCGATGTGCTGCTGCGCGAACCAATCGGGCGGATTGGGCAGAAAGCCGAACGCGATGATCACGGCGTCCGCCGGTATGGTCTCCTCCGTGTCGGGCACGACTTCGGGGATACGTCGTCCGCGCACATCCGGCGGACCCAAGCGCGTCTCGACGAGCTTCACACCCTGCACCCGATCGGCGCCCACGATTTCTATCGGCTGACGGTTGAACATAAACGTCACGCCTTCTTCCTTGCTGTTCTTGTAGTCGCGCCGCGATCCGGGCATGTTGTCTTCATCGCGACGGTAGGTGCAGGTGACGCTCGCCGCGCCCTGGCGAATGGCGGTGCGGTTGCAATCCATCCCGGTATCGCCACCACCGAGCACGACGACCTGCTTGTCGCGCATGTCGACGAACCCGGCCGGATCATGCTCGAGGCCAAGTTCCCGATTGATGTTCGAAATGAGATACGGCAATGCGTCGTACACGCCCGGCAGATCTTCGCCGGCGAAGCCGCCCTTGACGAAGGTATAGGTGCCCATGCCGAGAAATACCGCGTCGAATTCCCGAGTCAGCTCATCGAACGCGATGTCGCGGCCCACCTCGCAACCTAAGCGGAATTCGACCCCCATGTACTCCATGATCTCGCGGCGCTTTTCCACCACCTCTTTTTCCAGCTTGAACGGCGGGATGCCGAAGGTGAGCAGCCCGCCGATCTTCGAATAGCGATCGAATACGACGGGGGCGACGCCGTTGCGCACGAGCACGTCCGCGCATGCCAAGCCAGCGGGACCGGCACCCACGACGGCCGCGCGCCGGCCCGTGCGCACGACATTCGACATGTCCGGCTTCCAACCCTGCCTGAACGCTTCGTCGGTGATGTACTTTTCAATGGAGCCGATGCTTACGGCGCCGATGCCGTCGTTCAGCGTGCACGCGCCCTCGCACAGTCGATCCTGCGGACAAATGCGGCCGCACATTTCGGGCAGCGAATTGGTTTGATGGGAAAGCTCCGCCGCCTCGAACAGCTTGCCGGCATTGACCAGCGAGAGCCAATTGGGGATGTAATTGTGCACCGGACATTTCCATTCGCAAAACGGCGTGCCGCACGACAGGCACCGTCCGGCCTGCTGCGCGGCGCTCTCGGCGTTGTACTGCGCATAGATCTCGCGGTAATGCGTAATACGCACTTCGACCGGAAGCTTGTCCGGATCGCGGCGCGGGATATCGAGAAACTGCAGGTAGTTGTCGGCCATGTGGAGGAGGGTGCCGGCGCGCTCCTTAAGCGGCGCGCCGCAAATTGACCAGCAGCGAATCGATTGCGGCCGCCTTTGGTTTCACCACCCAGAAACGGCCGATATAGGTGCGAAAGTCGTTCAAGAGCTGCGCACCCCAGAGGCTGCCGGTGCACTCGACGTGCTGCTCGATGAGCCCGCGCAAATGCTGCACGTAGGTTCCCATGCCTTCGGGAGACACGCGGTGAATATCGATCAATTGGTGGTTGTAGCGGTCGACGAAATCGCGCTCCATGTCGAGCACGTAGGCGAACCCGCCGGTGAATCCGGCGCCGAAATTCACTCCCGTGCGCCCGAGCACGCACACCACGCCGCCCGTCATGTACTCGCAGCAATGATCGCCCGTGCCCTCGACCACGGCGAGAGCGCCGGAATTGCGCACGGCAAAGCGCTCGCCGGCGGTGCCGGCGGCGTACAATTCGCCACCCGTCGCACCGTACAAGCAGGTATTGCCCATGATCACCGTGTCGCACGCGGTGAACGCCGAATGCGCAGGCGGCTTCAACACGATCTTGCCGCCCGCCATGCCCTTGCCGACGTAATCGTTCGCTTCACCTTCCAAATGCAGGTGCAGCCCTCCCGCATTCCAGACACCGAAGCTCTGTCCGGCGGATCCCTTGAGCGTGACGATCAGCGGCGCCGTGCTCATTCCGGTGTTCCCCCAGCGCTTGGCGATCTCTCCCGAAACGCGCGCGCCGATCGAGCGGTGATAATTACTGACCAGATAGGAGAACTGTCCGCCGGTTGCGTGCGCGATCGCCTCGCGCATGTCCCCGAGCATTCGTTCGCCCAGCGCGCCCTCGTCGTGCGGCTCATTGCGCGGATCGACGCAGTACTGCGGCTTGCTCGACACGAGAGCGGAATTCGCCAGCACCGGCCTCAAGTCGAGTTTGCGCTGCTTCGCGGTCTCGCCCGGCAGAATCTCGAACAGCTCCGTGTGTCCGATCAGCTCCGTGAGGCTGCGCACACCCAAGGCGGCCATGAGCTCGCGGCATTCCTGTGCCACGAACCGGAAATAATTCATCACCATGTCCGGCAAGCCGATGAAATACTTGCTGCGCAGCACATTGTGCTGCGTGGCCACGCCGGTCGCGCAATTATTGAGATGGCAGATGCGCAAATACTTGCATCCCAGCGCGACCATCGGCGCCGTGCCGAAGCCGAAGCTTTCCGCGCCGATGAGGGCCGCCTTGATCACATCGAGGCCGGTCTTCAAGCCGCCGTCGGTCTGCAATCGCACCCGATGCCGCAACTCGTTGGCGCGCAGCGTCTGATGGGTTTCGGCCAGCCCCAATTCCCACGGGGTGCCGGCATACTTGATCGAGGACAGGGGGCTCGCGCCGGTGCCCCCGTCATAGCCCGAGATGGTGATGAGATCGGCATAGGCCTTGGCGACGCCGGCCGCCACCGTGCCGACGCCGGGCTCGGCGACCAGCTTGACCGAGACCAACGCATGCGGATTGACCTGCTTCAAATCGAAGATCAGCTGCGCCAGATCCTCGATGGAATAAATATCGTGGTGCGGGGGCGGCGAGATCAAACCGACGCCCGGGCGCGCGAAGCGCAGGCGCGCGATCATGTCGTTCACCTTGTGGCCCGGAAGCTGCCCGCCCTCACCCGGCTTCGCGCCCTGCGCGATTTTGATTTGCAGCACCTCGGCATTGATCAGGTATTCCGGCGTCACCCCGAAGCGCCCGGACGCCACCTGCTTGATCTTGGAATTTTTTTCTCCGCCGTAGCGCACCGGATCCTCGCCGCCCTCGCCCGAGTTCGAGCGTGCGCCCAGGCGATTCATGGCGATCGCAAGGGCTTCGTGCGCCTCCGGCGACAGAGCGCCCAATGACATGCCGGCGCTGTCGAAGCGCGTGAGGATGGCCGCCATCGGCTCCACTTCGTCGATCGCAATGGGCGCCCGCTTTGAGCTCAATTTCAACAAATCGCGGATGCAGGACACCGGTCGTTCGTTGACCAGCGCGGCAAACTGCTTGTACTGCTCGTAATCGCCCGTCATCACGGCCGATTGCAGCAACGCGATCACTTCGGGGTTGTACATGTGGTACTCGCCATCGTGCATGTACTTGAGCAAGCCCCCTTGCTCCACGCTCTCCATCGGATCCCACGCGCGGCCTGCCAGGTACGCGGCATCGGCCTCGAGGTCGGCGAAGTCCGCCCCTTGAATGCGGCTCTCCGAGCCTTCGAAACAGAGCGAGACCACCTCATCGGCGAGGCCCACGATCTCGAACAATTGGGCGCTGCGGTAGCTGGCGATGGTCGAGATGCCCATCTTGGACATGATCTTGAACAGTCCCTTGCGAATGCCGCGCCGGTAGCTGCGGCCGAGCTCCTGGCGCCTGTCGGCGTCCATTTTCACCGCGCCTTTGCGCATCAGATCGAACAAGGTCTGGTACGCCAGATACGGATACACGGCGGTCGCGCCGTAGCCGATGAGGCACGCGAAATGATGCGCATCGCGCGCCGTGCCCGTCTCGACCAGGATATTGCACTTGCAGCGCAGGCCGGTCCTGACCAAGCGGTGGTGCACCGCGCCGGTGGCGAGCAGCGCGTGAATGGGGATCTTGCCCTTCACCAGGTAGCGATCGGACAAGAGCAGCACGAGCTTGCCCGCGCGCACCGCGGCTTCCGCCTGATCGCACACCTTGAGGATGGCGGCCTTCAGGCCGAGCTCGGCGGGGTATTGCAGATCGACGAATTCATGCGGCACGCCTGAGTCCTGAAGACCCATGATCTGACGGAGCTTGCGCTGCGACAGAACCGGCGAACTCAAGACGATCTGTTCGGCATGCTGCTGCGCCGGCACGAAAATGTTGCACTCGGGGCCGATCTGCGTTTGCAGCGACATGACGATGCTTTCGCGCAGCGAATCGATCGGCGGATTGGTCACTTGGGCGAACTGTTGGCGGAAATAGTCGTAGAGAGAGCGCACTTTCCTCGACAGAACGGGCATCGGTGTGTCGTCCCCCATCGAGCCGACCGCTTCGCTCTCGTCCTCGGCCAGAACGCGGATGATCTCATCGCGCTCCTCCGCCGATACGTTGTACATCTTTTGAAACAGCGCCAGCGTGTCCTTATCGAAAGGCTCCGCGGCGAGCCGCGGGTCGATCAGATCGGTCTGCAGATAGCGCACGCTTTTCTTCAGCCACACCTTGTACGGATGCCGGTTCTTCAACAGATCATCGACCTGCTTGGTGTCCATGAGCTCGGAGGTCTGCAGATCGAGCGCCAGAATCTCGCCGGGACCGAGCTTGCCCTTCTTGACCACATCTTCTGATGGGTAATCCCAGACCCCCGCCTCGGAGGCGATGGTGATGTGGCGATTCTTGGTAATGACCCAGCGCGCGGGCCGCAGACCGTTGCGGTCCAGGGTGCAGCACGCGTACCGGCCGTCGGTGAGCACGATGCCTGCGGGCCCGTCCCATGGCTCCATGTGCGTCGCGTAGTACTCGTAAAATGCCTTGAGGTCGGGATCGATCATGTCCACCGACTGCCACGCCGGCGGCACCAGCATGCGCATCGCGTGCATGGGATCGAGACCGCCCACCAGCAACAGTTCGAGCATATTGTCGAGCGACTGAGAATCCGAACCCGACAGCGAGACCACCGGCAGGACGTCGCCCAAATCGGGCAACAGCGGCGAGCGAAACAACGGGCCGCGCGCCACCGCCCAGCTGCGATTGCCCTGCACCGTGTTGATTTCACCGTTGTGCGCGAGATAGCGGTAGGGATGCGCAAGACGCCACTGCGGCAACGTATTGGTGGAAAAGCGCTGGTGGAAAACCACGACCGAGGCTTCCATCCGCGGATCCTTGAGGTCGGGATAGAACTGCGCCAGGAACTGCGGCATCACCATGCCCTTGTAGACGATGGTGCTCGCCGAGAGCGACGGGATGTAGAACACCGGATCGCTGTCGGCCAAAATCTTCTCGGCACGCCGGCGCGCCATGTACAGCTGACGATTGAACGTGGCCTCGTCGATGTCGGCATTCGAATTGACGAATACCTGTTCGATGTGAGGCATGGTCTTGAGCGCCTCCAGACCACAGGCTTCGGGATTCACACCCACGGCCCTGAAACCGGCGACGCTCATTTTCTCGCGTTCGATTTGCTGCGTGAGCACGCGGCGCGCTTCGCTCGCCTTGGCGGAGTCGCGATTCAAGAAGAGGAGCCCCGCGGCAAACTGAGCATTCAGCGAGATTCGTGCCTCCTCGGCCACGGCGCGCAGGAAGCGCGTCGGTGTCTTGATCAGCAGGCCGCAGCCGTCGCCGGTTTTGCCGTCGGCGGCCACCGCTCCGCGGTGCGTGAGCCGGTTCAACGAGCTGATGGCGGTCTCAAGCACCCAATGGCTGGCCTGATCGTCGAGGCTCGCGATCAACCCGAAGCCGCACGAGTCCCTTTCATAGGCAGACCGATAAAGACCCCAGTCTGCCGCACGCGGATCCACACCGCTCGCGCGCGGATCCGTGCCGCTCAAGGTCGTGTCAAAACTTGGAACCTGCTCATGCGCCATAACGGAGGCCCGTACATAACCGCACCCCTGCGGTCGACCCGCGGGGATCTTTGGCAAATCAATCACTTAACTCTGTGCTAGGAGCCTGTCTGAGTAATCCGCGTGAGCCGCGTTGGCTGGGCGACGGAGCGGATGCAAGGCGCGCGGCGCAGGCCGTGGCGGGCACCACGGCCAAGCCGCGCAACGCCGCAGACGCCCGTCCCCCAGCCAACCCTTCGGGACCGGGCAGATTTCGCTTCATCCGTCGTTGTCGCCTCCTTATTGGGTGTTGACCCAACTGCGTCGGCTCCGCCTCGGCTGAAGCGAAATCTGCCACGGTCGCGGCCACGGGGATTACTCAGACAGGCTCCTAAGGCTCAAACCAAGGCTCAAGCCAGGTGGGGCAAACGCCGCTAAGCGCGCCAGTGCATGACCTCATAATACCGAGTGGGCGGGAGTCGTCAACCGGCGATGTAGCGCTCCAGCTGCTCGATGTGCGCGCTCTGCTCCTCGATCACCGCTTTGACCAGGTCGCCGATCGACAGTATTCCGACTACCCGGCCGGAATCCATGACCGGCAAATGCCGAAACCGGTGCTCGGTCATCATTTGCATGCAATGGTGCACCGTGTCGTGCGGCGTCACCGTGACCGCTGGGGAGGTCATGATGTCGCTCACCGGCGTGTCATGCGAGGAGCGGTTTTTCAAAATGACCTTTCGCGCATAGTCGCGCTCGGAAATGATGCCGAGCAGGCTACCCTGATTCATGACGAGGAGCGCACCGATATGCCGAGTGGCCATGATTTCGATCGCCTTCAGCACGGAGTCGGTCGGCGCGACAGAATAAAATTCGCTGCCTTTGACACGTAGCAATTGACTGACGATCTGCATACTAGCCTCCGTTCGATTTGCAGCGATATGCGAGCTCTGAAGCGCTTTTCGCCTGACTATACTCCCGCCTCGCGCAAGGACAAGTGATCCAAACATGACCCCGTCGGATACCAAGACTTTGCCAGCCGGTGGCGCCCAGGCCGATGGCGCTTTGGCGGACGCCGCCTTGAGCGATGGGCCCTCGGGCGATGCCGGCTTGGGCGATGGCCCCTTGGCCGATGCCCCGGTGGCCGCGATTCGCCCCCACGCGATCGCATCGCCGCATGGCGCGCGCGATGATCCTTATTACTGGCTGCGGGACGACGAGCGGCAGAACAGCGAGGTGCTCGCTTACCTTAATGCAGAGAACGCTTATCAGGAGCGGCGGCTGGCGGCCATCAAGCCGCTGGAGAACAAGCTGTACGAGGAGATCATCGCGCGCCTGAAGCCGGACGACTCGACCGTTCCTTACCGCAAAAACGGCTACTGGTACTACAGGCGCTTCGAACCCGGCAAGGAACACCCGATCTTTGCGCGCCGCAAAATGTCGCTCGATGCGCCCGAGCAGATCCTATTGGATGCGAACGAACGGGCCGCGGGACACGATTACTATCAGATAGGGGCGGTCGAGGTCTCGCCCGATTCGCTCTGGTTGGCCTTCTGCGAGGACACAGTCGGCAGGCGCCGCTACGATCTGCGCTTCAAAAATCTGCAAAGCGGCGAAATCCTGTCCGAAACGATCGGCGATGTCGAGTCCGACGTCGCGTGGGCCAACGACAACGAGACCGTGCTCTACGTCGCGAAGGATCCGCAGACCCTGCTCGGGCTTTACGTCAAAAAGCACCGGCTGAGGCTCGATCCGCAACTCGATGCACTGGTGTTTGAGCAAACGGACAAGAGCTTCTACACCGGGGTTGCCAAATCCAAGTCGGATCGCTTCGTATTCATCCACATGGAAAGCACCGTGTCATCGGAATGGCGGTATGCGGAGGCCGATGATCCCTCGCTGCCGTTTCACGTCTTTCTGCCGCACGAGCGCGATCACGAATACCAGATCGAGCACTTGGATGATCGCTTCATCATCCGCACCAATTGGCAGGCCAGCAATTTTCGCCTCATGCAGGCGGCGATCGGCAGCGCGGGAGAGCGCTCCCACTGGCAGGACGTCGTTTCGCACCGGGACGATACATTCATTCAAGACTTCGAAGTGTTCCAGCGCTTCATCGCGCTGACGGTGCGCAGCGGGGGCCTGCGAAAGATCAGCATCCAGCCATTGGCGCCGGCGGACGCGCGGGCATTCTTCATCTCGAGCGATGAGCCGGCATACAGCATGGCCGTTTCCGTCAATCCGGAGCTGGACACCGACATCGTGAGATACACCTATTCCTCTCTCACCACGCCGACGACAGTCTATGACTACGACGTGCGCACCGGCCACAGGACCTTGCTCAAACGCGATCCGGTCTTGGGAAGCTTCGATCCCGCGAACTACCAGACCGAATTCCTATTCGCCCCGGCGCGCGACGGCAAGCGCGTTCCGGTGTCGCTGGTCTGTCGCAAAGGCATTGTGCGCGACGGCACCGCTCCGTTGTTGCAATACGCCTACGGCGCGTATGGGTTGTGCATGGATCCCTCATTCTCTTCGGCGCGACTGAGTCTGCTCGATCGCGGTTTCGTATACGCGATCGCGCATGTGCGCGGCGGCCAAGAAATGGGCCGTGCCTGGTACGATGACGGACGTCTGCTCAACAAGATGCATTCGTTTACCGACTTCATCGACGTCACGCATGAGCTCATCGCCAAACGCTACGCCGCCGGCGCGAACGTTTTTGCCATGGGCGGCAGCGGCGGCGGGCTGCTGGTGGCGGCGGTCGCGAACTTAAGTCCCCAGGATTACCGCGGCATCATCGCCCAGGTACCCTTCGTCGACGTCGTTACAACCATGCTGGACGAGGGGATCCCGCTCACCACGAATGAATACGATGAATGGGGCAACCCCCGCGATGCGAAATACTACGAGTACATGCTGTCGTATTCACCGTACGACAACGTTCGGGCGCAGCCGTATCCGGCGATGCTCGTGACGACCGGTTTGTGGGACAGTCAGGTGCAGTACTACGAGCCCGCCAAGTGGGTTGCGAAGCTGCGCGCGCTCAAGACTGACCACAATCCCTTGCTACTGCACGTCGACATGGAGGCCGGCCATGGCGGGAAATCGGGGCGCTTCCAACGCTATCGGGAAACCGCCATGGAATACGCCTTTGTGTTGGCTCAACTCGGCATCACCGATTGATCGCACCGTACGGCCTTTGAGCGCGGCGATCGAGTTGATCGACGCCGCGGTCGGTCGATTTAAAAAAAAGGCGCCGCGAGAGGGGGGAAGCTAATTCGCGGCGCCGAGTTACTATCAAAGGGAGAAACAATGACTAAAACATCAACATCAACATCAACATCAACATCAACATCGATATCGTTACAAACAACGAGACCTAGACCAAGTCGAGACCGATGAGCGCGGGGGCGCTCGGATCCTGACCGGGGGAACCCTTGGCGTACCAGTTTGCGGCAAGACGCGCAGCGCAAGCGACGCGTGCATCGATTCGTTCGAGCGCAAACTGGCCGTCGGCGCGGCGTACCAGCAGGGCGGCCCCAGGGCTACCCTCGGGTATCAACATCGCAACGACTGCCGATTGCATCCGCTATCCTCGAGCCTTGTAGGTAAAGCAAAACTTTACGATATGACGAAGCAAGGCGCATGCCAGGTCTGCATAGTCAACGAATTCAGCCATTTAGCATCGATGCGGGAGCGGAGCGACTGACAAGAATTGTCAATGATGTGACACAGTTTGACTCCCCGCCCCGGCTGCGGGTGGTGCGGCGATCAGCCCGCGTTCAGGCGTGCGCCGGCCGCACCACCGTGCAGGCCTGTGATTTGGCTCTCAGAGTCTTACAGATGTTGCGCGCGTGTCTTTCGCTCACACCAACGGCCTGGAGACGGTAGAGAGTTCCGGTCGCGGTCTTTTTCGGCAGGACCTTAGGCGACAGCCCGGCCAACAACGTCGGATATTGCTTCTGTAAGCGAGCCCAGCGCCGGTTGGCGGCAGCGGCGCCCGATTTAAACGCCCCGAGCTGGACGGCGTAGGACCCCGAACTTGATTTGGATGCCGGAGCGGACGGGCCCGCCGCTTTGGCGGGTGCCGTGGTGGGCGGCTTTGTGCCGGGCGCGCTTGCCTGCGGATTGGCTGCGGCACCGCTGCCCGCAGGCGCCGTGCCGGTGCCCGTGCCGCTCGGCGCAGCGCTGCTGCCCGGCGCGCCACCCGACGCCGAGGGGGTCTGCGCCAATGTGAAGTTCTCCACGCGAATCCGCGCTTCCTCCGTCCATTTGCCTTCCGGGTGCTCTTTCAGGAACGCCTGGTACGCCTCCGCCGTGTCGGCGTCGCGCGCCTTCTGCCAGTCGCGCTCCTCATACAGCTCTTTGACGCGAGCCTGGGCCTGAGCCGTGAATTCACCGCTCGGATACTTCTTCAAGAATTGCTCGTACGCCTCCGCGGTATTGGTCTCGCGGGTCTTTTGCCAATCGCTTTGTTGGCGACTACAGCCGGATAGTCCGAGCAGCAATGCACAGCACAGAATCAGGACGATTTTATCGATGACCATTCTCCCCCTCAGAACGCCATTTCGCGGCGGGCGCCATTCTACTTCGATTTTACGGCCTCTGTCGGCGCCGCCAAGCTCGTCACACCACGGGCAGGCCCGATAGGATAAATAAAGCCTTCATGAACGTACCAAAGCGGCGGTTCTTCGAACTGATCACAACGACCCCGACCTTCATCGGCGCCGATTCCGTCGTCGTCGGAGATATTCGCGGCCCCGGCCCATTCGTGGTCTCGGGCGAAGTGCACGGCGACGGCGATCTGCAGGGCGGTCTGAATCTATCGGTCACGGGTAGCTGGCACGGCAATATCAAGGCGGAGCAGGCGATTGTCGCCGGCAAGATCACCGGCGGACTCATGGTGGAAGACAAATTGGAGATCGGCTACACAGCCGTGATCCGCGGCAGAGTCCGCGCACGCACCGTGGCGATCGCCAAAGGCGCGATCGTCGACGGCGAGATCGAGGTCATGTCGGACGTGCCGATGTTGCAATTCGAGGAAAAACGCGATGGCAAATGACCCTTCAGGCGCGCCTGTTTGCTAATGGCGACAGAGGTGGGAAATTTTGTGTGTTCGTGTGTATTCGCTCATTCTAGTCCCACTTCGCGCACCTTAAGGTCCAATGAAAGAATACGATGTGATCATCGTGGGCGGCGGCATTCATGGAGCCGGCGTACTGCAGGCCGCCGCGGCGGCCGGTCATAGCGGCCTGCTCATTGAGAAGCGCGCTCTCGCGAGTGGCACGTCGAGCCGCTCAAGTAAGTTGATTCACGGCGGCCTGCGCTATCTCGAGTCCGGCCAGTTCTCCCTGGTGCGCGAGAGTTTGCGGGAACGCGCCGTGCATTTGCGGATTGCGGCGGACTTGGTCGAACTGAAGCCCTTTTTTATTCCGGTCTATGCTGATACGCGCCGCCGAGCCTGGCAGCTGAAATTGGGACTCTGGGTCTATGCCCTGCTGGGTGGATTCGACGCCAGCACCCGTTTCGGCAGTATTCCAAGGAGCGAGTGGTCGCGGCTCGACGGGCTCGAGACGCACAATCTCGAAGCCGTGATCCGCTATTACGATGCGCAGACCGATGATGCGCAGCTGACTCGCGCGGTAGCCGAGTCGGCGCGCACGCTCGGCGGAGAGCTGGCCATACCGGCGAACTTCCTGGCGGCGAGTCTCACGGATGGCGGCGTCACGGTGCTCTTTGAGAACGGCGGCTCGCGCACCGAATGCCATGCGCGGGTTCTCGTGAATGCGGCCGGCCCGTGGGCTACACAGGTCGCGCGCGCGATCAGGCCGAGTATTCCCATACCCGACGTCGATCTCGTTCAGGGCACGCACATCGTCGTGCCCATGCAAGTGACGCGCGGCATCTACTACGTCGAGAGTCCGAGCGATGGCCGCGCCGTCTTCGTCATGCCCTGGCAGGGCGCGACCCTGATCGGTACTACGGAGACACCCTATCGGGGAGATCCCGACCAGGTGCGGCCGCTGCCCGAGGAAGAAGAATATTTGCTCGCCGTGGCGCGCCGTTACTTCCCGGCAGTGGGCGGCATGACGCGCGCGCGCATCCTGGAGCGCTTCGCCGGCCTACGAGTGCTGCCCGCCGCCGCCCAACCGGCCTTCGACCGGTCGCGAGAGACCATTTTTACCACCGATCGTGATTTGCATCCGCGCGTCCTCGGCATCTATGGCGGCAAGCTCACCGGTTGGCGCGCGGCCGCTGCGCATGTGCTGAAGCGCATCAGCCCGTCGCTGGCCGTGAGACCCAGGCGGGCGGCAACGGATCAGCTGGTATTGAGGAGGGTTTGATGAGCAAGTACGGCATCGCGGCACTGACGCTCGCGTTTCTCGCGGCCTCGGCGCACGCCGACGGCGACTATATCAGTCCGACCAATGACCGGGTGCGCGTATCGCTTGGGATCATGGACCTGTCATCGACGACTACGATCCAAGTCGACAGCACGACCGGCACGCCCGGCACGGTCGTCAACGGAGAAGATCAGCTCGGCTTGAGCAAGGACGACATCGAGCCCAAATTTCAAGCGATGGTGCGCGCCGGCCAGCGAAACCGGATCTTTTTTGATTACTTCACGCTTGACCGGACCGGCGGTGCAACCCTCACGGAACCGATCGTCTTTCGCGATGCGGTGCTGCAGGTCGGCGACCCGGTGCAGTCGCTGCTGAACTTCCGCGTGCTCGGCTTGACTTACGCCTATTCCTTCTACCGCAGCGAGAAACTCGAGTTCGCGGCGATGCTGGGTGTGGGTAGCGTCAGCATCGAGGCACAGGCAAAGGTCGAGACGGAGGCCGTGCACGTGAACCAGATGGAAAACGAGGCGGGGCCCTTTCCGTCACCGGGACTCGACGCCACGTGGGTCGTGAGCAAGCGATTCTATTTGGACGGACGCGTTCAGTACTTGGACCTGCACTTCAACGGGCTCGACGGATCGCTGGGCTTCTTGGAATTGGACGCTCTATACCGCTTCCGGCCCAACGTATCGTTCGCGCTCGGCTACACCGACTCCAAGGCGCATCTGTCATCGACCAAGACCACGTCGGGCGGCTATTTCGATTTGGACAGCAAGGGGCCGCAGTTCTTCGTCAGAGTCGCCTTCTAGTCAGAGTCACCTTTCTAGTGCGAACTATTCATGAACAACAGAGAAGCTGGAAAAAGGCAGGATCAGATAGGTATTTTCCGGAGCGTGAAAAACAGGGCTCGGCGCATGCGCCGAGCGGGTTCGCCAGGGGTAGGACGCATGCGTCCTACGGGTGGCCATGGGTAGGACGCATGCGTCCTACGGGTGGCCATGGATGGCCACCCAGGGCTTGCGCGAAGCAAGGAGAGCGCAGCGCAATGGCCACCCCGGGCTTGCGCGCAGCAGGGACTGCGTAGCGCAATGGCGAACCCCGGCTTGCAGCGATGCAGGATTGCATCGCGTCGCAAGTTTTTCTCGCAGCCTCCACGGGTGCGACGCATGCGTCGCACGGGTGGCCATGGGTAGGACGCATGCGTCCTACGGGTGGCCATGGATGGCCACCCAGGGCTTGCACGAAGCAAGGAGAGCGCAGCGCAATGGCCACCCCGGGCTTGCGCGCAGCAGGGACTGCGTAGCGCAATGGATTCACGGCGGTCCGGAAAATACCTATCTGATCCAGCCTTAGTGCATGAGAATGGTATCGTTCATGAATAGTTCGCGCTAGGATTGCCCGATCACTGCGAAGGACTGGACTCCACCGCAAATTCGACTCGGTTATTCGCCGCGCCGGCCCGATTCCACTCGCCTGCCGTGAGCGCCTCGCTGCGCGGCGGATACGGCGTGATTGCACGAGAGGCGCCGGCGTTTTCAAGGGCCACCGTGATCGCGCCGGAGGTTCTCTGGCGAACGCCGGCGACTAAATTGGCAAATGCCAGCGACTGACGTTGTTGCCCCGACAAAGATTCCTCGAACGGATTACCGACCAGATCGCACTTACTGGCCGGTAAACTCGCGCTGGCCGGCGCAAAGCCGTCGGTCGCGTTGCCGCTGAGACAAAACAATCCCGCCAAACTCGTGAGCTTCACGACGCCGTGAAAGCCCTGCGTCTCGAGTTTCGCCACCACATCGCGCAGCACATCGAGCCGGCTGTGGTCGAAGGGTATCTCTCCGTAGGGAACCGGCTCGGACCTCGGCAGCCCCGCCGCAATGCCAGGAGCATTCGGGCCCGCGGCCGTTGCGCCTGTAGTTGCCGCATTGGCTGCGACGGCAGCGGTGAGATCTTTGACCGTGGCGGTGAGCTGGTCATTTGCATGCCGCAAGTCGGCATTGGCAGAGCGCAAGGCCGCAAGTTCCGCGCGCGCTTGCGCCAAATCCTGGCGCGACGTGGTCCATAATACCGCGCACACGCCACCCACAATCAGGCACGCCGCGGCGAGACCCGCAGCCCACGGCCCTACCGGCCGCCGCTTCGGCGCGGATGGGGGCTTGAGTTCCAGCTCGGGTGCGGGCGCCGGGACCGCGTGGCGTAAATCGGCCACCAAGCGAGCGGCGAAGCTATCGAGGCTTGCCACCATAAAGCGGCGCAAGTCGACGGACTGCTGCTTGACGGCAGCCTCGACGCGCCGCCCCCAGTCCGGCGACGGCGCACTTGGGCTGGCCGGCACCGGCCTCTCGGCCGACGCAGCGGCTTGAAGTTCCACCGGCACGAGTGCGGGTTCCGTCATGTCGCGGCGATCGGGCACCAGGTGCAGCTCGTACAGCACCTTCGAGACATCGACCGGTCTGACCTGCTTCGGCAGCACGCCCAGCGCGCCCAGCGCGCGCGCCTGTCCGACATACAGTTCTCCCTCCTGCGAGGTATACATCATGATCGGAATCATCGCGGTCTGCGGATTGCTCTTGATCGCCTGAACCGCTTGAAGACCATCCATGCCGGGCATGAGGTGATCCATGAAGATCGCGTCGGGCCGATCGTGCTTCAAGTACTCGATGGCCTGTTCCGCCGATTCGGCCATGTCGACTTCAATGTCGTATTTCTCGAGCATGCGGCTCAATATGACGCGAGCCGACTTGGAATCGTCCACGACTAAAGCAACTTTTCGGGCCATGGCACCAGTGTAACGCACTCCCTTCTCAAGCCTCTCGCTGGAGCCTACGCTTTTAAAAATCTCATCCGCGGATTCGCGACGGCGCTACGGTTCCGCCGCCGCGATTCCGATGGAACGCTCGGTGTCGCATTATGGGAACACCGGATGATGCGCCGCCGGAACAGGAGCCTGTCCGAGTAATCCGCGTGAGCCGCGTTCAGGCTCCTAGGCGGGATTCGGACTCTGCGATTCTTTATTTTGGCCGATCCAGGTCAAGGCGGACTCCACGTCCGCAAGCTCGCTCGCCGTAAACCCTTCAATTCTCACACCGGTCGTCTCCGCTTTTTTCTTCGCAAGCTCCGCGCTGGCGACAGCGTGGACCCACACCAGACCGCGACGCACCTTGGCGGTGAACTTCTGCTGCTTTTCTTCGGTCATCAGTCATCTCCTTAAAATTATCTTGAACGTCCTACCGCACGATACACGACAACGGCAGCGATGAGGAACCTCTCCCTCAGTCGCGGATGCCGGTGCCTTTGTTCAACAAGACCGCCGCCAGAGTGAACATCGACACCGCGGCCGAAATCATGATACCGAATGCCAGCTTGAGATCGACGTCCGTCGTACCGAGAAAGCCGTAACGGAATGCGCTGACCATGTAAAGAATAGGATTCGCGTGCGACACGAATAGCGCCCATTGGGGAAGCATCTTGACGGAATAAAACACACCGCCGAGGTAGGTGAGCGGCGTGAGCACGAAGGTGGGAAACCAGGAGATTTGATCGAAATTCTTGGCAAACAGCGCGTTGATGAATCCGCCGAGCGAGAAGACCACGCTGGTCAACAGCACGGCGGCGAGAATCGCAAACAGATGCTGCACGGCGAACCGGGTGAAAAACAGCGCGACGATGGTGACGACCGATCCGACCAGTATGCCGCGCAAGACGCCTCCGGCAACGTATCCGGACAGGATCAACCAATTGGGCAACGGCGACACCAACAGCTCCTCGAGGTGCTTGCCGAACTTGGCGCCGAAGAAGGACGACACCACGTTGCCGTAGGAATTGGTGATAACCGTCATCATGATGAGGCCGGGTGCGATGAACTCCATGTAATCGTAGCCTCCGACCAGTCCGACCCGCTTGCCGATCAGGCTGCCGAAAATCACGAAATATAGCGTGGCCGTGACCGTCGGCGGGAGGATGGTCTGGGCCCAAATGCGCACGATGCGGTTGAATTCCCGGATGACGATGGTGCTGAAGCCGACCCATTCGGTGCGTGCGCGCGAGGCTGGCATTCAAGAACCTTTGACGGCCGCGCGGACGCTGTCATCGACGAGGCGAATGAAGAGCTCCTCGAGGCGATTGACCTTGTTGCGCATGCTGTTCACTCGGATGCCCTGCAAAGAAAGCTGTGCAAAAATATCGTTGAGCGTCTGCCCTTTCGAGACTTCGACCTCGAGCGTGTGATCGTCGGTGAGATCGGTCTTGAATCCCGGCAGTCTCGGCGGCTCGGATCTGGGCCCGCCCAAATTGAACACGAATGTTTCCGTATGCAGCTTGCGCAGCACGTTGACCATGCTGTCGCGCTCGATGATGCGGCCGCCTTCGATGATAGCGATATTGCGGCAGAGATTCTCCGCCTCTTCCAGATAGTGCGTGGTCAAAATGATGGTCGTTCCGGCATCGTTGATGTTGCGCAGGAAGTCCCACATCGAGCGGCGGATTTCGATGTCCACCCCAGCGGTCGGCTCGTCCAAGATGAGCAACTTCGGTTCGTGCATCAGCGCTCGCGCGATCATGAGGCGCCGCTTCATACCACCGGACAGCGAGCGTGCGATCGAATGGCGGCGCTCCCACAGCTGCAATTGCTTGAGATATTTCTCGGCGCGCTGCTTCGCCAGTGGTCGCGGGATGCCGTAGAAGCCGGCTTGGTTCACTACGATCGTGAACAGGGTCTCGAACATGTTGAAATTGATTTCCTGCGGCACGACGCCGATGCAGGACTTCGCGACTTCGAGTTCCCGGTCCATGTCGTGGCCGAAGACCCCGACGACCCCGCTCGTCTTGGTGACCAGCGAGGTGACGATACCGATGAGCGTCGTTTTGCCGGCGCCGTTTGGGCCGAGCAGCGCGAAGAAATCACCTTCCTCCACGTCGAGGTCGATGCCGTTGAGCGCCTTGATGCCGTTCTTGTAGATCTTGGTGAGATTGCGGAGGACGAGCGCTTGCATAGGAGCCGCGTAGACTAAACCTCGCGAGGCTTCGCCCGCAACCTGTGCGCCTTTCAACGGCTGCGCGGCTTTCAGCGCCTCCGGCCTCTCACGGCAGGCTTGCCGCGGCCGCTAGCTGCAGGCCGAAGAGCTGAACCCTGCGCAAGCGGGCCGCATCCGTGCGCGATGCGGCGTATACGAGGGCGCTCCAATAGGCATTGCTGGTGCACCATCGTGCGGTTAGATTGACCGCTTCGCTGGCGGCCAGAGCCGGCAGACAATCGAGCGTCACGCCTCGGAACGCCGCCGCCGTGTGCTCGTTCATCCCCAAAAGCAGCTGCGCTACGAGCTTGGTGGTCGAAGCGACGTGCCAGGCGTAGAAGAGCGCAAGCTGCACGAAATTCGCTGCGTCGTTTTCGACCGTCGGCTCATCGGCGATGCGCCACTGTCCCGCTCTGCTCAGGCGCGCCCGCCAATGTTCATCGTCATGAAAACGCAGATCGAACAGCGCGTACGGACAATTCGCCGCCAGCGCCCTCTGCGCGGCCGAAAGCGGCGCCACCCGCCCCGAAACCTCGCCGGGCAGCTTGAGGCCGCCGGGAAATCGCCAATCGCCGACGTGTGCTCCGATGAGGTCGAGAAACCGGTGATTCAAATGGCGCAACGAGCCGAGCCTCTCGTTCGAAAAATGGGGCTGCGGCGCCCAACTGCCGACGGATACATCCTGCATGACCGCCTCCCACATTTACCTAAAGGGTCCAAAGGACCGGCGCCGTTGCGCATTCCTGGGCAAATGCACCGGCAATCGCCCGCAGCAACCGCTTGGCAAGCACGCTAACTTTGTGATTAATTTCTGTCAAATTCTTTTTGAGGCCGAAACCCACCAATTGTCCGCCCACTGAGGAGCCGCCCATGAGAGTGTCCGATGACCGCTACACCCGCGATCGCCAGCGTTTCGACTTGGCGTTGCGCCTGATCCGCCACGAAGCGCGCACCTTCACGATCCGCCAGTGGACGGGCTTGAGCGACGATCGAATTCGCAAGTTGTACCGAAGCTACGTGCTGGAGCATGGGGCCGGGCCGGTACTCAGGCACCGCGGCAAGTCCCCGCGCCAGGCGGCCTTTTTCTTCAAAAACGCGGAGCTCAATTTTCAAGCGGTGCAACTCGCCAGCCTGTTCCTCGTGTATGGGCTATTGCGCGGCACCGCTCTGGGGCTCGAGTCGCGCTACCGTGTCGGCTCACTCGAGTCGGGCGCGCTGCTGTGTCAGGCCTACGAGGCCTACTTGGAGCTGCACTCGCCCGTGAGCATCTCCTTCGAACATGCGTGGTTCCTGTTGCTCGCGCTCGCGCGGCGCGACGAACTGGGAATTGCGCGCTGCGCCGTCTGCGGCGGCGTGCGGCTGCGCGATTTGCTGGCGAAGCGCCGCACATCTTGCGCGATTTGCGAGCCCGCGGGGCTCTCGGCGAGCACGAACGTCAGGGAATGACGCGACCCCGCGGCGGCGGATGCGCAACGAAGGGGAGCAGGACGGCCAGCTGTAAGTCAAGCACGGCTCATGCCGCGCCCGTCCCCGCATGAGCGCCGAGCCGCTCCCTGCTAGAATTCATCGATCATGCAGAGATGGAACGTATTTGCGGGCCCGTACTTGGAACGAGCTGCGCATTTGCGCGCGGATCCAGCCTGGTTCGACAACGCACTTGCCGATGAGCGCAGCCGCGTGGTGCCCGTGTGGAACTCACGCAACTTGATCGCAGACGGTGAACCGTCAGCCGTCGCTACGCCGGGCGCGGCCTTGCTCGAACTGAAGCAGATTCCGGCGGAACGGCATAACAGCAATGATTTAATCCTGCTGGGCCGCTTCAACGACGTGAACTTTTTTGCATACGAGATCGATTCCTCCGATCCACCGCCCGTGCCGAATGGCACGCGCTTCGAAGACCTGCGAGCGGTCGCGTCGCTCCTGCCGGGCGACGAGGCGGGCGTGCTGGGCTATGCCCGGGCGATGGTCACTTGGCGCCGTCGACATCGCTACTGCGGCACTTGCGGCGCCAAGACCGTGCCCGCCAAGGGGGGTCACGTCCTCGTGTGCACCAATCCCGCCTGTCGTCACGAGCAATTCCCGCGCATCGATCCGGCGATCATTGTGCTCGTGAGCGACAACGATCGCGCACTGCTGGGCCGGCAGGCGGCGTGGCCGGTCGGGCGCTACTCGACGATCGCCGGCTTCGTCGAACCCGGAGAATCGCTCGAAGACACTGTGGCGCGAGAGGTTCTCGAGGAAACGGGCGTGAAGGTGGACCGGATCGAATACCATTCCTCCCAGCCGTGGCCCTTTCCGAGTTCCCTGATGCTCGGGTTTACCGCGCGCGCGGTCACCCACGAGGTGCACTTGCGGGATCATGAGCTCGAGGATGCTCGCTGGTTTACCCGCGCGGATCTCGCCACGGGCGTACCCCTGCTGCCGCCGCGCCAGTCGATTTCGTTCCGCTTGATCGAGCATTGGTTCGATGCCGGCGCAGCCCGCCCGCTGCGCGATCTACAAGGGTCCGCGCCCTGGCCGCAATCGCGCTAGCCGGCGCAATCGCGCCTGCGGAACCGAAGGTCAACCGGCGGCTGGTCCCGTCAAAGGCGTGCTCGACGAGCATTTGCACGTCGACGCCAATACCCTGGCCACCCGCGTATTCCCGCACAGCAGCAACGCGCGCGCCCTCCTGCGGGCTGATGCCCGCTTGAACGGAACGGGAGGCCGCTTAAGACCCCGATGGTTCCGGGCTATTCGCCGGCATCGGCGCCGGCATCGCTTCGTGCTCCCTGGGCGCAGAGGGCTCAGGCGTAGGTGCTGCCGGCGCCGGTGCCATCGGCGCAACGCTCTTCGGCATCGCCTTCCTGGCCGGCGCGGCCTTGGGCTGCGCCTTCTTGGGCGCGGCTTTCTTTGCCTTCTTTGCGACCTTCGTCTTTGACGGGCGCGCCTTCTTCTTCGCTGCGCCGCTCTTGGCGGCCGTGCGCTTTGCCTTCGCCACTGGACGCTTCTTCCCTCTTCCTTTCTTCTTTGCCATGGTCAGTCTTCTCCTCGCGGTCGGTACGGCTCCTCGATGTGAGAGTAGCCCCGAAAAAGTCTGCTGTCATCTGCGTGTGATGCTTGTGATGCTGGAGTCAATCAGGGGGATTGCGTACGCTGCCCTTGTGATACCGACTGAACCCATACGGGAACCACCCACCCGACCACTGCACGATGTATGGCTCCGACCCAGGCGCGTGTTTCGCGAGTTGGCTTCGCAGCCCGTCAGCGGCGTCGATTACCTATTGGGGGCGGCGCAGGGAATGGTCGGCTGGCTTGCATTGAGTCGTTCGCAAAACGCCGGGGCAACGAGCAGTGTTGCGGAAATCTTCGGTAGGGGCCTCATGATCGGCTGCATCGCCGGCGTCGCGAGTCTGTTGCTCTTTGCTGAGATCTATACGCGCCTGGGCAGCAGGATCGGCGGCACATCGGTGCGCAACCAAGTGATCCACGTACTCGCCTACGGCGGCGTGCCGGTAGCGGTGTCGCTCGGACTGTGGCTGCTGATCGCGCTAATCGCCGGGCGTGCGACCTTCATGCAAGCGCCGGGTCCCGAGGTCGAGAGCTTCGTCGCGCTGCTGGTGAACGCGGTGTTCATTGCCTATGTCCTGCTCACGATATGGAGCGTGGTGCTGCAGGTCATGGGCTTTAGCGAAATTCAGCGACTGTCAACCCGCAAGGCCTTCGGGCTCTGGCTGCTTGGGCAGTTGATTGGCGTGCTCGCAGCACTGATCTTGACCTTGCTGATCATCATGCTGTTCCCGAATGCCTTCACCAGCTGACGGGTCGAAAAGCGAGCCTGCCGCTCGATCCAGCCTGCCGCTCGACCCCGCCAGCAGATCTGCGCCCGCAAATCTACGGGGTTGCCGTCTGAGGAGCCGCTCCCGGCGGAGTACTTGCCGCCGCCGCGGCCTTGGCCGGCTCGGTGGCCAAACGCGCCGCCGAGGCCTTGGCCGGCTCAGTGGCCAAACGCCGGATGACCGAGCGGGCTACCGCCGCAGCCGATGGCTTCGCGGGTGGGCGCGGTTTGGCGATCGCCGGCTTGCGCACGCCCGGCGCCTTCGCAGTAGTGGTAGGCGCTTTCGAGCCCCCATTGGCCTTTGACGCCGCAGCGGGTTTGGTCGCGCCGGGCGCTTTGGGTGCAACCGCACGCTGTGCGCTGGCGGCCTGTGCGGCCTCGGCCTTTTTGCGTGCCTGTTTTGCCGCTTTTTTGGTCAGCTTCGACGCCTTGCGCGCCTTTTTCAACTGGGCCTTCGCCAGGCGCACTTGCTTTTTGGCATCGTCTGCCCGCCGCGCCGCCTTCTCGGCCTCGGCGTTCAGCCGTCGCACTGCCACACTTTCCTTAGCTCGAGCTGCCGTTGAGAGAGTGCTTGCCATGTTCGCTCCGCTTGGAATGCTGGGTCGCTGAGCTTAGCCCCACCGGGGCCGTGTGTCACGAGGATGTAACACTAATGTGCCTGCCACCCCGGTGCACGGGCGAGGAGCCGGCTCCTACGGCAGCACGCGAAACAGGAACTCCCGGATGTCGGCGATTTCCGCCTCACAAACAGAATGCGCCATGGGATATTGATGCCACTCGACCGCAAACCCAAGGCTCTTCAACAAATCGCGCGACCGCAATCCCATCGCGATCGGCAGCATCGAATCCGCAAGACCGTGCGCCATGAAGATCGGCACTCCGTCGTTGGCCGTCGCCCGTTCACTGCTCAATCGGCTCGAGAGCGGCAGGTAGCAAGACAGCGCCATGACGCCGGCCAAGCGCTCCGGGCAGCGCAGAGCGGTATACAGTGACACTGCACCACCTTGTGAAAAGCCGGCAAGAACGAGGCGGCTGGCCGCAATTCCGCGCTCCGCCTCCCTGCCGATCAGTTGACGAATCTGCGCCTCGCTGCCGCGAAAGCCGGCCTCGTCCTCGGTCGCGCCTCTCTCGAACCCCACGATGTCGTACCAGGCGCGCATGCTCATACCGCCGTTGATCGTGACCGGACGAACCGGGGCGTTTGGAAATACGAAACGCCACTGGCGCTTCGCGCGGCGCATGATCTCGGGCACGACGGGCTCAAAATCATGCCCATCGGCACCGAGGCCGTGCAGCCAGATCACGGCGGCGTTCGGATTGGGGCCGGTTTCGACTTCGATTGTTTCGAGCGACATGGTTATAGCCTACAAGAATTTCGCGGAAGAGCATTGACGGCGTTTGCATCTTTATGCAAAATGACTGAATTTTATGCATACCCGTGGCCCCTGAGACCGACATGTTGAGAGCAGACACCGATCACTCCGCAGCCCCGGCGCGCCGCACGATGCTTGCGAAAATCATTCGCGAACAGGCGGTCGGACGCCAGGCGGAGCTAGTCGCCATGCTGCGCAAGCACGGCCACGTCGCCACCCAATCGAGCGTGAGCCGGGATTTGCGCGAACTCGGGGTGGCCAAACTGGGAGATCGCTATGTGCTGCCCGAGCCCCCTCAGGTCAAAAACGATTTTGCGTCGCTCAAGCAATTCGTAAGCGCCGTGCTGACCGCCGGCACCAACCTGACGGTGCTGAAGACCACCGTGGGCGCGGCGCAAAGCGTAGCGGTGGCCATCGATACCGCCCGCTGGCCCGAAGTGATCGGAACCATCTCCGGCGACGACACGATATTCATCGCAACCGCCGGCGCCCGCGAGCAGATCAAGCTCGGCGAACGCCTGCACGCCCTCTTCGGACGCTAGATATCTATGACATCGACCCACGCCGAGGGCGCCGAGCCCATACTCCTGGCATTTTCCGGCGGTTTGGACACCTCGTTTTGCGTGCCCTGGCTCAAGGATACCTACCGCCGGCCGGTCATTACCGTTACCGTCGACACGGGGGGTCTCGATACCGCCGCCGCCGCGGCGCTCGCAACCCGCTCGGCGCAACTCGGCGCGCTCGCACATCATCTGATCGATGCACGTAAGGCGTATTTCGACCAGGTGCTCAAGTTCCTGATCATGGGCAATATCCGCCGCGGCGGGTTGTATCCGCTGTGCGTCGGCGCCGAACGCGTGCTGCAGGCACAGACCATTGCGCAAATCGCGCTGTCGCTCAAAACCACCATGGTGGCGCATGGCTGCACCGCCGCGGGCAATGACCAAGTGCGTTTCGAGGTGGCGCTGCGTACCTTGGCGCCGGAACTCACGATCCTCGCGCCGGTGCGCGACCGCGCCTTCAAACGGACGGAACAGCTCCGGTATCTCGAGGATCATGGGTTGCCGATTCCGCCGTTCGGCGCCGCGTATTCGGTGAACCGCGGGCTGTGGGGCGTCACCATCGGCGGCAAGGAGACCCTGACATCGTCGGGCAGTATCCCGGAGAGCGCCTGGGTGCTGTCCAAGGACGCCTTCTCGAATGCGCGCGCGCCCGAACGGCATACCATCGGCTTCGAGGCGGGGGTACCGGTGAATCTCGACGGCACCACGCTGCCCCCGATAGCAATCATCGAACGACTCGAAAGCCTGGCGGGCCCCTTCGGCATCGGGCGCGGCATTCACCTGGGCGACACGGTGATCGGCACCAAGGGACGCGTGGCGTTCGAGGCGCCCGCCGCGGATGTGCTGCTCAGCGCGCACCGCGAGCTAGAAAAATTGGTGTTGACAGGGAGACAATCTCGTATCAAGGAATCCCTGGCGCAGCCGTATGGAGATTTGGTGCACGAGGGTCAGCACCTGGATCCGGTATGTCGCGACATCGAGGCCTTGCTCGTCTCTTCGCAAGCGCGCGTGACCGGCGAGGTCGCCGTACTGTTTCGGCCCGGATCGGTGTTCATCGAGGGGGTGAGCTCGCCTCATTCCCTGATGGCGGCATCCAAAGGCATCTACGGCGAAGCCGCCGGCGAATGGACGGCGAGCGATGCGCTGGGTTTTTCCAAGATGCTCGCCCTGACGGGAATCTTCTATCAGCGCGCCGGCGCGAATCCGCCCAAGGCTGCGAGCACATCTAAGGGGGTAAACGAGTCATGAGCGGCATGCGCACGGTGGTGGTCGACAAGATTGCGTCGGTCACCCAGGCCTTGGGTCTCACGCACGAGCTACGCATCGCCGCGGATATTCCGTGCGAGGAAGGCGTGGTGGTGGTGGTCGAAATATTGAGCAACAAATCGACTTACAACACGCTGGAACTGACCAGCGGCCGCATGGCCAAAGTCGCCCGCGGCGACATCGTCGTCGGCGCCCTAGGGACTCGCAAGGCGTTGTTCGGCTATTCAGGACATATTCCAAGCGCGCTCAAGCCCGGCGAGGTGATCCAAATGCTGAACATCGGCGGCGTCTTGGGAATCTGCGACTCGGCGACACCGGACAAAGGCAGACCGTTCGATTGCAAAGTGCTGGGCGCTGTGTTGACCTTCCCATATCTGGGCGAACGCATCGGCGTAACGGCCAGAACCGGATACAAGCCCCTGGATTACGACGCCCCGCTCAATGTGCGCGGCGTACCCGTGGTTGCGATCGCCGGGACCTGCATGGAGGCCGGCAAGACGGCGGCGGCCTGCGCCATCATCGCACGCATGCGCCATCGCGGCCTGGTCGTGGATGCCTTCAAGGCCACCGGCGTCTCGCTGCGTCGAGACATCTTGGCCTTCGAGGACTCGGGCGCGCGCCGCACCATGATTTTTACGGATCTCGGGGTGGTGACCACGACGGCGCTGTGCGGCCCGGCGTTGACGCGCACCATGCTAACCGAGATGGCAAGCGGACTGCCTGACGTCATCTTGTTCGAGTTGGGCGACGGTCTGTTGGGCACCTACGGCGTCGAATCGATTCTGCGTCAACCCGACATCAAATCCGCACTCACCGCCGTGGTGTTGTCCGCGAATGATCCGGTGGCCGCCTGGGGCGGCGTCAAATTGTTGCGCGAGCGCTTCGGCATCGAGCCGAGCGCGGTCACTGGACCGGCGACCGACAACCTGGTTGGGGTCGACATCGTCCGCGAACAAATGGGAGTCGAAGCCTTCAACGCCATCAGCAGCCCCGCCGAACTCGGCGATTACCTCATTTCCAAACTCGGGCTGCGCAACGTCGGAGAGCCCAAGGTCGTCGGCGCATGAGCGGGCCGCGCACCATGAGCGGGCCGCGCACCGTGGGCGGGCTGAGCGCCGAGAGCGAGCCGTACGCATGAGCTTGCGCACGCCGGCGATCGTGCTCGGCGGAACCGGCTATGTGGCCGGTGAGCTGCTGCGGCTGATCGCCGCTCACCCGCGGCTCGAATTGGCGGGCATCTTGTCCGACAGCCAGCCGGGGGCACCGGTTGCCGCTGCCTTCCCGCAATTGCACAGCGCTTATCCGCAGCTCAAGTTCGCAACCCTGGAGGAGATCGAGTCGCTGATCGGAGGCACACCGAACTCCGCATTGTTCTCCGCGGCGCCGCACGGGGTTGCCGCGGGGATCATCGACCGGCTGCTCACCGCGACCGAGGCCGGCGGGATGCGTACGCATTGCGTCGACATCTCGGCGGACTTTCGCTACGCGAGCGCCGGCGCTTATGAATCGGTCTACAAACACGCGCATGGCGCGCCGGCCCGCATCCCGCAATTCACCTGTGCGCTTCCTGAGCATCTGCCTAAGGCGCCGACGCCGCACGTCTCGCATCCCGGCTGCTTTGCGACCGCTACCCTGCTCGCCAGTGTGCCGCTGCTGGCGTTGGCTTTGACCGAGCCCAGGCTGTTCGTCGCCGGCATCACCGGCAGCACCGGATCGGGCCGCAAACCCAGCGACGCCACGCACCATCCGCTGCGCCACAGCGATTTGTACAGTTATGGCGCGCTCGAGCATCGACACGTGCCGGAGATCACCGCCTGCGCCCAAAGAGCGACCGGTGTCGACGCAGAATTCAATTTCGTGCCTCATTCAGGCCCTTTCGCTCGCGGCATCCATGTCACCGTACAGGCGAGTTTGAAGAGATCAATGGGCAGCGCGCAGGCGCTCGAGGCGCTGGCCGCGTATTACCGGGAGTGCCCCTTCGTACGCGTGCTGGAGTCGGCCCCGCGGGTCAAAGACGTTGCGACCAGTAATTACGCGAACCTGAGCGCGGTCACCAACGGCCGCTCGATTGCGGTGATGGCGGTGCTCGATAATTTGAACAAGGGTGCCGCCGGAGGTGGTATGCAATGGATGAATCGCTTATTGGGATTCGATGAAAGCACAGGCCTCACCGCCCCGGCCCCCGGCTGGACCTAGACCCGAATTATTCATGAACGACGCAAACGTAATGCGGAGACTTGATTGGCGAGGCATTTTTCGGGGCGTGCAAAACATGGATGTTTTGCCCGCAGCCCCCAGGGAAGGGTTCACGGCGGCCCGGAAAATGCGTTGCCAATCAAGTGTCCGCGCCCGGGCTAGGAACCTATGTTGACCGCAGACTCGACGCCCCGGGCGCTCAAAAGCCACCTTGCACAGGTGTTCGCGCAATACCCCATCGAGGTGGTGCATGGTGAGGGCGTGTGGTTGTATGCCCGCGACGGCCGCAAGATCTTGGATTTCTACGGTGGTCATGCGGTCGCGGGTTTGGGCTACGGCCATCCGCGCTGGCTGGCGGCTCTCGAGCGTCAAGCGCGGCAAATGGCATTTCAAACCAATGCGCTACCCATGGCCATTCGCGAGCGCGCCGCGGCCCGCCTGGCAAAATTCGCGAATCTTGGACTCGACACGGTGTTCTGGATCAACAGCGGCGCCGAAGCGAACGAGAATGCCCTCAAGCTTGCTTTCAAGGTCACGGGCCGCAGCAAGGCCGTCGCGCTGGAACAGGGCTGGCACGGCAGAACCGCGGCGG
This sequence comes from uncultured Gammaproteobacteria bacterium, assembly GCA_963769075.1. Classification (GTDB taxonomy): domain Bacteria; phylum Pseudomonadota; class Gammaproteobacteria; order Steroidobacterales; family Steroidobacteraceae; genus Bog-1198. The sequence continues at coordinate 2,028,219 of CAVYKH010000004.1, read as the reverse complement.
CGGGCGCGGTGACCTGGGGCGCCTTGGAAAAGTGGTACGGCTTTCCGCGTACGCCCTTCGATGTGAGCTTCACTCCGCGCGACGATGCCGCTGCCGTCGAGCGCTGCGTCGATCGGGAAACGGCCGCGGTCATCGTCGAGCCGATTCAGGGAGTGGGCGGCGCCTACGACGTCGGCAAGCCGCTGTTGCAGGCACTGCGTCGGCGCTGCGACGAAGTGGGTGCCGTGCTGATTTTTGACGAAGTACAGTGCGGCATGGGCCGTACCGGCGCACCCTTCGGTGCCAACTACTACGGCGTGACCCCCGACATCATCACGGCGGCGAAGGCCTTGGGCAACGGCTTTCCGGTGTCCGCCCTGCTGTTGTCGAGGCGTCTGGCCGGACAGATCAAGTATGACGACATGGGCACGACCTTCGGCGGCGGCCCCATCGCCTGCGCTGTGGTCGAAGCGGTGATCGAGACCATCGAAGCGGAATCGTTGCTCGCGAACGTGCGGCAGGTATCGGCCTATATTCGCAGCCATTGCGTCATTGGGCCGGTCACCGGTACGCAGGGCGCGGGCTTTTTACTGGGCCTCAGGACCTCCCGGCCCGCCAAAGAAGTGCAGGCCGCCTTGCTGGACAAGGACATTCTGACAGGCACCAGCGGCGATCCGAAGGTGCTGCGCCTGCTGCCGGCGTATATCTTGAATGAAGGGCACGTCGATCGGCTGCGCGATGCGCTCGCGACGATACCCGCATGAAGCGCTTCTTGGATCTTGCCGATTTCACGCGCGAGCAGGTGCTCGAGCTGTTGGCGCTCGCGCAGGCGCTGCAGGACAAGCCGCAGCCCAAGGCGCTCGCCGGGAAGATCCTGGGATTGGTATTTTTCAATCCGTCGCTGCGCACCTTGGCGTCCTTTCAGGCCGGCATGTCACGGCTCGGCGGCACCTCCTTCGTGATCACGCCGGGACAGGGGACGTGGCAGCTCGAAACCCGGCTCAATGCCATCATGAACGGCGCCGCCGCCGAGCACATTCGCGAAGCCATCCCGGTGCTGGCCTCGTACTGCGACGCGCTCGGCGTGCGCGCCTTTGCTGAAGGCAAAAACCTTCACAACGATTTGCATGAATCGCTGTTCGGATTGTTGGACGGTCTGTGCGACAAGCCGATGATCAACATGGAATCGGCCGTGAATCATCCCTGCCAAGCGCTGGCGGATTGGCGAACGCTGGACGAGCTCAAAGTGCCGCGCCGCGCGAAATTCGTGTTGAGCTGGGTTTATCACCCGAGGGCCTTGCCCCTGGCGGTACCCGCCGCCGTCGTGCACATGGCCGCGATGCGCGGCATGGAAGTGGTCGTGGCGCGCCCGGACGGGTTTGCCCTGCCGCCGCAGATCATGGAGAAGGCGCGCTTGGCGGCGTCCGCGACGGGCGGTTCGGTGACCGAGACCGCCGATCGCGCGGCAGCGCTCAACGGCGCCAGTGTGCTATATGCAAAAGAATGGGGAACCACGATGTATTACGGCGATGTTGATGCCGATGCGCGGTTGCGAGCGGACTTGTCGGATTGGTGCGTCCGCGAGCGTTGGTTCGCCGGCGCCCTGCCCGATGCAAAACTCATGCACTGCCTCCCCGTGCGCCGCAATGTCGCCGTCGCTGATGAAGTCTTGGACGGGCCCCGCGCCGTGGTGAAACGTGGGGCCCTCAATCGATTAGTCGTACAGATGGCCGTTCTGCACCGCATGCTGGCCTGAAAGCGCTGAAAGTCTCGGAGTCATGCCGATGATCATGAGTCGACCCGATCCCTCGATCGCCGTGCGCGCCCTCAAGAGCGCGGCGCCGTACATTCGCATGTACAAGAACAAAGTCTTCGTCATCAAGGCGGGCGGCGCTGTGTTCAGCGACGAGACCTCCACCCGCGTCCTGATCGAACAAGTCGCCATTCTGCACCAGGTGGGCATCAAGACCGTGTTGGTTCACGGCGGCGGCCCGCAACTGGACAACTTGCAGGCGACGCTGGGCATCGAGACCCAAATGGTGAACGGGCGGCGCGTTACCGATCAAAAATCGATCGACGTGACGGCGATGGTGCTCAACGGGCTCATCAACACGCGCATCCTGGCGATTTGCCGGGAACTCGACATCGAAGCGATCGGCCTCTCCGGCGTCGATGCCGGATTGATCCGCGCACACAAACGCGGGCCGGTTCCGGTATCCGTAGGTTCGAGCGACACGGTGGATTACGGCTTCGTCGGCGACATCGATTCGGTCAATGTGGCGGTGATCGAGAAACTCCTGCAGAACGGCTTGATGCCGGTGGTAAGTCCCCTGTCGGCGGACTCGAGCGGCACGCTGCTCAATATCAACGCCGATACGGTGGCAGCCGCACTCGGCGGCGCGTTGTCGGCGGAGAAACTCGTGCTCTGCACCGGGGCGCCGGGAATTCTCGAGCGGCCCCTCGATGCAAGTTCGGTGATTTCCTACACCGACATCAGCGGGTTGAGGCGCCTGCGCGATGCGGGGAGCCTCACGCACGGCATGCTGCCGAAGGCCACGGCCATAGAAAACGCGATTCGCGGCGGCGTGCGGCGTGTACATGTCATTACCTACAAGTCGGCGGACAGCTTGCTCGCCGAAATCTTCACCAACGAAGGCACGGGTACATTGGTGGTGGCCGACCTCAAGGCCTTGAGCCCGGCGGAACAGCTGAGCACGGCGCGCACTTGACCGCGATGACGCGAACTTAAGCTATGACTCGACTGTGGGACAAGGGCAATCCGCTCGACGACCGTGTGCTCTCCTACACGGCGGGCGAGGATTACCTGCTCGATAACCGCTTGGTGCCCTACGACATTCTGGCTTCCATCGCGCATGCCGAAATGCTCGGTGAGCAGGGGCTGTTGGCGGCGGCGGACCTCGGGCGCATACGCGACGCCCTGCGTGCGATCGGTGAAGAGCACGCGCGCGGGCAATGGCGTGTCACGCTCGAACAGGAGGATGGTCAAACGGCGATCGAGAATCTGCTGACGGCGCGTATCGGGGCGGCCGGCGGACGCTTGCATGCCGGCCGCTCGCGCAACGATCAAGTGCTCGCCGCACTGCGCCTGTACCTGCGCGACGCGACGCAATCCTTGCATGCCGGCGCACTGGCGGTGGCGGCAGCGCTCGACGCGCTGGCGGCGCGTGATGGCTCCATCGTGCTGCCGGGCTACACCCACATGCAGCAGGCGATGCCGAGCACGGTGGCGCTGTGGGCACTCGGCTTTGCCGCCGAGATCCGCGACGACGCGGAGGGTTTGCAGCAGGCGCAACGGCGCGCCGCGAAGAACCCTCTCGGATCCGCGGCGGGATATGGCACGCCGAATCTCGATGTCAGTCGCGAGTCGACGCGCCGGCGTCTCGGCTTCACGGTCACGCACGAACCGGTGACCGCCGTGCAGCTGTCGCGCGGCAAGGCCGAGGCACATTTGCTGTTCGAGATCACGCTGCTCGCCCAGGACATGGGGCGCCTCGCGGCGGATCTGTTGCTGTTCTATACGCGAGAGTTCGGCTTCGTGAGCCTCCCGGAGGCCTTCACCACGGGCTCCTCCATCATGCCGCAAAAGCGCAACCCCGATGTGTTCGAGCTGGTGCGCGGGCGCAGCACGGTAGCGCAAGCGGCGCTCAACGAGGTGCTCGGCATCACGCAGAAATTGAGTTCGGGTTACCACCGCGATCTGCAGCTCATCAAGCCGCCGCTATTCCGCGGCATCGACTCCTGCCAGCAGACACTCGACATCTTGCCGGGCGCCCTGGCGGGAGTTCGCTTCAGACCCGGCCACATTCTCTTGGATCCCGGCATTCATGCGGCAGCGGCCGCGAACGCCCTGGTGGCCAAGGAAGGCATTCCGTTCCGCGAGGCCTACCAACGGGTCGCGGCGACGCTCAAGGATTCGAAATGAGCATCTGGCGCAGCTTGCGGACCCTCGAGGCGCTCAATGCGGCGAACTCGGGCACCATGATGCGGCATCTCGACATCGTGTTCACCGAAATCGGCGCCGACTTCATCCGCGCGACCATGCCGGTCGATGATCGGACCCGCCAGCCGTACGGATTGCTGCACGGCGGCGCTTCCGTCGCGCTCGCCGAGACTCTCGGCAGCGTGGGCGCGAACATGTGCGTCGATCCGGCCCGCTACCGCTGTCTCGGCCAGGAGATCAACGCCAATCATGTGCGATCCGCCCGCGACGGGCTGGTCACGGGCACTGCGCGCCCGGTGCACATCGGCGGCTCGAGCCAGGTCTGGAACATCGACATCACCACTGAAGCGGGGCAATTGGTGTGCGTTTCGCGGCTCACGATGGCGGTTTTGCGCCTGGCGCAAGTGGACACCTGAGATCGCGCGCGGCAAAGCGCGAAATCCTGCTGGCAATTGCAGCATTGAATCGGTATCGTGCGCGCCCATGAAACAACATACCTTTCGCTTGCTGCAATGTGCCTATGGCTTCGGAGTGCTGCTCGCGGCTGCACCCCTCGCGGGCGCGCAAACTCCCTCTCCTGCAGCGGCCGCGCCGCCGGCTCCGGCCGCGCCGCCGCCGCCGCCCGCACTATCGAATGAAGAAGCCAGCTATTTGTTCGGCCTGACCTTCGGCGAGCAATTGCGCGCGATCGGGATCACGACCGAGGTGGTTCCCGCCTCGGTCGACCGAGGCTTGAAGGACGGGCTGCAAGGCAAGAAATCCACTCCGGCCGAGCGGCAGCAAGTGCAGGAATTTGCGCGCTCGGTGATGGCCGCCTACGGGGAGCGCAACAAGGCCGCCGCCGCCGAGTTTCTGACGAAGAACGGACACGAAAAAGGCGTGAAGACCACGCCTTCGGGCTTGCAATACAAGGTGCTCGTACCGGGTGACGCCAAGGCGCCGGCAGTCGTTGCGACCGATCAAGTGACGGTGAACTATCGCGGTAAGTTGATCGACGGCACGGAATTCGACAGCTCCTACACACGCGGCGTGCCTGCGACATTTCCCGTGACCGGCGTCATCAAGGGCTGGCAGGAGGCGTTGGTGTTGATGAAGCCGGGCGCGAAATTCGAATTGTATGTCCCGCCTGAGCTCGGCTACGGCGCGAATCCGCGGCCGGGGATCCCGGCGAACTCGCTGCTGATATTCGACGTGGATATGATCAGCGCCAAGGCAGGCAGCGCACCGCAAGCGGCGGCGCCGCCGGCCCGCAAGCCGCCGGCGCCCGCGTCTTCGACTCCACAGTGAGCCTAATTCTCCCCGCTAAAACGTCCAGGTGACGCTGGCGGTGACCGCCTCGGGGTTGCCGTACGTCGAGCTGATGCCCTCATATTCTGCGCGGAAAGCGAAATCCTGGAACTTCCATTGGACGCCGACACCGTATGCAAACTTGTTGTTCGACTGATCGAAGCGAAAGCCCACCGGCGTGCAGCCGCTGAGCGGCCCGTAACCCGGGCACCCCGAGAAAGAGGTGATGTCGGTCTGCAGATGCGCGGCCCCGAGCTTGCCGTACACGTCCAGAAACGGCAGCGGCAGCGGCAGATAGCCCATCGCGTAGAGAACTGACGCCTTGGGGTGCGCGTTGGGTCCGTAATAGTAATTGGTGCCGTAGTACCCGCTGTTACCATCATTGCTGCCGAAGTCGATGTACTCGAACTCCGCGCCCACGACGGGTATCGGCCGTACACCTAAGATCGCCTTCCATGCGAGGTTGTTGTTATAGCCCCCATTGTAACCGTAGTTATACGCGTAATTGTTATTCCCGATGTTGGATGCACCGACGCCCGCTCCGATGTAAAGCCCCAGCGGATTATCCGCCAAGGCAGAAGTCGAAGCGCCCAATGCGCCCGCAGTAATAAAGGCTAACAGGGTCCCTGACACGCGATTCATCGGCTTCTCCAGTCTTGTTACTGCACCTTCGGACAGGGGCGCTGCGCTGGAAGTTCCAGACAATCTCGGGCTCGGGCAGCGCACGGTATACTTCCTGCATGAGAATTGTGCGCCTCTTGGTCCTCGTCAGCCTGGTTGGAATGGTCTGGGGATGCGGACAAAAAGGCCCGCTGGTGCTGCCCGATGCTCAGCACCCCCGCAAGAAAGCGAAATTTCCCGCTCCGCCCAAAGCACCCGCTCCACCCAAAGCGCCTGCGCCGTCCACGCCTGCGCCCTCCACGCCTGCGCCCTCCACGCCTGCGCCCTCTACGCCTGCGCCCTCCACGCCTGCGCCCTCTACGCCTGCGCCGCCGGCGCCCGCCGGCCCGGTGCCGAATGCCGCGCCGCCTGCGACGACACCGGGGACGAATTCGACGCCTGACCTTGGCTCCGCAAAGCCTGAGCTGTTCCGTTAAATTCATGAGTGCGCGAAAACTGCTCTTGGTCGACGGCTCTTCGTATCTATATCGCGCGTTTCACGCGTTGCCGCCGCTTAGCAATTCCAGAGGCGAGCCGACCGGGGCTGTGCTCGGCGTCCTCAACATGTTGAACAAGCTGATCAAGGAAGAGTCGCCGCAGCGGATCGCTGTGGTATTCGATGCGTCGGGCCGCACGTTCCGGGATGATTTGTTCGATCAGTACAAAGCGCATCGCACGCCGATGCCGGACGATCTGCGCGCGCAAGTGCAACCGCTGCTCGAAGCGGTAGAGGCAATGGGCCTGCCGTTGCTGCGCATCGCCGGCGTCGAAGCGGACGATGTCATCGGTACGCTCGCCAAACAAGGCGCGGCGGGCGGCTACCAAGTGCTGATATCGACCGGCGATAAGGACATGGCGCAGCTGGTCGGTCCGGGCGTTTCCTTGGTGAACACCATGAGCAACACGCGGCTCGATCGCGCCGCCGTCAAAGCGAAGTTCGACGTCTTTCCCGAACAGATTATCGATTACCTCGCGCTGGTCGGCGATAGCTCGGACAACATTCCGGGGGTTACCGGCGTCGGACCGAAGACCGCGGCAAAGTGGCTGAATCAATACCAGACGCTGGATGCGCTCATCGCTCACTGCGCCGAAATCACCGGCAAGGTGGGAGAGAATCTGCGCGCCGAACTGCCGGCGCTCGAGTTGTCGCGCAAGCTCGCGACCATCGACACCTCGGTGCAATTGGACGTAACACCCGAAGGGCTGGTTGGCCGCGGGCCTGATCTCAAGCGACTGCGAGAACTGTACGCGCGCCTGGAATTGCGGATGCTGCTGAAGTCATTGGAGGCCTCATTGACGGCCCCGACCGCGGCGCCGCCCGCCGCGGCGGTTGCGCTGGCAGACGCGGCGGTCGCCGCGCCGACGGCGGGCGAAGGCGCCGATACGGGCGCCGCGCCGCGCGCGCCGGCGGTGCCGCTCCTCGAGCTGGCGCAGCCTCGCAACTACCGCAAGATCGTATCGCAGGAGGCCTTGGACTTCTGGCTTGCCCAGCTCGCAGCGGCGCCTCTCGTGTCCTTCGACACCGAGACCGACAGCCTGGATTACATGCGCGCGCGGCTCGTCGGGCTGTCCTTTGCGATCACGCCCGGGGAAGCGGCTTACGTGCCACTCGGCCACGATTACGCTGGTGTACCGCAACAGCTCGATCGCGACCGAGTGTTGGCCGCGCTCAAGCCGGTGGTCGAAGATGCCGCCATTCCCAAGCTCGGGCATCACCTCAAGTTCGATACGCACGTACTTGCAAACTACGGGATCGCGCTGCGCGGGCAGCGCTACGATTCCATGCTGGAGTCGTATGTGCTCAACAGTGTGGCCACGCGTCACGACATGGATTCGACGGCCGAGAAGTATTTGGGAATCAAAACCATTCACTACGAAGACGTCGCGGGCAAGGGCGCGAAGCAAATCGCCTTTAACCAAGTCGACGTGGACCGTGCGGCGGAGTATGCGGCGGAAGATGCGGACGTCACCCTGCGGTTGCATCGGGCGATCTGGCCGCAAATCGAGGCATTGCCGCGCTTGAAAAATCTGTATGAGACCATCGAGCAGCCGCTCGTGTTGGTGCTGTATCGCATGGAGCGCGCGGGTGTCTTGGTGGATCGGGGACTCCTCAAAGCGCAGAGCGCCGAACTCGCGGCTCGCATGCTGGAGCTGCAGGCGCAAGCTCACGCCGAGGCAGGGGGCGTTTTCAATGTGGATTCGCCCAAACAGCTGCAAGAGATTCTGTTCGGCAAGCTCGGTTTGCCGGTGATGCGCAAGACGCCGACCGGTCAGCCTTCGACGGCCGAAGACGTGCTCGAGGAGCTGGCCGCATCATATGCGCTGCCCAAATTGATCCTCGAATATCGCGGCGTCGCCAAACTCAAGTCGACTTATACGGACACGCTGCCCGAACAAATCAACGAGGCAACAGGGCGCATACACACCAATTACCAACAGGGGGTCGCGGCCACCGGTCGATTGTCATCGTCTGATCCCAATCTGCAGAACATTCCGATCCGCACGCCGGAGGGGCGGCGCATCCGCCAGGCGTTCGTGGCCCCACCGGGCCACTCCCTGATAGCCGCCGATTATTCGCAGATCGAATTGCGGATCATGGCGCATTTGTCGGGGGACAGGAGTCTGCTGAATGCCTTCGCGGAAGATCGCGACGTGCATCAGGCGACCGCCGCCGAAGTCTTCGGCATTCCGCTCGCCGCGGTCGGCGCCGATCAACGGCGTTCGGCCAAAGCGATTAACTTCGGTTTGATCTACGGCATGTCGGCGTTCGGCCTCGCCCGCCAGCTGGGGATCAGCCGTAGCGAGGCGCAACGGTATGTCGATCTTTATTTCGAGCGCTACCCCGGCGTAAAGCGCTACATGGATGAGACGCGCCGTCAGGCGCGCGAGGCCGGATACGTGGAGACCGTGTTTGGCCGGCGGCTTTACCTGCCGGATATTCAGTCTCGCAACCAGGCTCTGCGCCAGTACGCAGAACGCAGCGCCATCAACGCGCCCATGCAGGGCACTGCCGCAGACATCATCAAGCGTGCCATGATCGAGGTCGACCGCTGGCTGCAGGACTCGCGCGCGCCGGCGCGGCTCATCATGCAAGTGCATGACGAGCTCGTGTTGGAGGTGGCGAATGAGGCGGTTGCAGGCATCGTGCAGCAGCTGCGGCAGCATATGGCGCAAGCGGCGGAACTTGCCGTACCCTTAAGGGTCGATGTGGGGATCGGCCGGAATTGGGATGAGGCGCATTAGGGACCTGGAGTGTGAAGGTATCGCGGGCTGCGTCAAGGGCTGGTTAAGCTAACCCCGTAACCCCGCGTTTTCAGGGACTTTTGCGGGTTTGTTAACTCGTTTCCTGGCAAAGGCGCCGGTTAAAAGTGGCAGTTATAAATTGCGCCTCCAAGGGCTGGAACTTTCGGAAAGCGCCCCCATCTAACGTAATGAGCGTGAAAGACGCTCCCCGCTCTTCTCCCTGAGCGGGCTAGACCCGGTTTGTCATCCCCATGCCGGGTTGGTCTGCCTCGGTGGCTGCTCCTGAAGCGTCCACCGGGGCCTTTTTTTATCCATCGGCCAGCCAGCGATCCATCACAGAGCGCGCCTCATCCAAGCCTCGTTTGGCATGCGCGGAAAACAGCTGTGCGGTTACCGCCGTGTCGCTGCAAGCGGCTTGCGTCTCCCGTAAAACGCGCAATGAATCGCGGCGAGTTAGCTTATCCGCCTTGGTGAGCAGTATGTGCGCTTGCCGGTCGCGCGCCAGTGCCCACTCGAGCATGGCTACGTCCTGGGCACCTAGACCGCGGCGGCTATCGACGATCAGCACCAATCCCACCAGCGATTGGCGCACGTTGAAGTAATGCTCCATCAACTGTAGCCAACGAACGCGTACGCGTTCTGGGACCTTGGCGAATCCGTACCCCGGCAGGTCGACGAGCCGCCGCTGCGGCCTGAGCTCGAAAAAATTGATCAGCTGGGTCCGCCCCGGCGTGCGGCTCACACGTGCCAGACCGGCGCGTTGCGTGATCGCGTTTATTGCGGTGGATTTGCCGGAATTGGAGCGCCCTGCGAAGGCGATTTCCCTGCCCGTGTCCGGCGCGAGCTGATGCGCTTCGGCCGCACTCGTTAGGAATTTCACATGAGGGTAGGTCGACATGGCCGCCGCGTGGACGCAAATCATTGACTCTAGTGTACAATTTGGCGCCCTCGGCAGTCCTATCCAGGTGGGGTCACAAGCGATATGAAGCGCCTTTGGATCTTCGGAGCAACAATTTCCGGCACAATCCTCAGCAATGCGGCACTGCCGGCCGGCAATGCAGAGGTCGGCGCTGGCAAGGCCGTCGTCTGCCAAGCCTGCCATGGCGCAAACGGCAATAGCGTCAACCCTGAGTGGCCGAGTCTTGCAGGTCTCGGCGCCGATTACATCGCTGAAGAGCTACAAAATTTCAAGGACGGCAAACGTAACAGCCCCGTCATGATGCCGATGGCGGCGCCGTTGAGTCCGCAGGACATGGCGGACCTGGGCGCTTATTTCGGTAGCTTGGTCAACACCGGTCTGCAAGCCGATCCTACCTACCGGCAGGCCGGCGAGAAGCTCTATCGGGGCGGCGACAAGGCCCGCGAGATACCCGCTTGCATGGCCTGTCATGGCCCGACCGGCCACGGCAACGAGCCGGCGAAATTTCCGGCGCTGCGCGGCCAACAACCGGTATACGTCGTGAACGCGCTGAATGAATACGCCTCGGGCGCCCGCCCGCCGGGGCCCGGCGGCATCATGCCGGCCATCGTCAGGCGGCTATCGCCCGACGATATTCGCAATCTCTCCTCGTATGTTGAGGGGCTTCGCTGACCATGCGCGCGCTACGATTGGCGGCACTGTTGTGCGTGTCTCTCGCCCTGGCCGCGTGCGGCAAGCAACAGGCAGCGAATGAGCTTGCGTCGAGGAGCGCACCCCCCGGGACCGCCTTGACCCCGCGGCCGTCGGCGCCCGCCGGCTCGGCGAATTCGGGTCAGCACAAAGCGGCCGGTCAGACGGCGGTGGGGCCGTCGCTTCTCAATCGCACCAATGAAGACGGATCGGAGACCGTCGAGGATACGACCGGCGACAGCGGCACTCACAACCCGCTGCTCGCCGCAGTCGCTTCGACGGTAGCCGCCGCGACGCCGGCGGCCGCGGCACAGGCCCTCGCCGCGCCGACACTCTGGCAGGAAGGCGTCAATTACACGCGAGTCGTGCCGGCGCAGCCCACCTCTGTTGCCGCGGGTCAAGTCGAAGTGCTGGAGTTTTTCTGGTATGCGTGCCCGCACTGTTATGCGATCGACCCATTGATCGAGTCCTGGAAGAAAACGAAGCCGGCATACATCAGCTTTTCGCGCGTGCCGGTCACATGGAGTGAAGGGCACCGCTCGTTGGCGCGTCTTTTTTACACGCTGGAGAACTTGGGCAAGCTTGAACAACTGCACAGCGACGTATTCAAGGAAATCCATGTGAACGGCAATCCCTTGGTGGGCGCCAATCCGAACGATGCGGCGGAAGCGGAGCGTGTACAAGCCGCGTTCGTAAAGAGTTTCGGCATCTCCGAAGACGCGTTCAAGAAGGCGTATGACTCGTTTGCCGTTGAAACCGCACTACAGAGAGCCGATCAACTCGTGCAGCGCTACCGCATCGACGGGGTTCCGACATTCGTGATCAACGGCAAGTACCTGGCCGATGTGCGCACCGCGGGAAGCCCGGAGCGCTTGATCACTCTGGTCGGCGATTTGGCGGCCCAAGAGCATAGGCACTAGTAGCACATGGTTACGCACGCAGGCGGTTGTCATTGCGGCCGCGTCCGCTTCGAAGTGATCGCACCCGCGGAGCTCGAAGTCGCGGATTGCAATTGTTCCATTTGCAGTAAGGTCGGCTATCTGCACTTGATCGTACCTGCCAAGCGATTCACGTTGATCAGCGGCCGCGAGGCGTTGTGCACGTATACGTTCAACACGCACGTCGCCAAGCACTTCTTTTGCGCCCACTGCGGAGTCAAGTCCTTTTACATTCCGCGCTCGCATCCTGACGGCGTCAGCGTCAATGCTCGCTGCATCGACAGCGACACGATCGAATCGATATCCGTGATCCCGTTCAATGGACGTGAGTGGGAGCAGGCGCGCGCTGCGTGGCGCGACGCCGAACTACGCGATGGCCCGCACACGGAACGGACATAATCAAGCTTCGTTTGCTCATTATGTCGAGACGATGTGGGGCGTAAGCGCAAATCTGTGACGCAGATCACGCGGCCTATGCGGGGATTTGGCGGATGCTGACGGCGTTGGTCGGACGGGGATGCGCAGTATACCCCTATGTCGGAATGCAGCCCATATCAAGACGCACTGCGGGTCGCTACCGCAGAACGCAGCAGCATCTGCGACCGAATTCTTGTCGGTTTGGTGCTGCTCGCGCTCGTTCGCGCCGGCGAAGCGTTGGCGGGCGATCAAGCATCGGCCGCCGCGGTCGCAAGAAAGCCCGACCAGAGCGATTTGCGCCAACCGGCATCCTTTACCTCGTCCTTGTTCGCGGCGCCGGAAATATCCCCGCTGCCCAGCCTGCCGGAAACCAAATCCTTTTCGGCCAAAGATTTTCGACCCCGGGGACAATCAATTGCCGTCTCCGATCCTCGCCTCAAGGTCGTGGACGATGCGCTCATTGACGACACGACTGTCTGGCAGCGATTGGAGGAATATCGGACGCGTGATCGGGTTCGGCTGCTCACGTTGTGGCAGTCGGGAGCAAGCTCGGTCTCGCTTCAAGCAGGCAAGAGGGGCGATCCAACACTGCAATGGACCAGCCGATTGACGAATGGAGGCGGAGCCATGCGCAGCTTGCTTGACCGATTGTTCCCCGTTACCGCATTCGGTGAGAGCAAAGACGCACGCGGCGTCGCTCGCCCGATTACGGCTCAACCGGCCGCGAAAGGATCGACCTCACTCGGCGCTCTGCGGTTCGAGCCTCCTGCATCGCCCTAGCGGGATCCCGCGACGCGGCAGCACGAATACCTTGCGCGCCAGATCCGACTCCAGCTCCGACTGCGAGTAGTACTGCAGCAGCAGGTCGGGCTGGAAAAGCTCAGGCGTGAGGCGCGCAAAGCCCGTCCACCCGCCGCCACTACCGCGTTCGCAGAGGTATTGCTGGATCAATGCGACGTAAGCCACGGTGACCGTTTCGTGGTACCGCTCGGGCTTTCCCAACGACCCGGCGTAGTTGCGGATCGCGCGCCGCATCCGCTCCAAGGCTGCCACAAAATCGCCCGACTGCAGATATAGGTATGCCGCACGCACGTGGCCCGCATGACCGAATTCGGCTTGGGCGAGCGTGCACGCTTCTAGCGCACGAATGAACTCCTCGTCGGTCATTTTCCATCTTTAAGCCGGTGGCTCGAGCGCGCGTCCAGATCGAGCTCGTAGATGCCCTTCAATTCGGATATCTTGCGCAATGTCTCTGCGGTGAACGGGGCCTTGCCTTCAAACGCGTGCAGGACAATGCCTTCGAGCAAATCTCCGAGAGTCATGTTCTTGTACTCGGCTAGCGCCTTCAGCACTTTTACGACGCGGCGCTCCATGCGCACGCCGGTCTGGATGCGTTCCACTGCAATGAGCTTTCGTTTGCGCTTGGACGAAGACATGGTAGTCTCGCATACGGGTTGGTACCAGTGTACCATGGTACTCGCGCCCGGCGGGATTACTCGGCGCTGCGCGCCTCGCCCCTCCGGGGCCGCCCTTCGGGCGTTCAACTTGGCCTTCGGCCAAGTTGTCGAACCCTCTGGTTCTCTGTCGTGGGTTCGACTCGACGGTAAACTCTTGTCGCGAAGCGATGTGAAAATTTGGGTGAATTTGGCGCGCCCGGCGGGATTACTCGGCGCTGCGCGCCTCGCCCCTCCGGGGCCGCCCTTCGGGCGTTCAACTTGGCCTTCGGCCAAGTTGTCGAACCCTCTGGTTCTCTGTCGTGGGTTCGACTCGACGGTAAACTCTTGTCGCGAAGCAATGTGAAAATTTGGGTGAATTTGGCGCGCCCGGCGGGATTACTCGGCGCTGCGCGCCTCGCCCCTCCGGGGCCGCCCTTCGGGCGTTCAACTTGGCCTTCGGCCAAGTTGTCGAACCCTCTGGTTCTCTGTCGTGGGTTCGACTCGACGGTAAACTCTTGTCGCGAAGCGATGTGAAAATTTGGGTGAATTTGGCGCGCCCGGCGGGATTCGAACCCACGACCTTCGGCTTCGGAGGCCGACACTCTATCCAGCTGAGCTACGGGCGCTTGATACGGGGTCGGGATAGTACCCGCCGGGGCCGAGCGGCGTCCAGCAGCGCCGTGCAGTCCCGGTGTGTCAAAGCGGTTAGTTTTCGGGCCGATGACAGACAGCCTCAACGTTGTGGCCGTCGGGGCCCACCACAAACGCGCCATAATAATTCGCGTGATAGTGTTCTCTGATGCCCGGCGGGCCGTTGCCGGTTCCACCCGCATCGAGGGCGGCCGCATAGAAATCTCTGACCTGTTGGCGGCTTTCCGCAACGAACGCGATGTGCAAGGGCCGCTGCGCTTGCGCATGTGCGGCGAACCAAAACTCCGGCTTACCCGACTTACCGAAACCCGCCCAACCCTGAAATTCCATGATGAGTTCGATACCGAGCGGTGCCAAAGCCTGGCAAAAGAATTTTCGGCTCTTCTCGTAGTCGCTAACCGCGAATCCCACGTGATCGATGATCATTGCATCTCCCGGAAAAGCAATGTTTACTTGGGGTAAAGGATCAGCTGCGTGCAGCGAAACAGCGCGATTGTCTTGCCGGTCTCTTTGTGTGTAATGACCGCGTCCCACACCTGCGTCGTCTTCCCAAGATGTACAGGTGTTGCCCGGCTTGCGATCGTCCCTTCGAGGGCCGTGCCCAGGTGGTTGGATTTGAGCTCAAGGGTCGTAAACCCCGTCGCACCTTCCGGCAGATTTGCAAAGCAACCGTAACCGCAGGACGTGTCCGCCAGTGTCACGATGCTGCCGGCATGCAAATAGCCGTTCGGCGCCATGTGCTCAGCTCTCAGCATGAGTTCGGCTCCGATCTCCGTCGCATTAACATGAGTGATGATGATGCCGAGATAACCCGGCAGCTTGCCGGCGCCACGGGCGTTGAGAATGTCGTGCGTGAGCATTTGGACCCCTCAGGCCCCTGAAGCGTTGCAGATAGACGCTGTGCGCCTAGGGGCTGCGACCGATTGAGCCGCCGACGTGCCCGAGTATGCGCGCAGGGAGAAGCAGCACGGCTTTGAGCAATGCGAAAACCGCATCGATGGTGATCGACAGCAAACGAAACGGAATCGACAGCAGCCAGAGGAGCGGCCACAATACGAGCGCCAGCACGGCGAGAGGCCAGCACAGAACGAACAACAGACACCACGCGACGATCAAGAGCAGAGCTTTCATTCGGAGGAAGATAACTCGATGCTCGGCTTTCGGCAATCGTCAATTGTCATCTTCCGAACTGCGTATCGCCCGGCACGAGAAGCAACCGCGCTTGGCGTTGTGCAGGTGAATGTAGGCCACCTCTTTGCGCCCGAACAGATGGCGCAACGCCGGCGCCACCTCGCCGCCCTCGCACACCAGCGCGTCAATCATGAGGTGTGATGAACCGTATGCGCGAACGGATATCAACCGGAGCCTCACGTAGTCCGGGATGATGCCGGGCTCAATCACGCGCGGCTGCGCGCGCTTTCGGACATAGATCGGCCCGGAAGCCCTGTACGGCGAATTTTCAGCCTGGTGCATATAAGGCAGAAGCAGCAATTCCTCGCCCGCCGCGGCGTCGCAGAGGCTGACTCGGCATGGGAAGCCCGGTTGCTCCGTGGCCACCACCCGCTGCATTCCGAGATGACGCAGCTCCTGATCCGAGAAGTGAAAATATTTGGCGAAAGGTTCGAACGGAAGACCGACCAGCTGAAACGACGGCATGGCGCACCTGAGGAGGACTATAGGCATCCATGATCGCGCAGCTTCGCTCAGAACTCTCGCCGTTCCCGGACGTGTAATTTCCTCAAGGGGTTCGGGCGCCCTGCCGGAGCATTTGCGTCATCGAGCACGCCCTTTCGCTTGCAGGAGCGCGCGGCGTTCCAGGCTGGCTTTAGGCCAGTATTCAGAAGCCCGGTAGTACTCGCTCACGGCGGGGATATCCGGTGCGAGCACCACCCAGGGTTGCTTCGATGCGGTAAAGATGTGGATGTCGGGTGGCAGTCGATCGGGCTCGTCAAGCGTGCCGATCCGGACGAAGCGTACCGCGTCGCCTGCGCCCGCGTAATTACTCCACAACGCGATACGACAGGTCGGGCATCGGGAAATCTTTTGACCCTTGCCGCTCAGGGTCGGCGTGACAATCGTCTCGACTTCACCTTCCAATAGCTCGACGCGTTCCGCTTCGATCATGGCGTTGAGCGCGAACGCCGAACCCGTCTCGCGCTGGCACCAGCGACAATGACAACAATGAACAAAAAGAGGCTTCCCGCTCAAACGATAGCGCACAAATCTGCATGTGCATCCGCCGTGGATAAAGCTCGTGTCGCTGGTCACAAACTGACCTCCCCCGGGCAACGATACGTTATCATAGCAACGTGTGGGTGTCGGTTTACATCGCGAGTGCCTGCGCCGTTTCCCTGGTGTGCGCGAGCATGCTCAAGGAAACTCATCGGACCGATCTCGACATGCTGCCCGAGCAACTTGCCGCGGCCCCGCGCGCACCCCTAGCCGGCTGAGGGCGTATCGCCGTCGAGAACCTGCCGGAACCGCGCGCGCTCGATGTTTCCACCGCTGAGGACAACGGCAACGTTCTTGTGCGCCATGCGCCGGCGCTCTTGCAGCAAGGCGGCAAGCGGAGCCGCGCCGGCCCCTTCCGTGACCTGGTGCGTATCGTCGAAATAAATCCGCATGGCCTCGGCGATGGCCTCCTCGGTGACCTCCACCATACGCGCCGCGCCGCGACATATCGTGGCGATCGCATCCGCATGCGGTTCGCGCGTCGCAAGCCCATCGGCGAATGTTTGCGCAGACGGCGCCGCGATCGGCCGGCCGGCGGCGAACGAGAGCGCCGTGGCCGGCGCTTTGGCTGCGCCTACACCGACAATTTCAGTCTTCAAGCCAAGCAGGTCGCGCACGGCAATCAACCCGCCGATTCCCGACCCCATCCCAACTCCGACGTACACCGCATCCAACGCGTCCACCGAGCGCAGCAGTTCGAGCGCGTAGCTCGCGACGCCGATGACGAGGTTTCTGTGGAATGACGGGACGAAGTGCAACCCCTCGGCGGCCGCAACCCGGAAGGCCTCGTGTTTCGCCTCGTCAAAGTCGCGCCCGAATTCAGCTACTTTGGCGCCGAATGCGGCGATCGAAGAATTCTGGTCCGGGGAATTTCCGCGCGGTACATAGATGGTCGCGGGCATGCGATTGCGTGCAGCGGCAAATGCAATGGATTGACCATGATTGCCGCGCGTCGCCGAAATGACGCCGCGGATCTTCGGGTCGGCATGACGAAGTCGATCGAGGTAAACGAGACCCCCGCGAACCTTGAAAGCGCCGGTCGGCGTGTGGTTTTCATGTTTTACCCACACGGTGCACCCGGCCCGCTGCTTGAGCTTCGGCCACGCGTACTGCGGCGTCGGCGGCAGCACCCGGTGCACGAGTTCGGCGGCATGCTCGAGCTCGGTCATGTCGAAGTCGATTTCGGGCGAAACCACGGCGATCCCCTCCCGCCGAATCCCCGCGGCGTTGCCGCCATTGTGAGGCCAACCGGCGCAGATGTCCTTCACGGAAACGCCCGGAGAGTGCAGGAGCCTGTCTGAGTATTGCGCGTGAGCCGCGTTGGCTGGGAGAGGGAGCGGATGCAAGGCGCGCGCCGCCTGCCGTAGTGGCGCTACGGCCAAGCCGCGCAACGCCGCAGACGCCCCTCTCCCAGCCAACCCGAAGGGACCGGGTCGCGGCCACGGGGAATACTCAGACAGGCTCCTGATCCGCGAAGTCCGTCGCAAAATCCCGCAGACGCGTGATGTAACATTCGCCCCGCTTTAAACCCACCTATAGGAGACGCTATGAAAAAGACTTTGCTCGTTGCCCTTACCGCGCTGTCGCTGGGAGCAGGCACCGTCGTCTTTGCAGACAGGGTGCACGATTGGCATGACCTCGACAAGGTCCACGACCATGTCCTGGAGTCGATCCACGAAATGGAGCGCGCGCGCGCGGCGAACCATTATGACATGGACGGTCACGGTGCTAAGGCCGAAGAGCTTCTGCGCCAGACGGAACACGAACTGCACGCTGCCATCGAGGCTTCGAGGGCTGCCCACTAAGCGTTTTTTCGAGCGCATCAGCGGGTTCGAAGGGCGCCGCTTCAGCCGCGGTCGCCCTTCGAACCAGCGCATCCCGGCGCCTCACCCAGGCTTTCGCTGCCAGAACCGACGCTATCGGGGAGGGAGCTTCGCTTCGATGTCCTTGAGACGCTGTTCCATCGCCGCGAGGGCGGCCTGGGTCCGCGCGAGTACGGCCGCCTGGACATCGAATTCGTTCCGACTCACCAAGTCAAGCTTGGCCAATTGGGCCTGCAGAATCGCCTTGAAATTGCTCTCCAAATCTCGCCCCAGACTGCGCAGGGACGCAGGGACGGCCTCCGCCAGACGGCGCGCAAGTTCGTCCAAGCCGCTAGAATTCATAAAACTCATGGTTCGGTCTCCAAAAGTACTCGCTCCTCGCACTCCGATAACGCACCAATGTTCTTCGGGTGCGCCAGAGCGGTGCACGATGCCTCCGGTCGCTCGCGCAAGACATTGATATATCAAGGCTTCGCACCTGGCATGGAAGCTGCATCGCCTGGGGCAATAGTACGCGGAAGTGGTGTCGGAGGCGCTTTAATTAGACGGCGGACGCTGGGACAAATGCATGAAGCTGATCACCGCCATCATCAAGCCGTTTAAAGTGGACGAGGTGCGGCAAGCGGTCGCAGACATCGGCATTCAGGGGGTAACCGTTACGGAAGTCCACGGATACGGGCACGAGCAAGGCCACACGGAGAGTTATCGAGGCGCCGAACACGGTGTCGAGTTCCTGCCGAAGGCCAAAATAGAGCTCGCCGTCGATGACTCGATTGCGGAACAGGTGATGGAGGCGGTATGCAACGTGGCTAGGACAGGGAAACCAGGTGATGGCAAGGTCTGGGTTTTCGAGCTCGAGCAGGCGCTGCGTGTACGCACCGGCGAGACCGGGCCGGAAGCCATTTAGAGAGAAACCCGCGCGCCCATGAGTGGATCCCCATCATTAAACAGTTGCGAGAAGTTCACAGGCCTCACCCGGCGTCGCGTGAGGCCAGGACCTCTAACGCTTTAGGAGCATCTCGCGCCGGCAAGCCAGCCAACTCCCCCGTCGGTGCGATATCCCGTCGGCGCGGGTTTCTCAACGAGCCCGCGCCATTTTTTATATACGCGCCCGGCGCAGGGCGCTTTGCGTTTATACAACAGAAGATTTCAATACTCCATGTTGTTGTGCAGCAATCCCGTGCATTTTCCGCTGCAAGCCTGCATCCTTACCGATTAGAGGAGTCCATCCAATGAAAATGGTCGTTGCCATCATCAAACCTTTCAAGCTCGACGATGTGAGGTCTGCGCTGGCTGAGGTCGGGGTACAGGGCATTACCGTGACAGAGGTCAAAGGCTTTGGGCGCCAAAAAGGTCACACTGAACTGTACCGTGGAGCTGAATACGTGGTGGATTTTTTACCCAAGGTTAAGCTTGAGTTGGCAGTGGATGACGAGCAGGTCGATCGCGTGGTAGAAGCTATCATCGAGACCGCCCGCACGGGTAAGATCGGTGACGGTAAGATATTTATTTGCGATCTCGGCCAAACGGTGCGCATCCGTACTGGAGAGGCAGGTTCACGTGCCCTGTAGTGCTCAAGCGAGGATCGATCAATGAAGCGCGTACTGTTCTGCGCGGTTTTAATGGCCTGGAGCGGACTGGCTTCGGCGGTCGTATACAAGTGGGTGAACGCACAGGGCAAGGTCGAGTACGGCGACCGTCCGCCCGACGGCGTGCATGCCGAAGTCGTGGAAGGGCTGGGTACCCATCCGGAGCGCGGCAAATCCGAGGCCGCGCCCGCGGCCGCCAAGACGGCGGCGCCTGTGCCTGCTGCGCGAGACGCCAAGAAAACTGTGCAAGAGGACGTCGCGCAGGCGCGCCAGAAGCAATGCGCCGACGCGCAGGAGCGCTACAAGAAGCTCATCGAGGGTCGACACATCTACAAGACGGGCGACAACGGCGAGCGTCAGTATCTAACGTCCGAGGAAATCGACTCCGAGCGCCTGAATGCAAAACACGAGGTTGACGAGACTTGCGGCAACAGCCCCACGTAGCCCCATCTCGCCGCCTTAGATCATCGCCCTCCAAATACCACGCACGCTTGAGTTTCTGCCGCCGCCCAAGGCTTGAGTTTTGCCGCTCAAGGCGCAAAGCCTTAGGCTACGCATTGCAACTCCAAGCCTGAAGGAACTTAGGAGCCTAGCGTATGCAAACGGGCTTTGTCGGTCTCGGTGCGATGGGCACGCACATGGCGCGCAATCTTCACCGCGCCGGTCTGCTCGCGGGCGTGTGGAACCGCACCGCCCAGAAGGCCACCGCGCTTGCTCAGGAGCTGCACTGTCACGCCTTCGCCGATCTCGCTGAACTCGCGCACAATTGCGAGGCCGTTGTGATCTGCGTGTCCGCTGACGAGGACGTCAGGGCCGTGATCGCGGGCCTCGACGCGGGTTTGAGTCCCCACATGATCGTGATGGATTGCTCCACGGTGGGATCGGCAACGGCCCGCGACATGCATGCCCTACTCGCCGCCCTCGGCGTAGGATTTCTCGACTGCCCGGTGAGCGGAGGTGTGGAGGGCGCGAGCGCGGCGAGCCTGGCGATCATGGTCGGCGGCGATGCGGAGGTTTTTGCGCGTGCCCTGCCGGTCTTGGAGAAGCTGGGCAAGATCGTCACGCACTTTGGTCCGAGCGGTGCCGGCCAAGCGGCGAAGGCGACCAATCAGATCATGTGCGCCGGCATCATCCAAGCCGTCGGCGAAGCAATGGCGTTTGCGCACGCCGAAGGGCTGCCGCTCGATCGATTGATCGATACGTTGAGCAAAGGCGCGGGCTCGAGCTGGTATTTCGTCAATCGAGCGCCTTTCATGGCGAAAAACAGCTTTCCTCCAGGGTTTCGGGTGCGCTTGCATGCCAAGGATCTGCGGATCTGCCGCGCGATGGCGGCCCAGCAGGGCGCCCAACTGCCCCTTGTCGAGTCCACCCTTCAGCAGTATGCGGCATTGATCGTGCAGGGCTATGGCGATGAGGATATATCGGCGATCTACCGACTCAAATCGGCGCTGTTTCCCGCCGCGAAATCAGAATCCACGTGAGCACAACGAGCGCGAGCTCACCGCTGCGGATAGCGACACGCAAGAGCCAATTGGCGCTGTGGCAGGCCGAGCACGCGGCCTCGCTCGTGCGCCGAGCGCGCCCGGACCTGGCCGTGGAGCTTGTGCCGATGTCGACCAAGGGCGATCGAATTCAAGATCGCAGTTTGGCCGCGATCGGCGGCAAGGGTCTGTTCATCAAAGAACTGGAGGCGGCTCTCGAAGAGCGGCGCGCCGATCTGGCCGTCCATTCGATGAAAGACGTGCCCAGCGATCTTCCCTCCGGGCTGGTGATTGCCGCGGTGCTGCCGCGCGCCGATGCGCGCGACGCCCTGATTAGCGCCGCTGCCCGCGGGCTCGAGGATTTGCCGCCGGGCGCGCGGCTTGGCACATCGAGCCTGCGGCGGCAGGCGCAGTTATTGGCCGCGCGTGCAGACTTCGCGATCGAGACGCTGCGCGGCAACGTCGATACTCGTCTCAAGCGTCTCGATACCGGCGAGCTGGATGCGATCGTCCTCGCCTGTGCGGGACTCGTTCGCCTGGGTCTGGAGTCCCGCATCACCGCGCTCCTCGATCCCAAGGTCTCGCTGCCCGCCGTCGGCCAGGGCGTGATCGGCATCGAATGCCGTGCGGATGACTTGAGATCGCGCGAGATTCTTCACGCCCTCGATGACGCCGCCACTCGAATCGCCATCGACGCGGAACGCGCATTCGCCCGTCGGCTTGGCGGCAGCTGCCAATCCCCGATCGCAGCGTACGCGCGCGTCGAGCGGGATCGTTTGACGCTCGAAGGGCTCGTGGCGGAGCCCGACGGCTCGCGGGTGCTGCGCGACAGCGTTACGGGCAGCGCAGCGAACCCACAGATGTTGGGTGAGCAGCTTGCCGAGCGTGTGCTCGCCCTGGGTGCTCGCGAGCTGCTGCAGCGGTTGTGCAGCGCTTGACAAAATGCTTCCGTTGCACGGCATCGGCGTCCTAGTCACCCGGCCCCAACAGCAATCCATGCCGCTGTGCCGTCTGCTGGAGACACAGGGCGCCGGCACGTTTCGTTTGCCCGCCATCGAAATCAAGCCGCTCGGCGAGCGGCGTGCCTTGGCCGCTCGGTTGGGCCCGATCGCGGATTTCGACCTCATCATTTTCGTGAGCTCGAATGCGGTGAGGTTCGGTGCCATGCTGCTCGAGCAAAAGCGCGATCTGACCCTCGCGGCCATTGGCCCCGCGACTGCGCGCGCGCTCAATCAAGCGGGCTACCGCGTCGCCTTGCAGCCCGCCGAGGGGTTCGATTCCGAGAGCCTTCTAAAAGCTCCGAGGCTCAACTCGTTGGCGGGTAGCCGCATATTGCTGATCAAGGGCAGCAATGGGCGGGAACTCCTGCAACACGAACTCACGCGGCGCGGTGCGCAAGTGACGGTTGCCGAGGTGTATCGGCGCGAGCGCGCCAACCCGAGCGCGGCTGAATTGGCGGCTCTGGAGGTGCACTTCGCCGCAGGAGCGATTCAGGTGGTCACGGCGACGAGCGTCGAGATTGCGGGCAATCTGCTCGAGCTGGCGACACCGGTTCTGCGCCGCGAATTCGACCGCGTGCACTGGGTGGTTCCGGGCGAGCGCATCGCGACGAGCTTGCGCGAACGCGGGCTCGCCGGGGCGCTGCTGCAAGCGGACTCGGCCGAAGATCAGGACTTGGTGGCGGCCATCGTCCGCTGGCGTGCGAGCGAGTCCGGCGCATAGTCGAAGGAATCAAACGACAGGCGCTCAGGCGCAGCGCCGCGCAGGGGAAACTCGCGCCGCACCGCTTCGATCATCTCCGGCGGCCCGCTGGCATAGACCTCATAGGGTTCGAGTTCGCCGAAATCGCGCAGCACGGCTTGGTGAACCCAGCCGCGCCGCCCCTCCCACGCAGGGGACGGCTCCGAGAGAACCGGCGCGTAGCGAAAGTTGGCGGCGCGCCGTGCCATTTCCTTGAGCGTATCGTGCGCATACAGATCGCGCTCACTGCGCACACCCCAGTACAGGATCATCTCGCGGCGCAAGCCATTCTCGATCACGTGCCGCAGGATGCTCTTCAAAGGCGCCAAGCCCGTGCCGCCGCCGACGAGCAGCATCGGGGCGCCGTCGCCCGCGCAAGGCTGCGCAGGTGCACGATAGATGAAATGCCCCAGCGGGCCCTCGATCGTCAGCAAGGCGCCTTGCGCTGCGCCGGCGAACAGCTGCTCCGTGAACTCGCCCCCCGGCACCCGGCGCACGTGCAATTCGAGCAAGCGCGAATCGTGCGGCGGCGAGGCGATCGAAAAGCTGCGCCGCCGGCCTCCGGGCAACATGATGTCGACATACTGTCCGGGCTGGAAATCGAGCCGTTCCGCCACGGGCAGCCGCAGGAACACGGCCATGACGTCATGCGACCAGCGCTGCGCGCGCTCGATGCGGCACGGCAGGCGCTTGACCAGCGCTTCGTCGGGCGTGCTGACTGCAAACGTTTCGATGGACAGATCGCTGTGGGCGCGTGCTTGGCAGAGCAGGATGAGTCCCTCCGCCACCTCCGAATCGGAGAGCCCCAGCGGCCGCCCGTTCGGATACCCCACCTCGCCCTGCAGTAGCCGGGCCCGGCAGGCGCCGCAATTGCCGCCTTTGCAGCTGTGCGGCAAATTCAGCCCGGCATCGAGGGCCGCATCGAGTACCGACTGGTCCGGCGCGACACTGAAACTCCGATCGGACTTGGATAGACTGATGCGCACGCTTCTTCCTAATAAGGCTGGCTTCTCTTGCTGTCGAGCCATTCGCCGATGGGCTCCCACTGCTTCCAGTCGGGCCAGGCGATGTACTCGGGTAGTTCCAGCACGCCCATGCCGCGCGCGTAGGCGCGCACATAGTTCTGCGCTTCGCGCAGACAGCCAAGATAGGGTATTTTGAGCTTGGAGAGGAACTGGTCCAGTTCTTCAAAGATCAGCGTGTATTCACGCACTCGGTTGGCGATAACCGCCAACCGTGCCTGCTTGCGCGATACTTTGCCGATTTCCAGCAGTTCCGTCATGAAACGGCCGCAGGCTTTCATGTCGATGGTGGACGGCAGCACCGGTACGACGATGGTTTCGGCGCGCCGCACCAGCTCATTGAGTTCGGTGCCGTGCACGCGCGCGGGCGCGTCTATGACCAAGATCTCGGTGGTGCGCGGCACAGTGCGCAGGCCCTCCTCGTAGGCCGGCACGGCGCTGATGGCCGGCAAATCCGCAGGTCGCTGCGCCAGCCAATCGAGGCTCGAGCGCTGGGGATCGTAGTCCGCAAGGCAAACCTTAAGCCCATCTCTGGCAAAAAACACCGCGACATTCGTGGCCAGCGTGCTCTTACCGCACCCGCCCTTCGCATTCAGAACCATTACGTGGCGCATAATTCTCCGACGTTGTTGTTGTTGACCGGCGTAAGACTAGCGCATTGTCCAACCGCTGTGCGACATTGCGCAGCACGCTCGCGACAATCGGATGCATCGGCTATGCTCACATCCATGCGCATCGAGTTTGTGAAGATGCAAGGGTTGGGCAATGATTTCTTGGTATTCGAGGCCCCCGTCACCGGCGGCGATCATGTCGGCCCCGATCAGATACGCGCGCTTGCCGATCGGCACACCGGTGTCGGGTTCGATCAGGCGCTGATGCTCGAAGCTCCACGGGAGTCGAAATGCCGCGTGTTCTACCGGATCTTCAATTCCGACGGCAGCGAGGTGGAGCAATGCGGCAACGGAGCGCGCTGCATCGCGGCTCTGTTGTACGCAAGGGCCCCGGGGCTCGGTCGCGAGATCAGCATGCAAAGCAAGGGCGGCATCGTGTGCGCGCGCGTACGCGAGGATGGGTTGGTGTCCGTGGACATGGGCGTTCCGAACTTCGATCCGCGCTCCTTACCGATGGATGCGGCCGCTGAAGAGCCGGCTTACTCCCTCAATGTCGGCGCCGAGATTTTCGAAATTGGCGCGGTGTCGATCGGCAATCCGCATGCCGTGCTCTGCGTCTCCAATGTGAAAACCGCGCCGGTCGGGCAGTTGGGGGCTACCATCGAACACCACGGGCGCTTTCCCCAACGTACCAATGTGGGATTCATGCAGATCCTAGATCGCGGCCATATCCATTTGCGGGTGTTCGAGCGCGGCGCCGGCGAGACTCTGGCCTGCGGCACGGGAGCATGCGCCGCCGCTGCGATCGGCCGGCGGCAGGGACTGCTGGACGCGGACGTGCGGGTCGATTTACCCGGCGGCACGGCCTACGTTTCTTGGCCCGGACACGGACAGCATTTGTGGCTGACCGGACCGGCGAGCGTGGTATTCACGGGAATGATCGATATTTGAACGAAAATTCATCGGGAGCTCATAAAATGACAACGAGTCAGGCACGCGGTATCAAGCACGACGCGATCAACGACACCACCGTCGCGGAATACTTGCAAACCTATCCGGATTTCTTCGAGCGCAACAGTCCGTTACTCACCAAACTGCGCCTGCCGCATCGTCGCGACGCCGGAGCGACAGTGAGCTTGGTGGAGCGGCAGGTGGAAGTGCTGCGCGAGCGCAATCAGTCGCTCGAACGCAAACTGAAGGAGCTGGTGGATGTGGCGCGCGCCAACGACGCGCTCGCAGACCGCATCCATCGCATGAGTCAGCGCCTCATCCGTGCGCGCACCTTGCTGGAAACGATCAATGCCGTCGAAGCGAGTTTGCGCGAGGATTTCGACGCCAGGAATTCGGTGCTGGTGTTGTTTCTCGAGACAGCACGCTCACTGGAGACCTCCACCGGGCGTTTTCTGCGAACCTGCAATCTCGCCGACCCCGAGATTAAAATATTCGAATCGTTGTTGCAGGCGGGCAAGCCGCGATGCGGTCAAATCCGCGATGCGCAACGTGACTTTCTCTTCGGCAAGGATTCAGTCGAGATCGGCTCCGTGGCATTGACGCCTTTGGGCCCGAAAGGCGCCTCAGGAATATTGGCGATCGGCGCGAGCGACGCAGAGCGATTCCATCCGGCCATGAGCACGGAGTTCCTCTCGCGCATCGGCGAGCTCGTGACCTACGCACTGATGCGCTAGGACCCGAACGGTGAATTCGGAGCAGTGCGACTGGATCGAGCGCTTCGCGTCGCATCTGACGCGTGAACGCCGCATGAGCGCACACACGGTGGCCGCCTACCGTCACGATTTGGGCAGGCTCCTGGCGTTCTGCGATCAGCGCAAAATCCCGCGCTGGAACGCAGTCGCTAACGCCCACGTGCGCACCTTCGCAGCGGCCGAACACGCAGGCGGCTTGGGACCTCGCAGCACCCAACGGCGGCTGTCGGCGGTGCGCACATTTTATGAGTTTCTCCTGCGGGAGGGGGCCAGCACGGTGAACCCGGCGCAGGAGGTGCGTGCGCCGAAGAATAAGAAGCGTCTGCCGACCACCCTGGATGCCGACCAGATGGGACGGCTGCTGGAATTTCGGGTTCACGATTCCTTGTCCGCGCGCGACAAGGCCATCATGGAATTGTTCTACTCTTCCGGTCTGCGCTTGACGGAATTGGTAAACCTGGATGTCGCGGCGATCGATCTCGCCGATCGCACGGTGCGGGTCGTCGGCAAGGGCAGTAAGACGCGGGTTCTACCGATCGGCCGGTTTGCAATAGACGCCTTGCGGAAATGGCTCGCCGAGCGCGCCGCCCTGTGCGAGCGCGCCGCCCCGGGCAGGCCCGCCGCCCCGGGCGCCCCCCCGAGTAAGAACGCCGCCCCGAGCATGGACGAGGAGGCTGCCGTATTCATCGGCCGGTCGGGCCGGCGGCTCAGCGTGCGAGCGGTGCAGCTGCGGGTGGGCGCGTGGGCACGCCGCCAGGGCCTAAGGGTGCATGTGCACCCACATATGTTTCGCCACTCCTTCGCGACGCATCTGCTCGAGTCGAGCGGCGACTTGCGCGGCGTCCAAGAATTATTGGGACACGCCAACATCGGGACCACCCAGATCTACACTCATTTGGACTTTCAACACCTGGCGAAAGTGTACGACGCCTCGCATCCGCGCGCGCGTCGGCGGCAACGCACGGCTTGAAAGGCGGCCCGTCGGCCCCACACGGGGTTCAATGAACCACGATCCAGAGCGGATTTACGGCACTACGATTTTGGCGGTGCGACGCAACGGTCGCGTCGCGATCGGCGGCGACGGCCAGGTAACGCTCGGACAGAGCGTGATGAAGGGCAATGCCCGGAAAGTACGCCGCTTGTACGGCGGCAAAGTGCTGGCGGGATTTGCCGGGGGCACCGCCGACGCTTTTACGCTGTTCGAGCGCTTCGAGGGCAAGCTGGAGAAATTCGGCAACCTCACCCGCGCGGCGATCGAGCTGGCGAAGGATTGGCGCAGCGACCGCAGCTTGCGCAGGCTCGAGGCCCTGCTCTGCGTCGCCGATAGCGATAATTCCTATGTCATTTCCGGGAACGGCGATGTGATCGAGCCGGAGCATGATTTGATCGCCATCGGCTCGGGCGGGAGCTTCGCGCAAGCGGCAGCACAGGCGCTCATGCAGGCTACCGAATTGTCCGCCCGTGAAATCGTCGAGCGCTCGCTGCAGATAGCGGCGGACATCTGCATCTACACGAACCGCAATCTCACCATCGAGGAGTTGTAGCGCATGTCGCAAATGACTCCGCGGGAAATCGTC
This sequence comes from uncultured Gammaproteobacteria bacterium, assembly GCA_963769075.1. GTDB lineage: Bacteria > Pseudomonadota > Gammaproteobacteria > Steroidobacterales > Steroidobacteraceae > Bog-1198. Next base: position 2,000,260 of record CAVYKH010000004.1, on the reverse strand, counting down.
GAAGAGCTGGACAAGCACATTGTCGGTCAAAAAGCAGCCAAACGCGCGGTCGCGATCGCTTTGCGAAACCGCTGGCGGCGCCAGCAGGTGGCGGAGAATTTGCGCCCTGAAATCACGCCCAAGAACATTCTCATGATCGGCCCCACGGGCGTCGGCAAGACGGAAATCGCCCGGCGATTGGCGCGTCTCGCCAAAGCGCCGTTTATCAAGGTAGAGGCGACCAAATTTACCGAAGTAGGCTATGTTGGCAGGGAAGTTGATTCGATCATGCGAGATCTTGTCGAGATCTCCGTGAAAATGACTCGCGAAGAGGAAATTGCCAAAGTGCGGCCGCGGGCGGCGGACGCTGCCGAGGAGCGCATTCTCGATGTACTGCTGCCGCGCGCCCAGTCCGGGTACACCCCAGAGGCCGCGCCGCGCGACACCGATACGCGCCAGCGCTTCAGGAAAATGCTGCGCGAGCGCGACCTTGACGAGCGCGAGATCGAGATCGAGGTGCGAGCGAGCCCCTTGGGGGTGGAAATCATGGCCCCGCCCGGCATGGAGGAGATGACCCAGCAATTGCAGGGCATGTTCCAGAGCTTGGGCGGAGGCCGCACGCGCACGCGCAAGCTGAAGATCAAGGATGCGCTGCAGCTCTTGGTCGATGAGGAAGCGTCGAAAATAATCAACGAAGACGAACTCAAGGTTCGCGCGGTGCAGAATGCCGAGCAGAACGGCATCGTCTTCATCGACGAAATCGACAAGATCGCACGCCGGCAGGAAACTCTGGGCGCCGACGTATCGCGAGAAGGCGTACAGCGCGATCTGTTGCCGCTGGTCGAGGGCTGCACCGTCAACACCAAATACGGCACGGTCAAGACCGATCACGTCCTGTTCATTGCGTCCGGCGCTTTTCACATGTCGAAGCCTTCCGATCTGATCCCGGAGCTTCAGGGTCGTCTGCCGATTCGCGTCGAGCTCGAGCCTCTGGTGGTGCAGGACTTCGTAAGAATATTGACCGAGCCCGACGCCTCGCTGTGTCGCCAATACACCTCGCTCCTTGCAACCGAAGGCGTCGAACTGAAGTTCGAAGACTCGGGCGTGCAGCGCCTCGCCGAGGTGGCCTTCGAGGTGAACGAGACGACCGAAAACATCGGGGCGCGCCGCCTGCACACCGTCATGGAGCGGCTGCTGGAATCCGTCTCCTTCGAAGCCGCCGATCGCAGCGGCACCCGCGTCGTCGTCAATCGCGACTACGTCGAGGGCAACTTGGGCGATCTGGTGCGCGATCAGGATTTATCGCGGTACATTTTGTAGGCCTGCAGGACGTGCCGCAACCCACGGACATCAAGCTACGCACCCAATCGCGCATTCTGGAGGTGCGCTTCGATGATGGATCGCACTTTGAGTTGCCGTTCGAATATTTGCGGGTGTTTTCGCCCTCCGCCGAGGTCAAGGGACATGGCGGCGATGAAGGCGTACTGCAAACCGGCAAGGAGGACGTGGGCATCAGCGGCGTCGAGCCGGTGGGCAACTACGCCCTGCGCCTTAACTTCGATGACGGCCACAACACCGGGATTTATTCCTGGAGCCTGCTGTACGAATTGGGCGTAGGCTTCGGCGCAAACTGGGCGCGATACCTGGAACGCTGCGCCGAGGCTGGGATCGAGCGCAAAGTCGGACTCTGAGGTTGGGACGCTGCAGTCGGCTACAATGCGCCCACCCAAGGAGCGCAATGAACGATCCCGACCGCACAGATTTTGGCTTTGAGAAGGTGACTTGGACGGAAAAGGCCGGGCGGGTCCGCGCGGTCTTCGCTTCGGTGGCGGGCAAGTACGACATCATGAACGACTTGATGTCGTTGGGCGTGCACCGGCTGTGGAAGCGATTCACGCTGTCGCTCACCGGCCTGCGGGCCGGGCAGTGCGGACTCGACGTCGCCGGCGGTACCGGCGACCTGGCGCTCGGCATGTTGCGCCAAGTCGGCAAACAGGGCCGGGTCGTCTTGTCGGACATCAATCCAAAGATGCTGGAAGTCGGCCGCGATCGGCTGCTCGACGCAGGGTTCGTGGGCAACGTCGAATACCTCATCGCCGATGCCGAGCGCCTGCCTTTTGCCGAAAACTCCTTCGATTGCGTAACCATCGGCTTCGGACTGCGTAATGTCACCGACAAGGCCGCCGCCTTGGCCTCGATGCACCGGGTACTGAAGCCCGGCGGACAGTTGCTGGTATTGGAGTTTTCGACTCCGGTAGCGCCCGGGCTCAAGCCCCTTTATGACGCCTACTCTTTCAATGTATTGCCCGTGCTGGGTCGGCTGGTCGCCGAGGATGCCGCCAGCTATCGGTACTTGGCGGAGTCGATTCGCATGCATCCGAATCAACAGACCCTGCTCGAGATGCTGCAAGGCGCCGGATTTGCGCAGGCGCGATACCACAATCTGACCGGCGGAATCGTCGCCGTGCACCGGGGGTACAAAATCTGACATGCCGGCAACCCCCGCATGGCTCGCATTCATCGAAGCCCTGCTCAATCGGAGTATTGGCCAGTCGACGCAGGCAGCCGTCGCCGCACGCCGTTTGAACAATACCTCGGTGCAGATCGGCATCGACGGCATGCTGCGCATCCGTGCCGCCGTGTCGGCCGACCGACTCGCGCTTCTGGCGGGCGACGACACCGCAGCGGATGCACGCATCTGTGGATCGCCGTTGGCGCTCATCGAACTGCTCCGGGCCGACATGAACGACACGGGCGGCGGCGGGAAGAGCACCGGCGGCAGATCCGGTACCGCTCGGGCGGCGGCGCAAATCCTCGGCGATGCGGAGATCGCAAGTCGTTACCGCGAGCTGTTCGCGCTGGCGCGCCCCGATCTGGAGGAGGAACTGTCCCGGCTGGTTGGCGATATGCCGGCGCGCCGCTTGTCGCAGATCGCGCAGGCGGCCCTGTCGTGGGCGCGTAAAGCCGGTCGTATTGCCGGGGAAAATCTCGCTGAATACCTGCAGGAGGAGAGCCGCGACCTGGTCAACAAGCCGGAGCTCGAGGAGTTCCTGCTCGGGGTCGATCAAGTACGTGAGACGGCCGACCGCGTCGAAGCCCGACTGGCGCGGCTCGAACAGCGCCTGAAGGGCGCGCCGTGATGCGGCTGCGCGTCGCCGCCCGGCTGCTGCAGATACAGCGCGCGCTGGTCCGGCATGGCCTGGATGATTTCGTGCGCGCGACTCATCTGTATCGGCCGTTTCGGTTCCTTTTTTATCTCTCACCATGGACATGGTTTCAACGCAGTGCCGGCATCACCCGGGGCGAACGCCTGCGTCTTGCGCTCGAAGAGCTCGGGCCGGTCTTCGTTAAATTCGGCCAGGCGCTCTCCACGCGTCGCGATCTACTGCCGGTCGATCTCGCCGATGAGTTGGCGAAGCTGCAGGACCGCGTGCCGCCGTTCCGCAGCGCGGTCGCCGTGGCGACGATCGAGCTCGCGTTCGGGCGGCCGCTGACGGATATCTTCCGGAGCTTCGATGAGACACCCCTCGCCGCAGCGTCGATCGCGCAGGTCCATGCGGCGACGCTCAAGAGCGGTGAGGAAGTGGTCGTCAAAATATTGCGCCCGGGGATGCACGATGTCATCGAACGCGACCTCGAGGTCCTGCAGGCGCTCGCAGTTTTGGCGAACGAGTATTGGGAGGATGCGCGGCGGCTGCGGCCAATCGAGGTCGTGCGCGAATATCGCAAGACCATCCTCGATGAACTGGACCTCATGCGTGAAGCCGGCAATGCCGCCCAGTTGAAGCGTAATTTTGCCGGCTCGCCGTTGCTCTACGTTCCCGCCGTCCACTGGGATTATTGCCGCGTCAACGTCATCGTCATGGAGCGCATACACGGCGTCATCGTGAGCCGCATCGACGAGCTGCGGGCACGCGGCACCAACATCGTCAAGTTGGCCGAAAACGGCGTCGAGATTTTTTTCACACAGGTCTTCAGACACAACTTTTTTCACGCCGACATGCACCCCGGGAATATCTTCGTGCAAATCGACGACCCCGAAAATCCACGCTATGCCGCCGTCGACTTCGGCATCGTCGGCACTCTGCAGCCTCGCGATCAGCACTATCTGGCGGAAAATTTCATGGCGTTTTTCGACCGCGACTATGCCCGCGTCGCGACTCTGCACGTCGAGTCCGGGTGGGTGCCGAAAGGCACTCGCATCGACGAACTCGAATCCGCCGTTCGCACCGTGTGCGAGCCCATTTTCAACAAGCCGCTGAAGGAGATTTCCTTCGCACAAGTCCTGTTGCGGCTCTTCGAAACCGCGCGGCGCTTCGACATGCAGGTGCAGCCGCAGCTGATCCTGTTGCAGAAGACGCTCCTCAACATCGAAGGCTTGGGCCGCGAGCTGTATCCCGAGCTCGATCTCTGGAAGACGGCGCAGCCGATTTTGCGCCAGTGGATGCGCGAGCGCGTGAGTCCGCGCGCCGTGCTGAAGGGCGTACGCGCGCATCTTCCGGACACGATCGAGGCATTGAAGCAGCTGCCGCAGTTGTTTCAGACGGCGGTGCGTGAAGCTTCGCAGGGGCGGTTCCGAGTGCAGGTGGAATATCCCGGGGTTGCGGAGCTGCGCCGCGAATTGCGGCACTCGAACTACCGCCGGGATCTGGCAATAGGCGCCGGCTTTCTGTGGCTGTCCGGACTGGTATGCGTGGCCCTCCTGGCGAAATTTCGGTGGCTCGGATGGGCGCAAATGTGCGCCGCCGTCGTCCTGTTGGTTTGGTATCGCGCGTCGAAGTGGCAGACTGAATGAACGCCGTGCCGCGCCGCTTCAATTCCCCGCATCACGCGACGCCGCGCACGCATTTGTTGGGCAACGGCGACTACTCAGTCATGATTTCCGCGGCCGGTTCGGGCTATAGCCGCTGGCGGGAGATCGCCGTCACCCGCTGGCGCGAGGATCCGATTTGCGACCCCTGGGGCTTCTTCATATTTTTGCGAGATGTCGCGAACGGCGCGGTGTGGTCGGCCGGATACCAACCCGTCGGCCGCGAGCCCGATGGCTATGAGGTCGAGTTCTTCGAAGACCGCGCGCAGATCATACGCAAGGACGGTCCGATCCTCACTGCCACCGAGATCCTCGTGTCAACCGAAGACGACGTCGAGGTGCGCCGCGTCTCCATTACCAACGCCGACAGCCGCGTCCGCGAAATCGAGTTCACGAGCTACGCGGAGGTGGTCCTGGCGAGCCCTGCCGCGGACTCCGCCCACCCGGCATTCTCCAAATTGTTCGTGCAAACCGAATTCGCCGCCGATGGCCGCACGCTCCTTGCGGCGCGGCGCGGCCGGGAGCCCTCCGATATGCCGCTCTGGCTGTTTCACCGCTGCGCCGTGGAAGGAGAAGCCGTCGGCGAGCTGCAATTCGAGACCGACAGGGCGCGGTTCATAGGAAGGGGGCACGATGTCCGCACCGCAATTTCCATCGTGGACGCCCGGCCGTTATCGAATACGGCGGGCACCGTGCTCGATCCGGTGCTCGCACTGCGGCGCCGAGTGCGCATCGCGCCCGGCGCAACCTCACGCGTCGCCTTTTGGAGCGGGGTGGAGGCCAGCCGTGCTCTGGCGCTCGCCACCGCCGACAAACATTGCGACATGGCGGCGTTCGAACGGACCAAAACGTTGGCGCGGACCCAGGCCCGAGCGCAGCTGCGTGATTTGGGAGTGAACTTCGAGGAGGCGCAGCAATTTCAGCGCATCGCAAACCGCGTGCTGTACGCCGATTCATCGCTGCGCGCCTCGCGCGACATATTGAGCAAGAATCAGTCGGGCCCCGCGCTATTGTGGACCTGTGGCATATCCGGCGATCTGCCCATTGTGCTGGTGCGCATCGATGATGAGAGCGGCCTGGGATTCGTCAAGCAGCTGCTGCGTGCGCACGAGTACTGGCGACTCAAGCGCGTCGGCGTAGATCTCGTCATCCTCAATGATCACCCGCCGTCCGGCGCGGCGCGATTGCAGGAGGCGTTGGATGAGGCGATCAGAGGCTCGCAAGAGAGAGAGCGCGGAGCCGACGCCTCAGGGCGCGGCAGCGTGTTCTCGCTTCGCAGCGACGCGCTGCCGCCGTCGAGTTGCGAGTTATTGCAGACCGCAGCCCGTGCGATCCTCATTGCGCGATCGGGCCGCCTGGACGAGCAGCTGGCGCGGCAGCGCGAAGCGCAGCCGGCGCCGCGACGGCGGCTGAGAAATCGCGACATGCAGACACTCGCCGACGCGCCGCCCAGCCTTCCAACCCTTGAGTTCTTCAACGGCGTCGGCGGTTTCGCGGCTGCGGGCCGCGAGTACGTGACCGTCCTCGACGAAGGCCAATGGACCCCTGCTCCTTGGATCAACGTGATCGCCAACCCGCAATTCGGCTTCCTCGTTTCGGCGGACGGATCCGGCAGCACGTGGTCGCTGAACGCACAACAAAATCAGCTGACGCCCTGGTCGAATGATCCCGTCAGCAACGCCCCGGCGGAAGCGATTTACGTCCGTGACGAGGCAAGCGGCGAGCTTTGGAACGCAACACCGCTGCCCATTCGGGAGGCGGCTCCCTATGTCGTTCGTCACGGCTTTGGATACAGCCGGTTCGAGCATACCTCGCATGGAATCTCCCTGGACCTGCTGCAATTCGTGCCGCTCGAGGATCCGCTTAAGATAACCCGGCTGAAGATCAGCAACCGCTCCGAGGAGGCGCGGCAACTCTCGGTGACTCATTACGCAGAGTGGGTGCTCGGAAACCAGCGCAGCCGCACGGCAGCGTTCATCGTCACGGAGATCGACGCGCATACCTCCGCCCTGCTGGCGCGTAATCCGTGGAGCACGGGATTTCAATCGCGAGTCGCCTTCATGGATATGGGCGGCCGGCAGCAAACGTGTACGGGTGATCGGGCGGAATTCATCGGCCGTCACGGTTCAATGGCCGAGCCGGCCGCGCTTCTGGATTCGGCGCCGCTGTCGAACCGGGTAGGCGGCGGATTGGACCCCTGCGGCGCGATGCAAAGCAAGTTCAGCTTGCGCCCCGGCGAGCAGACCGAAGTTGTGATCGTCCTCGGACAAGAGGCATCGACGGAGGCGGCGGTCGCCCTGCTGCAGCGCTATCGCACACTCGATCTCGATGCGGTTTTTGAAGCTGTCACGAATTTCTGGCAGCAGACCTTGGGCGCGCTGCAAGTGAATACGCCCGATCGGTCCATGGATGTGCTTCTCAACGGTTGGCTGCTCTATCAAGCGTTGGCATGCCGATTGTGGGCGCGTACGGCGTTTTATCAGTCGAGCGGCGCTTACGGGTTTCGCGATCAGTTGCAGGACGTGATGGCGCTGTGCGTGGCGCGGCCTTCCCTGGCGCGCGAGCATGTTCTGCGTGCCGCGTCGCGCCAGTTTGCAGCCGGAGATGTCCAGCACTGGTGGCTGCCCGTCTCCGGTCAGGGCCTGAAGACGCGGGTGTCCGACGACCGCGTCTGGCTGCCGTTCGTCGTTGCGCACTACCTCGATGTAACCGAGGACGTCGCCGTGCTCGACGAACCCGTGGCCTTCCTCGCGGGCGGGCCGCTCGCAGCCGGCAGCCTGGAAATCTTCTCCGCTCCCGAGGTCACAGCGGAGCGCGCATCGCTGTACGAACACTGCGTGCGCGCGCTTGATTCGAGTCTTGCCGTCGGCTCGCACGGCCTTCCCCTGTTCGGCACGGGCGATTGGAATGACGGCATGAATCGAGTGGGAGCGGCGGGCCGCGGAGAGAGTGTTTGGCTCGGGTGGTTCCTCCACGCGACGCTGCTCAAGTTTGCGCCGCTGGCCGACCAGCGGGGAGACCCGGCCAAGGCGGCCCTTTGGCGCCAACAGGCCGTTGCCCTGCAACGGGCCATCGAGCGCGAAGCATGGGACGGCGAATGGTATCGGCGGGGCTACTTCGATGACGGCAGCCCTCTGGGATCGGTCTCGAGCGACGAGTGCCGCATCGACTCCGTCGCTCAGTCCTGGGCCGTCATCTCCGGGGGCGCCGAGCCGGCGCGCGCCGTTCGCGCGATGTCCGCGCTGAACGCGCAACTCGTCAACCGCGGAGATGGGCTCGTGCAATTGCTCACCCCGCCCTTCGATCGCACCCCGCACGACCCGGGCTATATCAAGGCCTACCCGCCCGGCATTCGCGAGAACGGTGGGCAATACACTCACGCGGCGATGTGGTCGACGTTGGCTTTCGCACTGCTGGGGGATGGCGATCGGGCGGGCGAGCTGTTCTCACTGGTCAATCCGATCAATCATGCGAGAACTCGCGCGGGCATTGACCGCTACAAGGTCGAGCCCTATGTCGTGTGTGCGGATGTGTATTCAGCGCCACGGCACGTCGGGAGAGGGGGTTGGACCTGGTATACGGGTTCCGCCGGATGGATGTATCGCACCGCGGTCGAAGGAATGCTCGGAATCAACTTGCGCGGCACCGTACTGCGGATCAGCCCCTGCATACCGCGCGCCTGGCCGGGATTCGAGATCACTTACCAGCACGGCTCGGCACGCTACCGCATCGCGGTGGAAAACCCGCATGGCGTGAGCCGGGGGATCGTTCGCGCATCGCTCGATGAACGCCTGATATCAGGCACGCCCTGCGATATCAGCCTCGCGGATGATGGGTCGAATCACGACGTGCGCATTACGCTCGGGTGAGCCCGGCGAAGCGACGGTCCGGTAAATCCGGCGCGCCGGACCATGCTACCTAAGGCTTGGCGCGCATGGCGGCGATCGCACGCAAAATGAGCATGCGCGCCAGTGCGCCGGTGGGCAGCAATCGGATGAGCCGCCACGCAAGTTTCGGGCGCGCGATGAGCAAACCGGCGAGGGCGGCGCCCGCGACTCCGAGCCCGCGTCCGCTCATCAGCATCCGCATCGTACGGCTGCGCGGAAACTCTTCCGCCGCCCGGCCGGGCGCCGCGTGCGCTTCGCCAGGCTCTATCGGCGGCCTCTCGAGCACACCGCGAATATCGGCGCGCGACTGCGCGAGCCTCGCCAGGATCTCATCCCGCTGCGCGTCCGGCGCCCGTGGTTGCGTCCGGCGATCAATGCTCATGCTCTTCCGACAGAATTCGTTCGAGAATCACGCAGTCTTCCTGCCACTGTTGACGCACCGAGGCCAGGAATGGCCCTTGCTCGCGCAGCACGTTCGATCGATAGATCAACGCGATGATGGCGAGACCCAAGAATGCGCCGGCCATGCAAACGATGGCCACAAGTCGATGCGGGGTGTCCCAGGTGAGCGCGATGACCGCGACGCATCCCATGAGAAGGGCAAAGAACAGGCTGACGGCCACGATCACAAATGCGACGATGCTCGCCGCGATTTCGCGCTGCGTTCGGGCGAGATCGTAGCCGATCAATTCAATGTATGCCGCGAGATGGCGCAGCAACGCAGGCGCCACCTTGGGCAGTAACCACAACACCCGCACCGGACAATCCTTAGGAGCGGCGCGCGACTAGAATACCGACTACGGCCCCGACCAACGCGGCAAGACCCACCGCAACCCACGGACTTTCCCGCACATATTCGTCCGCGCCGCTCATCGCCTTGCTTGCCTGGCGCCGCAATGTGTCAGCGCCGTCGGCCAGTCCTTCTTTGGCCGAGTCCACGGCGCGCATGACCTTGGTACGCATTCGCACGACGTCGGCGTCATTCAGATCCGCGATGCGCGCGACCAGCTCCTCGACGTCCGCGATCAAGCTCTTGATTTCGTTTGCCGCCACTGCCCTGAGTTCCTCCATATTTTCGGTTGCTTCGTTGTTCGGTCGCCTCCCCGAGGCACTTGGGTGTTCAGTGGTCGGGGTATGTATCGTTTCCATGAGTTCTCCTCCTGTGACGGCTTGAGGTTAACGCCTGCGGCGAGTCGGTGGCAAATTATAGCTCGCCGGAAAGCAAGCCCCCTTTCCGGCAGCCGGACAGGCTCCTAGTGCTTCGCCACCAGCGCTTCGCCGAGTTCGCGCAGGACTTCCGGGAGCCGCCCGTAATCGCGCGCCTTGTCGAGGAAATGCGTGGCGCCCAGGGCGATGGCCGCATTCTTGTACTCGGGCAGATCGTAATTCGTCAATACGATGATGCATGGTCTCAATTGCGTGGCAGCCAAGGCGCGCATGACCCCGAATCCCGTACCTTGCTTCAAATGCAAGTCCAAGATGATCACATCGATGGTCTCGCGCTTGACCGAGGCGAGCGCCCCCGCCTCGGTGTCTGCGGTTCCGATGAGTTCGACATCCGGAATCTGTCTGATCGCTTCGGTCAGCCGCTCCGTGAGAACTTTGGAATCTTCGACGAGTAAGACCTTCAGGCCCTGCGCCATCGTAATCTGTTCCACTGCTGTTGTACGCACGCTCGCGGCAGTCTAGCGCGACCCGGCGCGGCGATGTCACGGCCGGCGCGCAGGTCGTGGTGTAGGAAGATTCTCACAGCGGCTGCACGAGCGGGCCGTTTATTGAATCAGTCCGTTGCGCAGCGCGTAGGAGGTGATGTCCGCATTTGCATTGAAACTCATTTTCTCCAGAATCCTGCTGCGGTACGTGCTGACCGTCTTCACGCTGAGGCTGAGTTCATTGGCGATATCCGACACACCGCGTCCGGCCGCCAACTTGCAAAATATCTGGAATTCCCGCGTCGACAGGCGCGCGTGCAGCGGCCTGTCGGGATTTCCGTCGAGATCCGCCACCAATATCTCGGCGAGAGCGGCACTCACGTAACGCCGTCCGGAGAGCACGGTGCGCACCGCCTTCATCAGCTCCTCCGGAGCGCTGTCCTTGGACAGATAGCCGCACGCGCCCGCCCGCAGCACATTCACGGCATATTGCTGTTCGGGCAGACCGCTCATCACCAGGACTCGGACTCCCGGATGTCCGGTTTGAATGTGCCGCAGAATATCGAGGCCGCTTCGGTCCGGCATATGGATGTCGAGCAACACCAAATCCCATTCCTGCCGGCGCAACCAGTCGAGCGTCTCGTTGCCGCTGGCAGCCTCGCCGACCTCGCTGATCGTGGGATCCGCTTCCAGGAACTGCCTGAAGCCCGCTCGAACGACGGCGTGATCATCAGCGATCAGTACTCGTGACACGTTTTTCTCCCCCTTTGCCGGCGCTAGCTGCTCGCGCACTCGTGGCTCTGCGAATAGCCATTGAGCTTGTTATACAACGTCTTGAGACTGCAGCCCAAGGCGTCTGCTGCACGGCGCTTGTTGCCGTGAAAGTATTCGAGCGTTGCCTCGATCAGTGAACGCTCCATATCATAGATCCGCGACCCGACGCGAATTTCCAACCGCTCGCGGTCCGCAGGGTCGCTCCCCTTGCTCGTGGTTTGAATCAGCGGCGCGAGCTCGAGTGTCTGATCGGCGAGAATGAAGGCTCTCTCGGTGCAATTCTTCAGTTCCCGCACGTTGCCGGGCCAGGTGTGCTGCTTGAGCGTTTCGCGTGCCAGCGTCGACAAGCGCTTTTGGGTCCCCGCCCGGGCGTTCAAGTCCGCCAAAAAGTGCTCGGCGAGCAAGTCCACGTCGTTGCCCCGGCTGCGCAGCGGCGGCATGTCGATGGGAAAGACCGCCAAGCGGTACAGCAGGTCCTCGCGCAATTGGCCGCGCCGCACCGCCTGCAGCGGGCAGCGATTGGTCGCGGCGATCACGCGCACATCCGTGGGCAATTCAAAACTGGCCCCCACCCGATAGAACTTGCGGGTTTCGAGTACCCGCAGGAGGCGGGTCTGCATATCCAACGGCATTTCGGTCACTTCGTCCAGCAATAGCGTTCCGCCTTGCGCTCGCTCGAACACCCCGGCGTGCGCACGCACCGCGCCGCTAAAGCTGCCCTTCTCGTACCCGAACAATTCCGCTTCGATGAGGCCCGCCGTGATCGCGCCGCAATTGATCGCGATGAACGGACCGCCGCGCCGCAGGCTCCGATCGTGAATCGACTGCGCGGCGAGCTCCTTTCCGGAGCCGCTCTCGCCGGTCAAGAGAACGCAGACTTCGGTAGGCCCCACCCGCTCGATGAGACGCAACACCTCAACCATGGCCGCGGACGCCCCGAGCAGGGGGCTCGCGGCCGCCAGGCGGACCGGCTGCTCAGAAAAACCATGGCTGGCAACATTCATGAAAATAATCCTCCTCGCTTCCAGCGCGTTTCGTGCAATCGCTACACCGAACACGAGTCAGTTTTGTAACCTGTACAGAGTGTGATGGCCATGGATGGGCGCTGAACCTTAAGCTCAGATTTCGCGCGGACTCGTGTCGGTGTTTGTCTGACAATGCCATAAGCGCTTGATACGGAATGGCGCATTGCTGGGAACGGAGCGGTAGTCAGTGGGCGCTCTCAGCTCGTTTTCCCCCGCTCGGCCCCGCAGCGCCAGCAGCACGTGAATTGCGGCTCGAGCTGCTCTTTGCATTCCTCGCAAACCCAGGGTAGCCCGGCTCGAGCGGTCGAGGCGCGCGCCAGCGCACTCAATGCGAACTCCTCGTCGCCATCTTCCACATACAGCTGCGGCCAAGTCTCCATCATGGGCAAATCGCCCATTGCACCGGCGAGATATTGGTTCCGCAGCTCGCAGCGGATCCCCGCGGTGATCAGCACATTGCGCGCATGGGCTACCTGCAACAGCGATGCGGCCCGGTACACACGCTTCACGAACCAGCCCCCTCCGCCCCCTAGGAGCTCCTGCGCAGCGATGCCAAGAAGGCACGCACGTCCCCGCCCCGTTCCAGCGTCTCGACCAAGGCAGAGCCGATCACGACACCGTCCACGTGCGGTGCAAAACGCGCGACCTGCGCCCGCGAGCGGATGCCAAACCCCGCGCACACCGGAACCGGCGAGCAGCGCTTCACCCGATCCATGTAATCGAGCACCTCATCGGGCACATCAGCCGACTTTCCGGTGGTACCCGTCATCGTGACTGCGTATACAAAGCCCTGCGCCGACTTGCACAGCATGGCCAGCCGCGAGTCGGGCGTAACCGGCGTCACCATCTGCACCAGCGCCAGCCCTTCACGGCCGAGCGCCAGTCTCATCTCATCGCTTTCTTCGTAGGGCAGATCCGGTACGATGAAACCGGCGACACCGGCCTTTGCGGCAGCGCGCGGCAGCTTATCGAGCCCGAAGCTGAGCAAGGGATTCAGATAACTCATCAACAGGATAGGCGCCGTGCGCGGCCGCGGCAATGCATCGAGTTCCTGCAGAATCCACGGTAGGGTAACCCCGTCAGCGAGCGCGATGAAGCTCGCCCGCTGGATCGTGGAGCCGTCGGCCATCGGATCGGAGAAGGGGACGCCGATCTCGACCACGTCGCAGGCTGCTGCGACGGCGGCGAGGTTCTCGCCGAATCGGCGCCGGGTCGGAAACCCGGCCGTGAGGAAACCCACCAGCGCGGGTCGTCCTTCGGCGGCCGCGGACCTGATCGCCGCAGATATGGTGTCGCACGGGCGCATGCGGCTGCTTAGGCCTTGAGTAGTGTGCGCTGCAAAATACTCATGTCCTTGTCGCCGCGTCCCGAGCAACCGATGAGAATCCGTGCACCGGGATGCGAGCCGGCGTAGCGGCGCGCACCGAAGATCGCGTGCGCCGTTTCGATAGCCGGCAAAATGCCCTCGAACCTGGCGCACTCGCTGAGCGCATCCAGCGCCTCCTCGTCGGTCGCCGATTCGTAGTTGACCCGCCCGCACTTCATGAGAAATGCGTGTTCTGGGCCGACTCCCGAGTAGTCGAGACCGGCGGACACGGAGTGCGTCTCACGCACCTGGCCAAAAGCATCTTGCAGAATCAGCGTATAGCTTCCCTGCAGCACGCCGGGAGTGCCGAAGGTCAGGGAGGCCGCATTATCCCCCAGGCCGGGGCCGCGGCCGCCCGCCTCCACGCCGAGCAGCTGCACTCCGGCGTCGCGCAGAAACGGATGAAACAGGCCGATCGCATTGGAGCCGCCGCCCACGCAGGCGACGGCAACGTCGGGCAAATCGCCCGCGAGCGCCAGCATCTGCGCCCGCGCCTCGCGCCCGATCACCGCCTGCAGCTCGCGCACCAAGTAGGGATAGGGGTGCGGCCCCACCGCCGAACCCAACACGTAATAAGTGCCGTCGGGATCCGAGACCCAGTCGCGCAGCGCTTCATCGATCGCGGCACGCAACGTCTTGTCGCCGGCGGTGACCGGCACCACGGTCGCACCCATGAGCTGCATGCGGCCCACGTTGGGCGCTTGGCGCTCAACGTCCACCGCCCCCATGTAGACGACGCACGGCAACCCGAGCCGCGCGGCAGCGGCGGCGCTCGCCACGCCGTGCTGTCCGGCGCCGGTTTCGGCGATGATCCGCTTGGCGCCGAGGTGTTTTGCAAGCAGCGTCTGTCCGACTGCGTTGTTGATCTTGTGAGCGCCGGTATGCGCGAGGTCCTCGCGCTTCAGCCAAACCTCGGCACCCCAGCGTTTGCTCAACGTGGGCGCGAAGGAGAGTGCCGTCGGCCGGCCCACCCAAGTCTTCAATTCCTGGTGGAACTCGGCCTGAAACTCTTCGCTGTGCAGATAGCGGTCGACGCCGGCTTGCAGGCGATCGAGTGCGGGCACCAGGGTTTCGGGAACATAGCGGCCGCCGAACCCGCCGTAACGGCCTTTGGCATCGGGATACGCGTCAAACTGCGCGACGCCGCCACTTGGCTGCGAACTCACGAATCATGCTCCAGTTGAGCGGCCGCGGCGCGCGCGGCGCGCGCGAATTCATGGATTTTATCCGGATCTTTGACGCCCGGGACTTCTTCGACACCGCTGCTCACGTCGACCCCGAAAGGGCGCACCGCTTGTACCGCTTCCGCGACGTTCTGCGCGCAGAGGCCGCCCGCGAGAATCACCTCGGTCTGCCGAGCAAGCTCCGCCGCCCTTCCCCAATCCGCCAGCTCGCCGATGCCGCTCGAGGGTCCCTCGAACACAATGCGCGCCGGGAGGGGACTCGGGGTCTTGCGGCCGAAGCGCACGACGGGCAGCACCTTGACGTGGGACGGGATTTTCAATTCGCGCAAATCCTCGACATCGGTCTGAAAATAGTCCGGCTTGAGAACCCGGCAAATCTCGTCCACTTTCATTTGCAGCGGATGTTGCGCGACCGCAATACGCAAGATCCCCGGCGGCGCAAGCGCAGCGAGTTGCGCCGCCTGCCCCGGAGTCACCTGCCGGGGGCTTGGAGCGAATACAAAGCCGATCGCATCCACATGCGCCGCCGCAGCCGCGCTGATTGCATCGGCACTGGTGATACCGCAAATCTTGATCCACATGCGCCCGAGTGTAGCCATTTAGGACTGCACTGTCCGTGTCGCAAGGAAGATTTCCTGCAATAGAGCGGCCGGATCTTCGCGAGCCATCAGGGCGGTGCCGATCAATGCCGCCCGGTAGCCCAACTGACGCATCCTGCGGGCATCGTCCCCTGTGGCCACACCGCTTTCGGCGACTGCGGGACTGCCCGCCGGCAGCAGCGGCGCCAACTCCGAGAACCGCTCTTGCACTACTTCCAGAGTCTGCAAATCGCGGCTGTTGACTCCGACCAGGAGCGTCGCCCCGCGCGCTCGAGGCGCGCCGAGCACATCGCGGACCGATTCCAGATCGGCGGCATCAAACGCCTCCAATAGCACAAACAAGCCCTGCTCGGCTGCCGCCTCCAGCAGTTCCTCGATACGCGGGCGCGGCAGCATCCGCAAGATGATCAGCACGCCCCCCGCTCCCGCGGCGCGAGCTTCGAGCACCTGGTACGGATCGACGATGAAGTCCTTGCGCATGGCGGGTACCCCGAATGGTGCGAGTACGGCCGCCGCCTGCCTCAGGTGAGTGAGCGAGCCGTCGAAGCGCGACGGCTCCGTCAGCACCGATACCGCGGCCGCGCCTCCCCGCGCGTACGCCGCGATGCGCGCCAACCAGTCATCGCTCGCGTCGCCCAATACGCCCGCAGCCGGGGATCGCAACTTGAGTTCGGCAATCACGTCGAAGCCGGCCGCCGACAAGCACAGCGGCGGGGCGGCTGGAGTTTGCTTTGCCCGGCGCTCGAGGGCGCCGATGCCTTCGCGCAGCGAAGCATCCGCCACGCGCCGCGCGCTCGATCGCGCCATTTCATCCAAGAAGCCGCTCATGCGCTCGAAGGCGCCGCGGCGAATTGCTGCAATCGCTCAAGCCAGCGGTGCGCTTGGCCGCTGTCGATGGTCGCTGCGGCGAGATCGATGCCCGATGCAATAGAGGCAGTGCGGCCGGCGATGAACAGCGCAAGACCGCACTGCAATGTCAGGGCCGCACGGTGTGCGCCGCGATCGCGCGCATCGAACACCGCATGCAAGGCGGCCAAGTTCACCGCAGCATCGCCGCCCATGAGATCGGCGGACTTGCAGGGCAGCAAGCCAAACTCTCGAGGATCTATCTCGCGGCGGCCAATCTCGCCGCGAGTCACGTCAAAAGCCAGGAACGGCCCGATGGGGGTCGCTTCGTCCCAGCCGGCGGCACCGTGCACCACCCACGCGCGTTCGGTCTGCATTCCGGCCAAGGTCTCGGCCATCAACTCCGCGGTGGCCTCGTCGTATGCACCGATCAGGTGAAAGCGCGGGGCCGCGGGGTTGGTCAGGGGCCCCAGCAAATTGAAGACCGTGCGCACGCCCAGCGCGGCGCGGATCGGCGCGAGGGCTTTCATCGCCGGGTGAAAATACGGCGCGAACAGGAAGGTGAACCCCGTGGCGGCAAAGCATTGCGCCGCCCGGTGCTCATCGAGCGGCAGAGTGAATCCCAGCTGTTCGATCAAGTCCGCGCTGCCGCTGCGGCTCGTAACGGAACGATTGCCGTGCTTCACGACCGCCAGCCCGCAAGCAGCGGCGAGCAGCGCAGCGCCGGTGGACAAATTCAAACTGCCCGAGGAGTCGCCGCCCGTACCCACGATATCGATGGCGTCCGGCGCCGTCGGAAACGCGGGCTTGCGCGCAAGTGCGCGCATGGCGCCGGCAAACCCGCGCACTTCCGCCGCCGTCACCCCTTTGGCGCGCAGCGCGCAGAGCAGCGCGCCGGCCATGGCCGGCGCGAGATCGCTGCTCGTCAGAGCCTGAAGCAATCCCGCCGCCTCGGCTTCGGTGAGATCGCGGCGTTCCAACAAGCGTTCGAGCGCTATGCGCGGACTTTGCATAATGCATTAGGCCTTACAAAATTGGCCATCATGGCCGGTCCTTCGGGCGTGAGCACGCTCTCGGGGTGAAATTGCACTCCTTCGATCGGCAGCGACCTATGGCGCACACCCATGATCTCCCCTTGCGCAGTGCGCGCCGTGATTTCCAGCACGCCCGGCATGCTTTGCGGATCGGCGATCAACGAGTGGTAGCGGCCCGCCTGAATATTCTGCGCTATGCCGCTGAACACTCCCTTGCCGTCGTGGAGTATCGGCGACACCTTGCCATGCATGAGTCGAGATGCCCGCACGACCCTGCCGCCGAAGACCTCGACCACGGACTGGTGTCCCAGGCACACGCCGAAGATCGGTATCCGCCCGGCAAATGCTTCGATCATTCGCATCGACACCCCCGCATCGCGCGGCGTGCCGGGTCCCGGCGAAATGACCAAGTGCGTGTAGTCTTGCCGCATGGCCGCATCGACGGTGATGGCGTCGTTGCGATGCACATCGACCACCGCTCCCAAAACCAGAAAGGCCTGCACCAGGTTGTAGGTGAAAGAGTCGTAGTTGTCGATCAGCAGTATTTTCGCGCGCATGCTCAGACAGGCTCCTACAGCCCCTCCGCCGCTATACTCAGTGCGCGGCGCAGCACCGCGCTTTTCGCCATCACTTCCTCATACTCGGCCTTTGGAGAGCTATCGGCGACGATGCCGCCGCCGGCCTGGTAGCTGTAAGCATCGCCGCGAAACACCAGCGTGCGAATGGTGATCGCTTGATCCATGTCCCCGCGCCGTCCGAAGTAGCCGACCGTACCGCCGTACAGCTGTCGGCCGACCGGTTCGAGTTCGTCGATGATTTCCATCGCGCGCACCTTCGGCGCGCCCACCAGCGTGCCGGCGGGAAACGTGGCGGCGAATAAATCGAAGGCATCTCGGCCCGGCGCCAATGTGCCGTTGACGCCGCTCACGATGTGCATGATGTGGCTGTAGCGCTCGATCACGCGGTACGGCTCCACGAGTACGGATCCGGCCGTGGCTACCCTGCCGAGGTCGTTGCGGGCCAAATCGACCAGCATGACGTGCTCGGAATTCTCCTTCGGATCGGCCAGCAATTCGGCCTCCAGCGCCGCGTCGTGCGCACTATCGGCGCCGCGCGGGCGCGAGCCTGCGATCGGCCGCAATTGCGCATGACCGCCGTGCAGCTTCACCAATGCCTCGGGCGATGAGCCCACCACCGTGATATCGCCGAGTTCGCAATAGAACATGTAGGGGGAAGGATTCAGCAGACGCAGCGCCCGGTACACCTCGAAAGGCGAGAGCCCATGACGCCCTTCGAATCGCGAAGCGAGGACCAACTGATAGACATCGCCGGAGGCGATGTACTCTTGTGCGCGCCGCACGCCCCGGGCGTGCGCGGCTTCCGACAGCGAGGGCGTGGCGGGTGAAAAGCGCCCCGGGGCGAGAATGGCCGGTACCGCGCCGCGCAACGCCAGAACGACTTCGCGGCGCAGACGCTGCCGCTCCGCCTCGCTGCCGTCATGCAGCAGCGCCATGCTGCGAGTGAGATGATCGAACACCAGCAGCGAACACGGCGCAACATAATGCGCATGCGGCGCCGGGGTCTCATCGAGACTGCGACCGGGCACGCGCTCGAAATAGCGAACTGCATCGTATGCCGTGTAGCCCACCAGGCCGCCCGACAGCGGCACGCCCGGGATTTCGGGCAGCGGCTGCGGCGCACTCGCCAGCGCACCGCGCAGCGCATCCAAGAGCTCGAGTTTGGTCCGCGGCTGCGGCGAATGCAGATCGCCCACGTACAGGCCGGTGGCATCGAGCCGCACTTCGAGGCAGTCGCCGAAGCCGATGAAGGAATAGCGCGCCAGCCGCTCTCCGCCCTCAACGCTTTCGAGCAAAAACCGCGGGCGAAAGGGCGCCAGCTTGAGATACGCCGACACCGGCGTGTCGAGATCGGCGGTAATGTCAAAAGGTGGCTTCATCAAGTCATCTCGAGCGATTTTTGCGGCCAAAAAAAACCCATCACCGTCATGTAAGGCGGAGATGGGTTCTGGATATCGACGAACTAAATTAAAAACTTAAGCGCCCAGCGCCCACTCCTCAGGGGTTGCGCCACCACCAGCGGGCTTGGCTCTGGTTGCTTGCGGTCGACATAGCGGAAGTATCGCCGCCCCGAGCCGGCGGCGTCAAGCCGCCAGCCCCTAGGAGCCTGTCTGAGTAATCCGCGTGGCCGCGCCCGTAGCCGGCGCGATACCTGCGGCTGCGAGCTCGCCTTTGGCTTCGAGGCCTTTCTTGTACTTACGGGTCAGCTCGACAAAACGAGGTGTCAACCCGATGTCTTCGTATACCGGATCACCGTGATCGTCGCGCGAAATGACCTTGGGACCGGGCACATAGGGCATGGCGGCGGCGATTTCATCGAGGCCGGCATGCAATAGATCCGTAATGATCTCCTCGATGCTGCGCCCGGGAAACAGTTCGACCAGCGCGTGCAATTGCGAGGCATCATCCAGCGACAAACGAACCGCATATTCTTTCGCTGTCCGCGCCGGGGCTGCGTCTTTCCTCCAACGATCGAGCAGGGGCTTGAATTTCACGATAACTCCGCCATACGGGGGCTTCCGGGTGCGCAACAGGGGCGATCACGGTGCGGATTATAGAGCATGAACCTGTGAATTTGAGTGTGCATGCGTCGCACCGTGTCATCATGCAGCGGGGACTCCAAACATGAATGTTGAACTCGGCAGCGAAGAGCGAAACTGGGCGATGGCGGCGCATCTGTGCGGCCTGTTGTGGCTCGCGGCCGGCGGCGGCTTCGTTTTCGTGCCCTTCGGCGGCCTCGCTTTATTCACCATGTTAGGGCCCTTGATCATTTGGCGGACCAAGGGACAATCGATGCCCTTCGTCGCCGCGCAGGCCAAAGAGTCGCTCAATTTTCAAATCACGGTGTTCCTGCTGGGCATGCTGTTTGCGGTCTTGGCGCTTGCCTTGATCGGGTTCGTTTTTCTGTGGATGCTGGGCGTCGCGAACCTCGTGCTGGTGATCATTGCGGCCATCCAGGTGAGTGACGGCAAGCCGTACCGCTACCCGGTCTGCCTGCGCTTGGTGAAGTAGCGGCACTTTGGCGGCCCATCCCCCCGTCTCGCCCATCTCTCTGCGCGTGGACACGAGCGCTTGGCAGCTGGGACTTGCCGGCGTGTTCGAATACAGCCGGCGCGCCCTGGTACTCGTGTGGAGCACCAATAAGACGCTCTCCGTCGCGCTCGCCGGACTTACGTTGCTTGCCGGTGTGCTGCCCGCCGGCATCGCTTTCGTGGGCTCGCTGATCGTCGATGCCGTGATCCACGCCGCTGCGTTGCACGCCCAAACCGGGGCGACGGCGCTCGCCGGCGTGGTGATGCTGGTCGCGCTCGAGGCCGTGCTGGTGGCGGCCGCATCCATGGCTCAGCGCGGCATAACGCTCGCGCAGTCGCTGCTGCGCGCGCAGCTGGGCCAACGCGTCAACGTCATGATCCTCGAGAAGGCGCTCACCCTCGATTTGACGCAATTCGAAGACTCCGAGTTCTACGACAAGTTGACGCGCGCGCGGCGCGAAGCCTCGAGCCGGCCCCTGAGCCTGGTCATGCGCACTTTCGGCCTGCTGCAAAACGGCGTTTCGCTGATCTCTTTCGGCGGTTTGCTCGTGCGGTTCTCGCCGTGGGCGGTAGTGCTGCTGGTGTTGGCCGGACTGCCCGCTTTTCTCGCCGAGGCGAAATTCTCCGGCGAGGCGTTTCGGCTGTTCCGTTGGCGCGCCCCCGAGACTCGCATGCAGATTTATCTCGAGTCGGTGCTCGCGCGCGAGGACACCGCCAAAGAGGTGAAGCTCTTCCAGTTGGGACCGCGCTTGCTGGATCGCTATCGGGACATCTTCACGCGACTGTATCGAGAAGACCGCGATCTCACGGTGCGCCGCGATGCGTGGGGCCTCGGCTTGGGGTTGCTCGGCACCGGCGTGCTGTACGGCGGCTACGTCTGGATCGCTGCGGAAACCGTATTGGGCACCATGTCGGTCGGACAAATGACCATGTACCTCATGCTGCTGCGGCAGGGCCAGTCCGCGGTGAGCGCTGCGCTCACCGCGATCAGTGGTCTGTACGAGGACAATCTCTACCTCTCGAATCTGTTCGAGTACCTGGAGCAGCCCGTCGGCAACAGCGGCGGCAACCGCACGGCGGGTCCGCGCCCCGGCGATGGAATCCGCTTCGAAGGCGTCGAGTTCGTTTATCCCGACGCGACGAGTCCGGCGCTGTCGGGGATCGATTTGCACGTGCGCCCCGGTGAGAGCCTGGCGCTGGTCGGCCAGAACGGCTCCGGCAAGACCACGTTGATCAAATTGCTGACTCGGCTCTACACGCCGACCCGGGGCCGAATTCTGCTGGATGGACTCGATTTGCAAGAATGGGACGAAACCACTCTACGGCAACGCATCGGCGTCATATTCCAGGACTTTGCGCGCTATCAGATGCTGGTGGGCGAGAATATCGGCGCCGGCGACGTGCGCGCATTCGAGGACGAAGGGCGTTGGCGAATCGCCGCGGCGCAGGGCCTGGCGGCAGAATTCGTCGAGCAACTGCCGGCGGGCTATCGCACGCAGCTCGGCAAGTGGTTCAAGGACGGGCGCGAATTATCCGGCGGCCAGTGGCAGAAAATCGCGCTGGCGCGCGCGTTCATGCGCAACGAGGCGGACATCTTGGTGCTGGATGAGCCCACTGCAGCGATCGATGCAGCGGCGGAAGCGGAGGTCTTCGAGCATTTTCGCGAATTGACGCACAATCGCATCGCCATCGTGATTTCGCATCGATTCTCCACGGTGCGCATGGCCGACCAGATCCTGGTGCTCGAAGAGGGCCGCATCGTCGAGCGCGGCAGCCATGAGTCGCTGATGGCGGCTGACGGCCGCTACGCAAAGCTTTTCACGCTGCAAGCGCGGGGGTATCGTTGAACCCCACTTGAATCATCGGCTCGAGCATCATCGGCGGAACCGCTATGCCCTCGTTCGACGTCGTGTCCGAAATCGACACTCATGAGCTCACCAACGCCGTCGATCAGGCGGTGCGCGAGCTGTCGCAGCGCTTTGACTTCAAAGGCACCGACGCCGCATTCGAGCTCGAAGAAACCACGGTGGCGATGAGCGCTCCTGCAGAGTTTCAATTAAAACAGATGCTGGAGATCCTCAAGCTCAAGATCGCCAAACGCGGCATCGATATCGGGTGTCTCGAGGTCAATGACCCGGTGGTGAATCTCGCGACCGCCCGGCAGCTGATCGTGCTCAAGCACGGAATCGATCAGGATACCGGCAAGAAGGTGGCGCGCCTGTTGAAGGACTCGAAGCTCAAGGTTCAGGCGCAAATCCAGGGCGAGAAGGTGCGCGTGACGGGCAAGAAGCGCGATGACCTGCAGGAAGCGATCGCCTTGCTCCGCAGGACCGCGTTCGACGTGCCGCTGCAGTTCAATAATTTTCGCGACTGATGTGGTAGGGTGCGCCGGTGAAGGATATTGCCGTCGTAACCGGAGGGCTCATCATGACGTTACAGCAGTGGATCACGGCGGGGCTGATCGTCCTGGGCTTGAGCACCGGCACAGCACCTGCACAAACAGGCGGCGACGCGGCGGTCGGCGTGCGGGCTGCCGACGCCGCATGGCTCAAAGTCTATGCGGCGAAAGACCTCGAGAAAACGGTGGCATTCTACGACGAACAGGGCTCCGTGCTGGCGCCCAACGCCCCCATCGCGACGGGAAAGGCGGCCGTTGCGAAATCGATTGCGAGTGATTTTGCCTTCGGCGACCTTCTCTGGCATGCCGATCAGGCCGGCGTCTCCCGGTCGGGCGACCTCGGGTACACCAGTGGCACCTACAAATTCACCTTCAAGGACCCGTCGGGTAAACCCGTTATCGACAACGGCAAATATCTGACGGTGTGGAAGAAACAGGCGGACGGCTCGTGGAAGGTCTTGTACGACATGTTCAACACCGATATGCCCCCGTCCTAGGAGCCTGTCGCCGCGATCATTGAGCATCCTGCGGCTTGGCGCGCTGCATTCCCTTGGAATAAACCACCGTGCCGTCGAGTTTCACGATGATCGCATCGATGTCGTCCAGCCGGTTGTAGATCTCCATCGCCTTCTCCGGACCCAGCACGAACGCGGTCTTCGACAAACCGTCGGTGCGGGTCGCATACGGTCCGATGACAGTGGCGCTGCGCACTTTGCTCGCCGAATGGCCGGTGTGCGGATCGATGATGTGGTGGTAGCGAACGCCGTTTTCTTCGAAGAACCGCTCGTAATCCCCGGAGGTGGAAATTGCGGCATCGACCAAGGGAATGCGCGCGATCACGTTGCCCTCGCCCTTCCTGGGATCGCGGATACCCACGATCCAGGGTTTGCCGAATCGATCGCCGATGATCCGGCTATCGCCGCCGGCGCCCACATAAGCGCGCGTGTAACCCAAGGATTTCAGCACGTCGATGCCGCGATCCACGGAATAGCCTTTCGCGATTCCGCCGAGATCGATGCGAACTCCTTTCTGCGAGAACTGCACCGTCTGATTTTTGAGGTCGAGCAGCACATGGCGATAATCGACGGCGGGCAATGCCTTGGCGATTTGCGCCTCGTTCGGTCGCACGTGTTTGCGGAAATCGTACATGTACCCGACGCTGGCGTAGGTAATGTCGAAGGCCCCATCGGTGATGACCGAGTACTCTTTGGCGGTCATCAGCAGATCGAACAGCTCTTTGCTGATGTGCATCGGCCCGTCCGCGGCCTTGTCGTTGACTTGGGAGACCTCGCTGGTGGGCTTGTACGTGCTCATCGTTGCATCGATGTGGCGCATTTCTTCGAGCACCGCATCGATGGCCTGCTCACCTTTGGTTGTGTCCTCCGCCCACAATTCCACCGTGATGCGGGTGCCCATAATGCCGTCGGTGACTCGCCGCACCCATTCTGCGTGGGCAGGCGCGGCACAGCAAATCAGCACCGCCAGCGAGAGACAGGCTTTCACGAGCGCTTTCATGGGCGCCCACGAGCCTGTCTGAGTAATCCGTGTGAGCCGCGTTCGTACCCTTGCAGATTTCGCTTCATCCGTCCTTGTCGCCTCCTCATTGGGTGTTGACCCAACCGCGTCGGCTCCGCCTCGGCTGAAGCGAAATCTGCCTTGGGTTAGGCCACGGGGATTACTCACACAGGCTCCTAGCCTAGCTGGTTCCGATGCCGCAGGGAATGTTGCCGCTCAACGCGCACCGCGCTCCCGGCGCCATTGCATGAACACCAAAGCGCTGCCGATCATGCCGCCGAGATGCGCAAAGTGCGCCACGCCGGAAAGACTGCCCCTCACTCCCAAAAAGAGCTCGATGCCGGCGAACACGGTGGCGAACAGCCACGCCGGCATGGGTATGGGCGGTATCAACAGCATGATCTTCCGATGCGGAAACATCAGGGCAAACGCGAGGAGCAGTCCGAACACGCCGCCCGAGGCACCAATGGTGGGTGCGGGCGGACCGCCGAACAAGGGAGGCACGAACAGCTGACTCAGCGCCGCGGCAACCACCGAGGCGAAATAGCATGCCAGCAGGCGGCGGGGCCCCACGTAGCGCTCGATCTCGGCGCCGAACATCCACAGCCCCCACATGTTGAACAGCAGATGCCAGATCAGTTGGGTATCATGCAGAAAGGCGTAGGTGACGACCTGCCAGATATGGAAATAGATTCGGCCGTCGGGCATGGGCTGCAAAGGCCACAGAGCAAACAGCCCCTCCATTGTGTCCGGCGACGCGTATTGCAGTAGGAACACCACCACGTTGGCGGCAATCAGGGATTTAACGGCGGAAGCTTTCATAACGGGCGGTCGATTGTAACGCGATGCAAGCCGTATTCCTGGATTACGACACGGTCTCCAACGGAGACTTGGACACATCGGTCTTGATCCGCGCCGCGGGAGCGGTCAGGTTTTGCGCGGCCACCGCCGATTCGCAGATCATCGAGCGCATCGGCGACGCCGACATCGTGCTGCTCAACAAGGCCAAGTTGTCGGGCGTTCATCTGCACGCGGCGCGCCGGCTCAAGTTGATCGCGCTCGCCGCCACCGGTACCGACAATGTGGACCTGATCGTGGCGAAGGATCGCGGCATTGCAGTCTGCAATGTGCGCGGTTATTGCACCCGGTCGGTGGTGCAACACGCGTGGGCCATGATTTTGAGCCTCACTCAACATTTGTCCGAATACTCGCGTCTCGCAACCGACGGGTCGTGGGTCAGGCGCGAGGAGTCCGCCGTGCTCGCGTACCCCGTCCGCGAGCTGGCCGGCCGCACGCTGGGCGTAGTGGGCTGGGGGGAGTTGGGCCGCGCGGTCGCCAAGGCTGCCGAAGCGTTTGGCATGCGGGTGATCATCTCGAACCGTCCCGGCGCCGCTGTCCAGCCCGGGCGCATGGAGCTCGCGCAGTTGCTCGCAACGGCCGATGTGATTTCATTGCATTGCCCGCTGACCCCTTCGTCGCGCGGGCTGATCGGCGCGCGCGAACTCGAACTGATGAAGCCTGACGCCGTGCTGATCAATACCGCCCGCGGCGCGTTGGTCGACGGCCAAGCGCTCGCCCGGGCGCTGAAGGAACGGCGGCTGGCCGGCGCAGGGATCGACGTGCTGCCGCAAGAACCGCCGATCGACGGTGATCCCTTGCTCGATCCGAGCATCCCGAATTTGATCCTCACGCCGCACATGGCGTGGGCCGCGCGCGAAGCGCGCCAGCGCTGCCTCGAGGAAATGGCCGCCAATATCGAAGATTTCCTGCGCGGCGGCCGGCGCGGACGGGTCGTCTGAGCCGCCCGATCGAGCCCATGCGAGCACGCGGGCCAACCGGTGCTCGAGCCCGCACTCGAACGCCGGCCTTTACGAGAGGCGCATCCGATCAGCCCTTGGACTCTCTCTTTGCCCTTTTTGCAGCCCGCTTTTCTTCCAGCGTTTTGGTCGGCTTCTTCTTCTCCTCTTTCTTTCGCTCCATCCCCTTGCCCATGACTGACTCCTTACGTGTTGAAAAAACCATCATTCCTTCGCAGCCCGTCGGCTCAGCGGTTTGCGCTCGGTGTGCCGCCCGGCCGGATTTCGCGCCGGCTTGGGAGACTTTTCGCCGCTCTTGCTGATCTTGAGCTCGCGGCCGGCAACCCGAACCTTCTGCAATCGTTTGAACACCTGCTTCGGCATGCCTTCAGGCAAGTCGACAAAACTGTAGTCTTCGCGAATGTCGACGCGTCCTATGTGCACACCCTCGATTCCCGCCTCGTTGGCGATCGCACCCACAATGTTGCCCGGCTTGATGCCATGTAGCGACCCGACTTCGATGCGAAAAGTTTCCATGTGGCCGGCGGTCGAGTGCCGGCGAGGTCGGCGCTCCCGCTCGGGGGCGCCGCGCGGCCGTTCGGCCTGCGGGCGGTCCTCGGCGGCGTCCCCCGCCTTGCCGGTCAGCAACAGCGGCGTCGCACCCTGGCCCAAGCTCGCCAGCGCGGCGGCGATGTCGATGAGCGGCAGCCCGGTTTCCGCCTCTAGCTGCTCCAAGATCGGCCGGAACGCGGTCGCTTCGCCCTTGGCGATGGTCTCTGAGACCCGTAACTTGAACTTGGCGATGCGCAATGCGTTGACCACGTCCACCGTCGGCAGGTTCATCGGCTCCAAATTCGAGCGCGTGGCGCGCTCGATGGCGCGCAGCATGTTGCGCTCGCGAGGCGCGATGAACAGAATGGCCTCGCCTCTGCGCCCGGCCCGGCCGGTCCTGCCGACCCGATGCACGTAGGATTCGGTGTCATAGGGCACATCGTAGTTCACGACATGGCCGATGCGCTCGACGTCGAGCCCGCGCGCGGCGACATCGGTGGCGACGAGGATGTCGATTTGCCCGTCCTTCAAGCGCGCGATCGTGCGTTCGCGCTGCTGTTGCGGTATGTCGCCATTGAGCGGCGCGGCCGCAAAACCGCGCGCCTCGAGCTTTTCGGCAAGCTCGACCGTGGACTGCTTGGTGCGCGTGAACACCAGCATGCCGTCGAAGGTTTCCGCCTCGAGAATGCGCGTGAGCGCATCGAGCTTGTGCAAGCCGCTGACCACCCAGTAGCGCTGCCGGATGTTGGTCGCCGTGCTAGTCTTGCTCTTGATGGTTACTTCGACCGGCGAGCGCAGATGCTTCTGGGCTATGCGGCGAATTTGGGGCGGCAGGGTGGCCGAGAACAGGGCCACCTGGCGCTGCGGCGGGGTCTGCACGAGAATGCTCTCGACGGCGTCGATGAAGCCCATGCGCAGCATCTCGTCGCCCTCATCCAGTACCAACAGGTTGAGCCCGGTGAGCTTCAAGGTGCCGCGGTTCATGTGATCGATGACGCGCCCGGGTGTGCCCACCACCACGTGCACGCCGCGACGTAGCGCATTGAGCTGCGGCTGATAACTCTGGCCGCCGTAGATCGGCAGCACGTGAAAGCCTTTGAGATGCGCCGCGTAGCGCTGGAAGGCCTCGGCCACCTGCAAGGCGAGCTCGCGGGTCGGTACCAGCACCAGCACCTGCGGCTCGTGGCCGGACAGGTCGATGCGCGACAGCGCCGGCAGGGCGAACGCGGCCGTCTTTCCGGTGCCGGTCTGCGCCTGGCCGAGCATATCGGCACCGGACAACAGCACCGGTATCGTGGCCGCCTGGATGGGCGAGGGCGCTTCGTAGCCGACGTCGCTGAGCGCACGCAGCACGGGCTCGGACAGCGCGAGATCTCGGAAGCTCGCGGGACTTGCCGGTTCGCCTGCAGGGACTGCACTCATGGGAAACGCCTAGGAGCCTGTCTGAGTAATCCGCGTGAGCCGCGTTGGCTGGGAGGCGGAGCGGATGCAAGGCGCGCGTCGCAGGCCGTGGCGGGCACCACGGCCAAGACGCGCAACGCCGCAGACGCCCGCCCCCCAGCCAACCCTTCGTACCCTTGCAGATTTCGCTTCATCCGTCGTTGTCGCCTCCTTATTGGGTGTTGACCCAACCGCGTCGGCTCCGCCTCGGCTGAAGCGAAATCTGCCTTGGGTAAGGCCACGGGGATCACTCAGACAGGCTCCTAATGAAATAGCCGCAAGTCTAGCGGTTTGACCGGGTATTGCTACCATGCGTGCTGCCGGAGGCGGCACCTCAAGCGCTGGAAGAAATCATGGGACGCATATTCGAAGTCAGAAAACACGCGATGTTCGCGCGCTGGAACCGGATGGCCAAGCAGTTCACCCGGGTGGCCAAGGACATTGCCATCGCCGTCCACGCGGGCGGCCCGGACCCCGCCTCGAATCCCACGCTCAGGCGGGTGCTGCAGAATGCCCGCGCGGTCAACATGCCGAAGGAGAAAACCGATGCGGCGATCCGGCGCGCCTGCGGGAAAGAGGCGGCCAATTATCAGGAAATCCTCTACGAGGGCTACGCGCCCCACGGCGTTGCGCTCCTGGTAGAGACGGCGACCGACAATCCGACGCGCACGGTGGGGAGCGTGCGCAATATCTTCGCCAAAGGCGGGGGTAATCTCGCAACCACCGGCAGCGTCAGTTTTTTATTCAAGAAGATGGGGGTGTTTCGCTTGGATCCGGCGAGCGTCAAAGATCAAGACGAGCTGGAGCTCGATCTCATCGACTACGGTCTCGAGGAAATGGGCGAAAGCACAGGGGACAAGGGCGAGCCGCAATTGGTGATCCGCTGCGCATTCAACGATTTCGGCAAACTGCAGGAGGCGCTCGAAGCCCGCGGCATCACCCCACTGTCTGCCGAGCACGAATACATCTGCTCCGTACCCACCGAGCTGCCGGAAGACCAGGCCGCGGAGGTCTTGGCGCTGATTGACCGACTCGAGCAAGACGAGGACGTGCAGAAGGTGTTTCACACCCTGGCCTGACCCGAACTATTTATGAACGATCCGCATTCTCTTGCACCAAGGCTGGATCAGGCAGGTATTTTCCGGACCCGCCGTGAATCCATTGCGCTACGCAGTCCCTGCTGCGCGCAAGCCCGGGGTGGCCATTGCGCTGCGCTCTCCTTGCTTCGCGCAAACGGCGCGCGCATATTACTTATTCTTAATCCCCCTGCCTTAACTGTTGTTCATGCGGTCATCCGCCGTTGACCCCCGCCCGTTGTTCTCTCCGAGGCAGAAAATTTCAGGAGAGAAGCCATGAAACGGTTACTTATGTTGTTGATTCCACTCAGTGTTGTGGTGATGTCTGGATGCGTGGTCGCCCCCTACGGCTACCGCGGCTACTACGGGCCCCGCGTGGCGGTGGTGGCGCCGGCGCCGGTGGTGGTGGTACGGCCGTAAGCACTGCGCGTCGTGCGTGCCGCAACGGACCTGCCGCAACGGAAGGGGTGCTGAAACGAACCTAGAGGAGACGTGCGACCGAGCGGGGCCGGTCGCACGTATACTTTGCCGTATGTCGACTCATGCGTTCCGCATCGTCAACGTCTTCACTCACCGCCAGGGCCCGCTGACGGGCAATCCGCTGTGTGTGTTCGAGAACGGGGCGATGCTCGAGGACCCCGCGACCGGTTCCGCAACGGCTAATTTCGGCGGATGGTATCTGGCGATGGGCCGGCCACTGCCGGCGCGGGTGCAGATCTCCCAGGTGAATTCGTCGGCCGTCCTTCGTCGCTGTATCTCGAGATCAACACCGCGCGGCAGATCCGCGTCGGCGGCGACGTGTTCGAGATCGGCAGCGGCGCCGTGACCCTCGACTAGGAGCCTAGCCGGAACTATTCATAAACAACAGAGAAGCTGGAAAAAGGCTGGATCAGATAGGTATTTTCCGGAGCGTGAAAAACAGGGCTCGGCGCATGCGCCGAGCGGGTTCGCCAGGGGTAGGACGCATGCGTCCTACGGGTGGCCATGGATGGCCACCCAGGGCTTGCGCGAAGCAAGGAGAGCGCAGCGCAATGGCCACCCCGGGCTTGCGCGCAGCAGGGACTGCGTAGCGCAATGGATTCACGGCGGTCCGGAAAATACCTATCTGATCCAGCCTTGGTGCATGAGGATGCGTATCGTTCATGAATAGTTCGCGCTAGGGCGCTTTGTCGGGCCCGCCGGGGATCGCCCGTAGGGCATCGCGATTGATGATCCCATGAGCCCAGCGCAGCACCGGCAGCAGCCGGGGTGACAACATCGTCAGCGCCTCGTGGTATTCCACCCAGCGCGCTTCATGGTGCTCCGGAACGCCGAGCTGCGGATTCACCGGCAGCCCCACCTTCGTCTCTTTGCTGCGTGCAATGTAGTAGCGGGAAATCTTGCCCTTGTTATAAGGGCCCGTGTCCATGAACACCATGCCCCAGTCGAACGAAATGTCGTCCAGCGTGGTCTCTTCGCGGACCTCGCGGATCGCGGCCTGAATCGGCTCTTCACCCGCCTCGACCAGTCCCTTGGGGAAATCCCAATTCCGATAGGCGCGTAGCAGAAGGAATTTCAGCTTCCGGTCGATCACGCTCACGATCACGACCCCGGAGGACATTCTAGTGGGTAGTGCAGCTGAAGACATAGGGATGCTCTCGAGGCCCGCCTGCCCTGCGATTGTACTCGCCGGCGCAGGGGCGGACGGACCATTTACCCTTGAAGTCCTCGTTCGACACCGGCACGAACTCGCCGTTGTGATCGGCGGTCGCCTTGAAGGGTTTGATTTCGGTATTGATCAGAGACATGAAAAGTTTCCTCAGTGGGTCGGTTCAAAAGCCATGAACGCATGGATGCCAGATCCACGCGATCAGTACGGTTGATTGATTTTATCAATCTGATAGACTTTATCTATCGTCAATCTGGGTGCGCGGCAATGAATCTCAAGGATCTGAAGTATCTGGTGGCGCTGGCGGACACCGGCCATTTCGGCCGGGCCGCCGAGCGGACTTTCGTGAGCCAGCCGACGCTGTCCGCGCAACTCAAGAAGTTAGAGGAATATCTCGGGGTGAAGCTGGTGGAGCGCCAGCCGAAGAACGTCCAGCTCACCGAGGTAGGCAAGCAAATCGTGGCGCGTGCGCGGCGCATGTTGAATGAAGGCGACGAGATCATTGCGCTCGCTCGCAACAACGCCGATCCGCTCGGCGGGAGGCTGAAGCTCGGCCTCATCCCCACCATCGGACCGTATCTCCTGCCCCGAGTCATGCAAAAGATCCGCAAAGCCTTGCCGCACTTGGGGCTCATGCTGTACGAGCACCAAACGGAACCCCTGCTGAAACGTCTGCGCGACGGCGAGCTCGATTTGGGCGTCATGGCCCTGCCGGTGGCACAGGAGGGTCTGCAGTCCCGAGTGCTCTACGAGGAGGCGTTCACCGTGGCGCTGCCGAACAACCACCCCCTCGCCTCGAAATCGACCATCAAGGTGCCGGATCTCAAAGGTCAAACCCTGCTGCTGCTGGAGGACGGCCATTGTCTGCGCGACCAGGCGCTGGAGGTCTGTAGCCGCGTCGATATTCGCGAGGCGGAAGATTTTCGCGCGACGAGCCTCGAAACCCTGAGGCAGATGGTAGTCGCCGGGCTGGGTATCACGCTGCTGCCTGAATTGGCGGTCGAATCGCCGTTCGGCTCGCAGCGCGGCCTGACCGTACGACAATTCGCCAAACCGGCGCCGAGGCGCACGGTGGGCGCGGTGTGGCGCAAATCGACCACGCGCGCCGCGGCCATCGGCGCAGTCTGTGACGTGCTGGAGAGCGTCATAAGCGGCTAGTACCGATGCGCGGCGCGATCACATGACTGCCGCCTCATCCGCGTGCGACGCCGCCCGTACGCGCTTAAGGGCGCTATTTAGGGCGCAGTACGTTGAATCCGCTCGCCCACGCTGTTACTTTTGCTAGTCATTTCACATATTGCGCCCAACGGACGCGGCAATATGGTGGCCCAAAGGATTGCCGTCCATGAACGCTCGAACGTCTGAATCTGGAAACCTGAAGGCCTCTGTGCCGCCGCGCTTCGACGCCAAATTCATCGAAGAACACCAGCTCGTCGACCGTTATCTGGAAAACAAACTGCCGTTCAAGGGTGCGCGTGATCTGGAGAACTGGTGCCGTGCGCATCCCGAATACTTGTCCGGGCTCAAGCTGTCGGAGCGCGCGCAGGCGAGTCTCAAGCTGCTGGAAGCGAGCGGCCAGCCGCAAGACTTGCGCGAACCGCCGCAGCCCTGGTGGAAGAGCATTTACGTTCTGATCGGCTTGGGCGTGCTCGCGCTGCTGAGCCTGGTGGCGTTCTGGGCCCTGATGGGGAAATACATCCTGCTGCGCGGCGAGCTCGAGGATACCCGGACGCGGAAGGACCAAGGGTCGCTGGTGCAGCCGGCGACGCAACGCGACCTGCACGTGGCGCCCGATCACGCGCCGGGCATCGACCGGGCGCGCATCGTCGTGAGCCGCGCTGCGCCGCAGCTCATCGATGTGCACATTGATATGGGCTACTCGACGCTCATGCAATACCGCATGATCGTCGACAAGCTGGATCAGGGACGCGCCTTGATCCTCAACAATGTGCTCAAGGATTCGAACAATGAACTGCGCCTGACGTTCAACACCACCGGGATCGCCGCGGGTATATACACGGTGCGAATCGAAGCGCTGCCGCCCAAGCCTCAGATCATGACGGGGCGGCACAAGGCATTTCAGCAACCCCAAGAACAGTTCGACGCGCCGATTCCCATAGGCTGGCTGATCCTGGAGGTGACCTGAAAGCTCGAGCACTGAGCGGCGCGCGCCGCCATTCGTCGCGCTATTCGTCGCGGGCCGCTATTCGTCGCGCAATGTGACGATCGGCGGCGTATTCACCACCCGCCGCGTTGCCAGCGTACCGCTCACTCCGACGAGAATCGTTCCGCACACCAACCCGACCACCCACACCCAGGGATCGAGCGCGAACTGCAGCGAGAACAAGCGGCGCGCCAAAATCCAGCCGATGGCGCTGGCGCCGAAGGCAGCCAGAATGCCCGAAAGAAATCCCAAAGCCGAGAATTCGGCGGCAACTCCCTGCAATACCGTACCTCGACTCGCGCCCAATGCGCGCAGCATCGCACTTTCGTAGCGGCGCTCATCCCGAGTCGATTGCACCGCCGCCAACAGCACGACGACGCCGGCCGCCAAGGTGAACAAAAACACGTACTGCACCGCCAGTGATGCGCGGTCCATGATGTCGCGAATCTGTCTGAGGATGGCGTCCACGTCGAATACCGACACAGTCGGGAATTGCCGCACCAGATCGACCAGTGCCGGGCGCTGCGCCGGCGTGAGATAGACGCTCGTCATATAGGTGCCCGCCGCCCCGTCCAGCAATCCCGGAGGGAATACCAGAAAGAAATTCGGGCGAAAGCTGTCCCAGCGCACCTTGCGAATACTGGCGACCCGCACCGTGAGGGTCTCCCCCGCGACGTCGAAGCGGAGCGTATCCCCGAGTTTCAGCTGCAGCGCCTCTTGATACTCGGAAGAAATGGACACCAACGGCTTGCCGAAATCCGCCGCCGTCCACCACTGTCCTGCGACCAGCTGGTTGTCATCCATGAGCCGTGCGGACCAAGTCAGATTTTGCTCCCGCTCGACATAGCCGCGTGCGCTGTCGCCTTTCAGCTTGAGCGACTCGCTCGGCACTCCGTTGATCGCCGTCATGCGTGCACGCACCATGGGGTACATTTGCGGCGCCCCGAAGCCGTGCGACCCCAAGAAATCCTCCAAGGGTCGGCGCTCCTCGGGCCGAATGTTGATCAGGAAATTGTTGGGCACGTCGCCCGGCAGACTGCGGCGCCAGTCGGCGAGCAGATCGCTGCGCACCACCGCGAGCAGCAGCAGCATCATGAGTCCCAAGCCGAATGCGACGATTTGCACCACGCTGCCGGCGCCGCGCCGCGAGACGTTGGCGAGGCCGTAGCGCCAGGCCACTCCCACTCCGCCGCGCAGCCGTCCCGTCAGGCGCACCAGAGCAAATCCCGCGAGCGTCAGCACGAGCCCGACGCCCAGCACGCCGGCCAGCACGGTCGCAACGAGCTCCGTATCGCGCACGAGACTCCACAAGATCGCCAGCAGTGCCGCGAGAGCGAAAACATATGCAAGACCGAAGCGCAGCGGCGGCGCGGCCAGAGTTTTGCGCAAAACGCGCGCTGGAGGCGTGCTTTTCAATTGCAGCAGAGCGGGCAATGCGAAGCCGACCAGCATTGCGATCACCGTGACGAGTGCTGCGGCCAACGGCGCGAGCGAAGCCCGGGGAAGCTCCATGCGGATCAGATCGCGCAGCAACCACGCGAGTCCCCATTGCGCCAGATAGCCTAGCGCGGCGCCGGCGGTAACCGCCGACAACGCGAGCAGCGTCAATTCGATGATGGAGATCGCCAGCACGAAGCGCTGCGAAGCGCCCATGCATTTCATCAAGGCAACCGTATCGATGTGGCGCGAGGCATAGCGTCGCGCACCCATGGCGACGGCGACCGCCGCCAGCAGGACCGAAGCGAGGCTCGCCAAATTCAAGAAACGGCTCGCCCGGTCGATGGCCGAGTTCAGCTGCCGGCTGGATTCGGCCACTTCGCGCAAGCGTTCACCGGGTGCCTTGGAGGCCACGATGTAGTCGTGAAATTCAGCGATCGCAGCCGCGGCGCCTGCGAACAATGCGGCATAGGTCACGCGGCTGCCCGGCTGAATCAGCCGAGTCGCCCCGATGTCCTCCTCGTTGATCAGCGCCGCGGGCGCGAGATTGACGAACCCGGTGCCCTGGTCGGGCCGATAATCGAGTACTTCCGTGACGCGAAACCAGGCGGCGCCGATGCGCAGCTGCGAACCCAAGGATATTTTCAATTGCGCGATGATGCGCGCGTCGGCCCACACCTCGCCCGGACCGGGAATTCGATCAGTGATGCGGGCAACCCCGAAAGGCGCATCGGCGATCCGAACATGCCCGCGCAGCGGGTAGTCGGCCGTCACCGCGATGAGCGCCGCCAACTGGCTCACGTCACCGTTGAAGATCGCCGTGGGAAACGACAGCATTTGCGCGCTCTTAAGTCCGAGCTTGCGGCTTTCCGTAAAGTAGCGCGATGGGATGGGCTGGGGGGACTCCAGGCGCAAATCGGCCGCCAACACCTCGGCCGCCTGCGCGCGCACCCCCTGCGATATGCGGCTTGTAAAGAAGCCGACCGCGGTCAACGAGAGAACCGCGACGCAGAGGGCCAGCAGCAATACCGAAAGTTCACCGGACTTGAGGTCGCGCCACAAATTGCGCAGTGCGAAGCGTGCGATTTGCATCTAGGAGCCTAGGTCAGCTCACCGCATGGCCCGCGTCGAGTTGCAGCTTCCGCGCGCAGCGGTGCGCGAGGTCGCGGTCATGCGTCACCAAAACCAAGGTGCTGCCGACATTGCGGTTGAGTTCGAACAACAGATCCGTGATGCGCTCGCCGGTATGAGTATCCAAATTGCCCGTCGGTTCGTCTGCGAATAGCACTGCGGGATGGGTCACGAAGGCGCGGGCGATGGCCACGCGCTGTTGTTCACCCCCGGACAATTGCTTGGGATAATGCGCGCGGCGCGGCGTCAGTCCCACTTGTTCCAGCGCCTGCGCCGCCGCGTCGCGAGCGTCTCGTCGGGCACGGAGTTCGAGCGGCAGCATGACGTTTTCCAGAGCGGTGAGCGAGGGAATCAAGTGGAAGGACTGAAAGACGAATCCGACATGCCGGCCGCGGATGGCCGCGCGGCCGTCTTCATCGAGGTCGGTTATATCGACGCCGGCAATCAGCACGCGGCCGGTGCTCGGTAAATCGAGACCCGCGAGCATCGCCAACAAGGTCGATTTCCCGGCGCCGGAGGCGCCCACGATGGCCAGTGTTTCGCCGGTTCGCACACTGAGGCTGACATCGGCGAGAATGGTCAGCGGGCCCTCCGGGCTCGCCACGGTTTTCGACACATTCCTGGCTTCGAGTACGACTTGGTCCTGCATCGGGAGCGCCCGTGAAACGGCTTTTCGTCCTATGGGTCTTGTGTTGGGCAGCAGTCTCGGCAAGCGCCGCAACGCCGGTGATCCTCGTGTTCGGCGACAGCATCAGTGCCGGCTACGGGTTGCCTCACGCAGAACAAGGCTGGGTGGCGCTGCTGCAGGTGAAGCTCAGGGATGAAGGGTACGGATACCAGGTCGTCAATGCCAGCGTTAGCGGCGAAACGACCGCAGGGGGGCTGGCGCGCCTGCCGCGTGCGCTCTCGCTCCACCACCCTGCGATCGTGATCCTGGAGCTCGGAGGCAATGACGGTTTGCGCGCCTTGCCCGCAGCGCAAATGCGCGACAATCTGTCGCGGATGGTCGAGCTGTCGACGGCGGCAACTGCGAAGGTATTGCTGTTGGGTATGCGCATACCGCCCAATTACGGCCCGCAATACACGGCGCAATTCGCACAGGTGTATTCGGATCTGGCGCGCGATAAAAAGCTGCCTTTCGTGCCCTTCCTGCTGGACGGCATCGCACTTGCGCCAAATCTGATGCAGGCCGACGGGATCCACCCCAATCAATCCGGCCAAGCCCGGCTGCTCGACAATGTGTGGCCGACTTTGCAGGCGCTTCTTAAGCGCTGAGCGCAGCAGGGCGGATTGTCGCAGGAAAGCCCCAGGAGCCTGTGTGAGTAATCCGCGTGAGCCGCGTTGGCTGGGAGACGGAGCGGATGCAAGGCGCGCGGCGCAGGCCGTGGCGGGCACCACGGCCAAGACGCGCAACGCCGCAGACGCCCGTCCCCCAGCCAACCCGAAGGGACCGGGCAGATTTCGCTTCAGCCGTCGTTGTCGCCTCCTCATTGGGTGTTGACCCAACCGCGTCGGCTCCGCCTCGGCTGAAGCGAAATCTGCCACGGTCGCGGCCACGGGGATTACTCACACAGGCTCCTAGGCGTCAGTGAGCGGCAGTCAACCATTCGGCGACGCCGCCATGATGCGAGCAGGTTCCGTGGGCGCGGTCGCGTCCGCGGCGTGGCAGGACAGCGTCCAGGAGAGCATGAGCAATGGCGCCGTGATGATGGGTGCGAGACGGTTTTTTTTGCATCGAAGTTCACTCCTCGGTTTGGCTACTGATTCGTATTGTCCGGCAATAGCGTGATCACGTTCATCACGAAGCGCGTGTGCTGGTTGCTCGAGACCGCCGCGAATACGGTGCCCTGGACGCTGACACGGGAATTTTCGACGATGTTCTGCGGGAACTCGGAGATCCCCTCGAGCTGCAATTCGTCGGTTGCCTGACACAGCAGGCTTTGCGCCGGCGAGTACACATACGCCATATGATCGAGCGCCAGCACAGGCACATTGTCGGTTCCGTCCGGCGCCGGATAGGAGCGAAAGTGCACGCGCCCCGTCAGTGTATGCTTGACAGGCGCCACAAAGAGGCAGCCTCCGTAGCCGTGGACGCAGCCCGCCAACGCCAAGCAGAACCCGGCGACGAACGATCGCTGGACTCTCATGCGAAGGGCTCCGCGCTGCGTTGCCCGCCCCATATGACGATCGAAACGACGTCCTCCCATGAGTTCAAGCATACCCGTCGGCCGACAACGTTGCTGGCGTCTTTAACCGGTGTTATACACGCGAGACAAAAATGAGGAGTCATCCAGCGTGGATCGAGTTTGGCTAAAGCAGTATCCGCCCGGCGTACCCACCGATATCGACCCCGACGAGTATGCCTCGCTCAAGGAGCTGTTCGAGAAGGCCTGTGCCGCCTATCGCAATCTGCCCGCTTATACCAATATGGGCGCGACGCTTACCTTTGCACAGCTCGACGTGCTGAGTCATGCATTTGCCGCCTGGCTGCAACGCAAATCGGGACTGCTGGCGGGCGATCGCGTCGCCCTGATGATGCCCAACATTTTGCAGTACCCGGTTGCGCTGTTCGGGATACTGCGGGCGGGTATGGTCGCGGTGAACACCAATCCGCTGTACACCGCCCGCGAACTCGAGCACCAGCTCGTGGATTGCGGCGCGAAGGCGATCGTCATCGTCGAGAACTTCGCGCATGTGCTGCAGCAGGTGCTGCCGCATACGCCTCTCAACAACGTATTGGTGACGCGAATCGGCGATCTGTTGGGATTTCCGCGCGGCATGATCGTCAATTTCGCGCTGCGCTACGTCCGCAAGCAGATCCCGCCTTGGAGCATGCCCGGCAGCATGACGTTCAAGAGCGCGCTCGCGGCGGGATTGGGGCTCGAGCTCGAGCCGGTCGCACTCGGAGGAGAAGACATTGCGTTCCTGCAATATACCGGAGGGACGACCGGCGTCGCCAAGGCCGCGATTCTTACGCATCGAAATATGGTGGCCAACGTGCTGCAGGCGAGCGCTTGGATCAAACCTGCGCTCGAGCCGAGGGCACATCGGATCGTCATCACCGCGCTGCCGCTCTATCACATCTTCTCGCTCACCGCGAACTGCCTGCTGTTCCTGCGCCTGGGTGCGCACAATGTATTGATCACGAACCCGCGAGACTTCCCGAGGTTCGTCGCCGAGCTCAAGAAGTACAAGTTCTTTTTCATCAGCGGCGTGAATACGCTGTTCAACGCACTGCTTCACACGCCCGGCTTCGAGTCGGTGGATTTCAGCGCGCTGCGCATCTCGCTCGGCGGCGGCATGGCCGTTCAGCCGGTGGTCGCGGCGCGTTGGAAGAAGCTGACGGGCAATGTACTCACGCAAGCGTGGGGATTGACGGAAACGGCGCCGGCGGCCTGCATTAATCCCATGGGCCTGGATTTCAACGGTTCGATCGGTTTGCCCATCCCCTCGACCGATGTGTCGATTCGGGACGACGACGGCAAAGAGGTGCCCCCAAACGCGGTGGGGGAGATCTGCGTGTTCGGACCGCAATTGATGCGCGGCTACTGGAACCGGCCCGATGAAACCGAGCAGGTGATGTTCGGCGATTGGCTGCGAACCGGCGATATCGGTCGCATGGACGCTGCGGGCTTCGTCTACATCGAGGACCGCAAGAAGGACATGATTTTGGTCTCTGGTTTCAATGTATATCCGAACGAGGTGGAAAGCGTCGTGGCCGAACATCCGGGAGTCCTGGAAGTCGCGGCCGTCGCGCAGTCTGATGAAAACTCAGGCGAGGTCGTCGCAATATTCGTCGTCAAGAAGGACGCAAACCTCACGGCCGAAGCCCTGATTGCGCATTGCCATGCCAACTTGACCGGCTACAAGGTGCCGAAGCACGTCTACTTTCGTTCCGCGCTGCCGAAGACCAATGTGGGCAAGATCTTGCGCCGCGCGTTGCGCGATGAATTGCGCGATTCCGCCCGCGCTTCCCATGCGCTTCGCGCAACTGTTAACGGGGCCGATGCGGCCCCGTCTTAGAGGTCAATTTTGGCGCGTAGCGCCTTACAAACAGTAATTGCGCACCGTGTCGACCAGCACCGCTACGCGTTCGGGGTCGACGTCGGGCGTGATGCCGTGCCCCAAGTTGAAGACATGCCCGCTACCCGCGCCGAAGCTCGCCAGCACGCGCAACGCTTCGGCACGCAGTATTTCCGCCGGTGCGAACAGAGCCGATGGGTCGAGATTCCCCTGCAAGGCAACTTGGGCGCCGACGGCGCGGCGCGCCGTGGCGAGGTCGGTGGTCCAATCCACGCCGACGGCGTCGCAGCCGCTGGCCGCGATTTTATGCAGCAGGCCGCCCCCACCCTTGGTGAATACGATATTCGGTACGCGGCGGCCTTCGGCCTCGCGCGTCAAGGCGCCGACGATCTCGGCCATGGGGCCCAAGGAGAACTCTGCGTATTGCGCCGGCGTCAGCACCCCGCCCCAGGTATCGAACAGCATCACGGCCTGTGCGCCGGCGGCGATTTGTGCGTTGAGGTACAGAATGGTCGCTCTGATGAGAACGTCGAGCAACCGGTGCAGCTCGCCGGGTTGTCCGTACATCATGCGCTTGATGAGCCCAAAGCCCTTGCTTCCGCCGCCCTCCACCATATAGGTGGCGACCGTCCAGGGGCTCCCGGCGAATCCGATCAGCGGAATGCGGCCGCCGAGTTCGCGCCGGATCAACGCTATCGCCTCGATCACGTATTTCAGCTCGCGTCCCGGATCGGGTACGCCCAGCTTGTCGATGTCGGCTGCGCAGCGCACCGGGCGCTCGAATTTCGGGCCTTCGCCGCTCTCGAACTGCAGGCCCAAATTCATCGCGTGCGGAATCGTCAGGATATCGGAGAACAAAATGGCGGCATCGAGGGGATAGCGCTCGACGGGCTGCAAGGTGACTTCGCAGGCAATATCGGGATTGGTGCACATCGCCAAGAAGCCTCCGGCACGCGCCCTCGTCGCGCGATATTCCGGCAGATAGCGCCCCGCCTGGCGCATCAGCCAGATGGGCCGCCGCGGCGTCGGCTCGCGGAGCAGCGCGCGCAACAGCAAATCGTTTTTCAATGTTCCGTTCAAGTTCCTTCGCCCGGATCAAACAGCCTGCGGTGTTCCAAGATGGCGTATCGATCCGTCATCCCCGCAATGTAGTCGGCGACCGCGCGAGCGCGGCCGGCCGGCCCCAGCACCAGCTCCAACCGCGCGGCGGTCGCTTGGTGCTCTTCCGGCATCAAGCCGAGATCGCTGAAGAACGCATCGAACAGCGCGGTCACGACGCGCCGCGCCTTAGAGGTCATGCGCCTGACCTTGTAGTGCTTATAAACGTGCTCGCGCAAAAAAGACTTCAGAGCGATGTTCAAGTCCCGCGTAGAGTCGCTGAAGCCGATCAAAGGCGAAGGTTGCGTTCTGACCTCGGCTGCCGAGACGATTCCCGAGGCGCGCAAGCGCGCCGCCGAGGAATCGATCAGATCCGTGACGAGACGATTGATCATGCGGCGCACAATCTCGTACACCAGCCGGCGGCCCGCAAGTTTTGGGTACCGCGCGCCCACTTCGGCGTGATATTCAAAGAAGAGCGGCACCTCGAGCAGTTGCTCCACGGTGATCAGACCCGCGCGAATGCCGTCGTCCACATCGTGATTATTGTAGGCGATTTCATCGGCGAAATTGGCCAGCTGAGCCTCCAATCCCGGCTGCTGCCGGTTGATGAAACGCTCGCCCAATTCACCCAGTTGAACCGCGTTGTTGTAGGAGCAGTGCTTGAGGATTCCCTCGCGACATTCGAAGCTCAAGTTCAGCCCGTCGAATTCCGCATAGTGTTCCTCGAGTTCATCGACGACGCGAAGCGATTGCAGGTTGTGCTCGAATCCGCCGAAATCCCGCATGCATTCGTTCAATGCATCCTGTCCGGCGTGCCCGAACGGCGTGTGCCCGACGTCGTGCGCGAGACAGATCGCTTCGGACAGGACTTCGTTGAGCTTGAGCACGCGCGCAATGGTGCGCGCGATTTGCGCCACCTCGAGCGAGTGTGTCAACCGCGTCCGGTACAGGTCGCCCTCGTGATTGACGAAAACCTGAGTCTTGTAGACCAGCCGGCGAAAGGCCGTGGAATGAACGATGCGGTCGCGATCGCGCTGGTATTCGGCGCGATAGGCCGGCGCCGGCTCGGCATATCGCCGGCCGCGCGATTGGCTCTCGTGGGCCGCATAGGGCGCGAGATCACTCATGCAAAATGCGCGCTCAAGGTCGCCTCGAGCACGCCCTGCGGATAGTTGGCCGTGACCACCGCGCGCCCGATTTTTTCCAGCAGCACCAGGCGGACCGCCCCCGCCAGCACTTTTTTGTCCATTCGCATGAGCTCGAAGGCGCGTGCCGCGCCTATTTTCGGCGCCTCGGTCGGCAGCCGCGCCCGCGCCACCACATCGTGCACGCGCTCTTTGACGGCCGTATCGATCAGGCCCAACCGACAGGAAAAATCGGCCGCCATCAGCATGCCGAGCGCAACCGCTTCGCCGTGCAAATAGGTTTCGTAGGCCGTGGCCGCTTCGATGGCGTGGCCAAAGGTATGGCCAAAATTCAAGATCGCGCGCAGGTCCTGTTCGCGTTCATCGCGCCCGACCACGATCGCCTTGATTTCGCATGATCGCGCGATCGCGTAGGTCAGGGCGTCCGCGTCCCGCGCCAGGAGCTTGCCGATGTTGAGATCCAGCCAGTCGAACAGCAGCGGATCCCAAACACAACCGTACTTGATCACTTCGGCGATGCCGGCGGAGAGTTCCCGGTCGGGCAAGGTCGCTAGTGTGTCCGTGTCGGCGAGCACGGCCAGGGGCTGATAGAAGGCGCCGATGAGATTCTTGCCGCCGCTGTGATTGACGCCGGTTTTGCCGCCGACCGAGGAGTCCACCTGCGCGAGCAAGGTCGTCGGAATCTGCACGTAGCCGATGCCGCGCTGGTAGCAGGCGGCGACGAAGCCTGCGATGTCGCCCACCACGCCTCCGCCCAGCGCCAGCAGCGTTGCGTCGCGATTGAGCCTGTTCCCCACCAGAGCGTCGAATACCCAGCCCGCGGTTTGCAGGGTCTTGTGCTGCTCGCCATCCGGCAGAATGCATTCGGCGATGTTGCGCTCGCCGAGAGTTGCCCGCAATTTCGCGAGGTACAGGCGCGCCACCGTGGTATTGGTGACTATCATGAGGTCCTGCCCGGGAATTTGTGCTGCGAACAGCTCGCGGTTGCTCAATAATCCTGAGCCGATCGTGATGGGATAACGCGAATGCCCGACATCTACCTGGAGCGTTTGCACTAGGAGATTATACGAAGCTTATGCCCCGCGCGCCTTGCGAAGCGCGTGGTAGATATCCTCCGCCACCAGCTGCACGCGGCGACCGTCGGTCGACAC
Source organism: uncultured Gammaproteobacteria bacterium (assembly GCA_963769075.1). GTDB lineage: Bacteria > Pseudomonadota > Gammaproteobacteria > Steroidobacterales > Steroidobacteraceae > Bog-1198. The sequence goes on along the minus strand of CAVYKH010000004.1, from coordinate 1,957,418 downwards.
AGTCAAATCGGCGGTTTCCGTATACAGAGCCGCTCGCCGCAGCATCAGCTCCTTGAGCTTCTCTTCCGGATCGGTGTCGTTCAGCAGAGGCCGATGGCGCCCGTGGCGGGTGCGCTCGAGCTGCTGGTCGACGGAGGTCTTCAGGTACACCACCGCACCGCGTTCAGCGAGCACCCGTCGATTGTCTGCGTCGATCACGGCGCCGCCGCCGGTGGCCAAGACGACGCCGTCCAAACGCGTCAAGCGCTCGATGGCTTCCTTTTCGCGGAGCCGAAACCCCGCCTCGCCCTCCTTGTCGAAGATAAAGGCGATATCGACGCCGGTTTTGGCCTCGATCTCCGCATCACTGTCGTGGAACGCGTACCGGCATAGCCGCGCGAGATGGCGGCCCACGGCGGACTTGCCCGAGCCCATGGGTCCGATGAGGAAGATGTTGCGCTTGGCAAGCATGGCCGCCGATCATAATTGACGACGCCCCGGCGTGCCTGATGGTCGACCGCCGGTGCACCGGGGCGCCCGGCACAAGCGGGGCGGCCGTGCGCCGCGGCGTTTAAGCAATCCCGATCAAAGCTTCAGACCGTATCTAGGAGCCTAGGCCCCGGGCGCTGCAGAGCGCGCCTTGGTACAGCGCACTTTACCAACCGGCCGTCAAGGTATCGGACTCCGTTGCAATCATTGCCCCCCCGGACGCCGCAGTCGTGCCGGTGACGCGCACGCTGGTCGCCACGGTTCCGCCGCTCACAGTGGCCCGCACCTCGCCGTTGGCGTCGGTCACCGCCCTCGCCGGCGCAATGCTGATGCCGCCTGCGGTGGTATTGAGAGCAAATGTCGCCGTCGCGCCGGCGCGCGGCCCGCCGGAACCATCCAACACTTTGAAGATCACCGTGGAAGTCGCCGATCCACCCGCGCTCCCCACGCCACGCAGCGCGATGTTCGCCGGCGTCGCGGAGATGAACTTAATCGCTCCGGTCGTCGCCTTCGCCACGGTCACGGTGCCGGTGGCGGAGAGCGCTTGGTCATCCACATTCGCACTCGCGGTGATGACGTCGCTGCCGCTGCAGCCAGCGGCCGTATAGGTCGCGGTGGCGGTGCCGGTACTGGTGCTGACCGAGGGACTGGCGGGCGTGCTGCCGGTGGCCACGATGGTCGCCGTACCCAGACTGGCGCAGGGCGAACTGAAGGTGATCGTAACCGGCGAGGTGTACAGTGCATCCGTCTGGTTAACCACCGAGACCTGCAGGCTGGTGCTGCCGCCCGCCGAGAGCGCGGCCGTGGAAATCGCGATCACCCCCGCTTCGAAACTGGTTCCGCTGCCGTTGCCGAGCGCCAAGGTGGTGGTCGTGCCGGTGGTGCCGGTGGTGCCGGTGCTGGTGGTGGTGCTGGTGGAGCCACTGCTGGGAGCGAAGTGCTTGGTTCCGCTGCAGCCTGCGAGCAGCGCCAGACCTGCCCACGCTATGATCGATAATCTATTCATCGTTCATCCTCGCTCGACGAGTGCCGGCGTCAGTACAGATTTGATCCTTGCCGCAAGATCTTAGGCGTGATGAAGATCAAAAGTTCTGTCTTGTTGTTGATATTGGTCGTGCTTTTGAACAGATTGCCCAATATCGGGATATCGCCGAGCCAGGGCACCTTGTTGGCCGCATAGGATTTGGTGGTCTCCAATATGCCGCCGAGAACGACGGTCTGCCCGTCGCTGACCAGCACTTGCGTCTGGATTTGGCGCGTGTCGATCGAGGGTACGCTGCCGCCGGTGGCGCTCTGTACGTTCTGACCGACCGTGTCGTCGCTGACATCGAGATCCAATACCACGCGGTTATCCGGCGTGATCAACGGGGTTACCTTGAGCGACAGCACCGCGTTCTTGAATTGCGTGGTCGTGGCGCCGCTCGAGGCCGATTCCTGGTAGGGGATCTCGACGCCTTGCATGATGGTCGCCTGCTTCTGGTTCGCCGTGATGACGCGCGGCGAGGAAATCGTTTCGCTCTTGCCTTCGTTTTCCGCCGCCGACAGCGCAAGGTCGATGAGGTAGCTCCCGCCCAACAAGGAGATGCCGATGCTGCCGTTGGTATTCGCCGCGGGCGTATTGACCATGTAGCGGTTGGCGAGGGCGGGCACCGCGACCGGAGTGACCGGCAGGGCGGAACTAATGTTGGTGAGCGCCGACTGGATCATGGTGTCTGCGCCGGTACCGTTGCCGGTCACGGCCAGCAGGCCGTTGTTGCCGTTCGTTTGCGCGGTGGTCACCCCGAATTGCGCCCCCAGATCGCGCTCGAAGGTGTCGCTCACGACGACGATGCGCGCTTCGATCAGCACCTGCCTCACGGGCACATCCAAGGTTTGTACCAAGCGGCGGATGTCCGCCAAATTCTCCGCCGTATCCTGCACCAGCAACGTATTGGTGCGTTCATCGATCGAGAGGCTCCCGCGCGCCGACAGCAGCGAATTCCTGCCGGCGCTGGCCCCGCCGGCCCCGCCGACGGGCCTGATCATCTTCGCAAGATCCGACACCTTGGCGTAGTTGACCTGCATGAACTCCGAGCGTATCGGCGAGAGTTCCTGCACTTCTTTATGAGCCGCCAGCTCCGCCTTCTCCCGAGTCGCGAGCTCTTCGGTCGGGCCGATGATGATCACGTTGTCCTGACGGCGCTTGTCGAGGCCCTTGGTGCGCAGCACGATGTCGAGCGCCTGGTCCCACGGCACGTTCTGCAGTCGCAAGGTCAGATTGCCCGTGACCGAGTCACTGACGACGATATTCTGCCCGCTGGTATCGGCCAGCAGCTGCAGCACCGAACGCACATCGATATCTTGGAAATTGAGCGTCAAGCGTTCGCCCGTGTATTCCTTCTTCTCCTCTGCGTTTGCGCGCTTCAGCGACGGCTTGATTTCGACGGTGTATTGGGTGTCGGACTGGTAGGCGAGTTGCTCGAAGTCGCCCTGCGCAGTGATCACCAAGCGCGAGCTGCCTTCCACGCGCACCGCATCGACGGTCTGCACCGGTGTCGCAAAATCCATGACGTCATATCGGCGCATGAGATTTTTCGGCATCAGCGTGCCGGCGAAGTCGACCACGACTTGATTGCCCTCCTGGCGCACGTTGACGGGCGTGCGCGGATCGGTGAGCTGAACGATCACGCGGCCGGTGCCGTCGGACCCGCGTCGAAAATCGATCGTACGGATGGCTCGTTCAACCGGTGCCGCCGCTTGTCCGGAACTCGCGCGCGCAGCGGCAGGCTTGGCCAAGGTATCGCCGGCCTGGCGCCCCAAGGTGATGGTGATCGTATTGCCCTCCACCTGGGTGGTATAGGGCATCAAGGACTCCACGTTGACGACCAAGCGGGTGCGCCCATTGGCTTCGGCCGCGAGCACGGTATCGATGCCTCCGGAGCGCACGTCGATGCGCCGCGAGGGCAGCGCGAGCGTCGTGTTCGGCAAATCGAATGCAATGCGCGCCGGTTTGTCGATCGTGAACGGCAAGGGTTCGGGCGCCGGGCCGCTGAGGTGCAGCTTCAGCTGCACCTGCTGGCCGGCTAACGTTTGCACGTCGATGGCCTCGAGCTTGGTAGGATCCGCGGCCTGCGCCTTGAAAGCGAGCGCCGATAATGCGACGAGCGCCATTGCCCCGATCATCGCCGGTCGAATCTGAAATCTGATCATGCGTTGCTCTCCCTGTGGCCTTTAGTCAGCCAATGCCAACGAGGCCGGTCGCTCGATATAGCCGCCGAGACCATCCGGTATGATTTCGACGAGACTAATTTTGCCGGTTGTAATTTCTGTCACTTTCCCGTCGTTCTGCCCAAGATAGTTGCCGGGCTGGACTTTGTGCACCAACCCGTCCTTCGACTGCACGAGTCCGTAGAATCTGTTGCCCACTTTGAAAGTGCCCACCATTTTCAGCGTATCGAGCGAGAATCCTTCCAGAAACTCGCGGTTACGCCGCGTGCTCGGGCGCAGGCCGGCCTGCCCGCTTAACGCAGGACCCACGGGTTGAAACGGCGAGCGCAGGTTGCTGGCGCTGTAAACGAAGCTTTCATAAGGCTTCACTTCGGGCAGCGCTTGAATCCGGCCCCCCGGCTTCTTCTTCGTCTCCGCAATCCACTTCTGCAGATCGGATTGACCACCCGAGCAGCCCGCCGCCACACAACTTGCGAGCACGGCCGCGCAAACTGCGCGAGCCGCCGCTATGCTTTTCACGTCGCGCCTCCTGTCTTTTTCTTCGCCGGGTTCTTCGCTGGGGCGCGTGCGCCCCCTTCGTCTTCGATATAACGATAGGTCTTGGCGGTCACATCCATGGTCAAATTGTCGTAGCCGCCTTTCTCCTTCGCATCTACCGGCGTGATCTGAATGTCGTGCAGCGTGACGATGCGCGGTAATGCGGCGATGCCGCTCACGAAAGCACCGAATTGATGATAGCTGCCCACCAGCTTGATCTTGATCGGCAGCTCCGCGTAGAAGCCGTTGCTTTTTTCGCTCGCGGGCTGAAACAATTTCTCCTGCAGCCCGGCGGCGAGGCCGGTTTGGGAGATGTCGACCAGCAGATTCGGTACTTCGGTCTTGCCGGGCAATTGCCGCAGCATCGCGCCGAAGCTGCGTTCCATTTCGCCGAGCTGCGCCTTGTAGGCATCGAGATTGGCCGCTCGCTGCTGCTTGTTCTCGAACTGGCTGCGCAAATCCAGTTCGTCCGCTTCGGCCTTCTGCAGCAGCGGCCGGTCTTCGTTCCACACCAGCATGTACCAGGCGACGCCGGCGCACACGGCGAATATGAGGGCGACGAAGAAGCCGCGGATCGCGAGGGGCCAGCGGCCGGGATCGCGCAGATCGAGAGCGCGCAGTTGATCTAAGAGATTCATTTCGCCGCAACCTTCTTCACCGTTGTTTCGCCGCCGTCCTCCAGATTCACGCCGACCGTGTTGGCGAACAGCGTGAAACTCGAGCCGCCCGTGGGGGAGTCCTTCGCGGTCTCGACGACCTGGAGCACGGGATTATCCATCCACACGGACGAATCGATGTTGCGCATGAAAGTCGACACCCGCGTGCTCGATTGGGCGACGCCGTGGATTTCGAGCTTGTTGCCGTTCTGCTTGATCGCCGTCAGGTAAACACCGTCCGGGACGGTGCGCACCAGTTCATCGAATTGATGCACGATTTCAGGGCGCTTACGCTGCAGCTTTTCGATGATCTCCATGCGCGCGACCAAGCGCTGTTTGCGATTCTCCAGATCCTGAATGTCGGCGATCTGCGCGTCGAGCTTGACGATCTCCTTTTTCAGCAGATTGTTTTTCTCGGTTTGCGCATCGATCCAGCTCGAGTAAACCAGCTTGCCGCCCAAGGCAACAATGATGGCGGCGAATACGGCGGCGCCTGCGGCCACGCCGAATTCGCGACGGCGTAATTTGCGTTCTTGTTCGCGCCAGGGAAGTAGATTGATACGCGGCATGGCTACCCTTCAGTCAAAGCTTCGCAACGCGAGGCCGCAGGCGGTGAGTAATGCCGTGGCATCTCGGCCCACGGCCTGTGCTTTAGCCTTCGACGACACTTTCATGTTGCCGAGGGGGTCGCCCTTGTCGGCGGGCACGCCGACGCGGCTCGAAATGACATCGGCGACGCCGGGAATATTGGCACAGCCGCCGCAAATCAATATCTGATCCGGCTGCGATCGGCCGCTGCCCGACGCGAGATAAAATTGCAATGAACGGCTCACCTGCTGCGTCATGTCGTCGATGAACGGATCGAGCACCTCGGGCTGGTAGTTGCTCGGCAGGCCGCCCTCCTTCTTGGCGCGCCCGGCTTCTTCCATGCTCAATCCGTAGGTGCGCATGATTTCTTCGGTAAGTTGCTGCCCGCCGAACGCGAAATCGCGCGTGTATATCACTTTCATGTCGCGCAATACGCTGAACGTGGTGCTGCTGGCGCCGAAGTCGACCACCGCGACCGTGCGATCCATGCCGCCATCCGGCATCTGATGGCGCATCAGGGCACAGGCATTTTCGAGCGCAAAGGCCTCCACATCGACGATGTGCGCGGTCAATCCCGACGCTTGCACCGCCGCTTGGCGCTGCTCGACGTTCTCGGTGCGGGTCGCCACCAGCAGCACATCCAACATGTCCGGATCCTTCTCGGAGGGACCGACGACTTGATAGTCGTAGCTGACCTCTTCCATAGGGAAGGGGATGTATTGGTCCGCTTGCATCTCGACCTGACCTTCGAGTTCGTTTTCACCGAGGCTCTTGGGCATTTGGATGACTTTGGTGATGGCGGCATCGCCTGAGATCGCGATGGCTGCCAAGCGGCTCTTGGCTCCGGAGCGCTTCACTGCGCGCCGGATCGCCTCGCCGACTGCTTCCGCATCGACGATCGCTTTTTCATTGATGGCGTTGTGCGGCGTAGGCTCCGCCGCATACGACTCGACGCGGTATTGCCCACCCGACATGCTGAGCTCGATCAGCTTCACTGACGAGGTGGTAATGTCCAGCCCCAGTAGCGGACGATATCTTTTGCCAAACGACCACACTAGAATTTTCCTTTTCGCTCAATACTTTGGGGGCCGAAATCCGTGCTTGAGATTAGCATGGGGAACAAACTTAGCAAGAAACTGTTAAATAGAACGTGAAGCTACTCACGGTAATCACCGCCGACCGGGTCGGGGCTTGCAAAGTGCGAACTGCGAAGGGTTCGCAGCGAAATCGACGAACGCGCCGAATCATCCATTCAGACCTCCCATCGCCTATGCTCTCTTATGGCGATTCGTTAAGCTTGGTCTGGCAACCCCGCTGTCCTAGGCTTCAAACCCGTAGACCGGTGGCTTTGCGTCCTCATCTTTCGAGGAGTATGCCCTGTCGAGCAGAGGTAATATGCCAGCCCTGAGTCCGCCGGTGCAATAAGTTAGAGCGGTTTTCTGTGCCCAAACGTTATCTAGTTCTCATATCCCGCATTTGCGTGGCCCTGGTCGGTGCGATCGCGTTGATCGCATTTGCCAATGTCTGCGCTTATGTCTATTTGAAGCCCGCGCTGCCGGACGTCGACAGTTTGCGGGAGGTGCAGCTGCAGGTGCCGCTGCGGGTGTATACGCGCGATGGTCGGCTGATCGCTGCCATCGGCGAGCAACGGCGTATCCCGGTGCGCTACGATCAGCTTCCCCCAAAACTGATCCAGGCGTTTCTGGCCACCGAGGACGATCGCTTCTTTCGGCACCACGGCGTTGATTGGCAAGGTATTTTGCGCGCCGCGCTGGCCAACGCGCGGGCCGGAGGCATCCGCCAAGGCGCCAGCACCATCACCATGCAGGTGGCGCGCGACATGTTTCTCACGCCGCGGCGCGACATGAAGCGCAAGATGAGCGAGGTCTACATCTCGTTGCTGATGGAAGCCGAATTCAGCAAGGAGGAGATCTTTTCTCTGTACGTGAACAAGATCTTTCTGGGCCAGCGCGCCTATGGTGTCGGGGCGGCGGCGGAGGTCTATTTCGGTAAAAGCCTGGATCAGCTGACGATCGCCGAAATGGCGACGCTCGCCGGCATACCGACGGCACCCTCCGCGGTCAACCCGGTCGTCAACGCGGAAGCGGCGAAGCTGCGGCGCGCCCATGTGCTGGGCAGAATGTTGGAGCTGCACTACATTACGCCGGCCGAGTACGAAACTGCCAAGTCGAGCCCCATGGAGTCGCGGCTGCACGGGCCGTCGATCGAGGTGGATGCACCCTACGTGGCTGAAATGGTGCGCAACGACATGCAGGCCAAGTACGGCGACAGCGTTTACACGGCCGGTTACCAAGTGTTCACCAGCATCGATTCTCGCCTCGAAGCCGCAGCCACCGTGGCGCTGCGCACCGGCCTGCTGGAATACGATCGCCGCCACGGCTGGCGCGGCGCGACGGCCAAGGTCGATCTATCGAAAGTCGCCTCGAACGCAAACTTGGACGCCGAACTCGAAGAATTCCCGGCCGTCGGCGGCTTGCGGCCCGCCATCGTCCAAAAAGTCGAGGCGAAGAGCGCCAAGATCTACGTCAAGGAGCTGGGCGAGGTGACTCTGCCGTGGGAGAAAATGGCGTGGGCGCGGCGCGAGCTGCCGGACGAGAAAGTGGACCGCGCCCCCACTCAAGCGTCGGAGATCTTCAGCCGCGGCGATGTGATCTATACGGTGGGCAATAGCGCTGAATCGCTGCAATTCGTGCAAGTACCCGAAGCGCAAAGCGCCCTCGTGGCCTTGGATCCGAGGGACGGCGCCCTAGTCGCGTTGGTCGGCGGCTTTGATTTCTTCCAAAGCAAGTACAATCGCGTGACGCAGGCTCGCCGCCAGCCCGGCTCGGGCTTCAAGCCCTTCGTGTATGCAGCCGCGTTCGACAAGGGATTCACCCCGGCGAGCGTCGTCCTCGACGCACCGATCGTGATCGACGAGGCCGGCATGGAGAAGGCGTGGCGGCCGAAGGACTTCGAGAACGAGTTCCGCGGGCCTGTTCGCTTGCGCGAAGCGCTGGTGCATTCCCGCAATTTGGTATCGATCCGCCTGATGCGCGAAATCGGCGGCGAGTACACGTGGAACTACGTGACCCGGTTCGGATTCGACAAATCCGAATTGCCGAACGATCTGACGCTGGCCGTCGGTACCGCCGAATTGAGCCCGCTGCAGCTCGTCGCCGGCTACGCCACTTTCGCCAACGGCGGTTTTCGCGTGACTCCGTACTACATCGACCGCGTCGAGGATGCGAGCGGCAAGGTGTTGGAGCAGGCGGACCCGGCCATCGCCTGCTTCGAATGCGGCCGCGGGAGCGATCCCGCACGGGCGGCGGATGCTGCGCCAAGCGCCCCGGCGGCGGGCGGCGGCGCGAAAACCACCGCAGGCGCGCGCGCAACGCAGCTCGACGAGGGCAAGCATGATGGAAAATTCTTGCTTCCCGCGAAGAATCTGGCGCCGCAGATCATACGACCCCAAGTCGCGTATCTGTTGTCGGACATGATGGCGGATGTCATTCGCCGCGGTACCGGCATCGCGGCGCGCGTGCTCAACCGCGATGATTTGGCCGGCAAGACCGGCACCACCAATGATTTTCATGACGCGTGGTTCTCCGGTTTCAACGGCGGTCTCGTAGCCACGGTATGGACGGGATTCGACCAGGACCGCTCGCTGGGCGAGGGCGAGCAAGGCGCCCGCGCAGCGTTACCGACTTGGATATATTTCATGCATCAGGCGCTGGCCGGTGTGCCGCGGCGCATGGTGCCCGTTCCCGACGGTATCGTCAGCGTGCGCATCGCTCCAGATACAGGTTTACTCGCAAGCGCCGACAACCCCAACGGAATCATGGAAAAGTTCATCGAAGGCAATCTGCCCAAATCCGAACTGTACGAGGGACCCAATGCGAATCCGATGAACGATGGCGACAAACCGCTTTTCTAGAGACAGGCTCATCCAGACACATGCCCAAGAAATTTTCGCAGCGTGCCGAAGATCTACGCCGTGCGCTGGCTCAGGAGGCTGCGCGCATCATGGCCGAGCACGGCATAGAGGATTTCCTCCAGGCCAAGCGCAAGGCGGCCGATCGGCTCGGCGTGAACGACGTCGCGGTGCTTCCCAAAAACATCGAAATCGAAGCCGCATTGCGCGCCCACCAGCGCCTCTTTGGGCGCGATTCCCACGACCACACCCTGAAAGAGCAGCGGCGCATTGCCCTCGACACGATGCGCCTGTTGGGCGAGTTCCAGCCGCGACTGGTGGGCTCGGTGCTCACGGGGACCGCGACCACCTATAGCGATATCAACTTGCATCTGTTCGCCGACCGCTCGGAGTCGGTGGCGCTGCGGTTGATCGAAATCGGCATCTCACATCAATTCTATCAACGCCGAGTCAAAATGGACGCCGAACGCAGCGTCAATTATCCCGCACTGCGCTTCGAGGCCAAAGGCCGCACGGTCGATGCCACCGTGTTTCCCATCGATGGAATCCGCCAATCACCGTATTCACCGGTGGACGGGCGGCCGATGAAGCGTGCCGATGCCCGGGAAGTCTCCGACCTGGTCGATTCGAACTGACCGCTCGACGGCAGTCGCACGATGACCAGGCGGCGCGGCGCTCACGGCGCGATATCCGAGACAAAGAGCTCGCGCCGAAACGCGGCCGTAAAGGCAACCTCGAGGCTCTTTGGCGTCAGCGGATCGAGGCGAGGGAGCCGGCCCAATATCGGCACACCGCCCATCGCGCCCAGGGTGCGCTCGTTATCCGGATGCGCCTCACCGATCAGGGCCACGCCAACGATGGGAATCGCGCGGCGCCGTAAGGCTTCCAGCGAGAGCAGGGTATGATTGAGGGTGCCTAGCGCGGTCCTCGCGCAGAGAACCACCGGCGCACCCCACCTCGCGAATACGTCGATGAGCAGAACGCTGCGCGTGATTGGCACCATGAGCCCGCCGGCACCCTCGACGATGAGCGGACGGGCTACTGACGGCAATGACAGCGCCCGGGGATCGATGCTGATGCCGTCGCGCTCGGCGGCCCAGTGTGGGGACGCCGGCGTCTTTAGCCGCCATGCTTCGGGGAGAATGCGGTCGGCGGAGAGACCGGACAGACGCCGCACCACCGCGGCGTCGGTTTCACCGTCGAGACCCGCTTGTACGGGCTTCCAATAGACGCCATCCAGCAGTCGCGTCAGTCCGGCGGCGAAAACGGTCTTGCCTATGCCCGTGTCCGTGCCCGTGACGACGATACGAGCCGACGTGCGCGTCACGTGCCGGACGCCCCCAATGGCACAACGCCCAGCCGTCGGAACAAGGCGGCATCTTTGTCTTCGCTCGGATTACCCGCCGTCAGGAGCGTGTCGCCCACGAAGATCGAATTAGCACCGGCAAAAAAGCACAAAGCCTGCATCTCATCGCTCATCGCCGTTCGTCCGGCCGAGAGACGCACGAACGACTTGGGCATCAGAATGCGGGCGAGTGCGATGGTGCGCACGAACTCCAGGGAGTCGATGGGCTCAGCGTCCGCGAGCGGCGTGCCGGGAATGGCAATCAGCTGGTTGATGGGCACACTCTCCGGGGGTTCCGGAAGGTTCGCGAGCGTGACCAACATCGCGACGCGATCGGCGGCCTTCTCCCCCATGCCGACGATCCCGCCGCAGCAGACTTTCATGCCGGATGCACGCACCTGCGCGAGCGTCTCCAGACGGTCGGCAAAGCTGTGGGTCGTAATCACCTCGCCGTAGTACGCTTCGGAGGTATCGATGTTGTGGTTGTAATAGTCGAGACCCGCCTTCTTCAGGCGCTCGGCGTTCTCGCGGCTGAGCATGCCGAGCGTCATGCAAGTCTCGAGCCCGAGTGCCTTTACCCCAGCAATCATTGCCGCGAGACGGTCCATGTCGCGCGCCTTGGGTTCGCGCCAGGCGGCGCCCATGCAGTAGCGCGTGGCGCCCGCGTCACGCGCCTTGCGCGCCTCGGCAATGACGTTTTCGACGTCGATGAGCTTGGAGGCCTTGAGGCCGGACTGGTGGTGAGCCGACTGGCTGCAGTACCCGCAATCCTCCGGACATCCACCGGTCTTGATGCTGAGAAGCCGGCTGAGCTGCACCTTGTTCGGATCAAAGTGCCGGCGGTGTACGGTATGCGCCCTGAAGAGAAGCTCGAAAAAAGGTCCCTCGTACAACGCTTGCGCTTGCGCGACGGTGCACGGTCCGCTGCCGGGCGCGCCGGCGCTCGGCGGCCGCAACGCCGCGAAGCTCAACCCTGCATTTTCTTCCGCTTCGCCGTCCGTCACCTGCGGTCCAACAATCGGATGAGTCAATGCACTGTCTCCTGTTTGAATCACTTTTCGCGAGCCAGACTTTTGGCGCTGACGCACTCGCCTGCAAAAGTGTAACCGTCATCACCAAGGAAATCAGGGCAATCAACCTCGCCTGTCATGCCGACGCCATCCCAATTTGTGGGGGAATAGCAACACTGGGGGGTAGCCCAAACAACTCTGACCGCCGCCGGCGTTCTCAACGAGATCAATCCGCGCTCTTCGCCTGCCACACCGCCAGTGTATCCGGCGACCCTTGAGCGCGAACGCCGTTGTCGGTCAAGATTTCATCGGTCGCGGCCATGACGGCTTGCCGCGAGAAGACCAGCGCCTCGCCGCCTTTCTGATCGAACTCGATGGTCACGAACGGATCCTTGAGGTCGCGCAGCAGGGCGACCAGCTGGCGCAAGCTGCGAATGCGCGTGCCATTGATCGTGTAGACGACCGACCCGGCAGGATTGGAATAGCCGTTCGCGAGCTTGTGCGGGAAAAACGGCGATGACACGACGACGAGCTCGTCGAGGTCGGCATCGGGTGGATCGAGCGCGCGGGTCACCAGCGGGCTCTTGACGAAGCCCAGCGCTCGCAGCATGCCGGCGTTGTTTTCGACGCTGGATACCAATTGCCAAGTGGCCGTTGAAAACACCAGCGGTCCATAAATGAAGTATGACGGATAACGGCCCTGCAAATCGGTCACGAGCGTCGGATGCTCTGCCGACACCGGTAATTGGATCTGCAAAACTTTGCCGGCGCGCACCACGGTCAACGGCAGCTTGCCGTCTTTCGCCAGCCGCTGAATCAAGTAGCCGAAGCTCACGCGCAAGTCCTTATCGAGCTTGATCATCCCCTGATTATCGATCGGCGTATCGCCGATATGCGTGATGACGTCCCATTCCTTCAGCGGATATGATGCATCGGTCTTGTAGGGACGGTGCACGACCATTCCTTCGACGGACTTGTCGAGCTTCAAGTATTCGCGCAGCGCCGGGTTCTCGAGCGTCTGCAGGTCGTCGTACATCGCCGGCTTGCCGTCGTAGTGGCCGTCGGCGATATCCTTCAGGAACAGATCGACTTCCTCGTTGGGTATGATGTAGCCGATGTTCTGGGTGTCCCCGCCCAACTTGCTGAAGGCGAGGCCGATCATTTTGTCGCCGGCGATTGCCGGGCCGCCGCTGTTGCCCGGATTGATCGCCGCGTCGACCTGGATGCGCAGGCCGGACACGGGAAAGTTGTACGACACGAACTCGATCCGCGAAACGATGCCCTTGGTGATGGAGAGCGAGGTTCCGCCGGTCGGGAAGCCATACGCCAACACCGCGTCCTTGATCTGCGGCAGCTGGCTGGCGCGCACGACCGCCGGATGCGTGTCGAAAAAACTCGGATCGTCGAGCTGTAAAACCGCCAAGTCGATGCCGGGCGCCGCCGCCAGCACCGTGGCCGGCACCTTGTCGCCGGCCGCATTGGCTTGAATTTGCACCTGGGTCGCATACAGAACCACGTGAGCGTTGGTCAATATGCGCTTGCCTTCGATCACCACACCGGACGCGGATACTTCGCTCGGCGCCTGCTTGGTCCACGGCCTGAAGGGATCGGGATAGCGCATCGTCGCAAACACCTTGACCACCGAATTCTCGATCGGCGCCGCCGGGCTGTTGAGTGTGCGTGCAGGGGCGCCGAACGCCGCAGCGGCGCACACGGCGAGACTCAAGCACACGCTCGACAGGGGAAGCCTGTTGGATGCTGTCATGGGGATTCCGTGATCGACCTATCTGCCTTCGACCGAGAAGGCGAGCAGAACATTGCCCGGTTGACCGGTGGGTTGCTGCCCGTTGCCGGAATTGACGTAAACCACACCATTGACGATCGTCGCCCCTCCCTGATCCAACGATCCGCCGCTCGCTTTGACGCCGTTGACGGTCGTAAAGTCCTTTGCGGTTTCGTAGTCCCATACGATTTTCCCGTCGATGGTCGAGTAGGCCCGCAAATGTCCATCCATCGATCCGGAGAATGCGACACCGGGAATGACCGTGACCGCCTGCGCCTGTGCATGCGAGCACGCCTCATCGCCCCACGTGCATGCAGGTGTCGGCGCTATGGTCTGCCAGCGTTTGGCGCCGGTTTTCAGATCGAGCGCGATCAGGCTGCCCGACCTGTCTTCGGGTGCCCCCGCATGACCGGAGAGCGCAACGTAGAGACTGTGGTGGTCCGCGGCCGGACCCCATTCGACCCCGCCTGTTGCTGCTTCGCCCTCGGCCGCTTGGGATCGCCAGAGGATTTCACCGCCGCGCTCGGGATCGAGCCCGTAGACCACGCCGGACCGCGGGCCCGCCAGGATGACTTGCTTGCCGCTTGCCAAGGTGCGCAAGATGGGCGAGCTGTCGAACTCGGCCGCTTCGCCCTGCTGACGGGGCGGTTGTTTGGCCCAACGCAACTTGCCGTCCTCCAGGGCGAATGCCACGACTGCGTCAGCCAGCGGCTCCTCGATTGCCGTAAACGAGCTGCCGGTAGCGACGTATACCAGACCGCGGCCGATGTCGATGGTCGGTGAGGCCAGGACCGGTACGCCCGCAGGACCTAATTCTTGAATGCCCATCCCGTTCTTGCCGTACGGCCGCGGCTCCTCGGTCACGGTGTGCGTTTTCCACAGCACATTGCCGTTGGCCATATCGAGCGCCGCGACACTGCCGCGAAAAGTGCAGCAGGGGTAGGTCGATTCCGCGGCGGCGCTCGGCTCGCTCGAGGCAACCGCCACGTACAGGCGGTTTTGGTACGGCACCGGCGTGCCCTGTATGCGAGCCGTCGCATGTCCTTCGACCTGTGTTTTCCACAGCAGCGTGCCTTTTTCTGCGTCCAGCGCATACACCGCGCCTCGATCATCGCCAAAAAAAACCGCGCTCGGCGCCTTCCGGACGTCGAGATGCGCCGGCGTGCGCTTGCGTTTGGATTTCTTCGGCCGCGGCGCCTGTTTCTGCGGCGCGAGTTCACCGATCGAGATGGCGGTGCGGATCCCGGCCTGGGCGTCATAGGTCCAATAGGTACAGCCGGTCCTGGAGTCGAGCGAATAGACTCGGCCCTTTGCGCTGGTCACGAATACCCGGCCATCGACAATGGTCGGCTGCCCGGCGCCCGCGCTGCCTTGGTAACCAAAAGCCCACTTGAGTGCGAGCTTGGGCACGTCCGTAGCACGTAGGGCGGGCTCCGGCTGGTAGCGCGTGTTGTCGAGATCCCGTCCCCAGCCGTTCCACTGCGCATTGCCGAGGGCCACCGGTCCGGCGGGATCGGCGCAGAGGTTTTTTTCAGGCAACAGAGCGCTCGTATCGGCCGCGGCGGCCGCAGCGGCGCCTGCGGCGGTTACCAGGAGCGCCGCCAGCGCGAGCGATGGGGCATGAATCCGCGCCGGCATTTTCAGCGCTTTTCTATCGGCTGGTAATCTCTTTTTGTGGGACCGGTATAAATCTGGCGCGGCCGCCCGATCCGCATGTGCGGATCGGAGACCATTTCCTGCCAGTGCGCGACCCAGCCGGCGGTGCGCGCAATCGCGAACATGACCGTAAACATGGAACGCGGAATTGCGAGCGCGCTGTAGATGATCCCCGAGTAGAAATCGACGTTCGGATACAACTTGCGGGAGACGAAGTATTCATCTTTGAGCGCGATTGCCTCGAGTTTCAGCGCGAGCTCGAACAGCGGATTATCGCTCTTGCCCAGTTTTTCGAGCACGCGATAGCACATGGCGCGAATGATCTTGGCGCGCGGATCGAAGTGCTTGTACACGCGATGACCGAAGCCCATCAACCGGACACCGTCCGCCTTATCCTTCACGCGCGCCAGGAATTTGTCGATGTTTGCCGCCGAACCGATGCCGTCCAACATATTGAGTACGGCCTCGTTCGCCCCGCCGTGCGCGGGACCCCATAGCGCGGACACTCCGGCGGACATCGCCGCGTACGGATTGGCGCCGGTGCTTCCGGCCAAGCGGACCGTCGAGGTGCTGGCGTTTTGCTCATGGTCGGCATGTAGAATGAACAACAGATCGAGCGCCTCCGCGGCCACCGGATCGATCAAGTACGGTTCGCAGGGAACCGCGAAAATCATGTTGAGCATGTTTGCGCAATAGCGCAGGTCATTGCGCGGATAAACGAACGGCTGACCAAGCGTGTGCTTGTAGGCGGCAGCGGCGATCGTCGGCAATTTGGCTATGATACGATGCGCGAAAATTTCCCGGTGACGCGGATCGTGGATGTCGGTCGTGTCGTGGTAGAATGCGGCCATTGACGCGACCACCGCGGAGACCATCGCCATGGGGTGCGCATTGTGATGGAAGCCCTGGAAGAAGCGCAGCAATTGCTCGTTGACCATGGTGTGCCGCATGATCGAGTGTTCAAATGCATCGAGCTGCGCCTTGGTGGGCAAGGAGCCGTAGATCAGCAGATTCGCGACTTCGAGGAAACTGGATTTTTCCGCCAGTTGCTCCACCGGATAACCGCGATACCACAGCATCCCCGCATCGCCGTCGATATAGGTGATTTTGCTCTCGCAGCTGGCCGTGGCCATGTAGCCCGGATCATAGGTCAATACCCCGAAATCCCGGATCAGATGCGAAATATCGAGTCCTTCGGGTCCGACGGATCCGGACACCGCATTCAGTTCGGCGACCTTTCCGGTAGCGAGATTCTTCAGTTCGTATTTCGTGCTCATGCGCTTTTCCGACGGGAATGAGGTTGCATTGATCAATGACCTCGCAGCCTTGCACGGCCGTTGGGCGGAATCAAGCGCGCGCGTCGCGCCGTGCGCGGCGTCACAGCGCGCATGTACGAGAGAAGAGAACCAGCCTACGCGTCGCTGGAGAACTTAGCCTTTCGCAGAAGCTGTCGCGTATCTCTTGCGGAATTTATCGACGCGCCCGCCGGTGTCTACGATTTTCTGCTTGCCTGTATAGAACGGATGGCAGTTCGAGCAAACTTCCACCTGCAAATCGTGCCCAATCGTGGAGCGGGTTTGGAACTTGTTCCCGCAGGTGCAAGTGACCGTGATGTCTTTGTATTCGGGATGAATGCCGGCTTTCATTAGAAACCTCGTGTGTCGTTGCGGCAGAATCGATGAGTTCTCGCTCGGGTGCGAAGGAAGTGCATCGCCATGCCAATTGCCCACCGCTCCTGGGCTTCGAAGAAGTCCGCCAAAAACAGGGCCGGGTAACATACTCCAAAGCCGATGCTTCAACAAGCGTGGGCGTGTAAGCCTTTGCCGGACAAACGCTTGTAGGTTTGTCCACAGTATCTGTGGATAAATCTGTGGATGAGGCTGCCGACCGGTACCCCATACAGCCGAATTTCGCGTAAATGTTAATTTGGTCAAAAAATAGCCAAGCAAGTTTATATATATATTTCAATCTTTTGCGTGCTGCATCTGACCTAACGCAAGCGCAATGTGCCGTAGGTGCCGCTCTGTGCGAGGGGGCAGAGGCCGGTGTGCATAAGCTCAGGCGAGAAAACCCGCTTGCAGGTCGTTTAGAAATCTCCTGCCGAGTTCGGTCGGCCGCCAGCCTCGATCCGTCGCCTCGAGGAGGCCTCGATCTCTCGCTAGGCGAAGCGCGGGTTCGACCGAGTTCAAGGAAAGGCCGGTCCGACTCTCAAAATCGCGACTCGCAAATCCCTCATTGAGGCGTAGCGCATTCAGCATGAATTCGAATGGCAGATCGACCGCCGCTATCGGGCGGCGCTCGCCTATTGCCGTCTGTTCGCGGGCCGCTGGGCCGAGGGCCGCCGGCGGGTCGGCGAACCGCTCTTGATAGTCCCGCGGCTGTTTGGGCTTCGCAGTGCGCAAAATATGATCGGGCACACTCATGCTGAGTTTACCGTGCGCGCCGGCGCCCACGCCCGCATAGTCACCGAACTGCCAATAATTGAGATTGTGGCGGCAGCGCGCCCCGTCCTTCGCATAGGCGGAAACCTCGTACTGCGCGAATCCTTCGGCGGCCAGCATCTGCTGACCCTGCGCCAGCATTTCCCAGGCCAGCTCCTCGTCCGGCAGCGGGGGAGGGCGGCTGTGAAATACGGTCCCTGGCTCGAGCGTGAGCTGGTAGTAGGAAATGTGGGAGGGCCCAAGCGCACAGGCGGTGCGCACATCGACGATTGCCTCCGCCAGCGTTTGCTGCGGTAAGGCATACATCAAATCCAGGTTGAAATTATCGATATCCGCCGCGTGCAGCTCCTCCACTGCACGGTGCGTGTCCCCGGCCGTATGGATGCGGCCCAAGCGTTCGAGCGCACGCGGCGCAAAGCTTTGCGCGCCGAGCGACACTCGAGTGATGCCCGCATCGCGATAACCGGCGAAGTGGCCGCGCTCGATGGTGCCGGGGTTGGCCTCCAGGGTGATTTCCGCGTCGCCCGCAAGAGCGATCCGCCGCTTGAGTGCGTCGAGCAAGCGCGCGAAGTCTTCAGGTCGAAACAAGCTCGGAGTGCCCCCGCCGAAGAACACGGTTTGGATCCTGCGGCCCGCGAGCCACGGCAGTTCGGTGTCGAAGTCACGAATCAATGCGTCGATGTAGCCTGTGGGCGGCGGCGACGAATGCAGCGGGTGCGAATTGAAATCGCAATACGGACATTTGCGCACGCACCAAGGCATGTGCACGTACAGCGACAGAGGCACCGCGGGCTCGATCATGCGCGCGCCTCGAGTTGCTCGCGCAGCGAGCGCAGCGCCTGGCCGCGGTGGCTGCGCCGGTTCTTGTCCTCCAGCGCAAGTTCCGCCGCGGTCGCCTCGAGCTCGGGCAGCCAGAAATAGGGGTCGTATCCGAAGCCGCCCGATCCGCGCGGCGTATCGAGCACATAGCCCTCCCAAACCCCTTCGGCCGTCAGGGGTGTCTTATCCCGCGGCCCATCGACAAAAACCAGGACGCACCGGTAGCGCGCGCGACGCTGCCGCATCGGCACGCCGGCGAGCGCGGCCACCAGCTTCTCGGTATTCGCCGACGCATCGGCACCGACGCCGGCATAGCGAGCCGAGTGGATCCCCGGTGCGCCGCCGAGCGCGTCCACTTCGAGACCCGAATCATCCGCGATTGCCGCCGTCCCGGTCGCGGCTGCCGCGTGCCGGGCCTTCAGCAGCGCATTCGACAGGAAGCTCGATCCGGTCTCTTCCGGCGGCGCCACCCCGAGCGACGACTGACTGCGGACATCGAACGGCAAGCCGGCCAGCAGCGTGCGAAATTCGCGCAGCTTCCCGGCGTTCCCCGAGGCGATGACGAGCAGCTTAAGCGGCTCGGGTGCTCTGCTGTGCTTCATGCAATCGCGCGATGCCCCGCGTCGCAAGGTCCAACAACTGGTCGAGCTCGTGGCGCCGAAAGGCGTGCCCCTCCGCGGTGCCCTGCAGCTCGACGATGCCGCCGCCGCTGTTCATCACCACGTTCATGTCGGTTTCCGCGTTCGAGTCCTCGGCATAGTCGAGATCGAGAACCGGCACGCCGCGGTAAATGCCCACCGAGACGGCGGCGACTTGCCCGTGCAGCGGATTTGCACTGAGCGCGCCCTTCTTGATCAGGGTATCGACGGCGTCGGCCAGGGCCACGAAGCCGCCGGTGATCGCGGCGGTGCGTGTGCCGCCGTCGGCCTGCAGCACGTCACAGTCGATCGTAACGGTGCGCTCGCCCAGTCCCTTGAGATCGACCACGGCACGCAGGGCGCGGCCGATCAAGCGCTGAATCTCCTGCGTGCGCCCCGTTTGCTTGCCGCGCGCGGCCTCGCGCGCAGAGCGCGTGTGCGTAGCGCGCGGCAACATGCCGTATTCTGCGGTCACCCAGCCCCGCTGCGTGCCGCGCAAGAACGAGGGCACACCGTCCTCGACACTGGCGGTGCACAGTACTCGGGTCGCGCCGAACCCCACCAGGACGGAGCCTTCTGCATGGGCGCTGTAGCCGCGCACGAAGCTCAAGGCTCGTAGTTCATCGGGCGCGCGACCGCTTGGCCGGAGGCTCATGCCGCGCGCCAGCGCAGCGCCGCGGCGCTGGTGTTGTCGCTGTAGGGAGCGGACGCGGCAACCGCCTGGGTGCCGAGTTCCATGAGCGAATCTCGCAAGGTTTTGCCTGCCGATTGCGCGAAGCGCACGAAATCCTGGTCGCGCAGGTTGGCCCACATTCCGTCCGTGCAAAGTAACAAAACGTCGCCGGCTTTGAGCCGCCGGCGCGTGGAAATGCTCATCTCGGGCAGTGCCGCGTCGCCGCCGAGACAGCACTCGACGTAATTGCGCATCGGGTGGCCATGCACTTCCGCCTCGGTGATCAGGCCCTCGCGCAACAACACCTCGACATGACTGTGATCGCGGGTGCGCTCCAGCACCTGAGCTTGCCGCAGCTGATACACGCGGCTGTCGCCCACATGAGCCCAATAGGCCGCCGAATCCTGCACCAGGCACACCGCGCAGGTGGCACGCGGCCGCGCTTCCACGCTCAAGCCCGCCCCCAACTTGACCACTTCTTCATGCGCTCGGCCGAGCGACAAATGCAGAAACCCGAGCGGATCGAAAATAGGATGCGGCGTTTGCCAGAACGCTTCGAGCAAGGTCGCGAGCGCCGTCTCGGCCGCACGCGCTCCCTCGGCATGGCCGCCCATGCCATCGATCACCGCCAGGAGTACGGAGTGCTCCGCGGCTGCGATCCCCACCCGGTCCTGATTTTCCTCGCGATGGCCGATCAGGCTCACATCCGCGATCTCGATCTGCAATGACAGCTCCCAAGGCTTTCCGATAGACTGCACGCCGATTAGGTGCGGATTATGGCCGATTTTGGCGCGGACCCCTATGATTCGTAGCATGACCGGCTTTGCGCGACGCGAGCGCCAGTTCCCATGGGGGCTGCTGGCGTGGGAGCTGAAGTCGGTCAACCATCGGTTTCTGGAAATCGGTTGCCGCTTGCCGGAGGAGTTTCGCGTCGCCGAAGCGGAATTTCGCCAGACCATCGCGGCCAGCGTGCGCCGCGGCAAGGTCGAGTGTTCGCTGCATTTTCGCCCCGCCGTGCTCGCAGGTGCCCTCGAAGTCGATGCCGGATTGCTGGCCTCACTGACGCTGCGAGCGCAGCAAGTAGCTTCCCAGGCAGGCGACGCGGCGCGAATCGACGTCGTGGATCTGCTGCGCTGGCAGGGAGTCGTGCGCGAGCCGAACCGCGATGCCGCGACCCTGATGACGGTTGCGCACGCGCTGCTCGGCGAGGCCCTGGCCGAGCTCACGCGATTCCGCGACAGCGAGGGCGGCCGCTTACGCGACGCGCTGGAGCAGCGGTGTGCGGGACTTCAGGATTTTGCCACACGGGTCACGGAACGGCTGCCGGAGGTGCGCGCCCGCATCCGCGCGAAATTGCTCGAGCGCATTGCACAGCTGGTCAGCGAAGTGGATCACGAACGTCTTGAGCAGGAGCTGGCCATTCTCGCGCAACGCCTGGATGTCGACGAGGAAATCGAGCGTCTGCGCGGTCACGTGACCGAAGTTCGCGCGACGTTCGGCGGGCAAGAACCGGCCGGACGCCGGTTGGATTTTCTGATGCAGGAGCTGAATCGGGAAGCGAACACGCTGTCTTCGAAGTCGCAGGACCTCGACACGACGCGGGCAGCGGTCGACATGAAAGTGCTCATCGAGCAGATGCGCGAACAAGTGCAGAATATCGAGTAGTGCTGGATGCACGCTGCGCCAGAGCGGTTGCGCGATCGGAATGCCGGCGACCCCGGGCGTCTGTACGTGATTGCGGCGCCCTCGGGTGCGGGCAAAACCAGCCTGGTCAAGGCGCTGATGGAGCGCGAACCGCGGCTGCGCTTCTCCGTGTCCTACACCACGCGTAAGCCGCGAGCCGCCGAAGTCGACGGGCGCGACTACCATTTCATCACGCGCGCGCGATTTGAAGACATGGTCGAGCGCGGCGAATTCCTCGAGCATGCGCGGGTCTTCGACAATTACTACGGAACCGGCCTGCGCGCGGTCGAAGACGCATTGCTGCACGGCGAGCTGCTGTTGCTCGAAATCGACTGGCAAGGGGCGCGTCAGGTGCGCACTCGTCTACCGGCGGCGCGCAGCATTTTTATTTTGCCGCCCACGCGCCGCGCCCTCGAGGAGAGGCTCAAGGCACGCAGCACCGATTCGGCAGCGGTGATCCAGCGGCGCTTGCAGGAGGCCGCACGGGATCTCGCGCACTGGAAGGAGTTCGACTACGTCGTGATCAATGACCGGTTCGAGCAGGCGGTCGCGGATTTGCTGGCCATCGTCCAGGAACGCGGCGATGCTTTGGCGGCGTCACGACCGCAGGTGGCGGGCTTGGCGGCGCAACTGTTGGCGTAACTGGCCTTAGGCGCGCCACGGCGCGAACTGGCCTGAGCGGGCTCTTTTTGCTATGATTTCAATCCCTCTAACGGAACCCTAAATGCCATGGCGCGTATCACGGTCGAAGACTGCTTACAGAATGAACCCAACCTATTCAACCTGGTGCTGCTCGCCGCCAAGCGGGCGCGGCGCCTGGCGAACGGCGCGGAAGCGACCGTCGAGTGGGAAAATGACAAGCCGACCGTCGTGGCGCTGCGCGAGATTGCCGCGGGAAACATTACTCTCGAAATGCTCGAAGAGCCCGAAGAGCCGATTCAGCAGCCGGCGAGCGAGCTGGATATGCCTTCGGATTTCCGCGCCCCGCAACTCGGCCTAGGGGACTGAACCGACCTCAAAGCCCAGAAAAGAAGCCGAGTGTAGCGATGGACTATGCGTCTTCCTTACTCGGCTTCTTACCCGGTGGAAGGCGCACCACGGGGATCAGTCAGCTCCTAGATAAGCTCGAAGCCTACCTCCCGCCCGCTCAAGTCGAGCGGGTGCGCGAAGCCTACGAGTTCGGCGCAGAAAAGCACCACGGCCAAAAGCGCGTTTCGGGGGAGCCGTACATCACTCACCCCGTCGCCGTCGCCGACATCCTGGCCGATCTGCGCCTCGATGCAGATACCCTGGTCGCCGCCATCTTGCACGATGTGATGGAGGACACGCCGACCGCCAAAGCCGAGATTGCCTCGATCTTCGGCCAGGTGGTCGCGGAGCTCGTCGATGGCGTGAGCAAGCTGGATCAGATTCAGTTCAAGAATCGACAGGAAGCGCAGGCGGAAAGCTTCCGCAAGATGCTGTTGGCGATGGTGCGCGACATCCGCGTCATCATGGTCAAGCTCGCCGACCGCATGCACAACATGCGCACGCTCGGCGTCATGCCGCCGGTGAAGCGGCGGCGCAGCGCGCGTGAAACGCTGGAAATCTATGCGCCGATCGCCGAGCGCCTCGGCCTGTACGCCGTCAAGCTGGAACTCGAGGATCTGGGATTTCGGGCGCTGTACCCTTACCGGTACAGGGTGCTCGAACGCGAATTGAAGCGCGCGCGCGGCAATCAAAAGCAGTTCATCGGCAAAATCGCCGAAACCTTCAAGGGTGCCTTGAAGAAAGCCGGCATCGCCGGCGGCGTGGAGGGGCGCGAAAAGCACCTCTACAGCATTTACAAGAAAATGCAGACCAAGCATATCTCGCTCAACGAAATGGTCGATGTGTACGGGTTTCGCATCATCGTCGACAACGCGGACACCTGCTACCGCGTCCTGGGCCTCGTGCACAGCGTTTACAAGCCGATGCCGGGACGCTTCAAGGATTACATCGCCATACCTCGGGTCAACGGCTATCAGTCCCTGCACACGACGCTGTTTGGGCCCAACGGCATGCCGATCGAAGTGCAAATCCGCTCCGAGCAGATGCACCGCGTCGCCGAGTCGGGCATTGCTGCCCATTGGAAGTACAAATCCGGAGGAGATACCTTCGGTGGCGTAGAGCACGATCGCGCGCGCGAATGGCTCGCGAGCTTGGTGCAGATCCAGGAAGGTGGCAGCTCCGAAGAATTCCTCGAGAGCGTCAAGGTCGATCTGTTCCCGGACAAGGTCTACGTGTTCACTCCGAAGGGCAAGATTCTGCGCCTGCCGACCGGAGCGACTGCGGTTGACTTCGCCTATGCGATCCACACCGACATCGGCAACCGCTGCGTCGCCGCCAAAGTCGACCGGCGCCTGGTGCCTCTGCGCACGCCGCTGCGCAATGGCCAGACGGTGGAGATCATCACGGCAAAGGGCGCAACCCCGAACCCGTCTTGGTCGAGCTTTTTGGTGACCGCGAAGGCGCGCGCCGCCATCCGCCAATACCTGAAGAACCTGAAGCGCGGCGAGGCGGCGGAGCTGGGTCGGCGCCTGCTCTCCCTCGCACTCGAGGAATTTTCCTTGAGCCTGAAGAAGATCCCTGCCGCAGAAATCGACGCGGTCGTCAAAGAGCTCAACTTGAAGGACGCGGAGGAACTACACGAAAAGATCGGCTTGGGCGAGCGCTTGGCGCCTCTGGTTGCCCGGCGTTTGCAGCCGGCGCCGGACGGGGAGAGCAGTCACGGCAGCGCGGGTCCGCTGATGATCGCCGGCACCGAGGGCTTGTTGGTCACCTATGCGCGCTGCTGCTTCCCCATCCCGAACGATCCCATCATGGCGTATTTGAGCGCCGGCCGCGGCGTGATGATCCACCGGCAGAACTGCGGTAATCTCGCCGAGTATCGCAAGCAGCCCGAGAAATGGCTGTCGGTGGCGTGGGAGGGAACACAAGGGCGCTTGTTTACTTCGGAGATCCAACTGGAAATCAACAATCGGGTTGGAGTGCTGGCGGCGGTGGCGTCCAGTATCGCGGGCACCGAAACCAATATCGATCAAGTGTCGCTGGAACAGCGCGACGTGAGCAGTTCCTCTCTCAGATTCCAGCTGCAAGTGCGGGACCGCAAGCACCTTGCGCGTGTCATCCGCACCATTCGTCGCATGCCGGACGTGCAGCGGGTAACCCGCACGCTGACCTGACATCGAACGAGTCAACAGGTACGCTTAAGACATGAGCAAGCAAATCGTTTCCACCTCCAAGGCACCGGCCGCCATCGGCGTCTATTCGCAGGCCACGCGCGTCGGCAACACAATCTGGGTATCCGGTCAAATTCCCTTGGATCCTGCCACCCAGGCACTGGTGACCGGCGACATGGAGGCGCAAGTGCGCCAGGTGTTCCAGAACTTGAAGGCGATCGTCGTGGCAGCGGGAGCAACTCTCGACGACGTCGTGAAGGTCACCGTCTATTTGATCGATCTTGCCCACTTCGCTCTCGTCAACAAGATCATGGCCGAATTCTTTCGCGAGCCCTATCCAGCGCGCGCCGCCGTCGGCGTCGCGGCCCTGCCGCGCGGTGCACAGATCGAAGCGGAGTGCATCGTCGCCTTGTGATCGACTTGAAGCCGGTGACGGTGCTGCGCGGGGTCGGCGAACACCTCGCCGAACGATTGCGCGTCTTGGGCGTCGAGACCACTCAGGACTTGCTGTTCCTGCTGCCGCTGCGCTACGAGGACCGCACTCGCGTGGTCCCGCTGGGAGAGCTGCGCGCCGGGCAACGGGCGGCGGTCGAGGGCGAGGTACTGCTCACGGAGATCGCGTTTCGCGGCCGTCGCCAAATGCTCTGCAGAATCGGTGACGGCTCCGGATTTCTGACGCTGCGGTTCTTTCATTTTACGGCGCAGCAGCAGAACGGTCTGGCGCGCGGCGAGCGTATCCGCTGCTTTGGTGAGGTGCGCCGCGGCCCCAAGGGCTTGGAAATCGTGCATCCGGAATATCGACGCATCGATCGAGATGCCGCTCATGTTGCCGACGAACACCTCACGCCGATTTACCCGGGCACGGAGGGCATAACCCAGGGACGACTGCGCCAATTGGTCAGGATGGCGCTGGACCAGACCGCTGCAGGCGATCTCAAGGATTGGCTGCCGGCATCCGTGCTCGCCGATTCACGCCTGCCCACGCTACGCGACGCCTTGCAGTACGTGCACCGGCCCCCGGCGGACGCGCCGGTGCAGTTATTGCTCGACTGGCGGCACCCGGCACAGCGGCGGTTGGCGTTCGAGGAATTGCTGGCCCACCAACTGTCGCTCAAACTCCTGCGGCAGCGAATACAACGCGATCCGGGGTGGCCGCTTGCGACCGATGGCTCGCTCAAAGCAGGGTTGCTCTCCGCGCTGCCGTTCCGTCCGACCCGGGCGCAGCAACGAGTGCTGCGTGAAATTGAGCAAGATCTCGAACTCGCGAAACCGATGCTGCGCCTGGTACAGGGCGACGTGGGCTGCGGAAAGACCCTCGTCGCGGCGCTGGCCGCGACGCAGGCTGTGCAGATGCGCCGCCAAGTCGCGCTGATGGCGCCGACCGAGTTGCTTGCCGATCAGCACGCGCACAACTTCCGGCGCTGGTTTGAACCGCTGGGAGTCTCGGTGGCGCTGTTGACCGGGAGGCAAGCCGGCAAGGCGCGCAGCGCCGTACTGGCGGACATTCGTGACGGTTTGGCGCCGGTCGTCATCGGCACACACGCACTTTTTCAAGAAGGCGTCGCGTTTGCGGCGCTTGCCTTGGTGATCGTTGACGAACAGCATCGGTTCGGCGTGCATCAGCGCCTAAGCTTGCGCGAAAAGGGCGCGTATGGCGGCCTACAGCCGCATCAATTGATCATGACCGCGACGCCGATACCGCGCACCCTCGCGATGACCGCCTACGCGGATCTCGATGTCTCGATCATCGACGAACTACCGCCGGGACGCATGCCGGTGAAGACCGTGGTGCTGGCCGATGCGCGACGCGACGAGGTCGTCATGCGCATTCGCACCGCGTGCCTCGCAGGCAGGCAGGCCTACTGGGTGTGTCCGCTGATCGATGAGTCGGAGGAAATGCCCTATCAGGCGGCTGAGGATACGGCCGCCGCCTTGGCCGCGGCGCTGCCCGAACTCGCCGTCGCCGTGGTGCACGGACGCATGCCGGCCACGGCCAAGGAGCGCACCATGCGCCGCTTCAAAGAGGGGGAAATCCACCTTTTGGTGGCGACCACCGTCATCGAAGTGGGGGTCGATGTGCCCAATGCCACTCTGATGGTCATCGAGAATGCGGAACGCTTGGGGCTTGCGCAATTGCATCAGCTGCGTGGACGCGTGGGTCGCGGGCAGCATGCGAGCTCCTGTCTGTTGCTGTATCGAGCTCCCTTGTCGCCGCCCGCCCGCGAGCGACTCGCCGTCATGCGCCACACCAATGACGGCTTCGAAGTGGCGCGTCGCGACCTCGAATTGCGCGGGCCCGGCGATTTGCTTGGCACGCGCCAGACGGGATTGGCGCAGATGCGCGTGGCCGATTTAATTCGCGATGCCGATCTGTTACCGCGCGTGCAAATTGCCGCCGCCACGCTGCTTCGCGATTGGCCCGAGCATGTGGCGCCGCTGATCCGCCGCTGGGTGGGACATGCAGAGCAATACGGTCGGGTCGGTTAGAATGCCCCATATGACACCGAACCAAGCACGACCAGTCGATTCCATCCAGTGGCTGCCGGCGGAACGGCTGGGCCAATTCAACGTGGACTCGCCGCTCCGTCCCTGGCTCATCGGCAAAGGCCTGCTCACGCAGCGCTTACGGGCCGCATTGGGCGAGCGGTTTGTTTTACGGCTGGTTGAGCAGTGGACCGGGCTGTTCAGCAGCGCGCTCCGGACGGCGCTGCGCACCGCCGATAATGCTGGACTTTTTCGCGAAGTCGAATTGTGCTGCGGCGATCAGGTTTGGGTGTTTGCGCAGACCGTCATTCCCGACTCTACGCTGTGCATGCATCCATGGCTCGCTGAATTGGGCGACTCGTCCATGGGTGAGACGCTCAACGAGCTTTCCGGCGTGGAGCGCAGCTCCTACGAGTTTGCGTGGCTGCCGGCCGATGAGCGGTTAGCCGGGCGCGCACTGCGCGAGGCGGATCTCAGGCCCCGCGGCTTGTGGGCGCGGCGCTCGCGAATTCAGTTGCGCGGCGCGTCGCTGCTCGCACAGGAAGTATTTTTGCCTGCGATGGGTCGCACCCGGGAGCCTGTCTGAGTATTGCAGGTGGCCGCGACCGCGGCGCGGGTTCCTGAGGCCGCCCGGGCGTGCCGCTGCCGCGCTCTGGCGTCGAATTGGGGGAAATGATCGCCCAGCGCTGGCGATGGTTTGCCTACCGAGTACGCTTTCACCCGTGGACCACGAACGAGCTGCCCAAGTTTCTCGGCACGCTGCGGGACTATGCACGGCTCATGCGTCTGGACCGGCCCATCGGCATTTGGTTGCTGCTGTGGCCGACATTGTGGGCGGTATGGATCTCCGGCCGTGGCAAGCCAGACCCGCATTTATTCATCATTTTCGTTGCGGGTACGGTGCTCATGCGATCCGCCGGCTGCGCGATCAACGACTACGCCGATCGCAGCTTCGATCCGCATGTCGAGCGCACCAAGGAGCGGCCCCTGGCCGCCGGGCGCATATCGACCATCGAGGCGCTGGCTTTGTTCGCCGTGCTGTCCATGGCGGCGCTGGTCTTGGCGCTGCAGCTGAACCGGCTGACCCTCCTGCTGGCGGTGGCCGGGGCGTTTCTGGCGGTGAGCTACCCCTTCGTCAAGCGCTTCCTGTCCGTGCCGCAGCTTTACCTGGGCGTGACCTTTGGCTGGGGCATCCCGATGGCGTTCGCGGCACAACTCGAGCGCGTGCCGAAAGTCGCGTTGCTGCTGCTGATCGCCAATATGCTCTGGGTCACGGTTTACGACACAATCTACGCCATGGTCGATCGCGACGATGACCTCAAAATCGGGGTTCGCTCCACCGCGATTCTGTTCGGTGACTCGGATCGGCACATCATTGCGGCGCTGCAGGCAATGACCCTGCTGTCCCTGTATTTAGCCGGGCGTATGCTGCACATGGGAAATTGGTACTACGCGGGTTTGATCGCCGGCACGCTATTCTTCATGCATCATCTGTGGCTGATCCGCGCGCGCGACCGCGCGGCTTGCTTTCGGGCGTTCCTCAATAATCACTATTTCGGCATGTCGGTCTTCATCGGCATTCTCCTCAACTACCAGTTCTCCCGTGCATGAGCGAGGAGCGGGGCGCATACACTCTCGATACCGCATGGGTGCGGCGTTCTTTCGATCGCGCGAGCACGACCTACGATGCCGCCGCCGTGCTGCAAAGCGAAGTGCGCGATCTCCTGCTCGACCGCCTCGATCTGACCGCGGTGGTGCCGCGAGTCATACTCGACGTGGGCGCCGGTACCGGCCATGCCAGCCGAGCGCTGAAGCGCCGCTATCCGCGAGCCCAAGTGCTCGCAGCGGACTTCTCGCTCGGCATGCTGCGCGCCGCCGCAGGCCAGCAATCGTGGTTCCGGCCGTTCGCCAGAGTTTGCGCGGACGCCGTGAGGCTGCCCCTCAAGGACGGCGGCGTCGATCTCATTCTCAGCAATTTTCTGCTGCCGTGGAGCGATCCGGATGCCGTGTTCGCGGAATTTCGCCGGGTGCTCGCGGCGCGTGGTCTCTTGAGCTTTACGAGTCTGGGGCCCGACACGTTGAAGGAGTTGCGCGCCGCGTGGGCGCAGGTGGATTCTTATAGCCGGGTCCATCCGTTTATCGACATGCATGATATCGGCGACGCGCTGCTGCGCGCCGGTTTCGCCGCGCCGGTGCTCGATGTGGAGCGCTACACCTTGACTTATATCGACGTGCGAGGGCTGGCCGCCGATCTCAAAGCGGTCGGCGCGCGCAACGCCACGGCCGGGAGGCTCAAGGGCCTCACCGGACCGCGCAAGTTCGCCGCAATGCAAGCGGCGTACGAGATGCACCGCCATGACGGGCGGCTGCCCGCCACGTACGAAGTGGTGTTCGGACAGGCGTGGGCCCCCGCCGCGGCCGCGCGCCGGCCGGGCACCGCAGGCAGCAGCATTTCGTTGGAGGACGTGAAACGCCAACTGCCGACGCGGCGCGGCTCATGAATGCGGCCGCTTCACCCCCTTCCACGACCGCGCCATCACGCGACACAGATCGCGTCGAATGCGCCGGACGGCGCTTGCGCTGGTTCAGACGTCTGGCTTGTGTAGGCGCATTGCTGGCCGCGTGCGTAGTCGTGCTCGGCGCGTGGGTGCGACTCACGGATGCCGGCCTCGGGTGTCCGGATTGGCCGGGCTGCTACGGACACCTCTACCCACAGACCGACCACCGCTCCCCCAAAGCCCTACACGAAATGGTGCATCGCTACTTCGCCACGACTCTGGGCGCCGTCATCGCGAGCCTGTTCGTTTGGTCGTGGCTGCGCCGCAAGGATCCCGGTCAACCGCTCTTGCCGGTTGCCCTTCTGTTCATGGTCGTCTGTGCGCAGGGTGCTCTGGGCGCGCTGACCGTGACGCTGCTTTTGAAACCCCTGATCGTAACCGCGCACCTGTTGGGCGGCCTGTCGACCTTGGGCTTGTTGTTGTGGCTCTCGCTTTCTCCGCAGCGGCAGCAGCTGACGCCGGCCGAATTGGATTTGCGTAAATTTGCCGTGGGCGGCCTCATCGTATTGATCCTGCAAATTGCCCTCGGCGGCTGGACCAGCAGCAACTATGCGGCGGTGGCCTGCCCGGATTTTCCGACGTGCCAGAATTCGTGGTGGCCGCCCATGGACTACCGCGACGCGTTCGTACTGTGGCGCGGCCTCGACATCGATTACGAGGGCGGCGTACTCGCCCACCCGGCGCGAGTCGCCATCCACTTTACGCATCGGCTCGGCGCCGTTATTACCGGCGTGAGCCTGATCAGCCTCGGGTTCCTGGTGGTGCGCCGATCCGCGAGCGGGCGATTGGCGTTCGCCGGCAGTTTGCTGCTGCTCGCGGTGTTGTTGCAGATCTCGCTCGGCATCGCAACCGTGTTGCGGGGCGTGCCGTTGCCCTTGGCTACCTTGCACAACGCCGGCGCGGCGTTGTTGGTCATCAGCATGGTGACTCTGCTGCGCTCACTTTGGCCGGGGGCGCCACAGCCGGAGGCGCCACAGCCGAGGGCCTAGGCCGGGACTATTCATGAACGACAGAAAAGCTGGAAAAAGGCTGGATCGGATAGGTATTTCCGGAGCGTGAAAAACAGGGCTCGGCGCATGCGCCGAGCGGGTTCGCCAGGGGTGCGACGCATGCGTCGCACGGGTGGCCACGGATGGCCACCCCGGGCTTGCGCGAAGCAGGGACAGCGCAGCGCAATGGCGAACCCCGGCTTGCAGCGATGCAGGATTGCATCGCGTCGCAAGTTTTTCCCGCAGCCTCCACGGACGGATTCATGGCGGTCCGGAAAATACCTATCCGATCCAGCCTTGTTGCACGAGAATGCGGATCGTTCATGAATAGTTCGGTCTGGGTGTGTCGCAAAGCTCACCCGTTGTGCGACGGTCTCGCACTGCGCCGCAGGGATCGGTTATTATCGAATCGATGCCCAGTGTTTCGCAGAATCGATACGACCGCGTTGCGATTTCGCTTCACTGGATCGTTGGCGCGGCGGTGCTGCTACAGCTCGCTTTCGGATGGTTTCTCGGTGAGATCAAACGCGGCACGCCGGCTCGTGCGCTTGCCACTAATCTACACAAGTCCACGGGGCTGCTGCTTGCACTGCTCATCCTCGCCCGGCTCCTCTGGCGCCTGCGCCATCAGCCTCCGGCCTATCCCAGGGGCCTGGTTGCTTGGCAATTGCGCGCGGCGAAGTTCGGTCATTTCTTGCTCTACGTCTGTATGGTTGGCATGCCGCTCTCCGGCTACCTCGCGTCGAACTTCAGCAAACACGGAATCCGCTTCCTGAACCAGGTGCAGTTGCCGCCCTGGGGACCGGACGACAAGGTGCTCTACGGGTTGTTGAACGGCACGCACCATGCGCTGGCGTATGTGTTTTCCACGCTGGTGGTGGGGCATATCCTGTTTGCGCTCTACCATGGGCTCGTTGCGCGTGACGGCGTGCTCTCACGCATGTGGGGCACGAATTAAAGCAGCGCGTGCGCCGCGATCGGCAGGCTTCGCAGGCGAGCGCCCGTGGCCGCAAATATCGCATTGCAGATCGCCGGCGCGACCAGCGCCACTGCGGGTTCGCCGATGCCGCCCGGCGGCGCATCGCTCGGCAGCAGATGTACGTCGAGTTCCGGCAATTCGTTGCTGCGCAGAATTCGATACGCATTGAAATTGGTCTGTTGCACTTGGCCCCCGGTGATCGTGACCTCGCCCCAGAGCGCTGCCGATAGCCCGAACACAATGCCGCTTTCGATTTGCGATTCGACAATGCGCGGATTGACCATTTGGCCGCAGTCGACGACGCAGGTGATCTTGTGCACTTTGAGTTCCCCGCCAGCCACGGAAATCTCGGCAACTTGCGCCAAATGAGTGGTATAGCCCTCCATCAGCGCGAGCCCCTGAAAGCGTCCCGGGGGTGCGCGACCCCATCCGGCGCGCTGCGCCGCCATTTGCAGCACGCGCGCATGGCGCGGCTTCGCCGCGAGCAGCTCCAGCCGGAAGTCCAGCGGGTTCTTCGCCGCCGCCGCCGCCGCTTCGTCCATGAAACTCTCGATCACGAAGCAGTTGGGCGCGTGGCTGACGGAACGCATGTAGCCCACGTCGATGCCGATTTCCCGGCGCGAATAGGTGAGGGCGAAATTCGGCACGCCGTAGGGATAGTTGGCGGCATATTCAACCACGGAATCGAAGGGATCCTTATTGGTCGGGTCAGCGCGCGCGGTGATCGACGGGCTCGTGATATGTAGTCTCCAGGCGACCAACTTGTCGCGCGCGTCGAGTCCGGCGCTGACTTCTTCCCGCGCCGGCGGCCGGTAGGTGTCGTGGGTCATGTCGTCTTCGCGCGTCCAGATCAGCTTCACCGGCGCCCCGACCGCTTTCGACGCCTCGACTGCCGCGGGAATGAAATCGACATCCAAGCGGCGGCCAAATCCGCCGCCGATCAACGTTGTGTTGACGTTGACCTGATTGACTGACAGCCCGGCAGCGGCCGCAGCCGCCGCCTGCGCACTCTGTTGCACTTGAGTGCCCACGTATAAATCGCAGCCATCGGCTTTTACGTCGGCGGTGCAATTCATGGGCTCCATGGTCGCGTGCGCCAGCAACGGCAACTCATAAACAGCCTCGAGCGTGCGCTGCGCGCCTTTAAGCGCGGCCGCGACGTCGCCCTCGCGCCGTGCGACCAATCCCCGGTTCGTGTCGGCCGCTTGCTTGAGCGCGGCGTGAATGGCCGCATTGTCGAGCCGCACATTGGCGCCGGGGTCCCATGTGATCTTCAATGCATTGCGCGCCTTGAGGGCCTGCCAAAAATGCTCCGCCACCACGACCACGCCGCCGGCCGTGGACAGCGCGCGGCGCACGCCCGGCATCCGCTCCGCCGCCGAGGAATCGACCGACACGGCTTTACCGCCCAGCACCGGGCTCTGCGCCAGCGCCGCATACAGCATCCCGGGCAGTTTGACGTCCAGTCCGAATTGGGCGCTGCCGTCCACCTTGCCCGGCGTGTCGAGCCGCGGCTGCGAGGTGCCGATCAGACGAAATTCGGCCTTGGGCTTGAGCTTGACCTCCTTGGGAACCGGTATATTGGCGGCAGCGGCGGCGAGTTCGCCGTAGGTGAAGGTTTTGCCGCGAGCGTTCGTGACGACGCCATTCGTGGCGCGGCATTCGGCCGGATCGACTCGCCACGCTTTCGCAGCCGCCGCAATCAACATGCTGCGCGCCTGCGCTCCCGCGATGCGCAGCTTCTCCCATGCATCCTGTACGCTGTTGCTGGTACCGGTGATTTGACCGCCGTTGAGGGCGTTTATATACGCATCCCCGACCGGAGCGGCGATGACGCTGATCCGTGCCAAATCGATTTCAAGCTCTTCAGCCAGCAGCGTGGGCAACGAGGTGTAGACGCCCTGTCCCATTTCCGAGCGGTCGACGAGGACGGTGATGGAGTTATCTTGAGCAATTTTGAGCCACGCGTTCAATTGGCCGCCGGCCGCAGGTGCTCGCGACTGGCCGCGGCCGCCGAATGCCGGCAGCGTCAATGCGAGCACCAGGCCGCCGCCAACGGCAGCGGTGCGTTTACAAAAATCGCGCCGACCGGGGTCTTGCGATTGTGCGCTCAAGAGGGCGGATCCAGCCGCTGCAACTCGGCGGCTCGATGAATTGCCTGACGAATTCGCGAATAGGTGCCGCAGCGGCAAATGTTGCCGGCCATCGCGGCGTCGATATCGGCGTCGCTGGGGGCGGGATTGCTTCGTAGCAGCGCCGCTGCGGACATGATTTGCCCGGACTGGCAATATCCGCATTGCGGCACGTCGAGTTCGATCCAGGCTCGCTGCACCGGGTGACTGCGGCTTGGTGATAGCCCCTCGATCGTCGTGATGGTTTTCCCTTCAAGAGCCCGCAGCGGCAAAACGCAAGAGCGCATCGCCACGCCCTCGATGTGCACGGTGCAAGCACCGCACAGCGCCATCCCGCAGCCGTATTTCGTTCCGGTCATCGCGAGGTGATCGCGCAACACCCATAACAGCGGCGTGTCGGCCGCTGCGTCGACGTGAAGCAGCTGATTGTTGACCTTTATCGTTGTCATTCCAGACATCTCACGGCCGGCGGCGGCACACCATGCTACGCGACTCGGCCAGGTTTGAGGAGCCACCGGCGCCTTGAAGGTCACCGGCACGTGCAGGCCGGTGTTAGCATTGCATCATGCCTGCCGCCGCATCGAATTTTTATCCGCGGGTCTTCGCGCTGGTGGTGGCGGCCCTCCTGGGTTATGCGCTCATTCTGATTTTCAAGCCGTTTTTCGTTGCTACGACTTGGGCTGCGTTTCTGGCATTTCTGCTGTATCCGCTGAATCTGCGGATGCGGCGCCGCCTGCACGGCAACGCTCGAGCCGCAGGGCTCCTGACCATTCTCACCCCCATCACCATTTTGCTGCCGGTGAGCGCTCTGTTCGATCGAGTTCGTGGCGCAAATTTCCGCGCTGGTGCAAAAGGTGCAACAGTGGACGCGGCAACTGGACATCAAGAGTCCCTCGGATCTGCAGCAGTTTCCCATGTTTGCCCGCGCCAACTCGTGGTTGGAAGCGCACGCCGGAATATCCGCCGGCCAGGTTCAATCCTGGGTGATCTCGGCTTCGCAGGAGGTGGCGCAGCGCGCCGCCAGTTCGGGCGGCGCGTTTTTCCTCGGTGCGCTCGGCTCGCTCGTCGGGTTTGCGATCATGTTGTCTCTCTTGTTCTTTTTTCTGTCTGACGGCGATGCGATGTGGGCTCGTGCGCGCGTGCTCATCCCGCTGGACGAGGTGCGAAAGGACCGTCTGTTCCGCCAGTTGAGCGCCGTGACGCGGGCCATCGTGTTCGGCACCACCATAACGGCCTTGATGCAGGGCTTGCTGCTGGGAGTCGGATTCGCCATTTCCGGGCTGCCCGCACCCGTGGTATTCGGTGTGTTGGTGGCGCTGGTGTCGATGTTTCCCGTCGGCGGCGCCACATTCGCGTGGCTCCCCGCGGTGTGTTGGCTGTTCTATGAGGGACGCTGGGGTTTTGCGATATTCATGCTGGTGTGGGGATTGATGCTCGCAGGAATCGACAATGTGCTCAGGCCGATGTTGATTTCCGGACGAGCGAGAATTTCGGGGCTGGCGGTCTTCGTCGGCGTGCTGGGCGGCGTCCCCGCCTTCGGCGTCATCGGCATCATACTCGGCCCGGTCGTGCTGTCGCTGGTCATCGCGCTCGTCGAGTTTGCCGAGGAGGGCAGCCGGCGCGCCGCCTAGCCGAATTAATTCACGAACAACGCAAATGGAAAGCTGAGACTTGATTGGCAGGGCATTCGCAGACGACCGTCTGCAGTACAATCCGCGCCCTTATGGATGTATCTAACCTTCTCGATGGTCTGAACGACGCTCAGCGACGGGCGGTGACCGCACCGCTTGTTCCGGCGCTGGTCTTGGCGGGGGCGGGCAGCGGCAAGACCCGAGTGCTCGTTCATCGGGTTGCGTGGCTGATTCAAGTCGAGAGTGCATCGCCCCACAGCATTCTTGCGGTCACATTCACCAATAAAGCCGCCGCGGAAATGCGCAGCCGCATCGCAACGCTGCTCGGGTATTCCGGCGGGGCGCTGTGGATCGGGACCTTTCACGGGCTCGCCCACCGCCTGCTGCGCTTACATTGGCGCGAAGCGGGCCTGCCGCAGAGCTTCCAGATCCTGGATTCGGAGGACCAAGCGCGGTTGCTGCGCAAGGTGCTGAAGGCACTCGATCTCGACGAAGCGCGCTGGGTGCCGCGTGAGATTCTCTGGTTCATCAATGCCCAAAAGGATGAGGGGATCAGGCCCGAGCACATCAAGGATGTGGACGATCCGACGCGCCGCCAGCTGATCAAGATCTACCAGGCCTATGAAGAGGCTTGTCAGCGGGCAGGGGTCGTGGATTTTGCCGAGCTGCTGCTGCGCGCCTATGAATTGTGGCGCGACAATGCGGGTCTGTTGCAGCATTATCGCACCCGCTTTCGTCATGTCCTGGTGGATGAGTTCCAGGACACGAACGCCATCCAGTACCAGTGGCTCACGCTGCTCGCCGGCCCGGCGGGTCTGCCGTTTGTGGTCGGCGACGATGATCAATCCATCTATCGTTGGCGCGGCGCAAGAGTTGAGAATTTGCAGCAATTTCGCCGCGATTACCCGCAGGCGGTGTTGTACAAGCTCGAACAAAACTATCGCTCGACGGGTACGATCCTGAAAGCGGCGAACGCCCTGATCGCCAACAACGCCGGCCGTCTCGGCAAAACGCTGTGGACCAGCGGTGAGGACGGGGAGCGCGTCAAACTGTACGCCGCTTTCAACGAGCGCGATGAGGCGGACTTTGTCGTGAATCGGATCCGCGAATGGGTGGAGCGCGGCGGAGTCCGGCGCGAAGTGGCGGTGCTGTACCGCTCAAACGCCCAGTCGCGGGTCTTCGAGGAAGCTTTCCTGAACGCGCGGATGCCGTATCGCGTGTATGGCGGATTGCGATTCTTCGAGCGCGCCGAGATCAAGGACGCGCTCGCGTACCTGCGCTTGGTTGCGAGCCGCGCGGATGATACCTCTTTCGAACGGGTGGTAAATTTGCCGCCGCGCGGCATCGGCGCGAAGACGCTCGATCTTCTGCGCGACACTGCGCGCTCGAGCGGCACGTCGCTGTGGAGCGCGGCGGGAATGTGCGTGCAAAGCGGACTTGCGCAGCGGGCAACGCAGGCGCTGCAGAGTTTTTCGGTGACCATCGACAAGCTGGCCGGGGAAATCCGCGGATTGGAACTGCACGAACAGGTCGATCACGTCATCCGCGCGAGCGGCCTGATAGAACACTTCAAGAAGGAGAAGGGCGAGCGCGGCGAAGGGCGTGTGGAGAATCTGCTGGAGCTCGTGAGCGCGGCGCGGGGATTCTCGCCGGAGGGCGAAACCGACATGCAGCCGCTCGAGTCCTTCCTCGCCCATGCCGTGCTGGAATCGGGCGAGGGCCAAGCGGATCCTTACGACGATTGCGTGCAAATGATGACTTTGCACTCGGCCAAGGGCTTGGAATTCCCCGTGGTATTTCTCGCCGGCATGGAGGACGGCCTGTTTCCCCACCAGCGCTCGGTCGCCGATCT
Source organism: uncultured Gammaproteobacteria bacterium (assembly GCA_963769075.1). Classification (GTDB taxonomy): domain Bacteria; phylum Pseudomonadota; class Gammaproteobacteria; order Steroidobacterales; family Steroidobacteraceae; genus Bog-1198. The sequence goes on along the minus strand of CAVYKH010000004.1, from coordinate 1,920,158 downwards.
GGCGGGCCTCGAGGAGGAGCGCCGGTTATGCTATGTCGGCGCGACGCGCGCGATGCGCCAGCTCTATATCACGTATGCCGAACAGCGCCGGCTGTACGGCGTGGACCAGTACGGCCAACCGTCTCGATTTATCAACGAACTACCGGCGCAATTGGTGGAGGAAATTCGGCCGCGCTTACAGGTATCCCGGCCAGTCTATGTCAAGCGCCCAAGCCTCGAGGAATCGCCGCCCGTGGGGTTTCGGATGGGGAGCCGAGTGAGACATTCGAAATTCGGCGACGGGGTAGTGCTCAATTTCGAGGGCAACGGTCCGCAGGCCCGCATCCAGGTGAATTTCGAGCGGCAGGGCACGAAGTGGCTGATGCTGTCTTATGCCAATCTTGAGGTGGTGTAGGCTCGCGGCGCCGCCGCGGTCTGGAGAATGAATGGCATGGTCGGCCGGCGCAAAAAAACGAGCAAAAAACGGGCCGGAGCCAGACCCGGCAAGGTCCGAATTCTCGACGCCGCGGAGCGATTGTTCGCTCGTCACGGCTTCTACGGGGTTTCGGTGCGCGACATCACCCAGGCCGCGGAAGTCGATGTCGCCCTGGTCAGCTACCACTTCGGCGGCAAGCGCGAGCTGTTCGCCGCCGTGTTTCAACGCCGCGCCGAGCTGCTGAACCCGGAGCGCCTCGCCATGCTGGAGGACGTGCGCCGCGCCGCATTACCCGGCACACCGACGCTCGAGGAGATCGTCAATGCCTTTACTTACCCCTTGTTGGAACGCTCGGCGCGCGGCGGCCCGGGCTGGAAAAGCTACTTTGCGCTGGTGGCACAGGTCAACAATTCTCCCGAGTGGGGACCGATATTGATGACTCAATATTTCGATCCATTGGTGGAGAAGTTCATCGCCGTGCTGCGCGAAGCGCTGCCCGGCTGCACGGCGCGCGAGATTTATTGGGGATATCAATTCCTGACCGGCGCGCTGACGCTGACCTTCGCCGAAACCGGCCGCATCGACCGGTTGTCGGGCGGACTATGCAAGTCCTCGGATCTGGACAGCGTGCACGAGCGCTTGGCTCCCTTCGTGGCCGCAGGCTTCCGAGCACTCTGCGCCACCGCGGGCGCACACGCCATGGGCGAGCGTTGAGGTGATCGCATTGTTGCAGCGCGTCACAGACGCGCGTGTCCATGTTGCCGGCGAGCTCACGGCGTCGATCGGGCGGGGCCTGTTGGTGCTGGTCGGGGTTCGGCCCGCGGATGACGAGACAAGCGCACTTCGGCTTCTCAGCCGTCTGCTCAAATATCGCGTGTTTGCAGATGAAGGGGGGAAGATGAACCTCAGTTTGCGTCAGATCGACGGAGATCTTCTGCTGGTGCCACAGTTCACGCTGGCGGCCGATACGCGTCATGGCCTGCGGCCCGGCTTCTCCACCGCGGCGCCCCCGGAGCAGGGCAGCCGCTTGTATTGCGCCCTGGTCGCGGCTGCGCGCAAGCAGCACCCGCGCGTCTTGAGCGGCGTGTTCGGCGCCCATATGCAGGTGTCTCTCACGAACGACGGACCCGTGACTTTCTGGCTGGAGAGTTAATTTTCGAGCCAAGCCCAAATGCGACCGAACGCGCATCGGCGGCTTGCGGTCAGATGTCATAATGTCTTTGGCGTATCATTGGACGTCGGGGACGGAGAAGCGACATGTTCGATTCAAAAATGTTACTGGTCATTCTTTTGATTGCATTGGTGATTTTCGGCACCAAGAAATTGCGCTCGATCGGTACGGACCTGGGCGCCGCGGTCAAGGGCTTCAAGCAAGCCATGAACGAGGGTGAGTCAGGCGAGTCGCAGGAAAAGCTCAAGCAGCTGAAGCAGGAGAAGGATGCCGACTTCGAGCCGGGCGTCGCCACGCCGGGCGCCGGTGCATCCGCGGCGCGCGAAGCCGAGATCAAGGCGCCCCCCAAGACGAACGCCTGATGTTGCATACATGCTTGATTTCGGGTTCTCGGAGATCCTGCTCACTTCGGCTATAGCACTGGTGGTGCTCGGGCCGGAGCGGCTTCCCAAAGTTGCGCGCCGGGTCGGCAACTGGATGGGCCGCGCGCGCCTGATGGCGCGGCAACTGAGCGAGCAGCTGGAACGCGAGGTGAACGCCGAAGAACTGTTGAGAGAGCAAACGAAACCCGATAGCAGGGTCAGCCAGCCCCCGTTGAGTCCGTCGCCGATCGCGGTACCCGCGCCTGCCGCACCCGCGCCTGCCGCACCCGCGCCTGCCGCACCCGCGCCTGCCGCGTCCCCGTCGCCGCTGGCGCAGGTTCCCTCCGCGCCGCCAGCGGCGCATGCGCCGGAACAGTCCGCGACCATCGATCCGCAGCAAACTACCCAATGAGTGAGCCAGAGGGCGAACCCGAAGGGCTCGCCGAAGGGACGCTGATCTCGCACCTGCTGGAACTGCGCGATCGGTTGCTCAAAGCGATGTTGGCGGTCGGCATTTGCTTCATTCCGTGCGCGATGTACATGAATCCGCTGTTCACGTTCGTCGCGGAGCCGCTGAAACACAAATTGCCTCCCGGGGCGACCCTGATCGCGACCAGCGTCGTCGCTCCCTTCACGGTGCCCTTCAAGCTGGCGCTCGTCCTCGCCATCGGTATCGCCATGCCTTTCGTGCTGTATCAGGCGTGGGCGTTCGTCGCGCCGGGTCTGTACCGACACGAGAAGAAGCTCGCCGTGCCGCTGCTGATTTCCAGCATCCTGCTGTTCTATTTGGGCGCCGCCTTCGCCTATTACGTGGTGTTTCCGGTGATGCTGAGCTTTTTCGTCGCCACCACGCCCAAGGGCGTGCAGATGATGACGGACATGGGAAGTTACCTGGATTTCGTCATGATCCTGCTGCTTGCCTTCGGCGTGGCCTTCGAAGTGCCCGTGGCTACTGTATTATTGGTGTGGACGGGCTTCGTGAGACTAGCGACGCTCAAGAAAAACCGTGGATTCGTGTTGCTCGGGATATTCATCTTTGCCGCCTTCGTGACCCCACCCGACGCGGTTTCACAAAGCGCGATGGCTGTTCCGATGTATTTGCTCTACGAAATAGGGATCATCATGGCGGGATTGCTGCTCAAAGATAAAATTGCGGCGCGCGCTAAACAAGAAGCGGAAGAAGCCGAGCGCAAAGCCGGAGCTTAGCCTAATTAATTCATGAACAAAGCAAATGGAAAGCGATCGTTCGTGAATAATGCGGCCTAGGCTCGAGCGGAATACTCAGACAGGCGTCCTTTGAGAGCAACGTTTTTCGGTCATCCGCGCGGCCTCGCCACCCTATTCTTCACGGAGATGTGGGAACGATTCACCTACTACGGCATGCGTGCCGTGCTGGTGCTGTTCCTGGTCGCTCAGGTATCTTCCGGCGGTTTCGGCATCGACGACAAAACGGCGACCGCAATTTATGGTCTGTATACCGCCGGGGTCTATCTGATCGCGCTGCCGGGCGGCTGGATCGCCGATCGATTGATCGGTGCGCGCCGCGCCGTGCTGATCGGCGGATTGGGTATTACGCTCGGCAACACGCTGCTCGCGACGTCCACGAGCCCGCGCGGCTTCTATCTCGGGCTGGTGGTGATCGTGCTCGGGGTCGGATTGCTGAAGCCGAACGTCAGCGCCATGGTCGCGGATCTTTATCCGGAAGGCGGGGCGCGGCTCGACGCGGGCTTTACCGTGTTTTACATGGGAATCAACTTGGGCGCCACGCTCGGACCGTTTGTCACCGGCGAAGCTCAGGAATACTTTGGTCCCCGCGCAGGTTTCGCCGCGGCCGCCATCGGCATGGCACTGGGGCTGCTGCAGTACCACTTCACTCGGCGGTATCTGGGCAATGCCGGTAAATTCGCGGCGCCCGCCTCGGCCGGCGCCGGCCGCAGCAGCCAATGGCTGCGCCTGTGGCTCGCAGTCGGATTGTCCGCGCTTGCACTGGCGGCGTGCAGCTTGGGCTGGGTCGCCTTGGATCCGGTGACTCTGGCGCAGGGCACCAGCGTGGTGATCGTCGGCATCGCTGTGCTTTACTTCGGCTACTTGTTCTTCGCGGCGAATTTAACTGCCGAAGAGCGCAGGCACGCCGTCGTCATCGTCGTGCTGTTCCTGGGTAGCGCGCTGTTTTGGTCGGGGTACGAGCAAGCGGGCTCATCGCTCAATCTGTTTGCCGAGCGCTATACGGATCGGACGCTCGGAGGGATCCACTTCGTCATTCCGGCCGGTTGGTTTCAATCGCTCAATCCGACGTTCGTCATTGCATTCGCGCCGGCGTTCGCTTGGACTTGGATCGCCTTGGCCAAACGCAACATGAACCCGTCGGCCCCCGCGAAATTCGCCCTCGGCGTGATGCTGATGGGTTCCGGGTTTCTCGTCATGGCGGCGGCGGCGGCCATTGTGGCCGGCGGATCAAAGGTGCTGCCCTATTGGCTGATCCTGACTTATTTGCTGCACACCTTCGGCGAGCTTTGTTTGAGTCCCGTGGGCTTGAGCTACGTGACTAAGTTGGCGCCAAAGCGTTTCGTCGGTCAAATGATGGGAATGTGGTTCCTGTCGCTCTCGCTGGGTAATCTCGCGGCCGGACTGATAGCGGGCGAATTCGACGCCAACAACATCGCCGCCATGCCGGGGCAGTACATGCACATCGTGTACTTCGCTGTGGGCCTGGGCGCCGTGCTCCTGGCCGTCAGCCACCCCGTGAAGAAACTGATGGGCGACGTGCAATGACACCCGCGCCGCAGCTCACGTTGAAGGCGATCGTGCTCTCGCTCATCCTGACGGTCATCCTGGCCTCCGCCAACGCCTATGTCGGATTGTTCGCCGGTCTCACCGTGGCCACCGCAATCCCCGCCGCCGTGATCTCGATGGCGGTGCTGCCGCTATTTGGCCGGCCGAATATTCTCGAGAACAACATCGTGGCAACGGGCGCTTCGGCCGGTGCTTCGATTTCCGCCGGCGCGATTTTCACCTTGCCTGCGCTCATCCTGTTGCATCACTGGACGCGTTTCGATTACGGGTGGACTTTGACGATCGTCGGCCTGGGCGGCTTGCTGGGGGTGTTGTTTTCCGTGCCGTTGCGCCGCACGTTGATCATCGACCAAAAGTTGCTGTTTCCCGAAGGCGTCGCTGCCGCGGCGGTGCTCAAGGTGGGCGCTAATCCGGCCGTGGGAGCCAAATTTCTCGCCTTGGCGGCGATCGTCGGCGGCGCATTCAAATTCATCACATCGGGACTGCGGTATTTGCCGGAGACCTTCACCATCAAAAGTTTCGTCGGCGAGCGCGGTATTGCCTTCTTCGGTTATGGCTTTTCTCCTGCGCTGCTCGGCGTCGGCTATATCGTCGGACTCAATGTTGCGGTCTTGATCGCGGCGGGGGGGCTGTTTTCGTGGTGGCTCGCGATACCGCTGTATAACGCCTACTTCTGGCAGCACGACCCGGCGTTGAGCGCCAAGCTGATCGGCCTCGATCCCGAGGATGCCGCATTCGCAATCTGGCGCGCCCAGGTTCGCTACATCGGCGTGGGCTGTATGCTGACCGGTGCATTATGGGCGCTGTGGTCGTTGCGCAAGTCCCTGTGGTCGGCGATCCGCAGCGGCCTGAAAGTCAGCGCGCGCGGCTCCGTCGTGCCCGACACGGAGCGTGACCTGCCGATGGGTGCGGTACTGATGTGTATCGCGTTGTTCGTGGTGCCGCTGTTTCTGCTCTACCATGCGGTGGTCGGCAGCATCGGCGTCAGCGTGGCGATGGCCGTGATCATGGTCGTCGCGGGTTTTTTGTTCTCTTCGGTCAGCGGGTACATGGCGGGCCTCGTCGGATCGTCGAACAACCCCGTGTCGGGCATCACGATTTGCACGATTTTGTTCGCCTCTCTCGTGCTGATGTGGATGCTCGGCGGCAGCTCCTCGATCGGAGCCGTCGCTGTTGTGTTTATCGGCGCCGTGGTGTGCTGCGCGGCCGCCGTGGCGGGCGATAACCTGCAGGATCTCAAGGCGGGACAGCTGGTCGGCGCGACGCCCTGGCGTCAACAGGTGATGCTCGGCGTCGGCGTGCTCGCGAGCGCGGCCGTGATGGCCCCGGTGATGAATGTTCTGCAATTTGCCTATGGCATCGGCGAGCCGGCGCATCCCGGAGTCAAGGCTTTGCCGGCGCCGCAAGCGAATCTGGTGAGATCGGTTGCGGAGGGCATGTTCGGCGGCACCTTGCCGAGCGGCATGCTTGCGATCGGCGCCGCGATCGGCGCCTTGATCATCGTCTTGGATTTATACCTCAAGCGCCGCGGCTCGCGCTGGAGCGCACCCGTGCTGGCGGTCGCTGTGGGGATCTATCTTCCGCTCGATGTGTCGACGCCCATTCTGGCGGGCGGCATCGTCGCGGAGCTGGTCGACCGCTGGCACCTTGGGCACAACGTGGGCGGCGATCATGAAAAGCTCAAGCAAAACGGCATGTTGTTCGCGGCTGGTTTGATTACCGGCGAAGCGCTGGTGGGGATATTCATTGCCATGTGCATCTGGGTCAGCAATAACCCGGACGTACTGGCGTCGAGCGCCGAAGTGCCCGGCGGCAAGTGGTGGGCGGCGGCCATCCTCTTGGGTATTTGTTATTGGGTATTTCGCGCCGGAACTCCGCGTCGCCCCGCTTAAAATCCGCCGTTCAGCGTCTGATCACAGCCCCATGCGCGATCCCCGCCATTCAGCGAAGCTCATGCTGTGCCTCGGCACCATTTACCTCGTATGGGGCTCGAGCTTCTTGTTCTCGAAAATTGCCGTCAGCAATCTGCCGATCGCATTGTTTTCCGCGATTCGATTCATCACGGCGGGCACCTTGCTCGCGCTGCTGGCGCGCTTCTGGGGCGGCCATCCATATCCCCGCCGCTTGATCGAGTGGCGCCACGTGCTCATTGCCGGATTCTTCATGGTGTTCGCCAGCAACGGACTCAACACCTGGGCGATTCACTACATCCCGTCCAATCAGTCGGCCCTGCTTAACGGCACGGCGGCATTCTGGATAGCGGGGTTGGGTGTTTTCGGCCGCCGCGGTCACCCGCTGACCCGCTGGGCCGTGCTCGGCATGGTCATCGGATTTGCGGGCACGGCCTTGATGCTGATTCCGAAAGGGGACCTGCGCGCAACGAGCGTGCTGGCGCAAGCGGGCGCGCTCACCGCGTGCTGCGCATGGGCGCTCGGCACGCTGTATTACCGCAGTATCGACACGAGCTTGAGTTCGCTCATGTTCATGGCGATGCAGATGTGCATGGGCGGGCTCATGCTGCTGACCGTTGCCGTTGCGCATGGCGATCTAGCGCACTTTACGCCGAATCTGCCCGGCTTGGCGGCCCTCTGCTATCTCACGTTCTTCAGCTCGTGCCTGGCCTACACCGCCTATGGTTGGCTGAGCCTCAACGCAGCGCCGGCGCTGATCGGCACCTACGGTTACGTGAATCCGGCCATTGCGACCTTTCTCGGCTGGCAGTTTCTCGACGAGCATTTGTCGAACCTGCAGCTCGCCGGCATGGCTGTAATCATCATCGCAGTGTGCATTTTGACGCTGCCCGGTGGCAGCCTCACCGACCCGAAAACGCTCGCCGAACCAAAGACGCAGTGAGCCGCCGCGTCGGCCCTAGACGGAACTATTCATGAGCGAAAAGTATTCTCGTGCACGAAGGCTGGATCAGATAGGTATTTTCCGGACCGCCGTGAACCCATTGCGCTACGCAGTCCCTGCTGCGCGCAAGCCCTGGGTGGCCATTGCGCTACGCTCTCCTTGCTTCGCGCAAGCCCTGGGTGGCCATCCGTGGCCACCCGTAGGACGCATGCGTCCTACCCCTGGCGAACCCGCTCGGCGCATGCGCCGAGCCCTGTTTTTCACGCTCCGGAAAACACCTATCTGATCCAGCCTTCTTCGAACTTTTCCGTAATTAATAGTTGCGGCTAGCGGCGCTTGACGATCACTTCAATTTTGCCCCTGGGTCCCACGAACCATGAACCCACCATGCTCACCAGACTCACGAGCACTGCAGTCCAGAACGCGGCCCAAAAGCCCGTCATATGCATCCCGGGCAGCATCCACGCGACCAGAGCCACCATCCCGGCGTTGATCACCAGCAGAAAGAATCCGAGAGTGATGATGGTCATCGGCAGAGTCAGCACGATGGCGATCGGCCGTACGATGGAATTGACGATTCCCAGCAGCACGCCTGCGAGGATCAATGTCGAAGGGCTGTCGATGTAGACGCCCGGCACCCACAATGTCGCCAGCCACAAACCGAGAGCGACTACGATTGCGCGAATGAAGAAACCGAGCATTCGGCCTTCCCCTGTCAGTAATCCAATCCCGGCAGCGGCGGGTCCTTCGGCTCCGCGCGCGGTTGCTTGCGCGGCGGCGGACTTTCGAGCGCCACTTTGATGCGCGCCATGAAACGCTCCCATCCCATCCTCATGCGCAGGTAGGTCTGGTCCCACGCAGGCGCCTCCGGAACCCCCGAACCGAGCAACCGCAGCGACGTGGTGCCTTCACCCTTGCGCACGTCGAGCAGGAAATCATCCACGACGGCGCTCTCGCAGGTCGCCAAGCCGGGACCGCTCAGATAGATCAGCCGCAGCCGGCGATTCACATCGAAAATATCGATGTGCGCCTCGCGGCCCGCCTGGTGCTTGCCGATGCGGTAAAGGCCGCCCTCGCGCGCATCGATCTCCGCGTCTTCTCCCGACCAGATACGAACCAGAGCTGGGTCGGTCAGGCCGCGCCAGACTCGCGCCACCGGAACATTGACCTCGACCAAGTGCGCGTAGCCGCGGGTACCGGAACGAGTGGACTTGCGGGGTAAGCTCATTGCGGATCTCGTGCCTCGAGTGCCATAGGGATACGCCGAGCTTGCCGGAAGGCAAGCGCCGACGGAGTGCTAGAATTCAACAACAAGGGAGGACATCCATGGCTTATATCGATATCGTGACTGCGCTCGCACTTCTGCAATTCATCGTTTTCGGCTTCCAGGTCGCCGGCGCACGCTCGAAGTATGGAGTTGAAGCTCCCGCAATCACCGGAAATGAGATGTTCGAACGGCATTTTCGCGTTCAACAGAATACCTTGGAACAGTTGATTGCTTTTGTGCCCGGATTGTATCTGTTCGGCAGCTATTTCAACCCCCTCTGGGCAGCGGGCCTGGGAGTGCTCTACCTGATCGGCCGCCAAGTGTACGCCGCCAACTATGTCAAGGACCCCGCAAAACGCGGCCCGGGCTTCGGCCTCACCTTTTTGCCCACGGTCGTATTGATTGCGGGCGGACTGATCGGGGCGGTAATGCGCCTCGCCGGGCACTGAAATTGCCATCAGCCGCATAAAGTAATAGCTTAGCACTTGCTGGGGTGGCCTTGAGGGCCTGAGATGCCGGCTGCGTCCCCTTGGACGCGCACCGGCAAACCCATTGAACCTGATCCGGTTAGTACCGGCGGAGGGAGCGTGGGTAAGAAATCGGCGGTACTTGGATTGCTCTGCATCACGCAGGGCATTGCGCAGCCGGTGCCGGCGATCGCGGCCGAGGCGGACTCGAGCGGGCAGCTCGACGAGATCATCGTGACGGCCACCTTAAGAGCCGTGCCGGAATCCGAGTTGCCTGGTAGTGTCTCGGTGCTGAATACAACCGCGCTGCGCGATGCCGGACAGCAGAATTTTGAGGATGTCATGGCGCTGGTGCCGAACCTCAACTGGGCCGGTGATACGTCCCTGCCGCGCTATTTCCAAATTCGCGGAATCGGCGAGCTGCAGCAATATCAGGGCGCTCCCAACCCGTCCGTGGGTTTTCTGATCGACGACATCGATTTCAGCGGACTCGGCATGGCGGCGACCCTGTTCGACGTCGATCACATCGAAGTGCTGCACGGCCCCCAAGGCACGCTCTACGGGGCGAACGCGCTCGCTGGCCTCATCTACGTTCGAAGCGCGGATCCCTCCGATACCTTCGGCGGGCGCGTCGAGCTCGACGGCGGGGATTACGGCGAGCGCTCCTTCGGAGCGGTGGTCACCGGTCCCGTGCCGGCGCTCGACTCGGCGTTCAGGTTCGCGGTCCAGCAGTATACGAGCGACGGCTTCTATCACAATGCGTATCTTGATCGCGATACGAACAATCGCAACGAACTCACCGTGCGCGGCAAGTGGCGCTATGAGCCCAACGATCAATGGCGCGTCGACCTGACGGCACTGCGGGTGCAGATCGACAATGGCTACGACGCCTGGTCGATCCTCAACAACGACAGCCGCACCACCGAGTCCAACCAGCCAGGCGTCGATCGGCAATACTCCACAGGCCTTGCGGCGCGGGCGACTTACACCGGATTCGCGCCCGTCACGCTGACGACGATCGTCACGTATGCGGACTCGGACATCACGTACTCGTACGACGGCGATTGGGGCAACCCCATTTACTGGGCACCGTATACCTATGATTACACTGAAATTCAGGAGCGCCATCGCTCCACCCGCAGCTTCGAGATACGCCTCAGCGACACCCCGCAGCACGGCCTGTCCTGGCTTTTCGGCTTCTATGCGTTTCAACTGCGCGAGGGATTGAGCGACACGAGCTCCGGCCTCTACATCGATCCGTTCGACGCATCGCAGGACTACAGTTGCGGCAGCACTCCGACTGCGTGCCTGACCGTCGTGCAAAGTCAGTATCGCGCATTGAACAGCGCGGTGTACGGCGAGCTCGACGGCGATCTCGGCTCTCGCACGCGTTGGTCCTTCGGCCTGCGCGGCGAGCGCCGCACCACGCATTACGACGATTCGACCGCCAATCTCGCTGCCACCGGCAACCTCGTCGCGCCGACGACATACAGTACTTTCGATCCGGAGAACAATCTCTGGGGCGGCCATGTGTCCCTGGACACCACCATCGCGAAAGGACAGCAGATCTATGCGCTGATCGCGCGCGGCTACAAGGCGGGAGGCTTCAACTTGAGTCCGGGACTGCCCGCCAATCAATTGCTCTTCAGTCCGGAATACGACCTGAACTACGAGATCGGGCACAAGGCGCAATTGGCCGGCGGCAGTCTGCGAATCGACACCTCGCTTTTCTATATGGAGCGCCACGACGAGCAGCTCCTCACCGGCGAGCAGCTGATTCCGGACAATCCCGACACCTTCATTTTCTACACCGGCAACGCCAAATCCGGCTACAACTACGGATTGGAAAGCAGCTTCGCGTGGCGCGCGACCCACACCCTGGAATTCGGCGGTTCGTTGGGGCTACTGCAGACGCTGTACCGCGGATTCGTGCAAGACGGCGTCCTGTTTCCAGACCGCGAGCTGCCGCACGCCCCTCCGTGGCAAGCCGCGATCAACGCAACCTGGCGTGATCCGCGCGGCCCGTATGCGCGGCTGGATGTGACGGGCATGGGCTCCTTCTACTATGACATGCCGCCGAATTGGACCACCTCCCGCCCCTATGGTCTCGTGAACGCCAAATTGGGCTGGCAAACGGGTCGCTATGAGGTGTACCTGTGGGGAAGAAATCTGCTCAACAAGGACTACACGGTGCGCGGCTTCTACTTCGGGGATGTACCGCCGAATTTTCCGAACACCCTGTATACGCAATTGGGCGACCCCCGCAACTGGGGCGTGCATTTCACGTATAACTTTTAGCGGGATAAAGCGGGGCCTCGATTGGCAAGGCATTTTGCGGGGCGTGCAAAACATGGATGTTTTGCCCGCAGCCCCCAGGGAAGGGTTCACGGCGGCCCGGAAAATGCCTGCTAATCGAGGTCCCGCGCCCGAGAAAGCGAGTCGTTCGTGAATAATGCCCGCTAGGGCGATGCGGCGATCCCGGTCATTGGGCGGCGAAAGCTACGGCAAGCGCCCGCAAGCGGCGCATGCGCTCATCGGTCGCAGGATGGGTCGACAGATACCCTCCCTGCGAGAACCCGGGATGACTGTCCGCCAGCTTCTTGAGGGCGTCGGCGAGCAATCCCGGCGACATCCCGTTGTGCAGCAGCAGCGCCGCCGCATAGTCATCGGCCTGCCGCTCCAGGTCTTGCGAATACCTCGCCTGCACGACGGCCGCCGGTGCGGCCGCAAGCAGGCTGCTGATATCGCCGACGTAGAAGGTCAAGAACGCGCCTACCGCGGAGCTCTGCAGCAGCAGCTGCAAGCCGTGGCGTCCGTGCGCATGACCCAATTCGTGGGCGAGCACCGCCAGAATTTCCCGGTCAGCGCATCGACACAACACGCCCGGTCGCGCTCGACTCCATCCAGCTCTTGACGCGCTTGGCATCGGCAACACGCGTGTACTTGCCCAACGAATCCAGCAGCACGATGACCACGTTCCGGCCTTCGATCACGGCCTCCATGACCAGGCACTTGCCCGCCTCGGCGATGTAGCCGGTCTTTTGCACAATGATGTTCCAGGTGGGATTGGCGACCAGGTTATCCGTGTTGCGGAATTCGACCAAGCGCCTGTGGACTCGCACCGTGTAGCGCTTGTCGGTGGAGTATTCGCGGATGATGGGATTCTGCGAAGCGGCGATCACGAGCTTCGAGAGATCCTCGGGACTCGCCACGTTCTCGCTCGATAAACCGGTCGGTTCGACGAAGTGCGCGCTCGTCATGCCGAGCGCCGCCGCCTTGGCGTTCATCGCCTCCACGATGGCCGCCATGCCGCCGGGATAGTTGTTCCCGAGAGCGTGGGCCGCTCGATTTTCGGACGCCATCAGCGCCAGGTGCAGCAGATCGCCGCGCGTCAATACCGTCCCTACGGCGAGGCGCGAATATCCGCCCTTCGGCAGATCCAGTTCTTCCTGTGTGATCTCGAGCGGCTCATCCAACGGCTGCTTGGCATCGAGCACCACCAGGGCCGTCATCAGCTTCGTGATCGAGGCGATCGGCGCCGCCACGTCCGAATGACGCGAATACAGGATGGACGAATCGCTTGGGTCGACGATGAGCACCGAACTCGACTTGAGTTTCGGTGCAAGTGCGGGCTTCGCGGCTGCACTGAAGGCTAAAGCGGTCAGAAGCGCTCCGGCTATTGCCGCCGCCGCCGGCGCACACCGCATTCGATTGATTGATCCCATTAACAGTCCCGGAGTTTTCACTTAACGTTGTGCAAGAAAAGCATATGTCAATCCCGCCATGACGTGATGCAGCGCTAACTTTGCCATGATTCCCGCCAAAGTCCAAATAGTTTAGCGGCGGCTATCACGCATTCGCCTCCACGCCGGGCATCCGCCGCAATTCCTTGTCGCGGTACATCTTGCGGTCGGCGATGCTCAGCAATTCGCGCATGTCGCGGCCGTCTTTCGGATAATTCACCACGCCGATGCTGACGCTGCAGCGAATCATCCGCGAACGCAGGTCGAGCGTGGTTTTGTAGACGTTGTGGCGCACGCGCTTGACCACCGCCTCGGCGATCTCCGGTGAAGCGCCCGGCAGCAATACCGCAAACTCGTCGCCGCCGAAGCGAGCGGCCGTGTCCGTGCCGCGAATGCTCCGCTGCAGGCACTGAGCGACCAGGGTAATGGCGCTGTTGCCGGCCTCGTGGCCGAAACTGTCGTTGATGTCCTTGAGTTTGTCCATGTCGATCAGCAGCAGCGCGTACATACCGCCGGCGCGCTCGCAGTTGCCGTGCTCACGCTGCCACACCTCGTTGAACATGCGCAAATTGAAAAGCCCGGTCAATGGATCGTGCTGCGCCAGGCTCTCGATGCGTTCACGCGCTTCCGTGATATCTGCGGACAGCGTCGTCGTAAGATAGGCGACCAACAGAAAGGGAGCCAACTGGCCGACGGCTCGACTGGCATAGGCCAGCGAAATCACATCGATCCCGGGCGTCGCGGCGGCCAGCAAAAGGTGGCACACCGCAATCACGGCGACCTGCAGCAGCGTGACGAGCCGGCCCAAGGTGAGCGCGCTCAAGATGATGGGCAACAGATACAGATTGAGCAGCGGGCTCGAGCTCTTGCCGGTGAACCACAGCACGGCAGAAATGAATACCACCATGGACCACGACTCGATCAGCAGCCGGGTTCGCGTTCGACCCGGAAAGAAGTGGCGCGCCCGGAATGCGACAATTGCCCCGGCAAACGCCAGCAACAGAGCGAGCACCGGCCACAGCTGGGTTGCCAGCGCCCGCGACCAGACGAGCACCAGCGCGGCCAAGGCCAGACAGAGGATCTCTATGGACCGCGTACTGCGCATCGGGCTATCGGTACCGTGCCGCCGCCGACACGGCTCCGTGGGCGCTCACCGTGGGCACCTTCAGTTCCTGCAGCGCGCGCTTCACGTCCGGATCCCGCGCAAGCAGCGGCGCATCGGCCGGCGGGGGCACGGGCGGAGGCTTCGGATCGCGCTCGAGCTCGATGTCCGGCTCGATGCCGCGGTGATTGATCGACACACCCGAAGGCGTGTAATAAAGTGAGGTCGTGAGCTTGATCGCGCGGTCGCCGGACAGCGGTATCACGGTTTGCACGGAGCCCTTGCCGAAAGTGGTGCGCCCCATGAGCGTCGCCCGGTGATTATCCTTGAGGGCACCGGCGACGATTTCCGCCGCGGACGCCGAGCCGCCGTTCACCAATACCACGATTGGCGCGCCGTCGAGATCATCGCCGGGCGTGGCCTTCATTTCGAATTTCGATTCCGGTGTGCGGCCCTTGGCGCTCACGATCACGCCACCGTCGAGGAATGTATCGGCCACAGCCACCGCCGCCTCGAGCACGCCGCCTGGGTTGTTGCGCAGATCGAGCACCAATCCCTTGAGCGGTGCGCCGCTGCTCTTGCGCAAGCCTCGAAGCGCGTTGCTCAATTCGTCACCCGTGGTTTCGCTGAATTGCGCGATGCGCACATAGCCGTATCCGGGTTCCAACAGTTCGGCCTTTACGCTGTGCAATTGCACGCGCGCGCGCTTGAGCGTGAACTGCAGCGGTTCGGTACTGCCCTCGCGCAGAATCCCGATCGTGACCGTCGTGCCCTCTTTGCCGCGCATGCGGCCGATGGTATCCGTCAGCGTCGTGGTATTGACGGCTACGCCGTCGATCGTCGCAATGACGTCGCCGGAACGGATCCCCGCCTCGGCCGCGGGCGAGCCTTCAAACGGCGCGACCACGACCACCTGACCGTCTTCCATCGACACTTCGATGCCGACGCCCGAGTATTGGCCCGAACTGCTTATTTTTATCTCGTCGTATTCGTCGCCGTCGAGGTAAGCCGAATACGGGTCGAGCGAGGAGACCATGCCCCGGATCGCCGCCTGCAGCAGCTGGTGATCGTCGACGGGATCGACGTACTCCCGCTCGACGCGCTCCAGCACCTCGGCGAACAGCCGCGCGTCTTGCCAAGGCAGGTCCTGGCCGAGCGTCTCTTGTTTGTCCGCCCGGACGCCGTGCGCAAGTCCAAGCGACAAGCCGATCGATATGCCCACCGCCAGCAGCAACAGGGTGCGCGTTTTCTTGATCATCAGACGCCGCAGCATACGTGCGGGCGCGCTTCCCCGCTAGTTGTGGGAGGTAGCCGCCTGGATTCCCGCCGTATCGAACAGCCCGGCGGGAGTCGCGAAGCATGAATATAAAGGCAGGTCGTGAATTGCATCGTCGAGCGCCAGCGGTTTGCCGATAAAGAAGCCTTGGCCGTAATCCACGCCCAGCTTTGCGGCGAGCGCGCGGATCGCATCGGTCTCGACATATCCCGCCACGGTCTCCAATCCGAAGGTTTTCGCGAGTTGGGCAATGGCCACCATCATCGACTGCGATTTCGCGTTATCAACCAGATCCCGGCTGAAGCTGCCGTCTATTTTAATGCATGACACCGGCAAAGCATTCAGATTGGAGAGCGAACCGATGCCACGACCGAAATTGTCCAGCGCAAAGGAAATCCCCTGTTCGCGCAACCGGCACATGAAGGGCGCAATCCTGCCGATTTGGCCCGTGGCAGCCTCCTCGGGGAACTCGAAGCTCAGGGTGCCGGGTTCAATGCGGGTTTTGCGAACCCGCTCTTCCAGCATGCGCCAGAACTCTCCGTCGGCCAGCGAAGCCGCGGACAGGTTCAGCGAAAACCGGGCCGGGTGCTGGCGCAACAAATCCCGACAACCGGCCAGACGCTCGATGGATTGCTCGATGACCCACCAGTCGATGCTTCGGGCCAGCTCCTCACAGCCCGTGCCGCCCTGAAGCTTCTCCAAACCGAGGCGCGAGCCGTCCCCCGCGCGCACTCGCAGCAGGATCTCGAAGCGCGGATCGGCCGCCGGCGCCGCGTTCAAGGGCAGGATGGGCTGCGCCACCAGCTCGAATGAGTCGGCGGCAAGCGCCGCAGTCACCTCTGCGACGAAGCTCGAGGATGTGCGCTTGTGACCCAGGCCTTGCGCATTGCCGTAGAATATCTCGACCCGATTGCGGCCGCGCTCCTTGGCCGTTCGGCAGGCCAGTTCGGCGGCTGCCATCGCATGACCCAGGCGACGATCATGCTCGCCGATGCTCGACACGCCGATGCTGAGAGACACGACCAAGGGCTTGTCGCCCCGCGCGCCGCTGAGCTTGATGGCCGCGCCGCGCAGCTCTTCGGCGATCCGCGCAGCGGGCTCGATGCCGCAGCCCGGCAGCAGCATGGCGAACCGGTCGCCGCCGATGCGGGAGACCAGCGCGCCTTCGCGCCCGCGCCGGCTCACCTGCGCGGCGACGCTCTGAATGACCTCGTCGCCGACGTGCATGCCATGATTTTCATTGATGACGTTCAGCTGATCGATATCGATGTAGAGTAATCCGTGCGTGCTCGGGCACCCGGCTTGCGCCGTCAGCCTCATCGTGGCCTGCGAGACGAAGGCCGCCTGCGTGAGCATGCCGGTGACCGCGTCAAAGCTCACGCGAATGATCTGCGCGGCCTTGCGGGCCAGCAGTTCCAGCGCTTCGGCATCGTGTAGCTGAAAATCGGCTTCGGTGTCGATGCGGAACACCGCAAGAACGCCGGCGACTCGCCCCGTCGCATCGCGAATCGGCGTGGAGATCGCCTTATACGGCACTGCGGCATTCGAGCCGTCGAGCGCGAGCTTGTTGGCGACCAGCGTGCAACCATGCAGCTGCGCGCGCGTCATCAGATGCCTGTGCATTTGAGCCAGCAGCACGCTTTCCGTCGCAAGGGAATGGCCGTGGCGCGTACGGCAGAGCGTCAGATTGCGGGCGGGCAGAAGGATGGCGGCAACCGTTCCGAGTAAGCGCTCGATCGCGATCTCGGGTATCTGTGCAAGGGCCTGCAGACCGTCGGCAGGAGCCGCCTCGGACAAGCGCTGGAGCAAGTTGAGGTCGCGGCTGCTATCGAGAAGGTTCTCGTGCAGCTCGCCGATCGCGGCGCGCGCGCTCAATTCGCTTTGCAGACAATCGAGCGCCGGCTTGATCAGCGCATAGACGCTGCGCAGGTCTTGCCGGGACCCGGGATGGACGGGCGTAGCCACGGCGAGGAATCCCAAGATCTCGTCAAGTCCCCCGCGGATACGGAATCCAAAGCATGCATCGGTCTCGGATTCATCCGCCACACCGTCGATATCGGCATGTCCCCCGCTCGTGCGGCAGGAAAGCGATGACAGTGTGGGCTGCAACAGCGCGGCCGAGCTCGGATCGCTCGACCACAACGGCTTTGCATCGGCGCCGGCGAACACAATGCGGTTGATGCTTGGACTGAGCCGCAGGAGCAACTGCGCATACGACTTCCAAGTATCGACCGACGCTGTCATGTGTCCAAGAATCCGGCATAGACGGCCGCGAAACTAGGACGCGCTCGGCAGTTCGCCGCGCCGGCATGAGACATAACTCGCCGTCGTCGCGACGGCGGCGGGCGAATCACGGATTCGCCGTCAGCCAGATTTTCGGATCCACCGGTTTGCGGCCGTCGCGTATTTCAAAATAGAGCTGCGGAGCGGCTGCGCCCGCATCGCTCAGCGCCGCGATCACATCGCCCGGCGCCACCCAATCGCCGACCGATTTGTACAAGACCTCGGCGTGGCCGTACAGAGTCATGTAATTGCCGCTGTGCCCGATGATGAGCAGCAGTCCCAGGCCTTGCAGCCAGTCGGCGTACACCACACGGCCGAAGTACGGTGCGCGCACCTTCGCGCCGCGCGCGGACTCGATCATCACGCCATTCCAGCGCATCCCCGACTGCGCGGCGTTGGCGCGCGGCTCTTGATAGCGGGCGGTCAATCTTCCCGATACCGGCCATGGCAGCTTGCCGCGCAGCTGATCGAAGGGTTGCTGCGTATCGACCGGGAAATCCTGCAATACGCGATTGAGATCGGCGACGAGCGACTCCACCGCTTGCTCCTCGCGTTTGAGTTGCTGCAGCTCTTGATTGCCGCTCTTGACTTGTTGGCTGAGTGCGGCGAGGGCCAAGGCGCGCTCCGCGCGCGCGCGCTGCAAGCCGGCCACTTCACGGCTGGCATCGTCCTCGAGGGACTTTAAGTTTGCCGCCGTCTGTTCAATGTCCCCGACCAACTCCTTAAGGCGCGCCACGTGGCTGCCGATCTCGTCGATTTTCGCACCGCGCGCGCGCGCGAAATATCCGTAAAAAGTTAGCATCCGGCCCACCTCGACAGGGTCGGCCTGATTCAGCAAGAGCCGAATCTGCTCCTGGTGCCCGATCATGTAAGCGGCGCGCACTTGGATCGCCAGCGCGGCGCGCTCGGACTCCAGGGCATTCCGCGTGCGAATCTGCTCGGCGCGAAGTTCGTTCCGGCGCCGTGCGACCGAGAGTTCGGCCGCACGCAGACCGTCGAGTCGCCGGCGCGTCGCGGTAACCTGCAGGTCCGCCTCGCGCAGCCGTGCGCTCAGCGCATCGCGCTGTTTCAGTTCGACCCCAAGCCGCTCGGTGAGCGTCGCGATTCGCGCACGCACGGCCGCCAGTTTGGCTTTCGCCTGAGCCGAGTCCGCCGAGTCCGCGGACGCAGCGGCCAAACCCACCGCACTCGCACAAAAGACGAGGGCGAGCCCCGCGAGTATTCTCAAGTGTCTGACGGCACGGTTCATGAGGTTGGTTCGCCTTAGGGAGCGCAAGCATACAAGCTGCTATACTTGCCCGCCCAAAAAGCCATTCTGGTTTTGCATGCAGCGACTCATCGAGTACATCGGTCATCATCCCTATTTGACGAGCGGCGCACTGTTGGCCGCCGTCGCCGTGATCTTCTATGAGCTCCGGGCGCGCCTTCAAAGTTTCGCAGCCCTCTCCGCGATGCAGGCCGTGCGCCTCATGAATCAGGGCGCGCTGGTCATCGACCTGCGCAACAAGGAGTCGTTCGACGCCGGCCATATTGGCGAGGCGCGCAACATACCGGCCGCCGAGCTCGAATCGCAAGCGGATGTGCTGAAGAAATGGCGCGACAAGACCGTCATCACTTATTGCGACAGCGGGATCAGCGCCGCCGCCGCCGCGCGCGCACTGACGAAGCTCGGCTTCAGCAAGGTCTTCAATCTGGAAGGCGGCATGAACGCCTGGCTCAAGGATAATTTGCCGATGACGAAAACCGCCCCGGGCGGCAAGGCGAGCTCCAAATGAGCCGGCCGGTCATCACCATGTATGCGAGCGGCTGGTGTCCCTACTGCGAGCGAGCTCGCAGTCTGATGACCAAGAAGGGTCTGGTGGTCAGCGAAATCGACGTGGATGAGGACGCGCAGTCGCGCGAGGAAATGACGGCGCGCAGCGGCAAGAGCACGGTTCCACAAATTTTCATCGGCGATAAGCACATCGGCGGCTGCGACGACCTCGTTGCACTCGATGCCAGCGGCCAACTTGATCGATTAATCCAGGGGGCTTGATGAACGAGGTAGGAACTCAAGGGGCCGAGGCCAGTGTCGCCGGCGTGCAGGTGAGCTTGCAGAGCGTGTACTTGAAGGATTGCTCGTATGAATCGCCGAATGGTCCGCGACTGCCGAACAATCAAGGCTGGGAGCCCAAATTTCAGCTCAACATGAATACCTCGGCCGAGGAACTCGCTGCCGATGTGCGCGAGGTGCTGTTGACGATCACTCTCGAGGCCAAGCAAGGCGAGGCCACTTTGTATCTGGTGGAGGTCAAGCAGGCGGGCGTGTTTTCGATTGCCGGCGCGTCGGCCGAGGATTTGAAACGGCTCATCGGCAGCTTTTGTCCCGGCGTTTTGTTTCCCTACGCACGCGAAGTGATTTCGGATTTGATCGTCAAGGGCGGCTTTCCGAATTTTCTCCTTCCGTTGGTCAATTTCGACGCCTTGTTCGCGCAGGCCACGGAATCGCCGCAGCCGGGATTGGTCAATTAGGGTAGGAGCCTGTCTGAGTAATCCCCGTGGCCTTACCCAAGGCAGATTTCGCTTCAGCCGAGGCGGAGCCGACGCAGTTGGGTCAACACCCAATGAGGAGGCGACAACGACGGATGAAGCGAAATCTGCAAGGGTACGAAGGGTTGGCTGGGGGACGGGCGTCTGCGGCGTTGCGCGGCTTGGCCGTGGTGCCCGCCACGGCCTGCGCCGCGCGCCTTGCATCCGCTCCGTCGCCCAGCCAACGCGGCGCACGCGGATTACTCAGACAGGCTCCTAGATGCAGAGCCCGCTCCTCACGCCGATGGCGGTGATCGGCGCCGGCTCCTGGGGAACGGCTCTCGCCATTCAGATGGCGCGTGCCGGTCATTCGACCCGTCTGTGGGGCCGCGACGCGGCGCAGCTCGAGGCGATGCAGCGGTCGCGGCGCAACGTGCGCTATCTGCCGCAGGCCGAGTTTCCGGATACGCTGCAGGCCGTAGCGGATTTACGAGAGGCGCTGCGCGGTGCGCGCGATGCGCTGGTGGCGGTGCCCTCGCACGCGTTCCGCGCAACGCTGCTTGAGCTTCGGTCGCATCTGAGTTCCGACGCGCGCATAGCCTGGGCGAGCAAGGGCTTTGAGGTGGCGACCGGCTTGCTGCCCCATCAAGTGGCGCACGAGGTGTTTGGCGAGCGGGCGGGCGCGGTCTTATCGGGTCCGACGTTTGCCAGGGAGGTCGGCGCGGGGTTGCCCACGGCCCTGACGGTTGCGTCACGCGATGAGCACTTCGCCAAGGAGCTGGTGTTGAGGCTGTCCGGACCGCATTTTCGCGCCTACACGCAAACCGACATCATGGGCGTCGAAGTGGGGGGTGCCGTGAAGAACGTCATCGCAATTGGCTCGGGCATTGCCGACGGAATGGGCTTCGGCGCCAATACGCGCGTGGCCCTGATCACGCGCGGCCTCGCCGAGATGATGCGCCTCGGCGTCAAGCTCGGTGCTCTGCGCGAGACGTTCATGGGGCTCGCGGGTCTCGGCGATCTCGTGCTCACCTGCACCGACGATCAATCCCGCAATCGGCGCCTGGGGCTGGCACTGGGCCGCGGGAGCTCACTTGAGGATGCGCAGCGCAGCATTCAACAAGTGGTCGAAGGAGTGACGGCGGCCTGCGCCGTCCGCAACGTCGCAGAGCGGTTAGGGGTGGATATGCCCATCTGCCGCGAGGTCTATCGCGTCATGCACGAGGGCCGGCCGGTGCGCACTGCGGTACAAGCGCTGATGGGCCGGGAGGCGCGCTCGGAGACCGACTGAAGCCCAACTGGCGCCAAGCCTCGTAAGCCACGACCGCCACGGCGTTCGATAGATTGAGGCTTCTGCTGCGCGGCTGCATGGGAATGAACAGCGAGTGCTCGCGTCCGATGCGCTCCTGCACGGCGGCGGGCAAACCGCGCGTCTCGGGCCCGAACAGCAACGCATCGCCGGCGCGATAGCTGAAGTCCGCGTAGCAGTGCTGCCCGCCCGTCTCCACCGTCATCACCCGGGCGCCGCCCAGCGCGCGCAAACACGCCCCGAGATCCGCGTGAATCTTCACCTCGGCAAGGTCGTGATAGTCGAGACCGGAGCGCTGCAGATTCTTGTCGTTCAACGTGAAGCCCAGCGGCTTGACCAGATGCAGCGTCGCCCCCGCATTTGCGCACAGGCGGATCGCATTGCCGGTATTCGGCGGAATCTCGGGCTCGAATAAGACGACGTGGAACATCACGAACGACGGAGAGTTTGAAGGAGGTCGGATCGAGGTAGGCATTTTTCGGAGCGTGAAAAACAGGGATGTTTTTCCCGCAGCCCCCAGGGACGGGTTTACGGCGATCCGGAAAATGCCTACTCGATCCGACCTCCTTGCTAGCGCTCGACGACCACGCGCTGCGTGGGATAGGCGAATTCGAACTGTTTGGTATCGCCGATCAGATAGAAAATGAGACGGATCGGCGTCGGATGTTGCGCGGTCGAAAATTGCCGGTAGCGCGAGGCAACCAAGCGCCGCAGTATCGACAGACCCGACCACACGGCAACCGCCACGACACCGGCGACGATCCAGTCGGACAACGAGTTGCCGTACAGGATCCTTTCGAAAGCGATCAGTTGACGTCCTCCATCCCCAGCTCTTTCATCTTGCGGGACAGCGTGTTGCGGCCCCACCCGAGGAGTTTCGCGGCATCCTGTTTCAACCCGTCCGCCTTACGCAGCGCCACGCGGATCAAAATGCGCTCCACCTCCGGCACCGCCTGGTCCAATAGCCGCTGCGTGCCGGCATCGAGTTCCTGTTCGGCCCAGTGCGAGAGCTTCGCCATCCAGTCGTGATTCGCGCCACGGCCGGCCGGCACGCCGCCGAGATCCGCCGGAATGTCCTCGGCGCGAACTTCGCGGCCGGGCGCCGTCACGGTGAGGCGTCGGCAGGCGTTCACGAGCTGGCGAACGTTACCAGGCCAGTCGAAAGTGACCAGCGCGGTTTCCGCCGGCGAGGTCAGCAATTTCGGGTCGACGCCCAACTCCTGGCCGGCCACGCTCAAGTAGTGGCGCAGCAGCTCGGGAATATCTTCGCGCCGCTCGCGCAGCGGCGGGATTTCGATGCGAATCACGTTGAGCCGATGCAGGAGATCCTCGCGGAAGTCACCGGACTTCACCCGCGCCTCCAGGTCCTGGTGAGTCGCGGCAATCACACGCACATCGACTTTGACCGGCGTCTGACCGCCGACCCGGTAGAACTCACCCTCGGCCAGCACGCGCAACAGCCGCGTCTGCAAGGCGGGCGACATGTCGCCGATTTCATCGAGAAACAGCGTGCCACCGTCCGCTTGCTCGAATCGGCCGCGCCGCAAGCTGTCTGCGCCGGTGAAGGCGCCCTTTTCGTGGCCGAACAGCTCCGACTCCAGGAGGTCCGCGGTGAACGCCGCCGTGTTGAGCGCCACGAACGCCTTGCTCGAGCGCGGGCTGTGGCGATGCAGGGCACGGGCGACGAGCTCCTTACCGGTGCCCGATTCACCGGTGATCAGCACCGTCATGCTGGAGCGCGACAGCCGCCCGACGGCGCGAAACACCTGCTGCATGGATGCCGCCTGACCCAAGAGTTCGGGAATGCTGCGGCGTGCCGCCTCGACGTCCGTCGATACCGTCGATTGCTGCGCGGCGCGGCGCACCAGATCCACCGCCTTATCGATGTCGAAGGGCTTGGGCAGGTACTCGAACGCGCCGCCTTGATACGCCGCCACGGCCGCGTCCAGATCCGAGTGCGCGGTCATGACGATCACGGGCAGCCCGGGCCGCGACCCTTGAATCTCTTTGAGCAGGTCGAGGCCGCTGCGACCGGGCATGCGGATGTCGGTCATCAGCACGTCCGGTGCGGCGACACCCGGTGCATCGCGCAGGGCCGTCAATGCGTTATCGGCTTGATCGAAGCACCGGGCGGCCATCCCGCTGCCTTTCAACGCCTTTTCGAGCACCCAGCGAATCGAGGCATCGTCATCGACCAACCAGACTTGCAAAGGCTTCACGTTCATACGCAATCCATGGGCAGAGAAATCACGAATATCGTTCTACCGGGCGCGCTGTCGAACTCGATGAGGCCGCCGTGCCGGCTCACGAGATCCTGGGCGAGTCCCAACCCAAGGCCGGTACCGTCGGAGCGCCCCGACACGAGCGGGTAGAAAATCGTGTCGCGAATTTCCGCGGGCACCCCCGGCCCGTTGTCCTCGAATTGAATGGTGGCGACCAGACGGTGGCGGCGCGCGCCGATGCTGACATTGGTGGCGGCGCGGGTGCGCAAAATCAGGCGCGGCGGTTGGCCGCCCCGCGGATGCACCGCGCTGCCCGCGAGCGCCTGGATGGCGTTGCGGCCCAAATTCAGCATCGCCTGAATGATGTGGTTCGGATCGACGGTGAGCGGCGGCAGGCTCGGGTCGTAATCGCGCTCGACGCTGACCCCGTCGGGCGCTTCGCCGCGCAACAAGTGGTACACGCGCTCTAACAGTTCGTGCACATTGACCAACTGCTTGGCCGGCGGCCGGCCGGGTCCGAGCATGGAATCGAGCAGGTGGGTAAGCCGGTCTGCTTCGCTGATGATGATACGCGTGTATTCGCGCAGCGCCGGATCCAACAGTTCGCGCTCGAGCAGCTGCGCGGCGCCGCGCAAGCCGCCTAGTGGGTTTTTGATTTCATGTGCGAGCTGGCGGACCATGAGGCGGCTCCCCCCCAGCTGCGCAAGCAGGGCGTTTTCCCGCGTGAGGCGCCGGTGCTGCGTGATGTCCTCGATTTCCAGCAGCAGTCGGCCGCTTTCCTGGCCGATGCTGACGACGGTGACCGCGCAATCGAGGATGCGGTCGATGCCGCCGGGCGCCGGCCAAGTCAGCTCGCGTTGCACCACGCCCTCGCCGCCCTGCCGGGCGCGCTCGAACAGGGGCAGGAGCGTCTCGGCGCCACGGGTCAGCTCGATGATGCGCCGGCCCAGTGCTTGATTGGATCCTAAGCCCAGCAAACCTTGAGCGGCAGCATTGAGGTAGCTCACCTGTAAGTCGTGATCCAGCAGGAATACGCTGGTGACCAGGGCATCCAGCAGCTCCGTGCCCTCGATGTGCAAGCCCTGCATGCGCAGCTCAGCGGCCAAACTGGCCGTCCGGCTGATGGGAAAAGCGCTCTCTTAGGGCGCGCCGCCCTTGCGCGTCGGCGACAACAGAGAGGCGCGCACTACATAGAACGTGACGGGGTCGGCGCTCTTCGATTCGCCCGATCCCTGATCGGTGACCGTCGCGGTGATGCTGTAGGTACCGCGCGGCAAGTCCTCGAGCGTGAACTCCGTGGCATCCGGGGGCTCGGATAATGCATTGCCGTTCAAGGACCAGCTGATCGCTTGCTGCGGCTTGAGTCCGGGATCGAGCGCGAGATGCACGCTCACCGGCTGATTGGTGAAGGTCTGCTCGTGGCTCGGCGAGACGATGGTGAATTGGTTGAAACTCGGCGCGGCCGGCGCTTTGGGCTTCGCCGCGGACGCGCCCGAGCTCGCCGGCGTCAAGCTGCCGTGCGAGGAGCCGGTGGCCGTCACGATCTTCTCTGCACCGGGCTCGGGCTGATCCGAATAATGAACCACCCCGTCGGCGTCGGTCCACTTGTAAACCGTCGCCGCTTGCGCGGCCGGCCCACCGGCCAGGAGCGCGAAAACGCCGAAAGCTATCCATGATCGGCAGAGGTGCATGATTCGAAAGCATAGTCCTATCCCCTTCCGGCCACAAAACGAGGTGACGGCGGCGTGACCGCCGTCACCCTAGGAGCCTGTCTGAGTAAGGACAGGCTCCAGGCCGTAGCACCCCGGGGGCGAGCCTCACAAACTGAAGTACATCTCCACTTCGATCGGATGCGTGGTCATGCGCAGGCGCGTCACTTCCTTCATTTTCAATTCGATGTAGGCGTCGATCAAATCGTCGGTAAACACCCCGCCGGCCTTGAGGAATCCCCGATCCTTGTCCAAGTAGTCGAGCGCCATATCGAGCGAGTGACAAACGGTCGGGATTTTCTTGTCCTCTTCGGGTTCCAGGTCGTACAGGTCCTTATCCGCGGGGTCGCCCGGATGGACCTTGTTCTGGATACCGTCCAGCCCCGCCAGCATCATGGAGGCGAAGGCGAAATACGGATTGGCGGTGGCGTCCGGGAAGCGGACCTCGATGCGGCGTCCCTTGGGGTTGGAAACCCAGGGAATGCGAATCGAGGCGGAGCGATTGCGCGCCGAGTAGGCGAGCTTCACCGGCGCCTCGAAACCGGGCACCAGGCGTTTGTAGCTGTTGGTGCTGGCATTGGTGAAGGCGTTGATGGCACGCGCATGCTTGATGATGCCGCCGATGTAGTAGAGCGCGATGTCGGATAAGCCGCCGTACTTGTCGCCGGCAAACAGCGCCTTGCCTTCCTTTTGCAGGGACTGATGCACGTGCATGCCGTTGCCGTTGTCGCCGACGAGCGGCTTCGGCATGAACGTGAGAGTTTTGCCGTAGCCATTCGCGACGTTTTGCAGCGCGTATTTCAGGATCTGCACTTCGTCGGCTTTCTTGGTCAGCGTGGTCGCGGCGACATTGATCTCGCCCTGGCCGGCGGTCGCGACCTCGTGATGATGGACTTCGAACTTCAGGCCCATCTCTTCGCAGGCCAAGGACATCGCGCTGCGAATGTCCTGCTGTGAATCGACGGGCGGCACCGGAAAGTAACCGCCCTTGACGCCCGGCCGATGTCCCCTGTTGCCCTCCTCGTAGGTCTTGCCGGAGTTCCAGGCGCCTTCATAGGAGTCCACTTCGTAGGAACAGCCGTTCATACCGGAACTGACCTTAACGGTGTCGAAGATGAAGAATTCGTTTTCGGGGCCGAAGAGTGCGGCATCGGCGATGCCGGTGGACTTCAGATAGGCTTCCGCGCGCTTCGCCAAAGAGCGCGGGTCGCGCTCGTAGCCTTGCATGGTCATCGGCTCGATGACGTCGCAGCGCAAATTGACCGTGGTTTCTTCGTAAAAAGGGTCGATGACCGCCGTTGCGGGATCCGGCATCAAAATCATGTCTGACTCGTTGATGCCCTTCCAGCCGGCGATCGACGATCCGTCGAACATCTTGCCATCCGTGAAAAAGTCGACGTCCACCAAGCGCGTCGGGATGGTTACGTGCTGTTCCTTACCGAGTGTGTCGGTAAAGCGAAGATCGGCGAACTTAGCTTCTTTTTCTTTGATCAATTTCAGAACATCAACGGGAGTCATTGGCGTCCTCGCGACAGTGGATTGTGGTTTGACCCGAACAGCGCCGGGTTCCCCAGCTCTGCAGATACTGTGCCAGTCTTGCACCTATAGAGATCAAGGACTTGCGCTCAGTTGGAGCGCGCAACGCACCACCATAAAGCATTTTGGCCCCTTGTGCGCATTAATTTGGTGCAGATGCGGAGGGCTCCCATCCGCTCACCGGACCTCCGTGCCGCATCGCAGCTCGACGGGCAGAATCAGTGCACCCGGCCTCACCACGCCGGCACGGCATTCGAGCCCGTGCACGGCCGTCGCGGTAAGACACTGCGGTAGCGCGTCGCTATACTCGCGGCCCACTTCGACCTCTCGAGCGCACGATGGCCAAAGCTTCAGCCCACCCGCCCCGCACCTTTCAGGATTTGATTTTCGCGCTGCAAAAATACTGGTCCGATCAGGGATGCATCATCTTGCAGCCCTATGACATGGAGATGGGCGCCGGCACGTTTCACACCGCGACTTTTCTGCGTGCCGTCGGCCCGGAGCCTTGGAGCGCCGCCTATGTGCAGCCCTCGCGCCGCCCGACCGACGGTCGCTACGGCAATAATCCCTTTCGGCTGCAGCATTACTATCAGTTCCAAGTGTCCATCAAACCCTCGCCCGATGATTTTCAGGAGTTGTACCTGGGGTCGCTGCGCTCGCTCGGCTTCGATCTGCTGACTCATGACATCCGCTTCGTGGAGGACAATTGGGAATCGCCCACCCTGGGAGCATGGGGGCTGGGATGGGAGGTGTGGCTGAACGGAATGGAAGTCTCGCAATTCACTTACTTTCAGCAGGTCGGCGGATTGGACTGCCGGCCGGTGATGGGCGAGATCACTTATGGGCTCGAGCGGCTCGGCATGTATATCCAAGGCAAGGAAAGCATCTTCGACATCGTCTGGACCGAAGGACCGTTCGGCACGGTCACGTATGGCGACGTGTTTCATCAGAACGAAGTGGAGCAGTCGACCTACAACTTCGAAAAGGCCGACACTGCCGAGTTGACGCGGCAGTTCGATACGCACGAAATCGCATGCCGGACCCTTCTCAACGACAAGTTGGTTCTGCCCGCCTATGAGCAAATGGTCAAAGCATCGCATTTGTTCAATCTGCTGGACGCCCGCCATGCGGTGTCCGTCACGGAGCGCCAGCGCTTCATCCTGAGGGTTCGCACCCTGGCCCGCGCGGTGGCCGAGGCGTATCGCGACAGCCGTGAAGCGCTCGGCTTTCCTCTGCTCAAAAACCACGCCGCGCAGCGAGTGGCCTGATGAGCGCGCAGGATCTGCTGTTCGAGCTGGGCACCGAGGAATTGCCGCCCCGGACTTTGCACGCTCTGTCGACCGCGCTGACCGACGGCGTGGTCAAAGGCTTGGATGCCGCAGGCATCGTGCATGGCAGGGTGCATGGTTTCGCGACGCCGCGGCGGCTGGCCGTGCTCGTCCGCGCTTGCGCTCCTTGCACCGCGGATCGTCGGGTCGAGCGGCGCGGTCCGCCTCTTAAAAGTGCATTCGATGCGGATGGTGCCCCGACTCAAGCCGCAACGGCGTTTGCCCGAAATTGTGCAGTGCCGGTGAGCGACCTCGAGCGGCTGGTTACCGACAAGGGCGCCTGGCTGGTCTTTCGCGGCACCGAGCACGGCGCCGCGACCACGAGTTTGCTCGGCGACATCCTCAATCAGACCATTGCCGCGCTGCCGATTGCGAAGCGCATGCGCTGGGGAGGACACACGGCGGAGTTCGCAAGGCCGGTGCATAGCGTCGTGCTGCTGTATGGCGATGAGGTCGTGCCTGTCGAAGTGCTGGGGCTCATCTCGGGGCGGATCACGCGCGGCCACCGGTTTCACTCGCCAAGGCCGATTTCCCTCACCTCGCCCAAGTCGTATGAAAGACGGCTGCGCCGTGCCAAGGTTCTGGCCGATTTCCGTGCGCGCCGGGAAGTGATCCGCGAGGGCGTGATGGCGGCGGCGGCCGCCGCCGGCGGCAGAGCATTGATCGAGAGCGCGCTGCTTGACGAGGTGACCGCCCTGGTCGAGTGGCCCGTGCCGATCGTGGGCCGGTTCGAACGGCGCTTCCTGTCGCTGCCGCGCGAAGTGGTCATCGCCACGGTCCAGGACCACCAGCGGTATTTCGCCATCGAGGGCCCGGACGGCAAGTTGACCGGCGAGTTCGTCACGGTGAGCAATATCGAGAGTCGCGATCCCGCGAAGGTGCGCGAAGGCAACGAGCGCGTCGTTCGGCCGCGCTTGAGCGACGCGGCATTTTTCTGGGAGCAAGACCGCAAAATTCCGCTCGCGGCGCATGCGGCCAACCTGAGCGGGGTGATCTTCCAGGCGGAGCTCGGCACCTATGCCGAGAAGACACAGCGGCTGAAGCGCCTCGCGCAGGCGATCGGTGAGCGCATCGCGGCGGGGCCCGATGTCGGACGCGCCGCCGAACTGGCCAAGGCCGACCTGATGACCGCCATGGTCGGTGAGTTTCCGGAACTGCAGGGAATCATGGGCCGCTACTACGCCGCCGCCGAAGGGTACCCGGAGGAATTGGCGCTGGCTCTCGAAGAGCACTACAGGCCGCGCTACGCGGGCGCTGCGCTGCCCGCGACCAAGACGGGCCAGGCGCTCGCGCTGGCCGACAAGATCGATACTCTCGTCGGCATTTTTGCCATCGAGCAGCGCCCGACGGGGGCGAAGGATCCCTTCGGTCTGCGTCGCGCCGCACTCGGCGTATTGCGCATTTTGCTCGAGAGTCGTTTGGATCTTGACCTGTGCCAACTGCTCGAGGAATCTGCGGCCGCACAGCCGGTACAGCGAGCGGGCGTTGCCGATGAGGTCTATGACTTCATTGCCGAGCGGCTGCGCGGCTTGCTGCTCGAGCGCAGCGGCGGCACATCAGCCGAAATGGTGGACGCGGTACTGGCGAATCGGCCGCCGTCGCCGCTCGATGCCGAAGCCCGCCTGCAGGCGCTCAAGGAATTTCTGCTGCTGCCCGACGCGCTCGTGCTGACCGCCCTCAACAAGCGGATCGCGAATATCTTGAGGAAGGCGAATCTCGACAAGGACGTTGCGCTGCAGAGGGCGGTGTTCACCGAGGATGAGTTCACCGAGGATACCGAGCGCAGGCTGAACCGCATCGTCACGAAGCTTCGCGGCTCCGTCGGCGAAGCGATCGCCGCACGTCGCTATGCGGAAAGTCTGCGCGCCTTGACGGCACTGTCGGGCGCGGTGGACGATTTTTTTGAGCATGTGATGGTGATGGACGAGGATCCCGCGCGGCGCGCCAACCGGCTCGCCTTGTTGCGCGACGTACAGCGCCTCCTCGGCGGCGTGGCCGATTTGTCGCGCCTGCCCGGCTGACGACTGCGATGCAGCGGCTGCGCTCATTGCTGTTCACCACATACATGATGCTGTCGGCCTGCCTGTTCGGCGCATTCATGGCACTGTGCTTCTGGCTGCCGTATCGCGCGCATTTCGCGATCGCCCGCTTCTGGGCGCGCTGCTTGTTTTGGCTGCTCGAGCGCCTCTGCGGCCTGAAATTCGCCGTCGAGGGGCGCGAGCGGATTCCGCAGGGCAATCACATCGTCATGAGCAACCACACCTCCGCGTGGGAGACCGTGGCGCCATTCGTGATCTTCCCCCCCCAGGTCTGGGTGCTGAAGCGCGAGCTGTTGTGGATACCGTTCATGGGCTGGGGGCTGAAGCTCCTGCGGCCCATCGCGATCAATCGGGGCGAGGGGCATCGTTCGGTGAACCAGGTGATCGAGCAGGGAACGGCACGGCTTGCAGACGGCCTTTGGGTGATCATTTTTCCCGAGGGCACCCGCCGCGTGGTGGCCGGAGAGACCCGCAAGTTCGGCGTGAGCGGCGCACTGCTCGCCACCACGACCGGCAAGCGGGTGGTGCCGTTCTCGCACAACGCCGGTGCGTTTTGGCCAAGGCGCGGTTTCTTGAAGAAGCCCGGCACGATTCGCGTGATCATCGGCGAGCCCATTAGCTCGGCGGGGAAGGACCCCAGAGCTCTGAACGAGGAAATCCGGCGGGCCATCGACGCGGGGTTGGCGAGAATCGCGGTCAATAACCCGTCCGAAACCGCGTCCACTCCCGTGTGACGTAATCCGCGTGAGCCGCGCCTTGGCTGGGCGCTCAGACAGGCTCCTAGACCTAGACGTCCAGGTTCGATACCTGCAGCGCGTTCTTTTCGATGAACTCGCGCCGCGGCTCGACCGCATCGCCCATCAGGGTGGTGAAGATATCGTCCGCCGCAACCGCATCCTCGATGCGCACTTGCATCAAGCGCCGCGTTTCCGGATTGATGGTCGTGTCCCATAATTGGTCGGCGTTCATCTCGCCCAGACCTTTGTAGCGCTGGATGCTCTGACCCTTTTTCGCCTGCTCGAACAGCCACGTCATCGCGGCTTTGAAGCTGGCCACTTCCTGGCGCTCGCCGCCGCGCAAGATGTAAGCGCCCGGCCCGATCAAATCGGTCAGCGTCTGCGACAGTTCGGCGATGCGCAGATATTCCGCCGAATCGAAGAACTCGCGCGGTATGTGCCTCTCGGAGCTCAGGCCGTGCTCGAATCGCTGTAAATCGATGCGGTGGCCGCTGGCGGGGAGCGTCTGCACGCTGATCCGGTAACGGCGCGACACATCGTCCAGCGTATTGAGCTTGAGCTCCAAAGCGCGGCACCAATCCTTGAGCGCATCGATGCGATCGAACGAATCGGTGCTGAGCGTCGGCACGTACAGCAGTTGCTCCAAAAACCTCTCGTCGTAGCGGCGCGCCCAGCGGCGCACGATGCCTTGAACCTCGACGTATTTTATCGCCAGAGACTCGAGGCCCAACCCCGACAAGGGCGGAGCTTCGGCGTTGACATGCAACGCGGCTCCGTCGATCGCAGTGCTGAGCAGCAATGCATTCAATTCCACATCGTCCTTGACGTAGGTTTCCTGCTTGCCCTTCTTGATTTTGTACAGCGGCGGCTGCGCGATGTAGATGTGGCCGCGCTCGATGAGGATGGGCATCTGGCGATAGAAGAAAGTCAACAGCAGCGTGCGGATGTGCGAGCCGTCGACATCGGCGTCGGTCATGATAATGATGCGGTGGTAGCGTAATTTATCGACATTGAAGTCATCGCGCCCGATGCCGCAGCCCAGTGCGGTGATCAGGGTCCCCACTTCGGCGGATCCGAGCATTTTGTCGAAGCGCGCCTTCTCGACGTTCAGGATCTTGCCCTTGAGCGGCAGGATCGCCTGGGTGCGCCGGTCGCGGCCCTGCTTGGCGGAACCGCCGGCCGAATCCCCCTCCACCAAAAACATTTCGGAGAGCGCGGGATCTTTTTCCTGGCAGTCTGCGAGCTTTCCCGGCAATCCCGCGATATCGAGCGCGCCCTTGCGTCGGGTCATTTCCCGCGCCTTGCGCGCAGCCTCCCGTGCATAGGCGGCCTCGAGAATCTTGTTGACGATCGAGCGCGCTTCTTGTGGATGCTCCAACAGGAATTCCTCCAGCCGCTCGGCGACCGCCGATTCCACGAGACCCTTCACCTCGGAGGAGACCAACTTATCTTTCGTTTGCGACGAGAACTTCGGATCCGGGAGCTTCACGGACAAAATGGCCGTCAGCCCTTCGCGCGCGTCGTCGCCGCTCGTGGCGATTTTTTCCTTTTTGGCGGCGAGCTCTTTTTCGATGTAGTTGTTGAGCGTGCGGGTCAGGGCAGCACGATATCCAGCGAGGTGCGTGCCGCCGTCCTTTTGCGGAATGTTATTCGTGTAGCAATACATGCTTTCCTGATACGAATCGTTCCACTGCATCGCGACTTCCACCTGGGCGCTGCCCTCGCGCGTTTGGAACCACAGCACGGTATCGTGAACCGGAGTCTTGCTGCGATTCAGGTAGGCGACGAAAGCGGCCAGGCCCCCTTCGTGCTGGAAGACTTCCGATTTCTCGTCGCGCTCGTCCACCAGCTCAATGCGCACCCCGGAATTGAGAAAGGACAGCTCGCGCAGGCGCTTCGCGAGAGTTTCATAATTGAACGAAATGTGCGTGAAGATCTTGGAGCTCGGTTTGAAGCGCAGTGTCGTGCCCCGCTCCTGCGTATCACCGATCGCCGCCAGCGGCGCTTGCGGCTCGCCCAGGCGATACTCCTGTCGATGCAATTTACCGTCGCGACGAATAAGCAATTCGAGGTAGTCCGAAAGCGCATTCACCACCGAGACGCCGACGCCATGCAGGCCTCCCGAGACCTTGTAGGAGCTGTCATCGAATTTTCCGCCGGAGTGCAGCACGGTCATGATGACCTCTGCGGCGGAGACTCCCTCCTCGCTATGGATGTCCACCGGTATGCCGCGGCCGTTGTCGGAGACCGTGACTGATTCGTCGGCGTGAATGATGACGACGATGCGGTCGCAGTAACCGGCCAACGCCTCGTCGATGGCGTTATCCACGACCTCAAATACCATGTGATGCAAGCCACTGCCGTCATCGGTATCGCCGATGTACATTCCGGGTCGCTTGCGAACGGCGTCGAGGCCTCTTAAGACTTTGATTTTACTGGAATCGTAAACGTCGTTATCGGGCATGTCGGATCCAAAATTGAAGACCCGGCATTCTAGCAGCTATTGCCTTTAATAACGAATCAAAATGGGCAAATTAATGTAGATGAATCAATGAGTTATAAGGCTGGTGACGGATCTAGCCAAGCGCTTCCACCGCCTGCCGCCGGTCAGCAGGATTTTGCCGATGTTCCACGTGAAACAGGCCGGCTACTCGACCGCTTGGACTGTGCCGCGATCCAACCGCCAGCACCGTCCGGGCGTCCCAAAGGCGCCGAATTCTGCATGCAGTGTGGTCACTATCAGCTGCACCGATTGCGACCGCACTTCGTGAATCAGCGCTGTGAGTCGCTCTGTGTCGAGCTCCGCCGCCGGATCGTCGAGCAGCAACGTCGGCCGAAAAGAAGAATCCGCAGGAAACAGCTTGATCTGCGAGATCAACAGAGCAGCTGCCAACAGCTTCTGTTGTCCACGAGAGATTCGATCCTTCACGGTGAATCCATCGAGCCGAATCGCCAGCTCTGCCCGCTGCGGCCCAACTTGGGTTGCACCGGACTCTTGATCCTGAGTCCAGCTGCGATCGAGGGCCTCGCGTAAGCTGCTATTGGGCCCCCACCCCGTGCGGTAGCTCAGCGTGAGCTCCATGTCGAGCAAGCTTTCCCCCAACCGCTGTGCCACGGCCGCCAACTGCGTGACATACCGGCCTCGCGCCTCGGTCAGCAGTTCGCCATAGCGGATCAGCTCGCCGTCCCAGGCGCAAACCACCGCCCAGGGCTGGCGAGCTCTCAGGGCGGCATTTCTCTGCTTTAGAACCTGATGAAACCTATGCCAGTGGCTGACAAAGCTCGGTTCCACGTGGAACACCCCCCAGTCGAGAAACCGGCGGCGGTGGCTCGGCCCCTCCTCGATCAATCGATGGACTTCGGGATCGATGATTTGCACCGGAAGAAGGGTGGCGAGCGTGGCGAGCGATTCCACCCTCTCACCTGCCAGTTTGGCGCGAATGCCACCGGCCGAGCCCTCGAGACCCACGGCGACCCGCCGGCCGAGGCCTTCGATCTCTCCATAAATAATCAGCCGCTCGCTGCCCGAGCGAATCAGGTGATCCAAGCGCCGGGTACGAAACGACCGACCGCGTCCCAGGAGATAAATGCCTTCCAGCAGGCTCGTTTTGCCGGACGCGTTCGGCCCGCTAATCAACGTGAATTGCGAATCGAGCTCAACGTCGGCCTGATGCAAGCAGCGGAAATCCGTCACTTGCATCCGCCGCAGCGCCATGGCTTCAGAGCCTCATAGGCATGACGACATAGCGCTCACTGGCGCTGCCCGGCGAGCGAATCAAACAGCTGCTGTTGCTATCGGTGAGACCGATTTCGACCTCCTGTCCGTCAATGGCCGCCAAGGCATCCAGTAGATAGTTGACGTTAAAGCCTACTTCGAGATCGGCTCCTTCATAGTTCACTTCGATCTCTTCCTCGGCTTCTTCCTGCTCAGGATTATGCGCTTGAACCGTGACCGCGTTCTTTTTGACGCTAATGCGAATGCCCCGATATTTTTCATTGGACAATATGGCAGTACGCTGCAGTGCTTGGCGAAGGACGTCTCGATCAGCGCGTACAACGCCACCAGGGGAGGTCGGGATGACGCGGGAATATTCCGGAAATCGGCCGTCAATTAGCTTTGAAGTGAAGCGAACGTCGCCGATCTGGGCGCGAATATGATTTGTCCCGATTGCCACTCCGGCGGACCCCTCGGGGGTCAGTACGCGTTGTAGTTCCAACACCCCTTTGCGCGGTACGATGACTTGCTGCGAGGTCTTCGCTTTGGTTGCAAGATTCGCCTCACACAGCGCGAGGCGATGACCGTCGGTGGCCACAGCCCGCAAAACTTGCCCGTCAATCTCGAGTAACATGCCGTTCAAGTAGTAGCGCACGTCCTGTTGCGCCATTGAGAAATGCGTTTTCTCCAGCAAACGCAACAAATCCTTGCGTGCGATCTGCACGGTCTGCTGGGAATTGATGTCCTCGATCACCGGAAATTCTGCGGCCGGCAGGGTCGATAGGCTAAAGCGGCTGCGGCCGGCCTTGATCACCATCTTTTCGCCCTCGACGGCTACCGCTACGGCGACTTTCTCTGGCAAGGCACGCAAAATATCCAAGAATTTTCGGCCCGGCACAGTGATGTCGCCCGGCTCCTGCACGGCCACCTCGGTTGCCGCCACCAATTCCACCTCAAGATCGGTCGCTGTTATCGACAATTGTCCTTGCGCCACGCCCAGCAGGACATTGGCCAATACGGGCATCGTCTGGCGCCGCTCGACAACACCGATCACCGCCTGCAGGGGCCCTAGCAATTTCTCCCGTTCAGCGTTCAATTTTATGCGCATACACCGCCCGACTCATCTTGGATTTAGATTCTTGAGAGATTATTACTATGATTATGAAGCCGCTTACGAGAGTGGATTATGCATAAATCAATTTAACAATCAGATAGTTACAAGTATAAGAACCATTCTGCGTCCCTGTCCGTCGATAGTTGCAATCCTGTAGTGGTGCTGTGGATATTCTTGTCCACAGGTTTTTTCACAAGATATCCATGCTATCCAGCCAGGGTTCTCAACAGGTTCATGTAATCTTCACTGATCCGCCTCTCGGTCTCCCGCAAGTCCTTGACTCGGCGGCATGCGTGCAGCACCGTCGTATGGTCGCGCCCGCCGAAGGCATCGCCAATCTCCGGCAGACTGTGATTGGTCAATTCCTTGGCGAGCGCCATCGCCAGCTGCCGCGGACGCGCGATCGAGCGGCTGCGCCGCTTCGAGAGCAAATCCGCGATCCGGATCTTGTAATACTCGGCGACGGTCTTTTGAATATTCTCAACCGTCACGAGCTTTTCCTGAAGGGCCAAGAGGTCGCGCAGAGCGTCCTTGGCAAACTCCAGCGTGATCGGTCGGCCGGTGAAATTCGAGGTGGCCACGACCCGCCGCAGGGCCCCTTCCAGCTCACGCACGTTCGAACGGATGCGCTTGGCCACGAAGAACGCCACTTCCTGCGGAAGGTCCACATGCGACATCGCCGCTTTGCTCATGAGAATCGCGACGCAGGTCTCGAGCTCCGGCGGCTCTATCGCTACGGTCAACCCCCAGCCGAAGCGCGATTTCAAGCGCTCCTCGAGTCCGTCGACCTCCTTCGGATATCGGTCGCAGGTCATGATCACCTGTTGCTGGCTTTCCAGCAGCGCATTGAAGGTATGGAAGAGTTCCTCCTGCGAACGGTCCTTTCCCGCGAAAAACTGAATGTCGTCGATCATCAGCGCATCGAGCGATCGATACGCAGTCTTGAAATCACTGATGGTGTTGTGCTGCAAAGCTCTCACCATGTCGCTCACGAAGCGTTCACTGTGCACGTACGCGAGCCTCACGTCGCAGTTGCGTGCTCTCAGCTCATTCGCTACGGCGTGCATCAAATGCGTCTTGCCCAAACCGACGCCGCCGTAGATGAACAGCGGGTTGTATGCCTTGCCCGGGTTGCCGGCTACTTGAACGGCGGCGGCCTTGGCGAGTTGGTTGCTCTTTCCTTCGACAAAATTATCGAATGTGAAATCGGCATTGATCCGGCTGCCGAGCACGGTCGAGGACAAGCGGCGCGCTTTGGCGCCGGCCAACCCCAGCGAATCGGCCGTGCCATTGACGGCGGCGCGGCCGGGCGGCGCGGCGCCCGCCTCGGTGGCGCCGGGGCGCGTGCCCACATCGAGCACCACATCGGGCACCGCGCCGACCGCGAATTCGCGAATTAATTCCTTGATCCGCGGCAACGAATGGTCGCCCAGCCACTCGATCACATAACGATTGGGCGCGAGGAGCTTCAGCTCGCCGTCGCGCTCGATCACCTGCAGCGGCCGTACCCACGTATTGAACTGCTGCATCGGGAGTTCGCTCTCGAGTACGCGCAGACAGCGGTTCCATAGCGACTCCGGCAAGAGCGCTCTCCTAAATGCGGCAAAGGGACAACGAAAGGAAAGGGCGAGAAGTCTAGCTCCAACTTGCCGGTGCGTCTATTGACACATCCATGCGGGCTTGAGTACCCTTGCCGCCTTCCGCAAATCTGCCAGTTCGTTGATTTGCACCGTAGTTTTTTCTTTAAGTTGCGCTATGAAACGTACCTTCAATCCGAGTAACTTGCACCGTGCCCGTACCCACGGGTTTCGCGCACGGATGGCTACCAAGAGCGGTCGTCGGCTGCTTGCTCGGCGCCGTGCGAAGGGCCGCAAGCGCCTCTGCCCCTGACGCTTGAGTCCTAGGCTGTTCAACGATCCGTAAACTGACGTTCGAGCCGCGCAAGCGTTTGCACCAGCCGGCCGAATTTCGCGCAATACGGCAGCGCGGCAGACGATTTGCCGACGCGTACTTTAGCTTGTCCGTTCTGGCGAACCATGAAACTCATCCGCGGCTCGGCCTGGCCATAGCGACGCGCAGCTGCGGAACCGCCGTTGCGCGCAATCGTGTCAAGCGCCTGACGCGAGAATCGTTTCGCTTGAACCAACACGCATTGCCGCCCGTCGATATCACTGTTGCAGCGCGTGCTTCCGCGCGGCATGCCACCCCAGGCGATCTACGCAATAGCTTGGCCAAGCATTGGACGAGCATTACGCGAGAATGGTAAAGCCTATGCGCCAAATTTTGATGGGGATCATTCGCATCTATCAGCTGACGCTGAGTCCCCTCCTCGGACCACGCTGCCGCTTCTATCCGAGCTGTTCTTGCTACGCGCGCACGGCCATAGAACGCCATGGCGTCTTGCGCGGCACCTGGCTCGGCGCGAAGCGCCTGCTTCGCTGCCATCCCTTTGCAGAAGGCGGTTACGACCCTGTGCCGGAGAAGAGGCTGAGCAATGCCTAATACGCGCATCATGCTGTGGGTCGCGTTCGCCGCGATCCTGTACCTCAACTACGAAGCGTGGATGCGTGATTATCGCGAGCCCCCGACGGTCGCCACCGCCACGCAACCCGCCACAGGCAGCCCCGGTGCTCCGGGCGCTTCGAACACCCTCGCCGAGTCGGTACCCAAGGCGGCTCCCGCGCCGAGCGCGACTGTGGCCGCACCGCAAGCGTCCGCGCCGAGCGCCGTGCCGGGCGCCGGCCAGCCGGCCGCGGGTTCGCCGGCCCCCGCATCACCGCTGGTGCAGGTCGTGACCGATGTCCTCGATGTCGCAATCAACTTGAAGGGCGGTGAGATCGACCGCGCCGACTTGCGGCAGTATCCGCTGCATAAGGATACGCCCAACATTCCGGTGCGGCTCGAGAACCGCGACAGCGACTCTCTGTATCTGTTGCAGAGCGGTCTCGTCGGCGACGCCGGCGAAGCCGCCCCCACGCATTTGGCGACCTGGAGTGCCGCGAGAGACTCCTATGTGCTGCCCGCCGGCGCCAAGGAATTGCGTGTGCCGCTGACATGGACGGACGGTCACGGTTTGACGGTGACCAAGACATTCGTATTCACGCGTGGCTGGTACGCCATCGACCTCAGCTATGAGGTCCAGAATGACGGGGCCGCAGCGCGTAATCTCGCTTCCTACGCGCAGATCCTGCGCCGCTGGGAACATCCATCGCGCTCGTACTTCGACGTCGAGACCTACTCGTTCAAGGGGCCCTACCTGTTCGACGGGACAAAAGCCCGCGACCTCAAGGTCGAGAGCGAGGCCGATAGCAAATTCTCCGAGACTTTTACCAACGGCTGGCTGGCGTCTCTGCAACATCATTTCGTGTCGGCAATCGTGCCCTCGGCAAACCAGCCGTACCGGTACCAGCTGCAGGTGCAGGACCACGAATACTTACTGAGTGCGACCGGGCCGTTCAAGCAAGTTCCGGCCGGCGCCAAAGCCGAGTTCCACGAGAAGCTGTTCGTCGGCCCCAAACTGCAGGCGCAGTTGGCAGCAACCGGACCGAAGCTCGAGCTCACCGTCGACTACGGCAGACTCTCGGTGATTGCCGAGCCGTTGTTCGAGGCACTCAACTGGATCCACGGGATCATCGGCAACTGGGGCTGGGCGATCATCATTGCCACCGCCCTGATCAAGCTCCTGTTCTATCCCTTAAGCCAAGCGAGCGGACGCTCAATGGCCAAAATGCGCGCGGTGGCGCCGCGGATGAAGCAGATTCAGGAGTCCTTCAAGGACGATCGCGAAAAGCTTGGCCGCGCGATGATGGAGCTGTACAAGCGCGAAAAGATCAACCCGTTGGCCGGCTGCTTGCCGATGGTCGTACAGATCCCGTTTTTCATCTCATTCTACTGGGTGCTGCTCGAGAGCGTAGAGATGCGCCAAGCACCATTCCTATTGTGGATCAATGATCTGTCCTCGCGCGATCCGTACTTCGTGCTGCCGCTGTTGATGGGCGGCGCGATGTTTGCGCAGTTCAAACTGAATCCGGCGCCGCCCGATCCCATGCAGGCGAAAATCATGCAGTTCATGCCCTTGGTCATGACGGGAATGATGGCTTGGTTTCCGTCCGGTTTGGTGCTCTATTGGTTGACCAATACGGTGCTCTCGATCGTGCAGCAGTGGCGCGTGAACCAGGTCGTTCAGGCCGAGGCGAATAAACAGCGCTCCTAGTCGGAACTATTCATGAAGGAAAAATATTCTCGTGCACGGAGGCTGGATCGGATAGGTATTTTCCGGACCGCCGTGAACCCTTCCTGGGGGCTGCGGGAAAAACTTGCGACGCGATGCAATCCTGCATCGCTGCAAGCCGGGGTTCGCCATTGCGCTGCGCTGTCCCTGCTTCGCGCAAGCCCGGGGTGGCCATCCGTGGCCACCCGTGCGACGCATGCGTCGCACCCCTGGCGAACCCGCTCGGCGCATGCGCCGAGCCCTGTTTTTCACGCTCCGGAAAATACCTATCCGATCCAGCCTCCTTCGGGCTTTTCCGTAGTTCATGAATAGTTCAGGCTAGAGCTTAGTGTAGGGATATGCGCCGTCTCGTAAACTATCGCCGTGACGTCGCCCGACACCATCGTCGCCATAGCCAGCCCCGCCGGGCGAGGGGCCGTCGGGATCGTTCGGGTATCCGGCGCGGAAGTACCGCGGGTTGCCCGCGAGATTCTAGGGTTCATGCCGGCCGCGCGCCGCGCTCGGCTGGCCGATTTTCTCGACGCTCGAGGCGCCAGCATCGACCAAGGCCTCGCGCTGTATTTCCCCGCGCCGGCTTCTTTCACCGGCGAACATGTCCTGGAGCTGCAGGGACATGGAGGGCCGCTGGTCATGGATCTGCTGGTGCAGCGCGTGCTCGGCTTGGGATGCCGCATCGCGCGGCCGGGCGAGTTCAGCGAGCGCGCCTTTTTGAACGGCAAGATCGACATTGCGCAGGCTGAGGCCGTTGCCGACTTGATCGAT
This sequence comes from uncultured Gammaproteobacteria bacterium, assembly GCA_963769075.1. Classification (GTDB taxonomy): domain Bacteria; phylum Pseudomonadota; class Gammaproteobacteria; order Steroidobacterales; family Steroidobacteraceae; genus Bog-1198. The sequence goes on along the minus strand of CAVYKH010000004.1, from coordinate 1,879,216 downwards.
GCGGGAACCGCGGCGGCCGCGAGGGCCGCGGTGCGCTCGATGCGTGGAGAATTCTCGGCGCGCATCGGCGAGCTGCAGTCGCAGCTGACCGAATTGCGTGCCTATGTGGAGGCCGCAATCGATTTTCCCGACGAAGAAATCGATTTCTTGTCGGCACCCGCGGTGGCCTCGAGGCTCACGCAAATTTTCCGCGGCTTCGACTCGATCCAGGCGCTGGCTCGGCAAGGGACGCTCCTGCGCGAGGGATTGACGGTGGTGATCGCCGGCAAGCCGAATGCCGGGAAGTCCAGCTTGCTCAACCGGCTGGTGGGCGATGACGTTGCCATCGTCACGGCCGCGCCCGGGACAACGCGCGACGTACTGCGCCAACATCTGCACCTCGATGGCTTGCCGCTGAATTTGATCGACACCGCGGGTCTGCGGACCGCGCTCGATGCAGCGGAAGCGGAGGGTGTGCGCCGCGCGAGAAGCGAGATGCGGACGGCCGATCGGGTTCTTTACGTGCTCGACGCCAGTCTCGCCGATGCGCGATCACCGGCACAGCTGGCGGCGGGGCTCGACCAGTTGCCGCACGACGTACCCGCGACCTTGATCTTCAACAAGATCGATCTCACCGGCACTGCCGCGCACGCCATCGAAGGGGCGCCGGCGCGGATCTTCCTGAGCGCCCGGACCGGCGCCGGACTCGATCTGCTGCGCGCGCACCTCAAAGCGAGCGCGGGCTACCGCGATTCGCAGTGCGGTGCGCTCGCGGCGCGCCGCCGGCACCTCGACGCCCTGGAGCGCGCGCAGGGGCTCGTGCACAGCGCCGCACAGGCTCTGCGCGAGAGCCGCGCGTTCGAGCTGTTTGCCGAGGATCTGCGGCTCGCGCAGCGCGCGCTCGGCGAGATCACCGGTGAATTCACCAGCGAGGACCTGCTCGGCGCGATCTTCGGCAGCTTTTGTATCGGCAAGTAGCGTGTCGCGGATTGGCGACATGTCGTGCTTAATTAAAAATTTGAGTTGTGCTGATCCAAATCGGAGCCGCCATCCGTATCGATCGAGCGCGCGAGCCGCGCTGCTACGCCGAATGCGGCCAGGACCGCGACTGTAGCGATCGAAGTCTTCAGCGGATAATGCCAAAACAGCCAAATCATGGTCAGCGCGGAAAGCGCCAGGACAGCCAAAAAAGCGAACAGATTCGTGCGTGCGTGAGCCGAGCGCGTCATTGCCAGCTTCCCCCCAATCGATCCGATTGCCGCCGCTAGCTTTATACATGTTCAATAGGAAAACGCCTATCAGGGAAAACGCCAATCAGCAAAGACCCAACTGCCGTGAAGCGTTTGCCTGCGAGCTCACTTTAGCCCAGCATCGACTCGCGGCGCCAATGTCTGGCGGTTGCGACAATCAGCAGCAGAGCCAGCGCCAGGGCGGATCCGGCGGATACGATGATGTCGAGGGGCGCGATCGGCTCATCCTTGAGCACGCTGGTCATCAGCAGGTGCTGGCTCAAGGACGGAATGAGCATGAGCGAGCTTTTGGTTTTGAGCGAATAAATGCTGGCAAAGGCGATCGGCAGCGTGGGCACCAACAGGACGCTGGTGAGGTAGGTTTGCGCCTCACGGTAGCTGCGCGTGAACGAGGCGACCAGGGTCATCAAGGCGGCGCCCAAGGGCACGAACGGCAGACAAATGGCGAAAAAGGCGAGCGCCGTACGCACGCCCAGATTTGCGCTCATGCCGAGCCGCTCGAGCGGCACGAAGCGAAAGACGAAGACGAAGGCCGTCAAGCTGATCGCCAGCGATAGGCACATATACGCGCAGGTGGCCAGTATCTTTCCGCCGACGAGGGCTGCGCGCGCCACCGGCAGGCTGAGCAAGGCTTCCAGGGATCCGCGTTCACGCTCGCCTGCGGTCGAATCGATGGCCAAGTACAGTCCACCCATCAAAACCGCAAATAGCACGAAATACGTCATGAAACCCAGCACCACCACCGCGCGGCCGGTCGGCGTCGTCACGTCGATCTCATTCACCGCAACCGGCACGGCGAGCAGCGGATTCACCCCTCGGACCTGTAGACGCAACTGCGCGATACCGCTGCCGTAGTTGGCGAGCAACAAGCGCACACGATCCGCACTCTTGCGCGTTTGCGAATCCGAACTATCGGCGACCAGCAGCAACGGCGCCGGTAGCGCCGCCGCGAATCGCGATGCGTAGTCCTCGGGCACGATGACCACCACGGGGCTCTTACCGCTGCGCACGGCCGCGCGGGCGGCGTCTTCGGACAGCGCGGCTGAGACCAGCTTGACACCCTGGGATTCGAGGAAGCGCCACAGGTTGGGCGCATGTTCGCCGCCGGAAATCGTGATCTGCAGCGGCTCGTCCGATTCGATGACGCTCTGATTGAGCATCCTCGAGACCATCGCGCCGAAAAGCAGTGGACCGAACAACGGACCGAACAGCAGCGCCGAGAACAGGGTGCGGCGATCGCGCAGGTTCTCCAAGAACTCCTTGCCGAACACCGTGAGCAGTGCGCGCATCAGTCAGGAGCCCCGGCCGGCGTCCCCGAGCACGTGCAGAAACGCCTCTTCCAGGGACTGCGTGCCGCTGCGCTCGCGAATCGATTGCAAAGTCCCCTGCGCCAGCACGCGGCCCTCGCCGATGATCACGACTTGATCGCAGAGCGTGGCGACCTCCTGCATGACATGCGAGGAGAACAAGATGCAGCGGCCCTGCGATTTCAAATTCTTCAGCATGTCGCGCAAATTGCGGATCGACATTACATCGAGCCCGTTGGTCGGTTCATCGAGCACGAGATTGGCGGGGTCATGCACCAGGGCGCGCGCCAACGCCACCTTGATCCGCTGCCCTTGAGAGAAGCCCTTGGCGCGCCGTTCGATGAAGCCCTCCATGCCGAGCGAGCGCACCAGTTCGGCCGTGCGCGCGCGCAGCCGCTCGCGGCCGATGCCCTGCAGTGAACCGAAGTATTCGATGTTCTCGCGGGCGGTCAGGTTGCCATACAGTCCGGCGGCGTGCGGCAACACGCCGAGATGCGCGCGGGCGCTCGAGGTCTCGCCGCGGATGTCGATGCCGTCGATGCAGGCGCGGCCGCTGTCGGGCGTCAATACGCCGTACAACATGCGCAAGGTAGTCGACTTGCCGGCGCCGTTCGGTCCCAACAGGCCCGTGATCTCGCCATCACGCGCGACGAAGGAAGCCTGCCGCACGGCCTCGACGGCGCCGAATCGCTTGCAAAGGTCGTGCGCCTCGATCATGGAGCAGGTCCGGTCAACCCCACGAAGAACGGCGTGGGATGATGCCGCTCGAGACAGGTCGCATCGAGCGAGCGGGGGTCCGCAATATCCAAGAATTCGGCCATGAGTTTCGGCACGCAGCCGGTCGCCAATTGGCCATGGCCCTCGCCGCGCAGTACCAGATGCCGATACCGATCGAGACCCTGCGCGAGGCGCGCAGCGTCGCCGGGTGGGGTGACGGGATCCGCCTCGCCGGACAACAGCAGGCTGGGCACATCACTGTGCAGCGCATCGTGCAAGTCGGCGTCCACCGGACCCCGGGGCCACAGCTTGCAGATTTCCGCGAGCCCATCGAGCTGCTCCGTCCCCTGGTAGGTCTGCGCGATTCCCGGTCTGTCGATCGGGCGCAATTCAAAGAAGGGCACGTCCTCGCTGCAGATCACGCTGTTCTGCATGCCGATCGCGAGTTGATCGCCGATCTGTCGCGCCATCATGACGGCCTGGGCGGCGAGCGGCGCAAGATCCCCCCTCGCCGCCTGATGAATCAGCGTCGGCAGGAGCGACGCCTCGGTCGCGTTGTACGACAGAAAGCGCAAAGCCGCACTGAGCATGCTATGGTTGAATTCGATCTCGAGCGCCCCTCCGCTCGAGGGATCGCTCAACGTCAGCGCGGATTTTTCGGGGCCGAATCGCCGGCGCAGATCGTCGAGGTTCTGCGTCAAATCGGGGTAGGCAGCGGCGCAATCGGCCGACGCGCGGCAGCGCGCCAAAATGAGATTCAACGCGCGTTCCCCGTCCCACGGTGTATCGGGCCCGATCGCTTGTTGCGGGTAAGTCACGCCGTCCAGGATGACGGCGTGCGTCGACTTCGGGTAGCGCCGCATGTAAAGCTCCGCTACACGCGTGCCATACGAGCCGGCGTAAAGATCGATCTCACGATAGCCGAGCGCCCTGCGTACTTGCTCGAGGTCCCGAACCGCCACGCTGCTGGTGTAATAGCGCACGCGATCGCCAAACGTGCTCAAACAGGCGAGCGTCGCCTGGCGTAGCGCTGGGATCGCCTCGCCGGATTCCCGCCAGTCCTCCGGGTAGCTGCAGGCGAGCCGAGCGGACCGCCCCGTGCCGCGCTGATCCACGACCACGATGTCGTGATTGCGGTTGACTCGTGCAAACGCGCCCGCGTAGCTCACATACAGGTCGGTGGCTGCTTGTCCGGGGCCGCCGGCGAGCAAGAACAGCGGCGCCGCACTCGAGCGGCGATTGAGCGCCGGTATGACGGCGACGCTCAGATCGATGACTGCGCCTTGGGGACGGTGAGGGTCCTCCGCCACCGGCAGCAGGCCGCAGCGTGCGGCGACCGAACTCAAGCGCAGGGGATGCTCGAGACGGCACTCGTGCAAGTTCAGTGCGGCGGGTGCGGCGGCGGCAAGCTGCCGGCCGCTCAAGCTCAAGACAGACGCCGCGAACGCCGCCCACACCAACCGCATGCCATTCTCCGATTCTTTGCAGCGTAGTGTAGCGATTCGCTATCCATGGCCGCCCGCGACTTGATAGATTTGCGGTCCAGTTCAGAAATTCTGCACGAGCTCGAATTGCTCCGTGCAACCAAACCGTGACGTGCAGGTGCGGGAATGCTGAGCCACATCACGCCGCGCTGCTGGTAGTTTTTCGAGCACCGGTTTACAGTACGCGCCTTGCAGAAAAGTGTGTGGATTCAGAGCGATGCGCTACGGGACAGAATTCGATGTGATCGTCATCGGCGGCGGCCACGCCGGCACCGAGGCCGCGTTGGCCGCTGCGCGCATGGGCTGCAGAACCCTACTGCTCACCCACAGCATCGAGACGCTCGGTCAGATGAGCTGCAATCCCGCGATCGGCGGCATCGGCAAGGGGCATCTGGTGAAGGAGATCGATGCGTTGGGGGGCGCCATGGCGCTGGCCGCCGACCAGGCGGGAATCCAGCTCCGCACCCTCAATGCCAGCAAGGGACCCGCCGTGCGCGCCACCCGTGCGCAGGCAGATCGCCAGCTGTATAAACGAGCCATCCGTCGCCTCCTCGAGACGCAACCGAACCTGCAAATGTTCCAGCAGGAAGTTGCCGATCTCATCGTGCAGGGCGAGCGTGTGATCGGCAGTCTCACCCAGAGCGGCATCGAGTTCCGTGCGCGCAGCATCGTCCTCACCGTCGGTACGTTTCTGGGCGGCCGGATTCACGTCGGCATGGAAAGCCACGCCGGCGGCCGCGCCGGCGATCCCCCTGCCAATCATCTCGCCGCGCGCCTGCGTGAGCTGCCGCTGCGCGTCGGTCGATTGAAGACCGGCACGCCGCCGCGCATCGACGGACGCAGCATCGACTATGCGGGACTGCGCGAGCAACACAGCGACGACCCGCGCCCGGTGTTCTCATATCTCGGCACGCGCGCCTCGCATCCGCGGCAGCTTCCCTGCCACATAACCGCCACGAACGAGCGCACCCACGACATCATTCGCGGCGCGACCGCACGCTCGCCCCTGTTCAGCGGATTGATCGAAGGCGTCGGCCCCCGCTATTGCCCCTCGGTCGAGGACAAGGTCGTGCGCTTTGCGGACAAGAGGTCGCATCAAATATTCATCGAGCCCGAGGGGCTCGACACGCACGAGGTCTATCCGAACGGGATCTCGACGAGCCTGCCGTTCGATGTGCAGTACGAATTCGTTCGTACCGTCCAAGGATTCGAGCGCGCCCACATCACCCGGCCGGGTTACGCCATCGAATATGATTTTTTCGATCCGCGCGACCTCAAGTACAGCTTGGAGAGCAAATTCGTCGGCGGGTTGTTTCTCGCCGGTCAAATCAACGGCACCACCGGCTACGAAGAGGCTGCGGCGCAGGGTCTGCTGGCGGGCGCCAATGCCGCGCTCGCGGCTCAGGGTCGCGCTCCGTGGCGTCCCAAGCGCAGCGAAGCCTACTTGGGCGTGCTCATCGACGATCTCATCACGCGCGGCGCACCGGAGCCGTATCGCATGTTCACCAGCCGTGCCGAGTATCGCCTCTCGCTGCGCGAGGACAACGCGGATCTGCGCTTGAGCGGACGGGGGCGCGAACTCGGATTGGTCGATGACGTGCGCTGGGATTTTTTTCAGCGCAAGCGGGACGCCGTCGCCGCCGAGGTCGCGCGAATGTCCGCGGCCGTCGTGCGTCCGGACGATGTGGATGGCGCGCTGCTCGCCAAGTTGGGACAACCGCTCTCGCGCGAGGCGCATGCCTTCGAGCTGTTGCGGCGCCCGGAAGTGAGCTACGAGGATTTGCGCGCCGTCGCGGCGCCGCAGGAGTCCTCGTACGACGATGCCTGGCAGCGGGATGAGCGTTTGGCGGAGCAGGTAAAGATGCAGGTCGACGTACAGGCAAAATACTCCGGCTATCTCAAGCGGCAGAGTGAGGAAATCGATCGCCAGGAACGCCACGAAGAGCTTGAGCTGCCGCCGGATATCGACTACGCGCAGGTCGGAGGTTTGTCGAATGAGGCTCGCCAGTGCTTGTGCGCGGTGCGCCCGCAGACGCTCGGGCAAGCTGCGCGCATCCCCGGCCTGACTCCGGCCGCCGTCTCGCTGCTGTTGGTGTATCTGAAGAAGCGCGATCGCGCCGCTTGAGAGTCGCGCGCCGAACTGACTAAGGAGCCGGCGCCGGGCCGGCCGGCGTGTACCTTCAGCGCAGCGTCGTCAAGAACTGCGCGAATGTTCGGTAATACGCGTCGCGATTCTGTTTCTTGCGCAAATCATTTCCTTCGTCCGTGGCCTGCAAATACCAGACCACGCCCCCTCGGCTGCGCAGGCGGTTCACGAGTTGTTCTGCTTCGCCGATCGGTACGCGCGAATCGTTCTTGCCATGAACCACGAGCAGCGGGCGTGCTATGCGGTCGGCATTGGTCAGCGGCGAAATGCGCCGCAGGAAGGCACGTGTGTCCAGATCGCGCTCATCGCCGTACTCTGCGCGCCGCTGATTTTGCCGGTACGGCGCCGTATTGCTCAAGAAGCTGACGAAGTCCGTGATTCCGGACAGATCCACGCCGCCCCGTAGTCGATCGCTGTAATTGACCAGGGCGGCGAGGGCCAGATAGCCGCCATAGGAGACGCCGGATATCACCACGTGCTTCGCATCGAGCGTACTCTGCAGGCCGATCCACACGAGCAGGGCACCGATGTCCTTGACGGCGTCTTCGCGCAGCTCGCCGTTGTCCAGCGACAGATAGGTCTTCCCATATCCGGAAGAGCCGCGCACGTTCGGCGCGAGGACCGCGAACCCGAGCTCATTCACCACGTACTGAATGAACGGATCGAAGCTCGGCCGAAATTGCGACTCCGGACCGCCGTGCAGGATGATCAGCACCGGATGCGGTCCGGGGGTCGCGGGTTCGTAAATATACAGCGGTACCGGGCGCGATTTGCCGTCCGTCCGGTCGAACGTGGGGAATTGCGCCGAACGCGGCGCGACAAACCTCGTCGCGGCCAGCGGTCCCGCCTCGCTCGTGGTCCAAGCCTCCAGCTGGTTGCTCGCCATATCGACGACGTAGGCATCCCGCGGCCGATTGGCGGAGGCAAATCCGAACGCAAGCCGCTTGCCCTCCGGGTCGAAGCTCAAGGAGTCGATGACCCCGACAGAGGGCAGTTGGGGGGGGGTCAAATCCTGGTGAGCACGCAAGTCGAGGGCGTTGAGTTTGCTGGCACCGCCCTCGTTGCTGACATAGGCCAGATAGTGTCCGTCCCTGGAGATCGCCAATTGCTCGATGTCCCATGGAATGTGCCCCGAGATCTCCGTCTTCTCTCCGGTGAACAGATTGACGTAGCGCAGCTTGGCGAATTCGCCGTCATGATCGGAGATCAGATAAACGCCCTGTCCATCGCGCGAGAATTTCGCGCCCGAGATGCCCACTTTGGTCGTGGAGGGGTCCACCTCGCGCTTTTGTCCCGTGTTCAAGTCGACGACGTACAAATAGCCCTCGGCGATGGACACGTACTTGAGGACCAGGAGTCTCCCGTCATCCGGCGACCAATCGAGCGGATACCAGGCGGCGCTGTCGCCGGTGACCGCTAGGCGCGGCAAGGCGCCGCTTTCCGGATCCACGATGTCGATGTCATAGGAAACGCCGTCTCGAGCGGTGCTGAAAAACGCGATTTCACGGCCCGTGTTGGACCACAGCGCCCCGCCGTTCAACGACTTACCGTCGGTCAGCAGCCGAGCCGCGGGTTCCCCCGTGCGCTGATAGTAGAGCTGGGTCTTCTCATTGCCGCCCACGTCTTTCAAAAACAGGTAAGCGCTGCGATTGGGATCGGGCGAGAACGCGCCCTGTGTAATCGGTTCACGCAGGAACGTGATCTGGCGGCGCTCGCCGCCGGGTCGGTCCACCACGTGCAATTGATCGACATCGCCGAAGCGCGTGACAATCAGCAATTGTCCCTTCGGAGACCAGCCGAGCGGCGATGCCTCGCGCGCACTCAGGTAGGCGTCCAACCGATCCGCCGGATCCGCGGGCAGCTCGGGGATGTTGTCGAAGATCAAATTACCCCGCTCGACGCGCGTGGCGGCTAAGCCTGCGGAATCGAAGAGCAAGGGCGCGGCGCTCATCAACAATAAAAAAATTCGACGCATTATTCCTAAGTTCCCAAACCGCGAGGATAATGGATTCGATGGCAGGCTTCGAGCATCTACTTAAGTCCTACGACGTGAGCGATATGCTCGACGACATCGCGAGCGCCGATCCGCCGGCGTATCTGCGCCGTTGCTTTGCGGAGGGGTCCTCCGCTCCCAGCTTATCCTGGGCAAGGGTGCAGCAACTCGCGCTCTGCGCGATGGTACTCGACTCGATCATCAATGATCGAGATTACGATGTCCTCGAGCCGGAGCTGATTGCGGATTGGCGATTGCACTACGGTCACGCCTGCGCGCATGTGAAGGATACGGCGGTGCTGGCATTGCGCCGAGCGCTCGAAAGCTTGACGCCGCAAGACCCCGACGCGGCCGCCGAGCTGGAAGAACTCGAGCGTCGCCTGGCGCCCGCTTAGGAGCCTCATCTGAGATCCTGGATGCGGCCAATCGTAGCGCTGCGCCTGCGCACCGTCTGCGCCATCCTCGGTGTGGTCGCGTCGACCGCCTGTGTCTCCTCATCGGTTTCACCGCATCCGCCGGCGGCCGCAGTTCGCCCGCCGGCGCCCGCTGCCGCGCCTCCGGCGCCGGATGCCTCTTATGATTGGCATGTACTGCTGCTCGTACCCTTCGGCACTTTGCTGAAGGACAGTCCTCTCGCGCTGCATGAGGTATTGCTGTTTCACGACCCGGCACAGGATACCTCCCGCGGCGAGGACAAGGACTGCTATGCAATCGACGGCGCGTCGCAGCCGCAATTTCTCGGTCGCCGGCCGGATGATTATTTGCTGTGCTTCGACCAGCAGGATCGGCTGAGTCGCATCGAGGCATCGGTGCGTTTGCCGGCGGAGAGCGCCGGGGCGATATTCGCGGCGGCGTGCGCGCTGTGGCTCAAAACCGCTTCGCCGGCTTCGAGCGCCGCCGGCAGTTGCGAAGGGCGCGACGGCGCCACCGGCTTCAGCGCGCGCCTGGGCGGCGAGCCGGCGGCCGGCGCAGCGGCGGCCGACGCAGCGGCGCAATCGGCGATGACACTGTCGATCAGTTTGTTCAGTGTCACCGATCCCTAAGGCCTCTTGATGATCATGACCCGAGACTCCGAACGGGAACTGCTCGCAGAAGGTGCAAGGGAACTCGATCTGGCGCTCGATACCTCGCAGGGCGATGCTCTGCTGCGCCTGGTCGATGAATTGGAAATGGTGAACTCAAAATTCAACTTGACTGCAATCCGCGACCGCCTCGGCATGCTGCGCAAGCACGTGCTCGACAGCTTGAGCCTGCAGCCATACCTGCGCGGCATGCGCATCGCCGATGTGGGCACGGGCGCCGGCTTTCCCGGCTTGCCGCTCGCGATCGTGAACCCGCAGCGGCGCTTTTCCCTGATCGAAGCGACCGGCAAGAAGGCGCGATTCGTCGCACAAACGGCCGAGCGGTTGGCTTGCGGCAACGTCGAGGTCGTACACGTCCGCGCCGAGAACTATAGGCCGTTCGAGCTCTTCGATACGGTCGCGGCGCGGGCGCTCGCGTCGTTGGCCGATTTCGTGGCCTATGCTGGCCATTTGTGCGCACCGGAAGGGCGCCTGCTCGCAATGAAGGGCAAAAGGCCCGACGGGGAGATTTCGGCGCTGCCGAAGTCCTTCCGTTTGGTGGCCGTGCATCGGGTCAAACTGCCGGGGCTGGACGACGAGCGGCATATTGTGGAACTCTCACCGGCCAGGCCTTCGCGGACAGGCCCGGGACGAGATGCACCATGAAGCGGGTGATTGCGGTCGCAAATCAAAAGGGCGGGGTCGGTAAGACGACCACCGCGGTCAATCTCGCCGCGTCATTGACGGCCACCAAGAGGCGCGTGTTGCTGATCGATCTGGATCCACAGGGCAATGCCACCATGGGCTGCGGGGTCGAAAAGGATTCTCAATCCCGCACCAGCTGCGATGTCTTGCTCGGCGATTGCACGGCGATGGAGGCGCTGGTACCGGTGCAATACGGCGGATTCATGCTGATGCCCGCGAATCAGGACCTCACCGCCGCGGAGGTTCGACTGCTGACGATGATGGCCGGGCGAGAGTTCAAGCTGCGCAACGCGCTCAAGCCCATTCGCGAAGACTTCGACGTGATTTTCATCGACTGTCCGCCGGCACTGAACATGCTGACGCTGAACGCGCTGGTCGCCGCGGACTCCGTGATGGTGCCGATGCAATGCGAGTACTACGCGCTCGAGGGCTTGAGCTCTCTCGTGCAGACCATCGATCAAATCCGCAGCTCCATCAATCCGGATCTGGAGATCGAAGGGCTGCTGCGCACCATGTTCGATCCGCGCAATAATCTGGCGAACGAGGTGTCCGCACAGCTGATCGAACACTTCGGAGCGAAAGTGTTCCGCACCATGATTCCCCGCAATATCCGCTTGGCCGAGGCGCCGAGTTTCGGTAAACCGGCGCTGTTTCACGACAAGGAATCGCGCGGCGCTCTGGCCTATCTGGCGCTCGCCGGGGAAATGATTCGCCGCGACGATCTGCCGGCCGCGCCCGTATGATGCGCCGTCGTTCTTGGGAATCCGAGGCATGAGCGGCAAAAAGCCGTCTTTGGGTCGCGGGCTTGCGGAGTTGAGCCCCATGCTGGCGCGACACGCCGGCATGCTGGCGCCGGAGCTGCAGCAGCGCGTTGGCGACCGGCTCGGGAACCTGCCGCTGGATCTACTACAGCGTGGCAAGTATCAGCCGCGCGTGGACATGCGGCCGGAATCATTGGGCGAGCTCGCCGACTCGATCAAGTCCCGAGGACTGGTACAGCCCATCCTGGTGCGCCCGCTCCCGGGGCAGGCCCCCGGGGAATCGCAACGCTATGAAATCATTGCGGGCGAGCGGCGTTGGCGCGCCGCACAAATGGCCGGAATCGAGGAAATACCCGCGATCATCCGCGACGTGCCCGATGAGGCGGCGGTTGCCATCTCGCTCATCGAAAACATTCAGCGCGAAGATCTCAACCCACTCGAGGAGGCGCGCGCCCTGGCGCGTCTGATCGAGGAGTTCGGCCTCACGCATCAGGCTGCGGCTGAGGCAGTGGGCCGCTCGCGCGCCGCGGTCAGCAATTTGTTGCGGCTGACGGAGCTGGCAGACGAAGTGAAACAGCTGCTGGAACAGCGCAGCATCGAAATGGGCCACGCGCGTGCGCTATTGAGCCTGACGTCGCGTCGCCAGCAGATCGAAGTGGCGGGCCTCGTCGCGAAGAAGGCCCTGTCGGTGCGCGACACCGAAGCGCTGGTGCGACGCTTGCTCGCGCCGCCGGCCGGTGGCGCCCCCGCCCCGCAGGATGCGCGCAAGGACCCGGATATCCACCGTCTGGAACTCGAATTGGCCGACAAATTGGGCGCCAAGGTCCTGTTCCAACACAAGCCTTCCGGAAAGGGCAAGCTGGTCGTGTGCTACAACTCCCTTGATGAGCTCGAAGGCATCTTGGCGCACATCTCCTGAGACCGGCTCCTAGCGGGCATTATTCACGAACGACTCGCTTTCTCGGGCGCGGGACCTCAATTGGCAGGCATTTTCCGGGCCGCCGTGAACCCTTCCCTGGGGGCTGCGGGCAAAACATCCATGTTTTGCACGCCCCGAAAAATGCCTTGCCAATCGAGGCCCCGCTTTCCGTTTGTGTTGTTCGTGATAATGCGGGCTAGGTAGTTCCCCCGATCGTTTCACGGATTAATCACCTTGATTGCGCTGGAGCCGCATCTCTATAATGCGCCGGCTCTTTTGATTGGCGGCTATATGTGCAAATCGAGGGTAGCGCGCCGTCGTGCACCGGAGCGGTCCGGTTCCCTTCGCGATGAGTGACGTTCCGGTTCGGGGGTACCGGCTGGTCATTCGGGTCGTGCTCCTGCAAACGGCTTGCGCCTTGGTCGTCGCGTCGCTGTTTTTTGCCTATAGAGGCTCCTCGTCGGGCGTTGCGGCGCTGGCGGGCGGATTGATCGTCGCTGCCGGCAGCGCCGTGTTCGGCTGGCGCGCATTCGCGCCGGGGGTCGCGGGCGCCGCGGCTGTGAGCCGCGCCATGTATGCCGGCGTGGTGCTGAAATGGCTGTGGTTCGTGCTCGCGCTGTACATGGCGCTCGCGCGCCTGAGGCTCGAGGCGGTGCCGCTGTTGGTTGGACTGGTCACCGCGCAGCTGGGGTACTGGGTCGGATTGATTAGGCTCAAATGACGATAGTGAAGAGCGGGAATTTATGCGTTTTGGAATGATGGCTGAAGAAGACATCGCGGGAGGGGTGACGGGCTATATCAAGCACCATCTCACGCATTTCACCGTGGATGTGGGACCCGGCGGTTTTTGGTCGGTGCATGTGGACAGCGTTTTTTTCACCCTCCTGCTCGCGTCTGTGTTGATCCTCTTGCTGTGGAGCGTCGCGCGCCGCGCCACCAGCGGCGTGCCCGGCAAGCTTCAGGCCTTCGTCGAGATCGTGGTGGAATGGATCGACGGGATGGTGAAGGACACCTTTCACGGCAGCAGCAAGTTCATCGCGCCGCTCGCGATCACCATTTTCTGTCTGGTATTGCTCGAGAATTTCATGGACATCCTGCCCGTCGATGCGCTGCCGGCCGCGGCGAAGCTGTTCGGTATCGAGCATCTGCGCACGGTCGCCACGGCCGATATCAACACCACCTTCGGCATGTCCATCGGCGTATTCCTGTTGATCCAATACGTCGGCATCAAGAGCAAGGGCATCGGCCTTTTTTTCAGCGAATGGTTGACCGCGCCGTTTCACGCGCATGGCGTCTGGAAGGTGCTGCTGGCGCCGATCAATCTCGTCTTACGGCTGATCGAGGAAGCGGTGCGCCCGCTGTCGCTGTCGCTGCGGCTCTTCGGCAACATGTATGCCGGAGAGCTCATTTTCCTGCTGATCGCCTGTTTCACGCTGGGCGCGGCGCTCGACCATGTATCGACCTATGTTCTCGGCTTCGGGCAGCTGCTGGCCGGGGCTGCGTGGACTTTGTTTCACTACCTCATCATCACGCTGCAGGCGTTCATTTTCATGATCTTGACTATTGTGTACGTGAGCATTGCGGCCGAGCGACACTAGCTTCGATTCCTCTTGAGACACCAAAGACTGACGGAGACAATAATGCAAAATCTGACCCAAATCGCTCAACTGATGAGCGCCACCGTGATTGCAGCGGGCCTCGTGATCGGCCTGGGCGGCCTGGGCGCCGCCGTCGGCTTCGGGATCCTGGGCGGTAAGTTCCTCGAGAGCTCCGCGCGCCAGCCGGAGCTCACGAACATGCTGCAAACCAAGATGTTCATCGTTGCCGGCTTGCTCGACGCCGTGCCGATCATCGGCGTCGCCGTCGGCTTCTTGTTGCTGTATTCCAATCCGTTCTTGAGCGTCCTCGGCGCCAAGTAAGCGCAGCGCCGCGTCGGCGCCTCGAGCGAGGCGTTTTCGAGGCGCCAGGAGCAGGCAATGAACATAGCAGTTACGCTGGTCATCCAAGGGGTCGTGTTTTTCGTGGTCGCGTGGGCCGTGATGAAATTCCTTTGGCCGTTCCTCATGAACGCCATCGAAACGCGGCAGAAGAAGATCGCCGAAGGGTTGGCCGCTGCCGCCAAGAGCGAAAAGGACTTGGCCGAAGCCGAGGCGCGCTCCAAGGAACTCATCCGCGAGGCGCGCGATCGGGCGGCGCAGATCATCGAGCAGGCGAGCAAGCGCTCGAACGAAATGGTCGACGAAGCGAAGGGCACGGCGTCCTCCGAAGCGCAGCGCCTGCTTAAGCAGGCGCGCGAGGAAGTGGCGCGCGAGAGCTCGCGTGCGCGCGAAGGCTTGCGCCAGGAAGTGGGCAAGCTCGCAGTCGAGGGCGCCTCGCGTTTGCTGGAGCGTGAGATCGATCCAAGGACTCACGCCGAGCTGCTCGATAAATTGGCCGCCGAGGTCGTGCATGGCTGAGCGAGCGACCATCGCCCGGCCTTATGCGAAGGCGGCGTTCGCCTACGCGCACGGCGCGAATGCTCTTGCACAGTGGTCGCAGGGGCTCAAAGCGGCGGCCGAGATCGTCGCGGATCCGCGCGTCACCGCCCTCATCAAAGATCCCAAATGGGCGGCGACCGACCGCGCCGCTCTCATCACCGACGTCGCGGGCGCCAAACTCGATGCGGGCCTGCAGAATTTCGTGCGCGTGCTCGCGGAAAACCACCGCCTGCTGCTGTTGCCGGAAATCGCGGCCCATTACGAGGCGCTGCGCGCCCAAATCGAGAATACCGTCGACGTCGAGGTCATCTCCGCCGTACCCTTAAGCGCCGCTCAGGCCGACAAGCTTAGCCAGGCGCTGCGCACCCGGCTGAAGCGCCAGGTGCGCATGCAAAACTCGGTGGATGCGACGCTGTTGGGCGGCGCTGTCATTCGCGCCGGGGATCTGGTCATCGATGGTTCGTTGAAAGGCCGTCTGCAACGGCTCGGCACGGAATTGGCAAGCTAGAGGTTCATATGTCCATCAAGGCATCGGAAATCAGCGACCTGATCAAGGCGCGCATCGAAAAATTCAAGGCAGCAAGCGAAGCGCGCAACGTCGGCACGGTGGTGAGCGTCACCGACGGCATCGTGCGCATTTACGGCCTCGCCGACGCGCGCTACGGCGAAATGCTCGAGTTCGTCGGCGATACTTTCGGTCTCGCGCTGAACCTCGAGCGGGACTCGGTCGGGGCCGTGGTGCTCGGCGACTACGAGCACATTTCCGAAGGTCAAGAGGTCAAGACCACCGGCCGCATTCTCGAAGTGCCGGTGGGCCCCGAGCTTCTGGGCCGCGTCGTCGATTCGCTCGGGCTGCCGATCGACGGCAAAGGCCCGGTCAACGCCAAGCTCAAGTCGCCGTTGGAGCGCGTGGCGCCGGGCGTGATTTTTCGCAAGAGCGTCTCGCAGCCGGTGCAGACCGGTCTCAAGGCGATCGATTCGATGGTGCCGATCGGCCGCGGCCAGCGCGAACTCATCATCGGCGACCGCCAGACCGGCAAGACGGCGCTGGCCGTCGATACCATCATCAATCAGAAGGGCACGGGCATTAAGTGCGTCTATGTCGCCGTCGGGCAGAAGCAGAGCTCGATCGCCAACGTCGTGCGCAAGCTCGAAGAGCACGGCGCCATGGCGCACACCATCGTGGTCGCGGCTTCCGCCTCCATGCCGGCCGCCATACAATATCTCGCGCCCTACGGCGGTTGCGCCATGGGCGAATACTTCATGGACAACGGCGAAGACGCGCTCATTGTGTACGACGATTTGTCCAAGCAGGCCGTCGCCTATCGGCAGATCTCGCTCCTGCTGCGCCGCCCGCCGGGACGCGAAGCGTACCCCGGCGACGTTTTTTATCTGCACTCCCGCCTGCTCGAGCGCTCCGCGCGAGTCAACGAGGAGTATGTGGAAAAATTCACCAAGGGCCGCGTCAAGGGCAAGACCGGCTCGCTGACGGGGCTGCCCATCATAGAAACCCAAGCGGGAGACGTGACGGCCTTCGTGCCGACCAACGTCATTTCCATCACGGACGGCCAGATCTTTCTGGATACCGATTTGTTCAATGCCGGCATGCGCCCGGCCATCAACGCGGGCATTTCGGTGTCGCGCGTCGGCGGCGCCGCGCAGACCAACATCATCAAGAAGCTGGGCGGCGGCGTGCGTTTGGCACTCGCACAATACCGGGAACTCGCCGCGTTCTCGCAGTTTGCCTCGGACCTCGACGAAGTGACGCGCAAGCAGCTCGAGCGCGGCCAGCGCGTCACCGAGCTGATGAAGCAAAAGCAATATGCACCCATGTCCGTGGCCGAGATGGCGCTATCGCTGTATGCGGCGAATAACGGCTACTTCGATAAAGTCGATCGCCGTAAAATGGTGGAAACGGAGGCCGCTTTGCAGACCTTTGCGCGCAGCACCTACGCCGATTTGCTGAAGGGCATCAATACCAAGCCGGATCTATCGAAGGATGTCGAAACCGCACTGAAGAAGTGCTGCGAAGAGTTCTTCGCGACGCTGTAAGAGAGGACAATGGCAGGCGCAAAGGAAATCCGCGGCAAGATAGCGAGTATCAAGAATACTCAGAAGATCACCAAAGCCATGGAAATGGTGGCGGCGAGCAAGATGCGCAAAGCGCAGGAGCGCATGCGCGCGGCACGCCCGTATGCGGAGAAGATTCGCAGGATCGTCGGCCACCTGCGCCAAGTGAATCTGGATTTCAAGCATCCCTTCACCTTGGAGCGGCCGGTGCGCTCGGTCGGCATCATCGTGATCAGCACCGATCGGGGCCTGGCCGGTTCGCTCAATTTGAACCTGTTCAAGGCGGCCCTGGGCGCGATCCGCGAAGCGCAAAAACTCAACGCCAAGATCTACGTGTGCGCGATCGGTGTGAAGGCGCTGCAGTTCTTTCGCCGTTTGGGCGGGATCGAGCTTTCCGCTTCGGCTACGCATTTGGGCGACCGGCCGCGCGTCGCCGATCTGCTCGGCGCCGTCAAGGTCATGCTCGATTTCTATCGCGACGTCAAGATCGATCAGTTGCTGCTGGTGCACAATGTTTTCGTCAACACCATGACCCAACGGGGCGTCGTTTCGCAGCTGCTGCCGCTCGAGACCATCGACAAAGACGAGCTGCAAGAGCGCTGGGACTATATCTTCGAGCCGGATGCGATCGAGATTCTGGACGGCATATTGATGCGTTATATCGAATCCCAGGTCTTTCAAGGCGCCGTCGAAAATGTCGCCTGCGAAATGGCGGCGCGCATGGTGGCCATGAAGAGCGCGACCGACAACGCCGGCTCGCTCATCGACGAGTTGCAGCTCATCTACAACAAGGCCCGTCAGGCGGCGATTACGAAAGAGCTTTCGGAAATCGTCGGCGGTGCGGCAGCGGTTTAAGACAAGAGGGTTTTCAAGTATGTCCAGCGGCAAAATCGTGCAAATCATCGGCGCGGTCATCGATGTGGAATTTCCGCGCGATCAGATCCCCGGGATCTACGACGCCCTCAAGCTCGACGACGCGGATTTGACCCTCGAGGTGCAGCAGCAGCTGGGCGACGGCATCGTGCGCGCGATCGCGATGGGGCCCTCGGAGGGGCTGCGCCGCGGCCTCGGCGTCGCGAACACCGGCAAGGGGATTACCGTGCCCGTAGGCACGGCCACGCTGGGCCGTATCATGGACGTGCTGGGCAGGCCGCAGGACGAGAGAGGGCCGGTGAAAGCCGCCGAGTATCTGCCGATCCACCGTCCGGCACCGGCCTACGAGGATCAAGCGGGAGGCCAGGACCTTCTGGTCACCGGCATCAAGGTCATCGATTTGCTGGTGCCCTTTGCCAAGGGCGGCAAGGTCGGCCTGTTCGGCGGCGCGGGCGTGGGCAAGACCGTGAACATGCTCGAGCTCATCAACAACATCGCCAAGCAGTACAGCGGCCTATCGGTGTTTGCGGGCGTCGGCGAGCGGACCCGCGAAGGCAACGACTTCTATCACGAGATGATCGAATCGGGCGTCATCGACAAGGACAATCTGGGCAACTCGAAAGTGGCGATGGTCTACGGCCAGATGAACGAGCCTCCCGGCAATCGTCTGCGCGTCGGGCTGACGGGCTTGACCATGGCGGAGTACTTCCGCGACGAGAAGCAGGCTTCGGGCAAGGGCCGCGACGTGCTGTTCTTCGTCGACAATATCTACCGCTACACCTTGGCGGGCACGGAGGTTTCCGCGCTCTTGGGCCGTATGCCTTCGGCGGTGGGCTACCAGCCGACGCTTGCCGAGGAAATGGGCGTGCTGCAAGAGCGCATCACCTCGACCAAGACGGGTTCGATCACCTCCATTCAAGCGGTGTACGTCCCCGCGGACGACTTGACCGACCCGTCGCCGGCGACCACGTTCGCGCACCTGGATGCGACCGTGGTGCTGTCGCGGCAGATTGCCTCGCTCGGCATCTATCCGGCGGTGGATCCGCTCGATTCCACCAGCCGCCAATTGGACCCGCTGGTGGTGGGAGAGGAGCACTATGACACGGCGCGCGGCGTGCAGGCCGTCTTGCAGCGCTACAAAGAGCTGCAAGACATCATCGCGATTCTCGGCATGGACGAGCTGTCCGAAGAAGACAAGCTCACCGTGTACCGCGCCCGCAAAATTCAGCGGTTTTTATCGCAGCCTTTCAATGTCGCCAAGGTGTTCACCGGGCAAGACGGCAAAATCGTGCCGCTGAAGGACACGATCCACGGCTTCAAGGCCATCATCGCCGGCGAGTACGACCACCTGCCCGAACAGGCCTTCTACATGATCGGCGGCATCGAAGAGGCGGCCGAAAAAGCCAAGACCTTGTCGACTTGAGAGCCCTTGAGAGCGCAATCCATGGCCCACACCATTCATCTTGACATCGTCAGCGCCGAAGGGCAGATTTTTTCGGGCGCCGCGACCATGGTGTTCGCGCCGGGCTCGCAGGGCGAACTCGGCATCGCCCCCCGGCACGCGCCGCTCCTCACCACATTGAAGGCGGGGGAAGTGCGCGTGCAGGCCGAGGGCCAAGAGGAACAGTCGTTCTATGTCGGCGGAGGCACTCTCGAGGTGCAGCCCCATGTGGTTACCGTGCTCGCCGACACGGCGGCGCGCGCGCGCGACCTCGATGAAGCCACAGCGCAGGCGGCGAAGCAGCGCGCCGAGGAGGCGATGCGCGGGCGCATGGACAAGATGGAGATTGCCGAGGCCCAGGCGGAATTGGCGCGCGCGGTCGCGCAATTGCGGGCGATAGAGCGTCTGCGCAAAAAGCGCTAGTCGGGACTATTCATGAACGAAAAATATTCTCGTGCATGGAGGCTGGATCGGATAGGTATTTTCCGGACCGCCGTGAACCCTTCCTGGGGGCTGCGGGAAAAACTTGCGACGCGATGCAATCCTGCATCGCTGCAAGCCGGGGTTCGCCATCCCTGGCGAACCCGCTCGGCGCATGCGCCGAGCCCTGTTTTTCACGCTCCGGAAAATACCTATCCGATCCAGCCTCCTTCGAGCTTTTCCGTAGTTCGTGAATAGTTCGGGCTAGGGCGCTGCCGAAGGAATTGTCATGCCGCTTTCCGTCGTCATACTCGCCGCGGGGCAGGGCAAGCGGATGAACTCGGACATGCCCAAAGTCCTGCAGCCGCTCGCCGGGCAGCCGCTGCTGCAGCATGTGATCCGTACCGCCCGCGCGCTCAATCCCGACTACATCTGCGTCGTTTATGGGCATGGCGGTGCGCAGGTGCAGGCGGCGCTGCATCACGAACACGTCGACTGGATACTGCAGGCCGAGCAATTGGGTACGGGCCATGCCGTGATGCAGGCCATGTCCGTCATCCCCGATGATCACACGGTGCTGGTTCTGTACGGCGATGTGCCGCTGATCGGCGCGCCGTCGCTCCAGAGGTTGGTGGCGGGGGCCGGTGAGGGCGCTCTCGCGGTGCTGTCCGTCAGTCTCGACGAGGTGGCGGGTTACGGACGCATCGTGCGCGACAGCCAAGGCCGCGTCAGCGCGATCGTCGAGCATCACGATGCAAGTGCCGCACAGCTCAATATTCGCGAGGCCAACTCCGGACTCATGGCCGCTCCTGCAGGACGCTTGCGAGAATGGCTGTTGGGCTTGGGCACGAACAACGTTCAGCGCGAGTACTACTTGACCGACGTGGTGGCGGCGGCCGTGCAAGCGGGGGATCGCGTCGAGGCCGTGCCGGCGGCGAGCGCGGCCGAGGTCATGGGCGTCAACGACAGAATACAACTCGCGCAAGTCGAAGCATGCTATCGCCGGCGGCGAGCCGAGGAATTGATGCTGGCAGGCGCCACGCTGGCCGACCCGGCGCGCATCGACATCCGGGGCGACGTCGAGGTCGAGCGCGATGTGTTCATCGACGTCAATGCGGTGTTGGAAGGCAAGGTGCACTTGTCGGCTCGCGTGACCATTGGGCCCAATTGCACCATTCGCAACTCGCGCATCGGCGCGGATACCGAGGTGCGTGCCAACTGCGTCATCGACAACGCCCTCGTCGCCGAGCACTGCCGGATCGGACCGTTCGCCCGCTTGAGGCCGAAGACGGTGCTGCATCGGGGCGTACACATCGGCAACTTCGTCGAGGTAAAGGACAGCGAAATAGGCGCAGCCACGAAGGCGAACCATTTAAGCTATGTGGGCGACGCCCGGGTGGGGAGCGACGTCAACATCGGCGCCGGCACCATTACCTGCAATTACGACGGCGCCAACAAATGGCCGACGGCCATCGACGACGGCGCTTTCATCGGCTCCGGCAGCATGCTGGTGGCGCCGGTGCGAATCGGGGCGGGCGCGACCATCGGCGCGGGTTCGACGATCACCGCGACTGCGCCCGACGCCCAGCTCACCCTGACGCGGCCGCCGCAAGTCACCGTGGCCGGCTGGGTTCGCCCGCGCAAACTCGACGCCGAAGAGCACGCCGCCGCCGTCGGCGGGGCGATCAACCCCGCGAAACTTGAGCCCCAGGATTAAGCCGCAATCCGGGTTAAGGGTTAAGCGCAGAACTTAAGAAAATGTCAGCTGTTGGCCCAGTCTCAAGGAGGCGGCCTTCTTCAGCAGGGCAGCGCCGAGCGCAATGTCGCTCGTGGCGAGGCCGCGGTGCCAGAACAGGATGGTCTCTTGGTCGTTTTCGCGGCCCGGCTTTAATTTGGCGACGATCTGCCCCAGTTCCGCATAGAGGCTCTGTTCGGTGAGCTTGTCGAGATCGACGTGGCGGCGCAGCGCTCCGTAGGGTAGGCCCTTGCGGCATTGCTGCCAATCGTCGACGACCACTTTGTCCATGATATCGGTCAGCGATAGTTCCACGGCGCTCATCGTGCCGTACGGCACGATGAGCGCGCCGCGTTTGATCCACGCGGTCTTCAGCAAGGGCGCAGGCTCCACAAGACGCGAGGCTTCAACGACGATGTCGGCATTGCGCACACAGGCCTCCCAGCTATCCACCGCGCGCACCGTCTTGTTCAGCTCCTTCGACAAGCGCTCGGCGAAGGCGCGCCGGCTTTCCAGTCGCTGCGAATGCACGCGGATTTCGTCGAAGTCGAAGTAATGATCGAGCAGCCGGATATTCCAATAAGACGTGCCGCGCGCGCCGATGTGCCCGAGCACCTTGCTCTCCTTGCGCGCCAGGTATTTGGCGCCGAGCGCGGTCAGCGCC
Source organism: uncultured Gammaproteobacteria bacterium (assembly GCA_963769075.1). Lineage (GTDB taxonomy): Bacteria > Pseudomonadota > Gammaproteobacteria > Steroidobacterales > Steroidobacteraceae > Bog-1198. The sequence goes on along the minus strand of CAVYKH010000004.1, from coordinate 1,857,214 downwards.
CCGGTTCGCATGTCGGTGATGGCCGTGGCGTTGAGAATGGCCTTGGGCTGGCCGGTCGCCGGATCGAACAGCGCGAGCAGGCCAATCTCCGAGGGCAGGCCCAATGTGTAGTTGTTGACGAAATCGCCGACTACCTTGACGCCGGCCAGTCCCAGAGGATGCACGACGGCGCGCAGCACATTGAAATGTCCGATGGATGAATCCTGCGGAACGAGATGCACGCGCGGCTCGAGGACCACCGCTTTTCTTCCCTGCGCATCGAGCGCTTGCTCGACCGCATCGAGAATTTCCGCGTCGGTCGGCGCGAGGTTTTCGATATCGGGGCCGTTCAGATAAGTGAGGTGAATGGGTTGCACTTCGGCCGGTCTCCGCAGGTGAATCGAGGCATGGCGGGTTCCCGATCGGCTCGGCCCACGGGTCACAATATAGTGCACGGAGATCGAGACGGCGCCCGATTTCGGTGCGCCAGCGCAGCCGCAACGCGATGCGTAGTGATCGTAAGTCTCTGATCCTACAAAAATGACCGGAGTTGGGCGTTGGATTTGGCACGGCGCGTGCTCTATTGGATTCCAATGTGCTGCGGGGGTTCGCTCGATGAAACTGATTACGGCAATTATCAAGCCATTCAAGCTCGACGATGTTCGTAAGGCGATCGGCGAGGCGGGCGTGCAGGGCGTCACGGTCACCGAGGTCCGCGGCTTCGGCCGGCAGCGCGGGCATACGGAAATCTATCGGGGCGCGGAATATGCGGTCGAATTCGTACCGAAGACGAAAATTGAAATCGCTGTGGCGGATTCCTTGGCCGACCAGGTCATCGAGGCGATCATCAAGTCGGCGCAGACCGGCAAAGTGGGCGATGGAAAGATCTTTGTCGTTGATCTCGCGCAAGTCGTGCGCATCCGCACGAATGAGCGGGGCGGCAGCGCAATTTAGAACTCTTAGAGCCGAAGGGGATTTCACGTTGAAGACTAAGTTGAAGATTAAACTGTACCGATTGGTCTGTCTCGGCTTGCTGGCATTGTCGGCATCGGTCGGTTGGGCTGACAGCGCGCCCGCGCCCATCGCGCCCACGCTGGTCGGCTTCGACAAGATCAATTCCGGCGACACCGCCTGGATGTTGGCCTCTGTGGCACTGGTGCTGCTCATGACCATTCCGGGCCTGGCGCTGTTCTACGGCGGTATGGTGCGCAAGAAGAACGTGCTGGCAACGCTCATGCAGAGCTTCGCCGTCACTTGCGTGGTCACGATTCTTTGGTGGCTCATCGGCTATTCATGGGCGTTCACGCCGGGAGCCAGTCCGTATCTGGTGGGAGGCACGACTCGGTTCTTGCTGAACGGCATGCTCTACCAGCATGACGCCATGAAGCTGACGGTCTCGCATCTCGGAGTGACGATTCCCGAAAGCGTGTACTGCATGTTTCAGCTCACCTTCGCGATCATCACACCGGCGTTGATCGCAGGCTCGTTTGCCGATCGCATGAAGTTCTCGTCCATGTTGGTTTTCATGTCGGTCTGGTCGCTGCTCGTGTATTGCCCGATCGCCCACTGGGTGTGGGAACCCTCCGGTTGGCTTGCGCTCAAGGGTGTTCTCGACTTCGCCGGCGGTACGGTGGTGCACATCAATGCCGGCATCGCCGGCCTGGCGAGCTGCCTGGTGCTCGGTAAACGCGTCGGATACGGCAAGGAGCCGATGGCGCCGCATAACCTGACGTTGACGCTGATCGGCGCATCCCTCTTGTGGGTGGGCTGGTTCGGCTTCAACGCCGGCTCCGCGGTCGCTGCGGATGGCCGCGCCGGCATGGCGATGGCCGCGACACAGATCGCCACCGCTGCGGCTGCGCTGGGTTGGATGTTCGCTGAATGGATCGCGAAGGGGAAACCCAGCGTCCTCGGCATCGCATCGGGGGCTGTCGCGGGGTTGGTCGCGATCACGCCGGCGTCGGGGTTCGTGGGTCCCACGTCGGCCGTGGTCATCGGCGCAGTGGCCGGCGTCGTTTGCTTCCTTGCGGCCACTTCTTTGAAGGGCGCGCTGGGCTATGACGACTCGCTCGACGCATTTGGCGTGCACTGTATCGGCGGCATCATCGGCGCATTGCTCACCGGCGTTTTCGCGAGCAAGGAAATCAGCGGCGCGGACGGCTCCGTACTCACCCAGCTGTGGGGCGTCGGAACCACCCTCATCTACGGCTTCACGGTCAGCTTCCTCATTTTGAAGGTCATCGACATGACCATCGGGCTTCGAGTCGGCGAAGAGCAGGAGCGCGTGGGTCTCGATATTTCGCTGCATGGCGAAAGCGTCGAGTAATCCACCGGGAGAGAGCAATGCACCGGAGGTAGCAATGCACCGGAGGGAGCAATGCACCGGGGCGATGGGCCCCGGTAGCTCAAAGCTGGATGAGATGTCCCGTCGCGGCTTTGATCAGGGCCTGGGTCCGTGTGGCGACCCCGAGCTTCCTGCGCGCATTTTCGAGGTGAAACTCGACGGTGCGCTTACTCAAACTCAGAATCGTCCCGATTTCCTCGAATGTCTTGCCGCGCGCCGCCCAGGTCAGCGTCTCGACTTCACGCTCGCGCAGGCCGACCTGCTTCGGCCAGACCGCATTTCGGGCGACACGCGCGAGCCGCGCGTTAATCAGCGCTGCGAGCACATCGTAGTCCACCGGTTTGGCGAGGTAGTCGTCGGCGCCAAGCTGCCAACCCTTGAGCTCACTGTCGTGGTCACCGAGCGCGGTGAGGAACACGAAGGGCATGCTCTCGAAACGCGGCGCCATGGACGTGAGTCGCTCGAGCAGCTGGAACCCGGACATCCCGGGCATGCCTATGTCGGACAGCACGAGATCGGGAGGATCCTTGAGAATGGCCGTCAGTCCATCACGACCGTTGTAGGCTGCGTCAACAGCGAAGCCGCGATCGATGAGCTCCTCACAGAGCAACGACGCGGTGTCGCGGTCATCCTCAATGCAGAGAATTCTCTTGCGACTCTCGTTCATGGTCGACGTGCATGCTCGCAGATCCACACGCGGCGACCGTAGCACCGCCGGCATTAAAAAAGCATAAATTTTTCCGTCTACGCGAATTCCACCTTATCCTCCGCGATCGATGCTGCTACGCTGCAGCCGCTCTTTAGCTGCATGCGGTGTGCAAATCTGCGCGACGAATGAAGATCTGCGCCACAAATAAACGACCACTCATGAGACGAGCGCACTCAATCAGGGTACGGCTGTCGCTGGTATTCCTTTTTCTATTTCTACTGGTGATCGTTCTCGGGCTCGAGAGCCTGCGCAGCTTGAGCTACGTCAACGACGCGTCGGCGCAGATCCGCCTCCGGTGGCTGCCGAGCACTCGCGCACTGGGGGACCTCAATAATCTCACGACGGATTTTCCAGCCGCCGAGGCAACCATACTGCGCGACGGCGGCGCGAGCGAGAGGGCGGCAACCTTGCAGCAGATGGCCGATCTGGACCGCGGGATCGCCGCTGCCGAGCTTGCCTATCGGCAGATTCGTCACGATGCGACTGAGGACGGCCTCTACAGGCGATTCGAGATGAAATGGAGTGAGTACCGCAGCATCGTCGCGCGCGGCCAATCGTTACCGTCCGGAGCGGCGGGAGCTGCCGCCAAGCAGCTTCATGAGCAGGCGTCGAAATCGGCGTATGACGCCGCGAGCGACCTGCTGGGAATACTCACGGAGCGCAATGCCGCCGGCGCCCGCGAGGCGAGCGAGGGTTCGGATCTTGCTTATAGTCAAGCGCGCCAGCGAATCGCCCTCACGATTTTCCTTGCGGGACTCTTGGTCGCGGGCGCAATGGTCCACGTCACGCGGTCCATTTCCGCGCCGCTCGTCGATCTGGCGCTGCGCATGCACAGGCTGGCCACAAGCGAAACCGGCATTGATGTGCGTGGGACGCGGCGGCGTGACGAGATCGGCGAGATGGCGCGCGCCGTCGTCGTCTTTCGCAACAACGCCATTGACCTCGCGCAAAACCGGCAGACTTTGGCGCTGCAGGCAACCATGCTGCAGGAGAAGCTCGCCGAGGAGCAGCGATTGACTTTGCTGCAGCGAAATTTCGTATCGATGGCCTCGCACGAGTTCCGCACGCCGCTGGCGATCATCGATGGCCATACTCAACGCCTGATCTCGATTCGGAGCCGATTGACGGTGGATGAGTTGGCGGAGCGTGCGCGCAAGATCCGCAGCATGGTGCGGCGGATGACGCAGTTGATCGACAACTTGATCGGTTCTGCGCGTCTGATCGACGGCCCCATCGAGCTTCATTACCATCCGACGCAAGTCGATTTGCAACTGCTCGTGCGCGAGACCTGCCATCTGCAGCGGGAATTGACACCGGATGCCCGGATTGTCGAGTCTGCGGATGCACAGCAGCTCATCGTCTACGGCGACGCGAGCCTGCTATGCCAGCTCTTCAGCAATCTTCTTTCGAATGCGGTGAAGTACTCGCCCGACGGTGGTCTCATCCAGGTCACTGCGGCGCGAGAGGGCGCGCAGATCGCGGTCGCGATCGAAGACCATGGAATCGGCATTTCGGAGACGGATCGAGAGCGAATATTCGAGCGGTACTATCGCGGCAGCAATACGTCGGGAATCGGCGGCAGCGGGGTCGGGCTGTCTCTGGTCAGAACGATAGTTGATATTCACAAAGGCACAATTTCACTGGACAGCCGCGAGGGAGAAGGCTCGCGCTTTACTTTGCGACTGCCCGCCGGATCCGCAGAATCGCCCAGCCGGTACATGGGGACGGAACGCGAGACCTTGCTCCACGGCCCGCACCGGCACGATCTGGTGAGTGCAGGGTGACGAGGCTGGGTGCAGGCGAACATCGTCGAATGCACTTTCCCGCGGGCGCGACTTTTACGACTCTCTTACACATGCCGCGCTTTTTTTAACACCCTTTGGTCTATCCACGATCGCACCCCCGGCTACACTTTGTGAGTTCTATAAATCCGCTTCTTCGAGTTCGGAAAGGGAAAAGGAAAGGGAAACGTTCGTGAAAATTCAAAACTGCGCGCAGATATTTCTGACAGCCGTTGTCGCAACAGGGCTTGTGCTGCCGGTGGCCCGGGCGGAGGAATCCGCTGCGCCGGCGGTCAAAGTATCGGCCGGCACGATCGTGGGAATCGTGACGAATTCGGCCAAGCTCCCCGTGGCAGGCGCGACCGTGACGGCGGTCAGTGCGCGCGGCAGCATTCGCGCGACCATCTCCGGCAGCGAGGGCATTTATTCGTTTGCCGACCTTCCGCCCGGCGCGTGGTCTCTCACGGTACAGGTTGAGGGCTATCCGGATGTGGTGCTGCCGCCGCTTGAGGTCGTGGCCGGCAAAGCCACTCGCCATGACATCGTGATGAACGTTCCGACGGCGGCTCCGGCGCCCGCGGTGGCCGCCGTGGCCAAGGACGCGGCCCGCCAAGTGACCGCCGCAGCCCCGGCAGTGCCGACGGTACCCGAGGCACTCCAGGCGCCCGAACCCGGCCCTGAAGTCGACACCTACACCCCGTTTGCCAACGCCGGCGATATCGGCTGGCTGAACGGCAACACGCGAGAGAAGGCGCCGATATTCGACACGAAGTTTTTCACGCCTGAAATCCGCTTGGACGTGAACTACCTGCAAAGCCTCAACCACCCGCAGGACCATACCATCGACGGCTCGACCGAGGCGTTCCGCTCCAGCGAATTCCAGATCGAACAGGTGAGCTTTGGCGGCGACTTCCACTGGAACAACGTGCGCGCGCGCTTTCTCTCGATGTACGGCATGTTCGCGACGACCACGCCGCGCAATGACGCGAGCGGCGAGATCGGCCAGTGGGACCTTCAAGATGCTTACCGATACTTCTCGGAAGCGAATGCCGGGTATCACTTCGACGTGAGCCACGGCCTCAATGTGGACGCGGGGGTCTTCGTCTCGTACATCGGCCTGTTCAGCTACTACAACTTCGATAACTGGACTTACCAGCCCTCGTACGTGTCATCCAACACGCCCTGGTTCTTCAACGGACTGCGCGTGCAGTGGTTTCCGACCCAGGATCTGAAGATCGAGCCCTGGCTCATCAACGGCTGGCAATCCTATGCGAAGTTCAACAGACATCCGGGCTTCGGCGGACAGATCCTCTGGATCCCGAACAACAACCTCAAATTGGTGTTCAACACCTATTCCACCGGGCAGGATAATTTGAACTGCCAGGCGAACAGCAACAACGGGCAAGGAACCATGGACACGCAATGCCAGCCTCAGAATGGCGGTAATCCCAACGCTGCGGCGGGCTCTTATGTGGGGGCGGGGCCGCTCGTCAACTACGCCAACGTGACGCGTGTTCACGAGGACGACAGCCTCTTGGTGAAATACTACGACGCGCACGGCCAGGGCGGCGCCGGCGTATCCAAGATGGCATTCAGCTTGACGTGGGATTGGGGCTGCGAGTATGGCGGCGGCGTTCATTGTACGCGCGAGCCGAACAAGGAAGAATTTCTCGGTGTGATGCTCTACGACCGAACGTGGTTCCACAACGATCTGTACGCGGTGACGATCGGCGGCGGCTTCATGAACAATCCGGGTCGCTATCTGACCCTGACCCCGCCGATCAATGGAGCGACGGCCGCCAGCGGCTCGCCGTACTTCACGCAGCAGCCGGGACAGAAAATCTATCAATGGGATTCGCAGCTCAATCTTCAGTACATGCCGAACGACTGGATTACCTGGTGGACGGAAGCGACGTTCCGGCATTCGAGCGTTCCCTACTGGTCGGGACAGGGCGGCATAACGCCTCCCGGCGGCAACAACGGCTCGCCCGCAAGCTGTGTGGGTGGCCCTGCCGATCCCACCAGCGGTAATTGCGTCGCGAGTGACTGGTTCCCGGATCTTCGCACGCGCGAAGTCGTCTTGGGTGCCGGTCTCATGGTGAAGTTCTAGGCGCGCGCAAGCAAGGCACTCCCCTCACGGTCGCGGCTCAGCAAGACCTCTGCGCGCGACCCTGATGAGGGATATATTGAAGCAGCTGGGAGATAATGACCCATAGCACGGGGTGCAGCATGCACTCGGCTTTGTGGAACGGTCATGACCAAGAACGGCCGGTCTGTTACTTTTCTGGGACTCTTCGGCTTCATATTTCTTGGTCCCATCGCGGCGGGAGCTGCACCGGGGATTTGGCGCGCATCGCATACGCTGAAGAGGGATAATCGGGTCGTCAAGGACCGGTTGTACGCGCGGAACAACCGAGATCACCAGGATTATTCGTTCTTGAATGCAGTAGGCGCTATCTGGCCCGCCGACATCAAAAAGTCAGCCGCGGGCTACAGCGCGTCAACCGGATTTCTCATCGATCGGTGCCACGTTCTCACCAACATGCACGTCGTGTACACCGATGATATCGTCATCAATCCGTCGGTTGGCAATTCGGTGGCGTTTGCCGTTGGCCAAACTGAAGGAGAGGCAAACAGGGGCGCGTTGCAGGGACTTAAGTTTTTGCTGAACGGAGCCGTCATTGCGCACGGAGACGCCATCATCGTGGATCGCCTCGTGCACAATCCGGAAAACGACTGGGCGCTCATTCGGCTCGCCGCAAATGTGGACGACAGTATCACGCCGATGACTATCGCCGCTGTCGATGTCGCGCAATTGCCGAAGAATCTGCAGCTTTCGATAGCCGGGTTTCCGGCCGATCGCAGAGAGCGGCGCGGCGATCGATTTGATTTGAAAGATTTGTGGGGGTCGGACGGTCGGGTGGTCGGAGTCGTTTGGGCGAGCACGGTCGGCGCTGTCATCGAGTCGACGATTCAAGCTACCCGTGGCGACTCAGGAGGCCCTCTTTACGGGGATTTCAACGGACACAAGCACATCGTCATCGGAATGCATCAAAGTATCCGCGGCAACGGCATCGATGTCTCGGAAAGCACGCCCAACATACAGGTCTTGTTTACGCCGGGCACGTTAGCCAGCATCAGCGCAGCTCAAGCACTGACTCCCTGCCAATGATACCCGGCCTAGTGCCATCCGAAGAGGAGCCCGCCGTTCAGGCTGATGGATCGCTCGCCGCTGCCGGAGATTCTGCTCCAACCGGGCTCTACGTACCAGCCCCAGTCTTTGCTGCGCCAGAACATGAAATCCAGAGACGCTTCAATCCCGTGAGACGTGCCCCTCTGCGGCCCGCTCGGCGTGCGGGCCACGGTTGGTCCGAGACCGATCATGAATTCGGCTGTCGGCGAGAGGCGGAATGGCTTCTTGAAGATGAGGTCACTCGACAGTTCCGGATGACCCGAGGTGACGAGCGCCGTGACGCCGAACTCGAGTTCGAGCCATTCCTCGATGGGCGTCGCTTCAACGGCCAGCGCGGGGCCAAAATTGGAGGAACCGTCGCGAATGTTGCGCTCGCCCGCCGCCGCCGCTTCGACGACAAAGGCGTGATCCTCTTCGCTCTGGTCCCGCGCAGTGCTCACCTGCGGCCGCAATGAAATCGAGGCAAATACGGAAATCCAGGCAAAAACGGTGATAGAAACGGTAGCAGGCCTAGTCAAAACATGTGCTCGCTTGCGCAAAAGAACGCGACACAAACAGCTCGCGGTGATGAGCGCATCCTCGCCGATTCGACCTGTAGCGGATAGTCCCGGCGCCTGCGATCTCCGTGAGGTTTTTTTTATGGAATCATTACGCTGTCTCGGATAATGTGCTAGAGGGGAAACTTCGATATGAACCTCGCATTGCTACCGAATTCCACGCGCAGCCCCGCCTCGCCGGCGGCGCCGTCTCAGCTGCTTAAACAAAAATTCAGCCAAAAGGGCCGAGTCGTCGCCGCATCCTTCCAACGGATTTGGAGGGCCGTCCTTCGGCTTGCGAGTCACGCCCCCGAACCGCACGCGACCCGGCATCGGACCGATTATCTGCGTGCGCTGGCAGTTAGTGGATTGTGCACGGCGATTGCCTTTCCGCTGTCTCCCTACTTTGGCCTCGTCAACATCGTCATGCTCTATTTGTTGGGCACGGCCCTCGGTGCGCTCCGATTGGGGCGCGGGGCTTCCGTATTCCTCGCCATCGCCAACATGCTCGCGTTCGACTATTTTTTCGTGCCGCCGCGGTTCAGCTTCGATGTGGAGGACACGCAATATCTTTTTACACTGGGCGTGATGCTGATCGTCGCCTTGGTGATCGCGAATCTCATGGTCAGCATTCGGCGTCACCGCGAGCTTGCTGACGCCCGCGAGCGGCGCACGGCCGTGCTGTATGCGATGAGCCGCGAGCTCGCGGTCGCAACCGACGCACAAGCCATGGCGGCGGCGGCGGTCCGGCACATTTGTGCCGTCTTCCACGGCACGGCCGTCGTGCTGTTGGCGGATGCACGCGGGTGCTTGAAGCCCGTGGCGCCCGCCGAGGATTCCGCGTGCAACGATGCGCGATCTTCTCTTCCGGCCTTCGACCTCGAGTTTGCCCAGGATGTCGTCGCCCGCGGCGAACGGTGCATCAAGGATGCGATCTACCTGCCTTTGCGGGGCAGTCGCCGAGTCAAGGGCGTGATCGTCGTATGTCCGCAACCCCCGACTCGTGCGCTACCCTCGGAACAGCTCAGTCTATTGGATACCTTCGCGGCTCAGCTGGCGCTCTCGCTGCAACGAGCCCGCCTGGCCGAGGCCGCCGAGGCGGCCAGAATTTCCGCGGAGCGCGTCTTGCTGCGCAACACGCTGCTGGCATCGATTTCTCACGATTTGCGCACACCACTGTCGGCGATCGCGGGCGCGGGCAGTCTGATCGCACAGCCGGAGTACGCGCTCAACGCCGATCGGCGCACCACATTGGGCAATTTGATCGAACGCAAGGCGCGCGACATGTCGCAGCTGCTGATGAATGTCCTCGACTTGGTGCAGATGGAGTTTGGCAGCCGCACTCTGCGTGCCGACTGGCACGCGATCGACGATTTGGTCGCACTCGCGCTGCGCGCGAGCGCCGCCCGCCTCGCCCAATGGCGCATCGACTTGGAACTGCCCGCCGACCTGCCCTTGATGCTGGTCGAGCCGACTTTGATCGTACAAATACTGAGCAACCTTCTGGAAAACGCCGCGAAATATACTCCCCCGGGCACGACCATCACCATATGCGCCGCTGCGCACGAGGAGAGCATCTCATTGATTGTCGCCGATGACGGACCGGGCCTGCCGCCCGGCGACCCGGAGCAGTTATTCGAGAAGTTTCAGCGCGGTCGTTCGGAAAGCAATATCGTGGGCGTCGGCCTGGGGCTCGCGATTTGCCGCGCGGCCGCGCGTCTTCACGGCGGCGATGTTCGCGCCATGAATAACCCGGGAGGCGGCGCACGCTTCGAAATCATGCTGCCCGTGACGACGGAAGCGCAAGCCGATGTGCCGCCCGTAATGGAGCCTTGCTGAGACCCGCGCGGTGCGCGTCGTACTCATCGTCGAGGACGATCAGGGGATTCAAGATGTCCTGCGCTTTCTTGCCGAGGCCAACGGTATGCGGGTTGTCGCGGCCAATACCTGCGACCTCGCGATCCGTGAGGCTGAATCGCATCGACCCGACCTCGCCATCGTCGATCTAGGGTTGCCCGATCGGGATGGAATTCAATTGATACGGAGCATACGCACGTGGTCACACCTGCCGATCATCGTGTTGTCCGCTCGCACGCTCGAGTCGCAAAGAAAGGCAGCGCTCGAAGCGGGAGCCGACGACTACGTCACAAAGCCGTTCAGCGCCCCGGAATTGCTCGCGAGAATGCAGGTCTTGCTGGATCGTAGTGCGTCGGGCGGTCAGGTTTGACGTTGCGGTAGAAGGAGGGCAGACTGGTTTTTTTTGCGGGTGTTTGACGCACACAAAAGCATGACTGAGGCTATGCACCTCGTCCTCATCTTCGAGGATGACCAGGCGATTCAGAATGTTCTGCGCATGCTGTTCGAGGCAAACGGTTTCAGAGTCGTGATTGCCGACACTGCCGCTCGGGGTGAGCACGATGCGCGGCTGCATAGACCGGACGTCGTGATAGTCGACCTCGGTCTGCCCGACCGCGACGGTCTCAACGTCATCAGTGCCATTCGCGCGTGGTCGCCGGTGCCGATCATCGTGCTGTCGGCGCGCACTGCCGAAGCGCAGCGCCTCGCGGCATTTGAGAACGGCGCCGACGACTACGTCATGAAGCCGTTCAGCGCGCCGGAGCTGCTCGCGCGGGTGCGGGCGATCGTACGGCGGCACGTGCGCGGCGAGCTGCCGATGGGCGTCCTCGAGCTTGGCGACGTCTCGATCGACCTCGGCAGGCGCGTCGCCCATCGCCGCGATGGAGGCGATGTGCGCTTGACTCCGCTGGAGCACCGGATATTGGAGACGCTCGCGCGCCATGGCGATCGCATCGTGACGCACGCGGCGCTCATCAAAGAGGTATGGGGACCGCATCGCGATGACTCGCGCGCGCTGCGGGTCTACATCGGCAGCTTGCGCAAAAAGCTCGAGACCGACCCGAGCCGTCCGCAACATATCCTCACCGAGCTCGGTGTGGGCTACCGGCTCGTCATCGATGCGGGGGCTCAAGTCGGCAGCTGAAGTGGACTTCAGCGGCTGGTATTCATGACGGAAGCTTTCGCCGTGCGGTTCCACCAGCCGCCGCCGAGGGCCTGAAACAGCGCGACCGTGTCGCCGTAGCGCGTGGCCTGCGCCTGCACGCGCGCGAGCAGAGCCTGCTGATAGGCGGTCTCGGCACTGAGCAAAACCAAATAGTTGACATAGCCTACCTCCATCTGTCGCCGCGTCAGATCGTAAGTTACTTTCGCCGCTTTCTCCGCCTCGACCTGGGCGGCCAGCGCTTCGGCATCGGACAGCGACGCGTGCAGCGAGTCGGCGACGTTTTGGTAGGCCGTAATCACCGTGCTCTTGTATTGAGCGGCGGCTTGTTTCAACGCCTGATCGGCGGCACGCTTCCGGTGCAGCAAAGTGCCGCCCTGGAATATGGGCTGGGTGACATCGCCGATCAGGTTCCAAAACGGGCCGCCGTGGCGGAACATCCAGCTGAATTGATCCGCATTGCCGCCGTACGAACCGGTGATCGAGAATTGCGGGAACATTGCCGCTACCGCGACGCCGACCTGAGCGTTTGCGGCGTGCAGCTGCGCCTCGGCGGCGCGAACATCGGGACGCTGTTCGATGATCTTGGACGGCAGGGAGAGCGGCAGCTCCGGCGGCAGGTGCAGCGCATCGAGCTCGAACGTCTCGGGCACGTCTTGGTTCGGCAGATTGCCGACCAGGGCTCGAATCAGATCGCGCCCCTGTTCGAACTGCAGCTGCAGCGGGGGGAGCGTCGCCTTCGCTTGTGCCAATGCGGTCTCCTGGGCCGCGACGTCGATGCGCATCGCCTGCCCGAGCCGGAATTGATCGCGCAGGATCTGCAGCGATTTCTCATCCGCGGCGATGATCTGCCGGGTCGCCTGGATCTGCGCGCGCAACGATGCTTCTTGGATCGCCGCGGCGACGACATTGGAAGCGAGCGTGATATAGGTGGCCTCCAGCGCGAACCGTTGCACCTCGGTCTGGGCGGCCAAGGACTCCACTTGCCGCCGGTTGCCGCCGAAGACGTCGGGCACGAATCCCACGGTGAGCTCGGCGGTTTGAAAGTTGTAGTAGAGGGGCTCGGTATAAGGGGGGACGCCCGGGGTCTGCAGCGGCGCCAGCAGGTTGTCGCCGTTGCCTTGCACGCCGGGGGCCTGGTCGTTCGTCAGATTGCCGGCTATTTTGTGCCGCTCGGCCTGGTACGTTGCGCCCACCGAGGGAAAGTAGAAGCCCTGCTGCGCATACACCAGCTCCTGTGCCTGAGCCAGCGCCGCCTGCGCCGCCGCGATGGTCGGATTTGCCTTGAAGGCTTTTTCAATGAGTGAGTTGAGCGCCGGGGACTGGAAGAGCTGCCACCACTCGAAGGGGATATCGCGGCCCGCGATGAAATGTTGCACCTCGCCGCCGTGAACGGGCGCCGCGGCGCTCGAGTCCGGCAGCGGCGCAGGCGCATAACCGGCGTTGCCCGGGGCCTCGGGCTTGTGGAAGTTTGGTCCGACGGCGCAGCTCGAGGCCAGTGCCGCAAACGCAACGAGCAGGCTGGTGCAGACACGGCAGTTCATCTTGCAGCGACCTCTTTGCGATTCCACCAGCCTCCGCCGAGTGCCTGGAACAGCGCGACCGTGTCGCCGTAGCGCGTGGCCTGCGCCTGCACGCGCGCGAGCAGAGTCTGCTGATAAGCGGTCTCGGCGCTCAGCAAGGTCAAATAAGTGACGTAGCCGATTTCCATCTGCCTCCGGGTGAGGTCATACGTCACTTTTGCAGACGCTTCCGCCTCGACGTCGGCGGCCAAGGTATCGGCATCGGAGAGGGACACGTGCAGCGTGTCGGCGACGTTCTGGTAGGCGGTAATCACCGTGTTTCGATATTGCGCCGCGGCTTGTCTCAAGGCCGCACTCGCGGCGCGTTTTTGGTGCAGCAGCGTGCCGCCTTCGAACACGGGTTGGCTCACGTCGCCGTATAGGCTCCAGAACGGTCCGCCATGGCGGAACATCCAGGGGATTTCAGTTGCGTTGCCGCCGTACTGGCCGGTGATCGAGAATTGCGGCAACATCGCAGCGACCGCCACGCCGACCTGAGCGTTCGCCGCGTGCAGCTGTGCGGCGGCGGCGCGAACATCGGGACGTTGTTCGATGATCTTGGCCGGCAGGGAGAGCGGCACCTCCGGCGGCAGTCGCAGCGCATCGAGTTCGAAGGCCGGGTCTTCCCCGTTCGGCAGCTTGCCGGCCAGGGCTCGAATCAGATCGCGCGTTTGCTCAAGCTGCTTCTGCAGCGGCGGCAGCGTGCTTTGAACCTGCGCCAATGCGGCCTCCTGCGCGGCGACATCGATGCGCATCGCGAACCCCAAGCGAAATTGATCGCGCAGGATCTTGAGGGCTTTCTCATCGGCCTCGATGATCTGTCGGGTCGCCTGGATCTGCGCCCGCAAGGACGCTTCCTGGATGGCCGCGGCGACCACGTTTGAGGCGAGCGTGATGTAGGTGGCCTCGAGCGCGAAGCGCTGCGCGTCGGTCTGCGCCGCCAGGGACTCCACTTGCCGCCGGTTGCCGCCGAGCACGTCGGGTACGAACCCAACGGTGAGCTCGGCGGTGTAGAAGGTGTAATAGGAAGGCAGGTTGTACGGATAGTGGTGCGGGTCCTCCACGGCCGGCAGCAGATTGACTCCGTTGCCCTGCACGCCGATCGTCGAGCTCGCGTTGGTGTTGCCGGATACCTTGTGCCGCTCGGCCTGGAAGACCGCCGCAACCGTCGGAAAGAAGAAGCCTCGCTGCGCATAGACCAGTTCTTGTGCCTGGGCCAGCGCCGCCCGCGCGGCCGGGACGGTCGGATTGGACTGGAAGGCCTTTTCGACCAGCGAGTTCAGCGCCGGACACTGAAACAGTTCCCACCACTCATAGGGGATGTCGCGGCCGCTGATCAGATGCTGCACCTCGCCGCCGTGAACGGGCGCCGAGGCGCTCGACTCCGGCAGCGGTGTCGGCGCATAGCCGGCGTTGGCCGGCGCCTCGGGTTTGTGATAGCGCGGCCCGACGGCGCAGCCGCAAATCATGCCCGCCGATGTCGCGGCCAGCAGGACGATAGCGGATAAACGCGTGACGGACATCGTCGACTCCAACGAAGTGAAGCCGCAAGCAGCGGCGCGCCGTCCGATGTAAGGCGTGGGGGTGATTCTGCTCGTCCGTGCGATCCGCAGGTACTGTGAGAATTCCGAGTGGCCGGGCGGGCAGCTTGTGGTCAATGTGTGCGCTGGCCGCTCAAGGAAGCGCGCAGCGGCGCGCACGAGCGGAATCTCCTGGGAGCAACGCCAATGCGCGTGTCTTTAAGTTGGGATTGGTTGGATTTCAGGCGTCGCCGGCGAGCCCTCGCCGCCGCCGCCGCGGTGCTGCTGGCCGCCCTGATCGCAGTCTCGCATTTCAGCGTCAAGGCGGACGATACACAGGTGACGGGCGCCGGCCCCAAGGCGAACGCCGCGGCGCCTGGACCCGAGCCGTCGGTGCAATTGACGGACGCGCAGCTCAAAAGCATCAAATTCAGCGCGGCCGGAGTACATACGTTCTCGCAAGAGCGCACCGCGGTCGGAAGCATCGACTTCAATGAGAATCTTGCGGTCCAGGTGTTCTCACCCTATCAGGGAAAGATCATCAAGGCTTACGCCGAGGTCGGCGATCAAGTGAAAAAAGGCCAGACGCTGTTCACGATCGAGAGCCCGGATCTCATTCAGGCGGACTCAAATTTGATCGCGGCGGCGGGCCTTTTGGATCTGACCACTCACGCGCTGGAGCGCGCCAAGCAGCTCTACGAGGTTCAGGGCATCGCGGAGAAGGATCTGCAGCAAGCGATCTCCGATCAGCAGACCGCAGAGGGTGCGCTCAAGGCGGCTCGCGACGCGGTACGCGTATTCGGCAAATCGGAGGCGGAGATCGATGCCATGGTCGCCAACCGCAAGATCGATCCCGTCCTGGTCGTCCCCAGCCCGATCACCGGACAGGTCACGGCGCGCGTGGCGCAACCCGGGCTGCTGGTACAGCCCGGCAATGTCCCTGCCCCCTATACGGTCGCCGATGTGGTGACGGTGTGGATGCTGGCCAATGTCTCCGAAAGCAACATCCAGTACATCAACGTCGGGCAGAAGGTGAACGTCTCGACGATGGCCTATCCGGGCCAAGTGTATGAAGGCAAGATCACGATCGTCGCCGCGACCGTCGACCCCAATCTCCATACGCTCCTCATTCGCTCGGAGATTCAGAATCCTCGGCGCGAACTTAAGCCCGGGATGCTCGCGAATTTCGTCATTCACATCGGCGATCCGGTGACCGCGCCGGCGGTGCCGCTGGAGGGTGTCGTGCGCGAAGGCGACGGCACGATGACCATATGGGTGACGACCGATCAGCATCACTTTACCCAGCGTAAGGTCAAGCTGGGCCTGGAAAGCGACGGTTATGACCAGATCCTCGACGGGCTGAAGCAAGGCGAACTGGTTGTCACGGACGGGGCCGTTTTCCTCGACAACATGCTCATACCCAGCGCCGACGGCTGAGATTGAGGAAGGTACAGCATGCTGAAAGGTGTTCTTGCGTTCGTGCTCACGCGCCGCGCGATCGTCCTGCTCGGCTTGATGGTGTTTCTCGGCGGCGGGGTGGCCGCCTTCACCATGCTCAACATCGAGGCATATCCCCAACCTGCGCCGGTGATCATCGAAATCACGGCCCAGCAGGGCGGCTTGTCGGCCGAGGAGATGGAGCGCTATTTCACGATTCCGATGGAAGTCGGCATCTATGGGACGCCGTACATTACCGCGGTCAACTCCACTTCGTTCTACGGCCTTACGTTCCTGCGGGTCACGTTCAAATACGGCGTCGAGTTCTATTTCGCCCAGACCCAGATCGAATACTCCCTGCAGCAGAATGTCTCGCTGCCCAACAACGTACAGCCCCAGATCCAGCAATCGAGCCTCGTGGGCGAGGTCGTTCGTTACGCGATGGTGGGCCCGCCGCATTTCGGTCTGGTCAATCTGCGCACCGTCCAGGACTATATCGTGCTGCGCCGGTTGTCGACGGTTCCCGGCGTCGTGCAAGTCAACAGCTTCGGCGGTCCCACCAAGGAATTTGAAGTCGAGGTCGACCCGCACAGACTCCAGACCTATGGCGTCACCATCCCTCAAGTGATAACGGCGCTCGGCAATGCCAACGTCAACGTGGGCGGTCGCGAGATCAATATCGGCCAGCAATCCATCAACATCCGCGGGATTGGCCTCTTTAGCGATGGCGGCAGCGACGATTTGACCAAGGGCTACAAGGTCGACGATATCGAGAAGGTCCTCCTCACCCAATCAGGCGGCGTGCCGGTACGGATCAAGGACGTGGCCCGAGTGTATGTCGGCAACGTGCCCAGACTCAGCATGGTCGGCAAGGATCATGACGATGATATGGTCGAATGCATCGTGGTCATGGGGCGCACCTTCCATACCCAGGATATCGTCCCGAGAATCATCGCCGAGATCGACAAACTGAACCACGACGGCAGCCTTCCTCCCGGGGTCAAGGTGGTGCCTTTCTACGACCGGATGAACCTCGTCCACGTGACGACCCATACGGTACTGGAGAATCTCGTTTTCGGCTGCGTTCTCGTCTTCTTCATCCAGTGGATCTTCCTCGGCGATCTGCGCAGCGCCGTGGTCGTCGGCATCAACATTCCCTTCGCCCTTCTCTTCTCCATCATCATTCTGGTGTTGCAGGGCGAGGACGCCAATCTGCTGTCCATCGGAGCCGTCGACTTCGGCATCATCGTGGATTCGGCGGTGATTCTCGTCGAGAATATTTTCCGAAACTTCCAGTTGAGCAGAGAGAAGCAGCAAGATCTGCTGGAGGATTTGGCCGAGGGACAGCTGGGAGGGGATCCGAGCGTCAAACAAGATTTAGGCACCCTCTCCACATGGACCGATCGCTTGCGCCTCATCTATATCAGCGCCATGCAAGTCGATCGGGCGGTGCTGTTCTCCGTGGCGATCACCGTCGCCGCCTTCGTGCCGTTGTTCACCATGCAGGGTGTCGAGGGTCAGATATTCGGTCCCATGGCGAGAACCTACGGGTACGCCCTGGTCGGCGCCGTGATCGCGACTTTCACGGTCACCCCGGTGCTCGCCTCGATTCTGCTTCCGGAGCATGTGAAGGAAGTCGAGACGGCGCTGGTGCGGGCGCTGCGCGCCGTCTATACCCCGGCGCTCCATTGGGCCCTCGAGCAGCGGCGGATCATGGTCGGAATCGGGGCCGTCTTCTTGCTCGTCACGGGATTGCTGGCGACGCGACTCGGCAGCGAATTCCTGCCCGCTCTCGAGGAAGGCAATTACTGGATCCGTCTGTCGATGCCGCCGACGATGGGCTTGGCAGCGGGCACGGAGGGAGTTCGGAAGATCCGTGAGATTCTGCTGAGCCACCCGGAAGTCATTACCGCGGTTTCGCAGCACGGCCGACCCGATAACGGTAGTGATCCGTCTCCCTTTTCCAACGTCGAGTTGTTCGTGCCGCTGAAACCGCGTAGCGAGTGGCCTGCGGGATTGACCAAGGACCAATTGACCGCGCAGTTGCTGCAGCAGTTTAACGACGCCGTGCCCGGCCTCACGTTCAATTTTTCGCAGAACATACAGGACAACATCGAGGAGGCCACGTCGGGCGTCAAAGGCGCCAACTCGGTCAAGATCGTCGGCCACAACCTGGAGGAGCTCGAGAGGCTCGCGCTGCAGGTGAGCGACCAGATAAAGCAGGTCCGAGGTATGGAGGATGTCGGCACCTTTCACGTCGTGGGGCAGCCGAACCTCAACATCACGATCGATCGGGAGAAGACGGCCCGATACGGACTCAATACGGGCGACGTGAATACCGTGATTCAAGCGGCGATGGGCGGAGCGATCGCGACGACGCTCCTCGAAGGCGATCGTTCGTGGAACGTCACCGTTCGCCTCGAGCCCAAGTACCGCGATAACATTGAAGCGGTTGGCGATGTCAAGGTCGGTTACCAGAACGCCACGGGCGGGACCTCGTATATCCCCTTGCGCGAGCTTGCGACGATCAGCTTGGATACGGGAGCGTCCTACATCTACCATGAAGCCATGCAGCGGTTCATTCCCGTCAAGTTCAGCGTTCGCGGCCGCGACCTGGGCAGTACGGTCGCCGAAGCGCAGGAGCGAATCGCCAAGAATGTGACCTTGCCGACGGGGTATCGCCTCGTATGGGCCGGAGAATACCTCGAATGGCAGCAGGCAAAGCATCGCCTCGAGATCGTCGTGCCGCTGAGCCTGGTGCTGATCATGGTGCTGCTGTTGAGCTTGTTCAATTCGCTGCGCGACAGCCTTCTGGCGCTGGCCGGCATTCCCTTTGCGATGGGCGGCGGAGTCATCGCGCTCTTCGTCTCCGGTCAACCCTTGAGCGTCTCGTCCGTCGTCGGTTTCATCTCGTTGTTCGGCGTATCGGTGATGAACGGAATCCTGATCATCACCTATTACAATCAGCTCAAGTCCGCGGCTGGGCGAGGCGGCATTGAGGCCATGGCCCACGCCGCCGAGCAGCGGATGCGGCCGCTGCTGATGACCTCACTGGCCGCGTGCATCGGCCTGCTCCCCTCGGCGCTCTCGACAGGTATCGGCAGCCAGGTGCAACGGCCGCTGGCGTCCGTGGTCGTGGGCGGTATGTTCATCGGACCGGTTCTGTTGCTCCTGATCGTACCGGCGCTCCAAATGATGTTCTTGCGTGATGATGATCACGCACCGCGTGACACCGCTGCCCGGCAGCCTGGAGAGTAATATGACGCGACAATCTCTTCTCAAGGTCGCGCTCATCGCCGGGCTCTTCATTGCCGGCGGCCTTTGCGGGGTTGGGGCACGTATATGGATCGGCGGGCTCAACAAGCAGCACGCGCAGCTCGAGCGATGCATCCTCGCCTCGAAGCATTCGCATCTGAACGAGGACGCTCGATCCACGTTGGCGCATCTCGATGTGGAAGTGCCGGTATGCATGAACGGAGCTGGTTACGAGAAAGCGCTCGACAACAAGGGTTGCGGCCCCGCGCTTTGGCAGGGCGATGTCCTCTGCTATTTGCCGAAGAGCTTCCTGGGAAAGCTGATCTATGCCATCGAGGCCTCTTCGTACGGGAAGAACGTGGAGGACGAGAGCAAGACGGAATCGTCACGCGGTGAGGGCTGATGAAGATTGCTCGGCTCCTGTGGGTGATATGGGTGTGCGCACCGCTGGCCCTTGAAGCCGGCGCCGCGGGATCACCCGCGAGCGGCGGCTCGTCAGTAGCCGCCATGGGTCAAGCAGCCGGTGGCAGCGCACCTGCACGAGACACGAGCGCCCAGGCGGGGCGTGCGGAGACCCACGAATCGACCCCGGTGGGCTCGGCGAAAGCCGGTGATTTAAAGGGCCGAGATGCAGTGGTGGCCGGTTCGCCACGCAATGGTTTAGTTGCGCGGCAACGTGGAGCCGGCCAACCTGCACGCAACAATGCTGCTCGCCTGCATGCGCTGCTGAGCGCAAGGGCGCGCGGGCGCGTCGCGAACGCTTCGAGCCGTATTGGGTCGAGCCATGTTGCAACCGGTGGCACGGTCGCTGGCGGAGCGCGCAGTGCGAACCCGCTGGGCCGGCCGACGCTGCCTGCCTCAAGGTTGGCAGCGCGGGTCCCGACGAGCGTGCGGACAGTCGCTCGAGACGCGAGAATTGGAGGCCCGCAGGCTGCCGGTCAGGTACGCCTCGGCGGGCCGGCAATCGGTCGGACCGCGAACAGCGCAATTATCAACGGCACGCAGCTGCACCGGAAATTCTAGGTCGCAGAGCGGCTGACTGATCGCTGAGCTGAGCGAGTATTTGTCGTCCGCGCTCAACACGCATGCTCGGTTCATTCAGAATTTCCGTCGGATTTCCGTTCCGTTCATGACCGCCCCTTTTCTCGCGTCGTATTGGGCAGGGCCACCCACGGCCGGCGTGGCCGTAGTGTGATGCCCAATCGTACCCGACACGCCCGCCACCGCGGGGGCTTTCACAATTATCCTCGTGCCATGCGACGTAGATACAGCGGGAACGCCCGCCGCCGGTCCTGCCGAATTTGCCGCCGCCGTGACCGCACGACCCTGCCGCTCCGCGGGCGTGCGCGACAGGCTTGCGGCGTCGGGGTGGATGGGCGGCGGAGCAGACGCGCCGGTGTGAACCTGCGGCGCCCGCTTGCCGCCCTGGCCGGTGCCGGATTGTTCGTGCCGCGCCCCATGCTGTCCGCTCGTCGCGGAATCGCCTGTTTGTGGCGCCGCCATACCGGCGCCTGACGCAAACGTAAAGCAAACGATTGCGCCGAGGAGAAACCGCCGACGCGCCACCGGTCGATGGCTCCAAGGCGCCCCGTGTCTTTTCGAGCCGTGCATCATCCGGCCTGAGGTTCTGCGCGAGGCGTGCGGTCGTCGCGCTCGTCCTTGCGCAGGAACACCAATTGGAGCGTCGGCACCACCACAAGCAGCATGATGGGCCCGAGGAGCATGCCACCGACGACCACTGTAGCGAGGGGGCGCTGTACCTGGCTGCCGATGCCCGTCGAGAACGCAGCCGGTACGAGTCCAATGCAGGCGGACAGCGCCGTCATCAGCATCGGGCGCATGCGCTTCTCAGCCGCTTGAGCCATCGCCTCAACGGGACTCATGCTGCGCTTGAGCTGACGAAAATAGCTGATAACCAGAATTCCATTCATGACTGAGACACCAAATAGTGAGATGAATCCGATGGCGGCGGAAATGCTGAAGGGCAACCCGGTGACAAAGAGAGCGACAATGCCCCCGCCGATAGCGAACGGAATTCCCACGAGGGCTAGCAGGCTGTCGCGCAACGAGTTAAAGAGGCCAAATAGAAGGACCAGGATCAGCCCCAGGCTGATCGGCACGAAGACGGCCAAGCGCCCCTTGGCGGTCTGCAGATCCTGAAATTCGCCCGCCCATAGAATGCGATAGCCCGTCGGCAGCTTCACGTTCCTCGCGATTCGCTCCTGCGCTTCGGCCACCGTACCGCCAAGATCACGACCGCGCACGCTGAACTTGATCGGAACATAACGCTGAGTGGTCTCGTGGTAGATATACGATGCGCCCGAGTCCACGCTGATGGATGCAAGATCGCGTAACGGAATGTAGACGGTTGCACCACTCGCGGTCTGGTAACCGACCGGAACATTGCCGATCTTCTCGACGCTGTCGCGGTAGCTCGGTGCGAGACGGACGGTTAGATTGAACTGCCGATCGCTCTCCAACACGGTGGTCGCCACCGCGCCGGCGAGTGCCGCCTGGACCACGCTGTTGACGTCGCCGGTATTCAGCCCGTACCGGGCTGCCTTGGCGCGATCCACTTTGATGTTGAGGTTCGGCTGACCGACAATGTGGAAGATCCCGAGATCCGCCATGCCCTTGACCTGTTGCATCTCATGCAACACTTGGCCGGCGTAACGCTCGAGCACCTGCAGGTTCGGGCCCAGGATCTTGACCGAATTGGCGCCCTTGACGCCCGACAAAGCCTCCTCGACGTTGTCCTGGATGTATTGCGAGAAATTGAACCCCACGCCGGGCAATTCGGCCGAGAACTCCGCCTGCAGCTGCTCTGTCAGCTTGTCCTTGGTCATTCCGGCGGACCATTCATCGAATGGCCTCAGCGGCGCGAACAACTCGACATTCGAGAACGGCGACGCATCACTGCCGTTGTCCGGGCGCCCGTGCTGCGACACCACGGTCAGGATCTCCGGGTGCCTGAGAAGAATCTCCCGCATCTTGCGTGTCGCTTCAGTACCAGCGTCCAGCGACATGGTTTGCGGCATTGACGCGCGGATCCAATAGTTGCCTTCCTCCAGGGCCGGCAGGAACTCGCTGCCCAGAAATGGAATCAGTAGTCCTGTCAGTACGAGAAAGCCAACACCGATCGCCACGACGATCGCCCGGCGGTTGAGGGCAAAGCTCAACACGGGTTTGTAAACACGCTGCAGGCCGCGAACCACGAGGGTCTCGGCTTCCTTCACATGCTCTGGCAGCAGGAGCGAGGACAGCACCGGCGTCACCGTGAAAGTCGCAATCAGCGCCCCAACCAGGGCGTAGCCGTAGGTCCGCGCCATCGGGCCGAAAATCTGTCCCTCGACACCCTGCATCGTGAACAGCGGACCGAACGCGGCGATCGTGATGGCGGTGGAAAACAGGATGGCCCGGTCAACCTGCAGGGCTGACACGTAGATCATGCGCAAGCGACTTGTCCAGCCCCTATGGCGCGTTGGATCGACCCCGTACGTTCCCTCGTGTAGATCCTGGAGAATCTCGGATTTCTTGTCCCTTGATGCTTGAAGATTGCGGAAGATGTTCTCGACCAGAATGACTGCCGCATCGATGATGATGCCGAAATCAACCGCTCCGATCGACAGCAGGTTTGCATCCTGGCCTTGCGAGACCAAGATGATGATCGAAAAGAACAAGGCAAAGGGAATGTTGGTGGCAACGATGATGGCGCTGCGCAGATTGCCGAGAAAGACCCACTGAATCAGAAATACGAGAATGCAACCTAAGATCAGGTTGTGCAGAACCGTATGGGTCGTGACGATGACCAGTGACGTGCGATCATAGTAGGGAATGAGTTTGACGCCGGGCGGCAAGGAGCCGTCACTGTTGAGAGCGGCGACTGTATCTTTGATGCGGGGCACGATGTCATTCGTGTGTTGCGTTCGGCCCATCACGACGATCGAGGCCGCCACGTCGTCCTCATGATCACGGCCGGCAATGCCGAGTCGGGGCACGTGGCCGATATAGACACGGGCGACGTCCTTGACAAGGATTGGTAGGCCGTTGACCTGGCCCAGGACGACATTCTGAATGTCGTCGACGTGATAACCCTGGGTCAGATCGTCATTGCCTCCGCTGTCGATCAGGCCGACGCCGCGGATGTTTACCGATTGCTGGCCGACCGTGATCTCGCGACCGCCGACGTTGATGTTGGAATTGCTGAGGGCGCCGAGCAGCTGCGAAATGGTGAGACTATAGCTCTCTAGTTTGTGAAGATCCGCCTCGACCTCGAATTCCTTGGTGGTTCCGCCCCAGCTATTGATCGCCACGACGCCGGGGATTGTCGACAGTCGCCGCAGCGCGATCCAGTCTTGTACCGTGCGGAGATTCGTCAGACCGAAATGCGGCGGGCCGACCACCTGGTAGCGGTAGACTTCGCCGACCAGACTCGACTGCTGGATCGTCGCTACCTGGTTGCCTGGCAGTGACACATTCTGCTGCAAGCTCAAGGCGGCCTGGGTGTACGCAAAGTAGTAGTCGACCCCGTACTTGAACGTGACTCGGACGAACGAAAGGCCATAGAACGATGTCGAGCGGATGTTGTCGATACCGGGAGTGGAATACAGGCCGATTTCCATCGGCGTTGTGTAGTACTTCTCCATCTCCTCGGCGGACAGACCGGCCGCTTGCGCCGTGATTTCCAGGATCACTGGCGCCGGGTTCGGATAGGCCTCGATGTTCAGTTTGGCGAATGCGATAACGCCGGCGCATAGGAATACGAACAGACCGAGCAGAATGATCGTCCGGCGCATCAGCGCGAACACCAGAATGCTCTTCAGCACGGACGCTCTTTGTCAGCACGCGTGGGCGAGGCCGGATCAGCACAGGCGCTCACGAGGCTCCGCCGAAAAGCACGTTGCTGAGCAATATCGCCCCGTCGATGGCGACCGTTTCGCCGATGCGCAGACCATCCAGAATTTGGTCATAGCCATCTCGCTGCTGACCGATTTGGACCATCCGGCGTACGAAGCGATGGCGATCGCTGCCGACCACCCAGACGGACAGGGTGCCGTCGCCTTCGCGCACGACCGCGCTCAGCGGCACTGCGGGCGCATGCACCGGGGCGCCGGTGCGAATGACGAAGTTGGCGAACATTCCTGGTCGCAGTTCGTGCTGCAGATCCTTGATCTCCGACCGGATTGTCACGCGGCGCGAATTGGAATCGACGGCCGCGCCGATGGCCACAATGTGTCCGGTGAACACTCGACCCGGTAACGCGAGGACCGACACAGTGAGGTCCTGATTCACCTTGAATGCGGGGCTGTCCGACTCGATCACATTTGCCAGCATCCACACCCGCGAAAGGTCTGCGACCGAATACGGGGCCGGCGGGACTCCCGGCTGCTCGAGCAGTCCCGGCGCTGCATTCCGGGCTGTGATCCGTCCGGTAATCGGGCTTTTCACGACGAGGGCCGTCTCGACCTGGCGTGCCGAGACAATCTGGTCGATCTCCGCTTCCGTCTTGCCGAAAATGGCGACGGCGTTACGCGCCGCTCGAAGTGCTCCCTCAGCGCTCTGCTGATTGGCAACCGCGGTCTCGAAGTCGTTCTGGTCGATGCCTTTGACCGTGTACAGCTGCTTGGCACGTGTCAGCGCGCTCGTGGTCTGATCGAGTACCCCGGCCGCGGAAATCAGGTTCGATTCGGCCTGAATGAAGTCAGGACTTTCGATCGTGAACAGGGTCTGGCCCTGTTTCACCTCATCGCCGAGGTCGGCGAACGTCTGAAGGACCCTGCCCTGGTAGGGTGTGAAGACCTGGACGTTCAGGTTTTCGTTGAAATCAATGCTACCCACGGCCTCCTTCTCGATTGGGAACTCACGGTCGACGACCGATCCAACTTTGATCGACCCCAGCTGCGAATCCGTCAATTGCACGCTCTGAGCAGCCGAGTCACCAGTTGCAGCAGCCGCCATCGACTTGTCGCCGGAAGCCGAGCAGCCGCCCGCCGCCATGATCGCCGCGGTCGCTCCGGCAGCCGCGCACAGCCAGGCGCGTCTCATGCTGCGTCGCAAAGAGAAATGCAAATAGGGCATGGCCGGACCTCGTTCCGAACGAGATGAGAGCTTGTCCGGGTATGCGAACCCGCGTCACTGTGACGAGTTACAGTGCTACTGTCATTCATCACAGTGCGCCACCGCATGCGCAAGGCTCAGAATTCGATCGTCGGCGCCCATCCTCTAAACGATCGAGCTTGCGCGAGTGATCACGCCCTTGCCTATCTGCGCTCCACGTCGTTCCTGCGTTGCCCTCGCGGCGGCCATCGTGGCGGCTGTTGCGGGATGCGCCGTGGGTCCAAACTTCCACAAACCCGATGCGCCCACCGGTGCGGGCTACGCGCCGGCGCCGCTGCCGGAGGGAACCGCTGCGGTCAGCACGCTCGGTGGCGATGCCCAGCGCTTCGTATGGGGGCAGGACGTACCGTTTCAGTGGTGGGAGGCGTTTGGCAGCCCGGCGCTGAATTCCGTGGTCGAGAAGGCACTGCGCGCAAACCCCACGATTCGGTCCGCACAGGCCGCGCTCCGCGAGGCGCAAGAACTGGTCTATGCGCAGCAGGGTTACTTCTTCCCGACGGTAGCCGCGAACTACAATTTTGAACGGCAGAAGCTGGCGGGCAATCTGACCGGCACCAGCGCTCCCGGTGTCCAGGGAAACGGATCGGCAATCATTGCGTATCAGAAACCGTCTCCCGCTCCACCGCCCCACAATGAGCCGCTCTATTACAACTTTCACACCGCGCAATTGACGGTGGGCTTCGTCCCGGACGTGTTCGGTAGCAACCGGCGGAAGGTGGAATCGTTGGACGCGCAGGCGCAGATGCAGCGCTTCCAGCTCGAGGCGACTTACGTCACGCTTGCGTCGAACGTCGTAGCGGCTGCGATTCAGGAAGCGTCAACGCGTGCGCAGATTGCTGCGGTCACGGAGATTATTGACTACAACGAAAAGTCACTGCAGGTCCTGCGCGACAAATACCGGCTGGGCTATGCCATGAGAATCGACGTGGCGGCTCAGGAGTCGGCGCTAGCACAGGCCAAGCAATTGCTGCCTCCGCTCAAGAAACAGTTCGAACAGACGCGCGACTTGATTCGCGCCTTGACTGGGAATCTGCCCAACGAGGAGACCGCGGAGACTTTTGAGCTTGCGTCGCTGAAGCTTCCGCCGAACCTCCCCTTAAGTCTGCCATCCACGATCATCGAACAGCGTCCCGATGTGCGCGCCGCGGAGGAACAACTGCGCTCGGTCAATGCGCAGGTCGGCGTCGCGATCGCCGCTATGCTTCCGCAGTTCTCCATCACGGGCGCAGCCGGCGGGGCGGCGACGACGTTCCCGTGGCTGTTCCGATCCGGCGGCCCATTCTGGAATCTGATTGGCGGTGTGACACAGCCGGTGTTTGCCGGAGGCACCCTGCTGCACACGAAGCGCGCCGCCGATCAGGCGCTGCTGCAGGCCGCGGCGGACTATCAGAGCGCGGTCATTACGGCCTACCAGAACGTCGCGGATACGCTGCATGCAATGCTCTCCGACGCCGACGCCCTGGCGGCGGCGGTCGAGGCGGAGCGCGCCGCCAAAGTGACTCTCGATCTTACGCACGAGCGGATGCAAGACGGCTATACGGACTACCTAACGGACCTCGCCGCCGAGACGTGGTATCAGCAGGCGTTGCTCAGCCGGGTCCAGGCTCAGGCTACGCGATTCGGTGACACGGCCGCGCTCTATCAGGCGCTCGGCGGCGGCTGGTGGAATCGCAAGGTCGCAGTCCGCTCGGCCGAGCAACTCGGCGGCCCACCACTGGCGGCAGTAGCCGCTCCGTGACGATAGCGGCACAAAGCAACGTGCACGAGCAAGCCAGCGGTTCCGGCACTCGTTCGCGACTCTGGGTGCCGCGGATCGGCTGGTGGCGCATAATTCACGGCCAGTTGGGGGACCGGGCAAACGTCAGCGGCAGTTCGACGCAGGCGACGACTCCGTCCATTTGACGATAGGTTGCATCACCATGACTTCGACGGCGAAGAAAATTCTCTGCATCGAGGATGATCCGGAGACGGCCGCGCTGATCGCGGAGGACCTCCAGGAGCGCGGATATGCCGTGACCATCGCTCTGAATGGCCTGGCTGCACTTGACGCGATACTGAAGACCGGTCCCGATCTCGTTCTGTGCGACGTCAGCATGCCCGGCCTGACGGGCTTCGAGGTCCTTGAGCGCCTCACAGCGCTGGCGCCGAAGTTCGACACCGTGCCGTTCGTATTCCTGACTGCATTCGTCGATCGCGCCAGCGAGCTGAAGGGGCGGCGTCTCGGCGCGGATGACTATGTGCCGAAGCCGATCGATTTCGAGATTCTCGCGACGATTATCGAGGCGCGTCTCAATCGAGTCGCGCGCAACGAGGTGTTGTCCCTACTCGCCGATCTCAACGAGAGAGAGGTGGAGTGCCTATCCTGGTCGGCGCGCGGGAAGACATCGGCCGAGATCGCGGCGACCTTGGGGCTCAGCAAGCGCACGGTAGACTTCCATATCGAGAACGCCTGTCGCAAACTGAATGCAACGACGCGAATCGAGGCCGTGGCCAAAGCGACGTCCGGGCGGCTGATCAACCCATGAGCGCATTGCAGGGGTGAGGGCGCCCGAAGCACCGATCGATGTGACTGCGACGCCGCGCCTGCCCGCCGCGCTAGCGCGGTGGGCGCACTGGATCAAGCCGGGTTCGATCCGACTGCGCCTGTCGGCAGTCTTTGCGCTATTCCTCCTGCTGGTCCTCGGTCTCGGCGCCTTCGGCATCCAGCGGCTCGCCGAGGTCAATCGGGTGTCAGATGAGATTCGCAATCATTGGCTGCAGGACACACGGCTGCTGGGCGATCTCAATAATTACATGTCGGACTACCGGACCGCCGAAGGGACGCATCTGCTGTCGACGTCGCCCATGGAAATTGTAGGGAGCGAGAAAGAGATCGCTTCGCTCGACGCCACGGTCTCGCGCAGCCAACGAGGCTACGAATCGATACCGCAGGATAGCGCCGAGAGCGCCATCTACGACGACTTCGCCAAGCAATGGGCTGCCTACAAGAGGATTGCGCATGAGGTGCTGGCGCTATCGCGAGCCGGGCAAAAGGCCGAGGCGGTGCGGATGTACATGACGACGTCCCGGGGCGCCTTCGATATCTCGAGCGATACGCTGGGGCGGCTGACCGATCAAACCGTCGCCCGCGCGCACGAAGCGACCGAGCGCGCGGCGGTCACCTACCAACGAGCTCGGACACTGATTATCGCGGCGATGTTGGTGGCGACGTGCTTGCTGGTCGCCGCTATCGTTTACATCACGCGCTCGATCTCAAATCCGCTTTTGGAACTTGCGGTCCGAATGCGCGCGCTTGCCGATCACAACACCGACGTGACAATTTCGGGCGCTACGCGCGGCGATGAGATTGGCGAAATGGCCCGGTCGGTGGTCGTGTTTCGTGACAATGCCGTGGCATTGATGGCTACCCAGCGGCGTTTGCTCGAGCAGGCCGCCACGCTGGAAGCCGCCCTGGACAGCGAACGACGTCTGACAGCCCAACAAGGCAACTTCGTCGCAATGACCTCCCACGAGTTCCGAACCCCGTTGACGGTCATCGACGGCCAGGCGCAGCGCCTGATCAAGATGAAAGATCGGTTGGATCCGGCGGATATCGCCGAGCGCGGGGCAAGAATACGAAGCGCGGTGCTACGAATGACCAGCATCATGGATGGCCTGCTGGGAGCATCCCGATTGCTCGACGGCGAAGGGGTCTTCCACCCCACGGAGGTCAAACTTGGGCCGCTACTGCGCGAGATCTGCCAACTCCACCGCGAGATGACTCACGGCGTGATCATTCACGAAGATTTCGAGGACCTGCCGGATACGATCGAGGGAGACCCGAAGCTGCTCTTCCACGCCGCGAGCAATCTGGTTTCGAATGCGGTCAAGTACTCGCCACCGGGTAGTCTCGTCGAGGTTTCGACGCGGACAGAGCCCAATCGCGTGATAGTAGCGGTGCGGGATCGAGGCATCGGCATTCCAGATCGGGATCGCGAGCACCTGTTCGAGCGATATTTCCGCGGCGGCAACGCCACCGGAATAGCCGGGACCGGCGTAGGGCTTCATCTGGTCGCGATGGTACTAAAGCTTCATGACGGATCGATCGAGGTTGAAAGCCGAGAGGGCGTGGGCTCGACATTCGTCGTGCACCTTCCCATCCGCAAGTTCGCGGCGGCGGCGCAGCCCGTACCGGATCGCATCGTCGTTTGACAGATTTTTGGCGGCCACTTCATCCGATGCGCCGTAGGTCGACGCGATGATCTCGAGCACATCGGCTTCGGATTTGCCGGGATGCGCGGTCACCTCGGCGCGCAGGTACTCCTCGGCGTCGTACAGCGCATCTTGAATCTTCGCCCGCCAGCTGTTCGCACAATTGCCGTAGGTACTGATCGATCGAGCGCGGCGCGCTGCGGTTCATGGCATGTCCTCATTCAATGAAGCGATCGACGAAGCGGCACGTGCCGCGCCAGATGTCCTTCCATTTGGCGAGCACGGCACCGCCCTCTGCGGTGATGCGGTAATAGCGGCGCGGCGGTCCCGAATAGGAAGGAACTATGCGGCTGGTCAACAATGCGGCGGCTGAGAGCGCGCGCAGCACCGGGTAAATGGTGCCTTCCTTGAAGAGGGAGCTGCCTTCGTTGGCGCTCGCAAGCCGTTTGGCAATCTCATAGCCGTACAAATCCTCGCCGGACCGGTCGAGCACCGCCAGCAAGACCAGCCCGACCAAGCCTGCGTTGAGCTCCTTCTGAAACTTCTTGGCGCTACTATCATCCACTTCGTAGTACTATACAGTTAATAATATTAGTTATCAAATGATATCTGCTGATACCCACCTCCGGCACTAGCCGAATTAATTCATGAACAACGCAAATCGAAAGCGGAGACTTGATTGGCAAGGCATTTTCCGGGGCGTGCAAAACAAGGATGTTTTGCCCGCAGCCCCCAAGGAAGGGTTCACGGCGGCCCGGAAAATGCATGGCAATCAAGTCTCCGCGCCTGAGGAAGCGAGTAGTTCGTGAATAATGCGAGCTACCGGCACCAGCAGCAGAAATACTAGATTTTCGGCCGGGCTCGGGCACACTAGGCACCTTTTTGACTGTCGCCGGACCGGAGCTAAGCCCCAAAATGTGCGGAATCGTCGGTGTCGTTGCGGAACGCATCCTCGTGGAGGGCTTGAAGCGCCTGGAGTACCGTGGCTACGATTCGGCGGGGCTGGCCGCGCAATTTGGCCAAGAGTTTGACGGTCGAGTAGATGCCTAGGAGCCTGTCTGCGCTTTTCGGGCCCGCGTACTTCCACAGGTTCTATCTCAATCCCGGGACGCGTGTTACGACGCCCGGTGAGATGCGCGCGCGGGCCGGTCTGATCGCCGCCATCCTGGTACACGCCCGCGTGCCGGTACGGACCATACTCGATGCCGGATGCGGCATGGGGCTGCTGCGCAAACCCTTTGCCGAGGCGCTGCCGCGGGCGCGCTATACGGGCCTCGATGCCAGCGAGTATGTATGCGCCCGCCATGGATGGACACGCGGCTCGGTGGTCGACTATGCGCCGCGCACTCCCAGCGACCTTGTCGTCTGCTACGATGTACTTCAATATCTCGGCGACCGCGACGCCGCGCGTGCGATCGCAAACCTCAAGCGCTTGACGCGCTCCGCTCTGTATTTCTCCGCATTGACCCGCGAGGATTGGCGCGCGAACTGCGATCGAAAGAGGACCGACCGCACCGTGCACCTGCGCGCCGGCGCGTGGTATCGGCGGCGCCTGAAGCGCCAGTTTCGCTACCTTGGATTCGGAGTATGGCTGCGCAAGGACGTTACCGCCATCGTCTGGGACATGGAGGGACCGGAAGCTTAGGTTCCTTAGATCACAGGTTCTCCTGCATCCAGGTCACGAGCGCCGCATGGACGGGTTCGCCCCCACCGCCGTTCGCGTGCACATCGTTGATCAGGGATACGAGAACGAGCGTCTTGCCGGCGGGCGTGGTCACATAGCCCGCCACGCAGTTGACGTCGTCGAGATGGCCCGTTTTCAAGCGCACCGAGCCGGCGGGCGTCTTGAGCATTCGCGATCTCAAAGTGCCGTCGACGCCCGCCAGCGACAACGATGCGATGAACTCGGGCGCATAGCGGCTGTGGTACGCCGCGCTCAGAACCTTGGCCATTTGCAGAGCCGAGATGTGCGTGGCCCGCGACAAGCCGGAGCCGTTGTCGATATCGATGTCTTGCAAGTCAAGACCGCGCTCGCGCGCCCAGTCGGCGATGGCGGCGGCGCCCTTGGCCGGCGTCGCCGGAGCGCCGTAGAGCTCTTCACCCATGGCGAGCAGCAAATGCCGCGCCATCAAATTGTTGCTGAACTTGTTGGTCAGCCGCACGACCTCTCCCAAGCTCAACGAGTCGAAGCTGATGAATGGCTGGGCGTCCTTCGCCGCCGGCTCGATGCGGAGCTTGCCGCTGAATTCCCCGCCCGACTCCTGCCACAGCTCGACGAAGGTGCCGAACGCATACGCGGGAGCCTTCAGCAGCACCCGCGTGATGCTGCGCTCCGCGCATGCCGGCGAAAGTGCGCCGCTGAATAATACGCGATCCCATTGCTCGGAGGTGACTTCGAAATCAACCCTGGCGGCGCGCGCACTGCACGGCCCGGGGACAAAGTCGACGCGGTTTTCTATCGTGAGGTTGACCGGGGCCGGCGCCGCCACGATGTCGACCTTGTGCGTGTCCGTCTTCGGCACGACCCGGAACTCGATGGACTGGAAATTGACCATCAATGCGTCCGGCTGCACGTTGTAAGTCCGATTCGGCCGCCCGTCAAAGGCTCCAGGATCCTCCGGCGGCAAATCGAAGGCGGTATTGTCGATGACGATATCGCCGCGGATCGCCACGAGGCCCTTCGCGCGCAGCATGTGGACGAAGCTCCACCAGCGCTCCAAGGTCATATACGGGTCGCCGCCGCCCTGTAGAATGAGGTCGCCGTCCAGCACGCCGTTTTTGAATGGGCCGCGCAGCAGCGCCCGCGTGTGCCAGGTATAGGCCGGACCCAGCAGGTCCAGACTGGCGAACGTCGTGATCAATTTAATGGTGGATGCCGGGCTGCGCTGTGTATCGCCGTTCAGACTGAGCAGGACCCGGCCGGAATCCGGATCGACGATGGCGAGGCTGACGGCGCTCAGCGGAATATGCTGCGCGGCGATCGCTCGCTCGACCGGCGCCGGGGCGCCTGCGAGCGCGAACGCATTCGCGGTCAGGCCCAGCGCAACCGCGGTCACGCCGAGCGCGATCGCCCATGCGATGTGCATCCATGGCCTATGGAGCATTGCTCGTGAACGCATCGCCGTAACTTAGCACAGGGAACCCCGGAGGGCGGCCCGGCTGGCCTGCGAGCGTGGGGTATAGTGCCGGGGGCATGAAAACGACAATGTGCCGCACCGTAGCGGGAAGCTTCATCGCCCGTGACCTGGGATCAGGGGCGTGGCATCTGACGACCGCCGTGTGCGGGGGCCCCGAGATCTACTTGGCTGGTGCGGCACCGGAGGCGGCACGGGCGCTGCATGGCACGCGCTTCACGGCCGCCGCCTGCGAATGGCGCGAAGAAGGAGTGTTCCTCACGCTGACTTCGGCCGACGGGACCCAGGTTTTGAAAACTCGCGATGCAATCATCCATGAGCCGTTGATGCATCTCTACGAGAGCCTGCCTCTGGCGCGCTTCGATCCTGCCGCGCGGCGCTTTTGGCGACGGGTGTTTCGACTGGTGCGTATTCCGGGCGGCCGTCATCTCTTGGGGCTCGTTGCGCGCCGGGCTCGCAATTCAAGAGAAAGCTAAGCGAACTGGATCACAAGGGCAGTATTTATTGTCAATCTGGTCGCCCGCGCACTCCGAGTCCCGCATTGAAGTGCGACTCCCGTCAAGGATACGAGGCGCCGTTTACCGCACATTCACCCGCGGGAGCTTCCACCATCTCATTGATTACCCAAGGATGGCCGCATTGCTGGACATCAAATCGATCGGCGTTGACGCAGTCGAGGCTTCATTCGAACCTTACGGCCGTTTGCTCAGAATGCTGATGCCGAGTCTGCGCGGCGTGGTCGTGCACGACGGCTCCGCCGATCTCGTCTGGGCATCCGAGGAGTGGGATCTCGACGACGAACTCGACATCGTAAAGGAAGCCATCTCCAATGCCCTGACTGACCCCGCGGAGTTTGCAGGCATTGTGCGGTTCGACGCGGATCGGGTCGTATACTCCTTCGCGCTGCGCGGCGAGCACGTCGAGTTGCTCGGTGTGGTCAGCATGGCGGCGCGGCTGTCCGGCACTCGCACCGAGGGGCGCCCGCTGCAATACGTGCGGCAGCTGGTGCAGCCGGTATTGGAGTGTCTGCGCCGCGAATTGTCGTTGCGTTCCCAATTGGGATCCCGCGAGCGCGACTTGGGGATCCGCGAGCGCGATCTTTCGCTGATGCTGGAAATCTCGTCGAACCAAACCGCCACCGGCGACGCGGATGAGTTCGATCTCATATTGAAAACCGGTCTCGAGCACATGGGCTGTGCGCTTGCGGCGCTCTGGGTGCCCGACAAGAACCTTTCTTTGTCGATGACGCGCAGCGGGAATCCCATGTCGCCGGAGTCGTTGCGGCGCGCGCAACAGCATTTGACCGCGTGGATGCATCTGCAGCAGCGCACCATCGTCATCAATCATATTTCCAAAGTGGCCAGCGAGGTGGCGGCGCCCTATAAGATCCTGGCCTGCCCGGTGCGCCATCCGTCCGAACGCGTCATGGGAGTGCTCGCGCTCTTCAATCCGCCGAGCGCGCATGATTTCGATTCGCACCAAACTCGCATCGCCGAGCTGTTGGCCAAGAAAGTGACGGTTATCATTCAGGCGCAATACGATTCCAGCACCGGCCTCATGACTCGTCACGCATTTGAACGGCAGGCCAAGGCGCTGCTGGCATCCGGCGGCGCGTCGGAGACGCATAGCATTCTCTATCTGGACATCGACCGTCTGCACGTCATCAACGAGACCTTCGGCATGCATGTGGGCGACGACGTGATTGTCAGCGTCGCAGAGTGCATGGCGAAGGCGCTGCCTGGCGCCGCGCTCTCGGCGCGCATTTCGGGCGACCGACTGGCCGCGCTCATCCCGAATGCGGGCATGGAGTCGGCTGCCGCGACTGCCGAGCTGATTCGCGCGGCCGCCGCCGCGATCGTGCCTCGCGCCGGGCAAGGCGCATTCGAGGTCTCGGTGTGCCTCGGTGTGGCTCCCGTTGGCCGCGCCGAGAACTCTCTTGCGCATGCGCTGGCGACCGCTGAAATAGCCTGCAAAGCAGCCAAGGATCGCGGCCGGAATCGAGTGGAGGTGTTTCAGGACTCCGACCAGAGCATCATCAGGCGCCATACCGACATCTTGGTGATCGGCAAATTGCGCGATGCCTTGGGAAACGACAGCTTCAGGCTCGACGCGCAGCCGATTCTCCCGCTCCGCGGCAACTACGGGCGGCCGCGCTTCGAATTGCTGATCCGCATGCTCGGCGATCGCGGCGAAGTCATTCCGCCGGGAAAGTTTCTCTCCTCGGCGGAGCGCTATCAGCTGATGCCGACGGTCGATCGCTGGGTGGTGCGCCGTTCCTGCGAACTGCTCGGCGCGCACAGCGCGGCGGTGGGAGAGGAAATCGCGCGCTTCGCCATCAACCTGTCCGGACAATCGTTGCAAGATGAATCGTTCCTGGAGTTCGTCGTGGAGCAAATCAAGGCGAGCAAACTGCCGGCGAACGTGCTGTGTTTTGAATTGACCGAAACCGCCACCGTCGGCAATCTCGCGAAGGCGCAGCATTTCTTGCGCGCCCTGCAGAGCCTGGGTTGCCAGTTCGCGCTCGATGATTTCGGCACCGGCGTCAGTTCGTTGGCTTATTTGAAGGACCTGTCGGTCAACTATTTGAAGATCGACGGCAGCTTCGTGCGCGATTCGCTCACCAACTCCCGTTCCGAGTCGATGATCAAGGCCATCGCCCAGCTGGCCAAGGTCATGTGCATGGAGACCATCGCGGAATACGTCGAAACAGACGTTTTGCGCGCGCGAATGGCGGATTTGGGCGTCGACTATGGCCAGGGATTTGCCATGGGGAAGGCACAGCCGCTCGAAGAGCTGCTCGAGGAACTGGCCATATACGAGGCAACGGTGAATACGTGGAATGGCGCCGCCGAGCCTCCGACCGAGGAAGCGCTCGGCGACTGAGCAAGGCGGACCGGCATGTCATCTCATGTCCTACAAGGATTAGGCTGATTTAGCCCTTGGGTTACCAATCCGTTGATGGCCGAATGCAGCCGGGCACGCGCCATTTCACGCGGCCCATCGGCTCTTTTGCATCGAGGTTCATCCATGCTGATTCTAACGCGCCGGCCCGGCGAGACTGTGCGGATCGGCGATAATATCGAAGTCACCGTGGTGGCGGTACACGGCTCGCAAGTGCGCATCGGCATCAATGCGCCGCGCGACGTCGCCGTCGACCGGGAGGAGATTGCCGAGCGCAAACGACGCGAGGGGACGAACGGGCGTCCACGCGCGGCCGCGGGACCGCGCGCGACCCCGAATCCTGCGGACTCGAGGCTCAAGCCGTGAACCGGCCGCCGCGAATCATCGGCAAGCAGCGCACGCACTTGCCGGTCAGCGCAAAGATCGCATTAAAAAGCATGAACCAAATGCAATTGACATCGCAACAGTCGTGCCCCGCGGTATAATGCTTGATGACTTCATTCGCCGAAGCACCCGAACTCTCGGTGCACACATGGTTCAATACAGATCGGCCTTTGCACCTGTCTGCCTTGCGGGGCCGCGTAGTAGTACTCGTTGCATTCCAAGTGCTTTGCCTCAATTCCAGTGCATACGGCATTCCGCAGGCGCGGCGAATTCACGAAACCTTCGAGCCGAACGATGTTGCGGTGATTGGTCTGCATACCACCTTCGAACACCATGAAGCCTATAGCTCGGCGCTACTGAAGGCGTTTATCCATGAGAACCGGGTGAAATTTCCAATCGCCCTCGATACTCCGAACGCGGCCGGTCCGATTCCGCATACCATGGAGCGATACAAAATGAGCGGCACGCCCAGTCTGGTGCTGATCGACAGAGACGGACTTATACGCAAGCACGCCTTCGGTGCCGCCGATGACTTGCGAATCGGAGCGGAAATCGGCGCGCTTACCCAGGAATCGCGCGCTGCCGCAACGGCCGCGCGCAGCTCCGCCGCTTAAAGGCGCCCAACCGCGCGAACGCTTTAGTTCGCCAAAGCGAAGCGGACGCGAATCCGCGCGCGCTGCGCAGTCGGCTTGGCGTCGTGCAGTACGGGTTTGTAGCGCCACTGTGACAGTGCGCTGACGGCGGCTTGCTCGAACACGCCGGGAGGATTTGCGGCGAGAACGGCGACATCCTTCACCTCGCCGGTTTCGGCGACCGTGAAATCCATCTCAACCCAACCCTCGATCGCGCTCTGTCGCGCCTTTCTTGGATACGCCGGTTGCACCGATTTCTCGAGTACAAGTGCGTTCGCCGCGACCACGTTCGCCAGGAACTTTTGATGCGCGAGCGCGGCATCCAGATCGCGGAGCGCAGCCGCCGCATCCGGCGACGAATAACCGATGGCGGCCGCTTCGTCGAGCCAGCCGCGAGCAGCGTCATACTGCTCGAGGCTCAAGGCGCGCCGACCTTTGGCGACCAATCGCGCTCCAAGATCCTGTGTGGCCGCTGCGAGGCCCGCATGCGTCGGGTCGGCGCCACGCAAGGTGGTCAAGTAGTACTTGGCGCTGTCGTTTGCGGGTTCAATGAGGCGATCCTGCTGCAAACGCTCCTCGGCCGATTTCAGCAGCTGATCCCAGCCATCGGTGTCGGCTTGCCGCCGCGCTGCGACGAGCGACTGCTGTAGGTTGTCGATGTTCGCCGGCGCGGCGATGCCGCTCGCCGCCTCGAGCCAGCTCGACGCGAGCGCGAAGTCTCGACGGTCGATGGCGCCTCGCACCGCCGTCAATAGGCTGAGCGCCAGCGCCTCTTCGGCCTGTTGCGCGGCGCTGCTGTTGGGATCCGCACGCAGCGCCTCCTGCACATAAAAGCGCGCATTGTCGCGATCAGGGTCGATGAGATGCCCTTCGTTGATGCGCTGCACGGCGAGCGCGGCGAGTGGGTCGGCTGCATCCGCAGCGGGTCGCTCTTCACCGAGCCCTCCCCCGTCCTTCACCCGCGTCGACGCCGGTGGGGCTTTGAGTCGCTCCCGCGCTTTCGCGAGCTGCGCGGTCAAAAATGCGATACGCCCGCTGTCCACGCCCGCATTGCGCGCAGTCTCGATGGCAACCGACGCCTCGTTCAGGCGCTCCTCCAGCAAGGCATTTTCTGCCCGCGCCAACAGGCGCTCCTGGACTTCGGCAAGTCCGAGCGGCGATTCCGCGGCCGCTGAACCGGCGGGTGGCGAAGCGGCGGGCGGCGGGGCGGCGGGCGGCGGGGCGGCCGCGTTGACCGCGTGCTGCGGACTTTCTTCGCGGGACCCATGACGCAGCAGCCAAATCGCGATGAGCAGCACGCACAACGCCGCGCATGCGCCCGCTATCATCAGCAGCCCATGATTGTCCGCTGCCGCGCCCGCAGCCACCGATCCGCCGGCCCGTCTGCGCTGCTCGTCGTACTTTTTGACCGCTGCATCCGCAAACAGCCGCGCCCGACCGGGCGACATCGGTTTGTGGATGAACCGATACACGATGCCATCGCTGATCTGACCCGCCAACGCGGTCTCGGCCTCTCGATTGCCGGCAACGACGATGACCAGATCGGGAAATTCACGCTTGATCTGTGTGATGAATACGGTCGCCGCCTCGCGCAGCGCCTGCACATCCAACACCAAGATGCCGACGCCGCCTGCGACCAGCAGGTCACTCACCTTATCGGCGGAGGGGACATGCCACAGCCGGCGCGAAGCGCCCACCGCCTCGCGCAGCGTCTGCAGAAAGAGCTCATCAACGGTGAGCACGACCAGCTCCACGATGTCGCTCGCGAGGCTGAACCTCAGCGCATCCATCGCGCGGCCCTCGTCCTCCGGGGCTAGCACCCGTCGTTTCCTTGCATTGTGAACCTTGAGACTTGGATCATTGGTCGCCCCGGAGGCCGCATTGCAGCAACGAATCCAAGCCGTGAGTTCGCTAGGCTAGTGTCATTCCAACGGCGACGCTATACGATACGGAGTCTCGTGCCGCAGACAATGTCTGTTGCGATGCGTCAGATGATTTCTGTGACTGAGTACTCATTATCAGGGCGCAAGCGCTCATCCCGGGGAGAGCATTGAGCGAGTCAATCGATATCATCTGCAAATTGCCGGTCGAACAGCGAGCCGCGCTGGAGCAGCTGCTGTTTTTCAACGTCAATCAGCACCGCGTACGTTTGGGCATACAGCAGTCCATTGAAACCTACGGTGCACCGGAGATCTATGAGCAGGAAGGCGGCCTGCGGGTGCGCGTCGGCGACATCGAGGGGGTGCAAACGCTGTTTGCGGTGTCGGCCATCGGCCGGCCATTGGGAGTTGCCGTGTTCGTGCGCTTGGCGCGCGACCGATTCGTGGTGCTGCATCTCGGTGTCGAGCCGCGCTTGACCGCAACGCCGGAAATCAGTACGCGGGTGCTTCTCAAATTGATGCACGAAATTCGCGGTGCGGCGCGCCGTACTCGGGGTGTCGATCGCATCGAATTGGTGTACAAGGATCGCCACGCCGTGCGTCTGCACGTTTGATTCGGCGGGACCTTCGTGACAGCGGTGCAGCGGCATGCGGACGGCAAGCTGCGCTGCGCTTGGTGCAGCACCGATCCGTTGTACGTGGACTATCATGATACCGAGTGGGGAGTGCCCGTACACGCAGACCGGCATCTCTTCGAGATGCTGTGTTTAGAGGGTGCACAGGCGGGCCTGAGCTGGCTCACCATCCTGCGCAAGCGCGCGACCTATCGGCTGGCTTTCGACAATTTTGATGCCGAAGCAATGGCCCGTTACGGTGCGGCGGAACGCAAGCGCCTGTTGCAGGACCCGGGCGTCGTGAGGAATCGGCTCAAGGTCGACGCCTTTATCGCCAACGCCCGTGCGTACCTCAAAATCTGCGAGCGGCCGGGATCGTTCAACGACTATATTTGGCAGTTCACGGACGGTCGGGTGTTGCGCCGTCGCCCGGTGCATCTCCGCGGGGTCGCGAAATCGAGTGCGCACAGCGATGCCATGAGCAAAGATCTCCAACAAAGAGGCTTCCGTTTTGTCGGTTCGACTATTTGCTATGCCTTCATGCAGGCAGTGGGGATTGTGGATGAGCACCAACGTGATTGCTGGGTTGCAAAGGCGCAGGGTACCTAGGAGCCTGTCTGAGTAATCCCCGTGGCCGCGACCTAACCTAACCAACCCTAGGCGTCACTTGTGCGCGGTCGGCCACTCGCCGCTGATCGACTGCGCCGTTTGGCCAAACAAAATTGCTCTTTGTTGCTCGGTCATCGTTGGGTCGGGGTTGATCTTTGCGGCGAGATCGTATGCGCGAATGGTGGCCGGGCGGCTCTTGATCGCCTCGAACCAACGCCGCAAGTGGGGAAAATCCGCGAGGTTCTGGCCCTGGGCCTCATGCGGCACGATCCAGGGATACGCGGCCATGTCGGCGATGGAATACGCGCCGGCGACGAACTCGCGGTCGGCGAGCCGTTTGTTCAGCACGCCGTACAAGCGATTCGTTTCTTTGACATAGCGTTCGATGGCGTAGGGAATCTTCTCCGGCGCGTAGCGCGAAAAGTGATGATTTTGGCCGGCCATCGGACCGAGGCCGCCCACCTGCCAGAATAGCCACTCGATGACCTCGGTACTGCCGCGTACGCTTTCGGGTATGAATTGCTCGCTCTTTTGCGCCAGGTATAAGAGGATTGCGCCGGATTCGAACACGGAAATCGGCGCGCCGCCGCCCAGCGGAGCATGATCGACGATCGCCGGAATGCGGCTGTTGGGTGAAATGGCGAGGAATTCCGGCCTGAATTGCTCCCCGTTGCCGATGTTGACTGGAAGGAGGCGGTAGGGCAAGGAAGTCTCCTCCAGAAACATCGTTATCTTGTGGCCGTTGGGTGTGGTCCAATAATGCAAATCGATCATCGATGATCCTCCGGCGGTTCGAGCGGCATCCTGTGCTCTCGCAAGATCGCCACATCCACGTCCTCTTCGCGATGCATGGTCCGCATTTGCGCAATTCGCGCGCGCGCGCGCGCGCTCTTCAGCCAAGGTAGTATCGGCACGTCGAACTGGCTCGCCGCCGACACCCGCCATTCCAGCACGCGCCTGTGCTCCGCGATGCTGCGTGCTTCCTTGCTGTCCGGCGGCGACAAGCGCCTTTCTATACTGAAACCGGCCATTTGCGCTACGACGGTGTCGGCGCGCTGCATGACCCTGGACAATTTGAGGCAGCTCTCGCGCCGCTCCGTGCCTGCCGAATCGCGGCAGGCATTGAGCAGCGGCGCGAACGGCGGAATGATTTCGGATCCGGCGACGCCCATCGCCTCGTTGAGGCGGGCCGAATCCGACGGAAGATACTTGGGGGGTAATGCGCTCCCGGCCCTCTTCAGCGTATCGAACAGCAGCACGACGGTGCGATTCCAGTACAAGTCGAAACGCACCCCTTGGGCCATATCCGCCAGGATTCGGTCGACTTCCATGGAGTCCTTATCCTTCTGCGCGGTCGCCAATGTCGGCAGCCACGCGGCGCCGTTATCGGCATCCACCCAGCGCATGGTCGTCGCCGCGTCGCGAACGTCGCAACCCGGCGTGTTGGCGCAGAGCTGCAAGCGCAGCCAGCCGATACTGGGATTTTCGGGATCCAGTTCGCTCGCTTTGGCGGCCAATTCTACAGCGGCCGACTTGAGCGTCGCAGAGTCCGTCTTGGGGCGCGTCGCCGGCCCGACAAAACTCAGTGCGGCCGCGGTCGCGAGGGAGTCGGCATCCCCGCGACCGGTCAAGACCTGCGCCGCTGCCGCTCTCCACATTTGATATTTCTCCGGCACGGACGCTGGGATATGTGCGGTGCCGAGCGCAAGCGCGAGCGCCGAATGCGGCGACACCAGCGCGAGCGCCTGCAGGCATCGCTTGATCACTTGGTGCGGGTACCCGCGGCGGTGAGGCCCGCGGTGATCGCCAGGCGCATGGCGTCTTCGACCGAAATGTCGAGGGGCTGTATGCGCTCGCGAGGCAAGTAAATGGTGTAGCCGCCGAAGGCATAACTCATGGGGAAATACACGGTCACCCAATCGCGCCCGCCATGTGCGTTCAGCACGGCCGGAACGTCCTCGCGAGTCACGAAGCCGATTGCATGCACGTCGGCGAAGCGCGCCAGCACGACACGCTGCAAATCGCGCTTCTCGCCTTTCCCGGACGGCAACAAACTGACCACATCGCGGAAACCGCCATAGAGAGTCTTGACGAACGGGATGCGGCCTAGGAAATCGTCCCAATACTTGAGGAAAATCCTGCCGGCGTAGGCGTTGACCAAGCTGCCGACGAGCAGCAGCAAGAAAAATCCGGCGATCAAACCCAGTCCCGGCCAATAGTGCTCCGGGCTGATGATCCCTACGCCGATGAGCGCCCGACGCAGCCACCCCTCGACCGTGTGCACCAGCCACCAGATCACATAGACAGTCAGTGTCAGGGGCAGCACCGTCACCAAGCCGCTCATCGTCAGCGTTAAAATTTTTCTCATGGGTTTATGATACAGGGACCGGATTACTGTTGGCGCGGCAGCACAAAGCGCAGCCCGTGAAAGTTCAAAATCACGCCGTCGCGCCGGATTCGTTCGAGGGTCGGACCTTCCTCGAGCGTAGCCCCCTCGCGATATTTGCGCATATTGATGTAGACGAACCGATCGGCAGGCTTCGTCGCGAATACGTGCACGTCGAGGTGTAGGTCGGGCAGCGCCTGCTGCCCCGTTAAATTGATCTCGCTGATGGATGGCAGCACTTCTTGATCGGCTTTGTCGCCCTCGTCGGTGGGCAGGGGGTCGCTCCGATGCGCCGCACGCGCACGCACGGCGCCGCTATCCGCCGACTTGTGATGCACCGCCGGTTCGCCGGCTGCCGCTTCGGCGGCCGCCGGGATTTCCGGCGCGTAAACCGGCGCGCCGTCCAAAGGACTGAAATGCTCCGGAGTCGCGGCCGCCGCCGGAGCCGCCGCCGCCGGACTCGGCGTTGGGATCGCCGGCGACAAGGCGGGAGACCGGCCGGCCGGTGACCAGGCGGCTGACGAACCGGCGGCCGGCGATACGGCTGCCGGGGTACCGCCGCGCGTCAAAACAAACAGCAGCACCACCAAATTGACTGCGAGCAAGAGGACCAACGCGACCGCCCAGAGCGGGAAACGGGCCCGTGGCCGAGCCACTCCAGAATCCATCAGTCCGGGTACGGCCTGTCGCTGGCGCGCCATTTCAGATTTTTTGAGTGCATCGAGAATGAATGACATGCGAAGTCTTCGCCGCGGTCTCAGCCGCGCGGCGTATCGTGGATCAGCAAGGGCGAGCCCGGCTCCGCCAGTGCCGTATCCAGCACGACCTGGGTTTGCACACCTGCAATTCCGTCGACATTAAGCCGGTGCTCTCGCTGGAAATTTTGCACTGCGACCGCCAACCCTTCATCATAAACGTCGCCGTTTTCGGGATCCGCGGCCGCGCCGCGCAGCGCGTTGAGGCTGCGTCGTAACCATCGCACCTCGTCGCCCTGCATTCCGACCGACAGGGGCCGCGTGCGCGCGGTCTTGGGCTTCCAGATGACGGTGAAGTCTCCGAACCAATCGCGCGACAACTCGTCGAGCGGCAGGCGCACGTTGTGCTCGCCCAAATCGAGCGTGGCGAAATGATCGTCCAAATCGGATAGCACGACGCGATGCCTCTGCCCCTTGTCGTCGGTCAGGGTCAATATGGCGGGCCGGTTCAGCGCGCGCAACTGTGCCCATGAGCCGCGCTGGTCCAGGCAGGCGAGTCCGGCCTTTTCCGCTTGGCCGCACGGATCGCGGTCGTCCGCCATCGCCGTTCCCCAAAGCGACAGCAAGCCGCGGAATGCAGCGGTATCACTGGTGTTCGCGCTATTCGCGGCCAGCAGGGCGTTGATCGAAATCAGTGGCGCCGCTGCCGCGGCCGCCGCGGTGTGCGCTGGCGCGGCCGGCCGAGAACGTGGCGCGGCAGGCGCCGCCTTCACTGCGGCGCGCAAAGCAGACGTTTGCGCCTGCCAGACGCGCCAGCCGATCACGGCCGTGGCGGTCACGCCGGCAAGAACGATTGCACCGACGACCCATCGCAGCCACGGCGGCACAAAGCGTCGTCCATACACCTCGCCGGCCGCGCGGCGCAGCAGCGCCGGCGTCACCTTTCTCGTCTCCTGGGTGTAAGCGCCGAGTAGCGCGCGGTCGCAACAGACGTTGATCACGCGCGGAATGCCCGATGTCAATCGATGCACCTCGCGCAGCGCAGCGGGCGTGAAGATTTCCTCGGACGCTCCCGCGACGCGCAGCCGATGGCGCACATACCGCTGCGTTTCCTCCCGCGACAGCGGTTTGAGGTGGTAGCGCCCCGTTATGCGCTGCGCCAACTGGCGCAACTCCGTGCGGTCCAGCAACTCGCGCAGCTCGGGCTGGCCGATCAATATGATTTGCAGCAGCTTCTGTGTCGCGGTCTCCAAGTTGGTGAGGAGGCGGACTTGCTCGAGCACCTTGGCAGACAGGTTTTGCGCCTCATCGACGATGACAATGATGCGTCTGCCGTCGGCGTGGGCCGACAACAACCGCCGATTCAGTGCGTCCACCATTTGCTTGACGCTGCCGCGATCGGCCTCGTTCAGGCCTAAGCCAAGCTCCTCGCAGATGGTGAGCAAGAACTCGATGGGTGTGACGCGCGGATTCAAGATCACGGCGGCGTCGGCGTGGTGCGGCAGGCGCGACAGCAGCGTGCGTACGACGGTGGTCTTGCCGGTACCCACCTCGCCGGTCAATTGAATGAAGCCGCCCGATTCGTTAATGCCGTACAGCAGATGGGCGAGGGCCTCGGCGTGACGCTCGCTCAAATAGAGATAGCGCGGGTCCGGTGTGATCGCGAACGGCTTTTCGCTGAGGCCGAAGAAGCTGGTATACATGGCTGGAAGCGGATAATACCAAGCTCAGCCGTGCCGCGAACCGGTGCCATCGCGCGACCGCGAAAGCAAGCTCGCGCGGGTCAGCACGGGCGGACCACCAATCGC
This sequence comes from uncultured Gammaproteobacteria bacterium, assembly GCA_963769075.1. Taxonomy (GTDB): domain Bacteria; phylum Pseudomonadota; class Gammaproteobacteria; order Steroidobacterales; family Steroidobacteraceae; genus Bog-1198. Next base: position 1,812,528 of record CAVYKH010000004.1, on the reverse strand, counting down.
ACTGCGGCACAGAATCGTCTGCAAGGCGCTCAATCCACGGTGATCGTAATTTTCCGGGAATGCAGCGGCGGATCGAACGACATGTGCGAGGAGTCGGCAAACAGCAATTCCAGCGTGTGCTTGCCCGGGGTCAGCGTGAGCGTGGTCTCGGTTTGACCCTTGCCGAAATGAATGATCTTGTCGGTGGCGGGCAGCGGCGCATCGAGCTTGAGTTCGCTCCAATCGGTATCGACCAGCAGATGATGGTGACCCGTGTTGTCGAACTTCACTCCGGCGGGTGCAATGCCCATGCCTTTGAGACCGAATTGTACTCGGACCGGATTGTGCACGGTCGCGCCGTCGCCAGGCGAGATGATATACACTTCGGCCCCCGCAGGCGCCGGCATACGCTGTTGAGCGAGCGCCGTTGTCGCCAGTGCACACGCTCCCAATACCAGAAAGAATAGACGATTCATTGGATCTCCATGTATTGCTCAAGGAACGGAGCGCATATCTTACCGCTGCCGCCGGGTGCTAGGGTTAGATCAAGTCTTTGACGCCGTCACGCTCTTCGCAGAGCTCACGGTGCGTCGCCAGCATTTTGTCGCGGCTGAACTCATTGATGCTCAAGCCCTGCACGATGCTGTAACGGCCGCCCTTGCACGTCACGGGATAGGAATAGACAACACCCTCCGGTATACCATAGCTCCCGTCCGAGGCTACGCCCATGCTGACCCAGTCGCCGTCGGGCGTGCCGAGCACCCAGTCGTGAATGTGATCGATCGCGGCGGAGGCCGCTGACGCCGCGGAGGATGCCCCGCGCGCTTTGATGACCGCCGCGCCGCGCTGCTGCACGGTCGGAATGAAGGCGTCTTTGAACCAGCCTTCGCCCACCACCGACAGCGCCGGTTTGCCCGCTACCGTCGCGTGATGCAGATCGGGATATTGAGTCGCCGAGTGGTTGCCCCAAATGATCACCTTCTTGACCTGGTCGAGGGTGACCGCGGCTCTCTCGGTCAACTGAGCGAGGCCACGGTTGTGATCGAGTCGCGTCATCGCGGTGAAGCGCTCGGGCGCCAAAGACGGCGCGTTGCGCCGCGCGATCAGCGAATTCGTATTGGCGGGATTGCCGACCACCAATACCCGAACATCGCGGCTCGCGACGGCGTCCAGGGCCTTGCCTTGCGCGGAGAAAATCTTGGCGTTCTCGAGCAGCAGATCCTTGCGCTCCATGCCGGGGCCACGAGGCCTCGCGCCCACCAACATCGCAAATTGGCAATCCTTGAACGCGACCTGCGCGTCGTGTGTCGCCGCAACTTGATTGAGCGTGGGGAACGCGCAGTCGCAGAGCTCCATCACGACGCCTTGCACGGCGGCGGCGCAGGCCGGTATTTCCAACAATTTCAAGTTGATCGGCTGGTCAACGCCCAGCATCTGGCCGGACGCAACGCGAAATGCCAGCGCATAACCGATGTTGCCGGCAGCGCCGGTGATGGTGACCGTGACTGGTTTTTTCATGACTGGCTCCCTTGGCGCAAAAACGAATGATCGTAGCCGAAGCGCCCTATTGCTGCACGGGCAGGGGCGCGACGCATGCGTCGCGCGGGTGGCCATGGGTAGGTGACCAGCTGGCCGCTCAAATTGGTTCAGGTGCACAAAAAAAGTGCTTGTATGTCGCAGTTATGTATATTAGTATATCACCACGTCACCACAACACCTTGGCGACGAACGTAGACAACCACAGGAGACGCTCATGAACACGCAGATTTCCACCAAGCTCGCAGCCCTCGGCATGGCGCTGATGATGAACCTCGCAATGATCGGCGGCATCGGCTACCTCTTCAGCAGCCAGCTGCAACAACATCCGGCCGCCATCACCCTGGCGGCCGCCTGATCCGAGGGCGTTCTGCTAGATTAGCGTGCTATAGGGCCCCTACACGGGGCCCGGCACACGAGTGGCGAATGGATCCAAATTGGAACGACAACCAGCCCATCTATCGCCAGCTGCGCGATCGAATGGTCGCCCTGATTCTGGAGGGCGCGCTGAAGGAGGGTGATCCTCTGCCGTCCGTCCGCGTGGTAGCCGCCGATTACCGGCTGAACCCCCTGACCGTGCTCAAGGGGTATCAGCAGCTGGTCGACGAACGCCTGGTAGAGAAGCGCCGCGGCCGCGGCATGTACGTGAGCGACGGCGCTCGGCGGCTGCTGCTGGCCGGCGAACGCGAGCGCTTTTTGAACGAGGAATGGCCCCAGATTCTCGCGGTCATCCACCGCCTGGGATTCTCCGCGCAGGAGCTGTTTGCGCAGACTCCCGCGCTCACCCACCCGGCTCCGCCGCCGCGCGGCAGCGAAGCAAAAGACGAATGAGCCCCGTATGCCTCCGATTATCCAAGCGCACGATGTCTCGAAGAAATATGGTTCGAACGTCGCGCTCGATCACGTGAATTTTGCCGTCGAAGCCGGCCGAATCGTCGGCCTCATCGGCCCGAACGGGGCCGGCAAGACCAGCGCGCTGCGCGCCATCTTGGGACTCACAGCCTACGAGGGTCAGCTGGAAGTGCTGGGCCGCGAACCGTTCGCGGATCGCGCCGCGCTTATGAATGAGGCGACCTTCATCGCCGATGTTGCGGTGCTGCCGCCGTGGCTTCGGGTCGATCAGGCGATCGAATTCGTCGCCGGCGTACATCCGCGATTTCGCCGCGACCGCGCGCAGGCTTTCCTTGCCAAGACGCAGATCACCGGTCAACGCCGCATTCGAGAACTGTCCAAGGGGATGAAGACCCTGGTTCATTTGGCATTGACCATGGCGATCGACGCGAGATTGCTGGTGCTTGATGAGCCGACGCTCGGTCTGGACATCCTGGCGCGGCGCGGATTTTACGATGCGCTGGTGAACGACTACATGGACGCAACGCGGACCATTCTGATCACCACGCACCAAGTGGAAGAGGTCGAGAACCTATTGACCGACGTGCTCTTCATCGACAAGGGGCGCATCGTTCTCGATTCCTCGCTGGAGGACATCGCCACGCGCTATGCCGCGGTCGCCGTCGCGGACGATAAAGTCGCCGCGGCACGGGCCGAACACCCTTTTTTCGAGCGCCCCATGCTCGGCAAGAAAGTGCTGTACTTCGAGCGCCCGGATCTCGGCAAACTCGCGAATTTCGGTGAGGTAGTCACGCCGAGCGTCGCCGACCTGTTCGTCGCCAAGCTGTCCTAGGAGCGCGCATGAATACCTACGTGTGGTTGGTACGCCGGGAATTCTGGGAGAACAGAGCCATCTGGATATGCCCGGCCCTGATTGGCGCCGCACTGACGTGCGCTGCATTGTTCGGCAGAGTCGATGTCGAGGGCTTGAGTTCGCCCGAGCACAATCGCTCGATGGTCTCCGTGGTGTTTTTCGCCTTCGGGGTGATCTTCTACGCCGTGATGTCCATCTATTCCACATGGTACTTGCTCGACTGCCTGTACGCGGATCGCAAGGACCGCAGTGTTCTGTTCTGGAAATCGCTGCCGATATCGGATACCGCCACGGTTCTGTCGAAGGTATTCGTCGGCCTGATCGCGATTCCAATCGTCTACTTCATTGCCGCCGATCTGTCGACCCTGCTGATGGCATTCATCATCGCGCTGCGCACCCGGTCGTCCCTGGGCCGCGCGCTTTTTCAGCCCGATCTGTGGCTGCAGGTGCAGGTCTTGTGGGTGTACGTCATCGTCACCACCGCCGTTTGGTATCTCCCTTTGGCCGGCTGGTTCATGCTGGTTTCGGCATGGGCGAAGCGCGCCGTCATGCTGTGGTGTCTTCTGCCGCCGTTGGCCGTAGTTCTGGCCGAGCGCTTGTTCCTCGGCAGCCACGTCACCGCGTCACTGCTGCGGGATCGGCTAGTGGGGTACGGCCGCGCGGCTTACGACCCATCGTACCGCGGGCAGTGGCTGACGACGACCTTCGGCCGCGACGACATCATCACCGCGCCGAGCAGCGCTTGGCACTTGCTCAACCCGACGGGATTCTTCTCCGCCCCGGCGACCTGGGTCGGCGTGCTCATCGGGGCCGCGCTGATCTGCGGCGCCATTCAATTGCGCCTGCGGCGCACGGAGCCGTAACGCGCTTGGGATTCGCAACCAAGCAGTGCAAAATAGCGCCCTTGCCACGCCGTCACGTCCAAGGAGCGCTGAATGTACAAGACGAAGATCGACCTACCGGAAAAAACACGCCGCAATGTGATCGCCATTCTCAACGATCGGCTGGCCGATGCGATCGATTTGCAGAGCCAAGTCAAGCAAGCGCACTGGAACGTCAAGGGTCCCAACTTCATCGCCCTGCACGAGCTGTTCGACAAGATTTCCGATGTCGTCCTGGAGCACACCGACGAAATTGCGGAACGCATTACCAGCCTGGGCGGGGCGGCGGAAGGTACGGTGGCCGTCGCCGCCAAACGCAGCAAGCTGAAGAACTATCCGTTGAGCATAACCGCGGGGAAGGATCACTTGCTGTATTTGTCGACTCAGGTGGCGGCGTTCGGCAAGGCGGCCAGGGCCAGCATCGATGAAACCGACCAACTGGGTGATGCCGATACCGCGGATTTGTTCACGCAGATTTCTCGCGAGCTAGACAAGTATTTGTGGTTTCTCGAAGCGCATCTGCAAGACAAGGCCTAGGCTCCTAGCTCCTGAGACAGGCTCATGATGACCGAACCCGGCGATTCCGGCGCAGAAGATCCGGGCGTGCGCAAGGCGCTGGCCACCTTGCGGGGATTGCTCACCGCCGGTGAGACGCTCGAGGCCTGGGCGGTGCAGCATCGCTTGTTCGCCCTCACACATCGCCGCGCCTGCATCGCGGCCACCAGCGGCCGCTTCATTTCGCTCACCCGGCATTTGCTGGGCGGCTACGAGTCCGCGGACATCCGTTGGCAGGATCTCAAAGAGACCCGCATCCGCGCAGGTATCCTCGCCGCCGATCTCACGCTCGTGGCTCAGGCCAGCTCCGATTTGAACATCTCCTCCGAGGTCAATCGCGTGTGGACTTTCGAGGGGTTTCGCAAGGACCAGGCCCAGGCCATTTATCGAATCTGCCAGCAGCACGATCAGGTGTGGCGCGAGAAGCGCAGAGTGCGGGAGCTGGAGGAGTTGCGCGCGAGATCCGGCGGCGTGCAATTCGGAAGCCCGTCGGGCAACGTACCGGGCGTCGTTACACCGGGCGCCGCCACGCCGGGGACGGAATCGGAAGCTGCGCGGCGCCTGCGTCAAGCGCGCGAAATGCTCGATGCAAAGCTCATCAGCGATGCGGAATTCGAGAGCATCAAAGCAAAGATCATTTCCGGACTGTGAGGCGCGCGCCGTCAGTCCAGCAAGTGGCTGAAGTAGCTATTGCACAGCCGATTGAGGGGGTCGGTTCGCTGGCGCAGCGCGCGAAACAGCTTGGCGCGCTCGCCGAACGCCTTGCCCACGTGTTCGGGCTTCAAGGCGCGCGACTGATTGAAGGTGGGCACTCCGCCCAACGCGGAAGCAAAATCGTTGAAATCGATTAGAAATTCAGCCCATCCCCGGTCGCCCGTCGAAGAAGGCTCCAAGGTGAACATGGGCCCGGAGAAGCTGGCGCCGAACAGTGAACCCCGATCCTGATGCAGCCGGCTCGCGCCGTTGACGACGTTGCACCGGAACCCGTGCTCCTTGTAATAGGATTTGCAAAACGCGAAGTATTCGCCCAAGAGCTTGGGAAACTCGGCTTGCGGAAACGCCCACATTGTGTAGGTATAGCGCGACTTCCAGGCTTCCTGCGGCAAGTCACGCATCCACTCGTGAGCGTACAGGACCACGGAGGAGCCTGCGGCACGGTCGAGCGTCGCGCGCAGCGCCCGCTGAACGCCCGAGACCACGGCGCCGGCGACCCCGGGCGCCGCCAGCACGCTGCCCACCGTAGAGCCGAACGCCGGCAGCACATTGCGCATCACGGACTTGCGGATTTGGCCAAGGCCGGAGCGATTGATGCTCGCCGTTTCATCGAGCGTTCGGCGCTCCACCGTGATCTGATCCTTGAACGGCGAGATATGCAGCCGCAGCGCTCCCGGGGCCTTGATGATGCCGGCGAAGCGCGCGCTGAATTCCTTGAGATTCAGCGCCTGATAGTCGATTCTCAGCGGTGTCAGCGGCTGCACGCGCAGCACCACTTCGTGAACGACGCCCAACAGACCGAAGCTCGAACTCAGCACGCGCAGCAAATCTGCGTTGCGCTCGGTCACGGTCATCGGCTTGCCTTGCGGCGTGATCAATCTCAGCTCTTTGAGGAGCGAAGACATCTGCGCGACGCCGGCCTTGTGCGACGCTTGCGGCAACGTCGTTACCGCCACGGCGCCCAATGACATGTGGCCCATCTCGGGAGTCAGCGGCAGCTCCTGGCCGCGCTCGGCAAGTGCCCGCACCAGCGTGCCGACGCGCACGCCGGCTTGCGCACGCACGGAATCCTCGCCGAATTCCAGAATCTTATTGAGTGAAGTCAAACTGACGGTGGTTCCGCCGTCGCCTCCCACACAGCGCGTTTGCGAGTAGTCGCTGCCGACTATGCGGACGGGCGTCGGGTAGGCCTTGATGTTGGCCAGAATGGTCGGGATCTCTTCGGCACGTTTGGCTCGCACCACGAGCCGCGGTCGACGGTAGAGGCCGGACGCTGACCCGTCCGCGCCGCGCGAACGATTCACTTTGACTGTCATGCTGCCCCCGAAACTCAAAGATCAAGCTCAAATTCAAGCTTGCTGTCCGGGGGTACAAAACCGAGGCGCTAAATGCGCGATTGGCACTGGCGACCCCGCTATCGTCAGGCTTCCGTCTGAAAGCCCCTTAGACCGGTGGTTTTGCGTCCCCACCTTTCGGCGGGTTTGCCCTTGAACAGCCCTCATACTATGCGAGCATGTGGGGTCGGAAGTAAAGGGGTTTTTTAGCCCATTAACAACAGCGTCTCGGCGTGCTCCACGGCTTGCGGGGTGCCGCATACCACCACCACATCGCCCTCCTTGAAGACCGTATCGGAGCTCGGCTCGCGGCCCACGATGCCGTCTCGCCGCACTGCGCTAACGGCCGCCTGCGAGCCTCGGGCGGCGAGTTCGGCGATGCTTTTGCCGACGGCCCAAGCATGAGGCGGCAGGACGATGCTGTGAAGCTCTTCACGAAATGCATGAGTGTCATCGAGAAATTCGGCACTGGCCGCGCGAAAGTACTGCCGCAACATGCCGTATCGATGGCTTCGGATGTCGTTCACGGTACGGATGACCCGCGATACCGGCAGCTTCAGCAGCAGCAGCACGTGGGACAAGAGCATGAGACTGGCTTCGAAGGTCTCGGGTACCACTTCGGTTGCGCCCGCTCTTTGCAGCTCCTCGAGTTTGGCGTCGTCCTGGGTCCGCACGAGGATCGGAACGTCGCCGCGCAGCGCACGCACCGAACGCAGTATCCGCAGCGCCACTTCCGGACTCGCAAATGTAATGACAACGCAGCTCGCACGCGCCAACCCCACGTTTTCCAGCACCGCGATCTGCCCTGCATCGCCATACATGACCGGATCGCCGGCCTGCCGGCCGACTCGAATGCGGTAGGGATCTAAGTCGAGCGCAATGTATTCGAAGCCGGTTTGCTCGAGCACGCGCGCAATGTTTTGCCCCACCCTGCCGAAGCCGCAGATCACCACGTGATCGCGCTCCCTGACCGCGAGGGTCATCTGAGCTTCCCGCATCGCTTCCGTGCGGGGCGGGCCCGATTCTCGCAATATCGCGCGGGTGATGCGCCGATTGTGGCGGATCACCATCGGCGAGGCCACCATGCTGAGCACGATGGCAGCCAGCAGCGGCTGAACCACGACCGTGTTCAATAACTCGCGCCTCAGCAGCAGAGTCAGCAGTGCGAAGCCGAATTCCCCGCCCTGGCTCACGACGACACCCGTGCGCAGGGATTTGAACCAGCTCTTCGTAGCAGGTTCGGCCACAACGGCCACGACCGAGGCCTTGAGCACCAGCATTCCCACGAGGATCGCCGTGACCAGCGGCAGGGTACGCACCAATAGCCCGACATCGAGCAGCATGCCGACGGTAATGAAGAACAGGCCGAGCAGCACCTCGCGGTACGAGCGGATCGTTGCTTCGATTTGATGGCGAAACTCGGTTTCCGCGAGCATCATGCCGGCGAGAAAAGCGCCGAGCGCGAGCGACAGCCCCGCCGCCTGGGTGGCCCAAGCGGAGGCCAGAACCGCGAGCAGCACCGCGAGCGAAAACAATTCCGGCGAACGCACCCCCGCGATGACGAGAAACAGCGGGCGCAGCAGCCAGCGGCCCGCCGCGAGTACCAGCAGCAGCGCGAACGCGGCAAAGCCGATGGCGGCGGCGATGTGCGGAGCAGCGGCGCGCGGGCCGGCGCCGGCCAGCGCCGACACCAGACCGAGCAGCAAAGGAAAGCTCAAGTCCTGAAACAGACAGATGGCGACGGCGAGACGCCCATGCGTGCGGTTGTTCTCGGACTGCTCGGTCAACTGCGAGATGATGATCGCCGTCGAGGACATCGCCACGGCGCCGCCGATGACGATGGCGACCGCCGGTGCGATATCGAACGCCATGATCGCAACCGCGGCCACCACTCCTGTGGTCACCAAGACCTGAGCGCCGCCGACGCCGAGCACTTCCCAACGCATGGCGACCAGGCGCGGCAAGGAGAATTCCAGCCCGAGCGTGAACACCAGGAACACCACGCCGAAGTCCGCCAGCAGCCGCGTGGTGTCGTTGTCGACCGCCAAGGCGAGCGCGTGCGGGCCCAACAGCATGCCCACGGCGAGATAGCCCAAGATCGCCGGCAATTTGAGCCTGCGCACGCCCGCGACGACGCACACCGAGGCCGCGAGCAAAATCAGGATCTGGAGCAGCGGACCGTTATGCATTCCCATGCCTTGAGGATTCCTATGCCTGCTAGCATATAGCGATGAATGCGTTGGCGCTGCAGCGGGACGGCGAGGGTTTGCGGCTGTCATTGAGCGGCGATTGGTCCTTGGGCGCCATGGCGCAGATCGACCAGGAGCTCAAGACCTTGTCGGGCCCGATGAGCGGAACCGTGATCTGTGATTGGTCGCATGTGCAGGACGCGGGAATCGGGCCGGTGTGGGCGTTGTTGACGCGCTTGGCCGATCTCGGCGGCGCGCATTTGCAGGTGCGCCACGAGGGTAACCCGCCGCACACGGTCGAGCTGCTGCAGAAACTCAAGCTCGAACGCTACGCCTCGCGCAGCGTGCCGGCGCAGGCGCCGACTCTCGAAGGGGCGATCGGCAATCTCGGACGCTGGGCGGTACTGCAGGGCTCCGAAGGGCGCGCGTTGCTCGGCTTTTCAGGCCGCATCGCGGCGGTTCTCGGCCAGGCCTTTTCCCTACCGCGGGCGCTGCGCGCGCCGTCGATTGCACGGCATATCTACGAGACCGGCGTCACGGCCATTCCGATCGTCTCGCTCATCGCATTCCTGATCAGCGTCGTCTTGGCGTATCTGGGGGCGCAGCAGCTTGCGAAATTCGGCGCCACCATCTTCGTGGTCGATTTGGTGACCATCGCGGTGCTGCGTGAAATGGGCGTGTTGCTGACCGCGGTCATCGTCGCCGGCCGGTCCGGCAGCGCGTTCGCCGCCGAGATCGGCGTGATGCAGCTCAACGAGGAGACCGACGCGCTGCGCGCCATGGGCATGAATCCGATTGAATTGCTGGTCCTGCCGCGGGTGCTCGGCCTGCTCATTGCACTGCCCTTGTTGACCGTAATCGCCGACGCGATGGGCCTCGCCGGCGGAGGTCTTCTATCGCTGATTCAACTGCACATCCCTTTGACGCAATTCATCGTTCGCCTGCGCGAGGCGCTCTCCCCGACGACCTTCTGGGCGGGCCTGGTCAAGGCGCCGGTGTTCGCCCTGCTCATCGGCATGGTGGGCACTTACCGCGGCATGCAGGTGCGCGAGTCCGCCCGTGAACTGGGGCGCTTGACCACGGTGGCCGTCGTGCAATCCATTTTTCTGGTGATTCTCGCCGACGCCCTGTTCGCGGTATTGTTCCAGAAAATAGACTTTTGATGGCCGATTCGAGCGCCAATGCCGTCGTCCGCGTGAAGGGTCTGATCAGCCGCTTCGGCTCGCAGGTCGTGCACAATGGACTTAACCTCGAAGTGCGGCCCGACGAGATATTCGGCGTGGTCGGCGGCTCGGGGACCGGCAAGAGCGTGTTGCTGCGAACCCTCTTGGGCCTGCGCCAGCCGCAGGGCGGCACGGTCGAGGTGTACGGGCGAGACATGCAGCGGCTGTCGCGGCCGGAGCGACTCGCCATGGTGCGCAGCTACGGCGTGACCTTCCAAAACGGCGCATTGATCAGCTCGTTGAGCGTCGCGCAAAACATTCAATTGCCGCTGCGCGAATACTACCCGATGCCGGACGAGGCGCTTGACGAGCTCGCGGAGCTTAACATTGAGCTGGTGGGATTGCCGCCGGACGCCGCCGGCAAATATCCCGCGCAATTGTCCGGCGGCATGGTCAAGCGCGCCGCGCTGGCGCGCGCCTTGAGCCTGGAGCCCAAACTGCTGTTCCTCGACGAGCCAACCTCCGGGCTCGATCCGATTTCCGCCGCGGCCTTCGATGAGCTACTGTTGAACCTTCATGCGCAGCTGCGGCTCACGGTAGTCATGATCACACACGACCTCGATAGCTTGTTTCGCCTCTGCGACCGTGTCGGCGTAATCGTCGACGGCCGCATGATCAGCGACACGCTCGCGGGAATACTGCAGAATACGCATCCCTGGATACACGAGTACTTTCACGGTCCCCGGGCGCGCGCGGCGGAGCTCATGGGCGGGGAACGCCATGGATAGGGACACGAATTACGTGGTCGTCGGCGCCTTCGTGCTGCTGGTCGTCGCCATGGCGGTATCGTTCGTGTTCTGGTACACCGACCAGAAGGACAAGCGTACCTACCAGCGCTATGAAATCTACTTCCAAGGCACCGTCAGCGGTCTCACGGCGGGCAGCCCCGTGCGCTACCTGGGAGTCGACGTGGGCAAGGTGGTGCGCCTCATGCTCGATCCGCAGCAGCGCCAGCGAGTTGAGGCCATCGTGGATATCGAATCCGCGGCGCCGATCGACAGCCGCACCGTGGCGTCCTTGAATTTGCAGGGCATTACCGGCCTGCTGTTCATTGATCTGGAACAGGATCCCAAGCAGACGACCGCCGGCCCTCTCGCCCAGGGGCACCGCTATCCGGTCATCCGCTCGACTCGCTCGGACTTCGATGTCTTACTGAGCAGCCTGCCTGCTCTCGCCACCCACGCCATTGAGTTGGTGGATCACTTGAACCAGGTAGTCAGCGACAAGAACGTGCGCAACTTCGACGCGATCCTCGACAACGTGCGTCTGGCGAGCGAGCGCCTGCCCGAGACGGTGCGCGACGCGCAAGCGTTGGTGGCCGATATGCGGCGCGCCTCGCACGAAGTAGAGGGGGCGGCGGCGGATTTGCACGGGATAACGACGGCAGCAGCGCCGGACATTAAAGTGGCGCTCGCCAACGTGCGGCATCTCACGGACAAGTTGGCGGACACCTCCGATCACTTGGATCGGTTCGTGGCGGAGAACGAGCCGGGCCTTTCCCGATTCACCAGACTGAGCCTGCCGCAGTTAGAGCAGCTCCTGCACGAAAGCCGCGAAGCAGCCAGGGATTTCCGCGATCTGTCGCGCTCGTTGAAGCAAAACCCATCGCAGCTGATTTACGAGCCGAACTATCGCGGCGTCGAGTTGCCGAGGTGAAATACCTGCCGCGCACGGCGTCCGCGCTCGCGTCGTTCGCTCTGGCGCTCGCTCTGGCGGGGTGTGGGTCGCTCTTTCAAAGCAAGATGCCGCCGACCTCCATGTACCTTTTGTCGGTGAAGACCGGGGCAGCAGTGGGCGCTGAAGTGCCGGTCGACCTCGCGGTGCTCAAGCCGCAAGTGCGGACCGGCCTCAACACCGACCTCATCGCCGCGCTTTATCCGGATCGGCGGCTGGATTATTTCGCGCAGGCGCGCTGGAGCGGTCCGCTCGACGAGGTGGTGCACGACCTCGCGTTGCAGGCGTTTCGTGCGTACGCCAACCTGCGCACCGTGCAGTCACAAGCCTCCGTGTTCGGCAGCAGCTACTGGCTCGAGATCAACGTTGCGGATTTTCAAGCCGAATACCCTGCCGGCGCGGGCGCGGGCGGCAACGGTGCGCCGACGATTCACGTGCACCTCTTGGGTAGCGTGGTCGCTTCGGCCGATCGGCACGTTCTCGGTCGGTTCGAAGCGGACGTGCGGCAACCGGCGGCGGAGAACCGATTGACGGCGATTGTCGAGGCCTACAACCAGGCGGCGGACACGGCGCTCGCCAAGATCGTGGCCGATACCACGGCGACGCTGAACCGCAGCTTAGAACGCCGCCCGAACTAGGCTCCTAGCCGATGGCCCGCAGTCCCGCGGGAGCGCACAGCGCGGCGTGATGGGGGACGCCGGCCAACTGGCCGTTGAGAACGGCGAGCAGCTTGTGGGCTTCCACGGCATCGCCGAACAGGCGCCCCTGCGCATAGAAGCAGCTGTGCCGGCGCAGAAACTCCAGCTGCTCGGGCGCTTCCACACCCTCGGCGATCACCTCCAAATCGAGGCTCTTGCCCATCTCGATAATGGTTCGCACGAGCGCGGCGTCATTGGAGTCGACGGCCACGTCGCGCACGAACGATTGATCGATTTTCAGCGTGCCGATCGGGAACTGCTGCAGGGCGGACAGCGAGGAGTACCCCGTGCCGAAATCATCGATGGCCAAATGCAATCCCATCGCGTACAGCTCGTTCAACAGGCCAATGGTTCGTTTCGGGTCGGTCATCAACGTCGTTTCCGTGACCTCGAGCTCGAAACAGCTGGGCGATACTCCGTGCTTGCGGAATACGCTGCGACAGCACGCGATGAAGCCCGCCTGTTTCAGCTGCCGCAGGGACAGATTGATCGCGACTCGACCGGGCTGCGGCACGGATTTCTGCCATTCCCGGTAGTCCGAACAGACGCGATTCAACACCCATTCGCCGATATCCAAGATCAGACTGGATTCCTCCGCCAGCGGTATGAATTGCGAGGGCGGAATATCCCCGTGGCCCGGCAGCCGCCAGCGCAACAGCGCCTCAGCGCCCACTACGCGCCCGTCCCGCAAATCCACTTTGGGCTGGTACAGAATCACCAGCTCGTTGCGCTCCAACGCGCGCCGCAGCTTGCTCTTCAGCATCAGCCGTTCAACCGCCGCCGCATTCATCTGCGGCATGTAGAACGCACAGGTATTGCCGCCGTTTTGCTTCGAGTGATACATCGCCGCGTCGGCATTGCGGATCAAGTCGATGACATTCTCCGCATCGTACGGACAAATCGCGATACCGGCGCTGGCGGTCAGATAAACTTCTTGCTGGTTAACATAAAATGTTCGGCTTACCTCGTCGAGCAGCGTACGCGCCAGGGAGCCCAAGGCCGGGCGATTGTCGACATCGATCGGCAGATCGTCGACGAACATGGCGAATTCATCGCCGGCGAGCCGGCCGATGACGGTGTCCTTGCTCAAACTTCGAGTCAGCCGCTCGCTCAAAATCTCGAGCGTACGGTCGCCCGCCGCATGCCCGAAGGTATCGTTGACGTCTTTGAATCGGTCCAAATCGAGATACAAAAGCGCCAGCGCGCGCTGGTTGCGCCGCGCACGCGCGATCGCCTGCTGCAGCAAATGCTGAAACTGCATGCGATTCGGCATTTTCGTGAGCGTGTCGTAGCGCGCCAAGTAGCGGATGCGACGCTCGGCGCGCTTGCGGTCCGTGATATTGCGCGCAACGTAAATGTTGCCGCGGAATTGCGGGTCGGGGGTGGTGATCGTCGATGAGGCCATTGAAACCGGAATCGTCTGGCCGCTGGCGGTGCGCAACACCGTTTCGCGCACTTCGGCCCCCGAGCTCGCGAGATCGAAGGCGCTGCGGTGCGCTTCATTGATGAAGCCGGAAAGCGGTCTGCCCAACAAGTCCGCTTCCGCGTACCCGAGCAGCCGCCGCGCTGCTTCGTTGCAGCTCTTGATGAGGCCGTCCGGAGAGGTGACGAGCACCGAGTCGCTCAAGCTGTTGAGCACGGTATCGAGATAATTCTTGGTAATCGTCGTTTCGGATAATTTCTGGCGCATGCGCTCCAGCGCGTGCTGCAATTCGCCCAGTTCATCTCGGCGCGCGACGTCCAACGGCCGCGTGTAGTCCCCTTCCCCCATCCGGTCCGCCGACTTGACCAAGGCCGAAATCGGCCGTGCCAATTGCCGCGCGATGAACCAGGCCCCGACCAGCCCCAACGCCAGCAGCGGCAGCATGACGCTGGCAAGCATGCCGCGCATGCGTTTGACTTGAATTGCCTGCTGACGCTCGAGCTGCGCGCGGATGCCGGCCAGCGTTTCCTGGGTCCTCGCTCGACTCACCCAGATTGAGAGCCTACCGAGCGCCGGCGCGCCGGCACTTGCGGGGATTCCGCTCGTCACGACCAACGGTGCGACCTCGGCCTCAGGGTTCTGCGCAGCGCCGCCCATCGGGGCGCCGTCCGGCGGAACGCTGCCGGTGAACAACACGGTCCCGCGCGCGTCCGTGACTTCGACCCTCTCGATATCCCGCTCCTCGAGCAGCCGTCCGGCGATCGATGCGACCGCGGCGCCGTTGTCCGAGCCGAGCGCGGGGACGAGCAGCGCCGCGGTCACTTTGCTTACGCTGTTCGCGCGCGCCTCCAGATCGCGTTCCAATTCTGCGGCGACCGTCGCATAGGTGAGCTGGTTGATGTCGGCCGTGTCGAGCCGATGTTCGTAATAGGTAAATCCGGCGAACAGCAGCGAAAGCGCGGCTCCGACCCCCAGGGCGAGTAGCAAATACTTGGTTTTGAGGCTTTGCGCCATTGACGAATGATACCCGTTCACACCAAAGCCTATAAGGGGCCGGGTACAATCCGCCTCGAATGGGCGCGAGCATGCGAATAGACATTTTTTCCGACACGATTTGCCCCTGGTGCTACCTCGGCAAACGGCGCTTCGAACTCGCGCTGGAGGCGCGGCCGCAATACGAGCCTTGGGCGATCTGGCGGCCCTTCGAGTTGAACCCCGATATGCCCTGGGAAGGCGCAGAGCGCGCCGCCTATTTGGCAGCCAGAGGCGGCGACGCTGCGCAGACCGCGGTAAGCGAAGCCGCGCTCGTGCGCCATGGCGAGGCGGTTGGCCTGCAGTTTCGCTTCGATCTGATCGAGCGGGTGCCCAATACGCGGCGGTCGCATCTGCTGATCGCGCATGCGGCCCGCCATGCTCTGCAAAGCGAAGCCACGGAGCGGGTCATGCAGGCTTATTTCGAGGAGGGTTGCGACATCGGGGACGTCGAGGAGCTGGTCCGGCTCGGCGTCGAGGTCGGCCTTGCGGAGCATGAGACTCGATCCGCCGTCGTCTTGCGGGCGGGGCAGGACGGCGTGGTCGCCGCCCAGCGGCACGCCGCCGTGCTCGGCATCACGGGAGTGCCGACTTTTGTCTTTGACCGCCAGTACACCCTCTCGGGTGCGCAAGAGATAGAGACCCTTACTCGAGTCATCGACCAAGTCATGGAGTTCGCCGCCGCGCGCGAAGTGGCGCCGTGACGCCCCTCGAGCTGACCGGCCAGGCGCGTACTCACATCGTCGAGGTGGCGGATCCACCTTGTGCGCTGCACCCGTACGTGGTCGCGCCGCTCCTGAATCTGCGCCGGGCGGCCTTGGCGGATGGATTGGACTTGGTTCCAGCGAGCAGCTTCCGCGATTTCGCGCGCCAGCTCGCGATCTGGAACGCTAAATTCGGCGGCTCGGCGCCGCTCTACGATGCATCGGGACGCGTGCTCGAGGCCGCACACTTGTCGCCGGCGGAGCGCGTCGCGGCGATTCTTGTATGGTCGGCGCTCCCCGGCGCGAGCCGCCATCATTGGGGCACGGATCTTGATCTCATCGATCGCAGGGCCGCCGCTGCGCAATATCGAGTGCAACTGACGGCGGCGGAGTTCACACCCCCAGGACCATTTGCACCGCTTGCGCAATGGTTGGAAATGAACGCCCCCCGCTTCGGTTTCTTTCGCCCCTTTCGCGGCATCCTGTCGGGCGTGCAGAGCGAACCGTGGCACTATAGCTTCGCGCCGGTTGCGGAAAAGGCGCGCCGGCAGTTAACCCCCGGGATATTGCGCCAGGCGCTGAAGGAACCGCGCCTGCTCGGCAAGGAGTATGTTTTCGAGCGGCTCGAGGAGCTGCATGCACGCTATGTGGCGCGCATCGATTGGCCCTGAAAAGGCCTTAGGCTCCTACTCCTAGGCCCAGAGCGCCCTCAAATGAGTCACCATCAAGCCGCGGACCTGCCCCAATTGGGTGTCCTCGGAAGTGAACAGCGGCGGATTTCGCCGCAACAAGCGCCAGCGTTCGGCGCGCAAAACGCGTTGCAAGTAGCCGACATTGCGGTCGATGGCCTCGAGGTAAGGGTTCTTGCCGTCGAATAGCCGCTCCACGTACCCGTAGGCGTGTTCGAACTCACCGTCCAGCCGTTGCGCGCGCGTCTCGTGCACGAAGCGCGGCGTCTGGCGCAATAGGTCCAGTCCCGAACTGTACCGGACCTGCAATGCCCCGTCGACGCCGGGCGCGGCCGCGATGCCGCCCAGCACGAACTCGGGGTACAGTCGATCCCGGCACTTTTCCAGATAGCAACGATCTGCCATCTGCGCGATCAGGTCGGCCGTGCCCAACAAATGTCCCAATTTGCGATCTCGGTCATCCGCCAGCTGAATCTGGCTCAATTTGATTTCATAGCCGGTGAAATGCACGATACGGGTTGACACCGGCACCCAGCTGTCCATGCCGATGCTCGGTAGAAAGCGCGCCAAAAAGCGCGCGCTGCGCGTCACGTGATACAGAGTGAACTCGGCGCCGTTACGGTGCCGCAGGTCGTCGAACTCTCGAATGTAGCCGGCGTCGTGAAACAACGAAGTGACTAGCGCCATGACCGCGCGCTCGCCCCCGAAGCGGTGCTGCGCATCGACGCTGGCTTCGTAGCCCAGCATCAAGCGCGCCATCGCCAAGGTCATGTCGAGAGTATGCTGGCGATCGTGGTACACGGTGTCCACGCCGTGATAGCCGGGCATGCGGCCCGAGAACAACCGCTCGAACTCCTCGAAAGCTACCGCTACCCGATCGAATGATTCGCCCGGCCAGCCGGCGGCGAACAGATCGCGGACCGCTTCGCTTACCGCTTCGGTGGAGCTTACTTGGACGGAATTCGTGACGTCGTAATCGTTACGGCGAAGGTCATACATCGGGCGCAGTTTAATCTCTAAAGCCGGCGTACGCTACGGACCAGTTCACACTGTTATGTAAACTAGGAGCCTGTCTGAGTAATGCGCGTGAGCCCCTTCGGGACGGGCAGATTTCGCTTCACCCGTCGTTGGTCGCCTCCTCATTGGGTGTTGACCCAACGATGTCGGCTCCGCCTCGGCTGAAACGAAATCTGCCTTGGGAGGCCACGGGGATTACTCAGACAGGCTCCTAGTAAACCCTGAGGCCGCCGAATTTCCGCTTGACGCGACGCGCGAGGGTGGCATAGCCCAACCAAAAGCCGCCGGCGGCTGCGATGAGTACGGCGCACACGGCCCCCAAGCCGCTGACGGTCTTGGCGGCCCCCGCGGGCGAAATGCCGGCTGCCGCGGCCGAATGCGTTACCCGCGCCGCATCCAGTTCCGATTGTTTTGCCGCGAGTTCGCGCTGTAAGTGCTCCACCTCGCTGCGGGCCGCCGCTTCGGCAAGCGCCGGCGTTGTCGCGCGGCTGCGGTCCAGCTCCTCCTCGAGCCGTTTGACCCGCACCGTTGCCGGTTCGCGCGTGGTGAGGTAGGTGGTTTTGACCCATCCGGTAGTGCCGTCGCTCAATCGGACTTGGGTGAATTCGCCGCTCGTCGTGAGCGTTTCAACACTCGCCCCGGAATGTAATGTCGTCAGCCGCTGACCCTGCTGATTTTGCTCGGAGTAGACGCCGACCACGAGTTCGTCGCTGACATATGCCGTTGCCGCCCGCGCGTCGACCGCGAGGAGCGCCCAGGCGAGTACAGCAAGGCGCCTCACGCCGCAATTCCGGTTTGTTTGAGCAGCGGCCGAACGTCGGGTTGGCGGCCCCGGAATCGAACGAACGCATCCATGGCATCGAGGCTCCCGCCGCGCGCGAGTATGGAATCGAGAAAGCGCATGGCGGTGGCGCTGTCGAACACGCCGGCCTGCTCGAATGCTTCGAAGGCATCGGCGGCGAGCACTTCAGCCCATTTATAGCTGTAGTACCCCGCTGCATAGCCGCCGGCAAATATGTGGGCGAAATTAGCCGGAATTCTATTGAAAGGCGCGGTCGGCACGACGGCCACGCGCTCTCGGACGCTTGCCAGCGTTTCCGCCACTCGCGCGCCCGAGGCCGGATCGAAGTTTGCGTGCAATTCGAAATCAAAACTGGCCAACTCGATTTGGCGCAGGGTATCCAAGGCCGCATTGAACGTACGCGTGCCGAGCAGGCGTTGGAGCATGTCGACGGGCAACGGTTCGCCCGTACTCACATGGGCCGATATCAGCGGCAGCACTTCGGCGCGCCACACGAAATTTTCCATAAACTGGCTGGGCAGCTCCACCGCGTCCCAAGCCACGCCGTTGATTCCGGCGATACTGGGATAGGCCACCTGCGTGAGCATGTGATGCAGGCCGTGCCCGAACTCATGAAACAGTGTCGTGACCTCGTCGTGCGTGAGAAGGGAAGGAGCGGCGCCGACCGGGGCGGTAAAATTGCACACCAGCTGCGCGACAGGGAGCGCCTTGCCCGAAGGCAGTGATTTGGCAATGACACATTCGTCCATCCAAGCGCCGCTGCGCTTCTCCGTGCGCGAGTACGGATCGAGATAGAAACCCGCGATGGTCTCCCCGCGGGTGTCTTCGAGATCGTAGTACCGGACGCTCGGATGCCACACGCTCACCCCCGAGCGCTCGCGGACCGTGATGCCGTAGAGCCGATGAGTTAAAGCGAACAGGCCGGACAGCACCTTCGGAAGGGGGAAATACGGCCGCAGGGCCTCCTGCGACACTTTGAAGCGGCTTTCCTGCAGCCGCTCGCTGAAGAACGCCAAGTCCCAGGCCTCGAGCTTGCGCCCGGCAAACTCTTCGAGATCCGAATACTCCCGGCGAGCGGCCGGCCGGCAGCGCCGCGCCAGGTCCTCCAGAAACCCCAGCACCTGCTTGCTGCTCTTCGCCATGCGGGTAGCCAACGCATAGTCGGCGAAGCTCTTGAAGCCCAGCAGCTGGGCGAGTTCGTGGCGCAGCGGCAATATTTCGGCAATGATCGGGTTGTTGTCGAAGCGCCCCGCGCTGGGGCCGAGCTCGGAGCCCCGAGTGACCCAGGCCTCATAAATGTCGCGCCGCAGCTGCGGGTTCTCGGCGCTGGTCATCACCGTCATATAGGTGGGCTGGTCGAGCTTGAACAGCCACCCCGCCTGCTTCGCCTCACGGGCATCCGCGGCGGCGCGATCGAGGGCGTTTTGGGGCAACCCTGCGAGCTCGGAGCCGTCGGTCACGCTGCGCGTGAAGGCGCACCCGGCGTCGAGCACATTCTCCGAAAACTTGGTCGCCAGTTGGGCGAGACGCTGCACGATGTCGCGGTAGCGCGCCCTGCGATCGGCGGGTAAATCGACGCCGGTCAAACGGAAATCGCGCAGCGCGTTTTCCAACACCTTGCGCTGCGACGAATCGAGGCCGGCGGCTTCCTTTCGCAGTACATGAGCGTAACCTGCATACAGCTCGGAGTTCTGCCCAAGATCGGAGTTGTAAGCCGTCAACAGCGGCATGCATTCGTTGTAGGCCTGGCGCATTTCGGCGGAATTGGCGACGGCATTCAAATGAGCGATCGGGCTCCAAACCCGGCTCAACCGGTAGCTCAGCTCTTCGACCGGCATGACCAGCGAGGCGAATGTGGGGTCGGGCTGCGCCGTCAATTCCGCGAGCCGTACACGGTTCTCCGCCAACACCTGTTCGAGCGCCGGACGGGCATGGGCCGCCTCGATCCGGTCGAAGGCAGGCAACGACTCCAGCTGTAGAAGTGGGTTGTTCACTCCCCAATTCTATCAGACGTGCCACACCATCCAGAGCAGAGCGGCGCTGCTGCACACGCATGCGCCGATTCCCGCGATGGCGTTGCGGCGTAAGCGCCGCGCCAGCGATTCGCCGTTCGAGGCCGACAGCAAAAACGCGCGGCCGTCCGCCGGCTTCGACAATACGCTCATACCCGGCGTTTGCGGTTGAACGACCATGCGGCCAGCGACCTCGCCGCGCGCCGCCGCGCGCGCCTGCTCCCATTCAGCGTCGTCCAGGACGCCGTCATGGTTGCGATCGAAGCGCTCGAGCAAGGACTTTTGATCTTGTTTCCATTCGTGCAGGAGTTCCGCCACGGCGCCGTCATAACTCTCGACGCCGCCGCCTCCGCTGCCGCCGCTGCGATATGTGCCGAGCGCGCAAACCGTCTCCCGCGGCTGCAAGCGATACTCGGTGTAGCGATAACGACCTCCGGCGAGCAGCGCATCGGTGAGTTTGCCCAAGAATCCCTGCCCTTCGGGAAGGCGTACCTCAGGCCAACTCGTGCTGCCGTACCAGACGGTCTTCGCCGCCGGGAAGACCTCCGCTCCGCGCGGGTCGACCATGCATTGACCGGTGCCATCATCCAGAATAAACGGCACCTCGCTGGTACCGCTGTCTATCGTCCTCCACCCGCGCGATCTGCCGATCGAGCCTCGCTCCTCGATTTTGTAGCGCCACCAGGTGCACGGCAGACTGGTCAACGGTCCCTTGTTCTGCGGCTTCGGCATCATCACTCCATGGCCGGTGAGCTCAACGTAGCCCTGCGCCGCCGAGCGGATCCGCGAGGCGGGCGTATCGCCAACCACACGGTTCTCGCGCCACGCTTTGAACGCATACCAAAAGGAATAGGCCGCCGCAGCGGCGAGGCTCAGCAGCAGAAGCCAAAATTTCAAGCGGTCGTTGCCGGACATGTCCCGGACTCAAGGCCGGATCCGGACTTTAGGCCCGGAATAGTGCGCCTACGTCCACGTCGCGTTTCTCCTCGCCGGTGAATTCCAGCAAGTGTGCCGGCAAGAAACCGCAGTGCTTCGCGATCATGACGTCGGGGAAGACTTTGACCCGGATATTATTGAGATTCACCTGATCGTTATACAGCTCGCGCCGATCGGCAATGGATTCTTCCAGCGCCGTGATCCTGGCTTGCAATTGTTTAAAGGTTTCGTCGCTTTTCAGCTGCGGATAGTTCTCGGCGACGGCAAAAAGGCGGGTCATGCCGGCGCGCAGCTGCTGCTCGGCGGCGCCGAGGGCTGCAACGTTGCCGGTTTCGCTCGCTTGATTGACCGATGCCCGTGCACGCATCACCTTTTCCAGCGTGTCCTGCTCGAATTGCATGTAGCGCTTGCAGGTCTCAACCAGTTTCGGCAGCTCGTCGTGGCGCTGCTTCAACAGGACATCGATGTTTGCCCATGAAACCTTGATGTTTTCCCGCAGACCGACAAGCTCGTTGTAGATGCCGACGAAGTAAACGACCAGAGCGATGCTCACGGCCAGCACGATTCCCAGACCGATCAAGACAGCACCTCATTCGGGAGTTAACGACCTCGCAAGTATATCATTCGGGTTTTCGGCTCCCTCAGCATGGAGTTCACAGTGTCTACCGAAGTTTTCGATCTAATCACTCTCGGCGGCGGCAGCGGGGGCATGGCCTGTGCACAGCGCGCGGCGGAGTACGGCGCGAAGACGGCCGTGATCGAGTCCGGCCGCCTGGGTGGCACTTGCGTGAACGTAGGCTGTGTTCCAAAAAAAGTGATGTGGAACGCGGCGGGCATTGCGTTGGCGCTCGCCGATGCGAGCGATTACGGCTTCGCGGTGTCGGTGGGCGACAACGATTGGGGCGTACTGAAGCGCAGGCGCGATGCCTATATCGCCCGACTGAGCGGCATCTATGCGCGCAATTTGGCGGCCAAGGGCGTGGCGCACGTGCGCGGCACGGCGCGCTTTGTCGATGCGCACACCGTGGAAGTGAACGGCGTCCGCCTGACTGCACCGCAGGTGGTCATCGCGACCGGCGGCCTCCCCACCGTGCCGCAGCTGCCGGGAGCGGATCGCGGCATCACTTCGGACGGTTTTTTTGAGCTCGAGCAACGGCCGCAGCGCGTCGCCGTCGTCGGCAGCGGCTATGTCGCCTGCGAGTTGGCCAGTGCCTTTCACGAGCTCGGCAGCGAAGTCGAGATCTTTGTCCGTAAGGATCATTTGCTAACCCACTTCGACGTGATGTTGGGCAAGTCTCTGATGCGCGAGATGCATGCGGAGGGCATCATCATCCACCCGCACGTCACACCCGCCGCAGTGCGCGGGCAATCGGCTCTGAAGACGCTGGTCGCGGCGGACGGACGAGAATTCTCCGGTTTCGACTGCCTGCTGTGGGCGATCGGGCGCAGCGCGAATGTCTCCGCTCTCAATTTGAGTGTGACCGGAGTAGCGCTCGATACGCGTAATTTCGTCATCACCGACGGCTTCCAAAACACCAATGTGTCCGGCGTCTATGCGATCGGCGACGTCACCGGGCGCGCCGCTCTGACTCCCGTGGCGATCGCCGCCGGCAGGCGGCTCAGCGATCGGCTGTTCGGCGGCAAGCCCGAGCGCCGCTTGGAATACGCCATGATCCCGACCGTGGTGTTCACGCATCCGCCGATCGGCACGGTGGGCTTGAGCGAGAGCGAGGCGCGCGCGGAGTATGGAGATGCCGTCAGAGTGTATGTCGCGGACTTCACGCCCCTATATCACGCGCTCACCACGCGCAAGACCCACACGGACATGAAGCTCGTTTGCGTCGGGCGGGACGAGAAAATCGTCGGCTGCCACGTCATCGGCGCCGGCGCCGATGAGATGCTGCAGGGGTTCGCGGTGGCCATTCGCATGGGTGCGACCAAGGGCGATTTCGACGACACGGTGGCCATCCATCCGACGAGTTCCGAAGAACTCGTGACCCTGCGATAGCAGGCGCCGCGCAGCAGGGACTGCTTAGCGCAATGGGTTCACGGCGGCCCGGAAAATGCCTGCCAATCGAGGTCCCGCGCCCGAGAAAGCGAGTCGTTCGTGAATAATGCCCGCTAGGCTCCTAGGTTTGCTGGGCCAGCGCCGCCAGTACCGGCTGTGTGCTCGGCCGAATGCCGCGCCAAAGCAGGAACGATTCGGCCGCCTGCTCGACCAGCATGCCCCAGCCCTTGGACGTGCGACGGGCGTGAAGCTGCTGCGCCCAGAGCGTGAAAGGCGTGTGACCGCGGCCGTAGGCCAGGTCGTAGCAAATCGTCTCTTCGCCGACCAGTCCAGCGGGCATTTCCGGCATCTCACCCTGCAGGCTCGCCGACGTTGCGTTGATGATGAGGTCGTACGGCGGGCCTTGCAGTTCCGCAAAGGTGCAACCGACGATTTGCCCCATGTCGGCATATTCAGCTGCGAGTTTGCGCGCCTTGAAGGGAGTGCGATTGGCGACGGTGAGCTCGCGCAATTCGCGCTCCAATAGGGGCCCGATTACCCCGCGCGCTGCGCCGCCCGCGCCGAGCATCAAAACGCGCTTGTCGGCAAGATCGATGTGCAAGTTGCGCTCGAGATCGTAGGTCAGGCCAACCCCGTCGGTGTTGTCGCCGAGAAGCGTCGTGTCCTCGAAGAAGGCAATCGTGTTCACGGCCTGTGCCCGCGCAGCGCGCGGGGTCAATTCGTTCACCAGTTCAGCCGCCGCCTGCTTGTGCGGCAGCGTGATGTTCAGGCCGCGCACGCCGCTCGTGAACAGCCGCAGGGTCTCGCGCCGGAAATCGTCCGGCGGAATGTCGAACATCCGATAAACCAGGTTCTGCGCCGTCGCCTTGGCAAACATGCCGTGAATGAACGGCGACCAGCTGTGTGCGACCGGGTGCCCGACGACCCCGTACTGATCGGGCTTGCCGGCTTCGTGCGGCAGAGTCACCGGGCGAGCCACTCCGCTGCGCGCTTGGCAAAATAAGTCAAAATGCCGTCCGCTCCGGCGCGTTTGATGGACAGGAGGGTTTCCAAGGCTACGGCACGCTCATCGAGCCAGCCGTTCGCGGCCGCCGCCATGATCATGGAGTACTCACCGCTGACCTGATAGACGAAAGTCGGCATCCCGAATCGATCCTTGACCCGGCGAACGATGTCCAAGTACGGCAGCCCCGGCTTTATCATCACCATGTCCGCGCCCTCGGCAATGTCGAGAGCGACCTCGCGCAACGCCTCGTCGGCATTGCCGGGGTCCATCTGATAGGTGTGTTTGCTGCCCGCGCCCAGCTGTTTCGCAGACCCCACGGCCTCTCGAAACGGACCGTAGAAACTGGACGCGTACTTAGCCGCATAGGCCAGGATGCGCGTATGGACCAGACCCGCGGTCTCGAATGCGGCGCGGATGGCGCCGACGCGCCCATCCATCATGTCGGACGGAGCAACCATATCGGCGCCGGCATCCGCATGCGAGCGCGCCTGGCGCACCAGGGTTTCTACCGTCAGGTCGTTCTGGACGTAGCCTGTGTCGTCGATCAGACCGTCCTGACCGTGCGTAGTAAATGGATCGAGAGCCACATCGGTGATCACACCAAGGCTTGGAAACTCTTTTTTTACCGCCCGTACCGCCTGTTGGGCAATTCCATTGGGATTCCACGATTCGCGAGCATCCAGCGACTTTTTTTCCTGCGGAACGACCGGGAACAGCGCTATCGCCGGGATACGCAGCCGCACCAGCGATGCGCATTCATCCAGCATTTCGTCGATCGAGAGCCGCTCGACGCCCGGCATCGAGGCCACGGGCTGGCGCTGTTTAGTCCCTTCAACCACGAATATCGGATAAATCAGCGCATCCGCGCTGAGTTGCGTTTCGCGCATCAGGCGCCGCGAAAACTCGTCGCGGCGCATGCGCCGCATCCGGGTGCGCGGAAATGAATCAGCGGGACTTCCGGTCATCTTAATTGTGACTCCTACCAGCAGCTTCAGTCATGTGGTATCGGCGGCGCCGCGCCCGGCGGCGGCGTTTCGTTTGCGGCCTTGTCATCCTAACGCGCTAAAATCGCGAAAAAGACATTTTACGCCGGGTGCTGATTTATACATGAACGATCAGATTGGCGGAAATCTGAAGCGTGCGCGCTTCCAGGCGCTTTGCCAATCGCTGCGCCCGGACCTGTTGCGCTTCGCCTTCTGGCTGTCCCGCGACCGGGCCTTGGCCGAAGACGTCGTGCAGGAAACCATGCTGCGGGCCTGGAAGGCGCAAGATTCGCTGTTGGACGAAGCGGCCGCCAAACCGTGGTTTTTAACCATCGTCCGCCGGGAGTACGCGCGCTGCTTCGAGCGTAAGCGGCTCGTGACGGTGGATCTCGATGAGCTGATTGCGCGGGAAGAGCCCATGCTGGCCGCCGCGCAGGATCAGGATCTCGCCGAGCTTAGGGCGGCGCTGTTCAAACTGCCCGAGGAGTACCGCGAACCGCTCGTGTTGCAGGTCTTAATGGGCTATTCGACGGCGGAAATCGCGGCAGAACTCGAGCTCTCGAACGCTGCGGTACTGACGCGCTTGTTCCGCGGCCGCAAGCAGCTGCGCGCGTTGTGCGGCGAAGACACTAGTTTGGACCCCGACGAATGATGGACTGTGCACAATATCGGCGATCGATTCTGGCGGACCCGCACGACCCGAATCCGGACCTCAAGATACATCGCGACGGCTGCCCTGAGTGTCCGCCGTACACGGATCGGCTCTTGCGCTTCGAAGGCCGGCTCGAGCGCGCCATGCGCATGAACATTCCCGACGCGGGCGATGCCCGGGTCGTGCCGCTGCGGGTGCCCGCGGCGGGCGCCTCGAGCCGCGCGCTCTCCATGCGGCGCGGCTGGCTGGCAATGGCCGCGAGCGTGCTGATTGGCCTCGTGGTGGCGGGCAGCCTGTGGCTTGCGGCTCCGGGCTCGAGTTTGGCTGCGGACGTCGTAGCTCATATGGCCGGGGAACCGCAAGCTTGGGCCAGCACCGACGTACCGGTGCCGCCGCCGGAGTTGGCCGTCGTGCTGCGCGACTCGAATATGCGCCTCGATCCCAACGCGGGCATGGTCAGTTACGCCAGAAGCTGCCTGTTTCGCGGACATCGGGTGCCGCACTTGGTCGTCCAGACGGAAATGGGACCGGTGACCGTCATGGTGCTCGTGCACGAGTCCCTGCCTAAGCCGGTACGGTTCGATGAGGGGGGCTACCGGGGCATGATAGTTCCCGTGCCCGGCCACGGCAGTCTCGCGGTACTTGCCCGGGGGCAGAAAGCCGACCTCAATGCGGTCAGGCACATCGCCGGCCGCGTGCAGGGCGCCATCGTGTGGACAGCCTCCTAGCCCGCATTATTCACGAACAATGCAAACGGAAAGCGGGGCCTCGATTGGCAAGGCATTTTTCGGGGCGTGCAAAACATGGATGTTTTGCCCGCAGCCCCCAGGGAAGGGTTCACGGCGGCCCGGAAAATGTCTGCCAATCGAGGTCCCGCGCCCGAGAAAGCGAGTCGTTCGTGAATAATGCCCGCTAGAGCCCGGCTTTGCCGAGCAAATCGATGAGTCTTCGAGAACTCGCCGCGAGTGTCGGATGATCCACCTCGAACTGCACGGCGATCTTTTCCAAACGATCGGGCAGGGATGCATTGTCCGGGGGTGGCTGGGACGGTGAGACATGTGCGCGGTCCCGCTCCAGCAGCCGCTGGATGTCCTGCAGGACTTCGAGCAGCAGTTGATTCGATCGCGGATCCACATGCCGCACGTGACCGAGTTCTTCGTGCAGTTTGCTCAGCTGATCGCGCAAGACTTTCGGATCCATGGTTCAAGCCCTCGAGGGAAAGTGCCTCATTGTGCCATTCGTTCAGGCGTCAGGCGTGCCACTTCCACGTAGCCCGATCCCGCGGCTGCAATTCCATCGTGAATGACGGCATAGGCGCCCTGCAAGTATTCGTCCGCCCCGTGGGGCGGATTGACGATCATCAAGCCGCCGCCCGCGAGGCCGACGCCCGCATCGTCGGGATGAATCGCCAGATCCGCGAACAGCATCTTTGGAATGCGAAGAGCTTCGAAGCGCGCGTGAACTTTACTGCGTTGCGATGCACTGCGGATCGGATACCACATCAGGAATATTCCGCTCGGCCAGCGGCGGTAAGCGTCGCCGAACGCCTGCAGCATCATCTTCAGCTCATCGATGCTCTCGTAGGGCGGATCGATCAGCACCAGGCCGCGCCGCTCCGGCGGCGGCAATAACGCTTTGAGCGCCGCGTAACCGTCCTCGATTTGCATCCGGATCCGGCCGGCGGACTCGATCTCACGCGCGCCGGCCCGCGCTTCCGCCGACATCAACTCGACGAATACTGCACGGTCCTGCGAACGTAGACTGCCGGCGATCAGCGCGGGTGACCCGGGATAGCGCGCCAAGCGCTTGCCGCGACGCGCCTGAATCGCCGCAAAGTAGGGAGCCAGCGCCTGCTCGTCGATGCGCGTTTGTATCAAGCGCTGGATGCCGCGCTCGGCCTCACCGGACTTGGTGGCTTCCGCGGCTTGCAAGTCATAAAAGCCGCGCCCACTGTGGCTGTCCAACACGAAGAACCCCGCGTCCTTTCGCTTCAACGCATCGAGGCAGTAGAGCAGCCCGACGTGTTTCGCAATATCCGCGAAATTTCCGGCGTGGTAGATGTGCTTGTAGTTCATCCCGGCGGCATTGTGCCTGTGTCGGCGACTTTCCGCATAAACGGGTCCCTTGCCCTAAACTACGCGTCTTTCGCGTAATCAAGGGAGATGGTATGGCGGTCACATCGAATGACGCTGGGGCTCCTCCCCCACTCTTTTCGGCCGAGTTTCAGCAGGACCCGTATCCCACGTATCGGCATCTTCGCGAAGGAGCGCGCCTGCAGCCGTTGACCGAGCGCGCTGGCTTCTGGATGTTGTTCGGATATGCCGACTGCACGGCACTGCTTCGTGATGCTCGCCTGACGTCCCATCGACCCGCACACGCGCTGATCGGAGCCACCGGCGATGTGCTCGACGAGTTCGGGCCGTTGGTGAGTCACATGCAGCGCTGGCTGCTCCAGCTCGATGCACCGCGTCATTCGATTTTGCGCAAGCTGATGAACCCCGGCTTCTCGCCGATTGCGGTCGAGCGGCTGCGTCCCGAGATAGAGGTCATCGTCGACCGGCTGTTGATCGACATGGAGAGTTTAACCGCGCCGGACATCATTCGACACGTTGCCTATCCCCTGCCGGTGCAGGTCATCTCCGAAATGCTGGGTCTGCCGCGAGAGTTGCGCCCGCGATGCACCGAACTCTCGAACGACATTGCCAACTGGTTCGGCAACGTGATGCGCACACCCGAGCGCGCAAGAGTGGCACAAAAAGCGATCGGCGAACTGGAGGGGTATTTCGCGCAGCTGATTGGCGAGCGCAGACGGCAGCGCAAAGACGATCTCCTGAGCCTCTTGATCGATGCGGCGGACCACGGCGGACACCTGTCCGACGAGGAATTGCATGCGCAGTGCGTCATGCTGCTGTTCGCGGGCCATGAGACGACACGACACCTGATCGGCAACGGCATGTATACGCTGTTATCGCATCCGCGGACCCTCGCTGAGGTGCATTCTCATCCCGAGCTGGTGCCGAACGCCATCGAGGAGCTGCTGCGTTTCGAGAGTCCTATTCAGGCGATCCCGCGGGGAGTCAAGGCGGATATCGACTTTGACGGCGAAGTGATTCCCGCCGGTTCATCGCTGGTGTTCATGATCGGGGCCGCCCAGCGCGATCCGTGCCAATATGATGAGCCCGACCGGCTCAATGTGCACCGGCAGCACATACGGCACCTCGCCTTTGGCGCTGATGCCCACGTGTGTCTGGGCGCCACGCTGGCGCGCCTCGAAAGCCAGCTGGCCATCGGCGCACTGCTGCGCCGTTTTCCGACGCTTGCCTTGGTCGATGATCGGCCGGATTGGGGATCGAACTTTGCAATCCGCGGGTTGAATTCGCTGCGCGTCCGACTAGGGAACCTCTGATTTACCTATACGCGAGCGCGACCGTGTGCGATTTTCGCTCAGGACGCGAAGCGACGAGCGAGGTGTACCTAGGAGTACATGAGCGAGGAGCGACAATGTCATGAGCGAAAATCGCCCGGTCCCAAGGGGTTGCGCCCAGAAAGGCGCGCCGCTGTGTTGCTTCCCTTGCCCATAGTACCCACCATGGGGCGGCGGGTCGCGCCTTGCGGCGCGCCTTTCTGCTGCGCAACGCGCTTCGCGTATAGGTAAATCAGAGGTTCCTTCGATTTGCATTGGAGGGTCGAACAATGTACGAGCTAACCATTGGCAACAAGAACTATTCGTCCTGGTCGCTGCGGCCGTGGGTGCTGATGCGCGAGCTGCAGATCCGGTTTACGGAGCATCTACTGCGGTTTGGGCGGGTGTCGGACTGGGAGAGCTTCAGGAAGATCTCACCGAGCGGCAAAGTGCCTTGCCTGATCGACGGCGAGACCGTCGTGTGGGACTCGCTCGCCATCGTCGAATATCTGGCCGAACGGCATCCCACCGTTTGGCCGGCGGATCGCTGTGCGCGGGCCTGGGCCCGAAGCGCGGCCGCTGAGATGCATTCGGGGTTCAGCGAGCTGCGCAATCGCTGCTCGATGAGCTGCGGTTTGCGCATTCGGCTCAAGGAGATTCCGGCGACGCTCGAGCGGGATATCGCCCGGGTGGGCGCGCTTTGGAACGACGGCTTGCGCCGTTTCGGCGGACCCTTCCTGGCGGGAAAGGCGTTCACGGCGGTGGATGCGTTCTTTGCTCCCGTCGCCTTTAGAATTCAATCTTACGGGCTCGAACTCGACTCCAAGGCCACCGAGTACGCGGTGCGCCTGTTGGGTCTCGAGTCCATGAGAGATTGGTACGCAGAAGCCCTCAAGGAGAAATTTCGCGATCAGCCGCACGAGGACGAGGTAAATCAAATGGGCACCGTACTGGAAGATCTGCGCGCGCCGGCAGTCGCGCCTTGAGCACCAGGCTCCCATCCTCGTGATACCAGTAGCTCACGCTGCGCTCGGCGTGTTGATAAAGCGGCGAGAGACGAAGCTTCGAAGGGCGCCCGTTGCGCACCGTTCACGCCTGCAAGATGCAATGCGCCTCGAGGAAGCCGCGCAGGCCCTCTATGAGCTTCGGCCTGCTCAGCATGAACGCCGCATTGTGATCGCCGAAAATCTCGAGAAGTTGCGCGGGCCCCCTCGCGCATCTACGAAGCTCCTCGCCATGCGAGAACGGTATCATCTCGTCGTCGCGACTGTGGATCACAAGTGTCGGTACGTGCACACGCGCCACGTACGCCGCGGTTGGGTACTGAAAGCGCGCCAGCCGGCGCACGGGCAGATACCAGTAGAAGGTGCGGGCGAGAGTAGGCACCGAGGTAAACGTCGAGACAAGGATGAGCGCTCCGGGAGCCACGTCCTTCGCGAGGTGTGCTGCGATCGGACCTCCAAGAGATTCACCAACGATCACGATGCTTGCGGGCGCAAACCCTTTCGTGTTCGTCAAGTAGCCCCATGCGGCCTGAGCATCGAGGTAGGTGCCCTGCTCAGTCGGCGTACCACTGCTTCGTCCAAAGCCGCGGTAGTCGAACAGGAGCACTGCGAATCCCATGCCGCAGAAGATCTCGAGCCAATCCAGGCGGTGCGCAATATTACCGGCATTGCCGTGACAGAGGAGTACGACCGGGGCGCCCGCTGGCGCCGCCACGTACCAGCCGTGCAGGTCGACGCGGTCGGCCGTCGTGATCCGGACCTCTTCGAACCTTAGACCAATCTGGCTCGGCGTCGCTGTCAGTGTGCGTCCCGGCACATTCGGAAAGAAGATCAGCCGCGCCTGGAAGATATAGACATAGGCGATCAGGAGCACATAAACCGCGGCGCCTGCTGGCAGAATCAGAAGCACCGTCCACACGATGTTTTCCCACACGGTTACACCTCACAGGCTGCTAACATAGCTCAAGGCGCGGCGTTGCAGATCGGTCGACTATGAGGAAGATTTATGCGACCGCATTTGTTTGAATCGACGATGGAGGCGGCCAACCGGTTGTTGCATGTGTTCATCGCGCTGGCGCTGCTCATTGCCAGCATATTGCTGATGTGGCAGTTCGTCGCGGACGTCACTCAGACAATCAGATCCAGCCAAGTGGCGCGCGGCTTCGTACAGGCACTCGGCAACGTGTTCATCCTCTGGGTTCTATCATCGCTGATGTCGGCAGAAGTACGTTATGTGCGCCACGGTCATCTTCCCATCCTGGTGTTCATCGAGGCCGCGCTCATCACCCTGCTGCGACAACTCATCATCATCCCCGTTGAGAGTGCCGGGCATTTTGAATCTTGGGCATGGACGTACGGCCTCGTCACCGCGGCTGTCATCGCTGTGGGGTTGACTTACTACCTAGTGCGGCGAACGGATTCTTCCGGCGATGATGAGTCGCCGCAGTGAACGCGGGTGAGGGGTTTCTAATCTAGCCGCCTCCAAAGGGATTGGTTTTTCCTTGACACGTCTCGCCGTGGCGGAGCTCCTCGAGATAATCTCGGGGACGTAAAAATTCGTATAGCCTCGCCTCCGCGGAACCGGCTTGCGGGTGCCAGTCATACTCCCAACGTGCCAGCGGCGGCATGGACATCAGGATGGATTCCGTCCGGCCGCGTGACTGCAGGCCGAACAAAGTACCTCGGTCATAGAGCAGATTGAATTCCACATAGCGCCCGCGCCGATACAGCTGAAAGTTGCGTTCACGGTCTCCCCAGGGGTGATGTCGGCGGCGTTCCACAATCGGCATGAAAGCGGGGAGAAAATGATCGCCGACGCTGCGCGCAAGCCCAAAGCAGCGCGCAAAGCCTCCTTCGTTGAGATCATCGAAGAACAAGCCGCCGACCCCGCGAGTTTCATTCCGATGGGGCAAGAAAAAATAGCGGTCGCACCAGCCCTTGTATTTTTCGTACGCACCCGCGCCGAAAGGCAGGCATGCGGCCTGCGCAGTTCGGTGCCAGTGCAGCACGTCCTCGTCGAAGGGATAATAGGGCGTCAGATCGAAGCCGCCGCCGAACCACCAAACGGCCGGAGCGCTCTTGGGCGTCGCCACGAGAAATCGGACATTGCAATGCGTAGTGGGCGCGTAGGGGTTTCTGGGGTGAAACACCAGCGATATCCCCATTGCCTCGAAGGCGGCACCGGCGATTTCCGGGCGTAGGTTCGACGCCGATTGCGGCATCTGCCCCCCGTGCACATGCGAAAACGATACGCCGGCTCTCTCGAATATCGCACCGTCCGTCAAGACCCGGCTCTCGCCGCCGCCGCCTTCCGGACGTTGCCACAGGTCGCGCCGAAATCTTGCGGTATCGAGCGCTTCCACGGCTGCCGTGATGCGGTCGTGCAAATCCTTCAAGTAACGCTGTACGGAGGCTGGATCCGCTGCGGAGGGGTCGGGCACTGTTCCTGTGGAGTCAGCCATGATAGGAGCCTGTTACTCAGACAGGCTCCTTGTCTGGGGTTTGTTCTTTTTCGAACTTTTCTTCTTCGCCTGCGGTTTCAGGACGGGTCGAGCAGGTGCTTGCGCCGGCGCTCTTTTCTTGGCGGCAGCCTTTGAGCTCTTGGCCGCAAGCCTTTGCGGCGCGGCCTTGGGCGGCGCGGCCTTGAGCGGCGTAGCCTTGAGCGGCGTAGCCTTGGGCGGCGTAGCCCTGGGCGGCGCGGCCTTGAGCGGCGTAGCCTTGGGCGGCGCGGCCTCTTCGGATGCGCTCTTCCCCGTCAGCGCTTTGCCGCTTCCTTTGACATTCCTTCGGCCCCATTTGCCGAAGGTACGAACCGGGGCCGCGGCCAGCATGCTCTGGCACTCGGCCAGGGTCAGGCTCTTGGGGTCTCTGTCTTTCGGAATCTTGGCGTTGCGCGTCTTGTCCGTGATGTAGGGCCCGTAGCGCCCATTGAGGACTTGGATCCCCGCATCGGGAAAATCCAAGATCAGGCGATTCGCATCGGCGATGGCCTTTTCGCGAATCACCTCTAGTGCGCGCGCAGGCGTTATGGTGTACGGGTCGTCAGTTTTGAGCGAGACATATTTCGCGCCGTACTTCAAGTAAGGACCGAAGCGTCCGGTGTTGGCCGTGATCTCTTCGCCCTCGGCGGTGACGCCGAGCTTGCGGGGCAGCTTGAACAGCTCCAATGCTTCCGCATGCGTGATCGCATCCATTTTTTGGCCGGGCCGAAGACCCGCAAAGCGCGGCTTGTCGGCGTCGTCCTTGGTGCCGATCTGCACGAAGGGTCCGAAGCGGCCCATCCGCACACTCATCGGCTTGCCGCTCGCCGGGTCGGTCCCGAGGTCGCGCGCCTGCGCCACCTCCTCGCGGCTGACCGACGCTTCGGTGTGATTGACGAGCTTGATGAACGGCTTCCAAAACTTCTCGAGCAGCGGCACCCATTCCTGCTCACCGCTCGCGACCGCGTCGAGCGAGTCTTCCATCTTCGCGGTGAAGTCATAGTCGACATAGGTGGTGAAGTACAGCGTCAGAAACCGGCTGACGATCTTGCCGATATCCGTCGCAGTGAAGCGCCGGCTTTCGATCTCTACGTACGCCCGCTCGCGCAGCGTCGAGATGATGGATGCATACGTCGAGGGGCGCCCGATCCCGTACTCCTCCAACGCTTTGACGAGGGAAGCCTCCGAAAAGCGCGGCGGCGGCTCCGTAAAATGCCGCGCGGCGGTCACGCCGAGGAGCTTGACGCGATCGCCTTCCTGCATGGGCGGCAGTACGTGATCGGAATCGTCCTGCACGACGTCGTCCAGGCCTTCTTGATAAACCGATATATACCCGGGCTTGATCAGGGTTGAGCCGTTGGCACGCAGCACGATACGCTGCGGGCCATCCGCTCCCGCCAGCAGATCGACCGCCACCGTGTCGAACACCGCCGGCGCCATCTGACAGGCCACGGTGCGCTTCCAAATCAGCGCGTACAGGCGGTGCTGGTCCGGTTCGACCTTCTTTTCGACCTCACTGGGCAAAATGCTGGCCACGGTCGGGCGAATCGCCTCGTGCGCTTCCTGCGCGTTCTTCGACTTCGTGCGATAGATTCGCGGCTCCTCGGACAGACCCTCTTTGCCATACAGCCGCACGATCACATCGCGAATTTCGCCGACGGCTTCCTGGGCGAGATTGAGCGAATCGGTGCGCATGTAGGTGATGAGTCCCACCGCGCCCTCGCCGATGTCGACGCCTTCATACAATTGTTGGGCGACGCGCATGGTCTTTTGCGCGCTGAATCCCAGCTTGCGCGCGGCTTCCTGCTGCAGCGTCGAGGTCGTGAAAGGCGGCGCGGGATTGCGGCGGCGCTGCTTGCGGTCGACCGCCAAAACGGTGAGTTCACCTTGCGCCGCGCTGCGCAGCGAGCGTTCCGCCTCATGCGCCTGGGCTCCCGTGGTAAAGCTGAACTGCTCGACTTTGCCGCCCCGGTATTCGACGAGTTTGCCCGGAAACTTCTGCTCCGCACGCTCCAACTCCGCATCGATGGTCCAGTATTCCCGCGGCACAAATGCGGCGATTTCGTCTTCGCGCTCGCAAATCATGCGCAGCGCGGGGCTTTGCACTCGGCCCGCCGAAAGTCCGGGGCGGACCTTCTTCCACAGCAGGGGCGATAGATTGAAGCCCACCAGGTAATCGAGCGCACGCCGTGCCTGCTGCGCATTCACCAGATCGAACGATAGCTCCCGCGGCTGCCCCATCGCCTCGCGAACGGCGTTCTTGGTGATCTCGTAGAATACGACCCGTTGTACATCCTTGCCCTTCAGCGCGCCTTGGGCCTTCAACAGCTCGTACAAGTGCCACGATATGGCTTCGCCTTCGCGATCGGGGTCGGTCGCCAGAACCAGCGTTTTCGCCTTCATCAGCGCCCGTGAAATCGCATGCACATGTTTTTGATTGCGCTCGACGACCTGGTACTTCATCGCGAAATGACGCTTCGGATCGACGGCGCCCTCCTTCGGCACCAAGTCCCGCACGTGGCCATAGGAGGCGAGCACCTCGAAGTCCTTGCCGAGATACTTCTTGAGGGTCTTCGCCTTGGCAGGCGACTCCACGATAACGAGATTGCTGCTCAATGCAGGGCGTCGGAGCGCTCTTCGAAGACCAAGTCTTCCATCTGCGCGTAAGCGGACTCTTGACCGGGTTGGCTGAACAGCACCATCAGAACCACCCATTTCACCTGTTCGATGTCGATTTCCTCGGCTTCCAACGCCATCAAACGATCGATGACCAGTTCGCGCTGATTACCGGACAGTATCCGCACGTTCTCCAAATACAGCAGGTAGCCCCGCACGTCTGTGTCGAGGCGCAGCAGCTCTTGGCCGCTGAAGACGCGCACGGCTCGCGCCGTGGCTTCCGCGACCTTGCCCAACTGTTCGCCGGAGAGGCCGTCGAGCCACTCCAATGCCCGCTCGATGTCGGCCTCGGCGAATCCAGCCCTATCGAGCTCGATTTTCATGGTAGTGCGATCGGGCCGCGGTTCATCGTCCGCGTTCATGTAATTCTCGAAAAGATATATGAGCAGATCGAGAACGTTATCTTTCACCTCCGGCTCTCCTGTTGGCGACTCGGGAGTAGCGGCCCCCGGGGGCGGCCTGAACGTGGCCTTCGAGCTCGAGGATCAGCATCATCGAGGACACGGCTTCTGGTTTGAATCCGGTACGAACGATCAACATATCGAGGTCCGCGGAATCAAAGCCGAGCGCATCTAACAAGATTTTGTGTTCCTTGTCCATGCCCGGCGGCGCCGGCGCCGGCTGGGCGGGGGCGGCGGCGGCGCGGAGGTCGTTGGCGAAAGAGGCCGAAAAGTTCAACTCGGTCAATATGTCATCTGGGGTTTCGGTCAGTTTTGCGCCCTGTTTGATCAGCTCATGGCAGCCGCGGCTCAAGGGATTATGGATCGATCCCGGTATGGCGAATACCTCTCTGCCGCGGTCGTTGGCGGCGCGTGCAGTAATCAGCGAACCGCTCCTGCGCGCCGCCTCGACCACCAGAGTGCCCAAACAAAGCCCCGCGATGATCCGATTACGCCGGGGAAAATGCGCGCGCCGCGGGGCGCTTCCCAACGCAAATTCGCTCACCAGCGCGCCCTGCTGCTCGACGGCTTCGCCGAGCGCTAAGTTACTGCGGGGATAAACCACATCAACGCCGCTGCCGAGCACGGCGAGCGTGATTCCCTGCGCCGCCAGTGCGCCGCGATGCGCGGCGGTGTCGATGCCTTGTGCGAGCCCGCTGGTGATTGCCAAGCCGCGTTCGGCCAGGTACTGCGCGAACTCGAAGGCGGTATCGCGACCTTGGGCAGTGGGGTTGCGGCTGCCGACCACGGCCAGCTGCGGCTCGCGAAGCGCGTCGACGTTGCCTGCTACAAACAGTGCGGTCGGGCAATCGGCAGAGGAGCGCAACAGTGCCGGAAATCGCGGATCGGTGAACGGCAGCACGCAGTGGCCGGGACGCTCGAGCCATTTTCGCTCGGCGATGCTGGGCCCGGCCGCCGCTTTGCGCAGAAATTCACGCGCCGGGGCGGGAATTCCGGCGCGCTCGCGAGCGGCGTCGGAGGCCGCAACGAGGGCGCCGGCCGGTCCGATCTTCTCCAGGGCCGCCGCGAGAGTGGGCGCATCGAGCGCCGGCGCTCGGGCAAGCGTCATCCACGCCAGTGCATCTTCGCTCAGCAGCATGGCGCGAATTATCGCGCCAGCGCGCAGCGGCTGCGCGCCGCGGAACCTGCGTCAATGTGCAGATTTGCGCGTGCGCGGCGGAGACTTACGGGTTTTTGACGTCATCTCCCACGTTCATGACGTCCGTGGCTTCCATGATCAGCCCGAAACTCATGCGATCGAAGGTCTTGAACACCATGAAGGTGCCGGTCCGCTCGTCCGGAAGGCGCACTTTCGGGGCGAACAAGTTCCCCCTTTCGGAGAAAAATCCGTGCTTTTCGGTGTCGCGAACGGTCTCGCCGTGCGAGTACACGGCGAGTACATTGCCCGGTGCCAGGCCGTCCCGGCCGCCGCGGTTGATGACGACGACTTCGTACTGGCCGATGACGCTTACTCCGTCGGATACCGCGATGATGCGCCCCTTGGTCTGCATCCTCGGCGGGCTCGGTACGAAATCGAGCGGCACGTCGACGCTGCCGGGGAACAGCTTGTCGCCGAAATAGGTTTCGCGCGCCGACTCGGTCATGATGAGGGTGGCCGGATCGCCGATCCGGGTCACGCGGCCGGAGCCGGTGTAAACACCGTTGTACCCCAACAGGGTGTTGTCATCCGGATCGCGCAGTTCCTCGCCGACGCGTACCACATTCCAATTCATGCCCAGCTCGACCGGACGGCTGAAGCCGCGCGCGTACAGCGTATCGCCGTCGGACATCATGACGTGCGAATCGCGGGTGGCGAGTACGTAAGGCGCATGCTTGATCTGATTCTTCTCGAGCACCGAGGGCTTGGACATGAAGGCGGCAACGGTCTCGTAGGGTATGGTGGTGATCGCCGCCTCGAGCGGCTGGCTGCGCACCCGCGGAATCACGCGCGCACCATTGCCGCGCTCCAACCCGGGCTGCAACAAAATTCGCGGCCGGCCGTCGACGTACACCAGGCGCAAGGTATCGCCCGGATAAATGAGGTGCGGATTATGCACCTGCGGATTGACCTGCCATATTTCGGGCCAGTACCAGGGATCTCGCAGGAACACTTTGGCGATGCCCCACAGGGTGTCGCCGCGCTTGACCACGTAGCTGTCGGGCGCATTGGGCGCCATTGGGATGCCCGCAGTGGCCGATTCGGCGGGCGGGGGAAGGGGAGCCGTGGTAGCACCCGTGTCACTCGCCGCTTCCATCGCCGTTCGTTCATCGCCTACGGGCGTACCCTGGATACCGGTGTCGCCCGTCGGCACGGGCACCGGCCCGGCGGGCGGGTGCTGCGTTTGGCAGCCCGCGACTAGCGCGATCGAGAGTAGCAGGGCAAATATCTGATGGCGTTGCATTCGTTTCGCTCCCTTGAGTCGCCTGTCTTATGGTGCCGGGCTGGCTGGTATACTGCCGGCCTGCCGCCAAAGACTGAGACGTGTCGCCCGTTTTTTCCGATTGCCAGCGCTGTTAACGCGCTGCCGTAACGGGCATTAAGTTAAGCAGCGGCGGAACTTTAGCAACAATCTTCGGCCGAAAACACGATATTGCT
This sequence comes from uncultured Gammaproteobacteria bacterium, assembly GCA_963769075.1. Lineage (GTDB taxonomy): Bacteria > Pseudomonadota > Gammaproteobacteria > Steroidobacterales > Steroidobacteraceae > Bog-1198. Next base: position 1,774,177 of record CAVYKH010000004.1, on the reverse strand, counting down.
CTCATAACTTCCATGACAAAGCTCGTAATTTTGGAGTATCCGGACCCGCGGCTGCGGAAAAAGGCGGAGCCGGTGGCCGTGGTCGATGATGCATTGCGCCGCCTGGCGGATGACATGCTCGAGACCATGTACGCTGCCAGAGGCGTCGGCCTGGCGGCCACACAGGTGGATGTGCACAAGCGGCTGCTGGTGCTCGACGTGAGCGAGGAGCGCAATCGGCCCTTGGTGCTCATCAATCCGCAAATTCTGGCAGCCGAGGGCCGCGCGCTGACCGAAGAGGGCTGCTTGTCCCTGCCGGGGATCTACGACAAGCTGCAACGCGCGACCCACATCCGGCTGGGTGCGTTGGGCCGCAACGGTGAGCCGTTCGAAATGGATGCGGACGGCTTGTTGGCGGTTTGCATCCAGCACGAAATGGATCATCTCGAAGGCAAGCTATTCGTCGATTATCTCTCCGAGCTGAAGCGCCAGTTGATTCGCCGGCGCCTGGAGAAAGAGCGTAGACAGCTCGCCAAGGGGAACGAGACTCGCGCGACGGCGCCCGGCACTTCCGTACCGGCTCTTTAGGAGCCTATCTGAGCGTTCCCCGTGGCCGCGACTCACGCGGAATGCTCAGACAGGCTCCTAGCACGCAGCAGAGCTCCTTGAGGCTGGGCTTCGCCGGCACGCCGGAATTCGCGGTTCCGGCGCTCGACGCCCTGGCGCACTCCGCGCACACACTCCAGGCCGTGCTTACGAAACCGGATCGGCCGGCCGGCCGCGGCCGGACCATGCAAATGAGCCCGGTGAAAAAACGCGCACTCGAGCTGGGGCTTGCGGTTCAACAACCCGCCGGCTTCAAGAACTCCGAAGCTTGCGAGGCGCTACGCGCCTTGCGGCTGGATGCTCTGGTCGTAGTGGCTTACGGTTTGATCTTGCCGCCGGCTGCACTCGCCGCCCCCAGACTCGGCTGCTTCAACATCCACGCGTCGCTATTGCCGCGCTGGCGCGGCGCCGCACCCATTCAGCGCGCGATTCTGGCGGGGGATGCAACCACCGGCGTCACCATCATGCGCATGGAGGCTGCGCTCGATACCGGCCCGATCCTGGCTGTGCGCAAGATGGACATCGGGCCGCTCGATACGGCAGGAAGCCTCTCCGACCGGCTCGCCGTTCTCGGCGGCGAACTGATGTGCCAAACCCTGGACGCACTCGCGGCCGGGCGCGCTTCGGAGGTGCCGCAGCCGCAAAGCGGCGTCACCTATGCGCAGAAGATCAGCAAGGACGAGGCGCTGATCGACTGGCAGGAGGATGCGGTGCAGGTGTTGCGCCGAATCCGCGCCTTCAACCCTGCGCCGGTCGCCGAAACGCGACTGGACGGCACGCAAGTGCGTATATGGGAGGCGGAACTCGCGCCCTCTGCAGCCGTACCGGCGCAGCGAGCGCCGCCGGGGACCGTGCTCAACGCCCCGTCCGACGGCATCGATGTGGCGTGCGGTCAGGGTCAGCTTCGGATCATTCGCCTGCAGCTCGCGGGCCGCAAGCCGCTGGCGGCACGTGAGTTCGTCAAAGCGCAGCGGCTGGCAGGTGCGAGATTCGCGACTACATGAGCACCGCGGCCGCCGGCGCGCGCGCGCTTGCCGCCTATGCGGTGGCGCGAGTTCTGCGCGAGGGTGTGACCCTTGATGCGGCTTTGCAGGCCGCGCTCGCCGCTGCGCCTGCTGCACTGGCACCCTCGGTGCGCTCGCTGAGCTATGGTGCGGTGCGCGGTTACTATCGTCACGAGGCGCTTCTCGGCCGCCTGGTGTCACAGCCCGTGAGATCGTTGGACTTCCTGGTGCGGGCCTTGCTCTCGGTTGCGCTATTCGAGCTTCAGGATGCGCGCACCCCCGAGTACGCCGTGGTGGACGCGGCGGTGGAGACCGCGAAGGCCACCGACGCGGCGCGCGCCAGCGCACTCATCAATGCGGTACTGCGCCGCTATCTGCGAGAGCGCAAAACGCTCGACGCCGATATCGCGCGCAGCCCCGCCGCGCGACATGCCTCGCCGATTTGGCTGGCGGATCGGCTGCGCGCCGATTGGCCGGTGCGCTGGACGCAATTGCTGGCGGCCGGCGACGCGCAGGCGCCGATGTGGCTGCGCGTGAATCCTCGACGCACTACGGCTGCGGCCTACCTGGAGACGCTTCGCGGCGCGGGCATCGGAGCGCATGGCGAGCCGCGCGTGCCGCAGGCCTTGGCACTTCACTCGCCGTGCGATGTCGATCGGCTGCCGGGCTTTGCCGACGGTGTCGTGTCGGTGCAGGACCTGGGCGCACAGTGCGTCGCGTTTCCGCTTGACCTTCAGGCGGGTCAGCGGGTGCTCGATGCCTGCGCGGCGCCGGGTGGCAAGACCGCGCTCATCGCCGAGCGCGAGCCGCACCTTGCCAAACTGGTCGCGGTCGACATCGATCCGCAGCGTCTCGGGCGAGCACGCGAGAACTTGGCGCGCGGCCATCTGCACGCCGAACTGGTCATCGGCGATGCGGCCGCACCGGACGCGTGGTGGGACGGCGTGCCGTTCGAGCGCATTTTGCTCGACGCACCGTGCTCCGCGCTCGGCGTGATCCGCCGGCATCCTGATATTCGTCTGCGCAAGTCCCCGTCGGAAATCGACAAAATGCCGTTGCTCCAGGGGCGTTTGTTGGCGGCACTATGGGATTTGCTCGCTCGCGGCGGGCGGCTGGTTTACGCCACCTGCACTCTGACGCGCAGCGAAAACCGCGATGTGATCTCTGCGTTCCTCAAGCGGACTGCCGATGCACGGAGCGTGCCGGTCGAGGATTGGCGAGACTGGCCCGGGCTTGGCGAGGCCGACGAGTTCGGTCGGCAAATTCTGCCGGGTGAGGCGGGTGCCGACGGGTTCTATTATGCTGCCTTGACCAAACAATGAACCCGCTCCCGACATTCCGGTTGACTCAAGCGCTGCTGTTGACGGCCGCCTTCACGGGAGCCGCATTGGCTCCGCCCTGCCTCGCCGAAGGACTCGAGGGGCGCTTCGAGGTCCGCTCGGCCGATCTGGACCTCAGGGAAGGCGTCTATCACCTGAACGCCCGCATCGACTTGCCGGTCGGAGATGCCGTGAGACGCGGTTTGGCCGAAGGCGTGCCGCTGACCCTCGAGCTGGATCTGGACGTCGAGCGGGTGCGTCAGTTGCTGCCGAACTCGCGGGTCGCGGAGCTGACTCAGCGCTACCATTTGCAATACAACGCCGTGAGCGCGCGCTACATCTTGCGCAACGACAACAGCGGTCAACAGGAGTCGTTGGGTACGGTCGACGCGGCGCTCGAGCAGCTGTCCGAGGTGCGTGGCTTGCCGGTGCTCGACAAGGCATTGCTATCACCCGACCGCCGGTACGAGGCGAGCGTGCGTGCCAAAGTCGACTACGGCAGCGTGCCGTTTAGCTTGCGCGTGCTGATGTTCTGGGTCAGTGAATGGCACCGGGAAAGCGACTGGTACACATGGACGCTGCAGCCATAATTCGTAAATACGGTGCGACCGTGGTCGGCGGCTTGGGCGTGGCGCTGTGGCTGGTCGCGCTCTACCTGTTGGCTTCCGCCGCGCAGAATTCCGCGAAATTCGACCGCTGGCTGCCGTGGATTCTGCTCGTCAACATCTCGGGTCTGCTGACGTTGCTGCTGTTGTTGGCCGCGAAGCTGTCGCAGCTGGTGAGGGACTACCGCAAGCACATCCCGGGCTCGCGTTTGAAGGGACGCACGGTGGCGATTTTCAGCGCCCTGGCCGTGGCCCCGATCCTGGTCGTGTATTACTTTTCGTTGCAATTCGTCAATCGCGGCATCGACAGTTGGTTCGAATTGGAAATCAGTCAGCGCTTGAAGGATACGCGCGAGCTGTCGCACGCGGCGCTCGAGGTGAGGGAGCGCGAGTTCCTGCAGCACACGGAGGTCGTCGCCCATGAGCTGTCGGGCTTGCGGGATTTCGACCTGATCGGAACCTTGGACCGCGAGCGCCGCGACAGTACCGCCTTGGAATTCACCGTGGTCGGTGCGCAGACCCAGATCATCGCCACGAGCTCCGATCGCCCCATGGATGCTTTGCCGGCACCCGCCACCGACGAGATGATGCTGCAAGTTCGCCGCGGCCGGTCCTACGTAAGCTTGGATACCGACGCGGTAGGCGGCTACGTGATCCGCTCCGCCGCGCCGCTCGACCCCAACGCCAACGCGACCTCCCACGTGTTGATAGCGCTGTATCCGGTCCCGCAGCAGCTCAGTCAACTCGCCGACACCGTGCAGCGATCCTATACGCAGTACGCGAATCTGGTGCAGCTGCGGCAACCGCTCAAAACGACTTTCGTGTTGATTTTGACCTTCGTGGTGCTGATGTCGCTGATCGCGGCGGTCTACGGCGCTTTTTTTGCGGCACAGCGCCTGGTGCAACCGGTGCAAGACTTGATCGCCGGCACTCGCGCCGTCGCCAAAGGCAACTACGACACGCAGTTGCCGCTGCCGTCGCGCGACGAGCTGGGGTTTCTGGTGACCTCGTTCAACGACATGACCAAGCGCTTGGCCAGGGCCCGCGAGGAAACACGGCGCAGCCAGCAGACGGTGGAAGCCGAGCGCGCGGGCTTGGCCGTGATCCTCGCGCGCCTGTCGACGGGCGTGGTTTCGCTCTCGACCGACCTCACCGTGCGCACCGCCAACCAGGCGGCTAGCGCCATCCTCGGCGTCGATCTCGAAGCCGTCGTGGGTGCGCGATTCGACGAATCCATCAGCGACAGCACGCTGTTCACCCATTTCCTTGCGGCGGTGAAGTCGCGCCTCGAAGCCGGCCAGCTCGATTGGCGCGAGCAAATCGATCTGCTCTCGGAGTCCGGCAAGCGCGTGCTGATGTGCGCCTGCACGGCATTGCCGAACGAGGCGGGCGGCGCGCCGGGGGTGGTGCTGGTGTTTGACGATATCACGACCTTGCTGCAGGCTCAGCGCGATGCGGCCTGGGGCGAGGTAGCGCGCCGCCTGGCGCACGAGATCAAGAATCCGTTGACGCCGATCCAGCTTTCGGCCGAGCGCATGCGGCGCAAATTCCTCGGCAGCATGAATGCCCAGGATGCGCAAATTCTCGAGCGCGCGACGCATACCATCGTCGCCCAGGTGGAGGCGATGAAGCAGATGGTCAACGCCTTCAGCGAATACGCGAGGGCGCCGGACATGCATTTCTCGCGCTTCGACCTGAACCAATTGATAACGGAAGTTGTGGATTTGTATAGAGTCCAGGACAGCAGCGCCGAGCTCAAGCTGCTGCTTGAGCCCAATTTGCCGCCCATTTCGGCGGACCGGATTCGCATTCGGCAGATCCTCAACAATCTGGTCACCAATTCGCTGGAGGCGCTGGAAGGCAGAGCCGGGGCCTGCGTCGAAATCGAAACTCACGTCGCGGAAGATGGTCCCAAGCAGGTAGCGGCGATCGTGGTATCCGACAATGGTCCGGGCTTTCAGCGCGAATTGATCGGTACGGTCTTCGACCCTTATGTCACGAGCAAGCCGAAGGGCACCGGTTTAGGGCTCGCAATCGTGAAAAAAATAGTGGAAGAGCACGGCGGCCGCATTGAAGCGGATAATCAACGGACGGGCGGCGCCCGAGTGCGGATTCTGCTGCCGTTGGGCGACGGCGTACGCTCGGTGACGGGACGAGAGCCGCGAAAAGGCGAACACAGGAGAGAGCGCGTATGACCGCTTCGAGAATATTGGTGGTGGACGATGAGGCGGATATCCGCGGACTGCTGAGGGAGATCCTCACCGAGGAGGGGTACGACGTGGAGGTCGCGGCAGATGCCACCCAGGCCCGCGCCTCGCGGGCGACGCATGTCCCCGACTTGGTGCTGCTCGATATCTGGATGCCGGATACCGACGGCATCACTTTGCTGCGCGAATGGTCGGTGACCGACGGCTATGACTGCCCGGTGGTGATGATGTCCGGGCACGGCACGGTCGAGACAGCGGTCGAAGCGACTCGGCTGGGCGCGTTCGACTTCGTCGAGAAGCCGCTGTCGTTGACGAAGCTCTTGAGAACCGTGGAGCGCGCGCTCGATGCCGGGCGCCGCAAGCGCCTGTCCGAGCGCACTCAAGGATCGAGTCTGGCCGTCCCCATCGGTAAGAGTAAGCTCACTCAGAGCCTGCGCGAACAGGTACAGAACGCCGCCTCGAGCTCCTCGGCGGTGTTGTTGATCGGCGAATTGGGCTCCGGACGCGAGGCGTATGCGCGCTACCTGCACTCGCTCTCCGCCCGCTCCGCCAGACCGTTCGTCATGGTCGTGGCGGCAAGCTTGGGGGCGGATCCTGCGGCGGCGCTCTTCGGTAGCGAGCGCGACGGCATGGCCGCAATCGGTGCGTTCGAGCAGGCGGCGGGCGGCTCGCTGTATTTGAATGGACTCGAGGATTTGAACAGCGAGGCGCAGCGCGCACTGCTCGGCGCGATCGAGCAAGAAAGCTATACCCGGGTGGGGGGCCACGAGCGCCTGCCTCTGAACGTGCGCTGGATCAGCTCGGCGCAGGAGGGCTTAGATGCGCACGCGGCTCCCGAGCCGTTTCGCCGCGACCTGATCGCGCATTTGAACGTAATCACGTTGCGGGTGCCGCCGCTGCGCGAATATGCCGAGGACGTACCGGATTTGTTGCGCTACTACGTCGATCGCTTGGTCGACGATCAGCATTTGCCGCTGCGCCGCTTCAGCGTGGCCGCTCAAAACCGCCTGCGCAACTATCCCTGGCCGGGGAATTTGAGCGAGCTCAAGAATCTCGTGCAGCGAGTGCTGGTGCTCGGCGCCGGCGAGGAGATTCGACTGGAGGAAATCGAGCGCGAACTCGCCGTCAAGTTGGCAGTCGATGAACCGCTGGTGAAGCAGGACTTGTTGGCGTTGCCGCTGCGCGAGGCGCGCGAGCAGTTCGAGCGCGCCTATCTGCAGCAGCAACTCCTGCTGTGCAACGGCAAGGTAGGCCAGCTGGCGAAGCGCGTGGGGATGGAGCGCACGCATCTTTATCGAAAATTGCGAGCATTAGGCGTCGATTTTCGTCAATTGGGCGACGATTGAGTTCGAAAACACGAATTGCTATGCTTGCCGCGGGGGGGCTAATCGTCGCCGCCGTCCTGGCGGCCGGCATCATCTATCGCTTGCACGGAACAGTCCCGACCGGTGACCTGCGCCGCGCAGATGCGTGGACGGTTCTGCAAGGCGTCGAAGCAAGCGAGCGCGCTGCCCAGGATCCGCACGAGCCGGTTTTCATGGAGAACGCGGGCGGCTCGAAATACACGCTGCTTGGGCTTCCCACGGGAGACGCCAAATTCCCATTGGCGTGGATCATCCTGAACGAGAGTTCCGCCGATGGCTTCTTGAAGATGGTACCCAAGGTTCGGAAAGTGCAGGTGTCGTGCGCTTACGTCGAAGGCCTGATGGCAAAAACCGCGGTTACACCGGGCGCCGCGAGATACCTCAAGAGCGCCTGCACTTAAAGAGCGCGAGGCTCTTAGCCCGAATTATTCATGAACGACACACAAGCGGAATGCGGAGACTTGATTGGTAGGCATTTTCCGGGGCGTGCAAAACATGGATGTTTTGCTCCCAGCCCCCAGGGAAGGGTTCACGGCGGCCAGGGAAATGCCTACCAATCAAGTCTCCGCGGCCAAGAAGGTGAGTCGTTCGTGAATAATGCGGGCTAGTCGCCCACCCGAATGACCAAGACGTCGACGTCGGCTTTGCGCAGGATGCCGCGTAGTCGATTGAGCTCATTCAAATTGGAGATTGGGCCGATGCGAATGCGATGCCAGGTATCGCTGTCGACCGACACCTTTTGCACCTTCGATTCGATCCCCTGCAGCGCGAGTTGCGCGCGTATCCGATCGGCGTCGGCGAAATTCTTATAAGAGCCGGCCTGCAACACGTAGGTGCCGCGGCGGGTTTCGGGCACCGCCCGAATGTCGGGCCGTACATCCTTCTCTTTCTCCGGAACGACGACCTCGAACTTGGGCAACATGTCGTAGAAAGCGTAGGATTTTGCGGAGTCCTCGGCCGTGCCCGAATCCGCGCCGTCCGTGTCCGGCGGCGTGTCCGAGCGCGATTTTTTCTTGTCGGCCTTTGCGGTTCGGGCAAGCGGAGCGTCGGGCCGGTGATCCTTGATGTACACCACAGCGGCGACGGCGAGGCCGACGCAGAGTCCGCACACCAGACCGACCCATCCGGAGAAGCCGCCGCCCGCTTTGTGCTTCGCCTTGTAGCGCGCCATGCCTAGCTCGCATTATTCACGAACTACTCGCTTTGTCAGGCGCGGAGACTTGATTGCCAGGCATTTTCCGGGCCGCCCTGAACCCATTGCGCTACGCAGTCCCTGCTGCGCGCAAGCCCTGGGTGGCCATCCATGGCCACCCGCGCGACGCATGCGTCGCGCCCTTGGGGGCTGCGGGCAAAACTTGCGACGCTTTCGCAGTCCCCGCGTCGCTGCAAGCCAGGGTTCGCCATCCTTGGCGAACCCGCTCGGCGCATGCGCCGAGCCCTTGTTTTGCACGCCCCGAAAAATGCCTTGCCAATCAAGTCTCCGCTTTCCATTTGCGTTGTTCATTCGGCTAGGAGCCTGTCGGAGTAATCCGCGTGCGGTCTTACATGGTATCGGGCGCGGAGACGCCCAATAGGGTGAGGCCGTTGCGAATGACGGTCTGCGTCGCCAGCGCGAGGGTGACGCGCGCGGCTTGCAGCGCCGGGTCTGCGACGAGGAACTGATGGGCGCTGTAATAGGTGTGAAAATCGTTCGCGAGATCGCGCAGATAATGCACGAGACCGTGCGGTGCGCGCTGCGCGGCGCAGTGCCGGACGGTTTCCGGGAACGAACTCACGCGCTTGATCAGCTGCAGCTCCTGAGGTTCGACCAGCAGAGCGAGTGCCGCCAGGCCTCGCGCGGCGTCGTGAGCCATTCCGCGCTCCTGCATCTGCCGCCTCACGCTGGCGACGCGCGCATGCGCATACTGGATGTAGTACACAGGATTGTCGTTGGAGCGAGCCTTCGCCAGCTCGAGGTCGAAGTCCAGATGCTGGTCATTGCTGCGCATGACGTAGAACAGCCGCGCGGCGTCGTTTCCCACCTCATTGCGCAGCTCCCGCAAGGTGACGAACTCCCCGGAGCGCGTCGACATTTGCGCCTTTTCGCCGCCGCGGAACAAGGTGACGAACTGCACCAGGCGCACTTCGAAACATTCCGGCGGGCCGCCGAGCGCCATCAGGCCGGCGCGCAAGCGCGCGATGTAGCCGTGGTGATCCGCACCCCAGATGTAGAGCAGGTGCTCGAAGCCGCGTTCGCGCTTGTTCAAGACGAATGCGATATCGGAAGAAAAGTACGTTTTGATGCCGTTTTCGCGCACCATCACGCGATCCTTCTCGTCACCGTAATCGGTGCTCTTGAACCACAGGGCGCCGTCCTTGCGGTAGGCGTGGCCCGACGAAGCGAGGCGGGCAACCGCCCGATCGATCGCGCCGCTGTCGATCAGGGAGCGTTCCGAGAACCAGGAATCGAAGGTCACGCCGAACTCCGCCAGGTCTTCGCGGATATCGGCGAGAATCCCGCCGAGCGCCAGATCCAGCACGCCGCGAAAAGCCGCATCGCCCAAAATCATCCGGGCGCGAGCGATCAGCGCATCGATGTAGATGTCCTTGTCGCCGCCTTGCGGTTCATCGGGCGGCAAGTCCTTGAAGACCTCGGCGGCAGAGCGGGCAAGCGCGGTGCCCTGCTCGGCATACAACTCCTCGGCAATCGCGATGATGTAGCCTCCGCGATAGCCATTGGCGGGAAACGTCAAGCGCTCCCCGCAGCGCTCGAGATACCGCAGCCAGCTGCTCGCCGCCAGGATTTCCATTTGCCGGCCGGCATCGTTGACGTAGTACTCGCGCGCCACCCGATAACCTACCGCCTCGAGCAAATTGGCGAGGCTCGCACCGAAGGCCGCATGCCGCCCGTGCCCGACGTGCAGCGGACCTGTGGGATTGGCCGAGACGAATTCCACCAAGACCGAGCGGCCCGCGCCGAACTGCGATTTACCATAGTCCGCGCCCTGCGCGAGCACTCGGCCGATCTCGGCGTGGTAGGCGTTCTCCTTGAGGAAAAAATTGATGAAGCCGGCACCGGCAATCTCGACTTTGGCGAGTGCCGGATTCGCCGGCAACGCGGATAACAGCGCCTCGGCGAGCTTGCGCGGATTCTGGCGCGTCGCCTTCGCCAGACGCATGGCGATATTGCTGGCGAAATCCCCGTGCTGCGCGTCGCGTGTGCGCTCGACCTCGAAGCCGACGTGACGGTCGGCCGCGGGCACGAGCGACTCCGGCAACGCCGCCAGGGCCTGCTGCAACAATGTGTCGATCAAGGTTTTCAAGGTCGGGCAGTTTACCGCAAACCCCTCAATCTACTTCCAACGGATCCACATCGATCGACCAGCGCAGGCCGGCGGGTCTCGGCAGCGACTCCACCAGCGGAAGCCATCGCTTCAGAAAGCGCTGCAACGGCGCCCGCGCCGCAGTCTCGATCAGCAGATGCGCCCGAAAGTGGTCGGCCCGCCGCGCCATCAGCGCAGCGGCCGGGCCGAGCACGGCGACCGCTCCGTCCGCGCCGCCGTCCGCGACGGCGCGCTCCGCGACGTCGCGCCCCCGAGCGGCCGCTGCGCGCAGGAAGCCGTCCAAGCCGGCGTTCTCCTTCGCCTCGGCACGCAGCAGCGCGAGTCGCGAGTAGGGCGGCCAGTGCGCCGCGCGGCGCTCCTCCAGTGCGATCGCCGCAAATCCCTCATAGCCGCCCGAGATTAGACGAGTGAGCAACGGGTGCTCGGGAAAGGAGGTTTGAATCATGACTTCGCCGGGCCGTGCGGCGCGCCCGGCGCGCCCCGCGACCTGGGTGATGGTCTGGGCCAGCCGTTCGGTCGCGCGAAAATCGCTGGCGAACAGGCCTTGATCCGCATCCAAAATGACCACCAGACTGACGTCCGGAAAGTGATGTCCTTTGGTGAGCATTTGCGTGCCGACCAAAATGCGCGCCTCGCCGCGCTGTACGCGCTCGAGCACGGCTTGCATGGCGCCGTGTGCCGCCGCCGTATCTCGATCCAGCCTCGCGAGCGATGCATTCGGGAACAGGCGAGCGAGAGTTTCTTCGACGCGCTCGGTGCCTTGGCCGACGGGATTGAGCGCCTGGCCGCAATGGCCGCAAATGAGCGGCACCTTGCCGTGCGCTCCGCAATGATGGCAGCGCAACTGCGCCGCGCGCCGATGCAGGGTCATGCGCGCGTCGCAGTGGGCGCACAGCGCGACCCAACCGCAGGCATTGCAGAATAAGCTCGGGGCATAGCCGCGCCGATTCAAGAACACGATCACCTGCCCGCCGGCCTCCAGATGCCGCCCGATTGCCTGCATCGCGGGCTGCGAGAGCCCTTGCTCGGTGGCGTGCTTGCGCAGGTCGACGAGAGTCATCCGCGGCGCCCGCGCCGACCCCACCCGCTGCGGCAGCAGCAAGCGCGAGTAACGCCCCTGCGCGACGTTCTCCAGGGTCTCAAGGGACGGTGTCGCAGAGCCCAGGACGATCGGGACTTGTGCGCGCTGCGCGCGCCAGACGGCGAGATCGCGCGCCGAATAATGAAACCCTTCATGCTGCTTATAGGACGCGTCGTGCTCCTCGTCGACCACGATGAGCCGGAGGTTCGGCAGGGAGGTGAACACCGCCGAGCGGGTGCCGATGATGATTCGCGCCTGCCCGCCGTGCGCCGCGCGCCAGGCATCGCGGCGCAGCCTGCCGGCAAGCGCGGAATGCATAACCACCAGGCCGGCGCTGAAGCGTCGGCGGAAGCGCTCGACGAGCTGCGGCGTCAACGCGATTTCAGGCACCAGCACCAAAACCTGGCCGCCTCCGGCCAGTGCCGCGGCAATGACCTGCAAATACACCTCCGTCTTGCCGCTGCCCGTCACGCCGTACAATAGGTGCGCGGCGAACCGGCCCAACGATGCGGTGACCGCCGCTACGACCTGCGTCTGCGCGTCCGTGAGCGTGACCTCGCTGGGACGCAGCTCGAAGGGCGCCGGTTGTGCTGGGGCGCTTGCAACGACAGCCCAGCCGCGCTCGAGCAAGCTCTTCAAGTGTACGGACTTGAACCGGCCGGCGCCCCGGGGGCCGTCCGTCCGGCGGCCGGCGATTTCCTCCGCAGCCTTGGGTCCCTGCTGCGCAAGCCAAGCCAACAGGGCGCGCTGCTGCGGTGCCCGACGGCTGCTCGGGTTCTCAAGCTCCTGCCGGCCTGCGCATGTCAAACTCCACGACTCGAAGGTCATGTCGGCCGGCTGACCCGCGCGCAGGCTCGGCGGTAGCGCCGCCGCCATTACTTCGCCAATGGGATGGTGGTAGTACTCGGCCGCCCAGCACAGCAAATCGAAAGTGACCGGGTCGAACACCGGCCGCTCATCGAGAATTTTCAGCGTCGGTTTGAGCTTCGATAGCGCGACCGCGGAGCTCGCCGAGGTCCCGAGCAAGATGCCGATCAAATGACGCCGGCCGAACGGCACGCGCACGCGCACGCCCGGCTCGAGGCGAGCCGGCGCGGTGGTATTGCCCAAGCCGGCGGGCGGCAGGTAATCGAAAGCTCGGCGCAGCGGCGTGTCGAGCGCGATTTGCAAGATCAAGAGAGCACTCTTGTCCGCAAAAGTTGTGGATAAGTCTGTTGAGAAGCGGGGATCATTGACCCTAAGTGCCCGTTCTGTTTCGAGACGCATTCAATTTGGTGAAAATCTGTTCGAAATCGAAATGAATATAGAAAATTCAATAGGTTAGAACATCCTCTGGATCCCCCGTGAAGTGTGAATGCAAATATTGCAATGCACGTTACCGGAAATGTGCGTAAGTCGCTGATCTTGCGCGCCCCCGCCGTCAACCCCGTGGCGCGGTAGGCGTTTATACCCGGAAGGAGACAGTCCGTCGACGCTAAGAGGACGAGGCATGCCGCGCTTTGATACGCTCAACGCAGCTTGGATGGTATGGGATGGTCCCGCGCCAGCACCTGAGGGAGCGGTCCTGGAGCAAACGCGAGAACTCGATAGATTTTTGGCCGAGGTCGAGCGGCGGGCATTCCGCATGGCGCAGGTGGCGCTGCGAGACGCCGACGACGCGTTGGACGTGGTGCAAGATGCGATGCTGAAACTCGCGCGCAATTATGGAACGAAGCCGAGCGCGGAATGGCGCCCCCTGTTCTATCGAATCCTGGAGAATGGCATTCGGGATCTGCAGCGTCGCCGCAGCGTGCGCAAGCGCTTCATGACGTGGCTGCCGGGCCCCAAAGAAGACCCCGACAACGAGGCGCAGGACCCGCTCGACAGCGTCGCGGATACGGCGCCCGCGGTGACCGAGAGATTGATGCAGGATCAGGCGATGGAGAAACTTGAAGCATCGCTGCGCGAATTGCCGGCGCGCCAGCGCGAGGCATTCATGCTGCGCAATTTCGAAGGCTTGGATGTCGCCGCGACGGCAACGGCCATGGGCTGCTCGGAAGGCAGCGTCAAGACGCATTACTCGCGGGCAGTACACACGCTGCGCGAACAACTGGGCGAGGTGTGGTGATGAATGAGCACATTTTTGCGGAGCGGCAGCGCGCGTTGGAAGAGCGCAGCCGGGCGCTGTTCCACGAAAGTGTCGACAACCTCGACATGCACACGCGCTCGCGGCTTACCCAGGCTCGTCATGCCGCGCTCGCCGCGGCCGGCGCTGCTGCGGGCCGTCGGCCGTGGCTGTTGCGCACGTCGCTCTGGACACCGGCGGCCGGTGTGACCGCCGCGGCGCTGCTCGGGGTCGCGCTTTGGTTCGGCACGCCGTTGGGACACCACGGCGCGATGAGCGCGGACAACCAGTCGAACTTCGAGGATCTGGACATCGTCGCATCGAGCGACGAGGGTTCCGGCGATGTCATGGAGATGTTGCAAGACGATATCGATTTTTATGACTGGGCGGATAAAGCCGCGAGTGCGGAACCGGCAGCTTAGGCGAGGAGCCTAGGATGAATGGACATTGATCGTCGCAAGATACTGGCTGGTGCTCGGCGCGGCCATGTGGATAGCCGCGGGCGCAGCCGCGAGCGCGGGAGAACCGCCGCCGCCGCCCCCTCCTACGCCGCCTCAGTCAACCTCGCCCGATGTGCCCGATGAGGAATTCATCGAGTTCTTGGGCGCCGATGATCATGGAGATGCCGCTTGGTCGGAATTGTTGAAAAACGCAGCGGCGCGCCAGCAGCCCGCCGCACCGCCGCCGCAGGATGCCAAGCGATGATCCGCGCAGTCCTCCTGGGTGCAAGCCTGGCTCTCGCCGCGGCGAACTCGAGCTTCGCGCAGGGTGCGGCCGGGCCGCCAACGGCTGAATCGCCGGCGGCCCCCGCAGCACCGCGGGCCTGGCAATCTCTGTCGCCGCCGCAGCAGCAACTGCTGCAGAGTTTTCAAGGGAGGTGGAATAGCTTGCCGCCGGAGCGCCAGCAGGCGCTGGCAAGGGGCAGTGAACGCTGGCTCTCGATGACACCCGAGCAGCGCGCGGGCGCCCAGCAGCGATTCCAGCAGTGGCGTGCCCTGCCGCCCGAGCAGCGGCAACTGCTGCGCCAGCGCTGGCAGCAATTCAAAAGCCTGCCGCCCGAACAGCAGCAGCGGATCCGCGAGCAGTACAAGCGATTTCGTCAGATGCCGCCAGAGCGGCGCCAGGAATTGCGCAGGCAGTGGCGGCAGATGAGCCCCGAGCAGCGGCGCCAGGTGATCCAGCAGCACGCGCTGCACCCGCCGGCGGGCGGGGGCCCGCACCACAATCCGCGCTAAGCCGCCCTAAGCGTTACTATACATCGCCGCCGGGGGTGGTTAGCATGGTGCAGTGCGTGCCGCGTTCGCCCTGGTTGTTTGCGCAGTAATCCTCGCCGGCTGCCGGCATCTCGCCGACGTCCCGTTCCAAGCACCGCCCGAGCCGCCAGCCGCCGCCACTTTCAGCGTACCCGACGCGGAACTGCCCGACCCGCTGGTGCTGATTGCCTATGGCGACATGCGCTTCACGAATCCGAGCGAAACTAGCGCGACCGACCCCGGCGCGCGGCGCGCGTTGATCGGCAAAATCGCCGCCGAGCAGCCGGCGGCAGTCTTCATCAACGGCGACCTGCCGTGGCATGGCGTGCGCGAAGACTATGAGGTGTATCGGGAGGAAAGCAGCCCCTGGCGCCAGCAGCGCCTGCGCATCTACCCGGCGCTCGGCAATCACGAATTTGCGGGATGCTCGGAATCGGAATGCCTGGAGCGTTGGTGGACCGCGTTTCCCGAGCTGCGCGGGCGCCGCTGGTATTCGGTGGCGTTGGGCAGCAAGGTCCTCGGCGTGGCGCTCGACAGCGATGCACCGCTCCTGCCGGGCAGCGAGCAGCGCCAGTGGCTCGAGAGGCAGCTGTCGGCGATCGATCCGCACGTGCGGTTCGTTTTGATCGTGCTCCACCACCCGCCGGTGGCGGACGTGCAAGCGGTCAAGCTGGTCGACCACAACCCGCGGCCGAACGAACAAGCGCTCGCCGACTATCTCGGCGCCCTTGCCGCGCATACCAACGCGCGGATCGTCGTGAGCGCAGGGCACATTCACAACTATGAGCGCTTCACTCGCGACGGGGTAGTCTACTTGGTGTCGGGCGGCGGCGGCGCGAAGCCCTACGAGGTGGATCGCACGCCCGACGACCTTTACCAGAATTCCGATTTTCCCAACTACCACTTCGTGCGTTTCGAAGTGCGCGCGAAAACGCTAATCGGCGAAATGATTCGCCTGGGGCCGAGCGCCGCCGTAGAGCCCGAAGCATGGGAGGTAAGGGATCGATTCGAGCTTACCCTGCCGCCTTGACCGCCTGAATCAGCTGGCTCACGGCCGCCTGCGCGTCGCCGTAGAGCATGCGAGTTTGATCGAGCCCGAACAGCGCATTGTCGATTCCGGAAAAGCCTTGACCCTGGCCGCGCTTGATGACGATGACGTTCTTGGCCTTGTCCGCGTTCAAGATCGGCATGCCGTAGATCGGGCTCGCCGTGTTGCTGCGCGCATCGGGATTGACGACGTCATTTGCGCCGATGATCAGCGCCACATCCGCTGTCTCGAACTCGGCGTTGATCTCATCGAGATCGGAGATCAGGTCGTACGGTACGCCCGCCTCCGCAAGCAGCACGTTCATGTGGCCCGGCATGCGCCCGGCGACCGGGTGGATGGCGAATCGCACCTTGACGCCATGTGCTATCAATAGTTGTGCGAGTTCCCACACCTTGTGCTGGGCTTGGGCCACCGCCATGCCATAACCCGGCACGATGATGATTTTTTGCGCATACGCCATCATCACACCGGCATCCGAGGCCTCGATGGCCTTCTGCGTGCCGGCGACGGTGCCGCCGGCCGCCGAGGTCTCGCCAAAGTTCGCGAACAAGACGTTGCCGAGAGAGCGATTCATGGCCTTGGCCATGAGCTGAGTCAGCAGAGTGCCCGCCGCGCCGACCACGGTCCCGGCAATGATCATGGCCGCGTTGTCGAGCACGAAGCCTTCGAAGCCGACCGCGAGGCCCGTGAGCGCGTTGTACAGCGAGATCACCACGGGCATGTCGGCGCCGCCGATCGGCAGGGTCATCGCGATGCCGAGGAGCAGGGAGAACACGAAAAACAGCGAGACGACCGGCAGGCCGGACTGCGCGCCCGTGACCACCATGACGCCGAGCGCGACCGCGATCAACAGAATCGCGAAATTGAGAATTTTCTGGCCGCCGAAGCGCACCGACTTGGTGATCAAGCCCTGTAATTTGGCAAAGGCGATCAGGCTGCCGCTGAATGACACCGAGCCGATGAAGCCGCCGATCACCGCAACGCTCAAGTGCACGACGTTGACTTCGGCGCCGCGATACAGCTCGACCGCCGCGATCGCCGCCGCAGCGCCGCCGCCCATGCCGTTGTAGAGGGCAATCATCTGCGGCATATCGGTCATGGCGACGCGCTTGCCGCTGATCCACGCCACCACGCCGCCGATCGCCATGGCGCCGATCACCAGCATCAAATTGAGGGACGAGGCGCCCATGAAGGCGAGCGTCGCGAGCGTGGCGAGGAGCATGCCCACGCCGGCCCACCGCACCCCGCTCACGGCGGTGCGCGGCGAACTCATGCGCTTGAGGCCCAGAATGAACAGCGCCGCCGCCGCCAGATAGGACAGCTGCGTCAATGTTGCAGTCGACACGGAAGGCATTGGCTAAGATTCCTTCTTCTTATCCGCGGTCTTGAACATTTTGAGCATGCGTTCGGTCACGACATAGCCGCCCACGGCGTTGCCGGCGCCGAGAACCACGCCGATGAAGCCGATGACTCGCAGCAGCGTGCTGTCGGCCGCCGCCAGCGCGACCATGGCACCGACCAATACGATGCCGTGGACGAAGTTCGATCCCGACATGAGCGGCGTGTGCAATATGACCGGCACGCGCGAGATGACCTCATAGCCGGTGAATGCGGCCAGCATGAATATGTAGAGCGCGATCACGCCGTCGATCATGTTTGCCCCTCCACGGATTTGCGCGTCGCTTCGTGCTTGATCTCGCCGCCGTGAGTGAGAACGGCACCGGCGAACACTTCATCCTTCCAGTCCACGGCGAATTCGCCCGCACGGATAGCCGGCTTCAGCATATTGAACAAGTTGCGCGAGTACATTTCGCTGGCGTTGTACGGCAGCAAGGCCGCCAGGTTGACGGGACCGAGGATCTTCACTCCGGCATGAATCACGGTTTCGCCGGCGCGGGTGAGCTCACAGTTGCCGCCCTGCTCGGCGGCGATATCGACGATAACCGAACCGGCCCTCATGCGCTCGACCGCCGCCCGGCTGATGATGCGCGGCGCTGCCCTGCCCGGCACCGAGGCGGTGCTGATCACCGCATCGCTCGCGGCGATGCGCGCGTCGAGGATTTCCTGCTGCTTGAGCCTCTCCTCCGGTGTGAGTTCGCGCGCATACCCGCCCGCTCCCTCGGCGGACACGCCGATGTCGATGAACTTCGCACCGAGCGACTTCACCTGGTCCTTCGTTGCGCTACGCACGTCATACGCCTCGACCACTGCACCCAGGCGTTTTGCGGTGGCGATCGCTTGCAAACCCGCCACGCCGGCGCCGATCACGAGCACCGAGGCCGGGCGAATCGTGCCCGCGGCGGTGGTCAACATGGGCAGGAATTTCTCCAACGTATCGGCGGCGATGAGCACGGCTTTGTAGCCGGCGACCGAGGCCTGCGAGGACAGCGCATCCATCGATTGCGCGCGCGAGATGCGCGGCACCAATTCCATGGCAAAGCTCGTGATGCGGCGGCGCTGCAGCGCGCGTACGAGATCGTGGCGCGCGTAGGGCTGCATGAACCCCACGATCACTGCGCCTTCTTTGAGCGCATCAACCATGGCAAGGGTCGGCGGCTGGACGCAGAGCAAGACATCCGCGCTCGACAGGATGGCGGCGGCGGCGCTCAATTCAGCATCCGTATATGCCGCGTCGGAGAAATGGGCCGCCGATCCTGCGCCGGGTTCAACGAGGATGCGGGCACCGAGCGCTTTGAACTTGGAGGCGATTTCCGGAACCACGGCGACGCGACTTTCGTCGGCAGCGGCCTCCTTCAGGACGCCCACTGTGACAGGCATTCGTAATATCTCCCCAAACATTGAATTATGGCATAAAAGTCGACTATCTTAGCCACCGTTATGAAGCCGAACATGCAACACAAGCCGCTCATGCAAGGCAGACCGCGGGCGGCGGAGTGGCGGGAGGTCGCGGTCGTCGCGCCAGGGGTGCAAGCGTATCCGTTGTCTCAGCAGATCCTGCGTACCGATGTGTCCGGGATGCCTCTGGAATGGATCGATTACCGGGAGGCGGCGCGTCTCTACCACACCGATCAGGTGGCCTATACCTGCGGCTCGCTGCTGTACCGGCTGTACGGCGGGACCTGCGCACGGTCCGGGCTGCGAACCATCGTGGATGTAAATTCGATCATCGCCACGCTGGGCCACACCGGCAACCCGGGGAATTTGCGCGGCGCTGCCTACGTGCCGCCGCTCAACAACCAAACGCTGTTCCGTCGCGATGCCTATCTGTGTCTGTATTGCGGTTCGCGCTTTACCTACAGCCTGCTGTCGCGGGACCACGTCACGCCCTTCAGCCGCGGCGGACAAGATACGTGGAGCAACGTCGTGTCGGCCTGCCGCCGTTGCAACAACGCCAAGGCCTCGCGCACGCCGGAGCAGGCGGGCATGCAGCTGCTCGCGGTGCCGTTCACGCCGACGTATGCGGAGTACATTTTCTTGAAGGGCCGCCGGGTGTTGGCGGATCAGATGGAATACTTGCTCGCGCACTTTCCACGGTCGAGCCCGCTGCACGAGCGCATGCAGCGCTGGCCGATGTGAGCGGCTTCGATGTGAGCGGCTTCGTCTATCACATCGACGCCAGTTATTTCATTTTCCGGGCCTATTACTCGATGCCGCCCGACATGGTGGACGGCGAGGGCAATTCGACCCATGCGCTGTACGGCTTCGCGCGCTTTATTTCGGATTTCGTGGAACAGGTCAGGCCCGAGCGCATCGGCGTCGCTTTCGATCAAAGTCTGCGCAGCGACACCTCGTTTCGCAGCGGGATTTACCGCGCCTATAAGGCGAATCGCGAGGCGCCGCCCGCCGATTTGGAGCGCCAGTTCCGGCTTTGCCGCGAGTTTTGCCGGCATATGGGTCTCGCCGAATTCGCCAGCGCCGAATACGAAGCCGACGACATCATCGGTACGCTGGCGGCTCGATCCCGAGCGGCCGGACTGCGCAACGTGTTGGTGACCCGCGATAAGGATTTATCGCAACTCATCCGCGACGGCGACGTGTATTGGGACTACACGGGTAATGTTCGCTATCAATATCACGAGATTGGCGCGCGCTTCGGCGCAACTCCCGAGCTGATTGCCGATTTTTTGGCGCTCACGGGGGATACGGTGGACAACATCCCGGGAGTGCCCGGCATCGGCAAAAAGACCGCCGCCGAATTGTTTGCCATTTTCGGCTCGCTCGATGAGTTGTATGCGAATCTCGCAAAAGTGCCGGCGATGAAGCTGCGCGGCGCGGCCGCGGTCGCCGCGAGGCTGGAGACGCACAAGGAAGCCGCTTACCTGGCGAGACGGCTGACCGGCATCGTTTGCGACGTTCCGCTCGAGGCCACTCTGGATGATCTCAAGCCGCGGCCGCCCAACAGCGCGGGCCTCGAGTGTTTTTTCGATACTCACGGATTCGGCAGTCTGCTGCGCCGGCAGGCGCGGCGCATCGCCGGCGCCGCAATCGGTGGCTAGGGACATGGCTGTATTGATCATCGGTCTCGGGATTTTTCTGGGAGTGCACTCGATCGCCATCGTTTCCCCGGAGCTGCGCAATCGAGCGGTGCTGGGGTGGGGCGAAGTCGCTTGGAAGGGCATGTACGGACTCGTGTCGCTGATCGGCTTCGTCTTGCTCATTTACGGGTTCGGCCTGGCGCGTCAGGCGCAGGTCGTGCTGTATACGCCGCCGAGTTGGATGCGGCCCGTCACGTTTCTGTTGATGCTGCCGGTATTTCCGCTGGTCGTAGCCGCCTACTTGCCGGGGCGAATCAAGACGGCGACGAAGCATCCCATGCTGGCAGCCGTCAAGTTTTGGGCACTCGCGCACTTGCTCTCGAACGGATCGCTGGCCGATGTGCTCTTGTTCGGCGGTTTTTTGGCGTGGGCCGCGCTCGATCGGATATCCTTAAAGAGCCGGGCGCCGCAAACGCTTCGCACGCTTCCCGCGGGCCGGTTCAATGACGCCATCGCCGTCGTGCTCGGGCTCGCCGTTTACGTGCTGTTCATCGGCGGGGCGCACCTGCGGCTGTTCGGAGTGTCGCCGCTTGGCTAGCCCGATGCACCGAAGAGGGCGTTGATTCTTCCCACATACGCCGAGGTGGAAGCGGCCGCGCGCCGCCTGCAGGGGCACGCTCACCGCACCCCCGTCATGACGTCGCGAACGGTCGACGAGTCGCTGGGCGCCTCGGTCTTTTTCAAGTGCGAGAACTTCCAGCGGATGGGCGCGTTCAAGTTTCGGGGCGCCTTCAACGCGCTGTCGTGTCTGGATGCTGCCGCGCGCGCCCGCGGTGTGATCGCGTTCTCCTCCGGCAATCACGCACAGGCCGTGGCTCTGGCCGCGCGCATCCTCGGTATTCAGGCGACCATCGTCATGCCGCAAGACGCGCCGCCGTCCAAAACGCAGGCGACGCGCGGCTACGGCGGCCATGTGGTGAGCTACGACCGCTACCTTGAGAACCGCGAAGACATCGCGCAGCGGCTGGCCGCAGAGCGCGGCGCCGCCCTCATCCCGCCCTTCGATCATCCCGATGTCATCGCGGGGCAGGGCACCGCGGCAGCGGAACTGTTCGAGCAAGCCGGCGCACTCGACAGCGTGTTCGTGCCGCTCGGCGGCGGCGGATTACTCAGCGGGTCGCTACTCGCGGCGCGGGCATTGGCACCCGGCTGCAAAGTGTACGGCGTCGAACCTGAGGCGGGGAACGACGCGCAATCATCGCTGCGTCAAGGCGCGATCGTGCGCATCGAGGTGCCGAGAACGATAGCCGACGGGGCGCAGACTCAGAGTTTGGGGAAATACACGTTCGAAATCATCCGGCGCGACGTCGCCGATATCTTGACCGCCAGCGACGCCGAGCTCATCGACTGCATGCGCTTTTGCGCCGACCGGCTAAAAATCGTGGTCGAGCCCACCGGGAGTCTCGGCTTCGCGGCGGTTCGGTCGCGCGGCGCGGAGCTCGCGGGTCAGCGGGTCGGCGTGATCCTGAGCGGCGGCAACGTGGATGCGGCGCGCTTCGCCGAGCTGCTGACCCGTTAGGGCGAAGCAGGGGCGGCCCTCGGGCAGCTGCCCCTGTCTCAGCTCGGATGAGGCGAAGGATCTACGTCTCGGCGATCTGAATTGGTGCGTTGCGAGCGTTGGACCGGGCTCGGTAGTACGCCGTCAATGTGGGCCGATCGGCCTTCCTCCGACGGCGGCCAGATCACGTTCGATCGCATAGAAGAGAACTCGGAAATCGCTCTCATCGAGCGAGCGCGCTGACGTGCAAGACGATCCTGGTGTCGGCGCCGACCTGCAAGGACAACTACGCGCGCTGCAAGCGCCCGCGGCGGAAATCGGCGATGATCTCGCGAGCCGCGTTGTGGCCTGGTGCGCCGGTCACGCCGCCGCCGGGATGCGTGCCGGACCCGCACATGTACAGGCTTTTCAAGGGGCCGCGATAATCGGCGTAGCCGAGCATCGGGCGCGCGGAGAACAATTGGTCGAGGCTCAAGGCGCCGTGAAATATGTCCCCGCCGATCAGGCCGAAGGTGCGCTCCAGATCGAGCGGGCTCAGGATTTGACGTCCGAGCACAGACGCCTTGAAGTTGGGCGCATGGCTGTTGACCAGATCGATCATGACGTCCGCGACCTCCTCGCGATGCTCGTCCCACGATGCGCCGTCCGGCAGCACCGGGGCGACGTGCTGGCAGAACAGACTCGCCACATGCCGGCCCGGAGGCGCGAGACCATCGTCCAGCGTCGATGGAATCAGCATCTCGACGATGGGGCGCTTCGACCAGCCGCCGGCTTTGGCGTCGAGGTAGGCCCGATCCATGTAGTCGAGGCTGGGCGCCATGATGATGCCGGCGGTGTGATGCTCGCCCAAGCTGCGTCCCGGCAATACGGTAAAATCAGGCAGCTCCGACAGCGCGACGTTCATCCTGAAAGTCCCCGATGCGCAGCGCCAGTGGCGCATGCGCTCGCGAAAGTCCGGCTCGAGCGCCGCCGGGTCGATCAGCCTTTCATACAAGAGCTTCGGGTTCAAATTCGACACCACGCAGCGCGAGCGAAGCGTGTCGCCTTGCTCGGTGATCACGCCGACCGCGCGGCCCGATTCGACGATCACTTCGCGCACCGGGCTCGAGGTGCGAATCTCGACCCCGCGCTCGGCCCCCGCCTTGGCCATCGCCTGGGAAATCGCGCCCATGCCGCCGATCGCATGCCCCCAGACACCCTTCTTGCCGTTGACCTCTCCGAAGACGTGGTGCAGCAGCACGTAGGCGGAACCCGCCGCATAGGGGCTCGCATAGTTGCCGACGATGCCGTCGAAGCCGTAGGCCGCCTTGATGGGGGCGCTCTCGAACCAGATGTCGAGATAGTCTGCGGCGGACTTGACGAACAAGTCCAAGAGCTCGCGCCGCGACGCCATGTCGAGCTTGGCGATCCGTTTGCCCACGCGCGCCCCGCGCTTGAGCTCCGGCAGCGCCTCGAGCCAGCCGCCGGCGGTGACATTCGGCGGAGTCTGAAGCACGAGATCGCGCAGCACGTCGGCGATCGCCTCGAGCCGCTCGGCATAAGCGGCTAGCCGCCCGGCGTCGCGCGCCGAGAACTTCGCGACTTCTTGCCCGGTCTTACCCCCGCCGACTTTGAGGAATCGCCCGTCGTCCAGAGGCAGAAAATTGGCGAGCTTGCGCTCGACGACACGCAATCCGTGGCGCGGCAAATCGAGATCGCGGATGACTTTCGGATTGAGGAGCGACACCGTGTACGCCGCCACCGAATTACGATAGCCCGGATGAAACTCCTCGGTCACAGCGGTGCCGCCGACGACGCCGCGCCGCTCCAGCACCGTCACTTTGAGGCCCGCCGCCGCGAGGTACGCGGCGCAGGTCAGCCCGTTGTGTCCGCCGCCGACGATCACCGCATCGCGCACCGTCACCGCATTATGCCCGAGCCTTGCGGCGGCGCTGCAAGGAGCCCGCTTTGAGCGTGCGGTTCGTCAACAGCCGCGGCAAGGCCCCGTTGCACAGCGCGTTGACCCAGTCCTCGCACAATGCAATGGCTTCGCGCGGTTTGAATGTCGTCGGGCTCAAACTCAGTTCGACCCAGAGGCCGTCGAGCAAGGCGGAAAGGGCGATGGCGGCCGGCCGCAGCTTGAATGGGGGTGCTTCGCCGGAGATTGCCAGCTGACCGAGCAGGGATTCGAGTATGGACCGGTATTTCCCGTAGGTTCTGTCATGCACGGCGCGAATCTCGGGCGAATGCGCCACCATGCTCCAGAACACGAGCCAGACGTTGAATAACTGCGGATCGAGGATTTCCGGAGCGAAGGAAGCACGGAAAAATCCGCTCAGCCGACCGCGCGGCGAAACGGCCTTGTTCTCCGCTTGAGCCCGGATCGAGTCCTGCAAAGAGAGCGCGAGGGTCTCGTAAGTCACGGCCACCAGGCCGGACTTGCTTGGAAAATGATGGTTGATCAGTCCGATGGAAACGCCCGCTGCCGCGCTGATACGGCGCACCGACACGCCCTCATGGCCGTATTGCTTCAGACAACGGAGCGTTGCGTCGACGAGTGCCTCGCGACGCACGGCGGGCGTGGCGCGACGAAATTTTGGTTGGGGCCGCTTGCTTGCCATACAATTCCCTTGTCCGCCTCAGCGGTCGACATCCAGGCGCTTATATCACGCCGTTATTTTGTGCATGCAGGCGCAGATCCTTCATACGGGAAAATCTCGCGCGTAAGGCGTCTCGCCGCCATCCTTGTCGAGCTCACGCGCGTAGCGGTGTCCGCTGTGAACCGCATGCACGATCGCCCCCGGCGCCAGCGAGTCCCCGATGCGGGTGACGCTCGCAATGCCTGCCTGCCCGAGATCCGACTCTCTGGCCTTGAGCGCCCGGTACAGCGCATCCTGAGGGATGCGTACGCCCACGATGACCAATGATCGACAGGCGAGGTGCTTCTCCGAGCCGCTGTAAACATCCGCCAGCGTGACGCGTTCGCCGTCGAAGGCCGTGACCCGCTGCAAGGTGTGAATCGGCACTCCCGCCTTGGTCAGCGCGCGATGCACCAGGGGCAGCTCATTGGTCATGAAAGTCCATGCCGATGCGTTGCCCGCGGTGGTCACGTAGCTCACCTCTGCGACCTGCTTCGCCAGTTGTTCCGCAACGGCGCCCGCCAAGTAGTAATTGTCGAAATCGAACACGACGACGGGTCCTTGCGGCACGGCGCCCGCCGCGAGATCGTCCGGCGTGTACACCGCCGCGCCGTCGAGCTGACCGGCCGGAAACTCCAGAGTGGAAAATAACATTTTAGTCCACCGCGCGCCGGTCGCGATGACCACATGGCGATGTTCCAGACCCAGAATGTCGTCGACGCCGAGTTTGCTGCCCGGATACAGGTTCACGTTCGCACGCGCACGCAGCTGGCCCAATCGCCAATCGACCACGCGCCCCCAGGTCGCCAGGCCCGGCAGCCGGGTTTCGAAGCGCAGGCGTCCGCCGAATTCCCCGGCGGCGTCCGCAAGGGTCACCTGATAGCCACGGCGTGCCAAAGTTACCGCGCACTCGAGGCCCGCAGGTCCGCCGCCGACGATGAGGATCGACGCATCGCTCGACGCGGGTGCGAACGCCTCAGGATGCCAATCGCGCCGCCACTCCTCCCCGGCGGTGGGATTCTGCGTGCAGCGCACCGGCACGCCGTCATGCCAGCTGGAAATGCAAATGTTGCAGCCGATGCACTCGCGGATTTCGTGTTCCCGTCCCTCGTTGATTTTTCTCGGCAAGAACGGGTCGGCGATCGACGGCCTCGCGCCGCCGATCAAATCCAAAATACCGCGCTTCACCTGCGAGACCATGACGTCGGGAGAGGTGAAACGGCCGACACCGACGACCGGCTTCTTGGTCAGCCGCTTGACGAAATCGATGATCCGTTCATGGCTGCCCTCGGGAGCGAAGCGCGAGGCCGCGCAGTCGGTGGGGCTGGAATCCATTTTGACGTCCCAAAGATCCGGAACGTCCGCGAGCAGCGCCACGACCTCGTGAGCCTCGGAGGGAGCAGTGCGGCCGGGCTTGCCGCGCAACTCTTCCAAGCTGATCCGCAAGGCGACGGCGCAATGGCCGCCTACGGCTTCGCGGGTGACTTGGAGAAGCTCGCGCACCAGACGGACGCGGTTTTCGATCGAGCCGCCATAGGCGTCGGTGCGGTGGTTGTATTCCGGCAGCAGGAATTCGTAGGGCAGATAGCCCATGCCGGCATACACGTACACAATGTCGAATCCCGCCTGCAAGGCGCGCCGCGCGCCCGACGCCTGCCAGTTCAACAGGTCGCGGATGTCCTCGGCGTCCATGCACCGGGGGCGAAGGTTGCCCATGAATGCCACATGAGTCGACAGCCACGGCATGCCGGAGGGCGATAGCGGCGCCATCCGGCTGGTGCGGTTCAGCGTGCAGGCGCCGCCGTGCCACAGTTCGATGCCGGCCAAGGCGCCATGCTTGTGAACCGCTTCCGTCATCAAGGCATGAGCGCGAATATCCTTGTCGTCCCACAGCGTCGCAAACGGCAGCGGCGAGTCGTCCGAACTCGGATGGATCGACACGGCTCCGGTACAAACCACGCCCCAACCTCCTTCGGCTTTGGTGCCGCGGAAGCTCGCGCGCACGCGGGGCAATGCGTTGGTCATGCCGCTGGCGTGCGGTACTTGATAGAACCGGTTCGGCGCCGTGACCGGTCCTATGCGTACCGGCTCGAACAAGACGTCGAAGCGGGGATTGCGCGCCATGGGGTTCCTTCGATTGCGGCGGGCGTGCAGGCGAGAGTAATTGATCGATCGTACAGTAGCAATACACGCTCGTGCCCCGCGGCGCACACCGCCGTGCGCCTAGGCGGGACTATTCATGAACAACAGAGAAGCTGGAAAAAAGGCTGGATCAGATAGGAATTTTCCGGACCGCCGTGAATCCATTGCGCTACGCAGTCCCTGCTGCGCGCAAGCCCTGGGTGGCCATTGCGCTGCGCTCTCCTTGCTTCGCGCAAGCCCTGGGTGGCCATCCATGGCCACCCGTAGGACGCATGCGTCCTACCCATGGCCACCCGCGCGACGCATGCGTCGCGCCCCTGGGGGCTGCGAGAAAAACTTGCGACGCGATGCAATCCTGCATCGCTGCAAGCCGGGGTTCGCCATTGCGCTACGCAGTCCCTGCTGCGCGCAAGCCCGGGGTGGCCATCCGTGGCCACCCGTAGGACGCATGCGTCCTACCCCTGGCGAACCCGCTCGGCGCATGCGCCGAGCCCTGTTTTTCACGCTCCGGAAAATACCTATCTGATCCAGCCTTGGTGCATGAGAATGCGTATCGTTCATGAATAGTTCGTGCTACGCGGCCCTGAATTCGCGAAAGTCGAGACCCAGTGCTCTCGCTACTGCTTCGTGGGTCAGTTGCCCGGCATGCACGTTCAGGCCGCGCGCCAGACCCGCGTCCTGCGCAATGGCCTGGCGCCAGCCATGGTCGGCAAGCGCTTTCACGTACGGTAGGGTCGCGTTGGTGAGCGCGAAAGTCGAGGTGCGTGGCACCGCTCCGGGCATATTGGTCACGCAATAGTGGATCACACCTTCGAGCACAAAAGTCGGTTCGGCATGCGTCGTAGGCCGGCTGGTTTCGAAGCAGCCGCCTTGATCGATGGCGATATCGACCAGCACTGCGCCGGGCTTCATGGTCTTGACCATCGCGCGCGTGACGAGTTTGGGCGCGGCGGCGCCCGCGATGAGAACTGCGCCGATGACCAGGTCGGCGTCGCGCACCAGCTCCTCGATCGCGTGCGTTGTGGAATAAACCGTCTTGAGTTGGCTCGCAAACATCGAGGACAGCTCGCGCAGTCTTTTGACGGAGCGATCCACCACCGTGACATCGGCGCGCAGACCCACGGCCATTTCCGCCGCATGCGTGCCCGAGACGCCGCCGCCCAGAATCACGACCTTGGCGGGCGGCACGCCGGGCACCCCGCCCAGCAATACTCCGAATCCGCCGTTCGCTTTCTGCAGACAATTGGCGCCCACCTGCACGGCCATGCGGCCGGCCACTTCGCTCATCGGCGTCAGCAGCGGCAGTGATCCGTCCGGTGCCGTCACTGTTTCATAAGCGATGGCGGTGGCGCCCGAGGCCATGAGCGCTACGGCTTGTTCGTGGTCGGCCGCCAAATGCAGATACGTGAACAGCATCTGTCCGGGACGCAGCAGCTTGCACTCGGCGAGCTGCGGTTCCTTCACCTTCACGATGAGATCGGCCGCGCTGAAGATGTCGACCGGCCGCGCCGCGATGCTCGCTCCCGCCGATTGGTAGTGTGCATCGTCGAATCCGATGCCCGCGCCGGCGCCGCTCTGCACCAGGACTTGATGTCCGGCACCGACGAGCTCGCGCACTCCCGCCGGTACCAGCCCCACTCGATACTCATGAATCTTGATCTCTTTGGGCACTCCGATTTTCATGGGTCGCTCCGCTCGTGGCTGGTGAGGAGCTAGAGCCTACGCGCGCGATGGGCTGGAATTTTGCAAAATCTGGTCCGCGGAGATGCGTTTATGGCAGAATCTGCCTGTGATCGGCGCTATAGCGCAAGAAACTGCGGATATTCGGCCGGTAGGTGAGCTCTTGATAAAGTTGGACCGATACGATCGCGCCATTGTGCGCGCCCTGCAGCTCGAGGGCAGGATTACCAACAGTCAGTTGGCGGATGCGGTGAGTCTGTCCGAATCAGCGTGCCTGCGGCGCGTGCGCGCGCTGGAGGAATCGGGGTTCATCGAGGGTTACGCGGCGCTGATCAATCAACAAAAGGCCGGTTGTCCCGTGAACGTGTTCGTCAATATCACGCTGGAGCGGCAAGAGCAGGCGCACTTGCACGCGTTCGAGGAGGCTGCCCGCAAGGTGCCGGAAGTCATGGAGTGTTATCTCATGTCCGGCGAATACGATTATCTCTTACGCGTAGTGCTCGCCGACACGGCGGACTTCGAGCGCCTGCACAGCCAGCACCTCACGCGACTTCCGCATGTCGCCCGGGTGCAATCGAGCTTTGCGCTGCGTACGGTACAAAAGTCGCGCGAATTGCCGGTCCGTTGATCTAAGAAGGTCCAGCCTTCGTGCACGAAAATACTTTCGTTCGTGAATAGTTCCGGCTAAGTCGTCGGTTTGGGCTTCAGGACCAGCGAGAACGCCACCTTCACGATGTCCCCCACCCATTCGGTGCTCTTCCAGTCTCCTTGGCCGACGCCGAAGTCCAAGCGTTTGAGTTCGGCGGTTCCCTCCAATCTCGCACCGCTGGAAGTCGTGGCGAACTGGAAATCGATAGGAACGTCCTTGGTCGTCCCGCGCAGCGTCAGCGCACCGATCGCGGTGTAGCCCGCTGCGGTGTTCGCAAAACTGCGGGTCACGTAATGGGCGATCGGAAAGCGCGCGACGTCGAAGATGTCGGCACCGCGCATCGTGCCGTCGCGGTCCTTATCCAGCGTATCCAGCGAGCTCATGTCGATCTGCACGTCGAAGTGCGCGTTCGCCAAGGCGTCCGGTGCAAAATCGACGGCAGCGGTGAATTTGTGGAACACTCCTTTGAATTCCGCTCCGGCCTGAACGCCCACGAATTCCAGGCGGCTTGAGCCCGGATCCGCCGTGTAGCTGGTCACCGGACCGGCGGCCCGGGGCGCGGCTCCCAACACCGCGGCGGCGCAGAATACCGCCGCCCTCATCGCTCGCTTCATGGAGATGGCCTCTGAGTTTTGGCCTTCTCCAGTTTGCTAAGGGGCAGCATGCGCACCAGCACATCGTCCCTGTTCCAGAAATGGTGCTTGAGCGCCGCCAATATGTGCAGCACGGCGATCGCGAAAAGCACCTTGCTCAAGGTGTGGTGCGTCGCCCGCAGCAAGTTGAACGCGCGCTCGTCCTTGCCGATCAGGTTCGGCCAAGTGAATAGACCAAACCAGCTGACGGAGAAATTCTTGGCGGAAGACATCATCCAGCCGGTGAGCGGCTGAACAAACAACAGGATATAGAACGCGATGTGCGTGCCCCGCGCCAGCACGCGCTCGAGCGGCGTCATCCCGGCGGGCAATGCCGGCGGCGGGTGCCTGATTCGCCACAGCAGCCGCAAAATCCCCAGCATCAGCACGCTCATGCCGAAGCTCTTGTGCCGCGCGAGCAGCGCCAATTTGCGCACGCCCGGCGGCAAGGGATGCGCCGCCCAGCCAAGCACGAATTGGATTGCGATCAGCGCGGCAATCACCCAATGAAACAGCTGTGCCACCGCGCTGAAGCGCGTCGGCGTGCTTTGATTTGGCATCGAAGGGCTGCGCGTGCACACTGCGCGCGTAGTCTAGCAAGAGAGGCTCCCAAGATCGTGATCAAAAGCTGCGGCGCGTTCATTCTCGCGTTGCTGTTGGCCGCATGCGGCGCGCCGAGCTCGCGGCAATCCACGCCGCACGGCTCGATCTCTCCCGCGAACCCGCCCGCAACCTCCGGTGTGTCCTATCGCATCGACGCCGCGCAGTCGGAGCTGCGGATATTGGTTTATCGGGCCGGGCCGCTGGCCTCTCTCGGGCACAATCACGTCATCGTCAATCGCGCGCTCGGCGGGTGGGTAAAGTATGCCGGAGCGGCCGCCACAGCGTCATTTTCCTTGAACATCCCCGCGGCCGGCTTCGTCGTCGACGATGCGCGAGTGCGCCGCGAGGAGGGCGCGGATTTTGCGGAGGACATTGCGGACGACGCGAAGTCCGGCACCTTGAGCAATATGCTGAGCGCGGCGGTGCTCGACGCGGCGCAATTTCCCGCCGTCACCGTACGCAGCGTAGCGGTAAGAGGCACCGACGACGCGCTCGAGGCGACCCTGGCGGTCAACGTCGCAGGGCACGAGTCCACGCTCGTCGTGCCGTTCAGCGTCGACGGTTCCACGCGTCGCCTGACCGCAAGCGGAGCGCTGACCATGCGCCAATCCGCCTTAGGGCTAACGCCGTTCAGCGTGCTTCTCGGCGCGCTTCGGGTGCAGGACGAATTGCGCGTGAAATTCAAACTCGTCGCCGTGGCGAGTTGAGTCCGCGGGTCGAATCAAGCTCGCAGCGGCGACTCAAGCTTCCGATTCCGACAGCAGCAGAATTTGCGTTCCTTCCGGCGCCCTCAAGACGGTGGCGGGGAGTTGCTGCAGCGGCACTTGACCTGCCGGCAGTATGCCGGCTTCCGCGAGCCGGCCCAAGGTCCCGCCGACATCGCCGGCGTCGAACAGCAGGGTGGGTTGGCGCAGGTGCGCCGGCTCATAAAGTCCGACATTGACCGAGTCGCTGGTGCAGGACACGTGCGGCAGCAACGCGTCCGGCTCATCCATGCCGACAAAGCCGAGTTTTTCCCAAAATTCCTTGGCGGCGTCGCGCTGCGGCGCGGGCAGCGCGATCTCGAGAAAATACCCGCACAGCGAGGTGTCGGTCGTCAGGCGCTTGCTGGGGCTGAAGGTCCGAGCCTCGACCAGCCGTACCAGATGACCCGAAGGGTCGAGCCAGCCGAGCTCGTTGAACACATCACTGCCGAGACGGCGAAACTCGAAGTGCAGCCCGAGTTTTTCGAACGCCTGCAGATGCCGCAGCAAATCCGGCTTCACAAAGGTGATGGACGGCGCGGGAATGAGTGCTTCATGCAAGCCGAGGTGAATTCTGCCGTCCGTGACGACCGCATAGGGATGCGGCCATGCCTCACCGACCGGCGCCTGAGAAAAGCCAAGCTTGTCGTAAAATTCCAGGGACGCTCGAATATCCGGCGTGGCGATGGAAAATTCGAGGAACCGCCCGAGCATAGGCTCCCTTAGCTCACGCCGCCCACGCACACGTATTTCAATTCGGTGTAGTCGAGAATCCCGTACTTCGAGCCCTCTCGGCCGATTCCGGACTCCTTCACTCCGCCGAAAGGCGCGACCTCGGTGGAAATGATTCCGGTGTTCAAGCCCACGATGCCATACTGGATGGCCTCGGAAACCCGCCAGCTGCGAGCGAGATCGCGCGTATAGAAATACGCCGCCAGACCAAATTCGGTGTCATTTGCCATTGCAATCGCATCGGCTTCGGATTTGAATTTGAACAGCGGCGCCACCGGCCCAAATGTCTCTTCGCGAGCAACTAGCATGCGGGGCGTCACGTCAGCGAGGATCGTGGGTTCGAAAAATGTGCCCCCCAGCGCATGGCGTTTGCCGCCCAGCACCACGCGGGCTCCCTTGGCCACGGCGTCCTCGACGTGCTCCTCGACCTTGGCGACGGCCTTCGCATCGATCAGCGGTCCCTGATCAGTCGCACCCTTAAGGCCGTCGCCGACGCGCAACCTGCCGACCGCCGCCGCCAGCTTCTTCGCGAATTCCTCATACACGCCTTCCTGCACCAGTAGGCGATTCGCGCAGACGCAGGTCTGGCCGGTATTGCGGTACTTGCTGGCGATCGCTCCCTGAACCGCAGCATCCAAATCGGCATCGTCGAATACGATGAATGGCGCATTGCCTCCCAATTCCAGCGATAGCTTCTTGAGAGTGCCGGCGCATTGCGCCATCAGCTTCTTACCGACCTCGGTCGAACCGGTGAACGTCACCTTGCGCACCGTCGGGTTGGCGGTCATCTCGCCGCCGATCGCCGCCGCAGACCCGGTGATCACATTGAAGACGCCCTGCGGGATGCCGGCTCGAGCCCCAAGCTCGGCGAGCGCAAGCGCCGAATAGGGCGTCTGAGTGGCCGGTTTCAATACCATGGTGCAACCGGCGGCCAGCGCCGGCCCCGCCTTGCGCGTAATCATTGCCGACGGAAAATTCCAGGGTGTGATGGCGGCCACCACACCGACCGGTTGACGCAGGACCAAAATCCGCTTGTCGGCCTGATGACCGGGAATCACATCGCCGTACAGGCGCTTGCCTTCTTCGGCGAACCACTCGATGAATGAGGCCGCGTAGCTGATTTCCCCTTTCGACTCAGCCAGCGGTTTGCCCTGCTCCGCCGTCATGAGTACCGCAAGATCATCCTGATGCTCAAGCATGAGATCGAACCAGCGGCGCAATATGGCCGCGCGCTCCTTTGCGGTTCGGACCGCCCACGCGGGTAGCGCTCGGGCGGCGGCTTCGATCGCGCGGCGCGCTTCGCCCGCACCCATGTTCGGGATGACGCCCAACGTCTCTGCCGTGGCTGGATTGCGCACCGCCAGTGTGCCGCCGGCGTCCGCAGCCATCCAGCCCCCGTCGATGAAGCATTGCTCGCGCAATAGCAGAGGATCTTTGAGTTTCATGGCGTCGAGTCCTGGCAATGCGGCATCGAAGGATAGCGCGTTCGCGTTAACGCTCCAATATGGCGGTCACGCCCATGCCACCGGCCGTGCAGATGGAAATCAAGCCGCGCCGGGCTTTGTTCTCATCGAGAATTTTGGCGAGAGTGGCGACGATGCGGGCGCCGGTCGCGGCGAACGGGTGGCCGATCGCGAGACTGCCGCCCTTCACATTGAGCTTGGAGCGATCGATCGTGCCGAGCGCGCCCGCTGCCCCCAGCTTGTCGCGGCAATACGCCGGATCGTTCCAAGCCTTGAGCGTGCACAGCACCTGACCGGCAAACGCTTCATGAATCTCGTAAAAATCAAAATCCTGAAGCGTCAGATGCGCATCGTTCAGCATCCTCGGCACTGCGTAGGCCGGGGCCATCAGCAGTCCTTCCTTCTTTTCGATGTAGTCCACCGCGGCGACCTTTCCGTAGGCTAAGTAAGCGAGCACCGGCAGATTGCGCTCGCGCGCCCACGTTTCGGAGGCGAGCAGCACGGCCGATGCGCCGTCGGTCATCGGCGTCGAATTCCCCGCCGTCAAGCTGCCCGCGCCGGAGGAATCGAAGACCGGGCGCAATTTCGCCAGCTTTTCCAGGCTCGTGTCAGCGCGGATGTTGTTGTCCTGCGTGAGCCCGAGATACTCGCGCACCAAGTCCTGATAGAAGCCGGCGGCGTACGCGGCGGATGCCTTTTGGTGGCTTTCCAACGCGAGCTGGTCCTGGTCGGCGCGGGTGATGCCCCACGTCTTGACCATCAACTCGGTGCTCTCGCCCATCGACAGACCGGTGCGCGGCTCCGTAACGCCCGGCAGCACGGGCCGCAAATGCCTCAAGCGCAGTCCGAGCCAGGGGCCGAGCCGTTCGCTCGCGGTCTTGCCGCGATAGCTCTTGAGCAAGAGCTGTTGAAACACCTTGGGGTAGACCACCGGAGGATCGCTCACTGTGTCCACACCGGCAGCAATGGCGCAGTCGATCTGTCCGAGCGCTATCTTGTTGCCGAGGAGGATCGCGGCCTCCAGGCTGGTCCCGCAGGCACGCTGCACATCGAGTCCGGGCGTCTCGGCGGCAAGGCGGCAGCCGAGCACCGATTCGCGCGTCAGATTCCACTGGCTCGGGTGCTTCATGACCGCGCCGGCCGCAACATCATCCATGCGCTGGCCTTGCAAGCCATAGCGATCGACCACACCGCGCAGCGTCGCGGTGAGCATCTCCTGATTTCCAACCTGTGCATAGGCTCCGTTGCCGCGAGCGAACGGAATGCGTACCCCGCCGACTATGGCGACGCGCCGCGGTGCTGCTCCGACCAACATACGACTATCTCCCCGATATCTGGCGACGAGAATTCCGAAGCTCCGCATTATGAACCTGGCGGGCGGCTTATAATCGATTCATGATCCGTTTTTTGCATGCGGCGCCGCCCGGATTCGCCGTCCTGATTCTTGCAGCATGCGGCGCCGCGGCCCCGCCGCCGCCATTCCATCCGGCGAGCTCGCTCTCACCCCGCGATCAACTGACTCGCCTCGTCGAGCATTATTGGGACGAATATCTGCTGCTCAATCCGCAGAAAATGCCGGAGGGCGCCGCGACTCGCTACGATGGCGCCTGCGGATACGACATTTCCCCGCAATTTCTCGCCGATTCGCTGGCGCTCGAGCGTCGCTATCTCGCGGCCGTGCTCGCTGTGCCGCGGCTGAGCCTGGACGTCGACTCACGACTGACCTACGACATATTCAGGCGCGAGCGCGAGCTGGCCATCGAAGGTTTCACGTATCCTTCCGAACTTTTCCCTGTCAATCCGTTCAGCTCGATGCCGCTCAAGTTCGCGCAGGCCGGGACGGGAGCAGGCCAATACGCGATCCTGAGCGAGAAGGATTACGAGCATTGGCAGGCCAGAACGGACGCCTACGTCCGCTGGACCGATCAGGCCATTGTCAACATGCGAGACGGGATCCGGCGCGGCTACGCGCTGCCGCGCGTGCTCGTCGAGGAGATGCTGCCCCTGCTGGCCGCTCTGGGCGCCGACACACCGGTCAATGTGTTCTATCAGCCGCTTCGCTCCATCCCCGCAACCGTCGCGGATGCGCAACGGAACCGGCTCTCGGTGGCGATCAGCGCCGCGGTCAGAGACAAGATACTGCCGTCGTACCGCTCCCTGCACGATTTCTTGCGCGACGAGTATCTGCCCCGCGCGAGGGCGGGCACCGGCCTCTCGGAACTGCCGCTCGGGGTGGCTTGGTACGCCTTTCTGATCAAGAGAGAAACCGGTACCGCGTTGGCGCCGGCCGACATCCAAACACTGGGCGCGGCGGAAGTCGAGCGCCTGCACGGGCGAGTGCGCACGTTGCTCGCCGCGACCGCGTTCGCCGGCAATGTGCAAGGCTTCTACGAGACCATGCGCCGCGATCCGCATTTGTTCTACTCGACACCCGATGAGTTGCTGAGTTACTACGACGATCTCAAAGTTAAGGTCGCAGCGGCGCTGCCTGCGTTGTTTTCCCAAGAGACGCAGGCTGATTTCGCCATCCGCCGCGTCGAGCCTTTTCGGGAAGGGACCGCGCCGGCACTGTCCTACCAACGCGCCACGCCGAATGGAAAGACCCCGGCCGTTCTCTATGTCAATGCGGCCGGGATAGCGGCGCAGCCGATTACGGCAGAGGCGGCGGGCTTTCTTCGCGAAGCAGACCCCGGACACCATTATCAACTTACAATTCAGCAGGAGCGCTCGGACTTACCGAGATTCCGCAGATTCGGCGGAGATCCCGCGTTCGTCGAAGGTTGGGGTCTGTATGCAGCATCGCTGGGCGAGGAGTTGGGACTGTACCGCGACACAGAATCGAAATTTGCGGCGCTGCTCGGCCAATTGGAATGCGCTGCCGCGATGGTGATCGACACCGGTCTGCACGCGCAGGGCTGGACCCGTCAGGAGGCGATCGATTACCTGCATGCGCAGCTGCCGATCGACGAGGCAGCCGTGCGCGAGAGGGTCGATCGCGACATCGCGTTGCCCGGCCAGGCACTGGCGTGCACGATGGGCGAACGAGGATTTTCGAGCTTGCGCGCGCGGGCTGAGCAAACCTTGGGCGCGCGCTTTGATATTCGCGCCTTTCACGCGGAACTTCTCAAGGACGGCGCGATGCCGCTGAACATTCTGGAGTCCAAAGTCAAACGCTGGCTGGACGGCCTCCATTAATCCGCTCCCATCCATCCTGTTTGCATTGTTGCTGCTTGCGTTCGGCTCGGGCAGCCGCGCGGACATCGCAACGGAGGCCGAACAGCACGGCGACATCGACGTGGGGGTGGTGCTTGACCCCGCGGCCCAGAGCGGCCACGCAAGCGCAGTCGTGAGAATCCACGCGGGCCGGGAGGTCATTTGGTCGCTGATCAAGAGCTGCACCGAGGCGGTCAATCTCGTGCCGGGGCTCGTTCGGTGCGATGTGCTCGAGACCGCGCCCGACCAGTCATGGCAAATCATTCGTCAAGTCCTCGATTATTCCTGGTATGTGCCGCAACTGACCTATCAGATTCGAGCGACCTACGATAAGCCGGCGCGGATCTCGATCGAGCGGATATCGGGGAACTTGAGCGTGCTCAAGGGCTCATGGTACCTGCAGAGCGACGGTGACTACACCATCGCGCATTACACCGTGGATTTGGTGCCCGGCTTTTGGGTTCCGAAGTGGATCGTCAGACTTGCCTTGAGGCACGATTTGCCCAAAATGCTGCGTGCTCTGCGAGCTCGCGCCGAATCGGTGCAGCGGCACGGACCGGTCCCTGCCCCGAGTCAGAGCGGCGGATCGGAGCGGGGGGAGTGAGGATGAATTGCCGGGCCATTCAAATCGTCTGCGCCGTGTCGGCGCTCTGGCTGACGGCCTGCGAGCGCGAGCCGCAATCCCCTGCGCCGCGGACCAAGCAAGTGTTTCACCTGAACGGTTATGAGAAGGACTTCGGCTATTCCCAGGCAGTACTGATCGACAAGACGCTTTATATATCCGGCTCGGTGGCAGTGGATGCGAACGGGCGGCTGGTCGCACCGGGCGACATGGCCGGACAAATGCGCGCCGCCTACGCCAACATACGGCGCACGCTGGCCGCGCATGGCGCCGACTTCCAAGAAATCGTCAAAGAGACGATCTACACGACGAATATGGACGCCCTGCTCAAAGCGTCGGACCTGCGCTTCGAGTACTACGATAAGGAACGCTTGCCGACGGTCTCGTGGGTACAGGTCCAGCGCCTCGTGGATCCGGGCTTCCTCGTTGAAATTGAAGTCGTTGCCGAGCTACCTTAAGGCACGTGCGTAACGCGATCGACAGGAAATTCGAGCGCCGGCTGGCGGGACTCGTCAATTCGGGTGACCGGGCGGTGCTGCGCGGCGGGCGCAAAGGCGTCGAGAAGGAGTCGCTGCGCGTGTCGCCCGCGGGCGAAATCGCGCAGACGCGTCACCCGGCCGATTTGGGTGCGCCGCTCACGAACGAGAACATCACGACCGATTTTTCCGAGGCGCTGATCGAGCTGGTCACCCCCCCTTTCCGCGAGACGTGGGAATTGCTGCAGTATCTGTGCGACATCCATCAGTTCGTTTATCGGCATCTGGGCGATGAGCTGCTGTGGTCGACCAGCATGCCTTGCTCGATCGCCGGCGATGACAGTATCCCCCTCGCGCAATTCGGAACCTCGAACGTCGGCAAGATGAAGACCATATACCGTCACGGTCTCGGCATGCGCTACGGGCGCATCATGCAGGCGATCTCCGGCGTGCATTTCAATTACTCTTTCCCCGCCGATCTGTGGGCTGCGCTCGAGTCCCTCAATCGATCCAATCAGCCGCACCAGGACTTCGTTTCCGAGCAGTACTTTGGCGTCCTCAGAAATTACCGGCGCTTCGGCTGGTTGGTGCTGTACTTGTTCGGCACCTCGCCGGCGGTATCCAAGGGATTTTTTGCGGGACGAGAGATCAGTTTGCCGGCGCTCGACGACGATACCGTCTATGAACCCTACGCAACGTCGCTGCGCATGAGCGACATCGGCTATCGCAACAAGACGCAGGCGAAGGTGAGCGTCTCGGTCAACAGTTTGGAGGAGTACGCTCGTGATCTTTCCAGGGCCATCAGCACTGCCTATCCGCCCT
The DNA here is from genome assembly GCA_963769075.1 of uncultured Gammaproteobacteria bacterium. Taxonomy (GTDB): domain Bacteria; phylum Pseudomonadota; class Gammaproteobacteria; order Steroidobacterales; family Steroidobacteraceae; genus Bog-1198. The sequence goes on along the minus strand of CAVYKH010000004.1, from coordinate 1,735,895 downwards.
ATGAAAAGCTCGGCGTGAAGGTCAACGGCGAATATCTGCAGCTCAACGCCAACATATTGCAGATAGAAAACGAATACTACAGTTTCATCAGGCCCAAACGCATCGCGAGGTCCGGTGAGAGGCCGACCAAAGCGCTGCGCCGCGGTGGCGTGGAATACGTGGAAGTCCGCGCGCTCGACGTCAGTGCGTTCGATCCGGTCGGGGTCAACCAAAACAAGCTGCGCTTTCTCGAGGCGTTTCTCGCCCTTTGCCTGCTGCGCGACAGCGAGCCCATCGGTCGCGGCGAGCAAGAAGCTCTGGATGAAAACCACCTTCGGGTGGCGCGGCGCGGTCGCGAACCCGCACTCAGGCTGAGCCGCGAGGGACGCGAGTTTCCGATGGCCGAGTGGGCCCGAGAGCTGCTCGATTCGATGCAGGGCCTGTGCGAGATGTTGGATCACGGGGAGCTGGCGCGTCCGTATGCGGCCGCCCTGGAGCAGCAGCGCGCCAAGATCGAGGACGTCGAGCGCACCCCCTCCGCTCGCCTGCTCGCCGAGATGCGCCAAAGCGGCGACTCGTTCTTTCACCTCGCGCGGCGCATGTCGAAGATGCACAAAGACTACTTTTTGGACCTCTATCCGCCCAACGAGCGTCGATTGGCGGAATTCGCCGCCGCGGCGCGAGAGTCGCACGAGGAGCAGGTGCGGATAGAGGCCGCCGATAAGACGGATTTCGATACTTATCTTGCGCGTTATCTCGCGGACTGACGCAGCCGGCGGGCCGCGGGCCGCGTTCGGCGGATTTAAAGAAAAGCGCGACGCAACGCTCGCTATTTTTTCCACGACGTATGGTCCAATTCATTTGAGTGGGCGCGCGCGGGCGGCAGGGTGAAAAACGATGATCATGGGCAACCGATTTCCAGGGGAGGATCTGCCGGACTTGCCGCATGCGCGGCAGCTCAAGGCGGGTTTTCCGTGGCTCACGTTCGATGCCGAATTGGAGCCCGAATTCAGGCAGACCGTGCTCGACGAGAATTTCCGCCACATCCGTGTCAACTTGTGCTTGGGCGTGACGATCATCATCGCCGTTTCGGCGATGGAAGCAACGGTGTTGGGCCCCGAATTGAACCGCATTCCCAGCATGGTTCACATGCTGGTGATGGTCCCGCTGCTGTTGCTGTGCTTTGCCGCGAGTTTCGCGGCGCGCCGGCACCGGATCTATCCGCCGCTCGCGCTGGCCGCCATCACCTTGGCGGGGTTGAGCGTCGTGGCCATCGAGCTCATTACGACGCTCGCCGGCGTTTCGATGTTGTTTCCCGGCCTGGTATTGACCGTCATTTTCATCTATTTCATGGGCGGACTGATCTTCTATCACGCGCTGGCCGCCAACGTCATCGTGGCGTTCGTCTACCTGGCCGCAGGAACCGCGCTGCAATTGCCGGGCCGCGAGTTCGGCTACCATGCGCTGTTGATCGTGGCGGTCAATCTATTTTGTGCATCCGTCGTCTACATGCACGAGAAAACCAGCCGCTTGCGCTTTCTCGAGGCCGCCCTGTTGCGGGAGATGGTGGCTCGCGACGGCCTCACCGGCATTCAAAACCGCCGCATGTTCGATCAACACATTCAGCGCGCGTGGCACCAGGCGGTACGCGAAAGCCAGCCGGTCGCCGTGGTGCTGGTCGATATCGATTGTTTCAAGGACTACAACGACCGCTATGGCCATCAGGCGGGCGACGAGTGCCTGCGCGCGGTTGCCGTTTCCTTGAGCCAATGCGCCCGTCGCCCCTTGGATTTCGTCGCCCGATATGGCGGGGAAGAGTTCGCGGTCGTTTTATACGAGGCAAGCCGCGAATACGTGGCGGAGGTGCTGACGCGCATTCAGCGCTCCATCGCCGAACTGAATATTCCGCACGAAGCCTCGAGGGTGGCCAGCCGGTTGACGCTCAGTATCGGCGCGGCATTCATTCTTCCCGGCGCGAACCGCACGCATGAAGGGCTGATCCAACTCGCGGACGAGGCGTTGTACAGCGCGAAGGAACAAGGCAGGAACCGCGTCGTCGTCATGGAGGCGGAGTACCACACTCTGCGAACCGGTCGCTTCGACAAGCGCCGCGGGCAGCGCGCCGGGTAAGGCGCCGGGCCGCACATCGAGCCCCAGGCTCCTAGCTGCGGACGGCCTCAGGGTACGCGATATATATCAACTTGCGGAGCTTCTCCGCAGATTCTGCTGGCGCGGAACATTCCCTCGGAATTGAATTCCATCGCGATGTGGCCCTGAGGGTCTATCGCAATGACCCCGCCTTCGCCGCCCAGGGCAGGCAGTTCCTCGAGCACCACCTCACGAACGGCCGCCGCGAGACTGCGGCGGCCGAAACGCACTCGCGCGCAAATATCGTGAGCCACCGCGGCGCGAATGAAGACTTCCCCGTGTCCGGTGGCGGAAACGGCGCAGGCACGGTCATCGGCGTAGGTTCCCGCACCGATGATCGGTGAATCGCCGATGCGCTGGTAGCGCTTGCCGGTCAGGCCGCCCGTCGAAGTGGCGGCTGCCAGCCGGCCTCGGCGGTCCAAAGCGACTGCGCCGACGGTGCCCACCTGCGATATGGTCGACGGCGAAATCCGGCCGTCGCCGCTGCGCAGACGCTCGAGCTGCCGCCATCGCGCCGCGGTGTAGAAATAACTGCGCGGCACGAACTTAAAGCCTCGAGAGAGGGCGAATTCCTCGGCGCCGCAACCGCTCAGCAGGACGTACTCCGAGTGCTCCATTACCGCGCGCGCGAGTTCGACCGGGTTCCTAATATGGTGCACGCCGCACACCGCCCCGGCCTTGAGCGTGGTCCCATCCATGATGGAGGCGTCGAGTTCGTTATGGCCGTCGAGGGTGAACACGGCGCCATGTCCGGCGTTGAACAAGGGATTGTCCTCGAGCACCACGACGGCACGCGTGACCGCATCGAGGCTCGTGCCGCCGCCCTCGAGAGCGGCGAAGCCTACGCTAAGGGCTTCGGCAAGTCCGGCGCGATACAGCTGCTCTCGATCAGCGCTCATATCGACGCGCGGCAGGGTGCCGGCGCCGCCGTGAATCGCTAGGCCGAACATCTGATGGGTTTGATCCTCTGGTCGGTGGTTCGCCGCAAGGCTATCATCATTTGCAGATGAATCCATTCCCCCAGACGGGCGCGATCAAAGGCCTGCTCATCGCAAATCGCGGCGAAATCGCCATTCGCGTGATGCGCGCTGCGACCGAGCTCGGCATACGCACGGTTGCAATCCACTCCCAGGAGGACCGTTTTTCGCTGCACCGGACCAAGGCCGACGAGAGCTATCTGGTCGGCAACGGCAAGGGACCGGTCGAGGCGTATCTCGACATCGAGGACATCATTCGCATTGCGACCGAGGCACGCGTCGATGCCATACACCCCGGCTATGGGTTTCTGTCCGAAAGTCCCGAATTCGCTGAAAGTTGCGCGGCGGCGGGGATCTTATTCATAGGCCCTTTGCCCGACACGATGCGCCGGCTCGGCAACAAGATCGAGGCGCGCAACCTTGCGGCGAGTGCAGGGGTCCCGGTGATGCCGGCCACACCGCCGTTGCCGGCCGACGACTCGCAGGTTCTCGAGATGGCCGCTGCCGTCGGTTTTCCCCTCATGCTGAAAGCGAGTTGGGGCGGAGGCGGCCGCGGCATGCGCATCGTCGAGGACGGCCGGGAGCTCATCGCAGCCGTCGCGGCCGCGCGGCGCGAAGCCAAGGCGGCTTTCGGCAAGGACGAGGTCTACCTCGAGAAGCTCATCCGGCGCGCGCGGCACGTGGAAGTGCAGATCCTCGGCGACTGCCACGGTAATCTCGTGCATCTTTACGAACGCGACTGCACGGTGCAACGGCGCAATCAAAAGGTCGTGGAACGCGCACCGGCGACGTTCTTGAGCGTCGAGGCGCGACGCGAGCTTTGCGAGGCGGCCTTGATGATCGGGCGCGCGGTTCGATATCGAGCGGCCGGGACCGTCGAATTCCTGCAGGATGCCGACACCGGCAAATTCTATTTCATCGAGGTCAACCCGCGCATCCAAGTCGAGCACACCGTCACGGAGTGCGTGACCGGCATCGATCTGGTCAAGGCGCAAATTCGCATTGCCGACGGCGCGCGGATCGGCACGCTTGAGAGCGGAGTGCCGCGCCAGGAGGATATTCGCGTGAATGCGCACGCCCTGCAGTGCCGCGTCACGACCGAAGATCCGGAAAACAACTTCGTGCCGGATTACGGCGTCGTCACCGCTTATCGCAGCCCCGCCGGTTTCGGCATCCGGCTCGACGCGGGAACCGCATACGCGGGCGCCATCATCACGCGCTTCTACGACTCCCTGCTGGTGAAAGTCACTGCCTGGTCGCCGACGCCCGAAGAGACCATCGCGCGCATGCATCGCGCGCTCTGGGAATTCCGCATTCGCGGTGTAGTGACGAATTTGCGCTTTCTCGATCAACTGATCATGCATCCGCGCTTCGCAGCCGCGGACTACACGACCAAGTTCATCGACCAGACTCCCGAGCTGTTTCACATCCCGCGCAAGCGCGATCGCGCGACGCGGCTTTTGAGTTTCATCGGCGACGTGATCGTCAACGGCAATCCCGGGGTCAAGGGGCGAGAGGCCAAGCCGCAAATGCCGGTATTCCCGCGCGCGCCGCGCGTGCCGCTGCCGCCGCCGCCGCCCGGGACGAAACAGAAGCTCGAGGAACTCGGACCGGAGGGGTTTGCAGCATGGATGCTGCGCGAAGAGCGCGTGCTGCTGACGGACACCAGCATGCGCGACGCGCACCAATCCCTGCTGGCCACCCGCGTTAGAACGCACGATATGGCGTTGATTGCGCCTTACTACGCGAGCCTCGTGCCACAATTGTTTTCGGTGGAATGCTGGGGCGGCGCCACCTTCGATGTCGCCTTGCGGTTTCTCAAGGAGGACCCGTGGGCGCGGCTCGCGAGTTTCCGCGAGGCGCTGCCGAATGTGCTGCTGCAAATGCTGTTCCGCTCGGCGAATGCGGTTGGATACACGAACTACCCGGATAATGTGGTGCGGCACTTCGTCGCGCGGGCAAGCGAGGGCGGAATCGACGTCTTTCGAGTGTTCGATTGCCTGAATTGGGTGCAGAACATGCAGGTGGCGATCGAAGCGGTCAGAGCCACCGGCCGGCTGTGCGAGGCGGCCATTTGCTACACGGGTAATTTATCGAACCCGCGGGAAACGAAATACGATCTTCGCTACTATCTCAGGATCGCCCAGGAACTGAAGGCCATGGGCGCACATGTGATCGCCGTCAAGGACATGGCGGGGTTGTGTCAGCCGCGCGCGGCCGCCGCGCTCATCGGCGCACTCAAGGACGAAGTAGGCCTGCCGGTTCATTTCCATACGCACGACACCAGCGGCATCGCGGCCGCGAGCGTGCTCGCCGCCGTCGAGGCCGGCGCAGACGCGGTCGACGGCGCCATCGACGCCCTTTCGGGTCTCACGTCGCAGCCCAATTTGGGATCGATCGTCGAAGCCCTGCGATTCGGGCCGCGCGACTCGCTGCTGGACCCAGATGCTATGCGCACGATCTCGCAGTATTGGGAACAAGTTCGACACGGCTATGTGGCATTCGAAAGCGACATTCGCGCCGGCGCCTCGGAAGTCTATGTGCATGGCATGCCGGGCGGCCAGTACACGAATTTGCGCGAGCAGGCGCGATCGCTCGGCATCGATGATCAGCGCTGGCACGAGGTGGCGCTTGCCTACTCTCAAGTCAACGAGATGTTCGGCGATATCATCAAGGTTACGCCGACGTCCAAGGTGGTCGGCGATATGGCCATCATGATGGTCACCAGCGGGCTCACGAGGGAGGCGGTCCTCGACCCGGCAGTGGAAATTGCGTTTCCCGAATCCGTGGTGCAATTCTTCCGCGGCGAGCTGGGCCAGCCTCCCGGCGGCTTTCCCTCCGCGCTCCAGAAAAAGGTGCTGGGCGGCAAAGCCCCGATCACCGTGCGACCGGGCGAATTGCTGCCAGCCGTGGACCTGCAGGCGGAACGGGCAGCCGCGCAGGCCAAGGTCGGCCGGCCGATCACGGAGTTCGAGCTCGCCTCCCATCTCATGTACCCCAAGGTATTCGCGGAGTATGCGGCCGAACGCAGCGCGTTCGGCGACGTGAGCACGCTGCCGACGGCCGTGTTTTTCTACGGGATGCAGCCGGGCCAGGAAATCAACATTGACCTGGAGCGCGGCAAGACCTTGATCGTCAGGTATCTCGCCACCAGCGATGCGCACGAGGACGGGACGCGCACCGTGTTCTTCGAGTTGAACGGTCAGCCGCGCCCCATTCGCGTGGCGGATCGCAGTCAAGTCGCCAACCGAGCGCCGCCGCGAAAAGTCGAAGCGGGTAATCCGAAGCATGTCGGCGCGCCCATGCCGGGTACGATCGGCACGGTCTCGGTGCATGGCGGTCAGCACCTGGTTCGCGGCGATGTGCTGCTGACGCTGGAGGCCATGAAAATGGAAACCACGGTGCGCGCGGAGCAGGACGGTGTCATCAAGGAGGTCTTGGTCACGCCCGGCTTGCAAGTCGATGCCAAGGATTTACTGATCGTTTTCGACTAGCCCCGTGCCTTCTAACCGGGACTATTCATAAGAGAGAAGCTGGAAAAAGGCTGGATCAGATAGGTATTTTCCGGAGCGTGAAAAACAGGGCTCGGCGCATGCGCCGAGCGGGTTCGCCAGGGGTAGGACGCATGCGTCCTACGGGTGGCCACGGATGGCCACCCCGGGCTTGCGCGCAGCAGGGACTGCGTAGCGCAATGGCGAACCCCGGCTTGCAGCGATGCAGGATTGCATCGCGTCGCAAGTTTTTCTCGCAGCCCCCAGGGGCGCGACGCATGCGTCGCGCGGGTGGCCATGGGTAGGACGCATGCGTCCTACGGGTGGCCATGGATGGCCACCCAGGGCTTGCGCGAAGCAAGGAGAGCGCAGCGCAATGGCCACCCCGGGCTTGCGCGCGGCAGGGACTGCGTAGCGCAATGGATTCACGGCGGTCCGGAAAATATCTATCTGATCCAGCCTTGGTGCGTGAGAATGCGTATCGTTCATGAATAGCTCGCGCTAACGCTGCTGCCGGGGTAGGCTGACTTCAAATCGCTTCTTTCAACGCGATTTGCGGGTTCGCGAGCTTGTCGAGATTCGGACGGGCGCGCTCGGCGATGAGCTTGCGCGCGGCCATGTAGTCCTTGGAATGATTGACGGCCTCGACGGCCAGCAGTTCGCCGCCTTTGAGATAACACACGCTGAAACTGCGCGTGGCGGGATCGCCGCGCAGCACCTGCCGATCGAAGCCCTGGGACAACCCCACGATGAGCAGTTTATTGTCAAATTGATCCGACCAAAACCAGGGTACGCGGTCGTGCGCCGCCGGGCGCTCGAGGATATTGAGGGCGGCTGCTTTCGCCTGTTCGAAAGCGTTGTCGACCGATTCGAGGCGTACGCGCCTGCCGAACCGCAGCGACGGATGATTGGTGCAGTCGCCGGCGGCATAAATCGCTGCGTCGCTGGTGCGGCAGTATTGGTCGACCACGATGCCGTTCTCGCAGGAGAGCCCTGCGTCGCTCGCCAGCTCGGTGTTCGGCACTGCTCCGACGCCGACCACCAGAACGTCTGCCTCGTGGATGCTGCCGTCGGCGCAAACGACCCCCGCCACGCGTCCCGTTCCCTCGAGCCGCACCACACGGGCATTGCAAATGATCCTGACCCCTTGCAGGCCATGCTCATGCGCGAAGAATTCCGAGACGCACGGTGCCACCACCCGGTTCATTACCCGGTCCTCCATTTCGAGCACGGTGACCGCGCAGCCGCGCTGGCGCGCCGTCGCCGCAATCTCCAGACCGATGTAGCCGCCGCCGATGATCACCGACCGCGCGCCGGGTTTCAGGCCTTCGCGAATCGCTTCGGCATCGGCGATGCCGCGCAGGTAATGCACGCCCGGCAATTCCGCTCCCGGACACCGCAACTGCCGCGGCCGGGCGCCGACGCATAGCAGCAGCCGGTCGTAGGCCGCTGTCTCGCCGTTCGCAAGCACCACCCGGCGCGCGGCCGGCTCGACTCGAACCACCCCTAGACCCAGCTTGAGCTCGATACGGTGCTCGTTGTAGAAGGATTGATGGCGGAACGGCAACCGGTCTGCTGCCAGCTCGCCGGCGAGATATTTTTTCGACAGCGGGGGCCGTTGATAGGGCAATTGCGGCTCGTCGCCGATCAACACGAGACGACCGCCGAATCCCTCGCGGCGCAGGGTGTCCGAGGCCTGGGCGCCGGCCTGTCCGCCGCCGATGATGAGGATGGTCGAGATCATGGTTTCCTGGCTCCCTGGGCCGGACCGGGCCCCAAGGGCGCATATGGCCGTGCCGGTTGCGTAGAATAGTAATAGGATTGGCGCGGGGGCCCAATGCTTCGGCGCAGTCTCGGGAGTCTTAGAATGAAATTGATCACAGCCATCATCAAACCCTTCAAGCTGGACGATGTGCGTGCGGCGCTGTCGGAAATCGGGGTGTCGGGGATGACCGTAACCGAGGTTAAGGGTTTCGGACGCCAGCGCGGTCATACCGAGCTGTATCGTGGGGCGGAATACGTCGTCGATTTCGTGCCGAAGACGCGCATCGAAGTCGCCGTCAAGAACGAACTGGTCGATCAGGTGATGGAGGCGATCGTGGGCGCCTCCAAAACCGGCAAGGTCGGCGACGGCAAGATATTTGTCACCGATATTCTTCGGGTACTGCGCATCCGCACGGGTGAGACCGACAACGCCGCCTTGTGAGGCTTTCACCGGGCGGCCGATACCTTGCGCTCGCGATTCTCGGCGGCGCCCTCGCTGAGCCGGGGTTTGCGGGCAAGCTCACGGACAAGGAGCGCACGAACATCGAGGAGCCGCGGCCCGCCGATGTGCCGAGCGATGAGGTGTTGGAGGCCGCCGGCGCCGTCATCGGCCACATCGACCTCGACATCGAGAACATATTCGACCCGAACGATCCGCGCGAAAACAGCGGCTTATACCGGCTCGCCGATCGCTTTCACATTCGCACCAGGCCCGGAGCGATCCGGGCGCAGCTGCTGTTCAAGAGCGGCGACCGCTATCGGGCGCAGAAGCTGGCCGAAACCGAGCGCAACTTGCGCATGCTCATCTACATCTATGACGCCCACGTCGTTCCCGTGCGCTACGCCGGCGGCAAGGTCGATGTCAAGGTCATTACCAAGGATGTCTGGACCTTGAGTCCCGGCATCTCGTTCGGGCGCGCCGGCGGCGCCAACTCCACGAGTTACAACCTGCAAGAAACCAATTTCCTGGGGTGGGGGAAAACTGTGGAGATTTCCCACAGCAGCAACGTCGACCGCACGAGCAATGCAATAAATTATGCGGATCCGAACGTGTTCGGCTCGCGCTGGATCTCGGCCCTGGCCTATGTCAATGCGAGCGACGGGCACACGCGCTCCGCGCTGTTTGCGCAGCCCTTCTATTCGCTCGATACGCGCTGGAGCGCCATCGTCTCGGCGCTGAGCTACGATCGCACCGTGTCGCGCTATTACCTGGGCAATATCGTCGATCAATTCAACGACAATGAAACGACCTACCAATTGAGCGGCGGCCTCTCCAGCGGCTTGGTCGACGGTTGGAGCAAGCGGCTGCTGTTCGGCATATATTACAACCAGAACCTGTTCGTCCCCACGCCGACTACCACCTTGCCGGCAAAGCCCCTGCCGCCCGACCGCACCCTGTCGTACCCCTTCATCGGCTTCGATGTGGTGCAGGACGATTTCAAGAAAGTCGGCGATGAGAATGAGATCGGCCGAACCGAGGACTTGTACTTCGGCACGGAAGTCACCGGCCAGATAGGCGTGTCCAACGGGGTGTTCGGTGCGCGTACCAACGCGCTGATGCTGGCCGCCTCCGCGGTGCACGGCTTCGAACTTCCCGACGAACAGCAGCTGTTTCTAAACTGGGACTTCTCCACCCGCGTCGAGGACGGCCGCGCGCGCAACCTGATCACCGACGGCGGCGCCAAATATTACTGGCGCTGGCGGCCGGATTGGCTGCTCTATGCGTCCCTCTCGGGAACCGTCACCGACTCGCTCGATCCCGACATGCAGCTTCTGCTCGGGGGAGACAATGTGCAATATCCGACGAGCGATATGCCAGTGACGAGCGGTATGCCAGGGACGAGCAGTATGCCAGGGACGAGCGGTATAACAGGGACGAGCGGCATGCCGGGGATGCGCGGCTACCCGCTGCGCTACGAGTCGGGCACATCGCGCGCCATATTGACCGTTGAGCAGCGGGTGTTTATGGATTGGTACCCCTATCGGCTCGTGCGCGTCGGCGCGGCGATCTTCGGCGATGTGGGCAGAACGTGGGGCAGCGGTTCGGTCGGCAACAGCGATCCGGGCCTGCTGCGCGACGTGGGTTTCGGATTTCGCTTGGGCAACACGCGCAGCGGGCTCGGCAACGTGGTGCACGTCGATTTGGCCTTTCCGCTCAGCAATACCACCGGCATTAAACACGTCCAATTTCTCGTGCAGACATACCAGAGCTTTTAGCAGGCTAGGAGCCGGTCTCGGCATTGCGCGCGGCCTTGCGCCGGCGCCACAGCATGAGAAATCCGACGCATACCGCGAAATTGAGCACCCACCAGCCGAGCTGGCGCGCACCGTTTTTCTGCTCGCGCGTATCCGCCGCATCGCCGATCTGCAAGGTCCCGTTAAGTTCCTCGCGCGCGCCGCCCTGCGCCACCTGAAATTGCACCGCCGCCGCTCCCGGCAAGCTCAAATCCGGCGTCTGCAGCGAGTAGCTGCCGTCGGTTTCGGCGGTCGTGGCATGCGTGATGCCCCTGAATACAACGCTCACGGCGGCATCGCGCACCGGCGCATTGTCGACGATGCGGCTCAGGTGAATCGTCATGCGGTCGGCTTGCACCGTTCCAACCACCAGCAGATCCGAGGAGCGCGCCTCGATCCGCGCGCTTGGGGCGGCGGGACCGGGCGCTGCGGCCGGCGCCGCCGCCGAGCCGAGCAGGGCGAGCGCACCTGCCGCCCAAATCGCCAGGCATTTCTTCACAGCATCCAACCGGAGATCCCCATGGCGATTCCGGCGACGGCGCTGAGTACACCGAAGATCGGAAAGAAACTCTTTCGCGCCAAGAAATACAAAGAACACAGCACCAGACCGAGCTCCAGCAAGCCCTCGCCGATGTCGTAGCGCAGCGCCCGATGCTCTTCGAGCGCGCTTCTGACATCCTTCGCTTGAGCTTCTTTCATGATGTCTTTGGCCTCATCGGCGTACTTGTCGCGCGCGGTTTCAAGCTTGTGCACCAACGCGGCCGCTTTCGCCGGGTCGGGTGCCAGGCTCTGTACCAAACCTAAGGCCACGTCGCTGGTATTTTCGCGAATTTTTTTCGCCTGATAGAAGGCCCATTGGTCGTTCGATTCGGTGCGGTGAATGACCGCCTGAGTATGCGCGCGGTGCGAGGCTATGGTGACCACGGAAAGAAAGATACCGACCGCGCCGACCAGAATCCCGACTCGACGGGTATCGGGGTCGGCTGCGTGATGGGGTGAGACCTCGATTTCCGGCATGACGCAAAATTATCCTCAGTTTACAGCTCGGGCGAGCTTACCGCACGACGTGCAATCGCGGGCTCGCACGGGAAATCCCCAAGACACCGCTCCGTACGACCTCGACGATATCGCCGAACGCCGCAACGTTGGCGATGAACTCGCCGATCTCGATCTCGGTGCTCGTGAGTTCCACGATGTAGCTCGACGGGCTCGATGCCAGTACTCTGCCGCCCGCCCGGCGCAGCAGCGCCTCGACCGCTGCGAGGTGCTCGGGCGCGATCTGCAACTTGATCAGCATCAATTCGCGCGCCAGATGATCGCCGCTCGTCATGTCCTCGACTGCCACGACATCCACGAGCTTCAGCAGCTGCGCGTTGATTTGCGCGATGACTTGGTCGGAGCCGGAGGTGACCAGGGTGACCCGCGATACGGTGGGATCATTGGTGGGTGCAACCGAGAGGGACTCGATGTTGTAGCCGCGGGTGGAGATCAGTCCGGTGACGCGGGTCAGCGCCCCGGCTTCGTTCTGCAGGAGTATTGCAATGAGGTGCCGCATGGTGTCGCAAAGGATACGGGAGGCTGGCACTTGGGCGCCAGGGCGAGAACTGCTAGGCTTTGTGGGTGAAAGAGCGCTTCGACATGTTAAATCAAGCCGCTCACCCGCTGGCCGGCGCCAGTATGACGGGAGCGGAAATGGTCGTTCAGGTTCTCGCCGACGAGGGCGTGGACACGATTTTTGGATACAGCGGCGGCGCAATTTTGCCGATTTACGACGCGGTATTCCGCTACAACCAGGACCACCAGGCCGCGATGCCGCTCGTCGTTCCGGCCAATGAGCAAGCCGCCGGGTTCATGGCTGCGGGCTTCGCGCGTGCGAGCGGCCGCGTCGGCGTCGCCTTGGTGACCTCCGGCCCGGGCGCGACCAATACGGTGACTCCGGTGCGCGACAGCCAGGCCGACTCCGTGCCCATTGTGGTCATTTGCGGCCAGGTGGCGACCAAGGCGATCGGCACGGATGCGTTCCAAGAAGCCCCCGTGCCGAGCATCATGGGGGCGGTGGCCAAGCACGTCTTCTTGGTGACCGATCCCACCAAGCTCGAGGCGACGGTGCGTACCGCGTTCGAGATCGCGCGGACCGGGCGCCCGGGTCCCGTGGTGCTCGATATTCCGAAGGACGTGCAAAACTGGAAGGGCGTGTTTCAGGGTTCGGGCAGGCTGCCGATCCCGGGCTATCGGCAGCGCATGATCCGCCTGGAGGCGAGCAAATTGCCGGATGCCGCATGCGCTGCGTTTTTCGCGGCGTTGATCGCCGCGAAGCGCCCGCTGATCTATGCGGGCGGCGGTGTAATCAATGCCTGCGCCTCGCCCACCTTGCGCGAGTTCGCAGAGGAATTTCAGTTGCCGGTGGTCACGACGCTGATGGGCATCGGCGCCATCGATACCAGGCACCCCTTGTCCATGCGCATGCTCGGCATGCACGGCGCGGCGTTTGCGAACTACGCGGTGGATGATTGCGATTTCCTGATGGCGGTCGGCGCGCGCTTCGATGATCGCGTGGCCGGCAATCCGCCTAAATTTGCCCCCGGAGCGAAGTTCATCGCGCATTTGGATATCGACGCCTCGGAGATCAACAAGGTCAAGCGAGTCGATTGGAGCCACGTCGGGCTGCTGTCGGACGCGCTGTCGAGTTTGCTCGATTACGGCAAACGCCGCGGCATCAGGCACGATTGGTCCGAGTGGCGCGCTCGCTGCGATGCGCTGCGCATCCGATACGCGATGAATTACGATCGCGACAGCGCGCTGATTCAGCCCTACTACGTCATCGAGCAAATCAATCGCCTGACGCAAGGCGAAGCCATCATCACGACGGGGGTGGGCCAACATCAAATGTGGGCCGCGCAGTATTTTGATTTCCGCAGTCCACGGCTGTGGCTGACCTCCGGCAGCATGGGAACGATGGGCTTTGGATTGCCGGCGGCGGTGGGCGCGCAATTCGCACAGCGCAATCGTCTGGTGATCGATGTCGACGGCGATGCCAGCATCCGCATGAATATCGGCGAGTTGGAGACCGTCACCACGTATGATCTGCCGATCAAGGTCGTCGTGATGAATAATTTCGGGGACGGCATGGTCAAGCAATGGCAAAAACTGTTCTTCAAGGGCCGTTTGAGCGCCAGCGACAAGAGCCTGCACACCAAGGATTTCGTCAAGGCGGCGCTCGCCGACGGCTTTAGGTTTGCCGTGCGGCTCGATAAGAAGGCCGATGTGCCGCGCGTCATCGAGGAATTCATCCGCTTCGATGGGCCGGCGTTCCTCGAGGTGATGATCGACCAGGACGCCGGCGTCTATCCGATGGTCGGTCCCGGTCAAGCGTACGACGAAATGATCACCGGCGAGCACATCGCATCGCGCACACAGGTCGAAATAACAGCGCCCGACGCGTCGAAGATGTTCTGAGCGATCGGCCTTCCGGCTACCACACGCCGCTGTTCGGCATGGTGCTCCAGGGTTGGGCGGGAGGCAGCGGGGCGCCTCGCTGGAGCAATTCAATCGATATGTTGTCCGGGGATCGGACGAAGGCCATGCGCCCGTCCCGCGGCGGCCGGTTTATCGTTACGCCGTGGTCCATCAAGCGCTTGCAGGTCGCGTAAATGTCCTCGACCGCGTATGCCAGATGCCCGAAATTGCGTCCGCCGCCATACACCTCCGGATCCCAGTTATGCGTCAATTCGACTTGGGCACTCTCGTCGCCGGGGGCGGCCAAAAACACCAGCGTGTATCGGCCTTGGGGATAATCGCGCCGCGATAATTCGATCAGCCCGAGAGCGTCTCGATAGAAATTCAAGGATTGCTCGATATCGGTGACGCGGACCATAGTATGCAGATACTTCATGGCGATTCTCCTAATGTGGAGGAAGCAATGCACAAAAGCAAATTGGCCGGCTTCATCATCGACTGTCAAACGAGCGATCTGGCTGCCGCCGCCGGATTTTGGAGCAGCGCTCTCGGCATGCCGGCGCGGGAGCTACCGGGCAGCGAAGGCGAGATTTACAGGCGGTTGGACGATCCGCATCACGGCCTGCACATCGAAGTTCAAAAGGTGGACCATCCGAGCCGCGTGCACCTCGATATTGAGACCAACGACATCGAGGCGGAGGTGCGCCGCTTGGAGAAGCTGGGCGCCAAGAGAGTGCAGGCTGTCCAATCCTGGTGGGTCATGGAAGCTCCCACGGGTCAGCGATTTTGCGTAGTGCGCGCGAGTTCGCCCGAATTCGACCGCCAAGCATCCACCTGGACGTGAGCGCAACAACCGGCGACCGCGCAAATCCGCTGTTGCGTAGATGTCACAACTGCGGGGATTCGTTCACTGAGCCCGACACCGCGCATATTACAGCCGCTTAACCCTTGGATTTTGGCTGCAGTAGGTGGTAACATTTCTTGCCACTGCCGGCGGAGTACTCATTACCGACGTTACAAAATTGCAACAGATTACCGAACTCAAAGAAGGTCGAACGTAAGTGCACCTTATGTGCCGCGTATCTTCCACCGAAGGACGTGTTGGGTTATTACTCTGCACCTGTTCCACTCGAATTCCCCGGCCAGTCCGGGGATTCTTTTTTATTTAACTCTTAACGGCGCCGATGCGGCGCCGTGTGTGGGTTGCCCGCTGCGCGGGCAATGGCGCAACTGCTGCGGATTCGCCCGGATGCAGCCAGAATGCACGGCTTCCATCGGGAGGACCATCGATGAGTATGAGCGACGGTTTCACAGGCGCGATCGGCGATACCCCGTTGATTCGCCTGCGCCGGTTGAGCGCAGAAACAGGCTGCGAAATTCTCGGCAAAGCCGAATTCATGAATCCCGGCGGCTCGGTGAAAGATCGCGCGGCCAAGTGGATCGTACTCGACGCCGAAAAGCGCGGAACGTTGAAGACCGGCGGAACGGTGGTGGAGGGAACGGCCGGCAACACCGGTATCGGCCTCGCGCATGTCTGCAATGCGCGCGGCTACCAGTGCGTCATCGTGATGCCCGACAATCAGGCGGCGGAGAAATATCAGATCATCGATGCCCTGGGCGCGCAATTGCGCAAGGTGCCCGCGGTTCCCTACAGCAACCCCAACCAGTATCAGAAGGTGGCCGGTCGTTTGGCCGAGGAGCTGCCCAATGCAATCTGGGCCAATCAGTTTGACAATACCGCCAATCGCGCCGCGCACTTCGAATCCACCGGTCCGGAAATTTGGCGCGACACGGCGGGGAAGATCGACGTGTTCTGCGCGGCGACCGGCACCGGCGGTACGCTGGCGGGCATCGCCGCGTTCCTCAAATCCCAATCCACCGCGGTGCGAATCGTCCTGGTGGACCCGCCGGGCAGCTCGCTCTACCACTACATCAAGGATGGCGAACTGAAATCGGACGGCGGTTCGTCGATCACGGAAGGCATAGGCACCTCACGCGTGACGGCAAATCTGGCGGGTGCGCCGATCGACGACGCGCTGCGAATCTCTGATGCCGAGACGGTGCACTTCGTGTATCGCCTGTTGCGCGAGGAAGGCTTGCTGCTCGGTAGCACGTCCGGGATCAACGTCGCCGCCGCCGTCAAACTCGCCCGGCAGATCGGACCGGGCCACACCGTCGTGACCGTTCTTTGCGACGGCGGCGCGAGGTATCAGTCGCGCTTGTTCAACCGCACGTGGCTTGCCGAGCGCGGTTTCTCGGAGGCTGTCGGGTAGGAGCCTCTATTGCGCGTGAGCCGCGTCGGCGCTACGCGGTCTGGACGAGGTCGAGCGCCGCGCCGGTGTCGAACCATGCGAGCGTGGAGTGCAGAGCCACCACATCACCCACCACCAGTAGCGCCGGTGATGCCAGTTTCGCGCCCGCGCAGAGGCCGCCGATGGTGACCAGAGTGGCCGCAATCACTCGCTGCTCCGCTGTCGTGCCCTGCGCGACGAGGGCGGCCGGCCGCTCGGCGGGAGCGCCGTGCTCGATCAGCCTTTCGACAATGTGATCCAAGCGCGCGAGGCCCATGTAGAACACCGCCGTCGTGCGCGGCATCGACAACGCGCGCCAATCGGGTTCGCTGCCGCCTTGCGTCTCGTGACCCGTCACGAAACTCACGCTGTGGGCGTATTCGCGATGGGTGAGCGGTATGCCGGCGTAAGCCGCGCAGCCGGCGGCTGCGGTGATGCCCGGCACCACCGAGAAATTGATTTCCGCGCGTGCGAGGGCTTCGAGTTCTTCGCCGCCGCGACCAAAGACGAAGGGGTCGCCGCCCTTCAGACGCACGACGCGGCGCCCTTGACGGGCGTGCTCGATCAACAGGTCGTTGATCCTATCTTGGGCCGTGCCGGCACCGCCGGCCGTCTTTCCCACGCAAATCCGCGTCGCATCGCGCCGGGCGAGGTCGAGTATGTCGGCCGATACCAAACGGTCGTGCAGGATCACGTCCGCGTCCTGGAGCGCACGCAAGGCCCTCAAAGTCAACAACTCAGGATCGCCGGGCCCCGCGCCCACCAGGGTCACTTCGCCCGCGGCGCGGGGCGCGGCGATCCTGCTCGCCAGCAGCTGCTGAGCAAGACGCGCCGCGCCGCGCCGATCGCCTGCGATGAAGCGGCGCGCCGCGGGGCCGTCGACGATGGCCTCGAAATAGCGCCGCCGTTCCTCGCTACCGCGCAGCCGCCGGCGGGCGCTGTTGCGCAAGTCGCGCAGCCACGACGCCAGGCCGCCCAACCGCTTCGGAATGAGCGCCTCCAGGCGCTCGCGCAAGCGACGCGCCAAGACGGGCGAGGCGCCGGCTGTGGACACCGCCACCAGCACCGGGTCGCGGTCGATGATCGCCGGCACGATGAACCGCGACGCTTCGCGATCATCGACCACGTTCACCGGGATGGCGCGCGCCTCGCTCAACTGGGCGATCCAGCGGTTCACCGCGCGGCGCGGCGTGGCGACGATCACGAGGCGCGCACCGTCCAGATCAGCGGGCCTGAACTCGCGGAACTCGAATTTCAACATGCCGTTCGCGGCGCGCTCGATCAGCTCGGGAGCGATTTGCGGTGCAACCAGCGTGATCAGAGCACCCGTGCGCTCCAGCAACGACACTTTGCGCAGCGCCACGGCGCCGCCGCCCACGACGAGCACCTTCTGGCCTTTGAGGTCGAAGAAGACGGGCAGATAATTCAAGCGGTAAGTCCCATCTTGCGGCGCGGGTGTTACCCGGCGCGAAACAGTATAGGATCGCGCCGTCCCGGGCGAAACAAACTATCGCTTATGAGAACATGCGTTTTCGTGCTAGCTCCAGGGGAGGCGGGTCTGCAAGTCTGCGCCGGGTTGCGGCTATAGTATCGGATGATCGATTTAGCCCAAGCGCTTGCCGGATTCGTCGTTGGAGCCACGGTCGGGCTCACGGGCGTTGGGGGCGGTTCGCTCATGACGCCGATACTGGTGTTGCTGTTCGGCATTCACCCGGCCACCGCCGTCGGTACGGATCTGCTGCAGGCAGCGATCACCAAGGCAGGCGGGACGTTTGTGCATGCGAATAAGGGCCGCGTCGATTGGCGCATCTCGAGCCTGTTGGCGGCGGGGAGCCTCCCGGCCGCTGTCCTCACACTCCTAAGTCTGCATTACTTCACCAACGGGCTCGGCGGCTCGAAGATCATCACCACTACGCTCGGCGTGGCGCTGCTCCTCACCGCCGCTGCGCTCGCTTTGCGTACTCATCTGCGCCGGTTTTCGAAGGCGCATGACCCCGAGAAAAGACGTCATCCTGCATTCACGATCGTCACCGGAGCGGTATTGGGCTGCGTCGTTTCCTTGTCCTCCGTAGGGGCAGGCGCACTGGGAATCACTGCGCTGTTCTTTCTGTATCCGCGCCTGCCGGCAGGCCGCATCGTCGCTTCGGATTTGGCGCACGCCGTACCGCTCACCCTGGTCGCCGGCCTCGGCCATTGGCTGTTCGGCAGTGTCGATTGGATGCTGCTGGTGTCCCTGCTGGTCGGGTCCCTGCCCGGCATCTATGTCGGCAGCCAGTTCGCCGGCCGCGTGCCGGAAACATTTCTGCGCTTCCTCTTGGCTGCGGTACTGGTGCTCGTGGGCGGCAAGCTGATCGTGTATTGACATTCTTATATGCTAGACGCATGAAGTTCCAGCAATTGCGCTATCTCGTGGCAGTTCACGAAAACGGCCTCAACATCACGGCTGCCGCGCGCCAACTGCACACATCGCAACCCGGCGTCAGCCGGCAGCTCAAATTGCTGGAGGAGGAGCTCGGTTTTCAGCTATTCGAGCGCGAGGGCCGCGCGCTCACCCGCACCACGGCTGCGGGCGAGGAAATCATCTCGCGCGCGACCAGCATCTTGCGCGAAATGCAGAACATCCGCCGAACGTCGGCGGAGTTGCGCAAGGCGGATGGCGGCACGCTGTCCATCGCCACCACGCATACCCAGGCGCGCTACGTGCTGCCGCAGGTGATTCGTGCGTTTCGTCTTAAATATCCGAAAGTGCGATTGCACTTGCATCAAGGCACCTCCGAGCAAATTGCGGAAATGGTCGCCCGCGATCGCGTCGATTTCGCCATTGCGACCGGATCGGAGGAGCTCTTCCCGCACTTGGTGCGCCTGCCGGTTTACCGCTGGCATCGGGCTGTCGTCGTGCCGCGCGGCCATGCCCTCGAATCGGCGGGCAAACTGACTCTGAAGAAACTCGCCGAGTTTCCCATCGTCACCTACGTCTTCAGCTTCTCCGGCCGCTCCTCGCTTCCGGCGCTGTTCGAGACGGCGGGGCTGTCGCTCGACGTGGCACTGACGGCGCGCGATTCGGACGTCATCAAGACCTATGTGCGCATCGGCCTGGGCGTCGGTATATTGGCGAGGCTGGCCGTGGACCCGGTCAGCGACGCGGATCTCGCGGTACTCGATGCGGCTCACCTTTTCGAGGGGCACACGACGTGGATCGGCTTTCGGCGCAGCGCTCTGCTGCGCGCCTATATGTATGAGTTCATAGAACTGCTTGCGCCACACTTACCGCGCAGACTGGTGCGGGAAACGGAGAGATCGGAGACCCAGGAAGAAGTCGATCGCATTTTGCAGGATTTGCACATACCGCTGCGCGACAATCCCGCCAGCTTCTCTGTTGTTCATGAATAGTCCCGGCTAACGGTGCTGCAGTTTGACCGCGAGACCCGCATCGTTCGAAGGCTGATATCCGGCCGAGAACGTCGCCAGCGCCGTGCTCGCGCCGTCGATCTCGCTGTCCGACAGTTCGAAGCTGTTGAAGCCGCAGCGCGCGAGGAAGAACAGCTGGTCGCGGCGAACGTAGCCGGTCGCCCGTAATTCGCCGCTAAATTTCCAGCGCTCTCGCAGCAAGCGCCCTTGCGTGTATCCGCGACCGTCGCTCGGCCCGGGGAACTCTGCGCCGATCAAAGCGAACCGCGCGAGATCACGCGCCAGCAGTTCCACTTTGTGCGCCGGCGCCAGTATCACTCCGAGGCGTCCGCTGTCCGCAATCCACCGTTCGCGATCGGACAGCCACTCATCAAAAGTCAGAATCAAGGGCCCACCGTCGGGGCCTTGAACCTCGCTCAAGTATCGCCAATCATCCGCTACGACCTCACCGTCACGCAGCAGCCGGCGCGGCATACGCTCTTTCCTTGAAAGGCCTCACGCCGAGACGGCGCACGGCATCGATGAAGCGCTCGTCGGGGCGGCGTTGTTCGACGTACACGTCCAACAGCCGGGCAATGGTTTCCGCCACGTCAGCCTTGGCGACCGAAGGGCCAATCACGGTTCCCAGCGACGCGTCGGCGCCCACCGCCCCGCCGATGGTGATCTGATACCACTCTTCCCCGCCCTTATCGACTCCGAGAATCCCTATGTTCCCCACATGGTGATGTCCGCACGCGTTCATACAGCCGGAAATCTTCACGTCGAGCTCGCCCAGATCGTAGACGTAATCGTAGTCATCGAACTGCTCGTTGATGAGCTTCGCTACGCCGATCGAGCCGGCGTTGGCGAGACTGCAGAAATCCAGACCCGGGCAACAGATGATATCGGTCAAGGTGCCGATATTCGGCGTCGCGAGCCCCGCCCGGTCCAGGGCCTGCCACAGCCCGAAGGTGTCTTCCTGTTCGACGTCGGCAAACAGCAGATTCTGCGTATGAGCGACCCGCACTTCGCCAAAACTGTAGCGGTCGGCGAGCTCGGCGATCAATTCCATCTGCGCATCGGTGGCATCGCCCGGCGCGACATCGGCTTTTTTCAGCGACACATACACTACGCGATAGCCCGGTACCTTGTGCCCGCTCGTGTTGTAGCGGTACCAATCGCGAAATGCCGTGTCACGGCCTGCCGCGCCTTCGGTATCGTGAAGGCGGCGATAGGCGGGCGGGTTGAAGAAACTGCGCACGCGCGCGACATCCGCCTCCGCGACGCGCAGAGCGCCGTCCTTGATCGATTCCCACTCGCTCTCCACGCGCCTGCGAAATTCCTCCAGCCCCAAGGTCTTCACCAGGATCTTGATCCGCGCCTTGTTCAGATTGTCGCGCCGGCCTTCCTGGTTATAGACTCGCAACACCGCTTCCAGATACGACAACAGGTGTTCGCGCGGCAGGAACTCGCGCACCACCTGGCCGATGATGGGGGTGCGGCCCAAGCCGCCGCCGGCGAGGATCTCGAATCCCGGTTCGCCTTGCGTGTTGCGCACGATGTGCACGCCCACGTCGTGGACCAGCGATGCCGCCCGATCGCGCGCCGAGCCGGTCACGGCAATCTTGAATTTGCGGGGCAGGTAACTGAATTCGGGATGAAGGGTCGCCCATTGTCGAATGATTTCGCACCACGGCCGCGGATCCTCGAGTTCATCCGGTGCCACGCCGGCCAAGTGATCCGAGGTGATGTTGCGAATGCAGTTGCCGCTGGTCTGTATCGCGTGCATCTCCACGGCCGCGAGCTCGGCAAGAATATCCGGCACGTCGGCGAGCTTCGGCCAGTTGTACTGGATGTTTTGCCGGGTCGTGAAATGTCCGTAGCCGCGATCGTAGCGCCGCGCAATCGCCGCGAGCGCGCGCAATTGCGTCGACGACAGCAGGCCATAGGGGATTGCGACCCGAAGCATCGGCGCATGCCGTTGAATGTACAGACCGTTGCGCAGCCGCAGATGGCGGAACTCATCCTCGCTGAGCTCACCGGCGAGATATCGGCGCGTCTGGTCGCGAAATTGTGCGACGCGCTCAGTGACCAGCGTTTCGTCGATGACGTCATACCGATACATGCGCTGAGCACTTTAGCCTCCGTGTATCTCGGAGGGCCAATAACAGGAGGGCATGAACTCATAACGGCTCAACACCAGCCCCGCAGAGGCGGTCGCCAGGCGGCGACCCGCAAGCCTTTTGTCATTCATTTCGCGCCGTACGTCTCGATACCAGCCCCGCCTGAGTTGGCAAAACGTGATTCGCTTGGCAGAGCGAAACCGCGGTTGCGTGCAGCATCGCAAAGGTCAATATAGGGTCCGAACTGGGTGACAAAAGATCTCACGGAAGTTTTGGTCGCGCCGGACACTTATCATGTCTCGCCCGAACCCCTGCTCATGGTCGCCGAATTGCACGGCGCCCTTGCACTCTGCCTGCATGACGAGGGGCGCGGCGTCGGCGGGCTGCTGCACTTGAAATTCATGGGCGGCACCGGACGTCCCAGCGATGTGACGGACAATACGTTGAGTTCCGTGCTGGTCGTATTGGATCGATTCAAGCGGGCGGTGCTCGGCAATTCAACGAAACGCGATGAGATTCAGGCGCGCATTCTCGCCCATGCACTGCCCCCGACCGATGACGGCGAGCCCAGCGCCAACTTGGTCGATCTGATCCAGGCCGACCTGGCGGACAGCAAGATTGCCTGCGGGGCGCAAACCATGCGCAGAACCGAATCGCTGCGTGTGTGCTTCCAACCGTTTGAGGGACGCGCCTGGATTTGCGGACCCAAAGAATTGCGCGCAGCGTCGAAGCCGCGCCGCTCGGCAGGCTGACGAGACGCCGCCCGGCGCTCCCCTGCCAGGCCCGCTTTCAGCCATTGCCCGACATCGCCCAGTTCATTATAAGCTTGCGTGGATCGCAACTTAAGGTGCGCCATGCGAATGCTTACGGTCCTGGCGGTGGTCGTCCTTGCCGCATGCGCGAGCGAGAAGCTCGCCGTGTCACCCCCTGCGGGCGTCGACTTGAGCGGCCATTGGAAACTCAATGTAGCGGACAGCGACGATCCGCTGCGCCTCATGCAGAGTCAGCTGGCTGCTCAAACAGCCGGAGTCGGCGCCGGCGGCCAGACGGGCTCAACCGGACGCGGCGGTCGCGGGGGTCGCGGGGGCGGCGGGTTGGGTCCCGCCGGTCCCGCCGGCCCGGCTATGCCGTCCGTGACGGCATTGGATGACGCCTTGCGCTGGCCGGGCAAGGATCTGACCATCACTCAGAGTGGCGGGGTAGTCACCTTCAGCGTCGGGGGCGGGAGCAGTGTGTGCCGGCTGGCCGTCGAAAAAGAAGGGCATCACCGGCCGCCGGGAGGCGATGGGTCGCGGGGGCGCGATGCACCCTCGCATGGCCGTGGAGATGTGCCCCCGCCTCGTTGCGGCTGGGACGAGCGGACGCTGGTGGTGCAACCGGGCGACCTCGAGGAGGATCAGCCGCCGTTCGAGCAGCGCTTCAGCTTGTCGGACGACGGTGAACGTCTGGTCGAGCTGGTGCTCTTCAAAGGCGGCCGCTCGAGCGGCTTCACAGCCTCTCGAGAGTGGGATCGAGAGCCGCCCACCGCGCCTGCAAGCGCGCCACCCAGCGCGACGTCCGGCGCATCGCCGCGCCCATAAAAAAGCCGGGCCTCGGCCCGGCTTTCAAGTCCCCATGCCATTCGTGGCGCTTGTTTAGTCGCGCTCTCGCGATGATCGGTCTCTTTTACTTCCCCCAAAGTCCTATTGCATTCCTGCAACACTCTAGCGATGAGCCGGGGACGAAGCTAGTGCAATTCTGAGAAATCGCAAAAATAATTTATGTATCAAAAAAACAACATGGAGCGGCTGTGCAGCCGCGCCGCAGCGAGCCGCTCGATGAGTTCTAGTATTCTTGGCGGCTGCAATCCATAAAAAGGCTGGAGATACCCTGTGGCCAAACACTCTAAGTTATCCGCTGCGCAGCCGATCGCAGTTCGCACGCGTCGGGCGTATTTTGACTGCAAATTTGGGCAGCTGCACGTGCGTACCGCATTTCCGGCGACCGGTGGATTCAATGAGCAGGTAACGCTCTTTTGCCTGCATCACAGCGAGGGTTCGAGCCGCACCTTCGATCGATTCCTGCCCGAAATCGCCGACGAGCGCTCGGTTTATGCGCCCGATCTGCCCGGGTTCGGGGAGTCCGATCCAGCGCCGAGCCTCACCTTCGGGGATGCCGCCCGCGCCATAACCGACCTCGTGGTCGACTTGCGCCTGCGTCAGATCGACTTGTTGGGAGTCGGCTTTGGAGCTGCGGTCGCCCTTGAACTAGGGGCGGCGCGACCCGATCTGGTACGCCGTTTGGTGCTGGCGAGGGTCCCGCCCATGGATCGCATGTCCGTGGTCAAGCAAGAGACCCTGGTCCTGCGGACCAAGCTTGGAGTGGGGGACGATACCCAATGGAGCAAGGGCGTGGTGCCGAACGCGCGGTTCGTCGATCTGACCGATGGCGGCGCGGACCTGTTCGCAGCTCCCAAGGCGCTGGCGAAGCAGGTCAGCGCTTTTCTCAAGGGATGAAGCTGGATTCTTGAGGCTGAATAAATACATCAGCGAAACGGGCGCCTGCTCGCGGCGCGAAGCCGACCAGTGGATCGAAGCGGGGCGCGTCACCTTAAACGGCATTCGCGCCGCGCTCGGTTCGCAAGTCGCCGACGGCGACGAAGTGCGCGTCGACGGCGAGCTCATCGGCGAGAAGAAAAAACAGATTTACATTGCACTCAATAAGCCCCTGGGAATCACCTGTACGACGGACCCGCAAATCGAGGACAACATCATCGAGCTCATCGGCCACAGCGAACGGATTTTCCCGATCGGCCGACTGGACAAGGACTCCGAAGGCTTGATTCTGCTAACCAACAATGGCGATATTGTCAATGAAATCCTGCGTTCCGAGAATAATCACGAGAAGGAATACCTCGTCACGGTGAACCGTCCCATCACGGATCTTGCGCTGCGCATGATGGCGAGCGGCGTCAAAATCATGGGTGTGATGACCAAGCCCTGCAAGGTCGCTCGCGTCGACGCCGAAACGTTTCGAATCATTCTCACGCAAGGACTGAATCGGCAGATCCGCCGCATGTGCTCGGCCCTCGGCTACAGGGCGCGGCGACTGAAGCGCGTGCGCATCATCAACATCGAGCTTGGCGCCTTGGGATCGGGCGAGTGGCGCTATCTGGCGGAGTCCGAGGTCGCCGGGCTGATGCCGCCCGCACCGGCGCGGCGCTGAATTCAGCTCGAGCGCAGCACCGCTGCGGGAACGCCTTCCGACCATTGCTGCCCTATCGTGACGCGCCAGTCCGGATCTCGGGCCCTGGTTGCGAGCCAGCGGAAGAAATCATCGCCCTGATTGACCCAGTAAGAGTGGCTGAACAGCATGCGGCCGGAACTGGATTCGACGGTGAAGCGCCTGCGGAAGCCAAAACTCGCCACGCCGCGGGTGCACTTGATCCGCGGCGAGCCCTCCGACAACGAGTACTGATTCGGCCCCACCTGCAGCTGCAATCTTCCCGAATGACCGTACACACAAATGTTGGGCTGGGCCGCGCGTATCAGCGCGACGCCATGCACCAGCGACGGCGGCATGTCATAGGCGGTCCAAGTGCCGCCCAGGACATGCCAGCGCAGCACCATGGCCTGGCGGCGAAAATCGATGACTGACACGGTGCCGGCGTTGTCGGGGGCCATACCCCATTCTAGTTGTTATTTTGAACCGCGATTGGGTAGGTTGGCGAACACGCTTTGTACGACGCTCGCCGTGAGCAGCTGCGGCAGCACGACCGGCGTGGTTGATCCGGGTTTCGAGTTGTACACGACGTACAGCGGCACCCCGGCGCGTCCGAAATCTGCCAGCGCCTTGGTTATTGCGGGATCGCGGTTGGTCCAATCGCCTTTCATCAGTGTGACGCCCTTGGCGCGAAAAATCTGCTGCACGGCGGCGTCGGCGAACGCATTGCGTTCGTTGACCAGACAGGTCAAGCACCAGCTCGCCGTGAAGTTCAACAACAACGGCCGGCCTCGCGCATTGAGTTCGGCTACTCGAGCAGCGTCATAGGGTTGCCACGCGTCGGCCGTCGGCGCTGCGGCGGACGAGGAGACATTGAGCGAAGCCGCAGCAACGCCCGCAAATCGTACCGGCAGCACGATGGCGAGAAGCACGGCCGCCAGCGTGGTGGAGAGCGCCGCCACGCGGCCGCCGGTCGAGGTCCACTTCGATTTCTGGTAGGACCACGCCGCCAGCGCGACCAGGATTGCGCCGGTCAAAGCGGCGCCCAAACCGATCGACGAGGTTTGCTGGGCCAGCACCCACAGCAGCCAGGCTGCCGATGCATACATGGGGAACGCAAACACCTGCTTCAGTGTGTCCATCCATGCACCGGGTTTCGGCAGGGCGCGGCGCATCCAGGGAGCGAGCGACAACAGCAAATAGGGCAGCGCAAGACCTGCGCCCAAGGCGGCGAAAATAACCAGGGCGGCGAGCGGTGATTGCGTGAGCGCGGCGCCGACGGCAGCGGCCATGAAGGGCGCAGTACAGGGCGTGGCCACCAACGTGGTCAATACTCCCGTGAAGAACGATGCGCGATAGCTGTCGCCCTGGGTCAGGCCGTCGCCGACGCCGGCGAGCCCGCCGCCCACCTCGAAGACGCCCGACAGATTCAAGCCCACGGCCAGCAACAGATAAATCATCAGCGTGACGAACAGCGGCGATTGCAGTTGAAACCCCCATCCGATTTGTTCACCACCGGCGCGCAGTGCCAGCAATACCGCCGCCAGGGCGAGCATCGAGCTGATGACGCCGGCTGCGAACACGAACCCTTTGGTGCGTACCGCCGCAGGGTGCTTTTTTGCCTGTTCGACCAACCCTATCGCCTTGATCGAAAGCACCGGAAAGACGCAGGGCATCAAATTCAGGATCAAGCCACCCACAATGGCGAGCAGCACGAGAACGGGCAGCGCGGCGGCGCCTGCGTTCGCCGGGCCGATTGCATGCACCGCTCCCGCGGCGCTCGGTGCGAATCGGGGGGCGGCGGTGAGCAGCGCGCCGGGCGCCGCCGCGCCGGCTCCGGCAAGGTTCGCGGCGATCTCGATGGGCACGGCGACCGTGTCGTTCCCGCTCTGCTCGGTCGCGAGCAACACGCCGCGAATACTCCCTCCCTGCGGCGGCTGGTAGCCGGGTTTCATCTCGAGCTCGACGGCATCCACGCGGCGCGTCAGAGTCTGCGGCGCGGCGTATTCGATGGCGCCCTCGTCGTAGGGATAGAACGTCAACGATTTGATCTGCGGCAGTGTTGCGCCCCATTCCTTGCCGAGCGCGAGCACCAGCCGACCGTCGCGAATCGTCGCGCGGGTGACTGCCGGCTGCGGGCTCGGCAGCTCGCTGCGGGCCGCCGCGAACAATGGGGCGACGGCGGCGTCAAGGTCGCCGCCCGAGGGCTTCACGGGCATCTGCAAATGCAGCTTGGCGCTCTCGGGGATGCAGACGTCGGAACACACCAACCAGCTCGCCTTCGCTGAGAGCGCGAGCGGAGCGTCGGTTTTTAGGTCGCGCGCCGCGGTGATTTGCACCAGATGCATCGCCTGCTTGGCGTAGCCGTAATTGACCAGCGGCGGAATTTCGAAGCGGTGGGGGGTGCCCCAGACGATGTCTCCCGCCGTCAATCCCGCAGGCAGCGTCCAGGTGAGTTTCGTCGCCTGGCCCGAATCGCCGGGATTGCGCCAATAAGTATGCCAGCCGTCGCGTATGGTGAATTCGAGGGCGACCCAAATCGATTGGCCGGGAGCGATTGCATCGGTCTCGCTGATCAGACGCGCCTCGACGTTGTCACTCGCAACGACCGGTCCGGAGAGCGGATAAACGGCCGGGGAAACCAAAGCCAGACCGAGGAGCCACCAGTTCAATTTGCGCATCACGCTTATGTTACCCAATTAATCTGCGGCCAGACTCCTCTCGTGTCTGCGGGGCTGTGGAGCGTCTCACAGTTTCAGGCAAACATACCCTAGGGGCTCGGCTTGAGCTAATGTAGGTGTGTACCACCCAAGCAGCCCATGCAAGAAAACTACGTCGAGCGAATCCTCAAAGCCAAAGTGTACGACGCCGCCATCGAGACCTCGCTGGAAGCGGCCACACGCCTTTCGCGTCGCCTGGACAATCGTGTGTTCTTCAAGCGGGAAGACCTCCAGCCGGTGTTTTCGTTCAAAATTCGCGGCGCCTACAACAAGATTGCCCAACTTTCATCGATAAGCGCGCAACGCGGGGTGATTTGCGCGTCCGCCGGCAACCATGCCCAGGGGGTGGCGCTCGGCGCGCGCACCCGCGGCATTCCCGCAGTCATCGTCATGCCGTTGACGACGCCCGAAATCAAAGTGCGGGCGGTTGCCGATTTGGGCGGCGAAATCGTATTGCACGGCGATGACTACGATGAGGCCAATGAGCTTGCCATAGAGCTCGCGCGCGAGCGCGGGCTGGTCTTCGTGCATCCGTTCGACGATCCGGACGTGATCGCCGGACAGGGCACGATCGCCATGGAAATCCTGCGGCAGTCGCACGGCGATGACGTCGACGCGATCTTCGTGCCCGTGGGCGGGGGTGGACTGATCGCCGGCATCGCGGCCTACGCAAAGTCGCTGTATCCCCGCATCAAGATCATCGGGGTGGAGCCCGAGGATGCCGCCGGAATGTTCGAGTCGCTAACTGCCCGCAAGCGCGTGACGCTTGAGCGCGTCGGCATCTTCGCCGACGGCGTTGCCGTGCGCCGCGTCGGCGAGGAGGCCTTCCGGCTCGCCAAGCAGTA
Organism: uncultured Gammaproteobacteria bacterium; assembly: GCA_963769075.1. GTDB lineage: Bacteria > Pseudomonadota > Gammaproteobacteria > Steroidobacterales > Steroidobacteraceae > Bog-1198. The sequence continues at coordinate 1,707,278 of CAVYKH010000004.1, read as the reverse complement.
CGTCGATGAAATGGTGCTGGTGACTACGGATCAGATCTGCTCCGCGATTCAGGACATATTCGAAGATACGCGCTCTATTGCCGAGCCGGCCGGCGCGCTGGCGGTGGCGGGAATCAAGAAGTACGTGGCACGCGAGAGCTGTGCCGGGCGCACGCTCATTGCGATCAACAGCGGCGCGAACATGAACTTCGACCGGTTGCGCCACGTGGCCGAGCGCGCGGACTTGGGCGCGCAGCGCGAAGCGCTGCTGGCGGTTGAAATACCGGAAGCGCCCGGCTCCTTTTTGCGGTTTTGCGAACTGTTGGGCAACCGCAGCGTCACCGAATTCAATTACCGATACCAGGACGCGCAGATCGCCCATGTATTTGTCGGATTGGCCACAGAGGGTAAAGCCGAGCGCGCCGGGCTCCTCAAGATCATCGGTGACGCCGGCTTCACGGCGCGCGACATGACCGACAACGAGATGGCGAAGCTGCACGTCCGTTACATGGTGGGCGGCCAAGCCCGCGGTCTCATGGAGGAGCGCCTGTACCGCTTCGAATTTCCAGAGCGACCGGGCGCATTGCTCAAGTTTCTGCAGGCGATCGGTTCCCGCTGGAACATCAGCCTCTTTCACTACCGCAACCACGGCTCGGACTACGGGCGCGTGCTTGCCGGCATCCAAGTGCCGCCCGATACCCACACCGACTTTTTCTTGCATCTCAATGAGTTGCAGTACCCGTATACTGAAGAAACCGACAACCCGGCCTATAAAATCTTCCTGGGCGGCTGAACGGTGGCTTTCGGTGAGCTTAGGTTTCGAGCAACTGAAGGATCCGCGGAGCGCATGCAACATCACGAACCTGACGACGACCGGGACCATGACCATGCGCATTCGCACCATGACCATGGGCACGCGCACGGCATGGCAGCCCAGGATGTCAATATCCGGATGAGCATCGCGGTAACGCTCAACTTGCTGTTTGTGGCCATAGAGGGCTGTTTTGGCTTTCTCTCGAATTCGGTCGCTTTGATTGCAGATGCCGGCCACAATCTGGGCGACGCGCTCGGGTTGATCTGCGCCTGGACGGCCATGTTCTTGGCACGCCGACCGCCGGGCGGCAATTTTACGTACGGCCTGGGGCGCTCGTCGGTGTTGGCTGCGCTCACGAACTCGGTACTGCTGCTGTTGGCTTGCGGTGCCATCGCCTGGGAAGCGGTGGGCCGTATCGCCGCCCCGCGGGCGGTGGCGGGCGCGACCGTCGCCGGCGTCGCCGCCACCGGTATCGTGCTCAACGGCATCAGCGCCTGGTTGCTGCACAGCGGAAGCCGCGACGACTTGAACAGGCGCAGCGCATTTCTCCACATGCTGGGCGACGCCGCCGTATCGGCGGGCGTCCTGGTGTCGGGACTGCTGATCTTGTTTACCGGCTGGACGTGGTTGGACCCGGCGGTGAGCCTTTTGATCGTCGGGGTGATTTTGCTGAGCACCTGGAAGCTCTTGCGGGACTCCGTGCATTTGTCGCTCGACGGCGTTCCGGCGGGCGTCAATACAGCGGCCGTGCTGTCGTATCTCGCTGGTCAACGCGGCGTCACGGACGTGCATGATCTGCATATCTGGGCGCTCAGCACGACCAGCGTCGCATTGACCGCGCATCTGGTGGTGCCCGACCGGGACGCGGACCAGGGGCTGCTGGGCTCGTTGACGCCGAGTCTCAAGAGGCGCTTTCGAATCGATCATGCGACCCTGCAAATCGAGCGGGACCGCTGTGATCACGGTTGTGCGTCCTAAGGATCCGCGGAGCCTGTCTGAGTAATTAGACAGGCTCCTAGAGTCTGCGCGCGGTGAATCGCGCGGCGGCGCGCTCAAAGACCGGCGCCAGCATTTGGTAGAACAGAAAAGTGCTCACGGGTGCGACCAGCATCCACGCGAAGCCGGCGTGCACGACGGCGTCCCGTAATGCGACGAGCGTGCGTCCGGTACCCTGCGCCATGAGCGCCAACCCCGCGTCGATCGAGATCGTCTGGTGCGGGGCGTGCAGCAACCACTCACCCAGCCGCACGAAGGGAATGATGAGCAGCAATTGTGTGGGCGCCATCGCCGCCTGCGCGATTTGTATGGCTGGCAGGTTCAATCGGAACGCGAGCGCGATGGCTGCGCAGAGGATCGTCGAGATGCCGAGAATCGGAACGTTGCCGACTACCACGCCGATGGCGACGCAGAGCGCCAGGCGGTCCGGCGACATGCCCTGCCGCAGCAACCCGAGCAGCAGCTCCACAATCCATCGTCCCGGCGAGCGCATCACGATCGGTTCTCCTCACCGCCTATCGCGGCCGCGCGCGCCGTGTCGGCTCCGCCGTGTACGGATCCTCCGGCCAGTAGTGCTTGGGATATCGTCCTTTGAGATCTTTTTTCACTTCGTAATAGCCGCGGTCCCAAAAGCTCACGAGATCGCGCGTGATCTGTACGGGACGTCCCGCCGGTGAAAGCAACTTCAACAACAAGGGCACGCGGCCGCTCGCCACGCTTGGCGTCGCGCGCAGACCGAACATCTCCTGAAGCCGCACCGCAAGCGTCGGCACCTCGCCGTCCAGATAATCGATGGGAATCCTTGAGCCGCTCGGCACCACGAAATGCGTCGGCGCCTCCCGCTCCAAGATCGTGCCCTGCGCATAGGATAGACGAGAGCGCAGCGCATTGTTCAAATCCAGCCGTGCAAAATGGTCGCGGCGAACCAGGCCCGACATCCACGGCGGCGCCCAAGTTGCGAGCGTCGCGGTCAGGGCGGCATCGCTCAAGTCCGGCCACGGCTCCGGCGCAGGCACCGCATGCTCGAGCATCAGCCGGACGCGCGCCTGCCACTGCCGCAGATCCTTCGACCACGGCAGCGCCGCCAACCCCAGTTGGCGCAATCCAACGAGCGCAGCGCGCTCAACCGCGACCGGATCCGGGTGGCGGATGTCGCTCGATTCGAGCACGAGCGCGCCGAGACGGCGCTCATGGCGGGCACGAACCGCCTGCTCGCGGTCATCCCAGGCGATTTCGGTGTGATCCGCGATCTGCGCTGCAAAGTGCCGTTCGAGATCCGCGAGCCGAATCGGAGCGGCCAAGAAGATTCGGGCCTCGCGCTCTGCTGCGTCGAGTTCCGCGGCTACGATGAACTCGGATTTGGCGAGGGCTTGCGGCTCCGCAAACCGCGCGCCCCTGCCGTTGGCCAGCAGATATCTTCCATCGCCGCCGCGCGCGCGGCCTATTCGGTCCGGATATGCCAGACCGACCAGCACTCCGGTCCATTCGTGCGGATCCGCCGTCTCCTCTGCGCCCCCGCTCAACTCGCGTCGCCAGTTCGCCGCGCTGCGTGCGGCCTTAAGCAGAGCGCGCGAGTCGACGCTCAAGCCGGGCGGCAACGCGCCTGCGAGGGTTCCTCGTAATGCGCCGACGCGTAGGCGTAAATCCGCATCGCGTGTGCCCGGTGCGGCTCGCAGTACGTCGCGTTCACTCAAGATGGCGGCAAGATCGCAGGCCAATCGCGGCGCTCCCAACTCGCGTCCCTTGACCAGCATGTGCGCCAAGCGCGGGTGAGCTCCGGCCATCGCCAGAGCGCGGCCGTGCGGCGTAATGCGGGCCGCCGCGTCGATCGCCTCGAGTTGCCGCAGTAAATCTCGCGCCTGGGCCAGGTTCGCGGCGGGCGGCGGGTCGAGCCAGGTCAAGCGGGCGGCGTCCGCGGCGCCCCAACAGCTGAGCTCGAGCGCCAGCGGCGCGAGATCGGCGTTGAGGATTTCGGGCGCGGTTTGCGGCGCGAGCGAGGCTTGCGCGCCCTCGGACCAAAGCCGGTAGCAGTGGCCGGCGCTGAGGCGGCCGGCGCGGCCGCGGCGCTGATCCGCGGCCGCCTGCGAGACCTTGCCCGTCACGAGGCGGCTCATGCCTGTCACAGGATCAAATTCCGCGTAGCGACGCAATCCCGAGTCGACCACGACCCGAATGCCTTCGATGGTCAGGCTGGTTTCGGCGATGGTGGTCGCCAGCACGACTTTGCGCTGTCCGGGCGGCGCGGGAGCAATTGCCGCATCCTGCGCGTCGCCGGTGAGCTCGCCGTACAAGGGCAGAACCCGCACGCCGGAACCCAGGTTCGATCCTTCCAGCTGCCGCTGCACGCGGCCTATTTCGGCAGCGCCCGGCAAAAAACACAGGATATCGCCGTCATGCCGCTCGAGGGCTCTGCGCAGCGCCTGCGCCGTCTGCACCTCGAGCGAAATCTCGCCGCGGCGCGCAACGTAGTGCGTGGACACCTCAAAACTGCGCGCCTCGGCGGTGATGATGGGAGCGTGATCGAGCAGGCGCGAGAGCGGCTGCACGTCGAGTGTCGCCGACATCACCAGCAGGCGTAATTCCTCGCGCAGGTTTTGCTGACTCTCGATGCACAGCGCGAGACCGAGATCGGCATTGAGGCTGCGCTCATGAAATTCGTCGAAAATCACGCAGCCGATACCAGACAGCTCCGAATCGGCTTGCAACATGCGGGTGAGGATGCCCTCTGTCACCACCTCGACGCGCGTGCCGCGGCTCACCCGCGTCTCGAGCCGGGTGCGGAAGCCCACGGTTTTGCCGACGGGTTCGCCCTTAAGTTGCGCCATTCGATTCGCAACGGCGCGCGCTGCGATGCGACGCGGCTCCAGCATCAAGACTTTGCGGCCACCGAGCCACGCGCTGTCCAGTAAGGCGAGTGGGACGATGGTGCTTTTACCGGCCCCTGGCGGAGCCTGAAGCAGCACGCGATTGCGCTTCGCCAGCGCGTCTGCCAACCGCGGCAGCGCCTCGTTGATCGGAAGCACCGGTGAGCTGGGATAGCCCATGAGCGCGCTACGATACCAGGAGCCTGTCTGAGTAATCCGAGCCAACCCTTCGGGCCCGGGCAGATCTCACTCAGACAGGCTCCTGGCGGCGGGCGATGCGGCCGACGCGTGATACGATGGGCGGCGTCGGGCCTGTAGCTCAGTTGGTTAGAGCAGGGGACTCATCAGTTAATGGTGCCTTCACATCGTAAGGTGTGAAGTGGACGGGATGAATTCAGGGAAACCTTAGAGCTTTTGGCTGATGGCAACCCTGAGCCAAGCCGGCGGTACACCGCCGGAAGGTGCAGAGACTACCTGAGCGCTTAAGTTGCGCTTAATAACAGGCACGAGCGTCCCGCACCCTTTAAGGGGTGAAGAGATAGTCCACTCCCTCCGGAAACGGCGGGATCGAAGTGAATCCCTTGGTCCTCGGTTCGAGTCCGAGCGGGCCCACCAAATTCACGTGCCGTGCAAGCTCGCCGATGGGTGCGCAGTAGCCGCCGCGGCTGGGGCCCCGGCTCTGCGAGCGTGCGCAAGGCTGGGCGATGAGGAGCGAATCAGCTGAATGACGGCCTGCGGCGCGAATTCGCACCACTCCACGCCGATGCCGTCCTTGAATTTCCGGGTGACGTAGGCGGCGATTATCGGTGTCGCATATTTGAACAGCAGCGGCAGCTCGATGACGACCTGAATTCGCGACAGCACCCGCAAGTCGAAGTCGGCATTGATGAACGCACCGCTGAGGCTCAAATTAGTGAGGCGTGCATCTCTCACGAAATAAGGCTGCGCAGTCAGCCTCACCGGAATATCAACCCCTACCCGCTCGCCCCACCGATGCTCCATACGTAAATGATGTCATTCACGTTCCGACATTCCCATCGGACAGCGCGGCGACTTTGTGTACGATGGGTCCGACACGCCGGAGGGGATTCACGCACCTTCATGCAACGGCTGGTCGATGTCTGCGGCAGCGCAAAGTTCACCGGCAACTCAGGTATTTAAAACTCTGGGGCCCTCCTTGGGGCCCTGTTTGATGAGCTGCTGCCGGCTTTCAGCGATTAATTTATCGTAAATTTCGATGATCATTCGATTGACGTTCTCAATGAAATGCGGACTTAGATCGCGCACCAGCCGTTGCCGCGGCGCTGCAGCGCGGCTGCGCAATATTGCCGCCAGCGCTGCAACATCGCCGATCGGAAAAAGATCTCCCCCGTACTCTGTGATTAGCTCACGACAACCGTCGGCGGTCGAGGCAACAATCGGCAGCCCCGCATCGTAGGCCTCCAGCATAACGAGGGGCAACGGCTCGCGGCGCGAGGGGCACACAAACAAGTCGAAGGCCTGATAGTAGTCCTTAATGTTCTTGCGAAAGCCGGGCATCGTCATATGCGGCCCGAGCAGCCGTTCCAGCCGGCCGCGCTCTCGACCTTCACCGAGGATAACGAGGCGAGCGTCGGACAAGTCGGCCAAACGAAACGCTTCGATCAGAATGTCAAGACCTTTGCTGTGGGCGAGCCGAGCAACCGCGCCGACCAGGTATTGTTCGGGGGCGATGCCGAGAGACTCGCGCAGCGCGGCGATTTCGGCCGGGTCCAGCCGGCGATGCGGAGTGAAAAGTTGATTGAGTTTGAACACTTGCCCCTGGTAGGTGGGCGGGATCTGCCGCACCTGCCAATGGGCGTTGCATATAAGCCCGTCGAGCTGGAAAAAATGCGGTCCGTTGGCTCCCATGTGCAGAGTCGCGACCGAACATGCGTCGGTCCGCGCGCGCGCGATGATGCGTGCGGCTCTGCGCAGGTGCGTATGAACGACGTCCGGATGAAATTCACGAATGCATCGCTCGACCGAGCGCTGCGTGCCCAACCAGGATGGGACCGTGGCGACATGTACCCGGTTCGAGAGGGCGTCGACAATGGATGTGCCGAACCGGCTCCTGTGAGTGCGCCGCACGATAAGCGCGACGTCATGCTCGGCTGCCTGCAAGCAGGCGAGCTCCGCCGCATAGCGTTCGGATCCGGCGAAGCCGCGGGAGAGGATGACGTGCATGATGCGCATAGGTTGTCTCGGCTCTCCGGGTTGCCCTAAAAACGTCGCGACAGATAGAAAAGTGCGGTTTCTATCTTGTAGAAGATTTCCGGTCGAGTCCCCGGCGGATCGCTGGCCAATACACGGTCGCGCGCGACGTTCTGCGCATAACGTAGGTCCAGTCCCAAGTCCCACTTCGGCAGGATATTGCGCCACTGCGCGCCAAGTCCGCCATACATCGAATAAGCGGGTGTCGCGACATCGTAACGGGCGACGCCGGCGAACAGGCTGACCGCGAAGTGCTGCGAATAGCGATGCCGGTAATCAACCACACGCACGCCCAGCAGCGAATGACCGTTAACGTCACCATCGGCTTCGAGGCGCACGCCGAGATCGTTGCGTTCGGAGACGGCGCGGCGGGCACCCAAGCCAAAATGCGGCCCGAAACCGAGCGACGTCGTGATGCTCGGTAACTCGGGTTGCACGTTGATGTGAAGCTGATTCGCGTTCACGCCGACATCGACGAATACCTCGGCGCCGTGCTCGTTCGGGCCGCCGGCATACGAGTCCTCGTCCAGCGAGCCGTCATCACGGCTATGCGCATCGCCGCCGTAGCGTACAAAACCAGCCAAGCGAGAGAATGAATGGCCGTCGATATCGCGCCCGGCGAGTACTTCGCCGCCGACGGTGACGCCATTCCACGGCCGCGAATAGCGCAGCGTAAAATCCAAATAGTGATGGTACGGATATCCCGGGATACCCTCATAGACGCGCGAGTCGCCGCCGTGATATTCCTGGTTCACGAGACTGCGGACCCGCTCCTCCAAGTAGCCGCCGAACGGGGGCTCCCAACCCACCCGGATCATTTGACTGCGTGCGCCGACCCCGTCGCCGAAGACGCGCTCCTGGGCGCCCCAGTTGCCCTCCACAATACCGTCGTTGGTTGTGCCGTCCAAAAAGATATTGTGCACGTACCACAGGTTCTGCCACTCCGATACCTCGTATGTCAGATCGAAGTGGCGCCAGATCCGCGGAAAATCGATGCCGGCTGTGAGTGCCGCATCGCCGAGCAAGTAGCTCCCGCCATCCAAGTTGACTTCGCCCGCATACTGGAAATACACGGCGAACGGGGTCTTGCCGGGAAAGATGAAACGGCTGACGTAAGAAGCTTGCGTATTGGACTCCGTCTGCACCTGGCCGCTGGGCTTGAAGAAAGAATCCACCACAAAATGCGCCGAATCGGGCAGGCCGCTGCCGCCGCCGTACTGCAGGAGGCGATTGACGCCGAGCGACCATCCGGGAAACGGCTCGATCGACAATTGCGTGACGAACAGATGCGGATTGCCGCGGCTCAATACGCCGTTGTAATCGATGTTGTAGCCGGGCAGGCTGTCGCCGCTGTTGCTGCCGGTCTGCGACATGCGGGCCCAAAAAAACTCATACTGGAACCCGAGCCGGGTCAGCGGCTCGTAGTTCGACAGCGTCACCGACGGCATCGTTGGCGCCTCGGTGCTGAGCAGCATGCTGCTGTCGGTCGCGGGCGACAGCCAATGATCGCGGTAGCCGAGATCGAGCTGCGCCCAATTGAAGCCGAGGCTCAGCACAGTGCCCGTCGGGTTGGTCCGCCCGGAGTAAGCGACCACTCCGCCGCTGGCGAGCAGATAGTCGCTGGGCTGCACATACGCCTGGGCGGATGCCTCCCAGGCGCTGGTCGAGGGGAGTCCATACTCGTTGGGCACGACGACATCCGCACCATGCTTAAGCGCCGCAGTCGCGCTGCCATGCGTCACAGCGTAGTCGTGCTCGTAACGCTCCAGATACCTTTGCACTTTGGTACACAACGGCTTGTCGATTTTACAGGCCTGCGGCAACGCAAGCTTCACCAGTTCCACGGCAAACGGCCGCTTGAGCACGGGCTCGTCGGCAAGAATCAGCACTCGCTCGATTTGTCGCTCGATTTCCGGCTCGAGGTTGAGCGGCAGATATGCGCTGACGCCGGCGGCCCATGCCGGCTCGTTGAGCGAGCCAAGCAGACACACGAGCGCAACACCGACCCCCAATGCCTTGATCCATGAAGCCATGATTAATGAGCAAACCTTAGCGGTGTTCGAGCGGCCGAAGTCACCGGAAGTACACGACATCCCGCATCCGATGGTCAAGCGCTTTATGCAGCCAAGTGGCGCTACACCGGTGGAACCGTTAGGCTAAACGGCGATTGCGCGAATTTACGATGATGGCCTTGAGTGGAAAATGCCAGGATGGAAGGTAAGCCAGAACCGCGACCGCGCCGATCAGCGCCCTATGACGGCCGGCTTGCGTGCGACCCAGGATGCGCATCGTGATCGTCATCCGCTCCGAGCGTTTGCAGCTGCGCGAACTCGAACTGCAAGACGATGAATTCATCTTGCGCTTGTTGAACGAAGCCTCGTTCGTGCGCTTCATCGGCGACAAGGGCGTGAGAACGCTGTCCGATGCCCGCGAATACATTTCGAAAGGTCCCATCGACAGCTACCGTCGGTTCGGCTTCGGATTGTATCTGGCGAGTTTGCTCGACGGCGGCCTGCCGATCGGGATCTGCGGTTTGGTGAAAAGAGAGGCTCTGCCGGACGTCGATGTCGGCTTTGCGTTTCTGACGCAATACTGGTCGCGGGGGTACGCCGCCGAATCGGCCGCCGCGGTTCTCGCCTTCGGCACCGAGCAACTGCAGTTGCGGCGCATCGTGGCGATCACTGCGCCCGACAACCACGCGTCCATCGCGGTGCTCGAGAAGATCGGCATGAAGTTCGAGCGCATGGTCAAACTATCGGAGCACGGTGGGGAGCTCAAGATGTTCGGCCTTGCACCCCAGGCGGATCGTGTATGAATTGACGGTTGCATTGCTGCTTGGTTGAGCGTCAGTATGGCGACGTCCCGGCCATTTATGGAAATTAAAACTCTCGGAGACACCTCATGCATCCCTTCCCGCATCATTACCTAGTCAATGCCGCAGTACGCCCGGACGGGGATGTGCCCCTCTCCACCGAGGGAGTGCGGGTCATCGAATCGGCGCCGCCCAGGGAGTTCGACGGTCCGGGCAATCAGTGGTCGCCCGAAGGGCTGCTGACGGCGGCGGTGCTGGACTGCTTCGTGCTGTCATTTCGCGCCATCGCGGCCGCGTCGAAGTACGCGTGGGTGAGCCTCGAGTCGAGCACGCGGGGCACGCTGGATCGCGTCGAGGGCAAGATGCGCTTCACCCGCTTCGAGACGCGCGCCAAGCTCCATGTGCCGCCGGGCGCGGATATCGAGCGGGCAAAGAAGCTGCTCGAGAAGGCCGAACACACGTGCTTGGTCAGTAATTCGCTGAGCAGCGAGCGCCACCTCACGGTGGAGGTCGTCGACTAGTCATGCGCTTCGTTTCAACGGGGTCGGAACGACCCCCGACCTTAAGGGCGGGGCCGCCGCGGCCCCGTTAGATTCGGCGCGAAGCGCCTAGCCCGAACTATTCATGAACGATCCGTATTCGCATGCACCAAGGCTGGATCGGATAGGTATTTTCCGGACCGCCGTGAATCCATTGCGCTACGCAGTCCCTGCTGCGCGCAAGCCCTGGGTGGCCATTGCGCTACGCTCTCCTTGCTTCGCGCAAGCCCAGGGTGGCCATCCATGGCCACCCGTAGGACGCATGCGTCCTACCCATGGCCACCCGCGCGACGCATGCGTCGCGCCCCTGGAGGCTGCGGGAAAAACTTGCGACGCGATGCAATCCTGCATCGCTGCAAGCCGGGGTTCGCCATTGCGCTGCGCTGTCCCTGCTTCGCGCAAGCCCGGGGTGGCCATCCGTGGCCACCCGTGCGACGCATGCGTCGCACCCCTGGCGAACCCGCTCGGCGCATGCGCCGAGCCCTGTTTTTCACGCTCCGGAAAATACCTATCCGATCCAGCCTTTTTCCAGCTTCTCTGTCGTTCATGAATTGTCCCGGCTAGGAGCCTAGTCGTCCATCAAGAAGCTGCGCAGCTGCTCGCTGCGGCTGGGATGGCGCAGCTTGCGCAGCGCCTTGGCTTCTATCTGCCTGATCCGCTCGCGAGTCACGTCGAACTGCTTGCCCACTTCCTCGAGCGTGTGGTCAGTATTCATGTCGATCCCGAAGCGCATGCGCAGCACCTTCGCCTCGCGCGGGGTGAGCTGCGCCAACACCGAATGCGTGGTTTCACGCAAGGACTCGGTGGTCGCCGAATCGATCGGCGAGGATACGGAAGTGTCCTCGATGAAATCCCCCAGATGCGAATCCTCGTCATCGCCGATCGGGGTCTCCATCGATATCGGCTCTTTGGCGATCTTGAGCACCTTGCGCACCTTGTCCTCAGGCATCTCCATGCGCACGGCCAACTCTTCCGGCGTGGGTTCGCGGCCCATTTCCTGCAGCATCTGCCGTGAAATGCGATTCAGCTTGTTGATCGTTTCGATCATGTGGACCGGGATCCGAATGGTGCGCGCTTGGTCGGCGATGGAGCGCGTGATGGCCTGGCGAATCCACCACGTCGCGTAGGTCGAGAATTTGTAGCCGCGGCGATACTCGAACTTGTCGACGGCCTTCATCAGGCCGATGTTGCCCTCCTGGATCAGGTCGAGGAATTGCAGCCCCCGGTTGGTGTATTTCTTGGCGATGGAGATCACCAGGCGCAGGTTGGCCTCGACCATTTCCTTCTTCGCGCGGCGTGCCTTGGCTTCGCCGATCGACACCTCACGGTTGATCTCCTTGATCTCGATGATCAGCACATGGAACAACCCCTCGAGGTCCTTGAGTTTGTTCTGACGGCGCTCGATCTCATCCTTGAATCGCGCAAGCGGCGCCGAATAGCGCTTCTTGGCCTTGATGTGCTTATCGAGCCAGCGCGTGCTGGTCTCGTTCTTCGGAAAGGTCGAAATGAAATCCTTGCGCGGCATCCCGGCCTGCTTGATGCAAAGGAACATGATCTCCTTTTCGAGCAGACGCACCTCGGTCACGTGCTGGCGCAGATTGTCGATCAATTGATCGAACATCTTCGGCGAGAGCTTGAGTTCCATCAATTCGCCGCAGATCTTCCTGCGAATTTTCTGCGTCTTCGGATCTTTCGATCCCAGCTTGTCGAGCGCATTCAAGAACTGATGGTATATTTTTGCGATTGAGTTGAAGCGCCTCGCGGCTTCTTCCGGGTCCGGGCCCGTATCTATGACTTCCTCGTCCTCATCGCCATCCGACTCGTCATCATCGTTCGCCGCTTCCTCGCGCTCGAGCGCCAGCATCTTCGGATTTTGCGGCTGGGCGATTTCGTCCGGCGCATTGGGGTCGACGAAACCGACGATGACGTCCACCAGACGCATCTGGCCAGCCTTCACCGTTTCGTAGTGCCGCAGCAATAAATCGTAGGTGCCCGGATAGCTGCCGAGGGCGACCTTCACCGCTTCCAAACCTTCTTCGATGCGCTTTGCGATGCGAATCTCGCCCTCGCGAGTCAGCAATTCCACGGTGCCCATTTCGCGCATGTACATGCGCACGGGATCGGTGGTGCGGCCGAATTCTGCGTCCAGATTGGCGAGAGCGGCGGTGGCTTCTTCGACCGCTTCTTCATCGGGCGCGGCGGTGGCGTCCGTGAGCAGCAACGATTCCGCATCCGGCGCCTTTTCGTATACCGGGATGCCCATGTCGTTGATCATGTTGACGATGTCTTCGATCTGCTCCGGATCGACGATCTCGCTCGGCAAATGATCGTTGACTTCGGCGTAAGTGAGGTAGCCCTGCTCTTTGCCGCGCGCGATCAACAATTTCAGTTGCGACTGACGCTCGTCCGCGATTTGAGTCGCTGTGCCTGCCGGCGCTTTTTTCATCAAAGTGGACGCCTCATAAATGATCGAGAGGTTTTAATGCCAAGCCGACAAGTATACGATTACAGTCATTTCGTAGCCACCAAATGCTTCCCAGTTCAAGAAGGTGCCGGGGGGCGGCCCTTAGTTTTGAGAAGTAAGCTTAATTCCGTCTTTTCGTCGAAATTCAAGCCCTTTTCCTCTGCCTTTCGCAACAATTCATCCATTCTGCGGCCAGGCCCGTAGGCCTCGAGCAGTTTTTCGACCGCCATTTGCAGCTCCTTGGCGGCACCCGCCGCTTCGGCCACCATCGGTTCGGCCATGGCCAGCTCGCTCAGGCGGGCATATTCCGCACGTTCGCGCCAGCGTTCGAGCAGCATCGCGGTGCTGGGCTGCGCCATGGCGGCCGCCTGCTCCAACAGCTCCTTGAGGACCGCCGCACCCGGTTCCTGCACACGGGAGAGTGCCTCGGGATCGCCGGCAGAGCGCGCCGCAGCGGGATGATGCAGCACCACGGTGATGGCCTGCGTGAGCAATTTGCCCCGCCCGGCGCTCATCCGACCGCGCCTCGGCATCGTTGGTTCCGCGCCGGGTGCCGCCGCGCCGGATGCCCTCCCGCCGGCGGCAGCGAACAGATGCTCCTGCAATCTCGCGGCGGGCATGCGGATATCGGCGGCGAGGCGGTCCAAGAGCAATTCCCGATAGACGCCGTCGGGCATGCGCACGAACAACGGCGCCGCCAGCGCGGCGAGCTTGGCCCGGCCATCCACATGGGCGAGGTCCACCTGCACGAGCAATTGCTGCACCAGGTATTCGGACAGCGGCAAGGCGCTCTTGAGGCGGCTTTCAAACACCGTTCCGCCCTCCTCTGCAACCAAGGTGTCCGGATCATGCCCTTCCGGCAAGAATATGAACTTGATTTCGCGTCCGTCGCGCGTCAGCGGCAACGCGTTCTCCAGCGCTCGCCAGGCAGCCTGACGGCCGGCGCGATCGCCGTCGAAGCAAAACACCAGTTCACTGGTCATGCGGAAAAGTTTCTGCAAATGCTCCTGAGTGGTGGCCGTGCCCAGAGTCGCGACGGCGTAGGTGATACCCGCTTGATGCAGACGCACGACATCCATGTACCCCTCGACGATCATCAGGCGCTTGAAGTCGGTGCGGGCCTGGCGGGCCTCGTACAGGCCGTACAGTTCGCGCCCCTTGTGAAACAACGGGGTTTCGGGCGAATTCAAATACTTGGGTTCGCCTTGATCGATGACTCGGCCGCCGAAGGCGAGCACCCGACCGCGCGCATCGCGAATCGGAAACATCAGGCGATCGCGAAAGCGATCATAGAATCCCGCCGGGGCCTGGCCGCCGCGGGTATCGCGCTCGACGATCAGTCCCACCTGCAGCAGCCGGCGGCGCTCGTCCTCTTGGGTAGCGAAGCGGTTGAGCAGGGCGCTCCAGGAGTCGGGAGCATATCCCAGTGCAAACTTGGCGCATGTGGGCGGGTCTACGCCGCGCAGGTCCAGGTAGCTACGCGCGCGGGGATTATCCGCCAAATTCTGCTCGAAGAATCGCGCGGCGCGCGCCATTAATCCATACAGATCCTCGTGGCCGGGCTCGCGGGCGCTGTGCGCCTCGCGCGGCAGTTCCATCCCAGCGCGCTCCGCAAGATCCGCCACCGCGTCGAGAAATCCGAGCTTCTCGTACTGCATGAGAAAACCGACCACGGTGCCATGTGCGCCGCAGCCGAAGCAGTGATAGAACTGCTTCTCGGGGCTTACCCAGAAGGAGGGTGATTTCTCGCTATGGAACGGGCAGCAGGCCTTGTATTCGCGCCCCGACTTCTTGAGCGGCACGCGTACGCCGATGATCTCGACGATATCGGAGCGTGCGATGATCTCGTCGATGAACGGCTGAGGGATGCGACCGGCCATGGACCGGTTGCGATCAACCGCCGAGCTTGGCTTTGATCTTGGCGCCCACGACGGCCATATCGGCCCGGCCCTGCGCCTTGGCCTTGATGATGCCCATCACTTTGCCCATGTCCTTGATGCTGGCCGCGCCCGTGGCGGCCAGGGCATCGCCGATCATTGCATCGAGTTCGCCATCGGTCAGCCGCGAGGGCATATAGCCCTGCAGTAAGGCAATTTCCGCCGATTCCTTGTCGACCAGGTCGGGACGGTTGCCTGCTTGGAATTGCACCACAGCCTCTTTGCGCTGCTTGATCATCTTCTCGAGAACGCTCAATACCTGGGCGTCATCGAGGGTGATGCGTTCATCGACTTCGCGCTGCTTGATCGCCGCGTTGATCATGCGGATCAGCCCAAGGCGCTCCTTTTCGCCGGCGCGCATCGCCGCCTTCATGTCATCGGTAATTCGCTCTTTCAGAGACACCGAGGAAGCGACATCAACGGTCAATAAGGTCGGGGCGGAGCAGCCGGCGGGGGGCTGGCGGGTGCGCCGCCGGCCGTGCCGCGCATGTTCTCGCGCGACAGGCGCTTCAGGTGGCGCTTCACCGCAGCGGCCTTCTTTCGCTTACGCTCCTGAGTCGGCTTCTCGTAGAATTCACGGCGACGAAGCTCGGTGAGCACACCGGCTTTCTCACAGGCACGCTTGAAGCGACGCAGGGCGGCGTCGAAGTACTCGTTCTCGCGAACACGAACGCTGGGCATTCAAACCTCAAACTTGGGGCAAAAGGCCCGCCGGCATTCACCGACAGGGGGGCGCATTCTAAAGTGCCCCCTCGCAAAAGGCAAAGGTTGGCTTGTGGCGCAGCGATCGGACCCCACTAACCGAATTATTTCATGAACAACGCAAATGGAAAGCGGAGACTTGATTGGCAAGGCAATCAAGTCTCCGCGCCTGAGGAAGCGAGTAGTTCGTGAATAATGTGAGCTAACAGGCGTTTTGGCGGCAATCATGCGCGTTATCGGAATTGAGAGCTCTTGCGATGAGACGGCGGTTGCCGTCTACGATGCCGCGCAGGGGCTGTTATCGCATCGACTTTACAGCCAAATCGCGATGCATCAGGCCTATGGCGGGGTCGTGCCCGAACTCGCGTCCCGGGACCACGTCCGCCGACTCCTGCCCCTGGTGCGCGAGGCGTTGGCCGCGGCTCGCTCAGGCCGCGACTCCATCGACGGCGTGGCCTATACCGCGGGGCCGGGACTCATCGGCGCGCTGCTGGTGGGGGCCGGGTTCGCCAGGAGCCTGGCGTACGCCTGGGGCAGGCCCGCAGTCGCGATTCATCATCTCGAGGGCCACCTGTTGGCGCCGCTCCTCGAGCCCGCGCCGCCCGCCTTCCCGTTTCTCGCCTTGCTCGTGTCGGGCGGCCATACGCAGTTGGTCGATGTGGCCGGTCTCGGCCGCTACCGCATCTTGGGCGAGACGCTGGACGATGCGGCCGGAGAAGCCTTCGACAAAACGGCAAAAATGCTGGGTTTGCCCTATCCCGGCGGCGCTGCGCTCGCGCAGCTGGCCGAGAGCGGCCGCAGCGGCCGCTTCAGCTTTCCGAGGCCGATGCTCGATCGGCCCGGACTCGATTTCAGTTTCAGTGGCCTGAAGACCGCCGCCCTAGTAGCCTTGCGGGGCCGCGTTCTGGACGATCGGATCCGAGCGGATGTCGCGCGCGGTTTCCAGGAAGCAGTCGTCGACACACTGGCGGAGAAGTCGCGGCGCGCACTGCGGGCTACCGGCCATGCTCGTTTGGTGGTCGCGGGCGGCGTGGGCGCGAACCAAAGCCTGCGAAAGCGGCTGACGGAGATTGCGCGCCAGGTCGGGGCGCAATTGTATTTTCCGCGAGCGGAGTTCTGCACGGACAACGCCGCGATGATCGCTCTGGCTGGATGTTTGCGCTTGAGTTCCGGCGCGCGGCAAGAGTTGGCGGCGCAGCAAGGGTTGGCTTTGAGCGCCAGGGCGAATTGGGAACTCGGCGATGCCGGGTGACGAGGGGTCTGAAAGCAAATTTGCATGGATAAGATATTCATACACGCGCTCAAGAGCGAAGCGATCATCGGCATTTTCGATTGGGAGCGGCAGGTCAGGCAGACCGTGATCGTGGACCTCGAGTTCAGCGCCGACGTCCGTAAAGCTGCGCTGACCGATTCGATCGACGACACGTTGAATTACAAGCGGGTTGCGAAGCGCGTGCTGGCATTTGTCGAGGCTTCGCGATTTCACCTGGTGGAAACCCTCGCCGAACATATCGCCATGCTGATCCTCGAGGAATTCGGCGTTGCGTGGGTCAGCATCGTGTTGAGTAAACCGGGCGCGGTGCGCAGCTCGCGGGATGTGGGTGTCGCTCTCGAGCGCGATCGCGGCCATCTCGATCACTGGCGCGCCGCGCGCGAGCAGCGCCAGGAGCCTGTCTGAGTAATCCGCGTGGCCGCGACCGTGGCAATCCTCCTCGATCGACCCCTCTCGTGGCGGCAGGTCGGCGCAATCGCCGAAGGCGCATCTCTCGCGCTGTCGCCCGCCGCGCGCAGCCGCGTTCAGGCGGCGCACCGCCTGGTGCAATCGATCGTCGCGCAGGATATTCGCGCCTACGGCGTGAATACCGGTGTCGGCGCGCTCTGCGAGGTCATCGTGACGGCGTCCAAGCAGCGGCAGCTGTCGCGCAACATCGTCATGAGCCACGCCGTAGGGGTCGGGCCGGCGCTCGAGGCGCCCGAAGTTCGCGCGATCATCGCCGCCGCCATCAACAATCTCGCGCATGGATATTCCGGGGTGCGCGTGGAGGTGGTCGAGCGATTGCTCGCGCTCCTCGCGCAGGAGTGCATACCGGAGGTGCCTGCTTGCGGATCGGCGGGATATCTGACGCACATGGCGCATATCTCCCTGGTGCTGCTCGGCGCCGGCCATGCACGTCTGCAAGGCGCGCGGCGCAGCGGCGGCGAAGCATTGCGCGCCGCCGGGATCGAGCCGCTGGTGCTCGAGGCAAAGGAAGGCTTGAGCCTGGTCAACGGCACCCCGTGCGTCACCGGATTGACCGCGCTCGCGCTTAAGCGCATCGAGCGCCTGTTGGAGTGGGCGGAACTGATCTGCGCCATGACCTTTGAGAATCTGCGCGGCCAAGTGTCGGCATTCGATGCTGAACGCTTGCATCTGCGCGACTCGCCCTCGCTCTGGCGGGTGGGCGAACGTTTGCGCGCCACACTCGAGGGCAGCGCCATTCTGGCGGCCAGCGCCGGGGCGCGTACTCAAGATCCCTTGAGCTTGCGCGCGATACCGCAGGTGCACGCTGCGGTCCGAGATCAGTTCGCGCACGCGAGCGCGGTGACCGACGCCGAATTGGCGTCGGTCACCGACAATCCCGCCGTGCTCGGCAGCGTCGAGGCGCCGCGCGCATTATCCGAGGCGCACGCAGTCGGCGCGGCCATGGCATTGAGCGCCGATGCGCTCGGCATTGCCGTCGCCGAGCTTGCCGCGATGTCGGAACGCCGCATCGATCGATTGGTGAATCCGCTCGTCAGCCAGTTGCCGGCGTTTCTCGCATCGGACGGCGGCGTGGATTGCGGATTCATGATTGCGCAATACACCGCGGTCGCGCTGGTGGCGGAGAATCGCCGCTTGGCCGCGCCGGCCAGCCTGGATGGCGGCATCACCTCGGGCATGCAGGAAGATCACTTGAGTCACGCGACGCCCGCGGCGCTCAAATTGCTCAAGATCGTCGCTCATGCGGAGCTCATTTTCTCGATCGAGCTGCTCGCTGCGGCGCAGGCCTACGATCTGCAGCCGGATGCGCCGGCGCGCGCGCCCAAGACCGACGCGGCATACCGCGCGGTGCGCAAGACCGTCGCTCAATATCGCGACGATCGCCCGCTGGCCGGCGACATCGAGCGTGCCTGCGAGCTGCTGCGCACACAGCGTGCAGGCGACAGGAGCCTGTCTGAGTAATCCCCGTGGCCGCGACCTAGATGCTGCGCCCGCCGTCGACGGCGATGATTTGCCCGGTGATGTACGGCGCGTCTTTGGCCAGAAACAGCGCGGTGCGGGCGACGTCCTGCGGACTGCCGGGGCGCTTGAGCGCGGTCTTGCCGATGATTTCGCGCTTCAAGTCCTCATCCATGTCGTTCTCCGGCCAAAGCACCGGACCCGGCGCAATGCCGTTCACCCGAATCTCGGGCCCGAGTTCGCGCGCCAGCGAGCGCGTCAGCATCGCGAGGCCCGCCTTGGCGGCGCTGTACACCGGGTAGCCCTTCAGGGGCCTCAGGCCATGGATGTCGATGATGTTGATGATGAGTCCGCGCCGCTTCGCCAGACTGGGTGCGGCAGCCTGCGCGAGGAACAGCGGGGCCCGCAGGTTGCTGCCGATCAGATCGTCCCACTGCGCGAGGGTGATCTTGCCGATCGGAGTGGGATAAAAGCCGGAGGCGTTGTTGATGAGAATATCGAGGCGGCCGAACTCCAGCAGAGTGGCCGCCACCAGTGCGTCGGGCGCCTCCGGGCTCAGCAGATTCGCCGCATGAATTGCGGCCGAGCGGGGGCGCATCCGATTGAGCTCGTCGGCCAGGGCAACCGCCGCCGCCGCCGAGGATCGGTAATGAATCATGACGCACGCACCCGCGGCGTGCAGCGTGCGCGCCGTCTCGGCGCCGATGCGCCGTGCGCCTCCGGTAATCAGGATCACTTGGTCCTTCAGGGAAGATCCGTCGATAGCAGCCGCCATGCGCCAGCACGATACCGCAATGTCCCGGCAGCGTGTACTCGTGCCGCGTGATGTCGCATTGAGCGCGCCGGAGCTGATGCACACCCGGCAGGTGCATGAGCATCTGGCGGGCGAGATTGGCGCTGCAGGCGGCTGCATCAGCTTCGAGCGGTACATGGATATTGCGCTGTATGCACCGGGTTTGGGCTATTACAGCGCCGGCGCGTGCAAGCTGGGGCAGGGCGGGGACTTCACGACCGCTCCGGAGATTTCACGGCTGTTCGGCGCCTGCGTGGCGCAGCAATGCGCCGATGTGCTGCGCGAATTGGGCGAGGGGTCGATCCTGGAAATCGGCGCCGGCAGCGGACGCCTCGCGGTGGATATGCTGACGCGGCTCGAAGCGCTCGGGCGATTGCCGGCACGCTATCGGATTCTCGAGGTGAGCGCCGATCTGCGCGAGCGCCAGCGCCGCCTCGTGCGGCAGCGCGTGCCGCATCTTGAGCAGTGCGTCGAGTGGCTCGAGATGCCGCCCAGCGCGGCTTTTGACGGAGTCATCCTCGCCAACGAGGTGCTCGATGCGCTGCCGGTGGCGCGCTTTCGCTGGCACGGTACGCACTGCGAGGAGCTGGGGGTTGCGCTCGAACAGGATCGGTTCGTCTGGGCGCCGCGGCCGGCGAGCGCGGCGATGACCCAAATATGTCATGCGCTGGCGGCGGCCGGCGGGGGATGGGAGGACGGCTACGTGTCGGAGTACTGCCCGCGGCTTGGCGCCTGGGCGGC
The DNA here is from genome assembly GCA_963769075.1 of uncultured Gammaproteobacteria bacterium. Taxonomy (GTDB): domain Bacteria; phylum Pseudomonadota; class Gammaproteobacteria; order Steroidobacterales; family Steroidobacteraceae; genus Bog-1198. Next base: position 1,687,206 of record CAVYKH010000004.1, on the reverse strand, counting down.
GCAGGCGACTCGAGCGCTCGGCACCGGCGTGGCGCTGTGGGTCGATTACGGATTGCCGCGGGCGCAGTACTATTTTCCCGAGCGGCGCGAGGGGACGCTGCTGTGTCATTTCCGCCAGCGTGCACTCGAGGATCCGTTCCTGTATCCGGGTCTTCAAGACATCACGGCCTGGGTGGATTTCACCGCGCTCGCGGAAGGCTGCGGGCGCGCCGGGTGCGAGCTCGCCGGCTTCACCACGCAGGCCCATTTTCTTGCCGGATTAGGGATCGACCGCGAGATGCAGGTCCTCGCCGGCGAGGATGCGAATCACTATGCGCGGCTCGCCAACGAGGCGCGGCAACTGATGTTGCCGGGTGAGATGGGCGAGCGCTTCAAGGTCATGGCTTGGTCGCGCCGAATGGATGCGCCGCTGCGCGGCTTCGGGCTCAAGGATCTGCGGCACACCTTATAAAATCATCGCGCATAGCGGGTCAGCGCGGAAGCTTGGCGCACATGTCGTGCATATTTTGGCCTGCGCTCGAATACACCTCGGCGAGCGCCGGATCGTCGGAGATAATAACGGAGGCGTACCCTTCACACCTATCATTGGCAGAACTACCCTGCAAACCATTGCCGCTGCAAGCGGCTGGATCAGCTGCGAGCGGACTATGGATATTGCGTTGTATGTGCCGACGGTAAATTCAGCCGCGATAGCCCAAGTTGAGGAGTTCGGCATCGCATTGACGGATCTTTGCCGCGATCTGCTCGGCATTAGTGGCAGCTTCATGCGAAACGATGCGTAAGCCGTCAAATGTCTCGGCGGCTTTTCGGTACCAATCTTTGGCGGATTGCCAATACCGAAGCTGACGCGCGGGCGTGCGTCGCGCCTTCGATGCAAAAGCCACATTTACCTCGCCCATTTGCCGTTGTTGGATCGCCTTGGCAAGCTGAAAGTTGACATTGGCCGTACCGGCGGCGCTTTCGGCGAGGGCACTTTCACGGAGTGCCTCTTCGAGTTGTGGCAGGGCAAGCGCCGGATTTCCGCGGTGAACAGCAATATCCGCCAGTGCGGCAAGCGCCAGTGCCACGTCTATGTGATATTCGCCAATCTTCGGATCCGCATTCGTCAGAGTTCTGAACGCCTTGAGCGCAGCGGCTTCCTCTTGCTCTGCCCGGTCAAGATCGCCCATGGCAATGAGAACTCCAGCGATATCGTGATCGGAAAAAGCCATTAAATGCGCAAAATCCGCATTGTTCGGGGCTGCAGCGAAGAGCGTCCCGAGGAGCTTGCGCGCCTCTTGGTCCAGCGATAGAGCTTCCGCGCGGCCGCTCTCATTGTCGGACAAAATCTCCGCGGCCCGGCTGTAGGCGAGCGACAGCGTACGGCCGGCACGCAACTTGCTTTTGTCCGCTGCCCACGCGGATTGTAGCGCTGTGAGCGCTTCGCGCACGTTCTGCAGACCCCGCACGGAATCGCCTTGAATCTTGAACAGCGAGTCGTTGATATCGAAGATCAGTGAGTGCGCCAGCCGGCGCACATCGGCAAATCGGCGCTCCGCCCGCGCCCGCTCGTTCTGCGCGATGCGCGTCTCATGCGTGGTGACGATCAAGCCTGCCACGAGGCCCAAAGCGAGCACGGCGGCGGCCGAGACACCCACCCGGTAACGGGCGATGAATTTGGCGGTTCGATAAGCCAGAGTGTCGGTGCGCGCGAGAACCGGGTGAGAGGACAGATGGCGACGCAGATCCTCCGCGAACAGCTCGACCGATTCGTATCTGCGCGCCGGATCTCTGCGCAGCGACATGAGCACGATGTTGTCCAAGTCTCCGCGCAGCCGGCGACTGAGCTTTTGCGGTGAGCCCTCGCGTACGGCGCTGCGAGCCTCGGGATCGCGGGAATCGGCGACGCCCTTGTTGGCGGAATTTGCAGCAGCGCGCCTGACCGCAGCGCTCGGCTTCCGCGGCTCCCAATCCTGCGCAGACCGAGGCAAAGTCAGCGGCGTGCGCTCTGACGCGTCGTAGGGCTTGAGTCCGGTGAGCAACTCGTACAGCACTAGACCCAACGAATAGACGTCGCTCGCGGTCGTGATCGGCTCGCCTGTGAATTGTTCCGGGCTTGCATAGTAGGGTGTCAAAAGTCGGAATGCGCTTTTTGTGTCCATCGACGCAGCCGCAGCTGCAGTGTGTTCCAGGATCTTGGCGATGCCAAAATCTAACAGTTTGGGCGCACCATCTTCGCTGACCAGAATGTTAGTGGGCTTCAGGTCGCGATGAATGATCAGTCGCTGGTGCGCGTACTGCACAGCCCCGCACACGTCTAAGAACAAACGCAAGCGCTCGTTGACATCCAACTTTTTGCGATCGCAGTATCGATCAATGGGTTCACCATCGATGAGTTCCATCACGAAATAGGGCAGCCCCTCGTGGGTCGTGCCGCCGTCGAGCAGCCGGGCGATATTCGGATGATCGAAGCTCGCCAATATCTGCCGCTCATTGCGGAAACGCTGAATGACGAACGCGAAGTCCTGTCCGGTTCTGATAAGTTTGACGGCAACCTGCTTCTTGTACTGGCTGTCATCTCGAATCGAGACCAGCGGCGGCCGGTGTGTCCAGAAACGCATCGCCCGCTTGATTGTCGGCGGTGAGCAATGACTCCAACTCCGCGCGCAATTCGAGATCATTTGCGCAAATCCGGTCGATGTACGCCGGCCGCAACTCGGCCTCGAGTTCAAGCGCCTCGTGCAAGGCGGCTTTAATTTGCTGCCATCGCTCGGGATTCACGCGTCCGCCGCACGGCGCAATTCGCGGCGCAACCAGGCACGGGCCGTCCTCCAATCGCGCTTGACGGTGGCCGCAGAGATGCTGAGCGCTTCCGAAGTCTCGACGATCGACAATCCGCCGAAGAACCGCAACTCGACGACTTTTGCCTGCTGCTGGTCGAACTCGGATAGGCGACTCAGCGCTTCGTCGACGGCCAACACATTGACCTCGGGCTGATCCGACAAATTCAGTGCCTCACTCAGCATCACCCGAAGTCCGCCCTGCCGTTTCATCGCCAACCGGCCGCGCGCATGGTCCACCAATACCTGGCGCATCAACCGTGAGGCGATCGCCACGAAGTGACAGCGGCCGCGAATGTCGGGGCCTTCACCCCCCACGAGCCGCAGGTAGGCCTCATGGATCAGCGCAGTGGTTTGAAGGGTGTGATCGGCCCGCTCGCTGTGCAGATGGCGTCGCGCCACATGCCGCAGTTCTTCGTAAATCAGCGGCAATAGGTCTTGCAAGGCCTGCGCATCGCCGGCACGCCATTTGACGATTAGTGCATTCGTGGTTTGGTCAGCCAAGCCGGTCAACTTTCGCCTCAGGTGCTCACAATATTGCCTTTCCCTCATTTTGAGTGCTTCGTTTGTCCGAGTCGACGTCGATCGCCGCGCGACACGCCAGTGATTGAGCCGTTTTTGCCGCGCTTTTCGCTTTCGATCTTTGGGAAGATGGATTCGCCGCTTTTTGAAAAATAACGGGTTTTGAAACCTAACGGGGCTGCTTACCACACGTTATGTCAAATCACGGCTGCCATGGGAATTCACACAGCCGCCACGCCGCGGAATCGCATTGAACGGACTCCCGTGTGGCTAGTTTTCTGGATTCAAGAAGATCGGATGGGCAAACGGTAAAAGGAGAATTTCAGTCTCACGTACTGAAGAGGTGCAAAGCGCACGCGAATCCACCCAAACGAGTCCTGGGCGGACATAGGCCCGCCCGGCACTCGAAGCCTCCGGCAACGAACTCTGCTAGCGACGAGCGGGCCGCCCTGAGTGTTCGAACACCACCCACAGCGTAAAATAGTAGATGCCGAGCATCATCCCGCCCAGTAGCAGGAGCCACATCCAGTCCAGGGCATCTTTGCTGCTTTTGCCTATATAAACTTCACCTGGAAGAAAGAGCCACGCACCTACCAGCACAACAAAGGGCGCAAAAACGCTCGCGAGTACCACGGCACACTTCAACGCGAACCAGAGTCCTGTCTTCATTTGCTTCTCCATTCAGTCTCACGTACTGAAGATGCGTAAAGCGCACGCGAAACGGCTCATCGATCAAATTTTTTTTTGCGGTAGCCGGTCGGCATCCGTGGCAACGGCTTTACAATATGGTGCATTGCGAGAGTCAAAAAGGCGTCCAACTAGATAGTTTCAATTTTGTTCATCGGCGCGTTCCGCGCATTGCTTGGGTACCGAGGCGATGGCCCGCACGCGGCGGCGGTGCAGTAGCTCCGCCATCTTGGCTCCGGGGTGCGAGGCGATGTCCTCTGAAGAGGGCTTGACCGATGCCGCGGCCTCGCGCGCCGCGAGCAAATAATCGCGCTGCGGATAGGGCTTCATTTCCCAGCCGGTCCGCCCGCGCGAGTCCGCTTCGCAGGCGAGGAGCGCCTGCGCAAAGCGTTCCGGGCGGCGCAAGGCGTCGGCGCGCTCCATCAATTCGAGGATGGTTCTGGGCTTGAGCTCGAACGCCCGATGCACCATGCCGTGATAGCGCGCGACGATCAGCGCAAGGTCTCGATGCTCGCTCGGGATGCGCAGGCGCACCGCCAACGCGTCGATGAGCGCCGCGCTGCGCTCCTCGTGCCCGCGATGGCTCGGCCACTCCCCGGGCGGCGTCACCCCCTTGCCGAGATCGTGGACCAGCGCCGCGAATCGAATCTTCGTGTCCTCGCTCAAGCGCGCGGCCTGATCCAGCACCATCAGCGTGTGCAAGCCGGTGTCGATCTCCGGGTGCCACTCCGCCGGCTGCGGCACGCCGAACAATGCGTCGATCTCCGGATAGATCCGCGCGAGGGCGCTGCATTCGCGCAGCACCTTGAAGAAAGCGCTTGCCGCCGGTTCGCGCAGCGCCCTTTCCGATTCCTGCCAGACGCGTTCGGGCACGAGCGCGTCCACCTCATTGCGCTCGACCATGCTGCGCATCAACGCCAGCGTGTCGTCGGCCACTCGAAAGCCGAGCGGCGCGAAGCGCGCCGCGAAGCGCGCGACGCGCAGGATGCGCACCGGATCTTCGATGAAGGCCGCGGAGACATGCCGCAGCAGCCGCGCATCGAGGTCGCGCCGACCGCCGTACGGGTCGAGCAGCACCCCCTCCGCGGACCGCGCCATGGCGTTGATGGTCAGATCGCGGCGCGCGAGGTCCTCCTCGAGGGTCACCTCGGGCCCGAATTCGACGCTGAATCCGCGATAGCCCGGCGCCACCTTGCGCTCGCGGCGCGCCAGCGCATATTCCTCATGCGTGTCGGGGTGCAGGAACACCGGGAAGTCCCTTCCGACTTCCAGATACTTCAGCCGCAGCAGCTCCTCTCGCGTGCCGCCCACGACCACCCAATCGTGTTCCTTGACCGGTAGGCCGAGCAAGGCGTCTCGAACCGCTCCGCCGACCAGATACACTTGCATGGGTGAATAGTAGCAGCATCGCTTCGCGGATCCGCGTCCTCTGCGGCATCGCCCTGATCTGCGGTCCTTGCGGCGGCTGCTATTTATTGGGAAGCGCGCAAGGCCAGCTGCAGCTGATGTCCAAGCGCGAGCCGATTTCCCGCGTGATCGCAAGTCCAAGTACACCGCCCGCCGTGCGCAGCCAGCTCGAGGAAGTGTGCGAGATACGACAATTTGCCAGCCGTGAGTTGGGGCTGCCGGACAACGGCAGCTATCGCAGCTACGCGGATGTCGGCCGGCCCTATGTGGTGTGGAATGTGGTGGCGGCGCCCGAGTTCTCGGTCGAGGCAAAGGAATGGTGCTATCCGATCGTCGGTTGCGTGGCGTATCGGGGCTACTTTGTCGAGCGACGGGCACGCTCCTTTGCGGCCAAATTGCGGCGACGGGGGCTGGATGTGAGCGTCGGCGGGGTAGCGGCTTACTCGACGTTGGGCCATTTCAATGATCCGATTCTCAATACGATGCTGGGCTGGAACGACGTCGAGCTGGCATCGATCATCTTTCACGAGCTCACGCATCAAATGATCTATCTGCCCAACGACGCCGATTTCAACGAGGCGCTCGCCACGACGGTGGAGGAAGAAGGCGTGCGGCGCTGGCTGCTCGCCCAGGGCCGCGAGAAGGATCTGGCGGATCATTCGGTACAGCAGGAGCGCTACCTGCAGGTCGTCGCACTGTTGATCCGCACGCGCAGCGAGCTGCGGGCGCTGTATGCGTCGGGAATCGAGCCTCGGGTCATGCTGCCGCGGAAGATTGCAGAATTTGCCGAGTTGCGCGCTGCGTACGCCAAGCTCACGGCGGCATGGGGCCATGCGCCGTTCGAGGCGTGGTTCGAGGGAGACCTCAACAATGCAAATCTCGCGTCGGTTGCGACTTATTACGATTGCGTACCGGGATTCAGGCGCGAGCTCGACGCGCTGGGCGGAAATCTCGAGGCTTTCTATCGGCGAGTGCGTGAGCTCGCGAAGCTCCCGCGAGAACGGCGCGATGCCCTGCTGTGCGGCGAGCGCGGAGCGTAATCAGGCTCCTAGCCGAATTAATTCATGAACAACGCAAATGGAAAGCGGAGACTTGATTGGCAAGGCATTTTTCGGGGCGTGCAAAACAAGGGCTCGGCGCATGCGCCGAGCGGGTTCGCCAAGGATGGCGAACCCTGGCTTGCAGCGACGCAGGGACTGCGAAAGCGTCGCAAGTTTTGCCCGCAGCCCCCAAGGGCGCGACGCATGCGTCGCGCGGGTGGCCATGGGTAGGACGCATGCGTCCTACGGGTGGCCATGGATGGCCACCCTGGGCTTGCGCGAAGCAAGGAGAGCGTAGCGCAATGGCCACCCAGGGCTTGCGCGCAGCAGGGACTGCGTAGCGCAATGGGTTCACGGCGGCCCGGAAAATGCCTGGCAATCAAGTCTCCGCGCCTGAGAAAGCGAGTAGTTCGTGAATAATGCGAGCTAGCGAGGTTCCTTGGTCTACGGACGTTCCGCCGTGGCGCCGCCGGTATGCTCATGGCCGACGAGTGCGCGGCCCGCCGCGGCCCGGTCAAGGCTCAGGCGCGCATTGTCTTCCAAAGAGCCCAGATACTGCCGTGCGCTTGCGACCATGGAGTGCGGTTTGAACTTGAGTTTCGCGAAGCCGTCCTCGGCGCACACGCTGTCGACCTTCAACGAACGATAGTTATCGCTCGAGAAGGGACGGCCGGGAACGAAGTCCATGAGCAGCGCCTGAAGTCGCGCTGCGAAGTCCGGCAGCCCGATGATCCAGCGACGCCGGCCGGTGATCTCTGCAACCAGGCCGACGATCTCGCGCAGCGTGTAGACCCGCGGACCGCCGAGTTCGTAGGTCTGGCGGCTGGAGGAACCTCCGTGCAAACAGCGCCGCATTGCCTCGATCACATCGTCGACGTATACGGGCTGGAAACGAGCATTGGGCTTGGCTAGCGGCAAGACGAGCGGAACCGCGGCGAGCAAGCGCGCAAAGCGGTTCAGGAATGAATCGCCGGGTCCGAACATGACCGACGGCTGGAATATGGTCCAATCCAGGCTCGCGCTCTGCTCGCGGATCAGGCGCTCCGCCTCGCCCTTGGAGCGTAAATAGTAGCTCGGCGCGTCGACGGCCGCTTTCAGGGCGGACATCTGCAAAAGACGAGTGGCGCCGGCGGAGCGCGCGGCCTGCAACACGCCGCGTGTGAGCTCGGTGTGGGCGCGACGAAAGCCGCCGCCGCCAAAGCCGCGCTCGTTGAGGATGCCGACGAGATTGATCACGACATCCTGGCCGCGAAAGCGCTCGCTGAGTTGTGCCTCGTCGTAGACATCGCAGTTGTCGAGGGTGAGGCCGGGCAGCACCAATAAGTGCTTGTGTTGCTCCCGATCGCGCGACAGCACCGTGACCTGGTGGCCGTCCTTGATCAAGCGGGCGACGAGCCTTGTCCCGACAAAGCCGGTGCCACCGAGTATGCAGATGGACAGAGGCTTCATGGGTTCACCGAATGGGAATGAGCACCACGGCAGAGCCGCGCCGCACGTTGAGCAATAGCACGCCGGCGCCCTTGGCGGCCTCGCGGAATGTCTTGGTGTTCGACACCGGCGTGCGGCCGACGCCGACGATCAAATCGTTCGCGCGCAGGCCGGCTTGCGCGGCCGGACTGCCGTCCTGCACCGAGCGCACCAACACGCCGCCGCCGTCCGGCGCATCGGCCAGGTCCGCCCCTTCGAGGCCCCGGTTGATATCGAGCGCGTTGGCGGTCTCCGTCTCGGTGCGTTCGGCAATCAGGGCCGTGACCTTGTGCGGCTTGCCGTCGCGCAGAAAACCGATGTCCACCTTGTCTCCCACACGCAGCATGCCGATGGTATTGCGCAGTTCACCGGCGTCTTTCATGGGGGTGCCGTTGATCGAGGTGATGATGTCGCCGGTCTTGATGCCGGCGCGTTCGGCGGCCGAACCTTGCGCGACGCCGGCGACCAATGCGCCGCTCGATTCGCTCAAGCCGAATTCCTTGGCGATGTCCGGAGTGACGTTGTAAATATTCACGCCGAGCACGCCGCGCTTCACCTGGCCGTACTTGATCAATTGATCCATGACGCTTTTGGCCATGTTGACGGGGATGGCGAAGCCGATGCCGATGTTGCCGCCGCTGCCCGACAGAATCGCCGAATTGATGCCTACCAATTCCCCGCGCAAGTTGACCAAGGCGCCGCCCGAATTGCCCGGATTGATGGAGGCGTCGGTTTGGATGAAATCCTCGTAGCCTTCAGGATTGATGCCGGAGCGGCCGAGCGCGCTGACAATGCCGGCGGTCACGGTGTTCTGCAGACCGAATGGATTGCCGATTGCAACGACATAGTCGCCGACCTCGAGGCGGGACGAATCACCGAGGGCCATGGCGACGAGGTTCGGCTGCTTCGCCTGCAGCACGGCGATATCCGCCCCTTCATCCGAGCCGATGACTTTGGCCGAAAAACTGCGATTGTCCAACAAGGTGATCGTGATTTCACTCGCGTTCTCGACCACGTGGTGATTGGTGATGATATAGCCGTTCTTGGCGTCGACGATGACGCCTGAGCCGGCACTTTGAAACTGCCGCTCGCGGGGCTTGAGGTCGGGCGGCACATCGAAGAAGCGGCGGAAGAACGGATCGTCCAATAAGGGATTGCGCTGCCCCGGCTTTTCCTTGATGGTGCCGCGGGTCGCGACGTTGACGACCGCGGGCGAGACGCGCTTGACCATGGGCGCAAGCGAGGGCATCGGCGCCGCCTCGGCGGGAGCAGGCGTGGGCAATGCGCCGAGGGCCGCCGGTCCGGTGAACAGGGCGGCAGCGAGCGCGGCTGCCGCAAATGTGAAACGCAGATTCATGCGCAATCCTCTCGTCGATGCGATGCTCAAGCAAGGAGCTCATACGGCAAACAGCGGGTCGGACGAGATCGTCCGACCCGATGCCGGTACTTTCGATCCGCGATCTTACACGTAAGATCGGGCGCGGCGGGCCCTCTTAGGCGGCTTGAACCGCGATACGCTGGGGCTTGGCTGGAGCGAGTTTTGGAATGGCGACTTCCAGCACGCCGTTGACGGCTTTAGCCTTGATGTTCTCTACGTCCGCCGCCTCCGGCAAGCTGAAGCGGCGCTGGAATTGACCCGTGAGTCGCTCGATGCGGCGATACGCGTCTCGCGCCTCGCGATGCGACTCTTCGCGCCGGCCGCGAATGCTCAGCACGCCCTGCTCGCAGGTAATTTCCACGGCTTTGGGGTCTACCCCGGGCAGATCGACCTGCACCAGGTATTGGCCGTCCTCTTCTCGGACATCCACCGGCGGCAGCCAAGCGCCGGAGTCTGCGGCGCTCGTTTGCGCCGCGCCGAACATGCGATCTCTACCCTTATGGAACCGGTTGGCGAGGAACCAGGGCCCATGGCGAACGACTGTCATCAGTGCTACTCCTAAAATTTAATGATGTTGAATTGCGGCTTGCAACGCATCCTCAGCGGGGCGGGAGCAATCCACTCTCGCACCTAAGCAATTCCGCTTGGGGCCGCAGGATTGGGCCGCCGCTCGGCATTTCAACGGCATCGCGCTGCGCCGCGCGACTCGCGCCCGGCAGCCCAAAGCGAGGGTTTTGGCCGATGTCAAGGGAACATAATGTGCATAACGTGTGGACCACAATATCTTGCGTTTTGCGATTTATTCCCTTGACCCGGCATCCGCGAAGTGCAATTAGAAGATTTCCCGGGAGAATCTTGGAACTAATTGAATTTAATAATGTTTTTTTAAATAAAATTAGCATAAAAAGGTCTTGACGATGGTCGCCGTCAAGTTTTAACCTTCGGGTCCGGACACAATATGTTGTGGTCGTAAGTTCGCGTTAGTCCCCATAGGTTTGAGCATCCGCTGGCGTTTTTGGCTCTAGGGACCACCGCCACTTGTCTTTGAGTGTCGCGCCATAATTATAGGGGAGCAATTAAATACCCATGAATACGGTGGTCAAAATACAGCCCAAAGATGTAGGCAGTATTCCTTTCCAAGAAGCGTCCTATGACATCTGGGATAAGAAATATCGTCTGATCGCAAAAGACGGGTCGCCCATCGATCGATCGATGGACGACACGTACAAGCGGGTCGCGCATGCGCTCGCCGACGTGGAATCCGAAGAGGTGCGCGAACGCTGGTACGAGTCGTTTCTGTGGGCGCTGCGTCATGGTGCGATTCCCGCCGGCCGCGTGACTTCGAATGCCGGCGCGCTGGAGCACAAGCCCGCCACCTCAACCATCAACTGCACCGTGTCCGGGACCATCCGCGATTCGATGGATGACATCCTGAAGAAGGTGCATGAGGCAGGGCTCACGCTGAAGTCGGGCTGCGGCATCGGCTATGAATTTTCGACGTTGCGCCCGCGCGGGGCGTACGTCTCGGGCGCCGGAGCCTATACCTCCGGGCCTTTGTCGTTCATGGATATCTACGACAAGATGTGCTTCACCGTGTCCTCGGCCGGCGGCCGGCGCGGGGCACAGATGGGTACTTTCGATATCGGTCATCCGGACGTGCTGGAGTTCATTCGCGCCAAACGCGAGAACGGGCGGCTGCGGCAATTCAATCTGTCGTTGTTGATCACCGATGAATTCATGAGGGCCGTCAAGAGCGACGGCGAGTGGAAGCTCGCTTTTCCGCTCGGGCGCAAGGAATTCGAGGCCGAGCAGCCCGATTTGGACGACCCGGCCAAGTTCGTATGGCGCGAATGGCCGGATACCGAGGGGTATATCGCGAATGCGGAGGGTTTGGTCGCCTGCAAGATCTACAAGACCTTGCCGGCGCGCCGCGTGTGGGATCTGATCATGTCCTCGACCTACGATTTCGCTGAGCCCGGCTTCATCCTGATCGACAGGGTCAATGAGATGAACAACAACTGGTGGGCGGAAAATATCCGCGCCACCAATCCGTGCGGCGAACAGCCGCTTCCGCCCTACGGCTCCTGCCTCCTGGGCTCGGTGAATCTCACGAAGTTCGTGGTCGACCCGTTCACCGATGATGCGCGCTTCGATTGGGAAACCTACCGCAAGGTGGTGAAGGTATTCACGCGCATGCTCGACAACGTGGTCGAAATCAACGGCTTGCCGCTGGCGCCGCAGCGCGAGGAAATCACCCGCAAGCGCCGCCACGGCATGGGCTTTTTGGGGTTGGGCTCGGCCATCACCATGCTTTGCATGAAGTACGGCTCGAAAAAGTCGGTGGCATTTACGCAGAACGTCGCGCGCGAGATGGCGCTCGCGGGCTGGGAGGCCGCGCTCGATCTGACGCGTGAAAAAGGTCCCGCTCCGATCATGAACGAGGAATTCACGGTGACGCGTGAAATGCTGCGCAAACGTCCCGAGATGGTCAGGGACGGCTGGCGGGTCGGCGCCAAGGTCGCGGGCAAAGTCCTGCACGCGCGCTACAGCCGCTACATGCAGCGAATCGCCGAGACTTCACCGGAGCTGGTCGACGAGCTGGCTGAGGTCGGTGCTCGCTTTACGCATCACACCTCGATCGCGCCGACGGGTACCATATCGCTGTCATTGGCGAACAATGCCTCGAACGGCATCGAGCCGTCCTTCGCGCATCATTACTTCCGCAATGTGATACGTGAAGGCAAGAAATCCAAGGAAAAGATCGATGTATTTTCATTGGAGCTGCTCGCGTATCGCGAAATCGTGAACCCGCGCGCGATGCCCAATTCGCAGAACGCGGCCGAGAAACTGCCGGATTATTTCATTTCCGCGGAAGATATCGGTCCGAAGGAGCATGTGGATATCCAGGCGGCGGCACAGCTCTGGGTCGACTCTTCGATCTCTAAGACCGCCAATGTGCCCACCGATTACAAGTACGAAGACTTCAAGGACATCTACTTGTACGCTTTCGAACAGGGCCTGAAGGGCTGTACGACGTTTCGCTTCAATCCGGAGGCCTTCCAGGGTGTTTTGGTCAAGGAGGACGATCTGAAGAACACCACCTACGTGTTCACTCTGGAGGATGGCACGGAAATCGAGGCGCGCGGCGATCAAGAGATCGAATACGACGGCGAGATGCATACCGCAGCGAATCTTTTCGATGCGTTGAAAGAAGGCTATTACGGGAAATTCTGAACATGGCACACATCAAAATTGGGAAAAGGATCGCCAAGTACCGCGTGCTCAAGCCGGAACCGAAGGACGCCCCGTCGGGAGGCGGCGCCAAAGATTCGTTGAAGACGCAAGACAACGTGATCTGGATGCATGAGAAGCTCGAGCGACCGGAGGTGCTCGTCGGTTCGACTTACAAGATCAAGACGCCGGTGTCCGACCACGCCATGTACGTCACCATCAACGACATCGTGCTCAACGAGGGTACTCCGCACGAGCAGCGGCGCCCGTTCGAGGTCTTCATCAATTCGAAGAATCTCGATCATTTTCAATGGATCGTCGCCTTGACGCGGGTCATCTCGGCGGTGTTTCGCAAGGGCGGCGATACGACCTTCCTGGTCGACGAGCTGAAGGCGGTTTTCGACCCGCGCGGCGGTTACTGGCAGCCGGGCGGCAAATTCATGCCCTCGACCATCGCCGAGCTGGGCTACGTGATCGAGCGTCATCTGCAGTCGATTGGATTGCTCAAGAAGCCCGAGCTCGACGTGCACCAGCGCAAGCTGGTGCAGGAGAAGCGCGCGGAGTTCGAGGCGCGAACCAAACAGACCGACGCTTTTTCCAAGTCGCTTTTCCCCGAAGGAGCGCAGCTGTGCACGAAGTGCAACACCGCTGCGGTGGTGATGATGGACGGCTGCTATACGTGCTTGAATTGCGGCGAGTCGAAGTGCGGGTAGCCCGCCGGTAACCGGGAGCCTGTCCAAGTATCCGACGTGATTGGTTCCAGGCCATTCAATATCGCGGCGCTGTGCTTGATGCTGGCGCCGCTCCTCTTAGCTCGCCCAATTGCCGCCGAAGGGACCGATCCCTTCGCTCATCCGCCGGACCTCGAGCAGGATGTGCGCTTCTGGATCCGCGTGTACACCGAGGTCACGACCGACGGAGGTTTGCTGCACGACGACTGGAATCTCGGCCTGGTATACGAGGTCCTGCGCTTCGACCCGGCTGCCTCGCCGGCGCAGCGCGAGCGTCGCGTGGCCGAAGCCAAGGCACGCTATGCGGCGCTGCTGCGGCGTTTCGCGGCGGGCGATGTCGACCACTTGACGGCGCACGAGCTGCGGATCCTGCATGCCTTCGGCGACAAGCCGACGGCGGCGCAATTCCTCGATGCCATCGACCGGATACGCTTTCAACTGGGGCAGGCCGATCGATTCCACGAGGGCTTGATGCGGGCGGTGAATTGGGAGACGCATATCGCACGCGTGCTGGAGCAGCATGGCGTGCCGGCGGAAATCGCCGCGCTGCCGCACGTCGAATCCTCCTTCAACCCCGCCGCCTACTCCAAGGTCGGTGCGGCAGGTCTTTGGCAATTCATGCCCTCGACCGCCAGACGCTTCATGCGGGTCGACAGCGTGGTCGACGAACGCCTGGACCCCGACAGCTCTACGCAGGCGGCAGCCAACTTGATGCTCTACAACTATCGGCTGCTCGGCTCTTGGCCGCTCGCGGTCACCGCGTACAATCACGGACCCGGCGGCCTGCGACGCGCCCAGGAACAATTGGGCACGAGCGATATCGCGGTCATCGTCAAGCGCTACCAGGGCACCACCTTCGGCTTTGCCTCTCGCAATTTCTACGTCGCCTTCCTGGCGGCTCTCGAAGTGGACCGCAACGCCGAGAAGTACTTCGGCCCGATCACGCGTCTACCCGATACGCAGAGCACTGCGGTGGAGGTGCCCGACTACATCGCCGTGGACGCGCTGGCGAAGGCGTTCAGAGTCGATATGGGAGCGCTGCGCGTGCTGAATCCGGCGCTGCGCCCGCCGGTCTGGAACGGAGCGCGGTTGGTGCCGCGCGGCTATGAACTGCGCATTCCCGGTACGCCGCCCCAGGCTGAGATCGCTGCGGCCTGGGCGCGCCTGCCGGCGACGCAGCGCTATGTGGCCCAGCGCAATGACGGCAAGCATCGAGTCCGGCGCGGCGAGACGCTGGCCGGCGTCGCAGCCGCGAACGGCGTCAGCGTGGCGCGACTGCTTGCGGTGAATGGATGGAGCGACACGCAGCCAATTGCTCGAGGCGAAGTGTTGCGCATCCCGATGCCGGCGTCGCGGGCGGAAGCGTCCGGTGCGGCACCCGCAGCTGCGGCGCTGGCGGCGATCGCGCCCGGCACGGCGAGCGCCGCGATCGCGCCCGACGCGTCGAGCCCGGCGACCGTGCCCGGCGCAGTGAGCCCGGCCGTTGCGCCGGATGCGCCGCAGGCGCCGGACGCTTCGGATGCGACGCTAGCTCGCGCCCAACTCGGCGAAACGGTCGCGCCGCCGCCCCCCAAAGAGCCGGTCTCGCAGCGACAGACGGAAAGTGCAGCTCTGCTGCCGGCCGGAGCGCCGACGGGCAGCTCGGATGCGACCGATTACAGCGTGGCCCCGGACGATACGGTCGTCGTACAAGCGGCCGAGACCCTGGGGCATTTCGCGGACTGGAGCGGAGTCGACGCGCAGACCCTGCGCACTTTGAACAGGCTGCACAGAAATGCCCTGGTGACGCTCGGGCGAAGGATCAAGCTCGACCTATCCCGGGTCACTGCCGCGCAATTCGTCGCCGCGCGCCGCGACTACCACCGGCATTTGCAGGAGGAGTTTTTCGCCGCTCATCGGATTGCCGGCACCGAGAACTACAGCGTGAAGCGCGGCGAGTCGCTGTGGACGATCGCACAGCACGGTGATTTACCGATTTGGCTGGTCGCGCAATACAATCCGGATGTAGATTTCAACGATATGCGACCCGGAACTGCGATCACGCTGCCGCGCGTCGTCGGCATCAATCGTCAGTAGCCTCGGGCATGCAAATAGCTCATCAGCGCCTTGCGGGCGTCACGATCGGCGGTGAAGCGAACGGGAGACTCGCGGTCCGCCTTGAAATCCAGTGCAATCTCTCGGCTCGCCGCCATGCGTTTCAGCATTTGCACGTCGAGATCGAAATAGGCGGTTTGGCCCCACGAAGCCACCCGGCGGTAGGGCGCCTGGCCGAGCGCGGGCGGCTCGATCGCCGACAGCACCGTCGCTCCGTCGTCGAGAGTCAATGTGACCGCGCCGGGCATCCGAATGTTGTCGAATCGCCAATCGTTGCCGGGCGCCAAGTGCACCCAAAGACCGTAGCTGAGATTGCCCATGTTGTCCCATTCCACCGGACCTAGATACGCAAAGCTGATATGCCGGCCCGAGATCGCCGTGTCTTGCGCGCTCTGAATCAGCTCGATCGGCTTGTGCAGCGCGCCCACCGTCATCCCGGTGCGCTCGTCGAGAACTTCGGCGGGTTTGGTGGAGGATTGCGCGGCGCAGCCGGCCATGAGGCCGGCGGCGACAATTGCGGCAAACCGCGGCAAGAACATCTTAAAATTATACTCGGGTCCTGTGAGCTGCAGCGCGTTATATCGCGCGCCATCCACGCTATAATTTCCGCGATGTCCGATCGCAGCTGCATTCTTGCGAGGCGCGTGTTGTGGGTATTTGTGGGGCTCATGGTCGGCGCCGCGGGTCCCGTCACCGGCGTCGCCGATGAGGTCGCGGCGGCCGATCACATCGTCGTCGAGAAGTCGCAGCACAAGTTGTATCTGTACAGCGGCGATCGCTTGCTGGGCGAGTACAAGGTGGCGCTCGGACTCTCCCCCGTGGGACAAAAAGAGCGCGAACATGATTTTCGAACTCCCGAAGGGCGATATTATCTTGCGCGCCGCAACACGCGGAGCGAATACTTCCTGGCGATCCAGGTGTCCTACCCCAATAAGGAGGACGAGCTGCGCGCGCGCAAGCATCGCTGGGCGCCGGGCGGGTTGATCATGATCCATGGCCTGCCCAACACCCCGAAATATCCGCCCGCCTACTATGCCTCGAACGATTGGACGGACGGGTGCATCGCGCTGTCCAATGCCGATATGGTCGAAGTGTGGATGCGCACCCAGGACAACATCCCGATCGATATCTATCCATAGCAGGTATTCTTGGAAACCACGATCCTATCGTCTGATCTGGTCGATGCGCGGGTCGCGCCCAAGGGCAGCCTCGAGCACCTCTCGCAGCAGGAAATCGCGAAACTCCTCGATTCGGGCCAGGGCGGTCTTTATCCGCTGTTTCGCAAGTGCGCGCTCGCTGTGCTCAACTCCGGCAGCGCCCTCGATGATTCTCGGGCAATTTTCGAGAAGTACCGGGACTTCGATCTGCGCATCATGCGGCGCGCTTGGGGAATAAAGCTCGAAATCAAGAACGCGCCCGCGGCGGCATTCGTCGATGGAGAGATGATCCGGGGGCTGAAGGACCATCTGTTCGCCGTGCTGCGCGACGTGGTGTTCATCTCGAACGAGATCATGGAGAGCGGGCGCTTCGATCTCTCATCCTCCGCGAGCATCACCAACGCAGTGTTTCACATCCTGCGCAATGCGCGGGTCCTCGAGCTGCAGGTGCGACCGAATTTGGTGGTGTGTTGGGGCGGTCATTCCATCCGGCGCGTCGAGTACGACTACACCAAAAAAGTCGGTTACGAACTGGGACTGCGCAGCCTCGATGTGTGCACGGGCTGCGGTCCCGGCGCGATGAAGGGTCCGATGAAAGGCGCGACCATCGGGCATTCCAAGCAGCGCATCGTCAACGGCCGCTATTTGGGGGTCACCGAGCCCGGTATCATAGCGGCCGAGCCGCCCAATCCCATCGTCAGCCAGCTGGTGATCATGCCGGACATCGAAAAGCGCTTGGAGGCGTTCGTGCGACTGGGCCACGGCATCGTCATATTTCCCGGCGGCGCGGGGACGGCGGAGGAAATTCTCTATTTGCTCGGCATTCTGCTGGATCCGGCCAATCGCGCCATGCCGTTCCCGGTGGTGTTTACCGGCCCGGCGGACGCTGCGGATTACTTCGAGCAGATTCATGACTTCATCGGCGCGACTCTCGGCGAGAGTGCTCAGTCGCGCTATCAGATCATCATCGACGACCCCGCGGAGGTGGCGCGCGCGATGGTGCAGGGACTCGCACAGGTGCGTGACTATCGCCGGCGGCAAAGCGACTCCTACGGGTTCAATTGGCTGCTCAACATTCCGCTCGAGTTCCAGCTGCCGTTCGAGGTGACGCATGCATCGATGCGCGCCTTGCGCCTCACGCGCGAACAGCCGGTCCACGAACGCGCCGCCAATCTGCGGCGGGTGTTCTCGGGCATCGTGGCCGGAAATATCAAGGAATACGGCGTCAGCGCGATCGAGCGCTACGGGCCTTACGAACTCGTCGGCGAGCCCTCGATCATGGAGCCTCTCGACGGGCTGCTCCGCTCGTTCGTGGCGCAGCGGCGCATGAGACTCACCGGCGCCGAGTACACCCCCTGCTACAGATTGGTGGCGTGAGCGATCCGCAGTTCATTCAGTATCGCTTCGACCTGCCCGACGGGTCGCAGACGACGTTGGACTTTGCGTTCGATTCGAAGGATTTCCGGCTGTCCAATGCCGCGCCGGCCGACCCGCCGTTCTGGACCGAGCTTAAGTTCAATCAGTGCGCAAACTGTCCGCTGAGTGAGCTCGAGCATGCGCATTGTCCCGCCGCTCTGCAGATGGCTTCCACCTTGGAGCCGCTGAAGGCGCTGGTTTCCTTCGACACGGTCGGCGTCACCGTCGTGCAGGCGGAGCGCACTGTTTACGCGAACACGTCGGCGCAGCAGGCGATGAGCTCGGTGCTTGGCCTGATCATGGCAACGTCCGGCTGCCCTTGGACGGATCACCTGCGACCGATGGCGCGTTTTCATTTGCCGTTCGCCAGCGAAACGGAAACCGTTTATCGCAGTATCTGCATGTATCTGCTGGCGCGCGAGATTACGGGTGCCGACGAGCCTCGGGGCTTCGCCGCACTGGAAGAGCTCTACGAGAACTTGCACGTGGTGAATCGCGATATGTCGCGTCGCTTGGGCGCCGCCACGCGCACCGATCCGGCGCGCAATGCGATTGCGCTGCTCGATTCGTATACGACATTGCTGCCTGCGGCCCTCGAGCGCTCGCTCGATGAGCTCAGGCCGCTATTCGACGCTTGGTAAGCCAAGGAGCCCGTCTGAGTATTTCAGACAGGCGCCCGAATTTCCCCATTTAACTTACCGCGACGCGCTCTGAGATGCGCATCGCAATGCGCGCGCAGGCCTGAAGACGCTGCCCGCTTGCCTGTGACACAGTTCCTGCCCTAGGAAGTGCGCGAGACTTACTGTCAGCCACAGCATAGAGGCACCAGATGAGCGACATCAAAAATCAGACTCGATACACCGGAGTGGATCGTCGCGCCCCGCGTGCGGAGCCGGGCCTCGGCAAAGCGGGAACCGCCGCGCCGCGCGAGGTGTACAAGACGGGCGGCCGCCACGCGGCGATCACCACGAGTCTGTACAATTGGCACAGTTACAAGAACTGGGCCGACAAGATCCGCGGCACCTGGGAAGAAAAAAAGTAAGCCGCGAGCGCCGCGCTCAAGCCGTTTCAGGCAATGGATTGATGCCGGCATTCGGGCGCCGCACGGTCTCTTTCGCTTTCAACCACGCGAGCAGCGGCTCCCAATCCTCGAGGTCCTGCGCCACCAGGTGCCTTTTCATCTCGTGCAGACCCACACCCTGTTCCGAGGCGCGAACATAATTCTGCGAGTCACGCAAAGTCGCGATCACCGGAATGCGCAACGTCTCGAGAAAGCGCATCAGCGACTGATAGATCACGGTGTTGCGCTTGACGCGATTGGCGATCACCGCAATGCGATTTTCCTCGCGCCGCACCTTCGCGATCAACAGCAAGTCGGCGATGCACCTCGAGCACGTGTGAATATCGATGTCGGAGGGTAGGACGGGGACGATGATGGCGTCGGCGTTCTTGGTCATGTCGGGCATTTCCTGCGCCATCACGGCAGCCGGTGTATCCACGACCACATGCGCCGCGTCGGTCGGAATGCGCAGTTGAAAGGCGCGTGTGATGCGGCTGTTGCGCTCGAAGGCCGCGATACCGTGAATGAATGCCTGCTCGGGCTTGCGCTTCTTCAACCACCGAGTGCTGGATCCTTGCGGATCGTCGTCCGTCAAGAGTGGACGGTCGCCCTGGCTCGCAAAATAACTGGCGAGATTTGTCGCTATCGTCGTTTTACCCGAACCGCCTTTCGGATTCAGGACGAGAATTCGCTGCATGGAGGGTAGAGCCTACGCAGCCGCCCGCACCATAGCAAGTATGTGTGATCGCACTCACGGCAAATCGTGGGAGGGCCGCGTAAATTTCGATTCATGGAGTGGGTATTACAAGTCGTCGACGAGTTCGACGACGCCGTCGGCGCCTTGCGACACGGTTGGCTCGGGCTCCATGCCGAAATTGGTGCGGTGCTATTCGCCGGCATCGGTATCGGCGCAGTCGTTGCGGCGCCCGCCGTGCGTGCCGACCCCGCCCTCGCCGGCGCGGCCGCCATCGCGGCGAACCTCGCCGCGCTGCTAGAGATTCGCCGCTCGCGCACCGCACCGCCTCCTTGAGGCGAAGGACGGCGCATCGCGCGGCAAAATCCTCTGCGATGTGCGCAATCCTCTAACCGCCCGCAAGGGCGCGACGCATGCGTCGCGCGGGTGGCCATGGGTAGGACGCATGCGTCCTACGGGTGGCCATGGATGGCCACCCAGGGCTTGCGCGAAGCAAGGAGAGCGCAGCGCAATGGCCACCCAGGGCTTGCGCGCAGCAGGGACTGCGTAGCGCAATGGGTTCACGGCGGCCCGGAAAATGCCTGGCAATCAAGTCTCCGCGCCTGAGGAAGCGAGTAGTTCGTGAATAATGCGAGCTAAGATGTGCGGCATGTGATCGAATCCGGTGGCGCAAATACGCCGCAGCGCGGAGCCTTGGCCTTGACAGAACCTCTTCGGGATTGAATGACCTCAAGATCCGCCGCGCCCCTGCGCCTGTCGATTGCCGGGCCCGCCGGTTCTCTGGAGGCGATTGCGGAGGACCCTTCTGTCCCTGGTCCGAGTTATGCCGTGCTTTGCCACCCTCATCCCTTGTTCGGCGGGACCATGGAGAACAAGGTCGTCACCACGCTCGCGCGCGCCTGCCAAGCCATCGGCATCCCGACGCTGCGCTTCAATTTTCGCGGCGTGGGCTCGAGCGCGGGAGTGTTCGACAAAGGCGCAGGCGAAACCGCGGATGCGGCCGCCGTCGCCGCGTACGGCGCACTGCGCTGGCCGGGCCGCAAGCTGGTGCTTGCCGGCTTCTCCTTTGGAGCGTTCGTGGCATTGCGCCTGGCGCTTCAGCGGGACACGTCCCGGCTGATCACCGTGGCGCCACCGGTCGACCGCTTCGACTTCGCCGCACTAAGGGCGCCAGGCTGCCCCTGGCTCATCGTGCAGGGCGATGCCGATGATGTCGTCGACTCGCACAGCGTGCTCGCCTGGGTACAGGGTCTCAACCCCCAGCCGAGACTGGTCGTGATGCCGGGAGTGGGGCACTTTTTCCACGGCCACCTGCTGCAGCTGCGGCATGCCGTGATCGATGCCATCCGGAGCGGCTAGGAGCCTGTCTTACGCGGACTACTCAGACAGGCTCCTTGTCTCCAACCGCCCCGGACGCGAGTCAATCAGTTCACGAATTCCTTGAGGTTCTTGAGGGCGGCAATGCGCACCTTCTTGCTTGCCGGCTTGGCCTTGAACATCATTTTTTCGCCGTTGAAGGGATTGATGCCCTCGCGCGCTTTCGTCGCCGGCTTCTTCACCACTTTCATCTTCAGAAGTCCGGGCAGGGTGAACAGGCCGTGGCTGCGCAGACTCTTCTTGATAGCGGCGGAAAGCGAGTCAAACACGGCTCCGACCTGCTTCTTAGAGAGCTCTGTTTCCTTCGAAATGGTAGCGAGAATTTCAGACTTGGTCGGTGCTGCATTTTTTTTCGCCATATTAAATCTCCTGCTGGTGTTATGCGAACGCGGGCGATCATCGCCTACTGAATTCAACTCGGCGCCGAAAATAACATAGAAAAAAGCCGATGTTTAGCGCTAATGTAAAAAAAGATTCCTGATCGGCGTGCGCGCGAGCCTAGTTTTTCAGGCTTCCGCGCCGATCAGATGCGACCACGGCGAGGCGAACCCGAGCCGTTCGCAGTGATTTCAGGCATGTAGGAGGGCATGTTCAACGCAGCAGTATCAGCAGCGCGCCGATCGCGATGGAAACCCACAGGATCGAAAAATCGATCTGCCCGATGGCAGGGATCACCCGGCGCACCGGCCTCAAGATCGGTTCACAGAGCTGCGCGAGCAAGCGGACACCCGGCGCATAACCGCCGGGCGAGACGAAACTGGTCAGCCAGTACAGGAGAAGAGCGAATAGGTAGATGCGCAAAATCAGATCGACCAATCCGACGATCGTGATGCGCAACAACACCAGCGGGTCGCCGAACCCCAAGCCGCTCAATGCAAACTGCGCTCCCGTGCGCGCCGCAGCGACCGCGAGCACCGCGACGACGGTTGCCGTGTCGATTTTACCCAGCGGCGGCAGTAGACGGCGCAGCGGCAGGATCAGCCAATTGGTCACGCGCACGATCGCGTCCGCCATCGGGTCGCGAAAATCCGCCCGCACCCATTGAAACAGCAGGCGCAGCAAAAAGGCGAGCAGCAGCAGCCAGAGCAGTGTATCGATGATGAATTTGATGGCGTCCATGGGAGCTATGCCGGCGTCTTAAAGATTTCGATGGAGCCGCCCGGGCGGGCTCCCACGGGGAACCTTACGGGGTACCCTGCGGGGCATCCCCTGGGGGCGCTCCTGACGCGACACCCTACGGGGTGCCAAACTCCGCGGCAAGTTCAGCCGAACGCCGATCCGCCGCCGCGAGCGCGTGCGCGACGATATCACGGAGGCCCGCAGCATCGAGCACGGCGAGCGCCGCCGCCGTGGTGCCTCCCTTGGAGGCCACTTGCTCGCGCAACACGGCGAGCGACTCGCTCGAGTGGCGCGCCATCTGCGCAGCCCCGAAGGCCGTCTCCAAAGTGAGCGTGTGCGCGATGTCGTTGGGCAGGCCGCGCTCGTGCGCAGCGGCCTCGAGCGCTTCCATGAACAAGAAAAAGTAGGCCGGGCCGCTGCCCGAGAGCGCGGTGACGGTATCCATCTGCGATTCATGTTCCACCCATACGGTGGCGCTGACCGCGGCCATGATGGACTGTGCCAGGGCGCGGTCGGCGGCGCCGACGCTCGCGGGCGCGTACAGACCGGTGGCGCCGAAACCGTTCAGAGCCGGTCGGTTCGGCATGGTGCGCACCACCGCTATTTGTGCCCCAAACCAGCGGGCAAGCGCCGCGTGCGGTATGCCGGCGGCAACCGATATCAGCAGCGGTTTTGATTTTGCAGCGGCCAGGTGCGGCGCCAGCGCCAATGCCACGGCGCGCATTTGCTGCGGCTTTACCGCAAGGATGACCACTTCGGCCCCCGACACCGCGCTCGCGTTGTCGGAGGCGACCGTGATGCCATGGTCGCGTACCAGGCGCTGCAATGGCTCGCTGCTGGGATCGGCCACGACGATGCGCTCGCCGGGAAGCCCGCCCTTGGTCAGGCCGCCGATCAGCGCACCGGCCATGTTGCCGCCGCCGATAAATGCAAGCCTATGAATGTTGATCACCTGAAGCCTCTCCTAAGCGGCGCCGGGCTCAACGGCTGCCGAATATCGCCGTGCCGATGCGCACATGCGTCGCGCCTTCGGCGATGGCCGATTCAAAATCGGCGCTCATCCCCATCGACAGTGTATCGAGCTTCAGGCCCTGTGCGTTCAGCTCCTCGAGGAGGATTCTGAGCCGGGAAAACACCCTCCGCTGCGCTAGGGGCTGCGGCTGCGGCGGCGGCATGCACATGAGCCCTCGCAGCCGCAGCCGCGGCAGCTCCGCCGTTCTCAGGGCAAGCTCGGTGAGCTCTGCAGGCTCGACGCCGCTCTTGGTCGGCTCCGGGATCAGGGCCACCTGAATGCACACATTGAGGAGAGGCGCATGGAACGGGCGCTGTTCCGACAGGCGCCGGGCGACGCTCAATCGATCGATGCCGTGCACCCACTCGAAGCGCTGCCCAATGGCGCGGGTCTTGTTGGATTGCACGGCGCCGATAAAGTGCCAATGCACCCCTATGGGGCCGAGTTCGTCCATTTTCCCCCCGGCCTCCTGAAGATAATTTTCGCCGAAATCCGTGACGCCCGCCGTGGCGGCCGCCCGCAGCGATTCGGCAGGCTGGGCCTTGGTCACTGCGACCAGGGTGACCGAGGTCGGGTCGCGCCCGGCCGCTTTGGCCGCAAGACTGATCCGAGACCGGACGTGGTTCACCTGAACCGTTAAATTCTGCGGATCAATTAACATATTGGGGGTGGACACCCTCTTATATACTGCTGGCGGCCTGACACAGCCGGATTAGGAGCCGTAAATGGCGGTTGATATCGCGCAGCTTCTCGCCTTTGCGGTGAAGAACAACGCGTCGGACCTGCATCTCTCGGCGGGCGTCCCGCCGATGATTCGCGTCGACGGCGACATGAAGCGGGTAAATATGCCTCCGCTGGTGCACAAAGAAGTGCACAGCATGGTGTACGACATCATGAATGACAAGCAGCGCAAAGCCTTCGAAGAGTTCTATGAGACGGACTTTTCGTTTGAAATTCCGAAGCTTGCGCGCTTTCGGGTCAACGCCTTCAACCAAAACCGCGGCGCCGGCGCCGTATTTCGCAATATCCCGTCGACGATTCTGTCCCTCGACGAGCTGAACGCGCCGAAGACTTTCAAAGATCTGTGCATGCTGCCCCGCGGCCTTGTGCTGGTCACCGGACCCACCGGGTCGGGCAAATCAACGACTCTTGCCGGCATGGTGAACCACTGCAACGATAACCGCCCGGACCACATTATCACGATCGAGGATCCGATCGAGTTCGTGCACGAGAGCAAACGCTGCTTGGTCAACCAGCGCGAGGTTCATCGAGATACGCTCGGATTCAGCGAGGCTTTGCGCTCGGCGTTGCGCGAAGACCCGGACGTGGTGCTGGTGGGCGAAATGCGCGACCTCGAGACCATTCGCCTGGCGCTGACCGCGGCGGAAACCGGGCACCTCGTCTTCGGCACCCTGCACACGAGCTCGGCGGCCAAGACCATCGACCGGATCGTCGACGTTTTTCCCGCGGCGGAAAAGGACATGGTGCGCGCCATGCTGTCCGAGAGCCTGCGGGCCGTGATTTCCCAGACCTTGATGAAGCGAGTCGGCGGCGGCCGTATCGCGGCGCACGAAATCATGATCGGCACACCGGCCATCCGCAATCTGATACGGGAGGGTAAAATCGCGCAGATGTATTCGGCAATTCAAACCGGACAGGGCCAGGGCATGCAGACTCTCGATCAATGCCTGCAGGATTTGGTGCAGAAAGGCTTGGTCAGCCGCGAAGAGGCGAAGTACAAGGCGCAAAACAAGGACAGCATCTAATGGACCGCGAGCAAGCAATAAGGCTGATGCAAGACCTGCTGAGGCGCATGGTCGAGAAGAAGGGCTCGGACCTGTTCATCACCGCGGGATTTCCGCCGGCTATCAAGGTCGACGGGGAAATTCGCCCGCAATCGGATCGATCCTTGAGCGCAGAACAAAGCGCGGTTCTCGTGCGCGCGATCATGAACGACCGGCAAACCAAGGAGTTCGACTCGACCAAGGAATGCAATTTCGCCATCGCTCCCCCGGGTATCGGACGCTTCCGCGTCAGCGCCTTCGTGCAACAGGGATTTACCGGCGCGGTGCTGCGCACCATCAACGCCAAGATCCCCACGCTGGAAGAGCTCGAATTGCCGGCGGTCCTCAAGGAGGTCGTGCTCTCCAAGCGCGGCTTCGTGATTCTGGTCGGCGGCACCGGCTCCGGTAAATCCACTTCTCTGGCGGCGATGGTCGGCTATCGCAACGAAAAGACGCGCGGCCATATCGTGACGATCGAAGATCCGGTGGAATACGTGCATGCCCACAAAGGCTGCGTGGTCACGCATCGCGAAGTCGGCGTGGACTGCGAAAGCTGGCATCTGGCGCTGAAGAACACGCTGCGCCAGGCGCCCGATGTGATTCTCATCGGCGAGATTCGCGACCGCGAGACCATGGAATACGGCATTCAGTTCGCCGAGACGGGACATCTGGTGTTGGCCACTTTGCACGCAAACAGCTCGAATCAGGCGCTCGACCGCATCATCAATTTCTTCCCCGAGGAGCGTCGCGAGCAATTGCTCATGGACTTATCGCTCAACATTCGCGCCTTGATATCCCAGCGCTTGATCCCGCGCGAGTCGGGCTCCGGGCGTATCGCGGCCATGGAGATCATGCTGGCGTCGCCGCTGATATCGGATTTGATCTTCAAGGGCGACGTGGCCAAGATCAAGGACGTGATGGCGCGCTCCAACCGGTTGGGTATGAAGACGTTCGATCAGGCGCTTTTCGAACTCTACGAAGCGGGCCTCATCTCCTACGAGGACGCGCTGCGCAACGCCGATTCGAAGAACGAATTGCGCCTGCGGGTGAAACTCGAAAGCAAGCGGGAAATGAAGAATCCGGAAGAGGGCGCGGCGGCACTGCAAATCCTCGAGGAAGAAGAAGGCCAGGTGTTCTAGTGCCCACGCGGAATACTCAGGCAGGCTCCTAGCATGTCTGCGGAAGCGCCGGCTCAGGTGATGAACACCAAGCCGCTGTTCAAATTGATGGTCGAGAAAAAGGCGTCGGATCTGTTCTTCACCTGCAACGCTCCGGTCAAAATCAAGATCGAGGGGAAGATATTTCCGGTCAACAAGCAGGTATTGAGTCCCGAGACGGTGCGCCAAGCGGCGCTCGGACTGATGACTGCCGAGCAGATCGAGCACTTCAACGAGGATTTGGAGATCGATTTCGCGATTTCCGAGCAGGGGCTCGGCCGCTTCCGCGTCAACGTGTTCTATCAGCGCGGCTATCCCGCCATGGTATTGCGCTACATCACGGCCGAAATGCCCAAACTCGAAGATCTCGGAATGCCGGAAATCCTGAAAGATCTGGTGATGCTCAGGCGCGGGATGATTCTCATGGTGGGCGCGGCGGGTGCGGGAAAATCAACCACCCTCGCGGCCATGATCAACCACCGCAACGAGACATGCTCGGATCACATCCTGACCATCGAGGATCCCATCGAGTTCTTGCACACCAACAAGAAATCGATCGTCAACCAGCGCGAGGTGGGGCTCGACACGAAATCCTTCTCCAGCGCTCTGCGCAGCGCCGTTCGCGCGGCGCCCGATGTGATCCTGGTCGGTGAGATTCGCGATCGCGAGACGATGGAGGCCGCCATCGCGCTCGCGGGGACCGGCCATCTGTGCATAGCGACGTTGCACGCGAACAACTGCGCCGAGACCCTGGACCGCATCATCAACATGTTTCCGCGCGATCAGCACAACCAGATTTTCTTGGATCTATCGCAATATTTGCGCGCAATCCTTTCGCAGCGCCTGGTCTTCGCGAAGTCCGGCATGCGGGTCGCGGCCTCCGAAGTGATGGTCAACACGCCGCATGTCTCGGAGCTCATCAAGAAGGGCGATGTGATCGGAGTGAAGGAAGCCATCCGCACCGGCACCGAACGCGGCATGCTGAGCTTCGACAGCTCGCTGTACAACCTGGTGCGGGAAGGTCGAATCGAGCTCGAGGAAGCGCTCGCGAGCGCGGACTCGCGCACCAACCTGGAAGCGAAGATCAACTTCGGCTGAAACTAGCGCGAGCTATTCATGAACGATACGCATTCTCATGCACCAAGGCTGGATCAGATAGGTATTTTCCGGACCGCCGTGAATCCATTGCGCTACGCAGTCCCTGCTGCGCGCAAGCCCTGGGTGGCCATTGCGCTACGCTCTCCTTGCTTCGCGCAAGCCCAGGGTGGCCATCCATGGCCACCCGTAGGACGCATGCGTCCTACCCATGGCCACCCGCGCGACGCATGCGTCGCGCCCGTGGAGGCTGCGAGAAAAACTTGCGACGCGATGCAATCCTGCATCGCTGCAAGCCGGGGTTCGCCATTGCGCTACGCAGTCCCTGCTGCGCGCAAGCCCGGGGTGGCCATCCGTGGCCACCCGTAGGACGCATGCGTCCTACCCCTGGCGAACCCGCTCGGCGCATGCGCCGAGCCCTGTTTTTCACGCTCCGGAAAATACCTATCTGATCCAGCCTTCTTCCAGCTTCTCTGTTGTTCATGAATAGTCCCGGCTAAGCGGTCTTGGCGTGCGCAGTGCCGCTCGGGGCCTCGGCATTGCTCGGCTCGCATAGCACCAGATTGCCTTCGAATTCACGGGTGCTCACATCCCAACCCGAGTTGAGCGCATGCTCTCGACAGACCCTGGGATCGAGCGTGAGCGCACGCCGGGCGGCGGCCGCCAGATCCACATCCAGCGCCCCCGTCGCTCCGTCCTCGATGACGTCGATCGGACCGGTGACGGGGTACGCCGCCACCGGCACGCCGCAGGCCATCGCCTCGAGATTCACCAGGCCAAAGGTATCGGTCCTGCTGGGGAACACCATGACATCGGCAGCCGCCAAATGATGGGCGAGATCGTCCCCGAAGCGATAACCGGTGAATACCACCCCGGGGTGCTGGGCCTGGAGGCGCGCGCGCTCAGGGCCGTCGCCGATGACGATTTTGCTGCCGGTCCAGGGCATTTCCAGGAAGGCGTCGATGTTTTTTTCGACGGCTACCCGCCCGACGTAGGCGGCGATCGGGCGCGGCAGCTTGAGGAAGTCCTTGGGCAGCGGCTTGAACACCTCCGTGTCCACGCCGCGCCGCCAGCAAGCCAGATTCTTGAAGCCGCGGGACGCCAGGTCGCGGCGAACCGAAGCCGTGCTGACCATGCAACGGACCGCCGCGCCATGAAACCAGCGCAGCGCCCAATACGAGGCCCTGATCGGGATTGGAAATCGCGCCCGCAGATACTGCGGGAACTGGGTGTGATACGAAGTGGTGAAACGCAGTCCATGGCGCAGGCAATAGCGCCGCGCCGACAGTCCGAGCGGCCCCTCGGTTGCGATGTGCAGCGCCTGCGGAGCGAAGGCACCGATGGCGCGTTGGACCCCCTGACGGGGCGACAATGACAGCCGGATTTCAGGATAGGTGGGACAGGCAACGCTGCGAAAGTCCCGGGGGGTGAGCATTCTGACCTCGTGGCCGAAGCGGCCGAGCCACGCGGCGGTCTGGGCCAATGTGCGCACCACGCCGTTGGTTTGCGGAAACCAAGCGTCGGTGACGATCATGATCCTCATGATCGTCCACATTCGCATTGCGCTGTGACGAACAGATGAACGAGGGAAGGGTTTTCGGCGGTTTTACAGGATTTTTTACAGTCTTGCGACGTGCGTACCATTCGCGGGGCCGCCCTGTAATAGCCTTGTAATGAAATTCCTATATTTGCTTCATGGCCGAGTAATTTGCCTTTTTACTTAAGGAACCCCGTATGCAAAATTTTTGGGCGGAGCTGCGAACGCAGCGATGGGACGATCACCGTTACTACCACCAAAGCCGTATCAATCAATCCTTGCACCTGCTGAGCGCCATCAGCTTCCTCATTGCCTACGTCATGATGTTCACCGACCCGGTAGCCGCCGCGTTGATCGGTTGGCTCGTCGCCATGGTCAGCCGCCAGTCGGGACACTTTTTCTTCGAACCGAAGGGCTATGACGAGGTCAATCAGGTCACACACCAATTCAAAGAAGACGTCAAAGTGGGCTACAACCTGCGCCGCAAGGTGATTCTGCACCTCATCTGGGCGCTGGCGCCCGCGCTGCTGCTGCTATCCCCGACCCTTTTCGGGCTCCTCACCCCGTACACCGGCGGCGCGGAATTCGTGCGGCGTGTGGGCGAGATTTGGCTGGTGGTCGGCATCGGCGCCCTGCTGTTTCGGACCGTGCATCTGTTCTATCTGCGGGACGTGCAGACCGGACTCGTTTGGCTGACGAAAATCCTCACCGATCCGTTCGTTGACGTGAAGCTCTACTGCAAGTCGCCGCTCTACTTGCTGCGCGGCGAGCTCATCGATCCGATGGCGGACGTGTCGGGCGACGCCCATCGGGCCTGAAGCATCTCCTTGAAGACGCGGCTCCTGATGGATTTGTTGGTCAGCAGCGGTGCGGACCACCACCAGCCGTCGCGCTGCATTTCCCCGGCCGCCGACAGAATTCTGTCGGCGACCGCGGCGAAATCGGCATCGGTGTAATTCAGACTGAAGATCAGCCGGCCCGTGCCCACCAGGCTCAAGGCAAG
Source organism: uncultured Gammaproteobacteria bacterium (assembly GCA_963769075.1). Classification (GTDB taxonomy): domain Bacteria; phylum Pseudomonadota; class Gammaproteobacteria; order Steroidobacterales; family Steroidobacteraceae; genus Bog-1198. The sequence continues at coordinate 1,657,419 of CAVYKH010000004.1, read as the reverse complement.
GCCGTAGGCGCGCAAGTAATATTGAAACATCCAATTGTAGCGCGACGGTTGCGTGTAATAGATCGTCCAGATCGAAGAGAGGTTCGCGACCTGGACGGGCAACTGCGCGGCGTTGAGGCGCTCATTGAGCCCTTGGGCGCGCGAGTTCCACACGCTGTCGAGATTCCGGTACAGCGCCCGGACGGCATCGCTGTCGAGGCGCTGCAGGAATTCGTACATGGCGCCCATGACATAGGGGTGCGAATTGAACGTGCCCCGCGCAAGGCAGATGTCGGCCGGCCGGTCCTCGCGAAACCGGCGCATGAACTTGGCTACGCCGCACAGGACGCCGATGGGCAGGCCGCCCGCCACCGTCTTGCCGTAGGTGACCATGTCGGCGCGCACGCCGAAGTACTCCTGCGCGCCGCCGAGCGCCAGCCGGAAGCCCACGAAAACCTCGTCGAAAATCAGCACGATTCCGCGCTCGCTGCAGACCGCGCGCAATTTCTGCAGCCACGCGGCATACGCCGCGCGGTCGAAGCGGGCGCTGCGAGTGCTGTCGAGCAGGGTCGAGTCTTGGGGAGCGCTGACATTGGGATGCATCGCCTGCACCGGGTTGACCAGCACGCAGGCGATATCGCGCCGCGATTTGAGCACCTTGAGCGCGGCGTTGTCCATGTCCTTCAGGGTGTAGGTCTCGCGTGCCGCGAGCGGATTGCCGACGCCCGGCTGCACGTCGCCCCACCAGCCGTGGTACGCGCCGCAGAAGCGCACCAGATGGCTGCGGCGCGTATGGTAGCGAGCCAGCCGCACGGCCTGCATCACCGCTTCGGTTCCCGACATGTGAAAGGACACTTCATCCAGCCCGGAGATCTCCAACAGTCGGCGCACGTTGTAGGCGGTCACCGGATGGTAGTAACCGAGCACCGGCCCCAAGTCGCGAACCCGCTCGCTGCCGCGAGCGATGCACTCCTTGTAGACGTCGTAGCCGAATACATTCACGCCGTACGAGCCCGTCAAATCGAAAAAGCGGTTGCCGTCGAGATCGGTGAGCGAGACTCCGCAGGAGGACTCTACGAACGCCCCGGCCTTGAAATGTTGGCGGACGAAACGGCTGAACTGAAAGGGCACGCGGTAGCGGGCGGTGAACTGCAGGTCGGAGATGCGGTCGATGACCGCACTCGTCAATTCCACGGTCTTTTTGCTGCGCTCGGCGAGGCCGCCCGCAAGTCGCATGAACCCTTGGCGCCGCGCCGACGCGATGTCGTCGGGCGCTCCGTCGACGCGAAAAAATTGCGCCTCGTCGTATTCGTAAAAGGGCACCAGCCCGGCGAAGCGCCGCGCCATGCGCGAATGCCCGGCGAGCGAGCGGTGCTTCGCGCGCGAGAGCTGCAAGCGCATTTGCAGTTTGCGCAGCAATACGGCCAGTGCGCACGCACCCAGCACATACAAAATTATCATCTTCGTCACGGAATTCCTCGGCGCAAACCCCGTCGCGGGCGGCGCGAACTGTATTGCAGGCGAATGACAATTACATGACCGCTCGCTCCTTGATCGAGCGGATCACGCAGCAGGAAGATATCAATTTCCTGCTGACCAACCGCATTCCGCGCCGCTGGCTCACGCAGCTCATGGGGCGCTTGAGCCGCATCGAGCACCCCTGGGTGTGCGCGGCCTGCATTGTGTTGTGGCGGCTGTTCTCCGACCTGGATCTGAGCGAGGCGAAGAGATCCCGCTTCAGGAGCCTGCATGATTGCTTCACCCGCGAACTGAAAGACGGTGCCCGGCCGCTCGACATGGATCCAGGGGTATTGTCGAGCCCCTGCGATGCGATCGTGGGCGCCTGCGGGCGGGTGCAAGACGGGTCGGTGCTGCAAGCCAAGGGGTTTCCCTATCCGCTGTCGGATCTTCTCGGCGACGACGAGCTCGAGCTCGTGCGCTACTACCGCGACGGACAGTTCGTCACGCTGCGCCTCACCTCGAGCATGTATCACCGCTTTCATGCGCCCTGCGATTGCCGCGTCGAGCAAGTGAATTACATCTCGGGCGACACTTGGAATGTCAATCCCATCGCGCTGCGGCGCGTCGAGCGGCTGTTCTGCAAGAACGAGCGGGCCGTCATCCGCTGCCGCTCGGTGCCGTCGGGCGCGCTGATCACCCTCGTGCCGGTGGCGGCCATTTTGGTCGCGAGCATCCACCTCAAGTTTCTCGACGTGCGGCTGCACTTGCGTTATCGGGGCCCGAACGTCATTCCGTGCGACGTCGAGTTGCGCAAGGGGGAAGAAATGGGCTGGTTCGAGCACGGTTCGACCATCATCGTGTTCGCGCCGCGGGGGATTTCGTTGTGCGAGCAGCTGCGCGAGGGCGGGCGCATTCAAATGGGACAGGCGCTGCTGCGCATCGATCAATAAGCGCGTCTACAGGGGCTTGCGATGTCGCGTCAGCGTCGCGGCAATGGACGCGAGCACTGCCATGCGCACCGCGACGCCGTTGTTGACTTGCTCCCGGATGACGGAGTGCGGGCCATCGGCCACATCCGAGGAGATTTCGACGCCGCGGTTCATCGGCCCCGGATGCATGACCAGCACATTCGGCGAGGCGAGATTCACACGCTTCGCGTCCAAGCCAAACTCACGAAAGTACGCTGCCTCATCGAGCGAGGCCGTCTGCGCCATGCGCTCCTTCTGAATGCGCAGCATCATCACCACATCGGCTCCGGCGATGCCGTCCTCGATTCGCGTAAAGCGCAGCGCGCCGCGAAATTCGTCTTCCGCAGGCAAAAGCGCCGGCGGCGCGACCAGGCGCAAATCGGTGGTGCCGAGAGTCCGCAGCGCGCGTGCGGTCGAGCGGGCGACCCGCGAGTGCATGATATCGCCGACGATGGCCACTTTGAGGCCCGCAAAGCGCCGTTGGTGCGTCCTGATGGTCAGGGCATCGAGCAACCCTTGAGTCGGGTGCGACACGTGGGCCTCGCCGGCGCTGATGACCGACACATGCGGTGCGACGTGGTCTATCAGAAATTCCGGCATTCCGGCTTCCGAATCGCGGATTACGAAAATGTCGGTATTCATGGCTTCGAGAGTGTAAATGGTGTCCAGCATGGTCTCGCCCTTGGCGCGCGAGCTGGATTGCAGGTCCAAGTTGATGACGTGCGCGCCGAGCCGCCGACTCGCGAGATCGAACGAGGCGCGCGTGCGCGTACTCGGCTCGAAGAACAAATTGGCGAGCGTCACGCCCGCGAGTTCCCGGCCCTCATAGGCAGGTTGCCCCGGAAACCGGCGGTAGGTCTCGGCGCGGTCGAGAATCGCCGTCAACACCTCGCGCGTCAGGCCATCGAGCGAAATGAGGTGGCGCAAGCCCCCGGTGCCGTCAGTTTGTGAACGCATTGCGCCTCATGTTTTTTCTGTAAACCACCGTTCCAAGATGATGCAGGCTGCAGCCGCGTCGAGGTCTTCCTTTCTCACCCGCCGCTTGCGAATCCCCGACTCGCGCGCCGCTTTGAGCCGCGTCCCGGCCTCGAGCGATGAGTAACGCTCATCGACGAGCCGCACCGGCAAAGCGTAGCGCCTGGTGAGTTCCCTCGCGAAGCCGCGCGCCGCATCCGTCACGGCGCTCTCGGAACCGTCGGCATTATAGGGCAGGCCGACCACCGCCATGGCCGGCCGCCACTCGCGCATCAGGGAATCGATGGCATCCCAGCGCGGGCCGCAGGCGCCGGCGGCGACGCTCCCGAGGGGCGCTGCAGTGCGGCTCACGGTATCGCCGCAGCCAACGCCGATGCGCCGTTGTCCATAATCAAATGCCAGGACGAGTTCCGCCACCGCGCCGCTCGCCGGCGCGGCCGGGGCTGGCGCAGGCGCCCCCCGTTCAGGCATTGCCGCTGATCGAACTGATGCGCGACAGCTCGACGCCCAGCAGGCGCGCCGCCGCATGCCAGCGAAACTCGAACGGAACCTGAAAAATGATACCGGAGTCGACTGGAGCGCTGAGCCATGCGTTCGCGCGGATCTCCTCCTCCAGCTGGCCGCCGTCCCAGCCCGCGTACCCCAAGGCGACGACCGCTTCCTCGGGCCCCTGGCCAGCGGCCATGGCGGTCAAAATGTCGCGCGAGGTGGTGACGTGAATGGTGTCGGACACCTTGAGCGTCGAATCCCATTCGCCGCCGGCTCGATGCACGACAAAGCCGCGGTCGGTCTGCATCGGGCCGCCGCGCAGGACGTGCCGTTCGCTCAAGGGTCCCCCCGGCAGCTCGATTTCCAGCTGCTCGAAGATTTCCCCCATGCGCATCGGCAGCGGTTTATTGAGGATCAACCCGAGCGCGCCGCGTGAGTTGTGATCGCACACCAGGGCTACGGATTGCGCAAAATTCGGATCTCCCATCGTCGGCATGGCGATCAGGAGCTGGTTCGTCAGATAACCCGAATCGCTCATATGCTACCCGTCTGCGAGGTTACGGTGTGCCACCTGGGTCGTTTGGATCAGAGTAAAATACGCTGGCGCCCTGCTCGGCACCACCGAGAAACTGCCACTCGTAGGCAATGCGGATCTCATCGTGCGCAGCGCCGAGAGCGCGTGGAAACGGGTCATACGGAGCGGCGATCTTCAATATTCGCATGGCGGCATCGTCGATCTCGGCGTGACCGCTGCTGCGGCGGAGCTCGGCTTGCAAGAGTTTGCCGTCGGCGCCGATCGTCACCTCGATCACCGGCGTCCCGGTGAGCTTCAGGCGCCGTGCAGCATCGGGGAAGTTCAGCGTACCCACGCGCTCGATTTTGCGCCGCCAGCTGTCCAAGTAAACGGCAACGTCGGACTCGCGAGTGTCCGCGGCAATCCAAAGCTGCTGTTTCGCCTCGCCGCGCAACCGCAGTTCGATGCCGTCATCATTGGGCGCCATGCCCAAATCCGGCCGCTTTTCGAGCAGCAGCGGCAAGCGGGACGGCTCATCGGCTGCGGTGGGCGCGGCGAAATACAGAATTTTCGTGGCCGGACTGTACGTGGCCAGCACCTCGTCGTCGCCGAACTCCCGCCCCGTCCGCATCTGCGCAACACCGTCTCCGCTGGGTATTCCGGGACGATCCACCGGCATCAGTGAGGATTTCGGTACGAGCGTGCGCTCGCGCTGCAAAGTATTACCGGATCCGAGCTGAGAGCGTTCCGACAAGTACCTCGCGTTCGGATTTTTTGCGACACTCGGCGCTTGATCGTTGACCAGCACGACTTCCAAAGCAGCCCCGTCGCCCCCGTCCGTATCGGTGTTCGAGGCACTGAACGTCACGCCCAAGATCACGATGGCATGAAAGAGCGCCGCCACGAAACAGGTCGTCAACATGCGGTCGTTTGCCGGCGGCAGTCCCGCTTGCAGCCCAATTTCATTCATAGGGGAATTCATGCAGCGTCCAAAGTCCGGGCGATCGCCCTCACCAGCATGGCACCAATGTCGACATCATGCCTCTTGTTTAGTTCGCGAATTCCGGTAGGACTGGTGACGTTGATTTCCGTGACGTAGTCGCCGATCACATCCAATCCGACGAAGATCATACCTGCGGCGCGCAGCTTCGGTCCGATGATCGAACACAGCCACCGGTCACGGTCATTGAGCGGCCGGCTCTCGGCCCGGGCTCCGGCCGCGAGATTGCCGCGGTGGTCTGCCGCGTCCGGCATGCGCTGCAGCGCAAAGGGAACCGGCTCGCCGTCGATGAGGATCACCCGGCAATCGCCGCCCGTCACGATTTCTGGTAGGAAGCGTTGCACAATGGCATAGCGTTGGCCGTAGTCGGTCAGCGTCTCGAACACCACATTGCGATTCTTGTCGCCCTGTTCCAAGACGAATATCGAACGCCCACCCATGCCGTGAAGCGGCTTGCACACGGCTTTCCCCTGCTCGCGCAGGAATTCGCTCATGTCGCGCATGTCGCGTGTGATCAGGGTCGGCGCGCAGCATTCCGGAAACCAGGCCGTGTAGACCTTCTCGTTCATGTCGCGCAGGCCCTGCGGGCGGTTGCAGACCAGCGCGCCCTGATCGCGGGCGCGTTCCAATATGTAGGTGCTGTAGATGTACTCGGTGTCGAACGGCGGATCCTTGCGCATCAAGATGACGTCGAACTCGCCCAGTCGAGCGGCGACGCCCGTGCCCCGAGCAAACCAAGTGCGCGGATCGTCGAACACCTGGAGCGGTGCGAGGCGGCCCCAGGCGATGCCGTCGCGCAGCCAGAGGTCCTTGAGCTCGGCATAAAGCAGCTGCCAGCCGCTGGCCTGCGCCGCCAGCAGGATCGCCAATGTACTATCCTTGGCCGGATTGATCGCTTCGATGGGGTCCATGACCACGATGAGGCGCAATTCCGAAGACATGCTAAATTCCCTTCGGGAACCCCCGAACTTAAGCTCCACCCGAGAGTCTAGCGCACGCGGACGCCGCGTCGCTGCGACCGCTGCCCTCGCCCTATCCGCCCTCTTGAGAAAACTGTGAACCACGCCACCGTTGTTTATCGGCCATTACCGCGAAATGTCGGCCCCATACCGTGGCTTGCGCGCGTTGGATATGTTAAAAAGCCACACGAATCCAGCACCTACGGACGCGTAGCCTTGAGTCTCTAAGGTCAGTTCCATGGAGAGCATGATCACCAACGGCAAGCCGAAACTCGCGGGGCTCAAAGTTCTCGTGATCGACGACAGTAAAACCATCCGCCGTACCGCTGAAACACTCTTGACCAAGGAAGGCTGCGAGGTGTTTACCGCCGTCGATGGCTTCGACGCGCTTTCCAAGATTGCCGACCACCAGCCGGACATCGTATTCGTCGATATCATGATGCCGCGCCTCGATGGTTACCAGACGTGTTCTCTGATCAAGCACAACAAGGTATTCAGGCAAATCCCGGTGATCATGCTGTCGAGTAAGGATGGCCTGTTCGACCGCGCCCGCGGACGCATCGTGGGCTCGGAGCATTATTTGACCAAGCCGTTCACCAAGGACGAACTGCTGGGCGCCATCGAAGCACACGTCGGCAAATGACGGAGAAATCAAGAATGGCACTGATCCTTATCGTCGACGATTCACCCACCGAAGTCTTCGTGATGCAGAAGGCTTTGGAAAAGCACGGCTTCAAGACCGCGGCGGCGGAGAATGGTGAAGAGGGCATACGCAAGGCAAAGGCCATGAAGCCCGACCTCATCTTCATGGATATCGTCATGCCCGGCGTGAACGGTTACCAGGCCACGCGCATGCTGAACAACGACCCGGAAACCAGCCTGATCCCGATCATCATGGTGACTACCAAGGGTCAGGAGACGGATCGCGTCTGGGGCTTGCGTCAGGGGGCGGTGGATTATCTCGTTAAGCCCGTGTCCGCTCAGGCTCTGGTCGAGAAGGCACAGGCCGCGCTGGCCGTATGACCAGCACGATGAGCGGGAGCGACAATAGCTTACGCAGCTTACGTGACCGTCCTTTCGAACTGCTCAAGGAACTCGAAAGACGCAGCCGCACGGTCACCGCCGCCGCCAGCGCGCCGGAGGCCGGCGCCGGTCGCGAATGGGTGGGTGTGGCTTTTCGCATGGGCGGGGAAACCTTCCTCGTCGCCCGTGAGGAGACCCGCGAGGTATTGGGCTACCCGGCTGTGATCACGCGCATCCCGGGCGCCAAGAGCTGGGTGAAGGGGCTCGCCAATGTGCGCGGGCAGCTGCTGCCGATGCTGGACCTGCGGCAGTTGCTCGGCAGCGGTGCGACCACGCCCGGGCGCAATACTCGCGTGGTGGTGGTCAACCATCGGGAGATTCCGGCCGGGCTCATCGTCGATGAAGTGCTGGGATTCCGGCGCTTCGCGGAGTCGGAATTCGATGCCGAAGCGCCGCCTACGGTGATTCGTTGCGAAATTTATCTCGCGGGAGCTTTTCGCCGCGGCGGCGAGGTGTGGCCGGTGCTAAGTTTGAAGAGTTTGGTGGAGAGCCAGAACTTTTTGCAGGCCGCGAGTTGATCGCCGCCGGACCGAAGGCAATGAGTACGCGAGATATCAGGGCAACTAGAATCAATTTGTTACCGGCGCTGCTGGGATTGATCGTGGCCTGTCTGGCCGCTGCGGCCGTGCTCACGTTGTTGATGCGCAGCAGCCCCCCGGTAGCGGGGCCGGCGGACCAGCTCGGCTTGGTCGTGGAGCGCATACCGTTTGAGGCGCAAAATGCGCTGCGCGGCGACCCGAGTGCCTTCGATGCTCTGGCCAAGAGCATGGGGCGCCTGAAGACCCTGGCTGCAGGCGGCGCTTTGACGGATGCGCGCAAGCTCGAGCCGGGATGGAGTCAGTTCAGCGCCGCAGTGACCACGATCGCCGATGCGCATGCGGCCGTGGAGACCATCCAGGCTGCGACTCGAGAAACGCGCGAATCGGCGCCGAAGCTGCTCTCGGAGCTGGGCGATCTCGCCAGCGCCGTCGGCGTGCAGAAGCTCGAAGGCATGAGCCGCTACCTGGAGCGCTTCGAACTCACGGTGCAACGCATTCAACAGGAGCTGAACGGCCTGGGGTCGGGTGTGAGCGATGCGGGACCGGCGGCGCAGCGGCTCGCGGATAGCCTCGAATTCCTGAACCAGGTGATGCGGGGCCTGTCCGGCGAGGAATCCGGCTTGGCGTTTACGCGCGTCACAGGCGCCGACGCGGAGCAGCGCTTGAAGACCCTGGTACAGCGCAATCAGCAGTTTGCAGGCAGCGTGCGCAAGGCTATCGGAGCCGCTGAACCCTTGTCCAAGGCACAGGCGGCCGCCCGCTCGCTGCCGTCGCTGGCGAGCGGCATCACGGCGCAAATCGGCGGGGCGGCGCCTGCGCCCGCCGCTTGGAGCGCGAGTTACAAGCCCTGGATTCTGGCTCTCCTCGGGATCGCCGTGCTGCTGTTGGTCGCACTCACACGGCTTTTTCTCAAATCGGTGAACGCACGGCGCACCACGGAATTGCGCGTGCGGGAGAACGAGCGCAACCAGGAGGCCATCATGCGCCTGCTCGACGAACTATCGAGTCTGGCGGACGGCGACTTGACGGTGCAGGCGACGGTTACGGAGGATATCACCGGGGCAATCGCCGACTCGATCAACTATGCCATCGAGGCGCTGCGAGAACTGGTTACGACGATCAACGACAGCGCGATTCAACTGGACAGTGCCGCGAAGCAGTCGCAAGCGGTGGCGGCACACATGGCGAAGGCCAGCAGTGCGCAATCGCGGCAGATTTCCGCGGCCAGCGAGTCCATGGCGGACATGGCGGCCTCGATCGAGGAAGTATCGGGCAACTCCGAGCGCTGCGCGGACGTCGCCAGACATTCGGTCGACATCGCCCACAAGGGTGGCGATGCGGTGCGGCGGACCATCGACGGCATGAACGCGATTCGGGAAACCATCCAAGAGACCAGCAAGCGCATCAAACGGCTCGGTGAAAGCTCCCAGGAGATCGGCAACATCGTCGAGCTCATCAACGATATCGCTGAGCAAACCAACATTCTCGCATTGAACGCCTCGATTCAGGCGTCCATGGCCGGCGAAGCGGGCCGCGGGTTCGCGGTAGTCGCCGACGAAGTGCAGCGCCTCGCGGAGCGTGCGGCGAACTCGACCAAGCAAATAGAAGTACTGGTGCGCACCATCCAGACCGACACCAACGAGGCGGTCGTGTCGATGGAACGCAGCACCACGGATGTGGTGGGCGGCGCGCTGCTGGCGGAAAACGCCGGCGCCGCGCTCGAGGAGATCGAGCAAGTCTCGAATCAAATCGCGAGTTTGGTGCAGAACATCTCGGCGAGCGCCCGGCAGCAAGCAGTAGCCTCCGGCAATATCTCCAAGAACATGCGAGTGGTACGGGAGATTTCAACTCAAACTGCCGAGGGTTCGACGGCGACGTCCGCGTCGATTGCCAAGCTGGCGGCTCTGTCGGCGCAGTTGCGTAAATCAGTGGCGGGCTTTCGGTTGCCCGACTACGGCGGCGGTACGACCACCGCCGTGGGTGTGGGGGCGGCTCCCGGTGCGGGCGCGGCTGCTCCCGGTGCGGGCGCGGCGGCCCGACCGAGCGCGCCTCCCGGAGCAGGCCCCGCCCCGTTACCCGCATTGAGCGAGCCGGTCAATGTGGGCAGTTCCGGAAAGATGCGCAAGGCGAGCGGCGCTTAGGCCTCCTGACGGCGCGCAACTTCAGCGATTCCGATGAACGACATCAGCTCGCAAACTTTGCACATCGTCGCCAAGGAACTGGCGGTGACCCTCAATGAGGCGCGTGCTTCGCTCGAAGCCTATGCGGAACGCTCCGACCAGCACGCGTTTCTCGAAAAGTGCGCCGATCAACTGCATTCGGCGCACGGCGTTCTGCGCTTGGTGGAGGTCTACGGCGCGGCTCTGCTTGCCGAGGAGATGGAGCATGTCACGCGCTATTTGCTGAGCGTCGGGCATGATCAGAAACGGCAAGGCGATGCGCTCGATGCATTGATGCGCGCCATGGTGCAACTGCCCACCTACTTGGAACGGGTGCTTTCGGGCGGCCGCGATCTTGCGTTGGTGCTGTTGCCGCTGCTCAACGACTTGCGCTCGGTGCGCGGCAGCCCGTTGCTGTCCGAGGGGACGCTGCTGCTGTTGAACCTCACGTCCGATCAGCCGGCCCAGCCGCAAGCGCAGCGGCCGGACGAGCAGGTCCTTACCGTTGAGCAGTGGTCGAGAAGGCTGCGGCCCCGATTTCAAGTCGGCTTGCTGGGATACATTCGCGGCGAACGCACGGCCCAGAACTTGGAAATCCTCGCGAAGGTCGCGGAAAAGCTCGAACAAGTCGCCACCACTCAGCCCGTGTTTCAGCTGTGGTGGGTCATCGGCGCGGTTCTCGAGGCGGTGCGCGCGAATGGCTTGGAGGGCAGCGCCACGCTGAAGCGTTTGCTCGGGCAGGCGGATCGGCAAATCAAAGTTCTATACGATCTCGGCGAGGCCCGCTATTGCGAAGATCCGCCGGTCGAGCTGCTGAACAACCTGCTGTACTACGTGGCGCGAGCCACCGCGGGCGGTGGACGCATCGCAGCGGTCCGCGCTTCATTCAAGCTATCCGAGCTATTGCCGGTCGACGATACGATCGAGCAGGAGCGCGAGAGCCTGTCGGCGCCCAGCGTCAAACTGATGCGCACGGTTGCCGCCGCCATCAAGGAGGATTTGTCCAAGGTCAAGGACGTTCTGGATATCTTCGTGCGCCGCGGCGGCGGGCGCAGCGATGAACTCGTCCCGCAACTCGAGTTGTTGAAGAAAATCAGCGATACGCTCGGCGTGCTGGGCTTAGGCGAGCTGCGGCAGCGCGTTCAGCAGGAAGTGTCGGATCTCTCCGTCTCATTGAGCGCCGGTGAGAGTCCGCCGGAGGCTGCCCTGGTCAAGGTGGCCGGAGTCCTGCTGTCGGTTGAGGACAGCCTCGACGATCAACTCGTGCGTCTCATTTTGCCCAACGCAGCGAATGCGGGCGCATCTGCGGCCCCGGCGGACCAGGATTTCGAGTTCCGCCAGGTCAGCGAGGCAGTCCTTCGCGAGTGCATCGTCAATTTGGCGCGTATCAAGGAAGCGATATCGGTCGCGGTACAAAAACCGTCCGATTTTTCGCCCCAGGGCCTCGACAACGTGCCGCAACTAATGCGCGGCATCACCGCCGGATTGCTGATGCTCGGCAAGGGCCGGGCGGTTGAATTGATGGATGCGATCGGTGCCCAGGTACGCAGGATGATCGAGCCGGGGGCGCCCGTGTCGAGCGCGCTGCGCCTGGAGCGCCTGGCCGACGCGATCGTGAGCATCGAGTACTACATGGAGACCGTGCAGAACGGGCGTACCGATCCTTGGTACATGCTGGATAACGCCGAAACGTGCATCAAGGCGCTCGGCGAGGAGAGCCCCACGCGCGTGCCGAGCCTAGAGCTTTCCGACGACGATGCCGCGAAAACCGTCAAGCTCGACTCAGAGGCGACACTTGCCTTGGAGCGTGTCAAGCGTGTCCAGGCGGCCGCTCACCCCGCGCTCGCCACACCAGAGGCGGAGGCGGTCGATCCGCAATTCCTGGAGCTGTTCATCGAGGAGGCCAAGGAAGAGATCGCTTCGATCCAACGGGGCTTCCCGCTATGGGATCAGAATCCGATGGACCTGGAATCCTTGGGTTCGTTGCGGCGTAGCTTCCATACACTGAAGGGAAGCGGTCGCATGGTCGGCGCCCGTTTGATCTCCGAGTTCGCGTGGTCGATAGAGAATCTGCTGAACCGCATCATCGATAAGACGCTGTCGCGCACCCCGGGCATGATGACCTTGCTGCGCAGCGCCGTTGCCGCCCTGCCGCAGTTGGTGGAGCAATTGGAAACCGGTAGACAAAGTCCGGTGTCTCTCGATGCCCTCATGACGCGCGCCTTTGCATACGCTGACGGCCGCGAGGCCGAACAGCTGCGCGCGGCGCTGGCGCCGGAGGATCGTGCCGCCGCGACCTCCGGGGCACTGACAGGCTCCGGGGTACTGGCAAGCTACGAGGCACCGGCAAGCTCCGAGGAGATGGGCGAGCCGGCAGCCCGTGCAACTTCGACGGCCGCCTCTGCGGCATCCGGCATTCGTGCCGCTCCCACCCAGCGGGCCGCCGCGATGGACCCGCAGCTGCATGAAATTTACAGCAAGGAAGCCTCGAGCCATCTGGCCGAGATTCGCGACTACTTGCATAAGCGCATGGGCCGACCCGCACCTCATGATTTGCCGGAATCCGTATACCGCGCCATCCACACCTTGAGCGGCAGCTCGAAGATGGCCGAAGCGCGCCACGGTATCCGAATCACCGAACCGCTCAATCACTTCATGCGCAAAGTCTTCGACAGCGGCCGCGGGCTATCGGACACCGGTCTCGCGATATTGGCAGATGCAGTTCGTGCAATCGATAACGTCGTGTCGCACATCAACGAGTCCACGGCATTCTTTGCCGAGCAGCCGGCGCTGCTCCGGCGTTTGCACGAACTCGAAACCGAACTCGATATGCAACTCGCGCACGCCGCCAATGATACGAGTGCCTCGGCGATCGTAGCGAAACTGCCCGACACGGCTGCCGCCGCTGCCGGATCGGCCGCCGGCGGAGCGGCCGCTGCGCAGAGCCGCGTCGTCGCGGACAGCGCGGCCGTCGAGAGCAAGCCGGCGACAGCCCCCGGCGGGGCCCCTGCGCCGGGCGAGGCTGCCGAGGAGTTCGACCACGAGATCGCGAAGATCTATAGCGAGGAAGCGACTGAGCTGCTCGAGGCGGCTGAAACCTCTCTCACCGCCTGGAATCACGATCGCAAGGACAAAGAACGAGTCGCCGAGCTGCAGCGTCAATTGCACACCCTCAAGGGCGGCGCGCGCATGGCGGGCATCACGGCCATGGGCGATTTGAGTCATGAGCTCGAGAGCTTGGTCATTCAAATCGACGGGGGCGCGGTGGTCGCTGACGACCGCGCGCACGCGGTCATGCAAGCGAGCCTCGATGAGCTCGCGCGGATGCGCGACATGGTGAGCACGGGCGAGCTGCCGCTTGCGGCAGCGGCTCTGCTGGCGCAACTTCGCGACTTGAGCTCTAGAATCGCGCCCCGGGCAGCGGCGGCGGCCGCAGAGACACCGGCAGCAATCGCGGCCGCGCCGGCGCGGGGTGCGGCCGCGGCACCGGCAAAGCCGCCAACGCCTCCGGCGGCCGCGCCGCCCGCCGCTGCAACCGCCCTCGAGAAGTCCTCACCCGCGATTTCAGAGGATTCGATATCCAATCTAGAGGTGAGCAATGCGCCCGTTCTACCCGGCCGCGAAAACCTGCCGGCGGAGAGGGTGGAAATGGCGCGCGTCGATGCGGATCTGCTCGACACGATGCTCAACAATGCCGGCGAAGTGAGCATTTACCGCGCGCGGCTCGACCAGCAAGTCAACTCCATCGACTTCAACCTGGCGGAGCTGGCGCGCACGGTCACGCGGCTCAAGGAACAGCTGCGCGGCCTCGAAATTGAGACGGAAGCGCAAGTATTGAATCGGCATCAGGATGAAGACCCGCACCGCGGCGAGTTCGATCCGCTCGAGCTGGACCGCTATTCCGCTCTGCAGCAATTCTCTCGAGCGCTGGCCGAGACGTCGGGAGACGTCGCAAGCATTCAAGGCTTGCTCGAGACTTTGACGCGCGAGGCGCAGAACCTGCTGACTCAGCAGGCTCGCATCATCACCGAATTGCAGAACAGCCTGATGCGTACGCGCATGGTGCCGTTCCAGCGCCATGTGCAACGCCTGACGCGCCTGGTGCGGCAAGCTGCGAACGACACCGGCAAGCGCGCGGAGCTGGTCGTTCACGGCGCGGCCGCGGAGCTCGACCGTCAGATGTTGGAGCGCATGGTGGCGCCGCTCGAGCACATGTTGCGCAACGCGGTGGTCCACGGCATCGAGATGCCGGAGCGACGCTCCGCGCTCGGTAAACCCGAGGTGGGGCGAATCTCGGTCAGTTTGACTCGCGACGGCGCGGAAGTCGTGATCGTCGTCGCCGACGACGGCAGCGGCATCAACGTGAAATTGATTCGCGAAAAAGCCGTGGCGCTCGGTCTCACCGACCGCCAGTCGAAACTCACCGATGAGGAGGCCATGCAGCTCATTTTGGAGCCGGGCTTCAGTACCGCGGGGCGTGTCACGCAGGCGGCGGGCCGCGGCGTGGGCATGGACGTGGTCGCGACGGAAGTCAAGAAGCTGGGAGGCGGCTTGTTCATCGAATCGACGGCCGGTAAGGGCTCGCGCTTCACGATTCGTCTGCCGTTCACTCTCGCCATCAGCCAGGCGCTGATCGTGCGCGTCGCGGATGAGGTATATGCATTGCCGTTGGCTACCGTGGAAGGCGTCGTGCGCCTGCCGCGCAACATCGTGGCGCGGCACCTCGGCAAGGATGCGCCCCTGTTCGAATACGGCGGCCAAAGATACCGTTTCCAGCATCTGGGCACCTTCGTCGGTCTCGGCGCCACGCGCTTGCCCGACGCGGACGTGTCGATGTCCGTCGCGCTGATCCGAGCGGGCGAACATTCCACCGCCTTGGTGACGGATGAGTTGATCGGCAGCCGCGAAATCGTCGTGAAATCGCTGGGGCCGCAGATCTCGGGAATTCGCGGCATTGCGGGAGCCACGATCTTGGGCGACGGGCGAATCGTCGTCATTCTCGACATGGGCTCGCTCGTGCGCTCCGAGTGGCGCGCCCGCCCGGCCGACACCGCGATATCGGAGCAACGCGACCGGCGCACGGTGGCTCTGGTCGTGGACGATTCGATCACGGTGCGAAGAGTCACGCAGCGACTTCTCGAGCGCAACGGCATGCGCGTCTTGACGGCGAAGGACGGCGTCGATGCCGTCTCGCTGCTGCAAGAAAATCTACCCGACATCATCCTGCTCGACATCGAAATGCCGCGCATGGACGGCTACGAGGTGGCTGCCCACGTGCGCAATGACCCGCGCCTCAAGCATATTCCGATCGTCATGATTACTTCGAGGGTGAGCGAAAAGCACCGAGCGCGCGCGATTGAGCTCGGCGTGGACGATTATCTCGGCAAGCCCTATCAGGAAAACCAGCTACTTGATGCCATCGAGCCGCTCGTCAACCGCCGCAGCGCGGTGGCGCGATAAGTGACTCATGTCTGATCTGCAGGATGAGCTCTACAGCCTGCTGGTGCCGCTGGCAGGAGAGCGGCTGATCGTGCCGCGCGCCTGCGTCGCGGAGGTGATCGGCTATCAAGCGCCGGCGGAGATGACCAACGCGCCGCCATGGTACGCGGGGGTGGTGAGTTGGGGCGGGCGCAGCGTGCCGATCGTGTCCTTCGAGGGCGCCTTCGGCCAGGCGCTGCCGAGCGTTTCAAGCCGCACCAGAATCGTGATTTTTCATGCAACCAGCGGCAAGTTGTCGTCAGGATATTTCGGCATGCTGACCCAAGGGTTTCCGCAACTCGTACGGGTCAACGCCGAGGTGATTCGGCCGGATCCGTCCCGCAGCTTTTCGGAAAGGACACCGGTCATTTGCCAGGTGCGCATGGTCAACGAAACGCCGCTCATCCCTGATTTGCAGCGGCTCGAAGAAATGATTGCCGAGGAAACCTCGGTCATGCCTTGACGGAAAAGCTCCAAGAAGGCTGGATTGGATAGAATAGGTCCGGCTAGTTCACTTGCAGGTCCCCGAAACGGCTCTGCAGCCAGGCGATTGCCGCGATGGCGGCCGTCTCGGTGCGCAGGATGCGCGGTCCGAGCCTCACGGATCTGAACCCGGATACCCGAAATGCCTCGAGCTCTTCAGCGGCGAAGCCGCCTTCCGGGCCTATGGCAATTTCCACCGCCGCGCCGATTTCTGGCGCGGCGGCGCCGTGCGAGCTGAATTCCGGTTCGAGGACCAGCCGGGCGTCGCCACACCGCGGGCCGCTCGCGGGCGCTGCGACGTCCCGCTCAGCGACGCCCATCGAATCCCCCAGATAGTCGATCAACCGGCGGGGGGACTCGATGGCGGGTAAGCGATTGCGGCCGCATTGTTCGCAGGCATTGATGGCGACGGCTCGCCAGTGCGCCAACTTGGATTCCGCTTGGGCGGGATCGAGACGCACCACGCTGCGCTGGCTGAAGGCAGGGACGATGCGCGCAACCCCGAGTTCCGTCGCCTTCTGTACGATGATATCCATCCGATCGCCGCGCGGTATGCCCTGCACGAGCGTCACGGCGAGCGGCGACTCGCGATCGACTTCCCGGCCCTCGCCTACCGCCGCGGCTACTCGCGATCCGCGTACGCTCTCGACGGTGCTGGCAAACTCTCGACCGTCGCCGGTGAACAGAATGAGTTCATCGCCGCTGCGCACGCGCAGCACTTTGGAAAGATGAGCGGCGGCATCGGGAGGCAGTTCGACAACGCTCCCAGCACTCAGGGCGGCATCCACGTAGACTCGGATCAGCCGCACTTAGGCTCCTAGCGCTACCAAGGCTGGATCAGATAGGTATTTTCCGGACCGCCGTGAATCCATTGCGCTACGCAGTCCCTGCTGCGCGCAAGCCCGGGGTGGCCATCCATGGCCACCCGCGCGACGCATGCGCCGAGCCCTGTTTTTCACGCTCCGGAAAATACCTATCTGATCCAGCCTTTTTCCAGTTTCTCTGTTGTTCATGAATAGTCCCGGCTGGCCCGGCGTTCATATGGCGCGGATTGTCGCATATGCTAACGGCCGGCTTGGGCCGATGAGGTGCGCAATTGCAGGTCGATCTCGAAAGCGGATTGCTGCGCGGCGTGCGGCAAATTGCGTCCCCGAATTGCGATTCGAGGCCCGCAGGTGTCGAGGCCGACCTGATCGTGGTGCATGGAATCAGCTTGCCCCCCGGTGAGTTCGGGGGTCCGTGGATAGATCGGCTGTTTACCAACGCCCTGCCGCCCGATGTGCACCCTTACTTTGCGGAGGTGGCCGGCCTGCGCGTCTCCTCGCACCTCAGCATACGGCGCGACGGGACGATCACGCAGTACGTGCGCTTTACGGACCGGGCATGGCATGCGGGACAATCCAGCTACGACGGCCGCGAGGCCTGTAATGACTTTTCGATCGGCGTGGAGCTCGAAGGCACCGATACGCTTGCCTACGAGGCCCTTCAATATCAAGCACTTGCAGATGTGGTGGCGGCGCTGTGTGCGGCGTATCCGCGGCTCTCGCCCACCCGCCTGGTCGGCCACAGCGACATCGCACCGGGGCGCAAGACCGATCCCGGCCCGGCATTCGATTGGCCCCATGCCCGCCGTCTGATCGCCGCCGCCTGCGCGGCCCCATAAGCTGAAAACCCACGGTTCGGGGCGCAACGTGAGCTGCGTCACCTTTCCTGCCAGTAGATTTTGCCGGAAAAGCCGACAACCTCAGGTGGAGCGGTAATTGCGCCGGTGGCCGGTAAATGCGGAGGTCTATTGATTCGTTGGTTCGCGGACCTCCCGATCGAGCGCAAGTTGCGCGTGGTCATCACGGTACCCGCGATGGCCGCGTTCGCCATCGCCATGGTCATGCACGTCGCCACGAGCCTGCTTCACGTGCGGGAAGGCCTGCAGCTGTTGATCACTGCGGCAGCCATTGCGGCCGCCGTATTCGCTTCGTATTGGCTGGCGGCGCGGCTGCAGCAGCAAATCTCGGGCCCCATCGTAAACCTGGCGCACACCATGCAGCGCGTCTCGCTGGAGGAGGACTACAGCCTGCGTGTCGAGGGCAGTTCGCAGGATGAGATCGGTTCGCTCATCGACGGCTTCAATCAGATGCTCGCCCAAATCAGGCAGCGTGATTCCCGCCTGGAGCGCTACCGGCAGTTCCTCGAACAGCAGGTCTCCGAGCGCACGGTCAATCTCGGCAACGCCAACCGCGAACTGCAGCGTGCCATTGCAGAGGCGACGCGCGCGAAGGAGGCCGCGGAACGGGCGAGCAGCGCAAAAAGCGAGTTCCTGGCCCGCATGAGCCACGAAATTCGCACCCCGATGAACGGCGTGATGGGTATGTCGGAACTGCTCCAAGCGACCGAGCTCACTGCTCGCCAGCGGCGCCTCGCGGAAACGATTACGCGCTCCGGCGAGGGGCTGTTGGAAGTCATCAACGACATACTGGATTTCTCGAAAATCGAGGCCGGGAAACTCGAGTTGGAGCGAATCGAGTTCGGCTTGCACGAGACTGTCGAGGAGACGATCGAGCTCTTCGCCGGGCGCGCGCACGAGAAAGGCCTCGAGTTGGGCTGCATCATCGAATCCGACGTTCCGGCCACTGTGCGCGGCGATCCGATGAGGCTGCGGCAAGTGCTCATCAACTTGGTGGGCAATGCGATCAAATTCACCGAAAGCGGCGAAATCATCGTGCGCGTCAAGGCGCTCGACGACGCCGGACAGCTGCGCTTCGAAGTAACCGACACCGGCATCGGAATCGCGGAAGATGCCCAGCCGCATGTTTTCAATGCCTTCAGTCAGGCGGACTCCTTCACGACGCGTAAATATGGCGGCACCGGCTTAGGACTCGCGATCTGCCGGCAGCTGGTGGGCTTGATGGGCGGCGAAATCGGCGTGCGCAGCGCGGTCAACCGCGGTTCCTCCTTCTGGTTCGAGGTGCCGCTCGAGCCGATGATCGACCCCGCGGCGACGATGACGCGCCTGCCGCGCCTGCGGCTGACCGGTCTGCGCGCGCTCATCGTGAGTGATAACGCGAGCAATCGCGAAATTCTGCAGACGCACCTGCGATCCTGGAGCATCGAGGTCGTGGCAGCGGCCAACGGCGCCGCGGCATGGGCCGCACTGCACGGCGAAAATGAGCGGGGCGCCCCTACGCCGGGCGTCGACACGCTGCACTTCGACGTCGCACTCCTGGATGATCACATGCCGGGGTCGAGCGGCATCGAGCTTGCGCAGCGCATACGCGGCGATCCGCTCCTGGCGCCGTTGCGCCTGATCCTGCAGAGCTCAAAGGACATCAGTGAATTGAGCCCCGAGTGCGGACAACTGTTCACCACCATCTTGCCCAAACCCGTGCGCCGCTCGCAGCTCTTCAGTTGCGTGAGCCGCGCGATGACCGTGGGGTCGAGCGCTTGCACGGAGGACGCGGCGCCCGAAGCGACGGAGGCGGCCGCGCCGGGCGGTGCACCCAGGATTTTGCTGGTGGAGGACAATCCGGTGAATCGCGAGGTCGCGGTCGGGATGCTCGAAAGCCTCGGCTGCAGGACTGAAGCCGCCGCCAACGGCTGGTTGGCGATCGAGGCGATGAACGCCTCGACCTACGATGCGGTGCTGATGGATTGCCAAATGCCCGTCATGGACGGGTTGAGCGCCACGGCGGAAATACGGCGGCGCGAACTCGCTTCGGGCATCGCGCGGGTGCCCATCATCGCGCTCACGGCAAATGCCATGGAAGGAGATCGCGAACGCTGTTTGGCTGCCGGCATGGATGATTTCTTGAGCAAGCCGTTCACCCGGCAGCAGCTTGCAGTTTTGCTCAAGCGCTGGTTGGCCATGCGAGTGACGCAGGATTTCGGGCGACGCGAGACGCCGCGAGCGCCGCTGATCGATGTCGGCGTGTTGCGCAACATTGCGGCCCTTGGCCGGCCGGCGCTTCTGAACTCCCTCATCGATTTGTATTTGCAGCATTCGCCGCTGTTGATCGATGCGGTCGAATCGGCTGCTTCCAACATGCAGCCGAAAGAGCTTGCCGAGTCATTGCACACGCTCAAGTCGAGCACGGCAAACCTGGGCGGTACGCGCTTCGCGATGCTCATCAAGGAATGCGAAACCCTGGTGCGCGAGGGGGGAATCGCTCATACCGCGCCTCTCGTGCAGCGCATACGCAGGGAACATCAGGAATTTTGCGCAGCGCTCGAGCGCGAAAAATCGGCCGACGCCGCGTAGCGGCAAGAGGACTCAATGAACACATTCGAAACCAATGCAAGCATGCCCGCCACCGTCCTCATCGTCGACGACGATCCGGGCGCGCGACTGCTGCTTGGAGCGGCGCTGGAGATGGCGGGGTTTCGCGTCACCTGTGCGGCGGATGGAGCCAGCGCTTTGAATCAGTTTCGCTCGCAGCCGGTCGACTGTGTAATCCTCGATGTGGTGATGCCCGGCATGAGCGGCTTCGACGCGTGCCGCGCCCTGCGCGCCCTGCCCGAATGCCGGCACGTGCCGATCTTGATGCAGACCAGCCTCGACGACATGGAGTCCGTCAATCGCGCCTATAACGCCGGCGCAACGGATTTCTCATCAAAGGGCATCAATCCAATGCTGCTGGCGCAGCGCGTGAAATTCCTGGTGCGTGCCAAACAGACCCAGGATCAACTGCGCGAAAGTGAGGCGCGGGTGCGCTACCTGGCGTACTACGACCCGCTAACGGCGCTCCCCAACAGGCAACGCCTGCTGCAGATTCTCGAACAGCACGCGGCGTGGGCGGCGGAGCGGCAACGCGGTATCGCGGTATTGATGTTGGACGTGGACAACTTTTCCCGCATCAACGACACACAAGGCCGCGCCGTCGGCGACGTGCTGCTGCAGGAGATCGCCAATCGCTTGCAGTACTGCTTGCGGGACAGCCAGAGGGCGCTGCCGCCGTCGGACAACAACGCGGATACCAATGACATCAAGGATTGGGTTGCGCGCACGGGGGGCGACGAATTCGCCCTCGCTCTACCCGGCGTGTCCACGGTCGACAGCGCCCAGATTGTCGCGCGGCGGGTGCAACTCGCCTTGGCGAGGCCGTTCGTCTTCGCCCAGCAAGAGGTGCCGCTGTCGGCGACCATCGGCATCAGTATTTTTCCCCTCGATGCCGCAAGCGCCGAGACGTTGATCAACAATGCCGATGCAGCGATGCATCACGGTAAGAAGGCGGGTCAGGGAGGGACGGAGTTCTTCAAGAAATCCATCAGCACGCGGGCCGCCAAGCGGCTCTCCCTGGAAGCCGATTTGCGCAAGGCGCTGGAGCGCCAAGAATTCACCTTGAACTATCAGCCGCGCCTGGCGCTCAAGGACCTGCGCGTCGCCGCAGTCGAGGCGCTGCTGCGCTGGTCGCATCCGCAGCGCGGCTTGGTGCCGCCGGACGAATTCATTCCGTTGGCGGAGCAGAGCGGCCTGATAGCCGAAATCGGCGACTGGGTACTGCGGGAAGCGTGCGCGCAGGTGCGCCGCTGGCGCGACGCCGATGCGCCGGGTTGGCAAGTCGCCGTGAACGTGTCGGGAGTGCAGTTTCGCGACGGCAGCCTGGTACGCCGCGTCGCGAACGCCATCGACTCTGCCGGGATCGACTCGGGGATGCTCGAGCTCGAGTTCACCGAAGGCGCACTGATCGAATATTCAAGCGCCGTCAGCAAGGCGGTCAGATCATTGCAGGAACTCGGAGTGGCCACGGCGCTGGACGATTTTGGAACCGGCTACAGCTCCATGTCGTACCTGCGGCATTTCCCGGTCGATACGCTGAAGATCGACCGGGTGTTCGTCCGCGACATCGCTGCGAAAAGCGCCCGCAATGCGCCTTTGGTGGATGCGATCATCGCCATGGCGAAGAGCCTCGGGCTCGCGACCGTCGCCGAAGGCGTAGAAACCGAAGCGCAGTGGCAGTACCTCAGGAATCGCGAGGCCGATCAAGTTCAAGGCTTCCTGTTCTGTCGGCCGCTGGCGATCGCCGATTTGGAGCGTTGGCACACCGATTGGTTGCATACGAATCTACTGCAGGCGGCGGGCTCCTAGCGCCGGCGCCACAGCACCTCGCTCCCCTGCTCGTGGCGCGCCAGCACTCGTGCCAGCACGAACAACAGATCGGACAGACGATTCAAGTATTTCAATGCCTCCGGCGCGACTTCCTCGACGCGCGCCAGCGACCAGCAGCGCCGCTCTGCGCGGCGACACACGGCGCGTGCAACGTGGCAGGCGGCAGCGGCCGGTCCGCCGCCCGGTAGAATGAACTCCTTGAGCGGAGGCAAGGCCTCGTTGAAGCCGTCGAGCTCGGCCTCGAGCCGCTCCACATGGTCGGGCATGATCATGCGATGGCCGGGGATGCACAATTCTCCGCCGAGGTCGAACAGATCGTGCTGTACGTCCGTGAGGCAGCGCCTGACCGGCGCCGGCAAAGCGGCGACCGCCAGCACCACGCCGATGGCGCTATTGGCTTCGTCGACGGTGCCGAAAGCTTCGACCCGCAGGCTGTCCTTGAGGACGCGCGCACCGTCTCCGAGTCCGGTGCTGCCGTCGTCGCCGGTACGGGTATAAATCTTGCTTAAGCGATGGCCCATGCCACGATCCCTCCTCACTTGGGTGCGACGGTACGGTATTTTGCTAAGGTGGCGCAAACCCCCGGATGGGGATTCGGAGTCAAGATGGACCGTTCGCCGGAACTCAAGGCAGCGCTCGATGCGGCGGAGCAGGCCGCGGTCATTGCGCGCGCGCTCTACCAGCACAACATCGAAGTGCGCATCAAGGCCGATAAGTCGCCGGTCACCGAGGCCGACGTGCGCTGCGAGATCGCAATTCGCCAGATTCTCGAGTCCCGCTTTCCGGCCTATGGCTTCTTTGGCGAGGAAACCGGATCGCGCGACGAGGGTGCCGAGAGCCTGTGGCTGGTCGATCCGATCGACGGCACCAAGGCGTTCGTACGCGAATACCCGATGTTTTCCACGCAAATCGCCCTGATGCGCCGCGGTGAAATCGTCCTCGGGGTGTCGAGCGCGCCCGTGTACGGGGAACTTAGCTTTGCCGAGCGCGGCCGTGGTGCCTACCTCAACGGCAGACCCCTCGCGGTCAGCGAAGTGTCGACACTTCAGTCGGCGGCGCTGTCCTCGGGTAACATGAAATCGCTGGCTACCGGACCGCAATGGGCACCCTACGGCCGGCTGGTGGCGCAGGTGAACCGCATCCGAGGCTACGGCGATTTCCTGCATTATCATCTGCTGGCGGCCGGCAAGATTGACGCGGTGGTCGAAACGGATGTGAACATCCTCGATATTGCGGCGTGCGTCGCCATTGTCACGGAGGCCGGTGGCCGCTTTACGGACCTTGGCGGAGCGCCCATCACGCTGCGCTCGAACTCGGTGCTTGCCACCAATGGCCGACTGCACGCCGCGGTACTCGAGGCGCTTGGCTCCCAGACCTAGGCCCGCATTATTCGCGAACAACGCCAACGGAAAGCGGGGCCCTCGATTGGGAAGGCATTTTTCGAGGCGTGCAAAACATGGATGTTTTGCCCGCAGCCCCCAGGGAAGGGTTCACGGCGGCCCGGAAAATGCCTCCCAATCGAGGGCCCCGCGAGTCGTTCGTGAATAATGCGCCGAGGCGGCTCAGTCGGCATGCTGCGGCCAGCGAATTTCGAGCGCCGTGGCGGGCCCAATGACCACCTCGTCGAGGCTGGCCGCTTGCTCCCATCGAGTGGCGGAGAGCATGCGCCGGCCGGCCATCAATTCCGCGGTCAACTGCGGGTACAGAGGTACCTGCCGCGGGTCGCCGTAGCCGTCGGGGAAGCGAGGCGCGTCGTTGGCGTAGTTGTACTTGTCGGTGGCGCCCACGGTGTGCAACAACTCATGCGCCACCACGACATCATTGGCGCCGTCCATCATGGGAGTCGCGAACGCGTAGACCACGCCGATGAGTCCCTTGGAGAGACCGAGCGAATGCGGCACCACGGGCGTGAGCGCAGGGTCGTGATAGAGCAGGAACATGCGGATATCCTCGGGTTCCCTCACATGGCCGCTGACTCGCCAGGCCCAATATCGAAGCTTGAGGCTCCACAGCGCGGTGGCCACCAATCCGGCATCCGCCGGGCGCTGCGGCGGGCGCTCTTTCAGCACGGGCCTGAGCCGCGTCCTGACGGGTTCGTCGGTGTGCAGGTGGTAGCGCAGTGCCTCGCGTGCAAAAAATCGATCGATGGACTTGAAGCGCTCGGCATCGAGCGAGGCGACATAATCTTGGGTTACGGGACTTTCGTCCGCGGCGATGGGGTAGATGGCGACGTACAGCGGCTCGCGCCACCGGGTGCTTCGATCCCTTTCCTGCCAGGTGGTCAACGCGACCACCAGCAGCACCAGGAGCAGAAACAAAATACGCAGCTGTCTGAATGCGCCGGCGGGCCGCGCAGCGCTGCGGCTGGGCGACGTCAATCGGCGGGTTCCACCTTGAGCGCATCGACATTCCCGTCGCTGCACGCATAGGACACGGAAATCGGCCTGCAGCACACCGGGCAGTCTTCGATGTAGGACTGCTCGGGCACCGACAAGTCAAGTGTCAAATTGATCGTTTCCCAGCAATGCGGGCAGGTGGCATCGTAGTCTTGCAGCAGGTTCATGGGGAAAACACGATCAAGGCGGCACCTCGAGCTCTGCCCTAGGCGGAACAATTCATGAACAACAGAGAAGCTGGAAAAAGGCTGGATCAGATAGGTATTTTCCGGAGCGTGAAAAACAGGGCTCGGCGCATGCGCCGAGCGGGTTCGCCAGGGGTGCGACGCATGCGTCGCACGGGTGGCCATGGGTAGGACGCATGCGTCCTACGGGTGGCCATGGATGGCCACCCAGGGCTTGCGCGAAGCAAGGAGAGCGCAGCGCAATGGCCACCCCGGGCTTGCGCGAAGCAGGGACAGCGCAGCGCAATGGCGAACCCCGGCTTGCAGCGATGCAGGATTGCATCGCGTCGCAAGTTTTTCTCGCAGCCTCCACGGGCGCGACGCATGCGTCGCGCGGGTGGCCATGGGTAGGACGCATGCGTCCTACGGGTGGCCATGGATGGCCACCCTGGGCTTGCGCGAAGCAAGGAGAGCGTAGCGCAATGGCCACCCAGGGCTTGCGCGCAGCAGGGACTGCGTAGCGCAATGGATTCACGGCGGTCCGGAAAATACCTATCTGATCCAGCCTTGGTGCATGAGAATGCGTATCGTTCATGAATAGTTCGCGCTAGGGCTGCAAGCGGGTCACAGACCAGGTCGCCGCGGCGTCGACGTCCTGGCGCAGCTCGGGCGTTCTCGTCCAGCGCGCGCGGTCGTGGATGCGGAACTCGCCCTCCACCCACAGCTCCACGGCGTCCACGCGCAGCCGATAGCCGCCCCAGTGGGACGGGCGGGGCACCTCGACGGTGATGTCTTCGGGCTCTACGCTACCCGGCCCGCCGTAGGGAACCCCGAAGCGGCGGGCCGCCGCAGCGACGGCCGCGGCGAGGACGGCCCGCGATTGCACCGGCTCGCTCTGCTGACTGGCCCAGGCTCCGACGCGGCTCTGCCAGGGACGGGTGCGAAAATAGGCGTCGTTCTCGGCCTCTGAGAGCGGCTCGACGCGGCCTTCGGCGCGCACCTGCCGGTGGCGGTGATCCCAATGAAAGACGACCGCGGCGCGCGGGTTCATCTTGAGCTCACGACCCTTGCGCGACTGATAATTCGTATAGAACACGATGCAGCCTGAGTGTGGGGCGATTTCCTTACACAGCAGCACGCGCGCCGAGGGGTGGCCGCTGCCGTCGACGGTGGCGAGGACCATGGAATCCGGATTGGGCTGCGCGCCATCGATCCTTGCCTGGGCGAGCCACTCGGCCGCGAGCTCCAGCGGATTAGCCGGCAGCGGATCGGGCAATGTTTCCGTCCACACGGGTTGTGTGCTCGAGTTCATAAACAGAATGTTAGCTGGAGCGCCGCACTTGCGATAGCCGCCGCCGCCCAGTAAAACAGACGGCGATAACCCTGCGGGACTAAAGCTTCATAATGAATCTGGACGAACTGCGCTCCGCTCTGACCGATCTCGACGCCCAGCTGCTCGATCTGGTCGCTCGCCGGCAGGCGCTCAGCGAACAGGTGGCGGCCGTCAAGCGCGCCACCGGCCGAGCCACCCGCGACTTTGCGCGAGAGCGTGAGGTGATTCTACGCGGGCGCAACACCGCCGAGCGCTTGGGGCTCAAGCCCGATATGGCCGAATCGCTGCTGCGGCAGCTCATCCAGTCGTCGCTGGCGACGCAGGAGCAGGCGCGGGTCGCGGCACAGGGCCATGGCACCGGCAAGCGCGCATTGGTGATCGGCGGCCACGGCAAGATGGGCGGGTGGTTTGCGGAATTCCTGGCCTCGCAGGGCTTTCGTGTCACCATCGCCGACCCCAAGGGCACTCTACCCGGGTTCGACCACTTGGCCGATTGGCAGGAGCACCCACTGGATTGCGATCTCATCGTGCTCGCGACTCCCTTGAGCGCCACGGCGGAATTGCTGAAAAAGCTGGCGCAACGCCAGCCGCGCGGCTTGATCTTCGATTTGGGCTCCCTCAAGACGCCGCTTCGCGCCGGCCTCGACGCGCTGGTGAAGGCGGGATGCCGCGTCACCTCTTTGCACCCGATGTTCGGACCGGATACGGAGTTGCTCTCGGGCCGGCACGTGATTTTCATCGACTTAGGGCACGAAGCGGCGCTCAAGGAGGCTCAGGATCTGTTCGCTCCGACCATGGCGGAGCGCGTCGTCATGGGTCTGGACGAGCACGATCGCCTGATCGCCTACGTCCTTGGACTCTCACACGCGCTCAATATCGCCTTCTTCACGGCGCTGGCCGAGAGCGGCGAAGCGGCGCCGCGGCTCGCGCAGCTCTCGAGCACCACCTTTGACTCGCAAATGGAGGTTGCGAGCCGAGTCGCGGCTGAGAGCGCGGATCTGTATTTCGAGATTCAAAGCTTGAACGATTACGGCGAAGAATCGCTGCTTGCGCTCCAGCAGGCGGTGGAGCGGCTCGTCACGGCGGTGAAGACGAAGAATGCCGGCGCATTCACGGCGCTCATGAACCGGGGGCGAGCCTATTTCGACGTGCGGGCACAAGCTCGCGCGGGCTGAAACCAATGCGGCTCACGCGCAATGCTTAAGACAGGCTCCTGACGCATGGACGATCTCATTCGGGAAAACGAGGATCTGAAGAATCGTCTCAAGGAGCTCACCGCCGAGGCGACCAACAACGAAACCATCCTGAAGCGCACACAGGCTCGCGAATTGACCCTCCTGCGGGCGGACAGCCTGGCGCAATTGCTGCGCGCCATGGTCGACGGCTTGCGCGAGTCCTACTCGCTCGACGCCGTCAGCGTCGTGCTGCTCGATCCGCAGCATGAGATCAGGCATCTGCTGGTGGCCGCCGGCGATCGGCCGGAAGAGTTCAAGCAAATTTTCTTCGTCGATTCGTTGGTCAGCTTGGCGCCGCAGCTGGCGGCTTTGCACAAGCCGTGGCTCGGTCCTTTCGTCGGCGCCGATCATCATCTGCTGTTTCCCGGCATGCAGAACCTCAAGAGCGCGGCCTTGGTGCCGCTGCCCCGCAAGGATCTCGCCACCGGGGCGTTGTGCTTCGGCAGCCGCGATCCGACGCGCTTCACGCGCCATCATGGAACGGACTTTTTGGCCCACTTAGGCGCGGTTGCCGCCGTCTGCTTAGAAAATGCCGTCAATCGCGCGCGCCTGCTGCGGGCCGGAATCACCGATTTTTTGACCGGGTGGCACAACCGCCGCTATTTGCAGCAGCGGTTGAAAGAGGAACTGGCGCGTGCGCAACGCCGCGGCGGAACCATCGCTTGCCTGATGATCGATATCGACCGCTTCAAAGGCATCAACGACGGCTACGGCCATCTCGCGGGCGACAACGCCCTGAAGGAGATTGCACACCGCGTGGAGTCGCAAATTCGCAGCATGGATACCGCAGCGCGTTTCGGCGGGGATGAGTTGGCGATTGTACTGCCGGAGGCCACTGCCGCGGAGGCTGCCACGCTGGCCGAGCGCATTCGCGAAGTGATCGCCGCAGAGCCGTTCTCGCTCACGGCACAAATCGAGCGCACGTTGACGGTGTCGGTGGGCGTCGCCGCCGTTTCCCCCGGACGGCATGAAGCGGACCTGAAGGCGGTTGCGGATCGGCTGCTGGCGGATGCCGATGCGGCTCTGTACAGGGCCAAGGCGCTGGGCCGCAATCGCGTGCAGGTGGGCGCCGGTTGAAGATGTCGGCCGGCGCCGCTCACGGGGATTACTCAGAAGGCCTCGTGATATGGAACAATTAGGGCATGTCCGTGCAGCACCCCAACGACGCCATCGACAAGGACGGTTTCCGCGCCAACGTGGGAATCGTCTTGATGCGCGGCTCCGGCGAGTTGTTCCTGGGAGGACGAGTCGGCGGCCGCGGTTGGCAATTCCCGCAGGGCGGCGTCAACCGCGGCGAGCGGGTCGAAGATGCGTTATTTCGCGAATTGAAAGAGGAAATCGGCCTGGTACACCGCGATGTCGAGGTCTTGGGCTCCACCCGCGGCTGGCTGCGTTATCGACTGCCGCGCCAATACGTGCGCGATCGCTGCATCGGCCAGAAGCAGAGGTGGTTTCTCTTGAAACTCACGGCGGAGGACACCAAATTGCGCTTCGACAGCACCGACCAGCCGGAATTCGATCGCTGGCGATGGGTCGATTATTGGACGCCGGTGCGTGAGGTCATCTATTTCAAACGACGGGTGTACGTGCGCGCGCTTCACGATCTCGGCAATCTGATTTTCCCGAACGGCCTGCCGCCATATCCCGACTGGTGGCATGAGCTCGATGCCGCTTCGGAAGGAACGGTAGCCCGTTAAGGCTTGACGACGGCCAGTATGACGATGCCGATCAACAGGAGCGATGGGACCTCATTGAAGCCGCGATACCACTTGGACGTGTGGGCGTTGCGGTTGCGCGCAAAATCGCGAGTGAACTTGTAGCAGTACAGATGGTAGACAATCAGCAAGGCGACGAGAATGAGCTTCGCGCGCAGCCAGCCCATGGACAGATACATCGGCGCGGCCACGAGCATGGCAACGCCGAAAACCACCGTCGCCGCGGCGCCAATGGTCATGAGCGCGAATAGGCGGCGCTCCATGACTCGAAATCGCTGCGCACCAATCGAATCCTGGGCGTCGGCGTGATACACGAACAGCCGCGGCAGGTAGAACAATCCGGCGAACCAAGTGACCATGGCAACGACATGAAAGGCTTTGAGCCAAACCAAGAGCCATTCCTCAGTCGCAAAGGCGAATCATAGCGTACCCTCGCTTGAGAGGAGCGCGATGAATCTATGGCGGACTTTTTTGGCAAATTGGTCGTCCGGCCGCACTCGCCGAGGCGCCGCGCCGTGCTGCTGGGAACGGCGGCGACGCTTGCCGCCCTCATCTTGTACGCGGCGTTCGAGCTCGGCCGCTACGATGCGGGCTTTCGTGTGATCGACTCCGTGCGCGGCGCCTTGGCGGCGAGTGCGCGCATCCGCGCGTTGGAGGCCGACAACGCGCGCCAACGCACCCAATTGGAGGCGGCGGAAGTGGCGCGGCGCGTCGATCGGGAAGGCTACAAGCAGGTGGAGCGCAGTCTCGGCGACATGCAAAGCCAAATCGCCCGTCTCAATCAAGATCTGTCCTTCTACCGTGGTCTGGTGCAGCCCGAGTCGTTGATCCATGTGAAAGTGCAACAGATGCAAATCGTTCCTGAGGCAGCCGGCCCGGGCACCGACGCGCAATATCGATTGAAGTTCGTGTTGATGCAGACGGGCAAGCCGGACAATGTGGTGACGGGCACCGCCGCGCTCGCCGTCGACGGCTTACTGCAGGGCAAGCCGCACAGTCTGAGTCTTGCTCAACTCTCGCCTAACCGCCGCATCAGCCTGGCATACTCGTTTCGGTACTTCGAGGACTATGACGAGCTCATCGAATTGCCGCGGGGTTTCGAACCGACGCGCGTCGGCGTCGAAATCCACAGCGGCAGAGACTTGAATCACGGCTTTCGACAGGCATTCGTCTGGAAGACACAGGGGATGTCGGTCGAAACGGAAGCGAACCGCGGCAATCAAACCAAGGGTGATGTGGATGTTCAAGCGGAAACCGAATAAGAACCCAAAAATCGATACCTTGATCGGCGCCAAAACGCGGATCAACGGCGACGTCGAGTTCGTCGGCGGCTTCCACCTCGACGGCTATATCAACGGCAACGTCACCGGGGAATCGGGAGCCGGCGCGTTTTTGTCGGTGAGCGAGCACGGATGCATCGAAGGGTCCGTGATCGCGCCGAATGTGCTGTTGAACGGCATCGTCAAAGGCAACATCGATGCCAGCGACCGCGTCGAGCTCGGCGCCAAGGCGCGGGTGCTCGGCAATGTGCACTACACGGTCATTGAAACCGCGGTGGGCGCCCAGATTAATGGTAAGTTGATCCACCGGGCGCCTCCGGCAGCCGGCGAGGGTGGATCCGGGTCTCAACCTTGAGCGCCTCGCTTTGATTGGCCGAGGCCGGCCAGGTACACTATGAATATGAGCGCTACATCCGAATCCGTGGTTGAAGTCGATCCGCCACCGCCCACCGTGCTGGTGTTCACCGATGCCGCCGCGGGAAAGGTGGGCGAATTGATTCTCGAGGAGGGGAATCCGAACCTCAAGCTGCGGGTATTCGTCTCCGGCGGCGGCTGCTCGGGCTTTCAATACGGCTTCACCTTCGACGAGAGCATCGAAGAGGGTGACTTTTGCGTGGAAAACCGC
Organism: uncultured Gammaproteobacteria bacterium; assembly: GCA_963769075.1. Classification (GTDB taxonomy): domain Bacteria; phylum Pseudomonadota; class Gammaproteobacteria; order Steroidobacterales; family Steroidobacteraceae; genus Bog-1198. The sequence continues at coordinate 1,626,484 of CAVYKH010000004.1, read as the reverse complement.
GGTGTTCAGCTGCTGATCGATCCGATGAGCGCGCAATACCTCATGGGTGCGGAGATCGACTACAAAGAGGATCTGCAGGGCGCTCAGTTCGTCATTCGTAACCCAAACGCCAAAACAACTTGCGGTTGCGGGTCCTCATTCTCGGCCTAAGAATGACCGCGTAGATGAGCGGCGGTCGTGTCGTTCCCGACGTCCTCGCCGCCGTCGATCTAGGCTCCAACAGCTTTCACATGGTGGTGGCGCGGTATTCGCACGGCCAACTCGTCATATTGGACCGGTTGCGCGAGATGGTGCGCCTCGCCGCCGGTTTGGGCGACAGCGGACGCCTGGACGACGCCGCCACCGAGCGCGCCCTACGCTGCCTCGAGCGCTTCGGGCAGCGGGTGCGCGCGATGCATGCGAACAGCGTGCGAGTGGTCGGCACGAGTGCGTTGCGGCGCGCCAAGCGCAAGCGCTGGTTTCTGGAAAGAGCGCGGGCCGCGCTCGGGCATCCCATTGAAATCATCTCCGGGCTCGAGGAAGCGCGCCTCATCTACGCGGGTGTCGCGCACACCAGCCCCATGAGCCCGGACAAGCGGCTGGTCATCGACATCGGCGGCGGCTCGACCGAGGTCATCATCGGCGAGGGCTTCAATCCGCTGCTGCTCGAAAGCTTGTCCGTCGGGTGCGTCGGACTGACCAACAAGTATTTCGATGACGGCAGAATATCCGAGAAGCGCATCGAACGGGCGCGAACGGCAGTCCGGCTCGAGCTCGAGCCCATTCAACAAGCCTTCCGCAAGCTCGGTTGGCTCCAGGCCTTCGGTAGTTCCGGCACGGTGCGCGTGGTCGGCGATGTCGTGCGCCGGCTCAACCCCGATTCACCGCGCATCACGCTCGACAACCTGCGCAGCCTCGCCGATCGCGTGATTGCGGCGGGCCATGTGGATGATCTCGGTCTGCAGGAGGTCGACGCCGAGCGCGCACCGGTGTTTCCGGCGGGCCTCGCGATTTTACTGGAGATCGTGGAGAACTTCGGTGTCGACCGCTTGCGCGTCGCCGAGGGGGCGATGCGCGAGGGACTGCTCTACGACCTCATGGGCCGATTCACCGACGAGGACGCGCGCGTGCGCAGCGTGCGCGCCATGGAACAGCGCTATCACATCGATTCGCGGCAGGCCGACCGCGTCGAGGCCACCGCCGCCCTGCTGCTCCAGCAAGCCGAGTCCGGATGGGGGCTGGAAGATCCGCTGGCGGAGACTGTGCTGCGCTGGGCGGCACGCCTGCACGAGACCGGCCTCGACATTGCACACTCAAAGTATCACCGCCACAGCGCCTATCTTCTCGAGTACGCGGACATGCCGGGGTTCCCGCGCGAGGAGCAATTGCTGTTGTCGGCCCTGGTGGGCGGCCATCGCAGGCAGCTGTCGTTCGAGGCGCTGGAGGATCTCGTGCCGCCCTGGGATCGTCACGCAGAGTTTCTGACCGTGCTGCTGCGTCTCGCGGTGTTGTTGCATCGCGGCCGCAGCCCGCAACCGCTGCCGGAAGTGCGGTTGCACGTGAAGGGGCGGAGCCTGAGTTTGGAATTACCGCCCCGCTGGATGAAGGAACACCCGCTGACCCTCGAGGATCTGGAGCAGGAGCGCGTGTACCTGAAAGAAGCCGGCTTTCGTCTCAACTTGAGTCAGACGCTTCCCGAAGCGGCCCTCAAGACTCCGTAAGCGCAACGCGCTCGTGGAGATCGCACCCAATCTGTTGATTTTCATGTATTTTCAAAAAACGCAGATCCTTTCTAGCTACGCAGATAGCTACATCTTCGGAAGCGGCAGGCGCGCGATTTTTAACCGCCGGCGTTGACTTTGGCCCCAGATCCATGGGCAAGCCATGCGCTCGCAGTGCCACCTTGATGAACTGCCGGACGTGCGAGGTCGAAATAAAATCGCCGGCAAAGACATGCGTGTTCCCTCGCTGCTCGCGAGCGCGCTCGGCAAACTCCGGCGCGCGCGCGGCCTCAAATGGCCGTGGCGCAGTCGCGGGCCAACTCGTCGGAAACGTGCCGCGAGTAGATCAGGAAATGGTGGGCGGTCAGCAGCAGCAAAAAGCCCATCCACATACGTGCCGGGCTGCCCCGGTATCGGCGCACGAGCGTCCCCAAAAAAGACCAGTACTCGCGGCGGTATGTCGATTTGACCCCCTGGGTCCAGATGGACGAGGCGAGGATGCGCAGGTCGTACAACAGCGTCGTGTCTTTCGGCCTTTGAACCGGCCGCGGCCGCCAGGCCTCCAGCGAGCGAAGGGCGCGTTGGAAGTAGGTTTTCGGGTCGTACAAGTCCGCCAGCAATCGGCTCAATCCGCGCAGGAGCGTCGGCAACGGCATGGTGGTGCGAAAATTGGGCGCGCTGAAATTCGAGATCGCCTCGCTGTCCTCGATCAGCCGCCCTTCAGCTTTCATGCGGTCGAACAGCGGCGTGGTCGGTGGGGCCAGCAGCATCCCGGCCATAGCCCACGCAATCGCGGACTGCTCGATGAACTCGCGTTGCCGCTCGAAAATCGTTTCATCGTCGGAATCGAATCCGACGATGAAACCCGCCATCACCCACAATCCGTTCTGCTGGATGATCCGCACCTGCCCCAACGTGTCCCGCTTCAGGTTCTGGAACTTCTTTGAACCCTTGAGTGCCTCCGACGACGGGGTTTCGATGCCGAGGAAGACGTACATGAAGTTCGCCGCCACCATCGCTTCCATCAGTTCCGGACGGTCCGCCAGGTCCACCGAGGCCTGGGTATAGAACGAGAACGGCCTCCCGCGAGCCTCGCCCCACTTGGCGAGATCCCGGCACAGATGCAGTGAGTTTTTCCGATTCCCGATGAAGTTGTCGTCCACGATGAACACTTCGCCTTGCCAGCCCAGCTCGCGCAGACGGTCGAGTTCGGCGATGAGCTGTGCGGAGGTCTTGCCGCGCACCTTGCGGCCATAGATCGTGATGATGTCGCAGAAGTCGCATTGGAAAGGACATCCGCGCGCAAATTGCACGGGCATGGACGTGTACTTATCCATGCGAAGCAGATCGAAGCGCGGGATCGGGCTGGCCGACAGGTCGGGCTTCTCCGTTACGCAGTACACACTCTGGGCCGTGCCGTTCTCGAGGGCTAGAGCGATTCCAGCGAACACCTCCTCGGCCTCGCCGACCAACACGTGGTCGGCCTCGAGCTGCACAATTTCCGGTTCGCTTGACGCCCACGGGCCCCCGATGAATGTGCGGGTCCCCAGGGATCGCGCGCGGCGCAGGATGGCTACCGCGTCGGCCCTTTGGGCGTGCATCGCGCTTACCATCACGAGGTCGGCCCCGCGCAGGTCCTCGTCGGTGATTTCGTCGAAAGAATGGTCAAGGAGCTTCAGTGTCCACGAGGCTGGACAGAGTGCCGCAACCGTAACCAGCCCGAGCGGGGGCGTGATTGCGTCTTCCTGCATCATGTCGAGGGTGCCTTCGAATCCCCAGAAAGACGGGGGGAATCTTGGCCAGACCAGCAGGGCCTTCAGGTTCGGGCCTAGGGGGGGAAGGCAGGAGGAGGGCCGCTCGCTGCGCACGCCTGGCAGCGGGTGGCGTACAAGCACTCCGTCATTGGGCATGGTGCGGTTCGCTCCAGAAGGCTTGAGTTTCGAACGCCCGACGCACGTGAAGATGACCGCGGCGCGCCGCCCCAGGCGTCAGTGTGGCGGCGACAACTTGGGGGGACTGCCACAGGTCGCCCCCCTCCCTGCATGCTAGCGCATAGGGATTGTACGCCTGCACAGATTCACAGTAGCACACCACCTGTGGGATACAACAGGTTGACGGCTCGGTGAACCTCGATACTCCCAGTCAGTTCGATTTTGTTGATGTAGTTGGCGGGAAGAGTTACGTGCCAGCTGTTGTTGCTTTGTCTTCAGCAAGAACCTGGGGGCGATAAAAATTTTTGGCAGACGCTACTCTGCGATCGCAATGCGCTCATCGTACAGACTCAAGAGGCGAGTCTGGGCCGACACGTCGCCCGTACCTGCGGCCGGAGCGTATTCACCGCTCGAATCGAGCTTCCAGGCTTGGCAGTCGTCTGCGAGGTACAGATGCAAATCGTCGGCGACCCGGGCCCGCAGATCCGCACACTCCACCGGATACGCCACTTCGACGCGGCGAAACAGGTTCCGGTCCATCCAGTCGGCGCTCGCGCAGTACACTTCACACCGGCCGGCGTTTTCGAAGTAGTAGACGCGCGAATGCTCGAGAAATCGCCCGACGATCGAGCGCACCGTGATCAGATCGGAAATTCGCGGCACGCCGGGCCGCAGGCAGCACACGCCGCGCACGATGAGATCGATCGGCACGCCGGCGCGCGAGGCGCGGTAGAGCGCCTGAATGATCGTCGGCTCCGTGAGCGCGTTGAGCTTGGCGATGATGCGCGCCGGCTTGCCGGCGCGGGCATGCTCGGTCTCGCGCTCGATCTTTGCGATCACCGCTTGATGCAGGCTGAACGGCGCATGCAGGAGCTTGCGCAGACGCGGTACCCGCGTCAGTCCCGTGAGCTGCAAGAAGATCTCATGGATGTCCTCGCCGATTGCTTCGTCGGCGGTGAGCAGGCTGTAGTCGGTATAGAGCCGCGCCGTCTTGGCGTGGTAATTGCCCGTACCCAGGTGACAGTAGCGCCGCAGTCCCTTGTCCTCGCGGCGCACGACCATCACCAGCTTGGCATGAGTTTTGAACCCGACCACGCCGTACATCACGTGGGCGCCGGCCTCCTGGAGCTTGTTCGCGAGCTCGATATTGGCTTCCTCATCGAAGCGCGCCCGCAGCTCGATGATGACCGTCACGTCTTTGCCCGCTTGCGCCGCTTCGGCCAGCGCATCGACGATCGCGGAATCGGTGCCGGTGCGGTACAGGGTCTGCTTGATGGCGAGAACTTGCGGGTCGCTCGCCGCCTGCTTGATGAAATCCGCGACGGGGCCGAAGCCTTGAAAGGGGTGATGCATCAGGATGTCGCCGGCGCGCAGGGTGACGAATAGATCGCTGCCCAGGCGCAGCCGCTCGGGAATGCTCGGTGTAAACGCGGCGTACTTGAGCTCCGCCCGATCGACCAGATCGTAGACCGCCATCAGGCGGCTCAGGTTCACGGGTCCCGACACCTTGTAAAGGTCATCGGCGGTGAGCGCGAATTGCCCGAGCAGATACGTGAGAATCTCATCGGGGCAGTCATGCGCGGTCTCCAGGCGCACCGCATCGCCGTAGCGGCGCGAGGCGAGCTCGCCTTCGACGGCGCGCAACAGGTCGTCCACTTCTTCCTGTTCGACGTATAAATCGCTGTTGCGCGTGACGCGAAACTGATAGCAGCCGCGCACGCGCATGCCGGCGAAGAGCTTGGAGACGAACGCCTCGACGATCGTGCCGAGGAACACGAAGTGCCGGCTGCCGAGCTCATCGGGCAGCCGCACGATGCGCGGCAGCGAGCGGGGCGCCTGCACGACCGCAAGGCCGCTGTTGCGTCCGAAGCCGTCCTCGCCTTCGACGACGATCGCAAAATTCAAGCTCTTGTTGAGCACTTTGGGGAACGGCCGCGCGGGATCGAGCGCCAGCGGACTCAAGACCGGCTCGACCTGGCGGCCGAAGTACTCCGCGAGCCAGGCGGCCTGGGCTTCGGTCCAGGTGTCCGGCGAGACGAAAACCACGCCGTTTTTCGCCAGCTCCGGCATCAGCACATCGTTGAGCAGCTGATACTGCTCATCGACCAGGCGCACGGCGCGCGCGCGGATCGCTTTGAGCTGCTCGGGGACCGAAAGGCCGTCCGGACCGCCGTGCACCGCGCCTGCCTCCAACAGCTCCTTCAGGCTCGCCACGCGGATCTCGAAGAATTCGTCGAGATTCGCACATGAAATGCACAGGAATTTCACCCGCTCGAGGAGCGGAATGCTCCTATCCTTCGCCTGCTCGAGCACGCGCTGGTTGAACTCGAGAAACGACAGTTCCCGATTGATGTAGAGCTGCGGCGTGTGTAGGTCGGTATCGTCCATTTAGGGCAAGTTTGACGGCTCGATCCGGGCAGTGCAATGAACCGGATCGCGCAGCCGGTAGAGCGGTGCAACACATCGAAATCGACGAGCGCAGCGTCACTTTTGCGGCGCACGAATCGATTCCTCGAGGCACAGGCGTTAGAGGCTAGCCGCCGTCCACCGCGCGGTCAATGTAAAGGGCCTGCTTTGTGAGCCACGGCGCAAGAATGGCTGGCCGTCCAACGGTCGCGCCCGTAGAGTAGCGCCGCAACCGGGCACCAACTTAAGGGTTCGAGAGCTTTGACGACACATTTGGATGAGCAGCTTAAGGAATTGAAGCGCGGTGCCGTGGACCTCATTCAGGAGGCGGACTTAGCCAGGAAGCTCAGGCGCGGCAAGCCGTTGCGCGTGAAAGCGGGTTTCGATCCGACAGCCCCGGACTTGCATCTCGGTCATACGGTGCTCATCAACAAGCTGCGGCAATTC
>CAVYKH010000004.1:0-1615000 GCA_963769075.1 uncultured Gammaproteobacteria bacterium | reverse complement strand
TTAATCCCAAGAACTGAGTACGAGGACTCTTCGGAGTTCGAAGTTGTTGACGCCACGCTTCCAGGAAAAGCCTCTAAGCTTCAGGTAATGATCGTCCGTACCGCAAACCGACACTGGTGGGTGAGAGGAAAACTCTAAGGCGCTTGAGAGAACTCGGGTTAAGGAACTCTGCAATTTGACACCGTAACTTCGGGAGAAGGTGTGCCTTTGATGGTGAGAGGATTTACTCCTTGAGCTGTTAAAGGTCTCAGATAATCGGGGGCTGCGACTGTTTACCAAAAACACAGGACTCTGCGAACACGAAAGTGGATGTATAGGGTCTGACGCCTGCCCGGTGCCGGAAGGTTAATTGATGGGGTCAGCCGCAAGGCGAAGCTCTTGATCGAAGCCCCGGTAAACGGCGGCCGTAACTATAGGCAAGCTTGGTAAACGAAGAGTCGAGTCGACGATGTAGAGTTCGGGTTAGGTAATTAGGACAACTTCTATAGTTGTAGTTACGTTAATAAACTTGGCTATATGCTGGAAACACTGAGTATCTGAAGGTACTCGCCGCTTTGGTGTATCGGAGTGGCAGTGACAAACCTTTCAGTGCAGTCAATCAGCAGGAAAGACCGGACAATGCCTTCGTCTTTTTAGATGGGGCGGGCGCCGGAATCCTCAGAGACTATACGCCAGGCTCTTTTTTCGAAGAGATGAGATAGTCCGAACTGCATGGCGACATGCAGGAGTTAAGCGCAATGCATAACTCCACATACACGTGACTTTTGCGTGTTGTGTAACGACCAGAACGGTCCTAAGGTGACGTGATCGCTGCCTTAGTAAAATTTGGCTATATGCTGGAATAACTGAGTATCTGTTAGTACTCATCACTCGATGGCGAGTGGTAGTGAAAACCTAACAATGCAGTCAATCAGCAGGAAAGACTGGTGCGAACCAGAATCCTCAGAGACTACACGCCGAACGCCGACCTCTTTGGTTGGTGAAGATATAGTCCGATCTGCATGGCGACATGCAGGATGAAGCCTTGGAAAAGCTCATCTTGGTTTTCGTAGGAAAATCAATAACATGGATCAGCGAAATTCCTTGTCGGGTAAGTAACATTGCCCAGAGTAGTGGCGACACTATTCCAACAACCGGCTCAAATCGGTGGAACCCCAACGACGCTTGTACAGGTGCGTCGAGGGCAATACCGAGGGTAAGATTCGAGACTCAAATCGAATCCCCGTAACGACTCAGGGGTTGAGATCCCTGGATGGCTGCAAGCCATAACACGCCGGCCCTGATCGAAAGCACGATGAGCCTTCTCAGCTCGCGTGATCAGGTGAACGTATAGTCTATGCCGCGAGTAATCGTGGAAATCATCATGAAGTTCCGACCTGCACGAATGGCGTAACGCTGGCCCCACTGTCTCGACCCGAGACTCAGTGAACTTGAAATCGCTGTGAAGATGCGGCGTAGCTGCGGAAAGACGGAAAGACCCCGTGAACCTTTACTATAGCTTTACACTGAACTTTGAATTTGTTTGTGTAGGATAGCTGGGAGCCTACGAAGTGGGGACGCTAGTTCTCATGGAGGCAACCTTGAAATACCAGCCTGGCAAATTCGCAGTTCTAACCTTGGCCCGTAATCCGGGTTGGGGACAGTGTATGGTGGGTAGTTTGACTGGGGCGGTCTCCTCCCAAAGAGTAACGGAGGAGTGCAAAGGTACCCTCAGCGCGGTCGGTCATCGCGCATAGAGTGCAATCGCATAAGGGTGCTTAACTGCGAGACGGACATGTCGAGCAGGTACGAAAGTAGGTGATAGTGATCCGGTGGTTCTGTATGGAAGGGCCATCGCTCAACGGATAAAAGGTACTCCGGGGATAACAGGCTTATTCCTCCCAAGAGTCCACATCGACGGAGGAGTTTGGCACCTCGATGTCGGCTCATCACATCCTGGGGCTGTAGCAGGTCCCAAGGGTATGGCTGTTCGCCATTTAAAGTGGTACGCGAGCTGGGTTCAGAACGTAGACAACACTGCGTTGCCAGGAAGTAATTCCTGGAAAAATTTAGTTGGCTCATATCGGTGAAGCCCTCCTGAAGGCGAACTGACTTCAAAGGGTAATACCGAGGGAAGGCGGGTAACTTATGGACGCTACGGTCCTTGCTTATATCGCTGGTTTCCTAGACGGTGACGGCAGTATTTTCTTTCAGTTGGTAAGACGAAAGGACTATTGCTTTGGATACCAAGTAAGAACGTCGATTGCGTTCTATCAGAAGACGGAGAATGAACGAGTTCTCCTCTGGCTGAAGGAGCAGTTCTTATCTGGATACATACGACGCCGAAAGACGGGAATCAGTGACTATACGATCGTAGAGCCTAAGGAAGTTCGAAGAGTTCTCGAGCTGTTGCAACCTTATGTGCGCCTCAAGCAGGAGCACGTGAAGTTGGGCTTGCAGATCTTGGATGAAATTCCCAGGGCAGTTGGTGCGGTGAGACTAGTTTCACTGTGCCGGCTGGTCGATCGATTTCAAACTATCAATTATTCAAAGAAGCGAGTAATCACTTCTGTGATTGTTGAAGAGTTTCTGAAGTCACATGGTTATCTTGCCCCTGTAGAGACTGATCCATTAAGGAGAGAGTCGTTGGACCATTCAACGGCTAAGACGCCAACCGCCTTCGTTGCAAGCGAAGGATGAAGGTATAGTCCATGCCACCAGAAACGGTGGAATCACATGCGTGAGACAGTTCGGTCCCTATCTTCCGTAGCCGTTGGAGAATTGAGGGTGAGCTGCTCCTAGTACGAGAGGACCGGAGTGGACGCACCTCTGGTGTACCGGTTGTCACGCCAGTGGCACTGCCGGGTAGCTATGTGCGGACGGGATAACCGCTGAAAGCATCTAAGCGGGAAGCCCCCCCCAAGATTAGTTCTCCCTAGACCTTTAAGGTCTCTAAAGGGCCGTCGAAGACTACGACGTTGATAGGCTGGGTGTGTACGCGCAGTAATGCGTTTAGCTAACCAGTACTAATTGCCCGTGAGGCTTGACCATATAACACCCAAGCGATTTGTCCTAACGTGCAAATCGTATGTGGGTCTGTGACTTGAGTGCGACCAACGTCGAAACAAATTGTCTGACAGCTAAGGAGGCGAGACATGACTCGCCCCCTTGGGCGACCAGTTTGCCTGGCGGCCATAGCGAGCGGGAACCACCCGATCCCTTTCCGAACTCGGAAGTGAAAACGCTCAGCGCCGATGCTAGTGTCGACTTTGTCGATGTGAAAGTAGGTCACTGCCAGGCTCTTAATTTGATGAATGAAAACCCCACCGGCGAAAACTGGTGGGGTTTTTTTGGGCTTGCAGCAGGTTGCCGTATTTACGGTCCAATGATATGGTTTAGCCATATGAAGACCACACTGGATATGGACGACGACCTGCTGCGTCGCGCCAAACGGCTCGCCGCCGCCGAAGGCATCTCGTTGCGTAAGTTTGTGGAGGATGCGCTGCGAGCGCGCATGCTGCCTGCGCCGGGCGCTCGTACGCCGTTCAAGCTAGCGCTCCCGGTGGTTGAGGGACGCAAGCCTCCCGCGGTGGACATCGCCGACCGCGACGCGCTTTACGATTTAATGGGGCGTGAGTGATCGCGGTAGACACGAATGTCCTCATCTACTCGCATCGCCGCGAATCCGCTCATCACGAAATCGCTCTGCGCAAGATTACCGCCGTCGCCGAAAGCGATGCGCCGTGGGGGCTGCCCGTATTCTGTTTGGCAGAGTTCGTCCGGGTCGTGACGCACCTGCGGGTGTTCGATCCGCCCAGCTCGCTCGCCGAGGCTTTGGATTTCCTCAGCCAATTGCTCCAGAGCCCCTCGGTTCGCCTGTTAAACCCAACCGCCGGATACGCGGCCGCCTTCAGAGACGCCTGCATTGCAGCCGGCGTTCGCGGGAATCTCGCCTTTGACGCTCAGATTGCCGCTGTGTGCCGCGAGCACGGCATCGACGGGCTACTCACCGCCGATCGCGACTTCGCACGTTTTCCAAACTTGCGGATTTTTGAACTGTCACAGTAGAAACGGCAACGATCATAGGGCCGAAATCGGTTATTGACGGGCATCGGACACGCGGTCATACTCCGGGTATGAAAATCGCCATCTCCGTGCCCGACGATGTTTTCAAGGAAGCGGAAAGCCTGGCGCGGCGCCTGAACACCTCACGCAGCGAGCTCTATAGTCGCGCCCTGAAGGAGTTCGTTGGCCATCACGTTCCCGAGCGCGTGACGGAACGCATGAATCAGGTCGTGGCGGAGATCGGCGGCGACAAGCCCGACGTGTTTCGCGCAGAGGCCGCGCGCAGAGTGTTCAAGCGCACCGAGTGGTGATAGGACAGGGCGAGATTTGGTGGGCGGATCTCGGTGAGCCGATGGGGTCCGCTCCGGGGTACAGGCGTCCTGTTCTGGTGGTTCAATGCGACGCCATGAATGCCAGTCGCATCGCCACCGTCGTCTGCATCCCGCTGACCAGCAACCTCAAGTGGGGTGATGCGCCGGGGAATGTCGCCTTGAGTGCGCGGGCAACCGGCCTACCGAAGGACTCGGTCGCGAACGTATCGCTCGTCGTCGCGCTCGACAAGCGGCAGCTCACCGAGCGAGTGGGCAAGATCGGCCGCCGCCAATTCGATCTCGTTCTAGCTGGAATCGATGTGGTACTGGGTCGTTGAGTCGTTGAGTCGCTCGGTTTGTGCGGAGTGCTCGATATCGCGCCAAACGTCACGGCCAAGGCTCGCGCCGGCAAGCAGCTGCGAGAGGCGTCGGGATTTTCCGACGAAAATCCGGTGTTGAAGAAGAGGAAGAACGCGTACCGAAATCCGGACGGCGCCTTTTCGCACAAGGCGCGATGAGCTGAGTTATATGGTTGGCTGCCTCACCGTACTCGTCGCTACGTCGCCGCGCCTTTGCGATCCGACGGAGCGCGACAGCGGTCGAGCAATCCCCGGCTTGGCGCGTTAGAATCCCCTCTCGTGCGCGTCCTCGAATATTCCGGTCTCGACACCTCGCGGGTTGATGCGCCCTACCGCCGCGTCGTCGCGGCGATCGAGCGCGACGATTTCCGGGCCGCGGACGTCAAGAAACTCGTCAACCTCCGCCACGGCAAGTTCTATCGCGCAAAACTGAGCGACAGCAACCGGCTGATTTTCGCGCTGGTGCGCCATGGCGGGGAGGTCTGCGCGGTCATGCTCGAAATCATCGAGCAGCACGCCTATGAGCAATCCCGATTTCTGCGGGGCGCTGCCATCGACGAAGAGAAGATTCCGGCGCTGCCGCTGCCGTCGGCGCTGGAGGAAGCGGAGCCGGTAAGGTACCTGCATCCGACGAAGCGCGAGATCCTGGTTCTCGACAAGTTCTTGTCTCTCGACGATGCGCAGCAGGCGATCTACGCATCGATGCCGCCGCTGGTCGTGATCGGTGGCGCCGGTAGCGGCAAGACCGCGCTCACTCTCGAAAAAATGAAGCGCGTGGACGGCGATGTCCTGTATGTCACGCACTCCGCCTATCTCGCGCAGAATGCGCGGGATTTGTACTACGCGCATGGCTACGAACGAGACGGGCAGGACGCCACTTTTCTCTCGTACCGCGAATTCATCGAGTCCCTGCGCGTGCCGGCCGGGCGCGAGGCCTCGTGGCGCGATTTTTCCGGCTGGTTCGCTCGCCAGCGGCAGAGCTTCAGGGACATCGATGCCCATCAGGCGTTCGAAGAGATGCGCGGCGTCATCGCGGCGGCGGCCGGCGGCGCCTTGAGCCGCGAGGCCTATCGCGCGCTCGGCGTGCGCCAGTCGATTTTCATGCAGGGCAGTCGAGACCGCGTGTACGACCTGTTCGAGCGCTACCGGGTCTGGCTCGCCGAATCGCGCCTCTTCGATTTAGGCCTCGTGGCCCAGGAGTGGCTCCCCCTCGCCGCCCCGCGCTACGATTTCGTCGTCATCGACGAGGTGCAGGACTTGACGCCCGCGCAGCTGCTGCTCGTGCTGCGCACGCTCAAAGCGCCCGAGGGCTTTTTGCTGTGCGGCGACTCGAATCAAATCGTGCATCCGAATTTCTTCGCGTGGAACCGTGTCAAGACTCTATTCTGGCGCGATGAGCAGCTCGCCGCACGCCAGGAGCTTCGCGTACTGCGAGCCAACTTCAGGAACGGCGAGCACGTCACGCGCATCGCCAACACGCTGCTCAAGATCAAGTATCAGCGCTTCGGCTCCGTGGATCGCGAGAGCAATTTTCTCGTCGACGCGGTGGGCGCCGAGCCGGGCGTCGTGTCCTTGCTTCCCGACAAAGAGGCGGTGAAGCGGGCTCTCGATGAGCAAACGCGCCAGTCGACGAGCGTCGCGGTGCTCGTATTGCGCGAGGAGGACAAAGCCGAGGCGCGCCGCTTCTTTCGCACGCCGCTGGTGTTCGCGATTCACGAGGCCAAGGGACTGGAATACGAGAGCATCGTCCTGTACCGGTTCGTATCCGGACAGCGTGCGGCGTTTTCCGAGATCGCCGACGGCGTCGGGATTGAGGATCTGGCCGGCGATGAGCTCGAGTACGCACGGGTCCGCGATAAGACCGACAAGTCTCTCGAAGTGTACAAATTCTATGTGAACGCTCTGTACGTCGCGCTCACGCGGGCGGTCCGCAATGTGTACCTGATCGAGTCCGACACGGGACATGACCTGCTGCGGCTGCTGGGACTCTCATCGAGCGGGGAGGAAGTGCGCGTGAATGCGCGGACCTCGTCCCACGAAGACTGGCAGCGGGAGGCGCGCCGGCTCGAGCTGCAGGGCAAACAGGAACAGGCGGACGCCGTTCGTGCGACGATTTTGAAAGAGATTCCCGTACCCTGGCCCGTGTTCCACGAGGCGCGGCTGCGCGAATTGCTGGTCAGGGTCTTCCGCGAGCGCCTCCCCGGCAGCAAGCCGCGGCAACAACTCTTCGAGTATGCGACCGCGTACGACGAACCGGTGCTCGCCATGTGGCTGTGTGAGGAAGCCGAATATCAACAAGCGCGGGGCTTCGGCCCGCAGCGCGCGACCCTCGGCCGGCGCCACTTGAACGAATACGCCGGTAAGCACTTCAAGGGCATCCTGCAGAACTGCGAGCGGTACGGCGTCGATTACCGCACTTCGATGAACTGCACGCCGCTCATGGCGGCGGCGGCGGCCGGCAATGTACCTCTCGTGGAGGCCTTGCTCGACCGCGGCGCCGACCCGGAGGCCTGCGACCACCTCGGCCGCAATACGCTGCACCTCGCCATGCGCGAGGCGTTTCGCGACGCTCGGTTTGCCCGCGGGCCGTTCGTCGCGCTGTACGAGCGCGTCGCCCCGGCATTCATCGATCTGAAGGTGGGAGAGCGGCTGGTCCGTCTCGACCGGCACTTGAGCGAATACTTCGTATTTCAGACCCTGTGGGTGCTGTTCAAACAAACGTTCTGCTTTTCCGGATTCGAGCAGCCGGCTGCGATCAACACCGAGACCGTACTCAAGGCGTGGAGCTCGCTGCCGTCGGGCGTCCTCAGCGCCAAGCGCAACAAACGCAGCCACCTGTCGCAGGTACTGTCGCGCAACGAGGTCGAGCGGGATTACGCCTATAACCGCCGGCTGTTCAGACGCATCGCGCACGGGTGGTATCAGATCAACCCGCACCTGGCGATCCGCAGGCGCAGTGCTCAAGGCGAGTCATGGCAGTCCGTATTGGAGGCGCTCAACCTGGCGCTGGTTCACGAGCTCGCCTACCCGGAGCAATGGGACATCAGCCGCGATCTGTGGCGGTCGGCCGGCGGCGCCGAACTGCCAACACCGATCGCTGCCGAAGCCTGGGAAGCTCGCGAGCAGACGGCGCTCGCAGCGAAGAGAGCGGCCTTTGAGGCAGCGGCCGCACGACGCATGGCCGCGGAAGAGGAGCGTCGCCGCATCGAGGAGCTACGCCAGCGTGCCGCATCACAGCCGCCGCCTTGGGGCACACCGGAAGCAAAGCGCGCGGCGCGAGAGGAGCTGCAGCGCCGAATCCAGGCTCAACGCGCAGCGGCGGCAACTCATAAGGACGATTCGTGACGAGGTCGTTATTTTTCGCTGAGCGCGCATCTGACCTCTCACGCGGCGCCAAAAATGTGATTTAATTTCCATGCACAACGCTTGGGAGACGACTATTAAAGAGCACAGGGATGGTCTACATTGATTAAGAGGCACGAGAAGCGCCACCAGCCAGCGTCGATCCGCACTCCCGCTCTCGCGTATCCGGAGCACGATCACTACAAGAAACCATGCGCAAAGTCGCCATAGTCGCGACTTCTTTTCGCATGCCGGGGAGCACCCCGGTCCGTTTCTGGGACGACTTGCTGGCCGGCCGCGATCTTGTTTCCGAGGTCGAACCGGGCCGCTGGTCCACGGATGCGTACTTGCATCCCAGCAAGACTCATCCGGGATCCTCCTATACGTTCGCGGCGGGATCGCTCGGCGACGTGTCGGGATTCGACGCAGGGTTCTTTGCCATCTCCCCGCGCGAAGCCGCGCTCATGGACCCTCAGCAGCGCCTGTTGCTGGAAATGAGTTGGGAGACGTTCGAGAACGCCGGCGTTCGCCCTTCGACGCTGCGCGGCAGCGACTGCGGTGTGTATATCGGTATCTCGACAAATGACTATTCGTGGCGATTCGCCGAGGATTTGGCAGCCATCGATGCGTCCTTCGCGACCGGAAATACCGCGAGCATCGCCGCCAATCGCCTCTCGTACTTCTATGACCTGCGCGGACCGAGCATGGCGATCGACACCGCCTGCTCCTCATCGCTCTTCGCGTTTCACCAAGCGTGCCGCGCGATCGTCTCGGGCGAAATCACTCAGGCGCTGGCCGGGGCCGTCAGCCTGCATCTGCACCCGCTGGGCTTTCTTTCTTTTTCGAAGGCGTCGATGCTGTCGCGGCAAGGCCGTTGCCGGGTATTCGACGCCTCCGCCGATGGCTATGTACGCTCCGAAGGCGGCGGTCTATTCCTGCTGAAGGATTACGACCGCGCCCTCGCCGACGGCAATCCCATCCTTGCGGTGGTCGCGCACACGGTCGTGAACACCGACGGCCACAAGTCCGGAATCACCGTGCCGAGCGCGGCGGCGCAGGCATCGCTCCTCACGAACGCCTATCGGCAAGCGGGCATCGATCCGGCGCAGATCGATTACATCGAGGCGCACGGCACCGGTACCGCGGTGGGCGATCCGATCGAGACACGCGCATTGGGCGAGGCACTGGGGCAGCATCGATTGCCGACGCAGCCGTTACCGATCGGCTCGGTGAAGGGCAATGTGGGCCATCTCGAGGCGGCTTCCGGTATCGCCGGGCTGCTCAAGGCGGTCTACAGCCTGGAACGTCGGGTCGTCCCGGCGCACATTGGCATGGAGACCCCGAATCCTCACATTCAGTTCGAGCAGTGGAACCTAGAGGTGGTCAAGGCCAACAGGCCGCTGCGCTCCAGCGGCAAGGTGATCGTCGGAGTCAATTCGTTCGGCTTTGGCGGCGCCAATGCGCACGTCATTCTCGAGAGTCATTCCCCGGATGGGTCCCGCCGTCCGGCGCGCTCCAAAACACATGTGCTGCCCATCATGATTTCCGCACGCGATGCGTCTGCGCTTGGCGCGGCGGCGCGCGATTTCGCCCAGTTCATTGCCGACCAGCCGCAGAACGCACTGTACGACATCGCCTACCAGTCCGTGCACGGCCGCGAGCGGCACACGCACTGCGCCGTGCTGTTCGGCACGACGCCGGCAACGATGGCCGCAGCGCTCGAGCAATTCGCCAACGCCCCCGGGGAACAAGCGAGTGTCGAGCATGGGACCCCGCTCGATTCCCCGAAAGGTGCTGCATTCATTTACACCGGCAACGGCGCGCAGTGGGCCGGCATGGGCAGCCGTTTGCTGGCCGACCCGGCTTTCAAGACGGCGGTGCGCGAGGTCGACACGCTGTTTTCGCGCTACGCGGAGTATTCGCTCGAGGCGGAGCTGGCGGGTGACAACGGCGAGGGTCGTTACGAGCGCACCGAAATAGCTCAGCCCGCGCTCTTCGCGCTCCAGGTCGGCATCACGGCCATGTTGCGCCGGCGCGGCTTGGTGCCGGTGGCGGTCGCCGGCCATAGCGTGGGCGAAGTGGCCGCCGCTTGGGCCGCAGGGGCGCTGTCGCTCGCGGCGGCCGTGAGCGTCATTCATCATCGCAGCGCGCTGCAGGGAACGACCCGGGGTAGAGGCAACATGACGGCGCTCAACGTCGGCGAGCGGCAGGCGCGCGAACTACTGAACGAGCTCGGCCTCGCCGATCGACTCAGCGTCGCCGGCATCAACAGCCCGAAGGGCGTCACCCTCGCAGGCGCAGCGAGCGACCTCGCTCAACTCGAACATGCCGCGGCCGCGCGCGAAATCGCGTTCAAGCGGTTGGATCTCGAGTATGCGTTTCACAGCCCGGCGATGGACGGCTTATCGACCGAGCTGCGCCGTGCGCTCGCGCATCTGGAGCCCGAAGAGACGACGATTCCGTTTCATTCGACGGTTACCGGGGCTCAGTTGTCGGGCAAATCCCTCGATGCCGATTACTGGTGGCGCAATGTGCGCGAACCGGTGCTGCTGAAGCAGGCGATGGCGAGCATGGTGCGCGACGGCATCAACATCTATGTGGAAGTCGGTCCGCACGCTTTGCTGCGCCGTTACCTGTTGGATTGCCTGGACGAGAACGGCGCCGTCGGCCGCGTGATCTCGACCGGCGTGCGCGGGGATGACTCTCCCCAACGGATCTATTCAGGCGCGAGTCAGGCGCTGATTGCAGGCGCCGGCGTCGACTGGCAACGGCTATTGCCGTGGCAGGGACGGCACGTTCGACTGCCGAACTACCCATGGCAGCGGGAAGCCCACTGGCACACGGTCACGAGCTCATCCATCGGTCTGCTCGGCCGCAAATGCGAGCATCCGCTGCTGGGGTATGCGCTGAATCAGGCGGAGCTGACTTGGGAGAATCAACTCGACACCGCGAAGCATCGCTCGCTCGCCGATCATGTGGTCGGCGAAGCGACGGTTTTTCCCGGGGCGGGCTTCGCGGAGCTCGCACTTGCCGCCGCCTTGCACTGGCATGGCGGCGGCTATGCGGAGATCGAGGACCTGGAGATTCGCGCGCCGCTGCTGCTCGCGAAGGAGCCCAGTCAGATCGTGCGCTGCGCGCTTGATCCGCGCGACGGGCAGTTATCGATCAAATCCCGCGAACAGCTCAAGCAGGAGCAATGGACTGTGCACGCCGTCGGCAGGATCCTGCGCGAGCCCACCGACATACGGCTCGGGAAGACGTTGGGTGAGCTGCCGACTCGGCTCCCGGATTTCACGGGCCATAGCCACAACCTCCTCACCGTCGCGGCCGGCTTGAGCTACGGCCCGACGTTCCGCGCGATCGAGCACGGATGGATCGAGGCCGGCACGGCGCTTGCGGTGCTGAGCCTGCCCGTGTCCGTGCGCGCCGAGCTTCAGAACCACCATCTGCACCCGGCGCTGCTCGACTGCACATTCCAGTTGATCATCCAGCTGCTGCGAGACGCGGCCGCGGATTACGCGGGGGTGATCTTTGTGCCGACGCGGATCGGCCACTTGAGCTATTGCCGGGGCATGACGACTCCGCGCTATGCCCGCGCCCGGTTGCTCAGCCGCGGACCGCGCGCAATCTCGGCGGAGTTCGAGATTTTCGACGATGAGCAGCAGCCCATCGCCGTGCTCGAGCAGGTCCGCTTTCGCAGCATCGCCCTGCACCGCGACACGGCGGAGCCGATTCGCAATCTGGAATATCGCGCCGTGCCGCGGCCATTGACCCAAGCGGCCCGAGCAGTGCAGAGCTTTCCCACCGACCGTCTCGCCGCGGAGCTGCGCCAATGCTTCGCCGCTGACCCCGTCGAGCGCGTACAGCGGCAGTACGCTCAAGAGATCGATCCGCTGCTAGACGCTCTCTGCAGCCGCTATCTCACCGAGGCGCTTGAACAAATGCCGGCGCTGATCGCAGGCGTTGCCGCGGAACCCGCGAAGTACCACGCGCACTTGTTCGAGGCAGCGCGCGCCGACGGGCTGTTCGATGGCAGCGAATCCGGTTTGCAGCCCGGTGCGCCCGAAGCGCCGCCGTCGGCTCAGCAAATCTGGAGGAGCCTCCTCGGCGACTATCCGGATCATTCCCAGATCGTCCACGCGGTGGGCTGCGTCGGGCTGCATCTTGCGGCGCTGCTCGAGGGGCGCCGGGCGCTTGCCGACATCTGGCCAAGCCAGATATCGATGGCGACGCTGCTTCGACAAGTGCTGGGTACTGAGCTCAACGTGCGGATCGCCGTAGCGCTGCGCGAGCAGATCGCAGCGGCGTTGCACGCGCTGCCCGAGGGCGCGCGTCTCGGCGTGCTCGAGATCAGTGAAGGGGCACCGACATGGGCGGTGCAACTGTGCGCGGCGCTCGACTTCGATCGCGCCGATTACCGTTTCGTCACCACGGGCTCGTCCAGCCTCGAGGAGGCGCGTCGGCTGCAAGAAAAGTATCCGGCGTTCGACGTTTGCGCGCTCGATGCGCCAAGCGCCGGCAATGCTAGCCGCCAGCTCGCCATCGTTACACTCGACTTTCGAACGCTGCGCAGCGCATTGAGCGCGATCGACTACGCCCAGGCGCAGTTGGCCCCGGGCGGTACTCTCATCCTCCTAGGGTCTCACCCTGCGCGGTGGATGGATTTCGTTTTTGGTGCCGATCCGAACTGGTGGATCGACTCGCCCGACGGTGCTCCGCTGTCCTGCATGCAACCGGTCGAATTCTGGCAACGGCACTTGCAGCAAGCCGGTTTCGCGCACCCGCAACTGCACGCCTCGTCCGAGGGCATCCCCAGCGGCGCATATCTCTTGATGAGCGTCCGCGAAGCCGTTGCCGACCCTGTCGCGCTGGAGCCGCCCCCTGCGCGTCACTGGTTGTTGTTGGCCGATTCCGAAGGCTATTCGGCACGGCTCGCTGACTCCCTGTGCGAGGAACTGAGGGGAGCGGGGGAGAGAGTCAGTCGTGGGGTCGCGACGGACACCGCGATGATCCCCAGATTATTGCGCGACGCCGCGGAGCTGGGCGGCGCACTTGACGGCATTGTCTACTTGAGCGGCCTCAATACCGCGCGGGCGGCAGCGGGCGCTGTGCCATGGTTCGAAGCGCAAGTGCAGCGCTGCGCCATGGCAGCCGCGCTGAGCCAAGCCTGCGAACGGGCTGCCGTTCGCGCGACCTTGAGCTTCGTGACCGCAGAGGCGGCGACTTACTTGCTGCCCGCAAGAGCCATCGAAGCGGCGGGCCGCCCCTCGGCGATCGCCGATGCGCCGCTTGCCGCGTTCGCACGCACCCTGATGAACGAGGCCACCCAGAGTACGGCGCGCTTGATCGACCTGGAGACGACAGGGGCGGATCTAGGGGTGACCGCCGCGGCCCTGGGTCGCGAGCTCACGGTCGGCGATGCCGAGCAGGAGGTCATTCTCACGGCGGCCGGTGAGCGTTATGCCCCGCGGCTGCGCGCCGGCGATTTACGCCGCGACGAGGATCTCCCGACGCCGGGCGCCGCCGAGGGCAGCAACGCGCGCTTGGGCTTTGCGCTCCCCGGACAGCTGCGGAACCTCCGCTGGGAGAGCTATCCGCGATCGGTGCCGGCGGAGGATCAAGTCGCAGTGGCGGTCAAGGCCACCGGACTCAATTTTCGCGACGTCATGTATGCGCTCGGCTTGCTGTCCGATGAGGCGGTGGAAGGCGGCTTCGCGGGCCCGAGCTTAGGGCTGGAGTTCGCCGGTGTGATTCTTGGTGTGGGTCCGCAAGTGAGCGGCTTTGCGGCGGGCGATGCCGTGGTCGGCTTCGCGCCGTCGAGTTTCGGTGACCGTCTGACCACGCGCGCGCAGGCTCTGTCGCGCATTCCGAGCGGATTGTCGTTCGAAGCGGCAGCCACTATTCCCAGCACCTTCTTTACGGCCTATTACGCGCTGCATCATCTGGCGCGTCTGCAAGAGGGTGAGAAGGTGCTGATTCATGGCGCCGCCGGCGGGGTCGGCATGGCGGCCATTCAAATCGCCCAGTGGCGCGGCGCCGAGATCTATGCGACGGCGGGTACGGAGGAAAAGCGCGATTTCCTGCGCCTGCTCGGGGTCGAGCGGGTATTCGATTCGCGCAGTCTTGCCTTCTCCGATCAAATTCTTCTGCAGACCGGCGGCCGCGGGGTCGACGTCGTATTGAATTCCCTCGCGGGCGAGGCCATCAACCGCAATTTCCGCGTGTTGAAGCCGTTCGGCCGCTTCCTCGAGCTCGGCAAGCGCGATTTCTACGAAAACACGCAGATTGGCCTGCGCCCGTTCCGCAACAACATCAGCTACTTCGGCATCGATGCCGACCAGTTGATGCTGGAGCGGCCTGATCTGACTAGGCGGCTGTTCGCTGAAGTTCTCGATTTATTCCGCGAGCGCATATTTCATGCGCTGCCCTATCAGGCATTCGACGCACGCTCCGTGGTGGATGCGTTCCGCCACATGCAGCAGGCGCGACAGATCGGGAAAATCGTCGTGACCTACGGCGGCGGGATCCCGGAGACGCGCGCGGCGGCGCGTTCGACGATTGCCCCGAGCTCCGAGATCCGACGTCTGGAGATCGCGCAGGACGCTACGGTCCTGATCACCGGCGGTCTGAGCGGCTTCGGCTTGCGCACCGCCGAGTGGCTGGTCGATCGCGGCGCGCGGCACCTGGTACTCCTCGGTCGACGCGGTCCGAGCGCTGACGAGGCTAAGACCGCGCTCGCGCGGCTCGAACGTCGAGGCGTGCGAGTTCTGGCCCGTGCCTGCGATGTCACCGACCGCGCGGCACTTGAGGGCCTGCTCGAGGAAGTGGCGCGCGAGATGCCGCCGCTGCGCGGCATCGTGCACTCCGCCATGGTCATCGATGACTCCTTGATCCGCGATATGAGTGCTGCGCAGATCGAGCGCGTGATGGCGCCGAAGGTGCTCGGCGCAGCGCACCTGCATGAGCTTACGCGCAACGCGGCGCTCGATTTCTTCGTGCTGTACTCATCGGCAACTACTCTGTTCGGTAATCCCGGTCAAGGGAACTATGTGGCGGCGAACTCAGGCCTCGAGGCCCTCGCGCGAGCGCGCCGCGCCGCCGGGCTGCCGGCTACCTGCGTGCGCTGGGGAGCGATCGATGACGTTGGGTTTCTCGCGCGCAATCAAGAGATCAAAGGTGCGCTGCAGGGACGCATGGGCGGCTCTGCGCTCAAGTCGGCCGCTGCACTCGAAGTGCTGGAAGCCATGCTACTCGAGGATCGATCGGACTTAGGTGTGCTCGAACTCGACTGGCGTGCGTTGAACCGCTTCCTGCCGAGCGCGGGCTCGCCGAAATTCGGCGAGCTGGCGCGGCTTGCCGGAGACACCGATGCCGCAGAGGAGGCAACGCATGATTTCAAGCGCCTGCTCTCGGAACTCTCGGAGGACGCAGTACTTGCAACCATCGTCGAGACGCTCAAGATCGAGATTGGCGAAATTCTGCGCATTGCGCCAACCAAGATCGATGCCACGCGCTCGATCCACCAGATGGGCCTCGACTCGCTGATGGGGGTTGAGTTGGTTGTCGCCATCGAGAGCCGCTTCGGCACTCGCCTGCCCATGATGGCGCTGAGCGACACCCCCACCATCGCCAAGCTCGCCAAGTGGATCATCGAGCAGCTGCGGGGCGAGACTGCTGCGAGCGCGGCCGCCAGCCACGCCGATAGCACCAAAGCCCAAATACAGAGGATCGCCAGCCAACATGCCGTAGAGCTGCCCGCTGCGGAGCT
Organism: uncultured Gammaproteobacteria bacterium; assembly: GCA_963769075.1. Taxonomy (GTDB): domain Bacteria; phylum Pseudomonadota; class Gammaproteobacteria; order Steroidobacterales; family Steroidobacteraceae; genus Bog-1198. The sequence goes on along the minus strand of CAVYKH010000004.1, from coordinate 1,599,176 downwards.
CGAGCGGATCGCGGGCAGTTTGCGCCCGGGTGAGACCGCTGCGACCCGACGCATGATTCAATAGCAGGAGGCCACAGATGATGAGTCGCAAGACCCCGGGGGGTCTGACCGCGCAGATCAAGGAAAAACTGATTCAACAGGGCCTGGAGCGACGCCTGCGTCAAGTGAGCGCGGCGGAGGTGACCTCGCACCGATTTGCCGAAACCACCGCCGCCAACGTTGCGATCCCCGAACAGTACTATCGGTTCGACATGCATCCCGGCTATCAGCAACTGCGTATCATCGCCGACGGCGCCGCGCGGCTTGGGATCGCGAGCCCATACTTCAGGCAGCACGAGGGCACCGCCGGCGCTCGCACCCGGATCGGCGACCGCGAGTACCTCAACTTCTCGAGCTACAACTATTTAGGTCTGTCCGGCCATCCAAAGGTCGCTGCGGCCGCGAAGGCCGCCATCGACCGCTACGGCACGTCGGTCTCGGCGAGCCGTGTCGTCTCGGGCGAGCGGCCCCTGCACCGCGAGCTTGAAACGGCGATTGCGAGCGCATACGGCACCGAAGATGCGGTGGTATTCGTCAGCGGACACGCGACCAATGTGACGACGATCGGCCATCTGTTCGGTCCGCGCGACTTGGTTCTGCATGACGAGCTGATCCACAACTGCACGCTGCAGGGAATCGCGCTCTCAGGCGCGCGCCGCCTGCCCTTCGCGCACAACAACTGGGAGGCACTGGAGGCGCTGCTCGCGCAGCAGCGGCACCAATTCGAGCGCGTGCTGATCGTCATCGAAGGGATCTACAGCATGGACGGGGACTTCCCGGAGCTGCCGCGTTTCATCGACATCAAACGCCGCCACAAGGCGTTCCTGATGATCGATGAAGCACATTCCTTCGGCGTGATGGGCGCAACGGGACTTGGGATTCGCGAGCACTATGGACTTGCGGGCGAAGACGTCGATATCTGGATGGGCACGCTCAGCAAGGCGCTCGCCGGCTGCGGCGGCTACATCGCCGGGCAAACCGCGCTCATCGAACACCTTAAGTGTCTCGCTCCCGGATTTCTCTACAGCGTTGGTATGGCGCCACCGGTGGCCGGCGCCTGCCTGGCTGCGCTCGAGTGCCTGCGACGTGAGCCCGGGCGGGTCGCGACCCTGCGCGAGCGCGGCGCGCTGTTTCTCGAGCTCGCGCTCGCATCGGGCGTCGACATTGGCACTAGCGCGGGCCTCGCCGTGATACCCGCCATCGTCGGCAGCTCGATGCGCGCAGCGCGAGTGTCGGCCGCGCTGTTCGAGCGCGGCATCAACGTGCAGCCCATCCTGTATCCGGCAGTGCCCGAGAAACTCGCGCGGCTGCGCTTCTTCATGTCCTACGAGCACAGCGAGGCGGATATTCGCGAGGCGGTGGGGGCGCTGGCGGAGGAGCTCGCGCGGTAGTGAATATACGGATCGCTAAAGCACCTCGATCGGGCCTGCCGCGCAAGCCTCGAGCCAAATTACCGGAAAATTCAACGGCGACGACCGGCTCAGCGAAATCTTTGGCAGCATTTGTATTGAGAGGTAAATTGTTGCCCATGGGCAGCTCCATTCTTGCGGCTACGATTACCATTCCCTCTGTAGCCCCATCATAAGCAGGGTTCTGGAGTCTGACACCACTCATGTGGAAAACACTACAACCCCTCAACGCTCTGGTTGCAAGGACTAAAGGGGGTGAGCGTCAGGAGGCCGAACAGGCTCGGCATAGGTTACTCGAACGACCCTCACGAGAGGACGTACTACACGCTTTTCGGTTGATCCTCGGTCGAGAACCAGAAGATCAGCACGCAATTGAAGCCCACATGCTCATCCCTACGGTGGCCGAGCTTCGACGGGTATTGCTGAGCTCGGATGAGTTCCAGGGTAAATACAAGGTCATGCATCCCGAAATCTGTGATCATCCAAGCCTGTCCATGGATCGAGCTACGCTCGTCCTTATCCATCTGCACAAAACAGGCGGCACAAGCTTGCGTGCCATGCGGGCAGCGCAATTTTCCGCAGATCGTATATGCCCCGTGCGCGAAGACAAGCTGCATCTCCTCTCTGTTGCACAACTTGGCCGATACGATTTTTTTGCGGGCCATTTTGACCAAGCGTCAATACGTTTTATCCCAAGGATCAGGCTTAAGACCATTGCCTTGTTTCGCGAGCCGCATGCCAGACTCATCTCCCTTTACCGATTCTTAAGATCACATCCAGCTCGCGACGAATTTGCGGCCGATCAACTCATACGTATTGCCAACGAGTCGACTGCCGAGGAATTCTTCGAGCGACCGGAAACGCGATCGCTCTCAGCGATACATAACTACCATCTGAGTGTGTTCGGAAAGCCACATTCCGGGTTAGCAGGGAATCTGACCTCGCTGTCCACGGAAGAATTCTCTGCACTCGAGCAGGCAAAACGGCAGATTCGTGCGCTGACGTCATTAGGCATTACCGAGCGCTTTGAGCAATCCGTGGAGCTCATATGCAAGGTCGTGAACTTGACTCCGCCGCCATCGATCCCAATGCTCCATGTGACAGACAATTTTCCAGAACTGGATGCACGATTCCGACGAGTCGATCCGGTAGCAATGACGCCTCGGCTAGCCGCGGCGCTCGAGGATCTCGCGGCATACGATGGTGAACTTTATCGATTCGCGGTCGCGGATTTCGAGCGGCGGCGCGCTGAAGCTAGCGCCTCGCAGACCTGATCCGCGAAAAATTGGGGGCGCCAAGCGTTCAGCCGACCGCGCCCTTAGGGTCTTTGTGTTCAAGGTCAAGAGGGCAGAGATGTCTCCCTGGCATAGAAGTGGTTAAGAGCGTGTGCCAGCCAGGGGTATCGCAAATGTTTAAGGCTTAGGACCAGAGATGAACTCTAGAAGAGCACCCATCCTCCCGATGATCCGGGAGCTATTATCCTACGACGACGAGCGGTTTCTGCAGTGTATTTACTACACTATTTTGGGCCGCAAGGCTGATAAGGAGGGAATGGATGTTTATCTGAATTGCCTTCGTACGGGCAAGAGTAAAACAAGAATTATTACAATTCTAGCAAGGAGTCCTGAGGGAAAATCGAATGGAGTTAGGACGGTTGCACTAGAAGTAGTGCTAACAATGCAAATGATCTTGCGTTGGCCTGTGCTGGGCCCTTTGCTGCGGGTCTTTTGGAAAGGAATTTCAACACCGGCAATTCCCGACTTCTTTGATCCAGTATGGTACATGCAAGAATATCCGGATGTGGCCAAGGCCCGCCTTTCGCCCTATTACCACTATGTTAATTTCGGAATGAACGAGGGACGTTGCCCGGCATTTGATAGCGACTGGTATTTATCAGAATATCCGGACGTTGCTACCAGTGGCTATGACCCGAGAGAGCATTACGAAAAATACGGCGGCGCGCAAAAGCGCCATCCTTGGTTCGGCGCGAACTGGTATTTGAAGGAAAATCCTGACGTGGCCGCCAGCCGTATGGAACCTTACACGCACTATATCCAGTTTGGAAGGAAGGAAGGCCGGCAACCGGCCTATAGCGCTCATAATGACTATCGGAAGTGGGTCACCACGTTTGACACGCTCTCGACTGCAATGCGTGCTGCCATGTATGCGCAATCTACGCAGTTCACAAATAAGCCTCTAATCTCTATCGTTATGCCGGTCTGCAATGCAAACCCGATGTGGTTGCTGGAAACAATTAACTCGGTTACAAACCAGATTTATCAACAATGGGAATTATGTATTGCCTATGATCTGCGAACCGGTAGCGGCGCTCGCTCCATTCTAGAACGTAGTGCCTTGGAAGATCCTCGGATCAAAATTAAAGGCTGCAACGCGAATGGTCGTATGGCTGCGGCGAAAAATAGCGCATTAGAACTGGCCACTGGAGAATGGATCGCGTTGTTGGATCCGGATGATTTGCTTGCCGGGAGCGCGTTATTTTGGATTGTCGGTGCCATCAATAGAGTTCCCAACATTTGCATGATCTATTCGGACGAAGACAAGATAAATAGCCAACACATTCGCTCTAATCCCTACTTTAAATGTGATTGGAACCAGGATCTCTTCTATTCCCACAACATGTTTTCTCGTCTGGGCGTTTATCTCAGGAGCTTAGTAAAACAGGTGAATGGCTTTCGAGGTGATTTCGACGGCTCAGAAGATTACGACTTAACCTTGCGCTGTATTGAGCTTATCAATCCGAATCAGATACACCATATTCCCCGAGTGCTATATCACGGCCGCGCTCACGAGAAAAATGCCGGGACTTTCGGCAATGCCAAACCGCATGCGGGGATCGCAGGATTAAGAGCTCTAAGTGAACATTTAGTTCGATTCCGGGTGAATGCCAAAGCCGAGGCAACGCCACATAGTTATCGAGTTCGGTATTGCTTGCCGCACCGGCGGCCGCTTGTCAGCTTGATTATTCCTACCCGCAATGGCTTGAGCCTGCTGCAGAAATGCGTGGGATCAATAGCTGATAAGACAAACTATAAGCCTCTGGAAATTCTGATTGTCGATAACGGATCCGATGATCCAGAGACGTTGCTCTATCTGCAAAGCATTAGTTCAAAGGAGGGAATCCGGGTAATTCGGGATGATCGGGCGTTCAATTATTCGGCCCTAAACAACGTTGCAGTCAAATTGGCAAGGGGGGCAATTATCGGTCTCATTAACAACGATATCGAAGTGATTAGTTCGGACTGGTTATCTGAGATGGCGAGTCATGCCCTCCGTCCGGAAGTAGGGGCCGTCGGCGCCCGTCTATGGTATCCAGACGATACGCTGCAGCATGGTGGCGTAATTCTTGCGGGTGGAAGAGCGTGGCATGCACACAGGAATATCGCGAAGAATGAACCGGGTTACATGGGCAGAGCGATCTACATTCAGTCATTTTCGGCGGTTACCGGGGCATGTTTGGTCGTACGAAAGTCAGTCTATGAGGAGTTAGGAGGATTAAACGAAGCTGATTTACACGTGACTTTTAACGATATCGATTTCTGCATTCGTGCTCTCAAGGCCGGATACAGAAACATATGGACACCCTATGCGGAACTTTATCACCACGAATCGGCGACCCGCGGTACTAATGAGACACCAACCAAGAATGCGCGTGCCCGAAAGGAAATGAATTATATGCAAACACATTGGTCAGGCGAGCTAATCCATGATCCTGCATACAGTCCTAACTTGACAAATGAAGGTGAGGATTTCAGTCTTGCATGGCCTCCACGGGTCGAAGAAAGTTTGGATTTCCATCGGTTCGCTGTAGGGTCTGATGCGTTTAGACAACGTCTGAAAAACTGAGTATAAAGAAACAAATGGTATTCCGATGTTGTCTCAGGCTTTGAGTCGGACGCGCGTTCCTCGGAGACGTGAAATGCCAATTGAACCAGAGCCATTGGGAGCGCGCACGCACATCGCGATGATCGGAAATCGGGTGATCTCAGATCGTGGCCACTCCGTCGACTGGTCGGCAGTCTTAAATTAACCAACGTATCGCGTGGATTGTGGTTCTGTCGCATAGCAACGCGTTTGTTCTACTTGCGCCATGGAAAACAGCGAGCTCGACGACGCATCTGCGCCTCGAATCCTATAATCAAAGTCCCTACAGTCGCTTTTATGACTATAACCCGTACCTGCAACGGGTTGTTCATCAGCATATAACTTATACAGAGTTTGGGATGCTTCCCGAAAGCAAGAATAATTACTTCATGGGAGCATTTGTCCGCAATCCCTATGATAGGGTTTACTCGGGATTCTTACAGTTGCAGAAGGATATTGAGCAACAGCCAGAGGCGCTATTTCCTAAGGCCTGGATCAGAGCGCTGGTTATGCGCCAGCTTGCCGATAATCTCGCTCAGCTTTCAGCTGGAGAGTTTGAGTTCAACAAATGGTTTGGCCTCGTCGAGGAGTACCAGATATATGAGGTCGGGCGAAATTCGAGCTTTCCGCTGCATCCCGCTCACTACTGGACTTCGATAGATCGAATTCAAAAGGTTGATTTCATCGGCAAGGTGGAACAGTTCGAGCAGGATTTTGCCGTATTTTGCGGACATGCAGGCATCGAGCCAGGACCGCGCGTAACCGCCAATGTTTCAAATCAAGAGCCCGAATTCTCGCGCGCGTCAAGTTCCCGCTATCTACATCTGATGAATTCTGCATCCATCAGTAAGATAAATACAATTTTGGGTCATCCGGACTTAGTGTGGGTGAAATTTGATCATTTTTCGATCAAAGCTTAGGCAGCATGCAGGTCAGGACCTTCAATCGAAGGTACTCCTCGTCGCGAAGTCCGTAGGCGCGACGCTGAAGTACACGGATTTTGTTGTTCAGTCCTTCGACAAAGCCGAGCGAGACTTTGTTTTCCGGTTTGCAGTAGGCAGCGATGCCATCCCAGTGTCGCTCGATCATGTCAGCGAAGTCCTCGTAGGGTTTCAGACGTTGCCATTTCAGCTGTGCCCGCCAGTTTTCGAAGAACTTCCTGGCCCAAGCTTCGCTGTTGTAATCCCACAGTTGGCCAAAGGATTCCTTCAGCAGGTACGCGGTGTTGAGGCGCTTGTTGGCGGCGAGCAGCAGCTTCAGATTCTTGCGTGCGCTGCCGGTGAGATTCTGCGGATGCGCCAGCAAAGTATATTTCTGACCCTTGATGAAGGTGCGCGGCTTGCCCTGGAGCCTGCCGTACTCGCGCTTGCGTACGGTGTCGAGCGCCTTTCCGAGGTGACGAAGGACGTGAAACTTGTCGAACAGGATGGCCGCCTGTGGGGCGTGACGACGGCTCGAGGTACCGAAGGCCTTCCACATGTCCATCACTGCCAAGCGGATCTTTTTGGCCTTCTTTTCCCCGAGAAATTGATAAAACTCGTCCATGCTCGCTTCCGATCGATCCTGGCCGCCGAACCAGATCGGGCGCCGACGGATCAGATCGCTGACGACAATGCGGTAGGTATGGCCCTTGCGGATCGAGATCTCGTCGATACCGATCGCCTTCGGTCCCGGCGTGCCAGCCCGGTTGAGCTGCGCACGCATGTACTGCTTGTCCAGTTCCTTGACCGCGTCCCAGTCCAGGCGCAGTTCCTCGGCAATGTCCTTGATCGTCGCCGAGCGGCAGCGCCGACCCACGTAATACGCAAAGCGTTGGGTATAGAACGGATTGTCGGCCAGGAACGCCAGTCGCTCGCGCTTCACCGCGCCACACTGACGGCATCGAACCCGACGAACTTCGATGTCGAGCTGGACACGAAACGGTCCGCTCGGCAGATCGCGCACCTGCCGCCGCGTCCGATCATAGAAGCTGCGATGCCTCGTCCCGCAAATCCCACAGTGCGTTTTTTTGTGCGCCGTGCCAGGGTAACGACCCGCATCTGCGGGTCACCGAAGCGGCCATGGAGGATAGCGCCGGCACGAAAACCCGGGAATGTGAATGCGTCGGCCAAGTGGCGGCGCGCAGGTGTTTTGGGCATCGACAAATCATGCCAGATTTATCCTCACCTGAATCATGCATCAAACCCTATGAAAATAGGCCTCGCCGCTTGATTGATATCCCATTTTTACCCACACTCAAACCGGAAGAGCCACAATTTTTAATGATGACTTTGAATTGTTCGGATATGAAAAGCAATTGCCTTGAGTTGTTAAATCGGGGCATACCGGTTACCTTCTTCAAGGCGTCGAGGAAAGTCGGATTGCAGAGTTCATAAATAGAGCTCCGTGTTAACGTAGTCGTCGCCCGCGATATTCCGACGACGCGTGAGGTGCTCGCGATCTTTCAGCGCGTAACCGGCGTATTCGTGTACGCGGACGATGGAGAGATTGCCGCCGCCCTTCGATCGGCGATGATGGAGCACGCAGGAAGCAGTGGAGGCACCGCGATCAATGAAATTGCAGCCAAATTATTGGCGATCGATTGGCAGAATGCCGGGATCCGGCATTGCCTGAAGACTTCGATCCGATCGGTTATCTGCTTTGCAACCGGGATCTCTTGATTACCGAAGTGAAACCAATTCGCCACTACATTCAGTTTGGCTATCGGGAAGATCGCATATGGAAGATCTGAAGACGCCGCAGCGTATTTCGATGCCTGCGGCGACGATGACGGATGTCGAGCGGTTCACGCCGCGCGAAATGCTCGGGGTCATCGCCTTGGAGCATTGGCATCGATATCTATTTGCCGCGCAGTTCACGCAGGGGAAGGTGGTACTCGATCTCGCCTGCGGTGACGGCTATGGAAGCGACTATCTCGCCGTGAATGCACAGCAAGTCTTCGGAATCGATATCTCGGAGCCAACGATCGGGCAGGCGAGGGACAAATATCGGCGGGCCAACTTGGAATTCAGGGTGGGGAGTTGCACCGCAATCCCGCTGGACGATGGGTCCGTCGACGTCGTGGTGAGTTTCGAGACGATCGAACATCACGACGCACACGTCGCGATGCTGTCGGAATTCAAGCGGGTGCTAAAGCCGGGCGGCGTGTTGGTTATTTCCAGCCCCGACAAGGTCCAATATTCCGACAAGCCTGGCTATCACAACCGCTTTCATGTGAAAGAATTGTTGCGAGAAGAATTTCAGGCGCTGCTTGAGGGGCGATTTCGCAACGTTCGTCTCCTTGGCCAGCGTGTGCTGTTCGGGTCCGTCATTTTGTCGGAGAGGGACAAGGTGGCAGCGAAGCGCTATGTGATGATGGACGAGGGGAAGCCGTCCAATGGCGCAGGCTTCGACCCCATTTACTGGATTGGATTGGCCTCCGACAAAAAGCTGCCTGAGGCAATTGCGGGAGTGCTGGACAGCGAACAGCTACTGGCGGATGCCTCGCAGAATCTGGGGCGCAATCGCGCGGTTGCCGGGTTTATCTGCGCTTTAGCGGTCCCGGAATCCGCCGCGTTGAGGGATGCTTTGAGCAACGCATGGTACAGGAGCAATAACTCCGACGTGATCGCCGGGGGCGCCGATACATACGCCCACTGGATGAGGTTCGGCAGCCGCGAAGGCCGGCTTCCGTCGAACGATTTGCCGAGTCTTGTCGAAGCTTTGGCATCGGAGCGCGCGGAAACATTGCAATCGCGTCTATTCGATGCCTTGAATGCCGGCAAAGCCGCGGAACGAGAATTGATCGCGGCCTTGAGTGATCGAGAAGCAAGATTCACGGCGCAGATTTCTTCGCTGCGCGCCGAATCGGAGCATGCCCGGGAAGTGGACCGCCAGCTCGCAAGACAGGAGCTGGAGGCACAGGCGACCGAGGCGCGGCTGCAAGAGGAGGAATTGATTGAGCGGCTCGCCGTGGCGGGAGAGCTCAAGGAACAGCTCGCCTCGCAAATGGAGGCGCTGCGCGCCGCCGCGCAGCAGGAACTGGCGGCTCAAACCAAGGAATTCGACCAACGGGAGGAGTCGCTCCAAAGCCGGATCAGGGAGCTCGCGGAGCAAATTGATACCAGCCGCAGGGCGGCCGATGACCAGACGGCCGCGCTTCGCGTGGAAATCAACAAATTGCACTTGCAGGTCGAAGCGCTGCTTCGGGAGGCGGTCAAAGAGCTAGAGGCGTTCGCATCGCAAATCATTTCCCTGCGCGCGGAGTCGGATCGGGTGCGGGAGCAGGATCGACAGCTGGCGCAGCAGCAGTTGCAAGCGCAGGCGGAAGAGGCGCGCGCACGCCATGCGCAGCTGATCAGACAATACGACTCCTTGCTCGAGACAACGCGGCGTGCGCACGACTTCGAACGTCGGTCGATACAGCAGCAGTTGGACGCGCAGGCGCAGCAGCTCGATGCGCGGACACGGCAGCTGGAAGCGCAAATGCAAGAGCTGGACGCGCTGGCGCAGCAGCTGGACGCGCAGACAGCGGATTCACTGCGGCGAGAGCGAGAATGGCGGGAGCAGCTGGATTCGGCGCGCAGGCGAATCGATGAAAAAGATCAGGCTTTCCTAGCCGCACTGCAGCAGCGGGAGGAGCAGTTCACGGGTCAGTTGGGTTCCCTCCGCGGGGACGCGGAGCGCGCTCGCAATACCGAACGCGAACTGATCGAGCAACATTGGAAGTCTCGGCTCGGTGAGTTCCGGCGGAAGGAAAAAGAGCTTGGCTCCACGATCGGCGAGCTTAGCGTACGTCTCTCCGACTTCGAGCATTCATGGCTGGCGCGGCTTCGATCCATATTCGTGCCAGCCAAGTCCGGGGTCTATTTGCCAGCGGCGAGACCGGCGGGCGGCGGCCGAGCCGACGATTTTGGCGATCTCGATGTGCTGGAACCCGCGACGGGGTCGGAGCGGCAGACACCGACTAGTCTCTCCGATTTGATGACATATGAGGATCAAGAGTTTGTCGGACTCGCCTACCGGGCGGTCCTCGGACGTGCCGCCGATCCAAGCGGGCTCGCACACTACGTCGACATGCTGCGGCATGGCGCCGGCAAGCTGGAAATTGTTCGGATTCTGCGCACGTCCGACGAGGGGCGGGCGCGTAAGAGCAAATTGAACGGTCTGAAGGCGGCCTTACGGCGCTTGCGTTGGCGACGGCTGCCCTTGCTGGCGGATTTCTGGCGTCCGCGAGAATTGAGCCACAATCTGCTGCACCAGATGAAGCTGGCACGCGCCGAGATCGTCGAGCTACGACGTAATTACGCGAATTGCCGATACGAACTTCAAAAATTCATCGAGTTCGACCCTGAATCCTATCAATTGATAAACGACGATGTGGCGGCTGCGGCGATCAATCCGTATGAACACTACGTCAGGTTCGGATATCAGGAGAATCGCCAGACGCGCTCGCCAAAGGGACAGAAGCCAAGCATTCTCGCGTGTGATTGGCTCGCGGCTCTACGGGCGCCGGCGCTTTCCTCCATCCATCCACCGGTGGACATCGTCATACCAATTTTCAATGGGTATGACTATCTCGGGCCGTTGTTCGATACGCTGAAAGCCAACACGAGGGCGCCGTATCGGCTCATCGTCATAGACGATTGCAGTACTGATGCGCGGATATCCGAGTTCCTCCGGGAGTTTTCGGAGAACAATCCCGGGACGTTGTTGCTGCAAAATCCAACCAATCAGGGCTTCATCACCTCCGTCAATCGGGGGATGGAACAAGTAGGCTCGGAATTCTTCGTGCTCTTGAATTCAGATACCGAAGTGCCTCCGTGCTGGCTCGAGCGCCTTATTCAGCCGCTGCAGGCCGGCCAAGACATCGCGACGGTAACGCCATTTTCGAATGCGGCCACCATCTGCAGCTTCCCCAATTCCCCGACCGACAACCCGCTATATCTGGATCTTCCGGTCGATCGAATCGACGCAGCATTCGCAAGCATCGGCGGCTTAGCCGATGCGGTTGAAATTCCAACCGGCGTGGGATTCTGCATGGCGATGAGGAAGAGTGTGGTCGTGGAAATCGGTCCGTTCGATCCGATTTACGGCCGCGGCTACGGTGAAGAAAATGACTGGTGTATGAGAGCCTCAGCCGCCGGCTACCGCCATGCGCTGGCGGTAAATTTGTTCGTCTACCACAAGCACGGCGGATCCTTCCCTAGCGAGGAAAGAGCCCGCTTGATCAGGAACAATCTGTCGACCCTTTCCACGCGCTTTCCGAATTATCATGATCTGGTTCAAGCGCACATCCATGTCGATCCTGCGAAAGCAATCCGTGAGCTGGTCAAACTGCGGCTGTTTTCCGAGGCGAGGGGCGGGGCGACCGTCATCATAGATCACGGCCTCGGGGGCGGAGCAAATACCTTTCGGAAAAGCTTGATCAGGGCCATTGACGGCGCTGGACGGCCGACGATGGTGATGATCCATGATGCTCAGTTGAACGGGCGCCTCCTCATGCTTGCTCACGGCCCGGACGGAGAGATGCGATTTTCCTTTCCTGGCGTCGAAGCGATCAAGAATGTTCTCGAATTGATGCCGGTTGCCGAAGTCGTCTACAACAACCTCGTCGGGTCGGCCGATCCTGTCGCGATCATTCGCGCGCTTCGTAGCCAGGTCGAAGCCCGGTCGTTGCCCCTGACGATCATGTTGCACGACTTTTATCCTCTGTGCCCTTCCTATACCTTGATCAACAAGGACGGAACCTACTGCGGCGTGCCGGCGGACCTGGAGATATGCGCCGCGTGCATGCATGGAATTTCCAAGGACTTGCTGCCTCACGGCCCGCGGAATATGGACATCCGTGAATGGCGATCGGAATGGCGAGAGTTGATGCGGCGCGCAAACGAGATTCGATGCTTCTCGGCCGCGAGCCGGCACATTTTCATGCGTGCCTATCCAGACCTCGCGGATCTGTGCACGGTGGTGCCCCACGCGGTCGAGTTCAGGCCCAATAGATTGCCGGCGATTCGGCCGGGCGGGAGACTGCACATTGGCGTAGTGGGCGGCATCAACTATTCCAAAGGCCGCGCCGTGCTCGAGCGCCTGGTTCGTCACATCGAGGACCGCGGTTTGGACCACATGGTGTCGGTGATAGGAGAGGTGGACGTCCCGGTTCGTGGAATCAGTGTGACGGGTCGCTACGAGATCGCGCGATTACCGGAAATCATCGAGAATCTCGGCATCAATGTCATTCTTGTTCCGAGCATATGGCCAGAGACGTTTTCCTACGTCACTTCGGAGATGGTAATGCTGGGAATGCCTGTCGCTTGTTTCAACATCGGAGCGCCGGCGGAACGGATCAGGAATTACGAGAAGGGAGTCGTTCTGGAAGGTTCCGACCCCGAAACCATCCTCAAGGGACTCTTAGAGTTGTACTCGGCCGACCATGCGGGCGAATATCGACTTGCAGTCTGACCGATCATGTCCCAAGGGGCGCTTCGACTTCACCAGGGGCGCCAGGACTCCGGCGTCGACGAACTCGTCAAATGTACCATGCAGGTACTGTATCCATTCATCGGCCGCTGCGTCGTAACTTTCCTTCTCTCACTGACGTGCGCATGCGCCATTGCGCAACAGCCGGCCTTCCATCACAAGGGCGGCCTTACCGTCGACGAGGCCAAGAACGCGCTTTACTCCGCATGGAACCCGACCGGTACCAAGGAGTTACTTTCGCCGGGAGTCAAGGCGTTTTTTTTCGGTTCGGCAGCCTCGTGCGACGCGCAGGTCGACACGGGGCCGGTTTCCCACAATGCCCACTACACTGCCCAGGTCATTGTTCAAGACACGGGCATTGCTCCCCGCCCTGGAATTGAAACCGACATTCTGACTCCGACGCCCGACGCGAAACATTGCCCCCTGAACGACGAGTCTCGAAGGGACGGTTCGTTTGTCGTGCTGGATACCGGCGATGAGGGCGGGGCAGTAGGCCTCTTTACGACGGTGGGCCCGGATCAGAACGGCAAGGCGCCGCTCGTGGGTAATTTCAACTCCAAAGGCCAGAGCGGCTCCGGAGCCAACGTGGGCATCTCGGGCACGTTTGTCACGTGGCGTTTGGACTGGAGCCGGCCGGATTTCACGCCACTATGGTCGAAGACGGCGGGCAAAGCCGATCCCGCCGGAACGGTCGCGGAGATGGAAACCATTCAAACGCTCGCGTCTGCGGCCCTCGGGCGAGTATCGGATGCGCCGAACGCGCCGGTCAAACAAGTCAAGCAGCAGTTGACTGTGACTCTGATAAACCCCGCGTGCAGGCGCGCGCTCGAGAAGCAGGGTCGTCAATGCCAAATCCAGTATCTATTCAATCTAGGAATCGTGAGAAGCGGAGTCACGGATTGGAGTAAGGTCGATTGGTTCCAGACAGCGAGACTGTGGATCGACCCCGCACAAGGCAACATGCCGGTCGTCGACGGCCCTGTCGGCGTGAAAGGACAAGTAATGCTAAGTGCGAGGCGGGAGTACCCGCTCTATACCTCCGCCGGAGCAAGTTCGCAGCACGGTCCTTTCACGAACGAAACGTTTCGGATCCGGCTTGGATTCGATCAATTTCAGAACGCGCTACGCATCGCGACGGCCCATCAATCGAATAGGAAGCCGAAAACGGTGTCGCCGGACGACATGGCCCAGTATTTCGGACCGATGTGGAATGATCCGTCCTCCTGGACTCTCCTGTCCGTCGAGGTGGGACAGGAAATCTACAATGCTGATCCCGATTCGGAGGCGCACATCGGAGGCAGTTTCAGGGATATCACGATGGGAGTTGTGACCAACTCGTTTTAAACTCGGGCTGGGATGCTACCATTAGCTCCTCGTACTGAGCGAGCCGACCGTAGGAGGTTCTGTGTGCCTGTTGTAAACCAACTTCTCTACCCGAGCGGTGCTTTGCCCAGCGATGAAAGCAGCCAGGACTTCTATGCTCGGTTTTGTATCTGGGCTGATTCCAACGGATTCAGCACTCCTGAATTCTTGTTGCCGCAGATAGTGCGAAAAACACAAATTGCACCGTTTCGCTTCGAGCAGCGGTCTGGTGACTTGGAGCCGCCCCCGCGCAACGAGATCGACTCGATGGCCCCTTGGGACTACCAAATTGAGTGGTCGGGAATAACATCGAAGAATGTCCGGCAAGAAGGAGACTGGACTTTCCACAGATATCGATCCTCGCTCTTGGTCGATTTAGCGTCCGATATCGCAGGCACGGCCAAGGCAGATATGTCAGTCCTAGATGTGGCGTGTCACTGCGGGGTTTTTGCGCTGGAGTTCAGCGAAGCCGGATTCGGGCGTGTCAAAGGTCTCGATTTGCGGGAGTCAAACATTCGGCAGGCGCACTTTCTGAAGAAAACCTTCGACTGCTCAAATGTGTCCTTTGACGTTGCGAATGCGCGAGATGTGAGAAGCCACGCAGCGGATGTTGTGTTTTGTGCCGGCCTTTTTTACCACGTGACGTTTCCGGTCGAATTGATTACCGATCTTTTCAATGCCACAGGAAAGTTCTTGATTTTCGATAGCCTGGCTCACAAGCATCCGTTTTCAGGTTTTCATGTTGTGGGCGGCAGAGACATCCAACGGTCGCTCGAAGGCGATAACCAAATCGAGCTAATGCCGACGTACCGCGCGATAATTGACTTGCTACGGGCAGCCGGGTTCTCTGAAATTTACGAGATTCTCGGTGACCAAGCGTCGTCCATCCATCTTTACAAAACAAATCACATTCGATCTTTTGTTGCTGTAAAGCCCGGATTTGAAGTCCCGAGACATGTTACGGAGTCAAATAATCTCCAAACAGCGGATATATCGGCCCGCTCGCGATCAACGGTACCGGCGAGCCCCGCTGAAGCGGCGCACAGAACATCGAGAGAGTCGAGCAATAATAACGCAACTGCAATCAAAGACCCGCTCGGGCGTGTCTGGGCGCCCACGAGTCACGTTAGAGAACTTGTTGCACTGGATGGAGAGGAGTTCGTATACCGTGCTTACGTAACGCTCTTAAACCGGCTGCCGGACCCTGGTGGTCTCAAGAACTACCTTACAGAATTGAAATCCGGCATCACTAAACTCGAAGTCATTTCGCGCTTACGAGAATCCGAGGAGGGACGACGATCTCCTGGGTCGCTCATGGCTATAGATTTGGCGAATTGATGTCGCGATTGGGTCCTGCCACGAGGTTTGTGGAGGAACGTGGACCGCTAATTTTGAACGTGCTTGCGTGCGATCATCCGCGCAACCTGCTTAAGGGCTGCAACCCTCGCCAAAACCGGATGCCGTCGCGCAAAGTCGATCCGCACCGCTTCGGCAAGGGGCTTAAGGCGGCGCTCTTCGGCAAGCGGCATTAGGCGAGCCACCGTCGACCGCCAAGCATGGAAAATCGCGCGATTGTGGCCTGCGGGATGAGCAGCAATTTCGATGGCGTTGAAGCCATGTCCGAGCAGCAGCGCCTTCATGCAATGCTCGTTTGGACCCCACCAATTCGTCGGGTCATTGGCCAATTCGCTTCCAGGATAAAACGCCATGGCAGGAACGTCGACATCCCGTAGCTCCAGATGAGTCTCGACGACCAAGACGTGCTTGGCGAGGCGGGCGACCTTCGCCAGTGCCTCGATGGCATCATAACGATGATAGAAAACCCCCAGGTACAGGACAATATCGAACTCACCAACTGTCTCCGGAGAGAGAGCCGCCACATCGATCTCGCGCGCGCCCACGTCTATGCCAAGCGCCGAGCGCGCAATGTCGAATGTTTCGCGCCCGCGAAAATTCGGATGTGACCAGCAGTAGGAGTCAGTTGCGAGAACGCGCGCCGCTCCGCGTCGCTTTGCTTCGAAGCTGAAAAACCCATTCCACGCGCCGATATCGAGCACGCTGCGTCCACTCAAATCGACGCGATCGAATATGAGACTCGCTTCTCCGGCGCAAATCGCCAACGATTTGCCTCCGGGAGTAATCACGCCATCGCCCAGGTCGATGGAGTGGTGCCACGGCAGTTCAGCAACGCGAGATTGAAGAGAAGCGTTCATGTCGGCCCTGCCTCGAAGGTCACATTCGCCATTGTTCGATCAGTTCGGGCTTTTGCGCCAATGTCTCCAAGTAAAAAGTGTAGGCCGCATCGACACTGGGAAAAGCAAAGAGCCGTCCCTCGTGGAGAACGACGGCATTATCGCAATACGTCTTGATCGCGTTCGGCTCGTGGCTGACGAGGATGAAGGCGCGATCTTTGCGCTTTTGAAATAGTTCATAGTGACAGCGCTCGTGAAAGCGCGCATCCCCGACGATCATTGCCTCGTCGATCAAGAAACAGTCGAATTCGATGGCCATGGAGAGCGCAAATGCCAGTCGCGTCATCATGCCGTGGGAGTAGTGCAGGACGGGCTCGCGAAAAAACGTTCCGAGCTCGGTGAAGTCTTCGACGAACGGGACCAGGGGTTTATAGTCGATCCCGTACACACGGCAAACGAATTTCAGGTTATCGAGGCCCGTCAGGTTGACCTGGAATGCTCCCACGAAGGCGAGTGGCCAGGAGACGCGCATCCCGCGCCGGATGCGGCCGGTGGTCGGTCGCTCGGCACCGCTGATGAGCCGAATCATCGTCGATTTACCCGCACCGTTGCGGCCGAGGATTCCGAGGTTTCTTCCGCGCTGCAGCGTGAAGCTGACATCTTCGAACACCTTGTACGGTCCGCGCCGCGTCTCATATACCTTCGACACGTGTTCGACCGACAGCATCAGAACTCGACCCTGCGGCTCGCTTCACGCACAACGTACAGGCCGCACAGCGTCATTACGAGACAACACTCTGCCATATACGAAATGTCGTAGTGCGTACGCACCACGTTCCCGAAATATCCATGGCGCAGCAGTTCGACGCCGTGAACCATGGGCAGATACAAAACGGCGCTCTGGAGCTTTTTTGGAAACCATTCCACCATGAAGGCTGCGCCGGACATGGGAAACAGCAAATAGGAGATCGGATGCCATAACCGGTGAACGATTGGCGAAAATGCCGTACCTCCACCCACCAGCAGCGCGAGACTCGCGCCGAACCAGGCGAGCATGAACCAGCCCGCCAATACAGTTAATAGATTTTCGGGGACCGGCATCCAACCAATGAAAATAAAGAAAAACGAAAGAACGATAAACGAGCTGGTGGCGCCAACGATTTCCAGCGCAATGCGCGTTAAGAACACATCGATGATGAGAACGCCGCGATGGAACAACAGCGGTTTGTTCTGTTCGATGCCTGCGCTGCATTGTGTGGTGGCATTTCGCCACATGAGCACGGACGAGTAGCCCGTGACCCCGAACGCCACGATAGGGATCCCCCCGCCCCCGTGCGCGAGCCCCGCCAAGCTCCACAGGGTCGTCACGCCGAGCGTAAAGACTATCGGCTCCCCGACCAGCCACAGTACACCCAGATTGTCGCGGCCGTAGCGTGTGATGAGTTCCCGCATCATCAGGGCGTGCAGCACGCGGCTTTGAATCGCTAGGTCTTGGAAGAATGATAATTCGCGGGTCGTGGCCATTAGAGGATCGCCTCGTTAGTCCGCATGTTCGCGAATGCTGGCGATAATGATGCTGGCGACGGCCCAGACGACGATGCTGAGGACCAAGACAGTGAACATGGAGCGGACCCGCTTGGGCTCCATGGCCTGGTCCGGCAAATTCGGCTGCACCAAGGTTTCGAGGTAGAGCTGCTTTTGCAGAGCCTCGGCGCGGGCCGACTCGAGTTCCGCCAGCGCGACGCCCAGCTGCTTGTCGGCGAATTCCACGTCCAAGGCGAGCCGTTCAAAATGCGGTGCGCGCGCGCTGAAGGAACCACGCGCACTGGTCACTTTGGAGGCTTCTGCGGCTATGGCCTCGCGCAGCGAGTCGGCACGGCTGTTGAGCGCGCGAATCTGCGGATTATCCGGCGAGAGCTTCTTGACCTGCGCGAGCTCCGCCTCGGTGGAAACCAACTCCTGTTCGATCTTTGCCACACCCTCGAGCTGCAGAGCCGCTTGTTTATCGGGTTCGAATACCGCCTGGTTGCTGCGATAGGTCAGCAGCGCGAGAGACGCGTCTTTGGCCCTATCCGAGGCGATTTTCACTTCGTTGTCGGCGAAGTTGATCAGGTCCCGGCGGCTGCGATCGTTGAGCGTGTTGACCAAGCGCTCGCTCATGTCGAGCAGCGCATGATTGATGTTGTAGGCGTCCGTGGCGTTGAACGCGCGCACGGTCAAAATAGAGATCGAGGATACGGGGTCGTAATCTACGCCGACATGTTTACCGTAATACAGATAGAGCTTCTCGAAGCTCCGGTCCCATCCCAATCCCGGAAACCGATCGATGGGGTCGACACCGGGACTCGAGAATGACTTGCGTAGACCGAGTTTAGCGTCGAGTTCCATTAACGCATCGCGCGACAATATATAATCGCGAACCGAATAGGTGTCGTCCTGGGAGTGCGGCGTTAGTCCGGTGCTCTGCAGTAGCTGGCCGACGATTCCGGAAGGCGCCTGGTGCTGAGGACTGCGTACGAGGAAGCGGGATTCGGAGACGTACACATCCGAGGCGATCAGTCCGTAGTAGACGATCGCGCTAAGCGTGGGCGCCACCACCATCAACACGAACAGCCAGTGACGAAGGAACCAGAGTTTCATTGCACTTGCTTGATGGCCAATATCGGGTAGGCTACGGTGAACAGGACGTTCAAGAATTTCTGAACCTCCGTGATCGGTGCGTTGGAAACGTACAAAATGTCCCGGTTTTCGATCGGAAAGTTTTGGATCGTGAAGAAGCTGGCGGGGTCGCTGAGATCGATGCGAAACGCGACCGGCACCATTCCCTCCGCGGTGGTCATGACGGGCTCGTGCGGCCAGCTGAGCGCATCTTTGGGCTCGAAACGAAAAACGAACACTCCCCGGGCATTCGACCGAGAATCAATCAGCCCGCCGGAGCGGGCGAGGGCTTGCGCGAGGGTGATGCCCTGTGTTTCGAAATTGATTTCCTCGTTCTTGCCGGTGGCGCCCAATGCCGTGAAGCTATAGGGCTGAAACAGTGCCGTCACCACATCGCCGGGCTGCAGCGGCACGTTCTGCCGCGGATCGCGGATGATGGTCTCCAGCGGCAGCGAATAGACATTGTCGTCGCGCGTGACCTGGATCGTCATTTTGTTCACCGGCTGACGCACACCGGCTGCGGCCGCCAGCGCATCGAGCAGCCGTTCATTACCCGGAACCAGGGGCACACGTGTGCTCGAATTGACCTCGCCGACGACGGTCGCGTTCGAGGACAAATTGTGCGTCATCCGCACCATGACCTCGGGCTGATTCGCTTTGCCGTTGAGGCGCCTGATGATTTCGTCCTCGATCGTCTGCAGGGTTTTGCCGGCCGCCGGAATGCGGCCGGCGAACGGCACCAAGATGAAACCTTCGTCGTCGACGGGCTGCTCGGGCAGCGTAGTGGCGTGTGAAGTGGCAATCATGTTGCTGGTATTCATCGATGCAGTGCCGAACAGCGTGGCCGGCGCCGCCTCCCAGATGGATACCTCGAGCACGTCCCCGGGACCCACTGTGCGCGCGGCGATGCGCTGGTTGCCGAGCGTCTCGGAGAATAACCGCGTAGCGCGCTGCGCGAGCAACTGGCGAGTCACTGCATCGTCAATGTCGATAATCTGGATGGCGGCGGCATTCGGCGGCGGCTTCGCCGCGTCGATCGCGCTGCGGCTGGGGCCGATCGTAGACAGGAAACTCGCACAACCCGACAGCAGAATTGCGCCGATGGCAACGATAACCGAAATCTGGATTCGACGCATGAGGCCAGTGTCAGTGGCCCCGTTGGGCGCATGCTGGTGCAAAGCGGTGTAAGGGATGCCAGGCCTGCGCAGTACTATCGCCAAAACTCGGGTGCAGAGCCAACAATCACCATACTTGCATCTCCCTCGCGCAAAAATCATCGAACATTAAGGCAGAAGATCCAGCCATAGTTCAACCGAAGTTCTGGCCGTTGCAACCGAACATGGTTAATCATTTCCTTTGTATTTGCAAGGTTTGGAAATATCGCGCGGCACGTTGCACGTCTCTACCCGCGATGGCCAGTCCTACTCTCCGCCCGCCCGGCGTTCGACCGACACCGTCTTCCCATGGAGGCGATAATCGATTCCGGCCCAGGTAAATCGTTGCCCGACACAGCTTGCCAAGAACGCGCTCAGATGGACCAGCTGGATCAACGGCCATGCCCATCGGGCGAAAGTGATCGTGGTCCTCGCCGCAGCGATCGCGGTGTGGGGTAACACGAGATCGGCGATCTGGCGCCGAATACGCAGCCGCACCTGGAGCAGCGCGATGCTGCTGAGGATGAAGCTCGATGCCCACCAGCGTCCCTCGAAAGTCCCGCAGACGGCAACTGCTGCCGCGAGCGTGGGCAGGCACAAGGTCCATCCGGCCAGCAGCCAGTGCCTCGGCGCGTAAGTCCGAACCAGCAAATATTGACGGCGTGCGAAGCTGAAAAGACAGCCCCAGCGATATGCGGCTGGGCTCGGTACGAGAACGTGCAGCGGCGCGTTGATCTTAAGTCCACGCGCGCGCAGCGCCCTGGTGAGTGTCAAGTCGTCGGACGCCGCTCGGTCCCAGATTGCCGGTAGGTCAATCTGCTTCAATGCCGCTCGGTCGAGGGCGCTCGATCCCCCCCAACACAGGTTCCAGCGGAATGAGCGCGCGGCAGTGGCGATGGAGAGATCGATAGCGGCCGCGATGAGGCTAGGCCAACGCCGATCGGTCGGTAGCTGCCAACGATAGCCCGTGCTCGCGGGGACGTGCCGGTAGGCGATCGGCCGGACGAGCTCGGAAAGCCACCCTTCATCCGGCAGGATGTCCGCATCGGCGAACACCACGATTCGATCCTCATCCCGCAGTGTGCCGAGTGCCGCCAGTAGATTGTGGACTTTCTGCGTGCGCTGGACGGTCAGCCCCGCGATGACGACGTCGACCGCGATCCTTCCCGCGAGTGTTTGTTGTAATTCTTCGACCAGTGGCAGAACCGGATCGGATCGTGATTCCAGCGCAAACACCAGCCGATAAATCGGATACTGTTGCCGGCACAGCGTTTCAAGAAACTGCGGCGTCGTGCTGCTGACGCCTTTGATCGCGGTGAGAATCGCGACTCGCGGCGTCTCCTGTGCGGGTGCGTGGGGGATGAGGCCCCGCCGGTAGCGGATGACGCCGTAAGTGGCCGCGAGATCCGTCAGCAACCATGCGAGCAGCAGTGAGAGCTGGATCACGGCGCGCGCAGCACAACCGGAGCTTGAGTCTGCGGCTTGCGCGCGATCAGCATCAATTCGACGGGTTTTGCGCTGCGCGGCGTGCCGAGCAGCGCTGCGCAGAGCCGACCGGCCATGAAACTCCACAGCAATGCGGCGTGCCAGGTCATCGCGTGGCGGAAATAGCGCTCACCGGTCAGTTTCGGCGTCAGGCGGCCCATCCAATAGCCCAGCAGATGGTGCGTGCCCAAGGGTAATCCTTCGAGCAATTGCAACTGTAATCCGGCGTTTTCGGCAAGCGTCCTTAAGGCACGCTCATTCCACCAGGTCAGATGGTGTGGCGGCGCATTGAAGACGAAATTCGGGACCGCGTTGATGGCCGATGGAAATTTCGGCACCGCCAAGATGAGAGTTCCCCCCGGCCGCAGGCACCGCTGTAGATCGGCCGCG
Organism: uncultured Gammaproteobacteria bacterium; assembly: GCA_963769075.1. Lineage (GTDB taxonomy): Bacteria > Pseudomonadota > Gammaproteobacteria > Steroidobacterales > Steroidobacteraceae > Bog-1198. The sequence goes on along the minus strand of CAVYKH010000004.1, from coordinate 1,577,147 downwards.
AACTGGGCAGGGTTCGGCACATGCTCGAGGACATGGAACGCACAGACGACATCGTATTCCTCGACATGCGCGGCGGCGTGTGCGGCGAGGCTTTCATTGCGGACATCGACCGAGGTGCCGGCCGCCGGATAATTGTCGTCGAGGCCGACATAGGTCGCATGCCGCACATGGCGGGCGAATGCCGCGGGACCGCACCCGACGTCGAGGACCCGATCCCGAGGTTTGACCATCGCCGCGGCACGCGCATAGTCAGCGCGCGGAGCAGCTATCTCCGTCCAGGGCCCGTCGTTGCCGAAGTCCGTGTAAAGATCCCGGTAGAAACCGATGTCGCCCGCAATCATCGGATCGAAGAAGATCAGCCCGCAGGGCGACTCCCACAGACCGAGCTGACTCCCCGTCCCCAATTGCCGCGCCGTGGCAACTCCAAACGACGCCTGCCAAAGGCCGTTGAGCAGGTCGCTCGAAATCGATTGGATGAGGCGAACAGCAGGCAGTCCGGTGATGGGGCAAGATGGCATCGCGCAGACAGTAACACGACGCGCGGAGGGGACATCTGCCGGTGCCGGCAAGCGAGCGCTGCGCGCGCGTGGCGTCGAGCGGCCTTGAGGGGGGCTGAACCTTTCTGTACCCTGCATTCTCAATCGCGAAGTCCAAGGCAGTGCACGGATGGCTGTAACAAGAGTTAACGACAGCGCGCTGGGTGCACTGGAGAGGCCGGCGCTGGCATGGCTTGCGGATCATTTGCCGGCTTGGGTCATGCCGAATCACCTGACTGTCATCGGCGTACTCGGCGCCGTGCTGACAGCGGCGGGATTTGTGTTGAGCCGCTGGTCGCTGCCTTGGCTGTGGCTCGCCTGCCTGGGTCTGGTTGCAAATTGGTTGGGGGACTCATTGGACGGAACGCTGGCGCGGCGCCGGCGCATCGAGCGGCCGCGCTACGGTTTTTTCGTGGATCATACGAGCGACCTTTTTTCCCAGGTCATCATCTTTCTCGCGCTCGGGTTATCGCCCTGTTGCCACTTCGCCGTGGCGTGCCTCGGGTTGATCGCATTTCTGATGGGGTTCGTCTATACGCTGATCGGTGCGCACGTGCGCCACACCATGCGCATCACCTATTTCGGCTTTGGTCCCACCGAGATTCGAGTGCTCCTATTCTTAGGTAACCTGGCGCCGCTTGCCTTCGGCGTGGTTTATCTGCGGTTCCGATTCGCGCCTCTGGCGGTGTTCGGTCCGATATCGGGCCATGACCTCGCCATCTCGATCCTGTCCTTGTCAGCCGTGGGGCTGATGGCGACGCTGGCCATTCGCGAGGGCCGCGCACTGGCCACCGAGGATCCGCAGCCGGCAGCGACACCTGGATCGTAGGTAAGAAACGCCATTGCGCACTCGACCGCTCGAGGCTACGGACTCGGTGCCAGCCCCGGTGATGCTGGATATTTCGCGCTTGATCTGGCGCGCGCGCAGGTCGGGGCCCAGCGGGATCGACCGAGTCGAGCTCGCCTACGCGCAGCATTTTCTGGCCGCCGACGCCCGCCGGCCTGCGTATGCCGTGATTCACGTGCTCGGATGGCTGTTCGGCGTCAACCCCTTGGGCGCCCGGCGGTTCGTTCTACGGCTCGCCGCCCGCTGGCAAGGCGGCGAATCGGCGGGCATTCAGAGCCGCGCATTCGGCGGGCTGATTGCCCAGTACGCCACGCTGTTGTCAGGCCATTGGAGCGCCGGCTTCCAGTTGCGGCGGCAATTGAGGCAGCATCGCGAGCCGCCGATCTTTCTGGTGGTCTCTCACCATCACCTCTCGCGCGACTACACAATGCGCAGCCTCCGGCGCTCCTTCGGGGCACGCTGTGTGTGCTTTCTGCACGACCTTATTCCGATTGATTACCCTGAATATTTCCCAGCCGGCAGAGAGCAGGCGTACCGGCGCGTCACCGAGACCATCGCGCGCCTGTTCGACGCCGTGATCGCGAATTCCAATGCGACCGCCGATTCGCTGCGGCGTTTTTTCTCGTCCGAGTCCGCACGGACGCTGCCTGCGGCGAACATCCACGTCGCGCCGCCCGGCGTGCGTGCCTTCCCGGGTCCGCAGAGCATGCCGGAGCATTCAGTGCCATACTTCATCGTGCTTGGAACGATCGAACCGCGAAAAAACCATTTGCTGCTGCTCAATTTGTGGGGTCGATTGGCCGCGACCCTGGCGAGGCCGCCGCGGCTCCTCGTGATCGGCGCCCGCGGTTGGGAAAATGAGCAAGTGGTCGACTTGCTCGAGCGCTCGCAGCGCCTGCGCGGTCTCGTCGAGGAGCACAATCACTTGGACGATGTAGGCGTCGGGGCACTGCTCGGTCAGGCGCGGGCACTGCTCGTGCCCTCGTTCGTCGAGGGTTTTGGCCTGCCGCTGGCCGAAGCGCTCGCCTCCGGCGTGCCGGTGATCTGCAGCGACATTGCGGTATTTCGCGAGCTTGGCGGGGACGTGCCGGACTACGCCGACCCACTCGATCTGTTGGCTTGGGGGGATGCGGTTGTGGATTATTCTCGTCCCGACTCCCCCCGCCGCGCCGCGCAGCTGCAGCGTCTGGCGCACTGGCAACCGCCTCAATGGTGCGATCACTTCGACATCGTGGAGCGAGCTCTGGACGCGGTCCCGAGCTCATCCTGCGCTTTGCCATGATCACGCCCAGAGAGCCGCTCAAGATCCTTTTGGAGATGCGTCCGGCGCTCGAGGGACATGCGGGCATTCCGCAGGAGACCCGATTGTTATTTCGCGGCCTGTCCATGCTGGATGAAGTTCGCGTCGAAGGCCTGCTGCAAAGCGGCGATCAGCTGCTCGCGCGCGGTCTGCCGCCGAACAGCAAGGGTTGGTTCGGCCCTTTATCGACGGATCGGCAATTGAATCGCCTCGGGCGCGTGGTGATCTCGCTCGAGCAACGCAAACCGCTCAAGAAACGCAGCTGGTTGTCAGTAGTGAAGGTCACCCTCCACACCGTCGCGATGGCTCTGTGGCATCAAGTCGGCGGCACCCAACGCCTCGCTCGTTTCGAAGCGGAGCACTTCCGGGACTACATCTGGCGCCGCTTCTTTGCGCGCACGCTCCCGCCCGCGGACTTCGATCTCGTCACCCGCGCCGGGTTTAGAATCGCGAGAGTCCCTTGGGGCGCGATGCACCTCTGTGCGCTGGTCACCCGGCACTTCGGTCCTCCCATTTACGCGCGCCTCGACACCTCGGATTTCGACATCATGATTGCCGAGACGCCCTATCCGGCAATTATGTCGCGCAGGACGAAATTGATCGTTCGCTACCATGATGCGATTCCCGTGCTGATGCCGCATACGATATCCGACCGGGGGCACCACCAGGCTTCGCATTATCGGGCGCTGCGCAAGAACGTGAACTCGGGCGCCTGGTTCGTCTGCGTCTCCGATGCCACGCGCCGCGATCTGCTATCGATCTTTCCGCAGGCGGAGCCGCGCTCGCTGACGATTCACAACATGGTGTCGCATGATTATTTCGACGAAGAATCGAGCCCGCATCGCGTCCGCGAGACCATCAAGACCCGGCTGAACGACAACATCAAGCCGCCGCTCGACCCCAGCTTCAAGCGCAGGCTCTTCGAGGATGAGGTGGGCGCCGAACCGCTCGAATACCTGCTGATCGTCGCGACCATCGAACCGCGCAAAAATCACCTGACCTTGCTGTCCGCCTGGGAGAAGCTGCGAGTGGAGGGCTTTCCCACACTCAAGCTCCTGGTGGTCGGGGAGACCGGGTGGCGCAATAAATCCATCGTGCGCAAGTTCCGCCCGTGGATGGAACGTGGGGATGTTTTTTTGGTGGCGGACGTGCCGTCCGCGGACCTGCGGCTGCTTTACAAGCATGCGCGCGCGACCGTCTGCCCGAGCTTCGGCGAGGGATTCGATTTTTCCGGAGTGGAGGCGATGAAGTCGGGCGGCGCCGTGGTCGCCTCCGACATCGCGGTGCATCGAGAAATCTATGCGGACGCGGCGGAATACTGCAATCCGTATTCCTCCGTCGACATTGCGCGGGCCATTCAAGACGTGATCGACCCCACGAGCTCCGCGCGCCGCGACGAACTCGTGGCCAAGGGCGCGATCGTCTCGCAGCGCTACGCCTACGAGGTAATCTTGCCGAAATGGCAGGCGTTTCTGAGCTCCGGCTTTGCCGCGGCGCCGAAGTCAACCTAACCTTGAATAAGCCATGAAGCGGGTTTTCATCACCGGCGCGAGCGCAGGCATCGGCCTGCTCACCGCCCGCGCGCTCTGCGTTCGTGGCCACGAGGCGTGGGGCACCAGCCGTGTGCTGCAAACGCTTCCCTCGATGGAGCGCTTCCATCCCATCGTCCTCGACCTGAACGACAAGGCGTCCATCGAAGCCGGCTTCCATCAGGCGCTGGGCGAGGCCGGACACTTCGACGTCCTCATCAACAATGCGGGAGCAGGGGTCTTCGGACCGCTCGAAGCGTTTTCCGATCAGGAATTCGAGGCGCAATTCGCAACGCTGCTCCTCGGGCCGCTGCGGCTGATCCGGATGGCATTGCCCGACATGCGGGCGCGCCGCGAAGGGCTCCTGATCAACGTCTCCTCGCTGGCCGGCCAATTTCCGCTCCCCTTTCTGACCCCTTACAGTCTGAGCAAGGCAGCGCTGAGCGCCATGAGCGAAGGGCTGACCCTGGAGCTGGCGCACACCGGTATCCGCGTCGTCGACGTGCGGCCGGGCGACTTCGCCACCCAGTTTCATGTTTCCACGCGACGCATCGGCACAGAGTTCGGGGGGGCTTACGCGCCCAATCTCGAACGCGCTTGGGCGGCGATCGACCGCAATATGAACCGCGCGCCCGATCCGCAAAGGGTGGCCGATACGCTGATCAAAATTGTCGAGGGCCGAATTCGCCGTCCCGTGGTAGCGGTCGGCGGCCTCTTTCAGGCGCGCATCGCGCCCTTGCTGACTCGGCTCGTGCCACGCGCCTGGGTGCAGTGGGGGCTGCGCGCCTATTACGGGCTGAAGAACCAGCCCTAGGCCAGACCTGGTTAACTGATGGTAAGCTGCCGCAGCGAACGTTCGGGAGGGAGTACGTGAAAGCGCGAATCCTATATCGAATCGCTTCTGTTCTTCTGCTGCTTTTTGCGGCTGGTCACACACTTGGATTTCGCGAGACTGACCCTGAATGGGGAGTGGGTTCGCTCATCGGCTTGATGCAATCGGTTCGCTTCGACGCGCAGGGGTTTAGCCGGACTTATTGGGACTTCTACGTTGGGTTCGGTCTTTTTGTCTCCGTGTTTCTGGTATTCGCAGCGGTATTAGCATGGCAGCTGGGCGGCCTTGCACCTGAGACTTTGGCGCTCATGCGCCGCTCTGTGTGGGCGCTCGTCATTTGCTTTGCGGCCGTGACAATTTTGAGTTGGAGATACTTCTTCGTCGTGCCTATCGTTTTTGCAATCTCGATCACGCTGTGTTTGACTGCGGCGGCGTGGCTCTCAGCGAAGACAAGCTGAACTTTGGTTGGGAAACGACCTGAGGCGCCGATGAATTCTCTTACTTCTTGATCTCCGCGCCCACAGTAGGATCGAGTGTGACCAGCCAAATGTCGCCGCGCGCTACCAAACCAACTCCACGTCGCCCTCATTGTTGAATTCGCCCAGCACCAGCTCATCGTCACCCGACTCAGTGATCTTCTGCGCCGCTGCCGCCCAGCCGGCGCGCGCTGCTTTCGCCGGTCTACGCAACACGAGCGCATCGCGCTTATGCAGAAGCCCAGCCAGCTCTGACACTCGCTTGTTCTTCACGCGCATAATCACAACGCCGTCGGGCATCAACGTAAACGTCATTCTGTCTCCGGGCTTCATACCGAGGCTATCGCGAATCGACTTGGGGATTGTCGTCTGTCCCTTGCTTGTCAGGGTGGCATCTGTGCTCATGGAGCGCTCCATATTCCTTGCAAATCTTATTGTAGTAAGGAACACCCCGATTGTGCAGCATCGTCACAAACTTAGAATTTCTACCCCCTAACCGGGACTATTCATGAACAACAGAGAAGCTGGAAAAAGGCTGGATCAGATAGGTATTTTTTCCGGAGCGTGAAAAACAGGATGTTTTTCTCGCAGCCTCCACGGACGGATTCACGGCGGTCCGGAAAAAATACCTATCTGATCCAGCCTTGGTGCATGAGAATGCGTATCGTTCATGAATAGTTCGCGCTAAAGCCCCTCCTGCCGCATGAGCGCGAAGGCCTCGTCTGCCATACGCAGCGTGGCGATGACGTCCTCCGGCGTGTGCGCCGCGGACAGGAACCAATTGTGGTGCGGATGAAAGAAGGCGCCGCGCCGCGTCACCTCCGCGCAGAAACGCTGTTGCCGGCGCGAGCTGGGATCATCGGCAAAGGTCAAGAAAGGAATCGCGGGCGGCCCGGAAGCGAGCATCGCGTAGCCGTGTTGCGCACCGGCCTGCACCAATCCCTGCATCAGCATTTCCCCACTGCGCCGCAGAGTCGCCACGATCTCCCGCTCCCTGAGGATCTGTAAGCACGCCAAGGCCGCGGCCATGGCGGGCGGACTGTTCCAATAACTACCGGTCAAAAAAACCCTGCTGGCGGCAACGCGCAGCTCCTTGCGCCCGAGTGCGGCGGACAGGGCATGGCCATTGGCGATCGCCTTGCAGAAGCAGATGAGATCAGGCTCGAAGCCGAAGACTCGGTGCGAGCCCCGCAAATCGAGGCGGAAACCCGCTCGGATGTCATCGAGGATGAGCACGATCCCTGCATGCCGGCAGGCAGCCTCGATATGGGACCAGAAGCCCGGCGCGGGCATCACCGAGGGTTTGAAAACCGGGTGATGGAACGGCGTCATGATGACGCCTGCGATATCGCCAGGATACCGCTGAAGCAGCCGGTCGAATGACTCGGGATCGTTCCAGGCGAAGTTGTGGATGTGGGCCCGGTCCTCCTCGAGAAGTCCCGCATGGCCGGGCGTACACCAGGGATCGATGCCGTGGTAGGCGCCGGCGACTTTGAGGATCTTGCGCCGTTGGGTATGTTCGCGCGCCACCTGCAAGCACCAGGTCGTCATGTCCGATCCGTTCTTGCCGAATACGGCCCATGCCGAGAAATCGACGAGCGAGACCAAGTATTCGGCCAACTCCACCATCACGCGTCCCGGATGATTCACGCACAGCGCGTCGCGCTGCTGCCGGGCGGCCGCTTCCTCGACGCCGGGGTGCTGGTGGCCCAGGATCACCGGCCCGTAGCCGCATAGGTAGTCGATGTACTCGTTTCCATCGACGTCCCAATAGCGGCTGCCCAGTGCTCGATCGGCGTAATACGGCAAGGCCCCGGGCAGCGCCGCCGCCGGGCTGGCGTGCCCGTAGATGCCGCACGGAATGACTCGCGCCGCCCTCGCGAAAAGCTCTCGCGAGCGGCGGTAACGGTTGGTGCTGGCGCTTGAATTGGTGTTGGCGTTCGAATCCATGGAATTCAAGGCTTGAGATAGGCGCGCAGCCGCTCCATGGCGAAATTGAGCCCATCGGCCAACGGCACGAGACCCTCGACCCTGATCTGCCCGGACCCCACCGCGGCCAGGGTATCGATCTCCTCGCGCAGTGCCCCATAGGCTGTCGGTATATCGGCGAACACGATGCAGACGTCGGCGCGGCGCGGTGGATCACCCCAGCCGACCCGATTGTCGGCTGAGCCGTGGTCGAACCACACGGTGGCTCTCGGTTCTCCGTCGATGGTGAAGGAAGCAAGCCCCGGCGGCAAGGAGCGCAGGATCTCACGAGCCGCCGCATCGCCCTCCGCCAGGGGGTGAAGAGCAAGTCCGGCCGCGATGAGCGAGAGCCTGGCGTGCAGGCGTCGGCCCGCGGCGGTCTCGAGTACCTGCGGCGCGCCGTCCAACACGGCTTCGAGCCGCGCCGCCAGTTTCGAAAAGCGCGTCAAGAGTCCGATGCGCCAGCCGCCCCACACCGGCAGCGGCGCGGCCCACTTCTTGCCGGAAAAAAAAGCGTTCAGATGGCGATCGTTGAGAAACAGCAGGATCACCGAGGGGCCGCGGCCGCAGCCATTATCCCAGGCGATGTGACCGCCCTTCAGGCGGATCGTGGCTGCCGGGCCGCCGAGGATCAAGAACACGATCGACGCCCGTGCCTGTCCGAGAATCTCAGCTGCGGCGCCGTCCTGTTCGGCCAGGTCGCTCAAGCACGGCAGCACAGCGCTCAAGTACAGACGGCTGAGCACCGCGGGATTCGCAGCGGCATGGCTCATGATCGCTGTTCTACCAGGATGTCGTTATTACCCACTATTTTAAAATTCTAGTGGGTAATTATTTTCTCGTGACACGCTGGAGGGCCGTCAGACCCCGCGTACCGAGCGAATGCGCTCCTGCGTCTGCAGCGCCCACCATTCCTCGACGCTGGCGCTGAGGCCGGCAAGATCGAGTCCCGCCGCGGCAAGACAGGTGTCACGCGACCCGTGCTCGATGAAGCGATCCGGTATGCCGAGGTGCAGCAGGGGCACTTGCAAGCCGTTGGCCGCAAGCACCTCGCCGACGCCGGAGCCGGCGCCGCCCATGACCGCGTTTTCCTCGATCGTCACGATGGCTCGATGACGCGCCACGATCCCGATCACGAGATCCTGATCGAGCGGTTTGACGAAGCGCATGTTGACGAGCGTGGCATCGAGCCGCTCGGCGATTTTGCGCGCCGGCTCGACGAGCGCACCAAACGCGAGGATTGCGAGTCCGGCGCGGCCTTCGCGCCTGAGCTGCGCGCGGCCCACCGGGAGCGCCGCCATCTCCGCGGCTACGGCGACGCCGGGTCCCGTGCCGCGCGGATAGCGTACGGCCGAGGGCGAGGACAGCGTGGTCGCCGTGTACAGCATCTGGCGGCATTCATTCTCATCGGCCGGCGCCATGATCACCATGTTGGGAATGCAGCGCAGGAACGTGAGGTCATAGCTGCCCTGGTGCGTTGCTCCGTCGCTGCCCACGAGACCGGCGCGGTCCAAGGCGAACACCACCGGTAGATTCTGCAGTGCGACGTCGTGGATGAGCTGATCGTAGGCGCGCTGTAAAAAGGTCGAATAAATCGCGACGACGGGCTTGAAGCCCTCGGTGGCCAGCCCCGCCGCAAAGGTGACCGCGTGCTGCTCGGCGATTGCGACATCGAAATACCGGTCCGGGAACCGCTTCGAGAACTCGACCAGACCCGAGCCCTCGCGCATCGCGGGCGTGATGCCGATGATCTTCGGATCGCGCTCGGCCATGTCGCACAACCATTGGCCGAAGATTTGCGAATAAGTCGGGCCGGAGCTCGCCTCCTTGAATATCTTGCCGCTCGCCGGATCGAACGGCCCCGGGCCATGCCACTTGATCGGATCCGCTTCCGCCGGCGCGTACCCCTTGCCCTTGCGCGTGACTATGTGCAGAAACTGCGGGCCGCGCAGCTGCTTCACGTTCCCCAAGGTGGCGACCAGCGCCTTGACGTCGTGGCCGTCGACCGGCCCGATGTAATTGAAGCCCATTTCCTCGAACAACGTGCCGGGCAGCACCATTCCCTTCAAGTGCTCTTCCGAGCGGCGCGCCAGCTCCCAGACGGTGGGCATTTGGCGCAGGACCTTTTTGCCGCCCTCGCGCAGGTGCGCATACATGCGCCCCGACAGCACGCGGGCCAGGTAGTTGGAGAGTCCCCCGACATTCTCGGAAATCGACATGTCGTTGTCGTTCAGGATGATCAAAAGATCCGCCGGCAGCGAGCCGGCGTGGTTGAGTGCCTCGAACGCCATGCCGGCGGTGAGCGCGCCGTCGCCGATGATCGCCACCACGCGCCGATCCTCGCCGCGCCTGGCGGCCGCGACGGCCATGCCCAGCGCGGCGCTGATGGACGTGCTGGAGTGGCCCACCCCAAAGGTGTCGTATTCGCTTTCACTGCGCGTCGGAAATGGGGCGAGACCGCCGGCCTGCTTGATGGTGTGCAGCAATTTGCGCCGCCCCGTCAGCACTTTGTGAGGATAGGCCTGATGACCGACGTCCCAGACGAGCCGGTCATACGGCGTATTGAACATGTAATGCAGAGCGATCGTCAGCTCGACCGTACCGAGACCGGCGGCAAAATGACCGCCTCGGGTGCTGACGCTTTGAATCAAGAATCGCCGCAGCTCCTCGACCAACTGGCCCAGCTTGGCCTGCGGCAGCCGACGCAGGTCGGCGGGCGCCTCGATGGACTCGAGCAGGGGATAACCGTCGGGTGATGCGCTCATCAGGTCAGTTTATACTGCCACGACCATCCACTGGCAACGACTGCATCCCATGTGGCAAAATCGCCACGTGGTTGCGGCGATGTGGGCGTACCCGCTATAGTCGTCTGTGGGTTTTGGGCAGCTCCGCTCTTGGAGCTTTTGGGTGGTTTGCGCCACACCCGGCCCGCTGGTGCTATCCCTCTCAACTTCCGAGATACTGTCCGTATGGATTCCGGCATTTCCGATGAAGGCTACCAAGAGCAGATTCTGCCGCACGTATCGCGCACTTTCGCGCTCACGATACCGCAATTGCCCGCGGCACTGCGGATGGCCGTGACCAACGCCTATCTGCTCTGCCGGATCGCCGATACGATCGAGGACGAGCCTGCACTGTCGCCTGCGGATACGCTCGCCTTCCTCGAGCAATTCAAAGCCGCCGTGGCCGGCCGCTGCGAGCCGGCGCTGCTCGCCTCGGAGGTCGACACGAGGCTATCCGACCGCACGCTGCCCAGCGAACGCGAACTGATCAGAAACTTGGCGCGCGTCCTCAACGTGACGGCATCCTTATCCGCGCCGCAGCGAGCGGCGATTCAACGCTGTGTCGACCAGATGTGCTACGGAATGCCGCGCTTTCAATCAGCGGCCAGCCTGCGCGGCCTGCCGCGCAGCACGGACCTCGATGACTACTGCTATTACGTCGCAGGCGTCGTCGGCGAGATGCTCACCGAGCTGTTTTGCGAGTATTCCCGGGACATCGCACTGCATCGGAGCGAGCTGCAGCGGCGCGCCGTTTCCTTCGCGCAGGGCCTGCAGATGACGAATATTCTCAAGGACGTATGGGAGGATCGCAGCCGCGGAGCGTGCTGGCTGCCGCAGGAAGTCTTTACTCCCCACGGCATCGATCTGGCGCGGCTGTCGCGAGAGACCCGCGACGCGCGCTTCGATGCCGCAATGCGGGAACTGGTCGGGGTGGCACATGCTCACTTGCGCAACGCGCTTGATTACACATTATTAATTCCCGGCACCGAGGCTGGAATTCGCCGCTTCTGTCTGTGGGCCGTCGGCCTTGCGGTGCTGACATTACAAAAAATTGTGAAAAATCCGGGCTTCACCGCCGGCTCACAGGTGAAGGTGTCGCGCTCCGCGGTGGCCATGACGCGTTTTCTGACGGAGCTCTCGGTGCGCAATGATTGGCTGCTGCGGCGCCTGTTCGCAGGGGCTGCCCGCGGTCTGCCGCTCGCGCGGCTCGCCGAGGTGCATCGCCCTCAGCCCGCTTTCAGGGACTGCGAAGTTCCCGCCGGCGATTTTGCAGCGGCGCATGAGCCCGAGCGCGCCCGGCGCCGCTCTTACGGGAGCTCCGGGACGTGAACCGCATTGCACCGAAGCCAGCGCCAGGGCCTTCGCCGGGCGAGGGAGGGACGCCGGCACCTTTACCGGGCGATGGAGTCAGGGTGCGGGCGGACATCGTCTCGCACGCGCTGACCAAGTCGGTTTCCACGCTTCTGGATCGTGCGATCGCCGCCGCGCGCGATGCGTTGATCGCGCGGCAGAGCGCGGCGGGTTATTGGCTGTTCGAACTCGAAGCAGACTGCACCATTCCCGCGGAGTACATCATGATGATGCACTTCCTGGACGAGATCGACACGGCGCTCGAAACCAAGATTGCCGCCTATTTGCGCGCGCATCAGGCAGAGCACGGCGGCTGGCCGCTGTATCACAACGGCGACTTGAACGTCAGTTGCAGCGTCAAGGCCTACTATGCGCTCAAGCTCGCGGGAGACGACATCCAAGCCCCGCACATGGTCCGCGCGCGCGAGGCGATTCTGGAGCGCGGCGGCGCGGCCCGCACGAACGTGTTTACCCGCATCGCGTTGGCGCTGTTCGGCCAGCTGCCGTGGCGCGGCGTGCCGTACATTCCGGTCGAGATCATGCTGTTCCCGCGCTGGTTATTTCTCAATCTCGACAAGGTGTCTTATTGGTCCCGCACCGTGATGGTGCCGTTGTTCATTTTGTGCACGCGAAAGCCGCTCGCCAAGAACCCGAGAAACGTGCACATCGGCGAACTATTTACGACGCCGCCGGAGCTCGAGCGCAACTACTTCCGCGACAGCCTCCGGCAGGGCGGCTTTCTCGGCCGAATCTTCCTGGCGCTGGATCGGCTCGGCCGCCTGATGGACCCGCTGATTCCCAAAGGCATGCGCGCGCGCGCGACGCGTCAGGCCGAGCACTGGATGCTCGAGCGGCTCAACGGGGAGGATGGGCTCGGCGCGATCTTTCCCGCGATGGTCAATGCCTTGGAAGTGATGACGATCCTCGGCTATGCCGCCGACGACCCGCGCCGCGTCACCGCCAAGCGGGCGTTGCAGAAGCTGCTGGTGGTCGGCGCCTCGAGCGCCTATTGTCAGCCGTGTGTCTCGCCGGTGTGGGACACCGCGCTCGCGAGCCTCGCGATGCAGGAGAGCGGATGCGCCCCCTCGCGCGCCGCCTCGACGCGCGCTCTCGATTGGCTGCAAACCGAGCAGCTTCTCGACGAGCCCGGCGACTGGCGGAGCAATCGGCCCGGATTGGCGGGCGGCGGCTGGGCATTCCAGTTCGCGAACGATTATTACCCCGATCTGGATGACACCGCCGTGGTCGCCTGGGCCATGCATCAGGCGCACAACTGCGCCGATTACGCCGAGAGCGTGCGCCGCGCGCTCGATTGGCTCGTGGGCATGCAGAGCGCCAACGGCGGGTTCGCCGCGTTCGACGCCGACAACACTTCCTACTATTTGAACAAGATTCCGTTCGCCGATCACGGCGCGCTGTTGGATCCCCCGACCAGCGATGTCACGGCGCGCGTCGTGACCGTTCTCGCTCGCGTCGGCCGCCCGCAGGACCGGCCGGCATTGAACCGGGCGATCGACTTTCTGCGCAACGCCCAAGAGCCGGACGGCTCGTGGTTCGGCCGCTGGGGGACGAATTACCTTTATGGTACCTGGTCGGTTCTGACTGCCCTGTCGCAAGCGGGCGTCGAGCCGCAGGATGCCACCGTGCGCCGCGCCGTTGATTGGCTGCGACTTCAGCAGAATCCGGACGGCGGTTGGGGTGAGAGCAACGACAGCTACGCCAAAGGCCGGCGTGCGGCCGGAAAATCCGCGAGCACGCCCTACCAGACGGCGTGGTCCGTGTTGGCGCTGCTCGCTTCGGGAGAGGCAGGCTCGGATGTGGTGCGGCGGGGAGTGAATCATCTCATTCGCACGCAGCACGACGGGCTGTGGTCGGATCCGACGTTCACCGCGCCCGGTTTCCCGCGCGTCTTTTATTTGAAGTATCACGGCTACAGCGGCTATTTTCCGCTGTGGGCGCTCGCCGCTTATCGAACGTTGACTCGGGCTGGGACCCCGCATTGAATGGGGGCGGGCGTCGTCGCGGCGCTCGCTGCGGAGGCACGCGCCCTAGGTCCTGCGGCGCGCAGCGATGCCGGGCGGGCAGTTCTTGCGGACGGCACGCTGGTCGCCGTCAGCGGGATCGGTTGTACCGCGGCCGCGCGCGCGGCCATTGAGCTGATCGAGGCCGGAGCCACGGCTCTCGCGAGCTGGGGGTTGGCGGGCGCGCTCGATCCCCGTCTCGAAGCCGGAGCCGTTTGCTTGCCGAGCGAAGTCACTGCCTCGGATGGCAAGAGTTTCATGACCGCGCGGCATTGGCGCGAGCCGTTGGCTGCCTTGGTCGCCGCGCAACGGCCGGTGGTCTGCGGCAAGCTCCTCAGCAGCGCGCAAGCGATCGACACCGTGGCGGCGAAGCGTGCCGCCCACAGCAAGACCGGTGCCGCTGCCGTCGACATGGAGAGTTTTGCCGTTGCGCAAGTGGCCGCGGCTCACCGGCTGCCCTTCATCGCGGTGCGCGTGATCGTCGATACGGCCGGCGACGTCGTGCCTCGCTGCGTCGTCGCCGCGAGCGAAGCGGGGCGGCTGCAGGTTTGGCGACTCATTCGGGGGCTCCTTCGATCGCCCGCCGATATCGTGCTGCTCGTCCGCCTGGCGCGGCGCTATCGAGTAGCGATGCGCTCCCTGATCGGCGTCGCTCGCTTGGGGAAGCTCGCACCGCCGGCCGCCGCCGCGGCAGTGCCTACCGCCGGTGCAGCAGCGCCCACGATGGCATCCGGCCCCGGCGGAGCATGAGAGCGCTGGTTACGGGTGCCACCGGATTTGTCGGCGCGGCGGTCGCGAGGGCATTGCTGCGCGAGGGCTGGCAGGTGCGTGTGCTGGTGCGTAGCGGCTCGGACCGCAGTAACTTGCAGCACCTGGATCTTGAGGTCGCCGTCGGCGATCTCACCGATCGGCCGTCGCTCGATCGCGCCCTGATCGATTGCGGCGGATTGTTTCACGTCGCGGCGGACTACCGGCTGGGGGCGCCCGATCCGCGAGAGCTGTACCGGATCAATGTCGAGGGCACCCGCAATATCCTGCTCGCCGCCCGTCAAGCGGGCGTTGCACGGATGGTGTACACCAGCAGCGTCGCGACCATCGGCCTGCCGACCGACGGCTCGCCGGGCGACGAGGAAACGCCGGTCGGCCTCGCGGCGATGATCGGCCACTACAAGCGCTCGAAATACCTTGCGGAGCAGGCGGTACTCGAGGCGGCGCGCACCGGGCTCGCGGTGGTCATCGTCAACCCCTCGACGCCCGTCGGCCCGGGTGATGTGAAGCCCACGCCCACGGGCCGCGTCGTGCTGGATGCCGCGTCGGGCCGCATGCCTGCGTACGTTGATACCGGGCTCAACATCGTGCATGTCGATGACGTCGCCGCCGGCCACCTCCTGGCATTTCAGCGCGGCCGCTCCGGCGAGCGCTACATCTTGGGCGGTGAGGACATGACGCTGCGGGAGATTCTTGCCCACATCGCGCGGCTCGTGGGGCGAAAGCCGCCGCGAGTGCGCCTGCCCTACGGAGCGGTGCTGCCGATCGCCTACGTGGCGGAAGCGGTGTCGAAAATCTCGGGGCGCAGCAGCCGGGTCACGCTGGAGGGCGTTCGCATGTCGCGCAAGCGCATGTTCTTCTCAAGCGCCAAAGCGGTTCGCGACTTGGGGTATCAGTGGCGTCCGGCGGTCGACGCCTTCGACGATGCCGTGCGTTGGTTTCGCGAGCGCGGCCTGCTGTCGTAGCCGGCGAGCCCGAATGCGCTAGACGGGACTATTCATGAACAACAGAGAAGCTGGAAAAAGGCTGGATCAGATAGGTATTTTCCGGAGCGTGAAAAACAGGATGTTTTTCTCGCAGCCTCCACGGACGGATTCACGGCGGTCCGGAAAATACCTACTGATCCAGCCTTGGTGCATGAGAATACGTATTGTTCATGAATAGTTCGCGCTAGTTGCGCCCGTTCGGTGCCTCATTCGGTGTCGACGACGCTGCCGCCGGGCTCTCCTGCGAGGGCGCGCTTGCCTTCCACGGCCTGCCAGATCAGCAAGATGGGCACTCCGACCGCGATGTCGCGCGCCCTTTTCACGAACGAAACGGCGAGGCCGAATTCCGCCCCGATGCCGAACAGCGGCGCGAGCACCGCATAAGCGGCTTCCTGCACGCCCAGCGCATTGGGGATGAGAAAGCCGGCGCTGCGTGTCGCACACACGAGACTTTCGATGGCGATCACCGATTCGAGCCCGACGTGCACCCCCATCAGGCGAAAGGCGATCCATGTGCCGATCGCGCCTGCGATCCATCCGGCGAGATGAAACGCCGAAGAAAGTCCGACGCGCGCCGGGGAACGGTAGATCGCGTCAAACGCAGTGCCCATCGCGGTGGTGGCCGCCACAGCTCTCGGCAGCAGGCGCGCGGCGAGCTTTGCGGTCAACCGGTGGCCGTAGCGCTGCAAGGCGAGAAACACCCCGCCGCCCACCGCGGCAAGCATGAGGCCGATCACGAACACCGTCGTCAGCGACGCCGAGAAGGGGGTGCGCGGGGCGCGAGCGCCCAAGATCAAGAGGCCGAGCGCGATGTAGGCGATCTGCGCCAGCATCTCGGTGGTCACATCGACGATCATCGAGGCGAAGGCGAGAGGTGCCGACACACCATGAAGGATCGCCGCGCGCGCGCCGAGCACCATTCCGCCGATCTGGGAGAACGGCAGCACTTCCGCAGCCGAATCCCGAACCATGCGCGCCCACACGAAAACTCGCACTCCTGCGAAGCACGAGTCGGGCAGCAAAACGTACCAAGCGGTTCCGAGGAGCACGAACAGCCCCAGAGCATACAGGCAAAGGATCGCAAAACCGCCCCAACCCACCGCGACGGCGGCGGAAACCACGGCGCCCCAGCCGACGTATCTGACGAGGTAGAGGGCGAGCGCGAGCCCCAGAGTTGCAATGATGACGACGCGGGTTTTCATGCTGTACGAGCGGCCCGCTTGGGCCGCATGAAACGGCGCGCCAGTCTCGCCAGGGCCGGAACCGCGAAGGGCCGCAGCAAGCGCCGATCGTAAGGACTCATGCGCCGACTGTTCTCGGCCAGGCAGAGGTCGATCAGCTCGGCGAGGTTAATGTCACTCCCTAGCGACTGCGCCCCGGTCATCGTGAAATTGTTGTCCTGTACGCCGTTCCCCATGTCGCGGGCTATGCCGATCCGCTCCCAGATGAGAAAGAGCCAGACGGCGAGCACCTTCAGCTCGAAGAATGGCCGCCGCCAAAACGGCATGGTGCGCCGATGCCACGCAGCCCAATTGACGAAGAAAAGGATATGACGGGCCTCTTCCCGGATCACGGGCTCGAACGTGTCGACCAGCGCCTCCGGAAAGAATCCCGAGCGCTTGGCCGATTCGAAAAGGCCGAAGGCGAAGAAGCTGTCAATGCACTCGCTGTAGCCGGTCACCATGAAGGCCCATTCCGGGTCGCGCGGCACGAGGTATTGCGGCTCGGGCGCAAGCGCGATGCCGTAGGCCGTGACCAGATTGGCGAGCACGTGCTTGTGGCGGCCCTCCTCGAAGGCGTTGAGGTCCATCGCTTTGCGCAGCAGCGGATCGGCAGCGGTCGCGGCATAGGTCGCAACATGGAGCCCCGCTCGTCCCTCCGTCTGCACGGCAATGTCCCAGATGGGCAGGCTCACCAGGCGATCGCGCGTTTCGGCGTCGAGCTTCGGCCAATCGATCACCTTCGGCTTGTAGGGATCGAAGGTGTCGAGCAGCGTATGGCAGAAGAGGGACTTGTGCTCATCGCTGCCGAAGCGAATCGGCCCCCCGGGGAAGGATTCTTGCGCGCCGGAGGAGTCGGCCGAGGGGGCGGAGGCGGCTGAGAAGGTCGGACTCACGACATCAAACTCCTGCCGCCGGCCGGCACTGCTGCGCGAGCGCGGTCCGGGTGGACCGCCGGCTCGGGAGCCAGGAAGTCGCTGAATCCGCCCAGCCGCAGCGAGGAATCGCGCGATGCCGCGACGATCTCCGGTGCCATGAGCGCATCGAATTCTTCGCGATAGCGATATCCCGGCGCCGCCCCGGCGTAGGGCCCGGTGGCGGGATGAACGTAGATCTCGTTGAGACCTCTCGGCAGGTGGCGGATCAGACCCAATAGACGCTCCTTGGTCATTTGTCCGGACCATTGAAGTCCGAAGATGCGATCGGGGGTGAGCAGACCCGCGGCGCGAAAGCGCCGGCGCTGCAGAAGCGCAAACGGCGCCGTGAGCAGCCCCGGCGCGCACGGCGTCCGCCGCTCGACCTTGCGCAGCACCTGCCAGGGCTCGAGCGGCACGCGAGCCGCGCGCAGGCCGAAGCGGCCGCCGATCGCGGCCAGCAATCCCCCGACCACCGGGTGGAGATGGAAATGCTTGTGCGCGTTGCAATGATCGAGAGGCAGGCCCGTGGCGCGAAAGGCCTCGAATTGTGCCGTGATTTCCGCGGCGAGCTGGCGGCGCGCGCGTCTGCTGAAGGATATGAGGGTCCCGAGGGCCGCCATATCGGTACGAAAGGCGCCGCTTGCATCCACCAGATGACTCACGGCAGAGGCGGGAAGCACCGGCCGGCCTTCCACCAGCACCACGTGCAAGCCGACGCGCAAGGATGGCATGTGCCGCGCGCGCTCGATTGCGTCGGCTGCCGCCGGCGCCGCCACCATCAAGCTCGCGGCGGTGAGAATGCCGCCGCGATGGGCCGCTTCGACGGCTTCGTTGACTTCGCGGGCGGCGCCGAAGTCATCCGCGGTGACGATCAACCGCTTCAAGCAGCGTCCCGCCGCGTCCGCAAGAAGTGGAAGAATTCCACGCCCTCGCGCAAGCGGCGCTTCATCATGTCCGGGCTTACGATCATCTCGGCCACGATGGAGGCGATCTTGGACGGGCGGAAATAGAACTTCTTGTAGAAGTCCTCGACGGAATCGAAGATCTCGCTGTGGCTCAGATGCGGATAGTTCAGCGGCGCGATCTGCGTGCCTTCCTGCGTCAGAAGATCGATTTCCTCGTTGTAGAGCCAGCCGTTCTCCTTTGCCTGCCGGTAGAGGAAGGTGCCGGGGTATGGAGCCGCGAGCGAAACCTGAATCGTATGGGGATTGATCTCCTTCGCGAAGTCCAGCGTTTCCTGAATCGTCTCCTTGGTCTCGCCGGGGAGGCCCAGAATGAAGGTGCCGTGGATCACGATGCCGAGCTCGTGGCAGTCCTTGGTGAAGCGGCGGGCGAACTCCACCCGCATGCCCTTTTTGATGTTGAACAGGATTTGCTGATTGCCGGACTCATAGCCGACCAACAGCAAACGCAGGCCGTTGTCCTTCATCACTTCCAGCGTCTTGCGCGGCACATTGGCCTTGGCGTTGCAGGACCAGGTGACTCCGAGCTTGCCCAGCTCTCTCGCGAGGGCTTCGACCCGCGGCAGGTTGTCGGTCAACGTGTCATCGTCGAAAAAGTATTCCTTCACCTGCGGGAAGGCGCTCTTTGCCCACTTCATTTCCGCGACGACGTTTTCGATCGAGCGCACGCGATAACGATGCCCCCCGACCGTCTGCGGCCACAGGCAGAAAGTGCAGCGCGATTTGCATCCGCGTCCCGTATAGAACGAGATGTAGGGATGCTTGAGATAGCCGCCGAAATATTTCTCGATCGTGAGGTCGCGCTTGTAGACCGGCGTCACCCAGGGAAGCGAATCCATGTTCTCGAGAACTTCGCGGTTCTCGTTGTGAACGATGACGCCCTCTCGGTTGCGGTAGGAAAGTCCCTTGATATCGCTCCAAGGCTTGCCGTCGGCGACGTCCTTGATGGTGAAATCGAATTCGTTGCGGGCGACGAAATCGACGGCGCGGCCGGCGATGAGGCTCTTCTCGGGCTCGACGGCGACCTTGGCGCCGATGAAGCCGATGGTAATGGCGGGATTGGCCGCCTTGATCATCTCGGCCGTCTTCACGTCCGATTTGA
Organism: uncultured Gammaproteobacteria bacterium; assembly: GCA_963769075.1. GTDB lineage: Bacteria > Pseudomonadota > Gammaproteobacteria > Steroidobacterales > Steroidobacteraceae > Bog-1198. Next base: position 1,557,550 of record CAVYKH010000004.1, on the reverse strand, counting down.
ACGATGGGGTGGAGGTATGCATCACCACGAGGTCGCGGTTTTTGAGCTCCGGAGCGATGTCCTCGAAGGTCAGGCCGTGCGGCGGCGCATCGATCAGCTTCGAGCCCTCCACCAGAGCCGCCGGCTGCGCCAGCCAGGTCGGATACCAGAAGGAGCGAACCTCGCGTTTCATCTGATAGCGGGCGCCGGCGCCGCCGTCGAAACCGTCGAATGACGGGGGGTGCAGAAATAGCGCTCTCATCGCATTAAATCCTCAAGAATGGGTTGGGCGGATCCGTCACGAGTGACTCGATAACGATCGTCCCGCCAGTGCACGCGGCGCGTGACGAAACCCCAAAGCCAGAGTGCAAAGCTGAGCCCATCCCTGAGCGGCAAGAGAGCCAGACGCGCAAGAGCCGAGTTGGGACTGCGCACCCTCCAATGTATCATGACCCGGGCCAGCACGGTGACACCGAGCAGGGCGAGTGCGGGCCGCGCGCCCGCGGCGAGCAGGCCGCCAAAACAGGCGAGCGGCACGCCGAAAGTGATGAATAAAAGGCTGTAGCCGATCGGACGGACGGTGCGGATCGTGCGCAGCCAGCGCAGCTCATGGCGGGCGAGATCGCCGAAACTGGGCTCATCGACGCTGGTCTCGACCACCATGTCAGACAGCACGGTGCGCAGGCCGATGCGGCGCGTCAATTCACCCAAGCGATAATCGTCGGCCAGCTGGTTCGCGATCGCGGCGAATCCGCCGATGCGCGTGAGTACCTGGCGGCGGATCGCGATGGTCGTACCGAAGGCGAATGCCCGCGAGCCGAACATCGCCGCAACACGCACGGAAGGCGTGAACTGCTCATTGATGAACATAGACCCCAGCAGCGACCACAAACCCGGCCGCGGGCTGCCCCGATATGCGCAGGTCACGATGCCGACCTCGGCGTCGAGCAGCGGACTCACGACTTTGGCGAGGTAGTCGCGCTGGACTCGCACATCGCTGTCGGAGAGCACGAGATAGTCGTGACGGGCAAGGGACATCATGTTGATGAGATTGCTGACTTTGCGGCTACTGCCGTGCTGCCTGCGGTCGATCGCGAGCTGCAAGTCGAGCGCCGGAAATTCGTGCTGCAACCTGTTGACCACATCGACCGCCGGATCGTTCCCATCGGACACCCCGAAGACGATTTGAAAGCGCGGATACGGTTGGTCGCAAAACGAGCGCAAACATTCGTAAAGCTCGTGTTCGTTGCCGCACAGGGGCTTCAGCATCGTGACCGCCGGGGGCTCGTTGGGCAGCGCGTAATGCACGGCCCGCAGGCGCAGACGGACCGCGAGCGCCGCTGCGACGGTGTAGGACATGGCAGCAGCGGCAAGCCCCGTGCCGCACCAGATCATCCATGAATGAGACGCAATCACCCGACGACTCCCCGGATGGCCCAGCCATCACGCTGCGTGCTGCGGGGCGCACTGCGGCCACGCCAGACTGGCGCACGCGTTTCGCAAGCGGCTAAGATCCTCGCTACGGGCTCAAGCCGGGGGCGGGCCCCCTCGATTGGGCGCGAAATATGCCGGACCGATTTGCGCGCCTCCCCGGGGGGCGCCGCAGATGTAGTTTTTGTCATGGATGAATCTAGGCACGAATATAAGGTCAATAATAAGGGTATTATGGCAGATTCCGATGCTTTGATTCTGGTGGATGAGGCGGACTGCCGGCTTGGATCCCTGAGCAAGGCGCTATGCCATGAGGGCCGGGGTGTCCTACACCGGGCGTTTTCTCTGCTGATCTTCAATGACCGGGGCGAATTGCTCCTCCAACAGCGCTCGCCGTCCAAGCGGCTCTGGCCGCTGTATTGGTCGAACAGTTGTTGCAGCCATCCGCGCCTATCCGAAAGCATGGATGTCGCGACCCGGCGGCGATTGTACGAAGAGCTCGGAATACGCTGTGATTTGCGGTTTTTGTTCAAGTTCGAGTACCACGCGCAGTTCGACGCGACGGGTGCTGAGCATGAGCTGTGCTCGGTGTTCATAGGACGCTCAAGCGACTCCCTGCGGATCAATCGCGACGAGATCTTCGATTGGCGCTGGATTGGCTTGGATGTCCTACAAGCGGAGATGTCGAGGGCTGACAGATCGAAGTATACCCCATGGTTTATGCTCGAATGGGAGCGCATCTGGCGGGATCATCGCGCTGCCGTGTATGACCTGCGAGCTTGATGAGCTAATCTTAATGTAGGCTTGGCTTCCCCCGCCGCGGTAACATGAGCTATGGCAATTCCACTTCTGCAGATGTATCGGGTCGCCAAGTATCTCGCCGGCCGCAAATTGCGCGGCGATAAGCGCTACCCGCTGGTGCTCATGCTCGAGCCGCTGTTTCAGTGCAACTTGGCGTGCGCCGGCTGCGGCAAGATCGATTATCCAAAGGAGATCCTGCAAAAAAGGGTCAGCGTCGAGGATGCCTTGCGCGCGGTCGATGAGTGCGGCGCGCCCATCGTGTCCATTCCCGGCGGGGAGCCGCTCATTCACAAGGAAATGCCGCAAATCGTCGCTGGAATCGTCGCGCGCAAGAAATTCGTGTATTTGTGCAGCAATGCGATTTTGCTGGCCAAACACATCGATGAGTACCGCCCCTCGCCTTATCTCACGTTCTCGATTCATCTTGACGGCAATCGGCAGCGGCACGACGAGTCCGTGTGCCAGGAGGGCGTTTTCGACAAGGCGGTGGCGGCAATTGAACTGGCGCGCAGCAAGGGCTTTCGCGTCACGATCAATTGCACACTGTTCAACGGCGAAAATCCGGACGACGTCGCGGAGTTCTTCGACACCGCAATGCAGCTCGGTATCGAAGGCATCACGGTCTCTCCCGGATACAGCTACAGCCACGCGCCCAGACAGGACGTCTTTTTGGGACGCAGCGCCAGCAAGCAGCTGTTCCGCGACATCTTCAGCCGCCGCCGGGCCAACGGCAGATCGTGGTCGTTCAACCATTCCGGACTTTTTTTGGACTTTCTTGCCGGCAATCAGAGTTACCAATGCACGCCGTGGAGCAATCCGACGTACAACGTGTTCGGTTGGCAGCGACCCTGTTATTTGCTCTCTGACGAAGGCTACGCGGAAAGTTATCGCTCGCTGATCGAAGACACCGATTGGGACCGGTACGGCGTCGGACGCAATCCGCGATGCGACAACTGTATGGCGCACTGCGGGTTCGAGGGAACCGCGGTCAACGACGCTTTCAGCCACCCGCTCAAAGCATTGAAAGTTGCTGTGCGCGGCCCGCGTGTCGCCGGCCCGATGGCGCCCGAATTGCCGTTCCAATACGTCGATGGCGCACGCTATGCCACGGTCGCGGCCATTCCGATCAGCGACGTGAAACGCTTGAGCCGCGCCGAGTCGGACGAGCCCCAGCGAGTTGCGGCCCCGCGCTGATCGCGCGCACGGGTAACGGGGGAGTACGCGGGTGACCAACGCAGCCGACCGTCGCACGGCGACCGAGGATGAGCCGCCGCAGACCGAGGCCTTCGGCGTGCTGCTCGAAGTGTGGCGCTCGCGCATGGAAGAGGCTCTGGCGAGGCGCCTACCGCCCCCCACGGAAGTGCCGGTGCGGCTGCACGAGGCGATGCGCTACAGCGTGCTCGGCGGCGGCAAGCGGGTGCGGCCGGCACTGCTGTTCGCCACCGCAAGGACTTTGGGCCTTACCGAGGATGAGGTGGAGGCGGCGGCCTGTGCCATCGAACTGATCCACGTGTATTCTCTGGTGCACGACGATTTGCCCGCGATGGACGACGATGACCTGCGCCGCGGGCGGCCGACGTGCCACAAGGCTTACGACGAGGCGACCGCGATTCTCGTGGGCGATGCGCTGCAGCCGCTGGCATTTCAATTGCTCGCGCGCGACCCGGCGCTACCCGCCTCGCCGGCGATCCGTCTGCGGCTCGTCGACATCTTGAGCGAGGCGAGCGGCACGTTCGGGATGGCCGGCGGCCAGGCCATTGATCTGGAGGTGCAGGGCAAACAGCTCGATATCGCGCAAGTCGAGGACATGCATGCCCGCAAGACGGGCGCGGTGATTCGCGCCAGCGTACTGATGGCGGCTGAATGCGCCCCGCAGCTTGCGGGGCATCTGTACGCCGCGCTCACGCGCTTCGCGGCGGCCATCGGCTTGGCATTCCAAATTCAAGACGACTTGCTCGACTTGATCGGCGATGTGTCGACGCTCGGCAAGGCAACCGGCGCGGACCGCGAGCATGCAAAGCCCACTCATCCGGCGGTGATCGGTATCGCGGCCTCGCAGGAGCGGGTCAACCTGCTGCACCACCAGGCGCTCGAAGCGCTCGCGCCGTTCGGCGAGCATGCCGCACCGCTGCGCTCGTTGGCTCATTGGCTGTTGTCGCGGCGCTATTAGGCGAGTTATAGACCTTATATAGGGGGCGGGCCTGAGCCTCGGCTGAAGCGAAGGGCGCTAAAGGGAATATCGCGCTGTCGGCTATTGGCAACGCGTTGACAGCTTTTGCCATTTAACAGAATCTGGCGGCCTGCAGGAGGGAACGATGCTGCCCCATGCGATCAGCCATGAGCGTCTCATGCGCGAATCCACGGATCGCGTCGAGGCCGCTTTGCGCAGCGCCGACGGCGGCGAACAAATGATCGCACGCCGCATCATCGAGAGCCCGGTCATGTGGGAGCGGTGGGAAAGCGAGCACTCGAGCCTCATGCGCCAGCTGGCCAGTTGCGGCATGCGCCACGCGCAGGTCGCCGCGCTCAAACAGACGACGTTCCGCCTGCTGCACGGCAAAGCGCTGTTTCAGTTTCTGCGGCACAGCGAGCTGCGAGGAAGCGCGCGGGCACAGGTCGTCGCGCACTTTCGTCCGGGCCGCAGCTACGAGGCCGCCCTCATCGCCGAGCACGGCGTATACCTGCGCAAAGCCTGCAGTTATCTGTGCGCCAGCCATTTGGGCAGCGAAGTCGTGCAAGATCCCGCATTCCTGGACCCCATGCAGCGCTATGAGCAGCTCTACAGCGAGTATTTCGATATATATTGCAGCGCCCTGATCGAGGAGGACGAGTCGTCGGGATCGGAGCGCGCGCTGCTGCCGCTGATCAAGCAGCAGCTGCACGAATACCGCTTGGCCATTCTCGACCCGCGCGCCGCGCAACCCTTCCTCAGGCGCGAAGCGGAGCTGCGCCGACGCACTGGCGACACGCAGCGCTTGCGCTCCCCGGCAGCCCGGTCCAAGGATCGCCGTTAGGAGCGCAGCCGGCTCCCGGTCTTCACTTGAGCGCCAGCTTGCGATCCTTCACCGACGGCGGGGTCCACTGATAGATCCAAGTCTCGGTCAGCGGTTTGCCCTCCAATCGCAAGTAAAGGCGCAAATCGATGGGCTCCTCCGTATCGTCCGTCGGTTTGATGTCGAACAGCGCTCGATAGCCGTTGAACTCCTCCACGTAATGTGCCGTGACGTGCTCCGTCTGGCCGCGCGAGGCCGTAATCACCGCTTCGACCGCGGCGTCCTTTTGCAAGGCGCCGAGCTCGCCGCCGGCGAAATCGACGGCAAAGTGCCAGGAATAGTACTGGCGCTTCACACCGAGCGTGCCGCCGATCCCCGTGCGGGTCGCAATCGTTTGACCGAGCGGGGATGAGTAGGGCATTTTCGTGCCCCAATACAGTCGATAGCTGAACAGCAGCTCCTGGCCCGGCTTCGGCTTCTCCAGCGGATTCCAGAAAGCGACGATGTTGTCGAACGTTTCGTCGGCGGTGGGTATTTCCACGAGCTGCACTGCGCCCTTACCCCACCCGCCGTTGGGACCCTGTTTGGGCTCCACCCACAGACTCGGCCGCCGATCGTAGTAGACGCCGTCGTCCTGGTAATGGTCGAAGTTGCGGTCCCGCTGCAGCAGGCCGAAGCCGCGCGGATTGTCGTCCAAATAGGAATTCAAGTGCACTAGCGCAGGGTTGACCAGCGGCCGCCAGATCCACTCGCCGGCACCCGTCCACATCGAAAGGCCGTCCGAGTCATGGATTTCCGGACGCCAGTCATTCGCCGCTCGACGATCGTTTTCCCCGTAGAAGAACATGCTGGTGAGCGGCGCGATCCCTAAGCGCTCGATCGGCTTGCGCGGGTACAGCGCGGTGTCGATGTTCATGATCTGGGTGCCGCCGGGGGCGATCTGAATGCGCAGCGCGCCGGCGATGCTCGGCGAGTCGAGCAGCGCGTAGAGCGTCAATATTCCCGAGTCCTTCGCCGGCCGCTCGAACCAAAAGGAGGTGAAGCGCGGAAATTCTTCGGGGCGTGGAAACGCGGTGTCGACCGCCAACGCCCGCGCCGACAGGCCGTATTGGCGCGTGTCGCCGCCGACGGCGCGGAAATAGCTGGCACCCAAAAACGCCGCGATGTCGTCTCTCCAGTCGGTCACGAATTGCACTCGAAAGCCGGCAAAACCCGCACGACCCTTCATCGTGGCGGGATCGACGCCGCTGTTGTCCCAATCGAACATCGCGGGATCGTAGAGAATTTCGTGAGACTGGCCGTCGACCACTTCGTACAGATGCACCGGTTCGGTGAAGTTGCGTCCGACATGAAAGAACTGCACGCGAAACGCCGGCCCCGCGTCGGCCCACAGCGCGTGATCGCTGCGGAAGCGAATCGATTGATACTGGTCGTAACTGAGTTTGGCCATGGCGGGCGGCAGCGCGTCCTTGGACGGCTGATAGGCATTGCTGGCGAGATAATGCGCTTGACCCTTGAGCCAGGCGAAATCGAAGGGCTGTGCGGGCGCGCCCGGGACCGGTTGTTGGGCCGCGCGGGACTCCCCGCCGTAGAGCAGTCGGCCGCTCGCGAGGCCGAGGGTTAATTTCAACAGGGCGCGGCGGGCGATCATTCGGTTGCGGTTTCCTCTAGATTAAAAAAGTGTGCCGCTGCGCATCGGGCAGCAGCGCGAGTTGGTTGAGCAAGCGCGCATCGCTCGCGACCTCCACCCGTTCGATCGGCGTCAGCCATTCAAGCGCCTCCTCGAGGGATCGTGCATCGATCAGCTTTTGCTGCGCCGTAAAGGCGTGCGGATCGGGATGACCGCGCGGATTCACCGGCCGGGGCAGGTTGCCGTGGATGTGCGTCAGCCGCGCGTCGCGATTGCGCGCCAGATATTTGAGCCCATCCTCCGGCAGTGGCTGCGCTTGGCGGATCAATTCCGTGCGGCGCGCCATCAGCGGCGGCGGCTCGACTTCCTCGGGCGTGCGCAGCAGCGCGAACCGCGACAAGGTGCGGCCGAGCGACTCGCTGCCGCTGGCGCGCGACAACGGGACCGCGAGCAGCAAACCCAGCAGGGCCGGCGAAACCCATGCGAGCAGCGGCGGGGAGAGGAACCAGAGGATCGCGGCGGTCATGGCACTCAACAGCATGTGCCGGCTATGGAAGAGCCAGGCATCGCTCCAGGTGGTGCTGCCGCCTTCACGCCGCTGCGGCTTCCAGCCGGAGTCGCGTCCCATGAAAATCTCAAAGACGTGCCCGCTTTGGATCAACATCAGGACCGGTGCGTACAGCGCCGACAGGATGACTTCCATCAAGAAGCTCGCGGTGATGCCGACGATGCCGCCGCCGCCGCTCCGTAACCGCTTCGAAAGCAGCGCACGCGTCAGCCCGACCATTTTTGGAATCAGCAGCACGACCATGCTGAACCAGAACAGGGCCATCATCAATTCGACATCGAACCGCGGCCAAGTCGGGAACAGCTGGAAATCATGGCTGAAATATTCGGGCCGAATCAGATGCGACTGCACGGCAAGCGCAAAGCCGATGCCCAGCATCAGCAGCCACAGAGGCGATGACAGGTAGCTCATGATGCCGATGCCCAAATGCAACCGGCTGGTGAAGCTCAAGCCCGTGGCGCCGATGATTTTCATGTGCTGCAGGTTGCCCTGCGCCCAGCGGCGATCGCGAACCGCGACGTCGATGAGCGACGGCGGCGATTCTTCCCAGGAACCGCCGCAGTCGGTGAGCATGCGCACCTTCCAACCGGCGCGGCGCATGAGCGCCGCCTCGACGAAGTCATGCGACAGCACGTGACCGCCGAACGGCGCGCGTCCCTCGAGTTCGGGCAGACCGCAGCTTTGGGCGAACGCGGTGATGCGAATGATGGCATTGTGGCCCCAATAATTGCCGCTGTCGCCGGACCATGCGGCCACGCCGCGCGCGATGACCGGACCATAGACGCAGGCGGCGAACTGCTGCAGGCGGCCGAAAAAGGTTCGCGCGCCGATGAGTTGCGGAGCGGTCTGCAGAATTCCCAACGCCGGATCCGCCTGCATCGTCTGCACGAGCCGCAGCAGCGTCGACGCGTCGATCAGGCTGTCCGCGTCGAGCACGATCATATGGGCATAGCGGCCGCCCCAGCGCGTGACGAAGTCCTGTAGGTTGCCGGACTTGCGCGCGATGTTGCGCCAGCGTCGCCGATACCAAACCGGCATGATCGCCGCAAGCGACCTGCGCAACGCGTCGATCGCCGCGGTCTCGCGAATCCACGCGTCGGCGTTCGTCGAATCCGACAGCACGACGACCTCGAAGCCGCGATTCGCCCCGATCGCCCCAAGCGCCTCGGCCATGGCGTGCAGCGCCGCCGTGGTGCGTATCGGATCCTCGTTGTAGATCGGCATGACGAGCGCCGTCGGCGCGCCGCCGGCGCCCGCCGCCGGGTTCGGCACGGGATCGCGCCGCTTCGACGCGCCGGCGATTACCGAGCCGGCTGCCAGCGCGATCCAAGCCAACGATACCGCGAAGAAGAAAATCATCATCCCCTGCAGCAACGTCATGCTGGCAAAGCGCACGACTTGCAGCATCTGATAGACACCGTAGATTGTCACCCCGAGGCTCACGGTGAGCAGGATGAACCGCGCGTATAGAACCGCGGCAGTCGAACGGCTCCCCGTATGCCGCAGCGGCTGATAGCGCAGGTCTTGAGGCGGCATGCCCAACGGCGCCTCCGGCGGCATGCCGCCGGATGATCCCGGATGCTCGAAAATGACGGCGGAGCTCAACTTGAAGTCCATCGATACAGCCAAGTTTCGCTGACCGGTTGGTCCCCGCGCATGATTCGCAAGCGCAATTCGATCAATTCGGCATCCTTCGGGTCGATCTCGAAGCTGGCGCGCAGTCCTTGCAGGGCATTATTCGATACCAGCGTGGCATTGGAAATCCTGCCGGCCGAGGCGCCCAATTCGAGGCGCAGGCCGTCGGTATTCTCGCCGGCGCCGACGAAATCCAGGATGAACACGCGCCGCTTGCCGTCAAGGCTCGCGCCTGCGCGGGTGGCCACGACTTTGCCTAAGGCTTTCGGCAGGGCGGGCTCCGCGAGCCAGGTGAGGCGATAAGCGAATTGAACCGGATGTCCCGCCACCAGAGTCTGTGCCGGGCGCCAAAAGGCGACGATGTTGTCGTTGCTCTCGCGCCCGGATGGAATCTCCACCAGCTCTACCGCTCCGGCGCCCCAATCGCCCTCGGGCTCGACCCACGCGCTGGGCCGTCGTTCGTACAGGTTTTCGAGATCCTGATAATCGCGCTGTTCGCGCGAGCGCTGCACCAGGCCAAAGCCTTGCGGAGGCTGCGCGGTGAACGTCGATACCTGAAGTTTGATGGGATTCGCCAACTGGCGAAAAATATGCTCCCCTGTTTTCGAGGTGATCTGCAGGCCGTCCGAATCATGGACCTCGGGTCGATAATCGTCGAGACGCCCGCGATTGGTTTCGTCGAACAGGAACATGGAGGTGAGCGGGGCGATGCCCACCACGTGCATGTCGGCGCGCGGGAACAGCGTGAGCTCTACGTCCATCACCGTCTCCACACCGGGCTTAACGGTGAAGCGGTAGGCGCCGGTGGTGGAGTCGCTTTCGAGCAGGGCGTCGATCACGATCGAGCTGGCCCGCGGGGCCGGGCGCTCGATCCAAAAATGCGTAAATGTCGGGAACTCCTCGCCCGACGGTTCAGCCGTATTGATCGCGAGGCCGCGGGCCGAAAGACCGTATAAAAGGTGCTGACCGACCGCACGGAAGTAGCTCGCACCCTGAAACACCAGGAATTCATCCCAGACTTTTTTCGAATTGATTTGGGCACGAAGGCGAAAGCCCGACAGCGGCAACGAGACCTTGTCGAGTTGCGGCAGGGTTGGGCCTGCTGCGCCCGTCTGGAACATCGCTGGCGTGGCGGCTAAATCCTCGGCCACCCCGTTCTCGACCGTGGAAACAGTCACCGCCGCCGACTTCAGATTGTATCCCGCGGGCAGCAGCTCGAGACGAAAGGGCAAATTTTCCGCGCGCCAAAATCCGGCCTCAGCGTTGAAGTGAATGCTGCGGTACTGTTCCGGGCTGAGCTTGTCCAGGCCCGCGGGCAATATGCTGCGCTGCGGGGCGTAGGGCCTCGCGGCGCGGCGCTTGGCCTCGGCCAGCAAGGTATCGAAGCTAAATTCGTAGACCCATTCGGACTTGTCCTGGGGCTTTTTTTCGGAGCGCGCGGCCGGCGCCGCCGCGCTTACCCCGATCAACGCTACCGCGAGCACCAGCAATGAATTGGTCATCGAAACCGGCAACGCAGTCACCCTTTAGTTAGCCCGAAGGCCCAATGCATTGTTTTGCCGGCCCCGCCGTACCTTGATGAAACCGAGGTGCGGTGTCAACGGGCAATCCACCGACGGGCGACCCGCCGGGCCCACCGATCGGCCGGCCTGCTATAGTCTAACGCCATGCTCGACTGCGCGACGCCCCCCGAGGAACCGCAAAGCGCCGCGACCGTACTCATGGTGAGGCCGGCGCGCTTTGCATTCAATGCGCAAACCGCGCCAAGCAATAGTTTCCAGGCGCTTCGCGCCGAGCTCAACGGGGTCGATGGGACCCCGTCCCAAAGCGACAACCAGCTCCCTGAATCGGCGCACCGCGATTTGCAAGGCCTCGCGCTGCGCGAGTTCGACGCTTTGAGCGAGCGCCTTGAGCAGGCGGGAGTCAAGGTTATCGTGGCCGATGACACCGAAACGCCCGCCAAACCCGATGCGCTGTTTCCGAACAATTGGGTGAGCTTCCATCGCGACGGTACGGTAGTGCTGTATCCGATGCTTGCGCCCAACCGCCGCAGCGAGCGGCGCGAGGAGGTCATTCGCCAGGTGACCGGCGATGGCGCGTTTCGAATCACCCGCACCGTGGATTTGAGCTACCGGGAAAATCACGGCAAGTATCTCGAGGGCACCGGCAGCTTGGTGCTCGATCGGCCGCGGCGCCTGGCATACGCGAACCTGTCGCCGCGCACCGATCTCGACGTATTGGGCGAATTCGCCCAGCAACTCGACTATGAGCTCGTGACTTTCGAAGCGTTTGACGGCATGGGCAATGCCGTCTATCACACGAATGTCATGATGGCGATCGGTGCGCGTTTCGCGGTCGTTTGCGGCGCGGCAATCGCGCAGCCACGACATCGTGATGCCGTGTATTCGCAGCTGCGGGCATCGGGTCGCGAGATCATCGAGATTACGCTCCCGCAGATGCGGCAGTTTGCCGGCAACCTCTTGGAGCTCGCCCCGGCGGGAGGAAACGTCATTGCGCTGTCGACGACCGCGTGGCGCAGTCTCGATCCGGCGCAGCGCCGGGCTTTGGAAAACTACGGCAGCGTTTTGACGGCCGACATCCCCGTCATCGAGCGCTACGGCGGCGGCGGCGTACGTTGCATGTTGGCGGAAATACACCTGCCCACGCGCGCTTAGCGCGCGCCTTTAAGGCGTCCCTCGGCCATCCGTGTCAAAATCCACAGATGCTGGAACTCGGAGTCAAGACGCTCATTGCCTATTTGCTGGGTGCGTTGCTCGGTAGTCTGGTTCTGGGGCGCTTGCGCGGCGTCGATATTCGCCGCCTGGGCAGCGGCAACGCCGGCGCCACCAATGCATTGCGGACCCAGGGCAAGCTATTCGGCCTATTGGTGCTGCTCATCGACCTGGTCAAGGGCGTATTCGCGGTGCTTTGGTTGCCGACGGCGGCGCTCCCGGGAGTGGGGCTCGACCCGGAACTGTCGCGCGAGTGGCTGACCTTGGCTTGCGGTTTCGCCGTCATCGTGGGGCACGTCTACCCGGTATGGTTCGGATTTCGCGGCGGCAAGGGCGTGGCAACCATGCTTGGCGTGGTCGGCGCCGTGCAGCCGTACTTGCTCGCTCCTGTGCTGTGCGCCTGGTTCGTCGTATTGCTGCTCACGGGATATGTCAGCCTCGCCAGCATGCTCGCGGGCGCCGTTCTCGTCGTCGTCGTGTATCTTCTCGAGCCGGGAGACCTGCCGTTATTGATTTTTTGCTTGGGTATCGAGCTGTTTCTGGTCTACACCCATCGCGGCAACATCGCGCGCCTGTGTTCCGGCAAAGAGAGCCGCGTTCGCAGATTATGGCTGTTTCGCTCCCGAGCGGCGTAGGAGCCAGGCTCCTGGACCCCCCGTCGCTGCTCGCGCTGCTCGCGGACGGCCGACTGCACTCCGGCGTGCGGCTGGCGCGAGAGCTTGGGACGAGCCGCGCGCAGCTACGCGACGGGATCGAGCGGCTGCGAGCGCGGGGCATCGAGATCACGGCGCTGGCGCGACGCGGTTACTGCCTGCCAAAGCCGGTCGAATTGTTGGATGCGCGGCAGATATGCGTCGAGCTTCGCGATGACGGCGAACGCCGGCTGCGCCACTGCGAGGTGCTGTTGGAAGTGGATTCGACTAACACCCACTTGCTTCGGCTCCCGCCGCCGCCGCCCGGCCGCGCAGATGTTTGCCTGAGCGAATTGCAGCACTCAGGGCGCGGCCGATGCGGCCGCCGATGGATTGCACCCTTCGGCGACTGCATCGCCATGTCCCTCGGCTGGGCTTTCCGCGATGCGGCGCGCGCCAGCCCTGCCTTGAGCCTTGCGGTGGGTGTTGCAATCAGCCGCGCTTTGGAGCGCACCGGTGCGCGCGGCGTTCGCCTCAAGTGGCCGAACGACGTCTGGTTCAACGATCGCAAAATCGGCGGGGTGTTGGTCGAGCTGCGCGTGGAGGCCGCCGGCCCGGTGCATGTCGTCATCGGCGTCGGCCTCAATGTATCGCTGTCGGCGGCGGCGCGCCGCGAGATCGAACAGACCGGTGTGCGCGTTGCGGCGGTGGCCGACGCGTGCGTGCACGCCGCCTCGCGCAATCGGATCGCGGGGACCCTCTTGGATGAGCTTTTAAGTATGCTGGGACAATTCGAACGGGAGGGATTCGCGCCCGTCCGGGACGCCTGGATGACCCTCGATGCGCTCCGCGGTCGTGCCGTACGCGTGCTTGCCGGCGACAGCGCAGTGTCCGGCACGGCGCGCGGCGTGGATGAGGATGGCGCGCTACTGCTTGAAAGCGGAGGCCAAATGCGGAGATTTGTGTCTGGCGAGGCCAGTTTGCGCTTGACTGAAGGTGCGGCGTGACGCTTCTAAAGAGCATAGTGCTGTGCCTCGCGCTTGCGAACGTGGCGTATTTTCTTTGGGTGAAGGGCATCGCCGGACCCCACGATGCGCCGGTTGCCGCCGCTCCGACGGCGACCTTGAAGCTGGCCTCGGAAGCCGCCCAAATGCCGGGCGCCGCCACGCCGCGTGCCGCCGATGGCGGCAATGGCGGTGGCATAGTCGGCGCGCGCGGCGGCAGCGAGATGGAGGAAGGCGCGCGCGATGAGGGCTCGGCAGGCCTCCTCACCAATGTCAAGCGCTGCATCAGCGTGGGTCCGTTCCGCGACGTGGCGGAGGCGGCGCATGCCGCAAGCACCTTGCGCAGCGGCGGCTATGATCCAAGGCAGCGCGTCGCGGAGGGCGAAGTTTGGGCCGGAGTTTGGGTGTATTTACCCATTCCGCCGACCCGGGGCGCCAGCGATCAGATGCTGGCGAAGCTCAAAGCGGGCGGCATCGAAGATGCCTTGGAGATGCCCGGACCGAATGAGGGTTCCGTGATATCGCTCGGGCTGTACAGCGAAGCAAATCGCGCTCAAGCCCGCGTCGCGCAAGCGCAATCGCTCGGATTCAATCCGGGACTCGCGGATAGAAAACGCACGGGCAATGTGTATTGGATCGATATCGATCTGAAGCCGACGGATAGCGTGTTGAAGCCCTCGGATTTGCAGGGTGAGGCGGGGCGCATCGTGCGCCTCGAAGTCAAGGGATGCCCGGCCGGCGGCGGGACGCCGCCATGACCGGCGCAGCCATGAGACTTGGGACGCAGCCGTGGAGCGCCCGGAAAATCGCGTTGTTGATCGGGTGCGGCGCCGGCGCGGGGGTTGGATATGGGTGTCTGGCGGCGTTCTTGTATCTGATCAGTCTGCAGATTTACCGCTGGTTTCGCGAGGGCGAGTGGACGCATTTCGGCGTGAGCGAGGGCATGCGCGTCGCGCTCGCGCACTGCTGCGTCAAGGACGGCGACACCGGCCGGCTTGCGGCGCTGTCGCATTGGCTCGATGCGCCGCCCGTGGATTGGCTCGGGCTGCACAAAGTGCTCGAGGTCGTTCCGGCATCGATCGGGCTGTTCGCGCTGAGTATTTTGGGGAACTGCATTTTTATCTACTGCCGCGACCGCATGGACGAATCCACGCGCGCCGGATGATAGTCAAGGCTGGCGCGAGATGGGCGGTGCTTCGCCTTGCCAGAGATACGCGACGCCGTCCCCGGGCACTCTGTACCAACCCGGATCGCGATAGTCGTTGTGCGGCAGATCAGGGCGGATTTTGACCATCGTGAACATTCCGCCCATTTCGATGCTGCCGTACGGGCCGTCGCCCCACATCATCGGCAGCGTATTTTCCGGCAACGGCATTTGCATTTGCATCCCATCCATGGCGCCGCCGGCGCCTGCGTCCATGTAATTCGGCACGAGCGAGCTGATCTTAGCGGCGAGATCCGCCTGCTCCACGCCGATGGTATTCGGCACCGCATGACCCATGGCATTCATCGTATGGTGGCCCTTGTGGCAATGAAATGCCCAGTCGCCGGCCGCGGCGGCGGTGAACTCGATCGCCCGCATCTGACCCACGGCGATGTCCGTCGTCACCTCGGGCCAACGTGAGCCGACCGGTGTCCAGCCTCCATCCGTGCCCACGACGACGAACTCATGACCGTGCAGGTGAACGGGATGGTTGGTCATCGTGAGGTTGCCGACGCGAATCCGCACGCGCTCGCCGAGCCTGGCCACCATGGGATCGATTCCGGGGAACGCCCGACTGTTGAAGGTCCATAGATTGAAGTCCAGCATGGTGCTCACCTTGGGTGTGTAGCTTCCCGGGCTGATGTCATAGGCATTCAGCAAGAACACGTAATCGCGATCGACGCGCATGAACGCGGGATCTTTCGGATGGGTCACCCAAAACCCCATCATGCCCATCGCCATTTGCGTCGTCTCATCGGCATGCGGGTGATACATGAATGTTCCCGAGCGCTGGGCGCGGAACTCGTAGACGAAAGTTTGTCCCGGTTTGATCGACGGTTGATTGAGCCCGGCGACGCCGTCCATTCCATTCGGTAGGCGCTGACCATGCCAGTGTATGCTGGTAGCTTCGGGCAGGCGGTTGGTCACGAACATCCGCACTCTATCGCCTTCCACCACTTCGATCGTCGGCCCGGGCGACTGCCCGTTGTAGCCCCAGAGATTGGCCCGCATGCCCGGCGCTATCTCCCGAATCACCGGCTCCGCCACCAAATGGAACTCCTTGATGCCGTCATGCATACGCCAGGGAAGCGTCCAACCGTTCAAGGTCGCAACCGGTCGGTAGGGCCGGCCGTTCGGCGGCTGCAACGGCGGCTGCATCCGGGCGTCGCCGCTGGAGACGATCTCCGGCAGCCGGGTGAGCGCGGCCTTGCCAACCGCCGCGGCGGCAACGGCGGCGCCCGCGCCGCTGAAAAGACTTCGTCGGGTAATCATATCTTTCCTTGCGCTACCAGTGCGCGGGGTTGCCGAGGAGTGCCGTGTCGAGCGCTGATTTGGCGATCCAGAAATCGCGCACACTTTGAATGTACTCGTTGACGCCGCTGCTCTCTGCGCGCGCGTCGGCGAGCAGGTCAAAGACGCTGATCTGGGCCGCGTCGAAGCGCAGCAGATCCTCATCGGCGATCGATTTGCGCAGCGGCAGGACCTCGTCGCGCTCGCGGCTCGCCATCTCGTGGGTTGCTCGATATCGCGCATAGGCCTTGCGCACTTCGGCACGAGCTTCGATCGCGGCCTGCGCAAAGCGCTCGACCGCCTGCGCATAAATGGCCTCCGCCTTTCTGACGCCTGCCGCGCCGGTATCGAATATCGGGACCTCGAGGCTGACTTCGTAACCCGATTCGAAAGGGGCCGAGCGCGCGCCCTGCCGCACTCGCGTCGGGCCGACATCGAGCACATTGACGAAGCGGGTCGCCTTGGTGAGATGAAGATTCCGGGCGAGCGCATCGATCCGTGTGCGCATCATTTGCAGGTCGATGCGGGTTTGCAGCGCGGTCAGCTCGACATTCGGCAGGTCTTCGACCCTCGGCGGCAAGTCGGGCAGGCGCTCGGCGAGTTGGAACTTCGACGCATCACCGGCAAGGCCCAGCAATTGGGTCAAGTTGTCGCGCGCAACGTTCTCCGCCAGTTGTGCACGCGTCAATTCGAGGGCGGCATCTAAGTAAAAGCCTTGCTCGCGCGCCTCGTCGAGGCGATTCCAATTGCCCGCCGCCCGCATTCTGCGGGCGAGCTCCGCGCCCGCTTCCGCCGCGGCTTGCACCTGTTGCCTGTAGTGCGTGAACTCGCGCGCAGCGAGCGCCATGAAGTAGGCCTCGCGGGTGCGATCGGCCAGCTGCACCACTTCGAGCACGGCGGCGCTCTGCGCCTCGGCAAAACGGCGCTTTTCGATGTCGTGGGCGTAGGGAACCGTCAACAGCGACAGGACATTCATGCTGAACGTCTCTTCGATGTCGTACTGACCGTCGGCGCTCGAGCGGCGCAAGGTGAAGCGTGGATTCGGCAGCCTCCCCGATTGCACGAGGTCCGCCTCCGAAATGCCGAGTTCCTGGAACGAGCCCTGCAGAGCGCCGTTGTTCAGCAGCGCGATCTGCACGGCGTCATCCACCGACAGCGGCCGCTGCAGGAGCTGCACGACTTGACGATCGATGATCGCCTGCTCCTCGGGGGTGCGCGCCCATCGGACTTCCTTGCCGAGCCGTTCGTGGGCGGTCCGTGCTACGGCATCAAAGCCGCCGTCCTGTGAAAACGTGCTGCACCCCGCAAGTGCCAGTGCGCCGAAAAGGCCGATGACCGCGGCTCGGCGGCGCCGACCGCGCCACGGCGTGGCGATGCGCATCGTCGGAATATTCATGATCGTCCTCGCTGCCCTATGCGGGAGGCCTCAACAGCCTCCAATCCATCGAATGAATAGCGTGGCGCGAATCGCGCCACGCGCTCTTTGGAGTCAGACGAAGAGCGGGCGGGGCGGACGGTCGAGGCGATCTTGAATGAGGACCGGTGGCGGCCAAATCATCCAGGCGGAAATACGTAGAGCGGTCGGCGGCGGGACCATCCAGCGAGCGGGCGTCAGCGCGATCGCTGCAACGCAGCAACAACTGCCGCAATCATGAGCTTGCGGGATGCCGGCTCCGTGAGCATGCGGGACGCCGGCTCCGTGAGCGCAGTGGGAGAGATGCGCGCCATGCGTCGCAGCGGCAGGCGCCGAAGCGCTGTGCAGCGACGGGCTGCGCGCCGACATGAATTCTGCCCCACAGTTCGCCAGCGCTGTGTAACCGCGCAGCGGCGACATGACTGCCAGCAACAGTGCAAAGGCTGCCGTGAGTGTCCGATTGAGTCGCATCACCTTGAGCGAAAACATACCACTGGCGGCGGCACAATACACGCGCCTGGCGCATTTCTCGGGTAGGCTTGTGACGCCATGCACGCAATGGTGCTCAAGAAACTCAAGACTCCTCTCGAATGGACGGAGCTTGATGACCCACAACCCAACGCGGGCGAAATTCGCGTCAAGGTTGCGGCGTGCGGCGTATGCCGCACCGATCTGCACGTGGTCGACGGAGAGCTGTCCGAGCCGCACCTTCCCATCATTCCCGGGCATGAGATCGTTGGTCGAATCGACGCAATCGGGCCGGATGTCCGGGGACTCGAGCTCGGCGAGCGCGTCGGTATTCCCTGGCTGGGCCACACCTGCGGTGTGTGCCCCTATTGTTTGATGCAGCGGGAGAACTTGTGCGATCGGCCGCTGTTCACCGGCTACACGCGCGACGGCGGGTACGCGAGCGCCGCAGTCTGCGATGCGCGATTCGCATTCCCGCTGGGCGAGGACGGCAGCGACATCTCGCTTGCGCCTTTGCTATGTGCCGGCATGATCGGTTGGCGTTCCCTCGTCATTGCGGGGCAAGCCAAACGGCTTGGGCTCTACGGCTTCGGAGCCGCGGCGCACATTTTGGCGCAGGTCGCGAAATGGCAGGGACGGTCGGTATTCGCCTTTACTCGGCCCGGCGATGCCGCCACTCAGCGCTTCGCATTGAGCCTCGGCGCGACGTGGGTGGGGGATTCGACCGAAATGCCGCCGGAGCCGCTCGATGCCGCCCTCATTTTCGCACCGGTCGGTGCGCTGATACCGGTGGCGCTGCGGGCGGTGCGCAAGGGCGGCCGGGTAGTCTGCGCGGGAATCCACATGAGCGACATTCCGGCCTTCCCGTATCGACTATTGTGGGAGGAGCGGGAACTCGTATCGGTCGCGAATCTCACTCGGCAGGATGGGAGCGACTTTTTGCGGCTTGCGCCGCAAATCGGCATCGCGACCCAGACCACGCGTTACCCGTTGCATCAAGCAAACGAAGCGCTCGCCGATTTGCGGGCCGGGCGCTTCGAAGGCGCCGCGGTTCTCGTACCCTGAGCGGGTTCTTGTACCCTGAGCGGGCCCTGAGCGCGTCGGCAAACCAAGGCGCATGCGCCGCGAGTCATTTACTCAGCTGTTTGCGCAACGCCAGTAATTCCTGCTTGCGCTGCGGCGTCGTTTTCGGAAACGACAATTTCAAATCGTCGACCGTGTCGAGCACGATTTGCGACACGATCAACCGGGTATTGAGCTTATCGTCCGCCGGGACGACATACCAGGGGGCGTGCTCGGTGCTGGTCGCACTCAAGCATTTTTCGTAGGCCTTCATGTAGCGCTTCCAAAATTTTCGCTCCTCGATGTCTGCCGCGCTGAACTTCCAGTTCTTTTCCGGAGCGTCGATTCGCGCCAGGAAGCGCTTGCGCTGCTCTTCCTTCGAGAGATGCAAAAAGAACTTGATGATGCGGGTGCCATTGCGATCGAGATGTCTCTCCAGGCCCACGATGGATCGATAACGCTCTTGCCAGATGGCTTTTTCGCCGCCGCCGAGAGTGTCCGGCAAACCTTCTGCTTGGAGAATTTCGGGATGAACGCGCACGATCAGCACCTCCTCGTAATACGAGCGGTTGAAAATGCCGATCTTGCCGCGTTCCGGCAAGTCACGGGTGGTACGCCAGAGAAAATCATGCTGAAGCTCCGCGGCGCTGGGATGTTTGAAACTAAATACCTGGCAGCCCTGCGGATTGACTCCCGACATCACGTGCTCGATGATTCCATCCTTTCCGGCCGCATCCATGGCCTGGAAAATCAACAGAACCGCGTACTGATTCGAGGCATAGAGGAGCTCTTGTTGGGCACTGAGCTTCTTGACGTGATCCTGCAGGAACTTTCCATACTCGTCGGTCGATTGGTAGACGGGAGCGATGCGGGTCGGCCATTTCTTGAGATTGACCTCGCTGCCTTCACGTACGCGGAAGTCTTTGGAATTTATTTTCATCGCAGTCCTTTTGGTGAAGCTGCGGATTGACCAGTACCTAGCGTGAACTATTCATGAACTACGGAAAAGCTGTTTTTCCCGCAGCCCCCAGGAAGGGTTCATGGGGGTCCGGAAAATACCAATCCGATCCAGCCTCCGTGCACGAGAATATTTTTCCTTCATGAATTGTTCCGACTAGCGTGCATTGGACGCCCGCGAATTACCAGCCTCGGCGCTCGATTCCTATTTGTCGGCGAGGAAGGACGAAGACATGTAGGTCGTTTCCCACAGCCGCCAGCGGCCGGCGCGTGAGTTTAATGAATTGCCCATCTGCCGCGTGCGGTCGCAAATGGTACGCTAGGAGCCTGTCTGAGTAATCCCCGTGGCCGCGACCGTGGCAGATTTCGCTTCAACCGAGGCGGTGCCGACGCGGTTGAGCGAGATTCACTGTTGCGTACAACGTCCGCGCGTAGAGCGTCAGTCTGCTGGCGAATTGTCAAGATGAGTGAAGTTGCAGAAAAGCCGGGACCAGCCTCCGTATGACGGACCCAACCTCAAGCGCTCAGCCAACTTCAAGCACTCACTCGGCCGCGGACAATGAGCATTCGTGGAACGGTTCTGCGCTGCGCTCCAAAATAAAGGATCACTGGGTCATTTCCACCCTGGGCGTGGTGGCCCTTTTGCTGATTGTTTGGCTGATCGCGCGCGGGATGTCCAAGCCACCACCCAAGCCGTCCGGTCCGCAAGCGATACCTGTGGGCACCGCAACGGTCACGGTCGGCAGCATCGACGTGTATCTCGATGAAATCGGGACCGTCACGCCGGTGTACACGGCCACGATCGTGAGCCGCGTGGCGGGGGAGATCACCGAAGTTCATTTCAAGGAAGGCCAGCTCGTCAAAAAGAACGACTTGTTGGCGGTGATCGATCCGCGGCCCTATGTGGCGGCGCTGCTGCAAGCGCAGGGCCAGCTGGCACGCGACGTAGCCACGTTGAAGAATGCGCGCATCGACCTCGTCCGCTATCAAAATTCATACAAGGAACATGCGATTCCGGAGCAGGAATTGGTTACCCAGCAAGCGACGGTCGATGCAGACGAGGCCACCGTGACGCTGGACAAAGGCAATCTCGCGGCCGCCCAGGTGAATGTCGACTATACGCGGATCGTTTCACCCTTCGCCGGTCGGGTGGGACTGCGCAATATCGATCCCGGCAACGTCGTGCCGGCCAACGGCACGTCCGGCTTGTGCGTCATCACGCAGCTGCAGCCGATCACCGTGATATTCACCATCGCGGAGGATTCGATCGACGCAGTGACCGCGCAAATGACCACCGGCCAGTCGATGCAGGTGCTGGCGCTCGACCGAGCGAAGCAACACCAGATTGCGAGCGGCACATTGCTCACGGTCGACAACCAAGTCAACACGACGACCGGTACGGTGCGCGCGCGAGCGACGTTCGCCAACACGCACAACGAGCTATTTCCGAGCCAGTTCGTCAACGCGAGGCTCCTCGTGAAGACGCTCACCCACGTCAACCTGGTTCCGCAAGCCGCGGTTCAACACAACAACGATATCGCCTTCGTCTACGTGGTGCAGCCCGACGGTACGGTGCAGTCCCGCAACATCAAAATACTGGCGACCGAAGGGGAGACCTCCGCGGTCTCAGGGGTCGAAGCGGGCCAGGAGCTCGTAACCGACGGCTTCGATAAGCTGCAAAACGGCTCGAAGGTCGTGCAGCGCAAGGTGCCGCCGGCTCCTACTGCGGCGCCGGCGGAGGCCACTGCGAAAGCGAAAAAGCCCGGATGAATCCGTCTCGACCGTTCATCCTGCGGCCGATCGCCACCTCGCTGTTGATGGCGGCAATTCTGCTGGTCGGCATCATCGGATTTCGACAACTGCCGATCGCGGCACTCCCTGAAGTCGACTATCCGACGATGCAGGTCCTGACGTTCTACCCGGGCGCGAGCGCGGATGTGGTTGCGACCGCCATCACCGCGCCGCTCGAGCGGCAGCTCGGCGAGGTGCCCGGCCTCAATCAAATGCTCTCCACCAGCGCGGACGGCGCCTCGGTCATAACGCTGCAATTCAATCTGAGCCTCAACATCGACGTCGCGGAACAGGATGTGCAGGAGGCGATCAACGCCGCACAGACTTACCTGCCTTCGCAGCTGCCGATGCCGCCGGTGTACAACAAGGTCAATCCGGCCGATGCGCCCATTCTCACGCTCGCGCTCACGTCGGCCTCGATGCCCTTGCAGCAGGTTGAGGACTACACCGACACGCGCCTGGCGGCGAAGATCTCCCAGCTCCCGGGGGTAGGCGCGGTGACGATCAGCGGCGGCCAAAAGCCCGCTGTGCGCGTTCAAGTCAATCCGACGCAGCTCGCCTCTTATGGACTGACGCTGGAAAATGTGCGCACCGCGCTCGCCGCCACCAGCCTCAACGCCGCGAAGGGCAGCTTCGACGGGCCGGCGCAAAGCTTTCAGATCAGTGCCAACGATCAGATCGCCACCGCCGCCGATTTCAGGCAGGTGGTGCTCGCCTACACGAACGGTGCTCCTGTCATGCTGAAGGACGTGTCGAACGTGATCGACGGCGTGGAGAACACCCAACTTTCGGCGTGGATGAACAAGGTGCCCGCCGTCATCGTCAACATTCAAAGGCAGCCGGGCGCCAATATCATCAACGTGGTGGACAGCATCAAGGCGCTGCTGCCGAAGCTGCGCGCCACGATTCCGGCCATCATCAAAATCGCCGTGTTGACGGACCGCACGACGACCGTGCGCGCCTCGGTGGCCGATGTGGAGTTCGAGCTGATGCTGTGCGTCGCGCTCGTGGTAGCGGTCATTTTCGTGTTTCTGCGCACATTCGCAGCGACGATCATTCCCAGCGTCGCGGTGCCGCTGTCGCTGGTGGGCACCTTCGCCGCGATGTATGCGATGGGCTTCAGTCTCAACAACCTGACGCTGATGGCGCTCACCATCTCGACCGGTTTCGTGGTCGACGATGCGATCGTGATGATTGAAAACATCACGCGCTATGTCGAGCAGGGCGAGGCGCCACTCGCCGCGGCTCTCAAAGGCGCGGAGCAGATCGGCTTCACGATCATGTCATTGACCGTCTCGCTGATTGCGGTGCTGATTCCGCTGCTGTTCATGGGCGACATCACCGGCCGGCTGTTCCGCGAGTTCGCCGTCACCTTGAGCGCGACGATTCTGATCTCGGCCGCGATTTCGCTGACCCTGACGCCGATGCTGTGCGCGAAGCTCCTCAGCCACAAGGACGTGGCCGAGCAAAGCCGCTTCTACCAGGTTTCAGAGCGGATTTTTCGCAACATCATCGACTTCTATGAGCGCACTCTCGATTGGGTGCTCGAGCGCCGCGGCCTGACCCTGGGCGTAGCGGTGGGCACGCTGGTCCTGACGATCGTTCTGTATCTGATCGTCCCAAAGGGATTCTTTCCCGTCCAGGACACGGGTGAGATTCAAGGGGTTTCCGAAGCCGGGCAAACCGTTTCCTTCACCCAAATGGCGCAGCTTCAGCAGCAGCTCGCCGCCACGATTCTCGAGAATCCCGCGGTTGAAAGTCTGTCCTCGTTCATCGGCGTCGACGGCACCAACACGACGCTCAACAGCGGGCGCATCCAGATCAATCTCAAGCCTTTGAATAAAAGGAAATCGGTCACGGAGGTCATCCGCGATCTGCAGAGCGCCGCGAGCCGCGTCGACGGCATCAGCCTGTACATGCAGCCGGTCCAGGACATCACGGTCGAGGATATCGTCAGCCGCACCGAATACCAATTCAGTATGCAGGATCCGAGTGCGAATGAGCTGGCGCAATATGCGGGGCGCTTCGTCGAGCGGCTGCAGCAGCTGCCCGAGCTCGAAGATGTCGCGAGCGATCTGCAAAACGGGGGCCGTCAAGTCGCGCTTCAAATAGACCGCCCCACCGCGTCGCGTCTCGGCCTCACGGCGCAGAATATCGACGACACGCTGTATGACGGCTTCGGTCAACGACAGGTTTCGACGCTGTTCACGCAGTTGAACCAGTACCACTTGATCATGGAGGTGCAGTCGCAATTCCGCACGAACCCCGCGAATCTCGCCGACGTTTATTTGAATTCCTCAGCCGGAGCGGTGCCGCTCGCTGCCATCACCAAGGCATCGCAAACCACCGCACCCATTCTGATCAGCCACATGGGACAGTTTCCCGCGACCACGGTGTCGTTCAATCTGGCGCCGGGCGCCTCGCTCGGCGCGGCAGTGACCGCCATCGGGAAGGTGAAACAGGTGCTGCCGGCGCCCGCCGCGATGGTCGGAACCTTTCAGGGTACGGCTGCGGCTTTCGTCGGCTCGCTTGCCAACGAGGGGATCCTCGTCTTGAGCGCTCTGCTCACCGTCTACATCGTGCTTGGCGTTCTCTACGAGAGCTATATCCATCCCTTGACGATCCTCTCGACCCTGCCGTCGGCGAGCGTCGGCGCGCTGCTGGCACTGCTTCTGTGCGGTGACGAGCTGACGGTCGTGGCCATCATCGGAATCGTTCTGTTGATCGGAATCGTCCAGAAGAACGCCATCATGATGATCGATTTTGCCCTCGAGGCGCAGCGCAAGGAACACAAGAGCGCCTTCGACGCCATCCACGAGGCCTGCCTGCTGCGGTTTCGCCCGATTCTCATGACCACGATGGCCGCGATGCTCGGCGCCATGCCGCTCGCATTCGGACAAGGCGTGGGTTCCGAGCTGCGGCGTCCGCTCGGAATCACCATTGTGGGGGGCCTCATCTTCAGTCAGCTGCTGACTCTATACACGACCCCGGTGATCTATCTGTTCTTCGACGATTTGGCCGCCAAGGTGGCGGCTTTGCGCGGCCGCCGGGAGCCGCCGCCCGGGTCGCAGACCGCCGGGGGGCCGCCAGCATGAATTTCTCCGCGCCCTTCATCAAGCGCCCTATCGCCACGACGCTCCTCACCACGGGCGTCGTGCTGTCGGGCATGTCGGCGTTCAGGGTGCTGCCGGTGTCGCCGCTGCCGCAAGTGGACTTTCCGACGGTTTCGGTGTCGGCCTCCTTGCCCGGCGCGAGCCCCGAGATCATGGCCTCCTCCGTCGCTACTCCGCTCGAGCGCGAATTCGGACGGATCTCATCCGTGACCGAAATGAGCTCGCAAAGCACCCTCGGCCAGGTGAGCATCACCCTGCAATTCGATTTGAACCGCAACATCGACGCGGCGACGCGCGACGTTGAATCGGCGATCAATGCCGCGCGCAGTTATTTGCCGACGGACCTGCCGAGCAATCCGACTTACCGGAAGGTCAACCCGGCCGATGCGCCGATCATGATCATCGCTCTGACGTCGGACAAGCTGCCGCCCTCCGCGCTTTACGATGCCGCTTCGACGATTCTGGAGCAGCGGCTTTCGCAGATCGCGGGCGTCGGCCAGGTGGTGGTCGGCGGCAGTTCTGCGCCGGCGGTGCGCATCAATGTGAATCCCACACAGCTCTCCGGCTACGGAATAGGGTTGGAGAACGTACGCACGGCCGTCGCGGCACAAACCGCCAACGAGGCCAAGGGGAGCTTTTCGAACCCCAACGGACGCTGGTCAATCAGCGCAAACGATCAGCTGATGAAAGCAGCGGATTACGCGCCGCTCATCGTGTCCTACAGCAACGGCCAGCCGGTGAGGCTGTCCAATGTCGCCCACGTCGAGGACTCGGTGCAAACGGTGAGGTCTCTAGGGCTCGCCAACGGCAGGCGCGCCGCGTTGCTGATCGTCTTTCGTCAGCCCGGCGCCAACATCATCTCCACCGTGGATGCGATCAAAGCGGCGCTGCCGCAGCTGCACGCAAGCATCAATCCCACCATCATGATGAGCATCGGCCTCGACCAAACGCAGACGATTCGCGCGTCGGTGGCGGACATCGAGCGGACCTTGCTCATCTCGGTCGCTCTGGTGGTGCTCGTGGTGTTCCTGTTCCTGCGCGAATATCGCGCGACATTCATACCCTTCATCGCGGTACCCTCGTCCATCATGGGCACCTTGGCCGTCATGTACCTGTTCAGATACAGCATCGATAACCTCTCGCTCATGGCGCTCGCGATTTCCACCGGTTTCGTGGTCGACGATGCGATCGTCGTGCTCGAGAACATCACCCGCTACCAGGAAATGGGCATGGATGCGGAAGCGGCCGCGATGAAGGGCGCCGCTGAAATCGGCTCGACCGTGCTTTCCATGAGCGTTTCCCTGGTGGCGGTGTTCATCCCCATCCTGTTGATGGGCGGGATCATCGGCCGCCTGTTTCGCGAATTCGCCGTGGTGCTCTCGGTCGCGATCCTGGTATCGCTGGCTATCTCATTGACGACCACTCCCATGATGTGTTCGGTGCTGTTGCGCAAGAAGGCCATCCACGGGAAATGGTACAAGGCGAGCGAGCGAGCCTTCGAGCGGCTGTTGAAGGGCTATGAGAATAGCTTGAGCTGGGTCCTCGATCATTCGCTGCTGCTGCTGATCGTCTTCATCGCGACCGTCGGCTTCAGTGTGTACTTGTACATCGAGATTCCAAAGGGATTTTTCCCGCAGCAGGATACCGGGCGTCTGAACGGCAGCATCATTGCGGATCAGGCGATTTCCTTTCAGGCGATGCAGGGAAAAATCGCGCAGCTGGCTGCCATCGCCAAGAAGGATCCGGGCGTCGACACGGTATTGATGTTCACCGGCGGCGGCGGCGGTACCACGACCAATACCGGCCGCGTGTTCATCGCGCTCAAGCCGCTCGCACAGCGCAAGTCGACGGCCGATCAGATCATCAATCGGCTGCGCCCGAAGCTGGCGGTGGTGCCGGGCGCGACGCTGTATCTGCAAGCGGTGCAGGACGTCAGAATAGGCGGCAGACAAAGCGCCGCCCAGTACCAGTACACGATCCAGAGCGACAACTTGCAGGCGCTGAATCACTGGGGAGCGGTTCTGCTGAAGGCATTCAAGGGAATCCGGCAGCTCACCGACATGAACAGCGACGCGCAGAACAAGGGCCTGGAGTCCAATCTGGTGATCGACCGGGCCACCGCTTCGCGGCTCGGCATCACGCCGCAAGACATCGATAACGTTCTATATGACGCGTTTGGGGAACGGGAAATAGCCACGACCTACACGCCGTTGAATCAGTACTACGTGGTCATGGTGGTGGATCCGAGCTTTTGGCAGGACCCGACCGCGCTTGAGAACATTTATGTGGCCGGGAGCGGCGGCGGCATGGTGCCGCTGTCGGCATTCACCCACTACGAGGCGGGAACGGCGCCGCTCGCGGTGAACCATTCGAGCGTGTTTCCTTCCGTGACATTTTCCTTCAATCTCGCTCCGGGCGTGGCGCTCGGCGATGCGGTCAAATTGATCAATGCCGCCGAGAGCAAGGCGGGCATGCCCTCCACCATTACGGGCTCATTCAGCGGCACGGCCCAAGCGTTTGCCGCCTCGCTCTCGAGCGAGCCCCTGCTGATCGCGGCTGCGATCGCCGCGGTCTATGTGGTGCTCGGCGTGCTTTACGAGAGCTACATTCATCCGGTCACGATACTCTCGACGCTGCCCTCGGCCGGCGTCGGCGCGCTGCTGGCGCTGCTGATGACGCACACCGAATTGAGTATCATCGCCCTGATCGGCATCATTCTCCTCATCGGTATCGTCAAGAAGAACGCGATCATGATGATCGACTTCGCCATCGAGGTGGAAAGGCGCGAGCACAAAAGCCCGAAAGATTCGGTGTTTCAGGCATGCCTGTTGCGTTTCCGGCCGATCATGATGACGACCCTGGCGGCGATGCTCGGCGGGGTTCCCCTGGCAATCGGCACCGGCATGGGTTCCGAACTCAGGCGCCCCCTGGGCATTGCGATTGTCGGCGGACTGATCGTGAGTCAGGCGCTGACTCTGTACACGACGCCGGTGATCTATCTGTACATGGACCGGTTGAATTTATGGATCTCCAAATTTGGATTTGCCTCGCCGCCGGGCGGGGTCGGGTCAGCCGGCGAACCGGCAAAGCCATGAGACAGACCGCCAACACCGTGCGGCAATCGAGCTCGGTAATCGCGGCCGGCGTGCTGCTCTTGACCGGCTGCAATTTGGCGCCTCATTACGATCCGCCTCAAGTCAAGCCGTCCGCGGGGTTCAAGGAGGCGGTCCCCGGGGGCGATACGGCGGCTCAGGGCTGGAAGCTCGCCGAGCCGCGCGATGCCGCCCTGCGCAATAACTGGTGGGAGGTCTATGACGATCCGCAGCTCAACGACCTCGAGGCGCGGGTCGCCATTTCGAACCAGACCATTGTCGCGGCCGAGGCGAATTACCGCGCGGCGCACGCGCTCGTGTTGGAAGCGCAGGCTCAATTGTTTCCGACGCTGAGCCTCGTCCCTTCCGTGACCCGAGAAAAATCCGGCGCCGCGCTGGCTAATATCGCCGGAACTGCCACCCCCTCCACGGCCGGAGGCGCAACGACCACCGGTTCGACCACGACGACGAGCGGCAAAAACGCCGGGAGCACGGGCACGTACAACATCTTCTCACTGCCGCTCGAGGCGT
Organism: uncultured Gammaproteobacteria bacterium; assembly: GCA_963769075.1. Lineage (GTDB taxonomy): Bacteria > Pseudomonadota > Gammaproteobacteria > Steroidobacterales > Steroidobacteraceae > Bog-1198. The sequence goes on along the minus strand of CAVYKH010000004.1, from coordinate 1,529,223 downwards.
CTTACCAGATCGATCTGTGGGGCAGCATCCGCAATACGGTGGCGGTAAACCGCTACGCTGCGCAGGCGAGCGCGGCGCAATTGGCGAACGCTCTGCTCAGCACCCAGAGCACCCTGGCGCAGGACTACTTCCAGCTGCGATTCGCGGATGAGCAGCGGCGCATCCTCGAGTCGACAGCGGCCGACTACCAGGCAAGTCTGCGCCTGGTGCGCACGCTGGTCGCGAGCGGCGTGGACTCGGAAGCGGATGTTGCCTCGGCTGAAAGCCAGCTCGAATCGGCGATGGCGGCGGCGACCGATGTGGGCGTTGCCCGCGCGCAGTACGAGCATGCGATCGCCGTCTTGATCGGCGTCGCTCCCGCCAAGTTTTCGATTCCCTACAAGCACCTCAACCAGCCTTTGCCGATCATACCGGTGAGCGTGCCTTCCGAGCTTCTCGAGCGGCGGCCGGACATCGCGGCCGCGGAGCGTCAGGTCGCGCAGACCAACGCCCAGATCGGCGTCGCGCGCGCCGCGTTCTTTCCGAGCTTGACATTGAGCGCCTCCGCCGGCTATGAGTCGACGGTGCTCAGCCAGTTGTTCGAGGCGCCCAATCGGGCTTGGTCGGCGGGCTCGAGCTTGACGCAAATTTTGTTCGAGGGCGGCGCGCGCCGCGCGGCGGTCGCCCAGGCGCGGGCGCTCAACGACAGCCAAGTCGCTACCTATCGGCAAACCGTGCTGAGCGCGTTCCAAGCGGTGGAGGACAATCTGGCCTCGTTGCGGATCTTGTCGGTGGAGCTTGAACAGGCGCACCAGGCCACGGTGGCGGCGAAGCGCGCCGTGCAGCTGACGGTGGTGTTGTTCCGCAACGGCGTCGACAGCTATGTGAATCTCATCACCGCACAGAATGCGTTTCTGAGCGCGCGCGAGACGGAATTGCTGGTGCAACTGCGTCAACTGACCGCGAGCGTCACGCTGATCAATAATCTCGGCGGCGGTTGGGCGAGCACCCAAATGGAGCAAACTGAACGGATGGCCATGCATCCGCCGGATGCCGGCAGGGAGGCGCAGATTCCCGCCGCAAACGCCGGGCAAGCGGTCCCGAATCCTCCGCCCATGCCGCTCGGTGAAATTCAGCCGGAGGAGCTCATCAAGCTCGATGAGGACACGATGTCGCCGGCGCCGACGGGCGGCGGGCCGCAAAGCAGCAGCGGGCCAGAAAAATAGTGAGCCCCCACTCGAGGCGGCCGCCGGCGCGCCGCATCCTGCTCGCCAGTATGATCGGCACGACGATCGAGTTCTTCGATTTCTACATCTATGCAACGGCCGCCGTTTACTTGATCCTGCAGATGATCGGCGTGCTGTTCTTCGCCCTGACAATACCGATCTCGGCGATCATCGCGGACCGCATCGGAGGACGCAGAATGCTGATCCTCGCCACGCTGGCGATCATCGCCTTCGGCTTCACGTTTGCGCCCTTGTTCGGCGCGCACGATACCGTGCGGGTCTTCTTTTTTTTGGCACTCGGATTTTCCCTCACCGGCTTCACGTACGGCCCTCTGGGGAGCGCTCTCGCAGCGCTGTTCCCGACGGCGGTGCGCTACACCGGTACCTCGCTCGCCTTCAATTTGGCGGGCATTGTGGGCGCCTCCGCGGCACCCTACCTTGCGACCCGGCTGGCCTCGGACTTCGGGGTGAGCTACGTGGGGTATTACCTGTCGGGGGCCGGACTGCTGACCTTGATCGCGCTCAAGTTAGTCGGGACTCGCGCCGACCACGGAGTGCAACCAGCGCGTGAGAGTTCCTGAGTCCATTGCGCCTGACTGTCGTGCGATCTCCTTGCCGCCGCGAAAAACGATCAGCGGACCACCGAATCGCAATGTCCGAAAACGACGTGAACGGGGTGGCTCATGACGGCCGAGTTTAAGCTCAATATTCTTGGGCCGCGATAATATTTCCCAGTCGGCGGTATCATCCACCCATGCGGGAAGACTGCTTGGGCAATTCCTTGAGCACGACGGACGAATCGACACTGCGGTCCGTCGATGATTTTATCGAGGGCTACCTGGCGTATGAAACGCGCGCGGAAGGTATTGTGCGCGCCGCGGATGCGGATCCTGAGTCCTGCATGGCGAACGTGTATGCGGGTTTTTTGCAAATGTTTCTCGAGGCGCCCGGCGCCGCCGAGCACGCGGCCAAGTATCTCGCGGCGGCGGAGCGGGCGGCGGTGCGCGCGACGCGACGCGAGCAGCTCAACACGGCGGTGTTGCGCGCGTGGGCGGACGATGATATCCGCGCCGCCGTGCGCCTATGCGAGCAGGCATCGGATGAGTTTCCGCGCGATCTGGTCATCGTCAAGACGCAGCAGTACTTCGACTTCAATCTCGGCAACTCGCCGGCCATGCTGCGGGTCGCGTTGAAGGTGATGGAGCGTAACGCGGACGTTGCGTACATGCACGGCATGGCGGCGTTCGCCTACGAGCAGTGCCGCTTGCTCGACGAAGCGGAGCATGCGGCGCTCGCGGCGCTCGCCCGGCGCCGTAGGGAGCCCTGGGCGCAGCACGCGCTCGCGCACGTGATGCTCAGCCGCGGCCGCATCGACGAGGGCGCCGGGTTTCTCGAGGGCGTCGCCGATACCTGGACCTGCCTCAACTCGTTCATGATCACGCACATCTGGTGGCATCTGGCGCTTTTCTATCTCAGCCAGGGGCGCAGCGCCAAAGTGCTCGACATCTACGACCGCCATTGTTGGGGCGTTGCCAAGGATTACTCGCAGGATCAAATCGGCGCGGTGTCACTGCTTGCGCGAATGGAGCTTGCGGGAATCGACGTCGGGACGCGCTGGCAGGACTTGGGAGAATACCTCGCCGCCCGGGCGCGCGACACGGTGCAGCCGTTTCTGACTCTGCAGTATCTGTACGGGCTGGCGCGGGCAGGGCGTGCCGAGGCCGCGACGCTCCTGGAAGCGGTACACGCGGCTGCGAAGAGCGCGCCCGCCTACGCGCGCGAGGTGTGGCGCGACGTCGCAGCGCCCGGATGCGAAGGCCTTTATGCCTACGCCCGGGGAGATTACGAGTCCGCCTGGCGACACTTGAGTCCTGCGATGGCGCGGATGATGGAGGCCGGCGGCAGTCACGCGCAGCGCGACCTGTTCGAGCAGATTTTGCTGGATGCGGCGATCAAGAGCGGGCGCACGGTGACGGCGCAACAGCTGCTGGAGATGCGCCGCATGGCCGATCCGCACGGTGTGCCGATCAATACGGCGCTCGCAGCGGTGTATTTGGCTCTGGGATTGGTCGCGCCGGCGGAGCAGGCGCGGCGGCGTGTGGCGGCGACCCGCTCCCGACACCCCGATTGAGCACACATGCGGAGGGTCTTCGATATGCCCGACGATCTCATCGAGGCTCTGTTCAAATCCATCGATGAGCGGCGCGACGAGCTCATCGAGCTGACCCGCGCGCTGATCCGCTTTCCCACCGTGAACCCGCCCGGCGACGCGTATCGGCCCTGCGCGGAATTCATCGGCCGGCGCTTGGCGAAGCGCGGATTCGCTCTCCACTACGTGCATGCGCAAGGTACGCCGGGCGACAGCGAGCGCTACCCGCGCATCAATGTGATTGCGCGGCGCGAGAGCGAAGCGCTGGGACCCTGCGTGCATTTCAACAGCCACATCGACGTCGTGCAGACGGGGGCCGGCTGGACCGTGGATCCGTTTGCCGGCGTGATCGAGGACGGGAAGCTCTTCGGGCGCGGCGCCTGCGACATGAAGGGCGGGCTTGCGGCCTCAATCGTCGCGGTCGAGGCCTTGATCGACTTGGGGGAACCCTTGCCGGGCGCGCTGGAGATCTCGGGCACGGCGGACGAGGAGTCCGGCGGCTACGGCGGTGTTCATTATCTGGCGGAGCGCGGCTGGTTTTCGCCGCCGCGGGTCGATCATGTCATCATCCCCGAGCCGCTGAACGTAGACCGCGTTTGCATCGGCCACCGGGGCGTATGGTGGGCGCAGATCGAGACACATGGGCGGATTGCTCATGGATCGATGCCCTTTCTCGGGGACTGCGCCGTGCGGCACATGAATGCCGTCATTGATCGCTTCGAGGCCGATCTTTACCCGAAGCTGGCGGCGCGGCACACGGACATGCCCGTCGTGCCGGCGGGCGCGCGTCACGCGACGTTGAACATCAATTCGATTCACGGCGGCCTCGAGGAACGGGCGGGCGGGTTTCCTTCGGCCTGCGTGCCGGATTCCTGCCGCATGGTGATCGATCGCCGCTGGCTCGTCGAGGAGGACTTGGAGAGCGTCAAAGGCGAGGTGGTGGCCTTGCTGGATGAGCTGGCTCGAGAGCGCGCAGGGTTCGATTACAGCATCCGCGACCTCTTCGAGGTCAGGCCCACGATGGCGGATCGCAATGGGCCGGTGGCGCGCTGCACGGCCGCGGCCATCCGCCGCGTCATGAGCCGCGATCCCGAGTTCATTTGTTCGCCCGGCACGTACGATCAGAAGCACATCGATCGTGTCGGCAAATTGCGCGACTGCATCGCCTATGGTCCGGGCATCTTGGATCTCGCCCATCAGCCGGATGAATATGTGTTGATCGATGACATGATAGCGTCTGCGAAAGTGATGGCGCTGGCCGCGTGGTCGCTGCTCGACGCAGCGGCGCCGCGGATCAAGCGCTAGAATTAGGCGTCAAGAGAGACCTCGGCCTTCGGTGCCGCACGACAAAGGAGCACACACATGGCTGGCAAACGCATCCTCATGCTGGTAGGCGATTTCGGGGAAGATTATGAAATCATGGTGCCATTCCAAACGCTGGGCGCGGTGGGGCACACGGTGCACGCGGTGTGTCCGGACAAGAAGGCCGGCGACAGCATCGCCACCGCGGTCCACGATTTCGAGGGGCAGCAGACCTATTCGGAAAAGCGCGGGCACAACTTCACGCTCAATGCCACTTTTGCCGACGTGCAGCCGGAGCGCTACGACGCGCTGGTCATTCCCGGCGGACGGGCGCCCGAGTATCTGCGCCTCAACCCGCGGGTCATCGAAATCGTCAAGCACTTTTTCACCGCGAACAAGCCGGTGGCGGCGATCTGCCACGGGGCCCAGATACTGGCCGCTGCACGGGTGCTGGAGGGTCGGCGCTGCTCCGCTTATCCGGCGTGCCGGGCGGAAGTAGAGCTCGCGCGCGGCAATTATGCCGACATCGCCATCGACGCGGCGGTCACGGACGGCAACCTGATCACGGCGCCGGCCTGGCCCGCCCATCCCGCCTGGCTGAGTGAGTTCCTGGTCGCGCTCGGTACGCGGATTACTCAGACAGGCTCCTAGGCCAGCAAAGGGAGTGCGCGATGCAGACTCTGATCGGAGACTTGCTTGATCTGGAGCCGGCGGTCACGTTCAGCAGCGCCGAACGCAAGGGGTTCTACGGCAGGGCTGCATAGCGGTGCGGACCTCAACACGCCGCGTCGAGCACACGGACCGTGCGGCTATACAGGTCATCGGCGGCCTCCGAGGAGGCCGCGATGCTGACGACGCCGAGTTTGCCGAACTGCGAAACGGCGCCGATGAGATTGAAGGTCACTCCCTCCTGAGTGACCGGATCGAAGTGCAGAGCGTGCTCGATCGCCAGGTCGACGAGATCCGGGGGCGTCAGGCGGCGATAGTGCGGATTCATGAGGTTGTCGGTCGCGTAGTAGAAGCGAAGCTGGCCTTGCTGCGTTAGAAAGAGGCCGCTCGCGCTGTCGTAGTGCCCATCGGTCAGGTACTGCAGCGTCTGAAAGGTGTGCGTCGTGCCGCCCTTGCGCAGGTTGATCTCGATCGCATGATGACGCCACGTCCCGCCCTCGCGCACGCAGACGAAGTCGACACTAAATCGCCCGAGCACGCCTTTGTCGCGCAGCACCCGGCCTGCGCGCAGGGCCGATTCCTGAATGGCGATTCGATACTCCGCCCGGGCCGGGAAGCGGGCGCCTAAGTAGAGCTGCCCGGTTGCGCCGCCGAGTACCTGCTCGTGAGTCGATATCGTCTCGAGACCGGCGAGAGGATTGATCCGCAGCTGCGCCGACGGCGAACTCTTGTCATGGCCCTCGATCCATGCCTCCGCGACGCCTCCGAGCGATGCGAACTTCGCGATGTAGTGCTCGTACGTCAGCCCCGCCGCTTCCAGTTTCAGGCGTTGCGGCATTTCGGCGGCGATCCAGGATTCGAACGTCGCACCGTCCGGCGCGCCTGCGAAGTCGAAGGTCGCATTGCCTTCGCCTGAGGCACCTTCTTCGAGCTTGAGCACCGCACGAGTCAGCGCCGGCCGGCGCCGCTTGAGCTCGGCGAGCGCCGCAACGGCATCGCCGATGTCGCGCAGATTCTCGGCGCCGTCGGCCATGGAGACGCCCGCTTCACGGAACACCGAGCGGCTACCGCTCTTCGTGCCGAGCCACGCGAGCGCGGGATCGCAGGCGTAGAGCGGCACGCCGAGCTGGACGGCGAGGGTGCGCTCGTCCGCGGTCGCATTGTAGCAGGACAGATGCGCAAGTCCCGGATCCCCGAGCACACTGCGCACGCGGGCAAGCAGCCGCGGCCGGTCCAGGATCTTGCGCGTGAGGCTCACGGGCGAGGCATCGTGCGCCGCGAGAAGCGTGAGCCGCCGCCGTGCGTGCTCGTGAGGAATGCCCGGCAGAAGTTGCAAGTAGTAATCGATGATCGACGGGTCGATGACCAGGCTCGTGAGAAACACCATGGAGGTGTTCGGCATTCTGAGCAGCATGAGCATTGTGAGCTGGCGCTCCTCGTAGTGCGGCAGGCCGTCGATCCGTGCAAGAAGCTCCTGGTCGACGCTGAGCCCGGGCACGACCACGATCGTGCGGGGGGCGAGCCGATCGGCGAATACCCGGCGGAACAGCGGCGCCAGCCGCCGCTGCAACTCTGCGAAACGCGCGAGCTCGGCAGGCGAGCCGGGTTCCGGCTGCAATTGCGTTGGCAATGGACTTGACATCGTCTGCCGAGATTACTACATCATCAGAACGGGGTACTGAGGCGGCGAGCGCATCGGAACGATTTGTCGAACTGCGGACGGCGGCTGTATCCTTAAGCATTATCCCGACCGTAGGACCCAGCCATGCCTGCACATGTCATTCCGGAATCACATCTGGACTTGTTCAAGAAGAAGGCGTTTGCTCATCTCGCGACTCTGATGCCGGGCGGCCAGCCCCAGGTCACCCCCGTGTGGGTCGACTACGACGGACGCTATGTGATGATCAACACCGCCGAGGGCCGTCAGAAGGACAAGAATTTGCAGCGCGACCGACGCGTCGCACTCTCCATTCTGGATCCCGATAATCCGTACAAATATCTCGAGGTGCGCGGTCACGTCGCGGAACGCACTCGCAACGGCGCCGAGCAGCACATTGATGCCATGGCGAAGAAGTACCTGGGGCAGGAAAAATACCCATTCCGGCAACCGGGCGAAGCGCGGGTCCTCTATAAGATCGAACCTGAGCACGTCACCTCGATGAGCTGATCCCAAGCGCGATTCACCCCGCGGCAGGCTCACTCGCTGGCAGGCTCACCCGCGGCAGCTCCGGCGTGATGCACGGCACGGGGCCGGGCCGAAACATGCCGAGCCCTAACGCGGCTGAGCCGCTATTACCGCCAGCCCCTGCAGCACGAGGTCCGGCACTATCTCGCCGTGCGAACGCATCGTTCCCGTGATCATCCCGGCATCGCCGCCGGTGATGAATAGTTTGGGCTTGACGCCGGTGCTTTGCTCGATCACCTCGGCCGCACGATCTGCCATGCCGGCCAAGGCGAACACGGCACCCCGCGACACCGCGCCGATGGTGTTGTTGGCCAAAACGCCGGCCAGCGACGGCGTGCTGCGCTCGACCGCCCGGGCGATATCAACGGTCTTGCTCATCAGAACTTCGCGCATCATGTGGATGCCGGGAACGATCAAGCCACCGAGATGTTGACCGCTCGCATCGACGCTGTCGACTTTGACGGCGGTTCCGGCATCCACGACGCACAGCGCCGAGCGCGCCTTGGTCCAGGCTCCGATCAGGGCCAGCCATCGGTCCGCCCCCAGCAATTTCGGGTCGAGATAACCGTTGGTGAGGCCATGATACTCGGGCGCAGCCGTTACGAACTCGGCATTGACCCGAAACACCTTCTTCGAGAGCCGAGTCAACGTCTTGGCCATCACAGGTCCCGCGACATTGGAAACCAGCACGCGCGTCGGCTTTTGACCCGACTCGAACAGCGCCGCCGTCCAAATGCCGGGCTTGGCGTCACGGTGCACGACGGCCTGTTGGTCGGACAGCCCGGTGCACGTAAGCCAAGCCCATTTCACACGGGTGTTGCCCACGTCGATGACCAAAATCATGGCTAATCCGCTACCCTGATGGCGCCGCCAATCGCGATAAAGCGGCAAAGGATAGCATCGTCGGACGACGGCTACGAAGCGTTAGGGATGACGCGACCCAGCGGCGGGGATGAGCGACGAAGTGGAGCAGAGCGGCCAGCTGTAAGTCAAGCATGCTTATGCCGCGCACTCGTTCCCGCGTTTTTCTGCGCAATTGGGGCAGAAACTACCGTTGAACGATCTCTAGCCCGCATTATTCACGAACAACGCAAACGGAAAGCGGGGCCTCGATTGGCAAGGCATTTTTCGGGGCGTGCAAAACATGGATGTTTTGCACGCAGCCCCCAGGGAAGGGTTCACGGCGGCCCGGAAAATGTCTGCCAATCGAGGTCCGGCGCCCGAGAAAGCGAGTCGTTCGTGAATAATGCCCGCTAGGCTGAAGCGCCCGCTTCGGTAGTTCGAGTCAAGTTCGAGATCACTTGCGCGAGCGCTTGCGACACGCGCTCGTCGATTTCGGCGGCATGCCGCAAATGTACCGGGTATCTAACATGCGCCTCGACGCCGTTGGGGGAGAACCTCAGCTGTATCGTAGGCAGGGCGCCGATGCCGGTATCCGACAACGTGGTGCGCTGAATTTCTTGACTCTGTCGCTGAATCTCAGGGTAGTAGTCCTTGAGCGCGTCGGTCGCCGCCGCATACAGCTTCTCCTTGATCGATGCATAATCCGCACCTGCCGGGAGGCTCAATGTAATCTCGTGCCAGGCAAAGCTGACTCCCGGAATCTGTTTGAACAAGCCGCTCGATACCTGGAAGATCACGGAGTTCGGAAAGGCGACCACTCTGCCCGTGGGGCCTAGAGATCCGTGACCGCCGTATTCCATCAAATACACTCGCACCAGCCCCAGGTGGATGACCTCGCCGTTAACTTCGCCGATTTGCACCCGGTCGCCGATGCGGATGCCGTATTTGCCGATTAAAAAGAAATAACCGACGATGGAGACGAGCACACTCTGCATGGCTACCGCCAAACCGGCGGTGATCAAGCCGGCAAACGTGATGATCGCCCCCAACTCGTTTACAAATCCAAATCCCACGATGACGGCGATCAGCGACCAGAGCGCGATTCTTCGCAGCAACATGAGTTGATGACGTCGCCGCTTGTCCGGCACATAGCGCGTCACTGCATGCCGCCACAATTCGGCGAGCGCAAACACCACGCTCAATATGACAAGCACCGCGCCCACACGAATGCCCAACGTCTTCAAGGCGTCTCGGGTTTGGCTCTCGACGATGGCGCGCCAAGTCTCGAGACTGCGCCGGTACTGGGCGAGAAGAATGCTCTCCTTGCTCAAGGGAAGGAAGATCGCCGACGCTTGCTTGAATTGACTCGCGAGCGCGTCAAATTGCTCGTGCATTGCGTTGAGTGTCGCACTATCGGCCGTACCCGCTTGTGTCACGAGTGCATCGCCCTGAGCCGACAGGGCTCGTATTGGCACGAGAAGCCGCTCACGAATCTGCGTGAGCGTCGTTTGCAGGGCGGCCGTGTGCTCATCAATCGCCTCGACCATGCGGATCTTTTCCCAGAGCTTGAACACGTTCTCGGCGAGAGCCCAGAGTCCAAAGCGCGGAGCGGCGGCACTCACCGCAGAAATTGCCGCCGGTAGAGGGCTCGAGGCCGTCGAGCCCGCCCGCGCGGTCGTCGATGAGGCCGCGCCGGCCGCGGGCACCGCTGCGCCGTTCGCCGAGGGTACGGCCACGGCCATGGCGTCGATTTGCGCGTGCAATGCACTCGCCACCGAGCCGGTCGCGCCGCCGACATTTTCGAAGCCGGATAAGCTGCCGACGATGCTCCTTTTCGTGTTGATGAGGTCGAGTTCGCCCTGCAACTCGGCGATTCTCGCCTGCAGTTGCGGGCGGTCCTTCTTCGCCGCCATCGTCAGCTGATGTCGTTCTGCATCGAGGTCGCGTTGAACCGATAGCCCCTGCGCGTCGAGTTTCGCTTGTAGCGGGATGAGAGCCGGAGAAGAGGCGGTTGCGTCCTCGCCTTTTTGGCCGGCGGCGGGCTCCTTGGCGAGCAGATCGGCGTCGGCTCGCGCGACCTCGAACGCCAAACGGACGACTTGGTCGGCCGTCTGGCGATTCTCATACAGTACCAGCAAATCGCTGGGCTCGGTCGCCGCCAGCTGTTGAACGGCGAGCGAGCGGTACCAATCCATGGTCTGGTCCAGCATCTGAACCACCTGCTGCGCGCTCATCGGCGCGCTGAGTGCCGGCGTGCTGAGTGCCGGCGTGCTGAGTGCCGGCGCGGGGGTCGCTGCACCAAGCGCGCTTGCGGGAATCCCGCATAAGCCGAGAAACGCCAGAGCTGCATACATTGGAGTCGACCGCGGCACGAACGCATCGTACCGCAAGACATCGCTCGACCGGAACGCGCCACGGGGATTACTCAGACAGGCTCCTGGGCTCTACGCTCTGATGCGGGCTGCATAAACTCGTGCATACTATTCGCTGCAATCCCTGGGGGAGACTATCGATGAATGTGAGCGCCGGCCTCATCTTGGGCTGTACGTTCCTGGGCGCAGTCGCGGCGGCCTCGGCCTCGGCGGCAGCCGAACGCACGGCGTCGAGCGATCCGGCGGAGGCGAAAACATCCGCTGCCGCGGAGCTGAGCGAGTCGCCCCGCTTTCTGCACGACGAGCGTCAAGTGAGCCAAGGTTCAGTGACCCTAGGTGGCCGGACCGTCGGCTATCAAGCCGAGGCAGGCGTCATGGTCGTGCGCCTCAAGGACCCCATGGACGAGGATCCGCCGCTGCCGCGCGAAGATCGCAGGGAATTCGAAAAGACCTTGCTCGGCAGCGAAACCACGACGGGGCGCCTCGACACTCGCTTTTCCGGCCCGACTCTCGATCCGATGAGCAAGGAGGCCGAATACGACCCCCAATCGGCCGCGATCTCCTCGGCCTATGTGTCGGCGTTCAACGATTACGTGCGCAATTCGCTCAAGTTCGGCGACAAGTTGACGTACAAACCGGAAATCGATATCGAGAAGAACTGGGATTACCTGCATCAACCGCCCGGCGCCACGCAGAAGATTCCCGGTCCCACCAATGTGATGCCGGATCTCGCGGTGGCGATGAAGCAGAATCCGAAGCTCAAGGTGCAACTCAATGGCGGTTACTACGATCTCGCCACACCGTACTTTGCCGCCATTTTCGAATTGCACCAGCTGCCGCTGGAGGCATCGCTCCAGGATAACATCGAGATGCATTTCTATACGTCGGGCCACATGGTGTATGCGCACGAGCCCGATTTGAAGGCTTTGCACGCGAACGTCGCCGCATTCATCGAAAGGACCAAAAACAGCACGGCGGGGCGGTGACTCACATGTCGGATCTAAGACGCGCCATTGCCGACGTCCCCGATTTTCCGCGCCCGGGCATCTTGTTTCGCGATATCGCGCCGCTGTTGCGCGACCATTTCACCGCTACGGTGCATGCGCTCGATGCCCTATTGACGGACGCGGAATGGATAGGGGTCGACGCGTTGGCGGGAATCGAGTCGCGCGGATTCATCCTGGGAGCGGCGTTGGCGATGCAGCGCCGCAAGGGATTTGTGCTGGTGCGCAAGCAGGGCAAGCTGCCGCCCCCGGTGGTCGACGTTGCTTACGACCTCGAATATGGATCGGGCGTACTGGAAATGCAGCGCGGCCGCGGCCGCCTGCTGTTGATCGATGACGTGCTGGCTACCGGCGGTACGATGACGGCGGCGGGTGATTTGTGCCTGCGCGCCGGTTACGAGGTCACGGCGCTCGCAACCTTGATCGATCTGAATCTGGTGAAGAACTTCCAGTGGCGAGGCGTGCGGCTGCGCGCCGCCGTCACTTACTGAGCGGATGGCCGCCTTGCCGCAGGTTGTCGTGGTCATGGCGCTGCCGGCGGAGTCCGCGGGCGTGTTCGAAGAGGCCGGCGTCTCCGTGCTCTATTGCGGAGTGGGCAAGGTGAATGCGGCCATTGCGCTTACCCGCGAATTGCGCCGCTATGTTCATGAGGGCCAACTGCTGCCGCTGGTTCTGAATTTCGGCTCGGCCGGCAGCCGCGTGCACGACACGGGTTCGCTGCTGGCGTGCCATGAATTCGTGCAGCGGGATATGGACGTGAGGGGATTGGGATTTGCGCTCGGCGTAACACCGTTCGATGACGCGCCGCCTCGCTTGATCTTTACACCACGCTTCCCGCAGTTGACGGCGGCGGTATGCGGCAGCGGCGACTCGTTCGCCACGGCCGCTTGCCAAGTGGACTGCGCGGTGGTCGATATGGAAGCCTATGCGCTTGCGAAGGTTTGTTGGCTCGAGAGAGCGCCGTTCGCCTGCGTCAAATACGTGACCGATGGCGCCGATCACGCCGCCGGGGCCCATTGGCAGAGCAATGTGCACAAGGCGGCCGAGGAATTCTTGCGCTTGTATCTCAGTGTGCAGCGCTGATCCGCTCTTTCGCAGGCTGTTGCGCGGGCCGACATTGCGGCCGATCTAATATCCGAGGCGATGCAGTAAGGTCACCGCGCCTGCGGCAATCAAGCAATAGATGCCGAACAGATACCAGCGGCCGCTTTCAAGCCATTGGCTGAGCCATCGCAACGCGAGAAGGCCGGCGAAAAAAGCAAGCACGGCGCCGAGCAGACTGAGCAGTGCGGCCGAGATCAGAGCGCTGCCGCTCACATGAGGCGCCCGTACCAGGCGCATCACTTCACGAACCACGACAGGGGGGGTTATAACCACGGCCAACGCGAAACTGAACGTTTCCGCGCGCGATTTGGCGATCCCGAGCAGCATGCCCGTCGATATGGTTGCGCCGGAACGTGAGAAGCCACGGAAAGGCAAGCAAAGCCCTTGAACCATACCAATCAGACCGGCCCGTTGCATGGTCAGGTCGCTCGCTGCAAGCTTATTTTGCGCGGACCTTCGCTTCTCAAAGATACCCGCACTCAATATCAAGAGTCCCCCCGCCGCCAAGGCGGGAGCGATGAATTCGAGATGGCTGAAGAGATCCTCGATCTCGGAATGCGGGACGGCGCGCAGCGCGGTCCTTTCTATGATCTTGATGATGATTTCACCAACGACCGCCGTGAGTACGGTCGCGATGATCACCCGAGCCGCGAAAGTCTTGAAAGCAGCGGCATTTTGAAAATAGGTGCTGCGCCACTGCCGCCAAAAGTAGGCAACGACGGCGAACATCGTGCCTGTGTGGAGCATGACCAGAAGCAACGTCATGGGCGGCGAGGAGGGATCGAGGCCGAGCAGCTTTTCCGCCACAACCACGTGGGCCGAGCTCGATACGGGCAACAATTCAGCCAGCCCTTGTACGATCGCAAGAATCATGACGTTCAGAAGCGACATCGAGCGAGTCTCATTTGTTGCGGGAGATTAGGGCCATTCGAGCGGCACGGACCGGGCGCCAATGTTGCTCATGATAACCGACAACGGCGGCGCGGATCGGAGCGCGATCCGACGCGGCGGCGGCGCAGCGCTTCGCGCGCCGTCGCGCTTGACTTACAGCTGACGGCTCTGCTCTACTTCGGTGCGCATCGCACATTGCCGCGTCTTGGGCAACGGGCTGCCCTATCCTGAAAGGTGAAATCGCATGACGCTGCATGGAGCGCCCATCCCGGCGATGTGGCGGTGAACGTCGATTTCTCGGTTTTTTTTGTGGTGGCGGCAGCGGTCACCGGCTTGATATGGCTTCTTGAGGTCGCGATTCAGAAATCCGGGCGGAGCGGACGTCCCGCCTTTTGGCGGTGGCTCGTTGCGCAAGCGCGCTCGCTGTTTCCGATCATTCTGATCGTCCTGCTCGTGCGTTCCTTCTTGGTCGAGCCGTTTCGCATACCGTCCGCGTCGATGATGCCGGGACTGGTCGACGGCGACTTCATTTTTGTGAATAAATTTACCTACGGTTTGCGATTGCCGATTTTGAACACGAAGATCGTGCCGATCGGCGAGCCGCGGCGCGGCGACGTGATTGTATTTCGGCTGCCGTCGAACCCGTCAGTCGACTTCATCAAGCGGCTGGTCGGCCTGCCCGGAGACCACGTCCTCGTGCACGACAATCGACTGTTCATCAACGACAGGCCGGTGCCGTTGATACCGGACGGAACGTATAAGGGGGACTACGGCTTCACGGGCGCGCCGCTCGCCATCGAGCGCTTCGGCGCCGCCGGACACGTTGTGATGTTCGCGCGCGGTCGATTCGCGACCGACTACGACGCCACGGTACCCGCGGGACATTACTTCTTTATGGGGGACAATCGAAATGACAGCGAAGACAGCCGGTTTGCGGTGGTTGGGTTTGTCCCCGAACAAAACCTGGTCGGACGTGCCGTGCGCATCTGGATGAATTGGCGGAACGGTTGGCCGGACTGGCGCCGCATCGGAATGAAAATACTATAGCGAGCTCTGCCGCTGCCAATACTGTGTTCGACCCAGCAGCGAGATGCCGATATAGCCCCGAACGACCAGGCGGGTTCCGCCTTGATCGAGGTGAAACTTGCACCGATATACGGAACCGGTTTCGGGGTCGAGGATGTCCCCGCCGCCGTAATCGCCGTCCAGCAACCGGATGTTTCGGATGATGAGGAGACCGATGATCGGTTGATTCTTGCGTTCGTCGGTGCAGACCGCGCATACGCGGGTCTCGGCCCCCGGAGTGAAGCTGCGTTCGATGCGCCCGAAGAGCTTTCCCTGCTGCTCGTAGATCCGCACGATGGCTCGCGCGCTTCCGGTCTTGTCGTCGAATGTCTTCCACAGCCCGATGGGCGAGCTCGCGTCCGCCGCCACCGAAGACGCCCCATGCAGCGTGGCGATCAACAAAAGGGCCAGCAATGAGATCCCGATCGACGCTTTCATCGCCGATACCGCGTCATTTCCTTGCTCGGTAGAAGTAGTAATCGGCGGCGTAGGCCACCCGGATCCGTCTACCCGCCTGCGTTGCGTCGCAGTCGGTTGCCGGCGCTTTGCCGCCCACGGTATGCAGGCGCTGGATGAACTGGGCCCTGGCGAAAACACCCTTCCCCATGTTCGACGTCGCGCGCAGCAACAACCATGGAATGGCGCCGGCGTCCGGACCCTCGTCTCGCGCTACGATCTCCCCGATCACTTTACTGCCGTCATTCGCTTCCCACGTCGGGCCCGCATAGTGCCGGCCGACGGTATTACCCGTTTGGTCCAACAAGTCCGCTGCCGGCGACTTGAAGACCCATGTGAAGCGGGTTTGACCGTCCTGGCTTGCCTGGCACTCGTAGATTTGCACGCCGACCCCGTGCAACTCGAGCGACACCACCTCGTTGCCGGGGACGCGCAGGGCTTCTGGAACTCCCGGCACCGTTTCAATTCTTCCACTCGCGCACCCCTCCAGAATCGCGATGCACGATGCGAAACAGCCGACTCGGATCAATGCATCCAGGCGGCTCATGCGGCGCCCCGACGATCCAGGCGCACTAACCTAAGCGGCGCAATGCGGGGCTCGGGCGCGCCGCCCGGCGGATCCGGTGAAACCGGCCAGTCGGCAAGAAACGGTGCCAGCGCCGGCGCCGTAAGCGACTCCAGTAGACAGTGAGTCAGCGCGAGCAAGTGCGCATGGGACTCGCTCGCGTTCATCTCGTGACCCCTCGGAACGAATTCGTTGAATTATACTCCCGAGCCATCCGCGCGTGTCAGCCTGACGGATTTCGCGCATTTCGGAGAGTTCGTGCCGGCTAAAATCTCGTTGACGGAAGGATCCATTCCACGCGCCCTGTTGGCGTTCTCATTACCTATATTGCTCGGTAACGTGCTGCAATCGGTGAACGGCTCGGTGAACGCCATTTGGGTCGGTAGGTATTTGGGTGAAGCGGCGTTCGCCGCGGCCGGAAACTCCAACGTCGTGATGTTTCTGCTGTTCGGCGTCATGTTCGGCCTTTCGATGGCGTCCACCATCATCGTCGCACAGTGCGTCGGCGCAAAGAACGTCGCCGATGCGAAGCGCCTTGTGGGTACGAGCGCGGTGTTCTTTTTCAGCGTGTCGCTCGCCATGAGCTTAGCGGGGTTTGCGCTGGCGCATCCTCTATTGGAGTGGCTGAACACGCCGCCGGATGCTCTGCCGCTCGCACTCACCTACATGCGGATCATCTTTTGGGCGCTGCCGTTCATGGGCGGCTTGTTCTTCGTCATGGCGGTGTTGCGCGGCGCGGGCGATTCGCGCACCCCGTTCATCTACTTGGCCATGTCGGTAGCGCTCGATATTATGTTGAATCCTCTGCTGATCTTCGGCTGGGGACCCGTTCCGCGCCTGGGAATTGCAGGTTCCGCAATCGCGACGCTCATTGCGCAAGGGTTGAGTCTCCTGGCGCTCGTTCTGCATCTGTACCGGATCCATCATTTCCTGTGCATCCGTCGCCACGAGTTTCGCCTGTTTCTCATCGACTGGTCGCTGGTGCGCTTGTTGGTGTCGAAAGGCGTCCCGATGGGACTGCAAATGCTCGTCGTGTCTTCGAGCATGGTTGCGTTGATGTCCCTGGTCAACCGTTTCGGCTCCCAGGAAACGGCTGCCTTCAATGCAGCGATGCAATTGTGGAATTACGTGCAAATGCCGGCTCTGGCGATTGCCGCTGCCGTCTCCTCGATGGCCGCGCAAAACGTCGGCGCCGGGAAATGGGATCGGGTGGGCCGGGTGGCAACGACGGGAGTGGCGTTCAACTTCCTCATCGGCGGTGCGCTGATCGCGGTCGTCTATCTGCTCAATCGCGCCGCGCTGGGCCTGTTTCTGCCGGCGGGTGGCGCGGCGATCCACATCGCGGCGCATCTCAACGTGATTGTTCTGTGGTCGTACGCGTTCTTTGGTATGTCGATGGTGCTCTTCGGCGTCGTGCGGTCAACCGGCGCCGTGATGCCGCCGCTCATCATGCTGGTGATTTCGCTGTGGTGTATTCGCGTACCGTTCGCGTACTGGATGTTGGACCGGTGGCACGCAGATGCCATCTGGTGGAGCTTTCCTCTCGCCTCGTTCACCTCCGTCATGATGGCGGCCGGTTACTACCGCTTCGGCGACTGGCGTAAAGTCCGCTTGAGGGTAGCGGAGGCGCGGGCAGCGCCGGTACCCAGTGTTTGAGATGCGCGGCCAGAGCAGTGGGCTCCGGTGATCGGCCGCTGGTCGTGCGCTGTGGCGCCTTCGGCGACATGGTGCTGCTGACCGCTCTGATACGACCGTTGCATGCGTGCTTCCAGCGTCCCGTGGATATCATCACGTCGGGGCCTTGGGGCGAGCCGCTGCTGCGCGGCCAGCCCGGCGTCGGCGAAGTCTGGAGCGTGCGCAGTCGCAAGACCCCGTATTGGTTGGCGCCCGATCAGCGCCGAGTCGTGCGCCGGCTCCGTTTGCGCGGGGTGGGCCCCACCTGGTTTTGTGACGCCAACGACGCGGCGCGGGGGATGCTGTGCCGTGCGGGTATCCCCGAAGAGTTCATTGTCGACGTCAAGGATCATCCCTTGCTGCCTCGAGAGCACGCCGTGGAACACTGGCGGCGGCTCGCGCAAATCATGCCGGCGGCCCTGCACTCGCAGGGTCGGGGCGCGCCGCGCCCGGCGCACGGGCCGGGCGATGCCGGTGAGCAGAGCGGCGAGTCCGGTGAACTCGCCGCGGGATGCTACTTGCAGGTGACCGAACAACAACAGGCGGACCTTGACGCCTGGATGCAGGGGCGCGGGTTGAAGCGGCCGCTGATCTTGATTCAGGTAGGCAACAAGCGAACCATGCGGCGCGGATTGCGTCGCTTGGCGGTCAATAGCAAGTACTGGCCCAACGAGCGCTGGGCCGAGGTCATTCGGTATCTGCGCCCCCACTGTGCGACACACCAGATCGTGCTGCTGGGCACAGGGCCTGAATTCAGGTTGAACCAAGAGGTTGCGGCGCTTGCCGGGGTCGATGGGCTGTACAACGTGGCGGATGATCTGCCGATTCCCCGCCTGGTGGCGCTGCTGGCGCGGGCGGCGGCGCTCATTACGGTCGATTCGGGCCCTGCGCACGCCGCGGCGGCGGTGGGCTGTCCGCAGGTGGTGCTGTTCGGCAAGGCGCTGCCCTCGCTGTATCGGCCTTGGGGTACGGCGGGCGCCGACGTGAGGGTGCTGTGCGGTCGAATCGACGGCGAACCCGATATGCTCGGCATTACCGCCCGCGATGTGATCGATGCGTGGGCTGCGCTTGAATTGCGAGCGCCGTGCGAGGCGCAGACAGAATAGGCTAGGAAAGGGCGCGGAGCCTCTCCGGCGTGACCAGGACCACGCCGCCCTTGGTGACGATGAAGTGCTCGTTATCCGCTGCGGCGTCATGGCCGATCTGCAAATCATCGGGAATCACGCAGTTCTCATCGAGAATGCACCGCAAGATCTTGCAGCGGCGGCCGATCGTCGCGCCCGGCAGCAGCACGGATCGGTCGATGACGCTGCCATCTTCGACGCGTACATCACTGCACAGCAAGGACTGCGTCACATAGGCGCCCGATATGATGCAGCCCCCGGACACCATGGAGTTGACGGCCATCCCGCGCCGGCCTTCTTCATCGAGCACGAATTTGGCGGGCGGATGCTGGCCCTGGTAGGTCCAAATCGGCCATTGATGATCGTAGAGATTCAATTCGGGGTTGACCGCGACGAGCTCCATGTTCGCTTCATAAAAGGCGTCGACATTACCCACGTCGCGCCAATAATTCTGCGCCCGCGTTTCGACATCCTGGAAGGGATACGCAAATACGCGCAGCTGCTCGATCGACGGCGGGATGATATTTCTGCCGAAGTCGTGAGCGCTCGCCTCGTTGGCCGCATCATCGATCAGCAATTTTTCGAGGCGATCCATGGCAATGACGTAAATGCCCATGGATGCCCGAGCCAAATCCTCGTGGCCGATGATGGGGTCCGGGTTCTGGGGCTTTTCCGCGAATTTTACCACCCGATTGGTGACATCCGTCGTCAAGATCCCGAACTCGTTGGCGCGATCGAGAGGAACGTCAACGACGCCGACGGTGATATCCGCTTCGCATTGTTCGTGATAAGCGATCATCGGGCCGTAGTCCATTTTATAAATGTGGTCGCCCGCTAAGATCAGCACGTGCGTCGCGTGGTGCGAACGTATGAAGTCGAGATTCTGGTATACCGAGTCGGCGGTGCCTCGATACCAATACTTGCCGATCTGCTGTTGCGCCGGAATCAGTTCCACGAACTCGCCCAGTTCGCCGCGCAGGTAGCTCCAGCCGCGCTGAATATGTTGAATCAGCGCCTGCGCTTTGTATTGCGTGAGAACGGCGATTTGACGGATTCCCGAGTTCACGCAATTCGATAGCACGAAATCGATGATACGGAATTTGCCGCCGAACGGCGTTGCGGGTTTGCAGCGGGTCAGGGTCAGATCTTGCAGGCGTTCGCCGCGGCCCCCCGCCATGATAACCGCCAAGGTGCCGCTGGTTAAGCGGCTGACGTAGCGTCCGGTGACCCGAGCAGCGTGTCGCATACCTATCCTGGTGTTCGTGGGAGCATACCGAGTGCGCCCGCAAGCGGACTCCCAGCCTGCCACACTTGGTAATTCGCCGCACTACTTTTCGGAAATCCCGTGCGCGTTTGATAGACTCCCGCCGTGGCCCCCCTGAAGCTGTGCGTTGTGAGTTCGGAGATCATGCCGTTTGCGAAAACCGGCGGGCTCGCGGACGCGGTCGGGGCACTGGTCCGGGCACTCGCACATCGAGGTCACGACGTGCGCGCATTCATGCCGCTGTATGCGGCGATCCGGCGTACCCATCCGGAAATGCAGCCCGTGCTGGGCGTGCAGAATGTAGGGGTTACCGTCGGCACCCGGGTCTATGCGTTCTCGGTCCGGACCACAAGCTTGCCGGGTACGAGTACCGCGTTGTACTTCATCGATTGCCCGGAGCTGTTCGACCGCCCCACGATTTATACCGCAGATCCCGACGACCATAGACGCTTCCTGCTGCTCACGCGCGCCGCCATGGAGAGTTGCCTGCGCCTCGGTTTCGCGCCGGACGTGTTTCATTGCAACGATTGGCATTCGGCTTTCTTGCCCTTGTACTTGAAGAGCGTTTACTCCTCTGTACCCCTGTTCGCCCATTCGCGCTCTGTGTTGACGATTCACAATATCGGCTATCAGGGCATCGTTCCGCGCGCCTTCGTCGGCGACTTGAGTTTGGGGGCTGCCGAAGCGCAGCTGGATGCTGCGGATCTGGCTCACGGCGTCATCAACTCCTTGAAAACCGGAATAAAATTTGCCGATACGGTGACGACGGTCAGTCCGACCTATGCACGCGAGATCTGCGAGGCGCCGGTCGGCATGGGCATGGAGTCGACCTTGCGGGCGCGCGCGGACCCGGTCGTCGGGATACTGAACGGGGTCGATTACCGGGAATGGGACCCTCGGCATGACCGGCATTTGACCGTGCACTTCTCCGCGGAGGATATGCACGGCAAGTTCAGCAACAAGCAGCGCTTGCTCGCGACCGCGCATCTTCGGGACCTGCAGCAAACTCCGCTGGTGGGCATGGTGACGCGGCTCACGGCGCAGAAAGGCATCGATCTTCTCATCGATGCATTGCCGCGAGTGCTTGAGGAGCGGGATTTCGGCTGCCTGGTGCTGGGAAGCGGTGATGAGCGTTACGAGAGCTTCTTTGAATCCCTAGCCCGGCGCTTCCCGGGGCGCGTCGTGTTTCGCGCGGGCTATGACGAATCGCTGGCCCACCAGATCGAAGCGGGCAGCGATATGTTTCTCATGCCGTCCCACTATGAACCCTGCGGCCTGAATCAGATGTACAGTCTGCGGTACGGGACCATCCCCATCGTGCGCCAAACGGGCGGCCTTGCGGATTCGGTCGAGCACTACGATCCGGCCACGGGCGTCGGTACCGGGTGCGTGTTCAAGGACTATGACGCGCAGGCGGTAGCGTGGGCGCTCAATACGACGCTCGATTGGTTCGCGGACGAGCAGAGCTGGCGGCGGTTGATGCACAACGCGATGCTGAAAGATTTTTCCTGGGAACGGCAGGTCGTGATGTACGAGAAGGTCTTTCGCGACACCATCGCGCGGGCTTGACGCCCGGCAGAGCCGCTCAGCGGATCTCTTCCAGCAAGGCGTACCGGCGCCCATTCGGCAGTGCGTAGTAGCGTGCAATTCGCAACTTTGACGCCAACGCCCATGCGGGCGGGTCCTTGGCGGAATCTTGCGCTTGACCGACTTCAAGACCGAACTGATTCGCGACACGCTGAACCGTCCGGGTGATCTCCCTACCGGGCAGCTGCACCGCCACCAAGGCTCGCGGTTCGCTCGCAATTTTCTCGTTCAACTGCTCGATCGACACCGGGTCGATCGGCCCTGCGATGAGTCCGACGGAGGTGCGAACGTACATATCGATCAGCGCGCGCGTTGTCTCATCCGGCGCAAACAAGATCAAGGGCTTACCGGCAGCGTCGGCCTCGATCGCGCGTCCGATCTTCGCCAGGTTCTGCCACGTGTCCACTTGCCGATACAGCTGAGACGCCGGCCCGGCCAATAGGGCACAGTACGCGAGCAGCAGAGCAAATTGTCCGCGCAGCATGCTGCCGCGACCGGCCGCCGTGCCCGCATGAACGGCGAGCGCGGCCGCCGCGAGAAGACCGACTGTGGAAATCACGACGAAGCCTGAGCGCGTGCTCATGCTGTCCCACGAATCGACGCCGACCAGCGCCAAAGCGGCGGCAAATGCGAGCACCGCGAACAATAGCAGCGCCGCAGTGCCGCGCACGGCGCGCACGTCCCAGCGGTCGGCGCCCCCGGCGGCCTCGCGCCCCCACCAACCGAGCAGCAGCGCCACGCCCGGCAGCGCGGGCGCCCAATAGATATTGCGCGCAGTTGCCGCCACGGACAGCACGGCGAGCGCCGGCAGCGAGCTGGCCAGCGCAAAGCGTACCGGCCGCAGCTCATCGAACCCCGCGCGACGTTGCCGGAAGGCGCGCCGCGCAGCGGCCGCGACGAGCAGAGTCCACGGCCAGAGGTACATCGGCAGCTCGAGCAGGTACTTGCCGGGCGAATTGCGGTGCGCCGTCGCGTATTGCAATTCCCGCGGCGCCTCGATGTGGGTGAAACGCCCGACCAGATTGTTCCAAAAAAACACTTTGAGGTGAGCCGGGCCGTCCGGACCTGTGTAGACGAACCAGACCCAGGTGAGAATGACGAGGGCCTGAAGAGCGAGGCCGGCATAAAGTTCCCAACGGAATAATTCGCGCCAGCGCCTCTCCCAAATGGCCAGTGTGACGATGGCGAGCGCCGGCACCATCCACGCTGCGGCACTCTTGCTCAAGAACCCCACGGCGAGGGCTGCGTGCATCGATGAATAGCCGCGCAGCCGCTCGCCTGACGCCTTGGCATAAAAGCCGACGTAGGCCCCGAGCAACGCCACGGCGACGGCGGCGAGCAACGGCGCGTCGGTCGCAAGCCAAATGGCGACTTGGTAGGAGAGCAGGAAGGTGCTGATCGCTGCGGCGGCGATGAGCCCGGCCATCGAATCGACGCTGCGCCGCGCCAAAAGATAGACGCTGAGCGCCGTGATCAGCGCATACAGCACATTGGGCAAGCGTGCCGCCCACGCACTGTCGCCGAAGCGTTTGATTGCCGCGGCGGCGGCCCAATAGGTCAGCGGCGGCTTTTCGCAAAACGCCTCGCCCGCCAGCAACGGTACCGCCTTATCGGGCTGCCAACTCATCCGCCACGCAATGTCCGCCTCGCGTGGCTCATCCGGGGTCCAATAGCCGCGCCCCAGGATGCCGACGTACCAGATCGCGAGCAGGGCGGCTGAGAGCAGGACAACCGAACGCAACGGCATCGAGGACCGAGTCGGCTTCAACAACGCAGTATACTTACGGGTCTAACAAGGAGTGCGCATGGCATTTGCCGACTATACTTCACACGGCCCCGTCGCCGTCATTACCCTGAACAGCCCGCCCGTGAATGCGCTCAGTCTGCCTGTGCGCAAGGCGATCGCCGATGGATTGGAGCGCGCCGCGAATGCCGCATCGATCGGCGCGGTGATCATTACCGGAGCCGCAGCGACCTTTTGCGGAGGAGCGGATGTGGGCGAATTCGGATTACCGCAGGCGCTCGCCGCTCCGAACCTCCCGGATCTGTGCGCGCTGATCGAAAGCTTTCCCAAAGCCGTGATTGCCGCACTCAACGGCACGACGCTCGGCGGCGGCTTGGAGTTGGCCATGAGCTGCCACTACCGGGTGGCGTCGGCTGCCGCGCAGCTGGGGTTGCCCGAGGTGAAGCTCGGGATTCTGCCGGGGTCGGGCGGCACGCAGCGATTGCCCCGCCTGGTAGGCCCTGAGCGCGCCTTGAACATGATCGTCGGCGGCACTCCGGTCGCCGCCCGCGAGTTGGCGAAGACGAAATTATTGGACTCGGTGGTCGAGACCGATGTGCGACCGGCGGCGCTCGCCTTCGCCCAGCACGTCGTCGACGACAAGTTGCCGCTGAAAAAAGCGCGGGACATCACCATCGACTTCCCCAACGCTGAGGCTTTCTTCGACTTCGCGCGCGGCGCCGTCGCCGCGCTCGCCAAGAACTATCCCGCTCCCGGCAAATGCATCGATGCCGTGGAGGCGGCGGTGCTCAAGCCCTTCGACGAGGGGATGAAGCTGGAGCGGGCCGCATTCGTGGAACTCGTGAATTCCACGGAATCGAAAGCATTGCGGCACGCGTTTTTTGCCACGCGCGCAGCGGCCAAGGTTCCGGACGTGCCGTCGAGCACGCCGGTGCGCGGGATCAAGTCGGTTGCGGTCATCGGCGCCGGCACCATGGGCGGCGGCATTGCGATGAACTTTGCCAACGCGGGATTACCGGTCACCGTGCTCGAAACGGCTCAGTCGGCCCTCGACAGGGGCTTGGGCGTCGTCAAGAGCAATTACCAGAGTACGCTGAAGAAGGGGCGGCTGACTGCCGAAGAATTCGACAAACGGCTTGGGCTGATCAAAGGTACGCTGTCGTATGAGGACATCAGGAACGCGGATCTCGTCATCGAGGCGGTGTTCGAAGATTTGCAGGTCAAGAAGCAGGTGTTCGAGACGCTCGATGCGACAGCGAAGGCGGGGGCCATTCTCGCGTCGAACACCTCGACCCTGGATTTGAACAAGATCGCGAATTTCACCCACCGCCCCGAGGATGTGGTGGGGCTGCACTTCTTCAGTCCCGCCAATGTCACGAAACTTCTCGAAATCGTTCGCGGCGCAAAAACCGCCAAGGATGTGATCGCAACGAGCCTCGCTATTGCGAAGCAAATCAAGAAAATCGGCGTCGTCGCCGGCGTTTGCGACGGGTTCATCGGCAATCGCATGCTCGGCGCATATTCCCGTCAGATGGGTTTTTTGCTGGACCAGGGCGCGCTGCCGCAGCAAATCGACAAAGCGCTCGAGAAATTCGGCTTTGCGATGGGACCGTTTCGGGTCAGCGACCTCGCGGGCAACGACATCGGCTGGTCCATCCGCAAACGGCTCTACCTCGAGCATCCCGACGTCGTTTATTCGAAGATTCCCGATCGCATCTGCGAGCTGGGACGATTCGGCCAGAAGACCGGCGCCGGTTGGTACGATTACAAGCCCGGCGATCGAACTGCGATTCCGTCGGATCTCGTCACGCAAATAGTTCTGGAAGAATCGGCGCGCCTCGGGCTCACGCGCCGCAAGATCAGCGACGAGGAAATCGTCGAGCGCGCGCTGTATTCGCTGATCAACGAGGGCGCACATATCCTCGAGGAGGGCATCGCGCTGCGCGCCTCGGACATCGATGTGGTCTATATCGCGGGGTATGGTTTTCCCGATTTTCGGGGCGGCCCGCTGTTCTACGCGGATACCGTCGGACTGCCGAACATCCTGCGCGCCATGCACGGCTTCGCGAAGGGTTATCAGCCGGATGCCTGGGAACCCGCGCCGCTGCTGAAAAAACTTGCAGGCGAGGATCGAAGCTTCGCCAGCTGGGGAAATCACTCATGACCGACGCCGTTGTCGTTTCGACCGCCCGCACCGGACTCGCGAAGTCCTGGCGAGGCTCGCTCAATATGACCCATCCCGTAACTTTCACCGGCCACGTATTGCAGCATGCGATCGCACGCGCGCGCATCGATCCGGCTGAAGTCGAGGATGTCATCGTCGGCGCGACGTTCCTGGAAGGCGCGTCCGGCATGAACGTGGCGCGGCAAGTGGGCCTGCGGGCCGGCTGTCCGGTCACCACGGCGGGACTCTCCATCAACCGGTTTTGTTCCTCGGGGCTGCAAACGATTGCGCTCGCGGCCCAGCGCATCATCGCGGGCGAAGGGGAGATCTACGCGGCCGGCGGCCTGGAATCGATTTCCTGCATCCAGAACCAGGCCAACACCCGCATGCTCAAAGAGCGATGGGTCGTCGAGCACAAGCCGGAAGTCTACTGGAACATGCTGCAGACGGCGGAGACCGTGGCGAAGCGCTACAAGATCGGACGACAGGTGCAGGACGAGTACGGCGTCAAGAGCCAGCTGCGTGCGGCGGCGGCGGCGGCGGCGGGACGTTTTCAGCAAGAAATCGTCCCCTTGACCACGACCATGGCCGTCGCCGATCAAAATGCCGGCACGGTCGGCACCCGCGAAGTGACCCTGGCGGCGGATGAAGGAATTCGTCCCGACACCACCTATGAAGGGGTGGCGAAGATCCGCCCCGCCGTGCCGGGCGGCGTGATCGCCGCCGGCAATGCCAGTCAGTTTTCCGACGGCGCGTCGATGTGCATCGTGATGGATGCAAAACGCGCCGAGAAGAAGGGCCTCACGCCGCTCGGTATCTTTCGCGGCTTCCAGGTGGCGGGATGCGAGCCCGACGAGATGGGCATCGGGCCGGTTTTTGCCGTGCCCAAACTGTTGTCCAAGGAGGGACTCAAGGTCGAGGACATCGGCTTGTGGGAACTGAACGAGGCGTTCGCGGTGCAAGTGATCTATTGCCGCGACCGCTTGGGGATTCCCGATGAGCGGCTCAATGTCGACGGCGGCGCGATCGCCGTTGGACATCCCTACGGCGTCAGCGGCTCGCGCCTCGTGGGACATGCGCTGATCGAGGGCAAGCGGCGCGGCGTCAAGTACGTCGTGGTCACGATGTGCATCGGCGGCGGGATGGGGGCGGCGGGACTGTTCGAGGTGGCGTAAGGCTCTCTCGAAGTCAGCCGCGTATTCAAAGAGGGTCCCTTCGTGCCGGACACCGACTACGACACTTGGGTTGTCTGCCGCCATAGGTTCCCTACGAGCGGGCAGAGCGCCGTCATCACGGTCAATACCACGCTCGAGAAGCGCCTGAAATTTGCCGACTACCCGTATCACGTGTCGATTGCAATCGACGCCGCGGCGCATTCGGTCGATCCGTCCGGCCGAATCGGCGCGCACGAGAGTCAACACTTGCTGGTTTTGAGCCGGGTGATCCGCGAGGCGCTCGAGTGCGAAGATCAGCACCTCATGGCCATCGTGCACGGTGTAGGCGCACGCACGCTCGAACTGCATGCGCGGGACGGGGAGGCCGTCGCCCGCCGGCTGAAGGCGTTGAAGGACGAGAAGACCTGGGATCGCGCGTGGGGATTCGAGGTCGAGTACGACCCCAAGGGAAAGCGATCGAAAGCTTGGCGCGAGATCGCGGCGGCCTCACAGGAACATCACCTGGCCGTCAACATTCCGCACTCGCGCGGCGGCGAATCGGCGGACCACCACCACCACCTTTTTTAGGCCGCGGAACCTTTGGAGCGAAAGAGCTTGGCGTGGGCGAGGTGCGAAATTCCCGTTGACGTAGCGCCCTTCCGCTTAAGCGGCACGGTGTACGGCACATTGCTGAATCACCGCAGCGCGCTCGCGGCGCTCGACGGCGAGCTCGCGCTGCCGCCCTACAACGCGCCGCCGCGCGCGCCGGTGCTTTATGTGAAACCGCGCAATACGCTGGCGGTCAGCGGAGAGCCCGTCGAAATCCCGGCGGCGGCCTCCGACTTCGGCGTCGCGGAGTTGCAGGTGGCCGCGTGTTTGGGGATCGTCATCGGGCGCACCGCCTGCAACGTGTCCGAAGCCGGGGGCCTGGACCATGTGGCCGGTTATCTCATCGTCAACGACGTGAGCATTCCACACACGAATTACTACCGTCCGCCGGTGCGCTATAACGCGCGCGACGGCTTCTGTCCGCTCGGCCCCCGGGTCACGCCGCGCGCGAGGGTAGCAGATCCGAACGCGCTCACCATTCGC
This sequence comes from uncultured Gammaproteobacteria bacterium, assembly GCA_963769075.1. GTDB lineage: Bacteria > Pseudomonadota > Gammaproteobacteria > Steroidobacterales > Steroidobacteraceae > Bog-1198. Next base: position 1,501,610 of record CAVYKH010000004.1, on the reverse strand, counting down.
ACCTACGTCGACGGTGCCCTGGCGCAAACGATGAGTACCGCCGATCTGGTGCGTTCGGTGGCCCGATTGCTGGCCGACGTAACGGAATTCATGACGCTCGCGCCGGGCGATGTGCTCGCGACGGGAGCGGCGGCGCCGGCGCCGCGGGTGCGCGCCGGCCAAACCGTCGCCATGGAGGCCGATGTCTTGGGCACGCTCAGCAACTCCTTCGTGGCGGGCGCATGAGGCGTGCGCGAGTGGCTTTCGCCGGTGCGCTTCACGAGGCGACGCCGCTGCAGAGCGCCGGCGAGCCCAAGGTGCGCCTCGCGGATGGACGAGTGCTCTCTGAGAAGGAGGTCGTCTGGCTGCCTCCCTTCGAAGTCGGCACGGTGATCGCTCTGGGTTTGAATTATGCCGATCACGCCAAGGAATTGGCATTCAACCCCCAGGACGAGCCGCTCGTCTTTCTCAAGGGACCGGGAACTCTGCTCGGCCACCGCGGCGCAACCCGCCGGCCGCCTGATGTGCGTTTCATGCATTATGAGTGCGAGCTCGCCGTGATCATCGGCCGGCACGCAAAGCGTGTGGCGCGCTCTCAGGCGATGCAGCACGTGGCGGGCTATTGCATCGCCAACGACTACGCGTTTCGCGACTATCTGGAGAATTGGTATCGCCCCAACATGCGCGCCAAGAATCGCGACGGCGCCACCGTCTTGGGTCCGTGGTTCGTGGACGCCGAGGACGTGGCGGAGCCGTCAAACCTCGATTTGCGCACCTTCGTCAACGGCACGCTGACCCAGCGGGGCAACACGCGGGATTTGATCTTCGACATACCGCATCTGATCGAGTATTTGAGTTCGTTCATGACTTTGGCGCCGGGCGATGTCATTCTCACGGGAACGCCGCAGGGCGTGCTCAACGTGATGCCGGGAGATGACATCGTCTGTGAAATCGATGGCTTGGGGCGGCTCGCGAATACGATCGTCGCGGATGCGGCCTTCGCCCGTTGCTAGGAGCAGGAGTGCGAATCGAACATTTGATCGAGGGTGCCGCGGTCGCCGGCGCGCAGTACTTCGAGACCGTGAATCCCGCGACGCAGGAGGTGCTGGCGCAAGTCGCGCGCGGGGGACCGGAGGAGATCGATGCCGCGGTGCTCGGCGCCAAGAACGCGTTCCCCAAATGGGCGGGCAAGCCCGCGGCGGAGCGGGCGCGCCTGCTGCGCCGGCTCGGCGATCTGATCGCGGCTCAGGTTCCCGATCTGGCAAAGACCGAAACGCAGGACACCGGCCAGGTGATCGCGCAGACGGCCAAGCAGCTCGTGCCGCGCTCGGCCGATAACTTTTACTACTTCGCGGAGATGTGCGTGCGTGTCGACGGTCACACGTATCCGACTCCCACGCACCTCAACTACACCCTGTTCAATCCGGTGGGCGTGTGCGCGTTGATCTCGCCTTGGAATGTGCCGTTCATGACCTCGACCTGGAAGGTCGCGCCTGCGCTCGCGTTCGGCAATACCGCCGTGCTGAAAATGAGCGAACTTTCCCCGCTGACGGCGGCGCGTCTGGGAGAACTGGCCTTGGAGGCGGGGATTCCCCCCGGAGTGCTCAATGTCGTCCACGGCTACGGGGTGGAAGCGGGCGAGCCGCTGTGCCGCCATCCCGATGTGCGGGCGATCTCCTTCACCGGTTCGACCGCGACCGGAAATCGCATCGTAAGAGCGGCGGGCTTGAAGAAATTCTCGATGGAATTGGGCGGCAAGAGCCCCTTCGTCGTCTTCGACGACGCGGATTTTGCGCGCGCGCTGGACGCCGCGGTGTTCATGATTTTTTCCAACAACGGGGAGCGTTGTACCGCGGGCTCGCGCATTTTGGTGCAGCAATCGATCTACCCGGATTTCGTCACAAAATTCACCGAACGCGCGCGGCGCATCCGCGTCGGCGATCCGCTGGATGATGAGACCATCATGGGACCCATGATCAGTCCCGAGCATCTGGCGAAGGTACGCAGGTACATCGAGCTGGGCTCCAAGGAAGGCGCGACCCTGCTGTGCGGCGGCGTGGATGCGCCGGCGCTGGCGGGCGCCCTGAAGAAGGGAAATTTCGTCAAGCCTACGGTTTTCGCGGATGTGGACAATCGCATGCGCATCGCCCAGGAAGAGATTTTCGGCCCGGTGGCCTGTTTGATTCCATTCAAGGACGAGGCCGATGCGGTCGCCAAAGCGAACGACACCCCGTACGGGCTCTCCAGCTACGTCTGGAGCGAGAGCTTGAGCCGTGCGCACCGGGTGGCCGCCGCGATCGAGGCCGGCATGTGCTTCGTCAACAGCCAGAACGTACGCGACCTGCGCCAGCCTTTCGGCGGCACGAAGGCGTCGGGCACCGGCCGCGAAGGCGGCACCTGGAGCTACGAGGTGTTCCTCGAGCCGAAGAATGTCTGTGTCAGTTTGGGGTCGCACCCTATTCCACGCTGGGGAGCTTAGACGGTGAGCCTGTATCAAATGCAGAAATTTCTTTTCGAGATCAATCGCGACCGCGCCGTTCAGCGGCAATACCACGAGGATCTCGCCGGGGTATTGGACCGCTATGACCTCACCGCGGAGGAGCGCGGCGCGATTGCAACGCGCGATATCGGATTACTCTATGTGCTGGGCGCCAACGGCCAGCTGCTGATGCATTACGCGGCGTTTCTCGGTATGCCGTGGGCCGACTACATCGCTGCGATGCGCACAGGCGTGAGCAAGTATGGTCCGGTACGCGCCGGCCTTTACCACATGACGACGGGGTTGGACGAGAAAGTGGCCGGCGTATGAGTCTCGTGTTCGCGGGAATCGCGAGTCACGCGCCCGGCATCACGGGGCGCGTGCACTTGGTCGATCCGGGCGTCGCGCACGAATTCCACGGCGCCTATCGGGGTATGGCGGAGCGCTTGCAGGCTGCGCGCCCCGAGGCGCTGATCGTGGTCGCGGCGGAGCACTTCGCCAATTTCTTCATGAACAATATGCCGTCATTCGCTGTGGGAATGGCGGACCGCTACGAGGGCCCGATCGAGGATCCGCAATGGCTGGGCATAGCGCGCACCACGGTTCCCGGGAACGCGGCGCTTTCCAGGCGGCTGATTCGCGAGATGATGCAGACCGTCGATCTCGCGTACGCTGAAGAGTGGAAATTCGATCACGGCATCATGGTGCCGCTGCATTTCCTGACGCCGCGCTACGATCTGCCCATCATTCCGATGAACATCAACTGCCAGGGACCCCCGTTGGCTCCGCTGCACCGCGCTTGGACATTCGGCGAGGCGCTGCGTCGCGCCGCGGAGTCGCTCCCGGAACGCATTGCGCTCGTGGGCACGGGCGGAATCTCGCATTGGCCGGCGACGCCGGATTCCGGAAAGATCAATGAGGTCTGGGATCGGGAGTTCCTCGAACGCTGGCAAGCCAACGACAAGCAAGCGCTGTTATCCTACACCGACGAGGCAACCTATCGGGACGCCGGGCAAGGCGGATTCGAAATTCGTACCTTCATCGCGGTTGCAGCCGCGGCCAGGGGTCGCGGCACGCTGCAGTACTACCGGGCAATACCCGCGTTCGCCGTGGGATGCACGATCGCCGCCATGAGCATCGGGGACGTAGACTTGAGCATCGGGACCTAGACATGTCGCACATGACGCTGGAATACAGCTCCAATCTGCGCGCGGCCGGCCGGTTCGGCGAGCTGTGCCGCAAGCTGGCGCAATACATGACGGGGCTCGAGGTCGAGGGGCAGCCCGTGTTTCCGCCGGGCGGCGTGCGGGTGCGCGCCATTGCGTGCGATGACTATTGCATTGCCGACGGCAGCATGGAAGATGCCGGGTTCGTTCACGCCATTCTCAAGATCGGCGCCGGACGCAGCGCTGCCGCCAAAGGAGCGACCTGCAACGGTTTGTTCGACATCATGAAGACGCACTTCGCAGCGCAATACGCGGAGCGGGGCTTGGCCCTATCGCTCGAATTCATCGAATTCAGCGAAAGCGGCACGCTCAAGCACAATAATTTGCACGCGCGTTTGAAAAAGACCTAGCCTGGGTATTCATGAACGACAGAGAAGCTGGAAAAAGGCTGGATCGGATAGGTATTTTCCGGAGCGTGAAAAACAGGGCTCGGCGCATGCGCCGAGCGGGTTCGCCAGGGATGGCGAACCCCGGCTTGCAGCGATGCAGGATTGCATCGCGTCGCAAGTTTTTCCCGCAGCCTCCACGGGCGCGACGCATGCGTCGCGCGGGTGGCCATGGATGGCCACCCAGGGCTTGCGCGCAGCAGGGACTGCGTAGCGCAATGGATTCACGGCGGTCCGGAAAATACCTATCCGATCTAGCCTTCGTGCATGAGAATGCGGATCGTTCATGAATAGTTCGCGCTAGCGCATACCGATCGAGAGCGATTTACGAATCGAGAGCGAGTTTCCCATGCTGTCGCCAGAAACCATCCGCATGCTTGCGAAGCGATTGTACGACGCCCGCAAGAGCCGGACTCAACTGCGCCACTTTTCCGCCGAGCACCCGGGCATGACCGTGCAGGACGGATACTCCATTCAGCGCGAATGGGTCAAGCTGGAAATGGCGGACGGTCGAACGATCAGAGGGCGCAAGATCGGGCTCACATCGCGGGCGATGCAACAGGCATCGCAGATCAGCGAGCCCGACTATGCCCCTCTGATGGATGACATGTTCTTCGATACGGGCAGCGACATTCCGTTTCTGCGCTTCATTGCGCCGCGCGTCGAAGCGGAGCTTGCCTTCGTGCTGGGGCGAGATCTGAAAGGTCCCGGCGTGACGCTGTTCGAGGTGTTGCAAGCGACCGAATATGTGATGCCTGCGCTCGAAATCATCGATGCCCGCATCGAGCAGTTCGACCGCGATACGCGTCTGCCGCGCAAGGTGTTCGATACCATCGCCGACTTCGCGGCGAATGCCGGCATCGTTCTCGGCGGGCGGCCGGTGAAGCCCGACGCCGTCGACCTGCGCTGGGCGGGCGCGCTCCTGTACAAGAACGCGGTCATCGAAGAAACGGGACTGGCGGCGGCGGTGCTCGATCATCCAGCCACCGGTGTGGCCTGGCTTGCCAACAAGATTGCGTTCTACGATGAGCAACTCAACCGCGGCGACGTCGTCTTGAGCGGCTCGTTTACCAGACCCACCCACGTGGCAGCGGGGGACGTGCTGCATGCGGACTACGGACGGCTCGGCAATATTTCGCTGCGTTTCGTCTAGGCGCATCATTAGTCAGACAGGCTCCTAGGAGAATAGCCGTGCAAATGCCCGTGAATACATTCAAACGAGCGCTGCGCAACGGCGAGCGGCAAATCGGCCTGTGGGTCGGAACGGCTGATCCTTCCGCGGCAGAACTCCTCGCGAGCACGGGCTTCGACTGCCTGGTGTTCGATGCCGAGCATTCGCCGAACGACCCGCGCAGCGTGCTGCCGCTGTTGCAGGCCGTTGCACCGTATCCGGTACACCCGATCGTGCGACCGCTGCGCGGCGCCGTGGAAGTGATCAAACAGTACCTCGACCTCGGTGCGCAAACCCTGGTCGTGCCGATGATCGAGACGGCCGATGAGGCCGCGCTCGTCGTGGCGGCCACCCGGTATCCGACCCGCGGAATCCGTGGTGTGGCCAGCGCGACGACGCGCGCATCACGCTGGAATCAGATCGATCGTTACGCACAGCATGCGGACGCCGAGATGTGCGTGCTCGTGCAGGTGGAGTCGGTCAAAGGACTGCGCAATCTCGAGGCAATAGCCAAGGTGGATGGCGTGGACGGCGTGTTCTTCGGTCCGGCCGATTTGGCGGCGTCCATGGGTTTGGTCGGCAGGCCGTCGGACCCGGCGGTGCGAGGAGCGATTGCCGAGGGCATCGTCACCGTCAAGAGCGCCGGGAAAGCGGCCGGTACCCTGACCGGCGATCGGCAGCTCGCGCGCGAGTACTTGGCGATGGGCGCGCTGTTTCTTGCAGTGGGCGTGGATATGACCCTGCTGGTCACGGCGGCAACCGAGCTCGCGGGCGAGTTCAAAAGTGTGCGCTGCGTCGCGCCGGGGGGAACGTAAGCCGGCGTATTTGACGCTATCATGCGCGCGTATGATTCTCTACGGTTATCCGCTGAGCTCCGCCTCGTACCGCGTGCGCATCGCGCTTGCATTGAAGGATCTCGAGGTGACCACCGTCAACGTACAATTGCGCCGCGGTGAGCAGCGGCAGCATGATTTCCTCAAGATCAATCCGCAAGGCTTCGTGCCCACGCTGAGCCTGGACGACGGCCAAGTACTCACGCAGTCGATCGCCATCATCGAGTATCTCGAGGAAATGTTCCCGCAACCGCCGTTGCTCCCGGCGCAGCCCGCCGCGCGCGCCCGCGTGCGTGCGCTTTGCCAGCTCATCGCCTGTGATGTGCACCCCTTGAACAACCTGCGGGTGCTGCAGTATCTCGAAGGCCGGCTTGGGCTCGACCGCGGTGCGCGTGACGCGTGGTATCACCACTGGGTCCAGGCCGGGTTTGAGGCCCTCGAAAACATGCTGGCGCGCGATTCGTCCGCCGGCCGCTTCTGCCATGGCGACGTCCCCGGCCTGGCGGACGTGTGCCTGGTTCCGCAGGTGTTCAACGCCCGGCGTCTCGCGGTGGACCTTGCTCCGTATCCGCGCATCGTGGCGATCGAGGCGGCGTGCCGGCAGATACCGGCTTTTGAGCGTGCGGCGCCCGAGCGGCAAGCGTAACCAACATGACTCGCTCCTCCTCAGAGACTGCGCGCCTGCGCGCCCTCAAGACCGATCCGACTGCGCTGACCCTGCGCTGGCTGCTTCATGAATTGCTCAGGGCCGGGCTGATCTCGGTGGCGGCGGCACGCAGCGTCGTCAATCCCCCGCCGAACAAAGACGGCACACATCAGCATCCGCTGGTCGTCGCCGCGGGCCAGGAATGGCCCGATCGGCGCACCGAAGGGCGCAAGCTCACTCTGGAAGCATTGACGCAATGGCTCGCGAGCCGGGCGCGCCTGCCGTATCTGCGCATCGATCCGCTCAAGCTGGATGTGCCGAGTCTGACCAGCGTCGTACCCTATGCCTACGCGTTGCGCAGCGGGATCCTGCCGATCAAGAACAGTCCGTCGGGCATCGTATTTGCCGTCAAGGATCCCTTTGCCATGGAGTGGCTGCGCGATCTGGAGCCCTCGCTCAAAGTACCGCTGAAGCGGGTCTGCGCCAACCCGCTCGATATCGACCGCTATCTGGTGGAATTCTATACGGTGGCGCGCTCGATCAAGATTACCGGGGAGGAACGTTCTCGGCTGGCGCCCACGGATCTCGGAAACCTCGAGCAACTGACCGAGCTCAGCCGCGCGGGAAAGCTCTCGGCCGAGGATCAGCACGTCGTGGCCATTGTCGACTGGCTGCTGCAGTACGCGTTTGACTCGCGCGCCAGCGACATCCATGTCGAACCGCGCCGCGACACCGGCAACGTGCGCTTTCGGATCGACGGCATCCTGCACGACGTGTACCAGCTGCCGGCACCCGCGGTGCCGGCAATCACCAGCCGCATCAAGATTCTGGGCCGGATGGACGTGGCGGAGAGACGCCGTCCCCAGGACGGGCGCATCCGCACCCGCTCACCCGACGGCAAGGAGATCGAATTGCGAGTCTCGGCGCTGCCCACGGCCTTTGGCGAAAAGCTCGTCATGCGCATCTTCAATCCCGACGTGGTGGTGCAGAATTTCGGTCGACTCGGCTTCTCGGCCGAGGAATCCGCGGTCTGGAAAGGAATGCTCGAGCAGCCGCACGGCATCGTGCTGGTGACCGGACCTACCGGATCGGGCAAGACCACGACCCTCTACGCCTCGCTGAAGGAGCTGGCCACTGCCGAGGTCAATGTGTGCACGATTGAGGATCCGATCGAGCTGATCGACGGCAGCTTCAACCAGATGCAAGTGCAACCCACCATCGATCTGAGCTTTGCGGATGGGGTCCGCGCGCTGCTGCGACAGGATCCGGACATCATCATGATCGGCGAGATTCGCGATCGTGAGACGGCCGAGGTGGCGGTCCAGGCGGCGCTCACCGGCCATCTGGTGCTCTCCACGCTCCATACCAATGACTCCCCCTCAGCGGTCATCAGACTCCTGGAGCTGGGTGTGCCCGCCTATTTGATCAAGGCCACCTTGATCGGGGTGCTCGCGCAGCGCCTGGTGCGCACGCTTTGCCCGGATTGCAGAGCGCCCTTGGCGATGACCGGCAAGTCCTGGAACGAGCTCGGCATCGGGGACGCTGTGCCCATGCCTGCCAAGGTGTACAGGGGAGTCGGCTGTCTGGAATGCCGGCAGACTGGTTTTCGCGGCCGCAGCGGCGTCTATGAGCTCATGCCGATCGGCGCGTCCTTGCAATCCGCCATTGCCACAAACCCCGAGCTCGAGGAATTGCGGCGGTTGGCAATCGAGGGTGGCATGCGCCCACTGCGCGAGGCGGGGGCAGAGAAAGTGGCCCTCGGGCTGACCACTATCGATGAGGTGCTGGCGCTGACTCCGGATCCTCGCTGACGTCCGGCAGGTTCGGCACGCCTCGCCGGATATCCGCCGAGAAGGTATTGCTTCGATCCGCTTGCTTGGCGCGCTCGCTGATGTAGCCGAGCGCACGCAGCTCCTCGAGCGGATAGCGCCGGTCGAGGCCGCCGACGCGGTAGACGTATTCGGGCATATATCCCGAAAGCAGCACGCGGTAGTCGAACGGCAGATGCCCGATGATGCGCTTCATCATGTGGTAAACGAGCGTCGTGCAATTGCCGGTGACGGTGTGGTAGAAACGCGGTGCCTGCACGAGACGATTTGCTTCATTGATATAAGCCAGAAACAATGAACGCATCGCAGGCGGCGGCAGCCGGACCCGATACAGATATGCGTCTTCGCCGCGCACGTTGGTGCGCACGTACACGACGTCGCGCTCGTCGGCGGCGATGACGCTGAGCTCGAACTCCTTGAAGAAGCCGCCGATCTCCGAATAGCCTTTGTGCCTCTCGCGGCGGACCTCCACGGAGAAAGCGACGTGGTCGCTGTCGTCGAAGCCGAACGAGATCAGCATGTGTGCGATGCTGCGGCGGGACCAGTACGACATGATCATGTCAACCGAATTGAGGTGTTCGAGGTCGTAGCAGCGTGTTTCCCAGCGCTGGGTGCGGTCGGTCTCGGTACGCCAGGCGAAGTTGCGCACATTGTGCAAGGTGACGCGGTTGCCCTCGACCGTGCCGCTCGTCATTTGCGCGACATCGTCGGCCCAAAGCCGGTCGTTCGAGGGGGCCAGGCGCAGCCACCATGCGATCAGGCCGCCGAACGCGAGGGCAAAGCCGGATAATCCGAGTGCGAATCTTCCTTGCCACAGCGCAATCACCACGGCGAGATTCAATCCCGTCCACAGCGCCGCGCTCACGGTCTTCGACGCCCTACCGCCCGGCGCCTGATACCACAGCGCCACGGCACCCCAAGTCGCGGCGAACGCGACCAAGAGAGTGGCGAGGAGCGGAGCCGTGATGGGCGGCAAGCCGCCGGCGCCGGCAGTCATGTCGAGCTACGCCCCGCGGCTCATGGTATGCCGCGCTTGGCCAGGAACTCGCCGAGGATTCGCGCCGTGTGGCTTTTGTTCGGCCTGCGCGAGATGCCGTCGGGATCGCCCTGGGCGACGACGCGACCGCCGTCCGCGCCGCCTTCCGGTCCCAGATCGACGATCCAATCCGCTTCCGCGATCACGTCCAGATTGTGCTCGATCACGACCACCGTGTTGCCCGCATCGACCAGACGCTGCAGAACCTTCACGAGCTTCTCGACGTCAGCCATGTGCAATCCCACGGTCGGTTCGTCGAGCACGTACAAGGTGTGCTGTCCCTCGCGCCGGGCCATGTCGATTCCGAGCGCATCGGTGCGCACCTTCGCCAGCTCGGTGACCAGTTTGATTCTTTGGCTCTCCCCGCCCGAAAGCGTCGGGCTGGGCTGACCCAAGCTCAGGTATCCCAGACCGACATCCGCCAGCAGGCTCACCGGGTGCTGCACGCTGGGCTGTGCCGCAAAAAATTCCACGGCTTCGTCCACGGACAATCCGAGGACCTCGCCGATGCTCTTGCCCTTGAACAAAATGGCGAGCGTTTCCGCATTGAAGCGCCGGCCGCCGCACACGTCGCAGAGCACTTGCACGTCCGGCAAAAAGCTCATTTCGATGCGCTGCATTCCCTGACCTTCGCAAGCCTCACAGCGCCCGCCTGCCGTGTTGAAAGAAAAGCGGCTCGCCGTAAAGCCGCGGATGCGCGCCTCGGTGCTCTGCGCGTAGAGCCGGCGGATGGCATCCCAAAAACCGATATAGGTCGCGGGGCAGGAACGCGGGGTCTTGCCGATCGGTGCTTGATCCACCTCGAGCACTCGGCTGATCGACTGCCAGCCTGTGATCGATTCGCACCCGGCCACGCCGAAAGCGTGTCGGGGTGCACGATTCGCACGGCTGGGGCGCGACAACAGGCGCTTGAGATTGCCCAGGAGCACATCGCGCGCCAGAGAGGATTTGCCGGACCCGGACACGCCGGTGATCACGCTCAAGCGGCCGAGGGGGATGCGGGCGTCCACTTTGCGTAAATTGTGCAGCGCTGCACCCCTGATGTGAATGGAAGGCGTATCGCCGTCGACCGTCCGGCGGCGGCCGCGAGAATGCCGTAGCGGCTCCGCTAGGCAGCGCCCGGTTGCGGAATTTTTCTGGCGGGCGAGTTCTGTGGCGGTGCCCTGCGCCACCAAGCGGCCGCCGCGCGTGCCAGCGCCGGGACCCAAATCAATCACGTGATCGGCGCGGCGAATCGTATCCTCGTCGTGCTCGACCACCACCAGCGTGTTGCCTTTGCCGCGCAATCGATCGAGCGTGTCGAGGAGCGCAATGTTGTCGCGGGGGTGTAGACCGATGGTGGGCTCGTCCAGTACGTAGCACACTCCTTGTAAATTCGAACCGAGCTGCGCCGCCAGCCGAATCCGCTGCGCCTCGCCGCCCGAGAGCGTGGGAGCGGCGCGGCCGAGCTGCAGGTAGCCGAGGCCGACGTCGCACAAAAAGCGGGTGCGCGCGGTCAGCTCCGCGATCAGGTCACGGGCGATGTCGAGTTCGCGCCCGAGCAGCTTGAGTTTGCGCAATTCGGCGGCGAACTCCTGCACCGGCAGGCGGGTGAGAGCCGCGATCGATCGGCCGCGAAACAGCACATGGCGCGCCACGGGATTGAGCCGCTCGCCGGCACAGTCCGGACAGGTCGTCGGCGCGGCGCCGGCCCCATCGGGCTCCCCCTCGGGTGCCCCCTCCGGTGCCCCATCGCGTGTGCCGTGCGGCGCGCCGCCGGGTGCCCCGTAAGGCGCCTCGACCGCATCGCGCCACCGGACCTCCTCGCCGCTTTGCTCGGCATCGAACTCGGGCAACGTGAGCCCCGTGCCGAAGCAGCTTTTGCACCAGCCATGACGTGAGTTGAAGGAGAACAAGCGCGGGTCGAGCTCGGGAAAGCCGGTCCCGCAGTTCGGACAGGCGCGCTTGCTCGAAAACACGGCTGCGGCGCTGTCCGCGGGCGCGGGACGGCCCGGCGCCGCGGTGCTGCCCGCGCCCGTCGCGGCGCTGCGAACGTGCACCACGCCGCGGCCGTGATCGAGCGCTGCGGCCAGCGCCTCGCGCAGCTCCGCTTCCCGGCCGGCGTGCACTGTCAGGGTGGCCACCGGCAGTTCGATATTGTGCTCGACGAAGCGATCGAGCCGCGGCCATTTCGACGTGGACAGAAGCGAGCCGTCGACGCGCAACTCGCCGAAGCCCTTGCCGCGCGCCCATTTCGCGAGCGCGGTGTACAGGCCCTTGCGCGCGACGATCAGCGGCGCCAGCAGTGAAATCTTCCGTCCGCGGTAGTCCCGGAGGAGCCGCGCGGCAATTGCGTCGGCGGATTGCGGCTCGATCGGGATTTCGCAATTCGGGCAGTACTGGCGCCCAAGCTTTACGTACAGCAGGCGCAGGAAATGATAGATCTCGGTCAGCGTCGCCACGGTGCTCTTGCGTCCGCCGCGGCTGGTGCGCTGCTCGATCGCCACGGTGGGCGGAATGCCGAAGATCGCATCCACGTCGGGACGCGATGCGGGCTGAACGAATTGCCGGGCATAGGCGTTGAGGGACTCGAGATAGCGGCGCTGGCCTTCGGCAAACAGAATGTCGAATGCCAGCGTGCTCTTGCCGCTGCCAGAGACGCCGGTGATGACCGTGAACTGATTGCGCCGCAAGCTCACATCGATGTTCTTCAGATTGTGCTCGCGGGCGCCGCGGATTTCGATGGCTTGCGATCCCGCTGTGCGCTTCGGTAGGGACTCGGCGTCCCGTACCGTGTGAGTGAACGACATCGGAGGCACGGCTTCCTTGAGCGCGCGAGCGGTGTGCGAAGAGGGTATTCGCATGAGCTCATCCGGAGTGCCGACGCCGACCACCGCCCCGCCCGCATCGCCGCCCTCCGGACCCAGGTCGATGATCCAATCGGCTGCGCGGACCACATCTAGGTTGTGTTCGATGACCAAGAGCGAGTGACCGGCCGCGATCAGTCGCCGGAAGGCGCGCAAGAGTTTGGCCACGTCGTCGAAATGCAGACCGGTGGTCGGCTCGTCGAACAGAAACAGCGACCCGCGCAGCGGGCCGCGTTCGCACCCGCCGTCCCCTTGAGGCCCCACGGATTGCACGGGCTTGGCGGATCGGTCGCGCACCGCATTCTCCGCCAGATGACCTGCGAGCTTCAGTCGCTGCGCCTCCCCGCCCGAGAGCGTAGGAACGGGTTGACCCAGCCGCAGGTAATCGAGCCCCACTTCCGCGAGCGGCGCGAGGCGTACACAAACCTCCGTGTCGGCGTGAAACACCGCCAGCGCTTCGGAGACCGTGAGCTCGAGCACATCGGCGATGCTCAACGGCGCGAAGTTGCCGCGCGATAACTTGCATTCGAGGATTTCCGCCCGATAGCGCCGGCCATCGCAGTCGGGGCAGCGCAGGTAGACATCCGACAGAAATTGCATTTCCACGTGCTCGAAGCCGTTGCCGCCGCAGCCGGGGCAGCGGCCGTTGCCGGCGTTGAAGCTGAAGGTTCCGGCGGTGTATTTGCGCTCCCGCGCCTGCGGCACTTTGGCGAACAAGTTCCGGATGGCATCGAAGGCGCCTACATAACTCGCGGGATTTGAGCGCGTGGTGCGGCCGATGCGGCTTTGATCGACCATGACCACGTCATCGATCAGATCGGCGCCCTGCAAGTCCCGATGCCGGCCGGGATTCTCGGTGGGCTTGCCCCTGGCGCGCTTGAGCGCGGGGAACAGTACGTCGTGCACCAGCGTCGACTTGCCGGAGCCGCTGACGCCGGTGACGCACACCAGGCGTCGCAGCGGTATGTCGACATCGATGTCCTTGAGGTTGTGCTCGGCGGCGCCTTCGATGCGCAAGCTCCCGGCGGCAGCGAGGTGCGCCGCCGGCTGCGGCACGTCGACGCGCCTGCGGTGAAACAGGTAATCGGCGGTGAGCGAGCCGCTTGCCGTGGCGAGCTCGGCGATGGATCCGTCGAACACGATTTCGCCGCCGTGTTCACCGGGGCCCGGCCCGATGTCGAGCAGACGATCCGCGGCCTGCATCACTTTCGGGTCATGTTCGACCACGATCAGCGTATTGCCGGCGTCGCGCAGACGCCGCATGACGCCGACAATTCGATCGACATCGCGTGCATGCAGGCCGATGGAGGGCTCATCCAGCACGAACAGGGTGTTGACCAGTGAAGTGCCGAGAGCCGTCGTGAGATTGATCCGCTGCACTTCGCCGCCGGATAAGGTGCGCGATTGGCGGTCGAGATTGAGGTACCCCAGGCCCACATCGCCCAAATACTTGAGGCGCGTGCGTATTTCTCGGAGCAATAAATCGGTGGCCTCATCGAGCGGTGCCGGCAAGGCGAGGGTGTCGAAGAAGCGGCGGCATCCGTCGATCGGCAGCAGCATCAATTCGCGAATGTTGCGGCCGGGGTCGCCGAGCCGCCACAGCAGCGCCTCGGGTTTCAGTCGCGCGCCGTGGCATGCCGCGCATTCCGTGTACGAGCGATATTTCGAGAGCAGCACGCGGATGTGCATTTTGTAGGCCTTGGTCTCGAGCCAGGCGAAGAATCGCTTCACGCCGTACCAGACATGCTTGGTCCACTCGCCTTCGCCCTCGAGCACCCAGCGGCGCTCTGCGTCGGTCAGATCACGCCAGGGGCTATCGACGGGGATGGCTCGTTTGCGGGCGAACTTCATGAGATCCGCCTGGCATTCCTCGTAGGACGCGGTTTGCCAAGGTTTGATGGCGCCCTGGCGCAGCGACAGCGACGCGTCCGGGATGACCAAGCCATAGTCGACGCCGATGCTGCGGCCGAAGCCGCGGCAGGTCTCGCAGGCGCCGATCGGGGAATTGAAGCTGAAACTGCTCGGACTGGGCTCCTTGTAGCCGATGTCGCAGTCGGGGCAATGCAGGTCGGTGGAAAACCGCCACGGCGCGGCCTCCGCGCCCCCATCGCTCTGGGGGTAGACGTCGAGTCGTCCTTGGCCGACTTTGAGCGCGGCTTCTATGGCCTCGCTCGCCCGGGCGGATTCGACCGCCGGCCAGCGGAAGCGGTCCTGCACGACCTGCAGCCTGTCGGCGCGCTGTTCGTGGATGCGAGTGTAGCCTTGGCCCGAGAGCAACCGCTTGATCTCCGCCTCGCTGAAGTTTTTCGGGATGGGGACGGGAAAGGTCAGCAAGAGGCGCGGGTCGCCGCTGTCGCGAGATCGCTGTGCGAGCGTTTCGCGGATGGTCTCGAGCGTATCGCGCCGCACGGCGTTCCCGCAGCCGCGACAGTGCAAAACTGCGGCACGAGCGAACAGCAGCTTCAAATGATCATTGAGTTCGGTCATGGTGCCGACCGTGGAGCGCGAGGTGCGTACGGGATTGGTTTGATCGATGGCGATCGCCGGTGGGATGCCGTCGATGCGATCGACCAGGGGCCTGTCCATCCGGTCCAAGAACTGCCGCGCGTAGGGTGAAAAGGTCTCGACGTAGCGGCGCTGGCCCTCGGCGTACAGCGTGTCGAACACCAGGGATGACTTTCCAGAACCGCTGACACCGGCGACAACGATCAATTCGTTGAGCGGGATATCGAGGTCAAGATTTTTGAGGTTGTTCTGACGCGCGCCGCGAATGCGGATGGCATCCGCGCGGGACGGATCTAGGAGCCTGTCCAAGCATTCCCCGTGAGCCGCGTTGGCTTGGTGAGGGTGTGGATGCAAGGCGCGCGGCGCAGGACGTAGTAAGCGCTACGGCCAAGCCGCGCAACACCGCAGACGCCCCTCACCAAGCCAACCCTCCGGGACCGGGCAGATTTCGTTTCATCCGTCGTTGTCGCCTCCTCATTGGGTGTTCACCCAACCACGTCGGCTCCGCCTCGGCTGAAACGAAATCTGCCGCGGTCGCGGCCACGGGGGATGCTTGGACAGGCTCCTGGGTGGTGGCATGTGCCGGAAGTTTAGCGGGAATCGACACGGTCGGTACGACACGGTCGGTGTGACCCAGCCGGAATCGACTCGGTCGCGGTCGGAATCGGCTCGCTCAGCGGCCGGCGAACTGCTCCATCATGAGGCCGGTGCCGCCGCGCGTGACATGAGCGACGATGGCGGTGCGGCGGTGAATTTTCGTCACCAACCCCAAGTTGATCGCGAAGGCGAGCTGCACCTGTTGGCCCTTGCGCAGGCCCAAATTTTCCGTCTCGACGAACACACCATTTGCGCTCAAGTTCTTGGCCCTGCAAATCCGGCTCTTGCGCCCGGACATGACGACGTAGACGGTCGTGCGGGCGCGGTGGCGGGTGTGCAAACGACGCTCCATCCGGGCGGGTCCCTTTGATTGATTATTGAGGCGAGCAACCATTATGCACATCGAATCGCCGTTAGCGAAGCCCTCTCGCCAAGCGAAATGTTTATGTAAAGTAACGGGATAGGCGGGGCGGCCGGGGCCATCCGGCGACTGACAGGCGGACAAAATTATTACGTGATGTCCTTGCGGCGAATCGCAAGCTGTTCGGGCGCCTCGATGCCCATCTTGACGCGCCGGCCGGTACCGCCCAGCAACGTGATCAAAATGGGGCCGTTGGCGAAAAGCTGTGCAAGAGTCATGCTCCCGTCCACGCCGTCCGCAGGCTGGATAACGATCGATTCATCGGCGCGACGACTTAAGACCAGCATAGATCAAGCCTTCGCCAGCGCACGCAGCGCCCGGGCGAAGGTTTTTCCTTGTGCCGTGTAGGTGACGGGCGAACCGCCCCGCACGATGTCGATGAGCTGTTTGATCTGCCCTTGGCGCAAATTGATGATGCAGCCGTTGATCTCGTTCGCCCGACGACAACTGGCCATCAATTCCATCAACGTACGCCAGCGTTCGGCGACCGTCGCCGCAATGCCGCTGCCGCGGGCGACGCGCGCGCCGGGCAAGCCCTGTGCCGCGGCCGCGGCGAGCGTGCGACGCTCGACCTCGAGCTTTTCGATGGTCCCGAGAAGCTGCATTTTTTCGGCGGCCTTGTGCTCAACGGTCGCGGACGAAGCGCCGGTCAAAGCGGCGCGCTCGGCGTCCAAGGCGGCGGCGAGCAATCGCGCAATTTCAATCTCGCGATCCAGTAAAGCCTCGAGACGGAGACGCGCATCCTCGTTCATCAAGGCCTACTTCAGTCCGCTTTCGAACTGCAAAATCTTGTCCGCGACCCGAGTGGCATCGACTTGATAGGTGCCGCCGTTCACCGCTTGCTTGATCGCAGACACCTTCGCGGCATTGACCACGGGGGCTTGGGCGACGGCTTCCGAGAGCTTCTGCAGCGAGCGGGCGGAGCTCGTCAACGTGACATGATCGCCGGTCTGCGACGTCGCTGCCGCCGCGGATGCGTCGCCCTGCGATTTGTCCGCAACAACGCTGCCGGGGTTCGAGCCCTTCAAGGGCGCGACCGGTTCGGACGCTGGATAGCCACTGATTTTTGCCGCCACCGAAATCTCTCCTAGGGCGAGCAACCGCCCTTGCCCTCGTTATCGTCGGGGATTGGATGAACTTTAACGATTTACGACCAAGTCGACCCTCTTAAGTCCGTTATCGGCTGTGACGTGGTTCACTGAAGGGCTATTGAAAAATAATCTCAACGACCTGTTCCGAACGGGCGATGCCCTCCACGATTTTCCCCGATGACAGATTTTGGACCCTAACCCGTTGATTGACCAGGCCGTCGCTCATCGCCCGGCCGGCCATGCGCACGCTCAAGCCGCCGGCATCGGCGACCAACGTGACGGTTTGGCCGCGCTGAACCGCTTTGGCGGCTACCAAGAATTGATTGGTGATGACGGCCCCGCTCGAAATCGGCCGGCTGGCGGTGAGTCCGACCGCGACCGTCGGATCATCCATGTAGCCCGGCGGAAGCTCGGAAATATCGCGCTGCTCGACCCGTACATCCTTGTCGGACAACACGCTCCCCACGACGATGGCATGCGCGGCGATGGTCACGGGGGAGGTGCCGACCACACGCACGGGCACATAAATATGCCAGTGCGTCGTGCTGCTCGGACAGCGCAGCTCGATCAAGATGCGATCACGCATGTGTCCTCCCGGGCTGACGGCCGGCTTTACCGGCACGCCGCAGCGCTCGAGCTGCAGATGCGGATCGATGGGTCCGACCACAAAGCGCTGTCGGCTGGTCAGCGCGGGCAACTGCAGGGCAGCCTCTGATTTTGCGAGTGCTTCCAGCTGCGGAATATCTTGCAGATCGGCGGCGAGGACGGGCGCCGCGGTGAGACAAAGCCCCAGAATGCCGCGACGATATTTTGACGGTATGCGCATCGTACTCCATAACAAGCAAGTGACGTGCCACCGGCGCGCGCTGCGGCTCGCTGCGGGAGGTGAGCTGCGGGCCGTGAGCTTGGGGCGGCCGGCCGCCGGCTTGCTGCTGAGCCGACCTTGCCGCCGCACCGGCCGCCTGCGGCAAATTTTTGCCGCAGTGTCGAGGTGGAGCGCCCTCAAGCCGATGCCTTCAACCCCTCGAGTCGAGGCCCATATCCCTTCGCGCCGGTGGCCGACACCGCGGTTTGGCGCACGTTTCGCTCAATCGGGAGCTCAATCGCGCGCTTCTCGCCGGTTGGCACAGCTCTTGCTTTCGTGTTGCTCGAGGAGCAATCACCGATGTTTGAAAATATTTTCGGCATTCACGAGCAAGCGCTGCTGTTGCACGGCCAACGCCTCGGCGTGCTGGCCGCGAACCTCGCCAACGCGGATACGCCGGGCTACAAGGCGCGGGACATCGATTTCAGCGCGGTGCTGTCGCAAACCCAAGGCGAGACACAGCTGCCGTTGCAGGTGACGCACGCGGCGCACCTCACGTTCGACGACGGCGAATTGCCCGCCGGCGAATTGAAATACCGCAATCCTTATCAAGCCTCGCTCGACGGCAACACTGTGGAAATGCCGGTGGAGCAGGCCGCCTTTGCCGAAAACAACGTGCGCTATCAGGCGAGCCTCAATTTCATCAATTTGAGGATATCCGAGCTGCAGTTCGCCATTGCCGGCCAATAGCCTGAAAGCCCCAAAGGAGAGCCACCATGTCGCTGTTCAATGTGTTCAATGTTTCCGGCAGTGCCCTGAATGCCGAAACGATCCGGCTCAATACCACGGCCAGCAATCTCGCGAACGCCGAGAGCGTCAACGGCGATGCGACCAAGGTCTACCGCGCGCGGCACCCGGTGTTCCAGGCGATGATGAATACGGCGGATTCGAGCTTCGACGATCAGAATTCAGCCACCGGCGTTCGTGTGCTGGGGGTGGTGGAGAGCACCGCGCCGCCGCTGAAAACCTATCAGCCCGATCACCCGCTCGCCGACAAAGACGGCTTTGTCTACTCATCGAACGTCAATTCGATCGAAGAGATGACCAACATGATTTCCGCGAATCGATCCTTCGCGACCAACGTCGAGGCCATCAACACCGCGCGCGACCTGCTGCTCAAAGTCATTTCGATGGGCCACTAGCCAAATTAATTCATGAACAACGCAAATGGAAAGCGGAGACTTGATTGGCAAGGCATTTTCCGGGGCGTGCAAAACAAGGATGTTTTGCGCGCAGCCCCCAGGGAAGGGTTCACGGCGGCCCGGAAAATGCCTGGCAATCAAGTCTCCGCGCCTGAGGAAGCGAGTAGTTCGAGAATAATGCGAGCTACCTGCGCCCCTTAAATTCAAATCTCCGAGATCCATCATGATAATCAGTCACACACAGGCGGCCACCACCCCAACCACCGCCACCGGCGGCGCCGGAAGCACCGGCGCCACGGGAAGTACCGGCGCCGCCGGGTCCGGCTCCAGCAGCTCCTCCGCATCGACGGCGGCCAACGGCGTGACGCTGGGTGGAACCGATTTCTTGACGCTCATGCTGGCGCAGCTGCAGAACCAGGATCCCACGAGTCCGGTCGACAGCAACGAGTTCCTGAGCCAGCTCGCCTCGCTCAGTGAAGTGCAGGGCATCACGCAGCTCAACACCTCGTTCACTGCATTGTCGAATTCGCTCGTTTCCAGTCAGGCCTTGCAGGCCTCCTCGTTGCTCGGGCATCAGGCGCTCGTCGCCAGTTCGACCGCAACGCTGAGCAGTGCCGGGGGTACGCTCTCAGGCGCCGTCAGTGTCCCGCAGGCCAGTTCGCAGGTCGTGCTCAACGTCACGAACAGCAGCGGCGTGCTGGTGCAGTCGCTCAATTTAGGCGCGCAATCGGCCGGAATGGCCAATTTCTCGTGGAATGGCCAGACGTCGAACGGCTCGCAGGCGCCGCCGGGCACCTACACCTTGAGCGCGCAGGTCGCAGGCGTCAGCAGCGGCACTGCGGTCACCACGCTCGTCAATGGGACCGTCGACAGCGTGACCATGGGCTCGGGCACGACCGGCCTGACGTTGAACATCGCCGGTCTCGGCAGCGTGCCGTTCTCGAGCGTTCAGCAGATTTCAAACTAATCCATTCAAGGAGCACACACATGGCTACCTTCAGTATCGCGTTATCGGGCTTGACCGCCGCCAACTCGGCGCTGGACATCACGTCGAACAATATCGCCAATGCCGATACGGTCGGCTTCAAGAACTCGCAAGCGGTGTTCGAAGACGTATACGCGGCGGGCGCAGCCGATCTGAGCAGCTCGACGGCCGGCGAGGGCGTGCGGCTCGCAGCCGCCTCACAGCAGTTCACTCAGGGCAACATCACCACGACGTCCTCGTCGCTGGATCTGGCGATCAGCGGCAACGGCTTCTTCACGCTGAATGGCCCGACCGGCAATGTCTATACCCGCAATGGGCAATTCTCCGAAGATGCCAACGGCAACGTGGTGAGCACCACCGGAGAGGACCTGCAGGTGTATCCGCCGCTCGCCAACGGCGGCTTCAATACCGGCGCCTTGCAAACCCTCAATCTCAACACCGCGCAGAGCGCGCCGGTGGCGACCACGACGGGTACCGTAATCTTGAATCTGCCGTCGAATGCGACGGCGCCGACCGCCGCGCCGTTCGACCCGACCAATCCTGATACCTACACTCAGTCGACCTCGACGACGGTTTACGACTCGCTCGGCAATTCCTACCCCGCGACCTTTTATTTTTCCCAGACCGCGGTGCCCGATCAGTGGACCGTCAATATGACCGTCAACGGCACGCAAGTCGGCGCGGCGCAAACCATGACATTCTCGAACACCGGCCTCGTCACCGCGCCGGCGAACGGCAATTTGGCCTTCGCGGGCTTCCAACCGCCGGACGGCGCGCAAGCGATGAACATGACGTTCAACTTCAGTCAGGCCACGCAGTACGGCACGCAATTCGGCGTAACCTCCATCGTTCAAAACGGCTACACCACGGGTCAGTTGAGTACAGTGTCCATCGACCCCACCGGCGTCGTGTCCGCCGTCTATACCAACGGCCGCTCGACGCAGCTCGGACAATTGGCCATCGCCAATTTTCCGAACCCCCAAGGCCTGCAGCAGCTCGGGAACACGAACTGGGCGCAGACATTTGCGTCCGGTACGGTAGTGCAGGGTACGGCGGGATCCGCCGGCTTCGGCAGCATTCAATCGAGCGCGCTGGAAAGCTCGAACGTCGATTTGACCACGGAGCTCGTGAACATGATCACGGAGCAGCGGGCGTTCCAGGCCAATGCGCAGGTGATCACCACGGCCGACCAGATGTCGCAGACCGTCATAGGCATCGCCACCAATGGATAGAGGGCTCTATGTGGCGATGACGGGCGCGAAGCAAATCATGCAAGCGCAGGCCGTCAACAACCACAACATCGCCAACGTCAGCACGGTCGGCTTTCGCGCGGACGCGGTCTCCTTCGTCAGCCAACCGATTTACGGTGTGGGCTACCCGACCCGGGTGAACGCGGTGGCGAGCGACGCCGGCACGGATTTCTCGAGCGGCGTCATGCAAAGCACCGGCCGCGATCTCGACGTGGCGGTCAACGGCCAGGGCTACATCGCGGTTCAAGGCACGGACGGCACAGAGGCCTATACCCGCGCCGGCGATCTGCGCGTCAGCGCGGACGGTGCAGTGACCACGGCGAGCGGATTGCCGGTGCTCACCGAGTCCGGTCCGCTGAATATACCGCCCGCCACCACGGTGACCATCGGCAACGACGGCACCGTCTCGATCGTGCCGCTCGGCTTGAATCCGATCGGGATCTCGCCCACCGACCGCATCAAATTGGTCAATCCGCCGCAGAGGAATCTGCAAAAGGGCGATGACGGTTTACTGCGTCTCAAAGGCGGCGGCAAGGCCGAGACCGATCCGACGGTGACGCTCACCTCGGGGGTGCTGGAATCGAGCAACGTCAACGCCGCGCAATCGCTGATCAACATGATCGAGCTGCAGCGTTTATATGAATTTCAGGTCAGGAGCATGAACTCGAGCGATCAGAACGAACAGACCGCCGAACAGCTGATGTCGAACTCTTCGTAATACGACGCCAAAAGGACATCCACGATGAATCTCGCATTATGGTCGGCAAAGACCGGCCTCGACGCCCAAAACACCCAGATGGCAATCATCGCCAACAATCTCGCCAACGCCAACACCACGGGCTACAAATCGCAGCGTGCGGCGTTTCAGGATTTGATGTACCAAAACATTCGGCAGGTCGGCGCGCAGAGCACGCAGAACACTCAGTACTCGACGGGGCTCACTCTGGGGACCGGCGTGCGCATCGTCGCCACGGAGGCAAACTATGCGCAGGGCAGCGTGACGACGACCAACGGTCCCCTGGACCTGTCCGTCAACGGTCGCGGATTCCTGCAGATCACGCTGCCCGACGGCACGCTTGCCTACACGCGTGACGGATCGCTCACGTTGGATAATCAGGGGAACGTCGTAACCGCGAGCGGCTATCCGCTGTCGCCCGCGATCACCATCCCGGCGGGTACGCAGTCGGTCACGATCGGCGCGGATGGCGTAGTCACGGCCGTGTCCGCCAGCAACAAGACGACGCAGATTGGGCAAATCCAATTGGCGGATTTCATCAACGAGCAAGGTCTGCAGCCGACGGGCAATAACCTTGCTATCGAGTCCGCGGCCAGCGGTGCACCGCAGGTCGGAACCCCGGGCACCAACGGACTCGGCACCATCCAGGAGGGCTCGTTGGAGACCTCCAACGTGAACACGGTGACCGAGCTCGTCAACATGATCGAATGTCAACGCGCCTACGAGATGAACTCCAAAGCCATCACGACCACCGATCAAATGTTGGAATACTTGACGACTAATCTCTCATGAGACTCATGAGATCTAAGCATGCCGTCCACGTGAGATTCATTATCGCCGCCCGCGGATCGGCGTTGATTGGCGCGTATCTCATCGTCGCGCTCTCGGCGGCGCTCGGTGCGTGTTCCTCGATGTCTGCGAAGGATCGAAAGCCGGATCCCGTCGTGCGGCGGGTGTTGCCGCCGCCTACGCCGCGCACCGACGGAGCCATTTATCAGGCCGGGCAAGAAATGGTGTTATTCGCGGATCTGAAGGCGCGCCGCGTCGGCGACGTATTGACAATCGTGCTGAATGAAGCGACCAATGCCAGCAAGAGCGCGATCACCAAGACCACCAAAAATTCCGCCGTGACGGACACCGGTCCCACACTATTCGGTAAATCCATCACCACCAAAGGCGTACCGATTCTCGACACGACGCTCTCCGGCGCGCAGAGTTTTGACGGCGAGGGCTCCAGTACGCAGGCTAATAGCTTGGTCGGCAGCCTCACCGTGACGGTGACCGAGGTGGAAGGCAACGGCAATTTGGTGGTGGAGGGCGACAAGACTTTGAAGCTCAATCAGGGCGATGAATTCGTGCACATCTCTGGAGTGATACGACCGGCGGATATCTCGACCAACAACACGGTGACGTCCGACAAACTTGCGGACGCTCATATCAGTTATTCGGGCAAGGGCGTCCTCAACAATTCCAACCGCATGGGTTGGTTGACGCGCTTCTTCAATTCGGTATTTTCGCCTTTCTGAGGGCTGCACATGCCCACGCTCAATCGCAGCTTGTTGACGGTGACCTGGTTGCTGGCGCTCGCGTGTCCTGCGCACGCCGAGCGAATCAAGGACATGGCGCAGGTCCAGGGCGTGCGCACCAACCAGCTCGTCGGCTATGGTCTGGTGGTCGGGCTGGACGGCACCGGCGACCAAACCAGCCAAGCGCCTTTCACGATCCAGTCGCTCACCAACATGCTGGCTCAGCTCGGTGTGGTCGTGCCCACCAACGTCACGCCGCAGCTCAAGAACGTGGCGGCGGTGTCCGTGCACGCGGTCATGCCGGCGTTCGTCAAGCCCGGACAAACCATCGACATCACCGTCAATTCCATTGCAAATGCCAAGAGCCTGCGGGGCGGTTCTCTGCTGGTCACCCCGTTGCACGGACTGGACGGACAGATCTACGCCATCGCTCAAGGCAACTTGATCGTCAGCGGCTTCGGCGTCCAAGGTAACGACGGCTCGAAGCTCACGGTGAACGTGCCGAGCTCCGGCCGCATCCCCAACGGCGCGACGATCGAACGTGCCGTGCCGACGCAGCTCGCGCAGGGAGACGCCATCATCCTCAATCTCAACGACCCCGACTTCACGACGGCGACGCGATTGGTCGCGAGCGTGAACAACAGCATCGGCAACGGCGTCGCGACGATCATCGACGGTGGGTCGGTGCGGGTGCACGCGCCCTTGGACATCACCCAACGCGTCGCATTCCTGTCGACCGTCGAGAACCTGGAAGTTGAGCCCGCAAGTGCGGCGGCCAAGGTGATCATCAACTCGCGCACCGGAACGGTAGTGATCAGCAGCAATGTCAGGGTCAGCCCGGCGGCCGTTTCGCATGGCTCGCTCTCGGTCAGCATCAAAGAGGAGCAGACCGTCAGCCAGCCGGGATCGCTCGCCAGAGTCGGCGCGACGACGGTGGTCAACAGCTCCACGATCAACGTCGATCAAGGGAGCAATCGCATGTTTCTGTTCAAGCCCGGCGTAGAGCTCGAGCAAATCGTGCATGCGGTCAACGAAGTCGGGGCCGCCCCGAGCGACCTGGTCGCCATATTGGAAGCGCTCAGGGAGGCCGGCGCACTGCAAGCCGAGCTGATCGTGATCTAGGAACCTGTATGACGACGCCCCTTAACTCTCCCTCGCCCATGCCGCCGTCCTCCGGGGTCGCCGCGCCCGCCGCGGACACCTATACCGACCTCAACGGCCTCGCTGCACTGAAGAACGCTCCGAGTTCACCTGAGGCGATTCGCGCGGTCGCACAGCAAGTGGAAGCGCTGTTCCTGCAGATGATGCTGAAAAGCATGCGCGACGCCACCGCTGCGGACGGCGAGCAGGAGAGCAATGAAACGAGCATGTATCAAGACATGTTCGACAAACAGGTCGCGCTCACCTTGAGCAAGCATCAGGACCTCGGCATCGCCCGGCTGTTCGAGCGCCAGCTCGGCGGCAAGGCATCGTCCAGCTCGCCGGCGCCCGCGCTGCTGCCGCCGTCGAGGCCGGGGCCCGCGATGCCCCGGGCCGGCTCGGACGCACGATCCCAAGCCTCCACTGCGAGCTCGAGCACGGCCCAAAACGCCGCGCAATTTGTCAGCCAAGTGCTGCCGACCATCCGTCGCGCGGCGCAAGCGCTGGGGGTCAATCCGCTGGGGCTGCTGGCACAGGCCGCCTTGGAGACCGGCTGGGGCCAGCGCATGCCGCGCACGGCCGATGGCAGTCCGAGTCTCAATATGTTCGGCATGAAAGCGGGCGAGGAATGGAGGGGCGCGCGGGCCGTCGCGGACACCGTGGAATTCGACGGCGGCGTCGCGACGCAGCGGCGCACCGCCTTTCGGGCCTACGGATCGATCGAGGAAAGCGTCGGTGACTTCGCCAATTTGCTCGCAAGCTCGCCGCGGTATCGCGATGTGATTGCCGCCGGCGGCAATGCGCAGGCGTATATCCAGAACATCGCCAAGTCCGGTTATGCCACTGACCCCGATTACGGCGATAAGTTAAACCAGATATTGAATGGCAGCACCCTGCGAGCGGCGCTTAGCAAGCGGGTCGTTGTCCTATAGCGCGGCCCTCTAGAAACGTCGGGATGTGCCGATAAATCGAGTGCTCAGACGCCGGACGGGAGGCGGGACGGCGGAGGCGGGGCGCAGAGGGTGACGGCAGAGGCGCGGAGAAGTTATCGTGTCGAATGTGTTTGGAATCGATGTGTCGGCGCTGCAAGCCTTCCAGCAGGCCATTGCCGTCACCAGCAACAACGTGGCCAATGCCAGCACGCCCGGCTACGACGAGGAATCCATCGAACTGTCGGCGGCGGCGCCGCAAGAGTCCGGCGGCGTTCCGATCGGAGCCGGAGTGGTCGTCTCGGGAGTGTCCCGCGCCTACAGCCAAGCGGCGGCCAATCAGCTGAATACCTCGCAAAGCAGTCTGGGGCAGCTCACCGCACTGCAAAATTACACCAGCCAAATCGACAACTTGTTCGGCACCACCGTCGCGGGATTGAGCACGGTGCTGCAGAACTATTACAGCGGGTGGTCGGCCGTCGCCGACGATCCGACGTCCACCGGCGCGCGCCAGGCCCTGCTCGGCGATGCGCAGGCTCTCGCCGGCAATCTCAACAGCACGAGCAACGAGCTCAATAGCCTGAATTCCGACGTCAATACGCGCATCGTGGCCGATGTGCAGCAGATCAATTCGATCGGCGCCTCGATCGCGAGCCTGAACCAGCAGATCGTCATCGGCGGCGGGTCCGGGACCGGTCAAGCCCCGAATGAGTTGCTCGATCAGCGCGATCAGCTGGTTTCGAATCTCTCGCAGCTGGTGGGCGTGACCACGACCACCGACAGCAATGGCGCCTTGAATGTGTTTATCGGAAATGGGCAGCCGCTGGTCCTGCAGAGCGCAACGACCACCTTGACGACCGTGCCCAATCAGTTCAACGCGTCGCAACTCGAGGTGTCCACCTCGACGTCCGACGGCAACTCGATCAGCAGTTCGATCACCTCCGGAGACCTCGGCGGCCTGCTGGCGGCGCGCGCCCAGGCGATCGATCCGGCGCTCAATCAATTGGGTCAGATTGCCATCGCCGTCGCGCAAAGCGCCAATTCGCAGCAGAGCTCCGGCCTGGACCTTTCCGGCCAGCTGGGCGCGAATCTGTTTTCGTTGGGCGCGCCCCAGGCCACGGCTTCCTCCAAGAACACGGACAACACGACGGCGAGCGTCAGCATTGCAAACGTCGGAGCGCTGACCGCGGACAACTACCTTCTTGCCTACAATGCGGGCGCCTATACGCTGACCGATACCACCACCGGGGCCAATGTGCCGTTGACCGGCGCCGGCACGGCCGCGAATCCGCTGAACGCTGACGGGTTATCGATCGTGCTGTCGGCGACTCCCGCGGCGGGCGATCAATTTCTGATCCAACCGACGGCGCAAGCCGCCGGGACGATCAGCGTGGCGCTGACCAACCCGTCGGACATCGCCGCCGCCGGTGCCATACAGACTACGGCCGCCGACTCCAACACGGGCAACGCGACGATCAGCGGCGGCACGGTAGTGGATGCCGCGAACCCGAATTTGCTCAGTACAACCACCATCCAGTTCTTGACCCCGACCACCTATTCGGTCAACGGTACGGGCAGTTTTGCGTATACCTCCGGCGGCAACATCAGCCTCAACGGCTGGGAGGTGCAAATCAGCGGCACGCCTGCCGCGGGCGACGTCTTCACCGTGCAGAGCAACGCCGGCGGCACCGGGGATAACACCAACGCGCTCGCGAACGTCAATCAACAAACGCAGGGTATTCTCGCCAACGGCACGACCAGTATCTCGGGCGCAGTGAGCGCGCTGATCACCGCCGTAGGCAGCCAGGCGCAAAATGTCAATACGGCCCAGACCGCGCAAACGGCCGTCAATTCGCAGGCGCAGACCGCCGTGCAGTCGGTGTCGGGCGTCAATCTCGATGAAGAGGCCGCCAATCTGATGCAATGGCAGCAGGCCTATCAAGCCTCCGCACAGGCCCTCTCGGTCGCCAATACCCTGTTCACCACCTTGTTGGATTCGGTCAACGGCACGTACACCTAAGGATCGAGGAGAACCCGCCATGCGTGTCACCCAAGGTATGGAACAAGCCCAGTTTTTGACGTCGCTGAACCAGTTGGAGTCGAACATCGCGCAGACGCAGAACGAAGTTTCAACAGGATTGTCGTTCACGACCGCGGCGCAGAACCCGGTCGCCGCCGGCCTCGTCGACAGCTACAACCAGGTGCTGGCGCAGAGCCAGCAATACACGGCCAACGGCAACAGCGCGCAAGGCAGCCTCAACACCGAGGACAATGCGCTCACGCAGGTGCAAAACGCGCTGCAGAGCCTGCGCGACCTCGCGCTCGAAGCGAACAACGCCACCGAGTCGGCTCAAGACCGCAGCGCGATCGCGACCCAGGCGACGCAGATCCAAAATACGCTGCTGTCGCTCGCCAACACGCAAGACGGCAGCGGCAATTACATCTTCGGCGGCTATGCGACGCAAACGCAGCCCTTTGCGCTGAACGCGACCGGCGCCACGTACAGCGGCGATCAGGGTCAGCGGCAAGTCCAGATCGCGGCCGGACAAACGCTGGTCGTCGGCGACAACGGCGATCTCGTTTTCAATCAAATCAAGACGGGCAACGGCACCTTCAACGTCACGGCCGCGGCCGGCAATACGGGTTCAGGCATCATCGGCGCGACCAGCGTGTCCGATCCGGCTGCTTACGGCGGGGGCACGTACTCCATCGATTTCACGGCCCCGAATACCTACCAGGTCGTCGATACCGCGACCGGCGCCGTGGTGACCTCGGGCGCCTATACGGCCGGCCAAGCCATCTCGTTCGCCGGCGTGCAGGTGACGCTGTCGGGGACGCCGGCGGTCGGCGACTCGTTCAACGTTGCCCCGAGCACCAACCAAAGCCTCTTCACCACCGTGCAAAATCTCGTGACGGCCTTGCAAAAGAGCGCGGGTACGCCGGCGAGCGACGCGCAACTCAACAATTCGATCAACGGGGCCATCAATAATATCGACCAAGCGCTCGATCAAATGCAGGCCGTGCAATCCAGCGTCGGCGCGCGCCTCAACACGATCACGACTCAACAGTCGGTCGCGACCGCGCAGCAGACGCAGCTGCAACAGTCGATATCGACGCTGCAGAGCTTGGATTACGCCGGCGCCGTCACCAGCCTCGATTCACAGAATACGACCCTGAGCGCCGCGATGCAGGCGTTCACCCTGACGCAGGGTCTGTCGCTGTTCAAATATCTCTAACGGATGGGCGCCGCTTGGCGGCGATGGCTCCTAGACGGGACTATTCATGAACAACAGAGAAGCTGGAAAAAGGCTGGATCAGATAGGTATTTTCCGGAGCGTGAAAAACAGGATGTTTTTCTCGCAGCCTCCACGGACGGATTCACGGCGGTCCGGAAAATACCTATCTGATCCAGCCTTGGTGCATGAGAATGCGTATCGTTCATGAATAGTTCGCGCTAATGGTGATGTCCGCCGGCGCCGTGCACGTGGCCATGCTCCAATTCTTCCGTCGTGGCTTCCCGCACACTGATCACTTGGACATCGAAATGCAGGGTCTGATCGGCGAGCGGGTGATTGCCGTCCAGCGTCACCATGTCGCCGGCGACGGCGGTTACCGTGAATAGACGCATGCCGTCGCCGGTGCGCGCCTGAAACTGCATCCCCTTGCGGATCTCGCCCGAGCCTTGCAGTGATCGCTTGGCTACGCGCTGCACCAGGGCTTCGTCGCGGGTCCCGTATCCCTCAGCCGGCGTCAACGTGATCGCGACAGTATTGCCGCCCTGCTTGCCCTCGAGGGCTCTCTCCAGCCCCGGAACGAGATTGCCGTGCCCCTGAATATAAGCGAGGGGTTCGCCGCCGGCCGACGTATCGAGCACTGCGCCGCTGTCGTTCTTAAGCGTGTAATGAATCAATACCACCGCGTCTTGTGCTATTTCCACTTTTGATTCTCCATCCGAGCTTCGAGCTCACGCCGATTTCGTAAGCTTACGCAACGATGTTTCCCGACCCGCCTCGAGATCGTAGGCACCAGAGCGCGTGATCCGCACGTCGACGGAATCGCCGACCTTCAACCCGGCCGCGTCGAGAATGCGCACCGTCCCGTCGATCTCCGGCGCGTCGCTGGCCGAGCGAGCGATGGCGGCATCGCCCTCGATGCGGTCGATGAGCACCTGCATGGTGCGGCCGATCTTTTGCGCGAGCCGCCGGGCGCTGATCTCGGCGGCGAGTTCCATGAAGCGTGCGCGTCGCGCCTGTTTGATCTCGTCGGGGACCGGTGCTTGAGGCAGCGCGTTGGCCGCCGCCCCTTCGACCGGCGAGTATTCGAAGCAGCCGACGCGGTCGAGTTGCGCGACGCGCAACCAGTCGAGGAGCTGCGAAAAGTCCTCTTCGGTCTCTCCCGGGAACCCCACGATGAACGTACTGCGAATCGTGATGTCGGGAACCGCCCGCCGCCACGCGGCAATACGTTCCAAGGTGTCCTCGGCGGCGGCCGGCCGTCTCATCAGCTTCAATATGCGCGCACTCGCATGTTGGAAGGGAACGTCCAGATACGGCAGGACCCGCCCATCCGCCATCAGCTGCACCACTTGATCCACATGCGGATACGGATAGACGTAGTGCAACCGGATCCATACACCGAGCTCGCCCAGGGCGGCGGCCAGATCGTAAAAGCGGGCACGCCGTTCCGCGCCGCGCCAACGCTGCGCGGCATGCTTCAAATCAACGCCGTACGCGCTCGTATCCTGGGAGATCACCAGGATTTCCTTGACGCCGGCGCGCACGAGTTGTTCGGCCTCGCGCAGCACCTCGCCGACCGGCCGGCTCACCAGTCGCCCTCGGAGCGAGGGAATGATGCAAAAGCTGCAGCGGTGATTGCAGCCCTCGGAGATCTTGAGATAGGCGTAATGGCGGGGCGTCAATTTCACCCCCTGCGCCGGGAGGAGATCCAGAAAGGGCTCATGCTGTGGCGGCAGATGTTCGTGCACCGACGCGACGACTTCTTCGTAGCGCTGCGGGCCGGTGATCTTGAGCACTTGCGGGTGCCGATCGAGAATCTTCTTCGGCTGCGCTCCCAGGCAACCCGTCACGATGACTTTACCGTTCTCGGCCAGCGCTTCGCCAATCGCGTGCAGCGATTCGTCCACCGCGGCATCGATGAACCCGCAGGTGTTCACCACCACCAGATCCGCCGCGCGATAGCTCGCAGCCACCTCGTAGCCCTCGGCCCGCAGGCGCGTGAGGATCCGCTCCGAATCGACGAGTGCCTTCGGGCATCCCAAACTGACGAAGCCCACTTTGGGAGTCTTGCGATTGACAGTTTTCAAATTGAATCAACGCCTTGGCGGGATCTTGCTGCAGTCCACTGCCGGCCCACGTGGGGTCGAACGAGGCAAATACCAGTACGACGGGACGGGCAGATCACGAAAACAGGCGGATTCTACTCCAAAACCGCCATTGGCGGCCGAGAAGAGGGGAAGACTCAGGGTGTCGCACTGTCAAATCCTCTGTGGCAAAACCGTGATGCAGTGCTACGAGGACTCAGAAAACGTAGGGTCTTTCCTCTAAAGAACCGCGGCCCTCATCCGATAACCCCTTTGAATGTGGCACCGGTCCGCCCGCTTGGCGGGTGAAGTGCACACAACGTGGGCCTAAGACGGGCCGGTGTTCAACTTTCAGGAGTTCTCTAACATGCCATTAACACTCAATACGAATATCGACTCGCTTACAGCGCAGAACAACCTAACGACTTCGCAGTCATTGTTGTCCCAATCGCTGACGCGGCTGTCCTCGGGATTGCGCATCAACAGCGCCGCGGACGATGCGGCGGGCCTGGCGATCGGTCAGCAATTCACGACGCAGATCAATGGTACGAATCAAGCGATCAACAACGCGAACGACGCGGTCTCCGAGGCGCAAACGGCGGCCGGAGCGCTGACGACGATCGTCAACAATCTGCAGAGCATTCGCACTTTGGCGGTGGAATCGGCCAACGGTTCGAACAGTGCCGCCGATCGCGCCGCGCTCGACAGCCAGGTGCAGCAGCAAATCGCTGAAATCACGCAGATCGCCGCGCAGACCACCTTCAATGGATCCAACGTGCTCAACGGCACCGCCGGCACCACCGTGTATCAGGTCGGCGCGAACGTCGGTGATACGATTGCCGTAGATCTATCGACGGGCGTGGAAGCCAACCAAATCGGCCAATTTGCGAGCATCACCGGCGTCGGCAACGGAGTGGCTCTTGCCGCCGGTGACCTCACGCTGGCGGTGAACGGCGGCACAGCCGCCGCCATCGGGGCCACCTCGGCCGGCAGCGGCAATGCGGTGGGTCAAGCCAACGGCTCCGCGTATTCGGTGGTGCAGGCCATCAATGCCGCGGGCATCCAGGGCTTGACCGCGTCGGCGTCGACCAAGACGGCGGCATTGACGATCACCAACGTCGGCACCACGGGTGCGCTCGCCGGGAACTATCAGCTGGTGATCAACGGTATCAATGTATTCGGCGCGACCGGGCTGGCTCTGGCCGCGAGCAACGCGAACCAGCTGACGCAGGCGCAGCTGCAGACCGCGATCAACAACGTCTCGGCCCAGACCGGCGTCACGGCCGACTCCCAGGCCGCGGGCGGCGCGCTCGAGCTGCAGGCGGCGGACGGCAGCACGATCACCTACACCCAGACACTTGGGGCCAATACCGCGGGTGGTATCACCGGGGCAACTTCCGGTACCGCGTACTCCACCTACGGTACCGTCTCCTTGTCCGCATCCACGTCGATCACGGTCGGCGGCACGGCTCCCGGGACCTCATTCGTCTCGGGCGTTGCCGCGGGATTGACGTCCCTGAACACCGCCCCGCTTTCCAGCCAGAACGTGTTGACGGTGGCGGGCGCAAACAACACCATTCAATCGGTCGATTCGGCGCTTGCCTCCGTGAGCGCGCTGCAAAGCACGTTGGGTGCCATTCAAAACCGGTTCACCTCGGCGGTGAGCAACCTGACTTCGACGGCTCAGAACCTGACGCAGTCGCGCAGCACCATCGTGGATGCGAACTTCGCCCAGGAAACGGCGAATTTGACCCAGGCGCAGGTGTTGGAACAGGCGGGCATCTCGGTGTTGGCGCAGGCCAACCAAGAGCCGCAGCTGATCCTCAAGCTTTTGCAGTAATTGCCGAAGTTTAGCTAGAGGAAAGAGCAAGCCGAGGCTCGGGGGCGCAAGCCCCCGGGCCTTCGGATCACAGGCAGCGGCAAGAATAGGAGTCTTTCGCAGTCGATTCAGCGTAAAGCAGGTGTGCACATGGCTAGCGACGGCAATCCGGGAAAGCTCGCGGTTACGAGCCTCGTACAACCAACTCAGGCGGCACAATCGATTGGCAGCCAACAACTCAGCGGCAAGCCCTTGCCCGCCGACGGCAAGAACGTACCGCGCGCGCCGGCCAGGAGCGGCGTGACCGCCAAGGCCGCCACGGATGCGGCGACCGCGGCCAATCCGCCCGCGCCCCGCAGCACCGATCCGCAGTCGCTGGTCGATCTGCTGAATAAATACCTCAACGAGTCCGGGCGTCCCGACCTATTCCGTCTCGCTCCCAATTCCGGCGGCAAGCTGATCCAACAGGTCAATCCCGCCACCGGCGAGGTCATCGGCGAATTTCCAGTCAGTGAGTTTCCGGCGTTGGCACGCAGTGTCGGCGCCTCCAGTCTGCTCATCGACAGCCTGGCATAAGCGCGGCTTGGCCGCCTGGTACGTCTCTTGCTTAAGTCCTGACGCGACACGCCGATAATTCATAGGACTAGAGAACGGGCAGTATTCATATGAGCTCCACCATATCGAGCGCCACCGCGCCGGCCTCCACGGCCCAGGCGGCAGGCAGTACGCCGGCGGCAGCGGCCAGCAGTGCGGCCATTACCTCGACCGGGATCGGGTCCGGACTCGATATCAGCGCCATCGTGTCCTCGCTGACGAGCGCTTTTGGAGCGGCCCAGCAAAACCAACTGACGAACCAAGAGAACGCGCTGGACGCGCAAGTGTCGGCGTACGGCACCTTCACCAGCGCACTCGATACGCTGCAGAGCACTCTTTCCGCTTTGGAGACACCGAGTCAACTGGCGGGTTTCGATGCGACCGTGGCCGACCCGAGCATCGCCTCGGCGAGCACGACCTCCGATGCCGTCGCCGGTCAATATTCGCTGGCGGTGCAAAATCTCGCGACGTCACAGACGCTCACCTCGGCGCCAGTGGCCGCAGGCGCGGATGCCGTCGTCGGCACGGGAACCCTGACGATTACCGTGGGCGGTTCTTCTAGCTCGATCAACATCGATTCGTCCAATGACACGCTCTCCGGTATTGCCGCCGCGATCAATGCGGCGCCGAACAACCCCGGCGTCAGTGCGAGCATCATCACGACCACCGACGGCGCCCGGCTCGTGTTGTCCGGCACGGCTACCGGCGCGGCCAACACCATTACGGTCGATGAGACGGACGGCGGCACCGGACTATCTTCGCTGACCTACGATCCGGCCAATAACGTCAATAATCTCACGCAAACGAAAGCGGCGTCCGACGCGAACTTCACGATCAACGGCTACGCCGGGACGAGCTCGAGCAACGTGGTGAGCGGCGCCATTTCCGGCGTCAGCATCAATTTGCTGGCGCCATCGGCTACCGGTACCTCGACGACGCTGACCATCAATCCCGATACGTCGACGGCGACTTCGTCGATCAACGCCTTCGTGACCGCGCTGAATGGGGTATTGAGCAGCATACAGACCCTTGGCGGCTACAATGCGACGACCCAGACGGCGGGCCCCCTGCAGGGGGACCCCACGCTGCAGGGCTTTCAAAATCAGCTGGAGAATATCCTCGACACGGTCACCTCGAGCACGTCGGGGGTCGCCTCGCTCGCCGACCTCGGCATCACGGCAGATGCGAACACCGGCGCCTTGGATACCGACGCAGGGACGTTGAGTAGCGCGCTCACCGCGAATCTCAGTGCAGTCGGGCAATTGCTCGGCGGCACCAATGGCATCGCGACGCAGATCGACGCGCTGGCGACTCAGTACACCCAGGCCGGCGGCCTGCTGTCGACCATCAATCAGAGTCTGCAGACGGGCTTGAGTAACGTGGCCACGCAGCAAACCGCGTTGAATGCGGAGTTGGCGAGTTATTCAGCCACGCTGACCGCACAATACAATGCGATGGACGCGGCGGTGGCCGCGTTGAAAGAGACCCAAACGTATCTGACGGCCGAATTCAACCCGAGCTCGGCCACCACCAGCCCCTCGAGCTCCTCCAACAGCAGCTTGAGCAGCGGCAATTTGAGCACTTGAGGCCGTGGCAATGATGCAATCACAAAGAGCAGCGGCCCAATACCGCGCCGTGCGCAGTCACGGTCTCGTCGCCGACGTCACCCCGGCGAGGCTGGTGCAGATCATGTTCGAGCACATCCTGTCGGAACTCGCCGCCGTACAGGGCTGTATGGAGCGCATCAAAGACAATCTGCCCTTGAGTGAGGTCATCGCCAAAGGAAAATCCCTGGGCAAGGCGATTCGCTTGATCAACCAGCTCAATGCCACCCTCGACATGGAACGGGGGCGGCATATCGCCGAGAATCTGCGCGCCCTCTATGAGTACATGCTGGCGCGGTTGACGCTCGCCAACGCGACCAACGATGCGCGCATCGTCGATGAGGTCGCCTCGCTGGTGCGCAAGGTCAAGAGCGGCTGGGACCACATCGTCACGGACGCGCGATGAACCGCGATCAAGCGGTCGCGGCGTTGCAGCGGGCCTTGGAGATCTCGCGCGAATTGGCCGCCGTGGCCGACAGCGGCGATGTGCGCTTGGCGGTGAGCCTCGACGCTGAGCGGCTCGAGCTGCTAAAGTCGCTCCGTCACGCGTTGCAGCCAATGGAGGAGAAGGATCGATCGGTGCTGCGCGAAATTGCGGAGTTGAACGATCGGTCGATCGGCAGCTTGGAACATCGATTTCGCGCCAAATGCCGCGATATGGACATGCTGGCGGTCGGGCGGCGCGCTGTGCGCGCCTACACTACCGGCCGGCCGTAGCATTAGCGGGCCGTAGCATTAGCCGGCCGTCGCATTAGCGCCGCTGGTTCAGTCGTTAGGTCGGGGGCCCATGCCTGAGTCTTTCCTCGGCGATGGTCTGATTTTCGAGGAGCAGCTGCCGCTTGCTTGGGTTGCAGGCCCACCGGCGCAGGGCTTGAGTCTCGCCCGCTTGAATGCGGACAACCATCAGCTGCTCGGCGCCGAAGCGACACTGGAGGAAGTGCACGTCGCCGAGGCCCTCAAAGAGGAATCTCCGGCATTGGTGCACGAGCTGCAGCGGCTCGAATACAAACTGAACATCTTGCTGCGGCTGACTGCGGAGCTCGCGGCACGCAGCGGTCCGTTGCCGCCGGCGCACCCGACCCGGCTCGGATCCCATGGTTTGGAATGGTTCGGCGAGGCGGCACCGCCGGTCGGCAGCACCGGTCTTCTGCACGTGTACATCAATCCGGCCCTGCCCCAGCCGCTGAAAATCCCATCCACCGTGACGGGCGAGCGGATGCAAGATGGGCAGCGCGTCGCGCAAGTGCGCTTTGAAGACTTGAGCGATGTGGTGGTGGAGATGCTCGATAAACTCATCTTTCGGCATCATCGGCGGCTGATCGCAGGCGCGCGATTGACCGCCACCCTGACACATCCATAGCAAAACTCCTGCATTAGGTTTTGCGGGATCTCCTTATGTTAATTGCGGGTGTTTACCACCTGCTTTTCTCTCAAGTGCATCAGTTAGTATGTGGCTCCTCTGGCAATTGGTTGAACAAACTCAATGAGTTAGACGATATGTTTAATACGGAACACGAGATTTGTGGACTCCGTCACACTTTTTAATGGGAAGGAGCCCCAAATCGTGCTTGATGCCAAAGTAATTGTGATCGAACCCTCAGATTCGCAGGCGCGAACTCTTGAGGCTCTGCTGCGCTTCTTGGACCTCGAGCCGGTCCGCGTCCGCGATTCGGCCGAGCTCGGCCGCTCGCCGGACGGCGGTCCGCACGATTGGTTGGCGGTGATCGTCGGCCGCGAGACGATTGCCGCGCAAGGTCCGCTGCTCGTCGCGCAGCTTCGCGCGATGGTCCAGCCGCTGCCGGTGATTTACTTGAGCAGCGACGGACTGCCGAAAATTGCCGAGAGCAGCAGCGATCTGGCGTGGCTGCATCTCGAGCTGCCCGTCAAACAGCGCCGCCTCTGCGCCGTCCTGAATCAGGCGCAAAACGTGCGCAACGGGCATCCCATCCAGCCGGGAGCGCATCATTTCCGTCCGAGCGGCAATTCGCGCGCCATGCGCGATGTGCATCGATTGGTCGAGCAAGTCGCGCCGTTCGACACCAGTGTGCTGATTCTCGGCGAGTCCGGTACCGGCAAGGAAATGGTGGCGCGCCATATCCACGAACTGTCGGGCCGTGCCGGGCATCCCTTCGTACCGGTGAATTGCGGCGCAATCCCCGGCGATCTCCTCGAAAGCGAGCTGTTCGGCCACGAAAAGGGCGCATTCACGGGCGCATTGTCGACGCGGCTTGGCCGCTTTGAGTTTGCGGAAAGCGGCACGTTGTTCCTCGATGAGATCGGCGACATGTCGCTGCAAATGCAGGTGAAGCTGCTGCGGGTGCTGCAAGAGAGAAGCTTCGAGCGCGTCGGCAGCAATCGTACGATCCTCTGCAACGTGCGCATCATCGCGGCCACGCATCGCGATCTCGATGCTGCAATCAGCGCCGGACGCTTCCGTGAGGATTTGTTTTACCGATTGAATGTGTTTCCGGTGCAAATGCCGCCCTTGCACGAGCGGCTCGAGGACCTGCCGGTGCTGATCGAACATCTCGTGCATCGCCAGGGACTGCATTCGGGCCGACACATCCGCCTCGACAAAAAGGCCATGGACTGCCTCGCGCAAAACCGCTGGCCCGGCAACGTGCGCGAGCTCGCCAATCTGCTCGAGCGCCTCGCGATTCTATTTCCGGGGAAAACCGTAACCGCCGACGATTTACCCGAGCGCTACCGCAGCACCGGGACCACGAGTTGGTTGGGCGATGCCGTGCACATCGTTGCGCCGCAGGAGCCGGCAGCTGGCCCCGAGCCGAGAGCGGTACCGGTTGCCATGGTGGAGGAATCGCCCGGCGCGCTCACCGTTACAGGGGTCGTGGAGGCCTCGGAAAACGCGCCGAGCACCCTGAAGAGCGGCGGCATCGATTTGAAGGATCATTTGTCGGCGATCGAGATCGGGCTGATTCGCAAGGCGCTCGAAGAAGCCGACGGCACGGTCGCCGAAGCGGCGCGGCTGCTGAACATCCGCCGAACGACGCTGGTGGAGAAGCTGCGCAAATACCGTCTTCAGTGCCCGACAAATTATTGACGCTGTGCGCGTGCGCGGCGCCGGGCTCGCCGTAACTGGTTGATCGGCAGGCCAAATAGCCCCAGGGCACAGAAGTTGCTTTCTCTTGGGCACATGGCGGCCAGCAACGCAGATCTGCTCGAGACCAAGCGCAGCGAATTGCAGGCGGCGTTTCGCGCCTTCGGCTCGGTGTCGGCGCAGCTCTCCGAGGCGTTCGATTCATTGCGCGCACAGGTGGCGCAGCTACGGCTCGAGCTGCGCGAGGCGCGCGCGGGCAAGGAGCAGCTGGCGGCGCGCTTGTCGGCCCTGGTCGAGGGCTTGCCGGGCGGCGTGCTGGTGCTCGACGCTCGCGGTGCAATTCTAGAGTGCAATCCGGCCGCGAGCGCGCTGCTCGGCGAGCCGTTGCGCGGGCAGTCGTTCATCGACGTGCTCGCGCGCGCCGCCGTCAACGGCGGCGCACTCGGCGAGCACACCGAACTGCGCAGCGGCCGATTCGTCAATCTCTCGCGCCGCGACAGCAACGACGGCGGGGAAGTGGTGCTCTTGACCGACGTCACCGAGTCGCATTTGATGCAGGTGTTTCTGGCCCGGCAACAGCGGCTCCTGACGCTCGGGGAACTGGCCGCGGGCCTCGCGCACCAGATCCGCACGCCGCTCGCGGCGGCGCTGCTCTATGCATCGCAAATGACCCTGCCCGGGCGCACGGCGCAGGACCTGTCGCGCTGTGGCGAGAAGACCGTCGGCAGTCTGAAGCAGCTCGACAAGCTGGTGAACGACATGCTCGCTTTCGCCCGCGGCGGCGCGGCGCGCGAGGCGGTCAGTGTGAGCGCACTGCTTGAGCAAGTGGCGCAGTGGCTGCGGCCGGCACTGCGCCGCGGCATTCGCTTGACCATCCGCACGCAGGCGCCCGACCTCGCGGTGCGGGCCAATGCCCCCTCTTTGGTGTCCGCGGTTCTGAACCTCGCCACGAATGCGCTGCAGGCCGCGACAGGCGATTTGGACCTGGAACTACTGGGGCGCCGCGCCGCGGGCAATCGCGCCGAGATCGTCGTGAGCGACAACGGGCCCGGCGTACCTCGAGAGATTCGCGAGCGGATCTTCGAGCCCTTCTTCACGACTCGGGCGCGCGGCAACGGCATCGGGCTCGCCATCGTCAAATCCGTAGTCGAGGCGCATCAGGGCACCGTGCGTCTCGACGACTCAGGGGCAGGTGCCACTTTCGTCATCGATTTACCGGCAGAGGAACCCGCATGAATACGCTCAATGAATCGGTCATGGTCGTCGAGGACGATGCCGCGCTGCGCGAGGCACTGACCGACACGCTGCGCGCCGCCGGCATCATGGCGCTGCCCGCGGGCGATGCGAGCGAGGCGCTCGAGTTGCTCGAGTCGGAGCCGATCGCGCTGGTCATTTCAGACGTGCAGATGCCCGGTCAGGACGGCTACGAATTGCTCTCGGCGCTGAGGCGCCTGCGTCCGGACTTGCCGGTCGTGCTGATGACCGCCTACGGCACCGTCGCGCAGGCCGTCTCGGCCATGCGCGAAGGCGCGACGGATTACATCGTCAAACCCTTCGACGCCCAGGCCTTGATCGACATGGCGCGCCGCCAGCTTGCCATTCGGGTCATGCCGAATGAGCTCATCGCGGTGGATCGAGAATCGCAGCGCACGGTATCCCTCGCCCGCAAGATCGCGGAGAACGATGCCACCGTACTGATCACCGGGGAAAGCGGCACCGGCAAGGAGGTCTACGCTCGCTTTATTCGCGATCATTCGGCCCGCGCCGATAAGCCCTTCGTCGCCATCAATTGCGCGGCCATCCCGGAAAACATGCTGGAGGCGACTCTGTTCGGCTATGAAAAGGGTGCATTCACCGGTGCTCTCGCCGCCCATGCCGGCAAATTCGAGCAGGCGCAGGGCGGCACGCTGCTACTCGATGAAATCTCCGAAATGGACTTGGGGCTGCAGGCGAAGATCCTGCGAGTTCTGCAAGAACGAGAGGTCGAGCGCTTGGGCGGCAGCCGCACCATCAGCCTCGACGTGCGCCTGGTAGCGACCTCGAACCGCGATCTGCCGGAGGAGGTGCGCGCGGCGCGTTTTCGCGCCGATCTGTATTACCGGCTCAACGTCATGTCGCTGCGTTTGCCGCCGCTGCGCGAGCGCCGCGGCGACATCTTGCCCCTGGCGCGCCGCGCCCTGCAGGCATGCGCACGCGGCAGACAGGTACCGCTGAGCTTATCGCCCGGCGCCGAACGCAAGTTAATGGAGCACGACTGGCCCGGTAACGCGCGCGAGTTGACCAACATCGTGCAACGGGCCGCATGGCTTGCTGCGGGCGGACGAATCGATGCAGCGGACCTGGATACGGGCGGGATCGAAGGGCCGGGCGCGATGTCGGGTGCCGCGCCGCCGCCGGATGCCGCGCTGCCGCCGGTGCAAGACATCCGCCTCGGCCGTGACCTCAAAGAGCGCGAGCGCGAGCTGATTCTCGCGACGCTGCGCCTCACCGGCGGCAGCCGAAAATTGGCTGCCGCGCGCCTCGGGATCAGCCCGCGCACCCTGCGCCACAAACTTCAGCAGTTCAAAGCCGCGGGAGTGGCCGTGCCACGCCTGAATGATCAACAGTTCGTGACGGCCTGAAGCCATGAGCAGCATGCAAATTCAACAGGTTCTGGCGGAAATGCGCGCATTACAGGCGCGCGCGTCGGGAATCTCCGCCGAGATCGCGCCCGCCGCCGCACAGAGCGCGGATTTCGCGAGTCTCTTGAAGGATTCGGTCGATCACATTGCAGCCATGCAAAACCAAGCGACCACACTGGCGGATGCGTATGAGACCGGCGACAAGAGCGTCGATCTCACCAAGGTGATGCTCGAGGTGCAAAAGGCGGGATTGGCGTTTCGTGCCATGACCGAGGTCCGCAACAAGCTCGTCGATGCCTACACGCAAGTGATGAATATGTCGGTGTAATCGACCGCGAGGTTTAATCCATGGCTGATATCGTACCTAGTCCTCCGCGCGGCATGCTGGAGGCGATTCCTGCGCTCAAACAAATCGGTCTGTTGGCCGGCGTCGCAGCCGCGGTCGCGGCCGCGATCTGGTTGGTGCTCTGGTCCCAGGGACAGAACTACACCGTGCTTTATGGCCAGCTGTCCGAGCGCGAAAGCGGCCAAATCATGGATGCCCTGACGGCCGCGGGCATCGAATACAAACTCAGTCCCTCGGGCGCGGTGTCGGTGCCCGAATCGAAGGTGCAGGAGGCGCGCATTCGGCTGGCCAGTCAGGGTCTGCCGCAGAGCGATTCGATGGGCATCGAGATGCTTCAAAAGGAATCCGCGCTCGGTACCAGTACGATGATGGAAAGCGCGCGCTACCAATCGGTGCTCGAGACGGAGTTGGCGCGCACGATTGTCAAAGTGCGGGGCGTACAGAGTGCTCGGGTGCACCTGGCGCTGCCCAAGCCGTCGGTCTTCCTGCGCGATGCGCACAAGGCGACGGCGTCCGTCATGCTCCAGCTCTATCCCGGCCGGCGCCTGGAGCCGGGCCAGGTCGCCGCGATCGTGCACTTGGTCGCATCGAGCGTGCCGGATCTGGCGGCGAGCGACGTGACTCTGGTGGACCAGGCCGGCACCTTGCTCAATTCGCCGGATGAAAGTCCGGAGGCTGCCGCCAGCGCGCGGCAGCTCGAATACACGCGCAAAGTGGAGGAGGACTATCAGCAGCGGATCATCGGGCTGCTCGAGCCCATGGTC
Source organism: uncultured Gammaproteobacteria bacterium (assembly GCA_963769075.1). Lineage (GTDB taxonomy): Bacteria > Pseudomonadota > Gammaproteobacteria > Steroidobacterales > Steroidobacteraceae > Bog-1198. The sequence continues at coordinate 1,459,866 of CAVYKH010000004.1, read as the reverse complement.
GGCGCCGGCCGCGTGCGCGCGACGGTTACCGCGGATCTGGACTTCACGGTGACCGAGGAGACTCACGAGAACTACGACCCGCAGAAGACGGCGGTGCGCAGCGAGCAGACGAGCAGCGAGACACGCAAGGGCGGGGACGGCGTGGAAGGCATTCCGGGCGCGCTCAGTAATCAACCGCCGGGTACCTCCGGTGCGCCGGTGATCCCGGGCGCAACGGCGACGCCGGGTACGCCGGGCACATCCGCCGCGCAAGGTGCGGCCGCCGGCACCGGACCTTCCTCGAGCGCGCAGCGCAGCACGCGAAATTTCGAAGTCGATCGCACGCTGTCATACGTCAAGCAACCGGTCGGCATCCTGAGGCGTCTGAGCGTCGGCGTGGTGCTCGATGACTGGCAAAAGACGGACTCTGACGGCAAAGTCACCACCACGCCGATGAGCGACGCCGACGTCAAACGCTTCACGCAGCTGGTGCGCGAATCGATCGGGCTCAAGGAGGATCGGGGCGATCAGCTCAACGTGCTCAATCAGACGTTCAAGAGCGACGCGCCGATCGCGCCGGTCGACGGCCCGCCGCTATGGGAAACCCCGTGGATCACGCAACTGGCGAAACAAATCGTCGGCGCCGGTCTCGTGCTCATTGTCGCCTTCCTCGTCTTGAGGCCGCTGATGAAGTCCCTCACCAAGACTTCGCGGTTCACATCCACGGGCGCCGAGCAGAGTGATTTCGCGGACGATCGCGCGAGCATTTCGGGCCAGGGCAACAAAGCCATCAAATTAGCACCCAGTTTTGAGCAGCAGATCGCGGCGGCGCGGACGCTGGTCGGGCAGGATCCAAAGCGTGCTGCACAAGTCGTGAAGGATTGGGTCGCCGCCGATGGCTAACAAGCCGGATGATCTCGCAGGTACGCAACGCGCCGCGATTTTGCTCATGAGCTTGGGCGAACAAGATGCGGCCAACGTGCTCAAGCAGCTCGATGCCCGCGATGTGCAGAGGCTGGGCATCGCGATGGCCGAACTCAAGGAAGTATCGCGCGATCAGATGACCTCGGTGCTGGACACGTTCATCGGTGTGGTCGACGGCAAGGCCAACATCGCGTCCGGATCGCCGGACTACGTGCGCCGGGTTCTCACCCAGGCGGTCGGCAAGCAGAAGGCCGATTTGTTGCTCGATCGCGTTTCGACCGGGCAGACGGGTCAGGGCATCGAAGCGCTCAAGTGGATGGAATCGAAAGCCGTCGCGCAGATCATCAGCGGCGAACATCCGCAGATCGCGGCCATCGTGCTCTCGCATCTCGAGCCCGAGCAATCGGCGAGCATTTTGCCGCTGCTGTCGGAGCAGATGCGTACCGATGTCTTGATGCGCATCGCCACGCTCAATGAAGTGCCGCAGTCGGCGCTGACGGAACTCGATCAGCTGGTCGAAAAGCAAGCCAATGCGGCTCCGCCCGCCGCTTTACGGCGCATTGGCGGCGCGCGCACGGTGGCCAACATCTTGAACGCCATGGAGCGCGAGAAGAGCGGCGAAGAGCTTGGAAAAATCGAAACGGCCGACAGCGAGATGCATCAGCAAATCAAGGATCTGTTGTTCGTCTTCGACAATTTACTGGATGTGGACGATCGCGGCATTCAAGCGCTGTTGCGCGAGGTGAGCTCCGACACGTTGGCCATAGCGCTGCGCGGCGCGGAACCCGAGGTGCAGGAAAAGATCCTGAGGAACATGTCGAAGCGCGCGGCGGAAATTCTCAAGGACGATATGGAAGTGCGCGGCCCGGTGAAGCTCACGGACGTCGAAGCGGCGCAAAAGGAGATCGTCGCGATCGCACAGCGCCTGACCGAGGAAGGCACGATCACCTTGCGCGGCAAGGCCGGCGGCGAATTTGTCTAACGCATTCAGCAAGACCGCCGCCGCCGGCGCCGAAGTGTGGGCGGCGCCCGACGTGGATGATGCGTCCCCGGTCAAGAGAATGCCGACGGTCAGCGGGCTCGCGGATCTGCAGGCAGAAGCGTACAAGGAGGCCTTCGAGCAGGGACTCGCCGAAGGGCGCGAAGCGGGCCGCGCGCAAGTGCGGGCTCAAGTCGAGCAGCTCGCCGGAATGTTCTACGACCTGGCGAAGCCGTTCGCGGAGTTGGATGCCGAGGTGGAGCGCGAGCTGTTGACGCTTGCCATGGCGCTCGCGCGCCAAATCGTGCGTCGCGAGTTGAAAGCGGATCCGACGCAAATCATTGGAATCATTCGCGAGGCGATCGCCGCGTTGCCGGTCGCCGCGCGCGACGTGCGCGTCCATCTGCATCCCGAAGATGCGGCGATCGTGCGGCATAATCTGGCGCCGACGGAGAGCGAGCGGGCGTGGGGCATCATCGAGGACCCCGTCATGGCGCGGGGAGGTTGCCAGATCACCACCGCGACCTCGCGCATCGATGCGCGCCTCGAGACTCGCCTCGGCGCGATTTTGAGTGAATTGCTCGGGACCGAACGCCATTCATCGAGCGCCCGCGGCAGCGGCTCATGAGTACCGCTGCGGCGCGGCCGCGCCCGAAGCAATGGGTCGCCTCGCTGGTGCAGGCGCGCGAACGCATGGCGAATGTGGCCGAGATCGTCGTCGAGGGGACGTTGAACCGCATGGTCGGCATGACCCTGGAGGCGGTGGGCTGCGAAGCCGCGGTCGGCGGCCGGTGTCTCGTCGACACGGCGGAAGGCAAACAGATCGAAGCGGAGGTCGTTGGCTTCTCCGGCGATAAACTCTTCTTGATGCCCACCGGCGACATCCGCGGCATCATGCCCGGTGCGCGCGTCATCCCGACGCGCAGTGTGAGCGCGGTCGCCGTGGGGGACGAGCTGTTGGGCCGCGTCTTGGACGGCGCGGGGCGGCCTCTGGACGGCTTCGGCGAGCTGCGCTGCGCCGATCGCGTGTCGCTCACCGGCCAGCCGCTGAATCCCCTGATGCGCCGTGCGATTCGCGATCCCCTCGATGTAGGCGTTCGTTCGATCAATTCGCTCCTCGCAGTCGGCGGCGGGCAGCGAATCGGCCTGTTTGCAGGCTCCGGCGTGGGCAAGTCGGTGCTGCTCGGCATGATGACGCGTTACACCAAAGCCGACGTAACCGTCGTCGGGTTGATCGGCGAGCGCGGACGTGAAGTCCAGGATTTCGTGAGCAACACATTGGGCCCGGACGGCATGCGGCGCGCCGTGGTCGTGGCCACCCCCGCCGACAATCCCCCGCTCATGCGGCTGCACGGCGGCTGGCTCGCAACCGCGATCGCGGAGTATTTCCGCGACCGCGGTTTGAACGTTTTGTTGCTGCTCGATTCCTTGACACGCTTCGCACAAGCGCAGCGCGAAATCGCATTGGCCATCGGCGAACCGCCCGCCACCAAAGGTTACCCGCCTTCCGTTTTCGCGAGGCTTCCACAACTGGTCGAGCGTGCCGGCAACAGCGATCGCGGGGTCGGCTCGATTACTGCGTTTTATACGGTGTTGGTCGAAGGCGATGACCAGAACGACCCCATCGCGGATGCCGCACGGGCCATCTTAGACGGCCACATCGTGCTGTCGCGGCGGCTGGCGGAAAGCGGCTTGTATCCGGCCGTCGATGTCGAGGCTTCCATCAGCCGCGCCATGCACCAGATCGTGACTCGCGAGCAACTCGACCTGGCGACGCGCTTCAAGCAGGTATACTCGACCTATCAGCAGAATCGCGATTTGATCACCGTCGGGGCATACCGGCGGGGCGCCGATCCGCGCGTGGACCTGGCGGTCGAACAGTGGCCGAAGATCCTGGAGTTCCTGCGCCAGGACATGTATCAACCGGTCGGAATCGAGCGCAGCTACGCAGATCTGCGACAACTCGTGACGCAGTTCTCGGTACAACCGGCGGCAACGGGCCGATAGTGCGACCGCAATGAAGAAATCTAAACGCTTCGAACCAATTGAAGAAATCGCCTCGAGCTCCGCCAATGAGTTGAGCCGCGCAATGGCGGAGGCCGGACACCGTGTGGCCGATCTGGAACGCCAACTGGGGCAGCTCGAGAGCTATCGCGATGAATACGTGCGCGGCTCGACTGAAGGGCGCGGAGCGATGGACGCGGCCAAATTGCAAAATTATCGTTCGTTCTTGGACAGACTGGGCGACGCGCTGCGCCAGCACTCGAAAAATCTCGATGCCGCGCGCGCCGAATACGAAAGACGGCGCCTGCAGTGGAGCGAAAAGCGCATCGAGGCGGAATCGCTGGGCCGCGTCGTGGAGCGCTTTCGCAAGGAAGAGCGGCGCGCGGCGGACAGGCGTGAGCAGCGCGAAGGCGACGATGCCGCCATGCGTATTGCATTGACGGCGCGCGGCGAGTCCGGCAATCGCTGAACTCTCCGAGGCGCCGAACAGGTATATCATCGATCGGCATGCCGCGAGGAGCCTGTCTGAGTAATCCCCGTGGCGGCGGAGGTCGAACTTGGAGAGGGGTGAGGAATCGCACGGCTCGGTGGTGGTCCCGCACACCGCCCTCACTGCGGACTTGCTGCGATCCGTGATCGAGTCATTCGTCCTGCGCGAGGGCACCGACTACGGTGAGCGGGAATTCTCCCTCGAAGAGAAGGTAGCCCGGGTCGTCCGGTTGCTCGAGCACGGCGAAGCGCAGATCATTTTCGATCCGCGGACCGACAGCGTGGACATCGTAACCGTATAGCGTAGATATCGTAACGGTGTAAAGAGTGCAAAATCCAATCGATCCGCCAGCCGTCATTGCAGGACATCCGGTAAGCGTCGATGCCAGGGGTCGTCTGAGGCCTTGGACCTCTTGGATCGATGCCCTGGACCTGGAAATGAAATTCTACGGGCGGTGTCCGGCGGATCATGGGTATCCGCGTTTCGTATACGTGACCTTTCTGGACGGCGACTGGACTCCCAGTCCCGATCGCACGGACACGATTCCCGCGACCCAGAATGGGATGGGTATTCTTTCGTACCTCAAATATTTCGAACTGGGTGACAAGCGCGATCTCGCCTACCTGCAAACGGCGCGTTCCATGGGCGATTACTTGGTGAAGGAGGCGCTCACGCCGAATGCCGGCCAATATCCGGCGTTTTCCCGCTCGACCGGCACGCGCCATGGGTTTCCCCAGCCTGCCGACGCAGGCTCGCAGGGCGATCGCCCCTATGAGATCGAGCCCGACAAGGGCGGCATCGCCGGCTATGCGTTGGCGTTGCTGTTCGAGGCCAGCGGCGAGCGCAAATACCTGGAGCAGGGGCTGCAAAACGCGCGTGTCCTTGCCGCTCATCAGTCGGACGGAGACGCATTCCATTCGCCCTGGCCCTTTCGCGCCGACTACCGCAGCGGCGAAGGGCGCGGGCCGGTTTCAGGCAATATGACCTACATCCTGCGGCTTTACGACCTGCTGCTCTCGCATGGATACGAAGAATTCTCTGCCCCGCGTCAGTCGCTGTGGAATTGGATCAAACGCTACCAAGTGCCGAGCGCCTCGGCCGATGGAGCCCTGTTCGCGCAGTTTTTCGAGGATCACGAAACGCCGACCAATCGTACGGCCTGGGCGCCGCTGAACCTTGCGCGCTATTTGCTCGAGAAAAGGCAACTGCTCGATCCCGACTGGCGCGCCGATTGCGATACGTTGATCGAATTCGTTCGCCGCAATTTCACACACATCGAGTTCGGGGTGACCGTTTGTCACGAGCAAGATGAAGACAAACAGGCATGGGGCGGCATTGTTTCGACTTACGGCGCGGTCCTGGCGCTGTATGCGAAGGCCGTCGGGTCGTCGACCTTGGCGAGCGAGGCGCGGCAGGCCTTGGATTTCCTGCTCTATTCAATTGATGAGCGGGGCCGTCCGCGCGATCTTTTCAGCAGTCCCGTGCCCGGCGGCTGGCAGGAGGACGCGCACACGGACGTCATTCATAATTATGTGGACGCACTGCGGGCCTTCCCGGATTGGGGACAGTGAGCGTCGCCATGCGCTTTTTGTGCGTTTCAATTCTTCTTGCCGCAGCCCATCTGCCCGCGGCGTCCTTCGCCGCCGGGGAATATGACCTCGTTATCGCCAACGGCCTGTTCGATCCGGATGCGATTCACGACGTCGCGACTTACGAGGATCCGAACCGGCTTTCAGTTGGCATGCAATACGTCCTCGTGAACGGCGTTCCGTCATCGAGCGGGGCAAAATGACCGGAGCGCTGCCCGGTCGCGTCTCGACGGACCTGGAATTGGCACGTAGCTTGCTCACTCCCTGGCATGAACGCAACAATCCCAGCCTTTAAACCCCCGGTGGGCAGTGAGCCGGCCCCGTCCGGCGCCGCAGCGGCCGATTCCGAAGACAGCGGCAACCACGGTAAAGACTTTGCCGGCGCTCTGAGCGCGGCGGGCGCTCGTGCGAGCCGCAAGAGCGACCAAACCAAAGCGGCCGCTGCCGGAGCGCGCGGCCGGACCCTGCCGGTGCTCGGCAACCTCTCGCCGCCCCCTACGGCGCCCTCTCAGCCTCCCTCGCCCCCCTTAGGGGCCTCGCTGCCAGGCTCGACGAGCCCGGCGCCAAGCTCGACGGGCCCGGTGCCAGGCTCGACGGGCCCGATGCCAGGCTCGACGGGCCCGATGCCAGGCTCGACCGGCTCGTCAGCGCAAAGCGCTCCGGGAGTAACCGCGCCGCCGGCCGCGCGGGCCGCCGGCTCGGCGCCGCGGGCCGCAACCCTAGCAAGCGACAGCGCAGTTCCAGCGCCGCCCGCCACCACGCCATCAAACGTGGCGGAGGCCGGCAATCCGACCGCAGCCTTCGGCCAGATGCCGGGTCCGCTGACCAATGATCAGGCCGATGAGGCGGATCAGGGGGATGGCACAGCACCGCCGGCCGCCGCGCGCGCCGCAAACCAGGCCATCAGCGCCGCAAGGCCGGCGTTGGATGCCGCTGAGCTGAACAGTGTGGCCAATACATCCCGCATCGCGGCGGGCAGCTCGCAGGCAGCCGCCGCAGCGAGCCGCACGCAAGCCGCAACGATTCCTGGCGCTCCGCTGGCTGCGGCAACTCGGAGCGTCGCTGGGGCCATTCCGGCCGGCAGTGACGACATCGCCGCCGACTCCTCTATGGACAATGCCGCCAGCAATGCAGTGCTTGCGGCCGCTGCCGCAGTGACCTCGGCGAGCGGGTCACCGACCGATGCGGTAGCCATTGATATGGCGCTGGCGGAGGGCTCGGACGCGACCGGAGCTGCGGCGGCAGTGGTGCAAGCCGCTGCTCCGGTGACCGCGGGCGCCGTCGCTGCCGCGCAAGACCCCGCGCAAGACCCCGCGCAAGACCCCATGGTACAGAGCCTCGCGGGCGCAGCGGAATCGACTTCCTCTGCAGCGCAAGTGGCGACGGCAGCGCCCGTGATCCCGGACGCCTCGCCGCCGGCAATCGCGAACGACGGCGACAAACACACGCACAGCGGGGCCGCTGATGCCGGCTTGAGCAGCAGCGGCGGCGACGGCGCCGCCGCTGCTCAACAGTTGACCTCCAATATTCCGTCCGCGGGATCGGCTGCTACGAGCCCCGCTCCCACGCTGAAGGTGAATGCCGAGGTCGACAGCGCGGATTTTCCGCAAGGCCTCGCGGAACGCGTGTCCTGGATGGTCGAGAACAATTTGAACGGCGCGAGATTGCAGGTGAATCCGCCGCAGCTCGGGCCGATCGAATTGCAGATCGCAGTTCAAGGAAATCACGCGCAAGTATGGATGAGCACCCACAGCGCCGTGACTCGCGAAGCGCTTGAGACGAGTTTACCCAAACTTCGCGACATGCTGGGTGCCCAAGGATTCGGGCAGGTGAGCGTCGACATCTCGCAGCGCTCGTTCCAGGAACGTACCACGTATCCGAAAGCGTATGAATGGACGGCGCCGGTGAGCCGCACCGCGGCGCCGGTTGCCTCGGTGTCGCAGTCAACGCCGCGGACTTCGCTCGCCATGGTGGACGCCTACGCTTAGAGGACGGGCTGCGGAGGATTGGGGGCAACGTCCTTCAGGCCGGCTCGAGACAAATAGTATCGCAGCGCCGGCGTGGTGATCACCGTGCTAAAAATCGCCATGATGACCAGCATGGTAAACAGCTTCTGTGAAATGACGCCGAGATCGAGGCCCACGTTGATGACGATGAGCTCCATCAGCGCGCGTGTGTTCATCATGAATCCGATCATTGCCGACTCCGAATGATTGAAGCCGGAACGGCGTGCAGCCAAATAGGCGCCGCCCAACTTGCTCAGGGTGGCCAGCACCACGACAGCAAGACACCAGGCCCAGTCGGTCATTGTGTCAAGACCGCCGATGAAAGTGCGCAAACCCGTATAGGTGAAGAATATGGGCAGGAAAAATACCGTCACGAAATCACCGACGCGTTCACGCCACGGTGATCGAGAAGGCGGTCGCGACGAACAGCGCCGAGTCGACGCGGGCGGCCGGCGACATCGCGCCGGGCGTTATGAAAAGCCCTAGAACAAACCCGCTCGAGAACGGCAGCGCCAGGCACGCGAGGGAGACGCGCAGCACGGCCGTCCGATTCGTTCGCCGCATCAGTTGCGAAAAATCGAATTCAAGTCCTATTTGAAACATCAAGAGAACGAGTCCTAGACTCGATAGGATCTGCAAAGGCTCCGGAGGCGCCGAGCGGAACACAAAATTGAATGCGTGCGGCGCGATCCATCCAAACAATGAGGGGCCGAGCAGGACTCCAATGATGATTTCCCCCACCGCAGGCGACTGTCCGTAGCGCTTGGCAATTGCGCCGCCGATGCGGCCGGCTCCCACGATGAGCGTCAGCTCCAGCCAGAGTGAAGAAGAGCAGCAGTTCGTTCTTGTGGGCGCCGACCCATGTCGCAGCACTCGGCGATTCATTCAGATCATTCCGCCGTTGATGGAAATGATCTGACCGGTGATGTAGCCGGCTTCTTCAGAGGCGAGAAATCCCACGAGGCTCGCGACTTCTTCCGCCGATCCTGCGCGCTTCATCGGGACCAGATTTGCAATGGCGGCCGCGTCGAAGACCGAATCGCTCATACCGCTCGAAATGATGCCCGGGGCGACTGCGTTGACGGTGATTCCCCGGCTCGCCACTTCGAGGCTCAGAGCCTTCGTGGCGGCATTCAGCGCACCCTTCGCCGCGGCGTAATTGACTTGTCCGCGATTCCCGGTGAGCGACGTGACCGAAGAGATGTTGATTACGCGGCCCCAGCGCGTGCGAATCATCGGCAACATCAGCGGTTGAGTCACGTTGTAGAACCCGTTGACCGACACGTCGATGACGCCGCGCCATTGCTGCGCGCTCATGCCCGGAAAGGCGGCATCGTCATGCGTGCCCGCATTGTTTACCAAAATCTGTACCGCCGCACTCTCCAGCAGGCCGTCGATCGCGGCTCCGGTCATCGCGGGGTCGGTCACGTCAAAAGCAATGGCCTGCGCCTGGCCGCCGGCAGCGACGATTTCGCGCGCGACTGCCTCCGCGGCCGCGGTTCCGCGATTGGCATGGACGTACACGAAATGTCCTTGAGCGCCCAGGCGCCGGCAAATAGCGGCGCCGATGCCGCCGCTGCCGCCGGTAACCAGTGCCCGCATCGCGAGTTTGTTCATCGGTCCGGCCCCCGGTTCGCCTCGAGCACCACAGTGGCGCGGCCGCTCAGCAACCGCATGGTAGCGCAGCGCAGCTCGAATTCATAAAGGACCGTCCTTTGGTCCCCGGCAATCCGCGCAGCATCGCAGAACAGATCGCTTTGCACCTCATCGAGTCGCGAGATGTGCAGCCGCACGCCGCGAACGCTCGCGAGAAAGCCGGGGAGAGGCTTGAGGTTCGCTGCATCTGCGAGGAGCGCGCCATGCACCGCCATCGCCTGGGCCGCGAATTCTATACCGCAGGCGGCGCCCAGCCGGCCATGCGCGCGCAGCGGATGATCCGCGGCACGGTGCCCGCTGCTACGGCAGCTAATGCGCTGCGGATCCCAATCGACCACGGCGTCGAGCAGGCACATGCGGCCCTGGTGCGGGATGTGAGCCTCTATCCAGGCGCGATCTAATCGCATGGGTCGACTTGTACACGGGTGTTCAAACCATCCAAGTACTCAAGAACCACTCGGCCTGGGGTCCGCATCGCCAGCTGCCGCACCAACGGCAGGCAGCGCGCGGCGGGGATCGAAATGCGCAGCGCCTCGAGCTCTGGGTCCGCCAGCGAGTCAACGGGCTCGCGCTCGAGGGCCGCCTCGATGCGCGCCAATGAACCGGGTTGCCGATGCGGGGTGAGCACCAGCGCGGATCCGAAGGCGTCCGGAACCGGGCGCTTGGCACGCAGGGGATCGGGATATTCCGCGTCATAGGCGATCAGCAAAAGCGACTCCTCATCCACCACTACCTGGACCAGCGATTCCAGCAGCCCCGCGCAAAAGCTCGCGTCGAATGCGCATAGCACGGTCGATTCGCGCTTGGCGCCGGTTGCAATGCTCCAATAGCCGGCAGCGGCGTTGTGCACTGAATTGGAGAAACGCGTCGGCGATATCTCCCGGGTGTCCAGCGCCAGCGCTTGGCAAATCTCGTGGCAATTGTGACCGTCGCCGCCCGAGGACGAGAACACGCTTGCCAGATGCGCAGGCTCTGCTCCGGCGCGCATCGTGGCTTCTAAGGCAACGGCCATTGCAAGTTTCACGACGCGGCCGGTGCGACGCCGCTCCGCGGCCGGCAGCAGCGTCGGCATCGGCAGAATCGTCGGCGCAGGTTCATAGGGACGCTGACCCGATAGCACGGCCGCCGTGTCGGGCCAATTATTAAGGCCGGGCCCCAGCACGCCGACGCCGCCGACATAGGCTGCGATCCTCATCCAGCGCGTCCAAAAATCAGACTGCAGTTCGCGCCGCCGAAGCCGAAGGAATTGCTCAAGACTCGTGCCACCGGGGAGCGCCGGTTCTCCTTGATGTAGTGGGCGGTAAGAGTCGGGTCGATGTACGCGGTCTGTACGCCGCCGGGCATCAGCCCGTATTGCAAAGCCAACGCGCTGATCACCGCTTCCAACGCGCCGGCAGCGCCCAGCGTGTGACCGGTCGCACCCTTGGTCGAACTGCAGGGAGTTGTCGGGCCAAATACGCTCGTGACGGCTTGGCTTTCGGAGCGATCGTTGCTCGGGGTCCCGGTGCCGTGCAAGTTGATGTAATCGATGGCGCCGGGCTCAAGACGGGCGGCGGCCAGTGCCGCCTGCATCGCGCGGCGCGCGCCATCGCCTTCGGGGTGCGGTGCGGACATATGATAGGCGTCGCTCGATTCGCCAATGCCCAACAGCAACACGTCGTCGCTGTTCAATGCGTCGGGAACTCGCTCGAGCAGCGCATAGGCGGCGGCTTCTCCAATGGAGATGCCGTCACGTGCAACGTCGAAGGGACGGCACGGCGACGTCGAGCAAAGCTGCAGCGAGTGAAAACCGTAGAGGGTGGTCAAGCACAGCGAGTCCACCCCGCCCACGACGGCGGCGTCGATCAGATCGGCCTCGATCATGCGTCGCGCCGAGCCGAACACTTTGGCGCCGGATGCGCATGCACAGGACACGACCATGGCGGGTCCTTCCAGATGCAACCGCCGGCGCACGAAATCGGCCAACGAGAAGGTGCTGTGGGTTGCGCTGTAGTCGAGATTTGCCGGTAGTGCACCCGTGGCGGGATCGCGCCTGCGGTACGCCAATTCCGTTTCCAGTATGCCGGCCGTACTCGTGCCGATGAAGACGCCGACCCTACGGCGGCCCCAGCGACTCGCCGTTTCCTCAGCGGCCTCGACGAAACCGTCCTGTCGCAGGGCAAGCTCGGCCAAGCGATTATTGCGGCAATCGAAGCGTCGCAGATCGGCGGGCAGTCGTTGCGCGTCTACGCCCGCGACCTCACCGACATGCGTGTCGAGATCGACGGTCTCGAATTCGCAAATCTTGAGTCCGCTGCGCTGCTCGGCCAATGAATGAAGTGTTTGTGCAAGGCCCCGCCCGATGCAACTGGTCGCCGTAAACTCTTTGAGAAAAAGCGGTCTCATCGCGATCATTTCCCCAGTTCGAAGCCGAAGCCCCCGGCACCGTCGCCCACGCGAAGCAGCACAAGGCTCATGGCAGCGCCGCGCGCAGCGTGATCGGCTGCAGTTGCCGAGTTCTCAATGTCTCGAGCAACCGAGGCAATACATCGAGAATCACGGGCACGCCGGTGCGCCCGCGCGCCGCATTGCCGTCATGTATCAGAAAAATATCCCCGCCCTGCAATGAGCTTACCAGGCGCCGATAGACGGCGTCCGCATTGCCGTTGACGGTATCGAAGCCGCGGTGCGTCCAGGTTGCGAGCCGCAACTGCAGGCGCCACAGCACGGGCTCGAGAAAGGGGTTGCGCAGCCCGGCGGGCGCGCGAAAGAAACGCGGGCAGCTGCCGGTCACGCGCGCAATGCTCTCCTGTGCTTGGGCGATTTCGGCCCGGAGGGCGCCGGGGCCAAGCAACGAGAAGGTGTGCCGGTGGCGCTGACTGTGGTTTTCAATCGCATGCCCGCGCCGGACGATTTCCTGAGCGAGCTCCCCATAGCGCTCGACGCGTTCTCCCACACAAAAGAAGCTCGCGCGCGCGCCGTACGTGCCAAGTTGCGACAGGACCTGCGGCGTCACCTCCGGGTCGGGGCCGTCGTCAATGGTGATCGCCACTTCGCCACGCAGGACGCTGCGCGCCGGCAGATGAGTTAAGTTCGGTCCCAGCAGCTGACTTTTCGGCCATAGGCCGGCTGCGGTCAGCACGACATGGTTCAGGGCAACGGCGCCGAGCGCCCAGGGCCATACGCGCGGGCGAATGAGCGTCGCCGCGCCGGCGCCCAGATGCAGCGCGGCAGATGCGAATAGCAGCGGCGAGGGCACCCAGCGCGGCTGCTTGGCTTCCCGTTGACTCATTTGAAATACGAATCCAGAAATTGCCCCCAGAGGATTGACCACGTGTGCCAGTCGTGGCCGCCGGGCACAACGTCCACCGCATCGGGCGGTAACGCCTGCGCCATCAGCCCGTGCGCCGGCGCAAAGCGGTCGGCGCGTCCGTAACCGAGATGGATCGGCGGCGATTGCGCACGCTGCGTCTGTATGAAGCGCCATATTCGACGTTCTTCATCGGATTCCGCAAGCGGACCGGGTTCCCAGGCGGCGAGGCCGGGGGCGGCGGCGATTTCGGCGATCAGCATTCTGTTGCCGAGATAGGGCGCCAACAAACACAGCCCATCCCATTGACCTGGATGGGTGGCCGCATAATCGAGGGCGATGAAACCGCCGAGCGAGATGCCGGCCAGCCAAACCGAGCGGCAACCGAGAGCACGCGCCGGTGCAACGATGTCGCGCTGCAGCCGCTCGAGCGCGCTGCGATCCCCCAGATGCAGAGGCTCCGTATCGACGAATACCAAGTCGAGCGGCAGACCCCGCATCCGCACCTGTGCATCGAAGCCTGCCGCTAAAAAGTCCTCCGGGGAGTGATAAGCGCCGGGTAGCCACACCATGCGCGTCGGCGCCAGAGCGCTTTGCCCGGCCGCTCGAAGAATGCTACGCACCGCGTTGCGGCCTAACACCAACATCGTTGTCCCGCTGGCCGGCCACGCTCGATACGGCTCCTCTGACTTGCAAACTGGCTCGGGCAACACGGCGCCGGTGAGATGCTAGCCGCGGGTCGCGGAAAAACGCTGCGGCCGTCAACGAGCGTGCGGCCGTCAAAGCTTGTTCTTTTGCCATTCGGCGTAGGAAACGCGCGGAAGCTCAATCCGATCCGTCGTGCGAGAGTACATCGCGGGGGCACCGAGTCGGCCGATCGGCGCGAAGCCGTTGACGTGCAATCGCGGACCAAGCAAATGATCCGCGACGTGAAACATGACTACTTCGCCGATATAGAGAGTATTGGTGCTGAGGGCTAACCATCGGAACAGCCTGCACTCGAGACTGACCTGCGCCTCGGCCAATCTTGGCGCTTGGATGTGAATCGAGGGCGCCGCGTGCAATTCGGCCGCAGTCAGCTCGCTTTGGTCCGGGGGAAAATCCGCCGCCGAAATATTCATGGCGCCGAGCAGGTTCTCGGTCACCATATTCACCACGAATTCACCGCGGTTCTCGATGTTTTTAGCGGTATCTTTGGGTGCACCACTGTCGAGGCGTTCAATACTGACGACCACATACAGCGGCTTGCGGCTTACTGCGTTGAAGAAGCTGAACGGGGCGAGGTTGATGACCCCGGTTTGACTCAAGCTGGTGACCCATGCGATTGGACGGGGCACTACCAGATTGGTCAGTAGCTTGTAGTTATCCGCGTCCGTGTGTGTGGCTGGATCGATTTGCATGAGGCTTGCTGTCCTGTGGGCTCGGATCGAAGGGGAATGCGTTAGCAGTTGGACCACGATGAGAGAGAATCGAACTTGAACGAGTTCGCACCATCCGGTCAATAGGCTAGTAGCCAAAAAGTGGCAAACTAGTGACCGATTCAATAAGCTTTCCTCTGGTCGACCAGGTGAGTCGCGGCGAAAAGCTCGCCCAATACGCCTGTCGACGCGATCTGTCGGGACGCTTTGAGACCAGACCTCTCTCACCACTAAACACATAGGAGAGCGAACGATGAAATTGTCGGGGAAATGCCTCTGCGGCAGGCTAACCTATAGTGCAGACGCCGAGCCAGCTTTAGTCTGCGTTTGTCATTGCAAAGATTGTCAGCGTCAGGCAGGTACCTGGGCCAATTCGAACTATCGACCCTGCGGGCTGTTTCCACAGGTTTGATGAGCGAATCGTCTCGCGCATATGCTAACCCTCGCATGACACACGACGGTTGCCTTGCGGCGGCCGTCTCTCCATCGAAAGGTCGACAATTATGGGGGACCTAACATGAGCCGTCGTAATGCGCTATCGCAATTGGCAGCAATTCCTCTGATGATGGCAGCCGGCACGTCCGTAGCAGCCGAGACGAAGTTGCCGCTCAAGATCATGATGAAGAGTGCGTGGGGCTCTGACGACCCCACCAAGGCAGCCTTTCCATTTCTGCACGGTCATGCACTCGCCGAGGCCGGTCATACTGTGCAGATTTTCCTTCTCGGAGAAGCGGTCTCTTTGATGCGCTTGTCATTAGCCAGGGCCGTCGTCCCGGTCGGCTGGCCACCTCTTGAGGAAACGCTGCAAAAAGTTGTGGCGCAGAAGATTCAGATTTTTGCTTGTGGCGCGTGCTCGCGCGCCCGTGGAGTAACTGACGCCGACCTCGCCCAATGGGGCGCAAAATTCGGCAATCCGACGATCTTTGTCTCGCTCGTGGAATGGGCGGACCGCATCATCACGGAATGACGGCGGGGGCACCCTCTGCGGACCTTCGTGACGGACCGCTTCCGAGTTGTCAATTCGTTGAGTCTACGCAGCCTTCTTCAATCGACGCGACGCGATGCCTGCGAAACGGTCGGTAGCCCAGCGCGAAATCCGTGATCTGACGGGAGTCGTAATCGAAATCGGCGGTTCTCACGCAGATGACTTCAGTGGCAGCCGGGCTGGTCGCTCTTCTCAAGATAAAAGGTGTAGGTCTCGCAGTCATCCGCCGCTGGTGGGCGCGGGAGGGGAACTGCACGATTCACCGGCGGCAGCAGCCGCACGTAGGCGACGATCGCGCGTAGATCCTCCTCGTCGAGGTTGGAAAGCTGGTCCCACGTCATGCCCTGCCAATGGAGCTGCCTACCGTTCCGGCTGACGCCGCTGCGAATGGCGCGCTCCAACTCCGTGTCGGTCCAGGCGCCGACGCCCGCTTGCGGATGCGCAGTGATGTTGCGGGTCCACAGCGTGCCAAATGGTCTCCAGCTGATCGGCGAACCGCCTCTGCCGTCGGTGCCGTGGCAGATGGCGCAGCTCACTGAGTACAAATAATGGCCACGCTCCACCATGCGAACGCGCTCGGCGGGCATGTCGCGCGTGTCCGGTTTGACATCGCCGGCGTTCACTGCCTTCACCAGCGGATCAGGCGGCATATTGCGGATACTTGGCCACTGGGACAGAACGAACAGCAGCACGCCAGCGACCGCGAACGCCAGCACGCCCCCGATCGACCCCATTATCCCCGGGCGTGGGCCTGCGCGCACGAACAGCACCAGCGCCAGTATCAGTATTATCCATTGCACATCGACGAGCACAGTTTGAACACGCGCCGGCGAGCCCCTTGTGGGATCGACGGCGAAATTGCCATCGGCATAGGTCAGCGCCTTGGGACTGGTGGCCGGCAGCGGGCGCGTGAACTTCATCGCGATGGTCTCCACCAGTCCATAGGCGAGCTTCGGCGGGATCGGGTTATGCACCGGCCGCGATGCCGTCTTGAGGAACGTGGCGATGGCCGTCGCGTCCTCGTCGGTGAAGTTGTGGAACTGCGGCCACAGCATGTCGAACGGATTGAGCGCCCGGTCTGGCGCCTGGCCGTTACGTAGCGCGCGAATGATCTGCGGCACAGTCCAGTGACCCAGGCCCGTCTCAGGATCCGAAGTGAGATTGCGGCTCACCGAGTAGCCGTGCGGGTAGTAGCCGACGCGCATACCACCGGCGAGGAACGCTCCCTCAACGTTGTAAATCCCGGTTCGGTCGATTTGCGTATGGCAGAGGCCGCACATCTCCCAGCGGGTAATGTAGTCCCCGCGCTGGATCGGATCCGCGGCAAATCCCGCACCGCCGAAGCTACCGCCCTTCTCCCATGCCGGCGTGCGAGCGAGCGAGGCCACGAAGTTCACCAGGTCCCAGCGGGCGGCGGTCGGCAGCACGTCCGCGTAGGCGGGCATAGGCCCCGGCATGATGCCAATAGTCAGCCGCAGCCAGACGTCCTGGGGCCGACTGCCCCCGCGGAAAGCCCAGGGAGCAGTAAGATCGCGCGCGAACACCGCGTGGCCGGATCCTTCATCGAAACGCTGGCCGCCGCGACCGGCGTCGCCGTGGCACGCGGCGCAGCCTTGGTTGGCAAACAGCGCCTTTCCGCGCGCCACACTTTCCGGCGAACTCGGGATCGCAGCAGGGACTTCGATGGGGCGTCCGGGCCGCGAAAACGCACTTGAATACGACTTCGGCCCCAGGAGCGCGCGGTGCGCTGCTTATTTGTCTCTGCCGGCCGTGGGCTCGGTACTGCTGATTGCCGAGCGGTCAGCTTCAAGGCCTACCGTGGCAATGACTCCGTCCGCCTTTTGCAGCACTTCGCGCGCGTAATCCCAATGGATTGCGACCGTGCTGCCACCCACCTCAGCCTGCAATAATTTCGAGAACTCGTCGAGATTGGGCTCGAAGCTCTGGCCTTCCGCATCGACTGGCGGGTGCGCTTCGAGCAAGAGTTCCCCGTCGACCCAGGCCACTTTCACCGGTTCGTTGATGAGGCGGACTGGCGCGCCGACCGGAATCATCGGAAACAGCGCAGCCACGTCATCGGGATACATGCGAATGCAACCGTGAGTCACCGCGAGACCGACAGCGATCGGATTATTCGTCCCGTGAATCAAATAGGTGCCGTTGCCCGCTGCCAGGCGCATGGCGTATTGCCCCAAGGGATTATCGGGTCCCGGCGGCACGATCGCGGGCAGCGGATCGCCAGCGGCAGCGTGCTCCTTGCGGACCGATTCCGGCGGGTACCAAATCGGATTCTTTTGCTTCTCAATGACGTGGGTGAGCCCAAGCGGAGTTCGCCAATCCATTTTCCCGATACTGACTGGGTAGGTAATGACCTCGCGTGAACCGTCGCGCTTGGGTTTTGGGTAGTAATAAAGCCGATGCTCCGGCAGGTTGACGACGATTCCCTCACGCGGCCCGGGCGGCAGGATATGACGGCCCGGAACCACCAGCATTTTGCCGGCGCCCGGTAGCCAAGGGTCGATGCCGGGATTGACGCGAATCAATTCTTCGGAGCCCAGGCTGTACGCTCGCGCGAGATCGTAAAGCGAGTCCTCATACACCGTCAGCACGTATTGGTCCTCACCAACCACGGCTGTGTCACGTGCGAGAGGATATACAGTAGCATGCGTGCGCCCAGCGCCACCGACTGCCAGCAATGTGACTAATGCCGCCACCACACTCCGGCACCGGTCATGGCGCGCCAAATTCAGCCGATTTTCAGTGCTTTCCACGAGCTTAGCCTCGCTTGCGATCAGCTACAGATTCCTCCGCCTCGTCCGACATCCGTTCCCCCCACAGTCCCTGATTGTTTGATAAAGGATGCGCTAGTGTAGATCTGGACTGCAACTTGCGGCATTTCACCCAACTTGCAGCGCTTCGCGGTGGAGCGTTATTGATCTTAACCGGCGTGTTTCGAGCTTACCGCACCCAGGGCAGTAACAGACGCAGCGATCAACAACGCCCCCAGAACCCGTCCGTAACCATATGGCCGCATGACGCGAAACCCTGGTTTTCCATTCATTCAGTCGTCACGATCAGGGGGTGTCCCAATCTCTGAGGGGTTTTCCTTGGTTGAAGTTCGGGTCACATCCGCCGATCTGGGGTGAATATCGGCTTCAATATCCGACACGAGGCCTCTGATCGAATCGAGCACTTCGCCGATATGCTCGAGTCTGGCTTCGATCAGCCCGGCAAGGCGTCCATTTTCGCGCTTCTTGGAGAGGTCGAATACCTTCATGTTCAGAAGTCGCAAATCCGCCTCGATCTTCATCAGCTGGTTGGCTATGACGCCGAGCGGGAGGAGAATCGTCATCTCCAAATTCGCGGAAGATGCCTCTGTCATCGCGACTACCTCTGGTTAAGCGGGTCCATGACAGCTAGCGCCGCACGTCGTCTGTACGAGAGAGTGGGATTTCGGCGCCGCCCATGGGCGAATCCTGCCTACCAGAGGCTGACCCGTTTTTCCGGGCTAAGATACATTTTGTCTCCGTCTCTGACGTTGAAGGCCTCATAGAACGGTGTTTGGTTCATTTCCGGCACAGTGCCGCGAAACTGCGGTGGAGAATGCGGATCGGACTTGATCCGCACAATGGCCTCGCTGTCTCGCGTCTTAGCACGCCATCCCTGCGCCCAACCCATGTAAAAGCGCTGGTCCCCACTCAGGCCGTCGATGACCGGGGCCTCCTTGCCGCCGAGGGAGAGCTTGTAGGCCTTGTGGGCGATCGCGAGGCCCGAGTTATCGGCGATATTCTCGCCCAGGGTCAGCTCGCCGTTGATGAAGTAACCCGGCACCGGAGCGTAGGCAGAGTACTGCTCCACCAGAGCATGAGTTCTTGCCTTGAACTGATCCAGGTCTGTCTGCGTGAACCAGCCCGGCGGGCTAAGTAGGTTGCCGTTGCCGTCGTATTGACTTCCCTTGTCGTCGAAGGCGTGACTGATCTCGTGACCGATAACAGCGCCGATACCGCCGTAGTTTACCGCGTCGTCCGCCTTAGCATTGAAGAACGGCGGCTGCAGGATAGCAGCAGGGAACACAATCTCATTCATCTCCGGGTTGTAGTAGGCGTTGACCGTTTGCGGCGTCATGTTCCACTCAGTGCGATCGATCGGCTTGCCGAGCTTGTTGAGGTTGCGGTTGTATTCAAACACATTGGCCCGGATTACGTTCCCGGCCAGGTCGCCCTTGGCGATCCTGAGCGCGCTGTAATCGCGCCAATTCATCGGGTAGCCGATCTTCGTGCCGATTTTGGCGAGCTTCTCCTGCGCTTTCTGCTTGGTCTCCGGGCTCATCCAGTCGAGCGTGTTGATGTCAGCCTGGTATGCAACGAGCAAGTTCGTCACCAGCTGGTCCATGCGCGCCTTTGATTCGGCCGGGAAGTACGTCGCTACGTAGAGCTTGCCGAGGCTCTCGCCGATGGAGGCGTCTACGAGCGCGACGCCGCGCCTCCAGCGCGGCTTGTTCTGTTGAATCCCTCGCAGGGCGGTGCCGTAGAAGGCGAAGTGCTCGTCGACAAAGCGCTGGCTCAAGTAGGGTGCGAAGTCGCTGAGCAGGCGCCAGCGAAAATAGGCTCTCCAGACTGACAGTGGCGTCTGCTGACAGATTTTGTTGAAGCCGTTGATGTAGCTGGGCTGGCGGACGACGAGGTAGTCCGTCTTGCCACCGACTCCGGAGTCAGTGAGATAGGCCTTCCAATTGTAGTCGGGGGCCAAATGGCGAAGCTTTGCGAACTCGACCTTGTTATAGGTTTTCACCGGATCGCGGTTATCGACCTTCGTCCACTGCACCGTAGCCAGCGCCGTCTCTAGCGCGACAATGGTCTTGGCGTTACTCGTAGCGGCCTTGTCACCCGCCAGCGTCAGCATCTTTTCGACGTGCTGGCGATACTGCGCGCGGATCTGCTCGAGCTCGGCGTCGTTCTGCAGGTAGTAGTCGCGGTCGGGCATCCCCAGACCGTCCTGGCTCAGATCGAATACGTACTTGGTGGAATCCCTCGCATCTTGATGCACCACCGGCGTATAAGGCGCATTTACGCCGATCTGGTTGAAGTGCGCGATCAGTGAGGGGATTTGTGCCTTGCCCTTCAGCGCAGCAATTTTCGCGAACTCTTCATTCAACGGCGTTAAGCCGAGCCGCTCCAGCGCGGCCTCATCCATGAAGCTCGCGTAAAGGTCGGCGATTTTCTGCTGGTCCGGGTCGGTAGCATCGACCGATATCTGCAGTCGCTCAACGACGCGGCGCAGCTGATCCTGCGTGTCGTCGTTTACCTTGTCGAACGATCCGTACCTGCCCTTGTCACGCGGGATTTCGGTGCTCACCAGCCACTTGCCATTTACGTACTGGTAGAAGTTGTCCTGAGCCCGGACCGCATTGTCGATGTATTGTGTCTCGATACCAGATATCAAAGGCGTCACCGGTGCGCTCTCAGGTTGTGGTAGGTCTGCGGACTGGCCATAGACCGTGACGAGGCAGGCAGATGCCGCCGCCCAACGTATTTTGTTCATCGATAGCCTTCATTTTAAGAAGAAGTGCGAAGCCACCATAGCGGGAATAATAGCAGCGCTAGGTCCATGGATCCTCACCCGCACCGCGGCGTCTGACTCCATTGCTTGTCTCTATCGATTCATGAGCCAAGTCAGCCGCTTAGCCGGAACTATTCACGAACGAAGGTATTTTCGTCGTTTGAGCACCCCGGCAGATCCCCGGCGTCGAAATTCGCGTCTAGAATGTTAGCCTTTCGCCACCGCTTCAATGGAATCTGTCGTCATGCCCCAGCATATCGGGATCGTCGCCTGCTCGGCAGAAGGCGCAGCCCTTTGTTATCGCACCATCTGCATCCAGGGCGCGCAGCTGCTCGGTCCGTATGTCCATCCCGAGATCTCGATGCATACGCACTCGCTCGATGAGTACATGAGATGTCTAGATCGCAACGACTGGCCGGGCGTCGGGGAGTTGATGCTTGCGTCCGCGAACAAGCTCGCCCAAATCGGTGCCGACTTTCTCATCTGCCCTGACATCGCGCTCGCAATGGCGCTGGCTGCACATCGCCGAGGTCGTCGCGGCGGAGGCCGTCGAGCGTGGATTCCGATGTCTCGGTCTGACTGGAACGCGCTGGCTCGTTGACAGTGATGTTTATCCAGAGAAGCTTGAAGCTCGAGGGCTTAAGTATGTGCGCCCGAGCAATTCCGACCGAGATGAAATCAATCGCATCATCGTGGAAGAATTGGTGTACGGCGTGTCTAAGCCCGAAGCTGCAGCAAAATTTCAGAGCGTCATGGGTCGAATGAGGGAGGAGGGTTGCGATGCGGTGATACTCGGCTGCACCGAAATTCCATTGCTTGTGAATGCATCCAATTCTCCACTACCGACGCTCGATTCGACACGTTTGCTCGCGAGAGCTGCGCTGCGACAGGCAGTGCAGGGCGACCGAGTCGCACCAATCGCTAACGCGTGAGGTTTCATGGTTTGCCCTTTCTCAGCCGCTCGCGCTCGCACTTCCAGCACTCACCATTAGCCGTGCGGGTTCGGGACGCCCCGAAAGACAGTTTTCTGACGCCGCCGCGGCAAGACGGAAACGGCTGCGCCTCGACGGGTCATATAGATTCCGCCCTTCCGTTTGCGGTCGTGCGGCCGGTCCGACCTCTCTCGACAGGCTTAGTTAGTGCCGTACGTCGATCCAGAACGGCTTGCTCGGGTCTACTTGCGTCGTGGTGCCGGGACCATCGCCGATGATCTGAACAATGACGGTCTCGTTCCCGCCGGAGCCGTCCCAGTGAACCGCTTTCGCCGGGTGCATCATGAAGCTACCCGGCTTGAGCGGAACTGCACGGGCGGGATCGAAAGTGTCCCCGGTGCCTGTGTACCATGTTCCCTCGAGCACCGTCACGTATCGAGCGTTGGGATGCCAATGGGGAACATCCATGATGTGCGGCGGAAACTTGACGCGTACCACATAGATGCCGGGTTTCGTGGGATCGCCGAGTAGTATGGCCTGCTGGACGCCATGGCCATTTGGGACATCCTGCCAATGAATATCAGCCGGCGTGATGCGGATGAAGTCCGACCTTTCCTTCGCGGCGCTGCTCGATTCACGAGCGACGAGACCGGCCGAGACGAGACCCGCCGCGACGACGCAGCACGCGAACACGCGTAAGTGTTTTGCTCTCATTCGGTGCTCATGCCGCCTGTCGCTCACGCCTTGGATTTCTTGCGCTTTCTTGATGTCCGCTTTGCTTTGGCCGCCTTCTTGTTCGCCTTGCGCCGCATCTTCACGAGCGCGTCGATAAGGTCGTCGACCGCTTCATGCTTTTTCGCCTTGCGCCGCATCCATATGAGGGCGTCGAGAAGCTCGTCCACGGGCTCACGTTTTTTCGCCATGCAGCAATCGTAGGCGAATATCTAGCCCGCGCCAATAAATATAGGCATCCGGCGACTCTATCCCCAATCCCCCGGGGATAAGCCTGTTCACAACCGGTCCCGTGTAACCAAACTGTCACGAATTCAGCCGCTTGCGCCCAGCGCATTTGGTATGGGACACCCGGGAGAATGGTAAGGCCGTGGAATACACGCGGGAACCAGCGCGCAGCGCCTGGCAAAGGCTGAAGCTCAAACTCATGTCGCTATTGCCGATTGCCAGGGAATTATAATGGTGGCCGCCAATTGACGTGCGATCCGATTGTGTTCTCAACGGCTGTGAGCCGCAGGCGCACATAAACAGGCTATTGCCAGGGCCGGGATCGCGCCACGCGCCCACCGAGCGGACTGCCCGCCAATGCCGTACTGCTTTGTCGTTGCGCTACTCGAGGACGGCGTGCAACTGTATGAGATACGCTCTCTGCTTGGCAACACGAGGGAGGATTGGATTTGCTTTGCTTTATTCGCGACCGATCAAACATATGCCTCCTCGATGGATAAGGGAAGCTCGTCGCCGGCGACCGTGTCCGCATCGTCGACCAGGACGCGCACGCGCACACCGCGATCGGCGGCACGCAACAGAGCGTCGGTCAGCAGCCGGCCAGTTTCATCGCCGCGGAAAATGAAATATTGAAGATCCAGCGTTCGCTCGGCAGCATCGATCATTTGTGCTCGGGTCAGGAACCCATCGACGCCGACCGTTAAGATGCGAAATGCCGAGTTTCCGTCATGTGCACGGGCAGCACCGTCAAACTGGGCGCCGAGGCGAGTCTCCTCCGGATGAGCGAGGGCCAAGGACCTAATCTTTGGAAAATCCGCGCCTGGTGAAAGCCTTGCGCAGGCACTGAGGGCCGTCGCGGTGAGTACGAGAAGCGTCGAGAGGGTTGCCCGTGCGCGCGGAGCAACTCGGCAGACAATCGCCGTACTCCGAAGACTAGACACCCTTCGTCCTATGCAACATCCATTGGCTAACCATTATCTCCGGTCGACGGACCGCGCGGTAGCCGGCTCGGCCGGATCGCCGCGTCCACCGCTTCGAGACGCTGGCCTTGCGGCTCAACACCTGAGTGGGCTGCCAGGTCCATCGCAATTCAGCGCTGCGACCCGTCGGGTGCCGTACACAGTGGTTTTTAGTGCCCAGGGCCGGCGCCGAATAGCGCGCAGCGCATTAGGCGAGATTAGAAGTCATTAATCAAGATCTCGCTACCGCGGCGGCAGATCTCGCGCCCATAATCGACGAAAATGCCCTGACCCCAGTAGCGGTAGCAGCTGGTTTGGGAAACCAGTAGATGGAACAGAGCCTTGCGGTAGCGATGTTCGCCAGTAGGCACGCCAGGTTTGAGCACCTTCTCGTAGAAGAGCGAGCTCAGCTCCTCCATTGGCCCGATGAGTCTTTCATAGCCTCTCACCCACGAAATGTTGTTGGTCCAACTCCCACCGTCCACCTGGAAGCGCGAGTCCTCCTGCTGCAACTGCCCGATCACATCGGCAAGCTTCTGGGCGCGATCTCCGGGCTTGAAACGGTCCCAAATCCGCGACTGAAACACCGGTTGCAGCGACGGTAGATCCGATTCCCTCACGCCCATCGCAAAGAGGTGATCAAGGTACTCGCTGACGTTGATCAGAGGGGTCTCGGAGCCGAAACTTTCTCGTACCACTTCGATATACTTCGCCGGAAAATCGTTCATCATCACACCGCCATTCTCGCCATCGGCAATCTGCGTCACCAGGAGTGGAACTGGTCTGCCTGCGAGATCCCATTGCGAAAGTCCGCGCGCCTCATAATAAGGTTGCATCTGCGCGACAAGCTTGGTATCGCTGCCCTGAGTCTTGATGATGGCGATGATCTCGGCGGTTTCACCCTGCGAGTTACGGCACACGAGCCGATGTGGCAGGTGCTTCCGATCCGGTCCGGCACCGGTATCCGGGCACTCGACCGTGTGTTCCTGCACCAGTACCCAACGGTAGCCGCATTCCTTCAGCGTCCTGACGAACTCATAGGCCACATCCGGCTGGTTCGGTAGCGCCATCTCGGCGGGGGAAAAGCCGCGTACGCGCGTTAGTGCATCCAGGCCGAAGAGCGCGGCGAAATGCTGCTGCCAGGCACGCACGTGCAACCGGTAGTCTTGCACCGGGGTCGACGGCGCCACGGGATGGCCCCAGGCAGAACCGAGCCACTCGACGCAGTCGCGGTAGCGCGGCTCACAAGTAATGGTGCGCAGGTTTCCCAGCACTTCATCGAGCCCCATCTGCTGAAGGCCCCAAAGTAGTGTGCCTGAGTAGTCCAGCATCACCCGTGGCTGTTTCCCCTCTCGGATGAGTTGCGGGATAAACTCTCCCATCCGTTGGTAGCACCAGCGGAAGATGCCGGCGTTATAGCGCTGCTCATCGCTTGTGCTTTCCATCATCTGTCGGAGATTACTGATGAGTCCGGCGCTACGCGGATCCGCCCCGCCCGCTGGGATAAGCGGTTGATGCATGTGGAGTGCGATGGCAAAGGCGCTTCGAATACGCGACAGATCAACTGCGCCCTCGCCGCTCGCCACCGGGGGGTCAATTGCGCTCCTAATAGCGGCCGCTATGATGCTTTCCGCACCGCAGATATTGGGCAGCCCGTCAGCTATAGTAGGTAGGTCATTCGCCACTCTTGGTGAGCCTCGATACCTCCGACGGTTCGAACCCGCTGCCCCAGCCCTTGACGAGTAGCGAATGAGCCTTCGATAGTCATCGGTTCCGATTACCCGAAGTCCACTTGTCCGTCCTCATGTCGCGCGCCACAACGCCAGGTGTCACGCTGCCGTCACGCTGCGGGACCTTGATGGGGACGACCTCGACCTTGGCCACGCCCTTGTCTTTGGATATGCCGATCTGTTCCGCGATAGAGGGCGAGAGGTCCACAATCCGATTGTTTGCATACGGTCCGCGGTCCTGGATGATAACAATCGCGCTCTGACCGGTGTCGAGATTGGTTACTTTCGCGGTCGTACCGAGCGGAAGCGTTTTACTCGCAGCGTTGGTGCCATGTGGGTTCATTCTGGCGCCGTCCGCCATTATTTTGCCGGTAAACCGTTTAGCATAAAACGAAGCCTTACCGACGCGCTTGAGACCCGATCGGTCAAGATGCCGTTTGGTTGCTGATGTGGTTTGTCGCAATGTATCCGCGTCCAGCGACTCGGCGCTCGCCGCGGCGCGAGCTTGATTTGTGAGGCCGACGGCACCGGCACAGACGGCATAGGCGATAAGAAAACCCGTCACCATCTTGATTCGAGTGGCCTCCGACATGTTGTCCACGCTCCATGAGAAGGATGACGGCGCGTGGCGCGCTTGCGGCCTCAATCGAGGTCGCTTGCGACATGTTGTTTCTCTGGCAGACCGTTCATATTGGCGTTCATGAGTGCACCGCCACTTGCTTTGCCGGCACAACTGCTAAGGTGGTTTCCTTTACCTCGAGCAGCTCGTCAAAAAGGGCGCGGTAATGCACCACGGCTTGGCGCAGCTCCTCGGTGTTGGCTTGACCGCGCTCACCACGCACCGCGATGGCCTGCGCAGCCCGGTAATTGTGTACAACGGCCGGGTGATCGACGGAGATGTCGGCGGCACGGTGCTCAAAATCTACGATCGGGTAGCCACGCTTTAGCATCAACTCACGAACCAACTGGTCCGCTTGGACAACGACATTCTGGGGATTATCGACGAACCGGCCTTGCAATGCGTTCCAGGACCCACTGAATCTCGCGGCCTCAGGAGGCGTCAAAGGTGCGATGTCGAGCCGCTCAACGCGTCGTTCACGCGTCTTGAGTTCCGATTCGGCTTTTGTTTGGCTTCCAAGGTCCTCGACCGTTCGGCCGTATTCCGGACCGAAGCGATCTTGAAGTCTCTTGGATTGTTTTTTCCGGTAAAGGAACCATACCGCAAATGCAATCAATGCAGCGGCTACGGCCCCTGCAATAAGAATCCACAGTGTATTCGTGTTCATGTGCTCTGCCTTATTTATTGATACGTTAGCGGGCTTTGAGGATCGCCTGAAATCGAGGACGCGTGCTTGGCCAAAAGCCGGGGCTGGTCGCTGCTCGGCGGCGCCGCGAAGTGGCGATTGCCAGCAGCAATGCATTGCGCAAGTAGCACGCGTATTCTCCTTAGAGATAGGCGTTAGCGGGGCGGGGTGCCGGAGTCGCCCGTCGCACCGGTATTACCGGGGTTGCCTTGGTTACCTTGGTTACCGGGTGCACCGGTGTTACCCGTTGTGCCAGTGTCGCCCGTTGCACCGGTGTTACCGGGGTTACCTTGGTTACCGGTTGCACCGGTGTTACCCGTTGCGCCGGTGTTGCCGGTGTCACCCGTTGCGCCCACGTTTCCCGTGCTGCCCGTATTCCCGGTATTCCCGGTGTTACCAGTTGCACCCGGCGGCCCGGCAGGACCTGGTGAGCAAGCGCTGAACGCGAGCATGATTAGTGAGGCTGCGATAAACTTTGAATACTTCACGGTGGCTCCTTACTAGTTGAGTGGCCAATGGCTCTATTGTTCGCGAGCAATCTTAGACACTTGAGCGGATTCGGCCGGCAATGCCCGGCAGATCAGCCGATCGCGATTGCTGGATCAGTTCGGCAAGTTCAGTGCGTTGCCGCTGATAGTGGAGGCTACGTCATCCTCGACGCGACGTCTGTACGCTGACGCACGTAAGGGAACATGCTGGCGACGCTGTCCTTTTTGCATGAATCTTCTTTCCGAGACCTCATGGGCGGCATGAGATTCGCGGGCGTTACCAGAGTGAACCGGCTCGTTGAACTTCGCATTTTTTCAGAGTATCGCGCCCGCAAGCCTTTCAATTGATTGAGAGCAGTCAAGGGCTGCGGTGGCTTCACGCGATCAAGGTCGGAAGCCGCACCAGGAACTCGACGAGGCTTTAGTGAGCAGCTCGTATGCCCGAGCTCACGGCTTCGATTTCCACCAATAGGTCCCGGCGGCACACGTCGGCCTGCAAGTAGGTGACGGCTGCACGCTGTCCAACGGCTGCCCGCAACTCGACCGCAATGGTCGACAGATCCTCGGGATTACGCACATAAACCTTATATGCGAGCATGTTCGTGGCGTAGTGCTGATGTCCGCTCAGCCGATTGGCTTCCGTTATCAGCACGTTGATGTTCGCGATGGCTTCTCGAGTCTGCGCCGCGACATCGTCGGTGTGCACGGACTCGTGGCCGACAATGCTGGCCGTTCCCGACACTAGCAATGTTCCTCCTGCCACCTCAGCCAGCAGTGCGGCACGTGAAAAGGTCGGACTCCTCGGCCCATACTTTGGCGGATAGTGATACGCGCTCACTTGCCGGGGATTCTCAATGGCACGTGTGGCAACGCGACTGGCGAGAAAATAGATGACCAGCGGGCTTCCAGTTGGGGTGCCTAACGCAGAACCTGCCGGTACGGTATCCACAATGGGGCGTTGCCTGGAGAGAAAGCTCTCTTGCCGCGCTCTATTAAACTGCCAGTAGCGCTCTCCTTCGGCTGCAATCTCATTGATGGAGGACACATAATTCCAAATGCGCACCAGCTGCGGGTATCCGACCGCGTCGAGCGCGGCAAAAATCTCCGTGTAGGCCCGAACCGTCGCCAACTCCAATGGGCTGCGCTCGTTACCGGGCTCACCGGACACCGCGAGGATCTCGGACACCGAGATACACCCATACAGCAGCTGTTCGTTGGCACGGAATCGCACGGCTCCGATGCAACTACTCGTCATGGGTCCGTCGGCGCGCCAGACTTCACAAACACCGTGCGTGTCAGCCAGCGGCGCACAGCTCACCTCTGCCACCGGGATTTGCTCGAGCGATCTGCCGAGCGGCTGCGAACCAAAATGCGCCAAACCCAGTACGCTGTCCCACCACACGTCTGAGTTCACCGGTAACTCGGCAAGTGGGAGATACTGCACGCCAAAACAAGGCGAGCCGGTCAATCGCGGACGACCCGCCTGAATCGCGGTCAGCGCCGGCGGCCGTGACAAAGCGAGGAGCGAATGGCGCCGGGTATCCCTGCGGCAGACGAGCAGAATCTCATCGACGGCGTCTGTCGCGATCATTCCGGGCGCAAGTTGCAGTTCCTTCTGGAACCACAATCCGAGCGGCATAATTAATTTGTTGTACCACCATAGAGCCCGTTCACGATGATGCTTCAGCCACCACATGCCAATGTCGGTTATGCGCGACGAGCGCGGCTGCATTCCAAACACGGCGCTGCGCTCCACCACGATTTGGTGGTGCGCCAACTTGGCGATCAGGCGTGACGGCTCGTAGCGCCGCTTGTGGCCCACGAAATCGTCGAACGCGGTCCAACGCGAGGGGTGCAATGGCGTCGAGATCACGAGAGCCCCGCCTGGCTTGGTAACGCGCGATAGTTCGCCCAGGGCGCCGTCGTCGTCATCGACATGCTCGATGATATCCAGGGCGCATACCAGATCGAAGGCGCTGTCGGCGAAGGGCAGTGAACTGATCTCGCTCAGGATGACCTGCGCGCCGCGCTCGCGGAGCTTCGTCAGCGCCGGCGCGCTGATGTCCACGAATTTCGTACCCTCGATCGGCAGCCGAGGGCGCAGGCCCGGCGCAACTTCGAGCCGTCGATCATATTCGGATAGCAGGGATTGCACGAGCGGCCAGGTATTGAATCGCTCAGGCTCCACTAACCGGGCGCCGGACCAAAGCAAGTCGTAGAAGCGGCGATTCGCGTCGAGGAGCTCTTGTCCGTAGCGCGTCTGCGAAGACCTTGGCTGCATTCTTTCACTATATCACCGGAAAAATCGCCGCTCTGCAGAAAACGCCGGAAATGTTTCCCCCTATGTACGGTCGCGCACAGACCGGGCCCAGCGCCAAGGCGCTGACGGAAACCAGCGTTGACGTGAATTCCCGCGAGGATATTATGCCGGAATCGAACGAGAGTGGTCCATTCTGGAGACTTGCATCGATGTTAGGGTCGGCCCTACGAGATTGCGAAGCGGGAAACGGGTCGGCTGCTGGGATTTCTCACCGACCATGTCGACCGAGACCGCATCGAGCGCTCAGAGCTCGCAACTGCCCACACATCCCCCAAACTTTCGCCTAAAGGAAAGATACCATGTTGTATACCATTGCAGTCGTATTGATCGTCCTCTGGCTTCTGGGTCTCGTCACTTCGTATACGATGGGTGGGGTCATTCATGTCCTCCTGGTCATCGCTGTAGTGCTGATTCTGATTCAGATCATTCAAGGGCGGCGTTTATAGGCTGGCGGTTCGGCCAACGAAAAATGCGGGAGTTGCAAAATCCCAAGTTCTGAGCCGCTGGAACGCATCTTCTTCGACGCGCTCGTTTGAGCGCCGGTCGGGTCGACATGCATGCGGTGAACAGGGAAACGTTCGACGCGCGGAACTCGTACAGGGCGCGAACACCGAATCGGATCACCCCATGTACGTAGAATCCACCGCGGCGCTGAGTGCGGTATCGAACTTACGCGGTGACTGCTTTTATGATCCAATGCCGCGTCGCAATCAGGAGGCACAGTGAATCCCGCCGACTCTGCGGGCAGAACGAGGGCGTTCTCCTAACGACGGTCTACACCGATTTCAAACTATTCCTTTGGAGAATCAATATGAACATAAAATCATCGATGGCCGCGGCAGGACTGGCGGTCCTAGGCCTTCTCGCCAGCACGGCCACTTTCGCCCTCACCACGGCAGAGATTGACGCGAGCGCTGACCGGGCGCTGAAGCACTTTTATAGGCTCAACCCAACGAACCAGGAGCTGGCCGGCAAGGCAGTCGGTATCTTGATCTTTGGACAGTTGACGAAGGCCGGTGCCGGCGTCGCGGGTGAGTACGGGGAAGGCGTTCTGCGCGTGCAAGGTCGCACCGTCGATTACTACAAACTCGTGTCCGGCTCCGTTGGCCTCACGCTGGGTGTGGCGAAGCACCGAGAAATCATCATGTTCATGACCCAAGGCGCGCTTGATAAGTTCACCGAGAGCAAGGGGTGGTCTGCCGGTGGGGACACGGCCATCGCGGTTGTGTCGCAGGGTGCCGGTGGCACATACGATAGCGCCACCTTGGGGAAGCCAATCCTCGGATTTGTCTTCGGTGAAAAAGGCCTGATCGGAGATTTATCACTCGAAGGTACTAAGATTTCAAAGATCAAGGAATGACGATCCTCGCCGGGGCGCCGCTATGCGCCCCGGCGGCGCGGCATTTTTGACCACTGAAGGTTACATGGGGCAGACGGCCGGTGCGCCGGGCTGGCGGGCCCCCGCCTGGCGCGGCGCGCGCTATCAGCACCGCCGCAAACAGCAGTGCCAGAAGCGCTCCCGGCGCAACCGTCGTGCCCAGGGCTTCGAGCACGGGCACCTGCGAGAAGGATAGCAATCCGAATCCGATCACCGTGCAGATATTGGCAACTCCTAAGGACGCCAAGGTCAGCGGCACAGCGTCGTTCCCGTCCGCATGGCGTTGCGCATCGAAAAACAAGGCGTAGTTGGAGCCCACGGCCACGATCAGCAGCATTCCCACCAAGTGCATAATCGTCAGCCTCTCACCGCACACCACCAGGACGGCGGCTACGGTAAGTACGGCCAGGATGAGCGGCGCGAGCACGCGCGCGACGCGGAGCGGCGAGCGCAAAGCGAGCCACAGCAGCGCGACGATGGCCGCGAGACCCGCCAGCGACAGCCGTATGGCCTCACGCAGATAGCCGGCATAAAGTGCATCGGATTCCTTCTTGAGATCGAGGAGTTGCACATCGCTCGAGTTTGCGCCGGCCAGCGCGTTGCTGACGCGCGCGAGGTCGATGTCGGGCGCCGCCGGGTCCGCTGCGTGCAGCGGCAGGAGCGCGTTCCAATGATCCGGCTGCTGCAAGATCAGCGCGCCGAAACCCGCGGCGAGCGAAGTCCCCTGCAAGTCCTGCGGCGTGATCAAGGCGCCGCGGCGCGCCGCCTCGACGTCGTCGACGAACGGCCTCAATTGCTCGGCGTGCAGCGCGAGGCCGGCGGTGCCCTCTCGCAGGTTCTCGCGCAAGGTCTCGAGATCCGGCAGGCTGTTGCGTCGTGTCTCCTGGGTGGCGAGGCTCGGCAAAAAATTCGCCGGGCTGTCAAAGCCACCGATGATTTTCGCGTCGATCAACGGCTGCAGAGTCCGGGCCGTGCGCTCGGCGCCGCGCAGCACCGATTCCAAGGTCTCACCGGAGACGACCACCAGATCGAGCACGTTAGCTGCGCCCAAGTCGCCACGCAGCTTGGCGTCGTAGCGCTGCTCGGCAATCGGTACCGGGCTCAAGCTGGACAGCTCGCGATTCCACAGCGTACCGCGCTGATGGTTCAGCACGAGCATTGCGATGCCGGCAATTCCGAGCGCCATGCCCCAGAGCGCCGCGCCCCGCATACGGCGCACCGGACGCAACAGATCCGCGATGCGCGTACCTAAGGGCGTGAGGTCGCGTACCGCAAATCCACCGGGCAACAGTTCCGGCAGGACGTAGCGCGTTACTGCGGCAGCCACGATCAAGCCGCTGATTGAGTAAGCCCCCAGCTGCGCGAGCCCCGGAAAGCCCGAGGGCACGAGCGACGCGAAGCCGCACACCGAGGTGAGCATGCCGAGGCGCATGGTCGGCCATAGCCGCTGCCGCCACGACTGCGGCGCGGACCCGATGGAGGCGCGGGGCGATGACTGAATGAAAAAGTAGATCGAGTAATCCACCGACTCGCCGATCAGGGTGATGCCAAAGCCCAGCGTAACGCCGTGCACGGCGCCGAACCCGAGCGCGACGGCGGCAATCCCCGTCAGCGCACCCGTGGCCACCGGCAGCAGTCCGAGGATCAACGCCGGCAACGACCGATACACGGCGAGCAATATGACGATGATCAGCGAGCTGCTGGCGATCGACAGGCGCACCGCGGCACGCTCTATCTTCGCCCGCGCCGCCACCGCAAATACCCCGGGACCGCTCATCCTCAGTTGCACGTGGCGCGCCTCGGGTGCCGCAGCCTCGCGGGCCGCTTGGGTGAACGCGGCGCGGATTGCCTCGAGCGCATTCTCCTGCGCATCGGTATCGGAGCCGGCCGCAGCGGTCTGCGCGACCAATAGGGTGCGCTCGCCGTCGGCCGAGACCCAGACGCCGTCGCGGGTTTGTGGTCCTTGGGTGCGTGCGAGTTGGTCGATGATCTGCAGCATCTCGCCAGTGGGGTCGCGCGGCACGAGCGACTTCAAAAAGAGACCCTCCGGCAATGCCAGCTCCTCGATGGTTTCCCCGATCGCGCCCTTAAGGCCGTTTGCAGAAAAGCGTTCGGCCGTGACGGCTTCGCTCAACAGGTAGCGGTGCGGGAACAGAAAGTCGCGGTCGCGCTCAGCGGTAATCTGCTCGCCGTTGTTGATGCTCGAGAACTCGCGGTCGAGCCGCAGGCGGTGCGCCATCGCGATGGAGAGTGCGCTACGAGTCTTGATATCGCCATGCTCTAGCGCGATGAGAATTAGCCGCGAAAACGGGCCTTCGCGCAGTTGATCAACCAGCAGCCGCTGCATGGGCGTGGGCTTGGCCGGCAGAAAAGCCGACAGATCGGTGATGTAGCGAGCGTGCGCGACCACAATCGTCGCCAATGCGATGCAGGTCAGCCATGAGGCAATGATCGCCGTCCGGCGCGCGCTCATGGCGCCGGATGGTCGCGCAAGGTCATGAGCGAGCGGTCACCGTCGACCTCGCGAATTTCGACCGTGCGCAGCGTGTCGCGCGATCCGTCGATCCGCACCTGCGAGATGGTTTTCGCCACTGCGCTCTCTCGCGGCACCAGGATCATCGTCCAGCGCTCCAGATTGCCGGTATATTCGACCCGGAATACCCGCTCGAGCGCGCCGCGGTCGCCTGCCAGGGTGGCGCGGATGCTTTCGACGAAAGGCAGGATTTGGGGATACGCCTTCACGTCGAGCACATGGCTATGCCGGCCGCGTCGTATGGTCAGCACATCGCCCGCGAGTACGAGACTTTCCGGCCGCGGCTCCAACGTGCGCTTCTCGAGCCGGTCCGGCGCGTCGTAGAACAATTCGCCCCAGGACTCCACGGGACGCGTGAGAAGCGCCAGAAAATGTTGCTCGACGAAGTCCACCTGGCCGTGTTGCCGCGCCGCGAGCAGGCGCATGAGTTCATCGAGATCATCGGGTGCGGCGCGTGCGGCGACACCCATCAGAGTCAGCAACGCTATGCCGAACGCGAGACGCATCATCAAGCAATCGGCTTATCGGTTTGTTTGCGCCAGAAGTCGAAGAAATTGAACCAATTGTAGGGATCGCTGCGGCAGTACTGATCGAGCAGCGCCGCGTAGCGATCCACCGCGTCGCGTACGGCGGCATCGCGCGATCCGGGGGTCGTCGCGGAAAAATCCGCAAGCGGCGCAAATACCACGTGATAGTGGTTTTTGCCGCGGTACAAACCCACCATGAAGATGACTGGACGGCGCAGAATTGCCGCCGCACGCATGGGCCCCGTCGGCAGGAAAGCGCGTTCGCCCAGCAGCATTACCGCCTGCATGGGTTCATCGCCGAGAGTTCGATCGCCGAGCATGCCGACGAAAGCGCCGCGCTTCAGACGCTCGCCGATCTGCAGCATGGCGTCGATCTGGCCCAGAGAAATGATGTCAGGCGTTGCCCGCGGATTGATCGCGGCGAAAACGGAGTTGACCTTGCGCGCATTGTGCTCATACATGGCCATCGACACATGGAGCCCGGATTGGCGCTTCCCGACGCTGCGCATCACTTCAAAACTACCCAGGTGCGCGCCGATCAGGAACGCTCCTTGACCCGAGTCCAGTTGCGCAAGCACGAGGTGCTCGCCCTCAATCGTGATATTAAAGCAAGCGTATTGTTCGTTGATGAGGTAGATGCGATCGTGAGAGCAAGTGGCGAAATACAAGACGTGGCGGAAGCGCTCTCGGGCGCTTGGGCTGCGACCCAATGCGAGCTGCAGGTAGCGGCGTGAATGCCGGCGCACACTTGGCGCGAACAGGAAAAAATACGCGGCGATGCCGTAGAGCGCGCAGCGACTCACCGTCCGACCGAAGCGCAGCGATAGATAAACCATCAGCTGCAACAATCGGCGGCTACCGCGTTCGGGGTTGCGGATCCATTCGGCCGGCTGGGCCCGGGCCGCGTCAGGCCGCCCGGCGCCGGGCCCAGCCGCCTCGGGCCGCGAAGCGTCATGCCGCGCCTCGAGAAGTGGCAGCGGATCAGGCATCACGTGCACCGCCGGCCCGCATCATCGACAGCGTACCGGTGAGAGCCGGCCTGGCGAGGCCCGAGCGATCCGTGACGCGAACGGTGAAGCGGACTATGCCGTTCGCGGGCGATGTGTGTTCGACCGTAAGTGCATCGCCGGGGCGGACATTCTCTAGAAACTTGGCGGCGTCGATTTGCCATTGCGTGAGGTCGAGAGCCAGCTCCAGTTCGATGACGCACAGCGTCTCATCCAGCAAGACGGCGCCGGGCAGAATCGGCATTCCGGGAAAGTGGCCCACGAACGCCGGATGGTCGGCCGCGATCGTAAGTACGTGCCGCAGGTTCACGACATGCCGCTCGGCTGTTTTTTTGGCAAGCCGCGCGGTGAACTCTTGGCAGAGCCCTTCCCCGAGCCCTTCGGCGAGCCGTTCGCCTGCAAGTACTGATCGGCGAGCGCTTGCAGCGCCTGTTGGGGCAGCTTGCCCGTGGCGTTGCGCGGCAGCCGATCGACCAATAGCAGCGGGCGCGGCAGGAACACAGGATCAATGCGCTGCCGCAATCTCTCTATGAGCGTAGCCGCATTCATGCTGGGAGCGACCACTGCCGCCGCCAGGCGTGTGATCCCGGTAATGCCGCTGCTGTCGCGCTCGCGCAAGAAAAATACACCATCGACCACGCCCGGGATAGCATTTAACTGACTGTTCAAATAGCCGAATGAACTGCGCTTGCCGGCAACGTTCACCAGATCGGTCGTGCGGCCATGCAGCAGGAACCGGTCCTCGGCCGTGATCTCGAGAACATCACACATCGGCGTCCATTGCTCCACATGGCCGCCATGCGCGTACACCTGACCATGGTGGGCGCTCAAGCGCACCGCTGGCCATAGGCGCCAGGCCGCGGTTTCGGCAGTGCGGCGCGTTGCGATCTGGCCCGTTTCGGTGGACCCGTAAATTTCGAGCAAGCGGGTTTTGAATTTTTCCTCTGCCTCGCGCGCGAGTTCCTGTGCGAGGGGCGCAGTGGCCGAAACCAGCAAATCGAGCGGCGGCAGTTCGAGGCCGGCGGCAAGCAGCGTGCGCAAATGGATAGGGGTCGACACCAACGCCCGCGGCCGCGGCGCTGCGGTGACCGCAGCGCAGATATCGGCAGGATAAAACGGCCGCTCCGCGGTGAACGAATTACCGCTGAGCAGGGCCAGCAACACGGTCGATTCAAAACCATACATGTGCTGCGCCGGGACCGTGCCGATCAGGGTATGGGTTCTGCCGTCCAGCAGCCCCAGCCGCGCTGCGCCGTCGCGTACGCAGCGCGCCAGCCGGCCCCACGTTTTCTTGTAGGGCAGCGGTGCGCCGGTCGATCCGGAAGTGAACACGATCGCCGCGAGCTGCTCGGGCGGGATTTGCGGTACTCGAAAAGGAACCGCGCCGCGCCGCAGCCGCCTTCTGCTGAAGGACTGATCAAATACGAAGCGAGGAAGGTCGATAGCGCAGCGCCCCTCGTCGGTCAAACAAAACGCATCGGGCGCGAATTGCGCGAGTTGCCTGACGAACTCGGGCGTATGAGTGGAGGGCAGCAGACTTACTCTGCCGGACATGAGGCAGGCGGCGAGCCCGACCGTAAATCGATATCGGTCGAGGCACACGTTGAGCACGTGATTACCGCTCGGCATGCGGTCGGCCAAATGAGCGGCATCCGCCAGGAATTGTCGCACTTGGATGGCGCTGCCCGCCCGGTAGGCCACCACCGCGGTGGGAGAGTGATGCGACAGCAGCGCGCTCAAGTCCATCGCGGCGCTACCGCGGTCACTTGGTTCTGTGTACCGCAATGTACTCTGCTAGGTGCCTCAATGAACGAAAGATCTGCTGGTTTTCCTGGCTGTCGGCGCGCAGTTGAATGCCGTATTGCTTGGATAGGATCAGCGCGACCTCCAGAATGTCGATGGAATCGAGCCCCAACCCTTCGCCGTACAGGGGCGCCTCAGGATCGATGTCCTGCGCTGCGATTTCCAGATTCAGCGCTTGAACGAAGAGGTCGGCAATTTCCCGCTGAAGATGGACATCGGCCGGCGGCGCCGACTGTTGCTTGAGCGACGCTTTGTCGGGCATAGGCTAAGCTTGCGATTAGGTTTCTAAAGTACTTCGGGCATCGGTATGCCGCTTCGCCGTGCATTATATAGGTGTCGGCCGGAGCGGCAACCCACGACGATGAGGGGTATTATGTAAGGCTCGTGCAAGCACCGCATCCGCCCCTCAAGGACTATTACGCCCGGGAAGCAGACCGAGGCGGCTGGCTGCGTGGGCTGTTCGACCGCACAGCCGCGGATTATGATCGAGTCGAGCGTGCCATGGCCTTTGGCACGGGCTCATGGTACCGACGCCGCGCCTTGGCGCGGGCCGGGTTGAGATCGGGCATGCGCGTTTTGGATATCGGCACCGGTACTGGGCTCACAGCTCGGGAGGCGGCTCATCTAGCCGGCACTTCCGGCCAGGTGGTCGGCATCGATCCGAGTGCCGCAATGATGGCGCGGGCCAATGTGCCACCGGGCGTGCGATTGCTGATGGGCAGCGCCGAGGCGATTCCGTCACCGCCGGTCGCGGTGGAGTTTGTCTCCATGGGGTATGCGCTGCGCCATGTCGCCGACGTATCCCTGGCATTTCGTGAGTTTCTGCGTGTCCTGGTACCCGGCGGGCGCGTTTGTTTGCTGGAAATCACCTCACCCGAAAGGCGCCTGTCGCGTGCGCTGCTCAAAGCTTACATGCGCGGGGTCGTCCCGTTGATGGCACGCTATTTGGCTACCCATCGCGATACGCCGGAACTGATGCGCTATTACTGGGACACGATCGAAGCGTGCGCCACACCGGTTCTGATCCTGGCGGCCCTGCGCGAGGCGGGTTTCGTCGACGTTTACCGCCACGTGGAACTGGGCGTATTTTCCGCGTATTGCGCCCGCAAGCCGCTGCAGTAGCTCAAAGCTGCATGCGATCTCAACTGGCGTCACGGCACAGGCGCCGCGCCGCCAACAGGGGCAACCGCAGGAGAAAGCCGCAAAACAACCGCGCGTGCATCCAGGTCAACAAGGCGTTGTCCCGCCAGTAATTGAAATGTGAAACACCGCCTTCGTCGGGTCGGAAATAGCGCACCGCTGCCGGAATATTGATCGGCTTGACGCCTCGCCAACATAGCCGCACCGCCGCTTCGGCATCGAAGTCGAATCGCCGCATCCAGGGCTGCCGGCGCATCACGCCGATGAGCGCGGCAATCGGATAGACGCGAAAGCCGTACAGCGAGTCGCCGATGCCGGCCCACAGCGTTTCGACGTTGACCCACCAATTGGAAATCTTCCGGCCTTTGACGCGCAGGCTGGGGGCGCTCGAGTCGAAGATCGGGCAGCCCAACACCATGGCCGACGGTCGCGCCTGTGAGGCTTGCATGAACTCAACGATGCGATCGGCCGGGTGTTGTCCATCGGAATCCATGGTCAAGGCATGCGTGTAGCCTCGCGCTGACGCTTCGCGAAGGCCGTGCAGCACCGCGGCGCCCTTGCCACGGTTCTTGGGAAGGACGAATACGCGCAGTCCGGGCTCGCCGGCTGCCATGGCCAACAGCCGCTCAGCCGAGCCGTCCGTGCTGCCGTCGACGATCACCCATACGGGAGTCCACTGTTCGAGGGCGCCGCGTACAGTCGCGTACACCTTGGGTCCCGGGTTGTAGCTGGGAATAAGCACAAGATGCGTAGTCGAGCGCACGGCCATGCGTCAGTGGCGCTTCATGCTTCAGGGGGCGACTTCGACCCTGTGCGAGGATCGGCCGATTATCCAGGCGATGACGAACCCCGCGCTCCAGTAGTGCTCGCTCGGCACCAACGGGCTGTCCGCGAATACCGCGCCGGCGAGCGTGTCGTAGCGCACGAATGCGCCCACCCAATAATTGGGGTAGCGCTTCCACGCGTCGATCACGAACTGTGTCCCGGCATAACCGCCCGCTGCCTGGTAGGCGGGCCGAGATTCCGTCGCATTTTGCGGCGCGACCGAATAAAAATAATCGTTGTAGTGGCGGTTGGCGAACAAGGGACCCGTATAGGTTCCCAGTGTCCAGCCCCCGTATCCCAGCGGATCGGCGATCTCCAATCTGAACCCGGGCGTCAGCGTCCAACCGATCGGCTGCGGCGGCGCCTGGACGGTGAAGGCCTGGCGCACGGGCACCTTGAAATCCAATTTGGTCCGCGGATCATCGCCGCGCCAAAGGTGAAAATTCAGCTCAGCGCCCCCCTCGACCGTGGCCTTCAGTTGCGGCATACCGCTGCGCGTCCGGTCGTTGCTCACCGGCAAGGTCGCGTCGAAACTCAATTTCAGTTCGGCCCATGGCTGGTTGAACAGGGTGCCGTGCACGCCTTCGTGATCCGCTTTGAGGAAATCGCCGTTGTACACCACGTAAGGCACGGGGATCGGAAAAACGTGAGAACTGTTGGCGCCGCGATAATCGTCATACCCTAAGCCGCCGATTCCGAGCCCGATTTCCCAGAGCGGCTCTTCCGTGGCCCGAGTCGGCGCCGGCCACAGAAAAACAGCCGCGGACAGCGCGGCGAGGAGTGTCGGACGGCTGCGGCAGGCCGTGCTTGCCGGAGCCATCAGCCGCTGGTCACTTGTTCTGACTCTAATGTGCGGATATTGGCCGCGCGGCTGCGCGCCGCGCGTATCGACCGGCCGAGGTTCGCAAAGGACAGCACGTAGTACAGGATCTTGAAAGCGCGCAGCGACGCCCAAATCGGCGTGCGCCCGAAGATGTCGCCCGCCAGCACCGACAGCAGCGCCTCTTGCATGCGCAGCACATTGCGCGGACCCAGAAACAATTCCCGCATCGTCGGGTTCGTGACTCGATAAATGAACCAGGAAAATTGCTTCGGTCCATGACGCATGAGCCGGTCGAATCGCTTGAGCGCTTGCGCTGCGCGCGCGGGGTGCTTGCGGCAGATATCGATGGTTTGCGCTGCGGCCGCGGCGCTGTTCATGGCCAGCATCACCCCCGAGGAGAATACCGGGTCGATGAAGGCATAGGCATCGCCCACCAGCAGATAGTTTGCCCCATGTGTGTGATCGCAGGCGTAGGAGTAATTACCGGTCGCCTCGACCTGCAAGCAGATCTCCGCCTCGCTCAGCCGTGCCGCCAGCGGCGGACACAGGGCGATGGTGGATAAGAAAAACTCGCGCAAGCCGACATCCCGAGTTTTCATGTAGTGCGGCCAGACTACGGCCCCTACGCTGGTCGCGCCATCGGCGAGCGGTATGAACCAAAACCAGCCGTGATCGAACCAATATATCGCGATATTGCCCTCGCGTTTACCGCACTCGCGGCGAGCTCCGGTAAAGTGCGCGTACATGGCGGC
This sequence comes from uncultured Gammaproteobacteria bacterium, assembly GCA_963769075.1. Classification (GTDB taxonomy): domain Bacteria; phylum Pseudomonadota; class Gammaproteobacteria; order Steroidobacterales; family Steroidobacteraceae; genus Bog-1198. Next base: position 1,419,507 of record CAVYKH010000004.1, on the reverse strand, counting down.
GCTGTTGTGCTTTTTATTGCGCCGCTTCGCTTGCAGCCTGTTCCCTAGAAACGTATCGCGACCGGAGGCGTCGATGAGATGCTCGGCCGCCCAGGATTCGGCGCGCCCATCGTCGTGCACGGCCTGAACCCGCGCGCCGCGGCCGTTGCCCAAAAATTCCACATCGCGCGCGCGACAGCCTTCGATGACCTCGGCGCCTCGGGCTGCGGCATGCCGGATGAGAATTTCATCGAATTCGGAGCGCCTGACCTGATAGGCGAGGGCCAAGGACTTGTCCCAGCTCTTTGCGAATTCGAATTCTTGGCACCGCCCATCCCACGGCGAGATGAACTCCGCACCCCATTTCTCCATGCCAATGGCACGAACCTGCTGTGCCACGCCGAGCCGCTGCAACAGGGGCAAATTGGCGGGCAGGAGCGACTCGCCAATGTGGAAGCGCGGGTGGTGGTCCTTTTCCAACACCACCACGCGGTAACCCTGTTCGGCGAGCAGAATGGCCGCCGTCGAACCGGCCGGGCCGCCGCCGATGATCAGTATGTCGCAGGTTCGCGCTGGCGCCGCTTCCCTTACGGGCGCGATCCCGATTCGCGAGGCGGTCTCCGGCGTCATCAATCGGTCTCCACTGCCCTTGTGTGGTAAAACTGCGCCACCTTGAGCAACGAAGCTTATCGTACCGACAAACACCGGTCCAACGTCTGTAAGATAGTCCGCCCATGCACATTCTGATTGTGGAAGATGACGAGGTTGCCCGCGACTATTTGGCGAAGGCATTGCGTGAGGCGGGGCACACCGTGGATGTCGCAGCGGACGGCCTGGCGGGCCTGCACATGGCCTCCTCGATCGCCGTGGACTTGGCGATCGTCGATCGGATGCTGCCCAAGCTTGACGGGCTCGCCTTGGTGCAATCGCTGCGCGCCACCGGCCGCAAGCTGCCGGTCCTTATATTGAGCGCACTGGGCGATGTCGACGATCGCATCACGGGCCTGCGTGCCGGAGGGGACGACTACTTAACCAAGCCCTATCACATGTCGGAATTGCTCGCGCGTATCGACGCGCTCGCCCGGCGCGGCGATTCGGGCAATGCCGAAGCCAACACCAAATTGAAGTTGGCCGATCTCGAACTCGATCGCATGACCCGCCGCGTGATGCGCAACGGCAAGAAAATCGAGCTCACCTCCCGCGAATTCCAGTTGCTCGAATTCATGATGCGTCACAGCGGGCAAGTAGTGACTCGGACGATGCTGCTCGAAGGGGTCTGGGATTACCATTTCGACCCGCAGACCAACGTGATCGACGTGCACATCAGCCGCCTGCGCCAGGCGATAGACAAGGATTTCGATAAGCCGCTGCTGCACACGGTGCGCGGTGCGGGTTACAGCCTGCGCGAAGACGAATAGTGGGTGCCGCGCGACGACGCATCGTGAGCCCCGATCAGCGGTTTCTCGGTATCCTCGATACCTCGCCGTTTCGCCTCGCCATCGTTTATTCGATCGTTTTCGCGTGCGGTGCGGCGGTGCTGCTCGGAGTGGTGGACTTCGCCGTCTCGCGAGTGGTCGACGGCAGCACGGATAATCTCATCGAGGCCGAGGTGCAGGGCTTGCGCGAGCAGGTCTTGGTGCTGTCGCGCGGCGATTTCATCGAGTTGATCGAACAGCGGTCGCAGGATCAGGACGTGCGCGGCGCGGTTTATCTCATGGTCGATCCGCAGCTGCGGCCGGTCGCCGGCAATGTACCGGCGTGGCCGAAAATCGACGCCAACGAAGGCAAGTGGATCCAATTCAAGGTGTCGGTGCCGTTCGGCGATGAAACCCGCGTGCACGAAATGCGCGCGCAGCGGTTTCCGCTGCCGGGCGGCTACCGCATGTTGGTCGGACACGACGTGCAGGAGCGCCAGGACGTCAAGAACCTGATGATGCGGGGATTGATTGCCGCCGTCGTGCTGACCTTGCTGCTCGGTTTGGGTGGAGGCTTTTGGATGGGCCGGCGCATCCTCGCGCAAGCCGGTGCGATATCGGCGGTGGCGACGCAAATCATGCGCGGTGATCTCTCGCAGCGCCTGCCGGTGCGCGATGCGGACGATGAAATCAATACGCTGGCGCGCGAAATCAACACCATGCTCGACAAAATCGAACAGCTCACGCTCGGCATGCGCACCGTGCTCGACAGCGCCGCGCACGACCTGCGTACGCCGCTCAATCGCCTGCAAGCCACCGCCGAGGGCGCGATGAGCCAGCTCGCCCCCGGGTCGCCCGAACGGCGTGTGCTGGAGCGCGTGACGAGCGAGGTCGACCACATGCGCTCGACGCTCGACGCCTTGCTGCGCATTGCACTCGCCGAAACCGGCACCGTCGCCCGCGAATCGGTCGACCTGTCGGAGTTGGTCGCGAGCATGGTCGAACTGTACGCGCCCGTCAGTGAAGAGCGCGGCATAAAATTGGAAAGCGCCGTGGCGCCCGGCGCGCATGTGCAAGGCAGCCGCCAGCTATTGGCGCAGGCGCTCGCGAACTTACTCGACAACGCGATCAAGTTCACGCCCGACGGCGGACATATTCGGGTGCTGCTGCGGGGTTCGAGCGCCGGGCCCGAAGTCATCGTGGAAGACAACGGACCGGGAATACCCGCCGATAAGCGGGAGATCGTGCTGGGCAGGCGCGTACGTCTCGATGAGGCGCGCAATTTTCCCGGATCCGGTCTCGGTCTGTCGCTCGTTGCCGCCGTCACCAAGCTGCACGGCGCACGCCTGATCCTCGATGACGCCGGGCCGGGCCTGCGAGTTTCACTCAAATTTTGAGCAAATGCGCTCGCAGCGCGCGATCGACGTGTAGCTCGAGAGCGTCAATTTATCGGCGGATCGCCGATGCGGTGCGGGGCAAACGGCGGCCTGCGTTCGCCCCGGGGAGCGGCGCTGGGCGCTAAGCTCATGAATGACTTGAATAAAGCGCCGTAGAAAAATGCTGGCATAGAACTTGCTCGAGTCCTGGTGCGGCAGGTAGCGCCGCGCTAGGAATCAACCCCATGGCCGATGCAGCCGACGAAGCTCCTCTCCTTCCGGCGGTCAAATCCGCCGGTCTCACGGGCACGCTGATGAACGGAATCGGCATGTTCGTGCTGACGCTCCTCGCCGTCATCGCCGGAGGCTTCATCAACGCGAAGCTGCATCCGATGCCCGATCTCAAGATGGGCAAGGACGGCGTGATCACTCCGATCGTGCCGGTCCCGGTCGTGAGCCATGGCGAGGAAGGAGCGGCCAAAACCGCCGTCTACTACGCCATTGATCCGCCGCTGGTGGTCAATTTCGAAGACGGCTCGGCGGTGCGTTTCCTGCAGATCACCATGGAAGTGATGGCACGCGATCAGAAGGCGATCGACAGCGTGCAAAAGAACATCCCGTTGATTCGCAACAATCTGTTGCTGCTCATGAGCAATAGAAACTATCAAACGATGATGTCGCGTGAGGGCAAGGAAAAGCTGCGCGAGGAGGCGCTCGCCGAGATTCGCGCGGTACAAAAGAAACAGGGCGGGGAAGACATCGAAGATCTGCTGTTCACTAGCTTCGTGGTGCAGTAATGAGCGGCGAGGCTGCGCCGCGCGCGGCGCCCGCATCGAATGCCATATCCGAGGAAGAGGTAGCCGCGCTATTGGAGAGGGGCGGCGCGGACACCGTGCGACCTTATGATTTCACTGCGCAGCGCATCAATCGCACGCAGTTGCCGATGCTGGAGGTCATCGCCAAGATGTTCGCGGAGCGCGCCGCCGGATCGCTGTCCGGCCTGCTCGGCCGCGAGGCGGGCATGCAGTTTGCGTCAATCGAATCGGCGAGGGCCGCGGACCTGCAGGCCGCGTTGCCGATGCCGGCGAGCGTGGCGGTGGTGCGGCTCAAACCCCTTGCCGGCTTTGCGTTTGTTTGCGTCGACCCTGGGCTGCTGCTCGCCCTGCTGGATGGATTTTTCGGCGGGTCGGGACGCGCGGCGACCGATGGCCAAGCGGCCATTGCGCCGGCGGCGCAGCGGTTTTTGGCGCTGCTATTGCGCAGTTTCAGCGCGGACTTGACCGCCGCGTGGACGCCGGTGTCGCCGATCGAGCTGGAGCTCGTCAAGCAGGAGATCAATCCGCGGCTTCTTCAGCTGGGCGGCCCGCAGGATTCGCTGATCGCCGTGCGATTTACGGCGGAGTTTGGCGCATGCGGCGGTCGGATCGACTGGCTCCTGCCCGACGATATGCTGGCACCGATTCGCGAGGCCCTCGCCTCCGACGGCGGCAAGCCCCCCGCACGCAAGCAGGAGGCGTGGGCGCCGGTGCTGAGCACCGCTCTGCAAGACGCGGAATTGGAAATCCGCGCGATTCTGGCGCAAGCCGAGATCAGTCTGCGCGAGCTCGTGCGCTTGGCGCCGGGGGACATCATCCCGATCGAGCCCCCGCAACACGTGACCTTGTTGGCGGGCGAAGTCCCGTTGTATCGCGGCCGATTCGGCGTTTCGCAGGGTCGCAACGCACTCAAAATTCTCCCAGGAGGTTCTGCATGAGCGTTCCCGATCCCAAGAGTGCCGCGATTGCGCGCGCCCAGTTCAACGACCTAGGCCCGAAAGCCGCCGCCGCCGGCGGCCAAGAGATGAATCTGAGTTTGATTCTCGACGTGGCCGTCACGCTGGCGCTGGAAGTGGGGCGGGCGCGGATGTCGGTCCGCGATCTGCTGCAACTCGCACCCGGCGCGATCGTCGAACTCGACCGCTTGGCCGGCGAACCCCTCGATGTGCTGGTGAATGGAGTGCGCATCGCGCGCGGCGAAGTCGTCGTGGTCAACGAAAAATTCGGTATCCGCCTCACCGACGTGGTGAGCGCGACCGAACGGATGGAACAAGCTCAGTGACGAGTATGGCGCAGCCCGCTTCGCCTCTGTCCGTCGGCAGCCTGACGCAGCTGACCTTGAGTCTGCTCGCGATTGTCGCGTTGATCGTTGCGATCAGTTGGGTGCTGAAGCGCCTCAAGATGGCCGGCCCGCGGGGCCGCGGTGAGATCGCCGTGGTCGACGAGCTTGCACTGGGCCCGCGAGAGCGAATCGTGCTTCTGCGGGTCGGCGCGGCGCAGGTCCTCGTCGGCATCGGCGCGGGCGGCGTCGTGGGATTGACGCCCCTCGCGACGCCGATCGCCGTCGATGCCGCCTCAAGCGAGCCGGCGTTCGCCGATCGCCTGCGCGAACTTCTGAAGCGCCCGGAAAGTTCGAAATGAGCAGTGCCGTGCATCGCAGAAGGATTATCGCGCTCGTGGCTCTCCTGTTGCTGCCGCTCGGCGCCGCGATGGCGCAGGTTGCGCTGCCGGCGGTCGCCCTCAAGACCGCCGCCGACGGTGTGCAGACCTATTCGTTGACGTTTCAGGTTCTGATTCTGATGACGTTGCTGACGCTGCTGCCGGCGATTCTGCTGGCGATGACGGCGTTCACCCGCATCATCATCGTACTGTCGATCCTGCGGCAGGCGCTCGGCATGGCGACCACTCCGTCGAACCAGGTGCTCACCGGATTGGCGCTGTTCCTGACTTTTTTCGTGATGAGCTCCACGATCGAGCAGGCGTATGGCAACGGCATAAGGCCGTACTTGGACGGCCAATTGGCGGGCGAGGTAGCGCTCGACCGGACGCTCCAGCCGCTCAAGAAATTCATGCTAGCCCAGACGCGTGAGAACGATTTGCAATTGTTCTCCAGGCTCTCCGGTAAATCGCAATTCGCCGGCGCGGACGATGTGCCGCTCAGCGTCTTGGTGCCGACTTTCCTCACCAGCGAGCTGAAAACCGCCTTCCAAATCGGCTTCATGGTGTTCATCCCGTTCTTGGTCATCGACCTCGTGGTCGCAAGCGTCCTGATGTCGATGGGCATGATGATGCTGTCGCCCGTTCTGGTGTCCCTGCCGTTCAAAATCATGCTGTTCGTGGTGGTCGATGGCTGGACGCTGTTGATGGGCACGTTGGCCGCGAGCTTCCACCGATGACTCCGGAAAACGTCATGGATCTGGCGCACAGCACCTTGCTGGTGACCTCGATGATCGCGGCGCCGTTGCTGCTGATCGCGCTGATCACCGGATTGGTGATCGGCATGCTGCAGGCGGCGACCCAAATCAACGAGGCGACCTTGAGTTTCATTCCGAAACTGCTGTTGCTCGTCCTCACGCTGTTCGTGTGCGGTCCCTGGATTCTGCGCGTGCTGATCGACTTCACGCGCGATTTGTACGTCAACATCCCGAACGTGATCGGTTGAGGCGGAGGAGCCCGGCATGCAACCCGTCCTCATCGATGCCGCGGACGTGTCCGAGTGGGTCGCACGGCTGTGGTGGCCCGTGCTGCGGATCGGCGGATTCGTGTTGACCGCCCCGATTGCGAGCGAAATGACGGTGCCCGGCGCCGTGAAGATCGCGCTCACCCTGGGCCTCGCGTTCATCCTGTCGCCGCTTGCGCAGGTACCGGCGGGGCTATCGATCTTTTCGGGCGCAGGCGTGCTCGCGGCCGTGCAGGAAGTGTTGATCGGCATTGCCATCGGCATGGTCGTACAGCTGGCCTTCGAGGCGCTCAGCTTCGCGGGACAGAGCATTTCCACGAATATGGGATTGGGCTTTGCCACCTTGGTCGATCCCCAGCACGGCGCCAATGCACCCGTGCTCGGACAGCTCTTCATGATCTTCGGCATACTCGCCTACCTCGCGGTCAACGGTCACTTGGTGCTGCTCGGCGCTCTGGCGAACAGTTTCCAGTCCTTGCCGATCGGCGGCGCGAACATCGACAAGAATTTTCTTTTGGCGGTAGCCGCCTGGGGAGCGCGCGTTTTTGAGACCGGATTGTTGGTAGCGCTTCCGGCCGTCATCGCGCTCATCATCGTGAATTTGGCACTCGGCGTCGTCACACGCGCGGCGCCGCAACTCAATTTGTTCGGTATCGGATTCACGATCACGCTGCTGTCGGGGTTCTTCGTACTGCTCGTCGGGCTCGACGGGCTCATGGTCGGCATTTCGAGTCTCATCGACAGCGCGTTGACGGCGGTTGCGGAACTGGCCGGTGCGCCCGCCGCGGGAGTGCGCTGATGGCGGAGTCCGAGCGCGGCGGCGAGCGCACCGAAGAGCCTTCGCAACGACGCCTACAACAGGCTCGGGAACGCGGCCAGGTGCCGCGCTCGCGAGAGCTGACCAATTTTGCAACCATGATCGGAGGCAGCATCACCCTGATTGCAATGGGTGCCGGTATTGCCGGCGGGATGTCCCAGATGGTGCGCCGCTCCATGGCCATCGACCCACAGCGGCTGGAGGACCCGCACTCCATGATCTCCTTGCTGGGCGAGGCGGCCGGCACCGCACTTCTGGCTGCGCTGCCGATCTTCGCCGCCCTGATCGGCCTTGCGCTGCTCGCAGCGGTGGCGCTCGGCGGATGGAATTTCAGCGCGGCGGCTCTGGTGCCCGATTTCTCGCGGATGAGCCCGCTCTCGGGCTTGAAACGCCTGTTCGGGCTTCGCGGTGCTTCAGAGCTCGGCAAGGCGTTGCTGAAATGTCTGGTGGTGGGCGGGGTATGCGCGGCGGTCGTGAGCTGGCTCTTTGCCGACGTGCTCGCGCTCGGCCGCATGGCGCCACGCGCCGCGATCGGCCGGGGCGCCGGGTTATTGAGCTGGGCGTTCGTGTGGCTGTGCGCCTCGCTCGCCCTGATAGCCATGGTGGATGTGCCCCTACAGCTGTTCCAATTCAAGCGCTCGCTGCGCATGACTCGCCAAGAGCTGCGCGACGAAGCCAAGGAGTCGGACGGCCGCCCTGAGACGAAGCAGCGGATTCGTCACATGCAACAACAATTGGCGCGGCGTCGCATGATGCACAAAGTACCGACCGCCGATGTCGTGATCGTGAATCCCACGCACTTCGCCGTGGCGCTGAAATACGATCCGAAGTACATGCGCGCGCCGCGGGTGGTAGCGAAAGGCGTCGATCTCGTCGCCCAAAATATTCGCCGCATCGCCGAGGAGCACCGAGTGCCGGTATTCGATTCGCCGAAGTTGGCGCGCGCGCTGTATCGATCCACCGAACTGAACCGCGAGATCCCCGCCGGCCTGTACGCGGCGGTCGCTCAGGTTCTCTCCTACATCTTCAGAATCCGCACTTTGAATCCAACCATCGCGGCGCGCGTGGCGCGCCCGGATCCGAAGCTTAGCGACGAGTACGCCGACGTATGAGCGCCCGCGGCGCGGTCGCCACGCTGGGCGATTTTGCACGCAACGGCCTGGGCGTCCCCCTATTGGTGATGGTGGTGCTCGCCATGATGGTGCTGCCGCTGCCGGCGTTCCTTCTGGACGTGCTCTTCACTTTCAACATCTCTTTATCGCTCATGATTTTGTTGGCCGTGATTTACGTACGGCGCGCGCTCGAATTCGCAACCTTTCCTACGGTTCTGCTGGGCGCCACCCTGCTGCGTCTCGGGCTCAACGTCGCCTCGACGCGCATCGTGCTGATCAAGGGTCACACCGGCGCGCATGCGGCGGGCCGCGTCATCGCCGCATTCGGACAGTTCGTCGTGGGCGGCAATTACGCCGTCGGCATGGTGGTGTTCACGGTGCTGGTGATCATCAACTTCGTGGTGATCACCAAGGGCGCCGGGCGCATTTCCGAAGTCAGCGCCCGCTTCACCCTGGATGCGATGCCCGGCCGGCAGATGGCGATCGATGCGGACCTGAATGCCGGCATCATCACTCAGGCCGAGGCGATCGTGCGCCGCCAAGAGATCCGCGAGGAGGCGGATTTCTACGGAGCGATGGACGGTGCAAGCAAGTTCGTGCGCGGCGATGCGATTGCCGGAATCCTGGTCGTCTTCATCAATTTGTTCGGTGGCACCATCATCGGCGCCGCGCAGCACGGCATGACGCTGGCGGACGCCGGCCGCACCTACGCGTTGCTGACGATCGGCGACGGCTTGGTGGCGCAGATTCCCGCGCTGCTGCTTTCCGTGGCGGTCGCGATTCTGGTGACGCGGGTCTCTCGACCGCACGACATGAGTCAGCAAATCACTGCCCAAGTACTGGGTCAGCCCCGGGCGCTCGCCGTTACCGCGGGCGTATTGATGCTGCTCGGCATCATTCCCGGGATGCCGAATGTCGTGTTCTTGGGTATGGCGGCCGTGTGTGCGGTGGGCGCGTATCTCTTGAGCAAGCGGCGGGCCGCCGACAAGACAGCCGCAAGCGCACCTGCAGCGGCGGCGGCGGTTCCCTCGGAGCAGCGCGAGTTGTCATGGGACGATGTCGAGCCGGTGGACCTCATCGGCCTCGAGGTGGGCTATCGGTTGATCCCCCTCGTCGATCGCGCACAAGGCGGTGAACTGATGGGCCGCATCAAGGGTGTACGCAAGAAATTGTCCGAGGAGCTGGGGTTTCTGGTGCAGCCGGTGCACATTCGCGACAACTTGGAACTCGGCCCGAACTCGTACCGGATCACCATTCTGGGCGCACCGGTGGGCGAGTCCGAAGTGTTCCCCGATCGCGAGTTGGCGATCAACCCAGGGCAGGTCTCCGGGCCACTGCCCGGATCCGTCACCAAGGACCCGGCTTTCGGTCTGGACGCCGTTTGGATCGAGAAGTCGCGACGCGATCAGGCGCAAGCTCAAGGCTACACCGTGGTCGATGCGAGCAGCGTCGTTGCGACCCACTTGAGCCACCTGCTGCAATCCCATGCGCACGAACTGTTGGGTCACGAAGAAGTGCAGCAACTGCTCAACCGCCTGGGAAAGACCACGCCGAAATTGGTCGAAGACCTGGTCCCGAAGCTGCTGCCGATGAGCGTCGTGGTCAAGGTGTTGCAATATCTGCTGTTGGAGCGCGTACCCATTCGCAACCTGCGCACGGTGTGCGAGGCGCTCGCCGAACTTGCGCCGAAAACGCAGGACCCGCTGGCCCTGGTCGCGGGCGTGCGTGTCGCGCTCGGTCGCAGCATCGTGCAAAACATCGGCGGCCTGCGCGCGGAGCTGCCTGTTATTACCTTGGACCCGGCGCTCGAGCAGGTGCTGCAGGACTCCATGGCCGGCGGCGGCAGCGACGGTGCGCCGGGATTCGAACCCGGGCTCGCCGACCGAATTCAACAGACGCTCGCCGACAGCACGCGGCGGCAGGAAGCCGCCGGTGAACCCGCTGTGCTGCTGGTCGCCCCCAAGATTCGCCCTTGGGTAGCGCGCTTGATGCGCTATTCGAGCCCGACGCTGTCCGTACTTGCGTACAACGAGATTCCGGAAAGCCGCCGCATTCGCGTGATCGCGGCGGTCGGACGCTGAGGCGGTCGGACGCTGATGAATTGCTTGACTCATGGAGGTTGAAGTGAAAATAAAACGCTATGTGGCTGCCAGCATGCGCGCGGCACTCGACAAGGTGCGGGCAGAACAGGGACCCGATGCGGTGATTCTCTCGAGCCGCCGCGTCGATGAGGGTATCGAGGTCATCGCGGCGGTCGATTACGACGAGGCATTGTTCGTCGACGCAACACGCCGGCGAGCGCCCTCGATGAGCCTTGAGGCCCCCGCGCCGGCGGCGGCGGCAAAGCCCGCACACGCCGCGGCACCCGCATGCGCCGCGGCACCCGCGCAGCAGGCCGCCAGGCCGCCCCGGATGGAGGCGCCGACGCAGGCCGGCCCGCCGATTCAGGCGCCTGCGCCTCCGCCGGCCGCCACGCCAGCTCGCAAGAGTGATCTCGCTGCGGCGCGCGCGGCGCCGGTGCCTGCGCTGAAGGACGCGGCGGTCGGCGGTTTCGCGATCATGCAGCGTGAATTGAAGGATCTGCGCAAGCTGCTCGAGAGCGAGCTGTCGAGCATGTCGTGGAACGATAAGCGGCTGCGCGAACCGCTGCAGGCGCGCGTCCTGGAGGAACTTTGGGCCGTGGACATAGCGCCGGACGTCGCCATGCAGCTTGCGGCGCTCGCGCCGCAGTGCGCCGATATGGAGAATCCTGCAAATATCCCCCTGGCGCTGCTCGTCAGGCACTTGCCGGTGGTCAATAAGCTGAGCACGGTCAACGGTGGGGTCATCGCCGTGGTCGGACCGACCGGCGCCGGCAAGACGACGACCATTGCAAAACTCGCCGCGCGTTGGTGCATGCAGCACGGCAGCGAGGATTTGGCGCTGGTGAGCACGGATGCGTATCGCATCGGCGCTCGCGATCAGCTAAGGACGTATGCGCGCATCCTCGACACGCCCTTGCACGCCGCGAACAGCGGCAAAGAGCTCGCCCAAGTTCTCGCCCGGCTCAAGTCAAAGCGGTTGATACTGATCGATACGGCCGGCATTGGGCCGCGGGATCTGCGCTTGACCGAACAGCTTGACGCGCTGCAATTGGGTGCCGCACGCGCCCGTGTGTTGCTGGCGCTGCCGGCGCAGGGCGAAGGCCATGCACTCGACTCGATGGTCCGTGCATTTGCGCGCGTATCTCCCGCCGCCTGCATTTTGACGAAGGTCGACGAGGCGGTGAGCCTGGGCGCCGTGATTTCGACGACGCTGCGCCACAAATTGAAGATTGCTTATCTGTGCGATGGCCAGCGCGTGCCGGAAGACCTGCATGCAGCGCATCAACGACGATTATGGCTGACCTGCGCCGCACTCGAGCTCAAGGAGCACGCGCCGCCACGCGGCGATAGCGGCTACTACGCCCGCAATTTCGGCCGAGCACGCGCCCATGCGTGATACCAGACTCAGCGCAGGCCAAGCGGAAACGCTGGAACGGCTCAATTCCACGCGTCCGGTCAAGGTCATTGCTGTCACCGGCGGCAAGGGCGGGGTCGGGAAGACCACCGTGTCGGCCAATCTCGCGGTGTCGATCGCAGCTCAGGGCCGGGACGTGATGCTGGTCGATGCGGACCTGGGATTGGCCAATGTCGATGTCTTGCTCGGGCTCCATATCCGGTTCCATTTGGGCCATGTGGTCAAGGGTGAATGCGCTCTCGAGGACGCGATCGTCACCGGACCCCACGGACTGCAAATCGTGCCCGCGGCTTCCGGCATCAAATGCATGGCTACTCTATCCCCGGCAGAGCATGCCGGCATCATTCGCGCATTCAGCGACCTGTATCACCGAGTCGAGGTTTTGGTGGTCGATACCGCAGCGGGACTCCATGACAGCGTCTTGACGTTCAGCCAGGCCGCGCACCATGTCGTGGTCGTGGTATGCAACGAACCGGCCTCCATCACCGACGCCTATGCGCTGATCAAAGTGCTGAGCCGGGAGCACGGCGTGCAGCGCTTTCAGATCCTGGCCAATCAGACCCGCCGGTCGGGGGAAGGGCCCGAACTTTTCCAAAAGATTTCTCGAGTCTGTGATCGATTTCTCAATGTCGCCCTGGAGTTCGCCGGATCCGTACCGTTTGACAATTACTTGCGGCGCGCCGTGCAACGGCAGAGCGCCGTCGTTGAGGCGTACCCAGCCGCAATTTCGTCCATCGCGCTCAAGAATTTGGCCCTGAAGGCCGATAAGTGGTCTGTACCGCAGGGCGCGCGAGGCCACCTGGAGTTCTTTGTCGAACGCATGGTGGGGGCCCGGATCGGTCCTTCGACGGTATTGCAATGAGAGCAAGTACACAATATTCAAACATGCACAAGCGCAGCCCGAAACCGGTTGCGGACGAGGGCGTCCCGGTCGACCAGACGCCGCAGCAGGAACTGGTGCTCAAACATGCCGATTTGGTCAAACGCATCGCCTATCACTTGGTGAGCCGCATGCCCCCCAACGTCGAGGTCGATGATCTGATCCAATCCGGCATGATCGGTTTGATGGATGCCGCGAAGCACTATTCCGCGACGAAGGGCGCCAATTTTGAGACCTATGCCGGCATTCGAATACGCGGCGCGATGCTCGATGAGGTGCGCAAATCCGACTGGACGCCCCGCTCAGTGCACAGAAATATGCGCGAGATGGCGGACGCAGTGCGCAAGATCGAAAACGCCAAAGGGCAGGACGCGAGTCCGACCGACATCGCCGAGGCTTTGGGCATTTCGATCGACGAATATCACAAGCTGGTGCAGGACGCAGCCAGTTGCCGGTTGTTCAGTTTCGATCAAATGGGCTCGAGCGAGGATGAATCGAGTCCGGCGGATCGGGCGCGAGATGAGCGGCCGGGGCCCTTCGATCACATCGAGGATGCCGGCTTTCGCGATGCGCTCGCGCGAGCGGTCGACGGATTGCCGGAGCGCGAAAAGCTCGTGCTGTCGCTCTACTACGACGAAGACATGAACCTGCGCGAAATAGGCGAGGTGCTCGAAGTATCCGAATCGCGGGTCTGTCAAATTCACGGACAGGCGTTGGTGCGGTTGCGTGCGCGGCTGGCGGAGTGGTTAGCCCCCGATTGAGCCCATGGACATCTTAAGCATCATCGGCATCGTGCTGGGGTTGATAGCGATCATCGGCGGCGCCATCTTGAAGGGCAGCAGCGCGGGCGCATTGGTCGGGAGTGCCGCGTTCGTAATCGTGGTCGTAGGCACGATGGCGGCGAGTCTGGTGCAGACCCCGATGGCGACCTTTTTGCGCGCTTGGAAAATTGTCACGTGGGTGTTCAAACCGCCGATCAACAACCCGGCCGCGATGATCGAGAAAATCGTCGAGTGGAGCAATATCGCGCGTAAGCAGGGTCTCCTGGGCTTGGAGTCCGCCGTCGAACAGGAAAAAGATGAATTCCTCAAGAAGGGCTTGCAGTCGTTGGTCGACGGCGGCGAACCCGAGGCGATTCGCTCCAGCATGGAAATCGAATTGGACGCCATGGAACATTTCGACACTCAGGCGGCGAAGGTTTTCGAAGCGATGGGGGTCTATTCGCCGACGCTGGGCATCATCGGCGCCGTCATGGGGCTCATGGCCGTGATGCAAAACCTGGCGGACCCGTCCAAGCTGGGCCACGGCATTGCCGCCGCCTTCGTTGCGACGATTTATGGCATTTCCTTCGCCAATTTGCTGTTTTTGCCCATGGGCAACAAGCTCAAAGCGGTGATCCATGGGCAATCTCAGGTCCGGACCATGGTGATCGAGGGAATCATCGCGATCGCCCAGGGCGAGAACCCGCGAAATATCGAGTCGAAACTGCAAGGCTACTTCCATCATTGAGCCGCCTCGTCAGGCAGGCGGCACAGGGGATTTCGACAAATGGCGCGCAAGAAGAAGCACGAGGATCATGTGAATACGGAGGCCTGGGCTATCCCGTACGGCGATCTCGTAACGCTGCTGTTCGCCTTGTTCACCGTCATGTACGCCATGTCATCGGTCAATGAAGGCAAGTTTCGCGTCCTGTCGGATTCCTTGATCGCCGCGTTTCACGGGGCGCCGAAGAGTCTGCAGCCCATCAACATCGGCGAGAAGCAGCCGGGAAAGGGAGGCGACAAGCCTCTCGTGGGGGTGACGCCCACGGCGCTGATGAAAATCAAGGAGCAGAAGACCTCGATCGTCGGTGACATAGCGCCGCGCGATCCTACCGCTTCTGAAGCATATGCTTCGTCGGGTCTTCCCGGTGCGCTGATTCGCATGCAGCGCGAAGTGCAGGACGCCATGCAGGCGCTGATCGACGCCAAGCTGGTCACCGTACGGCGCGAGAGCCTGTGGCTCGAGATCGAAATCAACACCGATATCCTGTTTCAAAGCGGCGCCGGGGATTTCGCGCCCGCGGCGGCGCCCGTGCTCGACAAGCTTGCCGAGGTCCTCAAGCCATTTCCCAATCCAATCCGCGTAGAAGGTCACACCGACGATCGCCCGATTAGGACTGCTGCTTTCCCATCGAACTGGGAGCTTTCCGCGGCGCGTGCCGCCAGCGTCGTACATGAGTTCACCAAGGCGGGCATTGATCCCTTGCGGTTGGAGATCGTAGGGTTCGGCGAATTTCATCCGCGGCAGCCCAATGATTCGGCCGAAGGGCGCAATGCGAATCGTCGTGTCGCGATTCTGGTGCTGGAGGAGGTAGCGCCCGGGGCGGCGGCTACCGCCAGAGTCCCCGACGCGCACGCGCAAGACGCCGACGCGTCCGGCGTTGCGACCGCAGATGCGAGCAGCGCCGCGAATCGGCTACTATGGCGAGTACCGCCTGCTGCGTTGGATAAGACCGTATTGGTGAAGGACCCAGCGAAGCCGCAGGCCAAAGAGCCGCTGCCGCCGTCCGATTGAGCGAGGTCACCGATGAGTGAAGTTGATCGCTTGAGTAATTCCGGTCTCTACCCTGCGTTGCCGATCGCGGACAAGCGCAGCCGCAAAGATGGGTCGGCGGGCCAGCCATCCACCGACAAGCCGCCCAACGACAAGCCGCCCGGTAATCGCGTGCCGCCGGCCGCTGAGGCTGCGGATCCAAACCAGCCGCGGCCGCCGAAATCCCTGATCGATGAGTACGCCTGACTTGAACATTGCCGCCGCGATCAGCATCGGCGCTGCGGCACTTGCCGTCCTGGCGCTGCTGACAGCGCTCATCACGTGGGGATCGATGCGGCGCTGGCGAGCGCGCTGCGCATCGCTCGATTCCGATTGCACCGCGCTTCGCCGAGATCTCGAACTGGTGGCCTCGGTCGGCGCGCGCACCGAGCGCCGCCTCCAGCGTATCGAGCAGGAGTATTCGGGACTGGCCGAGCGCCTCCAGTCGGTCGAGTTAAGCGGTGCGGCCGGATCCATCGATCAGGCAATCGCTTGGGCGCGCCGGGGCGCCGACCCGAACAGGCTCACGCAGCAGTTCGGCTTGAGCCGCAGCGAGGCGGAATTGGTCGCTCGGCTGCACGGGCGCGAAAAGCAGGCCTGAAGCGGCGCTTCAAGACGCCGCCCGCGCGGCGGTTTTGAGTGGGCCGATCGTGTATCAATCTGCGACCGAAAGAATTTGGAGCAACGATATGTCGATCGAGGCCTCGCGGCGCGCCTCGACAGCCGCTCGGCTGCCGAGGCGAGTCCGGGCGCTACGGGGGCAGCGACTCGTAAAGGCTGTCGGAGACGATCTTGCGCATGCCGTTGATCTTCTTCATTTCGGCGGCGATCTCCGGATTCGTCCGTATAGCCTCATTCAACTTGTCGAGCGCCGTGAGACTCGGAACCTCGATGCTCGCGACGATGGCGCCCGTGTCTGCGCCGGCGTACGTCGCGCGCCAGACGCGTACCGTGACCTGCTGACCGCTTTTCTTGAACAGTGCCTGCAAGTTCTCCACTTCGTGCACATATCCAGGCACATCGGCCGTCTGCACGACGATCACCCGCAGCACGGTTGGATCGCCGGCAACCGCCGATAGCGACGCGGAGAGTCCGATGAGGCCGGCGAACGCGGCCGATAGAATGGCTTTTTTCATATTTTCTTCTCCCATGATACGGGCACACCATGTACCCGGATGCGGTGAGCGTAGCAGCATTTTAGGGCGACGGTACGATTCCGGCCTCATCCGCGGCGCCCGCGGCCCCATCGCGGCTCACGCCCGCGCGTGCAACGGATCGCATCGCTCAATTTCGTTCACGGCCCTTTTCCTGGTACAGTCGCCGCAGCAAAATTTACCTCTGTGCCGGCCGATCGTACCGCGAAGGAGAAACTGCCGTGAACGCAAATCTCAATGTCAGCGCGCCCGCCATCGCGGCGCAACCCAAACCTTCCGCTGCCGTCAGTAAATTTCTGGCCATGAAGCCGCGGCTGTTCATCAACAATGAATGGGTGGAGGCGCGGTCGGGCAAAACCATCAAAGTGTTCGACCCGGCCACGGGCGGCGAGATCGGCCAAGTGGCCGATGCGGGCCGCGAGGACGTGGACCGCGCCGTCGCCGCTGCGCGCACCGCGCTCGAAACGGGACCGTGGGCCAGCATGCTGCCGGCCGGCCGCGAGGCCCTGCTGTGGAAACTGGCGGATCTCATCGATCAGAACGCCGCCGAATTTGCCGAGATCGAGAGCATCGACAACGGCAAGACGCGCTTCATGGCGGGCATCGTCGATGTGCCGATGTCACGCGATTACTTCCGCTACATGGCGGGCTGGGCGACGAAAATCGAAGGCACGACGATGCAGACGTCGATCGGCATCCCGCCGGGCGCCAAATATCATACGTACGTGGCTCGCGAGCCCGTGGGCGTCGTCGGGCAGATCGTGCCGTGGAACTTTCCATTGGCGATGGCTGCCTGGAAGCTCGGTCCGGCGCTGGCGGTGGGCTGCACCTGCGTGCTGAAGCCCGCGGAGCAGACGCCGCTGTCGGCGCTGCGTCTCGGCGAGCTCATTCGCGAGGCCGGCTTCCCGCCCGGTGTCGTCAATATTTTGACCGGCGAGGGCGAGACCACGGGGGCCGCGCTGGTGGCGCATCCCGGCGTCGACAAGATCGCGTTCACCGGGTCCACCGATGTCGGCAAATTGATCAACAAGAGCGCCACGGACAGCCTCAAGCGCGTTTCGCTGGAACTCGGCGGAAAGTCGCCGGTAATCGTTCTGCCGGATGCGGATCCGCAGATGGTGACCGGCGGCAGCGCCGGCGCAATCTTCTTCAACGCGGGCCAGGTGTGCACTGCCGGCTCGCGCCTGTACGTGCACAGCTCCCTCTTCGACAAGGTGGTCGAAGGCGTCAGTGCCGCCGCCTCCGCCATTCGGCTCGGCCCCGGCTTGGACCAGGGGACCGAAATGGGCCCGCTGGTATCGAAGGAACAGCAGGAGCGCGTGCTCGGCTACATCGACTCCGGCCGCAAGCAGGGGGCGTCGGTGACGACCGGCGGCGAGGCGCCGTCACATCCGGGATATTTCGTGAAACCTACGGTCATGGTGAATGTACGCCCCGACATGCGGGTGGTCCGCGAGGAGATCTTCGGACCCGTGCTGGTCGCGCAGCGCTTCGATGATCTCGACGATGTGGTCAAGGCTGCGAATGACACTCCCTACGGTCTGGGCGCCAGCATCTGGACCAACAATCTGTCCGCGGCGCATCGGCTGATCCCGCGCATCAAGGCGGGCACCGTGTGGGTCAATTGTCACAACATGGTCGATCCCAACATGCCGTTTGGCGGTTTCAAGCAATCCGGTTTTGGACGTGAGCACGGTCGGGTGGCCATCGAGATGTACACCGAGGTCAAGTCCGTCTGCATGATGGTCTGAAGGCGAACCTACTCGCGCCGTCTCACGCCCCGGGGTCGCGCCGTATCGGGGGAGCGTTCGCTTGGCAAGCTATGCGACCTACGTCTTGAGCGAAGCCGCCGGGACGGCGGACTTCGCGGCGGCCCGCGATCTGTTCGAGGAGTATGCCGCAGACCTCAGCATCGACCTTTGCTTTCAAGGCTTTGCCGCGGAGCTGAGCCGGCTGCCGGAGATCTACGGGCCGCCGACCGGCTGCCTGCTGCTCGTCAGAGACGGCGACAGGCCGGTGGGTTGCGGCGCTCTCCGCCGGTTATCGCCGGACTCTTGCGAAATGAAGCGGCTATACGTCCGGCCGGTTGCGCGCGGCGCGAAACTGGGCCGTCTCATTGCCGAAGGCTTGATCGGCAAGGCGCGTGCGCTCGGCTATGCGCGAATGCTCTTGGACACCCTCGGCGAAATGATTCCGGCCCAAACGCTGTATCGTTCGTTGGGGTTTCGCGAGACCGCACCGTATTACCTCAATCCGCTGTCCGGCGTGGTTTACATGGAGCTCGACCTGCAACTCACTTGAGCAGCGCAAACGCGTGCGTCCACTCGTTGCGCAGGAAGCCGGGGATGCACCACAGCATGCACAGAGGCTCGATGGCCCGCGCCGATTCCGCCCGGCCCATGTCCGCGGTTTCCCAACCGAATTGATCGAGAATGCGGCTCACCACCGCCTTCGATTCCGCGTGATTGCCGCAGATGAACATCGTGGGCTTACCGCGCTGCTACGAACCTCGACCGCGCGTCCGTCGAATATCGGCCGCGGCACGTTCCAAAATCTCGACGATGCGCTGTTGCTCTTCGGGTGAGCCATTCCAGGTGTCGGCGAGCGCCGATTTGAGATCACGCCTCGCGCGCATCAATTCCCGGGAACCCCGACGCTCCTCATCGCTCGGGGATTGCCCGCCGGCCTCTTCGGCGTTCAACGCGCGCTGCAGGCGCTCGACGCGTTCCGCGACGCATGCAAATTGTGCAAAGAGTGCGTCGGCGCGAGCGCGGTTCTCGTCCAAATACTGCCGGCCGGCGTCGGTGATGTGGTAGAGCTTGCGGGTTGCATCCGTTTCAATCGTCGCATGCCCGAGCTCTTCGAGGTACGTGAGCGCCGGATAGACCATGCCCGGGCTCGGCACGTAGAAGCCCTTGGAGCGCTCATCCAGGGCCTTGATGATTTCGTAGCCGTGGCGTGGCTTGTTCGCGAGCAGCCCCAAGATCAACAGCTGCAAATCGACGGACGTCAATTTGCGGCCCATGCCGAACGCGCGCCCGCCCATCCCGTCCCCATCCATGAAGCCCTTGCCGAAGCGCCCGAACCCTCGACCGCCGTGATGTCTACCAATAAAATGCTGTAGATGATGAGACATTTGCTATCACTAGATGTATTGTAAAATATATCTTACGATAGTCTCATTGCCAGATCCATGTCGATCGGTCCGAGCGAGGCTCGCGGGCGATTCTGTCTGTTCTCGCTCAAGTGGCCGTGCGCTAGGAGCCTGTCTGAGTAATCCCCGCGGCTCACGCGGATTACTCAGACAGGCTCCTGGGGGTGATGAGGCGGGGTGGAATGAGGCCCCTAGGTGACATTGACACTGAGGCCGCCGCGCCGCAAAATACGCGGCTCATTTTAGGGAGGGGTACCCAAGCGGCCAACGGGGGCAGACTGTAAATCTGCTGGCTCATGCCTTCGTAGGTTCGAATCCTACCCCCTCCACCAGCTGGGTGAGGGTACGGTGCCATTGGCTTGCGGCGTGTATGAGTGCGGGTGTAGTTCAATGGTAGAACGTCAGCCTTCCAAGCTGATCACGTGGGTTCGATTCCCATCACCCGCTCCATGTGGATGCGGCCCACGTAGCTCAGTTGGTAGAGCACGTCCTTGGTAAGGACGAGGTCAGCGGTTCAATCCCGCTCGTGGGCTCCAGTTTTTCTTAATTTGCGAGGTACTTGCCGTGTCGAAGGGGAAGTTTGAGCGAACGAAGCCGCACGTGAACGTGGGGACGATTGGGCATGTGGACCATGGCAAGACGACCTTGACGGCGGCGCTGACGAAGGTGATGGCGGAGCGATTTGGCGGGGAGTTCAAGGCCTACGACCAGATTGACAAGGCGCCGGAGGAGCGTGCGCGCGGGATTACGATTGCCACGGCGCACGTGGAGTATCAGAGCGCGGCGCGCCACTACGCGCACGTGGACTGTCCTGGGCACGCGGACTACGTGAAGAACATGATCACGGGAGCGGCGCAGATGGACGGGGCGATTTTGGTGGTCTCGGCGGCCGATGGGCCGATGCCGCAGACGCGCGAGCACATTTTGCTGGCCCGCCAGGTGGGGGTGCCGTACATCGTGGTGTATTTGAACAAGGCGGACATGGTCGATGATGCGGAGCTGTTGGAGCTGGTGGAGCTGGAGGTGCGGGATTTGCTCTCGATTTACAAGTTTCCCGGGGACAAGACGCCGATCATCACGGGCTCGGCGTTGAAGGCGCTGGAGGGGGATGGGAGCGAGATTGGGGTGCCCTCGGTATTGAAGCTGGTGCAGGCGCTCGATGACTACATTCCGGTGCCGAAGCGGGCGATTGACGGGGCGTTTTTGATGCCGGTGGAGGATGTGTTCTCGATTGCCGGGCGCGGCACGGTGGTGACGGGGCGGATTGAGCGCGGTGTGGTGAAGGTGAACGATGAGGTGGAGATTGTCGGGATCCGCGCGACGCAGAAGACCACCTGCACGGGGGTGGAGATGTTTCGCAAGCTCTTGGATGAGGGGCAGGCGGGGGACAACGTGGGGGTGCTGTTGCGGGGCACGAAGCGCGAGGAAGTGGAGCGCGGGCAGGTGCTGTGCAAGCCCGGGAGCATCAATCCGCACACCAAGTTTGAGGCCGAGGTGTACGTGCTGACGAAGGAGGAGGGCGGGCGGCACACGCCCTTCTTCAAGGGCTACCGGCCGCAGTTTTACTTTCGCACCACGGATGTGACGGGGGCGGTGGAGCTGCCGGCGGGGACCGAGATGGTGATGCCGGGGGACAACATCAAGATTGTGGTGGAGCTGATTGCGCCGATTGCGATGGAGCAGGGGCTGCGCTTTGCGATCCGCGAGGGCGGCAAGACGGTCGGCGCGGGCGTGGTGTCCAAGGTGATTGCGTAATTGGAACCCCCAAAGCGGCCGGCGCCGGTGTGCCGGCCAAGGTAATCGCATGAGGTTTTTTCTTTTACCGCCCGCGCAGCGGGCGACCAACGGTCGGGGCCGTTTCGGCCCCGTTAATTTCAGCGCGTCAGCGCTTGGTTAGGGGCGCGCAAGCGCCTAGAACAGGGCAGTAGCTCAATTGGCAGAGCGGCGGTCTCCAAAACCGCAGGTTGGGGGTTCGATTCCCTCCTGCCCTGCCACGTGAGCAGGCCGGTAGGTCGACAGCAGTAAACATGGCAGAAGTGCACACACCCGCGGGCGCGTCGGCGAAAGATTCGGCGCTCTTGACGCTGTCGATTCTCGCGCTCTTCGCCGGGCTGGTCGCGTTCTATTGGTATGACGAGCTGGCACTGCCGATTCGCGTTGCGATGGTCGTTGCGGGCCTGGCCGCTGGCGCCGGGTTCATTTGGTTCAGCTGGTATGGCCGCGAGTTTCGGCAGTTCGCGCTCGCCGCGCGCATCGAGTTGCGCAAGGTGGTGTGGCCGGAACGCGAAGAGACGATCAAGACGACCTATGTGGTATTCGGTTTTGCCATCGTGATGGGCTTGTTTTTTTGGGGACTCGACTGGGTTCTCACCTGGCTGACGCGGCTTTTTACCGGTCAGTCTGCCTGAGGAATTCGGAGCGCTTATGTCGTTGAGATGGTATGTCGTTCACGCCTATTCGAACTTCGAGCACAAAGTTTCCGAGTCGCTCAAGGAGCGGGTCAAGCGCGCCGGCCTGGAAAGCAAGTTCGGCGAGATTCTGGTGCCGACCGAGGAAGTGGTCGAAATGCGCGACGGCCAGAAACGCAAGTCCGATCGCAAATTCTTCCCCGGGTACGTGCTCGTGCAGATGGAGATGGACGAGGACACCTGGCACCTGGTGAAAGAGGTGCCCAAGGTGCTCGGATTCATCGGCGGCACCAGCGACAGGCCGGCGCCGATCACCGACAAGGAAGCCATGTCGATTCTGCGCCGCGTGGAAGAAGGGGTCGACAAACCGAAGCCGAAGGTGCTGTTCGAGCCCGGCGAGGTGGTGCGCGTGACCGACGGTCCGTTCAACGACTTCAACGGGGTCGTGGAATCCGTGAATTACGAGAAAAACCGGCTGCAGGTGGCAGTGCAGATTCTGGGGCGCTCGACGCCCGTGGAGCTGGATTTCTCACAGGTCGAGAAGGGTTGATTTATCGGACGGGGCCGCATCGGCCCCGTTGAAAGGTTGGCGCGTAGCGCCTAGGAAAGTTGGCGCGTAGCGCCTAGGAAACATAAATGGCGAAAAAAGTCACGGGCTATATCAAGCTGCAGATCCCCGCAGGCCAGGCGAACCCGAGTCCGCCGGTCGGCCCCGCTCTGGGCCAGCAGGGTGTGAACATTATGGAGTTCTGCAAGGCATTCAATGCGCAGACTCAGGCCTTGGAAAAGGGTTTGCCGACCCCAGTAGTGATTACGGTGTACAGCGACCGCAGTTTCACGTTCGTCATGAAGACGCCTCCGGCCTCGGTGCTCATCGCCAAGGCGATCGGCGTTGCGAAGGGCAGCGCCACGCCGAACACCTCCAAAGTCGGCAAGATCTCGCGCAAGCAGCTTGAGGACATCGCCAAGATGAAGATGCCGGATTTGACGGCAAGTGATCTGGACGCTGCGGTGCGCACCATCGCCGGCAGCGCGCGCAGTATGGGCGTCGAAGTGGAGGGGCTCTAAAATGGCGGCGACCGTGAAGAGAACCAAGGCCTGGAAAGAAAGGTTGGCTCCGGGCAAGTCGTACCCCATCGACGACGCGCTCAGGCTCGTCAAGGAATTTGCGACCGCGAAGTTCAATGAGTCAGTCGACGTGGCGGTCAATTTGGGCGTGGACGCCACCAAGTCCGATCAGCAGGTTCGCGGCTCCACCGTAATGCCGCACGGCACCGGCAAGACCGTGCGCGTAGCCGTGTTCACGCAGGGCAAGAATGCCGATGCCGCGAGGGCCGCCGGTGCGGACATCGTTGGCTTCGAGGACTTGGCGGAGAAGGTCAAGGCGGGGCAAATCGATTTCGACGTGGTGATCGCGAGTCCCGATGCCATGCGCATCGTCGGCCAGCTGGGGCAGATCCTGGGCCCGCGCGGCCTGATGCCGAATCCGAAAGTGGGGACGGTGACTCCCGACGTGGCGGGCGCGGTCAAGAATGCCAAGTCCGGCCAAGTGCGCTATCGCACCGATAAGGCGGGCATCGTGCATGCGCAAATCGGGCGAGCCAGTTTTGAGCCGACTGCGCTCAAGGAGAATCTGATGGCGCTGGTGGCGGATCTTCAAAAGATCAAGCCGGCGACCTCGAAGGGCGTTTTTCTGAAAAAGTTGACCGTGTCTTCGACCATGGGTCCTGGAATTGCGGTCGACCAGTCGAGTTTGGGGCTGTAATGGGCATTGGTTAACCAACCTTATCGGACGGGGCCGCATCGGCCCCGTTGAATGGTGCGCGAAGCGCATGAGAAGGTGCGCGAAGCGCATGAGAAGGTGCGCGAAGCGCATGATGAAGAATTGATGGAGGGCTGCGTTGAGGCCGTAAGGCCGAACGTACTCACCGTCGAAGACCGCAGGCGGGCGAGGGCCCTTAAAGATGAAGAGGAAGATCGGCCTGCGCAGATGGTGGGACCCGAATCAGGTATTGCCTGGTGAAGGTCGCACCGCAGGAGTACGACGGCGTACTCGAGGGTGGGTAGGAGCGACGGCGCTCTTGCCTTAAGTGTGACGCTTCTGACCGGGAGGAACCGGATGGCACTCAAGTTGGAAGAGAAGAAAGTCGTGGTGGCAGAGGTCAACGCGGTCGCGGCGAGAGCCTTGTCCGTGGTGGGCGCCGAGAACCGTGGCTTGACCGTGACGCAGATGACCGAGCTGCGCGCCAAGGCGCGCAAGGAAGGGGTATACCTACGAATCGTCAAGAACACGCTCGCGCGCAAGGCCGTTGCCGGCACTGCTTTCGAGTGCATCTCTCCGGCGCTGAAAGGGCCCATTGTCCTCGCATTCTCCAACGACGATCCGGGCGCGGCCGCGCGTATCGTCAAGGCGTTTACGAAGGACAACGAAAAACTGGTGACGACACTCGTGTCTTTGGGCGGGCAATTGCTCAAGCCCCAGGACATCGATCGCGTGGCTTCATTGCCCACGCGCGCGCAGGCGGTGTCCAAGCTGTTGGGCGTGCTCAAGGCGCCGATTTCAAAGCTCGTTGGTACGTTGGCTGCTCCGCATTCCAAGTTGGTGAGGACGCTGGCTGCCGTCGCGCAGATGAAAAAGAGCGGTGCGCCGGCGTAGCCGGCTTTCGATGAATTGAATCTGATTCGGGTTGTGGGCCCTTTTTTAGTTTTGGAGAAAATCATGGCTGTTACGAAAGACGAAATCCTCGACGCGATTTCCAAGATGTCCGTCATGGAAGTGGTCGAGCTGATTGCCGATATGGAGAAGAAATTCAACGTCACGGCCGTTGCCCCCATAGCAGCGGCTGCGGCGCCGGGCGGTGCTGCGGCTGCGGCGCCGGCTGCGGAAGCACAGACCGAGTTCACGGTGACGATGACCGAGTTCGGCGCCAACAAAGTGGGCGTCATCAAAGTCATCCGCGAGATCACCGGTTTGGGTTTGAAGGAGGCAAAGGATCTGGTTGAAGGGGCTCCTTCGACGGTCAAGGAAGGCATTCCGAAAGCGGATGCCGAGGCCATCAAGAAGAAGCTGGAGGACGCTGGCGCAAAGGCCGCTATCAAGTAGTGACCAACGCCGACATATGCAGCCCGACGGCGGCCGCGAGATTCGCGGCGGCCGTCGGCTGCGCCTTGGTTTTTGATTTGGATTTTTTGCTCGCGCAGCGAGCCCCATCGGTCGGGGCCCCTCGGGCCCCGTTGAATTCGGCGCGCTAAGCGCCTGGGAAGGACTCATGGCTTATTCGTTCACCGAAAAGAAGCGCATTCGTAAGAACTTCGGCAAGCGTCCGAGCATCCTCGGCACGCCCTATTTGCTGGCGATCCAGCTGGATTCATACCGGCGATTCTTGCAGGCCGAGGTGCCGGAGTCCAAACGCGAGGAAATCGGTTTGCACGCCGCTTTCGACAGTGTGTTCCCCATTTCCAGCTATTCCGGCAACGCAACGCTGGAGTACGTGAGCTATCGCCTGGGCGAGCCGGTATTCGACGTCAAGGAATGCCAGCTGCGCGGCTTGACCTATGCGGCGCCGCTGCGCGTCAAGGTGCGCTTGGTGGTCCTTGACAAAGAGGCCAGCGGCGCCAAGAAGCCCGTCAAGGACGTTCGCGAACAGGAAGTGTACTTGGGCGAATTGCCCCTCATGACGGAGAACGGCACCTTCATCATAAACGGCACCGAGCGGGTCATCGTCTCGCAGCTGCACCGCAGCCCGGGCGTGTTCTTCGATCACGACCGCGGCAAGACGCACTCTTCGGGCAAATTGTTGTTCTCCGCCCGCATCATTCCCTACCGCGGCTCATGGTTGGATTTTGAATTCGACCCGAAGGACTGCGTATTCGCGCGCATCGATCGCCGCCGCAAGTTGCCGGTCACCATCATCCTGCGGGCGCTCGGCTACACCGAGGAGCAGGTGCTGGACATGTTCTTCGAGAAGAACGTGTTTCACCTGTCGAAGAAGGACATTGAATTCGAGATCATCCCGCAGCGCCTGCGCGGCGAGACCGCATCCTTCGAGATCCGCGTCGGCAAGAAGGTGATCGTCGAGGAGGGCCGGCGCATCACCGCCCGTCACGTGCGGGACCTCGAGGAAGCGGGCGTCAAACGCCTGCCCGTACCGACGGAGTATCTGCAGGGCAAGGTGTTGGCGCACGACATCGTCAACACCGAAACTGGCGAGATCCTGGCCAAAGCCAACGAGATTCTCACCGTTCCGACGGTCGGCAAGCTCATCGAGAACGGCGTCACGGAGATCCGCACGCTGTTCGTCAACGATTTGGATCGCGGTCCGTACATCTCGGACACGCTGCGCATCGATCCGACCAAGACGCGCCTGGAGGCGCTGGTCGAGATCTATCGCATGATGCGCCCCGGTGAACCGCCGACCAAGGACGCTGCCGAAAACCTGTTCCAGAACCTGTTCTTCAACGGCGAGCGCTACGATTTGTCGCCGGTAGGCCGCATGAAGTTCAACCGCCGCGTGGGCCGCGAGGAAATCACGGGCTCGGGCGTGCTGAGCAAAGAGGACATCATCGAGGTCATGAAGACCCTGATCGACATCCGCAACGGCAACGGCCACGTGGATGACATCGATCACTTGGGCAATCGGCGCGTGCGCAGCGTCGGTGAGATGGCGGAGAACGCCTTCCGCATCGGCTTGGTGCGCGTCGAGCGTGCCGTGAAGGAGCGCCTGACGATCGCCGAGAGCGAGCCGATCATGCCTCAGGAAATGATCAATGCGAAGCCGGTGGCGGCCGCGGTGAAGGAATTCTTCGGCTCCTCGCAGCTCTCGCAGTTCATGGACCAGAACA
The DNA here is from genome assembly GCA_963769075.1 of uncultured Gammaproteobacteria bacterium. GTDB lineage: Bacteria > Pseudomonadota > Gammaproteobacteria > Steroidobacterales > Steroidobacteraceae > Bog-1198. Next base: position 1,392,803 of record CAVYKH010000004.1, on the reverse strand, counting down.
ATCCGCTGTCCGAGGTCACACACAAGCGGCGCGTGTCCGCTCTGGGCCCGGGCGGTCTGACGCGCGAGCGCGCCGGCTTCGAGGTGCGCGACGTGCATCCCACCCATTACGGCCGCGTCTGCCCGATCGAGACGCCGGAAGGTCCGAACATCGGCCTGATCAACTCGCTGGCCGTGTACGCGCGCACCAACGATTACGGGTTCCTGGAGACGCCGTATCGGCGCGTATCGAACGGCAAGGTGACCGACCAGATCGATTACTTGTCGGCCATCGAGGAGGGCCAGTACGTGATCGCGCAGGCGAACGCCACCTTGAATGATAAGGGCGAATTCATCGATGACTTGATCTCCTGCCGCACGCAAAACGAGTTCACCCTGTCGGCCCCGGACAAGATCGATTTCATGGACGTGAGCCCCAAGCAGATCGTCTCGGTGGCGGCTTCCCTGATTCCGTTCTTGGAGCACGACGACGCGAACCGGGCGCTCATGGGTTCGAACATGCAGCGCCAGGCGGTGCCGACCTTGCGGTCGGAAACCCCGCTGGTGGGCACGGGTATGGAGCGTGCGGTCGCCATCGATTCCGGCGTCACCGTGGTGGCGCGGCGCGGCGGCAGCGTCGATTCGGTCGACGCCTCGCGCATCGTGGTGCGGGTGAACGACGATGAAACGACCGCCGGTGAACCCGGTGTCGACATCTACTCGCTCACCAAGTACACGCGCTCCAACCAGAATACGTGTATCAACCAGCGTCCGCTGGTGAAGGCCGGAGATGCAATCAAGCGCGGCGACGTCTTGGCCGACGGCCCGTCGACGCATTTGGGCGAGCTTGCGCTCGGCCAAAACCTCTTGGTGGCCTTCATGCCGTGGAATGGCTACAACTTCGAGGACTCGATCCTCATTTCCGAGCGCGTGGTGGAGGAAGATCGCTTCACGACCATTCACATCGAAGAGCTCACTTGCGTCGCGCGCGACACCAAGCTGGGCCCGGAAGAGATTACGGCCGATATCCCCAATGTGGGCGACTCGGCGCTGGCGAAGCTCGATGAAGCAGGCATTGCCTTCATCGGCGCCGAAGTGCGCGCAGGCGACATTCTAGTCGGCAAAGTCACGCCGAAGGGCGAGACGCAGTTGACGCCGGAGGAGAAATTGCTGCGGGCAATCTTCGGCGAGAAGGCGTCCGACGTGAAAGACACCTCCCTGCGCGTGCCGCCGGGCATGGACGGTACGGTGATCGACGTGCGCGTGTTCACGCGCGACGGGGTCGAGAAGGACTCGCGGGCGCTTGCGATCGAAAAGGCCGAACTGGAGCGGGTGCGCAAGGACTTGGCCGATCAGCAGCGTATTCTAGAGGACGACTTGTTCCAACGCGTGCGCGGCATGATCGAGGGCAAGGCCGCGGAAGCGGGCCCGAAGAAGATCAAGGCCGGCACGCAAATCGATGAGGCGTATCTGGCCGATTTGCCGCGTGAGCAATGGTTCGAGATACGACTGAAGGATGAGGAGGCGAACGCCCAGCTCGAGACCGTGTCGGAGCGGCTGAAGGGCCAGCGCAAGGCCTTCGAGAAGCGTTTCGACGAGAAGAAGGCCAAGATCACCGCGGGCGACGATTTGGCGCCGGGCGTGCTGAAGATGGTGAAGGTGTACCTGGCGGTCAAGCGGCGCGTACAGCCGGGCGACAAGATGGCGGGCCGTCACGGCAACAAGGGCGTGATTTCCTCCATCGTACCGGTCGAAGACATGCCGTATATGGCGGACGGTACCCCTGTCGACATCGTGCTGAATCCCCTGGGCGTGCCGTCGCGCATGAACATCGGCCAGATATTGGAGACGCACTTGGGCTGGGCCGCGAAAGGCGTGGGCGCTAAGATCGGCAAGATGCTCGAAGCGCAGCAGGCAGTGGCGGAGATCCGCAAATTCCTTGGCCAGGTGTACAACGAGACCGGTGGTCAACGCGAGGACGTCAAGTCCTTGAGCGACGCCGATGTCTTGGAGTTGGCGAGCAACTTGCGTCACGGCGTGCCGATGGCGACGCCGGTGTTCGACGGGGCGAGCGAAGAGGAGATCAAGAGCCTTCTCGCGCTGGCGGAACTGCCGACGTCCGGGCAGACCGTTTTGCACGATGGGCGCACGGGCGAGCAGTTCGAACGGCCGGTGACGGTCGGCTACATGTACATGCTGAAGCTCAATCACTTGGTCGACGACAAGATGCACGCCCGTTCCACGGGACCGTACAGCTTGGTTACGCAGCAGCCGCTCGGGGGCAAGGCGCAATTCGGCGGCCAGCGCTTCGGCGAAATGGAAGTGTGGGCGCTCGAGGCGTACGGCGCCGCGTACACCTTGCAAGAGATGCTGACCGTCAAGTCAGACGACGTCAACGGGCGCACGCAGATGTACAAGGCGATTGTCGACGGGAACCATGAAATGAAAGCCGGCATGCCGGAATCGTTCAATGTCTTGGTCAAGGAAATCCGTTCCTTGGCCATCAACATCGAACTCGAGAGCGAGGCCTAATCCATGAAAGATCTACTGAAGTTGTTCAAGCAGCAAGTGCCGGTCGAGAATTTCGATTCGATCAAGATCGGGCTCGCGTCCCCGGACATGATCCGCTCCTGGTCGTACGGCGAAGTGAAGAAGCCGGAGACCATCAATTACCGCACCTTCAAGCCGGAGCGCGACGGCCTGTTCTGCGCCAAGATCTTCGGTCCGGTGAAGGACTACGAGTGTCTGTGCGGCAAGTACAAGCGCCTGAAGCACCGAGGAGTCGTGTGCGAGAAGTGCGGCGTCGAGGTGACCCAGTCCAAGGTGCGCCGCGAGCGCATGGGGCACATCGAGCTGGCGAGCCCGACGGCGCACATCTGGTTCTTGAAATCGCTGCCCTCGCGCATCGGCTTGATGCTCGACATGACGTTGCGCGAAATCGAGCGCGTGCTTTATTTCGAAGCCTTTGTCGTGGTCGATCCCGGCATGACGCCGCTTCAGCGCGGCCAATTGCTCACCGACGAGATGTATCTGGAGTCGATCGAAGAGCATGGTGATGAATTCGATGCGCGCATGGGCGCCGAAGCGGTGCATGAGCTGCTCAAGTCGATGGACTTGAGCGCGGAGATCGTCAAGGTCCGCGAGGACATGGCCAACACGAACTCCGAGACCAAGATCAAGCGCCTGTCGAAGCGGTTGAAACTCATCGAGGCCTTTATGGAGTCCGGCAACAAGCCGGAGTGGATGGTGCTGACCGTCTTGCCCGTGCTGCCGCCCGATCTGCGGCCGCTGGTGCCGCTCGACGGAGGTCGTTTTGCGACATCCGATTTGAACGATCTGTATCGCCGCGTCATCAACCGCAACAACCGCTTGCGGCGCCTGTTGGAACTCAATGCGCCGGACATCATCGTGCGCAACGAGAAGCGCATGCTGCAGGAGGCGGTGGATGCGCTGCTCGACAACGGCCGGCGCGGCCGCGCGATCACGGGCACAAACAAGCGTCCGCTCAAGTCGCTGGCAGACATGATCAAGGGTAAACAGGGCCGGTTCCGCCAAAACCTGCTCGGGAAGCGAGTGGATTACTCCGGGCGTTCGGTCATCGTGGTGGGTCCGACGCTGCGTCTGCATCAGTGCGGTTTGCCGAAGAAGATGGCGCTCGAATTGTTCAAGCCGTTCATCTTCTCCAAGCTCCAGCTGCGCGGCGAGGCCTCGACCATCAAGGCGGCGAAGCGCCTGGTTGAGCGCGAGGGACCGGAAGTGTGGGACATCCTCGAAGAGGTGATCCGCGAACATCCCGTGCTCCTGAATCGCGCACCGACCTTGCATCGCCTCGGTATCCAGGCCTTCGAGCCCGTGCTGATCGAGGGCAAGGCCATCCAATTGCATCCGCTCGTCTGCACGGCGTTCAACGCCGACTTTGACGGCGACCAAATGGCCGTTCACGTGCCGCTGTCCATCGAGGCGCAGCTCGAAGCGCGCGCGCTCATGATGTCGTCCAACAATATACTCTCGCCTGCCAATGGCGACCCGATCATCGTTCCCTCACAGGACGTGGTGCTCGGGTTGTACTACATGACGCGCGAGCGTGTGGGCGCCCGGGGCGAAGGCATGGCATTCAGCGACGTCGCCGAGGTGCATCGGGCCTACGAGAGCCGCAATATCGATCTGCAGGCGAAGGTCAAAGTGCGTTTGTCCGAATACATCCGCGATGCCAAGGGGCAGCTGGTGCAGAACATCCGCGTTGTCGACACCACGGTGGGCCGGGCTTTGCTGTCCGAGATACTGCCGCGCGGTCTGTCCTTCGATGCCATCAACCAGGACATGACGAAGAAAACCATTTCCGCAACGATCAACGCGTGCTACCGCACCGTGGGTCTGAAGGAAACGGTGGTGTTCGCCGACCAGCTGATGTACACCGGTTTTCACTACGCGACTCGCGCAGGCGTGTCGATCGGCGTGGACGACATGGTGGTCCCACAGCAGAAGAACAAGATCCTGGCGACGGCCGAACGCGAAGTGAAGGAGATCCAGGAGCAGTATTCCTCAGGATTGGTCACCAACGGCGAACGCTACAACAAGGTGGTCGACATCTGGTCGCGTACCAACGATCAAGTCGCCAAGGCGATGATGGAGAAGCTCGGTACCGACGAGGTGACCGATACCAAGGGCAACAAGGTGCGCCAGAAGTCGTTCAATTCGATCTTCATGATGGCGGACTCCGGCGCTCGCGGCTCGGCCGCACAGATTCGTCAGCTCGCCGGCATGCGCGGCCTGATGGCGAAGCCCGACGGTTCGATCATCGAGACGCCTATCACTGCCAATTTCCGGGAGGGCTTGAACGTACTGCAGTACTTCATCTCGACTCACGGTGCACGCAAAGGCTTGGCCGATACGGCATTGAAGACGGCGAACTCCGGCTATCTCACGAGGCGCTTGGTCGACGTGGCGCAGGACCTGGTGGTCACCGAAGTCGACTGCGGCACCGCCAACGGGCTGTCGATCACGCCGATCGTCGAAGGCGGCGACGTGGTCGAAGGTTTGGGCGAGCGCGTCCTCGGCCGCGTGGTCTCGGAAGACGTGGTGGCCGCCAGCGGTGAAGTGCTCGTCAAGTCCGGCGTGTTGCTCGACGAGAAGCTGGTCAAGCTCCTGGAAAAGATGGGCGTCGATCAGGTCATGGTGCGTTCGCCGATTACCTGCGAAACCCGCTACGGGGTGTGCGCCCAGTGCTACGGCCGCGATCTGGGCCGCGGTCACCGCATCAACATCGGCGAGGCCGTGGGTGTCATCGCGGCGCAGTCGATCGGTGAGCCGGGAACCCAGCTTACGATGCGTACCTTTCACGTGGGCGGTGCGGCCTCGCGAGCGGCCGCGGCCAACGGCGTCGAGGTCAAGAGCAAGGGCACCATCCGCTTGCACAACATCAAGACCGTGCGCCATGAGAAGGGCCACTTGGTTGCCGTGTCGCGATCCGGCGAACTAGGAGTCGTGGATGAATTCGGCCGTGAGCGCGAGCGCTACAAGATCCCGTACGGCGCCACGATTACCGTGAACGACGGGGACGTGGTGTCGGCGGGCCAGTCGGTCGCCAACTGGGATCCGCATACGCACCCGGTGGTCACGGAAGTGGCCGGCATGATCAAGTTCTCCGACTTCGTCGACGGCATCACCGTCACGACCCAGGTGGACGAGGTCACCGGTCTCACCAGCACCGTCGTGTTGGATCCGAAGCAGCGCGGTTCGGGCGGCAAGGACCTGCGGCCGGTGGTGCGGCTGACCAATGCCAAAGGCAAAGAGGTCACGTTCGCCAACACCGATATTCCGGCGGTTTATGCGCTGCCCGCGGGCGCCATCGTCAGCCTGGAAGACGGCGCCAAGGTGTCGGTGGGCGACGTCATCGCGCGTATCCCGCAAGAGTCCTCGAAGACTCGCGACATCACGGGCGGTCTGCCGCGCGTGGCGGACTTGTTCGAGGCCCGCAAGCCGAAGGATTCCGCGATTCTTGCGGAGCGCAGCGGAACGGTGAGTTTCGGCAAGGAAACCAAGGGCAAGCGGCGTTTGATCATCACCAACGAGGCCAACGAGAAGTACGAAGAGCTGATCCCGAAGTGGCGTCATCTCAACGTGTTCGAAGGCGAGCAAGTGGAGAAGGGCGAAGTCATCGCCGACGGCGAACCGAATCCGCATGACATATTGCGGTTGCAAGGCGTCGAGGCGCTGGCCAATTATCTGGTACGGGAAATTCAGGATGTCTACCGCTTGCAGGGCGTGAAGATCAACGACAAGCACATCGAAGTCATCGTGCGGCAGATGCTGCGCAAAATCGAAGTGCTGGATACCGGTGATTCGGCGCTGCTGCGCGGCGAACAGATGGATCGCGGCCGCCTGCTCGATGTCATCGCGAAGCAGAAAACCGAGGGCAAGAGCCAGTCGACGTGGGAGCCGCTCCTGCTCGGCATCACCAAGGCATCGTTGGCGACGGAGTCCTTCATTTCGGCGGCATCGTTCCAAGAAACCACTCGCGTCCTCACCGAGGCGGCGGTGCGGGGTCTCAAGGACGACTTGCGGGGCCTGAAGGAAAACGTCATCGTCGGGCGTCTCATTCCCGCGGGCACGGGCTTCGCGTATCATGCGCGACGCCGGCGTGCTTCGGACGACAGCCGCCGTCGCAGCTTCATGGATGTGAGCAGCGGCATGGCCGATGCGGACGACGCCGTACCGGCGGGGGACACGGAAGCAGCCGAATAACCGATAAGAAGCATCGAAAAGGCATGGCCCCGGATTCGCAAGAGTCTGGGGCTTTTTTTTAAGCGCTCCCCTACCGATCCGCCGTAACCAGCGCTGCCCCGGCCTCGAGTCGCGCGCCCGCGTCGCTGCCGTCGCCGTCTCGATGCACCCCTACCGCATAAATCCACTCGCCCGGCGGCAGACCGGTCAGCCGGTAGTCCTGCGACCCGAAGTGCGCCAGCAGGTGCCAGCGCACGCCGTCTCCCAGCTTCCATCGGACCCGCAGCACGGATTTCTCGATTTGGTACCCACCGCCGTGCACCGATCCCGTCAATCGTGCCATCAGATGGCGCTTGCGCAGCGCGAGCAGCTCACGCACGAGCGCCAAGCGCTTCCGGTGCGGTGGGCGCTCTGTTTCATCCCAGCGAAGCTTCGATTGAGCGAAGGTGGTCGCGGCGTTGGGATCGGGGACGCGAGCGCGCACGGCAGCGTCTGAAAATGCTGCGAAGCGCTCGAATTCGCGATGCCGTCCGTTCGATATCGCCTGTGCCAATTCGGCGCCGAAGTCGCAGAAAAAAAGGAACGGCGTGGATGCGGCGAACTCCTCGCCCATGAACAACATCGGCACTTGAGGCGCCAGCAACAAGCACACGTAAGCTGCTGCGAGCAGGCGCTCATCTGCCATGGTATCAATGCGATTGCCGAAAGCGCGGTTGCCGATCATGTCGTGATTTTGGAGAAACCCGACAAACGCGCTAGGCGGCAAGTGCCCGCTCGCTTCGCCGCGCGATCCGTTCCAGAAAGGCGAGTACTCGCCCTGGTAGGAAAATCCTTCCGTCAGAGAGCGGCCCAGGTGTTCCAGCGGAGCGGCGGCGTAGTCCGCGTAGTACCCGTCTGTTTCACCGGTCGTCAGTACGTGCAAGACGCGATGCACGTCATCGTCCCATTGTGCGGTGGCGTAGATCGGTTGACCGTTCGAATCGCGCTCCAGATAACGGGCTTGGTTGGCGTTATTCTCGAGAATGAGGTGCAGGTGGCGCCGGCCGCCCGGCCCTTCGCGGCCCGGCCCTTCGCGCAGCGCGCGCGCAATTTCGCGAACGATGTCGGGCGTGCTGCGGTCGCGAATCGCATCGACGGCGTCCAGTCGCAGTCCGTCGAAGCGATACTCTTCGACCCAGAACAACGCGTTGTGCAAGAAAAAATCGCGCACGGTGCGATTCTTCCGGCCGTCGAAATTGATGGCGGTGCCCCACGGGGTTCGATGCGCGTGGTTGAAGAACTCCGGGCAGTACGCGTGCAGATAGTTCCCATCGGGACCGAAGTGGTTGTAGACGACGTCCAGCAGTACCATCAGGCCGAGCGAATGCGCGGCATCGATGAGCTCCTTCAATTCATTTGGGCTCCCGTAGCAGGAAGCCGGAGCAAACGGCAGAACCCCGTCATAGCCCCAGTTGCGCCCGCCCGCAAAGGCCGCCAGCGGCATTAACTGCAGCGCAGTGATCCCGAGGGCGGCCAAATCGGGCAAACGCCGCCGCGCGCCCGCGAAGGTCCCTTCCGGCGTGAAGGTGCCGACGTGCAGCTCATAGAGGACCGCTTCTGACCAGGGTCGGCCACACCAGGACGCTTCGCGCCACGTAAAGGAGTGCGGATCGACCACGGCGCTCGCACCGTGCACCCCGTCCGGATTGCTGCGCGATGCGGGGTCGGGCACGGCCAACGGCGGCGCCGCGTCAAGGTGCACGACGAACTTGTAGCGGTCGCCCGCATGCGCATCGCGCACGACGAGTTCGTGCCAGCCGTCTTGCACAGCACGCATGTCGCGGCACGCGCGCGAGGCGGCGTCGATCAATTGCAGCTCGACGTGCTCGCTGCTCGGAGCCCACAGACGAAACCGTGTACCCCCGGCGGACAACGCCTGCGCGCCGAAGGGCATGTCATGAGCGAAGCTGCTCGGGCTGCCGCCGCCCGTGCCGCCGCCGCCCGCGCCGCAGCTGCGCGTCATGCGTCGTCTTTGTGCCGATGCCGTGGCCACCAACGCTCGAGAAGCGCGGCCGCCCACTCCTTGCCGCCGAGACCAAACGCCAACGCCAGTGCAAACACGACGCCGGCCAGGATGACGAGAAATGTTCGTTGAACGATGTCGCCGCCGACCTCCACTTGACTCAACGCGATCATGATGACGAACGCCATGATGAGATATTGCGCGATCTTGCCCAATAGATCCGCGTCCCGCATTTGCGCCTCGACGCAATGTTTGGTTACAGCGCCGCCGACGAAGCGCGCGAAGTAAGAACCGAATATCACGATCAGCATCGCGGCCAGCACTTTCGGCGTGAACAGCATGACGCGTTGGAGCAGATCGGGGATGTAGGTGAGGCCCAGACCATTGCAGGCGATGATCAGCGCGGCCAAAATGATCAGCCAATAGGCAAACAGCCCGAACAGCGTCGTCGTGTCACCGCGCAGCCCGCCCTGCTGCAAGAAATGGTCCGTGCCGGCGCGTTCGGTCAATACGTTGAAATTAACGGCGCGCAGCGCTCTTTCAACGGCAAACCGTATCGCTTTGGCGAACAACCATCCTGCAACGACGACCGTGAGCGCCAATGCGAGTCGCGGAAGCAGAGCAGCGATCTGATGCAGAAACTCGCGTGCGGGTTCTAGCAATATATCAATACTTTGCATGAAAGCCTCCGAGGCATTCGCGACACCGTGTCCGTTTGCCGATCATGAGGTGGCGCCCCATTCGTAGATGCCCTGCAGGGGAATGCCGGCCCAGCCGGGACGATTGGCGAGCTCGTAACGAAGCTCGTACAAGGCCTTTTCTAATTCAAATAGCCCGAGAAGCCCGCGAGCCGGCAGCAGCGAACCGTACAATGAGTCCTCCCGCGCCTGCTCATCATAAGCCGACAGGAAGGCGCTGCGCACTTCGAGGGCCCAGGCGCGCGCCAGGGGGGCGAGCTTGGCATATTCGCCTTCGTGATGAGCCACACCGCGCAAGGCGCTGTGCTCGACGTAGCTGAATGATCGCAGCATTTTCGCGACATCACGCAGGGGCGAATATTTAGCGCCTCGTTCCTCGAGGCTGTCACCGGGGTCTCCTGCGAAATCGACGATGACGAAATCATTTCGGGTCACCAGCACTCGCCCGAGGTGATAGTCGCCATGGATGCGTATCTTTTGACCCTGCGACTCCTCGGCCGCACACGCCTCGATGCGCTCCAACATTTGATCCTCAAGCGTCAGGACGGCGTTCGCCTTGTCGCGTTCCGCCGCCGAGAGCGAGTCCAAATGCGACCGCAGCATTCCGAGCGCGTTGCGCGCCTCTTCCGTCGCGCGCCGACGATAGCCGTCGAGATCGGCGCGAGTGAGCGGCTGCGGCTCAAACGCGGGATCCCCGGTAGGGGTGGCCAGGGCTCTGTGCAACTCGGCGGTGCGCGCGGCCAGCACGCGGATCAACGTCAGATACGCTTCGTGCGCACCGACAGGCAGGGCGTCGGTGGCGGGCGCCGTGCGATGTTCCTCGAGGTGCCGTTGCAGATATTCGAGAGAGTAGGTCCAGCCGTCGCCTTGATTGGCAATGTAGGCCTGCAGCAGGGCGAGCGGCTTCGGTTGGCCATCATCATCGCCGGCATACTCCAAGACACCCGCCAGCGCCGCACAGTTGGGGTAGTGCACCGCCTCGGTGAGATACCGGCTCATCTCGAGTTCGGGACCCGCGCCCGCCCGCAATCGGCGATAGCCCCTCAACATCAGCTGCTCTCCCATCGCGACGGTTGTAATCGAGCTCCCGCCCTGCGGTCGCGCAACTGGCAATGCCGCGAAATCGCTTCCTGCGAGCCGGCCAAAGGCGGCGGTGGGCCGGAATTGCAGCTTGCCGTGAGCGGTCGCGATCTCGCTCCGCTTGGCCATTGCGGCCACCAACGCACGGCAGAAGGCTTCGTCGGCAAATGCGTCGCCCATGACGCCGACGCTCGATTGCTGGCGCACCTTGGCGACTGCCGCAGTCGACAATGTGCGGACGCGATCCTCATCACGTTCCTCCCAGGCGAGCGCGAGCGGCATGAAGTAGCTCGCGACGTCTCCGGCGCCGCCGACTTGCAGCAACGTGAGCAGCCAGCTCGATTTGCCCTCCTGCCAGATCAGGTGATCGAGGATGCGGGCGCGCTCGATGGCGGCGCCCTTCGCCGCGTACCAGCGCTGCGTCTCGATGAAGCGGGGAAGGGTGTCGGTCTCGAATTGCAGTCTGGCTTTTTCCGCCATGCCGATGCGCCACGGCACGACCCGGTCGCGGAATAAGCTGCTCCAGCCGTCGAACAGAACCAAGACCGGGCGCTCGTCAATGGAGACGATGTGTTCGTGCCACGACGGCGCCTCGGCGTCCGTGGTCAATTTGAACCAATAAAAGCCGTGCGCCGCGAGGGTCAGCAAATAGGGCACGTCACCGATGGGCGGAAACGCCGTGCGTCCCAGCATTTCGACGGGCACGCGGCCTTTGAACGCCGACAAATCGAGCTCGACCGGCTGCGCCGACCGCGACAGATTCGCGACGCATAAAATCGTGTCGCCGCCGTACTCGCGCAGGTAGGCAAGGATTTTGCGGTTGCCGGGCGTCAAGAAACGGCGCGTGCCGCGCCCGAAGGCTCGGCTCGTCTTGCGCACGGCAAGCATGTGCTTGGTCCAGCTGAGCAGCGAACTCGGATCACGCAGCTGCGCTTCGACGTTGATCGACTGATACCCGTAGACGGCATCCATGATCGGCGGCAGATACAGGCACTGCGGGTCGGCACGCGAGAAACCGGCGTTGCGATCGGGGCTCCACTGCATCGGCGTGCGCACGCCGTTGCGGTCGCCGATGAACACGTTGTCGCCCATGCCGATCTCATCGCCGTAATAGAGGATCGGGGAGCCCGGCATCGACAACAGCAGGCTGTTCATGAGTTTGATGCGGTCGTAATCGTTTTCCATCAGAGGCGACAAGCGCCGGCGTATGCCGAGATTGATGCGCGCCCGCACGTCGGCGGCGAACGTGGTGTACATGTAGTCGCGCTCTTTGCTGGTGACCATTTCAAGAGTCAGCTCGTCGTGGTTGCGCAGAAAAATCGCCCACTGACAGCTGTCCGGTATGTCGGGTGTCTGCTGCATGATCTCGGTAATGGGATAGCGCTCCTCTTGCGCGATCGACATGTAAATGCGTGGCATCAGCGGGAAGTGATATGCCATTTGGCATTCGTCGCCGTCGCCGAAATATTCGCGCACGTCCTCCGGCCATTGATTGGCTTCGGCGAGCAGAAAGCGGTTGCGGTAGGCCGCGTCGATTGCAGCGCGCAATTGCTTGATCACCGCATGTGTTTCGCGCAAATTCTCGTTGCTCGTGCCTTCCCGCTCGACCAGATAGGGGATCGCATCGAGCCGGAAGCCGTCGACTCCCATATCGAGCCAGAAACGCATGATCTGCAGCACGGCGTCCAACACCCGCGGGTTGTCGAAGTTCAAATCCGGCTGATGGCTGAAGAAGCGGTGCCAGTAGTAGGCCTTGGCGACGGGATCCCATGCCCAGTTCGAAGTCTCCGTATCGATGAAAATGATGCGCGTGCCGAGGTATTTCCGATCGGCGTCGCTCCAAACGTAAAAATCGCGCTCCGGCGAGCCGGGCGGCGCGCGGCGAGCAGCCTGAAACCAGGGATGCTGGTCGGAGGTATGGTTGATGATCAGTTCCGTCACGACCTTCAATTCGAGCCGGTGCGCTTCGCGCAGCATGATGCGAAAATCGTCAAGGGTGCCGTAGTGGGGGTGTACGTTCTGATAATCGGAAATATCGTAGCCGTCGTCCTTGAGCGGGGACGGATAAAAGGGCATCAGCCAGATCGTGTTGACTCCGAGGTCCCGGATGTACCCGAGTTTCGAGGTCAAACCCTGAAAATCGCCGATCCCGTCGGCGTTCGAATCGAAAAACGACTTCACATTGAGCTGGTAGATGACGGCATCCTTGTACCAGAGAGTGTCGTCGACATCCGTCGCGGGCTGCGCAGCGGGATCCAGAGCGGTCGATTGAGCCTCGTTCATGACTTTGTAGGGCTCAATCTCTGGCCGATCCCATGAGATCGCTCAGCCGGCGCACTCCACCGGTACAGCGAGCGGTCGGCACCGGCGGCACGCACCAGCCCATCCACGTGGCCGTGGTTCAATGGTTCAAGCCGAATATGCCTACCGGCCAAGCCAACATCATTTGTTGCCATAACTCAAGGTTCCTGAGGACGGCGATGTGAATATTCCCAAGACGCTCCTGAAGCCGATGACACCGCCGGCGGCGAGCATCAGGTTAGTCTATCCATTAGCGCCTGCGCACGCGAGCAATCGACTCACCGGCCGACCGCGGTTTGATTTAGCATCGGACAGCGTGCAGGCTGAACAATTGCAGGGAGGGAAGTCACATGTTCGGACAAAGCGGCGGCGCCGCACAAGCCAACCGGAATCTCGTCAAAGGATTCCCGTCCACCATGGGCGATGACTACCAGCTCAATACGACAACGCTGATACGGCACGCCGCGCGAACCCACGCCGACCAGGAGATCGTCTATCGAACGGCAAGTGGAGGTTGGGACCGCTATACCTATCGCGACTGCTATGGGCGAACCTGCCGCGCCGCAAATGCCTTGCGCTCCCTCGGTGTAGGCCCGGGGGATCGGGTGGGCGTGCTGGACTGGAACAGCCGCCGCTACTTCGAGCTTTATTATGCCATCCCCGGGCTGGGGGCCGTCCTGCTGCAATTGAACCTGCGCCTCAGTGCGGAGGAATTGAACTACATCATCGGTCACAGCCAGGCGAGTTTCATATGCGTCGACGAGACGCTCCTGCCGCTGGCCGAGGCGATCGTTGCGCATGCGCCCTGTGTCAAAGGCTGGATCGTCATGTCGGACAAACCAGCGGACAGGCTCGAAACAACGCTATTACCAGCGTATCACTACGAGGAGCTACTGGCGGGCCCCGCATCCACCATGGACTGGCCGATGATCGATGAACGTTCAGCGTACAGTGCATGCTACACGACCGGTACCACCGGGCGGCCGAAAGGCGTTTACTTTTCACATCGATCGATCTGTCTGCATTCCATGGCAATGGCGGCCAACCTTGGCATGACGCTCAATGACTGCACGATGCTCATCGCGCCGATGTATCACGTGCAGTGCTGGGGTATGCCACAGGCCGCTACCTTGATGGCCAACAAGATACTGCTCCCCGGCCGCTACGCCATGGAGGACACGGCTCCGTTGGTCGATGCGATTATCGCCGAAGGTGTCTCCGTCACCAACGGTGTGCCGGCGATCTTGCTGGCGATGCTGCGCTACATCGAGACCTTGGAGCTCAAGCCGGATTTCCGCCGCCTGAGGGTGCTTTGCGGAGGCTCTGAGCCGCCCTTGTCGATGATGGCGGGCTTTTTTGAGCTCACGGGCGCCGAAGTCGTGCACGTGTATGGAGCCACCGAGACCGGCCCGCTCGCCACGATGAACTGGCTTAAGCCAGCGCTGAAAGAGCGAATGACCTCGCAGGACCGATGGAATCTCAGGCGCAGCCAGGGTCTGCCGATAACGGGTGTGGACATCAAGCTCCTCGGACCCGACGACGAGGAACTTCCCCACGACGGCAGGTCCGTCGGCGAGATTTGTATGCGCGGCCCGTGGATCACAACGGGCTATCACGATATGCCCAACGCGACGGACCGGTTCGCCGACGGCTACTGGCGATCCGGTGATGCCGGAACGATCAACGCCGACGGTTACCTCAAGCTCGCCGATCGGCTCAAGGACGTTATCAAAAGCGGTGGCGAATGGATCTCCTCGATCGATATGGAGAACGCGCTCATCAGCCATCCCGCAGTGCGAGAGGCGGCCGTCGTGGGTATTCCGCACCCCAAGTGGCAGGAACGACCGCTCGCGCTGGTCGTGCTCAAACCGGGCCATCCAGTGACGCTGCAGCAACTGCAGGAGCACCTCTCAGAAATATTCGCCAAATGGCAGTTGCCGGACGAGGTTCTCTTTGTGGAAAGCATCCCGAAAACGAGCGTCGGCAAGCTGAACAAGAAGGTCATTCGCGCCGAATATGCCGAGCTCTTTGCACAGAGAGGCAGCCGTGATTGATTAAACAAAGAATGCTTCGATGTAAATCGCTTGCAACGACGATCCTTTGCCTATCGACATTCTGCATGATCAGCTGCGGCAGCTCTGATTCTCGACCCACAGATCATGGCTCGGGTGGCGCTCAATGACCCGGGCAACGCCCACGGAGTCGTATACATGTGGGGAACCTACGGCGCCGGCTACAACGAAAGAATGGTCGCGGCGGCCCTGCCCGACGCTCCCCTCACGAGCTGGCGTGTGTAATGCGTGTGAGAGGTCTCGACGCCCGGTATGCGCTCTGGGGTATGGGTCTTGTTCTGCTCGCCGCAATACCGGCGCTCGCAGGCTTTGTCAGCCTAGGCTGGGAGCTCTCGCAAATGGCTGGGCTTGCGAGCGGTCTTGCCTGCATCGCTCTGTGTGGCGCACCGGTTCGGCCCAGGAATTCGGTGCCACCCACGCTGCTGTCGCTGCAGCTCCATCAACTCACCGGCTGGGGCGCGCTCATCGCAGCTGCTCTGCACATCGGTGGACTTGTTCTCGCCGACCGCACTATTGTCGAGTACCTGAAGCCAACGACGCCCCTTTATCAGCTCGCGGGGATTGTAGCTAGTCTTTTGCTCCTGATCATGGTTGTTAGCTCAGTCGCGAGCGTACGACGTCGTCTCTGGGCCGGTCACAGAAGTTTCCAGGCCACGCACGTCATTCTCGGATGCTTCCTCGCCGCGTTGGTCGCCCTGCACGTTGTCGTGACAGCCAGATATCTGGGCGGACGCGGACGCCGAGCTTTGTTCGTTGCGGTCACGATCGGCGCGATTCTCATGCTGTTGCGCGTCCGCGGATCAACCGATACCCTTGACCGCGAAACCAGGGTGCACCGGCGGCTCGTGTTCGGACGAAACACGACATTAGTCGTGGGCGTCGTGGCAATTACGGCCGCAGCTCTCGCTGGACTTCTCCCGGACACGGTAGGTGCCGTGCTCCGCGAGCCGATACTCCGGCGCGCGAACACAATTCCGCTCGACTTCCCGCACGGCAAACACGGCATGATCAACTGCCTGAAATGCCACCACAACTACGCTGATGGAACCGGCTGGGATTCCTGCGTCGCGTGTCACAAGAGCAGCAGCCGAGCGGACCTCAAAGAGGGTGTCGAGTCACGATTTCACGGCTTCTGTTTCGGCTGCCACCGGAATCCTGACGCGAGCTTCACGCGTCATGGCCCAGTCGCCGGCTGCGTCACTTGCCACGAGCCGCCGGGCACGATACGCAGTGAGGCAAAACCGCTTGATATTTTCTCAGCGATCCCCGGCGTCGGTTCCAAAAAATGACCCTTCGGACGAACGAGAGCTTTCTTGAGACTCTTCAATCAAGATGAAGTTATGATTAAGTTGACGCGGTTCGGTCGTCGCGGCGCGTTGGGGATCGTTTCACGACTCGGGTATGGCATTTTTTGCATGCGTCACACTAGGAGATTTTTTCTATGAATGCATTGAATAAGATGATGGCGACCGGGCTGCTGCTGGGGATCGGGCTCGGCGCTCAACCGATGGTGGCCTTGGCGGCTCCGCAGCTCACGATTCAATCGGAACGAGCGGCGCACCCGCGAATCGTTGAAGCGATCGATAGAATACAGGAGGCTGTGAAAGAGATGGACGCGGCTCCGGACGACTTCGGCGGCAACAAATATGCCGCAATTCAGGATACCAAGAAGGCCATTCATTCATTGAAGAAGGCGCTGTATTACCGCCTCAAGATGGATGATGCGGCGATCGATAGAGCACAATAGGCGGAGCACACCCCCGCCTGTGCAAGGCGGGGGTATAGATATATCCAGCGGAAATAAACAACAAATTTGAGCGCGAATTGCGGCGTCGATACCTTCTCGTGATGAAGGGGGGTCGCTGCCGCTTTCTTTCACTGAAGTCAGGCAATCTGGTCGCGGTCCGACTACCGAATTGCGGGTTTTGGCCGACGGTCGCCCAATGCGGTCGATTCGCAGTGTCGGACCCTGAGCGGTCCATGGGATCTTCGGAAATCGGTCAGTCAACTTAAGAAGAGGGGACGCGCGCCCTTGTCTGGATGGTTCCCAATTGCGCATTTCCGAATCGCGATAACGGCACAGCGCGTCCCGTATAGCCAGGACCGCTTAAAGCAGGGTACAGTCGTTGGCGTTATCGTCGTGACTTCATTTCCCGGCAAAGGCTAGCGGTATCGTATATGACAATGCTTGATCTAATACTCATTGTGCTCGTCGCTGCAATCCTTTTGAGCGGACTCCGCATTGCCCAGGAGTATGAACGCGGTGTCGTGTTTCGCCTGGGACGCTACACCGGCGAGCGCGGCCCAGGTTTGTACTGGATCATTCCGCTCGGAATCGAACGTGCGGTGCGCATTGACATCCGGACGCGCACCGTATCCGCTGAACGACAAGAAACCATAACCCGCGACAGTGTGACGGTTAAGGTAAACGCCGTACTTTGGTATCACATTACGGACGCCGGTAAGTCACTGATCGCGGTAGCCGACGCAGCAGCTGCCGTTTATCAGCTCGCCCTTACAAGCCTGCGCAATATCATCGGACAGCACGATCTGGACGAGGTATTGCAGGAGCGCAACAAGATTAACGGCCTGCTGCGGGATAACGTAGCCAGCGCAACTGCAGCATGGGGTCTTGAGGTAGAGCGCTTTGAAATGAAGGACGTCGAGCTGCCTGAGGCCATGCAACAGGTGATGGCAATGCAGGCGGAGGCGATTCGGGAGAAGCGGGCCCGCATCATCAAGGCAGAGGCGGAGCTGGAAGCATCCAGAAAGCTTGGAGACGCCGCCGAGCAGATGGCAAACAATCCGGTAGCCGTTGAGTTACGACGGATGCAGATGGTTACGGAGGTGGGGGCGGAAAATAACAGCACCACTGTGTTGATGATTCCGTCGGATTTTGTAACGCTGGCGAAAAGCTTCAGCCAGTATCTCAGTGAACACGCCGCGCGCAAGGACATCCCTCGCGATCCATAAATCGCATTCCGGCGCAGGACGGGATCGGGAGCGACCCTTTGCCGCCAGTAGCGACAGTCCGGTATCGAGAAGTCAATAGCTAGTCGATAACGAAGCCCCTTTGAGAAAAACTGTTTGTCGTCTCAGAGATGCGTATCGCCCAGATCTTCCTTTAAGCGAAGCGGTGCCTTTTGGCCGACGAGCTTGCCCTTGTTCCAGGGATCGCGGGCGCCTCTGTGAGCTGTGGTAATTAACTGTTCCATGACGACTCTCCAAATGTGAGTTGTAGAACCGCCTCAGATATTGCGATAGGACCATAAAAAGACTATATTAAGTCCTACTATACATTGGAGCCGCCGTGCGCTACTCGACCCAAATCAAGCCTATCAGCTACTTGAAAGCGAATGCCGCCGAGGTCCTCCAGGTGCTGGAAGAACAGCGTAAGCCCTTGATCATTACCCAAAATGGCGAAGCCAAGGCCGTTATTCAGGACGTCGCCTCTTACGAGGAGACCCAAGAGACGCTGGCGCTACTTAAAATTCTTGCGCTCGGCACCCAACAAGTTGAACGAGGGGAGATCACGCCGGTAGCGGAGGTGGCGAGTCGGCTGCGCTCCAGGACTACCAGCCGCTGATGCCCTACGCGGTCTCCCTGACGAAGGACGCAGAGCGCGATCTGGAAGAGATCTATACTTACATCGCTGAGCACGATTCCCGAGATCGCGCTGACCACGTCCTCGATCAGCTCGTCCAGGCGACTGACGCTCTCAGAACGTCTCCTAACCGCGGTTCTTACGTTAACGAGTTGCGCTCTCTTGGCATCTCGGAATATCGACAAATCTTCTTTAAACCCTATCGACTAATATATCGGGTGCACGCGAAACAAGTTGTCGTCTATGTTGTCGCCGACGGTCGCCGAGACATGGGGTCGTCGCTAGCGCGCAGACTATTGGGCGCTTAAGTGCCCGGAGCCGACGTTGCTGACCAGCCGTCGACCCTCTCCAGCCCTTCGCGAGCGGCAGCTATGCCGCCTCGAGATTCAGGAGCCTATGGCACAACCGGAATCAGCACGCTGGTGGCAGTGGCTGCGCCACGATAGACGCTTTCAGTGACGGCCCGGTAGTCCCCCGGTTGGGCATTGAAGATGTTATCTACGTAAGTTTGCGGATTTCGATCGTAGAGTGGGAAGAGGCTTGACTGGACTTGGACCATGATCCTGTGGCCGGGCAGAAAGACGTGATCGACGTTGGGCAAGCTGAATCTGTATTCCTCGATCTTGCCCGGCGTGAGAGCCGTCGGCTTGTCGAAGCCATGCGCATAGCGGCCCCTGAAAATCTCGATGCCAATCGGCAGCTCGAACCCCGCCATGCCGAGCGTGGCGCCCTGATCCGCTTCCGGGGAGGTATTGGGATATACATCGATGATCTTGACCACCCAGTCGCTATCGGTGCCTGAGGTCGCGGCAAACAGGTCGACCTGCGGCGCGCCCATAATGTGCACTGGTTTTTCGAGCACAGCGGTCTGATAGACCAGCACGTCCGGGCGGTCCGAGACAAAGCGCTGATCGTGCACCAGCCACGGTTTCCATTGCTTGGCGTCATTCATGTCGATCGGTCGCGGAATGAACGGCACGGGCTTGGACGGATCGGAGATGTAGTCGTCATGGCCGCTGACGGCGGGCTTAGCGAAATTGGCCGTGAATCGATCGCCCAAGTAAAGGGGTGTCGGTGTCCCCACCGGCCAATCCGGCGAAGATTCCCAGTGATTGGCGCCGGTGGCGTAGGTGAGAACGCGCGGCGTGTGCGGGTCCGGACCACCTTTGAGGTAATGATCGAGAAAGGGCTTCAGATACTTGACGCGGAATTCATTCGCCGTGTCGCCGGTGAAGGTCAGCGCTCCCAGGTCGTAGCCGTAATGATTGACGCCGGAGTGACGCCACGGTCCGATCACCAGCGACAACCGGTCGTGATGGTTGTCCTTGGATCTGAGTGCCTTGTAGATTGCCGGTGCGCCATAGGAGTCTTCCTGATCCCATTGACTGACCACAAGCATCGTCGGCACCAACAGTGGTCGCGCTGTCATCCATGTGTCGACCGCCTGCAACGACCAAAAATCCGTATAGGCTGGATTCTGCATGACCTTTTGCATGAACGGATAGGTGTCGATGCCCCATTTGCGCACGTAGTCGCCGGTTGAACCGGCCTCGAGAAATCTCGTGTAATCGTCTCCAACGCCCACGGCCAGGCCGCCGCCCTCGTCTTTTTCGCCCTTGGCTGTGCTCTGCTCGACGAAATAGGCAATATTCGGATTGCGGAAGGCGCCGTTATGAAACCAGTCATCGCCCATCCAGCCGTCGACCATCGGGCTCTGCGGCACGGCGGCCTTCAGCGCCGGGTGAGGATTGATTTCCGCCATCAATGTGGTGAAGCCGAGATAGCTGCTGCCGATGACACCGACCTTGCCGCTGCTTTCCGGGACATTTTTGACCAGCCAGTCGATCGTGTCCCAGGCGTCCGTGGATTCATCGACCAGCGTGGTGTTCAGCGGACCGATCAGCGGCCGGTTCATGATGTACACGCCCTCGGAGTGGTGCATGCCACGGATGTCTTGATAAACGCGAATATAGTTGTCGGTCACGAACTCGGCGTCCATGGCGGGGAGAATCTCAGTGATCGACTGGCTCCTGGTGCGTGCTGTTGAATCCTTGGCGTCGTAAGGAGTGCGCGAGAGCAGAATGGGCCCGTTGGCCGTACCTTTCTTCATGACAATGACGGTGTACAACTTCACACCGTCGCGCATCGGAATCATCTCCACGCGCTTGATGTAGTCAGCTTCCGGGCGGATCTCGTTGTAGGTGGCGACGCCATCCGGAGTCATGGGCGTTAGTTCTTGTAGCGTTTGCTGCGCGCTTGCGAGAGTCACTGAAGCCAGTAGCAGCAGTACCAACAACGACGTCACCCAACTTGAGCTAAGCGAAACTTTCATGGCATTGTCCCTACGTGGCAATACACAACCAAAAAAGCCAACAGGAATTTGCCGCCACTCGCTCCATTGGCCCGTGCCGCCCATTATTTTTGAACGGTCGCCTGGCTATCCTACTGCAAGCCGAACGTCAGCTAACGGGCGAGTAATTCAGCGGCGCGAAATGCCGGGTTTGGCCGACTAGAGCCCGTCGCCGGTGTGCCCGCCGCGCCATTTATTGGGATGGTGTGGGAGCAAGAGTCTGGCCATTCCGCTTTATGAGTCGCAATAGTCGCTATTTGTTCTGCGGAAAAAGCTTCGGCGGCTGACGCGACAGCGATTCCAACTGCCGTGGGTGCCGTGCTGGGGCATGCTGCGGAGGCACTCGGCCAGTTCGTGTTTTCGGATGCATCATCAGAGCCCGGCTGCTCGCGCGATCAGAAATAACCCTGCGATGACAACGACGGCCCCGATGGCTCGCGCGACGCGCTCACCCGCCGGTGCGAGCCGTTCGACGGTGATGGCCATCGTCACGACAGCCATCGCGCGCACGTCCATGACCCCAATGACAAGGAGAATCGCCGTCAGGCCGGCACAGCAGTAGCTGCAGTGGAGGCCGAGGCGCACGCCGTGACGCCAGGCCGTACCGGCGTCCGCCGGCAATGTTCGACCGCGTTCCGGTGCCGCCCGGCAGCAGGCAAGGTGATGCGCCTTCCACGCGGTGAACTGGAGCGCGCCAGCGATCGATACAACCACGCCGACCGCGATGGGCACGGCGCGCGCCAACGCCGGCAGCCGCATCTCGACCGCCGCGAGCGCGACGCCGAGCGGAAAGGCGGCCATTCCGAAGACGGTCCAGACGATGAAGTAAGCAGCGCCCACGATCGCCGTCAGCCGACCGAGGTGCGTCTCGCCGGCCCCGCCGACGGCCTGGCGGTAGCGCAACAGCATCGGTACCAAGGATGGCAGCATCATTGCTACCATCATCACGACCCACATCCCAATGAACGATGCTGCGGCGGCGGACCACGTCTGTCCGGGCATCCGCATCCACACCATCGACATCGTCCAACTGCCGGGCATCGGCATCTCGCCCATTGCCGACATGGATGCGCACCACGCAATTGTCACCGCTGCGCTGACGGCGAAGAGCAGCGCTAACACGCCGAAGAGGGCTTGTTCGGAAGCGCGCGCGGGGTGGTTAGAGGGGAATGTTGTGGGAATCATGACGGTTGCTCCTTACCCAGTGGTCCGTTACAGGGGAAACTTCGAGACCGCACTCAGCGCCTGCCCGTCAAGTGGCGGGATGTGCCTCGGTCATGCTTTCATCTATGCGTCGCGCTTTCGGAAGGTGGCTTCTTTAGCGTCGGACACCTCGACCCACTTCCGATTAGGCGAGGCCTCGGCGTCGTAGTTGTCGTGCCAGTTCCACCACTTGTACGGCGGAGTCTGGGGGTAACCCTCTGGCGAGTCCTCCCAAGTCTCCTGACGGCCGAGCGCCGTGATATCGAGGTAGCTCCAGGTGGTCCCCATCGCCTCGTCGCCTCGCTCGTTGATGAAGTATGTGCGGAACACCTTGTCACCGTCGCGGATAAATGCATTGTGGCCGTGCCACTCGTTCACGCCGAAGTCGGTGTCGAAGCTGTCGGTGATGGTGTACCACGGCACCTTCCAACCCATTCGTGCCTTCAGGTGTTCGATGTCCTTCTGTGGCGCGCGCGAGGCGTAGGCGAGCGTGGTGTCTCGGGCGTTTAGATGGGCCAGATGGGCGACCTGATCGGCGCCCAGGGAGCAGCCGCGGCAGGCGTGTTCGGGCCAGCCGAACACCCCGGGCTCGAAGAAGGCGCGATAGACGATCAACTGACGGCGGCCCTCGAATAAATCGAGCAGGCTAAGCTTCCCCTGGGGCCCCTCGAATTTGTACGCCTTCTCGACGGCCATCCACGGCATGCGCCGGCGTTCGGCGGCCAGGGCGTCGCGGGAGTGGGTGAAGGCCTTCTCTTTCACCAGCATCTGCTGGCGCGCAGCCTCCCAGGCCTCCGGCGACACGATCGGCGGGGTGCGCATGGGGGGTTGTTCGCCGTTCCGGTCCTTCTCAAGTGTCTTGGTCGTGGTCATGGCGGTCTCCGAATTAGACGAGGTGGCTCGTCGTGGTTGCACTTGGTTCACTGCAATTTTGTCCTTCATGACGTTTCCCTTTCAGGATTGTTCATTGCCCGGGGTCTGGCCGCGATTGGCTCCAGTCACCAGAACTGTTGAATCTGCGATCTTCATTGCCGTCTCCTTTGGCGGTTGTTGGCTATGAAATAATCTAAGCTCTGGGTATCCAAAGATGGGAGTTACAAGTGTGACGGGATTCCGATGGACTCGCTGATCACGGCTGCGGCGCGTGCGCTTGCCGCCGGTGATCTGCTCGGCGCATTGAAGCGGGTCGCTCTTCGCGATGACGCGCCGGCGCTCGCGCTGCGAGGCATCGCGATGGCGCAGCTCGGCGATCTCGTTCGAGCGAAGGCTCTTCTGCGAAGTGCTGCGCGTGCCTTCGGGCCGAAAGAGGCCGTCGCCCGCGCGAGGTGTGTCGTTGCCGAGGCGGAGATCGCACTCGTGTCGCGCGACTTGGGCTGGCCCCCGAAGACGCTCGAAACCGCGCGGGCGACGCTAGAAGCTCACGGCGACCGTATAAATTCCGCGCATGCGCGGAATCTCGAGGTCCGGCGCCTCCTCCTGATCGGGCGCCTCGACGACGCGGAGCGTATGGTTGCCAAGCTTGACCCCGCGCCTTTCCCGCCCGCGTCGCGGGCTGCCCACGAATTAGTCGTTGCGGGGATCGCGATGCGACGCCTCCGGATGAAGTTGGCGCGCGCTGCGCTCGCTCGCGCCGAGCGCGCCGCGCGCGACGCAGATATTCCTGCGCTGACGGCGGAAGTCGAAAGCGCATCCCTCGTCCTGACCACGCCCGCGGCGCGGCGGATTGCGCGTGGCGAGGAGCGATTCCTCCTCCTCGACGAGGTTGAAGCGCTACTGGCGTCGAAGGCGCTCGTCGTCGACGCGTGTCGTTATGTCGTGCGTGACGAGAGCAAGGTGGTCTCACTCGCGACTCGCCCGGTATTGTTCACGCTTGCCCGCGCGCTGGGCGAAGCATGGCCCGGAGATGTGCCGAGGAGCACGCTCATCGCACGTGCCTTCCGGGCGAAGCACGCCGATGAATCGCATCGCGCTCGATTGCGGGTCGAAGTGGCGCGGCTTCGCGTGGTGCTTCGGACGCTGGCAGACCTGAGCGCGACGAAGCGAGGCTTTGCGCTGGCGCCGCGCCGCGCACGCGACGTCGTCGTGCTGGCGCCGCTCGTCGAAGAGGAGCATGCGGCGGTGCTCGCGTTTCTCGCCGACGGCGAGTCGTGGTCGAGCTCCGCCCTGGCAATTGCCCTTGGAACGAGCCCGCGCACCGTGCAGCGGGCGCTCGATCCGCTTGCGGCCGCAGGCAAGGTGCAGTCGTTCGGTCGCGGGCGAGCCCGTCGTTGGATGACCGCGCCCGTGTTGGGAATCCCGACAATCTTGTTACTCCCCGGTCCGCTACCGGGTGATTAGGATGGGCACATGAAACGATCTGAAGCCGAGATACTCCGTGAATATGGGCCCTTTCCGGGTGTCGACCGGGTGCATGGGGTTACCTTTGACGGTAAGCACGTCTGGTTTGCCTCCGGAGACAAGCTGAACGCCTTAGATCCGGCGAGCGGGAAGACGGTGCGCTCGATCGATGTCGCCGCGCACGCAGGAACGGCCTTTGATGGTGAGCACCTGTTTCAGATCGCAGAGGACCGCATCCAGAAGATCGATCCGAAGACTGGCCGCGTGCTCGCGACGATCCCGGCACCTGGCGGCGGCGGTGACTCGGGGCTCGCGTGGGCCGAAGGGACGCTCTGGGTGGGGCAGCATCGGGGTCGGAAGATCCATCAAATCGATCCTCAAACAGGGGCGGTTCTTCGCACCATCGAGCCCAACCGCGTCGTCACCGGGGTCACGTGGATCGACGGCGAGCTCTGGCACGGGACCTGGGAAGGTGACGAGAGCGATGTGAGGCGAGTCGATCCTGAAACGGGAAAGGTCCTGGAGAGGCTCGAAATGCCGCCCGGAGTAGGGGTGTCGGGACTTGAGTCCGATGGCGGCGATCAGTTCTTCTGCGGAGGAGGAAGTAGCGGCAAGGTGAGGGCCGTCCGCCGGCCCAGGTGAGGCTCCGTGAGCTCCGAGATCCGTCACCCTTCAGCTGTTCAAGATATTCCCGTCAACACACCGCAAAGGGGTCTTGCCAATGTCAATTTGGACACCGTGGTCATGATGTAGCCTGGCTGACACTGCGCTAATGCTCCCCGGATCTCTTTTCACCGAAAACGGGTTTCGTGATGGCCACCAGTATTCGTGCGGTAGCGGCGGCTCAGTGCCATCGTGATGCAGGGCCATGGCAATCACATTGAGTTGCGTAAATCGATCATGGCGATTGAACTGACGTGCGATCAGTTCCTCCGTTGCGTTCGGAAACCCTCTGGCTATACACATGCCGCACACGCTGTCGGCGAGTGCCTTTGAGAACGGGGACACCGCCGCGAGGTCATGCGCCGCCAGGTAATGCTCCGTCAGCAAGGCATTTGTAGCGTCAGCGAGTTCTTTCTGGAGCGGCAGCAAGCTCTTCCGCGCCGATCTCCTCAACACGAACATGGCGACAGCAAGCAATACAACAAGCCAGCCGATCCACTTCAACATTTGAGCATTACACCTGACAAGTTAAGACTCCGGTCTATCGCGGTCCTCGATGCCCTTTAATTTCGCAGCCGGGAGCGCCCCTCATTCGAAGCCACATGCCCGCGCAAGAGACGACAGATGCCTTGCGGCTGGCGGCTTAACCCGCTGAACTTCGGCTATTGGGCCGGCAGTTGCCCGAGTCGGTCGACCGGCCTCTTAGAGGTCCCCGGCTTCGTTGCCACCCCCGACCTTGTCTTGCGTTTTTGTTTCGAAATCGTCAGCGTCATGGCGCTCGTGCAACTGGTCTGAGAGTTCGCCCCAGGTGCAGTTGACTTTGCGCCCTCGCTGCACGGCAGGGCGCGCGGCGATCGCGGCGGTCCAGCGCCGGACATTTGCATATTCCTGCACTTGCAGGAATTCGCCCGCCCCGTACAGCCAGCCCTGTGCCAGGGCGCCATACCAAGGCCAGACCGCCATATCGGCGATTGTATAGTCGGAGCCTGCCAGATACTCAGACTGCGCCAGCCGCCGATCGAGAACATCGAGCTGACGCTTCACCTCCATCGCGAAGCGATCGATAGCGTACTCGATCTTCGTCGGCGCGTAGGCGTAGAAGTGGCCAAAGCCGCCACCAAGGTAGGGGGCGCTGCCGATCTGCCAGAACAACCAGGACAAGCATTCAGCGCGAGTCGCTACGTCGATCGGCAGAAACGCTCCGAACTTCTCGGCAAGGTACAGCAAAATCGACCCTGACTCGAACACCCGGATGGGCGTCCGCCCGCTACGATCCATGAGCGCCGGGATTTTGGAGTTTGGGTTGACAGCTACGAAGCCGCTGCCGAATTGATCGCCTTCAGTAATCCGGATCAGCCAGGCATCGTACTCCGCGCCGCTAAACCGAAGCGCCAGAAGTTCCTCCAGCAATACCGTCACCTTCACGCCGTTCGGCGTGGCGAGCGAATAGAGCTGCAGGGGGTGCCTGCCGACCGGCAGCTCTTTTTCATGCGTCGGTCCCGCGATCGGGCGATTGATGTTCGCGAACCGGCCCCCATTTTCCTTGTTCCATTTCCAGACTTCCGGCGGCGTGTAAATGGGCGAGTCGTTCATCACTTGATCTCCCGCGCGCTGTGCGACCGTGCTGCCTCGGCGCCTAGGCTAGTCGATGTTAGCGCCAGCCGCACGAGATTCCATTAGGTTGCGCGCTTGCACACCGGCGCTACTCGGTGCGCGGCTTCCCCGCAGGAGAATTTCGTTCCGACGGAAGTGGCCCACTCGCCTGAGAGACGCGCTGGATCGATGCCGGACCGAGCCGGAACCACGCGCCGCGATTTGTCGAGGTCGGCGGCATGTCCGTTATCCCGCTATCCCCAATCCCAGGGGATAACCCTGTGCACATCGCAGTGCACTTAGCGAAAACTCACCGCTCGATCAACCCCTTGAGCTAACTGCCGACTTTTTGACCACCTGACCCAAGCGGGTGCACACTTGCGAAAAACGGGGGGAATACATGGAAGTCGCTCACGACCCAGCAAGCACCAACCGGGCGAACCCAATGTTGAGACCGCTGGCAGCTGCACTGTTCACCTTGATGCTCGCGGTGAGCGCAACAGCTCAGAAAATCGATTTCCAAGTTCTCCCGTTGCCGCGCAGTCTGGGTTTGCCGGATGGCCATTCCAATTTCGTGATTCGATCGATGCAAGATTGGGACGCTTGGGTAAGCAATCTGACGGACGTAGTCGATCCTCTGCCGACGATTGATTTCGAGCGCTATACGTTGCTCGTGGCGAGCGCCGGCTACAAAACGCATGGCCCGGTCGTCGTGACATTTGATTCGATAACCGATACGGTCAATATAATCCGAGTCCATGTCTCGGTCACCAGCCCTGCAGCTTGTCCGCAGTTATCGGAAGCCGGGCATTACGCCGCAATGGCTCTGATTCCGCGTACCGACAAACCGATTCAATTTGATGTATCCAACAGAGATAGCGGCTGCCCTCATTAATAACCCCGAAGAGATCACATAAGCCTCGGATGCGAGTGACACAAATATACCCGGCCGAGGCCGCACATTTCACATCCCATGCGGTAACCCCCATGCACGCGTGAAACACGATCATCTATTAGGATCTTACGCTCCCCGACCTGCAGGGATTCTTGAAGTTCGCGTCGCAGCCCGTTGCAGCAGGGGGTAACTCTTGGTCGTGCCCTGCAACATTTTAAACTACGCTCGTTGGGAGAATGGAGGACAGACCTCGATGGAGATAGAAAAGCGATTACGCGTGCAACCTTCGCGCGGTACGATCCACAGCTCAAGTCCTTATTTCTGGAGTCAGTTATGCCACGTATGCGCGTAGTCCAGGTTCCTGGTCCGAATGCCCCCCTTGAGTTAGTCGAGCCCGACATCCCGACTCCGGGCGATCGGGAGGTCCGCATCAAAGTGCAAGCCTGCGGCATTTGCCACAGCGATTCGTTCACTAAGCTCGGCGCGTTTCCCGGCATTCAATACCCTCGAGCGCCGGGACACGAAATAGTGGGTCTCGCGGATGCCGCCGGAGCCGACGTACCCGGTTGGAAAGTGGACAACAGGGTCGGTGTAGGTTGGCATGGTGGTCACTGCGGTCATTGCGCCTCGTGTCGAAAAGGGGACTTCATCACTTGCTCGAACGGTAAAGTTCCCGGCATCACTTACGACGGCGGATACGCGGAGTATATGATTGCGCCTTTCGAGGCGCTGGCTGCGATCCCGGACGAACTCTCGTCAGCGCAAGCCGCTCCCCTGTTGTGCGCCGGCATCACGACCTTCAATGCGCTGCGACACAGCGGTGCAGGACCCGGTGACGTCGTTGCGGTACTCCGCGTGGGTGGTCTGGGTCACCTCGGCGTGCAGTTCGCCGCCAGGATGGGCTGTCATACCATTGCAGTAGCGCGGGGCACCGACAAAGAACCGCTCGCACGAAAACTCGGCGCGCATCATTACATCGACAGTACTACCCACAACGTTGCTGCAGAACTGACGAAGCTTGGCGGCGCCCGCGTGATTTTGGCGACGGTGACGGATTCCAAATCGATGAGCAACGCAGTCGGCGGATTAAGTATCGACGGCAAGCTACTGGTCGTCGGGGCATCGATGGAGCCGATCGAGGTCCCGCCGCTTGCACTGATCCCGGGGCGCCGCTCGATCGCGGGTTGGCCATCGGGTACGGCGAGTGACTCGGAAGACACGTTGGATTTCAGTGTGCTCTCCGACATTCGCCCGATGATCGAAATATATCCCTTGGAACGCGCGTCAGAAGCCTATGAGCGAATGATGAGCGGCAAGGCGAGGTTTCGTGTGGTTCTCACCACCGGAACGTGAACGTCAAGATTTTATCAAGATAGAATAGGGCGCCCATGCGGAGCTCATTTAAACGATCGCTCCAGCGTACGGCGCTCTTACTGTGCCTCGCCATCGCAAACGCCGCGTTGGCCTTCGCAAATACTCCCGGCGAGGTACCGATCGGCGGGACTCTGCGTGAAGCGACGTTGCAAGGATTGAATGGCCCGTCCCGACGCTTGAGCGCGTTTCGCGGCAGACCGCTCATCATCAACGTCTGGGCCAGTTGGTGCGGTCCCTGCAGGGAGGAGATGGCTTCGTTGGAACGGCTCGCGTGGCGCGGCGAAAAGCAATATTTCTCGATCATCGGCATCTCAACGGACGATTACGCCGATCGAGCGAAAGGTCTGTTGAATGGCACCAATGCAACGATCAGCCATTTCATCGATCACGACCTTGAGATGGAGAACATGCTGGGCGCATCGCAGCTGCCGTTGACCGTGCTCGTCGACGCCAACGGCCGCGTACTCAAGAGAGTCTACGGGGCGCGAAAGTGGGACGGCGCGGATTCGCTCCGGCTGATCGACGATGCCTTCCGCAATGGATCTCCCTCACTATGACCCGGACTTCGGTCAGCCCAAGTCAAAGTGATCATCGGCAGGCTGCCGTAGCGCTTGCGGAGCGACCGGGGGTTTGGCCGAGCCCGGCTCTCGATCTGGACACGAAAGGTGCCAGGCTGGCCGGAGAATATCTATTTGGCGGCCTGGGCTCGATATGGTTCGCGATCCGGATAAATGGTTTCGCGTCGACGCGTCACCAGAATTTAACCTTCACAAGGCAACGTTGACGCATTAGTGTTTATCACGTACGGAGTCTACTTAATGGAAGCCAGAAAGCTCTCAAAGTTGCAACCGCCGCCGTTTGAGCTGGCGCTGCGAATTCGCCACCCTTCAATGGATCCGGCGTACCTATCGCGCGCGCTCGGACTTGAGGCAACACACTCATTTCGCGCGGGCGAGCCGCGCCGGTCGCGCAGCTATGTTTCGTCCGCCTCGGTTCACGGCGAAAGCTACTGGCTGGCAACTCTCGATCCGAGCACCTGGCCGGCGGCCAACTGGCTTTCAGGATTTGCCAGTCTGGAACTCGCCCACAGGGAGCTCGGCAAATCTGCAACAGTGAGTCTGGGGTGGGCCCTTTTACTGAGTGCAACGCGCCTTCTGCGCACAAATGCGGCTCTTCTCCAGCGTATTCGCGTTGAGGGTGGTCAGGTCAGCCTACTGGTCGCGCTCTCCCCGGTCGCCGTGGACAGTTTTAGTCTGACGCCCGAGGTCAGTCGGATATTTAGCGAGCTCGGGATCGCCATTGAATTCGAAATCGCGAGCGAGTGATGCGTTCGTCACGCAAGAGGCGCTAGCATCTGCGGTACCGGCCGCCGCTAAGTGGCCGTCTGGGAACGGGGAAGACATTCGGTAGCGGCCATGATTTGCATTCGCATAATGCTCGCCTTCGCCATGGTGCTCATATTGGTCGCCGGTTGTGGACCGTCTGCAAACACCGCGGCTCCGGCGCCACCGCCCATTGCCGCGAAACCGGACGTGATCGTTACGTTTGATGGTAAGCGTCACGCATGTATCGTTGCTCTTTACAGGGAGGCACAAGGCAGCGCTATTTCATGTGACGACGTCGTTCCGTTCGTGAGAGACGAACTTAGAGTTCCGAGCGGAGCGATTTACGACATTCGCACGGTCGCGGGCGTTGGCCAAGCCGAATTGGCCCAAGTCGGGGTTCGTTTGAATGGCGCGGGGTATCGCTCCATTGGCGGGCCAGCTCAACATTCCCCGCCGCCGTGAGCCGTGGCACGACCTGTTTCGCGGTTCGGCGTTGCGCAGGCCACTCGCCGGTACGTCCCGCGGTCGGCGGGTGGCGTACAGTAGTGCGCGGGGCCGGATACTGGATAGACTCGGCCGCTGCACGCTTTCGCCGAATACAACGCGCCCAAGAATAACGACGCCAAGCTCA
The DNA here is from genome assembly GCA_963769075.1 of uncultured Gammaproteobacteria bacterium. Taxonomy (GTDB): domain Bacteria; phylum Pseudomonadota; class Gammaproteobacteria; order Steroidobacterales; family Steroidobacteraceae; genus Bog-1198. The sequence goes on along the minus strand of CAVYKH010000004.1, from coordinate 1,361,974 downwards.
TTGAGCCTCTTGCTGCCTGACTATTGTTTTCCGGGCCCGGCCATCCCCAATTAAGGCAGGAATCAGGACGGCAGGAAATCACAGATATCGGAGCGAACATGACCACCATTGAATACCTGGCCCGCTGCCACTGCGGTGCGCTGACGGCGCGTTACCAAACCGCCGTCGAACCCTCGGTTTGGGCGATGCGCGCGTGCCAGTGCTCGTTCTGCCGAAGCCACGGGGCGCTCGCGACTTCAGATCCTGCAGGCCAGCTTACGTTTCAGAGCAGCGATCCGGCCCGTATTCAGCGGTATCGCTTTGGCGGACGCGCCGCAGCCTTTCTAATCTGCCGCGAGTGCGGCGTGTACGTCGGCGTCCAAATAGCCACGGATAAAGGCAGGTTCGGAGTCCTCAACGTCTTGTCGCTGCGACCTCTGATTAAGAACTTGCCGGCTGCGGAACCGATGGACTACGGCGCCGAGACGCCGGAGGTTCGCCGCTTGCGCCGCGAGTCGCGCTGGACGCCGCTATCGGCCGAGAGTATCTGAATCTTCTATCCCTGCGCGTGTCGCGGCCCAAGAGTATGATTTTTTGCGCATGAAAATCATACGACAGTCTGCCTTTACGGCCTCGCCTTGGAGAAACGGCGGCGGCATCACCCACGAAGCGATCCGCGTCCCGGCGGGCGGCGACGCATTCCGCTGGCGCATCAGCGTCGCGCGCATCGAACGTTCAGGCCCTTTTTCGGATTTCGCCTCGTACAACCGTACCATGGTCCTTCTGCAGGGGAACGGAGCGGCGCTAAAATCATGCAACGGCGATCAGCACATGCTGCACCATGTCGGTGACACAGTGCAGTTCGACGGCGCGCTGGCGACGCAATGCGAGCTCATCGACGGGCCCTGTGTGGATTTGAATTTGATGGTCGTCAAGTCGCTGCACGGAGTGCGCTCCTGGGTGCAGCGCCTGCACGAGCCGCTTCCATTGCCTCCCACACACGACCGAACTCTGGTGATTTTTCCCATCGATGCGGCCGTCGTGCTGCACGCGGGCGCCGGCGATACCGCGACACTCGAGCCCTGGGATCTGGCGGTGATTTCGCATTCGACAGGGGATACCGGCGATCTCGCGTCGCCGGTCGCGTGCGCGGCGATCTTGGTGTTCCTGGCGACATTGCCGAATTCCTAATACTTGTGGGTGGAGAGCAGCAAGCTGGTTTCCGTATTGGAGATCCCATCGATCAGACGGATTCGCCCCAACACTTGATCGACGGCTTCAAGGCTCTCTGCCCTCAGCTCGGCGACGATATCCCAGCGGCCATTCGTCGTGTGAAGTGCGCTAACTGCCGGGTCGCCTCTTAAGGCCCGTAATACGTCATCGGTTCGATTACCTTCGACGGCGACGGTCATCAGCGCCCGGACCCGCTGTTCCTCTGTCGCGGGTTTGAGTCTGACCGTGTAGCCGACGATGACGCCGTCGGCTTCAAGCCGTGCGAGCCGATTCTGCACCGTGCCGCGGGCCACCCCAAGGGCCTTGGCCATCGCCGCTACCGGCATCCGCGCGTTATTGCGTAACAGCGATAGCAGCTGCCGATCGGCGTTATCCAAGGTTTCCGCCCTCAAGGCCGCGCGAAACGCCAGTTGAGTCTATCCTTATGCTCAAATATACGCGCATTTTGATCAGTTTTCTGGCTATTAATTAGCGTGACCGAGCTTGACACTGGCGACCTCGGATTCAACCCCAATAGCCCGGATGCGAGGACGTGATGGTGAATTACATCGGAACTGCGCGAGTCAGAGAGCTGGTGTCCCTAACGGGCCCGGCCTGCTTCATGGAGGCATTGGCCGGTGAAATCGAAGCGGACTACCGGCGCTGGGGCGAATTTGACCACTCGGCGCGCCACGCCAGTCATTCTCCGGTCGGCGTCATCGAACTGATGCCGAGCAGCGACGGACACCTGTACTCGTTCAAGTATGTCAACGGCCACCCGAAGAATACGGGCGAGGGCCTTCTGACCGTCACCGCGTTCGGTGTGCTCGCGGACGTTGCGACCGGGTATCCACTGCTGCTCTCTGAGATGACCTTTGTCACGGCGTTGCGCACGGCGGCGGTCTCTGCCTTGGCGGCGCGCCACATGGCGCGAGCGGACGCTCGAGTGATGGCGCTCATCGGCAACGGCGCGCAAAGTGAATTTCAGGCCATCGCCTTCCATCGGCTGCTGGGAATTACGGAATTGCGGCTGTATGACACCGATCCCGATGCCACTGCAAAGCTCAAACTCAATCTAGCCGGCTTGCGCATTCCCGGCCTCGAAGTCAGGTCCTGCGCCAGCACGGCTGAGGCCGTACGCGGCGCCGATATCGTCACCACGGCGACCGCCGACAAACGCAATGCACTGATCCTGACGCCCGACATGATCGAACCCGGGATGCACCTGAACGCGGTGGGCGGCGACTGCCCCGGCAAGACCGAACTGCACGCGGACATCTTGTGCAGACCGGATGCGCGCATCGTGGTCGAGTTTGAACCGCAGGCGCGCATCGAGGGAGAGATCCAGCAACTTGACCCATCGGTCGCTGTGACCGAGCTCGCCGATGTTCTCTGCCAAAAGCGCCCCGGGCGGCTCGCCGAGCGCGAGGTCTCCATCTTTGACTCGGTCGGCTTTGCGCTGAATGACTTTTCTTCGCTGCGCTATTTGCATCGCTTGAACCGTGAGCTCGGCGGTGCGGACGTCATTGACCTCGTGCCCCAGCTCGATGATCCGAAAAATCTATACGGCGGATTGCTGCTCGGGGCAGATGCCATGAGCCGCAGCGAGCGGCTGCTCGCCGACCACGGGATTTCGGCGTGAGCGCGGCCGCATCCTCGCGTACGGCGAGTCTCATCGGCGCGCCTACCGATGTGGGCGCCAGTGACCGCGGGGCGTCCATGGGCCCTGAAGCGCTGCGCGTTGCCGGGTTGCACGGTGCGCTGAAAGGGTGCGGCTTGGAGGTCGTGGACTGCGGGAACGTGAGCGGGCCGCCGAATCCCGGTCGGCCGGCGCTGGGCGGATATCGAAATCTGGCGGAAGTGGCGGCATGGAATCGGGAGGTGCGCGGCGCCGTGTATCGAGAGCTGGGCGCCGGGCGGTTGCCGATTCTTCTCGGCGGAGATCATAGTCTGAGCATCGGCTCGATATCCGCCGTTGCGCGTCACTGTCGCGAAGCGCATCGGCCGCTGCGGGTGATTTGGCTCGATGCGCATGCTGATTTCAATACCCGGAGCTTGAGCCCGAGCGGCAGTCTCCACGGCATGCCGGTTGCGTGTCTGTGCGGGTTCGGACCCCGTGAATTGCTGCAGATCGACAGCGTGACGCCGGCTATCCGGCCGCAATGGGTGCGCCAGGTCGGAATTCGCAGTGTCGATCCGGGCGAGCGGCGGTTCGTGCACGAGCAGCAGCTCGCGGTGTTCGACATGCGCTACATCGACGAGATGGGCGTCAGAAGAACCATGGAACTCGCCCTGCAGGATTTGCACGCGGACACGCACTTGCACATCAGTTTCGATGTCGACTTTCTCGATCCAGAGATTGCGCCGGGCGTCGGAACCGCGGTTGCCGGCGGAATGTCCTACCGTGAGGCTCAATTGTGCATGGAGATGATCGCCGACACGGGGCGCATCGGCTCTCTCGATATCATGGAGCTCAATCCCGCCCTCGATGTGCGCAACAAAACGGCCGCCCTCGCAGTCGATCTGGTCGAGTCGCTATTCGGCAAGAGTACTCTCGTGCGCCTGCCAGTCTCGGTCTTTCCCGCCGGATGCGCGCACGATTCTCACGTCGCCGCGCGCAGCGGGCTTGGACTTGTCTAGCTTCAAATCCCGCCGGCGGCCGCTGGTGTTCGCGGCCGCACTTGTCGATACTATCGTCGATACGATGGGCTGTTTTCCCCGCGAGGAAACGCTATGGTCGCCAGCTTGAACGAATCGCAAGGCAGACCCACGCCGGACCTGCTGCGCGCGGATGTCCGCGCGCACAGCCTGTGGCCGGAGGATCAAGCGGTCAATCGCTTGTTGAGCAGATTGGAATTGACGGGCGGCGCGCGCCATCGCGCGGTGGCCTTGGGCGTGGCGCTGGTTGCAGGAGCGCGCGCTCGGCGCGACGAGCGGCCCTTCCTGGATGCGTTCTTGCAGGAGTTTGGCCTGTCGAATCAGGAGGGCATTGCCCTCATGTGTATTGCCGAAGCGCTGCTCCGCATCCCGGACGATGCGACTGCAGACCGGCTGATTGCCGAACAACTGGCAACCGGTGATTGGGCGGCGCATGCCGGAAAATCGGAATCGCTGTTCGTCAATGCATCGACCTGGGCCTTGATGTTGACCGGCGGTATTCTCGAGCTCGATCCGGCAATCAAAACCGACGCAGCGGCATGGGTCCGAGGACTGACGCGAAAGACCGGAGAGCCGTTGGTCCGGCTTGCCGTGAGGCGCGCGATGCGCATCATCGGCGGGGAGTTCGTCGTCGGGCGCAGCATCGAAGAGGCCCTGGCACGCAGCGCGCGCGATCCGGAGCTGGGCTTGTGCTCGTTCGACATGCTGGGTGAGGGCGCACGCACCCTAAACGATGCGGAGCGATACCTGAAATCGTACGAACATGCGATTGACGTCATCGGCGCCGCAGGCGTCGGAGGTAGCCCGCACGAGCGATCGAGCATTTCGATCAAGCTGTCGGCTCTGGAACCGCGCTATTCGCAGCTTCAGCGTGAACGCGTCATGCAGCGTTTGGTGCCCAAAGCGCTTGTTCTGGCGCGACGCGCGGCGCGCTGCGGCATACAGCTTACCATCGATGCGGAAGAAGCAGACCGGTTGGATCTTTCCCTGGATGTGATCGAAGCGCTGGCCCGTGACTCTGCGACCCGCGAATGGCCCGGATTGGGCCTGGCCGTGCAGGGTTATTCGAAGAGCGCGCTCGACGTCATTGAATGGGCGGCTGCGACTGCGCGCTCGAGCGGCAGACGCGTGGCGGTGCGCCTGGTGAAGGGCGCCTATTGGGACAGCGAAATCAAACGTGCCCAGGAACGTGGGCTCGAGAGTTATCCGGTCTACACGCGCAAAGTTACGACCGACGTTTCCTATTTGGCTTGTGCGGGATGCTTGTTCAAGCATACCGACGTCATCATGCCCCAGTTCGCGACTCACAATGCGCACAGCATTGCAGCGATCTTGGAATTGGCCCCGGCCGGCTCCGCGTACGAGTTCCAGCGGCTGCACGGGATGGGACGGCTCCTTTACGCCGAAGCCGCGCGGCAGGTGACCGGCTTCCCGCGGGTGCGCGTCTACGCGCCGGTGGGCGAGCACAAGGACCTGCTTGCCTATCTGGTGCGGCGGCTGTTGGAGAACGGCGCCAATACCTCCTTTGTGAACCGCTTCATGGATGAGCAGGTGGCCGTCGCGGATATCGTGCGCGATCCCGTCTCGGAGCTCGAGCGATTGGACGCGTATCCTCATCCGCGGCTGCCCAATCCTCCCGAGCTGTATGCGAACCGGCGCAACTCCGCCGGGGTTGACGTCGGCAATCCGCTCATTCTCGAGGCCGTGCGCTCGCGGGTCGCGAGCAGCCGCTCGTCGGAGCATAGCGCGGGGCCCATCATCAATGGCGTATTGTTGCCGGGCCGCAGGCACTCGATCACGAATCCGGCCGACCGCCGCGAGCGCGTCGGTAGTTCGAGTGACGCGACGCCGGCGGAGATCATGCAGGCGTTCGATGCAGGCAGCGGTGCGCAAGCTGCATGGAACGCTCTGGGCGGCGCGGCCCGCGCAGATTGCCTGGACCGCACGGCCGATTTGCTGGAGAGAACCCGCCTGGACTTTTATGAATTGCTGGTCCGCGAAGCCGGAAAGACGCTACCGGATGCGATCGCCGAAGTGCGCGAGGCCGTGGATTTCTGCCGTTACTATGCGATGCGTGCGCGCGATGAGTTCGCGCACCCCACGCGCCTCGAGGGGCCGACCGGCGAATCGAATGAACTGTCCCTGCAGGGCCGCGGTGTGTTTGCCTGCATCAGCCCATGGAACTTTCCTTTGGCGATCTTTGCAGGGCAGGTGACTGCGGCGCTGGCCGCCGGCAATTGCGTCGTGGCCAAGCCCGCCGAGCCGACGCCGTTGATTGCCGCGCGCTTCGTCAGGGCTTTGCACGAGGCCGGTGTCGCGCCCGAGGCCGTGCACCTGATTCCCGCGCCGGGACGAACGTTCGGCGAGATTGCTTTCGCACATCCCGCACTGGCGGGGGTCGCCATGACCGGCTCCACGGCGACCGCTCTCATCATCAACCGCGCGCTGGCGGCGCGCAGCGGCGTCATCGTACCGCTGATTGCCGAGACCGGCGGATTGAATGCGATGCTCGTCGATTCGACGGCGCTGCCGGAGCAAGTCGTCGACGATGTGGTGAGTTCCGCATTCATGAGCGCGGGCCAGCGCTGCTCCGCACTGCGACTGCTGTTCCTGCAAGAGGAGATTGCCGATGCCGTTTTGGAAATGCTTGCGGGCGCCATGGACGAGCTCGTGATCGGCGACCCGGCCAACCTCGAGACCGATGTGGGCCCGGTCATCACGGCCGCGGCTGCGGAGGAGTTGAGCCGGCATGTCGAGCGCATGCGCCGCGAGGCCCGCATCGTGAAGGCGTGCCGTCTGGAGGAGGCGCACACCCGCGGCAGCTTCATGGCCCCGCACCTCATTGAACTCAAATGCGCGGAGCAGCTGACGCGCGAAGAATTCGGGCCGATACTGCACGTCGTGAGATATCGCTCCAACGACATCCAAAACGTATTGGCATCCATCCGCGCCAGCAATTACGGTTTGACGCTGGGTGTGCAAACACGCCTGGAGTCCTTTTGGCGGCAAGTTTTCGAAAGCACCTCGATCGGCAACACCTATGTCAATCGCAACATGATCGGCGCAGTAGTCGGCGTGCAGCCGTTTGGCGGCACCGGCCTTTCCGGCACGGGGCCCAAGGCCGGCGGACCGCATTACTTGACGCGCTTCGCGAACGAGAGAACCTTAACGGTCAATACGACGGCGACCGGCGGCAATGCGGCATTGTTGAATCTCGGGGCTTAGGAGTGCCTTCCGGCGGATACCTGCGTGTCGTTGGCGGCGACGTCAATGGTTTCCTCGGCCTCGTAGTCGATAACTTATCGGTGCTGGCCTTGCTGGCGGCCGTGCTGATCGGCGGCTTTGGGCTTCCAGCGAGCATCGTGTTTGGGCGGATGTTTCCTGGGACCGCGCTCGGCGTCCTGATCGGCGATCTCATCTATACATGGCTGGCCGTACGCTTGGCGCGCCGTACCGGGCGCCGCGATGTCACCGCGATGCCGTTCGGCCTCGATACGCCGTCGACTATTGGCATGGCGCTTCTGGTGCTGGGTCCCGCCTTTGCAAAATTTCGTAGCGCGGGACTCACGCCCGTGGCCGCGGGACTCGAGACCTGGTATCTGGGAATGGCGGCCACCGCCACCATGGGTGCCGCGAAACTGGTGTTGGCGTTTGCCGGCAGGAGTGTGCGGCGCTTGATACCGCAGGCGGGACTGCTGGGATCTCTCGCGGGAATCGCGCTGATGCTCATTGGTTTTCTGCCTCTCGTGGAGTTGCTGCAGACCCCGATCGTCGGGTTGCTGGCCCTGGGTCTCGTGCTTTACGCGCTGGTCGCAAAGGGAAAAATCCCCGGCCGCATGCCGGGCGTTTTGTTCGCCGTTCTTGTCGGTACGCTGGCCTATTACGTCCTGGGAGGGCTGGGATTGGCGGGCATGGCGATCAAAACACCGGCTCTGCCCACGCTTCGTCTGGCCTTTCCGCATCCGGATTTCGGCATTTTGCATGCCTTCGTGGAATTGGTGGACTATTTACCCCTGATATTGCCGTTCGCGTTGCTGACAGTGGTCGGCGGCGTCAACAATGCCGAGAGCGCAAGGGTTGCGGGGGATGATTATGATGTGCGGAGCATTTTGCTGGCTGAAGCGGCGGCAACATTGGTTGCGGGCTTGGCTGGCGGCGTGGCACAAACGACGCCCTACATCGGCCATCCGGCCTACAAACAGATGGGCGCGAGGGCCGGTTATACCTTTCTCACCGGCATTTTCATCGGCCTGGGTGGCATGCTCGGGTACCTTTCGAATTTGATCGAGCTGATACCCATCGCGGTTCTCGCACCGGTGCTGGTGTTCGTGGCGATGGACATCACCGTACAGGCCTTCAGCGCGGTGCCTTTGCGCCATGCGCCGGCGGTTGCAGCCAGTTTCTTTCCCTCTATCGCCCGATTGGTCACGATCGAGTTGAGCAACCCGCAGTTTGTGCCACCGGAACGGTTTGCGCGTTTGCTCACGGCATCCGAGCCAGGACTGCCGGCGCTGGCGGTGATCGTCGCGCTCGGCAACGGATTCATCGTCACCGCGACGCTTTGGGGCGCTTTCGTCGTCGAAATGACGGAGGGCAGGTTGCGAGCGGCCGCCGGATACCTCGCCGCCGCCGGCGGCCTGTGCTATTTCGGAATCATTCACTCCGCCCGAGCCGACGGCAGCGCGTACGTATTGTGGCAGCTGCAGGGCACCGCTCGCCACGTGGCGATGCAGTTCTGCGCGGCGTACTTCACTTTGGCGGCAGCGCTCATGCTGTTGACGCTGCAGCGGCGCGCGCGGCGCGCTGAGGGCTGATCAGGGCTGCCTGTTCTCTATCGGGCCGTCTTGGAATATCCCAAGGTGCCGAGACGCGGTGCCTACAACGCCGTGCTGCCGCTGACACGGCGACACCTGTATTGCGACTCAAATGCAGCCACATGCTTTAAAAGAAACTGCAGCTTTACAAGAGCCTCGGCTTTGAAAGAAACTGCAGCTTCAAAGTACACCCTTTTGGAGAATAGAATCCCAACGCTGCGCAATTTCGATCCGTTGCGGTTCAGTCCGCCCGCGAGGAAGCTGCAGGAGGATCGGCACAGCATGATTGCAAAGGCGGCTTATTTTCGGGCGGCGCGGCGCGATTTTCAGCCCGGTCATGAGTTGGAGGACTGGCTTGCCGCCGAAGCCGAGGTGGACCGACAGCTGGCGGAGGCCCGGATGCGCGTGGACTTTACGATTTGATGACCCGGCTGCCGGGCCGGCCATTTATGTTCCCTTCGCGTATTGCTTCCTACAGGCATTCGCGTCGTCACACGACAGCGCCTTTGCGACAGACGATCGGGGTGTGCGATGCCTATGCGGCGGCAAACGATCCGGGTTCGCCGCGCGGCGCCCGCATTCTGCCGCTACCCAAATGCCGGTAAGACGCGCAGCGCACAACGCGCAGTTAACCTCCAGCGCGAACTATTCGTGAACGATACGCATTCTCATGCACAAGGCTGGATCAGATAGGTATTTTCCGGACCGCCGTGAATCCATTGCGCTACGCAGTCCCTGCTGCGCGCAAGCCCTGGGTAGCCATCTGATCCAGCCTTCTTCGAGCTTTTCCGTAATTCATGAATAGGTCGGGCTAGTGCTTGGCCGGCGATTTATTGACTGCCGCAAGTGCATCGAACAGGCTCTCGTCCGAATGCTGGGCGCATCGCGCTTGCAGGGCAGTGGCAAAATGCATCAGCGCACTCGCATCGAACAGGTGGCTCCCGGATTGTCCCACGGAGTAGCCGAACAGCCACATCATGATGGTGTCTGCGCTCTCCGGATCCGTGCGAGTCAACTCCACATGTCGAGATTCGAACGTCGCACAGCTCAACGTCGTGAGGTCCATCGGTTTGTCGCGTTTCGGCCTGATCGATGTCACGGCCTCCAGCAGACTGCTGCTCGGGTTGTTCTTGCACTCGGCGTCCAGCGCGAAGCCGAAGGACGTCAGCGCGTCCCCGTACATGACGTGCTCGCCGGACTTCGCCACCGAGTATCCGAACAGCCACATCACCGTGTTGATCGAATCGGGATTCTTCGCCGGATCCGCGTTCTGCTGCGACGATGCGGGAGCCAGGATTTCATTTTCGTACTTGTTGCAACTCAAAGTGGCGAGGTTCAGCTCGCCGGCGCGGCCGACGAGGGGAGTGAGGCATGCAAGGAGCAGCAACGTGCAGATTGATTTCATGATCGCGAAGGCAATATCTGTTTGACTAAGTGCGCGAAACGCCCCGACTTCACCCAGTGCTTGGCCGCTTCGATGTCCGGCGCGAAGTAGCGGTCGGCGGCATAAAATGCGACGTCGCCGCGAATGCCCGCGTGCACTTGCTCCAGAGCGGCCGACGACCGGGCAGGGCGGTGAAAATCGATTCCCTGAGCGGCCGCCAGCAATTCGATGCCGATGATGCCGGCCGCGTTTTCAACCATGGCGCCCAAGCGGCGCGCGGCGTGCGTGGCCATGCTCACGTGGTCCTCTTGATTGGCGGAAGTCGGGATCGAATCCACGCTGCAGGGCGTGGCGATGGATTTATTCTCCGCCACCAGAGCCGCCGCTGTCACCTGCGCGATCATGAAGCCCGAGTTCACACCGCTGTGTTCAACCAGGAACGCGGGCAGCCCGCTCATCTTCGGATCGACCAGGACTGCCATGCGGCGCTCCGACAGGCTGCCGATTTCAGCGATGGCCAGGGCCAGTGTATCCGCCGCGAACGCCACCGGTTCGCCATGAAAATTGCCGCCTGAGAGCACGTCGCCTTCTTCCACGAACAGCAGCGGGTTGTCGGTGACGGCATTGGCCTCCACGCGAAGCGTGTGGCCGCATTGGCGGATGAGGTCCAAGCAGGCGCCCATCACCTGCGGTTGGCAGCGAAAGGAGTAGGGATCCTGCACCCGGGTGCAGTCGAGGTGCGAGGCGCGGATCGCGCTGCCTGCGAGCAAATCGCGGTATTCGCGTGCCACGGCGATTTGGCCGAGCTGGCCGCGAGCCTGGTGAATGCGATCGTCGAACGGCGAATCACTGCCTTTCAGCGCGTCGACCGACATGGCGCCTGCGACCAGGGCGGCGGCCAGCAGGTCTTCCGCGCCGAACAGGCCCGCCAATGCGAGGGCAGTGGACACCTGCGTGCCGTTGATCAACGCCAGTCCTTCCTTGGCGCGTAGCTTGGACGGCTCGAGTCCTGCCAGCCGCAACCCCTCGATGGCCGGAAGTATCTTGCCGTGCACGCGCACCTGCCCGATGCCGAGCAGCACGGCGCCGAGGTGGGCCAAAGGCGCAAGATCACCCGAGGCGCCCACGGACCCTTGAGCGGGCACCACCGGATAGACCTCGTGGCGCAAGAGCGCGAGCAGCGCATCGATCAATCCGAAGGAGATGCCGGAATGGCCGCGTGCCAGCGCATTGACCTTGAGCGCTAAAATCAACCGCACGACCGGATCCGGCAGCGCTGCGCCGACGCCCGCGGCGTGCGACAGCAAGAGATTCCGCTGCAACAGTTCGAGCTGCTCGCTGGGTATGCGGGTCTGCGCCAGCAGGCCAAAACCCGTATTGATCCCGTAGGCTGCAACGCCGCTCGAGACGATCTCATCGACCAGCGCGGTCGCCGCGGCAATGCGGGTACGGTCCGCCGCGCCGAGCTGCAACACCGCCGGCGATTCGTAGATGCGCCGCAACATCGGCAGGCTCAGTTTGCCGGCGCGTAGGTCGACCGTGCCGGTCACCGCGCGGATCGCTCGCTCGCCGGCTCGTTCCGGGGCCCGATCATCGGCAAGTCCAGGCCTTGCTCGCGTGCGCAGTCGATGGCGATTCGATACCCCGCATCGGCATGACGCATGACACCGGTCCCTGGGTCGTTCCACAGCACGCGTCGCAGGCGACGGCCGGCAGCCTCGGTGCCGTCGCACACAATGACGACACCGGCGTGCTGCGAGTACCCCATCCCGACGCCGCCGCCATGATGGATCGACACCCACGTGGCCCCGCTCGCCGTGTTCAACAGCGCATTCAACAAGGGCCAGTCCGACACGGCATCGGAGCCGTCTTGCATCGCTTCGGTTTCTCGATTGGGACTCGCCACGGAGCCCGAGTCCAGGTGATCGCGGCCGATGACGATGGGCGCCGACAACTCGCCGCTCGCGACCATTTGGTTGAATGCCAGCCCTAAGCGATGACGCTGCCCTAGGCCCACCCAGCAGATGCGCGCCGGCAGTCCTTGAAAGTGGATCCGCGAACGGGCCATGTCCAGCCATTGGTGCAGATGCGGATCATCCGGAATCAATTCCTTGACCTTCGCGTCGGTTTTATAAATATCCTCGGGGTCCCCCGACAGCGCGGCCCAGCGGAACGGCCCAATGCCGCGGCAGAACAGCGGGCGGATGTACTCCGGCACGAAACCCGGGATATCGAATGCACGCGCGACGCCCGCATCGCGGGCGACCTGGCGAATGTTGTTTCCGTAGTCGAACACCGGCAGGCCCATGGCTTTGAAGCGCAGCAGATACTCGACATGTTTCGCTATGGAGCGCTTCGCCTGGGCGGCGGTGCCTTCGGGATCGCTGTGGCGGCGCTCGTCCCATTCATCCACGCTCCAGCCCTGCGGCAGATAGCCGTTGACGGGGTCATGGGCCGAGGTCTGGTCGGTCAGCGCATCGGGCCGAATGCCGCGCTCGAGCAGCGCTTCGAGGACATCGACGATATTGCCGAGCAGCGCCACCGAGACGGGCTTGGCATTTCTCTTGGCTGCATCGAGCAGGGCGAGCGCCTCGTCCAGCGAGCGCGCCTGCACGTCCACATAGCCGGTCTCCAGGCGCTTCGCGATGCGACTTGGGCGGCATTCGACGGCCAGCATGCTGATACCGGCCATGGTCGCCGCCAACGGCTGCGCGCCGCCCATGCCGCCGAGACCGGCGGTCAATAGCCACTTCCCGGCGAGCTTCCCGCCGAACTGGCGGCGGGCCATTTCGGCGAAGGTCTCGTAAGTGCCTTGTACGATGCCTTGGCTGCCGATGTAGATCCAGGAGCCAGCAGTCATTTGCCCGTACATGGCAAGGCCTTTGCGGTCGAGCTCATGAAAGTGTTCCCAGGTGGCCCAGTGCGGTACCAGATTGGAATTGGCGATCAGCACGCGCGGCGCGTCCGCATGTGTCGGGAACACGCCGACCGGTTTGCCGGACTGCACCAGCAAGGTCTCCTCCTCGGTCAAGCGCTGCAGCGTCTCGACGATGCGGTCGTAGCAGTTCCAGTCGCGTGCGGCGCGCCCGATTCCGCCGTAGACGACGAGTTCGCCGGGATTCTCGGCGACCTCCGGATCGAGGTTGTTCATCAGCATGCGCAGCGGCGCTTCGGTCATCCAGGAGCGGGCGCAGAGCGCGCTGCCGCGCGCTGCGCGAATGATTCTGGGCTTCAAGGGTGCAAGCATGGTTTATCCTTCGGGGCGGAATCGCCCGGACATTTCGTAGCGGGAACCGGGATAGTAAAGACGCGCAACCGAGGCGATCTGCCCGGCGGCCCAGGTGCGGCGGATCATCAGTAAACAAGGCTCGTCGCGCTTCATGGCCAAGAGCTTGCGGGTACGCTCGTCGGGCATCACCGCGCGCAACAGGTGTTCGGCATCCTGCAGCGGCGCGACTTTCACCAGGTAGTCGTAGGGCGTCGTCCGAGTGAAGTCCACCGTCAAATAGTCGGGCGCCAGCTTCGGCAGCACGTAGCGGTCCTCCAATTGCACGGGGCGGTCGTTCTCGAAATGCACGATGACCGAACAATACAGTTCCGTGCGCGGTGCGACGCCGAAGTCTTCGGCGAGGTCGGCGACAGCGCGAATGCGCTCCAGCGACACGACTTCGGCGCGGTGGACGTGACCGCGCTCGCGGATCTCATCGGCAATACTGCGTATCTCGAGCGGATGTGCACGCGCGTGCCGATCCGCGACGAAGCTGCCCACCCCGGCGATGCGTACCAGGACCCCTTCGTCGCGCAATTCCTTGAGCGCGCGGTTGGCCGTCATGCGCGAGACGCCGAACGCTTTCACGATCTCGTTCTCGGAGGGTACGCGGTCGGACGGACGCCATTTGCCCGAGCCGATATTGTCCAAGATATGCCGCTTCACTTTGAGATAAAGCGGTTGCAGCAAGGCGGTCGAATGGCTCATGGCCCGAAGATTACCTGTATAGACAGGTACAGTCAACCTCTTCTATTCTATCGCCGCAAGCCGGTCCATCAACCCGGCAAAGCGCCGGCGCAGATCCGCATCGGCCGAGTGGGAGCGGTCCTTGATGAGCCAGCGTCCGGCCACCATGACGTCGCGGATGGCTGCGCTCGCGCCCGCGAATAGCAGATGATCCAACGCGGTCTCGGCCGCCGCGCCGAGCATCGTCGGGTGCGCCGGATCCAGTACCAGCCAATCCGCGCGGCAGCCGATTTCGATGCGGCCGGCGGGCTGACCGATCGCTCGTGCGCCGTGTAGCGCGGCGTCACGCCAGAGCCGCGTGCCCACATGGGATTCGGCGCTCGTCGCGAGCACTCCGCGCCGCTTCTTGCGCAGCCGCTGCTGGTACTCCAACCAGCGCAATTCCTCGGCGGGGCTGACGGTGGCCTGGCTGTCGGAGCCGATGCAGAGGCGTCCGCCCGAATCGAGAAAGCGGGCGGTGTCGAAAAAGCCGTCGCCGAGATTGGCTTCGGTGCTGACGGAGACGCATACGGCTGCCCCCGCGCCGGCAATGCCTTGGAGCTCCCGTGCCGTGGCGTGCGTGGCGTGTACCAGACACCAGTGCTCGGTGAGCAAGCCGGTGTCGAGCAGCAGCTCGATCGGTCGTCGCCCCGTTTCGCGCTCGCAAGACTGCACTTCGAGCACCTGCTCGGCGACATGAATGTGCACGGGCATGTGCGCATCGATGTCCTTCAGCCCGAGCGCCGCTTCTCGCAGGTTGGCCAGCGGTACGGCGCGCAAACTATGAAACGCGGCGCCGGTGCGCCGTGCCGGGAAGGTGGCGCGCCGCTCGGTGCTTACGCGCTCCTCGACCGCCCGCACGAATGCATCGGTTTCCATTGCGAAGCGCGCTTGTTCGGATTTCAGCGGCCGTCCGCCGAAATCGCTGGTTTGATACAGCGTCGGCAAAAACGTCAGGCCGATCCCGGCGCCGGCGGCGGCGCCTGTGATCGCGTCCCACAAAGCATTCGCGCCCGAATACGCGACGCCGTCGATTCGGCGGTGCAGATAATGAAACTCCGCAACCGATGTATAGCCGGACTTGAGCATCTCCACGAAAAGTTGCGTTGCGAGAATCTCGAGATCTTCCGGCTCGATTCGATTCGCCAGCGCGTACATCGCCTGGCGCCAGGTCCAGAAGCTGTCGCGCGCCGACGTTCGGTATTCCGTATTGCCCGCCATGGCCCGCTGAAAGGCGTGGCTATGGGCGTTCGGCATACCCGGAACCACGATGCCCTCGACGCGCTCTGCGCCGGAGGCCGCCGCTCGATCGCCGTTCACGGCGGCGCGCGCTATCTCGGTGATCGTTCCAGCGTCCGAGACGGCAACGAGGACATCTCGAGCCCAGCCCTGCGACAGCAGCGCCGATTGCAGATGGTATCGTCGACTCATTGCCGTGGGTCGCCTTTGCTCAAGGGGGTATAAGTTTATGCCGCAGGCGCTGCGCGATGCCATCGCCGCGCCGGGCGCCGACCGTCGATTGCAGGCAACCTTGCCGTATCATAGGGAGAACCGCAAACCGCAGGCGATAACGTGCAGACAATCTCGAATAAGGAGTGGGACCGCGTGTGGCTCGGCGCGAACATCGCCTCGATGGTTGCGGCCGGCGAATCGTACGGTAGGCTGAAGAGCGATGCGCTCGCCGTGAAAGGCGAGCGCATCGCTTGGATCGGCCCCGCCGCCGAGGCCCGGCTCAAGGCCGCTGCGCAGGACATTCCGGTCGAGGATTGCCGAGGTCTTTGGATCACGCCGGGCCTGATCGATAGCCATACGCATCTGGTGTACGGCGGCAATCGCGTGGAGGAGTTCGAAAAGCGGCTGTTGGGAGCGTCCTACGAAGAGATCGCGCGCGCCGGCGGTGGCATTCAATCGACCGTCAACGCCACGCGTGCCGCCGGCGCCGGTGCGCTCATTGCGTCGGCCACGGTGCGAGCAAAGCGCTTGATGTCCGAGGGAGTCACCACCCTCGAGGTGAAGTCCGGATACGGACTCGATCTTGCGACGGAGCGGCGCATGCTGGAGGTGGCGCGCTCCCTCGAGCGCGAGCTCGCACTGTCGGTGAAGACGACCTATCTGGGTTTGCACTCACTGCCGCAGGAATTTCGCGCGCACCGTCAGGATTACGTGAATCAAGTCTGCGGGCCTTGGCTCGAGTCGCTTGCCGCTGCCGGATTGGTGGATGCGGTCGACGCGTTTTGCGAGAACATCGCCTTCACGCCTGCGGAGACCGCGCAGTTCCTGCGCGCCGCACTGAACTTCGGGCTCCGCGCGCATGTCCACGCGGGTCAACTGAGCGACATGGGGGCGGCGGAAATGGCCGCGCAATTTCGCGCGCTGTCCGCCGATCATCTCGAATACCTGAGCGAGCGCGGCGCGCGTGCGCTCGGTGCCGCGGGCACGGTCGCCGTGCTGTTGCCGGGTGCTTACTTCACCTTGCGGCAGACCACGCCCCCGCCGGTCCCGATGCTGCGCGAGGCGGGCGTGCCGATCGCGGTCGCCACGGACTGCAATCCGGGCACCTCGCCGTGCACCTCGCTGCTGCTCGCGCTCAACATGGCCTGCACCCTGTTCGGTCTGACGCCGGAAGAGTCGCTGAGCGGCGCAACGCGCCACGCTGCGCGGGCCCTGGGGCTGCAGGATGAGCTCGGTACGCTCGAGGTGGGCAAGCGCGCGGATTTCTCCTTGTGGGACATTGAACGACCGGCCGAACTCTGCTACGCCCTGGGCGCGAATCCCTGTGTTGGCGTGGTCCATCGCGGCCGCCCGCGGGCGTAGCTCCCCGTCGAGAAGAAGCGTATCTCGGACAGGATCCTAGGCGGCGCTTGCAGGCCTCATTGGCGTGGATCCGGGGCGTCGCCCGCCCGCAAACGGTTGCCGGCGGCGACGAGGAATGGAGAACTAATAAACCTCGCGCTGGTGGACGCGGGAGGTGGGGCCCGGGAAGACGCCGAACGTGGCCATGCCGAGCGGGTTTGAAGTGCTGCCCCAGTTGTATTGCAGCCAGGCGGGCGCGGTGGCGGTGACGGACAGGGCGCCGGTGTTGCCGGCGCCGGGCGCGGCGAGGATGAGATTGAAGTTGCCGGCCGCCGCCGGCGACAGGTACTGCATCCCGGCGGAGGCGGGCGCCGCGCAGCCGACACCGGAGGTTCCCGGATTGCCGGTATCGAGGACGCAGGTCTCGCCGGCCGTGACATTCAGCTGGTAGTTGCTGAAGGAGATCGGGGGCGCCGCCGTGCAGCTGTCGGCGGTGTTGGTGGTGAACCCCTGGGTCGTGCTCAGGTAGTACTGTGTGGTCAGGGCCATCGGCAGGTTGAGGAGCTCCGAGCCGACCGCGTCGCGCAGCGCGAGCCGCCCGTAGTATTGCGCCGCACTGGTGCTGAAGCTGATGCCGGTGCCGGTGCCGAAGGTTACCGGGTTCGGCGCGGCCACCCCGTCGGAGTCGATGACGTTGATGCTGAGCGCGATGTTGGCGTTGAACGGCGCGCTGGCCGCGGCGCGGCTGAACAAGAGGCCGCTCCCGGCGCTGAAGGTGAGCGTGGCCTGACCGGTGCCCAAGTCCGCGATGGCCGGGTCGACGGTGGTGGGCGGCAGTCCCGATACGTTGAGTGCCGGACTCGCCGGCGTGGGCGTGTAGGTGCGTCCGGTGAGCGAGCTGTTGGTCAGCTTGAGGAAGGGGCCGGTGTAGTTGCGCGTGGTGGTGCCGCCGGCCGCGAGCGCGGTCGCGGTGAGGACCGGTGCGACCGTGTAGGTCAGCGGCTGACCGAGGTAGCTGAAGCCGCCCGCGCTGCAGCCGGTGCCGAACACCGGGGTGTTGAGCGTCGCGGCAAAGGCGTTTGGAATGAACCGACCGACATCGCCTGAGGCGGTGCCGGTCACGGTGCCGGATCCCAAGTAGCTGGCGACGCTCGGAGTCAGCGTGATGATGCCCACCTCCGGCCAGTTGAAGGTGGTGCCGGTCGCGACGCCGCCGGCGAAGCTGCCGAAGGCCGCGGCATTGTTGAGCGCGAGCGCATCGCCGCCCGCCGGCGCCACCAGGTTTGGCGTGAGCGTCACGGCCGCGGGCGAGACTTCCCGACCGAAGTTCGGCGTGGCCGCACTCACGTAGTTGGTGGCCGTGACCGTCGCCGAGAACGGCTGCCCGGCCTGAATGAAGGCCGGGCCGGCTGCCGAGGTTGCGCCCGGATTGTTGCCGGGGGCCGCGATCGAGGAGGCGCAGGTGCCCGTGCCGTAGGTCGTGCACTTGATGCTCGACAGCGTCAAGTTGTACGGCTGCACCACGAATAGACTGGCGCCGTTCATGTAGTTGCCCGAGCCCGCGCCGCTGCCGAGCGGGATGTTGTAGTTCGCATCGAGGGTGATCTGTCCGGCATCGGAGTAGTTGAGGCTGAACGGCGCCTCCGCACTCGCGGTGCTGAACTTCAAGGGCACCGTCGTATAGGCAGTCACGCCGCTCGCCGGGTTGGCGGCGATGTTCGTGGTCGCCCCGTTGTTGGTGATTCCGAGAGTTTGTCCGGCGATGCAGGTGGTCGGGTTGTTGCACTGGTAGGCGAGGCCGATCTTGACGGTGGTGCCGCTCGCAAACACCGCCGTGCAGGCCCCGGTATTGGTGTCGGTGCGCACCGCCTGCAGAGCGAGACTCTGGGTGGAGGCTTTGCCGGCCACCTGCGTGCCGATGGTGGTGGCGACGTTTGCGCCGTTAGTGATGCGAAAGCCCGAGGCGACGAAGGTGAGCGGCGGCTGCTGCGAGGCGAGCGCGCTGCCGGACTTCTGCGTGATGTTGCCGTCGACGACATTGATGGTGACCGTCTCGGCATAGGTATCCTTGAGCGACAAGGTGACCGCGCCGTTATCGGCTGTGACGTAGGTGTAGCTCGCCGTGCCGCTGTTCGAGGCGCCGGCGACGAACGTGCCCCCGCCGCTGGTCAGCGACCAGTCGCCATGGCCGGTGCTGGTGCTCACGGTGATGGTGCCGGTGGCGGCGACCGGCGACTGGGTGGAGCTCAGCGCCGTGATGGTCACCGGCGAGGCCTGACAGTTGACTGCCGTGCCCGCATCGGTGATCCCAAAATGATCGGGCGTGGTCGCCGAACAGGAATGCGTCTGCGTCGCCAGTTGCTGTATCTGGGCAGCGGTTAGCGCGCTCGTGTACGTCGTGACCTCGTCGATGTCTCCATCGAAGCGGTATTTGGTTGTCTCCGTCGACTGGTTCGTGTTTCCACCGATCGCGAGCAGCGCCGAGGTCGATGGCGTGAAGCCGGAGATCGACGTCGACTCCTGATCGAGAATGTCGCCGGACGCATCCAGCACATATACCGTGATCGTATCGGTGACGGTCGAATCGAGTACGCCGGCGACGAAGTACCAGGTGTTGAGGCTAAGCGCGAGGGTTCCCTGGGCAATGACCGTCGCCGGCTCTCGGATGTAGAGCCGCATCTTGTTGGTGTTGCCACTGTCACCGAAGCTGAGCGCATAGCCGTCGAAATTCGAATCGTCGTAAAAGATGCGCCCGCCGGCCGAGTTGTTGACGATGGGCTGGATCCACGCCGTCACCGTGAACGGCCCGGTGAGGTGCGGGCCGGAGATCGCGACGTACTGCGTGCTGCCGTTGAATGTGCCGTAGCCGCAGGTGCCGGGGTTGCCGGAGATCGCGGGCGATGCACTGGCGGTCGTCGCCCCGGCCATCGCCGTGCCGTTGTAGCCGTTGCCGCTCGAGTCGATGACCGCGCCGGCCGTCGCCGGCCAGGAGGCTTCGTCGAAATGCCAGAGCGAGGCGGGTCCGGGCGCCGCCGCCGGGGCCGGCTGCAGCGCGAGCATGGCGCCGACGTTCACCGCCGAGGTGTTGCCGCTGGACTGATACACGCCGGTCGCGGTCGAGGCGCTCAGCGACTCGTAGAAGGCGCCGAGCGCGATGCCGCTGGTGGTGGCACCGGTTTCCCCAAAATAGGCGCTGGTCGTCCCGGCGGGGCTGGTCATGGTGGCGCTGCCGGCGTCGCCGGCGAGTAGCACCACCAGCATGCTGTCGGCGATGCCCGGCGTGATCGTCGGCGCCTTCCAGGTTTTTGAGGCGGCGTACGACTTCGAACCGCTGACGATGACGGGTGAGAGGCTCGCGACGCCGCTGAAGGCGAGGAGCACGCCGCCGGAGTAGGCCGCCGCACTGCAGGTCCAAGTGTACGTGGTGGTCCCGGCCACGTCCGCGGAGGTGGCGAACTTGTAGTAGACCGATCCGCCGATCGAGGCCCCGTTGTCCTGCTCGAGGACCTGCGTCCAGCCTGCCGGCGCCGTGCTCACTGGTGGCAAGGTGCTGGTGTTCTGCGCGACGAAGGCGACCATCAGTTCGCCGGCCGCGATCCCGGCAGGGGCGGTGAGGGTGACGGCACTGACCGGGCCCGTGCTCGGCGTCGATCCCGACGAGGCCACGTAGGCAATCGTCGACTGCGCCAGCGCGGGTGCAGCCCCGGTCAGCAAGCCAACGAATGGACACAGCACGGCGATCACGATGCGCAGCACGCGCCGCCGTCTCGAAGCGCCGAGCAGGACTATGCGCGCGGCCATTTTAATACGCCTCGCGCTGGTGGATGCGGGAGGCGCTCGGGTCAAGTGTGGGCATGATGGCTGGATCTCGCGTCAGGTGGCGTTCGTGTAAGTGCCGCTGACGACCCGGTGAACGTACCCGGGCTGACCGTAAGTACCGGTGGTCGCAGTGGACAGAAGCACATAGGAGGAACTGGTTGCCGCGCCGTTGGCGAAGCTCGTTGCTGCACAGGTGACGATGACCGTGAACCCGGCGAGCGCCGCCTCGGTCAAGTTCAGCGTCGTGCTCGGGACGCAGCTGCCGTTGACGGTGGCCTGGTAGGCGCCCCACTCGATGCCGGCTTGCGCGGCGGCGAGCGCGCGCGCCTCCTGGAGAGACATGATCACCGCCTGCTGCTGGCCGGTTCCGGCCCGGATCGCGACCAGCGCCAGTGCGCCGAGCACCACGATCAGGAACAGCGCGGGGATGAGCGCGAAGCCGCGCGCTGCCAAATGGCGCGCTGCCAAATGGCGCGCTGCCAAGTGGCGCGGCGGCCGTCGCGGTAGGTTGGTGCGCGTCATGGCGCGTTCACCACTTGCACTTCGTTCAGCAGCTGTACGAATTCGCCGCTCTGCGTGATCTCAAGCGTGAGCGTCGCGAGCGCGTTGCGCGAGGCCGTGCCCGGCGTATACGTGAATTGGCAGGCGCCGACATCCGCCGCCACCAGCGCGGCGGTCGCGCCCGCTGCGGCGAGCGTTGCGGCGCTCGCGGGCTGGGCGCTCTCGATCGTGTAGCCGGAATAGCGCGTCAGAGTCCCGGCAGAGGTATCGCACAGGTAGGATACCGGCCCGCTCACCAGGTAGACGCGCTTCTCCGGCGAGCCGTACGCGAACTGAAATGCCGGGCTGAGCGTGACCAGATTCTGGTTGGCCGCCGCGCCTGCCGAAATCGTGATGGCGGTGCCGGCCGGCGTGATGACGTTCGCCATCTGATAGGCATTGGCGCCCGGTACGCCGACGTTGTAGATCGACAGATAGTAGGCGCTCGAGCTCCACGGCAGGGTCAGCCGGGTGAACGGGACCGTGGTCGCGAACGCGCCCGCGGGCGCCGCGAAGTTGAGCGCCAGCGAGGGATTAGACAGGGGGCCGCCGTCCTGGTAGCGCGCTCCATCGGCGGTGGCCAGCAGCTCGAGCGCGGTGACCGTGCCGCTCGAGGTGATGCGCACGCTGTTGGGCAGCGAGCTGCGCAGGTCCCGGGCCATGAAGCGCAGCGCGCTGTCGCTCGCATCGACGAGCGCGGCGCGGCGCGTCTGCGCGGTATAGGCGTTCATCGGCATCACGATGAACAGCGCCATGAACGCGACCACGACGGAGCCGACCGCGATGGTGATGACCAGCTCGATCAGCGTGAAGCCGCGAGCGCGGCGCGGCGCCCGCCTCAGCGTATTACGGCGTGCGGCGGCCGGCATCAATAGTTCGTCCGGTAGCCCGACAGCGTCACGCTGCCGTTCGGTGAGTAGCTCACCGTGATGTCGATGCGCCGCGCGGCGGCGGCCGGGACGCCGGTGAGGGCGCTCGATTGGGAAGTCACGACGCTGACCGTATAGGCGGCAAGCGACGCGATCGGGTTGCCGAACTGATCGTGGGCGCCGACGTCCACCAGCCCGTTGTACTCGTCCACCAGATCCCAGCTGCCGCGCCCGGTGTTCGGCGGGGTGCCGTTGGGGTCGACCACCCAGCGCTGCAGGATCTCGTCGAGATAGGCCTGCGCGACGGCAATGGCCTGCTGCTGCATCATCGCATCTGCGCTGCTGGTGGCGATCGCCCCGATGGCGCCCAGAATGGTCGTCGCCGCCACGGCGACGATGGTGATCGCGACCACCATTTCGATCAGGGTCACGCCGCGGTGCCGTTGGCGCATGGCTATTGCACCTGCACGAGCCCGGTGCCGGCAGCGATCGTGATCGTGTGCGTACCCACGGTGATGGTGGGGGCGGGACCCGAGCTCATGGCGCCCTGCGTGTTGAATTGGAAAGCGCCGGTCGGGTTCACGACGGTGTTCGCCGGCGCCGTGTCCTGGACCGGCGAGCCGTCGGCGCTCAACACCGGCGTCGGCCAGGTCGTGTCGGCAAGGTTGCAGGTATTGCCGGCTGCCGCCTGCTGCGTCGCCACGTAGGAGGTCGAGGTCAGGGTCAGCTGCGCCGGGCAGCCGGTGATGAGGGCCGCTTTTTGCGTCGCGCGTAGCGCCGCGGCCAGTTCATCGACATAACCGCGGTCGGAAAAGGTCTGCTGATTCCAGAAGCGCGGCGCGATGTAGGCCGCCATGAGGCCGGCGACCACCATCACGACCACGAGCTCGACCAGCGTGTAGCCCCTAGGAGCCTGTCTGAGTGCTCCCCGCGGCTCACGCGGAATACTCAGACAGGCTCCTGCCGGTATGCGGAAAGGGGCCCTGCGCCGCATGTGCCACTCTCCCAAGCGGGAATCCGTCCCGGCTGGTGCGGCGCCGCCGCGCTAGCAGCCGCCCGTTGAGGTCGTGACGGTGGGTGTCGAGCCCGCCGCGGCCGGCAAGTAGCTGACCGAGCAGGTCGCGGGCGTGGGCGCGCCGTTCTTGGTCCAGGTGGCGGCGGCCGCGCCGGCCCCGGCCGTGAACGTGAAGTCGCCGTTCGCGCCGTTGTTGGAGTTGACCGCGGCCTCGATGCCGGTGGCGGTCGAGTCCGGGTAGTTATTGAGCAGCGTGACAGGGACGGCGGCGCCTTCCATGGGCACGCTCGCCGGGTTGCCGGTCGCCATCGCCAGGCTCCGGGCGAGGGAGGCCGCGCTCTTCACGCTGCCGGCAAGCCCGCTGATGGTGGCGGTGCGCGCCTGCGTGTCGAGGGCGACAAACTTCGGTATTGCAAATGCTGCAAGAATGCCGAGGATCGTGATCACCACGACCAGCTCGATCAGCGTGAATCCAGTAATTTTCGACGGGTTCATTCTTCTGCTCCGCGGCGCCAAGGCGCCTTTATGTAAAACACGGGCGCGAACATGCGCTTGATCAAGGAATCGGCCCGATGCCCGTATGCTTGAGGCATTTTCTGTCGGCCGATGCCGCATTCGGCGCGAGCTGTGAATTTCGTCACTCCACCGGGATCAGCCGGCATGCCCGACCTTGGCGATCATGTTCCACATCGGCAGGAACACACCCAGGGCCAGGATCAGCACCATGCCGCCGACGCCGATGATCAGCATCGGTTCGAGCATCGCGGTCAGGTTGCGCAGCCGGTAGTCGACCTCGCGCTGGTAAAATCCCGATACCTCTTCGAGCAGACGCGTCAGTTCACCGGTCTCCTCGCCGACCAGCACCATCTGCAGCACCAGCGGCGGGAAGATGCCGGCTCCGGCGGCCGCGTGGCTCAAGGGCTCGCCGCGCTCGACCGCATCGCGCAGCCGCAGCAGCTGTTCGGCGAGATACTCATTGCCGGCGGAGCGCGACAGCAGGGTCAGCGCCTGAATCATCGGCAGGCCGGCTTCGAGCGAGATTGCCAATGAGCGCGTCACGCGCGACAGCACGGACAGGTGAAGCAGCTCGCCGAGCACCGGCACCTTGAGCTTGAAGCGGTCCCAGCCGTAGCGTCCCCCCTCGGTGGCAATGTGCCGCTTGAATGCGAACAGGGCCAGGATCGCGCCGGCGACCAGCGCGATCCCGTGAGTGCGGACGAACGATGAAGTGCCCATGATGACGCGCGTCGGCCAAGGAATGTCGTTGCCGAGCACCTTGAAGAGCGGCGCGAAATTCGGAATCACGAACACGGTGATCACGGCCATTGCCATTCCGATCACCCCCACCACGATCAGCGGATAGCGCACCGCGCTCTTGACGCGGTCCTGCACCTCCTGATCCTGGCTCAGGTACTCGCACAGCCGCAGGAACGAATTATCGAGCGTGCCGGTCGATTCGCCGACGCGCACCATGCTGATGAACAGCGGCGGGAAAATCTCCGGATGCCGCCCCAGCGAGGAGGCGAAATCGCGGCCCGATTCCAGGCTGTGCAGCACGTCGTGCAGCGCATCGCGCAACAGCGCGTTGTGCGTCGACGATGCGAGCCCGCGCAGGCCGCGCAGCAGCGGCAGACCGGCTTTGGTGATCGAGTACATCTGCCGGGAGAACAGCACGAGATCGGCGGTTGAGGGGCGGCCGGCACCGAGCCGCTGCAGCAAATCCTGGACCGTGGCGCCCTGCACCGCGTCCGGGGCGATTTCGAGCGGCGTGATGCCGAGATTCAGCAGCCGGGCGGCCGCCGCATCCATGTTGTCGGCCTCGAGCCGTCCGGTGATGAGGTCGCCGCGCCCTGAACGGCCTCGATAACGGAAATTGGACATTAGGCTAGGAGCCTGTCTGAGCAGTCCGCGTGAGCCGCGTTGGCCGGGAGAGGGAGCGGATGCAAGGCGCGCGGCGCAGGGCGTAGTGGGCGCTACGACCAAGCCGCGCAACGCCGCAGACGCCCCTCTCCCGGCCAACCCTCCGGGACCGGACAGATTTCGCTTCATCCATTGTTGTCGCCTCCTTATTGGGTGTTGACCCAACCGCGTCGGCTCCGCCTCGGCTGAAGCGAAATCTGTCACGGTCGCGGCCACGGGGACTGCTCAGACAGGCTCCAATTACGCGCGCTGCTCGAGCAGCGTCTCGACCGTCGCATCCTCGAGCGGCGCGCCCGCATCGACATCCACGAGCTCCTCGAGACCGCTCCCCACCGCCATGGCCTCGGCGAGCGAGGTGACGCCGCTCAAGGCGAAGTCGATGGCCCCTTGGGCGAGCGGCACGTAGCCCTCGCTCGAGCGCGCAGCGCGCGCGAACCCCTCCAGATCGCCGCGCCGCACGGCATCGGCCAGCGTTCGATCGATCTCGAGAATCTCATAAACGGCGACGCGGCCGCGGTAGCCCGACAGATTGCAGTAGGTGCAGCCGGCGCCGGCCATGAACTTTTGCCGCTCGGGATTGAGGCCGGGGCGGCATGTGGCGAGCCAGGCGATCTGGTTCGCCGTCGGCATCGCTGCTTGCGCGCAGTCGGTACACACGCGGCGCACCAGCCGCTGTGCGACCACGCCGTGAACCGCCGCCGCGATCATGTAACCCGGCGCACCCATATCGAGCAGCCGGTTGACGGTCGCGACCGCATTGATGGTGTGCAGCGTCGAAAACACGAAGTGACCGGTCATTGCGCCGCGCAAGCCGATCTCCACAGTCTCTCGGTCGCGCATTTCGCCGACCAGGATGATGTCGGGATCCTGGCGCAGCGCGGTGCGCAGCACGCGTGCGAAGTCGAGGCCGATCTTGGGCAGCACCTGGACCTGCGTGATGCGGTCGAGGCGGTACTCGACCGGATCCTCGACGGTAATCACCTTCACGCCGGGTTTGTTGATGTGGTTGAGCGCCGCATACAGGGTCGTGGTCTTGCCGCTGCCGGTCGGGCCGGTCACCAGCACCATGCCGGCGTTGCGCTCGACCAGGCGGCGAAAACGCGCCTCGGTCGCCGCGGGCATGCCCAGCCTCTCGAGCGACAGCAGCGCGGTGGACTGGCTGAGCAGACGCATGACCACCGATTCGCCGTGGGTCGTCGGCATGGTCGCGAGGCGCACATCGACGGCGGCGTCGCGAACACGCATGCTGAAGCGCCCGTCCTGGGGCAAGCGCTTCTCGGCGATGTCCAGTCCGCACATCAGCTTCAGCCGCGTGACCAGGGCGCTGGCCACCCGTTGCCCTTCGATCATCTGTTCCTGTAGGACGCCGTCGACCCGCAGCCGGATGCGCAGCTTGCCCTCGCCCGGCTCGATGTGGATGTCCGAGGCGCGCGCCTGCATCGCATCGTTGAACATCGTCTGCAGCAGCTTGATCACCGGCGCATCGGGCGAACTCTCCTCCGCCGACAGCTGTTCGATGTCGACGTCCCCTTGCTTGAGGTCGTCGCGCACGGCCTCGGCCAGCGAGGCGATCTCATCCGTCTGGCGATACACGGCGTCGAGCGTCTTGAGGAAATCCGCTTCACCCACCAGCGCGAGGCGGATCGGCTGCTTGAGCCTCGCCTGCAGCTCGTCGTAGGCATGAATATCGGACGGGTCCGCCATGCCGACCAGCAGCCCGCGGGCGTCCTGCAGCAGCACGATGGCGCGATAGCGGCGCGCCAGCGCCTCGGGCAGCAATTTAACCGCCTCACGGTCAACCCGCGCCTGCTTGAGATCCACGAACGGCACCTGCAGATGCTTCGCCAGGAAATCGTGCAGCGAGGACTCGGACATGAGTCCCAGGTCGGCCAGCACGCGGCCGAGCTTGCGCCCCGAGCGCCGCTGCTCCGTGAGTGCCGCGGCCAGCTGCTCTTCGGTAATGGCGTTGTGCTGAACCAGTACCTCCCCGAGCCGGATTCTGCGTTTGACGGTCATGAGACGGTGGTGCTCACTGCGCGCTGCCGCGCACCTTCGGATCGATCCTGGCGGCCTGGTCCACTTCTTCGCCGGTCAGCTGCGTCCATTGCGAATCGCTGTCGACGACGATCGGCCGCAGCAATATGACGAGCTCGGTGTGGTCGTCGATCTTCTGCTGGCTCTTGAAGAGGTTGCCGATCAGCGGGATGTCGCCGAGCACCGGAATGCGGTAGTCCTGATAGCTGTGGCTCTTCTGCATCAGGCCGCCGATCACGATCAGCTGGCCGCTCTTCGCCGTGACCACGCTGTCCGACTCGCGCACCTGGCTGTAGGCGAGCGGCAGGGTGGTCGTGCCGCTGCCGCCGTTGACGCCGGTGCCGGCGATGGTGACCGTCAGGGACTTCGGGGTCACGACGCTCACCGTCGGGTGAATGTGCAGAATGATCTGTCCGTCGTAGGACAGCTGCGGGGTCACGTCGAGCGCGACGCCCGAAAAGAAGGGCGCAAGGTCGAGATTGTTGGCCGTCGAGGAGGAGGTGCCCACCACCGTGTTGCTCGATACGCCGGTCACGAAGTACTCATCGTCGCCCGCCTTGATGACGGCTTTCTGGTTGTTGAGCGTCGATACCCGGGGGCTCGACAGCACCGTGGTCTTGCCTTGCGTGGCGAGCGCCTCGATGTAGGAGCTGAAGCTGCCGGTGTCGACGGCGAGCGCGAACGCGCCGCCGATCGTGTTGGTGACCACGCTGGTGATGGGATTTCCGGGCCCCACCGTCACCGACTGCGACGGCTGATTCAGGAGCTGCAGATTGTTGCTGCCGAAACCGTTTTGCGGGCCGGTCTGGAAGCCGCTGTAGGTGCTGTTGCCGTTCTTCGCGATGGCGGCCCAGTTGATGCCGGCCTGGAACGCGTTCGACAGTTCGACCTCGATGATCTTCGCCTCGATGATCACCTGGCGCGTGGCAATCTGCTGGATCTTGTCGAGGAACTGCTGCACGTCGCGCAGCTCGCGCGGAGTCGCACGCACCGCGATCAGGCCGGACTCGGCGTTGATGACGACCGTGCGGCCGCCCGCGCTGCCGACCAGGTTGCGCAGGCTGGCTTCGAGCTCGGGCCAGAAGTCGGAGGAAGAGCGGGTCGAGACGCTGGTGCCGGTGATCTCCTTGACGTGCTGATCGGCTTCCTTCGCACCCTGGGTGGCGTTGAACACCACGCCCGGCGGCTCGCTCAAACCCTGCTGGGATTCGGTGCCCATGCCCGACACCGTCCCGCCGACGATTTGCGGATTGGTGCTCTGGCCGACCTGCCCCGACGAGACCCGCGTGCGCGAGGTGCCGCGGCGCTCGAGATCGATGTAGTTCACTTGAAACAGGCGCGTCTGCAGCGCCGGCGATACGATCACGAAGCCGGACGGGATGCGCCGGTAATCGTAGCCGTAGGCATCGCGCACCGCGTCGAGGACCTCGACGACGGTGACGTGCTTCATTTTCACGGTAATGCTGCCGCCGACGTCCGGCTCGAGCACGATGTTGTACGGCGTGCCGTCGGCGAGACCCTCGAAGAAGGTGCGTGCCGGCGCATCGATGACCGCCACGTCGAAGCGGGGGTCGTCGGCGCGGACGGGCAGTGCGAGGCCCGCACACAGCAAGGCGAATGGAACAAGCATCTTGGCGTGCATCATCATTGGACTCCGCTGGGCGCCGGCGGCGCTTCGGCCGCGGGCTTTTTCATCGTGGATCCGGTGTGCGCGAGGTGCAGCTCATGCGTCTCGCTCGCATGGCGGTAGCGCACGCCATCCTCGAGCACCGATTCGATCGTGTACGCGCCGACCACCGACCCCGAGTGCACCAGGCGGCCGTTGAAGATCGCGGTGCGTTTGCCGTCGAACGTCAGCACAGCGGAGAGCACGGGTGCCGGCTCCTGCGGCGCCGCGGCGTGGGTTTGCGGAAGCGGCGGGCGCGTCGGATCGCGCAGCCCGGCGGGCACCCCGTCGGCCCCGGCGGTCAATGCGAGGCCGAGCCCTGCGATGCCGACGGCCAGCCGCTTCATACGCTCATCCAGTAGCGCGACAAGCTCAAGGCGCCGATGACGATGCGTACCCGATTGACGGGATACTCGCCAGCGCTCAGCTCAAGCTGCTGCCAGTGAATGCGCCACGGCATGGCCTCGAGAGCGCGCAGGTATGCGACCACGCTGCCATAGTCTCCTTCAACCACCATCTCCACCGGATGCAGAAACGGGCCGCGGTCATCCGCTGCGATGGGCGCATCCGTGGGCGATGCTGTGGGCTGCGACAGGCTGCGCACCGGCAGATTCGCGAGGCTGACGAGTTTCAGTCCATGCTGCTCGGCCAGCACCTGCCGCAGCAGCTCGGTCATGTGCTCGGGCGCCACATAGCCCTGGGCCACCGAGTTGAGCTCCCCGTCGAGTGCGGCGAGGCGATCCGCGAGCGCGCGATTGCGCAGAGCGGCGGCGACTGCCGGGTTCTGGGAGGCGGCGGCGCCCACCTCGTCAATCACCGCTGTTTGCCGGCGCGCGTCCGCGAGGTGCTGTTGCGCGGATTTTGCCCGCACGCCCAAGGGATCCATGAGCAGCGTCTGCCAGGCGATGTAGAGCAGCGCGACGCCGGCGCCGAAGATGACGACGCGCTCACGCAGGGTCAAGGCATCGAGCCGTTCGATGAACGGCCGCACCCGCCCGAAAGCGGCGTGGATCGCGATCATGGATGCGCCTCCGGCGGGGGAAATTTCAGGCCGGGTGCGCCGAGCTCGAACATGAGCTCCGCCGGCGCTTCCTCGCGCTTCGCGCGGCGCATGGCCAGTTTATCGAAGCGTACGCCGGCGAGGGCTGGTTCCTCGGCGAGCGCCGCGAGATACGCTGGGACCAGCTGCGGATCGACCGTAGCGCCGCGCAGCGCAAGCCGGCCTTCGGCCGAACCGACGACGATGGTGTGCAGCCACAGGCCGTCGAGCTGCCGGCGGGCGAGCGCCTCGAGGCGGGCGGCGAAGCCGGTCGCCGGCGATGCGGCGCCGAGGCGCACCAGATCGAGCGCGCGCTGACGAGCGGCGATGTCGGCGCTCAAGTTCTTGGCTTGCTCCTGCAGGTCCGCGAGACTGCGGCCCGGCTGCAGCGCCGCGCTGGCGCGCTCGAGTGTCGCCAGCTGCGCCGCCTGCTGCGCCTCGAGCAGCGCGACCGAGCGCTCGACGCGCCCGGTGCGCCACGCGCCGAATGCGGCGAGGCCGCCCAGACACACGGCGAGGATGGCGAGACCTAAGCCGATGGCGCGCGCCGAGAACAGGCGCTTCTCGGCGCCGAGGATGGGCTGATAAAGATTGATTTGTTGTTCCATGGCGCCGTTGATCTAGAGCGAGCGATGCTCCTCGCGAAGCGCGGCGCCGACGGCCAGCAGACAGGTCGCCTGGGCGGCCGGCTCGATCGGCGCAGCGCAGCTCAGAAGCACATTGAGATCGAGGCTGGTGACCTCGAAGCCGGTTTCGCTCCCTAAATCCCGGGCGAGTTCGGCGGCGCGCGGGCCGGCCGGGGATACCGCGATCCGGGTGATCGGCGGCTGATCGAAATGACGTTCGTAGTAGTCCAGCGAGCGCTGCAGCTCGAGCACGACGCTGGCGGCATCCAGCCGCTCGCCGTCGCTGCGGGGGGTGATGTGCAAGGTGGCCTGCAAGTCCATCTGTCGGGCGAAATAGAACGTCTTGCCGCGCACCAGGACGATGTTGGCCGTGCTCTCGCCCAGGTGCAGAAGCGCCACGCCGGCCGCCGCCGTCGGCAGGAGCGCTGCGAGATTGCGCAGGCACAGTTCCGGGACGTCCACCACATCGAAGCTCGGGACCCCGGCCAGCGCGCTGGCGTGCCGGTCGATGGCGCCGCGCCGCGCCGCCACGGCATACATCATGCGTCGGTGCCCGCCGCGGTTCTGGTCGGGAACCTCGAAGACGTCGATGACCGCGTCTTCAACGCGAAAGTCGATGGTCTCCTTGAGGCGCCAGCGCATCGCAGCACGCAGCTCGGCGGGGGGTACGTCGGGCGCCTCGATGAGCGCCAGCTGGTAGTCGTCCGCGCTCAGGACCGTGCTGACCGGGACGCGCGGCAGCCCCACGGCGCGAATCGCCGCCGACGCGGCGTCGGCGCCGCCGGCCGGGTCAATGGGCAGCAGCTCGCAGCGCTCGAGCACCGGGGTACCGCTGTCTCGCCGTACGAGTGCGACCGCAACTTCGTTGGTGCCGAATGCGAGGCCGATACGACCTTTCGCAGCGGAAGATTTTCTTAGTAGTCCGAGCACACGACACTCCATGCCGAACAGGCAGGGCGTTCGGCCTGTTATTGCTTGGAGATATCGGATATCTGGCGCCGATCTTTAACAGAAGCGGGTTTCGGCGCGTTTTGCACGATTGCGGCGCGCCGAAACGTGACGACCGTCCCAGTCCCCGAGGCGACGAAAGGGCGGCGATCTGGGCCAATGCGGGCGGCGATCTGGGCGGTAATTACCTTGACACCCGCATAGCCGGTTCCTACAATCGCCGGCCCTTGTCGCCTATGCCTTAGGTGCGCGGCTTGCTTTACGGTTTTTTTAAGATCTACGGGCCAACTGCTCGGTCTGGCTCTCAAAAGGTATTTATGGCGACGACGACCCAACTGATTCGCACCGGACGCAATGAGCCCGCTTGGAAGTCCAAGGTTCCGGCATTGGCGGCCTCGCCGCAGAAGCGCGGTGTGTGCACGCGGGTATATACGACCACGCCGAAGAAGCCGAATTCCGCGCTGCGCAAGGTATGCCGCGTGCGCTTGACCAATGGCTACGAGGTGTCGAGTTACATCGGTGGCGAAGGCCACAATTTGCAAGAGCACTCGGTGGTCTTGATCCGCGGCGGCCGTGTCAAGGATCTGCCGGGAGTTCGCTATCACACGATCCGGGGCGCGCTCGATTGTGCCGGCGTCGGCGACCGTCGGCAGGGACGCTCCAAGTACGGCGCCAAGCGGCCGAAGAAATGAGCCCGCGAAGAATGAGCCACAGTTAAGGCACGAAGGTATTCCATGTCCCGCAGAGCTGCAGCACCCCATCGCACGATCCTTCCGGACCCCAAGTTCGGCAACGATATGTTGGCCAAATTCATCAACATGGTGATGGAGCGCGGCAAGAAGTCGGTTGCCGAAAAGATCGTTTACGGCGCCATCGACCGCATCGGTGACAAAACCGGTCGTGCCGGCGGCGATGCGATCGCCTTGCTGCAGCAGGCGCTCGACAACGTGAAGCCGGTCGTCGAAGTCAAGTCGCGCCGCGTTGGCGGCGCCACGTATCAAGTACCCGTCGAAGTACGCGCCAATCGCCGCCAGACGCTTGCGATGCGTTGGGTCATCGAAGCGGCGACGGACCGCAGCGAGAAATCCATGGCGCATCGCCTTGCTGCCGAATTAATGGAAGCTGCCGAGAATC
Source organism: uncultured Gammaproteobacteria bacterium (assembly GCA_963769075.1). Classification (GTDB taxonomy): domain Bacteria; phylum Pseudomonadota; class Gammaproteobacteria; order Steroidobacterales; family Steroidobacteraceae; genus Bog-1198. Next base: position 1,329,530 of record CAVYKH010000004.1, on the reverse strand, counting down.
GCGGCGCCGCGGTGCGCAAGCGTGAAGATACTCACCGCATGGCCGAGGCCAATAAGGCGTTCGCGCACTACCGCTGGTAGCGCCCGGGGGCTGGTAATGCTCCGGCCAGGCCTTATATTGAGATTTATCGGACGGGGTCGCTTCGACCCCGTTGGAAGGTGCGCGAAGCGCATGGCAATACGGGGTCGCTTCGACCCCGTTGGAAGGTGCGCGAAGCGCATGGCAATACGGGGCCGCTTCGGCCCCGTTGGAAGGTGCGCGAAGCGCATGGCAATACGGGGTCGCTTCGACCCCGTTGAATTCGGCGCGTAAGCGCCTGGGAAACATCTTGGCACGTACGACGCCCATCGAGCGATATCGCAACATCGGTATCTCTGCGCACATTGACGCGGGAAAGACGACCGCGACCGAGCGTATCCTGTTCTATACGGGTGTGTCGCACAAAATCGGCGAAGTGCATGACGGCGCGGCGGTCATGGACTACATGGAACAGGAGCAGGAACGCGGCATCACGATCACGGCGGCAGCGACCACCTGCTTCTGGAAGGGAATGGACAAGAGCTTTCCCGAACATCGCATCAACATCATCGATACGCCCGGACACGTCGATTTCACCATCGAAGTGGAACGGAGCCTCCGCGTATTGGACTCGGCGGTCGCCGTGTACTGCGCGGTATCGGGGGTGCAGCCGCAGTCGGAGACGGTGTGGCGTCAAATGAACAAGTACGGCGTGCCGCGGGTCGCGTTCGTCAACAAAATGGACCGCGCCGGCGCGAATTTCTTGCGCTGCGTCGAGCAGATCAGGACGCGGCTGCGCGGCAACCCGGTGCCCATTCAACTGCCGGTCGGCGCGGAAGATGGCTTCGTCGGCGTGGTCGATCTCATCAAGATGAAGTCCATCTTTTGGGACGATGAAACCCAGGGCATGAAATTTGAATACCGCGATATCCCCTCTGCCATGCGCAAGGAGTGCGAGGAGTGGCGCGGCAACATGATCGAAGCGGCCGCCGAAGGCGCCGACGATTTGCTCAACAAGTATCTGGAGAGCGGCGATCTCAGCGACGCGGAAATCAAACGAGGCTTACGCGCCCGCGCGGTGAAGAATGAGATATGCCTCGTGACCTGCGGCTCGGCCTTCAAGAACAAGGGCGTACAGGCGGTGCTCGATGCCATCGTCGAATACATGCCTTCGCCCGTCGACGTGCCCCCGGTCAAGGGCCAGAGCGAGCGCGGCGAGCCCATGACGCGCAAGGCCGACGATGCCCAGCCCTTCTCTGCGCTGGCCTTCAAAATTTTGAACGACCCGTTCGTGGGTAATCTCACGTTCTTCCGAGTATATTCCGGCACGCTGAATTCAGGCGACCAAGTGTTCGTGCCGAACAAGAGCCGCAATGAGCGAATCGGCCGGCTGCTGCAAATGCACGCCAGCGAGCGCTCCGAAATCAAAGAGGTCCGCGCCGGCGACATTGCCGCGGCCGTAGGCCTGAAAGATGTGACCACCGGCGATACGCTGTCCGATCCGGAAAAGGTCATCATTCTGGAAAAAATGGAGTTTCCCGAGCCCGTGATCTCGGTGGCCGTGGAGCCGAAGACCAAGGTCGATCAGGAGAAGATGGGCCTCGCGCTGCAACGTCTTGCGAAGGAAGATCCGTCGTTTCGCGTGCACACGGACCAAGAATCGGGGCAGACCATCATTTCCGGCATGGGCGAGTTGCATCTGGAAATCATCGTCGATCGCATGAAGCGAGAATTCAAAGTGGAGGCCAACGTCGGCAAGCCGCAGGTAGCCTATCGCGAGACCATCCGCAGCAGCGTCGAATCGGAAGGCAAGTTCGTGCGCCAGACCGGCGGCCGCGGTCAATATGGCCACGTGTGGCTGAGGATCGAACCTCAGGCACCCGGCAAAGGCTACGAATTCGTCAATGGCATCGTCGGCGGCGTGGTGCCGCGCGAGTTCATCCCGGCGGTGGATAAGGGGGTTCAAGAGGCCGTCCAGACCGGCGTGATCGCCGGCTATCCGATCGTCGACGTCAAGGTCACGATTTTCGACGGCTCGTATCATGATGTCGATTCGAACGAAATGGCCTTCAAGATCGCGGGCTCCATCGGCTTCAAGGAGGGTTTCCGCAGGGCCAAACCGGTGTTGCTCGAGCCCATCATGAAGGTCGAAGTCGTGACGCCGGAGGATTATTACGGCGACATCGTCGGCGACTTGAATCGCCGCCGGGGCCAGATTATCGGCATGGAAGATTCTCCGTCCGGCAAGGTGGTGACTGCGGAAGTGCCGCTGGCCGAGATGTTCCAGTACTCCACGGCAATGCGCTCCATGAGTCAGGGCCGGGCGAACTACACGATGGAATTCGCGAAGTACATGGAAGTGCCGAGCAACGTTGCCGAAGCGGTCATGAAGAAGGCTTCTTAAGAGTCCAAACGCCTGCATTGTTATTTCATTTTCCTATTTCACATTTAAGGGGTACTTGCCGTGTCGAAGGGGAAGTTTGAGCGAACGAAGCCGCACGTGAACGTGGGGACGATTGGGCATGTGGACCATGGCAAGACGACCTTGACGGCGGCGCTGACGAAGGTGATGGCGGAGCGATTTGGCGGGGAGTTCAAGGCCTACGACCAGATTGACAAGGCGCCGGAGGAGCGTGCGCGCGGGATTACGATTGCCACGGCGCACGTGGAGTATCAGAGCGCGGCGCGCCACTACGCGCACGTGGACTGTCCTGGGCACGCGGACTACGTGAAGAACATGATCACGGGAGCGGCGCAGATGGACGGGGCGATTTTGGTGGTCTCGGCGGCCGATGGGCCGATGCCGCAGACGCGCGAGCACATTTTGCTGGCCCGCCAGGTGGGGGTGCCGTACATCGTGGTGTATTTGAACAAGGCGGACATGGTCGATGATGCGGAGCTGTTGGAGCTGGTGGAGCTGGAGGTGCGGGATTTGCTCTCGATTTACAAGTTTCCCGGGGACAAGACGCCGATCATCACGGGCTCGGCGTTGAAGGCGCTGGAGGGGGATGGGAGCGAGATTGGGGTGCCCTCGGTATTGAAGCTGGTGCAGGCGCTCGATGACTACATTCCGGTGCCGAAGCGGGCGATTGACGGGGCGTTTTTGATGCCGGTGGAGGATGTGTTCTCGATTGCCGGGCGCGGCACGGTGGTGACGGGGCGGATTGAGCGCGGTGTGGTGAAGGTGAACGATGAGGTGGAGATTGTCGGGATCCGCGCGACGCAGAAGACCACCTGCACGGGGGTGGAGATGTTTCGCAAGCTCTTGGATGAGGGGCAGGCGGGGGACAACGTGGGGGTGCTGTTGCGGGGCACGAAGCGCGAGGAAGTGGAGCGCGGGCAGGTGCTGTGCAAGCCCGGGAGCATCAATCCGCACACCAAGTTTGAGGCCGAGGTGTACGTGCTGACGAAGGAGGAGGGCGGGCGGCACACGCCCTTCTTCAAGGGCTACCGGCCGCAGTTTTACTTTCGCACCACGGATGTGACGGGGGCGGTGGAGCTGCCGGCGGGGACCGAGATGGTGATGCCGGGGGACAACATCAAGATTGTGGTGGAGCTGATTGCGCCGATTGCGATGGAGCAGGGGCTGCGCTTTGCGATCCGCGAGGGCGGCAAGACGGTCGGCGCGGGCGTGGTGTCCAAGGTGATCGCATGAAGGTTTTCTCTTGCCGCCCGCGCGGGCGACCAACGGTCGGGGCCGTTTCGGCCCCGTTAATTTCGGCGCGCAGCGCCTGGCAAGTCGGGCGGCCGTTTCGGCCCCGTTAATTTTGGCGCGTAGCGCCTGGAAAGTTATTAAACATGGCAAATCAGAACATTCGTATCCGCTTGAAGGCCTTCGATCATCGCTTGATCGATAAGTCGGCGCGCGAGATTGTCGATACCGCGAAACGCACGGGAGCAACCGTCAAGGGTCCGGTTCCGTTGCCCATCAAGATGGAGCGTTTCACGGTCTTGGTATCGCCCCATGGCGACAAGGACGCGCGTGATCAGTACGAGATCCGCACCCACAAGCGCCTGATGGACATCTTGAATCCGACGGACAAGACCGTCGACGCGCTGATGAAGCTGGAACTGCCGGCGGGCGTCGACGTCCAAATCAAGCTGAACTAGCGAGTGCCGCGGCGGTTTAAATGGATTTCGTGTTTTCAGGCCCCCGGCAGGCGAATTAGGGGGATAGCGCACGAAACGTCGCGATTAACGCGGACGGGCGAGAGAAACGCCCGATGTCCGGACATCGACAAGGTTACCGTGGGCGGGCTTGAACAGCCGCCGGTTTCGGGTATACTCCGCCGTCCATTTTTTAAGGTCGGAGCGCGTGGGTGCCGACGCCAGTTATCCAACGGAAACCACTTCAAGGGGCAGCCCCCTGAAGTGAAAGCCAAGGGTCCTGGGGTCTCGCGTACCCAAACCGCCGGCTGATTGCAACGAAAGCGGGAGCCCATCGGCACTCTCGCGGTGTGAGGATTGAAAATGACCATCGGTCTGGTTGGCCGCAAGTGCGGCATGACCCGTGTATTCACCGACGCCGGTGTGACCGTGCCCGTGACGGTCGTCGAGGCGTTGCCCAATCGCATTTCGCAAGTCAAGAGCGAAAAAACCGACGGTTACCGTGCGGTCCAGGTCACCGTCGGCAGCCGCCGTCCGTCGCGCGTGCCGAAGCCGTTGGCGGGACATTTCGCGAAGGCGAACGTCGCCGCTGGGAGCATCTCCCAGGAATTCCGCTTAAACAAAAATGAAGGCGAGTCGCTCGCCGCCGGCGCCGAGTTGAAAGTCGACATGTTTACGGTCGGGCAGATTGTCGACGTGACCGGTACCACTCTGGGTAAGGGGTTCGCCGGCACCATGAAGCGGCACAATTTTGCGGGCGGCATGGCGAGCCACGGCAATTCCTTGTCGCATCGCGCACCGGGCTCCATCGGACAGCGTCAGACGCCGGGCCGCGTGTTCAAGGGCAAGCGCATGTCGGGCCACATGGGCGTGCGCAACCGCACCATTGAAAACCTGCGCATCGTGGAAGTCGACGTTCCCCGCAACCTGCTGCTGATCAGCGGCGCGGTGCCGGGTTCGGAAGGCGGCCGCGTGATCGTGCGCCCATCCGTCAAGGCGGCATCTCACGGACGCCGCAGGCGCCTCATGCCGCAGAAGGCTCCGACTGCCGCCAAGGCCGCTGCGCCTGCGAAGGCCGCTGCGCCTGCGAAGGCCGCTGCGCCCGCGAAAGGCGCCGCCAAAGCCGAGAAGAAGTGACCGCCATGAAGCTCCAGTTGAAGAATGCAGCCACCGCAAGCGAAATCCAGTTGTCGGACGTCGCGTTCGGCCGCGCGTACAACGAAGCACTCGTTCATCAGGTCGTGACCGCCTACATGGCCGCGGGGCGCGCGGGCACCAAAGCGCAGAAGACTCGTGCCGAAGTGCGCGGCGGTGGCAGGAAGCCCTGGAGCCAGAAAGGCACGGGTCAGGCGCGCCAAGGCTCCATTCGCAGCCCGATTTGGGTCGGCGGCGGCCGCACATTCGCTGCGCGGCAGCGTGATTTCTCGCAGAAGGTGAATCGCAAGATGTATCGCGCCGCGATGCAATCCATGGTGTCGGAGTTGGTTCGCCAAGATCGTCTCGTGGCGGTGGAGTCGCTCCAGGTGAGCGCGCCGAAGACCAAGCTGCTGATCGCCAAGCTGGCCGAACTCGGCCTGACTCGGGCGCTGATCCTGGTCGAGGCCTACGAGGAGAAGCTGTTCCTGGCCGCGCGCAACGTGCCGCATGTGGAAGTGATGCCGGTTGCCTCGCTCGATCCCTTGAGTCTGATCAAGCACGACAAAGTGATCGCCACGGTCGGCGCTTTGAAGTTGCTCGAACAGCGTCTCGGAGGCGCGAATGAATAAGGAACGATTGATGGCGGTGCTGGTCCAGCCGCACGTGTCGGAAAAGGCGGCGACCGTCACCGAGAAGGCGAATCAATATGTGTTTCGCGTGCGTGACGATGCGTCGAAGGCCGAAGTGAAGCACGCCGTCGAACTGATGTTCGAAGTCAAAGTCGAAGGCGTCAATATGCTCAACAAGCCGGGCAAGACCCGTCGCTTCAAGAATGTGGCCGGAAAGCGCAGCGGCTACAAGAAAGCTTACGTACGTTTGGAAGCCGGGCAGTCGATCGACTTCACCGGCGCAGCGAAGTAAGGGCTCAACGCCATGGCACTCATTAAAATGAAGCCGACTTCCCCGGGCACGCGCTTCGTGGTCAAGATCGATCGCTCGCACTTGCACAAGGGCGGACCGCTCGAGTCATTGACCGTCAAGAAGAATCGCACCGGTGCGCGCAACCATTCTGGTCGGCAGACCACGCGTCATATCGGCGGCGGCCACAAGCAGCGGTACCGGATCGTCGATTTCAAGCGTGACAAGGACGGCATTCCGGGAGTGGTCGAGCGGCTCGAATATGATCCGAACCGGACTTCGCATCTCGCATTGGTGCTCTACAGAGACGGCGAACGCCGTTACATCTTGGCGCCCAAGGGCGTCCAGGCCGGTGATGAAATCCGCTCGGGGGCCGATGCGCCCATCAAAGCGGGCAATGCGTTGCCGCTGCGGCACATTCCGGTCGGCAGCACCGTGCACAACATCGAGCTGAAGGTCGGCAAAGGCGGCCAATTGGCGCGCAGTGCCGGCGGATCCGCCCAATACGCAGCGCGTGAAGGGTTGCATGCCAGCGTGCGATTGAAGTCGGGCGAGATTCGCAAGGTCCATGTCGATTGCCGCGCCACCATCGGCGAGGTGGGTAACGATGAGCACAACCTGCGCGTTTTCGGCAAGGCCGGCGCCGTGCGCTGGCTCGGCGTGCGTCCCACGGTGCGCGGCGTCGTGATGAACCCGGTCGACCACCCGCACGGCGGCGGAGAGGGCAAATCCGGCCAAGGTAACCCGCATCCCGTGAGCCCTTGGGGCCTGCAGACCAAGGGCAAGAAGACGCGTCACAACAAGCGCACGGACGGCATGATCGTCCAGCGCCGCAAGAACAAACGACTGTAGGAGAGTATCAGTGCCTCGTTCGCTCAAGAAGGGACCATTCGTGGATTTGCATTTGGCCAAGAAGGTGCAAGCTGCGAGTCAGAAGAATGATCGCCGTCCGATCAAGACGTGGTCTCGTCGCTCCATGATCATTCCCGACATGGTCGGCCTGACCATCGCCGTGCACAACGGCCGTCTGCATGTACCGGTGTTGGTGTCGGAGAACATGGTCGGCCACAAGCTCGGCGAGTTTGCGCCCACGCGCACGTTCAAAGCGCATTCCGGCGACAGAAAAGTGTCGGTGGCGGAGTAGGGCATGCAGACCAAAGCCGTATTGCGGAACGCACGCATTTCGCCGCAGAAGTGTCGTTTGGTGGTGGATACGATTCGCGGCAAGTCCGCGACGCTCGCGGTGAACACCTTGAAGTTCATGCCGAAGAAGGGCGCCAAAATCGTGCTCAAGGTGCTCGATTCGGCCATCGCCAATGCCTACAACAACTTCAATGCCGATGTCGATGATCTCAAGGTGACGCGGGTCGAAGTCGATGCGGCGCCGATGCTCAAGCGTTTCCATGCGCGTGCCAAGGGGCGCGGCGTGCGCATCGCCAAGCGCAGCAGTCATATCCTGGTTCAAGTGTCCGACGGCAAGCGAGAGCCCTCCTAGGAAAACAAGCATGGGTCAGAAAGTAAATCCGATAGGAATTCGCCTCGGCATCACGCGCGACTGGTCGTCGAAGTGGTATGCCGGCTCCAAAACGTTTGCCTCGAACATCCACACCGATTTCCTGGTGCGGCAGTACTTGAGCAAAAAGCTCGCCGACGCGTCGGTCAGCCGCATTCACATCGAGCGCGCCGCGCGCCGCGCCAACATCACGATCCACACGGCGCGGCCGGGGATCGTGATCGGCAAAAAAGGCGAGGATATCGAGAAGCTGCGCACGACGGTCGCGAAGATTTTGGGAATGACCATGCAGGACGTGCGGCTCAACATCGCCGAGATTCGCAAGCCCGAACTCGACGCCAAGTTGGTTGCTGAGGGGATCTCGCAGCAGCTCGAAAAGCGCGTGATGTTCCGCCGCGCCATGAAGCGCGCCGTGACCAACACCATGCGCTCCGGCGCCTTGGGCATCAAAGTGCGCATTTCAGGCCGATTGAACGGATCGGAGATCGCGCGGACGGAAAGCAATCGTGAAGGGCGGGTTCCCTTGCACACATTCCGCGCCGACATCGACTACGGGCTCGCGGAAGCGCAGACGACGTACGGCGTGATCGGCATCAAGGTTTGGATATTCAAAGGCGAAGTGTTCGACCAACCGGAAGCTGAGGGGCCCGAGGCCGATGCCGAGGCGGGGGCGAAAGTCGCCGAGGCCGCAGCGCCGGCCGCCGGTTAATCACACATGATGCAGCCGAAGCGGAGCAAGTTCCGCAAACAGTTCAAGGGCAGGATCTCGGGCAGCGCGCAGCGCGGCAATTCCGTCGCGTTCGGCGAATACGGCCTCAAAGCCACCGACCGATGCCGCATGACAGCCCGCGAAATCGAGGCGGCGCGGCGCGCCATTTCGCGCTACGTGAAGCGCGGCGGCCGTATTTGGATCCGGGTGTTTCCGGATGTGCCGATCACGCAGAAGCCGCTCGAGGTGCGAATGGGCTCAGGCAAGGGCAACGTCGAGTACTGGGTCGCCCGGGTGCTGCCCGGCAAGGTGCTCTTCGAGATCGAGGGCATGAGCGAGGAGATCGCGCGCGAGGCGTTTCGCCTGGCCTCGGCGAAGCTCTCGGTGTCGACGGCGTTCGTCAAGCGCCAAGTGCGATCATGAAGTTTCGAACATGAGGGTGCCGACATGAAGGCGAAGGATTTGCGCGCGAAGGCGCCCGAAGTTCTCGGCGAGGAGCTGCTCAAGTTGCGCCGCGAACAATTCAATCTGCGTATGGCGCGGGCCACCGGCCAGGCGGCAAAGCCCGACCAATTCGCGAAGGTGCGCAAGAACATAGCGCGCGTAAAGACGGTGCTTGCGCAAGTGAGCGTGCGCGGAGGTAAGGTTTGATGTCGACGACAACAGAAACGACCGTGCAGGAGCCGGGCGACGCCCCGACCGGGGCGGCGGTGACCGGCCAGCGATTGCTCACGGGCAAGGTCGTCAGCAACAAAATGGACAAGACCATCGCCGTGTCGGTCGAGCGTCTGGTCAAGCACCCGACCTACGGCAAGTACATCCGTCGCACCACCAAACTGCTGGCGCATGATGCGAATAACGAGTGCCAGGAGGGCGACACGGTGTCCATCAGGCCGTGCAGACCCATATCGCGGCGCAAATCATGGGTGCTGGTGCGCGTCGTAGAACGCGCGCGAGCCGAATAAGGGACCGACATGATTCAGATGCGAACCATACTCAACGTGGCCGACAACAGCGGCGCCAAGCGATTGATGTGCATCAAGGTCCTCGGCGGCTCGAAGCGTCGCTATGCCGCGGTGGGCGATGTCATCAAGGTGAGCGTCAAGGATGCGATTCCGCGCGGCAAGGTCAAGAAGGGCGAGGTGTATGACGCCGTGGTCGTGCGCACGCGCAGCGGAGTGCGCCGTGCGGACGGCTCGTTGATTCGCTTCGATAGCAACGCAGCGGTTCTGCTCACCAACAAACTCGAGCCGATCGGCACGCGTATTTTCGGACCCGTGACGCGCGAATTGCGCAATGTGCAGTTCATGAAGATTATCTCGCTCGCCCCGGAAGTACTGTGAAACGGCTCTTCAATCCGGCGCGCAGCGCCGGCTATCGGAGCGGGTTTGCGCTCTTACGCAAACCCGCAGGAAAGTTTGGGCGAAGCCCATGAGACAGTCATGAAAAAGATACGCAAAGGCGACACGGTGATCCTCATCGCCGGTCGAGACAAGGGACGCCGCGGCGCCGTCATCGAAGTGTTGGCCGGCGATCGCGTGCGGGTCGAGGGGCTCAATATGTCGAAGAAACACCAGCGTCCGAATCCGCAAATGGGCGTGCAGGGGGGCATCATCGAGCGCGAAGCGCCCCTGCACGTCTCGAATGTGCTGATCTTCAACCCCGCCACGCAGAAGGGAGACCGCGTGGGCTTCAAGTCGCTTGCCGACGGCCGCAAGGTGCGCGTATTCAAGTCGAACAAAGAAATGGTCGATTCCAAGTAGCGTGGTGAACGACGTGGCAAGACTGCAACAGATTTATCGCGAGAAGATCGTGCCGGAGCTCAAGCAGAGCTTGGGGCTGAAAAACGCGATGCAGGTTCCTCGCATTGTGAAAATCACGGTCAACATGGGCGTGGGCGAGGCGGTGGCCGATAAGAAGGTCATGGACGCGGCTACCGCGGACCTTGCAAAGATCACCGGCCAGAAGCCCGCCGTGACGAAGGCGAAGAAGTCGGTAGCCACCTTCAAGGTGCGCGACGGCCAGGCGATCGGCTGCAAAGTGACCTTGCGCGGGGCGCGCATGTACGAGTTTTTGGATCGCCTCGTCAACATAGCGATCCCGCGAATTCGCGATTTTCGCGGCATCAGCGCCCGCTCCTTCGACGGTCGCGGCGACTACAGCCTGGGCGTCAAAGAGCAGATCATTTTCCCCGAAATTCAATACGACCAAATCGATCAAATTCGTGGGATGGACATCACCATCTCTACGTCGGCGCACGATGATAGGGACGGGCGCGCGTTGTTAGAAGCCTTCAACTTTCCGTTCCGCAAGTAGGGATAGCCCATGGCCAAGACGAATATGCTCATGCGCGAGAAGCGCCGCCTCAAGGTAGCGAAGAAATACGCCGCCCGACGCGCCGAGCTCAAAGAGCTGATCCGCGACCCGAAGACCGGGCCGGAAGAGCGCGCTGCCGCGCAGGCCGAACTGCAGCGGCAGCCGCGCGATGCAGCCGCAACGCGGCAACGCAACCGCTGTTCCATCACCGGCCGGTCGCGCGGCGTGTACCGCAAGTTCGGCTTGGCGCGCACCAAGCTGCGCGAGGCGGCCAGTCGGGGCGAGATCCCGGGTCTATCGAAGGCGAGTTGGTGAGGCGCGCACAATGAGCATGACTGATCCGATCGCCGATCTTCTGACGCGGATTCGCAACGCGCAGTCCGCCGGTAAGCCGACTGTAGGCGTGGGCGCTTCGAAGCTGAAGCTGGCCATCCTCAAAGTTTTGAAAGAGGAAGGCTACATCGGCGCTTACGGCGTTGACTCGAGCGGTGCGAAGAGCACCCTCACCATCGAACTGAAGTATCACGACGGCCGGCCGGTCATCGATCGCATCGAGCGGATCAGCCGTCCGGGACTGCGCATCTATCGCGGCAAAGACGAACTGCCCAAGGTCCTCGGCGGCTTGGGAGTGGCTGTTATCTCAACGCCCCAGGGCATCATGTCCGACGCCAAAGCGCGCGCGGCGGGCACGGGCGGTGAAGTGCTGTTCGTAGTCCAATAGGCTTGTTCAAGAGCGTCGCGGTAGGGTTTGAACGCGTAGGTAGGATTTAAAAATGTCTCGAGTTGCAAAAAAGCCGGTAGATCTGCCGTCGGGCGTCAGCGCCACGATCGGTGCCGGCGCCGTGACGGTGAAGGGCGCCAAGGGTTCGCTGACGCTCTCGCTCAAGAGCGGCATCAAGGTCGAGCTTAAGGACAAGCGCCTCGAGGTCGAGGCCAATTCCACGGCGGAAGGGCTGGATGCCGTCGCGGGCGCGACGCGAGCTCACCTCGCAAATATGGTTACCGGCGTGACCAGGGGGTATGAGAAGAAGCTCGAACTCGTGGGCGTCGGCTATCGCGCTGCCGTGCAGGCCAAGACCCTGACCTTGACGCTCGGTTACTCGCATCTGATCAATTACGCGATCCCGGAGGGTGTGACGATCGAAACGCCGAGCCAGACCGAAATTACCGTCAAAGGCATTGATTGCCAACGGGTCGGCCAGACGGCGGCCGAGATCCGCAGCTTTCGGCCGCCGGAGCCGTACAAGGGCAAGGGCGTGAAGTATTTGGACGAGAAGATTTCGCTGAAAGAAGCGAAGAAGAAGTAAGGACATGAAGCTAGACAAACGAGACACCCGGCTGCGCCGCGCGCTGCGGGGCCGAGTAAAGATCAAGGAGCTCAGAGCCCTGCGGCTCTCGGTGCATCGCACGCCGCAGCACATCTATGCGCAGATTTTCGCGCCCGAGGGCGACAAGGTTCTGGTCGCCGCCTCGACCTTGCAGAAGGACGTGCGGGGCGAATTGAAGACCACCGGCAATATCGAAGCTGCCAAGGCGGTCGGCCGCGCCATTGCGCAGCGCGCCAAGGTCAAGGGCATCGCCAAGGTTGCTTTCGACCGTTCCGGCTTTATGTATCACGGGCGCGTCAAGGCGCTCGCAGAGGCCGCACGCGAAGCGGGTCTTGAGTTCTAACCGAAGAGGCATTATGGCGAGAGTAGAAAAACCGATGTCCGGCGATGACCTGCTCGAAAAGCTGGTCGCCGTGAACCGTGTTGCGAAGGTGGTCAAGGGCGGCAAACAGTTCGGCTTCACCGCGCTCACCGTCGTGGGTGACGGCGCCGGGCGCGTCGGCTTTGGCTACGGCAAGGCGCGCGAGGTGCCCGTCGCAATTTCGAAGGCGATGATGCAGGCACGCAAGAGCCTGGTCACCGTATCTTTGAAGAACGATACTCTGTTCTACGCGGTCAAAGGACGGCATGGAACCACGCGTGTCTACATGCAGCCCGCCGCGGACGGTACGGGCGTGATCGCCGGCGGGGGCATGCGCGCGGTATTCGAATGTGCCGGGGTGCGTAACGTGCTCGCCAAGAGCTACGGGTCGCGCAACCCCATCAACGTGGTGCGCGCCACCATGGATGCGCTCGGTAAGTTGCGTACGCCGGATGACATTGCGGCCAAGCGCGGCAAGAGCGTCGCGGAAATCGTGGGCTAGAAGACATGACCGACAAGTCAGTCAGAGTCACCTTGATCAAGAGCATGGCCGGTCAGCTGGCCAATATCCGCAATTCGGCTCGCGGCTTGGGTTTGCGCAGGATCGGGCACAGCGTCGTGGTGGCGGATACTGCGTCGAATCGCGGCATGATGAATACGGCGAGCCACATGCTCAAGATCGAGCCCGCGTCGGGTTTGGGATCCTCGGTGGATTCCGCGCCTACTTGGTCTTCGCAGAAGTGAGTCTGAAATGCGGTTAAATACCATCAAGCCGAGCGAGGGCTCCAAGCGGGAACGCTTGCGAGTGGGGCGAGGCGCATCCGCCGGTCAGGGCAAGACCTGCGGCCGTGGCGTCAAGGGACAGCGCGCGCGCAAGGGCGGCTATCACAAGGTCGGATTCGAAGGCGGTCAGATGCCGCTGCAGCGGCGACTGCCGAAGACCGGGTTCCGGTCGGCCATGAAGGCGTCGCGCGCCGAGCTCACGCTCGACGATTTGATGCGCGTCGCGGCGGGCGAGGTCACGCTCGCGGGATTGATCGCGGCGAACTTGGTGCCGCAACACACGCAGCGGGTCAAGATCATTCTGTCGGGCGCGGTGACCGCGGCCTATGTCATCAAGGATAAAGCGATTACCGCGACCAAAGGCGCCAGGGGCGCGGTGGAAGGGGCCGGCGGCCGCTTCGAGGCGTAAAGAGATCCCATGGCTACTTCGAGCACCAATGCCGCAGCGGCACTAGGAGACATGACGCGCTTCGCCGAAATGCGCAAGCGTCTGTGGTTCCTGTTGGGCGCGCTGGTGGTGTATCGCGTGGGTACGTTCATTCCGGTGCCGGGCATCGATGCCGCGCGCTTCGCCACATTCTTTTCGGGACAGCAGGGCACGCTCCTCGGCATGTTCAACATGTTCTCCGGCGGCGCGTTGCAGCGGTTCAGCATTTTCGCCCTCAACGTGATGCCCTACATCACCGCCTCGATCATCGTTCAAATGGCCTCGATGGTCTATCCGCCGTGGGCGCAGATCCGCAAGGACGGCGAGTCCGGGCGGCGCAAATTGATGCAGTACACGCGCATTGGCACGGTGTTCCTCGCGGCTTTCCAGGGTTTCGGCGCGGCGTTGGCGATTCAGAACTCGGGCGGCAATCTCGTGCCGAATCCCGGCCCCCAGTTCCTGTTCATCGCCACGGTGTCGATCACCACCGGCACGATTTTCGTCATGTGGCTGGGGGAACAGATCACCGAGCGCGGCATCGGCAACGGCATCACCATGATCATCGTGGCCGGCATCGTCGCGGGACTGCCGCGCGCCATAGGCAACACGTTGGAAATGGTGCGCTCCGGAGAGATGAACCCGCTGATCGTGCTGTTGATCCTGGTGGTCGTCGTACTGGTCACGCTGTTCTGTGTATTCGTGGAGCGCGCGCAACGCAAGATCCAGGTGAACTACGCCAAGCGGCAGGTGGGCCGGCGCATGATGCAGGGTCAAAGCACGCACCTGCCGTTCAAGCTGAACATGTCGGGCGTGATTCCGCCGATCTTCGCCTCCAGCTTGCTGGTGTTTCCGGCCACCATTGCGCAGTTCTTCGGCAACAGCCCGAACCCCAATCTCATCCAGCGTACGCTCCAGAGGATCGCCGCCATCCTCGGCTACGGTCAGCCGCTGCACGTGCTGCTGTTCGCGTTGCTGATCATCGGCTTTGCGTTCTTCTACGTGGCCTTGGTGTATGACGCGCGCGATACCGCCGAGAATCTGAAGAAGGCGGGCGCTTTCATCCCGGGCATTCGGCCCGGCCAGCAAACCGGCGATTACCTGGACAAGGTGCTGACCCGGCTGACCCTGTGGGGCGGCTTGTACATCATGGCGGTGTGTTTGCTGCCGGAAATCATTCGCATGGTGAATCCGAGCATTCCATTCCAGTTCGGCGGCACTTCCTTGTTGATTATCGTCGTCGGTGTCATGGATTTTATCGCCCAGACGCAGTCGCATTTGATGTCGCATCAATATGAGGGCCTGATGAAGAAGGCCAGCCTGCGGGGCATCGGGAGTAAGAGATGAAAGTGCGTCCTTCGGTCAAGAAAATCTGCAAGAACTGCAAAATCGTGCGGCGGCGCGGCGTCGTGTACGTCATCTGTTCGTCGGATCCCCGGCACAAACAGCGCCAGGGCTGATGCGTACACGGGCAAAGGTGAAACCATGACTTATCCAGGCGCTTCGCGCCAACTCTTAACGGGTCGATGCGACCCGGCCGATAGGCTCGCTGCGCGGGCAGAGAAGGCTAGAGGGTTGATATGCAGACGTTTTTTGTGTATAGTTACCTGCTTTTTCGCGTGCACTATTGTTGTCCGTGTAGGGGAGAAATAGATGGCGCGTATCGCCGGCATCAACATACCGATGAACAAGCATGTTGTCGTCGGTTTGACCCACATTTTCGGCATTGGCAAGAGCCGTGCGGCGCGCATTTGCGACGCGGCCGGAGTGAAGTACAGCGTCAAAGTGAAGGACTTGACGGACGCCGAAGTGGCTTCATTGCGATCGCAGGTCGCGAAATTTGCGGTCGAGGGCGACCTGCGTCGCGAAGTGTCCATGAACATCAAGCGCCTGATGGACTTGGGCTGCTATCGCGGCATCCGTCATCGCAAGGGCTTGCCGTTGCGCGGTCAACGCACCCGCACCAATGCCCGAACCCGCAAGGGTCCGCGCAAACAGGCGGTGAAGATGAACGCGCCGCCGGGCAAGATCTAGGCGAAGTGGTGATAGGTCTCCTTGCCCGCGCAGCGAGCTTTTCATGCGCTTCGCGCAACCCTTGACGGGCCGATGCGGCCCCGACCTCGGATGTAGGAAAAATTAAACATGGCTGAACAGAAGCAGAATGCCGCTCAAACCGGCGGCGCGCAGGCCTCGCAGGTCAAATCGGCGCGCAAGAAAGTGCGCAAGAACGTGCTGGATGCGATCGCGCATGTGCACGCGTCCTTCAACAACACGATCATCACGATCACCGACCGCCAGGGCAATACGCTGTCCTGGGCGACCTCGGGCGGCTGTGGTTTCCGTGGTTCGCGCAAATCGACCCCGTTCGCGGCACAAGTGGCCGCCGAGCGCGCGGGCACCGCGGCGCAAGAGCATGGCGTGAAGAACGTCGAAGTCCGAGTCATGGGTCCGGGCCCAGGGCGCGAATCCGCGGTGCGCGCATTGAACGGCTGCGGTCTCAAGATCACGAACATTGAAGATGTGACGCCGATCCCCCATAACGGGTGTCGTCCGCCGAAGAAGCGTCGCGTCTAGTTGGTCTGCATTGGAGCTCAAGGTTTCGTAATGGCAAAATATACCGGTCCGAAGTGCAAGCTCTCCCGACGCGAGGGAACCGACCTGTTCCTGAAGAGCGGCGCCAAGCCCCTCGAGTCGAAGTGCAAGCTGGAGGTGCCGCCCGGCGGCGTGAAGAGCGAGCGCAAGCAGCGGCTGTCGGAGTATGGCTTGCAACTGCGCGAGAAGCAGAAGCTGCGTCGGATGTACGGCGTGCTCGAGCGGCAGTTTCGCAACTACTATCAAAAGGCGGCCGGCCGCCCGGGTGCAACCGGCGAAACGTTGCTGCAATTTTTGGAGTGCCGGCTGGACAATGTGGTCTACCGGATGGGCTTTGCCGCGACTCGGGCGGAAGCGCGCCAACTGGTGAGCCACAAAGGCGTCGCAGTGAACGACAAGCTCGTCAATATCGCCTCTTACCAGTGTAAGGCCGGCGATGTCGTCAACTTGCGCGAGAGGGCCAAGAAGCAAACTCGCGTGCAAGCCGCCCTCGCGATTGCGAGCCAGGTCGGCTTTCCGGATTGGGTTGAAGTGGATGACAAGAAGTTCTCGGGCGTCTTGAAATCGGTTCCCGATCGGCAGGAAATACTGCCGGACATCAACGAGAGCTTGGTCGTCGAGTTGTATTCCAAATAGGTACCGGCAGATAAGGATTTGGCAAGTAACGCATCGCAGCCGGTGCTGCGACGTGTCCGTGGTTGGTTAACGTAGGTGGTATGCATGCAAGGATCGATCAGTGAATTTCTGAAGCCCCGGGTCGTCAAGGTGCAGCCCGTATCCCCGCGCCATGCGCGCATCGTGATCGAACCATTCGAGCGCGGGTTCGGTCACACGCTGGGCAATGCCCTGCGCCGAGTACTGCTGTCCTCATTGCCCGGGGCCTCGATCACCGAAATCGAGATCGAAGGCGTGCTGCATGAATACACAGCCATCGAGGGCGTGCAAGAGGACGTGGTCGACATTCTCCTCAACCTCAAGGCGGTGGCCATTCGCATGCATAGCCGCGATGTCGCGGAAGTGCGGCTGCACAAAAAAGGCCCTGGACCGGTCACGGCCGGCGATATCGCCGGCGATCATGACATCGAGATTTTGAATCCCGATCTGGTAATTGCCAATTTGACGAAGGTCGGCGAGCTGTCCATGTCGCTGAAAGTGGAGCGCGGCCGCGGTTATCGACCCGCTGCACAACGGATGGCGTTCGAGGAGCAAACCCGGGCGATCGGGCGGCTGCAGCTCGATGCCTCGTTCAGCCCCGTGCGCAAAGTGACTTACAACGTCGAGAGCGCACGCGTCGAACAGCGTACCGACCTCGATAAGCTCATTCTCGACATAGAAACCAACGGCACCATCGATCCGGAAGAGGCCATTCGCCGCGCCGGCGGCATTCTCAAGGATCAATTGTCGGTGTTCGTTGATTTGCAGGGCCAGGATGAGTCCACGACCAAGGCGACCGAGACCCAGTTCGATCCGATTCTATTGCGTCCCGTGGACGAGCTCGAATTGACCGTTCGCAGCGCGAATTGCCTCAAGGCCGAGAACATTCACTACATCGGCGATCTGGTGCAGCGCACGGAAGTCGAGCTGCTGCGCACCCCGAATCTCGGCAAGAAATCGCTGACGGAAATCAAGGAAGTTCTCGAGAGCCACGGCCTGACCCTCGGCATGCGGATCGATAACTGGCCGCCGCCGGGCCTGAAGCGCGACGATGAGCGCGACAGCATTTAGCGGAATGCAGGCTCCTAGGGATCATTGACAGCAAGGCTTTAGAGAATGCGTCACAGAAACAGCGGGCGTCAGCTATCGCGTAATTCGTCCCACCGCCATGCGTTGCTGCGCAACATGGCGACCTCGCTGCTGCGTCATGAGACCATCCGCACGACCGTGCCGAAAGCGAAGGAGTTGCGCCGGGTGGTCGAGCCGTTGATCACTCTCGCGAAGATCGATTCTGCAGCCAAGCGCAGGCTGGCGTATTCGCGATTGCGCGATGTCGCCGTTGTCGAAAAGCTATTCGCCGATCTGGGACCGCGATTCAAGGCGCGGACCGGCGGTTATACGCGAATCCTGAAGATGGAGTCGCGGCCAGGCGACTCGGCCGATATGGCGCTGCTGCAGTTGGTCGACTTGAATCCCGTTGCGGCGGATAAACTTGAGGACGCACCGAGCGGCAAGGCCCCGAAGAAATCGACCAAGGCATCGACAAGTGCCGCGCCTCCGGAGCAGACCGCGCCGCCCAAGCGCCGCAAAGCCAAGACGGCCGCTTAAATCGCGTCATCGGCCGCTGAGCGCGCGATTGCCGCAATCCGGGAGTTGGGCGCCCGTACAAGCCGTGAGCCGGTTCGGGCCGTCAGTCGGCTCAGGCCGCGAGCCGGTTCAGGCGGCCAGTTTGGCGAATGCATCGCGCGTCATGTTTTCAGGCGTGTCGGCGGTCGTCGCCACATTGTCTTCGATGCGGATGCCGCCGTACGGGCGCAGCTCTTCGACCATCCCCCAATTGATGTGCGGGCGCCGCTGATCTCCATGAGCGGCGTTGAGCAGCGAGTCGATCAAGTAGATGCCGGGTTCAACCGTCACCACCACGCCGGGTTCGAGCATGCGCGTCAGGCGCAGGTACGGGTGACCTTCGGGACGCTTGCGCTCGCCGCCTTGCGCATCGCTCAAGACTCCCCCGACATCGTGCACCTGCAGTCCGAGCAGATGCCCGATACCATGCGGAAAAAACACGCTGGTAATCCCTTGTTCCAGAGCGGCCTGCCCCGGCAGCTTGGTCAATCCGATCTCGAGCAGCAGGTCGCCCAAGATGCGGTGCGCGGAGAGGTGCACTTGGCGGTAATCGCGCCCTGCGACGATCTCCTGACAGAGGCGCAGCTGCGCAGCGTTCAGCGCGTCGATAAGCTCGGCATACGGTCCTGGTGCCGCGGCGTAGGTGCGTGTGATATCTGACGCATAGCCGCGAAACTGCGCGCCTGCGTCGATCAAAAAAGAGCGCAGGTGCTCGGGCGCCCGCCGATCGAGGCGCTGATAATGCAGCACCGCCGCGTGTTCGTTATAGGCGACGATGTTGTTGTAGGGCATCTCCTCTTCACGCTGCACGCAGGCCTCCAAATACTGCATCTGGACCTCGTATTCGGAGGCGCCGCGGCGAAAGGCCGCCAGCGCGGCAATGTGGCCACGGGCGCCCAGCGCGCTCGCACGACGCAGACATTCGAGCTCGTAGGCGGTCTTGACGGCGCGGTCGTAGTGCAGCCGCGTGAGTAACTCCGGGTTATTGACCGACTGTGCGTCGGCCGCCGGGAAACACTCGCTCGGGCCGATGAAGGCAACGCGGCCGAGTTTGGCCCACTGTGCGCCGGCCTTGGCCGGGTCAGGCATCGCGATGAGATCGACCTCGGCTGTCCAGGAGTCCTGCGGGAGGCTGGCCGGCTGGTGCCAATAATCGTTGGGTTGAAAAAACAGCACCCGTAGCCGAGAGCCCGGCGCATAGACGGCCAAGCAGCGTGGATTGTCCACAATCGGCACCCAGGCTTTGAAATGCGGGTTCACTTTGTACGGATAGTCTTGATCGTCCAGGAACTGGGTCGGCGGGCAGCCGGCGTGAACGACCAATGCATCAAAACCAGTCGCCGCGAGCGCTCGGTCGGCCCGCCGCATCAAAACGTGCAAATGTTGCATATACAGCTGATCCGGACTGACTTCGCTCACACGCACTCCTCCAATTACACGTGCACACGCCCTAAGTATGCGCCAAGCGTAGGGGGCGGCTAACCCCAGTCGCGACTTCGGACGTTAAAGGCGCTCCATGAATCGCGAAAGAGATATGAAATTGAGCCGAAACACTCTAAAATCGGCTTGGACAATTGGGTGCAAGCTCAAGACTACATGCTTGCCAAAAACGTTCTATCATTAAATTTCTGGGGTATCGATAGATGAAGACCAAACTTGCTTTAAGCGCTCTTGTCGCTGCACTTGTGCTGAGTGCCTGCGGCAGTAAGACCGAGGCTCCTGCTCCGATGACCGAAACGACTCCTCCGCCCGCCGCCGCGCCAACTCCCGCTCCGGAATCGGCCGCGCCGGCCGCTGCCGATTCCTCTGCCGCCGCCAGCGCTGCCACCGAGGCCGCATCGGCCGCATCGGCTCCGAAGCAGTAATTCGCTTCGACAGCTGATCCCAAGCCCGGGCGGGCGACCCCTGCGGTACGTTCGCCCGGGCTGTGTCTTTTTAGCCCTTGGGGAAATGGCTTCGTTGCTCGTCAGCATTCGCGACTGTAGGCACTCGAAAATGGATCGCCAATGGATCCAGGATGTTTACGCTGAGTACCTCGATGCTTTGGCGGACCTCAACACCGGCCTCTTTTCGGTGCTGGGCGCGGGCAATCCTCGAGAAGATGAGATTTTCGCGAATTGGTTCGCGAATGACCATTCGCATCCCCTGGTGATACTCAAGGGACGCGATCCCGTGGGGTTTGCCCTGGTGACGCGGCCGCGTATTCCGGCCGCTGGTGAACGTGCGGTGAATTACCACATGTCCGAGTTTTTCATCCGCAAGCCATTCCGCCGAGTGGGTATCGGCCGCGATGCGGCCACGCTGATCTTCGACCGCTTCGCCGGCGATTGGGAAATCGTGGAGTATCAGCGCAACCCGGGCGCCGTGGCCTTCTGGCGGCGCGTGGTGTCGGTTTATTGCGCAGGCCGCTTTAACGAACGCACCCGCAACGGTGAAGTGCACCAGCGCTTCACCAGCCGCCCTGCCGCGACGCGTTGAGCGCCGAGGCGGCACCAGGCAACCTCGAAATCGGCGATTTGGATGCCGGCGGGCTCAAGTATGGCGCCGGCCGGCCGATACTTGAGGTCTTGCAGCATCCGCACCGAGTGTCGGAGCGATGCCATCGACAAGCGGGAGTGCGAATTGACGAGCATCCAAGTGCAGACGCCCTCCAACGTTGCGTTCGAATTCATCCAGGGTCTTGCCGGAGAATTGTCGGGCGGCAAGGTGGATCTGCCGTCGTTCCCCGAAATCGCCGTCCGCGTGCGGCGCATTCTGTCTGATCCGAAGACTTCGTTGGAACAGGTTGTGCGAGTCGTCGGCTCGGAGCCGGCGCTGGCCGCGCGATTGCTGCGAATCGCCAATTCGGCATCGCTCAATCGCAGTGGCCGGGCGGTAACGGACCTGCGTACTGCGATCAATCGCATCGGCTACAACATGGTACGCAGCGCCTCGATCTCGTTTGCCATGGCACAGATTCGCAACAGCAACAAGCTCGCCGGGCTGGAACACTACTTGGCGGATCTCTGGCAACGCAGCACATTGGTGGCCGCGTTCGCATTCGTGTTGGCACGCACGTGTACTCAGGTCAATCCCGATGAAGCCATGCTGACCGGTATGATGCACGGCATCGGCAAGCTCTATGTACTGACGCGCGCCACGGACCATCCCGAACTGTTCGGCAGCGCCGGCGCACTCGACGAAATCATCCGCGAGTGGCACCCCTCGATCGGTAAAGCGATCATGGAGAATTGGGAATTCCCGGACTTGATGGCACAGGCCGTGGGCGAACAGGAGGACCACACCCGCTCCGAGCCTGAGGCGCCCGATTTGAGCGATGTCATCGCGATCGCGGTATTGATGGCCGCAAACTCGGCGGATTCCCCGGCTCTCGAAGCGGCTCTGCAGGGCCTACCGGCCAGCGGCCGCTTGGGTCTGAACGAGACCCGCACCTTGAGCGTGATGCGCGAGTCTGCCGCCGAAGTGACCGCCCTCAGTCAGGCTCTCGGCGATTAGGCTCCTAGCGCGAACTATTCATGAACGATCCGCATTCTCATGCACTAAGGCTGGATCAGATAGGTATTTTCCGGACCGCCGTGAATCCATTGCGCTACGCAGTCCCTGCTGCGCGCAAGCCCGGGGTGGCCTTCCATGGCCACCCGTGCGACGCATGCGTCGCACCCGTGGAGGCTGCGAGAAAAACTTGCGACGCGATGCAATCCTGCATCGCTGCAAGCCGGGGTTCGCCATTGCGCTACGCAGTCCCTGCTTCGCGCAAGCCCAGGGTGGCCATCCATGGCCACCCGTAGGACGCATGCGTCCTACCCCTGGCGAACCCGCTCGGCGCATGCGCCGAGCCCTGTTTTTCACGCTCCGGAAAATACCTATCTGATCCAGCCTTCTTCGAGCTTCTCTGTCGTTCATGAATAGTCCCGGCTAGGCACGGAGCGCGGTGAAACGCTGCGCGGCGATCGACTGCGCCACATAAGCCACGTTGTGCGGCATGATGCCCGCAAGATTCATGCGGCTGTCGGCGGTCATATAGATGTGATGCTTCTCTCGCAGCGCATCAACCGCTGCAACCGACACTCCCAGCAGCGAAAACATGCCACGCTGTGCTTCGATGAAATCGAACGAGCTGTCGTGAGTGACGGCCCTCAAATGCGCCGCCAACATCGCACGCATGTCCTGGATCCGCTCGCGCATGGCCGCCAATTCGGTCAACCAGGATTGCCGTAGGTTCGGATCTGCGAATATGCATGCAGCGATGGCTGCGCCGTGGTCAGGCGGCATCGAATAAATACTGCGCGCAATTTGCAGCATATGGCTTTGCACGGCCTCGGCCCGAGACTCGTTCTCGCTGATCGCGATCAGCGCGCCGACACGTTCGCGGTACAGACCCAAATTCTTGGAGTGCGACACGGCGATGAGCGCCTCGGGCAGGATTTCGGTCACCAGGCGCACGCCGGCCACATCCGCGGTCAAGTCGGCGCCAAATCCCTGATAGGCCAAATCGAGAAACGGGGTGAGCCGCCGGCGCTGCAGCAGCTCCGCCAGGATCTGCCACTCACCAATGGCAAGATCGGCACCGCACGGGTTGTGACAGCAGGCATGCAGCAGCACCACATCACCGGCGGGGGCACGCTCCAAACGCGCCAACATCGCGTCGAAACGCAGCTCATGCGCCGTTGCATCGTAATATGGATAGCGCTCCAACTTGAGTCCCGAGCTGCCGAGTAGGGGGGTGTGGTTGCCCCAGGTCGGATCGCTCACATGCACGGTGGCAGCGGGTGCGGCTGCGCGAATGAGCTCCGCGCCGACACGCAACGCCCCGCAGCCGCCCGGCGTTTGCACGGTCCGCGCGCGGCGGTCCCGGCGCGCGACATGCGAGGCGCCGAGAACGAGTTGTTCCACGGCGCTGTTGTATTCCTCCCGGCCGGCGGCGGCGACGTAGGATTTCGTCGACTGCGACGCGAGGACGACCTGCTCCGCGCGGCGCACGCACTCGAGCACGGGCGTGTTGCCGTTCAAGTCGCGATAGACGCCGACGCCGAGATCGACTTTTTGAGAGAATGTATCGGCGCGAAATTTTGCCATCAATCCCAGGATGGCATCCGGATTCAAGCGGTCGAGATTTTGAAACAAGTTTTTAGGTCCCATTTTTTGGTACACCGCATTATAGTCCATGCCATCGCAGCGACGGCGCTCGCGGCCGCGGGACACGGGCTTGCGCGAGCCGCGGATGATTCTCCGCCGCAGGGGTTCGCGCGATGGTTCGATCCGGCCACCGCACCGTTCATTCCGGTACCGGACATCGACCACGACCCGAACAGCGGCACCACGCTTGGACTGATCCCGACCTGGTTGGTGACGGACGACCAATCGCAAATCCGCAAGATCATCGCGGCCAGTGTCGACTACAACCGGTACTTCGGCGCCGGCGCCGGCCTCAGCGTCTATGGATATCAGTCCGACGATACGCAATGGTCCGCGGTCGCTGGCGTGAGGCAGCACGTGGAAAGGAACTTCGACTATGAATATCAAACGGGGATATTGCGCAACACCCCGCTATCCCTCAACGCCAGCGTCGTGTACGATCGTAGCGGCACGCCGCGCTTTTACGGCATCGGCAACAACTCCCCTGAATACGATGAGAGCAACTACACGCTGCTGCAGAAATACGTGCAGGCGATCGTCGGCTGGAATTTGAGCCATGTCTTGCAGATTGCCTATACGCTGCGCGATCGCGACGTTGACGTGGAGCCGGGGACGCTCGTCGGAATCGAATCGCTGCAAGGCCGCTTCGGGCCGATCCTGGGGGTCGGCACCACTCACGAAACGCTGAACCGGATCGAAATCATCTACGACACGCGCGACAA
Organism: uncultured Gammaproteobacteria bacterium; assembly: GCA_963769075.1. Taxonomy (GTDB): domain Bacteria; phylum Pseudomonadota; class Gammaproteobacteria; order Steroidobacterales; family Steroidobacteraceae; genus Bog-1198. The sequence goes on along the minus strand of CAVYKH010000004.1, from coordinate 1,305,186 downwards.
TACGATCATTCCGACGCGCGGCGGCCAGTACGTGATCTACGGCGGTGTTGCCGCGGCGGACGGATTGTTCGATTCCTCGTTGTACAGCGTGACCGGAGTTGATGCGCGCCAGCTCTGGTCGCCGGCGCCCGGTAATATCATCATCGCTCACATGGCGCTGCGCTACATGCCCGGAGCGACCGATGTGCCGTTCTGGAGTCTGTCGAATATCGGCGGCGAAAGCAGCGTCCTCGCCGAGAACCAGCCGCTGCGCGGCTTCGGCCAAGGGCGCTATTATGAGCGCAATTTATTTTCCAGCAGCGTGGAATACCGCAAGCGAGTGCTCAGCCTCGATGCGCTGGGCACCCATCTCAACGTCGAAGTGACGCCGTTCGCCGACGTGGGGGAAGTCTTCGCCCACTCGAGAGAGTCCCCCGTGGCGCACTTGCACAAGGTCGGCGGCCTCGGCTTTCGCGGGGTTGCAAGCCCTTTCGTCGTAGGATACGTGGATGTGGGGTATGGCTCCGATGGGGCCGCCGTGTTTACTGGAATCAACTACCCTTTCTGAGTGCGACGCGAAACGGAGCTGATGGCACGTACGGTTCTCCTAGGGGTGAAACTCCCCTGGCGTACTGACCCACAGCTAGCGGCTGCCTCAGCGAGTGGCCGACACGGCTAGTGGCGCTGCAGCCCCTGATCGGCTGCGCGCAGCCACTCGTCCCGATCGGCCGCGGCGGGCATCGCCAGCGCCGCCTCGCGAGCGCGCGCATAGTATTCGCGGGCGCCGCTCGGGTCTCCTGTCTTCGCGAACGCCTCCGCCAGCGCGAGCAGATTCGGTGGGTAGAGCGGGCTGAGCATCACCGCGCGACGCGCGGCGGCCAATCCTGCTTCCGGGTCGCCCGGCCCCAACGGCCATCCGGGGGCTCGGAGCAACACCAGGGACCGCGTGCGCGCGGGCGCTGCATCATCGTAGTTGGGATCCGCTGATTCGGCGCGCGTCAAAGTATCGAGCATGTTGTTCAAGAATTCGCCCGCACGCGTGGGGTGTGCCCGCGCCTCGAGTCCGAACGCGACCGCGCTCCCATAGAGGCAAGCGGCTGCTTGGGGCTCACGCGCGAGGCAGGCCTGCGCATGCCGGCTGGCCTCGGTCGCTAGCTCGCCGCGAACCTTCAAGTCAGATGCAAGATCGCTCTGCTTCGCGTCCATCTCGATTGCCGCAGCCAGCGCGGCGACCGAGGACGGCTCCGCGCTCTGTACCGGTAGTGCTGGTCGCGTCGTACATGCGGTGACCGGGAGTATCAGCAACCCGCACCAGAACCGCGTCGTCACGGCCCTGCCTAGCGGGACGGCAGCTTGGGCAGCACGAACCCGCGCAAACGCAACGGCGCCAATGAATCGGCGCTCCCCGGCACGTGACCCATCTTAAGTAGCCCCGCCTGCAGGGCCCGTGCACGGTCCGCAGGCACGCGAGAGTCGACCACCGCCAGGATGGCAACGGGCAGCTCCGGAGACTGCATCACGGCCTTGAGCTGCGCTGCGAATGGCAGGCTCGGAAGCGCCGCCGCCTGAGTCTGATCGAGCAATGCCGCGACCGGCTCGCCGCTGGCAACCCTTCTCAAGGCGCTGAGTATTTGTCCCGTCGGCTCGATCTTGACGTCCGGCGGCAGCGCCCAGCTCTCGAGCGCGCTGTGCCGCACGAAATCGGGCGCGTAGCCCCCGACGCTCAATATCGTATACCCCGCCATCGACGCCGGCCCCGTGACGCGGCCGGACTTTGCAACCAGCGTCCACCGCTGCTGCGCGCCGATATCCACTACGTCCGCCTGCACGAGCGGAGTCAGACGCAGTTGGGCCGCGTGCTCGACATAGAACGGATACGGAACGAAGGCGAGCGCCGCATCGGCGCCGGCGAGTTTCGCAAGGCCCCCCTCCTCGGTTGGATCGTACACCGCCGCGAGACTTCCGGCGGGCCAGCCGGAGACAGCCACGGCGGCGCTTGCGAATTGGTCTATGAGCGGCTGTGCGTCGCCCGCTCCGCCGGGATATCCGGGAGCGCAGAACACGAGAGTCGCAAGCGCTGCTGCAAGGACTGTACTCATATGTGTAGGCTATCATGCTCGGGCGTTAGCCGAATTAATTCATGAACAACGCAAATGGAAAGCGGAGACTTGATTGGCAAGGCATTAAGGGTGCGACCCATGCGTCGCACGGGTGGCCATGGGTAGGTGGCCGCGACCGTGAGTGTGCCCGCTTCGCCCAAGGTTGAAAGAATCTTCCTCCGCGTTCTGCAAGCGCGAGGCTGGATCGCCGGCGCATTCGTGATCTTCACCGCGGCGGGTATCTACGGCGCCGTGCGGGTGCCCGATGATCCCGCCATCGATCGTCTGATCGTCGCCGACGACCCCGTCGCGCTCGCCACGCGCGAGTTCGATCGTCTATTTCCCGAGGGCGAGCAGGCGCTTATCATGCTCGTAGCGCCCGATCCTCTGAGCGTTGCCGCGCTGCGCGCCGCGGACCGACTCGAGCACGAACTTGGAAGGATTCCGAAGGTCGAGGCTCACAGCCTTCTCGACCTTTACCGTCGCGCCGGCTCAACAGAGGAAATCAGTCCCATCGAAGCCGGGCGCCTGCGCACCTTCGCGACCGGGACGCCGATGTTCCGCCGCGCGGGACTTCTTGGTGAGCACTATCTCGGCATCGCGCTCGAGCTGCAGGTGAAATCACCGGCTGAGCGCGACCGCGCACTGACGGCGATCGATTCGCTCGTTCTACCCCTCGAGGCTCCCGGCGGACCATTCGCGAAGGTCCGCCGGGTCGGATCGCCATGGCTCAACGCCTGGCTGGAGCGACAGACCGGCGCAGCGACGGCGCGCTTCATGCCGCTGTTCGGCATTTTTCTAATGACCCTGGTGCTGCTCATCTACCGCTCCTGGCGCGCATTGGGCGCCATCATTCTAACGCTGGGTCCCCTCGTCGCGATTGCGATGGGGCTGGCTGATCTGTTCGGCTGGTCGAATACGGTGGTCTCTACCCTGGTTCCGCTGACCGTGATGGTCACGACGACCGCCACGCTCGTGTATGTTCATTCCCGCTATATCGAGCCCGACGACTCGCCGACGCTCCTCGAGCACCACGCGCGTGCGCTCGCCAATAAACTGCTGCCGTGCACCGCCTCGATGTTCGCGACCGCGGTAGGTTTTGGCGCGCTGGCGATCTCGGATATTCGCCCCGTGCGCGACATGGGTCTATGGACCGCGTGCGGGCTCATCGTCGCGTGGCTCGGGAGCTTCACCCTGTTTCCGGCGCTGCAGTCGCTGCTGCGCACCCCGATGCGCTCCGAAAAGGTTCCGGCCGGCAAGTGGTTTCCAGGTTTCGTCGACAGGCTGGTCCCGGCAAGCCGCCGATATCGCTGGCCCTTGGTCGGCGGCGCCCTCGTGTTGATGCTGTGCGGAGCGGTCGCACTGTTTGGTATTCCCGGTGTATTTGCACCCCTCGCACTCGAAGTGAACGTGTTGACCTACGTCAATCCCGGCGAGCGCGTGGCGCAGGACACTCGCTATTTCGAGCAGTCGAACGGGCTGGATGTCGCCGAGCTGTGGCTGCAGACGCCGGCCGGCCACGCGTTGGACCCGGACTTCTTGCGCTCTGTGGAACAGTTGACGCGCCGACTCGAGAGCGATCCCCGCATCACCGCGGTCGACGGCCCAACGTCGGTGCTGCGGTGGGCGCGCTATGTCGAAACCGGATCCGATCAACTGCCCATGTCGGCGTCCGCCTGGCCGAAGCTCGCTGCGGACCTCGAGCAGATCATGCTGACCGAGCCCGGAGCGCGCGAGTATGTCGATGTCGCGGATCTCGCCAATGTGCGGCTCAGCATCCGCGGCCGGGCGATGCTCTTCGGCCCGATCGGTGCGATGAGCACATTCGTGGGGCGGACATGGGCTGCGGCCCAGGCTGATGAGCCGGGACTGCGCTCCGTGCGCGGCAGAGTAGTGGGCCAGGGAGTTCTCAGCGCGGAAATCACCGAGCGGCTCATTCCCACTCTCGCGCAAAGCTTCGCACTGACGGCGAGCGTCATTTTTCTCGCATTCCTGCTGGTGTTTCGCAGTCCCTCGGCGACGCTGATGACGATGATTCCGTCGCTGTTCGCGATCCTGTGCGTGTTTCTCGTGATGCGCTTGGCGAGCATGCCCCTCAATATCGCAACGATCCTCATCGGCTCGACGATTCTGGGCGCGACTGAGAACGACCAGATTCATTTCTTCTACCATTTTCAAGAGGGCCGCTCGACCGGCACGACGGCCGGCGCTCTGCGGCACGCGCTGCTCATCGCCGGCCGACCGATTTTATTTGCGACGCTCATCAATGCCAGCGGATTTCTGGCGCTCGCGTTCTCGAACCTGCCGCCGATGCGCGAGTTCGGCATCGTGGCCTCGTCGGCCTTTGTTCTCGCGCTGCTCGCCGATTTCACGGCATTGCCGGGCGCGTTATGGATCCTCCGGCATGACCCACTCGCTTTATGTGCCAAAACTGACGCTGGGAAATGCCGAGAATTATAGAGCGCGGAACAGAAATCTATCTGAAATCATCGAGTTACGCAGTTGGTGCTCGCGGCGCTCGGGTATGCCACCCAGGATGATCTTTCGACTCGAGCTGTGGGCTGCCCATGGACTACCAGCTGCTCCGCATCGAGCGCCGCCGCGCGTCACCGTCTCTAATAAAAGACAGTGGCCCGATAACATATTTCCGCGTTAGCGTGTACGCTTTAGTTCCTCACATGCGGGAGAGACTGTTATGGCACTTTGGAATGAAAAACCCACAGCCGCGCCTGCGCCGGCTCGGAAAGAACCACTCACGCCCGCGCCCGCGGGGCCGGCCGTTCAGCCGGCGGCGACGCCTGTGGCGGAGCGGAATCTGGCGGAGCGCAGCACGAGTGAAGCGGCATTGGCCGCCGCGTCGCGCCGGCCCACTCCCCGGGAGCGAAGCGAGGGCGGCGAATCCGTGATCGCCGCTAACTTGTCGATCGAAGGCAAGATCGAGGGATCGGGCAATGTGCGCATGGCCGGACGCTTCAAAGGCGATGTACGCATTGACGGCAACTTCAGCATCGATCACGGCGCCCATTTGACGGGCCAAGTGCTGGCGGCCATCGTAGTGGTCGGCGGTGAACTGCAAGGCAATATCGAGTCCGCGAAACGCGTGGATGTGCTGGAAGGCGGCATCATCGTCGGCGACGTGAAGGCAGGGTCGATCACCGTGGCGGCCGGCTCGCGTATGCGCGGCCACGTCGAATTCGGTTGGGAGGAGGAGAAAGCCGTGAAGATTTCAGGCTCGGCGGTCGGCGGCAGCTAGGCTCCCAACAATGAGCGTCGTTCGTCAAGGCAACCTTGGCGCAACTCGAATATGCCCGCACTGCAAGGCAACAGTGCTGCAGAGCGCCAGTATTTGCCCCGGCTGCCAGCACCACTTGCGCTTCAATGCCGTGACTTCCGAGCCGCAGTCGCAAGGCGTCCCGGCCATGCGCATCGAAGGCACGATTCATCATCCGGGCCGCGGCGAGTCGTGCGAATACTGTGTGGTCATTGCGATCACCAATGAACAGGGCGAGAAAATCGCCCGGCAAGTGGTCGGCGTAGGTGCCCTGCAGCCGGGCGAACGCCATAAGTATAGCTTTTCGGTGGATGTGATCCCGCGCCTGGCGGCGTCGGCGAGCCCGCGTCCGGCGGCGCCCGCGAGCCCACGTCCGGCAGCGCCCGCAGCAGCGCCCGCAGCAGCGCCCGCGAGTCCACGTCCGGCAGCACCCGCAGCAGCGCCCGCGAGTCCACGTCCGGCAGCGCCCGCAGCGCCCGCGAGTCCAACCGCAACTGATCGGCGGGGCCGCACCTAGCCGGAACTATTCATGAAGGAAAAATATTCTCGTGCATGGAGGCCGGATCGGATAGGTATTTTCCGGACCGCCGTGAACCCTTCCTGGGGGCTGCGGGAAAAACATCCTGTTTTTCACGCTCCGGAAAATACCTATCCGATCCGGTCTCCTTCGAGCTTTTCCGTAGTTCATGAATAGTTCAGGCTCCTAGTCAGCGGGGCTCCTACTCAGCGCAGCGTGTTGCCTTCGATGTCGATGAAGCGCAAAAACTCCGCCCGCGTGCTGGCATCCGCACGAAATGTGCCCACCATTCTGCTGGTGATCATCGACACGCCGCGCTTATGTACGCCGCGCGTGGTCATGCATTGGTGAACGGCGTCGACGACGACGCCGACGCCGCGCGGCTTGAGCACGTCGTTGATGCAGGACGCGATTTGAGCAGTGAGTTTTTCTTGTACCTGAAAGCGACGCGCAAAGCCGTCGACCACGCGTGCTAGCTTGCTGATGCCGACGACCCTGTCGGTGGGCAAGTAGCCCACGTGAGCGCGACCGATGATCGGCGCCATGTGATGCTCGCAGAATGATTCGAACGAGATATCGCGCAGCACCACCATTTCGTCGTAGCCTTCGACTTCCTCAAAGGTGCGGCGCAGGTATTCACTGGGGTCGATGGAATATCCCGAGAACCAGTCGCGATAAGCATCGACGACCCGCTTGGGCGTTTCGCGCAAGCCTTCGCGATACGGGTCTTCTCCGGCCCAGCGCAGCAGAGTTCTTACGGCTGCTTCCGCAGCGGTGCGCGTCACCGCGCGGTTGCTTGTCTTGGTCATTTATATCCCGCTTCCGAAAGCGCACCGGGAGAACGTCGCGCGCACCGCTCCACAGAATAGCACCTCGCTCGGACCGTGCAGAATGTCGCGGTCGGCGCGTGCCGATTGCCGCGGCAGCGAGCGCGTTGCTGCATTGACTCGGCAGGGGATAAGCGAGATCCTCATTTTCTTTTTGGCTCTTGCCCGCGGAAGCAGAGTGAAACATTGCGCTCGCCTGCAGTCGATCGGGGTCGTTCTATGCGCACTCGGCATGCAAAGCGCGTGGTGCGCCCCTGCGCAGAGCGACGCAGTGGTTCGTAACACGGCGCACGACATCTTCAAGCAGCTGATCGAGATCAATACCACGGATTCTATCGGAAGTACCACCGTCGCGGCGCAAGCCATGGCACAGCGCTTGCTCGACGCCGGTTTTCCGGCGGCGGACGTGACCGTATTGGGACCCAACGAGCGCAAGGGCAACATGGTTGCGCGCTATCGGGGCAAGGCCGCGTCGAAACTGCGGCCCGTTCTGCTCATCGGTCACCTCGACGTGGTGGAAGCGCGGCGCGAGGATTGGACCACCGATCCTTTTCAATTCGTCGAGCAGAATGGCTATTACTATGGGCGCGGAACCCAGGACATGAAGGACAGCGATGCCATCCTGGTCACCAATTTCATGCGCTTGAAAAAGGAAGGGTTCGTACCCGATCGAGACATCATCCTGGCGCTCACCGCGGACGAAGAAGGCGGGAAATCGAACGGCGTGGATTGGCTGCTGAAAAACCATCGCGATCTCATCGACGCCGAATTCGTGCTCAATCCGGACTCCGGCGGCGTAGTCACGGATCATGATAAGCCGGTAGCGGTGGAATTCGAGGCAACCGAAAAGCTCTATGCCGATTATCAGCTCCTTGCAACCAATCCCGGCGGGCACAGCTCGCTGCCAAGGCGCGACAACGCCATTTATCACATTGCGGACGCGCTCGCGGCCCTGCAGATCGCACAGTTCCCGTTCGAATTGAATGCCGTGACTCGCGAGTATTTCACGCAAATGGCGCGGGTGGAGGGCGGCCAGACGGCCGCCGACATGCGCGCCATATTGACGACGCCGCCCGATTCGGCGGCCATTCAACGCTTGTCGCAGGACCCGCGCTATAACTCCACGATGCGCACCACCTGCGTCGCTACGATGCTGAGCGGCGGTCATGCCGTCAACGCCTTGCCGCAGCGCGCCGAGGCCAACGTCAATTGCCGTATTTTTCCCGGCCATTCTCAAGAGGAAATCCGCTTGGAATTGGTGAAGATATTCAATGACCCCGCGCTCAGCGTGCGCTACAGGAGCGATGCCGGTGAGTTGTCGGACCATGGCTCGGATCGCAAGGCCATGACGCCGCCGCCGCTGCGGCCGGATGTCATGGAGTCGTTGCGCACCGTCGCCGCGAAGCTCTGGCCGGGTGCTCCGGTGATTCCGATCATGGAGACGGGTGCATCGGACAGCATCTACACCATGATGGCAGGCATTCCGAGCTATGGCATCAGCGGTGTTGCGATCGATCGCGACGACCTGCGCATGCACGGCAAGGACGAGCGCCTGAAAATCGAATCGTATTACACGGGCGTCGAATTCTACTACCACTTCCTCAAGGCGTTGACGACCCCCAACCATTGATGCTGCGCCGTTGCAGTCCGCCCGTTGAATCTAGGAGCCTGTCTGAGTAATCCCCGTGAGCCGCGTTGGCTGGGAGACGGAGCGGATGCAAGGCGCGCGGCACAGGCCGTGGGGGGTCCGCCCGTTGAATCTAGCGATCGTGGTAGTACATTTGGACGGGTTCGTCGGCGGTGTTCACCAGATCAGGAGCAGTGGTTCCGTCCCGAGGGTCGACTCGGCGGTATTTTCCCCGAAAAAACAGCAGCGGCCGGAGCGGCTCCACGCCTCGGTGCAGTTGCCGCACCTCAAGCGTCACGAGCCAGTGATCGCCGCCTTCGTAGATGTCGCGCCGGGTGCACATGAGCGACGCCAAGCCCCCTTCCAGGCGGGGCAGGCCATCCGTTGTGATGAAGCGGTATCGCGGAGGCACGGTCTCTTGCCAGCCCCCTGCGAAATAGGTCGACAGCGCCTCCTGCTCGTCGCGCAGAAAATTGACCGAATATCCCGTCGCGCGCGGCAACAGCTGCGAGAAACGCGCTCGCTTGGCAGGGCAGAACAGCACCAGCAGCGGGTCCAGTGAGAGCGAGGACACAGCGTTCGCCGTCATGGCATGTACCTGCCCATCGAGGCTGGTGGCAACGACCGCGACCCCGGTGGCGAAGAGGCCAAGGGCGTCGCGAAAGGCCCTCGGATCCGGCGTTCCAGTGCTCATGGCATATCAGCTCCTAGCCCGAACTATTCATGAACGATCCGCATTCGCATGCACCAAGGCTGGATCAGATAGGTATTTTCCGGACCGCCGTGAATCCATTGCGCTACGCAGTCCCTGCTGCGCGCAAGCCCGGGGTGGCCTTCCATGGCCACCCGCGCGACGCATGCGTCGCGCCCGTGGAGGCTGCGAGAAAAACTTGCGACGCGATGCAATCCTGCATCGCTGCAAGCCGGGGTTCGCCATCCCTGGCGAACCCGCTCGGCGCATGCGCCGAGCCCTGTTTTTCACGCTCCGGAAAATACCTATCCGATCCAGCCTTTTTCCAGCTTCTCTGTCGTTCATGAATTGTCCCGGCTAGCGGTCCGCGGCGGCAAACGCCTCGTCGCGGCCCTGGCGGACGAAGGCGCTCACGCGTTCCGCCCGTTCCTGTATCTCCGATTTGTGGCTGGCCACCAGTGCTCCCGCCATGCGGACCGGATCGCCAAAGAAAAAGCGTTCATAGAGTACCTGACGCGATCCGAACGCCGACAAACAGGTATCCCACGCCAGTCGAAAGAGGGGGATGCGATCAAAGGCCTCGGCCCGCGCTGCTTGGTAATAGTGCTTGATGTCCTCAGCCAGGGGGCCCTTGAGGTCCGCCTCGAGCGGCATCGCAACGAGGCCGGACGCGCCGATCTGTTGAATGATCTCGACCATGCGTGGGTAGAGGCGCGGGAACAAATTGCGCGCCGCATCGAGCGGATTCCACGCCGGGCGCATGACGCCCCATTCGTCCAGCGCGGCATCGGCTTCTGCCGCCCGGAGGAAGGCCTTCATGGTTTCCATGTTGACCCACAGTTCTGCGAGTTTCCCGTGGATGTGCTCAAATCCCTCGGCGCCAATGGAGTCCACGAGCAGGTGGGCCAGTCCCAGCATGAATTCCGCCTTGGCGATGTTCTTCACGACGACTTGGTGCGTCATGTGCACGACGGCACCGGTGCGGGCGTAGGCCTGATTGCATCGATTGACGTCGCGGTAAAGCAGAATGTTCTCCCACGGCACGAAGACGTCGTCGAAGGTTACGACGGCGTCCATTTCCTCGAAGCGTGAGCCGAGCGGGTGGTCAAAATGAGAGCGTCCGTAGTCGACGCTCTCCCGGCAGATGAATCGCAGTCCGGGCGTGTGGTTCGGAATCGAGAAGCCGAACGCATAAGGCGCATCTTCCTCGGGGCTCTTCAGCAGCGTAGAGGGAAACACCATGATTTCATCCGAGATCGGCAGCGTCGCCAGCATTCTGCACCCGCGGATGACGATACCGGCGTCGGTTTCATCCTTCACCCGTGCCGCGAGAAACGGATCAGCCTGTCGCGCCGAGCTGACCGCGCGGTTAGCCTGGGGGGGAATGAGCGTGTGCGTGAGACACAGGTCATGCTCACGCAGGTATTGGTGGTAGCGGACCGCATTGGCGGCGAAGCGCGGATCCGCCTCGCCAAGAAACGGTGCGCCGGCGGCGTATCCGCTCATTGCGCGGTTAATGTAGTCGGGCACACGGCCCATCATGCCGTGCGTGTGATCTTCCCAGACCTTCATGGCGACGGAGATGCTGTGCAGTTCCTCATGGGTCTTCGGCAGCATGAACGAGCGGGCCACCTTGCGGCCGCTCGAGGGCGAATCGAACAGGGTTCGATCCGCGTGCTCCCACTGTAGGTCATAGAGTTGCGCGAGCGTGGCGACGCCGCCGCGCAGCGCCGGGTGCGTGGTGACATCATGGACCTGTTCACCCCGGTACCAAATGGTCGGGGGATTCTCGCGCAAGCGCTGAAGCACCTCGGCACCGCGCCTCGCGCCGTTGCCGGCGTCGCGCTTGGAATCCGTGGAAGCTGGGGTCTGGCTCATCGGTGCTCCGGCACGGAAACCCCCGCGTTCCGGCCGGGGCGTGCGCGTCTTGGACGAATTAGCTTCGCTGTATGTTGCTGGTATACAGATACCGCGTCAAATCGTTCACGGGTCCGGCGAAGCCGAGTCCGCACCGCGATCGGGAGCGGTACTGAGAGCCTGACGCTGCGCGGGCCGGTGGGAGGTCAGGTCGCCGACGCTGCATCCCATCATGCGGCGGCATTGACGGCCCGCGCCGTGTCATCCCGTTGCTTTCGCACGAGCGCATTCAATATCTCCTCGACGAGCGCCTGTCCGCGGTAAGCGAAGCCCGTATAAACCTGTATGAGATTGGCGCCTGCATGCAAGGTGGCCAGAGCATTGTCCGCGCTCACGATACCGCCCACGCCGATAATGGGGAAGCTCCTCCCCAGTTCCGCCCGCAACTGACGGATCACGGCGAGTGAACGGGAATGAAGCGGTGCTCCGCTCAGGCCGCCGCCCTGCGTACCGTGCCAGGCGGAGCCCAGAGATTCCAGGTTGGTGCTGGTATTCGTGGCGATTACGCCGTCGACGCCCAGCGAGCGCAAGTTGACGGCAAGCGTCGACACTTGACCGGGATCGAGGTCAGGCGCCACCTTGACCAGCAGTGGGACCAGTTTGCCATGGCGTTCCTTGAGTGCAACGCGTGCTTGCAGCAGTGATCCGGCGATTCTTTCCAAACCGTCCCGCTCCTGCAGTTCGCGCAGCCGCGCCGTGTTGGGAGAGGAGACGTTCACCGCGACGTAATCGGCATGCGGGTAGACCTTGAGCAGGCATGTCACATAATCTTCCGCCGCATCTTCGAGCGGGGTATCGGCGTTCTTGCCGATGCTGACGCCGCGCATACCCCGGTAGCTGCTGCGCTTCAGCCGCGCCACGAGGTGATCGACGCCTTTATTGTTGAACCCCATGCGGTTCACCAGCGCTGAGGCTTCCGGGATGCGGAACATGCGCGGCTTCGGATTGCCCGGCTGCGGCCGCGGCGTCACCGTGCCCAACTCGATGTGGCTGAATCCCATCGCGCCGAGCGCGTCCAGGTAGTCGCCGTTCTTGTCGAAACCGGCGGCGAGACCGAGCGGATGAGCGAACTCGAGCCCGAGACAGGACAGCGACAAGCGGGCCGGCGCCGCGGTGAGGGGCCCGAGGTGCCGCACCAATTGCAAGCCCGCGAGACCCAAATCATGCGCAAGTTCGGGGTTCAGCCGCGACAGGATCGGCAATGAGCCGCGCGCGATGAGCGCAGCCAGGCCCCTCACCGTCGCTCCACGCAGACGAGCCTGCCGCGAGTGCTCAAAACGAGCGCGGTTCCGCCGCTCACGCGCGTTTGCGCTGCGCCGTGTGCGCGGCCGGCTGGTGTGCGCGTTGCAACGCCGCCTGCAGATAGCGCCCGGTGTACGAGGATTTGTGCGCCGCGACCTGTTCCGGCGTGCCGACCGCGACGATGCGGCCCCCGCCCTCGCCACCCTCAGGCCCTAAATCCACGACCCAATCTGCGGTTTTGATGACGTCGAGATTGTGCTCGATCACGATCACCGTGTTGCCTTCATCGCGCAGCCGATGCAGTACCACGAGCAATTGCGCAATATCGGCAAAGTGCAGGCCGGTGGTCGGCTCGTCGAGAATATAGAGCGTGCGCCCCGTGGCGCGCTTCGAAAGTTCTTTGGCAAGCTTGATCCGCTGCGCTTCCCCGCCCGACAGAGTCGTTGCGCTCTGACCCAGCCGGACATAGGAGAGACCTACGTCGAGCAGAGTTTGTATCTTCGGTTGTACGGTTGGTATTGCGGAGAAGAACGGCAGCGCCTCTTCGACCGTCATCTCGAGGACTTCCTGTATGTTTTTGCCCTTGAAGCGAATTTCCAAGGTCTCACGGTTGTAGCGTTTGCCCCTGCAGACGTCACAGGGCACGTATACATCCGCCAGGAAGTGCATTTCGACTTTGATGACACCGTCACCCTGACAGGCTTCGCAGCGGCCGCCCTTGACGTTGAAACTGAAGCGTCCGGCCTCATAGCCGCGCGCGCGGGATTCCGGGACGGCGGCGAAGATCTCGCGAATGGGGGCGAACAGGCCGGTATAGGTCGCTGGATTGGACCGCGGGGTGCGGCCAATCGGGCTCTGATCGATCTCGATCACGCGATCGACGTAGTCCAGACCTTCGATGCGCTCGAAATGTGCGGAGCCCGGCGCGGCGCGATTCAGTTGGGTCGCCACCGCGCGAAACAGAGTGTCGTTGACCAGGGTCGACTTACCGGAACCCGACACGCCGGTGACGCAAGTCATCAGGCCGAGCGGAAATTCCGCCGTGACGTTTTTTAAATTGTTGGCTGTGGCACCGGTGACCCGCAACATGCGCTTCGGGTCGGCCGCGTGCCGCGCGCGCGGCACTTCGATGCGGCGGCGCCCGCTCAAATACTGACCGGTGATCGAGTCGGGATGGTCGGCGACTTCCGCGGCCGTGCCCTGCGCCACGATCGTACCGCCGTGCACGCCCGCGCCGGGGCCCAAATCCACGACATGATCGGCCTGCCGGATCGCCTCCTCGTCGTGCTCCACCACGATTACGGTATTGCCGAGATCGCGCAGATTTGCCAGGGTGTCGAGCAGGCGCTGATTGTCGCGCTGGTGCAAACCAATGGAAGGCTCGTCAAGGATGTACATGACCCCGACCAGACCGGAGCCGATCTGACTCGCGAGGCGAATGCGCTGCGCCTCGCCGCCCGACAATGTGTCGGCGCTGCGGTCGAGGGTGAGGTATCCAAGGCCGACATTGGCGAGAAATCCCAGGCGGTCGCCGATTTCCTTGACGATCTTCACGGCTATCTCGCCGCGCCAGCCGCTCAACTTCAGCGTGGAGAAGAATTCGATGGCGCGGTCAACCGACAAAGAGCACACCTCGGGCGCACTCTTGCCGTCGACGAACACGTTCCGGGCGGCGCGGTTGAGCCGGGTTCCACCGCACTCGGGGCAAGCGCGCGAAGAGCGGTATTTCGCCAACTCTTCGCGCACGGTGACCGATTCGGTCTCCTTGTAGCGGCGTTCGAGGTTTTTGACGATACCTTCGAAGGTATGTTTGCGCTTGACCGTGCCGCCTTTGCCGTCGAGATACTTGAACTCGATTTGTTCATCCTCGCTGCCGAACAGCACCAGGTTCTGGATCTCTCGCGGCAGACTCTCGAACGGCGCTTCGATGTCGAATTTCGTGTGCCGGGCCAGAGATTGGATAAGCTGGAAATAGTAGGCATTGCGTCGATCCCAGCCGCGCACCGCACCCCCGGCGAGCGACAAGTGCGGATTGGCAACGACCTTCTCGGGATCAAAAAACTCCTGGGTACCGAGTCCGTCGCAGCTCGGGCAGGCGCCAATCGGACTGTTGAACGAGAACAGACGCGGCTCGAGTTCGCTCAGCGAATAATTGCAGATGGGACAGGCGAACTTGTTGGAGAACACGAGTTCGGGCCGTTTCGGGTCGTCCATGTAAGCCACCCGCGCCACCCCTGACCCGAGACGCAACGCGGTTTCGAATGACTCGGCGAGACGCTGACTCAGGCCTGGCCGTACTCTGAAACGGTCGACGATTGCCTCGACCGTATGCTTGCGCCGAACATCGAGTTTCGGTGCCTGATCCAGCTCCATCACTTCCCCGTCAATGCGCGCCCGCACGAAGCCGCCGGCCTGCAGCTCGTCGATGAGTTCCGCATGCTCGCCTTTGCGTTCCGAGATGGCGGGTGCGAGCAGCATCAACGCGGTCCCCTCCGGATGCCGAAGCACGGTGTCGACCATCTGGCTCACGGTTTGCGCGGCCAGATCGATGCCGTGGTCCGGGCAGCGGGGCGTGCCGGCGCGGGCGTATAGCAGCCGCAGGTAGTCGTACACTTCGGTTACCGTGCCCACGGTCGATCGCGGATTGTGAGACGTCGATTTCTGCTCGATCGAGATGGCAGGAGACAGGCCCTCGATGGTGTCGATGTCCGGCTTTTCCATCATGGACAAAAATTGACGTGCGTACGTGGACAGCGATTCCACATAGCGCCGCTGCCCTTCGGCATAGATCGTGTCGAATGCCAGAGAGGACTTGCCGGAGCCCGATAGACCGGTCAATACGATGAGTTGATCGCGGGGCAGGTCGAGATCGATATTCTTCAGGTTGTGAGTCCGGGCACCCCGGATGCGGATATATTGCATGTAGCCGATTACTATACGCCCGGCGTCAAGGGGGGGTACAAGGCCCCGCTGCCTCGAATCCGGGCGCAGGCGGCGACCTGAACCGTCGCGGCTCGAGTTTCTCGATGAGCGCGACGCGATACGGGGATTTGGGGGCGCCGCGCGCGTGTACAATATGTGATATCGAAAAACTTCAGGGGAACGTCATGGCGCGTGGAGTCAATAAAGTCATTCTCGTCGGTAATTTGGGCGCAGACCCTGAAACCCGCTCGATGCCGAGCGGGATGACGGTCACGAACATCCGCATCGCCACGAGCGAGTCGTGGAAGGACAAGGCCTCGGGCGCGCAACAGGAGAGGACCGAGTGGCACAACGTCGCGCTGTTCGGTCGATTGGGCGAGATCGCCGCCGAATACCTGCGTAAAGGCTCGCAGGTGTTTGTCGAAGGCAAATTGCGGACGCGAAAGTGGCAAGACAAGCAGGGGAATGATCGGTTTACTACCGAGATCATCGCCGACAACATGCAAATGCTGGGCGGACGCCCCGGCGCCGCGGGCGCGATGGGAGGCACAGCGGACCGAGGCGGGAGCGCCAGTGCGCCGCGCGACGACTACGATCAATCACCGGCAGCGACGCCGGCCGGCGGAAAAGAAGATTTCGACGACGACATCCCGTTCTGAACCCACCGTCGCAAACGTCTTCTCGTCAGTCATCCGCCAGTTGTTGGCCCGGAAACAGCACTTCGGTGAAGCCGAACTGCGTAAGGTCCCGAATCCGCTGCGGATAGAGGATGCCGTCGAGGTGGTCCACCTCGTGTTGCACGACGCGTGCATGGAAATCGCTCACGGTGCGGTCGATGGCTCGCCCTGCGGCGTCCATGCCGGTGTAGCGCAGGTGGCGATACCGGGGCACCAACCCGCGTAGGCCGGGAACCGAGAGACAGCCCTCCCAGCCATCCTCCATTTCCTCCCCGAGGGGCGTGAGCTGCGGATTGATGAGCACGGTAAAGGGCACGGGATCCGCCTCCGGATAGCGTGGGTTGTGCTCCATACCAAAGATCACCACCCGCAGGCCAACGCCAATTTGCGGTGCCGCAAGGCCTGCCCCGTTGAGATCGCGCATGGTATCCCGCATATCGGTGACCAGGCCGTCCAGCTCCGGCGTGTCGAAGGCGCGCACCGGCTCTGCGATCGCGAGCAGGCGCGCATCGCCCATTTTGAGGACTTCGCGTATTGCCATGGTTCCGAGTATCTTAACGGCCTTTTCAGCGTGATCCTACGGCGAGTTTTATGGCCGGTCTTGTCTACATAAAAACCTTCGGTTGCCAAATGAACGAGTACGACTCCCGCAAGATGCAGGACGTGCTCGAGGCCGCCCACGGCATGAGCCGCACGGAAAACCCGGCAGAGGCCGACGTGTTGCTGGTCAACACCTGCTCGGTGCGAGAAAAGGCCCAGGAGAAGGTGTTTTCCCTGTTGGGAGAGTGGCGGCTGCTCAAGCAGCAACGACCACACGTGGTCATCGGCGTCGGCGGCTGTGTCGCCAGCCAAGAAGGCGAGGGTATCACGGCACGCGCGCCGTTCGTCGATCTGGTTTTTGGGCCGCAAACCTTGCATCGCTTGCCCGACATGCTCGATGACCTGAAGCAATCCGGGCGTTCACAAATCGACGTCAGTTTTCCTGAGATCGAGAAGTTTGACCGCTTGCCGGAGGCGCGCGCGGAAGGCGCTACGGCGTTCGTGTCGATCATGGAAGGATGCAGCAAGTACTGCACCTTCTGTGTCGTGCCCTATACGCGCGGGGAAGAGATCAGCCGGCCGTTCGAGCAAGTGCTGCGCGAGGTCCGTACGCTCGCGGATCAGGGCGTGCGTGAAGTGACCCTCCTCGGACAAAACGTCAACGCCTACGCGGGTCCGATGGAGGACGGCTCGCTTGCGGATTTGGCCACCCTGATTCACTTTATCGCGGCCGTCGATGGCGTGGAGCGTATTCGCTTCACCACCTCGCACCCGCTGGACTTCAACGACAGTTTGATCGAGGCTTACGCCAACGTTCCCAAGCTCAATAATTACCTGCACTTGCCGGTGCAGAGCGGTTCGGACCGGATTCTGGCTGCGATGAAGCGTGGCCATACCGTGCTCGAGTACAAGCAGAAACTGCGCAAGTTGCGGTCGGCGCGGCCCGACATCAGCATATCAACCGACATCATCGTGGGCTTCCCGGGCGAGAGCGACGCGGAATTCGCGGCGACGTTGAGCCTCATCGCCGATGTGGGTTTCGACCAATCTTTCAGCTTCATTTATAGCCCGCGCCCTGGCACGCCGGCGGCCGCGCTGCCCGATGAAGTGCCGCACGAGGTCAAGCAGCGGCGGCTCGCACTCCTGCAACAGCGCTTGAACGGCCAAGCGCGGGCGATCTCGCAGCGCATGGTCGGAAGCCGGCAACGGGTGCTGGTCGAACGTCCTGCCAAGCGCAATCCGCGCCAACTCGCCGGGCGCACCGACAATAACCGCTGGGTCAATTTCGACGGCCCGCCGCACGACCCCATGGGGCCCATCAATAATTTTGTGGACGTCGTCATAACCGAAGCACTGTCCAATTCACTGCGCGGACGTCTTGTGATACAAAGCCAGCCGTGAGTTCGGTTCTCATGACGCGGGATCTGCTGCTCGCGCCGGCCGATAACGTGCGGCTGGTCGAGTTGTGCGGTCCGCTTGACGATCATCTGCATCAGATCGAGGCGCGACTTGGCGTCGAAGTACGACGGCGCGGCAATCGATTTCAGATCATCGGGCCGCCCTCCGCCATCAAGCGCGCCGAAGCGGTGTTGCAAGACCTGTATAGCCGCGCACAGCGCGAACCCGTGGATTCGGAGCGGGTACACATCGCGCTCCAAGAGTTGGACATGGACGGCAATGACGGGGAGGCGAACGCGGGCGAGCCGGCCGACGAGCTCAAAGTCCGCACCTCGCGGGGCGCAGTGCGCGCGCGCGGCGCCAATCAGACGCAGTACTTGAATAATATCCGTGGGCACGATCTCACTTTCGGGATTGGTCCGGCGGGCACGGGTAAGACGTATCTGGCGGTGGCGTGTGCGGTCGAGGCGCTGCAATCGGAGATGGTGCGGCGTATCGTGCTGGTGCGCCCGGCGGTCGAGGCCGGGGAGCGCTTGGGGTTTCTGCCGGGCGATCTGTCGCAGAAGGTCGACCCGTATTTGAGGCCAATGTATGACGCGCTGTACGAGATGCTGGGCTTCGAACGGGTTGCAAAATTGATCGAGCGCAACGTGATCGAAGTGGCGCCGCTTGCGTTCATGCGCGGCCGATCGCTCAACGATTCTTTCGTGATTCTCGACGAGGCACAAAACACCACCAATGAACAGATGAAGATGTTCTTGACGCGCATCGGCTTTGGCTCCAAAGCCGTGGTCACCGGCGACATCACGCAAGTCGATTTGCCGAATTCCAAACAATCCGGTTTGCGCACGGTCATCGACATTTTGCACGGCGTGCGAGGCATTGCGTTCACGATGTTCAGTTCACGGGATGTGGTCCGCCATCCCCTGGTGCAGCGAATCGTTCAGGCCTACGAAGCGAAAACCCCCGGCGACGGCGCTTAGGAGCTCCCGATGCGGGGACGGCTCGAACTCGACGTGACCTATGCGGCGCGGCGTCCATGGGTGCCACGGCGCACGCAATTCGTGACCTGGACGAGCGCGGCGCTGGCGGGCGCGGCGCGGGCGGGCGCGGCGCGCATCGCTACGCGCATCGTCCTCTCGGTCCGAATCGTCGGCGCGGCACGCAGTCGCAGCCTGAATGCTCGCTACCGGCACAAGGATCGGCCAACCAACGTGCTGTCCTTCAGTGGCGTCGGAATGAGTCCGGACGGCCGTAATTTCTTGGGCGAGCTGGTGATTTGCGCGCCGGTCGTGGCCCAGGAAGCGAAGATACAAGGCAAGAGCGCCGCCGCTCACTGGGCGCACATCACGGTCCACGGTGTCCTGCATCTGCTCGGCTTTGACCATGTACGCGACGCCGAGGCCGGAAAAATGACCGCAAAGGAGATTCAAATCCTTGATCGGCTTGGGTTTTCAGACCCGTACGCCTGATCGAGTATCCTGGTCACCCATGTCCGAACAGCCTCAAGGCAGCAGCAGCACTGGTCGCTGGTTAAAGCGCATTACGCAGTCGATCTCGGGCGAGCCGCGTGATCTGGCCGAACTCATCGAAGATCTGCGCGAGGCCAGCGAACGCGGCTTGTTCAACGGCGACACGCTGGTCATGCTCGAAGGAGTACTGGCCGTTGCCGATATGCAAGTCCGCGACATCATGGTGCCGCGCTCGCAGATCGTGTTCGTCGAGCGCGATCAGCCGCCGGACAAACTGGTCGAATTGGTGGTCGAATCGGGGCATTCGCGCTTCCCCGTCATCGGCGAGGACCGTGATCAGATACTCGGCATATTGCTGGCCAAGGATTTGCTGCGGCTGCAGACCGCGCGCGAAGAGCCATTCGAGATCCGCGAATATATGCGGCCCGTCGTGTTCGTGCCGGAAAGCAAGCGCCTCAATGTGCTCCTCAAAGAGTTCCGCGTGAGCCACAATCACATCGCGATCGTGGTCGATGAATATGGCGGCGTTTGCGGCTTGGTTACGATCGAGGACGTCATCGAGCAGATCGTCGGGGAGATCGACGACGAACACGATGTCGAGGACGATCAGACGATTCGCCGCGAAAGTGAACGCGAGTTCACCGTGCGCGCGCTCACGCCGATAGCCGACTTCAATGACTATTTCGGCACGGCGTTTTCCGACGAGGAATACGCTACGATCGGCGGCCTGCTGATGCAGGAATTCGGACGCCTGCCGCGCCGCGGAGAGACCATCCAAATCGGTGATTTGGAATTCCGCGTCTTGCGGGCAGATCGACGCCGTATCGACCTTTTGCGCGTGATCACGCCCACCGCCATCGAGCCGCCGGCTGCCGACGAGTCGGCTCCCTGAGGGACGGTCGAGTTGCCGCCCAAGTCGCCGATCAACTTTTCGAACGCTGAATTGAGAGTTGACAAGCCGCTTTGCGTGCGCCGGAATTGCTGCTGCTATCGAATCGCTTGAACGAGCCTCCGGCGGAGGCTGGCGACCAGAGGCTTCCGGCGCGATCCGATCCGGAAATGACGTGAGTTGACATAAGTCGCCCGTGGTTATCCGTTGGTGGCAAGCTTGTCGGCATCGAGAGGAAGATCTTTGGCGCATTGGCGCTCGAGTTGGCACAGAAACTGCTCAGTCTTTCAAGCGAAGCATGAAGCAATTGTCCACACCGTTCGATTTTCACTGCAACAAGGCCAGCCATGCGGTATTTCGCATGATTCAGAGGACAGCCATCTCGGAAGATCTGCCGCCGCAGCGGCAATGCATGGCCGCATCGGTTGCGACACGGCGGCAAGACATTGCCGCTTGGATAAGGCAGCTCTTTATCAAGGAACCAACATGAGTGCAAACACCATTTCGGCATCCGCATCAGCGGCGCTGCCGGCCGTTAATTTCCATTCGCATGGCCACAGGAGAGGCTCGCACGTGGGAACCGACACCACGACCAGCAGCGGTAGTACCGTGGGCCAGCTCCCGGTGGGTGCAACTTCCAGTCTATTCAGCAGTTTGCTGCAATCGCTGGAACAGGTGGTCGGTGCTCAATCGTCCGCATCGGCGAGCGCCGCAGCGGGCTCCACTGCCGCCGCGGGCAAGCTTGCCGGGACGACCGCAACGGGCACCGCGAGCGCCGCGAGCACAACTCTCGTTTCCTCGCTGCAAACGCTCGTCCAGCAGCTGGGCGCGAGCGGAACGACGAACGCTGCGACATCAAATCTGGAGGCTGCGTTCAATCGGCTGGTCAATGGCCTGAACGGCAGCGGCGCGACAACGCCGCCGATCTCGGCCGACGCAGCATCGAATCAGTCTTCAAACGCGGCGCTGCAAAATTTCTTGAACAATCTCATACAGAACTTGCAGGACACCGGCGTGCATTCGCTCGATCTGGTCGGCGCCCATGTGAACGCCAACGTCTGAGCCGCGAAGGCGCCCGCGCAATTGACGTCCACGGTCGGCACGGCTAGGCTGATCCGGCCGGAAGATCACCCTGGTGAGCGCCATCAAAAGACTGCCGACGTTGTACATCCCGCATGGCGGTGGTCCGTGCTTTTTCATGGATCCACCAGAAAATTATCCCCACATGTGGGACGGCTTGGCGGCGTACCTGCGCGGCATTGATGGGAGCCTCGGCGTCAGGCCGAAAGCCGTATTGGTCATCTCCGGGCACTGGGAGACGCCGCAACCTACGGTCAACATTGCCGACAGACCCAAGCTGCTTTTTGACTATTACGGGTTCCCGGAGCATACCTATCGCTTGAAATATCCGGTGGCCGGCGCTCCTGATTTGGAGCCGCGCGTGCGCTCGCTGCTCGCCGGCGCCGGGTTTGAACTGAGCGTGGAATCCAAACGCGGATTGGATCACGGGGTATTTGTGCCGTTCCTCTTGATCTATCCGCGCGCGGACGTGCCCATCATGCAGTTATCACTGCTTCAGAGTCTCGACCCGGGCGTGCATCTTGCGATCGGGCGAGCGTTGGCGCCGCTGCGCGAACGGGGCATCCTCATCGTCGGCAGCGGCATGAGCTACCACAACTTGGCTGCGATGTTTTCGGGACGCGGCGCCGAAGCAGCCGCTGCCTTCGATGAGTGGCTGGGGGAGGCGGTGCAGGATCCCCAGACACGCGATGCAAAGTTGACCTCGTGGCGCAGCGCACCGGGGGGGCGGGAATCGCACCCGCGCGAGGAGCATCTGATTCCGCTCATGGTTGCGGCGGGTGCGGCCGACGCTGATCCGGGTGTGCGCAGCTTTGGCGAGTCGATCGCCGGGAAGGCGATTTCCGGTTTCCAATTCGGCTGAAGATCTTTCGCGAACTCCCCTTTGTCGCACAGCACGCTTCATGGCAAAAAGGGCATTGGCGACTTATCGCGCAAAGCGCGACTTTTCGAAGACTGCCGAGCCGAGCGGCTCACGCGCCGTCGCCGCCTCGAGCCGCTTGCGCTTCGTGGTGCAAAAGCATGCCGCTCGCCGGCTGCACTATGACCTGCGGCTCGAACTCGACGGGGTATTCAAATCGTGGGCTGTCACGCGGGGCCCTTCCGACGATCCCGCCGACAAACGCTTGGCGGTCGAAGTGGAAGACCACCCGCTCGACTATGGTGATTTTGAAGGCACCATCCCGGCGGGCGAATACGGCGGCGGCACCGTGCAGCTGTGGGATCGAGGTTACTGGGCGCCCCAGGGCCCCAAAGCGCCCGAAGAGGCGCTGCGTTCCGGGGAATTGAAATTTACGCTGGACGGAAAACGCCTGCACGGCAGCTGGGTGTTGGTCCGTCTGAAGCACGACCGCAGCAGCGGCAAGCGAACGAATTGGCTGCTGATCAAGCATCGTGATGCGAGCGCGCGATCCGACGGCGGCGCCGCGCTCCTCGCCGTCGATCGCTCGGTCGCTTCGGGCCGATCGATGCAGCAGATTGCCGCAGGTAAGGGCCGTGCGCCGACTCCGTTCATGTTGTCCTCCGGCAAGGGCTCGCGCGCCGATGCGGTGTGGAGTTCGGCTGCAATTACAGTGGCCCGGATTCCCGACTTCGTTGCGCCGCAGCTGTGCCGTATGGTCGCTCGACCTCCCACCGAACCGGGCTGGGGCCACGAGGTCAAGTTCGACGGCTATCGCCTGCAGCTGCGGGTCGTCAACGGCACGCCGACGCTCAAAACGCGCAATGCGCTCGATTGGACGCCGCGCTTCGCCGCCATCGCCGCGGATGCACGTCAGTTGCCCGATTGCCTGATCGATGGCGAGGTGGTCGCGCTCGATGATCGCCGCCTGCCCAACTTTGCGCTATTGCAAGCGGCACTGGCGGACAGTCAGTCGGAACATCTCGTCTTCTTCGCGTTTGATCTCCTGTTTGAGGGGCACACCGACTTGCGCGGACTGCCTCTCATCGAGCGCAAGGCACGACTCGCACGACTGCTCGATCGCGCGGCCGGGGAACACATACGGTATGTGCAGCATTTGGAATCTCGCGCGGATAGCGTATTGCTTTCGGCTTCCAAACTCGGACTCGAAGGGATCGTGTCGAAGCGTCTGGACGCACCGTACACCTCGGAACGCGCGGATAGCTGGAGGAAATCGAAATGCCGCCCCGGTCTTGAGGTCGTTCTCGGCGGCTGGACCAGCGAATCGGGCGACCTGCGATCGCTCCTTGCGGGGGTCTATCGCAGCGGCCATCTGGTGTACGTGGGCCGCATCGGCACCGGATACGGACGCGAAGCCGCTAAGCGCTTATTGCCGCAGCTCGAGGCGCTGACCACCGATAAAAGTCCGTTTGGCAGCGACAACGCACCGGCCAAAGGTCGCAACGTTCGTTGGCTAATCCCAAAACTCGTCGCCGAAATCGAGTTTGCCGGATGGACGGGATCGGGAATGATCCGGGAGGCGGCGTTCAAGGGCCTGCGTCAAGATAAACCCGCGAGCGAGGTCGTGCCGGAGATGCCGGCGGCGCTTGACGCGCCTTCGCGCCGCACAGCGCGCTCGCGCGGCACGCCTAGCTCGCGCAGCGCAGCGCGCCTACGCAGCACACCGCGCCGTGCGCCGCACGCCAAGCGTGCCTCGACCTCGCAGGACGATCCGCCCCCGCCGAGCCGGAGCGGGCGAGCGGACACGCCCGTGATCATGGGCGTAGCCATTTCGAAGCCCGACAAAGCGCTCTGGCCGGATGCAGGCGACGCGCAGCCGGTGACGAAGCTCGATCTGGCGCTGTATTTCGAAAAGGTCGGCGCATGGATGCTGCCGCACCTCGAAGGGCGACCGTGTTCGCTCGTCCGAGCACCTGACGGCCTGGGCGGACAGCAGTTCTTTCAGCGTCATGCGATGGCAGGCATGTCGACTCTATTTGAGCTCGTCAAGGTCAGGGGCGAGCGCGCGCCGTACGTGCAAATCGATCGAGTTGAAGCGCTTGCCGCAGCCGCTCAAATAGCGGCGCTGGAGCTGCACCCGTGGAACTGTGCGCCCCACGCCCCGGAAGTGGCGGGGCGGTTGGTGTTCGATTTGGATCCGGCGCCGGATGTGAATTTCAACAACGTGGTGGACGCTGCGCTGGAGCTGCGCAAGCGGCTCGAAGCGGTCGGAGTGAGCGCCTATTGCAAGACGACCGGCGGCAAGGGGTTGCATGTGGTGACGCCATTGCTCCGCACGCCTAAGCATGCCGTCGAATGGCCGGTGGCGAAGAATTTTGCGCACGTCATCTGCGCGCAGATGGTGCAGGACAGTCCCGGGAAGTACCTCGATACGATGTCGAAAAGCCAGCGCGCCGGCCGGATTTTTCTCGATTATCTGCGCAATGATCGGACCGCGACCGCCGTCGCGCCGCTGTCGCCCCGGGCGCGCGCAGGGGCGACGGTGTCCATGCCGCTCAATTGGCGGGAGGTGAAAGCGGGGCTCGATCCGAAGCGCTTCACCGTGAGGACCGCGCCGCCATGGCTCGCGAAGAGCAAGGCCTGGAGCGACTATGAGGAATCGGCGCTGTCGCTCGCCGCCGCGATCCGGAAGGTCACGCGTACGGCAGGGACTCAGAAGCGTTGAGGCAGAAGCGGTAGACTAGGAGCCTGTCTGAGTAATCCGCGTGAACCGCGTTGGCTGGGAGAGGGGGCGGATGCAAGGCGCGCGGCGCCGGCCGTAGTGGCGCTACGGCCAAGCCGCGCAACGCCGCAGACGCCCCTCTCCCGGCCAACCCGGAGGGACCGGGCAGATTTCGCTTCATTCGTCGTTGTCGCCTCCTCATTGGGAGTTGACCCAACTTCGTCGGCTCCGCCTCGGCTGAAGCGAAATCTGCCTTGGGTAAGGCCACGGGGATTACTCAGACAGGCTCCTACCGCTTCTTAGGTCAGCAACCCTCATGAGTTCAAGGCCCAGTCCGAATCCGCAGCCCGCCCCGTCGATCGTCGTTGCCGACGCAACTGCTCCCGATAGCCGTACCGAGCGCCTGAACACCAAGGCGGCGGGCATTATCGGCGTGGCGGTGATGTGCAGTCGATTGCTCGGGTTGGCCCGCGAGCAGATCTGCGCGGCATTGTTCGGCGGCGGCGGGGCGATGGACGCCTTTACGGCGGCGTTTCGGATCCCGAACCTGCTCCGCGACCTGTTCGCCGAGGGAGCACTTTCGACGGCCTTCGTTACCACCTTCAGCAAAACCATCGCGCGTGACGGCGACGGCGCGGCCTGGCGGCTGGCGAACAAGGTGGCCACGCTGACCGTCCTGGTGCTGGGCGCGATATGCGTGGCCGGCATGGTGTTCTCGAGCCAGCTTGTCCGTGTTCTGGCCCCGGGCTTCGATCACGACAAGGCGGCGCTGACCGCCGAGCTCACGCGGATCATGTTTCCATTCATCTTGCTGGTGTCGCTGGCGGCATTGGTGATGGGCATGCTGAATGCGAAGAACGTGTTCGGCAGGCCGGCCATGGCCTCGAGCTTCTTCAACCTCGGATCCATCATCGGCGGCGTGACTCTGGGGGCGTGGATCGACCCTCATTTTGGTTGGCACGCCCTGATTGGTCTTGCCATTGGCACGCTGATAGGCGGTGCGCTGCAGTTTGCCGTGCAGCTGCCGCCGCTGGCTCACCTCGGTTATCGCTATCGGCCGGATCTTCAGTGGCGCGACCCGGGGGTGAGCGCGATTTTGGCTCTCATGGGGCCGTCGGTCATCGCTGCGAGCACCACTCAGTTCAACGTTCTGATCAACTCGATGTTTGCTTCAACACTCGGCGACGGCGCGATTTTCTGGTTGGCGATCGCCTTCAGATTGATGCAGCTGCCGCTTGGACTGTTCGGGGTCGCACTCGGCACCGTCACCCTGCCCCTGCTGTCGCGATTGGTCGTGGCGGGGCAAATGACGGCCTTTCGCGGCGAACTTTCGCGCGCCATGCGGCTGATGTTCTTGTTGACCATCCCCTCGACCATTGGGCTCATGATGCTGGCCGAACCGATCATCTCCGTGTTGTACCAGCACGGAAAATTCGACGCCTACCAGGCGGCTCAAGCCGCCGGCGCGTTGCGCTTCTATGCCCTTGGCCTCGCCGGTTACGCCGCGCTCAAGGTGCTGGTGAATGCATTCTATGCACTCGACCGGCGCAAGACCCCGATGCTCGTGAGTTTCCTCGCCGTCGGGCTCAATCTCCTTTTCAATTGGATTTTCACCTTCCGTCTGGGCTGGGGGCCCCGCGGACTCGCCTTCTCGACCGGTCTGGTAGCGACTTGCAATTTTCTGATTTTGTATGCGTTGATGCGTCGACGCCTCGACGGCCTCGAGTCGCGGCGCATGCTCAAGGCTCTGGGGAAGATCGCCGCAGCCGGCGCGGCGCTCGGCGCAGTCTGCGCCGCCTCCTCCCACTGGCTCCTGGCGGATTGGGCCACTC
The DNA here is from genome assembly GCA_963769075.1 of uncultured Gammaproteobacteria bacterium. Classification (GTDB taxonomy): domain Bacteria; phylum Pseudomonadota; class Gammaproteobacteria; order Steroidobacterales; family Steroidobacteraceae; genus Bog-1198. The sequence continues at coordinate 1,278,625 of CAVYKH010000004.1, read as the reverse complement.
AAGCGTTCTGGAGCAAAGCGAGCTCCCTGTTGGGGACGATATTCGTGGGCGCGCTGGTCTTTGCCGGGTGCGGGACCTTGCTCAAGATCGAGGAACTCGCTGAGCTCGCCGGGGCGCTCAAACGACGTATGAGGCGTGCGCGCTGAAGCCTTTGCATAACTTTTCCCGGCGAACCGTTGCAATGAACTTCTCGCCCCCCAATGATACTCACCGCATGCGAGAGGACTGCAAGATGTACAAAATCACCGGCGCGTTGTTATTGTGCGCCGCGTCAGCCGTGGCGGCCACCCGGACCCAGCCGGAAACGTTTGTCATACAAAGCGGCCAAAGCGGCCGTCAGGCCACCATCAAGGTACCCGTAGGCGCCGTTTCGACGTTTTCCGCGAATGCTGCCGAAGCATTGGTCGGTTACGCGGACCCGAAAGTCGAGGCGATGCGCTTGAGCGGCGACGTGCTGATCAACGTCATGGGTACGAGCCAGCCGATCCAGATCAAGGCGGACAACGTGGTGCTCGAGTTGACGGCGGACGAAGCGCCCGACAAGGTCAAGATCGCGTTGCCTTCCGCCCCCACGCATCGGTCAACCGAGATCATCGCGGGCGGCGACGATACTCAGATATTCGTGGGTAACGTCATTTTCACCGTGCAGACGACCGCCGGCGCCATGCAAATCAGAGCCGACCGAGTCGAGCACAAAGGCGGACCGGCTGCCGGAGCTTAGCCTGGTGCAAAGGCGGGAAGGCGGCTGCCTCTGCGGCGCGGTTCGCTATCGCGTGGCGGGCCCTGCGTTGGCCTCCGTCATCTGTCACTGCAGCACCTGCCGCCGCGCGAGCAGTGCGCCCACGGTCGCATGGCTGACGATTCGCCGCGGCCAGTTCGCATTTCTCTCAGGGAGCCCATGCGCCTTTGAGTCCTCTCCCGGAGTCACACGCCGGTTTTGCGGCATTTGCGGAAGCGCGCTCACCTACGAAAATGCCAAAAGTCCGACGACCATCGACGTCACGACCCTATCGCTCGACGATCCGAACAGCTTCCCGCCGAGCGAGGAAGTTTGGTTGGACCACAAGGTGGCCTGGCAAGTTACCGATGCTTCGCTCGGCCAGTATCCGACGGGCTCGTCGAGCGAATTCCCTGCCACCTAGCGGAACCGGTCCGCCTTCAAGCGGATCCGAGCGACGACCGTGGGCTGCGCAAAACCAACAAGCCGATCAGCAGGCTGGCCGCGATACACAGGTGGGCAAACCAATTGCCGTACCGTACGTAGACCGTGTGTCCCCCCGCCATGTGCGGCGCACTGACTACGATGCCGTCCGCCGCGCGCGGCTGCCGGTACGGATCGTCCGCGTACGTCTTTTGCTGGAGCCGGCCGTTCGGATCGATGAACGCGGAAACGCCGGAATTCACCGCACGCACCATGGCGACGCGCAGCTCGATGGTGGCGAACACGGCGAGCGCCAAATGTTCCCAGGGTTCCGTGCGCGCACCGTACCATGAGTCAACGGTCATATTGACGAGCAAGTCCGGGTGTAGCTCGCCGAGGCTGCGCAAGAAGTCGCCCAGGATGTCTTCGTAGCAAATCACCGGGCCGAGTCGCCAGACCTGCCGATCGGGTGCCTGCAGCGACAGGACGACCGGTCCAGCGCCCGCGCTGAATCGTCCGATGCCGGAGGGAATCGCTTTTTTCAACCAGGGGAAAGTTTCGGCTCCAGGCATGTATTCGCCGAACGCGAGGAGCCGCACCTTGTCGTAGCGGCCCGTCACGCGCCCGTCACGGTCGAGCAGAATTGCGGAGTTGTATATGTCATCGCGTGCTTCATCGTACGTGTCGGCGCCGATGATGAGCGGTAAACGGAAGCCTCTGCGAATCATGGCCGGCGACTCCGGGGCGAAGTCGGCGCTGAAGTCCCGCGGCAGCGCCACCGGATAACTTCCTTCGCTCCACACCGCCAGCGCAGCCCCCGCCTGCTCCAGCCGGCGGGATTGGAACTGCAGGGCGTTCAACTGCGCTCGCGCTACCTCAGGTGAGAATTGACCGTTGGTGTAGGTGAAATTCGGCTGGACCAGCCCGATCTTCAGTTGCGGCGCACGCGCGAGGAGCTCGTCGATCTGTCGCATGCGCACGGCGCCGAAAATCAACGCCGCCGCCAACACGGCTGCCGCCGCACCGAGCGGATAGAGCGCGGCGCGCGGGCTGATCAACGCATCATAGAGAGCGCCATTGATCGCCATCAGCAGCGCCGTGACGCCCAATGGACCGGTGAGTTCGGTGATCTGGATGATCAGCGGGTGCCAGGCCTGAGTGATCCACTGGCCGCACGGAAACAACTGCGGCACCACGAGTTCGCTCACTGCCATGACGAGCGGCGCGAGGAGCGTCATGGGCACTCGCCGGCGCCTGCGGATACCGCACACGATGGCTGTGAACAGCAGGAAAATCAGCGCCCGAGCCGCGCAGAACACCACAAATACGAGCGCGGCCGCGATCCAGGGGAAGTCGGCGAAGCGTTGCAGGGTATCGATCAGCCAGTAAAAGCCGCCCCCCGTCTCGACCACGCCCGCCCACCAGCCGAGGAGCAGCGCCCGGCTGTACGTTGGCGCCCGGTCCACGGCGAGGAGCATCGGGACCGCGGCGACCCAGGCCAATGCGGAAAGATCGAACGGGGTGCAGGCCAGAAACCACAGGCAGCCGCTGACAGTGACCAGCCCGAAGCCGACATAAAAATTGGATACGCGCATGATGGGCCGGCAAGCATACCGACAAATTGCGACAGTTCGCGGCGAATCTGCATCTTAAGGTATTCTGGCGCGCAGCTATGCAAGAAAGATACGAGCCCGCCGCCGTCGAAGCGCAGGCACAGCATTACTGGGACGAGCACCGCTGCTTCGAGGTCAAGGAAGACCCGACCCGCGAAAAGTATTACTGCCTGTCCATGTTTCCCTATCCAAGCGGCCGCTTGCACATGGGGCATGTGCGCAATTACACGATTGGCGACGTCCTGGCGCGCTTCATGCGCATGAACGGCAAGAACGTCCTGCAGCCGATGGGTTGGGACGCCTTTGGATTGCCGGCGGAGAACGCGGCCATGGCCAACGCAGTCCCGCCGGCAAAGTGGACATTCGACAATATCGTCTCCATGAAAAAGCAGCTCAAATCCATGGGTTTCGCCGTGGACTGGAGCCGCGAGCTGACCACCTGCCGCCCTGAGTACTACCGCTGGAATCAGTGGCTGTTCCTGCGCATGTTGGAAAAGGGGATTGCCTACCAAAAGACCGGCGTGGTGAATTGGGACCCCGTCGACAAAACAGTGCTCGCGAACGAGCAGGTCATCGACGGCCGCGGCTGGCGTACCGGCGCGCCGGTCGAGAGGCGTGAAATTCCGATGTACTACCTCAAGATCACGGCCTATGCCGATGATCTGCTCGACGCCTTGAGCGGCATGTACGGTTGGCCGGAACGCGTGCGCACCATGCAGGCCAATTGGATCGGCAAAAGCGAAGGCGTGCGGGTCGGATTTCCGTATGAGATCGGCGCCGAGCAGGGCGTACTGCACGTCTTCACGACACGGGCGGACACGCTCATGGGTGTGACCTTTTGCGCCTTGGCGGCGGAACACCCTTTGGCCGTGCAGGCGGCGCTGGGCAATGCACGGCTCGCCGCATTCATCGAGGAATGCCGACGCAGTCCGGCCATCGAAGCCGAGCTCGCCACGCAAGAAAAAAAGGGCATGGCGACGGGGTATTTCGTCCGCCATCCGCTTACCGGCGAGCCGGTGCCGCTGTGGGTGAGTAACTACGTACTCATGAGCTACGGCGAAGGCGCGATCATGGGAGTGCCCGCGCACGATGAGCGCGATCTTGAGTTCGCGAAGAAGTATCACTTGCCGATAAAACCCGTCATCGAGGTTGCGGGCCGCGAGTATTCCCCCGATGCTTGGGCGCCCTGGTACAGCGGGTACGGCCGCTGCATCAATTCCGGCAAGTACGACGGACTGGGTTACCGCGCGGCCGTCGATGCGATCGCGGCGGACCTTCAGCGCTTGGGTCTGGGTGAGAAGCAGGTCACCTGGCGGCTGCGCGATTGGGGGATCTCGCGGCAGCGCTACTGGGGCTGCCCCATCCCCGTGATTCACTGTCCGGGCTGCGGCACGGTGCCGGTGCCGGATGAACAATTGCCGGTGGTGCTGCCGGAGAACCTCGTGCCGGACGGCAGCGGCAACCCGCTCGCGAAGGATGCCGCATTTCTCGCGTGCACGTGTCCCCGCTGCGGCGGCGCGGCGCGGCGCGAGACCGACACGATGGATACCTTCGTGGATTCTTCATGGTACTTCCTGCGCTTTGCCTGCAGCGACAACAGCCGGTCCATGCTGGATTCGCGGGTCGACTATTGGCTGCCGGTCGATCAATACATCGGCGGCATCGAACACGCGATCCTGCATTTGCTGTATTCACGCTTCTGGACACGCGTGCTGCACGAACTCAAATTCGTGGCGTTCAAAGAGCCCTTTGCCAATCTGTTCACGCAGGGCATGGTCCTGAACGAGGTGTTCTTTCGCAAACCCGAGTCCGGCCGCATCGAATACTTCAACCCCTCCGAAGTGGAGATCCAGCTCGACGAGCATGCGCGCCGGGTTGCGGTGCTGCGCGCGGACGGCTACGAAGTGGAATCGGGCGGCGTGGTCACCATGTCGAAATCGAAGAACAACGGCGTGGATCCGCAGGCCCTGGTGGAGGAGTTCGGCGCCGACACGGCGCGTTTGTTCACGATGTTCGCGGCACCGCCGGAGCAAACCCTGGAGTGGTCGGACGAGGGCGTGCAGGGTGCCTATCGATTCATCAAGCGTCTTTGGAAAGCGGTTCAAGAACATGTCGCGGCGGGCGCGACCGCGCCGCTCGACAAGACCGGCTTGAACGAGTCGCAGCGCGCGATCCGGCGGCAAGCGCACCACACGTTGGGGAAGGTCACGGACGACATCGGCCGCCGGCGCACGTTCAACACCGCGATCGCCGCGGTCATGGAACTGCTGAATGCATTGGCCAAATTCCCGCAAGCCTCCGCGCAGAACCGCAGCGTGATGCACGAGGCCTTGGAAATCGCGGTGCTCGCGCTGTCGCCGATCATCCCGCATGTCACCCATGCGATGTGGCGCGCTTTGGGCCACAGCAAGGCGTTGATCGACGAGCCGTGGACCCCGGTCGACAGCCAAGCGTTGCAACAATCCACCGTGGAGATCGTCGTCCAGGTGAACGGCAAACTGCGCGGGCGAATCACCGCGCCCGTCGATGCGGACGAGGAGGCGCTGCGCGAGGCGGCGTTGGCCGACCCCAAAGTGCGCAAGTTCGTCGGTGCCGCCGCGATCCGCAAAGTGATCGTCGTGCGCGGCAAGCTGGTCAATGTGGTCGTGTAGGGTGTCGCGCTGGACGCGCGGCCGCGGTGCCGCGGCGCTGGCGGCCGCGATGCTTGCTCTTTGCGCTTGTGGATTTAGACTCGCGGGCAGCCAGCCGCTGCCCGCGGTCTTGGCGCGGCCGTATTTGTCCGTCAAAGATCCCTATACCGATTTCGCTCGCGAATTCGAGCACCAGCTGCAAGCCTCCGGAGCGTCGCTGCAAACCCTGCGTCAGGATTCGACGGCGACCATCGAGGTGACCAAGGACTTGTTCGAACGGCGGACGTTGTCGGTGTCGGCGACCAATATTCCCACCGATTATGAGATTACCTATACGGTGACGTTCGCCGTGCACGGACCGGACAACGAGGTGCTGGCGCCGCAGACCATCAGCTTGTCGAGGGATTACAGTTTCGAAGAGAGTGAACTGCTCGCCAAGGAGCACGAGGGGGATATGTTGCGCGCACAGATGGCGCGCGACCTGGTGAGCATCGCAATGCGCCGATTGACGCACTTGAAATAGCGCGGTGCGCCGGAGCCTGTCTGAGTAATCCCCGTGGCCTTACCCAAGGCAGATTTCGTTTCAGCCGAGGCGGAGCCGACGCGGTTGGGTCAGCACCCAATAAGGAGGCGACAACGACGGATGAAGCGAAATCTGCAAGGGTACGAAGGGTTGGCTGGGGGACGGGCGTCTGCTGCGTTGCGCGGCTTGGCCGTGGTGCCCGCCACGGCCTGCGCCGCGCGCCTTGCATCCGCTCCGTCGCCCAGCCAACGCGGCTCACGCGGATTACTCAGACAGGCTCCTAGTGCTGTTGGTCAACGCCATCGATCGCCTGGAGCTTGAATTGCTGCTGGACCGATATGGATTGGAGCTGACCTTGGTGGGGCCCGAGCAAGTCATTCCCGGGTCATTTTGGGGAGAGCGCGAGGCGGGCTTGATCGGTGCGAAAATCTACGCCCGCCTCGATACGCCGGTGCATTCGGTATTGCACGAGAGCGCGCATTTCATCTGCATGACCCCGGAGCGCCGCGCGGGGTTGGATACCGACGCGGGCGGTGACGATGCCGAGGAAAGCGCCGTGTGCTATTTGCAGATTCTCCTGGCCGGATCGCTCCCCAAGGTCGGCCGGGAGCGAATGTGTCGGGACATGGATGATTGGGGTTACAGCTTCCGGTTGGGGAATGCGGCGAAGTGGTTCGCCGAGGATGCGCAGGATGCCCGCCGGTGGCTGAGCGAACACGGCCTGATCGATCTCACGGACCGCCTCACGCATGCCGTCAGACAGTAGAGGAGCGATGTCGCGGCGGACCGCGCTGACATGCTTGGCGGCAGTCATGACCGCGTCCTGTTCGAAGGCCGCATTCCTCGCTGCCAATGTGCCCGCGGCCTTTGGCTCTTACAAGCGGCAGGCGAATATCGCCTATGGTACCGATCCGCAGCACCGTCTGGATGTGTACGTACCCGATACACCCGCCGTCGCGCCACGGCCGATGGTCGTGTTTTGGCACGGAGGGCGCTGGAGATTCGGCGACAAAGCCGACTACCGATTCGTCGCAGCGGCCCTGGCGGAGTTGGAGTGCGTGACGGTGGTACCGAATTATCGGCACTATCCGCAAGTTCTGATGGCGGGATTCATGGATGACGCGGCTCATGCCGCGCTGTGGGCGGCGGCGCACGCCGGCAACTTCGGCGCCGATCCGAATCGCCTGTACCTGATGGGGCACTCGGCGGGAGCGCACATGGCTGCGATGTTGACGCTCGATACGCGCTATTTCGCCGCGACGGGCCGACCCGCTCCGCCGATCGCCGGCATGATCGGCCTATCCGGAGCCTATGATTTTCTGCCGCTGGTCGATCCGGATGTGCGCGAGATTCTGGGCCCGCCGGAGCACTATCCGGACTCGCAGCCCATCAATTTCGTGCGCCCCGACGCGCCTCCCATGCTGCTGGTGCACGGCTTGAGAGATGAGACGGTGTGGCCGAAGAACTCGCGCAATCTCGCAACAGCCCTCGGTGCGCGCGGCGTGCCGGTGACCCTCAAGCTTTATCCGAAGCTCACGCACGCCGATACGGTGGCGGCGCTCAGCGCGCCGCGGCGCACACGCGCGCCGACGCTCGCCGACATTGCGGCTTTCGTCGGCCCGGCGCGCCTTCAGGAGCGGGGTCCCGTCTGAGTCTTCCGACAGGCTCCCAGCGCGAGCTATTCGTGAACGAGACGCATTCTCATGCACCAAGGCTGGATCAGATAGGTATTTTCCGGACCGCCGTGAATCCGTCCGCGGAGGCTGCGAGAAAAACTTGCGACGCGATGCAATCCTGCATCGCTGCAAGCCGGGGTTCGCCATCCCTGGCGAACCCGCTCGGCGCATGCGCCGAGCCCTGTTTTTCACGCTCCGGAAAATACCTATCTGATCCAGCCTTTTTCCAGCTTCTCTGTTGTTCATGAACAGTCCCGGCTACGCGGCGTAGGACGCCGCCTCTTCGCGCAACGCGTAGCAGCGGCCGAAGCGATTGGCGAGAAATTTCTGCAGGGAGATCTGTTCCTGCTTGATGAGACCGGACTGCGGCAGATGCCCGGCACTCAGCATATCCAGCACCGCACAAATGCCGCCCGCGGTAGTGATCTGAATCGCGCTGCGCACGCGGCCGCCCAGAGGCGCCGCGTAAATCTTGTTCGCATAGGTTTCCTGCACGAGCTGGCCGCTGCGCATGCCGCTCACGGTGACGAATATGATGACGACGTCCTGCAGGGTGATCGGTACCGCGTTCTCCAAAATATCCTTCAACAGTTCGCGGCGGTCGCGCAGTCGCAGGTCATTGAGCAGCGCCTTCATGATGGCCGCATGGCCTGGATAGCGAATGGTGCGGTAATTGAGATTGCGCACCTTGCCCGCCAGGGTCTCGCACAACGTGCCGAGACCGCCCGAGGTATTGAACGCTTCATATAAAATGCCGTCGAGCGAGAACTCCTCGAGTTCCTCGAGCGGCTGCGTCTCGCGCAGCTGACCGTTGACGATCGCCTCGCCGGGCTCGCAATACTCGTTGATCACGCCGTCCGTGCTCCAGGTCAGATTGTAGTTGAGCGCATTGGAAGGAAACTTCGGCAAGGCGCCCACGCGCATGCGCACGTCTTGCAATTGATCGAAATGGCAAGCCAGGTCGCTCGCCACGATCGTGACGAAGCCGGGGGCCAGGCCGCACTGGGGGATGAATGCGGTGCCGGCGCCCGCGGCAAGCTGCTTCACCGCGCGCGTGCTGGCGACGTCCTCGGTCAAATCGAGATAATGGGCGCCGGCGGCTTTGGCCGCTTCGGCAATCAAGCGCGTGGCGTGGTAGGGCGCCGCGCTCAAGAGCGCGAATTTACCCTCAAGGATCCTCTGCAGCACGCCGGCCTGCGTGACATCGGCGGCGATCCTCGTGATGGCGACCGCCGTCTCGAGGCGATCCAATTGCTGCTGCGAGCGGTCAACCACCGTCACGGCGTAATCCCCGCATCCAGCGAGAAGTTCCGCGATCATGGATCCGATTTTGCCGGCGCCTACGATAACGATGCTCTTCATGTGACTTCCTCCTCGACCGGGGAGGTATTCTTGTACACCGACCCTGCGAATGGTAGGGTAAATTTAGTCGTTTCTAAGGTATATTCAGGCATTATGCAGGGTACAATCGGCAAAGTGACAGGGACGGCGGCAAACTGACGTGGATGCGATTGACGAGAAGCTGATTCTTGCGTTGCGGGAGAATGGCCGCGCTTCGACGGCGCAACTGGCCCGGCTGGTGGGCCGGTCGCGAACCACTGTGCAGAGTCGCATCGAGCGGCTGGAGAAACAGGGAGTCATCCTCGGCTACGGTGTCCGGCTCGCGCCCGAACATGGCTTGGGCGCGGTACGTGCGCACGTCATGATCAAGGTGGGCGCGAAAGAGGCGCGAGCGGTCACCGCGGCGCTGCGCGCCATTGCGCAAGTTCGCGTGCTGCACTCGGTCAGTGGTGATGTGGACTTGATCGCGGTCGCCGTTACCGCCACCGTTGCGGAAATGGATCAGGTCATCGACCGCATCGGCGCCTTAGACGGAGTGGAACGCACGACATCATCGATCATTCTGTCGACGAAGTTCGAGCGCTAGCATCCGCTTAGCGCTGGGCGGCGATGACGGCGATTTCAATCTTGTATTCCGGGGACGCCAACTGTGCACTCTCGACGGTTGCCCGCGCCGGCGCGGCGCCCGGCGCCACCCACCGGTCCCAGACCTGGTTCATTTCCGCAAAAGTCGCCATATCGGTGAGCCAGATCGTGGCCGTCAGAACCTTGCTCTTGTCGGTCTTCGCTTCCGCCAACAGAGTATCGATGGTCGATAGGATGTCCTTGGTCTGTTCGGCGACGCTTTTCCCCGCCGCGCCGGCGGCGACCTGCCCGGCCACGTACACGGTGTTGTTGTGGATCACGGCCTGGGACATTCGCGGGCCTTTGTGCAGGCGTTCGATGGGCATGTCAGCTCCTCTGATGCATCTCTCCGGACCGGTATGAGCCCTTTTGATAGGCGTATATACAAGTTCGCGGCGCGCCGTGATGCGGATTGGGTTCCAAATCCGCCGCATAATTGCGCAAGAATCGCGTAGGAAATTTCTGTGGTGAATGTGTAGAAATAGCGCCCGCATGAGCGCAGCGCTCTTCGGGAATCTTCAGATCACGTAACGTTGGCCCGACCCCAAACAGCGCCTGACATCCGCGGCCTGAACGCCGCGGTTTTACGGCGCAATTTGATAAAAAACGGCGTGGGCCTTTGGGGACCACGCCGCCGGGATATCGCGCCGACGGGGGAGTTGGCTGGCTTGCCGGCGCGAGATTCTCCTAAACTCAGGTCCGCGGTGCCGCCGCGAGACGCACTTCATACTGCCAAAAATGGCCTATCGAGAAGGGTATTCTTTATATTCGACGATGTAATTTTTTTCGCTTGACAGCCAGACGCTTTTATGAAGGTTTTTCGGGGCGAAGCTGGCTGGCGGGATAGGGCGCGTTGCGCGGCTGGCGCACGCGCCTGACGATCAGGTACGCGCCGATTGCGACCGCCAGCGTGAGGCAGCTCGCCTTGAAGTCCTCCTGCAGGGCCGGGGTGAATGCCATGGCGATCATCACGGCGCCCATACCGGCGATGGCGGCGTAGCTCAACCAGGGAAAAAGCCACATGGTCACGGCGGGCTTGGGTTGCCCCGCTCGTTCGCGGCGCACCCGCAGCGTGATCTGCCCGACAGCGATCGTCATGTAGATGAAAACGATCAGTGCGCCGGAGGAGCTGACCAGAAAATCGAAGACCGCCTGCCGCGCCTCGGTGGCCGCGATGATGCCGAGAAAGCCCGCCGCGGCGCCGATTAGCACCGAGGCCACGGGCACTCGTCGTGCGTTCAGCTTGACCAGCGCTTGGGGCGCATCGCCGCGGTCCGCGAGGATGAACAGGACCCGTGAGCTGACATAGAACGCGGAATTCAGGCAGGAAAGCACGGCGGTCAGGATGATGACGCTCATGATCGCTCCCGCCCAGGGTACGTGCATGGTGTTGAGCGCCAACGTGAACGGCGACTCGCCCGAGCGCACCGTATTCCACGGCGTCACCGCGACGATCAAAAACACCGAGCCCACGTAAAAAATCAGAATGCGCCAGATCACGGCGGTGCTCATGCGGGCGACGGCGCGGCCCGGCTGCGCCGACTCCGCCGCCGCAATGGTGGTGATTTCCGCGCCCGTCATGGCAAAGAACACCGTGGGCACGGCGGCGAGCACCGCAATCCACCCGTGCGGAGTGAAGCCGCCGTGATCGACGAGATTGCCGAAGGTTGCGCCGTGCGGGGCGCTCCAGCCGAACGCGTAGGAAGCGGCGATCGCAATGAACGCCAGGATGGCGGCCACCTTGATGGAGGCAAACCAGAACTCGAATTCGGCATAGGAGCGTGCGGACATCAAATTGACGCACGTCATGACCGTCATCAGACCGATGCCGATCTCGAGCGGCGACAACGGCAGCCAAAGCTGCAGAATCTTCGCCCCGGCAATGGCTTCGACGGGAACCACCAGCACCCAAAAATACCAATACAGCCAGCCGACGACGAATCCGGCGCCCTCGCCCAAAGCGGCGCGGGCAAATTCGGTGAACGAGCGCACCTCGGGGAGCGCCGTGGCCATCTCCCCCAGCATGCGCATGACCAGCAGGATGAGCAGACCGGTAATGGCATAGCTGATGAAGCTCGCCGGTCCGCCGGCGATGATCGAGGTGCTGCTGCCCACGAACAGCCCGGCGCCGATGATTCCGCCGATCGATATCATCGTCAAATGTCGGGCCCTGAGCGAACGGCTGAGCTCGTTCTTGCCGCGAATTTCCAGCGTCGGGTTCATCAGATATTCGGCGCAGAAACTCCGGCCTTCAGGCCGGGGAGGAAGCGCCGCTCCTTGTGTTGAATGATCAGGTCACCTACACCCACAACTTGCCAGATTACGCGATTACGCGCTGGCACGGTTAAAGCGATCCGCCTGTTGCCGGCGGATGCAACGGTCCGGTGGCTTCGGCTGCGAGGATACGTTGGATAACGAAGCATCCAGTGCTTCGCGATAGGGGCATCTATCGCCACCAGGGAATCCTCGTCATTTATGACGCGGGAGGATGTCAACCTACTCTGCCTCGACCTTCACTCGCGCGTCGCCTAATTTCGGGATGGTTTCGCCTCCCCACAGTTGACGTTCGCGGATCCAGGGCAGCGGGTAGGCGGGATGCGGGCCGTCGAATTCGCGCGCGAGCCGGTGCGCATCCCACATTGCCTGGTTGAGCTGGGCGGGCGCCTTGCAGTCGCCGACTCGGAACACGGCTTGAATCTCGTTCGCCGGCCATTCGGCTTTACGCGCCTTCAATTCGCGCCAGAGCCGATCCACGGAGTAGCGTGCAGTCACCAGGATCACGGCATCGATCTCAAGATCGAACTCCCCGCCGTTGTCCCTGCGGGGCACGCTGCCGGTGCTCGGGCCCGTGAGATCCGCACCAAATTTATACAAATAGGTGAGGCGAACCTGCTGCGGTTCGATGCGCTCGACCCAGTGATTGCAATAGGTTTTGACGCCCTTCTCGAACAGCATGCGTTTGTTGTTGGCCGACTCCATCGTGAAGTTGCCGTATTCGGCGACATCGGACGCATCGCAGACGTAGGTGACCTGCTTGCCCTGATTCGCCATCAATTCCGCAAGCGTGATTCCCATGAAATGTCCGTCGCCGTCCAAGACCAGCACGCGTTTGCCGGGAACCGGTTTGCCTTGCATGACCTGGGTGGGCGTCAGCACCTGCGGCAATGAAGCGTCGGCACCGGGAATCGGTCCATAATTGGCGCCGCGGCCATCGCTGCACCAGTGATAGCCCGTGGCGATGACGATCCGGTCGGCGCCATAGCGCAGCACCTCGTCCGCGGTCATCTTGCCGACGCCGAGATGCACCTCGACGTTCTTCTTGAGCTTGCGCAACTGCGTCTGCCGGTAGGTGATCACCCGGCCCCACTCGTTCAACCGCGGCAGTGTCGCGATCGACTTCCAGTGGCCGCCGAGCTCGCTCTCGGCTTCACGCAGGTGCACGGTGTAACCGCGCTCGCCCAGGACCCGCGCACACTCCATCCCGGCGGGGCCGCCGCCGACGACGAGCACGCTGCAGGGACTGTTCGTGTGCGTGAACTTCTCCGGATGCCAACCGCGGCGGTACTCCTCGCCGATGGTCACGTTCTGGGTGCACATGATCTGGCCCCCCTGCTGGAACTTGGAGACGCAGATGTTGCAGCCGATGCACTCGCGGATGTCCTCCAAACGGCCCTCGGAAATCTTGGTCGGCAAAAACGGATCGGCAATCGAGGGACGCGCGGCCCCGATGATGTCGAGCACTCCGGCGCGAATCAGAGCCACCATGTCGTCGGGGCTGGTGAGCCGGCCGTTCCCGACCACGGGAATGTTCGGCCCCAGGATTGATTTCCCCTGCTTGATGAACGGCGTCATCCAGCCGGATTTGCGAAAGCGCGATGCTCCCGCATCCTCGCCCCATTCCGCATAATCGCCGATCTTGAGTGCCATTGCATCGACGACTCCTTCGCGGCGAAACAACTCGAGGAGCCGCACGCCGTCCTCATGGGCCTCCACTCCCTCGGGACCGTGCAGAGTGTCCATCTCGAAGCGCGTCGTGATGCCGCAGCGGTCCCCGAGCTCGCGTTTGAGCGCGTGCAGCAGCTCGATGAAGAAACGCGAGCGGTTGGCGAAGCTGCCGCCGTAGCGATCCGTGCGCCGGTTGAAGCGCGGCTCCAAAAATTGGATGGGGAGCGTATCGTCCCCGGCGGACACTTCGAGCAGATCGAAGCCGGCTTGGCTTGCGCGCTTGCCGGCCTCGACGTACATGTTGATGACGGAGCGGATGTCCAGATCGTCCATCTCGAAGCCGTACACGGAGCGCGAGGCGAAAAACGGCGACAGCCATTGGCTGGGGCTGCGCCCGACCTCGCGAGACTCGAGCGCCGGCGCGTTGCCGCCGCTGTACCAGAGCTGGATGCCCGCCAGACTGCCGTGCCGGTGCGCAACCTCGCACATGTAGCCCAAATTCACCACATCGCCCTGATCCCAGATGCGCGCCGACGTATAGGGATACTCGTCCGACTCGGGATGGATGGAGCAGTATTCGGTGAACACCACGCCCCAGCCGCCCTCGGCCTTCATGCCACGGAAGTGCGCCTGTGCGCCGGGCCGCTCCGAGCCCGGACCGGCGCAGTGAGAGGTCTGCCAAAAACGATTGCGCGTTTTCTTCGGCCCTATCGTGACCGCCTCGAACAACACATCATGCTTCGGATCTCGAGCCATGGTTCTCCCCTTTCAAAAGCCGGCGGGTGCCATCCGCTTTCGCCGCCGGCGATATACTCCCCCCGGGGCGCGAAGACCCCGGCAGCCGCGGAGTGGTCTGAAAATGAGCTTTACGGGAAAAGTGGTGCTGGTCACCGGTTCGACGACCGGAATCGGCGAGGCCTGCGCACGCGTGTTCGCCGAGTCGGGAGCGGCGGTCATGGTGTGCGGCCGTAATGCCGAGCGAGGGCGGCAGGTGGCCGACTCGATCAGCGCCGCGGGCGGCATCGCGGAGCATGTCGCCCTCGATTTACGCGCCGCCGGCGCCTGCGAGCGGCTGGTGGCCGACACCCTCGAACGCCTGGGCGGACTCGATGTGCTGGTCAACAACGCCGGCATCCTATACACGGCAAATGCCCTCGAGACCACCGATGCGCAGTGGCTCGACACCATGGCGGTGAATGTGAACGCGCTGTTCTACATGAGCCGTGCCGCGGTCAAGCACATGAAAACCGCCGGCAAGGGCGCCATCGTCAATGTGGCTTCGGAATGGGGGTTGAACGGCGAGCCGAATCATGTGGCTTACTGCGCCAGCAAGGGAGCGGTCGTACAGATCACACGGTGCATGGCGCTCGATCATGCGCGCGACAATATCCGCGTCAACTCGGTGTGCCCCGGCGAGATCCACACCCGCATGGTCGATGACATCCTCGCCAAGCGCGGCGGGGATATCGCAACGAATCTGCGCGAGCTGGCCGCCGGGATTCCCATGCGGCGTCTGGCCCATCCGATCGAAGTCGCGCGTTGTGTGCATTTCCTGGCATCAGACCTCGCAAGCTATGTCACCGGCGCGAACTTGAGCGTCGACGGGGGCAATGATGCGACCGCGGGCCCTTATCCTTGAGCTCCAAACCGATGGGCGTCTCCCGCCGGCGCCTGGCCGTGCTCATAAGGCTTGGCGGCGACCATGTAGACGCTGCCGAGGAGCAACACGCCCACGGTGGTCACCAGCATGGCGTAATTGACGTACCAGGGATCGTTGGGACTGCGCGGCCACAAGATATTGACGATGGCGCCGACGCCGTAGGCGAGGGCCAAAAGGTTCACGAGCCACCCCCAGCCGGCCAGCGTAAAGGGACCCGCCGGCCGCCACCCCATGGTGCGCGCGATCAACGCAGCCAGCACGACCATTTGGAAAGCGATATAGATGCCGATGGCGGCGAAGCTGATGATCGTCGCGATGGCGTCCTGCAGCCACAGTGCGGAGAGCGCGATCGCCGCCGGGATTGCACCCATGATGATGAGTGCATTGGCCGGGACGTGACGGGCCGGCGACATCCGGCTCAAGTATTTGCTGCCGAAGATCATTTGGTCGCGTGCATAAGCGAAGACCAAGCGGCTGGCGGCGGCCTGCAGACTCAGCAGGCAGGAAATGAACGAGACCAGCACGACGACGATCACGGCGCGAAATCCGGCTTCTCCCATCGCGGCTCTGAGCAAGGTGACGATGGGGTCGGTATCCTTGCCCGCTATCACGGCACCGATGTCCGAAATCGAGAGCACGAACGCCAGACACACCCAGCAGGCGGCCGCCCCGCCGATGTAGATCGTCATGCGCATGGCTTTGGGGATCATGCGGCTCGCGTCCGGCGTCTCCTCGGCGACGTCCCCGCAGGCTTCGAAGCCGTAGTAGCAGAACATGGCGGCGAGCGAGGAGGCGAGAAACGGACCCCAGTAGTGGCCCTGAGCGTGAACGAACGAGGTGTCGACCAGCACTCGCAGCGGCTGATGCCGCGCAAACGCCAACAAGTACACGCCGACCACGAGGGCGCCCACCAGCTCGCAGACGAACCCGAACATCGCGACTCGCGCCAATAGACGCGTGCCGCTCAGATTCAGCGCCGTGGTCATGGCAATGAGGATGAGGGCAATCGCGGTCGTCGCAACGGCTGTGCTCTCGAGCCCGAACAGTTGCGCGAGAAACGGTGCGACGCCGGTCGCCACGCCAGCCATGGTGCAGCACAACGCCCAGCCATAGACCCACCCGGCCATCCAAGCCCAGCGCTTGCCCACGAGACGCCGCGCCCAGGGGTACAGACCGCCGGAAATGGGGAACTGTGAGACGATCTCGCCGAAAACGAGACACACCATCAGCTGGCCCAGGCCGACGAGAATGTAGTTCCACCACATTGGCGGGCCGCCGGCGACGAAGGAGGTCGCGAACAGCGTGTACACGCCGACCACCGGCGAGAGGTAGGTGAAGCCTAATGAGAAATTCTCCCACTTCGACATCGTGCGGTCGAAGTGCGACACGTAGCCCAGGATGCGCAGCTGCTCCGCGTCCTGATCGATCGGCTGTGCCGCCTTGTCATTCACCAACCGTCGTCCTTCTTCGTGATAGCGCTTATGTTACGCAAATCGGGGGGCCACGCCCCCCGATAGTCTTGCACCAACGGCTCGCCGACGCCCCGAACGACGCCATCGCCGGCTGCCTCCGCTCAGAATTTGTACTGGAAATCCAGACCGATGGTGCGCGGCTGGTTGGTCGAGACTCGCGTGATGGCGTAGGTCGTCCAGGCAAAGTTGGTGTTGTTGATGCTCTGCTCCGCGATCCTGTTGGTGAGGTTGGTACCGAATAGGTAAACGCCCCAAGGGCCGTTGGCGAGGCCCGCACGCGCATCCGTGATGGTGTACGGCGGCAGAATTTGCGGATACCCGGATTGGTCCCTCTCCGGCCCTACCGTGGTGACGGAGAGGTTAAAAAAGCCGTTCAATTGGTCGGTAATCGGTATGTGGTAATTCACTGCCGCGTTGCCCGTGTACCTCGGCACGTTGAGAACGCGTATTCCGGGGTATATTCCAGAGGCGATGGCGGCAGCCGTCGGCTGGTTGATCACCGCCGTGTTGTAGAC
The DNA here is from genome assembly GCA_963769075.1 of uncultured Gammaproteobacteria bacterium. Lineage (GTDB taxonomy): Bacteria > Pseudomonadota > Gammaproteobacteria > Steroidobacterales > Steroidobacteraceae > Bog-1198. The sequence continues at coordinate 1,261,485 of CAVYKH010000004.1, read as the reverse complement.
ACCGGAAACATCCAGCGTGAGTCCTGGAGCCACCAGGGCCGACACTTCAAGTTCGGGGCCATAGGAATATGCATTGCCGGCGTTGGTATCGTAGGGATAGACGCAGGTGAGGTCGAGCACCTGCTGGATATGGACCCATTTGATGTAGTAAAAGTCCGAATCGACGGTGATGCGCCGATCGTCGAATCTCGCCTTTTCGCCGACTTCATAGCTGTACACCGAGTCAGGCGTGTAGCTCGGTTGCGAGGTCACGCTCACCGGGCCGGCAGCGCAGTTGATGGCGCTCTTATTGATCGCGATTGCCTCGGGGCTCGGAAGCGGTAGGGGCAGATTGACGCCGCCGGGCCGCGACCCTTTGGCGATCGTGCCGTACACCGTCAGGTCCTGGTTCGGCTCGTAGGAAAGGTTCAGCTTCGGCAGAGTCGCATTATTGTTGAAACTTTCCATGATGATTTGGGCGTCCTGGTTCAATGACGCCGTTCCGTAGCCGGCCTGACTGGCATGATAATTGACCTGGAAGTAGTAAACGCGGACTCCGCCCGTCAGCTTGAGAGCATCCGTGAACTTATACGTCGCCTCGCCGAAAACGGCGGCCTGCTTCAGGATCTCATCATTGTTATCGTCGAAAACGACACCGTTCGGATTGGCTGCCACCTTGTTGGGGTAAGGGGGTAATGCAGGATTGGGATACCGCAAGGTGCTGGTGCCCATACCCACTTCGGCGGCCGGACAGGAGCCGGAGACGGGATTGGGTGGGAACGGCGGGTTGTACGCCGGGGGGCACGACAGTACGTTTACCCATCCGGGTTCCTGGTTGTGCGTGATGTATCCGGAGTCGAGCTTCGAGTAATAGAGGCCACCGACCCATTGCAATGCGCCCGGATTGTTTGAAGTCAGGCGCACTTCCTGGGCGAACTGCGAGGTTGGATCGTCTTCGACATAGAGACTCTGGATGTAATCTGCAACGTAAACGCCGTTGACCAAGTGCGTCGTGTTGAAGACGTTTTGCAGAGACTCGGTCGAATCCTCCGACTGCATGACGTAGCGCGTCGTATAGCTCGTGGCGGACGTGACCGTTGCGGGGCCGAAGTTGTACTCGACTTTCATGCTCGCCAGTTTGAAGGAGTCATAGTACGGCTCCGGCTGGTCATAGGGCTGATAGATCGCCAGGTTGCCGGGTTGCTGCTGATAGGCGTTATAGCCGTCGGCGTCGATGCGCTGATACAGCAACGTGGTCGTGACCGATAGATTGTCGGCGGGTTTCACGAGCAGTGACGCTCGCGCCGATGCATATCGCTCCAGGTTGGCGCCCCTGACGACTGTCTGCACGGGTGCGTCGGCGACATCGCCACGAGTGCAGTAAATGGCGCCGCACAAGGGCGGCGCCGTGGCAGTGCCGCCCGGATTGGTCGGGGGGGGAACTCACCGGGCGGAGCAACGATGCGATCGATCCAGCCGCTGATGTATTTTGCGGTAGTGACCGTGCGCAAAGCCGCGATATCGCCCAGCGGTATGTTCAGCATGAGGCTGCCGCTGCCGTTCGTGCTGCCTTCACCGGATGTATCGGAGACGGTCGTGTCAGTCGCCGCCTCGAACGCGCCGAGCTTGGGTGGATTGGTGACCAGCTTGATCGTGCCGCCCATCGAGCCCGCGCCGTACAGGGTGCCCTGCGGGCCGCGCAGCACTTCCACATTGTTCAGATCGAAAAGGTCGGCATCGATGACGGTACGGCCGTTGAGCGCAATCGCCGACGCCGATATCGGCGTCTCGTCGAGGTAAAAACCGACGGTCGCCGCGGCACCGCCGCCCGCCGAGAGGCCTCGCGCCTCGTACTCCGTCTGGCCCGGACCCGAGGTGCGCAGCGAAATACCAGGCACCCTGCCGACCAAATCCTCCGGCGTCTCGATGTTCTGTTGCAAGAGATCGCCGGCGCTGAGCGCGGTCAGGCTGATCGCCGTGGCCTGTACCGTCGACTCGCGCTTCTCGGCGGTGACCACGATCTCTTCTAATTCGCCGGTGCTTTTGGCCGCGGGGGCCGCAGCGGCCGGGTTGGCCGGGCCAGCCGCCGGATCGGGGTCGGCCATGGCCGGAGCGCACAGCAGCGCCGCGCCGGCTAGAGCGGCGCCAACGAGCGCGGACAATACCGATGCGGGCAAGAAAGCGGCCGCGTCGGCGGCACACAACACTTTTTTCATGTACGGTTCTCCCTCAATAGACACATCGAACGCGGCGCGATCTCATTGCTGGTGAGTGAAGACGATCCGGCCCCACGCGCCTTTTCGTCATCCCGCTCGCGCTTTGCAGCGATCCCCTGGTGATGTAGAGTCAATTCGTAACATAGGCTTTACTGGCACGCAAGTTTCTTGCGCAAGAGGCACCTCGAGCACCGCTCCGGGTGTTGCTTTTATGGCGCAGCGGCGAAGGCACTTGGGATGACAGCGACGCATACTTTGTGCCGAAACTCGGCGTGCGGCAGGAGAGATGCCGCGCAGGTGCGCCAAGCGCGCCGCGCGATGTCGGGGCGCTCGCCGTTTTTCGTGCGTTGGATTTGAGCGCAGCGCCGCCATCGCGTCGCCTGGTTCTCGGGGCGGTGTTCTCGAGCAGCCTCGGTGTCGGCTTGATCTTCGGCTTCCAGCCGCCGTTGATCGCGCTCACATTGAGCCGGTCCGGTTCCTCCAGCTTTGCCATCGGCGCCGTGACCGCCGCGAGCCTCATTGCCGTGATCCTGCTCGGACCGCTGTATCCGCGCGTCATTGCCCGCCTCGGGCTGAAGCGCTGCATCGTCGCCGGCGTCTGCATCGCCGCGGGGATCCTGCTGCTCATGCCGGTATGGCCCGACGTTCCCGTCTGGTTATTCTTGAGATTCTTGAGCGGCTGTGCGCTCGGGCTGACCTGGATTGCGAGTGAGATCTGGATGAACCAGGTGAGCGGCGACGAGTCGCGCGGCACCATCATGGGAATTTACGGCACCGTCTTTTCGATCGGAATCATCGGCGGCCCGATACTTTTGGAATTTACCGGGACGTACGGCTGGCGCCCGTTCGCTATCGGCGCCGCTTGCTTGGTGCTGACGCTGTTGCCGCTCGCCGTGCTGCGTAGGGTCACGAGCGCGCCACAAGCGTCCGCACCGCTCGGCGGTCTCATGAGCGCCGTACGCGCCGCCCCGGTGGTCATGCTCGCGGCCGTGGTCGCCGGATTGGTCGAGTCGGCGGATCTCGCGCTGCTGCCGCTGTTCGGATTGCATGCCGGCATCGGCGAGCAGGCGTCGCTCCTTCTGGTCACCGTGTTCATGGCGGGGAACGTCGTATTGCAAATGCCGATCGGATTGCTGGCCGATCGCTTCGGGCGCAAGTTTCTGCTCGGCATTTGCGCGCTGTTGAGCGGGATCGGGCCGCTCTTGCTGCCCTCATGCATCGACAGGCCCGCGCTGCTGGAGCCCTTGCTGTTCGTCTGGGGCGGCACGCTGTACGCATTCTACAGTCAGGGCATTGCGCTGCTGGGCGAGGAATTCGCGGCCGCGGATTTGCCGCGTGCGAATACGGCGTTCGTCATGGTCTATTGCCTGGGCGGGGTGATCGGGCCGAGCCTCGGAGGCTACGCGATGGATACATGGTCGAGCACCGGACTGCCGGTGCTCCTCAGCAGCGCGGCGCTGTTGATGCTGGTGGGCCTTGGCTTTGCGGCGAGGCGGCCTCGATAACTGTGCGTTAGAGCTTCACCATCACGTGCCGCGGGATGCTGTAGTCCTCGAGGGCATAGACCGACAGATCCTTGCCGTAGCCGGAGCGCTTGAAACCGCCGTGGGGCATTTCACTGATCAACATGAAGTGCGTGTTGATCCAGGTGCAGCCGTACTGCAGCCGCGACGCGACGCTCATGGCCTTGCCGACGTTCTGCGTCCAAACGGAGGAGGCGAGGCCGTACTCGGAATCATTGGCCCACGCCACGGCATCGTCCGCGTCGGTGAAGCGAGTCACCGAAACCACCGGCCCGAATACCTCGCGCTGCACGATCTCATCGGACTGGTGTGCGCCTGCAACGAGTGTCGGCTCGTAAAAGAAGCCGGCGCCCGCGCGCACTTTTCCGCCCGTGGTGATTTCAATGTGCCGGCTCGCTGCCGCGCGTTCGACAAATCCCGCCACACGGGTTCGCTGTTCGGCCGAGATCAATGGGCCCATCTCCACGCCGGCGTCGGTCTGCAAGCCGACCTTGAGGGAGCGCACGGCGGCGCCCAAATCGGCGACGAGGCGCTCGTAAATCTTCGCGCCGGCGTACAAGCGGCACGCGGCGGTGCAATCCTGACCGGCGTTGTAGAAGCCGAAAGTCCGCACGCCCGCCACCACGGCGTCAAGATCCGCATCGTCGAACACGATGACCGGGGCCTTGCCTCCGAGCTCGAGGTGCGTGCGCTTGAGATTGCCTGCGGCAGCGCTCAGGATTTTCTGGCCCGTGGCCACATCGCCGGTGAGCGACACCATGCGCACCCGGGGATGGGCAGCGAGCGGCGCGCCGACGGTTTCGCCGGGTCCGGTGATGACGTTCACGACCCCTTTGGGAAACAATTCCGCCAGCAGTTGCGCAAGCTTCAGGGCGGTGAGCGGGGTCTGCTCGGAGGGCTTGAGAACCACGGTGTTGCCGGCCGCGAGCGCGGGACCCAACTTCCACGCCGCCATCATCAGCGGATAATTCCACGGCGCGATCGAGGCAACGACGCCGACTGGATCGCGGCGGATCATGCTGGTGAAGCCCGGCAGGTATTCGCCGGCGAGCGCGCCGTGCTGCGTGCGCGCGGCGGCGGCAAAAAACCGGAACACATCGGCAATCGCGGGAATCTCATCGTTCAAAGCGGCGGCGAGCGGCTTGCCGGCATTGTCGGATTCCAGTTTCGCAAACGCCGGGCCATCGGCTTCGATGCGATCCGCCACGCGCAGCAGCAACGCCGCCCGATCCTTCGGCACGGTTTGCGCCCAGAGCGCGCCCGCCGCCTCGGCTGCGGCAACGGCCGCATCGAGTTGCGCGCGGCTCGCCTCGGGCACTTCGGCGATGCACTTGCCCGTCGCCGGGTCGAGCACGCGCTCTGCCGGTCCTTCACCCGCCACCAGTGCGCCATTGATCAAGAGCTTGGTTTGCATGTCAGCCTCGGTTTGCTTGATTTGCTTGATTTGCTTGATTTGGCCTTCGGTTCGCCTCTCAGCCGATCGCGGTGCGCTTTTTCTTGTCCGGGTCATCGAAGGGCAGGGTGTGCGCCATGGCCGGCCCCTTGAGGCTCTTGCCGCGGATCTGCAGCTTGGTGCCGTGCACCGCGACAGGTACGTCGAGACGCGCGATCGCCATCGATTTGCCGGTCAAGGTCGAGACCATGGCGCAGGTGACCACGCCCACCTTTTTATCGCCGGAGTAGAGCGCATCTCCCATATCTGCCGGCGCCTTGCCCTCGACCAGCAGCCCAAAGATCTTGAAGCGTTCTTTGCCCCGGAGGCGGGCATGCGCATCGGCGCCGCGAAAATCGTTCTTGCCGGGGCTCACCGTGAAATCGAGCCCCAGCTCCCACAAGCTGTCGCCCGGCGGGTCGCGCTCGAAGGGATACATCTCGGACATGTCATAAGGGTAGAACAAGAGATAGCTCTCAACCCTGAGCCAATCGAGCGTGGTGAAGCACGCCGGAATGATCCCTAAGGGTTTGCCTTCGCTCAAGATGGTGTCCCAGAGGAGTCCGGCATCTTCGCCCTTGCAGAAGATCTCGTAGCCGCGCTCGCCGGTGTAGCCGGTACGCGAAATCAGTACGGGCCGGCCGAACAGGGTCGCGGGCATGTGATGAAAATAGTTGAGATTTCGTATTCCCGGCACATGATTCGACAAAAACTCGACCGCGAGGGGACCCTGCAGCGACAAATCATGCAGGTCATCATCGACGATCATCGCAGCATTGCGCCCGACGACGTAGCGGGTCAAGGTTTCATGACCGGCGCCGCTGCCGTGCACGAACATCCAGGAATTGGGCCCCGTTCGGTACAGGACGCAGTCCTCGATGAAATGCCCCGCCTCATTCAGCATGCAGGCATACCGGCATTGCCCGGGATAGATCTTGGTGACATCGCGCGTGGTGGCGTAGTTCAGGATGGCGGATGCGTGCGGCCCCACCAGGTGCAGCTTCTTGAGCCCCGAGACGTCCATCAGGCCCGCCTTGGTGCGGATCGCCACATGATCCTGGGCCACCTCCTTGGCGTAGGTCCACGCCGTGCCCATGCCGTTCCAATCCTCGAGCTTCGAGCCGAGCGCACGGTGCCGATCCGCCAAAACCGTGTGACGCCAAGTCAATGCCATGAATAGCTCCGCAGTTTTGTTGAATTTGTTGCGCGACATTTTACCATCATCGTGCGTGCACCCCAGCGGCGATCATTGAATGTTAGAGTCATCGATATGTTCCAACTGACCGCGGCGCAGGTCGAGAAATGGCACGAGGACGGCTTTCTCGTCATCGAGCGCTTCTTGACGGCGCAAGAGATCGAGCGGGCGCGCTCGCGCTTCGAACCCCTGTTTCGAGGCGAATTCGCCACCGGCATCGATCCGGACGAATGGAATTGGCGCGCAGAGCGCGATCCGCAGGACCGGACGCGCCAAATCTGCAATGGATGGAAATCCGACCCGATCATCGCCGCGATCGTGCTCAAGCAAGAGATCGGCCGGATCTGCGCGACTCTCGGTGGATGGCCGGGCTCGCGAATCGGCCAGGACAATGTCCTCTGGAAACCGCCCGGGGCCAAGCCGCTCGGCTACCATCAAGACGACAGCTATGGCGGCTGGGTCGTGCCGCGCGGCTTTGTCACCGTCTGGATGGCGCTCGACGACACCTCGGCAGCGGGAGGCACACTTGAATATGTGCGGGGCTCGCATCGCTGGGGCAACTTTCCTCCGATCCGTCAATTTCACGCGCCCGACGATTATCGCGAAGCGCTGAAGGCGGCGGCGGCGGCGGTCGGGCAGCAGGCGGACATCGCGTACGTGGAGGTTCCCGCCGGGGGTTGCGCCGTGCATTCCGGTCGCACCTGGCACGGTTCGGACTGTAACCGGACAGGCAAGCCTCGCCGCTCGCTGGTCACGCACTGCATCTCCTCGGAATGCCGGTTCCATCCGATCGAGGTCAGCCACATTTACAGCCGATACAAGCGCATGCAGGACGATGCGATGGATGAGAGCTTCTTCCCGATCCTGTGGACGCGAACGGGCTATCGGACGGCGATGCCTGGCAATCAAGTCTCCGCGCCTGAGGAAGCGAGTAGTTCGTGAACAATGCTAGCTAGACGCCCATCAGCTGGCGTCTGGCGTAATGTAAGTGATTGGTGACGATGGCCACGGCCGCCTCGATATCGCGCGTCCGGATTGCCTCGTAGAGCGCAGCATGCTGCTGGTTGTATTCGGCGATCCGCTGCGCAGTCAAAACCTTGTCCTTCATGGCGTTCCATTGACTGTGCGCGCGCACGGCATTGATCTGACGATAGACCCATACCATGAGCGGGTTGCGGGTCGCCTCGGAAATCAACTGATGGAATTCCTCGTCCCAGAGCGTGAAGCTCTCGCTGTCCGCGCTCGATGCCTCCATGCGCGCGATCGCGCCGGCCAGACGCTCGATGTCCCGGCCCGTGGCGTTCAGCACGGCCAGGCGGACCATGTGCGGCTCGATCCCAAGGCGCACCTCAATGAGCTCGAGCGGGCTCGTGTGCTCGGCGATGCTCTCGCTATCGCCATGGCCGCGAAAATTAACGAACGTGCCCGCGCCCAGTCGCCGCGTCACCAGCCGTTCAGCTTCGAGCCGGTTCAGGGCGGCGCGGATCGTGGCGCGCGAAGCACCGAAAGCGGAGGCGAACTGGCGCTCGGCCGGAAGTTTCTCGCCGTGCACGTAGCGCCCGTCCAGGATCGCCTGGCGCAGCTGCGCCGCGATCCCCAGGGAGCCGGGCACCGGATCCCGGATGACGGCTTCGTGGCCGCCTCCAGTGGTTACACCAATTTCAGCCATTGCAAGCACTTTGGGCGTCATTGGTTTATGTTTGGTTTGAAATCGGCACAATCCTATGTGACACTCTCACCGTGCCGAGTCAAGCCCCCCGCGGACATTTTGAGCCGCGCAGGCGACTGGCGGCCGCGGAGTACGGACGATGACCTTTCCCACCACCACCAAGTACCTCATCATTGGGGCCGGTATCCACGGCCTCAGCACCGCTTGGCACCTCGGTGCGGTGCTGCGCCGCTCCGGGCGCGGCAGCGGCAAGGACATCTTGGTGGTCGACAAGTCGGGTATCGCGGCCGGCGCCTCGGGCATTGCCTGCGGCGTCATCCGCAATAACTACTACCAGCCCGCCATGCGCCGGTTGATGGCGCACAGCGTTTCGGTTTGGGAGAGCGACCCGGCGGCCTTCAGCTATCACCCCGTGGGCTACATGCAAATCAGCCCGGAGGTCATGCACAGCCAAGTGGCGAGCATCGCGCAACAGCAGAAGGAGATCGGCTATGAGTCGGTCTTCATCGAGGGCGCGAAGGAGTCGACCGCCTACATGAAAGGCCTGTTCGAGGACTGGCAGGCCAAGGGCATTACTTCGGTGCTGCACGAAAAGAAAGGCGGGTACGCCAACAACACCGCTTCGATCCGCGGGCTGGCGAAGAAGGCCGAGCAGGAGGGCGTCAGGATCCTGACCGGCGTCAAGGTGACCGGCTTCAAGAAGGACGCGAGCGGGTCCGTACGCACGGTCCTCACCGACCGGGGAAATATCGATTGCGACACCGTGGTCGTCGGCGCCGGTCCTTGGATCAAGCAGATTTGGGATATGTTGGGGCTGCCGGCCGCGATCACGATCAAGGGTCGCGATGGCACGCTTCATGAAGACGTGGCGATGTGGACTTTCTGGTCGCTGCAGGAGGGTACGCTGGGCGTCGATCCGCTGCTTCAACGCACGAACGACGGCCGGATGCCGCCGGTGATCCACGTCGATACGGACGCGACGCTCTATTCCGACCTCGACACTTCAGTGATCACCGATCGCATCTGGGGGATCTACTACAAACCGGATTTCAATTTTGGCGGGGTTCAGGGCGGGGCCATGCCCTTCAAGGTGAAAGCCGATCCCGCCGAGGTGAACATCGATCCCTACGGACCGGAGTCGCCGGATTTCGTGGTGGGTGAGGATTTCGCCCGTATGTGGTGTTCGGCTCTCGCCTTCTGTCAGAAGCGCTTCGAGGGTAAACTGCCGCAATTCAAAAGGGAGCCCTCCGGGGGCATCGGTTCCTTCACGGCCGACAATTTCCCGGTGTTCGACCGCTTCTGCGACAATGTCTATGTCATTGCCGATTCAAACCACGGCTATAAGATGATCGGCGTCGGTCAGCTCGTCGCCGAAGAGATCTGTGGCCGGCCAAGCGAACTGTTGGAGCCGTTTCGCTTCTCGCGTTTCGCCGAAGGGAAACTGCATCCGACTTCCAACAGCCCGTTCCCGTGGAGCTAGGAGACGGCCGCGTCCGGGACGGCGCATTTCGATGGAGATTCACAGCGACGATGTGGCTTAAGAGGGGAGCTCAATGACTGATTTGGAAGCTCATGTAAATGCCGCGGGGCGGGGCGATCTCGTCAAGCGAGTGCGCGAGAAGATCAACCACCTAGGCATCCAGTACATCTATTTTCAGTTCGTCTCGGTGACCGGGCGTATCGTCGGCAAGGGCATCCCGGCCGATCATTGGGAGCGCGTCGCCGAGCGGGGCTTCCAGCTGGTCTATGGCTCGACCGCCAATCTGTTCGTCGATCGGCACAAAAATTACATCGGCTATGGGGCCGAGGCTTCCGAGCTGGTCGGCATTCCCGACCCCGAAACCTTCGTGCAATTGCCCTGGGACAAGCGCGTGGCGCGGGTTTTCTGTACCTGTTTTCGCAACCGCGAGGAGAAGGAGAACCCCGGCGGACACCTGACCTCCGACTGCCGCGGCAACCTGCGGCTCATTCACGAAGCGTTCAAGAAGGCCCACAAAGGGCTGCATCTTCGCCACGGCTGCGAGCCGGAGATGATGTGGCTCAAGAAGGGCGCGGACGGGCTGCCGGCTGGCGGTTTTTCAAAGCCCAACTGCTATCACATCGATCAGTTCGAATCGCTGCGCCCGGTCTTCATGCGCGCGATCGAGTATTCCCGCGCCATGGGACTCGACATGATCCAGGGGGATCACGAGGATGCGCCGGGTCAGCTCGAGCTCAACTGGATGTACGACGACTGCCTGCGCACGGCCGACCGACTCACCACCTATCGCCAGATCTGCGCCCAGGTCGCGCGCGAATTCGACCTGATCGCCTGCTTCATGTCGAAGCCGTTCATGGGCGTCTCGGCGTCCGGTTGCCATCACAACCTCTCGCTGTGGCGCGGCGGCGAGGAAAAGCTGAACAAGCTCGGGCATGACTACCTGCCGGGACTCGAGCAAAACTTCACCTATCTCGAGGGCGGCGAGAACACCTTTCTGCCGGTGAAGGGCGACCCCAAGCCGGGTCCCATTGGACTGAACTGCATCGGCGGCATCATCAAGCACGTGGGTGCCCTGACCGCAATCGGCTCATCGACCGTCAACTCGTATCGCAGGCTCTGGGATACGGGCTTCTGGGCGCCTGTCTACGCCGACTGGGGTTATCAGAATCGCACGTGTGCGCTGCGGATCTCGGCGCCGGGCCGCTTCGAATACCGCTCGGTGGATTCGACCGTGAACCCATATTTGATGGCGGCGGGCATTCTCAAGGCGTTTGATGACGGTATCAACCACAAGCTCGATCCCGGCGAACCCGAGGAGCGCAACATTTATGCCGCCCTGGCGGCCGGCAAGAAAGTGAAGAAATTGCCCATGTCGCTCGGCGAGGCATTGCTCGAGCTCGACAAGGACGAGACGATCAAAGCGGCGATGCCGGATGAGATGTACCGGGTCTTTACCCACTACAAGCGCGACGAGTGGGAAAAGTTCATGGCCACCGTGACGGAGTGGGACCTGAAGCAGTACTGGGATTATTTGCCCTGACGGTGAGCGCGGCCCGATCGCGAGAGGAGAGCGAATCATGTGTGGAATTGCCGGATTGATCCATCGTGGCCGGACCGGGGATGTGGGTCGGGAGATGACCGCCATGCTGCAGTCCCTGAAACACCGCGGGCCGGACTCGACCGGCTACGCGCTCTACGGCAAGCCGCACGGCAACGAGCTGATCATCCGCTTCAAAGTCGCCGAGCAAGATGAGATGTCGAAGGGATTCAAGATACACGGCCAGATCAAGGAGCGTCGCAGCGAGATCGAGCGCCGTCTCGCCGAGCTCGATGCAAAGATTATCGAGGAGGACATGGCGACGGAATATGCCTTCCGCTTCCGTATTGGCTTTGACGGCGATCTGCGCCGCCTCGCGAATTACATCGAGGACGTCGAGGGCGCGGAGATCCTGTCCATCGGCCATGGCCTCGAGCTGATCAAGGACCTCGGCGATGCCGATCGGGTCGCCGGCCAGTACTCCCTGCGCGGCTTCGTGGGCACCCACGCCATTGGCCATACCCGCATGGCGACGGAATCGGACGTCGACATCCGCTCGGCGCATCCGTATTGGGCGTATCCCTTTGCCGACGTCTCCGTGGTGCACAACGGCCAGCTCACGAACTACTGGAACGGCCGCCGCGCCCTGGAGCGGCGCGGCCACCGCTTCGTGTCGAACTGCGACTCCGAGATGATTGCGGTCTATTTGGCGGACAGGATGGCGCAGGGGGCGACGCTCGAAGAGGCCATGAAAGGATCGATCGAGGAGCTCGATGGCGTCTTCACCTATCTGGTCGCGACTTCCGACAGCTTGGGGATGGCCAAGGACGTGATGGCCGCCAAGCCGATGGTGCTCTACGAGAGCGACCGCTTCATTGCGCTCGCTTCGGAGGAGGTGGCGATCCGCAGCGTCTTCCCGCACGAGATCGATACCTGCGATCCCTATGAAGGCGAAGTACGCGTCTGGCGCAATTGAAACTCTGATCTGCAGCAACAGCTTCGAGAGGAACCATGGCAGTCACGACAAAAGCTACCGACTTGGGGATGCACACCGAGCAGCTTGCGGGTCGCTCCCAGCAGCGCTTCTTCCGGCCGGAGGAGGAAGAGCGATTCACGTATCCGCAGGCCTTCGAAGTCGACTTCAACAAGCGCGCGCAATTCGACGCCGCGGCGATGAGTCCGAGCGAAGTCAATCTGAAGCTGCGCGAGCTGATGAGCAAGGGCTTTGGCACCGTGGTCATGAAGAACCCGGGCGCCAAGCATTCTCTGGCAGTCGGCATCTTGAACCGCCTCAACCTGACGATCGAAGGCAGTCTCGGCTATTTCGGTTGCGGCCTGATCGACGGACCGAACATCCACATCAAAGGCCGCGTCGGCTGGTCGTGCGCCGAGAACATGCTCGCCGGGACGGTGGTGATCGAGAAGAACGCAGGCTCGACCTTCGGCGCTGCGCTGCGCGGCGGCGATCTCGTCTGCAAAGGCGATGTGGGCGCCCGAGTGGGTATCGACATGAAGGGCGGTACGATCCTCATCGGCGGCCGGGCGGGTGCTTTCTGCGGCTTCATGATGCAGCGCGGACGCATGGTGATCCTGGGCAATGCCGGCAAGAACCTCGGCGACTCCATGTATGACGGCACGATCTACGTCGGCGGCAAAATTGACGGGCTCGGCGTCGATGCCGTGCCGGCCGAGATGACTGACCTCGACGTGCATTGGTTGGAGCGCAAGTTGCGAATGTATGGCCTCGGGGCGCCGAAGGGCGTTAAGAACATGCAAAAGATCTGCGCCGGTCGGCAGCTTTGGAACTATGACAATCTCGAGCCCGCCGAGAAGAAGCTCATCCTATAGGGGCCTGTCTGACTAATGATGCGCCTACTGCGCCCATTAGTCAGACAGGCTCCTAGACATTCCAAAGAAAGGAAAACAGAACATGGCGAAGGAAAAGAAGGCGCCTGCCCCGGCGCCGGCGACGAAGAAAAAGCTCAGTCGAAACACGCATGTGCTCGGCCAGAGCGCTCTCTTCACGCCCGAGGTCATCGATGATATCCACATCAAGAGCGAGCTCGGCCGCTACCGCATGCGCGGCTTCTCGCTTTTCAAGAAGATCCCCAGCTGGGAGGATCTCACTTTCTTGCCCGGAACATTGACGCGATTCGTCATCGAGGGCTATCGCGAGAAGTGCGAAACGAAGACCATCATCGGCCCGCGCGCCAAGCGGCCGCTGGTGCTCGACATTCCGGTCTACATCACCGGCATGAGTTTTGGCGCGCTGAGCTACGAGGCAAAGATCGCCTTGGCGCGCGGCGCGACCATGGCCGGCACCGCGACCTGCTCCGGCGAAGGCGGCATGATCCCCGACGAGCGCCGCTATTCCTCGAAGTGGTTCTATCAATGCATTCAGTCGCGCTACGGCTTCAACCCGAACCATCTGCGCCTCGCCGATGCCTGTGAGTTCTTCATTGGCCAGGGCTGCAAAGTGGGGCTGGGCGGTCATCTGATGGGCCAGAAGGTGACCGATCAAGTAGCCGAGATGCGCTCACTGCCGGCCGGCATCGACCAGCGCTCGCCCGCACGCCATCCCGATTGGCTCGGCCCGGACGACCTGGCGCTGAAGATCCAGGAAGTGCGTGAAGCAACCAATGGGGAAATCCCCATCCAGCTCAAGCTCGGCGCCGCCCGCGTCTATGACGACGTGCGCATGGCGGCGAAGACCGGGCCCGATAGCATCTATATCGACGGTATGGAGGGCGGCACCGGTGCCGGTCCGCATATCGCGACCGAGGAGACAGGGGTGCCCGGTATCGCCGCGATCCGTCAGGCCCGCAAGGCGCTCGACGACGTCGGCATGTCCGGTGAGATCTCCCTGGTTTATGCCGGCGGCATCCGCAACGGCGGCGACGTCGCCAAGGCGTTGGCGCTGGGCGCCGATGCCATCGCCATCGGCCATTCCGCCCTGATGGCCCTCAACTGCAACAAGGATATCCCGGAGGCCGACTACGAGAAGGAAATCGGCGTCGAGGCGGGGCATTGCTACCACTGCCATACCGGCCGTTGCCCGGTCGGTGTGACCACCCAGGATCCGGTGCTGCGCAAGCGCCTTGACCCCGACGGGGCCGCAGAGCGCGTTTACAACTTCCTCCACTGCCTCACCATCGAATGCCAGATGATGGCGCGTGCCTGCGGCAAGACCAACGTGCACAGCCTGGAGCCCGAGGATCTGGCCGCGCTCACCATGGAAGCTTCGGCCCTTGCCATGGTGCCTCTCGCAGGATCGCAATACACCGTCGGCCGGCCCGATATGACTCGCTACTGAACAGATGGGAACGCCATGGCCAAAGTGACCGAGCTCAGCAAATACGCACAAGCCAAGAAGGTGGCGAAGCCTGCCAAGCCGGCCGCCAAAGCGGTGGGCAAGGCCGCCGCCGCGAAGTCGACCGGCGCCAAAAACGGCGCCAAGAGCGGCGCCAAGGACATTGATCATTTCATCAAGACCGCGGGCCTCGACACGCGGCGAGAGAAGGAGATCGGTCAGCACATCGGCTATCGCTACGATGTCAATCTCGTCCCCGACTACAACCGGCTCACGCCCTTCCTCAAGAAGTACATGGACACCATGGGCTGGTCGGACTTGAACTGGCTGGAGGACGTGCACTTGGGTTACGAAGAAGGCAAGGCCGCCGTCTTCGACCGCAACGTCAATGGCTGGGTCACGGTGCCGGAGGGTGTGAAGCTCCCGGACAATCAGCAGGACCGCGACATGCTGGCGCGTGAACTCTTGATCAAGTTCCAGATGTCGCCGCGCCATCCACTGGTCGATCTCAACAAGGCCTACCGCAAGTTCTGATCGGACAGCGTGTCGAACCTGTCCCTTCAGCGCAGCGTGCCCTCGGGGTCGCTGCGATAGGCTGCTGCATGGGGCCAGTCCGGCCGGAAGGAGAGGATCTCGACGTCCGCCGGCAGATTGGGATTGAACAGGCGGTTGTGCCAGTAGGTCGCCTGCTGAAATGCGTGGCCGGCGCCAAGTCGCGCGACGGTGCAGGGAATGTGGTAACCCTGGCTGTACTGTTCGAAATCCAGGATGCAGCGCTCCTGGGCGCAGAGCAGCGCGGCGAGCGTCGAGCGCGGCCCGAAAAGCGCTGTCATGAGGTCCGAGAAGCGGTCCGGTTCCTGGAAATAGCTCCCCTGCAGGATCTCGAGCATCTTGTCGTAACGCTCGTTTGGATCGTGCGTCCTCAGGTACTGGTAGCGAAACAGCTGCGTGCTGTTCTCGGGCTCGGACTCGACGATGAGCGTGACGATGCCGGGCGAAAGCTCATCACCTGCGCGGCTCGTGACGCGCGGCCGCATCCCCGAGGAGGGCCGTCCGCCCGCCTGACGCGCCGCCAGCTGCCTGAGGCGGCACTGCCAGCCGATGAACTCGCGACGCAGTGCCTCGGAGGCGGATCGGGTGAGCACGATGTTGTCGGGTGTGCGGGGCATCGCCTTTGCGATCCTTTGCGAAAGACCGCTCATGCCGCATGCGCGGCAACACGATCAATAAACTGCGAGGCGATGAGTAATTGCCACCACGGCAAGACCCAGCGCCAAGACTGCATACGGCCATATCCCCGCACGCTTGATGATCTGCTCGCCGCCGCCGATCTCCAAGTCCTCGACCATCTCTCGCGGGAATGTGCCCTTGTCCTGGATATAGTGCCGGTAGATGAACACCGGGATGATCAGCGCGGCGAAAATGAGTCCGGTCTTGAGAGTTCCCGCGCCGTAGACGTCGGCGCCAAAGCCCATGAAGGCGAGATTCATGAAGGACAAAACGGCGCCCGCGGCGAGAACCCAGGTCGGAGCGCGCCAGGGACGTTCCTGGCGCGGGCGGTCGAGCCGATGAATCCAACCTGCGTTCAAAGTCAAGAAATTGTAGAGGAGATAGCCGATGTTGGCGGCGCCGATGACGAACACGATATCGGACAGCAGCAGCAGCAGCAGGTTGAATCCGAAATTGGTGAGCATGGCGTTGGCCGGGGCGCCGTGCGCGTTGACTTTGCCGAGGTACTTCGGCAGCCACCCATCCACTGATGCCTGATAGAGCGTGCGCGACGAGCCCGCCATGGAGGTCATGAGTGAAAGCACGATGGCAAGAATCAGCATGATCACGACGATCGCGCCGACGATCTGGCCCGCATGGACCATCCTGGCCATCACGGCCGCCACTCCCATGCCGCTGTAGATATCCGGCGCCAGCATGCCGCCATATTCCGCCGCCGCCGTCACGTGCCCGGCCGCATCGACGACCGTGGGATGCAACAGCGTGCCCAAGCCAAGGTAGCCCTGGAAGGCGAACGGCACCAGCGTATACACCACGACGCACAGCAATCCCGAATAGAAGATCGCCTTGAAGGTATCGGTCTTGGGATTCTTGAACTCGCCCGTGTAACACACGGCGGTTTCGAACCCGTACGTGGACCAGGCGGCGAGGAACATTCCCGCGGCGACCACGGTTATTCCCGCCATATTCCAAGTGCCGTCGGTCACGCGGCCCGCGGCGTCGTGCGCCAGCGGCACCAGAGGAAAGAAGTTGGCCTTGACGATATCTCCCGTCAGGATCGGCACCACGCCGATCAGCAGCAGAGGGATCATCGCCGAAATCCCCAAGATCTTGGTGGTATTCGCCGACCGCAGGATGCCGCCATCCTGAATGAATTTGACCGCGAGCAAAATCACCGCGCCCAACACGAAGGTCGAATTGATGCGCAAGCTCAAGCCGGTCTTGAGAGATCCAAGATCGAGCAGCGTGAACTGCCACGTATTGATCAGCGAATCCGGTGCGTACAGACCAGTCAAGATATAGCCGGCTGCGAGCGCCGAGCCCGTTGCCAGCACGGGCGACCAGGCGAACCAGTTGCACCACACCGAGATGGGCGCGATCACCTTGCCGTATCGCACCCAGGCGATCGCCCCGTAAATCGAGGTACCCCCCGCCTTGTTCGGAAACAATCCGGCGATTTCGGCGTACGTGAAGGACTGGATGAAGCCCATCGCAATCGATGCCGCCCAGATGATCCACGAGAGTTTTCCAACGGTGGCGGCGACGGCGCCGATGGAGAACAGCACCAGCGGCGGCACGCCGCTCGCCACCCAAAATGCGCCGGTCCAATCGATGCCGCGCTCGAGACCTGCGCTCTTCGCGACGCTGTCCCCGCCCGCTCCTTCCACGGTGACGCTCACGTTAACCCCTCTTGCCCATAAATCCTCCCGGCCGGGGTCGCTTCGACCCCGTTGATGTCTGCGCGCAGCGCATGACCAAGCTCGACCCCGTTGAATTCTGCGCGCAGCGCATGAAAAGGATCAAAAATATCGGCGTAACTCCTCGGCGATTTCAAAGATATCCCCCACGATCCCATACTTCGCGACCCCAAAAATCGATGCCTCGGCGTCGCTGTTGACGGCGACGATCGTGGCGACGTGCTTCATCCCGGCGAGATGCTGAATGGCCCCGGACACGCCCATGGCGATATAGAGCTTGCAGGCGCTCGCCGTCTTGCCGGATTGTCCGACCTGACGGCTCTTGGGCAGCCAACCCGCATCCGCAATGGGTCGCGAACAGCCGAGCGTCGCACCGATGACATCGGCCAATTCACGGAACTGCGCCACCTTGGCCTCCTCGCCGATGCCACGGCCGATGGACAAGATGAACTCGGCCGCCGCCATGTCGACGTCATCGCCCGCGGCCAATTCGATGAACTCCCGCGCCGTTGCCCGGCTCTCTACCGCGGGCGCCTCCACCGCGGTCACGCGCGGCGCCGCCGGCACCTCCGGTGCTTTGAATACATTGCCGCGGATCGCCAGCACAACGGTGCTGCGGCCGGGGAACTCCACTTCCACGCAGACCTTCTGGCCGTACCCGCCGCGCGTCGCGACCAGGTCGCCGTCGATGCACTCGACTTTGAAGACATCGGTGGTGAACCCGTAGCCATGCCGTGCGGCCATTGCGGCGGCATAGCCGAAAGAATCGACGCTGTTCGCGATCAGCACCACGTCCGGAGTGCGCTCCGCGATCAAGGCCGCCACCGCGGACTCGAAGGTGTCCGGATCGAACTCCGCGACCTGCGTGCGAACCGTGACGATCTCATCGACGCCGGCAACGCTCAAAGCCTTGACGAAGCGCTCCGGCGCCGCACTCAGAATGGCGACGGTCACCGGGCCCGCATCGCCGCGCAGCCCCTGGGCGGCACCGACCAATTCGAGCGACGCGGGCCGCAGTTCGCCGCGCCGCTGCTCGGCGATCACCAATATCCCGCTCATGACGCCTGCCCCTTGAACTCACGGATGATGTCGGCCAGACGCGCCGCCTGCTGCGAAGCATCGCCCTCGATCAGCAGCGCGCGCCCCTTCTCGGGCAGGTACATGCGCCGCACGCGCGACAACGAGCCCATTTCGCCCACATCGGCGTTGCTAAAATTCAGATCGATCAAGCACAGATCGGCCATGGACAGCACCTCGATCGGCTTGGCGGCGGCCTGTTTGATGCTGCGCAAGGACGCGTAACGCGGCGTGTTGATGCCGAGCTGTATGCTCAGCACGGCGGGGCATTGGATCTGTACTTCCTGCAGCAGGCCACCCTCCAGCTCGCGCCGGAATACGGCGGTGTTGGCGCCCGGCGAGTAGGTGAGCTTGCTGACCACCGCGGCGTGCGGCCAGTGAAGAAACGCCGCCGTGGCGATGCCGGTTGCGGCGAAGGCTTGATCGGAGGACTGCACTCCGGCAAATATCAAATCGGGGGCCTCCCGCACGGCGACCACCGCCAGCACGCGGGCGATTGCGATGGGGTCGGATCCTTCGATGGCCGCGTCCCACACGCGAATCGCGCGGTCCGCGCCCTTGGCCATGCACTTGCGCAAGGACTCGCCCACCACCTCCGGCCCCACCGAGACGGCAACTACCTCGACGGCTTCGGCGGCGCCTTCTTTGATCTTGACCGCCTCTTCCAGCGAAAAATCGTCCCATTCATTCAGATCGCGGATGAGGTAATCGGCATCCACGTCGCGACCGTCCTCGCGGATCACGAAATCCTCATCGAGCGCAGCTACTTGTTTGACAGCGACCAGGATTTTCATGCGACCGCCGCTTCGCTGCGATACGCGGGAGTGGCCTCGCGGATGAGCTCGATCAGTTCTTTCACGACAAATTTCCCCTCATTGCCGGTGGTCTTGAGCGCATCTTCGAACATCGTCAAATCCTTCGGACAGCTGACGACGTATACCTCGAGGCCCGGAATTGCGGCGGCTTCTCTGATGCGATTCTGAGCCGGCTTTTCCGTCCCGATAGGGTCCGGAATCCAGATCCTGCCGCCGCCCGCGCCGCAACAAAAAGAATTGTCGCGGCAGCGCCCCATTTCGACGATTTCGCAGCCCAAGAGCTTGAGCACGTCGCGAGGCGCCTCGTATCCCCGGTTGAAGCGTCCGAGATGACAGGGATCGTGAAAGGTCGTGCGCAGCTTGAGCGGCCGGGTGACCCGCAATTTGCTGGCCGCGAACAGCTGCTTCACAAAGCTGGTGTAGTGCTCGATTTGATAGCTGCCGCCGAAATCGGGGTATTCATTGCGGATCGTATTGTAGGAATGAGGATCGGTGGTGACGATGGTTTTGAAGCTCGCCGCCTTGAGCGCAGCGACGTTGGCGCTGGCCAGTAGCTCGTACAGACCTTCCTCGCCCACACGGCGCACATCGTTGCCGGCATTCGATTCGCCGTCATAGAGAATTCCGAAATCGACACCGGCTTCGTGCAAGAGCGTGGCGAAGGTCTGGGTGACTTTCTGGTTGCGCGGGTCGAAGGAAGCGTAATCGCCCACGAACCACAGCACCTCCACCGGTTCCTTGCGCGCGTCCTTGACCTTGAACGGCAATGACTTGCTCCATGCCCCGCGCTTGCGCTTCGATTCGCCGAAAGAATTGCCGGTTTTGTGAATCGTCTGCAGCGTCTTGGTGAGCAAGGGATCCATGGCGCCGTCTTCGACCAGCTTGCGGCGCATCTGCACGATGATGGGCACGTGTTCCACGGCAACCGGACAGATCTCGACGCAGGCCATGCAGGTGCGACAGGACCACAGCGTTTCCAGCGCGACCTGCCCCGGCGCTTTGCCGTGGACATCGAGCTCCGCGGCTGCCGGCAACTCGCCGGATTCGAGCGTCGCATTGGCGAACTCGCGCAAGGACAGGATCACATCGCGCGGCGACAAAGGTGCGCCCACCGCACGCGCCGGGCAGGCCTCGTGGCATCGGCCGCACTTCGTGCAGGCGTCGAGATTCAGCAGCTGCTTCCAGGTGAAGTCGGTGATTTTGGCGACCCCAGGCGTTTGCTGGCTTTCCGGCACGCGCGGCAACGCTTGCGCGGCCAGCGGGTCGCGCACCATCAACGAGGCGGCGGCCGTGAAGATGTGCTTCACCTTGGTGAAGGGAATCAGCGCGATGAACGCCAGCGCGAGCAGGCCGTGGAACCACCACAGGCCAAGCCGCAGCAACCCGCCGCCGTGCGCGCCAAGGCCGAGCGCCCTCAAGCCCTCGGCGAGCAGCGCGCCCACCGGCGACCACCAGCGGGTGTCCCACACATCCGGCCGTGCCTGCAGCCACACCAGCCGCGCGGCCTCGAGTAGGTAGCCCGTGCCGCCGATGATCAGCAAGGTCCAAAGAAACGCCCAATCTTCGCGCCGGTAATTCGGCCGGTCGAAATCCGGATCTCCGGGGGAGCGGTCCGGCCGTGCATAATCGAGCTTCGGCAGTTTGAGCCAACCGCGTCGATACATCATGTAGGCAAGGCCGCCGACGAGGGCGACTCCGGCGACATCGAGCACCAGCGAGAAGATCAAATAGAATTCGCCGTACCAGAAACGAATCCCGAACAGCGGCTCGAGAATGTCGTATTCCAGTGTGATCGTCGCGGTGCCGAGGAACAGCAGAACAAACCCGTAAAATATCAGCCGGTGCGCCGCGCCGGCCTTGGGATCGCGGCGGTCGATGGTGCGATGATCGAGCACCTTCGCGATCATGTCGCCGAGCCGTCTGAAGAGGCTGCCTTCGAGGTGGAGCGCGGCGCCGCGCCGGTACTTGCGGACCTGCACGTACACGCCGTAGCAGAATACGGCGATCGCGGCATAGGCCAGCACGTAGAAAAGCCGCACTTCGGCTGCCGGAAACGCCTCGAACAGGATCCGAGTGACAGCGTCAGTGCGGCTCACTCAGGCAGGCTCCTTGATGCTCAGCCGGGCTCCTAAGTCTTGTACTCGAGCTCAAAGCGTCCGCCGGGCATGTGGGCGGCGCCCCACACGGCGACCTCGCGCTTGTACGGCAGCGGCAGCTGCGCGTTGGGCTCCTCGATCTCCCGTGCGAGGCGGTGACCCGAGAAGGTGGCATCTGCGATGAGGCGCGGCGCTTCGGCATCGCCAATGAGGTAAACACTCTTCACGCCATTCTTCACCCACTCGCCCTGTCGCTGTTTGATTTCCCGATACAGGCCGTCGATCGAGTGCCTGCCGGTGACCAGCACCAGGGAATCGAACTCCACCCAGCGGTGGCTCTTGTTGGGCTCTCGCGGCAGATGTCCGGCGCCGCGATACGTGCGCTTCGATCCGTCGCCCCAGATGTCGTACACCTGCAGACGGCCTTTTTCGATCTTGCTTGCGAAGGCGTTGTGCATTTCCTGGATGTGCAGCTCGTGCATGCGGCGCATCATGTTCGGGTATTCGAGCGTGAAATGCATGTAATTGGCGAGATGCACGCCTGTGACCACCGTCACCTCGTGGCCTGCGACGGTCAATTTCTCCGCAAGGCTTGGCGCCATGAAATAGGTGTCCGCGTTCAAAATGACCACGCGCTTGCCGATCCGCTTCTTGCCCTCGAACACCTGCTCCGGCGTGAGTTGATCGGGCTGGGAGGCGTCCGCCCCCGGAATCGGCTCGTGGGTCAAGCAATTAGTGCCGTCCGTATTCCACGACGATCCCGTGGCGACGACGATTTTTTCCGCGCCGTAGGTGATCGCGGCTTCGGCGGTCAAGGGCTTTTGACCGAGCGCCACTTGGGCTTGCTTGTTCTTTTTCACCAGCTTGTTGATCTGCAGTTCGCGGTAATCGCGGTGGTATCCCCACTCGCCGAGTCCCGGCAGCGTGGCCACGGCGTTCAGGTGGCCGCCGATTTTGGCGGCGGTGTCGTACAGATGCACGGTGTAGCCGCGTTCCAGCAGAACGCGCGCGCACTCGGCGCCGGACGGGCCGGCGCCGACGACCAGCACCGAATCATCCGAACCGCGCTTCGGAAATTTCTCGGGATGCCAGCCGCGGCGGTATTCCTCCCCGGCCGTGGCATTTTGCGTGCAGATCATCGGCGGACCGCCGATTTCCCAACGGGAAATGCACACGTTGCAACCGATGCACACGCGAATGTCGTCGTAGCGGCCTTCCTCGATCTTTTTCGGCAGCCAAGGATCGGATATCGAGGGGCGCGCAGCGCCGATGATGTCGGCGATGCCCTTGGTGACGATTTCGGTCATCTTCTCGGGGTCGGTGAACCGGCCGACGCCGAGCACGGGCTTTTTGGCCACTTGCTTCACGAAGCGGGTCCAGGGCACCTGATGGCCCTGTTGGTAGAATCGTGAGGGCCCTGCATCCTCGCCCCACTCGGCGATATCGCCGACGTCGACGTCCCACAAATCGACCAGCGGATCGGCGAGACCGATGAATTTCATCCCGTCCCGCTCGATCTCGACACCCGTATCGCCGTACAACGTGTCCACGGCGAAGCGGGTGGCGATGGCGCAGTCGTGGCCGACCGCGCGGCGCACTTTTTCCAGGGTCTCCAGCCAAAATCGCGCGCGATTTTCCAGCGTGCCGCCGTATTTGTCCTTGCGCTTGTTGTAATAGGGGGAGAGAAATTGCACCGGCAGATAGGAGTGCGCGCCGTACACATAGACGATATCGAAACCCGCATCGCGGGAGCGCAGCGCGGCATCGACGTAGTACTGCTGCACGGCGGCGATGTCATCGAGGTCCATTTCCTTGCAGTACGTCAGCGTCTCGAACTCCGAAGCGTACTGGCTCGGTCCGCGCGGCGTCGCGCGCGATTCCATGCACGGCGCATGCGATGCGCCGTACCACATTTCGACTCCCGCGAGAGAGCCGAAGTGGTGGATATGGTCGGTCATGGCGCGCAGATTCCGCACATCGCCGGCATCCCAGATTCGCGCCGAGAGGCGGTGCGTGTCGTCCGATTCCGGATGAATGGAGCAGTACTCGGTGTTAATGCCGGCCCAGCCGCCTTCGGCTTTCAGGGAACGATGCGCCGCCTGAAATCCCGGCCTATCGGAACCCGCGCCGATGCAGTGCGGCACCTGGTAGAACCGGTTGCGCAGCGTCTTGGGTCCGATCTTGATCGGCTGGAATAACACGTCGTGCTTTGGATCGCGCGCCATATTCTTAATCCTCTCTGGTGCGGTGTTTGTACGGTGATCTTTTAGTGAGGAACTCGCCGCCGCGGGCGCGCTATGATATTCGCGAACGAGCGGCGCTGGCCAGAGCACATGCGCCGGGCCGACCGACGACACTGCGCTTCGGGCGCGGCACCGGGTGCTTCGGGCGCGGCATCCTGAATAAATAGCACGCTAGTTACTGTAGTGCAAACTAATTGCGTGCAGTGTAAATTGCCGAGGCAGGGCATGGAAGCGTTTTAAGCTAACAACCCCGGTTTAAGCCAAACCCCGAAGGGAAACTCAAGAGACCTGCTGTGGCGCGCTCTTCCAAGAACTCGATTACGGCCCCGGCATTTTCCGGAGGCCCCGGCGCGGCGAACGTCGGCAGACAGCTCGGCGCGGTCGCACGCCGGGTGCGCGAGAGCCACGGGCTGACCTTGACCGATGTCGCGTCCACCGCCGGCATCAGCGCGGGCATGCTGAGCCGCCTGGAGACCGGTCGTGTGACGCCGAGTCTGGAAACATTGGTCGCCTTGGCGGGCGCGCTCGGTGTGCGGCCGGCGCTGCTCCTGCAAGAGCTCGGCGACGATGATACCGGCGCGCAGCGGGTCCCGTCGGGCCAAGGGCTCGAGGTGGTGCGGCGGGGGACGCGGCGCGGTCACACTTATCATCTGCTGGCTGCGCAACGAGGTCCGAAAAAATCCTTCGAGCCGTTTCTCATCACGCTGACCGATAAGAGCGAGCTATTCCCGGGTTTTCAG
Organism: uncultured Gammaproteobacteria bacterium; assembly: GCA_963769075.1. Lineage (GTDB taxonomy): Bacteria > Pseudomonadota > Gammaproteobacteria > Steroidobacterales > Steroidobacteraceae > Bog-1198. Next base: position 1,237,246 of record CAVYKH010000004.1, on the reverse strand, counting down.
CATCCCGGCACCGAATTCATGTACATCCTGGCGGGGTCGATGGTTTATCGCCACGGCAGCCATACTTACCCGCTCGGGCCCGGAGACTCCTTGAGTTTTCGCGGCGACGTGCCGCACGGTCCCGAATCGCTGGGCAAGGTGCCGATCCGGTTTTTGTCGATCATCATCTACGACGAGGAAGCATAGCGCGCCTGCGGCGAACCGTCGGGCGCCGGTTCAGGGCCCGAATGGCTCAGGCGTCAAACGGCTCAGGCGCCAAACGGCGGAAATCGTGCCATGGCCTCCAGATCCGCGAGTGGCCTCCAGATCCGCGAGGTCCTGATCGTTGCGCACATACAGTCGGGCGGCATTGCGCACGGGTTGGAAGTCCCAGGGTGTATAGCGACCGGCCAGGGCTGCGCGGCTCAGGCGGCGGTTTTAACGACCTCAACGGTCACATGCGACAGTGATTTGAAATCCTTCAGCCGCGCTCGATAGTACGCGCAGTCGCGAGGTTCGCTGGTGAGCACCGACACGACGGCACCCAAGTGTCCGGGGCCCAAACGCCACAAGTGCAGATCGAGGAGCCGATCGCCGCCCGACTCGATGGCCTCACGCACGCTATTGGTGATGCGCTGATCGGGATTCATGTCGAGCAGGATGCGGGCCGTGTCGCGCATCAACCCGTACGACCAGTTCGCGATGACGAGCGCCCCCATGATGCCCGCCAACGGGTCCATCCACATCCAACCAAAACTGCGTGCCAGCACGAGGCCGGTAATCGCCAGCACCGACACTGCGGCGTCCGCCATCACGTGGATGTATGCGGAACGAATATTGTAATCCCGATGCGCCGAAATCGAATGACTGTCGTGCGCCGCATGCTCGTGAGAGTGCTCTTCAAATGCCACCTCGTGCCTGCCGTCGCTCAGATGGAGCGAGGCCTTGAATTCATGGGGTTCCGGGATGGCCTCGATAGATTCCCAATAGCGGCCGCGGTTGGCAAATTCAAACCACTGGCGGGTGCCGTCCGCCCGTACCGTCTCCAGACGCACCGGATGCTCGCCGTCGGCAAGCGGTTGCGCATCGAAGACCAGGCGAAATCGCGGGGGTGCATTTTTCTCAAAGATGGAGAGCTCGATAACGCCGCGGGACGTCGCGATTTCGCGGCTCTCGCCCGCATGCTCGTGTTCGGCGTGACCATGCGCGTGGCTATGTCCATGATGGTCGCCGCCGCTGAGCAGCCATGCACTCACGATGTTGACCGCCAAACCCACCACGGCGATCGGGATGGCCTCGGCAAAGTGGATCGGAACCGGCGACAGGAATCGCGCGATTGCCTCATAGCCGATGAGCATGGCAATCATCGCGAGCACGATGGCACTGCTGAAGCCGGCCAAATCGCCCAGCTTTCCGGTCCCGAAGACGAAACGACTGTCATTGGCATGCCGGCGTGCGTAGGTGTACGCCAAGGCGGCGATCAACATCGCACCGGCATGGGTCGACATGTGCAAACCGTCGGCCACCAGCGCCAACGAACCGAACACGCTGCCGCCCACGATCTCAACGAGCATCATCACGCTGCATAAGGCGATCACGCCCCATGTCTTGCGTTCGTTCTGCTCGTGTCCCGCCCCGAGGAAGACGTGGCTGTGTGCTGTTGCAGTATCAACGTCCTTCATGTGCCGGCGCTCACTCGATTCACGGCGGTCCGGAAAATACCTATCTGATCCAGCCTTGGTGCATCAGAATGCCTATCGTTCATGAATAGTTCGCGTTAGAGATACTTGGTGATCGCCTGAAACTCTTTGATCAAGTCTCTGAACTCGCGCGGCAGCGCCTCGGAGGTTTCCTCCATACCGTGGTGAATATGATCCTTGATCAATTCTTTCTTGGCGTTACCGATCGCTTTCTCCACCGCGTGCAGCTGCTGTGCGAGGTCCATGCACGAGCGGCCGGACTCGAGCATATCGATCACAGCCGCCAGGTGCCCCTGGGCGCGCTTAAGTCGTGCGGCGGTCTCCGGAAACTTGTGCATGGCTGAACTCTCGTGAGGCTTATCCTATCCCCCTAGACAGGATAAAGGGAAGAGACATACCATCGCCGGCACGCGGCGCAGCACGTGGGCCACACCGAATCCTTGGCCCTGGCCGTGCTGAGCGGTAACAATTCACAACGAAACTGTCCTGGAACAACTCGTAACGAAACGGTTCCGGCCCGTCTACGGATAAGTCTTTTGGGGATACGTCATGCCAATACACGACCATGAGCCCTCGTTTGGGGGTCGCGCCTTTCTCTGGGGCGGCCTGGTCTTGGGACTCTTGTTTCTCGCCGCGCTCTTAACACGAGGATTTGGACTGCTGGGCGGGTCCGGAAAAGGGGCCGGGGAGCCGGTATTGCTGGTCCGCCAGGGGGACAAGATCCTCGTTCCCGAGGGTTCGGAGTTGCGCAGTCGGCTGACCGTGACGCCGGCCGCGGCGCAGCCCGTGAGCGCGAAGTTGGTGCTGCCCGCGGTCGTCGAATCCAATCCAGCACGCACCGCCGCTGTCCTCCCGGCGCTTGGCGGTCGCGTGCTGGAACTAAAAGTCGCATTGGGCGAGCGCGTCGTGCGGGGTCAGGTCCTGGCGGTCATTGATTCGCCGGATCTGGCGCAAGCCTATGACGACAACGACAAGGCCGCGGATGCTTTCAAGCTGGCGGAGAAGATCCTTGCGCGGCAGAAGGAGCAGTCCAAGATCGGTACGGCCTCGGAGCAGGACCTGGACCAGGCCAAGAGCAACTACCGCCAAGCCGAAGCCGAATACATCAGAACGCAGGCGCATCTGAAAACGCTCGGAGTATCCGCCGACACCAAGCCATCGAGGCGGCTGCTGACAGTCACCGCGCCGGTCAGCGGCGGCATTACGACGCTTGCGGTCACACCCGGTACGATAATCAATGACCCAACGCAGTCGATCATGACGATTGCCGATCTCAGCACCATCTGGGTCACGGCGATGGTGCCGGAAAAGGATGTCGCCGCGATTTCGAAGAATCAGGACGCCGAGGTGAGCCTGATGGCCTATCCCGATCGGGTCCTGCACGGCAAAGTGCTGTTCGTATCCGATGTCATCGAACCCGATTCGCGTCGCAACAAGGTCCGGATCGCGTTTGCGAACGCCGACTACACGCTCAAGCCGAACATGTTCGCGACAGTTACGCTGCTGGGGACACAACGGTCACACATTGTCCTGCCGAGCTCGGCACTGCTGATGAATAACGACCGGACCACCGTGTTTGTTGCCGTTGCGCCGTGGACTTTCGAGCGGCGCGCCGTCGATCCCGAGCTGGAAGAGGGGACCTCGGTCGCCATCCGGTCCGGCATCAATGCCGGCGATCAGGTTGTCGTGAAAGGCGGAATCCTGCTCAATGATTGACGCATTTGTCACGTTTTGCCTGCACCGGCGCATCGCAGTCATCGTGCTTGCGGTGCTGCTGGGCGGATTCGGCATTTACGCCTGGGAAACGCTGTCGGTTGAAGCGTACCCAGAGCTGGGCGACGTCTCCTCACAGGTCACAACGCAAGTGTCCGGACTCGCTGCCGAGGAAGTCGAGCAGCTGATCACCGTGCCGCTCGAGCGGGCGATCAACGGCACGCCCGGAATGATACTCATGCGCTCCCAGAGCACTTTCGGCCTGTCGCTGATCACCGTGCTGTTCAGCGACGGCTACGATGACTATTGGGTGCGGCAGCGCCTCGATGAGCGTATCGGTCAGGCGGTGCTGCCGCCCGGGGCAGCACCGTCGACGGACCCGGTGTCCGGTCCGGGAGGCGAGATCTATCGCTATACGCTCGAATCGGACAGCAAGAATCTGCAGGAACTGTCCGAGATCCAACGATGGAAGGTGATTCCCGCCCTGAAATCCGTTACCGGCGTCGTCGATGACGTTAATTTCGGCGGCTTCACCACCGAATATCAGCTCGATCTCGATCCCAAGCAGCTCGTGCACTATGGCCTCGGCATCACCGATGTGATCAACGCCATCAACAACAACAACACGAATGCCGGAGGCGGCCGCGTATCGCGTGGAGATCAGAGCTATGTGATCCGCGGTGTCGGCCTGATTCGCACCCTGGAACAGATCGGCTCGATCGTCGTCACGCAAGTGAACGGCACGCCGGTCCTGGTTCGCGACTTGGGCCGCACGACGCTCAGCCATCAGGAGCGCGAAGGAATCCTGGGCAAAGACAGCAATCCAGACACGATCGAAGGCATCGTGCTCATGCTGAAATATCAGAATCCGTCGGAAACCTTGCGTGGCATACACACCAAGGTGGATCAGCTCAACCGCGAATTGGCGAGTGACGGAGTGAAAATCGTACCGTATATCGACCGCGACAATCTGGTGCGGGCGACGATTCATAAGGTCGGTAGAACGATTCTTGAAGGCATCGCCCTCGTCTTTCTGGTTCTGATTTTATTTCTCGGCAGCCCGCGCAGCGCGCTCGTCGTGGCGGTGACGATTCCGCTTGCCCTGGTGGCCGTGTTCTCGCTGCTCAATCTCACCCACGTGTCGGCGAATCTGCTGTCGCTCGGCGCGATTGACTTTGGCATCCTGGTTGATGGGGCCATCGTCGTGACCGAGTCGGTACTGCGCCGGCGCGAGGCCCTGCCTAACGAAGCACTGAGCGAGGACGAAGCCAGGGCCGCGACGCTGCAGGTGACGCGGCCGATTTTTTTCGCCAGCCTGATCATCATCACGGCCTATCTGCCGATGTTTTCCTTTCAGCGGGCGGAAGCCAGGCTCTTCACCCCGATGGCCTATACGATGGGCTATGCACTGTTCGGTGCGCTGCTGACGACGCTGGCGCTGGTGCCGGGCCTCGCGTACCTGGGGTTTCGCAAGCCCGGCCGGGTGTACCACAACCGCTGGCTGGAACGCCTGACCGTATGGTACGACCGGGTGCTCGCCGCCTGCCTGGATCAGCCGCGGATCATTTATGGCGTCGCGAGTTTTGCGTTGCTGGCGGTGGTCGGGCTGGGCGCCACCGTTGGACGCGATTTTCTGCCGGATCTGGACGAGGGGGCGCTGTGGCTGCAGGTGCAGATGCCCACGGGCCTGGCCTTGAACAAAGCCAGCGACATGGCCAGCGATCTGCGGCGGGCCATCCTGAAATACCCCGAAGTCTCCTATGTGGTCACGCAAACCGGCCGCAACGACGACGGCACCGATCCCTGGACCATGTCCCACATCGAGGCGCCGGTCGGCCTTACGGACTATGACACCTGGCCGGCCCACGAATCCAAAAGGCAGTTTCTCGATAAGCTTGCGGCTGGACTGGCCGAGCTGCCCGGCTATTCGATCGGCATCAGTCAACCGATCATCGATAATGTCAACGACTTGATCGGCGGCGCCCACAGCCCGCTGGTGATCAAGATCTTCGGCGAAGACCTGAATGAGATGCGCAACATCGGCGGCCAGATCGTCAAAGTGCTCTACACCGTCCAGGGCACCTCGAGCGCATCCATCTTCCAGGAGCCGCCGATTCCGCAGATCGAGATCAAGCTCGATCGCGAAAAAGCCGCCCGTTATGGCGTGAATATGACCGACGTGCAGAACGTCGTCCAGACGGGGGTCGGCCAGGCGCCGGTCTCTACGGTTTATGTCGGCGAAAGGACCTATCCGCTGACGGTCAGGTTCACGCACGATGCCCGCAACTCGCCCGAGGCGCTCGGCAACCTCCTCGTGAATACCGCGAGCGGAGTGCAGGTTCCGCTGTCTCAATTGGCGGACGTTCGAGCGCGCACGGGCGAGAGCACCGTCATGCGCGAGAATGGTCAACGCAATCTCACGATCCGGATCGATAACCGCGAGCGGGATCTGACCTCATATCTTCAAGAAGCACAGAAAAAAATAGCGGCTCAGGTGCATTTCGACCAGAATAAGATCAGGCTGGAATGGGGCGGGCAGTTCGAGAATCAGCGGCGCGCGGAGGCGCGCCTGCTGGTGATCCTGGCTCTGGTGATGGGCATGATGCTGCTTTTTCTCACCGTCGGGCTCAAATCGTTCCGGCAGGCCGTGCTGATTCTGGGCGTGGTGCCGCTGGCGACGCTGGGCGGCCTGATCTCTCTGCACCTCACCGGCCAGACGCTCAACGTCGCGAGCGGCGTCGGCTTCATTGCCCTCTTCGGTGTGGCCGTGCAAAACGGCATCATCATGGTCTCGAACCTCAATCGCATGCGCAAATCCGGCCTGGAACTGCACGAGGCGATCATGAAGGGCGCGACCGAACGCTTGCGGCCGGTGCTGATGACGGCCACGGTGGCCACCTTGGGGATGTTACCAGCGGCCATTCATACCGGGGTTGGCAGCGATGTGCAGCGCGGGATCGCGACCGTAGTCGTCGGCGGACTCGCTATCGCCACGATACTGACCCTGGTCGTGCTGCCCTCGATGTACCACGTCATCGAGCACTGGGCCGAGCAGCGCGACGGCCAAGCCCGGTGGGGCCGATGATGTCCTCGCGGCACTCGGCCGGCGGGTTCATCGTTGGTGCGCTCATCGTCGGCGCGCTGATCGCGAGTCTGGCCGCCTGCGCGGTCGGGCCCAATTTCAAGCGCCCCACACACCCGTCCGCCACGGGGTACGGTAGCGCATCGCAGCAGGGTCAAACTGCCGCGGCCGAAGAAGCAACGGGCGGGGCCGCACAGCGCTTCGTCGCCGGCATGGACATCCCGGGCCAGTGGTGGACCTTGTTTCAGTCGCCCACGCTCAATCATCTGGTCGAGCAGGCGCTCAAGGCCAATCCGGATGTCGGTGCCGCCCAGGCGGCGCTGCGTCAGGCGCACGAGCTGTATTCGGCGCAGTGGACCAGCTACTTCCCAACCATCCAGGGGAATTTCAACGCCACTCGCTCGGAGTTCCCCAGCAACACATTGACCGCTCCGACCGTGGCATCGAATAACACCTACAATCTCTACACGGCGCAGCTGACCTTGAGCTATGCCCCGGATGTCTTCGGCGCCACGCGGCGCGCGGTCGAATTGGCCAAAACACAGGTCGAGATCAGCCGCTTTCAGCTCGAGGCCATCTACTTGACGTTGAGCAGCAACGTGGTGGTGACGGCGGTGCAGGAGGGCTCGCTGCGCGGACAAATCGCAGCGACGATGCGACTTCTCGAGGTGCAGCATGAGTTAACCGACAAAGTTCGGCGCCAACGATTGCTGGGTACGGCGAGCGAGTTGGATGTTCTCGCGCAGGAATCTTCCGAAGCACAAACCGCGCAGACGCTGCCGCCGCTGCAAAAACAATTGGGGCAAACACGCGATACCTTGACCGCATTGCTCGGCCGGCTGCCGTCCGACGAACCCCAGGACACGCTCCGCCTGGATGATTTGACACTACCCACGGATCTTCCGGTCAGCCTGCCGTCGAAAGTGGTCGAACAGCGCCCCGATGTTCGTCAAGCGGAGGAGAATCTGCACGCCGCATCGGCTGCAGTGGGCGTGGCGCTCGCCAACATGCTGCCGCAATTCGCGATCAACGGTGATATTGGATCGAGTGCGCTGAAACTGGGGCAACTTTTTTCCCCCTACACGGGATTCTGGGACATCGGCGCTTCGCTGACGCAAACGCTGTTCGACGCCGGCGCGCTGCTGCATAAGAAACGCGCCGCCGATGCCGCCCTGGATGAGGCGGCGGCGCAATATCGCGCCGCGGTCATCCTGGCCTGCCAAAATGTGGCGGATACGCTTCGCGCTCTCGAGTCGGATGCCGATGCGCTGAAGGCGAGCGCCGCAGCGGAGCACGCGGCCAAGAGGTCATTTGATCTCGCGCAGCGCCAGCTAGGGCTGGGGACGATCAGCGTGGTGGCGGTGCTGAACGCAGAGCAGGCCTACAGACAGGCCGAATTGACGTTGATCCAGGCCCAAGCAAATCGCTATGCCGACACGGCAGGCCTGTTTCAGTCGCTCGGCGGCGGTTGGTGGAATCGTAAGGAGGAGCCTCGCTATGAGCAATTTAGTCCAGCGGGAGAATAGCGGCGGCGCTGCGACCCTCACACTGAATCGCCCGGAGAAATTGAATGCGCTCTCCAAGGATGTGTTCGAGGCGCTCGACAAGCACGTGGATGCGATAGCGCGCGAGAGCAAAAAAATCGGCCTCGTCATCCTGCGCGGCGCGGGCGCCAATTTCTCGGCGGGCTACGACATGAACGAGGTTTTCGAGCATGTCAAGGCGCACGCCAAGCCTCATTTCCATTCCGTAGTCATCCAGAAAATTGCGAACTTGCCGCAGCCCGTGATTTCCGCCGTGCAGGGCCACTGCTCGACCGGAGCTCTGGAGCTCGCGCTGGCGGCCGATCTGATCGTCGCCGCCGAATCGGCGCGGTTCTCCGATGTCTACGCACGCTGGGGCCTGACGCCCGTGTGGGGCTTGAGCCTGCGGCTGCCGCATCGCATTGGAAACGCCAAGGCGAGCGAAATGATGTTCTCATGCCGGACCTATACGGGAAGACAGGCCGAAGCCATGCACCTCGCCAATTTCTGCTTTCCGGATGATCGGTTCGACGCGGAGCTCGCCGCACTGAGCGCCGACATATTGGCCAATTCGTGGTATGCGAACCAGGTGAACAAGCGCGCGCTGATCGAGATCGACGGGTTGGGCTTGCACGACTCCCATCGACTGGAACTGTTCAAGAACGAAGGTCTGGCGCCGGACGCGAAGCAGCGGATCGCGAAGTTCTTCGCGAAGAGCTGACCGCGGGCATTAACCGCCGCCGCCGGCGCGCGCCGCACTGCGAAACGCGGCGAGCGCCGCCTTGTCCGAGAAAGCGCGCTTTGGGACGGCATGAATGAGGCCGGTTTTTTGTTGAAAGAGAATGACGCGATTGTTCTCCTTGAGCGCCTGCAGCTCTTTCCACAGGATTCTCTCGCAGATCGATGCCAGGGGTTGGATCGAGATCCCGTCGGCGTCCCACGATGCCACGGTGGCGCGCTGGAGCGTGTGATTGCGCCGAAATGCAGCCCCCGCCGCTTCCTTCACTTTGTTGATCTGCATCAGGCGAAACGCGGCGAGGCACGCGGTGAGCCCGATGAGCAGCGGCAGTAAGCCGAAGTTCCAGGGCGAAACCGATAGGGCAAGCTCCCCGGCGAGGGCCATTGCGAACAGGGCGAATTCGAGCTTGGGGCGAATACCGATCGCGAGCAGTCTCGCGGAGGCGATGTCCTCGGGGTCCAGGGTGTACTCAACGCTCATCAACGGCCCTGCCGCGCGCATCGAGAGTCGCAGCTCTCACCGATGCGCCGCCGCTTCCTGCGCCCGATACGCGATCCAGCTTTGATCGATCAGGTACGCATGGATATGATCGACATCCTTTTCGCTCAAAAGGTCGTCGAAGCGCTCCATGCCGGCCGCCGCCAGCGCGCCGTGAAGTACGATGTCCTTGAAGGCGGCGTGCAGTCCCGGATCGAGCCTGCGCAGATCGGGCGTCGTGGAGAGGCCGAGCGCATGGCAGCGCGAGCATTCTTCGATGAACTTGACCTCGCCGGCGTTAATGTCGGCCGCAGTGGCGGTTTGCGCCGGGGGTTCGGCGAACGGTTCGTTGACGCGCGCGGGCGGGCTCGGCACCTCGGTGCCGCCGAGCTTGAAGGCGATGACGCGATTGGTGTTCTCGTATTTCACCGCGGCGCTGCTCGGCGGAATGGGTCCCTCGGCGATGCCGGTACCGCCGTATCCCACTTGAACCGCGACGTACTGTTCACCCTTGATCGCATAAGTCATGGGGGCCGCCATGATGTGGCTGCCGGTTTGGATGACCTTCAAGACCTTTCCGGTGTCGGCCGCGTAAACCCACAGGCCGCCGCTGCCGCGGCCTTGGAATACCAGGTTCCCCGCCGTCGACATCACACCTCCGTCGTAGCCGCGCATGCCGCTGGACGTTTCGTGTTCCCACACGGTTTTCTGCGCCACAGGATCCCAGGCGCGGAGAAGCTCGCGCACCGGCTTGACGTTACGCGCCGCCTTGATCTCCTTGAGCGCCGGCAAGGGCCCGTACAGCCGCTTCAAATCCTCGGCATCGTAGGTGTCGTCGGCAAAGATACCGTTCATGGTGAAAAATCCGTCGAGGAATTTGACCTCGCCGCCGTTGTGCAGCAGGTCGACGTCAACGCTGGGAACATCGATGACGGGAATGTAGACCAGACGTGTCTGGCGGTCGTAAGACATCGGATTCCAGGTATGGCCGCCGGCCCACGACGGATATACCATCTTGGGCGAGGCGTACCAGTCGGATTGCGGAGTCGGCATCGGCCGTCCGGTTTTCATATCGACGCCCGACGCCCAATTGACGTAGGTATAGCTCTTCGCGGAAAGGAGCTTGCCGCTCTTGCGATCGAGAACGTAGAAGAATCCGTTCTTGCACGCCTGCATGATGACTTGCCGGCTCGCTCCGTCGATCGTGAGCTCCGCCAGAATCATCTTCTGCGCCGAGTCGTAATCCCAATGGTCGTGCGGCGTCGTTTGGTAGAACCAGGCGAGTCGTCCCGTATCAGCATGCAGAGCGATGATCGATGCGGTGTACAGGCCGTCGAGTTTCGCGGGGCCGAGCTGGCGCAGATCATAAGGGGCGGCGTTGCCCGTGCCGAAGTACACCAAATTCAACGCCGCGTCGTACGCGAAGCCGTCCCACGCTGTGCCGCCGCCCTGATACTGCGCCTCGCGATGCGTGTCCCAGGTCTTCGCCGCCGCCGCGAGCTCCGGATGCTCGAATGGCTGCCCGACGGCAGGCGGCACCGTGTAGAACCGCCATTTGAGCGCGCCGCTCTGCAAATCGTAGGCGGCGACATAGCCGCGCACGCCGCCGCGCCCCATGTCCGAGCCGCTGTTGCCGATGATCACGACGTCGCCGGCGATTTGCGGCGCGCCGGTGCTCGAATACGGCAGCTTGTGGTTGGTGATGGTGTCGACCTCCCAGATCTTCTCTCCGGTCGCGGCATTCAACGCATGCAGACGGCCATCGACAGAAGCGACATACACCTTGCCCTTCCAGACCGCGACGCCGCGATTGACAAGGTCGCAGCAGGGATTTCTCGCCGCAAAATAGTCGGCCCTGGGATCGTAGCGCCATAGTTCGCGACCGGTTGCGGCATCGACCGCATAGACGTATCCCCAGGTGCCGGAGGTGTATATCACGCCGTCGATGACGATCGGCGTCGCCTCCTGGCCGCGAAGCGGGACGCCGAGGTCATACTGCCAGGCGAAGCCAAGACCTTTGACGTTGTCCGCATCGATCGTCTTCAAGGGCGAGTAGTAAGTGCCGTCCTTGTCGCGCCCTCCCGTGAACCAGTTCTGCGGCTCGGAATCCGCCGCTTGCAGACGCACTGCATCGAGAGCGCCCGGCGCGGCGGTGCCCAGCGAAGTTGCGGCGGCGGGAGCGAGCTCGACGAGCAGCAGGGCCGTGCAGCCGAGAATGGCGGCGGGCGTTGCGGCAAGGGCAAGCGGGTGAATTCGTGGCACGCGGTTTCTCCTCGAGGATCGGCAAAGCTTAGCCGAATTAATCCATGAACAACGCAAATGGAAAGCGGAGACTTGATTGGCAAGGCATTTTTCGGGGCGTGCAAAACAAGGATGTTTTGCTCGCAGCCCCCAAGGGTGCGACGCATGCGTCGCACGGGTGGCCATGGAAGGCCACCCCGGGCTTGCGCGCAGCAGGGACTGCGTAGCGCAATGGGTTCACGGCGGCCCGGAAAATGCCTGGCAATCAAGTCTCCGCCCTGAGAAAGCGAGTAGTTCGTGAATAATGCGAGTTAGCGAACAACCGTTGCGGGCGGTATCACGGCAGTGCATCGCCGGCATTGCGCGATACGCAAATTTAGTTGCTCCACAGTTAAACTTCGTGCTTATATTCGCACCTGGTATCCACCCGTTGAACGATTATCGCTGGCCGAATTCCCTTAAAAGTCCGGATTCCATTTAGTCCGCATGCCCTATCGATTACTTCGTTTCGGCTTCTCGCGCAAGCATCCGGAACCACGGATGTTCACCCGACACGACTCGCTGAAGGCTGGCTACGATGTGGTGATCATCGGCGGCGGCGGGCACGGTTTGGCCGCCGCGTATTATCTGGCTCGCGATCACGGCGTACGCAATGTCGCCGTGATCGAAAAGGGCTACATCGGCGGCGGCAATACGGGCCGCAATACCACGATCATCCGATCGAACTATTTGACCTCCGAGGGCGTCAAGTTCTACGACGAAAGCGTGCGCCTGTGGCAGGACCTCGCCGAAGACTTTGACTTGAATCTGTTCTATTCGACGCGCGGCCATTACACCCTGGCGCATACGGATTCGGCAATGCGCACGATGCGCTGGCGCGCGGAGGTCAACAAGCATTATGGCGTACGCTCGGAAGCCGTCGATGCCGCCTTCGTGAAGCGCGGCATTCCCATGATCGACATGACTTGCGGCAGACACGCCCCCATCTTGGGGGCTTTGTTCCACGAACCCGGCGCGATCGCGCGCCATGATGCGGTGGCCTGGGGCTACGGCCGCGGCGCCGACCGTCGCGGTGTACAGATTCATCAACAGACCGAGGTGACGGGCATACGGTTGCAGGGCGGCCGCGTCGTCGGAGTCGATACCACCCGCGGATCGATAGCGACTTCGCGGGTATTGTGTGCGGTGGCGGGATTTACGCCGCGAGTGCTCGACATGGTGGATCTGCACACACCGATTTACGTCCACCCGCTGCAGGCCATGGTCTCCGAGCCGGTTAAGCCGTGGCTCGATCCGATCATCGTATCGGGGTCGCTGCACGTCTATGTATCCCAGACTGCGCGCGGCGAGCTCGTGATGGGCGCCTCTCTCGACCCCTACGAATTGCATCACACGCGCTCCACGCTTGATTTCGCGGAAGCCTTGAGTGCGCATATGCTCGATATGTTCCCATTTCTGAGCGACGTGAAGGTCAATCGGCAGTGGGCCGGACTTGCCGACATGACGCCGGACTTCGCGCCCATCATGGGCGTGACGCCGGTGGAGGGCTTTTTCCTCGATGCCGGTTGGGGAACTTGGGGATTCAAGGCGACGCCGGTGTGCGGCAAGACCATGAGCCACACCGTCGCGACGGGACGCAACCATCCGCTGATCGAGGGCTTCGCCTTCGATCGCTTTGCGCGCTATCAATTGACCGGCGAAAAGGGCGCAGCGTCGGTGGGCCACTGATGAAAATCATGGTTTGCCCGTTGAACGGCCCGCGCCCGGTATCGGAATTCGCCTACGGCGGAGAGGTGCGCCACAGCCCGGATCCGGACGCCTGCAGCGACGCCGAGTGGAGCAGCTACGTATTCAATCGATCCGGTTCGCCGGGCGTCAAATACGAATGGTGGTGTCATATAGCGTCCGGCTTCTGGTTCGTTGCGCTGCGCGACACGGCGCGCGACGCGGTGATCGCTACTTATCCCGCGGAGACCGTGCGTCAACCCCTGCAGCCGGAGGGGCGCGCGCCGTGATGTATCGCCTCGACCCGCATCGGGCGGAATGGATCGATCGCTCGACCGTCTTGAACTTCACATTCGAGGGAAAGCAATGCCAGGGATATGGCGGCGATACCATTTCGTCGGCGCTCGCGGCCGCCGTACCGTACTTGGGTCGCAGCTTCAAGTATCACCGGCCGCGCGGCATTCTGTCCTTCGCCAACCACGACAGCAACGCGCTGTTCCAAGTCGATGGCGTGCCGAACGTGCGCGGCGATGTGACATTGCTCCACGAGGGCATGCATGTTGCGGCAGTCAATACGTTTGGCGGGCTCGCGCACGACAAGGCGCGAATTCTGGATCGTTTGGCCCGCTGGCTCCCGGTAGGCTTTTACTACAAGGCGTTTTATTCGAAGCGCTCTTTCCCCCGCTGGGAGCGCAGAATCCGCAATCTCACCGGACTAGGCACCGTGGCGCTCGATGCCGAGCGCTGCACGACGCCGAAACGCTATGGGTTTTGCGATGTGCTGGTGATCGGGGGAGGACCGAGCGGCCTGTCGGCCGCACTCGAAGCGGCGCTCGCCGGGGCGCGCGTCGGACTGGTCGATGAGGCGTTTCGCCTCGGCGGCGCCGGATCATTCACTGACAGCGGCCATGAATCCGTGCAAGCGCTGATCGTGGCCGTGAACAATTCGCCGGGCATCGAGGTGTTCGGTGCGACGGTGGCGGCCGGCTACTACGCCGATCATTGGGTGGCGCTGGCCGAGCCGCACCGCATGACCAAGATGCGTGCGAAGGCCGTGGTGTTCGCCACCGGCGTCATCGAGCAACCCGCCGTGTTTCGCAACAACGATTTACCGGGTGTGCTGTTGGGCTCGGGCGCGTGGCGGCTGCTTCGCCGCCACCGCATCGCGGCTGGCCGTAACGTGGTGATGGTGGCCGCCAACCTGGAAGCGTATTTGATCTGTCTTGATTTGTGCTCCCAGGGTGTGCGCATTGCCGCCATCGTCGATTTGCGCTCTGCGGGCGAGGATGGCGAGGCGGCGGCTGCGTGCGCGGCGCTCGGCATTGCAATTTTCCCAAGCTATGCGCCGTACGAAGCCCTTGCGGGCGCCGACGGCGCCGTTGCGGCCTTGGCGGTCGCGCCGCTCGATCCATCCGGCCGCATCGATTCAGCCAAGCGGCGGCGCATCGATTGCGACGCCGTCTTGATGAGCGTCGGATACGCATCGGCCACGCAGCTCTTCGTGCAGGCGGGCGGCACTACGCGTTTCTCCGACGAGCTTCAGCAATTCGTACCGAAGGACTTGCCGCCGGGGATTTTTGCGGCAGGCCGCGTGAATGGTGTGTACGATTTCGCCTCTCGCGTGGCCGACGGCAAGCGGGCTGGATCGCAGGCGGCCGCCCATGCCGGATTCGGCGTACCGGCAAGCCCAATCGTCGCGCGCAGCACTCGCTGCCCCTCGCACCGCTTCCCGATCATCGACCATCCGCTCGGCAAAAACTTCGTCGACTTCGACGAGGATCTGCAAGTCAAGGATCTGGAGAACGCCGCGCAGGAAGGTTTTGATTCGAGTGAACTGCTCAAGCGCTACAGCACCGTGGGAATGGGCCCGTCCCAGGGCAAGCACTCGAACATGAATGCGCTGCGCGTGCTGGCCCGGGCGCGCGGCGTGAGCGTCGAGCAACTGGGCTTGACCACGTCTCGTCCGATGTACCATCCGGTCCCTTTGAAGTTGCTGGCCGGCCGCAGCTTCCAAATCGAGCGACGCACGCCGATCGACGCGCAGCATTGCGCTCTCGGAGCGGTTTGGATGCCGGCGGGAAATTGGCGGCGCCCGGAATACTACTCGGTGAGCGGCGAAACCCGCGCGCAAAGCATCGACGCCGAGGTGCACGCCGTGCGCTCGAGCGTCGGACTCATCGACGTGGGTACGCTCGGCAAGATCGAGATCTATGGGCCGCACGCCGGGATGTTTTTGGATCGGGCTTACGCCGGCAAGTACTCCGACATGAAGCTCGGCACGACCCGCTACGGTCTGATGCTCGACGAGTCCGGGGTCATTGTCGATGACGGCGTGATCGCTCGACTGACCGAGGAGATGTTTTATTTCACTACCACCACCGGCGGCTCCGCGACGGTGTTTCGCGAACTGCTGCGGCTCAATGCCTTGTGGGGATTGGACTGCGCCTTGGTGAACGTGACCGGGCATCGCGCGGCGTTCAACTTTGCCGGCCCATTGAGCCGCGAGATCTTGCAGACACTGACCGACGTCGATCTGCAGGAAGCATCGTTTCCGTTCTTGGGGGCGCGCAGCGGTTCGGTCGCCGGCGTCGCTGCGCGCCTGCTGCGCGTCGGATTCGTGGGCGAACTGGGGTTTGAGATCCATGTCGAGGCCGGCTCGGCGGGGGCGGTGTGGCACGCTCTGTACGGCGCCGGTCTGCCGCGGGGACTGCGTCCATTCGGCGTCGAAGCGCAACGCGTGCTGCGCTTGGAAAAAGGCCATTTCATCGTGGGCCAGGACACCGACGGCCTCACCGATCCCTTCGAGGCCAATGCGCGCTGGGCGCTCGGCATGCAGAAACCCTTCTTCGTCGGACAGCGGAGCCTCCGAATCTTGGCGAAACGCGGACCTCGGCAGAAATTGGTCGGCATCGAAATCCTGGACTCGACCCGGCTGCCGAAGGAGGGTCAATTGGTGATCGACCAGGGAAGGATCGCCGGCCGCGTCACCAGTGCGGCGCGTTCGCGCGCGTTGGATAAGGCGATAGGGCTCGCCATGCTGGCGCCGGAGCTCGCGGACGCCGCAGGTGAATTCCAGATCCGCGGCGATCGCGGCGAGATGCTGACGGCGCGCGTCGCACCCACGCCGTTCTACGATCCTAAAAACCTGCGGCAGCGCGTGGGAGCCGGTGCATGACGGCGCTGGTATTCGATGTGAAGGACGGCGGCGCCCACCTGGGGGTGAAAGGGCCGCGGGGCGCGGAATGGCTGGTCGCGCAGGGCATCGTGTTGCCGATGGCGCCCAATAGCTGGACATACTCGAGCGCCGCCGGCGAGGCGGATGCCCTGCTGGTGGCGCGACTCGGCCAGCTCGAGTTTTTTCTCGAGGATGCGGCGGCGGGGACTTGCCTGCAGGGCATCTCGGCGGCGCTGGCGAATCCATCCCCCGGCGTCTATCCCGTGCTGCGCGAGGACTGGACCTTCCAATTGAGCGGCGAAGGTGTGCACGATGTGCTTGCGCAGGTGTGTAACGTGCATTTCGCGGCGCTGAGCCTCGATTCCCGTCCCGTGGTCATGACGCTCATGATCGGCGCGGCGGTGCTCGTGTTGCCTGAAGAGACCGGCGCCGGGCGGCGCTATCGAATCTGGTGCGATCCCACATTCGGCCCTTCCTTGAGTGATACGCTCGGGGTCGTGGTCGTCGATTGCGGCGGGATCGTAAGACGAGTGTCGGCATGAGTCGGGTATCGGCATGAATCGGAAGCAGGCTCAGAAGTTTTTCGACGAATACAAAATCCGCTATGTGCTGGCGCAGTTCGTGGGACCGGACTACATGGCGGTCGGTCTGGAATTCTTTTAGTCGATCCTTGGGGCAATCTGAAGGGGAGCCGCGCGCGACAGCATGAGTATGATTCTCAGCGTCGAGGATCTGCGCAATATCGCCAAACGGCGCATCCCGCGGGCCATCTTCGATTATGCCGACGGCGGCTCTTACGAGGAGCGGACGCTGCACGCCAACGCCGCGGATCTCGACGCGATGACCTTCCGGCAGCGTGTCATGGTCGATGTCTCCGCGGTGTCGCTCGCGACGACGGTGCTCGGCAGCGCGATCTCCATGCCCCTCGCCATCGCGCCGACCGGGCTCGCTGGACTGTTCCACGCCGACGGGGAAATCCACGGCGCGCGTGCCGCGGCGGCGTTCGGCATTCCATTCTGTTTGAGCACCATGTTGATCTGTTCGATCGAGGACGTCCGCGCGGCAACGCGCCAGCCGTTCTGGTTTCAGCAGTACCTCATGCGTGATCGAGGGTTCAATCAAGAACTCATCGACCGGGCGATCGCGGCGCAGTGCTCGGCGTTGGTGCTCACGCTGGATCTGCCGATGTTGGGAGAGCGCCGGCGCGATTCGCGCAGCGGCCTGAGTATCCCGCCGCGTCTCTCGCTGCGCAACGCCTGGGAAGTGGCCACCAAACCAGGCTGGGCGCTGAAAGTGTTGTTCGGCAAACGCCGTACCTTCGGCAATTTAGTCGGCCATATCGCCGGCGCGAGCGGGGTGCTGGACCTTGCCGAATGGACGCACTCGCAGTTCGACGCTTCCGCGAACTGGCGCGACGTCGAGTGGGTGAGAAGCCGCTGGCCCGGCCGGTTGATCCTGAAGGGCGTCTTGGAGGCCGAGGATGCGCGGCTCGCCCTCGCCGCGGGCGCCGATGCGGTGGTGGTATCGAATCACGGCGGCCGGCAGCTCGACGGCGCGCCGTCATCGATCTCCGTATTGCCCGAGATCGTCGCCGCGGTCGACGGACGCTGCGAGGTGCTGTTCGACGGCGGCATTCGCTCGGGCCAGGACATCGCCAAGGCCCTCGCCTTGGGAGCGCGCGCGG
Organism: uncultured Gammaproteobacteria bacterium; assembly: GCA_963769075.1. Taxonomy (GTDB): domain Bacteria; phylum Pseudomonadota; class Gammaproteobacteria; order Steroidobacterales; family Steroidobacteraceae; genus Bog-1198. The sequence goes on along the minus strand of CAVYKH010000004.1, from coordinate 1,219,208 downwards.
GCTTGATCGGCAAGTCGTTTCTATTCGCGCTCGCAGCGGGCGGCGAGGCGGGCGTCACGCGGGCGCTCGAGATCATGCGCAATGAACTGCGAGTGACTCTTGCGCTGACCGGCACGACGAGCGTGGCGGCCGCGGGCCGCCACATGCTGAGAAACCACCCCTAGATAACTCGGCCCACGCCGGGAAATGCCGGTCACGACCATGAGCGGCGCGCGCGCCGAGATGTAACGTGGATGTGAATGAATGGTGACAGTTTGATCTCACGGTGATCCGCCGCGCCGCGCGGAGAGCCGCCGCCGATTGCGCACGCGGCCTTGCCGGTCCGCATGCTGTCGCCCAGTCCCGCATGCTGTCGCCCAAATTTCACATAACTGCAAATTAATTCGATGGTTCGCGACTTAGCTTGCAGCGGAGGAACCTTTTACTTCACTTAAGGGAGAGGTGCATCAATGAAGCGCTCAAGAATGAAGACTGGCACGGCCCTGTTTACAACGGCGGCAACGGCGATGAATCTCCTGGGAATAGCGCCTGCCTTCGCGGGCAGCAATCCTGCGGCGCCGGAGCCGGCGCTGACGCTCGCGACGACCACGACCTCCGTCGGTGCGGCGAACGCGAGCAGCCTGACGCAGACGTCGCTCACCGCCGCGCAGAAGATCGCGCTGCTCCGCACGAAGGTGAAATACGTGTTCGTGCTGTTCCAGGAGAACCGCTCGTTCGACCATTATTTCGGCACCTACCCCGGCGCGAACGGGCTGACCTCGACCTACACCGGCGCAAATTCCGCCGACCCCTACTCGCAGCCGGCGAACACGTTCAGCAGCTACAACTCGGTGATCCAGAATGTCGACGGCAGCTACTCGACCATCAGCCCGTTTCTGATCCCGCGCAGCATCGTGAACGTGAACAGCGCCACGGTTCAGCTGTACCCCGAGGATACCTACTCGGTCGATCATAGCCATGCCGGCTACATCAACGACATGCACGCGCAAACGCCGGCGTTGTCGCTGACGCTGAACGACGGCTACCCGCTCGACCAGGAAGGTCTGCACTATGCGGGCAATGCGTCGGGCGTGACCGCAACCATCTGGAACTCCTCCAATGTCCCGCCGACGTCTAACCCGACCCTGCAGACGAAGCAGAAGGGCGAGGTCGTGATGTCGCATGTCGACTGCGATACGATCCCGTTCCTCTGGCAGTACGCCGATCGCTTCACGCTGTTCGACAACTATCACCAGACGGCGACCGGACCCTCGACCCCGAATGCGATCTCGATCATCGCCGGCCAGACGGGCGATACGCAGTGGGTCCTTCACCCGAACAACGTCAACAGCAAGAATACGACCACGGCCAACGGTCCAGGGAACGGTGCCACCGGCGTCGCGTTGACGCTGCCGAACCTCACCGATTCGGCGCCGTACCCCGGCAGCATCAACGATACCGCCGCCATCCCGCCGCCGTACGGTCCTGACGAGGCGAGCAACGCAAGCACCCCTAACGCGTCGCCGCCGATCTTCACGTCCGGTACTCCGCAGATCACTCTCACGTTTGCCACGCTGCCGCTGTCCTTCATGGGCAACCAGATCGGTACCATCATCCGCACCGATCAGCACGCGGCGGTCGACCTCATCGACGTGAAGAGCGACATCCAGGCGATCGCCGTCAAGAACCCCAATGTCGCCTGGGGCTGGTACCAGCAGGGCTACGGTCCGGAGCCGTTCGACGGCACCCCGATCACCGAGAATGGCGATGCGACGACCGGGGGACTCCCCAATGGGTGCTTCGGCCTCAACTACCCCGGCATCAACACGGTAACCTCCGCCTCGTGCAACACCAACGTGAACGCCCAGGCAGCGCCGCAGCATGCGTCCTACATCGTGCATCACAACGGGCCGCAGTATTTCGGCTACCTGGGCGATAACAGCGCGATCAACCAGAACCAGATGCACGGATTGGGGCAGTTCTACACTGACGTTGCAAATCAGGCGTTGCCGGCCGCCGGCGGCGTGTTCTACGTGCGCGGCGGCTATTACAACAACGATGGGTTGCTGCCTATAGACCCGAATCCGAATGTGCAAGGCGCCACGCCAGGCAACGACGATCACCCGAACTACTCCGATGCGCAGATCTCCGAGACGTCGGTCGCGGACTCGATCAATGCGATCGCCAACAGCCCCTACTGGCCCGAGAGCGTCATCATCATCACCTACGACGAGACGGATGGTCTGTACGACCATCAGCCGGAAGCGTTTCGCACCTACGGTCCCGATGGGCAGCCGGAAACCGGCGGTGCGCGCATCCCGACGATCGTGATCTCGCCGTTCTCCGCGGCCCACACGGTGAGCCACGTCTACAGCGAGCACAGTGCGATCATCAAATTCATCAACGAATTGTTCGGCTTGACTCCGCTCGGCAACTTGCCGAATGAGGCTGCCGCTTTCACGGCGGGTGCGGCACTGTGCGCGACGAACACGACGTTCTGCGCGCCGGGCAATACACCGCAAACGGCCCTCGGGCCCGGCGATGTGGCCGCGGGCATGGGCGATCTGACGGAAGCGTTCGACAACGACCGCCTGCTCTATCCCGCAGGCGCTGGTGTCGCACCGCTGCCGGCGAGCTACGCCCTGATCGCCAACCAGACGTCGCTGCCGCATTACAGCGGCGCCGGCTGCATGACCCTGTCGATCACGCCGACCGACTACCCGAACGGCTACTCGGTGGGCGGCGAGATCGACCCGCCGCCGCTCGACTTCAGCCCACGGCCGCTTCAGAGCCCGGGCAGCGCGTACTACAACACCAATAATAATACGGTCGCAGGATCGACTACCGGTACCGGTAGTCCGTGGCCGAACTAGAGGAGTGGACTGCTGCGCGGCGGGTGGGGGCGCGAGCCCCGCCCTGCCGGCGCGGTGACCGGTGCGTATGGGCAATATTTCGAAAATCGCTCTGATCGGCCTGGGAACTGCCGGAGCTATTTTCTCATCGACCACGGCACTCGGGCAGGCCACCTTTGGACGAGTCCGGGAGGCCGGCCGGATCAGTTGCGCAGTGGTCGCGACACCCGAGGATTGGAACAAGACCGATCTGCACGGCCCGCTGACCGCCCTGGATGCCGAGATCTGCAAGGCGGTCGCGGTCTTGGGACCCAGAGCCAAGTTGGATGTAAAGGCGTTCGATTCGGAGCTGCAGGCCGAAGAGGCCTTGAGTAAAGGGGTCGTCGATCTGGTCGTCGGAGTCAGCCCCGATGCGTCCTCGATGTGGCACTGGCATATCGCCTTCGGACCTCCTGTTTTCTTCGACGGCCAAGGCTTCCTGGTGCGGGGCGATGCGGCGGTGAATTCCATCGCCGGCCTTGCCGGTTTCAAGGTCTGTGTGGTCGAGGGGACGGATAACGAGAAAGTGCTCCTGGCGCGCACGGTGGCGCAGGGAATTGCGATCAACCCGCTGCCGTTCCAGGAAGAGGGGGAAATGGACGACGGGCTGGCGGTGCGGCATTGCGACGCAGTCAGCGCGTACCTGTCGCGGCTCGCACAGCTCAGGATCACCTATCCAAAGCAGCTGAGCCACGACCGCATCCTGCCCGATCTTCTCACGCTCGCGCCTGTCGCGCCTGCCTACCGGCGCGATGACCCGCAATGGGCAATGATCGTGGATTGGACCATTTATGCACTGATCCAGGCGGAGGCGAGCGGCGTCACCCAGGCCAACGTCGCGGCCCAACGCGCCACCAGCGAGGATCCGGTCGTGCAGCGGCTTTTGGGCGTCGATTGGGGCGCCAGCAGGGCCTTAGGCCTGCCGGCAAAAGATTGGGCGGCGCAAGTGATCGCGACGGTCGGCAATTATGGGGAGATTTTCAATCGTACTGTGGGCGGCCCCTTGCAAATGCTGCGCGGGCTGAACGCGCTTTGGACAAACGGCGGACTGATGCACCCGCTGCCGGTTCAGTGATGATGCATCGAAATCGAATGAGTCGTCAAACAACATCGAGGAGTCTACCCGCCATGTCTCACCGAACTCATGTCTACACCGCAGTTGCCGCTTGCGCATTGGCGCTCGCCGCAACGGTATCCAACGCGACAACTTATGATTTCAGCACCGTCCAGGGCGACGTAACTCCTTTGACTCTGAACGGGGCGACCTTCAGTTCACCCAGCGATCCGGGCGCGTTTACGTTTGGCCCCAACGGCGGCCTCTACAGCACGTTGGGCGCCTATGTGTTGTCTTCCGCGGGTGTTGCGGCAACTCTGGATATTGCTTTCTCCACGGCACAAACCGGGATCAGTTTCGATTCCGCGATGGGTGATTTCCTGGTATCGAACGGGAGTGACAGCATCACATTGACCACCAACACCGGTTTTTCGCAGACGCTGACCCCGGTGATTCCCGCCGGCTCGGGGGATGACTTCCCGCAAATTTCTTTCAACGTCGCCGGCGCACCGGCATTCACGTCCGTATCGATCAGCGCCGCCGACGCCGCGGGTGCCGAGTCGCTCGCCATTGCCGATTTGACCTCAACTCCGGTGCCGTTGCCGAGCGCGCTCGTGCTATTGGGCAGCGGTTTGCTCGGCCTGGGCTGGCGGCTGCGTAGCAAGGCTGTCTGAGGGAGATTCTCTCAGCTGTCGGCCGGGAGTGGGCGCTCCGGGGCCTTTTCGAGGATGATCGGGCGTATTTCTAGCGGGCCCCCCTGCCGGCTCGTGCGGGGCGCATGTGACATGCAGGTGAATCTCTGCGCGCGCGATCTGCATGCAGCCTCAAAGCACCATGATGACGGCGCCCACCGCGATCAAACACGTCGCAAATCCGGTTTTCCAAGTGAGCTTCTCACCCAGGAAAGCCGCGGCGAAAAGCACCACGAACACGACGCTGAGCTTGTCGATTGGAGCGACCCGGGATGCAGGACCCAGCTGCAGCGCACGATAATAGCAAAGCCATGAAAAGCCCGTGGCAATGCCCGATAAAATCAAGAAGAGGGCGCCCTTCGACGACAGGCTGTCGGGTCGTTGCCACTCGTTTCGAGCCCAGACGATCAGCGCACTGACGGCCAAAATGATGATAGTCCGTAAGAACGTCGCCAGGTCGGAATTGATCTCCGTCACGGCGACCTTGCCGAAGATCGCCGTCAGTGCGGCAAATAAGGCGGATCCGACCGCATACGCCCGCCAGTCCAAGTTCATTTGCGCTAGATTAACAAATTCCTGCGTGGTTTCCTCGCCACTATGTGGTTGAGAGTTTTGCGGTGAGCGGTGAAGCGCTCAAGGCTACGCCGCCAAATCGGATTGGACGGGCCGTTCCCCACTGATGCGGCTTCGGAAGTAGGGGCAAGCTTCAAATCATCGGGAGCTGGCGCGGCTTTTTGCCTCGCGGAAATACCGCATCAATGCGCGCAGTGTCGGTGTCGCTCAGACGCAGGGAGACGGCGCCGGCATTCTCTTGCACATGGTCGATGTTCGATGCCTTGGGAATCACGAACGCATTCGGATGGCGCAACAGGAATGCGAGCGCGACCTGTCTGGCGGTGGCCTGGTGCGCCGAGCCGATCTCCTGCAATACGCGGCCTTGCTTGGTGCGCGGATCGAATGCGGCAGGCTGCTGGCCAAACGGCGTGTAGGCCACCACCGCCACACCGTGCTTTTGGCACCACGGCAAAACCGCGTGCTCGATCGCGCGCTCTTGCAGGTGATACAGCACTTGATTGCAAGCCGGGTGTCCGGCGCCGACGATTGCCGCGACTTCGTCGAGATCCGGGACGTCGAAATTGCTCACGCCCCAAGATAGTATCTTGCCGTCACGCACCAGCGCCTCGAACGCTTCGATTGTTTCCTCGAGAGGGTACGAGCCCCGCCAGTGCAACAAATAGCAGTCGAGCCGATCGGTTCCCAGGCGGGCGAGGGATTTCTCGCACGCCGCCAGTGTGCCGCGCTTGGAAGCGTTGTGCGGCAGCACTTTGGATACCAGGAAGACCTCCTCGCGGCGCCCCGCGATCGCGGCGGCGATGAGCCTTTCGGCGGCGCCCGAGCCGTACATCTCCGCAGTGTCGATATGCCTCATGCCTAGGTCGAGGCCGCGGCGCAGCGCCGCAATCACCTCATCGCGACTCGACTCTTCCGCGCGCCACGAACCTTGACCGACTGGCGCGACTTCGCGTCGCGTCGAGCCGAAAACACGCAAGTAAGGTTGCATCGGGATTTTTATATGATCGCAGCCACGTGGAACCCTTGAGACAAGCTCCTAGTTTTTTGCCAGGCGCCGCGTCATCCGCAGTGCCGCCTCCCGTCCCTGGTAGTAACCCTGCACCACATTGAGCGCGTCGAATCCGATATTTTGGTAGAAGATGCGCGCCGCATCATTCTGAGTGCGCACTTCCAGGTCGATGCGAAATACCCCGGCCTCGATGGCGGTGGCGGTGAGCCAATCCACGAGTTGGCGACCGAGTCCTTGGCGGCGGTGTTCCGGCGCGACCGCGAGCAGATTGAGATGCGCGACCTCGTCCCCAAAATGCATGATGGCGAACGCGGCGATGCGCCGCTCGCGCCGAGCGACCACGACGGAGGATTCGCTGCCGGAGATGAAGTGCTGCACGCGCGCGGGGGTCCAGGACCAAGTCAGGCCCTGTTCAATCAAATCGCGCGACATCTCGGCGATCTCGCGGGCATCCGCCGACCGAGCAAGAGCCAACACGGCGAGTTCAGACATGCTCAATGCGCCTCGGTCTTGATTGGCGGCGGCGGGCGCCCCGGCAAACCGCTGGGCACCGCCGGCAAAAGTTTCATCAATTCCTGCACGCCGCGCTCCAGCTGCGGATCATGGCCCTTCAGGACCTCGACCGGATCCTGCTCGACCACGATGTCCGGATCGACCCCGTGACCTTCGATGATCCACCGGCCGTCAGCATCGGCCGTACCGAACTCTGGCACAAACACGGCCCCGCCGTCGAGCAGAGGTCCGTGTTCCGTGATGCCGACCGCGCCGCCCCACGTGCGCTTGCCTATCAATGCGCCGATTTTCCACTGCCTGAAGGCATTGGAGAAAATATCCCCGTCGGAAGCCGTGTCCTCGTTGATCAGCGCCACTTTCGGCCCGGGCTGTACGAGGCGCGGATAGGTATCGGCAGTGTCGTGATTGCGCGCGAAACTGGTGCCGTGCAGCGTACGCGCCAGGCGCTCGATCAACATCTCGGAGATGTTGCCACCGCCGTTGTCGCGCACATCGACCACCAATCCTTCCTTACGCACCTGCGGGTACCACCATTTGATGAATTCGCGAATGCCGCCTTCGCCCATGTCGGGAATATGGATGTAGGCGAGACGGTTCTGGCTCATGCGATCGACACGAGCTCGGTTATTCGTGACCCATTCCAGATACTTGAGGCCGGATTCGGTGCTCAAGGGCTGGTAGCGGATGGTGCGCGGGGATTTGCCGTCCGCGCTCGCGGAGATCCGCCACTCCACCGGCTGATTTGCCGGGGCTTGCAGCAACTCGTAGGGATCGGTACCCGCCTTCAGTTCACGCCCGTTGATTGCGAGCACGTAATCGCCGACATGCACATCGACCCCAACTTCGGTCAGGGGCGATCGGTAGCGATCTTCTTCGTTTTGTCCGGCAAATATTTTTGCGATTTGGTAACGGCCTGATTTGGCGTCGAGTTCGAAGCGCGCGCCGGGAAGCGCGACGAAAGGCCGCTTGGGCAATCCCAGATCGCCGCCTTCGATGTACGCATGCTGTACCGTCAGCTCGGCGATCATCTCGGCAATCACGTAATTGAGGTCCGCGCGATGACCTACATGATCGATCAGAGGTTCGTATTTGCGGCGCAGCTCCAGCCAATCATAGCCGTGCATGTTCGCGACGTAGAAATAATCCCGGTACCGTCGCCACACTTCGGCGAATATTTCGTGCCATTCCTGCGCGGGCACGCGCGTAGTCATGAGCCCCGCCAGCGAAACGGCTTTCGGATCGTCGCTCTTACCCACCTGGTAGTACTTGATCTCCTTCGACGAGAGCTGGGCCAGCACGTGCTTGCCGTCGGCCGTCGCAGACCACTCGATGACATCCTCCGCCACCGGCTTCGCCTCGCGCTCCTTGATGGAGTACGCCATCACGCTGGGTTTGACGCTCGATTCGCGCCCGTAATAAAAGGGCCCGTTGCGCTGGTACAGGAGAGTACCGTCGGAGACGTGCAATTCGCTCAAGTTGTCGGCGTCCAGGGGCACACGAATCACACGTTGCGCGATCCCGTCAAAATCGATCTTCACTTGAATCTTCGGCTTGTCCTTGTCTTTGTCGCCCTCCTTGTCGTCCTTGTCGTCCTTGTCGGCGTCTTTTTTTTCCTCACCGGGCTCATCGTCGCGTATGCCGAACGGGTTTTTCGCTCCCTTGTGCAAAGTCACGGCAAATATGCCGATCTGGCGGTCTGTGGCGAAATTGAATTCGACGGTGCTGATCAGCGGTTGATATTCGCGCGCGCTCAGAAAATACAGCAATTCGCCGTTTGGAGCCCACGCCGGTGACTGTGCGTTGAAGAATTCCGGCGTGACGCGCCGCGAAGTGCCGTCCGCCGCCGACCAGACGTAAACCCCGGAGTAGCCGTTGCCTTCCCCGAGCGAATAGCCCAGAAAGCGGCCGTCGGGCGACCACTGGTAGTCGAGCGCGAGTTCGGCCGGGTCTTTGGCCACCAGGATGCGGCGTTTGCTCGCGATATCGAGCACGTAGAGCCGGCCGGTCTGATCGGCGATGGCGATCCGTTTGTCGTCGGCCGACCAGCGCGGCGCGTAGAAGCGCGCTCTGGAGCCGGATGTGATCGCATCGGCGGGGGTGCTGCCATCTTGCGCCTGAACATAGAGCTCTTCCTCGCCGCTGCGATCCGACACGTACGCCAGCCGCTTGCCGTCGGTCGACCAGGCAACTTCGCGATCGTGAGCATTGGAAGAGTGGGTGAGATTGCGGGTCACTCCGTGCTCCACCGGCACGGTGAAGACGTCGCCGCGAGCGACGATCGCGAGCCGCGCGCCGCCCGGGCTGATGGCGTGGCTTTCGATATTGTCCGCTGCGTTCACTGCCTGAGGTCGCGTCGTCGTATCGTCGGTCGGCACCTCGATCATGAGCGTGCGATCTCGATCGCTGCGTGTATCGTACAGATGCAGTTCCCCGTCCAGCTCGTAGACGATTTGGCCGTCCGCGTCGGCGCTCGGCCAGCGCACGTCCCAATCCTTGTAGTGCGTGATTTGCGTCGTCTCTCGAGTCGCGACCTCATAGCGATACAAATTGAACACTCCGGTGCGATCGGAGTTGAAATAGATGACACCGCCGATCCACATCGGATCGCGGTCGGTCCGCGGGTCCTTCGTGACTTGCACGAGGGCGGGGTGTTCCAAGTCGAATATATACAGATCGTTCGCCCAACCGCCTTGATAGCGCTTTTCACTGCGAAAATCGCGCCACAGGGGCGAGTACACGATCCGCTTGCCGTCAGGAGAGAAATGTCCCGCACCTGAGATCGGCATCGGCAGAGCGGTCGCCGCTCCGCCGCTTGCCGGCACCGTGTACAGCTTGGAGTCGGTCAGCGTGTGCCCGTCGCGCGCCGAGCGAAATAGAATCGCGGTGCCGTCGGGCGTCCAGCCGTAGACCTGGTTGTCGTAGCCCCAACGATCCGCCAACGGACCGGCTGCCGGATAAAAAGTGAGTTGCCGCGGAGCTCCGCCGCCCGAAGCCATGACATAGACCTGCTCGTCGCCGCCGTACTGGGCCGTGAATGCAATGCGAGCCCCGTCGGGCGAGAACTTGCCGAACAGCTCCAGTCCCGGGTGCGAAGTCAGCCGCACCGCCGTTCCGCCAAGCGTACTCACCGTCCACAAATCGCCCGCATAGCTGAACACGATGCGGTCATGCCAGACGTCCGGAAACCGCAGCAGCTTGGTTGCGGCGGCATTGGAAGCGCACGGCAACACCCACAGGACGGCCGCGAGGAATGCAGCACAATACAGCGGACGCTTGCAGATTCCTGGCAGAGTCAACGGCTACGGTATCGATCCGTGGCAAGCACGAGTTCATTGATATTACCGGGCTCGAACGCCGAATGCCCGGCATCCGGCACCATGCGCAAGTCCGCCTCGGGCCACGCCCGATGCAGATCCCAGGCGCTGGTCGGCGGACAGACGATGTCGTAGCGCCCCTGCACGATGGTGGCCGGAATGTGACGGATGCGCGGCACATCATCGAGCAGTTGCGTTTCGCTGCGCAGAAAGCCGCGGTTGACGAAGTAATGGCATTCGATCCGCGCCACGGCGAGTGCAAACTGATCCTCGCTCCACTTGCGGATGTTCTCGAGATTGCTCAGCAAGAAGCTCGTGGATGCTTCCCACACCGACCATGCTCGCGCCGCCGTCAGGGCGACTCGCTGGTCGCTGCCCGTGAGGCGTTGGTGGTAGGCGCGCAGGAAATCATCGCGTTCGTCGATCGGGATCACGTCGCGATACGCCTCCCAATAGTCCGGAAAAATATCCGAGGCGCCATGCTGGTACAGCCAGCGGATTTCGGCGTATCGCAATAGGAAGATACCGCGCAGCACGAGCTCGCTCACCCGTTCCGGATGCGCCTCTGCGTACGCAAGCGACAGGGTGCTGCCCCAGGATCCGCCGAATACCAGCCAGCGCTCGATGGCGAGATGTTTGCGGAGCCGCTCGATATCTGCGACCAGATGCCAGGTGGTGTTCTCGACCAGACTGGCGCCCGGACGGCTCCGGCCGCAACCGCGCTGATCGAACACCACGATGCGGTAATGCTGCGGATCGAAGAACTGGCGCGAACGCTTGTCGGCGCCCGCGCCGGGGCCGCCGTGCAGGAACACCGCGGGCTTACCGGCGGGGTTTCCGCTTTCTTCATAGTAAATCTCATGGACGTCCGAAACGCGAAGGTGACCATGCCGGAACGGTTCGATGGGCGGATAAAGTTCGCGCCGTCCCGCTGACGTGGCGATTTTCGCAGAGGCGCGCGAGCTCACGGCCGCGCGTGCGGCCACCTTTGCGGCGCTTGGCGAAGCGCGCTGCCCGCGAATGCGAAACGGCTTCTTCATCGCGCCCCGCCTGGGTGCGGCGGCGCGCTCTGCTCGCGACTCGGTGTGCGCTACTCGCGACTTGGTGTGCGCCGCTTTGAGCTGCCCGCCTTTTTTTTTCTTCATCGCCTGTTCCTTTGTTTTTTTAAACTTGTGGGCGCTGGACCAGGGGCCCGAGCCGCCTTCCGCCGAGCAGGTGCATGTGCAAGTGATACACCTCTTGACCGCTGTCCGGGTTGCAATTGATGATCAGCCGATAGCCGCTTTGCGCGATGCCGTGGCGGCGGGCGAGATCGCGCGCGACAATGACCATGTGTCCAATCAGCGACTCGTCTTCATCGGTGATGTCGTCCGTAGTCGGAATGGCTTTGTGCGGCACGATCAAAATGTGCACCGGCGCCGCGGGCCGAATATCCAGAAACGCGATCACCTGCGAATCGCGAAAAACGATGCTCGCGGGCAGCTCTCCCGCGATGATCTTTTCAAAAAGCGTAGGCATTTCATACGCCTCCGATGCTGCTGGGGCGTAAGAGTAGCAGGAACCGCGGCGCGGCCTCGATTTGCAGAAATCCGGGCTGCCTGGCCCGGGCTCGTTTTACGCGGTAACCGGCTGATCTATCAGCGTTTTGCGGTGGGATTGCTCGTGGCGGCGAAGGCTGCCATCGTTCGCGAGACGCTCGCGCCGCATCGGGATTGCCGCGCTGCTCTATGCGGGCCGAGCGGCTCGGTACACGCCCCCGCTGGCGAAGACATTGCCGAATAGGGCGATGCTGCCGTCCGATAGAACTGAAGGCGCAGCCTGTGCCCGTGATGATGGACTGGAATAATGCGCGAATAGTAATAGGAACGATTCTCATATAGAATTGCATTCATGGGCATGGCACCGGAAAAGGCCGGCGGGACGGCGGCACCGGCCGACGTGAAGCTTGCGGATCTCGCGACCGGCACCGTTGCGCGCGTGGTCTCGGTATCGGCTGCGGACGGAGCCGCTCCGCTCGAGTTGGGAAGACGCTTGGCGGAGCTTGGCTTCCTGCCCGGCGAGGCCGTGCGAATCGTCGCGCGCGGCCTGATGGCGCGCGACCCCATTGCGGTACGCATCGGTACCGGTACCTTCGCGTTGCGGCTTTTCGAAGCTGCCTGCATCCGCGTATGCCCGGAGCAGCCGCTGCTCGGTTAGACGCATGGTGGCTCTGCCCGGTGTGCACCCCAGTCCCTTGGTCGCATTGGTCGGCAATCCCAATTGCGGCAAAACGGCGCTATTCAATGTTCTGACCGGCAGCCGGCAAAAAGTCGCGAACTATGCCGGCGTAACCATCGAACGCAAGGAGGGCTCGCTGTTGACGCCCTCTGGCTTGCGTGTGCGCATCCTCGATCTACCGGGCGCCTACAGCCTTGACCCCTTGACGCCGGATGAACAGATCACCGCTGGTGTATTGCTCGGACGCAGCGCCGGCGAGAGCAGACCCGACTTCGTGGTATGCGTCACGGATGCGACCAATTTGCGCCAGAATCTGCGGCTGGTGTTGAGCCTCAAGCGCTTGGGCTTGCCCATGGTGGTCGCGTTGAATATGACGGATATTGCCCGGCGCAAAGGCATCGTCGTCAATGCTGAACGTCTGTCGGCCGAGCTCGGAGTGCCGGTGGTGGAGACGGTCGGCGTCAGAGCATCCGGTGCCAGGGAGTTGATCAAAGTGCTGGATTCGGTGGCGATACCCATGCGGCCGCCGCCGGCTCCCGAGCACCCGCAGCCCGCGGTGGCGTGGCGCACTCCGACCGCTGCCGATATCGAACGCGATCAGACCGAGGTGCGTAGAATCTTGCGGGCCATCGGCGCCGACCGGCTCGAAGGCGTCACGTTCAGCGACAAGGTGGATGCGGTCGTGCTGCATCCGGTGTTGGGCCCGCTGCTACTCGCATCGGTCCTGTTCCTGGTATTTCAAGCAGTGTTCGCCTGGGCGCAAGTGCCGATGGATGCGATCAAACTCGGCGTCGGCGTATTCGGCGACTGGCTGGGTCAAGCCCTGCCTGCAAGCCTGTTGAAGGATCTGTTGGTCAACGGCGTGTTGGCCGGCGTCGGCAGCGTCTTGGTGTTCCTGCCGCAGATCGTGATTTTGTTCTTTTTTATTTTGTTGCTTGAAGATTCGGGATACCTGCCGCGCGCCGCGTTTCTGCTCGACCGATTGATGGGGAGCGTCGGATTGTCGGGGCGTGCCTTCATCCCTTTATTGTCGAGCTTCGCCTGCGCAATTCCCGGGATCATGGCGACGCGCACCATTCAAAATCCGCGCGATCGCTTGGCGACCATCATGATCGCGCCGCTGATGACGTGCTCGGCGCGTCTACCGGTATACGCGCTGATCATCGGGGCGTTCATTCCGCGCCGCTTCGTTTGGGGCGGCTTGGAATTGCAGGGTCTGGTGCTGTTGGCTCTCTATATTGCCGGTGTCGCGGGCGCCATGGGCGTTGCCTATGTGCTCAAGCGCAGCGGCTCGACCACACGGTTCCAGGCGCTGATGCTGGAGTTGCCCGCCTATCACTGGCCGAGTCTGCGCAGTCTCGCCATCGGTTTGTGGCAGCGCGCGGAGATCTTCTTGAGCCGCGTCGGCACGATCATTCTGGCCTTGATGGTGATCCTGTGGGCCCTCTCCTCCTTCCCGGCCCCGCCGCCGGGCGCTCCCGGCCCGGCCATTCAGTACAGTATTGCCGGGCATGTGGGCGCCTGGCTCGCCGTGCTGTTCGCGCCCATCGGCTTCAATTGGCAGATATCGATTGCGCTGGTGCCGGGCCTCGCGGCCCGCGAGGTCGCCGTGGGTGCGCTCGGCACGGTCTACGCCCTGTCCGCCACGGGCTCGGATGTGAGTGGGGCGCTGACGCCGTTGATCGCGCAGTCATGGAGTTTGCCGACAGCGCTGTCGCTGCTCGCTTGGTACGTGTTCGCGCCACAGTGCTTGGCGACGCTTGCCACCGTCAAGCGCGAAACGAACTCCTGGCGCTACCCCATCATCATGGCTGCCTATCTCTTCGCGCTGGCCTATGCGGGGTCTTGGATCACTTATCGCATTGCCCTGGCGCTGACGAGTTGATGAGTGCGTTCGGACTATGAATAGAGTTCTCGATTACTCCTTGGTCGGTCTGGCACTGCTGGCGAGCGCGGGATACGCGCTTTCATCGCTCGGTCCGAAGGGCCTGCGGAGGCGAATGTGGGCGGCGCTCGCGCTTCTCGCGGCGCGCGCTCCGGCGTTCCTGCGCTTGAGCCGCCTCGCGCGGCGGCTCGATGAGGGGAGCCGCCAAGCTGCAGGCGCCTGCGGCGGATGCGGCACCTGCGGGTCCGAACCGCCGGACGCGCACCCGCCGTCCGCGTCCGAATTTCGCGTGCCGGCGGCGAAAATCGGCAAACGCCATTGAGCGAAAAAGTCGCGACGCGCGAGCCGTTGCACGGCGCAACGGTGAGGCGCTGCTACATGCCTGAAAAATGCGGGGGACGCTTGCTGCGGAACGCGAGCACGCCTTCCGCGAAGTCCTGCGTGTCGCCCAATTGCGCCTGCGCAATGGCCTCCAGCGCCAGCTGGTCCGACAGTGTGGGTGAAGGCTGCTGATTGAATATCTTCTTGATGCGTTTGAAAGCTTGCGTCGGGCCGGTCGCGAAACGGCCCGCCATGCTCTGTGCTTGCTCCAGCAATGCGCCGTCCTCGACGCATGCCCAAATGAGGCCCCATCGCACCGCGTCCGCCGCCGACAATGCATCGCCGAGCAGCGTCAAGCCCTTCGCGCGCGCCGTGCCGACCAAGCGCGGCAGGTAAAAGGTGCTGCCCAGATCGGGTATCAAGCCGACTTTGGGCGCAAATAATTGCAGAAACGTGGCCGAGTGCGCCGCGAGTACGACGTCTCCCGTGAGCGCGAGGCTCATGCCGGCGCCGGCAGCCACTCCGTTGACCGCCACCACCACGGGCAGGGGCAAGTCGTACCAGGCTTTCACCATCGGATTGAAATGCTCGCGCAGGCTCGCGCCGACGTTCTCGCCGAGGCTGCGCTGCGCAGTCTCGAGAAAGTCGTCACGCATGAGATCGGCGCCGGAACTGAAGGCGCGGCCCGCTCCCGTCAGCAATACGGCGCGAATTTCTCGATCGGCTTCGATAGCGGCGGCGGCGGCGCGCAAGTCCTCGACCAGTTGCAGGCTGAGCGCATTGAGTCTCTCGGGCCGGTTGAGGGTGACTTTGGCGACGTGTTCTCGGCGCTCGAATAGTAGGGTTGCAAACTCCATGACGCTACCGCTTACAGGACTCCAACGCCAAGTGTACAGCACGGCGCGGTAAGTCATAATGCAATGATCTTTGTCCGCGAGCCCCATATGCCCATTCCCGCTCTTCTCGAAGGCCGCCTGCGATTGCCGGTGGTTGGCGCGCCGTGAGTCGGTAACTTGAGGCACCCGAATTGCGTTTGAACTGCGAACAATTGCCCGCCGCGCTGGCTCGAGGTCTTGCTCCCATCTACTTGGTCTCCGGTGATGAACCGCTGCTCGTCGGCGAGACAGCCGATGCCATCAGAGCTGCGGCGCGGGCCGCCGGGTTCGCCGATCGCACGGTGCTTTTCATCGATCGCGGCTTTGCCTGGGATGATTTGCGCCACGCGACCCACTCGCTCTCCCTATTCGCCGAGCGCCGCCTGTTCGAACTGCGGATGCCGGGCGGGAAACCTGACAAAGGCGCGACACAACTCCTCGCTCTCGCGACGCAGCCGCCGCCCGACGTGGTGTGTTTGATCATCACGGACAAGCTCGACAGAAAAGCCGCTGAAGCTCCCTGGGTTCGGGCCATCGAGCGCCACGGTGTGTGGATTGCGGTCTGGCCGGTAACTACGGCGGCCCTGCCCGCATGGCTGGATAACCGCGCGCGAACTCTGCATCTTGAGATGGAACCGTCCGCCGCTCAATTGATCGTTGAACGCGTCGAGGGGAATTTGCTCGCGGCAAAGCAGGAACTCGAGAAATTGGCGCTGCTTGCCAATGGCAAACCCATCAGCAGGCAGTTGGTGCTGCGCTCGGTCGGTGACAGCGCCCGCTACGACGTGTTCCAGCTCGCCGAGGCGGCGGCGGCCGGCGACGCGCAACGCGCGCTGCGCGTCCTATGGGGACTCCGGAGCGAGGGTGTGGAGCCGACGCTCATTGTATGGGCGCTCGTGCGGGAGTTGCGCGGACTGTGGCAGGCGCGCGAACGCGATCGTCTGCGCGCTCCGGACCCCGTCGTTGGTTGGAATCAGGCGGCGAGGCCTTCGCCACGCGCAGCGTCGCGGATCGCCAAGATGCCGCTGGGGCGGCTGTTGAGGCTCGCCAGCCAAACGGACCGCATCGTCAAGGGCGTGGCGCGTGGCGATCCTTGGACCGCGATAATCGAGCTTACCGGCAGCATGGCCGGCGCTTTGCAAGCGTCTCAAGATTCAGGCAGGGTAGCCTCATGAATCCGATGGGCATCTTCGGCGGAACCTTCGACCCCATTCACTACGCGCATTTGCGCACTGCGTTCGAGTTGCAGCTGGCGCTGCGTTTGAAGGAAATACGGTTTCTGCCGGCAGGCAACCCGCCGCACCGCGATCAGCCCATCGCCGACCCGCTGTTGCGACTGCAGATGGTTCAGTTGGCGACGGCCGATCAGCCCGGCTTCGTAGTCGACGATCGCGAAGTGCGCAAGGAAGGCCCAGCGTACTCCGTCGACACCTTGGGTGAACTGCGCCACGAGTACCCGGACCGCAGCTTATGTCTCATTGTCGGCATGGACGCCTTCCTGAGCCTGCCCAAATGGCATCAGTGGCGCGAGTTGCTGCAGCTGGCTCACTTGGTGGTTGCTCACCGCCCGGGATGGCGCGTGCCCGGGATGGGGCCTTTAGGCGAGCTGCTCGTCGATCGCGGCACCGGCCGCATCGGCGACCTGCATGAGCAGCTCGCCGGCTGCATTTATATCCACGCCGTGACGCAACTCGAGATTTCTTCGACGGAAGTGCGACAGCTGATTGCGATGGGTCGGGATCCGCGCTTCCTCATGCCGGACTCAGTGCGTAAACTGATCCTGGATACCCATTGTTACTCCAAAACACGGACGCCGTAGTGCCAGTCAAGAAAAAGACCCCGCAGCCTAAGCCCACGATGAAACAATTACAGGCCGGCCCTCACAGCGCCGCTACCGGCAAGCCGAAGGGCGCCGGCACCAGGAGAGCATCCAGCGCCGCGAAGCTCTCGCTTAAATCCGTGATACTCGATGCCTTGGCCGATATGAAAGCGCTGGAAGTGAAGGTATTGGACGTTCGGGGCCTCACCGATATCGCCGATTTCATGGTCATTGCGAGCGGTACCTCCGACCGGCATGTGCGTTCCGTGGCGCAACGCGTGGTCGAAAAAACCAAAGAGGCGGGATTTCGCCCGCACGGTGTGGAAGGACAGCAGGATAGCGATTGGGTGCTCATCGATTTGCACGAGATGATCGTGCACGTCATGTTGCCGCGCGTGCGCGAATTCTACGGACTCGAAAAGCTGTGGGACATGGCGACGACCAAGCGCGCCGCCCGCGCCTAGGCTGGCGCTTGGCGAGCTGCGCGTGAAATGCCGATTGATCGCTGCCGGTACCCGCTTGCCCGATTGGGTCAACGAGGGCTTCCGCGAATATCAAAGGCGACTGCGCACGCCGCTCGTTCTCGAGCTCGAGGAGATCCCGATTGCGGCGCGCCGGGCCGGTGAAAACCCGCAGCGGGCAATTGCCCGGGAGGGCTCGAAGATGCTGGCTGCAATCGGGCCGAAGGACTACGTCGTTGCGTTGGAGATCTCGGCCCAATCCATGACGACGGAGCAGCTCTCCACCTGGCTGGCCGAACGTCTGCGCGAGGGCAAGCCGCTCGCCCTGCTGATCGGCGGGCCCGACGGGCTGGCGCCGGAATGTCGGCAGCGCGCCGATCAGAGTTGGTCCCTCTCTGCGCTCACTCTGCCGCACGCGCTGGTGCGGGTGGTGGTCGCCGAGCAGATCTATCGCGCGATGAGCCTGCTGGCCGGCCATCCGTATCACCGCGCCTGAGGAAGCGAGTAGTTCGTGAATAATGCGAGCTAGGAGCCGCCGCACAGGAGCAGCGCAAGGTGGGTATCCTCAACGCATGCGCGTAGACTATGTGTATCTCGCCTCCGCCTCGCCCCGTCGGCGTGCGCTACTTTCACAAATAGGCGTGCCTTTTCAGGTACTTAGCGTTTCGATCGACGAGTCGATCGGCGCCGCTAAAACGCCCGCTGCGTATGTGTCGAGGCTTGCCAAAGCGAAGGCCGACGCCGGCCGGCGGCAGAGCCGCTTGAGCGGAATTGCGGCCCGACCGGTGCTCGCGGCGGATACGGCGGTCGTCATCGACGGCGAGATCTTGGGCAAACCGGTTGATCGCGAGGATGCCGAGCGCATGCTGCGGCTCCTCTCGGGCCGAACTCATGAGGTGTTGACCGCCGTCGCGCTGGCGACGGCAAGCGGGATTGCCGCCCGTGTCAGCCGCAGCCAAGTGACATTTCGCGCAATCAGTGCGCTGGAGGCACGCGAGTATTGGAACACCGGGGAGCCGCGCGATAAGGCGGGCGGGTATGCCATCCAGGGGCGCGGCGCGGTCTTCGTCGCCGACTTGCACGGCAGCTATTCCGGCGTCATGGGGCTGCCGCTGTATGAAACCGCCGAGCTGCTGAGGTTGGCCGGCGTCCCGACGGCTACGTAAGCATCGTTGGCGGGACCGATGAGCACAGTGATCCTAATTAATGCAAGCATTCACGAGGAGCGCGCCGCGGTGGTGGAGAACGGCGTGCTGCAGGAGGTGTTTCTCGAGCGCGCCAGCCGGCGCGGCCTGATCAGCAATATTTACAAGGGCCGGGTCTCGCGGGTGCTGCCGGGCATGCAGGCGGCCTTCATCGAGATCGGTATGGAGCGCACCGCCTTCTTGCATGCCTCGGACATCTTCGATCCGCGGCACGCGGGCACGGGTATCGAGGCGCCGCGCACGGAAAACATCCGGAGTTTGGTTGCCGAGGGCAATGAAATCCTGGTGCAAGTCGTCAAGGATCCGTTGGGGACCAAGGGCGCACGCCTCACGACGTACATTACGCTGCCGTCGCGCTACCTGGTGTACATGCCCCAGGGGCGCGGCGTGGGCGTGTCGGCGCGGATCGAGGAGGAAGGCGAGCGCGAGCGTCTGCGCGCCGCGGTCCTGGCCGGCCTGGAGCCCGATGAAAGCGCGGGATACATCGTGCGTACGGCAGCGGAAGACGCGCCGCCCGAAGCCTTGAGGGCCGACATGATGTATTTGCGCAAGCTCTGGGAGTTCGTGCAACAAAAAGGGCTGCGCACCGAACCGGGACATCTGGTGCACGCCGATTTGCCGCTGCACCTTCGAATATTGCGCGACTCGTTGCGGCCGGACGTTGAACGTGTGCTGATCGATCAGCCGAGCGCGTACCGCGAAATGCAGGAGTTTGCGGGCACTTTCATGCCCGACGTGCTGCCACGAATCGAGCTGTACGGCGAGAAGCGCCCGGTCTTCGAGCTGCATCACGTCGAGGAAGAGATTCAAAAGGCTCTGGATCGCAAAGTCTCGCTCAAATCGGGCGGCTACCTGATCATCGATCAAACGGAAGCCATGACGACGATCGATGTCAATACCGGCGCCTTCGTCGGTCACCGCAACTTGGAAGAGACCATCTTTCGCACCAATTTGGAGGCGGCGGTGGCCATCGCCAGGCAGCTGCGCCTGCGCAATCTCGGCGGCATCATCATCATCGACTTCATCGACATGGAAGAGCCCGAGCATCGCCGGCAAGTGATTCAGGCGTTGGAAAAGGCGTTGAGCGATGATCACGTGAAGACCAATATATCTTCGGTTTCGCCGCTCGGATTGGTGGAAATGACGCGCAAGCGAACGCGCGAAAGTTTGGAACATCTGCTGTGCCAGCCTTGTCCGACCTGTGAAGGGCGGGGCTTCGTGAAGACGGCGGAAACGGTTTGCTACGAGGTGTTTCGTGAGATTGTGCGCCAAGCGCGGCAATTCGAGTGTCAACAGCTGATGGTATTGGCGCACCAGGATGTGATCGAGCGTCTTCTCGATGAGGAGTCCTCCGCTCTCGGCGAGCTCGAACTCGTCACGGGAAAGCCGATACGTCTGCAGACCGAATCCCTCTATACGGTCGACCAGTATGACGTCGTGCTGATGTAAATGAGCCTGCGTAAAGTCGGCAAGGTCCTGCTATTTTGCGCCGCAGGAGCGCTGATTCTGATGCTGGCGCTGATGCTGGGGATCAAGCTGGCGCTCGATCGGGCGCCTCGGTATCAGGCCGAAATCAAGGACTGGGTGCGCAAGCAGACCGGATACCGCATTGAATTCGCGCACGTGTCGCCGGCATTTCGCTGGTACGGCCCGGAGTTGTATTTCGACCGGTTGCAGCTGCGCTCCGAGGACGGGGAGCGCGTGCTCGCCCGCGCGGCGGGGGGCCGAGTGGGCGCGGACCTTTGGCAATTGCCTCACAGCGGCAAATTATTTGCCGTGCGCATCGAACTGGACTCGCCCGATATCGTCATCGCGCGCCTCGGCCCAAGCACGTTCGCACTGGCCTCCGAGATCGTCCTGGGCGGCGAACACGCGGCTCTTCCGACGCTCACGCTGAATGATTTGCCGGCCGGCACGCTCGCCATCCGCCGCGGCCTTGTGACTGTCGAAAACTGGAATTCGGCTCTTCCGCAACTGAAGCTGCGCGCCGTCAATTTGGATTTACGCCGCGGCTCTGACCTCGTTACGCTGAGGCTGGCCGCGCAGTTGCCGACGGTGCTTGGCGGGACTTTGAGCTTCAACGGCACTGCGCGCGGTGCCGGGCCGTTGGAGAGTTTGGATTGGAATGCTCTGGCAAGCGCCCGTGGTATGGCGTTTCCGGGCTGGCGACAGTTGCTTCCCGAGTACTTGACGAGGCTCGATGCGGGCACCGGCGCGTTCGAGGCCCTGGCTCGCGGCCGAGGTTCGACGCTCACGCGCGCAGACCTCGATTTCGCAGCGCAGGACGTTGTCACCAAGCTCACCGACGGTCCCAGCGCCAAGTTCGAGCAGATCAGCGGCGCCCTGACCGTGACCCACGTGGGCGATCGCTGGACGTTACTCGGTCGCCGCCTGCACGCGCTCACGCAGGCACGCCGCGATCCGGATTCGGAGTTCGACGTGAGCTGGCGCGGCAACGATTCGGGGGTGCTGGAGCTGCGCGCCCGCGCCAGCTACCTGCGTGCCGAGGCGCTTCTGCCTCTCGCCGGGCTCATGCCGCAAAAGGACATCCGCGACAGATTGCGCGAGATTGCACCCACCGGCGAGTGGACCGATATGCACGTCCAGCTCGCGCGCGACTCCGTGAGCGAGCCGTGGCAGTTGCAGGCGCGCGCGCAATTTCGTGGCGTGGGTTTCGCGCCCGTCGGCCGGGCGCCGGGACTGCGCGGCTTGAGCGGCATGCTGGCCGGCGATCAAAGCGGCGGCCACGTGGTCATCAATACGCAAACCGCAGTGTTCAACTGGCCGGGCCAGTTTGTTCAGCCGGTCAATCTGAGCCTGCTCAAGGCGACTCTTTATTGGAAGCGTACTGCGGAGGAGTTTTTGGTGGCGACGCCGGATCTCGAGATCAATGTACGCGATGCCAGTGCGCATGCGAAAGTTGCGTGGCGACAACCGAGCGACGGCAGTTCGCCGATATTGACGTTGGCGAGCACGATCGACCATGGGAGCGTGGCGGATGCGCGCTTGTTTTTTCCTCATGGACTCCTCCCGCCCCCCACGCTCGCGTGGCTCGACCGCGCGTTCATCGCCGGCCGTCTATCGCACGCCGACGCGGTCATCGCAGGGCCGGTGCGGCATTTTCCGTTTCGCGATGGCAGCGGCAGGTTCCTCGCGCGCTGCAAGATCGACGGTATGACGCTCGATTACAGTGAGGGCTGGCCGCGCATCGAAGGCATTGCGGCGCAGGCCGAATTTCGCAACGAAGGCATGACCGCACGGGTCAGCAGCGCACGCGCCGGCGCTCTCATGGTGGATTCGGCGGATGCGCGCTTTGTCGATTTCAGCAACGGCGAGCTGCAGATCCACGCGGCCGCTCACGGTGATGCGAAAGATGCATTGCAGTTCCTGCGGGCGACGCCGCTCGATGCAATGGCAGAACACGGCTTTTCCGGGGTCGAGGCCAAGGGCCCGCTGCACTCCACCGTGAATTTGTTCCTGCCGTTCAGGCAGTTCGATCAACGGCGGGTCCTGGTGCATGTGGATCTGAGCGGTGCGACGGCGAATCCAGCGGGTTCGACGCTCACCGCAACCGAGTTGGCCGGAGAGGCCGATATCGACGGCGGACAAGTGGCTCACGCCGATCTGCGCGGCCGCGTCTTGGGCGGCGCGTTCCAGATGACGGCGCGCGCGCCCCGCACGCGGACGGCGTCCCGTACTCAATTGGACTTTTACGGCACCTTCAGCGGTGAGGCGCTGCGCACGGCGCTGTCGTTGCCGGCGACCATCCCCATCAGCGGTCAGGCGGATTGGCAAGGGGTGCTCAAATTGGCGCCGGAGCCGGCGCGCGAGCGCTCGCTGCGCCTCACCTCGAATCTCGCCGGACTCGAGCTCGATCTTCCCGAACCGCTGGCCAAGCCCGCCGGCCTCTCGCTGCCCGCTTCGGTCGACACTCAGTGGCCGCCGAGCGGCGGAGTGCAAGTGCGGGTAGCTTTGGGATCCGTGCTGCGCGGCGCGCTGACCCTGGACTCGGATGCGAGCGGACCGAGGCTCGCGCGCGCCGCCGTCGCCTTCGGTTCAGCCGAGCCCGCGTACAGCGATACTCAGATCCTCAACGTGGGCGGCACGATCGAGAAGCTGGACCTGGCAGGCTGGTTGAAGCTCCGCGCGCCCACCAAGAGCGCCAAGCCCCTGGCGAACTATCTGAGCTCGGCCAATCTTGAGGTGGCGCAGCTCGACTATCTGGGATTGTCATTTCTCGACGTCGCGCTCGCGCTCACTGAGAATGACGGGGGCTGGCGCATTACCGTGGGTGGGCCGAACGTGGTCGGCACGATTTCCCTCCCCAAAGCTCAAGATCCGGCCGAACCCTGGAATCTGCAATTCGAGCGCCTCAAGTTCGTCGACGGACCGCCAGAGAGCGGGGCGGCGGCCGATCAGAATACTGCCGCGGACCCGCGCAGTGTCCCGGCAATCAATTTTCACGCGGCGGCGTTGACGTGGGGTGACCGGCAGTTCGGCGATGTCCGGGCAACGCTGACGAAACTGGATGATGGAATCAGCCTCAAGCAATTGACGGTCACCGGCCCGACATTCGGTGCGAATGCCTCAGGCGAGTGGCGTGGCAAGGACGGCGGCGCGGGGAGCTTCGCGGGTACCATAACGACTACCGATGCCGGGGATACGCTGAAGCATCTGGGCTTCGCCCCGGTTATCGAGGCCAAGACCGGGCATCTGGAATTCGACATGAGCTGGATCGGCGCCCCTACGGCGGAGTCCCTGGCATCGGCCAAGGGACATGTGCAAGTGGCGCTCGACAAGGGGCAAATCATCGGCCTGAAGCCCGGCGCGGGGCGGGTGCTGGGCCTCGCCAGCGTGGCGGAGCTGCCGCGCAGATTGGCGCTGGATTTCAGCGATCTGACCGACAAAGGCTTCGCGTTCGACACCATTCGCGGCGATTTCGATCTGCATGACGGCAGTGCGTATACCGACAACGTGCTGGTCAGGGGCCCGGCGGCGGAGATCGGTTTAATCGGCAGGGTTGGCTTGAAAACCAAGGATTACGACCAAACTGCGGTAGTGACGGGCAGTGTGGGCAGCAGTCCGCTGCCGCTTGCGGCTTTCGCGGCCGGACCGGTGATCGGCGGGGCGGTACTGCTGTTCACCCAAGTGTTCAAACAGCCGCTGAAAGGCCTGGTACGGGGGTATTATCGAATTACCGGCAGTTGGGACAATCCAACGGTCGAACGAATCAAGGGTGCAGACGCGGCCACCGCGACTGCCGAGGCGCCGAAATAATGGGCATAGTAGCCGCCATTCAAATGACCTCAGGTCATGTTGTCGCAGAGAACCTGCTCGCCGCGGGAAAACTCCTGCGCGAGGCCAAGGATCTGGGCGCCCAGGTCGCCTGCCTGCCGGAGAATTTCTCCTTCATCGGCCTGCGCGACCCCGACAAGCTGCAAGTCGCCGAACCCTATGGCGACGGGCCGGTGCAGGCATTTTTGCGCGACACGGCGCGGCAGCTGAAGCTGTGGATCCTGGGCGGCACCACCGTCATCAAGGGCGACTCCGCGAGGCGCGTTGCGAATACCTCACTGCTGATCGATGCCGACGGCGAGCGCGTGGCGCGCTACGACAAAATCCATCTGTTCGATGTGACCATTCCCGGCCGCGACGAGCAGTACTTGGAATCGACGCATGTGATGCCGGGGGCCGAGGTCGTGGTTGCGGATACGCCGGTCGGAAGGCTAGGGCTGTCCGTGTGCTACGACATGCGCTTTCCCGAGTTGTATCGCGAGCTCGTCACGCAGGGCGCGCAGTGGGTGGTGATGCCTGCGGCGTTCACGGTGCCCACCGGCCGCGCCCATTGGGAGACACTGCTGCGTGCGCGAGCGATCGAAAATCTGTGCTACGTGGTTGCGCCTGCGCAGAGCGGCACGCATACGAGCGGCCGAGAAACTTATGGCGACACGCTGATCGTCGATTATTGGGGTCAGGTGCTCTCGCGCCTGCCAAAGGGTACCGGAGTGATCACAGCAGATATCGATCTTGCGAAACAGGCGGAGACGCGCGCGCGCTTTCCCGCGCTCGACAATCGTCGCATTGGTTTGCCCAATGTTGAGACGCTGACATGAGCGCGGCCCCCATGTTCGATGTGGCGGAGAAGATGATCCTGACGCCGTCGGGGTTGGACGAAGGGCGCTTGTCCGCAGTGCTCGGCACGCTGATGAGCCGCGGCGTGGATTACGCAGATTTGTATTTTCAGCTGTCGCGAGAGGAATCCTGGTCGCTGGAGGACGGAATCGTCAAAGAGGGTGCGCATAGCATCGAGCAAGGCGTCGGCGTGCGCGCGATCAGCGGCGAGAAAACCGGCTTCGCCTACACCGACGAAGTGCTGCTGCCGGCGCTGGTGGAGGCTTCGGATGCGGCGCGCGCCATTGCGCGCAGCGGCGGACGCAATGCGGTCAAGGCGTGGCAGCGGCCGCTCACGCACCGGCTGTATATGCCCATTGATCCGCTCGATGCCGTGCGCGACGAAGACAAGGTGGCTTGGCTGATGCGCATCGATTCGCAAACGCGGCGCATCGACCCGCGCGTCAAACAGGTGATGGCGTCGCTGGCCGCCGTACACGAAGTCGTGCTGATCGCCTCGAGCGACGGCACGCTGACGGCCGATGTGCGACCCTTGGTGCGCGTCAATGTGTCGGTCATCGTCGAGCAGAACGGCCGGCGCGAGCAGGGCTACAGCGGCGGCGGCGGGCGCTTCGGGCTCGATGAGCTGTTGCGCGGCGACGAACCGTTTGCGCACGGTCGCGAGGCGGTGCGGCAGGCGCTCGTGAACCTCGAGGCGGTCGCGGCGCCGGCGGGCTCGATGACCGTGGTCTTGGGACCGGGGTGGCCGGGTATTCTGCTGCACGAGGCCATCGGGCACGGATTGGAGGGGGACTTCAACCGCAAGGGAACCTCCGCCTTCTCGAACCGCATCGGCCAAAAGGTCGCTGCCGATGAGATCACGGTGGTCGACGACGGCACGCTGAACCGCCGGCGCGGCTCGTTGAACGTCGATGATGAGGGCACGCCGACCCAGTGCACGGTGCTCATCGAAAAAGGCGTGCTGCGCGGCTATATCCAGGACAAGATGAACGCCCGTCTGATGGGCATGGCGCCTACCGGCAATGGTCGACGCGAGTCCTTCGCGCACATGACTTTGCCGCGCATGACCAATACCTATATGCGCGCCGGCTCGCGTGCGCCCCAAGAAATCATCGCGTCCGTCGAGAAGGGCTTGTACGCGGTGAATTTCGGCGGCGGTCAGGTGGACATTACTTCCGGGAAATTCGTCTTCTCGGCGAGCGAGGCATACCTGATCCAAAACGGCAAGATCGGCGCGCCGGTGAAAGGCGCAACGTTGATCGGCAACGGCCCCGATGTACTCACGCGCGTGAGCATGGTGGGCAACGACATGCAGCTCGACGCGGGCGTTGGGACGTGCGGGAAGGAAGGCCAATCGGTGCCTGTCGGAGTGGGACAACCCACTCTGCGCATCGACGCACTGACGGTGGGCGGGACCGGCTAGGAGCCTGTCTGAGTAATCCGCGTGAGCCGCGTTGGCTGGGCGACGGAGCGGATGCAAGGCGCGCGGCGCAGGCCGTGGCGGGCACCACGGCCAAGACGCGCAACGCCGCAGACGCCCGTCTCCCAGCCAACCCTTCGGGACCGGGCAGATTTCGCTTCATCCGCCGTTGTCGCCTCCTCGTTGGGTGTTGACCCAACCACGTCGGCTCCGCCTCGGCTGAAGCGAAATCTGCCACGGTCGCGGCCACGGGGATTACTCAGACAGGCTCCTAGGTGCGAATCTGCGCGTTTGCATCGCTGTGCGCGCTGGCGCCGGCGGGCCGCAGCGGCCAAAATCATCGCGCGGCTTTTCTCACGGACGAGGGCTCATCGATCGCTTGATCTGGCAGGACACTTGCCGCAGCGCGGACGGGATGCTCACGCTGGCGGGCATCTTGCCCGCGCTTTGTCGCGCCCATGAAGTACCTGCCGGCTCGAAGTCGGCAGGCGCCGGCGCAAGAGTTACGGTATCGTTTCTCATCGTTTGAATTGGAGACGCAACGATGAGATGTTGCCGGCTGGCCGTGCTCGGCTGCGGAATGGCGGTCGGGCTTGCCAAATTCGGCTTTGCGCTCGGCGGGAGGCATTGACGGCGCAGCAGACGGTGAGTTGGCTGCCGGGCGACGAGTTCGAGGCAAAGCGGCTGCAGAGCGCCGAGGGACTGTGATGGCCAATCGTATGGCGCCCAAGCCTTTACGGTGACGCATGCTTTTTGAAGAATGGATCGCACAAGCTTATGGGCTCGGAGCCAGCGATTTGCATCTTGAAGCGGATACGCCCGTGGTCGTTCGAATCCGCGGTGATCTGCAAACGGTCGGTGGGACCGTCACGGGCGAGACTCTGCTGCAACTGGGCCGCGACTTATTGGGGCCCGAGCGTTGGGCGCAGTTTCAAGAGCGCGGCTCCGCCGATCTATCGCTATCGGTCGCGGGGATTCGATGCCGGGCGAATTTCTTTCAGACGGTTCGCGGCATCGCGGCTGCAATCAGGCTTTTGGCGCCGGGCATCAAGGATCTGCGCGAGTGCAATTTACACAAGGATTTTCGCAAGCTCATTGAGGCCTCGAGCGGTTTGATCATCATTTCCGGGCCGACCGGATCTGGTAAATCGACGACTCTCGCCGCACTCATCGAAGAGATCAATGCGACCCGCGCCCGCCACGTCGTCACGCTGGAATGTCCTGTCGAATACATTTTTGCCAATCGCCGTTCGTTCATCCGGCAGCGCGAAATACCAACGCACTCGCCGAGCTTCGAGCAGGGCATCACGGACGCATTGCGTGAGAACCCGGACGTGCTGGTCATCAGTGAGATGCGGACCCCTGAAGTCATGCGGCTCACCCTGAATGCCGCAGAAACCGGACATCTGGTGCTGGCCACTATGCACTCCGCGACTTGCGCCGAAGCGCTGAGCCGCGTGTGCATGTCGTTTCCTTCAGAGATCCAGCCGAGCGTGCGGGCACAGCTCGCCGATTGTCTCGTCGGCGTGTGCTGTCAGCGGCTGGACTTCCTCAGCACACAGCGTCTGCTGGTGCCACGCTGCGAGATACTGCTGCCGTCGTCCGGCGCCAGGGGAACCATCCGGGCCGGGAACTTCAGCCAAATCGCCAACGTGCTGCAAGCCGGCGGCGAGGAAGGGATGTGGACCTTCGAGCGCTACCAGCGCTGGATGGAACAGGTCGATGATTGGGTGCGGTCGCCTCAGGCAGCAGCCTTGCGCACGATGGAGGCCAGTGTGGTCCGCAGCGCGCCGGCCTCAAGAGCCGCAAGGCCGCTGTCGATCAAACCTAACGCAAGCGCGGCGAATCAAACGCGTGCCGCGCCGTCGCAACCGCCCTCGAAGCCGCCGCAGCAGCCGCCGGCGAAGCCGCTATCGAGCACAGCCCCGGCCGATGAGGTGATCGAAGTCCCGGCTGAGGAGATGGATCTTGCGGCGCTCGCGGAACTTGCGAAGAAAGTAGTGGAGCGCAAACCTCCCTAGCCGGAACTATTCACGAACGACTCGCTTTCTTGGCCGCGGAGACTTGAGTGGTAGGCATTTCCCGGGACGCCGCGAACCCATTGCGCTGCGCAGTCCCTGCTGCGCGCAAGCCCTGGGTGGCCATTGCGCTACGCTCTCCTTGCTTCGCGCAAGCCCAGGGAGCCTGGCGTCGCCGCGAAGGCACCTCGGGTCCAGATCCAAATTGACAGAAAATTTATATCCCTGGACCTAGCATTCGCCGGAAAAGCGAAAAGCTTGCCTCGCGGTTTCGCGTTTCGGTGCTGATTCGCGCAGCGGCTTAGGTGTTTTCCCGTAGGGATGTTTGTATGAGCAGTGATAGTGTGTGTGCGGTTTTTCCCGGGAGATTGTACCGATGGACGCGATTTATCTACTGATTCTCGCTGGTCTGTATGTGGTTACCCACGGCCTCGTGTGGGCGCTCGACCGCTTGGGAAAGACGCCATGAGCATGATGTATTGGCTCTCGGGGCTGCTTGCGCTGTTCCTGTTCGGCTACCTGCTGTTTGCCCTCCTTAAGGCGGAGCTATTCTGATGAGCGCCAACACCCTGTTTGGTGTGCTCCTGGTAGCGTTCCTCGGCGTCCTCGTGCTGTGCGCCAAGCCGCTCGGCAGTTACATCGCCGATGTCATGGAAGGCAAACGCAACTTTGCGCTGCGCGTCGGCGGCCAATTCGAAGGGCTTCTATATCGAGTCTGCGGGGTCGATTCGCGCGAGGAAATGTCGTGGAAGCAATACGCGATCGCGTTGCTGCTCTTCAACGTGCTGGGCGCAAGCGTCGTCTATGGGTTGCAGCGCCTGCAGCTCTTCTTGCCGCTCAACGCGCAGAAGTTCGCGGCGGTCAGCGCGGACTCATCGTTCAACACCGCGATTAGTTTCATCACCAATACAAACTGGCAGGGGTATTCCGGCGAGTCGACGATGGGCTATCTGGTGCAGATGGCCGGTCTGGCGGTGCAGAATTTCCTCTCCGCCGCAACGGGCATCACGGTCGCCATCGCCTTGATCCGCGGATTCGCGCGGCACAGCGTGCAGACCATCGGCAACTTCTGGGTCGACCTCACGCGGGCGATTCTCTATGTGCTGCTGCCGCTCTCCGTCGTGCTGGCCCTCGTGCTGGCGAGCCAAGGTGTCATCCAGAATTTCGACGGCTACAAGGACGCGACGACCGTCGAAAAGATCACCTACCAGAATCCGAAGGCCGACGCGGCCGGCAATCCCATCAAGGACGCTGCTGGAAACGCAGTGACCGAGACGGCGACGACTCAAACACAGACGCTGCCGATGGGACCCATCGCGTCGCAGGAGGCCATCAAGGAGCTCGGCACCAACGGCGGAGGCTTCTTCAACGCGAATTCGGCGCATCCGTACGAGAATCCGACCCCCTTGACGAACTTGCTGGAAATGCTGTCGATATTCCTCATCTCGTTCGCGCTCACCTACACGTTCGGCAAGATGGTCGGCGACACCCGGCAGGGCTGGGTGATCCTGGCCGCCATGCTGATCCTGCTCGTGCCGCTGGTGCTGCTGGCGTTCCATAGCGAGCAGCACGGCAACCCCCTCATTGCGAAGCAGGGCATTGAACAGGCCGCGAGCGCCGTCCAGGCGGGCGGCAACATGGAGGGCAAGGAAACCCGCTTCGGCATCGCGGCCTCGGCGCTGTTCACGGCAGTCACGACCGCGACTTCGTGCGGGGCCGTCAACACGATGCACGATTCGCTGATGCCGCTGGGCGGTTTCGTTCCGCTGTTTCTGATACAGCTCGGCGAGGTCGCGCCCGGCGGGGTCGGCAGCGGCGTGTACGGGATACTGATGTTCGCCATTTTGGGCGTTTTCATTGCCGGATTGATGATCGGTCGGACCCCGGAGTATTTGGGAAAGAAAATCGAGGCCCTCGAGATGAAGTTGGCCTCCGTGTTCATCCTCACGACCCCGTTTGCTGTACTGATCGGGACCGCGGTCGCCGTCATGACGACGGCCGGCAAGGCGGGAGTGGCGAATCCCGGTCCCCACGGTTTCAGCGAGATTCTCTATGCGTTCTCGTCGGCCGCCAACAACAACGGCAGCGCGTTCGCCGGCATTTCGGCGAACACGGTCTTCTATAACGTGTCCACCGGCCTTGCGATGTTCATCGGGCGTTTCTGGCCGATCGTGGCGGCGCTCGCCATCGCCGGGTCGCTGGCGGCGAAGAAGCGGGTGCCCGTCACCGAAGGCACCATGCCGACGCATGGGCCTCTGTTCGTCGCGCTGCTCATCGGCTCGATCCTCCTGATCGGTGTCCTGACCTACGTCCCGGCACTGGCGCTGGGGCCGGTTGTCGAGCACTTCATGCTCTTGGCTGGCCAATAACGAGTCCCTCATGTCACGGCAACAACTATCGCTCTTTGATCAAAAGCTCATCGGACCGGCGCTCCTCGAGTCCGTGAAGAAGCTCGACCCGCGCGTCCAATGGCGCAATCCGGTGATGTTCGTGGTGTACCTCGGCACGATCGTGACGGCGATCCTCTATGTCCAGGCCCTCGCGGGCCACGGAGAAGCGCCCGCGGGCTTCATTCTCGCCGTCACGATCTGGCTGCTGTTCACCGTGCTGTTCGCCAATTTCGCCGAAGCACTCGCCGAGGGCCGCAGCCGCGCACAGGCGTCGGCGCTGCGCAACATGCGTCAAACGGTGATGGCCAAGCGCGTCGTCCAGAACAGCCCGGGTGGCCGCCAGACGACGCTCGTCAAGGCAGAGGATTTGAGGAAAGGCGATGTGGTGCTGGTCGAGACTCATGACACCATCCCCGCCGACGGCGAGGTGATCGAGGGCGTCGCCTCGGTCGACGAAAGCGCCATCACCGGCGAGTCGGCGCCGGTCATTCGAGAATCGGGCGGCGATTTCTCCTCCGTGACCGGCGGCACCCGCGTGCTATCGGACTGGATCGTTGTGCGGGTGTCGGTGAACCCCGGAGAAACTTTCCTCGACCGCATGATCTCGATGGTCGAGGCGGCGAAGCGCCAGAAGACCCCCAACGAGATTGCATTGACCATCTTATTGGTGGCGCTGACTCTCGTCTTTCTCATCGTGATCGTTACGCTGTTGCCGTTCTCGCTGTTCGCCGTCGAGGTCAGCAAGGCGGGAACGCCGGTTACGCTGACTGCACTCATAGCGCTGTTGGTGTGCCTCATTCCGACGACGATAGGCGGTCTCTTGTCGGCGATCGGGGTAGCCGGCATGAGCCGGATGATGCAGGCAAATGTCATCGCGACCTCCGGTCGCGCCGTCGAGGCAGCCGGCGACGTCGATGTGCTGCTCCTCGACAAAACGGGCACCATCACGCTCGGCAATCGACAAGCGGCGACATTCCTGCCGGCGCCCGGCGTGACGGAGCTCGAACTGGCCGATGCCGCTCAGCTCGCTTCGCTCGCCGACGAGACCCCCGAAGGGCGCAGCATCGTCATACTCGCCAAGCAGCGCTTCAATATGCGTGAGCGCGACCTGCGCTCGCTCGGCGCGAGTTTCGTGCCGTTCTCGGCCCAAACGCGCATGAGCGGCGTCGATATCGGCGAACGCCACATCCGCAAGGGCGCTCCGAATGCAATCGTCAAACATGTCGAGGCGCTCGGAAAAGCGTGCCCGCCGCTGGTTGAGGAAGCCGTGCAGCGCGTCGCGCGCCAAGGCAGTACGCCGCTTGTGGTCGCCGACGGTTCCCGTGTGCTCGGCGTCATCGAGCTCAAGGATATCGTCAAGGGCGGCATCAAAGAACGCTTCGCGGATCTGCGGCACATGGGCATCAAGACAATCATGATCACCGGCGACAATCGGCTCACCGCGGCCGCGATCGCCGCCGAGTCCGGGGTCGATGACTTTCTCGCGGAAGCGACGCCCGAAGCCAAACTCAAATTGATCCGCGAGCATCAAGCCCAAGGGCGCTTGGTCGCCATGACCGGAGACGGCACCAACGATGCGCCGGCGCTCGCGCAGTCGGATGTCGCGGTTGCGATGAATACGGGCACGCAGGCGGCCAAGGAAGCCGGCAACATGGTCGATCTCGACTCGAATCCGACCAAGCTCATCGAGATCGTGGAAACGGGTAAGCAGATGCTGATGACGCGCGGTGCACTGACCACGTTCTCGATCGCCAATGACGTCGCGAAGTATTTCGCGATCATCCCCGCCGCCTTTGCGTTGACGTACCCGGAGCTCGGCGCGCTCAACATCATGCATCTGGCGACGCCCAATTCGGCAATCCTGTCGGCGGTGATCTTCAACGCGCTCATCATCGTCGTGTTGATTCCGCTCGCCATCAAGGGCGTGAAGTACCGGGCGTTGGGCGCAGGTCATCTGCTGCGGCGAAATCTGCTCATCTATGGGTTGGGCGGCATCATCGTGCCGTTCCCGGGAATCAAACTGATCGATATGGTCCTGTCCGCAGCAGGCTGGACCTGAGGAAGCGAGCATGTTCGTGCGCACCATTCGGCCCGCGGTCAGTCTTCTGGTCCTGATGACGGTCCTGCTCGGGATCGTGTATCCGCTCGTGATCACCGGCGCGGCGAAAGTGCTCTTCCCGCGTCAAGCCGAAGGCAGCCTCATCTATAGGGACGGCAAACTCATCGGATCGAGGTTAATCGGCCAGAGTTTCTCGGATCCAAAGTACTTCTGGGGCCGTCCGTCCGCCACCACCCCTCAGCCCTACAACGGCCTGGCGTCCGGGGGTTCGAACTTGGGTCCGCTCAATCCCGCGTTGCTCGATCAGGTCAAGGCGAACGCCAAAGCCCTGCACGATGCCGATCCGCACAATCGGCAGCTGATTCCGGTCGACCTCGTGACTGCATCGGCGAGCGGTCTCGATCCGCACATTAGCCCCGCAGCCGCACATTATCAGGCCGCCCGGGTCGCCGGCGCTCGCAAGCTTGCGCTCGCGCAGGTCGAAGCGCTGATCAAGGTGCACGAACAGGGTCGCCTGTTCGGCTTGATCGGCGAGCGGCGGATCAACGTCCTCGAGCTCAACCTCGCGCTCGATCGGTTGCACTGAAGTTTGACGAAGCCGTGTCGGCGTGCTCACATTGAAATGCGCGCTTGGCGCAGTGAGCGACGGAACCCGCGGATAAGCAATGGTCGAGACCGAGCGCCGCGATCCGGACGAACTGCTGGCTGATGTTCAGCGGCAGGAGGCGCGAGCGCGGCGCGGGCGGCTGCGAATTTTTTTCGGTGCCTCCGCCGGAGTGGGTAAGACCTACTCGATGTTGGAAGCGGCCCGAGTGGAGCACGCCGGCGGCGCGGATCTCGTCGTCGGCTATGTCGAGCCGCATGGCCGCATCGAGACCGAGCGCTTGCTCGAAGGGCTCGAGCAGCTGCCGTACCTCGAGGTCCGCTACCGCGGCATCACTCGACGCGAGTTCGATCTCGACGCCGCACTGCGGCGCGCGCCGGGGATCATACTCGTCGATGAGTTGGCGCACTCGAATATCGCCGAAGGTGAACCGCTGCCGCGCCATGCCAAGCGCTGGCAGGACGTCGAGGAGCTGCTCGACGCCGGGATCGGCGTCTGGACGACGCTCAATGTTCAGCACCTCGAGAGCTTGAACGACGTCGTCGCCGGTATTACGGGGATCCGTCAGCAGGAGACGCTGCCGGATCGCATATTCGACGAAGCGGATGAGGTCGAGCTGATCGACCTGCCGCCCGATGATCTGCTGGCGCGGCTCAAGGCGGGGAAGGTCTATTTGCCCGACCGGGTCGGCGTGGCCACCGAGGGGTTCTTCCGCAAGGCCAATCTGCTGGCGTTGCGCGAGCTCGCCCTGCGCCGCACCGCCGACCGGGTGGATGCGGCGGCGCTGGAGTTCGCGGGCCAGGCGCCCACCTCGCGACCATGGCTGGCGCGCGATCGATTCCTGATAGCCGTTACGCCGGACACCCAGGCCGAACAGCTGGTGCGCATCGGCAAGCGCTTTGCCGATGCGCTCGACGCAGAATGGCTCGTGGTGTCGGTCGAGACGCCACAGCTTCTCAAGCTGTCGGAAAGCGAGCGCAACCGGCGCATCGATGTCCTGCGCCTCGCCGAATCGCTCGGCGCCGAAACCGTGACGCTCGACGGCCCGTCGGCCGCCGACGCGGTGCTCGGGTACGCGCGCCTGCGCAACGTCACCCGCATCGTCATCGGCGAAGCGAAGCGCACAGGCTGGCGCGCGCTGCTGAGGCGCTCCACCACAACCGAACTCGTACGCCGGGCGCGCGGCTTTGACGTCTCGATCATTGCGCGCCGCGAGGCGCGCGAGCTCAGGCGGCGGAGGATGCCCGACAGCGGCCCCACCGAGGTTCGCTGGGAACGCTACTGGGCGGCGCTGCTGATCTCCGCATGCTGCACCGGCGTGGCGGCGATCATGTACCCTTATTTCGCACTGACCAACCTCGTCATGGTTTACATGCTGGGGGCAACCGTCGCAGCCTTGAGGCTCGGGCGCGGTCCGGCCAGTCTCACCGCGGTCGCCAACGTTATTGCACTCGACTTCTTCTTGGTGCCGCCGCGGTTCACCTTTGCGATCAGCAGTCTCGAATACCTGCTCACGTTTGCCGTGATGCTGGTGATAGCGCTCGTCATCGCGAATCTGGTCGCGAACGTGCGCGCTCAGACGCGAGTCGCCGGCGCCCGCGAACGGCGGACCTCGTTGCTCTATGCGATGAGCCGGGAGCTCGCCGCGACCCGCAGCTTCAATAATTTGGCGCAAGTCGCGATTAAACACGTCGCCGAGACATTTGCGAGCCGCGCGACCGTGCTGTTGCCGGACGCACACGGGCGCCTGCATCAGTTGCAGGGCGTGGCGGAGCTGGCGGGGTCGCTCGAAGGCGCTGATCTGTCGGTCGCCCAATGGGTATTCGACCACGGCCGGCCCGCCGGGCTAGGTACCGACACGCTGCCCGCCGCCGTGGCTCAGTACCTGCCGCTCGCGGGCACGCATCAAACGCTCGGTGTGCTCGCCGTGCAGCCCACCCAGCGGCGCCGCCTGCTGCTCCCGGAACAGCGCCACCTCCTCGAGACGTTCGCCGGCCAGATTGCGCTTGCCATCGAACGGGCCCAGCGGGCCGAGGAGGCCGAGGCCGCGCGCGTTGCAGTGGAAACCGAAAGCTTGCGCAATACGCTGCTCGCGTCGATCTCCTACGACTTGCGTGCTCCGCTTGCGGCGATCAGGGAGGCGAGCCGCGCGCTCAACGACCCGGATCTGAGTCCGGACCCCGCAACACGCGCACAACTCATCCGGGAGATCGACGCCAAGGCGCGGGAGATGTCCGAGCTCATCTCGAACGTACTCGATCTAATGAGTTTCGAGGTCGGCGAGGTGCATTTGCGCCGTGACTGGCACAGCATCCATGATCTCGTCGGTACCGCGCTCTCACGGCTTGAGGGGCACTTCGGCGAGCGCCCGGTCGATGTGGCCCTGCCGGCCGAGCTCCCGTCCGTGTACGTCGACGCACCGCTCATCACGCGAGTGTTGGTCAATCTGCTCGAGAACGCGATCAAACATTCGCCGCCGGGGACGCGGATTACCGTCTGGGCGGGACTCGAGAGCGAGAGCGAGTGGGTACGCGTCACCGTTGACGACACCGGGCCGGGGCTCCCGCCGGGCGAGCCGGAGCGGCTGTTTGCCAAGTTCCAGCGCGGCCGCGAGGAGGTCAACATCGGCGGCGCCGGCTTGGGGCTTGCGATCTGCAGGGCCATCGTCAACGCGCACGGTGGGCAAATCTCCGCTATGCAGCGCCCGGGCGGCGGCGCACGGTTCATGTTCACTCTGCCGATCGCGGGTCGAGCGGTATAATTGCCGGTGTACCTTGCGGGAGAGGCGATGTGACAGCAGTTGAAACGACGCACACCGGCGGTTGCCTATGCGGCGGAGTCCGCTATCGAATTCACGGCCCATTGCGTGGGGTCATTGCCTGTCATTGCTCGCAATGCCGGCGCACGAGTGGGCACTACGTTGCAATGACCAGCGCGCCGTCCGCCAATATTTCGTTGACCGCGTCCGACAGCCTAATCTGGTACAAGTCATCGCAACGTGCTGAACGAGGTTTTTGCGGCGTCTGCGGCGGTAATTTATTTTGGAGGCCGTTCGGGGAGGATAGGATCGCTATTACCGCCGGTACTCTGGATACGCCAACGAACATCACCCTGACGGAGCACATATTCGTCGCCGACAAATCGGACTATTACATGATCGATGACGATTTGCCCAAGAAAGATCGGTGGGCATGAGGCTGTCGCTGCCCGGCGACGTCGCCTTCGGGCGTCACCCGAGGGTGCCCGATAGTGTGCGCTGCGTCTCATCTCGAGACCCGTCGGCCTAGATACCCTGCTCTTCAGTTTCATACTGGACGGAGCTTCCATGGCCGACAAATCGATGACGGGTACGTTTCAGCTCAACCTGCCGAAAGAGCTTCTGTCGGAGGCGAAACGCCAACCTAAGCCCAGAGGCGAACAGCTGCGGGTCGAGGGCTGGCGCAACTCCTGGCTGTCGCGTATTGCAGAATTGCTGGTCGGCAGGGACTAAACCTAGGAGCCTAGGCAAGGATGACGCCGGCGCGGGCGAGGCCCGGGTGCGGGCGAGGGCCGGCGTGGGATTTTCGCCGACTTAAGTAAAATCGGGGCGCTTTGCGGACCGCCGCGGCATTACCATGATGCCGAGGGGAGGTCTGCATTCATGCGGCTGGCACGTCCGGTATATGAAACGTTGCCGCTGATCTACGGTGCGCTGGGTGCGTTTGCGATTCTGCTTGCGTACCTCGACCCGCTGAGCTCGCGCGCAATGCTCGCATTCGGGATTGGCTTGCTCGCGCTGATCGCGGCCCTCACCGTGTTCTTGCACCGTCAGGACTACCGCGCGCAGAGCCGCGAGTATTCGGGCGAGACCATCGACTTCCCTTCGACGTTGCGCGGGTAACCGCTCTTAGTTGGCGGCGCCTCAGCGCTTGTCGACCGCTTCCGTGTCGGGGTGTTCCAGCGCGCTGCGCATGCGCGGCGCGCGCTCGTCGATGTACATGATCTCGTGCTGGCCGACCTGAACCACGTCGCCGTCGTTCAAATTGTGCCGCCGAACGCGTTTAGACTGCACGTAAATGCCGTTGGTGCTGTTGAGATCTTCGATGAGGCACGAATCGGGTTGCGTGACGATTTGGCAGTGATGCCGGCTGATGAATTTGCTGTCGATTTGCAAATCGTTGTCCGGGGTGCGGCCGATCACCAACCGTCCCGGCTTCAGCTCGCGCTCCACGATGGTTTTGCCTCCGCTCGCCAGCAAGATGCGCCCGACCGCGTGTCCCGACGCGCTGGGCGGATGCGGCGTCTGCTCGACGTTGAGCGAGCGCATGCGATTGGTGCCGGCAGCGAACTCGACCCACTGCAATTCGTGAACAGCAGCATCGAGGTCCTGCATCGTCACGGTATCGCTGTCTCGGCCGAACGCGGCCATCATGCACGTGTCGCACAATGTATTGATCAGGCGGGGCACGCCGCCCGTATATTTGTAAATCGCAGGATACGTGTCTTCCGCAAATATCCGGCGTCCCTGTGAGCCGGCCACTTCGAGTCGGTGATCGACGTACGCAGCCGTTTCGGCTTGCGAAAGCGCAGACAAGTGAAATCGAAGGCGCACGCGCTGCGTGAGCTGCATGAGCTCCGGTGAATTGAGCTTGTCGTTCAGTTCGGGTTGACCCGCCAGGATGATTCGCAGCGCTTTTTCTTTCGTGGTCTCGACGCCCGACAACATGCGTATCTCTTCGAGTACACGGTTGCCCAAATTTTGCGCCTCGTCGACGATCAGCAGGACCTTCCGGCCGGCGATATGCTGTTCCATCAAGAATTGGTTCAACGTCGCCAACACCTCCGGCTTTTTCATGTCGAACGGGGTGAAGCCGAACTGCACCAAGATGGTCTGCAGGAAAGCCGTCGGCGACAACTGAGTCTGGTTGATTTGCGCCACCACCACGTCGGATTGCAATTCGCGCAGGAACGTCTCGATCAGGGTGGTTTTGCCCGCGCCGATTTCGCCGGTGATGACCACGAACCCATCGGTGAACCAGATCGTCGACTCCATGTACGCTTTGGCACGTGCATGCTGTTTGCTGAGATACAGGAACTGCGGGTCCGGGCTCAAACGGAACGGCAGCTCGTGGAGTTTGAACAGTTCTAGATACATGTTGAGCCAGTCTACGGGAATGAGCGCCTTTGCGTGAATTTCGACCATTTCACCAATTTTAATGCATCCGCGAGAGCCTGGTCGCGATCCTTTGCGCGCGCTTTGAGGATCGTGCAATGGCCGACCTTGCGGCCCGGTCGCGGCTCCTTGCCATAATCATGGAAAGCGAGGCCGGCGGTCTTCAAGAGACGCTCGCGGCTCGGTAACTGCCCTATGAAATTGATCATGGCGGTGTGCCCCAAGGCGCGCGTGCTGCCGAGCGGCAAATCGCATATGGCCCGCAGGTGGTTTTCGAATTGGCTGGTGACACAGCCCTCGATCGTCCAATGGCCCGAGTTGTGGACCCGCGGCGCCATCTCGTTGGCGATCAGTCGGCCGTTCACCACGAAGAACTCGATCGTGAGCACGCCGACATAGTTGAGCGTGTTCATGACTCGTTTCAGATAGAGCCGGGCGCTGCGCTCCAACCCCAAGTTCGTAAAGGGCGCGACGCTGTAGCGCAGGATGCCGCCGGCATGGCAGTTGGCGGACAGCGGATAGTACACGATGTGGCCCGCCGCGGAACGGGCGCCCACGATGGAAAGCTCTCGCGAGAAAGGTTGAAATTTTTCGTAAATCAGTCCCTCTCCGCCGATGAGATCCCAAGCGGCGCCGATCTCGCTCTTGTGCTTGAGGACGAATTGTCCCTTGCCGTCATAGCCCATGCGCCGCGTCTTGAGCACCCCGGGAATTCCCAGCTCGTCGGTCGCCTGCAGGAATTGCTCTTTGCTGTCGACTCGAGAGTGCGCAGCGACCGGAATTTTCATGCGTTTGAACAGAGCCTTTTCCTGCAGCCTATCCTGGGACACTTCCAGCGCCGCGCGCGGCGGACGAATCGCCGTCAACCTCTCCAAAGGCGCGAGCGCCTTGCCGGAAATGTTCTCCCAGTCGAACGTGATCACATCGCTTCGAGACGCCAACTCGGCAAGAAGCGCCGCATCCTCGAGCGGGCCGACCAAAATCGGTGCGACCAGCGCGCCCGGCGCATCGGCGCTGCGATCCAAAAATGTACAGCGCACGCCTAAAGGATAACCGGCTAGCGCCAGCATGCGGCCCAATTGCCCCGCACCGACGATACCAACGCGCGAGAATTTCAAGGCTGACGCGGATCCGGT
Organism: uncultured Gammaproteobacteria bacterium; assembly: GCA_963769075.1. GTDB lineage: Bacteria > Pseudomonadota > Gammaproteobacteria > Steroidobacterales > Steroidobacteraceae > Bog-1198. The sequence goes on along the minus strand of CAVYKH010000004.1, from coordinate 1,179,489 downwards.
TTGCCGAGCACCGCGGCGGTCTGCGCCGCGCGAAACGCATCCAACGCGCTGCGCACCGCGGCGACCTCATTGGCAATAATCGCGGCGGCAAATAGCGCGGCATTCCTCGCGCCCGCGGCGCCGATGGCGAAGGTGGCAACCGGGATACCGCTCGGCATCTGGGCGATCGAGAGCAAGGAGTCAATGCCGCTCAGAGCCTTCGTTTGCACCGGTACGCCGAGCACCGGAATGGAGGTCTTGGCAGCCGTCATGCCGGGAAGATGGGCCGCCCCGCCGGCTCCGGCAATGATCGCTTTGAGACCGCGCTCGCGCGCCGAGGCGGCGTACTCGAACAACAAATCCGGGGTACGATGGGCCGAAATCACGCGCACTTCGTGTGCGATCCCCAAAGAGTCGAGGGTGTCCGCCGCGCCCTGCATCGTTTCCCAGTCGGATGAGGATCCCATGATGATTCCGACCAAGGCTTTCATGGCTGAAGCAACTGCCGCAGAAACGCAAACAGCTCCCGGGCGCCCACGGGGGAGCGTTGTTCGAGCCGTTCGCGTTCGGCCTTCTCGAGCAGTCTCATCAGTGTCGCGCGGTCGGCGTGCGGATATTCCACCAGAAGTTCCGCCGCAGCCGCGGCGGGCTCTGACAGCAGCCGATCGCGCCAGCGCTCGATCTGCTGAAAGTACCGAATCTCCATATCGTGGCGCTGCTTGCGCTCCGCCAGTTTCGCCAGCAGCGGCTTCGGGTCGATATTGCGCATCAATTTGCCAATATACTGCCGCTGCCGGACCTGAGCCCCGTGCGAGGGTAGGCGCCGCAGGTCGCGCAGCGCCACAAATAGGCTATCCGGCAAATCCAGCGCCTTGATCTCTTGGTCCGGAAGGGCGGACAGCTTCACACCCAATTCTTGCAAGGTCGCGGCTTCCCGCTTGCGCGCGCTTCTGCTCTGCCGCTGTTCCTCGGTTTCTCCGGAATCGCTTGCTTCGCGCTCGGTCGTCATATTACCCCATGCTACCACTCGGGCCGGTAGAATCACGGGCTGGAATCCTCGAAGACAAGTGTTGGAGATGACGATGGCCGTCGTGCCTAGCAACCCGTTACGCCTTGCCCAAGAAGACCTTGAATCGATAATCGAGCGTGCTCTCGAAGAGGCGCGCTCGCGCGGCGCCTCCCAGGCCGAAGCCGCCGTCAGCCAGGATACTGGTCTTTCGGTCGGCGTGCGACTCGGCGAGGTCGAAACGCTGGAGCACCAGCGCGACCGTAGCATGGGCATCACCGTGTATTTCGGGCAGCGCAAGGGGTCCGCCAGCACGGCGGATTTCTCCCCGGATGCGGTACGCGCCACCGTGGCCAAGGCCTGCAGCATTGCCCGGTTTACGGCCGAGGATGGCTGTGCGGGCCTGGCGGATCCCTCGCTGATGGCACACTCGCCCCCCGATTTGGACCTCGCGCACCCCTGGAACATCACCGCCGACCGCGCGATCGAGATCGCCAAATCGTGCGAGGCGGCGGCGCTCAAGTTCGACCCGCGTATCAACAACTCGGAGGGCGCATCCCTCAACACCCATCAGGGGCTGCACGTTTACGGCAATACGCACGGCTTCATCGGGGGCTATCCCACCACCTCGCATACCTTGAGCTGCGTGGTGCTTGCAGGCGCCGGCGAGGGCATGCAGCGAGACTACTGGTACTCAAGCGCCCGAGATTGGCGCGACTTGGAAGATGCCGAGGCGATCGGGCGCACAAGTGCGCGGCGCACCATAGCGCGCTTGGGGCCGCACAAGCTCAGCACGCGGCGCGCGCCGGTATTGTTCAATCCCGAAATCGCGCGCGGCCTAATCGGTCATTTCGCCGCGGCGGTTCGCGGCAGCAGCCAGTACCGGCAATCGTCGTTCCTGTTAAACGCGGCCGGGCAGCAAGTATTTCCGGCCGGCTTCTCCATTACCGAGCGCCCGCATATCCCAAAGGCGATGGGCAGTGCGCCGTTCGACGAGGAAGGCGTCGCGACGCGCGATCGCGAACTCGTCGCCGACGGTGTGCTCACGGGCTACATTCTTTCCAGCTACTCTGCGCGCAAACTTGGACTCAAGACCACCGGCAACGCCGGTGGCGCGCACAATCTCGTCGTCGCGCCCGACACTCCCGGAGGATTCGGGGCGATGCTCGCTCGCCTCGGCAGCGGGTTGCTGGTGACGGAACTGATGGGTCAGGGCGTGAACTCGGTGACTGGAGACTACTCCCGCGGTGCGGCAGGCTTTTGGGTCGAGAACGGCGCTATTCAGTACCCGGTTGCCGAGATCACGATTGCAGGCAACTTGCGCGAGATGCTCAAGAGCATCGTGGCGGTCGGCGACGATGTGGATACGAGGGGCGGCACCCGAGTCGGTTCGATTCTGCTGAAGGAAATGACTATCGCGGGCGAGTGATGCGCCGTTGGCGGCGCGCGCCCGCGCTCAAACGGCTGAGATCCAATCCTTGAGCGATCGATTGCCCAGTTGTTGGCGCATGGTTGCCTCGACTTCGTCTATCACCCGTGCGGCAGGCGCCAAGGCACGCCCTGCGATCTCCAGCCGGCCGGTTTGCTGCATGCGCACCGCGTCGATGATCGCGGCGAGTTCGATGCCCTCCGGATCGCGGGCGGGCAGGAATTGTTCCTTCTCGGTTGCCGCGATGAGGTCGGCTTTTTCCAAACATGCAAGGACCGGCGCCAGGGCCGCGCCCGGAATGTCGAGTTCGGCGGCGAGCTTGTCGGCGGTCCAATGAGTATTGCCGGCACGATAGTCGCGTCCGATCAGATACATCACCGACAGGCCGACTCGTTCCCGAGCGATGACGCTGAGTCGGATCGGCTCCTGGCCGTAGCGCAGGTATTGCGGAAATTGCGCGTAGAACGCGAGCTGCGCGCCGATCAGCAGGATGAGCCAGCTCAGGTAGACCCAGATCAAGGTCGTCAGCACGATTGCAAAGCCGGTGTAGATCGCCACCATCCGCGAGGAGTAGACGATGAACGCGGTGAATGCCTGACCCACCAGCGCCCAAATGACCCCAGCCGTCAAACCCCCGGTGACCGCCGGCTTGATGTCGACGCGCGTATTGGGAATGAAGGCGTACATGCCCGTGAACACGATGGTGACGATCACGTACGGCAGGAGCCGTCCGAGAATGTTCAGGGTCCAGGCCACGGGCGCGATGGAGCCGATCCAGAGTGCGAACGCGCTGTGCTCGGCCGAGCTCAATAGCTCGAGGGCGACAGCGAGCAGAATGGGCGCCACGACCATGACGCTCAAATACTCGGAGAAGCGGCGCCCGAAACTGCGCGGTCGATCGACCCGCCAGACGAAATTGAAGCTCGTTTCCACCTGATGGATCGTGCTGATGACGGTGTAGGTGAGCAGTGCCAGACCGATCGCGCCGAGCACATCGCCGCGCACGTTCGCGACGAACTGCAGTACGGCCTCGGTCAGCTCATTCGCGGCGCTCCCCAAGGGGCGAAGGAATTCATGCAGTATGAACCTGATATCGGAGCGCGCGCCGAGGCCCTTCAGAATCGCAAAACTGAATGCCATCAGCGGTACGAGCGACAGCAGGGTGGTGTACGCGAGGCTCATCGCCCGGACGTTGATGTCTCCCGCCAGCCAGTCGCGAACGATGGCGGCCGGATAGCGCAGCGCGCGCAGGATGGGTCCCCACGGGGGGCCCATGTCGCGCGATTTTTGGAACAATCTGTCTTCGAGACGTTCCAGCGAGGTGAGCATGCTCCTGTCTCAAGTCGTCAATAGCTTGAGCGCCTTGCGATAATTGTCGCTGGTGCGCGCGATGATCTCGGGCGGCAAATGCGGCGCGGGCGGCTTTTTGTTCCAGTGCAAGGATTCCAAATAATCACGCACGAATTGCTTGTCGAAGCTCGGCGGGCTAATGCCGGGTTTATAAGAGGCGACCGGCCAGAAACGCGAGGAGTCCGGCGTCAGTGCCTCATCGATCAGGAGCAAATCGCCGGCCTTGTCGATTCCGAATTCGAACTTGGTATCGGCGATGATGATATCGCGTGCGCGCGCATGCTCGGCTGCGAACCGATAGAGGGCGAGCGCGATGCGCCGGATGCGCGTCGCATACTCTCGGCCGAGGAGCTTGACTATCGCCTCGAAATCGACGTTTTCATCATGCTGCCCGGCGGGAGCTTTCGATGCGGGAGTGAAGATGGGCTCCGGCAGAGCCTCTGCCATCTTGAGTCCGCCCGGCAGCGCAATACCGCACACCGAACCGTGCAACTGGTAATCTTTGTAGCCAGAGCCGATCAGGTAGCCGCGCACCACCGCCTCGATCGGCAGCGCGGTCAGTTGTCTCACCACCATGGCGCGATCGGCCAGCTGCGCTCGTTCCTCGGGGTCAGCGACGACGTCCTCCACGGTCAACTTGGTCAGGTGATTGGCCACTATGGGTCGGGTCTTCTCGAACCAGAACGCAGAGATTCTTGTGAGAACCGCTCCTTTGAACGGAATGGGGTCCGGCAGCACCACATCGAACGCCGACAATCGATCGGTGGTGACGATGAGCAGATGATCCGCATCGATATCGTAGATGTCCCGCACCTTTCCCTGGTGAATCTTCCGCAGACTGCGGATTCGGGACTCGAATAACGGCGCCGATTGCGCAAACGGTTCCATGGGCTCAGACAGGCTCCCTGCTACCATTGCGGAGTAGAAGGTCGGCGATTGTGGCGGGCCGGATCGGATAGGTCAACGCGAATGGCTTGGAAGGGCACGATTTTTGGGGCTTTGATCGGTTTGCTGATTACCAGGAGCGTCTGGGGAGCCGTCCTCGGCGCGATCATCGGCCAATTCTTCAACCAGAGCATGGGCGCAGGCTTGAGCGGCGCCTCCGGCGCGTCCGCCGCCGCGTCGGTATCCGAAGTCTTCTTTCGCACAACCTTCGAACTCATGGGCCATGTCGCCAAATCCGACGGACGCGTATCGGAGGCGGAGATCGATGCGGCGCGGCGGCTCATGCAAGAACTGCACTTGGGGCCCCACGAAATCAGCGCCGCGATCGCGTGTTTTCGGGCCGGGAAATCCCCGGCCTACGACGCGAACTTGAACGTGGAACAGCTGCGCGAAGCTTGCGGACTGCGCTACGACCTGCTGCGCGCCTTCATGGAGTTGCAATTAAGGGCCGCATTGGCCGGGAACGGCATTTCGCCGCCCGCACGCCGCATTTTGACGCAGGTGGCCGAGCAGCTTGGCATATCGGGACTCGAGTTCGCCTTCATGGAGTCCGCAGCGCGGGCGCGGCAACAGGGCCGCGGCAGCTTCGCCGGCCGGCAGCGCGCGGAAAGGCCGTTGTCGGACTGCTATGCGGAACTCGAGGGCAACGCAAGTATGAGCGATCAAGAACTCACCAAGGCCTATCGCCGGCAGATGAGCCGTCATCACCCCGACAAGCTCGTTGCCAACGGGTTGCCGGAATCCATGGCACAGGTGGCCAAAGAAAAGACGCAGCGCATCCAGGAAGCCTACGAGGCGATACGTGCGGCGCGTGGAATGCATTAATCGGGCGGCGGATCGAGATCGGCAGCGCCACGCTAGAAATGAGCGCGCTGGACTTGCTTTGCCCCGGCGCCGCTACTCGTCCTCGTCCTCATCCTCGTCATCATCGTGCTGCTCGGTGCGGGCGCTTTTGCCGCCGGGTGCGCCTGGACCGGCTTTCACCGGAACGATCAAGGGGCGCGTCTTCACCTTCGGGCGGGCATTGAACACGACGATCGTCTTCCCGGTGGCGCGCAGCAGACCTTGTTCTTCCAACACCTTGAGAACGCGCCCGGCCATTTCGCGCGAGCAACCCACCAAACGCGACAGCTCTTGCCGGCTCACCTTGATTTGCATCCCCTCCGGATGCGTCATCGCGTCGGGCTCGCCGCACAGGTCCATGATCGCGTGCGCCACACGGCCGGTGACATCCACGAACGCGAGATCCCCGAGTTTGCGGTTGGTTCGATCAAGCCGCGTTGCCAGCTGCGTAGCCAACTCAAAAATGAGTCCCGGGCTCTCGGCGGCAATTTGCCGGAAGCGGGGATAGGTCATCTCAGCGAGCTCGGATTGTTGGCGGGTGCGGACCCAGGCGCTGCGCGTGGGCTGTTCGTAGAACAGGCCCATTTCTCCAAAAAACTGTCCCTTGTTCAAATATGCCAGCACCATTTCGTTGCCGTCCTCATCCTCGATCATGACCTCGACCGAGCCGCTGATGATGTAGTAGAGGATGTCCGGCAAATCGCCCGCATGAATGATTACGGTTTTGGAAGGGACTGTCCGGATACGGCAGTAGCTCAAGAAACGATTGATCGCAGGGATATCGCTTAAGGCTTTTGCCACTTCTTCCATGGTCTCTCCCTCGTCTTTAAGGTCGTGAAACGCCTGTTCTGGCGCACGTTTTATTACATAAGTACCGGAATCGCAAGCACTCTAGGGATTTCACAGCCAATACGAGCCACGAGTCAGGAGACGGGAGATGAGGCGCATCGCTCTGCGCAGAGGAAACGGCAGATCTTTCCCCCCGAGAGAGGCCGCCGTCGCCCCATGCCGCACCTCATCATGCGACATCTGCTCGAGGATGGCGCGGCTGCGCGTATCGGCCGCTGGCAAGCGCTCCATGTGGTCGCGGAGGTGCGACTCGACTTGGCGTTCGGTTTCGGTGATGAAGCCCAAACTGGTGCGATCGCCCAGGACGCCCGCCACGGCACCGATCGCGAAAGAGCCCGCATACCATATAGGATTCAACAGACTGGTCCGGCCGTTCAATTCGTTGAGCCGTTGTTCGCACCACGCGAGGTGATCCATTTCCTCGGTGGCCGCTTGGCGCATGCTCTCGCTCACGGCCCGCGCCGTCAGCGCCTGCCCTTGATATAGAGCCTGGGCCGCTACCTCGCCGGCGTGGTTCACCCGCATCAGGCGGCTCGACTCCAGGCGATCGGCTTCATCGAGTACCAATTCGCCGCCGCGCGGCACGGGAGCCTCGCGAGCCGATCGTGCAGGGGCGCCTAACACCTTGATTGTTTTATCAATTTCCCCTATGAGGCGGTCCGCCAGGCTGAATCTGCGAGAACTCATCCGCACATTATATTATAGAGCGCCGCCGCCACGGCGGGCTGGTAACGGAACTCGCGGTTCTGTACACTTTCGCGCCTTTCGTTGGACCCGACACTCGAGTGAGTTTCATGCACACCGTATTTTCAAAGCCAGAAGAAACCCGGGGCGACTGGTATCTGGTCGACGCCTCGGGCAAGACCCTGGGCCGCTTGGCATCGCGGATCGCGCACCGATTGAAGGGTAAGCACAAGCCCAATTATGCGCCGCATCAAGATCTTGGCGATCACATCGTCGTGATCAACGCGGGCACCGTGCGTGTCACCGGTGCCAAACTCACGGACAAGCTCTACCACCAGCACACCGGGTATGTCGGAAACTTGAAGAGTATCGCGCTCGGCAAACTGCTCAAGGAGCACCCTGAGCGCGCCGTCGAATTCGCCGTCAAGGGAATGCTGCCGAAGGGACCTCTAGGTAGACGCATGTACAAGAAGCTGCATGTATTCGGCGGCAGCACGCACCCCCATCAAGCACAGCAGCCCAAGGCGCTGGACATCTAAGAGTTCTTGAGGAAACCAATCAATGGCATCAAACACAGCCACGACCTATTACGGTACCGGCCGGCGCAAGACCTCGAGCGCGCGCGTATACCTGCGCCAGGGCACCGGTAAGGTCTCCATCAACGGCCGTTCTCTGGAGGAGTTCTTCGGGCGCGAGACCGGCCGAATGATCGTGCAGCAGCCGTTCGGCGCCATCCAAATGGAGGGCAAGTTCGATGTGGATGCGCATGTCGAAGGCGGCGGAATCACGGGCCAAGCCGGCGCGATACGCCATGGCATCACGCGTGCCCTGATGGCGTACGATGAAACGCTGCGTTCGCCTTTGCGAAAGTCGGGTTTTGTGACCCGGGACGCGCGCGAAGTCGAGCGCAAGAAGGTGGGTCGTCGCAAGGCTCGCCGCGGAACCCAGTTCTCCAAACGTTGACCGGCGAGGATACCTTCGCGGGGATACCTTCCCGGCATGCGATCGAGCGGTTTTGGGGGATCGTCTAGTGGTAGGACAACGGTCTCTGACACCGTTTACCTAGGTTCGAATCCTAGTCCCCCAGCCAAACAGGGCCCACTCGGTGGGCCCTTCTCTTTTGCGAACTGAAGGCTCGATGCAACATCGAGCCGGTGCGCTCGCTTCACTAGCGCTTGGGCTTTATCGTCTTGATGCCGTCGGCTCCGGCCACCAGCAGCACATCCGCCCCACGATGCGCGAACAGTCCGACCGTCACCACTCCGGCGATCCGATTGACCGCGTCCTCGACGGCGGCGGGATCGGCCAGCGCCAAATGGTGGACATCCAGAATGACGTTGCCGTTGTCGGTTACCACTCCCTCGCGCCAAACCGGTTGTCCGCCGAGCTTCACGAGCTGGCGCGCGACGTAAGAGCGCGCCATGGGTATGACCTCGACCGGCAAGGGGAACGCGCCGAGCACTTCGACCAGTTTGCTGTCGTCGATGATGCAAACGAATTTCTTGGAGGCGGCGGCGATGATCTTTTCGCGGGTGAGCGCCCCACCGCCGCCCTTGATCAACGCGCCGTGTTCGTCGGCCTCGTCGGCCCCGTCGATGTACAGGCCGAGGTCGCCTTCCGCGTTCAGATCCAATACCGGGATCCGCGCTGCCTGCAGCGCTTGCGAGGTTTGGGACGAACTCGAAACCGCGCCCTTAAGCCGGATTTTATGGTCCTTGAGCGCTTTGATGAACTCGCCGACCGTCGAGCCCGTACCGACGCCGAGGACCATGTCGGCTTCGATGTAGGGAAGCGCAGCCTCCGCGGCGCGACGTTTTTTTTCAGTCGGAGAAAGCATTTTCGTACCCCCTCAAAACAACTGTGCCCGCTTGCGCGGGCACAGTCGATATTTTCGAAGGCTTATTTTTTCTTGGCGGCCTTTTTCTTAGCCACCTTCTTCTTCGCCTTCTTCGCTTTCGCTGCCATGATAGAAACTCCGTTGTCGGGTTAGTCCGGGGATCGAGTATATACACGAATAATTAATTTACAAGCAATAGTCGCGCTTCTTGCACCGGATTGTGGTAGCGATGTGAGCGGCCTCACTCAAGAGTGAGAACGAAATCCCAATCCGACTTGGACACCGGCGTCACCGACAGACGATTCCCTCGTCGCAATATCACAAAGTCCGAAAGCGCATCGCCCGCATGCGCACGCAGCTCATCGAGCGTGATGAGGCGCTTGAACTTGCGCACCAGCTTCACATCGATGACGAACCAGCGTGGTTCGCTCCGACGACTCTCGGCGTCGTAGTGATGATGCTTGGGGTCAAAGGCGGTTGCATCGGGATACCCCTCCCTGACGACGCGTACGATGCCGGCGATGCCCGGGATGTCGCAGCTGGAATGATAGAAAAAGGCCGTATCGCCTTTTTTCATGGAGTCTCGCAGCATATTTCTGGCTTGGTAATTGCGCACGCCGTCCCACGCCGTCGTTTGTTTGGGCAGCGCGGCGAGATCGTCGATGCTGAAGGAGTTGGGTTCCGATTTCAGGAGCCAATGATTCATTGCATGCCCTTCGAGAAATGCCGAATCCCCGATTCGGTCGCCAGTGCGTCCAGGTGCACGTCCCAGGGTTCCGCGCACACGGAGTCTGCCCGCTGGCATTCGAAGGCGAGGCCGACCAGCCGCGGGCCCATCCAATGAGCCCGATGACGGCGAAAGGCGAGGGCGCGATCGTAGAATCCGCCGCCCATCCCTAAGCGGCGCCCTTGCGGGTCGACACCCACGAGGGGGACGACGATGAGATCGAACCAGCGCGGTTCGATCGCGCGCCTCTCGCGGTGAGGGACGCCATGCGGTACCGGTATGCCGAACACCCCGCGCCGCGTCTTTCCACCCAGAGGATAAAAGCGCAGGCGACGGTGATGCAAATCGCTGACCACGGGAACGAAAATGCGAATCCGCCGCCGCCGGGCTGCGCTCAGAAGAACGGCGGTGTTCGTCTCCCGATCGAACGGCAGATAGAGGGCGACGCGCGCGCCTGACCTGAAAGCAGCCAACCGCCCGATGGATTGGGCGGCCAGGTTGGAACGCAGAGCGTGATCTGCGGCGCTCAAGCCGCGCCGCTTCGCGCGCAATTCTTTGCGTAACTTCCCTTTCATAAGATAAAGCGAGGAGCCTGTCTGAGTAATCCGCGTGAGCCGCGTTGGCTGGGAGAGAGAAAAGGAGATGGCGCTACCCGCATGTGCCGTTTTGGACCGTTGCTCCCGACCTGAGCAACAGGTGGGGCTAACTGCGGCACTTAAGGCTTTCCGCTCGAGGCGGACTTGCACAATGTTGCCAGCAAGCAATGGCCCCTTGGGTTTACAGATTAGGGTCAGGAGGTAACCCGATCCGCATCGAACACCGCAGGCAGCGCCAAACTTAACTTTACGAGGAGGGCGCCCTAAAGCTCAAGCTGGCGACCCTTCTCCAAAGCCGACTCTACGCGCTCGCGCAGGATTCGCAAGCGTCCGCCGACATCGGAATCGAGATTGGTGTCACGCTTGCGAAATCGGATCAATTCATTCGCCATATTGAGCGCGGCAATGACCGCGATGCGATCCAGGCCCACGACCTTCCCGCTATCGCGTATCTCGCGCATTTTCGAATTCAAGAATTCGGCGGAATCGAGCAGGTCCGAGCGCTCCTCCATGGGACAGGTAATGTGGTACTCCTTCTCGAGTATGCGCACGCTTACTCTCGCCTGGGTATCGCTCATGCCTGCTCCATCGATTTCAGCCGCCCGATCATGGCTTCTACCCGCGCGCGCACTTGTTCGTTCTTCTGCAACAGGCTGGCGCGCTCGGCCGTCAGCGTTTCTTGCCGCTGCCGCAAGGCTCGATTTTCCTCCTTGATCTGGCTCACCGTCACGATGAGGTCTTCAAGACGCTTCTCCAGGCGCTTCAGTTCAAGCTCTACCGCCGCCTTCGTGTTGCTTTCGCTCATAGGCTCCCAATATAGAGCGCTGCATTCCGCAATGCAAAGGGGTGTCACGTCGGCCTGCCTTAAGCGGTATCATTTGAGGATCATGATGGCGGATATCCGATTCCAGGACTTTGAGGACGCGCTGGCTTCCGCCGGAAGCCTCGCCGATGCCGCCGAGGCGCACGGCTCGTTGTGCGGCGCGCTGTGTTCCGTATCGCCCTATAGAATGCAGGATTGGGTCAACGAGATTTTGCCGGATGGCGCATCTCTGTCGGACGAGTCGGCCGCGGTGCTCGAGCGGGTTTTCACTGCGACCGCCACGTCTTTCGGCGAACAAGGCATGGAGTTCGAACCTTTGTTGCCGGATGACGATCAGCCGCTCAACGGCCGAGCGAATGCGCTCGCCCTATGGTGCACGGGGTTTCTATACGGCCTCGGTGCCGGCCGCATCTCTGATTTGGACGCGCTCAACGGCGATGTCGGCGAGATCGTACGGGACTTCACCGAGATCTCGCGGGCTACCGGCGATGATGCGGACGCGGACGAATCGAACGAACAAGCGTACGCCGAGCTCGTCGAGTTCATCCGGGTTGGGGCTCAGGTGGTCTTCGAGGAACTGCTACCCCTACGCCGCCAAGTCTACTCGAGCACTCAACAACGGCTGCACTGAGCTGAGGAGCCTGTCACGTTGATTACTCAGACAGGCTCCCAAGGCTCCTAAGTATGGATCGCAAGGAATTCGCGCGCCGCCGCCGCCTGTTCATGCGCATGATCGGCAAAGACGCCATCGCCGTTCTGCCCGCGGCACCCGTCCGTCATCGCAACGGTGATGTCGCGTATGCCTATCGGCAGGACAGCCAATTCCATTACCTGAGCGGATTTCCCGAGCCCGACGCCGTTGCGGTGCTGGTGCCGGGGCGTGCGCAATCCGAGTATCTGCTGTTCGTGCGCGAGCACGATGCCGTGCGCGAGTCATGGGATGGCGTTTGGGCCGGCACCGAGGGAGCCGTGGAGCGTTACGGGGCGGACGATGCCTTTCCCATCGCGGACATCGATGAGATTTTGCCGGGTCTCATCGAGCAACGATCGCGGATTTTTTACTCCATGGGGACGCACCCCGATTTTGATTCTCGCATGCTCGGCTGGGTGAACGGAATGCGGGTGCACGCACGACAGGGCTCGGGTGTGCAGCAGGAATTCGTCGCGCTGGGTCACGTGCTCGACGACATGCGCCTCTACAAGAGCCGCGCTGAGCAGGCGAGCCTGCGGCGCGCAGCGCAAATCGCAATGGGCGCGCATCGCCGTGCCATGCGCTTTGCCCGTCCCGGACGCATGGAGTACGAAGTCATGGCGGAAGTGCTCCATGAATTTCGTTCGCACAATGCGGATATTTCCTATCACCCCATCGTCGGCGGCGGGGCCAATGCCTGCGTCATGCACTATCGCGACAATGATCAGCGCCTCTGCGATGGGGACTTATTGCTGCTCGACGCGGGCTGCGAGCATGACTACTACGCTTCGGACATCACCCGCACGTTCCCCGTGAACGGCAGGTTCACTGCGAAGCAGCGCGCAGTCTACGAAGTAGTGCTCGAAGCGCAAACAGCGGCCATCGACAAGGTGCGACCCGGAAACCACTGGAACCAGCCGCACGAAGCGGCGGTACGGGCGATTACCCAAGGGTTGGTCAAGCTGGGGCTACTCAAGGGCTCGATCGCGCGGCTGCTCAAGGATCGGGCCTACCAGCCGTTCTTCAATCATCGTACCGGGCACTGGTTGGGCCTCGATGTGCACGATGTCGGAGATTACAAAGTCGGCGGGGAATGGCGAGTCCTCGAGGCCGGCATGGCGCTCACCGTCGAGCCCGGTATTTATATTCGCCCCTCCCCCCGCGTGCCCAAGGAGTTCTGGAACATCGGCATTCGCATCGAGGATGATGTGCTGGTGACCAGCGATGCTCCCGAAGTGCTGACAGGGGCGCTCGAGAGGACTCCCGAGGCCGTCGAGCGGCTGGTGCAATCGGCGTGAACGACACCTTCGACATCGCCATTGTCGGCGGCGGCATGGTCGGCGCCAGCTTGGCCGTTGCGCTCAAGGGTCTTGATGTTCGGGTGGCTCTGGTCGAGGCCGTTCCGCACGACGCGGCATCGCAACCGAGCTTCGATGAGCGCACCACGGCGTTGTCGAACGGCAGCCGCCGAATTCTCGAGACCTTGGAAGTGTGGCCCGCCGTTGCGGCCATGGCGACGCCAATCGCCAAGATTCATGTTTCCGATCAGGGCCACTTCGGCTTCGCGCGCATCGATGCGGCGGAACAGGGCCTGCGGGCGCTGGGTCATGTGGTGCCCAATCGCTCGCTCGGGGCGGCGCTGTGGTCGCAGCTCTCCCATCGCGATGATTTGCGCGTGTATTGTCCGGCGGAGGTTAGGCGCGTTTCAGCGACCGAGCATTGCGTTGAGCTCGACTTGTCCGGCGCGCGCGGAACTGCGTCCGTGATCAAGGCTCGCATGGTGGTCGCAGCGGACGGGGTTCAGTCCGCGGTGCGCAGCGCCTTCGGTGTCGTGGCCGAAGTTCGCGACTACGAGCAAACCGCCGTGATCACCACGGTGCTGCCCCAAAGATTTCATGAGTACGTGGCGTACGAGCGCTTTACCGCGAGCGGCCCGCTCGCTCTGTTGCCGCTCAACGATGGCCGCTGCACGCTGGTGTTGACGCTGAGCCGCGCTCTGGCTGACGTTGCGATGAGCTGGTCCGATCGGGAATTTCTCGACGAAGTGCAGCGACGATTCGGATTCAGGCTGGGCCGCTTCCTCAAGGCGGGCCGTCGCGTTCCGTATCCGTTGTCGTTGACTCGCGCGCGGCAGACCAGCGCGGGACGCTGCGCCATCGTCGGCAACGCGGCGCAGGGACTGCATCCGGTTGCGGGGATGGGTTTCAATTTGGGGCTGCGCGACGTGGCGAGCCTCGCCGAGCTGATTGCCGAGCGTCGCATGGATTGCGGCGATCGTGCGCTATTGACCGCGTACGATGCCTGGCGAGCGGCGGATCGCCGCGAAATCATCGCCTTCACCGATGGACTCGTGCGGCTATTTTCCCATCCTTCGGGCGCGGTGCAGCGGCTGCGAAATCTAGGGCTCCTGGCCTTTGATTTGCTGCCGCCGGCCAAGGCGGCGCTGGCTGCCTTGAGTATCGGAGCCGCCGGACGCATCCCGAAACTGGCGCGCGGCGTAGCGCTCAGGCACGGGCGGCGCGAGCCGGCGGCCGGCTCCCGCGCATGAGCCGCGACTTCGACGTGGTGATCGTCGGCGCGGGTATCATCGGCGCAGCCATGGCCGGCCTGCTGCTGGCGCGCAAACTCGCCGAGTCCGGCAGGGTGGCAATCATTGCCGAGCGCCTCGCGCCCGGCGGCGGCACGGCCGCGGGCGCCGCGGCTGCCGCCGGCCCGCTAACCCCGGGCACGGAAAGCGCTGCGGACTGGGATTTGCGGGTGTTTGCATTGAGCCGCGCCTCGCAGCGGCTGCTGCAAGTGTGCGGGGTATGGCAGCATCTGCCGCCGCAGCGAGTGTTCGCCTACGAACGCATGTGCGTCTGGGATGCGAGCGGCGTGCCGCAGGGGGCGGGCTCCCTCACCTTCGATTGCGCTGAGATCGGCGAACCGAATCTCGGCTTCATCGTCGAGGGTCGCGCGTTACAGGAGCGCTGTTTGCACGCGGCGCGCGCCGCGGGCACCGTTGTGATCGAAGCGGGCGTGCAAGAAGTAGCCGTGAACGATTCCGAGGTGCGGATCCGCCTGAGTGATGGGCGCGACCTGCGCGGCCGGCTGTTGATCGCGGCCGACGGCGCCGAATCGAGGACCCGCGATCTGCTCGGTATCGATACCGCCGGTCATGCCTATCATCAGGATGCGTTGGTGGCGCACGTGCGCACCGCCGGATCGCACCGGAACACCGCCTGGCAGCGATTTTTGGTCACCGGGCCGCTCGCCTTCCTGCCGCTGCCCGACGGCCGTTCATCGATCGTCTGGAGCGCCGCACGCGCCGAGGCCTTGCGTCTACGCGCGCTCGATGCGGCGGCTTTTGGCGCCGCACTCACCGCGGCGAGCGGTGCAGTGCTCGGCGATGCGGAGCTCACGACGCCGGTCGCGAGCTTTGCGCTCAAATTGCAGTACGCGGTGGACTATGTGAGGCCGCGCGCCGTGCTGCTCGGCGATGCCGCACACGCGGTGCATCCCCTGGCCGGCCAGGGACTGAATTTAGGGCTGCTCGACTGCGCCTCATTGGCCGAAGTATTGAGCGCGGCCGGTGGTCGCGCGCTGCTCGGCGATTACCGACTGCTGCGCCGCTACGAGCGTTGGCGCAAGAGTGAGAATCTGCTTGCCGCCACGGCATTCGACGGCCTGGAGCGCTTGTTTTCGAACGCCAATCCCGCGGCGGCGCGGCTGCGCTCCGCCGGACTCATCGCAGTCGCAAGTCTGCCGTTCATCAAGCGACAGTTCGCAAAACGCGCCTTGGGGCTGATCGGCGATGTGCCCGCCTTTCTCAAGGTCGAGAGCTCCTAGCGCGAACTATTCATGAACGATACGCATTCCATGCACCAAGGCTGGATCAGATAGGTATTTTCCGGACCGCCGTGAATCCATTGCGCTACGCAGTCCCTGCTGCGCGCAAGCCCGGGGTGGCCTTCCATGGCCACCCGCGCGAGGCATGCGTCGCACCCGTGGAGGCTGCGAGAAAAACTTGCGACGCGATGCAATCCTGCATCGCTGCAAGCCGGGGTTCGCCATTGCGCTACGCAGTCCCTGCTGCGCGCAAGCCCGGGGTGGCCATCCGTGGCCACCCGTAGGACGCATGCGTCCTACCCCTGGCGAACCCGCTCGGCGCATGCGCCGAGCCCTGTTTTTCACGCTCCGGAAAATACCTATCTGATCCAGCCTTTTTCCAGCTTCTCTGTTGTTCATGAATAGTCCCGGCTACGGGGCCGGGGTGCTCAAAGGCGGTCGATTTTGGCCGCACAGATGAAATCGTTCTGCGACAGACCGCCGATCGAATGCGTCGTAAAAGTGATATGGCAGCGGTTATAGCCGACTTCCAAATCAGGGTGGTGGTCTTCGATGTTCGCGATGTGCGCGACCGCGTTGACGAAGCTCATCGTGCGGTAGAAATCCTTAAATTTGAGCGTGCGCTGCAGGCTCTTCGCGTCGGCGGCGATCTGCCAGTCGGGGTGCAATTGTTCGCGCAGCACGCTGGCCGCAGCGAATGTCAGGGGCGAAACGCCGCCTTCGCACGGCGCGCATTTTTTGTCGGATAGGTCGTTCACGGCGGATTCCTGCTGTAGGTTCGCTCGACATAACGCTCGACGAGTTCCTGGAACTCCTCGGCGATCCGCTCGCCTTTGAGCGTCACTGTCTTCGCGCCGTCCTCATAAACCGGGGCGACCGGGTGCTCACCCGTACCCGGCAGGCTGATACCGATATTGGCGTGCTTGCTCTCGCCCGGTCCGTTCACGACGCAGCCCATGACGGCGACGGTCATGTCCTCGACGCCGGCGCGCTGTTTGCGCCACTCCGGCATCCGGTGGCGGATGTGGCCTTGGATCTTCTGCGCCAGCTCTTGGAAATAGGTGCTGGTGGTGCGGCCGCAGCCGGGACAGGCGATGACCATCGGCGTGAAGGAGCGCAGTCCCATGGTCTGCAGGATCTCTTGAGCGACGATGACTTCCTGCGTGCGATCGCCGCCGGGATCTGGCGTCAGCGACACACGGATCGTGTCGCCGATGCCCTCTTGCAGCAATACCCCGATGGCGGCGGTGGATGCCACGATGCCCTTGCTGCCCATGCCGGCCTCGGTAAGCCCGAGATGCAACGGGTACGTACAGCGTGCCGCGAGGGTGCGGTACACCGAGATCAAGTCTTGGACGCCGCTCACCTTGGCGCTGATCACGATCCTATCGGCACCCAACCCCAAGCTTTCCGCGCGCTTCGCGCTGTCCAGTGCGGAGACGACAATGGCCTCGCGCATCACATCGATGGCCGGCAGTGGCGCCTCCTGCTTCGAATTCTCGTCCATCATGCGCGTGAGCAAATCTTGGTCGAGGCTGCCCCAGTTCACGCCAATGCGCACCGGCTTGCGATATTTGCAAGCAGTCTCGATCATTTCAGCGAATTGCGGGTCGCGCTTGCTGCCCCGCCCCACGTTGCCCGGATTGATCCGCAGCTTGGCGAGCGCCTGCGCGCAGGCGGGATGGGCTTTGAGCAGCTTGTGACCGTTGAAATGGAAGTCGCCGACCAGGGGGGTGCTGATGGCTTGGGCGTCCAAGCGCTCGCGAATGTATGGAACTGCGGCGGCCGCTTCGTCGTTGTTGACGGTCACGCGGACCAGCTCCGATCCGGCGCGCGCCAGCGCCTTGACCTGCGCCACGGTGCCCTCGACGTCCGCCGTATCGGTGTTGGTCATCGACTGCACGATGATGGGGGCGCTGCCGCCGATGGTCACGGCGCCGACTTTGACGCTCAGGGATTTTCTACGCGCATGCATGCCGTGTATTCTACCTTGACGACTGCGTGCATCCCACCGGTGTTCGCTCAAGCCCACCAAAGCCGCATAATGCCGCATGGCCGCAAGAATGATCTACTCCACGGGAATTGGCAGCCTGTGCCCCAATTGCCGGCGCGCGGTGCGTGAATGCGTTTGTCCAAAAGGCGCGCCGGGCGCGGCTTCCTTGGGCGCCGTGCGGGTCGGCCGGGAAGTCAAGGGCCGAGCGGGCAAGGGCGTCACGACGGTGACGGGACTGCCGCTGTCCGTGCCGGAGATTGCAGCGCTCGCTACTCGGCTCAAGAAACGCTGTGGGTCGGGCGGCACGGTGCGCGACGGTGTCATCGAAATTCAGGGCGACCACCGCGACGTCATCGTTGCGGAACTTGTCAAATTGGGCTGGCCGGCCAAAAAGTCGGGCGGCTGAGTTCTGCGGCGCGGCTCGGCTTCAGTCCTGCCGCGGATTGCAGCGGATCGTGTATCATGCACACATCGCGACAAGAGCTGTCTGGAGAGCGTCCTTTTCATCGAAGGACCGCCGAAGGCGCAACCGCCCGGAAACGCTCAGGCACATGAACTACAGTCTCTGGCGATCTCTGGAGAGCGATCTTGGCCCGTCAGGGCGCAGATCCACCGAAGGGGAGCAGCGCGCATCGGTGCGCTCGATCTCTCAGGTCTCAAGGACAGAGGGGCGACAAGCACTAGGAGCCTGTCTGAGTAATCCTCGTGGGCGCGACCGTGGCAGATTTCGCTTCAGCCGAGGCGGAGCCGACGAAGTTGGGTTAACACCCAATGAGGAGGCGACAACGACGGATGAAGCGAAATCTGCCCGGTCCCGAAGGGTTGGCTGGGAGACGGGCGTCTGCGGCGTTGCGCGGCTTGGCCGTGATGCCCGCCACGGCCTGCGCCGCGCGCCTTGCATCCGCTCCGTCTCCCAGCCAACGCGGCTCACGCGGATTACTCAGACAGGCTCCTAGGTGCTGGTCGAATCTGCGTCAACTTTCGCAGCGAGGTTGCGATGGGCCTGAAGACTCCGCTCTACGACACCCATGTTTCACAGGGCGCCAAAATCATCGACTTTGGCGGCTGGGATTTGCCGCTCAGCTTCGGCTCGCAGCTCGAAGAACACCACGCAGTGCGCAGGGATGCGGGAATGTTCGATGTCTCGCACATGTGCATCATCGATCTGACGGGGGCGCGCGCGCGGGAGTATTTGCGTTATTTGCTGGCAAACGACGTCGCCAAACTCACGTTCCCCGGGCAGGCATTGTATTCGTGCATGTTGTTGCCTGCGGGCGGCGTGATCGACGACTTGATCGTCTACTTCATGACGGAGTCATGGTTCCGATTGGTCGTCAACGCCGGTACGCGTCACAAGGATCTTGCGTGGCTGCGCGAGCACGCGGCGCCGTTCGGGGTTGCCGTGACCGAACGTACGGATCTCGCCATGCTGGCGGTCCAGGGCCCTCATGCAATCGCCAAGACGGTGCCGCTGCTGTCGCCGGCTCGGCGCGCCACGGCGCTTGCCATCGCGCGCTTCAGCGGTGCGGCGCTCGACTCGTGGTTCGTGGCGCGTACCGGATATACCGGCGAGGACGGCTTCGAGATCATGCTGCCGGCGGAAGATGCGGCCGGCACCTGGCAGGCGCTGCTGAAGCAAGGAATAAAGCCCGCCGGATTGGGGGCGCGCGATACGCTGCGCCTGGAAGCCGGCATGAATCTTTATGGCAACGACATGGATGAAGGACACCATCCCCTGGAGTCGGGATTGGCCTGGACGGTGGCTTTCGATCCTGCAACCCGCGAATTCATCGGCCGGGCGGCGGTCGAACGCGCACGCCGCGAAAGCGCCGATGTGCTCGTGGGCTTGGTGCTCGAAGAGCGCGGTGTGTTGCGAAAGTCTCAGCCGGTGAGCGCCGCCGGCGAGCCTTCCGCCGATGCCGAGCGCGCCTCGCCCGCGCTGGGCGAGGTCACCAGCGGAACTTTTTCTCCGACGCTGAATCGCGCCATTGCGCTCGCGCGCGTGCCGAGAGGCACCGGGCCTCGGGTGCTGGTCGGCATTCGCGGCAGACCCCATGAGGCACGCGTGGTGAAACCGCCGTTCGTGCGCAACGGCAAGATATTGATACAGATCTAGTCACAGGAGACTTCCTAAGTGAGCGACATACCGGATGATCTGCACTACACGCGAAGTCACGAGTGGGTGCGAGGGCTGCAAAACGGGCAAGTGGAGGTCGGGATCACGCATCATGCGCAAGAAGCGCTTGGCGAGTTGGTATTCGTCGAAGTGCCGCAAGTGGCGCGTCGGGTGACTGCGGGCGAGGCCTGTGCGGTGGTCGAATCCGTCAAGGCGGCGTCCGACGTCTACAGCCCGGTGTCGGGCCGGATCATTGCAGGCAATGATGAGCTGGCACAGCGACCCGAGCTGCTCAATCAGGATCCATACGGGGCCGGTTGGATGTTCCGTGTGGAACTCGACGCCTCGGCTCCGGGCGGCGCATTGCTGACGGCAGCCGAGTATGCCCAATACCTCGACGCAGCCGACTAGGAGCCGCCATGCCGTTCATTCCGCATACTCCGGACGATATTGCCCGCATGCTGGAGGTCATCGGAGCGCAATCCATCGACGATCTATTCGATGAAATCCCCCTTAGCCTGAAGAGCACGGCTTTGACCGGGGTCCCGCCGGCCCTATCCGAAATGCAGGTCGCGCGCCTGCTTACCGAGCGCGCCGCGCGCGACGGCAAGGCGCTGAATTTCATCGGTGCCGGCGCGTATGAGCACCACATTCCCGCCGCCGTTTGGGCCATCGCCACACGCGGAGAATTTTACTCGGCGTACACGCCCTACCAAGCGGAGGCGAGTCAGGGCACTTTGCAGCTGATCTACGAATACCAGTCCATGATGTGCGCACTGACCGGTATGGAGGCAACGAACGCCTCTCTGTACGACGGTGCGTCGGCCATGGCCGAGGCGTGTCTGATGGCGGTGCGTGCTAATCGTGCCTCGAATTCGCGGCGCATCTTGCTTCCGCGGGCCGTGAATCCGACCTACTGTCAGGTGGCGCGCGCGATCACGTGCAATCAGGGCATCGAATTCGAAACGGTGGATTTCGATCGACGCGAGGGGCGGGTGGCGCTATCGGCATTGCAAGCCTACAGCGGCCAAGATCTCGCCGCGCTGGTGGTGCAGCAGCCGAATTTCTTCGGCAACTTGGAAGACGTGGACCAGCTGACCGATTGGGCGCACGCAAACAACGTGCTGGTGATCGCGGTAGTCAATCCGATCGCACTGGCGCTGCTCAAACCCCCCGGCGAGTGGGGCGCGCCCCTTGACGGTAGGCGCGGCGCCGATATCGTCTGCGGCGAAGGTCAGCCGCTGGGCGTACCGCTCGCCTCGGGCGGCCCCTACTTTGGCTTCATGGCAACGCGCATGCAATACGTGCGGCAGATGCCGGGCCGCATCGTGGGCCGTACCGCGGACATCGAAGGTCGCCCGGGATTCACGTTGACCCTACAGGCGCGCGAACAGCACATTCGTCGCAGCAAAGCGACTTCCAACATCTGTACCAATCAGGGCCTGATGGTGACCGCGGCGACGATCTACATGTCCCTCCTCGGTGCCGAAGGTCTCGAGCGCGTCGCAGCCCTGAGTGCGCAGCGCACCGCGGAATTGGTGTATGCGCTGACCCGGATCCCGGGCGTCGTGGCAGCCTTTGACACCCCTCGGTTTCACGAGGCCGTGCTGCTTCTGGACCGCCCGGTTGCGCCGGTGGCGGCGGCGCTCGCCGAGCGCGGAATCTTGGGTGGGCTCGACCTTGGGGCGAGCCATCCGGAACTGGGGCACGCGCTGCTGGTCTGTGCGACCGAGACCAAACTGGATATCGACATCGACGCTTATGCAACCGCGTTGGCCGATGTCATGCAGGCGGCGCGCCATGTGCGCGGCGCGGCTGGAGGAGAAAGAGCATGGCAGAGCTGAAATTGCGCGAGCCGCTGATATTCGAGTTGAGCAAACCTGGCCGCCGCGCGGTGAGCCAATTCCCGCTTCCGCCAACCGCCGGATCGCCGGCCGGGGGATCACCGATCGCCGGAGCGCCGGCCGCCGGAGCAGCGGCCTGCGGGTTGCCGGCTCAACAATCGCTCGAGCTGCCGGTGCGCCTGCGCCGCCGGACGCCCCTGCTGCTGCCTGAAGTGTCGGAACTGCAGGCGGTGCGTCACTTCACGCGCTTGTCACAGCTCAACTTTTCAATCGACACGCATTTTTATCCCTTGGGCTCCTGCACCATGAAGTACAACCCCAAGGCGTGCAACACCTACGCGATGTTGCCGGAATTTCTGATGCGGCATCCGCTCGCGCCCGAACCCCAGGGGTTCCTCGCATGCATGTATGAATTGCAGGAGATGCTCAAGGACATCACCGGCATGCAGGGAGTCAGCCTCACGCCGATGGCCGGTGCGCAAGGCGAGTTTGCGGGCGTTGCGATGATTCGGGCTTATCATCGAGCGCGCAACGATGGGGTTCGCCGCGAGATCATCGTGCCACAGGCGGCACATGGCACGAATCCGGCGACCGCTGCGATGTGCGGCTGCAACGTCAAAGAGATTCCCTGCGACAGGAACGGCGATATCGATATCGAAGCGCTGAAGTCGGCGGTAAGCGCCTGCACGGCGGCAATCATGCTCACCAATCCGTCCACCCTCGGCGTGTTCGAGCACAAAATCACGGAGGTGGCACGCATTGTCCACGAAGCAGGCGGGCTGCTGTATTACGACGGCGCGAACTTGAACGCGATTCTCGGCAAGGTTCGCCCGGGCGACATGGGCTTTGACGTCATTCACATGAATCTGCACAAGACTTTCTCGACACCTCACGGCGGCGGCGGGCCCGGCTCAGGCGCAGTCGGGGTCGGCCCGCGTTTGCTGCCCTTTCTGCCCGTTCCGGTGGTCGGCAAGGAAGAGGGCCGATTTCGATGGCTGACCGAGCGTGAACTGCCGCACTCGATCGGGCGCCTGTCGGGCTTCATGGGCAATGCCGGGGTCAACCTGCGCGCCTATATTTATATGCGGATGTTGGGCCGCGAGGGCATGGTGCGGGTAGCGGAATTCGCGGCACTCAATGCAAACTATCTGATGAAGCGCTTGACTCAGACCGGCTACGAGGCGGCCTATCCCATGCGCCGCGCCAGCCATGAGTTCATCATTACCCTGAAGCAAGAAAGCCGGCGCTATCAGATCACGGCGATGGACGTCGCCAAGCGGCTCCTTGATTTCGGAGTTCACGCGCCGACCACGTATTTCCCGCTGCTGGTGCCCGAATGCCTGCTGATCGAGCCGACCGAAACGGAAACCAAGGAGGAACTCGATCATTTTTGTGACGCCATGTCGGCTATTCGGCGGGAAATGGAACAAGATCCCGAGAAACTGCAGACCGCACCGCATACTATGCCGGTCCGGCGGCTGGATGACGTGCGGGCCGCTAAACAGCTCGATTTGGCGTGGAAGCCTGCCGCTTGAATGATTGAACGAGAAAAAACAACCGGATTCACGCGTCTGATGCGTGCTTTCGGCTATTCGTGGCAGGGCTTCCTGCACGCATGGCGGGAAGAGTCGGCCTTCCGCCAGGAGCTGTGCCTGGCGCTGCTGGTCATTCCCGGCGGCCTGTTCTTGGGCCGTTCGGGCGTTGAACGCGCTCTCTTGGTGTGCCCGATGCTGCAGATTTTGGTCGTGGAAATATTGAATAGCGCGGTCGAGGCGGCCGTGGATCGCGGCGGCACGGAGCGCAACCCGCTCGCAGGGATGGCCAAGGATATGGGGTCCGCGGCCGTTATGCTCAGTTTCGCGTTATTAGGAACCGTGTGGCTCCTGATCTTGTCCGATCACGGACACTAGGAGCCTGTCTGAGTATTCCCCGTGGCCTAACCCAAGGCAGATTTCGCTTCAGCCGAGGCGGAGCCGACGTGGTTGGGTCAACACCCAATGAGGAGGCGACAACGATGGATGAGGCGAAATCTGCCCGGTCCCGAAGGGTTGGCTGGGAGAGTGGCATCTGCGGCGTTGCGCGGCTTGGCCGTAGTGCCGCTACGGCCTGCGCCGCGCGCCTCGCATCCGCTCCCTCTCCCAGCCAACGCGGCTCACGCAGAATACTCAGACAGGCTCCCAGGATCGACATGTCCCGTACGTCGCTATTTCTGTCGTTATTCTTGCTGTCCGCCGCACGCGTGTTGGGCGCCGCCGCACCGAGCGCAGAGTGCGCCGCCGCACCGAGCGCAGAGTGCGGCGCCGCACCCAACTTCGTGGGTACCTCCGCCAATTGGGCGCAGACGCTCGAGAGAATCGCTTCGGGCGTGGTGACGATTCAAATCGACGGCACCCGCGCTTTCGATACCGAGTGGAATACCACTGCGCAGGCGACCGGCTTCGTCATCGACGCGAAGCGCGGCCTCATTCTGACGAATCGGCACGTAGTGACGCCCGGCCCCGTGACCGCGCAGGCCACCTTCCAAAATCGCGAGGAAGTGCAGCTCTACCCGGTATACCGGGACCCGGTGCACGACTTCGGCATCTATCGTTACGATCCGGCGAAATTGCGCTTCATCCAGCCGGCCGAATTGCCGCTGTATCCCGCAGGGGCGGTGATCGGCCGGGAAATTCGCGTCGTGGGCAACGATGCGGGTGAGCAGCTGTCGATTCTCTCCGGCACACTGGCGCGCTTGGACCGCGAGGCCCCGGAATACGGCTACGGCAAGTACAACGA
Source organism: uncultured Gammaproteobacteria bacterium (assembly GCA_963769075.1). Taxonomy (GTDB): domain Bacteria; phylum Pseudomonadota; class Gammaproteobacteria; order Steroidobacterales; family Steroidobacteraceae; genus Bog-1198. The sequence goes on along the minus strand of CAVYKH010000004.1, from coordinate 1,155,174 downwards.
TTTCAACACCTTCTATTATCAGGCCGCGTCCGGCACTTCCGGGGGCTCCTCGGGATCGCCGGTTATCGACATCGAAGGGCGGGTGGTGGCGCTCAATGCCGGCGGCGCGACCGGCGCTGCATCGAGCTTCTATCTGCCGCTGCCCGCGATCACGCGTGCGCTGAAATACATCGACGCCGGCAAACCCGTGCCGCGCGGCACGTTGGAAACCGTATTCAAATACACGCCCTATGACGAACTGCGCCGTCTCGGCCTAAAGCCCGACACCGAAGCACGCATGCGCAGGGCCTACCCGAAACTCACCGGCATGCTGGTGGTCGACGAAGTGCAGCCCGGGTCGGCTGCGGACGGCGTCTTGTCGCCGGGCGATATTCTCGTGGCGATCGACAGCAAACCGGTGCCGGAGTTCTTCGCTCTGGAAGATGTGCTCGACAACAATGTCGGCCAGCAGATCAAAGTGGAGATTCAGCGAGGCGACGAAACCTTGCGGCATGCCCTCGAGGTGCAGTCCTTGAGCGCCATTACCGCCGATGAGTACATCGAGTTCGGCGAAGCCGTCGTGCACACGCTATCCTACCAACAGGCCCGGCATTACAACGTGCCGATCAAGGGCGTATATGTCGCCAATCCGGGCTATGTATTCGGCAGCGCTAGCATTCCACACGGCGCGCTGATCAGCTCATTCAACGGCAAGAAAATGGAAACGCTTGCCGATTTCGAGGCCGCATTGGCGGATCTCGCGGACGGCGCGCGAGCGCCCGTACGCTACGTAACTCTGGAAGATCCGCGCGCCACGCAACTCAAGGTGATTCGCATGGACCGCCGCTGGTTCCCCGCGCGTAAGTGCAAGCGTGACGATGCGTTGGGAATTTGGCCCTGTGTGGCGTTGAGCCCCGGGCCCGCGCCCTCGAGCCTCAAGCCCGCCTCTACGCAATACGCCAAGACCGGCGATCCGCGCATCGATCGTCTGGCGCCCTCATTGGTCATGGTAACTTTCGACATGCCGTATTCGGTCTCGGGTGTAACCGAGAAGTATTACCACGGCACGGGCGTGATCGTGGACACCAAGCGCGGCCTGGTGGTGATCGACCGCAACACCGTGCCCCTCGCCATGGGCGATGTGCGGTTGACGTTCAACAGTACGGTGGAAGTGCCGGGCAAGGTCGAGTTCATTCACCCGCTGCACAACCTTGCCGTCGTGTCCTACGATCCAAAGTCGATCGGCGACACGCCGGTCCGCACAGCCACGTTTCTCACCAAGGAGTTGAGTCCCGGCGATGACGTTTGGGTCGTGGGCCAGCGCAGCGATTCGAAACTCATGTCGCAGCGCACGCAAGTGGGGAGCGTCGATGTCGTGTCGTTTCCGCTGTCGCGCACGCTGCGCTTCCGCGACAGTAATCTGGAGGCCGTGAATCTGGTCAATGCGCCGAGTGATCTGGACGGGGTGCTGGCAGATGACAAGGGCGATGTGCTCGCGCTCTGGTCGAGTTTCGCCTTCGAAACACAGCGCGAACTCGAACAGGTCAATCGCGGCATCCCGGCCGACCTGGTCACGGAAATGATCAAAGTCGTCGAGGACGGGTTGCCGCTCTATTCGTTCGAAGCGGAGTTCGACGTGCAATCGTTGGCGAGCGCGCGCAAATTGGGGCTTCCCGACGATTGGGTGCGCCGGTTCGAGGAGCACGACCAGCAGCGCAGGCAGGTTCTCGGCATCGATCGATTGGTTGCCGGGACACCGGCCGCGACCCTGCTCGAGCCGGGCGATTTGTTGCTCGCCATCGACGGCAAGGTCGTCCATCGGTTCCGCGAAGTGGAGCGCGCGGTGCAAAGGCCGCAGGTGACGGTCACCGTCTGGCGCGACGGGGCGGAGAAAACACTGCAAATGAAGACGGTGGCATTGCACGGCCGCGATATCGATCGAGTGCTGATCTGGGCGGGGGCGACCCTGCAGGCCCCGCACCGCGCGATGGCCGCGCAGCGCGGTATCCCCCCGTACGGCGTATTCGTCTCGTTTTTCTTCTACGGATCGCCCGCGACGCATTATGGGCTCTACGCCGGCAGGCGAATCGTGGAAGTCGACGGGCAATCGACCCCAGACCTGGATGCCTTCATCAACGCCGTTCGCGGAAAGCCGGATCGGGCGTCGCTGCGGCTGAAAACCATCAGTTGGAACGGCCAAACCGACGTGATCACGTTGAAACTCGACAAGCACTATTGGCCGGCCTATGAGCTCGATCGCCAGAGCGACGGCATTTGGACGCGCACCGCGCTCGATCCTCCGGATGTAACCTTGGCGAATGCTCCTTGAGCGTCCCCTTCGAAATCTTGCCCGCCGCGCGTGCACAGCTTCCGGAAATATTGGCGATTTACAACGAAGTGATTCGCAATACGACGGCGGTTTATTCGGACCAGGAGGTTACGCTGGCGAACCGCGAAGCATGGTTCGATGCGAAAGTCGAACTCGGCTTTCCAGTGCTCGTTGCGCGCGACGCATCGGGCGTCCTGGGATTCGGCACCTTCGGCGAGTTTCGTGCTTGGCCTTGCTATCGCTACAGCGTCGAACACAGCGTCCACGTGCGCGCGGATTGCCGCCGCCGCGGCATCGGCCGCGCGCTCGTGCTCGCGCTGCTGGCAGCTGCGGCGAACATGCAGAAGCATGTCATGATCGCCGGAATCGACGCGGACAATGCCGTATCGATAGGGCTGCACGAGAGCCTCGGCTTCTCGGTCGTGGGCCATTTCCGCGAAGTCGGGTTCAAGTTCGGGCGATGGCTCGACCTTAAGTTCCTGCAACGGCTCATTTGATATCATGTGCGAGTGGTAAGAGCTACACAGACCGAAATCGAAGAAGCCGTCGAGACGTTGCGCGCTGGCGATTTGGTCGTGTTCCCGACGGAGACCGTTTACGGACTGGGGGCCAACGCCTCGAACCCGGCGGCGGTACGCAAAATTTTCGATGTCAAGGGCCGCCCGGCGGATCATCCGGTGATCGTGCACCTGGATGATCCGCGCTACCTGCACCGCTGGGTATCGGATGTGCCGCGGGTCGCCGAACAATTGGCCGCCATGTTCTGGCCCGGTCCGCTCACGCTGATTCTGCCCAAGGCGGAAAACGTCAATGACATCGTCACCGGCGGACAGGACAGCATCGGCATCCGGATACCCTCGCATCCCATTGCTCAGCAACTCCTGCATGCCTTTGGCGGGGGCATCGCCGCGCCGTCCGCCAATCGCTTCGGCCGCCTGAGCCCCACCAAGCCCGAGCATGTGCGCGACGAGCTTGGAGACGCGGTCGGCGTTATTCTCGATGGCGGCGACTCGCCCATCGGTCTGGAGTCGACCATCGTGTCGTGCCTCAACAACGAGGTGCGTTTGTTGCGCCCCGGTTTTATCACCCGCTCACAGATCGAACAGGTCGTCGGCGATTTGACGGTCGGCGGGCCTTTGCCGCGCGCCCCGGGCGATCTGGCACTGCATTATGCCCCGTCGACTCCCCTCGAGATCGTGCCGTCGGACGACTTGGAGGCGAGGGCCGGGGAGATGGTGGCGCGCCAGGAAAAGGTGGCCGTGCTGGCAATGCGGCCGCCGCTGGAAACCAAGCGATATATGACGTGGATCAATGCCGGGAAGAAGCCCGACGCGTATGCTCGTAATTTGTACAATCATTTGCGTACCTTGGATCGAGCCGGCTGCCTGCGGATTTTGGTGCAGGAATTGCCGCAGGACGAGCGCTGGGCGGCGATCCTCGATCGCCTGCAACGCGCCAGCGGAAAGGGCGCGGATGCGCTCGAGTTGAGCGCGAGTTAAAACACTTGATCATGAGTTAAACACGTGGCCAAAGCCTCCGGCATCCGCAATCTCTCCGCCGACCGAATACAGGAGCTTGGGTCCGCGGAGGATCCTTTCGCGCGCGATTCGATTCAGCACCTCATCGCGCGCTACGGCTCGCCCCTGTTCATCATCGATGCAGAACGCGTGCGTGCTCAATACAACCGGCTCGCGGCCGCATTGCCCGGGGTGGATCTGTACTATGCGCTCAAGTCACTGCCGCACCCGTCGATCATCGCGACGCTGCGTGATATGGGCGCCTCCTTCGACCTCGCGACCAACGGGGAAGTCGACCTCGTGCGCCGTCTGGGGGTGGCCCCGGAGCGCTGCATTCACACGCACCCGATCAAGCGCGACGGCGATATTCGTACCGCATTGTCTTTCGGTGTTACCCGATTCGTCGTGGATAATCCCGACGAGCTTCGCAAGTTCGTGAAATTCAGGGGCCGCGCCTCGTTGCTGATTCGCGTATCGTTCCGCAGCGCCGATGCGGTCGCCGATTTGTCGCGCAAGTTCGGCTGCGACCCGGAGAGCGTGGCGAACCTCCTCGCACTCGCCGCGGAGCTGCGCATCAAGGTCGAGGGGCTGTCATTTCATGCCGGTTCGCAAGCCGCCGGGCCCGGTATGCATGTCGAAGCTATCAATGTGTGTCGCGACTTGATGCTGCGCGCTCTTGAGCGCGGGCAGCAGCTCGACACGCTCGACATCGGCGGCGGATTCCCGGTCGATTACACGCGCCGCGCGATGCCCATTGAGGAATTCTGCGCGCCGATTCGTCACGCCTTGAGCTCGCTCGGAGCCGCGGTGCGCGTCATCGCCGAACCGGGGCGCTACCTCGCCGCCCCCGCGGCCATCGCCGTCTCGTCCGTCATGGGGCGCGCGTTGCGCGACGGGCGCTGGTGGTATTATCTCGACGACGGCTTGTACGGGAGCTACAGCGGCCAGATGTTCGATCACATGACCTATCCGGTGGAGGCGCTGGTGCCGCCCGGCCCCGCATATGCGTCCGTGCTTGCCGGGCCGACCTGCGACAGCGTCGACGTCATCAAAGAGAACTTGGAGCTGCCGAAGCTCGATGTCGGCGATCTCATCGTTGGCCGGGTGATGGGCGCCTATACATGGGCGTCCGCTTCCGAATTCAATTTTTTCCCGCGCGCCACCGTACTGGCGCTCGATCGCGGCCGGCTGTTGCACGAGGGGGACCTTTAGATGAAGATGAAATGGAGCCGCCGGCGGGTACTCAAGGCCGGCGCACTCGTGGCCGCGGCGTCCGCTGCCGGCGCATGGGCTCGGCCGGTGCGCGCGCAACAGCCCGTCGCCGCCAAGCGGCTTGCATTGCGCAATTTGCACACACCGGAGTCACTCGACCTGGAATTCTTTCGCGGCGACGCCTACGTCCCGGACGCACTCGCCGCCATCCAAGTATTGCTGCGCGATTATCGCAACGGCGAGCAACACCCCATCGACCCGCCGCTGTTGGACTACCTCTACGACGTTGCGCTCGCACTGGGCGTCGACCCGGTGTTCAGCGTGATTTCAGGCTATCGCTCGCCGCAAACCAATGAGCTGCTGCGCGAGAGCAGCAGCGGCGTTGCGCGCCGCAGCCTGCATCTGGAAGGGCGCGCCATCGATGTGCGTCTCGCCGGTGTCGATTGCGCGGATCTTGCCGACAGAGCTCTGGGCTTGAGCCGCGGCGGAGTGGGCTATTATCGCAAGTCCGATTTTGTGCATCTAGATACCGGAGCATTCCGCACTTGGCGGGGATGATCGAACACCTAGCTAGGAGCCTGTCTGAGTAATCCCTGCGGCTCACGCGGATTACTCAGACAGGCCCCTAGGGGCAACCATGGCCGACGCGCTTCGTGAATGACCGGATGAAGGCTGCGTGACTGCGATATGCCACATCGTGGAGTGGCCGCCACAGACAGGCTCCTGGGTCAGCGTTTCATCGATGGCGCCAATTCGCGCGCGATGTCGGATAGATTCGTGAATGGCCCCGAACACGTCATGCCCGTGCACAGGTAGGCGACGGCGGCGCCGGCGGCGCGCTTTTCGGCAAGCGCAGGCGGTAACTCCGCCGCATCGTCGGGTATGGCGAATATCATGCGCGTCGGCGCGTATGCAGCGCCGAGTGCGCTTGACCAGCGTTGCGCATCCGGCGGCGCGCCGCGGATGATGAGAATTTGCATCGCTCCCAGGAACTCCTCCAATGCGGTCAAGAGACTCATGTGCGCCTCGGGATACTGCAGCAGCATGGGCCACGCGGCCTTGAGCGTGCGTTCGGCGGCGTCCAGATAGCGGGGTTCGCCGAGCAGGTAGCCAAGCCGGCACAGCACGCAAGCGGCGATCCCATTGCCGGCCGGGATTGAGTCATCGCTGAATGTCTTGCTGCGATGAATGAGGCGCTCATGGTCGGACGCCGTGAAAAAAAATCCGTCGGCGTCGGGGTCGGCGAATTGACTCAGCATCACCTCGACCAGAGCTTGCGCGAATTGAAGGTCGCGGCTGCGCCAGCGCGTTTGCAGCAGTTCGAGCAGCGCATCGGCGAGAAAGGCGTAGTCATCGAGATATGCCTTGAGGTGCGCGCGGCCGTCTTTGTACGTCGCGAGCAGGCGGCCGTCGCGCCACAGCGTGTGATGGACGAAATCGACTGCTGCCGTGGCTGCGTCGGCGAGATCGTGCCGGCGCAGCGCGCGCGCGGCGATGGCGAGCCCCTTGATCATGAGGGCGTTCCACGAGGTGAGGATTTTCTCGTCACGCGCGGGCCACACCCGCAGATTGCGTGTCGCCAGCAGCTTCGCACGGGCGGACTCGAGCAATGAGGCGGTTGCAGCCGGGCCGCCGGCCGCCGGGTCGCCGGCCGCCGGATCAGCCGCTGCCGCGGCGTCCTCGCGGACGGCGTCCGGCGAAGCATGCGCGTGAAGGTGCCACTCGCCTTCGAAGTTGGCGGCTTTATCGAGTCCGAACCGGTGCGCCAAGACTTCGTACTCGGATTCCGTCAGCAGCGCACGCACTTCGGACCGGTTCCACACATAGAATTTTCCCTCATGGCCCCGCGAATCCGCGTCGAGACTCGAATAAAAAGCGCCTTCAGGCGCGCGCAGGTCGCGCAGCACCCAGTCGGCGGTTTCGCCGGCGACGCGCGCAAACAAATCCTTCCCCGTCGCCATCGCCGCCGCGGCATACGTGCCGAGCAGCTGGCCATTGTCGTACAGCATTTTTTCGAAGTGCGGAATCGTCCATGAATCGTCGACCGAATAGCGGGAAAAGCCGCCGCCCAATTGATCGTAGATTCCACCCTCGGCCATGCGCGTAAGCGTCAAGCTCGCCATGAACAGGGCTTTGCGGTCGGGCGCGCTGCCCGATGTGGCATACCAATGCCGCAGGCAGCGCTCCACACTGCCGGGATGCGGAAACTTGGGCGGCCCGCCGAAGCCGCCGAAACGCGTGTCGAAGGATTGTTCGAGAGCGGCGCGTGCCAGCCGCAGTGGAGTTTCATCCAGTTCGATATCATTCGCCGCCCTATCGGGCAGCAGCCGCTCGAATGCCAGGGCGAGGCGCGCATTTTGCTGCCTGATTTCCGCAGGATGGCTGTTATAGTACTCGGCGACACGCTGCAGTATGTCCCTGAATGCGGGCATTCCGTGACGCGGCTCATTCGGAAAATATGTGCCGCCGAAAAACGGCTGCTGATCGTCGGGCGCCAGGAACATGGTCAAGGGCCAACCCCCCGCATGCTGCGTGATCAGCTGCTGCGCCGTCTGATAGATCTTGTCCAAATCCGGTCGCTCTTCGCGGTCCACTTTGATGTTGACGAACCAGCGGTTCATCAGCGCGGCTGTCGCGGGGTCTTCGAAGGATTCGTGTGCCATGACGTGGCACCAATGGCACGCCGAATAGCCCACGGACAGCAGAATCGGCTTGTTCTCTCGCTTGGCCTTCTCCAGCGCCTGCTCACCCCAGGGATACCAATCGACGGGGTTGTCCGCGTGCTGCTTGAGATACGGGCTGGTTTCCGCGGCAAGGTGATTGTGCTGCATCGGAGGATCCTTGGGTCCGCCTCGGGGTAGAATGTTTGCCATCTTAAACCTTAAGTCCTTCCCATGCCTGAGCCCGCGAGTGCGTGAATTTCACCGTGCTTGAATCCGCCGTGTTTGGAACCGGAACAGCCCAATTGCCCGCGTTGCGCTTGAAGCGCAACGAAGATCGCCGCCTGCACGCCGGGCATCTTTGGGTCTTCAGCAATGAGGTCGACACGCAGCAAACGCCGTTGGTCAAATTCAAGGCCGGCGAATTGGTGCGTGTGCTGGCGCACAATGACCGCGACTTGGGCTTGGCTTACGTCAATCCGCAATCCTTGATCAGCGCGCGTCTGCTCGGCACCTGGCAGCTGCCCGACACGGCGTGGTTTGCAGCACGCATGCGGATCGCGCTCACCCTGCGCGAGCGCCTGTACGCCGAGCCCTACTACCGGGTGGTCTACGGCGAATCCGACGGACTGCCGGGTTTGGTGATCGATCGCTATGGCGCCCAATGCGTCGTGCAGATCGGCACCGCCGGAATGGAATTGCTCAAACCGCAAATTCAGGAGGCCGTGTTGCAGGTGCTCGAGTGTGAGGCGCTGCTGTTCAAGAACGACGGCGCTGCGCGGGAGCTGGAGGGCCTGCCGGCCTATGTTGAAACCGCCAAGGGCAAATTCGACCAACTTGGCTTGGTCATCGAGGGGGGCTTGAGATTCCGGGTGCCGCTCGCTGAGGGACAAAAAACCGGCTGGTTCTTCGACCAGGCCGCGAATCGACGAGCGTTGACGAAGTATGTGCGCAAGGGTGCAAGGGTGTTGGATGTGTTCAGCTACGTCGGAGCCTGGGGCGCACGCGCGGCGCGCGATGGAGCGGCCGAGGTGATCTGCATCGACAGCTCGGCGGCGGCGCTCGAGCTGGCGGTAAAAAATGCCGAACGCAACTCCCTGAGGCTGACGACGCGCAAGGGCGACGCCTTCGAGACTCTGGAGTCTCTGGTGAAGGAGCGCGCCCGATTCGATATCGTGGTCATCGATCCGCCGGCGTTTGCCAAGCGCAAAAAGGATCTGCCGAAAGCGCTGGCGGCATACAAACGCTTGAATCAGCTCGCGATGCAGCTGCTCGCCGCCGACGGCATTCTGGTTTCCTGCTCGTGCTCGTATCATGTGAGCGCGGCGCAGTTGCAGGAGGCAACCGCCAAGGCAGCGCGCGGCGCGGACAAGCATCTGCAGCTGCTGGAAATGGGCGGCCAGGCGCCGGATCATCCCGTGCACCCGGCGATTCCGGAAACGCGCTATCTCAAAGCCTATTTCTGTCGCGTGACCGACAGTTTAAAGTAGCACGCATGCTGACCTACCCGCATATCAATCCCATTGCCATTTCGATCGGCCCGATATTCGGCGTCGGCCCGCTGCGCGTCCATTGGTACGGCATCATGTACCTGATCGGGTTCGTCGCGGCTTGGTGGCTCGCGCGATATCGCGCTCGCCGGCCGGGATCGACCTGGACGATGCTCGATATCGACGATCTCATTTTCTATTGCGCCGTGGGCGTCATCGTCGGCGGGCGGGTAGGCTGGTGCATTTTTTACGGCCACGACGTGATTGCCGAGAACTGGCTGAACGCTTTTCATATTTGGGACGGCGGCATGTCGTTCCATGGCGGCATGCTGGGCGTGCTGGTGGCGACTCTGTTATTTGCGCGCGCAAAACACAAGCATGCCGCGGACGTCTTGGATTTCTTGGCTCCGCTGCCGGGCATCGGCTTGATGGCGGGGCGCTTTGGGAATTTCATCAATGGTGAGCTTTGGGGCAGGCCGACCGACTTGCCGTGGGGGTTCGGCGTACCGAATGCCGAGGGACAACTGATTGCGAGGCACCCATCCCAGCTTTACGAGGCGAGTTTGGAGGGTCTGGCGCTGTTCGTGGTGCTCTGGTGGTTCACCAGCAAGCCCCGACCGAGATTGGCGCCATTGGGCCTGTTCCTGTTGATGTACGGATGCGCGCGTTTCACGGTCGAATGGGTGCGTCTACCCGATGCCAATATCGGTTACTTGCTGGGTAATTGGTTGACCATGGGCATGTTGTTGACGGCACCGATGATTCTCGGCGGTGCGGTGATGATGATCTATGCCTACAGACGCCATCAAGCCAGCGGCAATTTGAGCGCCGTGGGCTCCCAGGGTTCATAGGGCGGGGCGGGCTGCTAAAGTGCGACAGTATCTCGATTTCTTGCGCCACATACGCGAGTCGGGGGCGCGCAAAGAAGACCGTACGGGCACCGGCACATTGAGCGTGTTCGGCTATCAGATGCGCTTCGATCTGCGCGAGGGCTTTCCGCTGGTCACCACCAAGCAGCTGCACCTGCGCTCCATCATTTACGAGTTGTTGTGGTTCATCAGGGGCGACACCAACATCAAGTACCTGCGCGAGCACAATGTGACCATTTGGGATGAATGGGCCGATGAGAACGGCGATTTGGGCCCGGTGTACGGCAAACAGTGGCGCAGCTGGTCGACAGCCGACGGCCGGCACGTGGATCAGCTCGCGCTCGCAGTCGAGCAAATCAAGAAAAATCCGGGTTCGCGGCGCATCGTCGTGAGCGCGTGGAACGTCGGCGAGCTGGAGCAGATGGCCTTGCTGCCATGCCACGTCCTGTTTCAATTTTACGTGGCCGGCGATCGATTGTCCTGCCAGTTGTACCAGCGCAGCGCCGATGCGTTGCTCGGCGTGCCGTTCAACATCGCATCCTACGCGCTGCTCATCCACATGGTCGCACAGCAGTGTGCGCTCCAGGTCGGCGAGTTCATCTGGACGGGCGGGGATTGCCACTTGTACCTGAATCACTTGGATCAGGCGGATCTGCAGCTATCGCGAACTCCGTACCCCCTGCCCCGTCTCGTCATCCGGCGAACGCCGCCCAGCTTGTTCGACTACACATTCGACGATTTCGACATTCAGAACTACCGGCATCACGCCGCAATCAAAGCGCCCATTGCCGTCTGACCCAAGGTCCTCGAAGGTTTATCGTTTCGCCCATGAAGAAGCGCGTGCGCCGGCAACCGATGATCGAAGTACGCCACTCACCCATTCACGGCTATGGGGTATTCGCATTGCGCCGAATTCGCAAGGGAACCAAGGTGATCGAGTACCTCGGCGATCGGGTCACTCACGAAGAAGCCGACGCGCGGTATGAGGGTAAGGATCCAAAGGACAACCACACCTTCCTGTTCACGGTCGACGCGAACACCGTCATTGACGGCGGCGCCAACGGCAACGATGCACGCTACATCAACCATGGATGCGATCCGAATTGCCAAAGCAGGACCGTGGCGAAGCGCATCTTCATCGAAGCGATCCGCACGATTCGTAAGGGCGAAGAACTGGCCTATGATTACCAGATTCAGCGCGACGCCGACGACGAGCCCGATGTCGATGAGATCTTTGCGTGCCGGTGCGGCGCGGAAGGCTGCCGGGGCAGCATGCTCGAAGCGCTGAAGAAGCAACGGACGCGTAAGCCGCAAAAGCGCGCCGCCGGAACCCGCGCCACCGGAACCCGCGCCACCGGAACCCGCGCCACCGGAACCTGCGCCGCGAAGAGACCGGCGGCTGGAAAACGCAAGAAATCGCTGCGCCGTGGAAGTTGATGGGCTGCATACCGAGCTCTGCACGGACGGCGTTGCGGTTCGCGATCGATTTCTCGATCCGCTGCAAGTCCACGACCTGGTCGATTGCGCTCACGCACGCCGGCGGCGCGGCGATTTCGCTGCCGCACGCATCGGTGCCGATCGGCAGGTGCAGCGCCGCGCGGCGATTCGCGGCGACTCCATTTGCTGGGTGACGGAACCGCTATTCGCGCCGGAGCGCGACTTGCTTGCGTTGCTCGAGGGGTTGCGCCTGCAATTGAACCGCAATGCCTTGCTGGGGCTGTTCGAGCTCGAGTTGCACTACGCGTGGTACCCGCCCGGGGCCGGCTACGCCCGCCACGTCGATCAGCCGCAACATCGCGATCAGCGCCGGGTAACGCTCGTGCTCTACCTCAACGAGCGGTGGGAAGCGTCGGACGGCGGTGAGCTCAGAATCTTTGCCGACGATGAGCGGTACCGCGATATCGAACCCATGGCCGGGCGGTTGGTCGCTTTTTTGACCGAGCGACGGGAGCACGCCGTGTTGCCCACGCGGCGCCCCCGCTTGAGCCTCGCCGGCTGGTTTCGCAGCCGCGATTAGTCCGCGGAGTCGATGACGGGGAGCAAGTCGCTTCATCTTACGATAGCGGTGGAGCCGCGTACCATTGGAGCATGGTTCGACCTCATTGGGCATCGCGGTATGGAAAGCCATGAGCCCCGCCACCAAGGGCTATAAGAGCGGCACGCACCGTCTGGTATCGCCGACGGAGACCTTTGCTGCCGTTCGGAACAGCATCTTGTCTCCCAACGACATACGAGCCTGGTCGAGCATCACCTTGTAACAGTATCGCTGTAAATTAATGGTCAGAAGCGGGAAAGTACCTCGACGAATTTCAGCTTCCGATGGACGCATTCAGATCATCGTTCGGTCTTTGCGCTAGTTTTGTGCAGTGCGCGCCAGGCATGCTCGCGAACGCAGCAGCAAATGGGCGTAAGGACGCCAAGGCCCCATGTTCGAAGGTATTCGCACGCTGGCACGAATTTTGCTGTCCTAATGTATGATAGCGTGTGGCCGCTTCAACGGTCGTTGAGCCCGATTTTTCTCTAGTTTGGTTTTACATATGCGCTTGCCGTCGCTCAAATTCTTGAAGACCTTTCAGGTCGCAGCCAAGCTCCGGAGCTTCAAAGCAGCCGCCGAGGAATTGTTCGTTACGCCGTCCGCGGTCAGCCATCAAATAAAGGCCCTCGAGCAGCAGCTGGGAGTCGCATTGTTCGAGCGCGGCGTGCGCACGCTGACGCTGACCGATGCGGGTGCTCACTATCTCGAGCACATCAGCGACATATTCTCGAAACTCGAGTCGGTCACGGAACAGCTGCAGGTGCGCTACGGCCGCTCCATCATTCGGCTGAACGTGCCGCCGTTTTTTGCCAATGAATTGCTGCTGCCGCGGCTCGCGTCGTTTTCCCAAGCACGCGAGGAAACCGACATTCGCATCGAGACGAGCTTCTCGGCGCCGAAGACTCATCCTCCAGAAGCTGATCTGTCCATCGTCGTCGGCACCGGACCCTGGGAAGGGCTCACCGTGCACGAATTGTTCGCGCAAAGCTTCATCGCGGCGTGTTCGCCTGAGTTTCTCCTCGAGAATCCCATCGACAGCTATGAGGACTTGAACGGCAAGACCCTCTTGTTGCATGAAGAGCGGCGCGATGCATGGGAGCGCTGGGCCCTGGGACTAAAGATCGCTCCGATCAAACCCAATCGCCTGGTACGTCTCGACACCATGTCCGCCGTGGTGCTCGCGGCCGAGCAAGGCGTCGGGGTCGCGCTGGTGCCGTCGCGCCTCAGCGCCGATCGGTTTGCCGCGGGTGGTTTGGTGAAGTTGTTCGCAGCCGAGTTGACCACCAATGAGAGCTACGTCCTGTTGCACAGGCCGGAAGACCGTGCACGGGAAGATTTGCAGGAACTCACCCAGTGGATTCTCAGCGAGTGTCGCGTCGCCTAGCGCGAACTATTCATGAACGATACGCATTCTCATGCACCAAGGCTGGATCAGATAGGTATTTTCCGGACCGCCGTGAATCCATTGCGCTACGCAGTCCCTGCTGCGCGCAAGCCCTGGGTGGCCATTGCGCTGCGCTCTCCTTGCTTCGCGCAAGCCCAGGGTGGCCATCCATGGCCACCCGTAGGACGCATGCGTCCTACCCATGGCCACCCGCGCGACGCATGCGTCGCACCCGTGGAGGCTGCGAGAAAAACTTGCGACGCGATGCAATCCTGCATCGCTGCAAGCCGGGGTTCGCCATTGCGCTACGCAGTCCCTGCTGCGCGCAAGCCCGGGGTGGCCATCCGTGGCCACCCGTAGGACGCATGCGTCCTACCCCTGGCGAACCCGCTCGGCGCATGCGCCGAGCCCTGTTTTTCACGCTCCGGAAAATACCTATCTGATCCAGCCTTTTTCCCAGCTTCTCTGTTGTTCATGAATAGTCCCCGCTGCGCGTCAATGCGCGTCTAGTGTCGGCGGCCGCAGACACATGAGCGAAAGCCTACCGAGGGAAAACATTTCTCGTTTGCGCGTCGTGTGAGTGCTGATTAACGTGATCGTGGGGCGTTGGTATTTTTGACCTTCAAGGAATACCCGCATGAACATTCGTAGGATCGGACTCGCGGTCATTACTGTCGCCGCGCTTACTCCCACGATTTCCAACGCATCGCCGGAGAAAGCTTCCTTTGACGCTTGTGTAGTCGCGTTTGAAAAGAGTATCGCCACACCCGGTGCAGCCGTCCCTGCCTACAAGGTCATTTATCGCGGCAGCCGGTTTGACTCCGCAATCACACAATACTTCGCGACGGGATACACCTATGATCTCGAGGCGCACAATCCGAAGACCGGTGTGACGCTCGCGCGCGCCCGTTGTTCGACGGACCGCCGCGCAACCGTAATTGCCTTGTCGCCGCTCCCGCTGGACGCCCATGCTCCGGCGCTTGCCGCTCAGCTATAAGCAAGGGCGATGCGGTTCGGCCCCCGTGCAAACGCCGGCTGGCGAGTTTGGCGCAGCCGGGGTATAAGGCCGCATGGAGCTGATCGTGGCTGTCGCGGAGAACGATGTCATCGGTCGCGGCAATCAGTTGCCGTGGTGGCTGCCGGCGGATTTGCGCCGTTTCAAGGCGCTGACGCTGGGTAAGCCCATACTCATGGGCCGCAAGACCTACGAGTCGATCGGCCGAGCGCTGCCGGGGCGTACCAATCTGGTGATGAGTCGCTCGCGCAATTTCACGCCGAGGGGCTGCACCGTCGTGGCAACTCTCGATGAGGCGCGCATCGCCGCGGGTGCCCAAACCGTCCTCATGGTGATCGGCGGCGCCGAAATATACCGCCAATGCCTGCCGTTCGCGTCGCGTATTCACCTTACGCTGGTGCATGCGCGGATCGAAGGCGGGGATGCTTTTTTCGACGGTTGGCGCAGCGCCGAGTGGTATGAATCGTCCCGCGAGCGTCACGAGGCCGACTGCGCGAACTCCTGCGCCTACAGTTTCGTTACGCTGGAGAGGTCACGAATCGGCGCGAGCCGAGATCCGATCTCGCGTTCGGCGCGGCCGTAGTCGATGTCCGCGAGCGCGACGGCGTCGGCGGTCAAGTCGGCAAGCAACTGCGCTTGAACGAACCCGCGCTCGAGCGCGGTCCGATACGAAATCTCATGGTGAAACATCACCATGGAGTAGCGTGGTATGAAGCGCTGCGGAAAACGTCGTTCGAGTTCCAGAGCGAGGGCCTGTTGCAATTGGAACCTGGGATCGGCGACGCGCTCGCGCATTTCCAGGTAATTTTCGAGCGCCATCGCGGCGATCGCATCGGTGTTGGGTTTGCGAATCCTGTAAAACTCGTCGAACACCGACTCCCACGAAGAATGGCGAGCCATGCACGCATCGAATTCGACGCAGTCCTCGAAGCAGCAGTTCATGCCTTGACCGTGGAACGGCACGATGGCGTGCGCCGAGTCGCCGACGAGCGCGGCCGTTCCCGAGGTATGCCAACCGTCGGCGTACACCGTTCCCAGAGAGCCGGTCGGATTGCGCTGAAACTCCGCCACGCAATCCGGCATCAATGCGCGAATGTCGGGAAAGCTCGTCGACAGAAACTGCTCGATCGCTGACGGCGCAGTCAAGCTCGCGAAACTCGAGGGGCCGTGCCGGGGCAGGAATAGGGTGGCCGTGAAGCTGCCGTCGGCGTTCGGCAGTGCGATCAGCATGTAGCCGCCGCGCGGCCAGATGTGCAGCGCCTCCCGCGCCATCCGGTAGCCGCCTTGCGGGCCCGCTGGAACCGACAGCTCCTTGTAGCCGTGATCGAGATCGGACTCGCGCGCTTCGATCAGGCCGAGCGCGGCCATGCGACGGCGCATCACGGAGCCCGCGCCGTCGGTGGCGATCAAGGGCTGCATCGGGATCCCGACCGTGAGGCCGCGGCGCATATCCCGCACATGCGCGACCCGCTTGTCGAAATCCGCATCTTCCAGACGATGCTCGAAATTCACGGTCACGCCCGGCTGCCGCAGCGCAACGCTCAACAGCGCCTGATTGAGCCGATGCCGCGAAATGGAGTAGATGACTTCGCTCGGTCGCCGGCCGTAAGGCTGCAGTGAGCTGGATCCGTCCTGTTGATGAACGAATCGGCCTCGCATCGGCACCAGCGTGCTTCCGATGTCATCGAAGACGCCGGCCAATTTGAGCGCGTGTATGCCGCGATCCGCCAGCGCCAAATTGATGGACCTGCCTGATGCGCCGGCTCCGCTACTCGGGTCGGGACGACTTTCATAGAGCGTCACCCGCACGCCGCGGCGCTCAAGCAGAATCGCGAGCAGCGCGCCGGTCGGTCCCGCGCCGATGATGGATACGGACTCGCGAGCGAAGCTCACGAGCCGACCACGCGGGCCAGAGCGTCGGCGGCCGTGAAGACGTCTTGGTACGAGTTGTAGAGCGGAACAGGCGCCCAGCGCAGAATATCGGGCTCGCGCCAATCGCCGATCACGCCGGCCGCAATCAGACGTTCGTGGCAGCGCTTGGCCCGAGGCGCGGGAAGCGCGAGCTGCAGGCTTAGTTGGCAGCCACGCTCGTGAGTTGCGCCGGGGGTGACGATTCGAACCGCTTCGGGGAGCCGGTCTTCGATCAAGCGCTGCAGAAACCCTGTGAGGGAAATCGACTTCTGGCGCAGCCTCGCGATGCCTGCGCGCTGAAAGACATCGAGTGAAGCCAACAGCGGGGCAGTGGACAACACCGGCGGATTGCTGATCTGCCAGCCCTCGGCGCCCGGAATGGGAACGAATTGAGGCCTCATCTCGAACCGGGTCGACTTATCGTGTCCCCACCATCCGGCAAAGCGCGGCAAGTCGTGGCGCTCGGCATGGCGCTCGTGAACGAAGCAGCCGCCCACGGCACCGGGCCCCGCATTCAGATACTTGTAGCTGCACCAAACGGCGAAATCGGCATTCCAATCATGCAAGCGCAAGGGCATATTGCCGACCGAATGCGCAAGGTCGAGACCGACGCTGGCGCCGGTGCCGCGTGCGGCGGCGATGAGCGGGGCAAGATCCAAGGCCTGTCCGGTGAGATACTGCACGCCGGGCAATAGAACGAGCGCCAACCGGGGACCCTCATGCTCCAGGCACGCGATGAGATCCTCCGTCCGAAGAATGCGTTCGCCGGTGCGTGGCGCGACCTCGATCAAGTGCTCCGCGGCAGTGAGTCCGTGAAACTCGAGCTGTGAAACGATCGCGTAACGGTCGGATGGAAACGCGGATTTCTCGATGAGCACGCGGTTGCGCTCGCCGTCGGGCCGGAAAAAACTGACCATCATCAGGTGCAGATTCACGGTCAGGGAATTCATCGCGACGACTTCGGCCTCGCCGGCACCGACCAATTCGGCCAGCGCGCGCGTGGCCCGCTCGTGATAACTGATCCACGGACGCTTCGCTTCGTGGTGCCCCAGGACAGCCAAGCGCCGCCAATCGGCTAATTCCTGCGCGACGTATTCCTCGGTCGATTTGGCCTGCAGCCCGAGAGAATGACCGCACAGATACACCATCCTGCGACCGGCTGCGTCTTGCGGGTGATGAAACTCAGCCGCGAACGCCGCCAACGGATCGTGCGCATCTTGCCTGTGCGCGCTCGGCGCGTTGAGATCCGGGTTTGGCAGACTACGCTCGGTCGGCGGCGGTCATCCGGCCGGCGCCTGCAGCACGGTTCCGCATGAGGCACAGGTGCGCTTTTCCATGCTCGAATAAAACCGCGAAAAAATGTCCGGCAGCTGCGTCACGATGTCGTGGACAGCGACGCGTTCCAGGTATAAGCAATTGCCGCAATTCTCACAGTACCACGAGAAGCCGTCCAATTCACCGGGACCGCGGCGCCGTTCCACGACGATTCCGACACTGCCTGCAGGGCGCTGCGGCGAATGGGGTACCTCGGGCGGCAGCAGGAATACCTCCCCTTCGCGGATCGGCACATCGGTGAGGCGGCCCGATTGGATGGTCCGGAGCACCATATCTCCCTCCAGTTGGAAGAAGAACTCCGCGCCGGGATCATGATGAAAATCCCTGCGTGAGTTTGGGCCGCCCACGGCCATGATGATGAACTCGCTGTCCTCGAACAGCAGCTTGTTGCCGACCGGCGGTTTGAGCCGGCCGCGATTTTGATCGATCCACACGCGCAGGTTGAACGGGGCCGACATTTGCATGGCCGCATTATAGCGGGGTCGCGAAACTTCGCCTTCATCGGCGCGGTCGAAACCGGAAATCGCACCCGGTCCCGAAGGGTTTACGCGGATTACTCAGACGGGCTCCTCGCCGCCTTGCATTCGATGCACACCGGCTCGGCGTCCGGCGCATCCAACTGTATGGCCGTCAGGCTCCCTCCCCAGACGCATCCCGTGTCGAGTCCGATGACGTCCGCGTTGCTGAAAAATCCCAACGTCGACCAATGGCCGAACACGATTCGAGGGCCGCGCCAGCGAGCCTGCGGGGCCTCGAACCATGGAATCAGCGAATCGCGCTGGGCTGCTTTCGGTGCGCCCTTGACGCGCAGCGCCAATCGACCGCCCGCGTCCACATAGCGCAGCCGCGTGAAGCAATTGACGGTGAACCGCAGCCGCTCCGCTCCGCTCAGACCATCGGCCCAACGATCGGGCTTGTCGCCGTACATCTGCCTGAGCAGCTTCTTCGGATCGAGCTGCAAGGCGCGCTCGAACTCCCGCGCGCAGCCTCGCGCCGCCGGCATGTCCCACTGAGGAGGCAAGCCCGCGTGCAGCAAGCACAGATTGAGCGTGCGATCCTCGTGCAATAGCGGCCGATGCATGAGCCATTCGAGCAACACGTCGCGGTCGGGTGCGGCCAATATCTCCGTCAGCGTGTCGTCGAGGCGCAGGCGCGCGCACCCGTGCGCCACGGCCAATAGGTGCAGATCGTGGTTGCCCAGCGTGATCGTTGCGGCCGCTCCCAAGGCTCGGACGCGCCGCAAAACCTGCAGCGATGCGGGTCCGCGATTGACCAGATCCCCCACGAACCAAAGCCGGTCGCGGTCCGGCGAGAAGCGTATCTCCTCGAGCAGCGCATCGAGTTCGGCAGCGCAGCCCTGCACGTCGCCGATTGCGTAGAGCGACATTTTCCTAGTGCAGCACTCCGGGTATCGCCAGCCTGAACGGTGCGATCGGCGCGTCGAATTGCTGTCCATTGTCGGCCATCATCTGATAGCTGCCCTGCATGGTGCCGACGGGCGTCTCGATGACCGCGCCGCTGGAATAGCGAAATCCCTGGCCGGGCTTCAGGTAGGGCTGCTCGCCGACTACTCCATCGCCGCGCGTCTCCTTCACGTTGCCGTTGGCATCGGTGATGATCCAATGGCGAGTGAGCAGACGCGCCGGAACTTGCCCCTCGTTGCGAATGGTGATCGTGTACGAGAATACAAAGCGCTTGTCGCGCGGATCGGACTGCTCCTCGATATAAGAGGTCTCGACCTCAACACGAATTCTTGGATTTCCGCGCTCGGATGTCATAACTTGCTAGCCAAAAAAAATTAAGAAAGACGCACCGCAAGCACGTCGCAGTGCGCCGCGTGCAAGACCGTGTCCTCGGTAAAATTGACGAGAATCGCCAAGCCGTGCCGCTCGCGGCTGCCGACTACGATTAAATCCGCGTGCTCCTCTTCGGCTACCCGCAAAATCTCCGCTTTGGTATTGCCGACTTCCACCCTGCAGTTCGTGCGCTCGGCCCCAAGCCGCACGCTGAGCTCGTTGAGCCTTTCGCGCGAGCGCTTGACCAGCTCCTCTTCGATCTGCATCGTCGGTATCAGCGACTCGCTCATGGATTCGACAGGCACGAATTCCACGACATGCAAGGCGACGATCGAAGCGTTCGAGTACGCCGCCAAGTCGCGCCCGGCAATGAACACCCGGTCGCTGTCGCCGGACAGGTCCAAGAGCACCAAGACCTTTTGGTAAGCGGACATTCAGCTTAAAGTAATCCTGAGTGCGCGGCGACTCAAGCGCTTTGTCTGATTGCATCGCCATGCAGCTGACAGTAATGGGCGGCAAGCCGACCGAATTGCGCCGGCGCGAGAGTTTCCGGACGCAGTTGCGGATCGATGCCGCAAGTCTCGATGTCCTCACCGGTCAACAGACCCTTCAAGCCGTTGCGCAACGTCTTGCGTCGGTGGGAGAAAGCGGCGGTGACCAAGGCTCGCAGTACGCCGTCGCTGCCGATGGCGAAGCGCGGCTGCGGGCTCGGCCGCAAGCGCACGACGGCAGACCATACCTTCGGTCGCGGCTGAAACGCCCCCGGCCCCACGTCGAAGAGACCCTCCACTGCTGCGTAAGCGGCGAGCATCACGGTCAAGCGGCCATATTCCTTTCCCCCGGGCTCTGCCGCCATGCGGTCCACCACCTCCTTTTGTAACATAAAGTGCATGTCGGCTATAGCGGCGCGCTGATCCAGGAGGTGAAACAGCAGAGGCGTCGAGATATTGTAAGGTAGGTTCCCCACGATCCGCAGCGGCGGACCATCACCGCGCAAGCGCACGAAATTGGTGTCGAGCACATTCTCGACGTGCACCCGCAAGTGCGCCTGCGCACGAGAATCCGCTTGCAGCGAGCGGGCTAGTTCGCGATCGATCTCGATCACATCCAAGTCCCTGGCGCGCTCCATCAAGCTCCAGGTGAGGGCGCCGCGGCCCGGCCCCACCTCGACGATGCGCTCGCCGCTCGCCGGCGCCACGGCATCGATGATGCGGCGAATGACCCCTGGATCGTGCAAGAAATGCTGGCCGAAACGTTTACGAACCGCTATCGTCCTCGCTTGCCAAATCAATCGCCAGCGCCAACGCCGCGCGCAGGCTCCCGCTGTCCGCTCTGCCGGTGCGCGCCAGGGACAGCGCGGTGCCGTGATCGACGCTGGTGCGCAGGATCGGCAATCCCAGGGTGACGTTCACCGCGTTGCCGAATCCCACGTGCTTGATCACCGGCAGGCCTTGATCGTGGTACATGGCCACCAACACATCGACGGTTGCGAGGAACTGCGGCGTGAAGGCCGTATCGGCCGGGATCGGGCCACGCAGGTCACAACCTTCGGTCCGCAACTGCCGTATCACCGGTTGTATCACATCGATTTCCTCGCGCCCCAAGTGACCGGATTCTCCGGCGTGCGGGTTCAAGCCCAGAACCGCAATACGCGGCGCGTCCAAGGAGAAATGCCGCTCCAGGTCCGTGTGCACGATACGCAGCGTCGCACGCAGGCGCTCCGCCGTGATCGCCCGCGGCACATCGGCCAGCGCCAAATGGGTGGTGACCAGGGCGACCCGCAATCCGGGGCTCTGCAGCATCATGACCGGCAACGCCGCACGGGTCCTCTCGGCCAGATATTCGGTATGCCCCGTGAATGCAAAGCCTGCCTCCATGAGCGTGCTCTTTTGTACCGGCGCCGTCACCATCGCCGCGAATTCGCCGTTCATGCACCCGTCGCAAGCGCGATCGAGCATCGCAATGACATAGGGAGCGTTGCGCAGATCGAGTTCGCCCGCGGTCACCGGCTGCGCCGTCGGCACATGCATCACTTGGAGGATGCCGGCGCGATGCGCATGCGTCGGTCGCGTTGGGTCGTAGATTTCAATCGTGAGCGCCATGCCCAATTCCGCGGCGGTCGCCGCCAACAACGAGGCATCAGCCGCCACCACGAGGTCGGCCTGCCAATCGTTCTGGGCCAGAAGGACGCAGGCATCCGGCCCAATTCCCGCCGGCTCACCCGAGGTGATGACGATTCGCGGTACGTACACTACATCTTGATTTCGACGAATGCTTCGTCGCGTAGCCGGCGCAGCCAAAGCTCGGTCTCCTCGTCCGCCTTGCTCTCGCGGATCGCGGCAAACGCCCGCTGGCGGCGCACGTCGTCGGTGCTATCGTACGTACGGGTGCCCAGCATTTGCACGATGTGCCAGCCGTACCGAGTTTTGAAGGGTTGACTGATCTCGTTCATCTTGAGATCGGCGATTGCCTTGTCGAATTCCGGAACGAAGGTGCCCGGGCCGGTCCAACTGAGGTCGCCGCCGTCCGGCGCGGATCCCGGATCTTCGGAAGTCGTCGAGGCAATGCCCGCGAAATCCTCGCCCTTCAAAATGCGATCGCGCAGCTTGTTCAACTTCTCTCGAACGGTTGCATCATCGTCCAGCTCGTTCGGCTTCATCAAGATGTGCCGTACGTGGATTTGGTTGATGATCACCTGCGCCTCGCCGCTGCGGCGCTCATTGAGCTTTACGATGTGAAAGCCGCTCGGCGTGCGCACGGGCTCACTCACCTCGCCGGGCTTCATCTTGGTGACGAGCTCGAGAATGAATTGCGGCAGCTGGCTGCCTTTGCGCCAGCCCAGCTGGCCGCCATCCAACGCCGTTTGGCTGTTCGAATTGGCGATCGCCAGTTCCCCGAAGTCTTCGCCCTTGGCGGCGCGCGCGGCTATGTCCTGCGCTTTGTGAGCGATTGCATCGAGCTGCTGCGGCGTGGCGGCCGCGGGCAGGGACAGCAGAATATGCGACACGTTGAACTCATCGTTCGACGCCGCCGACTGCTGGCGCTCGAGATATTGCTCCAGCTCGTGCGGCGTCACGTTGATGTGGGCGATCACGTCGCGTTGCCTCAAGGTGCTCAGCGTGAGCTCCTTGCGCATGGACTCGCGATACTGCTTGTAGTCCACTCCCTGAGCGGCGAGGGCGGTGGGCAATTGGTCGAACGGAATCTTGTTGCGTTGGGCAATCTCTTGCAGCGCGCCGTTCAGCTGCTCATCCGAGATGGTCAGACCGACCCGCTTGGCGCGCTGCGACTGTATCTCCTGCAAAATCAGGCGGTCGAGCACCTGCTGCCGCAGCACGCTTTCAGGCGGCAGCTCCACTTTCTGCTCCTTCAGCCGCTTCGTGACTGCATCCATCTGCTCGTCCAACTCGCTCTTGAGCACCAGGCCGTCGTTCACTATGGCCGCAATGCGGTCGAGCAGATCACCGTGCACGCTGATATCCCGGGTCTGCGCACGGGCCCCCGGCACAATAAGGATGGACGCCGTCAAGAGGCAGCAAAGAGCCGCTGATTTACACATACGTCGCTTACTTTCGTGAGTTTTCATGAGCAGGATTTGAGGCTACTGTGCATTGGGGTCATTGGGGTCGCGGGTCGAATATCCACTGATTTCCTTCGACAGGAAGGTAGCAGGCTTTCCGACCGAGCTTAGGCCCGTCAGTTCCAATTGTAATGCAATCGAGGTGTTGAGTCCCCCGGTCCGGTTGGTGAGATAGCGGCGTTGCAACACCTGAATCCGCCAGCAGCAGCTTTTGTATTCAAATCCGGCCAATTGTTCGATGGTTTCCCGGTCCTGCAGCGAATAGACCCAGCGGCCGACGGCGTTCCAGTGGCCGGCAATCGGCCAGGCAAAGGAGCCGTCGTATTGCTTCAGGACGTCCTGCTGGAAGCGATAGCCGAGGTTTACGACTTTGGTCGGATCGGGGCGATACTGGATCAAAACCTCCGTTTTGTCGCTCTGCGAGGTGTAGGGGTTCCACTGGTAATCCAAGTTGACGCTCCAGTTCT
Source organism: uncultured Gammaproteobacteria bacterium (assembly GCA_963769075.1). Taxonomy (GTDB): domain Bacteria; phylum Pseudomonadota; class Gammaproteobacteria; order Steroidobacterales; family Steroidobacteraceae; genus Bog-1198. The sequence goes on along the minus strand of CAVYKH010000004.1, from coordinate 1,131,595 downwards.
TGTACGCCGTCAACGACACCTCGCTCACGATGTCCGAGGCGCGGTAGACCTCGGGCGTCTCCCCGGGGATGCTCGAGAGAGTTTGCCCCGGCAAAGTCGGCAGATTTTGCCCCGGCAAGATGACCAGAGACTGCTGTCCGGGCAAGGTGGTGAGCGTCTGCCCAGGCAAGGTCTGCGTGATTTCGTCGGGCAAGAACACCCGTGGGAGCGTGAGGTAGCGAATCTGGCCGATGGTTGCCGACAAGTACTGAACCCCCGTTTCTTGATTGAACAACCGCGTGGTCAAGCCGAAGGCGATCTGGTTGGCATCGCCGATGCGGTCACCGCCGACGAATCGATTGGTGCGAAACAGCTCGACCAGGTTCATGTCCGGTTGCCCGGTGTCGAAAATCGGCAGCTCATTTTGATTGCGGTACGGTACGTAGCTGTAGACTAGGCGCGGCTCCAAGGTCTGGGTGCGCTGCCCCTCCGAGCCCGCGTCCCGTTCGAATATCAACCCCGTGTCGAGGCGCGCGTAGGGCAGGCTCAGAGTGGGCGTACTCGGATCGCCGACGGAGGCATATTGCAAATCATATTGCGTGAAGTGATAACCGATGGCGGGTATGAAGAAGTATCCGGCCGCGCGGTCCGCCCAGCGCAGTTCCGGAGACAGATCCAGACGCACGCCGGCAGGACCGACTTCGCGTATGAAATTGGTGACCTCGCTGTCGAGCGCAAACTCAAATCGACTGTTGAAAAGCGGCCAGAAGCCAAGGGCTTCCACTCGCGGCACGCGCGAATACGGCCGGTCGCCGGCATCGAGCGAGGTATCGATGGTCTGGAAGTTTTGCAGCTGAGCGCGTATGCGCCATGCATCGTCGTAGTACAGCAGCTCGGCGCGGCGTTCGAGGAAGGTGACGCTGGTCTGATCCGCGCCCACCGCAAAATCCTCAAAATAACTGCTGTCGCTGACGCTGGCGATGTCCGTATCGAAACGCAGCTCCTGCGTCAAGTTGGTGATATCGGTGATGTGAAGGTAGGCGCGATCACTGTGTTCGATCGCGTCATTCGGCAGGAAGTTCTCTTCTATTTGGCCATGTGAGCTCGCCGTCAGAAAGCGAAATTCGCCGCCGAGCTGCACACCCCGAGCGGACAAATAGCCGGGCGTCACGGTCAGATCGTAATTCGGCGCCAGATTGAAATAGTAGGGCGCCTCGAGCTGCCAGCCGTTGTTGGTGGAATGCCCGAAGCTCGGGAACAGGACGCCGCTCTTGCGCTCATCGCCCAGAGGAAACGAGATATACGGCGTGTAGAGAATGGGAACGCCTTTGAACCGCATGATCACGTGGTGCGCAGTCCCTTCCTGGCCATCGGTGTCCAGATTGATCGAGGACGCTTGCAGCATCCAATCCTGGTTGCCCACGGGACAGGTGGTATACCGGACCTGCGCCAGATCGACCTCGCCGTTCGGATGAACCGCCATATTCTTCGCAAAGCCGCGGCCATTGCGGTCGAAGATCCGAAAATTGGCGTCGTTGAAATCCGCTCCGCCCAGCGCATCGTAGGTGCCGGTGTCGCTCTTGATGCCGAGCTTCGGATCCTCGAAGTCCACGGCACCCTTGACCACCAATTTGCCCGTCTTTTCATCGTACGTAACCGAGTCCGCCGCGACGCTGCGCGCGTCCTGATGGGCCTGTACGTGACCGGTCAATACCGCGTAGCCTTCGGCAGTGATCGATGCGGCGTCGCTCTCGATCCGAATACGGTGATCGCCGGCGGGAATGGGCGTCGCCGGCGCTTGTTTGTGCTTGGGCGGCGCGGGGCACATATCGCCGGCGCGAACCCAGGAAGTCGCCAGAAGGCATGAAAAAACAGCCAATGCGGCTCGAACATGAGAAGCAGTGGGCAAAGTGAATCGCCTTAGTCGGTATACTTGAACCGCCGCATTTGCGGTGTACGAATGGTCAAGCATGGATGTAGCGGATGCAAGCGATTCCCGCCTGGCGCTGCTGACTCGATGGGTCATGGACGACCTTGGATTTGCCGGCAGTCGGATCGAACCGGCTTCGGCCGACGCGAGCTTTCGCCGATATTTTCGCCTCACCCGCGGCGCCGATACCTACATAGTGATGGATGCGCCGCCCGATAAGGAAGCGCTCGCGCCGTACGTCGGCGTTGCGCAGATGCTGGCCGGCATCGGCATGAACGTGCCGATCCTGCTCGCGCGGGACCTGCGGCAGGGACTGTTGTTGCTGTCGGATCTGGGCACACGGTTGTACCTCGATGAGCTCCTCGCAAAGCGTGAAGTCGATCGCCTGTACGCCGATGCATTGACCGCGCTGCTCAAAATGCAAACCGCCGGCGCCGGCGCCGCACGCACCTTGCCGCCCTACGACCGCACCTTGCTGTTGCGCGAAATGGAGCTCATGCCGGAATGGTTCTTGAGCCGCCATCTAGGGATCAAGGTGAGCGGCACCGAGCGCGGCATGCTCGATCGGCTATTTGAGGTCCTGGTGCAGAGCGCGTTGGCGCAACCCGCGACGTTCGTGCATCGGGATTATCATTCGCGAAACTTGCTGGTGAACGAGGATGCCAACCCCGGAATCCTCGATTTTCAGGACGCGGTGTACGGCGCCGTCACCTACGATCTGGTTTCGCTGCTCAAGGATTGCTACATCGCCTGGCCGCCTGCACGCGTACACACTTGGGTCTTGCAGTATCGCGAACAGCTGTTGCGCGCCGGATTCGCCTTGGATGCCGAGGAGCGCGAGTTCATTCGCTGGTTCGATCTCATGGGCCTGCAGCGGCACATCAAGGTGCTGGGCATATTCGCGCGGCTGTACTATCGCGACGGCAAATCCGGGTACCTCGGGGATTTGCCCCGCGTGCTGGGATACGCCCGGGCGGCGGCGGTGCTCTACCCCGAGACGGCGGAGTTTGCAGATTACATCGCCGCGTACATCGATCCGCTGTTTCACGCCGCTCAGGCGCGCGTCCGCGCCCCATGACGAGCGGGACGACGCCCGGTACGGCCATCGAGCAGCCGCGCACCGCGATGATCCTCGCCGCCGGACGCGGCGAGCGCCTGCGGCCGCTGACGGATCATATCCCGAAGCCCTTATTGAGCGTGCGCGGCAAGCCGTTGATCGAACATCACGTCGAGCGGCTTGCCGCTGCCGGCCTCGAGCGAATCGTGATCAATCTCGACTGGCTGGGATCGATGATCCGCGAGTTCTTGGGTGACGGCTCGCGCTACGGGGTGACGCTGACTTACAGCGACGAGGCGCCGCGCGCACTGGAGACGGCGGGAGGTATATTCCGCGCCTTGCCGTATCTAGGCCCCGGCGCTTTTCTGGTCGTGAACGGAGACATATTCACGGACTTTCCTTTCCGGCAGGCCGGCCTGGCGCGAGATCGGGATGCGCATTTGGTTCTGGTGCCGAATCCGCCGCAGCACCCCAGCGGAGATTTTGGAATGGCACAGGGACTTGCGCTGCCGAGCGCCGCCGTGCAATACACATTTGCCGGCATCGCGGTGTATCGGAGGCCGTTTTTCGCGGACTGCGTCGATGGGGTGTTCCCCTTAAAACCGCTGCTGCTGCGCTCGATGGCGGCGCAACGCTGCACCGCGCAGCTGTACACCGGAGTTTGGGAGGACGTGGGCACAGCGGAGCGGCTGCAGGCTTTGAACGCCTAGGAACCCGTCTGAAGCATCCCAAAGCGGCTCACGCGCAGGCAGGCTCCGTGGGGTACAATCGCAGCATGTCGGAATTCAAAGGCATTCCTATCCTGAAGGAGCAACGAGCGGCCCGAAGTGGCGAAAAATACACGACGCCTCAAGGATTTACAGCGATAAAAGACGGCATTAAGACGGCGTCGGCCGGCTCCTCGGCACTCATCGTCGGCCGCAAGCCTTCTTGGTTGCGGGCGCCTTTGGCCACTGGGCCCAAGTTTGAGTCGGTCAAGCAAATCGTTCGCGAACACCGGCTGAGCACCGTCTGCGAGGAGGCCAGGTGCCCGAACATCGGCGAGTGCTGGAATGCAGGAACCGCGACCATCATGTTGATGGGCGCCGTCTGCACGCGTGCCTGCCGGTTTTGTGCGGTGGATACCGGCAATCCGCGAGGCTGGTTGGATCACGAAGAACCCGAAAATGTCGCCCGCTCCGTCGAATTGATGGGCCTCAAGTATGTGGTGCTCACGTCGGTCGATCGGGACGACCTGGCCGACGGCGGGGCTGCACATTACGCAGCATCGATTCGCGCGATCAAGCGGCGCAACCCCGGCACCGCGGTCGAGGCGCTGACTCCGGATTTCGCGGGCGTGATGCAAGACGTGCGGACCGTGATGGACTCGGGATTGGATGTATTCGCGCAAAACGTCGAGACCGTTGATCGCCTCACGGGCAAGGTACGGGATCCGCGCGCCGGTTATCGACAAACCATCGATGTGCTCAAGGGTGCGAAGGCCTACCGGCCTGCGGTGCTCACCAAGACGAGCCTGATGCTGGGCTTGGGCGAAACCGATGCCGAAATCCGCGAGACGATGGTCGATCTGCGTGCCGCGGCGGTCGATATCCTGACGCTGGGCCAGTATCTGCGGCCCACACCGAACCACTTGAATGTCGAGCGCTTCGTGACCCCTGATCAATTCACGCAGTATCGCGAATGGGCGCTCCATCTGGGATTCTTGGAATGCGTGTCGGGCCCTCTGGTGCGCTCGAGCTACCGCGCCGAGCAGGCGCTCGCTCGCCACATAGGCTCATGAGCGATGCGCCGCTGATTCGTCATTTCGGGCTCGTCCCTTATGAGTCCACTTGGCGGGCGATGCAGCGTTTTACCGACGAGCGCGACATGTCGACTCCCGACGAAATTTGGTTTCTGGAGCATCCTCCCGTATTTACATTGGGACTCAATGCGAGTCGCGAGCACATCAAGGCGGCGGGCGACATCCCGGTGGTGCAAATCGACCGCGGCGGTCAGGTAACCTATCACGGCCCCGGTCAGCTCGTGGTTTACCCGCTCATCGACCTGCGGCGCCGCGCGCTCGGAGTGCGGCAACTCGTCGTGGCGCTCGAGAGCGCCGTCATCGCCTACGCGGCCGAGTTGGGGGTGGCGGCGAGCGGGTCGCGTCAGGCTCCCGGGGTGTACGTCAACGGCGCGAAGCTTGCGAGCATAGGTTTGCGCATTCGCCGCGGCGCCAGTTATCACGGGTTGGCGCTCAATGTGTCGGTGGATCTCAAGCCGTTCGAACGAATCAACGTATGCGGCTATCCCGGACTCGCCGTCACGCGGCTTCGGGACCTCGGTGCCGGCTGCGATGTCGGCGCGGCGGCTACCGGGCTCACTCCGCATTTACTGCGGCAATTGGGGTTCGTTCACAGCGCCATCAGCACCGATTTGCAGGCGGTGAGTTCCCGGTAGATCGCGTCGAGTTGCTCGCGGCTGCTCGCGAGCACCAAATACGTCACCGCCAAGAAATTACCGTCTCCACTGGTGCGCACCCGTACGCTCGACTCGAGTACCGGCCCTGCGTGGCGCTCGATGATTGTCTGCGTGAGTGCGCGCAGATCGCTGTCGCGGCGGCCCATGACTTTGATGGGAAACTCGCTCGGAAATTGCAGCGCCGAGTCACTCATAGAGGCGGCGTTCCGGCGAGCTCGCGCCTGTAGTCGACGAAAGCGGCATACATCCGTCTGAACAGCGGGCCGGGTGTGCCGTCACCGATGGGGCGACCGTCGAGCAGGGTAACCGGCAGGATGCCGCGAGTCGAAAACGCAAGCCAAATCTCGTCTGCAGCGCGCAACTGCGTCTCCGTGACGCGACCGCTTTGGCTGCGAACCCCCAGGCGGCCCGCGAGTTCGCCGACTACGTCGCGCGTCGTGCCGGGAAGAATTTGGTGCCCGTTCGGCGGCGTGTAGATCGCTCCCTGCGCGATGACGTGAACCGTGGTGGAGGATCCTTCGGTGAGCTCTCCGTGCTCGAGCATGATGGTTTCAAATGCGCCGGCATCGGCGGAGAGTTTCTTCAGCAGGATATTCGCGAGCAGCGCAGTGGATTTGATGTCGCGTCGCGCCCAACGAGTGTCCGCTGCGGTCACGGCCGATACGCCCCGTTCCAGCATCTGAGGGGAGGGCGGCTCGAGGGCCGTGGCGAATGCAAATAGCGTCGGCTTCAGCCCCTGCTGCCAAACGTGATTACGCCCGAACTCCGCGCCGCGAGTGACCTGTATATACAGATACTGGTCCCCACCGCCGTTTCGTGAGATGAGCTCGCGACACACCTCACCCCATTCGACATGCGACAAGGGAGAGTGCATGCCTATCCCGGCCAAGCTGCGGACGAGCCGGTCGAGGTGCTCGCGCAACCGGAACGGCCGTTCGCCATACACCGGCACGACCTCGTACACCGCATCGGCAAACAAAAATGCGCGGTCCAAGGGCGAGACTCGCGCTTCGGCCAGCGGCAGGTATTCGCCGTTCAAAAAGCAAATGGACAGCGGCATGCTCAAGCAAACCAAAGCCGGATTGTGTCGATGAGCCGCTGCCACCAACCTCCGGCCGCGACGCCGTTCAAGGGGTGCACGGGCAGCGTCTCGAGGGTCTGATTGCCGGTGAATACGCGCAGTTGACCCACATTGGCATCGCGCGCCAGCGGTGCGATCAAGCGCGGCTGCACCTCGAGAGCTGTCTTGACGTCATTGGACTCGCCGCGAGGCAGCGTAATGTAGAGATCGTCCTTGATGCCGACATCGACCGGCGAAGTTGCCGCCTTCCAGACCCGCGTCGTGGCGAGCTTGGTGCCGCCCTTGACGATCAGTTTGGTATCGTAAAAGGTAAAGCCATAGTTCAGCAATGCGGCGCTGGCGTTCTCGCGGCCTTTCATGCTCGTGGATCCAAGAACTACCGAAACCAATCTCATCCCATCGCGCAGCGCAGACGTTACCAGGCAATAGCCGGCGGCGTCGGTATGGCCCGTCTTCAAACCGTCAACGCTCGGGTCGCGGTCCAGCAGGCCGTTGCGATTTTGTTGTTTGATGCCGTTGTATTCGAATTCGCGCACCGAGTACCACTTATAGAACTGAGGAAAGTCGCGGATCATGGCGATGGCGAGCAGCGACATATCGCTGGCCGTCGTGTAGTGGTTCGGAGCCGGCAGTCCGGAGCTGTTTTCGAAATGCGTGCCGGTCATGCCGAGACGTTTGGCGTTGGCGTTCATCAGCTGCGCGAAAGTCTCTTCGGTCCCCGCCACGCGTTCTGCCAGCGCAATCGTGGCGTCGTTGCCGGACTGCACGATCATTCCCAATATCAGGAACTCGACCGATACCGGCTTGCCCAGTTCGATGAACGTGCGGGAGCCCTCGGAGCGCCAGGCGTTCTCGCTCACGATCACCGGCTCATCGAGCTTGAGCTTTCCGGCGGCGAGTTCCTGAAAAACGATGTATGCGGTCATCAGCTTGGTGAGGCTTGCGGGTTCCATCCGTGCCGTCGCGTTCTGTGCAGCCAGCGGCTCGTCGGTGCGGTAATCAACGAGGATATAGGAGCGCGCGTCGACTGCAGGCGCAGTCGGTATCGGCGTGCCGGCAAAGACCGAGGCAGCGGCAAGCGTGGTGAGCAGCGCCAAGCTCAGCAGGGTACGAAGCATGATGGACGAATACCTTGAAAAAGTGATTGAGTTTACCGGCGATTGACGCGGCACTGTAGGCTAACGAAGGCTAATTCAGCGCAAGATGCGCATCACGTACGCCTACATGCGCAAGCGCGTCGACGATGCGGTCGAACTGCGGAACGTCCGGAACCGGACCGATGCGCACGCGGTACATCTTGCGGCCCGCGATCAAGTCATCGCGCACGAAAACGTTTCCATAACCGGCGCTGCGCAATTTGGCGGCCAAGCGTTCTGCATTCGCAGGGTCGGCGAAGGCGCCGGCTTGCACGAAGAGGGTGACCTCGGGCGCCGGCGCGGACGCCGAGATGGGCACGGCGGTGGGCACGGCGGTGGGCACGGCGGTGGGTGCGGGGGCGGCGAGGGCCGTGGGTATGCCCACGGCTGCCAGTGCGGCGTTCGCCAGCAGCGGCGCAGCGGGTTCATTCCTTGGGATGGCCGGCTCGATCGTCGGATCAATCGAGCGCACTTCGACCATCGCCGTGCCGTCACGCAGCATATCGAGCTTGGCCGCGGCCGTATAGGACAAGTCGATGATGCGATTGCCGACGAAGGGGCCGCGGTCGTTGACGCGAACCACGACGCTGCGGCCGTTTTGCAAATTTGTGACGCGCACGTAGGCGGGCAATGGCAGCGTTCTATGCGCGGCCGTCATGCCGTACATATCGTAGGGCTCGCGGGTCGATGTTCGTATCTTGTGAAACCCCGGACCGTACCATGATGCGACACCGCGTTCGACGTAGGCGGCGCTCGAGGACAGAACATAGTAGCGTTGGCCAAAGACATCGTAGAACGGCGGATTGCCATAGCGCGAGCGCGGCTCAATTCGCGGCACGGCGTCGGGAACGGCCTGCGCCACCGCGGGAGGCGCCGCGGCGGGTGCTGCCGGTGGCGCTTGCGGTTCGACCCGCTGAGGCGCGCTGAAGCAGCCGCTCAAGCCAACCGCTACTGCCGCCGCGGAAATTACATGTGCGCGATCGGAATTCACGGTTTTGCGTCGAGAAGAGCTGCATCGCCGGCGGCAACGGCCGGACTGGCGGCGGTCACGGGGCGCGCAGCCGCATCACTGGGGCGCGGCGCATCGATCATCAGGATGCGCTGCTTGACCGCAGCGGCGAGCTCATACACGGCCATCGCGTACAGTGTGCTGTGGTTGTAGCGTGTGATGACATAGAAGTTGTTGTAACCCACGCGCCAATGCACGCCATCGGCTTCATCGACTGCAATCAGCAGCGCAGGCGCCTCGGGCGGCAGCGAACTGTCGAAGCTCACGCCTTTCGCCTGCAAAGAACCGACCGTCTCCTCCAGAACGAGCTTGCGGCCGTCCAGATCCGCGATTTTATCGGGATCGACATTTGCTTCGCCCAGAACGGGCTCGCCGGGATTCCACCCGTGTTCTTTCAGGTAGTTGCCCACGCTCGCACAAACATCCGACCAATCGGTCCAAAGATCGACGTGCCCGTCCGCGTCCGCATCGACCGCATAGCGTCGGTAATTCGACGGCATGAACTGGGGGGCGCCCATCGCGCCCGCGTAGGATCCCTTGACGGTCAGCGGATCCAACTTCAAGTCGCGCGTCAGCAAAAAGAACTGTTCGAGCTCGTCACGAAAAAACTTCGACCGCGCCGGATAGTCGAACGCCAGCGTCGCCAAGGCGTCGAGCACCCGGTACGAACCGGTCAGGCGCCCGTAATAGGTTTCGACCCCGAGGATGGCAGCCAGGTATTCCGGTGCGACGCCCGAGCTGACGCTCGCCCGGTCCAGCGCTTGCCGGTGAGCGAGCCAGAATTCCGTGCCCTCGCGGATGCGCCGTTCACTGACGAACAGCGAGCGATACTCGTACCACAACTTCGCCTTCTCGGCCGGCCGGTCCATGGCTTCGAGGATGGCCGGCTGAAATTGTGCGGCCGCCAGCAACTTGCGCAGCTGCCTTTTCTTGAAGGAATACTGATCCGCCATCTGCGCAATGAAGCTCTTGACGTCCGTGCGATGCGTGTCGAACGCGGCGGCGGGATTTGCGCCCGCGCCGGCGACCGCTGCGGCGAGGATAAGGGTCATTGAGCGGTGCAGCGCGCGCATCCAGGGAGCCTGTCTGAGCATTCCGCGTGAGCCGCGTTGGCTGGGAGAGCGAGCGGATGCAAGGCGCGCGGCGCAGGCCGTAGCGGCACTACGGCCAAGCCGCGCAACGCCGCAGACGCCACTCTCCCAGCCAACCTTTCGGGACCGGGCAGATTTCGCTTCATCCATCGTTGTCGCCTCCTCATTGGGTGTTGACCCAACCGCGTCGGCTCCGCCTCGGCTGAAGCGAAATCTGCCTTGGGTAAGGTCACGCGGAATACTCACACAGGCTCCTAAGACCCAATGAGCTTGCGATGCGAATGCAGCGACATCAGTATCCCGAACCCCGCCAGCAATGTGACCATGGACGTACCGCCGTAGCTGATCATTGGCAAGGGCACGCCGACGACGGGAAGGATGCCGCTTACCATGCCGGAATTGACGAATATATAAACGAAGAAGCTCAATGCTATAGCGCCCCCCGTCAGGCGTGCAAATGTATCTTGCCCCTGCATCGCCAGGTACAGCGCGCGCCCGATCACCGCGCCGTAGAGCGCCAGGATCAGCAGCTCACCGAGCAGACCGAACTCCTCGCCTATGACCGCGAAGATGAAGTCGGTCGAACGCTCGGGCAGGAATTCCAGCTGTGCCTGGCTACCGTTCATGTATCCCTTGCCGAACACCCCGCCCGAACCGATGGCGATTTGCGACTGGATGATATGATAGCCCGCCCCCAGCGGATCGTTCTCGGGGTTCAAAAACATCAGTATGCGCTGGCGCTGGTAGTCATGAATGAAATGCCAAGCGGCCCATGCCGCTCCTCCGAGCAGCGGTATCGATATCAATATGATCCGAAAGTGCATCCCGGCGAGCAACATGACGATGAGGCCGGAGGCGGCGATCAATAACGCCGTTCCGAGATCCGGCTGGGCCGCGATCATCCCAGTCGGTATGGCGGTCACAATCCCCATCACGACCAAATCTTTGAACGTCGGCGGCAGCGGGCGCTCGTGCATGTACCAAGCGCACATCATGGGAACCGCTAGCTTCATGATTTCGGAGGGCTGAAATCGTATGAAGCCGATGTCCAGCCAACGCTGCGCGCCCTTGCCGATGTGCCCAGTCAAGGCGACCACGATCAACAACAGGATACCGATGACGTAGGCGATCGGTGCGAACAGCCGCAGGTACTGCGGAGTCGCCAGACGCGCCAGGGCCAGCAGTGCGGCCACGGCAATGGCGATATTCGCCAAATGGTGCTCGACCATCTTCAAGTTCTGTCCGGACGCGCTGTACACCACCAGAATGCCGATGCAGACGATGAGCGCCAACACTCCCGTCAAAGGCCCATCCAGGCCCAACGCCCGCAAGGTGCGGCCGCCGGCGGTCAATGTGCGGCGCGTTCGCGACTGGGACAATTCATCAAAGATCATGGCTTTTTGTCCGGCAACAGGTAGGCGTCGAAAATTTTGCGGGCAATTGGCGCCGCGGCGCTGCCACCGTGCTTGCCATTCTCGACCAACACCGCGACCGCAAGTTTCGGATCTTCGGCCGGAGCGAATGAAATGAAAAGGGCATGATCGAGCATTCGCTCCGACAGCTGCTTCTCATTGTATTTCTCGTTCTCCCCGACGGTGAAGACCTGCGCGGACCCGGTCTTGCCCGCAATCTTGTAAGGAGTTCCTGCCGTGGCGACGGCGGCCGTGCCTCCGGGACCCGTGGCGAGCTCCATGCCGTCAAAAACGACTCCCCATTGATCCGCGCTGACTGTGGTGATGGGACGCTCCGGCGACAGCGGACGCGGCGTGACGGTCTTCGAGCCGGCCGCCCTCACCCCCGCTACCAGCCGCGGCTTGAAGACCTGACCGCGCGATGCGATGCCCGCGACGGCGTGGGCCAGCTGCAAGGGCGTGGCCAGCATGTAGCCCTGGCCAATGCCCACGCTGATCGTTTCGCCTGGAAACCACACCTGCTCGGCGGGTCGCTTGTAGGCATGGCGCTTCCATTCAGTAGACGGCATGAGCCCGGGCTTCTCCCCGGGTATATCGATCCCGGTGGGATCGCCGAAGCCAAACTGGGTCATGAAATCATGCATGCGATCGATGCCGAGCTTCTGCGCCACCGTGTAGAAATACACGTCGCAGGATTGCATGATGGCGTGGCGCATCGAAACCGTGCCGTGGCCCTTGGGTTTCCAGTCGTGGAACACATGACTGGCGCCCGGCAGGATGAAGTGGCCGGGACAGAAGATGGTTTTTTCCGGCGTCATTACGCCGTAGTTGAGCGCCGCCAGGGCAAAGAACGGCTTGACGGTGGAGCCCGGCGGATAGGCGCCGCGCAAGGCGCGGTTGATCAACGGCTTGTCGATATCGTTTTGCAGCACATCGAATTGCTTGGTCGTCAAACCGCGCGCGAACGCGTTGGGGTCGAAACCCGGAGTGCTGGCGAGCACAAGGACATCGCCGGTGTGCGGATCGATGGCGATGGCTGCGCCGCGCTTGCCCGCCAAGGCCTCCGCGGCGACACGTTGCAGGCGCATATCCAGGCTGAGAATCAAATCGGCGCCTGCGATCGGCTGGCGCGTGGCGAGCTTGGGTGTGTAAGCTCCCTGTCGTTCGACAGGCCGGCCGGCGGCGTTCACCAGGACCTCGCGATATCCAGGTGTGCCGTGCAATTCGCTTTCGTAAGCGCCTTCGACCCCGAGTTTACCGATCAGCGTGGTGCCGGCGTAGGTTGCCGAATCGATTCGCTTGAGATCCTGCTCGCTGATGGCGGCGACATAACCGAGGGCGTGCACCGCCATGGGTCCGAACGGGTAATGCCGCGAAAGCCGCGGGCGGATGTCTACCCCCGTGAATTCGTAGCGATGCACCGCGAAGCGGGCCATCTCGTCATCATCGAGCGCCAGCTTGATGGGGACGCTTTCATAGACATGATGCGACAGGATCGTGCGCTTGATGCTGCTGAGCTCTTCCGCGTCGAGTAATCCAATGGCCACCAAGCGCGCCAAGGCGGCGTCGAGTTCCTGGGTCCCGCCGACCTGTTCGCGCACCAATTCCAGTTGAAACGCCGGCAGATTATCGGCCAGGACGACGCCATTGCGGTCGAAGATCAAACCGCGGCTGGGCGGAATCGGGTCGGTGTGCACGCGATTGCCCTGTGACAGCTCGGCGTAGTAGTCGTATTTGATGACCTGCAGATAAAAGAGTCGCCCGGCAACGGTCAGCAGCAGGACGCCGATAACGATGCCGGCAACGATGCCGCGTATCGTAAAGATACGCTGCTCGGCCCAGTGATCCTTGATGCGAACGCGGCGGGGCATTTACAAACCCGTAATTAACTTCTCGCTCATCCCAGACGACTCAATGTTCTGACCAGAAATGGCCAAATCGCGGCCCCGATCACCGGTGCGAGCCACCGGCCGAAGTTCGTGACGGGATTCCCGGTTGCGCCATCGACCCAGAACAGGATGAACTGATATCCGCTCAGCAAGGCAAAAATGGTCAGCGACTGCGATAATACGGAGAAGACGCGCAATCTCAACCGCAAATGCGTGGCCCAAGCGGCCATCAACGTCAGCGCGAGCGCATGCTGACCCAGCACGACGCCCTTGATGACATCGAGCGCAAGGCCGGAAATGAAAGCCAATGTAAGTCCACCGGCGCGCGGCGACTCGATGGACCAGTAAAAGACCACCAGCACCAGAAAATCCGGGCGCAAGACATCGAGCGCAGAGGGCAATGGAAGTACTGCGAGCGCCAGCGCCACCAGCGCTGAGAGCGCCATCGGCAAGCGGCGGATTCGAGTATCGCGCATCATTCGTCGTTTTCCCCGGCCGGCTGCATGCGCGGAGGCTTGACGGGCTCCGCGACTGCGGCCTTTGCGCGTGAAGAAGCCGGCGCCGATACGGCCGGTGCCGATACGGCCGGCGCCGATGCGGCCGGCGCCGATACGGCCGGCGCCGGTACGGCGGGGTTTGAAGCCGTCGCCGGCAGCATGGCGCCGGGTTTTAGCCAGATGAGCATGAGCTCTCGCGAGCGGTCGAGGTGCGCAGCCGGGCGTACGTCGACGTCGGCCAGCGACTGGGCGGGGTCGCGCTTGACCTCGGCGACGGTGCCGACCGGATATCCCGGCGGAAAGCCGCCGCCGAGTCCCGAAGTGACCAACAAGTCCCCTGCGATCACGTCGGCGCTCGTGGGCAGGTAGGGAAGCTTGAGCCGGCTCGTGTCGCCGGTGCCCACTGCAATGGTACGCAGGCCGTTGCGGTTGATCTGGACGGGTATCGCATGCGCTGCGTCGCTGATGAGAATCACCTCACTTGTGAGCTGCTCGACGCGGGCGACCTGACCGAACACGCCGCCCGCATCGAGTACGGCTTGGCCGACGAATACTCCGTCGCGCGCGCCCTTGTCCAGGAGGACCCGTTCACGAAAGGCGTCGAGATCCACGTCCATAATGTCGCCGATGATGAACCGGCTCGACACGCCGGCGGTGCTGTCGCGCAACGCGCGCAATCGCTGCGTTTCGGCCTCGAGCGCCTCGTATCGCTGGAGCTGGAATTGAGCCAGCCGCAGCTCCGCCTCGAGTGTGGCCTTATCCATGCGCAGCGCGTCGCGGGTCGTGACGCTTTCACGAAACCAATTCCAGCCCTCGAACGGGCTCGCCACCGCGACCTGCACGGGATACGCGACAATCGACAGCAAGCGCCTGATCTTACCCAGATGATCGTAGCGCTTATCCACGATGATCAATCCGAGAGCCAACAGGGAATACAAAACACAGCGCAGCAGCAACCCCGTCGTTCGCCCGGACGAGTCGGTATTACGAAATGCGACCATGGGCAGGCCGTAGTGCCGCTACGGCCAGCGCCGTGCGCCTTGCATCCGCTCCCTCTCCCGGCCAACGCGGCTCACGCGGAATACTCAGACAGGCTCTCCGCTTGCATTACTCCAATCCGAAAATGCCCGGTCCATGCTCTTCGGTGAGCTCGAGGATCCGGCCCCCGCCGCGGGCAACGCACGTAAGCGGATCATCCGCGACCACCACCGGCAAGCCGGTTTCTTCCATGAGCAACTTATCGACATCGCGCAGCAACGCGCCGCCGCCGGTGAGCACGATTCCGCGCTCGGCAACGTCGGCGCCGAGTTCGGGCGGCGTCTGTTCGAGAGCCTGCTTCACCGCACCCACGATCCCCTGCAAAGGCTCCTGCAGCGCTTCGAGGATTTCGTTGGAGTTGAGCGTGAAGCTGCGCGGGACGCCTTCCGAGAGATTGCGGCCTTTTACGGAGATTTCGCGCACCTGTTGTCCGGGATAGGCTGAACCGATCTCAAGCTTGATGCGTTCGGCGGTGGCCTCGCCGATCAAAATACCGTAATTGCGCCGTACATAGTTGGTGATGGCCTCATCGAACTTGTCGCCGCCGATACGCACGCTCGCCGCGTACACAATGCCGTTCAAGGAAATGACCGCCACTTCGGAGGTGCCGCCGCCGATGTCGAGCACCATCGAGCCGCGCGCTTCCTGCACCGGCAAACCGGCGCCCACGGCTGCAGCCATCGGTTCCGGGACGATGTCGACGCTGCGCGCACCGGCGCCTTCCGCCGATTCCTTGATGGCGCGGCGTTCGACTTGGGTGGATCCGAACGGCACGCACACCAGAACCCGCGGACTGGGACTCAAAAAACGGTTGCCGTGCACTTTTTTGATGAAGTACTGCAGCATTTTTTCCGTGTACGTGAAATCGGCAATGACGCCGTCCTTCATCGGGCGGACCGCGGTAATGTGGCCCGGGGTGCGCCCCAACATGTTTTTGGCCTCTACGCCCACTGCGACGATAATCTTGCCTCCGCGGGTCGGCTCGTCTTGCACTGCGACGACTGAGGGTTCGTTGAGCACGATGCCGCGCTCGCGCACGTAGATCAGGGTATTGGCGGTTCCAAGATCGATAGAGAGGTCATTGGAGAAATAACCTCTTAGGCGTTTAAACATGGGGTGTTTATCTACGAAAGGGGGTGAAAAAAGTTGCGCTAATGTAACAACCGACACGACTTTCAGCAAGGCAACGTGTATCATCCATTGCCCTTATTTTTGCGTACTCGCGCGCATTTTCTAAACTTCTATGAGCCTGACCCGTCAAGACATCGAAAAGATCGCGCACCTCGCGCGGCTGTCGATCACCGAGCAAGAATTGCCCGTCTATGTCACCAGCTTGTCGAGCATCGTCGATTTCGTCGACGAGTTATCGCGCGTCGAAACGGGCAGCGTGGAGCCGATGGCGCACCCGCTCGATGGGCAGCGCCAACGCCTGCGGCTGGACGTGGTGTCGGAAAGCGACCAGCATGTAAAATACCAGCGTAACGCGCCCAGTGTGCACGCGGGCTTATACGTCGTCCCGCGAGTCATTGAGTAGCGCGCAACCTGAAGTCCAGTGACGATGCTGCACGACCTTTCCATCGGCGAACTCGCCGAGCGATTAGCTAGCAGGCAAGTCTCAAGCGTAGAGCTCACGCGGCATTATTTGGCGCGGATCGAGCGCTTGAACCCGAGCTTGAACGCCCTTATCACCCTGACGGCCGAGCACGCACTCGAGAGCGCGCAGTCCGCCGATCGCCGTCTGGCAACCGGCGAGGGCGGCCGTTTACTCGGCATCCCACTCATTCATAAAGATATTTTTTGCACCGACGGCGTCCGCACGAGCTGCGGTTCGCGCATCCTCGATAATTTCATCGCGCCCTACGATGCCACCGTCGTCGCACGCCTCAAGGCCGCTGGTGCCGTCATGCTCGGCAAAGCCAATATGGATGAGTTTGCCATGGGGTCGTCCAACGAGACGAGCTATTACGGCCCGGTCAAGAATCCGTGGGATCCGACCAAAGTACCCGGCGGCTCCTCAGGCGGGTCGGCGGCGGCCCTGGCCGCCCGGCTCGCACCGTTTTCCACCGGCACGGATACGGGCGGCTCGATACGTCAGCCCGCGGCGCTGACCGGCGTAACGGGAATAAAACCCACTTACGGACGGGTGTCGCGCTACGGGATGGTCGCGTTCGCTTCGAGTCTCGATCAGGCGGGCGTATTCGCCCGAACCGCGGCCGATGCGGCGGCCGTCCTGCAGGTCATGGCCGGGTTCGATCCGAAGGACTCGACGAGCGTCGATGCGCCCGTCCCGGATTATCCGGCTCTGTTGGATGCGCCGCTCAAGGGTTTGAGGATCGGCTTGCTGCGCGAGTTCTTCGACGGCCTGGAAGAGCGCAACGCCGCGCTCATACGGGAGGCGCTGGCGCTTTACGCGTCGCTGGGTGCCGACACGGTGGAAGTAAGCCTGCCGCACCTGCCCTTGTCGGTACCCACTTATTATGTGGTCGCACCCGCCGAGTGTTCGTCCAACCTCTCGCGCTTTGACGGCGTGCGGTTCGGCTACCGCTGCTCGGAGCCCAAAGACCTCACCGACCTGTACAAGCGATCGCGCGGCGAAGGTTTTGGTGCCGAGGTCAAACGCCGCATCATGATAGGGACCTATGTGCTGTCGGCCGGCTATTACGATGCGTACTATTTGCAGGCACAGAAAGTGCGCCGCCTGATCACGGATGATTTTCGTGCGGCCTTCCAAAAGGCCGATCTGTTGATCGGGCCGACTACCCCCACGCCCGCTTTCGCCATTGGAGCGAAGATCGACGATCCGGTCACCATGTACCTGAACGACATCTACACCATCGGCGCGAACCTGGCCGGGTTGCCCGGGCTATCAACTCCCTGCGGCTTCGTCGACGGATTGCCGATGGGGCTGCAGTTGATCGGACCGCATTTTTCGGAGGCCAGGTTGCTCGGAGCGGCGCATCAGTTCCAGCGCGCGACTGCGTGGCATACCCATACTCCTGGCGGGTACGAGTGATGGCCAATTGGGAAATAGTAATCGGCTTGGAGATCCATGCTCAGCTCGCCACCAAGTCGAAGATCTTTTCAGGGACGGCAACTGCCTATGGCGCCGCGCCCAACACACAGGCCAATCTGGTCGATTTGGCCTACCCCGGCGTGTTGCCCGTGCTGAATGAAGAAGCCGTACGCATGGCGGTCAAGTTCGGGCTCGCCATCGGCGCGAGGATTGCGCGCCGCTCGATCTTCGCGCGCAAGAACTATTTTTATCCTGATTTGCCCAAGGGCTATCAGATCAGCCAATACGAGCAGCCGGTGGTCGGCAAGGGCTCGATTGCCATCATGCTCGATGACGGCACCGTCAAGACCATCGGCGTGACTCGCGCGCACCTCGAAGAGGATGCGGGCAAGTCGCTGCACGAGGGGCTCGCGAATGCGAGCGGCATCGATTTGAATCGTGCCGGTACGCCGCTGCTGGAAATCGTCTCGCAACCCGACATGCGCTCGGCCAAGGAGGCGGTGGCGTACATGAAGAAGATCCACACCCTCGTGCGTTATCTCGAAATATGCGACGGCAATATGCAAGAGGGCTCGTTTCGCTGCGATGCAAACGTTTCGGTGCGGCCGCGCGGCGCGGAGAAGTTCGGCACGCGGGCCGAAATCAAGAACTTGAACTCCTTTCGCTTCGTCGAAAAAGCGATTCAATACGAAGTCGCACGCCAGATCGAATTGATCGAGAGCGGCGGCAAAGTGGTTCAAGAAACGCGGCTATACGATTCGGACAAGAATGAAACGCGCTCGATGCGTTCCAAAGAGGAGGCGAACGACTATCGCTACTTTCCCGATCCCGACCTGTTGCCGGTCGAGATCGACGAGAAATTGATCGACGCCGTGCGCGCCACTCTGCCCGAGCTGCCGGACGAAAAGGCTGCACGCTTCGCGCGCGATTTCGGCCTCTCCGCCTACGATGCCGGCGTACTGTGCGCGAGCCGCGACCTCGGCACATATTTCGAGGCCGTGGTGGCGGCGTTGGCGACGCGTGCGTCGCACGGGGGGCCAGGGGTGCGAGGCATGCCTCGCACGGGTGGCCAAGATGGCCACCCCGGGCTTACGCGCAGCACGGATAATGCAGCCGCAATGGCGCATGCCAAGCTCGCGGCCAATTGGGTCATGGGCGAAGTGTCGAGCGCGCTGAATCGCGACAATGTGGATATCACCGCGTCACGGGTGTCGCCTGAGGCGTTGAGCGGCCTGCTGGCGCGCATCGTAGATGCGACGATCTCCGGCAAGATTGCCAAGGACGTGTTCGAAGCAATGTGGTCCGAAGGCAAGACGGCAGACGCCATCATTGAGGCGCAGGGACTCAGGCAGATAACCGACACCGGTGCGATCGAAGGGGTAATCGACGCCGTGATCGCTGCCAACCCCAAGCAGCTTGCGGACTACCGCGGCGGCAAGCAGAAGTTGTTCGGATTCTTCGTCGGGCAAGTCCAGATAGCGACCGGAGGCAAGGCGAACCCCGTGCAGCTCAACGAGCTGCTGAAAGCAAAGCTGGCCGGCGGCCCCAAGGAGCCTGTCTGAGTAGTGCTCGTGGCCTTACCCAAGGCAGATGGGGCTCGTATGCATGACCGCGACTGTCTGCATCGTTTCGTCTTCGAGCACTACCCGATTCGCGGACACCTGGTGCATCTCGACGCTGCGTGGCGGGCATTGATCGAGCATCGCGAGTATCCGCAGGCGATACGCGACATCCTGGGCGAAGCCGTGGCCGCTTCATTGCTACTGGCGGCAACGATCAAATTCGAGGGAGTTCTGTCCCTGCAATTGCAGGGCGAGGGACCCGTGCATCTGTTGTTGGCACAATGCACCAGCGGTCTCGGAGTGCGCGGATTGGCCCGCTACCGTGGCTGGGAAACGGGCGGCGTCGGTGCGGCGGGCATCGGCGATCTGATCGGTGCCGGCAATTTGACGGTGACTCTGGAAACGCACGACGGCGCGCGGCGCTATCAGGGAATTGTGCCCATTGTCAGGACTCGGCTGGCTCATTCGCTGCAGGTATATTTCGAGAATTCCGAGCAGCTGCCGACGCGGCTGTGGCTGTATGCCAACGCGTCGGGGGCCTGCGGCATGCTGGTGCAGCGGCTCCCGGTCGGCGGTGGCGGTGCGTCGGGTTCGGCCGTGTCTGCGGTCGATGACGCGTGGCGCCGCGTGCAACTCATCGGCGACACGCTGACACCGGAGGAACTGCGTACTCTTGCGGATGCAGAAATTCTGCGCCGGCTTTTCAACGAAGACGATCTGCGCTTATTCGAACCCTCGCCGGTCTATTTTCGCTGTCGCTGCTCGCGCGAGCGGGTCGGCGGCATGTTGCAGGGTTTGGGCGAGGTGGAAACGCGTTCCGTTCTGGTGGAGCGCGGGCAAGTCGAAGTGCGCTGTGATTTCTGCAGTCGCGCCTATGTGTTCGACGCGGTGGATGTGGCGCAACTTTTCAATGCAGGTGCGCTCAGCGACGGCGGCAGGTCGGTTCATTAGCCGCGCGATGCTCAGGGCGACGCTGCTCTGGGCCATGCTGCTCGGGGTTTGCGACGCTGCTCCCGATGTCGCGGGTGCATTCTATGCAAATGTCTTCGATAAACTCCCGTCGGCGTCGGTGGAAGATGAGGCCGGGAGCGATCTCGTGAGGGCAGGGAATCTGCGGGCGGGTCGCGTCGAGCGCACATAGGACTATGATATTTCTCACATTTTCACCAGACTGTCGTGCGAGACCTCGGGCAAGAGGCTCCTAGAGGGCCGACACCCCGCTGAGTTGCGTGAGGCTCTGCGTGCGCGTCAGGGCGATGAATTCGCGTATGTACGCGGCCTCCGCTGCAGCGCGGCTGGTCGCGGCGTGCAGTTCGCAGCGCAGCCCCGCTTGGCCGATGGGCCGTGAGACAACATAGCCCCGTTCGATATAGTTGCCGACCGTCCAGGATGGCAGGGCGGCAATACCGCGGCCGCTGGCGACGAGCTGCAGGATCGCCACCGTCAACTCCGCCGTGCGACGTTTGGGATTGATGCCGGCCGGCGTGAGGCAGTGTTTCATCACATCCAGCATCTCATCAGGTACTGGATAAGTGATGAGGGTTTCGTCGGCGAAGTCGGTTGCGTCGAGCCAAGCCTTTGCCGCCAAGCGATGCCGGGGACTCATCAGAGCAACGCTCTCGTAGCGAAACAGCGGGCTGAAGACCACGTGGGGGTTCACCGGCGGCTGGTCGTGAATGATCGCCAGCTCGGCCTCGGCGCGTTCGAGCAAGGGCAGCGGGTCGACGACAAACCCCGAGATGATGTCGAGCTCGACTTCAGGCCAGAGCGTCCGGTAGGCATCCATCGCCGGCATCAGCCAGTCGAAGCAATTGTGGCACTGCACGGCGATGCGCAGGGGTCCGGCGTGACCTTGGGCCAGGCGGGCAACGTCCCGGCCCGCGTCAGCCACCAGCGGTAGCACCGCCCGCGCCAACGCTAGAAGCCTTTGGCCAATGGCCGTAAAGCGCAGCGGCCGGACATTCTTTTCCACCACGGCTGCGCCGTAGTGGCTCTCCAGCGCCTTGAGTTGGTGCGATAGGGCCGATTGGGTCAAGAACAGGCGCGCGGCTGCCTTCGACAGACTTCCACATTCGGCGAGGGCCAGGAGGGTCTCCAGGTGTCTCAATTCGAGCGCGGTGGTCGCCATGAGTCAGTTTCAACATTCCCATGAAGATAATGAGATTGAGTCATAGCATAAGCGCTTGCATGCTCATGGTCGAGAAGGCTGCTCTTTCTGAGGTGACGGCCATGTTAAATGCGGCGACGGTGTCGTTCGAGTTCTTCCCGCCAAGCGACGATGCGATGGCCGGCCACCTATGGGCGGCCGTACAGCGCTTGGCGCCCTTACAGCCGAAATTTGTCTCGGTGACCTATGGGGCGGATGGCTCGACGCGCTCGAGAACGCATGAATGCGTGCTGCGAATCCTGCGGGAGACTGAACTGGTGGTAGCGCCGCATCTGACCTGCATTGGCGCGTCGCGTGAGCAGGTCATCGACATCGCCCAGGATTATTGGCGGTGCGGGGTGCGGCATATGGTCGCGCTGCGTGGCGATCCGCCGGGCGGCGCGGCGCCGGGCGGCGCCGTGGCCGGGTCCTACCAGCCGTACCCGGGTGGGTTCGCGTACGCATCCGACTTGGTGAGGGGGCTCAAGAATACTGCTCAGTTCGAGATTTCGGTCGCCGCCTTTCCGGAAGGCCATCCGGAATCCGGCAGCGTCGAGGCAGATTTGGAGAACCTCAAGCGCAAGGTGGATGCGGGCGCCAGCCGCGCCATCACGCAGTTCTTCTTCGATCCGGAAGCCTACCTGCGCTATCGGGATCGCTGTGTCGCCTCGGGTATTCGTGTCAGCATCGTCCCGGGAATTTTGCCGATTACCCGCTTCCCCCAGATGTTGCGCTTTGCCGAGCGCTGCAGAGCTTCGGTTCCCGAGTGGCTGCGCCGCTGCTTCGACGGTCTGGACGATGATCCGGAGACGCGCCGCATGATCGCGGCGCACGTGGCGATCGAGCAGGTGCAGTGCCTGCGCCGGCACGGCGTCGAGGAGTTTCACTTCTATACGCTGAACCGCGCCGAACTCACCTACGCCATTTGCCATGCCTTGGGCTTGCGGCCCCGGGCAATCGAACAACCGCGGGTGGCTTGAATGCAGCTACAGGAGCAATCCTCCCGGGCAAAAGCCTTTCTAGCGCTCCTGAAGCAGCGGCTGGTCATTCTCGACGGCGCCATGGGCACTATGATTCAGCGGCATCGTTTGAGCGAAGCCGAATTTCGCGGCAGCCGATTCGCGGATTGGCCCGTCGATTTACGCGGTAACAACGATTTGCTGTCCATCACGCAGCCGCAGATCATCGCCGCCATTCACCGTGAGTACCTGCTCGCCGGCGCGGACCTGATCTGCACAAACACGTTCAATTCCAGTGCCATTTCGCAGTCGGATTACCGCACGGAGTCGATGGTCGAGGAGCTGAACCTGGCGGCTGCGCACTTGGCGCGGCAGGTGGCGGACGAAGTGACGGCGCTCTCCGGCCGGCAACGCTTCGTCGCCGGTGCGCTCGGTCCCACCAGCCGTACCGCCTCGCTGTCTCCCGATGTGAACGATCCCGGCTACCGCAACGTCAATTTCGACGAGTTGGCGAGCGGCTATACCCAAGCCGCCCGCGCGCTCGTCGCCGGCGGAGTCGATGCCATCCTGATCGAAACCATTTTCGATACGTTGAACGCAAAGGCGGCACTGTTCGCAGTGCGCGAGGTACTCGATGAGGCCGGCGTCAACCTACCGATCATCGTCTCCGGAACGATTACGGATGCGTCGGGAAGGACACTGTCCGGCCAGACGACGGAGGCATTTTGGAATTCCATCAGGCACGCAAAGCCCAGTATCGTGGGGCTCAATTGCGCCCTGGGCGCCAAGCAGATGAGGCCCTACATCGAAGAGCTCGCGCGCGTCGCGGACACCTATGTCTGCGCCTACCCGAATGCCGGTCTGCCGAACGCCTTCGGCGAATACGATGAGACACCGCAGCAGACGGCAGAAGTGCTGTGCGAATTCGCCTCGAGCGGTTTTCTCAACATGGTGGGCGGTTGCTGCGGCACGACCCCTGCGCATATCCGCGCGATGGCAGGCGCTGTCGCCGGCTTCGCCCCGCGCCGCGTGCCGACCGTCGCCCGCGCCTGTCGCCTCAGCGGCTTGGAGCCGCTTGCAATCGATGCCAACAGCTTGTTCGTCAACGTCGGTGAGCGAACCAATGTGACCGGCTCGGCCAAGTTCCGCAAGCTGATTGAAGCCGGCGATTACGCGGCGGCGGTCGATATCGCCCGGCAGCAGGTGGCGAACGGAGCGCAGATCATCGACGTCAACATGGACGAGGGCATGCTCGATTCGCAGGCCGCGATGGTGAAGCTGCTGAGTTTGATCGCGGGCGAGCCGGATATAGCGCGCGTGCCGGTCATGATCGATTCCTCAAAATGGTCGGTGATCGAAGCGGGCCTGAAGTGCGTGCAAGGCAAATCGATCGTCAATTCCATCAGTCTCAAGGAGGGCGAGGAGGCCTTTCTGGCGCATGCGCGAAAAATCGGGCGGTATGGCGCCGCCGTCGTGGTCATGGCCTTCGACGAGCAGGGCCAGGCGGACACCGTCGATCGCAAGGTCGCGATCTGCGAGCGTGCTTTCCAGTTGCTCACCGAGCGGATCGGGTTTGCGCCGGAGGACATCATCTTCGACCCGAACATTTTTGCGGTAGCCACCGGAATCGAAGAGCACAATCGGTATGCTCTGGATTTCATCGAGGCCACCGCGGCGATCAAACAACGGATGCCGGCCGTCCACGTCAGCGGCGGCGTCAGCAACGTGTCGTTCTCCTTCCGCGGCAACGACCCGGTGCGCGAGGCGATGCACTCGGTATTCTTGTACCACGCCATTCGCGCCGGAATGACCATGGGAATCGTCAATGCCGGTCAGCTCGCGATCTACGAGGACATACCCCAGGATCTGCGCGAGCGCGTCGAGGACGTCATCCTGGCGCGCCGCCCGGACGCCACCGAGCGGCTGCTCGAGATCGCGGAACGCTTCAAGCGCGGCGGCGGCGCGAAACGCGCCGATGACCTCGAGTGGCGCAAACTTCCCGTCAAAGATCGCCTGCAGCACGCGCTGGTGAAAGGGCTCGATGAGTTCGTGCTCGAGGATACCGAAGAGGCGCGACTTGCGGCCGAGCGACCGCTCGATGTGATCGAGGGCCCGCTGATGGACGGAATGAACGTGGTGGGGGATCTGTTCGGAGCGGGCAAGATGTTCCTGCCGCAAGTGGTGAAGTCGGCGCGCGTGATGAAGAAAGCCGTTTCGGCTCTGATTCCGTACATCGAGCAGGGAAAGGCCGGCGCCTCCCGCTCCAACGGCAAGGTGGTGATCGCCACGGTAAAGGGCGATGTCCATGACATTGGGAAGAACATCGTCGGCGTCGTTTTGCAATGTAACAACTTCGAAGTGATCAACCTGGGCGTCATGGTGTCCTGCGAGAGGATTCTCGAGGCGGCTACCCGCGAGGGCGCGAGTCTCATCGGGTTGTCCGGCTTGATCACACCGTCGCTGGATGAAATGGTGCATGTGGCGAAGGAAATGCAGCGCTTGGGCTACAGGCAGCCGCTTCTGATCGGCGGGGCGACGACTTCGCCGGCGCACACGGCCGTGAAAATCGACCCGCACTATGCAGGTGCCGTCGTTTACGTCAAAGATGCGTCGCGTTCAGTCGGCGTATGCCAGCAACTGGTGAGCGATCAATCGCGCGAAACTTACATAGCCCGCGTCAAGGCAGAGCACGAACGGCGGCGCGAACAGCACCTCAACAAGGGCGCGAAGGCGCCGCAGGTGGCGTTGGGCCCGGCGCGGGCGAGGAAATTCAAAATAGATTGGTCCGCCTACACGCCGCCGGTTCCGAATTTTCTGGGCGTGCGCGTATTCGAGGACTATTCGCTCGGGGAGTTGCTGCCCTACATCGACTGGATGCCGTTCTTCAATGCGTGGGAATTCACGGGGAAGTTTCCGGATATTCTGCGCGATCCGGTCATCGGCGAGGCTGCCGGCAATCTGTACGCGGACGCGAGGCGCATGCTGCAAAGCGTGGTCGAGGAAAAATGGCTGCAGGCGCGCGCGGTCATCGGCCTTTTTCCCGCCAACAGTGTGGCCGATGATGATATCCACGTGTATTCGGATGAGGGGCGCCACGCGGCGTTCGCGCGCTTGCCTCAATTGCGCCAGCAGAAGGCCAAGTCGCACGACCAAGCTCAGCTGTGTCTGGCCGACTTCATCGCGCCGGCGCAAAGTGGTCGCGCCGACTACATCGGAGCATTCGCTGTGACGGCTGGCATCGGCATCGATGCGCACGTGGCGCGGTTCGAGGCGGCACACGATGACTACAGCAGCATCATGCTCAAGGCGCTGGCGGATCGGCTGGCGGAGGCGTTCGCGGAACGCATGCACGAGCGCGTCCGCCGCGAGTTTTGGGGCTACGCGACCCACGAGCAGCTCGACCGCACGGGTTTGGTTCGCGAAGAATATCAGGGCATCCGCCCTGCACCCGGCTACCCCGCTTGCCCCGATCACACGGAAAAGGCGACGCTGTGGAAACTGCTGGATGCGCAGCGCACGGCGGGCATTTGCCTGACTGAGTCGTTCGCCATGTTGCCGACCGCGGCGGTCTGCGGCTGGTATTTCTCGCATCCTCAAGCTCACTACTTCGGCGTCGGCAAGATCGACCGCGATCAGGTGGCGAATTATGCGCAACGCAAGGGCATGACCCTCGCGGAGGCCGAGCGCTGGCTCTCGCCGAATTTGGGCTACGACGCGGATCCGGGAGCAACGGCCGATGCGGCGTAGTGAGCGCCGAAAGGCTCATCGATGCGCCGCGGCGAGGATTTCCCGCGCCAATCCCGCATAGTCGCCGTTGAAGTGATGGCCGCCCTTGAGCTTCACGATTCGGACCTTTTTCGGATCGAGCTTCGGACACAGCGAGTCGTTCTCATCTTCGCCATAAATGCACAGCACCGGGGTGCCGACGATCCGATCCACTTCAGGCAGCGTCGCCGGTCCTGAACTATCATCGGAAATCCAGCTGCTCACGTGGAATTCAAACAAGGCGTGTTCGGACATGCCCATCAGAGCGGTCAACGCGACCCGGCCGCGAGTTGCCGCAGGCAGACGGTTGACCGCGAACGGCAGCACATCGGCACCCTGCGAATAGCCGATCAGCAGCACCCTCTGTTTATCGAGATGCGCCAGGTAATAGCGGATCATATGGTCGGTATCGGCCGCCAGACCGTCCGGCGTGCGCGCATTCCAAAAATAACGCAGCGAATCGAGACCGACGACCGGAATGCCGCGCGCGGCGAGCGCCTGCGCGACCTCCTTATCGAGCCCCGCCCAACCTCCATCGCCGGACATGATGATGGCGAACGTATCGACAGCGACAGCGGCCGCGCCCGGCTGCGCAGGGATCTCTATGACCGGCAGATCGCTCAATCCGGCGGGCGCAGGCGGGAGCAGGAGGTTGGCGGAGTACTTCACCAGCGTGTCGAATGCGGCGAGGAATTGCGGCGACCAGGTGGTCGTCGCCGTGTAGGAGTGTCCGATCTGCGGCAACACTGCGAGCGCTGCGCCCGGCATGTGGGCGATGAACTCGCCGGCCGCGCGCGGGCTGCAGACAGTATCGCGCTCGCCCTGCATGAGCACCCAAGGATTTGCGAGCTTCCTGGCCGGCGAGAACTCGACGCCCTGCCGTCCGGGGAGGCGGGTGAAATCAAACTCAGATCCCTTGCACAGCGGTTTGTGCATTTTCGACGTTGGACAGAATCCCAGCGTCAGCGCACCGGCAAAGGTGTTGACGGGCGCCTGCGCGAGCGTCCCGTATGAGAAGCTAGCGCCTGCGCCGTAGCCGACCAGAAATGGCGTGAGGTAGGTGCGCAGGTGGTAGTACGCCTGCACAAAATGACTCAGATTCTCGAGATCGCCAACCGCAAAGACGCATTCGTCATCATCGGCCTCGAACTCTGCGTCGAGCTTCGGAAGATCGATGCCGGCCACCATGGCCCCGTGGCGCACGAGCTGCCGCGCTATGTCCTCGGCGCCACGATTCCAGCCGCCATCGCCGGACAGAAAAAGTACAAAACTCGTCGGCGGGCCGATCGGCGCATAAACCGCGACGTTCTGAAAGCGGCCGTGACTCACATGTTCCGCCTGGCTCGTCGCGGGCGGCGAAGGTGCGGCGGCGCTCACGGTGGCGCCGAGAATACTGCCGCTCAGCATCCGGGCGGCCAAGGCCAATGCAAAGCGCGAGCTGCGCGGAGCTCTCATCGGGACTGCTCCTCGCGGCGGCGGCTCGGATAGGCGTCGATTTCATCCAACATTTCGGAGCCGCCGAGCGCCTGCATCTGGCTCAGAATCCAGTCGCGCCGCTGCTGGAGGAATCGCGACGGCGCCGCTGCCGAATAGCGCCTTGGGTTCGGCAGCACGGCGGCGAGGACAGCCGCATCGCTGCGCGTCAATCGCGCGGCCGGTTTATGGAAAAAACGTTGTGCGGCCGCCTCGGCGCCGTATGTGCCGGAGCCGAATTCGGCGATATTGAGGTAGATCTCCAAGATGCGCCGCTTGGGCCAGCAGCTCTCTATCAGAACCGTGAAATACGCCTCCAGCCCCTTGCGCAGGTAGCTGCGACCGGACCACAAATACAAATTCTTCGCGACTTGCTGGCTGATGGTGCTCGCACCGTGCACCCGATGACTGTGCTGATTGAGTTGATAGGCTTTCTCGATGGCTTCGACATCAAAGCCCCAGTGCTCGGGAAATTTTTGATCCTCCGCCGCCACGACGGCCAGCGGCAGATTGGGAGATATGCGCGCCAAGTCGACCCAATTGTGGCGGAACACATACGTGCGGTCGCGGCTCATCCAGGCCTCAGTCTGGCTCTCCGCCATGAAAGCGCTGTAAGGCGGGTCGATCCAGCGCAGCAGCACGACGGCGGCTACGGAAAAGGCCACGCAGCCGAGCGCGACCCACAACGATGTGCGCACAATGCGGCCGAGCCATGATTTCCCGCGCGCCATTCAACCAAGTCCGGCGTGCAGGACGGACAAGTCGGGCTCGCTCAATGACGAACACGCTATTGTTCGACGTGCTCTGGGTCGATCCTGTATACGCTTTTCATGACGACCGCTTCCAGCGGCACGTCCTCGAAACCGCGCCGCCGGCCGGTTTCGACCGCCGCAATCTTCTCGATCACATCCAGGCCTTCAGTCACGCGCGCGAACACGGCATAGCCGAAATTGCCACGCTTGTGATCGAGGAAATCATTGTCCTTCAGGTTGACGAAGAACTGCGACGTCGCGCTGTTGATGTCGTTGGTGCGCGCCATGGAGAGGGTTCCGCGTTCGTTCTTCAGGCCGTTGTCGGCCTCGTTCTTAATGGGCGGCCGGGTGCGCTTTTGCGTCATGTCCTCGGTGAAGCCGCCGCCTTGGATGACGAAGCCCGGAACGATACGGTGAAAAATGGTGCCGTCGAAGAATTTACCGTCGATATACTGCAAAAAATTGGCCACCGTTTCCGGCGCATCCTTCTCGAACAATTCGATGGTGAAATCGCCGAGTGTGGTTTCAAAGCGGATCATGGGAGTTCCTGATGTGGTGGTGAGTGAATGGTTGCGAGCGTAACGCGGGGCAGGCCTGAGTAGTCATCGTGCGATCGGACGCCGCTGAAGCCATGCCGCTCGAGCAGCCGCGCGACGTCGCGGTCTTGAGTGCTGCCATGCTCGAGCAACAGCCAACCGCTTGGCTTGAGGTGCGAGGCGGCGCCTGCGACGATCGCCGCCAGCGACTCCAGACCTGTCGGGCCGCAGCAAAGCGCAAGCGCCGGCTCTGCGGCGAGCGCCTCGAGCGCCCGATCCTGGGCCGCGACATAGGGTGGGTTGGCGACGACCATGTCAAAGCGCTCGCCGGGGACTGCATCGAACCACGATCCGAGTCGCCACGCGACCTGCGGCAGCGCGAGGGCGCGCGAATTGTCTCTGGCCACGCCAAGGGCTGCCGGCGACACGTCGACGCCCGTGACCCGGGTGCGGGGACGTTCGGTGGCGATGGCGAGAGCGATTGCACCGCTCCCGGTGCCCAGATCGAGGATCGATCGCTCCTGCTCCGGCGGTAAGAGCTCCAATGCCAGTTCGACCAAAACCTCAGTTTCAGGGCGGGGCACGAGAACCCCGGGCGTGACCTTGAGCCCGAGTGACCAGAATTCTCGCGTGCCGGTCAAATAGGCGACCGGCACACCGCTCAGGCGCCGCTCGATCAGGCTTTGGTACGCGAGCAGCGCATCGCCGGCGATGCGCTCCGCACGGCGTACGATCAGTTGAGAACGCGCAACTCCCAACACCGCGCCGAGCAGCACTTCGGCATCCAGTCGCGGCGATTCGCTGCGCTGCGCGAGCGAGCGGGCGGCAAGCCTCAATGTCTCCTCGACGGTGTTCATGGGCGTCATTCGATCTGCTGCGCGAGCTCTTCGGCCTGATGCTCTTGGTTCAAGGCGCCGATGAGCTCGTCGAGGTCGCCGTTCATCACTGCGTCGAGTTTGTAGAGAGTGAGGTTGATGCGGTGATCGGTCACGCGTCCTTGGGGAAAATTGTACGTGCGAATGCGCTCCGCGCGATCGCCGGAACCGACCTGTAATTTGCGCGACTGCGCCTGCTGGCTCTGCTGCTTTTCTCGTTCATTGGTCAGCAGTCGGGCCTTCAACAGAGACAGCGCGCGCGAGCGGTTCTTGTGCTGCGAGCGCTCGTCCTGGCACTCGACCACGATGCCGGACGGCAGGTGCGTGATGCGGATGGCTGAATCGGTTTTATTGACATGTTGACCGCCCGCTCCGGAGGATCGAAACGTATCGACGCGCAGATCCGCCGGATTCAAATCCACCGCTTCGACCTCGTCCAGCTCGGGCAAAATGGCGACGGTACAGGCGGAGGTGTGGATGCGCCCTTGCGCTTCGGTGGCCGGAACGCGCTGCACGCGATGCGTCCCCGACTCGAATTTGAGCAGCGAAAAGGCACCGCGTCCGATGATGCGACTGATGATTTCCTTGTATCCGCCGTGCTCGCCGGGGCTCTCGCTCAGGACCTCGACCGCCCAACCCTTGGACTCTGCATATCGCGCATACATGCGGAACAAATCGCCGGCAAAAATCGCCGCCTCATCGCCCCCGGTGCCGGCGCGAACCTCCAAGAAAATGTTGCTGTCGTCATGCGGATCTTTGGGGATGAGCAGTCGCTGGAGCTCGATTTCTTCCTCAACAACGCGCGGCGCCAATTGCGTCAATTCCTCCTCCATCGCGAGCTCACGGGCGATTGCGGCGTCGCCCTCGAGGGCGACGAACGCCCGGTATCGGTCGATGAGCGGGCCCAACCGCGCGTACTCCATCGACAATTCACGGAACTGATCCTGCCGGGCGATGACGCCCGGTTCTGCGAGCAGGCGACTGATTTCCTCGAATCGCTCGTCGAGTTTCTCGAGCTTGCGCCTAATAGAGTCTTTCATGGCCGCGAATTATAGCGGCCCTGGAGGCTATTGCCGGCCGCGTTCTTCGACAAGCAGGCGAGCGAGGGCATCCGCCAGGGCTGGGTCGGACGATTCCGAGGCCTGGCGCAGAGCCTGGGTCGGGGTATGCAGCAGCCGATTCGTGAGGGTATTGCCGAGATATTCGATGACTTCTTCGGAGGATTTGCCGGCAGCGAGCATGCGCCGCGCCTGCTCCACGGTTTGTAGCCGGATTGTATCCGCGTGCCGGCGCAGCGCCCGAATGGCGGGTCCCGCATCATGAGCCCGCGATTCGGCCAGGAAACGGGCCACTTCCTCTTCGAGCAGCAGCCGAGCGCCGCCGGCCGCAACTTCTCGGTGTCGACGATTTTCCTCGACCAGCTGCTGCAGGTCGTCGATCGAAAACAGGTAAATGTCTTCGAGATCCGCGACTGCCGGCTCGATGTCCCGCGGAACGGCCAAATCCACCATGAAAATCGGGCGATGGCGCCGCGCGCGCACGGCGGCCGCCGCTGCGCTCTTGGTGATGATCGCCCTCGGACTCGCGGTGCAGCTGACCACGATGTCGGCGTCGGTCAACTCTTTGTCGAGGGCGCTCAAGTCGACGGCATAACCCTTGAGTTCGGCCGCCAGAGATTGTGCCCGACTCAGAGTGCGATTTGCGATGACCATGTGCTTGACGCCGGCGGTGGCAAAATGCCGTGCGGTGAGCGCGATCATCTCTCCGGCGCCGATCATGAGGGCGGTGTGAGCATTCAAGTTCGAATACATGCGCCGCGCGAGACTCACCGTCGCGGATGCGAGAGAGACCGCGGTCGCGCCGATCAGCGTCTCGGAACGCACACGCTTGGCAGCGGCAAAGGCGGCCTGAAACAGCTTATTGAGCCAAGGCCCGGTGCTGCCGGTCTCATGTGCAACGCGGTAGGCGTCCTTCAACTGACCCAAGATTTGCGCCTCGCCGAGCACCATGGAGTCGAGCCCGGAGGCGACGCTGAAGGCGTGCTCGACCGCGACACGGTCCTGATGCACATACAAGCTGGAGGCGAGGTCCAAATTATTGCCGTGGTGCTGCTCCAGCCATTGTGACAGTTCCGCGCCGCTCGCGGTCCCCGACCAGTAGACCTCGGTGCGATTGCAAGTTGACAGAATCACGACTTCTGCAACGCCGCTTTGCTGCCGCAAGGTGCGCAAAGCGGCGACCAAGCGATCCTCGTTGAACGCCACTTTCTCGCGCAAGGCGACCGGCGCGGTCTTATGATTGAGCCCGAGGACGTTGAATGCCATGGCAGCGCTTTGGTTCGTAACCGTCAGATTCTCGTGAAGAAACACCGCTAGAGCAAGCGGGAATCTGCGGCATCGGGCTACTCATTTAGCTATAGTGCGGCCGTGTTCTCGATTTCACACTTTGCAAGAGCTTCCCTTGGGCTGGGCGCCATCGCCTGTGCCGCTTGCGCCGGCTCCGCCCCCAAGCCCGACGTAGCTCCCGCTCCGCAGGTATTTTATACCGTCACGGGCGAGATAGCCCTCGCCCGGCACGAACCGCGCGTGGCAGCGCTCCAATACACCGCCGCTGCCGCGGCCGACAGCGACCCCTCTTTGCTGCGACATGCGGCCGAAGTCACCGCCGAATCACTGCAGCCCTCGTTGACCGCCGTGGTCGCGGCGCGCTGGATGAGGTTGGATCCGAGTTCGCTGGAGGCGCATCGCGCGGCGGCGAAAGCGGCGCTGACGCTGGATAAAATTGCGCAATCGGCCGATCAATATCGGATCGTACTGGCGACGTCGCCGCGCGGCGCGGACGCGGAATTCGCCGACCTGGAGACAGAGCTTGGTCTGGCCGACAACGTCTTCGGAGCGCGCCAGCTCGCAGACCGACTGGCGGCGTCCTACCCCACTTCCCCGGCCGCGCTGCGTTTACGGGGATTCGCCGCGATGCGCGCCGACGATCCGGCCGCTGCGGTGCAAAGTTTCACCGCGGCACTCGCGCTCGCGGGGAGCGGTGCGAGTGCGGACAGCGACGCGCGCCGCGAGCTCACGCAGGGCCTACGGCGGGCGCGCATCCTGGCAGGCGATCCCGAAGAGCCTCTCGCGCAATCGCGAGCGCTCGTTGAAACGGACGCGACGCCCGCGAACCGGCTCGATTATGCACTGCTGCTGCTGGCGGCGCAGCGTGACGCCGCGGCAATCACGCAACTGGAGGCTCTCGCGCAGCAGCCCGAATCCGCGCCGGTTGCCTTGCGTCTTGTGGGCATGGTCGAATTTCAGGACGGCAAACTCGATGCGGCGGCCCGGCGATTCACGGAGTTATTGACGACGGGCAAGTTCATCGATGATTCCTTTTATTATCTGGGATTGATCGCGGAGCGGCACGGCGATTTGGAGCGAGCCTTGCGCCTGTACGCGCAGGTGCAGAGCGGTGAGAATGCGGTGGCCGCACTCCTGCGAGCGTGCAGCATTCTACAGGCGCACGGCGCCGCCCCCGCGGCCCAACAGCTGCTCGACCATCTCATCGAGGATGAGCCGCAGCGCGCGCCCGAAATATTGGCTGCGCGCGCGCGGCTCTACGCCGACTCCGGTGATTCCGAGCAGGCGATGGAAGTCCTGGATCGGGGTATCTTGGAATATCCCGATAGCGTGGACATACGCTACGCGATTGCTTCGACCTACGAGGAGCAGGGGCACGTCGCCGCGGCACTGCGCGAGTTGAAAGAGGTCCTCAAGTCGCGCCCCGACGATCCGGCGGCGTTGAACGCCTACGGCTATACGCTTGCAGACCACAAGCGAGAGCTTGCTCGCGCACGCACGCTCATCGAACGTGCCTATGCGACGGCCCCGAAGAACGCCGCGATTCTCGATAGTTTGGGGTGGGTGTTGTTCCGGCAGGGTCACACTGAACAGGCCTTGCCGTATTTGAGCGCCGCGTATGCGGATGATCGGGGCGGTGATATCGCGGCGCATTTGGGGGAGGTGTTGTGGCAGCTCGGTCGACGCGAGGACGCCGAACGCATCTGGTCCGAGGCCAAACAGGTTGATTCGGACAATCGCCTGCTCAACGCAACGCGTCAACGCTTACACGCAGCGAAATGAGCGGCGGGCGGCGAGCGATCTGGCTCATCGCCGGTTGTACCGTGCTCGCCGGCTGCGCGGCGGTGCGCCCGGCGCTTGCGCCCGCTCCGTGGGAGCAACGGCTGGCGGACTTGCAGCATTCGAGCACGTGGCAGCTCGACGGGCGAGCGGCCGTCGCCTTGGGACAGCAGGGCTGGCAGGCCAGCTTGGATTGGCGGCAGAGCGGGGAGGCGAGCGAGGTGCATCTGGCGGGTCCTTTCGGGGTGGGCGCCCTGGTGCTCAAGATGACCCCTGCGGGGCTGTCGCTGAACGGCGCGCCGCCGAGCGATGCCGTGACGGCACAGCTGCAAGAGCGGCTGGGATTCGAGTTGCCGCTCGATAATTTGCGCTACTGGCTGCTCGGGGTCCCGGATCCAAGCTCTGGCTTCGAGCTGACGCGCAACGCGCAGGACCGCGCTCTGCACTTGACGCAGGCGGGGTGGAGCATCGATTACGACCGCTACATGCCGAACCGCGGCGATCTGCTGCCGGCACGCCTGGTTCTGAGCCGTGCGGATGCGCGCGTGCGCATTGCCGTGGATCGTTGGGAGGGACTGCGGTGACCGAGAGCGGGGTGCGGCCGTGGCCCGCGCCAGCCAAGCTCAATTTGTTTTTACACATCTTAGGGCGCCGACCCGATGGTTATCACGAGCTGCAAACCTGCTTTCAGTTCGTCGATCTGTGTGATGAGGTCAGGATCCGGGTGCGCTCCGACGGCTTGATCCGGCGCGGCGCCGGCGCTCCGGGGGTTGCTCCGGAAGCAGACCTCTGTGTGCGCGCGGCGCAGGACCTCAAGGCTGCATCCGCGTGTGCTCTGGGCGCGGACATCCATGTGGTCAAGCGAATTCCGATGGGTGCGGGACTGGGCGGCGGCAGTTCGGATGCGGCAACGTGTTTGGTAGCGCTCAATCAGCTCTGGGACCTGCGCTGGTCCGCGGCGGATCTGGCGGCGCTCGGGCTGAAATTGGGCGCGGACGTGCCGGTGTTCGTGCACGGTCGTGCGGCCTGGGCCGAAGGCGTTGGGGAGCGGCTCACTCCGCTGTATCCTCCGCTGGCGCCGGCCGAAGTTAACTATTTGATTATCAAGCCGAATATTTTTGTGAGCACCAAGGACGTGTTCCAGGACCCTGAATTGACAAGAAATTCCCCGCCCATCACAATTCACGGTTTCCTCGCGTCCGGTGGCGCGAACGACTGCGTGGGGGTAGTACGGCGCCGATATCCCGAGGTGGCTCGCGCGCTCGATTGGCTGTCGCGTTTCGGCGCAGCGCGCCTGACGGGGACGGGGGCCTGTGTTTTTTTGGCCTGCGAGGCGACGGAAGGCCGAGACATTATGGGCAGGTTGCCGCCGGCGTACGAAGCATTCTTGGCTCGCGGACTGAACGACTCGCCCTTGCTTGAGAGATTAGCGGCTGCTTGAGCGGCGACGCTTTGAGGCGTCGCTTCAGGAAAGGCGCCGACGATAGTTTAAGTTTGGGGTGTCGCCAAGCGGTAAGGCAGCGGGTTTTGATCCCGCCATACGGAGGTTCGAATCCTTCCACCCCAGCCAATTCGAGCCAGGCTCCAAGGTGAAGCGGGTAATGTCGCGAAATAAAGAGTTTGATTCCCCGTCCATCTCAGTGTTCGCGGGTAACGCGAATCCGCTGTTGGCGCAGGAAATTACCCATCACCTGCACGTGCCCCTAGGTCGCGCGCACGTGGGTCGATTCAGCGACGGCGAGGTGAATGTTGAGTTGATGGAAAATGTGCGCGGCCGCGATGTATTCATCGTCCAGCCCACCTGTCCACCGTCGAACGACAATTTGATGGAACTGTTGCTGATGACGGATGCCTGCCGGCGCGCCTCGGCAAAGCGCATCACGGCGGTGGTGCCGTATTTCGGCTATGCGCGCCAGGATCGGCGGCCGCGTGCGACGCGCGTGGCCATTGCGGCCAAGTTGGTGGCGAACATGATCGCGAGCGCGGGCGTCGATCGGTTGTTGACCGTCGATTTGCATGCGGATCAGATCCAGGGCTTTTTCGATATACCGGTCGACAATGTGTATGCCTCGCCGGTGCTGCTCGGGGATGCCTGGAGGCAGAAGCACGACAACATGATCGTCGTGTCGCCCGACGTGGGGGGTGTGGTGCGTGCGCGTGCGCTCGCGAAGCGACTGGATGACGCAGAACTGGCCATCATCGACAAGCGGCGCCCGCGCCCGAACGAATCGAAGGTCATGAATATCATCGGCGAAGTCGAAGGCAAGTCGTGCGTTCTGATCGATGACATGGTGGATACCGCCGGCACGCTGTGCCAGGCGGCGCAGGCCCTCAAAGACGAGGGGGCGACCAGAGTAGTCGCCTATATCACGCATGCCGTGCTGTCAGGCGCTGCGATTGAGCGGATTTCGAAGTCGGTTCTGGATGAATTGGTGGTAACCGATACGATTCCTCTGTCGGATGCAGGCAAGGCATGCAAGCGCATTCGTCAGTTGAGCGTGGCGGGATTGTTGGCGGAGACCATACGGCGCATCAGCGATGAGGAATCCGTGAGTTCGCTGTATATCGATTGAATTGGCGATTGAATTGGCGATTTGAATTTGTGAATTGAATTGGTCGGCCCCTCGGCAACTGGTCGCGGTGCGGGGCGCCGTGTTCGTGGTGCAACTGGAGAAGATTATGAAAACCTCTTTTGAACTCGTTGCCGAGTTCCGCGAGACGCAAGGCAAAGGTGCGAGCCGCCGCCTGCGTCGCGAAGGAAAAGTGCCGGCAATCCTTTATGGCGGGCATTCGGAGGCGCGCGCGCTGACCTTGAGCCATCAAAAGCTCTCGCTCATGCTCGAGAACGAGCGCTTTTATTCGACCATTCTCAATCTGCGGGTCGGCGAGGAGACGCAGGCCGCGATCTTGAAGGATGTGCAGCGCCACCCGTTCAAGAACGCGGTAGTGCACATCGACTTTCAACGGGTCGAAGAAAGCCAGAAAATCCGCATCAGCATCCCTTTGCATTTCAAGGGCGAGGCCGTTTCGCCGGGCGTCAAGTCGCAAGGTGGGCTCGTATCGCACATGCGCAACGAGGTCGAAGTCTCTTGCCTGCCCAGGGACCTGCCCGAGTTCATCGAGGTCGACATCTCCGGATTGTCGCTCAATGAGAGCATCCATCTGTCGGAGCTGAAGATCCCGGACGGCGTGCAGCTGGTCGAGTTGGCGAAGGAGGATGCGGCGGTTGTAGCCATTCACAGCCCGCGCGCAGAAGAGCCGGAACCGACCGCGGTTGCTGCGGCTGCTGCGGCACCGGCAGCGGAGGGGGCAACGGCGGCAGCGGCGGCGACGCCCGCGGCACCGGCTGCGGCGGGCGGCGATGCGGCGAAGAAGGCCGAACCGGCGAAGGCCGAGGCCAAAAAGGAACCGGCGAAGAAAGACGCGAAGAAGTAATCTGCTCAACGCATTTGTGCGAGAGGGGGGGCCGTCAGCGCGTGGCGGCCTTCAATTTTTTGGAGCAAGTGTGGGGTGGGTGGATCCACAATGGCTGGATTACCGTTGCGCATCATCGTCGGTCTCGGCAACCCCGGACCTGAACATCAGGTAACTCGCCACAACGCGGGTTTCTGGTTCGTGGATTTGCTTGCGCGGCGCCACGGCGGAGAGTTTCGCGATTACCGGAAATATTCCGGGGAAACAGCGCGCATCAACATCGCCGGCCACGATATTATTTTATTGAAGCCGACCACGTATATGAATCGCAGCGGGTTGTCGGTCCGACAGCTCAGCGAGTTCTTCAAAATCGCTCCGGATGAGATCTTGGTTGCACATGACGAGCTGGACTTGCCCGTGGGCGGCGTGCGCCTCAAGCACGGCGGGGGACACGGCGGCCACAATGGCCTGCGCGACACCATCACGCACATCGGCGACGGCTTCTGGCGGCTGCGCCTGGGCGTAGGCCACCCGAGCAATAAAACCGAGGTGATCGATTATGTATTGACCCGCGCGTCCCGCGCCGAAGAGGACCTCATTTTGGACGCAGTGAACACGGCGGCGGACTGCATGCCCCTGCTGCTCGAACAAGGCGCTGAGCGTGTGATGACCAAGTTGCACAGTCGTGCGGGAAAAACCTAATGCCTATTCGTTGTGGAATCGTCGGATTGCCGAACGTCGGAAAATCCACATTGTTCAATGCGCTCACGCGTGCACAGATCGCGGCGGAGAATTACCCATTTTGCACCATCGATCCGAACATCGGCGTCGTACCGGTGCCCGACCCTCGGCTGGAGAAGCTCTCCGCCATCGCGCATCCGCAGCGAATACTGCCCGCGACGGTCGAATTCGTTGACATCGCAGGCCTGGTCGCCGGCGCGTCGCAGGGCGAGGGACTCGGCAACAAGTTTCTGGCGCATATTCGCGAGGTGGATGCGATCGCGCACGTGGTGCGATGCTTCGAGAACGACGACATCATCCATGTGACCGGTAAGATCGACCCCTCGAGCGACATCGAGGTGATCAATACCGAGCTTGCTCTGGCGGATCTCGACAGCGTGGACCGCGCGCATCAAAAAGCCGTGAAAGCAGCGAAGACCGCGGACAAGGACGCCGTAAGACTGCGTGACTTGCTCGAGCGGGTGCGCGAGCAGTTGAACAAGGCGAAACCGGTGCGCTCCCTGCGTCTCGATGTCAACGAGCGAGCGCTGCTGCGCGACTTGCACCTGCTCACCGACAAGCCGGTGATGTACGTGGCCAACGTCGATGAGACGGGTTTTACCAACAACCCCAGGCTCGATCGGGTCCGCGAGCTTGCGAAGGCGGAGGGTGCGGTGGTGGTGCCGGTGTGCGCGGCAATCGAAGCGGAGATCGCGCAGCTCGATGAGGCCGACCGTGCCGATTTCCTCAAGGAACTGAAGCTCGATGAACCGGGGCTCAACCGCGTGATTCGCGCGGGCTACGCGCTCCTGGGACTTCAGACCTATTTCACCGCAGGGCCTAAGGAAGTTCGCGCCTGGACCGTGCGCAAGGGTGCGACCGCCCCGCAGGCCGCGGGCGTGATCCACACCGATTTCGAGCACGGATTCATCCGCGCCGAAGTCATCGGCTACGACGATTTCATCGCGTACCAGGGCGAGACGGGAGCGAAGGAAGCGGGCAAGCTACGCCTCGAGGGCAAGGAGTACGTCGTGCGCGAGGGCGACGTCATGCACTTCAGGTTCAATGTGTAGTGGAGGCGCGCATGGCCGAACAAGCACTTATTCCGCACAATGCATTGGTTCTCGTGGGCGACGGGCGCAGGGCGCTGTTCATGCGCAATGTGGGGCAGCCGCTGCGGCCGAAGCTCGAGGTCGTACGGCTCCTCGAGCACGAGACGCCGCGCACGCAGGACATTGCGTCGGACCGGCCGGGGCGTGTGGTGGCCGGTCCCGGTCCTGGGCGGAGCGCCCTGGAGGAGACGGACTGGCACCATCTGGAGGAAAGCCGCTTCGTGCACATGGTGGCGGAGGCGATCTCGCGGGCGGCGCTCGCTGAGCCGAGCCTGCAGATCGTCGTGGTGATGCCGCCGAAGGCGCTGGGGAATTTTCGCGACGGCATCAGCGCGAGCGTGCGTAAGCATGTCGTGGCGGAGATCCACAAGGATTTGGCGGGTCTCGCGCCGCGGGATATCGAGCGGCATTTGCAGGAGTGAGGCGGGCGGCGGGGGCCGGGAGGCTGCGATGCGCAGGCAGCGGCGATTTGCAGCGGGTCGCAAGCGCAGTCGAAGATCCGCTGGCGCGGGCGCGTTCGACGCGTCTGCGTTTCAGCGGAAACGTAGCCTAAGTCATTGATTCCAGGTCGGTGAATGGTGAGTTTCGCTTGACAGAGCGGCGCCACGTTCGCAGAATCGCGCGTCCCGGGGGTGAGGTAGCTCAGCTGGTTAGAGCGTGGCACTCATAATGCCGAGGTCGAGGGTTCGAGTCCCTCTCTCACCACCAAATCAATGGCTTACGGCTGCCCGAGCTTGGCATTTTTCGGCATTTTGCGGGACCGCAGCGCACAAATCAGGGCTGGTGGGCCTTGATGCATCGCTTAGCCAGATCCTTCCCGCCGCAACCGCTTTGTTTCGCGCCGGGCCGCTTTCTTTTGTTCCAGAAGATGGGCTTGTTCCTCAATGGAATGCACCACATCGGGACGATCCTTCCCAAAGCGTTTTCGGTAAAGCGATTCGATGAAGACAGGCAGGGGCAGCTTCCACGGTTCTTGGTCGGCGTTATCGAGCTTGCCAAGTCTCTTGGGATTCATGCCGAGCTCGCGCGCCATTTGCACATGAGCGTTAGACAGGCCGTGGCGCTTACGTGCCGTGATCCATGTCTGCAAGTGATCGGGAATACGAACAGGCTTCGAGGTCATGCCGGGCGACCCGTGAGCAGAGCGGCTACTGATCGGACCAGATTCTCGAGGGCGGCTTCGTTCGGCAACGTGACCGTGAGCCGCGGCCGGCCCTGCTCGTCACGCTCCAGGCACTCCTCGAGACGAGCTTTGAGCTCGCTTGCCATTTGCGTCGCGCCGTTCGTCGGCACTCGCTGCGGGATCATCTCGCCGAGAAATGTGAATGCCGCGGTCAGGAGCTGGCCGCCCGCCTCCGCCACACGCGAGCGGCGCGCAAGGCCCTCCGCCTCTTGCTGTTGTCGCTGCTTCTCCGTCTCGTCCACCGCAGCGTGGGGCTTCGCACCGAGGAGCACTTCGAGGCGCTGCTTCAGCTCCTCGATGCCCGATGTGAGCGCGACCTCCTTCACATCGGATTCCATATCGAGAGCGGCGAGAGCCAAGTCGTGCTTGGCTGAGAGCGTCGACAGCAGCTTCTCCTCTATCGTCTCCTCCGTCACGAGCAGGTAGACCTGAACCGGGTTCTTCTGCCCCATCCGATGGGCGCGTGCGACGCGCTGTTCCAGCACGGCCGGATTCCACGGCAGATCGACGTTGATGACGGTATTCGCCGCCTGGAGGTTGAGGCCCGTCGAGCCCGCGTTCGTGGTGAGGAACAACCGGCATGCCGGATCGCGCTGGAACTGGTGCACCAACTGTTGGCGCTTCTTTTGCGGGACGGATCCGTCGAGCCGCACGTAGTCGAGCTTGAACTGCTTGATTTGCCGCTCGATCAAGCTGAGCATCGTCGTCCACTCCGAGAAGAGCACGATCTTGCGCGCTTCTTCGGCAACGAGCTCTTCGAACAGCTCCTCGAGCAGTTCGAGCTTGCTGGAGAAGCCGGGCGCGCGCTTGTCGACGAGATACGTGCTGTCCGCGTTCATGCGCGCCAGGAGCAGTGCCTTTCGCAGTCGCAGCAAATCCATTTCCGAGATGTATGGTTTGCGCACGACCGCACTGACGATCTTCATTTGTGCGCCGTCGATGCCTAGCTGCTCGTCGGTCGGCGGAATGCGCACGATCTCCGTTGTGCGTGGTGGCAAATCCCTCATCACTGCGCTGCGCGTCCGGCGCAGCAGAATCGGTTTCAGGCTCTCGCGCAGCCGCTCCAGATTCTTGTAGCCGAGGACTCTGCCTTTCTCGTCCGTGACGCGATGGCGGTTGAAGAACCGGAACGCGGGACCGAGCCGCCGGTCATCGATGAACTCGGCGACGGAGAAGAGATCGTCGAGCCGATTCTCGAGCGGGGTGCCGGAGAGCACGAGCGCAAAGGGTGAGCGGAGGCTCTTCATGGTCTGGGTCGTCTTCGCCTCCCAGTTCTTGATGCGTTGCCCCTCGTCCAGAACGATCAGGTCCCACCTTGCGCGCTCGATCGCCAGGATGTCACGCAGCACCTGCTCGTAGTTGCAGATGGTGAAGAAGCACCCGTTCTCGTACTGGGAGGCACGTTGTTCGGCGCCGCCGAGCACGATCTGACAGTCGCGTTCCGAAAAGCGCAAAATCTCGCTGCGCCACTGCGATTTGACCGACGCGGGGCACACGATCAGCACTTTGCGGATGCCCGCCTCACGTGCGAGCAACTCGGCCATGCCGATGCCCTGAATGGTCTTGCCGAGTCCCATGTCATCGGCGAGGATCGCGCGCCCGGCAGCCGCCGCGAAGGCGATGCCGTCCAGTTGGTAAGGCAGGAGATCCACTTTCAGCAACGACTTGCGCAGCGGATGCGCTTTCGGATCGCGCCGGATGTCGGCAACCGTGACGGCTATGCGATGCTGCAAGAGCCGGGTCTGAATGTACTCTTCGGCATCGGGATAGACCGTCACCGCATGGCCGTGCGCCTCGAGCCGCCGGATGCGCCTGAGCAGGTCTTGGAGATCGGTGATGGGCCTGTCTCGGATCGGGCCCACGATGGCGTCGGCCTTCTCCTCGAGTCGATCCGGCAGCAGCAGGCGCAGCTCCAGCGCCGTACCGTAGGAGAGATGCACGGCAATGTCGCGTTGCCGGTACGGCCTGTTGCGCACCGGGTCCGGGAAGCGCCGGCGGACCTTCTCGAGCGTGTGGAGGATGTGCTTGCAGGTGCCCAGGGTGTTCTTGCGAAAATCCGGGCACGAGCAGTACGACTCACCCGGCTGCCATCCCCGCAGCGCGACGCGGTAGGACTTGCCGGAAGCGGCGTTCGTGACCGTGTAGTCCGTCCAGATCTCTCGCGGGGCGACGGAGATTAGCCGCATCTTCTCCGTGCGCGCGCGCTCCTCGCGCTCCGCAAGAGCCTGGGCCACCAGCGCCCCCTCACGCAAGCTTTCGATCGGCGCACGCTCGGGCGGCGCATCGGCGAGGCGCAGCGCGAGCTTCTCCTCGAGGATCAGCGAGAAAGCGGCACCCACGTGCTCGCACGGCACATTGCAGGCGCTGCAGCGCCATTCGAGGCGATCACGGGCCGCCGGACTCAAGGCCAGCGTTACCGTGGCAGAGTCCACGGCGAGGCGAAACCGATCCCGATCGAATTCGACCTGAGTAGTGATGTCGATGTCGTACTTGCCGCCGGCGGCGATGAGCCGATCGCCTTCGGAACCCAGGAGTTTCGTAACCCTGGCGAAAGTCAGTCGCGACAGCGTGTCGAAGAGCGTCAGCTCGGCGCTCGGCTTCGTCAACATAAGATATGGGGCATCATGCATCTCTCACTGCGTAGCACGGATAAATTCGATCTGGCACCCGACGGTCTTCACCACGGACACCCGGCTCGGATCGACTATCTTCACCTCTGACTCGCCCGCGAAGAATGTCGTGATGCGGAGGTTGCTCAGCGGGGTTTTCAGCACAACGTAGTGGGGACCGAATTTCCGCGTCCCCATGACTGGGTCCAGGGAATACGACTGCTGCGCTGCGCACCAAAGCTCATTGGCGAAGCCGGCGGACCTAATGTCGAGTCCAGCTGCGGTGGCCACCTCGTCGCCCAGCCAAGTTGCGTGGCGCAGGCCGCCGGTCTCACAGCGATTGACGCGATCGTGAATGGTGTTGAAGGAGAGGACCGAATCCGACAGCATCGCCGCCTGGACACCTAGGTACTTTCGCCAGATGTCGAGATTCGCGGGGGAGAGCTCTTCCGGCGGGAACTGCAAGCAACGGAAAACCATATTCTCCGCAATACCCCGATAGAGCAGGACCTGTCCGCGTTCAATATTGGGTTGATCCTGATCAGAGA
The DNA here is from genome assembly GCA_963769075.1 of uncultured Gammaproteobacteria bacterium. Lineage (GTDB taxonomy): Bacteria > Pseudomonadota > Gammaproteobacteria > Steroidobacterales > Steroidobacteraceae > Bog-1198. Next base: position 1,088,228 of record CAVYKH010000004.1, on the reverse strand, counting down.
TCCATTGATAACTGCCGTGCTGAATCAGCACAGAGCCCGCCGTATCGTACAGTTTTCGGACATGGTGATAGGCGGCTATCGGCGCCTTGACTTCGATGTCCGAGAAGACACCAAGTTGAGAGTATTCGTGCAGCGCGGCTCCATTCCTCCTGCGGACGTTTCCCCAGAAGTCGAAGAGAAAGCGCGCGCTGTCCTTGAGGGGACTGCCGAAGTAACGGTGCTGGCGCCGATTGACTTTCGGGTCGAAAATTCCAGGGAGAATCCAGCTGTATTGGAAAAAGTAATCTGTCGCCGGTGGCTCCTCGGGGCTATAGGACAAGGGGCCTTGCGCTGCCAGCCAAGGAACGAGGCGTCCCGAGCCGAAGACAGTGGAGGTAGAAAATCGCGAGAGTGCGGCCATACCGAAGACTCACCGGGCGCCCAGCAGCAATTCGATGGCACTGCGCGTTTCCGGACTCAAGCTGGAGAATTCATCCTCCGTGAGCAATTCAGCCGCGCGAATCCGGGCCAGCATGGTCAGAGCATTGGAGCGCATTGGATCATTGAATATGCTTGCCATTTCGCGGTCGCGCTGTTCGATGATCTTGAAGATATCGAGGTAGCGCTGGTGGGTGCTCTGGGCGCTGTTGTGTGTCACGCGCACGATCTCGGCAAGCACGCGTTCGCAGTAGCGTTCGAGCGCGAGCGGGTGCACGCGCCTCAGCACCTTCCAGTCGGGTTCCGCAATGGTGCGTGGCACGGCGCGGATTCAATCATCGTCGAGGCCGAGCGTGTACGACCGGCTGCCGCTGCTTTTTTTCATTCTCCGCGACGTCAACTGCGCAAAGCGATCGCCGACATTGCGGTGAGATTCCGCTGCACTGACGGTGACGGTGGTATCTGCGCCCATAGCGATCATTATCCGCAAGTAGGTAGGGAGCGAGCAAGCACCAAAAAACCGAGGTCGCCGAAATACCCACGGCTGGATCGTAGCGCTGAAGAGACGTTCACTTACGGATTCCAGACTGGGGTAGGAGCGTGGACCACAATTTAGAGTGGGTCAGCCGTGCGCCTTCTCTTGACATCTTCATTTGAAGATGTATTCTGCGCGGCTCTGAATTTGGAGCGCAACATGCGAATTTTATCGGAGCCGACACACCTGCAAGCAATGTAGCGCCAGACCGCGAGCTCACACGGCTGCGGGTAGCGCATTACCCGAAGCCGATTGGGCAGATCTTCGCCTCGCGCGGAGACGTAAGCCCGGCAGGGATTCTTGCCGAGGGCTTTTGTTATCCGGAGCCGCCCATGCGCGAAGATACGTACAAAGTTATTGTCGAGCGGCCACGCCGCGGGAAGGGAGGTGACGCGTTCGCCGCCCGGCTCCGTAACGATTTTGGCGGGCCGACGCGGCTCGGCATGCGAGCGGGCTATGGCTATCGTAGCCTCAACGAGAACTTGGCTCCGCTGCGTCGCTACCTGCATGCGCAGATCGGGCGCCCTTGGAACAAGGTGTTCAGCGAGATCTGTGCCGGTATCGATCGCCGCAACACTGTGCAGCAGCACATCCATCAACACATCCGTGACTTCATCGCGATAGATGTTGACGTTCGCGAGGGCCGGTTGGTTGATCTTGCGCCTCGCTGGGGATTACTCCGGAGCGACTCCGGAGTATCTCAGGAGCTGTATGTTGATCCGCGCAGCGGGCTGATCCGTCCGAACAAGGGTTACCGTTCTTGGCACCACACTTTTGCCGAGCGTCGCAAGCGTGAGCTCGCCGAGATCGCAATGCGCCGTCGCGTGGTGGATGAGCGAACGCTTCTTCTGCTGTTGGATGGTGTTTGGTTTCGCGTCGAGGTTGACGTATTGCCGAAGGAACGCCTCGTTGAGAGTGTTGTCGGAGGCAAGCCGCACAGGCGCACGACGGCCGAGTCTAGGTATGACGTCGTGCTGCGGCGAAGCATCTCGCGGGCGGTATTGGCAGATCGGCGTCAATGCGAGCATCTGTACGGATCGGACGATCTTTATGCTGTGAGCAAGCGGCAAATCTCGACACGAGAAATCAAGGCGCACCGCCTGCGCTAGGCAATGGAGCGTACACGATGCTCATCTGCGCGGCCGACGACATTCACGGAGCAATAATGGTCGATGTCGAAACAGGATTTCCTCTCCGCCTTCGACGCCGATGGGTCCAATGTCGTGAGCATCACGCCGTTGCAGGTGGCGGAGTTCAAGCCGGGTGATAGCTTGGAAGCTGTATGATCAAAGGGCTCACTCGTGCGGTCAATCTTAGGATTTGTCGGTGCGCAGCGGCAGCACATGGAGTCGAGTGCGGCCCGGGTCGACCGTGAGCAGCGCTCCGGCGCCGAGTTCCGTCGCCATTTGTCGTAACGCCGCAATGAGCGGCTCTCCAATGGCTGCTGGACTCAGATTGTCTGAGCGAATTTGCACGACGCTGGGCTTGGTTCCTTGGGTCGCGGCGAGAACTGCGCTGAAATCCAAGTCATGCGTCACCACGATGTAATCGTGACTGGCGGCGTATGCCATGATCTCGGTATCGGGCGCATCCACCCGGCCAACGGTCGACCAGTGAACTGCCCGCATACCTGCCGCATTCAGCCAAGCTACCCAATGCGGCGACAGGTTCATGTCAACGAGTAGCTTCACGCTTTGGCCAGCGTTACCTCACGTTCCTCGGCTCGCCACGCGGCATACCGAAGTGCCTGCAGGATGTCTTCGCGCTCCAGGTAAGGATACTCGGCAAGGAGATCGTCGATGCTGCGTCCGGCCCCGATCTGTCCGACGATCATGCCCACGGTGACTCGCATTCCGCGGATGCAGGCCTTCCCACCCATGATTTCGGGTCGCTGTGTGATGCGATTTAGCTGTTCCATGCATCGTCTCCGGGTCAGGTAACGCGATATTACCGCAATGGTCCTTGGTCTAGGAGTCGACGCCGAAGCAGGCGGCCAAGGTTCCTTTGCGATCGTACACCCTTGGCTCGAGCGCAAGTCGACCAGTAATCCTGTAGCTCCCGAAACTCCTCGCGCATTCGGGACCGTATCAGAGCGCGCAGTGCTTCTTGAACCACTGAACCAAACGATTTGTTTTCATCGTGCGCAATGGCCTCGGCTTGCGCAGCAAGATCAGCGGGCAGGGTGATCATTTTTTTGACCGCTTTGCGCATAGTGGGGAGCATCCTAACGTGCACAGAAAAATTACTATGAGGGCAGGTTGGGCGCCAGTGCACAGGCGCAAGAGAATGCCGACCTTGCGTGAATTTTGCGGGAGTCAGTTGTGCTTCGTTGTGCTCGGTGGTGCCAAATGCAACGGGCGCCACGCGGTAAGTTGTTGAATCTACAAGGAGCATTTACTGACTTACTGCTCTCATAATGCCGAGGTCGAGGGTTCGAGTCCCTCCCTCACCACCAAAAATCAAGCACTTGGCACAGTCAATTGGTAGGGATGGCGTCGGTAAGTGCATGGTAAGTGCAAGTGCGGTTCGAGCCGCGCTCTTCGCTGGTCAGCCGGGCGTCCGAAGCCAGGCCACCGTTCGTGGGATACCAAACTTGAACCATGCGGACCCAACAGACGAGCGTGGGGGAAGCTCTTCGGCAGGGCGCGGAACCCGGCTCGCACTACCATATCCTAAAGAAGCTCGACGCGTTTCATGGCAATGGCCTCCTCGAAAGGAATGGCCGTTACCCTTTTGTGCAAATCATATCGCTGCTGACCTGGATAAATTACCCACAATTTGTTCAACCGAAGGTCATCGAGCGCTATGCGCATCGATGGCGTAAGGGACGGGGCATCGCTACGCTTGATCTCAACGCCAACACGTCGAGATCCACGGAGCATCAGAAGATCGATTTCGGCACCCTGGTGGGTGGCCCAGAAATAGGCCTGATCCGGCTCGGCCGCGTGGAGCAGCTGTTCGATCACGAACCCTTCCCAAGATGCACCCAATTTCGGGTGCGTCAGCAAATCGCGCCTCGATCGTAGTCCCAGAAGCGCGTGAAGCAGACCGGAATCGCGAACATATATTTTAGGGGCCTTCACTTGGCGCTTAGACAGGTTCTCATGCCAGGGCTGAAGCTGTCTAATCATGTATGCGCTGGTCATCAAATCAAGGTAGCTGCGAACCGTGGGCTGCGAAAGTCCGAGCGATCTCGCCGGTTCGGCAGCGTTCCATATTTGGCCGTGGTGGTGCGCAAGCATGATCCAAAAGCGGTGGAGTTGCGGACTAGGAATCCGCATACCGAGCTGCGGCAAGTCTTGTTCGAGAAAGGCACGGATGAACTCCTCTCGCCATGTGAAGCTGCGTGAATCAGAGGTCGCGATAAACGACCGCGGAAATCCGCCGCGCGACCACAATCGGGCGGAGTTGTCCCGCCCGACTTCCCCCACAGAGAAGCCCGCCATCTCGATGACCTCGATACGACCCGCCAGAGACTCTGATGACTGGCGCAGCAGTGCCGGTGACGCACTGCCGAGCAAGAGGAACCTCACGGGTGATCGTGGCCTATCGATCAACACCCTCAGAATCGGAAAGAGATCCGGTTGTCTTTGCACTTCATCAATGACCACTAAACCACGGAGTTCGCTCAGAGAAGTTTCAGGGTCCTCTAGGCGACGTAGTCCAGTGGGCCGCTCTAAATCGAAATAGTTTTCCGAATCAGGTGTAAGCAAAGTGCGGGCAATCGTCGTTTTCCCCGATTGTCTGGGTCCTAGCAAGGATACGGCGGGACTACGCCGAAGAGCGCTTTTGATATGACTGAGTAAGCGAGTGCGAGGGACCACATCGTGGAGTGTACCAAGAAATAAGAAAGCACGATCTTCGAATTTCGTGGCTCTAATCGAATCTCATTTATTCTGCGATAATGACAGTTATCGCGCGTTTATGCCGCTTCGTGTTATAGTGAAACTATGAAATCACCCAAAAACCGGCCTAAATCTGTTGAGGTGCGAACGCCCGCGCAACCGGCGATCGGACCGTTGGAGCGCCTGCGGGAATGGCAGGGGATGGCTGAAGGGGCGTACTCGGCGAACACTCTGCGGGCGCAGAAAGCGGACGGGGCGATTTTCCAAGCGTTCTGCGAGGCGCGAGGCAAATCGTTTCTCCCGGCGGACCCGACCACCATCCGCGCGTTCATCGAGCACGAAGTGAAGGCGGGCAAGAAGCCCGCGACCGTGCGGCGGTACATCGCCACCATCGGGCGAGCGCACATAGGCGCTGGGTTACTCAATCCCTGTTCCGGCGAAGCGGTGCGCTTGGCGCTAAAAAAGATGGGTCGGGAGACCCCAGCGCGGCAGGCGCAAGCGCGCGCGTTGGGCTGGAACGAGATCAAGGAATTTATTGGGAGCGCGGGCGAGGGGCTCCGAGCGGATCGCGAGCGCGCGATGCTCTGCGTGGCGTACGAAACGCTCGCGCGTCGCGGCGAGCTCGTGGCGCTTGAGGTGCGAGACATCGAGTTCTGGCCGAACGGCACCGGCCAGGCGCTGATCCGTCGCGGTAAGACTGACGCGGAAGGGCAGGGGAGGGTCGCGTACCTCTCGCGCGAGACGGTGAAATGGCTCAAGATCTGGCTCGACCATGCACAAATCCACGATGGGCCGATATTTCGCCGGTTGATTGGTCGAGATGAAATTGGCGATGCGCTACATCCCGGCAGCATCGCGCCGATCTTCAAACGCGTGGCACAGTGGATCGGTATGCCCGCGAGGTTCGTTGCGGAGGTCAGTGGGCACTCCACCCGGGTGGGCGCCGCGCAGGATCTCGCGGAGCTCGACATTGACTTGGCGGCCATCACACAGGCCGGCGGTTGGAAGTCGACGCGGATGCCGTTGCAATACGCGGAGAAGATTAATGCGGCGAGGTCGGGAATGGCGAGGGCGGCGGCGGCTACTGGCCGCGACGAACCGGTCTCTGAAGAGAGGTAGGAGCGCTGTGGCAGGTGTTCTATGAACCCTACGGGCACAATGACAGCATTACGGCGCAGTTACAGGGAATAGACGAGGCCAACGGCAGACTGTAGGACTGGACTGACCCGGTTTTGTGAACATGAATGGTCCACAAAACGGGTCAAGTCCATTGATTCACAGAGTTGACGGCCTATCGCATACGTGTTGCGGGGCGTCATCAAAACGGCACTTTCTGCAGCATTAGTACGGCGAGGCCTAGTACTCTTCCGTCAGGCCGCTTATGCTCTGTCGGATAAGATTGAATTAAAAGGGCTGCACCTCACGCTCCAGCAACAGTAGATGAGGCGGGGCGGGGCCGGCGATGTGTGGACGAAGTCGCTGACGCAGATCTGCGCAAGTGCCGCGGAGTTACGACCATGACGATCTTCGGACGTGCAGGATTCTCGAGGGCTCGATGGGGCAGGCAGATTTTAGCGTCCCTTCTGTCGCTGGCTGCGTTGTTCGCGGTTTGGCCTCAGAATCTGCTCGCCTATCAAGACACACCGGCGCCGGCACCGGCGCCTGGGCAGGCTCCGCCGCCGCCCGCGCCGCTCACTCCCGACCAGTTGCAGCAGTTGGTCGCGCCGATCGCGCTATATCCGGATTCGCTGGTGGCGCAGATCCTGGCAGCGTGCACGTTTCCCGAGCAAGTCGTCGAGGCTGACAGATGGGTACAAGCGCATCCTGATTTGAAGGGCCAGGCTTTGGGCCAAGCGGTGGACCAGCAGCCTTGGGACCCGAGCGTCAAGGCGCTCACCGCATTTCCATCCGTGCTTGGAAATATGGACAAGAACCTTTCCTGGACCTCATCCCTGGGCGATGCCTACTACAACCAGCAACCGCAGGTGATGGATGCCATCCAAGTGATGCGCCAGCGGGCGCAGGCCGCGGGCCATCTGCAATCCACGCCGCAGCAAACCGTGCAGACGCAAGGCTCGACGATTATCGTTGAGCCTGCGAACCCCGAGGTGGTCTACGTCCCTGCGTACAATCCGTGGCTGATTTACGGCGATCCCATACTGGCATGGCCGGGTTGGTATCCCTATCCCGGACTCTGGTATGACGGCCCATATCTCTCCTTCGGAATCGGCTTCGGAATCGGGTTCTTTGCAGGTTTCGGATGGGGCTGGGGTCATTGGGGATTCGATTGGCATAACCACTACACAACTTATAATCACAACCGGTACTACTCCCGGACCAACACGTTTTACAACCGAAACAACTACTACCGGGGAGGAGGAGAACGGGGCGTGGCAACGAACGTGCAGCGGGGAGTGAGCGGCGAGCGCGGAGTGGGCGGCGAGCGCGGAGTGGGCGGCGAGCGCGGAGTGGGCGGCGAGCGCGGAGTGGGCGGCGAGCGCGGAGTGGGCGGTGAGCGCGGAGTGGGCGGTGAGCGCGGAGCGGGCGGCGACCGCGGAGGAAATCCCGGGCACTCCAGCGGCGTTTACAACAGTCCCGGCGCCACGACCCATCCGTTCGGCGGAGATGACCAGGCTGCCCGAGGATACGCTGAACCCCGCGGCGAGAGCGGCGAGAATGGTGTGCGCTCGGGCGCGTTCAGCGACTACGATCATGGCGGCGAGGCAAGAAGCTTTTCGTCACGCGGAGGCGGCAGCTTCGGGGGCGGCGGAGGTTTCCACGGCGGCGGCGGGTCCCACGGCGGCGGCGGCGGGCGGCGCTGATGGAGGTTTCGTCGTGTCCCTGACCGTTAAAACTTGGAAATGGAGAGATGCCCTATGCGGCGAGCGAAGCTGAACGTCGACAAATTTAACTGGGGCAATCTTCGTCCATTGGCGGCCGCACTCGCTATCTTCTTGGCGGCGTGCTTTCCCACACTTTCCATGGCGCAGCAACCAGGTCAGAAAACATTTTCATCGGCGGAAGCGGCGACTCACGCGCTGGTCAGCGCGATGCAAAGCGACGACGAAAAGGCCCTGCTCGGTGTCCTCGGACCGGACGGCAAGCAAATCATCTCATCGGGAGACGAGATAGAGGACGCCCATACCCGCGCCAATTTCGTGCAGAAATATCTGGAAATGCACCGGCTGGTCCATGAACCGGACGGAACCACCACTCTTTATATCGGCGCGAAGAACTGGCCCACGCCCATACCGCTCGTGAAACTAGATAACTCGTGGTATTTCGACACGGAGGCGGGCAAGAAGGAAATTCTGTATAGGCGAATCGGCCGCAACGAAATGTCGACCATCCGCGTTTGCCAGGAGCTCACGGCGGCGGAAAAGGAATACCTGGAAACACAGCACACTGAGTATGCGCAGAATATCTTCAGTGATGAAGGGCGACACAATGGTCTTTATTGGAAGGCGGCGGCGGGCGAACCCCAGAGCCCCATCGGGCCGCTCGTCGCATCCGCCGTCGCTCAAGGCTATGCTCCCGGCAAAGACAGCGCCCCGACTCCTTACCGCGGTTATTACTTCCACATCCTGACGCTGCAGGGGAAAAATGCCCCGGGCGGCGCGAAGAACTACATCGTAAACGGCAAGATGACGGGGGGATTCGCCTTCGTGGCTTATCCCGCCGAATACCGCTCGTCCGGCGTGATGACGTTCATCATCGGCAGCGATGGCGTGGTGTATGAGAAGGATCTCGGAGAAAAGACCGCCGCTATCGCCAATGCCATGAAGAAATACGATCCTGATTCCACCTGGCACAAGACTGGAGCGCTCCAGGAGGCGACCGCTCGCGAGGAGAAAACCAAGTAAAGGGCAGCCGTCGTATCTAGGGACTTCAACAAAGCAGGGGCAGGCTCCGCCGTCAGCTCGCGATCTGGCGCGGGCTGGGATAGCGTAGACGGGCCATGCAGTTCGCCTTCTACCGCTTCCACATTGCTCTGCAGCACATCACTCGGCGGATCTGGCAACGGGTGGAGCTGGGCGCAGAGTACTCGCTGGCTGACCTACAGCGGGTCATTCAGATCGGGATGGACTGGTCGGATGAATATCAACACCGGTTCACCATTCGCAATCACTTATCTCGTCAGATCGCGGATTTTGTGACGTTGCCCTCATTGTCGACGAACCATCGTTCCGACGGAAAGGTCCGACCTGCAAAGCGCGCGGCGAGCCAGTTCGCCGCCAGCGCATTGACATTGGGCCCAAGAATCGCGGACGAAACACCACCGCCGACAGAGTGCCTCGACTCCTCGTAGATGACGAGCTGTCTCGGACCAGGCAAAGCGCGGAACAGGTGCTCCGTATTTTCGATGGGACTGAGTTCATCAGCGCCTCCGGCGATACATAGGAACGGCATGTGAATCTTCTCCGCGCGCCCTTCCCATGTCAGCGTCTTCGCAAATTCGTCGAAAGTCGCCTCGTCGCTGATATTCGCCATGAACATGAACCGCATCTTGAACGTGGGGGAGGCTTCTTCAAAGATCGTGTGGAATCCTGGTTCGAAGCAGGTTGCGCTTACTTGGACGGCTCGAAGGCGCGGTTCGTTGGATGCCGCGATGGTCGTCCCAAAGGAGCCGAAACTGCGTCCGCTTATACCGACGCGCAGAGGGTCGACTTCCGGCCGGCGCAATAACCAATCCATACAGGCTCGCCCAGTCGCCTCCCAATTCTCCACTGTCATATATATTCCAAGCAATGGAGACTCGTACTGTCCTGGACCATCCACGGCGAGTACGCCGAAGCCGCGGTTCAGCAACGGGTCTCCGTACATTGCAACATTTGCTTCTTTGAAACTGTCCATTCCCGGAATCGTCACAACGATGGGAATCCGGCCGCCTGCATAGCTTGCTGGCAAATGATACCAAGCCGGAAGCGCCTTATTCCCGAGCGGAATCCAAACCGCCTCCACATGGTGATCCGCCAGATTCGCATAGCGTTCGAAGCAGTCGCGTTTACTTTTGTTGTATTGCAGATTCAAATCGCTCGCTTCATCAATTGGCCATTGTGCTGCGCCCCAGTGAATTGCGGCTATGAAGTAGTTCTCGCGAGCGGACACAGCTTCACCTGCGGCCTCGGCTTCTTGCGCCCGCCTCTCTCGCCGACGCGCGGCATCGCGGAATTCTACGGAGATATCGGCATACTTCTTCACACGCTGACGTATTCGGGCGAAATCGGGTGCCGCTTCGAGACCACAGACCGCATTCCAATACTGTGATCGGGGCTGGTCCCAGTCGACCCCGTTTGCCTGGATGATGCTATCCAGCGCCCAACGCTGTTCGGTCCACCTTTTGCTCATGGGACGACTGACCCCAAGACCCATGTTGTTGGTGGTGACGCCCTGAGCCAGCGCTCGCGGCACACCAAGGCCAAACATGACGGACCCGAAAGCGCCGCCAACCCAGGGCACCGCGGCCCGCAAGATTTGTCGTCTGTCCATCTTAGCTCCATTGGTCACCCACAAACAGTTGGATTTTCTTGAAGCGTCCAGCACATCCACACCTCTCTAATTCAGACGTGCCTTCCGCACGTCCGCAGCGGTCACACGACCCGAAATTTCTGATGGAGAAAATTGGCGAGTGCAGCAAGTTCGTCATCGGTTAGCTCGTCTTCAAAGCGGGGCATTTCCATTAGGGGATGCACAGCGCGGGCGTCGGCACGCGGGCGAGACTGAGGCCGTCCATCTTTTCTTCAACGTGCCGCATGCTTACCCGCCCAATCGTCAAGCGCGGTCATCTTACGTTTCGTCAGCAATGGGATTTACGAGCGTCCCTACTCCTTCAACCTCGATTTCGCACGTATCGCCCGCCTTCATCCAAAGCTGCGGTTTCCGCCCCCATCCGACACCGGGAGGCGTCCCGGTCAGCAAGATGTCGCCGGGATTGAGGGCGAAGGCTTGGCTTAGGTATTCAATGCAGGTCGCCACATCAGAGATCAGCTCGCCAGTGTTGCTTTGTTGGACAATCTTACCGTTTAGCCGACTTTCGATTTTTAAACCCTTGGCGCCGGGCGGCAACTCGTCGGCGGTGACAAAGAATGGCCCGACCGCCCCCGTCCCATCGAAATTCTTACCGATGGTCCATTGCGTGGTTTCGAACTGCCAATCACGCACAGTGGCATCATTGAAGATAGTGTAGCCACAGACGTGATCCAGCGCGCTGGTCTTGGCGATATGCCGCCCACTCTTGCCGATGACCGCAACAAGTTCACCTTCGTAATCGAATTCGACGGAGACCTTTGGCCGGATCAGGGCGGCCTTGTGGCCGACGAGACTCGACGGGTAGCGAGCAAAGATCGTTGGATGGGCCGGCACTTAGTAGTTGGTCTCCCGGGCGTGTTCAAGATAGTTGACGCCGACGCAGATGATCTTGCCGGTAAGGCCGAGCACGGGAAGAAAGGTGACGCTCCCGACGTCGATTTCCCTTCCTTTTCGCAGCGCCTCTCCCGCGCGCTGCAGTGCGTCGCCGCCGGTCCCGACCAAGCTTTCAAGGTCGCCCGGGAGAGGTGGCTCCGGCTATGCAGATCTCCGCATAGGCGGGTCTATGCCGAGTCCGGAACTATGCTCATCTTTGGAGCACCCCCCTTGCACAGATCGCGCGTGGCTAAGGGCCTGATGCTCGTCGTCGGTTTGCAAAACTGCGCATAGTTCGGATGCTCCGACTGGTTGTCCCAGCCAGCAAGGAGTATCCCATGACCGTTTCCGATTTTCAGACCCTTGAGTCACTTGTTCGAGGCGTACAGGCAGTACCAGCGGCGTGTACGAGGACTGCGAGACTCAACGTTGCATGACTACGAGCGGTTTGCTCGATCGTTCCTACGGTTCTCCCTCGGCGAGGATCCACTGGATCCCACACAACTCACCCCAGCCGATGTGGTGCAGTTCGTCATGTCGCTGAGGGATCGATTCTCACCGCGTTCGATGAAGCATGTGCGCACCGCCCTGCGGTCGTTGTTCCGCTTCCTGCGCACACAAGGATGCGGCGACGAAAGACTTGAACTGGCGATTCCCGCCGTTGCGCACTGGAGGATGGCGAGGTTGCCTCGATGCCTCACCGAACAGCAGCTTGCTCAGGTGCTGGCGGCTTTTGATCCTCGGACACCGTGTGGGTTGCGCGACCAGGCGATGGTGTTGTGCCTCTCGACGCTGGGACTACGGCCCATCGAAGTTGCAGACTTACACCTGGAGGATATCGATTGGCGTAGTGGCGTAGTCCGATTGCGAACACGCAAGACGCGCCGAGGCGCCGTGCTGCCATTGCCACGCGAGGCCGGCCGGGCCATTGCCGCCTATCTGCGCAAAAAGCGTCCTACAACCACGGAGCGCCGGATTTTCGTCCAGCACCTGGGGCGTCGTCGCGGCGAACCGCTCTCGGGACACACCATTTCGGAGGCTGCGATCCGCGCGCTTCACCGCGCCGGAGTCGACGCGCCCCTAGAAGGCGCCTACGTGTTCCGCCACACCGTGGCCAGTCGCTTGGTGTCGCGCGGAGCGCGACTCAAGGAGGTCGCGGACTTTCTCGGACATCAATGCCTCGACACCACGGCGATCTACGCGAAGGTCGACCTGCCGGCGCTGCGTGAGGTTGCATTGCCTTGGCCACAGGTGATGCCATGATTCACTCAAGTATTGCCGGATGGGTCGAAGAGTATTTGGTATTTCGGCGCGGGCTCGGCTTTTCGATGACGACGCCGGCTTGCTATCTGCGAAGCTTTGCCCGGTATGCCGAACAAACCAGACACCGTGGCCCCATCACACTCGATCTGGTCACAAGATGGGCGCTGGCTTCGCGCTCGCGTGATCCAGCGCAGGCCGCCCGGCGTCTTGGCATGATTCGGTCATTCGCACGCCACCGAGCGTTGCTCGATCCGGCTTCCGAGATCCCGCCGGTTGGCCTGCTCGGCCCGGCAACGCGTCGCAAGCAGCCCCACATCTACACCAACGATGAGATCCGTGCGCTGTTGCGACAGGCCGGTCAGATGCTGCCGCGCGGCGGACTGCGTCCCAGAACCTATGTCACGTTCTTTTCGCTGCTCTTCTCGACGGGATTGCGGCTGTCCGAGGCCTGCCACCTCACCTGTGACGACGTGGATCTGGGTCAAGGTCTATTGACGATCCGGGGAACGAAGTTTCGCAAGTCCCGCTGGGTCCCGTTGCATCCAAGTGCAACCCGCATGCTGGCCCGCTACGCGGCCAACCGCGAGTCGGTCATGCGCGGCGGTCCATCAAGGTTCTTTTTCCGCGCCGAGGGCGTTCCAAGGCTGACGATCGCAGCGGTGGAGAAGGCGTTCAGCAGGATGCGCTGTCGCTTGCGCTGGAGCGCTCAAGGTCGCGCGCGACGGCCCCGCATCCACGATGCACGCCATACATTTGCCGTGCGCCGGCTTCTGGTATGAGGAGGGAGCCGATATCGGGCAGAAGATCCTCGCCCTGTCCACCTACCTCGGACACGCCAAGGTTACCGACACGTATTGGTACCTGACGGGCGTCCCCGAACTCATGGCTATCGCTTCGCAGCGCTTCGAGCGTCTGGCTCAACAGCGGCCGGGGAAGGCGTCATGACCCCTCCCAACATCCCATTCCCCAGGCTGTTGCAAGACTTCTTTCAGCGCCGCATGGTTGCAGAGCGCGGCGCAAGCGCACACACCATCGCCAGCTACCGCGATTCCTTCGAGCTGCTGTTGCGCTACGCCGAGCAGCGCACCGGACGAACACCTTCAGCGCTCACGCTGCAGGATCTCGATGCGCCCGTGATCCTGTCGTTCCTGGATCACCTGGAGTCCGCTCGCAGTTGCTGTCCGCGCACTCGTAATCTGCGGCTCACCGCGGTCCGTTCCTTCATGCGTTACGTCTCGATGCGCGATCCGACCTCTTTGCCCGTCGCACAGCGCGTGCTCGCCATCGCTGGTAAACGCTTCAACCGGCCCATTCTTGGCTTTCTCTCTCGCGAGGAGGTCCAAGCGCTGTTAGACGCACCCGATCGGACCACCTGGAGCGGCCAGCGAGATATCGCATTGTTTGCCTTGCTGTACAACACCGGGGCACGCGTCTCTGAGATTATCCGATTACGCGTCACGGATGTCCTCCTCGACCGTGCCCACGCCGTGCACCTGCACGGAAAGGGACGCAAGGAGCGCGTCATCCCGCTCTGGAAGAGCACTGTCGCTCAATTGCACTCATGGTTCGAACACATCGACCGACAACCTGAAGCGCCGGTGTTCCCCAATCGCGCTGGCAGACCCATGTCCCGTTCTGGTGTCGAGCATCGACTCCGAGTGGCAATCACCAAGGCATCGCGCAAATGCCCATCACTCCGAGGCCGTGCAATCTCGCCCCACACCATTCGACACTATTTCTCGTGGCGGACTATGTCGAGTATGTAAGCCAAAACCGTGTAATTTACGGCGAACACGTCGAACCGACTCGATATAGTCTTGGCTCCTAGCTGCCCCCGATTTTTCGGGACAGGAGCCAGTCATGAGATATCGACTCGACACCCAGATCGTTTTATCAGGCGTGCCTGAGGGTCCATTCGCGAAGCACCTTCGAGCATATGCGACCTCTTTGAGACTGCAGGGATATGAAGCCCACTATTTGCAGCGGCATGTCATGCTCGCAGCGCGCTTCAGTCGATGGCTCGAGCGCAGGCGATTGACGGCTTGGCGCGTCGACTCTAAACATGTATCTCGGTATTTGAGATGCCGACATCGCCAGCGACGAGCCTCCGGCGGAGATGTACCGTCGTTGAGGCATTTCATGGCGTACCTGCGCGGTCAGCGGGCTATCCCACCTGAGAAGACCGCGGCACTCCCGATCGTACCGGCCGATGTCTGTGCAAGGGGCTACGAGCAGTATCTTCGCCAAGACCGAGCTTTGTGTCGGGCCACCATCATCAACTACGTCCCGTTTGTCCGAGACTTTCTCAAAGATCGATTCGGCGATGGAGCGGTACATCTTTCGTGTTTGAGAGCCAAAGACGTCGTGACATTCGTTCAGGGTCGCGCCAGACGTCTGCACGTGAAGCGAGCGAAGCTCATGACGACGGCGCTGCGCTCCTTTTTCCAATACGCGCGCATGCGCGGAGAGATCACATTGGATCTGGTCGCCGCCGTTCCGATCGTGGCCAACTGGCCCATGACCTCGATCCCACGGGCGATCGCTGCGGAGCAAACTCAAAGGCTCCTCGCCAGCATCGATCGGAAGAGCGCGATGGGACGGCGCGACTATGCGATCCTGCTGGTGCTGGCCCGGCTCGGATTGCGAGCGGGCGAAGTTATGTCCTTGGAGCTCGATGACATCGATTGGAGCTCTGGGGAGCTCACCGTGCGCGGCAAGGGCCGCAGGAGCCAGCTGCCGCTTACGCCGGATGTCGGCAAAGCGATCGCGGCGTACTTGCACCACGGCCGGCCCGAGTGCGCGTCTCGGCGTGTTTTTCTCCGCACCAAGGCACCGATTGGAGGTTTCCACGGCGCAGGCGGCGTGGGATCCGTGGTTCGACATCGCCTCAAGCGAGCACGGATCAACTCGCCGACCTTTGGCACGCATCAGTTTCGTCATGGACTCGCAAGCGACATGCTGCGCCAAGGCGCATCGCTTGCCGAGATCGGCGCGGTGCTGGGTCATCAGCACCCCGATACCACTCGCATCTACACGAAGATCGATTTGAAGTCCTTGCATGCGCTGGCTCAGCGCTGGCCAGGCGGCGTGCCATGAACACGCTGCGGCAGTCGATTGCCGAGTACCTGGCTGTCCGACGCAGTCTCGGCTTCAAGATGAACGATGCCGCTCGAACGTTGCCAGACTTCGCCACGTTCATGGAACGCCGCCGTGCCGCGTATATCACGCAGGCGCTGGCGTTGAGGTGGGCGCAGATTCCCCAGCATGCGCAACCTTCGCACTGGGCCAGCCGGCTTTGCCACGTGCGCCAGTTCGCCCGCTACCGAAGTGCAAGCGATCCGCGCACGCAGATTCCGGCGCTCGGCCTGCTGCCATTCAAGCCTAAGCGGGCCCGGCCGTACCTCTACACCGATGAGGAGATCGAGCAGCTTTTGCACACGACGCTGCATATGCCGCTGTCGCCCCAGCAGCGTAATACCTGTGCGCTGCTGCCGTGGGTTTATTACTGCCTCTTTGGCCTGCTCAGCGTCTCGGGCCTGCGCTTGGGTGAAGCGCGCAACCTCAAGCTCGAAGATGTCGACCTGAGAGCCGGCGTGCTGACCGTTCGCGGCAGCAAATTCGGTAGGGATAGATGGGTGCCTATCCACCCCACCACCTGCAAGGTCTTGTCCCGATATATCGAGCGACGCAAGCGGCATTGGGGCGCACGCTCGGTCTCCCCGTACTTGCTCGTATCGAGCTGGGGCAACCGACTGGATGGGGCACAGGTTCATCGGGCGTTCTATGCGGCTTCGCGGCGCATCGGTCTGCGCGGCGCGCGCGACAGCCATGGGCCGCGTCTGCACGATCTTCGCCATCGATTTGCCACGACAACGCTGGTGAACTGGTACCGCTCGAAGCAAGACCCCGAACGACGCCTGCCGCTTTTGAGCGCATTTCTTGGGCATGTTCATGTCGCGGACACTCAGTGGTATCTGAGCGGATCTCCAGAGCTGATGCGCGAAGCGATGCGTCGCCTCGAGCATCGCTGGGGAGGGTCCGCATGAGCGACACGGCGAGCTTTGCTCCGTTGCTTGAACGCTTCTTCCTGCAACGGTTGATGCAGCAGCGTCAGGTGAGCCCACACACCATCGCCTCCTATCGCGATACGTTCTGTCGGTTGCTGAGGTTCACTCAGCAGCACCTGCACACGGGGCCCTCGCAACTTCGATTCGAGCAGATCACCGCTCCCTTGATCGGCAAGTTCCTGGACCATTTGGAAAAACATGACGGGATCAGCGTGCGCACGCGTAACCTGCGCCTGACGGCGATCCATTCGTTCTTTCGATATGTGGCCTTTGAGGCGCCCGAGCACGCCTCGCAAATCCAGCGTGTCCTGGCCATTCCGAGCAAGCGCTTCACCCGCACGTTGGTCAGCTTTCTTACGCGCCCGGAAGTCGATGCGCTGCTCGCCGCACCCGGCCGGAACACTTGGTCCGGCCGTCGCGATCACGCGTTCATGCTGACGGCCGTACAGACCGGCTTTCGCCTCTCGGAGATGACCGGGCTTAAGCGCGAGGATCTTGTTCTTGGCGCTGGCGCCCATTTGAGAGTGATCGGCAAAGGCAGACGTGAGCGATGCACGCCACTCGCCAAGGCAACTCGCACCGTGCTCAAAGCCTGGATGGGTGAACCCCAACGGGGTGAGGACCATCTCCTCTTTCCCAATGCCCGCGGCGGCCGCCTCACCGTTCACGGCGTTCAGTACCTGCTCAACAAGCACCGCCGCGCCGCGGCCCGCATCTGTCCCTCGCTTGAACAAAAACGCGTCAGCGTCCACCGTCTGAGACACACGATGGCCGTTGATATGCTCCAAGAAGGTGTCGATCGGTCCACCATTGCTCTGTGGCTTGGTCATCAACATGTCCAGACCACCCAGATATACCTCGACGCCACACTCGCGATGAAGGAAAAGGCTCTCGCCAAGGCAACTCCGCGTGACGGCAGGCCGAACCGCTATCGTCCAGGCGATCAGCTGTTGGCCTTTCTGAAGGACCTGTGAGGGCCTCAAAACTATGTCGCGTAATCAACTGAGGCCCTACGCCGCGCACGGCCAAATTCCCGAAGAACCACGATGCGCTCGGCCTCCGCGCAGATATAGTCGGGCGCGCGACATAGTGCCGCCTATATCTCTCAAGATATAGGCGGCACGCGACCGCAATGCATCTGCTGCAGTCCGGTGTCGATATCACGGTCATTGCAATGTGGCTCGGTCACGAGGACCCGGCCACCACCCACCAGTACATCGAAGCGGATCTCACCATGAAGGAAGCCGCCCTAAGGCGTATGAATAGCCCATCCTCCAAGCCGATTCGCTTCAAGGCCCGCGATCGCCTGCTAACCTTCTTGGAAGCGCTCTGACTATGCGCAGTTCCGCCTCCACCTCGCACGCTCGAGCACGAGGACCGCCGACGTCACTCCGCATAGTTCCGGACTCGGCATAGCCCCGACATTTAAGACACGGGTATAAGTGGATTTCTGCCCGGGCACTAAGGTAACCGGAGGGAAGAAGTCCATGAAGAAGCCGAGACGGAACCACTCAGCAGCCTTTAAGGCGCGGGTGGCATTGGAAGCGATTCGGGGCGAGAAGACGGTGGCGGAGATTGCCGCGCACCATGAGGTGCACCCGAACCAGGTGAGCAGCTGGAAGACGCAGGCGCTGGAGAACATGGCGGGGATATTTGGCGGTGCCATGGTCGCCGACGACGGTAAGGAGCAGATCCGCCAGCTACGCGAGAAGATCGGGGAGCTGACGATGGAGAGGGATTTTTTGTCCGGTGCGCTCGGGAAATTTCCCGGCCTGAGCGGCAAGCGATGATTGAACGGGGCGGCGAGCTGAGCGTGAAGCGTCAGGCCGAGCTTTTGGAGTTGTCCCGATCGAACGTGTACTACCGGCCGCGGCCGGTATCGGAGTGGGATTTGAAGTTGATGCGCCGGATTGACGAGCTGCACCTGGAGGCGCCGTTCTACGGGGCTCGGAAAATCGCGGCGCAGTTGCGCCGTGAGGGGCATGAGGTTGGGCGCAAGCATGTGGCAACCCTGATGCGCCAGATGGGGATCGAGGCGCTGTACAGAAAGCCGCGCACGAGCATCCCGGCGCGCGAGGCGACGATTTACCCGTATTTGCTCGAGAACCTGGTGATCGATCGGCCGAATCAGGTGTGGTCCTCGGATTTGACCTATTTGCCGATGGCGCACGGGTTTATGTACTTGATGGCGATTTTGGACGTGGCGAGCCGCAAAGTCCTGGCCTGGCGGCTGTCGAACACGCTGACGGCGCACTTCTGTGTCGAAGCGCTCGAGGAGGCGATGAGGAAATTCGGGCGGCCGGAGATTTTCAATACCGATCAAGGATCGCAATTCACGAGCGAGGATTGGATCACGCCGCTGAAGGCCGCCGGCGTTGCGATCAGCATGGATGGCAAGGGACGCTGGATCGACAACGTCTTTATCGAACGGTTGTGGCGGAGCGTAAAGTACGAGGAAGTTTATCTGCGGGCGTATGCGAACGGGACTGAAGCGCGCGAGTCGCTCCAAAAATATTTCAGCTTCTACAATGCGCGGCGCCTTCACGAGAATCTCAACTACGCGACGCCGGACGAGGTGTATTTCGATGCGCTCGCAACTTCGACGCGGGCGGCAGCGTGACGGGCATGACCACAAAATCGCACGCCACCTCGATTTCCGGTGATACCGAGGTAGGGGGTGTATCGACTGGGGCTTTTACGGAGCTCGGATTTTTCGACCCGGAGAAAAAACCAAGAGCTTCTGCCGCTGAGCGCGGCAGACCGCGCGAGTCGAAGACCATTGACGAAGATCAAAGATGAAGAGACGATCACTATCCACCGCCCAGGCAGATCCACTTATCCTGAAGCAAAATCTGTCTTAACAAGCGGAGCCACCCCTCCGGGCCGCCTGTGCCGATGTGCTAAATCAGTACGCGAAATTCGAATTGCCCATCCACTGGGGACCGAGCGACAAGGTCGCTGCCGACGGCTCGCTGCTCACCACCTACGAGGACAACATTCAAGCTTCCTACCACGTTCGCTACCGTCGCACGGGCGCCGTTGCCTACCGTCATGTCGGCACCAACTATATTGCCTACTTCACCAACTTCCTCGTGGCCGGCGCTTACGAAGGGGCCTATCTCTTTGATGCCTTGCAGAAGAACGAGTCGGTTCTAAAAGCAACCGGCATCTATTCCGATACCCATGGCCAGTCGGCCGTGTTGTTTGCGGTCGCGGAACTCTTCAATGTTGAGCTGCTGCCGCGCATCCGAAATTGGCGATCGTTGACGTTGTATCGGCCGGACTTGAAGATGAATCTCATCCACACCGGCCATCTGTATGGCGGTACGATTGACTGGGATCTGATCGAATCTCACTGGAAGGAGTTTTTACGCGTGGCCCTTGCCATCCAAAGCGGTCGCGTCACACCGTCCTGGGTGCTGACCCGCCTCAATAGCTACAGTCGTCGCAATAAACTCTACCGGGCGTTTTGCGAATTGGGGCGTGTGTTTCGCACCCTCTACTTGCTGCGCTGGATTGACGATGATGATCTGCGGCGCACCGTCACGCACGAGGCGAACAAAGTGGAGCACTACCATGACTTCGCTTCGCATCTGAACTTCGGCAGTCACGGCGTCCTGCGCACCAACAGCCGCGTCGACCAGGAAAAGGCCATGATTGCCAACCAACTCGTCGCCAATGCGGTCATCTCGCAAACCGTTGCAGACCAGACGCGGATCATTCAACAGCTCAAAAGCGAAGGCTATCCATTCAAGCTCAGCGATGTAAAGCACCGGAGCCCGTATCTGACCAGGCATCTACTGCGGTTTGGCAAGTTCCCGGTACGCTGTAAAACAGAACCACTGCCAGACAATCTCGGCCTGAATCCCTGAGTTATCCACAGGCGTGGCACCTTTTTACAAGAATCTTCTCTCCACACCGACAACGCCTTCGCAACCAGCGATCGGACCGTTGGATCGCCTGCGGGAATGGCAGGGGATGGCCGAAGGGGCTTACTCGGCGAACACCCTGCGTGCGCAAAAAGCGGACGGGGCGATATTCCAAGTGTTCTGCGAGGGACGCAGCGAGTCGTTTCTCCCGGCGGATCCGAAGACCATCCGCGCCTTCATCGAGCACGAAGTGAAGGCGGGCAAGAAGCCGGCGACGGTGAGGCGATACATCGCCACCATCGGGCGAGCGCACATTGGCGCTGGGTTACTCAATCCGTGTTCCGGCGAGGCGGTTAGGTTGGCACTAAAGAAAATGGGCCGGGAGACATCCGCCCGGCAGGCGCAAGCGCGCGCGTTGGGCTGGAAGGAGATCAAGGAATTTATCCAAAGTGCCGGTGAAGGGATCCGCGCCGATCGCGAGCGCGCTATGCTCTGCGTCGCATATGAAACTCTCGCGCGTCGCGGGGAGCTCGTGGCGCTTGAGTTGCGAGACATTGAGTTCTGGCCGAACGGCACCGGCCAGGCGTTGATCCGCCGTGGTAAGACCGATGCGGAGGGGCAGGGGAGGGTGGCTTATCTCTCACGTGAGACTGTGAAATGGCTGAGGATCTGGCTTGAGCATGCCAAGATCGCCGAAGGGCCGATATTTCGCCGGTTGATTGGTCGAGATGAAATTGGCGATGCGCTACATCCCGGCAGCATCGCGCCGATCTTCAAACGCGTGGCGCAGTGGATCGGTATGCCGGCGAGGTTCGTTGCGGAGGTGAGTGGGCACTCCACCAGGGTAGGCGCCGCGCAGGATCTCGCGGAGCTCGACATTGACTTAGCGGCGATCACGCAGGCGGGTGGATGGAAGTCGACGAGGATGCCGCTGCAATATGCCGAGAAGATCAATGCGGCCCGATCGGGTATGGCGCGGGCAGCAGAAGTGGCCGGTCGCAACAATACGACATCTGAGTAGATCGCTTCTCGCTATGGGATTTCTTACCGCAAACGCGGCAGGCTGTCACAGAAAACACGGGGGAGCGAAGCGCGTTGAAACTTCGGTTCGAGAATGCGGGACTTCGTGATGTGCGCATTTACGGAAGTTCGTGGGCCAAAGTCGCGTGAGCGATATAACGCCATTGGGCTGCGCAGATGAACAGCCGGAACAATCCCACCATTGTGCAGTAGAACGTTACGAATCGATCCATGACCCACAGCGAGCGCTCGAGCGATCTCTTTCATCGAATACCCCGCCTTCCACCGAGACCACAACGCCGCTTTCTGCATCGTAGAAAGCCCAGCCGGTCCTCTGTGTCCCATAAACACCACCTCTCAGCTTTACCTTAGAATAGATGGTGTTGCACCGACCCATTGAGCCTGCCCGTCCTTAAGGCCAAAAAGGACATCCTGTGGGAAAACCCACAACTGGAAACCGCACTAATTTGCACGAATCCGTAAACACGCCCCTGAATGCCGTCGCCGCGACGTGATGCCGACTAGCTCCCGCAAATTTTTTCCTCATCGATGATCCGTTTCGCGTGCGCTTTACGTTCTAACGTATGTGAGAACTGAAATTCATCTTGGGTTTCAGGCAGGCCTTGAAAATTGCGGCCTCGGATCCCTAAACAGGGAACTTACATTTAACGACACTTCAGGAGATGACCATGAATACAACGACCACCGTTAATCGATTTCGGACTGTGATTGCCACCGCGCTCTTCGGCGCCGTCGCCTCGAGCTTCGCCGTCCTGCCCGCGGCTGCCGATAGCTTCGACGCGCCTCAGGTTACCGTGAAATTCGGGGATCTCAATATATCGAATTCGCAGGGAGCAGCTGTGCTCTATGGGCGTATCCGGGCGGCGGCCGAGAGGGTGTGCTCACCCTATGACGAGAGTGGTCTGGAGGCCAAGATGCGTCTGAGTGCGTGCATCGATAAGGCGATTTTCGGCGCGGTGACCAAGGTGAACGCCCCTGCCCTGTCTGCTGTTTACAGTACGAAAACCGGGAAGGAAGTGCCGATGCGCCTCGCTTCAACGAAATAACAATATCACCTACGCTGTGATAATGAGCGAGTCGCAGCCCGAGGTCTCGCGCAGTAACGGGTCCTGATTCCAGTACGAATCGGGACCCACTTTTTAGGCCGTTAGCTAAATATCGTCGATTTGGCCGAGCGCCTCGGGGCTCACGGGAGCCCGATTTACGCGAAGCTGGTGCTGTTATACGAGATCATCATGGGTGTGTACATGGTCGAGCGTTCGCTCAAAGGTATCGCGAGAGAGTAACCGGATCCTGGGGGTGAGCACCGCACAACGCCGTTAGGTCGATCGTCAGGTGAAATCACAAAGGACGCGATTTGACGCGGAAAGAGCAGACGGCTGCGGTTTTGGTGTTGATTAGTCATTATTCGCTGCACCGCTCACCCCCAACTTCCGGTTACTCTCGAGGAATCCTACCGGTACTCTTGGCACGCAAATCAAGGGGAGGCCGACTAGCTCCCGCAATTTTTTTCCTGATCGATGAGCCGTTTCGCGTGCGCTTTACGTTCTTACGTGTGTGAGAACTGAAATTCATCTTCGCGAGGGAGAAGCAAATGAAGACAGGACTCTGGTTCGCGTTGAAGTGTGCCGTTGTACTCGCGGCCGTTTTTGCGCCCTTTATTATGCTGGCAGGTGCGTGGCTCTTTCTTCCGAGTGAAGTTTATATAGGCAAAAGCACCAAAGATGCCCTGGACTGGATGTGGCTCCTCCTACTGGGCGGGATGATGCTCGGCATCTACTATTTTACGCTGTGGGTGGTGTTCGAACACTCAGGGCGGTCCGCTGCGCGCTAGCAGAGTTTGTTGCTAAATGTTTCAGTCCCGGGCGGGCGTATGTCCGCCCAGGACGCGCTTGGGTCGCTGCTCCTCGTTGTGCTGCGCCGCCGCCGCGGCGGCCTTTCGAGCGCGTTCGTCTTTTCCAACGACCCTAACCGCTATCGTCGCCGCGACGCGATGCCGACCAGCCCGCGCAAATATTTTTCTGATCAATGAGACGTTTTGCGTGAGCTTTACGATTCTTTAGTACGAGGCTGAAATTTCACTGTCAACCCTGAGGAGATCAGATCATGGACATGGAAACACGCATGGACCCCCAAATCAGACCAGCGTTTGACATGACTCCTTCCGCCAAGAACCGCAGCGACCTCTTTTACGGCGTGCTCGCAGGCGTAGCGATGATCACGCCGATACTTTTGGTCTTTGCGGCTGGTACATTGCCTGAAGGCCTGGAGCGGGGCGCACTTATTGTATACGGCCACGGAGTACTTCTGGCCGTCCTTGCGACTACCCTGGTTCTGCGCGCTGCGTATGCCTGGGGTTTCAGGCAGGCCTTGAAAATAGCCGCCTTCCAGCCGAGTTACTCCATGGCCGACTGAGTGGGGGATAGCGCACCTTCCCTACGAGGGGTAGACCCAACAGTCACGTCACCAAGCGCCATTTGGTGGCGTGACTCCCTTGAGGCAATTCAGGGGGTGGATACGGTCATGGTACAGGGTCGATCCATTCACCCCGAACTGCTCGGCTTCCTGTATCGGGTGCGACTCTAGAGAAGCTTGTGCACGTCATAGTGCGTATTCGGGCGATGGGGAACAGCGTTTCCACGGGAAGCTGAACAGTTTGGGGCGCCGCGTCTAGACAGGGGCGCCACCAGGGGCGTATACGCGAGCGGAGGGGAGGCACGGCGGGGATACGAGCCTATCGATCGCCCTCGAAATGGCAGCGGCTAATTTCGTTTGTCAGAGCGGATCCTTAGAGAGGCATGAATTGTGGTTGAATCCCCGGCCTCGGGTGTGTCGCTGAAGGACTTGAGCCCGGCTGAATTCTCACGCGTCTCGGCGCTGCTGGACGAATCGATTGAGATGGCGCCTGGGGACCGGGACGCGTGGCTCACCGCGCTCGAGCGCAGCGAACCGAAAACGGCGGCGATTCTGCGTGCATTGTCCGCCTCGCAAGACGAATCTCGCGCACAGCGGTTTCTCGAAAAGCGTGATCTGGTGGCGCGCCATGTAGCCTCCATGGTCGAGGCGGATCGCGGCTCATCGGCAAGCAGTTCGCCCCCTATCGCGTGCTGGCACTGCTCGGGCACGGCGGGATGGGGAGCGTGTGGCTCGCCGAGCGCGTCGACGGATTGTTCACACGTCGGGTGGCCCTAAAGCTCGTCCACCCGGCGCTGAAAGGACTGCCCGCATCTGGGATGCGGCGATGGGCCGACAGATCCTGCTGCTTAACGGGCACAGTGACCGGGTGTGATTCGCGGCGTTCTCACCCGACGGCCGGCGCGTCGTCACGGCCTCGTACGACAAGTGCGCATTCCGGCCAAGGCGGACAGCTGATCCGGTGATGACGGACAGCATCGGAGCGAAGCGACGCAAGCCAGTGGATTAGATATCAGAGTGTCCGGCATGGGGCAAGTCTGGCCGCGGTTTTCGCATCGAGTCTTTGGATGCAATCTCGATGCGATGCGCGTTGTGAACGATGCGGTCCAAGATGGCGTCGGCGAGCCGGCCGCCGCCGAGGTACTCATGCCAGTCGGTCACGGGCAGTTGCGAGGTGATGATCGAGGCACCCGAGCCGTAACGCTCCTCGATGGCCTCGAGGAGGTCCTGTTTTTGCGACTCGGTGAGGCTGGCAAGGCCAAAATCATCAACGATGAGCAAAGCGATTTTGCCCAGGCGTTTGAGGAGCCGATCGTAGGTGCCCTGAGCGCGCCGCTCGAACGCAAGCGCATGGTGGCCTTGCTCATCGAGGACATTACGCTGCTCAAGGCCGAACGTATCGCCATCCATGTGCGATTTCGCGGGGGGCAAACAACCTCGCTCGCGGTGGACCGCCCGATCCCGATGGCCGCCATCCGCAAAACAAAACCCGAGGTGATCGCCGCGCTCGATCAGATGCTGGAGACGAGCACCGATCAGCAAGCTGCCGATCAGCTCAACGCCTTGGGCTATCGTAACTGGAAGCAACAGCCCTTCACCGCCAAAAAGGTCATCAGTGTTCGCTGTGCTTACAGGCTCAAAAATCGTTACCATCGACTTCGCGCAAAAGGCCTGGTTTCGGCCGAGGAGCTCGCCGAGCGATTCCAAGTCTCTCTGACCACTATCCACGAGTGGGGCCGGGAGGGCCTGCTGCGCCGGCACCGCTACGACAACAATGTTCGATGTCTGTACGAACCCGTGCCGGGGATCCAGATCCTCAAGGGCAAGGGAGGAAGGCGCCCCACGCCACCGCAAATTATCACCGCACCACTTTCACAACAGGAGGCAGTATGAAGTCTTCGCCTTATCCCGAGGTTTTTTCACGCGCGCTGGGATAATGCAGGTACCGTAATGTTCGGCGAGTTCTCGGTATGAGGGGTTGATCTCGGCCTCGTAGCGATCGGGCGTCTTGATCGCGGAGCGAAGATTATCTGGAACAGTAATCGCGCTGACGCCGCCGAACGCCTCGTACATGCGCACATGGCAATCAAGCCACACGGGCAACTCCTGGGAGAGTGTGGCACGCGCGAAAGTGAATGAACTCGCACCCAAGGCGCCGACAAACAGCTGCGTCTCGATGCGCTCGCCGGTGTGCGGATCGATGAGCGCAAGGCCATCGCAGAAGTCGACGAAGCACTTCTCCCTGGCGCGGTGTGGCTGACGCAGCACCACCGAGAGGCGCCTCTCGAAGCGGCGGTATAACTCGGCGAATTGCGAGTACTGATACCCGTCGGGGTGCTCGGCTTTGTACTCCTCCCAGAGCAGCGCGAGGGTAATCTGGTGGTCGCGGCGAGCAAGCTCTTCGCGCACCTTCGTCCAGTCCGGAAGCGGCCGCGCCGAGACAGGTTTTGAGACGCCGCCGACGGTGGCTGGATAGAGTCGCTGTGAGAGTTGCAACTCATCGAGCTCGGCGACTTGCGCCCAATCGAGTAGCCCGGCGACCCTCGCCCGTCGTAGGCAGTCAGAAACGGCGGACTTCCCGCATCCCACAGCGCGGGCCATCTGCCGGCAGCTCTGCACCCCACCGAGCAGGTGCAGCCGTAGAACATCTTTGATCTTTTGCATTGCATATGTTCCCGGGAACATATGCAATGACATGTGCCCATTCCCGATATGTGGCCGATTGATGGGCGGATCGGGAATGAGGCAGGTTTCTCAACTTTTATGGGCACATAACGCGGCGCCCGCTTAGGACGACAATCTCCTTCCCCTGGATTCAGAAAGGAGATTGTCGTGTTACAGCAGTACTTTATCCGACCCACCACCGTCGATCGTATTCGCGCTTCTTGGATAGGCGACAGCATCGAGCGGTATGTTACGTGGATGACCGAACGCGGTAACGCTCCAGCGTGTGTGGGAACCCGAGTTCCGATCTTGATGCAGTTCGGCGAGTTTGCTCGACAACGCGGAGCGACCGACTTGAGTCAACTTCCGCAACACATCGAGCCATTCATCGACGGTTGGGTGCAAAAGCATCGGAAACGGGCAAGCAGGGAAGGAAGGCATATCTTTGCCCGACACCTGCGTAACCCCATTCATCAGTTACTGCAACTTATTCTCCCCGCTTTTTCTGGCGCCGAACCCGCACTGCCGGATCCCTTTGTAGATCGTGCGCCGGGCTACTTCCCGTACTTACGCGCTGAGCGAGGACTACGTGACAGTTCCTTGGTCCAGCATCGGCATCACCTGCGTCGCCTGGAGAGCTATCTCAAGAGGATTGAACTACAGACATTGAGCGGGCTGTCACCCACCGTGGTCAGCGCGTTCATCACGGAGATCGGCCAACACTTTGGCAAACCAACGGTTCGTGGATTGTGCGGCGTTCTGAAGGTTTTTTTGTCCTTCGTGCATCGAGAAGGATTAATCGCTCGCGATCTCAGTGCGGCGGTCGAGTCCCCACGACATTACCGCCTTTCGCAGATTCCGCGTTGCATCTCGTGGGACGAGGTGCGGATGATGCTCGACGCCGTCGACCGACGCGGTCCGGTCGGTAAACGGGACTACGGGATTCTGCTGCTACTGGTGACCTACGGTCTACGGGCACGAGAGATCGCCGCACTCACGCTTGATAACATCGATTGGAAGCGCGAACGCCTTCATGTCCCGGATCGCAAAGCCGGACATTCAACCGTCTTTCCACTGTCATCGGTCGTCGGCAACGCCGTCGTGGACTATTTGAAAGATGGCCGTCCAAAAACGTCCCACCGCGCACTCTTTATCAATGCCGTGGCTCCCTACTTGCCGATCACGTGGACGACAGTCTCTCTCCGCGCCAAATGGTACCTGCGGAGGGCCGGTATTAAAGTTCACCGCCCGGGCTCGCATACACTGCGCCATTCGTGCGTCCAGAGGCTTCTGGACGCGCATTTGTCTCTCAAGACGATCGGCGACTACATCGGACACCGATCACCCGATTCGACGCGGGTCTACACCAAGATCGACATCGAAGCCCTGCGTGAGATGGCGCTCGGGAATGGGGAGGCGATCCTATGACCGACGTCAAGCCCGAGTCCGCCGGTCCGCTGGCAGCTCACATCAAAAGCTACCTGGCGCATAAGCGCGGGTTAGGCAACCACTTCGTATCAGGGGAGAAGACATTACGGTTACTGGAGCGATATTTCCTCGATCATCCCCTCGATGACGTCAGCAGCATAAGCCCGCCGATTCTGGATGCGTTTCTCGCATCAAGGCCGCGTCGCACCTCACGCAGCTATAATCAGCTCCTCGGACATGTGGACTGTTTCTTCAAGTGGCTCGTACTACACGAAGTGCTTGCCAGTTCCCCTGTACGCGCCGTACGGCGGCGTAAAGGCGCGATGCGTCGCCCGTTTCTGTTTGACCGGGATCAGGGGCGGCGACTAATCGACGCAACAGCGGGGCTTTTGGACACCTCACGTGACGAGGGCCGTTCACGCATCTATCGAATGCTCTTTGTCCTTCTTTATGGACTGGGGCTGCGTGTCGGTGAGACTTGTCTGCTGCGTGTTCAGGACGTGGATCTGGATCGGCAAGTCCTTTTCATTCACAAAGCCAAACTTGGCAAGGAAAGATGGGTGCCCTTTGGACCAAAAATCGCGAACGAACTGCGTATGTTCATACAGTGGCGAGCGGCGGGTTCAATAAAACTCCAATCGGAGTCACCGCTGTTCACGTTCGATCGCAACGGCTGCCGGTCACTGCGACCGGGGAGCGTCAGCCGGACATTCCATGATGATCTAGTGCCGCAGCTGGCCCTGACCGTACCGGCGGACACTCGGCCTCCACATTTGCATTGCCTTCGTCATTCGTTTGCGGTTTCCACATTGCTACATTTATATCAAGGCGGCGCGGATCCCAATTCGCATTTGTTGCACCTCGCGACCTTTCTCGGCCACGTGAGCCCGTCATCGACAAGTGTCTATCTGACGATTACCGATGAACTGCTCAATGCGGCTAATCAGCGCTTCGCGCGCTTTGCGGCACCGATACTCAAGGAAATAAAGCTATGATATCTCAACCAACCATAGGCTCGATTGTCCACGGTTTTTTCGAGGATTACCTGAAGCTTGAAAAGGGTTTGCGCCCAAACTCCATCAAGAGTTACCGCGACGCGCTACGTCTATTCTTGCAATCCTCTGCCCAAGAGGCTCACTGCAACCTGACGCGTCTGTCTCTCGATGATCTGTCCGCAGAACGTGTCACGCGCTTCCTCGATAGCCTCGAAGTCACCCGTGAAAATCAAATCCGCTCCCGCAATCTTCGGCTGACGGCGTTGCGCGTGTTCTTCGAGTACCTGGGCCGCCGGTTGCCCGAGCGGCTACTGCAAGCACAGCGGGTGGTATCGATTTCCACCAAACGTACGCCACCGCCCACCACATCGTATCTGGAACGCGAGGAGATGGTGGCGCTGTTCGCAGGCATGCCGAACACAGGACGATTTGCTCTACGTGATCGCACATTATTGCTTTTCCTGTTCAATACCGGCGCTCGTGTGCAGGAGGTGGCAGACCTGCGCGTGGCCAATCTGGACTTCGTGATCGGTCCTCGTGTGCGCCTTCATGGCAAGGGGGACAAATGGCGACTCTGTCCGCTTTGGGATGAGACCGCCGCGCTATTGACGCGACTGCTGGCGGAATCAGGCCAACGAGACGATCCCGCCGCACCGGTGTTCAGCGCCCGAGGGCAGCCGCTGACGCGTTTTGGTATCTACAAAATCGTCCGTCGCCATACTGAGCATCTGATCCAAAACACTCCCAACGCTCGACGGATCTCGCCGCATGTGTTTCGACATTCCGCGGCCTCGACTCTTCTTGAATCGGGTGCTGACCTCAATGTGGTTCGGGGGTGGCTCGGGCATACCAGCCTTGAGACGACCCATCGTTACGCCGAGATCAACATCCGTACCAAAGCCGAAGCAATCAAACGGTGCGAACCTCCCGTCAATGCATCCGAAAAACTTCCAAAACAAAGAGCTTGGAACAATGACGCCGCGCTGTTGAATTGGCTGCAATCGCTGTGACAGTTATGTGTCCGCACGCACGCGCTCCTCCCGGAAAACCCTGGCTAAATTTCAAATCGGCCACATATCGGGAATGGGCACATGTCATTGCAAGCCTCTGTTGGGCCACCGTTTCGCTCCTTTTTGGGAAAAAAAGAGCGAAGGATGGCGGTAAACAAAGGCTTACGTCGACTCGTCCCTGACCCGCTGGTACTCGCCGGACCCATGCCGGACACCATTCCGCCGTGCCGGACAGCATTCCGCTCGAATACCAAAATCGTCCGGCATCAGATCGGAACGCCGTCCATCATCTCATCGGAATACTGTCCGCCATGCCTCCGGAATCCTGTCCGTCATGGGCCGGAACGCGCAACAAGACCGCCCGCATCTGGGACGCGGCGACGGGTCGAGAGATCGTGTTGCTAAGTGGCCACACCGAGCTGGTCGCCTGGGCGGCCAGCCACAAGGTGGACCTTGGTGCCGTGCATCGACAGCTCAATCGCGCGCTCGGCCTGGCGACCGATCGGGAGCTAGTCGAGCTCTTCAAGGACTGCGAGCCGGGCGCCTTGCCGCCCCTAGGGCTCGCGTACGGCATCGACACTATTCTCGACCAGAGCTTGGTCGATGCGCCCGACATCTATTTCGAGGCGGGCGATCACCAGGCACTGGTTCATGTGAGTGGCAGCGGGTATATCAAGTTAATGGCCAACGCGCTGCGCGGTCAGATCAGCCATCATGCATAGCCATCGAGCAGAGTGCAGGATTTCGAGTGATTGGACCCCCCTGATTTCGTCGGAATGGGACCACCCGATTTCGGGGTAATGGACCCACCCGATTTCGTGCCAATGGGACCACCGGCCGGAGCCGCTTTTCGAGTCTGAGCGACGTGTCTTTTGCGCGGCGCCAGGCTCCAGGAGCGGACGGCGATGCCAGCACAAATTGGTCGATTTTCCGGGATGACTTCAGTCCGGGGTCTCCCCGATCGTCGCTCCTGGACCGTCTGCGGCGGTCCGTTTTCCGTCATCACCCAGAAAAACCGGGCTTCAGCCCGTTCACATCGCAATCCAGTACCGTCGTGGCACATCACGAACACGGGAGAGCTGGATGGCGCGAAGGAAGCTGACGGTGGATAGACACGAGGAAATCAAACGCCGCCTGGCCGACGGGCGAAGCCTGCGGGAGATCGCCACCGCCCTGGGCTGCTCACGGCGCCTGGTGCGCCAGATCCGCGACGGCGAGCGCCTAACGCATGAGACGGCGGCGAGCCCGGATCCGCTGTGGATGTCGCAGCTCGAATGGCCGGTGATCATCCACGAGCTCGGCCTCGGCCACCCGATGAAATTTATCTGGGAGGAGCGCGCAAAGGCGCTCATCACCTACCCGAATTTCTGGAAACAGTTTTATCGGAAGTTCCCGCAGTACCGCGAGGCGACCATCACGGCCCGAGAATTTGCGCCCGGGGAACGGGTGGAAGTCGATTATGCCGGCGATCCGATCGAGTGGTACGAGATCAAGACCGGGGAGATCCACAAAGCTTACGTGTTCGTCTCAGGGCTTGGCTTCAGCCAACTGCTGTTCGCCTGGGCGGCGGAAGATATGAAAAGCCGCAACTGGCTCGGCTGCCACCGGCGGATGTATGAGTGGTACGGCGGCGTGCCTCACGTGACTGTCCCGGACTGCTTAAAGACAGGCGTCGTCAAGTGCCATCTGTACGATCCCGATCTGAACGAAGACTACGCGTACTTGGCCGCGCATTTTTCCACGGCTGTCGTTCCTGCTCGTGTGAGGCGGCCACGCGATAAGGCGATCTGCGAGGGGCTCGTCAAGATCCTTTGCCGGTACTTCCGGTTCCGCTTTCGTCGCTCCCGATTTACGTCGATCGCCGAGATCAATCGCGCGCTGATGGTGTGCGTCGAGCGCATCAACGACCAGACCCACCGCCGCTTTGGCGTCTCCCGCCGCGAACGGTTCGAGAAGATCGAGAAAGCCGCTCTCAAGCCGTTGCCCAGTGTGGAATACGACGGCGGCGAGTGGAAGACGGCGAAGTTGCACCCCGACTGTTACGTCGCCGTGGACGGCGATTACTACAGCGCTCCGCATATCCACCGCCACAAAAAGCTGCGAATCAAGCTCACCGAGCACCATGTCGAGATCTTCCTCAATCTCGAGCGCTTGGCGATCCATCCGCGGTGCCGGCAGAAAGTGGGTCAGCGAATCAAGATCCTCGAGCACTTCCCGGCGAACTCGATCGCGTTCTACGAGGCAACGCCGCAGAAGCTGCTGTCGCAGTCGCGCTTCATCCATCCGGATCTGAACACGTTGTTCCTCGAGCTCTTCAACGCCGACGTCTACGCTCATCTCCGCCGCGCCCAGGGGTTGGTCTCCGCGTGCACCAAGGAGATCAGCCGCTCGGGCCACACCCTGGCGAGCGAACACATCGACACCGCCATCGCGACCATGCGCCGCTACAACCGCATCCGCACCCCGTACTTCCAGGAGCTGCTCAAGCAGGCGCGCAAACAGTCCATGAATCCCCAACCGGTCCGCGAGATCGTGCGCCGACCCGGTAATCCCTTCCTCCGGTACGTTGGCGGCACCGCGCTGCAGGCCACTGACGAACCCTCCATCCCATCGACTGCAGCGCAGGAGAACTTACCGCTATGAGTATATCGATTGCCAAGAACCACATGGCCGAGATGAACATGCTCGGCATGCTCGCTGTGCTAGATAAAACCCTCGCCGATGCCACCCGCGATAAGATCAGCTACGCCGAGTTCGTCGATGTCTTGTTGCAGGCGGAAGCCGACTACCGCCAGGAACGGAAGGCCGTCAACCGCATCAAAGCCGCCAAGTTCACCATGCGTCCTGCGTTCGAGGACTTTGACTTCACCGCGAAACGCTCGATCACGAAGGCGGAAATCAAGGAAATCTATACCCTCGGGTGGCTCAACGATGCCCGTCCGCTGCTGCTCATCGGCGAAACCGGTGTCGGCAAGACCTTCATCGCCCAGGCGGTCGGCCTGCACGCCTGTGCCAGCGGCAAATCGGTGCTCTACATGAGCATCACGGCGCTTCAGGAGAACCTCGCCATCGCCCGTTCCAGCGGAAACTACCTTCGGTATCGCGCCAAACTCGCCAAGTTCGATCTGATTATTTTTGACGAGATGGGAATGCGGAAATTTACGGCGACCGAAGCGCAGGATCTGTGCGAAATCATCGAAGAGCGATCCATCGATAAGTCGATCGCTTTTACTTCCCAACTCCCCGTGGACCACTGGAACGAAGTCATCCCAGATGCCGTCATCTTCGACGCCATCCGGGACCGCCTGGAACACTCGGCGCTCACCGTCAACATCACCGGCGACACTTATCGAGGGGTTAAAGCCAGAAAACTTGCCTCAAAGAAAAAGGACGCGTAGAACTCTCAAACCGCGGCTCCACCGGTAACCCATGCAAGGTGGGTCCATTTACCCGAAACCGGGCGGGTCCATTACGAGAAATCGTGCA
This sequence comes from uncultured Gammaproteobacteria bacterium, assembly GCA_963769075.1. Classification (GTDB taxonomy): domain Bacteria; phylum Pseudomonadota; class Gammaproteobacteria; order Steroidobacterales; family Steroidobacteraceae; genus Bog-1198. The sequence continues at coordinate 1,054,791 of CAVYKH010000004.1, read as the reverse complement.
CAGAGCAAGGGCATTCGCCGAGCACTTCGGGTGAAGGCCGTGCAAAAGCACGGTGTTCTCGTTGTAGTAACCGTGGATCACGGCCACGGCGATTCTGTAAGGAGACCATCCATTTCTTGGGGGTGGCTTTTGCTCCGGGTTACATGCACTTCGACGAGGCCGCGCCCGCCCGCTGAGCTCGAACCCAGGATCGAGAAATTGTGCGCCGCAAACCCCCATGAGGGGGATCCTATCTACGACTCCCGGCAGCCGCCGCAGCCGTCTGCACTGATTAAATTGTAGCAGTTTCGGCTTAATGACGCGCCTCGTTGCGGTTGCTAGCCGTAGAGTAATTCGGCATTCTATCGTCTTGAGGGAGATGGGCGATGACATCCGACCGATCCGGGACCTCAATCGAGCGCGCGGACTCACTCAACGCAACGGCAAACGAGCGACTATTTGCGGCGCTTTACGGTGATCTTCGCAACCTGGCGGAACGCCAACTGAGGCGCAACCCTGGCGGGTCGATCAGTCCGACGACTTTACTGCACGAAGCCTATCTCGGAATGTCGGGAAAAGACGCCGTGTTCCCGGATCGAGATCGATTCATTGGATACACCGCACGCGTCATGCGCTGTCTCATCATCGATATGGTGCGCGCGCGGCGCGCCCTCAAGCGCGGGTCCGAGTTCCATATAACGCAACTGCCGACAGAGATTGAAGAAACCTGTGCCGATGAGGGTGAATTATCGAGGCTGTCCGAGGCACTGGACGAATTGGCGGTGCATGACCCGCGCCTTGCCGAAGTTGCGGATCTGAAGTACTTCTGCGGATACACATTCGAGGAAATCGCGGCGCAGCGCGGGGCTTCGACGAGCACAGTGAAGCGCGACTGGGAAAAAGCGCGTGTCGTCCTGTTCCAGCAATTGACGAGCGCGTCGAGCAGCTGACGAACTTATCTTCGAGAAGCTAGCGGACATCGCCCTGTGCTCAACATGGCGGCTCGCTGGGTGAGAGGCTGGCGGAGAACCACAGGATGAAACCCGTTACTCCTGAGCAGTGGCAATCAATCAGCGCATACCTCGACCAAGCGCTTGAACTGGAGGAGCCGGAACGGGCCCAGTGGCTTGCCGCATTGGCGCAGAACGATCCGGCGATGGCGGCGCTGCTATCCAGAGTGCTTGCCGACCGCGAGCAAGAGGGGTTCTCGCAGTTCCTGGCAGGCCCCACACCGATCCCTCTCGATGATATCCAACACGCAACCCTGATCGGTCGACAGGTCGGACCCTATGTCATCGAAGCGGAGGTCGGCCGAGGCGGCATGGGCAGCGTGTGGCGGGCGCGGCGCGCGGACGGCCGATTCGAAGGCAGGGTCGCCATCAAGTTCGTGCACGCTGCGTGGATCGGGCGCATCGGGGAACAGCGATTTCTCAGCGAGGGTAAACTGCTCGCGCAGTTGGATCATCCGAACATTGCACGACTCATTGACGCCGGCGTGCTGGATGCTACGCAACCGTACCTCGTGATTGAGTACGTCGAGGGGGAATCGATCGATGCGTATTGCGACCGGCAAACCCTCGGCGTCGAGGATCGCATCAAGCTGTTCCTCAGCGTTCTCGCCGCGGTGGCCCATGCGCACAGTCATTTGATCGTACATCGGGACATCAAACCCGCCAACATCTATGTTAGCCGCGACGGTGCCGTCAAGCTTCTTGACTTCGGCATTGCGAAGCTCCTCGACGATGAGGCGGGTTCGGCTGCACTCACGAAATCGGGCGCGATCGCCTTGACTCCGCAATACGCGGCGCCTGAGCAGCTGCTCGGGCAGGCGGTTTCCACGGCAACTGATGTCTATTCGCTCGGTCTGGTTTTGTACCTGCTGCTGACCGGCACGCATCCTTTCTCCGCCGCTTCACGTTCGACGGCAGAGCTGTTGCGAGCGGTGCTTACTGACTCGCCGCCCCGCGCGTCGTCGATTGCCAAAATAGCAGCCGTTCGACGGGCGTCGCTGGAAGGCGACCTAGACACGATTCTCGGCAAGGCGCTCAAGAAAGACTCCAAGGAGCGCTACGCCGCCGTCGGGACCTTCGCGGAGGACCTGCGGCGCTTCCTCTCGCACGAGCCAATCAGCGCCCGGCCCGACACAGTGCCGTATCGGGTCGCGAAATTCGTGCGCCGCAACCGAAGCAGCGTGGTTGCAGCCCTACTCGTCGCTATCGGCCTCATCGGCACGAGCGCCTTTGCCCTGACCCAGATGTATTCGGCACGTGCGCAACGCGACATCGCCCTCGCAGAGGCGAAACATGCCAATGCACAAGCTGATCTCACGCAATACATTCTGGATGACAAGCTGAGCAGGTTGTCCCCCGAAGCGGAGAGCGAGCGGCTCCATCGGGCGCGCCAATTTGTGGCGGCTCGTTTCCGCAACCAGCCCCTCCTGGCGGCGCGCCTCTTGATCGACGTGTCAGGGGACTACATCGACATCGGCGATTTTCGGACGGGCGCCGACATCGCCGCCGAAGCAGAGAGAATCGGGCATCGCTTCGATGATGCGAGTATTCTTGGGCAACTCGCCTGCATTCGCACGGAAGATCTCGCCATCGCCCGTGATTTCACTGCGGCGCGCGCGCAGCTTGCTCAGGGCCTCTTGCAAATGCGGCGGCTCAATCCGGTGCCTCCGGACATAGAGGCGGAGTGCGCTCTTGCTGAATCATTTGTCGTGCAGGCGGACGGCGACTTTGGCCGCGCCGTCGAACATCTGCGTACGACCGTTGCGGATCTCGATCGAGCGGGAATGCATGGAGATGCTCGCTACCTCGCTGCGTCGAATGATCTGGCGCGCGCCCTTTTGATAGCCGGTCAGTACCATGAGGCGTGGGAAGTGGGCGGCCGAAATGTGGCGCTGGTGAGCGAGATGGGGCGCGCGGACACCAATGCATACATCGTCTATGTCAACAACGTGTGCTCAGCCTTGCGCAATGGCGGACAGCCGACCCGGGCGGTCGCCTACATTGACGCCAGCACGTCCAATGTGCGCCACGACGCAGCTTATGCCGATATGGGCTCAGGCAGCGAGAGCTGCTGGGCCCTGTCTCGCCTCGAAACGGGGGAGCCCCAACAGGCAGAGCCCGCGATCCTCGAGGCGGCGAGCAAGGCCGAGCAGGGAGGCGTTACCTATCAGGCCGCACTCTTGCGGGCGTCAGCCGTAATTTCCGCTCTTGCGCGCGGGGACCTCGCCACGGCAGAGGCCCGCTGGGCCGAGCTCTTGCCGGATGAGGAACACCGGCTCGCAGCCAACGAAAGAGGAATCGAGGTGGTCCGCCTGCTGTTGGTGAGCGCACGGCTCGACATGGCCCGAGACCGGCCCGATGAGGCTTTGAAATCGCTCGACCGTGCCGGGGATTTGATCGCGTCGCGCCGGCAGAGGACCAACCCTGACGCACGCGAGTTGGAAGCGCTGCGAAGCTCGGCACTGATAGCAAAGCAGCGTTACGTCGAAGCCGAACAGCACGCGCAAGCGGCGCTCGAACTGGCGCGGATCAGCGCCGTCGATCCCAAATCTTCATCATGGATCGGCGAGGCTCTGGTGCTCCGCGCACGCGCGGAAGCGGCGCTTGGTCGCAAGGCCGCTTCGGCGACCGCCTGGGAGGCATTGAGCCACCTCGTGGCGAATCTTGACCCCACGCATCCGCTCATTGCGCAAGCGCGAGAGATAGCATCGAGTCCTGCGCCTTAAGCCGAGAGCAGCGAGTACTGCCGGGTGAAGGCAGACGATGTCACGGCTTGACCGTTCGATTCCGGCTGCTATCGACGATGCGCAAGAGCACGGACGGCGGAACACCCACGACCCTTGCACACAGCGCCAGAATGAACGTGGAACTAAAAGAATTATGGGGAACAGCCGCCGAGATCGAGCTTCGCACAGGGGTACGTGAATGACATCTAATTCGCCATCTAGCTTGAGGTTCGTGAGCATCGCTGGCCTAAAGGATGAGGATAAGAACATCCACCACCGAGGTTCGCTGCTCTCCGAGAAGCCTACGAGGGCGCTCACGTTACAAGTCAAGTCCGTGGAGCCGCTGATCGTCCCCGGCCGCTTAAAGGGATCTGAGTCCGAAGGTGGAGAGTAACCGGATCCTGGGGGTGCGCGGTGCAGCGAAAAATGGCTGGTCAACATCGAACAGCAGCCGTCCTGCTCCTTACCGCGTCAAATCGCGACGTTTGTAATTACACCTGACGACCATCCCGACGCCGTTGTGCGGTGCTCACCCCCAGGATCCGGTTACTCTCCGACATCGGGACGAATTTCGCCCCGCCTGGAGCGCCGAACTTGATCTCAATGGCGCGCGCTTGAGCGACAGGGTCGGTTCCGGACATATCGGCCTCTACGGCGGCGCACTGGATGTGCTGTGGGTCTTCAACCGCGGCGCAACCTTTGCACCCTACCTGTCGATGGGGGCTGGAGTGACGCACGCTGCGCCCCCCTCAGCGACGGGGCTTGAGACCCGGACGGAGTTCATGGCGCAGCCAGGGCTCGGCGTAATCATCAAGGTGTGGGAGAGCGCTGACGGCTCGGGCAGTTGCGCGCTGCGCCCCGACATCAAGGCGCGTTGGACCCATGGTTGGGCGCACGCGCCGGGCAATCCTGTCGACGCCCTCTATGTGCTCGGGCTGACCTTTTCCTTCGGACCGGGTGGGCGGGCTGCCGCGGTGATTCCACCCAGTCAGCATTCTTAAGCGCCCGACCGATTTTCCGGTTGATGGTACTACTTTGCAGCGCCGAGTCTATCGTCAATCCCGCAATGCGCAGCACGCAGGGCTTGCCTTTAGCTTCTAATATATTTTATACTTGGTGTCGCAAAGTGACATATGTCCAGTAGCTGCCATCGTGAGCGACGCAATAATGCGAACATTCTGAATTGGGGGGAAATAGTGTGGATCGGCTCGCCTGGACTGAACTGATTGTACTTTGGGGGTTTGCAGTATTGGTCATAATTTTGGATCGGAAAAACTGGGACAAATAAGCCGATCCACGGGCTGACGAGCGTCGGAGTACGCTCGAGTGGCTAATATGCTCTCGAGGATGCAAAGAGCAACGCGTTCTTCTTTAGGCTTCCCGCTCGCAGTTTCCAAGTTAATCTATTGTCTCTATCACGCCTTCCTGGCTGCTCGGTCCACACGACGGCTGCTCTTGACCTTCCAGGATGGTGGCACGGTCGAAGCATTGCTCGGGCGTCCTCGACGAGGATGAACCCCAATATACACTTCGGCTGCCTTTAGGTGCTCGTCCGTCAGACATGGATACACCTTAAGGATTCTGTCAGAGTCGATGTTTTTTCTTGCAGAAGCCAGAACCGCATCTACCGGCACTCTCGTACCAGCAAAGACTGGCGCTCCACCCAGAATTTCTGGGTCGGCTGTTACGAGCATTTGAGCTTTCTCTATAGCGTTCATGCGGTTTAGGGCTTTCGTTACGAAGGTCCCTAGGTCAACCGAAACGACGCCGATAGTGCGTCTCAGCGCGAAGAGTTTGCGCTGACCACTCGGTGCTCGCTAGGCGATGATGAGGATTGCGAAGCACCAGCGCCGCGCCGTGGTTCTGACAGAGCGCGCACCAAGACTGCAGCCAAACGCAACGCCCATATGGGGTGCGCTGTTCGCGAAGATCGCCCAAACAGCAGTGCGGACAATAGCTACGGAACGCGCCATCGATCAATTCCCAACCGTAGACGTGTGTTCGCCAATCTGGTGTGGAATCCGACGCTAGCACGGTCGAGGCATAAAGCCCACGGCGTCGGCACATAGGAAGCATAAACCACGTTTCCGCGAATTGCACTTAGCGTGAGAGCGACTATCGGCAAACATTACGTCATTCAATTGCCGCGAGCATCCCACGCAGCGAATGCATTCAAGGAGGATCTCCGGTCTGGTCGAAGTCCTGCGGAAGGCATGACCGTTTGAAGCCTCTGATAGACTGAGCGCGTCGATCGAATAGGCCTGGGCGTGCAATGAATGTCAAAACTGCCGTTTTCAAAATGTTGAGGAATACCCATGCTTGGATCATACGACGACCGATTCCATTTCTCCGGGTTCTGCTCGCGGGCGGCCTGATGTGTGCCGCCGCCGCGCACGCTCAAAGTGTCACGGTGAGCCTTCCCACCGCGCTCTCCGACAAGCCGCTCGACGGTCGGCTTTTGTTTCTGGTGTCGAGCGATCCCAACGCGATGATCGATCCGAAGCTCGAGCCGCGTCTGCAGATCAACGATACCCCAAAAACACAGATGATATTCGGCGTGACGGTCGATGGTTGGAAGCCGGGCGAGCGCATCACAGTAGGCGACAACGCCAAGGGCTATCCGCGCGCCAGCCTCAGGTCCATACCGCCGGGCGACTATACGGTGCAGGTGGTGCTCAACGTGTACGAAACGTTCCATCGCGCCGACGGCAAGACGGTCAAGCTGGCGCCCGATCGAGGCGAGGGCCAGCAGTGGAGTCTTGCGCCGGGCAACCTGCTGTCCAAACCGCAGCGCGCACATTTCGGGCGGGGCGCGCCGCCGATCGCACTCGCGCTCGAGCGGGTCATCCCGCCGATCGAGACGCCGCCTGATACCGAGTACGTGCGCCGCATCCGCATTCAATCCCAGCTCCTCAGCAAATTCTGGGGACGCCCGATGTATCTTTCGGCGATCGTGCTGGTGCCGGAGGGCTTCGATGCGCACCCGCAAACGCACTACCCTGTGATCATTTCGCACGATCACTTCGTGAGCGACCTCGAAAACGATTTTCGCACCTCGCCACCCGACCCGGATCTCAAGCCCGAATACTCGGATCGCTTCCATCTCGAAGGCTACAACCGCATCATCCAGCAGGAAGCCTACAAAAACTATCGGAGCTGGATCGCACCGGGTACCCCACGCTTTTTGATTGTAAAGCTGCAGCATGCGAATCCGTTCTACGATGATTCCTATGCGGTGAATTCGGCCAATGTCGGCCCCTACGGGGATGCTATCGAGACCGAGCTCATTCCGGCGATCGAGAACCGGTTTCGCGGCATCGGCCAGGGCTGGGCGCGATTCCTCTACGGTGGTTCGACCGGCGGCTGGGAATCGCTCGCGGCGCAGTTGTTCTATCCCGACCATTACAACGGCGCGTTCGTCGCGTGCCCCGATCCGGTCGACTTTCACGCGTTCCTCACGGTCGACCTGTACTCGCAGGACAATGTCTTTTATCTGCCAGGCGCCAACAAGCGAATCGAGCAGCCGGCGATGCGCGACTATCTCGGGCATACGCTGCTCACCATGCGCGACAACATCGCGTACGAGGCGGCGCTCGGGGACCACGGACGCTCCGGCGAGCAATTCGACATTTGGCAGGCGGTTTACTCACCCGTCGGCGCCGACGGCTATCCGCGTCCGATTTTCGACAAGGAGACCGGCAAGATCGATCACCAGACCGCCGACTACTGGCGCGAGCACTACGATCTCAATGTCAAGCTGCAGCGCGAGTGGAACACGCTCGGTCCTAAGGTGCAGGGCAAGCTGCACGTGTACGTCGGCTCGGACGATACTTATTTCCTCAATGACGCGGTGTATCTATTGGAGGACTTTCTCAGGCAGACCGGCACGCCCGGACACGGTGTCCCGTATCAGGGCGAAGTCACATATGGGCCGCGGGCGGAGCATTGCTGGAACGGGGACCCCGACAAGCCGAACTGGTACACCCGACTGCACTACGATCAGATGTACGTTCCCAAGATCCTCGAGCGCATCGAGAAAAGCGCGCCTGCTGGCGCCGATCTGACCGGCTGGCGGTATTGAGGCGGCGGACGCTAGCGACCAGAGACTACGACAAAGCGGGGGCTGACGGCCGCGGGGGATCTCGCGTGCGCCCCGGCAGTGGCATACGCTCCCTCGGATGAAAGCGGCGGTCGTCTATCGGTTCCACATTGCGTTGCGGGGCGTCAGTCCAAAGATTTGGCGCCGGGGGAGCTGACAGCCGGGAGCTCGTTGGCCGACCTGCAGCGCGTGATCCAGATATCCCTCGGGTGGTCCGACAAGTATCAACACCGATTCTGCATCCGCAATCATTATCTGGGCGCGTCTCGACCGGGCGGACTGTTGTTCTTCGGGGATCCAGAGGTAATGATCCTGTCTCAGTTTGCGTTCCGGCTACATGAGCGTTTCACCTATGAGTACAATTTCTTCGACGCTTGGCTCCTCGATATTCGTTTCGAGAGCGAACACGCACTCGATCCCAAGCGCCAGTACCCACGCTGTGTCGCCGGCGCCCGCCGCGCACCGCTCGAGGACAGCGGTGGGGCCGAGATTTTCATGGATCGCCAGATAACGGAAACGCCAGCGGGGAGAAAGAGACGGCATGCAGAACGTAAGCTTCGGGATATCGCGAAGCTACCAGAGGATCCCGCTCTTGACGATGTCGCTTTCAGGGCGCGCTCGCGAGTGATTCTCGGTCGGCGACTAAAACCGGATTTCGATCGCCGGGCAGTGAATGATGTCCTTGACGCCGCCTTCCGCACTCCGCGTCGGCAACCCCAGGAGCTAGGCCATGGAGATTCGTGTCCAAGTGATCATTGATAATGATGAGCGGACCCGCCGAGATATCGCGCACTGGGACCGCCCGTCACTCACTTCGGAGACCCTCGGACTGCAGCTCGATGAGGCAAGGGCGCTTCTCCAGGCCAGTCAGGAGGTCATGGTCAGCGCCCAGGTGGAAGCCTACCTGGCCAAACAGGCAGGCTGCCCCCACTGCGGTCGGGTACACCGCCTCAAGGGTCGACATGAAATCGTCGTGCGCAGCCTCTTCGGCACACTTCGTTTGGGCAGTCCGCGCTTCCGTCATTGCTCATGTCAGGGAAGCAGCTCGCCCTCCGCGGGGAAAAGCTTTAGCCCGCTGGCCGCGGCTCTTCCCGACCGAACGCTGCCGGAACGACTTTATTTGGAGAGCAAGTGGGCCTCCCTCGTATCCTACGGCGTGACAGCGCGACTGCTCGAGGATGTGCTGCCACTCGACGGACAGGTAAATAGCAATGGTGTCCGCCGTCACACACATCGGGTAGCCCGACGATGCGAAAGGGACTTGTTGGCCGAACCGGATACGGAGCCGCGCGCCGAGGAATGGCCCACGGACAACATCCCGCCGCCCAAGCCAGCGATCACCGTGGGACTGGATGGCGGGTACATTCGCTCCCGAGATGCACCGAACCGCAACGAGGGTTGGTTCGAGGTAATCGCCGGCAAGTCTACGGTGCAACAGGGCTCATCCAGCTGCTTTGCCTTTGTCCACCGCTTAGACCGGCATGCTCGTGCCCGCATTGGCTCTGTACTGAAATCCCAAGGCCTTGTGTACCATCGGCCGGTCACCTTCGTGACCGATGGCGGCGACACGGTACGATCGTGGCCCAAGAGACTGCATCCGCGGGCTGAGCGTGATCGATTGGTTTCACATCGCCATGCGCTTTACGTTGCTGAAGCAGATGGCCAAAGGTATCTCGATTCCCGATGCAAATCCCGACGATCCCGATGATCACCCGGAGCGCCTCCTGGAGAGCGCAAAGTGGTTTCTGTGGCACGGTAACGTCCACCAGAGTCTGCAGCGTATCGACACACTGATCGAGCTAATCGAGCACGACGAGCGTGTTCCGGAAGGTCCCGAGCGGCGCAAGCTGGCGCGCGCGCTCAATGAACTCTATGACTACCTGGAGTCCAATAGCGACCTCATTCCCGATTATGGTGATCGTCGCCGACACGGTGAAGCGATTTCATCGTCCATCGCCGAATCCACCGTCAATCAAGTGATCAGCCGCCGGTTCGTGAAGAAGCAGCAAATGCGATGGCAACCGGAAACAGCGCACCTGCTGCTCCAAGTGCGCACCCGGACACTGAATGGCAAGTTGCGCGAGACATTTCAACGCTGGTGGCCGGCAATGACACCGGTCTCAGCCCCCGCTTTGTCGTAGTCTCCCGTTTCTACGACGATCCCCGCGTTCAATGCGACTGCGAGCGCGATTTCATTAAAAAATATCACGAAGCGCCTCCGATCGTCACTGATCAACTCAGATTAATAAAGGTGGGCGGCGGCAATGACGTTGCTGCGACCGCGCGAAGGCTCGATTTTCGCTGTATGCAGCGGCGAATTCGGGACTATTGACGCCGAATGCATGGCGAGGCCTACTCTCGGGTACACGGGCAGGCGTCCGGTCGCTGCCAAAACGCGGTCTCAATGGTGCAATGCACTGTGTCGGTGCCCGCACCGATTGCGCTGATCGGGTGGCCCGTCCGTGCTGCAACGCGCCGCGCGAGCTGCAGGAACATCGCTCGGGTGCCCCAACCGACGCGGTTGCGAGCCAATCGTCGATTCGATACCCTGAATTCGCCTTCGCGTCGCGGGGAGGCGAGCGGATGAAATCGGAGCCAGGGGTGCCGTCGGAACAGCGTCCGGACGCGGCTGAGGCCGTTGCCAATAGCCGGCTGTTCGCCTCTCTTTATGGCGAGCTGCGACGGTTGGCGGAGCGTCAATTGCGGCGTAACGCCGGTGCGCCGATCAGCCCAACAACTCTGGTGCATGAGGCGTATCTCGGAATCTGCGGGCGAGATGCCGTCTTTCCCGACCGTGAACGATTCATTGGATATGCGGCACGCGTCATGCGAGGCCTGATCATCGACTTCGTGCGGGACCGCCGTGCGCTGAAACGGGGCGGAGCGTTCCATATCACTCAACTGCCGACCCAGGTCCCTGAATTGGACAAGGAGGAAACCGATCTGCCGCGGCTATCGGAGGCGCTCGACGAGCTTGCCGCGCACGATGCAAGGCTGGCGGAGCTCGTCGATCTCCGGTATTTCTGCGGCTACACGTTGGATGAAATTGCAGCGCAGCGCGGCATGTCAATAAGCATGGTTAAACGCGACTGGGAGAAGGCCCGCGTACTCCTTTTCCATCAGCTGAAGGACATATTCCAGGCCGAGGAACCGTGCCGATCGATTGACGATCAATAATCCATTCTGACGAACGCAGTCAGCCGCTGCCACTGCGTGGGCTGTGGCGCGTATTGCTTACGGACGTCGTCATACGCGTCCGCCACTTCCCGCATCATCCCCTCGCGCGCGAGCAGGCGCGCCAGCGTCGCGCGCCGGTAGCGCCAGCTCCGCCACGCCTCATCGGGCCAATCGTCATCGTGCGCGCGTTCGGCCGCCGCCGCGTAGAACCGGAATGCGCGCAGCAACAGCGCATGGGCCTTTAACGGGTCCTGTTCGGAGAGAGCATTATTCTCATCGCGCTCGCCGAAGCGGGCGAGTGCGGTGGGTTCGCCTGCGTCCGCGCCTTTCTGGTACCACGCCCAGGCTTGCGCCGGATCGGGCTGAAACTTCGCTCCTGCGCCGTGCACGCCGCTCTCGTAGAGATGACCCAGCGCGAACGCCGCGATCGGCACGCCATCCCGCCACGCCTTTTCGTAGAGCGACACGGCTCGATCCGGATCGAGCATGACCGCAGTCCCCTCCGTCAGCAGGTTGCCCAAATCGATGCCGGCGGCACGATAGCCTTTTGACACTGCGAACTCGAAATGCCGCCGCGCGCCGCTCACGTCGTGTTTCGCCAACAAGGCGCGCCCCCACTGAAAGTCCAACCGCACGGCATGCGCGGGCTTGGCGGCTTCCGCAGCGCACGCGGGGCTGGCGATATCCGCATTGATGTCGGATTGTGGAGTGCCCGGTGTCAGGCGGTCCGGATCATAGAATGCGGCGGCGGCTTGATCGCAGGCCGATCCCTTGGCCGACCAGGTTCTTGGTCGGGTATCCGCCGGCAGACCGAGCCGAGTTCGATCGACGTCGGACAGGGCGTCGGGCTGCGCCGCCGCTTCCCAGGTGATCTGGTTATCGAGCGTCGCCGGAACGTGCGCATCCCAGATTCGCGCGGTCTTGTCGAGCGACGCGGTGACGATGCGCGCGCCGTCGGGCGAGTAGGCGGCGGAATGGACGCGATCGCCATGTCCCGAGAGCACCGTGAGCTGCGCCCCGGTGCGCGCATCCCAGATTCGCGCGGTCTTGTCGAGCGACGCGGTGACGATGCGCGCGCCGTCGGGCGAGTAGGCGGCGGAATGGACGCGATCGCCATGTCCCGAGAGCACCGTGAGCTCACGGCCGGTGCGCGCATCCCAGATTCGCGCGGTCCTATCGTACGAGGCGGTAACGATGCGCGCGCCGTCGGGCGAGTAGGCGGCGGATTCGACGCTATCGCCATGTCCCGAGAGCACCGTGAGCTGCGCCCCGGTGCGCGCATCCCAGAGGCGGGCGGTCTTGTCAGCCGAGGCGGTAACGATGCGCGCGCCGTCGGGCGAGTAGGCGGCGGAATTGACGAAATCGCCATGGCCGGACAGCACCGTGAGCTGCGCCCCGGTGCGCGCATCCCAGATGCGGGCAGTCTTGTCGTCCGACGCGGTAACAATGCGGCTGCCGTCGGGCGAGTAGGCGGCGGAATAGACGAAATTGCCATGTCCCGAGAGCATCGCGAGCTCACGGCCGGTGCGCGCATCCCAGATTCGCGCGGTCTTATCGTACGAGGCGGTAACAATGCGCGTGCCGTCGGGCGAGTAGGCGGCGGACATGACGAAACCGCCATGTCCCGAGAGCACCGCGAGTTGCGCCCCGGTGCGCGCATCCCAGAGGCGGGCGGTCTTGTCAGCCGAGGCGGTAACGATGCGCGCGCCGTCGGGCGAGTAGGCGGCGGAAATGACGTAACCGCCGTGTCCCGAAAGCACCGTGAGCTCACGGCCGGTGCGCGCATCCCAGATCCGCGCGGTCTTATCGTACGACGCGGTAACAATGCGCGTGCCGTCGGGCGAGTAGGCGGCGGAATTGACGCGATCGCCATGGCCGGACAGCACCGCGAGCTGCGCCCCGGTGCGCGCATCCCAGATGCGGGCGGTCTTATCGTCCGATGCGGTAACGATGCGCGCGCCGTCGGGCGAGTAGGCGGCGGATTCGAGGCTATCGCCATGTCCCGAGAGCACCGTGAGCTGCGCCCCGGTGCGCGCATCCCAGACGCGGGCGGTTTTGTCGTACGAGGCGGTAACGATGCGCGTGCCGTCGGGCGAGTAGGCGGCGGAATAGACGCTATCGCCATGTCCCGAGAGCACCGCGAGCTCACGGCCGGTGCGCGCATCCCAGAGGCGGGCGGTCTTATCGTACGACGTGGTAACAATGCGCGTGCCGTCGGGCGAGTAGGCAGCGGATTCGACGTTATCGCCATGTCCCGAGAGCACCGCGAGCTCACGGCCGGTACGCGCATCCCAGATGCGGGCGGTCTTGTCGTCCGACGCGGTAACAATGCGGCTGCCGTCGGGCGAGTAGGCGGCGGATTCGACGCTATCGCCATGTCCCGAGAGCACCGTGAGCTCACGGCCGGTGCGCGCATCCCAGATGCGGGCGGTCTTATCGTCCGACGCGGTAACAATGCGGCTGCCGTCGGGCGAGTAGGCGGCGGATTCGACGCTATCGCCATGTCCCGAGAGCACCGTGAGCTCACGGCCGGTGCGCGCATCCCAGATGCGGGCGGTCTTGTCAGCCGAGGCGGTGACGATGCGGGTGCCGTCGGGCGAATAAGCGGCGGAAATGACATGACCGCCATGGCCGGAGAGCACCGCAAAGTCAGCGTCGGCCGCGCGAATGTCCTGAAACACACTGATTGCGGCTGGTGTGTGACCTTGAGCGAATTCAGGATTCGTGAGTACCTCGAGGATGATCCCCTGCGCACCCGCCACATCCGAGTCCTTCAGATGTTGAGCGGCGGCCTCGGTCAGCAGCCGAGACTGAGCTTGAAGCGCGGCGTCCCGCTGCACGGCCGCCGCGTCTCGCTGCACGGCCGCGATCTTCGCTTCGTAGCTCGTGGCGGCCAGCCCGCCGGCGAGGGTGAGCAGCAGCACGCCCGCTGCGGCGATCCCGACCCGATGGCGGCGCGCAAACTTGAGCGCGCGGTAGCCGACGCTATCCGGTTGTGCCAGCACCACATCGCCGCGCAGATAGCGCGCCACATCCTCGCCGAATGCGTTCGCCGTCGCATAACGCTCGGCCGGCGACTTCTTCAGCGCTTTGATGACGATGGTGTCCAGATCACCCCGCAGCGTACTCGCCAGCTTCTTGGCTGTCGTGGCGCGCGTCGCCGCCGCCGCCTGCAACGCGGTGCGGCTCGGCGCCACGGGGTCCGCCTGCAGGATCGCCTCCTCGAGCGCACCGCGTGAATCGCGCTTGAGCTTGTAGGGCCGCTCTCCGGTCAAAAGCTCGTACAGCATCACCCCGAGCGCGTAGACATCCGCCGCCGTCGTGATCGGCGCACCGGCGATCTGTTCGGGGGCGGCGTAGTCGGGCGTCATGGCGCGACCGCCCAGCTGCGTCAGCTCCGTCTCCTTCGCTTCCCCTTCAGAGAGGAGCTTCGCGATGCCAAAATCGAGCAGCTGGACCTGTCCCTCTTCGGTCACCAGGATGTTGGCCGGCTTCAAATCACGGTGAATTACCAGATGCGCATGCGCGTACTGCAGCGCGCTCAAGACTTGCCGAAACAGCTCCAGGCGCTCGCGAACCGAAAGGCGGCGCTCGTCGCAGTACGTCGTCAGTGGCGTACCGGCTACGTAATCGAGCGCGAGATAGGATTGACCGTCCTCGGCAAAACCGGCGTCGAGCAGCCGCGCAATGTTGGGATGATTCAGGCTCGCGAGAATCTCGCGCTCGCGGGCAAAGCGCTCGCTCATCACTCGACTCTTCAGCGCAGGGTGGACGAGCTTTAGGGCCACCTGACGCGTGAACAAGCCGTCGGCGCGCTCGGCGAGCCACACGCTCCCCATGCCGCCGTGCCCGAGGAGCGCGAGCACGCGGTAGGGGCCGAACTGCTTGCCGATGAGCCCGGGATCCGCCTCGACCAATGAGGCTACGTGACCCGCCACCAGATCACGCTTTTCGAGAAACCGCTGTGCGCGAGATTCGTCCTGCGAGGCGGACAATGCACGCAGAATCGCCGCCGTTTTCGGTTCGCTGCGCTTGAGCGCGGTGAGCCACGCGTCCCGGTCCCCAGGCGCCATCTCAATCGATTCGTCCAGTAGCGCCGAGACGCGTGAGAATTCAGCCGGGCTCAAGTCCTTCAGCGACACACCCGAGGCCGGGGATTCAACCACAATTCATGTCTCTCTAAGGATCCGCTCTGCCAAACGAAATCAGCCGCTGCCATTTCGAGGGCGATCGATAGGCTCATACCCCGCCGTGCCTCCCTCCGCTCGCGTATACGCCCATGGAGGCGCCCCTGTCCATACGCGGCGCCCCCAAACTGTTCAGTATCCCGTGGAAACGCTGTACCCAACGCGTGAATACGCACTATGACGTGCACAAGCTTCTCTAGAGTCGCACCCGATACAGGAAGCCGAGCAGTTCGGGGTGAATGGATCGACCCTGTACCACAATATGACCGTATCCACCCCCTGAATTGCCCCAAGGGAGTCACGCCACCAAATGGCGTGACGTGACTGTTGGGTCTACCCCTGGTAGGAAGATACGCCACCCCGACTCAGGCGGCCACGGAGTAATTCGGCTCCGAGGCCGCAATTTTCAAGGCCTTGCTGAAACCGCAAACATACGCAGCTCGCAGAATCAGGGCGGTCACAAGGACAGCCAGAAGTACTCCGTGGCCGTACACGATAAGTGCGCCCCGCTCCAGGCCTTCAGGCAATGCGCCAGCCGCAAAGACCAAAAGTATCGGCGTGATCATCGCGACGGCTGCGAGCGCGCCGTAAAAGAGGTCGCTGTGGTCTTTGGTGGAAGTAGTTATGTCAAACGTTGGTCTGATTCGGGGATCCAGGCGTGTTTCCATGTCCATGATCTGATCTCCTCCGGGTTGACGGTGAAATTTCAGCTTCACGTACTGAAGAATCGTAAAGCTCGCGCAAAACGTCTCATTGATCAGAAAGATATTTGCGGGGGCTGGTCGGCATCACGTCGCGGCGACGATAGCGGTTAGGGTTGTTTGAAAACACGAATGCGCCGGAAAAGCCGTAGCGTCGGCACGCAGCACAACGAGGAGCAGCGACCCAAGCGCGTCCCGGGCGGACATACGCCCGCCCGGGACTGAAACATTTAGCAACAAACTCTGCTAGCGCCCAGCGGACCGTCCTGAGTGTTCGAACACCACCCACAGCGTAAAATAGTAGATGCCGAGCATCATCCCGCCCAGTAGCAGGAGCCACATCCAGTCCAGGGCATCTTTGCTGCTTTTGCCTATATAAACTTCACTCGGAAGCAAGAGCCACGCACCTGCCAGCACAATAAAGGGCGCAAAAACGCTCGCGAGTACAACGGCACACTTCAACGCGAACCAGAGTCCTGTCTTCATTTGCTTCTCCCTCGCGAAGATGAAATTCAGTTCCCACATACGTAAGAACGTAAACCGCACGCGAAACGTCTCATTGATCAGAAAAAAATTTGCGGGAGCTAGTCGGCCTCCCCTTCGGTGGCTCCAGATGGCCTCGCCTCGGGCCTCAAGGTAGGCTTGAATGCTCTCGTCACAGATACGCATCAGCTCGTGGTGCTGTTCCTCCGACAGATCGCTTTCACCAACCAAATGATAGGTGTCGCCCTCCTTTGGATGATCAAGGAATTGCTCGAGAAAGGCGGTTCCAGCAAAACCGAAGATATCGCGCAAGCCATCCTGAGGTACTCGCCCGTGCGGGCTTTCGTTGCGAACTGTGCGGAGTGGCGGCCGATGAGCGCAATCTCGAGGTGGATCACATACACCCGAAGAGCTTGGGCGGAAAGGACGGGTTGGAGAACTATCAGGCGCTTTGCTACTCCTGTAACGCGGCGAAACGCAATACTGGTAGCGAGGACTTCCGCGAATTGAAATCGATCTATGATCACCGCGAGGCCGGGTGCCTATTCTGCGATGTGCAGATATCCGACAGGAAGCGCATCGTCGCGGAGAATACGATGGCTTATGCCGTTCGCGACGCCTTCCCTGTGACTCTGCATCACACGCTCATCATGCCGAAGCGCCACGTCCTCGACTACTTCGGGTTGAAGCAGCCGGAAATCAATGCGATCAATCGGCTGCTCGCTGATCAAAAGGACGTGTTGCAGGATTTAGACTCAACCATCGAGGGCTTCAATATCGGAATGAACTGTGGAGAGACAGCTGGCCAGTCGGTGTTTCACTGCCATGTGCATCTGATGCCCCGGAGGAGGGGTGATGTGGCGGAGCCGAAGGGTGGGGTCAGGAATGTGATTCCGGGGAAGGGGCCGTACAAGACTTGATTCGAGGCGGGCGAAGAATCGGAGGCGTGGGGGAAGAGACGCCGCTTTGCGGCTCGGCGGCCGGCCGCCAAGAGAGTTCGCCGAGGGTGGCGTACCGGTGGTGGCAACGGAGGCGAGGGCGGATGCGTCTGGTGCGTCGTCGATCGTGCTGCGGATTGCGACAGGACGTCGCAACGGACTCGAAGGCGCTTACGCCGAGAGTCCGGAAGGCGACCCGGAGTCATGCCTCTGGTTCACCGTTGCCGGGCGAGGGCAGGGAAAGCCCGAACCGCCCAGCCAGACGGAGGATACTCGATTTGAGACCATTCCGAATACTGGCAACCTTTGCAGCGCTGGGCCTCTTAGCGTGCGCGGCCTCGCCGCCGACCATCGGGAGTCATTTAGGCGAGTCGGCCGCCGACAGCGCTGTATTTGATCAGCAGGTAAAGGCGCGTTTCCCTGTGGGTTCTGATGAGAACGCTCTACGGGTGGAGCTCGAGCGCGAGCGGTTCGTGATTATTAGGGATAAGGATATGCCTTTTCGTTTCTCGGCAACGTATAGCGCGAGCGAATTATTTTGCCGCCGGGATTGGATCATTCGATGGAGCGTGTATGCCGACAAGATTGCAGATATCGGCGGAAAGTATGGGCAGACATGTGCGCACGATTTCATGTGATGCGGTTTAACGAAAAGCGATGTCAGTGGTTTTGGACGGCGCGTGGTGCAGGTTGGCGACACAGTAGGCAGGAGAGTTCGGGGTGAACTTGCGGGCCGGAAAAGGACTAAAATGAAATTATCGGTGATTACTCGAGCGGTGTGCCGGTGCATAGAGCTCGCGGTGATGGTCTCGCTCGGGTTCGGTGTCCTGCTCGTTGGTGCTGCCGGTAACGCCCAAGACATGGCCTCTGCCGCGGCTCACGGGTCGACCGCGCAACTGCCGACTTGGTTGTGGGGCGAGTGGAGCCGCGATTGGATTCAGAAGGGGAAGGTAAAATCCAATACGCTTGACGTCCATTATCTCCAAACTCCGACGTATTTTGCGGATATACGAATTCCTAAGGATCAAGCTGGAATTTCGACCGCCAAATCGTTCGCCGACTTGACCGATCAGCAACTTCGTTTGCTGGCGCGTCAAAATGGATACGCCGGGCGTACGACGATGGAGGGAACTGTCGCGACGTGGCATGAGGACATCCTGTTTCAGCCGTCCGATGGCACTCCGGACATGGGTCGCTTGCAGCGGATTCCGCCCGACCGAATGCATGAGCACGGTCTCGACGGTTCGTACATCGAATCGTGGAGGTTGTTGACCGGCGGGAATGGACGATTTCTGGTGATACGGGTTGAGCATTCCGGGCGGCTCTTACGAACTCTCGTGGTGGTTGGCGACGAATTCGCGTACGTCCGCAATCGAGCGAAGGATTTGCCGATGGCGCGGTCCTTTGACGCACTCATCGAAGCGACAAACGCGACTCGGGAGCAGATTGTGGAGTACTTGGATTGCGAGTTTTCGGTGGGGCGGGTGCGAGGCGGGTCGGTGCCCTGGGAGATCGAGCAGTCCACACTGCCTTGGCGTGAAGGTCGTCGTCTGGATTTTGTTGAGCAGATGTCGATCAGCGATGGGGCAGCCAGCCTGGTGCCCCGCGAGGTCGGCGAGGACCAATGGACGGTGCCGGTGAACACCCTGAGCCCGGGTGAGATCAAGGCACTTTTCGGTGGGGAGTCAAAGCCCGCAAGTTGATCTGCGTGCGGCGTTCAGAGTGGGGCGTTTGCAGTCTTTGATTGATCGAGGCAGACGCCGCAAGAGAATCCGGGAGGCGAGGCTGGCTCGCGCCAATGCCCGTGCGTCAGAAGCCCGCCGCTCGGTCTGCCGAGATGCGCAATCCGGCGCGCAGATCCGATAGGAGATCAGATGCGCCAAGCCGGGGCAATTCCACGTCCGGGGGAACACCCTTGGCCTCATAGCACTGGCCATCGAGAGTCTCATACACCTCGTTGGACAGGCTCACCTCCCAGCCAGAGGGCAATCGATGGAACAGGTTGTCCGAGAGGATGCCCTGGGTTGGTTCGCCTAATATTGTGACAGCCGGAATAGCCGACATTGCAAGCGCGAACACCTCGCCAGCGCTCTGCGTGAAGGAACTCGTCAGCAGGAAAACTGGTTTCAGGAATCGGGGACCGCGGGACGGTGTCAGCGTAAGGGGCTGCGGGTCCGTGAAGGTTTGTAGCCATCGGGCCTTCTTGCGGTAGACCGTATGCGGCCTATCGATCAGGCGTTCGCACAACAGCATGCCCGCACGATCGAAGCCGCCGGCGTTTAGGCGAACATCGACGATTAGAACCTTGTGCTCCGACAGATCGGCCATCGCCTCATCGAGGATCCGCCCGAGGGCGGACATGTCGGCGGCCATGAAGGGACCGACCTCGCATAATCGGTGTGGTAGATCATCGGCATGGCGCGCCGTCTCTGTCGGAGCGAAGCCGAACATCCGCAGCAGGCTGAGGTAGCCCACACCAGGGCACAACGTTCCCCAACAGACAATCTCATTGCCAGCCTGCCGAAACCGGTCGAGCGTGTTGGTGAAGTCCTTGAGCAGCGTCAGGCGCATGCGGGCCGCTATATGCTCAGTCGTGATGCGTGCGCTCAACTGCGCTGTCGGAAGGTCGAAGGCCGCACTGAGCGCCTGTCGCGGTCCACGCGCGATCTGCATTGAGCGGATCTTACGGCCCGGGGCCGCCACATATACGTGGAGGTCCGCAAAGGGAGTGATCATGTCCTGGAACGCGTCGAGCAGCAGGGCAGGTGAGGGTGACGGACCGAGGCGAATCCGAGCCGCCTCGCACTGGGCCGACCAGTCGACGCCCCGCACGTCAAAGAAGGCATAATTCTCAGCGAAGACTTCGCAGAAAGTCGCGAAGTTCACCAGGGGATCGTCAACCGGCGTTCGGTAGACACGCCAACCGGACTCCCACTCGTGACGCTGTTCGAACTCATAGCGTGTGAGATCGTGGGCGTGAAATAAGGTCAAGTGCCCCTGTTCGTTGATCTCGAGCCGGTCGAACGCCCCCGCAAACTGGCGCGCTGAGCCGCGCTCAGAGAGGCAGACGTGGCGGGTTGTCGCGGTGTAGACGGCGTAGCCGTCGGCGCGGATCTCGAGGATCCGGTTGTAGCCCACGGAACGCCACAGGCCCTGCCACTGTCGGGGTACTATGTCAGCCTCTGTCACTTAGTTATTCTCCATTTGTCGAGTTACAGCGGTGTTTCGAGCGTGGGGCGCTTTGGCTCGCCAATCAAGTGGCATGCCACCCGGTGGTTGTCGCCTGTCGACGTGATCTGCGGTGCTTCGTTGCGACACCGATCCATCACGAGCGGGCAACGTAAGGCAAAGCGGCAGCCAGGGGGAGGATTGATGGCGGACGGAATTTCCCCACGTATGGAGCTGCGGCTGCGGTGCCGCTCGCGATGCGGATCCGGTTCCGGGTTTGACGCAATCAGCGCCTGAGTGTAAGGGTGCGCGGGATTCCGATAGAGCTTATCGGTCGGGCCATCTTCCACCAGGGAACCCAAGTACATCACCGCGACGCGGTCGGCGATGTGGCGAACCATCGAAAGATCATGCGCAATGAAGATGAGTGTCAGGGCCATGGATGCTTGCAGGTCCATCAGGAGGTTGACCACCTGGGCCTGAACCGAAACATCCAACGCCGAGATCGGCTCATCGCAGATGACTAGTCGAGGCTCCACGATCAATGCGCGGGCAATCCCGATACGTTGACGCTGCCCGCCCGACAACTCATGGGCATAGCGCCCCATGAAATCTGGGCTCAAACCTACCCTGCCCAGCCACTGTGCGACGCGCTCCAATTCCTCCCGCGCAGACACAAACGCGGCGAGGCGCAGGGGTTCAGCGATGATCTCCCGCACCGTCATCCGGGGATCCAGTGAACCGTACGGATCCTGAAAGATCATTTGGATCTCGCGGCTCCGCAGCCGAAAATCCGAAGGTCGATAACGTTGTGGCAACGTCTCGCCGCGGTAAATGACTTCGCCAGCGGTTTTGTCCAGCAGGCCGACGGCCGTCTTGCCGAGCGTGGACTTGCCCGAGCCGCTCTCGCCGACGAGACCGACGACCGTGCCCTGCTCGACATCCAGGGTGACGCCATCCACTGCATGCACGATGCGTCCATCGCCCAGATCGAAGTATTTCCTAAGGTCCTTAATTTGCAGCAGCATGAGAATGTCCGTCACTCATACACAGGCTGATACACATCCGGGCGTCGAGGCGCCCGTGAATGTTGCAGCCAGCAACGCGCGAAGTGTTCGCCGCCGATGTCCTGCAACTCCGGAATGTGGCCTTCACAAGCCATCATCGCCTCCGGGCAGCGGGCGTAATAACCGCATCCCTGAGGCGGGCAAGAGAGGTCCGGTGGACTGCCTTCGATGGCCGCCAACCGCCCACGGTGACTTCCGCTCCAATTCGGCAGTGCCTTTCTCAAGCCGACCGTATAAGGATGGGCCGAACGGTCGTAGATGTCTTCGGCGGATCCGGACTCGATAACTTGACCTGCGTACATCACGGTAACTCGGTCGGCTATACGGGCCACGACTCCCAAGTCGTGCGTGATCAGGACGATGGACATGCCCGTGTCTCCCTGGAGTTCCTGCATCAACTCCAGTACCTGATCCTGGATCGTGACATCGAGAGCCGTGGTCGGTTCATCGGCGATGAGCACATCAGGCTCGCAGACGAGACTTAGGGCAATCATCGCCCGCTGCGCCATGCCTCCGGAAAACTCGAATGGATACTGGTGGGCCCGCGTCGCCGCATCGGGAACCCGCATCCGGTCGAGTAGCTGCACGGCACGCCGCCGAGCCTCGGTCCCCGGGATTCCACGGTGCACGATCAGAGTCTCTGCGATCTGGTCGCCGACCTTCATAGTCGGGTTCAATGAGGTCATCGGATCCTGGAAAATCATGCCCACGCGGGAGCCGCGGACTTCGTTGAGTTCGCCGAGCGGCAGGCCGATTAGTTCCTGTCCCAACAGTTTGGCAGAACCGTTGACGATACGGCCCGGCGGCGTGGAGATCAGCCCCAGGATGGCCTGCACCGCCGTTGATTTGCCGCAGCCCGACTCGCCCACGATCGCCAATGTCTCACCCCGGTTGACCCGAAAGCTCACATCACGCACGGCTTGAACGACGCCCGCGTTCGTTGAGAACTCGACGGACAGGTTCTTGACATCCAGCACGACCTCCGTCATGGGTGCGACCTCAGCTTGACGTCGAGGCAATCGCGCAGCCCATCGCCCAGTAGATTGAAGGCCAGCACCGTAATACTGATGAAGAGCGCTGGGAAAACCAGCTCATGGGGATGCCAGAGCAGGCTTCGCATCCCGTCGTTGCACATGGATCCCCACGATGGCGTGGGTGGAACGACGCCCATGCCGATGAACGAGAGAAACGCCTCGGTGAAAATCGCGGTAGGAATGCTGAAGGTGAGGCTGACTAGGACCACGCTCAGCAAGTTGGGTAATAGGTGCCGAGCAATGACATAGCCCGCACCTGCGCCCATCAGTCGCGCCGCAGCGACATAGGGAAGGTCCCGACCCTGCATGACCTGGGCGCGCACCAGGCGCGCGGTGGAGGGCCAGCTGAGCAGGATGAGCGCCACAAGCATTGGCACAACCCCACTTTCGCCGGCCCCGAGACCAAACATTACCTTGAACAGAATCATGAACAGCAGGAAGGGCAACGCCAGCACGAAATCGGCTACCCGCATCATCTCCCGGTCAATCCAGCCTCCCAGGAAGCCGGCTGCACCGCCGTAGAAGATGCCGATTAGCATGAATATCAGCGGCGCGAAGATGCCGATGAACAGCGAGGTTCGCGCTCCCTGCATCAACCGGGCGAGCATATCCCGGCCGAGGTAATCGGTCCCTAAGGGATGGGCTGGCAAACTGATCAGTTCGCCGGCCGCGCGCCGGTCGCCGATGAGTCCCTGCTGGCGCGCCTGCTGTCTGGTGATGGCCTGACGGACGGTGACCTTAATCGTTTGGAACGGGACCTGTTCCGATTCGGGTGTCTGCGCTACGAGCGTGTAGTAGTAGTTGATGGCCTCGAGCCGAAGGCCATCCTGGTACGCGTGCTGATTGCCATCCAACGAGACGAGCGGTACGCCCAGATCCAGTGGACCGGTGGGCGGGTATTCATGCCGATACACGCGATACCCCTCGGCGCCGGTGACTGGCTGCCACTGCAGGCGCACGGCCTCGGTGGTGGGCATTCCAAGCGCTTCAAACGAGCGCGATGCAATCAGAGTCTGCTCAATTGGCTTGTCGTCCAGCAGTATTGCGGTGCGGCCGAACGTTGGTCCAAGTGAGATTTGAGTGAGGTCCTGCGCCGCCGGGTCGGCTTGCCAAAGGATCGGCCCGAGCAGAGTGAAGAGCAGCAATGATACGACGATCCAGAACGAGGCAAGCGCACGTCGATTGCGCGTCAGCCGAAGCCACGCATCCCGCCAATAGGGCAGGGACGGCCGAGCAGTACTATTGGCCAGTTCGCGACCTCCAGCCGGGGCGAAGTCCGCGACAGTGGGATCGTACGAAGATGTCACCTCGTCACCGTGACAGCAATGCGCGGGTCAACGAGCCCGTAAATGAGATCTACGGCGACCACCATCGAGACGAGGAAGGCGCCATAGAAGACCGTGGTACCCATGATCACGGTGTAATCCAGTTGCTGCACGGCCTGGACGAAATAGCGGCCGAGCCCGGGAATGGAGAACACTAGCTCGACCACGAAGCCACCGGTGGTGATCGCGGCAATGGCCGGACCCAAGACCGTGATCAACGGAAGAATCGCGTTGCGAAGCTGGTGTTGAAAGAAGATTCGTTGAGGCGACAGTCCCTTGGCCCGGGCCGTGCGCAGGTAGTCGGCTGTCGCCACTTCCAGCATGGAGGAGCGCATAAGCCGTGCGAGGTAGGCTAGCGTCCCGAGGCCGAGCACGACAGCCGGCATCAACATATGTGAAAACGTTCCCCAGCCGGCGATCGGCAGAAGCGAATAACCGAGCCATCCCCTTAGCTTGAGTAGCAGCAATTGACCGCACGCGGCAAATACGAAACTGGGTACCGAGATGGCCAGAACAACGGAAAACATGATGATCGCATCCGGCCATCGATCACGGTAAAGTGCAGACACGGCACCCAACAAGACGCCACCGATCACGGCGATGACGATCGCGAGCACGCCGAGCAGAGCCGAAACGGGGAAGTGCTCGCGGATGATGTCATTGACTCGGCGGTTCTTCTCGATGAAAGAGATGCCGAAGTCCCCCCTCGCCATGTTGATCAGGTAGATGCTGTACTGTCGGTAGAGCGGTTGGTCCAAGCCGTAATGGTGCATGAGATTCTGCCGGATCTCCGGGTTTGAGCCCTTGCCGGTGAGCAGCGGATTGCCCGGCACGACGTGCATTGCGATGAAAGTGGCCGATGCGATGAACCAAATGGTGATTGCGCCGGAGAGCAACCGTTTGAGTGCATAGCGAATCACGGCGAGACCAAGCGTGCGTAATTGAAGTTCGGATCCCCCGCGATATTGCTGCGTCGCACGCGTTGAAGGCGCGGATCCTGCACATATAGCGCGAACTGACTGCCACCGGTGACGATGATCGGGATCAAGGGTATCCGATCGACGACGATGCGATGCAGCTCCCGAAACGCTGCCTTACGTTCCGCCGCGTTGTCGCTGGTAGCGGCGATTTCATAGATGTGGTCCGCTTCGGCGTCCTGATAGACTCGACTTCCATCTGCGTACCGCTGGACCAGCGCGTTCGCATACGCCAGTGGGTCGTCAAAGTCCGGGGCCCAGCTGTAGAATACGATGTCGTAGTCGGCGGCCTCGGCCTTGGCGAGCAATTGTTTGAATGTCTGACGGTCGATCTTGAGTCGTATCGACAACCGCTCGGCAAAAACTTGTTGCAGGTACTCGGCCAGCTTTCCGCTGCCGGCATCGTCCGGGATCAACAGTGAAATCGTGTGCACGTCTTCGCCCGGCGCCTCATGCGCGGCCTTGGCGAGTAGGGCCTCGATGGCCGCGTCATCGAGCGGCTCGGCCGCGTATAGCGCGAGGTTGTCCATGAATCTGCGCCGCATCCAGGCCGGGAATAAGCTGACTCCGGGTTCAGTGCCGGGACTGCCGATGATGCGACCCTGGAGTTCCACCGGGTTGATTACCGCTTGGATGGCCCTACGCAGTGAGTAACTGTGGGTCGCGCGCTCGGGTCTGAGATTGAAACGCAGGTAGTTGACGACCCCGGGTTCCTTGACGCGGATGTTGTAATGTTCTTGCAAAGCGATCTCGATGCCCTGCTCGCTGAGCGCCGCCATGCTGATTCGCCCATCCCGATAGAGGTTGAGTACGGTCGAAGGGTCACTAGTGAAGTACGGATACGCAATCTGCTCGATGGAAACCGTATCGCGATTCCAGTATCGCGGGTTCTTCTCGAGCAGCAGGTCTGCGCCGTGAATCCAGCGCTTGATGACGAAGGGGCCGTTATAGAGGAGATCCTCGGCGCCGGCGGCGTAGCGTTGACCCCTCTGCCGGTAAAAGCCCTCCTTGATCGGCCGGTAGACCGAAAATGCGGTCAGGGACAGGAAATAGGGGGTGGGCCGTTCGAGTTCAACATTCAACGTATGGTCATCCAAAGCCGACACGCCGAGGGCCTCTACGGGGAGGCGGCCCTTGTTGATTGCTTCACCATTCTTCACCGGATACATGATGTACGCATAACCTGACCCGACCCGGGGATCGACCGCCTGTCGCCAGGCGAAAACAAAGTCGCCGGCCGTGACGGCCGAGCCGTCGCTCCACCGAGCGTTCTGGCGCAAATGGAAAGTGGCGCCACGTCGCGGATCAAACTCCCATCGCTCGGCCACGCCGGGTACCAGTCGGTTATCCAGGTCGAACCCCAATAGGCCTTCGCTGATGTGGTCGATAATCTCGTAACTAGTGTTGTCGTCGGACACGACGGTATTCAGCGAGGGCGGTTCGGTGTTGAGGTAAAGCGTGATCCGCGTGAGCGCAGCCTGCTCATGCCCGCGGCCGTCACAGCCGACCAGTACTCCGAGTGCGACGCCGAGGAACAAACCTGTGCGCAAGATTGACGACCAGCGCTCGATAAGGCGCGCGAGAAATCTCAAGATCGGTTGTCCGTTTGTGGGAGGCAAGAGCCGCTCTTAAGCGCAACGACAGCCAACGTGCTCGTGAGTCGCATGTGACGATCGATAGTACGCCCCGAAACCTCATCTACCCCGCCGACTGGAGAGTCCGTGACAAGCGCTGTCATTGGCGCACAGAACGAGCATTGCGCGCCGCAAGGAGAGTCCGAAGTTCTACCTTGACGTGCAACTCCTGATTTTTCATGTCGCTCCCTTCCTACAGCACTGAGGCGACGGCGTCCAGCATGGCCCGGCGCTTTCCTCGTCTGCGCGAGACGGTAACGGGGGCTCACACACCCAAGTAAGCGAAGACGCACACCTCGACAAGCCATGGGGTGTTCGGGACATTGAAACCTGCATTTGAATATTACTTCAATATTTAAGACTTCATGTTGAAAATTGTAGAAGATGGTTTAGGGTATATCTGCCGCCGGAGTAAGTCGCTGGAGAGCGGACCATGACCTGGAGTCGCCGCAATAAGCTGCAGGCGCCACGAAATTTAAAGCCATGGCATCGACAATTGTGCCTAGCGATCAGTGTTGCTTCGCTGGCGACGGGACTGGCAGGGGATGCTCGGGCGGAGGAATCGCGGAATCTCATAAGCGACACGATCTATACGCACTCTCAACGCCTCGTGGATGTTGCGGGTGGGCGCAAAATGAATCTTTACTGCAGTGGCTCTGGTAGCCCGACCGTTGTCCTTGACTCCGGCCTTTCCGATCCAGATATCGTGTGGGGATTCGTTCAGCCGAAGCTCTCGAATGAGACTCGTGTATGTTCCTACGACCGCGCGGGTATCGGTTACAGTGACCCCAGCAAACGGCCAAGTTCCAGCGAGAATGTCGTCGGGGATCTGCGAAATCTGCTGCAGAAGGCAGCCGTTGCGCCGCCGTACATCATCGTGGGGCATTCTCTCGGCGGCTTGTACGTACAGCTGTACGCGTTGCGACACCCGTCCGAAGTGGTCGGTATGGTCCTCATCGATCCGGCAGATGATGATCCGGAGGCTTTTTCCGGTGCCGTGAACGGCCTAGATGCGAAAGCCGCGGAGAAACTGGCCCAGTTCCGCATTTGTGCTGCGCAGTCGCTGAACGGATTCGTTCCCGGAACGGAACTTTTCAAGAAATGCATAGATACGCCGGAGGATGAGCCGAACGCGCATTTCAGTCCGGCGATCAACGCAGCACTCATGGCCGTGCAGGAGCGACCGGCCTTTCAGGCTGCGCAGCTGTCCGAATTCGAGAGCGTGCTTGGCGTGAGCACCGAGCAAGTTCGCGCCGCACGAGTTCGCGTTGGGGGTCTTCCCTATGGAGACATGCCGCTGATCGTGCTCACGAGTAGCGCGGAAGCCGAAGCGGACTCAACGAGGCGCAAGAAGCTCGCCTTATTTTCAACACGCGGGGTCCATCGTGTGATTGCGCAGTCGGGTCATTACATTCAGCTCGACCGACCACAGGCCGTCATCCAGGCCATCGAAGAGGTTCTAGCCTCGGCGAGAAAGACTCGCTGGTCGCGTTTCGAGCGAGGCGGACAGCAGCCATCAAATGCGAACTGAGCGATCAGGAGCGCGCGGCTGGCGCGAGGCCTTTGACAGCAGAATTCGACGCGGTCCAAGGCTCCCGTCCTTGCCCAAGCATTGAATAAAGATTTAGAAGGTTTGACGTTTGGTTGAATTTATACGAATTCCCGTTTACAGTAAACAATGGGATGCAGGGGGTGATCTGTGGCTAGGTGCTTGGCTCCGGTGAAGGGCGTCTACGGCGTTCTCTTCATGAGTCTACTCAGTGGGATCCATTCCGGAGTCGCGGCCGAGACCACGACATCTGCTTCGGAAAATGCTCCCGAACTCCAAGAAATCATCGTCACGGCGCAGCGGCGCGTAGAGAAGCTGTCCGACGTGCCGATGACCGTCCAGGTGTTCGCGCAGCAGGATCTGGACCAGCAAGGTCTGCGAAGTATCGACGACCTCACCCGCGTTACCCCCGGGGTGACTTTTCAGCGCAGCGGCAGCAGCGCAAGTTCAAACTTCAACGACGAGAATTCCGACATCGCTATTCGTGGAGTCGACTCGCAGTCGGGGCCGGCAACCACGGCTCTGTATCTCGACGATGCGCCGATTCAAACCCGCACGATCGCTTTGAATAATCCTAACCCTTTTCCGGCGCTGTTTGACCTTGAACGGGTGGAGGTGCTGAAAGGTCCGCAGGGCACGCTATTCGGAGCCGCTGCAGAGGGTGGCGCAATCCGCTTCATCACGCCGGAGGCGAGTGTCACGAGCTATTCCGGCTATGCGCGCACCGAGTTCGGACAGATTGCCGGCGGCGGCCGAAACTACGAAGCAGGCGCCGCGATCGGCGGGCCAATTATCGACGGCGTACTCGGCTTTCGCGTCAGCGCCTGGTTCCGCGAAGACGGTGGCTGGGTCGACCGCGTGGATTATACGCGACCGCCGAGCAACGCCATTCCGTGCACCGGCTGCGTTTCGAGTCCGGCGACGGTCTACACGGCGGCCCCGACGGTCACCAATGTCACCGAGCCCAATGCGAACTGGCGCGACACCGCCACGGTCCGCGCCGTGCTCAAGTGGCAGCCATCCGAGAACCTGACGATCGATCCCTCGATCTATGTTCAGACGTTGCACATCAATGATACCAGCGCGTACTGGATGAATATATCGGACCCGTCGAGCGATAACTACAACAATGGGAACGCGCAGCGCGATTCAAGCACCGACCCATGGTCACTCAGTGCGATCAAGCTCGTATGGAATCTGCCTTGGGCCACCCTATTTTCGAACACCTCGTTCTTGGCGCGCGACCAGCATTCGGTATCCGATTATTCGCAGTGGGTCGACACCGTGTTCATATCGAACCAATATCCGCCGGTCGGTGATACGAGCACGGCACCTTTCACGGACCACCAGAGAACCTTCACCCAAGAAATTCGGCTCAGCTCGATTGACCCGGAGGCTCGGATCCAGTGGACCGGCGGAATATTTTATTTGCACGCGTACGAGAATGTGACTGCGGACATCTACAGCCAGGACCTCGCACCAACGTTTCCGAACTACCTGACCTTTAACAGTCCCGTGGACAGTGTGCTCGACAAACAGTACGCTGCGTTCGGCGAGCTGTCGTTCAAGCTCTCCCGGGTGTTCAGCGTTACCGCGGGTCTGCGCTACTCGAAGCTCGACTACACGTCGAGTTCGGTCATGACCGCTTATGGCGCATTGGGGAATGGAGTCACCTCGAGCGCCACCGCCTCGGGCAGCTCCAAGCCGGTGACTCCCCGCTTTGTGCTGAACTACAAACCGGATTCAGACAATCTCTATTACGTGAGCGCGGCGAAAGGTTTCCGGGCCGGCAGCACCAATCCACTATTACCTCCAGGAGAGGTCGCGGCCTGCGGCACGCAGGTACCCGAGAATGTCTCCCCGGATTCGGTATGGCAGTACGAGATCGGCTCGAAGAACACTCTTTTGGACCGGCGCCTGCAAGTCAATGCGTCCCTGTACTACCTCAAGTGGAAAGACATTCAACAGTCCCTTTATCTGGTCTGCGGAGTCAACTTCAACGACAACCTGGGCGAGGCAGTTGGCAAGGGGGGCGACGTGACGATCGCCTGGCGAGCGAGTGACGCCCTGACGCTCGGGCTTACGGGCGCATACACGGACACCTACTACACCGAAGTTGTCTCCCTTGCCGCACTCACTGGGAGCTATACGGTGGTCCGGGTTGGCGACCATCTACCAGCCTCACCGTGGAACGTCGACGCGAACGCGGAATACGTCTGGACTCAAGTGGCGAAGAAGCCTTACCTCAGGCTCGATTACCAGTATGCGACGGCGCAGCGAAGCCTAACCCCGTATCTCGACCCGGCAAACGCGCCGAACGCCGATCCGACGCTGCCGGGTCTTCCGGAGATACGAATTCTCTCGGTGCGCGCAGGGCTGCGGTTCAGCGGCTTCGACGTATCGCTGTTCGCGCAGAACGCTTTGGACTACCACACGCCGACTTACGTAACGCGCGACTATGCGACGGCGCCGTCCAATGGCATCCAGCCGAATTTTGACACCAACTACTTCGCTCGCGGGTATGCACCTCGGACAATCGGCGCAACGATGACCTACAGATTCTAGGCGCGCAGCGGTGCGCGGCGGATAGAGGCAAGCGGTCTCACCGACGAGGGTTCTCTTTGGTCGAGCTGATGACCTCCTGAACGGCCGCGACCACCGTCCCCGTTTGAGCGAGCTGCATGTCATTGACCTGAATTCGGAATTGAGCGGTGGCGGTCGCCGACCAGCTCGACCAGGCGACCCTGCGGATCCCGGTCGGCGCAGAACTCATTCCCGGGCGCTCGCGAGCAGCTACGAGCGGCAAGCTCAGCGGCACTGAGCGATCAGGAGCGCGCGGATGGGGCGAGGCCTTGACAGCAAAAATCGATGAATTGCTCGACGATCGCCTTCAGGTCGTGCCCGGCGTCGGGGTTGTACCATTGCATCATGTGGCGCGACGCACCCAGGATAAACAGCGAGGTCAGGTGCGGGTCGCATGTGCGGATGCTGCCATCGCGGATACCCTGAGCGATGAATTCCCGGAAGCGAGCCTCGCATGCACTGATCCGGTGGCTCAACTTTTGCCGCAACTTCGGGTCGCGGATCGCGTCGAGCTCGGTCAGGGGGGTCATCGACATGACGCCGGTGCTGGCATCGATACGAAGGTAGGCCAGCACCTTCTCGAGACCCGTCTTGCCCTCCCGGTCGGCTTGTTCATAGCACTGCTCGGTGAGTTCGACGGACCGCTGGTAGCACAAATACAGGAGTTCGTTCTTGTTCTGCACGTAGTGGTACAGCGCTGTTTTCGTGATGTGTAGCCTGCTCGCGATGTCGTCCAGGGACGTAGAGTTGTACCCCTTGCGGCTGAACAGCAAGTCCGCTTCCTGAAGGATCGCCTCCAACTTGATCTTCATCACTTCCGATCGGGCCCTGTCCCAGGCCGACCGCGACCGCGCGGAGTCGGTGCGCATAAACATGCTCCTCATGCCGACAAGTTCCGGCAGGTGACACGCCGACAAATGTGGATTGGGCTCCTAACGCGGTGAGTTTACAATACTAACCAGCTAAACTAGTATTCAAAGTTAATAGACAAGAAGTATAATGATTTTGAATCAATGTTTAACACTTCGGGGGTGCGACCGTGCTGCGCACGGCGCTTGACACGCAACCAACGGTGACGTCGGCGCGGATGGGACACTCAATCTTCCAATTGGCACGTCACGCCTGGAGCGGTCATCGACGCTGGCCGCAGTTCTGGCGCAGCGTGCATCCGCGCGAGCACTACGACGTGGTGATTATTGGCGCCGGCGGGCATGGTTTGGCGACAGCGTATTATCTGGCGCGAAACCATGGCGTCCGCAACGTGGCAGTGCTCGAGAAGGGCTGGATCGGTGGCGGCAACACCGGTCGAAACACGACCATCGTGCGCTCGAATTATCTGACCGCTCCATCGGTCCGTTTCTACGACTTCTCTCTGCGTCTCTATGAGGGGCTGTCGCGCGAGCTCGACTACAACATCATGTTGAGTCAGCGCGGTGTCGTAACCCTCGCGTTCAGCCGCCACCAGCTTCGGCTCATGAACCGGCGCGTCAATGCGCTGCGCCACGCTGGGGTCGAATCGGAACTGCTCACAGTGCCGCAGATCAGGCGCTTGTTTCCGTTGCTTCGAGAACGCTCCGCCGCGGGGCGGCAGATCTTTGGCGGGTTCATCCAGCGTCGCGGCGGTGTGGTTCGACATGATGCCGTCGTCTGGGGATACGCGCGCGCCGCGGATGCACGGGGGGTGGACATCATTCAGGACTGCGAGGTCACCGGATTCCGCACAGTCAACGGCGCTGTGACGGGGGTGGAAACACGCCGCGGCGTCATCGCGACAAAACTGGTTGGACTCGCGGTCGCCGGGAGTTCATCGGTGTTGGCGGCTAAACTCGGCGTGGGCCTCCCCATCACCAGCATGGCACTCCAGGCGATGGTGTCCGAGCCGGTAAAGCCCGTGCTCGACGTCGTTCTGGACGGCGCGTTCTACGTCAGTCAGTCGGACCGCGGCGAACTCGTGATGGGCGGTGGCACCGATGTGTATACATCGTACGCCCAGCGAAGTGGGATCCAGCGCCTCGAGGACAACATGGCAGCTCTGGTTGACCTGTTTCCCGCGTTCGGCCGCTTGCGATTCATGCGGCAATGGGCCGGACTGGTTGATCTCACGCCGGATGCGAGCCCCATCATCGACACCAGTCCCGTCGCAGGCGTTTGCCTCAGCTGCGGTTGGGGCACCTATGGATTCAAGGCGATTCCGGCGGGGGGCGTCACCTTCGCCCACCTGCTCGCGACCGGAACCAGTCACCCGTTGGCGCGCCCTTTCGCGCTCTATAGGTTTCGAACGGGGGCACTCATTGACGAAGGTGGCTCAGCCGGCATGGATGACCGAGAGGCGCTGCTATGATGCGCATCCCGTGCCCGTACTGCGGCGTGCGGGACGCCTTTGAATTTACGTGGGGCGGGCAGGCCGATATTGTCAGGCCAGCATATCCGCAAACTTGTTCCGATGAAGAATGGGGCGCCTACCTCTTCATTCGCCGGAACTCGAAAGGAATGCACCAAGAGAGGTGGTGCCATACGTACGGCTGTGGCCAGTGGTTTAACGTGTGGCGGGACACGGTTACTCACGTCATCGAGAAAGTCACCGCCGTTGGCGCGGCGAGCGCGTGCTGTGAACAGCCGCCATGAAGAACGTGCGCTTACCTGGCGAGGCGCTGATCGATCGCGCACGACTGCTCGCTTTCACGTTCAACGGGCGACGGTACACCGGACACGCGGGCGATACGCTCGCCTCCGCGCTCTTGGCCAACGGGGTACGGCTTGTGGGACGAAGCTTCAAGCTGCATCGTCCGCGCGGCATATTCAGTGCAGGCATCGAAGAGCCCAACGCTTTCATCACAGTCGGCGATGGACCGTATCGCGAGGTCAACGTGCGCGCGACTGAGGTTCCGCTCTACGAGGGTCTCATTGCCCGCAGTCAGAACTGCTGGCCGACGGTCGGTTTCGACATTGCGAGCACCCTTGGGATCTTCGCACGCATGTTGCCGGCGGGCTTCTACCACAAGACTTTCAAATGGCCGTCCTGGGGCTGGTACGAAGGGGTCGTGCGAAACATTGCAGGGCTGGGCCGCCTGAACGGCAAGTCGGATCCGGACCGCTACGCGACGCGGTTCTACCACTGCGATGTCCTCATCGTCGGCGCCGGTCCGGCGGGTCTGACTGCGGCGCGAGCCGCAGCGGCACAGGATCAGGATGTCGTGCTGCTCGACAGTGGCGACACACTCGGTGGCTCGCTGCTTGCGGAAGAGTCAGACGTCGAAGGCGTCTCCGCCCAACGCTGGGCGGCCGATCGCCAACGCGAACTCGCTGCGATGCCCCGCGTCCTGCTTTTACCGCGGACAATGGCCTTGGGATACTTCGACGGCAACCTCGTGAGCGCCGTCGAGCACATCAATGATATCCGTGCGAATACTTCGGAAAGCGCAGGCCGACCGCGTCAGCGGTTGTGGAAGATCCGCGCTGCGCGCGTCGTGTTGTCGACAGGCGCCATCGAGCGGCCGTTGGTCTTTTCGAACAACGACCGGCCGGGTGTCATGCTCGCCTCCGCAGTGCGTACGTATGTCAGACGCTACGCCGTCAGCCCCGGCTCTTGCGCCGTCGTATTCACGAATAATGATTCTGCGTATGAAACGGCGTTCACCCTGCACGATCGTCGCGTCAAGGTCGCTGCGATTGTTGACGTTCGCCATCAACCGCGCGCCGGGGTCGTCGAACGAGCGCACCGCGCGGGCATCGTGCTGCACACGGGCTGCGCCGTCGTCGACACGAGCGGCCGCAGCGCTATCCGTTCTGTAGACATTGCGCGCTGTGATGCCGATTTCACGCAATTGATCCCTGGGACGCTGCAGACGTTGCGGTGCGACCTTCTATGCACCTCCGGTGGCTGGGATCCGGTGGTACACCTGTATTCGCAAGCCGGGGGCAAGCTGCGGTACGACGCGCAGATCGCGAGCTTTGTGCCGTGCGATAACGGTCATCAGCAGGTCGAGTGTGCCGGCGCCGCTGCCGGTCATTTCGATCTCAGCAGCTGCCTCGAGGACGGATATCGCTCCGGGACTTTCGCGCGCACTCAGCCCTCGTCGAGCGCGCCGCGCCGCGAATCACCGGTCCAGCCGACGTGGCGCCCGCCGACCGGGGGTCGGCAGGACCGGCGCCACCTCCAGTGGGTCGACCTCGCACACGATGTTACGGTGTGCGACATCGATCTCGCGGCGACCGAAGGCTTTCGGTCGGTTGAGCACATGAAGCGGTATACCTCAACCGGAATGGCGGTAGACCAGGGCAAGACGAGCAATGTGAATGCGCTCGCCGTACTTGGCCAGGCGTCGGGCCGTACTCCGGCCGAGGTTGGGACGACCACTTTTCGTCCGCCTTTTCATCCCGTAGCCATCGGCGCTCTGGCCGGCGCTCGAGTGGATGAGCTCGCGCAGCGGTTTCGGCGCCTTCCGGTTCAGTGGCATGAAGAAAATGGCGGCGTGATGGAGGACCACAGTGGGTGGCTGCGACCCGCATATTACCTCCGGCGCGGTGAGGCAGAAGAGCAGGCAATCGATCGCGAAGTGCGAATAGCGCGCAGTGCGGTGGCGCTATTCGACAGCTCGTCTCTCGGAAAGATCGAAATACGCGGTCCGGACGCTGCGGAGTTTCTGAACCGGCTGTACGTCAACAACGTGAGGACGCTGCGGCCCGGGCGCCTGCGCTACGGCCTGATGCTCAACGACAACGGCATCATCATTGATGATGGTATCCTGACCTGCCTCGGTGAAGGCCGCTACCTCGTCAACACATCGAGCGCCGGCGCGCTCAACATACACTTCTGGATGGAAGAGTGGCTGCAGTGCGAATGGCGGTCGTTGCGGGTGTGGGTTGCGCAACAGACCGCGCAGTGGGCGACGCTGACGCTTTCGGGACCCAAAGCGCGCGACGTGCTCGCACAGCTGAACCTGCCGGTGAATCTCGAGGCCCATGCATTTCCGCACATGCATCTGTGCGAGACGGAGTTCGAAGGGACTGCGCTCCGTGTGCGGCGCGCGAGCTTCACCGGTGAACTTAGTTTTGAGCTCGACGTGGCCGCGGATCTAGGCGATGCCTTGTGGCGCCACCTCATCGACCTCGGTATGGCGTACGGAATTACACCGATTGGCATGGAGGCGCTCGACATCCTCCGTGTCGAAAAGGGATTCCTGGAGGTCGGCGCGGACACGGACGGCGATACTTCGCCACTGGACGTCGGATGGGGTGCCGCGATTGACAAGAAGCCTGAGGATTTCATCGGCCGCCGGTCGCTGCAGCGCCCGGCCATGCAGTCGACCGCCCGGCTGCAACTCGTGGGCCTGCAGCCTAAAGACCCCGGTCTTAGCGTGCCGGTGGGCACACACGCCCTTAACCTCAAGGGCGACATCGACGGACACGTGACATCGAGCTGCATGAGCCCACATCTGGGGCGTTCGGTGGCGATGGGGCGGGTATGTTCCGGAAGAGCACGCGAGGGGCAGACCGTGATTCTCGACATCGGCGGTGTTCGCCATCCCGCAGCGATCGTCGATGCGGCCTTCTATGACCCGAACGGGGAGCGTCTTAATGCTTAGCTGGAACGCGACCTCCGTAATCGACCAAGAGCGGACCCGGCTGTGCTTGCCCCACGTCATCGTCGAGCCGGGGGAGGCGCGCGCAAAGTTGCTCTTGCTCGGAGATACGCTGGCGGTCATGAAACGACTTCCAGGTGTCGGTATTCCCGTGCTTCCGAACACCGTGGTTTTGACCGCCGGTCTCGGTGAGTGCCTCTGGCTCCGACCCAATCAGCGTCTGCTGGTGCTCTCGCCGCCGGGTCGTGCGTCGCGGATCGCCGGAGAGATTCGGGCCACCAATGCGCCAGATGCCTGGGTCCTCGATGCCGGCGCGCGCTACGTCGAGTTCAAGGTGAGCGGGCCGGGCGCAGCCGCGGTACTCAATGCGGGATGCAGCTTGGACTTGCGCGAAGCGGCGTTCCCGGTGGAGACGTGCGCTCAGAGCCGCTTTGATCAGATTCCTGTACTGCTCTTTCGTTATTCTCCCGAGCGCTTCGAGATATTCGCGGAGCGTCCACTTGCACGTCACCTCTGGCTCTGGCTGTGTCGTGCCGCCAACCATATTTGAGAGACAACAATGCCAACCACTCCACCCAAGAAATCCACCCTCGCTGTCTGGGCAGGCGAGACCGAACACGCTCCCTACGAGCGGGCCACGCAGGTACCCGTCGTACACAGCATCTCATTCGGCTATAGCGATATTGACACCTGGCACGCGGTTGCCCTCGGACGTGAGAAGGGACACGTCTATTCGCGCAACACCAATCCCACCGTGCGAGCCTTCGAAGACAAAGTTAAAGCACTCGAGGGCGCAGAGGCGGCAACCAGCTTCTCGTCGGGCATGGCGGCAATCAGTGCCTGTCTGTTTACGCTGCTTCGGCCCGGGGACCGCGTCGTGTCCATCAAGGATAGCTATGGTGGCACCAACAAGCTGTTCACCGAATTTCTCCCTCCGTTTGGGATCGACGTGCGTTTGTGCGATACAACCGATTACGGCCAGATCGAGGCCGTGGTTGCCCAAGGCTGTAAGGTTCTCTATCTGGAATCGCCCACCAATCCGACGATCAAGATCGTCGACATCGAAAGATTTGCGCGCGCCGCGCACGCGGTGGGGGCGCTCGTCGTCGTGGACAATACCTTTGCGACACCTATTAATCAAAATCCGCTACGACTCGGTGCGGATCTCGTCCTGCACAGCGCATCGAAGTTTCTCGGCGGGCATGCCGATGCACTGGGTGGCGCTGCCTGTGGCGCCGAGAGCCTCGTCCGGAAGCTTTATCACTTTCGGGAGATCAACGGTGCGGCTCTTTCGCCGGCGGACGCCTATAGTCTCTTGCGTGGCATGAAGACGCTGAGCTTACGCGTGGAACGTCAGAATCAGAGCGCTCTCACCATTGCGCGTTGGCTCCAGCAGCAGCCTGCGGTGGAGCAGGTAAATTATCCGGGCCTGGAGACGCATCTGCACCATGACATTGCGAAGCGTCAGATGCGTGGGTTCGGCGGTATGCTGAGCTTTACGGTCGCCGGCGGTCTGGAGGCAATCAAGACTTTCCTACCTGAGTTACGCTTCGCTCACCGAGCCGCAAACTTGGGCTGTGTAGAAACCGTCGTGGGACCGCCGCTCGTCACGAGCCACGTCGAGTGTTCTGAGGAAGAGCGCGCCGCCGCAGGCATCCCGGAGGGTCTCGTACGCTATTCGACCGGAATTGAAGACGTCGACGATCTGATCAACGATTTACGCCAAGCGCTTGCCACCGTCACCTAATCGTCTCGGAGAAACTCATGTCTCGCACTTTAAGAAAAGATGACCCTCGTTGGGTTCCGTACCGAGGCCCGCGCCCCGCCGACGCGCGCGGGGAGATCGTCATTGCCGACGTGCTGCCTGAAGACCCGCGTCTCTGGGTTCCGCTCGGCGGGAAGGTCTGGACGCGACCCCTGAGCTTTGTGCCCACGCAGGGCTATTGGATGCACCTGCTACGCGTCGCTAGGACCGGAGTCTTCAATCGTCACCGGCACGCCTCGCCCGTGCACGGTTACGTACTGAAGGGCCGATGGTACTACCTGGAGCACGACTGGGAAGCGACCGAAGGGTCGTATGTCTTCGAGCCGCCCGGCGATACGCACACGCTGGTGGTTCCGGAAGGCGTCGATGAAATGATTACGCTATTTCACACGACCGGCACGATCCTCTACGTCGACCCCGATGGAGCGGTGACTGGATACGAAGACGTTATGTCGCGGCTCGAAGTATGCCGGAAGCACTTCATTGAGGTCGGGCTCGGTGCCGACTTCGTTGACCGCTTTATTGCCTGATCGTATGGCGGGAGAAGGAAATGGGCATGGACGACTTGGTCTCGAGTGACATCAAACATCTGATTCACGGCTATACCAATCTGGAGCAGCACCGAAATGCCGGTCCTAGGATCATCACGCGGGGAGAGGGTATCTATGTCATAGATGCCCACGGCCGCCGCTACATTGAAGCAGCGGCCGGAATGTGGTGCGCCAGCCTTGGATTCAGCGAAGAGGCGCTAGTCGAAGCGGCGGTGCGCCAATTTCGTGAATTGCCGTATTACCACACGCTCGCATCCCAGAGCGTTATGCCGTCGATCCGGCTGGCGGAGAAGCTGACCGGCATGGTACCGATCCCCGATAGCCATGTGTATCTCACGCTGTCGGGGTCCGAGGCAAACGACTTTCTCGTCAAATTCCTCTGGTACTACAACAACGCCATCGGGCGACCAAAGAAAAAAAAGGTAATTTCCAGAGTCAACGGCTATCACGGTGCCACCATCGTCGCCTCCAGCCTAACGGGCATTGAACGGAATCACACGGGCTTCGATGTCCCTCTTCCAGGATTTCTGCACACCTGGGATCCCCATTACACACGCAATCGCCTATCGGGAGAAAGCGAGACCGAGTTCGTGGACCGCATCCTCCGAGATCTCGAGCAAATGATCATTGATGAGGGTCCAGACACCATCATGGCGTTCATGGCTGAGCCGGTTACCGCCGGGGGCGGAGTCGTGGTTCCGCCACGCGCGTACTACCCAAAGTTGCAGGCGTTGCTGTCAAAGTATGAGATCTTGTTCCTAGCCGATGAGATCGTGACGGGCTTCGGCCGCACCGGGCACATGTTCGGCTGCGAGACATTTGACATTCGGCCCGCGGCGATGACGTTGGGTAAGGCGCTGTCAGCTGCTTACCAACCGATCGCAGCCATTGTGCTGCGCGCAGACATCCACGAGGTGTTGCTTCAGGCTAGCGACCGCTGGGGCGGCTTCGGGCATGGCAACACGCACAGCGGGAACCCCGTGGGCGCCGCGGTCGCGCTCAGAACCCTCGAACTCATGGATGAGCGGAGAATTCTCGAACACGTCCGACGTATCTCGTCGACGTTTCTTGAACGCCTAAAGGGCCTTGAGGAGAATCCGCTGGTCGCCGAAACGCGCGGCGTCGGGCTCATGGCGGCCATTCAGTTTCGCGAGAAAGT
This sequence comes from uncultured Gammaproteobacteria bacterium, assembly GCA_963769075.1. GTDB lineage: Bacteria > Pseudomonadota > Gammaproteobacteria > Steroidobacterales > Steroidobacteraceae > Bog-1198. The sequence goes on along the minus strand of CAVYKH010000004.1, from coordinate 1,015,097 downwards.
GGACGCCGCGGCTGTCAAGGCGTTTGCCGAAGAGGAAGGCGTCATCGTGCGCGCGGTGCCGGCGGGAAATAGCGTGGCACTGTCACCGCCCCTCATCATCAGCGAACGCGAAGTCAATGAGCTGTTCGACCGACTGGGTGCCGCGCTGGTGCGCGCGGCGGCGATGCAATAATCGGCACGAGAGGTCTCGGCATGATAACCGCACTTTGCAATGCGCGTGTTTTCGACGGAGCCTCGGCGGATCTCAACGAGGGCGCCAACGCAATTGCCGAAGTTTGGTGACCACACGCATTGGTCTAATTGGTGCAGCGCACAGAGAGTGGGCATCCGACGCCCGCCAGCATGATTGCCGCGGGTTTTCGGATGCCCCTCACCGAACCCGGCGTGCGCCTTTCGATACGCACCGGGCTCTCCCTCGACGTTTACGCGTAGTGGGGACCGCGCTCGTTCCAGAGACGATAGGGTCCAACGCGAAGCGCAGCCAGCGGTGTGGGAACCACACTGCCGTCACGCCAGCGAAGGGATCGTCGTCGGGATTGATGCCAGCCGTACTGCTTCGCGCAAGATCCCTGATACGTGCCCGAGGGTGTCGCTTCTCTGGATCACCATGTGTGGTGGACCATCTTACGCGTCGTGTACGTGCGTCAGTCCAGCAGCACCCAGGTCGAGAACAACCGCGAGTCGACCGCGCGGCAGTACCATCTCGCCGAGCGTGCGATAGAGCTCGGATGGCCCCGCACGCAGGTCAAGATCTTGGACGAGGATCTTGGTATCTCCGGTTCCGGGCTCACCGACCGTGCCGGCTTTGCGCGCATGATCGCGGACGTAGCGCTCGGCCAGATCGGCATCGTTCTGGGTCTCGAGGTCTCCCGCTTGGCCCGCAACAACGCTGACTGGTATCGTCTCCTGGACCTGTGCGGTGTGACCAATACGCTGATCGGCGATGCGGATGGGATTTATCACCCCGGATTGTTCAACGACCGGCTGGTGCTGGGCTTGAAAGGCACGATGTCGGAAGCAGAACTGCACGTCCTTCGGGCGCGGCTGCTCGGTGGGATCCGCAACAAGGCGGCCCGTGGCGAGCTGAGTCGCGGCTTGCCCATCGGCTTGGTGCGAGGTGAGGGCGATGGCGAGGTGCTGCTGCATCCCGATGAGTCGGTCACGGGCGCGATCCGCGCCGTCTTCGAGCGCTTCGCCGAGATGGGCTCGGCACGACGCGTATGGCTGTGGTTCTGCTCGCAGGGCTTGCACTTCCCATTGCAGTCGACCACGCTTCAGGATATCAGGTGGGTAACACCCTCGTATACGAAGATCCATCAGGTTCTGACCAACCCGTTCTATGCCGGCGTCTACGTGTATGGCCGAACGCAGCAGCTCTCGTACATCGATGAAAGCGGGCGCGTGCGCAAACGATCCAAAAAGCGTCCGCGCACCGAATGGCCGGTGTTCATCCGCGATCACCACGCCGGCTTCATCGACTGGGCCACCTTCGAGGCCAATCAAAAGCGCCTCGCGCAGAACACGCGGCCACGGCCTCATCAAGGCGGCGGTGCCGTGAGGGAAGGCACCGCGTTGCTGCAAGGCATAGCCGCCTGCGGCGGCTGCGGGAGGCGTCTGAAGGTGCACTACAAGGGTCGCTACTCTACGCCCGGCTATCACTGCGCCGGCAAGACCATCGTCAACGGCCGTGGCGAGTACTGTCTGAACGTCGGTGGCTGCCAGATCGATGAAGCGGTTGCGGCTGCGTTCCTCGCAGCACTGGCGCCCGCAGGCCTCGAAGCGTCGCTCAAGGCCGCCGAGCAACTCGAGGCCGATCACGAGACCACGGTGGAGCAGTTCCGCCGAGATGTCGAACGTGCGCGCTACAGCGCGCAACGCGCCGAACGCCGTTACCGTGCCGTCGATCCCATATGTGCTGCCGGGAAAAATGTGGCGCTCAGCCTTGGGAACAAGGCGCGGCCCTGTCGGCGCGTGATCTGAGCGCCACATTACTTTTGGCCTATAGATCTCGAAGGAATGTCATCAGGCCTTGGTCTTCCCGCCACGGCTTCCGGCGCCGAGTCTCCTTTATTTCGCAATGGGCGAGCGCCTTTGCCTTTGTCTCCAGATCGGTTTCTGCGTAGATGCTGGTCGTGTCAACAGAAACGTGCCCTAGCCACGCCCGAATTGTGTTGATGTCAACTCCACTTCGAAGTAAGTGTGTCGCGCTTGTATGCCGCCTATATCTTGAGAGATATAGGCGGCACTATGTCGCGCGCCCGACTATATCTGCGCGGAGGCCGAGCGCATCGTGGTTCTTCGGGAATTTGGCCGTGCGCGGCGTAGGGCCTCAGTTGATTACGCGACATAGTTTTGAGGCCCTCACAGGTCCTTCAGAAAGGCCAACAGCTGATCGCCTGGACGATAGCGGTTCGGCCTGCCGTCACGCGGAGTTGCCTTGGCGAGAGCCTTTTCCTTCATCGCGAGTGTGGCGTCGAGGTATATCTGGGTGGTCTGGACATGTTGATGACCAAGCCACAGAGCAATGGTGGACCGATCGACACCTTCTTGGAGCATATCAACGGCCATCGTGTGTCTCAGACGGTGGACGCTGACGCGTTTTTGTTCAAGCGAGGGACAGATGCGGGCCGCGGCGCGGCGGTGCTTGTTGAGCAGGTACTGAACGCCGTGAACGGTGAGGCGGCCGCCGCGGGCATTGGGAAAGAGGAGATGGTCCTCACCCCGTTGGGGTTCACCCATCCAGGCTTTGAGCACGGTGCGAGTTGCCTTGGCGAGTGGCGTGCATCGCTCACGTCTGCCTTTGCCGATCACTCTCAAATGGGCGCCAGCGCCAAGAACAAGATCCTCGCGCTTAAGCCCGGTCATCTCCGAGAGGCGAAAGCCGGTCTGTACGGCCGTCAGCATGAACGCGTGATCGCGACGGCCGGACCAAGTGTTCCGGCCGGGTGCGGCGAGCAGCGCATCGACTTCCGGGCGCGTAAGAAAGCTGACCAACGTGCGGGTGAAGCGCTTGCTCGGAATGGCCAGGACACGCTGGATTTGCGAGGCGTGCTCGGGCGCCTCAAAGGCCACATATCGAAAGAACGAATGGATCGCCGTCAGGCGCAGGTTACGCGTGCGCACGCTGATCCCGTCATGTTTTTCCAAATGGTCCAGGAACTTGCCGATCAAGGGAGCGGTGATCTGCTCGAATCGAAGTTGCGAGGGCCCCGTGTGCAGGTGCTGCTGAGTGAACCTCAGCAACCGACAGAACGTATCGCGATAGGAGGCGATGGTGTGTGGGCTCACCTGACGCTGCTGCATCAACCGTTGCAGGAAGAAGCGTTCAAGCAACGGAGCAAAGCTCGCCGTGTCGCTCATGCGGACCCTCCCCAGCGATGCTCGAGGCGACGCATCGCTTCGCGCATCAGCTCTGGAGATCCGCTCAGATACCACTGAGTGTCCGCGACATGAACATGCCCAAGAAATGCGCTCAAAAGCGGCAGGCGTCGTTCGGGGTCTTGCTTCGAGCGGTACCAGTTCACCAGCGTTGTCGTGGCAAATCGATGGCGAAGATCGTGCAGACGCGGCCCATGGCTGTCGCGCGCGCCGCGCAGACCGATGCGCCGCGAAGCCGCATAGAACGCCCGATGAACCTGTGCCCCATCCAGTCGGTTGCCCCAGCTCGATACGAGCAAGTACGGGGAGACCGAGCGTGCGCCCCAATGCCGCTTGCGTCGCTCGATATATCGGGACAAGACCTTGCAGGTGGTGGGGTGGATAGGCACCCATCTATCCCTACCGAATTTGCTGCCGCGAACGGTCAGCACGCCGGCTCTCAGGTCGACATCTTCGAGCTTGAGGTTGCGCGCTTCACCCAAGCGCAGGCCCGAGACGCTGAGCAGGCCAAAGAGGCAGTAATAAACCCACGGCAGCAGCGCACAGGTATTACGCTGCTGGGGCGACAGCGGCATATGCAGCGTCGTGTGCAAAAGCTGCTCGATCTCCTCATCGGTGTAGAGGTACGGCCGGGCCCGCTTAGGCTTGAATGGCAGCAGGCCGAGCGCCGGAATCTGCGTGCGCGGATCGCTTGCACTTCGGTAGCGGGCGAACTGGCGCACGTGGCAAAGCCGGCTGGCCCAGTGCGAAGGTTGCGCATGCTGGGGAATCTGCGCCCACCTCAACGCCAGCGCCTGCGTGATATACGCGGCACGGCGGCGTTCCATGAACGTGGCGAAGTCTGGCAACGTTCGAGCGGCATCGTTCATCTTGAAGCCGAGACTGCGTCGGACAGCCAGGTACTCGGCAATCGACTGCCGCAGCGTGTTCATGGCACGCCGCCTGGCCAGCGCTGAGCCAGCGCATGCAAGGACTTCAAATCGATCTTCGTGTAGATGCGAGTGGTATCGGGGTGCTGATGACCCAGCACCGCGCCGATCTCGGCAAGCGATGCGCCTTGGCGCAGCATGTCGCTTGCGAGTCCATGACGAAACTGATGCGTGCCAAAGGTCGGCGAGTTGATCCGTGCTCGCTTGAGGCGATGTCGAACCACGGATCCCACGCCGCCTGCGCCGTGGAAACCTCCAATCGGTGCCTTGGTGCGGAGAAAAACACGCCGAGACGCGCACTCGGGCCGGCCGTGGTGCAAGTACGCCGCGATCGCTTTGCCGACATCCGGCGTAAGCGGCAGCTGGCTCCTGCGGCCCTTGCCGCGCACGGTGAGCTCCCCAGAGCTCCAATCGATGTCATCGAGCTCCAAGGACATAACTTCGCCCGCTCGCAATCCGAGCCGGGCCAGCACCAGCAGGATCGCATAGTCGCGCCGTCCCATCGCGCTCTTCCGATCGATGCTGGCGAGGAGCCTTTGAGTTTGCTCCGCAGCGATCGCCCGTGGGATCGAGGTCATGGGCCAGTTGGCCACGATCGGAACGGCGGCGACCAGATCCAATGTGATCTCTCCGCGCATGCGCGCGTATTGGAAAAAGGAGCGCAGCGCCGTCGTCATGAGCTTCGCTCGCTTCACGTGCAGACGTCTGGCGCGACCCTGAACGAATGTCACGACGTCTTTGGCTCTCAAACACGAAAGATGTACCGCTCCATCGCCGAATCGATCTTTGAGAAAGTCTCGGACAAACGGGACGTAGTTGATGATGGTGGCCCGACACAAAGCTCGGTCTTGGCGAAGATACTGCTCGTAGCCCCTTGCACAGACATCGGCCGGTACGATCGGGAGTGCCGCGGTCTTCTCAGGTGGGATAGCCCGCTGACCGCGCAGGTACGCCATGAAATGCCTCAACGACGGTACATCTCCGCCGGAGGCTCGTCGCTGGCGATGTCGGCATCTCAAATACCGAGATACATGTTTAGAGTCGACGCGCCAAGCCGTCAATCGCCTGCGCTCGAGCCATTGACTGAAGCGCGCTGCGAGCATGACATGCCGCTGCAAATAGTGGGCTTCATATCCCTGCAGTCTCAAAGAGGTCGCATATGCTCGAAGGTGCTTCGCGAATGGACCCTCAGGCACGCCTGATAAAACGATCTGGGTGTCGAGTCGATATCTCATGACTGGCTCCTGTCCCGAAAAATCGGGGGCAGCTAGGAGCCAAGACTATATCGAGTCGGTTCGACGTGTTCGCCGTAAATTACAGGGTTTTGGCTTACATACTCGACATAGTCCGCCACGAGAAATAGTGTCGAATGGTGTGGGCGCTAACTCTTTTTTTCAGAAGATCGGGAATCCCGGCTGACACCGTCTTTGCATAGCGTTCAACCAGCCCATGGATTCCGAACCGAGTGATCGGCCGACCGCACCGATTGAGAAAGACCGATTCCGTCGCGTCCCTAGTTCCGATCAGATCCATGAGCTGATTGACGGTATTCGGCCACAATGGACATAGACGCTGTTTGTCGCCCTTGCCAAGTATTTTTACGAATGACTGTTCCTTGTTTTGCACTTTCGAGACGTGCAAATCACCGACGCGAAGTTGCGCCACTTCATTGGCGCGAGCTCCGGTGTTGTACAAGAAAAGCAGCAGGGAATGGTCGCGCGTGCCTTGCGCGCAAGAACGATCGGGTGCGGCGAGGAGCGCGTCCATCTCCGATTTCTCGAGGTATGAGATTGATCTCTTGGGACCGTTCTTAAATGGAATCGCTCTAATCTGTCCACCCCATTCGATATGCTCTGGGCTGCGCTCGGCGATGAAACGAGCCAGAGCATGAATCACGGCGAGACGCTGATTGCGCGTGGACAGGCGGCAATGGCGCGCCTGCTCCAGGTGCTGAAGGAACTCCCGGACGTTTTCGGCGCTGACATCGACCACGTCGAGCTGATCAATCGGCTTATGAACCTGCCCGGCGACAAACGGCATTAGCAAAGCTAGCGTATCCCGATAGCTATACTGAGTATTACGCGCCAGGTTGCGTTCGCGCACCAGGTGCTCGAGGAGGAATCGTCGAATCCACGAACCGCAGCGGGGCGAGCTAGCCATGACGCACCTCCTGGCAGGCGTATTTTTCGAATCGCACCGAGGCTTCGTGCAGCAAATCCGGCGTCATGGTCAAGTAGACTTGCGTCGCGGAAAGCTTGGTGTGCCCCAGGTAGGTCGCTAGTTGTGGCAGCAACTTCTGAACATCGGCGCCCTCTCGGTACCAAGAAGTCAACCTCCTCACTGAGAAGGCGTGTCTCATGTCATGAAGCCGTGGTTGGTAGCGTGCTCCATCGCTGCGATGAACGCCGACGTGCCGGCATAGACGTCTGAATGCGCATTCAATGGTCTGAACCGAAGTGGGAGCGCCGCGGCGCAAGACGAAGAAGCGTGATCCACCGTCCGTGGAGTGACCTGCGCTGTTCCTGCGCTTGGAGTAGTCCGCGATGATCTCGTTAAGCTGCGATCCCAGCGGACACAGCCTGCTCTTATGAAACTTTGTGTTGCGAACGGTGATCAAGGCGCTCGCCACGTCCACATCCGCCACAGTCAGCGCGACCGCCTCGCCAATCCGTAGCCCGGCTCCGTAGAGCAGCAGCAGGATAGCTCGCAGCGTATGCGGCTCTAGTCTACGCGGAGGGTTCAAACAGGTGCTGATGCCGTTCAAGAGCCGGCGCAGCTCGTCCTCAGTGTAGATATAGGGCTTAAAACGGGGCGCGCGGACCGCTGTGCAGGGCAGCGGCGAATGGTCTACGAATCCGCGGCTGATGGCATAGCGATATAGACCCCGCAACGTGTCGTACTTGCGACGCCAATAGCCACTCAGGGTGCCGGTTCCCGTGAGAAACTCCTGCACGTGCTCGGCCTCGACATCCGTCAACTCGATATCTTCGCCCACATACCGACAAAAGGTCTTCAGCAGGCTCTCGGCGCTGGTAAAGTCTTCTCCCATGGACTTTCGGAATGCCACGTATTGGAGAACGATCTCGTTGAGTCTCATAGCACACCTCCGATGTCGAACTCCGCAACCCTACGCAGGCCGGTAAGATCCACTTTGGCGTAGACTCGTGTTGTATCCTGTTTACGGTGTCCGAGATGGTCCCCGATCTCTTTCATCGACAGACCCTGTGCGAGCAGCCGCGAGGCGCAGGCATGTCGTAAGGAATGCGGTCCGTGATGTTTGATGGATACTCCCAAGGACACCAAGCGGTCGCTGACAAGATCATAGAGGGCGCCGCTGCCGATGGGTCGAATGGGTGCTCTCAGAGTCAGAAATATCTCTCGATGCGACGTGGGCGGCCGGACCTCCTTCAGATAACGCAGAATCGCTTCCCCGACTGTGTATGAGAGTGGATAAGACTGCTGGCGGCGAGACTTCGGACGCCTGATGCAGATCAGCTCCTTTTCCCAATTGAGATCTTCGAGTCGAACGGCACGAACGTCACCGACGCGAAACCCATAGACGGCAAACAGCATGATAATGGCGCGATCGCGGACATGCTTGGGGTCGTCGCCTTCCGTAGCTGCAAGCAGACGCTGCACATCGTCCCACGAGGGGCCCTGTGGCAGTCCTTCGTCGGCGAATATACGAGGGTGCATGATCGCTGCGGCCAGGCCGCGAGAGCACCATCTGCGCTGCTCTGCATAGCGGAAGAAAACTCGCAATGCGCCGACGTAGTGAGCGATCGATACCCGACTGTAGAAATCCTGTTCGCCCTTTCGGGCGATCGCCGCGTCGATGTCTCGGATGCAGATGTCGCGAAACGGACGGTTTTGCTGCTCGTAGCGGTTCAGAAACTGCCCGATATGCCACCGATGAATACGGATGGTCGATTGCGCCAAGCCTCTGTCATCAGACAAGTGGTCGCAAAACTCATCAATCAAGCGTGTGCACGGGCGAATGGCTACCGCCGGCAAGCGCAGACGACCCAGGAAAGCAAGCCACTTCTTGGCGTCTGAGATGAATCGCATCCGGCCGTACCCGCAGTCTGTCATGCCGTTGGCCTGAGGGCGACTGCCAACCCAAACATTGGCGGCCTCTTGGATCTGCTCGAGATCCACGTCGTGTTTTGCCTCTAAATCGAACTGTTCTATAAAAACGAGCAAGTGTTGAGCAATGAGACGGAGCGAACTTCGGGTGCTTCCCTGTCCAGCACAGTGGGCGAGGTAGCGAAGACGCTCTTCCAACAAAGGACTATTGGAATGATGGTCTATTGTCCGCTGGGATGTGAAAAGTTGATCGAACATGATCCTGACCTCCGAAGCTAAGGAGTGACCGGACCATGAAATGCCAAAAGGTTATGTGGCGCCAGAATCCGCCCGATGGGCTGGCGCCAGGGCGAAACGTCGCGACGCCACATTTTTCCCGGCAGCACATATGGGATCAAATGTTCGCGCGAACATTTGATCCCGACAACCGAATTGTCAGAGTTCAGCCCGGCGTGCAGAACATTCGCGTGACCGAGGCCGTGCAGCATCTCGGACTGTGCTATATGCCAGACCCATCGAGCCAGGCGATTTCCACTATCGGCGGAAATGTGGCGGAGAACTCCGGAGGAGTTCACTGTCTGAAGTACGGCGTGACGTCCAATCACGTGACGGGCCTCGAAGCCGTTCTCCTGAACGGAGACATAGTGCGGCTCGGCGGAGAGTTTCTAGGCGGCACCGAGCAGGATTTCGATCTGACCGCGACTTTGATCGGCTCAGAGGGTCTCCTGGCCATTGTCACCGAGATCACGCTGCGCTTGGTGCCGCAGCCCCCGTCCGCACGAGTGCTTTCCCTCGGCTTCAGGAGCGTCGACGACGCCAGCCGATGCGTCGGAGCAATCATCGCCCATGGCATCATCCCGGCCGGCCTTGAGTTCATGGACCGCAAATGCATCGGCGCCGTCTCCTCATACGTCGGCGATATCACAAAACCTGACGTGGAGGCCGTACTGCTATGCGAGCTCGACGGCCCCGCCGTTGAAGTGGATTCTCTCATCGCCGCGGTGGAATCGATCGCCAGGGATATCGGACTGGCCGATCTGCAGACCAGCACGACGGAGGAGGAGCGGGCTCGCCTCTGGCGAGGCCGCAAAGCGGTGTATGGGGCCATGGGGAGGATTGCCAGGGATCTGTACGTGACAGACGGTACGATCCCCCGCGGCAAGCTTCCAGAAATCGTGAAACGGATCGATGAATTGTCCAAGAAGCACGGCTTGGAGTACGCAAACTGCTTCCATGCCGGGGACGGAAATCTGCACCCGGTGATCTTGTTCGATGCCGCCAAGCCACAGGATCTGACGAAGGCGGAAGCCTTCGGCGCCGACATCTTGAAGGCGTGCGTCGATCTGGGCGGCGTTTTGACGGGCGAGCATGGCGTTGGTGTCGAAAAGCGCGACCTGATGACCTATCAGTTCACGGATATGGACCTCGCCCAACAGCAACGTCTGAAGTGCGCGTTTGATCCTCATGAACTCTTGAATCCCGGCAAAGTTTTTCCGACGCCTTGCAGATGTGGGGAATTTGGCCGTCCACGTGCGAACAGCAAGTCACGGCCTTTCTCCGACATTCCCCGCTTTTAGCACTTCTGGATTCCGTGAACGATCATATGCTCTCCCCATCACCGCACCGTCTGACGCCGAATCACGCCGGCGACGTTGCGGAGATCGTCCGCGAGGCAAACACCTCTCGCCAGCGCTGCGAGATCGTCGGCGGCCGCACCAAGCGCTCCCTCGGCAGCCCCGTCGACGCGGATTTTCAGTTAGACCTGTCAGCCATCGCGGGGGTTGAGATGTACGAGCCGGAAGAGCTCGTCTTGAAAGTAAGAGCCGGAACACCCGTATCCGACATCCGCCAAGTGTTGGCAAAGAGGAACCAGCAGCTGGCCTTCGAGCCACCCCAGTACGCTGCACTGTTCGGGAATTCCACGTCCGAGGACACGATCGGTGGCATAGTTGCCTGTAATCTGAGCGGTCCGCGCCGCATCTTGTCTGGGTCGGTGCGTGACGCGGTCCTGGGAATAGAGGGAGTAAACGGCCGCGGCGAAACATTCAAAGGTGGTGGCCGAACTGTCAAAAACGTAACCGGCTACGATATTCCACGGCTTCTCACTGGAAGCTTTGGAGTTCTGGCGGTGATCACCTCTATCACTTTGAAAATTCATCCCGCTCCGGCGCGGGAAGTCACGCTTGTGCTCACCGGGCTCAGCGACACCGTGGCCATACAGGTTCTCAGCGGTGCCTTGAAGATGCCGCTCGACATCAGCGCAGCCGTACATCTTTCGGGACGTTGCTGCGACTCCATCACGGCTGTGCGCCTGGAGGGATTCTCGGAGTCAGTGGCCGCTCGCGAGCGCGAGCTTGGTAAGTATCTCGAAAAGATGGGTCCAATCACTTCGATTGGAGGGGACGAGAGCACTGCATTTTGGCGCCGTCAGCGAGACCTGTCCGACTTCGCCTCTGATCCCGCGGCCTGCGTGTGGCGCCTGCTGCTTCCGGTCACCAAAGCCGCTCGAGTGGTTGCTGCGATTAGGGGCGAGGTTCTCTATGATTGGGGCGGCTCACAGATCTTTATCAAGACTTCCGAGGAAGGCGCACGAACTCAGGCCACTTTCCTGCGGACCCTGGCCGGAGAAGTAGGTGGCAGCGCGTGCCTGTTCAAGGCCCAAGCGGCCCTACGCCTGGATCTCGGCACATTCCAGCCCCGACCCAGGGCCTATCAGGAGCTTGCCGAGCGGATCCGCACAAGCTTCGATCCCAACAGTGTCCTTAATCCCGGCAAGCTTGCCGTTGTAAGTCGCGGAGCAGCCTGAGGTGAAGACGAGTATCCCTGAAGCAGCTCTGGCTAATCCAGACATAGCCCTTTCAAACGACATCATTCGCGATTGTGTGCACTGCGGGATCTGCCTGTCGCACTGTCCCACGTACCAGGTGCGGCATGATGAGAATGACAGCCCACGCGGACGAATCCTGTTGATGAGGCATATGTATGAGCAGGGAGGCAGCCCGGACGCCAAGACCGTGGAACACCTCGACCGCTGTCTTACCTGTCTGGCTTGCGAGGCAATCTGTCCATCCGGCGTGAAGTACTCAAAACTGATCGGGTATGGACGGCAGCATGTCGAACAGACCTACCGCCGACCTCTGCTGCAAAAGTTGATCAGGCGCGCTCTGACCTTGCTGATTCCAAACCCCCGGCTTTTCCGACTGGGGTTGCTTGCCGGTAAGCTCGCCCAGCCGTTCAAATGGGTGTTTTCAGGCCCGCTACGCGCCATGCTGGACATGACTCCTCGGGCGCACCTACCTCGGCCAAGTGACCTTGACCGTCCACAAGTATTTCTGGCACATGGCACCCGTCGAGCCCGTGTGAGCATCCTCAATGGCTGCGTACAGACCGTTCTTGATCCTCGTATCAACGAGGCAACGATTCGCCTCCTGCGGCGACATGGGGTTGACGTCGTGGTCGCCCGCGGCGCTGGTTGCTGCGGAGCCCCGTCAGAGCACATGGGATTGGAACGGTATGCGCTGCCCTTTGTCAAAGCTAACATCGATGCATGGTTGAGTGAAGCTGATAAGCCTGGCTGCGGCCTGGACGCCATCATCGTGAACACTTCGGGCTGCGGGACGTCGCTCAAAGGCTATGGTCACGCGTTGCGGCTGGACGAATCCTGGAAGGACAAAGCCGCCCGCGTCAGCGCCCTGGCGAAGGACGTCACTGAATTTCTGACGGAACACGATGTGCTGCCGCGGCGGGGGCTGCGTAACGTCCGCGTGGCTTATCACTCCGCGTGCTCGATGCAGCATGGACAACGCATTGTGCATCAACCCCTGGAGCTCTTGCGCCGCGTCGGCTTCAGCGCTCTCGAGGTACCTGACGGCTTCATGTGCTGCGGCTCTGCCGGCGTCTACAATCTTCTTCAGCCCGACATCGCTGAGGAGTTGAAGAAGCGCAAGGTTGCCAGCATTCGCTCTGTCGGGGCTGATATCGTCGCCACCGGCAACATCGGGTGCATGACGCAACTATCGAACGCCATCGGCGTCCCCATAGTCCATACCGTTGAGTTGCTCGATTGGGCAACCGGCGGTCCGGAGCCCGAGGCTTTACGGATGGCGGCTGCTGTCAATTGAGGTAACGGCGTCGTATGAAGCCGAAATGTCGAACGGGCTATAGGTCCTCTCCTCACGTGGAATTCAACTCATGATCAAGCATCACACAGTCCAAGCCAATGGAATTCGTCAGCACTATCTCGACGCGGGCGAAGGCCCCCCCGTCATTTTGATGCATGGGTTTCCGGAGACGAACTTTGCCTGGCGTCATCAGATTCCGGAGCTGGCTGAGCACTATCGTGTAATTGCGCCGGATCTGCGCGGGTACGGCGAGACGGACAAGCCATCCCGCGGCTACGACAAGCGGACGATGGCCATGGATGTGCTCGAGCTCATGCGAGCACTGGGACTCTCCAAGGTGGCCCTCGTGGGCCATGATCGTGGTGCGCGCGTGGCAACTCGGTTTGCCAAGGACCATCCTCAAGCCATCGATCGGCTGGTCGTGATGGACAACGTTCCTACCCGAATTGTTGCCCGTGAATTCAGCGCTCGCATCGCCAGGGCCTATTGGTTCTTCATATTTCACCAAGTCCCCGACCTACCCGAAGCACTCATTGCAGGTCGAGAGGACATCTGGCTTCGCGCGATCTTTTCCGACTGGACTTACAACCCGCATGCCATCTCCGGCGAGGATTTCGAAGTTTACGTTCGGGCTTACCGGGCTCCCGGAGCGGTACGCGGAGCGATGGCCGATTACAGGGCCAATACAGAGGATGTCGAGCAAGATCGGGCCGACGCGGACGTGAAAATTGCATGCCCGACGCTCTCGCTCTGGGGAGCCGATTTCTATGCGGTTGGAAAGATGTTTGACATGGCGAAGGTCTGGGCGGAGATGGCCGTAGACTTGCGCACCTACGCGATACCGCAGTGTGGCCACATGCCGCAGGAGGAGCAGCCGGACGTCGTAAACAAGCTCCTACTTGAGTTTTTATCCGGCTGGTCGGGCTGATCGCGCAATTTCTATGCAGTCCGTGCCCGCAAATCAGACAGTTCCTCCCAATAAGGCGCAGACGGCTGGGTACTACCGAATGACGGTCGGCAGATTCGAGGTCACGGCGGTGCTTGATGGGAGCCACCCTTTGTTCGCGAGAAATTATTCCATTTAGGTAGCAACCGCTAGAATGGCCGCGCCATCCATCACGGCCGTCGCGGGATCCAATATATGCGATACGTGTTTGCCATCGTCTCTCTTTTCAGCTTTGGCATTACTGCGTCGGTTGCACGGGCCAACCAGCACAGCGCAGAGGACGCCCTTCGCGCTGTTCTATTGCAGGCGTCAAAGCAGCACCGGCTGCCGAGTATTTCGGCGGCAATCGCGACGCGACAGGGAGTCATCTGGAGCGGCGCGGTCGGCTACGCCAACCTCGAGACACGCTCACGTGCAAACGCGGCGTACCTCTACGGCATCGGCAGCATAACCAAAACCTTCGTCGCTTGTATCGTCGAAAGACTCGTCGATCAGGGACGATTGAGTCTCGAGTCAACCGCCGCGGACATACTGGGGCCAGACGTTGTAGCAGGGATCCCGAACGCGGATCGTGCCACCATCCGCCAGCTACTCAATCACACGAGCGGAATCCCAACCTGGGAGTTCGATCCGGAGTGGATCCGCAAAGGCCGCGGCGCCGAGTCGGATCCGGACCGTGTATGGGCCAAGGCCGAGACGCTCGAGTACGTGAGGGGAGGTCGCCACCCCGCAACCAACTCTCCGGGCAAGAGCTACGCCTACGCCAACACCAACTACACACTTCTCGGCCTTGTGGTTGAGAAAATCACGACCCGCGACATCGTCGATGTGCTCCATAACGATCTTCTCGAACCGCTAGGACTTGCCGACATTCAGCTCGAAGGCTTCGAGCCGATCGACCCGTCACGTATTCCCGCCCGCTATCACTACGACACACCGGAGTTCCGCCGCACTGCAGGCCTGAGCCCTGCGTTTCGTCTCGCCGCACCGGGCCTCATCGACGTAAGCCGCTCGAATCTATCGACTGAGTGGACTGCTGGTGGACTGCTTGCAACCGCCCGCGATCTCGCCGCGTTCACGTTAGCACTGCGCGATGGACGCGTGGTGGCACCGAAAACGCTTGCACGCATGGTGTCCTTTGCTCCCACAGACGAGGCGACCGAGGAGGTAGGGCAGGGACTATTCCACGAACGGCTCGCCGACGATTGGCTCATCGGTTACGACGGCGGCGTGTTGGGCTTCGGTGCCGTCATGGGCTGGCTCGAACACGCCGATCTCGTCGTGGTCATCATGACGAACGTCGGCATGATGCATACGGGTGACGATGCCTGGTATCCGCTGCAACTGGTTCGCTCCAAGGCATTTGTGCGCGCAGCGCGGCAACTCGCGCTCGAACTCTCTCCGCGGTCGCCTGCACCACGAGATAGGGCAATTACCCATCTACGGTAGCGCGTTGATTAACTATTATGTATTCCCGACACTGGAACTCGATCGTTGATGGTGAAATGCAAAGTCATTATAATGACCTAATGTCTCAGCAGGGGCGCAAATAGATTGAATACCCCAATGACCCGGACCGATCGCGTTGGCCTGGGCGACGCGATCATCATGGGGCTGTCCAGTTCGGGACCGTCGCAAACCCTTGCGGTGAGTCTGGCGGCCCTCGTGGCGGTCAGTGGCTATGGCGGAGTGGTGCCGATCTTGATTTGTTTCGTGCCGATGATCGGCATCGCTATCGCCTATCAGCGTCTGAATCGCTGGGATCAAAGCTCGGGTGCCACGTATACGTGGGTCGCCAAGGTGTTTAATCCGTATTTGGGATTCATGTCGGGCTGGATGATCTTGCTCTACTACACGCTCGGTACGACCACGCTGACGATCCCTGCGGGGATCTATACTATCGACTTGCTGGCACCTTCTTTAGTCGAGAATCACTGGGCGATTTTCATCGTCGGTGCCGTGTGGAATTTACTGATCACGGCACTCGCCATTTTGGGCTTGAAGATAGTCGCCCGTTTCGAATGGACAATCGTCGTCTTCGAATACACGGTGCTCCTGATCGTGGCCGCGATCGCCCTGGTAGCACTTCTGCACGGCACCGCAGCCGCAAGATTTTCCTGGCAATGGTTTTCATGGACCGGCATGGGCGGCATGAAAGGCTTGATGGGTGGGATATTGATTGCCTATTTCATGTATTCGGGCTGGGATGCGGCCATTTACGTCAACGAGGAAACCAACGATCGAGCCAATAACCCGGGCAAAGCAGCGCTGGCGAGCGTGGTGATGCTCGCGGTAGTGTATTCAATCACGATATTTGCGTTCCAAAGCGTTCTTTCGCCAGAAGCATTACAAGCGCACGCCGGCAATGCGCTGTCGGCCGTTGGCGGTCGGCTGCTGCATAAGCCGTGGGATTCTTTGATGTCACTTGTTGTCCTTACGGGTACCCTTGCCTCGCTGCAGGCGGCCGTCGTATCGGCAGCCCGAGTCGGGTTCGCGATGGCCCGTGACCGCGTAATGCCTGGTTTTTTTCGGCGACTACGGGCGAGCGGCTCCAACCCATGGGCGGCGACGTTGACCATGAGCGGCATCAACTTGATCTTGCTGGCGCTCGCGTTGGGAACCACCGGCATTGCTGCGGCGCTCACCAATGCCGCAAGTAGCCTCGGCCTGATTTCTATTGTCTTTTACGGTATCACCGCGGCAGCCGCGCTCTGGCAACAGCGGGCAACGCTGGCATCGAGCAGGAGCAATTTGATCTTGGGTGGCTTGCTGCCGCTGGTCGGAGTCTCATTCAGCATCTGGGTGCTCATTGAATCCCTGTTGACCGGCGCCGTCACCACCAGCGTGATGCTCTACGGACTGGGTTCAATTACCTGCGGCGCTGCCGTGGCGGTTTTCTTGCATCGTTTCAAGGGCGTGCTCTTTTTTACCCCTTTGAATACTGCCAGATCGACCGCAGCGCGCTGAGGACTGTGACAAAACAATGAAATACCAAAATCCCGCACGCTCTGCGCGCAGCGCCGAACTTTACGCACGCGCCTGCAAACCAATTCCGGCCGGCGTCAACAGCACAGCGCGCGCCCAATGGTCGGGTTGGGATCCTTATCCGCTATTCGTCGATCGCGGCGAGGGCGCCTATCTGTACGACGTCGATGGCAACGTCTATATCGACTACTTGCTGGGACTTGGACCGATGATTCTCGGGCATCGTCCACTCAAGGTGACAGCGGCCGTGGTGGAGCAAATCCAGAAACGCGGCACTGTATTTGCGCTGCCTACGGCTCAAGAAGCGCTGCTGGCGGAGAAGATCATCGCAGCGGTACCGAGCGTCGATCAGGTACGGTTATGCAATACCGGCACCGAGGCGATTATCTATAGTCTGCGCTTGGCCAGGACCTTTACTCAGCGGGAAAAGGTCATTCGCTTCGAGGGTATGTATCACGGCTTTTCTGATGCAGTCTATTGGAGCAAGCATCCGCAAATACACGAGGCGGGACCCGATCACAGACCCGTCGCGGTACCGCAGGGTCCGGGCCTTACCAAGGCATCCGGCGAGCACCTGATCATCCTGCCGTGGAACGATATCGAAGCGCTTCGCGGCGCCGTTGCGCGTGAAGGCGATGCAATCGCCGCGATCCTGACTGAGCCCGTGATGTGCAACACCGGCTGTATATTGCCCGAGCCGGGTTACCTGCAGGCGATGCGTGAAGTTGCCGATTCGCGCGGCATCGTATTGATCTATGACGAGGTCATCACCGGTTTTCGCTTAGGGTTTGGCGGAGCGCAGGGTATTTATGGCATCAAGCCCGACATCACGGTTTTTGCCAAAGGCTTGGGCGGCGGATTTCCGGTGGCCGCGCTGGGTGGCCGGCGCGACATCATGAGACTCGTGGCCGACGGCACCGTCTCCATGGCCGGTACATACAGCGCTAACGGCATCGCGGTGGCTGCCGCGAACGCCGCGCTCGATGAACTCAGTGCGCCCGGAAAATACGAGGCGCTATTCGCACGCTGTACCCGCTTTTACGATGGGTTAACAGCAATTTTCCGCCGTCATGATTTACCCGCCTATGTCGTCGGCCTGGGCCCGGTTTTGCAAGTGTGGTTTGCGGAGAAGCCCATTCGCAATTATCGCGATGCCGCACGTTACGCCAATCACGATCTTTTCCGGCTGTGGTGGGAAGGGATGCTGGAGCGTGGCGTACTATTTCATCCCGGCGCGTTCGAGAATCTGTTTGTCTCATTTGCCCATTCCGAGGGGGATATCGATCGCACGCTGAACGCTGCCGATCAAGTGGCGGGACTTCTGCACGCTCATGTCTGACGCCCCTGCGACGCAACTGATTACCCTGGGGATCGACTTGGGAACCTCGGCTGCCAAGGTGGTGGTGGTCGGTGTTGATGGTGAGGTCATCGGCGAGGCTGCCGCGGGTTTTCCCTCGGCCGGTTTGCTTCCATATCAGGCAGAGCAAGAATCATCGGACTGGCTGCACGCAGTGGCGAGCGCGATGCATTCCCTCGGCGAATCCATGAGGCGCATACGAGGCTCTGAATGGCAAGAGCGCGTTGCCGCCGTCGGCCTGACCGGCCAATTACCCACGCTGGTATGTCTTTCCGACGACCGTCCTATAGCGCCGGCAATCACATGGAAAGACGGGCGCGCCGACGCCTGGACCGCCACACGAGTCGATGCCGCGGGTCGTTCGCGCATGTACGAACGCACGGGCATGCCCATCGACGGCCGCTACCTCGCTCCCATGCTGGAGTTTCATTTTGCCGATCGCATCGACGAGGTGACGAGCATTTTGTCCGCCAAGGATTATTTGCTGTTCGAGCTGACCGGACTGCGAGTCACAGAGCCCTCCACCGCCGCAGGTTATGGCGTCTACGATTTACGAGAACAGTGTTTTAGCAAGGATTTATGTGAATTCTGGAGTCTTCCGGACTCTCTATTGCCACGCATAAAGCCCGCGAACTCCCTGGCCGGTTCGTTGAGCGCTGCCGGCGCGGCGCTTCTTGGCTTGCGGGTGGGTATTCCCGTGAGCACGGGCGCGGCGGACTCGGTGTGCGCAGCCTATTCAATGGCGGGGCTCGACGAGAAGATCGTCTCAATCAGCTTCGGCTCAAGCGCCGTTGTCCTCGGCGCAAGTGCTACGTTGCGTCTCGATCCATCCGCGCGCTACCTGCTTACTCCGCATGTGATGGACTCGTGGTACGGTCGGGAAATGGATCTGCTCGCGACCGGCACCGGCTATCGCTGGCTGAGCGACTTGTTTGGCTGGCGCGATGGGCAGATCGATACCTATGCGGCTGACTCCGTTCCCGGAGCCCGCGGCCTTTTCTTCCCGCCCTATCTCGCGGGCGGCGAACAAGGGGCGCTGTGGAATCCCCGCCTGCAGGGCGCCCTTTTTGGCCTGAACTTGCGGCATTCGCGCAGCGACATGGCGCGGGCCTACCTCGAAGGCGTGTTCTATGAAGTAAAGCGCTGCGTGGACGTGCTGGCGGAAACCACGCCCATCGAGTCGGTGAGGGTCAGCGGCAACATGGTGCGCTCGCCCAGCAGCATAAGGATGCTCGCGGCCATCCTCGAGCACCCAGTAGCCGCGGTGTTGGACCTATCGCCGGCGGCGGTCGGTGCTGCCTACCTGGCGCGGCGCATGCTCGATGGCGCGGGTCCCCATGACCCGCCAGCGACGCTTTCACCGCAGCTGACGAGTCCGGATCAACACACCGCCCAGGCGTACGCCGGGCTGTATCGAGAATATCAGGCATGGGCTGCGCGGTGCGAATAATAAAGACAGACAGCGAAAGTGCGTTCGCCCATGCGGCAGCAAATTTCACCGAAGGCAACCTACGCGATAAGCCGCAATCAGTACTCGCTCTTCCCACTGGCAACACGCCGCTTGGTTTATATCGCGAGCTCGTCGAGCGCTCGCGCGGCGGCGAGCTAAGCCTCGCCGCAACACGGATTTTTAATCTCGATGAGTACTGCGGCGTGCCGCGCAGCGACCCGCACAGCTATGCGGCTTTTTTGTACCAACACCTCATCGCCCCTCTGAACCTTCCCGCCGATCAGGTGCGTCTGCTCCGCGGCGACGCCGCGGATCTTCAGGCTGAATGCCAAGACTATGATGCAGCGATCGCCGCGTGCGACGGTATTGATTTGTGTATTTTGGGCTTAGGCACGAACGGTCACATTGCGTTTAATGAGCCGGGCTCACCTTGGAACCAGCGCACCCATATCGTTGAATTGTCGCAGTCCACCCGGGAGCGTCAAGAGATACAAGCAAGGAGCCCGTGGCAGATTCCGTCTCAAGGCATCACTCTCGGTATTCAGAACCTGCTTGAAGCGCGCCAAATTCTCTTGTTGATCGCGGGCGCGCACAAACTGGCGGCGAGGGATGCTCTTTACCGCGGCGTGGAAGACCTCGATTGGCCGGTCACCGGCTTGCTCAGACATCCACGCGTGACAGTTATTGAGCTTTGCGGGTCCGCAAGCTCTCCATGACCTCGACCGCCTCGACAAAAAACGTCGGCGCGGTCTCGAGGCGGAATGCAAACGCCTTAGCCACGAACACCATTTTAAAGGCGTCGATCGCTTGGTGGCGCGCCGAGAAACTCACGCCTGACACTTCGACGATCCATTCGAAACTCATCAGACCCAACAATTCGTGTTCGCGTGCGAGCGCCGGGCGCGACACCAATGTTTGCTCTTCACGAGCTTCTTTGAGCCCATATACCTCATCGAGCAAGTCATACAAGGATCTTTTGTCGGAGCCCTTCAAATAACCGGCAAGGTCCGGAGCCAGAATCTTTGGTATGACCGACACCTCCCAAATCACGGGGCGTTTGTTGAGGAGGCGAAGGCGCGAGACCTCCCACACGGTCGCGCCGGGCGACAGGCTCAAACGCTTTGCCTCCTCGGTGGTAGACGCGCGTGCGCCGCAGCTCAAAATCCGCGTTTGCAATTTGGATTGGGCATCCAAATGCAGGCCATTGCGCAGGCCGCCAATTTTAGTTGTCTCGGCCTTGACCCTCGGATGCGCTACGAAGGTGCCGCGCCCTTGTTCTCGCCGCACTACGGCCTGCGCCGACAGCTCCGACAGGGCGCGGCGCACCGTAACTAAGCTGACTCCGGCTAAGGACGATAACTGGGCTTCCGTGGGTAGTTGGTCTCCCTCACGTAGCTTCTGCTCGTCGATGTACTGCAGCACAAAGGCGATTGTCTTTTCGTAAAGAGACTTCACGGGGCGAATTCTACGTTGATAACCTCAGTTAACGCGATGGTTGCACTAACATTGCAGTCTACAGGGGATAGAGTATGTCATTGCAATGAATTGTGAATGGGATTACATTCTGCGGAGGAAACAACCGGGGGGAGGTTGTCACCAAGTGCGTGGGATGTCAGCACTGACTTTAGAGAATGCGGCTGGCATTCGCTCGACTAAAAAATGGGAGAATCCGAATGAGCAGACTCGTTGTCAGCTGCGTTGCCAGCTGTCTCTTATTATCGTCGATATGCGCCGTTGCCGAACCCGCCGGCGACCCTCAGGGTCCCCCTTCGAGCTCCGCAGGATCGAACTCCACGCTGGAGACCATCACGGTAACGGGATCGTACATCCGCCGCTCTAATATCGAGGGACCGTCGCCGATCACAGCCATCGATGCCGATCAGATCGCAAAAAGCGGACTCAACAGCATCGCAGATGTCATCAAAACGGTGTCGGCGGACAACTCAGGGACTCTGACACAAGCGTTCAGCGGGGCGATGGCTGGCGGCGCCGACGGAGTGGCCCTGCGCGGCCTCACGGTCGATGCGACTCTGGTGCTCGTCGAT
Source organism: uncultured Gammaproteobacteria bacterium (assembly GCA_963769075.1). Taxonomy (GTDB): domain Bacteria; phylum Pseudomonadota; class Gammaproteobacteria; order Steroidobacterales; family Steroidobacteraceae; genus Bog-1198. Next base: position 993,800 of record CAVYKH010000004.1, on the reverse strand, counting down.
GGCCACCGCATGGCCAACTACCCGCTCACCGACGACGGTCAGCGGCAGTTTGTCGACATCGATTCACTGCCCATGGCCATCGTGGACCGCGTAGAGGTTCTGAAGGACGGGGCGTCCGCCACCTACGGTTCGGACGCCATCGCCGGGGTCGTCAACGTCATTCTGAAGAGGCAATTCACCGGCGTGGATGTGTCGGCCACGGCGGGCTCCACGGACCGCGGCGACGGTCTCTCGCAGCGCTTCGCGGCGATCTACGGCACGGGCAATCTCGACGCCGACGGACACAATTTCTATGTGAGCATCGAAGGCAGGCATCAGCAAGCGATCCCTCAGGAAGCGCGCGGCTCGTATATCGCGGCCGAAAATCTTGCACCCTGGGGCGGCCCGAACCTCTATGGTGGTGTCGTCACGGGGAGCCTTCCCAATCCGCTCACGACCTATACGGTGCCCGGGCAGGTATTGCCGGTAAGCGGCGGGGTGGTTCAGAACCAGACGCCGTATTTATTGCCTGGGTGCAGTGCGCAGGACGTGGCGTTGGCGGGCGGCCCCGGCAACGGTTGCGCTTGGGATACGAACGCGTACAAGAAGCTGCAACCGCGTACGGCTGGACTTGACGTGTCAACCCACTGGACTCAGCGCCTCGCCGGGGAGTGGACCAACGCGCTTGCGGCGTCCTACTACTTATCGCAGTCCGAACAGTATCGGCAGCCGAACGCCTATAACGTCCCCATCAACCTCGTACCGTTCGTCTGGGCGGGTGCGATCAGCGGTACGGTCAACCAGTTCAATCCCGCGACCACGCGCGTCGTTCTGCCCGCAAATAGCAAGGACAACCCGTTCAATCCGGCGAGCCCCTATTTCGCGGGCGCCGAGGCGTTCTACAATTCCATGGGCGCGAACTTCGCGAGCTACGCCGGCGATCCGGCGCTGTTCTTCGGCGCCCTGACCAGCGTGCCCGGGCAGCATACGACGTACGGTACGGACGTCTATCGCCTGGTCGATGACCTGACAAACACCATCGGCGGCTGGGATCTGACCGCGAGCTTCGGCTATGTGCGCGATGTCACCCGGATCACGTATCAGGGATTCATGTATGTGCCGGCCTTGTACAATGCGCTCGCCGACGGTTATCTCGTCGGCCAGAATGCCGACCTCAACTCGCCGGCCGTGACCAACTCGTTGGTGCCGGAGACGCATGACACGGCCACCTCCGACGTCGAATTCATTTCCGCCAACGCCACGCGCAAGATCTTCCAGTTGCCGGGCGGTGATGCGTCAATCGCCTTGGGGCTCGATGCTCGGATGGTTCACGAGAACAATCCGGGCGAACCCTGGGCGCTCGCGGGCAATATCCTCATGGACGGCAGCTTTTATGCGCGCGGCGAGCAGACCGTATCCGCCGCGTTCGCCGAAATCGCAGCACCGGTGCTCGATTCCCTCGAGATCGATGCCGCCGGACGCGTCGATCACTACAACACCTCGGCGGGCACCGCCTTCACCCCCAAGGTCGGCTTCAAGTGGACCGTGATTCCGCAATTCGCGTTTCGCGGAACCTATGCGCAAGGTTTCCGCGCCCCGGGCATCGCAGAAAGCGACAATGCCGGCTCCGCTTCGAGCGTTACGCCAGCGCCCGTTGATCCGATCCGCTGTCCGGTGACCGGGGCGGTCGGCGACTGCGGTGGTCCCGGCAGCTCAGTGGCGCTCCTGACTCGCAGCAATCCGAACCTGGTGCCCGAGAAATCGCGCAGTTATACATTCGGTGTCGTTGCCCAGCCTTTGCCTCACAATACGGTGACCGTCGACTACTTCTATATCCGTCGCGACCACGAGATTGCACCTGAGCCGTATTCGCTCCAAAACGCGATTCGCACACCTGCGCCGCCAGGCTCGACTTTGCCCGGGCCGATCATCGAGTACTTGACGCCGTATGTAAACGCCTCCTATTCCATTGCTGCGGGGATAGACGCTGGCTGGAAGACTCTCTTTGATCTCGGCCCTTACGGAGTAGTGACAACGACCCTAGATGCGACTCACCTCATTCAGCAGCAGCAGACTTTCGGCGATGTGACCTACCATTACGTAGGCACGGTGGGCCCCACGGCCCTGAGCGGCTCCACTGGAACTCCGGCGAATCGCGGCACCTTCACCGTCGACTGGACTCGCGGGCCCTTGTCCCTCGGTACGACGCTCAATTACCGCAGCGCCATGCAGGGCATCGACGCATCGCTCACGCCGCCGGGCACCGCGCCCACGTGTCTACAGTTGAGCGCCACGAACCCGCACTGCTACGTCGCGGGCTTCGGCTACGCCAATGTCTACGGTCAATATAAGGTGAACCAACATCTGCAGGTGATGGCCAACATTACCAACGTCACCAACCGCCTGCCCCCGCTCGATACCGTGACCTACGGCGGCCAGAACTACGACGCTTCCTATGACCAAGCCGGCGCCATCGGCCGATTCATGGAACTGACATTCCGCTACCGATACTGACCGGAAACCGAGCGATGACTATAAGCAGTACCGGCGAATGCACGCGTTACTTGCTCGCTACGGGGAGTCTCCTCATTGCCTTAGGTTGGGCGTCGTCGGCCCGTCCGGAGGCGGTGCCCGCCGGGACCGCGTCCATCGCGGTCGATGCGCGGGAAGCGCCGCGGGGCATCATGTCAGCGCACCTCACCTTGCCGGTGGCCCAAGGTCCCTTGACGCTGGTGTACCCGAAATGGCTGCCGGGCCGGCACAGCCCCGTCGGCCCCTTGACTTCGCTCGGCGGTCCGCGTTTCACGGCAAGCGGGCGCGCATTGCCGTGGCGGCGCGACTCGATCGACCTCAACGCATTCCACTTGCAAATACCACCCGGTGTTGCACAGCTCGGTGTGGACCTCGAGATTCTCACCTCGCCCGCGCCGGACGGCGTCGTACAGGGATTGGAAACGCCGCGGACCGCGACGGAATCCCTGCTGATACTGGAATGGAATCAACTCGTTTTGTACCCCGCCGATGCCCGCAGCGATGACCTCACCTATCAGGCATCGGTGCGCTTGCCGCCCGGTTGGAAGTTTGCGACGGCGCTCGATCGCACGTCGGAGGGGGCCGACGGCGTCGAGTTCGCTCCCGTCACGCTGACAACTCTCGTCGATTCGACGCTCCTCGCCGGCCGCTATATGCGAGAGATCCCGCTCGGTGGAACGCCGCCTGTTACGTTGCACATCGCGGCCGACACGCCGGTTGACCTCAACATGACCGCCGAGACGGAGGCGCATTATCGTCGCCTGGTGGGCGAGGCGGCGGCGCTATTCGGAGCGACTCACTATAACCACTACAAATTTTTGTGGTCGCTCACGGACCAGATCATGCCGGATGGACTGGAGCACCATCAATCGAGCGACGACCGTTCGCCGCTGCACGCCTTGGTGGACGATCCCATCCGGCGTGCGGAAGCCAATCTACTGCCGCACGAATATGTGCATTCATGGAACGGCAAATATCGCCGCCCGCAAGGGCTCGCCACTGCCAACTACCAGGAGCCGATGCTCGACGACATGCTCTGGGTATATGAAGGTCTCACCGAGTACCTGGGCGATGTGCTGGCGGCCCGCAGCGGTCTGTTGACAGAAGAGGAATTCCGCAGCGAATTCGCACACGATGCCGCGGCGATGCAATCGCACAGTGCACGCGAGTGGCGCTCGCTGCAGGAAACCACCATTGCTGCGCCGCTCCTTTATTATCAGTCGCGCAATTGGGCCGCGAGGCTGCGCCGGCAGGAGGATTTCTATCAGGAGTCCGCGCTCGTTTGGCTGGAGGCGGACACCATCATTCGACGCGCCTCCCATGGGCGTAGAAGCCTCGATGATTTCTGCAAATTGTTCTACGGACCGCCGAGCACGGGTCCGAAGGTCATGCCCTACGATTTTAACGATGTGATCAAGGCGTTGTCCTCGGTTTACGCCTACGACTGGGCCGGTTTCTGGAACGAACGGCTGAATCGCCTGCGTGCGGCCGCACCGCTCGAGGGTTTGCAAGCAGCCGGGTGGCGCTTGGCGCTCACGGCTACTCCCTCGATCATGCACGCCGCTCATGAGGCGGACGACAAGGATTTGGACTTGCGCTACTCGCTCGGATTCTTCGTGGACGATGATAAGGCGACCATCGGCGATGTGATCCCGCGGTCGCCCGCGGATTTTGCCGGAGCCTCCCCCGGAAGTCATCTCATCGCGCTCAACGGTTATAAGTGGTCGAAGGAGCTGCTGCACGACACGCTCGCGGCACCCGCGGACCCGTCCGGCACAATCACGCTGCTGGTCGAAAAAGATGAGACATACAAGACGCTGGATCTCAAGTATTCCGGCGGAGAACGCTATCCCAATCTCTTGCGAGAGCCAGGAACTAGGGATTTGTTGGCGCAAATCGCGCGACCGCTTACGGCTGTGCCCCAATGACGGTGTGGCGGTAGACCGCAACGAGCGATCAGTCCGATCCAATGAACGGACCTGCGGCACTCAAATGGCTTCTGCTCAGCTGCTGGTTGATGGCATTGGTCGGTGTGCCCTGCACGGCGCAGACATCGGATCCTCGCGTTGACAGGATCTTTGCACAATGGGACACGCCCTCTTCGCCGGGATGTGCACTGGCAGTGGTACGCAATGGTGCCGTTGTTTACGAGAGGGGATACGGCGCCGCCAATCTCGAGCTCAACGTTCCGATCACTCCGCAAACCGTGTTCGATATCGGCTCCGTCTCCAAACAATTCACGGCAATGAGCATTGTCCTACTGGTGGAGGACGGCAAGCTATCGCTGGACGACGATATTCACAAGTTCATTCCGGAGCTCCCGCCATACGGAGCACCAATTACTGTGCGGAACATGCTGCATCACCTCAGCGGCCTGCGGAGCTACACGGATCTGTTCGACCTCGCAGGCGTGCCGGAAATCGACCAAACAACAGATGACGACGCCCTCGCCCTGATTGCACGCCAAAAAACGCTCAACTTCCCCCCTGGCCGGCAATACTTATATAGCGACACCAACTATTTTTTGCTCGCGCTGGTCGTGCGCCGACTCAGCGGCGAGAGCCTGCGAGACTTCGCGCGCCGTCGCATCTTCGAGCCTCTGAGAATGACCAGCACACATTTTCACGACGATCACCAGATGATCGTGCCTCGCCGTGCCACTGGATATGCGCCACGACCCGGCGGAGGATTCAATATCGACATGTCGAATTTCGAAGAGTTAGGAGACGGTTCCGTCATGACCACGGTTGAGGATCTGGGTCGATGGGACCGGAACTTCTACACTCCCATGGTCGGCGGCAAGGGCGCAATCGAACAACTTCAGGAGCTTGGGGTCCGAGCCGATGGGAGCAAAACACCATACGCGATGGGCCTTGTCCTCGACCAGTACCGCGGCATTCCGCGCGTGCAGCACACTGGCGAATGGGTCGGGTATCGCTCAAGCTTCCTGCGATTTCCACGACAGAGGCTCAGCGTCATCCTCCTGTGCAATATGGTCGGCGATCTCGATCCGCTCGCTCTGTCAGAGCGCGTTGCCGACATCTACCTGGGATTGGGTGAACCTTCTTCCTGGGCAACGCCCTTGCCGCTCTCGACATCCGAACTCGCCTCTTATGCCGGCAAATATTGGAATGCTGAGACCTTCGCGTATCTGCACTTTGTCGCCCTTGCGGGAACGCTTGGCGTCGATACCGGCGATTCCCTGCAGAAGTTGGTCTACGTCGGACACGGCGAGTTCCAGGCCCAGAATTCAACCACCCGTTATGCATTTCATCCCGCCGCTACCCGCGTCACGGTGGACGCCATCGATGATGATTCCGATGTCCTAGTCCTGGAGCGCGTGCCGGAAGTCCGATCGCAAGTACCGAACCTTTCGGACTACGTCGGCACTTATTACAACGACGAGCTCGGCGTTTCCTGGACATTGAAGATCCATGACGCCAAGCTTATTCGCACCCAGTGGATGTTTCCCTCGCAGAAACTCACCCCGATCCTTCCGGACGCCTTCACCGGCGATCTCAGCGAGGGCACGTATGTGCTGCAGTTCACGAGAAACGAGGCCGCTCAGGTCGACGGTTTCGTGGTAGCGACGACCATGGTACGTCCGCTGCGGTTTTCGCGGTGCGAGCCCACTTCACCGCACGACGTCGGCCCAGAGGCGCGACTCCAAACCTCAACATTCCCTATGAATCACCGATGTTTAACAAAAAGCAGCAACTGAATCCCTACCGTCATTCCGAACGCCAAACCCGAACTGTTGCCAAGCGTGGCGGACGCAATTAGTCTGATCGGTAAGGCCGTTCAGATGTTGCGGCTTGCGCGCGACAGCCACTAAGGGGAATCCCATGGTAATGATGACAGGGGCCTTGCACCGATTCGTCGATCAGAAGCTGAGAGAAGCAGCCGAAGGGATAGAAAAGGCGCAGCGCGAGACAGCCGCGAAGAAGGACCACAAGAATTTTGAAATGGCTGTCCGCGTGATTTACGAGTGCCGCACCGAGATAGATCAGGAGACGGAGAACGACGCCGTGATTGGGCATTTGAAGACGGCGGCCGTTGCGCTGGAAGCCTTCAACGGGGGCGACTCGGCAGCCTCGGTGCAAGCGGCAATGCGATCAATCAGGGATATCGTCGATAAGCTACCGGACTGAGCGGCGTTCTCAACCGTAGCGCCCGCAGACAGGGCACTGGCGATTTAACGTGATGCAATACTAGTGGACATCTTGAAGGTCGTACTGGGATGGATATTCTCGCCATCTAGTGCTATGTTTTCAGCTGTGCGAACGCGCCGAAGAGCGCAATGATTCCCGCCTCGAACTTCTCATAATAAGTATTAAGTTAACTTGTTGAACGATCGTTCATTTACTATTTGTGTCGGGTCTCAGATGTCGCGTCTCATCCTTTGTGAGACTGTTTCAATAAGGTTGAGATGGTTCGGACTCATAGAATCAACAGCATAAAGTCCAGTCTCACTAATGCTGAGACGATGTGCGTAAACGCGTGCCGTTTTCGACGCACGACGACCGTGTCTTTGTCGCCAAAGTCTCACCAATGCTGAGACAAAAAAGTGCCCCTGGGCACGCCAGCGCGGAAAATCTCATCAATGGTGAGACGGCTTAATGCATCGAAATAGCGATCTCTATAGTCGCGCTGCGCGAGCGCGCGGCGGTGCGTTCAGGTGGTGGCTGCCGACCAAATGTTAATCGCGACGTGCAGCCGATGAGTTCGATGTCCAGAAACGACCGGATTTATCCGTTGACGTCCGCGTGTAAATGTCTCACGCCTCAGACCGCCGAAAATCAAATCTATGGGTCGTTTGACCTGTGAACCAGCATATAAATTGGACGCCGGTTGGCGCTGCAACGTCTAGATTCAGTAAGCCGCAGGTTCCAAAAGATGGTCAATATCCAACGCCGCTTCACACCGAAGGCCTCGTCTTCCGGCTCGTTGGGCCGCATCAACCTGAACGCCGCATCCGTCTCACTCGAAGGCCTTGCGGTGCTTCTCGATGAAGGCCTCCAGCGACATGGGCGGGCGGCCGCCGATCGTCTCGATCACGTCGTTGGTGCCGGCGAAGATACCGGCCTGGTGGTCGAGCGCCACCTCGCGGATGTGCTGCAGCAAGAACGACTCCTTGAGCTCGCCCCGCTGCAACTGCTCCGGCTCCCCGTAGCCCGTCCGGGCGTTGACCTGGCCCGGGGCGGGCGACTGGCTCGACGCCCTCTGCTGCTGCAATTCCTCCATGGTGACCTGCTTGTAGCGGACGTCCTTGCCCAGCACGCGGCTCAGGGCCTGCGCGATCTCGGCCTGCGTGTACTCTCTCGGCCCGAACAGCGGGTAGACCTTACCGCTGTGCGAGGCCGGATCCTCGAGGATCCCCACAATGACGCGGGCCTGGTCCTCGGCCGCGACCGGAGCATGTTTGCCAGGCCCGAGCGGCGAGGCGAGTGTCCCCGCCTTGATCGTGAGGGCATTGTACAGGAGCCACTCGGCGAAGAACGTCGGCCGCAGGTGCGTGACGGCGATCCCCGACCAGTCGAAAACCCGCTCGGCGACCCAGTGGTCCCGGGCGGCGTGGCTCACGGCGTTCTCCCGGGCGGAGATTTGCGACATGTTCACGACCGCCTCGACCCCGGCCTCCTTGGCTGCCTGGGCGAAGTAGGCCGTCGCCTGGATGATCCCGGGGCGGATTGGGTAGACGAAGTACGCCCGGCGGACGCCCTTTACTGCCGCCCGCATCGCGTCCAGGTCGAGGTAGTCTCCGGCGACCGCCTCCACGCCCTTGTCTTCCAGCCGCTTCGAGCGGTCGTCGATGCGGTGGACGAGGGCCCGGACCTGGTGGCCTTTTTGCAGCAATTGCTCGATCGCGTACCCGCCGGTGTCACCCGTCGCGCCGGTGATCAGGATCTTTCCCGTGCTCATCTGGCAGTCTCCGTGAAAATAGTTTAAGATGCCACTCGACATCCAAATGCTAGCGCGGGGCACTTTAGATGTCAATGCAAATCTAAATAGCTTTTGCCGGAGGACGTGGGAGATGAGGAAGTCAAGGGAAGAGGCCGCCGAGACTCGCAAGCGCATCGTCCGGGCGGCCGCGCGCGAGTTCCGCGAGAAGGGGATCGTGGCCACCGGGCTGGCCGACCTGATGAAGGCCGCCGGGCTGACCCACGGCGGGTTCTACAAGCACTTCGCGTCGAAGGACCAACTCGTCGCGGAGGCCACCGTCGCGGCCATGGACAGCATCCTCGAGGAGCTGGCCGCTCACCCGACCGTCAACTCCGCCGTGGCAGCGTATCTCTCGACCCGCCACCGGGACAACCCGGCCTCTGGCTGTCCGCTCGCCGCGCTCGGGGGCGAACTTGCCCGGTCCGATAAGAAGGCGCGCGCAGCAGCGACGGCGGGCTTTGTAAGGCTTGTGGACATCCTGGCGGGGAAGGCCCGCACCGCGGATGTCCGGCGGCGAGCTCTGGTCGCGGCCGCGACGATGATCGGCGCGGTGACGATGTCGCGCGTGGTGAGCGACCCCAAGCTGTCGGTCGAGATCCTCGGCGCGGCGGAGAAAAAATTAGTGGCAGGTCAGCCGTGACGGTTCGCCAAGCTAGTGTTATGCACCACAACAAGATTGGCGCCGGACTTTCCGAGATGGGTCAATTCCGGCCGGTCGGCCGGCTGAACCGAAATCGTCGGCAGATCAGATCACGCCCTGGGCCGGTGAACTGCGCGACCGCGCCAGGCGACATCGCCATGCTTCAGAAGGAGAAAGTGAGCGCGGCGCAGCAGGCCGCAGCCGGCGTCTCGACCATCGCACCGGTCGGCGCTGTGGCGGGCTTCCTGACGGGAACCGAAGGTGAAAAGGCACAGGTTACGACCGGCGATTACAACAAGGCTCTCGACCAGGCGATCACCAGAATCAAGTCGACCTGCGGCATCGCGTAGACGCGCGGCGGGTCACGGGCGTGCCCGAATAAGACGTTAGGACCTGCTCCAAGCTTAATGCGGCCGGATCGATACGCGGGAATGTGCTTCCAACTCGGCCTAGGCGATCAAAGACTCAGGGCCCATTACTTCTTGCAGCCTTGATTGTTCGCGCCCTTGGCGCAGGTCGTGCCATTGGGCCCCGTGGCGACGCCCATTCCATTCTTCGTCTTGGCCTTTCCACCGCTACTGGTTTGGGTAGTCTTCACGCCGTTCTGGTTCGTTTGCGAGACGGCCGCATTACCGGTGTGCGGGTTGTACGCGGCTTTGGAGCCGTTGCTGTTTTGCGCGGTGGTCACGCCGCTTTGAGACTTCTGTGCCGTCGTGACGGTCCCCGTGCTCGGGTTGACGGCGGCGGCACTCTGCCCGTTGCTGCACACGGTCTTGCCACGCAGGTTTGTGACGCAATCCGCCGCAAATGTGCCGGAAGCGAACAATAGACACGCAATGATTGATACGGCCTTCATCTTGAATCTCCTACTCGAGGATCGATGGGCACGCGCCGAGGATCAAGCATCATCATCCGAATTTCTTCGCGAGTACATTGGCAGAAGGTCCCATGCGAAGCGCACCGGGGGCCTAGCGCCGTGCAATCAGGCAGCCTGCGCACCACGCGGCGAGCGCGGTGTGCTTGAGGACGGCCGGCAAACCAGCAGGCGACGCCGAGCGCCAGCAATGCGCCGCCCGCGATCCGCGCCACGGCAACGCTCGCCGGCGCATCAAAATGGCCGCCGAGAAGAACTGAATCGAGCAATGCCGGCGCCCCCAGCAGCCCGATCCCGCTGCCCCGGCGCAATCCTCGCAGCCGATGATGCGGGGCGAATACGTCGTGAAAACGCGTCAGATGCGGAGCCGGCGCCAAGGCGGCGAGGCGGGAGAGAAAACCGATCGGTCGGCGCGACGATCAGTTGGGCACGGCGATCAGCCGACCGCGACCGGCCGGCTCGGGGGAGGATTCCAGGAGACTCTATCTAGGCCATATCTAGGCCGGCTTCTATCTAGGTCGGCTCGATCTTCTTGATCTTCGAGCCCTTGAGGGATATGTCGCCGATCAGACCCTTTTCATCGAATACGAACCCGAGAATGGGTTTCTTCAAGGTCTCGCTATCATAATTGCCACCGGCGCCTGTCGAGACCAACGCGACTTGGGCATCCACACCGACATCGTAGCCATGGCTGGCCTCGAATTTCGAAAGCGCCTCGCGGGTCATGAACAATATCACTTCGCTGCGCTGTCCCGCGCCGAGAGTTGCGCCGACCGATGCCGAGCTCAAGCTGTAATAGGCGACGGTTTTCTCATGCTTGAGCAGCGCTCCATCACCGTGTTCACCGCCGATGCCTACCCCGGCTTTCGTAATGGTCGGAAACACCAAGACACCGCCGGCTTTTTGGAGCAATTCGCCATGGGCGGGGTTGGCGCTGGTAAATCGTTGCAGCGTGTCGGCGACTGCAGCGTCGATTACTTGTTTGGAATCAGCACGTGCCACGACGCTGGCACCCAACGCGAGAACAAACAACGCAACCAATGAGATTACAACATTCCTTCGCAACATGACTGCCCTTCCTGTGGTTGTACTTATGGCACGCCTCCATATTCTGGGGACTGCGGCGCCCAAAAGCTGTCATCGAGGCGCCCTGCGTCGCGTAAGACGATTCCTATAGGCACGAGCACGAGGCGCCCTCCAGCATCCCGCTATGCCTGGGTGAGTAGGCCGGTGGAATCTCACCACCGGCCTCTCGTAGAACTGAGCGTGCAACCGGTCCCGGTTGAGCGATGATATAGAATTTTCCCGTCGTGTTGATCACAGCGCTCGACGCGCCCAGTGTGCGCGAGGAATGCTTGCGCGAGGGCGCGATCGCTTATCTTCTCAAGCCCGTAGACCAACACGTGCTGCTTGATGCTGTAAGGCTCGCCGTGCACTAGAGTTGGTTTGAAGCCGCTGATCAGGCATCCGCGATTCGCCCGCCGCCAATAACGGCTCGACTTAATCCTGTTGGTTCGTGCCACTCCTATATTGGATGATCGCGATGTGGGCGACTGACGCTCCGAAATCGCGCCCGCCGGCGCCGAAAGCTCCGCGCTGTTACACCATCCGAAGACCGAAAGCTCCATCACATCTTTTTTGCGGCATCGGCCGTAATCTCCTTCCATGTGCGAGCGCTACGTCCTGCCGGATCAAGTCACCGCGGAGCTGGAATTCTCGCCTTCGCGAACATGGCGGAATTTTACAGCGAGATTCAATGTCGCTGCACAGCAGTATGTGCCGGCCATTCGGTGGCACGACGGGCAGTCCGAAGCGGTGATGATGCGCTGGGGCCTCATTCCGTCGTGGGCGGAAGGCAAGTGGATCGGTCTTCCGCCCGCGTGCCTCGAGATCGACGCGATCCAGAACTCACTTACGTATCGCACGTCCTGGCTCAACAGTAAGCGGTGCATCCTACCGGTCGCAGGATTCTATGCGTGGCAGCTCACGGACGCGAAGTACCGGCAACCGTTCTTTGTACGTTTGCTCGAACGATCTGTATTTGGCTTAGCAGGGGTCTGGGATCGCTCGGTCGGCGAGGATGACGATGTCATCGAAAGCTGCGCGGTCATTCATCTGCCGGCGAACGATCTCATGACGAACATTGGCAACACGGAACATCGCATGCCGGCGATCTTGAGGCGCAAAGACTACCAGACTTGGTTGCGCGGAACGCCCGTCGAGGCAAAGGCGACACTACAGCCATACAGAGCGAGTTCGATGCAAGCGTACGCGGTCAGTCCGCGGATAAACTCGACTGCGCCCGACGACCCTGAATTGATTCGTCCGGTTCACTGAGAATCGCCCGCGCGGTTATCCGTAGAGCCAATCGTTAAACCGTCGCGTCCTGGTCGAGTTCCTCAGTCTTGCCCCTTTGGGCAGCAATCTCGCGCTTCCGTGAATCGAGTTTCTGCCAGGCTAATTGGCCCGTTCGAGGCCACTCTAGTACTGGATGCATTGCCTCGCTTGCTGCTCCATCTTCTCCGGCCGGCAGGACACCAAGAGAAATTCCGTCATTTAACTTACCGCGACAGGGTGTGGGATGCCCATCGCAATGCTCACACATGCTTGTCCATGCTGCCTGCCTGCCTGTGGCACTGTTCCTGTCGATGATCGCGCGCGACATCCAGTGTCGCGTACATTAAAAAAGCACGCGAGATGCGCGACAGCCAAACGCCGTCTCGATATGCGGAGGTGCGGGGGCGCACGAGTGAATTGACGACTGCGATTGCTACGGACTTACTACCAGGGAGTTTCATCATCATGGAATCCGACAATGAAGTTTTAGGATTTTTAGAGGGACAAGCGCAAGGCGAGAGCGCGATGAAGGAGCCCGGCGGGGCACGCGTTTTCGAAGAGCAAGGGCTCCATGCCGTCGGACGAACACTATCGACCTTCCAGGAAGACTTCAACGCAGTCGAATCATGTGCGGACGCGATGTGAGCCCAAACATGATGACATAGTGTGTTCTAAAAACTTTAGGTGTTGTGGTGAACAACAATGACAGAATCTGAAGTTCTTTTCCCTGTTAAATGCCCGATTTGCTCGCAAGAGTCGCTCGCAGGTTTTCGAATCTCAGTCGTCGCGAACGCGCTCGCGACCGGGGAAATCCGTCTGTATGCAAACTGCCATGTCGCAGGCTGGGATGCAAGCGCGTTGGAACTCGAGCAAATACGCGAATTCTTGGAGGCCGCGTAGAGACTACAGCTCGAGCTGCATCTTCTGGAATTCATCCGATTGGTCCGCGCGTAATGATTCGAGGACCTCGGAGAACGGACGCGGCTTTTCGACCCCGTATCCTTGGGCGTAGTCGATCCCGAGCTCGCGCAGGCGCGTGATGAGGGACGCGTCTTCGGCATATTCGGCCACCGTCTCAATACCCATTTCGTGCGCCAACCCCGAAATCGCACGTACTGTGGCCGTCGATTGCGGATTCGTGAGCAGATCGGTCACGAAGCTGCCGTCGATCTTGACCCGATCGACGGGCAGGCTCTTGAGGCAATTGAAGGAGTTCACACCCGTGCCGAAGTCGTCGAGGGCAAAGCGGCAGCCCATCGCGTGCATCTCGCGAATGAAGACGAGCGCCTTCCCAGGGTTCGACACCGCCGCCGTCTCGGTGATCTCAAAGGTCAGAAGCGAGGGTAGGAGACGAGAGTGTTCAATCAGACGCTTCGTCAGATCTAGAAATGCCTCATCGATGAGCGAGGGCGCGCTGATGTTGATCGAGAGCGAGATCTGCCCGGCCACGAGGTCCTCGCGATAGCGCGCAGCTTCAGCGAGGGCATACTCGATAACCCACGCGTCGATAGCGGATTCCATCTGATAACGTTGTGCGGCTGAGAACAACGATGCGGGAGCGCGGTTTTCATGGGTCTCATCGAGCGCTCGCAACAGCAGTTCGTAACCCGGTGCTGAGCCCTGACGCTGCAATGGCAGAATCTTCTGCGCATAGAGCGTCAAATGGTTGTCGCGCAGGACGTCCTGAAGTCGCCCCAGGGCGATTAAATCGTCGTGGCGATGAATCATTGAGTGGTCACTATCGGTGTAGATCTCGATGCGCCCACGACCGTGGTCCTTCGCGCTCTTGCACGCCAACTCGGCCAGGGTCAGTGCCTGGGGAAAGCCCTCCGGCTTGGTGAACGCTGCGATGCCACAGCTGAAGGTGAGTACGGCTTTGCCCTTGAGCAGACTGCCACTGACTTGGGTAAGAGTTTCTTGCAGCGTCTGGGCGGCGCGCGCCGCCTCCTGCACCTGCGTGCTCGGCGACACGATCACGAAGACATCACCCGCAATGCGTCCGGCGAGTGTCCCCGGAGGCAATCGCGAGGGATCGAGGAGTCGGGCGAGCTGGTGGATTAGCTCATCGCCGACGTCAAATCCGAGAGTCTCGTTGATCACATGCAGACGATCGAGATTGAGATGGACGACGCAGTGTTCCATGGTTTCTGGCGATGGGAGCGGCCACTCATCGATCTGCATCTGAAGAGCGGCGCGCGTGTGAAGGCCAGTGGCCGCATCGAAATGCGTCTCGAGCAGTGCGGCTGCCTGACGGCTCAGATGCTGTGCCACATACAGGTGCTCACGGATGAAGTCAGGCGCTTCGGATGAGCGCAAGAAGAGGAGGACACCCGAGGGACGATTCCCACGGCCAGTCACCGGCACTGCGAGAACCTTGAACCCGCCGTAGGCGGCTTTCGGAGAATTGATCCGGAGCGGTCGATCGTGGCGCTGCATCCAGTCGAGAATGGGCGCCTGCAGACGGCGCAGCGTCGCGTTTGCCAATTGCTTCTGATCCCCCGCGCTGCGCGCCAAACTCAGATGTTTGCCGGGTACCAGGACCGCCCCCAGCTGGCAACCCAAATGCGCGACAGAGGCCCTCATCAGACGTGAGAGTAGCTCACGATGGTTCGCCCCCGATGAAGTCGCCGACCCCACCTCCAGCAGCCATTGCAGTTCGCTCTCGGACTCGCGGGAAAGACCGCGTGGCCGGGACACAGGTTGCGAGAGTTCGCGCCCGACACACGCCAACAGGGGTGCTAAGTGTGCCCGCACTTCCTCGATAGTGGGTTCATGCCGCTCTGGCGTTACGCGAATCGCGAGAACACACGCACCCGAATAATCACCCCCTGCGGCCTGCACCGTCAGTGTTGCAATGCGATGGTCGGCCGTTAGCGGGACGATAGAGTCGATACACTGACTTGCCGAGCGCAGAGCCTGCGCCAAAGCGGGGGACACCCGCGACATCACGTCGGCAGTGAGTTCGTCGCCGCGGTTCCAGAGTATGCGCGAAGACCGATCCAGGAAGGCGATTGAAGGGACGGATGGAAGCAGTCGTTGTATCAGGTCCGCATAGTTCTCAAGAAACTCAACGTCGGTTCTTGTCGTACACGATGACATTACTACCTTGGCCCGCTAAGGCGCCTGAACGACAGCGCAGGCTATCCCGCCCGGGAGAACCTCAGTGTGACGCTCGTAGTGAATTTAGCGATCCGTGCCCGTTTAGGGTGTCCGGATGCGACATACCGCACTGCCCGTCAGGCGGGCCGGGTCCAATCGTGGCACGACGACGATCAGCACCATACATCGAGCGGCTTGCATGATCCCAAGAACTGATGCTGGTTCAGCAGTGTGCCGCCCGCGCTTTCCCGAGCTTTTATGTTCAACCGCAAGCTACGCGATGAATATCTGAACGCGATACGGTTCTTGTCGATCCGCGTTGCAAAGTGCAAGACTGAGGCGCCGCCAGCTTGAACGCTGTTTCGGGAAAAGAGGGAAACAAACCAAAAAAGCCTTAAGAACGGCGTGTTGCGCGGTTCCTGGTTCTATCGCGCCGTCGAAGGTCTCTAGACTTGTTACGCGCGGGCACATCGACAAAGGAGCGGCCGATCTCGAGTGTTACCTCCGAATGTGGACCCGAATCACATCCTTAGCCACTAGCTGCGGGAACGCCCTCTCAAAACGTTGCCGGATGACGTTCATCACGCCGTGCCGCGTCCAGGCGTGACCACAATGTATGTTCAGGGTGCTGCACTGCAGGCTGGATGTTACCGGGTATGCGGCAATTTCGAAGAATCGCACTGGTCTGGGTCATGGGGTGGGCAGCCGCGGCGACGGCGGGTGCTTCCGCCGAGCAAACCCTTATCGATCGGATCGAGATGCTCGACTGGTCCGATCCGGAACGTGCGGAGCAACTGATCTACGCGGTGACGGCACCCACGGAAAGGCTCCCTTCCGAGGTCCAGATGCTCGAAGTTCGCGGCATGGTGTATGTCGACGTGCGTCGGGATGAGGAAGTCGATGCGACGATTGCGCGCTTGCAGGCGATCGCCCAGCGTGGCGATCAATCGGCCATCTTGGCAGAGCACTACGTTCGGGCATACTCGCTCTACCAGGGTGGAAAATACGCAGCCGCCAGCGCCGAACTCAGCCGCATTGATATGGAGTCGATCGCCACGGCCGCCGAGCGCTATCGAGTTTCGATTCTGCGCGGAAACACTTTTCGCATGTTGGGTCAGGCGGAGGCCGCGTTGCCCTTTCTGGAGAAGGGCTTGGATCTCGCGCAGGGCATGCACGACGATCTACGGAGCCTCCACGCCATGCTTTGGTTGGCTCGCATTTACACGAATACCGGCAATTTCGATCGCGCCTCTGATGAGTTGCAGGCCGCCCGCCGACTGGCGATATCCCTCGGCGAGGAGGCGGCGCTGGTCGAAATCGACGGTTGTGAATCGGACATCGCTGATCGGCGGGGCGATCGTGCTACGGAGCGTCGCGCCAGTCTATCGTCGCTCGAACACGCCAAGCGTGCGGGAAGCAATAAATGGCTGGCGCATGCGCTCGTCAATCTGGGTGATTCTTATTTGAAAACTCGCGACTTCGCTAAGTCGCTCAAGTATTCCAAAGAGGCGCTGCCGCTAGTGTTCGGGTTGCGTGAAAGTCGTGACGAGCCAATCGTATTATTCAATGAAGGGCTCGCGTACATCGGCCTTGGCAATATAAAGCCGGGCGAAAAATTGGCGCAGGGCGCAATCGCCGAAACGCTTGCCGGCGACAACCTGCTCGACGCCAAGGAACTCCTGCGCGAGTACGCGGATGCCCTCGAGCATGCCGGGTATTTGATGATGGCCATTCAGGTCTACCATCGTTATGACGAGGTCGGCGAAAAAATCATGACGAACACGCGTCAGCGCGCGTTTCTCGAGCTATCGGCTAAATTTGACGATGAGCGCAGAGCGCGCGAACTCGAACTCTTGCGGTCGGAGATGCACGAGCAGCGATTGCGGCAGCAACTCATCATGGCAGGAACCTTATTTGTGACCTGTATTTGTGCTGCGCTCATCTGGGCATTTGCTCGCGTGAGGAAAGCCAACGATCGTCTACGCGTCAACAGCGAGCGCGACGCGCTGACAGGGCTGCGCAATCGCCGTTATTTCAACGAACACGTGTTGAGCGTCGAAGGCTCGCGGCCCGTCGAAGGCTGCGTACTGCTGGCGGATCTCGATCATTTCAAGCGAATCAACGACACGCTGGGGCACCCGGCGGGAGATGCCGTGTTGGCAACCGTGAGCCATCGCCTTTCGGCGGCGCTGCGCGAAAGCGACAAGCTCGTGCGATGGGGCGGGGAGGAATTCCTCGCCATACTCTATCCAATAACGCCCGAACAGGCGGATCGAACCGTTACAAGACTGCTGCACGCCATGCGCCGTGACCCGGTACTGTGGAACGGACAGGCCATTAAGTGCACGATTTCCGTCGGATACGCCTGCTTTCCGATGGCCGGATCGGAAACGGAGATTTCATTGGATAGCGCCATTGGCCTCGTCGATAAAGCCCTCTACGAGGCAAAGCGCCGCGGCCGCGATCGCGCCTGTCTGATCAGGGCGGTGACCGCCCACGATGAACAGGAGTTAACCATCATCAGCGCCGAGTTTGAAACGGCGGCGGCGGATCGCAGAATCCAGCTCGTCGAGATGGGCGCTGCTGCTTAGAAGACTTTGGCTGATGGTGCGGCCCTGACGGACACCGCCACAACTAACTAATTTCTGCCCGCTGTTTGGCAACTTGGCGCAAGCTCCGGCTCACCAGTCACGGTTTGCGACCATTCGTGGCCCAGTTGAACCGCGCCGATTCGGGTATACGGAGCGTTCGCAGAGAAGCTCTATGGCTTCAAGGAGAGCGGTCACAAGCCGAGAGCTTACGTGAGGCCAGCTCAATTCTTGGGACAGTGTCACATCAATTGCTGCGTCCGGGTGAGGCAGTTGACGCACCTTAGCGTTTCAACGGCGACTTGCTCCGCGGCCTGGGCGTTTGGTCATCCGGGTCTCGCTTAGAGACGGTCCTCGACAGAATGCTAAGTTTCGTCGGGGGTACGGGCGGCGGACTCGACAGTTCGATGACTTCGTGGACGCCCGTCGCCTCGCTGGTCTTGCGCGCCACAACCTTTCCTGCCGCGAAGCGTTCACGTTCCGCGATGCTCACGCGCTTAACGACCGCCGCGGCGAAGTAACGGCGCACATAGGCGGCGACGGTGTCAGCGGCCGACGGCTCCGTGAAGAACCCGAGGCGTAAAGCGTGCAGAACTCGCCCCTGATCGAGACTTATCGTGGAGTACAAACTGAATTCGTTGAAGATGTCCAAGTTCAGCACGTCTTGCGGGCGGAAGGCGGTGGCGGCAACCGCGAGCTGGATGACGAACCATTTTGATTAGCTGATCTTCGCCAAGCTCAATCGGGGTGAGCGCGCGAAAGGTCTGTGTGCTGTCCACGGCGAGCAAGAGGTCGAGCCGGATTGGGGGATCTCGACCAACGGATTTTGTGGTCGATCCCGCCGTACCGTCCCGTCGTGTTGGCGGGACCGCGCGGGTTGGCTGCGATTCTTCGACCTTGACCGGCTTAACGGCCCCGGTCACGGGTGCAGCACGCCTTGGCGAGGGTGGAGTCGTCATGACGGAGCGCGTGGCCGTCACCAGCCAAGTCGCTGCTGAGGATTTCTGGTTTCCAGGATGCGCATCGGGACGTGAGGGGAGGATGGTCGAGGGCCGCACAGCGGTCTCTGCGGACGGCGGGGTGATGATCCTATTTACCGACTCACGATCGGCATGCGGCGCCTGGCTTTGCTGAGCGCGCTCTGGCCGTCCGCGCGGGAGGTCTCTATGGGATTCAACTACCGGCTTGGTCGTCCGATGCCCACCTAACGCGGCGGCCGCGATCGCGCGCAAATCGTCTTCGCCAGCGGTCGCGGTTAACGCAAATGGATAGCTTTCACGCACGGCGGCAACGATGACGTCCGCCTCGAGCTCGGACGTAATGGGCCCAAGGCGCAACCGGAACCGCAAGCGGCCGTCCTCGACCCGTTGTACCTGATAGATGTGCAGGTGAAACCAGTTCGACAACGCGGTCGCCTCCATGCTGAATGGCGTGTTGGAGGCGCTCAGATTAATGACGTAAGGACCAGCTGCGCCGAGTCTTGGCCGTGCGGCACGCGGGGTACGCAGATTATCATCAGATGGGTGCCAAAACTCCTCGGGCGCTGGACCGTCGTTGTATTTAGCCACGCGTTGCGTACCCTTATGGATCGGCCGAGGCACCGATTGTGCCAAGTCTAGGCCGCTCGAATCATGACACTGTTCGCAAAATGCTGCGGCTCCGCCATCGCACGAGTCGCAGCGAGTCAGTGCAAATCCACTGAGACTAGGGATTTATCTCGCAGGAATTTCACTTATTGCACCAGTCGACAATTGCGCTTTTCCCGCATTCCGACACAGCATTGTCCTACTCTTTCGAGATACAGTGTTTTTACTCGGACCGCCGGCGGCGCACGACGCAACGTCCGCGCTTCCCCGGCTGGATGTCGACCGCCGGAGCATTTTGTTGACGTTATTCTGCGCAATATCTACTGACCCCTCTGACGCCTCGCGACGCGGTGCCCCGCCGACAGCGCACTACGCGATCGTCCCAGCCCGCATCGACGAGTCTGCCGAATGAGGTCCGCAGGCTCCCAGACCGCTATCGTCGAGATGGTTGCGGGTGTCACGAAGCTCACATCCCTCCCAACCGTCGTTACGCGGGTCACTGCCGTGTTGGAAGATCCTCGCGCGACGATCGAGCAGATCGTCGCGGTCGTCGAGCAGGATGCGGCATTCGCCATACAAATCTTGCGGGTCGCCAATAGCGCGTTCTTCGGAGCGTCGCGGGACATCGATTCGTTGTCCAAGGCAATCACCTTGATCGGCACGCTGCAGGTCCGTGATTTGGCGGTCGGCCTCGCGGTCGCTCGAACATTTCAAGGCATTTCCAATGCGCTGCTCTCCATGCGGACCTTCTGGGGCCACAGCGTCTTGTGCGGCGTTTGCGCGAAACTGCTGGCGAGCGAAGGATCGGGTTCGAACGCCGATACAGCCTTTGTTGGTGGCCTGCTGCACGACATCGGCAAGCTCGTCCTGGCCCTCCGAGCCCCCGAGAAGACGCGAGAGGCTCTGACCGCCGCGCGCAAGGATCCCGTCAATCAGCCAATGTACCGCTGTGAACGGAAGATTTTTGGATTCGATCATGCCGATATCGGCGGCGAACTGATGCGCCGTTGGCAGCTCCCTGCCAATCTCATCGCCGCCGTAGAGTTTCATCATGAGCCCGAGCGCGCGAACAAGTTCGCCCGCGAAGCCGCGCTCGTGCACATCGCCAATGTGCTGACGCACCTGGCCGAACGCGACAGCCTCGATCCGAGTGTCGCACCACCCATTCACCCATTCGCCTGGCGCGCCACGGGTCTTGCGCCCGAGGTGATCACACAGGTCGTCCCCGCCGCCCGCTCGGCCGTCGCCGAGGTCAAAATGCTGTTAAATCTCGACTCCAGCCGCTGACCGCGTGCGTGTTCGGCACGCACGCATGGACCGGTGCTTGACCGGTTACGCGAGCGCCTGACACCGGCCACGACATAAGGCCGATTCCAATCCAAGCCATCCACCAGACCTTGAAACGCGACTGTTCCTGAAACCGTACCCTGTCCGATCCACTCTTTAGGACAGCATTAACCGATGTGGCGGCTTCGAATTGTGACGCAGTGCCGATAGCACTCTCCCCGGGCACGCGTAGACTTTTCATCTTCGAATCGGCGTTGCTGTGTGCCGCCGAATCAGCCAAATCAAATTCAACTCGGATATTACAGATGTACACGAGAACGTTGAGTGTCTTGGCCGCCCTGTTGATTGCCGGGGCAGGCGTGAGCCGTGCTGGGGATTTGGATATCCACGTGATTCTCTCGGGGCAAGTCGCCCCGGGTGTCTATGGGCAAGTTGAGCTGGGGAACGGCCCGCCGCCCCAGGTCGTGTATTCGCAGCCCATGCTGATCGAGCCGCAATCCTCTCCGCTTCCTCCGGTGTACCTACACGTGCCGCCGGGACATGCGAAGAACTGGAGCAAGCACTGTCACGAGTACCATGCGTGTAATCGGCGCGTCTATTTCGTTCGATCGGCCGAATATGCTCCTGACTACGGCCATCAGGATCATGGACACGGCCATGATCAGGACCATGATCACGGTCATGAGAAGCACGACGATCGAGACCGCGATCGGCATGGCGACAACTGAGGTCTTGTCTCGCTCCTCGAACAAAGAGCTATGCAATGATGCAACATAATATTTGCAATATTTGCCGGCCGGCCGGACACGCGTGTCGCCGGCCGCCGACAGCTACGTGCTCGGTATCCCGATTGCGATAATTACGCATGGCCGCGGCCACTTATTGCCGCGGACTGATGAAGGCAATGATGAGGAACCGTCGATGAAAATATCCTTTCTGACAGGCGCTATTGCGGGAGCGGTCGTAGTCACCGCCGGCAGTGCAGTCGCTGGCTATCACATGTACGAAACTGCGCATTCGGCCACGGTCGTCAGCGCCAAACCGTTGACTCGAACGGTCAAGATCCCGCGCCAGGAATGCCACGATGAAAGCGTTACCCGTACGAAACCGGTGCAGGATCAGAATCGATTGGTGGGTACCGGACTGGGTGCGCTGGTCGGGGGTGTCCTGGGTCATCAGGTCGGCGGCGGTAGCGGCAAGACTCTCGCAACTGTCGCTGGCGCGGCGGCCGGCGGCTATGCGGGCAATAAGATCCAGCAGAAAACCCAGCAGGGCGATACGTACACCACGACAGAACAGCGCTGCAGCACCGTGTACGACCTGAAGGAAGAGCCTGCCGGATTCGCTGTGGTCTATGAATACCAAGGTCATGAACATCACGTGCACATGGATACAGATCCCGGCAGCTCGTTGCCGGTCAAAGACGGCAAAGTCGTGGTGGCCTCCTTGAAGAACACGCCCGACTCCGCTAATAACCCTTAATGCAATTACCGATTGGTAAGAAGCGTGTGCGGGCATGCCAAAAGGAATCATCATGTCTCCGCAAAATCGTGTTAACAGGCCTTTACTACTAATCGCAGCAGCTGCACTGGGTCTCGGTGCATGCGGAGGCGGTGGCGGCGACGGTGGGACGGGTCAGATGAGTCTCGCGGTTGCCGATGCGCCCGTCGATGGTGCTCAAGCCGTAGTTGTGAAGTTCACCGGTATCGAACTGACCGCCAATAGCGGCAGCCCGGTGGACATCACTTTCGCGCAGCCGAAGACGATCGACTTGATGACCCAAAGTGGCACCGCTTCGGCCGTGCTATTCAACCAACCGATTGCCGCCGGATCCTACGGCCAGATTCGCTTGATGGTGGTAGCGGATGGCAACCCGAGCAATTCCTACATCATGCTCTCGGATGGAACGATGTACGGCTTAGAAGTGCCGAGCGGCTCCGAAACGGGCTTGAAGCTCGTCACCGGCTTCACCGTACCGAGCAGCGGCGTGGTGGACTACACCATCGATTTTGATCTGCGTCAGGCGATCACGTGTCCGCCGGGACAGGCGCCCGCGTGCATTCTCAAACCCGTAGAGCGACTGGTCGATAACGCCACGGTAGGCAATATTCAAGGTGTATTGGACCCGACGCAGCTGCCCGGCGGCGCATGCGCTTCACCCGGCGTCTATCTGTACAGCGGCACGGTGACTGCACCCGCCGACATGAATAGTGGCCTGACGCCCACCCCCCTGTCCTCGAAGGTGCCGGTCGCGACCTCGACGCCGCCTTACTACTACCAGTTCACGTTTCTGCCGCCCGGGACCTACACCGTGGCCTTGACCTGTCAGGCCGCGGCAGATGTTGCCGGTCAGGCCCCCGGTGCCGTGACGTTCAGCCCGATCAAGACGGGCATTTCCGTGGTCGCCAACCAGACCACCACGGTCGACATTCCGTGAGATTCCTGCGGGATTAAATGGTTTGATTGGCTAAGACTTGCGGGTCGGGGTTGGTAACTCCTCCGACGCTCACGTGAGAGCTACGTCTTGCTACACCGGTCGGAATATCACGCACGCGAGGACTTGCAAGAACTTCACACAATGGATCTTGAGCGAGTTTCGCGTTGCATGACTGTCGTGGATTGCATACACATGATAGAAATCATACAACTACAAAGAATTTATCGTTTGTCTTACACCAGAGCACTGCCTATTGTTCACATGGGGCGTTGGTATTTTTTTGGCATCAAGGAATACCAGCATGAACATTCCCAAATTCGGACTCGCGGTTATCACAGTAGGCGTCTCGCTCGCCCCCTCGATCTCCAACGCATCGCCTGAGACGGCCTCTGTGAATGCTTGCGCGCGCGCTTTCGCGACGAGTATCGCCTCCCCCGGGACAGCGGCCCCGTCGTACAAACTCACGTATCGCAGCAATTCTGATGGGTTATCGGCTTATTATCGCAGCCAATACACCTTTGACCTCGAGGCTCACAATCCGAAGACCGGCGTAACGGTTGCTCGTGCCCGTTGCTCCACCGACCTCCACAGTGCCGTTATTGCGTTGACCTCGATGCCTTTGGGTGACAAGAGCGCAACTCTTTCCGCGCAGTTTTAAGGAAGTTATTATAATTGCCAGGCTGTTGCGTAGGAGGCAGCTCGATCAGTGCAGCTGCGAGCGTAAAGACCAACAGCAGTGCTCAGCACGAGCGCTATCTCGCCGCGGGAAGCGAGGGCTCAAACGTGTAGGCAGTGATCAAGGCGCCGTATTCAGGCGGCTGAACAGTCACGGCAGTATCGGCGAGCGAACCCTGACGAAATCGTACGTTTCCGTAAATACTCCGAGCGTTCGAAAACTAGGCAAACTGACTACGCGACGTCTTTGCGTCGGATTGAGAGTTGTTCGGGCGCTTCGATGCCCATTTTGACGCGACGGCCGGTGCCGCCCAGTAACCGGATTAGAATGGGGCCATTGGCGAACAGCTCCGCCAGCGTCATGCTCACATCGACGCCCTCCGCAGGCTCGATTTCGATCGACTCGTCGGTGCGGCGACTTAGTACCAGCATGAGTCACGCCTTTGCCGACACACGCGGCGCATGAGCAAAGGTCTTTCCCTGCGGAGTGTCCCACTGATTTTTGCTGGCACTGAAATCTCTCATTAGGCGAGCAGCACTCCTTGCCTTCGTTATCGTCGGGGAATGGTTGAATTTTAACGAATTATGCTCGAGGTCAGCGTCCAGGCTCGCCGGAATTGATAGCGAGCCGCGGGGCTCTGAGCCACTCCCGGAGCCGGCGAGTGATGCGTAATTGACCTCTAGGGAACAACCTACTTTTTTTCCTCCACGTGCCGCGAATTCTTTGCGCCTAGTTCCTGTAACTGCTCCAACCCGCTACGACGCGGCCCGGCGAATCGGTTGCCCCACGAGGCTCGTGTGCCGGAGAATCAGCGCCTCGCGCGCCCGCACCGCATGGCCTAGCTCAGCCGGCGCGTGACGGAGGAGTCAGACAATCATGAAACACGATAGGCGTATGCGGTGACGCTCGCGATCATGGCCGTGGGCTCGGTCAAGGCTTGTGCCGCCGCGCTCGCCTATCCGGCGATGAACATCCCTTGGTATTTACTCTGAACAACCTATTCTCTTTCTTTCCACGTCCCGCGAATTTTTTCCACCCATTCCTTGTAACTTCTCCAATTGGTGAGATTATTGGTTATCGCGGCGTGACGGCCGCTGGTCTTGTCCGCACTCTTCGGCACGGGGGCCGGTGGTTTGACAGCTCCCGTTCCGCCGCGTGGCGCTCGGCGGTCCGCCGCCGCAAAGCGAGGCGGCGTCATGCTGTCGCTCATCTCGCGTTCCTCTTTAATGTACGTGACACTAGATGTCGCGCACTATCATCGAGAGGAACAGTGCCACAGGCAGGCGGGCAGCGTAGACAAGCATGTGTGAGCATTGCGATGGGCATCTCACAGCATGTTGCGGTAAGTTAAATAGCGGAAGTTCTCTCGGTGGCTTGCCGAACCGGGCGAAGATGGGGCAGCGCAACAGAGCTGCGTAGCCTAATATATCTTCCCACGCACCCGACTGTATTCATCAGGACGGACTCAATTCAAGCCGATTGCGACTCAGGTCCAAATAGTCGGGTTTATCGCGGCACACCCAACTCAACATCACGCCAGGCGGCTCGGGCCTGCGCGAATAGCTCTCGACAGCTCTACGATATTGGGCCTCCGTGGTCGTCGAGCGTTGGATACGCGGCAGATTCTCCGCCAACCCTGCGACATGGAACTCCGAGCGAAAACACGTCGCCGCGCCGTTAACGGTATCGACGGCGAAAAACACATAGTCTTGCGCTTCTACCATGACGGTCAAGACGTGGCGGACCACGGGATTGTTGGGGTTGACGAGTGCATGGTAGGTAAGGTGGCCGTAAAACTCGAACACGAAGTCAATGACCTCGAACTCATTCGTTCCAATCAATCCCTGACCAAACCGAAAGCCCACTTCCATGACGTGCCCCGGGATGGGTCGATCGGGGCGCAACGCCAAAAAACCGCTGCGCCGCTTTTGTTCCTCGACTAACCCAAGCGCAAAACACGGGGCGTCTGCCGCGACAAAGTCCGCCATGAACTCACTGTTGACCGTCATCGGTGGTTGAAAGCGGTGAACCTTGTGGTGCGTGGCAACCGCTTCAGAAGAGGCCGCGGTTTCATGCAAGCGTTCGAGGCGCATTGCCGTGCTCTCGACCCCTTGCAGCAGCAGTGCTTGTGCCGGCTCAGGTAGCCCGCCGGCGCGCACTTCGGCAACAAATGGCGCGATCGTCGCGCACCAATCACGATAACGGCCATCGAGATCATGAGTCTCGCACGCCTGGCCTTGGCTCACTTTGGCCCTGGATCGGCGAGGACCCCCTTCATCAATCCGTTGTTGAAGTGCGCGCTCGAGTTCGGCGCCCTCGCTCAAGAGTTTCGCCATGGCACGCTTGAGTGGGTCTGGAAGCGGCGCTAGTTCCTTGACGTGGGCAGGCACGCCGGTGCCAGTCCGTAGTGCCTCAGATAAGTTTTCCATGAGAGTCGCGTACCGCACGAAGCCTGGATAATCCTCGCAGAGTGCTGCCAGCTCCTCATCCGTGGTCGACGTCCACAATCGCTGCAGGTTCGTCACGTAACCGAACATCTGATCGACCAACGCGGAGTCGCTCACGCCTTGTGCGGCGAGTTGCCAGACACGCAGGTCGATCGCGGCGGCAATCTGTCGGTTCTCCTTCAATGAATCCTCCGGACGGCCAGTTCCCGTCACGAAACTGCTGATCGGCCCAGAACTTGTTCAAAAAAGCTGCTGTTGCTCATCATCGTCCGCTTCCCGTCAAGGAAAATTGCCCACTGCCCGCTCGCCAAAGCCCCTGATCGACTTATGCCCTACACGGACACGACGTCGCAGGCGCGCGCAGCGTCATACCAGCCGGGCAGATACGCGTTGTACTCCCGAAAAGGCGCGGCGACGCGCGGGTGCTTCTTGATCCACGCTGCCAGCGAACGGAAGGCCGCGGAGTCCCAGAACGGTTCGCCGAGGCTCTCTTCATGGCCCACCCGAATTCCGAAATTGTCCGCCAGCTGCTGACGTTCATTTTCGCTCAGCCCGTCGAGCGGTATTCGAGGCTGCGTGCGGTACTTGGTAATCCACCACGAATTGGGGGTCACTTGGTGCCGGCCAACGCCGGTGTCGAGATCAGGGCTGAGCAGTTCGATGGTCGTGCAACTGCCGAGGGCCACCCCATCGATGCCACAGGCAATGTACGGTCCATCGGCCGATAACACTCCTTCAAATTGGCGACCACCAATTACCGTGTCGTAGAAGGTATGCTTGCTCATGATGACCTCCGAGTTCCTCACTGTGCGGGAGCATTGGCAGCTTGTGTTTTCGCAGAAAGCGGCTGCCGTGTAAAGGCTTTGCAGCCCCCGCGTAACCATCAATCCGCCGTGGCGCGCGAGGTGCAGAGTTTGTGAGATTTCCGTCCGGCGACCTCAGAGCGGTTCTTGATGCCGCACGTGAGGTCGTCAGCGGAGCGCAGTACTTTGAGTTCTAGGCCGCTTTGCTCGGTACCTGCGCCTTCTTCTCCGTTATGGTTGGTCTTTGTTCTACGAGTTCCTTGGACCTAACTTCCTCACTCTTGCGTTGGGTCTCTGCAGCGGTCTCGGTTGTGGCGCGCATTCCTTCATTCCACGCGGTTACGAGCTGGCTCATATTCGGACCAAAGGCCCGCAGTGCCGTCGCCAGGGTTGCGGCCTGTGCTTCCAGCACTGATCCCACCATCTGCTCATACAGTCCTGTCGAGCGCTCCACAATATCTTTCCACGGAGCGGGAGCATTGGCATTGACCAGGCCAAACATCGCATCCCAGACGCTGTGCCGCGCCCGGATCCAATCATCGAGCAGGTTCTTGATCTCGGCTTCATCTAAAGAAGCTTTCATTTTCGCATTCATTTATAACCCTCCTATGCCAGTATTAACCGGGAATCACGCCTGGTCTCATGGTTGTTTGAGCCGTAGACCCAGGACACCGCCCCGCCGCGAGCCACAACTGGCAAATCACCTTGAACGAAATCGATACGTCGCTAGCGACTGTCGTCGACTGGATTCCGGAAGGAAGGCTTTTGCATTATGTCCTATTCGCATCGTCTCGCAATGCGTATTTCCCGAGGGAAGTCAGAGTTTCACAGCAACCCTGAGGTCCCCTCATTTTGCTGCACGACGGAGCGTTCGTTTTCACTGAATGTCCTGTGAGGGTTGGCCTACTAGCCGCAACGCGGCAACCGCCGACTCTACAGATTTGGATATTAGGGGAGCGACAACTTACCGGGCGCAAGGCCCACAAGCCGAACGTGACCCGATAACCAGCGGATCGGCTCAATCAGAGCTTTCGGAATTTGCCGTCTCTACCCTTTACCTTGATATCGCCCTCTGGTGCGAATTGCCGCGCCTGCGCAATTGCCTGCTGCTGGGTATCTGTGATCGCACTAGCTCGTTCCGCGTGCGGCTTTTTGACGTTCCAGCGACCATCGTCGCGGGGCTCTACAAAATACTCATCGTGCTTTGCCATAAACCAAAAACTCCCTAAGCAATTTTCGCGATAGCAGGCCACGCCCGCCTACGGCGCGGCCACCTGTCGCGACCTTGAGGCGCGCAAGAGCGTTTCAAGATCTGAACGCCTTTTTTATACAGTACTCGCCAACTGCCAGTGCTGGACGTGTGGCCATTGCATCAGAACAATTGGCGGCATGCCGGCGAATTTTCATGTCGAAAAATTAAGCGATGAATTCGGGCAATAATCGGAAGATTCTCATTATTGTCCGAATTCGTCACTCAGTTTCTCGATATGTAATTCCAGCGGCATGCCGCGAATTGTTGCGACCCACGAGCGACCTGTCCATGCAGTACTCGAAGGACGGCAATACTGTATGACGATATATTCTCCCCTTGCGCGCAGTAGCCTCGATGCGACCACCTTATTGACCCTCGCCGAACCCTCTTGGCCGCATCGCGGCCGGGTCGCGAAGCGATGTCTGCCCACCACCTAGGTTCACGACGGAGCACCGGTCGCGCCAGCGCAAAGCCGCTGTCACGCCCGGTGCTGCCCTTGCCTCTAGCCGCTTCCGTCTCGTGACGAGTATCGATCGGTTTCCCGCGGACTATTGTTCTCGGGCCGGCCCCTTCGCGCATCCCTGCGTGCGGCCGGTGACGGCGAGGCAGGCGCGCGAGCCCGCCTCGCCTCCCGAATTCTCGGGCGAGCCGCTCGAAGCCGTTTCCACTTCCCTGTGGCAAGTCGCTAGTAGCAATCCGCCCTCGCCCACCGTCTGGGCGAAAGCCGAGCCGCAAAGCGGCGTCCGCCCCGTTTCTTCTCGTATTGCCCTCAATTGCGAGTGTCCATCGGTTCCGCGGACCCTCATGGTCCGGGGTTTTTGTGACCGGACCATTCGGGTCCGCCTACAGAAGGAACCTCTCAATGGAACTCATCACCAAAGCACAAACCGAACAACTCCTCGCCAACGGCCGCGCGCAACGCGCCGCGATCGACCAGGACGCCGGTGCACTCGACTTCAAGCCCGTCGTCAAGCTCTTCACTCCCGACGGTGGCGCCACCTGGCTCCTCACCGAGCTCGACAGTGACGGACTTCTATTCGGACTCTGTGATCTCGGCTTAGGATGCCCAGAACTCGGCTACGTGAGTCTAATGGAACTTCGCACCGCGCGCGGCAAACTCGGACTCCCGATCGAGCGCGACCTGCACTTCGAGGCGGACAAACCAATCTCCGCCTACGCCGACGAAGCGCGTACGCACGGTCGCATCGTCACTTGATGCGATGTTCGCGCCGCCGACCTTCGGGTCGGCGGCAATTTCATGACTGTGAGGAAAATTGCTCCTTTCGCCTGACAACATATATGCTGCGCTCGTCGGACCCATGTGGCGTCGGAAACGTCGGGGAATAGTATCGTGAAATTAATGCTTGGGTATCTCCTTCGCGTTGGCATCGCCTTATGCTGCTTGGGCGGTAGTGCGCCATCGTTTGCCGCAGATGATTTCACCCTGACGTCGCCAAGCTTCGAGGACAACGGTAAGCTTGCGGTGACGAATGCTGGCAATGATAAGTCCAACCCCAATTGCGTCGGCGAGAACGTCTCGCCTCCGCTCGAGTGGCGGAACCCGCCGACGGGGACCAAAAGCTTCGCGCTCATCTTGTTTGACCCGGAGGGGCGCGCTGGTCTCGGGGTGGTGCACTGGGTCGCCTACGGCATCCCTGCATCGGTTACGAGATTTATCGAGGGCGAAGGGAGCAAACCTTCGGAGAAATTCATAGGCGGGAAGGGTACGCGCAATCTAGACACCTATTCCGGCCCGTGCACACCGCCCGGGAATTGGCATCACTATACCTTTACGCTCATCGCCACTGACTTAGACCCGAAAGCGCTGCAGCCGGGGATGACTCGCGATGAGCTACTCGCCGCGCTCAACGGGCATGCGAAGGGCGCCGCAGGACTGATCGGGCGGTTCCGACACGAGTGATCGACGTTGGTGCGCCCGGTCGTCAGGGCCCCGATTCCATTGCGACATCCTGGATTCGGACGGGCTTCTCTTCGCCCTCTGCGATCTCGGCTTAGGATGCCCTGAACTCGGCTATGTAAGCCTCCTCGAGCTTCGCACCGTGCGCGGCAAACTCGGACTTCCGATCGAGCGCGACATTCACTTCGAAGCCGACAAAACCATCTCCGCCTACGCCGACGAGGCGCGTACGCGTGGTCGCATCGTCACTTGATGCGACGTTCACGCCGCCGGCCTTCGGGTCGGCGGCTCTCTCACATTGGGCACTTTTCCGCGCCACTCGGCAAAATCCGACCGCCTACGATCGCTTTACAGCGGTGATCGTACCCCACCCTTGCCTTGGATACCCCCCAAAAAACCATCCAAGCCCCTTCTCTCGCAAAACGATTCTGGCGGCACCGCCGCCGAGCCGCGGAGCGGCGTCTCCTTTTTGAGGGGCTTCTCAGAGCACTGGCGACCTGCATGTTCTTGGCAGCTGCTTCTCCTTCATGCCTCCAAGGCCGGGCTCCCATACCTTCACCGCTTGGCGGTCGAACCCACCCCATGTGATACTTCGCGTTACTTCGATAATTGATCGCCAATTACGAGGGAACGTAATGGCAGACGACCCGATCAAGCACCTCGTCCTGCTGATGCTCGAGAATCGGTCGTTTGACCACGTTCTGGGCGGCACGCCGAAAATGCGCTCCCGCTGGGGCATGACCGGCATCAACGAATATGCCGGCAAAACCTATCAACAATCACCCGGAGCCTCCAGGCAGATCGTCAACGACCCCGTCCATGAGACCGCAGACGTGCTCATCCAGCTCAATGCCAATGGCAGCGGTCCGCAGAACGGCGGCTTTGTCCTGAACTATGCGCAGCACTACCCGCAGCTCGAAGACCCTTCCGAAGTCATGCGCTTTCACGATGAGGGCACGCTCCCGGCGATTCACGCGCTCGCCGATGCATTTACCGTCTGTGAGCGCTGGCATTCATCCGTGCCTGGCCCCACCTGGGTCAACCGCCTGTTCGCGCTCAGCGGCACCAGCCTCGGGAGAGTCAAGATGCCGAACGGCATCATGAATCTGAATCTGCACTGGTACGACCAACCGACCCTGTTCGACCGGCTGAACGAAAGGTCCATCGACTGGCGCGTCTATTTCGGCGATACGCCGCTGTCGTTCCTATTCGTGCATCAATGGTCGCCCGAGAACGCCGCCCGACACCATCACATGATGGCGTTCTACCAGGATGCCGCCGGCGACGCCGACAAGTTTCCGTCCTTTGCATTCATCGAGCCGGCGTACCTGCAACCCGGGGCCAACGATGCCCACCCGCCCCACGACATTATCGCAGCCGATGTATTGGTCGCGAGCGTATACAACGCCATGCGAGCCAACGAGAAACTCTGGAGCTCAACGCTCCTGATCTTGCTATTCGACGAACACGGCGGATTCTACGACCACGTCTCCCCGCCCGCGGCCATTCCGCCCGACTATCACAACGAGGAATATGACTTCAAGAGCTACGGCGTGCGTGTCCCCGCGGTGCTCATCTCCCCCTATGTGGGCAATGGCGTCTTCTCGGACCTGCTCGATCACACCAGCCTGTTGAAGTATGCCCAGGACAAGTGGAGTCTCGGGGATCTCGGCGCACGCACCGCGAGCGCCAACACCTTCCGAGCCGCGATCAATGCCGGAACGGCGCCGCGTTCCGACACGCCGCAATTCATCCGACCATCAACCCAGAGCGCTGCCGGCCCTGCGCCTCCCGTGGACGCCTTGAGCGAGCACCAAAGCGCGATCGTTGCCATGTCGCATACACTGGAGTCGATGACCGACGAAGACTCCAACATCGTGGCAGCCCGCAGCCGCCACCTCCTAACCGGTCCGCAGAGCCAGATCGACACCGCGGTCGATCGGGTCGATAGCTTCATCGATCAGCAGAAGGCGAAGGTGGAGGGGTGGAGCAAATAGCTCGCCATCCAGCCCCAAGCCAGTCGCACATACCGCCGTGAAGCCAGTCACGAGAGTACCTGAAAGCTGGGGGTGTGCGGCGCACAATGACTTGCGCAATGCTGCCGACGGCATTTTCGGCTTGAGTATTACTGCACGGAACCCGACGGCGATCGCAAAATCGAGCACAGTCGACCTATCTTGGTTGCTCTGCACACCCCCAGCTTTCAGGTACTCTCCTCGCTGTGGGCGTGCTGGGTGACTGCACCGGCCCCAGGTCACTCGGAGCGCTCACGCGAATGCTCGAACAGCCGCGCGCTCACGGCGCCGAAGATGAACCCCCCGACATGTGCTGCGTAGGCTACACCGCCTGTTTCGGGCGTGATCGCGCCGAGGCTCAGGAACTGCGTCAGAAACCAGACGCCGATCAGGAGCGCCGCCGGGATGTAGGTGATGCGCACAAAGATGAGGATCAGCAGGATCGATCGAATCTCATCGCGCGGGTAGGTGACGAGAAACGCTCCCATCACCGCAGCGATCGCACCGCTCGCACCGAGCGACGGTACGGTGGCGCCGGGCGTGGCTGCGATTTGCGCCAGCGTCGCCACGAGCCCGCCGGCGAGGTAGAACCCCAGGTAGCGCGGCGCGCTCATCGAGTCTTCGACCTCGGGTCCGAACGCCCAGAAGAACACCATGTTGCCGATGATGTGCGACCAGCTTCCGTGCATGAACATTGCCGTGAGGATCGTGATCCAGCGATGTCCGGCGACGATGTCGGCCGGGATCGCGGACCAGCGCATGACGAAGGCGTCGCCGTTTGACAGCTCGAGCAGAAACACGACCACGTTGAGGGCAATGATGCAGGCCGTGACGGTGGGAAATCGCGTGGGACGGCGCGACGCATCACTGAGCGGGATCACGGCGACCATCCCGGCTCCTCAGCAGCGGATCGGGCGTTGTGGGAAGCTCGCGTGTCCGTGTGCCGACGACACCGGTCGTCCCCCGCGCTCACGCATGGGCGACCTTGTGCACGAAGCTACGCGCCTTGAATGCGAGGATGAGCAGCAACACGCCGAAAAAGATGGCGTACGAGCCGATCAACCACAGCAACGCGAGCGCCCCCGCGCCGGGGCGTGTCATGATGAGCACGCCGAATAAGACCGAAGCAATACCCGCGAGAGCGAGGGCCCATTCGCCCTCAATCTCCGTGCGCAGGCGGATCGCCGCCGCGATCTCGAGCACGCCGGTGGCGATTGCCCAGGCGGCGATGTAAATGAGAAGAGCGAGCGCAGTCACGCCGGGGGCGACAAAGGTGAGAATTCCCACACCGATGCCCACGAGCCCCCCGAGCAGCAGCAACCACCAGGACTCGTGGTCCCGAGGTCCCGCGAGGGCGGTCCAAATACAGAAGATGCCGTCTGCCATTGAATAGGCGCCGAAGAGCAGCACGAGGGAGGCCAGCGAGATCCCGGGCACCACCCAGGTCAGGATGCCGAAGATGAGCGCCGCGAAGCCGCGCAAGACGAGCAGCCACCAGCTGCGGGAGAGAACCGACGACAGATGCGATTCGATGCTGTTCATAACCGCTCCCTGGATACCGACACCCAAAAAACGCTTAGGACAGCGTTGCGCGAGTGCGACGGTCGTGCAATCAGTAAAACTACGGAGGCGACCAGGACGGCTCTTGCGCACTGCGGGTTGATTCGACGAGCGTATTGTGGTCGTGCGCAGCGCTCGGGCCGTTACGGGAATTCCGCATGAGACGGCCGCCGCAGTGATCGTCATCGACTGACCGGCATTCAAGTACTTTTTCCCGATCGCGACGATGCTCATAGTGAGTGCGGTACTCTCGCTGCTCGCGTGGTTGATGCGGAGGTAGCCGTAGAATGTTGGATACCGTCAAGTAAAAAGCCATTGGCATATGCACGTCCGCATCTACTCGCAACCGAGGAATCCGCGTAAGCTAAGAGGTGGGCGTCGCTTACAGACTCAAATTAGTTATTGCGGGCGGCGTGCACGACAAGAGAGGGGGCTTCGTGCGAGGACGTATAGGCATGAAGAGCATCGCGATTGTGCTGGTGATCGTCCTTCTCGGCCTTCTCGCCTGGGTGTTGCTTCAGTCCAGCGACATCGCCATTATCGTAAACGGCCACAAGCTCGTCGGGCCGGCAAAGTTCGCGGCGGAGGGCTGGGGTGTGCTGGTGGCGATCGTGTCGCTCTTTTGCACGGCGATTCTGCTTGTTTTCGTATTCGCCGGGACGGGACTGATGGTCTTTGGTGTATTGGTGATTGCGGGCGTGGTGGCAGCTTGTTTCGCGTTTCCGTTCATGCTGCCGTTGTTGCTCCCGCTGTTCCTCGTCTGGCTCTTCGTCGCGGCTGTGCGTGGTAGCGGCAAACCCGGCAACTAGAGCCAAATCCCGGCGCGAACTTTGGATTCGAGGGCAGCGTCTCCGAACGCGCCCGCGCGGAACTCACCCGGCGGGGCTTGGAGATATACGAGAGAGGACGCAGCTGCACATCCTCGGCGCAAGGTAGTTATCGATGTGTCCGGAATTGATCTTCGACTTGAAGGCGAGCGTTTTCCCGATTTTGGTCACAAGTATCCCATTCCGCCGTATATAACCATCGGGACAACGTGGGTCTCCGCTAGGCCTCGGCGATATGCTGCGACTTGGGATGGCGGACGGTGACATACTGTTGGGCGGGTGCAAGCTGCGGCCGCCCCGACGGATTCTCCTCCAGTACAGCCAGCACAGGAAGCTTAGAAATGACTGACACCGTCCGTGAAGAGATTGCCCAATTGGCCGGATCGATTCGCGCCCTCGAGCGACAGCTCGAATTGGCGCTCGCCAAGCGGCGCATCGAGCTTAACTACAAGATGCAGGACGGCGTCGCCCAATTCGAACACGCCCTCATCGCAAAGCACCGTCTCCTGAAAGCCCGGTTGTGGAGCTACGTCTTCAATGCGCGCCCAGCGCTGATTCTGACCGCACCCGTCATTTATTCACTCATCATTCCTCTCATACTGCTGGATTTGTTCGCGGCCTTGTATCAGGCGGTATGCTTCCCGGTATATGGGCTTCGACGCGTGCGCCGGCGCGATTATCTGGCGTTCGATCGAGGGCAACTTGCTTATCTCAACGCCATTGAGAAGATTAATTGCGAGTACTGCGCCTATGCGAACGGTCTGATTGCGTACATCCGCGAAATCGCTTCCCGTACCGAGGAGTACTGGTGCCCCATCAAGCATGCGCGACGTGTGCTCGGCGTGCACGCACGCTATGGCAGCTTTGTGGACTATGGTGACGGCGACGCCTATCGGCACGATCTGGAGCGTCTTCGAACGGAGGCCCGATCCGAGGAGCCTTCCTAAAGGATCAGCACCCGCGTCGGTAGCGCTCAGGCGGTGTCCGAGGAATGCAGCAGTTGCGGGAACTCGGGGAGCGCAAGGGCGGCGAAATCCGACGTTCCCGCCGCCGCTTGCTCCTGTCCACTCTTAAATGTCAGCTGCAAACCTCCATCGCGCGCGACTTAGACATGTTGTCGGCGCTGATAATCATCGCGAATGCGGGTGATCCGCGCCTCAATGGCCGCCTTCGCATTACCCTTCTCTTGGTCCGCTTTCTTTTGCAGCGCCGCGACCTTAGCCTGCACTTGCTCGGCAGCTTGCTTTGACCGCGCCTGATTTTGCTCGAGCCTCTTATCCAGCCGTGTGCGGAGCTGATCGATTTGCGCCTGTAATTTCGCCTTTCGGTCGCTGCGTGCCTTGGCATGCTCTGCTTTGAGCTGGTCGAGTTCGGCGCGCCGGGCAGCCACCTCGCGCGCTCGACGCTCATCCTCGACATCACTCTTGATGGTGCGGAACACGACCCCGCCAGGAGCTTCCATCCGCGTGTCCACCGGTGTGACCCACTCCTCATCCACATCGGCGAGGACGGCAAACTTGCCCGGAATCAAAGCCGTCGAGACATCGGAAAAGAAGTCCGCACCCACTTCGGCTGTGCGCAGGTCACCGATGAGACCGACCAACGCACCTGTGCCCATGCCAACCGCCAAGCCGACGGGTCCGCCGAGAATTCCGATCAAGCTCCCGAGCGCTGTCCCCCAACGGTCCAAGCCGGGAACACATCGTCCACGCGCTCCCTCGAGACCGTGTCGTCGGCGTTCTTCTTGATCACCGCCACCGAATTCACGTCGATGCTGCCTTCTTGATCCAGTGCAGACAGAGCCCGCACGCCCTCGTAGGCCGCGTTTTCATCGCCAAATACGACTGCTAACATCTTGTTCATGTCATTTCTCCTGGAGAACTGTGGGGTGCCCCGCCATTCACACGTGTCACACGTGCGCCAAAGATCGACCGCTCGGAACACCGCGTAGAGCCATGCCGAGCGCGACAAACCACGCGCCGTCGGAAATGAAATCGATACCGATGGCCAAACCGATGAACCAGAGGCTTACTACGGGCAGATGCGTGAGCAGCATGACGCCCAGCGCTACCGAGACGATCCCGGAGCACACCGCCCAGCCCCATTGTGGGAACTGCACCGCGCTGGCGCCAACCGCCCGAAATATGCCGCCGACGACGAAGAACGACGCGAGCAGCAGGGTCAGACCTTGTTCCCCTGCAAGCGGGTAGCGCACTAGGAGGTACCCCGTGAACCCGCGTAGCAGTGCGCTCAGGAAGAAAAGAAAGAATCCACTCCAGGTGCGCACCCGAAACGCCTGGATCAGCGCGAGGACGGCGCCCATGATGAGCAGCCAACCGAATACCAATACGGTAGTGAGCGTCGCCGTCGCATCCCCTAAGATGCAGACGCCGCCGAGAACAATAAGCGCAATACCAAGCGCCACAAACCAACCCCATGAATCGTGGATCTCGTCGAGTCCGGCCGCGATGGACGCAGCAATCGATTTCCTTTCTGACATGGGCAACCGCAGACGCCGCGAAGCGGCTCGGCAGCTCCAGGCAATTAACATAATCGCTCTCACCCGCATTTTGGCGTCGCTCGGTGACTGGACAATCACCGAACTGAAGTGCTATGTTTTATCTGCTTTCAACGCAGCGCCGAGCGCATGCGTTCCCACCGCAAACTTCGCATAATAGAGATTAAGTTAAGTTATTGAACGATCGTTCATTTAGGTCGCTGTTGTGTCTCATCCTTTCCGACTATTTCATGATGTTGTGCGGTGCTTACCCCCAGGAAATGGTTACTCTCCAGATTCGCGCCGCGACATTGCATCTCATTTGAACACGGGCTTTGGCGTTGACAGGGTCGATGCAGGCAGATTCGGCAACTTCAGCGCCTCGTCCGGTATTTGTCCCTCTAGGGAGTGCATGAATGCTGCGATCAGATCGACCTCCTTGTCGGACAACTCGGTTCCGAGTTGCAGGCGCCCCATGATCCGAATCGCCTCCTTCAGATCCCACACCGAGCCGTCGTGGAAGTACGGTGCAGTTCGAGTGACGTTTCTCCACATCGGGACTTTGAAGAAGTACATGTCTTCCTCTTTCTTCGTCACGTTGTACCGACCCTTGTCGTCGCTGTACTCGTACCGGCCTTGAAGCCCAAATTTCTGATACATACCTCCCCCCGCAGCCACGCCGTTGTGGCAGGCGATGCAACCCTTCTCCATGACCAGTGACAAGCCCTGCTTCTCTTCGGGCGAGAGCGCATCCGACTTGCCGCGCAGGAATTGATCGAACCGCGATGGCGTGAGCAGCGTCCGCTCGAAGGCAGCGATGGCTTTCGCGACGTTGTCGTAGTTGACGGGGTCCTTCTCGCCCGCGAACGCTAGCTTGAAGAGCTCGACATACTCCGGAATGGTGCTGAGCCTCGACAGCACCATCGGCACATCCGGCATGGCCATTTCCACCGGATTGAGTATCGGACCCTTCGCCTGATCCTCCAAAGTCGCGGCTCGCCCATCCCAGAATTGAGCGATCTGCAGCCCGGCATTCAAGACCGTCGGCGCATTGCGCGGACCAAACTGGGCAAGATGTCCCATCGATGTGGGCAAATTGTCCACGCCGCCGGTGGCCAGGCCATGGCAAGAATTGCAGCTGATCGTGTCGCTCTTCGAGAGGCGCGGATCGAAGAACAGCATCTTCCCCAAGCGAACCTTGACTGCCGTCGTCGGATTGTCGGGCGGCGCCGGCATCGCTTGGGGAAGTGGCGCGAACACCGCATTGGCGTCATGGATAAGATCGGCGCCCCGTGACGGGGCGCACGGCCAAGACCCCAAAAGAAACAGAGTGCAAACGGCTATCCAAGACAGCCAAGGACTGCACCTCCGCCGATGGCTTCGCCGTCCCGCAGTGACCGTGTCGGGATTTTCAGGCATCGGCGTATCAGCGAAGGTCGTGAGAGTCTTGCGCTCTCGGTTCATGATAAACTCCGGCTGGCAGTCAGCGGATACGGATTTATGATCGATGGGGCCCCAATACCGCGCATGCTTGTCGCGCATGGCTCAAGCGTCTATACGTAGTTGCCACATTCCTATTGCCAGGAGCATCGCCATTCAGCGACGACACGATATTGGAGATCACTAAAGCCAAGACCTCCCGAGCACGGCGATCCCTCGGCCACCTTCCTAAAGACATGCGCACATCGAGTGAAAGCGGCGTCGGCCGGCGCGAAATGACTTACCCACAGGAAACCGTTACTTTTGGCCGGTTTCGGTAAACACCCCTAATTGGGTGCGGCCGCGTGGTTAAGCGGCGATACTGTCGAACCGTTGACCGGCCAATGGAGCGGTTCGGTAATGTGCGGCAGTGCTTGCAAAGGCGGAGGAACTGCGATGGCCCTCGCGGATTTGGCCACGAATTACTATTGCCGAACGTGCTTTGGCCATGAATTCCTGAAATATTTATGGCACGCCGCAACATCCGCTGCGGCAGTTCGACTCACGCGAATCAGCAAGGATCTCAAGGCGATACGGTGCGATTCACGGGCCCAGTCGAGTGACAAATCGGTGAAATTATTGGCCAAAGAATACTGAACTCGACACCCAGACGATCGTCTGCTCGCCTTCCTAAAGGACCTGTGATGCTGGAAAACTATGTCGCGTAATCGACGCGGGCTCTACAGGCGCCAACGCCCAATTCCCGAGAAAATCTGACGGCACTCTCGCCCTACCAAACGTAGTCAGGCGCGAGACATAGTGCCGCAACAGATGCGCACCTTGCGTCGGAGCGCTGACACCGGTACGACGTAAGGCGCGGCGGACCGATCGACCGACGGTTTGACGGGAAATGGGAACCCACGGCGCGCTGGTGGTGATAAAACGTGTTCGTTCGATACACGTGGCCGCGCATGACGCAGATAGTACAGAAACGCATCACCGACGTCCTGGGGTAGCGGCAGTCGCGTCTCACAGCGGTTCTTGCCCGAGACGATGAGAGCTGCCTCCCGACCGCTGACCCGGTGCGGTGCCGCAGCAACATCGAATTCCGCTACTACGCGACCGGGTCGCCGTTCGGGTATGAACGAATTCGCTCCCTGTAAGTCCGCAAGCGATTGATCGAGGACGCTGGCTTGCGCACTGGAATTTTCAAGGCACGCGTGCCGTCACGCGCACCGCTCCCGTTGTTTCCTGCGAGGAAACTTGCATTTATCGCGGGCCGATTGTCCCAAGCCAGCTGCGTCTCTAGGCTAACGCCCGTGAAGTCGAGCACGCACCACTTCTTTTTAACTCCCCGGCATGGCCCTGCGGGCGGAGCACCAGTTCGCGAAAAGGGGGCACCCGTGCGCGTTTCGTTCAACGTCGCCTTGGCGCTACTGATCGCAATTCCAGTTGTTGTGGCGCTGGCGGCCTTCTTCTTCGGGCTACAGGTGATGCAATCTAAGGAGTTACAATCATGTACAAGTTAATGTTGAGTCTCTTCGCTACCCTCTTTGTGTCGACTGTCGCGATGGCGGCAGATTCGTCGCCGCCGGTTTCAGAGGGAGCGATACCGTCGGGTTACTTTTGGTTTAGCGGTGGCTCGGTCGCCGCGGGCATCGGATACACCTGGGGGCACGGCACTCTCTACTACAGCAAAGACCAGAAGCAGTACAACTTCAAGCTTTCGGGCATATCGGTCGTTGACGTCGGCGCCGCTGGGATTAGCGCTCAGGGTGAAGTCTATAATCTGAACAGTCCGGAGGATCTCAGTGGCAACTATTCGGCGGTCGCCGCCGGCATGACGGTCATTGTCGGCGGCTCGGTCGCCTATCTCAAGAACGAGAAGGGCGTCGTAATCAAGGTGCAGTCGCAGTCTGGCGGGTTGAAATTTAACCTGTCTGCCAATGGTATGAAAATCACGCTCCAGTAATCAACAGTCGGTAACGCATTTCTGCGCCAGTGATGCTAACTGGCGGCGGGAGACGAATAGAGATGACTGTACGTAACCGCACAGACAACGCCGACTATCCGCGCAGACTAAATGCCGATGAAGGTGCTTTGATAAGGAGGAGCGACGCGTGACGTCATCGCTAGTAGAAGAAATCGCCGGACACCCGGCGCGGCCCACTCCCGACCCGGCTCCTACTTCGGTGCTCGGCTTTGGCAACGTGCTGCTGAGCGACGATAGTGCCGGCGGCGCGCGACGCTAGAAGGCGTGAGTCGCGCTCGATAAGCGCGTGGAGCTGAAACGATTATGAGCATATTGACCACAGAGCAGCAGGAAATCAAACAGGCGGCGAAAACGTTCGTCGCCAAGCACATCATCCCGAACGCTGCCGAGTATGACAAGACGGGGGAGTTCCATTCGTTTCTTCTCGACGCGGCAAAGGAAACCAAGACTTTTGCGATGGCTATACCCAAGAAATACGGTGGCCTTGGCTATGACGCGCTCACACAGGCGGTGGTCTGGGAGGAGTGGGGTTACGGCTGCGCAGGCATGGGCACGACCCTGGCTGCCGGCACCCTAGGTATAAATGTTTTGCTGCTCGTCGGAACCGAGGAACAGAAGCAACGCTATTTCGATCCCATTGTG
This sequence comes from uncultured Gammaproteobacteria bacterium, assembly GCA_963769075.1. Classification (GTDB taxonomy): domain Bacteria; phylum Pseudomonadota; class Gammaproteobacteria; order Steroidobacterales; family Steroidobacteraceae; genus Bog-1198. The sequence goes on along the minus strand of CAVYKH010000004.1, from coordinate 952,449 downwards.
AAGGGCGGAATTTCCGCTTTCGCTTTGACCGAGCCCGGGACCGGTTCCGATGCGGCATCTGTCACAACCACGGCAGTCAGGTCGGGCAACGACTACGTCCTCAATGGCACCAAGTGCTTCATCACGAATGGTGGTTACGCCAGCGTGATTGTGATTTGTGCCAAAACCGAGCCGAGCAAAGGAGCGAAAGGCCTCAGTGCTTTCATGGTTGAAAAAGGCCGCGCGGGCTTCACGGTCGGGGCGACTGATCACAAGCTGGGGATTCGCAGTTCGAACACCGTCGAACTGCTTCTGAAGGATGTTCGCATCCCAGCCAGCAACCTCCTTGGCAAGGAGGGGGAAGGCATGAAGATCTTCTTGGCATCGCTCGATATGGGACGCCTTGGGATTGGTGCGCTTGCCGTTGGCCTCGCGCAACGCGCCCTCGACGAATGCGTGAAGTATTTGCAAAAGCGGTTCCTCGGCAAGGTGCATCCCGGCCAATCGGTGCAGTTTAAGTTGGCCGACATGCAGATGCAGGTGGAAGCTGCGCGGCAGTGCTTGCACTACGCCAGTAAGCTTCGCGATTCCGGCGCACCTTTCGGGGAGGAAGCGGCGATTGCCAAGGCCTTCTCCGCAGATGTTGCCGTGGCGGTGACCTCTCAGGCGGTTAGCCTGACGGGTTCGTACGGCTATACCTCGGAAATTGCGAAGTACATGCGGGACGCGAAAATAACGCAGATCTATGAAGGAACCAACCAGATTGAGCGTTTGGTGATAGCACGCGCGGTGCTGAGCCCTGTCCCAGAATTGGCTGCCGACCACCACCTCGAGGTGCTGCACGAAGCGCAGAAGGAAGATAGGAAATGAACTCCCAACTAACCGAAGATCAGCGACTCATCGAACAGAGCGCTCACGACTTCGCCACGGAATACCTCGATCCAGTTGCGGGGCAACTGGACCACACGGGCGAATTCCCCAAGAGCGTGGTCAAGGAGCTTGCAAGTCACGACTTCCTCGGTCTGCACCTGCCACCAGAGGTTGGCGGGTCCGGAGCGGGCTTTGTCGCTTATGTGGCCGTCATCGAGAGCCTTTCGCGTTCATGTGCGGCGGTTGCCTCGATCATGAACAGCCAGGCGATGGCAAGCTATTCCATTCAGCACTGGGGCAGCGAGGCGCAAAAAAAGCAATACGTGCCGGCCCTCATCAAGGGAGAGACTATCGGGGCGTTCGCTATCTACGAGCGTGGGCCGACACCGGGCATCGGACCCGATGCTTTGGTCGCTACGAAAAACGAAGGTGGCTACGTCTTGAAGGGCACCAAGGCTTATGTGCGCAACGCCGGAGAAGCGGGAGTCTACGTGGTGTTTGCGGTCACGGATCCCACGGAGCCAAAGGCACCGACGGCGTTCGTCGTCGATGCAAGGGTGACTGGCCTGAAGGTGGGTCCCAAGCTCAGCACAATGGGTTTGAAGGGATGCCCGGTAGCCGATGTGGTTTTTGACAATGTGGCCATACCGGAGGCGGCAGTCCTTGGTGCCGTGAAGGGAGGTCGGGAGATTGCGGCGCGAATGCTGGCCTTGGCCTCGGTGGCTGAAGGCGCGCAAGCCGTTGGGATTGGGCAGGCCGCAGTGGAGCATGCGGCGGCCTACGCCAAGCAGCGTGTGCAGTTTGGTAAGCCGGTCGCGACGTTTCAGGCGGTTCAAACACTGCTGGCGGAGACTCTGACGGACTGTTATCTGGCTCGGCTGGGGCTGCGCGGCACGGCTCAACTGATCGAGGATGACCAACCCTTTGAAGCCGAGGCAGCTATGGTCAAGTCATTCCTTGTGCGGTTGGGATCGAAGATGTTGGTCGATAGCATCCAGGTGGAAGGCGGTATGGGATACAGCGAAGCCATGCCTTTGCCGCGCCTGTTCCGTGATATCGCAGGTACAACCTTATTGGATGCCCCGGCAGATTTTCCGGATGAGACCATTGCAGCGAGTATTGCCTGAGTAGGCTAAGGAATTCAGACAAATGCCAAAATGCTTAGTTTGCTATAAATGGACGCTCGATGAGCAGGACATAAAGATTAAACCCGAGGATTTAAGCCTCGATACGAGCCGTGCCAAGGGCAAGATTAGTGACTTCGATCGTAACGCGATTGAGGAAGGGGCTCTAATTGTCGAGCAGCACGGAGGTGCGGTGCATGCCCTGAGTTACGGCACGTCTGCCGTAAAACAATCGTTGAAGGACGTGCTCTCGCGCGGTCCAGAGGCTGTCTACTGGATTGCCGACAAGTCGGCGGAGACAGCCGATGCATCTGTGACAGCCAACGTACTGGCGGCGGCGATCCGCAAGCTGGGACCCTACGACTTGATTCTGTGCGGCGAAGGCAGTTCGGACCTGTTTAACCAGCAGACAGGAGAGCGCCTGGGGGCCCTCCTGGGCCTGCCCTGCGTGAGCTATGTGGAAAAGCTTTCCGTGGAAGGTGACACCGTGAAGGCTACGCGGAAGCTGGCCGACTGCACCGAGGTGGCGACGGTGAAGTGCCCGGTCGTGCTCAGTGTTCTCCATCAGATCAATAAGCCGCGCATTCCCGGCCTCAAGCAGGTGCTTGCAGCAGGCAAGAAGCCCAATAAGGAGATAAAGATAACGGATCTCGGTTTGAAGCCGGAGGCGTTGCAGCCGAAATCGGTGCACAAGTCGGTGCGAGGCTTCGTCGCAAAACGCAAGAACATCATCTACAAAGAATCCAGTGCGGCCGCGAACGTCGCCAAGCTGGCAAGCAGTCTGACCACAGAGGGCCTGCTCTAAAGCAGCAATGAGAACTATGGCAGGAATCTTTATTTTTTCCGAAGACAGCGCGCTCGGCAAACAGTTGCTGACACCTGCGCTGGAATTGAAGCAATCGTTGTCCCAGCCGATCACGGCGCTGACGGTCAGTGAGGCCGACGCGAAGGAACTCGCCGCACTGGGGGCCGACAAAGCGCTCGTGCTGCAGCCGGCAGGCGGCTGGACGGAAGCGCTGAGCGAGGCGATCTATAGCCTCGTCAGCGGTGCCGGAGCCAGCATTTTCCTGGTAGGGGGCACGCTGCGCGGCAAGCATGTCGGAGCCTATGTGGCGGCAAAGCTGAACGCTGGAATGAGCACCGATGCCAAGTCGCTGAAGATCGAGGGCGGCAAGCTGCTCTCGACGCGCCTGCTCTATGCGGGCTTGGCGCTCTGTGAAGAAGAACTCACGTTGCCCGCTGTCGCCACTATACCGCCGCGCACGTTTTCTCCTCCAAGCGCGGCAGCAAAGGCTGGTGCTGTTGAGACGGTGAAGGTCGAGGCCGATGCACGAGTCGCCGTATCCGACGTCAACCGCGTCGCCGGAACCGGTGTGGACATCGCGGGAGTCACGAAGTTGGTTGCTGTGGGTCGTGGCTTCCGCAAGCAGGAAGACCTCAAGCTTGCTCAAGATCTGGCAGCCGCGCTCAAAGCGGAACTCGCTTGCTCGCGCCCGATTGCAGAGGAAGAGCACTGGCTACCGATTGATCACTATGTCGGCATCAGCGGGAATACGGTCAAGGCGGAACTCTACCTTGCGGTGGGCATCTCCGGGCAGGTGCAGCACATGGTTGGTGCGCGCGAATCAAAGGTCATCGCGGCAGTGAACAGCGACGAGCATGCGCCGATTTTTGAATCAGCGGACTACGGCATCATTGGCGACCTCTATGAGGTGTTGCCCTTATTGACAGCAGCGATAAAGAAGTGAGGAAAAATGGCCGACGATAAGTTTGACGCCATCGTGGTAGGCGCGGGACCGGCGGGTTCCGCCTGCGCCTACGTTCTGGCCAAGAAAGGGAAAAATGTGCTGCTCGTCGAGCGTGGTGACAGCCCGGGTAGCAAGAATGTCTCTGGCGGACGCCTTTACACCTACGCCCTGGAAATGATCGAACCCGGCATGTATCAGCGAGCACCGCTGGAGCGCAAAATCGTCCGCGAGCAGATCATGTTGCTGGACCAACACGCTGCGACGACCATCGATTACTTCGATCCCAGGTTTGCCGAAAATGTTCCGCAGTCGTATTCGGTTGTGCGCGCAAAGCTCGACCAGTGGTTCGCGAGTGAGGTCGAAGCGAAAGGCGGAACGCTGGCGTCCGGAATCTTGGTTGATGGGTTGATCGAGGAAAACGATAAGATCGTCGGCATCCGCGCCGGCGGAGAGGAAATGCGGTCCGACGTGGTGGTCGCCGCAGATGGAATCAACTCCTTGCTTGGCCAGAAAGCCGGTCTTTTCTCTGATCTTGAAGGACACGCTGTCGGCGTCGGCATCAAGGAAACCATCGAGCTACCCGAGAGTGTGATCAGCGCTCGCTTCGCGGTCAAGGACGACGAAGGCGTCGCGCGGGTGGCCATCGGATGCACCGATGGAATCTCTGGGGGAGCGTTTCTCTATACCAATAAAGGGAGCATCTCGCTGGGAATCGTTTTTAACCCCGCCCAGGCCGCCAAGCAGGGCCGCCATATTCAAGAAATTCTCCAGGATTTCAAGATGCATCCGGCGATTCTCGCGCTGATCGAAGGAGGCACAACGATTGAGTACGGCGCGCATATGGTTCCTGAGATGGGTTACAGGGGGATTCCCGAGCGGCTGTATCGGCAAGGCATCGTGGTGATAGGCGATGCGGCGCGGTTTGGCATAAACACGGGGCTGATCCTTCGTGCCATGGACCTGGCGATGGTCAGCGGACTAGCGGCCGCCCAGGCCATCCTGCAAGCGGAGTCTACCCAAGAAGTCGGACCTCTCTATATGGAGAAGCTGCAGGATCTAATGTTGCTCGGAGAGGAGCGCGCCTACCAGAACTTCCACCGAATATTTGAGATCCCGCGCGTCTTCCGGGAGTTTCCGAAGCTGGCAAACGAGGCTATGCAGTTCTTGTTCACGGTGGACGGCAAAGTGCCAACGCCCCTGTTACACGGCTTGGTGGATGTCGTGCGGCACAATGCGAGCCTCGGCCAAGTCCTGGCCGACGGCTGGAAAATGTATCGAAGCCTATGAGTATCGAATCCTATGAGCATCAAGCGACTAAGTCCCGAAGAAGCGCTAGCCCTCGACAAATTTGCGGTCGATGAGGGCCACCCGCACATCCACGTCGACAAAGCCATCTGTGCCCATTGCACCGATCGCGCGTGCCTAGTCGTATGTCCCGCGCGGCTTTACCGGCTGAAAGACGGCCAGGTCAGCTTTGAGTACGCCGGGTGCCTGGAATGCGGAACCTGCCGTGTCATGTGCAGCGAAGGCGGGGTTACGAGCTGGAATTATCCGGGTGCCTCCTTCGGTGTTACTTACCGTTGCAGTTAGGATGCGGTAACTATGACATTCCCGGCATGTGCATCTCCTGTTTACAAGGTGGGCGAGCTTGTGGGAACGAGCCCGGAATCATGGGAGAAGGCGGCGGTGGCCGGCGTGGGCCAGGCGTCGAAGGGCCTCCGCTCTCTGAGGGGTGCAGGCGCAGGCGACGGAGGCCGCGCATTGCTCTCGGCACTCGAGGCGCGAGTTGTAAGCGTTGGCGAAAGCGTTTCGCACCAAGTTTCCACATCCGCTGCGCTCGTAGCCGGTCCATACTCTGGAGCGGTCACCGCCGCGACGATCCTACAGCACGGCGATTTCGGACTTGGCACTTTCGAAAATCTCAATGGCGAGATGGTCATCCTCGACGGGCACGTCTATCAAGTGCGAGGCGACGGGAAGGTATCGGAGGCGCCGGCGTGTGAGGCCGCGCCCTTGTACAAAGGAAGTTCACGATGAGCAAGGTCATCTCTGCGACAGACGCCGCGGCCTTGATAAGAGATGGGGCTACCATCGGTGCCAGCGCGCTGATCCTCGCAGGCTGGCCGGAGGAAATCGCGATCGCGATCGAGAAGCGATTTCTGGAGTCCGGCCATCCCGCCAAACTGACGCTTGCGCATGCCTCCGGGATCGGTGACTGGGGGAAGAAAGGCACCGAGCATTTCGCTCATCCGGGAATGGTATCTCGTTGGATGGGCGGCCACAGCGGTGTCTCACCGGACATGGCCAAAATGATCCTCGAAGGCGGCTGCCAGGGCTACTGCGTGCCGCAAGGGGTCGTCGCTCAATTGTGGCGCGAAATCGCCGCCCATCGCCCTGGCCTGATTACCAAGACCGGTCTCCACACCTTCGTCGATCCCCGCGTGGAAGGCGGCAGACTGAACAAGGAGACCACCGAAGATTTCGTCAAGGTGATCTCCATGGCCGGTGAAGAATGGCTGTTCTATCCAAGCTTCAAAGTCGACGTCGCGATGATCCGCGGGACCACTGCCGACGAAAGCGGCAATCTGACCGTCGACGATGAAGGAGCGCTGCTCGAATGCCTGCCGCTGGCACAAGCGGCAAAGAACAGTGGCGGTATCGTCATCGCCGAGGCCGAATATCTGGCCGAGACTGGCAGCCTGGATCCCAAGAAGGTGCGGGTACCCGGCGTGGTGGTTGACCATGTTGTCATTTCCGGACCTGGTCATCATTGGCAAGCGGGCGCCACAGCTTTCAATCCGGCCTTCGCCGGCGAGCTAAGGGTCCCGCGGGGCCAGATGCCTGCAATTCCGTTCAATGAACGGCTGATCATGGCCCGGCGGGCCAGCATGGAACTGACGCCAGGGGCGACCGTGAATCTCGGCATCGGTGTTCCTGAGGGCGTGGCGGCTGTGGCCGCCGAGGAAGGTGTCGCCGACATGATCACTCTGACTACCGAGATCGGTGTGGTCGGCGGCGTCCCGGCGGGCGGCAAGGACTTCGGCATGTCCGTCAACATGCAGGCGTTTGTTGAACAGCACGTCCAATTCGACTGGTATAGCGGCGGCGGACTCGACGTTACCTTCCTGAGCGCCGCCCAGGTCGATGCCGCCGGCAACGTCAATGTCAGCAAGTTCGGTGGAAAGTTCGTCGGCGTTGGCGGCTTCATCGATATCAGCCAACACGCCAAGCACGTCGTCTATTGTGGCGCCTTCACTGCCGACGGCCTGCGCGTCTCCATCGACGGCGGCAAGCTTGTCATCCTGCAGGAAGGCAAGGCCAAGAAATATGTCAACAAGGTCGAGCAGATCAGCTTCAGCGGCGCCTATGCAACGATGACCCGGCAACCGGTGCTGTTCGTGACCGAGCGTGCGGTGTTCGAACTGCAAGACGGTCAGGTCACCCTGATCGAGGTCGCACCCGGCATCGATGTCGAGAAGGACATCCTCCCGCATATGGAGTTCGTCCCGCGGATTTCTCCCAAGCTCAAATCCATGCCGGTAGAGATTTTCCGTCCCAAGTGGGGAGGACTTCGGGCGCTGCTCGACTCAAAGGGCCGCGGCAACGTCGCAGCCGCCGCCTGAGCCAGCGAAATCATCTGAGAAAAGGTAGCTCGTTATGACCATCCTGAATGCCGAACAACCTGCGATACGGCGCGCGGCGCTGAGGTGGCGAAGCCGAGCAAAATCTTCGCCATGGCCATTACGAAAGAGTATGGCGGGCTCGGCTATGACGCCATGAGGCCCGCGCTCGTGCTGGAGGCGTGGGGCTACGGCTGTGCCGGCATGGGAACCACGCTGGCGGCCAGCATCCTGCTCATTGCGGAAAGCATCGCTGAAACCGTCGGCCCCTTCCCGATAACTGGAAGGGACATAGACCCGGACAACGGAGCCGGGCAAAACCGTGAGGTGGTTGAAAATGTCGACAACAGTTAGTGATCACTCAGCGGGTACATCCACGGATAGTGGACAGACCATTGTAAGCCAGTTGACCCGGGAACTGCCGACTCCGATTCGGTACATCGAAAATCGCACCTTCGATGAGCTCAAGATCGGGGACAGCGCAAGCCTTAGCCGTACCCTCACGCCAGAGGACATCGCCCTATTCGCTTTGGTCTCCGGCGATATCAACCCGGCGCATCTTGACCCCGACTTTGCGCGCGAGGACATGTTTCACCATATCATCGTCCATGGCATGTGGACGGCAGGGCTGATCTCTGCCGTGCTGGGCACGAAGCTGCCCGGTCCCGGCGCGATCTATCTCGACCAGAGCCTGTCGTTCCGCGCCCCGGTGACCCCGGGCGACACGATTACCGCTTCAGTGACTGTGAGCGAACTCAATCCGGAGAAGCGCCGGGTCACGCTTGACTGCCACGGGGTAAACCAGGACGGGAAGGAGGTGCTGCGCGGCACCGCGCTCGTCATCGCGCCAACCGAAAAGCTCAGGCGTCCGGCGATGCCGTTGCCGGAAGTCCAACTGATGTGGCGGACCACGTTGCGGCTGGCGAGCAGCGTATCATCGGTCAGGTTCTAGGCTTCTGGACATGACGTTTTTCGATTTCTCTCGTCGAGCAGCAGAGCAGCCGCGTCGCCTGCTATGTCATACCAACGAACGAGGAACTCATGATCGCGCGTCTTGCCCTGGCACTGGTTCGCCGGTCAGCCGGATCGTCCGTCAACTCTGGACCGCGCCTTCCGCAGGAGCGCAAATGATACGTGTTACCGAGCTGGGCGCTACCCCAGCGCAAGTAGGAGAATCTCGCCGTGACCGAGCCTAACACTGTTACAACCATGCTTCCGACATCACCCAAAGCGCCAGAAGAATCAAAGGAACAAACCAGCAAGCCGGCGCCGGCCGCTCTGCCTGATTTCAGCAAACTGACCACCGACGCAATGGAATATTGGCGTGACTTTGCGCAACGGTCGGTCTTGTTCATGGACATTTTACGCCGCAGCGGCAATCAGTACGAGGAGATGCGGGCGCATACCATCAATTCGGTGCTGATCTATGATTTCGAGTTTGTACTGCGCGGTGACGCTCTGCCACGACCGGTTAACTACGCGCTGGTCCGTGTCATTCCCCCGGCCGGCGTTAAGCTCGACGAGCGCAAGCGGCCGGTGGTCATCATCGACCCTCGCGCCGGCCAAGGACCCGGTATCGGCGGCTTCAAGCCGGTCAGCGAGATCGGGGATGCGTTCAAGTTCGGACACCCGGTCTATTTCATCGGCTTCTCAGCGGAGCCGCTGGACGGTCAGCGCGTCGAGGACGTGGCGCGTGCGCACACGGTCTTCATCGAAAAGGTGCGTGAACTCCATCCCGAATCGCCAGGCGGGCCTTTCGTCGTCGGCAACTGTCAGGCCGGCTGGCACGCGATGATGGCAGCCTGTATGCGCCCCGATCTCGTGGGACCGATCCTGATCGCCGGTGCGCCGCTCTCCTACTGGGCCGGCGCGCGCGGCAAGAATCCGATGCGCTACCTCGGCGGCATGTTCGGCGGAAGCTGGCTTACCCGCCTGACGAGCGATCTCAGCAACGGCATCTTCGACGGCGCCTGGCTGGTCGCCAACTTCGACAGCGGCAAACCTTCCAACACCCTATGGGGCAAGCAATACAACGTCTGGGCGAACCCGGAACAGCAGGAGAGCCGCTACCTTCAGTTCGAGAAATGGTGGTCCGATTTCGTTGTGATGCGCGGGGAAGAGATGCAATACATCGTCGATAATCTTTTCATAGGCAACAAGCTCTCGACGGCGCAGATCGTCACCAGCGACGGCCTGCGCCTCGATCTGCGTGATATCAAGTCTCCGATCATCTGCTTCTGCTCGCAGGGGGACAACATCACGCCGCCCCAGCAGGCTCTTGATTGGATCCTCGACTGCTATGAGAACGTCGAGGAAATTCAGCGTGCCGGTCAGACAATCCTCTACTGCTTGAATCAGAAGGTCGGGCACCTGGCGATCTTTGTGGGCACCGAAGTGGCCGCAAAGGAGCACGCCGGATTCATGAACTACATGGAACTCATCGACGCGATGCCGCCGGGGCTCTACGAGATCGTCATCGCCCAGAAGCCAGGCCCGGCAGCGGGCGCAGGCGATGTCGGCAGTTACGATCTGAGCATCGAGGAGCGCGGCCTCGCGGATATCCGGGCGCTCGGTTGCAATTCGCTCGAGGACGAGCGCGAGTTTGCGGCCGTCGCCCGAGTGTCGGAACTCACCAATGCTTTCTATCAGAATTACCTGCAGCCCTGGGTCAAGGCGATGATCAGCCCGCAGCTCGCCCTTGCCACCCGGGAGCTTAACCCGTTGCGCCTGCGCTATTCGGCCTTCTCCGACAAGAACCCGTTGATGAGCGCGCTCGCGCCTCTGGCCGAGCAAGCGCGCACCGAGCGAACGGTTCCGGCCTCCGATAATCCGTTCGTCGCGATGCAGGAACAGTTCTCGCGCGCGATGACTCAGGCGCTTGACCTCTATGGCAATGCACGCGACTGGCTCGAGGAGCAGGTGTTCCACGGGATCTACGGCTCGCCCGTGGTCCAGGCTTTGTGCGGGATCTCGCAAAATGACGGTCCACCCCGTCAGCGGCCCGGACAATCCCCTGCGACGAGGGCGGCACTGGAGGCGAAGATACGTCGCTTGAAAGGGCGATTTGCCCAGGGCGATGCGCTCGATGCGGCCGCCCGGATTGTCGTCTACATCAGCATGACCCACCATCGCGTCGAGGCGAGCCACTTTGATGCCGTTCAAAGGCTGCTGGCCGCTCATCCGGAGGTCAGCATGGCTCGCTTCAAGGAGGCCCTGCGCGATCAGTGGGCGATTCTGACCATCGATGAGCGCGCGGCGATTGACTCGCTGCCGCAGCTGCTTCCCGCAAATGCCGGTGAACGCCGCGCCCTTCTCGATATGGTCAAATCGGTTTACGCGACAGCCGGCGGTGTCGATGCGGAGGTCCAGCGTCGGTTGCGTGAGATCGAGCAGCTGTTCGTCGTTGAGACAGAGACCGGCACGCAGACCCGAGCCGAACGGGCTGCGGCGAGGAAGAAGCCCTCGGCCGCCGCGTAACCGTTGTCGACGGCCGACTTGGCGACTACGGACACTGCAGCGCTGGCTTCGGCGTCCGGCTACGCAGGGAACACGCTCGAACGCGCGAGCTCAAAGGGAGAAAGGAAGAGAGATATAACGGTCGAACCCGTGGCGCGCGAGCTCGCGCCAGACGCTCAAGTTTCGGCGCCGGTCCACCTCTCCAACATCGCGCGAAGAGCGCTGATGAAGGCAAGCGGCTCATCGAGCATGACATGGTGTGGCGCGCTCGGCACTTCGACGACCGGCGCTCCCGGGGTCCCCTTGATTTTGGTGCGCGTTACGTCCATAGCCAGTGTAGAGCGTCGGCGCAGGGGCGGCGAACCCGGCACCGACTTCAAGCCCGTCGTCAAGCTCTTGACGCCCGACGCCCAATGCACTTGGCTCCTCACCGAGTTCGGCAACGATGACATCGCCTACGGCGTTTGCGACCTCGGCTTAGCCGTGCCCGAGATCGGCTTCGTTTGCATGGGAGAGCTTGCGGCGAAGCGCGAGGTCCGCTCGGTCTCCCCATCGAGCGCGACGAACACTTCGAAGGCGACAAGACCCCCTCCGCCTGCGCCGACGAGGCGCATAGCCGCGGACACATCGTCACTTAATGCGACGCTCACGCCGCCGGAGTCCTCGGGTCGGCGGCTTTTCGCGGTACGCCGTAGTCTGTTTCCTACAAGCCGGGGACCAGAGCCGCCCGCAGCGCCAACATCATTGTCCATACGGCGCTGGGCTCTGGCCGATGCATTAAATTAGAATCTTCGTCCATCATGATTACCCTCCGCTGCACCTCACGCGTCCTGAACCGATTGGGCGCCGTGCCCTCGAGCACCGCAATTACGCCAACAAACCGACTCGGAGACTGGTACGCGGGTTGGGTACCGCTGCGGCGGCCGCTCGTGATGTTCATGAACGAGCGGTCGCTTCTTGTCGTGCTCGTCCACGCTGCGCCCATCGGAACGCTGCTAGATCGTTAGCTTGAGGCGACTCGTGAGTTCCTCGTGGCACTCGAATTTCCGGAATCCGAGGTCAAGCGAGAGATCGATGCGATGCAGTCGCCGGTCATTGATGCGACGGCGAACCGCCGGATTCTGGGATGCCTCAACGAGGCGACGCAGATGCTGAAATGGATGCGCGCCCGCGGCGACGCCGCACGGCTGCGTGATGCAGAGACCTTTCTCGCTGATACCATGTATTCGACGATCAAATACCAAATTCTGCGCGACCTTGCCCGCGAAGCGTTCGGACTTCCGTGGCGAGCGCGACCATCATCTCTACACTAACACTCGAATTCCGCGAGCTTACGATATTTGCAGTATTCCGGTGCACTTCGGATATTGCGTACAACCCCAGAAAGACTGCCCCGCATGCTTACCGTGCTTGGCTACTCGCTGAACCATCGGGGTGCCACATCGCGGGCACGCCGGCACCAATTGCTTTGCGACCTTGGCCTCGCTCACCGGCGCGCGAGTGCTTGAGGGAACGCCACCGATCAACTCTTCCAATGCATCCCCATCGATGAGCTCGACCTTGGTCTTTCGCGCGAACTCCCGCGCCGCAAGTGAATTGCCCGCCGGTGACCACAATCCACCGTGAGCACCCTGTGCGGCAATGACGCCATTCAATTCGCGAACCACATCGCGCAGTAACTCGTCGATGCTCTCGAAGCCACGCCCGGTTTTGACGAATGCCCCAAAACGCTCTAGCAGATTACCCATATGCCTGATTATCCCTCGAAAAGTCGGCAGGAATGAGAACTATATGACCACGCGCCCGCGGATCGAGGAAAGTTTTGGCAGGCCTCCTTAAATCGTCGATGCTGTGAGAGCTTTATCCCACGACTTCGCACGATAGGCGGCGAGGCGGGCCGGTTTTCGGACAGCGTGTTTTTCACGGCTCGCCGATCACGGCGACGCGAATCACTGCGCCCGTTGCATCCGTGCCGCGTGCTTCGATCACAAGTTGAGTACCAGCGTCACTTAATACGAATCCGGCCAGGCCTTGGCACTGACCAGTCTGCGGCACGCTGTCGTAGGTTGCGTTAAACATCGGGTGCCAGCCATCGGCGTTTGGCGTCGAGGAGATTTGCCCGATCAACTCCACGCCGCCAGTCGATGCGTTGTCGGTCACGGAGAAATTGAGCGCTGTCGAGAAGGTAGCATAGCCGGATAGACCGTTGAATATCACGTCACCGGACCAGGTGCTTACCGCAGTGGCTGGCGAGGCCGCGGTCGGCGCGATTTGCACGGCCGCCGCAACCCACGCCGCCGTCAATGGCGCCCACGGCGAGCCGCATGTGAATTCGTTGTCGACGACGATGCAAACTGAATTACTTCCCTGTAGATAGACACCGTCGGCCAAAGCCGGTGGACCGAATGCGGCTTGGGCGGTGCTCGGTATCGTGGGATCGGAAATCGCGGAAACATATACACTGCTGTGGCAGCCGGCAAGTGCCCAGGCGCCGAGTGCGAGGAGTACCCAGAGCAGACTTGCCCCACGGACTCCATGGGCAATGCCTCGACGAGCAGTGCGAAGTTTATTCATCACGAGCACCTCCGTGCAGCGGTGGTGAAAGCATGATCTCGGAGCGAAGCTCACACGGTCCAGCGGCGGCGGTAGGACATGCCAGCCAAACGCGCGAACGGGTCTACTGCGCGATTCGCTCCGAGTGTCCGTTCCTTCTGTGCGTTTTTCTTCAACCATCGAACAGCTGACGGCTCGTATTTTATTAGCTTAGCGACCCCAATTTGCCGCGCCGCCATAGAAAGTTGTTTAACTTGTTGAATAAAAACTCAAAATAGAAATAGCCGGGCGTGACAGCCGCTTTGGGCTGGCGCGACCGGTGCATGAATATCATTCGTGCCGCCTGCGAGGTAAATTCGATACGGCGACCTGCCCAACCTTTCGGTGGTCTCTGCACGCTAATTGTATGAGCTGAGGAAGTGCTACGATGCTGAGGCGGGCCAACATTCAATTTCGAAAAATTAACGGGGATGAGTCAGCATAAAGGGAGCTACTAAGTGCGCGTCGCTTGCCGTCGGATACGTTTCGCGTGGGGAGCCGCTCTTCTTGTCGTGTCCTTGGCAAGTCTCGGCGCCGGTCAACAACCCGACATCGAGAATCTGGCTGCGAGCGGGAACCTTGAGGGCATGCGCTGGCCGAACTTCAGCGACTATCGTGATTGGCTGCTAAAATTCTACGAACCGTCGGGATTCGCTCCTGCCTGGGTCAAGGGGTCGCAACCCCTACCGCAAGCTCTGTCGCTGATCGAGATTTTCAAAGATGCCGGGAAGAAAGGGCTCGACCCGGAGGATTACGACGCTTCGCGCTGGGAGAAGAGAATCTCTGCGCTGCAGGGTTCAGCGAATGGCCCGACGGTGGCGCGTTTTGACCTGGCACTCACCGTCTGCACGATGCGCTATGTGTCCGACTTGCACATTGGACGGATCAATCCACAGCATTTTAAATTCGGGCTGAGCGTGGAGCAGAAGAAGCTCGACCTGGCCCAGTTTCTACGCGATCGAATCATGATCACTTCAGACCTCAATGCAGTCTTGCAAGAGATTGAACCTCCGTTTGGAGGCTATCGCGGGACCGAGCAGACGCTTGCACACTACCTCGAACTGGCGCGTACTGACAACTGGGAAAAGCTTCCGGAAGTTGAGAAGCCGATCGATCCGGGCCAAACATACGCAGGCGTGCCCCGCCTCGCCCGTCTCTTGCGACTCGTGGGTGACCTGCCACCGGATACAACCTGGGCCAGAGAAACCCAAGTCTACGCCGGGCCGCTCGTCGATGGCCTCAAACGCTTCCAGCGCCGTCACGGCCTCGATGACGATGGTCGCCTGAGCCCCGCCACCATAAAGCAACTGAATGTGCCGTTGAAGGACAGGGTCCGCCAACTGCAGCTCACATTGGAGCGTTGGCGGTGGTTGCCGACTGAGTTTTCCGCACCGCCGATCATCGTGAACATTCCTGATTTCCGTCTGCGTGCCCTCGACGAAAACAACAAGATCGCGATGGATATGCGGGTGGTGGTTGGGAAAGCGCTACGCACGCAAACGCCGGTCTTCAGCCGAGATATGACCTACGTTGTTCTGCGTCCGTACTGGAACGTGCCCCCCAGCATACTGCGGAGCGAGATCATTCCCGCAATCCAGCGCGATCGTGGCTACCTTGCCCGCAAGAGATACGAGGTCGCGACGTATGACGGCACGGGGGTCACTTCAGGAGATGTATCCGATGAAGTGCTGGCGCAGCTGCGGGCAGGAAAGTTGATGGTGCGGCAGAGGCCGGGGCCTACCAATGCGCTGGGACTGGTCAAGCTGATGTTCCCGAACGAGTACAACGTCTATCTGCACAGTACGCCCTCCCAGGACCTGTTCTCGCGTTCGCGCCGTGATTTCAGCCACGGCTGCATTCGCGTCGAAAAGCCCGCCGAGCTCGCCGCTTGGGTGTTGCGGAACAATCCGGGCTGGACCCTCGAGCGGGTCCAGGAAGCAATGCGCAACGGAAAGGACGATGTGACCGTGAGCCTGGCTAAGCGCGTTCCGGTCTTCATCGTCTACGGGACGGCGCTCACCTACGAAAACGGTGAAGTCCACTTCAGCGATGATATTTACGGACACGATGCCAGCCTGGCGACGGCGCTGGCCAAGGGTTATCCCTATCCGTAAATTTCAGTAGTGTCCCAACGTTGGCAGGCATGCAAATCTCTCCCGAACAAGGGCAACTAATGGCTCTGTTGGTGCGCCTTCTTGGCGCGCACTGGCCGGACATCTCGGTCTCGACAATCTTTGCTGGATCTGGGACAACAACCACATCACCATCGAAGGGCACACGAATATCACGTTCACGGAAGATGTGGCGGCACGATTTCTTGCGTATGGCTGGAACGTGTTGAGGGTTGGTGATGCCAACGACATTGATCGCATCGAGCACGCGCTCGACCCGACGTTTCTCGTCCTGGACAGCCACATCGGCTATGGTTCTCCGCACAAACAGGATACTCCCGAGGCTCACGTGGTGCGAAGCGATTGTGTCAATACACGCGAAATCGGATTTCTCGACGAATCAACGACCTGAGTCTTTTGAGCTAAGGCCAATTGACATTTGAAAGCGTCCATACGCAGCGCCGGACTTAATGCCCAACGGAAGCGGCATCGACCGTTCGAGTCGCTCGGGGTGACAGGACGATCGAGACAGAGGCAATAATGAAGATGATCCCGATCACGATCATGAGGCCGTTGGTCGCCAGCAGCAGGCTTTGGCTGGTGACCAGATTGTTCAGCATCTCGCCGCACGACCTGCCCGTTCTGAGCCAATCACGGCAGCGAGCCTGGCCGCTGTGATCGACCACGTTGGCTAAATCCGCATGGGCGATGATGCTGCGGTTCTGCCAGGACGTGGTGACGAGAGATGTGGCGAAGGCAACGGAGATCGTGCGCACGAAGTTCCTCAGTCCCGCAGCCGATGCCGTCTCCTCTTCGTTGACCGAGCCCATTGCCAGTCCTGTCAGGGGTAAGTAGTATATCGGCATGCCGACGCCCATGAAGAACAGCGATGCAGATCACCCAGTAGCTCATGTCGGAAGTGGCGATGGCGCGTGTTGCAAATAACGGAACTATTGAACTATTCGGCGAAGCATCCCGTTGGGTACTGTCGGTGGGGAGGATGCGTGTTTAAGCAGCCGACGTGATTCTCGCGTGTTGGCCCTATGGACGTCGCATATGTCTCAGCGCTATCAGCACTAGCCGGTTCGGTGGTCGGCGGCCTGACAACGGGATTCACGACGTGGGTGAGCGGACGTTCGCAGGCGCACGCCGGCCGCCTCGTGGCAGATGTGGCACGACGCCAAGACCTTTTTAGGGATTTTATCATCGCGGCATCGAAAACATACGCCGACGCCCTGGTGAGCACCAATCCGAACATACAGGAAGTCGTCGC
The DNA here is from genome assembly GCA_963769075.1 of uncultured Gammaproteobacteria bacterium. Taxonomy (GTDB): domain Bacteria; phylum Pseudomonadota; class Gammaproteobacteria; order Steroidobacterales; family Steroidobacteraceae; genus Bog-1198. Next base: position 935,676 of record CAVYKH010000004.1, on the reverse strand, counting down.
TCTTTGGGCCATGGTCAGTCGAATGCGAGTTCTGTGCTCACCACCAACCACGGCGAGCGCAGAGGACATAATGCGCCAGACAATGGATACCTTTTTTGCCCCCCCAAAGACACCCGAAGAACTGCACGAGCTGATAAAAAGGGGGGTAGGAATGGATCCCCTTCTGGAATTCAGCGAGGCGGCGCGGGAAGAACTGCGCGCTCTCACCCTTTGATGAGGCACATATCACGTGCGAACGCTTCGGATGGGTCGGGCTCAGGCGTGGTCGCACAGGCGCTCTCCCGCCCAACTCCGGACGGCCGGCTGCTGATGTTGGATGCCGCAAAGCAACCATGCAGCTAATTCCTTATGATCGCCTAGCGGGAGCAAAAGCTTGCATCGCTCCGCGAAAATTCTGGGCCACGCTGTGCTGCGCTTGCGACGGACCCGCGAGCGAATCCGCACGAGCCAAGACTCCCCCGAGCAGAAGCCCTACTCCCGTACCAGCGCACCTAAGTTTGCCGGTCCCACGAGATCACAAGGGCCGCTGCCTATCAGGGGACCAGCAGCATTCCACACGCTAACGCGTGCGGCGCGCCGAGTACCGTCAAGACAGAGACGGCCAGCGCTTAGGTCGACTCGACGCGGATCGACTCTACACGCGCATCCTTGCGCATCGATTCGATTACGTTCTCGCAGCGGTATGCGGGACCCGGACCCGTCAGTTCGACCTCGATGGCCGAAGAACCATCCTGTCGCAGAAAATCGAGGCAATAAGCAAAGTGATTGTTGAGCAGCAAGCTCAGGAATCCGTCGTCACTTGCACGCGGCGCGCCCGGTGGATGATCTCGTTGCCGATCAGTCGCAACGTTGTCAGCCACGAACGGGCGCGATGCTCCCCCTACCCCCCGCGGCAACGACCGTTTTTCCAGCGACCGGAAAGAGTCTCTCCCTTCCGGTCGGTCTTGGGCGGGGCTATCCGCCACACACGCCGCACGAGGTCTTGCCCGCGACTGCTGGCGGAGGTCATGCGCCGCAACGGCCACATGCTGCGTCTGGCGAAGAAGGCCTTTTGCCGCGAGACCGCGCAGGACGACACCTGTCATCTCATCCTCGATCTCGGCGCTCACCTTTGATGAGGCGCATTAACTGTTACGCAACTGGGGTGACTGAACGGCCGAGCGGCCGGATCGGATGGTGTGATCCCTATCAGTTTTTTTCATGTAGCGCCGGCACGCATCACCGATCACTTCGGCGAGAGAGGCTGTCAAATCGACGCCGAATGGTTGTTGGCATGGAAGGATCTTATGAAAGTGCTGGTCATTGATGTGGGTGGTACCCACGTAAAGGTTCTTGTCAGTGGCGAGCGCGAGCTACGGAAGTTTGACTCCGGCCCGACGCTGACGGCTAGGCAAATGGTCGCCGGAGTAAAGAAGATTATCGGAGATTGGAAATACGACGTTGTCTCGATCGGCTTCCCAGGGCCGGTGTTGCGAAGCCGACCTGTTGCGGAACCATGCAATCTGGGAGGGGGATGGGTTGGCTTTGACTTCAAAGGTGCGTTCGGCCGTCCCGTGAAGCTTGTCAATGATGCAGCGATGCAGGGTTTGGGCAGCTATCGGCATGGAAAGATGCTGTTCCTGGGATTGGGAACCGGCCTTGGATCAACACTCATCGTGGATGGCATCGTGGAGCCCATGGAATTAGGTCATCTCCCTTATAAGCAAGGAACCTATGAGAGCTATGTCGGAAAGCAGGCGCTGGTGAAAAAAGGCAAGACGAAGTGGCGCCGCCACGTTGCGAATGTCGTCGAGCGGCTGATCGCCGCTCTCGAACCTGACGAAGTTGTGCTGGGAGGTGGCAACGCGAAGGAATTGAAAGAGCTGCCTCCAAAATGTCGACTTGGCGACAATCGCAACGCGTTTCGGGGAGGCTTTCTCTTGTGGGAGGAAGCAAGGCGCGCCCAACAACTTGGCTCGTACAGGATTTCATTCCAAAGCAGCGCACAGGAAAGGACAACGAAGATGGCAACACGCGCACAAGCAATCTCCAGGGGGCCAGCAACCAAGCCGAAAGACACCTGCGACGCTTCGGAAGAGTGAGTGCGCTGGAGCCGGCATTGATCAGCAAAACGAGTGAAATCGCCGCTGCACAACCCACGACTAAAACCGCGAACTCACGCGGAAGAGTTGCGTGAATGTGAAAGCACCACGACCCAGAGAGGCGTCATACTACCGAATGCCAAAGTCAGAGTATGCGAGGAGAGAATCATGAGTACGATGCAAGTGTCTTGGCTCCGAAATCAACTGGACACGCTCGATCTGATTTTGTGTGAGTGCTGACGACGTGCGGCAGTCTATGATCTTCGTGAATACTTTTTGAATAGCGCGGTCTGCCGCGTTCAGCGGCAGAAGCTCCGGTTTTTTTCCCCAAGGTCGGAAAATCCGGCCCCCGTAAAAGCCTTACGAGCCGAGATCTCACGAGGCCCGCTACCCCAGCACCCCTGCAAATCGAGGCCGTGAGCGATTTCTCGGTCGTGAGCTTCACGCTGTCGCCTCCCTCGAGATGGCGAGCGTCGCTGTCGCCGGCACTGGATTATTCGTCGGCAGATGGGCGCCGGCGACCATCGCAGCGAGTTTCTCCCGCGCCGCTTTCGCCCAACCCTGCCACTTCGGGAGCTTGACCGCGCAGCCATGAACGTACACTTCCTGCGGAGTCACCACGTCACCGCCCCCCAGGGGCTCGAGCGCCCAGTGCGGGCGGACCCCGTTGTAGCGACGGCGGAACTGCTCCAGCGATTCGCGTGCCTCGGCGGGACTGGTATAGAGCTTCCAGTACACCTCTTCGGTCTTGAGGGTCTGGTGAAATCTCTCCAGGAGCCCGAGCTGCGTCGGCGTACGGTACTGGATGCGCACGTGCGCGTAGCGCCCGGCGATGTGCGCCTGGAAATGCCGGGCAAGAAAGCTCGAGCCGTTGTCGGTCACCAGGAACGGTGTTTTCGCGAGCGGCCCGTGCAGCCGCTCGGCTTCGGCACGCGCTGCATCGAGCGCTGCGGCGATCTGGCGGGCGCTGTAGCTGGCCGTAAAGTGACAGGCCAGCAGATAGCGCGAGTAATAGTCAATCACCGTCACCGCGTACCACCAGCCGTGGCCGGGAATGTGCAGGTAGGTCACGTCGGCCTGCCACAGCTCGTTCGGTCCCGACGGCAAGAGCTCAAAGAGCCGCGCCGTCTGGTAGATCGCCGCCTCGCGCACTCGGGGCTTCTGCAAGAGCCGCGCCGCCTTGAAAACCCGGTAAACCTGCTTGTTCGTCACCCCAAGCCCTTCACGCCGGGCAATGATCGCGATTCGCTTGTAGCCCCACCACGGATAGCGCTGCGCAAGCGCTTCGATCGCCGCCGCAAGCGCCGGGTCGATCACCTTGGGCTTGCGGCCCGGTGGGCGCCGAGGCTCCTCTCCGCTCCGCCGCCCGTACCAGCTCGAGCGGGCGACCCCGAGCCAGCACAGCAGCTGCTTCAGCCGCACAGAACCTTCAACGTCCGCTTCGAGCCCTTCGCGCACCATCACCCGCAACTCCTCGCTGAGCTCTACTGGCCCGAGAGTTTTTTTAAAATCCGATTGGCGACCGTAATCTCTCCGATCACCTGGTCTCGCTCGGCGAGCTGCTCCTGGAGCTTCCCAATCTCTTTCGCCTGCACATCACTGCCCCCACGACCAGAAAGCCCTGCAGCCCCACCGCGCAGAAACTCATCGCGCCATCGATACAGCGTCTGCTCCGAAATCCCGGCGCGGCGCGCGATCTGCGCCGCGGGCTCCTCCTTCGATAACAGCCTCAGCACCAACTGGGTGCGCTGCTCAACCGTCAACTCCGACTTCTTACCCATCGCATACCTCCGAACCTCTGGTATCACTTTACCTCGTGTCCAGAGAATCCGGAGCTATACAGCAAGTTGCTCAACCGATGACAGACGCACAGCTGGATCAGCTATGCATTAACACCATCCGCACGCTTTCGATTGATGCGGTGCAGGCGGCCAATTCCGGGCACCCCGGCACGCCGATGGCGCTCGCGCCTTTGGTCTATACCCTGTGGAACCGCGTGCTGCGCTTCGATCCGCAGGATCCGATCTGGCCCAACCGTGATCGGTTTGTGCCCTCAAACGGTCACGCCTCGATGCTGCTCTGGTCCGCGCTCCATCTCAGGCCTGGGCGTGCAATTGATGTCAAAAGTGCCGATCTCGGCTTGCCTGAGCGGATAGGAGATCCGCTCATCCGAATCTGACCGCTTCATCGTCCTCATCTCCTTCGGCATCAGGTGTCCTGTTGGGAGAACTTCAAAGGCGAATTTATTCCAGTTCAAGACTGACCATAAAATTGGGACTCAACTCGGGTTTGCGTGGCTTGATGACAGCGAAACGGCAATACGAGAATCGGTCAGTCATGCTGCTTTGCAATGACCGGCTGACTTGCGGAAACCGAAACTCCCCGCGGCGCTTCGTTGCGTCCACTATCAAGAAGTTAAGCTCTCAACAACGCTTGGTTCACCAATGTTGAATACAAGCTACGTACTATTACGCATTGTCCACGCGCAGCGCGGGCGTAGTTTTCATTCAAGTATCACACGATCGACGGTTCCAGCATAAAAGCGGAATACTGGCAGCGAACTGCAAAGGTGGATTGGGTCGGCAAACAGATGAGGCGATCGGGTTACCTACCAATCAGGAGTAGCAACATGCGTGCATCATTCGGCCCGGACGACTTGCGGTTGCTAAACGATATCGAAGAAATCGAAGTTGAGATTGACACCGTGCAGGAGCAACAGGACCGGAGGACCATCTGGGTTGTGGTTGTGGGGTCGGACGCGTATGTACGCTCAGTGAACGGCAAGCAGGGACACTGGTATCAGGAGTTGGTCGCAAAGTCAGTGTGCTCGGTCTATGCCGACGGCCAGCGCATCCTGGTCCAAGCCGTTCCTGTTTCCGACCCCGAGACCCAGGGGCAGGTGAGCGTAGCTTACATGCGCAAGTACTGGCAGTATCCGCATGACGTCGCATGGCTAGTAGGGGCTGAGGTCCTCCCGACCACACTGCGGCTGGAACCGCTTTATCACGAGCAGGGTCGATAAGCCGGCAACGCTGGCGGGTAAGCGAACTTGGCTGAGTACTGATTACTTGGCGATCTTGCATCGGATGTAGCAGCGAAAATCTGCCTTGTCGAATAGCCCCGCCGCCTTGTCTATGGGCTTTGGGACTATGGCCTTGATGCCCGCTTGCTCAAAATCGAAAATCTCTGGCCTTTGAAGTAACTGCGATCGGCAAGCAAGTCAAATCATCCTCACCGATCTTATCGCGCAGCAGTTGGTGGAAAGCATCGCACGCTGGCTGACAGAACTCGATCGGACACTTTCCTAACTCCAACAGGACGGCGGCCACCTCGTGGGGTTTTGAGTTCGATGCCCGAAGACGCTCTGAGTGGCGGCTTCAGAGTAGGCAATTCGAGCCCCTGAACTTCCGCTCTTGGCCGGGAGCGGCCCGATGGATGTCCCGATACCGGCCGCTCGGCATGGTAGAGAATTGCGCCCGACGCCGATGACATAGTTTTCTGGGGAGCACTCTTTTCTATGTTGATAACAGATTGTATCAAGAGCGATCGCGACCGGGGATCTTGAGGGATATTGAGCCGCAAGCCTCTCGCCTGCAGTGGTAGGCCGGTCGTCACTTGATTTCCGCATGTGCGCAGCAAGGCCACACGTGCTTTTGCAGATCCCCCGGAAAGGGACTTCCTCGCGCGATCGCTTTGCTTACGGCACGATCAAGCGGCTAAAAACAATTAGTGAATGCCATACTTAATGGTTGCCGGTTTGCACACACATGTATCCAAGATTATCTGTCTTTACGCAACTTTCTTGACCACCTTCGTGTGGGCAAGTCGTGCAGACTCCGCCGCACCCGTCGGAATCGGCCTCGCCGTACATTCGTTGCAGAAAGTGCCGTTTTGATGATGCGGCGCAGTATGGATTTTGAGTAAAACGCGCGCATGATGACCAGCCCTCGGAACGGAGCCTCCGGCGATGCGGCACTGGCACCGGCAATTTAGGGCGGACACAGCTGCCGCCGACCTTGAGCGCGCTCGCCATCAGCGAGTTCTTCACGCTGGACGGTGGCGAGGCGCAGGCGGTTCTGTCTCGATATGGCATGGATATGCGACTCGGGAGCCTCCCGGATCGCTGCGCACGAGCAACATCACGCGTGAGAGCGAGAAGGTCCGTGCGTTGCTTGAGATGAATATCGCTGACATGCCCGATCTGCCCGGCACGGAACGGTACTGGCAGATGTATGCTGCACGGATGCGCAACCAGCGGCGATCACGATTTGCACAACGTAACGAGCCGCGCCGAAGCATCGAGCTCGTGAGTTTCCTACGCCACTCGCTAGCCGATCACACCGATACACTCATCAAGATGGTTGACCGACGCGTGTCACAACTCTGGGGACGTGCGAGCAAGCAGGCCAAGGCGGACCAGGGAGCTTTGCCAGCGCTCACCGTATTGCTCGCGGGGCTGCGCCAAACGATAAAGGCGCAGGGCCAGACGAAAGAACAACGATTCGACACCATTGTGGACCTCGTCGATCGCTACGATGCCGGGGACTTGAAACCGCAGAGTATCGCGGCGCGCCAGCGCGCGATCTTGGTGGCGGAGATTCGGCAAATTCGCCCGCTCTTGAAGAGTCTTATCGGGCTCGATCTGCACGCCGATGAGCCCTCGCATTGGCCGGCATTGATTGCCGCCTGGAAGGACGCCTACGAGCGAGGCACGGATCAATTGACGGTGCCGATGGCGCCCCCCAAGTCGCCGGCGTGGGCGACACTGGCGCTCGATGAGCCGAACGCAAATAAACGCAACGCCGCCGAGGTCCAGCTGCTCTGGGAGCTGCGTCAGGCCCTGCGGCGCCGCACAGTCCATATTCCCTCGAGTCTCTCTTTTCAGTGCCGCGAAAGGATGCTGGATTCTCGCGGCTCGACGATCGCCGCGCCGCGCCGCGACTACCCAGTTAAGACGATGCTTCGGGAACTATTAATAATCGAGGAGATTGAGTACGGCCTCGAACGGGTAAGCGAGGCCGTGCAGCGCGGGGAGCTCAAGCTCGACGGCGCCAAGGTAAAGGTCCGACGGCTGGCGGCGCAGAGAACGCCGCCAGAGTTAAAGGAGGTGCGCCGCGAATTGTATCGTGCCTATCCGCGGATCCAGTTCCCCGACCTCATCATGGCGGTCGATGCGGAAACGCATTTCAGCGCGGAGATTCTAGGCAGGCCCGCCGACAACGAGACGGAGCTTCTGCATCTCTATGCCGGGATTTTAGGCCAATCGATGGACTTGAGCGCAAACCGTTTGAGCCTCATGGTGGGGTTGACGCCTTAAGGCCTCGCCCATGCGATGCATGTGCTGGAAGACCCGGCGCCGGTGATCCGCGCCAACGAAGCCGTGCTGACCTACATGCATTCGCATGCAATCGCGCGTACCTGGGGAAGCCCCTTTGATTGCGCGGCGGATGCGATGAGTCTCGATATGCCGGATTACTTTTGGTACACGAGCCCGGACCCTAAGCGCCGCGTATCAGGCGCCGCGACCTATGTTCATACCCACGGCTGGCAAGGTATCTTCAGCGATCGCTCGATCATGATCACGCAGCGTCAGCCGGGCCCCGCGATCGATGGGGTGCTCGGTCAGGAGCTCTCAAAGATTGCTCGGGTGTACACCGACACCCACGGCTTTTCCGCCTACGGCGGGAGTCTCGGTTGGGTCGTGGGTATTCTATTGTGTCCGCGGCTCAAGAACTTCAACGATCGACGACTCCACGTGCCGAGTGGCGACCGTATCCGAATACCCGACAACCTCAAAGACGTTGTGCTTCCCGACATTTCCTTGAAGTCGATCGAGAAGGGTTGGGCCGGTCACCTCAAGGTCGCCGATGCCGTGATGAGTGGACGGCTGACGGCGACCACCGCAATTGAACTGCAAGGCGCTGCTCGCCACGGTGATGCCAGCTTTCGCGCTGGGCACGCGCATGGACTGCTACTGCGGACGAACGATCTGCTGCGTTCCTATACAAACCCGGACTATCGACGCGAGAAATTGCGGTACCTGAACCACAACGAGCGGACCCATCAGTTGCAGCGACAGATTCGGCACGCCGGATCCGGGTCAACGCGCGGTCGGCGCAGCGAGGAACTTTCGGCGCAATCGCACTGTCTCGCGCTGTGCACGAACCTCGTGATGGCCTACAACACAAGCCATCTGCAACGCACCCTCGATTCCTGGCGCAAGGGATCGGGTCGCGAGATCGATGCGTCGATTCAGCGATTCATTTCCCCGATGGGGTTTGTACATATCAATTTCAACGGCGTGATCGTGTTTCCGTTTGATCACTACCGAGCGCAGCTTCTGTCGCCGCGCGGCAGGGCACGGATTGTGCCGATCCGCCGCGGCTGAAGGAGCGACATAGACGCCACTGATCAATTCTGGCTATACTCTAGCCAGAATGCGCTATGAGATACTGCTGGCGCCCGAGGCCGTCGCAGATCTGCGGCGATTGAAAGCACCGCTCCGGGCGACCGTCAAGGAGGCAATCGAGCGCCATCTCCGACACGAGCCGCGGAAGTTAAGCCGCAGTCGCGTCAAGCGCTTGCGCGGTCTCTCAAGGCCGCAGTATCGCTTGAGGGTAGATGAGGTACGCGTGTTCTACGATGTGGTCGATGAGACCGTCGAGGTGCTCGCGATAGTGTCGAAATCGGAGGCAGCCCAATGGCTCGCACAGTTCGGAAAGTCGCCGTGAAACGAGTGCCCCTGGCGGTTGCCAAGGACGATCTGTCGCGTTATTTGCGCGAAGCGGAAGACGGGGAAATTCTCATCACCCGACACGGCAAGCCCGCCGGGATTCTGATCGGCTTTGCCTCCGAGGACGATTGGTTCGAGTATCGCCTCGAAAACGATCCACGGTTTGCGAAGCGAATTGAGTCCGCGCGCGCTAGTTTGCGGGCCGGCAAAGGGGTGCGCCTGGAGGACGTTAAAACCTAGGTCGCAGCGCCGATCGGGCTTGCAATCCGCGGTTGCCTTAAACTCGACCTATAACTGCTTGAATCAGAATGAGTTATTGGTGCGAGCGATTCCGCTGCGCTGCATCATCAAAACGGCACTTTCTGCATTGAATGTACGGCGAGGCCGAGCAGCATCGCCAACATAACATACCGAGGTACCTGTGCCTCGACGGCCAGCATCTGCTCGAAATAAGCCTCTTCAGGCTGGGTCTTGAAGCAGCCGCGGAGAAAGCCACGCATGGCATCTACCCTGGTGCCCAAGTCTGGCGACGCTGTAAGCGGCAAAAATGGGCGATTTTGTGGATATCCTGCAAACTCCGGAGATTGTTTTGTTAGCGCGTCAACGAAATTCAGGCCGGCCAAATGCGCATCGCCATATTTCTGCAAGTAGTTTCCCATTGACAGTCCACCGAAGGACCAACCGGCCACAACCGGCCGCCGCAGCTGTGCCCCCTTTATGACAGCCCCAAGATCATCGGCCCACAATGCCCCGTCGACATAATGCTCCTTGCCGATGGGCTTATCGGAATCTCCATGACCGCGTAAATCATAGGTGATCATACGAAAATCCTTGGCAAGATCGGACATTACCTGCCGCTCGAACGACAAATGACTTTGCAAAATACCGTGGATAAAAACGATTTCAAATCCTTGAGGATTTCCCCATTCCTGGCACGCGATTAGGGTGCCATCCGTGCCTTGGGCTTGGAATGGACGATAGGGCAGCGGCTCCTCCGGGGCGCTGTGGACGAGCTGGCTGGCTGGTGCCGCCGGTTGTGCCACCGCCTTCTCGGCCGCGGCCGCCACAGCCGAAGCGGTCGCCAGTGTTTCAATCATTTCACGACGCGACCATTTATCGTTTCCGTTCATCTTTATCTCCCTAGCTGCACACATTAGATACGACTTGACTTCCTTCCGCGCCGCGACCGTGGCATCGCGGCCGCACAAGCGTTCTTTCGCAAAGCGCTTGCCTCGGCGCTTCCGCGTGTGCCGCGCAAAGTGACGCTCGACGGCCACGTGCCGAGCCGACGCGCGCTGTGGCTGCTGCGACGCGAGCACCCGTGCTGGCGCAACGTGAAGGTTCGGACAAACAAGTATTTGAACAACCTCATCGAGCAAGACGACCGCCGAGAATGCGACTTTTGGGGACTTATCCTCCTATCGGTCAGACAAGCCGCGATCCATTTCAATGCGCCATCGCAATCCAATTGCGATCACGCTTTGGAAGCCAACGCATGATCGAAGAGCCGGGCCTCAGCCCAAGCGCAGCATGCGTTCAGCACTCTTCAGGAATTGATGTTCTGTCGTAGCAAAGCGTTAGACCAACCGTGCTCCACAATCGACGTGAATCGTCTCACCCGTGATCGCCTCATTCTGCATAAGAAGCAGTACAGCCTGGGCAACTTCATCTGCGGTCACCAGACGGGGAATCAGCTGTTTCTTTGTGACGTCGCTGAGCGCTTGTGCTCCGTTCTCCGGAAAGATATGGTCCCACATCGGGGTATCTGTATAACCGGGTGCTATGGCATTGAAGCGAATGGGCGCAAGTTCCAGAGCAAGAACGCGCGCCAATTGTTCAGTCGCCACCGTCGCAATGCCAGACACCCAGGCTCCACTTACGGGGCGGTCGGAAGAAAGGCCGCCAGTAAAGGTAAATGAACCACCGGGACGCATAAAGCCGGGCATGCGATTTGATGGAATTGAGTAACATCGTTATGGCTAAGAGCATTGAACAACGAGCTCATGGCATCCACTACTTTGCGCTCATCAGGTGAGTTGTTCCCGGCGGCACAAAGGAAGGTCGACAGAAAAGATAGCATCGTGAGTGTGCTTATGCATCGGACTTTTCCGAAGGCATTCATGTGTACTCCTTATTTCTTGATTCTTCGGCGCTAGGTCTGTCCTGAGAGCGTCAACGGCAGCAAAGCGCGGAGACGCGCGTCACGCAGATAAATACCGACCCACGTCAGCGCTCCTAGCACAACCTTCGAGCATCGACGGCGAATCTACTGCCTCTGGCGCTGTCGGCCACGTAACGACCTTGGGCACATAAGCGCCACAGCCGCTCGATAAAGACATTGTCGATCCAGCGGTCTTTGCCATCCATGCTGATGGCGACCCCGGCACCGGTAAGCATCGTAATCCAGTCCTAGTCGGTGAATTGCGAACCCTGGTCGGTGTTGAAGATCTCGGGCCTGCCGTATTTGTGCATCGCTTCCTCGAGCGCCTCGAGGCAAAAGTCCGTCGTCAGCGTGTTGGAAAGTCGCCAGGAGAGCACTTTGCGGCTCGCCACATCCAAGATCGCCACCAGATACAGAAAACCGTGCGCCATCGGGAGGTAGCAAATATCCGAGGCCCACACCTGGTTGGGCCGCTCGATCACAAGGCCGTTCAGCAAATACGGATAGACCTGCGCCCCGCGCGCCGGAATGCTGGTACGCGGCTTGCGGTACAGCGCTTCGATCCCCATCCGCTGCATCAGCGTGCGCACATGGCGCCGGCCGACATCGTGACCTTCCCGACGCAGCTGCTCGGCGAGCTTGCGGGATCCGTAGAACGGGGCCTCCAGGTGCAGCTCGTCGATCCGCCGCATCAGTCCGAGGTCTCGTTCCGAGAGCGGCCGCGGTTGGTAGTACACGCTCGAGCGCGACAGCTCCAACAGCTCCGCCTGGCGCTTCACCGACGCCTTCGCTCCCCTATCAATCATCGCTTGGCGCTCAGACCGGGGTATTTCCCGAGCGCTCCTGACAAAAAATCTCGCTCAACTGTCAACTCGCCGATCTTGGCATGTAGCTCGCGAACCTTCTCGCGGTCCTCGCCGCTCCTCGACCCGGCGCCGAATATCATCTCAAGGTTCTCAAGTGCCTGGTTCTTCCACGCAGTGACCTGGTTCGGATGCACCTCCCGGTGCGCGGCGATCTCGGCAATCGTCTTCTCACCGCGAATCGCCTCCAGAGCGACCAAGGCTTTGAACTTCGCTGAATGGTTACGTCTCGGCTTCTTCATGGACTCCTATCCTCCGGTTATGCCCGGCCAGAAATCCACTTATACCCGTGTCCTAAATACCGGCGCCAGCTCTCTTCACGCAGACAGCGAGTGCCGACGGGAGGCCGGGAATGTAGAGACCGCGGGGATGGGGGGATGGGACCTGCGGGGGGGATCCCATCGATCATCGTCAATTTGACGTGTTATTCGGAGCGCTGGTCTCTCTCAAAAGTCGGTAGGCCATCCATGCAAGTAGAACCACTGCCAAGAGCAGCACGCTCCACAGTACGGCGCGGATCCAGGGGAAAGCCGCAGGTTTGGCAACGAGACGAATCGATCCTCCTAATACTTGGGGCGAACCGATCGTCGCAGGAGCAATTTCCAACGCAGCGGGTACCTGACTGAGATCGGTCTCTGCGGGGGTTGCAGTCGCGTTCCCATAAACCAATAAAAAAGGTCCCTGTCCTCTAGCAACAAACGTCACGTCATTCGGGACCCATTCCACGTGTAAACGCAAAGGTGCGTGCGGCAGACTGCCACTTCCGGCAATCCGAGCATGCCAATAGCGATCGTCATCGGTGGTGATCTCTAGCGGGGCATTCTGCTGTTCGCCATCAGGGGTCTTAAGACGGTAGAAGCCGGCGCGCTTAACGGGGTGCCATGGATCGCGGGTCGCCCGGCGCGAGGACAATTCAATACCGACCACTGTATTGGCTTCGGGCAGCAATACATTGAACCGCGTTACCGGTGGGTGTGCACCCAGATCGAATGAATAGCCGTCCGCGTTGGCTGGGTCGGGTGTGCCGACTACTTCGAGAACTGTCCGAACCGGCTCGACAAGACCGTCAGCCGGTTCCGCAAGGACCGACGTCAATTCGAATGCTGGCGCCGTTCCCAGCCACGAGAGGCGCCAGAACTTTGCTGTGGTGGGCGTTAGCGGAACGCGATTCTCGATCAATGCCTGGCCATTGGCGTGAAGATTGGCGATCGGTGCCGTGGCAACAACCGTACGCCAAGATCCAAGATCATCACTCGCCTCAACCCTTACGCGACCCGAATACTCTGATGCCGTCTCGGGCCATTTGAGCAGTAACCCCGATATCGCCGCATCAAGTCCACGAGCGTCGAGAATGTATTGGTTGACGGAGGCATCGACACGGGTGCCGTTTTGCGTTTGGAGCTTAACAGCAGATCCTGGGGAGTCGATCCTTACACGGACACCGTCGATCACCACACGAGAACCCTCGTGCAGGGGAAATAATGACAAAGGTTGTGGGGTTTTGTGAATTGGCGATTGTGCCGTAGCTCGCAGCAATGCAAACGGCACCACGTCGCCCCGCGCATTGAACACTCGTATGTCGCCAAGATCCTCTCGGTAAGTGCTTTGATAAACGGCAATCGGCAGCGAGAATCGATATGCAGCGGCATCCTTCGTGGTGATGACCGGTAACCCAAAAGCAAAGTCTTGCGGCGACAATGTCAATGCTTGAACCACGCTCGTGCCCGGCAGGAGTCCGAATATGCAGAGGACGAGTGGCTTCATGGCGGCGATTCGCGCGGGGGCGGGAGCGGTGAAAAATATCCGACGACCAACATCAGCAACCCAACGCCGACGAATGAGACGATTCTCTCAACCGATCCAATCCGCGATAGATCTACCAAGAACAGCTTGGCAATAACCACCGCCAACAGCGCAGCACCGACCAGCCAAACGATGCGATTGCGCTTACGCGTCGCAACCAGCATCGTGAGCAACGCCAGTATTGCCCAGAAGATGGACAGCGAGGTCTGTACCAGTGTGGATTGCATCAGCTCCTCAAGGCCGAATGGAACGTCAAACCACTGATGCAGCGTTCGCAGAAGCACGGCATTGAGCCAAATGAATGTAAGCGCAGCGAGCGCCGACATTGACACTCGTGCATCGACGCGCACGTATCCAGGCGAGCGAACCGATCGAAGGAAACGCCAATATCGAAACAGAATGAGCAGTACAAATGCTTGTCCAAGATCGAGCGGATTCAGCACTGGAATATATGGTAAGGGGGCGGCGTCGCCGAGTGACGTCAGATTGGTGACCAAGCTCCAAGCGGCGAGGTACAGAGCTACGCCAGTGCCTGCAATGAACAGATATGCCTCGCGATTTGCCGCGAAGGGCCATTGGACGCGAGTCACCAGGCGTGGGAGCGAGAATAGGAAAAGGGCAGGAAGCAGTGCCCAAGCCGCAGCTTCCCACGATGCGCCGCCAGCGATTGCTGAATTTGTATCCCAAGCCACTTGCCAGCTCAAAAGAGCACAGAGCAACCAGGCGGACACGGCATTGAGCAGATTCGACAACGTCCCCCGGGGCGGCCCTTCATGGCAATAGATGACGCGATACAGTCCGGCAAAGGCGACAGGCCATGACAGCCATCCACCATCGTCGAATGGGTGCAATTGAATTTCGACGGCACGCGCCGCAAACGCAAGCATCGCCGGCAGTTGCAGCAACGCGACAATTTTCGCCGCACCGATTTGCGTACGACTGTGAATTTCGCTGGATGCCAACGCGGTGAGGGTCACCCATATCAATGCCGCAGGCATCGAATAGTGAGGCAAATAATAGAAGATTTCACTGAGCCCACCGATCGTCCACCACCATGTGCCCCACCAGTACAGCGCATCGGGCACGAGATGTTCATACTCTTGAAGTTTCTGGCGAGATGCGTGCAGTGTGCAAGCGGAGAATATAGCGGCGACGCTCTGAGTTAAGACGCCGAAGTCAGCACCCGGGGGTAGTGTCGGGAGCCCGGCGGTCGTATCGAATTGTGTCGCGACAACACAGCCAGCGGCGAGGCTCAGTAACGCGCCAAACACTCGCGGCAGGATTCGGTTTTGGCGGCATCCGACCCAAACGACGGCGGCTCCCTCCAATGCCCAGGTCGCCGCGTTCCAGCGTGCATCCAACGCGAGCGGTACGGCGAGAGTCAGGAACGCTACCCCCAGCGCAATGAACGCTTCGAGCAAGACCTTTTGCGCGTCGCTGTGCCGGCGCCTCAACAGCCATGCTGTCGTGAGATACAACGCACTCATCGCAATGGCGCTGTATGCCAATGCCATCAGGCGCCCATGTAGCATCGAGGTTTGAAGCGCGAATACGACGATCGGGGTGCCGAAAATCAGCGTGCCATCGATGTAGCCGGTCAACTTGGCGGGTTGCCGCAGGGTGAAGAGGATGGAGATGCCGAGGTAGAAGACAAAGAACAACACCAGGAACGGTTCGGTTGTGGCGAAGTCCTCCGGGCGATACCTTAAGACGCCCCAGATGGTGCCGATTGCGAAGGTGAACACGAACCCGGCAATATTCAAGGGCCGCCATGCCTTGAACCACGCTACGGCTAAGATTGCCGCGTTCAACACAGCGTAATAGCTGAAAAGTACGACGTGGTTCCCCTCGCCGGTCGATGCGAGAACCGGAGCCAGGAAACCGCCGCTTACGGCGAGCAATGCAAATGCCATGGAGTTCTGCAGCACGGCGAGCATTGCCGAGATCATCGCGATTACTGCGAGAAGCGGAAACGCGATAGCAGCAGGTAAGATCCCATAGAGATGCAGTGCTGCAAACACGGTTAGATAGAGAATTCCGACACCACCGCCTTGCAGAGCGAGCGCATACCCGCTGCGGGTCCTTCGCATGCGCCAACCAAACACCAGAAGTGCGAGGCCTGCCAGTGCGACGCCTGATAGGCGAAGCTCGATGGGAATGTGTGTGTGTTCCGCCATATAGCGCAGGAAGAACGCGACGCCGAAGAATAAAACGATGACACCGGTGCGCACCAACGCATTGCCGCCGGTGAGAAAGCTACGAATGGCGCCAACAAATGGCAGCTCCGTGGTGTGATCTGCGGCTGATGACGACTCAGCAGTAGGAGGTACGCGCGGCTCTTGAACCACTGATTGCCGAGGTTCGTCGACATCTTCCCAGGGGCGCTCGA
The DNA here is from genome assembly GCA_963769075.1 of uncultured Gammaproteobacteria bacterium. Classification (GTDB taxonomy): domain Bacteria; phylum Pseudomonadota; class Gammaproteobacteria; order Steroidobacterales; family Steroidobacteraceae; genus Bog-1198. The sequence continues at coordinate 919,646 of CAVYKH010000004.1, read as the reverse complement.
GCTCGGCCTGCGAGCTGCTTTCCTCGGCGCTCGCCTGATCGGGGGACTCGGCCGATGCCTTGGGCTCAGTCACCGATTCCGGATGTTCGACAGGTGCCACCGGGACTTCGTGACGTTGTCGAAGCTCCGCCGCCGACCGCTCGACTTGCTCACGGAGCGCATCGAGCCGCGCACGCGTGACCCCAAGGTCGGCAACGGCAAACCCCAGGATGGCCCCTACAGCCAAGTCGAACAATAGGGTGGCGGGACTCCCCAGGCGTGCTCCGATGAGCGCCCCGATGATGGGCAATACGATTCGCATGATGGGGTCCATCCGCTGCTCCCTGGATGTTCAGGACGAAGGATAGTCGAGAAGAGAGGCGCCAGCACCTTGAACCCATGTCTTTCGGGGTTTGATTTATCGGAAACTGGGGATTTGAGATCGGATTGTGAACGAAGTCACGAAGGCGGAGCGGAGGAGGTGAACTTCACGTAGTCGGCGGGTGCCGACGAGCGAAGGTTTCGCATGCCCGTCAGTTCGTGAACGCCGCTCATCTGTATGTAGGCGGGGTCGCAATTCTGTGCTCCGGAGCGTGCAAAACACGGCGTTTTGCCCGCAGCCTCCAGGGACGGATTTATGGCGGTCCGGAGCACAGAAATGCGATACCGCTTCTGTGCGGTTACGCGTCGTTCTTGAGCTGGGCTAGGAGAGCATAAGGAACAGTGGGGTTTCAAGCCGCGGCGCGCATTGGTTCGTCAGCGTTGTCGGCGACCAGACCACGATACCATCGTTCAAATAGCGGCCGGAGCGTACCGTCGAGCGTTCGCGTCCGAGTCTGCAACAGCAGGTGTGCGCCGCGCGGCGTCCATTGCATTTGCTGACGCTCCGCGAAACGTTTGCTGATGACCGCATTCACCGTGGACTCGGCCAAGCAGGAGGAGATTCGCTCGCCGGCGCGGTATCGCTCTCCATAGTTGATCAGGCTGCCGGCGTTTGAAGTGATGTAAACGGCAAATTCGTGCGCGGTGCGGCCCATTGGGAGGCAAGTAGCCAGGGACGGTTACCCGTCCCAAGCCCTTTAAGAACCGCGCTTGACACGTTTAGCGTCACACGGCTCAAGCCTTACAAAAGCCATTGGAATGTCCGGCGAGGCCAAGGAAGGTTACCAATCGCAAGCAAGCCATTGCGATCGGCTTATCCGAAGCGCGGCGGGCGGGCAAAAGGGTCCCCAAAAAAAGCATCCTGAATCCGCGCGCGCGGCACGCGAAACGAACCAATACGAGTCGGTGCGGACCTACGACATCTTGCGCTGTGCACGTATGGTTGAACGAAGAAATCAAGCAAGATCGTCGGCTGGTCGATGGAACTGCCAGGACACTGCGGTTTTCACAAAGCAAATTCATAGGAACCAGCAGTATATCCGTGGCCGAGATATCTGATTACATCAACTTGTTCTACAATCAAACGGGTCGCCCTTGTCACCTTGGCGGCGTTGGCCCGAAAAAGTTTGAGATAACTTCGCCTCTATGTTGCGTGTCACAATCGAACGAAATCAATCGAAAGGAGAGCACAATGAGGTGTCAGTCCGAAAATCTGGCGCCGAGTGGAGCTGACAGCCGGGAGCTCGTTGGCCGACTTGCAATGCGTCATCCAGATATCCCTTGGGTGGTCCGACGAGTATCAACACCGATAGGCGCGTGTATGCCGAGGTATTGCCATTCGATACCGCGGTCTGCCGACAGCAGGTACCGGTGTGATACGCGGTTCGACATGTGATGCTCGTCTGTGCTCGGCGTCAGCGATTCGCTGGCGTTTTACAGAACCTAGAAACGCACCTGATACCGAGAGTTGCATAACGGTGCACCGCGCTCGTAGCACGTCAAGTTGACGTAAGACTTAATATCGGAGGACGAATCTTGGAAACCGTTGATCAATCACTTCGGTGACAAGCGGAACTCGAGTTAAGATATTGCCGGACCGACCTCTTTGAGACACCGGGATGTTCATTCGATGGCCCAACCCTATTCCGCGGGACGATATTTTGCTCAAGGCCTTGGCTTGTGCTTTATGGCATGGGTCATTTTTAACGTGCATAAGCAGCCCGACAATCTCAGCGCCGATGTCCGAGGCTTTGATGCCAGCCCGACGTGCCGCGAGGATCGCGTCCTTACCGATGCACCTCACGCGCCGCTGGATCGGCCATTACTCGGCGAGTGTGTCCTGCAGAGCGTAACCGTTATAAACAAGAATTACGAAATCAAGGTGGGACGGGGGAGCGGCCGCGGCCCGATGTATACGATTACCGTCCTCCTGCCTTGGGGCGGCCAACGCTCGTTTCTATTGCGCGGCGACGAGCAGGCATACGACGGCATTGGGGTAGGTCGCCCGGTCAATGCTCTAGTCTACGGCCAACGTATCGCCTTTCTCGCCGTCAACGGTCGGGCAATCTCAACGACGGACGATCCTGATGTCAACCATACCCTCCAAGAGATGCGCTGGGTCGGCGTCGGGCTGCTGCTGGCGCTCGGGTTGCACTCGTTCTATCGCGCGACGAGAAGTGGCCTTCCGAACTAGAGGAACTGGTACGCAAAAGTTTGCCGATCCCCAAGAAATCCAATCCCGGTACTCACTCCCCTGGCTCTTCGCCGCACTCACTCGACAGCCGCTTAGTCGCACTTCTCCGTCTGGCCGGGCTGTTCAGAGAGTGGTCCATTCCGGGTGCTGACCGCCGCGGCCGGTGTCCCGGCAGGTACCGAAAAGCGATCGGTACCGCGTCTACTCGATTACTTGCGATGCACCCACAATCACCGACGCCCGGTTTGGAGTAATCCAGCACCCGGAATGGACCGCTCTCCGTGTACCGTTGCTCCCTAAACCCCAATCTTGTGTAGTGTGCGCGCTATCAAGGCTTGGCACGTCCTAGGCGTTCATGATGTCAAGATCACTGTGCCCGGACACGCAAGGATGGGCCATGAGCGTGACATGCCCGAAATGCAAATACGTGAGGACTGCCACTGACCAGGCACCAGGGTGGCAATGTCCTTCGTGCGGCGTTGCCTACCTCAAGGTACGAGTGCCTGAATCGAACGCCACCGCGAGGCCGGCGCGCGCGCTCAGCCCGGCCGCCGATCAATCAGAGTCCGAAGCAGGCGCTCGCCGAATGCTGCCGTTCGCTCTGGGCGGCGTTCTTCTGGTTGCAATCGGCGTGAGTGCGGTGTACCGCCCTTTTAGAACGGTGCCGCCAGCACTGACCGGCGCAGCAGGCACTCAGCGGACCGCAGATACGTCGATTGCCTCATCGGTCACTGCACAGACCTCCGCCGATGCGTTGGTGCGGCTGGCCTGCGGCGAGAAGACCTATCGGTTGAGCAACGATAAAATCGATGATGACATCCAGACGGCTTGCGAACAGGCGAAACAGTTGCTCGCGGCGGTGCAAGCCTATCAAGCAGCGACGGTGCACTACACTTGCCAGGATAGCGATGGACATATTCGGGAAGGTCGGACAGTTCCGAAGTACCTGCTCGCCGACTACACGCGCAACTGCCAGGAATACGTCGTGACCGAGGAAGCCATTCGAAGCGGTACCCAGGACCGATCCCTCGATCATAGTGCCGCGTTTGCGGCGCACCGCGCCGCGGCTAAGAAGTTCACCGATAAGAGTAATGAGATCGCCCGTCGCGGTGCTGCTGATGCCGATGCGTTGTACCAGCAGAAAACGACCAATGAGGCGCATCTGAACAAGCTGATCAAGCGCGCCGGCGGATCGATCGAGATCCCCGGATAGGCGCTTCGGGAATATCACAATGACCGCGTAGCCGCGATTTTTACGGATCCTACGAGTCTAGTAATTTAGCTGAGCTTCTGACGACGCAGGTGACGGCGGCGTGGCGACGACCATGAGGCTGCAATCAGCGCGTCGACTTCGTTCGTGTCGCGCCGATTACTTCCGGAAGGCGATTACTGGACGAGCTCTACTCTTGAGGGGCCAAATGCTGCACCGCACAGTTCGCATAACGTATTATATGACTGTTGAACGATCGTTCGATAATGGCATCATGACGACTGTCCCCTTTTCACGGAAGAGGGTTAGACGGGAGCCCAACGCAGTACGGCATCTTAGCTAGAGCGGCCGCGCTTTGTCTTTTTCCGCCGCTTCAAATACTCGTCTATCGCCTGCCTGATGTGGTACTGCACGGGCGTCTCTGTATCGTCCGAGAGCTGCTTAAGCGCAGCGATCTGCCGTGCAAGCAAATAGGGTGGGTATCGCTTTGCGATCTGCTGGCCCGGGTTCTTCTTAGCAGCCATGACTAGATCCTACTATGGTCGGCCTGATTTGTACTCGATGACTTGAATGTCGAACCAGCTCGGCAGCTGTCGATTTCAATATTCCATGTCATTTATTTCAGCAATTGATGTCACGAAGACGGGGAAAGCCGTTGCAGAACATGCAATCACGGCGGCGAACGTTGAATTTGTACTCCGTGGCGGCTCCGGAACCCCGAGGACGGTGACATTAATTGTTGGCAAGGCGCGTGATCGCGACAAGGATTCTTGAAAATTTTCGTCACTCAACGGTGATCGATGCTGCAAGCGCAAATTCGGAGGCCGTGAAAACCCTTGTCAAAACAGTGTGATACTGGGAAGCAATATTTCGTCGCGACACCATCACCTGAAATCAGGTGACACGGATATGTGATGTCGACAGCGGGACCCTTTTGCGGGGTCTGTGATAACGTGATGCTAGGACGTATGAATTCATTCGACTCTACAGTCAAACGCCGCTCACCGCTCGATTTCCTGACCCACATGAGGGATACCCTCGCTGCGGGGATCATCGAGCTGCCAGCCTTTCCACAAGTTGTCATCAAAGTGCAGGAGGCTTACAAGGATCCAAACTACACGCCGCAGTTAGTTGCGCGTCTCATCTCTGCCGAGCCGACGCTTGCTAGGCGCCTGCTCGATATGGCGAACTCCGTTGCATTCAACGCGACCGGCCGAGTGGTCATCGACTTGGGACTCGCGCTGACCCGTCTCGGCGCTCAGAAGGTCTACGGCGTCGTTCTTGCTCACGCAATTCAGGATATCCGACGGACTGAGTCGCTGCGATCTATTGCCGGGCGCATGGATGAATTGTGGTCTGATAGCGCGACGGTTGCCCATTTCTCCCAAGCGGTCGCTAAGCGAGCGTCGCTCCCGACTCCCGAGGCATTTGTGGCGGGTCTGCTCCACCTTATGGGGCGCTTATATATTCTGGTGCGGTGTGCAGAGCAGGGGTCGTCGGGACAGCAAGTCGTGTTGAGTAATGATCTTGTCGATGCATGGCACCCAATGATTGCTAAGGCCGTCTTGAAGAATTGGCGGATGAGCGAAGAAGTATGCGAGGCGGTTGGTGCGCAGGCGGAAGTGGATGTAGTGCGCACAGGAACTGCGTCGCTTACTGATGCTCTAGTAGGGGTGGCTCCGCTTGTTAAGACAGATTTTGCTTCAGGATAAGTGGATCTGCCTGGGCGGTGGATAGTGATCGTCTCTTCATCTTTGATCTTCGTCAATGGTCTTCGACTCGCGCGGTCTGCCGCGCTCAGCGGCAGAAGCTCTTGGTTTTTTCTCCGGGTCGAAAAATCCGAGCTCCGTAAAAGCCCCAGGAGCCGAGATCTCGATACACCCCCTACCTCGGTATCACCGGAAATCGAGGTGGCGTGCGATTTTGTGGTCATGCCCGTCACGCTGCCGCCCGCGTCGAAGTTGCGAGCGCATCGAAATACACCTCGTCCGGCGTCGCGTAGTTGAGATTCTCGTGAAGGCGCCGCGCATTGTAGAAGCTGAAATATTTTTGGAGCGACTCGCGCGCTTCAGTCCCGTTCGCATACGCCCGCAGATAAACTTCCTCGTACTTTACGCTCCGCCACAACCGTTCGATAAAGACGTTGTCGATCCAGCGTCCCTTGCCATCCATGCTGATCGCAACGCCGGCGGCCTTCAGCGGCGTGATCCAATCCTCGCTCGTGAATTGCGATCCTTGATCGGTATTGAAAATCTCCGGCCGCCCGAATTTCCTCATCGCCTCCTCGAGCGCTTCGACACAGAAGTGCGCCGTCAGCGTGTTCGACAGCCGCCAGGCCAGGACTTTGCGGCTCGCCACGTCCAAAATCGCCATCAAGTACATAAACCCGTGCGCCATCGGCAAATAGGTCAAATCCGAGGACCACACCTGATTCGGCCGATCGATCACCAGGTTCTCGAGCAAATACGGGTAAATCGTCGCCTCGCGCGCCGGGATGCTCGTGCGCGGCTTTCTGTACAGCGCCTCGATCCCCATCTGGCGCATCAGGGTTGCCACATGCTTGCGCCCAACCTCATGCCCCTCACGGCGCAACTGCGCCGCGATTTTCCGAGCCCCGTAGAACGGCGCCTCCAGGTGCAGCTCGTCAATCCGGCGCATCAACTTCAAATCCCACTCCGATACCGGCCGCGGCCGGTAGTACACGTTCGATCGGGACAACTCCAAAAGCTCGGCCTGACGCTTCACGCTCAGCTCGCCGCCCCGTTCAATCATCGCTTGCCGCTCAGGCCGGGAAATTTCCCGAGCGCACCGGACAAAAAATCCCTCTCCATCGTCAGCTCCCCGATCTTCTCGCGTAGCTGGCGGATCTGCTCCTTACCGTCGTCGGCGACCATGGCACCGCCAAATATCCCCGCCATGTTCTCCAGCGCCTGCGTCTTCCAGCTGCTCACCTGGTTCGGGTGCACCTCATGGTGCGCGGCAATCTCCGCCACCGTCTTCTCGCCCCGAATCGCTTCCAATGCCACCCGCGCCTTAAAGGCTGCTGAGTGGTTCCGTCTCGGCTTCTTCATGGACTTCTTCCCTCCGGTTACCTTAGTGCCCGGGCAGAAATCCACTTATATCCGTGTCTTAAATGTCGGGGCCACCTCTGATATCCTTGGAGGAACTCGCTATTAAGAACAGCGCAGCGAACCTGAAGAAGTAAATGCGCGCCGCGTTTGCTCCAACACATGTGTTGTCCCTTGCCGAGTCGTCTTCCGACTAGCCGATTTACGGTACCCTCTACTGCGCTCGTGGAGATTCGGCGGCCTTCTCTTCGCCAACGCCAATAGTTGATTACCCCGGAGTCATTCTTACGAATGTACGCACCCAGATCGCATAGGTGACCGCTTGCCATGCTGATCGTTCGTTCCAAGTCCGGCAACCGCTCTTTTGCCTCATCAAGTAATTCGACCGATCGACGGACTGTTCGAATTTCGCGCGTTGACCGGACCACAGGTACCCGCGCAGGTAGTTAAAGCGATCGTAAAGTTCGAAAATTGAGCCGTCCGGCGATAGTGCAGTTGGCGGTATGACGCCGATGCATTGATCAATATGCCGGAGTTTCATCGATACGTGAAAGTAGTCAAGAACAAAGCGTGTGCGAATTGGTAACAAGGCTTTTAGGCGAAGTAGCGACTCAGCCCCATCAGTCATTAGCGCAATCGGCTCGGCCGAGGAAATGTGCAGCCGGCTCACGAAGGCTGCGAGGCGACGCTTCAAGCCAGACACCGCCTTGTGCGCACTAGCAAATACCCATATTTTCCCGTCTATTTCGCCTGCGCCGGTGAGAATCTCGAAATTCCGCCGCGGTCTCTTTCTAATTCGCCGCGCGTAGCCTCCATCGAAACCGAGCGTTACCGTGCGCGGGCCCGGCCGGCGCCAATCCGCAAATGGCTCACTGATCTGGTCTTAATCCAAACGGCCGCCTGCGTGCAAGGTGGCATTCCAAACGACAATCGTGCGGAAACGGCAATATTATTGTGATAATAATGAACTTGTGGAATTATCTGTTCTCCGTTACAAAGGGCAAGAAGTTTATGCTTTTGTGGAAACCCTGATGCCTCATGCGATTCAAATTCGGCAGACTGGCGGTCCCGGGGTTCTGAACTGGACACCGATCGAGGTCGGTGAGCCCGGGTCGGGTCAGGTGCGCCTGCGCCAGGTGGCGGCGGGCCTCAACTACATCGATGTTTATCACCGCACGGGATACTACTCGCAGCCGCTTCCCTTTATTCCGGGTCTCGAAGGTGCCGGGACCGTCGAGGCGATCGGGTCCCATCGATCAAGGCGATGAATGATGAACCGCTCAACATCGCAGCCTAGCCAGCATTGGAGATCGCGGCCATGCCCCGCTACCTGATCGAACAAAACCGAGGTCCGCGTACTTGATCCGTGCTTTTACAATTTGCACCGGAGATGACCATGAATACCAAGACCACTGTTAATCGCTTTCGTACCGAGATTGCCACTGCGCTGTTCGGCGCCGTCGTCTCGAGCTTCGAAGTCCTACCAGCGGTTGCCGATAGCTTCGACGTGCCTCAGGTTACCGTGAAATTCGGCGATCTCAATATCTCGAGTCCAGCGGGAGCGACCGTGCTCTATGGGCGTATCCGGGCGGCGGCCGAGAAGGTGTGCTCACCCTATGACCGGAGCGGTCTCGGGGCCAAGATGCATCTGAATGCGTGCATCGATAAGGCGATTTTGGGCGCAGTCAGCAAGCTGAACGCCCCTGCCCTGTCTGCCGTGTATAGTGCGAAAACCGGAAAGGAAGTGCCGACGACGCGCCTCACCACACTGCAAAGTCACTAGATGTCTGTCCTGGGCGGTTGTTGCAACTGCAGGGGCCAGGGGGTCGCCAAACGGGTCCTGATAATGGAGAGCGGTCCATTCCGGGTGCTGGAGAGTGGCCCAAACCGTGGGAGCTATGCGGCTAATGACATAGGCTCTGCCCAAAACCGATCAATGGCGCTTCGTCGTGGTCGTGTCACGTGACCGAATGCATCCACCGACAGTTCACCGTTGAGGTCGGCAACCCTCACCAGCGCCACGACGTGCGCTCCTTCGTCCGTCCATCGCATTTGCTGTTTCTTGGCCATGCGCACGCTGACCACTTGGTTGACCGCAGATTCCGCAATGCCGCTGGCAATGGGCAGACCCTTCCGATAACGCGCCCCATAGTTGACCAATAACCCAACATTGGACTCCACGTACGCGTAGGCCCGGCATACGCTCCACCACAATGCTGAACGCTCCTGATTCGGCCACCTTTCCAGCTCCTCGTTGATCGCCTTCATTCGAGGGATCGCTTTACGACCCTTGCCGTGCCAAACCAACCACTTCGCGCTTTCGATTTCTGGGCAATCCAGTCCCAGTCGGGTCCCTTCTGCAGTCTAGCGCTCAATATGGATTGCTCGGCCACCCGAAATCTCATCGCAATGTGAAACCAATCGAGGATTCGCCCCCGTGCGAATTGGCTGCCCTCGACGGCCTTGACAAATTCGCCGGCGCCGTCGCTGATTACGGTCACGCGTTCATCGGGCTTGACACCCTGTTGCACCAAAAAGTGATCCAAACGAGCCGCGGCGCTGATAACCCGCTTACCGACGTAAGCAACCACTTTGGTGGTTCCATCGGCACGTGTCGCACGACCGGCGATAATGTTCACTTGGCGGCCGCGGAATCTGGTGCGTACGCAATGCTTGAGCCAGGCCGAATCGACGCTAACCGCCGTCACCTGAGTCGCTTCGATGGCCTAATTGGCGGTATTAGCCTTGGGCATTGCGAGAATCTCACGCTCGATCCGCGCGTCTAATTCGCCACTGGCTGCGCGCAGCGTCATTTTCGGCCGTGCTCCAAGGGAGCGGCCGCACCCTCTGTCAGACCGCGCCCTTGGGCGGCGCAGGCGCATGTATCGCCTGGTAGATGCGTCGCCAGCGCTCCGCGACCGCCTCGCGCCAGCGGCTATCGAAGAGCGCGTCGAGCCGCGCGCGCTCGGCGCCGAGCAAGCGATCCGCGGTCTCGTGCTCCGCCAGCGCAAGCACCGCGTCGACCCCCAGCGCGCGAAGACGGTCGCTCAACGCAGGACTCAAATGCGCGCGCGCCGTCTTCGAGAGGAGCGCTGCGTCGAGCCAGGCGCGCGCTTGCCCGGTGCCCAGCGTGTTGAGCCAGAGCATCCCGAACGAGGTATGCGGAAAGCGCGCCGGATGCGGCACATGCCGGATGTCGGCATACACGGTCGGCCAGTACCGCTGGCGCCAAAAGCGCTCGCCGACCGCCAGGATCGTCAGCGCTTCGGCCAGCTTCGAGGGCGACGTCAAGCGCGCGGCGGTGAGATCCGCCTCATACTCGCAAGCGCGCGAGGCAGGCAGCGCGCAGGCGTGGAGGCGCTCGAGATACCACTCGCAGGCTCGGCGCAACGCTCGGCCCGCGCCTCTCCTGCTCGACTCGAGAGCAGCCCGAAGGCTCCGCGCAGTGCGCTCGAGGTGGGCCACGCGCATCATCCAGCGCGCGTGCACGCCGCTCAAGTGACCGAGCTCGTGCGCCAACGCCGCCTCGAGTTGCGCGTTGCTCAAGCACTTCATGAGCGGCAGTCCGATGAGCAGCGTTCCTCCAGCCTTCTCGAAGAGCCCCCCGCCCGTGCGATACAAGCTCGCGCCGAATTCCGGCGTGATGCGAATCTCCCGGGGCGGCGGCAGATCCAAGCGAGCACACAGCGCGTCGACCATCCGATAGAGATCCGGTGCCTCCGCGCGCTCGATCTTGTCGCCCGGCAGAGCGACGCTCGCAGCCCGCGGCGTTTGGCGAGCCGCGAGGACGAGAGCAGTGACGGCGAAGATGGCGGCGAGCACGCCGAACAGGACCTTGAACATCGGATCTTGTACGAAGAGCGGATAAAAGCCCGCGACGCACACGAGCACCGGCATACCGACGAGGCCGGCAAGGAATCCGTAGCCCAAGGCGAGCGTTCCCTGTAGCCGCCAGCGAAACATTGCCGGTCGCGTGCGCGCGAGCAGATCCATCCGCTCGATGAGCATGGCGACGCGCCGCTCGGCCGCGGGATCGGGCGCCGACGCGCCCGCTGCGGTTGCGCGGCTTACGGCGTGGTCGGACGTTTGAACCACCCGAACGTCGGACTGCGTAGCATAGCAGCATTCTTGCCCCATGAGGTCGGGCGCACGTACGTCAGGGCGCTTCGTGCCTTGATTTTCCTTCAGAAACAATTGGATTCTCCTATGTCACGCAGAGACAATACAACGAGATCAACGACAGCTTACGAAGAGGTCCACATGCAGGCAAATTCCGTTCCTGTCTCAATGGAGATGCCCAATTTAGAGCGGCGTATTTCGACCTATCCAGCGGCGGCCGCGTGAGTTCGGAAACGGTGGATTCCCAGTGCCGGTGACATGGAGCATCCTTCGCCGCGGTGCCACTGACGGGCCTCTGATCGCGTCGTGGCTCATCGTTGCCGCTGCGCTGGCGGCGGTCCCCTTGGCCGTGCGCGGCCAGGATGCCGCCATTGTGGAGGCCGTCATGCGCGCAGTACGGCGAACGGAAGGATGCCGGTGCCGGCTGCTGGATTCATGAAACCGTCGCCCTCGGCAGCTACTGCATGAAACCGGTCCAGCAGCACCTCGTGGCAGCGCACGACGGGTCGCGCCTTTATGTACTCGCCGACGGTCTGCCGATGGATGGCAATGGAAACATCCAGGACGTCGGAACCCACGCGGCGCCTGGGTTGGTGGGCGCGTTCGCGATTGAATTGCTCGAATCGCCCCCCGGCGGAATGCCCGAGTGGCGGTTATCGGCCGCGTCGAAGGAACTGCGGTTCGGCTCGTTCGGACGGGCCGGCGTTGCGGGCGCGGCATTTGTCCAACTCGGACCGTCGGATTATTACGGGTGGACCTTCGTCAGCGGCGGCACCTGGCAGGGCGCGACGGTCGGATTGCACGTGATCCTCGCGCCTCGCGGTTCGCACTTTGTAAACCTGAGTACGATTCCGTCCATGACGGAACAGGATCAGGGGCACCGCATGGACATTGCGATCGACTCCGATTCGAAGGGCGTGCGGGTGTATCCGCTCATCGTGACCAAATGGCGCCTCGTGGACGGAAAGGTCACTGGCCCTGCGGTTCAGACAGTGAAGATTCCATTCGACGAGCGGCGCTGGAGATACAAATGAGACCGCGGGTATGCGCAGATGCCGGTAGTTTCAATACTCGATTTTCCTTGATTGATCCTCGTGAAGGCGCTGGCGCTCCAGCTCCTGTTCCTTGGTCTGATGTTTGGCCAACGCATCGAATTACTTGTTAAGCTCTTTCTGCATCTCCATTGTCTGTGGCGAATCTTTGTCTGGGTATTTCTTGTCGAATTTATTTTGAATTTCCGCTTTCGCTCTTTTCTTGATTCTTCTCGTGTTTGGCGGGCAGGGCCACCTCCTTCATGTCGCCTATGGGCGGATCGGCGAGTAGGGTCGGACCGCAGGTTCCAGCCGATCGCCGAGCGAGATCAAGTGCAGCGCCGAGGCTCGCGCGGAGGCGTCCGCAACATCGCTCGGCTCGCTGCGGATATTCAACCACTGGCTCACCAATGCCGCCGTCCCATGGGGCGTGCCCTTCGGAGTAAGGCGCGCCCACTCGGCCGGCGTGATCGCCTGCGGCAATCCATAGCGGGCCGGATCGATACCGGCAATCAGCTCATCGCAGTGCGTCAAGAGATACTGATCGCAGGCATCGAATGCGGGGCGCTCCCTGCCGGCTGACACATCCTCGGCGAATCCGGCCGGCGCACTCAGATCGACGATGAATTCGACGCCCTTGCTCCGGTCATCGACGAAGGCGCCGAGCAATCCGGCCACCTCGTCCGCGCACTCGCGTCGGGTAGCACCGTTGCCGCGGATGTCCTTGACCATCCGCACCCCATCGACGGTTGCCTCGGGCGGGGGGTGAGTATCCCAGTAGGCCAACGCCAGCTCAGCCAATGAGCAAGGGGAGACCACCAGCACGCGATAGCGCCCGGCCGCGGACATCGACGACAGCGCAGTGACGATCGCGCTGGTCAGAACGAAGTCGGAGCCCGGCGCCAGGGGCGTCACCAGGGTCCAGAACTCAGACCCATGCTCCCCGAGCCGCGTGGCCGCATCCATTTGCCGCAGCAGCTGCGGTATTGCCCCTGCAGCTCGCTCGGCTTGCTGCCTCGTGATGACGTTGTGGCCGACAATGCCCACGAAGCGCTCCCTGAACACGCTCGGCTCCTTGGGCCGTCGCCGCGTCGACCACAACGAGGCATCGGGGTTGCGCGGATGCAAACTCAAGAGATCATTGAGATCCGTGATCTGCGCATCGTCCTTGAGTTGCGCATCCCCCAGCTGCTCGAACGGCACCAGACAGTTGTGCATCTTGAGCCGGTCATTGCGCACCGTGCCCTGTTGCCAGCCGAGCAGCAGCTTCTCCGCCGACCATGAATTGTGCTCGGCCCACGCGATGTTCGGCAGGTCGGCGGCTTCGAATTTCAGTTCTTCGGCGAAGACCGGCGGCTCGCTGCGGCAAATGAGCCCCGCAACGGCGAACTTCATGGACAGATGATCGATCGCTCGGCGATTCGCATCCCGGTATTCCTCGCTGATCCTGCTCCACGCCAGTGCGCGCGAGGAAGCGTCGTGTGGGCTCGATGCGCCTCTGGCCGCGAGATAGCCGGCATGCAGATTCTGCGCCAGCTGCTCGTGCCAGTCGCGCAATCCTTCCCACGAACACAGCGCCTGAACATCTCCGAACGGCTCGATGACGTCTTCGAGAAACCGAACTCGATCAATCGGAGCCAATACCTCCGAGAACTTCCTCGGCTGCTCGGTATGGACGAATATCGGAGCGCGCCACGCGCGCAGGCGCTGCGTCTGCAGTCGCAGGCGTCTCGACAGCACCATGGCCTCGGTATCCGACGCCGCCGTCACCACGACCGCCGTCACCCGCGCACCCACAGCGGGGTTCTCGATATCGGTCACTTGCGCGAGGGTGAAATCTACGGAGGGATCGAAATCGCTCACCGTGATCGAGCCGCAAAGGATGCCGAGCGCCGGATAGTTGCGCCCGAGTCGCTGCTGGAGCCGCGCGGACGCCGGCGCGAAGATCGCGATCCGCGGCCGCCGCTGGTTGACGAGGCAACCCAGCTGAACGATATGTAGCAGCAGCTCCTCGGCATAGTCGTCGAACCCGACGAACACCACGAACGCTTCGTCGGCGCCCTGCAATCGAGCCTGCACGGGGAAAGGCCATTTGAACAGGAGCTGTCTCGCCGCCTGCACGGGAATGCTGAACGGCCGAACCGTGATCTTGTTTTTAGATCCGAGCGCCGACAGCCCATCGAGGCGCAGCGTGCGATCCGCGACGTGAACGATGACTTCGAGCTGATCGCCGACCGTACGTTGCGATTCGGTAAGCGCGGCAATCTGGTGCGCGATCGCGAGGTTCACCAAGTCGTCGCCCGTCACTACGACGACACGCGAGGCGCCGGGAATGCCGGCCTTGAGCAGGAGCTCCCGGTCGCGCGCGTCGCCTTTGAGCAAGGTAATGGACTTCGTCGGGCGCAGGCAGTCCAGTGATTCCGGTGTCCACTCCAGCAGATCGAGCCCCACGCAGGTAAATTGGCGCGAGAAGTTGCGGACAAACCATTGCCCCCGGTTGCCCAGACCGATGACGACGGTGTGATGTCGCAGCCGGCGCGTCTTGTAGTCCCGCCAAACCTGCTCCAGTCGTGGTGCAGCGATCTTCAGGATGATGCCGAATGCGACCAGTGCGCCCGACCAGCGTCCGACCATCAGGTACGGATCGCCGTAGGTCTTGGTGCTGCCCATGGTCAGCAACTTGAGCGAGAGAAACAAATAGTCGAGCCATAGCGGGAGTCCGCTCCGTGACGAGATATCCGCCGACAGCGGTGCGCCCACTCTGGAGTAGCCACGCAAGCCGCAGGCAATGGTGATGACCACCAGCGCGATGATGATATAGGCGCGCAGCGGCCACTTGGGCAAGCTCAATGGCCGTCGGGCGCGCACGCCGACTCCCACCCTGGATTCACCCGCGCCGACCCGAGCGCGCCCACGGCGTTGTTCCCGATCATCAGAGATTTCCTGGGCATGGCGCGGTCCGCTGGATCAGGCTGGTTATACTTGACTTTACCCGGGCCCTGTTTCCGATCGAGGAAATCCTAGCATGCAAACACATCCATGTGCTCGGCGCCGATCGGGCTTGCTCGATGACGCCGGCTAGGCTCATATTGGCGAATGCGCGTGCGGGCGCGGTGTTGGCGGATGGGTCCGATGGCCATGGATTACCAGCTATTCATCAGCTATGCGCGCATTGACAACCGGCTTGGACGCGTCACCGAGCTGGTGAACAGCATCAAAGAAAAGTATGAGGAATTCGCGGGGTCCGCGCTGCGCGTGTTCTTCGATACCGAAGAGATCGCCGGCATGGAGGACTGGCAACACCGGATTCTCGGGGCGCTGCGCGAATCACAGCTGCTGCTCGTATGCATATCGCCTGGATACCTGGAGAGCAAACCCTGCATGTGGGAATTCAACGAATACCTCAAGCACGAGGCAGGGCGCTTCACCGGGTGCGAGGGTATCGCGCCGATCTACCTGGTCGAGGTTCCCGGGTGGGATAAGTCCGATATCGAGCGCGAGTTAGGCCCCTGGCTCAAGGAGCTGCGCCGCCGTAATCATTTTGATTTTCGCCCCTGGGTGGGCGAAGGCGAGCAAACGCTGCGATCGAACGCCGTGCGGTCGCAAATCGAGAGGCTGCGAGATCAGGTGGCGACGCGCATTCGCCGCAGCGAGCAGGCGGCGCAAAGCGCTGGCAACGTCGAGCCTTACAATCCGCAGTTCATCGGCCGCACGCGGGAATTGAGTCAATTGCGCGAGCAACTGGCGCTCGCGCGCGTGGGCGCAATGGTTGCTATTCATGGCCTTGGCGGAATGGGCAAGACGGCATTGGCCATTGCCTACGCATACGCTTTCGCGCACGAATACGCCGGCGGCCGCTGGCAAGTCTCCTGCGCGAGACATACCGATTTGCCCAGCGTGCTCTTGAAGCTGCAGGGCACCCGCGACTTGGCGTTCGAATTCACCGAAAGCGAGCGCAACAACTCGAATGCGCAATTCGAACGGCTGCTGCGCGAGCTCGAGCAGCGCGCAGATGCCGCCAAGCCTTCGCGCTGCCTGATCATCCTCGATAACGTGGATCAGGCAGAGCTTCTCTCGCCCAAGCAGCGCAAGCTCCTGCCGCAGAAGGACTGGCTGCATGTGATCGCCACCACGCGCCTGGGCGATCGCGAGATCTCGAATCCCAAGGGGAGCCTGACATTCCTGCCGGTCGATGAAATGCCCGCATCGGACGCGGTCGATCTCATCGAGAGCTATCAGCCGGACGGCGCGTTTCGCAACGCCGACGAGCGGCTCGCAGCCGAGGAAATCGTACGGCTGCTGGATCGATTCACGCTCGCGGTGGAAACGGCCGCGCTATTCCTGGGCGAGAACCGCGAAGTCACCTGCAGAGCATTCTTGAGCCGCTTGCGCAAGGAGGGGCTGCAAGGATTGGATGCCGCCGCGGGCGACGCGGATTCCACGCTGCACGGCGAGCAGCGGCTAAGTGCGACGCTGCAACCGACATTGGAGCGCCTGAGCGCCGAGGAGCGCGAGGTGCTGGCCTATGCGGCGCTGTTGCCTGCCGACACGGTTCCCGTTCTGTGGCTGCGCGCGCTGGCTGCGGAAGGCTGTCCGGCATTGGGCGTCGATGCCGAAACGGGCTATACCGGCCCCTGGGACCGGGTCGTTGTTCGGCTCTCGAGCCTGAGGCTGCTGCAGCCTACCGGAACAAGATCCGACGGGATCACCCGGCTGACCCGCGTGCATCGGCTGGTGCAGGAACTGGTGCGCCGCGCCTGGACGGCTGAGGAGCGGCGGCGATACGAGGAGAGCTTCGACAGCTTTATCGCCACGGGCTTGCAGACCCTCCATGGCACAACCCAGTGGTCCAGTATCGCCTGGGAGTTGGACGTGGTCGCGGGGGTGGCGGAAAAATGGGCGGACGAGCATCATCCCCAGGCGGCCAAGGTACTTCGCTATGCGGCGAGCGGCTTGAGGTCGGTGGCGCGCTGGCAGCGCGCCGAACGGCTGCTGCGGCGTGCCCTCGGCATCGATGAGGCTGCGCAGGGAGCGGACCCTGCCGATGTGGTATCGGATCTCAACGATCTCGCCTTGTTGCTGACGGATACCGCCCAGTTCGCCGATGCCGAACCGTTCGCGCGCCGCGCCCTCGAGACCGCTCGATCCTACTACGGCGAGGACCACCCCAAGATCGTCGCCCCGCTCAACAATCTTGCGCTGTGGCTCAAAGCCACTGATCGGCCGGCCGAAGCGGAGCCTTTGTTGCGGCAAGCCCTCGGCGTCATCGAAGCCCACGACGGACCCAGTGCCCCTGAGCTTGCCACGGTGTTGACCAATCTCGCAGGGCTGGTGCAGAACATCGGCCGACCCGATGAGGCCGAGCCCTTGCTGCGGCGCGCGTTGGCGATTCTCGAGGCCAATCGGGGGCCTGATCACCCAGACCTCAGTACCTGCCTCAATAATCTGGCGATGCTGCTCAGGAGCACGGATCGGCTCGCGGAAGCCGAGCCGCTGCTGAGGCGCGCTCTTGCGATCGACATGGCGAGCTACGGTGGGGAGCATCCCGAGGTGGCCACGGATCTCGGCAATCTCGGCTCGCTGCTGCGCGACACCGATCGACTCGCGGAGGCCGAGCCGCTGCTGGTGCGAGCGCTGGCCATCGATCGAGCGAGCTACGGCTACAACCATCCCAAAGTCGCCGCCGACTTGTGCGCTTATGCGGTGCTGCTTCAGAAAACGGACCGGGTTGCCGATGCCGAACTGCTGCTGCGAGGCGCGCTGGACATCGACACGAAGAGCTTTGGACGCAAGCACCCCGAAGTCACGGCGGACCTCGCCAATCTCTCGAGCCTGCTCATGGCAGCCCGACGCTTCGGCGAAGCGGAGCCCTTGCTGCGTGAGGGCCTCGCCAATACACGAGCGGCGGTCGGGGTCGCTCATCCGGCGCTGATCAGCTGGCTCTACGAGCTATCGATCGCGCTGTCATTCGACGGCACTGGCCGCACACCCGAGGCCGAGGCGCTGGCCCGAGAGGCTCTGGAGCTCGTGCTGGCGGACCGCCGCGCGTCCGGCAGCTGGCACGAGCGCTACCAATCCGTGCTCACTCTGTACGAGCAGTTATTGCAGGTGGCGGGCGCCGATCCCGAGGCGGCTCATGATCGGGTGTGTGAATTATTCGATTCCTACGGCTTGCAGCGGCCAGGGGATGGGGATCCCGGCGACGGCGCCGCTCGTTTGCACTAGACTGGTATTCCTCAATGGAGCAATCTCTTGGCCCCAACATCCGGTGGAACTCCTGCGACGAGGCTTTTCAAAGCCGCCTCGCAGCCGCGCTGATTTCGCGGGCACCGGAAGCATTCCGCGAGCTCGAGCTGAGCCGCTGCTCGAGGGCTCGCCTGCCGTTCTACCGCCACTTCGAGCTCGTGGATGTGCAAGTCGCTTCCCAGCACTTCTCTGGACGCGCTTTCTTGCTGTTCAGTGACGAGCACTGTCTGTGGCTCGACGGCACATCCGCTCCGATTCATCGAGCCAACGAGGTCGAGTCGCCGGTACTCACTTTCGCGACCGTGCTCTATTACGTGCGATTCTTTTGCCTGTTCGTTTGGGGGACCGACGGCTCGTTCAATCTCGTGGATGCGCCGGAGCGATTGGCGGCTGCGACCGCGGCGGCGGAGAGGCTCGAGGAGGCCAGAAAGGCCGTCGCCGAATGCCCGTTTGCAGCGGTCGAGGAGGACGGTGGATTCCGGGTCACTGCCGCAATGACGTACAACGGCACACTCTTCAAGACCGTATTCCGGGTGACGGTCGGCGCGGACATTGAAATGATCGACGACACCAGCGTGCTGTCGCTCGATGGGATCGAATATCCGAGCAATCCGCCCCTGGCAGAAGAGCCGGAGGACCCGGTGCCCGACGCTTTGCTGCCGGCCGCGGCGATGGGACCGGGTTCGCGCAGCGATCGGCAGACGACCGAGGCGATGGTCTCGGTACTGCTCACCGAGGCAACAGAGGCTCGGCTCGCTCACACGCTACTGCAGCGATTCAATTCGAAGTCGGAGGCCTCCGGCGCAATTGCCGTCCTGGCCCGCTTCGCGACTGAATTCACCCCGGTCATCATCATCGAGTCGGACATTCCGTTCATCGAAGATATCGTTGCGGGCATCATCGATCCGGATGGCAAATTGTTTGCCGACTCCGACATCGGACGCGCTTACGCGAGCGCTCATGACGATGGATGCTGCGTGGTGAATTGCAGCGAGCCCAAGAAGCTGCGCCTCATTTCCTTTCACGCGTACCGCAAACTGTGGGACGCGGAATGGACCGCACATCGGCTTGGGTTAGATTCCGCCGTGGTGCTGATTGGCTGCGATCGACTGGGGGAAGTTCCGAGCGACCTGCAGCAGGTCGGCGACCTGGTCCTGAAGCTGCCGCGGATCGACGGGAAACTGTTCCCGCGGATATTCAAGCGAACGTTCAGCGTTGCGCCGCCCGCAGGTTGGGACGCTCCCAACGCGGACTGGCCGCGCTACTTGCGGCACACGGACTTTCACGCACCAATTCGCCTGGCATTGTCGGCTGAAGAGACCATCGTGTATCTGCGCGGGCGCAGCCAGGAGCGCCTGGCTCAGATGTCGCCCGGCGAATCGCCTCGACTGGATGAGCTGCACGGCATGGGCGAAGCGCGTGAGATCGCCGAGGATCTGATCGCGGATATCGCGGCCGCGCGCAGCGGCAAGATTCCCTGGTCCGCGGTCGATCGGGGATTTCTCTTGGTTGGCGCGCCCGGCACAGGCAAGACGACGCTGGTCAGGGCCATCGCCCGCTCCTGCGATGTGAAGTTCGTTCGGGCAAGCGCCGCGCAATGGCAGAGTGCGGGCTCGCTTGACTCGCATCTGCGTGCCATTCGCGAAACTTTCAACGAGGCGCGCCGCTATGCGCCCGCAATCCTGTTCATCGACGAGATAGACAGCATCGGAAGCCGGGAATTGGCGACGGGCCACAATGCGCTCTATCACACCGAAGTCATCAATGCAGTCCTCGAACAGATGCAGGGCATGGACGCCGAGGAGCCGGTCATCGTCATCGCCGCGACCAACCATGCTTCGAAAGTGGACCCGGCGCTGCGCCGCGCTGGACGTCTGGACCAAACGATCAGCATTCCGCGACCCAGTATTGCGGCGCTCGAGCAAATCTTCAGATTTCATCTCAAGCCCTATCGCAATGATTCGCTGGTCGGCCAAGACATCGATGAGTTGTTGCTCGCGCAGCTTGCCTTCGGGCTGACGGGAGCCGATGTGGAGTTCTTCGTGCGGGGTGCTGCACGACGCGCACGCAAGGAAGGCCGCAAGATCTCTCAGGCGGATCTCACCGCGGAGGTCACACGGCGACCGCGGCAGCGCGACGGCTTGTTCCGGTTGAACGCCGATGACATGCGGCGCGTTGCCGTGCATGAAGCCGGCCACGCCCTGAGTGCGTTGCTCGGCGACAAGGACAACGCCCCGCCGGCCTACGTTTCCATCATCCCGCGCGCCGACGGTTCGCTGGGCTTTACCGCCACCGTGCCTGTCGACAGCATGTTGCTCACCAGGGCACAGATCAACTCTCGGCTTCGCACGGTGCTCGCCGGACGGGCGGCCGAGGAGCTCGTGTTCGGCGGCGATGATGTGAGCAGCGGCGCGGGCGGTGGTGAATCGAGCGACCTTGCGGTGGCAACCCGGCTGGCTATCAGTGTCGTGTGTAACTCCGGCTTGGGTCCAAAGAGCAGCCTGCATTGGACTACAACGCCATCGGTCGAGCAGCTGCTGGAGGTGGATCAGCTTCTGGCGGAGGCGTATCGAGAGATACTCGGAGTGCTGAAGGCGAATAGGGCGGCGCTCGAGCGCATAAGCTCGGAATTGATCGCCGAACAGGAGCTCACCGGCCAGCGAATCAAGGATCTCATCAACGCCGATCGGCGGTCGGCGCTCGCCTCGCAGCAGCCTACCGCCGCGGTCGATGCATCCGCGCTTGCCGGACGGAACCGCCGACCTGGATAACCGTGCGGAAACCCCATGGAGCCACCCGCTTCCAGCTCGGCACGCGCGATCCGTGAACGGCATTTCTTCTCGGCGGAACCCAAGCGCATTCTAGCCCTCGACGGCGGGGGAGTGCGCGGACTGATCTCGCTGGGGTTTCTGCGGCGGATCGAAGCCATACTGCGTGAGCGCAGCGGGCGCAACGACTTCTGCCTCGCGGATTACTTTGACCTGATGGGAGGCACGTCCACCGGCTCACTGATCGCGACGCTGCTCAGCCTCGGAAAGCCGGTTGATGAGGTGATTGCGCTGTATCTAGAGCTAGCAGGCCGCGGATTTCGCAAGCAGCCCTGGTTCGGCGGCTTCTGGGCCCCGAAGTTTGACGCAGACGCGCTCCGTGCGGTGATCCGCCGCGTTTTCGGTGCAATCACTCTGGGATCGGATGAGATCCGATGCGGCCTCGGCATCGTGGCCAAGAGACTCGACACAGGGAGCGTCTGGATGTTTCACAATCATCCGCGCGGACGATATTTTTCTGCGCCCAATCCTAGCGAGGATTTCGTCAGCAACAGCGAGTGGCTGCTCGCCGACATCCTTCGGGCCAGTACGGCGGCTCCCACCTACTTCGCTCCCGAGTTCATTCAGGTGTCGCCCGGCGTGAAGGGACTGTTCGTGGACGGCGGGGTCAGCCCACACAACAATCCGGCGATATCGATGCTGATGCTCGCTACGCTGAAGGGCTACGGTTTTCAATGGCCGCTTGGAGCCGACCGCTTGATGCTGCTGTCGATCGGAACCGGAGCCACGCCCTTCAAGCCGCAGCAGCAATCCCTTAAGCGTAGTCCCGCCATCGTGCTTGCGATCGCGGCCCTGCGTTCGCTGATGAATGATAGCGACCAACTCGGCCAGGCGATGCTGCAATGGATGAGCGATTCACCGACCCCGTGGCCCATCGATGGGGAGGTGGGTAATCTTGCCGATGACGTGATCGGCGGCAAGTCGCTGTTGCACTACCTGCGCTACGATGCGCCCCTCGCGCAAGAATGGCTTGCCCGCGAGCTCGGTCTGCAACTCGAGCGGGCGGACGTCGAGTCGATCGCTGCCATGGACCGTCCCGAGAACGGCGCGCGGCTTCTGCAAATCGGTCAGCAAGCCGCCGCACGCCAGATTTCCGCGGAGCACTTTCCGGCGCGCTTCGACGTGAATCCGGCGGCTCGGTAAGTGCGTCTTGATCGACTTACTGCCGGCCCGTGCTATGCGCAAGATGTCTATAGACGTCCGTCAACGGTCCGCCAACGGCCACGATTTCGACCGGGTAATTTGAGGATAGACTTGTTCTTTGGCTAAATGGAGCTGTAACAAATTCAACGGGATATGCGCGAATAGAATTTCCCTCCCTGCAGATACGCTTGCAAGATGCACTGAATGCTGTCATTTATGCAAGCATGGCGATCCAGATTACCATCCGTGATGTTCCCGAGAGAGTCCGCGACGAGCTGGCCGCCCGTGCGGCTTTGCAAGGGAAATCGATGCAAGTATTCTTGCGCGCCGAGCTGGAGCGGCTGGCTGCGCGCCCGTCGGCAGACGCCTGGCTGCAGCCGCAGCAGGTGCGCAAGAGAAAGCGCGCCACACAAACTCGCGTCTCCTCCGAGCAGATTCTCAAGAACAGAAAGGCTGACCGGCGTTGAGCACTGTTGTTGATTCGTCTGTGCTCGTGGCGGCGCTGCTTGACAGCGGCTCCCACGGCGCTTGGGCGGAGAACGTTCTAGCAAGAGGTTCGCTATACCCGTCTCAGCTGGCACGTGCTGAAGCTACGAACATATTTCGCCGTCTGGAGGGGGCAGAGCTAATTGCCACGCCGGAGGCGAACGCGGCGCAAGCTGATCTGATGCAGCTCGATATGGAGCTGTTTTCGTTCGCACCCTTTGCCGACCGTGTTTGGGAGCTGCCCACAACATGACGAGTTGCGACGCCTGGTACGTCGCCCTTGCCGAAGCGCTCAAGCTCCCGCGTTCAACATTGGACGAACGGCTTTCAAAATCAAACGGAGTCACCTGCGAGTTTCTCACGCCGGGATCCTGAAACAATGAACGATAAGCAGAGGCAAACTCTCCAGGCAGTTGCTCGCACCGCAACGCCAGCGGATCTCTCGATCCTGCAAGCGGCGCTGACTGAGCTGAGTCCGGACCGACCGACCATGTTAACGACCACCCCGGGGTCTAATAACGACAGGCTGTGGTCGGAGATGGTCGCGTTGGGTTGGATGAGTGCGGCCGATCCGCTAGACGTACCCGTTCGCTCCAAAGTGTATGTCGTCAACCCGGCGGCGCAGGACGATATCAGAGGATTTCTGGCTGACACTGCCAGAGCCGAAGCAATGACTGCGATCATCAACGAATTTCGCGCGAATATTCCGCCGGTGCTCATAGACGCCGTGCGGGGCGCCGACGGAACTCCTTCTGATCTCGCGATCCTGTTGGCCGGTATCGTCGAGAGCACGATGCGCCGCGCAATCAAACCCGAGCTGCACGATGAGTTTCTACGTGAGGTTGCAAAGGTGGCCGAAGGGATGCGCTCCATCTGAATTCCTTCTTCACGCCCCTCTTCGTGCTCCCGCTTCCAGAGACTACCATGAGAAAGACGAATTCACGGTGGCCGACTTCATCGAGGGGTTGCGATTCGTGTGGGGTGAATTGCACTCGCTGCCGATTACATCCGCGGTCGCAGGATCAAAACGCGCGTCGCTATCCGCCAACGGCACCGTGAGGTTGGAGACAATCGGTCGCGGCAAGGCAGCGCTGGCTTGAGCGGATGCAGGGAAAGAAGCTTCTCCAGTTGGTCGGTGAATGAGGGAAGCGAGGCGTCGCATATAGTGATCATCAAGAAAGCTGTCTCGCCATATACGTCAGTCGAGTCATGAGAGACAAGGCTCACCGTGGCTGGACGCTATAATGCTGTTGGGCCGGAGGCGGAATTTCAAACTGGCTCACGCGGCCGCGTACTCCGCAATCGACTCGGTATTACTTCGGTGCGAGAGCTCGAGCGAAGAGAATCCGCAGCATTGCTGATCGCGACCCAGCAGATAATCGACGAAACGCGGGTGGATCAGCGCTTCACGGCCGGCGAAATCCGCCGGATGCACCAGACCTGGCTAGGGGAGATCTATGAGTCGGCGGGCGAATACCGGGGAGTAAACATCGCCAAGGGCGCTTTTATGTTTGCGGCCGCGAGGCCAAGTACCGAGATTGATGCTGGACTTCGAGCGCGGGCCGCTCCGGGAATATACGCCATGCAGCTTCGATACAACCACTGCGCAGGCAACCGCTTAGGCGATCGTGCATACTGAGCTTATCCTGATTCACCCCTTTCGCGACGGCAATGGGCGTTGCGCGCGGCTTCTCGCAATGTTGATGGGGCTGCAAGCCGGGTTGCCGGCTCTGGATTTTGGAGGAATCCGAGGCGCCAAGAAACGAGAATACATTACCGCAGTTCACGCCGGATTGAGCCGCGACTATGATCCGATGACCAAGATATTTCGCGAAGTCATAGCGCGCACGCTGAAGTCGGTTGCTAAGACTTCTTCCGTTTGAGGCGGATCTTGCTGCTTGCGCCGGTTTTCGCGCCGCGTCCGAACGGCGCTCGAATTCCCTCGATCGCGGACGATGTTGCGACGGACCTGGTCACTGTCCGTTCCCGCACCTCGGGATTGCGCAGATAACGGTTCGCTGCGGAGAGTTTGGTACCCACACACTTAGTATACAGTCGGTTCACGGAAAGGCTTGGTGCGCTTCACCTCTTCTAGCGGATGTCTGGCCTTGAGGCCAGTGTAACTGCGTGGATACACGCCAGGTCGAGAACGTGGCCGAAGGAATGCGCTCCATCTGAGGAGCGCGACACAGTGGACTCGACGGGCGATGACATGCGATTGGGGTATTACACAGTCTTGGCGACGAACGGTGACCCCGCATCGGCTCTGGTGCATCTCGGGATATCTCGGTGGTGCTGAGGCCTTTCCGTTTCGAACCTCTCATCTATCCGAGTGCCATAGCCCATTGCGCCTTCCGCGACCAATCGCGACGGCGCCGACCTCGCCCAAACGAGAACTGTCCCTTTCGAATACGATGGGCGAGCTCGATGCCAGTGATCGTAATCGCCGCATTCGCGAACGACTTGAATCCTGCCATCGATACACAGCGCCTCTTGATCGCACGGTGATCTTGCTCGATGAGGTTGTTGAGATACTTGTTCGTCCGTACCTTCACGTTCCGCCAGCACGGATGCTCCCGTCGCAGCAGCCACAACGCGCGACGACTCGGCACGTGGCCGTCGAGCGTCACCTTGCGCGGCACCCGCGGAGCGACCGAGGCGAGTGCCTTGCGAAAGAACGCCTGCGCTGCCGCGATACCGCGGTCGCGTCGGAGCAGAAAGTCGACAGTCTTTCCATGTTTGTCGACGGCGCGATACAGGTAATGCCACTTGGCTTTAATCGAGACATACGTCTCGTCAACCCTCCACGAGGTGCCGACCGCTTTGGAAAACCGGCTCCAGCGCTTCTCGAACTCAGGCACGTACCGAGTGACCCAGCGAAGGATCGTCGAATGCGCGACCTTGATCCCACGCTCGGCCATCATCTCCACCAGGTCCCGATATGAGAGCCGATAGGTGATATACCACCGCACGCACAGCTCAATGATGTCGGCGTCGAAGACCCGCTTCCGGTACATCGAGTCACGCGCGATCGGCTTCGTCATCCGGCACCTCGGGCAAAACGATCCAGCAGTCTACCGGACGCCCCCAGATGCACCAGAGCCGCGGCAGTTCGACTCACGCGAATCAGCAAGGATCTCAAGGCGATACGGTGCGATTCACGGGCCCAGTCGAGTGACAAATCGGTGAAATTATTGGCCAAAGAATACTGAACTCGACAGTCGGCCTGAATCTTTTGCGGTGACAACGCCTGCGCAACCGGCGATGAAGCCGCTTGAACGCCTGCGGGAATGGCAGGGGATGGCCGAGGGAGCGTACTCGGCGAACACCTTGCGGGCGCAAAAGGCTGATGGGGCGATATTCCAGGCGTTTTGCGATCGGCGCGGCGAGTCGTTTCTGCCGGCGGACCCGATCACCATCCGCGCTTTCATCGAGCACGAAGTGAAGGCGGGCAAGAAGCCGGCGACGGTGCGGCGCTACATCGCCACCATCGGGCGAGCGCACATTGGCGCTGGGTTACTGAATCCTTGTTCCGGCGAAGCGGTGAGGTTGGCACTAAAAAAGATGGGCCGGGAGACCTCAGCCCGGCAGGCGCAAGCGCGCGCCTTGGGCTGGAAGGAGATCAAGGAATTTATTGGGAGCGCAGGTGAGGGGCTGCGAGCGGATCGGGAGCGCGCACTGCTCTGCGTGGCGTACGAAACGCTCGCGCGTCGCGGGGAGCTGGTGGCGCTCGAGGTGCGAGACATTGAGTTCTGGCCAAACGGCACCGGCCAGGCGCTGATCCGCCGGGGTAAGACCGATGCGGAGGGGCAGGGGAGGGTGGCTTATCTCTCGCGCGAGACGGTGAAATGGCTCAAGATCTGGCTCGAGCATGCCAAGATCGGCGAAGGGCCGATATTTCGCCGGTTGATTGGTCGAGATGACATTGGCGATGGGCTACACCCGGGCAGTATCGCGCCGATCTTCAAACGCGTGGCACAGTGGATCGGCATGCCGGCGCGATTCGTGGCCGAGGTCAGTGGGCACTCCACGCGGGTTGGCGCCGCGCAGGATCTCGCGGAACTCGACATTGACTTAGCGGCGATCACGCAGGCCGGCGGATGGAAGTCGCCGCGGATGCCGCTGCAATATGCCGAGAAGATCAATGCGGCGAGGTCCGGAATGGCGAGAGCGGCGGCCGCTACCGGCCGCGACGAATCGGTCTCTGAAGAGGGGTAGGAGCGCTGTGGCAGGTTTTTACACGGATCTTCCCTGCGGGCCTAGATCTTTGCTATAAATAGCGTTGCTGTGATGGAGGGTGCGATGAGACAGGCACAGGTTCGAATAAGCGACGGCCAGTCGGCCGCTAACGCATATGGCGTAATGGCGACTCTCGGCGCGCCGGCGAAACTCCCGGCTGACGCGGCAGAGCTGAGAATGCGACTTAAGCGCATTCCAAGCCGTGGCCGGCAACTTGCGATCGCGCTGCAGGCGTTCGTCGACGCAAAGGGCTTTGACACTTTGGTCGACGCGGTGGAGCGTAATCGCGCAAAGCGCGAGCGGTCTGTCCAAAGCAGCGCAGCCGACCATCGCGTCCCAGGTAACGGACCTCACGTCGCCGCACGAGCGGACGCCGAAGCCGCAGCCACTCCGGGCTCGTTGAACCTCACGGAGCCGGACGGCACCGCGCTGCTGTTCGCGTCGAGCGGCATGTATTAGACGCTTTCGACTCCCGTTAAGGTGGCCCGCCTCACTGTAGTAAATTACGCAATTAACGGTGTCGGCCTCGGGCACGTACAGCGGCTGGTGGCGATAAATCGCTGGCTTCGACGATACGGCGCGCTACACGGCGATGTGGTGGAGCCGTACTTCCTGACCTCAACAGAAGCGGACAATGTGATGTTCGCCGAACGCATGGCCGCGTTCAAAATCCCCTCACTTACTGCTGCCCAAACCGCAGAGCTCGAACGGCATCGCTACCTGGCGCTTGCCAAGCAATGGATCTGGCATTCGCTCGGACTTCTGCAACCCGATATCCTGATCGTCGATACATGGCCCCGCGGGGCCTTTGGCGAGCTGCTGAACGCTTTCGACCTCTGCAGAAAGCGCGTGTTTATCTACCCCCCGGACTCGCACGACATTGCCGAGGCGGCAGACTTTCAGGCCATGCTTCCGCTTTACGATCTGGTCTTGGTGCCTGACCAGGAAGGCGTGACTGGATTGCCTTTCGGCAAGACCGACCCCGGTCGCATCCGTTGGGTCGGACCCATTATGTCGCGCGAGCGCGTCGAACTGCTAGAGCGCTGGGACGCTCGCGAGCGTCTCGGCGCACCTCCACAACGCTTCGTGCTGTATGTTTCGGCGGGTAGCGGCAGCGACCCTAACTCGCAGGAACTGCTGCTGTCGATTTGCACCGCGGTGCTGGATATTCCAGACGTGCATATTGTGATCGGCGGCGGGCCGCTGTACTTCGGTTCACTTCTACAGGGACCGCGAATCACTTGGCTCAACGGCCCCAGCGCCGAGTTGATGCTCGGCTTCGATGCTGCGATCTGCACTGCCGGGTACAACTCTTTCAACGAGCTCCAGTTTGCCGGTGTTCCTACTGCCTGGATCCGACAGACCAAGACAGCAAACGATCAGTGGGCCCGCGTCCGGCGGGCCGTCCAATCTGGCACCGCGATCGTTCTTGACGCCGAAGATCTCCGCGGCAGCGTCGTGGTGTCGACTCTGGAGCAACTCCGCGATCCAAGGTTTCGAGAGCGGGTTAACGCGGAGGGCGCTTCGTTGGCTCCCGCAAATTTTGCTCGCAACGCAGCTCAAGCGGTCCTATCCACCGTGTGGGATGCGCACGACGTAGAGCATGCCGCGACAGCCGTCGATGACACCGTACTGGGTATCGCAACCGAAATGTCCTTGCCGGTACACGCGGTCATCACCTTGGCGCGCTGGATCAGCAGGGAGCCGCGCCCGGGCCGAGACGCGACCAGAGCGGCGAGCACGCTGATGGATGCGCTGATCGCCCACGCGTTGCATCCGCCCCTCGGATTCGAGATCGTCAAGCCGCTCTGCAGCATCCTGCCAATGGACCTGCCCGCCAAACGCGCGCAGGCCATTATTTCTCTCCTTGACGCGTTCGCATGTTCCGAAGACTGGGGCGCGACGCAAGTTTTTCTGGACTCGCTCGTCCCCGAGACCAAGCAATCTCTCGAGTCTTTCCAGGCCACAATCGAGGCGCTTCTGCGGACTTCAGGAGACCAGGGAATGTCGCCTCAGGACATCGCCGAGGCACTGGGAGCCATTCGCATGTCGCAGGTAAGCCGCTCCCAGAGCGAGGCAATCGACGAGCTGATGGCTCGATTGCGCGAGACCGCGCACCCGCGCCGAGGCGGTGCATGCTGAGATAGAAGCGACCAACGGCTGCGCTCCAGCGGAGCCCCGCACCTCGGGTTTTTGCGCCATCCCTGGAATGGCTTCGAAGTAACAGGATCACTGACTATGCTTCTCTATGCCAATGGCTGTTCCATGACGTGGGGAGACGAGCTATCAGACGCAGCGGAGTCATCCTATCCGAGCCTGATCGCCAAGAGCTTTGGCATTGATCTTTTCAACGCTTCGCTAGGCGGCAGCAGCAACTGCAGGATCTTGAGAACTTCGATGCATTGGATTTGCGAGTATCTTCAGAGCGGTGGAGGCCCCGAAGAGCTCTTCGTGCTGATTGGTTGGAGCGCTCCTGATCGGCGCGAATTCGCATTATCCAGTGAGGAGCACACGCCGAATCTTAACCGGTTCTGGCGTACCCTGCACATACACCATGAAGCCACTGACGCGACACCGGATCTCGTGCAGTTACGCAAGCTGATCATCAAATCATTTTGGTGCGATCGGGAAACAATGACGCGCTTCCTCATAACGGTTAATTCCCTGCAAAGCTTCCTGGTGAGCAATTCGATCCGCTTCTGCTTCTCGCATGCGATGCCGTTCTGCGAGTTGCATCCGGAACTAGTGCCGCTGACGCGCTCTGTCAACCGCGATCGATTCTTCCACTTCATGGACCCGAAAATGAGCTTCAGCAGCTATTCCCGCGATGCCGGCGTCCCGATAGGCGCCCTTCTACACCCGCTCGAGGAAGGTCATAAGAGGTGGGCGACATGCCTCTTAGACTTCATTAGAGAGAAGCGCTTGTTATGAAACGGATCATCGACTTCTGGCGAGGGGTCATTGCCCAATGGGCCCGCAAGCGTGCCGCTTCAAGAGCCACGAGAAAGCGACTGAAAGAGCTCCACAAGCGTGACCCGTTCATCTACTGAGACAGTCACGTTCGGGATCAGTGCCAACGAGCACGATGCCGCACTCGCCGTCATCCAGGGCTCAGAAATCCTGTTTGCCGCACACGCCGAGCGTTACAGCCGCATAAAGAACGATCCCCATCTTAATGACGACCTCATAAAGGACGCGTTGTCCTACGGCGAACCTCAGAGGATTATTTGGTACGAAAGACCACTCCTGAAGCGAGCGCGGAAACTATTTGCGGGACAGTACGATGAGGTCTTCCGGATTGACGGCGCCGCCTATCTGCGCAAGAAGTTCGGCATCACGGTTCCTGTGGCCTATGTTGGCCATCACCACGCCCATGCCGCCGCCAGCTTCTTCACCAGCCCCTTCGAAAATGCAGCAGTGGCGGTGATCGATGCGATTGGCGAATGGACGACCATCAGCGTATGGGAAGGCCGCAGCCGCACACTCCGATGCCTTTGGAGACAACTATATCCACACAGTTTGGGTCTGCTCTATAGCGCGTTCACGCAAAGATGCGGATTAAAGCCGAACGAAGAGGAATACATCCTCATGGGCATGGCTTCGTACGGAGAGCCACGATTTGCGGATCTCATCCGCTCCGACTTCATAGCAGACAGTGCGGCGCCGAACTTCAGATTGAACCGGAACGTCCATCGGGGCATTCGCTCCTGGCGACCAGAGATCGACGCGGTGAGAGATCTTGCTGCGAGCATTCAGGTTGTGACCGAACAATATCTATGCAGCCTGGTCCGCTGGATCGCGACGCAAACCGGTTTGAAGAACCTCGCACTCGGTGGAGGCGTCGCTCTCAATTGCGTAGCCAATTCGAAGATCGCACGCGATGGCGCCTTCGATAACATCTGGGTCTTTCCCAATCCAGGAGATGCCGGCTCGAGCATTGGGGCTGTAGCCGCGTATCGCCGCGAGCCGCTAAACTGGCGCCACACCTATCTAGGTCACAACATCAGCCGCCCCTTCGATTTGGATGGTGCGGTCGCATGCCTATTGCGCGGCGATGTCATCGGTATCGCCACAGGACGCGCTGAATTTGGCCCACGCGCGTTAGGCAACCGCTCCCTGCTTTCGGATCCGCGCGGGCCCGAGGTCAAGGACCGGGTCAACGACATCAAGCACAGAGAACTGTTCAGGCCATTCGCTTCTGCAATCATGGAGGAGCATGCACACGCCTATTTCGAATTGCCCGTCCCGACCTCACCCTACATGCAGTTCGTAGCCCCGATCCGACGCCCGGAGTCCTTTCCGGCGATTGCCCATGTCGACGGCACCGCTCGGGTGCAAACCGTCACCGCAGCGCAAAATCCGAATTTTTACGCGCTCCTCGATCGTTTCTACCAAAAGACGGGTTGCCCAATGTTGCTTAACACAAGCTTGAACATCAAGGGAGAACCGCTCGTGAACACCTGGGAGGATGCGCAACGCTTTGGGGCCATTCACGGCATCAGCATCTTTTAGAGTTTGCTGAGATTACATCATGCATCTTCTCGGCGGCCCGCGAAGTAGCGCGCGTATTCGTCGTTCATTTCCGCGGCCGCGTCGGTCCAGACCCACAGTCCTGTACCGTCGAGGCGCAAGTGCTGGCCCGGATCAAAGCCAAAGGCGCGCAAGCGCAAGGCGAGTGTGTAGTACCGCCGGTCTGCGATGCGGCCGTGCCACAAATGAAGGAGCGCTCCTGGCACGTAGCCCAGGCGCCCCTGGACCTCATTGTGGAATCGGCGTGCCCAGCGGCGCGTCGATTCCGCGTAAGGACCGGCTACGCCGACGAGCCGGCGAAAGCAGATTGTGTTCCAGTCGCCCAGCATGGCGTGTGCCATCAAGTGGTCGGAGTGACCGCTTGGGTCGGCGTCACGTAGGCCCACCTTGTCCAGTAGGCTGCGGCGCGCCGCCCACGCGAAACCGACATGACCGTGCTCCGTGTATCGACCGGTAGTGAACAGGCCCGGCGAGCGCCCGTAAGCGGCCGCAAAACTGTCCCAGCTGCGGCCGCAGCCATCGTACGCGAGAGACCCCCGCGGAAGACGATAGCAGCGCTCGAAGGGTTGAATCACGACATCTTCGTTCAGAGCTTCGGATGCGGCCGCCAACCAATCGGCGCGCTCAAATAGAACGTCAGCATCGAGCCACGCGACCTTGGTGCAGCTCGGTAGCAGATGCGGGAGCGCCAGATTAAGGAGGCGCTCTTTCTGGAACATGACTGAATCGCCGCGGACGCGCAGCACCTCCGGGCCCGCGGGAAGCTCGAATTCGTCAGCACCAAACGCACATTCGACCGTCAGTGTGGGCACGCCGCCGGCGCGGAGCGGGGCCATGAACCGCTCGTAGTTCTCCCGTTTAGTTCTATAGCGCGCAGGGTTGAAGAAGCAAGTGATCACCTGCAGGTCCGCGGCAGCGGCGTAGCGTTCGGCGGGAGGGATCTTGCTCATGTTTTCACCAACCAGGCGTGCCGGCGAAAGCGGGTCACAGGGCCAGTTCGGAGCACATGCGCCAGAAGCCCGCCATCTCAGGAAAAGTGGCGAGAAAGTTCGTCCCACGCCGCCGATCGTGTTCGGCGAAGAAGCGGAAGAAATCGCTCCGCGCCACGCGGAGTTTCGGCTCCGGCCAGGGCGCGCGCATGAGCGAGCGTATGCGGGCGATCTGAACCAGTTCCATTTCCAGCGCATCAGGCACGGCTTGCACCTCGGCGATGATTTCGTCCACGCGTTCCCCATAAGCCGGGGGCAGGACCATGACGCTTTGATGCTCCGGATGACGCAGATATGGCAGATCGAGGCGGATACGTCCGCCGGGGTCGGCAGACGGACGGGTATCGGGATTGGTTCTGCGGAGCTCCAACACGTCGGCATAGAGGCGCAAGAAGGACGTGACGGACAGCGCGTTAAAGGCGCACATGATTACCAGGTGCTGGTCCGGAACGACCTCAAAGAACCGGCGTACGTTCGCCAGCCACGTTGGATAGTTGAGGCCGTTTCTGATGTATTCGGCCCGATGACCATGGGCGTCGACGCTCGTGTAGAACTCGAAAGTCTTGACACAACCGCGCTCGACGATCTTGCCGACAATATCGAGGAACTCGGCGTAGAGACGCTCAGGCACACCCAAATTCGAGTTGACCGACAGCTGCAGGTCGGGATGTGGATGCTCGAAAATCCAATTCAGTACGCGCATTGTGTGCTTGCTGAGCAGCGGTTCCCCGCCGGTAATGCGAAACACCTTAAGCTTCGGATAAAGTTCGGGCCACCAAGCCCAAAATGCATTGACATAGGGGTTTTGTTCTCGCTCCGCAATCGGCATTTGCTTCTTCGCAAGGAGGAGTTCGAGGTTGTTGAAGCGACCCGACGTCGGATAGGGCCCGTGGTGCCTGACCTCTTCGCTCCATTTCGAAGACGCCCAGGGACCGCAATAGCTGCACTTGAAATTGCAGACGTTCGAGAAACTGACCTCGACATAGGTGGGCACGACATCGCTGTCCCAAGGCATGGTCCGCGCTGCTTCCAAGGAGGGTTCCGCCCACGTGTCGCTCGACTTCACCACACGATCGCTGATGTTACCCGGCGATGCGTCTTCGACCCTCCAGCAATAGTCGCACTCGATGGGCCGGACGCCGGTCAGCATCTCCTGCCGTCGCAGCTTCTTGAAGTGCGTGTTGTGCAAGGCACTCGGGTTACGTGACAGGTCCTCGAGCGGCACCAAGTGAGTTCCCGGATGATGGCACGAATGCGTGTGGCCGTTCTGCAGGTGCACCGTAACCTGATACCATTTGGCCAGGCAGAAATACGGCGAGACCGCGTCGAGCCGTTCGCGCATGTCCTTGAGGCGCACGTCCGCTCCCGTGCTCTGGGTCTGCGGCGTTGAGGGAGCGCCGCTGGACCGGGCGTCAGACGAATTCACGCGAACAGCGACGCAAGCTCGGGCAGGACATTGACTGCGCGCTCCCCCCGATGCCGATCGTAGACTTCGTTATGGCGGCGCAGGGCAGGGATGAGCTGGGTGTGATCACCGTTGGCCATGTGCTTCACCACCGCGTGGAAACGCGCACAGTGTGGACCGTTTCTCATCTAGTGCGATTGATTGTGTTTCGCTCAAGTCAAGATACCTTTGTACCCGCAAGCACCAATCAGGTCACGGACATACGGTTTGTAATAAGACTGGACGGCGAATCCTAGTTTGTCGCAGCGCGGCACGCAGGCAACTGCACCGCGGCAATTCCAGGTAACGCCATAGCTGCATCCCTTCCGCGACCACGCGATCGTACCGTGCGCCGGTGGTGCGGTGCCAACGTTTACTTCTTAGGGGTTAGCCGGAAGTTCTTCCGCCCCGGGATAAATATTTTGCGGTGGATCATGGAGTTGAAGCATTTCGCGCTGTCGTGCGAGTGGCTACACGGTGATCGACTGCAATAACTGCAGCGCTCGCTGTTGAGCGGGATTGGGCACTGTGGTCATCTGGAAAGTTGATCTGCCGCTCTGGGTGGTGTGCGCGGTCTCGCAGGTGTTACGCACGATGGTCGAGAGTTCGTGCAGGAGCGTGCGAAAGCTGTGCACCGGTGAGCCGTCCTTGAGCGTGCGGCGCGCGACTTTCTCAAGCGCCGCTGCGGAGCGCTCGGCGGCGGCGACCGGATCGCGGTGTGCTTTGCGCTGGAGGTCTTCGTCGGCAAACAGCAGCTCCCGCCACGCTTCGCGCATATGCCACTCGACGTAGTAAGCGAGCATGCACAGAAAGATGTGCGCCCGTACCCGGTCGGCCAAATGATGATGGATCGGGCGGATGTGCAGATCGATGGTTTTCATGGAGCGGAACGCGCGCTCCACTTCAGCGAGTGCTTTGTAACTGCGCACCGCCTCGGCTGAACTCATCTGCTTCTTCGCGACGCTGGTGCGGATTACGTAGATGCCATCGAGCGCGGCCTCGGCGGCGATCTGCTCCTCGAGCCGCTTGAACTCAAAGTTATCGTCTTTAATGGTGAGGTCAAAGTGTTTGCTGACTTTGTACTTATTGATGACCTTGCCGACCCGCACCCCGATTTTATCGCGACCCGAAATCGAGCCGTTCTCGACGCGGGCGCGGATTTTCTTAAGTTCCTGCTCGGTCGCCTCTAAGAGCGCTTCGCGCTTGTGGGTGCGCAGCTTCCCCAGATCCGCGTTGCGACAGGCTGAGAGTGGTCAGCTAATTTGATGGGCTGATTTTCACGATCGGTGATGGGCCATTGACGATGATGACCGCGGCGTTGGCGCCGCGGTCATTTCCGAGCCTATCAGAACGGCGGGTCTTTGAGCGGCGGCGATGGCATGGGATCGTGGTAGTGTTCGCGTTCATCGAGTGCGTGGTACCAGCGGTGCATTTGGGCGAAGTAATGGTTTTGGAAGTGGTTGTAGAAGGCCTCGAGGAACTGATCGAGGGCGACCAACGGCCTCGTCGGGTAGCTCGGGGAAGGCGAAGGGATCGGTTTCGTTGTTCATATCAGCGAGCTCCGGCGGCGCGGCGCGGAGTTTGAGTCTCCGGCGGGGCGAACACCTGCAGATACAGTTTTTCATCGAGCACCGTGATTTCGCGCTGCGCCGCGCTCATCAGGAGCTCGGCCGCCATGCCGATGAAGATGCGATAGTTGCCGGCGGCGTGGTCACACAGCGTATGGCGCAGCTCCTTGGTCATGAGGCCGGCGTTGCCGGCCGTGGCAAGCAGATGGTCGAGGCAGGAGAGCAGTTCCTCCCGGGTGGCGACGCCGGTGGCGAGACGTGTGCGGATGCGCGAGCCCAGCGGGATGAGTTCCTCGCGCCGCAGCTTGTCGAGGAGGCGCACATCGCCAGAGAGTACGACACACAGCAAGGATTGCGAGTCGAAGCGCGCGCTCGCGAGGAGGCGCAGTTCGCTCAAGACCATCGGCGTCATCTCTTGCGCCTCATCGACCAGGATGACGGGTCGGCGGCTGGCGGAGCCCAGATGATCGAGCCATCGGGCGCGCAGCGCCTTAAATCCGCCCCAACGGTTGCTGACGCGGATGGAGATCGAGAAGATATCGCCGAGTTCACGATAGAAGTCGCTCAAGTTGCTTTGCGGATGGTGGATGACGCCGACGGACAGATCCGCCAAGCGTGCGAGACGCTCGGCGAGCAGGCGCATGACCACGCTTTTGCCTTGAGCCAGGGTCACCGTGTATCAACGCGAAGCCGCCCTCGCGCAGGTGCGCCTGCTCGATGCGCCAGCAGAAGTTCTCGACTTTGGGCGGCACGTAGAGCGCCTCGGTTGGCACCTCGGGGGTGAAAGGGTTCCATTTCAGGCCATACATCGCGAGCAGTTTTTGGTTCATACAGGGTCATCCTTATCGGCGGTGGGTAAATAGGCGGGCGGCAAGCCGGTGGCGGCATAGTCGGCGATCATTTTCTTCAAGAGCGGCGCGATGCCGGCGGCCAGCATCGGGGTCATGTCGGTTGTGGGATCCACGCGCCGCCGCAGCGCATCGGCATTGGCGGCTTTATCGAGGGGGCGCACCGGGCAGAGGATCTGGCCTGAACGCGCGTCGATCAGATCGACGCGGCTGAAGTCCCAGCGGGCATAGCGCAGATGGATCTCATCGAGACGGCGATACCGGGACGGGATCTCGAAGCGCTGGCCATCGAGGCTCACCGTACCATCGGAGCGGCGTTGCTTGCGCTTGACCTCGATGCGGAAGGCGGCGCGCAACTCCTCGCTCCCGGGGCACTCGCGCCTGACGTTGGGCCCGGCGAGGTAGCGCTGCATCGGGGTTGCGCCGAGTTCACTGTGCACGGTGCGGTGATATTCTTGGGTCACCCAGGCCTGGGTCGCGACGTTCAGCTGCTCGAGCGTGAGATTGGCTTCCCCTTCGAGCATGGCAAGGAGGCGTCCCTCGACGCGACCCCAGATATTTTCCTGCTTCCCATTGACGTGCGGTGAGTGCGGTAGCGTCGGCAGGTGCAAGATACCCAGGTGGTGGAGCCCCGCGGTGAACTCCCCGGAGATCATCGCCGAGCCTCGATCGGTCATCAGCGAACGCGGGAGTCCCACCTTCTGCAGGGCCTGGCACAGGCCGTGGACCAGCTCTTCGGTGCGCTCGTTGGTGTACCACTGGGCATGGCAGAGGAACCGCGAGCGGTCATCGATGAAGCCGACCAAGAGCGGTTTGACGTACTCGCCGCGGCGGGTCAGGACTTTGCGCGAGCCGTGATGGAAGTCGAGATGGAGCAACTGCAGGACATGCTCGACCTCGTAGCTGCGCACCTCGCGTTGCTCGAGCCGATCGCGGGCGGCAATCGCGCCGTCCGTGGCGCGTTTCGGCGGCCGCCGACGCAGCAACCCCTGGGCTTTCAGATACCGGCGTACGCTCGGATACGATGGGCACTTCGTGCCGGCGGCGTCGAGCGTCACCCGCAGATTGTCGTGGTGCAACT
This sequence comes from uncultured Gammaproteobacteria bacterium, assembly GCA_963769075.1. GTDB lineage: Bacteria > Pseudomonadota > Gammaproteobacteria > Steroidobacterales > Steroidobacteraceae > Bog-1198. The sequence continues at coordinate 882,262 of CAVYKH010000004.1, read as the reverse complement.
GGGCGGTCCAGCCCGGGTGCTCGCGGTACTGCGTGGTCAGTGCCTGCACGGCCTCGGCCGATAGACTCGGGAAGTGCCCGATGTCGCGGCGCACTTGGTTGCGCAACGCCTGCACCGGATCGCCGGCCTTCTTGGCGGCGTAGAGCCAGCGCTCGATGGTCGAGACGCCGAAGCGAACCTCGAGCCCCGTGAACGGATGACGCCAGCTCTTGGCAGCCAACGCGTTCAGGGCATCGCGCAGTTCGCCGGCGCCTGGCGGCGCCGCCAGCAGCGGTCCGATGATCGCGAAGCGCAGCCGCGCCCACCGATCTCGTTGCGGTAGATCGTCCTCGGAACTCAACGTCGCTCCCATTGCGACGCCATCCTTCAGGCACCGCTCATGGGAACGCAGGCTACAAAGCCGCCTGAACGAGGGCTATCGGCATCCTCTGCGGGTACACGGCGACCTTCGGATTACTTGACCAGGCGTGTGGTCAACGGCGCGACAAATCGCAGCACCTGCGCCAGCCGATCCGCCATCGCCCCGGCATCGAAGCGTTCCAGCAGACTCTGCGGTAGCCGCATGATCGTCACCGGCGGCATGAACCGTTCGCGCACCGACTGCCAGAACGGCGACGATGGAAAATCCTCCCGCCACCACGTTCGCCAGCGCTTCAGTGTGCGTGCCGGGATGCTGAACAGCTCGCACAGCCCTTGCCCCGACGAGCCGCCCGGCGGTGAGGCCAGCATCAACACCACCGCCAGATACACACGGCGGCCTGCAAACCGTACCGACGGCGAAGTCGCGCGGCCGTCACACCGACCACAGGTAAAGCTCAAGCGCCAGGAATAATCCTCCCGCACGGCGGCCGGGCACCCTCGAGGCTTACGGGGGTAATCCGCTACGTGCAGCGGTCCTTCACATCCGGGGCAACGCCCCAGACGGGTCGCAGACGCAAACTCTTCATCGATGCGGGTGAGGAAATGAAAAAAAGCGGGATCTTGCAATACGCCGTGGCACACTTCGGTTGTCTCCTTGGTCTTGGTAAACCGGAGACTCCCCGGAGGGGATCTTCTAATCAAGATCCCCGATGGGGATCCCTATCAAAGCATCACGAAACTTGACCGCCAGAGACGGAATCGCCATCAAGAAAGGTGGTCATGCTCAACAGGCCATGAGTCTCTCGCCGGGAAAGTCCGGATGGGAGAACTCGAACAAATTGCGCTCATCAAAGAGGCCCAGCTGCAGCGTGCCGCCCTCAACGAGGGCGCGGATCTGCGAACTCTTTAAGGCCGTAATCCAGGCGAGCCCCTCGAGCGATCGCAGCTCATCGATCGCTTTGTGCGAGATCATGCCGCGATCCCCGACTAGCACGAGGCGCTCAAGTCCAAACTCCTCACGCAGCTGACTGACCTGCGGCAGGAGCGTGTTCACATCCGCCGTGTTGCCCTCGTACACTGAGATCGCCACCGGACAACCGGCCCGAGTCGTGAGCAATCCGTAATTAACCTGCGCCGTATTGCGCTTGCCGTCGCGGCTGTAGCCGATCTTCGCCAACGGGCAGCAGCGACCTTCGAAGTAACTCGAGCTCAAGTCATACAGCGCCAGAGACCCTTCTGAGAGATGTCGGGCGGCAAGCTTCTTTTGGATCTGTGCCTGACGCTCCAGTAACCAGTCCATCGCGCCGTACAGATCCGTCTCATCCGTCTCCACCACGCCGTACTCTTCGGGCAACGTCGTCGTGTGCCACCAGCGCGTGGTGGCAAGCTTCGTGTGCGGGCAGATGATCCGTGCCGCCACCATCGCGCACACCGCGTCGCGCTCCGGCGAAGCACGCGAGGCGATCAAGGACTCAAAACCCAACCTCTGCATGGCTACACGCACCGCCTGGACAGCCCCGTGAGGACGCGAGCGGGTGATCTCCCAAAGCTCCTCGACGCGATTTATCGGCACGATCAATCCGGTTCCTGCCGAGCTGTGCAAAGCGATGCGTCGAGTGTGCACCAAGGAAAGTACGCTGGTCGTGTACGAGGCCGGGCCTTGCGGCTACGGTTGGGTGCGCTACTTGCGCAAGCAAGGCTGGGCGTGCGATGTCATCGCACCCTCCAGGATTACGCGAAAGCCCTCGGAAAAGCGCATCAAGACCGATCGGCGCGATGCGCTGCTGCTGGCGCGTGAGTCGCGCTCCGGGAATCTGACGAGCATCGTGGTGCCCGATGAACGGGACGAGGCGATCCGAGACCTGGTCCGCGCCCGAGAAGATGCGCGCATCGCGCGGCAGCGGGTGCGCTTGCAGATGCAGGCGATGATGCTGCGCCATGGACGCCACTATCAGGGAAAGAAGTCCTGGAGCCAGGCGCACGATCGATACCTGTCGACGATTCGCTTCGAACATCCCGCGCAGGAACTCGCCTTTAACGAATATCGGTTGGCTTCCAAGGAAGCCTGCGAACGGCTCGAGCGGATCACCGAGGCACTGCGAGTGCAGTGCGAAGACTGGCGCATGAATCCGCTGGTTAAGGCGCTGATGTGTCTGAAGGGCTTGGACTTCGTCGCCGCGGTCACCTTCGTCGCCGAAATGGGCGATCTGACCCGCTTTGCTCATCCGCGCGCATTGATGGCGTACCTGGGACTGGTGCCCTCGGAGTTCTCCACAGGCAACACCCGCCGGCAGGGTGAAATCACCAAAAGCGGCAACAAACATGCGCGACGTATCCTGGTGGAGGCCGCGTGGAATAATCGCTTCAAGGCGCAAGTCACCCGACCCCTCGAGGTTCGCCAAGAGGGACAACCGAAGATCATCCGTGACATCTCCTGGAAGGCGCAGCTGCGCCTGTCCAAACGCTGGCGCAGTCTTTCGATGGGAAGAAAGTTGGCGCAGAACAAAATGTGGCGCTTGTGTTTTGTGTGGAAAGACGGCGAAGTACTCGACGCCGAAATCGTCGACTACCACTGATAAAGGTAAGAGAATTCCGGGATGCCAACCAAAAAACTTCGGCCGGTGCACCCCGGCGACATACTGCGCAATGACTTTCTCGAACCGCTCGGGCTCACGGCCTATCGCTTGGCCAAGCAACTCGGCGTATCACGGCCAACGATCACACAGATCGTGGCACGTCGACGTGGTGTGACGGCCGAAATGGCATTGCGGCTCGCGCGTTACTTCGGGACCAGCGCACAGGTTTGGCAAAACTTGCAGTCGCAATACGATTTGGAGGTCGCCACGACAAAGATCGGCAAGGCCATAATGCAGAAAATTCGTCCACGTTCATCGCTGGGATCGGACGGGCGATCAGCCGCCGCGTGATCAGGCAAATCGGCATCGAAATCGACCAGAAGACGCTCCTTTGAGAGGTCTTTCCGTAATCTATTGAATCAACAGGGATTGTTCGGCCGCGATATCTTGTGCGTCGCGACATCAGAAGTACACTTTTAGCACGATATGTACGGCAAGGCCTAATCTTGACGTCTCTCAGAATCGGGTCTTCGGCGATCCGTTCGAGCAGCAGGGCATTGGCTAAGAGCTTCCCGGTGCGGTCCCGGCCGAGAACCGACGCCAAGTCAAACCGGAATCCATCCACATGCATCTCGACCATCCAATAACGCAGCGCGGCCAAGATGTGGTCCCGGACCACCGGATGGTTGGCGTTGATGGTGTTACCTGTGCCCGTGTAGTTCTTGTAATGGCGCTTGTCGTCCGCCAGCGTGTAGAAAATCGCGTTATCCATCCCGCGGAAGCAAAGCGTCGGACCCAGCTCGTCTCCCTCGGCCGTGTGATTGAACACGACGTCCAGAATCACTTCGATGCCGGCCTTGTGAAAGGCCCGGATCATCTCCTTGAACTCCAGCTTCTGCTGGCTCGAACCCCCTGAGCTGCTGTAGGAGGCTTTCGCCGCACAGAACACCACGGGATCGTATCCCCAGTAATTCTTAAGCGGTTGAGTCGTTTGCGGATTCTTGCGCGTGACCGAACCGTCATTGAATTCCTGCACGGGCATGAGTTCCACAGCGGTCACTCCCAAGCTCTTGAGATAGGGAATCTTTTCCATCAGACCCCGGTAGGTCCCCGGATGGTTCACGCCCGACGTGGGATGGATGGTGAAGCCACGAACATGCATTTCGTAGATGACGGTTTTCGACCACGGGTGCCGGGGTGGCTGGTCCGCCTGCCAATCGAAGGGCTCGTTGACCCATACGCACTTTGGCATCGATGTGGAATTGTTCCGCGTCGAGAGAACCAGGTCTTGCTCCGGCGCCGAGGGGTCGTATCCGCGTGCCGATGCGAAATCCCACGGCGGCAACCGCGAAATAGCGGTAGCCAAGGGATCCAGGAGAAGCCGGTTGAAATTGAAACGATGGCCTTTGCCGGGCTCGTAAGGCCCATCCACGCGGTACGCATAGAGTTGACCGGGACCGATCCCCGCCACCCAGACATGCCAGACGTCCCCGGTACGGTTGCGCGCAGAATCCAGATCGATGACCCGGGCGGGCACATTGTGTTTGGGATGGTCGAAGAACTCCAGGCGAACGCGGCTCGCGTGACGGCTGAACAGGGCAAAATTCACCCCTCCTGCCCTTTCCTGAGTTCCCAAAGGCAGCGGAGAACCTGCCCGAACGTCAGTGCGCTCGGAAATCTCCGAGATATACTCGTGCAACTCGCGTTCGGGGTTTGTGGTCATCGTTGCCATAGGATCCGAGCGCACTCCAACGGAACCGCCACCCCGGAGCGCAGCGGTATCACTCGCGCTGTGTAGTCGCTCACTGGACGTGTCGTGGCTATCATTGTCTGATAGATGCAGCGACGTGATGCGTCCGATAGCGTTCGCGCCCACTTCATTTCCTTCCGTACCGGGTCGCCACCGTTGATTGCGTCCGCGCACAGCTCAACTCGCACCGCACTCGGTTCGAGATCATCCAAAAAGATTTCGATTTCAAAAATGTGGTGGTCCGCGTCGGTGTCGACCCGCACGTTGCCAAAGCGCAACGCGCGCCACTTCTGATCCACCGCATGCTGCCAATCGACGACTTGCCGGCCGAGTGCACCCTTATCGGCAACACGTTGACGGTAGACGGCTGCAGCCGGAAGGTAGTGTCGTTCGGTGTATTCGCGTACCGCGCGGTTGGTGGAGAAGCGCGGCGTCAATTGCGCCATGCTTTCGCGCATCCGCTTGACCCACCTCGTGGGGATGCCGTTCTCGTCCCGCGTATAAAACTCCGGGATCACCTCCCGCTCGAGTAAGTCGTAGAGTGCGTTGGCTTCGACAGCGTCCCAAGTGGGATCGTCGCCATGTTCCAGGCCGTCCCCCAATGCCCACCCCACGTCCGGGGTGTAGGCCTCCGCCCACCAGCCGTCCAATTCCGACAGATTGATCCCGCCATTGACGAGCACTTTCATGCCGCTCGTGCCGCAAGCCTCCCAGGGTCGCCGGGGCGTGTTGATCCAGAGGTCCACGCCCTGCACCAGATCCTCCGTTAGCAGCATGTCGTAATCACTGAGGAAAATCACATGGGTGCGCACGTCGGGCTGGCGGATGAATTGCACCCATTCCTGGATCAGAGCTTTGCCTGCTTGGTCGGCGGGATGCGCCTTGCCGGCGATGATGAGTTGCACCGGACGCTGCGGATTGCTCAACAGGCGCAGTAGCCGCTCTCGGTCGTGCAGTAGCAGATTCGGTCTTTTGTAGGTTGCGAAGCGGCGTGCGAATCCCAGTGTCAATGCGTTGGGGTCAAACAGATTTTTGGCTTCGTTAACCGCCTCGGGCGATGCGCCTGAGATGGCAAGCTGCCTGGACAATCGTTCGCGGGCGCATTCAACCAGAGACTTCCTCGAGGCGGTGCGAAATTGCCAGAGCTTCGCGTCGGAGACACGGCGAATGTCTCGCTCCAAGACTTCTGTCGTTCCTAGCCAGCGGTCCTTCCCACAGGCCTGCGTCCACAGATCATCGGCCTGGACCGAGTCCCAGGTTGGCGTGTGCACGCCGTTGGTCACGGACCCCACGGGGATGTCGTCCTGCGGCCAGTGTGGAAAGAGCGGCTCAAAGAGTTGCCGGCTCACTTTCCCATGCAGGCGACTCACACCATTGACGGCCCCACTTCCGCGGACCGCGAGGTACGCCATGTTGAAAGGTTCCGACGCGTCGCTCGGATTCGCTCGGCCCAGCGCCAACAAATCGTGCAGCGGTATGCCGAGCTGCTTCTGCGCATATCCCACGAGGTACTGCTCGATCAGGGTCGGAGCAAAACGGTCAAAGCCCGCTGCCACAGCCGTGTGGGTGGTGAACAGGTTTCCCGCTCGAGTGACGGTCAGCGCGACCTCGAAGGGCTGCGCGCTCTCCTGCATAAAGCCGCGCGCACGTTCCAGGACGGCAAAGGCCGCATGCCCTTCATTGAGATGACAGACTTCCGGCCGAATGCCCAATGCACTGAGCAGCCGCCAGCCGCCGATCCCCAGGAGCAGCTCTTGCGCCAAGCGCAATTCCGGGCCGCCGCCATACAGTTCGCTGGTAATGCCGCGATGTGCGGGATAATTCGCAGCGTCATTGCTGTCCAGCAGGTAAAGCTTCACTCGGCCGACCTGAACCTGCCAGGCGCGTAGCCAGACCGAGTAACCCGGCAAGTCGATTTCCAGTCGCAACCACTCGCCGTTCGCTTGGCGCAACGGTGTGATCGGCAACTGTCCGGGATCGTTATACGGGAAGAGGGCCTGTTGGGCCCCATCCTTATCGATCACCTGGCGAAAATAGCCTTGGGCATAGAGCAGTCCCACGCCGATCACCGGCACACCCAGATCGCTCGCGGCCTTGAGCTGATCGCCGGCTACGTTTCCGAGCCCACCCGAGTAGATCGGCAAGGCTTCGCTCAACATGAACTCCATGCTGAAATACGCCACACAGCTCAGCGCCGATTGCGGGTGGTTTTTCTGAAACCACGCGCTCGCCTGTGCAGCGTCCCGACTGCCTTGCACCAGATCGTCAACGTTTTTGCGGAACGCGGGCTCGGCTAAGACGCGCTGAAGCCTCTCCCGCGAGACCGTCTGTAGGACGACCCACGGGTTATGCGTGAACTCCCACAGCACCGGATCGAGCTGCCGCCACACTGGGTCGGTGACATGGTTCCACGACCACCGCATATCCAGAGCAAGCTCGGCAAGGGAATCGAAACCCTCTACATCTGCGGACCCGAGGGGCTGCTTCGGATGACTGTCTTGCGATTGTTCGCTCATGGCCTCTGATTTACTTGGAGTCGGTGAGAAATCCCCAGCAGCCGATCATTTTCCCGCCTTGTTCCCGTACACTTGCAAGACTGGGCCGCTAGCCGCCCCCGTTTGTGAATGTCACCAGTTAGTGTCATTTTGACATTTAATGATGTCCTAAATCGGAAAATCGGCGCGCTGGTTTCGCCGAGTGTGCCTTGACGCCTTGTGGCCTGTGCGACGAACGCATATGCACTCGTGCACTTTGGAGTCGAGGCGCGGATGCAGCCGATACGCCAACCTTGACAGCCGCCGCGGACCGCTTGCGAGATGTCTTTCCTGCGCGTTCGGGGACTGACTTCTTGCGGGCCGCGTCTCGCGGTAGATCCCAGGCCTTCAGCGCGCGCAGCAGCGGGCGCTTTTTCGATTGGTGGGCCTGCATCCGACGCAGAATGTCGTTCAGCGTGCGCATCGCGTCGAGGATATGCGGACCCTTGTTCAGCATCACGCACTCGGCCCGTCCGCCCATGGCCGCGTCGGTGATCTCGGCCCTCGATGGGAGCCCTGTCTTTGCCAACGTCTCTAGCACCTGGGTGGCCCATACGACAGGTACGTGCGCCGATTCGCAGGCCCACAACATTTCTTCTTGCACCTCGGCCATGCGTTCGTACCCGCATTCGACCGCCAGGTCTCCGCGAGCGATCATGACTCCCGCTGCCGGTGCGGCCATTGCGGCAAGCAGCATTTCGGGCAAGTGTTCGAAGCCGCGCCTCGTCTCGATCTTGAGAATCAGCCCCAGGTGCGCCGCGCCGAGTTGGACGAGGCGTCGTCGCAGGGCGCGAACGTCGGCGGCGGACTGGGAAAATGACATGCCCACGATGTCCGCGTGGCGCGCCACGATATCTAGATCTTCGTGATCCTTCGACGTCAGCGCGGCCAGATCGAGCCGGGTGTCCGGAAGATTGATACCCTTGTCGCCCGCCAGGTGTTCACCGCAGTCGCGGGCTTCGGTGATTTTCACTTCGACGCACTTTGCCTCTGCACTGCGGACTACGCCTCCGAGACGACCGTCATCGAACCAGATCCGTTCGCCTTTGCGCACCTGAGCCAACGCCTCGGGCAGGGTGCAGGCGATCGTTGCATTGCTCGCCCGCCGCCCGTTCGGCGCCGCGACGGCGTCTCGACCCAATCCACGCGCCACAAGGTTCAGGATATCGCCGCGCCGCAGGTGCAGCTGACCCGGTCGCGCCGGCAGGTCGCTGACCAGGGTGGTTTGGCGAACCTCAGCGCCGTCCCGGTGCAGACGCAGGCACGTCTCGGCAGTCAGGTAAGCCGTATGGGCGCATTCCAAAATCACGCCAGCAGACTGCCGGTCGATGACGGTGAGCCGCCTGCGTGATTCACGCGCGTCGCTGAACGCGATGTGGTCGCCGACCTGGAGTCCGGATAGCCACTTGGCATCGGCGCCGATGCAGACACTTGCACCCGGGAGCGCGAGCGCTGTGCCGGATGGACGCAGCCCGAGCCGGGCTTTGGCGATCACGCGACCAAAGGAGTCTCGTGTGGGTTTGAGCTTGAGGACCGCCGGCGCGTCGGTAACCGGGCCCGTGCGCAGCTTCGGGCCGGCGAGATCCATCAGCACGCGCACGGGACGGTGCAACCGGCGCGCTGCTCGGCGCACCATGCCCACCATGGCGACCCAATCGGCGGCACTGTCATGAGCGCAGTTGATGCGCGCGATATCCATGCCGGTGCGGAGCAGTCCCTCGACCAGCGATTCGTCATTTGCGGCTTCGCTCGGCAGGGTGACCATGATCCGCACCCGGCGGTCCGGCGGAGCAGCGCCAAAGAGCGACTCGGCGTGTTGTGCCAGCAGGGCACTGCCGCGCATGAATCCAGCGGGTTCATCCTGCGCCAGGGACGTCCAGGGACGGCCGGTAATACGGTGCAGGATTCCGAGTACCTTGTCCACATTGGCCAGCACATGCGTTTCTGCGCGGCCGAGCGACGACACACCCACCCAGGCCAGACGCTGCTGCAGTCCACGAAGGTCGATGTGGCGCATCGCCAGGTAGTGCGCCAGGTTGACCGCGCTGGGTCGGTGTGCCGGATCCACCGCGCGTAGCTGGCGATTCAGACGCCTCACGCGCTCGAGCATCGCCTTACGCAGCGACCAGAGCTCGTCGATCAACGCCTCAACCACCTGAGTATCCCAAGGGCCAGGTGGGGAGCGTTTCCGCTTGCGCTTCATCGCATTGGCAATCACTGACCGAGTCTGGGCTCCATGTGTGGCAGATTGGTGACGGAGTGAATCATCGCATCTGCCCGCGCGGTCCATAGCGGACCGGTTGGCATCGCCCAGATCGTTCACCACCTCGCCGATGTGTCAATCGTCGATGAGGAGGAGCCGCAGGAAGCTCTGCGGCTCAATGCCGAGGCGCTTGTTGAGAAATTCAAGGCAGATACATCAGCTTCTTATCAAGCATTGGCTAACACCGATGAATTTGTGGCAAACGAGCTGGCGAAACTGCGCGATGCACTAGATCGAGAAATCGAGCGTCGCGTTGAGGACGTAGCCGATAACGTGTGCGATCTACTGGAGCATCTATCTGGCTATCTGCGTGCGCAAGGCGGCGCTTCTCCGGAATTGGCAAACAAGGTGGATGCCAATCTGGCGGGAGATGCCGCCTCGAAGGAGGCCGAGCGCCGTCACGCGAAAATTGCCGAGGCCGCCTATCACCGTGCTGAGCTACGACATTTCGAGCCCGGGCACGATCTCGAGGACTGGTTGGCAGCTGAAAGCGCCCTCGGGCTGCGCTGAGCGCCGGTCAAGCTCCAACCGCCGTGCCTAAAAGTCGCGGGATTTTCCATGCCCATGGGTCTATAGCGCGCAGCGCCTCACCTTCTGCCGCCGCCGCGAGCCCTGCCGGGAGTGCGGTTTTGCCTTAAGGATGTCCTAAAGGAAAAATCAAGACCCTCGGCCGATGACTGACTGCATACGGGCTCCCACATTCACGGTTGCACGTGCTTGCCTGACAGCAGCATTTCGCTGCGCTCTTCGGCCTAGACGCTAACGCGCGTGCGCGGCTTTTCCCCCGTCGAGATGGCGCTACCGAACCAGCCGAATGTGGCCTATGAGTTCATCAGGACGCTGAAGGAATGCGGCTGCCGTTGGGTCCTGGTGCAGGAACACCCGGTCGAGTGCCCGGATACCGGCGCCCGACCGGAATGCCCGGCGCTCCTGGGGCCGTCGCGTCGTGCGACCGCCGGCCGCTATCGGAAGGTCCGCGGCGTTACGCGTCATGACGCAACAAGACGGTGGCGAGGGGCGGCAATGTCAGCTCGAGCGAGAAAGGCTGGCCGTGCGAGCCCTCGGCATTCGCTTGCACCCAGCCGCCATTGCCGAGATTCGAGCCGCCGTAGATCTCGGCGTCGGTGTTGAGAATTTCATGCCAGGCGCCGCCGTGCGGCACCCCGAAGCGATAGTGCAGGCGCGGCACGGGCGTGAAATTGCAGACTGCGACCACCGTTGCCGTGCCGGGACCGGCGTTGCGGCAATAGGCGTAGACGCTGTTGCTGTAATCATCGACCACGGCCCAGCCGAAGCCGGCACTCTCGTTGTCGAGCACATGCAGCGCCGGCTCATGGGCATAGAGCCGATTGAGGTCGGCGACCAGGCGCTGCACACCGCGATGCAACGGATGCTCGAGCGCCGGCCAATCGATCTCCCCATCGTGATTCCATTCCCAGTCCTGCCCAAACTCGCCCCCCATGAACAACAGCTTCTTGCCGGGTTGTGTCCACATGAAGCCGAAATAGGCGCGCAGATTTGCAAAGCGCTGCCAGGTATCGCCTGGCATGCGCCCGATCAAGGACCCCTTGCCATGCACGACCTCGTCATGTGAGAGGGGTAGTACAAAGCGCTCGAAGAATGCGTACAGGAGCCCGAAGGTCATGTCGTGGTGGTCGTAGGAGCGATGCACCGGGTCGTGCGACATGTAGCGCAGCGTGTCGTGCATCCAGCCCATGTTCCACTTGAACGAAAAGCCGAGCCCGCCGTAGTGGGTCGACTGGGTGACGCCGGGCCATGCGGTCGACTCCTCGGCGATCGTCAGCACGCCCGGGTGGCGCTCGGCGACGGTGTCGTTCAGATGTCGCAGGAAATCGATCGACTCGATGTTTTCGCGGCCTCCGTAGCGATTCGGGATCCATTCGCCGGGTCCGCGCGCGTAATCGCGATAGAGAAGCGAGGCGACCGCATCCACGCGCAGGCCGTCGACGTGATAACGTTCGATCCAGTGTAGCGCGCTCGAGAGCAGGAACGCGTGCACCTCGCGGCGCCCGAGGTTGTAGAGCGCGGTATTCCACTCCGGCTGAAATCCCTCGCGCGGATCGGCATGCTCGTACAGCGCCGTGCCGTCGAATGCCGCCAATCCATGCACATCGGTCGGAAAGTGGCCCGGCACCCAGTCGAGAATCACCCCGAGGCCGGCGCCGTGACAGCGGTCGACGAAACGTGCGAAGTCCGCCGGGCTGCCGTAGTCCGCCTGAGGCGCGAATTGACTCAGCACCTGGTAGCCCCACGAGCCGCCGAACGGATGTCCCATGATGGGCAGCAATTCGACATGGGTGAATCCGAGTCCCGTCACGTACGGGATGAGCTGATCGCCGAGCTCGTCCCAGCGCAATGCGCGCCCGCCCTCGTGGGCCACACGCCGCCACGAGCCGACGTGCACCTCGTAGATCGAGAGCGGCGCGCGCGTCGGTTGGGTCCGGCCGGCCCGGGCTGCGAGCCAGTCCGCATCGGTCCAGCAGAACGGCGCGGGATCTGCGATCACCGAGGCGGTGCGCGGCGGTGTTTCGGCCTCGAGCGCGACCGGATCGGCCTTGAGCGGCAACAGACCGTGCGGTCCGAGGATCTCGTACTTATAGAGAGTGCCTACCGGCAGCCGCGGAATGAACAGCTCCCACACGCCTGCCTCGACGCGCTTGCGCATCGGGTGGCGGCGCCCGTCCCACCCATTGAAGTCTCCCACTACCGACACGCGTGGGGCATTGGGCGCCCAAACGGCGAAACGCACGCCCAAGATGCCGTCAATTTCCATCACCTGCGCGCCGAAGCAGCGGCCCAGCTGCTGATGAGTGCCCTCAGCGAACAGGTGAAGGTCGAGCTCACCCAGCAGCAGCCCAAAGGCGTAGGGGTCCTCGGTCTCCTGCATCACGCCGCCAGGCCAGTGGATACGCAGTCGATAGGTGACGCCCATTGGAATCCGCCCGCAAAACAGGCCCGGCGTCTGCAGCGCCGACAGCTGTGCCAGCACGGTACCGCCCGCGTCTATCGCCTCGACCGCCTCAGCCGGTGGCACGAAGGCGCGCACCACGGTATCGCGGCCACCGCCCGCTGCGCCGTCCCGTTCGACCGCATGCGGACCCAAGAGCGCGAAAGGATCAGGCGCCAGGCCTGCGGCGAGGGCCTGCGCTGCGTGCGGATCGATCAGTAACGCTGGATCATCCGCGGGCCCAATGCGCGAGGCTCTGGGCGCGCCGTCGACCGCGGTCAGCGCCGGGCAGGTACCCGATACATCACGATTTACCATCATAGGCGCGCCAATTCACCGGGAGGTAGCTCATTCATGCCAGCCAGGAATCGGTAATGTTTGGTGCGGGGATAGCCGACGGATGAAATCCGACTCCATTTCAACATCTGTAATACGGATGGGCCGAATGGTCACAGTTTGTCCGGCGATCGTCGGCTGTGGCTCCGAGGTCATGATATCGATACTCCCAGTGGAAACGGTCCGATGGTAAACAATCGGCGCCCCGCCGACCATCGTGGGTTTCCGCGGTCCGAGTGCGCGTTCGGTAGAGCCACCGCGGTGGATTCTAGTTATATGGGGCGATCGCATTCGGTGTTTGCGCCTTGCGCGAGTTCGGCGTGTCACGCGACCTGTCCACTGCATTCATGTCGACCCGACCGCGCCCAAACGAGGGCGTCGATGAACGTACGTTCCGGTGGCTCAGACCTTAGGACTTCCCAACTCCCGCATTGTCCCTTTCCTTCAAGCCGCACGCTTATTAACGCCATCCTTGGATAACGTGAACCAGAAGCATCACCACCGCGATGACCAGGCTTGTGAAGGCCAACCCCAAATCGTCACGAACCACTAACAAAACCGCATGGGCAAATGAGGCAGCGGAGTAAATTCAATTGAATCCGGTCAGCGCGGGCCATGTTTGGGATTTTGTTCTAAGAGGAGGGGAATCAGTTGCCGTCACGCGGTCTTAAATCACGGGTACACAACCAGCGAATGCTCGCTGGGTGAATTTAGTGAGGTCACTTAGCAAGTGTCAGAATGGCGGAGCAAGCGGCCGTCAGGCCGGACGAACAACCGCATACGGATGTGCAGGATCTTAATCAGCGATCAGATCGTGCTCCAATTCCTCGAGTTCACTCATTTCCGCGACGACGGCTTGCTTGCGTGAATCGAGTTGCTGCCATCGTGCCTTTTCTCTATTAACGGCTGCAGATAGTGCGCTCGGATCGCCGGCAAGTGCGAGATAGTTGGTTTTCGCAACGACCGCGGCACTCAATGCCGCGCGATAGTTGAATTCGAGTTGACGTAGTCGGGCTTCGATGTCCATGGTGAACCTCGCGTCAATCATGGGTTCGATTGCCTTGTCGGTAACCCTTAAATGGACAGCAAGCGGTCAAAAAAGGATCGGTAACGTTGAAAGGCCAGTCGGCGATTCTCGGTCGATGACTTTTCGGTCTGATTCGTCTCATCTTCGAGCTCAGAGCGTTGCTTGGAAAACAAGTCCGACAAACTTTTGATGACTTGGGCGACGAGGTCATCGCCCGCGCGGACGGCTTCCTGGGGGTCATCGACAAAGCCTCTTTGAATGACATCCCATCGCGAGCGAAAATCGGTCGTCGCGGTTTGCGTAAAGAGCGGCGTGAGGGTTTTCTCCGGGGTCGTTTTAACCACTCCGGCGGTATTTACCGCCATAACCGGCCGATCAGCTTCGTGCGCCAATGGCGGTGGGGTGTTCGCGGAAACCGGCAAAGCCGCAGTGCTCAATTCTCGCGAGTCGCCGTTCATTGGGGTATTCATGATTGTTCCTGTCTTAAAATGTTCCGAGCTCCGCAAGCAGAATCTGATGCATTGGGAGATAGGCGGCATCCGCCGCGGAGGCTGTGCCTGCTTCCGATCGTATTGGTGTCACTCGTGGCAGTTATCGTATTCCTCACGGCTCATATGACCATTGTGCTTCACGTTGCATGTGGCGAAATGCTTGCTGACATAATCGTCGCTCTTGACGTCCCTTGAAGTGAGATATCCATGTTTGTGAGTGTCAACGGTGTCGAAATTCCGATGCGTCGTGGTTTCTCGTTGTGCATCGTTCTTGCCTTCGTCGGCAGAGTAGGCGGCCGCGCCTGCCAAGAGCAATGCGGCGCAGGTCAAAGAAGCGAGTTGGGTTGATTTCAAAATATATTCTCCTAAAGTGTCAAATATGTGTGTGCGATCGGCACCTGGGCGCTGTCACAAGCGGCAGTCGACGAATGCTGTCCAAGAAGGCTAGCCCGATCTCCTGCTTTCGTCTGTACGCTGGCGCGCATCGCGCGCGAAATAAAGAGTGTTTTCCGAAGAACGTTCGGCTGGCCGATATCGCCTGAGGTTCTAGAGATTATTATCGCGATCCCTTGCGATAACTTCATGGCCCCGACAGCGGGGCCATTTTTGACTTCTTGACCTGCGCGATGAGGAAATCACCGCCGTTAGGTCAACTCGCCAATTTGTTCGGAAGCAGTCGGTCGTACTCTTTTTTGACCACCGCGTAACTCTCGCAGCTGCGCTTTTCCAACCCCCCACGGTCGAGCACCGTGATATGGCCGCGTGCGTAGCGAATCAATCCGGCCTCCTGCCACTTGAGCGCGCTTCCGGTCACGCCTTCGCGGCGCACACCAAGCATGTTGGTGATGAGGTCCTGCGTCATCACCAACATAGTTGTCCACTGACCCTTGATCTATAGAGCCCGTCGATGTATCACCGCAAACTCCTCGGAAGATGCATCAAAGGTGGCGTCCGTGACTGCTGACGATGTAAGAAGGAGCGAGGCCATGTGATTTGGCAGCGCCGCCATTCATAGCCAGCTGCTGCGGGCATTCAATGCCCTCGGCCGTGACTTCCAGACCGATGCTGTGGCAGAGCCCGACAATCGCCCGAGCAATCGCCGCCGAGCGTGCGCTTCCGCTCATATTCCGATATATCAATTCGCGAATGGACGAGTTTACCGGACGGGATGGCCTGGGACGCTTCTGCGACCTGCGGCGATCCCTTCCATCCGAGCTAGGCGGCTGCGCGTTCTCGCTGGTCCTGCCAATACCCACTGCGGCCGTAGTGCTTGTAAATCGTCAGCTCCGCGTCTCGATCGAGAAGCGCGTCTTCATCATATGCCGGAGCATTTTTGATCGCTTGCCGATCAAGATCGATCGTGACCTTCGATTCTGACCAGCTCACGTCCTGGATCCATTCTGGAGAGATCAGGACTTGGTGCCCGCCCCACCAGTTGCTGGTGTTCACGATCAGATACCGAACGGACCACAGGTAATCGTCGACCAAAAAGCCCTTCACATGGCCAATTTCACCGTCGCGGGCATGAATGTGATAACCCATGACGGCGTTACAGCTGCGCAGGTGCGCGTCTTCGCTTGGGCCAGCCGACGGTGCTCGTAGATAGCCACGAAAGCCACTGGGTCCCATGCCGGTGAGCATCGTGCCGGGATAGTCGCGTTCACCCCAGAGCCCGGTTCCGCCCCAATAGTAGGGATAACCGTAGTAACCCAGGTAGCTACTCTCGTACTGTCGCGATATGGGCTTGTCGGTGTCTATGCCCGGACTGTTCTTGACCTGTTCTAATGGTGACAGGGAGTACTTTTCCCGCCCAATCCGCCTGACCGATCGAGTAAGGCGAAAGCAGCACTTCGCGGCCGAGCCATGCGTTCGTGTTGACGATGGCGTAGCGGATGACCCACGCTTCGTCATCGAAATAGAAATCTGTTACCTTCCCGATTGTTCCGTCGGTGGCACCGATGGAAAACCCTTCCAAGCTCTTCACGCTGCGTAGCATTTCGAGATCTCCTCAGATGAATCCGTTGCTGATCGAGTGGCATAGTAGGCCTCGGGTGCGTCTGTTCGCTGACACACAGCGGTTATGCAAACGCGTCCAGGATGTGCGGCGGGCGAAAGGCGCTCGATCGGTTGCAACGAGCCGCCTTGGGTCTCGCCTTCTCGATCAGACATTCCGCTTTCTTACACGGGCCGGGTCTTGACGCATCCAATTGCGAGTCGTTTCTTTGTCTATTCCATCGTTATTGCCGTCGATGGCACGCGCGGTCACTTTTGATGGTGACTCGTCTTGCGCCGGCCTGCGATTGAATGAATCATGGCGACGGCTTCTAAAGACGGCGGCGATGCTGCTGTGTGAGTCCACGATGGGCTATTTTACGTTAGCCGACCGCTTCGGTCTGTGCGGTATCAGACATCGGCGGCATTCTGGGGCCGTTCTCATCATCGCACTTATTTTTTGGCACGCGGGCCTTTATAAAGGCTCCGTTGATGAAATTCGTTGCGTTCTAATGAGGGCTCTTGTCCGGCCTATTATCCGCCGTCGTTGAGGGAAGTGTCTCTCCAAGTGTCGACGGGACAGAGGCCGTAGAGGCACCGTCAACCCGCGCCTTTTCGAATGCACTTGCCGCTATCCATTGGCCGAAGAACATCAGGCCAATGTAGATCGCGATAAGCAACAATCTGGCGCGCGCCGGGGGTTGGCCCAGCGGAGGCGAACCCGGAGACGCATCGTGCGTTCTGCCGGCGGGCGCGATGGCACCTGGCAACAGATCGATTACGCGATCGGCAACCGCCGTCACCTCGGCGGTCGTTGAAGGCTGGCCAGATGATGCCGTGATCATCGAGATCAATTTTTGCATCGCACTGTCGCGAGGCAGTCGACTCAAATCGGCCGCTTCCTCCCAGGGATCCACGTTCTGGCGCGCGAGCACGGAAAGAACGGTAAGGAAGGCTCCATTTTTATCCTCGCCCACCGGCGCATACAGAAAATCGTTATATGTCGATGGAAGCGTGGGCGATGGCGGCGCGGAACGACGAACCATGTGTGACTCCATTCTCATCGTCCCAATCCTTTCAATGATCCCCAGTCGGAGTAGATGCGCCAACGCTATCTGACTCGCATAGATTCGTCGGTGCGTTGCCGCGCTTATAAGCAGTTCTGTCACCATCGGGCGCCTCATACTGTTGTGTAAGATCGTCGATCTGCCTCAATATAGATCAGCCGTTGATACGCAGACCGCCGAAGAACCAGAGTACGAGAAGAACGATCAGTATCAACCCGACAGCGCCGCCCAGGCCGGGCCCACCATACCGGCGATACCCGTAATAGCCACCGCCGCCGCCGAGCAACAAGATGAGCACGACAATGATCAAAATTGTTCCCATGTTCCACCTTCCTTACGACCTCCGACAGAGATCTGGACCATTGCTCCAATGAAAAGTCGCCGCGTATCAATGACTTCTTCCGCCGGGTCGCCATGCAACGCCCCCGGTGGAGAGATGCTCAATCCGTGGTCTTGATCTTCGTAATCTTTGTTCCCTCAAGTGATACGTCTCCGATCAAGCCCTTTTCACTGAAGATAAATCCGAGGATTGGCTTCCCCAACGTGGCGCTATCATATTCAGCACCCGCACCCTGCGACACAACGGCGATGGCCGTGTCCCCACCGGCAGACCACCCCTCGCTCTTGGTGAACTTATCTAGCGCTCCTTGAGTCATGAACAGGATGATTTCTCGATGACTCGCCACACCGAGCGTGAGTCCAACCGAGGCGGATGTGACCACAAGCACAATTACTTGTTGGTACGCTACCGCAAACACTGCGGTGTGGATTCCACGTATGTGAGACGATCGGATTTGATATTCGCGCTGCGTGACCGCGCGAGGCGAAGCCGTGCACGGCGACCGCGGAATTCGATGTGACGAGCAGGAGTGGCCCACCCCACTCACTGTAAACAGTCTCGCGAGCGACACCGTGACCCAGTCTGTCGCTTTGCGACTCGCCCATCCGTACGACTGCGTACAGACAAGGGCCGCCAGTTGGCTTAGATTTGAACCTCGTTCGGGAGAAACTGCATGGGTATCACCGATCGGAAATTGATTATTTTGTTGCGTTAGCGCGTGCCGGCCGCTTGCCGGTCTTTGTAATTAGGAGCAAGTCATGAACATCAATAAAGACCAGATTAAGGGCCGCGTCGAAGAGGCAAAAGGAACCGTCAAGGAGGCGACCGGCAAGCTCGTTGGTGACGAGGCGCTCGAAATAAAAGGCAACATCCAAAAGAACCTGGGCAAGGTTCAAGAGAAGTTGGGCGACATCAAGCAAGACTTGAAAGATTCCTCGAAATAGGATCGCTAAGCTGGTCCATCGTCGAAAGTTGCGATTGGGCGAATGATCGAACGGGTACATTACATAGAGGTAGGCGCCATGTCACACGCACAAGCACACCCACACGTTCACGTTCATATTCATAGAGTCGCATCAGTGAAAGAGCGGTCGTTGCCTGTGTTCGCGGAGGCGGATCGGATATTGGAGCGAGTACAGCAGCGCGCCTTCGACCTGTTCGCCGCACGGGGATTTGGCGATGGCAGGGCCATGGAGGACTGGCTGAGCGCAGAGCAGGAAGTGTGCGGGCCGGCCGCGAAACTGGTCGAGACCCAGCACGAGTATGTGGTCGGCATCGCATTGCCGGGATTCGAGCCAGGCGAGATTGATCTGACCGCCACGCCGCACGAGCTGATCGTGCAGGCAAAGAGCCGTCACGAGCGAGCGAACATGGACAAAGGCGGAGAGGGCAATGTGCCTTGGTCCGAGTTTCTCAGCAACAACGTATATCGGCGCATCGAGTTGCCTGCGGACGTCCGCGTAAATGACGTAATGGCGACATCGAAGAATGGTCTGCTGACGATCGTCGCGCCGAAGGCGAAGGTCACCTCGAAGCCGGCGGCGGTCACGGCGGCGGCCTAGGCGGCGTCTCGGTGTGCACTGCGGGGCGACCCATCTCGGGCGGCCGGAAAGCAGCCGGATGAAGCGGTGGCTTCGGGTCAACTCAGGTCACAGGAACCAGGCTGCGCGTGAAACCACGGCCAGCGCCAGCCAACGTACTGCGTGACACGTCGGAACCCCCGTAGCTTGGGTAGCAGGATTAGGCCTAAACCCAACAGTCGTGTCACCAGCCGCCACTTGAACCTTTCGAATGTCTGTCAGCAAAGTGCCCCAAACCCGCCGGTGGTGAACGGCGGGTATCAGGCAACCCAATAACCTGATCAGGTATTGGGCTACTGGGCGTCTCGGCCAGAATACTGGGCGCGAAGTTCGTCGAACAGCTCGGTGGCGTTCATGTTCGGTCGGGCCTTAAGCCGGCGGGCTATCAGCGGCCAGATCAACTTAAACGCATGTTGCCGACGGATGTGACGTCTTGCAAACTCTTGTCGCCTGTCATCCTGATTGTCGCGCTACAGCACGAAAAAGAGGATGAGAGCGATGACGAGTATCGTTCCGATACCGATGTACATAAAAATCTCCGCTTTTACTTCCGAGTGTTCATTGGAACACAAGCGCATGCGCTGGTCGGGGCGCTACCGCACGTACCCAAGTTTTGCTGGAAAGCTTGTATGGTGTGGCGCCGGCGGGACTTTGAGACTGTGTGGATTTTCCTACAGGGTGTCCTTTTTGGCCTTAAGGACGTCCTAAAGGAAAAATAGGACCTTCGGCGGATGGCGGTGGGCATGCGGGCGCCGACGTATTGCAGTTGTCGCGCTTCATGTTAAGTCGGACAAAATGCCTGAGCTGAGAAGGGAGACTTTCACTGCTTAGGCTGCCTCGGTAAATCGCTGCTGGTTGATGGTTTTCCGATTCGCACGGGCCGCAGCAATTCGCCTCGCACGCTCGTTTCGAACTTCATCTGGTTGACCACGATGCCAGGTCGCCGGCGTCATGTAGCCGAGCGCCGCATGGTAGCGCTCTTCGTTGTAATGCTGCATGAGCTTGGCGACGATCGCTTCAGCTTGCAGGTAGTTGGCGCCGTAATCGTTATCGCTTTCGTTGCGTACGGTGCCGTTGAATCGTTCCACGATACCGTTCGATTCTGGATGCCGTGCTCTGGTCTTGATGTCGATGAGGTTGTGGGTTTTGATCACCGCCGCGACATCGCGATTGACGAATTCACTGCCGTGATCGTGCACGACGCGAGGTTTGGCGCCTTGCACGGCCTCCAGCGCCGCTTGCAGCTCGATCGCCACCGATTGTCCATCCAGGCTGATCAAGAGCTTGTGATGCACGATGAAGCGGCTGTACGCATCGACGAAGCTTAAGAGGAAATAAAACCGGCATGCGATCCATACGTACATCACGTCGGTATGCCACTGCTGGTTGGGGGCCGTGGGTCGGAAATTGTATTCCCCGCTCGAGCGCGTCGAACGCTTCCAGCGCGATAACAGATCCGCATCGCTCAAAACCCTATAAACTGAGCTCTCCCCGACGCATGCGACACCCGCATCGACCATCATCCAGGTGAGTTTACGGTAGCCGATCTTCGGAAATTGTAGCGCGAACTGACAAATCGCCTGGCGCTCCTCGGGCAACAGCTCATACACCCGGCAGGGCTTCGCCGCCCGGTCCTCAAGGCTCTCGCGAGTCTTCCAGGCATAGTAAACGCTCCGCGGCACCCCAAGGGCAGCGAGTGTTCGGTACACCCGCCACCCGGAGCATCGTTTGGTTTGCTCAACGATTTGCATCACTGTCGCCTTGTCTCCGCGGGTACTCGGTATAAGTCCTCCAACCTCAGATCTTTTTTTTAAGCTCCAGGTTCTCCGCAGTGAGCTCGGTCACGACCGCACGCAGGCGCGCAATCTCAGCCGCCTGGCGCGCCTCGGCATCATCCTTGCGAGGCCTGCGCTGCGCATCGCGCTTCAGCGCCACCGCTGAACCACCCTGCGCAACCGCCCGCCAGCGATAAAACCACCGAAGGCGCTAATCCATGCCGTCGACACACCTCGCTGATCGATACTCCGGGCTGTTCACCCTCACGCAAAATCTCTAGTTTCTGCTCCGCCGTAAATCGCCGATGCTCTTTCTGGCTCATTTACTTCGCTCCGTCCGCGGCCTCGCCGCTGCAGATCGAAGTCTCTCATTTTCACGCTAGCCTTTTGTCCAGAACTCGCTGATCCTACACAGCAGTTGGTGAGGCCTTAGTCATCGATATTTCCTGGCGACTACCTGATCTGCGCGCCGAAGTAATTCTCAATATCGTGGTTGGGTACGCAAATTTTGGGACGTTGAACGCAAAATGTGACGTCTGCATTGCGATATGATGTCTCCAGTCGCGCAGTCAGTTCAATCGGGTCACCTGCACCTCAGTGCTGGAAAACAGGCCGTCAGAGAGCCACCAAGCCGCATTGGTATGATGACATCTTCAAGGTAAAGTGGGGGCAGCTTCAAGGAAAACTCACAACCGGACTCGCGCATCTCACTGCCAATTTAATGAGATTCGTTGCTTCAACGAGAACGAAGAATCGCGATTTCTGCGGGAAACTGACACATTTCGTGAGACTGGGAAGCTCCTCAATTAGGCATCATCGGGAAATTTCCATATTTTGTGAGACGGAAGCCTTCGCTTCGTGTGCGTCACGAAATGTGGCCGTTTCCCGCAAAAACGCCGTCCTGAGTCATTGAAATTGGCAATTTAAGATCGAGCGATCGTCAGCGCGCTCTCGCGACATTTCATAAAAATACTCAGCTAGCGGCGATTTCACCTGCGGGCCGAGTCACTGCCACATTTAATGAGATTCGACAACGGGGTCTTCTCGTTCTTCATGCAATTACATACGGTTGAAACAGGGTGTTTCTGCCGAGGAATACAAGGTAGCACCGCGCACCCCATTGAATTTACCGTTGCTTCCGATCCTTGAAACGCATCGAAATGTCCCGAAAGAATAGCGCCAGCGACTTGTTTCTGGACGCCAACCATATGCGACATTTCTGCAGGAAAAGCGGGTATTTCTCGCGCAACAGGAAACGTCGTGAGATCAATCTGTTATCGGAAAGTCGCTCTATAATTCTCGGCAATTCCTACCGTATGTGGCTGCACGAAAAACAAGCCGACCCCAAGGGAGCTCCTCGACTGGATCGACACTGGCAACGAGGGGAGCGACAAACGACAAGTTCTTCGCGGATGCGATGGCCAAGAGCCTGCTGCTGGACTGGATGAGCTCGCGCGACGAGTGTTTCGAGCGTGGGCACATCGCGACAGCGAGACAAGTGCTCGACGATCCCAAATCGTCAGTTCCCGCTCGACCCTACCGCGATTTCCTGACCATGCTTCTCCTGAGCGGACAGGCGCCACATCGTACCAGGGGGATCGCGACTATCTCTCCAGCGAACAACCGACTTAGACAGCAGAGGACACCGCCTCTCGAGCGGCCCGACGTTTATTTCGACGTGGCAGACGCATTCGCCTTTGTCGGCATTTTGTTTCCATCCGCCTTGAACTTTTCCCCGGCCGGCGCGAGGGCACCGCCACCCTCTGGGTTTTGATGACATGCAGCGCATGTCTGCTTGGTTTGCGTAGCAAATTGCTCCGTTGCAGCGGCGGGTTGGGAGGCCGCTATCCACGTCGTGCCCGTCACCAAGAGCGCGGCGAGCGTGTTGCACACGATGACAGTTACTTTTTTTGCATTCACTTTCATGCTCCATATTTTGCTGATGTTGCACGGACGGCACTGATTGGTGCCGGCTGGTTGTCGATCCATTCGCCACCTTACGCGCATCCGGTCAACTCAGTCCGTGCGGCACCGTACTCACTGAGGGTAAAGTCCTGTAGGACACTGGTTCTGTGCGCGCCGGAGTTTCTGCGTTAGATGGTCGACCGGGTGCGTTCCGTAAAGCGGCCTTTCACAGCCTGCGGTAATGACCTGCGACACGGTCAATTAGACATTTGAGCGATCATCAGCGGACAGTGCCGCCTTGACCCAGGCTGGCAACATTAAATTGGCGTTGGCCGAGAGAGACTACTGCGGCGGTCTTTTGCATAGGGTGAGCAATATGATCGGGCTTCGACAGATGCATTGCTATCATGCAGCACATCTTACCGAGGCCTTGTTGATACGACATGAGAATGTCATGGAACATTTGTAATGCAATCGACGCGAAATACGGTGCCACCCAGCTGTCGGCGGAACCGCACTTGAGTGCCTCACGATGACACGATCCGAGGCGGCGGGCGCGGCCAAGCAGCAGCACATTCGTGTGGCGCCGGCGGTTCTCGACGCCGCCCGCAAGGATGGCGAAACGCTGCTGCGCGACCTGCGAACCTCGATTGCCGGCCTGACGCAGGCGGAGGCCGAAGAACGGGCGCGCGCGGAGGGCCCGAACGAAATAGCCCAGGAGCATAAGCAAGGCTGGCTAATCCGACTCTTGAGGATGATGCGCAATCCGCTGGTGATTCTGCTGTCGACCTTGTCGACGGTGTCCTTTATTACCGGCGACGCTCGAGCCGGCTACGTGATGGCGCTGATGGTGTGCTTGAGCGTGGGACTGCGCTTTTTTCAAGAAGCCCGGGCAGACGCCGCCGCAGAGAAGCTCAAGGCGATGATCCACGTGACCGCGACGGTCGTTCGGGACGGCGCGGCGCGGGAGATTCCTTTGCGGGACTTAGTGCCTGGCGACATCATCAAGCTCGCCGCGGGAGACATGATTCCGGGCGATGTGCGGCTATTGTCGTTGAAAGACCTCTTTGTGAGCCAAGGCAGCCTCACGGGCGAGTCGCTGCCGGTCGAGAAGTTCTCCCCACCGGAAACGGATACCGCGAGCTTGCCCACCGAGCTCAAGAACACATGTTTCTTGGGGACGAGCGTCGAGAGCGGCACGGCTACGGCCGTTGTGATAACGACGGGGGCACGTACCTACCTGGGCAGCATGGCCGGGTCTATCACGGGAGTACGGGTGCCGACCAGTTTCGATGCGGGTCTGAACCGCTTTACTTGGCTGATGATGCAGTTCATGGTCGTCATGGTGCCGTTGGTGTTTCTCATTAACGGATTCACCAAGCACGATTGGAAGGGAGCTTTCTTTTTCGCTCTGGCAGTGGCGGTCGGTCTGACTCCCGAGATGCTGCCGATGATTGTTTCGGTCTGCCTCGCGAAAGGCGCGCTCGCCATGAGCCGCAAGAGCGTGATCGTCAAGCGGCTCAACTCGATTCAGAACTTCGGGGGCATGGATATACTGTGCACCGACAAGACCGGTACGCTCACGGAAGACCGTGTCGTTCTCATGCGTCATTGCAACGTCGCAGGGCGTGAATCCGATGAGGTGCTTCTCGACGGATATCTGATCAGCTATTTTCAAACAGGCCTTAAAAACCTGCTCGACCGGGCGATTCTGGACAGCGTTGACTTCCACGACAACGCGCTGGTGGAGAAATACAAGAAGCTCGATGAGCTGCCGTTCGACTTCACTCGACGCATGATGTCGGTGATGGTGCAGGATCCAAACGGCAAGCCGATTTTGCTCACCAAGGGAGCGCCGGAAGAGGTGTTCCTGCGCTGCTCGCACTTCGAACTCGACGGCAAAGTGTCGGCGATGGACCCAGATCTGATTGTTGGACTGAAGCAGGAGTACGACGACTTAAGCAATGACGGCTTCCGCGTTCTGGCGGTAGCCGCGCGAGAGCTACCCGGGATGCAAATTTGCGCCAAAGAGGACGAGCGGCAGCTCGTTCTCAAAGGGTACGTGGCGTTCCTGGACCCCCCGAAAGTCACCGCGGCCCGTGCCCTCGCAGCACTCGACAAACATGGAATAAGTGTAAAAATCCTCACGGGAGATAATCACCTCATCAGCCGCAAGGTATGCCAGGACGTCGGGCTTGCGCCCGATCCGATGCTGCTGGGAGGCGACGTCGAGAAGCTCTCGGACGCCGAACTGGCCGAGGCAGCGGAGAAGGCGACGCTGTTTGCCCGCCTCTCTCCGGCACACAAGGAGCGCGTCATCCGCATCCTGAGGGGCAAGGGGCACGTGGTCGGTTTCATGGGCGACGGCATCAACGATGCACCCGCCTTGCGAGCGGCAGATGTCGGTATCTCGGTGGACACTGCGACCGACATTGCCAAAGAATCGGCGGACCTGATATTGCTGGAGAAGGACCTCATGGTGCTGGAAGCAGGTGTGCTCGAAGGCCGCAAGGTCTTTGCGAATATCGTCAAGTACATCCGCATGGGCGCGAGCTCCAACTTCGGAAACATGTTCAGCGTGCTCGGGGCAAGTGCGTTCCTCCCCTACCTGCCAATGCACCCGATTCAGGTTCTGACGAACAATCTCCTCTATGACTTCTCACAAGTACCGATCCCTGGGGACGCCGTGGACGAGGAGCAAATCGCGCGCCCTAGGCCCTGGGACATTGCGGAAATTCGGCGCTTCATCCTGTTTATCGGGCCCATCAGCTCCATTTTCGATTATACGACCTTCTTCGTCATGCTCTGGGTCTTCAACTGCTGGGATCCATCCCGCGCGTCGCTGTTTCAGACCGGATGGTTCGTCGAGTCGCTGATGACGCAAACGCTCATCATTCACGTCATTCGCACCAATAAGATTCCTTTTATTCAAAGTCGCGCGAGTTTGCCGCTGACGCTCACGACCTTCTCCATCATGGCATTGGGTATCTGGTTGCCGTATTCCCCGCTCACCTCGGCACTGGGTCTCACGCATCTGCCGAAGCTGTACTGGCCGATCCTGCTGCTGACGCTGCTTAGCTACATGGGTCTCACGCAGATCATTAAGGTGTGGTTGCTACGTAAGCAATGGATCTAGTTACGAGGAAATTCCTGCGCGGAACCTTAAGATTCAGGCGATGCAGATTTTCCGGGGAGTCGTCCGCGTGAAAAGCGACAAAATCCTACAGGAGGGGCGCTTACTTTTTGTGTTGAAACTAGTGGCTACTCCGCGGCGCTGCCACACTCCAATAACGCGCTGGTGTGCGGTGCCGCGCGGTATCGCGCCATCCAGGTGTAGATCTGCCGACAAGAAACGGCCAGCCTTGTGGACGCGGCGTTTATAGGGGGTCATTCCCGAAAACAGCAAAAAGTAGCGGTCTGAGTGATGCGCCGCATCATCGGCTTGGGGGAGGCCGTCCGGTTACCCGGCGCGTCGGCACAATGCGGGCACCCGATTGTCCGTCTCGGCCGAGGTGAATCGCCATGCCAGCTGCCATCCGCCGCACACATTCAAAGTATCTTGGGGAGAAGGCGTTTCCGAAGGAGATCACCGAGTTTGAGATTCGGGAGTTCTTCACGCTGAGCGCTGAGGATCTTCGAGCCATTCGGATCGACAGCAATAAGAAATTGCGCCTGGCGCTCGCCTTACAGGTCGGGTTCCTGCGCATGACCGGCGCTGCGCTGGATACCTACGATTACATACCTCGCGCAGTTTTGGAGTGCGTGGCCAAACAGCTCCATGTGCCAGCCCCGATGTTGGCCACGATGCGCGCATTGTCGCGCCGTTCCATGACTCGACACCGGCATCAGAGCTGGGCTTGTCGATACCTGGGGATATCTCGACTGAAGGCGGCCGATGAGCAAGCGCTGTTGTGCGCGCTGACCGCCGAGATGTCGGTCACCGTCGATCGCGAACAGTTGATCACGCGGGCACACGAGATATTCTGGAACCTTCGATGGCGCATTCCAACCCGACGCGCGGTCGAGCACAAAGTGCGAGACGCGATGCGACGAGTGGAGGCGATGGACATGGAGGCCTTGCGCGGCGTGTTTCGGCCGGAGGAGATGGACAAATTCTACGTTCAGTTAGTCGAAACGCAGGTCAACGGGGTATCGGCACTGGAATGGATCCGGCGCCCGCCGGGCAAGCGCGGCGCGAAATCCCGGACGCTCGCGATTACCAAGCTGGACTATCTGCGCACCACGTTCAAGTCAATCGCATATTGCAAGGTAAAGCCGTGAAAGTCCTATTTTTACACCGATCTTACCTTGGAGCCATTGTGAGACGACGGTGCGTCCGTCGCTCAAAACGCACCTGTTTTCAACCAAAATCTTACCTTGAATGAGACTGCAAATCACTATTCGCACGCTACAGCGGGAAAATCTCACATCGAATGAGACTCGAAAGATCGGCCAAACGCCGATTGCGGGAAAACCTCACTTTCAATGAGACTCCCTCTTACTTCTCTGAGCATCGAGGCCATTTCCGCATCTCGCAGGAGCGCGGCGACGGCTGGGAACAACGCAGAGCGTCCTTCCAAGAGCCTGATGTATTCCACTGCGATCACCAAGCATCCGATGCGTTCAGCAATCCAGACAGGTTTCGACCATGGGTAGCAGATGATGTCGCGATCATCGAGCCGATGAATCGGTGGAGCGATCTGGAAAAGCGGGTAATTCTCGCGCAACAGGAAACGTCGTGAGATCAATCTGTTATCGGAAAGTCGCTCTATAATTCTCGGCATCCGCACAGGCCTATGCGTCCTTAACGCGAACACGCGCGAGCAAACTGACATTTGCCCACTCCTGTGGGCTCAGTGCACGTTTACCGCCATTCGCCGGCCACGGATCTCGGACCACGGCTTGGGTTACTGAGGCGCCACCGGGCGCGAGAGGATCTTGGATATAGGTCAGCGCTGTCAAGACCATCGCATGTCCCAACGAGCATATGAGTAGCGGATCATCGCCAGCCAGATCCTGAGCTGCCGTTACAGGATTTGCGCTGTATGGATCGCCAACGGAAGTGAAATCTTGGGCGTTGTCATCAGTCCACTTTCGATTCAGATCAGAGAGAATTTGATCGACACTACCGGGCATATTCACGAGCTGGCCCCATGTTTCTTTGACTATTCTTTCCTGAGCTATCGGATGATTGTAGTACCGGAATATCATGGACATTGAGGCCGCCCAACACCATTCAGTTTGCGTTTGATATGCCGCGAATATCATCGCGACCGATGAATTGATTCCGGCGGTACACACCTCCCGAGGCCCTAGACTAGGCACAAAGGTCTGGCCGCACGACAAACCAGCCCAAGCCTCCACGGGACTCAGCAGAACGGTACCGATGCCAGCCGAGGAAATTAGAAACCGCCTTCGATCCATGTGCGCTACTCCTTCAGCGTTATCCTAATGAAGGGTCCTTCGACGAACAACCCGCACTCGACATGGGGAGTTGGTCAAGCACTCGGATCCAAACAAACTTCGCTTGCGCGAGGTCATCCAGTGCTGCGGTTCCCTTGATAACATATCGGTTGTCGCTAAGGAAACTCTGAAAAACGGGTCATGAAAGCGAATATTTCAATCGGAGTTCGATCGAGTCTGGCGGCTACGCACGTTTCCGCGGAAACGCTTGTGGATAACCGCATGGATCTGCCGATTCGACAGTTTTCGCAGACATGTATCCTACGCATGGAGCAACCGGCGTCGGACGATGAAGAGGTTGGCGAGCGCCGCGGTGACTTCGAGCCGATGCAGATTCTTCGCGATGCCGCGGTAACGGACTTTCTGGAAGCCAAAGATCCGCTTGATCACCCCGATGGTGTGCTCGACCTTGGCGCGAACCCGCGACTTGTTGCGGTTCTTCGCCTTCTCCGTCTCGTTGATGAAGCCGTTGCGTCGGTAGCGGCGGTTGGTGAAGTCCCTGGCACGCGGCGCGCAGTTGTGGATCGCGGCGGTTCGCCCCTGATAGCCCTGATCACCCCAGACGCGCGTCTCGCGACCATGCAGCAGGTAGGGCAATGCATCGACGTCAGGGACGTTGGCAGGCGGCCTCGGCGCGATGGAGATAGCCTTTGGCGCTCTGCCCATATTGCCGGTGCCACTGGTGATAGGGGTTGGCGTACTCTTCAATTAAAACTAGCGTTTTCTTTTTGCCAACGCAGCATACCGATGCGCAACTTATTGATGGAGTGAATCCCTGCCCAGCATTCTTAGCCTTTGCGGTTACCCTGTGGCGCAACGCAGCGCCCAAAACAGGACTTCTGGCAGCAAATGTACGGGAAGCCTATTATTGGATCTAACTTCATCGACACTTTTTGAAGGAGCACATTGAATGAAAACCGACCAGCAATTGAAGCAGGATGTCATCGCGGAACTTGTTTGGGAACCTGCCGTGAATGCATCGCAGATCGGCGTTGAGGTAAAGGACGGTATTGTAACGCTGGCTGGTCATGTCGGCAGCTTCACTGAAAAATGGCAGGCAGAGCAGGCAGCCCAGCGGGTCTGTGGCGTCAAGGGTCTGGCTGTGGAAATGGACGTGAACCTGCCAGGCATGAGCAATCGCACCGATGCGGACATTGCACGCTCGGTTGAGAACACGCTGCAATGGCAGAGCTACCTGCCGAAGGGAGGTGTCAAAGTCATGGTGGAAAATGGCTGGGTAACTCTCTCAGGCGAGGTGGACTGGAACTACCAGCGGCTGAGCGCCGCCGATGCAGTCCGCAACCTGTTGGGTGTCAGGGGGCTGACCGAGAGCATCGGGATCAAACCCAGAGCGGCCTCCAGCAGCATCAAGGCTGACATCGAAGCCGCGCTCAAGCGCCGCTGGGATTCGAAGCAGCAGGACATCACGGTGACCGTCCATGACGGCGACGTCACGCTGAGCGGCAGGGTGCAGAGCCTGTGGGATCTCGAGCGGGTGCGGGAGCTTGCGTGGAACTCCCCTGGCGTCAAGCACGTGAAGGATGATCTGAGGATCTCCTGGTAGAAGAGACGGTCCCCGGGGATTGTTGCGGCTTTGGGGGTTGCGGGCACCGCAGCCAGTATTGGCGCGCGAGCATGCAGGCGCGCTGGCAGTAGACGACGCCCGAGCAGCGCGAGGGATTTCGGGAAGTCTTTGTAGCCCTTAGGAGTGCCTTGGGGGTGGCAACCTCCGGATGGACCTACGTCCAATGTGGCCTGTGTGTCGCGATTGGTACGCTTCCCCGAGGAAGGAAGAAGGTGGAGTAGGCCGAAGCCGCGAGGCATTCCCTGCTGCACGGTCGCCATGCAGCCGGGCCCGCGAATGAGCCAATAGGAATGAATACATTATTCGATTACTTGGCGCTGGTATTCGCGTTTTCATTTTTCGCTCTTTGGGTCACAGCGTGGATTGGGGCGTTTCTCAGGAGAAAGCGGAACCTGGATCAGGACATGCACGATGACTTCAGCACCATTCTGCTCACCACGCTGACACTGAATGGAGTGATCATTGGATTCAGCTTTTCGATGGCCATAACCCGCTACGAGCAGCGCAAGAGCTACGAAGTGGCGGAGGCCAATGCGATTGGCACGGAATACGTCCGCGCCGGCCTGCTGTCGGTGGCAGATGCAGCCAAGGTGCGTTCCCTTTTGCGAAACTACCTCGATGAACGCATCGCGTTTCATACGGTTCGTAATGAGAGCCAGTTACAGAAAATTGATACCCGTACTGCACAGTTGCAAACAGTAGTTGAGAACATACCGATTGCTTAGCAGCGCGCCAACAAGGATGCCAAGAACGTCGAGAAGCGCGCTATTAGCGATGCGGCGCCTCGTCCTGGTTGGGTGGTGGGCGTTATGTATTGGGGCGGCTCCAGCGGTAGCGACCATAAAGCGCCCATCCTTCAAACAGCGCGGCGGTTCCTTCAACGATCACGGCCACCGCGACGACAAACACATTATGCGCGGTCGAAGCGTCTATCAATCGTTCGCCGAGCGCGATGCTCCACGCTTCCGTTACATGATCCCGGATTACTCGCATTAACGCCATCAGTTGGCCCGCCAGGGCCGCCGCGTCTAGGCAAAGGAATGATGCGCCGGTGGGAAGCTCGATTATCCTCTTGAGGGATTTATATCTGATACGGAGCCGCAGACCGACAGAGTTTGATTGCTGTCTGGAGAGTCCGCATCTCTTGACGTCGGAAGCAGCGTCCGTCATTGCGGGGGTGTGCGGATCTGTTGCTGGATGCCCAGATTCGCAATCATTGAACTGGTTGCGTCCGGTGCGGCCGCATTGCCCCAACTCGTTCTCACATAGTTTGCGAGCGTCGCGATCTGCTGATCGCTCATTGCAATACCAAACGACGGCATCGGGGCGCGTCCGTTTTGCGGAGGAATTCCGAGGAGAATAGCCTTGAGTATGTCCGCGGGATCGGGAGCGAGCACCGCGCCGTTGCCCGCGAGTGGTGGGAACACGCCAGGAATCGGCGATGAGAAAGCAGTTTGGCGGCCACGACGAAAAGAAGTAACGAGGCACTCTCGAATGATCGGCGTGGCCTCCTCGAAATGGACGGTCGCGCAGCTGCACAAACACGCGACAGACAGCATCCGTGCAGACGGCAGGGGCAAAGTATCGTCTAAGGGTAACGGCGACCGGGCGTCGCGTTCTTCCGAATAGATTTGCGAAGTACGTAACCTTTAGAATCCAAAGTGATGTTATGCCCCTATCTCTACGCCGGCTGCGCGCTGCGCACCTGCGCCGTGACTTGGCGGCGCGCATCGACCGCGTCATACACTTCACGCCGTCGCGCAGCTAACGTTTGATTACCCTCTCGCAGTTCGGCAAGCAAGTAGAGCGGATCGACATGTTCGGCGCGCCTGATATTGTGTGATAGCGAACAGACGTGCGCGCGCATCTGGGGTAAAAAAGTCTCCGTCAATGAACTGGCTGATACGGAGAGGTGCCATGTTACATAGCATGAAGGATCTGGAGGGTTACACCATCGGTGCGACCGACGGCGTCATTGGTCACGTGAAGGACTTCTACTTCGATGACGAAGCATGGGTCATCCGTTATCTCGTGGTGGAAACGGGTGCCTGGCTTTCGAGTCGACGAGTATTGATATCGCCCATCGCCATCAACGAGCCCAACTGGGCCGAGAAGAGTTTTCCGGCGGCAATCACGCAGGAGCAAGTAAAGAACAGTCCGAACATCGACACCGATAAGCCGGTCTCCCGTCAGCACGAGATTGCGTACTCCCGTTACTACGGGTATCCACACTACTGGGGCGGTGGCGGCTTTTGGGGTAATGGTGTGTACCCGGGGATGATGCTGGGATACGGTGGGCCGGTCGAATCCCGCACGGCACAAGCACGACATTCGCCGACAGAGGCCAAAACGGATTCCGAACTACGACAGCATGATGATCCGCATCTGCGCAGCGGCAATGCGATCGTGAAATATGACGTACATGCGACGGACGGGGATATCGGTCATGTCCAGGGCCTTCTCATCGACGAGAGATCCTGGGCAATCCGCTACCTCATCGTCAATACCAGCAACTGGTGGCTAGGTCACCAGGTGCTCATCGCTCCGCAGTGGATCGAGGGTGTGAGCTGGAATGACAGGAAGGTGTCGGTGAGTCTAACTCGCGACGCGGTGAGGAGTTCGCCGGCTCATACACCCGGGACTCGGACGGAGCGCGACGAGGAAACCCGCATTCATGATCACTACGGACGACCCGGATATTGGGCCCGTGAAGTTAGACTGCAAAATCCGGAATACCGCACTATTCCATCGGTGTCGCCCGGTGCGATCGGCAAGACATTCGATGGCGTCACCAAGGACAAACGTCATGAACTTTGACTTCCCGCGGCGCACCGGGCGATTCGCGTTGCTTGCCGGGTGATCATGGTGAGAGCACTGTGTAGCGATTCGGCTCCGCGCAACTGGACGCCCACCCTCATGTTTGCGCTGACCTTCGCCGTGGCGGTCACCGCGGTCCCTTGGTATGCCTTTGCTCACGGTTATCACATCGCTGCCTGGGCCGCGTTCACTGTCTTCCTCGGCGCCAATGGACCTGTCGGCCCGCGAATTCCAGACATTTTGTAAAATCGGCGGCGGCCCGGAAACCTTGCGACACACCGACTGATCTACGTGAGGTCCGGGACGCTTGCCCATCTGCCTGACCGATGTGTCGTTGCCCGGCCATCATCGAGGGGTGGCCGCTCCGGCATGTTCGCACGCGAGCGCCACGGCGCCGCCGCACGCGGCCGGAAAGGCTATCGCGCTGAACTGGTCTCCTGCTGCGAGCCCGGGATTGAGAAATATAGACAGACGGGGCCACAAAACTCGCCTGTTGCGAACCCCAAGCCGCGCCGATTCCCGACCTTCTGGTGCGATTATTCAGCATCGGGGGCGGCTACACGAGGGGCCGCCGCGAGGGATGATCGCGGCAGGCGCTAATGCTTCGGCCGTGCCGCACCTCTTCTAGAAAGGTGCATGACCTCACTAAGGAAATTACGGATTGCGCCGGATCGCACGACTGCGGACTCCCTGGGGCTCAACTGGATTGCCTCCACGGGGTCCGGTGCGGCCTGACGTCCGGTCATGCTTTTGACGCGAATGCGAAAAAAGATGGGCACAAAAACGTTGCGAGCCTCCGTAGCCACGGTCGCCGGCTGCCACCACATGGCGAGCCTCTGCAATACCGCCTGCGCGTGACGTCGCGCGACTATATTCTCTGGCGATTCGGCCAGCTCTTCGTAGAGACCGGTCGCTATGACACTCATCCACTGATAATGATTCGTTCGGTCATCGAATTCCACACAAACACACGGATTCTCGCGCATACACTCGATCTTTTGTCCAAGCATGCTGAAGCCGTATAGGTCGGACCCATCGTAGGAGAAGCGCATCGGCACGATTTGAGGCATGCCGTCGCGCACGAATGCAAGTCGACCAACGCACGTGCGTTCAAGTTCGGTGCGGCATTCGGAGGCGGTCAAGTTACGTATGAACATTGCGCCAGCTCCCAGAATGATTGCTGTCAATCCAACGTGCAACGCCGTACATCGGCCGAGGCCCTCTACGTTGACTAGCTGCGCCGGTCTCGACACCCGTCGACGAAATGATAGCGAACAAATCCCTGCTGGTCGGTACGACACCACACATAGTGGCAAGGCGAAGGCGCACGACAGCCGGGCAGATTGCGCTACGAGCGGGTTACGCACTTTATTACGGGGTCCAATGAAGGGGGAGAGTGGGATCCTGACGCGAAACACCGAGTTCGGTTGATTGCCGGCATACCGATTCACCGCGCCACGCGTCTGAAGATCTTGGTCGAGATGAAATTGGCGATGCTCTGCATCCCGGCAGCATCGCGCCGAGGTTCGTTGCGGAGGTGAGTGGGCACTCCACTAGGCTGGGTGCCGCGCAGAATCTCGCGGAGCTCGACATCGACTTGGCAGCGATCACGCAGGCCGGCGGACGGAAGTCGACGCGGATGCCGCTGCAATATGCCGAGAAGATCAATGCGGCGAGGTCTGGGATGGCGAGGGCTGCGGCCGCCACCGGCCGCGACGAAGCGCTCTCTGAAAAGGGGTTGGAGCGTCAACCCTGGACCGGCTTCGCAGCGTTCGCCG
The DNA here is from genome assembly GCA_963769075.1 of uncultured Gammaproteobacteria bacterium. Lineage (GTDB taxonomy): Bacteria > Pseudomonadota > Gammaproteobacteria > Steroidobacterales > Steroidobacteraceae > Bog-1198. The sequence continues at coordinate 847,655 of CAVYKH010000004.1, read as the reverse complement.
AGTGTGCCTTGACGCCTTGTGGCCTGTGCGACGAACGCATATGCACTCGTGCACTTTGGAGTCGAGGCGCGGATGCAGCCGATACGCCAACCTTGACAGCCGCCGCGGACCGCTTGCGAGATGTCTTTCCTGCGCGTTCGGGGACTGACTTCTTGCGGGCCGCGTCTCGCGGTAGATCCCAGGCCTTCAGCGCGCGCAGCAGCGGGCGCTTTTTCGATTGGTGGGCCTGCATCCGACGCAGAATGTCGTTCAGCGTGCGCATCGCGTCGAGGATATGCGGACCCTTGTTCAGCATCACGCACTCGGCCCGTCCGCCCATGGCCGCGTCGGTGATCTCGGCCCTCGATGGGAGCCCTGTCTTTGCCAACGTCTCTAGCACCTGGGTGGCCCATACGACAGGTACGTGCGCCGATTCGCAGGCCCACAACATTTCTTCTTGCACCTCGGCCATGCGTTCGTACCCGCATTCGACCGCCAGGTCTCCGCGAGCGATCATGACTCCCGCTGCCGGTGCGGCCATTGCGGCAAGCAGCATTTCGGGCAAGTGTTCGAAGCCGCGCCTCGTCTCGATCTTGAGAATCAGCCCCAGGTGCGCCGCGCCGAGTTGGACGAGGCGTCGTCGCAGGGCGCGAACGTCGGCGGCGGACTGGGAAAATGACATGCCCACGATGTCCGCGTGGCGCGCCACGATATCTAGATCTTCGTGATCCTTCGACGTCAGCGCGGCCAGATCGAGCCGGGTGTCCGGAAGATTGATACCCTTGTCGCCCGCCAGGTGTTCACCGCAGTCGCGGGCTTCGGTGATTTTCACTTCGACGCACTTTGCCTCTGCACTGCGGACTACGCCTCCGAGACGACCGTCATCGAACCAGATCCGTTCGCCTTTGCGCACCTGAGCCAACGCCTCGGGCAGGGTGCAGGCGATCGTTGCATTGCTCGCCCGCCGCCCGTTCGGCGCCGCGACGGCGTCTCGACCCAATCCACGCGCCACAAGGTTCAGGATATCGCCGCGCCGCAGGTGCAGCTGACCCGGTCGCGCCGGCAGGTCGCTGACCAGGGTGGTTTGGCGAACCTCAGCGCCGTCCCGGTGCAGACGCAGGCACGTCTCGGCAGTCAGGTAAGCCGTATGGGCGCATTCCAAAATCACGCCAGCAGACTGCCGGTCGATGACGGTGAGCCGCCTGCGTGATTCACGCGCGTCGCTGAACGCGATGTGGTCGCCGACCTGGAGTCCGGATAGCCACTTGGCATCGGCGCCGATGCAGACACTTGCACCCGGGAGCGCGAGCGCTGTGCCGGATGGACGCAGCCCGAGCCGGGCTTTGGCGATCACGCGACCAAAGGAGTCTCGTGTGGGTTTGAGCTTGAGGACCGCCGGCGCGTCGGTAACCGGGCCCGTGCGCAGCTTCGGGCCGGCGAGATCCATCAGCACGCGCACGGGACGGTGCAACCGGCGCGCTGCTCGGCGCACCATGCCCACCATGGCGACCCAATCGGCGGCACTGTCATGAGCGCAGTTGATGCGCGCGATATCCATGCCGGTGCGGAGCAGTCCCTCGACCAGCGATTCGTCATTTGCGGCTTCGCTCGGCAGGGTGACCATGATCCGCACCCGGCGGTCCGGCGGAGCAGCGCCAAAGAGCGACTCGGCGTGTTGTGCCAGCAGGGCACTGCCGCGCATGAATCCAGCGGGTTCATCCTGCGCCAGGGACGTCCAGGGACGGCCGGTAATACGGTGCAGGATTCCGAGTACCTTGTCCACATTGGCCAGCACATGCGTTTCTGCGCGGCCGAGCGACGACACACCCACCCAGGCCAGACGCTGCTGCAGTCCACGAAGGTCGATGTGGCGCATCGCCAGGTAGTGCGCCAGGTTGACCGCGCTGGGTCGGTGTGCCGGATCCACCGCGCGTAGCTGGCGATTCAGACGCCTCACGCGCTCGAGCATCGCCTTACGCAGCGACCAGAGCTCGTCGATCAACGCCTCAACCACCTGAGTATCCCAAGGGCCAGGTGGGGAGCGTTTCCGCTTGCGCTTCATCGCATTGGCAATCACTGACCGAGTCTGGGCTCCATGTGTGGCAGATTGGTGACGGAGTGAATCATCGCATCTGCCCGCGCGGTCCATAGCGGACCGGTTGGCATCGCCCAGATCGTTCACCACCTCGCCGATGTGTCAGTGCGCGATTCACTAAAGTTGCTACTCGAGAAGGATGGTTATCGTGTAACTACGGTTGCGAACGGTAGATCGGCTGTGGATGTCATTAGGTAGTGTCATTGTGACTTTTAAACGTGTCCGAAATCGGATTCGCAGCGACTAGGTGCTTGCAAATCCCTTGTTTCCCGAAAATCGGGCATCCGATTTAAGACATCATCCGCTGCGTTACGTCACGGTAGATCGGTGGGAGAGCCAGGAGACGTACGATGCATTTCGGGCAACGATTGCGCAGCAATATGAGGAGATCGATCGTCTATGTCAGGGATACACGACACGCGAACGTTTGATCGGAGAGTTCGGGGAAGATGAATAGCGCGTCATGGCAGACGACGCTATGGAAAATTTGACTTGGCGATGAGGGGCAGCGAGAGCAAGCTCGCCAAACGTCGCACCCATTGGCCGTCCCTACGGGAAGAGCACGCGTCGCCTGTGGACATCCACGATGGTTCATGCCTGGCGATGTCTCTAGCATGCGTTCCATGAGCCACTACTAGGAATTTTTGTGCCTACGGAGTCGCAATTTACGGTCGCCGGAGAGACTGTGACGATCCGACCTATCCGGATTGCGGATGCGGACATGGAAGCGGAATTCATTCGGCGATTGTCCCCACAAAGCAAACACTACCGATTTCTTGGTGGTGTGAATGAGTTGGCGCCGACCGAGCTATCACGTCTGTGCGACGTCGATGGCCGGCATTCTATGGCATTCGTGGCAACCGTTCGTCATGATGGTATGGAAATTGAGGTCGGCGTCAGCCGTTACGCTCCCAATTCGCGATCAGACGTTCGCGAAGTGGCGGTGACAGTCGCGGATGAATGGCAGCAGCGCGGATTGGGCACGATGCTCATGAAGCAACTGATTCAATCTGCGAGGGATAACGGCGTGAAACAACTCTATTCCATAGATTTTGCCGACAACGTGGCGATGCGCGCGCTCGCGGAGGACTTGGGAATGAGCGCGAACCGCGATCCGTGTAATCCGACCCAGACCATCTACTCGCTCACCTTATGACTAACCGCGATTCCGACTGACTAATGCGTTGCGTCCGGTTCGAGTTCTTCGTGTTCGCCCATCTGGGCGGCGATGGTGCGCTTGAGGGCATCAAGTAGCCGCCAGCGTATTTTGGCGCGTTCGGTGACAATAGCGGTCGCACTCGGCTCTTCCGCGAGTGCCAGGTATTTGGCTTTGGCCGCGGCAGCAGCGCTCAAAACGGCCCGATAGCGAAATTCAAGGGTACGCAGCCGGATTTCGATATCCATTGGAATCAGCTCCTGTGATTTGTGTCTTGGCGCGACCATCATTATCAGCTCGTGCAAAATATGTTTCGCACCGCTGGCGGAGCAGCGCGGCGATGCGCTGAGCCCTACGTTTCACGCCCGTCTTGCTCGAGCCCTTCGAGTTCCCCCATCTGTGCGGCGATGGTCCGCTTGCGAACATCGAATTGGTGCCAGCGCGATTTGGCTCGTTCGATCGCAAAGGCCGGGGCGCTCGGTTCGCCGGCGAGTGCCCGGTAATCTGCTTGGGCAGCTGCCGCCGCGCTCAACACGGCGCGATAGCGGGATTCGAGTTTGCGCAGTCGAACTTCGATATCCATTCGAATCACCTGTTATGTGATTTGACATAATGGTAACCGTGCAATTTGACAGCTATGTGACGCGGGGGTGACGAAGAGGTAACGGATGAGGCGGATATCTTGTCGAGCCAGAAAGCAACGCCGGCTCGATCACTCGACGGGTTACTCGTTCAATTGGGAGTATCTTCAGGTTCGTCACCGTCCCGCTCGAACTCCTCAGGCATTTCGGTGGAGTCTTGCGCCTCGCGTACCATGGCTTCGTTCTCGTTCTCGTTCTCGTTCTCGCTCTCGTGCTCGTCAGCCGGCGCATCGTCGTCATCAACGGTGCCGGTCGTCGGGTGAGGAATCGGAAAATCCGACGGTACAGTTACCGCTAATTCGGGCGGGTCGTCTGCAGGGTCCGGGACGTTGGATCGGCGGGTGGGTGCATGTTCTCGTGTTGGCGATGGGTTATTCATGTGGCAACCATATCGTGAATGCTTCTTATCGTCGGTACTGCAACGCACGGTGCACGTCGAGTAAGTCAACTCTTTTTCCCTGACGTGCAGGTGGGCGCTGGGGCACCAACATGATGTCGGTTATCTCTGAGTGCCGGAGGTCAGGGCGTGCTTATTCGATACTTCGTACCTCACTAATCGCAGGTCGGCGTGCCACCGAAAACTGGACCACGGAGGCCTCTACCGATCATTTGTTCGTAGAGCACTTGGCTCACGGTGGGGCGCGGAAGATATGAACTTCATGCAGACGGCGAGTGTCGACGAGAGGCCGGGAATGTAGGGACTGCGGCCAGAGGCTGGGGATTTCGGCTCTGCAATGCCTATGGCGCTAGAAGGGTCGGGCTCAAGATTCGGATTATTACGTACTCCAGACGTCCCCAAGTATTTGATCTTCATAGCATCGCCGGTTGCGGATTTCCGACCGCAACGCGGCGCCTAAGCGAAGTGACAACTGCCTAATTTCTTTGATGGTGCAGTGCCGCTATCGTACGTAAAATCCCTTTCCTTGACGGCACCCGAAGCAGGAGAACCCCTATGCAAACTGAAACTATAACCGTGACGGGAATGCTTTGCGGTGGCTGCCCAATAAAACTCTCGCGCGCGCTGAAGGAATTCGCCGGCGTCGAGGATGTTCAGATTTCACTGGCTTCAGGCGAGGTGACCGTCCGGTATGACGAGCGACACATCTCACCGCCCCAATTGAAGGAAATTGTTATAAGGACCGGATTTGGCGTCGATGGAATTGCTGCAACCGACGGGCACGATCCCCGGCCCAATTGCTGTGGTTGATTACTTGACTAGTCCGCTACGCGCGACCCACTTTGCAACCCATGGCGAGGCGGCGGTCGTCCAAAGCCAATTGCGCGCTTTGGGCTGTGAACAGGCGTGGTGTTTGAACGCCGACCGGCGCGGCACGTGATTGAATCGAAAGGCAGTGGGTGACGAATTCCTGGTCAATATTCGACGCCGATTTACACACGAAGATAATCGCCCGACATCGGTCCTTTCTGTTTCATGCGTCATGGCCGACGGTCGGGCAGGCGCACTCCACAAGAAACCACACCAATTTGCACGAATCCGTAAACACCCCCAACGATGACTTCATGAACAGCGAAGGGTTTTTTCACCGTCAAGACAACGCTCTCATCACGACCGTCGGTTACCAGCTTAGTCGGGATTCATTTTCGGAGATCGCAATGCCTTCGTTCTTGAAGAACGCCGCTGGGGAGTACTTCGACGATCTCCGTGGGCGACTGGCCGGCATCTACACGTTTCTTTCGGCATTCGTCGATACGACTCATTTAAGTTCATAATCTTCGATAACACGCGGCTCACCAATGCACGCGTCTTTCGTTACGAGATTTCGTGAAAGATGCCCCTACGCTGGCTTGCGACTTGAGCGCCGCCGGCTGAATCGGAGCACATTTCGCACTCTGAAGGGTACTGCGGCCTCTTCCTCGGTCATCGCCTCTTCGATCTTTGGCGGCGTCAAATACCAGGGCACGGCGATGACCACGACGCGCGGGCCGCCATGGGCGAGCACCGCCGAGCGAAGCCGCCGGGCATGCTGGGCGCTCAGGAGGTAGTCCCACCAGTGTTGCTTGACGAGCTCAGGGATCAGCACCGCAATGGTCCGATCGGGATTCTTATCCTCGATCTCTTTGATCAGTTTCAAGAACGGCGCGTGAATGCGCCGGTAGGGAGCGCTCAGGAAAGCCAACTGCGGCGGGTTCGGATAGTGCGCCGCGCGCGCAGGCTCTTCGACGTCCTTGGCCCATTGCTCGCGAAGCTTTCGCTCTTCCCCTTCGACGTCCGGTCCTTCGAGCGCCGCCAGGCGAACTGCCGCCACATCCGATGATAGCTCCATGGCGAGGCCGAGCACCTTGTCGGCCATTCGATTCCATTCTTGTACTGTGACCAGGACAATCGGCGGCTTGCCTTGATGAAATTTGAGCGGCTCCTCATACCGCAGTTGGTCGTTGATGTCGTCGTAATACCGCTTGATCAACTTGTGCAGCAGGATCACGCAAGGAATGGCGACGATCGTGATCCAGCCGCCCTGCGCGAACTTGGCCACTACGATGACAGCAAGCGCGGTGACGGTGGTCGAGGCGCCAATGGCGTTGATGACGAGATTGATCCAGACCCGCCGGCGTTCCGCCACGTGGTGCTTGTCACGCAGCTCGCGCCGCCAATGCACCACCATGCCCGTTTGCGACATGGTGAACGTCAAGAACGCGCCGATGGCAAACAGCGGAATCAAGCGGTCGGTGATGCCGTCAAATACGGTCAACAGCAGTCCGGCGGTAAGCGCGAGATAGACAATGCCGACCGAAGACACCAGTCGACGTCCGAAGGTCGCAAACGGCCGCGGCAAGAAATCATCCTGTGCCACGACATGGCACAGACGCGGCAAACCGACGAAGCTCGTGCTCGCGGACAGGCAAAGGACGCAAAGCGCGCTGGCAATCGCCACGTAATAGAAGATACCGCGTCCCGCCACTGCGCCGACGAGCTGCGACAGCACGCTTTGATAACCAGCCTGAGTCTGGTCCATGGCCATGATGCCGTAGGACATCGCGAGGTAGGCGATGCCGGCGAGCAGGATGCCCAAAGTTACGACAATCGCAGCGAGCGTCCGACGGGCGTTGGTCACGCACGGCTCGCGAAATGCGTCGACACCGTTGCTGATCGCCTCGACGCCGGTCATCGCCGTGCAGCCGCTGGCGAACGCCCGCAGCAATAGCCACAGGCCAACTGCCTCGACGGCTCTTGGCGGCGCCGGCGGCGGCACGACCGGTTGCGGATGTCCGCCGCCCGCCATGGCGGCATAAGCGCCAAGGGCGAGAACAATCATGAAGCACGCGACGAACAGATAAGTGGGCAGTGCGAACAGCCGCCCGGCATCCATCGTCCCCCGCAGGTTGACGAACGTCAGCAGGACCAGGATGCCAAGGCAAAGGGGCAGCGTGTACGAGTGTAGTGCCGGCACGGCCGAAACAAGGGCCGCCACGCCTGCGGAAATGCCGACCGCGACGTTCAGGACATAGTCCACCATGATGCCCGCGGATGCCAAGAGGCTCGCGTTCACACCAAGGTTTTCCTTGGCGACCGTATAGGCGCCGCCGCTCATGGGATAGGCTTTGATGGTCTGCCAGTAGGAGACGAATAGGATCGCGAGCAATGCGAGGATGACCAGCATGATCGGGCCGAGGTCCGCGAGCCCGGCTGCGCCCGCCGCGACCAAGATGCTGAGAGCGGCTTCCGGTCCGTATGCCGAAGAGCTCAGGCCATCGAGCCCGAGTGCTGGCACCCCTTCGGCGACGCCTATCTCGCGCGAGCGGCCTTCCCGATTGGCGAGCGGCCGCCCCCTTAGGAAGCGAGCTAGGACCCCCAGCGGCGACGCCGGGCCGCCGCCACGATCGGCTGTGTCTTTCGACTCCTTGGCTCCGGTCATCTCTTGCAATTCCGCGATCGCGCGCGCTTTCTCCAACGGAACGCTCACGTCGAGCCCAGTGTCGGATTAGCGAGAGAAAATCACGCTTAGCCGACATTCCCCAGATTCCCACGAAACCGCACGATTTTTACCTTCTCTGTCCTTCTGCGCAATAGGGTTCTCGCAAGTGGGGGTAGGCTTGATTTCCGTGCCAAGAGTGCTGGTAGAGACACAGCGTTTCTCCCGAGCGCCACGGATGCCGTCTGCGCAAGTCATTGATTGTGGCTGACGTTCTGTTCCGTGGAAAACATCAAAATTTCCCGAGGAAATAAGCGTCAATGAAGTTATTTTCGAGAGGGAATTTGCCCACGATTACCGGGGTAATAACCGCACTTTGCAAGCGAACAGTAAGTTTCGATAATTCCGTACGTTGTGAACGCCGCACTCTATAATTTTCGGCATTTCCAACCGGCACTTTTGGCAGGGAAATCAAGGGGAGGCCAACAAGCAGAGAGTAACCGGATCCTGGGGGTGGGCACCGCACAATGGCTTCAGGTCGATCTTCCGGCGCAATTACAAACGAAGCGATTGGATACGGAGGAGCAGATCGCTGCGGTTTCGGCATTGAGCAGCAATGTTCGCCGCATTGCACACCTCCAAGATCCGGTTACTCTCCCACGATTCGCCATGAATGCGTACGCTCCGCCGCAGTCCTCCGGTGGTGCCGAGCACTTTCCAGCAACGCACATCGGATAAACCTTCCTTGCATTGATGGGCAAAGTAGCCTCGAGGCGCAGATCGTGAATCCAGCTGTCGCCGAAGTCATACTCGTACACGAATCGCTCCAGCCGGCGCAGCTTCAGATCGCACAGTCGCACGCCCGTTGCATTGATGCCCATCATGCCGGCACCCTCGCGATAGACTGCGTATTCGCGGCCCCGAATCTCAAAGCGGTTCAGATGCATATCCTCCCAACCAAAGGCGATTTGCAATACCTCGTGCAATTGCGCCACCGTGCTGTCGCTACGTACGAGTAGCCGCCTCCAGATCAAAGGGCTGATGCCACGCAGTACCGCTCGCAGCTGACATATCTGCCCTTCATGGCGATTCGGCTTTCACCATAGGACAAGCCTACACTGGTGCAACGCACACCCCCAGCTTTCAGGTACTCTCCAGTAGGCGCGGCAGGCGCTGCTCGATGTTGTGGTGCTGGCTGCATGCCACCGACTGGCTGATCAGCGCAAGAAACGTGCGCGCATAGGCCAAGAGCGCCCGCTGCAGTGCGCTTCCAAATCGCAGTTCTTTCCGCAGGTCGTTCGCCCTCATCCGCATCGCTCCGCCGCCGAGTATCACGATGGCCTTGTCGGAAGTAACCGCGCCGCCCAGGAAAATATTGACGCCCACGATTCCTTCGCGGCCGATGATACCCACCTCGACGGTGCGGCCATCGTCCATGCTTTCGATCATGGCGATCACCGCATCTTCTGGAAAGTACACGTCGTCGATCCTCTGATCCGCCCGATAGACAATCTCACCGCGCTTCAACAGCACGTACTCGAGCTTGGGCAAAAGACGCTTGTATTCCGACGCCAGGAGGGCCGCAAGGATGCTGTTCCTCACCGACATGCCAACATGTGGCGCCCGTGGCGGCTTATTGGAACTAGGGGTGTCCATTAATACATCGCCGGCCGTGAGTTCCTGAAAACACAATCGTCCAAATTCGTCAATCAAACCTAGCCGCCGGACAAGCGAGTCGACGGCTCAGCCCATCGGCGCGCGGTACGCGGCCGCAATAGCCTCGGCAACCGAGGCTCTGCGGCACCTTTACCGGCAATGCGGCCGAGAACAAGACAATCAATGATCGCGACGCTACCGAGGCATGCGCCGCAATCTTCGCCGGTTATTTCGATCGCGCTAGGCCGCAGTGCTTTACAAGCGGCGCCATGGCTAGGTCATTTCGCTGCGCCAAAGTGAAGCGCCCTATTTGTAGGAGTTTTTCACGTCTTGCTTGACGTCGCCAAACTTTGCTTCGACCTTGCCGAGGTTCTTTTGAATGTTGCCCTTTGCTTCGAGCGTCTCGTCACCCACGAGCTTGCCGGCCGCCTCCTTGACGGTTCCTTTTGCCTCTTCGACCCGGCCCTTAATCTGGTCTTTATTGATGTTCATGACTTGCTCCTCATTACAGAGACCGGCAAGCGGCCGGCACGCGCTAACGCAACACCATATTCAATTTCCGATCGGTGATGCCCATGCACTGTTCCTCCCGACCAATCTTCCAATCTAAGCCAACTGGCGGGCCTAGTCTGTACGGAGTCGTACAGATGAGCGAGTCGCAACGCGACAGACTGCGTCAGTGTGTCGCTCGCGAGACTGTTGATAGTGAGTGGGGTAAGCCATTCCCACTCGTCACATCGAATTCTCGCGCGAATATCAGATCCGATCGTCCCACATAAGTAGAATCCACACCGCAGTGTGTGCGGCAGCGTACCAACAACTCATTGTATTTGTGGTCGAATGACGCGTCGGAGTTATCATCAATATAAGGGGAATTCCATGTACATCGGCGGCGGCATACTCGGAACCATTCTTGTCATTGCCTTGGTCGTCTATCTGGTGCGTAGAGTCTGAGAGGGCTCGTTCAAGCAATTTTCTTGGAGCATTTTTATAAACATTAAATCCTTGACGGCGGTGGCCGGTCTGGCACTCCTTGGCCTTTTCGCCAGTGGCGCCACCTTTGCCGATACCAAGGCAGCGATTAGCCACCGCGCTGATCGAGCGCTCACGCACTTTTATACCCTCAACCCGGCAAATCGGGCGCTGGTCGACAAGGCCGCCGGAGTATTGATCTTTGGGCACGTGACCAAAGCCGGCGTTGGCGTCGCAGGTGAGTACGGTGAAGGGGTCCTGCAGGTCCAGGGTCGCACGGTCGATTACTACAGCGTCGCATCCGCCTCGGTTGGGCTCACGCTCGGTGTGGCAAGTCATCGAGAAATCATCCTGTTCATGACTCAAGGAGCGCTAGATAAGTTCACCAAGAGCGAGGGGTGGTCTGCCGGTGGGGACACGGCCATCGCCGTTGTGTCGCAGGGTGCGGGTGGGCAATACGATAGCGCCACTTTGGGGAAGCCAATCCTCGGATTTATCTTCAGTGAAAAGGGTTTGATCGGAGACTTATCACTTGAGGGCACGAAGATCACAAAGATCAAGACCACGGATTGACCATTTCTCCACCGGGGGCGTTGCATGGCGACCCGGCGGAAGAGGTCATTGGTACGCGGCGACTTTTCATCGGAGCAATGGTCCAGATCTCTGTGAGAGGTCGTAAGGAAGGTGGAAAATGGGAACAATTTTGATCATTGTCGTGCTCATCTTGTTGCTCGGCGGCGGCGGCGGTTATTACGGGTACCGCCGGTATGGTGGGCCCGGCCTGGGTGGCGCCTTCGGGTTGATACTGATCGTTCTTCTCGTACTCTGGTTCTTCGGCGGTGTGCATATCACCCGCTGATCTAGAGCGCGGCGGCCATTGATCGGGTGTCGGTCGGAGGTGCTGATCATGTACGTTTCCCTACGGAACCGTACGATCGGGCAGCCTCTTGGGTAGCAACAGAGTCTGACTCTGCGAACGAGATGGCGGTACCAGGACTTGGGTAAGTGACTCAAGCCAATTGATCGCGTCTGCTAGGGATTACGGCATGAGTCAGCTGATCGTGGTGCCGGTTTCACCGGTGCGCATCGGCTTCGACGCCCAGTTCCTGCATCGTGCGGATGGGATCGACTCGAGCGGATATCGAGAATTGGAGGCTGCGCTCGCGCTACCCAATATCGAACGGCGCATGAGATTGTTCGTAACCAGCGCCGATGTGCAGGAAACGCCCGTCGATCCGGCCGAAGAGCACAATCCGCTCAGCTTCGGTGCGCAATTCTCGCCGCAGTCGCATCCGAATCTCGAACTCGGCGTGCGTGGAAGCACCTCCGCGGCGGTGCGATGGGCGCCGACGACCTTGTCGCTAGGACCTGTATCAATGTATCTCTTCGTCAAACCGTACGTGCAGAGCGGCATGGGCATCGGTACGAGCGGCGGGATCGCGCTCGAGGCGTGGAACGACCGCTGGATGGTCCGCTCGGCGAGCTATGCCGACTGGGTTCGCGACACCTCCGCGACGGATTGGTCGCAGACGCTGGTTTTCGGCTACGCGCGGGCTGTGATCCAGGAGCGTCGCTACGATCGGTTTGCGACTGGCCACGACCTTGCCTGCTATTGCGCATCAGCCGATCAGACGTGAGGGAGTTTAGGGATTTATAAGCGCGGCAACGCACTGACGATTCTATGCGAGTTAGGTAGGGTTCGCGCATCTACTCAGACTTGGGATCATTGAAAGGATGGGGACGATGATAATGGAGACACCCATGGTTCGTTCCCCGCCGCCGTCCCCCACGCTTCCATCGACATATAACGATTTTCTGTATGCGCCGGTGGGCGAGGACAAAAATGGAGTCTTTCTTACCGTTCTTTCCGTGCTCGCGCGCCAGAACGTGGATCCCTGGGAGGAAGCGGCCGATTTGAGTCGACTGCCGCGGGATAGTGCGATGCAAAAATTGATCTCGATGATCGCGGCATCATCTGGCGAGCCCTCTACGGCCGCCGAGCGGACGGCGGTTGCAGATCGTGTAATCGCTCTATTGCCGGGTCGCGTCGCCCCCACCGGCAGAACGCGCGATGCGTCCCCGGGCGCGCCTCTGCTGGGTCAACCCCCCGCGGGCGCCAGATTGTTGCTTATCGCGATCTACATTGGCCTGATGGTCTTCGGCCAATGGATAGCGGCAAGTGCCTTCGAAAAAGCGCGGGTTGACGGTGCCTCGACGGCATCTGTTCCGTCGAAACTTGGAGAGACAGTTCCATCAACGACGGCGGATAATACGCCGGACAAGAGCCCTCAATAGACCGCAACGAAATTCATCAACGGAGCCTTTAGTAAGAGTCCTGCGTACCAAAAAATGAGTGCGATGATGAGAACGGCTCCAGAATGCCGCCGATGTCTGATACCGTACAGACCGAAGCGGTCGGCCAATGTAAAAGGCTCATCATGGACTCATATAGCAGCATCGCCGCCGTCTTTAGAAGCCGTCGCCATGATTCATTCAATCGCAAGCTGGCGCAAGACGAGTCACCGTCAAACGTCACCGCGCGTGCCATGGGCAGCCATAACGATGGAATAGGCAAAGAAACGACTCGCAATTGGGTGCGTCAAGACCCGGCCCGTGTAAGAAGGCAGAATGTCTGATCGAGGAGCCGAGACCCGAGGCGGCGCGTTGCAGCCGGTCGAGCGGCTTTCGCCCGCCGCAAATCCTGGACGCGTCTGCATAACCGCTGTGTGTCGGCGAACAGACGCACCCAAGTCGACGCCGTACTGTGTCACTCGATCGGCAACGGATTCATATGAGGAGATCTGACAATGCTACGCAGCGTGAAGAGTTTGGAAGGGTTTTCGATCGGTGCCACCGACGGAACAATCGGGAAGGTAACAGATTTCTATTTCGATGACGAAGCGTGGGTCATCCGCTACGCCATCGTCAACACGAACGCATGGCTCGGCCGCGAAGTGCTGCTTTCGCCTTATTCGATCGGTCAGGCGGATTGGGCGGGAAAAGTACTCCCTGTCACCATTACCAAAGAACAGGTCACGAACAGTCCGGGCATAGACACCGACAAGCCCATATCGCGACAGTACGAGAGTAGCTACCTGGGTTACTACGGTTATCCCTACTATTGGGGCGGAACCGGGCTCTGGGGTGAACGCGACTATCCCGGCACGATGCTCACCGGCATGGGACCCAGTGGCTTTCGTGGCTATCTACGAGCACCGTCGGCTGGCCCAAGCGAAGACGCGCACCTGCGCAGCTGTAACGCCGTCATGGGTTATCACATTCATGCCCGCGACGGTGAAATTGGCCATGTGAAGGGCTTTTTGGTCGACGATTACCTGTGGTCCGTTCGGTATCTGATCGTGAACACCAGCAACTGGTGGGGCGGGCACCAAGTTCTGATCTCTCCCGAATGGATCCAGGACGTGAGCTGGTCGGAATCGAAGGTCACGATCGATCTTGATCGGCAAGCGATCAAAAATGCTCCGGCATATGATGAAGACGCGCTTCTCGATCGAGACGCGGAGCTGACGATTTACAAGCACTACGGTCGCAGTGGGTATTGGCAGGACCAGCGAGAACGTGCAGTTGCCTAACTTGAATGAAAAAGACGGGGATGACCTGTGGTGCCGCAGTGACTCACCATAACGGCTTCACGTCCGAGAGCTGCTGCGGGCATCATCAGGACTTGAACGGCTCATCATTGTGCCTAAAGCTCGGGTCCGGCGACGTCGTATCCCGGTGGCCTCGCTTGCGAAAGAACTGCCGTGCCATTGCGACAATCCTGTTGTCCTTCGCATCATCTAGAGTCTCGACGCCTGATATGCGCGTAGCAAGATCCGGTTTGTGGCGCTGCATGTAGGTCTGCTACTCGAATTTCGAGGATCGAATAGTGTGCTCATTGGTCACTCGCTTGATTGTCGACGGTAAGCCTCTACGAACGCTAACGTCGCGAGTCTGACCATCGCACACTCACGCACGCTCCGCATGCGCGTCTGTTCGGAATCACACACTGGGCTGCAATACCAGCGGGAGTCAAGCTAAGGCGCCCATAACATGGCGCGCCGCTAGGCCCTTAAGTAAAATCTGGCGGGTGTAAAAGGAGAGATGCAATGCAACTGCGAGACTGGTGGGTTCTATCGGTATTGTTGGTCGGCGGCGGCGTGTACGCGGCTCAAGATACTGCAGCAACAGCGAATCAAGCGGCTGCGGCGCCTGATCAAAGCGCTCAGGACAGCGCCCACAAGGCGGCGGCAGAAGCCAAGGCGGCAGCGCAGAATGCAGCTGAAGCGGCCAAGTTAGCTGCGCAAAGCGCTGAGCGCGCTGTCAGTGAGGCGTCACAGACAGCCGCTAAAGCGACCGAACGCGCGGCTCATAAGGCCGACATGGCGGCCAAACGAGCCGAACATAAGACTGCTGAAGCAGCCATGAAGGCAACCGCGGACACCCAGGAGGCGGCACGGGAGGCCGCAGCAGCCGCGAAAAGGGCTGCCGTAGCCACCAGGGATGCGGCTGAGAAGGCCGAGGACTCTGCCAAAGAAGCGGCTGAATCGAGTAAGGAGGACGCGCGCGCAGCTGCCGAAGCCGCTCAAAAGGCAGCGCAGAAGGCGTGGGACGCGACTAAGGAGGCGGCAGACAAGGTGCTGAATGCATTTTGACGGGCCCGGCGATGGAACACTGGCGCAGACCCTCGCACAGCTTCGCGAGCTCGTCCCCACACACAGGATAAGCAAATGGCCCTGCTCATCCGGCGTGGTGATAAACGCCTGTTGGTTGCGGTGTCAGGCGGCTAGCACCCAAGGCGCTACCACCTGCTTCTCCCTCTCTCGCACCGCAATGCTGGATGTGCGGTGGCGAACAGACGCTGGCGTTACCGGGCGTACAGTCTCTATCGGCCTCCGCTGATCTTTGAGTCTCGTCGAACCGTCCTCGACGTTTTCCACAGCGAGGAACGTATGTTACACAGCGCAATGCTACGACGGCGAAGCGCCGCCCACACGCCAAGGACATGACCGCGAGGGTCGCGCGGCAGGGCGGTGCCGGTCCACGCTGAAGCGCGCTGAACAGTCCCCGCTGCCCAAAGTGATGAGGGTGGGAATCGCAGCAGGCCACGGAGATAGTGAAAATTGAATTGTCTGAGTCGCTACGTACCGCGGGGTAGCGGTGATCCGGGCCGGGCTCGACTTGGAACTTGATCGAAACCCCTCTACATGCTCACTTCAGCGGTGCCCGCTCGCCACCGACGTCGTTTGGCGAAGGTGCAGGTGCTCGAAAACTAGGAAACCTCAACCATGAAAGCCGATACGCTCACACCCGAAGTCCTTCACAAGATCAACGCCTACTGGCGGGCCGCCAACTACCTGTCTGTCGGACAGATTTATCTCTACGACAATCCGCTCCTGAAGCGACCGCTGCAACTGTCTGACGTAAAACCGCTGGTAGTCAGCCATTGGGGGACCACACCAGGCCAGAATTTCATCTACGTGCACTTGAACCGGGTGATCAACAAGTATGACTTGGATATGTTCTATGTCGCCGGTCCCGGTCACGGCGGTCCCGCGATTGTAGGCGACGTTTATCTCGAGGGCACGTGGAGTGAAATCTATCCCAACGTCACCCAGGACGAAGCGGGGCTTAAAGAGCTGTTCAAGCAGTTCTCCTTTCCCGGGGGCATATCGAGCCATGTAGCGCCGACCACCCCAGGTTCGATTCACGAGGGCGGGGAATTGGGATACTCGTTGAGCCATGCGTTCGGGGCCGCATTCGACAACCCCGAGCTGATCGTCGCCTGCGTGATCGGCGATGGGGAAGCGGAAACAGGCCCGTTAGCAACCTCCTGGCAGTCCAACAAGTTCTTGGACCCCGTTACCGACGGCGCGGTGCTGCCGATCCTGCATCTCAATGGCTACAAGATCAGCAATCCCACCGTGCTTGCGCGCATTGAGGGTGAGGAATTGGAGCAGTTCCTACGCGGCTGCGGCTGGGCGCCCCTGTTTGTCGAAGGCGATGACCCGGAAAAGATGCATCAGCTCATGGCTAATGCGATGGAAACGGCTATCGAACGCATTCGGCAGATTCAAGCGAATGCACGCAACAAGAAAGATCCTTCTCGCCCGCGATGGCCGATGATCGTGTTGAGGTCACCCAAAGGCTGGACGGGACCGAAAATCGTTGATGGGTTGCAGATCGAGGGGACGTTTCGGGCGCATCAGGTGCCCCTGCTGGTCGATCCGGAGCATCCCGATCATGTCCCACTGCTCGAAAGCTGGATGAAGAGCTACAAGCCGGAGGAGTTGTTCGACCAGAATGGTCGCTTGATTGCGGAGTTGGCGGAACTCGCCCCGAAGGGCGACCGGCGGATGGGCGCCAATCCGCACGCCAACGGCGGCCTGTTGCTGCGCGATCTGAAAATGCCGGACTTTCACGACCATGCGGTGCAAGTGACGTGCCCTGGTGCCGTTGAAGAGTGCGATACGCAGGTGCTCGGCAAGTTTTTGCGCGATGTGTCCGAATTGAATCAAGCGGAGGGTAATTTCCGCATCTTCGGTCCCGATGAAACGCTCTCGAACCTCTTGGGCGCGGTGTTTGAAGTCACCAACCGTCAGTGGGACGCCCGGGAAGTGAAGAATGATGAATTCCTGGCACCCGAGGGACAAGTGCTTGATTCGATGTTGAGCGAACATCAGTGCGAGGGTTGGTTGGAAGGATATCTCTTGACCGGTCGGCACGGGCTCTTCAACAGCTACGAGGCCTTCATTCGCATCGTCGATTCGATGTTCAGCCAACACGCCAAATGGCTCAAAGTGTGTATGGAACTCCCCTGGCGACGGAAGATCTCGTCGTTGAATTACTTGCTCGCCTCGCACGTGTGGCAGCAGGATCACAACGGCTTTACGCATCAAGATCCCGGTTTTCTCGATCACGTTATCAACAAAAAAGCCGATATCGTCCGCGTGTACTTGCCGGCCGATGCCAATTGTCTGCTGTCGGTCTTCGATCATTGCCTGCGCAGCCGGAATTACGTCAACGTCGTGGTAGCCGGCAAACACGCCCTTCCGCAATGGCTCACCATGGATGCCGCGGCGGTGCATTGCACGGAAGGCATCGGCATCTGGCAGTGGGCGAGCAATGACCAGGGTGGGGAGCCGGACGTGGTCATGGGCTGTTGCGGGGATACGCCGACGCTCGAAGTCTTGGCCGCGGTTTCCATCCTGCGCGAGCACCTGCCCGCGCTTAAGATTCGAGTGGTCAACGTCGTCGATCTGATGAAGCTGCAACCCAGCACGGAGCATCCGCACGGACTGACCGATCAGGATTATGACTCGCTGTTCACTACGACTCAGCACGTTATCTTCGGTTTTCATGGTTACCCCTGGCTGATCCACCGGTTAACCTACCGGCGCACCAATCGCAACCTGCATGTCCGCGGCTATATAGAAGAAGGTACGATCACCACGCCCTTCGATATGCGGGTGCAGAACAAGCTTGACCGATTCCACTTGGTCATCGACGTGATTGATCGGCTCTCAGGGTTGGGGACGCAGGGCGCCTACCTGAAGCAGATGCTTCAGGACAAGCTCATTGAACACAAGCATTACATCGATAAGCACGGCCAAGATATGCCGGAGATTCGGAACTGGAAATGGAATCAGCGCGCAGAGGACACAGGAGATATTGCGGGCGGAACAACGACTGGTGCCGGACGTAAAACCACGGATCATCCGGAGTTCACGCGGAAAGCAAGTTAATCTCAAAGCGAATTAACGTGAGGCCAAAATGGCAATCGTCTCAACGAAGAAGGCAGAATGGTGTCCGTTGTTCTTTCACGTCAAGGAGGAGCCGGTGGGCGGATCACGGCGATGCAGCGGCTGTCGCCGAGACCGGTACAAAGAATGTCCAACAGCTTGTCGACAGCGCGAAGATGTTGGTTGATAGCGGCAAGGGACTGAGGCTGCCCGCCGCGGCGAAAACGTCGCGGCGATGGAACTGACCTGAGCGACCTGCTGCAGCTTTACTTGATTCGGCACGGGGAGACCGCGTGGTCGATCACGGGGCAACATACCGGTTTCACGGACCTCGCATTGACGCCGTACGGTGAGCAGCAGGCGCGCGAATTAGCACTTTGCTTGCGGATGATTCAGTTCACTAGAATACTGACCAGCCCGTTATTGCGGGCGCGACAAACCTGTGAGTTGGCGGGTTTAAGGTCTGGGGCTGTGATTGAACCGGACCTCGTGGAATGGGACTGGCGATTACGAAGGCAGATGCACCGTGGATATTCAACTAGAGCGGCCCGACTGGAATGTTTGGCGCGACGGCTGTCCTCACGGTGAAACGCCCGCCCAAATATCCGACCGCGCCGATAGGCTTCTTGCGTGTCTGCGCACTTCATCCGGCAATGTCGCGCTCTTCTCGCACGGGCAATTTGGCTCTGCTCTGGCCGCTCGATGGATCGGATTGCCACTCATCGAGGCGCAACACTTCGCACTCGGGCCGGCATCGATCAGCATCCTTGCCCATGAACCCGGTCACCCGAAGGTTCCGGTCATCGCGCTGTGGAATGCTGTTCTTGCAACATTGAGAGGCAGTGGGTAATCAATTGCCAACACTCCACTTAGCTGAGACTGCCGACAGTTGCCGCAGTACCCGGTACCGACGTGGCGGCATCTGCTTTCTTTGCTCCAGTATGTCGACGGCGACTACAACAATCCGGCTACGTTCAAACTGCTCGCGACGGCGTTAAAAGGCGCCAAACACCCAGCTTACAATCTCGATATTGTGAAGAGTGGAGCCGTCGGACTAATAAGGCGACGGCTCCGCCCTTTATCGCCACCTTATGCGGCAGCCGCCTTCGCGATCGACGCCGCTGCCACACTCTTTCCAGCAATCGGCCGAATACGAGACAGTCAATGATCGCAACGCTGCCAAGGCGGCATGCGCCGTGAATTCCACCGGTTATTTCGCCAGCCGCGTAGAGGCCGGATATGACAGCACCATCAAGATCGAGCACTTGCGCCTTATTGTTGATCTCGACGCCGCCCATGCAATGGTGCACCTTCGGCCAGACCCTAGCGTGACGGGCAAGGACTCTCCCGTCAGCGAGGACTGATCCACTTCTACTGGGTCACCCTCCAGCAGGCGCGCATCCGCCGGCACGATGTCGCCCAGGCGCAGGCGGATGACGTCGCCCGGTACCAGATCCCGCGCCGCCGGGGTGATCCACTTCCCGTCGCGTATTACCCGGGCCTTGATCGCCAGCTTGGCCTTGAGCGCGGCAATGGCGTTGCCCGCCTGGTATTCTTCCCAAAATCCGACTACGGCGTTGGAAAGAAGCAAAACGAGAATGATGAAAAAGTCTGGCCAATGTTGGTCTACCGCCGAAAGGACCACGGCCGCTTCGATCATCCACGGGATCGGGCCCCAAAAGTAGGTGAGAAATTTCAGGAACAGATTGGTTTTCTTTTCTTCAATCTCGTTGGGCCCATATTGGGCCAGCCGCTTCAGCGCCTCGGCTTGACTGAGGCCGTCGGGCGACGAACCGAGTCTTTTCTCCACGTCCGAGAGGGGTAGGGATTTCAAATCGTCCTTCGCATCGGGCTTCGATCCTGGCTTGGACTCGGGAGCCTTGGACTGGTCAGCATCGGGTTTCATCATGGCCATTCCTTTTGTCTTAGCCGCACCGAAATTCTCGTGAGTTGGGGGAGTTGAGAGAATTCCGCAATTTGACAAGAGTTCGGATGTGCTCGGATGCAAACGATCGCTGAGTCGGACCACCAATGCGCTACGCGCGCCCGCGAACCAGCGCCAGCGTGTGCTGCGCGATCATCAGTTCCTCGTTGGTGGGGATGACCCACACCGACACCCGGCTGTCGGGGGCGGAAATGCGCGGGCCGTTGCTGGCGTTAGCCCGCGAGTCCAGCTTGACCCCGAGCCAGGCAAGTTTGTGGCAAAGCGCCGCACGCACTGGGGCCGAATTCTCGCCGATGCCGGCGGTGAATACGAAGGCATCGAGCCCGCCGAGCACGGCCGTATAGGCCCCTGTGTACTTGGTCATCGCGTATACGAAACACTCCACCGCCGCGACGGCCAGCGGATCGGTGCTCTCCTGCAACACCCGCATGTCGCCGCTGATGCCCGACAGGCCGAGCAGGCCCGCGCGCTCGTACAGCATCTTCTCCAGCGACGCATCGTCAAACAGCTTGCGGCGCAGCAGGTAGAAAAGCACGCCGGGCGGCACGTCGCCCGAGCGCGTCGCCATTGGCAGGCCGGACCCCCCGGCAAAGCCCATCGTGGTATCGACGCTGCGTCCATCGAGCATGGCGCACATGCTGGCGCCGCCGCCCAGGTGCGCGGCGATCACCCGCCGCGCCTGCGGCGCGAACTTGGGGATTTTCCGGCTGATGTATTCGTAGGAGATGCCGTGGTAGCCCCAGTGGCGCACTCCGGACTCCCGCACATCCTTCGGGAGCGCATAGAGCTGCGCCACCTCCGGCATTGTCCGATGAAACGAGGTATCAAAACAGGCGACCTGCGGCAGGCCCGGGAACGCCTCGGCGAGCGCCCGCGCACCGAGCACATTGAAGGTCTGGTGCGATGGCTCCATGACCGCCAGCGACTCTAAGTAGTCCAGCACGTCGCCCTGGATCCGCACCGGCGCCTGAAACCGAGTACCGCCGAGCACGATGCGGTGGCCGGCTGCCACCACCTTCAGGTCGGCGAGGTTGGCTTCCAGCCAAGTGATGACGAAGTGCAGCGCGCTCTTGTGGTCGATCGGATGGCCCGCGCCCCATTCATGCGTATGCAATAGATCACCGGCAGGGTTGCGGGCAGTGAAGTGCGGGTTGCCCTGCGTGTCGTCGATTTGCCCGCGGCAAAGCAGTGGTGGCGACTCGGTCGCGTCCACCGCATAGGCACCGAACTTCAGGCTGGTGGAGCCCGAGTTGACCACGATGATGGCGTTGGCCATAGCCGGTCAATCAGCGGGCTCGGGCAGGATGCTGGCCGGATCGCGCGCCAGCGCATCGGCGTAAAGCACGGCGGCGGCGGCCGAGAAGCGACGTGCAGCCGCGGTGTCGGCGCGGCTCGTCAGCACCACCGGCACCCGTGCGCCAACGACGAGCCCGGCGATTTGCGCGTCGGCCATGAAGGCGAGGTCCTTGTAGATCATGTTGCCGGCCTCGATATTGGGCACGACCAGCACGTCGGCTGCGCCCGCCACCGGCGAGGATATGTGCTTGGTCCGCGCTGCCGCCGGGTCCACCGCGGCATCGAGGTCGAGCGGCCCGTCGACGAGGCCGCCGACGATCTGCCTCCGATCGGCCATCTTGGCCAGAATCGCCCCGTCGAGCGTGGCCGGCATCTTCGTATGCACCGTCTCCACGGCGGCTAGCACCGCGACCTTCGGCAGTTCGATACCGAGAGCTCGTGCGAAACCGATTGCGTTCTGGCAGATATCGCGCTTTTGGTCGGTGTTGGGTGCGATGTTCAGGGCGACGTCGGTGATGACGACGCGGCGCGCATAGGTCGGTACCGATACCATGGCGCAGTGGCTCAGCAGCCGTCCGGTGCGCAGCTTCGCCTCCTTCTGCAAAATCGCGTGCAGCAGCACGTCGGTGTGCAGGCTGCCCTTCATCAGCGCTTGTACTTCGCCGGCGCCAGCGGCCATCGCCGCCTTCAATGCCGAGTCTTCAGGGCCGTCGGATGCCACGATGCGACATTTGGAAAGGTCGAGCTTGGCAGCAGCAGCGACCTGCCGCAGTTCCGTCTCCGGCGCGAACAGCATTGGCACGATCAGGCCGGCCTCGGCCGCCGCCAGCGCACCGGCGAGCGCCTCGGCGCTGCACGGGTGCACCACGCCGGTGAGCATCGGCTTGAGCCCGCGGCAGCGCTCCAGCAGTCCATCCAGCCGGTGCTCCGGCACCTCGCGCTGCATCTGGGTCGTGGGTGCCACAACCTCCAGCACGGCAGTTGCCAACTGCCTGCCCGCCGGATCGGTACACTGGCCCTCGAGAACCACGAGCCCCTCGTCCGCCCGTTTCTCCCGCACGATCACCTGCGCCGTCAGGACGGCGTCGATCGGCAGGGCGGACCGTACCTGTACCGCGGCCGAGCGGATGGACGATCCGGGTCCGGGCAAGGTCGACCCGATGAGCGAGGTCAGGATCGCCGTGACGATCCCGGCCGCGTCTTGCACGTCGCCGGCTTGGGCGATCTGGCCGACATCGCCGAAAGCGGTGGCCCAGGCACGTAAATCGCGTGCCTGCAAGGTGCGCTGCGCTGATGCGGTGTCACCGAGCTTGATCTGGTCGAAAGTCCTGTTCTGGATGGATGCCATGGTGGTGTCGCCCAGGGTGTCCGTTCAGCTGGACGCCGTGGCAGGCTGATCAGCTTCCTTGACGGCCGAGGTTGGGCCGGCTGTCGCGGCAGTGAGCGGCTTTTCCATCGGCACTGCGAGCACCTGCGAGAGCCGGGCCAGGCGGTCGCGCTCGATGCCGATCGGCGGGTCGCCCGCCTCGACGATCGTCTGCACTTGCTTGAGCAACTTCTTGCGTGCGTCCGCCGCCGGCACCAGGGACGCAAGCACCTGCACCGCGCGCTCGGGCTCGAGCTGCAGCACAAAGAATTGGTCACGCACCAGAGCCTTGAACTCGGCGAGCGACAGCCGCATCAGCCGCTGGCGTGCGATGTTCAAGGCGAGCGCGCAGCGCTGGTCAAACAGCGCGTCGGCACCGATGGCGTACAACAACGCCCGCGTGAGGGCTTCATCAAACCCGCCGGTCTGCAGCTTCGCCTCGTACGCGTCCGCCCGGGCCTGCCGCCCCGCCAGCTCTTCTGGAGACGTGACGGGGGACGGCCGCACCTCGCTGCCGTCGTTGAGGCCGAGGAGCGCCTGCACGAATCGCGAGCCATAGAAGCCGAAGAACATCTGCTCGGACAACTGGTCGCGCACCACGCGGTAGGCATCCAGGGCGGCCATGATCTGGTTCGAGACCTGCGCCTGGAGCGCGAGGAACGGGTTGTCGGCTTTGGCCGGCTGGCGGGCTGCTTCGACGTCGGCAGCCAGCTTCTGCACGCCCCTCATCCAGGGGTTGCTGTCGGCGAAGATCGTGTAGCTGAGCCTGAGCGGGTTTAGGGCTTGCGCGAGGTCCGCCGCCGGCTGATTGGCGAGCGCATGCACAAAGGGTTGCATAAAGGAGCGGTAGATCGAGAGGTTCAGTTCCGAGAGCCGGGCAGCAGCGGCGAAGGCACGGTCATCGTCGGGGCTGTTGCGCCCGAGAGCACGGATGTCGTCGAGCGAGCGAGGCTCGAAGCGGGCGACCCAGTCGCCGGTCACGAAGCCGCCCCGGGGCACATCGGCGGGCCGCGGCGAAATGACCATCTCGTGCAAGCCCGGCGGCAGGCAGTCGATGACGTCCATCATCTGCACAAACTCCTCGTCCTCCTTTGCGCCGACCTTGGCCGAGACAAAGATGGCCAGATGCCCGATCTTGTGGCTCAGGCAATACACGATTGTCTGGCCGGTGGCGCGGATGTCGTCGACGTTCCGATAAAGATCGAGGATCCAGCCCAGGGTCTGGGGCGGGGGACTGATATTGTCGCCGGTCGAGGTGAACACGATGATGGGCGAGCGGATGCGGCGAAGATCGAAGATCGTGCCACCGCTCGACTGCAGTTGGTTGCGGCTCAGCTTGTCGCCGATGAAGAGGTTGTCCACCAGGAACTGCAACTCGTCACCGTTTAGCTCGATGAAGTCGCCCCACCACTTTTCGAACTTGAGGAAACGCTCCGCCCCGGTGTCGATGTTGGAATAGACCTCGTATTGCTTGCCCCACAGCGAATAGGCCGGGTTCAGGCTGTCGAAGTTCAGGATCAGCCAGGTGCCGTCGAACTTTCCGTTGCCCAGGTCACTGGCCATTGCCGTTAGCCAGCTGCCGCCCAGCAGGCCGCCGGAATAGCGCATCGGATACTTCCCGTGCTCGCCCTGCCAGTACGACATCGGCGAGCCCGCGACCAGGCAAGGCCCGAACAGGTCCGGCCGCAGCATGGCCACCATCAGCGTCTGGTAGCCCGCCTGGCAGTTGCCGATGGCAAATGGACGCGGTGCGTCCGGATGGAGTTCAACCACCCGCTCGAAGAACTTCACCTGTCCCTCGACGACGTCCAAAAACTGCTGGCCCGGCATGGGCATCGCCCCGAAGCCGATGAAGTAGACCGGGTGGCCCGCATTCAGGGCGTCGCCGATTTCGCTTTTCACTTTGAAGCCCCCGATGCCCGGCCCCTGGCCGGCCCGCGGGTCCACGACCACTACCGGTCGTTTGCGCGGATCGATTACGACGCCCTGCGGCGGCATGATGCGCGAAAGCGCATAGTTGATCGGCCGTGGCAGCGAAGCGCCGCTCAGTAAGACCTCATGGCCGAAGCTCAAAACGGTAGCCATCGGTCGTGATGTGATCTCGATCTCCTCGTTGCCGCGCTGGCGCAGCAGATCGAGGAAAAGAACGCTGCGCTGAAGCGCATCGACCAGGTATTCCGGCCAAGCCGTCATGACGCTGCCGCAAGACGATATGGAGAGGTTCGGAAAGGACGGCAAGGTGAGGTCGAGCGGGATCGTTGGTGTCGCCGACTTTGATATTGACGTATCTGCCATCTTCATCTCCAAACCTAAACATATACCACGGCGCCATCGTCCTCGCCGCGATCCGCTCGGGCACGCGAAGTTCGTTCACGATCTAGTGGGCATCGGGAGTTGACCAAGCGGAATATGCCGAGTCGAGAAAACCCATCACCGCGCCGTCTTCGCTTGACCCATGCGACGCTGCAGGTCATCCCTACCGACGCGAAACCCGAGGGAATTGAATCACGATGTGGCGCGGCAGACTGTGCGGCAACGTACAGATCGGGACGGCGCTCAACGTTAGCATTTTCTCCCAGATCATACGGAGCGGAGGCAGGCCGTCGTGGCCGTTCAGAAAATTTCAGCACCGAACCTCGTGTCCGGGACGGAAGTCGCACATGTCCTTGAACTGAGCAGTGGTCAGCCCGTACGGGCTGCCGGTTGAGTTTTCTTTTTCCTCGAGTGCGCCCAGGAAATCCTTCGGGACGAGGCCGGCAGCGAACATGCCGTGACGAGCCCGCTCGACCAGATCGGCGATGTCGATGCCCATATGGTTCAGAATCCTGGCGATCGCCGCCATCGAGCTCGGAACTCGATGCCACCCTGCTTGAAGAGCTGGTCGATCGCAGCAGCGGTCTGTTGGGCATTTCTGCACAAAGCAGCCCCATCGAACGCCGACGCGCGCCTAGCGATCGATATGTTCTGTTATTCCACCGCCAAGCAGCTTGCCGCGATGAGCGTGGTGTGCTGGGGAGTGTCGAGATGATCGTGTTCACCGGCGGCATCGGGGAAAACGATGCTGAAGTTCGCGCTCGAATCTGCGGTCGCGTTGCCTTGACCGGTGTCTGCCTCGATGCAGCACGCAATCGTGATGCCAGCCATAGCATCAGCGAGAGCGCTTCACGCTGCCAGGTACGCGTCTTGCCCTCACAGGAGGACGAGCAGATTGCCCGCCACGCCTGGACCTTGTCCTGACGAGACCCCGTGCTTCCCAAACGTCATGGCCGTAGAGCAGCGGTAGGCACGCCTCGCGATCGTCAAGTCTCGTTCGGTGCGCTGGCGTACAGATGTACGATACACACGCTGTACGCTAGAAAGCCGGATACTGTAGCGCTCCAGAATGGTTTTTAATTTCTCTCGAGGAGATAAGGCTCTGTCGCACAGTGTCAGGGGCAATGGCATCGGATGCCCCGACGATGGCGGCGGCGGCTCCAGTCGCTGGCAGAATTGGGCAATCACGCGCTGGCGGGAAGATGCGACCTGCGATAATTGCGGTGCGTTCTGCTCTTTGATACCGGTCGCCGAGTCAGCGCCATGACGACCCATGTCAGCCCACTCGCCGGCAAGCCAGCCCCCTTATCCTCGCTAATTGACGTGGCGAAACTGGTGACGGCGTATTTTGAGGTGAGGCCCGATCCCACGATAGCAGCGCAGCGCGTCCTCTTCGGCACATCGGGGCATCGCGGCTCAGCCTTCGACGGCTCGTTCAACGAATGGCACGTGTTGGCAATCACTCAGGCGATTTGCGATCATCGTCGGACTCACGACATCACCGGGCCCCTCTTCCTCGGCATCGACACCCACGCCTTGTCGGAACCGGCATGCGCAAGCGGGCTCGAAGTGCTCGCCGCCAATGGCGTGAATGTGATGCTGGCGATGAACGACGAATACACACCGACGCCGGTGATCTCGCACGCGATCCTCGCCTACAACCGCGGGCGTAGCTCCGGGTCGGCCGATGGCGTCGTCATCACGCCGTCGCACAATCCACCGCGCGACGGGCACCGAAGACATCTACAAGATCTACGCGGAGAGCTTTCACGGCCAGGAGCAGCTGCAGCGGATTCTCAAGGAGGCACAAGCCACCGTCGACGCCGTCATCCGGCGGCCTTGAGTACGCTATCGATGACTCGACGAGACTCCATCTCTACATCGGCCCAAGAGACGCCATCATGAAATCCAATTCCGAAGCTCAGCAGCCGAAAGCCCCCGACGCTAAAGGGCCGTCCAAGCCTGACGTAAAGGACAAACCTACGCCCACGGATGATTTGAAAACGCTGCCTCTTGCGGAGGTCGAGAAGCGGCTCGAATCCTCCCCGGACGGCCTTACTCAAGGCGAAGCGGCAAAGCGTCTCACGAAAGATGGGCCCAACGAGCTGCCGGAGAAGAAGACGAATCCTCTCCTGAAGTTCCTCTCCTATTTTTGGGGTCCCATCCCCTGGATGATTGAAGTGGCGGTGATTCTGTCGGGGGTTGTCAAACACTGGCCTGATTTTTTCATCATCCTCGTCTTGTTGATGTCCAACGCGGTAGTCGGCTTCTGGGAAGAGCGCGAAGCGGGCAATGCGATCGCCGCACTAAAGGCTAAGCTCGCAACCAAAACCCGGGTGAAACGCGATGGAAAGTGGGTCACCCCGCCAGCGCGTGAGCTGGTGCCGGGGGATGTCATCCAACTGCGGCTGGGCGACATCGTGCCGGCGGATGCCCGCTTGCTGGACGGCGATCCGATGTCGGTCGATCAGTCTGCGCTGACGGGCGAATCCTTGCCTGTCACGCGCAAGCCAGGCGATGCGGTGTTTTCCGGCTCGATCGTTCGCCGCGGTCAGAACAGCGCACTGGTCTATGCCACGGGTACGAACACCTATTTCGGCAGGACGGCGCAACTGGTCGAGCAGGCGCACACCGTCAGCCATTTTCAAAAGGCGGTTTTAAAGATCGGCAATTACCTGATCATCCTTGCGGTGTGCCTGGTGGCGGTGATTATTGGTTTCGCGATCTACCGCGGTGACCCGATCCTTACGACCTTGCAGTTCGCCCTCGTGCTCACCGTGGCTGCAATCCCCGTCGCGATGCCGACGGTGTTGTCGGTGACGATGGCCGTCGGCGCCCGTTTGCTGGCCAAGAAGCAAGCGGTTGTAAGCCGATTGGTGGCGATCGAAGAATTGGCGGGCGTGGACGTGCTATGCGCGGATAAAACCGGCACCCTGACGCAGAACAAGCTGTCTCTCGGTGATCCGTTCTGTGTGGAAGGCAAGACTGCCGAGCAAGTCATCTTGGACGCCGCGCTGGCATCGCGCGCCGACAACGACGACACCATCGATCTGGCCGTGCTGAAAGGCGTCAAGGATACCGAAGCCCTGAAGAGCTACCAGGTCGTCCACTTCACGCCATTCGATCCGGTGCACAAACGCACCGAGGCCATCGTCAAGGGCAAGGACGGAAAGCAGTTTAAGGTGACCAAAGGCGCACCGCAGGTGATCCTTGCGCTGGCGGATAATGCCGGGCAGGTGAAGCCCGCCGTACAGAAGGCGGTCGATGACTTCGCCGCGCGCGGCTTTCGCTCGCTCGGCGTGGCGCGGGCCGAGGGAGACGGCAAATGGCAGCTGGTTGGCGTGTTGCCCTTGTTCGATCCGCCTCGGGACGATGCCAAGGCCACCATCGCGACTGCGCTGGCGATGGGCGTGAAGGTCAAGATGGTGACCGGCGATGCACTGGCCATCGCCAAGGAAACCGCCAAGAAGCTCGACATGGGTACGCATATACTCGATGCCAGCACTTTGGGTGACCTCAAGCAGCAAGTGACGACGGCAGCGGCCGAATCCATCGAGAAGGCCGACGGTTTTGCCCAGGTGTTTCCCGAACACAAGTATTACATCATCGACGTCCTGCAAAAGCGCGGCCACATCGTTGGCATGACGGGCGATGGGGTGAACGACGCCCCGGCGCTGAAGAAAGCCGATTGCGGAATCGCGGTGTCGTCCGCCACGGATGCCGCACGCGCCGCGGCAGCCATCGTACTGATGACGCCTGGGCTCTCGGTGATCATCGACGCCATCAAGGAGAGTCGAAAGATTTTCCAGCGCATGAACAGCTACGCGATCTACCGTATCGCCGAGACGCTGCGCGTGTTGTTATTTATGACGCTGTCCATCTTGGTCTTTAACTTTTATCCGGTGACGGCGGTCATGATCGTAATGCTGGCGTTGCTCAACGACGGTGCCATCCTGTCCATCGCGTATGACAATGTGCATTACAGGGATAAACCGGAGGCTTGGAACATGCGCCTCGTACTCGGGGTTTCTACCGTGCTGGGCGTCATCGGAGTCGCTGCCGCCTTCGGATTGTTTTATCTCGGTTTGCGCGTTTTTCACCTCGACCACGCGCACGTCCAGACTCTAATGTACCTGAAGCTCTCCGTGGCGGGACACCTGACCATATTCCTGACCCGCACACGCGGGCCCTTCTGGTCCATACGCCCTGCGCGAATTCTATTGATAGCCGTTTTCGGCACGCAAACTGTCGCGACGTTGATCGCGGTCTACGGGTTATTCATGACGCCGCTCGGCTGGGGTTATGCCCTGTTTGTGTGGGGCTATGCGCTCACGTGGTTCCTCGTGAACGATCGAGTGAAACTGCTCGCATATCGGATTTTCGGCTCGCCCAAGGCGGATGCGACGGCAAGAGTAAAGGCAATCGACGCAAAAAAGGCCGGGGCGAAGCCGGATGCCAAGGCTGAGCCTGCGCCTGCGCCTGACGCGAAGGCTGAAGCGACGCCAGATACCAAGGCTGCGTCTGCGCCTGATGCTAAGGCTGAGCCCGCGCCCGAAGCAAAGGCCGAGGTCAAGCCAGAGGTTAAGGCTGAGCCGAAACTCGAAGCAAAATCCACACCGCGCGACCTGACGCCGAAGCTTGTCGAGCGAGTCCATGCACTGTATGAGGAGCTTGGGCGCCAGGACGTGATTGCGGTACAGGAATTGGAGAAAGCGGAAGAGAAATCAAAGAATGAGGCCTCCCATCGGTGAACCGGTCAGAAGCGCGCTTGGGCACGCGCAGCATCGTACCGACGCGACGCCGCTCATCCAGCAATGAACAAACAACTCTCGAAGGTGTGAAATTGAAAATCAACTCCAAGGATTTCAGGGTGCCCCCCGGAAAGAAGGTCGATCTCGACAAGTGGCCGACCATTGTTGAGCCCGTTTTCAAATCGAAGGAGCAGTATCAGAAACTCCTCGAAACACACGTTGAGCAGCTGAGCTCGCTCCAGCAGCTTCATTACGCGACGAATCGCCACGCTGTCCTCATTATTTTTCAGGGGATGGATGCGGCGGGAAAAGACGGCGCCATCAGGCACGTGATGTCCGGAGTCAACCCGCAGGGCTGCCAAGTGTTCAGCTTCAAGCACCCAAGCGCGACCGAATTGGAACACGACTTTCTTTGGCGTACAACACGCGATCTGCCGGAACGGGGGCGCATCGGCATCTTCAACCGATCGTATTACGAGGAAGTGCTGATTGTGCGCGTGCATCGCGATATTCTCTTGAGCGAAGGGCTCCCGGACAGACCACATCACGACAAAACGCTATGGCATGACCGATATCGTTCGATCACGGATTTCGAGCGACATTTGTACGTCAACGGCACCCGTATCATCAAAATCTTTCTGCACCTCTCGAAGGATGAGCAAAAAAGGCGATTCATCGAACGCATTGAGGAACCCGACAAGAATTGGAAATTCAGTCAATCGGACATCCACGAGAGAAAATATTGGAAACGATATATGCAGGCGTTTGCGCATTGCCTGGCCGAAACCAGCACACATCACGCACCCTGGTACGCGGTGCCTGCCGATGACAAGGAGAACGCCCGTTTGATCGTGTCTCAAATTATCATTGATGTGTTCAATAGCCTTAAGATGGCGTATCCGAAGAGCACGCCAAAACGCCGGCGGGAATTGCAGGCCATCGGCAAGATGCTCGCGAAATCGCATTAGAAAAGTGCGCGAATTGAACCCTGTTGTCGGAGCCGAGTTGGAGAGCCTCCAGCGTGAATCATTCGGCTACTTTGAGCACGAAGCAAATTCCGCCAATGGGTTAGTGAAAGACAAGACGGCACAAAACTGGCCTGCCAGCATTGCCGCCACCGGCTTTGCTCTGGCGGCCTACCCGGTCGGGGTGGAGCGTGGATTCATCTCACGTACCGCCGCCGTTGAGCGTACGCTCACAGCGCTGCGTTTTTTCTCAAATAGTCCGCAAGGTTCCGAGCGCGATGCTACCGGATATCAGGGCTTCTATTATCATTTTCTTGACATGCAAACCGGACGACGTGCATGGCAGTGTGAGCTTTCAACGGTGGATACGGCCTTTTTGCTCGCCGGCATGTTGACTGCCGCCGCGTATTATGATGCATCAAGTACAGCCGAGCAGGAAATCCGTACTATCGCCGACGCACTTTATCGCCGCGCCAATTGGCATTGGGCGCAAAATGAGCATGCAACGCTAACCCACGGCTGGAATCCTGAAAGCGGCTTTCTCCGCTATTGTTGGGAAGGTTATGACGAAGGCCTACTGCTTTATGCGCTTGCACTCGGCTCGCCCACGTATCCGCTCGCTCAGGACGGATATGCTGCGTGGTGCTCGACTTATCAATGGAAAAGCCAGTATGGATACGACTATCTTTACGCGGGATCGCTTTTCACGCATCAGCTGTCGCACATATGGATCGATTTTCGCGGAATCCAGGATAGTTTCATGCACGATAAGGGCATTGACTACTTCGAAAACAGTCGCCGCGCGACCTATGTGCAACAAGAATATGCCACAGCCAATCCCCTCAAGTTCAATGGTTACGGTCCTTGTTGCTGGGGGATTACGGCGAGTGATGGCCCCGGGCCCACCTCCCTCAAGATCGACGGAATCGAGCGGCAGTTTTTTAATTACGTGGCGCGTGGAGTACCGTTCGGGCCGGATGATGGAACCATTGCACCGTGGGCAGTGGTTGCCTCGTTACCGTTTGCTCCCGAGATCGTGCTGCCGACGATCGAGCATCTTATTCATCAACTAAAACTAAAGGCCTTTAATCCCTACGGATTCAAAGCGACGTTTAATGCTACCTATCCGGCAACATCTGGCAATCCTCGCGGGTGGGTCTCGCCATGGCATTACGGACTCAACCAGGGACCGGTCGTGCTGATGATCGAGAACTATCGTAGCGAACTGCTGTGGCGATTGACGCGGCAGTCCCGCTACATTGTCAGCGGCCTGCGGCGAGCGGGGTTTGATGGAGGGTGGCTTCAAGAGCTCCCGCATGCGTGCCGTTCCAAGAGATAAGTTTCACAGATCTCGATGACGATTGGTCGAGCCCCTTTGGGGTCCTACCGCACAGACGGGCGACTATGATTGGCGTAGCTTTGCGCCTATAGGTTGCCATGAACCGGCGAGTACGGGTGAACGTGGCGGTTCCGATTAACCCTTACCCTTAACCCAGGAGAGTGAAATGTCGCACGCGTATTGGAATGACTGGTATTTCGGTTGGGGTTGGTTTCTTTGGTTTGGAATCATTTTCCTGCTGTTTTCGAGTATCGGCAATTGGGGCTATACCTACAGCGCCCACAGAAGATACGGTCAGCTGCCTGGCAAAGAAGCGTTTGATATTCTCAATGCACGGTACGCCCGCGGTGAGATCACACGGGAGGAGCTGGGCGTCATGAGATCCGAGATCGCCAAGGCGTAGCACAAGGAGCGCGAACCGCAGATGCTGTACAGCGTAAGAGAGCTGAAAAAATACACGATCGGCGCGACGGACGGCCTGATCGGTGAGATAACAGATTTTTACTTCGATGACGAAGCGTGGGTCATTCGCTATCTTGAAGTAGATACCGGTACTTGGCTTTCCAGTCGTAAGGTACTCATTTCGCCCTTCTCGATCGGCGTTGCGGACCGGGCGGCTCGGGTATTCCCGATATCGGTCTCGAAGGAGCAAATCAAGCACAGTCCCAGCATCGACACGGACAAGCCCGTCTCGCGCCAGCATGAGAAGGCCTATCTCAGCTATTACTGCTATCCCCATTATTGGGGTGGTTCCGGGTTTTGGGGCGATGGCGCTTACCCCAGAATGATGTTGCCGGGGTCAGGCTACCGGGAGGAGGATGTGGATAGGCTGCGGGCGCTGGCATCGAATGCGGCGATCGTAGCCGAAGCAGACAGGCAACGGCTGCCGGACGAAGATCCCCACCTGCGCAGTTGCAATGCCGTCACCCGGTATCACGTGCATGCCAGTGACGGCGATATCGGTCACGTGGACGGCTTTCTAGTCGATGAGAACAGTTGGGCCATTCGATATCTTATTGTGAACACCAGCAACTGGTGGGTCGGTCATCAAGTGCTCGTCTCGCCGGAATGGATCGGGGAAGTGAGCTGGTCTTACGAGAAGGTAACGGTCAGTCTTGATCGGCAAGCAATCCAGGACGCTCCGGTGTACAACTCGGATTTACCGTTTGATCGTGAAGAGGAAATGGCCCTGTACACACACTACAGGCACCGTGGTTACTGGCAGGGAAAAAACGAACGCGCGATTGGTTGAATACGGATACCTAACACCGATCGCACCGTGAGGTCTTCCGACGCTTGAGAAGAAACGCGGTCGGCCCGTCATAATGGTCACGAGGCCTTTTAGTCGCTTCTGATATCGCCCCGCGCGGCCAACGTCCCGGCGGCGGTCGCTTTGCCTTTCAGAAACCACTCAAAGCCCACAGCGATGAATGCGCCGAGCACGGGACCAACGACATAGATCCAGGTGGTCATCAGATCGCCGCGGATCAGGTCCGGGGCGAACGAGCGCACCGGATTCATCGACGCGCCGCTGACCGGTGCCGCCCAAAGACCGGCCAAAGCAATATAGCCGCCGATCGCTAGAGCTCCGTTGGATCCGATGTTACGAGCGCCCGAAGCGGTGCCAAGAATTGTGCTGACCAAGCCAGTCGTCAATAAGATTTCCATGATGAGAGCCTTGACGTCGCTCACGCCCTGACCCGGAGTCGTAGCGCCGAGTAACCCTATCGTGCCAAACATCGCCCGCAAAAAAGCCGCTGCTACAATGCCTCCGACAAACTGCGCCCCGATATATCCCGGTACCCGATGCCAGGGAAAATTGCGCCGCGCCGCGAATGCCAACGTAACCGCCGGATTTAGATGGGCGCCACCGACAGCGCCCATGAAATAGATGATAGCCATGACCATCATGCCCGGCGCGACTACTTTCATACTCAGGGTTATCGCGCCGCCGCTCTGAGCACCGACAACTCCGGCTCCGGCTGCGACGACGACGAGGAGGAATGTGCCCCAGCCCTCGGCGAAAAGGCGCCGCCATTCCTGGGCGGATTCCAGGAAATCGGGCGTCGCGGGACCGTGCAACATACACTGCTCCGGCGTAGATTCCGTTCGATCAGCGTCAGCGGATACCATGATTGCCCCCTGGAAGAAACAACGTCGTGAACGCGGCTCGCCGCTGCATCAGGTACACAACGATCAGCGCGTTCGCAAGCACAAGCATAACGCCGCCGACGCTGGGATCGCGGACCAGCGTCACTACCTCGAAAGGCAGGAGCGAGGACGCGGTGCCACCAAAAGCCAACGGCTCCAGCAACGATGATGCGCCCATCCTTCGAGTAGTGTGACGGTCCCATCAACGATTATAGCCACCGCAACGACGAACACATCGTGCGCGGTCGAGGCGTGGATTAGCCGTTCGGCGGGCGCGATGCTGCGCGCCTCCGTCGCATCATGCCGGATTACTCGGGCAATCGCCGTCAGCTTTTCGGCCAAGCCCACCGCGCCCAGGAAAAAGGAACGATGCGCTGATATGAAGCACGGTCATCCCCTTGAAGACTTTATATCCGATAATGAGCCGCAGACCGATAGCATTCGATTGTGGTCTTGGGCCCCGGATTGTCTTGAAGTCGGAAGCAGCACCCGTCATTGCGGGGGTGTGCGGATCTGTTGCCGGTTGCGCAGATTCGCGACCATTGAACTGGTTGCGTCCGGTGTGGCCGTATTGCCCCAACTCGTTCGCACATAGTTGGCAAGATCGGCAATTTGCTGATCGCTCATTACACCCGCAAATGGCGGCATGGGCACGCGTCCGTTTTGCCTAGGAATCCCCAGGAGAATGGCCTTGAGTACGTTCGCCGGATCGAGAGCAAGCACCGTGCCGTTGCCGCTGAGTGGTGGGAACACGCCGGTAGTGCCGCGTCCCCTCGACTGATGACAACTCATGCAATGATCGATGTAGAGGTGAGCTCCCTGCGCCCGCGCAGGGTCGGGTTGGCGCCGCCCGATCCGCAAGGAGGAGTCGGGCGGGATCGCCTTTAGATATTCGGCCATCGCACGCAAATCGGAATCCGACAGGTAGCGTAGGCTGTTACGTACGACCTCCGCCATCGGTCCTATGGCCGTGGTTTTGCCTTTGAATACACCTGTTTTTAGATACACTGCGATGTCATCGACGCTCCAAGTACCGAGACCCGTTGCGATATCTTCCGATAGATCGAGCGCGAACCAGCCGTCGATGACTGCGCCCTCAAAGTCCTTGCTCTTCTCGATCCCACCTACCAGATTGCGCGGCGAATGACAGTCGCTGCAATGGGCCAAACCCTCGATCAAATAGGCACCGCGATTCCAGGCCTTAGACTTCAGGGGGTTCGGTGTGAACGTTCCCTCGGTGAAATACAGCTCACGCCACGCTCCCATAGTCCAACGTTCGTCGAACGGAAAATGCAAGTGATTGACATCGACGACGCGAGTCACTGGAGTGACGGTGCGCAGATAGGCATAGATCGCGTCGATATCGCTGCGCGTAACCTTCGTATAGAAGTCGTATGGCATCGCCGGGTACATGTCCTCTCCGGCGCGATCGACACCCTCGTGAAGGGCGCGGTAGAAATCATCGGATGACCAAAGTCCAATCCCGGTTGTCGTGTCTGGGGTGATGTTCGGCGCAAGCATGTAACCGAAGGGCGTGTTCAGCCGATCTCCACCGGCAAGGGCCGGGCCGCCGCCTACGGTGTGGCACGAGATGCAGTCACCCACGCGCGCGAGATATTCACCGCGCTCGACTTGCGTCGGCTGCGCGTTTATCGGTCTCACGATGAAAGTCAGTGCGAAGCCGATTGACAGGATTGTTGCGCCGCGAAAGCGGGCGGGTTTGAATTCATTGTAGGGCCAGGCGCTGCTTCTGAGCATTACAGCGCTACTTCTGTCGGCGAGTACGCCACTGAGTAACGACCACCAAAATCCGGGCATGTGACGCTTCTTAAAAATCGTCGTGACCAGAAAGAATCCGCCGACGATGAATAGCCAGCCCACCAGCAACTCGATCTCCAAGGTGGAGATATTCGGCAATGCGATCGCAAGCATTCCGAAAATAAGCATTAGGACGCCCTGAAACAGGAACAGCTCCCAGTGACCGGGAACGGTCGTCAGCACTGGATGGCGATGCTCCTCGATGTCCGAGTTCGTTGGGAGCGTCATCGTGATTGACCTCTATCGGGTATCCATTTGGCCAAGAATTGCTGTTTGGATCGTCGTGGCGCATTTCGCCGAAGGGGGCGCCTAAAACGCGCATGCCGCAGCGACATGCGAAGCTTAGTGCTTCCCTTCATTGGTCCAGTAGCCGACACGGCCATGATGGGCATGAATTTGCAACTCGTGCTCCCGTTTCAGGGGTCGCTCGGCGTCGTAGGGTGGTGCGCTTTTTATTTCCTGCCGCTTCAAATCGATGGAAACTGTGGACTCGGCCCAGTTCACATCATCAATCCATTGCGGAGCGATGAGCACCTGGTGACCTAACCACCAATTGCTCGTATTGACGATGATGTATCGGATTGCCCAGGTTTCCTCATCGACGAGGAACCCCTGTACGTGGCCAATATCGCCGTCGCTTGCATGCACGTAATATCGCATGAGGGCATTTCCGCTTCGCAGATGCGGATCGTCGTGTTGATGCCGCGCGAGATTCTCGGTGACGGAGCGCTGCTGCCGCCCCGCTTGCAAGATGTCCGGATATAAGCCCGCTCCCCAAAGACCACCGCCTCCCCAGTACTGCCCGTAGCCGTAGTAGCCGAGATAACCCATCTCGTGCTGGCGCGAAACCGGCTTATCGGTATCGATGTCGGGGCTGTTTTTGACTTGCTCCTTGGTCAACGACACGGGCAAAATCTTCTCTGACCAATTCGGTCGACCGATCGCAATGGGTGAAATCAGCACTCTGCGCCGCGGCTGCCCTTCATCGGTTTCTACGACAAGATAGCGGATCACCCAGGATTCGTCATCGAAGTAGAAGTCCTGCACGTGACCGATGATGCCGTTCGTCGCGCCAATGGAGTAATCCTCCATATTTTTCATACTGCGTAACATGCGTCGCTCCACTTCCGTATTTTCGAACTATTGATGATTTTCGCGTCTGATGGTCCCGCCGAGCCATCGGCGCAGCGGCGTACCGATGAGGCGCAAGGGTCCAGGCTTATGCCGAGTGCCGTTGGACGAGTTCGGGCTTAACGGTTGAATTGCTCGCAAGGGCCAGCACAGTATGATTCTACTCATGCGTTATGCTCCTTGGTGCAGCGAACTACAGGTTACGTTAGCGAGCATATGGCGAATTGTCAGTGCGTTACCGTACAAAGGGCATCGTCGCCGGTCGTGTGTACTTAGAACTGCACGTTGCCGCAAGCGTCACGATGAGTGACGACTGCTCTCGTCTCTTTAATAATTGGTTACAATATCGATCGCATGCCTGATGACGAATGAGTACCCCAACACTGCTCGCCCGCGCCACCACCGCCCCGACGGCTAAGAGGCCTTGTCGTGCGCCGCTATCAATGCATCGGCAACGGTCTCATTCGGAATGATTCTGATATCCGTGGGGGGTGCCCCTACCTGAATCCCCGCGCTTCGCAAAGTGTCGGCCACCCGTATGGTTACCTCTGACAGAACCTCGGACGTCAGTACGAAGCTCTCAACGGCGAAGTACAGCTTGTAGATCACCAGTGAGTCGGCGAATCCGCAGGCGCACGCCGTCGGCTTGTTCCCGGATGCCAGTCCCGGGCTTGCGCTCGCAGCCGATTCAAGCGCCTTGATCACGCTCGCCGGTGAGAATGACGCATCGATCTTGAGAGACAGACTGGAGATATGTGGCTCGTTCAACTTGCGATGATTGGTCACGATGGCCTTGGCGATGACGCTGTTCGGGATCACGACCATATCGTTCGCGAACGTGCGGATCCGTGTCGCCCTCCAATCGATCTCGATGATCTGGCCCTCGACGCTATCGTTCATAGTGATCCAATCACCTGCTCCAAAGGGCCGTTCGATATTGATCGCGAGGCCGGAGAAGACGTCGGCCAGCGTATTCTGCAGCGCCAAGCCTAGAACGATGGCAAGTACGCCGGATGTGGCCAAAAATGCAGATATAGGCTGCTTCAGAACCGTGTCCATGATCCCGACAAAGGCGACAATGTATAACATGCCGGATGCCAAATCGGCGAACAGGCGTCGCGAGTGAGGTTGATAGTCGTTCGGAAAAATCGTTCTCCGCAGAATCAGAGCCAGAAGGCTCCTGATCAGCCAGGCGCCAAGGACCCACCATGCAATGCCGAAGAGCTCCGATGGTAGGTGCATCGAACCGGATGTTTGAGCAAAGAGAAATTGACCGACCCGGTTCCCGGGCCGGGGGAACAGCATGGTGATCGCCATGAGCGCCCCACCGCCTAACAACAAAGAGCGGTAGGTCTGTAGGTGCGGGACGAATGCACCCACGAGAAACGTGGCTGTTGCCGCCGCGAGACAAATCTCAATCCAATCAAACATCGCCTCTCCAGCAATGACGAGTGAACCATTGAAACCTCAAAATTCGCCTCGGTCTGTACGCTGAAGTACGTAAAGGGAAGGCAACGACGACTCCAACCTCAATAGACATCATCGGGCCTGGACGAGTCAACGGCATGTTTTTCAGCATCTGCTAACCGAGCAGCATCGCTGCCTCACGTACGGCCTTTGGATTAGCTCTCCCGCACACCCAAGATAACAGCCTTGCGGATCGTTCCACCGTTCTCATCGCCTCCTTCGGAGGCATCCAAACCCCTATTGCCACGGCTTTTTGTGGACGCCGTTTTTTGGATACAACGATTCTCAAGTGCCGGCGATTTCCCCGGCCCTTCATGTTTCCTCTCGCAGCATGAACGCGGTACTGGCGAGCTACACGCCGAGAGCCCTGCGGATTTCATCCCGATCAGCGGCTGGACGGTGTCGGAACCTGTCGCGTTTTCGCATCGGCGATCGGCCTCTTCACGCTGGGCTCCTTACCTATGCGGAATATCGAGGATATTCACCAGCTCATTGCATTGGATCCATGGGAGGCCGCTGAGCAGCTAACGCCTGCACCGTGGACAGTGGCGGCCGCGCAGCTAAGCTTGCTAATCGCTGATCCACCGAGTGATACGAGAAGCCTGCAGGCCCCCGATCCCATTGCAATCGATCTGCTGACCAAGCTACCTCAATCGCTCCAACGACCTATAGCAGAGGTGGTTTGGGAGTCCTTGACCAACCTAGTTATGCGGTTGACGCGTGTCAAGTCCGCCAGCTCAACTGCGCAAGGGAAAGAGCGACGGTAGTGAGGCTGCAGTCCAACTATGCGAGGATTGTCTAGCAATGACGAGTTGACGATGCGCGCTCTCTCGGCACCTACTGAAAGGCGAGCCGAACGCGCGCAATCCGTAGGACCGGACCTGCGGGGGGAGGCAGGGAGGGTGGCCGCAACGCCTCGACGCCTTTCCGAGACCGCAACATGCCGTCCCTTTATTATCTGGGTTTTTTTTGCGACAAGCGTGCAGCATATCGGGATAGAGTGTGGCGGAACACAATCCCTAGAACGATGAGAGCGATTGCGACCATGATCGCATAAAGCGCGGTCTGGCCTAACCATGCTTGAAGAAGCTTCCATTGCTTACCAAGAAAATACCCGAGCAGAACGTAAACCATCGTGTAGGCGGCCGATCCTGCGAGATTGAGCCACAGGAAGGGGAGCCATGATATTGTCGTCGTGCCCTCTAAAAGGCTGGCAACCGCAGACGGAAGCACCGGGATGAAGCGTGCGAGAAACACAGTCTTGTCGCCATGACGTTTGAAAAACCGCTGGGGCCACTCGAGTCGCGTCTGCGTCAGATGGAGCCAGTGCATCTTCTTTAGGCGGCCGTGACCCAAGCGCCGGCCGAGCCAAAATACGCAGATTCCTCCTAGGAAGCTTGCCAATGTCCCGGCTAACATCGGTTCCCAGAGAGAGCCCGCAGTCCTTGCCCATACGAACCCGGCACCGAAGAGAATGACTTTCCCGGGAAATGGGACGCCGATATTGCTGAGGAATACCACAAGAAACACGAGCACAAAGCCGTAATGGGGCAGCTGGGGCAGCAAACGATCAAGCCAATGGAGCAGGTTCACGGTTCATTCTGACACCGCGGGTGAGAGAGCGGATTAAGATCGAGCTAGGGGCTCGGCGTGTGCGCTAACAGACGGAGCTGGGCGGAAATAGCTGCCACCCTAGCGGGGCTCGATCTTGTGTGGCGGAGCCGCGTCTGCGCTACGTCCGCCGGACGACTCGCATTATGCGGACAGCTTCGCGCATTCCAATGGACTAGGCGGTCCCAATCGAGCACAGTTAGGTAACCCGCGTTTCTGTTTTCATCGACCGTGAGCGGAGAGGTAATTACTTATGGCTGCGACGATATCCTCACCTTCCGCCGAATCAACGCCCACCCAGTCGCCGACAGCGTCAACCCCGTCGCAGAGCGGTTTATCAAGCGATGAGGCACGTCAGCGACTGGCGAAAGTTGGTCCCAACGCGATGCCGGACACCGCTGAACATCCCTTGCGCAGGGCGCTCGGGAAATTTTGGGCACCAGTGCCCTGGATGCTCGAAGCAGCAATCGTTCTTGAAGTGATACTCGGCAAATATGTCGAGGCGGCCATCATCGCCGTGCTGCTCGTTTTCAACGCGGCTCTCGGCTTCCTTCAGGAGAGTCGGGCTCAGGCTACGTTAAACGCCTTGAAGTCACGGCTCGCCATGAACGCGTCGGTGGAGCGAGACGGTCGTTGGAAGACGGTTCCGGCCGCAGAGCTCGTCCCGGGCGATGTGGTGAAGCTCACGCTGGGCGCCGTGGTCGCGGCGGATGTGAAGATCACGGGTGGCGAGGTCCAACTCGACCAATCCATGCTCACCGGCGAATCAGTCCCCATCGAAGCGGGCGCCGGCATTGCGACATTTGCTGGCGCGCTGGTACGTCGGGGCGAGGCGACGGCTGAAGTGACGGCCACCGGACCGCGTACCAAGTTCGGTCGCACTGCGGAACTCGTGCGTACGGCGCACGTCGTGAGCTCTCAGCAGAAGGCGGTGCTGCGCGTGGTGCGAAATCTCGCGGTCTTCAACGGCGTCGTCATCCTGATGCTCATCGCGCACGCGTACTTTCTCAAAATGCCGTTCGCCGAGATCATCCCACTCGTCTTGACGGCGATCCTGGCCTCGATCCCCGTTGCGCTACCGGCCACCTTCACCCTGGCAGCGTCACTCGGTGCACGCTCGTTGGCGAAGCGAGGCGTCCTGCCGACGCGCCTTTCGGCGGTGGATGAAGCCGGAACCACGGATGTGCTGTGCGCTGACAAGACCGGGACGCTGACCCAGAACGCATTGACAGTTAAGAGCGTGAATGCCATGCCGGGCTTCGATGAGGCACATGTGCTCGCGCTTGCCGCACTTGCGAGTTCCGAGGGCGGCCAGGATCCGGTCGATGGCGCGATTCGGGCGGCCGCTGCAGCAAAGGCCGTGGCCGATGCCCCCAAGCTGATCAAGTACATCCCCTTTGATCCGGCGAAAAAGATGTCGGAGGCGACTGCAACGGATCCAAGCGGGGCCACGCAACGGATCGTCAAGGGTGCCTTTGCCGTCATCATAGGCTTGACTCAACCCTCGCCTACGAGCGCGGCGACAGCTAAGGAGCTCGAGGGGAAAGGGTTTCGGGTCCTGGCGGTCGCGGCAGGGCCTCCGACGGCACTCAAGCTGGCGGGACTCATCGCGCTCAGCGACCCGCCTCGTGCGGACTCGGCGCAGCTCATCTCAGAATTGCACGCGTTGGGGGTCGGTGTCGTCATGGTCACGGGAGATGCCCCAGTGACTGCTGGCATCGTTGCACGTGAAGTGGGAATAGAAGGTGGCGTCTGTCCTCCCGGGCCGATCCCAGACAGCGTTCATCCCAGTCAATTTGGGGTTTTCGCGGGGGTGTTGCCAGAGGACAAATACAAGCTTGTCAAGGCATTTCAGAAGGGAGGACACACCGTCGGGATGTGTGGCGACGGCGCCAACGACGCACCGGCCCTTCGGCAAGCACAGATCGGGATCGCGGTGTCGACGGCGACGGATGTGGCCAAGTCGGCCGCCGGGGTGGTGCTGACCGAAGCGGGCCTGGTCGGAATCGTAGCAGCGGTCAAGGAGGGGCGAATCACCTTTCAGCGCATCCTGACCTACACGCTGAACGCCGTCATCAAAAAAATTGTGACGGTGCTATTCCTGGTGGCGGGTCTCATCATGACAGGTCATGCGATCTTGACCCCCATGCTGATGGTCATTGTGATGATCACCGGGGATTTCCTTTCGATGTCGTTGACAACCGACAATGTGCGACCCTCGCAGAAGCCGAACGCCTGGAGCATCGGTAGGCTAACCGTGGCCGGTGTCGTGCTGGGGATCTGCCTGCTCGGCTTCTGCGCGAGTGTCTTAGCCATGGGTCAATTTGGCTTGCATCTCGGTGCCGGCGCACTGCAAACCCTCGCGTTTATTGTCTTGGTCTTTGGGAGCCAGGGCACCATTTATGCGATTCGTGAACGCCGTCATCTGTGGAATTCTCGGCCGAGCCTCCTCCTGGCCGTCTCTTCCACCATCGATATCGCAATCGCCTCGACATTGGCCGTGGCTGGCATTGCGATGACACCCATTCCTTTGCTGCTCGTCGCCGGTGCGCTGGGTGCGGCCGCTCTCTTTGCCTTGATCCTGGATCTTATAAAGGTTCCGGTCTTCGCGCATCTCGGGGTCGCCCAGAGCCCGCGCAGTCGCCCCATGATTCAGGTAACCCGGGGCATGGCAATAAAGAAAGGAATCACCGTGACGGAACCCAGTGCTGGACCACCAGAGGCATCCGACTCGAAGCCTGAAGCGAAGGCTGAACCGAAGCCGCAAGCCATGGCCGGATTAAATTCGGCGGCAAAAGCCGAGCCTAAGCACGAGGCCAAAGTCAAGACACCGGCTGATTTGACTCCGCGCATCGCGAAGCGAGCATATGAACTCTACGAGGAAGGAGGGCGTAAAGAAGGTGCAGCAGTTCAGAACTGGGAGAAGGCGGAATCGGAGATTTGCAAAGATCTCGCCAAAGCCGAACCTCCTCGCGAAAGCAAGGTCGAGATTAAGCCTGTAGTCAAAGTTGAGCCTAAGCCTGAAGCAAACGCGCAACCGCAGCCTGAAGCCAAGGCTGTGCCGACGCCTGAAATGACGACCGAACCGCGGACCGAAACCCACGCCGAGACACCGTCCGAGGTGCCGCCGCAGCTCGTCAAACGAGTCCATGAACTTTATGAAGAACTCGGGCGCCAGGACGTTCGAACCGTGCAGGACTGGGAGAAGGCGCAGGGCGAGATTCGGAAAGAGCATTCCGCCAAATGAGTCGATGCGACCCCCGCGGGCAGTGGGGCCAATCGGAAGAGGATCGAAGATGAAGATCAAAACCAGTGATTTTCGAGTGCGGGAGGGAGATGACGTCGATCTCAAGAAGCGCCCGACGCGGATCGATCCGGTATACAAGTCGAGGGAGCAGTACGCAGAACTTCTTAAAGACCACGTTGAGCAACTGAGTGCGATGCAGCAGCTACATTTACGCGACCAATCGCCACGCTATCCTTCTTATTTTTCAGGCGATGGACACGGCGGGAAAAGACGGTGCTATCAGGCACGTGATGTCCAGGGTCAATCCGTGAGTCGCTAACATCTCCATGATTAAGTGTCGGCCCCGAAGATTCGACCTGAGCGCGAGACTGTTCATATCCATTGCTTTCGGTGTATATTTCTAGAAAATATAATTAAATCAATATGTTAGTTAACATATTGCGTATTATGCGAATTTGCCATCAATGCAATCAATGGATACAATGCTGATTTTAAGTACATGGAGACACCATGGCCAGCATGACTATCCGAGACTTGGACGACCGGTTGAAGCGACGCTTGCGCGTTCAGGCGGCGCGCAACAATCGATCCATGGAAGAGGAAGCGCGAGCTATCTTAAGGGCCGCGCTATCTGCGGATGCGGGCTCCGCGAGATCCTTATATAAAACCATCCGCGCTCGGATCGAGCCCTCGGGCGGCATCGATCTCATCATCGCGCCCCGCGAGCCGATCCGGCAAGTCGACATTGAGTGACTTGTGCTCATTCTCGACACCAATGTCATTTCAGAAATCTTGCGGCCAGAACCGAACCAAACCGTCGTGACATGGTTTGA
Organism: uncultured Gammaproteobacteria bacterium; assembly: GCA_963769075.1. Lineage (GTDB taxonomy): Bacteria > Pseudomonadota > Gammaproteobacteria > Steroidobacterales > Steroidobacteraceae > Bog-1198. Next base: position 803,309 of record CAVYKH010000004.1, on the reverse strand, counting down.
ATCCCAGCCAAGACATCAACTCTTCACAACAGCAGTCACGCAAGCGGAAATCCTTTACGGCATCACGTTGCTGCCGAAGGGAAGCCGACGCCAGAAACCTCTGGAGGTAGCGCAGCTCATCTTCGAGGAGGACCTTGAAAGCCGCATCCTGCCATTTGATGGCGATGCGGCTACTCATTACGCCGAGATTGGTGCCGCACGACGATCCTCCGGAAGACCTATCAGCCAGTTTGACGCGATGATTGCCTCGATTGCGCGCCTACATGGCGCAAAAATTGTGACCCGCAATACATCGGATTTTGAGGATTGCGGGATTGAAGTGATCAATCCATGGGCAAGCTAGAATCGCAATTCTCTGCAGCATCCCTTTCGACGTGGCTGAAGCCTCTGAAGCCGCTCGGTTGCAAACGGCCCTGATCCGGAAACCGGCATAGTGGCGATTGAGAGTACCTGAAAGCTGGGGGTGTGCTATGCGGCAAGTTGTTCTTCCTGCCGATCTCGCAGATCTGGATACCAGCTTTCGAAGGTCTCGCGTAAATCGTCATTGAGCGCTTCGGATCTGTAATAGAAGGTGGGCACCACGCGGGGTCCAGCGCATCTGCTGCTTTTTGACAAACCGCTTCGCGATGAGTTGATTGATCGTCGATTCTACAAAGCCCGTCGAAATACGTTCTCCACATCGATGACGCTCCCCGTAGTTGACGATACCAGAAGCATTGTTGTCGATGTGGGTAGCGAATTCCTCTAGGGCGCGAGCCAATTTCTTCAATACCAAATGAGCGGGCCGTCTCGCCTCGCGATCTTCTTCAATCGCACCGTCCACCTCGAACATCAGATCGGTCAGAGTCTCGTCGGCGCGAAATGTATTGCCGTGCCATAGAAACCATTTTGCTCGCTCAAGGTCCTTGAGAATCTTCTCCTTGGTCATCGGGCAATCATAGGTGCCGCGAAATCCCCGAGCGGTCTGCGAGAGCTGCTCAATGCGCATCGCGATGTGAAACCAGTCCAGAATGTGCTCGGAATGCGGATGCAGGTAGGCGGGCAATTCGCGTACCGTGTCGCCACCATCGGACAGAAAGGTCACCTGTTGTCGTGGCAGGACCCCTTGTGATTGCAGTACCTCATGCAATCGACGCTTGGGTTTCGTATCGATCCGCCGCACGCTCGCAAATACCTTGGACGGACCTTCTTCAGGAATACTCTTACCGGCAATGACCTCAAAACATCCGGTCCCACCGGGTTGCCGCTCTCGACCGCGAATATAGCCGCCATCCAGGCCGACCGTGACCGGTGGTCCAGGCTCGGGCGATGCCTCGATCTCAAGTTGGCATCCCGCATCGAAAGCGAACTGCTCAGGACCCAGTTGCGCCTCGAGTCGCTCGGCGGTCGCGAACACGTGCTTGCGGATCGTATCGCCGTTCAGGCACGAATCGACCGGCAGCACGTCATGTAACAAATCGCATACGGCCTCAAAAGACAGATGCGCCGCCCACTTTGCCTGTAAGAATTCCAGCTCCGGGGCGGTATGCGTCGTCAGGATCGTGCTGAACGCACTGAAGGTCGCTTTACTGCGCGGCTCCTCACAGGCACACCGGCACCAGCGCGGGCTTCGCAGTTCCATGTCACCAAAGACGGAGCGAAAGCGCAACGGGTGATAGCCCTTGATGGCGCGTAGGCGATGACAGCCGGGGCAGGACCTGTGCCGATGCAGGTATTGCGCCAATTGTTGAAGAACCAGCTGCTCCTGCAATCCACTGAGAATCGCTTTCACCTCCTTCAGCCGCAGACCCACGTCCTCGACCCGCTCACATGAGCGTTCAATCGTCTGGATCGGAACGCTCAGTGGCAGCGCGCCTGCAGATTCGACCAACACCTGGATTGTGAATTTCATCGAGAGCCTCCTCGTATGAAAGGGTACCGAGTTTGCGCAGCGCGCGGTTGACTTGGCGTCGGTCAAATCGGTCCGGGTCGTAATCACTGGACGCGGTCAGCTCTTCATCTTCATCATCGAGGTCGTCTGCGAGGTCGTGGAGATCCTCGGCCAATTGCCTACTGCCGGACCTCGCGTAGTACCGACGATTCGCCACGAACGCGTACGCCCCGCCGCAGTCCTCCGGTGGTGCCGAGCACTTTCCAGCAGCGCACATCGGATAAACCTTGCTTGCATTGATGGGCAAGGTAGCCTCGAGGCGCAGATCGTGAATCCAGCTGTCGCCGAAGTCATACTCGTACACGAATCGCTCGAGCCGGCGCAGCTTCAGATCGCACAGTCGCACGCCCGTTGCATTGATGCCGATCATGCCGGCACCCTCACGATAGACCGCGTATTCGCGGCCCTGCAGAGAAGCAAGCGCGCGCGTGATATTGCCGACGCGCAGCCAGATGACTTTCGGTGGCGCGCTGTTCACCAACGACAGACTCCGGACGCGCCAACTAGGCGCGAGCTGAGGTCCTCATCGAATAAAAGCCTCAAGACACCCCCGCCCGTGCTGCAACGCGCCGCGCGAGCTGCAGGAACATCTCTCAGGTGCCCCAACCGATGCGGTTGCGAGCCAATCGTCGATTCGATACCCTGAATTCACCTCGCGGGGAGACAAGCGGATGGAATCGGAGCCAGGCGTGCCGTCGGAACAGCGTCCGGACGCGGCTGAGGCCATTGCCAATAGCCGGCTGTTCGCCTCGCTTTATGGCGAGCTGCGACAGTTGGCGGAGCGTCAATTGCGGCGCAACGCCGGTGCGCCGGTCAGCCCAACAACTCTGGTGCATGAGGCTTATCTCGGAATACGCGGGCGAGATGCCGTCTTTCCCGACCGTGAACGATTCATTGGATATGCGGCACGCGTCATGCGAGGCCTAATCATCGACTTCGTGCGGGACCGCCGTGCGCTGAAACGGGGCGGAGCGTTCCATATCACTCAACTGCCGACGCAGGTCCCTGAATTGGACAAGGACGAAACCGATCTGCCGCGGCTATCGGAGGCGCTCGACGAGCTTGCCGCGCGCGATGCAAAACTGGCGGAGCTCGTCGATCTCAAGTATTTCTGCGGCTACACGTTCGATGAAATTGCAGCGCAGCGCGCCACATCAATAAGCACGGTTAAACGCGACTGGGAGAAGGCTCGCGCGTTGCTCTTCCATCAGCTGAAGGACGTGTTGCATTCCGAGGACGCGTGCCGATCAATTGACGATCAATAACGATGCCCGCCGATAGCGCCAATTCCTCGCGGCCTCGTCCGGCCAATCTTGATTCGAGCCCGTTCCGACGCGCTCCTGGGGTCACATCAAAGTCACCCCCCACGCCGTGATTGGCTACCGGTGAAGCTGGCCCTGATCTCCTCCCACAGCGCCGGTGTGTGCGAGATCATCTGCTCGCGCACCGACGTGTACGCATCGGCGACTTGGCCCATCATCCCCTCTCGCGCGAGGAGGCGCGCCAGTGTCGCGCGCCGGTAGCGCCAGCTCCGCCACCCCTCATCGGGCCAAGCCTCATCGTGCGCACGTTCGGCCGCCGCCGCGTAGAACCGGAATGCGCGCAGCAACAGCGCATGGGTTTTTAAGGGGTCCTGCACTGTGAGAGCGTTTTGCTCATCGCGCTCGCCGAAGCGGGCGAGTGCGGTGGGTTCGCCGGCGTCCGCGCCTTTCTGGTACCACGCCCAGGCTTGCGCCGGATCGGGCTGAAATTTGACTCCCACGCCCGGCACGCCGGCTTCGTAGAGATGCCCCAGTGCGAACGCCGCGATCGGCAGTCCGTCCCGCCAGGCTTTCTCGTAGAGTGAGACCGCACGCTCTGGATCGACCACCCCCGCCGTCCGAAACGGGTAGTCGTCCATCTAGGGTCGCGCGGAGGCCGGCAGCCATCGGTAAAGAGTAGGGACTGAAACGCCGAGGTTTTCCGCAACATCTCGAGGAAGCGTGCCGCTGGCGAGGAGTCGATGAGCTGCCTTGATCTTGCTATCGGTCATGCGGCGCTTGCGCCCGCCGACCCGACCAAGCTTACGCGCGGCGGCGAGACCAGCCCTGGTCCTTTCCACGATCAATTCGCGCTCCATCTGGGCGAGGCTGGCCATAATGTGGAAGAAGAAGCGGCCGGCCGGTGTCTTGGTGTCGATCCCGTCCGTCAGGCTGCGGAAGTGAACCTCCCGCGCTTCGAGCGCATTCACGAGGTCGACAAGCCCCTTGACGCTCCGACCCAAGCGATCCAGCTTCCAAACAACCAGTGTATCGCCGGCACGCAGGTGCGACAGTGCATCATCGAGACCTGGACGAACCAGCCGCGTACCGCTGGCTTTGTCCGTGAATACCCGGTCGCAGCCGGACTTTTTGAGCGCATCGAGCTGGAGCGCCAGATTCTGATCGTCCGTCGAGACGCGGGCATACCCTATTGGCACACCTGGGACGCTGCGTTTCTTTGCGGGTCGACGCGCTGGCATCGATATTCACAATCCTCTTGTAGATTCTCACTCCATGTCGCGTCCAGGAACTCGCGAATTTGCTCCAGTTCCGGCTCGCCGGCATCCCAGCTCGCTAGATGGCAGTTGGCATACAGACGAAGATCTCCGGTGGCGAGCGCCGCCGCAACGACTGAGAATCGAAATCCTGTGAGCGATTCCTGCAAGCAGATCGGACACTTTACCGGGAAAAGAATTTCAGGCTCTGTCATTGTCTTGCACCTCTCTAACGCGCTTCATCGCTTCGGGGAACGCGGCGATCTTTTGTCTCACAGCATAAAGCTCCTGCTCTTCGGTAACGCGGGCGCCGCCCGGCTGCTTCATTGCGCGTTCGAGCTGCGCCTGTCGCATGAATAGTTTTGACAGTTCGTTGACGGATTCCATGACTGCACCCGAGTTACTAAATCCTAGCGCTGCAAATTTGCTTTCCCGTCCTATCGTCGCCACTGCGGGCAGAACTCCTCGCGTATATGGTGACGTGGCATTACCCTGCCGCAATGTGATCCATCTCCCGGTACCGATCGCATTTTCGCTTCTGTAAACAGTTCCTTTGAATCATTGTCGCTGGCCGCAGACGAGCCTCCGGCGCTGATTAGCCGTGTGTCGCGATTGCGCATACAGAGTGACAAATAATGTCAGTGGAGAAGCTACGCCAAGCACGATGACTCATTCGGGAATCTCACCCCACGCGATCAGCAACTTGCCCCGGCACCCTTCGCGGTTCCAGGGAAATGTGCCCTCCCACTACCGTATTGCACGAGAAATGAGAGGACCCCGTAGCAGGCGCTCGCCACTGCAACTCTTGCTATTTCAGATATTGATCGAACCAACGGAGTGTGCGCGCCAAGGCGTCGGCGATATGGTCCGGATTACGCAGGCCGTGACCTTCACCCGGATAGATCATGACGGCCGTTGGAACGCCGAGGGATTTCAGCGCATGCCAGAATTCTTGCGTCTGCGGCGCGGGACACTCGATGTCGAGTTCGCCCACATATTCAAAGGTCGGCGTTCGCACATTGCGAATGAAATTGATGGGCGATGAGCGCGCATACACCGCCGGGTCGTCGTAAACCGAAGCGCCGAAGTAAGGTAGCATCCAAGCATCGATGCCGTTTTCACCGTAGTAGGACAGCCAATCGCTAATCCCCGCGGCGGCGACTGCCGCCTTGAATCGATGGGTCTGGGTCACCGCCCACATCGTCATGAACCCGCCGTAGCTTCCGCCGACGATTCCGAGCCGCGATCCATCGATGGGCACCGCCTTGGCCGCGGCGTCGATGCCAGCGAGGATGTCGCGCAGATCGCCGTGACCGAAATCGCGCACATTGGCCGACGCGAAGCGCTCGCCCTGACCGAAGCTGCCGCGCGGGTTCGGCCAAAACAGGGCATAGCCGTGCTCGAGCAACGTCCTCCCCAATCCCGGACCGATGAATGACGGCTCGGACGCTGCTGCCGGGCCGCCGTGAACGATGGTCACCATCGGCATTTTTCCATCCGCGTGCACGGGCAGCAGCAGCCAACCCTGCACGTCGAATCCATCGCTCTTCCACGAAAGGCTCTGCACGCGTGCGGGCATGCCCATTCCAGCGTTGACCATCGTCAGATTCCGCCAGCTTCCGACGGGGCCGGTCTCAATCTCCGGCGGTTCGGTGAACGATTCGTGTTCCACGGCGGTGATTGCGGATGGGCAGGCCGTGGAAACTCCGCTGGTGTAGCGCCCTAAGGCTTCCGCGCCGCTCCACAGGATGCGAGCAGTGGCGGGCTCACGCCCGACAGCGAGATCGACAAGTTGGGCTTGGTCACCAGCGAGCAACTGCGCCTGCAGGTGTCCATCACAGCCCCAGGCGAGGGCGGTTGCCGATGCTCGTATGGCCGGCGTCACGTTGACGGCCGGACCGCCATCGGCCGGCAGCGTGTACACGTCCCCACCCGTCGAGCCGAAGTCGCTCATGATTCCCACGATGAACGCGACGGTTTCACCGTTGTGCGATACTTTTGGAGCGGCGATTTGCTGGCGAGCGTTTGCCGGACTGTAAAGAACTCGCGCGCTCGTGTCGCTGTCGGAAAAGGCGTACAGCTTCGCGGTCCACCAGTTGTCGTCGCCGTTGCCCGGAGAGGCAGTAGCGACGAAGCCCTTGCCGGCGGGCCGCCAGTCGTACTCGTAGACGAATAGATCCGGTGGAGAGGCCCAGTGCAGCGCGCCGCCCTCGAGAATCGCAATTCGCTGCTCCGGCGTCGGTTTACCCAGGTCTCCTGCAATCGGCACTCCCGCTTCCCTTGCGCCGACTTCCTTCGCGGCGTTCGCAGTGGCCAGCATCGCGAGTCGGCCGTCTGGCCCGTAGCGAAGTTCCTCGATCGTGCCGCTGAAGTCGAGCAGCTTCGTCAGGCCGCTGCCGTCCGGTGCGACCGTATAGATGGAGCGTGCGTGAGTACCCGGCGTGCGCAAGGTGAAGCTGACGCGGCTGCCATCGGGACTCCACGAAGGCGAATCGGGCCAACACTCCGGCACATGGCCGCACGGCAATTCTATCCGGGTGGCGATGCCGTTCTGCACGCGCCTGATGACAAGCTCGCGGAGCGGCGGATAAAAGCCGCCGGCGGGCGCATCGCCTTCGACGGAAGCCACGAAGGTTGCGTCCGGCGAGATCTCGACATGCAAGAACCGATGCACAAGCTTCTCGGGCAACGGCGCATCAGCGGCGCTGACCACCCCGCTCGCCGCAGACACAATGGCGCAGGCCGTGAAGCCGATGGTGCGGGTGATTGAAATCGCAATTCTCTGTATTAGAGTTATCGACGTTGCCGCTGCGGACCTGCTCACTATAGCAGGTCATTTGCAGGAGCTATCGACCCATGCCGAACCCTCTTGGCGGCACCGCCGCCGAGCCGCGAAGCGGGGTCTCTCCGATGCCCCAGCTTCCGTGTCCATACCTTTCGGGCTGCCATCGGTCGCTCGAACTTGAGGATACGAAGCCATAGTCGCTATAAACTACCTCAACAGTCCCGCCATCGTCAGTCGAGAGATCCCATGACCCGCTATTATTTCTACAGTGCAGATTTGTACTACTACGATCCCGCAGGCGGCGCCGCGCCAGCGCGGATCGGTGACTATCAAGGGGTGTACGAGAACGATGACGACTCCACGACACCGAGCCAGGCATTCACCAATCTGATGGAGGAGTTGAAAAAGGCCATTCCCGCCGAATTAGGCGCCAATGGTTATTACCACGTCACACAATTCAACAATCTCACCTAACGCAATGCGGTACGGGCCGGTCTCCGGAGCGGCCTGGTCGGTGGCCGAAATGCGACCCGTACAATCTTCTGGTGGTCAATGGGTTCAATTTAGGCTCACCAAAGGCCGCAGCGTCGCTGTCTGTCAGGCGTATCTGCAACGTTTGCAGAATTCGCGATTCGATTACATGCACCGGCCGTACTGTGATCGACCGGAAGATGATTCGGTACCAGGGTTTGAAAAGTTGACCCGCGTTCCACTCCAACCAACCGAAGTCAACAAGCTTTATAAACTGGCGTTCAATTTTGAGTTACCGCCTCATCCTCCCGAAAATGACGGAACGATATCAATTAGACATGGCGGCTTGGACGTGACAACAGATGTTGGAGGTGGCTTGGACGTCTGGCGCTATAGTCCACCGGTAGAAATCTTTAACGATGGAGTGCCGGCTAATATCTTGATGTGGCGCGGCGTGGGGCTGGGCGGCGGACCGATGGGACGCTGCGGTATTGATCTTAAGGAAGTGGGCTGGGGGGTGCGCAAGCGACCAGATGCCACTTGTGTTCAAACCTGATGACGCTACGATCGATCAACGCGCGACAAATTTGCTTATCGCGCACCCCGTTCAAAAATACAATTCTAGCCTCTACACGGGCAACTTGTATTCGACTGCGACGGGATTTCGACCAATCGCTAGATCCATTGGGATATTCAAGTATCGAGGCGTCTATTACTTTGATGGCTTTTTTGACATCTGGGGTGACGCGAGGAACGAGCGTCGAGGCCGTCCGTCACTTGCCAACACGTTGGCTGTGTTTCTTCACAAGGATGGCGCTTCCCGTCAAATTTGTGAGTACCAACTATCGGACGGGCGCGACTATCCGAAGCCATGAAGCAATCTTTCCCATAAATACCGGGAATGGGGGCGTGTTCAGTGTCATGTCGAGAGGTCTCCGCGCCGACCAAGCATTCGGTCGCGGCAGCAAACGTGATGGTGATCACACGCCAGACCTCGGATCTACGCGATGATGGTCTGGACATTACGCCAGCGGAGAGGCAGCGGAACATGGATGTGATGTGTAAAGGCGCGAATCATGCCTAGAAGCGTCCTAGTGGGCCTTGCGCTCTACATTGCCGCACTCATCGATGCGCTCTGGGGCGGCGGGATGCTCGCAGTACTACTGGGAACTCCTATCCTGCTGTACCAGCTGTTCCTGCTCTACCAAATTTTCAGGCGACAAAATTGGGCCCGCATTGCCCTTTTGATCTTCGTCCTATTTCTATTTATTCGTTACCTGCCGTCATATCGACTCTTTATTGGCATCGGTCAATCAGCGCCGCTAAATCTTCCGATCTGGGCAACGCTAGAACCGCTGGCGCACTTCAGTGTAGGGCTCGCGGCTGTCGCCTGTCTTTTCTCGAGACCGGCGAGCCGCTGGTTTCTGAGTGCCGTTCCTGCAATCCGTAAGGACGGCGGTTCAGACGGCTGGCCGCCAGCACCACCGCGCGTCGAGGCCAGCAATTTCGGCTTCGGTTCAACCCCATCGATCGGTTTGGGCATCCTCGTCGCCGGCATCGCGATCGGCGGCTTTTATATGGTTTCTCATGAATTGCATCGCGCGACGGCAGACGTAAAAGACTCAGCCGAGCTAAAACCCGGCGACGCCGACTACCCCGTCAAAGCCGAAAATCCGACCCACGTTATTTCCTTGATCGCGCCAAGGCTGGATTTGAGCAACTATCGTTTTATCGCGGGATACGGCTCCGATGTGAAGCTCTGCGGCCGCCAGGTCGGTCTCGGCGGATATTTTGCCGACTATGTGAACATTCCAATTAAGATGGCGAGAGATCCAGACGGCACGTACCGTGGCTCTTTCGCCATCGATGAGTTCCAGCCCGGCAAATGCGGCTGGAAATTTGGCGGCGTGAGCTACGAATGGCCTAATGGCGGGGGAAATGCCGTGGGAGTCTTTAGGCAACGGTCGGATGAATCGGCTGTTACCGCGCCACACATCGACATGTGGTGCTACCGAGTGACCGAGGGCCAGTTCAAGTCGCCAGATCCCAAGTGCGAAATACTGGCGACGCTGCGATCGCCAGAAGCGGACCGACGGGTCAGCCCGGCGTTCTTGTCGCAGTTCTCTCACGAGCAATTGTATGGCCATGGAGCAGCAGACATCACCTCCCACACAAAAGAGCTTACGGTCGAATTTCACGATCTGAATGCGATTCCAGGCGCATTGGTGCCCGTAGGCGACAGAGCTGCACAGATCAAAGCCTCAGAAGAGGCGAGGGCCGCCTATGAAGTATCCCCGGAGGGTCAGGCCGCACAGTGCTTCGATCGCGCCAACCTTGCATACGGCCAGACTCGACCACCACCCGATACTGCCACGATCCACACGCAACGGGATACCGTGCTTGCGCTCAGGAATAAGTGCCGGGCGGACTTTGGTCTCCCGCCATTCAATTCTGAGCAGTAATCCAATTTTATGGCCGTAAGGAACTCGCCCGCCACGCTAAATGGACAAGTCCGGGATTCGTTAAGCAGCGTCGGGGTAATAAAGGGTTGACATGAGGCGCACCCGATTCAGTTTGTCTGCGTACCTGCTTTCAGTCGCTGTGGGTCAGTGCTTGGTCGGTTGCGTCATCGCCGCCGAACTACCGATCTGCACCGTACAGACAGACACTTCAACATTCCACACAAAGGCGACGATGGTGGTGACCGGGCGCGCGAACGAACGGCTTTACTGCATTCACGCCACCCGGACGCCTGTAAATCCAACCCCACTGAGGATTGCAAGCCGACAAGTTACATCATCACGGGTAATACGGTATCGGTTGGCAACACCTGTGCGGGTTGGAGTTTTGTCAGATATCACGGCCGGCAACGCGACTATTTTGGCTGGGTGGAAACGGATCGCTTAGCGGACTCCCATGACAAATCCCAGGTCAGCGAAGTAACGTGTACAAAAGGTATTGATAGGAAGATAGACAAGGAGTCTATCGAGCCAGAGCGAATACCCGCGGAAGTCGCTAAATTTTCCCCCGCGAATATGTCTGTAGTGGAACTCGATTGCTTAGAATTCAACAGGCTTGAATTCTCGCGTTACTTCTTGGTCCTGACGGGGGATCCGTTTGATTTAATTATTTTGGCCAGACAACCGGACAAATCACTAAAGGTGGAAGCGCAAAATGGAGACTTGCTGGTATCTCCTGTGATGGGAGGCATGCGTGGTGGCTATCGGGGATTGGAGGTCTTAGCCAAGGGATTCCGAATTTATAATGATGTAGGCTCGGCCGCGGGTTTTGGTGATTCGACATTTACATTCGTATTTTCCTCAACGCTAAATACGTGGGTTTTGGAGGAAGCAAAGGTAGTGGGTGGTAGTCTAAATAGCCATAGCGTGGTCCATATTCAAACTAAAGCGGACTTCGGCGTCGTCACGCTTGACAATTTTAACGGTGAGCCATGGGGTATCGGGCCACCTTAAAAAGCCTTTCCCATAAATCACCGCACCGATAATGGGAGTGTCCGCTGCCAACATCGACCTGCACATCGAACGAATCACACGCTCTCTCAAGTGTTCTAATCTGTGAAGGGTCAGTGCGTCTCCAGGCGTGATTAACTCTAGGATGCGGCTAACAGCAAGTGAATTGCCCATGACACCCATACGATACGTTTTATCTCTGTGCTTAGTCATCGCGGGCCAAGTTCCGGTTGATAGCGGATTAGCAGCCGACCCGCCAAGCTGCGGTGAACCGATAGACCCCGCGACATTCGTTCCCAAAGGCACGAAGATCGTGATTGGCGCCTCGGGTGAACGGCTCTACTTACACTCACATCCTACCGACACTTCTGCATACATTGCAGGCGGCGATCGTGTGGTGGTCGGAGATACGTGCGGCGATCGGACTGCCGTGAAGTACCAAGGCAAGAGGCGAGAATTTTATGGCTGGGTAGAATCGAAGCGACTTGCGGACCCAACAAACGGGGGTACCATGGAAGATGCTGTCGTCGCCGTTCTCCAAGGGGACTGGTTTGGGGAAAGCCGTTCTGCGCAAGGATTTAAGTTCGCAATTCGGGGACATAAGATTAAATTCGTAGGTTGCAAATGGATGCCATTTACGATTTCTCCAAGTAGCCCAAAGCCAACTTACCCGTATTCGGCATCAAACGACGAGTTCAGCAGAAATATTGCAGTTGAAATTCACGGACCGGCGTCGGGACGTTGCTCCGCCTTTCCCGTAATGACGTTCCTGCTCTTTAAAAACAGGTCCTCAACCAATCCCGAAGAACTGCTACCTTGTAGCTCCGGGGGCGCCTGGATCTCAACCTTTCAATCAGGAGATAAGACACTTCCAGAAGACGCACTAGCAAGCGGATCGTTCGCTTGTAAATAAGCAGGCGTTGGACCAGTGGCGCTTCAATGTAAACATTCCCATAAAGAGCGGAAGTGTCGTTCCTCCCTAAGTCAACCCCATCACCGAAAAATGCGACTCACGGACACACCGTCAGAATTGACGTCTGCTAGGTTTTCCTGATGACGCGGCAGCAAAGGCCAGAGTGGGCAATAAAGAAGGATCGAGAGGCGAGATTGGCTCCTATGCCGAACTGGTGCGTATTCCTTCTTGCCGCAGGGCTCGTGGTACTCGCGTGGATCGGATGCTTTGTAATCGGCTCGCTACTGCTATGGCTCGCGCATTTGCACACCTGTCATCCTAGTGGAGACAACCCGGGTTGTGGCCCTCTGGGCGACCTAGCACAGGTGCTAATGTTGTTTGGAGCGTTTGGTGCGCCACTTTTTCTCCTCACATTTATTGGCTGCTTAATCGCAGCGTTCATCATGTTCTTGGCGTCGCGTCCTTGAATCCGACCTGTTAAAGCCCTGTGGGACTTTCCCAATAAGGAGCGGTAAATGGGCGTGCTTTGCGGTTAGTCGTGTACCGCATTTAGGTTGATAGATTTTGGATCGATGATGAACCTGCGCAAAGGACATCGATGAAACAGGGAACGTCGATAGCTCTCGTCGCATCCGTTGCGTCAACTGCTCTCCTCCTCGGATGCGGTCTCGGCGGTCGTTCAAAAAATATCCGGCCAGGCGAGGCGGATTATCCCGCGGAGAATTCGAGCCCTGCACACGTGATTAAGCTCACCGTCATTGCGCCACCGTCGATCTCCTTCCGCTTCCTTCAAGGGTATGCCGCAACATCGAGCGGAGGTACGATGGAAAGTGGCACCTCTTGTATGTATTCGATTGGACTCGGAGTCCCTAGGCAGTATTCCGTGATTCCACCTTTGGAATTGACGCGCCAGGGTGATACCTATCGCGGCGAAGTTGCCATCGATCGATATGTGCCTGGCCGCTGTGGCTGGGGATTTGCGGGGATGTGGTATTTCGTCCCTAGTACGAACACGGAATTACAACGTGAGCTATTCTTCTACGATGGCGACGTCAACAAACCCGCTGAATCCCGCATGGACATCTGGTGCCATAAGTGGGCTGATCTAGACCCCAAGCAGCCGCCTGATTGCAGCAGCATCGATGCTTTTAAGGCGGCGACTTCGAATAGTAATTCAGAGGCCGTGAAGGTTCTTCCGATGAGCCTTTATGACGATATAGTTGCGCGTGGCGGGCGTAATGGTCCCCCGATTCGTGTTGGCACAGAATCTCGGTCGATTGTGATTCAGTTTCACGACATGGATGCCGCGGACGGCGGTCGCTCGATTAGAACCGAATAGGACTTGCCCATGGAGAGCCCTTGATACGGGAGTTGCGGGAGGAAAGATGACGAGTATGGACACACTGACGGGTGGCTGCCTTTGCGGCGCTGTCCGATATCGAACCGGACTGCCGACGCTACCCGCGACGATCTGTCACTGCAGATCGTGTCGCCTTGCGGCCGGGGCCAACGCCGTTGCACTTTACACAGTTGAAAAATCCACCGTCGCCTTCACGCACGGCCGGCCCGTAGAGTATCGGTCATCACCCAAGGTGCTCCGCGGGTTCTGTGGAAGCTGCGGTACGGCACTTACATACTGGGAATCTGATTGGCCAACAGAGTTATCGCTGACAATCGCTAGTCTCGACGACCCTGGACTGGTGGTACCCGTCGATCACACGTGGATGGCGCACGCCGTACCATGGGACATCCCCACGGATCACCTACCGCAACACCAGACGGACCGGCCGTGATGCGGTGAACGCGACTCTCGAACCAAGAGAAGTTGATAGGCCGTTCGCGCGGCGCTGGTTGCGAGCTACAACAGCGCTATTGCTGCGATCGCCCATTCGGTTCGGCCTCCTGATCGCGCTTCTCGGTTGCCTGGACGCATTTGCCTTGAATTTCGCGAACGGATACCTCATAGAGAAAGTCTGGGTCGATAGGCTTGGCATCGTCACGTTGCCGCTACTTTGGGTTGTTAGCGCCGTCGCTAGGGGCGCCGATGACAATAGCCTGACGTGGCAGACCCTTTCGCATTTGGGCCGGCGCTCGGTTTGGATTGGAGCTTTGAGCGTGGGTGTCGGAATGGCGGTGCTCAGTTGGTTCTTTCATTCTGTCTTTCACGGCTTCGGTGCAGTAGCTAGGCACAATCCGCCTGCTTATCTACAGCATCAAGGAGATTTTCTTGCGTCAATAGAAGCAAGTGTCGTGCTGATCGTTGGCTCAGTAGGACTCACCTACTGCCCATTGCTGGCTTGGTACCTGAGCTCTCAGCGCTTTACGCAAGTAGCCTTTCTAAGAAGGCCGACAGGATAAGTGGTTTGGTAACCATCCTGACCATGACTGCCATCTTGGCTATCGGCGCAATATATCTGGCCTCCGCGATACCCGCGTATGGCATGACCACGGCGGCATTCCTTGTATTTTTCGGCGCGCTGAACTACGTTGCTTACCGTGACACATTCGAGCGACGCAGTGAAAATTTTCCGAACCCAGGTGCAGGTTTGAGCTGGAGTGCCCCGGTTCGGTGGACAGTTTTCTCGTCTTCCATGATCTCGTCTCCATCAATCTTACACCCACAGCGCGAGTCGCTTGCAGACTTTGGGGGGGTGCCACCACGTATTGTGGTTGATGAATTGTTGTCGGCAACTACTCCGGTCGGGAAATTTTTCAAGCGACGCACCTAGAGCGATAGGCTGGCTGCGTGCAGCCGCTCCGTCACCGGCTCGAGTTCGCTCTGGTAATTTTTCCACAGGTCGATCGAGGTGCGATAGATGGGTCGTCTCACCTGCACCGCACTGGCGGTCGCGGTCGCATGGGTGCGCTCGTGGAACGCGAGGCATTCGGGCCGCCATTCTAGGCTGAGGAAGTCGAACACACGCCGCCCCTCCTGCTCGGGGGCGCTCACGAGCCGCTCGTACGACACATCGAGGATCCGGCCCGGCAATGCGAGGTGCCAGTGATCCATCAGTCTGCGATAGCCGATGTAATAGTCCGCGATCTCGTTTAGATCGTAGGAAAACGGATATCCCTGATTAAAGAGCGTCTTGTACACCGCGTATGCGGTTGCCAACGGGTGGCGAGTCAGGTGCAGGATGCGCGCGTTCGGCAAGGCTCTGGCGATGGATCCGCAATAGAGATAATTGAGCGGCATTTTGTCGGTGAATCGGGCGTGCCCGCTGGTCCGCGTCCGCGTCCGTTCAATGTAATCCGATCCCAGTGCCGCGAAGTCCACGGTTGCCGAGGCGGCCACCAGCTCCCGCCGCGGCAAATCGGCGCGACCGGCCTTGCGCGCGGCGGCGGCGACCAGTGCCGAGGCATAATGAACGAGCTCGCCGGCGCCGAAGACGTCCGGATGACCGGCGATAATCCGCTCGAGCAGCGTCGTACCGGTGCGCGGCATGCCGACTATGAAGATCGGCTCGGCGCTTTGGCAGCCGGCGTGCGCCCCGGCAGATCCGGGATGCGCCGGATACGCCTCGATGATCCAATCGACCGTCGCCAGATCCTTGGTCACATCGTAGCTGAGGTGACGGCGCCGCAGCGCCGCCCCGGCCCTGAGATGATCCCAGGATCGGCGGTACTCGCCGATATCCTCGTATTCCTTCGCGAGCGCGAAGCGGATCGGAACCTCGCGTTGCCAGGAGTCAAGTCCGCGGCCAAGGAGCTGCTCGAGCTCGGGGATGTGGTTTCGATCGGGCGTCTGCGCGCGCAGCCGCGTGCGGTTGAGCCATGCCTCGCAGTCGCAGGGATCGAGTTCGACGACTCGATCGTAGTCGCGCTCCGCCGCATCGAGTTCGCCGAGGAATCGCCGTACCGCCGCGCGGTTGTAGATAATTTGCGCATTCGTCGGCGCGCGCCTTGCGGCTTCATCGTACGCGGCACCGGCGCCTCGATAATCCTCGAGCTGGGTGCAGAAGTCGCCGATCAGGGTCCACGCCGCGGCGTCGTCTGCAACGCTTCGCGCCGATTCCACCGCCGCTACCGCCTCCGGCCAGCGTCTCGCGGCCCTGAGCGCATTGGCGAGACGCAAGTAATTTGGCGTCGTGCTCCCGCCCAGATCGATCGCTTGCCGCGCGCTCGTGAGCGCCCGAGCGCCGTCGCCCAGCGCGAGCCCAACATCGCTGTCGAGCGCCCACGCCTGCGGCAGGCGTGGGTTCGCGCCCAACAGAGCCCGCACCCGCGCGTCGGCCTCGGCCCAACGGCCGCATCGCAGCGCCTCCCTCACCATAGCTTCGATTGCGGCGTACATGCCGGCGGTAGGCAATCACGGCGCGAAAGCGCGCCGCAATGCCTCCTCGCTCTCCTCGATCGCACTGCTCTCCGCGGACAAGCTGAGCGATCGGGAAAGCACAAAGTAGGCGCCGCCGGATACGGCGAGACCGACCAACCACCCGACGTCGACGCCGCCCAGGGCCCTTGCGGCGGGACCCGTGTACACATCCGGCAGCACGAAAAACGGCATGGTCGCAACAAAGCCGATCAGGTATGCGGCGAGGCCTCGCGTTCCCCACGCTCCGTAGATGCCCTGCGGCATGAACAGGTGTGTGATCGCGTAGCGACCGCGACGCACGAAGAAGTAGTCGACGAGATTCACGGACGTCCATGGAACCAGCAGGTACAGCATGATGGTCAAGGTGGCGAACAGCAGTGCGATGGCATCCGTCGTGATCGCGAACGTCGCCGCGATCCAGCCGGCCGACACACCGAGGATAGCGAGTATCCTCAGCCGCGGCGTCGGTTGCAGCTCGAACATCGAATTCAGCGCCGTGACGACCGTGAGCATGCCGCTGTAGGCGTTGAGTCCCATCGTGGCCACCAGCGCCGTCACGGACGCAAGGGCCATCAGAACTCCGAAGCCCGCGAATATAGAGTTCCCGGCATCGTGCAGCGCCACGAGCCCGTCGGAGGCTCCGATGCGCGTCGCGAGCCAGGCGCCCAGCGAGATCAGCCATATCGCCGCAGAGGTGGCGCCCAGAAAAACCGCGGCTATGATGTGATGCGGCCGGGTGATGCGCGGCAGGTACCGGGAATAATCGGACACGGAAGGCGCGTAGGTGATGTTGTAAGCGGCGCTGGCGGCGAATTGTGCGATGAACGCGACCCAGTTGAAGCCGCCTGGCGCAAGATGGGTCGCCGGCACCCGGCCCGCCATGATGGCCGCCGTCAAAAGGGTGTAGAGCGGCAGGCACAGCCAGAAGCATGCGCGGAAGATCCGGTGAAGCCAGTCGTGTCCGTAGATCGCGATCCCGATTGCGACGGCCGCGGCGATCAGCGTGACGAGGGTTTCGTTCCAGCCGAGTATTCCATTCAGCCCCCGCGCCATCAGCACAGAATCCGCGACATTGAAACCGATGAAGGTAAACAGCGTTCCAAATAGCACCACGACGACGCCGCGATAGCCGAACTGAGCGCGCGACTGGATCATCTGGGGCATTCCGAGCTCGGCGCCCTGCGAGGCGTGGAAGGCGACGAACAGGGTGCCGAACAGGATACCTAGCGCTCCGGCAAGCGAAGTGAACCCAAAGCTCAAACCCATGCTCGGTCCGACGAAACCGATCGCGATCGTGAAGAAATGGAAGTTGCCGAGGAACCAGAACGGCACCTGATCGATGACCCGGCCGTGCCGCTCGCCCTCGGCGATGTAGTCGATCGACTTTCGTTCTATGGCCATTTTCTACGTTTGCATCAACAGATCAGCCGCCGGTTTGTCCTGGCGGCTATGTCGCATATGAATGTCCGGTCCCGGTCGCCATTGCCATTGTGCCCTAGCGGGGCCTCCAAGGTCTTGAGAAAGTTTCGGCAGAATCTGTCCGGAGGAGTGATCGGCTCACCTTTCGTCCTTCGACTCGAATGAGGTGCCGCCCGGCGCCGCGCCGCCCCGTGCCCCCAGCGGGATTAGCCCGGTTAATCGTATTAACCTTCTGAACTTAAACCGCGTTCATTTCCATGGCAAGTCGCGCAACCAGTTGTCGACGAGCCAAGACTCTGACAGAGTCTCGCATTGTTCAATCGCTCAGGAGCCCTCGATGGTGGCGGCCAATAAGCGGACCGTGGCTGCGCCCATGCGCCAACGAATTCTCGATGAAGCCGAGCGACTGATCGCCGTCAAGGGCGTCTACGGCTTCACGCTCCTGGACATCGCCGCTCCGCTCGGAGTGCAGGTACCGGCGATCTACAAGCACTACCGCAATCGGGACGGCGTTCTCATCGAGGTTTCCCGTCGGTTCATTGCGCTGCTCGCGAGCCAGTTCGAACTCAGGCCGGAGCTCGGAGCGGTCGCGGCATTTCACGTGGCACTTGATAACTTCGTCGAGCTCATGATGGGACACCCGGCGTACGTGCGCCTTGCACTGGTCGACTTTGCGACGCCCGGCGGGGGCATGGACTACGTCAAGCTCGCGGCCGGCGGCTCCTTCAAGCAGAATCTGCTTCGTGGGCCGCTCGCGGCCATGCACGCGAGGCTTCGCCAGCTCCTGCAGGCCGGTATTCGCTCCGCGGAGTTTCGCGCTGTGGACGCGACCGATGTCTATCGGCTGCTGAAGGCCGCGCTGTTGATCCGGCTGGTATTCCCGGACGACACGCTGCTCCTGCGGCGACCCTCCTCCCGCGAGATCAGGGATACGAAACGGTGGGTCTGGGAGATCGCGATGCGACATTTGGCTCCGCGGCGCGGCGCGGTGATCGAAGCGGAGCACAGGTCGCCGCGCGCGCCGGCCCGGACGCGCCAGAACGGACGAAAACACTGATGCGAGGACGCCACGGCTGCTGCGCCTTGCGCCGATCACCGGCGCAATGCAGCCGTTTGACATCGCTGATTGCCGTTGCTAGATTCCGACGGAGGTTAATGCAGTTAACCTCTCGATGACCTCGGGCTTGCGATTCGCCCCAGGCCCTTTCTAAGGGAGCATTGCACAATGGCTGGTACTCCTCTTGTGACAGGTCGAAGGCGGGCAAGGGTTCTGCGCCGTGCCAGTCGCGAAATGACGGCCGTGGCGGTCGGGGTGCTCGCCGCCTTGCACGGCGCCCCTGCGCCGGCGGATACCGATACCTTGCAGGAAATCATCGTTACGGCCACGCGCCGTTCCGAATCGGCTCAGAACATTCCGGAGAGCATCACCGCCATCACCGGTGCCGCCATCGAAGCGGCGGGGATATCCGACAAGGTCGATCTCGCGCATTCGCTTGCCGGCATCAACGTGACCGACAAAGGGGCTTTCGGAGGCGTCAATGGTTCCTCGTTGATCATCCGCGGATTGAACAGCGACTCGACATCGGGAGAGTTCATCCAATCCTCTCCCATCGTGCAACCGGTCGCGACTTACGTGGACGATACGCCGCTCTTCTTCAACTTGCGTCTGCAGGACCTCGACCACGTTGAGATCCTGCGCGGCCCGCAGGGCACGCTGTACGGCTCCGGCTCGCTGGGCGGCACCATCCGCTATGTGCAGAACGCGCCGGATCTGCAAGCGTTCGACGCCAGAGCCGAGACCGGTGCCAGCGATACGGCACACACGCACACGATCAACTATGACGTGAACGGCATGCTGAATCTGCCGATCAAGGAATCCCTGGCGCTCAGATTGAACGCGGGCTACACCTATGAGGCGGGGTTCATCAATCAGCCGCAGCTCTACGTGCTCAACTCTTCGGGCGCGCCTGCTCCCGTGCAACCCGGCAACCTTCTGAGCCCGCCGCAGACCATGGCGCAGGATGGCGTCAATTCGAATCTGTATCGCACGGCGCGGGCGGCCCTGCTGTGGAAGCCGAACGAGGATTTTCACGCGCAGTTGTCCTACTATCACCAGCAGTCCTCTGCGGACGGCTACCCCTACGCCGCGCCCATCTATGGCCTCGAGGCCCTGAGCTCGTCGGACTACATACCCGCCACCACCAACGACACCGTTGATCTCGCCGCACTCACGCTGGAATTCGAGCTCGGATTCGCCACCTTGACGACGAACAGCTCGTGGGCGGATCACAAAAACACGACTGTGGGCGACGTGACCTCGCTGTACGATAATTTTCCGTTCTATCCGCTGCTGTACGGCGAGAACCCGCGCGTGCTGGTCGTCGGCCACCAGGGTTTCGACGATAAACCCTGGGCCCAGGAGATCCGGCTCGCCTCCAAGGGCAATACGACCTATGAGTGGGTGGCCGGCGTCTTCTACAAAACCGAGCAAACCGACATTTCCGAAAACGACTTCTATCCTGGTTATCTCGATTATTTCAACGCCTGCGTGCCGGTTTACGGCGCCGGGAGCGGCTTGACGCCCTCGCAATGCGGAATCGGGGAGACGGACTACACGCCCGGCCAGCCACCGAACGTCATCAAGGGAATACCGATCATCAAGGACCAGGCCTACATCGGCGACTTCCAGACCAAGTATACGGACCTCGCCGGATTCGGCGAATTCACCTGGCATTTCGCTTCTTCGTGGAGCGCGACCGGCGGCGCGCGGCTATTCAAGCAAACGGTGTCGCAGAACCAGCAGACGGGGCTGCTGTTCGATGGCCCTGACTACATCTCCAACGAGGCTCAGAGCGATACCTGGCGCAAGGCGCTGTGGAAGGCAAACCTAGCGTATCGAATCGACGCCAGCAACCTCGTCTACGCCACGTGGTCTCAAGGGTTCCGGCGCGGCGCGGTGAACGGACTGCCGCCGACGCAGATCGGGCCGCCGGTCTACGTGACGCCGCCCGGACTTTACAAGGTCAATCCGGACACAGCGGATAACTATGAAATTGGAGCCAAGGGCACCATCCGGAACAGCTTTCGCTACTCAGCGGCGATTTACGACATCGAGTGGCACAACGTACAGGAATCGGCCTTCCTGACGCCTCTCGCCATACCGGGAGCTATCAATGCGGGCAATGCCCACAGCCGTGGCGTGGAAGCCGAACTGTTCGAACGATTCAGCGAACATCTTTCGGCGCAGGTCAATTACACCTATGATGAGACGAAGCTGACCTCCTACTCCGCGCTGGCGCTCGAGGGATTGACCGTGCCGCCGCCGCCGGCCGGCACCTCGCTACCCGGCACGCCGAAGAACTCCGCGTCGATCGCACTCGAGTATGGACATGTGCCCGTGGGCGACGGTGAGCTTCGAGTGACGGCGAACACCCATTATCAGAGCTCTCTATTGCCGGCGCTCTCCGCGACCATACCCATCGTCCCCGGCTACACCACCGTCGGCGCCCGGGCCGCATATTTGATATCGCACTGGACCACGACGCTGTATGTCGACAATCTGACCAACCAGGTCGGCGTCAACTCCTATACGGATCCCATTCAGTGGGGGAAGTATTACCAGGCTCTGGTGTCGAGACCGCGCACGTACGGCTTCACCGTGAGTTACTCGCTCGGACAGAAATAGGAAATCCGCGGCCTTTGGCAAAAATCCCTAGCGTGATTCAAATCTGCGAGGTTTCGAGGTTTGAATTTTGCAGAATTGCAGCGAGGTCGGTTTTTGTTTTTGCACATTAGCTCGGTCGACGGGCCGATCAGTTCGAGTTTGACGTTCACCATTGCCCACCGACTTCGGTCGGTCACGCGTCGGGCTGCAGAATTGATGCAATCGTAGTTCCGACGGACGGACACAATGTCGTCTTGGGCGAATATAACTAATGGGTAGAAGAGCATTTCTAATTTGACTAATGAATGCCGGACCACGACTCTGAGCGTGGTTGAGCCGCCGGAGCCGGCGGCGAGGCGATGCGCTGGAGTAGACGGCGTTTTACGCAGATTCTCTCTTCGAAGGAGCTTTGCATGTCCGGCCAGAGCGCGCGGTCGCCATACGTTAACGTCATAGAATTGACGGTTGAGAGCGCACAGCAAGGACTGACCGCCGGTCGATACACCGCCAGGCAGCTCGCCGAGGCGCACCTGGCGCGGATTGCGGCTTACAACCCGGGATACAATGCCATCATCACCTCAAATCCCGAGGCGTTAAGCGAAGCGGATGAGATCGATCGGCGACGTGCGTCGGGTGAGAATATGGGACCATTGGCAGGAATACCGATCGTGGTGAAGGACACCATCGATATCGCTGGCCTGCCGACGACTGCCGGCTGGGCACCGCTCAGTGCTCGCGCCGGCGGCACCGACCTGATCCCAGAGCTAGATTCGCCAGTCGTTGAACGCATGCGAAGTGCGGGGACGGTGATCCTCGGCAAAACCAACGCGCCTCCGTTTAGCGTGAGTGGCGAGAATACGAAAGATAGTTGGGCGGGACACACGTACAACGCGGCGGCGCCGACCCGCGCCCCGGGCGGCAGCAGCGCGGGTACAGGCACGGCAGTCGCGGCAAGTTTCGCGGTATTCGGACTTGCCGAGGAGACTGGCGGATCCATTCAGAATCCCGCGGTTGCTCAAGGTCTGGTTGGTATAAAGCCGACCTTTGCGCTCGTCCCCAATACTGGCGTCGTTCCGCTGGGTGGTAGCACACGCGATGTCGTGGGACCCATCGCCAGAAACGTCCAAGATGCCGCGTTCGCGCTCGACGCACTCGCCGGCTACACGCCGTTGGATCCGAAGACGGTTGCTTCATTTGGCCATATTCCCAAAGGAGGTTACACAGCTGGACTCCGTTCAGCGGCGCTCAAAGGCAAGCGGCTCGGGCTGTACGGTCCCGGATGGCGGCTTTCTTCCCTTTCGGCGGATACCATTATTCTGTACGAAAAGACAGTTGCCAAACTCGAGCACCACGGCGCAGTGACCGTCAAGGACCCATTCTCCGGCTCGGGCTTTGCCTCCCTCGCAAGGCCGTCGGGCGCGTGGGAATACGATCAGCGCGGCGAGGAATCAGTCGCATATGACATGCAGAGTTATTTGGCTAGGCTTGGATCGAAAGCGCGTGCGAGGTCGCTCGACGAACTGAAGAAGCTTACCGGGCAGGATATCTTTTCAGAAACTGGGCCTCTGGCTTACGAGCGCGCACAGCCAGCGCTTTTGGCCTCACTTGCGGATCCGTCAAGACCACCCTCACTCGAGGATTTTCGCCTTCTACGTGAGCAATACATCACCATCTTCGATACCGTCATGACTCAGTACGAACTTGATGCGCTCATGTTCCCACATGCTCTCGCTGAAGCGCCGCTGCTGCACGATTCGTCAAATATTATTCCGACCACTGTGAGCGCGATTAACATTGGCGGCTTTCCGGCGGTTAATGTGCCTGCGGGCCACTATCCGTCGGGGACACCTTTCGGCGTCGTGTTCGTTGGACGCTTGTGGGATGAAGCAAGATTACTGGCCCTCGCTCACGCCTTTGAGCAGGTGGTGCGAGTGCACAGAAATTCGGAGCTAATCCCGCACCCCGCATTGGCAAATCAGTCTGCCAAATGATTCCGTCCGCAGGCTCGCCATCGAGATCTAGAGTCGCTTGAGCGCCTCCGCGACACCGTTAAACGCTCAAAATTCAGCGAAACTCAAATTTACGACCGCGACCGCCAGCTCTCGGCGCTGCGAGCTACAAACGCCATTCCTACACGCATAGCTTCGAACCAGGTGGTCGGCGGTTCGACAACTCGGCCGTCCGGCCGAGTTGAACGCTGGAGGGCTTTGCCCGACGGTGGCCCCGAGGGCCGAGGCGCGCAGCGCCGAGTAATCCGTTCGGGCGTGTAAAATCAATAACCTAAAAAGCTAGCAAATTAGAAGTTCGATTCTGAGTGCAACTTGTCCACGACGTGCCGCACTTACGACAGCGCGGCCGAGCGGTGACGATTCCGCGCCACAACGGGTGCGAGCGGTATTTCAGCAGCGCGGATTCCGCGAGGGCCCAACGGCCCGAACACCGCGCGGGGTTCCGGAAACATGTACAACAATCCTGGGTACAGCAGCGCGGGTAAGTAAAGCGCGGCCAGCAGGGACACATCGACGCCGCCCGCAATGTTGCCGAGCCAGCCGACGAAGTGGCCCGGCATATTAACCATCAGCAATGCCAACGCACTCGATATGAGCCACGCCGTCATTGCGGCTACATTCCAGCCGCGATAAAACCAGTACGGGCCGCCCTCTTGGCCGCGGTTAAAGACCTGCATTGCTTCTGGTAGGTAATAGCCGCGCCGAACGAAATAGCCAATGATCATGATGACCATCCAGGGTGTGGTCATGACTACGATCAGCGATACGAATGTCGTGATCGCGTCGACGAGATTGAATTCGAAGCGACCGACAAAAATGACCAAGCTGGCAATGCTACCGATGAATAACGTGGCCTGTGGTCGCGTGAACCGTGGAAACACGCTCGAGAAGTCCAGCCCAGTCCCGTACAAGGCTCCCGTCCCCGTGGACATTCCGCTGATCACTGCCAGCAGGAACAATGGCAGAAAGAATGCTGGCGGCGCTATCGCGAGCAGCCCACCCGTGTAGTCGACCTGCGCAAGGTATTGCGGTACGCGTTTGGCGATAATCGTGGTCGTGACCAGTCCGAACAGGAACGGCACGAGGGTGAGCACCTGCGCGAGGATCGTCGCAGCCATCAACCGCCGCCTGTCAATATCACGTGGCAGGTAGCGCGTCCAATCACCGAGAAACGCACCGTACGAAATCGGATTTGCAAGGACGACCAGCGCTGAACCGACGAAGGCGGTCCAGAACCGAGGTTCGCCCCAAGCGAGCCCAGCACCGGCGAAGTGTGCGTCAAACGTAGGGTAGAACGCGTAGAAACCAACAACGAACATCGCCGAGGCGGCCACGACGGCAATCTTGTTGACGAGCAGCATCCAACGGAAGCCGTAAATCGACACAACGAGCACGGCAAGCGCGAACGCCGTGTAGGCGGTTGCAAACACGGAATTCGACTCGTGGATTTCCAGTAGCCGCCGCGCCGCACCGACAACCGCATCGCCGCTTGACCACACACTGAGTGCGAAAAATGAGATTGCGGTTAAGAGGCTGAGGAATGACCCGACGATTCGCCCCACGACGCCGAAGTGCGCGCTGGACGAAACGGCGTTGTTCGTGCCGTTCAATGGGCCGAAAATCGCCATAGGCGCAAGAATAATCGCGCCGACTACGACGCCGAGTACGGTCGCAGCAGCGGCTTGCCAGAACGATAGTCCAAAGATGATCGGAAAAGCGCCAAGCACCGCTGTCGGTAAGGAGTTGGATGTGCCCCAAACGATGCGCATGAAGTCGAATATCGTCGCGGTCCGATCGCTGTCCGGAATGGACTCGATACCGTGATGCTCAAATGCGCTGTTCACTGTCGACCTGCAATTCCGAGCAGCCGATCCGGGTCGAACGCCCAGCCCCCCCTGACGACGCGCCAAATGCTGCGTGTATTTCGGATGTCCTCGAGAGGGTCACGGTCGAGCAGCACAAGGTCGGCAGCCTTGCCTGCTTCTAGACTGCCGAGGTCCTCACGGCCGACAGCGATCGCCGCATCGAGTGAGGCGATGCGTAGAACCTCAAGCGGCGTGAGACCCGCTTCGACGAAGCGCTCGAGTTCCCAATGCAGTGACGAGCCGAAGAAGCAATTCGGATTCGGCGCGTCAGTGCCGGCGTGCAGCTTGACACCGAGGCGGGCGGCGTGCCCGATCGAGTCGAGCTCACCAGCGACGACGCCGCGCAGTGTCGATGTTGCCACGCCGCGGTAGGCGTCTGCCGTCGCGAACTCGAGGTACGACGGCGGCGTTAGGCCGACAAAGCGCGGGCTCGTGAGCTCTTCCGGCCGATCGCGCAGCAGCAGGGTGTCAGCGCCCATGCACGCGAGCGTTGGGTCCCAGTGCGTGCCAGTTGCGGCAAGCATCGCGAGCACGTCGTCGTAGATCGGTCCCATCAGATTGGTGTGCTCGAGGGTGTAAAGACCGAGGGTCACGCTCCTAGTGATTTCCTCGACGCTGGTGCCATGACCGACGACCGGAAGGCCCTGGCGCAGCGCCTCGTCGCTGACTACGCGGTGCAGCTGCCAGGTCAGGGACGGATAGACTTTTATGAAATTCACACCGAGCGCCTTGAAGCGTCGCACGTAGTCGCGAGCGTCGCGCTCGTTCGTGATCAGCAGGGAACCGCGATCGCCCCAATATGGCCGCTCGCCCTCGAAAAGCTCTCCGGCGTAGAAATAACGCGGCAGCGCCGCATCGGTGTGCTCGCTGCGATCCTGAAGAGCGGTCAGTTGATCAAGGTTATAGCCGGTGTCCCGGACCGACGTGATCCCGTAGCCGATAAATGACTTCGGATTGGCATCGCCAGTGTGCGCATGAAAATCGAACAAGCCTGGAATGGCGTAGCGGCCGCCCGCGTCGATCACCCGCGCATCGGGCGGTGCATCGCGGGCGGCATCGTCGCCGATACGCAGGATGCGGCCCTCCTTGAGCAGTAGCGAAGTCTCGCTGCCGAAGCCTCCTGCCTTGAAGTCGAGCGGACGCGCGTGCAGTATCAGCGTGGATGGTGGCACCGCCGATGGCAGCATTAGGTGCACCATCAATTCGCGCCTCGCCTTTCCGGCGAGCGGCTGGACCCACACCCGTGCTCCGACTGCGTAAATGACCCCCGCGCCGTCCGGTGTCAGGGCGAAGGCGTCTCCTCCATCCGAGCTCAGCTTGCGTACGTCGCGCTCCTCGGGGACTGCGGCTGTCAGTGGTACGGTGAATATCGAGCGGTTGCGGCGAAACACGAGCTTGCGGCCGTCCGGTGTGAGCTGCGCGTCGCTGACGAAATCGGCGAACCGTGTTATAGCTTCCGACGCCGCGCCTTTTCTGGGCGCCACTCGATAGACGTTTCCGATTCCTGAGCTATCGCTCGTGTAGTAAACCGACCGGTCATCGGCCGCGAATGACGGGCGCGGTGACCAAAGGCTTACGGGGAAAAGCGTCTCAACCGCAGTGCTTGCGATGTCGATCGCGATCACGGACTCGCCGAGGAAGTTTCGGTTGACGGTTGCGAGCAGGCGCTTGCCATCGTGGCTGAAGCTAAGCGAACCGATGCCCGCCCCGGTACGCAACGTCCGAGTTTGCCCTCCGGCAAGATCGAGTAGCATGATCGAATCGCTGCCGCGGGTGCTCGCAACGTAGGCAAGCGTGTGTCCGTCGGGGGAAAACGCAGGACTCGATTCGAGCGCCTCATCTTGCGTCAGACGGGCCGCCGTCCCGCCCTCGAGCACTTGTCGCCAGAGGTATCCGGCGGCGCCGAAGACCAACGTGCGACCGTCAGGTGAAAGTCGCGGCGTCTGTACTGCCCAGGGTCCCCCAGTTGCGAGCGTGGCGACCTTCGAGGGCGCGGCGCGTTCGCGCACCATCAGCTTGACGTTGGCGCGAAAGTCGATCGGCGTCGCCGTTCCGGCCGGCAGTGCCACCTGATAGATACGGCCGCGGTCGCCAAGGAAGAGGTTCTCGCCGTTGGCAGATATTGCGAACCGCCCTAGGCCACCGACAGGCACCACCGCCTTTGATGATCCGCCATTGAGCGGCACCGCGATCACGTCCTCGGTGGCAGGAGGAATCCACTCTTCATAGGCACTCCCCGTCACGCGGTGGACGTAAACCATCTCGCCCCGGGTCGGCGCGATCACCCAATCAGCGAGGCCGCTCACGCTGAGGAGGGTGCCGATAACGCCGGGTGTGCTCAGGGCCTCGATGTGGGTCACGTATTCGCCGCTCGCGCCATCGAGCTCAGCACTCGTCCAAGCGAGCCGCCCGTCCGGAAGGAAGAAAATTGAGCCGAGATGTCGCGGTTGCGCGGTAATGATCTCGACTGGTCCACCCTCGAGCGCGACGCGACAGATTACCCGCTCCGCATCCCGGTTCGGAAAGGCGCCGCGCGTTGCCGGTACGTGGCGCCCGTAGAAGATCGCCCGGCCATCGGGGCTGAAGGTGGGTACGTCAGCCCATGTCTCGCGCGTGAGCTGCGTGAGCTTGCCGGAGCGCAGCGATAGTGTAAATATGTTCGACTCATCGCTGTCGCGGTCGGACACGAAAGCGAGGTCACTTCCGTCTGGCGAGTAGACCGGCTCCTTGTCGTAGACAGGCCCAAACGTCAGCTGCTCGGCCGCGCCACCTGCAGTCGGTACGCGGAACAAGTGCCCGAGCATTGCGAAAACTACGCTCCCGCCGTCCGGGCTGACGGCAACGTCCGCGGAAGTGACTCGGGTCGAGGCAAGTTCAATTTCTCGAGCTCCGGCCGCAGTCGCTGCGAAGAGCGCAACACATATCACAATCGCCCGACGCGCACGCGAGCCCATCATTGACCTCACTTGATCGAGCGTCCCCCAACCCTCCGGGCGGTGAGTGGCGCACACATTTCAGCGGCCCTGTACGGCTTTCGACCGATTACAACGGTTGACTGTAGATCGCTCTGCCGTTGTCATCGAAATCTCTAGCTCAATGTGATCACAACATGTGATCTATGTCAACGTTGCGGGTCATTGCTCGATCTTTGCGCTGTAACGGGTTTTGCCTGTGTTACCAGTTGGCGCTCGTCCAGAATCCTGCGCGTACGTTAAAGCCTGTCACGAAGTCGTTTCCGGCCTGGTCCTGCCCATGAACCAGCCATAGAGGCATCTGGGCGTAATTAAACAGCGGGTACCGTTCCGTCAATGCCCGATGCACTGGAGCAGCAGGGTCTCGGTTGTATCGGGACGATGCCGGGAAATAACGAACGGCGTACACGGTCGGGAGGCTACTCTCGGGTGCCACATGGACGCGGTACGGTACTGCGCAGTCCAAGAAAAGTACGTTTCCACGCTTTAGGTCGAGCGAGACATAGGCATGCGGATCGGCCGTGTGCTGATCCGGAGGTTGATAATCAACGCGTACAGTACCCGCTTGTATATCGGCGAAGCCGATGAGGGCCGTCAGGCCGCGCGGCGGATCCACTGGGAATCGGTGGGCATCGCTCTCCAGTGCCGATTTGGCGTCGAGCGATTGCCAACGGTCTGGAAGCCACTGGCTATCAAAGAGGATGATATCCGTTCCAATTAACGTGGCGATCGTCTCGACGAGCGTCGATGACTGACAAAGGTCCAGGAATCCCCAACTGTCGTAAGCAGCCGCAGCGCGAGCCCAAGGGTTGTGCAGCTCTGCGTAGTGCCACGGTCGCGGGACATCGATTTGCCCGTACAACCGGGCGCTTTCAGCCTGCAGGAATCGAAGCGAGTGCCCCGGGAAGGGGTCCTCGGCTCTACATACACCCGCTCGTTCAAACGGTTCACGGGAATGGGGGGTTATCAGCACGGTCCCCGTCGAGCTTACGCGATGGTTACGCGATAGGGAAAGAACTGGCGAAAGCTTCGCAGGGCGGCATCGCGCGAGAAGTCCCGCGTTACGAAAACAACTTCACTTCTGGGCGCGTCATGCGGCCAGCGTGCCAGCTCTTTTGGAGGGTATAAGGCGTGCTGCACACCCTGAACAACAACGGGCTGTGCGCGGCCGGCAACCTGCAGGAGCCCCTTCATCCGCAAGATACTGTCGCCCCTCGCTATCAGCAGTCCTTCGAGCCATGCTTTGAAATCTTCCCAATCAGTAGGTTCTTTCCAGCAGAACCAAAAGGTGCCGTAACGATTCGCATGGAGAGGGACGGCGCCCTGATAAAAAGGGCGAGCTGCCAACGGCGGAATCGCGTCAAAAGTGACACCGGCATCCGCATCTGTGTCGCCGAATAAGTACTTGGGGGTCGGGCCGGCGTGTCCGGGAAGGAGTATTGGCGCTGCGGAGTTTATCGACCGCAGAGAAGCCACAAGCGAGTCCACGTGGCCTCGACCCACGAGATCGAGCTTCGAAATGATCAGCCGGTTCGCGACTGCGACCTGGCTTGCGCACTCCGTATAGCGGCTTAGCGCCGCTTCACCGAATACCGCGTCCAGGACCGTGACGACAGCCTGGATTCGAATCTGAGCGGCAAGATCCCCATCGGATAGGAGTCGTTGCAGAACGGATCCGGGATCAGCAATTCCGGTCGTTTCGAGGACGATCCTTTGGAATGGCGGCAGCGCGCGCCCATTGCGCCTCGCCAACATCGACGCGAGCGCGGCGCCGAGGTCGTCACCAGCATTACAGCATACGCAACCGGATGCGAGCAGAACAACGTCATCCACCACCGACGCAACTAACAGATGGTCCACGCCAATCTCTCCGAATTCGTTGACGACGACGGCCGTGTCGTGCATCGACGGGTCGGATAGGAGCCGGTTTAGTAGCGTCGTCTTGCCGCTGCCCAGAAAGCCGGTCAGGACGACTAACGGTACGGATTGTAATTGCTGCGAAGCGACATTCACGGGCAGGCGCTAAGGTTGGCGGTGGCAATGATGAAACATTTGACCTAACACTACACGATCACATATTGTGATCACAAGGATAACGTGACTTCAGTCGATCGAGGGGTGTGTGACGATGAAGATCATCGGCTTCGAGCTTTTCATAATCGCGCTGCCGACCCGACGACAGCATACATGGGCTAGCAAGATGACGGCACCGATCGGTCATCACGCCATTATCCGCGTCGATTCGGACGAAGGCATCAGTGGCTGGGGTGAGGCGCCGGCCGGCATCACTTGGGGCGGACCCCACATGCGGTACTTTGGCGAATCGCCGGAGACGGTCTGCGTGGTCATCCAACGCTATCTCGGCAGCGTCATCGCGGGGCAGGACCCGCGCGATTTGGCAGTCCTTCACGCTGCGATGGACAGAGCCGTCAAAGGACACCCATATGCAAAGGCCGCCATTGACATAGCTTGCCACGACATCGCGGGTAAGGCTGCTAACGTGCCCGTCTATCGCCTGCTCGGCGGCCAATTCCGGGACCGCATTGAAGTGGCGCATTCGCTTGGCATCATGCCAGTCGAGAAATGCGTCGAGGAGGCGGTAGCAGCCGTGGAGGAGGGTGCGCGAACCATTAAGTGCAAGACGGGACTCGATCCTGAGCGGGACGTCGAAGTAGTGCGCTCGCTCCGGGAGCACCTCGGCGGCGACATCAAGATTCGAGTGGACGGCAACGAGGGCTATCAGGACGTATGGCAGGCCATTCGCGTCACGCGACGCCAGGAAGAATACGATCTGTTGTTGTGCGAGCAACCCGTGATGGGCGCGCGCGAGCTCGGGCTGGTTGCGGAACGCATCAACACTCCCGTGATGGCCGACGAGTCTGCCTGGAACAGCCACGACATTCTTGAGCTCATTGAGCACAAGTCCGCGGCCTGCATCTCCTGCTATGTAACAAAGCCTGGGGGCCTGTACCGGGCGAAACAGCAGGCGGATCTGGCCGAGGCACTCGGGTTGTATTGCGACATCGGCGGCTCCATCGAATCCGGCATTGGCAATGCTGCGAATCTGCACCTAGGGGCGGCAACCCGCATCGCCACGCTACCGAGTGTGTGCCCGACGTCGAAGCCGGCGGGGGCGAAAGGTCCGGCGATCGCAGGTTGCTACTACCTGGATGATGTGGTCACCCAAGCCTTCCGTTATGAGAACGGCGCGGTCCTGATTCCGGACGGCCCCGGCCTTGGAGTCGAAGTGGATCTTGAAAAGCTAGCGAAGTTCGCCGTCAAATGAGAGTCGCGATCCTGGGCGCCGGCGCCGGCGGAGCCTCGGCCGCCGTTGAACTGGTGCGGGACGGTCATGAGGTCCGTTTGTGGAATCGCTCGCCGGAGACAATCGAGGGCTTTGCCAGCGCGCATGGCATACACCATGTGGGTGTGCTGGGAAACGGCTTTACGCCCGTCGATCTCATCACGACGCAGCTGACGCTCGCGGCGGACGGCGCCGACATCCTACTGGTCTGCCTACCGACGCTCGCACACGCGGCTCTGGCCCGAAGCTTGGTTGACGCCGATATCGTGCATATCCCGACGATCCTGAATCCGGGCCATACGGGAGGAGCACTCGAGTTCAGTCACGTGTTTCGTCGACACGGGCTTGCGCCCCCACCCATTGCGGAGTTCTCGACCCTGACTTACATCGCACGGGTGCGCAGCCGGGAGGAACTGGTCGTCACAGGGCGTGCCAAGTCTGTACGCGTAGCTGCAATGCCCGGCGGCAAGAGCGCGCTCACGTCGGCGCTTTCGCTCTATGATTGCGGTCGACCGGTCGCCAACGTTTTGGTAACGAGCCTCTCCAACATCAACATGGTACTTCACCCGCCCGGGGCAGTCCTAGCGGCCGCGTGGGTCGAGGCGACGGGGGGCAACTTCACGTTCTACGTTGAAGGCCTGACGGAGGGCGTAGCACGCGTGATGGAGAGCCTGGATGCGGAACGCCGCATAGTAGCGCGCGGCTTCGGCATCGATCTGCCGTCCCTGTTCGATGAAATGCAAGCGGTTGGAACGATAGAATGCAACGTCGACTCTGGGGTCGGCCTTGCCGCAGCAATCCGTGGCGGTGTCGCGAATCGGACGATCAAGGCGCCTGGGGGCTTCACCCATCGGTATTATCAGGAAGACCTATGGTACGGGCTGGTACCCTTCCTCGCGCTTGCTGCAATTGCCGGGGTGGAAACGCCGTGCGCGCGCTCGCTGATGCAGCTCGGCGAGCTGGCAGCGGGACCCTATGCGCCTGCAGGCCAGCGGACGGCAATCGAAATGGGTATCGCTGGCCTCGACAAAGACGCTCTACTCGCATTTGTCACTGAACGCTCTGATACATGACAGCCGCCAAGCGCACATACTCCCCACTCTGGCAGCGACTGACGATCGCCGTAGTCGGCGGCGACGAGCGCGAGCAGGAGATTTGCCGCCTCGCGGCCGAATCCGGAGCCGTGGTGAAGGCATTCGGGTTTCCGTGGCCCAGTAGTGGAATTAGCGGTGTAGCCCTTGCTCCGGATGCTGCGCGGGCGTTGGCCGGCGCCAATATCGCCCTGATGCCCATCCCCGGCATCGCTACGGACGGTAGCATCTTCGCCACGACCCAGATCATCCCGAGGGAGCCGCTCCTGCGCGAAATGGCAACCGGCGCACACATAATCCTTGGACGAGCGGACGACGGACTCAAAAAAGCAGCAGCCGGGCTCGGAGTCAGCATTCACGAATACGAGGGCGACGCCGAATTGATGCTGCTCCGGGCTCCTGCGATAGTGGAAGCTGTTATCAAGGTTTTGATAGACAACACTCCGATCACGATTCATGACTCACGCATCTGTGTGGTGGGACAGGGAAACATCGGTACCGTCCTGACGCGAACGCTGATTGCGCTCGGCGCACACGTTACAGTCGCCGCGCGCAACCCCGCTCAACGCGCGTCGGCCTACACCATGGGCGCGGTAGCGTTGACCCTTGGGGACTTACCACAAGCGTCGGGATCATTCGACGTACTCGTATCGACGGTCCCGGCGCCGATCGTCACTGCGACGCTCATCGATCGTTTGCCGCCCAATGCTCTGGTTGTCGACATGGCGGCGCCCCCGGGGAGCTGTGACTTGAACCACGCGAAGAACACCGGTCGCAAGGCAATCTGGGCGCGCGCGCTCGGGCGACGGGCACCGATAACCGTAGGTGGTAGCCAATGGTTGGGGATCGCACGGATTATCGACGGCATCCTTGCAGAGGCTACGCGCGATGCGAGCTGATCTCGTCATCAAAAACGCTCGGGTCGTCGATTTCCGCGGCGAGTTTTCGGGGGGCGTTGCAGTCATTGCCGGCAAAATCGCGGCGAGTGGTCCATCGGCTTCGCTACCATCGGCGCAGCGAACGATCGACGCGGCAGGCCGTTGTTTGTTGCCGGGATTAGTCGATACCCACTGTCATCTGGGTGTCGCCTATCCTTATGCGGATGACATGCGTACCGAATCTGCGCAAGCTGCCCGCGGCGGCTTAACTACCTTCGTGCTGTACATTCGTAATAAGCAGCCGTCTTATATCCCTTTCTATCACGAGCGTCGCGCGAGTGGCGAGGCGTGCGCCTGCATCGATTTTGGGTTCCATTTTGGCATCCAGCGCGAGGAGCACATCCATGAGATTCCGGCAATAGCTTTAGAGACGGGCGTCCAGTCGTTCAAGCTGTATTTTGGTTACGAGCCGGACAACCCCATCGGTATCGTACCGGCGACCGACGGGTGGGTCTATGCGACGATGCTCAAGGTCGCGAAGCTGCCTCGCGGCGTCGTGTCTGTCCATTGCGAGAATACCGCCATCGCCGGTTGGATCAAACGGGAAATCGTTGCGACTGGTCGCCAGGATCTCGCCGCGTACACGGAGTCTAGGCCCGTTGTCTGCGAAGTAGAGACCATACGTCGGATGATATTTCTCGCAGAACGTACTCGCTGTCCGCTGCAGATCGTGCACACCTCAGTGGGAGAAGGGCCAGATCTCGCGGCCGAAGCGCGCGCTCGCGGTGTCGACGTCACAGTCGAGACCTGCTATCACTACCTGACGCGCACGGCGTACGACGCGGATCTGGACATGCGCGCCAAGATCTCGCCACCGCTGCGCGACGAGGAGCAAAAGGAGTGGCTGTGGCGTGGTCTCCTCGCAGGAAAGGTCAATTCGATTGGCAGCGATCATGTGCCATTCCTGCCCAAGAAGGGCGTGGATTTGTGGACCGAGTTCCCTGGCGTCGTTGGCTTCCCGTGGGAGTTGCCGTTGCTGGTGACCCATGGCGTCCTGCATCGTGGGATGACGTTGCAGCAGCTGACAACGCTAAACTCGTATGCGCCCTCACGCCGGTTCGGTCTCTATCCCCGTAAAGGGTCACTCGAGGTTGGGACCGACGCTGACTTGGTACTCGTCGATCTCGATGAGGAACGTAGTGTGCGGCACGACGGACATGGGACCTGTATCTATGAGGGTTGGCAACTTCGTGGCTGGCCTGTGCTCACTGTGTCGAATGGTCGCGTCGTCTTCGAAGCTGGCGAGGTGGATGAAAAGGCGTTCGGCACCGGCCGATGTTTGAATCGGCCAACCTAGCCGACGCGATGGCCGATGCATCGACGTCGCCCGATTTACAGGAGAACCACGACGTGACAACCGACCGAGCGAAGACCCGGGAGCCCCAGGGCCGGTAACGGTGCTGCTCGTGGCACTGTGAGTTGCCTTGCGCTAGTCGTGATCACACGATATGATCACAGAATGGGGCCACGAACTGAGCGGCGCGGGAGGCGGCGGCATGCGGCGCGAGATCGTA
Source organism: uncultured Gammaproteobacteria bacterium (assembly GCA_963769075.1). GTDB lineage: Bacteria > Pseudomonadota > Gammaproteobacteria > Steroidobacterales > Steroidobacteraceae > Bog-1198. The sequence goes on along the minus strand of CAVYKH010000004.1, from coordinate 768,134 downwards.
ACGCGGTTGGTTAAGACCATGTCGGGATCGGGACTCGACGCAGTCGTCGTCGTCTCGCCAGAGAACTTCGCTTATGTGTCAGGGTTCGTCGTTCCATCGCAGTCGCTCATGCGCTGGCGGCACGCGGCCTACGTGGTAACGGCGAGTGGGCAGTGTGGTATTCTGGTCGTCGACATGGAGGAGACGACGACGCGCGCCAAAGCCGACGGAGTCGATGTCCGAGTGTGGGGTGAGTTCACTGATAAGCCCATGGCTGTTCTGGCGAGTCTGCTGTCGGATCTAGGTCTTGCGGGCGCGCGGATCGGTATCGAGTTCGATTATCTGCCTGCGGGTGCGTTTCGCGACTTGACCGCGAGTGTGGCGAAGGCCGCTTTTGAGCCCGTCGATGAAATGTTGGCTCGGCTGCGGCAGATCAAGACGCCGGCGGAGGTCGAGCACATGCGACGCCTCTCTCGCATCGCCGATCGCGCAATTCGTGACGCCCTGCTGCAGGCCACAGTCGGGACGACAGAAATGGAGATTGCCGCCACTCTTACCCGGAGCATTTTCGAGCAGGGGGCCGAGAACTTTAAACTATTGATCGTCGCGACCGGTGAACGCAGTGTATTTCCGAATGTGGGCCCTACGCAGCGCAAATTGCGGCTCGGGGATATTTGCCGCGTAGAAATTTACTCGGTGATCAATGGCTATCACGCGGGGGTATGCCGCACTGCCCGCGTCGGTCCTGCGCCAGCGCACGCGGAGGCCATTTGGCGCAATCTCGTCGAATGCAAATACCTGACGCTTGACATGGTGAAGCCTGGGGCCAGTTCACGAGCAATTTACGAGGCATTCATACGTCACCTCAGCAAACTGAACCTCCCACCGATAAGTTTCCTTGGTCATGGTATCGGCTTGCACCTGCACGAGAAACCTTATCTCGGCCCGTACTCCGATGTGCCGCTCGAAGCGGGTATGGTCCTTGGCTTCGAGCCGCTTGTCTACAATACGGGCTATGGCTTCGGAATGCAGAACAAGGATGTGGTGGCCGTTACGGAGGGTGGCTGTAGCCTTCTCTCGGACATCACGAACACGGACAATCTGATTGAGATTCAGTGACCGATTTACGCGTCGGCAAGCGGACAATTGCCTATCTGGGGACTGGTTGCCGCCATGAGGATTCTTATTGAGCACCTCGAATTCGCGCTGACCGTCGATGCCAGTGACACGGTCATTCGCGACGCCGCGATCGTGATTGATGAAGATCGTATCGCCGATATCGGCCCTACGGCGGAAGTGCTCGTGAGGCATGGCCGCAACCAATTCGAACAGATCATTGACGGTAGTCGCCGCGGGATCACGCCTGGCTTCATCGATTCGCACGTCCATCTGTCGGAGACGCTTTCGCGTGCCGTGTTTCCCGACGACCTCGACACTCGCACCTGGGTCTTTCTATGGGCGAAGCCGTTCTACGCGCATGTGAACGCCGAAGATGAGCACATCAGCGCCCTACTTGCCTGCGTGGAAATGTTGCGCTGCGGGACGACGTGTCTGCTTGACATGGGTGCTCAGAACGATCCCGCTGGGACAGTGCGCGCGATAGAACAATCCGGAATTCGCGGGATCACCGGCAGGCACGCCGCAGATAATCGGCCGGCGTCGCCACCGGCCGGTTGGTCCGAAGAAATGATGCGACACCATTTCTTTCCAGGGCCTGAAGCGGCGCTTGCGGCGCTTGAGGAGACGTTCGAGCGCTGGCACAACTCCGCGGGTGGGCGTATCCGCTGCTGGATGAACATCGAGGGTAAAGAGCCCTGTACGCTCGCACTGCATGTAGGTGCCCGCGCACTCGCCGAAAAGCACGGCGTGGGTACGACTTACCACTTGGCGACCAGCATTGAGGAAGCCCGGATCTCGCAAGCCAAACACGGAAAATGGCCTATCCAGCGTCTCGCCGACGCGGGCGGCCTCGGCTCCAATCTTGTCATCGCGCATGGCGTGGCCATTAATCCTGAGGAGCAACAGCTCCTGCGTACTCACGATACCAAGGTTGCCTTCTGTCCAGGAACCTCGCTAAAACTTGCCAAAGGTGCAACGGCATTCGGCCGCTATCCGGAACTGCTCGAGACAGGAGTCACCCTGAGTCTCGGGACCGATGGCGTATCAGCATCGGGAAACCTCAATCTCATGCGACAGATGTACGTCGTTGCTGGGCTGTTCAAGGACGCGAGAAATGATCCTACGAAAGTGGGCGCGAGGAAAGCACTTCGAATGGCCACCATTGATGGTGCGCGGGCGCTGTTGTGGGATGATGCGCTCGGTTCCTTGGAGGTCGGAAAGAAAGCTGACTTTGTCCTTTTCGATCTCGACCACATCGAGTGGACTCCTTACGCTGATCCCGTTCAAGCACTCGTGTGGTCGGCGTCTCCGGCGTCAATCGCCGAAACCTGGGTAGACGGCAAGGCGCTCTATAGTCGCGGAAAGGTTCAGCAAATCGACGAGTCGGCTCTATTCCAAGAGGCGCGTCGACGAGCGTTGGAAATTACTCAACGGGCTGGGCTTACCACGACTTCGATCCCGACCTCGACCTCTCTGTACGAGTAGGTTGGCGTCGCTTGTTATTTTGCAGTCTTAAGGAGCAGTGAGTCATGCCAGTCGTACAAGTACACATGTGGCCGGGGCGCACGGTGGAGCAGAAGCGTCGCCTTTGCAAGGCGATCACAGACGCAATGGTCGAACACGGCGGAGCTAAGCGTGATGGCCTGCATGTGATCATTAACGAGGTTCCGCGGGATTGCTGGGCTCGTGCTGGAGTCTTGGGTATTGATCGCAAGGACGTGCCGAATGAATCTTGACCTCCTCGATATCCGCAGAACGGCACTTGTCGTTGTCGACATGCAGAACGCCTTCTGTCACAAAGAGGGCACGCTGGGAATCTCCGGAGTAGACACCGAGCACCTGAGTTCCATCGTGGGGCCGCTCCGGGACCTGGTGAAGCGTTGTCAGGTCGTCGACATGCCCGTGCTGTGGACTCTTCAGGAACACTTTCCAATCGATCATCGCCGCGGGCGCAAGCGGTTGCCGTCGCACACGTCAAGGCGCAAGCGCGTGTCGGCGTTGGTCGGGACGTGGGACGCTGAGATCATCGACGAGCTCAAGGAGTTTGCCAATAACCCGACGTTCGTCATCCGCAAGCATCGATATGGCGCCTTCCACGAGACGCGCATGCACATAGTTCTTGAAATGCTCGGTGTAGACGCATTGCTCATGACCGGCCTCACGACGAATGCCTGCGTCGAGACTACGATCCGCGAGGCGTACCTACGCGACTACGATGTCGTTGGGGTGACGGATTGCATCTCAGGTGTCAACCCGCAGTGGGAGTCGGCTGCGTTGGAGGTCTGGCATCAGTATTTCGCCGAGACGTGCCTAACAGCCGACGTGTATGCTTGGATCGACCGGCAACTCGCGCCCAAGACGCTTGCGCTGCATCACGTGCTGCTGAAGGTGCGCGACTTCGAACGGTCGAAGCGTTTCTATTTCGATCTCCTAGGTTTCTCGGAGCGGCCTGGCGCGAAGCCGCTAGCGGACGGTCGCCTGTTCGTATCGACTAGCCAGGGTCTGGGAATCACAGTGCGCGGCTCGGGTGACCAAGGGCAAGTGGACCATTTCGCTTATGCGGTCCGGAACGTCGAGGCTCTAAGTCGACAGCTCAAGGAAGCAGGCGTGGTGTTCGATCGTGAACTAGGCGATGGACCTTATGGTCGGGCGATCTATATCCGGGATCCAGACGGAAATATTCTGGAACTATTCGAGCCGGCGACGAGCGGCACGTAGCGGGCACAACGGTGGTGGAATGAGCAGGACAGGCTCTGCGGGCGCGCGGCCATCGGGCAGTGTTAGTCTATCCGCCTAAATCTGGATGATGCGTTGCCTAAACGTGGGCGGCATTACAGGGGGGTACTCGGCATGAGAAGTAAGAATCCTAAGGTTTCCGCAGCGGGCGGGCGTCCAAAGGCCGCTCGCCCGACGAAGACGAAGGCGACGATGCAGACCCTCATTTACCAGGAACTGCGCCGTTCCCTGATGGCTGGCGCTTTCATGCCCAGTGCTAAGGTGACGTTGCGTAGTGTCTCGGCACAAATGGGCACGAGCGTTATGCCCGTCCGGGAGGCAATTAACCGCCTCATAGCGGAGCGTGCACTTGAGGTCATCGGCGATCGTCAAGTCATCGTCCCGGTCATGACAGCCGAGAAGTTCTCGGAAATTGTGCATTGGCGTGTTCAACTTGAGAGTGCGGCGGCGCGAGCGGCCTGCCGATACGTCACGCCCGAGATCATTGCGGATCTCGAGTCGGTCAACGCCCGAATGCTCGAGGCAGTGGAGCACGATCGACGTGAGGCATTACTGCGCTTGAACCACGAATTTCACTTTCGAATCTACAACGCTGCGCGGTCGACAATTCTGCTGCCGATGATCGAAAGCCTTTGGCTGCAAGCCGGCCCTTTTACGTATTTTTCCACTCCATCGCCGAAAACGCTCTGGAATGCGAAGCACCACAAAGACATCATCAAAGCACTGAAGAGCGGTGACGAGGATACGGCGGCTGAGGCCATCAGTGCGGACATCCTCAACAGCGCAAAATTTCTAATGGCTTCCGGGCATTTTGTGAGGCCACCGGTTCGCAATATCGCTGATCTGGCTGAAGAAGAGGCGGCTGAAATGCACAGCCTCAACGAGGCAGCGAAATCTGCGGCAAAATCCGCGCTAGGTTCCGAATTGGCCGCGGGGTATCAGCCTCCCAGACCGAAAAGGTCACGCAAGCTCATAAAGGAGCGCGGTTCGAGCGTAAACGTTACGACTTAGCGGCGCGCCGTGGCACGGAAAATGCCTCTCGCGTAACTGCGAGCTCTCACTGTGAGAAGTGAGGCACCAGCGGTTGAAGGAAATTTCGCACGGCGCCTTGTGCGCTGCGTCCGCGGGCACCGTTCTTTGCACTGTGCCCCGCTTTCAATCGCCGTAGCCGCGATACGCTAGGCGCGGCGACCTGCCATAAGATTGCACACCCTTGCCGGGCCTCGACATCGTGCAGACCCGTGATTTTATCGCCCCTCTTTAGTGCGCAACTGCATAGGCTTCGCCATTTGAGGTTCTATAGCCTCCTTTACTCATTGCATTTTGTGTGATCACACGCTACGATCACAAAAAGTGATGCCTTGAGGCCTCATGGGATGGGCTTGAGGCACCGACGCTCGATCAGGAGGGAGATCAATTGACCATGAACGGCCCGATGTCGATCTCCCTTGAGGCCGAGCGTCAGTTCATGGCCGGCAGCAGCGCAACACTCGGCGCCCGAACTGATGTCTCACCGCCGACTGCGCCAGGGGTACAAGTGCTCTTGCACTCGAATCACGCTTCACCTAGAGAGCCGCATCTCGGTAGGCAAACCGGTGAAAGCACATAGGAGAGAAGCTATGTATTCGCTTCGAGAACGCCGTTGGGTTTTGATGTTAGGCTGCGCATTCGCTGCCCTTATCACAGCGAGCATATCCACCGAAGCGCCGGCAGCGGAGAATCCGGACGTTAGTGCTGGCGGCGGCTTGGAGGAGATTGTCGTCACTGCGGAACGGCGCACAGAGCGGTTGCAGGATGTTCCTGTGAGCGTGGAAGTGTTCACTCAGGAAAAGCTCGACGCTCAGGCGGTACGGGGCATCGATGATCTCACTCGGTTATCGCCCGGCGTCACATTTCTGCGCAACGGCGCTTACACAACGTCGAGCGGGGCCGCGTCGGACATCGCCATCCGAGGCATCGATTCCATTGCCGGCGCCGCAACGACCGGACTCTACATCGATGACACACCCATACAAACCCGGCATATCAACATCACTTCGCAGAATCCGTATCCAGCATTGTTCGACCTCGAGCGCGTGGAGGTTCTGCGCGGTCCACAAGGCACCCTGTTCGGGGCTGGTGCTGAAGGTGGCGCTGTCCGCTTTATTTCGCCTGAACCGGGATTAGCCAGCTCTTCGGGCTATTATTTGTCGGAGCTTGCCACGACCGCCTACGGCGATCCAAGCTACGCGGTTGGTGCCGCAGCGGGTGGGCCGATCATCGACGACAAGTTAGGATTCCGGGTCAGCGCCTCGTATCGGCACGATGGAGGCTGGGTGAATCGTGTGGACTTCGCGACTGGCGACACTGTCGATCCGCGCTCGAACTATGACCAAATAAGCACGCTGCGAGGCGCACTCACGTACGCCGTGACCGAGAACCTATCGATCACATCGTCCCTTTATTACCAGGAACAAGATCTCAATGACACAGAGTACTACTGGAAGGAATTGTCCAATCCAGGCTCTAACCAGTTCAACAATGGCAACGTCATCCCGAGTCCCGACACAGACAAGCTCTACTTGCCGGCTATCAAGATCGCCTGGAACTTAGGAGCGATCAAACTCATATCGAACACTTCCTATTTCTCCAGGGATCAATGGTCAACGACCGACGCTACGATGCTGGACCGGGCAGAATATCTTTTCAATGGGACTTACCCAAATTTTCCTTACCCGCCGCCCGGTGTTACTGCGCCCGAATATAATTCCGACCGACAAGACAACTTTATGCAGGAAATACGCCTAGAGTCGACCGCGGCGGACTCCCGGTTGAATTGGGTCGCAGGGGTCTTTTACCAGCACGCCCGGGAGAACACTTCGGTGTCCATCGTCGACCCATCCCTGCCGGCTGAGTATACAGCCTTGTACGGCGTCTCTTGGAACACTGCCGTCGGTCCCTTGTTGCCGGGCGGCTATCTGCTGAAGACCCCCTACGCGTGGGCCCTTGACAAGCAGCTTGCCGGATATGGCCAACTCGACTGGAAGCTTCTCGATTCGCTCAAGCTAACCGCCGGCGTGCGCGTGTCGAAGGCCGATAGCAGCGGTGCGCAATATTCCACGGGCCCAGAAATAGGACCGACGCCCGCCTCCAACTCGGGCTCGACGACCGAACACCCGGTCACCCCGAAGTTCGGGATATCCTACCAGCCGACTCCTGACCAGCTCTACTACGCTAGTGCGGCTAAGGGATATCGAATCGGAGGCGTCAACTCGCCGCTCAGCACTCTCTGCGCTGGGGCCCTCGCGGAGCTCTCTTTGTCGAAGGGCCCGACAACTTACAATTCGGACAGCCTATGGAGCTACGAAGTTGGAGTTAAAGACTCCCTGCTGGACCGCCGGCTGCAGATCAACTCCAGCGCCTTCTATATCAATTGGTCCAATATTCAAAATAACGTCTATCTCCCGATCTGCGGCTTTAGCTTTGTTGCCAATCTTGGAAAAGTGACGAGCAAAGGCGCTGATATAGATATCCTCGCGCGGCCGACCGACGACTTGAACCTAGAGTTGACTGCGAGCTATACCGACGCGCGGTATGACGATTCGGTGTACGCTGCACCGGGTGCATCGGCAGCGCTCGCCGGCAAAGGCGACTACCTGCCAGTCGCACCATGGACCGTTGTCGCCTCGACTGAATATAAGATTCCCATTCCGATGCTGATGGCGCATGGACCCTATGTTCGAGTCGATTACTCGTGGTCAGCCCAGTACAAGAGCCCGCTGGAATTCCAGGATCCAACGACCATTTCTTACGATCCCGCCCCCTTCTACCAGACGCAGGCGACGTCCGTGTCAGCTCGGGCCGGTCTTCGCTGGAGCGGCTTTGACGTATCTTTATTCGGAACGAATCTCACCAATACGCATCCGGTGCTGTTTGATTCGCGCTATTACCCGCCCTTACCGCTATTCTTCGACACCACATGGCGCCCACGAACAATAGGGGTGACCGCCACATATCGGTACTAGAACCGGCATTATGCCAGCGGCACGTGTGACTCTTGGGCAAAATGAGCGTTCCGGGTCGCCGGCACCGTGCTGGGTAGGGAAAGATGGAAGCAACTCAAGCTTCAATGTCGACGGCGACTGAGGTTACACGGGCCTTTCGGCCACGCTACCCGTGGCACGTGGCGGTTGTTTTCGCGCTGTTTTTTGCCCTTTCCTTTACTGACCGGCAGATCATCGGCGTGCTCGTAGAGCCTATGAAGGCTGCGCTGATGCTCACGGACGTACAGATCGGTCTTATTGGCGGCCTGAGCTTCGTTATCTTTTTCGTGTGCTTCGGCTTGCCAATCGGGCGGCTTTCGGACCGGTATAACCGGAAATGGATGATTCTAGCTGGAGTCATTATTTGGAGCGCGGCGACCGTCCTTTGCAGCTTCGCGACCGGATTCTGGGAACTTCTCGTGCTGCGTATGGGCGTCGGTCTCGGCGAGGCCACTCTTGCTCCGTGCGCCTATTCGATTCTCGCGGACATCTTCCCTCGCAATCGTCTTGGTATGGCTCTGAGCATCTGCACAATGGCGGGTGCCTTGGGTATGGGTCTGGCCTATTCGGGCGGAGCAACGCTTCTGCACTGGGGGACCCTCGCTGCCAACGTCAATGGCACGGTCTCCTTGCCAATACTTGGTGATCTCGCCCCGTGGCGCATCGTATTTCTGGGTGTGGGTCTCCCCGGCATCGCCTTGAGCGTTCTGCTCTTCACAATTCAAGAACCGCCGCGGCCAGCATCGGGCGCCAAGGCTGCGATCCCATTGTCAGAGGTGATCTCCTACGTTCGATCAAACTGGAAGACGTTTGTACTGCACAACGTGGGCATGGGATTCATTTCGATCACGGGCTATACAGCTTCGTTTTGGGACATCGCCTTTTTTGCGCGAACCTATCAATGGCACGCGGCAGAGAGTGGTCGTATTTACGGGCTCATGGCAATGGCCGGATCGATCCTGGGTGCGCTAGCAGGGGGATGGCTGTCTGATTGGCTAACCAGGACGCGAGGCCGGGATGCCAAGCTCCTCGTCCTCGCTGTAACAGCGGCCGTGTGCGTTCCTATTCGGCTTATGTATCCGCTTATGCCGTCCCGAGAACTTGCGATCGGTCTGGCGTTTGTGGCCGTTACGCTCGTCGCCGTACCGTACGGTGTTGCAGCGGCGGCCCTGCAGATAATGGTACCGTCCCGCATGCGTGGGCAGCTTACGGCTGTGTATTTCTTTGTGCAGAGTTTGATCGGACTAGGCGTTGGCCCAACTATGGTTGGCGTACTGACGGACCATCTCTTTCGCAACCCACAGATGCTGCGTTACTCGCTGACCATCGTCGGTGGCACGGCGCAGATCCTGGCCGCTGGCTTGTTTCTCTTAGCGTTGCGGGTGTATCAAACCACGATACTTAATGCCTCGGTCGAAGACGACCGGTATCGAGAATTGCTTGCGCGCCCAAAGGCCCCACCACGCATTTATACTTGCGCTAGGACCTGATAAGTGTTGGCGCTATGACGAAGATTTCGAAAGTGCACGCTGGTTAATAGCGTGGTGCAATGGCGTGTAGACCTACCGCCGGTACGGCACCGCGCCGTACGTCAAAAACGCGAGGTAACCCAATGCCCTTTCTAAGAAGTACCTGGTACGCGGCGGCGTGGAGCCGAGAGCTCCGCGAGCGTATGCTGCCGCGTACGATCTTGAACGAGCCCATCGTACTTTTCCGCAAGGCGGACCGAACGGTCGTCGGGCTCCAGGACCGCTGCGTGCACAGATTCGTCCCGCTGCACCTGGGTCGGTTAGAAAACAATATCATTGAGTGCAAGTATCACGGTTTAAGGTTCGACGAGACCGGCAGCTGCATTTTCAACCCGCATGGCGACGGAAGTATTCCCGCAGGCGTTCGGGTGAAGAGCTACATCGTTGTAGAGCGTTTCGGCGTAGCTTGGATCTGGATGGGTGACCCCACACGTGCGGATCCATCGCAAATCCGATGTTTTACCGAGTTCGATGATGATCCGCGATATACCTCCGTGACGGGCTACACCCATGTGGCGGCCAACTACCAACTCATATCCGACAATTTGCTTGATCTCACCCACGGCCAGTACGTTCACCCACTGTTCACAAACTCTGCAGGCCCTTCGACGATGGAGGCCGATACCTCGAACGAGCCGGGGACCATTTGGGCGAAGTTCGTCCGCAAGAATCAGTACCCGAATCAATATTTTCAGATGCTTGGCTACCCGAAAGATCAGCGCGGCGATCACCGTAACTACATGCGCTGGAACGCGCCGGGAGTCTTGCTTCTCGACGTCGGAATGACCAGCGTGGGCGGCTCGCCCAGCGAGGGCATCTCGATACCGACTGCGCATCTGCTCACGCCGGAAACGCTGACCAGCACGCACTACTTCTGGGGAATGGCACGCAATTTTAGGCTGGACGACGAATCGTTCAGCGAGCAGCTTCTCAAAACCGGCATGACAGTGTTCGAGAACGAAGACAAACCAATCATCGAGGCACAACAACGCGCGATGGGCGTCAGCGATGACCTATTCGGTATGAAGCCAGCCCTTCTCCAGACGGATCGCGCCGCCGTCAGGGCGCGGCGACTGCTAGAGCGGATGATCAGGCACGAGTGCGGAGAGGAGGTCGAGCAACCGCGACCGCCTCCGAGCGGCTTTGACGATGGCAGCGAGCACCTGTCATGAGCGAACAACGCGAGTTGACAGCCAGCCATTGGGGTACATACGAGATTCTGCAGCGAGTCAGCGGTGAGTCCGCAGTCGCGGGTATCGCTGAAGATCCTGACCCCTCTCCGATCGGACTGACGATGCTGGACGCCTATCAGAACGGGCCACGGATACTTTGTCCTGCGGTGCGTGCAGGTTGGCTCGAGCATGGGCCTAGGCAAGGAACTGGCGGGCGAGGACGCGAGCCATTCGTCGAGGTGACGTGGGACGAGGCCTTCACACTCGTCGCGCGGGAGTTACGTCGCGTCATCGATAGCCACGGCAACGTAGCCATCTACGGCGGGTCCTATGGATGGGCCAGCGCTGGGCGCTTCCACCATGCACAGAGCCAGCTGCGTCGCTTCATGCATCTGATTGGCGGTTGTACGGTGCACAGGCATTCGTACAGCTACGGTGCGGCGCAAGCCGTACTCCCGCACATCGTTGCCGATATGCAAGGCTATCTGGAAGTCAATCATAGTTCTTGGGACGTGCTGGCGGTGCATGCCCGACTCTTCGTCGCCTTCGGAGGACTGCCCTGGAAGAACGCGCAGATGAGCGTCGGCGGCGCCACCGAACACCGCCTACGCGGTGGACTTGCCGCCGCGATGGCGAACGGCTGCCGATTCGTCAACTTCAGTGTTGTCCGCAACGACCTTGACTTGCCAGTGGCGGTTTGCGAGTGGATTCCGATCCGACCAAATACCGACACGGCTGTGATGCTGGCGCTTGCCTGTGAAATCATTCGCTCGGGTCGGCACGATCGCGCCTTCCTCGATCGCTATTGCGTGGGTTATGAGCAGTGGGAACGATACCTTCTCGGTACGGACGACGGGATCGTGAAGGACGCGAGCTGGGCTGGGCGGATCGCCAACGTAAACCCGGCGCGACTCAAGTCGCTCGCGCTCGACATGGCTTGCGAGGTCAATGGCAAGCGGACGATGGTGAACGCGGCGTGGTCGCTGCAACGCGCCGATCATGGTGAGCAGCCCTATTGGGCGCTAATCGCGCTCGCTGCTGTGATCGGCCAGATCGGGCTCGCCGGCGGCGGCTTTGGCGTCGGCTACGGCTGCGAAAATAAACTCGGGAGTGCACATCCACTTGTCGGAGCCGGCCCGCGCGTACCAGCAACGCCCAATCCCGTCAACACGTTCATCCCGGTGGCGCGTATTACCGATATGCTCGAGCGCCCAGGCGAGGAATTTGACTTTGATGGCAGGCGCCTGCGCTACCCGGACATCCGACTTGTCTACTGGGCCGGCGGTAACCCGTTCCATCATCACCAAGATCTGAACCGTCTGCTGCTCGCTTGGCGCCGGCCCGAAACTATCGTGGTGCATGAGCAGGTCTGGAACGCAAACGCGAAACTCGCGGATATTGTGCTGCCGGCCAGTTCGACGCTCGAGCGCGAGGATATCGGGTTCGCGTATCGCGAGCCCCTGGTCGTTGCCATGCGTCGTCTGATCGATCCACCGGGACGGGCTCTAGACGACCATGCGATTTTCGCCGGCGTCTCGGCGAAGTTAGATATCGCCGAAGAGTTCACCGAGGGCCGCACCTGTCGGGCGTGGCTCGAGCAAATCTGGGAACAGTGGCGTTGCACACTCATGGCACAAGGCTTTACGGCACCGAGCTTCGGCGAGTTCTGGTCTGCCGGGATGTGGCGGCTGCCTAGGGCGTCGCACCCCGTGGTCATGCTCGATGCTTTCCGAGCGGATCCGGATGCAAATCGACTGCAGACCCCGAGCGGGCGGATCGAGATTCACTCCAAAACGATCGCGTTTTTTGGCTACAAGGACTGCCCGCCGCACCCTACATGGTTGGAGCCCACTGAATGGCTTGGCAGCGCGCTGGCCGCCCGATATCCGCTCCATTTGGTGTCCGATCAGCCCCATAACAAGCTTCACAGCCAGCTCGACTTCTCGACGCTCAGCCGTGCAAACAAGGTACAGGGGCGCGAGCCCGTGTGGATCCACCCCACCGACGCGGCGGCCCGGGGCATCTCCGACGGAGACGTCGTACGTCTTTTCAACGATCGCGGCGCTTGCCTCGCCGGAGCGATGGTTACCGATGCGATCATTGTCGGCGTTGTCAAGCTCTCGACTGGAGCCTGGTGGGATCCCGTAGAGCCGGGCGTCTCGGGCTCGCTCGACAAGCACGGCAATCCGAACGTGCTGACTCCCGATCGAGGCACCTCATCTCTCGGGCAGGGATGCTCGGCGCAGAGCTGCCTAGTCCAGGTCGAGAGACACCGCGGCCCGGTGCCGCCGATCACGGCGTTCGACTTGCCGCGTCGGGTGCCATTATCTGCTTGATGGTTTGGAGGGCGTGACTCGCAGAGGTCACCGATGTGCCATCAGTGCGAATTCCTCGAACAATAACTGGGCTGCTAATTGACTGGTGTTCGTAGTGGGATCGTACTGCGGCGCGACTTCGACCACATCCGCACCAATGACATTTAGGCCGCGAAGTGCGCGCAACAATACCAGCCCTTCGCGCGCTTCCAAGCCGCCGGCCTCTGGTGTGCCGGTGCCGGGTGCGTAGGCAGGATCAAAGCCATCGACATCGACGGAAACGTAGATCGGCCCGTCGCCGACGACGGCTCGGGCGCGCTCGGCGACTGCGGTCACGCCCATGCGCATGAAATCTTCCATGTAAATAACCGTCATGCCGCTGGCGTGCGAGAATTCCCAGAACATGTTAGACGCACCGCGAATGCCTATCTGAATCGTGCGCTCCGGGTCCAGCACTCCATCGAGTACGGCCAGACGAAACGGTCCGCCGTGGTGGAATTTGGAGCCGTCATAAGCCCCCATGGTGTCGCAGTGGGCATCGATGTGGACCAAACCGACCGGCGCACCTTTTCCTAAGGCTTTGAGGATTGGATAGGTGATGGAATGGTCGCCGCCAACCGATAGCGGACGAACGCCTTGTGCCTTGAGCGCAGCGTAATAGTGTTCGATGTCCTCGAGCGATTGCTCTAAGCTGTAGCGGCTCCGAAAAGGAACATCGCCGACGTCCGCCGCGCGCACCGCGCCTTTGGGTACGACGCGGAAGGTCGGATGATAGGGTCCGATGCGCTCGATGCTGCGAACGGCGCGCGGTCCGAATCGTGCGCCCGCGCGATTCGACACACCCAGGTCCATCGGTACCCCCACCAGCGCGATGTCCAGCCCAACCGCACTGTCCGCATAAGGCAGGTCGAGGAACGTCGGTACCCCTGAGTAGGGCAGCGGTCGCTTGCCGTCGGCTGATTGGACTTGGCGGCCAGCCTCAGTTAACACCGGGTCGTCGCTGTCGAATACGTCACGATCGGTGTAACGCTCTCGCAACTGCTTAAGCTTGCGTTCGTCCATGTTGGTTACCTCTTATATTCGTGGACCAATTCAGGGGCGCGGATGAAACAATTGGCGCCGTAGGAATTTCAACGGTCAGAACACTGCGTGGCTCGGGGGCCCATTTGAGCGCACTCGGCTGCCGAAAGAGCAGCAAGCCTCCTGCGGCGAAGTGCGCGGGAATCGACCAGCATCGGCGCTAGGACCTGCGGATGCGACGCAGGCAGACACGCCTGCCATGTTTACATCCGCACGTGATCGTACCATGTGATCACATAGGCTGCAATTTCAGAAAATGAGCGCGTGCTCCTCGAGGAGGCGGCTCGCCTGAGCACAGGTGCCGTAGCATTGTGCGTAGAGGGGCGCTCGTGGAACTCGGGGCCGAGCCATATAATGCCGGTATCAAATTGGAGTCCGACGACAATTACAAAGTCGTCCAGTATTGACGAAATGAGTCTGCGCACGCGCCCATGAACAAACCCGTAGTACTCTTCAGCAGCGTTCTCGACGATCCGGAGCCCTGGAGAGTTCTCTTCGCACGCCACCGTCCGGACGTCGACTTCCGCGTCTGGCCGGACGTCGGCAACGCATCGGCTGTCACTCACGCGCTCATCTGGAACATACCGAAAGGTGCCCTCAAGCGAATGCCCAACTTGCGCGCCATTTTCGCACTCGGGGCGGGCGTCGACCAAATTATCTGCGATCCAGATTCCCCACGCGACGTTCCGCTCTTCCGCCTCGTCGATGCCGGGCTGCGTGAACAGATGACCGAGTATGCCTTGTACGGAGTGCTTCACTGGCATCGCCGCATGGGCGATTACGCCGCTTTCTCGTCGAAGCGAGAGTGGCGAAGGCTCGACGCGGTGCACCCATCGCAGCGCAGGGTCGCAGTGATGGGCCTCGGCGTCTTCGGCTCAGACCTCGTGTGCAAACTCGCCGCCATGAGTTTTCGCGTCTCGGGCTGGAGTCGCACCCGAAAGACCATTGACGGTGTCGATTGCTATGCAGGACCATTAGAATTGCCGACATTCTTGTCTCGTGCTGAGATCCTCGTGAACTTACTGCCCCTGACTGACGAGACCCGAGGTATTCTGAACGCCGATCTTTTCGACCGACTGCCGGGTAATGGAGCACTGATCCATCTCGGACGCGGCGGCCATCTCGTCGAGCGAGATCTCATCGCCGCCCTGGAATCCCAACGCCTCGACTGGGCCATGCTGGACGTTTTCCCGGTAGAGCCTCTCCCATCCCACAGCTCGCTGTGGTCGCATCCCAAAGTGTTGGTGACCCCCCACATAGCCGCGCAGCCGAACAACGAACGCACCGAACGGCAGATCTTGGAGAGTTTCCAGAAGTTCGAACGCGGTGAAGAGCCCCTCGGACGAGTCGACCTGTCCAATGGATACTGATTTGTCGCGTGTCGCGCGACTTCAGTCATCGTCAAACAGACGGGGGCCGGAAGACAACATCTTGCTAACCAATTCAGAATCGAAGCAGCTAGGTTGGCAAGCCAGCTTGGAACTCTCGTTCGAGTATCGCGAGCCGAGGACGGTGTTGATTCGAAATCAGCACACAGGCCCACTTCAAGTACAAAAGGTGCTATACCCAGAAGGTCCTGGCACCTGTCACGTAGCGGTATTGCACCCTCCCGGCGGAATTGCCGCGGGTGATAGCCTTTGCGTCCGTTCGGCGCTGGAGGGAGGGGCGCGAGCCTTGTTGACGACGCCGGGTGCGACGAAGTGGTACCGTTCCGATGGCCCTCGGGCTAGTCAGCAATTGCATTTTTCATTGGCCGGAAACGCCGTCCTGGAATGGCTGCCGCGCGAGAATATACTCTTTGACGGTTCGAACATGTCGATGACGCTCGATGTCCGATTGTCTGCAAACTCGAAGTATTTCGGCTGGGAAGTCCTTAGCTTTGGGCGGCGAGCCTCGGGCGAAAGCTGGCGACGCGGGCATCTTGAGATGCACACATCGGTTCGGCGTGCGGATCGAATGCTTTGGTTGGAGACTGCAAACATCGATGCAGGCAGTGGGTTTGCGACGTCCTCGGTCGGTTTGTCGGGCTTCACCGTGTGTGGGACTTTCGTGGTTGCTGGATATGAGGTCGAGAGCTCATTTCTCGCGACCTGTCGTCAGGTGCAGGCGACGTGCACGGCGGCGAGAATCGGCATTACTCGGCTGCCGGGTGTTTTGATTGCGCGCTACCTTGGCGACTCAACCGAGGAAGCTTTCAGCTGGTTCACAAATCTGTGGACTGTCCTACGTCCCGCATTGTCGCAAAAAGCAGCGTGCCCGCCCAGAGTGTGGGCCTGTTGAGCGATTCCAAGCTGAGACTGCAATGGAATTAACTCCCAGAGAGAAGGATAAATTGTTGATCTTCACCGCATCGCTGTTGGCAGAACGGCGGCGCGCTCGCGGGCTGAAGCTCAACTATCCAGAAGCTGTCGCGCTGATCTCGGCTGCAATCATGGAGGGTGCACGCGACGGCAAGACCGTCGCGGAACTAATGAGTCATGGCCGGTCGATCCTTACACGAGACGAGGTGATGAAAGGGATACCGGAGATGATTCCAGAGATACAGGTCGAAGCGACCTTCCCGGACGGCACTAAGTTAGTCACCGTGCATCAACCGATAGTCTGAGGGCGTTCAACATGATTCCAGGCGAGTTGCTCATTCCTGTCGGCGAGATCGAACTCAATGCGGGAAGAAATATCCTGACGCTGAGCGTTGAGAACACGGGAGATCGACCCATTCAGGTCGGATCCCATTACCATTTTTTTGAAACCAACGCGAGCCTACGATTTGATCGCGCGCCCACTCGGGGTTATCGCCTGGATATCCCGGCCGGCGCGGCGGTGCGATTCGAACCGGGCCAAGCACGCACCGTGCGTCTGGTCGAATACAGCGGTCTACGCCGCGTGTTCGGATTTCAGGGACAAGTCATGGGAGAGCTTTAAATGTCCGTAAAGATTGCCCGGCAAGCTTACGCGGAGATGTTTGGTCCGACCGTCGGCGATCGTCTCCGACTCGCGGACACCGTCTTGATCGTACAAGTCGAGAAGGACTACACGGTCTACGGCGAGGAGGTGAAATTTGGCGGCGGCAAAGTCATCCGGGACGGAATGGGGCAAGGGCAGGGCAGCAGTGCGAGTGTGGCTGACACCGTGATCACCAACGCACTCATTATCGATCATTGGGGGATTGTCAAAGCCGATATTGGGTTGAAGGGGGGCAGCATCTGGGGCATCGGAAAGGCCGGGAATCCGGATATCCAACCTGATGTCACGATACCGATCGGCGCCGCTACCGAAATCATCGCAGGTGAGGGCATGATCGTAACGGCGGGAGGAATCGACACGCATATTCACTTCATTTGTCCCCAACAGATCGAAGAGGCCCTCAGTTCCGGCATCACCACGATGATCGGCGGCGGGACGGGGCCGGCGGTCGGCACAAGTGCTACAACTTGCACGCCAGGACCTTGGCACATTCGCAGCATGTTGCTAGCTGCGGAAGGCTTCTGCATGAACCTTGGCTTTTTGGGGAAGGGCAACGTAAGTGTCCGAGAGCCCGCGCGAGAACAGATATTGGCGGGCGCTATCGGTCTGAAACTGCACGAAGACTGGGGTACGACTCCGGCGGCGATCGATAACTGCTTGCGGGTGGCGGATGAACTTGACGTACAAGTCGCAATCCACACCGATACCCTTAATGAATCAGGCTTCCTGGAGGCGACGATAGCCGCGATTGGCGGGCGCACCATTCATACTTTTCATACGGAGGGGGCGGGTGGAGGACACGCTCCCGACATCATCAAAATCGCGTCGCACGAAAACGTGCTGCCGAGTTCGACCAACCCTACCCGCCCGTACACCGTCAACACGGTCGATGAGCACTTAGATATGCTGATGGTCTGTCACCATTTGGATCCTGGTATTGCTGAGGACATAGCGTTCGCGGAATCGCGAATTCGACGTGAAACAATCGCGGCAGAGGACATTCTGCACGATATGGGTGCCATCTCGATGATGTCCTCGGACTCGCAGGCCATGGGTCGGGTAGGTGAAGTGATCATCCGGACGTGGCAGACGGCGCACAAAATGCGCGAGACACGCGGCCCCCTCGGCGAGGACACTGCGGAGCACGATAACGCTCGAGTAAAGCGCTACGTAGCAAAATATACCATCAACCCGGCGATTACCCATGGCGTATCACATCTCGTCGGTTCAGTTGAGGTGGGCAAGTTGGCCGACCTCGTCATGTGGAAGCCGGCTTTCTTCGGTGTAAAGCCCAGCCTCATTGTAAAGAGCGGTATGATCGCTGCCGCTCCCATGGGTGACCCGAATGCGTCTATTCCAACACCTCAGCCTTCGCACTATCGACCCATGTTCGGCTCTTTTGGGCGAGCCCTGGAGAAGTCGGTGACATTCGTATCTCAAGCCGCACTTGACGACGCAGGATTCAAGACGTTGCAATTGCGAAGGAGAGTCGAGCCTATAAAAAATACCCGTCACCTTCAAAAAGCAGACATGATTCACAACGACGCTCGCCCCCGGATCGAAGTTGACTCCGAGACCTATGCGGTACGTGCGAACGGTGAGCTGCTGGTTTGCGAGCCAGCCGTGACGTTACCCATGGCCCAACGATACTTTTTGTTTTAACGATGACAGAGACCGTGCGGTATCGTGTTTACTTGACCTTCGATGAGCGTAGCAAGAGCCGATTGCTCGTGCGCCTGAACAACGGCGAACAGGCCGCGCTCGTCGTGGAGCGCGGCCGGCTGCTGCGAGGCGGAGAGCGGGTGCAGCTCGCGGATGGCCGATATGTTGAGGTTGTGGCGGCCGACGAATCCGTACTTGAGGCCAGCAGTGGCGACCCGCTTTTGATTGCAAAGGCCGCTTATCACCTCGGAAACAGACACGCTGCAGTTCAGTTCGTTACCGATGGTTTGCGCTTTCTCGCCGATCACGTCCTGGCTGACATGGCTGCGGGGCTCGGCTTGAAGGTGACCGCACTTGATGCGCCATTCGAACCAGAAGGCGGCGCCTATGGTCAGTCCCACTCTCATGGCAGCGAAATGCAGTCGACCGCCCAGAAAATTCACTCTTATTCCTCGCCATGACCATGCTGGCTCGGACGCGGCTTTTCCAGATTGCAAGCCAAGCATTTCCGATTGGTGGATACAGCCATTCGCACGGGCTCGAAGCGGCCATCGATTCCGGACTCGTTCGCGACGGGGAATCGGCGCAGCACTGGATTAGGGATTTGCTATGGTTCTCGATGGGTTCGTATGAGGTACCCTGCCTCGAGGAAATGTACGATGCATGGATTGCGCAGAATCTTGACGCAGTGTGCCTTCTCGATGATGAATTCCTCGCCGCTCGCGAGTCATCGGAATTGCGAAGTGCAACGGTGCAGATGGGGTTCTCGATGACGGCCCTCCTCAACGCCCTGCCCGATATGCCCGACACGCTGATTGGGATGCTGCAAACGATGCAGGAGCCGAGTCTACCCTGCGTGTGGAGCGGCGTGTGCGCCGCATGGGGGATACCCCGATCCGATTCGACGGCCGCTTACCTATGGTCTTGGGCGGAGAATCAAGTGCTGGTTGCAATTAAAAGTGTGCCGATAGGCCAATCCGCCGGTCAGCGCGTGCTTCTGAACGTGGGTTTGCAAATCGCGCACCTCGCGGAACGCAGGCCGTCCAAGGACGGTAGAACTCGTTCGAACTTTGCACCCGCGCTCGCGATACTCTCCTCGCAACACGAAACTCAATATTCACGATTATTCAGGTCCTAAAATGATACGCGAACATTCGCCGTTGCGAGTCGGAATTGGCGGCCCAGTCGGATCCGGAAAGACGGCTCTAGCGCTCTCACTTTGCCGTGCATTGCGCGATCGGTACGAGATCGCCGTCGTGACCAATGACATCTACACGGAGGAGGACGCTCAGTTCCTCGTGCGTAATCAAGCACTCGCGCCAGAGCGAATTCTGGGAGTTGAGACTGGAGGGTGTCCGCACACGGCTATTCGCGAAGACGCGTCGATCAATCTGGAGGCCGTCTCGCGACTTAGTCGACGATTTCCTCATCTCGATGTCGTGTTCGTCGAGAGCGGCGGGGACAATCTGGCAGCGACATTTAGTCCCGAGTTATCGGACCTTACCCTCTATGTCATCGATGTTGCAGCTGGCGACAAAATCCCGCGTAAAGGCGGCCCCGGGATTACCAAGTCCGATCTATTAATCATCAATAAAATCGATCTAGCGCCTCACGTCGGAGCGTCGCTGGAAGTTATGGATGCCGATGCCAAGAGAATGCGTGGCGACCGGCCATTCGTCTTCACGAATCTAAAGACCGGTCACGGAGTTACGACCGTCACTGAATTCATTGTCACGCATGGATTGCTCGATCGTACACTCCTGATCGGCAATTCACAGGCTGCCGTCCCCGGAATCTAATAATCTTACTTTCTGTGGTCTGTAGCGGCGGCAACGGTTGTGCGTGAATGATCTCCTTGGATATGCAGAGATTGACCCGAGCGTCGATGACCAAGTCGATAGCACGCTCAGCCTGTCCGCCGGCGATTGCCAACGCGGACACGAAAATGTTCGTGTCGAAGACCGCGAGCTCGATACCACTGCTGCCACCGGTGACCAGGGCCGTTTTCCTGTGAAGCCTCATTGCCATTTCTCCTCTGCGCTGTGGACTCGCCCGGATCGGGGCGCCCAAAGCCACGCGCGTCCGCCGATTCATGGCGACGATCGGTCGGGCTGCGTACCCGTGTCACCATGGTCCGCCCGCTCGAGCGAAGGGAGGTACCGGCCGAAGTTCAATTCGAAGTCACTCGGAACGCCGTAACCGATACCGCGGACCTTGGCGCGGCGCGCCTGCGCACCGGGCTGGGCCAGGGTTGAGAAGAACATGTCGTTGCTCGACTGAATCTCGGCAGCTGTCGGCGTCCCGAACCGATTGATCTGGGCCTTCGCCGCGGCTAGCGTTTCACGGTCGAACGAGGTCAGACGCCGGACGAGCGCATCGACAAACGAGTCGAGGTTGGCATCGTCCAGCGTGCGGTTCACCCAGCCATAGCGCTCGGCGATATCAGCATCGAAATCGTCGCCGCTGAGGACGATCTCAAGTGCCCGCGAGCGGCCGACCAGGCGCGGGAGCCATTCCAGCGCGCCGCCGCCCGGGAGCAGTCCGACGCCGACCTCGGGGTTGCCGAATAGCCCATCGATCTCAGTGATGAACTGCTGCAGCGCGTTCAATCGTGATTCGACCTTGCGCCAGTCGTAATCTGTCGCCCAGTAGCGCGCCAGGTCCTGCATCATCGCGAGCTTTACGCCCTGCGATTCATCGGTAACCGTCTCCCGCTCAGGCCACCGCGTTGCCTTGATGCGCTTGCGCATTTCGGCAAGTTCCGCTTCGGGAATACTCACATGAAACCGGCGAACAACGGTTTTACCGCTGTCTGCCTGCCGTGCAACGTTATTCATAGCTGTAACCTCTCTGGAAAACAAAGACCTGGAAGACCTAGCGGGCTCGCAGCAACGCCAAAGGGGGTGAGCTAGGGAAGTCTTAAGAGCGGTTGCCTCCAGTTGCATCGCCGCCTGTATCCTGACGACCCGATTAGAAGCCCGCAGACAAGGATCTGCGGGCTTCTAACGAATCTGCTCTACTCAGGATTTGCGTAGTGACCTGAAGCCCGCGCGAACTTCTTCTGAAAAGAGTTTCGGCTGTTCCCAGGCTGCAAAGTGCCCGCCTCTATCGAGCTTGTTGTAGTGGATGAGTTTCGGATACGCCCGCTCTGCCCAACTCCGCGGAGCTGGATACAGCTCGTCAGGAAAGACGCTCACGGCAACCGGAATGGAGACGCCTTTGACATTGAAATACCCGAGCCACGAATTTCGAGTACCCGAGACGCTTCATGAGAACGACCCAGGCTCGCGCGATATGGGTTACATCCCACCCGGCGGTGGTCGGTTTGCCTGAGTAGCCGTAGCCCGGCATTGACGGAATCACCAGATGGAACGCATCCGATGCGCTGCCGCCATGCGCCGTGGGATTGGTCAGCGGATCGATGATCTTCATCTGTTCGATGATCGAGCCGGGCCATCCGTGCGTACCGATCAGCGGCAACGCATTTTCGTGTTTTGAACGGACGTGAAGGAAATGAATGTCCAGTCCATCGATCTCGGTGATGAACTGCGGCACCGCGTTCATTTTTGCCTCGATCTTGCGCCAGTCATACTCTGTCTCCCAATAGCGCGCGAGCGCCTGAACCGTCGCGAGCTGTACTCCTTGCGATGCATCTGTAACCGTTTCTCGTTCAGGCCACTTTGTTGCGTTGATGCGCCGGCGCAATTCGGTGAGTTCGGTTTCCGGAACATCCACATGAAACGGGTGGATGGCTGTCGTATCGCTGCCCTTCGGCTGTACCACCGCATGCATGGCTGTGCTCCTCTGTGGAAAAAGAAAACTGGAAAGATCTAGCGGGCTCGCCGCAACGGTTGCCGCTGCAGCACCGCAAAAGCGACGACGATTGAAGCCGGGTGTTTTGCGGGTCGCATATTCTGCCGAACGCTGCAGCGCATTTCCGTCCGGCAGGTCACTTAAGGGGCTTGTAGGATTTCGCTTAATTTCACTGCGGTGCGGCGGCTGCGCCAGACCTGTACGTGTGAACCCGCGTTGAATATTGATCAGAGATTTCGAGCATCGTGCATGCCGAAACAACAAGTTGCGGCGCCGCTCGGCGTCCAATCACCTCGCTGGTTCACAGGCAAGAGTTATGTCTGTGGAGTAGGGACGTCATACTGTGATGGGGAAATGCCAGTTAGATAATCCGTCTCTCTTTCGCCGTCGAGGACAAGTAGAAATGGGTCTTTCGTGCAGACAGTTGCTGGTTGGATTGCGGCCGCGCTCTATGCTCCCCATCCGGGTGGTGTTTTACAAGAACGATGCCGGACATGGGGTCTTCGAGTACGACCAGCCATCGACAACATTCGGTCAGTTCGGCGATGAGCGTGTGACGGCCGTTGCGCATGGGCTCGACGCGGCGCTCACGAGCGCGTTGACGAGGGCGGCCGAGTGACCCTTTTGGACTCAAGTTTTCTGACCCCCCGCTTCTGCCGGAATCGATCTGGAAAATGCCCGTGCACCGGCCCAGCGGGTCTTGGTATGCTAAGTTGACAATTATATGATGATGATCATATAATGAGCCAGGAAGGTTATCAAATGCGGTACAGCGAAACGCACAAGGGCGAGACCCACGCAAAGCTCGTGAGGCTCGCCGGCAGGACTCTGCGGGAGAGGGGGCCCAAAGGACTGGCCGTGGCGCAGCTGATGCAGGCGGCTGGCCTCACCCATGGCGGCTTTTACGCCCATTTCAAATCCAAAGATGCGTTGCTGGTTGAAGCGCTCGAAGGTGCTTTTCAGGAATCGATGCGGACATTTCAGGGTGTGACCGACGGTCTGCCGCCGCGCGATGCGCTCGCGCGATACATAGATCTCTACGTGTCGCTTGCTCATAGAGACAATCGTTCGCGAGAGTGCCCGATCGTCGCTCTTAATTCCGATTTGCCGCGACAATCCAAAAAGTTCCGCGCGACCTTCGATTTTGGACTGAGGGCGCTCCTGAACAGGCTCACGGAACTGATCAAGGCCGCCGGAATCAGCGACAGCGAAGCTCTTGCTGCGTCGGTTCAATCCGCAATGGCAGGCGCAGTCGCGGTCTCCCGGACAGTGTCCGACCTCCGGCTCTCAGATGAACTCTTGAAGTCCGCGCGCGCGAGCATCAAGGCGCGACTTGGACTGAGTGATACCGCACTACCGGGAGGAACCCTACAGTGAATGCCGTTGCAGACATACAGCACCTTTCGGGTGTCGAGCAGCTCCGTGCGATCTTTGAGGGGCGGACTGGATACGAGGGCATCGTAAAGACGCTCGACATTCATCCCGTTTCGGCGGAAGAGGGTTTCGTGGTGTTCGAGGGTTCGCCCACGAGGGCGGTTTACAACCCCATCGGCTCCGTGCACGGCGGTTATGCGGCGACTCTGCTCGACACGGTCATGGGCTGCGCGGTGCATTCGCGCCTGAATGCTGGGCAAGCCTATACCACGCTCGAGCTCAAGATTGCCTACCATCGCGCGCTTACCGACTCGAGCGGACCCGTCCGCGCCGAAGGGCGGGTTGTCTCCCATGGCAAACGCGCTGCCTTCGCAGAAGGCAAGCTGTTCGACAAGGACGGCGCACTCTGCGCCACCGCGACGACGACATGTCTCGTGTTCACCAGGGAGAAGATATGAGTGATTCCCGTTCAAAGGTCACTGCCCTCGTCACCGGCGCCGATCTTCATCGCGCAGGGCGCGCGCTGGTGATCTATGCGCTCGTGGCCGGCGGCGCCTGGTTTGGGCCCATCAGTTGGTCTCGGTCCGTCACGCTCGCGACGTTGCGGGCGACCGGGTGACAGAATCGCTGTGAAATGAAGAGGATCCGAACATGAAACTCCAAGATGCTATCGTGCTCATCACCGGTGCCAATCGCGGCATCGGACTCGCCTTCGCCGAAGCTGCACTGGCGCGCGGTGCACTCAAGGTCTATGCCGGCGCTCGCAGCCCATCCTCCATCGCCACTGCGGGCGTCGTCCCGGTGAAACTCGACGTCACCTCAGATAAGGACGTCGCCGCCGCCGCGCAAATCTGCAGTGACGTCACCCTCGTTGTCAACAATGCAGGGATTGCACTTCCGGGTGGTCTGCTCAATCCTGAGGCCAGTGAAGCTGCCCGCGCGCAATTCGAAACCAATGTCTTCGGGATACTGCGCATGACGCAGGCCTTCGCCCCCGTGCTCGCCAAGTACGGCGGGGGTGCCTTCCTCAATGTGCTATCCGCCGCCAGCTGGATCAACAGCGGCGCCATGACCGCGTACGCCGTCTCCAAGGCAGCCGCCTGGAGCCTGACCAATGGCCTGCGCAACGAATTGCGGCAACAGGGAACGCAGGTCCTCGGGCTGCACGTCGGCTTCGTCGATACCGACCTGGCCCGCGGGCTGGACGCCGTCAAAGTCTCCCCGCAGAGCGTCGTCATCGCCGCCTTCGACGCCCTGGAGGCCGGCGCGAGCGAGGTGCTCGCCGACGAGCGCGCCCGGACGGTCAAACGCGGTTTGACGACGGAGCCGCCGATCTATCTCTAACGAATACTATTGCCGCCCCGATAACAAAAATAGGGTGGCGCCGACCGTGTCACTTTTCGTGCGCACACATGAGAAATCACTGGGATAAATGCGGACAAATGCGGCCGCTAGCCCAGAGGGCTCAACGCTAAGCCCTTGAATCAGATAGGACTCACGTTGGAGTCCTTACCTCATAATGCCGAGGTCGAGGGTTCGAGTCCCTCTCTCACGACCAAACCAAAGGGGTTGCGTTTTCTCGTGTTGTGGCGCGATCTTTCTCGTAAGTGCTGTGGAATTGCGAGTGCAGAAGAACGGCGAATGGGGCGGGTGCGGATTCCATCAGCGCAATGATTTCCGCGGCACTCATGCCGTCGAGTCCGCGCCAGATGCACGCAGCGAGTCAACGTACCGGCGGACATAGAAGGGGGATCGCCTCGCGCTTGTTTCGCCGATAGACCTGGAAGTCAGTACGATCGATCGTTATCACGGAGTGCTTCGGAAATAACTCACTCATCCGGACTAAGCACAAATCAGCAAGATCCGGCTTTTGGTCCGCGAAGCGATCGGCCAGACGGGCAAGCTGAACGAGATGCTCTCGGCAATCGAATGCCAGCGCGACGAGTCCTTCATTGACCATCGCCAGAGCCACGGCCGCACTCTCCAGGTGGAATGCTGTCTCTGCGATAACCGCCTCACAAGTCAATAGTGGCTCCGTCACTCCAGTGGCAACTTGCGCTGCCCACTTGTGATGTTTGTCATTGGCATTCGCGAACGCCACCAAGAAGCCCGTGTCAGCGATACCCTTCACGAACGCGAAAATCCCTTGCGCGTCGACAGATCGCGCACTCCATGCACAGAACCGGCGAGCCTCATAAATGAAGGCTCCTTGCCGCCGTCGCGCGCTTTCTCGAGTTGCTCACGGACAATGCGTCCCTTTGGAACCCCGGATTGTCTTGACGCCTGCTCAAGCCAAGTCGCAAGCTCTTCCGTGAGTCGAATTGTCACTGTCTTACTCATATGGCGAAAGTGTAACACATCTGGGATGTGGGCCGACAATCTTGCGGGAGTTTTGCGGGACCCGGTGCTGCTTCGTTGTGCTCGATGGTGCCAAATGCAAAGGGCGCCACACGGTAAGTTGTTGAATCTACAAGGAGCATTTTCTGACTCACTGCTCTCATAATGCCGAGGTCGAGGGTTCGAGTCCCTCTCTCTCACCAAAATCAATGAGTTGGGAGCGATAGACTTGAGCGGGTAGTTCAGTGTGTCTGCTTTTGTGCCCTCAACTCATCGAGACCTCGACTTGTTCCCTGCCAGTTGCCACCCGCGCAAGATAGTGCATCGGTGCGCGGAGTGAAGGGGAGGTTTCGCTCAAAATTCAGCGAAACTCAAACTCGCCCTCGCGTGAGGATCTGTCACACCATCAGCCAGCCGGAGAACAGTAGTGCGATGCAAGTTCCGAGGTTGTGCAGGCTCGAGTTCTGATTCCCCCCAGACGATGCTCAAGTCGACCCCTGTATTGACAACGTCTGTACAACTGCGTAAGTTAGATAGTCAGGAGAATCTATGGCGCAACCAGCAAGAAAAGACGATGTAATCCAGATTCGGACGTCCGCTGAAACAAAGGCGGTTCTCAACCGTGCTGCTGCGCTGCGCGGTCAGAAACTCTCGGAATTTATGCTGGACAGCGCGCGGCGTCAGGCGGAAGAGGCAATCTTGGATCAGCGGATTTTTTTCCTGGATTCTAAGGCGCACGACAAATTTCTTGCCTTACTCGACTCACCTACCAAACCGAGTAAACGGCTCAAGGCGTTACTGACACGCAAGCCTGCTTGGGAAAAATGAATGCCTGGTGAGCTTTTCCGCTAAGCCGCCTCGCGTGAGTGAGAGTCTCATTCTGGCACCCGAGCGGCTGCACGCGCACCACGATGTCTCGCGCTTCGACAATGGAAAACACCCTTCGCTGGATGCCTGGCTAAAGGATCGCGCGCTTGCGAGCGAAGGGTTGTCAGCCAGAACCTATGTCATGTGCCCTCGCGGCTCACCGCAACGTGTCATTGGCTACTACGCAATATCGACGGCCATGGAACAGCGAATTTCGTTGCCGAATGCCAAGCTCCGACGGTCTATGCCTGATCAGGTGCCTCTGTTGCTCATCGGTCGGTTGGCCGTCGATCGACACTATCAGGGCAAAGGACTGGGAGGCGATCTGCTGTCCGACGGCGTTAGACGATGCCTTGAGGTATCGGAGATCGCCGGTGTGCGAGCCATCATTACCCACGCCATTGATGAAGATGCAGTTCGCTTTTATCAGCATCATGGATTTCTTCGCTGTCCTCTTGGCGAACGAGTCATGCTCCTGCCGATCGAGGCTGTGCGGCCTACGGACTGAGTGAACGGCGTGCCGAGGAGAGCGACGCCCGGTAGCAGCGGCGCAAGAAACATAGGTCAGATTGCCGTTGCACCCCATACGCGAATAAGCGTACATGGGCACGCAGAGCCCCTACGACTAAAGGCTAATTACAAGTTGGGCTGTTAGATCCGCTGCCGCGCCGGCCCTTTCGGGCAGGACTTTGTGCCCTTTCGCCCAGTTGACCTGGGGCGATGCACGAGGTAAAGACGTATAGGGCCGTCGCACATAAGGAGTGCGTCGCACATAAGGAGTGCGTCGCACATAAGGAGTGCGTCGCATATAAGGAGTGTCCTCCAAGCGGGATGACTTGGACTGAGATCGATGGTCGGGCGGCGGCAGCCACGGCTATCAGGTGTCCGGCCGGTTGTCTCAGACACGCAGCCCAGCAAGAGCGCAATCGCCAAGCTTAAAGAGAACAACGTGACCCTCAGAAGACGTGCAACGGTCGTACTGGCCCTGTCGCTGATGGCATGGGTCGTCTGCGCAAAAATTGCACCGGCAGCCGCCCAGCCAGCCTGCGTCTAGCAGCGTATTGAAATTAGGACTAACAAGCTCGCAATTGCTATCCAGTTAATGTATGAACTCAGATGGAGGTCATCG
Source organism: uncultured Gammaproteobacteria bacterium (assembly GCA_963769075.1). Taxonomy (GTDB): domain Bacteria; phylum Pseudomonadota; class Gammaproteobacteria; order Steroidobacterales; family Steroidobacteraceae; genus Bog-1198. The sequence goes on along the minus strand of CAVYKH010000004.1, from coordinate 740,036 downwards.
CGATGGACGAGGCGCTTGTCAGATTTCCCATAAAGTGCCCGACGTGTGGTCGTCGATTACGGTACGACAATCAATCTTTGTGTGAATTGCAACATCGCGCTGTGTTGCGACCGCGAGATCTGACGATACCTGGACTCGGCAATCGCATGTATACGGACGCCTCCACGCCTCAATCGACGCAGCTCGATACTCCGGCAGCTCGTATGGATGACCGATCCGCGCCACCTGTCCCTGAGATTGGTCGCGTATTGCGAAATCGGTACGTTCTAGAGAGTCGGTTGGGCAGCGGCGGTATGAGTACTGTATTCAAAGCAATGGATCGATACCGCTGCGATCTTCCCGAGGACAATCGCCACGTAGCGATAAAATTTCTGCATGAAAAAACTGGCAGTCGTCCAGACGTCTTATCGAACCTGCGACACGAGTTTTATTGTGCGCAGGCACTTTCGCACCGCAGTATTGTCAAAGTGTACGAACTGGATCGGGATGACGACGTTGCGTTCTTCACAATGGAGTTGCTAGAGGGGGAACTTTTGAGCAGCGCGCTTGAGAGATCGCCTCCCATTTCGATCTCCAGGTCATCTGCTTGGGCAATCATATTGGAGATAGGGAACGGGTTGGCGCATGCGCATGCGCGCAACGTGGTGCACGGTGACCTGAAGCCTCAAAACATAATGATCACCAATTCGGGTGAATTACGCATACTCGACTTTGGTGCCTCTCATGCTCTTGCCCGCCAATGCTCGAGCTCCGATGAGTCTCGGAAAATCAAGTTGACGCCGGCCTACGCTTGCTGCGAACTTTTGGAGGGGCAACAAGCCGATCCGCGGGACGATCTCTATGCCTTGGCATGCGTATCGTATGAGTTGCTTGCCGGTGAGCATCCGTTTCAACGCCGGAGATCGACCGAGGCGCGGGACCTAGGACTAATGGCGCGACGGCCGGCTGGGCTGACTCGGCGACAATGGCAAACTTTGGCAATGGGTCTTTCCTGGAGTCGGGAAGGGCGGTCGATATCGGTTCGCGAGTGGGTTGCCAGGCTGAATCCAGGACAGGCGACCGCGCGGCGATTGGCGGGTCTCCTCGACCTCAGTCGGTCGATATCGGTTCGCGAGTGGGTTGCCAGGCTGAATCCAGGACAGGCTGCTATGCGGCGATTGGCGCGTCTCCTCGCCCGCTACACCGAGCGCTCATACCAGCTGACAGTGCCTTCGTCACGCGCTATCGCGCTGCTTGCCATCCTATTAGTTAGTCTTACCGTGTGGGTTTCAATCAATCGCGCTTCGTTCGAAAGGAAAATAAATGGCAATGTTGCCGTTCCGAAGGCAGCGGCGAATGCGCTGATCAATGCAGATCCCGTGACGCGTGATCAACATTTACTGTTGGATGGAAATCTTTTGCCAGGATCGGGGGCAATGTGGCCACCTGCGCTAGATAGAGAAAGGCCGGCCTTCCAGCCGGCGACGTTTGCAGCGACAGTTAAGAGTGACGCCGCACGCACCGCATTACATAACGGGAAATTTAATAAGTTCAGCATTGCTGCCGACAGGTACAGGATTCCCTCGAGGACAACTTTTGCTGAAATCCACGTCCGCCGCTCCTCCGGGAATGATGGCGATACGACGTTTGTATGGTGGACCGAACCTTCGTCAGCAAAACCCGGCACCGACTACGTGCCTCAAACCCGGATGACTCAGTTTTTGCCGAAGGGAAGGCACTTGGCCAGTTTATTCATCAGGATTATTCCGAACCCATCCCGAAAACATTTCGCGATGTTCTACGTCATCATCGGCGACGCTAGCAACGGCACCACTGTGCGCCACCTTGCGCGCACGGCAATATTACTGCCGCCATCAATATGACATCGTAAGGTTCGTTGGCCTGGGACCAGCGTGGCCGTTGCCCGAGAGTGCAATGGGCTGATTGCTCTTGCGCTTGTGTGAACCGCCGTTGACACTGATTCGAGGGACATTATTTTCGAATGCCGCAAGTGTTCACACCTGGCGGGACAACTAGCCAGTCGATTGGTGGCAAATTAAGCTCCGATGATGATCGAAGACAAGCGACTCATTGAATTCCTGACGGAACTGGCACAAGAAGGAACGGGAGTGCTGCGAATAGATTCTTCAAATGGTGCAGTTCCTCGCTCAAAGGGCTGTATTCCGCAAATATTACATAGCCCCGCAGCCGGGGTTCTATTTCGGGACATTGGACCGCTTGCGCCCCTGGAAGTCATCCTCCAACGCTACGGCCGCATTGCCTTCGGACACAGCGAGCTGTCGCGACGGCAAAGCTGGGGTCGAGCCGCTCAGGAATCGCGCCCGGCTTTCAACCAGGTTCTCGATGTTATTGCTTGACAGCGGCTTCCGCTGCGCAGGCTCGTCATTCTCGCCCGTGAGGGTGACCAGTTGAGGCTGCGCCACGGACGTATCCGTCGACCTTTCGATCAACGCCTGGAGTTGTGGCGCCAGCACCGTCAGCAGCAAGACGGCCAGTGAGCTGGTGAAGTGGTAGCTCGCCGCCTGCGCACCGGGCACGAAAGCGGTGACTGTGCCGTACAGGCGGTCGCCCAGAAAGAACACGAACGTCGCGGTCCGGTCGACCAGGCGCTCTTCGATAAGCTCGTGTCCGGGCCCGAACGACTCGAAGCGGTTATCGCCGGTTCCCGTCTTGCCGCCGATTCGAAGCGGCCTCCCGTCCGGTCCGAAGAAGACGCCGCGCGCCCTGACTGCGGTTCCGGTATCGACGACCCCGGCGAGGGCGCGACGTAGTGTCGCGGCGACCTCCGCGGACATCACCCGCGTTGACACGTCGGGCCGATAGATCATTTCCGTCTCGTACGGCGTGCCGGCAGCGAAACGCACGTGTTCAAGGTCAGTGGTCGGCTGCTTCACGCCGCCATTGAGGATGATCCCCATCAGTGTGGCGAGTGCATCAGGGCGATCCCCGGAGCTGCCGATCACGGTCGCCAACGATGGAACCAGGCGGGCGAATGGATAGCCTTGCTGCTTCCAGTCCTGCAAGAGGTGGTCGAACGCATCCTGCTCGATCAGCTCCCGGATACGTACGTTCTGTTGGTGGGTTTTCTTGCTCCCCAAGAGCCAGGCATACGCCTGTTGTCGCTGATCGGCGCTCGCCGCGATGACCTGCGACCGCGTGACGTGCGGATGGTGATACAGGTAGGCCACGAGCCAGAGCTCGAGCGGGTTGACACCGGCAAGGTAGCCGCGGTCATTCAGCGAGAATCTGTTCGGAGAGAATTGGGCGTACAGCTCTCGGGCGGTGCTTGCTGGCACCACCTCGAGGACATGGCGTGCAAGGAAACTCTGCATCAGCGCCACGGAGTCCTCGGGCCGCACACTACGGAACATCGCGGCGAGCCGGCGCGGCAACGGCTGCACACTGCTGGCGAGGTGCTCGAGCGCCTCATCTGGCGACAGCTTCGCGTAGCTGAGATAGAAATGATTGAGGTAAACAGTGCCTTCCTGATCGGCGAAGCGGCGCAACAGATCCTTGCGCACCGAACTATCGGAACCGTGCACTCCCTCGTGCGCGCCCAAGTTGGCTTCGTAATGCCGTATCACGTCACGCATCAACCGCACAAAGGCCAGATTGATCGAGCGCTCGAAGGCCTGTTCGACTGTCGGAATCTCACTGTCTTCGAAGGGCTCGAAGTTATGAAAGACGTGGATGCCGCCGCCGGTGAAGAATTCCTCGAGCGGGCTGGCAGAATAGCGACGCTGCATCGCGGCGTCTAGCATCGGCGGCAGCGCGCGGTGCCCCGGCGGCATATCTGCCAGGTAGCCCGCTGCCCATCGCCGAAGCGGGTCATCGCTCGTCGCGGCCAGCTGCCGGAGCGCCGGGACCGGGAACTTCGACAGGTCGCGATACTGGCCGTCGATGATGCCCAGATAGGTCGAGAGTGTTCTCAGCTTGGCGGTAGAACCGAGGATTAGCTTCGCCCCCGAGTTCAAGTCAAACGGCTGCTCCATGCTGTCGGCGTGAACGCGGATCAGATTGTGGTCCTTACCGCGCTCATAGAGAACAACGCTCCAGGCAACGTTGCCGGGATCCCCGTCGCCCAGGAGCTTGTCGCCCGTCAACCCTAGCGCACTGACCTCCTCTGGATCCCTCAGTCGCTCGAGAAGCGCCGCTACCCGGCTCTGAGTCGACCCATCGATGCTGACATCGGCCGAAAGATCCATCCGGTCGAGGCTGTAGACCTGCGGCAGGCCAAGCACCTTCATCAACTCCGTCCGCACGGCATCGATGGCTTTGCGCTCGACGAATGAGCGCGCGCTCAGTGCCGGCGGCCCCGGCGTGAAGACGAGCGGGCGCACCAGCGCCGCGTCGCGCATTGCGGGATCGATCACTCCCGCCGACGTCAGAGCGCGCAGATAGCTGTCGGTGAGGCGCTCGAGATCCTCTCGCCCGGCGTTCAAATAATAGGAGGGCCGACGCTGAGCGATCAGCAGGCTGAGTGCCTCCTTGTAGACCTGCGCGCGGCGCCCCGTCTCGGCGTCGGAGGCAACCGGAAGCGAAAGGAGTCTGTTTGCCTCGGCCAGATCGACACCGAACCACGCGGACATCGCATCGCCCAAACCGACGACCTCGCCATATCCCGGCCTGGAGCCTAAAGGTGTCGAATCAAGGTAGGCGGTGACGATCTCCCTTTGGGCAGCAATCGTCTCGAAACCGTCCAGATAAGAGCGCGCAGTCGCGGTCACGATCTGCCGCATTTTCTCGGTAACGCTTTCCGTACGCCCATTGGGCGAGTGCCGATATTTCTCGATCTGCGTCGCCAACGTGCTGGCTCCTCCGCGCCTGAGGCGGGGATTGACGATTCCACCGAGCTGTCCGGCCACCGCCCAGGCGAAGCGACGCCAATCAAGGGCCGGGTTGCGATAGGGATCTTTCGGATCGAGAAGCTCACGATCTTCAATAAACCGTAGCGTGTCGATCAGCGGCGCGGGGATCTCCTCGAAACGCCGATAAACTGCCGACGGATAAGATGTGGCCTCGAGCGTGCGGCCCGAACTATCCTTCAGCACCAGACCCGCCTGAGACTTTTCGTGGTAAACGGCATAGCCACCCGCCTCGATGAAGCGCAACAAAGCAGACGACTGAACCGCCTGCCTCACGATCTCGAAATTGCGGGCCTTCAGGCGATCAATCAGGGACGGCATATAAGCGTAGCCCAGGCGTCGGTCGTATGGTCCCGCGCGAGGAAATCGCACAGCCGGGCTTGCCCCCGGCTTGATCTCGAACCTCAAGTCGGCAACAGCGCGATGGATAAACAGCGAATTCAGATGCGTATTGCTGAGCAGCAACATGGTCAGAGCGCATCCCAGCAGCAAGCTCCAGAATATCGCGCGCCTGATCCTTGATTTCCGCGGTCGCGCTGAAGCTGCGATCCTGTCGGCGTCGCACACTACACCTGTACTCGGCGTGCGAGTGCCTGAGGCTCGCTTCGCCGTCTCTACACGGGAAAACTCACGTGGGTACGCCGCCACCAGAGCTGTGTGATCACGATCGGATTCAGCCGGCATCGCGACTCGTTGGCCGCGTCCTTCGTTAGAGAATTGGACTGACACTCTCGGCCCCAAATAAATTAGCGTCCCTTTAACCCGCGGCAACTCGGCCATGGCCGAGGGCGTCCGGCACCTTCTCGGCCTTGAGGGGGCACCGCCGGCCACGATGATTGTAGGCGGCGTGGCCTGACTCCTCGGCTGCGTCGTGATCTCGGCGACTGACACCAGATCCCGCGATCACCGCGAGTTTACCCGCGACTATTTGTATTTCCACCTGCACGAAAGGGATGCTGACGGTTGCGGCGGCATGGAGCAGGATGTCGACAACGCTGTTGGCCACCCCCTTCAGTGTATCGCTACCCCGGGGCCGCCCCTGGCGACCCTTCAGGGGAGTTCTAGTCGACGATGCTGCTTAAGCTGCGGCAGGTATGGTATCTGCTCGGCTTGCGCAACGAGTTCGGCCGAGGAGCGCACGCCGAGCTTCATCATCAATTGCGCGGCAAACTTCACACGGGACTGCAAACGAACCAACGCGTCCTTCTGTCGGCTCGTGCGCCCACCCAAAAATGGAAAATGCCGGCACGCGAATGGAGTGCCGCTAAGTCCCAGTTCGCTGTCATGTTCGAGGATCGGTTCAAGGTCAATCATCAACGCGTCGGCTTGGAGCACAAAAATCTCATGACATTCTCTTTACGCGCAGATCAGCAGCAAAGGAATTCCCTTATGCCGGAGCAACTGGACGACTCGCTTCCGTCGTTCATTTCCGAGAACATCCAGGCCATCATCAACGCGGAGCAGGCTACAAACCTGCGTCGGTCCCTTGGCGAGGCAATTTACGAAATTGTCGGCAGCTCGATCGGCACATTGACCTTCGTTGCCCTTCAGCTGATCGGCGTGATCCTCTGGGTGGTGATCAACGCAGCCCGAATTCCATCGGTGCGCCCCTTCGATCCTTTCCCGTTCCCCATCCTGAACCAGATCATTGCGTTGGAGGCTGTGCTCATCACCGCATTCGTGCTGATGAAGCAAAATCGCATGAGCAAACTTGCGGACCGGCGCGCGCATCTGAGTCTTCAGATCAACTTGCTGACTGAACGCAAGAGCACCAAGATCATTGGAATGCTGCTGGAGATGAGCAAGCAGTTTGACATCCAGCACGATGTGTTCGGCGAGGAAAGCCGCCAGCTCAGCCAGCTGTTGGCCATCGAGAGCTTGATCGAAACATTGCAGAGTAAGTTTCCGGATCGGTAATGGGAGCGGTCAGAAGCGGGGCCATCAAAGCAATCGGCACATCGGTACGACAAGCTGACGTGCGCGCCTTCTATATTCGGTTCGAACATGAGATAGTATTGCGCAGTGAGGTATCGCCAGTCCGCGGGATACGGGGTCGAACGCATGGGATCTTAAACTGCGCAAGGAAAGCTCCCGGATTGCGAGGTGCATTATCGCTTTCATGCCGCCCCCTTTAGCGGCGGGCTCAGTCACGTGTGTCCGCATAATCTGCCGCTTAGACTCACCGCCCAGATCAAACCCGCGGACTATCAGACGAGCCCAGCCGGATGCACAGGCACGGATCAACATAGGGGAATTCCCATGACCCATGCCGTGTTTGCTTCAGCCGGCTCGCTCGCGCGGGCACTCGTCTGCGGAGTTGCACTGTGCGTCGGTGCCGCAGCGCACGCCGCCGATACCGCAGCACCGCACTGGAGCTACTCCGGTGATACCGGACCCGAGCACTGGGGAGCCGAGGATCCTCTGTTTGCGACTTGCACCATCGGCAAGCACCAGTCGCCGATCAACATCGAGAAAGCGGTCGTCAAGGATCTGCCTGAACTGAATTTCAACTACAAGGATACCGCGCTCAAGGTGACCGATACCGGCCACACCTACCAGGTCAATGCGGCGAGCGGCAGCGGCGGCATCACGGTCGGCGACGACCACTATGACTTCGTGCAGCTGCACTTCCACGAGCCGTCCGAGGAGCGCGTGCACGGCGAGCGCTACTCCATGGTCGCGCACATCGTGCACCAGAACGCGAAGGGCGAGCTCGCCGTCGTCGCGGTGCTGATTCGCAAGGGCAAGACGAACGAGTTTCTGAAGCCGATCTTCGACAACTTTCCGGCGAAGGGGATCGCCGAGTCCGACGTTTTGGGCAAGACCGTCAACATGGGCACCTTTATCCCCCAGCACCACGGCTACTACGCGTTCGACGGCTCTCTGACGACGCCGCCTTGCAGCGAGAACGTGCGCTGGTTCGTGCTCAAGAACCCGGTCGAGGCCTCTGAGGCGCAGTTGAAGCAGTTCGAAGCGCGCTACGCGCACAACATTCGCCCGACCCAGCCACTGAACGGCCGGGTGATCGAGGAAACGAAGGCAGACTGACGGCCCTACTAGAGGCAAGGATCGTCAGGTACTGCTGATGCTATTGCTTGGGTAATGGAGCTCGGCGCAGAGATCCTGTTGAACGGCCGCTTCGGGGACACCGTTTCGACTTATTGAACCTCCGGTGTTGGCCGTTATGGTGAGCTCACCATAATCGCGGTAGTCGGAAAGCGCCAAGAGTGCAGCGGTCGATTCAACGCTTCGGCGAGAGGCGGCATACAGGGCCGCGCAGGAGGAGGTAGGGAACGACCGCCAGCAGCAAGGCAATCACAAGAGCCTCCCCCGGAAATAAGGTGTCCAGCTCTCTGATTTGAAAGATGACATCGAGAACTATCGCCAGAATGAACACCTTGCCGATGCTTTTCCAGCCGTCCTTGAAATGCTCTCCCCGGTGTTGAGGATCCGTGAAGAGGCTCCAGAAGTACGGTTCCTTGCCTGCTTTGGCATCTTTCAATCCGTCAATCGTTGCGAAGATCAGCGCCATTACCGGCTGCAAAATGAATCGGAAACTCATGGGGCCGCTAACGCGGTGCGACAAGTTGTCTATGAAGCGCATCCAAATGTCATGCATTTGAAGAACCTCGGATGATCGTCAGCGCAACCGCTCCAACTTGCGTGTGGCGTCACATCGCAGCAAAGTTTTGCCAGAATTGTTTCAAGCTGTCCGTGCCGCCAAAGAGCGTAGTGAAGTTCGTCGAATCCTCCATCACGATCTCCCCGGCGCGCAGCTCGCTTGAGCGGATACACTCAGCGGCAGACGCTACGGCATGCACACCCGATCGGCTATTGTCCTTTGGTGCAGACCTGCACCAAAGGATGGGTTGCTCGAACTCTTGTCAGGCGGGACTGCGGGCGCGATCTACAGAATTGCGAGCGCGCTGCCCTCGCCCGCATGACGTCTGCTCATGCAAGTGGTAACACGTGCTTGCGAACACGCTTGATTCACGGAGCACGCTCGGTGCTTTGCGTGACACAGATCGCGTGGCCGGCTGGTTCGCACGCTCAGGGGTGCAAGTGATCGGCAGGCACCACAACGGCAAAGCGTTACCAGCGAATGGATGGAACCGAATTCGGCCATTAGCGACCTCGGCGCTCATAGCCTGGCTGAGCTGCTGATACTCCTGTTCCAGGTCGTCGTTCTTTTTCTGTACCTCCTCATCGGAAACTTCGCCATCAATTTATCTCCTTTTCGAGATCAGACCAGTATGGTTCAGTGCTATCACATGGCGCGCTTTTGCCGATTGCGGCAACAGCGGCAAAGACGGCGGCTGCATCGTCGACTAAAACTCCCTGAAGGGTCGCCAGGGGCGGCCCCCCGGGGAGCGATACGCCGAAGGCGGAGTGTCCAACAGCGTTGCCGACATCCTCTCCCATGCCGTCGCAGCCGTCAGTGTCGCTTTCGTGCAAGTGGAGATACCCTTTCGTGCAGGTGGAGATACCCTTTCGTGCAAGTGCAAATACAAATGGTCGCGCGTAGACTCGCCGGTGGTCGTGGGATCTCGAGATCGCGGCGCAGCTCGGGAGTCAAGGCGCCTACAATCATCTTGGATGCGCCCTGGATTTGCAGGTAAAGGGAATGATCAGAAGCGAGAAGAACCAAATGAGTGCGGGCTGGGTAGTTCTTGCCGTTTATTTGCTGTCGCTTGGGTCGTCATATCTCTTGGGTCGTCATATCTGGAGCGCTCCACACACTTGTGAACCGCACGAGCTGCATCCCTGCAAGACGGAGCATCAGTAAGCACTGAGTACCCGGGACAGATACAACACAAAATGTGGCGCCACCGACTGGCGTCAGTACATCCGCATCGTTCACTGCACATTCGCCGCCGTCACTGGCAGCAGCTTGGGCAACATTGTTCCTCCGCCAGGCTTCGCAGCTGCTCGGCGAGCGCCCCGAGTTCGGCCGAGGAGCGCACGCCGAGCTTCTTCATCATTTGTGCGCGGTAGACTTTCGTCGTGCGCTCCGCCACTGCGAGCTCATGGGCAATCACCTTGTTCGCCTTGCCTTCGATGACGCGAGCGAAAACGTCCCACTCGTGCGAAGTAAGCCGGTTGAAGCGCGCGTTTAGGTCGCGCCGGTAATCGCGTGCACGTCGCGCGCTCATGTCACGTGCAAGTGCACGAGAAATCGCTCTCAGCAGTGTCTCGCACTCGACGGGTTTCTCCAGAAAATCGAGGGCGCCGGCTTTCATCGCCCGAACACTTAAGGACACATCAGCATGGCCGGTTATAAATATGACCGGCAAATCGATCAAATTATCGTGCATCGCGTCGAGTAGCTCGATGCCCGAGGGGCCAGGCAGCTGCACGTCCAACAGCACACAGCCGGGCCCACTGGAAGGATGCAACAGAAACTCGCCGGTCGAGGAATATGCGCGAACAGCGTGACCGGCGCTCGTAACCAACCGCAAAACGGCCTCGCGAAACGAGTCGTCGTCGTCGACAACGTGAATGACTGGTGAGCTGCTCACGAGGCGCCCGCGATGCGAAGGTCTTGCGCTGTCGAATTGATAGAAGGAAACGAGGTGCGATACTCACTTCCCTCGCCCGGCCAACTCATAACCTCGATGTGCCCGCCATGCGCTTCGACGATGGTACGGGCGATCGATAACCCGAGTCCCATCCCCGTATGCTTTGAGCCGTAGAAGGATTTGAAGATCTTAGGTAGTTCGCTAGTGTCGATCCCGCAACCGAGATCGCGCACCGTAACCCCAGAGCAGCGTCCCGAACTCGTTACCGATACTGTTACCGATACTGTGATCGTGTGTCGCTCCCCACTCTCGAGCCGAAGTAGCGCTGACCGGCAAGTAGCATGTCGATCGCTGGCATCAAATCGCTGCCGATTGTGCGCTTCAGGACAAGACCGTCAGCTCCTGCGGCGATGGCTGCCGAAACGACCGTGGGTCCTTCGTGCAAGCTCAGCAGCAGGAACTTCGCTGCCGGCGCATGCACTCGCAGTTCGCGCATCATGTCCGACAAGTTCCCGGCAGCGTACGACAGATCCATGATGATCACGGCAGGCTGAAGCCGCACAGCACCTTCGATCAATGATGGTTTGTCGGCCACGAGAAAGACTTTGTCGAACGTCGTTTCGAGTAGCCCACGAATTCCTTCCAACAGTCCCTTGTGCCGATCAGCAATGAGTACGCAGGTTGTCGTATTCGCAAACATGGATAATTGATCCATAGAAGACAGCCTATCAAAGTGGTGAATAGCACGTGAACCCGTAAATGTACGGGTTTGGCACGAGGAATTGACCGGGTGGTCGCCGAGTTACGGACCGATAACGCCGTGCTTGATCGCGAAGTGAATCAGCTCGGCATTACCCTTGACCCGGAGGGACTCCACCATCCGATACTTATGGTCCTCGACCGTTCGCGCCGAAATGTGAAGTTTCAAACCGATCTCCCTTGCGGTGAGCCCATCGACAAGCAACCTGAGAATTTCGCGCTGGCGCAGAGTCAACCTCCCGACCGGATCCTGCGCGTTTGGATGATACTGCTTTAGCGCCTGCTGTACTTCACGCACGAGTGTAGGCGCAAGTAGTTTGCGCCTTTGCGCTGCCGCGCGCACCGCGCGCACGAGGTCCTCGGTCGCCGAATGCTTGAGCACGAAGCCGGCAGCGCCCGCCTCGAGGGCGCGACGCGCATAGGCAACGTCACGGTGCATGGTAAGAAAAATGACACGCACATCGGGATCAAATTTCTTTATCTCCTCAAGTGCCTCCAAGCCATTCATTAGGGGCATCGTGATATCTGCAACTATCACATCGGGCTTCAGCATTTTGGCTGTCTCGACCATTGCGAGACCGTGCTCGACCACGCCGACGAGATCGAATTCGGGAACGAGCAGGCTTTTGAGCCCCTCGGCAACGAGCCTGTGATCATCGGCAAGCAACACGCGAACGCGGGTCACGAAGCTGCCTTGAGAATTGGCACCCACGCAGCGACGGTGGTGCCCCTACCGGGAGTGCTTTGGATATCGAGCTTCCCGCCCAACGAACGAATCCGCTCCCGCATGCTTGCGTGACCGAGGCTCGGCTGAAGAGTCTGCAGGCCGGGCTTAAATCCGCTGCCATTGTCGCTGACTGAGAGTAGCAGACCACTATCCCGCAAGGCGAGCGATAGTCGCACGATACTTGCATTGGCATGAAGACCAATATTGCGCAAAGCCTCCTGAGCGACACGATAGACACCAAGTGTCACTTCCTTGGGAAGACTCTGCGGAAGTGTGTCCGCCTCAAAATCCACACGCACGGACTCGGACCTCGCAACGCGATCACACTCGGCTTTCAGCGCCTCAACTAGGCCGAGATCGTCGAGCACCGACGGATGCAATCGGTACGAAAGATTGTGTACGTCCTCACTCAGTTGTACCACTGCCCCACGGATGGAGCGACGCGCATCAACGTCTGATGGCGATAGGTCGCCTGCGGGAGGTCTTGCGACGTCGATGGCCAATCTAGCCAGTCGTTGTGTTATATCGTCGTGCAACTCGCGAGCGAGCCAGCGTCGTTCGTCTTCATGCGCGGTAATCAGGCGTCCGCTCAAAGCCTGCGCCTCTCCCTCGACGCGCCGACGCTGGATACGCTGCGACACAAACCCAATCAATAGCGCAGCCTGCAGCAAAAAGATAGCGAAGGCCGTAATGATCAAGGTGCGATGTTCGTCCCAAAGCGGCAGCGGCTGAAAGCGAATTTCGCTCCCCGCAGGCAGGCGCGCGGGGTCGATGCCCCAGCGCTTGAGTTGGCGCCAGTCATAGATCGGGGGTTCGTAGCTCAGGATCTGAATCTCGGGGTCCGCGGGGATTTGGCCACTCAGTGCGTGCAACGCGGCGGTGGCCGCCACCGCGCCCGTGCGTTGTGGTGAAATGGATGGGCCGCCGACGACACCCTGTCCAAGTTCGCTTTGGAAGAAACCGAAGATTGGTGCCGTCGATACCTCAGCCAAGCTTGCGAGCGCAGCTCCATTTTCGTGCGGGACGCCGGCAGCATCTGTAAGCAGCAGTGCGAACAGCACGGCGGAATGTGGTGAGAGAGCACCAACCCGTTGACGCATCTGATCGAAAGAGAGGTCGTTGAGCCACTCGAACTTTACCCGGTTCGCGAATCGCGCGCACTCCCTGCGGAATTCGAGCAGCCAAAACCGCTCCGTTGGCGAGTCCCCTAGAACTACGACAATCGTTTGCGTGTCGGGCAGCAGCCGTAAAATGTTGTCAACGGATTTGGGCACGTCAAAATTAGAGGCGACTAGGGCGTCTCCAGCTCGCAATGCGGACTTGCGGATGGACCGCTCGTCCACTGCATAAATCACCACGGGCGTCCCGGGGAACAGCTTGTCCCGATTTTGCAGATAGAAGACGGCAGCAGCGGAGCCAAACGTTACCACCACATCCGGCGGCGAGCCGGCGAAGCGGTGGCGCAGAAGCTCCAGGAGCAGCTGCTGGACATCGGTTCCGGGCGCCTCCCCGGCGGCCAGAGACGCGTCATAGAACGAGACGGGTTCGCTCGAGCGCTGCGCCAATTCGGTGCGAAACGCGGCCGTCGCCGAGTCGTACGGTGCGAATTCTCGCCCGAACGAATGCAGGAGCAACACTCGCTTGCTCTTTTCTGTTGGCGAGTGCCACACTGACCTATAGCGGTCTGCGTAGCTTCGCGAATGCTCTGCCGAAGGAGCGTTGAACCTATTGGTCGGGCAATCGAGGGCGCAGCCCCCGAGATACAATTGCACAATCATCGCCTGCAGACACGCCGCCACCCATCCATATCTCATCGGAGGTGCGTGCACTGTCCCTCGCGACTATTCAGAGAATCCTTTCTGAATCCGATGCTTAACTTAACATAACATGCCCGCCTTATGCAACGCGAAGTTCGGCATCGGCGCCTGCCCTTTGGGGCAGAACTGATTGGGATCTCTGCGAGCGGAGTGGCTGGCCCGATAATTCAAGTTTTCAAAACCTCGTGGCCTGGAGCTGGGTCAAGGATGATGATCGGCGTCTCATCGTGGTCAACCTCTGCGACACTGCTGTCCAAGCTCATGTGCGAGTACCGTGGCAAGAACCAAGCGAGGTCACTTGGCGTTTGACTGACGCCCCTTTCGGATGCGAGCTACGAGCGCAATGGGTGCGAGATGCTGACACCCGGCCTGTACGTGGAGTTGGGCCCCTGGGGCTGCCATTTGTTCCAGTGCATCCTTATTCGTGCTGATATTTAACCCCGAGGGGGCACCTAAGATGGCTTCGAGTTTTCGAACCCCCATGTGACTCCTCGCGCGTATCTTCCGAAGAGAAGACCGCAACTTATTGAATTTACTCAAGCAGAATTCTTACCGCTCGCCTCATGGTCGAGGGGCCCGAGTGCTCTGCACTTTGGGGCAATTGTTGAAGCGCTTTGGTGCAATTGTTGAAGTACCTTCTTGATGGAATTCTGTCGTGGAGCATTCCACGGAGTTTCTTATGGATAACGCTCGGACTGACCGGTCAATCGTCGCGCTGTTGACCGACGTTGACGGGACCTTGGTCACAAAAGACAAGGTAATTACCGAGCGGGCGTCCCAGGCAGTGAAACGGCTGCGAGAGATCGGACTCATGTTTACCATCACCAGCGGCCGTCCGCCGCGCGGAATGCGCATGCTCGTGGGCCCGCTCGGGCTGACCCTGCCCATGGCCGCCTTCAGCGGCGGCGTGATCGTACTCCCGGACCTCTCCGTGCTCGATCAGAGAACCGTTCCCGATTACGTGCTCCCGGCCCTCGTCGAGACGATTCAATCACATGGCCTCGACGTTTGGCTTTATAGCGCCACCGATTGGTACGTTCGCTCCCGTGAAGCTCCGCGAGTGGACCGTGAGGCATCGACGGTCCAGTTCGAGCCCACGGTTGTCCCCACCTTCGACAGCGTGCTCACTGAGATCGTGAAGATAGTCGGCGTCAGTAACGACCACGCGCGTGTCGCGGCCTGCGAGGCGGCGCTTCAGGAGGAGTTCGGAACACAGGTCAGTGCGGCGCGGTCGCAACCGCATTATCTCGATGTGACTCACCCCGGCGCCAATAAGGGGACCGTGATCGAACGGCTGTCGCGGTACCTGAAGATTCCGCTGGAGCAGATCGCCACAATCGGTGATCAGTTGAACGACGTGCCGATGTTCAAACTCAGCGGACTCAGCATCGCGATGGGCAATGCGAGCGAGGAAGTGAAGCGCCAGGCGATGTGCGTGACGACCTCGTTTGGCGACGAGGGCTTCGCCAACGCTGTGGAGAAGTACATCATTCCGCGAGCCAAACCCGCGCGCGGCGCGGCGATCAAGGCCACGGGCCAGCTCAACCAGCTGGGCCAGAGCCTCTGGCTCGATAACATCACACGCGACCTGCTGACGAGCGGCACGCTCGAGCGCTACGTGAACGAGCTGTCGGTGACGGGGCTCACTTCGAATCCAACGATCTTCGAGCAGGCGATCAAGAACAGCTCTGCGTACGATACTGCGATCGGCAAAATGCTCAAGCAGGGGCAAAAAGCAGAGGATATCTTCTTTGAGCTTGCCATCGACGATCTCACGCACGCCGCAGATCTGTTTCGTCCGATATACGATCGCACCGGTGGCGTGGACGGATGGGTGTCGCTGGAAGTCCCCCCGCTCCTTGCCTACGACACGGCCGGGACGCTAGCCGCAGCCAAGGATATTTTCGCTCGGGCAGGCCGTCCCAACCTTATGATCAAGATCCCAGGCACCCGAGAAGGACTGCCTGCCATTGAAGAAGCCATCTTCGCCGGAATTCCGGTCAACGTGACCCTGCTGTTCTCACGCGAGCACTACTTAGCGACCGCCGAAGCCTTCCTGCGCGGCATCGAACGCCGCATCGATGCCGGACTCAAGCCTGACGTGGGCTCGGTGGCCTCGGTTTTCGTCAGCCGCTGGGACGGCGCAGTCAAGGACAAGGTGCCCGAGGCGCTGCGCAACAAGCTCGGCCTCGCCGTGTCCCAGCGCACGTACAAGGCGTATCGAAACCTGCTCAGCTCCCCGCGCTGGCAGCGCAGCTACAATCGTGGCGCCCGGGCGCAGCGTTTGCTCTGGGCGAGCACCGGCACCAAGGATCCGCTCGCCTCCGACATCTTGTACATCCAGGCGCTGGCGGCCCCGTTCACGGTGAACACGATGCCCGAGAACGCGCTCAAGGCACTCGCCGACCACGGTGATATTCCGACGCTCATGCGAGCAGACGGGGGAAACTGCGAAGAGCTCTTGAAGCAATTCGCTGCCGCGGGAATCGATATCCACGCCCTGGCTCACAAGCTCCAGAAGGACGCGGCCGAGTCGTTCGTCAAGTCGTGGAATGAACTGATGAGGGTGATCGCTTCGCGGAGCGCTACCCTTGAAACGGCTCATTAGACCTCAGGCGGAGAGGCCAGCACTCACATGAAATCGACCCACGAACGACCATAGGTCGTGATTGCGGCGAGCGCGCTTGAAATCGCCGTAACAACTCTGCCGATTGCGGCAGCGTGCGAGTATCGCAAGTTTTGCGCCTGAGCGTGCTGGTGATTGACATCGGGGGAACGAACATAAAAATCCTTTTGAAAAGGTTGGGCAGGAAGACATGGGAAAAGATTCTCGCCGCGGTGGCCATGCGACTTGCGGCTGCGATTCATCTTGATGATCTGGCGGTGGGTGGCGGCAATGCAAAAAAGTTGACCTATCTGCCGGCCGGATGTCGCGTCGGCAGCAGCGCAAATGCATTTCTTGGCGGATTTCACATGTGGAAGGAAGAAGAGCGACGGCGCGCGGCAACACCCCCGGCGAACACCGAGATAAGAGAGGAGCCGCGCAAAACGTGACGACACAGATCGCCCGACTCGCCGAGCGCACGGCCTGGAAGCGCCTGGCGGCTCACCATAAGAAAGTCAGCGCTCTGCACCTGCGCGAATTGTTCGCCGATGATCCAACACGCGGTGAGCGTATGACGGCCGAGGCCGTGGGACTTTATCTCGATTATTCAAAGAACCGCATCACCGACGAAACCCTCGAACTCTTGCTGAACCTGGCGCAGGAGTCCGGGCTGCGCGCGCGCATCGATGCGATGTTCGGCGGCGAGAAGATCAACATCACGGAAAAACGTGCGGTCTTGCACATCGCTCTGCGTGCGCCACGAGGCGCAGCGATCATCGTCGACGACGAGAATGTGGTGCCCTGGGTCCACGCGGTACTCGACAGGATGACCGATTTCTCGGACCGAGTCCGGAGCGGCGCGTGGAAAGGCCATACCGGCAAGCGCATTTTCACCATCGTCAACATCGGTATCGGCGGCTCGGACCTCGGGCCGATGATGGCTTATGAAGCACTCAAGCATTTCAGCGACCGGATCATTAGGTACCGCTTTGTGTCCAACATCGACGGAACCGACTTCGCAGAAGCGGTCCATGATCTCGACCCTGCCGAGACGCTGTTCATCGTTTCTTCGAAGACCTTTACCACGCTCGAGACGATGACCAACGCCCACACGGCGCGCGACTGGCTACTCTCGCGTCTCGGAGGCGATGAAAAATCGGTTGCCAGGCATTTTGTCGCCGTGTCGACGAACGCGACGGAAGTGAGGAAGTTCGGCATCGACACCGCCAACATGTTCGAGTGCTGGGACTGGGTCGGCGGCCGCTATTCCATGGCCTCCGCGATCGGCCTTTCAACCATGCTGGCCATCGGGCCAGACAATTTCCGTGCGATGTTGGCGGGCTTTAACCAGATGGACGAACACTTTCGTAGCGCCCCCTTCAAACGCAACTTGCCCGTGCTCATGGGCCTTCTGGCGCTGTGGTACAACAACTTCTTCGGTTCGCAGACCGCCGCGGTTCTGCCCTACGAGCAATACCTCAAGCGCTTCCCCGCCTATTTGCAGCAGCTGACGATGGAGAGCAACGGCAAACGGGTGACGCTCGATGGGGACGTGGTTGCGTACGATACCGCCCCTATTTACTGGGGCGAGCCGGGAACGAACGGCCAGCATTCTTTTTATCAGTTGATTCACCAGGGGACGCGGCTGATTCCCTGCGACTTCATCGCGTTCTTGAAGACCTTGAACCCTCTCGACGATCATCACGACATTCTTCTCGCGAACGTTTTCGCCCAGGCTGAAGCTCTCGCCTTCGGCAAGACGCCCGAGCAGGTGAAGACCGAGGGCACGCCGGACTGGTTAGTGCCGCACCGGGTCTTCGGGGGCAATCGTCCGTCCAACACGATTCTTGCCGAGCGGTTGACGCCGGATACGCTCGGCAAACTCGTCGCCCTGTACGAGCACTCCGTCTTCGTTCAGGGCGCGATCTGGAACATCGACTCGTTCGACCAGTGGGGCGTTGAGCTCGGCAAAGTGCTTGCGCAGCGGATCATCCCAGAACTCAAGAGCAAAACAGAGCCCGCTCTCGGTCACGATAGTTCGACCAACACGCTGATTCGCCGCTACCGGGGACATCGGGAGGCATCATGAAAGATCTTGGCTACGAACGGCCGCTGTACATCCTGCCCTTCGACCATCGCGGCACATTTCAGGCCAACCTGTTTGGCTGGAAGGGGCGCTTGACCCCGGGGCCAACGGCGCAGATCGCCGCCTCCAAGCAAGTAATCTACGACGGATTCAAGGCTGCTGTCGCTGCCGGCGTACCGAAGCAGAAGGCAGGCATCTTGGCGGACCAGCAGTTTGGCGCTGCGATCCTGCGCGATGCCGCGGCGAATGGCTATTCAACCTCCTGCCCTGCTGAAAAGAGCGGACCGCAGGAGGCTGCCGTGGCCGAGATTGCCAGACGCTTTGAGGAGTTTGTCGGCATCTTCGAAAAGGCAGCGAACTGAGAACTATCAGAGACGGCAAGCCCAATGCAAGTCGAAATGATCGACGCGTCAATTCCTGCAGGAGGACCCAGCAGGAGTACGCGACGATGTTTGCGAACCGCGCAGCGGCGGATGAGCTTGGGTCGGTCCCACGTCGAAGGAATAGCATCATGCGTGTTGGTATTGCGACGGATCACGGCGGGTTCAACCTGAAACAGAAGTTCGTCGCGCAATTGCGCGCGACGGGACATGAGGTAGTCGATTTCGGCGCGTATGTTGTGGATCCGACCGACGACTACGCCGATTTTGTTGTTCCGCTGGCGCGCGCGGTCGCCGCCGGAAAGGTCGAGCGCGGCGTGGCGCTCTGCGGCAGCGGCGTCGGCGCCTCGGTGTGCGCTAACAAGGTTCCAGGCATTCGCGCGGCGATCATTCACGACCACTTCACGGCAGTGCAAGGCGTCGAAGACGACGATATGAATATCATTTGCATGGGTGGCCGAACCGTCGGCCCGGCCGTCGCGTGGGACCTGGTCCAGGCTTTTCTCGCTGCCACGTTCAGCCACGCCGAACCGCACGAGCGCCGCCTGGGCAAGGTCGCTGTGCTGGAAGCAGGATCAACCTAAGCCTCCTGTGGAAGAAGGTAACATGCTAAACAGAATCAAATTTCTTTTAAACCTGGTCCTGCCCGGCTTCACGCTCGGATGCGTTTACTGCGCGCTCCAGCGACGCTGGGATCGAGTACGCGGAAAGCAGGCGCCCGGGGATGTAGATGTCAGTCACGGCGCGACGCCGTCGTCGCCCGCTTGACATCCGTCCCCGCGCTTAGATGGGGAAGATCATGGCAAATGAGAAGCTTGTTCAAACAGCGATCAATACGATTCGCACCCTGTCGATGGATGCTGTGCAGCAGGCCAACTCCGGACACCCCGGTACGCCGATGAGCATGGCTCCCGTAGTGTATTGTCTCTGGCAGCGTTTTCTGCGCTTCGATCCGGACGACCCCATTTGGCCGAATCGCGACCGCTTTGTCCTTTCTGCTGGCCATGCATCGATGCTGCTGTATTCGATGCTGCACCTGACAGGCGTTAAAGCGGTCGATCCGGATTATGAGATCGTCGGTAAACCTTCGGTTTCTCTCGACGACATCAAGAACTTTCGCCAGCTTGGCAGCCGCTGCGCCGGACATCCGGAATATCGATGGACTTCGGGGGTGGAAACTACGACCGGGCCGCTCGGTCAGGGTGTTGCGACCAGCGTCGGTATGGCGATCGCTTCGAAATGGCTTGGCGCACGCTACAACCGTCCCGGCGTCGAGCTGTTCACGAACGATGTCTATGCGCTGTGCGGTGACGGCTGCATGATGGAAGGCATTTCTGGTGAAGCCGCCTCGCTCGCCGGCCACCTTCAGCTCGACAATCTGTGCTGGATCTACGACAACAATCACATCACGATCGAGGGCAGCACCAACCTCGCGTTTCGCGACGATGTCGCGGCGCGCTTCCTCTCTTATGGCTGGAATGTCACCCGGGTTGGCGACGCCAACGACCTCGACATGCTGACGCGGGCGTTTAGCGTGTTCAAGAATACGGCCGACCGACCCACCCTGATCATCGTCGACAGCCACATTGGCTATGGGGCGCCGACGAAGGAGGGCACGGCTGCGGCGCATGGCGAACCGCTCGGCGACGCAGAGATCAGGGCAACCAAGCGCATCTATGGTTGGCCGGAAGACGCCAAGTTTCTAGTGCCAGAAGGTGTGAGGGAGCACTTCCTCGACGGCATCGGAAAACGGAGCCGGGACCTGCGTACGGCATGGGAGTGGAGTTTCCAGACCTACAAGCGCGAGTTTCCGCAGCTGGCGGAGCAGATTGAAAAGATGCAGCGTCGTGAGTTGCCGGACGGCTGGGATGAGGGCCTTCCGGTATTTCCGGCGGATCAAAAGGGCATGGGTACGCGGGAATCAGCGAGCAAGGTACTCACTGCCATTGCCAAGAAAATCCCATGGCTCATGGGCGGATCGGCCGATCTGGCGCCGTCGACGAAAACCAGACTGGACTTCGACGGCGCGGGTGATTTTCAGGCAGGTGCATACGGCGGGCGCAACCTGCACTTTGGCATTCGCGAGCATGGCATGGCGGCGGTGTTGAACGGTATGAGTCTCGTGAAGGTGCGTCCGTTCGGATCCGGCTTTTTCATCTTCAGCGACTACGCTCGCGGCGCGATCCGATTGAGCGCTCTGATGGAGTTGCCGGTCATTCATATTTTCACTCACGATTCGATCGGTGTCGGCGAGGACGGCCCGACGCACCAGCCGGTAGAGCATCTCGCGTCGTTGCGCGCCATCCCTGGACTGGTCACGCTGCGGCCTGCCGACGCTAATGAGGTCGTCGAGGCCTATCGCTACATCATGAAACTGCATCACCAGCCTGCCGTGCTGGTGCTGTCGCGTCAGCCGCTGCCGACGCTGGATCGAAGCCGGTACGCGCCGGCGTCCGGAGTTGCTCGCGGCGCCTATGTGCTCGCAGATCCCCCGGGCGGAAAGGCAGAGGTCATCCTCATCGCTACGGGCAGCGAAATCAGCCTCACCGTGCTGGCGCATGAGAAGCTGATCGCCGAAGGCATCCGCTCGCGGGTGGTCTCGATGCCGTCCTGGGATATCTTCGACCATCAGACCAAGGAATATCGCGATAGCGTGCTGCCGCCCGGCGTGGCAGCGCGTGTCGCGGTGGAGCAGGCATCGACTTTCGGCTGGGAGCGCTACGTCGGCACGTGGGGACGCATCATCGGCATGAAGACATTCGGCGCTTCAGCGCCGCTCAAGGAGCTGCAAAAGAAATTCGGTTTCGAACCGGAGCAAGTGGCGGCGGCGGCAAGAGAGCTGTTGGGCAGAAGATGAGTGACATATCCGGCTCCGAATATCGAGTCTGCACCAACAAGCCATTCTCTCGCACTTTGACCGTGGGTGAGCTGGAGGCTCAGTTCCTGCCCGATCGTGGAATGCTGGGTGCTTCGCTCCGTCATAGGGGAGTGGAGATTCTCGGGCGTGAAGATCTTGACACCTCGGCTGCGAAAGGAAGTTACGGCCGGCATCCCGCTGCTTTACCCCTGGGCGAACCGGTTGCGGGCTCCGGGTAGTGGGACCATTCGGGGAATTCCAAACGGCGTTTCGGATTGAAATCGATGAAGTCTCATGAAGTTGCCTCCGCGAGAAGTAAAAAGGGCAATGACGCAAAACCACGGTATCAATCCGCGGCTCGCAGTAGCGACTTTTACGTGCAGCGGCGCTGATAAGATCATTGTCGGGTCGGGCCATCATGTCGCTTCCGGCACGGAGAAACCTGTAGCTGGGGTGGCATTCATCGTCCGACCTCGCGCTCTGTCACGGCGCGTGTTGGCGGGTTTCGGCGCTTGCTGGCTGGCGCTGTGTTTTCTGCAAGGTCTTCCTGCATGGGCGCAAGTCGGCACGACCGGCTCCGTCCCTGCGGCGATTCAACCCGAGGTTCCGAAAGATCCGCTTGGCCGCAACACGCCCAAAGGCACGGTCTTAGGTTTCTTCGAGAACTTCTCGGCACGCGACAAATTCTGGTTTCACCCAATCCTCTCTGTGCGCTACGGGACCACCGCGGCACAAATTCGCACCGTGATCGACCTCATCCGCAGCCTGCTGGAGGAAAGCCGGGATGTCGCGCCCGATTCGGTTCGCGTGCATTTTCTCCGTTTCACTCAGGCGTCTTTCGAGGTGGAGGTTTTCGCTTACGTCCTAAGCCGTAATTGGAAGCAGTTCCTCGAGATTCAGGAAGGACTTCTCCTGCGCATCACGCAGTGTTTTGAGTCGATCGGAGTTCAGATCGCATTTCCACTGCAGGCCGTCCTGGCCTGCGATCCCACCACATCGCAAAGGAATGCACTAATCGATAGGAGCTCGCCATGACACAAAAAGCATCGACCAGGACCGCTGAACAGATCAGGCTCGATGAGGATCGAGAGCAGTCGGTACACTGGAAGAAGTGGGGGCCCTACTTGAGCGAGCGCCAGTGGGGAACCGTGCGCGAAGACTACAGCGAGACGGGAGACGCCTGGAATTTTTCCCCCCATGATCATGCCCGCTCACGCGCCTACCGCTGGGGCGAGGATGGCATCGCTGGCCTTTCCGATGATAAACAGCACCTGTGCTTCGCGCTAGCCCTGTGGAACGGGAAGGATCCCATCCTCAAAGAGCGCCATTTCGGGCTCACCAACAGCGAGGGTAACCACGGCGAGGACGTGAAGGAGTATTACTTCTATCTCGACAGCACGCCCACCCACTCGTACATGAAGTATCTCTATAAGTACCCGCAGAGGGCATTTCCGTACGACGACCTAGTGGCGACGAATCGCCGCCGCTCGCGCAGCGACAGGGAGTATGAACTTCTCGACACTGGCATCTTCGATGACGATCGCTATTTCGACGTCTTCGTGGAGTATGCCAAAGCCGCGCCGGAGGACATTCTCGTACGAATCACGGCCGTTAACCGTGGGGCGGAGGCCGCCGAGCTGCACGTTCTGCCGACGCTGTGGTTCCGCAACGACTGGGCGCCGTGGATTGCCAACTCGAATAGAGCTCGCGAGAAGCCAAACCTCAGGCAGGTCAAGGCGGCGGCGGACACGAGCGCGGTCGCAGCAAGTCATTCGCTACTGGGTGAATTCATCCTGTCCTGCGAAGGCGAGGTGCCCCTGCTGTTCACCGACAACATGACGAACCATGAGCGTCTCTATCCGGATCAACCCAATTGCAGCCCGTACGTCAAAGACGGCATCAACAACTGCGTGGTACAGAACAATCAGGCGGCGGTGAATCCGGAAAAGCAGGGCACCAAGGTCGCCGCGCACTATCGTGTGACGGTGGCTCCCGGCCAGCCTGCGACCGTGCGGCTGCGCCTGACGGGCCAGTCCGCTGCCCACAAGAGTGGAGATGCGAGAACCATCCCATCCTGCTTCGGCGCGGAGTTTGACAAGACCGTGGCCGCCAGACTGCAGGAGGCGGACGAGTTCTACCGTTCGGTCACTCCGCTTTCGATCTCCCCGGACGCGGCCAACGTAATGCGCCAAGCCGTCGCTGGCATGCTTTGGGGCAAGCAGTTCTACTTCTTCGACGGCAACAGCTGGTTGGACGAGCACCACGCCAACCCCCTCCACGCCGGATATCGTAGCTCCCGGAACTCCGAGTGGTTTCACATGCTGAATGAGGACGTCATCTCCATGCCCGACAAGTGGGAGTACCCCTGGTACGCGGCCTGGGATCTGGCCTTCCACGCGCTGCCGCTCGCGATCGTCGACCCAGACTTCGCCAAGCAGCAGATGGAACTGTTCCTCGGCGGGCTCTACTTGCATCCCAACGGTCAGATGCCTGCATACGAGTGGAACTTCAGCGACGTGAATCCGCCGGTCCACGCTTTTGCGACGCTGTTCCTGCACCGCAGCGAGCTGGCGTTACGCGGTGAGGCGGACCTTGACTTCCTCAAGTCGGCATTCAACAAGCTGCTGCTGAACTTCACCTGGTGGATGAACCGCAAGGACCGATTCGGCAAGAACGTCTTCGAAGGGGGCTTCCTCGGCTTGGACAACATCGGCGTCTTCGACCGTAGCGCGCCGTTACCCACCGGCGGACACCTGGAGCAGGCGGATGGCACCGCCTGGATGGCCGTTTTCAGCCAGAACATGGTCGAACTCGCCATAGAGCTCGCCGCCCACGACCACAACTACGAAGACATGGTCGTGAAGTTCCAAGAGCACTTCTACTATATAGCCGCGGCCATGAACCGTCCCGGAGAGGACGGCATGTGGGACGAGGAGGATGGCTTCTACTACGACCTGCTGCGGCTTCCCGATGGCAGCGCTCAGAAACTAAGAGTGCGCTCGATAGTCGGGCTCCTGCCCCTATGCGCCGCAACGGTGATCGAGAAACGGCAGCGGGAGCACATTCCCAGGGCGCTGGCTGAGCTGGTGGAGCGCCTGCGCCGGATGCCCGAGCTGCAGGAGACCACCCACCCGACAGGCCCAGGGCACTTGGGCGTGGCCGAGCGGGGGATCATCGCCCTGCTCAACTCGGAGCGGCTGCGTCGGATTCTTACAAAGATGCTCGACGAGAACGAGTTCCTGAGCCCCTACGGCATTCGCTCGCTCTCTAAGTTCCACGAGAGAAACCCGTACATCTTCTACAAGGGCGGTCGGGAATACCGGGTGGAATACGCTCCGGCTGAGTCGGACAGCGGCATGTTCGGCGGCAACTCCAACTGGCGCGGCCCGGTGTGGATGCCGGTGAATTTAATGCTCATCCGGGCGCTTCTGAATTATCACCTATATTACGGCGACAACTTCAAAATTGAATGCCCCACGGGGTCAGGCAAGATGATGAACCTCTTTGAGGTGAGCAAGGAGATCGCTGACCGGCTCGCCCGGATATTCCTGCGCAACGAACACGGGCGGCGTCCCGTTTACGGAGCCGCTGAAAAATTCCAGTCTGATCCTCACTGGCGCGACTACGTCCTGTTCTACGAGTACTTTCACGGCGACAATGGTGCGGGACTGGGCGCGAGCCACCAGACCGGCTGGACCGGGCTCGTGGCCAGGACCATCCAGCTTTACGGCGTTCTCGATTCCAGCCGGTTCCTGGACGTTGGTAAGCATGAGGGGTTCATGCAGGGCTCCCGCAGGAATTCTAATCGATGAACTTGCGCGGATCCCTCGCGTCACAGTCCGGGAATTAAGGAGCACCGAAGAGCGCATTTGAGTCGCTTGTGCCAACGCCCTTGCAAGATTTCCGGCTGGATCGAGGTGTGCCGTTCTCCGAGGTCAGTGCAGGTTGGCAGCTTCCTGTTGTGACCGAGCATGTTGCACTGCGAGGTTCAGGGGGTAGAGGGTGTCGTCTGTAATTTCACGGGATAGAGATAAAGCGCGTAGAGTTTCTGCGAGTCGCTTCGGGGTCCCGAGATCGGTCCATCCGCAGCGTTGCGCTTGCAGTACGCGCAACAACGACTCGGCGCCCACCAAGAGTTGGCGGGAAAAATCGAGGTCAGGCAAGTCACGATAAAGATCCATGGCTGCGCAGGATAGATCCGCAGTGAATGGATTCTGGGCGATCATCGCCTGCATGTCGACCACGATTTGGGGGATCCGCTGCACGAACACCTGCAGGAGCGCTCGACCGCTGGCAGCCACGATGAAAGCGTTCCACAATGCGCCGGTCTCAACCAGCACTTGAGCAAGCAGTGGGTCCGGCTTTTCGACAAATCGATCGACCGTCGAAACAGCACCATCAGGGCGGCCGGGCACGATATATCCGAGATCCGGATCTGCTTCTTCCGGCAGAATTCCAATGAGTACGATTTGATCGCGTCGAGTGGGTAATTCCCGCGCTGCCATTTGGAGCGCGACCGCAAGCGCTTGTTCGTCGCGGACGTGATGATCCGAGGGCAACAGGACCACACGTGCTTCTGGATCGCGCGCCAGGATGTACAGCAGCGGCAGCAGGATGCCGTTCGCTGTGCCGCAGTTCCTCGGCTGAACGACGATGTTAGCAATGGGCATTGCCGAGAATGCGGGACCCCACCAGCGCCTATGATGTTGCGATACGACGGCGCAAGTATACTCGGGCCGCGCTATTGCCTCTGCTCGCTTGAGGGCCTCGAGGAGCAACGAGTGCCCGCCTCGCAACGAACAAAACTGCTTGGGCACGGCGATGCCCAAGGCAGTCATCGTCAAGCCGTGGAGTCGGCTTCCTTCGCCTCCCGCCAACACGATCGCCCAAGTATTTCCAGAAGCATTCATTCCTTTTGGCTCAGGCAGGCGCAGCAGTTCACTGCGTACTGCGGCTTGAATTGCGGGGCGGCCGCGAATGCCGCGATCAGCGTCTGCACCGGGTAGGCCATCAGAGGACTTGGGATTTCTCTGCGTAGTGCATCACCTGCGCGCTCCTTCCGATGTCGCAGTCTTTGGCTGCGGGTTCAGCGGCCACACCCAATTGGTGAAGTCGTCGCGGTCGGCGCCTTGCTCGTGCGCATAGGTCAGGTTGCGAATGATCTCGTTCTTCATCTGCTCCTTCAGGTGGGCGGCACGAGCAGCCAGCCCCGGCACCCTGTCGATCACATCGATCACCAGCGTGAAGCGGTCGGTCTGGTTGAGGATCGCCAGCTCAAGCGGCGTGTTGATGTTGCCGCGCTCCTTGTAGCCGCGCACGTGCAGGTTCTCGTGGTTTCTGAACCGGTAGGCCAGTTTGTGGATCAGCCAGGGATAGCCATGGAAATTGAAGATCACCGGTTTGTCGGTGGTGAACAGGCTGTCAAACTCCCGGTCAGTCGAACCGTGCGGATGCTCGGCGACCGGCTGCATCTTGAACAGGTCTACCACATTGACGAAACGGACCTTCAAATCGGGCAAGTGCTCGCGCAGCAGTGCAGTGGCTGCCAGCGCTTCTTGAGTCGCCACATCGCCGCAGCAGGCCATCACCACATCGGGCTCGACCCCTTGGTCGTTGCTGGCCGCTGGCCAGATGCCGATCCCTTTGGCGCAATGTAATACTGCCTCGTCGATGGTGACGAACTGCAAATGCTTCTGTTTGTCGGCGACGATAACGTTGATGCAGTCGGTCGAGCGCAGGCAACCGTCCGCGACCACCAGCAGAGTGTTGGCATCGGGCGGCAGGTAGATGCGCGTCACGCTCGGGCTCTTGTTGGTGACCAGATCGACGAAGCCCGGGTCCTGATGCGAGAAGCCGTTGTGGTCCTGGCGCCAGACCGTGGACGATAGCAGGATGTTCTGCGACGCCACTGAGGCACGCCACGGCACGTGATTCTTACAGATGTCGAGCCACTTGGCGTGCTGGTTGAACATCGAATCGATCACGTGAGCGAAGGCTTCGTAGGTGTGGAAGAAGCCGTGCCGACCGGACAGCAGGTATCCCTCGAGCCAGCCGATCAGGGTGTGCTCGGAGAGCATCTCCATCACCCGCCCGTCACGTGAGAGTTCACCGCCGTCGGCGTCCTCGGGGTACAAATCTGCCATCCACACTTTCTTGCTCACCTCGTACACCGCCTGTAGGCGGTTGGACGCGGTCTCGTCAGGACCAAAGAGACGGAAGTTGGTCATGTTGTTGCGCATCACGTCGCGCAGGAATTCGCCAAGCGGCCTGGTATTCTCGTGGAACCTCGTGCCGGCCGGCGTCGCATCCACCGCGTAGTTGCGGAAATCCGGCATCTTGAGTTCCTTGCGTAGCAATCCGCCGTTGACGTGCAGGTTGGCACTCATGCGCCGCGGACCGGTCGGAGCAAGCTCACGCAGCTCAGGACTCAGGGTGCCGTTCGCGTCGAACAACTCCTCCGGCTTATAGCTCCGCATCCAGTCCTGCAGGAGCTTCAGATGCGCCGGGTTCTCGCGCACATCCGAGAACGGAACTTGATGCGAGCGCCAGGAACCTTCGGCCTTATGGCCATTGATTTCTTTCGGACCAGTCCAGCCTTTGGGCGAACGCAGCACGATCATCGGCCAGCGCGGCCGTTCAGCCTTGCCGCTGCTGCGCGCGGCGGTCTGGAGGGCGCGGATCTCCCCGATGGCTGTTTCCAGCGTGGCGGCCATGGTCTGGTGCATCGTGTCGGGATCGTCGCCTTCCACGAAATACGGGGTATAGCCGTAGCCGCGGAGCAGGGTCTCTAGTTCCTCGTGGCTGATGCGCGCGAGGATGGTTGGATTGGCGATCTTGTAACCGTTGAGGTTCAGAATCGGCAGCACGGCGCCGTCGCGGATCGGATTGACGAACTTGTTCGAATGCCAGGCGGTGGCGAGCGGGCCGGTTTCGGCCTCGCCGTCGCCGACCACGCAGGCGACGATGAGCTCCGGATTGTCGAAGCAGGCGCCGTAGGCGTGCGAGAGGCTGTAACCGAGTTCGCCCCCCTCATGGATGGATCCGGGCGTTTCGGGGGTGACATGGGAGCCGATGTGGCCGGGGAAGGAGAATTGCTTGAAGAATTTCTGCATTCCTTCTGCATCCGGGCTCTTATCCGGATAGACCTCGGAGTAGGTGCCTTCCAGATACGATGGACCCAGCACGCCCGGCGCGCCATGCCCTGGACCGGCCATGAAGATTACGTCGATCCCGTCACGCTTGATGAGGCGATTGAGGTGCACCCACACGAAGGAAAGCGCCGGGCTCGCGCCCCAATGTCCGAGCAGGCGGTGCTTGATGTGCTCGACTTGGAGTGGTTGCTTGAGCAGCGGGTTGTCGCGCAGATAGATCATACCCACCGAGAGGTAATTGCAGGCGTGCCACCAGGCATTGATCAGTCTCAATTCCTTCGGATCAAGTGAAGTTCGCGTGGGTCCCCGAGTTTGGGTCGCTTTGTCCGTCTTGACGTGCTTATCCATAAATCAGTCCATCCAGAGTGATATCCGCCTCGGGGCCCGCGTCGAATGACCCCACCAGTGCCATGGCCTGCACCTGGATTTCCGAACGTTGAATAGCGGTACGCGCCCGCCCCTTGCATCGTTCGCCTTAAACGAGGGCCGGGCAATTGGCCGAACGGGCACAGGGTTCTGCCCGAAAGGGCAGGGATAGCACTCGGAATCGGTTCCCTGTCAGCGCAATACTTCCAAACGCGCCAAGGGACTGAATATTCGCTTTTGGTGGATCAAGCAAAACGCACAGCGATGGGGAGGCGTGAGGTGATCAATTCATTGCAATGGAGGGTAGTGACATGCGCATGAATCAATATCGACTACTCCGGCAACTGGCCGGGTTCATTCCTCTGTTCTTGACCGCCACAGTGCTCGCTCAGCAGGCGAAGAATCTGCATGAAGCCATGAGCTATGACGGTCTGCAGAAGATCAATATCAAGGGCATCGACATGGCCTATGCGTTGCCCGGCGCGACGCTGTCGGGCTACACCAAGGTGATGGTCCAGCCGATCGCCGTGCGCTTTCACAAGAGCTGGAAGCCGACGGTCGTCGGCAGCACGCGCAGCTTGTCTTCGAGCGAACAGCAGAAAATTCGAGACGATGTGGCCGAGGTTGTTTACGACGCGTTCGTGGAGGAATTGAAGAAAGGAGGCTACTCTGTTGTCGCCGAGCCGGGTCCGGACGTACTGCGCGTGCAGGCCGCGATCATCAATCTCTACATCACGGCACCGGATGTGATGACGCCTGGACGAACGAGGGTGTATACGATGTCGGCCGGTGAAATGACCCTCCTCGCCGAGCTTGTGGATTCCGAGACCGGGGAGATCATCGCTCGCGTTCTCGACCGTTACCAGGCACGCACGACGGGGAGTTTTCAGCTATCTAGCAGCGTCTACAACGCGGCTGAGGCCCGAAGCGCGGCGTCGAGCTGGGCCAAGATCCTGCGCGGCGAACTCGACAAAGCGAAAACCATCGGCAGTTGATTATGATCAATTCAGGAGGCCCCATGCACGCGTACCAAGAGTCAAGGTGACTGTCAACGGCGCCAACGGGATCAGTTGGCCGCAAGGTTCAGCAACGCCGCCGTGTGCTCGGCAATCATGCGCTCCTCGTCGGTGGGTATGACCCAGACCTCATTGGGGGATTGGTCGCTGCTGATACGGCCGCACTTTCCAGCCGCATTGAGGGCTGGGTCAAGCCTCAGACCGAGCCACGCACAACCTGCCACGATTTCATCCCGTATGGCCGCATCGTGCTCGCCAATGCCGGCGGTGAACACTAGCCCGTCCAGTCCGCCGAGCGCCGCCGCCATCGAGCCGATTTCGCGGATCACCCGGTAGACGAAAAGGGCGATGGCTTCGGCGGCCGCAGGCTTCGCCGAGCGACGCAGCGTCCGCATGTCGGAGGAGATGCCTGAGACGCCGAGCAGTCCGCTGCGCCGGTAGATCAGGTGCTCGATCCCACGCGGGCCCATCTTGTGCTGATCCATCAAGTAAACGAGGACTCCGGGATCGACCGATCCACACCGCGTGCCCATCATCAGGCCTTCCACCGCGGTGAAGCCCATCGTGGAAGCGACACTCGTGCCATTGTGCACGGCGCAGAGACTCGCTCCGTTACCCAGATGGGCGATCACCACCCGGCCGGCAGCGAGTCTCGGAGCGAGATCACGCAGACGGCGACTGACGAATTCGTAGGAAATCCCATGAAAGCCGTAGCGAATAACGCCTTCCTCCGTCAGAGCGCGCGGTAGCGCATAGCTGCGTGCGATCATTGGCTGGCTCGCATGAAAGCTAGTGTCGAAACACACCACTTGTGGCAGGTCGCGCACGGCGTGCGCAATGGCACGGATGGGAGCCAGATTGTGTGGCTGATGGAGCGGGGCGAGCGGGACGAGCGTCTCGAGATCGGCTAGCAATGCCGGATCGACGCGCTCGGGCGCCGCGTGGCGGGTACCGCCGTGCACCACGCGATGCCCGACGGCGGCGATCGCGCCGGTACCCAACTGCGTTTGGATGGCGGCGATGATCGCTCGCGTGGCGGCGCTGTGGTCGAACCCGGCGGCCTGCCACTTCTGCTCATGCAGCTGGGCGCCATCGGCATCCTTGAGCTCGAGGCGCGGCGCGACGCCGATGGCTTCGATCTGGCCCCTGAACATCAGCGCGAACTCGGGCGCGGCGCCGCGCACGGCGAACTTGATGCTGGAGGAGCCTGCGTTGAGCACCCCGAGGTAACGCGGCGTCATTGGCTGGGTGCCTTCAGTGCCTTCGCCTGCTCCACCCGCCGCGCGGCCGCCAGAAGCGAGGCCACGGCGCACGAGGCCATGCGCGCCAACAAGCTGTCTGCGCGACTGGTCAGGATGATCGGCACCTTCGCGCCAAGCACGATCCCCGCGGCATCGGCACCAGCAAGAAAGCTCAGGCTCTTGGCCAGCATATTACCGGCCTCGAGATCGGGTACCACCAGCACATTGGCTCGGCCCGCGACCGGCGAGACGATGCGCTTGATCGCAGCCGCCTCCGGATTGATCGCGTTGTCGAGCGCGAGCGGGCCGTCGAGCACAGCGCCGCTGATCTGGCCTCGCTCGGCCATCTTGCACAGCGCCGCGGCTTCAATCGTCGAGTTCACCTTCGAGGTGACCGTCTCCATTGCGCTGAGGATTGCAATTCGCGCCTCGTCGAAGCGGATCGCTTTTGCCAGTTCGATCGCGTTCTGGATGATGTCCGCTTTCTCTTCGAGCGTCGGGGCGATGTTCACCGCGGCATCGGTGATGATCAGCGGCGTTGGATAACCCGGCACGTCCATGACGAAACAATGGCTGACGCGGCGCGCGGTCCGGATGCCGGTTTCGCGCGATACCACCGCGGCCATGACTTCGTCGGTGTGGAGGCTCCCCTTCATCAGCGCCTGGGCGCGACCCTCGCGCACGAGCGTCACGGCGCGCGCAGCGGAATCGTGGCTGTGCTCGGTGGAGACGATGGGAAATGCGCTGATATCTAGGCCTGAGGCGGCGGCGACCGCGAGTATTTTTGCTTTCGGCCCCACCAGGATCGGCTCGATCAGGCCCATCTTGGCGGCCTCAACAGCGGAACTCAGCGATACATCATCGCACGGATGCACTACCGCAGTCGAAATTGGCGGCAGTTCCCGCGCGGCGGCGAGCAGCCGCTCATAACGCGAGTGATGCTTTTCGAATTTTTCGGTCATTGTTGCAGCACTCCGCAAATGGAATGCACTGGGGAACGCGATGCTCCGAAGAACACCAATGCCAACCGTCTCAACTCGCATGGATTATGCAACGCGAAGCTCGGCGGCGACGCCTGCCCCTTCGGGCAGAACTTTGTGCCTGTTCGCTCAGTTGCCCTGCCCGCGTTTCAGACGGACGATGCAAGAGGCGAACCCGTGTCGGACGTAAGGGCTGTCGCACATAAGGATAGGTTGGAAATTAAATCCATCCTGCCACGGAAAGCGAAACCAAACTCTCTAGGAGGCTGCCGTGTCAGAAAACGATGGTAAGCATGTTGGCAGTCCGCTCGTGGCGGAGGATTTCCGCATCGAGCCGCTCGTTCCCGAGGGTTCGGACCGGCGCGAATTCCTGATGCGAAGCGCGCTCGCGGCGGCGATTGCGGTGTTGACGGGCCGAGCCATTCCGGCAAGCGCACACACACCCGCGGCGGCGCCTGCGCCGGCGGGTGGCACGAAGCTGTCCCCGAACCTTGCGCTGAACAGGATCGAGAAGATACCCGTGATGACAACGGTTGAGGAGATGTACAAAGTGGGGCCGGGACCCTCTTCGTCGCACACGATCGGGCCGATGCGGATCACCTACGATTTCTACCAGCGCTGCACCAAGCTGCCTGCAGCACAGCTCGACCAAGCAACGGCACTGAAGGTTCATCTGTATGGGAGCCTGTCGGCGACCGGCAAGGGCCACGGGACCGAACGTGCCGCGTTGGCCGGGATCGTGGGCAAGGAACCGGCGACCGTTGACCCGGCCTTCCTCGATGAGATGGCCGCCAAGCCAGACCAGGTCTTCCCGGTCAAGCTGGGCAAGGGTTTCAATGTGTCCTTGAAGGACATCATCTACGATTCGCCGAAGGGCGATTTCCCGCACCCAAACACCATGACCTGTCAGCTGATGGCGGGCGACAAGGCACTGCTGCAGCTGGAGTATTATTCGGTCGGCGGAGGCTTCATCGAGTGGAAGGGTTATACGCCACCTAAGAAAGGCGCGCCCCGGTACCCGTACTCGACGATGAAGGAACTGGTCGCGCACGCGGAGAAGAACAAGCTTTCGCTCGCCCAAGTGGCGATGGCGAACGAGGTTGCGGTCTCCGGCAAGAGCGAGGCGGACGTTAATGCGTTCCTCGACAAGATCGCTGCCGCCATGACGAACATCGTCAAGTCAGGCCTCGACGCGCCGACATCCACGCTGCCCGGGCCGATCAAACTCAAGACCAAGGCTGGCGAAGTGTACAAGCGGGCCAAGGACAATCCGGGCCCGGCGCAGCGGGCGATCGGCCTTGTGTCGGCGTACGCGCTTGCGGGCTCCGAGGAGAATGCGCGCGGACACCTCGTGGTGACCGCCCCGACTGGCGGCTCGGCGGGCGTGATTCCGGCCGTGCTCTATACGGTTGGCGAAGGCGGCCTCAAGATCTCGCAACAGAAGATCCGCGACGGACTGCTGGCTGCGGCCGTCGTCGGTTATCTCGGCAAACACAATGCGACGCTGGCCGGTGCCGAGGGTGGCTGCCAGGCGGAGGTCGGTATTGCATCGGGCATGGGGGCCGCCTTCCTCGGCGCGGCCTTCGACGCGCCACCGCAGGTGATTGCCAATGCAGCGGAAAGCTCGATCGAACATCATCTCGGCATGACCTGCGACCCCGTCGCCGGGTACGTGCAGATCCCGTGCATCGAGCGTTGCGCTTTCGGCGCCGTCAAGTCCTGGATCGGTTATGAGATCGCGAGCAACGAGATACCGGTCAATCGGCGCGTGGACTTCGACACGACGATCAGCGCGCTCGCGCTGACTGCCAAGGAGATGAACTCGAAGTACAAGGAGACTTCCGAAGGCGGTCTTGCCGTCTCCGTGGTGCTCTGTTGACGCGGCACGGGCGCAGGAAATGAAACAAGCTGGGCGCATCACCGTTATCGCCTGGCTGGTCACGTCCCTGTACTACTTCCACCAGTACGCGGCGCGATCGGCGCCGGCGGTGATGATGCCGCAGCTGAGCGAGGCCTTCGGTCTTTCAGCCGCAGGCCTTGGCGGGCTCCTCGGTCTTTTCTATTACGGCTATGCGCCCTTCAGTCTTGTAGCGGGCGTCGCCATGGACGAGTTGGGTGCGCGCCTCACCGTCCCGATCGGTGCGGCGGCAATGGGCGTGGGCGCAGTGCTGTTCGCGTCCGGCGACCCGATGCTGGCCGGTGTCGGCCGCTTCCTGCAGGGGGCCGGCGGTGTCTTTGCGCTGATCGGCGCGGCGTACCTCGCAACCACGAACTTTCCCGCGTCGCGCGCGGCGACTCTGATCGGCGTGACACAGATGTTCGGCATGGCCGGCGGGTCAGCCGGACAATTTCTCGTCGGTCCGATGATTGCGCGCGGGCTGCCTTGGAACATGTTCTGGCTGATCATGGGAGCGGTGGGCATTGTGCTCGCCATCGTGCTGTTCATGCTGCTGCCGAAGCACGGGACCTTCGCCGCGACGCAGAGCCGGGGGGCGCAGCTTGCGAGCCCGAGATCCAACTGGGCGAAGGACACAGCTATCGCGCTGGGCACCGTGTTCCGCAATCCGCAGTCGCTGTTGTGTGGGATGATCGCCGGCCTCATGTTCATCCCTACGACCATCTTCGATATGGTCTGGGGTGTCCGGTTCATCCAGGAAGGGTTCGGTCTCGATTTCCGCATGGCCGTCTTGCGCTCGGCGGCGGTGCCCTTCGGCTGGATCATCGGCTGTCCGTTGCTCGGCTGGATCTCCGACCGGATCGGCCGTCGCAAACCCGTCATTCTCATCGGTGCGGCCGCGCTGCTCGTCACCCTGTTCCTGATCCTCTATGGCCCGGTCACGGTGTTTCCGCCGTTCCTGCTCGGCCTGGTCATGGGCATCGCCTCGGGCGCCGCGATGCTCACCTACACGGTCATCAAAGAGGCGAACCGTCCCGAGTACAGCGGCACGGCGACAGGCGTCGTCAACTTCATCAACTTCCTTTTTTCCGCGCTGCTTGGCCCCGTGCTTGCGGGTGTGCTGACCGAGGCGAGTGGAGGGGGCGAGCGGGAGCTTGGCCACTATCAGGTTGCTTTCCAGCCGCTGCTCTGGGGCGTAGGACTTGCGATTGCGCTCACGCTATTCCTCAGGGAAACCGGCCCCAAGGGAACAGGTCACAAGGCGGCTCCGGCATTGGCCGTTGGTCAGAGTCTGTAATGTTGGCCCGATGCAGGGCAAAAAAAGTGGAGCGTGAACATGGCAACGATAACGGCCGACCGTCGGACGCAAGAGACTATTGATCCGTGGCATGGCTTCAGCCCCGGCCTATGGATGAAGGAGATCAATCTCCGCGCCTTCATACAGCGGCATGTGACGCCGTATTACGGCGATGGGACTTTTCTTGCCGGACCCACGCCACGCACCCGAGCCATCTGGACGAAGCTGCAGGCGATGTTCGTGGAGGAGCGCAAGAAGGGCGTGCTGGACGTCTCGCCGATCCCGAGCTCGATCACTGCGCACGAGCCTGGTTATATCGACCGGGCCAACGAAGTGATCGTCGGCCTCCAGACCGATGCGCCGCTCAAGCGCGCGATCATGCCGAATGGCGGCTTCCGGCTCGTCGCGAGCGCATTGAAGGCGTATGGCTACGAGCCCGATCCGGCGGTGGTCGAGACCTTCACCAAGTATCGCAAGACTCACAATGATGCGGTGTTCGACGCCTATACGGACGACATCAGGCGCTGCCGCAGCTCGCACATCCTGACAGGTCTTCCCGACGCCTATGGTCGCGGCCGGATCATCGGCGACTACCGCCGGGTCGCGCTCTACGGAGTCGATCGGCTCCTCGCCGTCAAGAAGACTGAGAAAGCTGCGCTCGATGCCGAATGGTCGACCGATGAGATCATCCGCGACCGTGAGGAACTGGCCGAGCAGATCCGTGCGCTTGGCGAGCTGAAGGAGATGGCCGCCAAGTACGGCTTGGACATCTCAGGTCCCGCCCGCACGGCAAAGGACGCCGTGCAGTGGCTCTACTTCGGGTATCTCGCCGGCGTGAAGGAGCAAAACGGCGCGGCCATGTCGCTCGGCCGCACATCCACCTTCCTCGACATCTTTTTCGAGCGCGATTTCGAGGCCGGCCTGCTCACCGAGGCGCATGCGCAGGAGATCATCGACGACTTTGTCATCAAGCTCCGGATCGTGCGATTCCTGCGGACACCGGAATATGACGAGCTGTTCGCCGGGGACCCGACCTGGGTAACTGAATCCATCGGTGGGATGGGCGATGACGGTCGGCCGCTCGTGACAAAGACGAGCTTCCGCTTCCTTCAGACGCTCTACAATCTGGGACCGGCGCCCGAACCCAACCTGACCGTCTGGTATTCCCCCCGCCTGCCCGAGCCGTTCCGCCGCTTCGCCGCCAAGGTCGCGATCGACACCTCCTCGATCCAGTTTGAAAACGACGACACGATGCGCGCCGCCTGGGGCGATGATGGGGCGATCGCCTGTTGCGTCTCGCCCATGGCTTTGGGCAAGCAGATGCAGTTCTTCGGGGCGAGAGCGAATCTCGCCAAGTGTCTTCTCTACGCAATCAATGGTGGTCGCGACGAGGTCACCGGCAAGCAGGTTGGCCCGAAAACGCAGCCGCTGTCGGGCGATGTCCTCAATTTCGAGGAGGTGGTCGAGCGCCTTGAGGCGATGATGGACTGGCTGGCCGGCGTCTATGTCAGCGCCATGAACGTCATCCACTACATGCACGATAAGTATGCCTACGAGCGGATCGAGATGGCGCTGCATGACTATGCGCCGATGCGCACCATGGCGTTCGGAATCGCCGGACTGTCGGTGGTAGCCGATAGCCTGTCGGCGATCCGATACGCCAAGGTGAAGCCGATCCGCGACGAGACAGGTCTCGTGATCGACTACAAGACCGACGGCGAGTTCCCGATGTTCGGGAACAACGACAACCGGGTGGACCACATGGCCTCCTGGCTGGTCTCGACCTTCATGACGAAGCTGCGAAAGCACCCCACCTATCGCAACGCGCTCCCCACCCAGTCGGTGCTGACAATCACATCGAACGTGGTCTACGGCAAGGCGACGGGTAACACGCCGGATGGCCGGCGGAAAGGTGAACCCTTTGCGCCGGGCGCCAACCCGATGCACGGGCGTGACAGCCATGGAATCACCGCCTCTGCGGCCTCGGTCGCCAAGATTCCCTACCGTGATGCAGCCGACGGGATTTCGCTGACGACGACCCTGGTACCCACCGGTCTCGGCAACACAGCGGATGACCGGGTCGCCAACCTGACGTCAATCCTTGACGCCTTCTTCGGGACCACTGGCTATCACATGAACATCAACGTGCTCAATCGCGAGACGCTGATGGATGCGATGGAGCACCCGGAGAAGTATCCGGGTTTGACGATCCGGGTATCGGGCTATGCGGTCAACTTCGTGCGGCTGACCCGCGAGCAGCAGTTGGATGTCATTCATCGCACTTTTCACGGTGATCGAGGTGAACGAAATGACCACCGCTAAACCAACGTATGCAACTCCGCTTGAGGCCAAATCCCCGTTCGAGCTTCGGGTGGACCTGGGGAAGGACGTTCCCGAGGTCGACGTCAAAGCCGCGATGGCATCGGGGGACGTCGGCTTCCTGCACTCCTTCACCACCGCCTCGGCCGTCGATGGGCCCGGCGTCCGCTTGGTCGCGTGGACGACGCAATGCATGTTCCGCTGCCGCTTCTGCCATAACCCGGACACGTGGACGATGTCCAACGGCATCCCGGTTCCCCTGAGGCGGGCAATCGAGGAGGTCGCCAAGTATGCGCATGCGCTCAAGGTCATGCGCGGCGGCTTGACTCTGTCGGGGGGCGAACCGTTGGTGCAGAACCGTTTCGCGGCAAAGCTCTTCCGGGCGACCAAGGAACTCGGGATCCATACGGCGATCGAGACGAACGGCTTTCTAGGCGCCAAGCTCTCGGACGAAGAGCTCGACCTCATCGACCTTGTCATCCTCGACATGAAGGCCTTCGAGCCCGAGCAGCACAAGCGGGTGACGGGAATCGGGAACGAACCGGTGCTTGCGTTTGCCAAGCGCTTGGCCGAGCGCAAGCGCCCGATGTGGTTGCGCTACGTGCTGGTGCCGGGGCTGATGGATGACCCCGACGAGATGCGGCGCGTAGCCAGCTTCGGGGCCTCGCTCGGTGTCGTCGAGCGCGCCGAGATCCTGCCTTTTCACCAGATGGGCCGCTACAAGTGGAAGCGGCTCGGGATCGACTACACGCTCGATACCACCGAGCCACCCTCTGAGGCAGCGATCGATGCCGCGGTGGCTATCTTCCGGCGCGCGGGCCTGCGCGTACACTGAGAGCGCAGGCCCACATCACCGGTCTGACCGCCGATTGTTGATCTCACGAAGCGCGTTGTGTTGAGCTGGCGACGCCGGCCGGGACGAGAACTCGATCCTCGGCTAACAAGGCGCCGCCTTGCGTCCATAGCACTGCCACTTGCTTTGCTTGCTACTCCCGTGCGCGCGGCGAGGACCGACATCGTCGTGCTGGACAACGGCGATCGGATCCAGGGTGAAGTGATCAAGCTAAGTTCTGGCCAGCTCAATTTCAAGACCGATCACATGGGTACCCTCTACATCGACTGGACCCACATCGTGTCGCTCACGACCACCCAGCAGTTGCAGATCGAAATCGTCGGCGGTAAGCGCCTGTCGGGTCCGGCGCCGGATCGTGCACCGAGAGCCGGAGCGATCCGATTGATGGTCGGCGAGCCCGGCCAAACAGCCGTTCCGGTCGACGTGCCGATATCGGACGTCGTCGAGCTGGGACGGATGAAGGGCGGTGAGGTCTGGTTGAAACGCCTCGAGGGTGATGTGGCACTTGGCTACAGTTATACGTCGGCGAACGGCGTACAGACAGCGGATTTTTCCGGCAATGTCGGCACCCGCAATTCGAAGCGGCAGTGGAAGATGTCGGTCGATATGGAGACGACCCACCAGGATACGGGCCCGTCCACCCAACGGGATTCATTGGCGTTGACCTTCGATGCGTTTCTTCCGGATCGCTACTATCGCCAGTCCTTGCTTCAGTTCGAACGCAATGAGGAGCTCGCTCTTGACCTAAGGAGTCTGATTGGCCAGACCTTCGGCCGGTACTTTGTGCAGCGCCAGGGTTTGGAGTGGCGCGCCGGCGCGGGACTGGCGGTATCCACCGAAACTGGAGCGGACGGCATCAAACGGCAAGCTGTTTGGTTACCTCTCACCACGGACCTGTACATTTATCGTTGGGATTATCCGAAAACGAAGGTGACCGCGAGCCTGCAGCTCCTACCGAGCCTCAACGAAGGAGGTCGAGTGCGCAGCGAAGCCTCGCTCAAGATGCGGCATGAGCTGATCCGCGATCTTTTCCTCGAGATCACGTTCAACGATAGCTACGATAATAGGCCGGCGGAGACGGCGCGTACCAACGACTGGAACCTCGTGACGTCGCTCGGCTACTCGTTCTAAAGGCGGGCTCGGGGCTGCTGGAAGTCGTCAAAGAATCAATCTCAGCAGGTGCCCCAGCAGATCCCGGACCGAGAACATCGTCAGGGTCAACGGCAATATAGGCAACAGCGAGATCGTTCCCACCTGCAGAGCGTCACGGAGCGTGAACGGCACCCAGCGCATTTGCTGTACAACCGCAAAACTATTGCCCATATCGGCCAGCGACTCAATGTCCTCGCTGCCGAGCAAGGGCTCGTCAGCGGGCGCACCGCCGCGCAGCCATTTTTGATCAAAATCGCGTGCGTATCTTTGTGCAAGCTCACCGTAGTCGCGCTTGCCGGTCCTGTCGACGGCTTCGAGCTTGCGGGCGAAGACCAGCAGAGGGGCGAGAACTACAAGCACCGCGATTGCGACGATCGCCGCGATAGGGAGTAGGAAGTCGGGTAGTCTGGCGTGGGCGAAAAAAATCCGGTTTGCAATCAGACCGGCCAGCAAGACTCCCTGAGCCAGCAACAGCGGCGCAAACGCGAGCCGCACAAACATGAGGAAGCCGAGCCCGCCGCATCGGTCCGGATGCGTGGGGTACAGCCTCAACTCGATGTTGGACGCTTGCCATAGGAAACGTGTCCAGATGAACAACCGGAAGTACCAGCGCAGGAGCAGGAACTGCAGGACCGGCAGGCTCACGCAGCCCAACCACCAGCCCGCCAGCGAGGGATGCAATCTTCCGTCCACTATCACGTCGTACCAGCTTCCCACGTCAAGCGCGACGTAGTTTCGCCAGAAGTACGGCACACCCACCCCAAACACGAGCGCAATCAACAGCGACTCAGCCACGCGCGAATTGCGCAGGCGCATCGCCGAGGTAACGGCTGAATTGAATCGCGCCCGCGCCGCGTCCGGAATCAGGCCGAGAACCAGGAACTGCTCCACTCCCACGCGCATGCGCTTGTGTACCGTCAGTTCCGCGAGGATCAGCAGCGGCAGGGCGAGCAGCAATCGCAGGTGCTGTTCTACGTCAAGGAGAAACGGTAGAGCGAGGCTTCGGCTCCAGGCGTGACCCTCTATGACCGACAATAGCAGCAGCGGCATCCATGTCAGCAGCACCATCACGGTGATGCGACGGCGCAGCAGTTCCAAGTGTCCCCCGCTGAGCCGCGTGCGCCGCCAGAGTTGGAACAAAGGTCCGCCGAGGACCAGCGAGAAATCCACCCCAGTCGGCCCTCGCTGCATAGGTCCGTCTGCAGATGGCTCTGGCTCCGTCATTTCATTTCACTTCACATGCAAAGCCTACTTCTCCAACTTGGTGATTTTGGAGCCTTGAATGCCGAGACCCGCCATCAGACCCTTCTGGTCGAAGATGAACGCGTAGACATCGTCCTTCAGTGTCATGGTGGTCAGCGCCTTTGCCTTGCCCTTGTCGACGATGACAATGGTTGGCCCGACGCCAAGTTCCCAGCCATCGCTAGAGTCCAGATACTGAAGCGCCTTGTCGTTCATCAGGAACAGCGCGTAGCCGAACCCCTGCGCGCCGGCCTGCAGGCCAAAGGACCCCGCCACGGAGTTATAGTGCCCGACGAGCTTGCCGCCCCTCATCAGCACGCCCTCACCGTAAGCCCCGCCGACGATGAAACCAGCCCTGACGATGTTGGGAAACACCAGAACGGCCGCGGCCTTCTCAGAGATCATCTTCGCCTCAGGTTCGCTGGCATAGAGTTTATTCAAAGCGGCATTGGCATCAGCCGCGATCAGATCATCTGCGAAGGTCGGTTGAGTCTGAGTAGTTAGTAAGACCACGGCCAGCATGACCGCAATTCTCATAGTGTTCGACATCTGTTTGCTCCTATGGTTTCCACTGATAGCACCCTGCTGCTCGCAACTCCCTTACTCGTCATCGGGTACCGGAGTCCAGGAACGATCCGGGTTGAAGCGCTCGATCTTCTGGAATTCCTTGAGCGTCTCGGGCCCTAGATCCTTCTGGTAGACCACACCGTCCTGGCTCACGATGAAGGTATCGATTCCGGTCTCACCATATTCGGCGGGAGCGGCGATGAGGGCGAAGCCGCCGATCATCAGGCCTTTCACCACGTAGTCCATTTCTCCGAGGGGCGCGTCAGGCCCTTGCCCCTTCAGAACCTTGTAGAAATAGCCATTGTACGGTGTTGCCTTACCCTGCTCGAAGTTGTAACCCTGTTCGATGGCGCGGGCAGCGCCTTCACCGACCGGACCGCCCCACGTCCCATTGGGGTTCTGCCACGCGAGGCCATCGTGCTTGCCGGATGCGCTGACGATGTGCTGCGCGTACTGGTTCACATCGTAGCCGTCGCGCGGCTTAAAGGCGTACTGGTACTGCGCACCCACGTACTCGCGGCAGAATTCGATGGCATCCAATTCGTTGCGGCCGATGCGCCGGTTCTCGAGCTCCTGCAGCCCTGCGGCGGCATCGAACTGCCATCGGCTGTCGCGCTTGACGATGGGTACCGGGAACGGCCAATCCTCCTTACCTACGAGGAGAAACGCACGGTTCTTGCCAACGGGGTCGATCGCAACGCTTTTCTTCTCCCGTGCTTGTGCAGCAAAGTCGAGCGCGCGCTGGCGGTCCTGCGGGTATTCGCCCGAGAGGACTATTTCCTCTCCACCAAGGCCGAAAATCTTGACGAGGGTAGCCACGTCGAATTTCTCGGCTGCATCAATAAGAGCGTCGGCCGCCTGCTGCGGGGTCGCAAAGATTTCGGCACGTTGCGCGGCAACGACAGGTGCCGCTTTGTTCGTGCCCGCCTGCTCTGCGGCAAGCGAGTCCGAGGCTGCAAGAGATGCTAGCGCAAATGCGACCAGGATCTCCAGAAGCCGGCAGAGTGTTGCATTCGCGGATCCTGAATTCATGTATGTGCTCCTGCTGAACATTCGCTTCTGCGCTGACTAACGGCGCCCGCCGCCGCCTCTTCCTCCTCCGCCTCTTCCTCCTCCGCTTCTTCCTCCGCCGCTTCTTCCTCCGCCGCCGCGAGATTGCGCCCCGCGGTTGCTCGATGCACGGGCGCTTGAGCCGTTGTAGCCGCCGCCGCCGCCGCCGAAGGCATTGCGGCTTCCACCGCCGCCCGCGCCGCCGCGATTGGCGCCGCCCGCGCCGCCGCGATTGGCGCCGCCCGCGCCGCCGCGATTGGCGCTGCCCGCGCCGCCGCGATTGGCGACGCCCGCGCCGCCGCGATTGGCGACGCCCGCCCCGCCGCGATCGGCACCGCCCACGCCACCGCGATTGGCGCCGCCCACGCCGCCCGCGCCGCCCACGCCGCCGCGATTGGCGCCGCCCACGCCGCCCGCGCCGCCCACGCCGCCGCGATTGGCGCCGCCCACGCCGCCCGCGCCGCCGCGATTGCCCGGCCCCGCGCCTGGGCGCTGGCTTGCGACATTGCCGCCTTGCCTTCCAATGTCATTACGGGCTCTTGATTGCCGGTTTGCCAGCGAGTCGCCGCGCGTGGCGCCGCCAAATCGGTCGGCCGTCGCACGGTCCCGGTATGGCGCGCCGCCGCGATGCTCTGGCTGGTGCTGCCACCTGTTACCGCTACCTACATTGTTGTTGCCGTTACGGACGTTCGCGTTCCGTACGAAGGTGTTGTTGTTGTTGATGTTGACGTAGCCACCGTTGTTATATCCACCACCCCAGCCGCATCCCCAGCCTCCTCCGTCTCCGCCCCACCAAGCGCCCATGGCCAATCCGACACCGAAGGCGAGGGCGTAAGACCCCACCGGCGGCGCAGGGGGATAGTAAATTGGAGGATAGGGATAAGCGGGTGCACCCCAGACCACCTCCGGGCTGTACGTGGGCACATAGACGACCTGCGGGTTCGCCGGCTCGATCACGACCACCGTCTCTTTTTCGACCACCTTAGTTTCCACCACCTGCTGCTCGGTGGTCTTCAAGACTTTCTTGTCCACGGCCAACTTGCGCATGCGCTGTACGGCCGCCATCACGTCACCCTCCTGAGCGAGGAAGGCATTGCCGAGGTCCGTGGTCCACTGGATGTCATCCGCCAAACGCTTCGCCACGTCCGGCGTCCCGGCGAGCGCCTGGACACTTGCATCCCAGGGCTCCTTCTGCACGGCGTCAGCGAGCGCCTTGTCTTTCAACCCCGGGTTTTTCACCAGAAACTGCTGCAGCTGGATGATCTCGAGAGGATATGTGGAGGCCGCCAGCGTTTGTGCGAGCAATGGGTCGGGATAGAGCGCAATGGGCGCAACGAGCGAGTCGAGTTGCTGGGGCGGAATCTGCGGAGCCGCAGTACCCGAAGGCGACTGCGCATTCGCAAGCGGTGCAGAATCTAGTTCTGCCAACACGCCGACGCCCGCCAGGACCGCGGAACAAAGAATCACGAGCACGCCTCGCATGCTTGCTCTCGTCCGTCCTATTGGATTCGTGATCATGTAATTCTCCGAGTGTGCGAGTAATTCGGGCTTAATAGATTTCAGGCACTCTCTTGTAGCTGGGATTCGCCGGCTCCTCGTACCCTTGCACTTTCTGGCGGCCGGGCAACTTGATCTTGTCGCGCTTTATTTCGCGATAGGGAATGAGGCTCAGCAGATGCGAGATACAGTTGAGTCGAGCGCGCCGTTTGTCGTCCCCATCTACGATGTACCACGGCGAGACCGGAGTGTCCGTGGCGTGCAACATCTCGTCCCTGGCGCGCGAGAAGTCGTACCAGCGACGGTGCGACTCGAGGTCCATCGGGCTCAACTTCCAGAGCTTGCGCCCGTCGT
The DNA here is from genome assembly GCA_963769075.1 of uncultured Gammaproteobacteria bacterium. Lineage (GTDB taxonomy): Bacteria > Pseudomonadota > Gammaproteobacteria > Steroidobacterales > Steroidobacteraceae > Bog-1198. Next base: position 695,439 of record CAVYKH010000004.1, on the reverse strand, counting down.
TGATCCGTGATTCAAAGCGCCGGGTCTGCGCTTCCTGGCTCACCTCAAACCAATACTTGATGAGGATAATTCCCGACTCGACGACGACTCGCTCCCACACAGGGCATAGCAACAAGAATCGCTTGACTTCACGCTCGGAGCAGAACCCCATTACTCGCTCCACTCCCGCTCGGTTGTACCAGCTGCGATCGAAAATGATCACTTCACCCGCCGCCGGAAAGTGTGGAATGTAGCGCTGAAGATAGAGCTGAGATTTTTCACGTTCCGTCGGAGCCGGCAGCGCGACGATACGAAACACCCTGGGGCTCACTCGCTCGACGATGCGCTTGATGACACCACCCTTGCCCGCGGCATCGCGCCCTTCGAACACGACGATCACTCTCAAACCCTTCTTCTGCACCCAAAGCTGCAATTTCACGAGCTCGACGTCGAGCTTTTCCAACTTACTCTCGAAATCCTTCCTGGTGAGCTTTCCCGGCTTCTTCTCGGACGCGCGGGCAGCGTGCTTCGCGGCCTTGGCCGACCCTCTGGCAAATGATTTTCCATGCGACTCGTCGTTCATTTGGTACACCCTCAGCGCGGCTGCGCCCACTGGCTATCATTGAGGTTCCATCCGCCGCCGAGCGCCTTGTACAGATTGACCACCGCGAGAAGCTGATCCCGCTGTGTCTGGGCCAATGCACTTTCGGCCGGGTACAACTGTTGCTGCGCCTCCAGCACCTCGAAGTAACTCGCCCGACCGGCGGTGTAACGCTCGGTCGCGATGTCCGCGGCTTCTCTCAGCGCCGCGACCTGACTTTGAATAGCGGTACGCTGATCCACGAGCGTTTGGCTCGCGATCAGCGCATCGGAGGTCTCGCGGAATGCGACGATGATCGTCTGTTTATATTGGGCGATGGTCTGGTCCCAGAACGCCTTTTGCGCTTGATAGGTAGATTTCAGCCGGCCGCCCTGAAAGATGGGGCCTGCGATCGAGGCGCCTATGTTCCAGATGTTGGATTCGGTCTTGAACATGTCGCTGATGTCCTGGCTTTGGACACCGAACAAGGCGCCAAGTCCGATCGTGGGATAGAAATTGGCCACCGCCACGCCAACCTCGGCATTGGCGCCGATCATGGCCTGCTCTGCCTGCCGGATGTCCGGGCGGCGCTTGAGCACGTCACTCGTCAGGCCGAGGGGTGTCTGCGGTGTGACTTGTTGCGTGAGCGCGATCCCCCGATTGATTGCTTTGGGGTACGCGCCCAAGAGCACACTCAGCGCGTTCTCTTGCTGCGCGATCGCCCGATTCAGGTTCGCGATGTTCGCGTCGCTCGAGTCGTAGGCGGCCTGAGCGCGCGTTACCCCGAGCTTCGAGTCCCTTCCCGCCCGGAAGCGCGCGGTAAACAGGTCGAGAGTCTGCCGATAGGTGTCCTTACTCTCCTTCGCGATGGCGAGTTCCCGATCGAACTCGATCAATGAAAAGTAACTTGCCGCAACGGCGCTGACGAGCGTCAGCATCACGCCGCGGCGCACATCCTCCTGGGCATAGAGACTCGCACGGGCGGCCTCGGCGGTGTGACGGATCCGCCCCCAAACATCTAGTTCCCAGGCGGCGTTGAGCAAAGCGCCAAAGGCGTTGAAGGTGACATTGCCCCCCGAGCCCTCGAGCGGAGTGAATGCCTTCTCACGTCCCACAATTCCCTGATAGCCGATTTGCGGGTAGAAGTCCGCTCGCGCGACGCCGACCAGCGCTCGAGCTTGCTCGATGCGCGACACGGCCACTTGAAGGTCGTAGTTATTGGTCAGGGCCTCCGTGATCAACGACTGAAGGGCGCTGTCGTTGAAAATGCTCCACCATGGCAAATCGGCGATCGAGGTCGCCTCCGATAGACCGACCTGGTACCTGAACTGGTCAACGAGCGTCACATCGGGCCGCTTGTAGACGGGTCCCACAACGCAACCCGCAATGGTGCACGTCGCCACTACCGCGACCAGCGATCTCGGGACGGTCAATGTTTTAGAAGAGTGCGTACCCACGGGCCACCCCATTTACTGAATCGCGGTGAGCATTTTGCGGAACCTGGAAAGCGTCAACAGCATGTACGCGCATCCAATCAGAAACATCTTCGTCAGATCCGGCCATACCATGCTCGGGCTCGCGTCTCGGAATAGCACCGCCTGGGAAAAGCTGACGAAGTGCGTCGACGGCACGAATTGCATGATCTTCTGTAGCGCTATTGGCATACTTTCGAGCGGCGTCTGCCCGCCCGACAACAGACTCATGACGATGAACACTGGAAACGCCAACAGTCCGAACTGCGGCATCGATCGAACCAACGTGGCGAGCATGATTCCCAGTGCGGTGACCGAAAAGAGGTACACCAGGAGCCCCGAAACAAAGAGCCAGATCGAGCCCGCCACGGGCACTCCGATCGCCCCCTTCACCACCAGGAAGAGCGAGCTTATCGCCGCCACCACGACCACCAGGCCATTCGCCCAGATCTTGGCGAACATGAGCTCGTAGGGCTTTAACGGCATCACCAACAGATGCTCGATTGTTCCATGCTCACGTTCTCGCAGCACGGCCGCGCCGGTCAAGAAGATCGCGAGTACGGAAATGTTGTTGATGATCTGGTTGACCGCGACGAACCAGCTTTGCTGCATATTCGGATTGAATCGGGCGCGCGTGATGAGCTTGACCAAGTCTCGATTCCGGGGATTTGCCCGGTCGCTCCAAAACGGCTTCGACTCCTGGTTGATGATCTTCTTGATGTACTCCGGCCCGCGGCCCGCCTGACTCATCGCCGTGGCATCGGCTATGATTTCCACCGTCGGTGCGACGCCCCTCGACAGGTCGGATTGGAACCTCGGCGGGATGTCGATGATGAATGTGAAGCGCCCTTCGTTCATCGCCCGATTGATCTCGCCGAATGGAATTTTCACGGCGGGCCGAAACAATGGCAGCAACAGCGCATGTTGTATCCGCCGCGAAGCCTCTGAGTCATCCTCGTCCACGATCGCCACCGATGCGTTGACGACGTCCATGACGGCGCTTTTCGCCGGGGTATAGACGGAGAACGTGAACGAGTAGACGATCAGGAACAACAGCACCGGATCTCGCGCGAGACTCAACAGTTCTTTGATCCCGAGTTGAATGATATGGCGTAGATTCTGCATCTAGTTCTCCTGCTTCTTGAGCAGAAGCACGGACACGCAGAAATAGATGAGCGCGATCACTCCGAGCGCGACGAGGTTCGGCCACAGCGATGCGATCCCCAACGCTTTCGTGAACGCACCCACGCTGATCGCCTGAAAGTAGGTGCTTGGAAATATCTTCGCGCCTACCCACGCTCCGCCGGAGAGCGAAGACACCGGCACGAACATTCCGGAGAATTGCACCGCCGGGAGAATCGTGATGATCGCCGCGGCAAAGATCGCGGCCGTCTGCGTGCTCGCGAACACAGAGATCAGCAGACCGAACCCGGTGCTCGCCATGACATAGACGATGCCGCCGACCACGAGCGTTGCCCAACTGCCTTTCAGCGGTACCTGGAACAGTACGATCGCGAGTGTCACGAGGGTCGCGAACTGAATGAGCGCGACACCGATATATGGGAGCTGTTTACCCAATAGAAACTCGAATCTCGTCGCCGGTGCGGCGTAGAAATTGGCGATGGAACCCAACTCCTTCTCGCGCACGACGCTCAAGGCCGTCAGCATGCTCGGAATCAAGATGAGCAGGAGCATGATATCGCCCGGCACCATGGCGTAAATGCTCTTGAAATCCTGATTGAACAGTGCCCGCACCTCAAAGTTGATCGGATTCGAGACCGGCGGCAGTCCCTTCTGCTCGCGCAGGTTCTTCTCATAGAGGTTCTGAACGCCCTCAAGGTACCCACGGGAAGTTTCTGCGCGGAAGGGCACCGCGGCATCGATGAAGGCGTTCACCTCCGGCTGACGTCCGCGCTGCAGGTCATTCTGGAATCCTGTGGGAATTTCCATCGCAACGCGCAGCTCACCGTTGCGCAGGCGCCGGTCGAGCTCACTGTAGCTGTATAAGGGCGATTTCTCGTCGAAGTAGTAGGAACCGCGGAAAGTGTCCGCATACGCACGGCTGGCAACGGTCCCATCATTGTCCAGCACGGCAAACGGCAAGTGGTCCACGTCAAGCGAGATGCCGTACCCGAACACGATCATCAAGAGGATGGGCCCGAACACGGAGAACGCTAGCCGTACTCGGTCATGTTGCAACTCGACCGCCTCGCGGCGGGCGAATGCCCAGATGCGGCCGATACTGAACTTGCTGGGTTTCCCCTCGGCGTGGCTCGGGGGACTTGCCGTCTGCGCAGGTTCAGCTGCCTGCGAGGCTGCGGCAGCGGGCGCTGGTGCAGCCGCCTTCGCCGCCGCGGCCGCCTCCTCGAGGTAGCCGATGAACGCTGCTTCGAGATTCTTCGCCTTGCGCTCGGCGACCAATTGCGCCGGCGGTCCCTGCGCAAGCACTTTGCCGGCGTGCATCATCGACATGCGGTCGCAGCGTTCCGCCTCATTCATGAAGTGGGTGGAAAGAAAGATGGTGACACCGTTCACCCGCGACAGTCGGATCAGAAGTTCCCAGAACCCGTCGCGGGCGACCGGGTCGACGCCCGATGTCGGCTCGTCGAGAATGAGCATCTCCGGTTCGTGAATGACCGCGACTGCCAGCGAGAGCCGCTGTCGGATGCCGAGCGGTAGACTTTCCGCCAACGTGTCCGCGACTGACTCCAAGCCGAAAGTCTTCTGCAACTCTTCGACGCGCTTGCGCCCAGCCGCGTCCGGCAAATCGAAGAGCCGCGCGTGCAGCATCATGTTCTGATCGACCGTGAGCTCGGTATATAGCGAAAACGCCTGGGTCATGAAGCCGACACGCCGGCGCGATTCCACGTCGCCGCCCTTGACCTGCTTGCCGAATAGCAGCGCTGTCCCTTCGGTGGGCGGCAGCAGTCCGGTCAACATCTTCATGGTGGTTGTCTTGCCGCATCCATTGGAGCCGAGAAATCCGAAGATCTCTCCGCGCTCGATCCGAAAGCTCACATGATCGACCGCGGTGAAAGCGCCGAATCGCTGCGTCAGCCCCTCGGCTTCGATCGCCGGAGTGCCCCCGCTCGATTTCCAAGGCGCGATTACGGGCTCCTTGTGTCCACGGCGCACTTCCTCCGGCAAGAGCTTGATGAATGCTCGTTCAAGCGATGTCTCATTCGCGTTGCCCTTGAGTTCATCCGGAGATCCCGTCGCGAGAACCTTGCCGGCATTCATGGCGACGAGCCAGTCGAACCCCTCCGCTTCGTCCATGTACGCGGTCGCGACCAATACGCTCATCTGTGGGCGGCGGATGCGGATTCGTGCGATGAGTTCCCAGAATTGCCTGCGCGCGAGCGGGTCGACCCCGGTCGTGGGCTCATCGAGTACGAGTAGATCCGGGTCGTGAATCAGCGAGCAGCACAGACCGAGCTTCTGCTTCATGCCGCCCGAGAGCTTCCCTGCCGGGCGATCTCGGAACGGTGTGAGATCGGTGCTGGCCAGTAGATCGCTGATCCGGTATTCGCGCTCCTCGCGCGATTGGCCGAAAAGACGACCGAAAAAATCGACGTTCTCGAAGATCGAGAGGGTCGGATATAGATTCTTGCCGAGGCCCTGGGGCAAATACGCTACGCGCGAGGATACCGCGGTACGAAAACTTGCATCGTCGATGTTTCCACCGAGCACCTGCACGTCCCCGCTCTGAAGCTTCCTGACACCGGCGATGATCCCGAGCAGGGTGGACTTCCCCACTCCGTCCGGTCCAATCAGGCCGATCATCTTCTCCCCGGGAATGTTGAGGTTGATGGCGTCGAGCGCGATGGCCGCTCCGTAGCGTTGGCTCACGTCCTTGACGCTGACAACAGGCTCGCCCGCGACGCTGCCCATCACTGCGTGCCGGTGGAGCCTGTGGGGTTCCCGGTGGAGCTTGCGGGGTTCCCGGTGGAGCCTGTATCGGCGGAGCCTGTTGCGTTCCAGGGTATCTGGGCGTTCGGATTCATCTGGAGCATCGGCGGCCATGCGGCATTCATGTCGAAGCGCACGTAGCCCATGCCGGGAATTCCGACCTTCACCACAGGTTCGTAGTTGCGCAGCCGCTCCTTATCGAGCTGCAACTTCACCCGGAACGATAGGTTGTGGCGTTCTTCAGCGGTTTCGACCGTTTTTGGGGTGAATTGTGCGCTGGGCGAGACAAAAGAAATCACCGCTTTAATTGGATATTCCGGAATGGCATCCAGCACGATTCGCGCTTCCGAACCCAATGCCACCTTCCCAGAAACGTTCGCGGGCAGGAAGACGTACATATAGACGTCGCTCAGATCCACCATCGACAACACCTTACCGCCGGCCGGGAGAACTTCACCGGGTTCCGCCATACGCGTCTGAACTCTCGCCCTGATGGGGCTCTTCAGCGTGTTGTCTTTTATTTCCGCCTCGAGCCGCTCGGCTTCCGCTTGCGCGGCATCGATCGCAGATTGCGTTCTCACTGCTTGTGCCCTGGCGCCCACTAGAGCCGCCCGAGACGCGTCGGCGCGGGCCAGATCGATGTCCCGCTCCTGTTCGCTCACTGCACCACGGCCGACCAGTTCTTTCGAGCGCTTGTACTGTTTGTCGGCGTAATCGAACTCGGACTGCTTGACCGTCACTTCGGCGAGCGCGGTGTTGCGATTGTCCTGAGCCTCGCGAATCTTGGCGTTGGCTGCACGCAATTGCGCCTCGAGAGGCTCGGTGTCCATTGTCGCAACCACCTGACCCTCATCGACCGTGTCCCCTTCGTTGGCGAGGACTTCCTTTATGCGGCCCGCGTATTTGGTCGAGATGTCGACTAGTTTCGCCTCGAGTCTGCCGTTGCCGCCGGCAAATCCGGGCGGTAGCGCCGGTTTGGAGAGTATCCACCATGCAACCGCTCCGCCGCCGACGGCCACGATTGCGAGGGAGACAAGGACCAGTTTTTTTGACATTGTATTTATCTCGCTCATTTCGACGCTACATAGGGGTCGGGTGTGCTGACCCTATCGGCGGACACTTCTTCAGGCTCGCCTCAAACTCGCCGATGCTTCTCGCCGCGGGTCAATCACCGAGGAATTGTTTGCGGCCACGTCGCGCTCCTCCTTCAAGCTGGTGAGAAGATTGACGTCCTTTGGCAACGGGAGTCTCACCGTGGGGTCGTACCTGCTTTTCCGCCAGAATCAGGTGCACCTTCCAATTGTGCCGCTTGACCGCCGACAGCCCGTCGGCCGCGTACAGCGGTAACCCTACGCGGTTTGCGCGATAGGGCGTGCGACGATTCAGCGGCCGGACCGGAGCGGATGCTCGAAGGTCTATTTCGAGAGAGGCGGCAGCAACACCCAGTGATCTGTTGTGGAACCCGGCAACTCTTCCGCTTCCAGTCGATTCTCGGATATCCATATGGTTATCTCATCGCCGACCTTTAGATCATGGAAAACCCTCTCCTTTCCGTTCGCGATCACGTGCTGATTCGGCCCCGGCTTGAAGCTGAACGTTGTCACCGTATCGCCCGCCGCGTCCAGCAACTGAACGGTCATGAACTCAGGGTCGGAGATATATACCTTGGCCTCGAACTTCGCATAGCGCTTACCTTGGTACACGCGCCCATCTCGGCAGGCTTGCGGAGCCTTCGGATACTTCTTCAGGAACGCAGCACCGAACTTCAGATCGCTGCATGCCACTTGGGGCAGCTCATCGGGATCGACGACAGCGTGCGCAATACCAATCGAGAGCGGCAGCGCGAGCGCCGAGAGAAACAGCATCGTGATCTTCTTCATTTGAAAAACCTCCTATTTATTAGTAGTACTGATTATCCTTGTCCCGCGATCACAGAGAGGCCCCTTGCCGCGATACGATTTATCTCGGGGCTCCCGTGCCGGTGAAGATTCAACAATCGCGCCACTAGCCACTCTGATGCTGTCGCATTGACTATTACTTCCTCACAGACTTCTGAAACATGCGATCCATCTTTTCGTTGATCTGTGCGATTGCCGCAGAATTCTGTTGAGCCAATGCTAGCGCCTGATTCGCCGTGCTCTGCGCGCCCGCAGCGGTCGATGCAGCGCTTCGCGCCTCGCTCAATGCGGCCGATGAGTCGCTCAGGGCTTTCTGGACGTCACCATGAAGATGGTTCACCTCTGATTTGAGCTCATCAATCTGCATTTGGATTGGTTTCAGGTCCGTGCACCCCGCGAAAGCCATGATGCAGACCGCGGCGGCAGATGTCTTTAGTATCGTTAAACGTGTCATAAGAAGCCTCCTCAAGTAAACGCTCAGGTAAACGCGTCCGGATCGACGTCGAAAGTTTTTAAATCTTCTCTTGCGATGGCGATAAAACTGCGGTGGGTGATTCTTACCTCTCGATCGTTGCAACCAGGGGCGTTCATTGGGCCGCGGTCAAATCCTATAATTGATGCCCACCCGGAAAAGGTTCGCGGTGAAGCTGTTATGGGTGTTGTCCAGCTTTACATTGCCGAATGCGGTGCAGGTTGCAGCGGAGCCGGTGCAGGTCGTAATGGAGTTGTCTCCGCTGCTGGGACATGCGCGATAGTAAAAGGCATTTGAGGGATGGACGATGAGGGGATTGACCGTTACGACGTTTGCCGTCTCCCAGTTGTCGCAGGTGGTGCTCCACCCCCCGCCAATGTTCCCGCCGAAATAAAAGCCGACCCAATTGCCGTTCGAAGTGGCAATCACATCTGGTTGCGCCTGCGCGGTGCCGATGAAGGCCATCACAAGCAACAAAACCGCAGTGATCTTGGATAGTTTCACGCCTGAATTCCCGGCAATTGGGTTAGTAGGGGCGGCGCGTACTGCCTCGACCGGAACTCGGCCAATCGTCCGTTAAAGCCGCTGTTGTCGTGTCTGAGATGAGATACCCGCGCTTAGTTAGTTGGTTGCCGTCTCGGATTGCGTTCGCCTGATGCATCCTGCCGACGGAAGGAAGACAAGACAATTGGACGAATAGGCACGAAGTTCTGCCCGAAGGGGCACCTCTAGCGACGAACATCTGGCCGCCGAGAAGCGATGCCTTATTATTATTCTTCCGGTAGGTTTCGCAGCTGCTCGGCTAGCGCCCCGAGTTCGGCCGCGGAGCGCACGCCGAGCTTCGTCATCATTTGCGCGCGGTAGACCTTCACCGTGCGCTCTGCCACTCCGAGCTCATGGGCAATCACCTTATTCGCCTTGCCTTCGATGACGCGAATGAACACGTCCCACTCGCGCGAGGTAAGCTGGCCGAAGCGTGCGTGTAGTTCGTGCGAGTAACCCCGTGCGCTTCGTGAGTTCATGTCACTTGCAAGTGCGCGAGAGATCGCTCCCAGGAGCGTCTCGCGGTCGACGGGCTTCTGCAGAAAATCGACGGCGCCGGCTTTCATCGCCCGGACACTTAAAGACACGTCGGCATGACCCGTTATAAATACGACCGGTAAATCGATCATACAATCGCGCATAGCGTACTGTAGATCGATACCGGAGGGGCCAGGCAGTAGGATATCCAAGAGCACACAGCCGGGCCCACTGGGAGGACGCAACAGGAACTCACCGGTCGAGGAATATCCGCGCACCGCGTAGCCCGCACTCGTCAGCACCCGCGTAACCGCCTCGCGAAACGAGGCATCGTCGTCGACAACGTGAATGACCGGCGGTGAGCTGCTCACAAGGCGTTCGCGGTGCGCAGGTATTGCGCCGTCGATTGCATAGACGGAAACACGGCGCGAAACTCACTCCCCTCACCCCACTGACTCGTGACCTCCATGCAACCGCCATGAGATTCGACGATGGTGCGGGCGATCGATAACCCGAGTCCCATCCCCGTATGCTTTGAGCTGTAGAAGGATCTGAAAATCATCGGTAGTTCGCTAGCGCGGATCCCGTCACCGAAGTCGCGCACCGTGACCGTAGAGCACCGTCCGGAACTCGCTACCGATACGATGATCGTGCGCCGCTCCTCACACACATCTCTCACTGCGTCCATGGCGTTCATTATTAGATTGATCAGCACCTGCTGAATCTGGATTCGATCTCCCAAGATCTGGGCGACTGAATCTTGGCGTAGTTCAATCCTCACTCCCCGGTGCTCTGCTTCACCTTGCAGCAACGCGCGAACATCTGCGACGACGGCGTTGAGGTCCGTCGGCCGACGTTCGATCTCCTGTTTGGCCAAAAACGAGCGCAGGCGCCGGGTCACTTCGACGGCGCGAAGGTCATCACGGCGGATATCGGCTAAAATGGGGCGCAGCGAATCGCGCAGATCTCCATCAGACTTCAGAAGAAACTCGGCCGTTTCGGTGTTGCTGAGGATCGCCGCCAGCGGCTGTTTGATCTCGTGCGCAATCGAGGCGGTAAGCTCCCCGGCGATGGCGAGCCGCGACGCGTGCGTCGTGTCGATTAAAAGACTTTGCAGCGCTCGTTCGGCGAGGCGCCGCCGCCGAAGCTGCGTGAGCAACGTTGCGATCAGCCCGCCCTGGGCAAAAATGAGCACCAATGCCGCTACAGCTCGCCACATATATCTTTGCCAATACCCGTGGTGGTCAGACCGAATCTCGCAGCCTTGAGGTAACCGACTCTCGTCCAACGACCAGCGTCGAAGTGCCCCCGCGTCTGCAATACAGCGACTCGGTGCAGTGAGCAGGACGCCTCGGGTCAATGGGCTCGCCTGCTATCGCCGCTTGAACCTGTTCTGCAACCGGGCGCCCGCGCCGCTCATACGATTCCATGCTGCCGAATAGCACGATCCGCTCTCCGCTTTGATTGGCAAGGCTCGCTCGCATAGCGCTGTCAATATCAAGATAGGCCGGAAGATAAGGATCGGTACCGTTGAGAATTAGCACGTTCGCTTCTCGGTCGGCGGCGATGGAGGGTGCAGCCGCGAGAGACAATTGCACAATCGTCCTCAGCAGGCATAGCGCGACCAATACACGATTCAACGGAGGTGAGCGCACACGTCCCTCGACGATTGTGAGCAAGAATCCTTTCGCGACACCTAAATCCGGTAACTCCCTCTGTTAGCAGTTATTAACCTTCGCGCTTCGTCGGTGCGTTTACGATTTGACTTAAGCATGACACACCATCGGGAGCTTCTGCAACGCAAAGCCGGCCGTCGGCGCTTGCCCTTTCGGGCAGAACTTTGTGCCCGTTCGCCCAGTTGTGCTGCCCTCGTTACGGACCGACGATGGCCCGTCATTAGAGACGGACAATACAAGAGGCGAACGCATACCGCATGTAAGGACCGTCGCACATAAGGCTCTTAGAATCGATGGACGCTGGCACAGTGCTCGTGGTTGAGGATGACGACAGCGTGCGAAGGGCAGTGCAACGGCTTCTGAACGCGTCGGGCGTGCCGACGGTCACTTACGCATCGGCGGAGGCACTGTTGGCAGTTGGTCCCGCCGAGGGCGATGTGTGCGTGGTCGCAGACCTCAAACTGCCGGGTATGTCGGGGCTCGAGCTTCTGGCTGAGTTGCATAGGCGTCGGTGCGTTCGCCCGCTGATCCTAATCACGGTGTACGATTCGGCCAGTGTGCGCGAAGAGGCCGAAGATAGTGGAGTGGCAGCTTATCTGGCGAAACCATTCCATGGTGCCGCGTTGCTGGCGGCCATCGGGGCGGCGATCGGATCACAGAGGCAGTCTAGGCCTAGGGGCCGGGGTCTAGGGATTGACGGAATTCTCGAGCCGGCGCGCCTCGGCTTCGAGGTCGAGGGGCTGCCCTCGAAAGAATCCAATGATCCCGGTGCTACTTGACGTTCGCTTTCTCCCAGGCGCGCACGCGCGCTCGTGCGGCATCGAAGATGCGCTCGTAATTGCCCTTGCGGATCTTCGAGCTCGCTTCCGGCGTCAATTGCGCCCAGATCGGGGCCCACATCTCATACACCCGCAACTGCGTCACCTGATCCGGCGGCGCGACGTTATCGGTGCCGAAGAGGAAGCGGTCGGGGTAGCGATTGAACGCCGCCGCGGTGCGTTTCACGGTTTCCGGGCTCGCCACCGCGTACTTCGCAACCTCGTCCCAGGAGATGTCGAAGTACACATGCTTCAACGTCGGATCCTCGAGCATGGCTTCGACGATCTCGCGATACCCCGGACTACGCTCGTCGGGCGACGAATCGGGCTGCACCTGCGTCGGGTGTACGACCCGGCCGAGGCCCATATGCGCCCAGATGACCGTGGTCTTGGGATGCCTGCGCAGCAAGTCCTTCATCTGTGTGAGATAGATGGGTTCGGTTCCGGCCTTGGCGAAGGGCATGTCGATGTCGTTGTGAATGATCACCACAAGCCCCACCTCGCCCGCGAAATCCAAAATACGATCGAGCGCCGGGTTTGTGAGGCTCGCGGTCTCTCCCGCTATTTTCGAGGAGACGAACTCCTTGTGGATCGAGAATTCTCCAATGCCGCTGAATACCCCGGGAAACACCTCGAGCACGCGGCGGATGTGATCGACGGCGTACATGTCGCTGGGGTTGAAGCCCGTGATCATGGGATCGAGGCGCGCCCGCTGTGCTTTCGGCAATGATTCATAGGCGTGCGCGATGAATGCATCGGTGAAGGAGTAGTAGTAGAGCGGTGCGTCCGTCTGCAGGTAGTAGGTTGGCGCAAAGTCACCGGAGTTTGCCGCAGACCACATCTGCTGCAGGGGGATGCCGAAGAGCGTCGAACGGCCGATCTTGTCGCCCATGATTTCGAGATATCGGTGAATGTCCGTGCCCTTCTGCACGTAGTTCGTGAGATGAAAGTGCGAGTCGTTGAACAGATAGTCCGTTGTCCCTGCCAAGGCCCGGCCCCCGCCGAGCAGCCAGGCGAGGCCGAATAGACAGGTCGCTCCGAGTCTTGCGGCGGGCGAAGCGCGCCGCGGACGGATCATAGGGCGAGCTCGAAGTCGGTGTTGAAGACGAATCCCTTGGCGCCGACCGGATACGTGTAGGCTGTGCCTCCGACCGGCGCCCGATCAAGGTAGATAACTTGGGTATTCCAGCGGACGACCTTGTTTTTGAACGGAAACACGTTGAATCCAGCGCGTCCTTCAACTTGGTTCCCGTAACCGCCGTATATTTTCGATCCGCCGAGGTACACCTGAAAGGATTTCGGCACCACCATGTCCGCAAGCCAGAGCGAGAAGCCGTGGTTGTGGATTTCCGGCAACGTCGCGGTACCGGGACCCTCGAAGTGATCGAGCTGGCGAACGTAACCTTCGCCCTCCAATGACCAGCCGCGATATTTGAGCCCGAAGTCGAGGTCCTCTATGAAGACTTGCACCACGTCGACGGTAGTAGCTGGCCCAAAGATATCCGGCGTGAAGATGACGGTGCCGTCCGAGAGGCGGATCTGCGTGTTTTCGAAGGTGTCTGAATTTGCCTGACTCTGCTTGTTTTCCGTGCTGTGCGTAAAGTGGGCGCCAAACCGCGTCGAGAGATCCTGATGCCACTCAAAGTCGCCGAATCCGATTCCGTAATCTTTCGTCGGCTCCCAAACGAGCGCAGCGGTCACCGTATCGAAATGATTGTCGAGTTGCGCGGCACTGACTCCCAGCGTGCTCATGTTGTTACCGATCATGACGTTATAACGCAACGTGTCGGTGATGTCGCCGCGCGCCCAAAACCCCGAGGTGTAGGAAGGACGGAAGAACTCATCCGCCATCAGTCGATTGTCCACCGACAGCCAAAACGGAAATTGTCCTTCAGTACTGCGGACGCCCGGTAGGGCGGTGATCCCGCCGGACAGAGTGAAATACTTGTTGAAGGTATAGTTGAGATTTCCCGCGAGCACCACCTGCGCGCCCTGCCCCTGCGAGGTGTTGGATGACCAGGCATAGAGAAAATAACGAAATTTGGGATCGAGTAGCCAACCCAGAAACTTGATCTGCACCTTTTGGATCTGCGCGTCCTGGCGCTGCTGGACGGGTAGCGTGTCTCCGAACGCGTTGGTATAAGATGGATCGAGGGACTTCTGATTGAGATACCGCACGTACGTATAGATGGAGATACTCATGTCGCCCTTATCCGTATCAACCACCTTGAAACCAAAATTGGGCGTGTAGGTTCCCCACTTGGCTGTGGGCGCTTGCGCGCCACCCTGGCCAGCGGTGGCGATCACGGCCGGGGCTTCGAGCGGTGGTATGCCCTCTTCCGGGTCTGGTTCGCCCCCCACATCGGCCGCCGGCAGCGGGTCGGGAGGAATCGCTGTGCCACCGCCCGCTGGCGGCGGGTGGGGAACCGCTGCGCTACCCCCCGCCGGTTGTGCGGAGGGGGTCTTCAATTGCTGAATCTCGGCGTCCTTTCGCTTCAGTTCCTCTTCGAGTTCCCGCTGGCGGCGCTCCAGGTCCTGCATGCGCTCCTCGAGCGAGGGCGTGGGTGGGACCGGCGCGGTGCTTTGTTGCGCCCATGCGCACAGAGGAACGCAGGCCAGCAATACATAGGAGAGTCTTCGGACTAACATGCAAGGTGTCCCATTACTTAAAGTGATCTCATTACGCAAACCTACGTACGGTACGTCTGGTCAGCATCTAGCGCGGTTTGACGGCGTACGGATTGCCGTCGACTTCGTTCGACACTGCTTCGATGGTCTTTTGTGCTTTCACGCTGTTGCCCGCCGAATCGAGCGGCGGTGCGATCACGGCAATACCGAACTTGCCGGGCGAGACCGAAATGATGCCCCCACCGACCCCGCTCTTGGATGGCAATCCTGTGCGATAGAGCCATTTGCCCGAATCATCGTAAAGACCCGCGGTGGTCATGACGGCGAGCACTTTGGGCACGTATTTCGCCTCCAATACCTTTTTGTGCGTCACTGGATTGACGCCACCGTTCGCGAGCGTCGCCGCCATGATCGCGAGGTCCCTCGCGTTCACGCTGACGGCGCACTGCTCGGTGTAGATGTCGGTGGCCTGGTCAGGTTTGTCCTTGATATGCCCATACGCGAACATGAGCCGACCAATCGCTTGATTGCGCTGATTGGTGTCCGCCTCGGACTTGAACACCTCTTGGTTGACCGACAGTGTCCGACCGGCAAAATCACCGTAGTACTTGATGAGCTTGTTGAATATGTTGTCGCGCGAGCTGCCCGACACCATACTCGTTACGGTGATGGCGCCCGGGTTGACGAGTGCATTCTGATCCGCACCGCGCTTCTTCTCGATCGCGATGATCGAGTTGAACGGGAGCCCGGTGGCATTCACGCCGATATTGCTTTCAATAGCCTCCGGCCCGAGCTCCTGCATGACTTCGGCCATGGTGAAGACTTTCGAAATCGACTGAATCGAGACCTCGGATTTGATGTCGCCTTTCGTGTACACCTTGCCATCCGCCGTCACGAGCGCAACGCCATAGATATTCGGATCCACCCGCGCGAGCGCCGGGATGTAGTCGGCATTGGCGCCCTCCTTCAAATCCTTGAACTTCGCGTATGCGGAGTCGAGAGCCGCCTGGACCGCCGCGGGGGCAAGAAGATCACTCTCCTCCGGCGCGGCTTTCCTTTGTGCCTGACCAACGGCCGTGTGACCGGCCAGCGCCAACGCCGCGGCTGCGATGAACGATGTGACGAATGGGACCCTATTGTTGGTGGGCATGGTTCCCTCCGGCTTCAAAGCTTGATTCCAAAGTTGTACTTGACGGTGAACTGAAAGCGCCAGTCGTTGCCCGAGAGTCCGTCATTGTTCTCGAGCTCGCCCCACAACACTTCACCGCCTATCATGACGTTGCCGACCGGAGTCCAAAGTAAGTTCACCGAGGCGTATTGGCCTTTGTGGAAGGCCTCCGCCGTCTGGAAGTTTGTGTTGTCCACCTGTGTAGAGCTGTAGCCGATGGAGCTTGAAAACTTCTCGTTCCAATAGTGATCGTAGTACGCGACCACGCCGGTCAATGGCACCGCTTCGGCCGACAATGCCGGGCTGGTGGGTGACAACGGGTTGAAATACGCGTTCGGCGCAAGATCCGTGCCGCCATCATTCATGTAGCTCGCGATGCCATCGCCGTGCACCACTTGCAACAGGATCTGGTCCTCGCCGAACGTTTTGATGGCACCGCTCAAATTAACGCCCCAGCCTGTCTCGTGGCCGGTGGTCCACGCCCCTTGCCCGGCGACGGTCTGATATTCGTAGCCGACACGGCGCAGAATGGCGGCGATTTGGAAGTGACCCCAACCTCCGTCCAGACGAAAATGCGAGGTGAGATCGGGCACCTTCTCCTGACTCTGGAGCGACGCGTCTTGATACTGGTCGATCAGGCGAATGTTGCCGGTATCGATGTCATTCCCGGGCCGTTCGATCGCAATGGCAAAGCTCGCGGTCTCGGTTTTGTAAGGCGTCCATCGAATCTGCGGGTCGCGCAAAAAAACCATGCCGTTCGGGCCCCAGTAATCGATGGTGTTGGGGAACACGTCCCCATCCATGAATAGGCTGTTGGTCTGTCCGGCGAGTATCTGCTCCCATTCACCAAACACATGACGCAGGCGAAAGGTCGTCTGTCCTTCGTCGACGCCCACGCCGAACAGATCAAACTCGAACTTGAAACTGATTGGCGCATTGCCCTCGCCGGTCGGCATCACCCCTTTAACCCCGAAGCGGCTTTGCTTCACGCTAATATCCGCGTCACCGTTGGCGCCGTATGGGTTGACGCCCTCCGGGCTGTCGACTCCGATTTTCGAGGGGCGGAAGGCGTCGGTCCAGTTGGGGTCGACGCGTTTGGAGTCTTGAATCCAGTCAGCCTGTGCGAAACCGTAGATTTCGAATGAGCTGGTTTCCTCGGCGGCTTTGACTTCCCGCGAGGCGACGCCAAGAATTGCCCAGGCACCAATTAACAGGCGGCCAAGGTTCTTGTTGGTCATACTGTCTCCCTCATAACGTGCAGCAAATGAGGCCGCACTTTCGACACGTACTCCATCGCCGTCTCGCCTTTCCTGAGCTCGGCGATCTGCTTTGGATCAATCATCCTCACCGCAAGATGGCGAGACAATTAGGCGAACAGGCATAACGGTGTGCCCGAAAGGGCAGTCGGTGAGTGCGTTGATTTGCAGGCCCCGTGCGCTGGCGTGCTAGAAGTCGCAATACGCGGGGTTCATCATGGAGTCGTGAATGTAACGATACGTGCACTGGTCCTGGTGCTTGCGCTCGCGGCCACTGGCTGCACGACGCCGATCGGCGTCAGGAAGGTGAGTCCGGAGGAGGCCAACCGCTTCCGTACCCAGAGCGCCCTGACCAATGGCAAGCCGAGTCAGGCATCGAGTCAATTTCTATATCGGTTCGATCTTATCGAGCGCGCCAAGAAAGATCCCCAGGGCGTGCTCACGGTATTGCACGCAGGGCTTGGCCAGGCGGACGAGCCGGCTCGCCTGATGGCGCTCGCGGAGCTCTCCTTCATCTACGCCGCCCGAAGCGGAAATCGTACCTATGATCTGGCTGCGGCAGCTTATGCTTGGGCGTTCCTGTTCCCCAAGGATCGCACCAAGCGTCCGGGCCGCTACGATCCGAAGGTTGCGCTCGCGGTGGGCATCTATGACCAGGCGATCACGGAAGGTTTGAGCGAAGGGGAGGGCGCGGAAGAAGTCCTCGATCTGTCCGCTCGCTCAGTTGACTTGCCGTTCGGCACCCTGGAACTTTCGCGCGCCCCCGACGGCTTCCACATTGGGGGAAGCGAGCTGAAGGATTTTGTGTCGCTCGCCGATCTTAAAGTGCACGGGCTGCGCAACCGCTACTGGCGGCCGGGTATCGGTGCGGCCGTCGTCGCGAAAGCCTCCGCCACGGGCGACGATCGAGTAGACCGATGGCTTCCTCCACGGGGGAAGGTGCTTGTTACGCTGGTGTTGCGGTTCGAGGATCCGCGGCAGAGCATGGCCGCAGGTACTTTGCGGGCCACGATCGAAGTACACGACGCGGTGGACGCTCCCGTCATTGAGATCGATGATCAAGAAATACCGCTCGAAACCGATCCTAGCGCCGCGTTGGCCTATCGGCTGGAGGGCTCGCCGCTTTGGGATTTCGGACTCGCGGGCTTCCGGCACCGCGACTCGGGCGCAATCTTCCAGACGAGGAGCACGGATCCCAAAGAGGGCAAAGGCCTTTTCATGCTGCGTCCCTACACTGCGGGACGGATCCCGATCGTTTTCGTGCATGGCACCGCCTCGAGCCCGGTGCGTTGGGCGGAGATGGTGAACGAAATCATCGGCGATCCCGAACTCGAGCGGAAATATCAGTGCTGGTTCTTCATCTACAACACCGGTAACCCGATTCCCTACTCGGCCCTCAGGCTACGCGAGGCACTCGAGGAGGTGGTCAAGGACCTCGATCCGGAGGACAAGAACATCGCGCTTCGAAGAATGGTGGTGATCGGTCACAGCCAGGGGGGCCTCTTGGCCAAAATGCTCGTGGTAAACAGCGGCGATAAGTTGTGGAACAACATCAGCAAGGTGCCATTCGATCAAGCCAACCTACGTCCCAATACGCGCGATCTCTTGCGCCGGGCATTGTTCGTAACGCCCCTGCCCTTCGTCAAGCGTGTGATCTTCATCGCGACACCGCATCGAGGCAGTCTTCTCGCGAACAACTGGCTGGGGGGGCTCGCCCGCAGGCTCGTCAGGCTACCGGGGAATCTCGTGAGTATCGCAGGCGATTTGGTCACGCTGCAGGGGATCGACCCCCTGTCCACCGAACTGCCGACCAGCGTCGACCACATGAAGTCCTCCAATCCATTCCTGAAGACGCTGGCCTCGATGCCCGTCGCATCCGGCGTCTACGTCAACTCCATCATTCCTGTCAAAGGCGAAGCTCCGCCGGCCGATGGCGATGACGGAGTCGTGACCTACCAGAGCGCGCACATCGAGCCCGTGGAGTCCGAGCTCGTGGTGAAATCGGGGCACTTTACGCAAGGCACGCCACCAACCATCGAAGAAATCCGTCGCATTCTGTATCTGAATCTCGAAGAGCCGTGAGAACGGATGTGCCCCAAGCAATGCACCGTCAACGGTACCGCGCGCGGAGGGCTGATACGGCCCGCTCGAGGTAAACATTAGGGCGGAGGAGCGCTGGTGCGGCGATCGGCGGGATTCGGCCGTAGATTCGGGCTCGCGTGAATGCGCCGCCAAGTGCCCGGTGGCTGCCCGACAATTTTACGGAACAGATTGCTGAGGTGAAATTGATCAGCGAAGCCACATTCAGCCGAAATCCGACTGAGCCGGGCATTTGAAATTATCATCAGCCATTGAGCACACTCGACTCGCCGACGTATTACATGCTGATGTGGTGTGCAATCAAAAGTTTCTTTGAAGGCGCGTTTAAAACGGGAGGGACCGCATCCCGTCACCTTAGCAAGATCCGCCATTCTGATCTTGGAGTGAAGGTTTGCAGCAATGTACGCCTCAACGCAGCTGCGTTGCCACGGCGCCATGACGCCTTGCTTCGTTCTAATCGACGCCATTTTAGAACGCGGTTGATCCGCAGCTGAAAACGCAGCGGAAGATCCGGGCTGCATCACGGTTGTTCTCCTTTTGTGAGGTCTGATTTCGATCGCGTAACTCATGCTGCGGCAACATGGCGCGCAATCTCCACAAATTTTCTTGCTAGAACAGCCACAGGGTCCCCTCATGCCCACGCTAATACCATTAGACCGACAGGCATAAAGTACTGCCCAAAAGGGAAAGAAACGCGCAGGTTAGCGGACTGCTGAATAAACAGTGGGCGACCGCCGTGCCTGCGCCGACCGCTTGACTGACGCCACGGTGCTCGTACCACAAGCGCGCCCGCATGGCTTCGGCCGTGCGGGGCAGCATCCGCAAAATCTTGGCGGTCTGCTTCTCCTCCCTCGCGGGTGCCGCTTCATTCAGCGTGCGGAGCCCCTCCTCGGCGTGCGCGACGGCCGCCTGTGCAACCGTCTGGGAGAGGGTGCCGGCTTTCATCAGCGCCCGAACCTGCTCGATTTCGGCCTGTTTCTTCAGCGGCCGGGTTATCAGGAGATGCTGGCCGCGGCGCGCGCTCACGAGTTTGAAGTGATCGTTTGCGAGGACACCTGGCGGCTATGGCGAAACCTCGCAGAGCAATGGCGCGCGGTCGCGGAGCTCCTCTCCCTTTCGTGCAGGTGGAAATATCCTTTCGTGCAGGCGCAAATACAAATGGTCGCGGGTAAACTCGCGATGATCGCGGGATCTGGTGTCAGTCGCCGAGATCACGACGCAGTTGGGAGTCAAGCCGCCTCCTATGATCATCCTGGCCAGCGGCGCCCCCTCAAGGTAGAGAAGGTGCCGGACGCCCTCGGCCATGAACCGTTCCTGCGCAGGCGCGAAGATCGTGAATGATGTCGATACCAAGCGTTTCGGCACGGTCCCGACTGCAACAGGGGGGATCGCCCGGCATGCCTATGCATGCGCGCGACGGGCTGGCATTGAGCTAGAACCGCTTTTGAAGAAGGCAGGACTGACCCATCGGCAGATTAAGGACCGCGGCGCTCGACTCACCGTCCGCCATCAGATCCAGTTCTTAAATCTCGCTGCGAATGCCTTGAGGGACGACTTTCTCGGCTTCCACCTTGCGCAGCAGTTACCTGATCTTCGAGAGCTGGGATTGCTCTTTTATGCTGCGGCCTCCTCAGAAACGTTGGGCGATGCGCTGCAGCGAATCGCTCGGTACAGCTCGATTGTCAATGAGGGATTGTCGCTCAAGTGTCTCGAGGGAGAAAATATTCGGATGGTGTTCGAGTATGTTGGTGTTGCGCGTCACTCGGATCGGCATCAGATCGAGTTTTTTATGACGGTGCTGATTCGTTTATGCCGGCAGTTGACGGGGCTGCGCATGGCGCCGATCCGGGCGCGAATCATGCATCACCGCAGCAACCAGCGCGGTTCCGAATTCGCTGCATACTTTGGCGGCAACATAACTTTTGGAGCAAGAGCAGACGAGCTTACTTTCGTTGGGAGCATTAAGGACATTGCGGTCGCCAGTGCTGACCCGTACCTTAACGAGCTATTGGTACATTGTGGCGAACAAGCTCTTTCTCATCGACGCACGAACAAAGGCACGTTCCGAGCGGCGGTAGAGAATGCAATTGTTCCGCTCTTGCCGCATGGAAAGGTGTGCGCGTCGGCGATCGCCACGAGACTCGGCTTGAGCCAGCGCACTTCGGCGCGCCGGCTCGCATTGGAGGGAGTGACATTTTCGGAAGTTCTTGAAAGCTTGAGAGGCGATCTAGCGAGGCAGTATTTATCGGACCCGGACTTATCGATATCGCGAATTGCGTGGCTGCTTGGCTATCAGGAAGTCAGTGCATTCACGCATGCATTCAAGCGTTGGACGGGCAAGTCGCCTCGGGAAGCGCGCGCTCGCTACGAGAAGACTGCGACTTCTCTGACCTCTTCCGAGCCCCCTTGACAGGAGCACGTACCGTCGCGTTCGTGCGCGCTTCGCTTTGCTCGGCACTGCACGTCATACCGGCGAGCTGGACTGCTTGATTAAACGGCGCCCGCACCGTTGTCTTCGCGATGGAAAGTCAGAGACCTCCCAGGTTCCTGGGAAACCCACGCGTCCACCATGCCCTGCGAGGCGGCCGGCGTCTGGCGATCCGAAGCCGCCGCCAGGCCACTTCCTACGCGCCGTTGCCCGATCCGCCCCGGCTCCCGTCGATTGAGGCCCTTTCCCTGTACGGGGCGGTCGCTCTGCTGTGGTCGTCTCTCGCCCGCAGCCGCGCGCTCGTCCCCGGGGCTACTCCACCGAGACCGTGAGGTCGGTGCTCCAGGTTATGTCGACCCGGTCGCCGACCTTGACCTGATCGAACACCTTCGGATCGACGACCCGTCGGCTGTATTTCCACCCGTTAGGCCCGACAAAAGTCATCGACGACGTGCTCTTATCGATGTCGGCGATAGTTGCCGTCATCGTCCGCACCATCGACGCCGCGCCCCCGAGCCGCGCTTCCTTTCCCATGGTGGAGGACGTGTCGGCGGTATCGACCGCCGCCTCGCCCGCCGGCTTCAGGCGCACCACGACGTTGTTGTTATAGGTCGCCTCCACCTTGTCCCCCACCTTGAGCTCGTCGAAGCGCTTGGCGCTCGCGGGCACGTCGAGGGCGACGAACTTGCCATCGGCCGTCTTGATGTTCACGGCGCGTTTGCTCTTATCGATCGTCTCTACAGTGCCGGCAACGGTGACGGTCTGTTTCGGGAGCTCTCTGACCTGCGCCCAACTGGGCGGGGCGAGGGCCAAGACCACTGCGAACGCGCTCAGCATCGTTGTTGCTCGCTTCATGCTTTCTTCTCCTGTTGGTTGCTCATCACTGGGGGCAGATGAAGGTGGGTAACAGCCGCCACCCACCCGGGCCCGGGCCATGCGTTGCCGGCAAATTTCATTGAAACCCCGCCATCGCATTATTGGGTACACGGCCAGCTAGATCACGCAGCGTGTTCTTGCCATGGACAATCGGGTTGCCGCGACGCCCAAGCTTGTCCTTATGGCGCTCACCGACATCGCCGATGAATTGTAGAAACAGTTTTGAGTTTCATGAGTCTCCCCTTCGGAGGAATGTTGATTAGGGATGTCGCGAGCACCTGATCTCAATGGCAATCTGGCGACAGAGTTATACCCTCGAGGTACCTCTGGCAATAGCACCAAAGGGCAGAACCTGCGCGTGGAGAATAGTGCGGGTGGGCTGCACGGCCGGGCCACTTATCCCGTGTGCGAGATTCACTGCTTGACGAGGACCTCGAGCGCAAAAGACATCGCGATCCGGTCGCCGCCGCTCAGCGATCCGAGGCGGCGCTCGAAAAGGTCGCTACCCGCGCCCTCAAAGACGGATCAACGCCGCACAGCTTTCGCACGCTCCTTGCCGAACTCTCCACCATCGTGCGCAACACCTGTGAGGCGCGCCTCGGCAAGAACCGAGGCTCGACCTCCCAGATGACCACGACGCCGAATCCCGCGTAACATCGAGCGCTCGAGTTACTGCATCGAGCGCTCGAGGTTACTGCAGGCGATCACCGCGTAGCCACACGCTCCACACCGCGAAATGCTTCAACTCCACGATCTAACGACAAATCCTTTTCCATACGGACCAAGACTAATCAAGCTTGTCAGTGCAGATTCGAACCACGCAGCACATGGGCGAGTATCAGTCGTCGTGTTCGGACCCGACGCAAAGCACCACTGGCGATCAGTGCCCGCACGGCTTGGCGGCCGTCGTCTTCACCTTCATCCTCCTCAATCTCGGTTTTTTCCTCATCTCCCGCGTCATCCTGATCTTCGTTCATGCGATGCGCGCGAAGCAGATATGCGAGGAGGAAACGCCGCCTACGTGCCCGTCGCAAGAGCCCGGTGCCGATAAGCATTCGGACCAAGCGACGATCCGGATCGCCATCCTCTTCTTTCTCGTCCTCCTGGTTGACCGATTCGCCCCCGTCCTCTCCTTCCTGCCTGTCTCGCAGCGCATGCGCCAAAAGCATTTGACGTACGCGCCGGCGCCGGAGCAAGCCGGCTGCGACTAACGACCGGACCACGTTCCGATCTTCGTCACCGCCCGCCTCGTCGGCCTCTCCGTCGACGTCCTCAGCGCCCTCGCCCTTTTCGCGAATGAGGTGAGCGAGAAGCATGCGACGCAGTTTCGGGCGACGAAACATGCGGCTCGCCAACAGGAGGCGGAGGGTCCCCTGTTCCTGATCACCGGCGCCCTCGCCATCGTCATCGGCCTCCACGTCCTCTTGACCTTCCGCTCTTTCGCGTAGGAGATGAGCAAGCACGAGGTGGCGCAGCCGCCGGCGTCGCAACATGCCACTGCCGATTACCACGCGGGCAATTTCTTCATTACTGCTTTCCGAACGCATTTAACTCTCCTTTCAGTTACTGCTTCCTAAACTCATTTTTTCCTCAATATGCACGTCGACACGTCACGTGCCACCCGCCGTGGTGTGGCTCTCCTCGTCATCGGCAGAAGCTGCGTTGATACTGTATTGAATCAATGTACGAAGAATTGCTGGGGCGAGCACGTTTCGCCGCATCAGGCGGCGAACGATGCTCTTCCTCAGCAACGGATCAAGCAACACACGGCGCAATTCGTTTTCTTTTTCGTCCTCTTGCTGGTCACCTTGCTCATCATTGCCGCCAAGCACATTGGCAATGCCGGACTCGAAGGCACGCTCCAGCAGACCCTCTAGCCGATCCTGCATCCTGGTTTTCGCGAGATTCGCTTGTTCTTCTTCGCTGAGCTCGCGCCGTACGCCCGCCAAATCGATGACTTCGCACTTGCTGACCAAGCCGGTTTTTGCATTGATTTCGAAAACGAAGCGATCGCCAATTAGCACAGCTCTTGAGCTAGCATGCGCTGCAGAGTCGCACGATCCTTTGTTGCGATCGCGCCCAGCCGAAGTCGAGGACTCATTGGTAAAGGACATTGTCTTTCCCCTCTCTGTTTGACCGTGAGTCCATGGGACCGCGCGCGAGCTAGACTACCTCAGCGCGCCCGCAAATCAATCGCACGTTAGGGCAAAGGACTGAGTACGATTTGAGACTTGGCTTGGTGCTTGGCGAGTTGTCGATGGTCATCGCGCCCGACGCCCGCGAGGCTGCGCGCAGCGCGGCGCACTTGTACGCGCGCTGTCGATGGTCGGATGTCACTCCACGTTCCGCGAATTGATTGCCTGATAGCAACGCACTCTATATATATGTTGGCGGCATGCCTCTTCTGCATCGTGATCGAGACTTCGCTTTGATCGCTGGCGTCGAGCCGAAACTCATTCAGTACTGCACGGCACGCCGAAAGGCAAGCCAATATGACACGTCGAAGAGGCGCGCGCCGACCCAAGCGACAGCAAGGTAAACGGCAAGAACTACGCAGCCCGCAGTCATTTGGTTCTTCTCGCTTCTGATCATTCCCATTACCCTGCAAATCCAGGGCGTACCCAAGATGATCGTAGGCGGCTTGACTCCCGAACTGCGTCGCGATCTCCAGATCCCGCGATCACCGGCGAGTCTACCCGCCAGCATTTGTATTTGCGCCTGCACGAAAGGGTATCTCCACTTGCACGAAAGGGATACTGACGGCTGCGACGACATGGGGGAGGATGTCGACAACGCCGTTCGAGACTCCCCCTTTACGGCGTATTGCTCCCCCGGGCAGCAAAACGCTGCTCCAGGGGAGTTTTTGCTTTGACCCCATTGGCGCTCGATAACACAAATCAATATGAGCCGGCGCGCTACTCGGACGCCGACCGGCGCCGCAAGTCGCTGCATTTAAAAGCCGCGGGTTACGCCTCGCTGATCACCATTCGACGCCGCTTCACACTTAGACGGCGAGCCTGTGCCGACCTGGGAGTCAAAAACAAAGCGATTCGCAATCAATCGTGTTGAAGACAATTTCCCAACGAGACACGGTCTATCAGCAATGGCTTTAGGCCCGGACGTTCAGCACACCAGGCGTTGGATGCGGTGTGGCAACGGATCATGCGGTTGTCGCAGTGTTGGTTGATCGAGCTTGACATCGAGAGCTTCTTTGACCGAGTAGATCGAGCGCGGCTTCAGGAGATGGTGGCTCGTCGGGTGGGTGATGGAGTGATCCTGCGCGTGATCGGTAAGTGGCTTCAGGCGGGTGTTCTTGAAGGAACGGCCGGGCAAGCCTGACTCCTTGCGGAATCAGGCCGTCCGAAACCGTCGATCTCATGTGCCGCAATTGGTACGACGCAGAACCACTCGCCGGTTATGCGCGCGGCCTTCCTCCGTCGTGTTGTCGGCCACCGGATTCTCCTCACCGTACCCTTTCGCCGTCAGCCGGTGTGTTGCAATTCCATTGCTGAGCAGATAGTCCACGACCGCCTGTGCGCGCCGCTCCGAGAGGCCCTGATTGTATGCCGCCCTCCCCGTCGCGTCGGTGTAACCGCCGATCTCACCGTCGACGAAAGGCAGGCGCTTCAGGTTAGCAATGATCTTATCGAGCCGTGCCTTGTCCTCATCCGTCAGCACCGCCGAATCGAATGCGAAGTGAACTTCCTGCGACACGTCGCACGGACAGCCGTACTGATCGACCACCACACCCGGCGGCGTGTTCGGGCACAGCGACGCAGCCTCCGACGGCGGGGGTGGCGGCGGCGGGGGTGGCGGGGGCGGGGGTGGCGGTGCCGCTGCTTCGGCGGCCGGAGTTTCCGTGTGGCGGCCAAAGCCGTAGTGAAAGCCCACCCGGAACATATTCATGGTGAAGCTATTATGAATATTATCCAGCGAAAAATTGGCATAAGTCGTGCAAATTGGCGGTACCTTTCCCTTGTCGGTGGAGCAGGAGAAATTCGAGCTACTCCCATGGCCTAAGTTCACGTAGTTGTACTCCAGGGTGAACGACCACGGTCCTCCGTTTATGTCGTAGTCAAGACCGGCGCCGACATTCCAGCCGCTGGAATCGAAGTCCTTGCCGGCGGTGAGGGTAGTCGCTGTAGCTACTACCGGAAGTGGAGTTACTACCGGACCCGTCGAAGTGGTCGGAGTGTAACTCAGCGACGCCTCATGTGATCCCACTGCAAAGGCCCCACCGAACCGAAAGTAGGGCAGCCATTCATCGAACGCGTAGCCGATCCGTGGACCTAAGAGGATGATACCGTCCGGGTTGATCTTACTGGAGCCGGTAAAGGTGCCGGACGGGATGGGATATCCAGGTGCAGTTGTGAAAGTGTACGAGCGGGTATGGCTGGAACTACCTTCGACGAAGTCGTAATCGGCCTTGAATCCCCACACCCACTGGTTGTATTGAAAGTTGTAGCCGAGATCCAGACCGCCGATGAACTTGCCATTGCTGGGGCAATCGCGATCGTAGAATTTGGTGGCCAAGCCGGGATAGCTCCCGCTCGTAATGGCGGGGCCAGGCTCCCAGGTGTTACACGTGTTATTCCACGCTCCGCCGATGTTTGCACCGAGGTAAAACCCGGTCCAATCGGGGGTTGTTTTGGTGACGATGACGTCTTGCGCATGCGCAGCGCCGATGATCGAGGCCAACGAAAACAGTATTGCAGAAACAGTTTTGATTTTCATGAGTCCCTTCCGAGCAATGTTGATTTGGTTGATTTGGTTGGGATGTCGCGAGCAGCTGATCTCACTAGCAATCCGCCGACAGTGTTATACGCTCGAGGTACCTCTGGCAATTGCACTAAAGGGTCTGGCAATTGCACTAAAGGGCAAGACCCTGCGGGTGGAGAATAGCGCGGGTGGGTTGCACGGCCGGCCACTTATCCCGTGTGCGAGATGGGATGGATTCTGTGGTGGCGGTCCAGTGAAAAGGGTGAGGATGCTGCCGGTCCGTGACGAAGCGTTCGATCTGACGGCACAGGTCGGTGACCGAGGAGTAAAGAACCGCGGTGGATCGCACGCTGAGTGATCAGGCCGAACCAACGCTCGACTTGGTTCAACCAGGAGGAATACGTGGGTGTGTAATGCAGGTGAAAACGCGGATGAGTATCGAGATGAGTTTGGATGTACTGGCGTACAACCTAAAGCGAGCGACGCAAATCCTCGGAATCCCACCGCTCATGCACGCAATCAGGGCCTGAACGACCTTCTTTGCCGCATCCGAATCTTCAAAAGTTATATTCCAAAATCGCCGCCGCGGACTCGCCGGCACTCCCGATCACCGTGAATTGTCCCCTCTTTGCTTCTAACTGCGGACGCTTGCTAGCCCGACATGCCGGCAATTTACTTCGGTTCTTCGATGACCCACAAGGATCGGGTCCGTGGCTGTACGCCTTGAATGTCGAACAGCGTGTGCCCCATCGGATCAGCTTCGGGCTCGAGCGCTACACTTCGCTTGCGGCAAGCGCCGACGCAACGCGCCTCGTAGCAACCGTCGACGAATCTAGCTCCAGCATCTGGAGCGCGCCGCTCAGCCCTGATCCCGGCGCAAGCGGAGGTCAGCGCGCGACTCAACCCGTCTCGCTGGTCTCGGCGACGGGGCTCTCGCCCCGCACGGGACCTAACTACATCCTTTACGTCTCCGCGCGTGCCGGCCGCCAGGGTATCTGGAGGGCGGCAGACGGCCAGAGCCGCGAACTGTGGAGCGACGCCCATGCAATCATTGTGGGAAGAATGACTGCTATCGATTGCGCGCCGTTATAGCAGCGGCCGGGCGGGACGTCCCGAGGGGGATTTTGCTCCGTCTTTCAATGTCAGCCAATGCCTTGCGCTCTCGGAGTAATTGCTCAAGCTCGATGTGCGCAATGTGTAGTCGCGCTTCGCGATAGAAGTCGGGGTCAAGCTGTTGCAGAAGTTCCTTCATACCGCGTCAGAAGATGTCAAATGCTGCAGCGCGTTTTCTGTCCGTGGCGCACTGAAGGGCGTGTAGGATCTTGCCCATCGGATCCACTGCGCCCTGTGCGGACAGCCTGCATGATCACACGCATTTCGAGAAGCTCGCCGTTTAGTCGATAAACTTCAATGTGCCGGCAATTTTTCGACCAGACGGTCCGCCAAAGAACTCAAACACTCACTGAAGCCCCTGGCAACGGCGGTGTACTCTTCGCCAGCGAGCGGCGCCGAGAAGAGGTCGCCGCCGATCTCATCGACCTTGGCAGAGGCATCCACGATACGCCAATGCGCTTCGATAGTAGCGCGGCCACCCTTCTGCGCCGACATTTGCACGATGTCCACTTTTATTTTAACGGGTACGGCGCCGGCCTGATCGAAACCTCGATCACCGACGAGCACGTCACTTCGCCGTCTCTCGATGTCGCGGGCCAGCGTCTGGGAGACTTGCTCGGCCAGCGAACCAGCCCAGCGTTCGTGCTCCAATATCAAAACCTGGTCTCCCGAGGCATTGATCACCATTTGGCGTCGATCGACCAAAGGGGGCACGGTCACGTTGAGCAGGACGTGAGTCGTCAGCGCCACCGCCGCGCCGCGGGCAGCATCCGGCAGCGTGTCCAGGGTGTAAAAATGATCGGGTCTACCGACGCAGGATACCAACAGGAGCGCGAAGCTCGCACATGCGTACCAAATCGGTCTCAAGGTTGAACCTGCCGAGCTCAAGGCGGATCTGCCGGTTTGCCGCGGATCAGAGCTTCCGGATGACGCTCCAGGTAATCCGCCAGTGCGCTGACGGACTTTGCGGCGCGCGACAGCTGCAATAAGGTGCCGCTGAGGTCGTTTTGCAGGGGCGCGTCCGGAGCCAAGGCCTCCTTGGCGTTTTTCATGGCTTGTTGCGCTTCCTGCAACGTGGCGTTGACCTGCGGCACGATGCTGCTGTCGGCTCGTCGCACCAAGCGGTCGGTACTCTTCAAGGCCAGATCCAAGCTGGCCATCGTGCTCACCAAGCGCGATGAAATCTCATCGTAAGGCACTTTATCGAGCTTTTTCGCGATACTTCCGATCGAGTCCTGAATCTCATCCAGCGCACCGGCAGTAGTCGGAAAGATCGGAGGCCGCTCGTCCCAGTTCACGTGGTCGGCGGGGACTTCTTTGTGAAAATCCATGGCCACATATTTTTGGCCCGTGAGCAGGTTGCCGGTCTTAATTTCGGCGCGCATTCCATGCGCAACCAGGCTGTCCACCAATTCTCGGGTGGCGGCGTCGGACGAGTCTCCCGAGCCGAGCGGGTGATCATGCGGTCGAGAATGGCCGCGGATACGCTGCGGAAAAATGTCCACTTCCACTGGGAAGCGCAGCACCCCGGCGTATCGGTCGTATTCCACCGAGAGTTTCTTGACTTCACCGATCGTGATGCCGCGTAGGTCCACCGGCGCGTCGATCGAAAGTCCTCGCAGCGACCCGTTGAAGTACATGATGAAGGTTTGAACCGTGATGTTGGGCTCTCGCATGGCTCGTTCGCGGTCCGCAAACAATTTAAAGGCGCTGTCTTGCGGCACCTCCACCGTCGAGCTCGAGCCGCTCGCGGCCTGGAATGCGACGCCACCCTCCAGAATTGCGGACAGCGATTCCATGCGCAGCTGCACGCCTTCCGATCCGAGTGACATATCGATGCCGCTCGCCTGCCAAAAGCGAGTCGAGGCCGTGACGTAGCCGTCATAGGGCGAATAGATGAAGACCTTGATCGTGACGCTGGCGCCGCCGGGATCGAGTTCGTACGCCACTACCTCACCGACGGGAATGTGTCGGTAGAACACGGCGGAGCCGATGGCCAACGAACCGATATCGTCGGCGTGCAGTACGAACTCGCGCCCCGGCAAACCGGATGTTACAATCGGCGCCACCTCGAGACCCGTGAAAGCGCGTCGCTTCACGCTCGAGTGGCCCACATCGACGCCGATATAGGCGCCCGACACGAGCGTACCGAGACCCGTGATACCGCCGCCGGTGACGCGCGGCCGCACCACCCAGAAGCGGGTATCTTCAACGAGATAATCACTCGCATCCCGGTGAATACGCGCCGTGACGATCACTTGTTTTCGATCTTTGGACACGTGAATCGCCATTACCTCGCCGATCTCCACGGCTTTGTAGCGGATCTTGGTTTTATTCGCCTCCAGGTCATCGGCGCTGCGAAAGCCGATATCGATGCTCGGTCCATGCGCGATTTGCTGCTCAATTGCGACGAACGCGCCGGCCAACACCACCACTGCGGGCAGGATCCAGACATAGGGAATGCGCATGTGACGCGGCGCATCGGGTACGGCGTTCGGCAAGTCGTCGGGCGGAGCGGGCGGCTCAGCCACGAGCGAGCGGTTCAGCCATGGTTTGCGCGTCCCAGAGCAGCCGCTCGTCGAAGGATTGCGCGGCAAGCATGGTCAGCACGACAACCGCGGCAAACGCGAGCGCGCCGGGGCGGACTTCAATCGACGCGAACGTTTGGATCTGCACCAGAGCCACCAGCAGCGACACCGCGTATACATCGAGCATCGACCAGCGGCCGACGAACTCGACGATTCTGAACAGGCGGCTGCGCTGGTGCGGATGGCGCACGGATTTGCGTGCCACGGCAAATAGAATCTCGCCCAGGACGATGAGCTTCAACAGCGGGACGACGATGCTTGCGAAAAACACCAATACGGCAATCGGCCACGATCCCGACTGCGCCAACGATATCACGCCGCTCATGATGGTGTCGTCATCGTCGCTGAACAGTGTGTGCGTATGCATGACTGGCAATACGTTAGCCGGAATGTACAGCAGTGCGGCAGTTAGCACCAAAGCGGTAGTGATGGCAATACTGCGGGGTTTGCGCTCATGCAGGCGTGTATAACAGCGCGGGCAAAACGAGCGGTCGGCGCCGATCGCACGCACGCTGGCGCGGCAATTGGTGCACACGAGGAGTCCCAAACTGCGTCCCGTGACCCATGTGCTCACGCGCGACTCCGTTCGACCCAGCGCCAGAATTGTTCCGTGGGCGTGGCGGCCGTGAGCGCCGCCAGAGTGAGCATGAGCAGGCCATAGGAGATGAGCGCGACGCGCGGCACCACATCCGCCAAGGCGGCGAGCTTGACTAGCGCCACCAAGGTTCCCAGCATGAATACCTCGACCATGACCCACGGGCGCAGCGGCGTCAAGGCCCGAAACAATGCATTCTGGCCGGGAGTCCGATGCTTACCGCGCAACGGGACCAGCACATACAAAAAGGTCAGAATCTGGCCGAGCGGCACCAACACGGTGGTAAAGAGCACCAAGGCCGCTATGGTGGCGTAACCTTGCTGGTACAGCCCGAGCGCGGCGCCGAGCAGGGTCGCCGAGCGCGTGGTGCCATTTACCTTAAGAGCGACCAGCGGATACATATTCGCCAGGACGAATAGCACCAGGGCGCAGGCAGCCAAGGCGATCGCGGTATCGAGGTTTCCGCTGTTGGTGCGGTAGAGCTCGGCGCGACATCGCACGCACCGGGCGCGGCCGGGGGCGGCGATCTTGTCAAAACGATGAACCAGGTCGCAGGCATGACAAACAATCAATGACGACACGCGATCGCGCTCCCTTGACTTGCCCCGGTATACAAAACACAAAGCTTACCACTTGGCTACCCACGAATGCGCTCCGAAGTCACCCCGTCAAGACGTAGGACTGATCTGGCTACACACGATTTTTAATCAGTTTGGATTCCTATTTGCTGCCGGTGGCTGCCGTCAGCATGGGGTCCACACTTTTGATTTTTTATCTTGTAGAGTGAGTGTCAGTTCGGCAAAGTATCTTTACCGTCATCCCGCGGCTTCTGGTATTGAAGAAGTCTGATTTTTTACCACATGAGTTCCCCCATGCGACACCGTTTGGTCAAATCAGCGGCGGCGGTGTTGCTCCTGGCCATTGTGACCGGGGCGGGGGTGCTGTTCGCCTGGAACGCAGATCTTTTGCGCTCGAGCTTCATCCGCTTTGTCTCCTGGCAATGCGGCCGTCGCATCGATGTGCGCGGTGCGTTGCATCTGCATCTGTTAACCAGAAGCCCGCGGATCGAGGCAGAACAAGTTACCATCGACAACCCGCCCTGGACCAGGCCGGGGATCACGGCGGAAGTCGCGAAACTCACCGTGACATTCGCACCCCTGCTGAGCCACCAATCCGGACTCAGTCTCCTTAAAATCGACACCGCGCAGCTGCACTTCATGCGTGACAGCGCGGGACGCGCCAACTGGCAGCGCGTTGACCCCGATAAATCTCCGGGTGCACCATTGCCGATGATTCGCGCGCTGGAGCTGGCGCATACCCATCTGATGCTTGTCGATGAGCGCTTGCACCTCGTGTATGACGGCGATCTGTCCGTCCTCGGCCCGGATTCGGCTCAGCCTTTGCAAATGGAAGGCTCAGGCACGCTCAACCAGCGCGCGGTCACCTTTCGTTTGAAAGGTGATGCGTTACCGTCAGCCTCGCCCGACAAACCTTATGCATTTGAGTTCGACGAGGCCTCGAGCGGTACGCATTTCACGGGGCACGGCTCGCTGCCGCGGCCGTTTGATTTGGGCCTGGTCGATGCGGAGTTTGACGCCAGCGGCGCCGATTTGCGCGACTTGTACTATCTGGTCGGAGTCAGCCTGCCGAACACCGGTACCTTTCACTTGCACGGCCGCATGGTGCGTCGGGGCAGCGAAACGCTATTCGATGATCTCAAGGTGGTATCGGGCCAAAGCGATGTGCAGGGGCAGGTGTCGCTCGACACGCAAAAAAGCGGCCGCACCCTTGTGCACGCCGATCTGAGTTCGGCGCTGTTGCGCCTGGCCGATGTTGGGCTGCGCGCCGCGGGGCGCGATCCGCATCCCGACGCGCCGCCCAAACTTTTTTCCGATGTACAGCTCATCACTCCGGCAACTCGGGGCGTGGATGCTACTGGGAAATACAGCGCCCGTCGCTTGTTGCTATCGCGAGTTGAAGTGAGTGAGCTGTCCGCGCCATTTACGATCGAGCGCGGCCTGATCAAGGCACCGGAGGTTACGGGGCATTTCATGGGCGGCAATTTCGTGCTGCATCTCGATGCCGATGCCAATCAGACCCCTGCTCACACCCGCATCGAGATGACACTCACGGGCTTGCAGTTAGCGCAGATGCCGCATAAGGCCGAGCCGTCGCCGTACGAAGGCTCGCTGCTCCTGCAAATCCATGCTCAGGGACGGGGCGACTCACTGCACGCCCTGGCTGCCGGCGCCGACGGTAACCTGAGCGCTTGGGTGTTGCAGGGGACGATACGCGCCTCGTTGGCGGAACTGACCGGCGTTGATTTGCGCGGGCTGGGCCTGACTCTGACGCGCAGCAGCCGTGATGTAGCGGTGCATTGCGCCGCCGCTGACTTTGAAATTCATTCCGGCGTGATGCAACCTACGCGCTTTTTCATCGATACCGAGCCGGTATTCATCAGCGGTGAGGGCCGCGTGCTGCTCGACCCCGAGACGCTGGATCTTAAGCTGCATGGTGAGCCCAAACGGCTGCGGATTCTGCGCATCAAGGCGCCGGTGTTAGTGCAAGGCACGTTGCTGCAACCGAAGTTCAGTGTCGGCGTGGCCGAATCGGGCTTGCGACTGGTGGACCGTGGCACGCCGCACAATGCCGACTGCGCCGCGCTGCAACTTCATTAAGCCGACGGTCCGGGATCCCCTTCGGAGGATCAGCGCCTACCCGGCACGAAAATTACCAGGGGCGCCCCATTGCCCAGCAATTCGCACTTGACGGCCGTCGAGGGGAGGTTGGAGCACTCTCGTCTCGCTCGCGAAGATACGCTATGCCGAGAGTCAATGCCGCCCGCTGAGCGGCGCTGGCTCGCCTCGAACCGTTCGCCGCTCGCGCTGCACTGGAACCTACTCACCGGTCTTACGGTAGACCAGCTGTCCTATGCGACCTAACCTGAGCGCCAGGTCCCGTCGGGTGCCGGCGGAACCTTGGGCGTCGTTCCTGCGAGAACTCGATGAACTGCTTATGCCCCGGTTAGGTGGATTCTGGTGGGTTTAGATGGCGTTTGAGGCTTAAAAGCCATGGCATTTCATTGGTGCTTGGGTCTCATAATGCCGAGGTCGAGGGTTCGAGTCCCTCTCTCACCACCATAAAATCACAGTCCGTTCCGAGCACCCTGCATTCGCGGATTCAACGGCGAAGCAGGCTCCGCCACCAAACCCGGCGTTAACGCACCAATCCCAAATCGGTCCAGAAATCCATAATATGGAATGTTGATTTCCATTTTGTGGAACATTTGGTAATATTGCAACCAATGATCGTGATCGGGACCGACATCGTCGAGGCATATTTTCAGTGCCAGGTGGGTCACAAAGGGATCAAGGCGGCGCGGTCGCAGTACAACGCCTGGCGAGCCATAGTGGAGTCAGCGCAATGGCGAACGCCTCAAGATGTCAAGACAGCTCACCCGAAGGCGAGCATTCTCAAGAGCGGCCGAGTGGTATTCAACATCAAGGCGAACGACTATCGGTTGGTTGCTGTTGTGCAATATGAGGCGGGTGTTCTGATGATTCGTTTTTTCGGATCGCATGAGGACTACGACAAGATTAACGCGGAGACGATTTGATGAAGACCACCTTGATCGCAATCGAGAATGACGCGGACCATGTCCAGGCGAAAGCGCTGGTGGGGAAACTGATGGGGTCTCGCAGGTCTGATGACCGGGTTCGGTTGGTTGCGCAGGCGCGATTGATTGAGGCTTACGAGCGTAGCCGTTGGCCGCGGTCGGTGCCGACCTTGCCGGATCTACTGAACTATCTCATGGAACAACATGGCCTCTCACGTAGCGACCTCGTGCCTTTGCTCGGCACGGCGAGCCGCGTCAGTGAGGTCATGAATGGCAAGCGCGAGTTGAGCATGAACATGGTTCGACGCCTCCGCGAGAGATTCAACATTTCGGCGGATTTGCTGATCTCACGGGGCTCCGCTGTTGATTCGTCGGCTGCGGCATAAGCTGTATCTGGCGATTGGAATTTTTGCGTGAATTTTGCGGGCCCCAGTACTGCTTCGTTATGCTCGCCCATTTCGCGGGCGGGCAAAAACGGGAATGCTTGATACTCCGGTCGCACGTCGCTCCAAAGCATTCGCAGGCTCAGGCGACCCGATGTGCGTCTAGAATTGCTCTAACCGAAAGCTTAATGTCCTCGTCAGTGGTTGCCCAAGAACTGACGCTGATTCGCATGGCAGCCCGACCTCTCCAGGTGCTGCCTCCGCACCAGCATCTGCCGGAATCCTGGATCGCAGCGATGACGCGCCTCGTCCTATCGTCATCCCCGAAAGTGACCACTACCTGATTAAGGACAACCTCGTTCAGCACTTCGACGCCGGCTTGTTTCAGCTCGTCGGCTATTTTCCGCGCGTGGCTGCAGTTGCGGTTCACCAGTTCGGCCAAACCGGAACGTCCAAGCGACTTAAGCGCTGACCAGACTTCGACAGCCCGGGCACGCCGGGAACTGTCCGGTGTGAGGTTCAGTGCGTCGCGGTGTCCGCTCGCCAGAGGAAGATATGCCCCGCTGATCGACATCGCTCGCTCAAGAGCTTGGGAGTTACGGACGACAGCGATGCCCGAGTCGTAAGGTACGTTGAGCCATTTGTGCGCGTCCATCGCCCACGAGTCCGCTCCGACGAAGCCCTTAGCGTGCGAGGCCTGAACCGGGGATGCCAATGCCCATAGGCCGAAGGCGCCATCCACATGCACCCATGCCTTGCATCGGCGCGCCCAGTCGATGACGTCACTCGCCGGATCGAAGGCGCCTGAGTTCACGTTCCCTGCTTGAATACAGACAATGGCCGGCCCCTTTACGGGCGGCAACAGTTCAGGGCGCATTCGTCCTTGGTCGTCAGACGGAACGCGCAATATCCGGTCGCGTCCTAAACCTAACATAGATAAAACCTTGTAGATCGAGGCGTGGGCCTCCTCACCGAGCACGACCGTAAGCGCAGGAGCGCCGAACAGACCCTGCCGATCGACATCCCAACCGTGCTGCTGCAGAATCCAATTTCGCGCGGCTGCCAGGCAGGTGAAGTTGCCCATCGTCGCATGTACGCCGCAGTGGCGGGATCGATCATGGAATTCAGATCACGCATTACACGCTTCGCGTACAGAAACGCGTGAATCACGCCGCCTGCGGTCACCGCTTCGCCCGTGACCTGGCCGCTCGCATTGATGCCGTACCCATTGCTTGTACCGCCGCCCAGCGTCCCGAGGTCGATCATGCCGCTGCCGGGGGAATATAGGAACGCGTGAAGCACGCCGCCTGCGGTTACGGCTTCGCCCGTGACCTGGCCGCTCGCGTTGATGCCGTGCCCATTGCTTGTACCGCCGCCCAGCGTCCCGAGGTCCGTTATCGAATATCTCTCAGCTTGCGCATTGGCAGGCGTTCCCAGCCCGATCAACGCAACAAGCAAGCTAGCGATACTCCAGCGTGAATAACAAGACGATGCATGTCCCATATTAAGTTCCAACCGTCGATCCGCCGGGAGTGATACTGCCGTCTCACGGATTAGGAATGGGTAGGTACCTGTCGATCGCTTGGTTTAGCCTACCTCAACTTCCGAATGGCGGCTAAGTGGCAGGCAATTCCGGTCCGTCACCTCATTCGCATGATATTTGACGAGCTAGCCGGCTGCAGACGGAAAAGCAATCCGGAAGGGTGAGATCGGTCTTGGCCGATATTTGCCGGATGTTGTCCCCGGAACCCGACATTCAGGGCGATTATTAGCAAATCGAGTGGGAACCCCGGTCGAGCGGTCAAAAGTGACCCTAAGGAGGCGTTGGTGAGTGACCGCTATCGAGCTAGCCAATTTCGATACCAACGTCAAAGCCTAACCCATTGCGCCATAGCACGCGCAAAAAACCTTACGTGCTCCGGTACAATTCCGCTTGATATCACGTAAGCGATCGGCCAAGAGACAGCACGCGTTTTGGCTCGCATGGGGGCTGATGTTGTCTATTATTGGCATCTAGTTCGCGGTGTTTCGTAATCTGAATTGGCTCTGGCGAAAACGGTATTCGTTGGCGAGGCAGGTGAATCGTGATTGGAAGCCTAATTCGCATTGCACTCGTCGTAATCCCGACCGCGGCGTTGGCGACGCCTGCGCAGGCGGAGGTTAGGGATGCTTCGCCGTCCGGGTTTACGATAGAAAACTCCGCTGTCGTGGCGGTTGATGCTTCGACCGCTTGGCAGGCCTTGGTCGGAAGTGTCGATTCGTGGTGGCCGAAGGACCATACCTGGTGGGGTCGCGCCTCCAGGCTATCGATCGATGCGCGTGCGGGCGGCTGCTTCTGCGAAATAGCCGGCAAGCGGCAGGCGCAGCATATGCAGGTGGTATTTGCCGATCCGGGGAAATTGCTGCGCATGAGCGGTGGCCTGGGGCCGCTGCAGGGCATGGGGCTATCCGGGGTCCTCGCCTCAGTCATCCGTTTCGCTAGTGCAAGTGCGGACGCCGGCTATCAGCCATTCGGTATCGAATAAAACCCGTTAGAATCCACGTCGCGGGAGTTAACAACTAGCCGTGTATCCTCAATGGGTGTTCCCTTGCACCTACTGATCGCCTCTAGCGTGGCAGAGCGCGGCGAGACTACCTCTTTGCCAGCGTGGCGGTCCCACCACGTAAATCGGTAGACCGCGGCCTCAGTCGCGGCTCTAATCTTCATCGGTTCTATTCCCTTGGCCTGGCGCATCGATGGAATTCATGGAGGGATGTTCGTGCGCTCATCGATTGAGGGCAACGTTGCCCATACAAAAGCGCCGCGTCTATCGCAGTCCGCATCATGCTATGTCAAATTTAACTTGATAGCTTAAGTGCGTCGTTTAAATCTGCAATGCAGCGCGGTTGACTGCCATCGACCCACTCCTGACGGCGGTGACCGGCAGCTATCCGGCAGTCAAATGCGCAACATTGTGATGTTGGGTATGCGTGCTTACCAAGGCGCAGCAGAGGGTTGTCTCAACGCGGTACGCGTGGCAGAAGTCCAGATGTCTAAAGTCCACGACCCGTAAGGGCGATGAAAACTGTATCGACTTAACACCCCCGACTCATACTCGGCAGTGAAAGGGATCACTCGCAAACCTGAGTCCAAAAGCCGGTAAACGGGCCGGTGCGAACAAACTGGCTGTAGCAAGTCGGACCATCGACCGGGATACCGTAGGCATCATAGGTCCAGTAGCCGGCGATTGCGGTGCCAATCGCGCCAGCGACGAGCGCTGTGATGGCCAGGACCCGAATCAGCATCTTTGTAGCAATTGTATTCATGGTCATCTCCCATGTTTGGGTGGTTCAGTGCAAGCCGGCCCTGGAGCTCGAAGTGGTCGAGCTGCTGCTCGGATTGGTCCTTGGGCGGCTGTAGGATAGTCCCCGCTTTTTGACGCCTTGCTTCGTTGTAATCGACGCCATTTTAGAACGCGGTTGATCCGCAGCTGAAAACGCAGCGGAAGATCCGGGCTCCGCAAATTTTCTTGCTAGAACAGCCACAGCGTCCCCTCATGCCCACGCTAATACCATTAGACCAACAGGCATAAAGTACTGCCCAAAAGGGAAAGAAACGCGCAGGTTAGCGGACTGTTGAATAAAGAGCGGGCGGCCGCCGTGCCTGCGCCGACCGCTTGACTGACGCCACGGTGCTCGTACCACAAGCGCGTGAGGTAGTCTAGCTCGCGCGCGGTCCCATGGACGCTGCCCCGTTCGGTAGCGGCACTGCCCGGTATTGGCCGGTAAGGACCGCATACCAAGCGAATCCGTGAGGCAGTGAACGACAGCCACGACGGATCACGCGACGGTCAACCGCCTACCTGCCGCATGTAGTTTCCCGGCATAAGTGGTGCTCGGCTGCTGCCCGCATGCGGCAACTGACTCTATATGTGCTTGCGATTCTGCCAAACGCGGTCTCATCGAGAAGGCAGTTCGGGCGGTGCTGGAGCGGCACCCGTCGATGCCCAGGAGCCCCGAGAGCGGCGACCGTTGCCACCGTTTTAGTCGAGCGTCACGGCACGGCCCGTGGTGCCGTCGCGACTGAAGTCGAATCGAACCTGCATCAGGCGCCGGGACGGGGTGTCGATCGGTGGAAACGTCCATTTCTTGGCCGCCTCAATGGCGAGGCGCCGGAAATATCTGCTCGAACCAGTTCGATCCAGAGTGGCGGCAAATACCGAACCGTCCTGGTCGACGATGACTCGCACCCACACTTTGATATGTCCGCGGATGGTTCGATGGGCGCTGTGCGGAACTTCAGGGATCACCTCGTGGAGTGCCGATGACGACGTGGCCACATCGCTCCGCCCCGGCGTCGTGGGCAATTCCGCAGAGACAGGTGCCCGAACATCCCCTGCCACCGGCGCGGCGCCTGGGGTTTGTAACAGTGACCCGTTCTGAGGTGGAGGTGGAGCCGGAGTGGAATGCGATCTGAGTAAGCGAATTCCGGACCAACCCACCGCGAGAATCACGACCGCTCCGAGCACCGCGGCAGGCAAGGCTCGCGGCTTCGAAGACTGTGCCATGGGCGGCGCGGGCCCCGCCGCTTCGGGAGCAGTCGCAGTTGGCGGGAGTGGAGTCCGCGGCGGCGCTGGCTCGGGTGGTCTCGGCTCGGGTGGTACGGCCGCCGCGGGCTCAATGGGCGCGGCCGGCACAGACGCCGATGGCCCGCCGGCCCAGGCCAAGAGCTCCGTCACGCTGGGACGATCCTTCGGGCTGGGGCTCAGACAACGGGCCACGACGTCGCGGAATGTCGGCGAGAAATCGGCCGGCAGCGTGACACCTTCCCCGGGCTCGCCCAAGCCCGAAGGCGGACGGCCAGTGAGCGCTTCGAGCAGGGTGACACCGAGAGCCCAAATATCCCCGGCAGTGGAATTGCTTCCGTGCCGGACTTCCGGAGGATCGTACGCAATCGGCGCGTTGAGGCTCACCGTGCCTTCGCTGACGCGACGAATCGTGTCGCTCGCCAGCTTCAGCCGATCTCCCACGACCAGAATGTTTGCGGGCTTCAACTGGCCTTGCACCAGGTCTTGACTATGCAGGAACGCTAGCATGTCCAGGGTCGGCCGCAGCATCTCTCGCACTTCGTCATCCGTCAGGGCGCGGTGTCGCAATAGCTGCGCAAGAGTCTGGTCGGCGTACTCCATGACGACGTACAGATAGGGCAGCCCGTCAAGCTGGCATCCGCCCCACTGCAACAGGCCAAGCAGCTGCGGATGAGCGAGGCTGCCAGCCTTCT
The DNA here is from genome assembly GCA_963769075.1 of uncultured Gammaproteobacteria bacterium. GTDB lineage: Bacteria > Pseudomonadota > Gammaproteobacteria > Steroidobacterales > Steroidobacteraceae > Bog-1198. The sequence goes on along the minus strand of CAVYKH010000004.1, from coordinate 654,885 downwards.
TCCATCGCGGCAGTTGTGACTCCGCCAGGGCCCGATTGGTGGGAACGAGCTTGATCGCGACTTCCGAAAGGCCTGGCGACGCAGACCTGGTGAGGAAGACGCCGCTGTGATCCGAACAACCCAGAAAACGTCCCAAGGGGAACACGCCATTGATGACGTGTCCCTGCCATCGGGTCCAGACCTCACTTATCAATTCACTTGGCTCTACGCTCATATGTCCCCCAAGGCGTAGCTGAGCGTCGGCCACTGTCGCTATCCGACGACACCACACGCCACCCTACGCATGACTCTTTGCGCGTCAGCCACTGGAACGATACTCCGTGCGACGCTCACTGCAATGAGCGCCAGCACTCGGAATCTGAAACGCGCTCACACTGGCATCGACGCCGTTCGTTCAGTTCTCGATGAGGCCCCAAGGCGTATTTGCTGGCAGTCGCCGACCGCGTTTCGCGTACCAGGCTGTTATCTCGCCCAGGCGGTCTTGCGTGCTCTCAGTCTACGAGCCAAGAGCGCTCCGCTCGCGGTTCCGTCAGCGTTGCAGCTCAACGTCGTTCCAAAACCCGATCCAGTGAGCCACATGGCCGAGGGAATTGCCATTGGCGCCGCTTACGGATCGGGAATAGAGATTTCATCCAGGAATTGGCTGAGCGAGAGTATGCGGATCTCCTGATATTTCTTGAGATCCAGCATTGCCCGATCGCCAGTTACTATAATGTCAGCGTGCCCTGTCACAGCGCACTCGAGAATGCGGTTGTCACGCTCGTCGTCGAGAACAGCTAATTTCTTGCGGGGAACGACCAGTTCAGTCAATTCAGATAAAAATACTGCTGTTCTGGCCAGCTCTTCCGGTCCTTTCGAGAATTTTTGTGCCAATACGCCCAGCACCTCGTGAATGATCTGTTTGGATATGCAGAGATTGACCCGAGAATCGATGACCAAGTCGATACCACGTTCAGCCCGTCCGCCGGGGAAATCGCCAAACGCTAATATAAAGCTAAAAAGCCATAGCGCTTGAAAACAATGTCGGCGGCCGGACTTTGGACGTAGGACAAGAATTTTGCAGCATCTGCCTTGGCCCCGCTCGCAAGAGCAATCGGATAAATTATGGGCGAGTGAGTGCTGTCGGGGAATACATCGACCACGCGCACATCTTTATCGATCAAGGCATCGGTCTGGTACACGATACCGAGCGACGCCTCGCCGCGATCCACGAACGCGAGTGCCGATCGCACGCTGTCGGCACGCGCCAGTCGATCCGCAACGGCATTCCAGACGCCAAGTTTCGTGAGCGCCTCGTGCGCGTATCGACCCGCTGGTACGCCATCAGGATCACCGATCGCTAAGCGGCTATTGCCCAGCGCGGGCAGAAGCGGAAAATTAGGAGCGATGTGTAAGGTGATCTTGCTGGCGACCGGCGCCACCAACACCAAGTGATTGCCCAGCACATCGTGTCGCGTCGCGACCTGAATGAGCTTCCGGGTCTGAAGGTAATCCATCCATTCTAGATCCGCCGAGAAAAACACGTCCGCCGGCGCGCCGTTTTCGATTTGACGGGCGAGAGTGGAGCTTGCCGCAAAGGAGAATTTCACGGGAATCGAGGAATCCTTCATAAAACCATCGCCAACTTCTTGTAGTGCATTAGTCAAAGAGGCGGCGGCGAAAACGATGATGGTTGGTTTATCGGTCTGCGCGGCCGAGCTTGGTAGGCAGAAGAGCACCAGCCAAAGCGTCATCTCAAGTCTGAAAATTTTTCTCATGCTAGCTCTCCGGTATTCGCGTACGTTGCCCGTTCGCTTCAGGTGCCCGTGCGGGCTCTCCATTGAGCCCGCCGCGGGAAACAATCAAAAGGTGAAACGAGCACCCACTGTCGGAGCAGTATTGTTGTCGTGCCAGTAGTGGACGCCGGGGCCGTGAGGAATGGCGATGGCCAGACCGCCGCTCACGTCGGAATACGCAATTCCGGCAAAAACGTCGAAACGCTTGGTGAAGTGATGATCCGCATACAGCGAAAACTCGTTGAGGGTGCCCGCGCAGGAAGCGCGGAAACCGGCGGCGGGCGAGCAAGTCGACGGAAGACGGAAGTCGTTCTGCTGCTGATGGTACCAGGACACAGTGATGTCAGTTTTGATGTCGTAAGTGTATTTCACGCCCGTCCACCAGATCTGCACGATCTTGGGACGATCAAGATTGTTGTCTTCGACGCCGCTCAAGAGATAACCGCCCTGGGCAGAGGCGCCAACGCCCAACGGGTTCGACGGGTTAAACTGCTGGATGTGTTCGTAGCCGCCATAGAACTTGAACGGGTCCCAGGTATACTTGGCAGCGAGCATAATGGCCGTGTTGTCGGTCACGATGCCATATTCGGTGTTGTCCGTTCCGATCAGGTTGGCCCCGGTGATGGGGTTCGTATTGATGCTGTTGGTGGTCGACTGATAGGGCGCCGACAGACTCTCAGGCCCCAGCAAGGGGTTCAGTACGCTAATCGCCTGGTTGTAGTGTTGGAAGACGACGTCGGCGGAGAACTTGTCGTACTCTCCGCCGAGGTCGAATCCATAGGCGGTGTTATGCGCCGCCTCCGGCGTACAGGTGGCGGCGGACCAGGTTGCAGAGGCGGAGTAGCAGCCGCCCGAACCGTCGGCGAATTTATACATCGCGCCGAAATGGACCGGGCCATAGCTGAAGCGATATTTCACGGCCTGGTCCCAACGGGTGTCCTCGGTGTCGCCGCCGCCGGCCATCGTGCCGTTATACCCGATGTACGAAAAGGCGTAGGCGCCGCCGGCCGGATCATAAACGAGCATCGCATCGGTACCGAGAGCGCGCTGACGACCGAAGGTCAGCGTGCCGAAATACGTGGACGATGCGCCGGCATAGAGTTCGTCATTGAAGGCTTGGCCCGCGCGCGCACCATCGCCGGTTTCCGAATAAGCGTACCTGGGTAGGCCATTGTTCGTGGTGTTGGTGGCTGCCATGTTGGCGAGCTGGCCGGACTGCGGATTGATGCCGGTCGAAGCGTTGAACACAGCGTACCAGTCGTCCATAAACTCTATCTTGCCCCTGATGCCCAGACCCGTCTGCTGCAGGTTGTTCGGCGCAATGACCCACTGGGAGTGATTGCCGTTCCGGTTGATCAGCGATTCGCCTTCATAGTTATAGCCGTTTTCCGGTAAGCCGTGGCTGACCCAGCCCACCCCGACGTCATACGCGCCGTACAGGGTGACGCCGTGCCAGGTCAGCGAGCAATCGGTGGCGACGAACTCCCGAAAGCTCGTGCAGGCTGCGGGGGTGGGTGGAGCAGCCGGAGCCAGTTCGGCGGTTGGAAGATCGGCGGCGGGCTCCGCGCGCGCGACGCTCGCGATTGCGCTCATGACTGCCAAGACCAGCACTGACTTTTTCACGGTTATCCCCCTCCCAGAATGCTGGCGGCCACCGCTGTAAGAACGCGTTATATTTCACCATATATAGCACAAGTACATCGTAAAGCACACGAGCCCGATTGGGGCTGACTGTCAGATAGGGGCATTACAAAAGGGTGTGAACCGGCGTTGGACATTGACCATACGTCGGCGTCCAATTCTGATCAGCTGGTTACGCAGCAAGCTATTGGTCGTGTTGAAACTCTTCCCAGAATTCCCTGGTCCGGCTTGCCCGCCGATATGACCTCAAACCTGGTCAATCAAGGATGCCGGTTCACAGTCCGCGCACGCCGGACATCATCGTGACGCCGAACGTCGGCGTGACCTATTCCGGCAGCTCGACCACGATCGAAGACCACCGCGGATTCGGGCATGACGATACCAACGTCATCATGCTAGTTGCCAACCCAAGCTTAAAGGCCACGACGGTCTCCGCCACCACGACGACGACACAGGTCGCCCCGACGATCCTCAAAGTGTTGGGGCTGAATCCGAAGGAGCTAGATGCGGTTCGAGAAGAAGGGACGGCGGTATTACCCGAAGTCGTGTCGCAGCTGTCTGGTTGGTAGCGGCTAGATTTAAGCGTAAGTGTCTATTTAGAATCCGTCCTCCAGCCTTGCAATCCGAGATGCGTGACTCCGTTAACGGTAAGGACAGCGTGCTTCCCGCATCTGTCGCAATGCACCATCGGCGGCCTCGACGAGGTCCGGCTGATGAGGTCGGGAGTTGCGGTGATGTGCGCGGCAAGGTTGCGCAGCAAGCGCTGAGCGCGCCGCGTGGGCAGGCTCCTACGCGTTCAGAAGCGACTGGCCTACAAACAATTATGGCAATGTACTGCAAGCTAAGCCGCGTTCCCAGCACCCGGAGAGCAATGGCGTGCAGCGCCTCCCGCCTCTTGCGCCATTTCAGGAGAGTACGCGCCTCTGCGGAACGCGCGGCATAGCGGCGCTCGCTGCAGTTGCTTGTCTGCTCACCTCCTGCCGCCAAGCGGGCGTGCTCGACCCGCAGGGCCCGGTCGGATCGGCCGAACGGCTGATTCTGCTCAACGCCACTGCCATCATGTTGGTGGTGGTAGTGCCGGTGATCGTGCTCACGCTCGTCTTTGCGTGGTGGTATCGCGCCTCCAACAAGCGTGCCGTCTATTGGCCGGAGTGGTCTTATTCGGGCCAGATCGAGTTGGTGGTGTGGTCGATTCCGGCGATGGTGGTGATCCTGCTGGCAGGAGTCGCATGGACCGGGTCGCACGCGCTCGATCCTCCCCACAAGCTCGCAGCCGCCGCCAAACCGATTCGAATTGAAGCCGTGTCGCTCGATTGGAAGTGGCTGTTCATTTACCCGGACCTCGAGGTCGCAACGCTCAACCAGCTCGAGGTTCCAACCGGCGCGCCGGTCGAGTTCATGCTGACCTCGGCCACCGTGATGAACGCCTTCTTCGTGCCTCAGCTCGGCGGTCAGATCTACACCATGCCCGGCACGATCACGCGCCTCAATCTCTTGGCCGAACGAGCAGGCGATTACCCGGGTCTGTCCTCAAATTTCAGCGGCGACGGCTTTTCGGATATGCGCTTCGTGGTGCACGCCGTCCCGGACTCTGAATTCCACGCGTGGCTCACGCGAACGCGGGGAGAAGGGGCAGCGCTCGACGCCGCCGTCTACTCACAACTGGCACGCACCGCCCGCAGCACTCAGATCCAGACCTACCGCAGCGTCGATCCAACACTGTTCGAACGCATTGTGCAATCCACCGCGCAGCATGGCAGCCCGCCGCACGGAGTCGGCGCGCCGCGCCAGGAGAACTAGATGCTGGGCAAGTTGAGCTGGAGCGCCATTCCGTTTGACCAGCCGATACCGATGGCGGCCTCTTTGTTCGTGACCCTTGGCGTCTTCGCCGTCCTGGGACTGGCTACCTGGAAGGGCTGGTGGCCGTATCTGTGGCGCGAGTGGCTTACCAGCGTGGATCATAAGCGGATCGGCGTGATGTACGTGCTGCTGGCGCTGGTGATGCTGCTGCGCGGCTTCATCGACGCCATCATGATGCGATCGCAGCTCGCCTTCGCCGCGGGCGGCGCGCAAGGCTATCTGCCCCCCGAACACTATGATCAGATTTTCTCCGCTCATGGCACCATCATGATCTTTTTCGTGGCGATGCCCTTCGTCGTGGGGCTCATGAACTTCGTCGTGCCGCTGCAGCTCGGCGTACGCGACGTGGCGTTCCCGGTGCTGAACGCCATCAGCTTCTGGCTGACCGCGACGGGAGCACTGCTCGTGAATGTCTCGCTGGTCGTGGGCAACTTCTCGCGCGCCGGATGGATGGCCTATCCGCCGCTCTCGGAGCTGCAATTCTCGCCCGATGTGGGCGTCGATTACTACCTCTGGGCGCTGCAGATCTCCGGCATCGGCTCGCTGCTCGCCGGCATCAATATGGTCACGACCATCTTGAAGCTGCGCGCGCCGGGGATGAGCTACATGCGCATGCCGGTATTCTGCTGGACGGCGCTGTGCTCCAGCATGCTGATTGTCGCCGCCTTCCCGATCCTGACCGCGACCCTCGGCATGCTGCTGCTCGATCGCTATGCGGGCATGCACTTCTTCACCAACGGTGGCGGCGGCAACATGATGATGTACGTGAATCTGTTCTGGGCCTGGGGCCACCCGGAAGTTTACATTTTGATTTTGCCGGCCTTTGGCGTCTTCTCCGAGGTAATCGCCACGTTCTCTGGGAAGCCGCTGTTCGGCTATCGCTCCATGGTGCTGGCGACGTTCGCGATCTGCGTGCTCTCATTCACGGTCTGGCTGCATCACTTCTTCACCATGGGCGCCAGCGCGGACGTGAATGCCTTCTTCGGCATCATGTCGATGATCATCGCCATCCCCACCGGCGTGAAGGTGTTCAACTGGCTGTTCACCCTCTGGCGGGGGCGCGTGCGCTTCGAGGTGCCTGTGCTATGGGCCGTCGGCTTCATGGTGACCTTCGTCATCGGCGGATTGACCGGCGTGCTGCTGGCGGTGCCGCCGGCCGACTTCGTACTGCACAACAGCGTGTTTCTGGTTGCGCACTTCCACAACGTGATCATCGGCGGCGTCATTTTCGGCGCCATGGCAGGCTACACCTACTGGTTCCCGAAAGCCTTCGGTTTCACGCTCGACCGGCGCTGGGGCGCCGTGAGCTTCTGGTGCTGGCTCATCGGTTTTTATCTGGCGTTCATGCCGCTCTACATCTTGGGACTCCTCGGCATGACGCGGCGTATGCAGCATTACGCCGATACAAGCTGGCAGCCCTATCTGATCGTGGCGGAGGTTGGAGCGCTCATCATCCTCTGCGGCATCGTCGCGACCATCATTCAACTGGTGCTCAGCATCCGCACGCGCGAGCGCCGTCGCGACCGCACCGGCGATCCCTGGAACGGCCGGACGCTCGAATGGTCCACCGCCTCGCCGCCCCCCGCCTACAATTTTGCCGTAATGCCGCAGGTCGAGTCGTTGGACGCATTCTGGGCCATGAAGCAACGCGGGCCCGCGGTGCCGGCTGCGCGGTACGACTCGATCGGAGTGCCCACGAACAGTCCTAACGGGTTCATCACCGCTTTCTTCGCCGTAGTCATGGGCTTTGCGATGATTTGGCACATCCGGTGGATGGCGATCCTCGGGCTGGCATGTGCTGCTCTGACGTTGCTCGCCTTCGGGTGGATCGAGCGTGGCGAGCACCACGTGTCGGGCGAGGAGTTGGCGAGCGCCGAGCGGGCCCGGCTGCGGCCGATGGATCCCGCATGAGCACTCAGGCGGCCACTGCGGAGTTCGGCGGGCCGGAGGCGCCGGCGACAGCGCACAGCCGCAGCGACGGTGGACCGGCGCCGGTGCGCATCGTTGTCGCTTACGGTTTTTGGATCTTCCTACTCTCAGACATCATCATGTTCTCGACACTGTTCGCGACCTACGCAGTGCAGTCCGGACAGACGGCCGGGGGCCCTGCCGCGCGCGATCTGTTTGAGTTGCGCCATGTCGGCGTGGAAACGCTCTGTCTGCTGTTCTCGAGCTATACCTGCGGCCTCGGTATCCTGTCGGTCAGCAGACGCCACGTGGGCGCTTTCTACTTAAGCTTTGCCCTCACCTTCGTACTCGGCGCCAGTTTTCTTGGCTTGGAGATCAGTGAATTCGCGCGCATGGTGGCGAGCGGCGCCGGCCCTTCGCGCAGCGCCTTTCTCTCGGCCTTCTTTTCGCTGGTCGGTCTGCACGGTGCGCATGTCACCGCCGGCCTCTTGTGGATGACCTTCATGGTGGCGCAATTCGCCGTGCGGGGACCGCGAGATTTCGTGCTGCGCCGGCTGCTTTGTTTTAGTTTGTTCTGGCACGCGCTCGACATCATCTGGGTGGCGCTGCTGACCTTGGTCTACTTGATGGGAGCCCGATGATGGAAGAACATGCGGGAGTGCAGGCAGCAGCCACTGAGAAGGCGCCCGGTGCCGATGAAGGCGCGCACACGGGCAGCTTTTTGAGCTACACCGTCGGCCTCGTCTTCGCCCTGCTGCTCACGGGGGCCTCGTTCATTGTTTCGCAAACCGACCTGCTGTGGTCTCCCGGCGTGCCGGCGGGACTTGCGGTGCTCGCCATCGCTCAGATGGGTGTGCACTTAGTATTCTTCCTGCACATCAGTACGGGCCCGGACAACACCAACAATGTGGTCGCGCTCGCCTTCGGCGTGCTGATCGTGACGCTCATCGTCTCAGGGTCGCTGTGGATCATGGCCAATCTCAACGCGAACATGCTGTCCCCATCCGCCATCATGGAGATGCAGCGGTAGCAGCTCTTAGGGCGCGTTAGAGGGGGTGTACCGCGCGAGCGCCGTACGATGAGTTGCTTATACAGAGTTCGCAAAGCAAGTGCATGCTCTCAAAGCACCAAGGACATTCGCGGTGTCCACTCGGCGAGCGAGTCATGCTCCTGCCGATCGAGGCTGCGAGGGCGGCGATCTGAGTGAAGGAGGCCGCGCCCGCTCGCGAGGAGGGCCTTTGCCACACTATTTCGCAGTCCCTGCTTTGGCTCTCGCTACAGCGACGGCAGCCTTAACTATGTTACGCAAACCCGCCATGAAGCCTGGATGCGCTTGCGCGAATGACGGATGCGGAATCGCAGGCGGTGCGGTCGGTTCGCTGCCCAGAGCGTAGAATCCGCCAGCGTGAGCCGCAGCCGGCGCCACAGGCTCGACGACGGTGACCGGCTGGACCGGCTGCACGGCACAACCGGCTGCGCTCGCGGCAACCATCAAAGATAAGAAAACTGTACGCACGTTCAATTGCTCCATGGAATTGACGGCATCCATAGGTCCCGATGTTGGGCTCAACGCCATACACGTCACCGCGATCCAGCCCGCAAAATCAGTCAAGACGACGGCGCGTGTCTATTCTGTGAACTCCTGCCGGGCACACGTCACGCAAACGCCCGCTTACGTCATGCGGATGTTTCGATGCGCGCGTATACGCGCCTAAGGGCGCTGTTGTGACGACCCTCGGTCGCGTGGGAGCCTGCCGGCAGGGAGGCTAAAGGAATGCAGAAAACAATAATGCTGGCGCTGCTGCTCGCGTGCGGCGCGGCGCAGGCGTCGGAATGGGCGGCCATCGGCAAGTGTACTGACGGGAAAGCGGCCCGGCCGCCGTGGCGCGCCTGCGCCCGTGCCCGCAGGTTCGCGTCAAGACAGCAGCAGCACGGCAAACACGGTCAGCAAGGCCACGAATGCATAGGTCACGTAGGCGTTGATGCGCCCGTGGTGCATGGCCGCCAGCACGTGCGCGAACCACAGGGTCGCCGACCTCACCGGCTGGAACACCAATCGGTCGACCAGGTGTACGCGCTCCTTCTCGCGCCGGATGGCCATGCGAAAATGCTCCGCCACCGTCTCGCGCGTATCCTCGACCGTCGTCGGGCGGAATATCGCGTCGAAGATCACCCGCACCGGATTGGAAAATCCCGTTGCCGAGTAAGTCATTTCCGGCAGCAACCGCCGTACCCCACCGTCCCAGCGCTCGCGCCGCGCCCATCGCCGATGGCGCGTCAGCCACAAACGGATGACGAGGTAGGTCAGAAGTAGCAAACCGAGGAGCGCCAGCAGCATGTAGGAGGTGGACATGGCGAAGATCACCGGATTTTCCGTGCCGCCTCGATGCAACACCACCAGCCCGCGTCCGGGCAAAACAGCTTGTCCCGCCTGCGCACCCAGATCATGGAATTCGCCGACAAATCGCTCCGGTAACGCGCCATGCCCCTGAGCCGAGGCAAAGAACGGCGGGACCAGCGCGTCGGACGCGCTGGTCCCGCTAAGCTGCATCGACGCCGGATCGAGCATTGGGATCACGTATGTCGGCAGTACACCGAAGGCGAGGCAAAGCACTGCGAGGATGGCCATGGAGGTAAGCGAGGCCGGGGCGGCTTCGGTCACCCGCCGCTCCCCGTCGAGCCTGCGCATTCCTAAAAAGCTCATCGCGAACACTTTCACGAAGCAGGTCACCGCCAGCGCCGCTGTCAGCGCAAGTCCGGCTCCGCACAGGGCGAAGACGATCTTCGCGCCGGTCGAAGACAGCTCCGCCGATCGCAGCATCGTCTGCAGCGTGAGCCATTCACTGACGAAGCCGTTGAACGGCGGCAACGCGGCGATCGAAAGCGTGCCGGCGAGGAAGCCGAGCGCAGTCAGCGGCATCCATTTGATCAAGCCGCCGAGCTGGTCCATGTCGCGCGTGCCGGTTTGCGTCTCCACGGCGCCGACACCGAAAAACAGTAGCGCCTTGTAGAGCGAATGATTAATCATGTGATAGAGCGCCGCGACGAAGGCGATGGCCGCGAGGATCGGATGATTCGTAGCGACGAACACCATTCCCGCGCCGAAGCCGGCGACGACGATGCCGACGTTTTCGATTGAGCTGTGCGCCAGCATTGCCTTGAGATCGTTGTTGGTGGTCGCGTAAAGAATTCCAAGCAGCGCAGAAGCGGTCCCGACGACGAGTGCGAGTAGACCCGTCCCCGCCTGCGCGGCCGGCATGAGATCGGCGTTGACACGCAGGATGCCATACAGGCCAAGGTTCAGCGTTGCGCCCGCAAGCACGGGCGCAAACGCGCGCGGTGCGGCCGTGTAAGCGGGCTGCAACCACGAGTTCACTGGGGTCAGGCCGGCCTTCACGCCGAAGCCGAAGAACGTGAGAAGAAAGACTCCCCAGCGGGCGTTCGCGCCCAGCGCCGATGCGCCCGATTTGAGCGCGTCGAATTCCAGTGAGCTCGCGCCGAGCGCCAGCACGAGGAAGCCGAGTGCGGCCGCGAGCGTTCCGGCCTCGCCCATGGCGAGCAACAGATACGCGGAGCCGAGTTGGCCTTCCTCCCGGTCCGGGTTGCTCACCACGAGCAAGTAGCACAGGATGGACATGACCTCCCACGCCAGCAGGAACAGCAGCGCGTCGCCCGCGATTAGGATGAGAACGACCGACGCATACAGGGCCAGAAGCAGCAACGTGAACGCCCGCGCGTGGCCGCGGAGCGATTCGCGTCTCAGTTCACCACCGGCGTAGATCGAGGCGGGGAGAAGAACGAATCCCGCGACGAGCACGAACGCGGCCGAGAGCCCGTCGAGGCGCGCTGTCAGCGTTGCCAGGCCGGACAACGACCATAGAGATTGGGTGAACACCGCGCCGGTCAGAAGAACTTCGGCGCCCAGCGCGACCGCCGCGACGGCGGCGAGGGAGCCGAGCCACGCGAGAACGATTCCCTGGTACGTCGGACGCACCGCCAACGAGAGCAGGATGCCGGCGCCGCAGGTCGCAAAGAACACGATAACGAGTGTCCCTGTGTTCATTAGCGTCCCGCTGCAGCCGGCGTGTATCCGGCAGAAGCGAGCACTTCTGCTGGTTTGCGTCCGACCGCCGCGAGTAAGCCGTGCAGGATGGCGAGCGGCGGCGGTGGATTTCCGGGCACTTCCACGTCCACCGGCAGCACGTCTGCCACGCCGTTCGCACACACGAAACTTTTCGCAAACACGCCCCCTGACAGAGCGCACGCACCGACGGCGACGACCCGTTTCGGTGTCGGCATGGCGTCGTAGACCTTCTTCAGCGCGAAGCGCATCTGATCGGTCACCGGACCGACGACCAGCAGCACGTCCGCGTGGCGTGGGGTCGGCGTGATGAAAAAGCCGAGCCGGTGCATGTTGTAATACGGATTGTTGAGCTGCTTCACCTCGTTCAAGCACGCGCCGCAGTCGCCCGCGTCGACGACCAGGATGTGGATTGAGCGCTGGAACGGCTGCCCCAATTCATTGGTCGGCCGCGACGGCGCACCGGCGCCGGCCCATTCGTAGGTCGTCTCCCAGTTCAGCGGATGTTCGACGCCGCGGACGCAGCGGTAGCAGTGCACGCATTGGCGGCTGTCGACCGAGATTTCTCCGCCCGTTCGATTGAGCGCGTGCGTGAGGCAGCGTTCGACGAGCGCCGCAGCGTCGGCGCCGAAGCTGCCACCGCGAGGCAGTCCCGGCGTGACACCCGGGGCGTTTTCTGCGTCGCGCGGATAGGCGGTCGTCTTGATTCCGGTGCGAATGCCCTTAATGACCCATTGGCTCATACATTGCCCGCCGCTGTCGTTGTCATCGGTCGTTCTCGGCCACGGATAAATCGAACGTCGAGAGAATGATGGGAAAATCCTGGAACGCGAATTTCTCCGCGGCGAGGTGGAAGCTGTGCCAGTTCGTGAACGACGGCGAGATCACGCGGTAGCGTGCGATCCTTCCTGCTTCATCCAGCCTCACCCAGTGGAAGGTTGCGCCGCGAGGCGCCTCGACCGATCCCAGCGCAGCACCACGTCGCAAATGCACCGGCCGGCAAACATCGCCTTCCTTCAAGGCCGCCGCCGCCTGTTCCATGATGCGTACCGATTGCCGGGCTTCGGCGAACAACACCCGAAGTCGGGCATAGCCATCGCCTTCCTGTTCGGTCGGTACGTCGAAATTGAAAGCCTCGTAGCCGGAATAAGACTGCGCGCGGCGCAAATCGCGGGCGAGTCCCGACGCGCGTGCAACCGGCCCGACCAGACTGTAGGCCTTCGCTGTGGCCGCCGGGATAAGGCCGACTTCCTCGATCCGATCGAGGAAACTTGAGGAGATGCTGAGCCGCCGCTCGAGCTCATTCAGCCGCTTCAGTATGTTTTGCGACCGGCTGAGCGCCCTGCGGCAGGCCTCGGACGGCAGATCGCAGAGCAGCCCGCCCGGAGCGAGCAGGCCGAACAGGTAGCGATGTCCCGTGAATTCGCCCGAGACGCGCAGCAGCTCCTCCTCCAGAATTCCCGCCTGACTGGTGGCGACGACCAACGCCGTGGATTCGCAGATTTCCTGGATCGCGCCGGCATGCTGCCGCAGCCGCTCGAGTTCGGCCAGAAACACGCGCAGAGTGCGCGCACGTGGCGGCACTTGCGCGCCATCGATCGACTCGACGGCCTGGGCGAAGGCCAGTCCGTGAGCGAAGGCCGTCGTCGCCGCGAACCGTTCCGCCAGCAGTAGGACTTCATCGACCGTCTTGCCCTCGGCGAGTTTCTCGACGGCGCGCCATTTGTAGAACAGGCGCGTCGAGGAGCGAATGACGTCTTCGCCGACGGTTTCAAGGAGAAAGTGGACCGATTCCGTGACCCCCGAGAATATCGGGCCGATGGGCATGACGAACGCGCCCGGTTCCTGGACGATGCGCCGCGGCCGCCAGTCGGCGTCCGGAAGGCGGTTGCGCAGCGCCGCCTGCGCGTCAAATCCGTGGCGCATCGGCGCGACCCCTTCCTGCCAGGCGTCGTTGTGGAGCACGAAATCGCCCAAATGTGGATGCCCTTCGAAGAGCACGCCGAACAGATCCTCCGCTTCCCGCTCGTGCCAGTCCGCCGCGTGAATCCATTCGACGACGCTGGGGAAGACATTCTCCGCAAGCGGCGCGCTCACCAGCACGTGCACCCAGCCGGCCCCGCCTTCGCCGTAAAACGCATAGCGCAATTGCCACTCGGCTGCACCTTCCTCGACGATCAGACCCGCGAAACTGAAATCCCACTCCTCGACCATTCGACGGCACAGCTCGACGAGCATCGTGCGGGTGCACCTCACTTCGGTCGTCGATGTCGAGGCCTCGAAGCCGTGCTGCGCTTGTCCGAGCCAGCGGCTTTCGATCTGTTCCTTCAATTCATTGGGGTTCATGGGGTTTCATCTCGTTACCGCAGCGGCGGCCAGTGTCAGAAGATCATGCAGCGGTTTGGGAACATAGACGCCGAGCACCAGCACCGGCACAGCGGCCAGAATCAGCGCCAGCCGGCAGCTGAACGGTAAGCGGAACGTTTCGGTTTCCAGCCCGGGATTTGCTTGCTCCGGCGCGGCACTCGCGGGCGCGCGCGCCGGCGCGCCGAAGACCATGCGGTTCAAATGAGCCATGACGCCAAAAAACGCGATGACAATGAACGTAGCCAGAAGTCCCATCGCCACGTATTGTCCGCGCGCCAGGCCCGCCTTCAGAATCGTGAATTCGCTCAAGAAAACCGCCAGCGGCGGCGCGCCCGCGATCGCGAGCCCGCCGAAGATGAGCGCAGCGCCCGCAAGCGGGGAGCGACGGATCAGCCCGCGTACGGCGGCGATCTGGCGCGTTCCCGTGGCCAGCAACGCCGCGCCCGCGGCGAAGAAGCAAAAGGACTTGGTCACCGAATGGCTGACAATTTGCTGCATGGCGCCGTAGTCGGCCGCGGATCCGCCAAGTCCGATCGCCGCCAGGATGATGCCCATGTGCTCGACGGTGGAGAATGCGAACAGCCGCTTGTAGTCCTTCACCTGGAGCAACAAGAAAGCAGCGGTACCAACCGAAATCAGGCCGAGAACGAGCGCCCAGGTTTCGGCGTGCGCGCCGGGCACGGCCTGCATCACCGGAAACAGCCGCAGGATCACGTACAGTATGGAGGTGGTTTCGATTCCGGAGAGCAGCGCGCACACCGGCGTCGGCGCCTGGCTGTGCGCATCCGGCAGCCACGTGTGCATCGGGACCAGGCCGACTTTCGTTCCGAGGCCGATCAAAATCAGCAGGAACGCGGTCTGCATGAGTATCGCCGGCATCCGAGGCGACGCCGTCACCAACCCGACCCAGGTGTAAGTGCCCCCGCCCCCGGCGTGTAGCGCGGCGAACAGCACCAAAAACCCAAACAAGGCCACGCCTGCCCCCATCAGCGAAAGCACGACGTACTTCCAGGCCGCCTCCAGCGCTTCGCGGGTGTTCTCAAAGGAGACGAGCAGCGCCGAACAAAGCGTCGTCAGCTCGACCACGATCCACACCAGCGTCGGCTCCGCCAGCACCGGAATCGCCAGCATGGAAAAGATGAAAAGGTTGTAATTTGCGTAATAGAGCCGCAGCTTTTTGGGTGTCAGGTTTCCATGTGCCATGTAGCCGACGGAGTAAATGGCGGCGGTGGTTCCGACCAGGGCGATGAGTAGCAAGATCAGTGCGCTCAAGCCGTCCACGGCGATCCATTTCGACCACGCCGCGTCGAGCAGTGCGCCGGGCGGGTGGCCTGCCACGACCTGCCGTGCAAGCCGCGCGATGAGAATCAGATCGGCCAGGCATGACACGACCGTCACCCCCGCTACCCAGCGCCTCCCCAATGGAATGCAAACCAGCAGGGCGGTAAGGAGCGGCAGCAACAGGATAACGACGACGCTCACAGCAGCGACTCGTCAGTCTCTGGCGCCGCCGCCGTTTCCTTGAGACTCGCCAATGCGCCGACGGCCGTGGTCCCAATCTGTTGGTGCACGGCGCGGACGAGCACCCCCATGATGAACACGATGACCAAGCCGTCCGTGGCAATGGCGAGCTCGACCAGCATCCCAAGGTCGCGCGCGATGGAAATGCCCGCGAGGAACGCGCCGTTTTCCATGACGAGGAGTCCAATGAGCAGGGACAACGCCTCGCGGCGCACCGTGAGGGTAAACGCGCCCAAGAGAAGCACGGCGATGCCGATCGGCACATTCGGGCTGCGGAACTCCGGCCCGACGGCATTGGCCAGCGGAATGCCGACAAAATAGGCTCCGATCGCGAGCGCCAGGGCGATGGTCAGAGCGGTCGGGATGTTCAATACCTGGTCGATTTCGCGCCGCGTGTAGATCTCCGCCGGAGAGGTCTTGCGCAACAGCCAAGGGACGATGATGGGTTTGCTGATCACGTTCACGAGCGCTACGCCGTAGAGATGCCCCGAGCCGTAGCGCAAGCCCAGAAGCGCCGCGGACGCCGCCAGCAGCAGGGATTGCACGATGAACAGATTCAGGCAGCCCCGGGCCTGGCGCATCGCGACGATGCCAAAGGCGGTGAGCAAGGACAGGCCCGCCGCCAGCGCGTTGAGATTCTCCAATAACTGCTTGGTCGCGTCGTTCATTGGTCGCTCAGGGCAAAAAGACCTGCGCAATCATGGCCGCCACCGAGGTGATGAACGCCGCGCCCAGGAATTCGGCGATGCGAAACAGCCGCAGTTTGGCGAGGGACGACTCGATGACCACCAGCACGAGCAGAAAACAAAAAACCTTGAAGAGCACGAGCGGTATGGCCAGCAGCACCGCCCCGTAGGTTTGTTCGCGCGCCAATCCCCACGGCATCAGCAGCACGTTGAGAAAAATGCAGAGGAGCACGAAGAATTTCATCTGCCCGCCCCATTTCACCAATGCGAAACCGCGGCCGGAGTACTCGAGCGACTTGGACTCGTCGATCATCGCCAGCTCGAAGTGGCCTGTGGGATTGTCGACCGGGATGCGCCCGCCTTCGGCTAGAATCAGCATGACAAAGGCCAGCACGAGGAGCACGTGCGACGGGGCGAAGAAATTCGCGAGCGGCGTCACCCATTTCTGCTGGACAATGTAAGGAATGGTAGACCCGGCCACGAACGACACGGTGAAGAAGACGATCATGAACACCGGCTCGGCGAGAAAGCCCACCATGCGGGTGCGGCTTGCGCCGATGGCGCCGTAGGGGTTGGCCGTGTCCACCGCGGCGAGGGTGGCGAAAAATCCGCCGAGCGCCAGCACAAAGCCGCCGCCGAGCATGTCGCCCATGAAAGCGAAAAAGAGCGGATATGTCGTCAGGACTGGAATCAGCAGGGCGACAAAAATTGGCGTGATGAAAATGACGTAGGGCGCGAATCGGAAAATCCACGAGCTGTCTTCGGAGACAATTTCGTCCTTGTGGAACAGTTTCCAAAGGTCCCGGTAAGGCTGAAAAATACTCGGCCCGCGCTTGGACTGAACCATTTCCTTGAGCCGCGACAGCACCCCAGAGGCGAGTGGCGCAAAAATCAGCACGACGGCAGCCTGCAGGACGTTGAACAGGATGCGTTGGAGCACGCTATGCGCTCCACCGGGCGATAGGCGCGCTGTCGAAAGCGCCCGCAGATACCCGCGGGAAGGATTGCAACACCGCACCGATGGTCATGCCCATCCCCTTCTTCGAGAGATCAGATAGGCATCATCAGCCGGTCAGGCGGTTATTATTGCGGGAGGAATGCCATCTCCCTAATAGTTCTCAGCCTACAGAGAACAAAGCGCCAGATCAAGTTCTATGCCGGTGCAATTCGGCGTGATCGATATTGGGCTCAGCCGATCCGCCGTCCTTCCAGGATTGCGTGGCATCCCAGGTCAGGCTACAGCGGGACGCCCTACATGCTCAAACCGCTCGGCATTAGAACGATTTATGTCAGCCTATGAGGGCAGATACACCAAGAGAAAACCGACAACAAAAATGATGGCAATAATGAGCCGAATCTTGAGGGGAACGGGTCGCAAACTCTCCGGGACTTCGGCCAGCTTGTATTGCCTGTCGTCAATAATGCCGCGCATTTTGTGTAAATCGTCGGTCATGTTCGTGTTACTCCGCTGCGCCACGCGGTACTAATATGCCTCCCGCTAGTCGACAGGTGTGATATCGCTCCCAGATTCAAGTGCAGATTAATAAGTCAAAGCGACCTGTCGCGCAAAGGCCGCATGCAGACTGACGTGCATGCTAAGAGCTCATAAAAAGGTGTGATCCCTGCGACAATCACCGAATCGCCGCTACTTCTTTTCCCACGCGCTTGGCTCATGGCGACGTCAAAGACGTTTGGCGTTTCTCCAAACTACCGCGAATCGCCAGTCGACCGCCCACGTATTCGTCAGTGACTAGTTCAAGAGGCTAACATTTGATAAATAATCCACATTTGATACCGACCATAACGGGCGGCGGGACTCTTCCAGGAAGATCAGGAGCTGCCATGATAGGCTTCGCATCCTGTTCGACTTTTGGTCAGAGACAGGTTGTATGTTGAAGTCCATCATTGCAATTTCGGTGGGGGCCAGCCTTGGTGCGTTGTTGCGCTGGGTCTTGGGCCTGTCGCTCAACAGCTACTTTCCCGCGATTCCCCCGGGCACGCTCGCCGCGAATCTTATCGGGGGTTACATCATTGGGTTAGCCGTCGCCTTCTTTGCCTCATTTTCTGGTGTCTCGCCCGAGTGGCGCTTATTTGTCATCACCGGCTTCTGCGGTGGCTTGACGACCTTCTCGACTTTCTCCTCCGAAATTGTTGTGCTTTTGCAGCAAGGTCGACCGCTGTGGGCATGTGGTGCGGCGGCTATGCATTTGTCCGGGTCAGTGCTGATGACCTTGGCTGGCATCGGTACGGTCGCATGGGCTAGGAGTTAGCACATCCGCCAAAAAACAACGAAGGAGTCGATATGCAGGGCTCGCTCGAAGTGGAAATCGAATTTATCGTGACAGATCAAGAAGCGAAGCCCGAGAGGTCGCCGCAGGTGGGTATCGCGATATCAACAATGCCTGCCGGCGTTGTACACGCAATTGCGTACGGCCCAGAAAGTAGCCGCACTTCCATTCTGGAGCGCCAGCCATGCAAGGCTCATTCTTAAGGTTTTATGTTCACGAAGGTCAGCGACACCACCACGGTGTCGTCTGGGAATGGTTGCTGCAGAAAGCGAATAAGCTTGGCATTCGCGGCGGCACAGCGTTTCGCGCGATGGCCGGATTCGGAAGGCATCATAAGCTGAGTGAAGCGAAGTTCTTTGATCTTTCGGGTTCTCAAGTAATAGAAATCGAATTTGTTGTCACCGATCAAGAAGCGCAGCAATTGCTTAACTTGGTTCACCGGGAAAAGATTGCGCTCTTCTATGCGTATATTCCCGCGCGCTTCGGCGTGATAAATCAGGACGCCAGCGATCCGCCGTCAATTACGGCGAGCAAATGATCCGAGAGCTGCCAAGATCACAATCTCGACGCGCGCTTTGCTCCTTTCGGTCTGGCTGCGAGCCGCAGCGCCGTGAGCGTACGCTCCGCCGGCGACGCGAAAGAGTTGCCGGACAGCAGTCCGAACGCCTCCTGGTCCACACGATCGAGCGCGATCACTTCATCCGGACAGCGGGTGAGTTCGACGTGCTCACCGTCATATGAAGCAGCGCACATGCATACCTTCAATACCCGCCGCCAAACACAGCGGTCGTGCCAAGATCCTCTTCAATTTCCAGCAGCCGGTTGTACTTGGCGATGCGCTCCGAACGGCAGAGAGATCCCGTTTTGATTTGGCCACCGTTCATCGCCACCGCGAAATCCGCTATGAAGCTATCTTCGGTCTCGCCTGAACGATGCGAGATGATGAAACCCCAGCCCGCATCACGGCAGAGCTGGATCGCGTCGACCGTTTCAGTCACTGTCCCGATCTGATTCAGCTTAATCAGCGCGGCGTTACAGGTCTGATTGGCAATCCCACGTTTGATGTAAATGGGATTAGTGACCAAATTATCATCGCCTACAATCTGGGTGCTCGCGCCGAGGGCCGAGGTCAAATCGCGAAAACCCTTCCAATCATTTTCCCCTAGGCCGTCCTCGATCGATACGATCGGGAATCGCCTGCACCAATCGCCATAGAGCGCAATCATGTCGCTGGTCGATTTCTCGCCTTGGCCACTGCGTGTCAACTGATACACTCCGTTCACGCAGAAGGAAGACGCCGCGGGGTCCAGTGCTATGGCTATGTCCTGGCCCGGCCGATATCCGGCGTGTTCGATCGCACTGACGATCAGCTCGCAGGCCTCCTCGTTGCTCCGCAAACGTGGTGCGAAGCCGCCTTCATCCCCGACGGCCGTGCTTTGACCCTTTTCACGCAGCAAGTTCTTAAGGGCTTGAAAGGTCTCGGCGCCGTAGCGCAACGCCTCGCTAAAGCTCGGTGCGCCCCGCGGCATAATCATGAACTCTTGAAAGTCGAGACTCGAATCGGCGTGCTTGCCGCCGTTGATGACGTTCATCATCGGTACCGGCAGATGCTTGGTCCCGACACTGGCGAGATAGGCGTAGAGCGGTAACCCGCACGAGGCTGCCGCGGCACGCGCCACCGCCTGCGACACGCCGAGAATGGCGTTGGCGCCGAGGCTCGCCTTGTTCGGCGTGGCGTCGAGCTCAATCATGAGCTTATCTATGTGAGCTTGCTGCGTAGGCTCTAAGCCCACGAGGTGGGGGGCGATGACGGCATTGACGTTGCTGACCGCCTTGCGCACTCCTTTCCCGCCATAGCGCTTGTGATCGCCGTCGCGCAATTCGACCGCCTCGTTTTCTCCCGTCGATGCGCCAGACGGCACAGCAGAGGAGGCTTTCGTGCCATCTTCCAGAGACACCTCCACTGCGATGGTGGGCGTACCGCGTGAGTCGAGGATCTCCCGAGCACGAACCGAGTGAATGCGCGCTTTCATCGGCTCTCCGGCACGGAAACCCCGGCGTTCAAGCCGGGGAGGAAGTGCCAGCGCAATTTGTCAGGCCGCAACAGCGTACATGACGGTAAAGGTACGATTGACAACTTGAAGCTGGTCATCACACACCCGCAGCATGGCCGGTGCGTCCCACCGCATGCATACACGCAACACGCCAGGAGTCATCAGCTTCATGTAAGCGGTTTCGGGGGGACTCCATCCCCGATTCGGAATCGACTTCTAGGCTAAGGTACCGAAATAGTTCCGTCAACCATCATCTGTTGCCTCTCGCACAACTCCGAACAATAAATTGCCGAGGAGTTGCGGACCATTGCGCTCGAAAAGGCGTCCGCCTGGGGATGTAGGACGACCTTCACCGACCGGGATTTTGCACCTGACTTGTCTCAGGAGGTCAAGTGTCGAAGTGACCGACTCCTCGTGTCTATCGGGGGGGGGCGGGAGATTTCTCAACTGGAGTGCGATAAATGTTCGAAGAAATCAACTATAATCGGCGCAGCTTTTTGGGCACTGCGGCCATGAGTATTGCTGCCGCCGAGTTCGTCATGATCGGTTCTGCGAGCGCACAACCCAGCAAGATAAACCCGGCAATGGCTGGTGGCGTCATTCCGAACGCCGGCCATAACCTGCCCCAGGAAGATCCCGCTGGGAACTCGCGTCAAAGCACCTCAGCGCGTTCTGGTCTAATTCGTAGTTGTCTTTGAAGGAGCAGCCATGTCGGACAAAACAGCGAGCGTACATTGGGAAGGGCGAGGCAAGCAGGGCGTCGGCAAGATCAGTACTCAGACCGACGCATTGAAATCCTATCCCTACGGTTACGGTAGTCGTTTCGAGGATGATCGTCGCGGGACTAATCCCGAGGAGTTATTGGCAGCGGCACACGCCGCCTGTTTTACGATGGCATTCTCCTTCGCCTGCGACGCGGCTGGCTTCGCGACGAGCGCCGTCGACACCACAGCTAGCGTGCGATTGGTCATGAAGGGCAAAGGGTTTGTAATCGAGCGCATCGCTTTGCGCCTAGAGGCGAACGTGGTAGGTATCGATGAGGACACATTCCAGAAGATCGCGGCAGGGGCGAAGCAGGATTGTCCGCTCTCGAAAGCATTGGCGAGTGTCCCTGAGATCACCCTCACGGCGATATTGAGAAAATAGCACGCTGCCTCACCCAAGTTGGGGTCGAGCGTACCGTCGCGACCCCACGACCCCGCGCCTGGAGTCAGCAGATGACACTACTTGAGACCCTGGGAATCGATCTGCCGATCATTCAAGCCCCGATGGCCGGAGTGTCTTCACCCGCGATGGCCGCGGCGGTAACCAATGCTGGCGCGCTTGGGTCGATTGGCGTGGGGGCGACTGATGCAGAAGGCGCGCGCAGAATGATTGCGGCGGCCCGCGAGCGCTCAAAGCGCCCCCTCAAACTGACTGCGTACGGGGTGGGCAGCGTGATTGTTCTTCCAGGCGATCAATCTCATTTCCACTGGGCAAAGTCGGGCGAATACATTACACAGGTGACGGCGATTGGACCGTTGGGTCTTTCTTACATTAATCCCGGCGACGATCCGCGCAATGCAAGGGTCTCCCCGGCGAGTGAACCAGAAGGTGAAGGACATGCACAAGTATGAAAAGAACCCGGAGGCGATCTCAAAGCTCTCCCCTGAGCAGTATCGCGTGACGCAGCAAAGCGGCACCGAGCGCCCCGGAACCGGCGAATATCTGCACAACCAGGAGCCGGGCATCTACGTCGACATCGTGTCGGGCGAGCCGCTGTTCGCCTCGTCCGATAAGTACGAATCGGGGTGCGGCTGGCCGAGCTTTACCAAACCCATCGAGCCGGCCAATGTCAGCGAATTGCGAGATACTACGCACGGCATGATCCGTACCGAGGTGCGCTCGGCGCACGGCGACAGTCATCTCGGTCATGTCTTTCTCGACGGCCCGGCGGATCGCGGCGGATTAAGATACTGCATCAACTCGGCCTCCCTGCGGTTCATCCGCCGCGACGACATGGAGGCCGAGGGCTATGGGGCTTATTTGAACCAAGTGGAGGATACCCGATGAAGACGGAACGAGCGGTTCTGGCGGGCGGCTGCTTTTGGGGCATGCAAGACCTTATTCGCCGTTATGACGGCGTCGTGTCGACGCGCGTCGGCTACACGGGCGGTGATGTGCGCAACGCGACCTACCGCAATCACGGCAGCCATGCCGAAGCGATTGAGATCATTTTTGACCCCGCCAAGGTGAGCTATAGGCAAATTCTCGAATTTTTCTTCCAGATTCATGACCCGAGCACGCGGAATCGTCAGGGGAACGACATCGGGACGAGCTATCGATCAGCGATCTTCTACACGAGCGATGAACAGAAGCGGATCGCCGAGGACACGATCGCCGATGTCGATGCTTCCGGACTGTGGCCGGGTAAGGCGGTGACCGAGGTCGCTCCGGCGACCGACTTTTGGGAGGCCGAACCCGAGCACCAGGACTATCTTGAACGCTATCCGAGCGGCTACACGTGTCATTTCATCCGCCCCAACTGGAAGCTGCCCGTTAGAGAAAGCCCAGGGCTTGGCAACCGGCGAAAGTCCGGCGCTGTGAAGTAGTCGCACAAGTCACTGTCAGGCCGCAGCGGTCATCGTGCGTTGCGGTAGTCGGCTCTACTTCGGGAACATAAACTGCACTTGGGCGCGGATCTGCCAATTATTGGAAAAATCGGGCCTGACCACGTTGTAGTACCCGCCGATCTGCGTGTTCACCGGCAGCTTGCCGAGCTTAAAGAGCTTGCCGACGCCGCCGCCCATCGGGACAGTCCACTGCTGCGAGCCCCTGGCTTCCCAGTTGACGGTCAAGATCGGCGAGCTCGTGAGATAGAAGCCGCTCTCGAAGTTGTAATTTAGGAACGGCTGCACCAGCCCGTTATTGTACTTGGGTGAGTTGCCGAGCGGGTTAGCACTGGGGCCGACCGACCAGACATTGTTGACGAGCACCCCGTACACCCAGGGGTCACCATGCGTGAGGTGCAAGACCACGAACGTGGGTCCCAATCCGGCGTTGTTGTTGCCGAGCAAGTCATTGCTGTGCGTGGGCAGCTGCGTGATGGCGCCCACGCCCCAGATCCACCCGCCCGGGTTCGCCGGCGACAGGAACGCGGAGATCTGCAGATCGCCGATGCCGCTCGTGCCGCCCTGACCCGGCGCGAACGCCGGCAGCGAGATGATCGGCAGGATGGTGCGGGTGATGATGTTCCAGTCGCCACTGACCGAGAACGGGATCACCGGCTGGATATTGAGCACGTTTTGCGTGCCGTCCAGAGGTCCGACATTGAAGTAGGCATTCTCCTGAAACGGCACGCTGATGAGGTTGCCGACGGGATTTTGCGCAATCTTCGCCAAATCCTCCGGGCTCAATTCGGCATGAGCGGACGCGGCGGCCAACATTATTATCAAGAGAGTTGCAGCACGAAAGGCTCGCATACTCAGCAGCGTCGTCTTTCCCGTCCCGAGAAACCTCGTCAGGTTGGTGATCGGAACGGTTTTGCCCTTGTCGTCGATGATTTCCATTGCTTAAGCTTGTTCCACAAAGTCGAATCCGCCGGGATCATCCGCGACGCAGCCGCGGAACACCCCGCCGCAACGCGCGGCGGGCACCGGGACCGCACCGCTATTTCTTGAATTAACTCATATCGATTCCCATCACCTTCGCCATCTCGACGAGATCGACAAGCTGCGGGTTCGGCAGCTTGGTGAAGCGGCTCGCCGTAACCGTTCGGCAGATAGTACTTCTTCGGATCAATCTCGATATCGCGCGTCCTTGGCTCCTGCTGCTGCTCACACGGCAGCCCTCGGCTGCGGGACGACGCCCTGCCCCGTAGCCAGCGGCAACGGGTCGCCGAAAAGCAGCGTGGGAGGCGGCAAGGGCTGCCTCGCAACTGGATATGGAAAGCTCCTTGTCTACGCTATCTACTGCGCGAAGGCGGTGCTATTGGACGAAATACCAGGATTCACTTCGTTGATGCACTGCAAGGCGCTAGAGCGTTATCCTAGGGCCTGCGATGCGAGGCGGGAGGAGAGCGAGAAGCTCATCGCGAAGGCCGCAATCTGACGCGCGCTCGTGCTAATGTTCACCGAGCCGGAGGCCGTCGCTCTCGAGATGTTCGAGCAGGTCGCCTCCTCATTGGGTGTTGACCCAACTACGTCGGCTCCGCCTCGGCTGAAACGAAATCTGCCTTGGGTAAGGCCACGCGGATTAGTCAGACAGGCTCCTAGCAGCGGGATCTTTGAGACACATTTATCAGCGTCTCGACCAGGACGTCCGCGGAAAATGGCTTAATTAAAAAAGCGCAGCCGACTTCCATGGCCAGCCTTCTGACCGATTCATTGTCATGCGCAGTCATGAATATGACGGGGATGGTGAAGCCCGCGTTTGCAAGATGCTGCGCAAATTTAATACCGCAACTCTCGCCAAGTTGAATATCGACAATGAGGCAGGTCGCTTCGGTCGTCATCGCTGCATCAAGGAACTCTTTCGCTGAAACATAGAGTTCTGTGTCGTATCCGAGCGCCGACAACAAACGGCTCATGGCGCCGAGGATTGCGAGGTTATCGTCGATTATCGCAACAATTTTACGCTTCGTTGACATGAATAAATGGTCCGGAATGCGGGCGTATGGGTCTGACGCCTGGCGTCGCGGCAAGCTCCAGTTGAAGTCTTAGAGCTGGCTTTCTGGTGGGCGGCTTTATATGTGAGAATTGGTACGCATGTCTTGCTATCATGTGCCAAAGCGTTGTCGCAGCAGGCCAGCCGCAACAGCGGCGATTCAGCGCCAAGATCGTGAATGATGTCGATACCAAGCGACTCGGCACGCTCCCGACTGCAGCAGGGGGGATCACCCGGCTTGCCTATGCATGCGCGCGACGGGCTGGGATTGAGCTAGAACCGCTTCTGAGGAAGGCGGGACTGACCGATCAACAGGTCAAAGACCGCGGCGCTCGACTCACTGTCCACCATCAGGTCCAGTTCTTAAATCTCGCTGCGAATGCCTTGGGAGACGAGTTTCTCGGTTTCCACCTCGCGCAGCAGTTACCCGATCTTCGAGAGCTGGGATTGCTCTTTTATGTTGCGGCCTCCTCAGAAACGTTGGGTGATGCGCTGCGGCGAGCGGCGCGGTACAGCTCGATTGTCAACGAGGGGTTGTCGCTCAAGTGTCTCGAGGGAGAGGATATTCGGATGCTGTTCGAGTATGTCGGTGTTGCGCGTCACTCGGATCGGCATCAGATCGAGTTTTTTATGACGGCGCTGATCCGTCTATGCCGGCGGTTGACGGGCCTGCGCATGGCGCCGATCCGGGCGCGAATCACGCATCGCCGCAGCAACCAGGGCGCTTCCGAACTCGCTCCATACTTTGGAGGCAACATAACTTTTGGCGCAAGAGCAGACGAGCTTACTTTCGCCGGGAGCATCAAGGACATGACGGTCGCCAGTGCTGACCCGTACCTCAATGAGCTTTTGGTGGCGAATTGCGAGCAAGCTCTTTCTCGCCGACATACGAACAAGGGCACGTTCCGAGCGGCGGTAGAGAATGCGATTGTTCCGCTGTTGCCGCATGGAAAGGTGCGCGCGTCGGAGATCGCCACGAGACTCGGCCTGAGCCTGCGAACTTCAGCTCGCTGGCTCGCCTTGGAGGGCGTGACATTTTCGGAAGTTCTTGAAAGCTTGAGAGGCGATTTGGCGAGGCAGTATTTATCGGACCCGGACTTATCCATATCGCGAATTGCGTGGCTGCTTGGCTATCAGGAAGTCAGTGCATTCACGCATGCATTCAAGCGTTGGACGGGCAAGACACCTCGGGAAGCGCGCGCTCGATGTCACGGGACACCTAATTCTAACTCCCGTCTTGCCTCATCATAGTTGTCATCTTTGACTGTCTGCACGACATGGCAGACCCGGTTGGCGAGGCCCGGCCTTGAAGTCTGGTGGACGCGCGTGACATGGGCAAGATTCATTCGATTTGAATGGTCCGCAGATACTCGGTCAGGCGCGCAATGAGGTCATCGGTGCGGCGCTGTGGGTCCGGATACCCGGCATCCTGATTTTCTCCATAGAACTCGAAACCCCACACCGGCATTGCCCGCGATCCATGAGGAGGCAGAGTCGTGCGGCCGTCGATGATTTTACGGACTTGCTCCTCGGGAAAAACGCCGCCATGACGGTGAGCGATGCGTGTGAGGTCGGGCACCTCGATCTTGAAACTTTTCGCGACGGTCCCATCGCCACGCGCGTGGTCGCCATGGCAGCTAGAGCAAAAGCGCTTATAGAGCTGAGCCCCCGTGTAACTGGAGAAATCCTGAGCATGTGCCGAGACGGATGCCAGGACGAGCATGGTCATGGCAACGATGATCGCCAGGAATGTATGTCGGGCATGAGCAACCATATAAATCTCCAGTGCGGTGATCGGGCTGAGAGCGTCGCTCGGCGACATGGCGAACCTTGATCAAAGACACCGATCAAATTTATAACTCAAACCTAAACGCCGAGATGCCGGTGCATGAAGGCCGTGTCGCGACGCAACTCGTCGGGTGTGCCTTCATAAACGATGTGACCATTGTTCAGGACGTAGCAGCGATGCGCAAGCCCGAGCGCGGCGTCTACGTTCTGCTCAACGATGATGATGGTTCGCCCTTCGCTGGCGATGTGCCGGCAGACGCGGATCAAATCCTGCACGATCAACGGCGCTAACCCTTCGAACGGTTCGTCGAGCAATATGAGCTGTGGTTCACGCACCAGTGCGCGCGCAATCGCCAGCATCTGTTGCTCGCCGCCGGAGAGATCGCGGCCGCGATTGTTACGCCGCTCGGCCAGCCGCGGAAACATCTCGTACGCGCGCTCGTTGCGCCAGCGGTTCGGCGCCGTGAGGCCCGCTAAGGTCAAGTTCTCGTCCACTGTAAGTCCGCCGATAATGCGGCGCTCCTCCGGCACGAGCTGTAGGCCTAGGTGTGCAATTTTGTAGGGGGCCAGGCAGTCGATCACATGTCCGGCGAAACGGATGCGACCGCTCTTCGGCGCCATCACACCCATGATTGTCTTTAACGTTGTGCTCTTGCCCGCGCCGTTGCGTCCCAAGAGGGCCACCACTTCGTGCTGGTCCACGCGCAGCGAGACGTCGAACAGCGCATGTGCGTCGCCGTAATATGTATTGATGGCGTCGACCTCCAGGAGACTCATGTACGTGCAGGGCTCCCGAGATAGGCGGCGCGTACTTCCGCATTCGCCTGGATGGCTTCCGGCGAATCTTCCGCAATCTTGCGGCCGTTGAAGAGCACGGTAACGCGATCGGCAAGGCCGAACACGACATCCATGTCATGCTCCACGATAACGATGGTCACGGCGGCTGCAATGCGCTTGAGAAGCCGCACGGTATCCGTGCGCTCGCTCGGGCTCATACCGGCAGTCGGCTCGTCGAGCAATAGCACGCGCGGCTTGGTGGCGAGCGCGAGCCCGATCTCCAGCCGCCGCTTCTCGCCGTAAGCGAGCTCGCTGGCCGGTGCGTCGGCCCGGTCTCCCAGTTGAACCGCCTCGATCGCCTCATCGGTTGCCCGTCTGATGTCGGCGTCGTGCTCGATATCGCGCAGCATTGACGGATAGAATTTCCCATAGCGGCGGGCCAGCGTCGAAATGCGGATGTTGTTGCGCACCGAAAGGCTCGAGAACAACTGATTTATTTGGAAGCTCTTCGCCAGGCCGCGTTGGCACACCGCCGTGCTGCCAAGGTGAGTGATCTGCTCGCCGGCGAAATGAATTTGCCCTTCGGTAACGGGCACCGCGCCCGCGAGCATGTTGAAGAAGGTGGTTTTCCCCGCGCCGTTCGGGCCTATGAGTGCGCGAATCTCGCCTTCGGCGAGCCGAAACGACACATCGTCCACCGCGGTGAGGCCGCCGTAGCGCTTGACGACATTTCTCGCCTCAAGGATGATCGGGCCCGTCAATGCCGAGCGCTGGCGCGTGATAGATACCGGTAATGTGGCGTGGGCGTCGTCGGCAGCCTCAAACGCCGATTGCCCCGGCGCTGCTGCGGCGGTCGCTTTGAGTCTGCGCCGTAGATGGCGGATGCCGCCGCAAATCCCCTTGGGGAGCAGGGCGACGATCAGCACAAAGACGATGCCGAGAATCATCTTCCATAGACTGCCGATGGCTTCCACCTGCTGCAGCTCGCTGCGCAGGTAGATCCAAACTGCGGCGCCGACGGTGGGTCCAACCAACGTTCCGGTGCCCCCCACGACGGTTTGCACGACGAGCTGACCGGAGGTTTCGAGGTAGAACGCATCCGGAGGCATATAGCCCTGGAATAACCCAAGCAATCCGCCGGCCAATCCGCCGTAGGCCGCCGCAATCACGAAGGCGGTTAGCTTGTACTTCTGCACGTCGTGGCCGAGTACGCCGACGCGCGCGATGTTATCGCGGATGGCGATCAGGATGGCGCCGAAGGGCGATTTGACGATGCGGCGTGCCAGCACGAAACCAAGGAAAAACAACAGGGCAATGAGCCAGTACATTTCTTGCGGAGTGCTCGCCTCAATACCGACGCCGATCTTCGCGGCCGGCACGCCCGACAAGCCGTTCTCGCCACCGGTAAGTTTCGACAACGGTGAAATATCCAGGAAGTAGAACATCTCGCCGAAGGCGAGCGTGAGCATCGCGAAATACACGCCGGAGCGCCGCAGCGACAAAACTCCGATGATGATGCCGAAGGCCGAAGCCAAAATCGTACCCGCGATCAGCGCGACGACGGCGTTCGCGACATAGCCGCTGATCAACAGGTAGGCAGTGGTGAAGCCGCCAATGCCGTAAAATGCCGCCTGCCCGAATGAGAGCAGGCCACCGAAACCGAACAATATATCGAAGCCAAGACCGTACAGACCCCAGATCAAAATACGGTCCATCATATCGAACGTGCCGCCAATAATCGGGAACACGAAAGGAAAGAGAAGGAGCCCGGCGGTGGCGGCGAGCTCGGGCAGCCAGCGGGCGAACGCCCCTTGCGCACGAATCTGCAGCATCATTGCCGCCCCTGGACGCCGAACAGGCCTTGCGGGCGCAGAATGAGCACGAGCGCCATGGCGGCGAACAACATCACCTCCGAATAGGCGGGCTGCACCATGGCGGTCAGGCTGAGGATTTCACCGGCGATCAGCCCGCCGACCATCGCGCCCCAGAAGGAGCCAACCCCGCCGATGACGATCACGACGAAGGACTGTACCAACACCAGGGCGCCCATTTCCGGATCGACGGTGACGATGGGGGAGTTGATGACTCCGGCGAAGCCCGCGGCCATCGAGCCAAGACCGAACACGACAAGGAACGTGCGGGTGACGTTGATGCCGAGAATGTTGACCATCAACGGATCCTCGATCCCCGCGCGCACGACGAGACCGATCCGCGTGCGATAGAGCACAATATAGAGCACGATCAGCGCCGCAGCGACTATGCCGAGCACGTCGATGCGATACGTCGGGTAATACAGAAATCCAAGATTGACCGCGCCTTCGCCCCATTTCGGCACCGGCACGCGCTGCGCGATACCGCCGAAATGGACGCGCACCGCCTCGACTATGATGATCCCCATTCCGAATGTGGCGAGGATCTGATCCTCGTGCGGGCGCCTGTAGAAATAACGGATCAAGCTGCGCTCAATGACCACGCCGAGCAGCAGCGAAGCGATCGAGCCGGCGGCGATGGCGGCCAGGAACGACTTGGTGGTCGAAAATGCGACATATGCTGCGTAGGCGCCAACCATATAGAGGGCGCCATGCGCGAAATTGATGACTCCGAGGGCGCCGAAGATGATCGTCAGCCCCATCGCGACCAGCACCAGCAATGCGCCGAGGGTGAGCCCATTGAATAATTGGGCCCAGAGCAAAGGCCAGTTCATTGCGCAGCCTCCGAAAAGAAATCTAGGCCGCCATCCTCAGAAGGATGGCATCTTGCAGCCGACGGAATCGCATGGCGGCACCACATCCGGACCGGCCGTGAGGCTAATGACTCTGTAGAGGTCTTCCGGATTGCGCATATCGCTCGGCTTCTTGCCGACCACGACTGGAACCGCGCGCACCTGCTGGTGATCGCATTCGCGGTAGTAAACTTCACCGAGCGGCATCTGCAGCTTATGCCCGGATTCGAGCGCTTTGATTACCTCGACTGGATTGAAGGTCTTGGCGCGCTCCACCGCGTCGGCCCATGAGAGCAACTGAGTGTACGCGATATGCGCAGGCCAGGATGGCTTGTATTTGTTCTTCGCCTCGAAAGATTCGACGAATAGCTTTGCCGCTTCGTTGGTTTCGGCCAGCGTCCACCAAAAATCCAGTGTGCCGTAGACTCCCTGCATGATCTCGGCGCCCACTTCTTTGCCTTGAAAGGCGGACAGGTTCGGCACCACCATTTTCATCCTGTCCAACACGCCAAACTGCTTCGCCTGTTTGGTCGATGCGACCGAATCTGCGCCGAACGCCACATTGACGAAGACATCGGCGCCGCTATTGGCGATGTTCAGCAGATACGAACTGTAATCGGCGGTGCCGAGCGGGCAGAACTGGGCACCCACCTCCGTCCAGCCGATCTCCTTGGTGAACTGAGAGGTCGACTGATGCACGGAGTGGCCGTAAGCATAGTCCGGTACCAGGTAGACCGCCTTGCGCGTTCTCCCGAGCTCCTTCGCCAGCACCGGAGCGAGCGCCTTCGCCGCCATATAAGCCGATGGCTGCGAGCGGAATGCATAGCGCTGACAGTCTTTGCCGGTAGGTTCATTGGCGCCGCTGCAGCCGACCATATTCAGAACCTTGAAGCGCTGCGCCACCTTCTCGAGAGCGATTGCTTCGGAACTGCTGACGCTGCCGGAAATCATGATCGCCTTGTTGTTGGTGATGAAGTTTGTCGCCGCCTGTACCGCGGGGTCGGGCTGCGTCTGCGTATCGGCGACCTTATACTCGATCTTTTTTCCGAGCACGCCTCTGCCGGATAGCGTGGGAATCTTGCCGACCAAGCCGCCACCGCTGTTGAGATGCTCGATGCCGAGTTTGTAGCCCCTTTGCATGTCGTCGCCCTCGGCCGAGTAGGGCCCCGTCAGCGGAACGGTGAGGCCAACGAACACGCTGGGGCCGGACACACCGGCCGGGAAATTTCCA
The DNA here is from genome assembly GCA_963769075.1 of uncultured Gammaproteobacteria bacterium. GTDB lineage: Bacteria > Pseudomonadota > Gammaproteobacteria > Steroidobacterales > Steroidobacteraceae > Bog-1198. The sequence continues at coordinate 623,542 of CAVYKH010000004.1, read as the reverse complement.
ATGGTCTCTTCCGCAAAGCCGCGCGAGACCTTGACGAGTGGCCAGGCGCCGATGGCGGCTCCGACCTTGAGGATGGCACGGCGGCTGAATTTCCTTGAACGGGATTCCGACACGGTCATCCTTTTATCCAATTGCGCCGTAAAAGCGCGGCGTTCAGGCCGCGGATATCAGGCGCTGTTTGCGGTCAAGCCAACGTTACCTGATCTGAAGATTCCTGAAGAGCGCGTGCGCTCATGCGGGGCGCTATTTCTACACATTCACCACAGAATTTCGCACGCGATGCTCACAGGTACTGGATATAATAACAGTGATGGGTATGCGCGGCACCTCTTCCCCACAAGTCAAAGTGTTGAGACTACGGCTCAAGGACAAGCACGCCCAGTTCTTGGGTGTGCTCGCACGGGAGGTCAATTTCGTCTGGAACTACTGCAACGAACTGCAGATCAGGATGTTCAATCGCGAACGGCGGTTTCTCTCCGGCTACGATTTTGCGCAGTTCACGCGGGGAGCCACGAAAGAGGGATTGCAATTGCATTCCCAGACCGTGCAGGCGATCGCGGAGGAGTACGCTACACGTCGCCGGCAATTCAGCAGGGTGCGCTTGAAGTGGCGAAAGTCCACGGGCACTCACTGCAGTCTGGGCTGGATTCCGTTCAAAGAGGTGGCGATGCAAGTTGCGCACGGCCAGGTGAGATTCGCCGGCCAGTGGCTGTCGCTGTGGGACAGCTATGGCCTCGGTGCGTACCGAATACGCTCAGGCAACCTCTGTGAAGATGCACGCGGTCGCTGGTACTTGAATGCCTGCGTCGCGGTGTCGGCTGCCGAGTCTGCCGAGAAGTCGGTCGGTTTAAGCGAGGTGGGTATCGATCTGGGGCTGAAGGATCTAGCCGCTACGAGCGCCGGGGAGAAGCTTCAAGCCCCGCAATTCTATCGCGGCCTCGAGAGCAAGCTCGCCACCGCGCAGCGCGCGGGGAAGAATCAGCGAGTGCGCGCGATCCATGCGAAGATCGCCAACCGCAGAAGAGACTCCCTGCATCAATTCTCGACTCGTCTGGTGCGCGAGAACCGGGCGATTTTTGTCGGCAATGTGAATGCCACGGCGCTCACCCAGACACGGCATGCCAAGTCGGTCTTGGATGCGGGCTGGTGGGCGTTTCGAACGATGCTCCGGTATAAATGCGCTGTCGCAAGAGTAACGTTCGCGGAAGTCAACGAAGCGTTTTCAACCCAGACCTGTTCTGCGTGCGCTGCACGCAGTGGCCCACAAGGTATCGCAGGGCTTGGAATAAGGGAATGGACGTGCAGCGCTTGCGGAACGGCTCATGACCGTGACGTCAACGCCGCCAAGAACATTCTCGCGGCGGGACGTCGCCGTCTTGCAGAAGGAATCTCCGGCCTTTAGGCCGGAGAGGACGTCAAGGGCTTCCTGCAAGACCGACACGAAGTGCTGACGCTGCCTGCACCGGGTGCGGCCCGAGGGTCGAACTCGCCTATTACCCGACGTTTGCGAGTTACGGTACGCTAACCCACGCGTACGAGCGGTGTCCCGATCCGCATGCGTTTATGAAGCTTGGGGAAAGCCAGATAATCGAGGAGGACAAAAATGGGCAAGTCAATTAGCTATCAGCGCCCGGATGGCGAGAGCGTGAACGGCTACCTCGCCGAGGGCGCGCGCGGCGCCAATGCGCCGGGGATTGTCGTGATCCAGGAGTGGTGGGGACTCAACGATCAGATTCGGGGCGTCGCCGACAAGTTCGCGGCGGCCGGGTACCGGGCACTGGTGCCGGATCTTTATCGCGGCAAGGTCGCGCTCGAGGCGAACGAAGCCGAACATCTGATGAAAGGTCTCAACTTCGCGGTGGCCGCTGCTCAGGACGTGCGCGGCGCCGTGCAGCACCTGAAGGCCTCGGGCAGCACCAAGGCCGGTGTCACGGGATTTTGCATGGGCGGCGCGCTCACACTGCTTGCGGCGGTCAATGTGCCGGAGGCGGACGCCGCGGTCGTGTGGTACGGCTACCCGCCGCTCGAGTACGTCGACGCAAGCCGGATCAGAGTGCCGTTGATGGGCCACTGGGCGACCGAGGACGCGGCGTTTCCGATCGGCAAGGTGGACGAGCTGGAGAAGAAGCTGCGCGATGCAAAGGTCGCGTTTGAGTTCCACCGTTACCACGCAAAGCATGCATTCGCGAACGAGACCGCCGACTCGAAGAACCTGCCGTTCCTGAAGCACGACGCGGCGGCTGCGGAACTCGCGTGGCGCCGTACGATGGAGTTCCTCGAGAAGCACCTGAAGTAGCTGCGGCACGGGCGCTCGTACAGACCCTCCGACAGCGGTCCGAATACAAAGGAGACTGCCATGGAATTGACAACCGTCCCGATCGACAAGCCCACCGACGTCAACTTCATCCTCGGCCAGTCGCACTTCATCAAGACGATCGAGGACCTGCACGAGGCGATTGTGCAGACAGTGCCCCAGATGAAATTCGGCATCGCGTTTTGCGAGTCGAGCGGGCCCGCCCTGATCCGCCGGACCGGGAACGACGCGCAACTCATCGAGTTGGCGCAAAAGAACGCCCTGGCGCTGAGTTGCGGTCATTGTTTCATAGTCTTCATGACCGGCGGATTTCCGATCAACATCCTCAACACCATCAAAGCGGTGCCGGAGGTTTGCGCCATCTACTGCGCGACCGCCAATCCTGTGGAGGTCATCGTGGCCGACACGGGTAACGGGCGAGGAATTCTCGGCGTAGTCGATGGCATCAAGAGCAAGGGAATCGAAACGGAGTTGGACGTCGAGGCGCGCAAGCAGTTGCTGCGCAAATTCGGTTACAAGCTTTGAGCGACGAGCTAGGAGCCTGTCTGAGTAATCCGCGTGAGCCGCGTTGGCTGGGCGACGGAGCGGATGCAAGGCGCGCGGCGTGGGCCGTGGCGGGCCCCACGGCCAAGACGCGCAACGCCGCAGACGCCCGTCCCCCAGCCAACCCTTTGGGACCGGGCCGATTTCGCTTCATCCGTCGTTGTCGCCTCCTTGTTGGGTGTTGACCCAACCGCGTCGGCTCCGCCTCGGCTGAAGCGAAATCTGCCTTGGGTAAGGCCACGGGGATTACTCAGACAGGCTCCTGGGTCCGGCTCGGCTGCATAGGGATCCGAGAACCACCAACCACCGTCATTTTGCGTCCGACCCGTCGAGGCTTGAATCACCGCCGCGAAGCGGCCGCTCGCGCGATGTACTTGGCAAAATCGTGACTGAGATCGTTGGCGGCACGACTGCTCGTGATTCAGCTCACAGCACGCGCCGGCCCGCCGATACACGATGCGCGCGCAGTCTGGCGTGCCGATGTCGTCCTTTGACGACAGGAAATGGACGGTGTCAACCGAAGTCACCCCGCCCCGTTTTCCGAACCAGGACGGGCGTCCTTACAAGGGGTGCCGCCAGGCTTTTACATCTTGTCGAATTAGGGAGTGAGTAACATGTGGCACAAGACGGTTCGAACGACGATAGCCGCGTGTGCGTTAAGCGCGCTCGCAGCAGGCTGTGGCGGGGGAGGCTCCTCCGGGAGCGGCAACTCCACCATGACGAGTACTCAGGGCTACGTCAACGTAAGCTTGACCGATGCGCCCGGCGATTATGACAATGTCTGGGTCACGGTGGCGGCGGTGTGGTTTCACACGAGCAGTACCGCGGGACCGGACGACCCGGGCTGGGTCAAGTCTACGCTGGCCACGCCGGTCACGGTCGATCTGCTGACGCTGCAAAACGGCAACCTGTCGCAGATGTGGGGCAACGCCCCGCTCTCGAATGCAACTTATCAGCAGATTCGCGTATTCCTGGTCGCACCCGATGCGGCGCTGACAGCGTCGGCGACGACCCAGAAACTCCTGTACAACGATCAGGTCAATTACCAGGATTCCAATGACACGGAGCAGAGCTCGCCGCTCGAACTCGTCAATCCGAGCAAAGGTATCGCGGTCTATGGAACCTTCACGGTCGCCGACGGGAGCACGCCGAATCTGGCCCTCGACTTCGACGTCAATCGCGACGTGCTGCCGTTTTTCTTGGGCAACCAGCAGGACTATGTGCTCAAACCTCGGCTCGCCTACTTCGATCTGTCGCATGTGGGTGCGATCACGGGCAGCGTCAACTGCGCGAACCTATTGGCGGCCGGCGGCAACGGCTTTGCCTATAACCTCGTGATCAAGGCGGAAATGCCAAGTTCCCAGGGCAGCTATGATGTAGTTGATCGCGAGACCGGGCTCAAGGTAGACATCGCGGGCAATTCTTGCACCTTCATGCTGTTCCCAGTGCACGTTCCGCAAGGCAGCAGCACCACGAACTACGATGTGCTGATCCGCGGCCGCAACATGGAGACGATGATCGTGCAGGGCGTTCCGGTGAACGTGGGGACCACGCCGACCTCGGGCGCTACCCAGCTGAACGCGATGCCGTTAGATCTGACCATGGGCAGCGAGTACACCGCCAACATGCCGGCGAATATGCCGGTGGTCCCGACCGGCGCGGATGTCAAGTTCTACCAGACTTTGACCGGGGGCCCGACGTATGAGGTGCGGTTCCAGGGTGTGAATCCCTTCACCGGCATCTTCACCGACGACGAACCGCTGTCGGCGAGCAATCTACAGGTGTTCAGCTACCAGTCCCAAAGCAATCCGATGTTAGTGCAGCCGCAGCCGGCGGTGATGGGCGGCGCGGGCGCCTTCATGCCTTATGGCGATGCGCCCTACTTCACGCGCACCGAATACACCGAACCCCAGCCGCCTGCTCTGCTGGTGCCTCCGATGAGCGGTGTCGCGAGCTTCACGATCGGCGCGCTGAGCATCGCGAGCCCCGCGAGCGCCGACAGCATCAGCGGCACGATCACGGTGAGTTCGGCCGGGAAGTACGACTCGGGATTTCTCATCGTCAGCCACGATGGCTACATCGTGACCACGCTGCCGCTCGGTCCCGTGTTCAGTGGGAACAGCGCCGGTGGCCCCTACGCGATCCCGAATATTCCGGGCGGCTCGAGCACTCAGACTTTCGAGCCGGGGCTGTACTACCTGCATGCCTTCGTTTGGAACAGCGCGCACCCGTTCCTGACACTCAAGCGGCTGGAGGACACGGCGGTCGTGGATCTGCGCAACGGCAGCGCCACCAACGTCGATCTGACGCTGGACTGATTCCCTTACAGCAGGAATCATCTGACGGGGCGGCCGGCGCACAGCGGCCGCCCCGCAGTCTTTTACCGAGATTGAAAACAGGCTATTTCAGATCGAGGCGCCGGATCAGCTGACTTCCGAGGATTTCACGCATGCTCTCGCGGTCTATGTCGGCTTTGGCAGCGGCATCCCTTGTGCTCCAGATTTTCCTGATGATGGGCTCGGCGCGGTCGTCGAGCCCATCGAGGGCGGCCATGTTCTTATAAGTAATGACTAGGTACAGGTCGGGGTCGTGCGGCGAGCGCGGCATGGCTGCGTAGACAGCGTAGTCGACGATGAGGCCGGCCTTCTTCTCGTCCTCCCTGATCTGTTTGCCGGTGGTATCTAGCCATTTCATGTACGCATCGAACATGCCGGGCTTGGTGCGAATGGAGGTGACCTCCGTAACCGTTCCCTCGGTGTAGGATTTCGAATCGTCGGCCAAAACGGAGGAGATCGCGCTCAACGAGAGTGCCGTAACAGCCAGCGTAGCTAGGTAGCGTAGTTTCATTTCGTATTCCTTTTGTTGGATTAGTTGTTGGTGGTCAACGCACAATTTTACACGTGTTATGCCGATGAGCGATCAGTCCGATGTGCGTGAACCATCCCGTAGGCCATCCAAGGGTTGTCGAACTAATGCGCAGGCATAGAGGCGGACAGACTCAGGAGATTTTGTGGATACACACGAATGAAACCGCCGCACGGGCTGTCCATGTCCGCTATTAGCAAGAAAGCGATGGAAACAATCAGCGGCAGAATCAGAAGCAAGCCTCCCCCTATGGTGTTTCGCGCTCCGTAGCCCACCAACAGATTGCAGCAGACTGAGGTGCGCGCGCATGCGGAGCAGCGTCACGACGTACACGACCAACATCAACCCCACCGTTGGTGTCCGCTACAAGTTCTAAGCTCGGAGGCCGAGCGACTACCCGAGTTGCGCGCTCAGTACCCGCATCCGTCGAGATTGCAACCGCAGTCCATGTTCGAGTTCCTTGAGGCGCGACTGCAGCAGCGAGCGCTCCCAGCGCTCGCTCATAGCCCGCCGGGCCTCTTGTAACCACTGCTCGCGTAGCTGGTTCCAGGTGGTCACTGCCTGGCGAAAGGTTTCGTATTCCTCGGTGATCCGCCTTCTCAATTGCTCAATCTTGGCGCCGCCGGTCTGGCGGGCCAATTGGCGCTCGGCACGCCGAAACTGGTTATCGAGCTTAGACCTCTGGATCTTGAACCAGGGCACACGTTTTAGATCGCTGGTCAGCCCAATCCAGTGCAGGGCGTAGATGAGCCACTTGGACGGATCCCACTGCCACCAGCGCACGCCGTTGCGGTAATCATGCGCAAACATGTGATGGAAATTATGGTACCCCTCGCCGAAGGTCAGCAGCGCCACAACCGCGTTGTCTCGCGCGGTGTTCTCGTCGGTGTAGGGCTGAATGCCCACGATATGCGCCAAGGAATTGATGCAGAACGTCAGGTGATGGCTGACGACGAGCCGTAATACCCCGCCCAGCAACAAGACGCCGAGAATGTCGCCGCTCGCCCAGCCGATCAGCAGCGGGAGGCCGAAGTTCATGATCAGCGCCAGCGGTAGATAATGGCGATGCTGCCACATCACCAAAGGATCGCGCTGCAACTCACGCACCGTGCTCAGGTCCGGTTCGCCGCTCGGATAATTACGCAACATCCAGCCGATGTGCGAGAACCAGAAGCCGCGGCGCGCGCAATACGGATCCCGCTCGGGATCATCAATATAGCGGTGGTGCGTGCGATGACCGGCGCTCCAGAGAAGTGCGCTGTTCTGCAGGGCCATCGCGCCGAAAAGGAGATACGCGACTTTGAGCGCCGGACGCGCTTCGTAAGTGGCATGGGCAAACAGCCGGTGGTAGCCGCAAGTAATTGCCAATTCGTTGACACTCAAGAGCACCGCAAACCAGATCCATGCGCCAGCGTGATAGCCGTGGCTAAAGCCATACCACGGCACAATGCTTATCGCCACCGCCGCGGTCAGCACAAACATCAGCGTCGCCGGCCAATTGCACCGCGCCGATTCCCAGTCACTTGCTGTCATAATGTCTAGCCCCGTTATTCCCCCCACCTGCATTATAATCTGCGTGCCTTGCGGCGGCGCAGCGTTTTACGATCTCATGGCGGGAAATGGCATGTGGAAACTACGCATTGCGCTTCAGCCGCCAGCATGCTGCTTCGAGCTTAACCAATGCCATGCCATTCTAGCATCTTCGAAATAAGAGGTGTGGGCCTTCATTCGAGGACGGCCGGAAAGCGATGGCCGGAAAGCAAGGACAGCGGCACCCGAAAACGATGTGATATAACGGTAACGAAGGACGGGTGACCATGAAAAAGCAAGTTCTTAACCCTCCGGGGCGATCCCACCAGGAGAGTTTGGGATGCTGATTCACGAGATGACCGAGCACGAATGCGGCACTGCACTCGAGCAGGTGGGTTTCGGCAGATTGGCGTGCGCACGCGGTGATCAACCCTACATTGTTCCAATCTATTTCTCGTACGATGGCAGGCATCTCTACGGGCTCACCACGCTGGGGCAAAAGATCGAGTGGATGCGGTCCAATCCGCTCGTCTGTCTGGAGATTGATGAGCGTACGAGCCACTATGAATGGATGAGCGTTGTTGTATTTGGCCGCTATGAGGAGTTGCCGGATACGCCCGAATATGAACATGCGCGCTCGCTCGCTCTCGAAGTTGTGCAGAAACGCGCGATGTGGTGGCAGCCGGCTTGCGTCGCCACCGAGCGGCGGGAACAGCGTCCGCCGATCTTCTACCGCATTCACATCGAGCAGGTGACAGGACACCGAGCGACGCCCGATCCGATTGAAGCCGCCGCGTTACGTGCCGAGGAAACGCCGGTTTACCGATAGGATCTGATGCGGTAAGCCCGCCCTTCGGCCGAGAGCGTCCCCTACGCCTTCGCGCGCATCACTGCCGACGCCCCTGCAGTTCTTCTATCCGGCGCTTCAAGGCCTCCAACTTCTGTCCCGCCTCACCGAGCTTTCCGGCAGCGGTGAGCTGCTGATAGTCGGACAAATCCCGAGCCGCATCGTCGATCAGGGCGTCCACATCTTCCGTCGCCGCGCTCTTCCGGGGTGCAGCGCTCGTCGGACGCGGCTCCGGTGTCGCCGGTGAGGCCTGGGCGCTCAGCGTCGACGCTGCTCCCCCGAACAGCGCGGCCATCGCCGATTCGAACGTCGGCCCGTAAGCGAGGCGGTCCTGTACCGCCAGCACGACCAAGCGCAGCTCCGGCATGGGACTGCGCTCCGCTTGCAGGTAGATGGGCTCCGCGTAAAGCAGTGCACGGCCGATCGGTATAACGATGAGACTGCCGCGGCGGACGTGCGAACCTTGTTGATTCCACAGCGTCAACTGGCCCGACAACTGCGCGTTCTGGTCGATGCGCGCCTCGATCTGCAGCGGTCCGTCGACCAGCTTTGTCTTTGGAAAGTCGTAGACCACGGCTTGGCCATAGTGGTCGCCGTCACTTCGACCGGCAATCCACGCGATCATATTGTTTCGATTGGCGGGCGTGAAAGGGAGGATTTCTATGAACTCGGCCGCGCGCTCGCCGGGCAGCGTCATTAATACGAAGTTCGGTTCCGTGACCTGTTGACGCTGATCGGTCGAACCAATCTCTGTCGCAACGCTCCACAGGTCCTCGCGGTTATAGAACACGTCGGGATTGGTCATGTGATAAAGGCCGTAGACGCCCGCCTGCACGGTCAGTAGCAGCTCGGGGTAGCGCACATGTTTGCGCAAGGCGGGTGGCATCGCAGATGCATCAGCGAACAGCGTGGGGAAGATGGCCTGATACGCTTCGATGATGGGATCATTTGCATCGAACACATAGAACGTCGTTGCGCCGGTGTAAGCGTCGATTACGATCTTCACGCTGTTGCGGATGTAGTTGATCGGCTGATCGCCGAGCCCATAGCGTCGCGCGTACGGGTACGAATCGGACGTTGTGAAGGCGTCCATGAACCAGTAGATCCTGCCGTCCGCTCCGACGACGGCGTATGGGTCGGGATCGAGGGTGAGAAAGGGCGCGAGCTCTTGGACGCGTTCTCGTAGGTTGCGACGCATCAATAATCGACTTTCCGGATTCACATCGTCGCTGAACGGTAGTTTCGCAATGTCGCCGCGATCGAGCGCGATCAGTGTGCGGCGAAGGAAGCCACCTAGTCGGATGCCGGCATTGCCTTCGTACGAGGTGAGGTTGTTGGTGTCACCCTGCGGGTAATTGAACTCTTTCTGGCGAGTCTTGACGTAGACGTCAGTGTTCGTCAGCTCGCCGAAATAGATCTCCGGCCGCACAACCGTGAGACCCTCGATCGTGCTCTGAATCGGCATATTGCTCAGGACGAGCGTCGGCAACCCCTCCGGCGTGAATCCATTCACCGGGTTCATGGTAACGCCATATCCGTGGGTGTAAACCAACTTCTCGTTGATCCAGTTGCGACTGCTTTCCGGCAACTTGTTGACGTTGAGCTCGCGTGCCGCGAGCATCATCTGGCGAACCGTACCGCCGACCTGATATCGATCGATGTCGATGTCGGGAAAGTCGTAGTAGGTGCGGATCTCCTGAATCTGGCGCAGCGTGTCCTGCAGCGCGCGCCAATCCCACAACCGTATGTTGTCGAGCGTCGTCTGATTGTTCAGTGGGTCGAGCGCCTCAATTCCCGAGTCGGCGGGAAACGGGTGCGGCTCTATGCGGTCGAGCGCGTACGCCCGCCGTGTCATTTCGATGTTGTGTGCGATGAAGGGCCGCTCTCGAACCAGCTGGTTCGGTTTGACGATGAAGTTGCTTACGTACCAGCCCACGACCACCACGAGGGCATAGCAGATGATGGCCGGAACGACGGACGCCACCAACCATCGCCGGCGGAATGCGGAGATTGCACAGATTCCCGCCATGATGGCACCCGCGACCAGCGCAATGCAAATGACCAGTATGCCGGGCAGAGTGACGTGAGCGTCGGTGTAAGTAACTCCGGAGAAAATGGTGCCATCCTGGAACAGCAGTTCGAACCGTCCCACATACACGCGCGCGGCGAGCGTCAGGAGCACGGCAGCGACACCGATCGACAACCAGCGCCACAGTCCCGTCGAGCTCGCGACGATGCGGCCTTCGGTCACAACACGCGCACCTTCGCTGACAGCTACGAAAAGGGCGGCGATCGCGCAGGCGATCACGGCCAGCGTCAGCAACCAGCCGGCTATGAGCTGCCAGGCCGGCAGCGTAAATAGATAGAAGCTTAAGGGTCGTCCGAAAACGGGATCGAGCGTTGTGGCCCCGGCCGGCGCGTGCCAATACAGGGCCAGTGTCATCCATCGAGCCATCATGTCGGCGCCGATCGCAGCGCTGATTGCGAGGGACAGGCCGAGCGAGGTCAGCTTGAGGACGGATTCAACGGGAAGTTTCACCCGCCGACGGTTGATGAAGATCGTGCCACCGATCAACTCCTCGAGTCGAGCGGGCTTCAGCGCCCGGAACGCCCCATAGACCGCCAGAAACGTCATGAGGGCAAAGGCACTGAAAATCGCGGCCTGTAGGTTGAGCCGGGTCCAGAACACGGACGCGTATCCGAGCGACTCAAACCAGAGTGCGTCGACGTAATACGACAGTGTCGCTCCGCCGCCGAATACCGCGATTGCCACCACCGCGATCAAGGAGACAAGAACTCGCCGCCGGCGAGGCAGTCGGGCGCCGATGACGATGTCAGTGCGGTTGTCTGTGTGGCGACTCATTTCGTTTCACCGGTTGCAGCTCCAAGGCGCGCAGCGAGTTGTAACCGAGGCAACGGCCTTGACTCAAGTTGTGCCCTGTACATTTCTCTGCAAGAATACAGCGAGAGGAGATGGCATACCTCCTTGAACCGCCGCACTTGCGGCCGATGATGCGTACGCTCGCATTTTTCGCGACCTCCGCGGCGCTCGCACCCGAGTGGCGGCTGATCGCTATCACGGGCCTCTGTGGCGGCTTGACGACCTTCTCAACCTCTCGTCGCAGATTGTGGAATACGAACTCTAAATCTAAACGCATGAATCAAAGAGGTTGGCACGATTATGAACGGTTCATTTCTACGATTTTATGTGCACGAGGGTCATCGCCATGACCACGAGCTCGTGTGGGAATGGTTGCTGCAGCAGGCGAATAATCTCGGCATCCGCGGCGGCTCGGCGTTCAAGGCCATGGCAGGATTTGGGCGGCATCACATGCTGCATGAAGCGCGCTTTATTGAACTGGCCGGCACGCTAGCGGTGGAAATCGAGTTCATCGTGACCGACGAGGAAGCTCAGCGGCTGCTGGCGCTGATTCACAAGGAGAGGATCCGCCTCTTTTACGCCCATATTCCGGCGCGCTTTGGTGTCATCAATCCCGACTCCGCCGATCCCCCGATGGTGTCGTCCGATGAATAGGTGACAGCGGCGAGTATCGGTAGCACCAACTGCACATAGTAGGGTCTCACGGGACTTCGGGCACCTCGATCAACAGTACTTCCGTTGCCTCAGTGGATGCCGATCAGACCCTCGATCTGCGACCGCAGTGCCTCGATGTTCGATTCGCCGACGCTGCGATAGACAATCCGCCCGCGCGCATCGATCAGAAAGCTCTGCGGTAGTCCGAAGACCCCGCCGAACGATTCGCCGAGCTTCGCGTCCCCCATCAGGATCGGGTAAGGCACACTATGCTTTGCCAGAAAGCGTTTGACAGCGGCTTCATCGTCATCCATCGATACGCCGATGATCTGAAGCCCTGCGTCCCCAAATTGGCGCTGCCAACGCGAGAATAGCGGAATCTCTTCGATGCATGGTCCGCACCAGGTCGCCCAAAAGTTCAGCAGCACGACTCGACCCCTGAATTGGTCGAGTCGCAGCGGCCGCCCCGACAGGTCGATACGGTCGAAATCCGGTGCGATGGTGTTCAGCTTGCCGGCCGGTGCGGCTACCGCTCCGGCCGCCAAGACCGGCATCGAGAGGCCCGCACACAACGCCGCCACGCCGAGGACACGCAGCAAATGCGGCTTGAGCTTAACCGCCTTTGGTGATCGGATAGCCTTTATCGATCCAGTCAGTGCCGAGGTCATGCGGTATATACAATGCTTTGACATTGCGGAAGCCGAGCGCCTGCAACTCCGCGAAGGCGGCGCCGATATTCGGGCACTTGCCCCACGGGCAGCAGCCGCAGTAGATGACGATCGCGGAATCCTTTGGCAGCTTGGCGACGCGCTCTCGCAGCACGGCAAGGCCGTCGGTCTCGTCGCCCGGGCCCGCATACTCGGCGGAGATGATATGGGCTTCGTCAAAGAGTTTGCGGAAGCCGACCTGCAGGATGAGGGGCCGAGCCCCCGTACTTGACTGCAGGGTTGCTGCGAAACTCTCCGGTTGCAGTAGATCCGCGGCCGGGATCGAAGCAGCAGGGACCCGCGGCGCACCAACGGCGGAAGTCCCGAAGATACAGCTCGTGCCGATACAGAATGCCAGGACGGTCGTGATGACTAGAGGTTTCATGCGGCTCTCCTGTTTGAAAGGGGAGGACATCCTCCGCGGTAGGTCTTTCGACGCGCCAATTATATCACCTATACTTTTGGGCTACTAATCACCTGCGTCAGCGAAGATGAAGATGGAAAGTGCACCGGTAGATATTCGTGTCTTACTTTTCGATGTGGGCGGTGTGCTGGTGCAGCTCAGTGGCGTTGAGACGATGCTGCAATGGCTTGGAAACACGGTCACCGCGGATGGGCTTTGGCGCATGTGGCTACAATCTGCGTCGGTACCTTGACGACAACTCGCTCAACGTAGAAGCAGCACAGAGCTTCGGCATGCATGCAATTCGCGTCCTTGGAGCTCATGAAGCACGACGCGCGCTGACCGACCTCGGGATTATCGAGAGCGACGCCTGACGGCGCACGGGAGATTGCTCCCGGCGCACACTCCAGCCGAGGGGGTTACCGTGAATCTGCAGCGGCGGCGAAGCGCGTCAAGGGTGGATCTCTTCAAGATCCGTAATGAATGTGCGGGCCACGCGGCCGTCCTTCAGAACGACTCCTTCGGCGCGCAAGCGTTTTGCCTGTTCCCTGTGTTGTGGGGATAATTTCGGGAATGCTATACGTCCGCCGGCGCCGACAACACGATGCCACGGGAGTTCGATATCATTCGGCGCCATTCTCAGCGCGAATCCGGTCAGCCGTGCGCGACCGGGCAGTCCGGCGGCGCGTGCGACTGCCCCATAGGTCGATACCTGCCCGCGCGGGATCATGCAAATTACGTCCCAGATCGCCTGGATCGCGGGATTGTCATCGACGGGCCGCGGACGTCGCGGCCGCGAGCTCTTAGCGCCGAGCGGCAGGAACATCTCGGAGAATGCTTTACCGGAACGCGCCATGCACCCAAAAGCGTTTCAATGAGCCAGCGTTCGCGTGTTTCATTTCGAGTCCAGTACCTGAAGCGTGCCACAACTCGCTCCAATGGCGCAAAATAGCCGGGTGAGCAAAGTCCGCGGTTTCATTCTTCAGGCTAGTTATCGCATCGTTTCGCGACCTGACGGGCAGCGCGTTCCCGTGGTACATATCTATGGACGACTGGAGGCGGGCGGCACGTTTCTCGTGCGCGATGACCGGCAGCGGCCGCATTTCTTTATCCGCGCTGCCGATGCGGAGCGGGCGCGGGCGCTGCGGGTGCCGGGACCTGAGCACGTCGGCAAGCGCACATTTGACGGCGCGCCGGTATGCCTGATTGAAGTAGAGACCCCTCCCGACGTCCCCCGTGTCAGGGATCGCCTCCACGCAGCCGGCATCGACACGTTCGAGGCGGACGTGCGCTTCGCGGTGCGTTATCTGGTCGAACGCGGCGTCAAAGGTGGCTGTGAGATCGAAGGTGAGGCCGTCGCTGGATCGGGCGTCACCTGGGTGTTCGACAATCCTTCGCTCCGGTCCGCTGATGTGAAGGTCGAACCGCGCCTGCTGTCGTTCGATATCGAAACCCACGGCAAGAGCGAGCGGCTGCTGGCGATTTCAATGTATGCGCGCGGCATCGACGAGGTGCTCATCGTGGACGGGAGCGATCGCTTAATGCCGGATAACGCGACTCGCTGCGTTGATGAATTCGCGGCGTTGGATGCATTTTGCGAGCGCATTCGGCGCTTCGATCCTGACGTCTTGACGGGCTGGAACATCATCGATTTCGATCTCACGGTACTTGAGCGCATCGCGGCGCGCGTGCGCCATCCTTTCTCGCTGGGCCGGGATTCCGGCGCGATTCGCATCCGCAAAGCCGACGGCTATTTCGGCAGCGGTCAAGCCGGCGTTCCGGGCCGCTTGGTTCTCGACGGCATTGATTTGCTGCGCGGCGCGTTCATACGCATGGACGATTACTCGCTCGATGCGGTGGCGCGCGAGGTTCTCGGCGAAGGCAAGGTCGTCTCCGGAGATGTGCGCGATCGCATCGCCGAGATCGCTCACAATTACCGCCATGATCTCGCGGCCTTCGCGCTCTATGCGCGTACGGACGCAAGACTCGCATTCGAGATCGTGCAGAAACTGAATCTCGTGCGGCTCGCTTTCGCGCGGAGTCTCCTTGCCGGCATGACGCCGGATCGCGTAGCGGCCAGCATCGCATCGTTCGATTTTCTCTATCTGAGCGAACTCGAGAAACTCGGCATCGTCGCGCCCACCGTTCGTTCCGGTGATTCCGGTGTGCACGCCGCTCAGCAAGGCGGCCATGTCCTGGAGCCCGTGGCGGGCCTGCAGCGCAATGTTTGGGTGTTCGACTTCAAGAGCCTGTATCCGAGCATCATCCGCACGTTCAACATCGATCCGCTGTCGTACGTGGCGGATCCAACCCCCGGCGCCGAGCTGATCCAAACCCCGGCCGGTGCGTTCCGCCGTGAGCCCGCGATCCTGCCTCGAATGCTCGATGAGCTATTTCCGCGACGCGAGGCGGCTAAGAAAATCGGCGACGACGTGGGGTCGAACGCAATCAAGATCCTGATGAACTCGTTCTACGGCGTCCTCGGGACATCCGCGTGCCGCTTCTACAACCCGGCACTCGCCAACTCGATAACCGGTATGGGCCGCGAAATCCTGCTGTGGTCGAAACGGTGGTTCGAAGCCGCGGGCTTTGAGGTGCTGTACGGCGACACGGACAGCTTGTTCGTTCGATCGCACGGCAGCGATCCGGATCAAACGCGCGAACAAGGCCGGCACCTGGCCATGGCATTGAATGGCGAGCTTGCCTGCTACATCGGCGAGCAGTGGCGCGTACCGAGCCGCCTGGAACTCAAGCTCGAAAAGCTCTATTTGAAATTGTTCCTGCCGCGCTCGCGCCACAGCGCGCGGGGCGCCAGCAAGCGCTATGTCGGCCTTCGCGATGGCGGGGACATGGACAACATCGAGTTCATCGGCATGGAGGTCGTGCGTCGGGACTGGACGGCGCTGGCCAAGCAGGTGCAACGCGAGCTCTATCTGCGCTTGTTTACCGACCAAGCGGTCGATGTATACCTCGCTGAGGTCGTCAAAAGGGTCAGGCAAGGCGACCTTGATGAAGCGCTGGTGTATCGCAAGAACCTGCGCAAGGATGCCGAAGACTACACTGCCACGACTCCGCCGCATGTCGTCGCCGCCCGAAAATCGACGCAGCCGGCGGGCCGGCTCGTAAGCTACGTTGTCACCACCGACGGGCCCGAGCCGATTGACAACGTTCAGCACCCGCTCGATCGTGAACACTATGTGCTGAAGCAGGTGAAGCCGGTGGCGGAGCCCGTTCTTGAAACGCTGGGCCTCGATTTCGAGCGCGTCATCGGCGATAGCCGGCAAATCGATCTATACTCCATGCTCGGCGAGGCGTGAGGCGTCGCGCACGACTATCGTATGATTCGCCCATGTCCGCCCCTTTGCAAAACGCGAACGATGAAAACGCCCGTTACAAGCGGGCGATTCGCGCGGCCGAGGAATTGTTCAAGAAGGTAGGCTTTCGCGCGGTCACCATGGAGCTCGTTGCGCGCGAAGCGAATGTGGCCAAGGCCACCCTCTATAGTTACTTCAAGAACAAGGATCAACTCTTCTTGGCAGTGTGCGCGCGTATGGCGCGCCTGTTGCGCGGAGCCGTGGAACAAGCTCTGATGAAAGCGGATGTACCCCTCGATGCGCGTCTGGCCGGCGCCGTCATTGCGAAGCAGCGGCCGATATTTGCCCTGGTGCGCGGCTCGCCGCATGCCGCGGAGCTGTTTTCATATACGCATAGCATGGCCGGTGAGATCTTCGCCGAGTTGGATGCGGCCATTCTCGAGATGCTCCGCGCTGCGATGGCCCGGGACCCGGAGCTTGCGCCGAACGCAACGCAGCTCGCCCGCGCCCTCTATTTTGGCAGCGCAGAGCTCGCCCGTCGCAGCGAGACGGCGGCCGAGATGGAAGTCGAGCTCAACGCATTCGCCGCCACCTATCTGGTGGGTGTCCGGGCGCTCGCCCAGCGGCACTAAAAACAGGGCGGCTGGGGGCGGCAAACCTAAAGTCCCTCCAAACGTCATCTCATTCGACCAATGATTGACAAATTGAACGAATTACGTATGATTCGTTCAATCGATCAGGAGAGGAGATGTCGTTATGTCACTTCGTCATTCGAAAATTCGAGCCGCCCGCAACAGCTTCCTGCTGACATTTGCTTTAACGGTGGGCGCGCTAGCCATACCCGAATCAGCTCCTGCCGGGACTGAGATTGTTACAGAAGTCGCACCGCCGCCCGATCGGGTCGAACACGCTCCGCCGCCGCGCGACGGCTACGTGTGGGCTGCGGGACATTGGGAGTGGAATGGTCGCTTTTACGTATGGGTCTCCGGAACCTGGATCGTAGAGCGCCGAGCCGCTCGTTGGGTTGCCGATCGATGGCAGCAGGTGGGCGCGCAGTGGCATTACGTGCCTGGGCACTGGGAGCACTGACGATGAACGCAAGCGAGCCTCGCCGAGGAGGCGCTTTTTAGAATGCGCTCACTTCGCTGCGCACATGCGGCGCAAGGCCGGTGCTCGCGGTCCGCTTAGTTCGCGTGCCGGAAGCTCACGTCCCTCGCGCGGCGCGGCCTCGAATGCGTCGCATCTGTGATATGTTTGATTGCACGATCCTTTGCCGGGAACAATGTATGACGACAATCAAAGTGTTGCAGAACGGGCCGCTGCAGGTGGACGGCGCAGATGTTTTAGTCGCTGACTGGAACAGCGCCGCCTATCCGCTTGCGAAGCGTCCCTTCTATCTGTGCCGGTGCGGTGGCTCGACGAACAAACCTTTCTGCGATGGAACGCATTCGAAAATCGGGTTCAAGGCCGCCGAAGCGGCGGTGCCTGGTAGCGAGGATAAGCCTGCCAGATGATTTCCCTCAGGGTGGACCGCTCGACGCGCGGACAGCGAGGCGGTCGAAGACCCTTCTCATCGCAGTGAGGTGCGCGAGATGCGCGCGGACATCGTGATCGCCGCACCGGATTAGGGTGAGCGCGCAGAGATGTCGACCATCGAGATTCTCGTCTTACTGCCGGCGGTAATCGTCGCAGTATCGGTCGTGGCTGCTCGGCTCGAGACTCCCCCGGCCATTCTCCTGGTCCCTGCCGGCGTTGCCCTTGCGTTGATTCCCGGTCTGCCCACGGTAAAACTGGCCCCCGAGTTCGTGTTGCTCTTCGTGCTGCCGCCGGTGATTTATTCCTCGGCGGTAGCGATGAGCTGGCGCGAGTTTCGGTTTAATCTGCGCCCCATTTCGCTGCTGGCCGTGGGCTGCGTGTCGTTCACGACATTTGCCGCTGCCGCGGCGGCACATTGGCTTTTGAATCTTTCCTGGCCTGAGGGCTTTGTGTTGGGAGCGATCGTCTCGCCGCCGGACGCGGTGGCACCGCTTGCCGTTGCTCGCAGAATGCAAATCCCCCGACGCTTGCTCGTCATCCTTGAAGGCGAAGGTTTGGCGAATGACGCCACGGCGCTGATTCTTTATCGCTTTGCGGTGGTGGCTGTGAGCGTGGGGGCATTTTCGTTTGGCCGCGCATTGGGAGAATTCGCGGCGATAATCGTCGGTGAAATCCTCTGGGGACTTGCGGTTGGCTGGCTGATGCTGCGCCTGCGCCGCTGGGTCAACGAGCCACGCCTTGAAATCATGCTCTCCGTTCTGACGCCGTTCATCGCTTACCTGCCGCCGGAGCATTTGGGCGGCTCCGGCGTGCTCGCCACGGTGACGGCCGGACTCTACATCAGCTCCAACGGTCTGCGGCTGATCAGCGCCGGCACGCGGCTTCAAGGCATCTCCTTTTGGGACTTCTTCATCTACTTGACGGAAGGCATGGTGTTTCTCGTGACGGGTCTGCAGGCGCGCGCGATCACGGTCGGCTTCCATTCCTATTCGAAGTCCCAGTTGGCCGCCGCCGCGGTGATCGTCTGCGCGGTGGTCGTCGTTGCGCGTTTTGTCTGGATGTATCCCGCGACCTATATTCCGCGGTGGCTCTCTCCGACAATTGCACGGGTGGATCCGGCGCCGCCGTGGCAGTGGCCGTTCGCGCTCGCGTTCACCGGAATTCGCGGCATAGTCTCGCTTGTCGCCGCACTCGCGATTCCGCTCGAGACCGAGAGTGGTCAGCCGTTTCCCCACCGCGATCTGATTCTGATTCTGACGTTTGCGGTCATTCTCGTGACGCTCGTGGGTCAGGGTCTTCTGCTGCCTACGGTGATTCGCGCACTTGGCTTGGCCAATGCGGGTCGTCTGGAGCACGAGGCGGAACGGGCTGAGGAATTCTCGGCGCGTCGCAAGGCCATTGAAGCGGCAATGCAGCGTCTCGAGCTGCTCCGTGCGGAGCGCTCTCTGCCGGCCGATGTCGTTGAGCCGCTTCGAGCACGGCACGTGGATCGTCTCAAACTCGTCGGGCAAAAGAGCAACGATGACGAGACAAGCAAGCAGCTGACGGTAATCTACGAGGATATCGAGCAAGTATTGCTCGCGACCGAGCGGGATCTGATCAATGACCTTTATCGCAATGGCCAGCTGCGCGACGAACCACGGCGCCGGATCGAAAGGGAGCTGGATCTGCGCGATGCGTACCTGGCCAACTTCCGCTTGAAGCCGTAACTACAGCGCCATCGGTCTCGCCGCCTTCTCCGCTGATCAGGCGGACCGCGAAATTGCCGGGTTCGCCATTCGGATGGGGTGCCCAGGCCCCCGCTGGCAAGGCTGCAACTTCGCTACGCAGCCGATCGACGTCGAAGCGCACCGGTAGCCGATAGAATGGCTGAGGCAGCCGCATGCGGACCCAATCTAATCGAGATCGCGACCCAAGGCGTCGCGGACCGGGGTTGGCAACGGGCCCACCGCGAAGCGGTAGTTGTTGTGATCGACGCCGACGTAGAGAGGCGCGCCGCTTTTCATCGCTTCGACCATCGAGGCCGAGAGCTCAAATCGCAGGAAATGCACCGCCGAGGTTTTGTCCTCGTTCTCGCGCTTCAAATCCTCATCGGCCACTGCAAACACGCGTTCCATTTCGCTCACCCGGACCCAGCATCGATCCTCGATGCCGATCAACTTCTCGAGCGCCGCGCGCCGTTCGCCGGGATCGGGAAATTCCAACAGCAGCGTAACCTTCCAATTGCAGCCGTCTGGGATCAACGGATTGTACGCATCCAGTTCGCTCTGTATCCCGTCGCTTTCGAAGATACGCTCGGCGCGCAGCATCTCGAGGATCTGGTAGCGTATTGTCGTGCGATCTTCGAAACACCACGTCGTGTTGGGTCCGACTTGTACGTTGCGAAGCTGTTTGTGGGCCATGACTTCGCGGCGTAACTGATCGCGCTCGGAATGATATTGCTCCAAACTCATTAAATCCCGGCGTTCGAGTTTTTGCATGGGGCAGTCCCGGAGTTGTCTTGATGAGCCGGATTCTATAACCCGTAAGCCATTCTGAGCAGCGTCAGCGGATGCGTCGGCGGCAGGCCGCTCGCCAAGCCGCTTTCGATCTGATGGCCCGCCATGGGGCAATCGCTCCCGTAGAAATCGGCGCCGCTCGCCTCCACGCGTTGAACGACGGGCTTGCCGATCCTCATCGATAGGTCGCGAAATTCTCGCTTCACGCCGTAGGTGCCGTTGTGGCCGGAACACCGCTCGATCGGCTCGACGGTCGTTCCTGGAACGAGCTGCAGGATGTCGCGAGTCTTGAGCCCGATATTTTGCACGCGCAAGTGGCACGCCACGTGGTATGCGATCTTGCCGAGGGGGCGCTTGAAATCGGTGCGCAGCAGTCCTGCCTTGTGCCGAAGCGCCAGATATTCGAACGGATCGAATATGCGCTGTTTGATCGCCGCCAGGTCCGCGTCGTCGGGAAACATCAGCGGCAGCTCCTGTTTGAACATCAGCACGCACGACGGGATCGGTGCGACGATATCGTAGCCGCGCTCGATCATTGCGAGCAGCTGCGGTACGTTCTTGGCCTTTAAATCCGCAACCGCCTGCAAATCGCCCAACTCGAGCTTGGGCATCCCGCAGCAATTCTCACGCTTGGGCGAAGCGACCTCGATGCCGTTGTGCTCGAAGACGCACGCTAGATCGAGCCCTATCTGAGGCTCGTTGCGATTCACATAGCAGGTCGCAAACAAGGCCACTTTGCCGCGAGTGGCTTCGGTTGCCTGCGCCACAGCCGGCGGTTCACGCCGCCGGCGCAGTTGATTGCGCAGGGTATTCGACCGGTACTGCGGCACGGGCGCTTCCGGGTGCACGCCGAGCGCAGCATCGAGGAGCTTGCGCCCCACGGAGCTGCGGTTGGCCGCGTTGACGGCCTCGGCGACGACCGGGATGCCCGCGAGCTTGCCGACCAGATCGGTCGAACTCAACACCTTGTCGCGAAAGCGGACTGCACCGCTGCGCTGCTTGACGGCCTTGGCGCGCAGCATCAAGTGCGGGAAGTCGACGTTCCAAGGATGCGGCGGCACGTAGGGGCACTTGGTCATGTAACACATATCACAGAGGTAGCAATGGTCGACGACTTGCCAATAAGCTTTTTTATCGACGCCGTCGAGTTCGCCGGTCTTTGACTCGTCGATCAGCTCGAACAGCGTCGGAAAGGCGTTGCACAGATTGAAGCAGCGGCGACAGCCGTGGCAGATCTCGAATATGCGCTCGAGTTCCGCATCGAGCGCCTGGGGATCAAAGAACTGCGGTTCCTGCCAGCCGAGAGCATGGCGCGTGGGCGCCTCGAGGCTACCCTCGCGGCCTGACTTCAACTGTCCGTTGGACACGATATCTCCCGGCCGAAAGAGCGGGCCCCAATCATGGGGCCCGCTGGCGTTGCATCGCCCGGCGGCGGGTGAAGCTTAAAGCCTAAAGGTTGTCCAACGCCTTTTGGAAGCGATTGGCGTGCGACCGCTCAGCCTTGGCCAGCGTCTCGAACCAATCGGCAATTTCGCTGAATCCTTCCTCTCTGGCGCTCTTGGCCATGCCGGGATACATGTCCGTATACTCGTGCGTCTCGCCCGCGATAGCCGCCTTCAGATTCTGCGCGGTCGGGCCGATCGGCAATCCGGTAGCCGGGTCACCGACCGCTTCCAAGTACTCCAGATGACCGTGGGCGTGGCCCGTTTCGCCCTCGGCAGTGGAACGAAACACGGCGGATACGTCATTGTAGCCTTCGACGTCAGCCTTGGCCGCAAAGTACAAATAGCGCCGGTTCGCCTGCGATTCGCCCGCAAAGGCGTCCTTCAAATTCTTTTCCGTCTTGCTACCTTTCAAATTCACAGCTGACTCCTTCCGATTGAATTCCGGAACTGCGTTAGACTAAATCCTCTGCGACGGTAGACCCCGAGACCGCGCGAAGTCAAATTGGCGCTTTCTATCGCCGCGATAGATTGCCGCAATGGCCGATCCTTTGAGCTCCGCTGCCCTGAAACTGTTCGGTGCTCGCAGAGTCGCCCGCCAGGCGAATTGTTCGAGCTAATTCAATCGCTCGATCGTCAGCGGATCGAACTCGCCGGCGTAATACTTTTGGAGGGCATCGAGGAATATCTGATTATCGCTGCAGACGTGAGCAAAGAGCGTCATCGAGGATCGGAACTTCAGATCGTCCGGAGAGCCGAAGATCTGCCTGATGGAGCGCCCCTCGACGGAGTTTACCAGTCGAGTGCACTTGCCGAGGCGGGGCCCAAGAATGGGGTGCATTGAATACGCTTCGGCTTCCTTGCGCGAGGAAATCGCAAACTCCCTTGCCATGGCGCTGCTGCCTAAGCCTTTGATTTGGGGGAAGATGAACCACATCCAATGACTCATCTTGCAGCCGTTGCGCAGCTCTCGGCAGACCTGCTCAAAAACTGGATCCTGGGCATCGACAAATCGCCGTAAATTATACGGATCGATCACGTAGAAGCCTTCGCCCCGAGGAGACGCTGCATCGAGAGTGTCCGGTGGATATTGATGGGTAGTTCGCCCGGGAGCAGGACGACTGTGGGGATCGCCTCACTACCCCCCGGACCTGGGTTACTCGATGCAGCGCGCGAAGTTTGGAACAGTAGCGGCCAAAATCTTATCAGCCTAACCCGCGGAGCGTTGTCGTCTTTTGCTGACGAGCAAGCACTCTGCTGGGCCCCGAGATGACGACCCCCTGGGTTTATTATTGCGGCGCAATAGATACGCTGCAACCGCCGCCATTGGTCGGCAAGCCATGAGCACATTTCCGAAAATCCTGCTCGCAGCTTGCTCTATACCCTCACTCGACTGCGGCGCATTGGAGTACGCAAGCGCCCCACGATCCACGATGCCGCCGGCGAGCCGAACAAACTCGGCCGGGGTGCTGCTTTGACGCGGGCCGCAGCCCGCGGCTTATTCGCAACACCGCGTGCAATTGACCATCATTTCTTATAAGGTCATAAGAAACGAGAGTGGGGATGAACGGGATGCGTCATTGAATACTGTCTCGCAGCCGCATTCGGCCGCCGAGCGGATGGGAACCGTGGAAGCGGCGCTCGAGCATGCGAAGCGGCTGCTCGAGAACAATCCCGAGCTGGCCGCACAACAAGCGCACGAGATTTTGAGCGTATTGCCCGGGCTGCCGCAGGCGCGGCTCGTACTCGGGGCCGCGCACCGCCGCGCCGGTCGCCCGCGCGCAGCCCTGGAAGTCCTGGAGCCCCTCGCGGGGGAGCAGGCGAACGCGGCACCGGTCCACCTGGAGCTCGGCATTGCTCGGGCCGAGGCGGGCGAAGTGCATGGCGCGGTCGCTGCGTTACGGCGCGCGGTCAGCCTGCAACCGAAATCCGCGGACGGATGGCGGCTGCTCGCCGATTACCTGGATGCCGAGGGCGATGCCGCCGGCGCCGATGAGGCGCGGGCGCAATACATCAGCGCGGCGACCCGGGATCCTCGCCTCACCGAGGCGGCGGCGGCGTTGCTCGAAAACAATTTGCCCCAGGCGGAGCGGCGCTTGCGGACCCATCTCGCCGCGTTCCCGACCGACGTTGCTGCGTTGCGCATGCTGGCGGAAGTAGCGGGGCGGCTGCGCCGCTACGCGGACGCGGAGGAATTGCTCGAGCGCTGCCTCAAGCTCGCCCCGAGTTTCGATGCCGCCCGTCACAACTACGCCGTCGTGCTTAACCGGCAGGCGAAGCCCGCGGCGGCGCTGCCCGAGGTGGAACGCCTGCTCGCCAAGGAGCCGCGCAACCCCGGCTACCTCAACTTGAAGGCGGCGGTTCTCGCCAATATGGGCGAATACCCCCAGGCGATCGGGGTGTACGAAGCGGTGCTGAAGACGCACCCCCAGCAGCCGAAGATCTGGATGAGCTACGGCCATGCTCTGAAGACCGAGCGGCGCCAGCAGGAGAGCGTCGCGGCTTACCGCCGCGCCCTCGCGATGCAGCCCACCCTGGGCGAGGCCTGCTGGAGCCTCGCGAACCTCAAGACGTTCCGCTTTACCGAGGCCGACATTCTCTCGATGCGCGCGGCGCTCGCCCGTCCGGACCTCTCCACCGACGATCGGGTGCATTTTGAGTTCTCGCTTGGCAAGGCGCTCGAGGATGCGGGTTCGTATGGGGAGTCCTTTGCCCACTACGCCAGGGGAAATGCGCTCCACCGGCAGCAGCACCCGTACAGCGCCGATGAAAACACGCGGTTCACGAGCGGCTGCCGGCAGTTGTACACGGCGGAATTCTTTGCGGCTCGAGAGGCGGCGGGCGCCCCCGGAGAGGATCCCATCTTCATCGTTGGGCTGCCGCGGGCGGGATCCACCTTGCTCGAGCAGATACTCGCGAGCCATTCGCAGGTGGAAGGCACGATCGAGCTGCCGGACGTTCCGCAGATCGCGCGCGAGCTCGCCGGACGAGACGAGCGCCGCGACGAGGGCGGTTTTTTCGATCGGCTCGCCGCGCTCGAGCCCGTACAACTACGCCGCCTGGGAGAGCGGTATCTCGCCTCCACCCGGGTGCATCGGAAAACGAGGGCGCCCTTCTTCGTCGACAAGATGCCCAACAATTGCCTCTATGTCGGGCTGATTCACCTGCTGCTGCCGAACGCCAAGATCATCGATGCGCGGCGGCATCCGCTCGGTTGCTGTTTCTCTGCATTCAAGCAGCATTTCGCGCGCGGCCAGAGCTTTACCTACGACCTCGCCGATCTCGGCCGCTACTATCGCGACTACGTCGAGCTCATGGCGCATATCGATCGCGTGTTGCCGGGCCGAGTGCATCGGGTGTTCTACGAGTCGATGATCGAAGACACCGAGACCGAGGTTCGCCGCCTCCTCAACTATTGCGGGTTGCCGTTCGAAGAGCAATGCCTGCGCTTCTATGAGAACGAGCGCCCGGTGCGCACGGCGAGCTCAGAGCAGGTGCGGCAGCCCATTTTCAGGGACGGCATGGAACATTGGCGGCATTACGAGCCTTGGCTTGGGCCGTTGGAAAAGGCGCTGGGTCCGGTGCTGGAATGCTATCCGGCGGTACCGGCGGTACCGGACTTTGTGTCATCTTGATTTGGGGATTGCGTCGATCAATTAAAAACTGAAGGGAGCAAAGAAACATCATGACTCGTAGCCGATTAACCGCCAGGCATCACCGCCTAAACCCAGCCGGCCGTACTCGGGACTTCCATGGTCGCGCTCTGCGCCGGTTGCCGCTCGCTTCCGCGATTTCAGCGATTCTCGCCGGCGGCGTGCCGATGGTGCATGCCGCAGAGGAGCCCGAATCCAACACGCTCGAAGAGGTCACTGTCACCGCGCAGAAAGTGACCGAGAACCTGCAAAACGTGCCGATCAGCATCGAGACGCTCAGCACTCAAAAGCTCGAGCAGCTCAACATCGTGAACCTCGACGACTATGTGCAGTATTTGCCGGGCGTCACCACCGTCAAGGGATTGGGACAGGGCGGCAACGGCATCGGCACGACCCACGTGTACATGCGCGGCGTGGTCAGCGGTCAGGACGGCAATCACTCCGCTTCGCAGCCGAGCGTGGGTACCTACTTCGACGAGCAGCCGGTGACCACGATCGACGGCACGGTCGACGTGCATATATACGACATCGCGCGCATCGAGGTGCTCGAGGGGCCCCAAGGGACGCTCTACGGCGCGAGCTCCGAGGCGGGCACCATCCGCATCATCACCAACAAGCCGGATCCCTCGAAGTTCGAGGCCAGCTACGACGTCAGCGGCCAGATGATTTACAACGGCGGGCAGGGTTTGACAGCCGAGGGCTTCGTCAATATTCCCATCTCGGAATCCCTCGCCGTACGCATCGTCGGCTGGGTCGAGCACGACCCCGGCTATATCAGCAATGTGGCAGGTACCAACGCCAGTGCCGGCATCTTCAACGGCCAGAAGACATTTCCAACCTGGACAGCGTCGACCGGCGAAACCCTGAGCGGCAGCCCCAGCGGCGACTACAACACGTCGGCGACCCGGGGCGGCCGTGTTGCCTTGAAATGGGATATCAACGACAACTGGACCGTGACCCCGACCTTCATGGGCCAGTCCCTGGGCGCCAACGGCTTTTTCGCCTACGACCCGGCGGTGGGCCCTCTCGAGCTGGTGCATTCCGGTCCGGAAAATTTGCAGGACTCGTTCTCACAATCCGCGCTCACCGTGGAGGGCAAGGTGAGCGATTTCGACATTACCTATGCCGGCGGCTGGTTCACGCGCAACACGCATTCCATCGCGGACTATGCCGATTACTCTTACTGGTACGACAAATACTATGGGTCCGGGTGCCTTTGGTTGACACAGTCGGGATATAACTATGAGAAAGCCCATCCGGGCGCGGCGGCCAGTTGCTTATCCGGAGGAGCTCTTCTTCCGCCCGGCAGTTACGCGGAGCCCCAGGAGTTCGTCATTACGCGCGGCCACTATACCAAGTGGAGCCAGGAACTGCGCGTGAACACACCGCAGGAGTATCCGGTCCATGGCACGGTCGGCCTGTTCGCGCAGCGCCAGGTACACGAAATCTGGGAGCAGTACACGATGCCGGGCCTCGGCGGCAATCCGTACCTCACGAATCCGCAAGGGCTTGCCCCAAGCTACAGCATCCCCGGGGTCAACGGAAATTCGATCTGGCTCACGGACTTGGAGCGCGTGGATCGTGATCAGGCGGCGTTCGCTCAGGCCAACTGGGACATCACCTCGGCATGGCAGCTCACGGGAGGCTTTCGCCAGTTCAAGTACGATAACTCACTGCAGGGCTTCTACGGCTATGCAGGCAATTATCAGACTGAAAACAACGATGTAATCTTCGCACTTCCGCCCGGCTCCACTTTCTATCCGGGTCAGAACGCCTGCGGACCGAATGGTGCCAACGCGTGGAACGGCACGCCCAACCTCAATTACGCACCGTTTCACTTCGCGCCCTGCACAGATCTCAATGCTGAGGTCTCGGCCAACGGCCACACGGAACTCGGCCGCCTTACATACAAGTTCGATCCCGACCACCTGGTCTACTTCACCTATTCGACCGGCTTCCGGCCGGGCGGCGTGAATCGTGTATACGATACGGCCATCCATTCGATCTATCCGCCGTACCAGGCGGACTACCTCAAGAACTACGAGGTCGGGTGGAAGACTCAGTGGCTGGACTCGACCTTGCGCTGGAACGGCGCGCTGTTCGTCGATGACTGGAACGATTTCCAGTTCACGTTCCTGGGACCCAACAGCGTCTCGGTGGTGCAGAATGCGCCGAGCGCGCAGATCAGGGGCGTCGAGACCAATGCCGAGTGGCGGGTGGGGGGCGGGTGGCAATTGAGCGGCAGCGCCACCTGGATCGATGCGAAGCTCACGTCGAACTTCTGCGGTGCCTACGTTCCGAACACTTTGCAGCTGACGACATATTGCCCCACGCAGATGAGCGGCGCATCCGGAAGCCCGATCTCGTACGCCGACAAAAGTTACGTGATCGGCCCGTATGCAGCCGACGGAACGCGTCTGCCCGTGGTGCCCCATTGGAAGGCGAACCTCATCACGCGCTACAACTTCTCGCTCGGGGATTGGGATGGTTTCGGCCAGGCGGCCTACGTCTATCAGGATTCCTCGGTGCCGCTGTTGTTTCCGTCCTTCTACCAGGTGGGTAACAACGGTACGCAGCATCTCGGCGAATTGCCCCCGTATAGCTTGGTCAACCTATCCACGGGCGTCGCGCGTAACGGCATGCAAGTTCAGTTCCTGATCAACAACACATTCAATACCTTAGGTGAGCTGACGCGCTTCGCGTCGTGCACGCCGACCACGTGCAATCAGCCGTACGTCGTCCCGGTGCAGCCGCGGACCTTCTGGCTCAAGTTCGGCCAGAAGTTCTGAACACCTCCGCATAGGCACGGGCGGGCCTTATAAGGCCCGCCCCCTGTCTCGAGGTCCCCATGTCCGTCAAGATTTCATTGCGCGCTCTGCTGCTCGCCGGGTCACTATTTGCTGTGGTGGCCCACGCCGAGCGGGCGCCGGTCCTTCAGCAAATCGACCTGCCGCACCCCTATTACTATCGCGAGATGTTCCTGCCGCAGTTGACCAGCGGACCGAGCGCGCTCGCCTGGTCGCCCGATTCCTCGGAGCTGATCTACGCCATGGCGGGCTCCTTGTGGCGTCAGCGGATCGACTCAGCTTCAGCACAACAGCTTACCGCCCCTGCCGCCGCCTACGACTATCAGCCGGATTGGTCGCCCGACGGACGCTGGGTGATCTACAGCTCCTACCGCGACGATGCGGTGGAGTTGTGGGTGCTGGACTTGCAAAGCGGCGCGACTCAGCCGCTGACCCGGAACCGTGCCGTGAATACGGAACCGCGATTCTCGCCCGACGGCAAGCGCATCGTGTTCACCTCGACGCTGTACAACAAACGGTTCCATCTCTTCACGGCGGATTTCAGCGACGGCAAACTCGCCAATCTTCAGCGCCTCACCGGCGAGCACAAGAGCGAGCTGCCGCGCTACTACTACAGCGCGTTCGACCACGAGATCAACCCGGTGTGGAGCCGCGACGGCCGCGAAATCATCTACGTTTCCAATCGCAACCACATTTACGGTACCGGCGGATTCTGGCGCACCGCCTCGGCCCCCGGCTCGGCCGCACCCTCCGCCTCGGCCGCACCCTCCGGCTCGTCCGCGTCCCCCAATTCCGTGTCGGCGGCCGATTCCGCAGCGGCCCCCGACCGCGATGCACGCGAATTTCACTACGAGGAGACGAACTGGAAGGCGCGGCCCGATCTCTCGCCCGATGGCTCGCGGCTGGTGTACAGCTCTTATGTGGGGCGCTCCTGGCACAACCTGTGGCTCCTGCCGGCGGGCGGCGGGGACGCGTTCCCGGTCGCCTACGGCGATTGGGACATGACCTACCCGCGGTGGTCGCCCGATGGAACGCGCGTCGCATTCATCTCGAACAAGGGCGGCAACACGGAAATTTGCGTCGTGCGAATTCCGGGCGGCCTGGTTCAATCGCTCGCTATACCCACGCGCCGCTACCTGCATCCGATGGCGCACCTGCGCCTCGACCTCAAGGATGCGCAAGGGCGTCCCGCCTCCGCGCGCATCAGCGTCACCGATGCGGCCGGGCGATTCTATGCGCCGTCGACCGCATGGATCCATGCAGATGATGGATTCGATCGCAGCCGGCGACGGTTCGAGCAGCATTACTTTCATGAGCGCGGTGCGGCGTCGATCGATGTACCCGCGGGCGTCATGACGGTGCAAATCGTGCACGGCATGGAGCGCAAGATCGAGGAGCGGCGGGTGACGGCCTCGGCAGGTGAGGTCGCGAACGTCGAGGTGAATCTGGATGAGGGCACCTGGCCGATGCCCGATGCGGGGCACTGGGTGAGCGCGGACGTGCATGTGCACATGAACTACGGCGGAACCTATCGCAATACGCCGGCGCACCTGGTGACTCAGGCGCTGGCGGAAAATTTGGGGCTGGTGCATTCGCTCATCGTCAACAAGGAGCAGCGCTTCCCCGATATCGCGTACAGCGGCAGGCAACGGGAAGAGGCATCGCGGCCGAACGCCATCGTCGTCGAGGGTCAGGAATTCCACACGAATTACTGGGGTCATCTGGGCTTGCTCGACATGGCCGGCGGCATCGTCTTGCCGGGCTACGCCGGCTATCCGAACACCGCTGCATCGAGCCTGTATCCGATGAATGCGGACGTGGCGGACATTGGCCACGCCCGCGGAGCCCTGGTGGGCTACGTGCACCCCTTTGATGAACCCCCCGACCCGCTGGCCGCGCCGCGGCAGACGCTGACCATGGAGCTGCCCGTCGATGTTGCCCTGGGCAAGGTCGATTACATGGAAATCCTGGGCTTCAGCGATCACCGCGTGACCGCCGCAGTCTGGTACCGTTTGCTCAATTTGGGATTTCGCATTCCGGCAGCGGGCGGTACGGACGCCATGGCGAATTTTGCCTCGCTGCGCGGACCGGTGGGGATGAACCGCGTGTACGTGCGCGTGCCCGACGGCGAGGTCAAAGTGGAGGAGTGGCTGGATGGGCTCAAGCGAGGGCACAGCTTCGCGACGAATGGGCCCTTGCTGGGCCTGCGCCTCGGCGGCGGCGGCGGCAGCGCGGGCGGCGCGGGACCGGGCGATGATTTGAAATTCGCCGGCGTACAGCCGCGCGTCGCATTCTCGGCCCACTTACGGTCGATCGTTCCCGTCGATCACCTGGATCTCGTGTGCAACGGCCGCGTCATGAGATCCTTGGTCGCGCGTGCGCCGTTGGATCACGCCGACGTCGAAGGCAGCATTCCGCTGAACGCGAGCGGCTGGTGTGTCTTGCGCGCCTCCACCGACACCGCGCGCGAACAAGTATTGGACAATTACGTCTACGCGACGACCAGCCCGATCTACGTCACCATCGGCGGCCAGGCGCCGCGCGCGCCCGAGGATGCCAGGTACTTCGCGGCCTGGATGGACCGGCTTACCGAAGCCACTGCCAGCTATCCCGATTGGAACAACGCGGCGGAGAAGCGCGGCGTCCTCGAGCGGATCGCGCAAGCGAAAGAGCGGTTCGTAGGTATGGAATAGCGCCTGCCCCAATTATTCATGAACAACGCGTACGGAAAGCGGAGACTTGATTGGCAAGGCATTTTTCGGGGCGTGCAAAACATGGGCTCGGCGCATGCGCCGAGCGGGTTTGCCCAGGGATGGGCAAACCCCGGCTTGCAAGCGGAGCAGGACTGCGAAGCGCAGCAAGTTTTGCACGCAGCCCCCGCCGGCCTCAGGCGGCCAGCACGCCCTTCGCTTTCGCGGTGTGCGTGGCCATCAAATCCATCAGCGGCGGCGATAGACAGTCATAGGTCTCGAGCTTCAGCTCCTTGAGGCGTGCGCGGATCCCGGCCATCTGCTCGGGCTTGGTTCCCGATTCGATGACGGAAGAAACGAACGCGGCAAAGCCGGGAGCTTCCCAGCCGCTGGCATCGAACAGCTCGGGATGGACGAAATCAAAACCGTAGAACGGATGGCTCTTGTTTTCGATGCGCAGGTACATGTGCGCGCCGCATCCGGTACAGGCATAGCGCTGGATCGGCGCCGACGCATCGAGGATCTTCAGTTTGTTGGCGTTCTCGGTCACCTGCAATTTGTCGCGCGGCACGACCGCGACCAGGGAAAACAGGGCACCGCTGGGCTTCCAGCATTTCGTGCAGCCGCAGACGTGATTGAAGGCGACGTTGCCCGAGATCTTCACGGCCACCGGTGCTTGAGTGCATTTGCATTGGAGCGTGCCTCCGGAAAACTTTGCATCTCCGGCTTTGACGCCGTTATCGACGGCAGGGTGAATTTTTACGGCCATGTTGAGGTTCCTCTTGGTTAATAGAGCGCGACGCTGCGTATCGACTCGCCTTTGTGCATAGACCCAACCGGCCCGTGGTGGGGGGCGCCGGGAGCGGGTATGATAGACCAATCCCCGGTATCATTCATGAGCGCCCTGCAATCGTTTCATCCCGCCGTTGCCGCGTGGTTCACGCGGACCTTCGATGCGCCGACTCCGGCGCAGTCGCAAGCGTGGCCGGCGATCCAGTCGGGTATGCACGTCCTGGTGGCGGCGCCCACGGGGTCCGGCAAAACCTTCGCGGCGTTTCTGGCGGCGATCGATCTACTCGTCAAGGACGGCGTAGCTGGCGCATTGCCCGATGAGACGCGCGTCGTCTACGTCTCGCCGCTGAAGGCGCTGTCGAACGATATCCACCGGAATTTGGAGGCGCCGCTTGAGGGCATTCGCGAAGAGCTCACGGCGCTGGCTTTGCCCGATGTCGAGATCCGCACCGTAGTGCGTACCGGCGACACCGCGCCGGCAGAGCGCGCGCGGATGCGCCGGACGGCCCCGCATATCCTCGTAACGACCCCGGAATCGCTGTACATCCTGCTGACGTCGCAATCGGGCCGCGACATGCTGTCGACGTGCCGCACGGTGATAGTCGATGAAATTCACGCGATTGCCGGCAATAAGCGCGGTGCGCACCTGGCGCTGTCGCTCGAGCGCCTCGAGGCGCTCGCCGGCAGGCCACTGGTGCGTATCGGATTGTCGGCAACGCAGAAGCCGATCGAAGAAGTGGCCCGCTTTCTGATCGGCTCCAGTCCCCGGAACGGCGCGTCTTGCACGATCGTGGATGCCGGCCACTCGCGCCGCCGCGATTTGGCTCTGGAGCTTCCGCCCGCGCCGCTGGAGGCGGTCATGTCGGGCGAGGTGTGGACGCAGGTCTATGATCGGCTGGCCGAATTGATTCGCGAGCATCGCACCACGCTGGTATTCGTCAACACGCGTCGCCTGGCCGAGCGCGTGGCGCGGCACATTTCCGAGCGCGTCGGCGAGGCGCATGTCGGTGCGCATCACGGCAGTCTCGCCAAGGATCGACGGCTCGATGCCGAACAGCGGCTGAAGCGCGGCGAGTTGAAGGCGCTGGTCGCGACTGCCTCGCTCGAGCTCGGCATCGATATCGGCGATGTAGATCTGGTTTGCCAGATCGGCTCGACCCGCTCGATCAACGCCTTCCTGCAACGCGTGGGACGGGCGGGACACTCGGTCGGAGGTACCTCCAAGGGGAGGCTGTTTCCGCTGTCGCGCGACGAGCTCGTGGAGTGTGCGGCGCTCCTCGATGCCGTGCGGCGCGATGAATTGGACCGCCTCGTCGTGCCGCAGAATACGCTCGACGTGCTGACGCAACAAATCGCCGCCGAGGTGTCCTCGCGCGAGTGGCGGGAGGACGAGCTGTTCGAGCTCGTGCGCGGCGCCTATTGCTATCGCGATTTGAAGCGCGCGGAGTTCGACGAATGCATCGCCATGCTGGCGCAGGGCTTCAGCACGCGTCGCGGGCGCCACGGAGCGCTGATACATCACGACGCGGTCAATAAGATGCTGCGTGCTCGCAGAGGCGGGCGGCTCACGGCGATCACCTCCGGGGGCGCCATTCCGGACAATGCGGATTACAAGGTGATGCTCGAGCCGGAAGCGCATCTCGTCGGTACGGTGAACGAGGATTTTGCCGTTGAAAGCTTGCAGGGCGATGTGTTTCAGCTGGGCAACACGTCGTACCGCATATTGCGCGTCGAGCGCGGTACCGTGCGCGTTGAGGATGCGCACGGATCGCCCCCGTCGATCCCGTTTTGGCTCGGCGAGGCCCCGGGGCGGAGCGATGAATTATCGTTCGCGGTCTCAAGGCTGCGCAGGGAAATCGAACAGCGGCTCGGGCAGGATGCCGCACCGGCAACTCAATGGTTGGTCGATATCGTCGCGCTGCAGCCCGAAGCGGCATTGCAATTGGTTCAATACCTGGGCGCAGGGCGCGCCGCCTTGGGGAGCTTGCCGACCCTCGATACGATCATCATGGAGCGGTTTTTCGACGAATCCGGCGGCATGCAGCTGGTGATTCACTCCTCATTCGGCAGCCGGGTGAACCGGGCGTGGGGGCTCGCGCTGCGCAAGCGATTTTGCCGCACCTTCAATTTCGAATTGCAGGCGGCGGCGACGGAAGATCACATCGTGCTGTCGCTCACTGAAGGACACAGTTTCGAGCTGGCCGAGGTCGCGCGGTATCTGCATTCGAAATCGGCCCGCCCCGTGCTCGTGCAAGCGCTATGCGCCGCGCCGATGTTCGAGGTGCGCTGGCGTTGGGATGCGGGCATTGCGCTCGCGCTGCCGCGCTTTCGGGGCGGCAAGAAGATTCCGCCGCAGATCGCGCGCATGAACGCGCAAGACCTGCTCGCGTCCGTGTTTCCCGATCAAGTCGCCTGTGCCGAAAATTTGCAGGGCGAAATCGAAGTGCCCGACCATCCGCTGGTCCGGCAAACCATTCGCGATTGCCTGGAAGATGCGATGGACATCGATGCATTCGAGAGGCTGTTGCGCGGGCTCGAAAGCGGCGCCATTCGCAGCATCGCACGCGATCTTACCGAGCCCTCGCCGCTGGCGCTCGAAGCGCTCAATGCGCGCCCCTATGCCTATCTTGATGACGCTCCCTTGGAGGAGCGGCGCACGCAAGCCGTGATGAGCCGTCGCTGGATCGATGCGGCGTCGGCCGCCGATTTGGGCAGGCTCGACAGCCAAGCGATTGCGCGGGTTCGCGACGAGGCATGGCCGGACGCGACCACGCCCGACGAACTGCACGACGCGCTGTCGTGGCTGACCTTCTTGACCGAGGAGGAGCGGAGCCGCAATCCGGCCTGGCCGGAATTGTTGGATGAGCTCGCCGCGCAAGGCCGCGCCGCCCGCGTGAGCGGCGCTGCGGGCGCGGTACTGTGGGTCGCCACGGAAAGACGCGCGCTGTTCGAACCCAAGTTCCCGTCCTCGGATGAAGCCTTGACCGAAATCGTTCGGGGGCGGCTCGAGGGCCTGGGTCCCGTCACCGCGCGGGTCATTGCCGGTTCGTTGGGCTTGCCCATCGCGCCCATTACGGCCGCACTCGCAGTGCTGCAAGCCGAGGGCTTCGCCCTGCGCGGGTCTTTCACGCCGGAGCCCGCAGAGGAAGAATGGTGCGAACGGCGTTTACTGGCGCGCATTCATCGCTATACCGTCAAACGGCTGCGGGCCGAGATCGAGCCCGTGCCGGCGCGGGATTTCCTGCGGTTTCTATTTGAGTGGCAACGGGTGCTTCCGGACGCGCGGATGCAGGGTTCGGATGCGGTCGCGGCCGTGCTCGCTCAGCTCGAAGGCTTTGAAGCGCCCGCCAGCGCGTGGGAAACGGACATCCTGCCCGCGCGGATCACCGAGTATGAGCCGGAATGGCTCGATGAGCATTGCCGGGCAGGGCGATTCGTCTGGACCCGGCTCGCGGCGCGCAGCGTCGAGCGCGACCGCGGCGCCTCACCGATTCGCTCGACGCCCATCACCTTGCTCGCGAGACGCAGCGTCAAGGCGTGGTCGGCTTTCACCGACGGTTGCGATATTGCGCATCTCACGTCGCGAGGCCGCGCGGTGATGGAATTCATTCAGGCGCGGGGAGCGTCATTCTTCGACGAGATCGCGGAAAGTGTCGGCATGCTGCCGCTCGAAGTGGAGGAAGCGCTGGCCGAACTCGTGGCTCTCGGCATCGTGAACTCCGACAGTTTCGGGGGCCTGCGCGCCCTGTTGGTGCCGAGCAGCCGGCGCGGCAGATCGCCGGCTCACGGAGGTCGCCGCAGGCGGCAGATTGCCTTGTTCGCCATGGCGGATGCCGGCCGGTGGGCCATCGTGCGGCGGCCCGCTGCCTCATCGTCCGTCCGGCCGGACGACGCAGCGGTCGAGCACGTGGTGAGGACGCTGCTGCGCCGCTGGGGCGTGCTTTTCTGGAAACTGCTTGCGCGCGAAGCTGAGTGGCTGCCGCCGTGGCGCGCGATCCTGATGTGCTGCCGCCGCTTGGAAGCGCGCGGCGAGATTCGCGGCGGCCGTTTCATCGCCGGCTTCTCGGGCGAACAATATGCGGCGCCGGAAGCCGTCGCGCTGCTGCGCGAGGCGCGGCGTCGCCCCTATACTGAACAATACATCGCGCTTTCGGGCGCCGATCCGCTCAATTTGCTCGGCATTGTCACTCCAGGTGCGCGGCTGCCCTCGCTCGCCGGCAACCGGCTGCTGTATTTGGACGGTTTGCCGATCGCGACTTACGCTGCAGGCGAAGTTCAGTATCTGGAAAAGTTGGGACCGAAAGAAGAGTGGGATGCGCGCAACGCGCTGCTGCGCCGGCACGTACCCGCAGCGCTGGTCTCATTGGACGGGTCGACCTAGCGATGACGACTTCGCCTCTATGGGAAAGGCGCCGCCACGGGGAATTTCTGAGGTAGCTGGTTCGAATTCCACCCGCCGCCCAAGGCCTCGATCAGCGCCACGCTCGCCTGCAGGCGGCTCGACAGCACCGTAAGCGCGGTTTCCTCGGCAGCGAGCCGGGTCGTCTGCGCGGTGATCACGCTGCTGTAGGGCACCGTGCCTGCTTTGTACTGATTGAGCGTGAGCGCTTCGGCTTCCTTGGCCGCCTTCACTGCCTCCTCCTCGACGACCGCCTGCTGCTCCAGGATGCGCAGTGTTGCGATCTGGTCCTCGACTTGCTCGAAGCCGGACAGCACGGTTTGCCGATAGCTGGCGACGCTCGCTTCATAGGCCGCGCGGGCCTCACGCACTTGCGCGCGGCGCAGTCCGCCTTCGAACACCGTCTCGGCAAGCGACGGCCCCAGCGACCACGCGCGATTGGGCAGGCTGATCAGGTGGGATAGCATGCTGCTCGTGTACTGATCGGACCCGGACAGCGTCAGGCTCGGAAAATAAGCCGCAATCGCCACGCCGATCTGTGCATTGGCCGCGGCAATCTTGCGCTCCGCCTCGGCCACGTCGGGCCGTCTTTCCAGTAGGGTGGAGGGGACTCCCGCCGGCACGGTCGGGACATCCGTTCTCATCGCCACCGGGCTCAGGGAAAAATCCGCGGGCTGCTGACCGACCAATACCGCAACGGCATGTTCGAGGAGGGCGCGTTGAATTTTCGCGTTGATCTGCTGCGCTTGACTCGAGAGCAGCTGCGCCTCGGCGCTGACGACATCCGCTTTGGCGGCGACGCCGTAGCGATAGCGGCTTTCCGTGATTTTCAAGGAGAGCTGCTCGGCAACGACGGTGTCGTCCAGCAACTTTTGCAATTGGTCCTGGGCGCGCAATTCAAAATAATCGGTGGCAAGAGTGGCCTGCGCCGACAACTGCGCGGCGGCGAGCGCGGCGGCGCTCGATTGTGCAGAGGCCCGGTTGCTTTCGACCGTGCGGCGGATCTGACCCCAGATATCGAGGGACCAATTGACGGTGGCTCCCGCGGAATAGGAGGTCACCGTCGATGCGGTTTGACCGACCGTGGTGATGCCATTGGTGGTCACTCCGGATAGGCCGCCGCTGCGACTCGCAACGCGCAGCCGCTCCGCGCTCGCAGTCACGGTCGGCCAGTAGCCGGCTCGAGCCTGATCGACCATCGCCCGTGCTTGATCGTAGGCCGCCAGCGCCGCCTTGACATTCTCGTTCGAAATGTCGATCTGCGCTTCGAGCCGATCCAACTCCTCGTCATGGAATATTTTCCACCACGGACCGCGGCTCAATACATCATTCGGCTCGGTCGGCTTCCAGCCATTCTGTTCCTTGTAATTTGCGGCGGCGTCAAATTTCGGACGTTTATAGTCGGGGCCGACTGCGCACGCCGTCATCAGGGCGATTCCGAGCGCAATTCCCGACCAACGACGCAAGGGCATCAGGGGCCCGCCTCCGCGGGGTCATAACCCGTGCCGGCGGCTGTTCCCTCATACCGGCCGCGCGCCGGTGGCGTCGGGGTGTCGACTTTGCGCCGCTTCCAGTAGCGATGCACGTACAAATAGATGACCGGCGTCGTGTACACCGTCAGAAGCTGGCTGACGATCAGACCGCCGACGATGGAGATCCCCAAGGGCCGGCGCATCTCAGTGCCGTCGCCGTAGGCGAGCGCCAACGGCAGCGCGCCTGCGATCGCCGCGCACGTCGTCATCATGATGGGACGGAAGCGCAGGGCGCACGCATGCGCGATCGCCTGGCGCGGATCCATGCCGAGCTCGCGCTCGGCGTGGAGCGCAAAGTCCACCATCATGATGGCGTTCTTCTTCACGATCCCGATCAGCAGCAAGATACCCAGAAAGGCGATGAGGCTGAACTCGGTGCCGGTCGCCATCAGGGCGAGCAGCGCACCGACGCCGGCGGAGGGGAGCGTGGAGAGAATGGTCAACGGGTGGTTGTAGCTCTCGTACAGCATACCGAGCACGACGTAAATCGCCGCCAGGGCCGCGGCCAGCATCAAGGGCGTGTTGCTGTTGCTTTGACGGAAGAGATTTGCGGTGCCATAAGTGCCGCCGCGAATGCTGACGGGCACATGGATTTCGCTCATTTTGCGGTCGATTGCGGCGAGCGCGGTGCCGAGCGACTCGCCTTCCGGAAGGTTGAACGCAATGGATGTCGAGACCGAGGTACCCGTATGATTGACGCTTACGGGCGTGGTGTTGGTGAGAAAATGGCTGAACGCCGCATAGGGAACCACCGTTTCCTGCGCGATGCTGACCGCGGAGCCGGTCGAGGTATTGCCGCCGCCGCCGTTCGCCAGCGAATTGGCCGCGAGATTGCGGGCGAGGTCCGCGGCGATCGAGGCCGCGCTCGGCGTCGTGCCGGCGGCCGTGGACCCCACCACCGCGGTGCCGGCTACCGCCTGGGTCGCCTGAGTGCCGCTCACCGCGCCCCCCGATGTGCTGACATACAGCTCTTTGAGCACGTCGGGGTGCTGCCAGAATTCCGGCGCCACCTCCATGACGACATGATATTGCTGCGGACTGAACGGGTTGTAGATCGTCGACACCTGTGCCTGGGCGAATGCATCGCCGAGTGCATTGTCTATTTGGATTTCAGTGAGCCCCAGGCGCGACGCCGTGTCGCGATCGACGATCAGGTCGGCCTCGAGCCCTCCGGGTTGCATGTCCGAATCCACGTCGGTGACCTCCGGCATATCCTGCATGGCCTGACGCATCTTCTGGGACCAACTGCGCAATTCGGTGAGGTCGTCGCCCAGCAGCGTATATTGGTATTGCGAGTTCGCCGACCGGCCGCCGGCGCGGATATCCTGAACGGCCTGCAGGTAAGTGTTGACGCCGGTCACGTGCGTGAGCTTGGGCCGCAACCGGGCGATGATTTGATCCGCCGATTCGCGCCGCTGGGACAGCGGCTTGAGCGCGACGGTGACGTTGGCGCTCGCGCCGCCCCCGCCCGCGAAGCCTCCGGCGCCCACCGACCCGGTCACGGTGCTGACCGCCGGATCCTCCTGGATGATCTTCGCCACGGCCTGCAATTTGCCCTTCATCATCTGAAACGAGCTGGTCGCATCGCCGCGAATGCCGCCCTGCAATTGGCCGGTATCCTGCTGCGGGAAGAATCCCTTCGGAATGACCCAATACATGTACACGTTCAGGCAGATCGTTGCGATGAGGATGGACAGCATGATGCGCCGGTGATCGAGCGCCCACTCCAACGTACGCAGGTATTCGCGCCGCAGGCTTTCGAATCCGCGCTCGAACGCTTGGGCAAAACGCGAAGGCTTGCGGCGGCCTTCGCGCTCGAGCAACAGCGAACACATCATCGGTGTGGTAGTCAGCGAGATCACGAGAGATATCAGTATCGCCACCGATAGGGTGACGGTGAACTCGCGGAATATGAGGCCGACGATTCCGCCGGCGAACATGATTGGAATGAACACGGCGACCAAGGACAGGCTCATGGACACGACCGTGAAGCCCACTTCGCGCGCACCCAGCAGGGCGGCGCGCATGCGGGACATGCCGGCTTCGATGTGCCGGGTGGTGTTTTCCATCACGACGATGGCATCGTCGACGACAAATCCGGTCGCGATGGTGAGCGCCATCAGCGAGAAATTATCCAGCGTGTAGTTGAGGAGGTACATCGCGCCGAACGTGCCGATCAGCGACACGGGCACCACCAGCGCGGGAATCAACGCGGCGCGGCCACTGTTCAGGAACATATAGACAACTAGAATGACGAACGCGATGGCCAGCAGCAGGGTCTGCTCCACCTGCCGCAGCGAGGCGCGAATGGTGATCGAGCGATCGAACGTCACCACCAGATCGATCTTCGGATCGATCGAGTTTTTGAGCATCGGCAATTCCGCTTTCACCGCGTCGATCATTTCGATGACATTGGCGCCGGGCTGCTGGTAAATCGTCACGAACACCGCGGGCTTGCCGTTGTACAGCCCATAGGTGCGGATGTTCTCCGTTGCGCCGTCCTGCATGTCCGATACCGTGGCGACGTCGCCGAGCCGTACCGTCGCGCCGTTGCGGTTGGCGATGATCAAGTTGCGGTAGGGAGCCGCATCGCGCGCATTGTCGTTGGTATAGATCTGGTAATGCAGCCGGTCGGACTCGATCGCGCCCTTCGGCGCGTTGGCGTTGCTGTTGGAAATGGCGGCGCGGACGTCCTGCAAGCCGATGCCGTATTTCGAGAGCGACAGGGGATTGATTTCGACCCGCACCGCGGGCAACGCGCTGCCGTTGACGTTCACGCCGCCGACTCCGCCGATTTGCGACAGGCGCTGTGAGATGACCGCGTCGGCCGCATCGTAAATCTGACCCTGTGTGAGCACGTCGGAAGTCATGGCGATGGCCATCACCGGAAACAAGGCGCTGTTGATCTTGCGGTACGAAGGATTGCGCACCAGCGATGTGGGAAGGTCGGCATGTGCGGCCACGATGGCGGCCTGTACGTCGCGAGCCGCCCCGTCGATATCGCGGTCCGTCCCGAATGTGAGCTGAATGCTCGTGGTCCCGACGCCGCTCGAAGAAGTCATGTCGTCGACATCGGCAATGGAGCCGAGATGTCTCTCCAGGGGAGTTGCCACGCTGCTCGCCATGACCTCGGGGCTGGCGCCGGGTAATTGGGCCGAGACGAAGATGGCGGGCACATCGATCCGGGGCAGCGGTGCGACCGGCAGGAGCATGAAGGCTGCTGCGCCGCATAGGGCGACTCCGATCGTCAACAGGGTCGTCGCTACCGGCCGGTGGATGAACGGAGCCGAAATGTTCATGCAGGCGAGTCGGCGAGAGGCTCCCCGCCGGCTTCGGATTGCGGCTGACCGCGAAAGCGGGACGCCAGGCGGTCGAACGCCAGGTAGATCACCGGGGTTGTGAAGAGCGTCAGCACCTGGCTCACCAGCAATCCGCCGACGATGCTGATACCGAGCGGGTGGCGGAGCTCCGATCCCGTGCCCGTGCCGAACATCAAGGGCAACGCGCCGAAGATCGCGGCAACCGTCGTCATCAGGATGGGACGGAAGCGCAGCAGACAGGCCTGGTAGATCGCCTCGCGAGGGGGCAGGCGCTGCAAACGCTGCGCGTCGACGGCGAAATCGATCATCAGAATCGCGTTCTTCTTGACGATGCCGATCAAGAGGATGATGCCGATGAGAGCAATGATCGTGAGGTCATCCCCGGCCAGGATCAAAGCGAGCAGGGCGCCGATGCCGGCCGAGGGCAGCGTGGAGAGAATCGTGATGGGGTGAATGAAGCTCTCGTAG
Organism: uncultured Gammaproteobacteria bacterium; assembly: GCA_963769075.1. Lineage (GTDB taxonomy): Bacteria > Pseudomonadota > Gammaproteobacteria > Steroidobacterales > Steroidobacteraceae > Bog-1198. The sequence continues at coordinate 582,347 of CAVYKH010000004.1, read as the reverse complement.
AGGACGCCGAGCACGATATACATCACCACGACGGCGGCCACCAGCAACAAGAGCTCGTTGGTCAAATTGCTGCGGAATGCGAGCGCCGCGCCTTGGAAAGAGGTGCGGATGCTGAGCGGCAGGCCGAGCGTGCGCTCGGCATTTTCGATCGCAGTCACCGCGGCGCCGAGCGATGCATCGGGCGCGAGATTGAACGAAACGGTGGTCGCCGGAAATTGCGCGAGATGATTGATGAGCAACGGCCGCGTTTCAACATCCACCTTGGCGATCGCCGAGAGCGGCACTTGCCCGCCGGCCGCCGAGGGGACGTAGATGGAGGCCAGCGAGTCGACCGTGCGATAGGAGGCGGGATCCGCTTCCAGGATCACCCGATATTGGTTCGATTGCGTGAAAATCGTGGAAACGATGCGTTGGCCGAAGGCGTCGTAGAGCGCGTTGTCCACGGTGCCCACGCTGATTCCGAGACGCGCCGCGCTGTCGCGATCGATGGTGACGTAGGCGGCGAGGCCGTTGTCTTCCTGGTTGCTGACGACGTCTGCGAGCTCGGGTTGTTGCCGCAGAACGTTCACGAGCTTCGGCGCCCACGTCGACAACGCACTCGCATCGGCGCTTTCCAAGGTGAATTGATACTGGGTGCGGCTCACCGTCGTGTCGAGGGTCAGATCCTGCACCGGCTGCATGTAAAGGGTCACGCCCGCGATGCCGGCCGTTTCGCCCTGCAAGCGACGGATCACATCCGAGATGTTCGAGCTGCGCTCAGCGCGCGGCTTCAAATTGATCAGGAAGCGCCCGCTGTTGATGGTGACGTTATTGCCGTCCACCCCGATGAAGGAGGAGAGGCTCTGTACATCCGGGTCGGTGAGAATGGCCGCGGCGAGCGCCTGCTGGCGATCGGCCATGGCGGTGTAGGAGATCGACTCGCCCGCTTCCGACACGCCCTGAATCAAGCCGGTATCCTGGTCGGGAAAGAAGCCCTTCGGTATCAGAACGTAAAGAAGGGCGGTGAGCGCCAATGTCCCGGTTGCGGCCCACAGCGTCAGGCGCTGATGGTCGAGTACCCACGTCAGTTGGCGCCCGTACCATTCTACGAGCGCCGCGAACCAGCGCCCCGAGTCGGTCTGCGCCCGCTCGCCCGGCGGCCGAGCTTTCAGGAGTTTTGCGCACAGCATGGGCACGAGAGTGAGCGATACCACCGCCGAAATCAGAATGGTGACGGCCAGCGTCACGGCGAACTCCCGAAACAGCCGGCCGACGACGTCCTGCATGAACAGGAGCGGAATCAGCACCGCAATCAGCGAAACTGTGAGCGAGATGATCGTGAAACCGATCTGTCCGGCCCCTTTGAGGGCCGCCTCGAGCGGCGCCATCCCCGTCTCGATGTACCGCGAGATATTTTCGATCATCACGATGGCGTCGTCGACGACGAAACCGGTCGCAATGGTCAAGGCCATCAACGACAGGTTATTCAAGCTGAAATTCGCCAGGTACATGATGCCAAAGGTGCCGATGATCGACAGGGGGACCGACAGTGAGGGAATGATCGTGGCCGGAACGTTGCGCAGAAAAACGTAGATGACCAATACCACCAGCACCACGGCGAGCGCCAGCTCGAACTCGACATCCGCGACGGAGGCTCTGATGGTCGTCGTGCGGTCCGTGAGGACGCTGATGTCCACTCCGGCCGGCATGGCCGCTCGCAGCGACGGCAGCAGGCCTTGGATCCGATCGACCGTGTCGACGACGTTGGCGCCCGGCTGGCGCTGCACGTTCAAGATCAAAGCCGGCGTCAAGTTCATCCAGCCCCCGAGCTTGGCGTTCTCCGCGCCCGAGACCAAAGTGGCCACATCCCGAAGCCGCACGGGCGCCGAGTTCTTGTACGCAATGACGATATCACCGTAATCCTCGGCGTTGCGAATCTGATCGTTGGTGTTGACGGTGTAGGCACTCGTCGGGCCGTCGAGCGTGCCCTTGGGACCGTTCTGGTTGGCGTTGCTGATCGTCGTGCGCAAATCGTCGAGATTCAAGCCGTAAGCAGCCAGGGCGCGCGGATTCACGACGACGCGAACCGCGGGGCGCTGGCCGCCGCTGATGCTCACGACTCCCACGCCCTTCAGTTGAGAAATCTTCTGTGCGATGCGCGTATCGACCAAATCCTCGACCTCGGTGAGCGGCATCACCTTGGAGGTTATTCCAAGAGTCAACACTGGGGCATCGGCTGGATTTACCTTGGCATAGATCGGCGGCGCCGGCAGGTCTTGAGGCAGAAGATTCTGCGCGGCACTGATCGCCGCTTGCACTTCTTGCTCGGCGACATCGATGGCGAGCGCCAAACTGAATTGCAGAGTGATCACCGACGCGCCCCCCGAGCTCGTCGAGGACATTGCATCGAGACCGGGCATTTGTCCGAACTGCTTTTCCAAAGGCGCGGTGATGGCCGACGTGACCACCTCGGGGCTCGCGCCGGGATAGAAGGTCTGCACCTGAATGGTCGGATACGCCACCTCGGGCAGCGCCGACAGCGGCAATTGCTTATAGGCGATCGCACCGACGATCAATATTGCAACCATCAACAGGGTGGTGGCGACCGGACGCAGGATGAATATGCGCGAGGGGTTCATTGCGTGCCGGGCGCATTGGCATGCGGGTGCTTGTGGCGCTGGCCGCTGGGAGCGCCGGCGCCCTTCTTCGCGGCGGGGGCGGCAGGACGCGCGCCGGGAGCCTCCGGCAGTTGCACTTTTGCCCCATCCCGCAAACGATCACCGCCTTCCGTGACCACCGTCTCGCCGGCGGCGAGTCCCGCGGTGACGGCGGCGCGGTCCCCTTCGACGACGCCCAGGGTGATCGGCCGCACCGCCACGGTGGCGTCGGGCATCACGACGTAGACGAAGGTGGTTACGACGCCGTTGGGCGCCCCGCGCCGCACGGCGGAGTTCGGGATGATGACCTGATTGTGCAACACCTCCTGGAGCAGCTGGATGTTCACGAACTGGTTCGGAAACAGCGCGCCGTCGGCGTTGTCGAACAGCGCCCGCAATTTGACCGTGCCGGTTGTCGTATCGATCTGATTGTCGAGCGTAAGGAGCTTGCCTTGAGCGAGCTTGGCGCTGTTGGTGCGGTCGTATGCGTCGACCTCCAGGGCACCCCCCTCCCTTTGCAGCCGAATCAGCGCCGGTACGTTGTCCTCCGGAATGGGAAAGATGACGGTAATGGGCTGCACCTGATTGATCACCACGATGCCGTTCGCATCGCCGGGCGTCACATAATTTCCCTGGTCGACTTGGCGCAGTCCGACGCGGCCGTTGACCGGCGAAACGATGCGCGTGTAGATCAAATTCACCTTTGCGGTCTGGAGCTGGCCTTCGTCGGATTCGATGGTGCCCTCGTACTGGTCCACCAGCGCGCGCTGCGTATCGAGCTGTTGCACAGCGATCGAGTCTTCCTTGACGAGTGCTTCGTAACGCTTCAGATCCAGTTTGGCATCCGCCAACAGCGCCTGGTCGCGGCGCAAGTTGCCCTCCATCTGTTGCACCGCCGCCTCGTAGGGGCGGGGATCGATCTGAGCGATGATTTCTCCTTGATGCACGAGCTGCCCTTCCGTAAAGGCGATCTTTTGCAGGATTCCGCTGATTTGGGTCTTGACGGTCACGGTGGCGAGGGGAGTAACCGTCCCCAATGCCGGGATGCGCAACTCGATGTCGCCGGTGGCCGCGGTGGCCACCGACACGGGAATCGGGCCGCTCTGCCCGCCGGGTCCGCGTCCGGGACCGCCCGCGCCGGTCTGGGTCGTATGCTGGAGGTGCCTGATCGTGAACACCAGCCCCGCGAGCACGAGGATCACCGCAACGATGATCAGCACCATCCTGGGCCTATTCGGGGACACAGGCGGTGCGCTCGCAGGCGACGGGGCGATGAAATCTTGCTGGTCGTTCATCAGATGCTCACCACGGACGACGGGGGATCCACGCGCTTGATACAACGCGCGTACTTTACGGTCTTCCGGCCGGCGGCACTACTAAGATCCGGGGAGCGGATCGTCCGAAGGAAACTCCAATGGCCCAGCCTAGGAGCCTGTCTGAGTAATCCGCGTGAGCCGCGTTGGCTGGGCGACGGAGCGGACGCAAGGCGCGCTGCGCAGGCCGTGGCGGGCACCACGGCCAAGCCGCGCAACGCCGCAGACGCCCGTCCCCCAGCCAACCCTTCGGGACCGGGCAGATTTCGCTTCATCCGTCGTTGTCGCCTCCTCATTGGGTGTTGACCCAACTACGTCGGCTCCGCCTCGGCTGAAACGAAATCTGCCACGGTCGCGGCCACGGGGATTACTCAGACAGGCTCCTTGACAGAAGGTTAAGCGAAAATGAGGGAGAGAAATGTCTAGAATTGTCTAGAATTGCCGCGGCTCGGTGTCTCGCATTCAATTTGCAACGCGGAGATTTCGATGAAGGTACTTGCCTCGGTGATTGCGACATTCCTTCTGGGTTCGGCCGCTGTTCCGGCGCCTGCGCAGGCACAGGCACCGGCGCCCAATTGGACGGAGGGAAGGAACTATTTTCTCATCCAGCCGCCGCATCCCACATTGTTGCCTGCAGGCAAAGTCGAGGTGACTGAAGTCTTTTCCTATGCCTGTCCGGCGTGCAACCAGTTTCGGCCGACCATGCACAAGTTAGCGAGTAGCGTCCCTGCGAACGTCGTGGTCGATTACGTTCCGGCATCCTTCAATCCAGCCGAGGATTGGCCGATGTTTCAACTCGCATACTGCACGGCGCAAGCGCTCGGCGTCGCCGAGCGGACTCACGATGCCATGTTCGATGCGGTATGGACAACCGGCGAGCTCGCGACCACCGATCCCTCGACCGGAAGCCTCAAGTCGCACATGCCGACGATCGAGGATGCCGCGCGCTTCTACGAGAAGCGTGCCGGCGTGGCGACGGCCAAGTTCCTGGCCACGGCGAAGTCGTTTGGGGTCGATACTCAAGTGCGTCACGATGAAGAGCTGATCAAGGCATACGGCGTCGATCGCACGCCGACCATCGTCGTCAACGGCAAATATCGGCTGCAGGTGCAGTCCGCCGGCGGCACGGATCAATTGATCGAGCTCGTGAAATGGCTGGTTGAGAAGGAAAGCAAATAGCTGTGCTCGCCGGCCGCGGCAGGCACCGATGGGCTCGATGACCCCATGAACAAGCTGATACGTTACCACCCCAGGATTTGGATCGCCTTGGCTCTCGGCAGCGTGATCTTCTTCTTTTTGTCGCCGCATTGGTCGCTGATCAGCCGCGTGCTGGTGAGCTGGAACTGCGGGGTTGCCGTCTTTTTGGTTCTTATCTACCTGTGGATGACGAGTCTAACCGCCGTACAGATCTGCTCCCGGTACATCGAGGAGGACTCATCCGCGCCGTTCATCTTGGTCATCGTCACGCTCGCGGCGCTCCTGAGCTTGATCGCCATCGTCGAGCCGCTGGCGACCATCAGGCAGGTGGGCGGTACCGAGCGAATCGCTCACTTTGCGCTCGCAACCGCCACGTTGATCAATTCGTGGCTGCTGGTGCCCACGATATTCACGACCTATTATGCCGACATGTTCTATAGCGCGGACGCGCAGGATCGGCCGCTGCGATTTCCGGAAACCGACATGCCGGTATTCTGGGATTTCGCGTACTTCTCTTTCACGATTGCCGCGGCCTGCCAGACCGCCGATGTGCTGACCACGCGAGCTTCCCTTCGCAAGGTCGTCATCGCGCATGAACTGATCTCATTCCTTTTCAACGCCTCGATACTCGGCTTTGCGATCAACGTGACCGCGGGGCTGATCGGTGGCAATTGAAGCTCGGTTACTCGAGGGGCATCTGACGAGCGGTGGGGGTTGGTATGAAATCCAAAGTCGTGGCGATCCTCGAAACCCGCACGGGCCCGCATTTGGCGGAGCTGATCGCGCGCCGCGGCGCAATCCCGATGCTCGCACCGGCTTTGGAGGAAGTGCCGGATGTGGCACCGCGGACCGTGCAGAGCTTGTTGCAGCAGTGGCGCGCACAGCCCTTCAAGATGGTCATTTTTCAAACGGGAGTGGGTACGCGCGCGCTATTTCAGATGACCGACTCCCTGGGATCGACCGCCGCGATGCTGCAGCTGCTCGAAGCCGCGGTGGTCGTCGTGCGCGGTCCGAAACCCGTGGGCGAATTGAACGCACGTCGGGTGCGCATCGATATCCGTGCCGCCTCACCCTTTACCACCGAGATGGTGCTCGAGGCGGTGGCGGGGATTCCGCTCGAGCAGAGCCGCGTCCTGGTACAGCGGTACGGCGAGGCGAACCGCCGGCTGTGCGATGCATTGCAGTCGCGCGGTGCGGCGGTCGAAGAGATTGCCACCTACCGTTGGGCGCTGCCTGCGGACACGGGGCCCCTCAAGCAGCTGCTCGATGCATTGGCATCCTCGCGGGTCGATGCAGTGGTGTTCACCAGCGCCGTGCAAGTCCAGAATCTTTACACAGTCGCCGCGAGCATGAATCGGGACGGTGAGCTGGCGGATCTATTGAACGACGTCATCGTCGCATCCATCGGCCCCGTCTGTTCCCGAGCGCTGATGCAACGCGGTGTCCACCCCTCCTTCGAAGCCAATCCACCGAAATTGGGGCCGCTGGTTGCCTCGCTCGACGAGGCGCTGCGCGCCCTTTGATGAGGTGCGCGGCAAACCCCGCCCCTCGGCGCGAGGGCGTATGCGCATTTGTCGGTGCTGCGCCGACACCGGGTTGGCTGTAGTTCCGACATTCGACCATCCCTTATTCCGTCATTGGAATTCCAAACCGCCGTGTATAAGTCTCGCTTGCCACAAGGGGACCCTAGTCGAAGGAGCAGGACGATGGACAGCCGAAATACGACGAACGACCGCAGCGCGCTCGACAGGCCGAAGGGGAATGGCCAACCCTTCCTGACCGATGTGAAGACGTTACGTGACCGAGCTCGCAAAAACATCGCCGACGGGAGCGTGACCCCGTCCTACGGAGGCGACGTCAACAAGACGATCGAGATTCTGCAATCGGTTCTCGCCACGGAGATTGTCTGCGTGCTTCGCTACACCATGCACGCAATAGCCGCCACCGGCATCTCCAGCGAGGGGGTCAAAGCTGAATTTGCCGCGCATGCCAAAGAAGAGCAAGAACACATGATGGCGGTGGCCGAGCGGATCAACCAGTTGGGGGGGAAACCCGATTTCAATCCGACCGGGCTGGCCTCGCGGTCGGCATCCGAATACGGCAGTGCCGGCAACTTGGTGGAAATGATCAAGGAGAACTTGATCGCCGAGCGAATCGCCATCGAGCATTACCAGGAACTGATCCGCTATTTCGGCAACAACGATCCCGGCACGCGCGCCATGATGGAAGGAATTTTGGTGGTCGAGGAAGAGCACGCGAACGACATGCATGACTTGTTGGTAGCCCACGAAGGACGCCCCATGCTGGAGCGCTAGCTTGCGGCGCCGCAGCGATCGCTCGCGCCGCTGCAGCGACAGTTCGCGCCGCTGCAGGCGGGTGCGCGCCGTTTCGCGGTGGGTACGAACCTTTAGGAGCTGCGGCCGACCGACGGCGGATCACTCGCGGGAAAGGTCTCCTGCAGCGCCTCGTCCAGCAAATCCTCTACATGCTGTCTATCGGCATGCTCCGGATGCTTGGCCAGATAGGCCGTTGCGTAGGAGCACTCCGCGATGACTTTCCAACCGGCATTGCGGGCGGTGTTCAAGGCTGCGCGCACCAGCTCTGCGGCGACGCCGCGGCCGCCGATCCTCTGCGGTACGCCGGTGTGGGTAATCGTCATGACGTCGCCGGAAATCGTGTAGTCGAGTACGGCACGCTCGCCATCCACCTCGGCGGTGAATCGGTGGGCGCGAGCGTCGTGATTAACTTCGATCACGATCGCGCTCCGGTGGATGCTCAGGATGCGGCGGCGGCCGTGGCGGTGGGCTCGGATGTGCTGCCGGCGGCGCTTCCCGCGGCGGCGGCGGGTGCACAGCCGGCAGAACCGACCGCCACCAGTTGTTTTTCTTTGACATGTTTTCTCTACTCCGAGGAATTCATTGAGCAAGACGTTACGTATAACTATAACTATAACTACGCGCCACTATAGCAACGCGCCGCGTATCGTCAGTTCGCACCAGGCTCGGCTGTAGGACAACGCCGATAGGGGAGCGGGCGCATCAGAACCCAGGTGTCGCCGAGCAGCTGTGCGGCTCTTGCCAGCCGCTCGCGGTCAGCCGGCCCGCGTCGCATCCCAGCGGTTCGTACGGTAGGGCGCCCCCCAATGCATCCGGTGGGCGGCGTCAAACGTATGTCTTGCGTGAGTTTTCGGGTGTGTGTTCGTTTCGATCGCTATGTGCACCGACACCATGCGCTAGGCGCGCAAGGCATCCGGGGGGTTGCACGGCAGGTCGAGCACGAACGCCGCGCCGCGGCCGGGCCCCTCGCTCTCGGCGCGCAATGATCCGCCGAGCTCCTGGGCCGCGAGGGCGCCGCTGTGCAGGCCGAAACCGTGTCCGGACTGGCGCGTCGTGAAGCCGTGATTGAACAGGCGCCCCATATTTTCTACCGGTATGCCGACGCCGTTGTCGATGACCGAGATGCGCACGCCGCGCGCGCTGCGCTCGATGCGCAGCGTGATCAATTTGTCCGAGCGCCCCGATTCGTCGCATGCGTATTTGGCGTTGCGGATCAGATTGACGAGAATTTGCAATACCTTGTGCTTATCGACGGTGATCGAGGGCACTTCACCGAACTCGCGCTTCAGCGTCACTCCATGGCGTGCAAAGGCCCCGGCATTCAGGCGCAAGCTGTCTTCCACGAGATCGACGACCTCGACGATCTCGGTGACGCCGCAACGCTTGGCGTAGCTCTGCTGCATGGCCACCGTATCCTTGATGTGCTCGAGGTTGTCGCGCAGCGATGTGAGTTCCTGCAGGGCCATGCGCTGATCGGTGAGCAGCTGCTCGCCGAGCGCGCTGAGGTATTCCGGTATGCGCTTGCCGCGCTCGTCCTCGGTGATGAACTGCCCGGCCCGCGGACCTTGTTCCAGGAGCAGGGCCGCGAGGCGGGAGACACCGGTCGCTTTGGATTGCCGGACGCGCTCGGCCACGAGACTCGCCGAAATGTTCACGCTGTTCAGGATGTTTCCGACGTTGTGCAGCACATTGGTCGCGACTTCGGCCATACCCGCCTGGCGCGAGGCGGTCATCAGCTCCTTGTGCACTCGCTCGAGCTCCATTTCCTGCTGCTTGCGTTCCGTCGTGTCCTGAATGACGGCCACGGCTCCCAATGTTTGGCCGTCCGGGCCCGTCAGCCGGCGCGCGTTCGACAAGGTCGTGCGCGGCGTCGCGTCGCGCGGCGCGACCACCAGTTCGAGATTGCTGATGATCTCGCCGCACAGCGCCCGGGCCAGCGGGCGGTTTTCCCTTGGAACGGGCGTGACGCCGTCGGCCAGATAGACGTCCACCGCCAGCGGATACGGATCCGTTATTCTTGCTGCGGACGAATCCTGCGGCTCTATGCAGTACAGCCGCTCCGCGGCGCGATTGTAGTGCGTGATATTTCCCGCCACGTCGCACACCAGCAGGGCGACAGGCAAATCGATGAGCACGGCTTCGAGCAGGGTCTGCTGTTGCTCCAACGCCGCCGCCAACTCCTTGCGATGAGTAATATCGCGCAGGTATTCGACCGAGCACACCGTGGTGCTGCCGTCGCCGACCAGCGCCATGCTCGTTTGGACCCAGAGGAAGCTGCCGTCCTTGCGGACATAGCGCTTCTCGAGGTCGACAAATGGAATCTCGCCGCTCCACAAGCGTTCGAGTTGTATCGCGGCGTTTGCGACATCCTCGGCGTGCGTCAGATCGCCGCTCGACTTGCGCTGGAGTTCGGAGTGGGCGAAGCCGAGCAGCGTGCAGAACGCCTCGTTGAGGCGCAGGAATTTGCCCGCACGGTCCGCATAGGCGACCCCGATCGGCGCCTGGTCGAAGGTGTTGCTGAACAAGGTTTCCGCGTTGTGCAAGTCACCCCGGGCGGTGACCAAATCAGTGAAATCGCTGATTGTGCCGACGAAGCCGGAGCCGCCCTCGATGGGGACCACCTGCTCCGCGAAGTAGCGCAGGGCGCCGTCTCGCAGCAGTGTGCGGTATTCGAATCGCATCGGGCGCGGCTGCCGGCAGAAGTCGGCCCAGGTGTTCTCCATGCGCGTGCGATCCTCCGGATGCACGCCCTGCGCCCAGTCATTGACGCTCTGCTCCGCAGTCAATCCGAATACTCGCCGGTATTCGGGATTGGCATAGGCTATATTGGTGGTGGCGTCGGCGTAATAGATGGCGATCGGCGCACTTTCGATCAGCGCGCGGACGAGCGCGGCATCCGCAAGCGGTGCCGGGGCCGTGGGCTGCGCCGCAGGCGTGGGCGATGCCGCCGCCGTCGCGGGCTGCGCTGCGCCGAGCAGCTCGAGCTCGGCTACGCGCGCGCGAAGCTCTGCTTGAGCGACGCATTGCCGGGCGAGCAGTTCCAGCGCAGCACGGCGCTCGACGGTCAGCTGGCGCGCCGCAGTGCCATACACGGCAAGCGTACCCAGCACATCGCCGCCGGCGGTGCGCAACGCGCACCCTGCGTACGAGCGGACGGCGAGAGGCCCCTTGACGCAATCGGTAGCGCAAAAGCGCCTGTCCAGGACGGTGTTCGGCACCTCGAACACCTCCGGCGCATTGCAGGTGCACTCGAAGAAGGGGTCATGCTCCGGCAGGCCGGCCAGCGAGAGAGTCTTGTCCGAGCCGCACCATGATTGGCCGCAGCCGATGAGCACGATCGATGCAATGGGCGCTTGGCACACGGTTGCCGCGAGTCGCGCGAGCCCGTCGAATTCAGGCGGCAGCGGCGCGCGTATGCGACCTGTGCGCGCGGCCGCCTGCGGTTCGGCGTCGATTGCAGCGCTAGGCTCCTGCTTCATGAGCTCGGGGTCGGTTGTGACGGGGTTCTCTTCATCAAAGGCTTCCCCCTGCCCGGTGTTCTCGAGCAGGCCGAGGTATTGTGGATTATGTGTACAACCATGAGTGTGGCGACTGCATCACATGATCCGTGCCGGGAAAGCGAATGGCGTCGCAACTTAAACACCGGTCCCGAGCCGCAGTACGGTCCCGTGGCGATATGGTCCCTTCGCGACAGGCTCCTAGCGGCTGCGCGATCAGCTCAACCGAGAAAGTCGCAATAGCGGTCCACGTGTGCCGCCAGGTCAAGCGTGTGCTGGCGAGCGAGCCGCTCCGCCAATTCGGTGTCGCGCCGCTCCAGCGCCTCGATAATCTTCAGATGGTCGATGATCGAGCGGGTCGCGCGGTCATTTTGCGTGATGGTGGCGCGGCGAATGGCGCGCACATGAAGGAGAAGATTGTGGGTCGCATCGACGAGGGTTTGCGAACCGCCCAACGTGATGACCGCTGTGTGAAAAGCAATGTTCGCATCCGAATATTCGTCCAGATGCTCGGACGGCGGCGAGTTCTGGAACTCGTCGAACAAGTGCCGGAGCTTGGCGATGTCCGCATCCGAGGCGTGCAGCGTCGCGAGACGCGCGGCCATGGATTCGAGCGCGGCCCACATCTGGATCATCTCGATTATTTCGCGCTTTGACTTGCGAACGATGTAGATGCCACGCCGCGGCATGGTGCGAATGAAACCTTCCTGCTCGAGTAGCGACAGCGCTTCGCGAATCGGTGTCCTGCTCACGCCCAGCGCCGTCGTCAGTTGCCGCTCATCCAGACGCAGTTCCTGCTTGGGGTCGTATATGTCGGTGTCGGAGATGGCGTTTTTCAGCAGCGCATAGGCCTGATCCCGCAAACTCGTGGCGTTCAACGGGCCCAGCGTGAGCGGCGCCGCGGGCGCGGTGCGTTGCACCAGTTTTGCGATGGTGTTCATTAGCCCCTGCTTCCTTGGCTATTAATGTCGCCCTTATATATGGTATACCAGAAACCAAAGGGCTGAAAATATGTTCGAGCTCCTGAGTTTGACATTTTTTGAGCGAGTTGTGCAGGCTCGGGAAGTCGGTAGCTCAGACGATTCGATTTCGAGCGCGCTGCGGCGCTCCGAGCATTTTGTCCCGCTGGCGTATTCATGACTTTAGCCGCATCCCAAGCAGGCACCTCGCCGCTCGGCAGGCCGTGGACGCAGCTGATCATCGGCATCATCTGCATGGCCTGCGTGGCCAATTTACAGTACGGCTGGACGCTGTTCGTCAATCCCATCGATGCCAAATACCATTGGGGCGGCAGCGCCATTCAAATCGCATTCAGCATCTTCGTGGCCACTGAGACCTGGCTCATTCCGGTGGAAGGCTATTTGGTCGACCGCTTCGGACCGCGCTGGGTCGTTTTCGGCGGTGCAATACTGGTGGCGCTTGCTTGGGTCATTAATTCGAGCGCGAGCACGCTGTCGGTCCTGTATCTTGCCGCCGCGCTCGGCGGTGTCGGTACCGGCTGTGTCTATGGCACCTGTGTCGGCAGCGCCCTCAGATGGTTTCCGGGACGGCGGGGGATCGCCGCCGGCCTCACGGCTTCCGGTTTCGGCGCCGGCGCCGCCATCACCGTCGTGCCGATTGCCCGCATGATCAATTCCGCCGGCTATGAGCACGCCTTCCTAGTGTTTGGACTGATCCAGGGCGGCATCGTGTTTCTCATGGCGTGGTTTCTGCGCGTGCCGCCCCCGCACATCTTGAGTGCAAAGCTCAAGCCGAGTCAGACATCTTACGGCTACTCGCCCGCGGAGGTGCTGCGCAGTCCGGTTTTCTATGTGCTCTACGCCATGTTCGTGCTGATCGCTGCCGGCGGCCTCACCATGGCCGCATCCATGGCTCCGATCGCCAGGGACTTCAAGATCGACAGCGTTCCGGTCGAGTTCTTCGGTTTCGCCATGCCGGCGTTGCTGTTCGCGCTGTCTCTGAATCGAATATTCGACGGCGTGGGCCGACCGTTCTTCGGTTGGCTTTCGGATCAGATCGGCAGGGAACATACGATGGCCCTTGCCTTTCTCGTCGGCGCCGCCGCCCTTTTCGCGCTCAAGCAGTGGGGAACGGATCCGGCGGCTTTCGTGCTGGTGAGCGCAATCTACTTCGGCGTCTATGGCGAAATCTTCAGCCTTTTTCCCGCGACCCAGGGAGATACCTACGGCGCAAAGTACGCAGCGGCCAACGCCGGCATGCTGTATACCGCGAAAGGTGCCGGTGCGGCGCTGGTTCCCATCGCTGCGGGCATCGCAAAAACCCACGGCTGGGGCTCGGTATTTTCCATTGCGATGACCTTCAACATCATCGCAGGGCTTATGGCGCTGTGTGTGCTGAGGCCCATGCGGGCGAGGCACTTCGCGAAGAGTCGCGAAATTTACCCCGCGGCGGCGGCCAAAAGCTTGATCGGCCCGTGCGAATGCGCGCCGGGAACCGAGCAGCGGCCGATATACAAATAATTGGAACGAGGTCATGAACAAAGCATTGGACGGAGTTCGCATTCTCGATTTCACTCACGTGCAGTCCGGGCCGACCTGCACTCAGCTGCTCGCCTGGTTCGGCGCCGATGTGATCAAGGTCGAGAAGGCGGGCTCGGGTGATGTGACGCGCGAACAGTTGCGCGATATCCCGGATGTCGACAGTCTTTATTTCACCATGCTGAACCATAACAAGCGCTCGATAACGCTCGACACCAAGAGCGAGCAGGGCAAGAAAGTGCTCGAGAAGCTGGTCAAGCACTGCGATGTGTTGGTGGAGAACTTCGCCCCGGGCGCGCTCGACCGCATGGGCTTCACGTGGGAGCGAATCCAAGAACTGAATCCGCGCATGGTCGTCGCGTCGATCAAAGGCTTTGGCCCCGGCCCGTACGAAGATTGCAAGGTATACGAGAACGTGGCGCAATGCGCGGGAGGAGCCGCCTCCACCACGGGATTCGACGACGGGCCGCCGCTCGTGACCGGCGCGCAGATCGGCGACAGCGGTACCGGACTGCACCTGGCGCTCGGCATCGTGGCGGCGCTCTATCAACGCAAGAGCACGGGGCGCGGGCAGAAGGTGCTCGCCGCCATGCAGGACGGCGTGCTCAACCTGTGCCGCGTCAAACTGCGCGACCAGCAGCGCCTGGCGCGCACCGGCGTGATGAAGGAATATCCCCAGTATCCGCACCGCAAGTTCGGCAGCGCGGTGCCGCGCGCCGGCAACGCCTCCGGCGGCGGCCAACCGGGGACCATCGTCAAGTGCAAGGGCTGGCAAACGGATCCGAACGCGTACCTGTACTTCATCGCGCAGGCGCCGGTGTGGAAGCACATTTGCCGAGTGATCGGCAAGCAAGAGTGGATCACCGACCCAAACTACGCCACGCCGGATGCTCGCCTGCCGCGGCTCAAAGAGGTGTTCGCAACGGTCGAGCAATGGACGCTCACCAAGACCAAGTTTGAGGCCATGGATCTGCTCAATGCGCATGACATTCCCTGCGGCCCGATCCTGTCGATGGAAGAGTTGGCCAACGAGCCGTCGCTGCGCGCGACCGGCACGGTCGTCGAGGTGGACCACCCGACGCGCGGCAAGTACCTTACTGTGGGCAATCCCATCAAGATGAGCGACAGTCCCACGGAGGTCAAGCGCTCGCCGCTTCTCGGAGAGCACACGGATGAGGTGCTCGCGGAACTTGGGTACAAGACGGAAGAAGTCGATGCCTTGCGCCTGAAAAAAGTCATTTGAACCGGGCGCGCGAATCTTTTCGTTCGCTGGCCGCTTGCCGTAAGATCAAATGCGGTTGATGAGCGAGTGTGCACGCATTCTATGGAAGAATCTCCTTGAAGATAGCGATCATCGGTGTCGGGGCGATAGGCGGTTATGTCGGGACGCGGCTCGCGCACGCCGGTGAGGAGGTAACCTTCATCGCACGCGGTGCGACTCTCGAGGCGCTCGAGAATCGCGGCATCCGGCTGGTGATGGCCGACGGCAGCGAGCTGCTCGTATCGCGCGTCAATGCAACTGCGGATTACGCCGCCGCCGGGCGACACGATGTCGTGATCCTCGCCGTGAAGGCGCATCAGGTCGAGGCCGTTGCTGTTGAGGTGCCGAAGCTTTTTGGCCCCGACACCGTGGTGGTGACGATGCAGAACGGGATTCCGTACTGGTACTTTTACGCGCATGGCGGCGCCTTGGCGGGAACTCGGGTCCGCAGCGTCGACCCGAACGGGTTGATCAGCGCGAGTATCCCTTGCGAGCGCGTCATCGGCTGCGTGGTCTATCCCGCGATCGAGCTGTTGTCCCCGGGAGTCGTCAAACACGTCGAGGGTAACCGGTTCCCGGTGGGCGAACCGGACGGGACCGCCAGCGAACGAGTCAAGCGCGTGTCCGAGTGTTTCATCGGCGGGGGTTTTCAGGCACCGGTGCTGAGCGATATCCGAGCGGAGATTTGGTTGAAGCTGTGGGGCAACCTCACCTTCAATCCGATCAGCGCCCTGTCACGGGCGACGCTCGCCGACATCTGCCGGTATCCGTTGAGCCGCGCTCTGGCGCACGAGATGATGAGCGAGGCGCAGAGTGTCGCCCACAAGCTAGGCATCACCTTCCGCGTACCCATCGAAAAGCGCATCGCCGGTGCCGAGCGCGTCGGCCACCACAAGACCTCGATGCTGCAGGATGTCGAGGCCGCACGTCCGCTTGAAATCGATGCGCTGTTGGGATCTGTCATCGAACTGGCTCGATTGACCGACACGCCGACGCCGCACGCGGACACGGTGTACGCGCTGACCAAGCTCCTGGAAAAGAGCTTGGAGCAGAATAGGTCACCGTTGAGCAAAGCGCGATAGCGGTCCCTCGATTAACAGGCTGGCGGGCTCAGGAGGGCCGCTGACATGAACGTTCACGAATACCAAGGCAAAGAGATCCTGCGCAAATACGGTGTCGCAACTCCACGGGGAATGCCGTGTTTTTCGGTGTCCGAGGCGGATGCCGCGGCGCGCCGGCTCGGCGGAAAAGTGTGGGTGGTGAAGGCGCAGATTCATGCGGGCGGCCGCGGCAAAGGCGGCGGCGTGAAGGTGGCGAAGTCCCCCGAGGAAGTGCACGAATACGCCGCGCAGATTCTGGGAATGACGCTCGTGACGCCTCAAACCGGTCCGCAAGGCCGGCTGGTGAAGCGCTTGCTGGTGGAGGAGGGCGCCGACATCCGCAAGGAACTCTACGTCGGGATGGTCGTCGACCGCTCCTCGCAGCAGGTCATGCTGATCGCGAGCTCGGAAGGGGGCATGGAAATAGAGGAAGTCGCGGCCCGCACGCCGGAGAAAATATACAAGGTGCCCATCGATCCGGGCGCGGGCTTGACCGAGCGCCAAGCGGATGAGGTTGCGCGCAAGATCGGCATCCCGGAATCATCGATCCCGCAAGCGCGCCTGTTTCTGCACGGCCTGTACCGCGCCTTCTTCGAATGCGATGCCTCGCTCGCCGAGATCAACCCGCTGGTTCTCACCGGCGACGGCAAAGTGCTGGCGCTCGACGCCAAACTCAACTTCGACGACAACGCGCTGTTCCGTCATCCCGAGATTGTCGCCATGCGCGATCTCGATGAGGAGGATCCCGCCGAGATCGAGGCCTCCAAGTTCGATCTGTCGTACATCTCGCTCAACGGCAACATCGGCTGCCTCGTGAACGGCGCGGGGCTCGCGATGGCCACCATGGACGCCATCAAGCTCTTCGGCGCGGAGCCCGCGAACTTCCTCGACGTCGGCGGCGGCGCCACGACGCAGAAGGTGACCGAGGCGTTCAAGCTGATGCTGAAAAATCCCGCGGTCAAGGGCATCCTGGTCAATATCTTCGGCGGGATCATGCGCTGCGACACGATTGCCGAGGGAGTCATCGCCGCCGCGAAGGAGGTGAAGCTCAGCGTTCCCTTGGTGGTGCGCATGAAGGGCACGAACGAAGAGCTGGGCAGGCAACTGCTCAAGGCCTCGGGACTGCCGATCATTTCCGCCGACAACATCGCGGACGCGGCGCAAAAAATCGACGCTGCCGTCGCCGGGAAGTAGGAGCCTCGTATGAGTATCCTGATCGACCGAAACACCCGGGTAATCACCCAGGGCATCACCGGCAAGACCGGCGCGTTCCACACCCGCCTGTGCCGGGATTACGCCAACGGCCGGAATTGTTTTGTCGCCGGCGTGAATCCTCACAAGGCCGGAGAGGACTTTGAAGGCATTCCGATTTTCGGCAGCGTGAGAGAAGCGAAGGAGCGCACCGGCGCAACGGCATCGGTCATCTATGTGCCGCCGCCTTTTGCGGCCGGCGCCATCGACGAGGCCGTGGACGCGGAGCTCGACCTCGTGATCTGCATCACGGAAGGGGTGCCGGTGCGCGATATGATCGCCACCCGCTACCGGATGCGCGGCAAGAAAACTCTCCTGGTCGGACCCAATTGTCCGGGCGTGATCACGCCGGACGAGATCAAGATCGGCATCATGCCGGGACACATCCACAAAAAAGGGCGCGTCGGTGTGGTTTCCCGGTCGGGCACACTCACTTACGAAGCGGTCGGTCAATTGATGGAGCTCAGGCTTGGGCAATCGACCTGCGTGGGGATCGGTGGCGATCCGGTCAATGGCCTGAAGCATATCGACGTCATGCGATTGTTCAATGCGGATCCCGAAACCGATGCGGTCATCATGGTGGGCGAAATCGGCGGCGACGACGAAGAGGTCTGCGCGCGCTGGATCAAGGATCACATGAAAAAACCGGTCGTCGGCTTCATCGCCGGGGTCACTGCTCCGCCGGGAAAGCGCATGGGTCATGCGGGTGCGATCATTTCCGGCGGCAAGGGCACGGCTGCGGAGAAATTAGCCGTCATGGAAGCGTGCGGCATCAAGGTTACGCGCAATCCCGCGGACATGGGCAAGCTGCTCAAGTCCGTCCTCTAGCGCCTCGATGAGCGGATTCCCACGCCCGCCGACGCCGTGTGCGCTGTTGCGGGACTTGTTCGACGCCGCGATCGCCTCGGCGCAGCCTGCGACGTGCATCCCACCGCATCTACCCCCGCCGCCCCGTGGCAGGCTCATCGTGTTGGGCGCAGGCAAGGCCTCGGCGGCGATGGCGCGTGCGGTCGAGCAGCATTGGCCGGGTCCGCTCTCGGGCTTGGTCGTCACGCGCTACGGCTACGCCGTGCCGTGCGAGCGCATCGAAATCGTCGAGGCGGCGCATCCGATACCCGACGCGGCCGGAGTGCAGGCGGCGCGCCAGATGCTCGAGCGCGCGCGGCACTTGAACGAAGACGACCTCGTACTGTGCCTGATTTCGGGCGGCGGGTCCTCACTGCTGCCGTTGCCCGCCGCGGGATTGACGCTCGAGCTCAAACAAACCGTGAGCCGCGCGCTGCTCGCTTGCGGTGCCACGATCAGCGAGATGAACTGCGTGCGCCGTCATCTGTCGGCCATCAAGGGCGGCCGTCTGGCCGCCGCGTGCTACCCCGCGCGAGTGCTCACGCTGCTGATCTCCGATGTGCCCGGAGATCGGCCCATCGATATTGCCTCCGGCCCGACGGTGGCCGACCCCACGACCTGCGCCGACGCCTTGAGCATCCTGCGCCGCTACGGCATCGACATGCCCGCTGCCGTGCGCGAACTGTTGGAAAGCGGTCGAGGCGAATCGGTGAAACCGGGCGACCCGCGCTTGGCACGTTCCGCCGTGCGCGTGGTCGCAACGCCGCAAATGGCGCTCGAAGCGGCGGCCCAAGTGGCGCGGGCGGCGGGCGTAGCGGCCCACATACTGGGCGCTGCCATCGAGGGCGAGGCTCGCGATGTGGGCACCGTCTTGGCCGGGATTGCGCTGCAAGTCGCCGAGCGCGGCCAGCCCTTCGGCGCGCCTTGTGTGCTCCTGTCGGGGGGCGAGACCACGGTAACCGTACGCGGCAGCGGGCGGGGGGGACGCAATGTGGAGTACCTGTTGTCGCTGGCCCTTGCACTGGGGGGCCACCCGCGCATTCATGCCCTCGCAGGCGATACGGACGGTGTCGATGGGCAGGAGGAGATTGCCGGAGCCTGCATGGGCCCGGACTCGCTCGCCCGCGCCTGGGCGTGCGGCTTGCGGCCGCGGGAGATGCTCGCCAATAACGACGCCCACGGCTTCTTCAAGGCACTCGGCGACTCTGTTGTTACCGGCCCGACCATGACCAACGTGAACGATTTTCGCGCCATCCTCATTGCGGCCGAACAGAGCGCCCCGATACGCTCCGCGCCGTTCAACTCTCTTGAAAACGCGGGATGACCTCGACGATCGAGCAGGGCCGGTGGCGGCTATCGAGCTGGCGGCTGATCAATCGGTCCCAGCCGTCGCGGCACGCTCCGTTCGAGCCGGGCAGCACGTAAATCACCGTGTTGCCGGCAATGCCGGCGCAGGCTCGCGATTGCATGGTCGACACACCCACCGTCTCATAGGAAACCAGGTGCCACAGCACGGTGAAGCCTTCGAGCTCCTTGTCGAACAATTCGCGAAATGCCTCCGGCGAAACATCGCGGCCGGTGAGGCCGGTGCCGCCGGTCGTGATGATGACATCCACGCTGGGATCATCGATCCACCGCCGAGCTTGGGCTTGGATCGCCGCCTTATCGTCCCGCACCAGGGCCCGCGCCCGCAGCTCATGGCCGGCCGACGTGATGCGCTCGGCCAGCAAGTCGCCCGACGTATCGTTGGTGTGGTCCCGGGAATCGGAGATGGTCAGAACGGCGATTCCCAACGGCGTAAAGGTACGATCGAGATCGATCTTGCCGCCCGGCATGGATCAGGCCTCCAGTTTCTTGCGGACCAAAGCGTATACCGACTCGCATTCGACCGCGCAAAACTCCAATAGTTTTTCCAGCTCGGCGATCGATGCGTGCGCAAATTGCCGATCCTTGAGAGCGGGCGCATTGATGAAGACGTTGAGCGCGGCGCTGCGGGCAGCCGCGTAGGCGGCCAATACGCCGACGCCGCCGTCGCTGATGACGCCGCGATAGCCGTGCTCACTGGCGCGGCGCGCAAGTCGGATGACGTCGGCGCACACTCGAGCGCAATCGAGCGGCACCTCGGTGGCGCGACGCAGACCCGCTTGGATCGCATCGGCTCGGCGGGTCCTGTCGGCGTCCGATGCCTTGGGCAGCTTGTACGCAGCCAGCAGGCTGTCGAAGGCAGCCACGTCCTCCGACACCATCGCAGCCAAGCGCAGGCGCAGCTTTTCCGACTGCGCGAGTACCGCCCGCATCTCCGCGTCGGCCGCTTCGTAGCCCTTTTTGCCGATGGACACGTTGCATACCATGGACACGAGCGCCGCGCCCATGGCGCCGATGATCGCCGCCGCGCTGCCGCCCCCCGGCGTGGGGTTGCCGCTCGCCAGGCGCTCCAGAAATTCGTCAATCGAGCTTTGCGTGATCACCGGGGAGTCCTTCTGATCTGATCCAGCCTTTTTCCAGCTTCTCTGTTGTTCATGAATAGAGCGTTCAACCGACCATTGTCTTGGCGAGGGCGTATATTTCTTCGGCATCGAGCAGCAGATCGTTCCGTTCAAACAAGCGCGCGATGCACGCGCGGTGCACGGCGAGCTTGAGCGCGCCGAAGCCGAGCGCCCCGAAGAGGATCTTGCCGTGGCTCTGCGTACCGCGATCGGTCAAGGACACGCCTTCGATGCCGGCGGGCGGCGACGCATTCGCATCTGCCACAAGTTCCAAGGTGGAACTGTCCTGCCATTGTGCCGCGTGCAGCAGCGTGATGCCCGCGGCACCGGTGGCGAGCACGATCTGGGCGCCTTGGAGGGCGGCGCCGCGCTCGAGGTGGGTCGGCGCCGCCACGGCCCTGATGTCGGAGCCGAAGCGCGACTGGATCGAATCGCACGCTGCTTGCACGACCTCGAGTTTTCGGCCGGTAATCGCGACCGTCGCGCCTTCACGCGCCAGCATTGCCGCAGCGCGTTGGCCGACCGGCCCGGTGCCGCCGAGGACCACGGCGCGCTTGCCCTCGAGCGAGCGGCCATGGGCGAGCCAGGCCACGGCGGCCGCGGCCGTGGTGTTCGAGCCATTGCAGTCGAACATCACTGAAACGCGAAAGTTGGCGAAGAATTTGTTCCGTACCGCGGACAGCAGTGCCTGTCCCTCCACCATGTTGCTGCCGCCGATGAAGATCGCGGTGTTCTTCTTGTCCTTAGGGGAGCGCGTAAATATGGCGCCCTCCACCAAGGCGCCGACATTGCCCGCGGCAACGGCGCCGTAGGCGGTGATGTGATCGGCGCCGCCGTCATAGCCGACTACATTATCGAAAACCGCGGGTAGGGGGTCTGTATCGAATTGGTAAAGCAGCTTTTTCATAATCTCAAGGTCGCGCGCCGCGGAGGAGCTCAAGTCAGGGAGATTCTGCGGCCTGCCGGCCGCCCATCGCTCGATATCATGATATATAAGATATCATTGGAGAGGCAGGCGGGCCCATCCGGCAACGAGCCGCCCCGCAAGGACCGCCCGATGACGTCTGCGGCGGCACACCTCCGGCGCCTTTAGAACAGACCCACCACTCGACCGTCTGCGTCGATGTCGATCTTGTCGGCGGACGGCACGCGCGGCAGACCCGGCATCGTCATGATATCCCCGCAAACCGCGACGATGAACTCGGCGCCTGCCGCTAAGCGCACCTCACGGATGTTGACCATGTGCCCGGACGGCGCGCCGCGCAGCTGCGGGTCGGTCGAGAACGAGTACTGGGTCTTGGCGATGCACACCGGGTAGTGGCCATAACCGTCGGCCTGCAGCTGCTTGAACTGTGCCCTGACCTTGGCATCCGCGCTGATGTCCGCGGCGCCGTAGATCTTGGTGGCGACGCTCTTCACTTTGTCCCACAGCGATTGCGCCTCCTCGTAGACGTAGCGGAAGTCAGCCGGTACGCGCTCGATGGTGTCGATCACGGTGCGGGCGAGCTCGGCCGCGCCGGCGCCGCCTTCGGCCCAGTGCCGGGCCAGGACCACAGGGGCGTGGTGATGCGCCATTTTCCTCTTCAGGAGCTCCATCTCCGCGCTCGTGTCCGACGTGAAATGATTGACCGAGACGACGCACGGCAACCCATACTGGTTACGAATGTTGTTGACGTGGCGCTCAAGGTTCGCAATCCCCTTCTCGAGCGCCGGCAGGTTCTCGCGGCTGATTTCCTTGAGGTCCGCCCCGCCGTGATACTTGAGCGCGCGGACCGTCGCCACCAGCACCACGGCCGAGGGTCTCAAGCCCGACTTGCGACACTTGATGTCGATGAACTTCTCGGCGCCGAGGTCGGCGCCGAACCCGGCCTCGGTCACCACGAAATCGGCCAGCTTGAGCGCCGTCTTGGTCGCGAGCACCGAGTTGCAGCCGTGGGCGATGTTGGCGAAGGGGCCGCCGTGGATTAAGGCCGGATTGTTCTCGAGCGTCTGCACGAGATTGGGCTTGAGCGCTTCCTTGAGCAGCACGGTCATGGCGCCATGCGCGTTCAGATCGCGGGCCAGAATGGGCTTGTGTTCGCGCGTGTAGCCAACGACGATGCTGCCGAGCCGCTCCTTGAGGTCGGCGAGGCTCGTGGCTAGGCAGAAGATCGCCATGACCTCGGAGGCGACCACGATGTCGAAGCCGTCCTGGCGCGGGAAGCCGTTGCCCGGCCCGCCGAGGCCGATCGTGATGTCCCGCAGCGCCCGGTCGTTCATGTCCATCACCCGCTTCCAAGTGATGCGCCGCACGTCGAACTGCAGCTCATTGCCGTGGTGGATGTGATTGTCGATGAGCGCCGCGAGCAGGTTGTTGGCGAGAGCGATCGCGTTGAAATCGCCGGTGAAGTGCAGGTTGATATCCTCCATCGGCACGACTTGCGCGTGCCCGCCGCCGGCGGCACCGCCCTTCATGCCGAACACCGGGCCCAAGCTCGGCTCGCGCAGACAGATCACCGCCTTCTTGCCGATCCGGTTCAGCGCGTCGCCGAGTCCCACGGTCGTGGTCGTCTTGCCTTCGCCCGCCGGAGTCGGGCTCAGCGCCGTGACCAGGATCAGCTTGCCGTCCGGCCGGCCGTCCAGCCCTGCGATGAAGTCCATCGCAATCTTGGCTTTGTAGTGACCGTAGTTTTCGATGCTCGCGGCCGGGATGCCGAGATGGGCGGCGATCTCGGCGATCGGCTTCAGGGTTGCGCTTTGGGCGATCTCAATGTCGGAACGCACATTCACTCCAGTGTGTCAGTGGTTGGATAAAGGCCGCGCTTATTCGCGGCGGGTGGTGTGGGCCGTGCCACTTTGTTGATTGCGGCGCGCAATATAGCACGCGTTTATCGATTGCCGATGACGCCTTAAGGACGGCGCACGGCGCATTTGAGGTCGGTTTAGACCGTGAGGACGATCTTCCCGATGTGCTGCGATGTCTCCATGAGCCGGTGGGCGGCGCTCGCCTCGGCGAGGGGAAAGGTCGCGTAGATGACGGGCCGCACGCGTCCCGTGGACAGCAGGGGCCAGATATTTCGCCGGACCGCCTCGGCGACTGCGGCCTTCTGTGCGACCGTGCGAGCGCGCAAGGTCGACCCGGTCAGCGTGAGCCGCTTGCTCAGGATCGTGTTCAGGTGGATTTCCGCGCGCGCGCCGCCGAGCAGGGAGATGATGACGAGCCGCCCCTCGAGCGCCGCCGCATCCATATTGCGGGTGAGATAGCTGCCGCCCACCATGTCGAGGATTAGATCCACTCCCTTGCCTGCGGTTTCTTGCCGGATCACTTCGACGAAATCCTCGGTGCGGTAGTCGATTCCACGGGCGGCGCCCAATCGCTCGCAGGCGCGCGCCTTCTCTTCCGTGCCGGCGGTGGCGAACACGCGCGCGCCCCAGGCAACGGCGAGCTGGATCGCAGCCGTGCCAATGCCGCTCGTGCCGCCGTGAATCAGCACGCTCTCGCCCGCTTTGCAGCCGCCGCGATCGAATAGGTTGGTCCACACGGTGAAAAACGTTTCCGGCAGCGCGGCCGCTTCAATCATGCTGAGGCCGTTCGGGATGGGCAGACACAGTGCAGCCGCCGCAACCGCGTAACTCGCGTAGCCGCCGCCCGACAACAGGGCGGTCACTTGATCGCCAAGCCCCAAGCCGGATACGTGCGGACCCAGCGCGACGATTTCACCGGCGATTTCCAAGCCCGGTATGTCCGATGCCCCTGCCGGCGGCGGGTAGCGGCCTTGGCGCTGCATCACATCCGGCCGATTGACGCCGGCCGCGGCGACCCGCACGAGCACTTCGCCGTCACTGGGTCGCGGCATGGGGCGCCGGGCGATTCTGAGCTGTTCCGGCCCGCCCGGCGCTGCGATTTCAACCACCCTCATGTCAAGGGGTACATCGGACACGTTTTCTTTCCTCTGCACGGCCGCGTTCTTGGGCGTACCCTAAATGGTGCATTGAATTTGAGCAAGAATCGTCGCGTTGGTTTGTGCGGATGAAATTTTGTGTCTACGGCGCCGGTGCGATTGGCGGCTACTTGGCGGTCGAGTTGGCATTGGCGGGCCACGACGTGTGCGTCGTCGCGCGCGGCGCGCATCTGCGCGCCATTCAAGAGCACGGACTCAAACTCCTGGCCGAGGGCAGTGAAAAAATCGCCGAGGTTGCCGCAAGCGATGATCCCCGTGCGTTCGGTCCGCAGGATTTCGTGATCTGCGCACTCAAGGCCCACCAAGCCTACGAAAGCGCGCCGTCCTTCGCGCCGCTACTCGGGCCGACCACTGCCGTGTTGACGGCGATGAATGGAATTCCTTGGTGGTACTTTTACAAGGCCGGCGGGCGCTTCGACGGCCATCGTGTGCAGTCGGTGGACTTCGGCGGGCGCCAGTGGAACTGCATCCAACCGCAACGCGCGATCGGCTGTGTGATCGAGCCCGCCTGCGAAGTCGTTGCGCCCGGCCTGATCGTTCATCACGCGTTCAAGCGATTGACGATCGGAGAACCCGATGGCAGCCGATCGGACCGCGCCCGCTCGCTCTGCGCGGCGCTGGGCGAGGCGGGGTTCGACGCGCCGTTGCGAGAGGACATTCGCTGGAACATTTGGCTCAAGCTGTGGGGCAATGTCTGCTTCAATCCCATCAGTGCGCTGACCGGTGCCACGCTCGGCCGCATGACCGGCGAGCCGGCGTTGCTGCGTCTGTGTAAAACCATGATGCTCGAAACCAAGGCGGTCAATGAGGCGCTCGGCATTCACATTCCTGCGGAAATGATGGATCGTCGCCTCGCGGCGGCGGGCGCGATCGGCGGCCATAAAATGTCGATGCTGCAGGACCTGGAGCGCGGCCGATCTCTGGAAATCGATGCGCTCGTTACCGCCGTCCAAGAGCTCGGCCGACTGACGGGCGTGCCGACCCCCATGGTGGATGCCGTCCTGGCGCTCGCCCAGGAGCGTGGCCGAACCGCGGGGCTCTACACTCCCCTAGGGTCTGCGGATTGATCTGCGCAGCCCGGCCGCGCCCGTGTAGGATTGCATCGCGGCGGCCAGACGCATCGTTCATGCGGGACTAAATATGACTACAGCCTACATCACCCACACCGACTGCCTGCGCCACGAAATGGGTGCAGGCCACCCGGAGAGCCCCGACCGCCTGAGTGCGGTCAACGAGCACATGCGCACTTCCGGCCTGCTGGACGAAGTGCGCCGCTTGGAGGCGCCGCTGGCGAATGCGGGGGAGATCAAGCGGGTGCACCGCTCCTCCTATGTTGATTTGATTTTCGCGAATGCGCCGGCCGAAGGCTACCTACAGCTCGATCCCGATACGGCCATGAATCCGTACAGCCTGACCGCGGCGCGGCGCGCGGCGGGCGCGGGCCTACTGGCGGTCGACGAAGTGATGGCCGGCCGCGCGCAAAATGCGTTCTGCGCGGTGCGCCCCTGCGGCCATCATGCAACGCAGGCGCGCTCGATGGGCTTTTGCATCTTCAACAACGTCGGCGTGGCTGCTGCCCATGCGCTGCAGGCCAAAGGTCTCGATCGCGTTGCAATCATCGACTTCGACGTTCACCACGGCAACGGCACGGAGGACATATTCAGTTCGCCGCCGTGGCGAGAGCGCGTACTGATGGCGAGTTTTTTTCAACACCCCTTTTATCCCTATAGCGGCACCGTCAATCCGGCGCCGAACATGATCAACGTACCGCTCGCCGCGGGCAGCGGCGGCGAGGCGGCGAAGAAGGTGTTGGAGCAGAGCTGGTTGCCGGCATTGGAAGAGTTCAAGCCGCAGATGATCCTGATTTCAGCGGGTTTCGACGCTCATCAGGAGGACCTGCTCGGCGGCTTGGCGCTCGTGGAGGCCGATTATGCCTGGATGACCCGCGAATTGATGGCGCTGGCCGCCCGTCACTCGCAGGGGCGCATCGTTTCGATGCTCGAGGGCGGCTACAACTTATCGGCGCTCGGCCGCAGCGCGGTGGCCCACGTGAGCAGCCTGGCCGAGCACTAGGAGCCTGTCTGAGTAATCCGCGATTGCCGCGCGACTGGCCGGCCGGCGCGGCCGCATGCGCTCATCGCTAACCCGCATCGCCCCCTACCGGCTCGTGCGATGGTTTATCGGTCGAGTGCTCGGCGAGACTTTGCAGCGCCGCGCGCGGCAGCTCATCGAGTCCGTCTGCGCCGTGCTGCTTGAGATGCTCAAGCAGTTTCTCGCGCATGCGCGGGGTCCAGAACTTTCGGATGTGATTGGCGATGCCGGCGATCGCGTCCTCGCGCTTGTCTTCCGCACGAAAGAAATTGCCGATGTCGTTCGCCATCTGCACCAGGTGCGCCTCTGTGCCGCTCATGGCGGGGGGCTACTTCGCCGCGAAAACATCGGCGCCGGCGCCCTTCAAGAGCGCTTTCTGAGTGTCGCTGAACTCGCGAAAGCGCCTCTGCCACTCGGAGGGCTGCGTGACGCGCGTTGCCTGTACGGCAGTGACCTTGTACTCGGGGCAATTGGTGGCCCAGTCTGAGTTCTCGGTGGTGATCACATTCGCACCGGACTCGGGGAAGTGAAACGTGGTGTACACCACCCCGGGCTGCACCCGCTCGGTGACGCGGGCGCGCAGCACCGACTCTCCGGCGCGGCTCGCGATGCCCACCCAATCGCCCTCCGCGATGCCGCGCTCTTCGGCGTCATGTGGGTGGATCTCCAGACGATCCTCGTCATGCCAGCGGTTGTTCTCGGTGCGCCGGGTCTGGGCGCCGACATTGTACTGGCTCAAGATGCGCCCGGTGGTCAGGATCAACGGGTACTTCGCATTGACCTTCTCCTGGGTCGGTACGTACTCGGTGACCAAGAACTTGCCCTTGCCGCGCACGAAGGTGTCGACGTGCATGGTCGGGGTGCCTACAGGGTGCGCCGCATTGCAGGGCCACTGGATGCTGCCCAATTCATCCAAGCGCGCAAAGCTCACGCCGGTGAAGGTGGGGGTCAAGCGTGCGATCTCATCCATGATCTCGGCAGGGTGAGAGTAGTTCATCGGGAAGCCCATCGCATTAGCCAGAAGCTGAGTGATCTGCCAATCGGCATAGCCGGCTTTGGGCCGCATCACCTTGCGCACGCGCGAGATGCGCCGCTCGGCATTGGTGAAAGTGCCGTCCTTCTCCAGGAACGAAGAGCCGGGCAGAAAGACGTGCGCGAACTTCGCCGACTCGTTCAGGAACAAGTCCTGCACGATGATGCACTCCATCGACGTCAAAGCGGCGGTGACGTGTTGCGTATTGGGATCCGACTGCGCGATGTCCTCGCCCTCGATGTACAGGCCCTTGAAATCCCCGTCGAGCGCGGCCTCGAACATATTCGGGATGCGCAAGCCCGGCTCGCTCTGCAAGCTCACCCCCCAGGTGCGCTCGAACTGCGCGCGCACCGAATCGTCCGAGACATGCCGGTAGCCGGGAAACTCGTGCGGGAAGGAGCCCATGTCGCAGGAGCCTTGCACATTGTTCTGGCCGCGCAGGGGGTTGACGCCCACGCCTTCTCGCCCGATGTTGCCGGTGGCCATGGCGAGGTTCGCAATGCCCATCACCATGGTCGATCCCTGGCTGTGCTCGGTGACTCCGAGACCGTAGTAGATGGCCCCGTTGCCGCCGGTCGCATACAGCCGCGCCGCCGCGCGCACGTCGGCTGCCGGCACGCCGGTGATCTCCTGCATCGCCTCGGGGGAGTTGCGCGCCTGGCCAATGAAGCGGCGCCACTTCTCGAAGGAGTCGACTTCGCAGCGCGCGCGCACGAACTCCTCTTTCACCAGCCCCTCGGTGACGATGACGTGGGCAAGGGAGTTGATCAGCGCCACATTGGTGCCGGGCCTGAGCTTCAAGTGATAGTCCGCTTGGATGTGCGGCGTACGCACCAAGTCGATGGTGCGCGGGTCGGCGATGATCAAGCGCGCGCCTTGACGCAGGCGGCGCTTCATCTGCGAGGCGAATACCGGGTGCCCGTCGGTCGGGTTTGCACCGATCACGACGATGACATCGGCCTTCATCACCGAATCGAAGTTCTGCGTGCCGGCCGACTCGCCCAAGGTGTTTTTCAAGCCATAGCCGGTCGGAGAGTGGCACACCCGTGCGCAGGTATCGACGTTGTTGTTGCCGAAACCCGCCCGCACCAGTTTCTGCACGAGATACGTCTCCTCATTGCTGCAGCGCGAGGAGGTGATGCCGCCGATGGAGTTGCGGCCGTACTTCGCCTGAATGCGCTTGAGCTCGCTTGCCGCATGGCCGATCGCTTCCTCCCAGGACACCTCGCGCCACGGGTCGGAAATCCTCTGGCGGATCATCGGCTTCAAGATCCGATCCGGGTGCGTCGCATAGCCGATGGCAAAGCGCCCCTTGACGCAAGAGTGCCCGTGATTGGCGTGCCCGTCCTTGTTCGGCACCATGCGCACCACTTCCTCGCCTTGCATCTCGGCGCGAAACGAGCAGCCCACCCCGCAGTACGCGCAAGTGGTGATGACGCTGTGCTCGGCCTGACCTTTCTCGATCAGCGAGTTCTCCGAGAGCGTGGCGGTCGGGCAGGCCTGCACGCAGGCGCCACACGAGACGCACTCGGAGTCCATGAAGGGCACGTTCTGGCTGGCGGCGACGGTGGAGTCAAAACCGCGCCCCTGAATGGTGAGGGCGAAGGTGCCTTGCTGCTCATCGCAGGCGCGCACGCAGCGCGAACAGACGATGCATTTGCTCGCATCGAAGGTAAAGTAGGGGTTGGAGGTATCCTTCGGCGCATCCAAGTGGTTGGCGCCCGCATAGCCGTAGCGTACTTCGCGCAAGCCGACCACGCCCGCCATGTCCTGCAGCTCACAGTGCCCGTTCGCCGGGCACGTCAGGCAGTCCAAGGGGTGATCGGAGATATACAGCTCCATGACTCCGCGGCGAATGTCGGCGAGCTGCTTGTTTTGCGTTCTCACCTTCATTCCCTGCGCCACCGGCGTGGTGCACGAGGCGGGCAGTCCCTTCATGCCCTCGATCTCAACCAAGCACAGCCGGCACGAGCCAAAGGCCTCGAGCTGCTCGGTCGCGCAGAGCTTGGGGATCTTGATCTCGGAGAGCGCCGCGGCGCGCATCACCGAGGTGCCCTCCGGTACCGTCACCTCACGCCCGTCGATGGTGAGGGTGACGAGCAACGCGCTCTCGCGTTGCGGGGTACCGTAATCCTGCTCGACGATGGACAACATGCGGGGACCTCTCTCTTCAGCGATTAGTTCAAGGGCGCGGCGCGCGCGCGCTCTGGTTTGACAAAATCCTCGGGAAAATGGTTCAAGGCCGAGAGCACGGGGTAGGGCGTCAGGCCGCCGAGCGCGCACAGCGAGCCGTAGGTCAGAGTCTCGCACAGATCGCGCAGCAGCATCTCCTGCGCCCGCGCATCCTGCCCGGCGAGCAGCCGATCAATCACTTCCACCCCGCGGGTCGAGCCGATCCGACACGGGGTGCATTTACCGCATGACTCGATGGCGCAAAACTGCATTGCATAGCGCGCTTGGGCGGCCATGTCCACGGTGTCATCGAACACCACGATGCCGCCGTGTCCGAGCATCCCCTTGATCTCGGCAAACGCCTCGTAGTCCAAGGGCGTGTCAAACTGGGGCTCCGGCAAATACGCGCCCAACGGCCCGCCCACCTGCACCGCACGAATCGGCCGACCGCTCAAAGATCCCCCGCCGTACTCATACAGCAACTCGCGCAAGCTCAAGCCGAAGGCGATCTCCACCAACCCCCCGCGCTTCACGTTGCCGGCCAATTGCAGCGGCAGCGTGCCGCGCGAGCGCCCCATACCGAAGTGCTGGTAGTACTCGGCGCCACGCTCCAAAATGATCGGCACCGAGGCAAAGGTGATCACATTGTTGATCACCGTGGGCTTGCCAAAAAGGCCCGCAATCGCCGGCAGGGGCGGCTTGAAGCGCACCTGCCCGCGCTTGCCCTCCAAGGACTCGAGCAAGGAGGTCTCCTCCCCGCAGATGTACGCGCCGGCCCCCATCCGCACCTCTAACTCAAAACGCGCACCGCTCCCTTGAATGTCCTGCCCCAAATACCGCCCCGCATAGGCGGCCTCAATCGCCGTTTCGAGCGCGCGCTTCGCATCCGGATACTCCCAGCGCAAGTAAATGTAGCCGCGATTCGCCCCGGTGGCCAACCCCGCAATCGTCATCCCCTCGATGAGTACAAACGGATCACCCTCCATCAGCATCCGGTCCGAGAAAGTGCCCGAATCCCCCTCATCGGCATTGCACACGATGTACTTCTGCGCCCCCGCCGCTTTGAGCACCGTCTGCCATTTGATCCCGGCGGGAAACGCCGCCCCGCCCCGCCCGCGCAGCCCTGAGGCGCTGACGCTTGCCACGATGTCGGCCGGCTGCATCGCAAGCGCCGCACGCAAGCCGCGGTAGCCGCCGTGCGCTAGATAATCATTCAAGGAGCGCGGATCGGTAATCCCCACCCGCGCAAAAGTCAGCCGCTGCTGCGATTTTAAGTACGGGATCTCCTCAGTGAGCCCGTGCGCCTTGGCATGGCGGCGCGCCGCGGGCTCCCCGGACGCAAAGCCCGCCGCAAATAGCTCCGCCACCTCCGCCGGCTCGACCGGCCCGTACGCGTGGCGCTGTCCCGCCACTTCGACTTCCACCAGCGGCTCGAGCCACAACAAACCCCGCGAGCCGTTGCGGATCAGCTCGATCTCGAGCCCCCGGCGCGCCGCCTCCGCCGCAATCGCCCGCGCCGTCGCATCGGCTCCCACCGAGCGCGCCGCCGCATCTTGCGGCACAAAGATCCGCGCCGCGCTCATCGCTCTCCCGCCGCCGCGGCGCGCAGCGGCCCCATCAGCTCGTCAAAACGCTCCGCCGTGACGCGCCCGTGCAATTCCTCATCGATCATCAGCGACGGCCCGAGCGCACAGTTGCCCAAGCAATACACCGCCGCCAAGCTGATAGCCCCATCGGCCGTGGTGCCGTGATAATCGATTCCTAAACTTCTCTTCGCGTGCCCCTCCAAGCGCACCGCCCCCAGCGCCTGACACGCCTCCGCACGGCACAGGTGCACTACATGCCGCCCGCCGCGCGCCGTGCGAAAATAATGATAGAAGCTCACCACCCCGTGCACCTCGGCTAAGGAGAGGTTCAGCCGCCGCGCAATCAGCGCCTGCGCCTCCTTGCCGACGAACCCCAGCGCCTCTTGCACCGCGTGCAGTACCGGCAACAACGCCCCCGGCACCTCCTGCAACCGCAAGCACGCGCCCACCGCCGCCGCCCGCTCCTCCTCACTGAGCTCCGCAGGACCCTCCACCCGAATCGGGATCACGCGCCGCGCCGTTGGATTACTCATCGGGGTTTCGAGCTCGTGACACGGAGATGCCTGACCATGATATCTATACTAACTCGAAACAGCCGCGTCGATCGGTACGGGGCGCGTACAATTCGTGCCTGGATGCGACCGGCTGCAAACACGTTCAGAACCGCGTTTACATATGACAATTTCATGCGGCATCGAGCGGCTCGTCCGGCATCGAACGGCGCGGTCGCGGAGCGGGTACAGCCGGGAAATATGCTAAAATGAGCACGCCGGCACCGTTGCGTCGGCGGTGTTGGGCAACTGGTCGATGCCGGCATCGCGACCGCGTTGAAGCGCTGAAGGTGGTCGGGAAATGAAGTACACGGCAGGCAGTGAATCGTACCCGTTACTCCTCCGCATTCTCGGATGCGGCGCCGGGCTTTTGATTGCCGCGCTGGGACTGTCTCCACAATGGGCCGCCGGCACGGCGCAGGCGGTTGCCCCCGCCGGCTCGGCGCCGACGGCGGCTGCGGCGGATGCGGCGGACGAGCTGGCCGAAATCATGGTCGAGGCGCGCGAACCGCGCTTCGTTGCCCCGACCCGGCGCGACCAGATCGGGCGCATCTGGGCGCCGGTATTCATCAACGGCCGCGGACCCTTCCGGTTGGTTCTCGATACCGGTGCGAGTAGCTCCGGCGTGACGGCGATGGTGGCACTGGCGCTCGGTATTCCGACCGATCAGTCGCCCCCGGTGATGCTGCGCGGGGTCACCGGATCGGCGACCGTGCCCACCATCCACGTCGATAAGCTCAGCGTCGGCGATCTCGACATCGACTCGCCGCTCCTGCCGATCGTGCCGGACGCCTTGGGCGGGGCGGAAGGAGTCCTGGGGTCCGAGGGCCTGTCGAACAAGCGCATATTCATTGATTTTCGCCATGATCAAATCATCATTTCGTATTCGCGCGATGAGCGGTCGGCACGTGGCTTCATCAGCGTGCCGTTTCGATCGATTCGCGGCCAATTGATCGTCGTCGACGCCACCGTGGGCCAAGTGCACGCCAAGGCCATCATCGACACCGGCGGTCAATCCACCATCGGCAATCTGGCGCTGCGTGATGCCTTGGCACAGCACGATGTCGCGTTCCACGGCCGGCCCGATCAAATCATCGGCGCGACCCTGGCGGTTGAAAACGGCGAACTCATCGCCACGCCGCCGATTCAACTCGGTCTGGTGCAAATTCGCGATTACGGCGTGACGTTCGCCGATGTGTACATTTTCAAACGCTGGAAGCTCACGAGCGAGCCCGCCATCATGATCGGCATGGATGCGCTCGGCACGCTCGATACCCTCATCATCGATTACCGGCGACACGAATTGCAGATGCGCATACCCCATATCGGCTGAACCGCGCGCCGCTGCTTTTTTTTCGCAATTGCGCGAGAATGATCACGGCGCACGCCAGCGCGGGAGAGCCGATGATCAACAAGCAGATGATTGTGGTTGCCGCGGTGGTGATTGCGGCCGCGCTGGGCGTCGGATACTACCTGCATAGCCGCGGCAGGCAAGCACCGCACACCCCCGCCGCCGCCCAGCCGGCACCGCCGGCGGCGCCGCAGGAACCGGCGATCGAACATCCCGTGCCGCCGGCAACGGGCGAGTCGCAGGGCCCCCTGCCCGCCTTGGGCGAGAGCGATCCGGCCATCAAAGATGCGCTGAGCGAAGTCGTCGGCAGCGACGCGGTCGCGCAATATCTGGTGCCGGACAACATCATCCGCCACATCGTGGTGACCGTCGACAACTTGCCGCGCCAAAAGGTGCCGGTTGAGAAGCGCCCGACGGTCATGGTGGCGGGTACTTTTCTGGCGACCGGCGATGAGCTGCACGCGAGGCTCGATCCGCGGAATTTTGCGCGCTACGAGCCGATGGTCGGGGTGGTCAGCAAGCTCGATATGCAGCGGCTCGCTCAAGTGTACCTGCACTTCTATCCTCTATTCCAACACGTCTATCAGGACCTGGGGTATCCAAACGGTTACTTCAACGATCGACTGGTCGAGGTCATCGACTCGCTGCTGGCGACGCCGGAGCCTCGGGGGCCCATTGAACTGACCCGACCCAATGTCATGTACACATTTGCCGATCCGACGCTCGAGTCTCGCCCCGCGGGTCAGAAGCTGCTGTTGCGGATGGGCCGCGACAATGCGGCCGCGATCAAGGCGAAGCTCAGGGAATTGCGCGCGATCGTCACCGCGGCGCCGCCGCCCAAGCATTGATTGAGTGAGACTATGTGGGGACGCGATGGCTAACTCGACTGCAGTCGCCGAATTGGGTGTCGAAAGAGCGCTCGAGCACAATCAGTGGCTGGTGATCGGCGCCTCATCGCTGGGCACGGTGTTCGAGTGGTATGACTTTTATCTGTACGGTCTGCTGGCGAGCGTCATCAGTGCGCAGTTTTTTTCCGGCGTGAACGAAGTCACCGGCTTCATTTTCGCCTTGGCTGCATTCGCAGCCGGCTTCGCGGTGCGGCCGTTCGGCGCGCTGGTGTTCGGGCGGCTGGGCGATCTCGTGGGTCGCAAACACACATTCCTGATCACCATGAGCATCATGGGCGGTGCCACATTTCTGGTCGGCTTGCTCCCCAACTATGCATCGATCGGGGTTGCGGCACCGATCGTGTTGGTGCTGTTGCGGCTACTGCAAGGGCTGGCGCTCGGCGGCGAATACGGCGGTGCTGCAACCTATGTCGCCGAACATGCGCCGCCGGGAAAGCGCGGCCTATACACGAGCTGGATCCAGACCACCGCCACGCTCGGATTGTTCACCTCCCTGCTCATCGTGATCGGCACGCGCACCATCATCGGCGAAGACAGCTTCAAGGTTTGGGGGTGGCGCGTTCCCTTTCTGGTCTCTTTGGTGCTGTTGGCGGTATCGCTGTGGATCCGCATGCAGCTTGCCGAGAGCCCGGTGTTCGCCAACATGAAGATCTTGGGCACCACCTCCAAAGCGCCGCTCGCGGAGGCTTTCGGCCGCTGGCCCAATTTG
The DNA here is from genome assembly GCA_963769075.1 of uncultured Gammaproteobacteria bacterium. GTDB lineage: Bacteria > Pseudomonadota > Gammaproteobacteria > Steroidobacterales > Steroidobacteraceae > Bog-1198. Next base: position 547,584 of record CAVYKH010000004.1, on the reverse strand, counting down.
AAGATCGTGCTGATCTCCTTGCTGGGCGCGGTCATGGGTCAAGCAGTGGTTTGGTACACAGGACAATTTTATGCTTTGTTCTTTCTGGAGCGGATCCTGCGCGTCGACGGCGAGAGCACCAATGTATTGACGGCGATTGCGCTCGCCCTGGCGACGCCGGGATTCATTTTCTTCGGCTGGTTATCGGACAAGATCGGCAGGAAGCCGATCATTCTGGCGGGTTGTCTGCTGGCGGTGCTGACCTACTTCCCGTTGTTTCAGGCGCTGACTCGGTATGCGAATCCGGCGCTGTACGCGGCGCAAGCCGCAACGCCGGTGTCGGTGATCGCCGATCCGCAGGCATGCTCGTTCCAGTTCGATCCCATCGGCAAGAACAAATTCGACTCGACGTCCTGCGACATCGCCAAGAGTTTTCTCGCAAAGGCCGGAGTGTCGTACCAGCGAGTCGACGCGCCGCCCGGGACGGTGGCGCAAATCCGCAGCGGTACGGCCACGCTGACCGCACCGGACCCGCGGGTCGTCAAAGGCACAGAGCGCAAGGCGGCCATCACGGCATTTCAGAGCGCGATGAAGCACGCACTGTCGGCGGCCGGATATCCTGAGAAAGCCGATCCGGCGAGCATCAACAGACCCATGGTGATCGCGATCCTGTTCGTCTTGGTGCTGTACGTCACCATGGTGTACGGGCCCATTGCCGCGCTGTTGGTCGAATTGTTCCCGGCACGAATTCGTTACAGCGCAATGTCTCTGCCTTATCACATCGGCAACGGATGGTTCGGCGGATTTCTGCCCACCACGGCATTCGCCATGGTGGCGGCCACCGGCGACATCTACTACGGGCTGTGGTATCCGATCGTCGTGGCGGGCGCTACGCTGGTCATAGGGCTGCTGTCTCTGCCGGAGACCTTCAAGCGCCGGATCGACACGTAAACGGCGTTACATTCGCTTCACAGAGCTAGCCGATCTTCAAAGTGTGACGTTATATACGTCAGGAGGGGCGTTTTTTGCTTACGCTTTTACTAGACATAACATTACAGGCGGTTAACATGTCAAGAGTACCGGAACAGCTTCGCACCATCCTGACAGCGCCAAGTGCCATTTTGTTGTCGCTGGCTGCTGCATCCTTGCTGAGCGGCTGCGTTGTCGCACCCCCGCCGCGGGTCTATTATCCCCCGCCGCCACCTCCGCCAGCGCCCGCCTATGTCGCGCCCGCAGCGGAAGTCGAGGTGCAGGCCACTCAGCCCCCGCCGGCGTTGCCGGAATATCAGCAGCCGCCCTGTCCCCAGGATGGATATTTGTGGACGCCCGGCTACTGGGCCTATGCCAATGGAGGCTATTACTGGGTGCCCGGTACTTGGGTTCAGCCGCCCCAGGTCGGCTTGCTGTGGACACCGGGTTATTGGGGCTTCGTCGGCGGAGTTTATGCCTTTCACGCCGGATATTGGGGACCGCACGTCGGCTTTTACGGCGGCGTGAATTATGGCTTCGGCTACGTCGGGGTCGGCTTCGTCGGCGGCCGCTGGGCCGGGAATTCATTCGCGTACAACACCGCGGTCGTCAACGTCAATACGACGGTCGTTCACAACACCTATGTGAACAATGTCACGGTCAACAACGTCACGGTCAACCGGGTGAGCTATAACGGCGGTGCAGGCGGGGTAACGGCGGTGCCGACCGCGCGGGAACGCGTGGCCATGCAGGAGACGCATGTTCCGCCCACACCGATCCAGCAGCAGCACGTGCAGCAAGCCGTGAGCAATCCCGCGCTTTCCGCCAAGGCGAACGGCGGTCATCCGGCCATTGCCGCCACGCCACGTCCGGGGGCCTTCAATGCGCCCGGTATCGTTGGTGCCAAAGGAGCGCCGCCGCGGCAGCTGGGCGCTGCAAATCCCACCAATGCAGGTCGTTTAAACGCGAGTGCCGGCGCGGTACCGCCTGCGGCGGGTCATACGCCGACCAACGTCAACGCGCAGCCGCAACCCAACGCGCACCCCCAAGTCAACGCTCAAGCGCAGGGTGCCAAGCCACCCGCTGCGAAAGCACAGCCGCCGAAGCCCGCGCATCCGAAACCACAGGAGGAGAAGAAGCACGAGAACGAGGGCAACAGGTCCTGAGGCGGCGGCGCTTTGAGCTAGCGCGCGTCGACATGACTACGCGTTCCGCGTAATCGAAGCTGTCGGCACGCGGCGTGAACGTGGCGGGGCGTCTTTTTCCCCGGTCCTTGCGGCAGCGCCCGTCAGGGGGCATGATCGGTACATGTCTCCCGGGGGGGATTGACAATATAAATGCTGGGTGCCGAGGCGCCGCTGACTAGGAGGGCGTGCAGATGAATGCGAGTTCCTTATCCTTCACCGTTTCCGACGGCGTTGCGACATTGAGGATACAGCGCCCGGCCGTGAGCAACGCGATCGACATCAGCATCATTCGCGCCATGCACGTTGCACTCGATCAGATACAAAAGGGCGATAGTGGCGCGCGCGCCGTCGTGATCACCGGCAGCAACGAGGTCTTCTGCAGCGGTTTGGATTTGCATTCGGTGGATTTGAAGACGCAGGCGGCGCGGCAGCGCGCGCATTTCGAAATGCGCCGCTTCATGGACCCCTTGATCTTGCGGCTCAGCGGCTTTCGCTTTCCGATCGTCGCGGCCGTCAACGGTGCCGCCGTGGGTGCCGGCATGAGCCTGGCGCTGGCGAGCGACATCATCGTCGTCGGCGAAAATGCGTATTTCTGCCCGTCCTTCGCGCGTCTCGGTCTGGTTCCCGATGCCGGCATCACCTTTCACCTGGCGCGGCGCATCGGCGGCGGCCGTGCATTGGCGTCATTGATGCTGGCGGAAAAAATCCATGCCAAAACCGCGCTCGAGTGGGGACTGGCCTATGCGGTGGTGCCCGATGCCGAGGTAGTGACGCACGCGCAGGCCGTGGCGCATCGGCTCGCGACCGGGCCGTGCGCGGTCCTTGCCCAGATTCGCTCCTTGCACGCGTCGGCTTTCGATAATTCGCTGCAGGAACAACTGCGTGCGGAGCGCAGCGCCCAGGAGATGACGCTGGAGACTCATGATTGCGTGGAAGGCGTGCGCGCGTTCTTCGAGAAGCGGGAACCGCACTTTTCGGAGCATTGATCGCCGACCGCTCATTCGAAGAGCGCACGGAGCGCCTGTATGTCATCGGGGGTCGTGCGGCAGCAGCCGCCGATCAGTCGAGCTCCCGCGTGATACCAATCGCGCACTCGTTCGCCAAACGGCGTCGCAACCCGTGCGCCCGCCCATCGCTTCGTGGACGGATCGTAGCACTCCCCCGAATTCGGGTATGCGACCAAGGGCTTATCCGTGTGATCGCGCATGTGCCGCAGCAGATCGCTCAGGTGCTCGGGCCGGGTGCAGTTGACGCCGACAGCGGCGATTTGGGCATTGTCCTGTAGCGCGGCGGCGCAACGGGAGATCTCTTCGCCTTCGCAGTTGCGTGCGCCGTCGCGGCAGGAAAAGCTGAGCCACGCCGTGATTGCCGGAAATTCTTTGAGCAGATTTGCCAGTACGAGCGCCTCGCGCAAACAGGGAATCGTTTCGCAAGCCACCAGATCGGCTCCCGATTGCGCCAATACTTCGAGCCGCGGCCGGTGAAATGCCATGAGAGCTTGATCGCTCACGGTATAGTGCCCGCGGTATTCGGAGCCGTCCGCCAACACCGCACCGTAGGGCCCGACGGAGGCCGCGATGAGCGGTCGCAGCCGGCGCGCCCGGTTCTTGGGGTCGGACCAAAACTCATCTCTGGCCGCGGCCGCGAGCGCCACGGCATCGCGCATCGACCGAGCGGCGTCGTTGCGCTCGAGGCCACGTGCGCAAAAGGCTTCGAAGGTTGCTTGATAAGTCGCCGTCGTCGCGACGTCGGCACCGGCTTTGAAGTAATCATAATGCACGCTGCGAATCAACTGCGGTTGCTCGAGCAGATATTTCGCCGACCAAAGCGGATCGGCGAGGTCGGCGCCGCGACGTTCGAGTTCGGTGGCCAGTGCACCGTCCAAGATGAGCAACGGCCGCTCCGCCAGGAATCGGGCGATGGGGCTATGCATTGAGCCGCGGCACGCGATTGAGCCGCCGGGCGCCGCTCAGATAAGCGCTGCCGGCCACGAAGTAGCGCAAACGCGCATCGGCCCCCTTCGTGAGACCGACGCGCATGCTTTCGCCGATGGCGTCGACCGCGGATCCGTCGCTGCCTATCCACAAAGGTCCCCGGCGGAACAAGTCGACGCCGTCGTGGCGACGATCGACCTGGAGCGCCGCAGTCAAGCGTCCGGGCCCGCGAGCCAAGTCGCGCACGCTGCCGCTGTTGCGCGCGCGCTGCATGTGCTCGATCCCGGACAGCGGCTCGAGGGCACGCAACAGCACGCCGGCGCCGGTGCCTGCCTCCTCGCTCGACACGTTGAGCAGATACGAGGTGCCGTAGCACAAATAGACGTAGGCGTGCCCAAAGTCGAGAAACAGCGAACGATTGCGCGGTGTCACGCCGCGATACGCGTGGCAAGCGGGATCGGCTTCGAGATACGCTTCGGTTTCAACGATTCGTCCGGTAGCGGTTCCAGCCGTAAGCTGCCGCACCACGATCTTGCCGAGCAGAAAGCGGGCCAGTTCCACCGTGTCGCGCGGGACGGCCGCGCGCGCGAGCGGGCGAACGCCGCGCACTGCGCTGGCGGCTGCTGAAGGCGCAAGGGCATTTGCACTGATCGTGGCTCTCCTTCGAGTTCGAGGCGGCGCGCGTGCGATGGTACTCTCACGCAGCCGCCGGCTGAGGAGCCTGTCTCAAGAGACGGGCTCCTGAGGATTATTGTGACGCTGCGCTCAACGTTCAAGTCTCATTCGATTGCGGCGTCGGGCGGCAGCGCAGCGACCAGCCGCCGGACCTGGCAGGCGCCGCCCCTGGCGGGATTGATCAGGCTCAGTCGATAAATAAGATGGCCAGGTAGAGAACCGCTGCTCCCGCCAAGGTCATGGCGGTCGTGAGAAATTTCGGATGCGCGTGATAGCTCTCGGGGATCAGATCGCTCGCGCCGATGTAGAGGAAAAACCCGGCGAATAGGGCGAGCACAACGCCAAGCCCATCGACGGGCAAGTGGAAGGTAAGCGTCGCGGCAATGCCCAGCACCGGAGCGAGAGCATCCAGCAACAGCCAGCGAAATCCCCGCGCTCGATCGCCGCGATTCTTCAGGACGATATTCATCGTATTCACACCGTCCGAAAAATCATGGGTCACGACGGCGATCGCTACTACGATGCCCACGGCGCGCGAAGCTTGAAACGCCAATCCGACCGCGACGCCGTCGAGCAAGCTATGGCAGCACAGCACGCCCGCAGCCACCCCGCCGCGCGGCGTGGAATCGCCGTGAAACAAGATGATCCGGTCCAATACCAAGTACAAAAGAAACCCGAGCGCGCTCCAGGAGAGGATGACGCCCGGAGTATGAAACTTGACACCGAAGTTGACGGCCTCGGGAAGCAAATCGAAGAACGCGACGCCGATGACCGCGCCGGCGCTGAATCCCAATATCAAATGCAATTTGTCGCGCAGTCCGAGCGCCAGCAATCCGCCGGCCATGGTGCTCACGAACGTCGCAACGGCAATGGTTAACAGTAACACGTGCTATTCATTCTTGAGCGACCTTGCATCGCGCGAAATTCCCACCCGTCGCGCGGACGGGTTATATTGCCGCCCACCACATGAACTTTGGGGGGCGGCAGCGTGAGTTACGAGGCGTATCATAAACGTAAAATCGGCGATCACGTGCTGAAGCCCGAGACCCAAATGATGGGCTACGGCTATGACCCTTCCTTGTCCGAAGGGTCGCTCAAGCCGCCGATATTCTTGACGTCGACTTTTGTTTTCAAGACCGCGCAAGACGGCAAGGATTTCTTCGACTTTACCTCCGGGCGCCGCGAACCGCGCGCGGGCGAGTCCACGGGTCTCGTATATTCGCGTTTCAACAATCCCAACCTGGAGGTGCTGGAGGATCGCCTCGCGCTGTGGGAGCAGAGCGAGACCGCCGCGGTATTCTCGAGCGGAATGTCGGCCATCTCCACGGCGCTGTGGACGCATGTCCGCCCCGGCGATGTGATCTTGATGAGTCAGCCTCTGTACGGCGGTACGGAGACGTTGATCGAAAAGACCTTGCCTGCCTTCGGGGTCAGCGCCGTCGGCTTCACGCGGGGTCACGATCGTACCGCGGTGACCGAGGCGGCCGCGCGCGCAAGCGTGCGGGCTGCCGAGACCGGTGGCCGGGTGTGCCTGGTGATGACCGAGACTCCCGCCAATCCGACCAACAGTCTGGTCGATCTGGCGCTCATGCGCGAGGTCTCCGAACAGATCGGCACGCGGCAAGCGGGCGGTCGCCCCCCCGTATTGGTGGATAACACCTTTCTCGGTCCCGTTTTCCAACGGCCGCTCGCGCACGGCGCCGACCTGGTGATGTACTCGCTCACCAAGTACGTCGGCGGTCATTCGGATCTGGTGGCCGGCGGCGTGGTCGGCGCGCGAGAACTCGTGGGTCCGATCAAGCGATTGCGCGGCGCTCTGGGCACTCAATTGGATCCCAATACGGCGTGGATGATCATGCGTTCCATGGAGACGCTGTCCTTGCGCATGCACAAAGCGGCGCAGAACGCCGCGTTGGTGGCCAATTTTCTGCGCACGCATCCGAAGATCGCGGGTGTGAATTACCTCGGCTTTCTCGCCGCGGATGATCCGCAGAAGGCGGTGTTCGAACGACAATGCGGTAGTGCGGGCTCGACTTTCGGCTTCGAGGTCAAGGGGGGCGAAGCCGAGGCGTTCCGCTTGCTGGATGGCCTTCAGGTCATCAAATTGGCGGTCAGTCTCGGCGGGACCGAAACTTTGATTTCGCACCCCGCAAGCACCACGCATTCCGGCTTGTCCAAGGACACACGCGATCGTATCGGAATCAACGATGCACTGATCAGAATTTCAGTCGGCATCGAGGATCCGGGCGATCTCATTGCCGATCTCGACAAGGCGCTCCATGCCGTTTAGGGAATTTCTCAGCGCAAACGTTGCGCGCCGATGCTGATGTCGGTGCGGCCGCGGGTCGACACCTCCACCTCCGTCCGGCCCTCGTTGACCAGGGTCCACGGCAAGGGCAGGTTGTCGGAGATGACTGTGATGACGTGATGGCCCGTCGCCACGACCGGGAAATCGAATCGACCGGTGGCGTCCGTTTGCGCGGAGAAGCGCCCATCCAGCACCACCGTGACGTTGGCAGCGCCGGCTTCACCCGCGTCGAGGCGCCCGTTGTTGTTGGCGTCGAGATAGACGATTCCCGCGATTTGACCGGACCCTGCTCCGGGTGCGCCGCCGAGCGGCGCGAAGTGCGATCCGGAGGCTCGTTGATAGCGAAAGGTCAGAAATACCCCCCGTTCCTCAACCGCAGGGATCGGGGTCGCCACCGGCGGTGTCAGCGGCGACTCCACGGTCAACGGCGTCCAGGATCCGATCTGGCTGTCGTAATAAGTGAGCAGAATCTTCCAGGCCGGCGACAGCTGGTAGGTCAATGAGACATTGGCCGATACCCCCGGTGCGACCCGGCCCTGCACGCTGGTCGCCCAGCGCACATTGCCCTCGGCACTTAAGCGGGCCGTGAATTGGCCGCCTCCATAGGCAGCGATGCCGAGCACCGTGCCGTCCTGCTCGCCGGCCGGCTGAACGCTGTCGACATTGGTACTGCTGATGCGCTCGACGAACGTCGAGGTGCTGAGCCGGATGCCGGCGGGCATCGACCACGTCTGATCCAGGGTGAGCGTGGTGTCGTGGCCGCTCGGAGTCGTGGCGTAATCGCCCTGCACGCGGCCGGTGCCCCAGCGGTTGACATGATCGACGTAGCCTTGCAGCGACCAGCTGTTGCCGCCGTCGCTCAGGCTCAAGTTGCCGACGCCCCCGATACCCCAGTCGCGCAGGATCTGGTAGCGCGTGTCGCCGGTAAGGAAGGTGGTGTTGGTGCCGAGGTCCGATACGGAGCGCACCTCGTCGATGCCGGCGTCCGACAGCCACTGCCGGCTCTGGTAGCTGAATCGGTAATAGCCGCCCTGCACATCGCTCGCAATCAGCTGGTTGCCCCAGGTGACATTGGGGTCGATCCGAAAGATGCCGGCATTCTGCACGATCCGGCCCTGCGTGATCGACCCGTCGACCCAGCCTCCGACGCCATTGCCCTTGCCGTCGACATCGCCGTCCAGAAGATTCATCTGCACGTGCTCGCCGCCGTCAGCCCAAGCGGCGGTCAGGAGGCCCGTGTCCGAGGAGAAGAGCGGACTGTTTTCGATCGCGGTACCGACCGCGAGGTTCACGTCGTGAGCCTCGACGAACTGTCCGCCCACCGTCCAGTGAGACGCCGGAGACCACTGCGCTCCGGCGGTCGCGGTGGATCCGTCCAGGGTGCGAAAATCGGGCACCAAAATGCCGTCGTAGATGCCGGGTACGCCGCCGCCTGCGACGATCTGCAGGTCGGAGGGACCGTGCCATTCGGTCGTGAGGCCCTGCATGGGGCCGGTGGGCAAATAGAAGCGCGGTTGAATTCGCGCGAGACCGATGTCCGGGGAGTTCAGGTCGCCGAGGGCATTCTCGGCCAGCCAATCCCCATCGAAGGGCATGCCGCGCTGCCTCAGCGTGACGACTCCGCCCTGGCCCGGCTCGGTTTGGCTATCGCCACCCAGGCGCGCCGACGCATCGAGCGACCACGCGCCGTACCCGGCCGTCTCCCAAAGCGACTTGGCGACGATGCCGTTCTCCATGAAGCTGCTCGAGGAGCCGTCGCCGCTGGAGGTCAGCCGACTCGTCACTGCGTCGATCTGCAGAAAGCGCGCCAATCCCTCGCCCTCGCCGCCCGTCTCCTGCCCCGCGGAGATGTCAGGGGCCAGCGAATCGCCGCTGATGTATCGATCCTGGTAGGCGGGCGCGCCCGGCAGATTGGCGGCGCTCCAGGGCACCGCGGGCGGCGGCTGCGCCGTTTGCGCATGCGCCGCGCAAAACCATGCCAGCCCTGCCAGCCCGGACAGGCCGAACGCGAGCCGGGGCGCGAGGCCGGTGCGAGGTTTCATTCGAACCGCTGATTGAACTCAGTCCTGTGTTCGCCCCACTCGAGCGTGCCTTTCACCGTGACCGGAAAAGTGAGCGTCGGGTGATCGTCCGTGGCCGTCGAGGGAGTCAGAAATACCTCACGCTCTTCGTGAGGCAGAATCGGAAAGTCCGAGGGCGTGAAGTCGTACGAGATTCCCTTCGCGTCCGTGCCGGTCAGAAAACCGCTCATGCGTCCATGCGTATTGCCGGAGTTGTGGACGCGCAGGGTCGGGACTTGTTTGCCGTTGAGTGTCGCGATCTTGGGCCCCAAGACTTCAAGGTCAGGTGCGCCATCGGCAATGGTTACGTAGACGATGACGCCGATTCGCCCGGTGACAGGCACGTCCAGACCCTTGCTGTGGGCAATCGAAGGTTCGGTGCCTTCGATCATCACGGCAAAGCGGCATTCACCCGCCGGGGCATCCGCCGGCACCGTCACTTCAAACCGGTAGCGCAAGGTTCCACCGCCGGGCACGACAACCTCGGCACGCTCGAGCGCGACCCAGGGGCGGCAGCTGTCGCTCTGCAAGTCGTCGCGGAAACTTACGGCGAAATCCGGCGACAGGGACCAGTCGGCAGTGTGGATGAGATACCGGGCAGGTGCCGTCGATCGGTTACTTACCTCGATCACGCTGCGCAGGGTTTTCCCCGGCTTCCCCGCCAGTTCGAAGCGCGGCGGCGAGACCAGCGCCGCGAACCCTTGAGCCTGCACGGACGAGGAGAGTTCGGCGCCAAGAAGGCACAGCAGTACCGGAACGCTCAGTCGCATGATCAACTCTCATCCATCTCAAAGTGGAAGGTCACCGGGAAGGATCGCCGAATCAGAGTTCCATCCACGGTGAACTGGAACTGGAGTACGTCTTCCATGAAGGGCGTGGTGATGGGGCCGGCATAGACCAGCGCGCGATTGCCCGACCGAATCTGACCGGGCAGGAAGCGCCCTTGAGTGATCCATGATGCGCCGATGGGGCCCGGCTGCTGCGCCGGCAACGACAAGTAAATCCGCCCCGAGCGATGCAGCCAGGGCATTACGTTGATCCGCACCCGAATCGTCGTGTTGCCGACCATCAAGTTGTCGATTCCCGAGCGCGGCGGCGTGGCGCTCCTCCAGCGCAGGCTCACCGACGGTTCGAGCGCCGCCGTGCCCGAATCATCGATCGTAATCGGCTTCGCCTGCGCCGCAGCGGTGGAGAATATGCCAAGTGCCAGCGCCAAAAAAAAACTCGGCCCCGCACTCGCGCGGCAGGCGGCGATCATGGAGCACTCATCGTGTAAAGCACGACGCCGGTGAACGTGCCGGCCGGGGGCACGGTGTTGTTCAGGTAGGTGAACGTCCAGCAGCTCTCGTTCCACGAGTTGCTGCCCATGGAGCCCACCGTCTGCACGCCGCCGTTGACGAAGGTGCCCGCCGGAAAGGGCTCGGTACCGTTATCGCCGATGCCGCTCGAGGTCCACTGGATTTTTGAAAACGGAATCGTGTCGCCGGTGGCGTCGGTCAATGCCGCCGGCACGGTGGCGGTGACCTGCGCCGCGGCGGTGGTCGCGCCGGCGGTGCGAAAAAAGCCGCCGATATACAACTGGCCCGGCACGCTGCAAAACGTCCAGCCGTCGAGAAAACTATTCGCGGCGGTGCTGTTGGTGGTCATCGCCTGCGCGGTGCCATTGCCCACCGCAGTCGATGCCACCGTCGCCGAGACGCTGTTGATGGTGGTGTTGTTCTGCGGCGTGCCGCCGCCATAGGCGGGACCGCAATTGGGCGTGCCATTGGGAGGCGGGTAGGTGGTGCCGCCGCAGTAGTTGGCCGAGAAGCTGCCGACGCCGACCTGCAGGTAGATGGTCTGCGGCGCAGCCGCATCGATGGTGACCGTGTAAGCGAACGCGGTAGGCGAAAGGGCCGCGAGCAGGGCCGCGCCGCACAGCACTCGGCGCAGTCCGACTCTCGAGGTTCGCGTACGATGGGCTGCCGGCGTCACTCCGGGCAGTGACGCCGGCGGCGATGACGATGTCTCGTGCATGGCAAGGCGCGCGTGCCTCTCGTGCTACGGCATTGACGCCGTGTACACCACGCGGCTGTTGTTCACGTTGACACCGCCGTACGTACCGGCCGGGGGCGTCGTGGTGTTGGCATAGCTGAACGCCCACTTGGCATCTGCCTGAATGACCTTCGTGGCGGGCGCGGTGAGGGTGATCGTGTTACTGGTGCCGTTAGCCAGGGTCGGTGCCGTCAGTGTGGTGGCAAAGGTGTTCGACGTGGCGGTGGTGGTGATCTGCGTGAACGGAATCGAGTCGCCGGCGCCGTTGCCGAGCGCACCGGTGGCGGTCGCGATTAGCGTGACATTGCCGAAGTTGCTCACGATGGCCGCGGTCTCGGTGCTGCCCGTGATATCACCGCCGGTACCGGTAATCGCGGTGCCGCTGCCGACCTGGGCCGCTGTCGGCGAGAAAGTGATCAGATCGATGGCCGGACTGGTCGACAGCACACCGGTCGTGTACGAAGATCCTGAGCCCACGCGCAAATACAGAATTTGCGGAATGACGATCGAAAAGTCGACGTGTGCGGTCGCGGTGAGCGTACCGGCACCCGACTGAACATTCGACTCCGCAAACGTCACGAGCGGTAGCGCCATCGACGCTGCGCCCAACAAGGCTTTCAAGGCAATTGATGTCTTCATACTCTGCTTCCTGTGCTGTGTAGGGATAGACCGGGCAACCTGTTTGGACGGTCCCGCCGCCTACGCTCGAGCGGCCTACTGCAGCTGCGTGCGCGATACAGATACTATGGAATAAGCCTGCGGGCCCGGTTGATCCAGGTCGCAATTCGGCCCGCGAGCGCTCAAGATCCGCGCGCTCCGGCCGATACAGCGCAGTTTTTGTGTGCCAGTTCGCAACGCGCAGCGGTACTAGTTCGCACACGTTGCGGTATCAGTTCACACACCGTTCAGCCGGGATCAATTGGGTTTCGGCACCATCGAATCCGGCGCAAACGCACGGCGCGCGTTGGGCGAATCGACGACTGGCGGAGACGGATCTTCCCGCGATTACGGCATCGAGGCCGTACAGACAATCAAGAGGGTGTTGTGGTTCGAGCTCCCCAAGCCGAGGTTGCACGCGGCATCCTGAGCGATGATTTGCCTTGCCGCGGCGCTCAGGATGACGTTCCCCCGAGCATCGTCGGACGTTCGGACGGTCGCGGCCAGCGTGACGTTATGGCTGTTGCTCATGATCGCCACCGTCTGTGCACCGGCGATGCGGTCGGTGCCGCGCGCGCCTGCGACGCGGTCGGTGCCGCCGTCCAAGTCGAGGTAGAGAACCTGTGGAATGACGATCTTGAAGTCAATGTGTGCCGTCGCCCGGAGTGCCGCACCCGCCGCTCCCGGCTGTAGATGGGAGTCTGTTTCGGCGAGAAGCGGCAGCAGCAAGGCTGCAGAGCCGAGGACGGCGCGTGCGGCATGCAAACCATGCTGTCGAATTGATCTCTTCAAGCTCATAAGTAGCGGCAGCAGCGGCCTTGACTTGAGCATTTGCCGGCCGCCTTGGGGGGAAACGCAGGGCCGGGCGCGGATTTATGCCAACGACCGCAACACGGCGGCTGCCGCGGGCTACATAATGTTCACTGCGGCATGGCGCGACGACTGAAGATTGACGATATTTAACAACCATCTCAGGTACACCATATGTCTTGAACCGCGTTCTTACTTGTAGGTCTTATCCGTTATGAGTTTCAGTGGGCGCCGCCGTGGGCCGGCGCGGAGAATGCAAGATGAGTAAGCGAAATCTTATCGCGGTCGCAATCTTGGGGTCGGCCCTGTTGGCCGCGCCCGTGTTAGCCCAGGGGCACGGCGGCGGGGGCCACGGCGGCGGGGGCCACGGTGGCGGGGGGCACGGCGGCGGCGGCCATGCGGCGGCGGGACATGTCGGCGGCGGCACTCACGTGGCGCCGGCGGGTCATTTCGGTGGCGGAGTGCGTGCGTACAGCGGCGGAACGCGCAGCTACAGCGGCGGCTATGCACGCAGCTACGGCGGCGGCTATGGCGGGGCCTACCACGGGTCGACCTATGTGGGGCATTCGGTCTCTGGCGGCTATCGTGGCGGTTGGGGGGGCTACCATGGAGGCTGGGGTGGCTATCATGGCTATTCTACCGGCGCCTATTGGGGCGGCGGCTACTGGCATGGCGGCTACTGGCCGCGTGCCTATTACGGTCTAGGGTTTGCGTGGTTCCTACCGGTGCTGCCGCTCGCTTACGCGACCTACTGGTACGGCGGCATCCCCTATTACTATGCCAATGACGCCTACTACACGTGGAACCCCGACTACAACGGCTATGTGGCGACCGATCCGCCGCCGGTGGCGGATCCGAATGGTGCGGGGGCGGCGGCCGCGCCTGACGCATCGGGCTACGGCGCGCCCATGGCGGGTGCCGGCGCGCCCGGGGCCGGTGCACCGCCGGCCGGGGCTCGGGCTCCTGACCCTGCCCAAAGCGGCCAGATTTTCATGTACCCCAAGAACGGGCAGAGTGAAGAGCAACAGCGTACCGACAAGCTCGAATGCGAGAAATGGGCGTCGGATCAGGTAGGGCTCGGATCGAATGGACCGGACTACCGGCGCGCGATGGTGGCGTGCGTCGAGGGGCGCGGGTACAGCGCGAACTAAATCGGCGGGCGGGGCGGCGGCACGGCGGGGGCCGTGCACGCCTGCCGGTTGGACCCCAAAGCCGCGCGAGGCCAGCGGCGCTTTTTATTGCTTTATTGCCAACAATCGACGCTTGGGTTTGGATCGGTACCGGTGGCCGACTGTACGCCGGACGAGGTCAGCGTGAAGCTCTGACATGCCGTATCGTTCACTTGAACGCTTGTGGGGGCGGGAACAGCGACCAGCACGTAGGACGCCGGAGTGCCTGCGGGCGCTAAGGCGGTGGGCGGTGCCGCGACGGTGACGACCGGCTGCTGAATCTGATAGTAACCGCTGCCGACCGTCACCGGCCATGCGGTGGTATACCCTAAGTCTGTGTTCGTCGTACTGTAAACATTCTGCGTACTGAAATAGCGCTCTTCCATGCTAGCCAAGTCCAAGAGCGCGGACTTGGCGTCCGTCCGGTGCGACTTGAGTATGTAGCTGTTGTAGGCCGGGATGGCGATCGAGGCCAATATCGCCACGATGACCATGGTAATGACCAGTTCAAGGAGCGAGAAGCCGCGCGCCCCGCGAATTGACGATCGCCGTACCGGGATTGGGATTTTAGCGTTCATATGTAATTACGTATGCCGCTAGCGTTTTTCTATCCAAGTGAGGCGGCTGCCCTGCGTCCCACCCGGAGGATTGACCTGCGCGATAGCGCCGGCACCGGTGGTCGTCTGGGTGACGATGTACGTGCCGCTGCCGGACGTCACGATGGACGGACTGCCGGTGCCGCTCAAGGCAATGCCGCTCACGGCTTGGTTGTCAATGTTGAGAAAATTGTGGTTCGCATCGGCGAAGAACGAATTCGTAAAGGCGCCGCCGGTGGCCGGGTTAATCGCCATGGTCCAGCCGCCCGCCGCTGTCGCCGAGCAAGTCGCCAGCGTCGTAGTCGGCGGGATCGTGGTATTCACGATGAATGACCCGTCCTGCAGGGTGGGACTGAAAATGACCTGCTCGTACACGAGCTGCATATTGGTGCTCGTGCTCGCGGTGAGGAAATTGGGATCGTTTGGATTCGCGTATCCCGATCCGAGCGGCAGGTACCACCCATACTGCCCCGCCATGCCCGAGCAGCCGGTTTGGTCCGCCCAGCATATGGGATTGCTGGTCACGGTCCGGTAGTACGCGGCGGTGGCCGAGGTGCTGGTCTGGACGCTCGCCACCGAATTATTATCGAATGTACCCGAAATCTGCTGTTGCTCCAGCTGACCGAGACCGGACACGGCCGCAAGGCCCGAGCCGCCAGTCGGCGCCGCCGGCGTTGTGGTCGCGGACAAGCTGTCGTACTGCACGTTGGACACCGCATTCCAAGCACTCATATTCCAATCCCAGACGCCGATGAGATATTGCTGAGAGTTGGAGTACGTTGCCGCAGCGCTGTTAGTGAACTGGGTTTGCTCACCCGTGCCGAACTCAACCATCACTCGGGGATTCGTGGCACCCGTAGCGACCGATGCGACCATGATCTGTGTGGTGATCGGCTGGCTGCTGCCTCCCGGCGTGGTATAAATCGGTGTCGGGACGCCGCCCACCTGCGTCACCGTCCACTGGCTGGGATTCGTACTGGTCAAGTCGAAGCGCCAGATATTGCCCAACAGGTCGCCCGCGTACACATAGTCCGTGAGGTGATCGCCGTCGAGGTCAGCGGCGGTGACATAGTAAATTCCATTGGGGGTGGTCGCTCTCGACCCCACGCCGGTGCTCATATAGTAAAACGTGGGTTGCGTGCCCGGCGTGTTGCTCGCCAGCATGACGAAGATGCCGGCATCGCCGTTGTAGCTGCCCGAACCGTTGCCGAATACGGCTCCCCATGAGGTGGCATTTCCGGCCGTGAGGGTGGGGTCATTGTGAAATCGCCGAATCTGGGGTGTTCCATAGGTTTTACCCAGGCTCTGGCCGCAAGTCGCAACGTTCGCGCAGGTAAAGGTGGCCGCACCGCTGGTGAGCGTGTTTGCATAAAGGCCGGTGGCGGGGTTTAGAGCGGTCGTATATACGAGCGAACTGCTCCACTCGCCGATGACGAGGCTCGACGCGTTGCCCTGGGTGAAGCTGCTCGCCTGGGTCGGTGTGCCTGGATTGGTGATGTCGAGCGCATAGATCGCGCTGCCGCCCGCTCCCAGTCCCCCCACCAACCACGAATGCCACTGACCGCCGTAGAAAAGATCGCCGGTCCCGGGAGTGCCGTCCACGCTGAATTTATGCGCATACTGCGGATTGGAGTAATCATTCGCGACATTCGGGGTCGTGGTGCCCGTCGCGGTATTGAGCGTCGTCGAACTGTTGATGTCATTGACGACGTAGGCGGGCATGAAAGCCAAGACTTCCAGGCCGTCGTTATCCGTTGCGACAAAGACGCCGTTGCCATTGACAGTGCCGTCGTACTGGCCGTTGCTGTCGTAGAATCCCGACCGAAACCCGTGCAGGAAACCGTCGTTGGCTCCCGAATACACGACGTTCATGCGGGAAACGTAGTTGGTCTGAAAACTGGCGTAGGTCGGGCCGCTGTTTTCCGGCAGCGTCGCGGTCGGGTTCAGCCGGTCCGACCAGGTGGCGGGGAAGGCGGCCGAAGGCGCACCGACCCACGTCGGGCTGGAATCGATGATGTCGCCGAGCACGCTGGTGCGCGCGCGAAAGCCGCTGGGATTGATCGTCGGTGTGTTGGGATCGACGCCGAAGATATTCTGTTCATCGCCGCGCTGACCCCGCAAATACTCCAGCCGCAAATTGGCGGCTTGCGGCCACACGCCCGGGCCGGCCGGCTGCGGGTCGCCGTAGTCCAAATTCGCCTGTTCATTGGCGGACAGAGGGGTCGCGCCGGCGGCCGACCAGGTGAAAGGAATGCCGGTTTGGGTCGCTCCGTTGTAGCTCAAGATGACGCGGCCGGCATCCGGATCCTCGGCCGCGACATTGGGTTGACCGGTTGTCTGGCAGTTTGCGCCCGCCGCCAGACCGGTCAGGACGCAGGAGCCGTCCCAGTTGACGGCGGGATTTATCTCTAAGGTAGTGCCGCCGCCGGGCGCCGCAACCGACGTCAAATACTGCGAGGTCAGCGCGCCGGTCCAGTTGTTCGAGTTATAGAACGCGAAATAGACCTGGGTGCCGGTCTGTACCTTGGCGGTCTGCTTTTGGTTGAGGCCGGCGGAGCTCGACGCCGAGTTTTGCGGCGCTGCCTGGAAGCACATGATTTCGTGAATGTTCTCCGAGCCGCCGGTCGATCCGCCGAAGCCGAAGAGAACATTGGCCGGAACAGGTCCATTGGCCGCCGTGATGCTCTGGCCGGAAATGACGGGTTGGAAAGTGCCGCCATTGTAGCTGTACGCCAAGCTCAAAAGTCCGCTCGCGGTGAGCGACACTTGATACGTAATGGGTACGCCATATTGGCTACCGGGGGTCACACTGCTACCGTAGCCTCGATACAAGGCCGCCTCGTTCGCGATTTTGTGGGTCAGAATCCTCCACGCATTGGGAATCACGGCATAGTTCGGTAACGTGACCGCCGGCACCGGGTTCGCGTTATAGGGGTTGGCGACGCCGTTCGTGGTCAAACCCGCGGTGGCCACCGCCGAGGCGGCCGTATAGTCCCAGACGTACCCTGTCTCGCAGGCCTGCTGGACCGCGGTTTGCTGCTGAGCGGCGGTCAAAGTCAACGGATAGTAAATGGCGGTCGTAGGGTTCGTGCTCAGAAAGGCCCATTTCGTACTGCCCGCGCCGCGCATCCCGACGCGGTTGGGTACGTAGCCGTACCCGCTCGAGGTGTTGTCGCCGTTGTACGTCACAACGCCCGACGAGTTGACGGTGTCGCCGTTCAGAAAGTTGCCGAACTCGTCGATGCCGAGTCCGAGATAGCCGCCAACCATTCCATCGTAGCCCTGGTTGGCGCTGTTGTTGACGTTGGAGCAAGTGTAGCCCAAGCTGCCGCCCCAATCGCCGAGGGTCACGCCATAGGTTGGGGTATAGCTCGCATCCTGCAAGAAAAAGCTCATACCGTCCGCGCCGTCCTGATTCCCGCCGCCGCTATTGCCTTCATAGGTCTCGGTGGTGAACGTCACTTGCAGGCCGCCGGCCGCCAGGGAAAAAGGCACCGTGGAAACGATGGCGCCGCTTTGGGCGAAGGCATCGTTCGTCAGACGCAGAGCGCCGCCGGTGATTGGCGTGTCCGGAGTCACGTTGAGATTGCCGCTGTTGCCGCCTAATTGGATTTGCGCGCCATAGTACGGGTCGCCCACGCACGCCGGGATCACCCCGGGACTGGTGTAGGAGGTCGAGGTACCGGCCGTGAGGCACGCTCCGCCATAGAAGTTCCACGGGCAGCTGGTCGCACCGGTGAAGGATTCATTCACGTTGGTGGCCGTGCAGATTTGCGCCCGAACGCCGATCGGCAGCGAGCCGGCAAACGCCAGCACCAGACAGGGCACTATGAGTTTCGTATTCATTGGCTACATCCCAAGCAAGTGACATTCGATTGAACGAGATACGTGGACTCGACGACTGCAGCGGTGTCCGGACTGCCGCCAAATCCGGCTGCGTCGATCTGATAGATCTTGCCGTTGCCGTTCGCCGTTTGACCGAGGTAAGTGATATAAAAGGCAGGCGTGTAGTAGTAGCTTCCCTGATCGGGCGTCGTCGTGATGTTCATCGCGGTCGGCGCAGTCGGTGCGTAGGTAACCCCGACCTGGGATCCGTTGTACTGCCACGGCAGGCTGGTGTAGCTGAGCAGCGGATTGCTGCACACCTGGCCCACGGTGAAATTGACGACGCCGCTACAGGTGACCGCTGCGGCGCCGTTGCCGGTCGCCAGCCAGTATTCCGCGTATTGCTCGGCGGTTTCCGCGGCATTCAGTGCGCGCTGTTTCTCCCGCACGTTGCCGGCAATCTTCTCGTCCAGCCCGAAACTGCGGAACATGCTGACTGCCAGCAGAGTCACCACGATCAACAGCAGCAACGCGGTGATCAAGACCACGCCCCGCTGCTGCGGCATTGAGCGCTGTCGGGGCACCGAGCGCTGTGGTCGGGGTACCGAGTGTTGCCGGGGCGTGATCATGTCGTCACTCCGTTCTTGTCCATGACCGCGATGACGCGCGTAAAGGGGATGAACTGCTGCGCGGCATTCGTCTGTCCGGGTTGCCCATACAGGGGATTGAGGAACCACAAGGTGACCATGACGGATTTCACGTTGCTCCAGTAGCCGCCGGCAGTTACCGTTGGGGCATCTAAGTAAGTGTCGACCGAATTGGTGCCCGCGCCGGCGTTGGTTTGCACGCCGTAGTAAATCTGCAGGTTCGACAGCCCGCCGAGCAGCGGCACGGGCGGCTGCGCGACGCCGTTGACGATGAGCGTGCAGTCCAGATTGCCGTTGACGTCGATGCTGAACGTGTTCACGAACGTTGCAGGCACCAAATTGCTGATATTGCCGGTGCAATTGATGATGTTGTCATTGCCGGTCGTCTGATAGCGCGACGTAATCGCATCGCCGGGTGCGGCAGCGCCGTAGGCGCCTGTGCCCACGAGCGCCTGCCCGGCGAAGGTGAAATTCGCATTGGCGCCGTAATTGACCGCGGGGAAGGAGGAGGCTGCCGTGTTGAGAATGGGATTCGGGTAGTAGCCCGTGGATTTGATGACATCGGTGATCAGCGTCATGGCCATGCGCTCGTTATCCTGCAGCTGCGATAAGCCGCTCTGGGCGAGGAAGGCTCGTTTCATGGCCTGGACCAGCATCACCAAGCCGCCGGCGAGGAATACGCCGATGAGGATCGCAATCATCAACTCGACCAAGGTGAAGCCTCGATCGGATGGGCGGAAGTGAGATGCCGGTGAGTGTTTCATGGCTGCACGTACAACACGTAAGTGGGCGCCGCCAGCGCGCCGATCCCGGTCTGCGCCGAATTGGACGCGATGGCGTTTTCCGTCCATTGGATCTGGATGGTGCAGGTGACAGGGAAACCGGCGGTCGAGCAGGAGATGGTGGCCACATATGCCGGGAGCACCGTGTTGAGCGCGATTGCCCATTGCTGCAAGTCGTAGAAGGCCATGGCGCTCGGGACGCAGCTCGCCGCGCCCGGGGTAAGGCAGGGCGCCGCCGCGGCAAAGTTGTTCGCCGCGCTGACGATCGTGGTGGCCGGCGCAAAGCCGCCCGCCCAGTAACCGGGGTTCGCGTGCATGGCGGCCGCGAGACTGGAGGCCTCAATGGCCGCGAGCGAGCGCGAGCTGGCGACGCCGGTGCTGGAAAGGGCGAGGGATTCCATCTTGGCCAGTCCCAGAAGCCCAACCGAACAGACCACCAGCGCCACCATCACTTCGACCAGGCTGAAGCCGCGCGAATGCATCGCGCGCGACCGACGCGGTCTGTCGTATGCTGCGCACGCCATCACGGCTACCCTCGTCTGTACGGCTGCCTTTAATTGCATGGCGGTATCCCAGCCGGATCGTATTTTTCGGTTGTCGCAGTGCCGATCGGCGTGACGGCGAGGCAGCGCGTCCAAGCGGTGGTGTTCGTCACATCGTGGAGGTTGACCGTGATCGGGACCGCCGAGCCCGTCTGGCCATATCCCATGCGATTGAAGGTGATCGCCGTGAACGTCGGCGCGCTCGCTATGAAGGTGTCGGTACCATGGAACGCCGGCTGAACGCGGATGATCGCCTCACCGACATCCACCTGTTGATTGCCGTTCGAATCCAAGAACACAATCCAGCCGCTTTGCCATGCATTGCCGCCGGTGCAGGTTGCGCTGTCGGTGGACGCACAGACGGTGACCGTCTGGCCTTCCTTGATGGACTCGCTGCGCGCGTACTGCATATCGCCGAGCAGCCCGTTGACTTCGCTGGCGATGCGGTTGGCGTTGGTCACATACCGGAAGGAGGGTACGCCGATCGTGAGCAGGATCCCCGCGATCATGATGGTCATCAACAGCTCCATCAGCGTGAACCCGGCGGCGCGTCTTGTTTTCATCCCGTTCATGGGCAGCCATCCTAGACAAGCAAACTTGCTCGAAACTGACGGGGGCACCCGGGACGCGCAAAATTGCGACGCCGTTCACACAATGTGGGCTAAAAACCCGCCAAGAGCTGTCGAGGGACCCTTGACGTGCTCAAAAAATGAGATACCAGTTGCAAATGGCGGCCACTTAAGTTAAAGGCGGCGACCGTGGCACCCAGACCGCGAGCAACCGCGGCACATCACCCTCTTAGACCGAAACTATTCACGAACGAAAGTATTTTCGTGCACGAGGGCTGGATTGGATAGGTATTTTCCGGACCGCCGTGAACCCATTGCGCTACGCAAGGGCGCGGGAAGACGTCAAGTCGATCCCCAGCAAGTGCCGGTATTGGTCGCACCGGAGCTCGTCGTTGCGGCTTGGGCGCCGCTGCTGGAGAGCGTGAACCTCTGGCAGGCGGAGTCCGACGTTTGCGGCGCCTTGGCGGGAACCGCTGTAATCGTATAGGAGGCCGGGGTATTGGTGCTCGGGTCGGCGTTGGTTATAGCGATCGTTATGCTGTAAAAACCTTGCGGGGAGACCGTCGTGCCCGCCGTGGTCGGGCAGTTGGACCCGTAAGCAAAGTTCCGCGCATAGCAGCGCTCGAGCGCCTGCGCGTCGAGGGTCATTGTCCGCGTGGCGTCGCTACGGTTGGACTTCATCGCGTAGGAGTGATAGGCGGGGACGGCAATCGCCGCCAGAATTCCGAGGATGCCGACCGCGACGATGAGCTCAATCAGGGAAAATCCATTTTTTTTCATCGGCTCTCCGGCACGGAAACCCCGCGTTCAAGCCGGGGAGGAAGTGCCGCTCCTTCGCTGGGGGTTTGTCAATCAGGTATCGGCGTCGAATATCTTGCGGCGGTGGCGTGAAGCTTGCTCGAAACTGACGTTGCGAACTCAACATGCACGAATTGTGATGCTGTTCGGTACGCCGAACCGCGATGCGCGTCTCGAAACACATCTCAGGGGAATTGCAGCAACACCTTGGTGCCCACGCCGTTGCGTCCCGGTCCAATGCACATAGTTGCGTCGTACAAGCGCGCGATTTCATCGACGATCGCAAGACCCAAACCGCTGCCGTGTCCGGGCGAATTGGGCAGCCGATAGAATCGCTGGCGCACCCGCTCGCGCTCGTTCTCCGGAATGCCCGGGCCCGTGTCTTCCACCGCGAGATACGGCTTGCCGTTGCGCTCGCCCGCGCTCACCGTGACCGTGCCGCCCGCGGGCGTGTACTTGAGCGCGTTGTTGACGAGATTGCTCAAGAGGTCGTCGAGCAAGGAGGGGTCGGCAAGAATCGATATCGGCTGCACATCGGCACCCAAATCGATGTTCGACTGCAGGGCGCGATCGAAAAACTTGGCGACGACCTCGCCGACAATCGTGTGGAGCCCCACGGTTTGGTTCTTGGCGGTGATGTTCACCGCCGGATCGGCGCGCGCCAAGGTCAGCAATTGATTCGCCGAATGCGCCAGTTGCCGAATGCCCTCCTGCAACGTCGACAAGCGATGCTTGATGGGCGCCGCAGCGGGCTCTGCGACGAGCAAGTCCAACTGCGCCTGCATGCCGGTGATGGGCGTGCGCAATTGGTGGGCCGTATTGGCGATGAACTGCTGTTGGGATTGCACCGCGGTGTGCAGCATGAGAAATAAGCGATTGAGCGTGACGACCACGGGGGCTATCTCGCGAGGGACCGAGGTTTCGTCGATGGGGCGCAAGTCGAGCGCCGAGCGGCGCGCGATTTCATCGCGCAGTTTTTTCATCGGCCGCAGTCCGAGCTGAATGCCGACCCATACCAGCACCAAGGTGATGTCGAGCTGCACGAAATCCCACAGCAAGGTGCTCATGAAGCCGAGACGCGCCGCAGGCTCGACAGCGGGCCGAATATCCGCCGCCGTGAGGATGATGACGCCTGTTCGGGTGTCGAATCGAGTCGTGAGCGTACGCACGTTGCGGCCTTTCACTTGCGCCATCGCGAACACCTGGGCAGCGGCGTCGCTCATCGAGACGACCGGGAGTTGCGAATCGCCGAGTAGGAGACGTCCCTCCGCGTCGCGCACCGCGTACGCGATGGTGTCGGGAGCGGGCAGGGGCGGCTTGCTGTGCGGATCGGTATCGAGCGTTAGCTGACCGGCCTGGACTTGCAGGCGCGCCATCAAGGCGTTCGCGGCTTCCTTGAGCCGCCGATCACTGCTGATCACTCCGGGCGCAACGCTGTTGAAGTAGTGAACCAGAGCGCCGCACAGTGCCAGCAGCATGAGCGGCACGGCCAGCCAGAACACCAACTGGCGGCTGATGGATGAACTCACGTCGATTTCGCTTCTTCCAGTCGATACCCTAAGCCGCGCAGGCTCCGAATGACCGCGGCATTGCCCAGTTTGGTCCGTAACCGCGAGACGTGCACTTCCACGGCGTTCGGCGTGATGTCTTGTTCGGGGCTGGCCACGGCTTGCTGGACCTTTTCTTTGGAGACGATTTGGCCCGTGCGGCGCACCAGGCATTCAAGGACCAACCATTCGCGTGCCGTCAATTCGACCTCTGCGTCATCGATGCACAGCCGCCGGCCCAAAAGGTCGACGCTCATGCGATTGAGCTTGATGATGCCGTTGAGCGCGCCGCTCGAGCGCCGCATCAGAGCCCGGCACCGCGCGACGAGTTCGGCCGGTTCAAACGGTTTGCTCAAAAAATCATCCGCGCCGATATCGAGCGCCTTGACCTTATCGGAGAGCGTGCAGCGCGCGGTCAGGATGAGCGTTGGTAGGGTCTTGCCCGCGCTGCGCAGACGGCGCAGCAGCGTCAGACCGTCCACGCCCGGCAGGCCGACATCGACTATCGCGAGCGCGAACTCCTCGGCCGCAAGCGCCGATTGCGCCGCTTCCGCGCTGGTGACCCGATGTACGGAATAATGGGCCGCCGACAATCCACGGCTGATGGCGTCGGCGACGATGTCATCGTCCTCAACGACTAAGAGCCGCACGACCGGCGAACCGCTCCCGGAGAGGCCACGCTACGGTTCGCCTGCCCCGTGCCCGGGATCGCTCGACTCGCCGCGATCGGCGGCGAAGGCGGTGCGCCGCGGCGGAGTCAACGCGCGCACTTTGGCTTCATAGGCCTTGGCAAAGCTTTCCGTGAACAAATGCGGGAATCCCTCTGCCGGGCGTTGCGCAAGGCCGGCGAACAGTTCGGCATACAGATCCCAATATTTCGCCTTGTTCTGCGTTCCAAAGACGCCGCGTTTGGTGCCGCGCTCGAAGCGCTCTTCCAGCTCTTTCGGATCAACGCGCCCCAAGAACTCCTCGAACGCGGCACGCATGGCCGCCAACGATGCAGCGTTCTGGGCCTTGAGGTCACGAAAGTTGTAGCGAATCGCATCGACCGAGCCTGCCCGCGTCGACACCGTCGTCAACAAGCGCACCAGGGCTTCGTCGACGCCCTTGGAGAGGTCCAAGGGTGATTCTGGGCCGTCATGCGGAGGAACCGTTATGCGAAAGCGATTACGAAATTCGTTGCGGCCCTGATTGAGGTCCATGAGCCCGAGCACGGCCTCGCGCAGCAACTGACCCGCGAGCTGCAGTGCAACGCCGCGCGCTTCCGGTGTGATCGTCCGCGGGTCCACGCCCGCGCCCCGGCAAAACGCGGCGAGCCCCAGGTCGTAGTCGCCCTCGTAAAGCACCGGGGTTTGCGCGCGGGCAGCGGGCGCCGCGGCAGCTTCCAATTTGACCGGCCGGGTCATCATATGCCAAGGCGTGCCGGAACTCTCGCCCTGAATCGCCGCATTGTCCGGTGCCACGGACTGGCCATAGGCATTGCGCGGACGAACTCCCGAATCCGCTGCCAGCTGATCGCTCGGCTCGAGCAGCTGGCTGAGATCGAGATCCGCGCCAAGATCGTTGGCGGTGGATTTCTTGACCGCTGAGGACGGCGCTTGGCCGTCGTACGCGACAATGGCGCCTTGCTCGGTCGGGAAATCGTTGCTTTTGTCGATGCTGACCAGCAATTCGTACTCGCCGATGCGAATGTAGTCGCCGTCCTTCAGCACATAATCGCGGTACTTGCCCAAGGGCACTTGCGCACCGTTGACATAGGTGCCGTTCGAACTCGTGTCGACCAGGACATAGGACCCCGCCCTAAAATCGATGCGCACATGTTTCCCCGAGAGGTAGCGCTCAGGGTCGGGTAGAATCCAGGCATTGTCAGTCGCGCGCCCAATTGTGCCACCGTGCACGCCGAAGACTTTGGTAGAGTGTTGTCCTAGCTTGATTGCATGCTCGCTGACAACGCTTAGGCGCAAGGTCATAGTTACTCCCTCGACGGGTCTAAAGGTTTGCGCTAAGTGCCCGTATAATATGGTGAAATGCTAGCAATGCCTGGAGCCTTCTAAATGGCCGCGAGTCACATTTTCAAAGTTCTGTTCGTCAATCAAGGCAAGGTCTATGAGATCTACGCCCGCAAAGTGAGTCACGGCAGCCTATTCGGCTTCATCGAGGTCGAAGAGCTCGTGTTCGGCGAGCGGTCGACCGTGGTCGTCGACCCTGTGGAGGAGAAGATAAAGGCCGAATTCAACGAAGTAAAGCGCACCTATCTTCCCCTGCATTCGGTATTGCGCATCGACGAAGTGAAGAAACAGGGCCAGGCCAAGATCGTGGCACTGGTGGGCTCGAATGTCTCCCAGTTCCCCGTACCCATTTATACGCCGGGAGGGGATTCGAACGCCCGTAAATAAGCTTGAGGTCTGTTAGAATTCCTCATGTTCAGTTTGCTCGGCGCGCCCGCGCTGTCGCAATTCCGCCTCGATAAACTGTTGCAATCGCTGCAAGCTCGAGACGCGCGTGCTCTTGCCGTTTCCTCCCGCCTGGTCCATTTCGTCGACACGGCGCAAGCGCTCACCGAATCCGAACTCGAGCTGCTCGGCAAGTTGCTGACCTACGGGCCCCGAGCCCACCTGCAGGCGGAGCGCGGTCACAGGCTTCTCGTCACCCCGCGCTTGGGCACCGTCTCGCCCTGGTCGAGCAAGGCTACCGACATTGCTCATGTGTGTGGACTTGAGTGCGTACGACGCCTGGAGCGCGGGACGCTGTACTTCATCGACGCCGCCGCAGCGCTCAACGGCGCGGAGCTGCGCGATCTCGGCGCACTGTTGCATGACCGCATGACCGAATCGCTCATGGTCGAAACGCTCGATCCCGACGGATTGTTTCACGCCGCCGCGCCGCGTCCGCTGCGCGTGGTGAACCTCGGTCAGGATGGGCGTGCCGCCCTCGAGCGCGCCAACGCGGCATGGGGCCTCGCGCTGTCGAGCGATGAGATCGATTATCTGCTGAGGGCTTTCGACAGACTCGGGCGGGACCCCACCGATGTCGAACTGATGATGTTTGCGCAAGCAAATTCCGAGCACTGCCGACACAAGATATTCAATGCGGAGTTCATCGTTGACGGCGCGCAGATGCCCTTATCGCTGTTCGCCATGATTCGCACCACCTACGCCGCGAATTCCGCTGGCGTGCTGTCCGCTTATCGCGACAACGCGGCGGTGATCGAGGGCGCGAGCGCCGTGCGCTTCTTCCCGGATCCCGCCACGCAACGCTACGGGGGGATCCTCGAGCCGGTCGATATCGTGATGAAGGTGGAAACACACAATCATCCGACGGCCATTTCACCTTTTCCGGGAGCCGCGACCGGTTCCGGCGGCGAGATTCGCGATGAGGGCGCCACGGGCATCGGCGCCAAACCGAAGGTGGGCTTGACGGGCTTTTCGGTATCGAATTTGCGAATCCCGGGTATGGTGCAACCGTGGGAGGCGCAGTTCGGCAAGCCGGAGCGGATTGCCTCGGCGCTCGACATCATGATCGCCGCGCCCTTGGGAGCAGCGGCATTCAACAATGAGTTCGGCCGCCCCGCCACCTGCGGCTATTTCCGAACCTTCGAGCAGCTCTCTGCGGAGAACGATCGCGTCCGGGTGCGCGGCTATCACAAGCCGATCATGATCGCGGGTGGTCTCGGCAATGTGCGCCGCTGCCATGTTGAAAAGCGCGAGGTCGTCGTCGGCGCACCGCTCGTCGTGCTCGGCGGACCGTCGATGTTGATTGGTCTGGGCGGCGGCGCCGCCTCCTCGGTCGGCAGCGGACAGAGTACATCTGATTTGGATTTTGCATCGGTGCAGCGCAGCAATGCCGAAATTCAGCGGCGCGCTCAAGAGGTCATCGATCGTTGTTGGGCGATGGGCGGTGCGAATCCGATACTATTGATACACGACGTCGGCGCCGGTGGCTTATCGAACGCGCTGCCCGAAGTCATTGCGCACAGCCGTCGCGGCGGGCGGATCGATTTGCGCAAAATTCCAAGCGCCGAATCTGAGCTGTCCCCGATGGAGATTTGGTGCAACGAAGCACAGGAGCGCTACGTACTGGCGCTCGTTCCGGGCGGCGTCGATCGCTTTGGCGCCTTGTGCGAGCGCGAACGTTGTCCCTTCGCCGTGGTGGGAGAGATCACCGACGACGGCCGCCTGCGCGTGCTCGACCCGATGCTCTCGACCACGCCCGTCGATATGCCCGTGGAGGTGTTGCTCGGCAAGGTGCCGCGCATGATCCGGAGCGTCCGCAGCGTGCCGAAGAGGCGCGCAGCGCTGTCGACGGCCGGTGCGACCATTGCCGATTCGCTGGACCGGCTGTTGTGTCTGCCGACGATCGCCGACAAATCCTTTCTGATCACGATCGGCGACCGCACGGTGGGCGGATTGATCAGTCGCGATCAGATGGTGGGTCCTTGGCAGGTGCCGGTTGCGGATGTCGCCGTCAGCTTGAGCAGTTACGAGGGGTACGCCGGCGAAGCCATGGCCATGGGCGAACGTGCACCGGTAGCGCTTCTGAACGCACCGGCATCGGGACGCCTGGCGGTTGCCGAGGCGATGACCAATATCATCGCCGCCGACGTCCAAAACCTCACCGACATTCGACTGTCGGCGAACTGGATGGCAGCGTGCGGCGAGCCGGGCGAGGATGCCGACTTGCATGCCACGGTGCGTGCGGTGAGCATCGATTTGTGCGCGCAACTCGGCATCACGATTCCAGTGGGAAAGGATTCGCTTTCGATGCGAACGGAGTGGATCGACGCGGATGGAGCGCACTCCGTCATAGCGCCGGTATCGCTCGTCGTCTCGGCGTTCGCGCCGGTGGCGGACGCGCGCCGCACACTCAGCGCGCAGCTCGATTTATCAGAGGCCTCGCGCCTGCTGCTGATCGACTTGGGAGCCGGCAAGACTCGCTTGGGGGGATCGTGTTGGGCGCAAGTATTCGGTTTGGGGGGCGGCGAGCCGGCGGATCTGGATGATCCGGGCGTATTGCGCGAGCTATTTGCGGCCCTGCGCGAGCTGAAAGATCAGGGGTTATTGCTAGCCTATCACGATCGCTCAGACGGCGGCCTCTTGGTGACGCTGCTGGAAATGGCCTTTGCCGGGCATTGCGGGCTCGATATCACTCTGCCCGCCGCCGCGGATGCGATCGCCGCGTGTTTTGCCGAAGAACTCGGAGCGGTGGTGCAGGTTCCGGCGGTGTGGGTCGCGGAGGCGCGGCGAATACTCGACCGCCATGGGCTGCACTGCAGCGATATCGGCCAGCCCGTGGCCGGCTGCCGCGTGCAGTTGAGCATCGATGGGCGGACGGTGTATTCGGCTTCGCGCGTCGATTTGCACCGCCGCTGGAGCGAGGTGTCGTTTCGCATGCAGGCGCTGCGCGACAATCCGGAATGCGCTCGCGAGGAATATGCCCGGCTACTGGATGCGCACGACCCCGGCTTGCACGCCGCGTTGAGTTTCGATCCTGCAGAGGACATCGCGGCACCCTATATTTGCGGTGGTGCCCGACCGGCGATCGCGGTGCTGCGCGAACAGGGTGTCAACAGCCAAACCGAAATGGCCGCGGTGTTTACCCGTGCGGGGTTCGACGCCTATGACGTGCACATGACCGATATCCTGACACGGCGGGTGCGTCTGGCACGATTTTCTGGGTTGGTCGCCTGCGGCGGCTTTTCCTACGGGGATGTGCTGGGCGCGGGCGAGGGATGGGCCAAATCGATTCTGTTCCATCCGCTGGCCCGCGACGAGTTCGCCGGCTTCTTCGAGCGCGACGCCACGTTCACTTTGGGCGTGTGCAACGGCTGTCAAATGCTGTCGGCGCTCAATGAGTTGATTCCGGGCACGGAGGGCTGGCCGCGCTTCGTACGCAACCGTTCCGAGCAATACGAGGCGCGGGTGGCGCTGGTGCACGTGCCACGTTCGAATTCTGTGTTGCTCGCCGGCATGCATGGATCGGTCTTGCCGATTGCCGTCTCGCACGGCGAGGGATTTGCGGAGTTCGGCAGTCACTTGGCCGCCTCCCAGCTGCTCGAGAAGGGCCGGGTGACCTTGCAATACGTCGACACCCGCGATGAGCCGACCGAGCGCTACCCCTATAACCCCAACGGCTCGCCGCTGGGCGTCGCCGGCGTGTGCAGCGCTGACGGCCGCGTTACCTCGGTCATGCCGCACCCCGAGCGAGTGTTTCGCACGGTACAGAATTCGTGGGCGCCCAAAGCGTGGTCCGAGGACGGCGGCTGGATGCGGCTGTTTCGCAATGCGCGGGTGTACGTGGGGTGACTAGGAGCACGTTTCGGCCGAGGCTGTGTGAAAACAAAATCACACCCTCCTAGAAATCGATTCTGACGAATTTGGGAAATCATTTTTTGCAGATTCGAACCACCAAAGGGATATTTGGCTATTTTTGGCTCCCTCGTCGAAGGGGCTCCGCGTTTTCACACAGCCTCGGCCGACGCCGGCGCAACGAACTTGCGGAAATTCATCGCTTGCAACAGCCGCGCCTTGCGGACGAAGGTTTGATAAAGCAGGTCGCGCATGACTTCGAGAAGAATCCCGGCTCGCTCGGCATCGAGATGCGGATGATTCGGCCACGGGTCGCTGTCGCTGCCGAAGAGCACGCCGCGCAAGGCGGCAAAGGTGTCGTCATCGAGTTCGGCGAGCGTGCGAATCTCCTGCAGCGTATCGAACATTTCCAGCTTGCCGCGCTCACCAAGCTCGCGGAACAAGGATTGCGCCGTGCGCCGGGTCATGGACCCGAAGGCGTTGAAACATCCTGCCGTATAGCAAGTAAGTGCTTCCTTGAACAGGCCTTCGGCCTCTTCCGGCAAATAGGTCAGCGGGAAACTCTCCCGCGCGCGCTCGACTTCCACGTAGTTCGGGGCGAGTTCGATGCGCTGCGCAGAGTAGTTTCGCACGTGGAATCTGAGGAATACGGGTTCGCCGCAGGCGTCGCAGCTAAACACGATGCCGATCTGCTTGGGCTTGCGCCGGCTGAGATCCTCGAATTTGGGGATCGCAACGGGGGTCAGATGCGTCAAGGTTTGGCAATGCGGGCAGGTCAATGAGATGCCCTGGTATTCGACGTGTAATTCATCTTGCGGAGTGATGTAAATAGTCATGGTCCTCAACCTGTCAATGGTTTGTAACGAATGCGGTGCGGCTGGTCGGCATCCTCGCCCTTGCGGCGCTTAAGGTCCCCGATGTATTCCTGGTAGTTGCCTTCGAACCATACCACTTGTGAGTCGCCTTCGAAGGCCAGGATGTGGGTCGCGATGCGATCGAGGAACCAGCGATCGTGCGAGATGACCACTGCGCAGCCCGGGAAGGCGACCAGCGCCTCTTCGAGCGCGCGCAGCGTTTCGATGTCCAGGTCGTTGGTGGGTTCGTCGAGCAGCAGCACGTTCCCGCCGGATTTCAGCACCTTGGCAAGATGCACGCGATTGCGTTCACCGCCGGAAAGATCGCCGATGAATTGCTGCTGCTGCACGCCCTTGAAATTGAAGCGTCCGACATAGCCGCGCGATGAGGTCTCGTAGTTGCCCACCTTGATCAAGTCAAGCCCGCCGGAAATTTCCTGCCACACGGTATTCTTGTCGTTGAGCGCTTGGCGCGACTGGTCCACATAGGCGAGCTTGACGGTGGGACCTACACGAATTTCTCCGGCATCCGACTGCTCCACACCGACAAGCATGCGAAAGAGGGTGGTTTTACCCGCTCCGTTGGGGCCGATGATGCCTACAATGCCGCCGGCGGGCAGGTTGAAGCTCAAACTTTCGATGAGCAAGCGATCACCGAATGCCTTGCGCACGTTCTTGCACTCGATGACCAGGTCTCCCAGGCGTTCACCGGGAGGAATGTAGATTTCGTTGGTTTCATTGCGCTTCTGGAACTCCTGCGAAGCCAGTTCCTCGTAACGCTGCAGGCGCGCCTTGGATTTGGCCTGGCGCGCTTTCGGGTTGGTGCGCACCCACTCGAGCTCGCGTTTGAGGCTCTTCGCAAGCGCGTCCTGCTGGCGCTCCTCCTGCGCAAGCCTTTGAGTCTTTTGCTCGAGCCAGGACGAGTAATTGCCTTGCCACGGAATTCCATGGCCTCGATCCAGCTCTAAAATCCATTCGGCCACATTGTCGAGAAAGTACCGATCATGGGTCACCGCGACGACGGTGCTCGGATACTCTTCGAGAAAATGCTCGAGCCACGCGACCGACTCCGCATCCAGGTGATTGGTCGGCTCATCGAGCAGCAACATGTCGGGCTTCGACAGCAGCAAGCGACATAACGCGACGCGCCGCTTTTCGCCGCCGGAGAGCTTGCCGATCACGGCATCCCATGGCGGCAGGCGCAGCGCGTCCGCGGCGATCTCGAGCTTGCGCTCGAGTTCCCAACCGCCAACCGCGTCGATCCTATCTTGCATTTTCGCCTGCTCTTCCATGAGCTTGTTCATCTGCTCATCCGACATCGGTTCGGCAAAGCGATCGCTGATCGCATTGAAGCGATCGATCAAATCCTGCACATCGCCCACCCCTTCACCGACCACCTGGCGCACCGTCTTAGTCTCCTCGAGCACGGGCTCTTGCGGCAAGTAGCCCACCTTGATGCCCGCTTGCGGGCGGGCCTCGCCTTCGATCTCCTTATCTGCCCCGGCCATAATCTTCAAGAGACTCGATTTGCCCGACCCGTTCAGGCCCAGAACGCCGATCTTCGCGCCGGGAAAAAAGCTCAAGGAGATATCGCGCAAAACGACGCGCTTGGGTGGCACAACCTTGCCAACCCGGTTCATGGTGTAGATGAACTGAGCCATGGACTGCCTATATTGAACAACTGCTGAGCGGGGGGAAGACCATGGAATTATCCGCGAGTGGCGGAAACTTGTCACGGCGATTAGTCCGCCCGTCGGGCACGCCCGCAGGGCGGCGGCCACAATCAGGAGGGTCCGCACCCCGATCGCCCGGTCCCGGCCGGGGGGAAGGGGCCTCTGAGGTGTTGGCTCCCGACTGGGAGCCTGTCTGAGTAATCCGCGTGAGCCGCGTTGGCTGGGCGACGGAGCGGATGCAAGGCGCGCGGCGCAGGCCGTGGCGGGCACCACGGCCAAGCCGCGCAACGCCGCAGACGCCCGTCCCCCAGCCAACCCTTCGTACCCTTGCAGATTTCGCTTCATCCGTCGTTGTCGCCTCCTCATTGGGTGTTGACCCAACTACGTCGGCTCCGCCTCGGCTGAAACGAAATCTACCTTGGGTAAGGCCACGGGGATTACTCAGACAGGCTCCTAGGGAAGCATGGACGCATGGGCTACAATTAGTGGCTATCCTTCGCGAGGTCCGCTCATGTTCAGTTCCAGGATGACGATTGCCGGTTTCGATCCCGAACTTGCGAAAGCCATCGCCGGCGAGCGCTCGCGCCAAGAAGATCACATCGAACTCATCGCCTCGGAAAATTACGCCAGCCCGCGCGTGCTCGAGGCTCAGGGGTCGGTGCTCACCAACAAGTATGCGGAAGGCTACCCCGGCAAGCGCTACTACGGGGGCTGCGAATACGTCGATGTCGTCGAGTCATTGGCGATCGAGCGCGCCAAGCAATTGTTCGGAGCGGCGTACGCGAACGTGCAGCCGCATTCGGGCTCGCAAGCGAATGCTGCGGTGTATCTGGCATTGCTCAACCCCGGCGATGCGATTCTCGGCATGAGCCTCGACCACGGGGGCCATTTGACCCACGGTTCCAAGGTCAATTTCTCGGGGAAATTGTTCAACGCAGCCCAGTATGGAATCAAACCCGACACCGGTGAAATCGACTATGGCCAAGTGGACCGCCTTGCGCAGGAGCATCGTCCGAAGCTGATCGTAGCCGGCTTTTCGGCCTATTCGCGCGCCATCGATTGGGCGCGGTTTCGCGCGATTGCCGATTCCGTAGGCGCGTACTTCATGGTGGATATGGCGCACGTTGCAGGTCTCGTCGCCGCCGGGATGTATCCCAATCCGCTGCCTTTCGCCGATGTGGTAACCACCACGACGCACAAGACATTGCGCGGCCCGCGAGGCGGGCTGATTCTGGCGCGGCCGCACGCGGAGCTGCACAAGAAATTCAATTCCATGGTGTTCCCGGGAACTCAGGGCGGCCCGTTGATGCACGTCATCGCCGCCAAGGCGGTGGCGTTCTACGAGGCATTGCAGCCGGAATTCAAGTCCTATTCCGCGCAGGTCATCGCCAATGCGCGTGAGATGGCTCGAGTGCTGCAGCAGCGCGGCTACAAAATCGTGTCCGGGGGCACCGATAATCACCTGTTCTTGCTGGATCTGGTCGAAAAGAACATCACCGGCAAGGATGCCGATGCCTCGTTGGGACGGGCGCACATGACGGTGAACAAAAATGCGGTGCCCAATGATCCGCGTCCTCCCGCCGTGGCCAGCGGCCTCAGAATCGGTACGCCCGCCGTCACCACCCGCGGCTTCAAAGAGCCCGAAGTGCGGCAATTGTCCCATTGGATCGCCGATGTTCTCGATCATATGGGCGATGAGTCCACGGTGGAGCGCGTGCGCACCGAGGTGTTGTCGTTGTGCCGCCGATTTCCCGTGTACGGCTAAGAGCGAAATGGTCCGCATCGGGACCGCGCTAGATAGTTCCCATGCATTGCCCGTTTTGCGGTCATACGGAGACTAAGGTTATCGACTCTCGCCTGGCCGGCGAGGGGCGGCAGATTCGGCGCCGTCGCGAGTGCTTGCAATGCGCCGAGCGCTTCACAACCTTCGAGGCCGCCGAGTTGCTGTTGCCCATCGTGGTCAAGGGCGATCGCAGCCGCGAGCCCTTCGATGAAAGCAAACTGCTCGCCGGAATGCAAAAGGCGTTGGAAAAGCGTCCGGTGAGCGGCGAAGCGATCGAAGCCGCGGTCGCGAGGATCTGCCACAAATTGCGTAGTTTGGGTGAGCGAGAAATCGCCTCGCGCGTCATTGGCGAACTGGTCATGGAAGAGCTGCGGCATTTGGACGAAGTCGGCTACGTGCGATTCGCATCGGTGTACCGCAGCTTTCAGGACGTCGAAGCCTTCCGGACGGAAATCGACCTATTGCGCCGCACGCGCCGCCGCCGCGAAGCCAGCAAGGATCAATTGCCGCTCCTGCCGGGCGATGAGCCCAGCGACGCGGGCAAATGAGGGCAGCGATCAGCGCAGAGGATCAGGCCCACATGGCGCGGGCGCTGGAGCTGGCTGCGCGCGGTATGTACACCACCGATCCGAACCCGCGTGTCGGCTGCGTCTTGGTGCGCGCCGGCCTCACCCTCGGCGAAGGTTGGCATGAGCGCGCCGGAGAAGCGCATGCCGAGATTGCTGCGCTGCGTGCGGCGGGCGGCAGCGTCGCCGGCGCGACGGCCTATGTCACTCTCGAGCCGTGCAGTCACACCGGCCGCACGCCACCGTGTGTCGAAGCGCTCATTGCGGCCGGTATTCGCCGCGTCGTGTGCTCTTCGACCGATCCGAATCCCAAAGTGGCGGGCGAGGGCATCAAGCGGTTGCAGGCCGCCGGAATCGCCGTGTCGGTGGGAGTGCTGGCCGACGAAGCACGCGCGCTCAATGCCGGCTTTTTTTCGCGCTTCGAGCGCGCGCGGCCGCTGATCCGTCTCAAACTGGCGATGAGCCTCGATGCGCGCACGGCACCCGCCTACAGCGAGGGCAACAGCGGCAGGCTGTGGATCAGTTGCGAGGAATCGCGCGCGGACGTGCAGAGTTGGCGCGCCCGCAGCTCCGCGATCCTGACGGGCGCCGGTACGGTGCGTGTGGATGATCCGCGCCTCAATGTGCGCTTGGCCTACGGTCCCTGGGTGAGGCAGCCGCTGCGCGTGCTGCTCGACCCCGCGCTGTCATGCTCGCCGAGCGCGCAAATTTTCCAGGGAGGCGGCGCGCTGGTGTTCGCCGCCGCGGACGCGCCGCCCCCGCTCGCGCCGCACTTCAGCGTGGAGCGTGTACCGGCGGCGGGGCACGAGTTGGACCTCAGGGCCGTCATCGAGCGCTTGACGTTGCGCGAGATCAACGAGCTGTGGGTGGAGTGCGGCCCGCGCCTGGCGGCGGCTTTTCTCCAGGCGCGTCTGGTCGATGAGCTGATCGTGTATGTCGCGCCGATCCTGCTTGGCGCCGATGCAGCGCCGCTGACCTCGTTGCGCGGTTTGGACTCAAAGGGGCCGCTGCCGACGTTTGAATTCAAGAGTCTGCAGCGCATGGGCGCTGATCTGCGTCTCGTTCTGACACCTAAAGGGTCTTGAAGATGTTTACTGGGATTATTGTAGCGACGGGCCATGTGGACTCGATTGTCGCCAGGGGCGGTGACCTGGAGCTGGGAATCGATGCCGCGGCCCTTGATGTCAAGCGCATTGCAGTGGGCGACAGTGTGAGCGTCGAGGGCGTGTGCCTCACGGTGACGCGCCTTCAGGGTACGGTGTTCTATGCCGACGTATCGCGCGAAACCATGGCCAAGACGACCTTGGGCGCGCTCGGGCAGGGCGCGCGAGTGAATTTGGAGCCGAGCCTGCGGGCCGGCGATCCGATGGGCGGTCACTTGGTGAGCGGCCATGTCGATGCGGTCGGGACGCTGACCGCCGTCGCCCAGGATGCTCGATCCTGGCGTTTGCAGTTCGAGCTGCCGGCAGCACTGATGCGCTATGTAGCGTCGAAAGGTTCCATTTGCGTCAACGGCGTCAGCCTGACGGTGAATGAGGTCAGCGGGCGCCGCTTCGATGTCAACATCATTCCGCACACACATGAGGCGACGACGTTGGGTGAGCTCCGCCCCGGCGCTGGCGTCAACATCGAGATCGACGTCATCGCACGATACCTCGAGCGGCTGTTGCCGGGTTTCGTCACCATTCGCAATGTCTGACAGAACCCCTAGAAATAAGCCGAAATACCCATCATTGCACTTCGTTAGGTTTCGCTGGCATTCACCATTTGCCCCAGGCAAACGTATGTAATCCGCCGGGTTCAATATGTAAACCCTGTCTCTCCTGACGGTATCTACGACGGTATTTCGAACGTCTTGCAAGCTACGGTAAGGTGGAGCAATGAGATGACGCATGCACATCCTGATCCTCATCTATGCTGTCGCCTGCATCTTCGGCGCCGCCGTCGTGCGAGGCTACAGTGGGTTCGGCTTCTCGCTGCTCGCCGTCGTCTCGCTCTCCCTCCTTCTGCCGCCGACTGAGATCGTGCCGTCGATCTTTATCATGGAGATCGCCGCAAGCCTGCATCTGTTGCCCGGAGTGTGGCGCGACATTCATTGGCGCGCGCTCATTTGGCTCACTGGTGGCAGCCTTGTGGGCACGCCCTTTGGGGTTTATGCGCTCGCTCATGTCCCGGCCGCGCCGATGACTCTGGCGCTAGCCGTTTTCGTGCTGATCGCGGCGATCCTGCTGGCCCGAGGGTATGCCCTGAAGTCGCTGCCCGGACCTGCTGCGACCTTTGCCACGGGCACGGCTTCAGGCCTCTTCAACGGAAGTTTTGGGGTGGGCGGCCCGCCGGTGATCCTGTTCTTCTTCAGTTCGCCCGCCGGCGCGGCAGCAGGCCGTGCCTCGATGATTGCCTTCTTCCTGATGACCGACGTGACCGGACTTGCGTGGCAGGGCTGGAACGGACTTCTCGGCCTGGCGACGGTCTGGCGTGTCCTGCTGTTTCTGCCGGCGTTGACTGCCGGCGTGTGGCTGGGCAATCGCGGCTTCATGAACGCGGACCCGGTGGATTTTCGCCGCTGGGTCCTGCGTCTCTTGATGTTGCTGGCGGTGCTGACCGGAGGGAGGGCTTTGACGCAAATTCTGTGACGGCTCCTTTCCCGCTCACACGGCCCCCGACGTCGTCGCATCGCCGGTTACGATGAGGTTAGCGGCGAATACCCGTCAGTTCTCGCAGCACGCTGCAGTCTGCCCGCTACAATAGCCTACCTGCACAGCCTACGAGTTCGGCAAGCATGACTGCATTAAACACGATTGATGAGATCCTCGACGACATCCGACAGGGGAAAATGGCGGTTCTCATGGATGACGAGGACCGTGAAAACGAGGGCGATCTCATCATGGCCGCGGAACGCGTACGGGCCGAAGACGTCAATTTCATGGCGCGCTACGGACGCGGTCTCATCTGCTTGACGCTGACGCGCGAGCGTTGCCGCCAGCTGCGGCTGCCGCTGATGGTCAGCGAAACCGACAGTTCGCACCGCACCAACTTTACCCTGTCCATCGAAGCGGCTGAAGGTGTGACCACCGGAATTTCAGCGCATGATCGCGCGCACACGATCAAGACCGCGGTAGTCGCCGATGCACGCCCGGAAGACTTGCGCCAGCCCGGACACATTTTTCCGTTGATGGCGCAGCCCGGCGGCGTGCTGACGCGTGCCGGCCACACGGAGGCGGGATGCGATCTGGCGCGGCTCGCCGGTTTCTCGCCCGCGGCCATGATCGTCGAGATCTTGAACGACGACGGCACCATGGCGCGCCGACCCGACCTGGAGCGCTTCGCCAAAACGCATGCTTTGAAGATAGGCACCATCGCGGACCTCATCCGCTATCGCCTCAAAAACGAGCGCTCGGTGGAACGGATCTACGATGAGCCCGTGGATACCGAATTCGGTGGTTTCCAGCTGTGTTGCTACGAGGATCACGTCAACAAGAACGTGCACGTGGCGCTCGTCAAGGGCGATTTGAATTCCGGTATTCCGCCGCTGGTGCGCGTACACATCAAGGATACTCTGCGTGATGTGGTCGGGGTGCGCAGCGAAAAACTGGGCTGGCCGCTGCGCGCCGCGATCCGCCGAGTGGCCGCCGAGCCCTCCGGCGTGGTGGTCATATTGCGGCCGGAGGAGACGCCGCGGGACTTCATGGACAACGTGCGGCAGCGCGATGCCAGGCCGGCAGTCTTGCGCAACCCCGGAGCGACGGTGCTGCGCACCTATGGTATCGGGGCGCAAATTCTCAAGGATCTCGGGCTCAGGCGCATGCGTGTCTTGAGCGCGCCCAAGCAGTTGCAGGGCCTTTCGGCCTTCGATCTCGAAATTACCGAGTACGTGGATGGCGGAGATTGAACGCGGCGGGGCTTATACTGACGGGAGGGCCGCAGCGCGAAGCGGTAGACCGGCGAGGAAGAATTTGTGCCGATTGACCAGTCCAAGATTATCGAGGGCGAACTGCTCGTTCGCGATCTGCGTTTTGCGGTTGTGGCTGCGCGATTCAACGATTTCGTCGTCGAACCGTTGCTGCGCGGGGCCTTGGACGCGCTCAAGCGCCATGGGGCGACCGAGCAGCAGATCGAGATCGTGCGCGTTCCGGGCGCTTTCGACATACCTATCGTCGCCCGCAAATTGGCGCTCTCGCGCCGTTATGAGGCGCTGATTGCACTCGGCGCCGTGGTCCGCGGACAAACGCCGCATTTCGATTATGTCGCCGGTGAATGCGCCTCGGGAATCGCCCGGGTTGCGCTCGAATCGGGAGTGCCTATCGCGTTCGGCGTTTTGACAACCGATACGATGGAACAGGCGATCGAGCGGGCCGGCGGTAAGGCCGGCAATAAGGGAGCCGATGCCGCGCTGACCGCGCTCGAAATGGCGAATTTATTGCGCCGGTTGGATTTGTAACAGTGAACGCGCATCGCGCTCGCAGCCTCGCGCGCAGGCTGGCGCTGCAAGCGCTGTATCAACTCCAAATCAACCCGCGATCCTGGCAGGACACGCATCAGCAATTTGCGGAAGATCCTGAGGCGGAGCGGGTGGACCGGGAGTACTTTCGAGAGCTCATGGCGGCGATTGCTCCCAATCGCGAAGCATTGGATTCGCGCCTTGCAAAGTTGTGCGAGATTCCCCCGGCGGAACTCGATCCCATTGAACACGCGGTGCTGTGGCTGGGTCTTCACGAGTTGGCCTCTTGCCCCGATTTGCCCTACCGAGTTGCGCTCGCGGAAGCGGTTCAGCTCACCAAACAATTTGGGGCGACTGACGGTCACAAGTTCGTGAACGCCGTATTGGACCGTGCCGCGCAGGAGCTGCGCCCAAGCGAATACGGCCAGCCGGCGGAATAGCGGGATTGGCGGGAGCGGCGGATAGCATCTCGGCCGGCGAGCCGGCGACCTTTTCGCCGGCCTCACTGGCGGCCGGATTGAACTTAAGACTGCCCGCGATCGGTGAGCCGCATCGCGGAAAACACCGT
The DNA here is from genome assembly GCA_963769075.1 of uncultured Gammaproteobacteria bacterium. Lineage (GTDB taxonomy): Bacteria > Pseudomonadota > Gammaproteobacteria > Steroidobacterales > Steroidobacteraceae > Bog-1198. Next base: position 508,309 of record CAVYKH010000004.1, on the reverse strand, counting down.
GACCTGGGCGTTGCAGGGAAAGGAACTCCCACCGGCGGTTCATGGATACGAGCACTTTCGCCGAGCCTGGACCGAAATCACAGTTTAGCGCCGCCCGGCCGAAGTATCCTCTGCGGCACAGAATTGAACGTCGCCGCCGCGGCTCACGGTTAACCTTGACCAATATTCGGCCCAGCCATTTCGCGAAGTCCCAGACCGGTCGCGCCGCATTGCCTGAAAAGATTGGCAAGTACGTGATTATTAACGAGGTGGGCCGCGGCAGCACCGGGGTCGTGTACCTCTCGCACGATCCATTCTACGGCCGCGACGTGGCGATCAAGGTTTACAACACCGACGCCACCGCGGATGAGAATCGCAAGCGTATCGCGCGCAAGATGTTTCTGTCCGAAGCACACATGGTCGGGATGCTGCAGCATCCGAATATCCTGCCGATCTATGATGCGGGCGAAGAGAACGGGCACTGCTACATCGTGACCGAACACGTGCACGGAGCGCGTACGCTCGCGGCGTATTGTCGACCTGACAACTTGCTGCGCATCGACGATGTGGTCGAACTGGTCTACAAGGCCGCGCGCGCGTTGCATTATGCCCATAGCCGCGGTGTCATCCATCGCGACATCAAGCCCAGCAACATCATGTTGACGCTCGATAGCGACGTGCGAATCATCGATTTCGGCATTGCGCTGGTGGCCGATTCGGAGATTTCACGCATCGAAGGAATCGCCGGCAGCCCGTCGTACATGTCGCCCGAACAGGTGCAGTCGATCGAATTGACCAATCGCTCCGATCTGTATTCCCTTGGGGCGGTGATGTACGAACTGCTGACCGGAACACGGCCGTTTCGAGCCGGCAACTTGCAGAAGCTCTTGCACCAAATCGTGTTCGCGACTCCGCCGCCCATTCACACATTGCGCCCGGAAATTCCCGAGGAACTAGAGAATGTGACGGCGATAGCTCTGCAGAAGGACCCGGAGAAGCGCTATAAGACGGGCCTCGACTTCGCCGCCGAATTGACGCGCGTGCATCAGAAATTGCGCACCCAATATAACCGCATCGACCAGCAGGAGCAGTTCAGCCTCTTGCGCAAGCTCAAGTTCTTCCATGAGTTCTCTCACAGCGAAATCTGGGAGGTATTGCGCGCGAGCAGTTGGCAGGACTATGCCGATGCCGAAGAAATCGTCAAGGAAGGCGAGATGGACGATCGTTTCTACATCATCGTGCAGGGACGCGTCGGCGTCGCGCGGCTCGGCAGGCCGTTGGGCTACTTGGACAGCGGCGATTGCTTCGGCGAGACCAGTTACGTGCGCGGCGCCAAGCGTACCGCGACCATCGTGGCCTCCGGCTCCGTCGTGGTCATGAAGGTGAGTTCAACGCTACTCGAGCAAGTGTCGGCCGAATGCCAGCTGCGTTTCAACCAGGTGTTCCTGCGCAGCATGATCGGACGGCTGCAAAGCGCGGAGCGCGGAGCCTAGGCTCCTCGCTACTTTGCCGCCTCTTTATCGCGCTCGATCATCGCGTACGCCGAGTGGTTGTGGATCGATTCGAAATTCTCCGACTCGACCACATACGCGCGAACCCGTTTGTCTTCGTTGAGGGCAACGGCCACGTCACGTACCGTATCCTCGACGAATTTGGGATTGTCGTAGGCGCGCTCCGTGACGTACTTTTCGTCCGGGCGTTTCAATATTCCGTACACCTCGCATGAGGCGTGTGCCTCGGCGATATCGATCAACTCTTCCAACCACATGTGCTCATTGAGCTGCGCGGTCAAAGTGATGTGCGACCGCTGATTGTGCGCGCCATAGTCGGAGATTTTCTTCGAGCAGGGGCACAGGCTGGTCGTCGGAACCACCACTTTGAGCCACACATCGGTCCTTCCATTGCGATACTCGCCGAAGATGGTGGCTTGATAATTCATCAGGCTCTCGACGCCGGAGATGGGAGCTTTCTTCATGATGAAGTATGGAAAAGTCATCTCGATGTGGCCGGCGTCCGCATCCAGATGCTCGGTCATTTCTTGGAGCATTTGCCCGAAGGAATTCACCGATATTTCGCGCTCGTGGCGATGCAGGATCTCGACGAAGCGCGACATGTGAGTGCCCTTGAAATTGTGGGGCAGATTCACGTACATGTTGAAATTCGCGACCGTGTGCTGCTCGCCGTTGGCCCGATCCTTCACCTTAACCGGGTGATAGATGTCCTTGATGCCGACTTTGTTGATTGGGATCTGGCGCGTATCTGCATGCCCCTGCACGTCCTCGACGGGCGACACACGGGGTTTCTTGGCTGGGGTGGCGACATTCATAGGGCACGGTTCCTGGAGCGGCGATCGAGGATATGGGGCTTCGGACCCCCAATGCAATGATAGCAGACGATTTGGGCCGCCCTTGATCAGCAGCCGGCTTCAAGTCCAACAACGGGCGCCTGTTCAGCCGGGCTTGGTCTCGTCGGCGTGGAAATCTTCCACCTGAGGCTCACCCGCTTTCTTGAGCAGGATCTCGACCTTCTGTTCGGCCTCTTTGAGAGCCGTCTGGCAGCTGCGCGTCAGCATGACGCCGCGCTCGAAGGCTGCGAGCGATTCCTCGAGCGGCAAGTCGCCGTGCTCCAGGCGCTCGACGATCTCTTCGAGGTCGCGCATTGCTGCCTCGAAATCCAAGGGCTTGGAGTCTTCTGACGCTTTGGCGGAGGACATGGCTGCGAACGGTACACATGCGCCGCAGTCGGGTCAAACTCAATCGCTTGTGCGCGATTTCACGGAGCACGAGGCGCGCTAATGGCGGCTCTTGTAGGAATTTGTCAAGCCGTGATACGCGTCACAGCGATGCAGTCGCACCGCGGCCGCTTTTGGGTACCATTGCAACAGGGAAGCTATATGCCTTATTCGAGCAAACAAATTATCGTCTGCGGGTGGCTTTGTGCCGCCGTGTTGGGCAGCGCAGCATGTGGGCCGCGCCGGATACCTCCCATGACGGTCTCGGACCTGATGGAGGATCGGGTGACGCTCGACGGCGTGCTGCTGAAGTGCAATCAAAAGCCGGCCAAGGCCCGCACGGACACGGAATGTCTCAATGCGCGCATCGCCATCGAGCGGCTGGCGAAGGATGTCGACCCGGCCGTGGAAGCGAAGCGTGAGGAAGACTTCGAGCGCACTCGCGAGCACTTGCGGCTTGCGCAGGAGAAGTTGCGCCAAGAACAGGAAGCAAAAAGTAAAGTGGACGCGTACAGCCTGCCGGTAGTGCCGGTTGAGCCACGACCGCCGCCCAAAAGCGATCCGCCGCCCTTGGCGGGGACAGCTCCTTAGAGCCGGATGTTCTAGACACCGGCATAATCATGCGCGTTCACTCCACGGCCTGCTGGGGCGGACTGAACGTAGCAGCAACCTTCCAACCGCGCAGAAGACTCTTCACCACCCGCGCGATCCAGCGGTTCCTTTCCTCGAGGCGCGCAGAGTGCATGTGTCTGTCAATCGTGATCCGGATGGACAACACTTCCTGGTCGCGTTCGTCGATGTCGCCGTATAACTCGCAGCTCATTTCTCGATCGAGTTGATCTTCGACCCCTCAAGAGATATATCGGCGATCAAGCCTTTCTCACCGAATACGAAGGCAAGGATAGGTTTCTTCAGAGTCTCGCTGTCATATCTGCCACCGGCGCCTGCTTTAACCAGGGCGACTCCCGTGTCGGCTCCGATTGACCAACCTTTACTGTTCGTGAATTTATCGAGCGCCGCTTGAGTCATGAACAGGATGATTTCGCTGTGTTTGGCTACTCCGAGCGTCACTCCAACCGAGGCAGACGAGACACTATAGTAACCGACTGTCTGGTCGTTGACTCGCAGTACCCCCTCCCCGTATTCGCCGGCGATGCCGACTCCGCCCTTGGTAAGATGTGGAAATACCAACATACCTGCTGCCTTGCTCGCCAATTCGCTGTGGTTCGGATTGATCGCCTCCCAGTTCTTCAGCGCGGTGCTTACACCCGCGTCAATCTCCGCCTTGCTGGCGGCAATGCAAGCCGCACTCGCGAAGAGGGCGATGATGGCTAAGCCGGTTGCGGCGTATAAGTTCTTGGCTTTCATAACTGCTATCTCTACTGTTTATTAAGTCTGGGCTTGGAAAATCCGTTTGCGGAAAATCCGGCTAAGGCCAATACGGCAAACATTAGGCGAATCAATCTCCACAGCTCATCTTACAAAATTGCTTTGGTATTCGTCTGTTCGCTAGCGTACAGGGGGAGTCAATTCGCCTCGTCCCCGAAGCGTGAGCGGACCCCAACTACAGCTCACTCACCCAGACGCCTACCGAAAGGTCAGCGCCAGCGGGTCCAAAAAAAGCACCGGTCACCGGCGACACGACTTCCGGCGAACGTGCGACAGCCACGGCAATGTGCCGGCTACCGGCGAGTTCACCGCTGGTGGGATCAAAACCCTTCCAGCCCGCGCCGGGCAGATAGACCTCCGCCCAGGCATGAGTCGAGCCGCTTCGCCCATCCACGAATGGCGCATTTAGGTAGCCGCTGACGAAGCGCGCGGCGAGACCCAGAAAGCGTGCGGTTTCCATGAACAGGTTGGCGAAGTCGCGACACGAACCGGCGCCGCGCGTGAGCGTCTCGACAGCAGACTGAACACCTGGCTGCTCGCGCATCTGATAGATCATTGATTGGCTGATAGCCGTGCACAACCGGGCCAGCAGTCCATAGGTCTGAACCGGCTCGCTAGGTTGCCAGTACCGACGTACCCACGAGCCCAGCGCGGCTCGGTCCCCCTGCGGTGGGCTGTACAGATAGGGCCGAAGAACTTCCGCCGAATCGGCGTCGTAGGTGAAGGGATAGTCCAATGCGAAATCCGCTACTAGGAAGTCGAGCGGCGCCTCGTCAAATTGTTGCACGATGCATTCACTGGTGATGGCGAGCTGTGTTGTAGGCGAGGCAAAGGTCGCAATCGCGACTGAATTGTCGTAGGCGTCCCGGAGCCAGCGGATTTGTGCCGCTGGCGAAATGTCGAGTTTCGAGAGTTCGATGTGCAACCCCGGTCCTTCGCGCGGCCGGAGCAGCAGCCGATGCGGCTGCAGCTGCACGGCGCCGCGGAAATTATAGTAGGTGCGATGAAGGATCTTCAGGCGCCGCATGATCCAATCCGTGTCGGGTCCCTGCGCCGATCGCGCCACCGGCAATCGCAGGGGATCGACGCTGAAAACGTTAAAGTATTCTGGTTTTAAGCGCCTGCCTCTAAGTTGTGCTCGTCGCTCGAGTCTTGGCCGCAGCGGCGCCCTTTCGGTGGCGAGGGCTCCGTCGTCCACTATAATGGATGGCGCTGCAGAATGCGCCAGCTGCGCATCTTAGTACGCCTCAGGCTAACGGCTTTGCCGTGGGTCCGCCTTGTTCCTAAAATCGGTTACTCCTACTACCGCGATATATATACACCATGAAGGCAATCACAAGTACGGCAGCGATCAATCCGATCGGACCTATCCCCCAACCCACGCCCATGCCCCAATACAAACCTCCGCCACCACCAAACAGCAGTAACAGCACTATCAGAAGAATCAGCACATCCATGGTTCTCTCCTACGGGTTCACAGGTCGCATTGGAGCATGATGCGATACATTCAGTCTGTACGCTGGCGTACACCCATCCGCGTGAAGAACCTTTGACGATCGTATCCACGATTGTCTTTTGCAGTTTGAAGAGGGGAGACGCCGACGATGTAAGTCAGCATAAGGGCGTTTTGGAGATCCCGTGAAAAAACTTCGCCTCGAACGAGCAAGCGTTACGTGCGGTAGCGCCCCGACAGGTGGGGTCACTCATGCTCTACTAAACACTCGGAATTGCTAACGGAGAAATTTATGTATATCGGCGGCATTCTTGGAACAATTCTCATCATCGCTCTGATTTTCTTTTTGGCACGCAGGATCTAAAGACCCCGTTGATGATGTTCCTTGCGGCTTATTGAGGGGTCTTGTCTGCCCTGGCGCGGGGGTCGTCGCGGCGAAAGGCGCTGGTAAGGTGAGCGAGCCGGTAGTGCACAAGGTTACCTCCGCGCCGGTGGAGCACAAGGTTGCCGCCGCGCCAGTGGTAGTCGCCGCGCCGGTGGAGCATAAGAACGAGCATTAGAACACCCGCCGAAAGCGCCCCAGCGAGGAGCCGGCAGCCAGCCCGCCTGCACTGGCAACCGAAGGTAGCGCTCACGTATCGCCGGGCGAGTCAATCCTATTCGCGGATGCCTTAGCGTTAGCTGCCGACCTCAATGATCTGGTTCAGGCTTTCGCAGGCGCTGGTGTACGCATCCTCGGAAACCCGATGGAGGCTGCCGCGGAGAAACGGCAAGACCGTCGACAAACCACTGTTTCAAAGTGATCAATGGTCCGTCGACGATCCGTGCAGTGGCTTACGCGCTAGCGCCCTGCATGAATTTCTCGGCGCGGCGGCGCATCTCATCAGGCGGAATATCCTCGATGTGCGTTGCGACGGTCCATGTGTGTCCGAACGGATCTTGCAACGTCCCCGATCGATCCCCGTAAAACTGGTCTTTGACGGGTTGCAGCTCCCTTGCTCCGCTTGCGACCGCTTGTTTGAAAACCTCGTCCACCCGCTCGACGTATACCATCAGGCTCACACCGGCTCCGCCCAGCGACTGTGGGCTGCGGTGGCCCATTTCAGGATGTTCGTCTGCGAGCATGATTGCCGAATCGCCAATCCGGATCTCAGCGTGGCCGATCTTGCCATCGGGGCTTGACATGCGCATCAGTTCGGTGGCGCCGAATGCGCGTTTGTAGAAATCGATAGCGTCGGCAGCTCCTTTGATAATGAGATAAGGAGTGACCGAGTGATAACCGTCTGGAATTGACTTGGCCGCCATGATTTTTCCTCCTCATTTTGTCGTTGATTGGGTGAGCACTGGTATTCTAGAACTCACGTATGTCAATGCAAAGCGACCTGATTCCGATCCCAATGAGCCGTCGCAGGACGGGGTCTCGCGACGGCTGCCCATTAACAACCGGCAAGTTTGGAATCGGCGTGTAATCGGCATGCCGGCCCAGGGTGGGGTTGCGGCTTGGTCATCCCGCCGGGGAGATAGTCACCATCGTCACCGTACGATGGCCAAGCGATGCTCCGGGACTCGGGTCGCTAATGACCACATAGAAACTCTTGGACTGGTGCCGCGTCGGATCAGCGACCACCGGAACGAGCAGACTCACGGCGCTTTTACCGTCCCCAATACGCTCCTCGTGCGCCGCAACAGGTGCGAAGTCCTGCTCGGGTTTTGCGGTTCCGGATTCGGTCCACCAAGAGAAGCTCGCGTCCCCATGTAAATTGCCGCTGCGGTGAACCACGACGTGGGCAGTCGGATCCGCGGGTGGCACGTCGACCGTGTTCGCAGCCATTTCGATGCGGGAGCGCGAGGCAGTGCCGCTTGCAGCATGAGAGGAAGCAGCAGCGAGCCGTGTCGCGGCTGCTGCTTGCGGAGCCGATGGGGATGACGATGCGGACGCCGGAATCGGCACGGACGCCGGCGCGGGGATCGCCGGCGGCTTGGCGGAGGTCGCCGGCGTCGGCGATGGAATCGCCGGCGGGTTAGCGCCCGCACCAATCTCTTCGCGCCCGGTATGGGGAGTGCTGTGCCACGGTTTCGTCAGTAAGCTCTCGGCAGTTCCGAAGGCAGCGCTCAGACCCGTGCTCAATGCCGTTGCACGCGTGACCGATTCGAAATTCGCGGCGACCCACCAACCGACCGCCAGTATCGCCAAAACGCCCGCGGTGAGCGCAGTCATCCTCATGCGTCCACGCTTCGGTGAGGAGAGTTTCAACAGGGCAGGCAATGCCGGCAGCCGGTCCGAAGCCGCACGCAAACCGAAAGGCTTCAGCCACTCCTCGACATGAGCGGGACGATGGTCGCGATCGAAGGACAGGCCCGCGCGCAGGGCCTGCCACTGCCCCCAGGTCAATCCGGCGGGGCGAGCCGCTGTCAAGCTCAGTGCGCGCGCGTGGATGGCGGTGTGTTCCCCAAACGGATGCTGTCCGGCCAAGAGCACGTAGCTGACGCATGCAAGCGCATATACATCATCTCGCACATCCGCCGGCTCGCCTTCGAGCAACTGGCAGCTCGCATATCTTGGTGTTGCGATCGGCTTCTGTTCCGGCCCCCCGACATCCGAGACCGCCGGGCTGCGGTGCTGGGCGGCGTGCGCTGCGCCGAAATCCAAGACGCGCACGTCACCGTCATACGTGATGAAAATATTCCCCGGATTGAGATCGCCGTGCACGACGCTGTGACCATGAGCGTGCGCGAGCGCAGCGCCCACCTCGCGAATGATCGTCAGCGCATGGGAGCGATCCAAAGGGATCTGAGGCCGCGCGGACAACACGCGGCTCAGAGACAGCCCGCTGAGGTATTCCATCGTAAAGAACGCGGTATCGCCATCGCGGTCGTATTCGTGCACGCGGACGATGTTCGGGTGCGATAGCGACTGCAGATGCTGGAACTCGCGACGCAACTCGGTCAGCAATTCCGGTCGTTCCGCAACCGCGGAGTGCGGCACCTTGATTGCCAATCGCTGGCCGGCATTTGGCAGATCGAGACGGTATTGATCGATTGCCTCGAATATGGTGCCCGTGCCTCCACGGCCCAGAACGCTCGCTATCCGATAGCGGCCGCGCAGCACATCACCTATGGCGATTTCGCGTCGTGCGCCGCGAGCGGTAGAAGCTGCGATCTCGGTGATCATCGGGGGTATGGCGTCAGGGGTGCACGCCGTATCCGCCTGAGCGGTGGGCGGCGGGCGCACCGCCCTTCTAGTCGCGGATGGGATGATCGGCGCGCTTTGCCCCGCCGGCGAAAGCGTATCCCCCGTTTGTGGCAGCGGAACGTTGGATTCAACATCGAGCGCCGTGCCCAGCAGTTGGACTTCCAAATGCGCTTTGACAGTGAGGAAGACCTCGGGCGCGATTTTGCCGCGGCGATAATACTGGTCAAGCAGCGACAGCAAATCCCAGCCCAGATCCGGGGCTTGTCCGGCAAGTTTCTCCACCGCGCGCAGAAACGTGTTTTCATCGCAGGCTCCGGTCGAGAGCGCGTCCAGCCAATTCTGAGCCACATGCAAGTCCGCGTCGGGGCGGGGCTGGCCGGCAATCGGTTCATTCATCCCAGCCAACCCTTCGGGACCGGGCAGATTTCGCTTCATCCGTCGTTGTCGCCTCCTCATTGGGTGTTGACCCAACCGCGTCGGCTCCGCCTCGGCTGAAGCGAAATCTGCCACGGTCGCGGCCACGGGGATTACTCAGACAGGCTCCTAGTGCGCCGTAGCGTCGGGCATCGAGCTCAGTTCAATGAACCAATCCGGGCCGGATTCGATCTTGCGGTCGGCCGCGAAGCTTGCCTGGTTGAGCGCCACCGCGAGATTCATCAAGCTGTTGACGTATACCAGCGGCTTTCCGATCGCCACTTCGCCGAATGTGCGCCGGTAGGGCGCCACCTCATCGTCCACGAGGCGATCGTTGTGAAAGATGCGCACTCCAACCTCACCCCCGAGTTCAAGGTGCAATTCATCGAACAGGGCTTTTGGTATGTTAGTCCAAACATTGCCGAACTGCACATCGAGCACCGGGATGATGCCTTTGACCCTGTCCCCGGCGAACTCGGGTTTGCGGTAGGGAATGGCAATCAACATCTGCGGTGCGAGTGACGGGCCCACCTGCTCGAAGGTGATTACGCCGGCGGCGAGGCGCGCGCCGGTGTAGGCGAACACATCGCGGCCGTGAAAGGTGTGCGATTCCTCCGAGCCCTTGCGGCGATTCACGCGCTCGTCGATTTCGCGCAACCCCTGGATACCGTCGCGCTCCGCGACCAGCGAAAGCAGGCCATTGTTGGGACCGACGAAGTAATGTCCGGTGCGTGTCTTGAGCACAACCGATAAGCGCGCAGTGCCAACGCCGGGATCGACGACGGCGACGAATACGGTGTCCTTCGGCCAGAACTGTTCGGCTTGGTACAGCCGGTAGGCACCGGCGAAAATGCTCGGATTTTCGTGACTCAAATCCGAAATCAGCAAATCCTGCGACACGCCATATGCAACGCCTTTCATCGCGGACACGGCACCGTCCTGTGTGCCGAAGTCAGTCAGCAGCACGAGCGGCGCGCGCGCTTGCGCCTGGACGCAGAAGCACACAGCGCATGCGAGGACAGCGGCACGCAGGGCACTCATCAGCACCCGCTTGATCCTAGCGCGAACTATTCATGAACGATACGCATTCTCATGCACCAAGGCTGGATCAGATAGGCATGAATATTCCCGTCTAGCGGGCAGGAGCCCGAACGCGTCAGGAACCCTCTGGTCCATGGGGTCCGGTGGCGGCGAGTCGTGGTGCGGTTATTTCTGGTTTTCCAACGGGTACGTTCGCGGCGCCTCGGCAGCAGTGGGCGCCACGGGTGCTGCCGGCGCTTGTGCTGTCGAGGCGGCCGGCTGGTCCGCCTGCGGCGCCGGCGAGCTTCTCACGGCCGTATGTGTAGCCTGCGCCAACCGGTCGAGGAAACGCTGCGCGGTTTCCGGCGGAGCGGGGGCCTGACCGGAGAAAATCTCGCTCGCGGTCACGCCGCTCTTGTGATACAGGGCGGCATTCGCCGAGCGGTCGATCGAAAGGACGGTGCCATCCAGGGCAATGCCGGCGAACAAGCCGCGCGTTCGGGCGTAGGAATAGATCTCGGCGAGAGAGATGTCCGTCGCGGCCGATCCCTGGCGTCCGACGGGTCCTGCCGCGACGGAGGCGTCTCCGCCCAGCGTCAGCTTACCGCCTGCGACGCCCTCGACGCCCCTTTTCGTCGTAAACACCAAAATGATATCCGACGATTCCCCACCCCACTGCAGCCCCCAACTGCCCCCGGTGAGCGACATGAACACCGGATTGCTCCAAGGCGCGTTCAGATTGTCGCGCACCACCAGCACGCCATTGCCGTGACGGCCGCCGAAAAAGAAGGCAAGCTTGATCACATCGGGGATCACCGCGATTCCGTACGCGTGCGCCAGGAGCGCGTCGGGCAAGCGCTGGTCCGGCATGCCTTGCACCTCTTCCAGCACCTCGGTCGCCGTCAGTAGGCGCCCTTCCTCCCGGGCCGCCCCGGCGAGTGCAGGATTTACAACGGCCGGTGCAGCGCCAACGACTGCAGTGAGCAACAGCGCCGAAGCGATTTTTGTTCCAATAGACATGAAGACTCCCTATGTAGCGCAGATCACAGCGGGGGGACCCCGTATCGAGCGCTTAGTTCCGCAAGCTTAACGCTTGTCGGAGCCGGCGAGAACCTGCGCGGCGTCGGCGTCGCGGTGGCGGGTGCGATAGTATTCGACGAGCCGAGCGCTGGCTTCCTGGGTTGCAGGGTGCCGCGCGCCAACCGTCGCAAGCAGTCGGCTGCGTGCCGCGACCAGCATGGGTTCGCCTTCCGCGGGCCTGTCGCGCTTGATCAATGTCCAGCCCAAGCTTGCGGCGCTGCGAGCTGCACGCCAGCTTTCCGCGCCGGCGAGCGCAGTATTGATGTCCAGCGCGGAGCGCAGCTCCGATTCGGCCGCCGCCAGCGATCCGCGGCGCAGCAGCACCTCGCCGAGCGTCTGTCGGGACGAGGCGACGTACAGGTGCTGCGCGGGCAGCGATTGCGCATACACCGCCAAGGCACGTCGCGCGCTGTCTTCGGCGGCGGCGAGATCGTTGGCCTTTAAATAGAGATTAGAGAGGGCGTCCAGATAATAGCCCGTCAAATAATGACCGGAGCCGAGGCCCTTGCTCGCGATTCTGACCGCGCTTTGCGTCGCCTCGATGGCGCGCGTTGGGTCGCCTCGGCGATCGTAGAGAAGTCCGAGGTGCGACTCGGTTTGGGCCAACCGTTCGTTGTCCTCGCCGAAAACAGTCCGCTCGATTTGCAGCGCCTCCGTCAACAACTGCTCAGCTTCGGCATATTCGCCGCGCTGCGTCAGGATGTAGCCCAGGTTTGCCAAGGCGACGGCGTGATCCGGATAGTTGCGGCTCACGGTCGCTTGGAAGATTTCGATCGCCTGCCGTTCATATTTCTCTGCTGATGACATATCGTCCATCCAGCTTGCAGCGGTGGCGAGACCGCTCAGTGTGACGGCTACCGACAAGTGCTGGTCACCCAAAGCATTGCGATAAATGCCGAGCGCTTCGCTGAAAAGCGTGCTGGCTCGGTCGGGTTCGCTTTTTGCGTTGAGCGCAAACTGCGCGAGCTGCACCAGGATGTCGGCAGTTTCGACGGACGGCGACTTATCGCCGCTTCGCGACAGCGCCAGCGCCTGCTGCAGATAGGCTTCGGCAGAGATCAAATGACCGCCATCGGTCAGGGCGCGAGCGAGGTTCGCGAGCGCCGCCGCCACTCGGTGGCTGTCAAGCGGGTGTTCCTCGCGGCGTATGGCGACCGCTTGTTCGAATAGAGGAATGGCGCGTTCGCTTAAACCCTGCCGCCGATAGGCGAGCCCGATGCTTTCGAGCAGCTGGGCGCGCACCTCGGGCTGCAGAGTGAGGTTGCCGGTGATTTTCGCCGCGCCGCGGTCGAGCAAGTCCTTGGCGGTGGCCTCGTGTCCCTGCGCATTGAAGGGATCGGCTTGCGAAAACACATCCACGAGAAATGCCGACACCTGCTGGGCCCGATCGCGCTCCTCCGCGGTCGCTTCACGTGCCAATTCGATCCGGTGGTTCTGCCACAGGGTTACGCCGGCGATCACCGCGAGGCCTAAAAATGCCGCCGTGATGCTGAAAACGCCGAGCAGGTGCCGGCGCATGAACTTCGCCGTGTTGTAGCGCCAGTCGCCGTGGCGTGCCAGCACGGGTTTACCGAGCAAGTGCCGGTTCAAATCGTCCGCCATTGCTTCGACGGAGGGGTAGCGCCGGTCGGGCTCTTTGCGCATCGCCATCGCGACGATCGCGTCCAGATCGCCGCTGAGCCGCGACCGCAGTCGCTGCGGCGACAGGCCGCGCCGATCGGAGATGCGGCTACGGTCGCTGTCCGTCTCCCCGGCCAATTTGGCGACCACCATTTGACTCGGCCGCATCGGGTCGTCCATGCAGATCGCTCGTTCGAGCTGCAGTTGGCTGTAACTCAACAGCCGGTATGGCGAACGGCCCGTCAGCAATTGGTACAACAGCACCCCAAGTCCGTAAATATCGGTCGCGGTCGTGATGGGCCGGCCCAACACTTGCTCCGGAGCTGCGTTCTCGGGAGTCAAAATGCGCTCCTGGAGGCGTGTCACGGGTACCGTGTGCGACAGGCTCTCGGGAGCCAGCAATTTCGCGATCCCGAAATCCAGCAGCTTCGGGGTGCCATCGCCGTTGACGAGGATATTCGCTGCCTTGATGTCCCGGTGCACCACCAGATTGCGATGCGCATACTGCACCGCCGCGCACACCTGAACGAACAGCTCGAGGCGCTCACGGATGAACAGGGTGCGGCTATCGCAATAAGCATCGATGGACTCGCCATCGACGTGTTCCATCACCAGATAAGGCGTACCGTCGTCAAGCTCGCCGCTGTCGATCAATCGCGCAATCGACGGATGCGCAAGCGTGGCGAGAATGTGCCGCTCGCTGTGCAAGCGGCCGCGCAGCCGCGGGTGCAGAGCAGCATGGTGCAGCACCTTGATGGCGACGGTTTGCTGGTACTGCGCGTCATCGCGTTCGGCGCGGTACACGGTGCTCATGCCGCCGTGCCCGAGAATGGAAACGACGCGATAGTGACCGATGCGCGTGCCGACCAATCGATCCTGGTGCTCCGCCAACAGCGATTCCGCCGCTTCGCCAATCGCATTCAGCAGCGGATCTTCGGTCCTCTGATCGGATGCGAGGAGCGACTCGACCGAACGTCGCAGCTCTTTGTCCTCGCCGCAAGAATCCGCCAAGCGAGCCGCGCGTTCGGTTGGATCTATGTCGATCACCTCCTCGAACAGCGACTGAATCTGCTGCCAGCGTGCGCTCGGGATCATGCGGACGGCTGTCCTGTCGGTCGCTGCATCGGGTGCCGCGTAGGGTCGCCCGCGATTTCGTTAAGCAACCAGGCGCGTGCGAGTCGAATATCGCGATGCACGGTCGCGGGGGACGCGCCGGCGGCTGCGGCGATCTGTTCGTAAGTCAAGCCGCCGAAGTAGTGAAGCTCGATCACCTGAGCGAGCCGCGGCTCCATTTGCAGCAGGCTTTCGAGCGCATCGTCGAGGGCGATTACATCGAAATCCGCGGCGCGCGGCACATCCGACTCTGCCGGGTCGAACTCCCGAATGCCGGCGTTGCGCTTGAGCCGCGATCGCGACTTGGCATGATCGACCAAGACCCGGCGCATGAGACGCGAGGCCAGCGCAAAGAAATGAGCGCGATCCTGCAATTCGACGTTGCCTTGGATGAGGCGCAGGAACGCTTCGTGGACCACAGCCGTCGCTTGCAGAGTGTGGCTGCCGCGCTCGCCGCGCATATAGTTGCGGGCAAGGCGGCGCAGCTCGTCATAGACCAGCGGCGTCAAACGATCCAGAGCTTGGGGATTTCCGGAACGCCACTCCGTGAGCAGCTGCGTGAAATTTGCTGGGACTTGCATCGCAGGATTCTCAGACATAACAAACCGGCTGCTCGCCCGCTGCCAGCCCATCAGCGGTCCGCGGCGTAAATTGTCGCAGTGCAGCGTGAGGGAAATCCTGTCCCAGTGTCGCTGTTACCGACGGGGCCGCCGAAAATTGGCGATCTGCATCGCTTGGCTAATTAACCACACAACGGGAGCAATCATATGAAGGTAAGTTTAATCGCTTTATTTGCATGCTGCGCAGTCTCCAGTACCGCTTTTGCGTTACCGGACGACCCGGGGATAAATGTGCCGCACGTGGCGGTAATGGACGACCCGGGGATAAATGTGCCGCACGTGGCGGTAATGGATGACCCGGGGATAAATGTGCCGCACGTGGCGGTAATGGACGATCCGGGGATAAATGTGCCGCACGTGGCGGTAATGGATGACCCGGGGATAAATGTGCCGCACGTGGCGGTAATGGACGATCCGGGGATAAATGTGCCGCATGCCCACTGACGGCTGAACGGACATGTACCGTCGAAAGGTCATGGTGACGGCCGCGGCGCTCTTTGCTCTTGGCGCGGCATTCGCGGCGCAGCCGACATCGGTGCGGGCGGACCGCAGTAGCGGGGAAGTGCAACAAGTCTCTCTGTGGGCGCCGGGGACGAACGGCGTGATCGCCGTCTACGAGTCGAGCACGTTCGCGTTGGCACCGCCGCACTAGGATTACGGCCGCTCTCGGGCGGCCGCTTTTTTGCCAGGCTCCTTTACAGGAAGCCACGACGCGCGGCCCGCATGCGCTCGACCGGGCCGCATGCGCTAAACTAGTTGTCATGTCCCGACGGGTGCCCTTGCCTGAGAACCCCTTGCCCCGGGTCATCGTAATCGCGCATCGTGGGGCGAGCGGAGAGCGGCCGGAGCATACTCTCGAGGGCTACCGACTCGCGGTCGATCAAGGTGCGGACTATATCGAGCCCGATCTGGTCATGACTCGAGACGGTGTGCTCATCGCGCGGCACGAGAACGAGATCAGTGGCACCACCGATGTGGCGGAGCACCCTGAATTTGCGGCCCGTCGCAGAAGTCAGGTGATCGACGGCGAACCGGTGACGGGGTGGTTTACCGAGGACTTCACGCTCGCGGAAATCAAGACGTTGCGCGCCCGCGAGCGGCTGCCGGAATTGCGGCCCGCAAACCGGGCCTTTGACGGCCGCTTTGCCGTGCCGACATTCGACGAAATCATGCAACTGGTGAGGGATGTAAACCGGCGGCCCATCGGCAAGACCGGAATGGGTGTATATCCCGAGACGAAGCATCCCGCGCACTTCGCGGCGATCGGTCTCGCGCAGGAAATGGCCGTGCTGCAGACCTTGCAGCGCTTCGATTATGCACATGAAGGGTCGCCGGCCTTCATCCAATCCTTCGAACCGCACAACCTGCGGCAGTTGCGCAGTCTGACGCGTTTGCCGCTGGTGCAGTTGCTGGAGCACGAGCTCAAGGACCTTCAGCAGATCGCGAAATACGCAGATGCGATCGGCATCGAGAAGTCGCTCGCGACCACCGATGCAGTGGCCGCGGCGCACTCGTGCGGGCTTGCCGTTCATGTCTGGACATTTCGCGCTGAAAACGAGTTTTTACCCGCCGACCTCAGGGTGGGGCGCTCGCCTGCGGCACACGGCGATCTGGCGGCGGAAATCGCGCGCTATCTGGCGCGGGGCATCGACGGCTTTTTCACTGATTTTCCCGCCGTTGGCGTGCGTGTCAGGGACGCCGCGGCGAAAGGCGTGACCCCTAACTAAGAGTCGCACCGGGGACCGACCCCTAGAGGAGTTACCCGTACGGGCGATCGATGCTGCCCCGACTTCGAGCGCCGCCCGTTCGAGCGCGCCCGATGGCTCACATCGAGCTTCGCCGGCTGTGCGCTGCGTGATGACGCGATTTGCTATGCTGGAAGTTTTGGATATCGCGTGATCAGAGTGTCACTGCTGCTTCGCCTGGCGCAGGTCGCATTTTTCGCGGCCCTGATTTTCACCTTTTATAGCGCCGTTATCCCTCCATCACAGGCCCTGCGGCTCGCGCCGTGGGACAAAGCCGAGCATTTCATGGCGTTCTACGCTCTGACCGGCCTGGCCGTGGCGGCCTTCCCCAAGCGCCATCTGTTCGTCATCGCCGCATTGCTGTCGGGTTTCGGCGCCTTTATCGAGTTCGTTCAAGGGCTTGCGATCGTGCATAGAGATCGGGATTTCTGGGATTGGGTGGCCGACACCCTCGCGATCATCGCGGCGCTCGCCCCCATGCTCTTGGTGTGGTGGCGCGGGGTCGTCAACACGGGTCAAAAGAACATCGACATATAAATCTGATAAACGGTCGCGTTGAATTGGTACAGGGGCTCGGTTCCCGGTAAGTATTGAGGCACGCCGTAATACTTGATGTTGCGAAAATCGAGGTAGTGAAAGGCAATGCGGCTCACGTCGAACGTGGCGGTGGCGCGTTTGAACATCTTCCAGCCGTTGGGCAGGAACGCGTAAGTGACTTTTGCACCGATCGTCGTATTTTCGCCGGCCGCCAAGTCCTGGTCGCGCGCCATGAAATTGTACTCGCCGGCAAAGCTATACAGGTCGCTGTAGAAATCGGCGTTGTTCTGCTTGTAAAAGCGTACGCGGCCTTCGAGGATCCAAATGTTGGCGAGCGGATGGGTGTAATCGAGTTCGTAGGTATTGCCCCGGATACCCCAGGTATCGGTGAAGTACCGGTACGACCCGGTGACGGCGGCTCGATACGGCAGATAATACTTCACTTGTCCCTGAACCGCCGTGCTGGTCCGGGTGTCGGGGTATATCTGACTGGCCAATGAGTAGCCCTTGGCGTTAGTGGGGTCGAGATAGCGATACGACCGATAAGGATTCGCCAAGTAGCCGTCGTCCGTGATGACATTCACGTTCAAGCCGGAGATCCAATTCTTGGTGAGGATCTGCGACAGGCCGACATTGTAGCTTTGGCTTTGCGCATGCCCCAACCAAACGATGACCGGGACGAAGGCGGTGCCGTCGTTCTCGCCGACCGTATCGTCCGTATGGGAGTAGCCGAGCGTCAAGGTCGTCAAATCGCCGAACATGTCCTGCTTCAGCGAAAAGCTCGTGGTGTCGGACTTGTAGTCCCGCTCCACGCTGTTGATGAAGGACAGCGTATACGTGGTTTTGTCGTGGACATATTCGGCGGTGCCGCTCTTTTGTTTGCGCTCGTCCTTGATCTGGCTCGCCTGGCTCAAGACGTCGATGGAGGCGCCGCTGACCTTGTCGACGAAATAGCTGGCTTCGAGCGCAAAGTCTTCGGTGAATTTCTTGCGCACCAGCACGGACTCGCCGGTGATGTCCATGCCGCCGCCGCTGTACTTGCTATAAAAGAGGTCGGCGCGGTCGTCGGGCAGCACATCCGCGCAGGTGGCGCGCACCAGCAGCAGTGCGGTCACCACCGCAATTCGACCCAACAAGCGGTGCACCGGCGCCATTCCCGTCAATTGCAACCGCAGCCGCCGCCCGCGCTGCCGGTGGCACCGCGCGATCCTTCACGAGTTTCACGGATGTGATCCATGTATTCTGTCGAGATCGCGTCGCGGTCCCAGGACATGATGGGGTCCGCCAAGCGATCGCGCTCGTACGGTTTCACCCAGGGCTGAATGTTGCTGCATGCCGCCGTCAGCAGCACGGCGCCTGCCAACAGCGCGGGGCGAAAGCTGCGCATCGGCCTACTCCCGAATGAGCTGGCGAATACGATCCTGATAATCGTTCTCGTCGCCCGGCTTGTAGCCGCGGTGAATGTAGCGAATCTCGCCCTTGCGATCGATGATCACCGAGCTCGGCATCTCATCGACGTGATAGGCCTTGCTGACCTGATTCGCTGGATCGAGCAGCACCGGAAAACTCACCGGTTTGCGCGCGAGCAGCTCTTTCACGGGGGGCGCCTCTTTGTCGACGTTGACGCCGATCAGCGTAAATCCCGCGGGCTTGTACTTCTTGTACATCTGGTCGAGCAGCGGCATTTCCTGCTGGCAGGGTCCGCACCAGGTCGCCCAAAAATTGACCATGACCACCTGTCCTTTGTACTGGCTCAACGCGGCCTGTCCGCCCGATAGCGCCGTGAGCGTGAACCCGGGCGCAGGTCCGCCGGCGTCGGCGGCGAAGGCCGCGGAAGCGATGACGATCGTCGCCAGCGCGCAGCGTCTGAAGAATTTTGCGGTAGAGCTTTGCATCGATGTCTCCTGTTTAGTCGGCGAAAAAGTCAGAAAAATGTCGTCAAGCTCAGCGTGGCTTCTACGTTGTCGACGTTCTTGTCGACTCCGAACAACGTTGATTCGAACACGTGATCTCTGACGTCCAAATGCATGGCAAGCCAATCGGTGATGAGCACTCGATAACCGACCCCAAAGTTCAGCGCAAACTGGTCCTGCTCGGCAAACCTCACATCGCCCATGCCGACCGTCACGTAGAGCGCTGAATTGAAGGCGCGTCCGCGCCCGAGGAATATCTCGCCGGGCAGGACGTTGTAGCCCACGTCCAGGTCGTAGTACGTGAACTGTCTCCCAGAGTTGCTGACGACCGTGATCTCAGGGAATTCCTCTTCGAGACTGCTCTGGCCCGCCTTCGAGCGTGCGACGAAGCCTTCGAGGAAAAAGTCCTCCGTGACATGGAAGGCCGCCCGCACGCCGTAGACGGGATTGACGCCGAAATCCTGGATGCTGAGCGCGCCGAAGTAGGCCCCCGCTTCGAAGTCCTTCGCCTTGATTTTCGGCGTCTTCACTTCGCGGCGCGTCACCTGCGGCTCGACGATCGAGGGCTCCGCCTGCGGCTCTTCCACGGCCACCTGCGCCGGCTTCTTGTCGCCGCGATGGAACCAGCTGCAGCCGGCAAGCAGCACTGCCGCTAAAAGAACACTGCTAAGCCGACTTTCCATTCTTCGAGATCCTCATAGACGTTCAGGTTGTTGAAGACGACGTAGTGGCGCCAATCGGCGCGCCACATGAAGCGCCTGGTGATGAACCCGCGGGCTCCGACGGAGACATACGCCATCTGATTGTTGCTCTCCAGCGGCGCGGGCGGCACCTTCTCCGAGATGTGCTGGTATGCGGTCCCGAGACCGACGGTGGGCGAAAACCATTTCCACTCGGGTATGAAGGTGTGCCGCAGGCCGATCGATCCGATGTAGCGGTTATCGAGCGTGCCGAAAGCCTGCTCGAGCACGGCCTCGACGTCGATGCTGTCGGTGATTGCGAAATCCGTCCACACCGTAACGAGGTTCTCATGGTTGTAGACGCCGTAGCCGGCACCCAGCTCCCAGCGGTGCGTCGTGAATTCCGGGTACGGCGGTATCGGTGCCGGTTCCCCGCTAGGCAGCGTGGTGCGCGCCAGATCGGCGCGCCGCACCCAGCCCTCCGCGCCGTGCGGAGCGCGTACCTTGTACCAATCGGTGCGGCTGTAGAGCACCGTCAGGACTTCATCGCGCCCCACCACGTACACGACCGGAAAGCCGCGCCCGGGTCCCGAGTGCATTTCCAGATAGGGCTCGGTGACGACGAGTTCGAGGAGCCGATTCGCAGCGTGCGTGAGATCTACATGTAAC
Organism: uncultured Gammaproteobacteria bacterium; assembly: GCA_963769075.1. GTDB lineage: Bacteria > Pseudomonadota > Gammaproteobacteria > Steroidobacterales > Steroidobacteraceae > Bog-1198. The sequence continues at coordinate 488,153 of CAVYKH010000004.1, read as the reverse complement.
GCCTGCAGCAACAGCACGAGCGCGAGCAGACGTCTCATCAGCTCAGTTCGCTACGGGCGCGACAAACGGATCGTTGTAGTACTGGCCGCCGATGTCCAACCATTCCGAGATCAAACGCAGCTCCGCGGGCGTCAAATAGCCCGTGTGATCGAGCACAGTATCGTGAAAACTCCCATCAAACATGCGCAGGAACGCGGTCGACGCGGCGGCGCTGCCGGCCGCCATCGGCGCGGCCAGCTGTACGTCCATCGTGACCGGCGGCGGGCCGGGACTCGTCACCACCGTCAAATCCTCCAACACGCCCATATTAAGCGTGAGTTCGTCGTGAGGGAACAGGACTTCTTCATAAGATGTGACGAGCGTCGGGTCGGCGGTCGAGGCCGAGTCGGTCAAGTCGAGCTGACCCGCGGGCACTTGAACGGCGTTCTGCAGGCTCACGGGGTTGTGGCAGTTCGTGCAGGTGATCGACGTGTTGGCGACGCCGTTGACGGTCGCAGTTCGCGGCGAGGCATTCCAGACGGTTTGTAGATAGGGTAGCGGTTGGGCCGTCGTGGCTTGCGCATTCGCGTAATGTATCGTGATGCGGCACTGCGCACTCCAGGGAAAACAGGTCGGATTGAGGAGCGAGGTAACCGGCGGGGGTGTCGAGAGATTGGAATACAGATACGAAATGTCGCTGTCCACATCCCCCGCGGGCAGGGTGACGCCGGTGGTCCAGACGTTCGTGTAGATCACATCGGTCGACAAGATCTGCGAGCACGGTATGGTGCTCCCCGTCTCGCAGCTGATTCGCGCCAGGGTCTGCGCCATGGTCTCCCCGGCATTCGCGAACAGCATGGGATTGGTGTTCGGAAACGGCGAGCCCGTCGTGGGTGCGCCCGGATTGACCGGTAGGGTTAAACCTGAGCGGCCGTGCGAGGTCGGATCGGTCGGGTTGACCGTGTGGCAGCCGTTGCAGGATTTCGTCTCTCCGGGCAGCAGCTGCAGCCAGCTCGTGTGCAACGTGGTGATGCGCCGTGCGTTCACATCGAGGACGTCGACGATGAACGGGACATCCGCCGGTACCTGGACCTGCACTGATCCGTCGGGCTGGATCGGCGCGTAGCCCAAGATTTCGCGCATGCCCATGCCGGCCGGACCGAAATCCGCCTGATCGATCTTGCGCACCTTCTTCGACGGGATTTCAACGGCCTTTTCGATCCGGATGAAGCGCGCCGGCCGGCTATAAAAGCTCGCCTGCACAGGATTGGCCTGCGTCGCGATATTCGGCTTGGCCGTGTCGACGCCGTCGAAATCGTACACACTGCTGATGTCGAGCACACCCACCTGGTTGTTGACAAGAGTCTGCTGCGCCGGGGTGCTCGGAGTGAAATCAGGGATGAAGGTCGGAGTCGGGGTTCGGGCCTGCAGAATCACCGGCTCGACGATCTCGGTGCCCGCGTCAGCGGCCAGCAGCGGGCTCAAGGTCCCGGCGCCGAAGTCGTAAATCCACAGGGTGTACTGAGGAGGCGCCAATGTCACCTTGGCGCCCGTCGTGTTGCTGCTGGTGCATACACTGGTGGTTCCATCCGTATTGAGTATGAGACACGGCGACCAGCTCACCAGCATCCGGTTGGTGCCATCGAACAGCGGAAAAGCCGAATAGAATCTGCCTCCCATGGACGGCATGTTCGCGTCCGTGGTCACTCCGAGCGTGGTCGCGCTGGTCTGGCCCGTCCCGGCGGCGCCCGTCGGTGAACTCGACTGATGGATCTCGACAAAATTCGCGGCATCGATCAACTGAATATCGCCGCCCAGCTGCGTGCCCAGCAACGGCCGGACTATGGATAGCAACTTGCCGTCCGCGCGCTGGCGCGTGTTCAGGAACTGAATCACATTATTGTTCGTACCCGCGATATTTGCGCCGGTGGCGTGGCTGTTCGCGCCGTACAAGAGCTGCTCGCCGCTACCGTCGGGGTTGGTCTGATACAGGCTGATCTGATCCGCGCCGTTGGTCACTTCCCAGCGCGAGAACACGATCTTGCCGCTGCTCAGGACCGAGGGGGCGAAATCATGGTTGGTATTGAAGCTGATCTGGTGCATGTCGCTGCCGTCCGCATTCATGACATGCAGCAGGAAAATGACTTGTTGCTGGTCGTCGGTCACGGCCTGGTATTGCGGGCGACCCTCATTGAGCAGTATCGATTGGGTGGCGAGCTGGCGCGAGGATGCAAACACGATCCGCCCGTCCGGCAAGTAATGCGCGCCGACGTCGTGGCCGGCCGTAATATCGTCGTTGGTGAGCTGCGTGACCGCTTGCGTGCCGGCGTCGTATTGGTAGATGTGCCAATTGGGCTGCTTGGGATCCGTATTTTTCAAATTCGGAGTCAGAGGCAGACGCAGCGAAAACACCACTTTCGTGCCGTCCGGGGACACATCGAGATCGCGAACGGCGCCCATCCCCATGGTGATGGACGCGGTGACGTTGGTCTCGGCGCCGGCGGCGCTTGCGGTATTGCGGATGTACAGATCGCTGCCGGTAATCGAGGTGATCAGGTCGCGCACGTCGATGTCCGTGCCCGTTGCAGCGGTATCTCCCTTCGCGGCCGCCGTGAGCACCGGCTGTTTGACATAGGCAAGCGGATAGTTCGTGATGCCGGGAGTCAGCGTCTGGCCGCCCGCGAGGCCGGGGGCGTGCCCGCTATTCGCGCTCTCGCAGCCGAGCAGCGCCAGCATGGGCAGCGCGAGCGCCGCGAGCTTGAGCAAACCGTGACTAAATTCACGAGGACGGTTGGTATTCATAATCTGTTACCTACTGTCGGTTCAGCGACCAGTCTGCGCGCGCGGGGCGGGTCATTGAACTTAATAGTCTCATAAGCGCATCTTCGTTCGGTGCGCACGCGCAATCTGTTAACGCACTCACAGAAGAACTTGCTCACATCCGTTTCTCTGCGCATAACAGAGGAGAGTCTCGCAAATTGGACTGAAGGATATAGGGGCGTAGTTGGCGCTCGGTACTGTCGCGAAACGCCGACGTCGTTTGGATGAGACATTCCTTGCAGGCTTTTCCGATGGGTATATTGGCCCCATGTCGAAACCACGACTCACGCGAGTGGATGTGCACATGAAGAACGGGATGGAAAAATCAATGAGGCAAATCATAGGCCGCGCGGCGCTGCCGCGACTCGTCACGCATGCGCTGCGCGCAACGGCTTGTGCCGGCGCGCTTGCACTCTTGAGCGCAAACGCGTTCGCACAGAGCCCCAACGCCGATCAAGCGACGCGAATGTACAACCGCATCGCCGGCGTGCCGCCCTCGGCCGCCGTGCTGGCAAAAATGATGGCGACGGATCCGGTGAGCGCCGCACTCCTGGCGACCAACGATCCGGCGTTCTACAACGGCACGATCCGCAACATGGCGGCGCCGTGGACGAACCGCGATCAATCGGTGTTCGTGCCGCTCAACGATTACACCGCGACGGTCGTTGGGATGGTGCGCGACAACGTCCCGTTCAACCAGTTGCTGACCGCCGACCTCGTATACATCGCGAGCGCAAGCGCCACGTCGACCTACAGTCTGCCGGCCTACTCGCCGGCGAACAACAATCTCTATATAGCGATGGATGCGGCCAACGTCGACTTGAGCACCGCCTTGGTGACGAGCACCCAGTCGGCCATCACCGGAATTCCGTCGGCGGCCACCGCCGGTGTGATGACCACGCGCGGCGGCGCGAGCGCCTTCTTCGTCAACGGCACCAACCGGGCGATGTTTCGCTTCACGATGATGAACCACCTGTGCAGCGATCTGCCGACCATCATGGATACGACCCGGCCGCCGGATCGAATACGCCAGGACGTGACTCGCAGCCCGGGCGGCGTCAGCACCTTATTTCTGACCAACTGCATCGGCTGCCACAGCGGCATGGACCCGATGGCTCAGGCCTTCGCCTACTATAACTTCTCCTATCCCGCGAGCGAGATCGGTGCGACCGCCTGGCCCATCGGGCAGATCGTGTACACCCCCGGGGTGACGCAGCCCAAGTACCACATCAACAACACCAATTTCCCGCAAGGATTTAATACCCCGGACGATAGCTGGAACAACCGCTGGCGCACCGGACCCAATCAGGTTTTGGGATGGAGCGCGGCCCTTCCGGGCGCCGGCAGCGGGGCCAAATCCTTGGGACAGGAGCTCGCCGCCAGCCAGGCATTTGCCAGCTGCCAAGTCACGCGGGTGTTCAAGACGGTGTGCTACCGCGCGCCCATGAACTCGGCCGATGCTACCCAGGTCACCTCGATGATCACGACCTTCCAGTCGAACTATTCGTTACGGCAGGTCTTCGCTGAATCCGCCGCCTATTGCATGGGGAATTGAGCATGAACGTTACACGCATCATCGGCCTGCTTACCATCGCGGCCACTTTTGGCCTGACCGGCTGCGGCGGCGGCGGTGCCGCCACCACGGCAACCCCGGCCGTAGCTCCGACCAGCAGTGTCGACGCTTATACGGGACCTGCGCCGGCGACGGCGGATGTCCAGGCCTTCGAGGTCAATTTCTGGAACAACGTGCGGACGCAGAACCGCTGCGGCCAGTGCCACAACGCGACCACGCCCGCGCAGATGCCGAACTTCGCGCGCAGCGACAATGTGAACCTCGCGTATGCGCAGGCCAATACGGTGGTCAATCTGGCGAACCCGTCGACCTCCCTGGTCGTCACCAAGGTGAGCGGCGGCCACAATTGCTGGCTCGCGGACGACAGCGCCTGCGGTCAGATCTTGACGACCTGGATCAGCAATTGGGCAAACGCCACCGGCGCGGCATCCGCCACGCAGGTGCAGTTGACGGCGCCGCCGGTCCAATCGGTCGGTCAGAGCTTGAATTTCCCGGCATCCCCGACCGACTATCAGAACACGATCTATACGCTGACCGGCCAGTATTGCTCGCGCTGCCATTCGCCGAATGCGTCCGCGCCGCAATCGCCCTACTTTGCGGGACCGGTCAGTCAGATCGCCGCTGATTATCAGGCCGCGATCCCGAAGATCGACTTCACCGGGTGCGTGCCGGAGAATTCGCCAACCTTCGCGACCACGTGCGGCATCAATTCGCGCTTCTATCAGCGCTTGGCCATTGATAACCACAATTGTTGGAGCAACTGCGCCACCGACGCGGCGGCCATGCTGGCGCAGATTCAAGCGTTCGCGCAGATGCTGACGCCGACCAATATCGACCCCTCCTTGGTCATCAGCAACGCCCTGTCGTTGACCCAAGGGACGGTGGCGAGCGGCGCCAGTCGCTACGATGCCGATACCATCGCCAAGTATGAATTCCAGACCGGAACCGGATACACCGCCTACGATACGAGCGGCATCGATCCCTCCGCCGACCTCACCATCACGGGCAATGTGACCTGGGCCGGCGGCTGGGGCGTCATTGTGGGTGCCGGCGGCAAGCTGCAGGCGAGCACCGCGGCGAGTTCGAAGCTCTATAGTCTGATCCAGGCCACCGGCGAGTTTTCGATCGAGGCATGGGTCGCGCCGGCCTTGGTGGCGACTCCCAAGCCTTCCTACATGGTCAGCTATTCGGGCGGCGACACCACGCGCAACTTCACGCTCGGGCAGACCAATCAGGACTATGACTTCATGCTGCGCGACTCCACCTCGGACTCGAACGGCATGCCGCAGCTGCAGACCGCGGATGCCGCCATGGTGCTGCAGGCATCGCTGCAGCACGTCGTGCTGACCTATGACCCCGTGAACGGGCGGCAAATCTACGTCAACGGCGTCAACACGAACACGCCCGACACGGCGAAGGGCACCACGATCTCGAATTGGGACAGCACCTTTGCCCTGGTCCTGGGCAACGAAGTGTCGGGCGACGATTCCTGGCAGGGGTTGATCAAATTCGCCGCGATCCACCAACGTGCCCTGTCGGCCGCACAGGTCCTGCAGAACTTCAACGCCGGCGTCGGCGAGCGCTACTACATGCTGTTCAACGTGTCCAGCGTACCGGGCGTCAACGTACCCCAGTCGTACATCATGTTCACGGTGAGCCAGTACGACAGCTACAGCTATCTGTTCTATCAGCCGACGTTCATCTCGCTCGATGCGACTGCGAAGCCGACCAGCATTCCGCTCAGTGGCATGCGCATCGGCATCAACGGCACGATCCCGCTGGTCGGGCAGGCCTATATCCCCCTCAACACCACGATCACCGCGGCGAACTACACGTCGACGGGCGAGGTGCTGTCGAATATCGGCACGGTCATCGGACTGGAGAACGGGCCATTGACCGATCAGTTCTTCTTGCAGTTCAACCAGCTCGGGACCGCGACTAACGTGATCGTCGAGCCGACTCCGGCGCCGCAGCCCATGCCGCTCGGGCCGGTGATGGCCGACGTCGGTGTGCGCACCTTTGCGCAGGTCAATTCGACCTTCTCCGCACTCACGGGCGTGCCGACCACGAATGCAGCGGTAGTCGCGACCTATCAGAGCGTGCAGCAGCAGCTGCCGGCGGTTAACACGCTCGAGGCTTACTCCTCGGCGAACCAGGTCGGCATCGCGCAGCTGGCGGTCCAATACTGCAACGTGATGATGACCACCCCGTCATTGCAGGCACAGGTGTTCCCGGGCGTGACCTTCAACGGCTCGACGTTCTCGACGCCGGCGGGCATCAGCTCCGTCACGAATGCGCTGGCGACGCTCGCCGTCGGCAACGGCACGTTGGCGACGCAGCCGGCGCCATCGACGGTGACCACTGAGCTCAACAATCTCATCGGCGTCCTGTGCGCTAGTACTGCGTGCAATGGCAACGCCGCGCGTGTCCAGGCGGTGACCAGCGCGGCCTGTGCCGCGGCGCTGGGCAATGCCGACGTGATGATCAATTAAGCAGCAGACGAATCGAAGAGGTTTTTCACATGCGCAAGAAATCCAAGGCTCTGGGTTTACACCAACCGCTCCGGCATCCGGATCATCCGCGGCCGAGGACGCGGCGGGAGTTCATCGCACAGAGCTTCATGACCGGCGGCGCCTCGGTACTGCTGCCGTCGATCTTCAGTCTGATGGCCAACCCTCGATTTGCGCAGGCGCAGTCAGGCTTGGCCCCGGATATCCAGGCGGCGGTTACCGCCTGCAATATCACGAACGGCTCCGGCATGATTCCCTTCATCTGCTTCGACCTGTCGGGCGGCGCCAACATCGCGGGCTCGAACGTCCTGATCGGCGGACCCAACGGCCAGCTCGATTTCTTGAGCGTTGCCGGCTACAACAAGCTGGGACTGCCGGGCACCATGGTGCCCAATTCCAGCACCACGAGTTTCATCAATAGCAGCTTTACGCTGCGTTATCATTCGGACAGCGCCCAGGTGCGCGGGATGTTGACCTCAATCCCCGCAGGCTCCTCGGCACTGACCAATACCACCGGTACGGTGATTCCCGCTCTGTCGCAGAACGACACCAGCGATAATCCTCACAACCCGATGTACGGCATCTGGCAGGCCGGCGCCCGGGGCGCACTGCTCGATCTGATCGGCTCGGATAGTTCGGTGTCCGGCGGCAATTCGATGTCGCCCCCGGACATGATCAATATCGCGGCCCAGCCGACCAAGATCGCGGATTCCAGCGACTCGCAGGGCCTGGTCAACACCGGTCAAATGAGCGTACTGCTGCCGAACGCAGCCGACGTCACCAACGTGCTCGAGTCGATGAAGCGCATCAGCGATGCCAAGTACGCGCAGGTCACAGCGTATTCGACCGCGCTTGCGGGCAATGGAACATTTCCCACGGGCGCCACTGCGGCCAGTTTGAATGCAGCGGCCTTGGGCGCGGCCGGAATCCAGGCCTGCTCTTACACCAAGGCGGCGTATCTGCTCAACAGGTATCCGAGCCCGGCCGCGATCGATCCGGACCTCGACACCGATATCGTCGGTCCGACCGGAATATTCTCCACCGCCGCGTATCAGGGCAATTCGGACTTTCAAAAGACAGCCGCCATCATGAAGCTCGTGATCAACGGCGACGCGGCGGCCGGCACCATCCAGATGGATGGTTTCGACTACCACGACGGTACGCGCGCCACCGGCGAGACACGCGATTTTGCCGCCGGTCAGTGCATCGGCGCGGTGCTGCAGTATGCCGCCCTCAAGGGCAAGCCGGTCATGATCTATGTGTTCAGCGACGGCTCGCTCGCCAGCGACGGCACGATCGACACCTCCGTGGCGGGCCGCGACAAGGGTGTGTGGACCGCCGACAACCAAAATGTCTCGGCCACCTATTTCCTGGTTTACGACCCGAAAGCCAAGCCGACGCCGGCGCAGAGCAATCCGGAAATGAGCCTGCAGCTGGGCTACATGAATCCGGACGGCTCGCAGAACACGACCAGCAGTCCGGCGGGCAATAACGTGCCCAACCTGGTGCAGATCGTGGTGCTCAATTACATGGCGCTGCACAGCACATCCGCCGTGGCCAATTGGCCCACGCTTTGGCCCGGGGCCGGTCAGACGGGACCCAACCTCGTCAACACGCTGGGCAGCGGAGCGACGACACTGGATCCATTGATCTCCTTCCAACCGCTCGCGAGTCTGGTCAACGGCAAAGTCCCGGCTTGATCGGCAGAGCTCCGCGTTGATCGCATGTTGGTCCGGCCGCGAGGCCGGACCAACTCGTTCAAGGAGTGCGAATCTGTCTCCATCGAGAGACAGATTTCTCTCTTGGTCCATCGCACGCGTTGCCGCGCGGCGGCGCCAGCTGCTGCCGCCACGCGCGATTGCGGGCGTGTTGTAGGTGCCGCGACCAAATTTCCATGAATGTGCGCCAAGTCATACACAATTCTCGCAAAGCCGAGGCACCGCGCGTTGACACTGCGGCTTGCAGTGTGCGATTTTGCATAAGGTCTGATCAGGGCAAACTCGGCGAAAGACGAGGGCGCAAAGCTTCCGGTCTACGGGTGTTCCTAGGACGGCGGAGTTACCAGCGTGATGGATGTGTTGCCGCGCGGCGGCGCCGGCGTAAATTTAACCAGCGCAAGAGCGAAGCGGTGAGGCCGTCGCCGCATGCGTAGAGCATTGCTTGTCGGCAGCTTGGCATTAGGCGTCGCGTGGGCGGCCGCAGCGCCGGCGGCTGCGCCGACGTTGGTGGGCAAGGATGCGCCGGACTTCGTATTGAAGGCGCTCGACGGAAGCAATTTGCGGCTCTCGGAATTCCGCGGTCAAGTGGTCTTGTTGAATTTTTGGGCGCGCTGGGCCGGGGACTCGCGTCAAGAGATGCCGGTGCTGAATAGGATCAATACCACGTACCAGCGCGCGGGGCTGGTGGTGCTCGGCATATCCATCGATGAGGACTTGCGGCGCTCGCGCGAATTCGCCGGCTCGATGAAAGTCTCCTACCCGATCATGTTCGATAGCGGTTCGGATATCGGCCGGGATTACCTTTTGCAAAAAATGCCCATGACCATACTGGTCGATCGATCGGGTGTGGTGCGCTATTCCCACGTCGGCTTCAAGCGCGGTGATGACCGCATCTACCTCGATAAAATACGCGAATTACTGCGCGAGTAACCGATAGGTCAGCTATGAATTTCAAGTCTCGAGTCGTATCGATCATGGCGGGCGCAATGCTGCTCGCCGGTGCATGCGCGGCCGGCACAGAGTCGCCCGCTGCTGCGCCCGTCGCTTTCGCCTCGACCACATCGGCCGCCGCGTCACCCGCTGCGTTGGATGCCGCCGCACCCGCGGCTGCCGCGCCGGCAACCGATGCCGCCGCGCCCGCGGCTGCTGCGCCCGCGCCGTCCTCCGATGCGGCGTCGGCCGACTTCAAGACGTTGGACCAAGAAGTGCAGGGCCTCAAGAAGGACGTCATCGACCTGAACAAGGACTTGTTTGTGCTCGAGGAGGAGTTGCTGTTCCCGGCCAACACGCAGGTCGCAGTCTATGTATCGATGGATGTGGGTGCATTCTTTGCGCTCGATTCGGTCACGGTCAAGATCGACAACAAGGAAGTGAAGAATTATCTGTACACCGCTCGCGAGGCGGACGCCTTGCTGAAAGGCGGCGTACAGCAAATCTATCTCGGCAATCTGAAAGTCGGAAAACATGAACTCGTCGCGTTTTTCACCGGCAAAGGCCCGGTGGAACGCGATTACCGGCGCGGCGCCACGATCAACTTCGACAAGGGCGTCGGCGCCAAGTATCTCGAACTCAAGATCACCGACAAAGTTCCGAAGCACCAGCCAGAGTTCACGATCAAAGACTGGGAATGATGACGCGTGTAACGGTACAGCGCATGAGAACCAAGCTTCGGCCGGTTTTCCTCGGCGGATTGCTGCTGGCGCTGCTGCCGCTCGCGCCGGCCGCGGCGAAGAACATCAAGCCGGATCCGAACGGCTTGCCGCCGCATCCAGTGAAGGATCTGCAGTGGGGCGATGTCCTGTTCTATTACTTTCAGGATGATTATTTCGACTCGATCACCCGCTTGCTGGCTGCGCAGCAGCAGGACCGGCTGCAGCACACCGAAGGCGAGGCGGAATTGCTGCTCGGCGGGTTGTACCTGTCGCTCGGCGAGCACGTCGAGGCCGGCAAAATATTCGAGGCGCTGCTCGTCGGCAAGACTTCCGAAGCGGTACGCAACAAGGCGTGGTTTTATCTCGGCAAGGTCTGGTATCAACGCGGCTATCTACAAGAATCCGAGCGTGCATTGCGGAAGGTGTCGGACAAGATCCAGCCGCGCATCAGCGCCGAGCGATACATGCTCCTCGCCCAACTGATGCTGCGGCAGGAGCGCTACGATGATGCCATCGCGGCCCTGAGCAACTGGCACGGGGCGCCCGACTGGACGGCCTACGCGCAATTCAATTTGGGCGTCGCGTTGGTCCGCAAGGGGCGGATTCCCGAAGCCATTGCATATCTCGATCGGGTGGGTCGGATGGAGACCTCGAGCGAGGAATTGCTGTCCCTGCGGGATAAAGCGAATCTCGCACTGGGTTTCGCGCTGCTGCAGGCGAAGCGTCCTGCCGACGCCCGGCCCATCCTCGAGCGGGTGCGCTTGGAGGGCCCGTACTCCAGCATGGCGCTTCTCGGCGTCGGTTGGGCGGACTCCTCGCTCGGCGAATTCAAGCGCGCTCTGGTGCCGTGGCTCGAGCTGCGCAAACGCAATTTGCTCGATTCCGCCGTTCAAGAATCCTATCTCACGGTGCCGTACGCCTACAATCAGCTCGGCGCCAGCGGCCAGGCCGCCGAGTATTACAACTCGGCGATCGAATCCTACGATGCCGAATTGAAGCACATCGACGCATCGATCGAGCAAATACGCAGCGGCAATCTGCTCGATCGACTCCTGAACGACGACAAGAAGGATACGCTCACCTGGTACTGGCAGCTCAAGACGCTGCCCGATGCGCCGGAGTCGCGGTACTTGTACGCGCTGCTCGCCAGCAATGAATTTCAGGAAGGGCTGAAGAATTATCGCGAGCTCAATTTCATGAGCCGCAACCTGGACGATTGGCGCGTGGACGTGGCGGCGTTCGACAACATGCTCGACACGCGCGAAGAAGCCTACAAGGAGCGGTTGCCGAAGGCCGACGCCGTGATGGCGGCGACCGACCTCGACGCCCTGACCCAAAAGCGCGTCGATTTCGAATCCCGCATCAATGAAATCGAAAAATCCAACGACGTGGCGGCTCTCGGCACGCCGGAGGAACAAAAAACCTGGGCCCGGCTGAAGCGCATCGAGGATTATCTCGCGCTGCATCCCGACGATCCGGACCTGGCTGAAATGCGCGACAAGCTCCGCCTCATGAAGGGAGTCATGTATTGGCGATTGTCGGAGAGCTTCAAAGCGAGACTCTGGAACGAGCGCCGCTCGGTCAAGGAGCTCGAGGCCTCGCTCATCGAAACTCAGAAACGCGCTGTCCTGGTGAAGCAAGCACGCGCCGGCACGCCGACCAACAACGGCGAGTTCGGGAGCCGCGTGGCGGCGATACGGACGCGCATGGATCAATTGCAGCAGCGCTTGGCCGCGTTGTCCGAGAAGCAGAATCTCTTTCTGCAGGCGCTCGCCATCGAAGAATTGGGCCGCCAGAAGCAGCGCATCGAGACCTATCAGATCCAGGCGCGCTTTGAATTGGCCGCGATCTACGATAAGGCGACGAGCGAAAAGCCGAAGGCGCATCCATGATCCCTGCGCTCAGAGGCATTTCATTCGCGGTCGCTTTGACCGCCTTGGGCTGCTGCGCGCTCGCGCCCGCGACGGCCGGTACCCCCAACAAGCCGGCGACTATCAAGGATCTCGAGGGTCAGCAAGTCGATGTGAGCCCCAACCCGCCGCAGGGCGTGGACAGCAATAAGACCATGGAGAGCTACAAGCGCTTTCTCGACTTGAATGCAGGTGATGCTGCGCTGCGCGAGGAGGCGATGCGGCGCTTGGCCGACCTCAATTTGGAGAGCTCCGAATCCGAGCGCATCGCACGTGAATTGGCGACCAACGAGGGGTTGCGCGCCACCGAGGCCATCCACCTTTACTCCGCATTGCTGAAAACCTACCCCAAGTACGAACGCAATGACTCGGTGCTCTACCAACTGTCGCGGGCCTACGAGCTCAATGCGCAGCCGGATAAAGCCCTGGCCTCGCTCGATCGGCTGGTGGCGAGCTATCCCAATAGCCGTTACGTCGACGAGGCACAATTTCGCCGCGGCGAGCTGCTGTTCTCGAACAAGGCCTATGCCGCGGCCCAGGCGGCATATGAAGCCGTCATAAAATTTGGACCCACGTCTCAGTTCTACAATCAAAGTCTCTATAAGCACGGCTGGTCTTTGTTCAAACAGGGCGACAGCGAGCGCAGCTTGGGGTCCTTCGCCGGCGTGCTCGATTCGGTGATGGTGTCCAAGAAGGATTCCAGCCAGCTGATCGATATCGACTCTTTGAGTCGTCCGAATCGAGAATTGGTCGAGGATACGTTTCGTGTGATGTCCATCACGTTCTCCTATGCGGACGGTCCAAAAACGATCGACGAATTCGTGAAGCACCGCAAGCCGCGGCCGTATTATTACCTGCTGTATGCGCGCCTGGGCGATCTGTACATCGAAAAGGAGCGGTACACCGATGCCGCGGACACCTATCGCGCCTTCGTCTCGCAAGACCGCAATAACGAGAAGGCGCCTCTGCTGGAGATGCAGGCCATCGAGGCGTACTCCAAGGGCGGTTTCCCGCAGCTCGTACTGCAGGGCAAGAAAGAGTTCGTCGAGAACTACAGCTACGGCACGCCCTACTGGCAGGGCCGGACGCCGCAGGGTGAGCCCAAGGTCGTGGCCGAGCTGAAGATCAATCTGAAGGACGTGGCGCAGTACTACCATGCGCAGGCGCAGCGCACCAAGGATGTGACCGACTACGAAGAGGCGGCGCGATGGTATCGCAGCTACCTGAGATCGTTTCCCGACGATCCGGATTCCGCGGTTACCAATTACCTGTTGGCCGATACCCTGTTCGAAAGCAAGCAGTATCTCGATGCCGCGCAGGAGTACGAGACCACGGCCTACAGCTATGGCAGCAACGAGAAGGCCGCGGCGGCAGGCTATGCCGCCCTCGTGGCGTACGGCAAAGCGGAAGAAACGCTCTCCGGCGATGTCAAGGCCAAGGTCCACCGGCGCGGTGTCGACAGCTCGTTGAAATTCGCTCAGGCCTTCCCCTTGCACCCGGAAAGTGCGCAAGTGCTGACGCGCGCCGCCACCGAGCTGTATGCCGAGAAAGACTATTCGCGCGCGACTCTGGCGGCGCAGGCGCTGTTGGCGCGTCAACCCCCGGTCGATGCCGACAAACAGCGCACCGCCTGGACCGTGATCGCAAACTCGAACTTCGAGCAGGGTGATTTCGAGAAGGCGGAAGCGGGCTATGCGAGTGCGCAGGCACTGATGTCGCCCAGCGATCCCGAGCGGCCCGTGATCGTCGAGCGGCTCGCGGCATCGATCTACAAGCAGGGTGAACAGAAAAGCAAGGCCGGCGACAATGCCGCCGCAGTGGAAGACTTTTTGCGCGTTTCGAAAATGGCGCCGACCTCGAAGGTGCGTGCAAACGCGGACTTCGACGCCGCGGCGCTGCTGATCACCGAGAAGCAGTGGGACCGCGCCATCGTAGTGCTCGAGGGCTTTCGGCACAACTTTCCGCAAAGTCCGCTGCAGGCGGATGTCACGCGCAAGCTCGCGGTCGCCTATTCGGAGTCGAACCGACCCGGTCAGGCAGCCGTCGAGTTCGAGCAAATCGCACAGTCGCCGGCGGAGAGCGCCGACGTGCAGCGCGAAGCGACCCTGCAGGCGGCCGATCTCTACGATAAGGCCGGCAATACCGTGAAGTCGCGCAGTATGCTCGAGGCTTTCGTGAAGCATTTTCCGCAGCCCCTGAATCCGGCCATGGAAGCACGCAATAAACTGAGCGTAATCGCCGCGAAGTCCGGCGATCTCAGCGGCCGGGATTACTGGCTCCGAGAAATCATCGCCGCCGACCGGGCGGCTGGCGCGTCGCGCACGGATCGAAGTAAGGTGTTGGCCGCGAAGGCGACGCTGACCCTCGCCGCTCCGGCGCGCGAGGAGTTCATGCGCATCAAGCTCGTGATACCGCTCAAAAAATCCTTAGCCGAGAAGCGCAAGGCCATGGAGGCGGCGCTCAACGCCTATACCCAAGCGGCGGATTACCAAGTGGCGGAGGTGACGACCGCAGCGACTTACGAGAGTGCCGAGTTGTACCGCCAGCTGGGTAAGGATCTGATGAGTTCGGAACGGCCGAAGAATCTCTCCAAAGATGAAATGGAGCAGTACGACGTATTGCTCGAGGAGCAGGCCTTCCCGTTCGAAGAGAAGGCGATCAAATTGCATGAAGTGAATACCGCGCGGACCAAGGACGGCACCTACGATGAGTGGGTGCAGAAGAGCTTTGCTGCGCTGGCACAACTCAATCCAGGCCGTTATGCCAAGGTGGAAATCGGTGAGCAGCTGGTCGAATCGATTCGTTAGCTTGGCCGCGCTGGCGATCGCGGCGGGTTGCCATAGCGCGCCGCCGCGGCCTGCGCCGCAAACACCGCAAGGGGCGGCGGCGCCGGCCGCCGCCTCCGCGAGTAGCGCCGCCTCCGCGAGTAGCGCCGCCCCCGCGAGTAGCGCCGCCCCCGCGAGTGCCGCTGCCGGGACCAAGAGCGCGCACGCTGTTCCTGCAGCAGCAGCCTCAACCGCCGCGACCGGCGGCGCAGGGACGGGCGGGGCAGCGGCGAGCGCCGCACCCGTGCCCGAGCGTGCGGCACAGCAATATGCACAAGCATTGAATATGATGAGGGCCGGCCGCAGCAGCGACGCGGAATTGGAGTTCAAACAACTTTCACTGGCCTATCCCGAATTCGCAGGACCGCAAGTGAATCTCGGTTTGCTGTATTTGCACGAGTCGCACTACGCCGAGGCGGAGGTTGCGTTCAAGGCGGCGCTCGAACGCAACCCGGATGATGCCGTCGCCAGCAACGAGCTCGGCATCGTAGAGCGCAATCTCGGAAAATTTGCGGAAGCCGAAGCGGCGTATCAGCGTACGATAGCGACCGACCCCAACTATGCGCCGGCGTATCTGAACTTGGGCGTGCTTTATGACTTGTATCTCTCCGAGCCGCAAAAGGCGCTCGAACAGTTCGAGCATTACCTCACACTGGCCGGCGAGAACAAGCAAGTGGCCGGCTGGGTGATTGAACTGCGTAAACGCGTCGGCGCAGCGGCGCCGGCAGGGAAGAAGGAGCCCGCATGAACGCCGCATTCAAGGTCTCGAGATGGATAGTCCTTTGGTCGGCGGGAGTTGCCGCGGCACAGTCGCCCTCACCCTCACCCTCGCCCTCGCCCTCGCCCTCGGCGCCGGCGCCGAGCAGCCCTGTCACGCAATCGTCACACACTGCGCTAACGGAGGCCGGCGAGCCGCGCGCCGATACCTCGCCCGCCTCCGCGATGGCGCCCGACGCGGCGCCCGCCGGCACCTCGACAAAGCCGGCCGGCTCACCGCCGCCCGAGCCGACGGCGCCTGCATCGCGCACGCAGCGCGCTGCCACGACCCGCACGAGCGCAGCCGGCCAGAAATCCACCGCGACCGATCGGCTCGAATTGGGGACGGCCACCGTGACGGGTGATCGGGAACAGCCGAAGGTCATGTATATCGTGCCATGGAAGAGATCGGATATCGGCGACCTCTCAGGCAAACCCATGAACAGCCTATTGGATGAGGCGCTGGCGCCCGTCGATCGCGACGAGTTCAAGCGCGAGGTGATTTATTACGAGGCTGTGAAAGCCGATGCGGCGCAAAATGGTGCATCGAGGTCACCGGCGAAGGGTGAGAAGTAAGTCATAGCCGATTTTACGGAATCTGGTTGAATCTCTGGTTTGGCAGCGGGTCGGCATTTTCTAGGAGATGAATTTCATGAGTTCCATCATCAATTTCTTCAAGGACGGCGGGTTGTTCCTGTACCCGTTGGCCCTGATTTTCGTGGTCGGCGTCTCGATTGCCATCGAACGATACGTGTACCTGACCCGCGAAACCTTGCGCAACCGCACTCTGTGGGACAAGCTCGTCCCCGCCTTGAGCTCCGGTAACTTCAAGCAGGTCGTGGGAATGACGCAAAATTCGAAAGCGTCCATCGCCACGATACTCAATTACGGAGTGGCCCGGGTGGCCAGCGCGCGGCGCCGCGACGACATCGAGAAAGCCATGGACGAGAGCCTCCTCGAGGTCATACCACGGATCGAAAAGCGCACGCATTACCTGTCGTCGCTCGCCAACGTCGGCCTGCTCATCGGCTTGCTCGGCACCATCACCGGCCTCATCAGCGCCTTCGGCGCGGTGGCGACCGCGAATCCGGCGGAGAAGGCAAGCTTGCTCGCCGCCGCCATTTCGGTCGCCATGAACAACACGGCGTCGGGATTGGGCGTTGCCATCACGCTGTTGACGGCACACATGTTTCTCGAATCGAAGAGCACCTCGCTGATCGACAGCTTGGAAATTGCCTCTGTGAAATTCTTGAATTCCATCACGGAGCGCCAGGGGCATGAACCGGCGATGGCACCGCAAGCGCCGCCCGCGCCGGCGCGCGCCTCTACCGCCCGCGGCACCATTTAGGAATTCATTGAACCGCTCAGCCTAGGTGCAGCACTCATGAAGTCAAAGTCCGCGAGCCTCGTCCGACGCAATCACGCCCGCTATCACCAGGGGCGCGATGATTTGAACATCGTGCCGATGATCGACATGATGGTGATCTTGGTGTTTTTCTTGATTTTCACCGCGGTGTTTTCCAAGACGAACATATTGCAGCTGAATTTGCCGGCGAGCAGCAATGCGGCGCCGCTCGACCTGCCCAAGGGGCTCAAGCTCGAAGTGATCATCCGGCCCAACGATCTGCTGATCAACGACCGCAATTCGGGTCCGCTCAAGGTGCTCGAGAACACCGCGAGCGGCTATGACCTCGAGAATTTGTCGGTGTTCATGCGCAGGGTCAAATCGCAATTTCCGCAAATGACCGATGCGACGATCCTGCCCGGCCCGGCGGTGTCTTACGATACGCTGGTGCAGGTCATGGATACAGTGCGCGTATACCAATTGCCGGTGGCGCCCTTTTCCAAGGCGGAACTATTTCCCGACATAGCGATCGCGGACGCGCCGACATGACTTCGTACCGAATCAAGCGACACCGTCAACGCCGGCACGGCGCGAATCACTACGCGCTGATCCCCTTCATCGACATGATGACCATCCTGGTGGTGTTCCTGCTCGCGCACACTGCGGAGGTCGATATTCTGCCGAATTCCAAGAATATTTCGATTCCGCAGTCGCTGTCGGACCGCAAGCCGAGCGCCTCGGTCGTGGTGATGGTGACCAAGGACTCCGTGTACGTCGACGGCCAATTGGTCGGTTCGGTGGCGCAGGTCGTCGCCAGCCCGGGCCCGGTGTTCGCGCCGCTCAAGGCCGCATTGATGGCGCAGAACGATCGCACTCTACGCGGCGCCCGGCAGATCGACATCTCCAAACGCGAAGTGACGATCATGGGCGATAAAAGCACGCCCTATAGTCTCCTCAAGAAAATCATGCTGACCTGCAGCGACGCGGAGTACGGCAAGGTGTTGTTCGCCGTGGTCGAGCGCGAGCGGGCGGCGAGTTAATATGTCGGCCGCAAACCCCGCGCAGCGCGCCTCCACCGTAACCGGCCTGGCTCCGTACTACCGGCGCTATGAACTGCCGTGGTCGCCGTCCGAGGAGATGGAGCGGCGCTTTCGCGTCATTCTGCGCAACCTCACCATCGTCTTCGCGATCATTGCGGTGCTCATGCCCTTTCTGCCGCGGCGCGAACGGGTCGTGAACACCGAATCTCTGCCCGAGAGAGTGGTGCAGTTGGTGATGGAGCCGCCGCCGCCCCCGCCGCCGCCGCCGCCGCCGCCAAAGCCGGAGAAGCCGCTGGAGAAGGTGCCGGTCACGCCCAAACCGGTGCCGCCGCCGGTGGACGCGCGCGTCAAGGCATCCAAGAGCGGCCTCCTCGCGAGCATGGACGATCTAGCGGCGTTGCGCGACCTCGATCTCGATAAATTCGCGAAGAACCAGCCGAAGACCACCGACCCCGGCGATGTCAGCATGGTGACGCGCTCGATCATCACATCGAAAGCCGGCGGCACCAGCGGCGGCATCAGCGCACCCACGAGCAGCGGACTTGCTGCGGGGTCCGGGTCGTTAAACGGCATCCGCGTGGCGCAGGTGAAGGATCCGACGTTGGCATCGGGGTCCCAGGGTTCGGGTTCGACGCGCGGGGGCGGCAGCGGCAAGGCCTCGCGCAGCGCGGATGAAATCGCTCTGGTGTTCACCAAGAACAAAGGTGCCATCGATGCCATGTACGCGCGCGCATTGCGCGACAACCCCGCGTTGCAGGGCAAGGTGGTCATCGAATTGACCATTGCGCCTTCCGGGGACATTACCGCGGCGCACATCATATCGAGCGAACTCAATGACCCCGAGTTCGAGACGAAACTCCTGGCGCGCATTCGTCTGTTCAAGTTCGAGGCGAAGGACGTGGCGACGCTGACCGCGACCAAGCCCATAGATTTCTTCCCTGCCGGATGAACATTCAGTCGGAAATCGAGTTCTTCAGCGATCTCGGTCTGGTCGACAAGGCTCGCTTCATCACGCGCTTGATCGGCGAAGTGGCGGAGGAGTCCAAAGTCGGAGCGGGTGACGGGCACGATATCAGCCGCCTGCGATTTTCCACGGAAATCATTCAGCGGTTGTCGCGCTTCAGCTACCAGCTCCTGAGTGAAGACAGCGCACGCCCCGCGGATGACGTGGTGGTTCGCATGCTGCTCGGAACGCGCGCCGACAAGAGCGCCCAACGCATCATCCATAACGCCTACCGGCGCGTGGTCACGAGTTTCGAGAGCTTCGACACCACGGTGCTGCTGAATTCCAAGTAAAGATGCAGCGGGGTGCCGGTTCAACATTCCGGCACATTCACGGCAAGACCGCCCCGTGATGTTTCCTTATAAATGGTCGACATGTCCAGGCCCGTTTGCCGCATGGTCGCGATGACCTGATCGAGCGACACCTTGTGCGAGCCGTCGCCGCGCAGTGCCAGCCGCGCGGCGTTGATGGCCTTGACCGAACCCATGGCATTACGCTCTATGCAGGGGATTTGGACCAATCCGGCTACCGGGTCGCAGGTAAGGCCTAGATTGTGCTCCATGCCGATCTCCGCGGCGTTTTCGATTTGTTCATTGCTGCCGTTCAGCGCCGACACCAGTCCGGCCGCCGCCATTGAACAGGCTACGCCGACCTCGCCCTGGCATCCCATCTCGGCGCCGGAGATCGACGCATTTTGTTTGTAAAGCATGCCCATGGCCGCGGCCGTGAGCAAGAAGCGCATGACGCCGTCATCGTCGGCGCCCGCTTCGAAGCGCCGATAGTAGTGCAGCACGGCCGGCACGATTCCGGCCGCGCCATTGGTCGGCGCCGTGACCACCTGTCCGCCCGCGGCATTTTCTTCATTGACCGCGAGCGCAAAGACATTGACCCAATCGAGGGCGTGCATGGGACTCGAGGGGTCCCCGCTCATCAGTTGCCGGTACAGCTTGGGCGCGCGCCGGCGCACGCCGAGCACACCGGGCAGCAACCCTTGGGCTTCAAAGCCGCGGCGCACGCACTCCTGCATCACCTGCCAGATGCGCATGAGCCGTGCCCGTATGTCGGCGTCGCTGTACCACGCCCGTTCGCGAGCCAGCATCAATTCGTGGATTTCCAACCCCTGCCGGCGTGCGAGCTCGAGCAGACGCGCCGCGGAATCAAACTCGTAGGGCGGCTTGACTCGCGATTCGCCGACGCCGGCCTCGGCTCCAGCCTGTACGACGAAGCCGCCGCCGATGCTGTAGTACTCTTCGCGCGCCAGCACGTCGAGCGCCGCATCGTGCGCGGTAAAGCGCATCCCGTTGGAATGTCCCGGCAGCACCTGATCGATGTGAAACAACAGATTGAGCGGCTCGTCGAAGGCGATCTCGTGCCGGCCCAGCAGACGAATGCGGCCGCCCGTGCGGATTCTGGTCAAGGTCGGTTCAATCAGGGCCGGATCGATGGTGTCGGGGCTGAAGCCTTCCAACCCCAGCAGAATCGCTCGGTCGGTGCAATGTCCGCGGCCGGTAAGCGCCAGCGAACCGTACAGTTGCGCTGATACCTGAGTGGTGCGTCCGAGCAAGTCGCGAGCGGCCAGCAGTTGCGCGAAGCCGCGCGCCGCATTCATCGGTCCCATCGTGTGAGAGCTCGACGGACCGATGCCGATTTTGAAAATATCGAAAACACTGAGACTCATGCAAGGGCCTTTTGCGAGTTCGGTGGCACCGATCATACGCGGCCGCGTGCGACGGCGCAGTGCCGCGCGGGGGCCCGCTGCGCGCCCGTGCGGTCGGCGCACCGGTGGTAGAATCGGCCGGATTTCCGCTACGTGCTTTGCCACTACCTGGGGAGATTTCCAATGATTCGCTTTCCGATATTCCTAGCCGCATTGCTCGTGGGCACTTTTGCCGCGGCCGCCGTCCAACCGCCTGCGACGGCGATTCCCGACTTCATCGCGGCCGCGGTGGCCGACCCGAATCGTCCTCCCGCCGACCGGGAACGGGACGTGAACCGCAAGCCGGCGGAAACGCTGGCGTTCGCCGGCGCCCGGCCAGGCGATCAAATTGCGGAGTTGCTGCCGGGCGGCGGCTACTTCACGCGCCTTTTCAGCAAAATCGTCGGTGGTGCCGGTCACGTGTATGCCCTGGTACCCGCGCCCTCGCCGAACGCGCCGGCGGGCACGCCGGATTTTGCGGCACGCGTCAAGGCGCTGGCGGCTGATCCGAACTATTCTAATGTGAGCGTGGTGGTCGAGCCGTTCAGTCGGCTCAAGGCGCCGGTCCCGGTCGATTTGGTGTGGACCTCGCAGAACTATCACGATTTGCACAATTTTCCGGGGCTCGATCTGACCGTGTTCAATCAATTGGTGTTTGAAGCGCTGAAGCCCGGTGGGATCTACCTGATCCTCGATCATGCGGCAGCGCCGGGCTCAGGAGCCGCTGAAACGGCGACTTTACATAGAATCGATCCGCAGACCGTGAAAAAGGAAGTGCTCGCCGCGGGCTTCGTGTTCGTGGGCAGCAGCGATCTGCTGCGCAATTCGAGCGATCCGCACACGGTCAAGGTGTTCGATCCCTCGATCCGCGGTAGTACCGACCAGTTCATATTGAAATTCCGTAAGCCGGAAAAGCCCTAGGAGCCTGTCTGCCCGCAGGCTGACTATGCGCGCCCTTTCGAACTATGCGAGGCCTTTGCTGTCAACCGATCGGTCAGTTCTGCGTTGAATTTGAGAGGTTCGGAGGTTCTTAAGCACATGAGATTTGTACATTTTCCACGCTTTGCGGGGGTGCTGCGCTGTGGCACCGTGCTAGCGCTTGGCGTTGCGATGGCCGCCTGTGTGGCCCCGCCACCGCGCGTAGTCGCGGTGCCCGCACCGCCTCCGCCGCCGCAAAAGATCTTCGTCTATCCAAGTAACGGCCAAAGTCCCCAGCAGACCGATCGGGACCGCTATGAATGCCATGTGTGGGCAGTCCAGCAAACTGGCGTGGATCCGAGCCGTCCGGATGCCAACCCGTATGCGCGGGTCGTGGTGCAGCCGGCCACTCCGCCGGGCGCGAACACGGCTGCGGGTGCCGTCACGGGCGCCATCTTGGGTGCCCTCGTCGCGGGTCCGAGAAATGCCGGGGCCGGCCTGGTGGTGGGGGGAGCCGCCGGTGCGATCGTGGGTTCGGCTGCGGATGCCAACGCGCAGGCGCAGGCGCACATGACTCAGCAGCAGATCAACCAAGCCGCAGCAGCGGGACGCGCGCAAGCGGATTCCTATCGCCGCGCGCTGGGCGCCTGCCTGCAAGGTCGCGGCTATACCGTGAGCTAGCCGCGGTAGCCCATGACTCAAAGAGCGCGTAGTGCGCTGCTGTGCCTCGGCGTGCTGCTGTGGAGCGCGCAGGGGCACCCGTCCGCTGCGGCGGATGAGCCGCGACCCCGACCGGAGGGCCACGCTGCGCCGCCCGCGCAGGCGCCGCACCCGCCGGCAGCGCGCCCGCCAGCGCCGCACTACCAGGCAACGTACCCGCAACAAACCCAGCGCCCGCATGCGACGTACCCGCAAACCGCAAGACCGTCTATCGATGGCCGTGGCCAAGTCCTGGACACACGCTACAACCATGGCCGCTACTACCCGCCGGTCGGTACGCTGACGCACTCCCTACCGACGGATTACCGCCCATACTACCGGGGCGGTGCGCGGTATTACTTCAGCGGGGGAGTTTGGTATGCGCCGAGGGGCGGGGGATTCGTCGTGGTCACACCACCTGTGGGTCTTGTAATTTCCGCGTTACCGCCCTTTTACTCGACCGTTTGGATTGGCGGTATTCCGTATTATTACGCAGACAATGCGTACTACACGTGGCAGCCGGATCAAGGCGGCTACGCCGTCGTGAATCCGCCGGGCGATGCCGATCAATCCTCACTGCCGCCCGATGGGGGCGATGTTGCGCCTTCGCCCGACCCGAGTGCTCAGCCGGATGTCATTATTTATCCCAAGAACGGCCAGACCAAGGACCAACAGGCCGCGGACGAATATGAGTGCCATAATTGGGCAACCACTCAGACCGGCTTCGATCCGACCCAGCCCGGCGGTGGGGTGCCGGCGGGAGACGCCGATCGCAGCCACAGCAATTTCGACCGCGCCATGTCGGCGTGTCTGCAAGGCCGCGGCTACCAAGTGAACTAGTCGACGATCAGCGGCAGTATCAGTTTCCAGCGCCCGTCAGGCGCTGGGAATTTGCATACACGTTACAGTGGGTCTCGCGCAGAAACCCCACCAGCGTGAGGCCGGATGCCACGGCAAGATGCACCGCGAGGCTGGAGGGCGCGCCTATGGCGGCGAGCACGGCCACGCCGGCCCGCAGCGCCTTTTGCACGAGCTCAAAGCTTGCTCTGCCGCTCAACAGAATGGCGTGATTTGACAGCGGCAGGCGGCCTGAAAGCAGATTTTCCCCCGCCAGTTTGTCAAAGGCGTTGTGCCTGCCTACGTCCTCCGCCACGCTCAACAGCGTCCCTTGCAGATCGAACAAGGCCGCGGCGTGGATGCCGCCCGTGTCGCCGAATTTCGATTGAGATTTGCGCATGCGGCCGGGGAGCCGCAGCAAGACCGACAGCTCCATACTGCCCTGGTCTTTGATGCGGGTGGCGGCGGCGCGCGCAATGGCGGCATCGAGCCCGGTGGTGCCGCAGACTCCGCAGCTCGACCCCGCGGAGAAGCGGCGCGCCGGCGTTTGCGGTTCCAGCGAAACGGTCGGACGCAGGCGCACATTGACCACATTGGGGCGCCGGGTGCTCGTTTCGATCGCATCGATATCCGACGCTTGGTTGATGATTCCTTCGCCGTACAGCAGCCCCGCCGCAAGCCACTCATCGTCGCCGGGGGTCCGCATGGTCGTGCCGAAAGACGCCGGTTCCAGCCCCAGGGAGGGGTGGTGCAATTGAAACTCCAGCGGCGCTTCAACCGCCACCCGATCGTCCTGTTCGATGCGCCCGGTCAGCGTGGCACGCTGCACACGCACGCTGAGCGTTCCGCTTTTCGCTTTTGGCTCCGCAGGCGTCGCCAGGGGAAATTCCGCCGTGCTCATGGGGGCCTTAATTTTTGCTCAAAACCTTGCTCAATGATACCGTTCCGCGCCTCGGCTGCGTATTTTGGGGGAGAGCTGCGATGTCGAAATCTTCAGAACTCAAGGCCCGGAAGGCTGCGGCCGTTGCCGGCGGCGTAGCCACCAAGGGCATCTACGTGGCCAAAGCGGAAAACTCCGAGCTCTGGGACGTCGATGGCCGGCGCTACATCGATTTCGCTGCCGGAATTGCGGTGCTCAATGCCGGGCATCGGCACCCGCGGGTGATGGCGGCCGTCGCGCAGCAAATGGAATGCTTTGCCCACACCTGCTTTCACGTGACGCCTTACGAGTCCTATGTGAGGTTGGCGGAGCGCCTGAACGCTCTGGCGCCGGGGGATTTTGCGAAGAAGTCGCTGTTTTTATCATCCGGGGCCGAGGCGGTCGAGAACGCGATCAAGATCGCGCGCTACTACACCAAGCGCTCGGCGGTCATCGCTTTCTCCGGCGGCTTTCACGGGCGCACGCTCATGACCATGGCGCTCACGGGCAAGGTTATGCCGTACAAGCGCGGCTTTGGACCGTTTCCCGCCGAGGTCTATCACGCCGAGTTCCCGCAGCCCTATCGGGGCATTACCACCGAACAGGCGCTCGCCGATCTGGAGCGGCTGTTTCACGGCGATGTCGATC
Organism: uncultured Gammaproteobacteria bacterium; assembly: GCA_963769075.1. Taxonomy (GTDB): domain Bacteria; phylum Pseudomonadota; class Gammaproteobacteria; order Steroidobacterales; family Steroidobacteraceae; genus Bog-1198. The sequence continues at coordinate 463,305 of CAVYKH010000004.1, read as the reverse complement.
CCAAGTCGGTGGCCGCCATCGTCGTTGAGCCGGTGCAGGGCGAGGGCGGCTTCAACGTCGCGCCGTTCGAATTCCTGCGGGCGCTGCGGCGCGTGTGCGATGAGCACGGCATTGTGCTGATTGCCGACGAAGTGCAAGCCGGTATGGCTCGAACCGGAAAAATGTTCTCGATCGAGCATTCCGGCGTGGTGCCCGATCTCATCACCGTGGCCAAGGGCTTGGGCGGCGGCTTTCCGCTCTCCGGGGTGATCGGCCGGGCTGCCATCATGGATGCCGCGCATCCCGGAGGATTGGGAGGCACTTATGGGGGCAATCCGATCAGCGTCGCGGCCGCCCATGCCGTACTCGATGTGATCGAAGCCGAAGAGCTGTGCGCGCGGGCGGCGCGCATCGGACAGAAGATGCAGTCTCGGCTTCAGGTCCTCGCGAAGGAGTCTCCCCGCATCGGTGACGTGCGCGGTCTCGGAGCGATGGTGGCCTTCGAGTTGGTCAAGGATCCGAAAACGAAGGAGCCCGATGCGGAGCTGACGGCCTCGATATTGGCGCACGCGGAGAAGCGCGGTTTGATCCTGCTGTCCTGCGGTACCGAGGCGAATGTGGTGCGACTGCTCTCGCCGCTCACCATCCCCGATGCACTGCTGGAGGAGGGATTGAATCTGCTCTGCGCCGCGCTCAAGGATGCGTTGGGCGTCGAGTCCACGCGCGCGGTCGCTTGATAGGGGCCGGCCGGCGAAGCAGCCGGCCGGCCGGAGCCGGAGCTCACATCCGGAAGGTCCCCGTGATACCGAACGTGCGCGGGCGGTACGTGAAATTATTCTGCTGTACCGAGGTAGGCGCGAGCGGGTTCGCGAGATAGCTCGGATTGAACGAGTCGATCTGCACCTGCGCATAGTTGAGCACGGTTTGCGAGTTGAAGAGGTTGTCGCAGAACGCCGAGACCTGCCAGTTGCCCAACTTGAGGCCGGCGCGCAGCGAGGTGAAGCTGGTCGCGGGCAGCGTGTAGGAGTTCGGGTTGAACTGGGTGCTGCGCGGGTCCTGCACCGGCGCCAGCCACGGATTGCGGCTCGAGTATTCCCAGTCGGCACGCACGAATGCGTCGTGATCGAAGGCCCTGAAGTCGTACTGTGGCCCGATCGCAATCGACCAGGGCGGATTCGTGCCTGGGCTGTAGTTGATCGCCGCTTCACCCGAGATCGCATCGCCGTCGATGGCGCGGTTGAACGGAGAGGTCTTGGTAAAGCGCGCACTGGTGTAGCCCACCGATGTCTCGACCGACAAGCCCCCGCCGATATTCGCGTCGGCCTGCAAGTCGAAGCCCTTCGCCACGGCGGTGCCCAGGTTTTCGGTGAACTGCAATCCGCAGTCGCCCGCCACATAGACGTTCTGCTGGATGCCGTTCCACTTGATGTAGTACACGCTCGAGGCAATTTTGAGGCGGTCCGCGAAATTGTTCTTCGAGCCGATCTCGTAGCTTTGTGTGGTGTCGTTGCCGTAGGTCAAGGGAGCCTCCCCGTTTGCAAAGCCCAACTGCATCAGGCCAGGCGCGCAGTACGGGGGCAAGGGCGGATTGTAGCCACCCGGACGGTAGCCTTTCGCGTACGTGGTGTAGTACAAGTCCTTCTCGTCCGCCTGGAAAGTCAGGCCCACCTTCGGCGTGAAAGCGTTCTCACTCTCCGAGCCGCCGGCGAAGCCCGGACCGTAGTTCTCGTAGCCATTTGCATAATGCGACAGCGAAAACCCCATCTTGGCGTAGCGGCCGCCGAGGGTCAGTCCGAGGCGGTCCGTCAGTTTGTAGGTCGCCTCACCGAAACCGGCGATCTGCCGGTCATGGCTCACGTTGTTGTTGTAATAAATGGAGCAGTTCGGGACCGGGGCTGAGGCCGGCTGCGGAGTGCCCTGGCCGTTACAGTAATAGTAGGGGCCAAATAGGCTGTCCGGAGTATTCGCCGCGCCGTAGAGCGCCGGGATGAACTGCTCGATCTGGTTATCACTGAGGTTCTCAATGCTGAGTTCGCGCGCGAGCGACCAGAAGGCCCCCACGGTCCACTTCAACCGGCTGTCAGTGTCGGTCGATTGCAAGCGGAATTCCTGCGTCCAGGTCCGCTGCTGGTTGGTCATGGTGTTCGGCGTCACGTAGTTGGTGAAGCCCGGCGGCAGATGGACCCCGCTCGCATTGAGCAGCGGATACCAGGAACAAGGCTCCGTCGCGGTGGTCGACAGCGGACCGCAGCCGAGAGGGGTAGGGCCCAGACCCAAAGCGTTGGGCCAGCCGATCGCCTGATAGTAGGCGAGATCGTAGGCCGTGCCCTGGTAGGAGTCCGTTTCATTGCGACTGTAGTAAGAGCTGTTGGAGATCAGGGTCATGTGCGCGAAATCGACCTGGATCTTGAGCGCCGGCAGATAGTACTCATCGGGGATCGGGATGCGCTCCGGCGTCGCGTTGTTGAACTGTCCGGCGCCGGGGTTGGAGTAGGCGGGCCAGTAGGTCGAGAGGTCATTCTGCTGCTTGTTCTGAAACATCACGCCCGGCGTGATGTTCACGTTCTCCGCGGGTCTGTACAGCATCGCCACCCGTGCCGCGAACGTGCTGGCGTAGTTGGCATTACTTTCGGTGATCGCGCCGGTCGTATCATTGACGCGGTTGATCCAGCCGCCGTCGTAGCGGCCCCAGACGCTGACGCGATATCCGAGCACGCCGTCGATGATCGGGCCACCGTGGGCGATGCCGAGTTCACCGTTCGGCTGCCCGTACTGAGTATAGGATGCCTCGGTGCGCGCATAGGTAGATTCCTGGGTGACGCTCGGCTGCGTCATGATGTAGCGCACGGTGCCGCCTTCGGAGCCCGCGCCGAACAGCGTGCCCTGCGGCCCGCGCAGCACCTCGACGCGGTCCATGTCGAAGGTCTTGGGGAGCGTGTCGTCCGGGTTGAATCCCAGCGCGCGCATTTGAATCGGCGTGTCGTCGATGTAGATGCCGGTGGTGCCGGCACCGCCGGAGGAGGAAATGCCGCGAATCGAGATCGCGTTCGTGCCCGAGGTGTCGATCGACACACCGGGCGTGAAGCGCACCATTTCGGAGAAATCGCGGATGCCCTTCTGATCGAGCGCATCCTGCGTGAGCGCGGTGATGCTGATCGGCACCTTGCTGATGCTCTCCTCGCGGCGCGTCGCCGTGACGACGATTTCTTCCAACCCGCCCGCCGCCGGTGCAGCTGCGTTGCCGGTATCCGGTGTATTCGCGTCGGTCGGCGCCGCGGTGGCTGCGGTCAGCACGCCGATTGCGCTCAAAGTGCTGAAAAACAACAAATGCCGGCCGGCAGGCCCCGTGATCGCCTTCGAGAGGGTAGCTAGCATCTTATCCCCGCGATTTGTTATATGCCCGGATAACTCAGGTTTCGGGGACAGTAACATCGCGGCAAAACACGCGCAACCGTCCTGCATCTAATTTGTATACCCATTTAATAAACTCACCGATCGGTGCGTTGCGGGAAGGCGAGCGCGCGGCCTGCCCACGCGGTTGCCGCCGCGTCATCTCCGCCGCGCTGCTGCGTCGCACTGACGCTACGCAGTGACGCGACCCGCTGCGCGACCCTCACTTGCTGCGGTATAGAAAAGTGAGGCCGACCGTGCGCGGGACGAAAGTGAAGTCGCGCTGCAGGCGACTGGTACCGGGAACCTGCGAATTGATCGACCATTCGTAATTCGTGATGGTATGCGAATTGGCGAGGTTGTCGCAGAACACTTCCACATGCCACTCGCCGAAGCTCATTCCGCCGCGTGCCGAGGCAAAATTTGTCGACGACAACGTGTAGTTCGCCGAGTCGTACTGCAGCGTGTTGGGATCTTGCGACGCCCCCGCCCACTTGGGACGACCTTCGTATTCATCGTCCACCCGAACGAATGATTCCCGCTCGAAAACCGTGAATTTGTATTCAAGTCCCAGGGAGAGCGTGAGCGGCGGCGCCGGCTGACCGCTTTGGCCGACGATGGCATCGCCGCTCGCCACGATCGGCATCGTCTCGGTCTGCGACAATCGGGAGGCTTGCGTGTATCGGGCATCCGTGTATCCCGCGGTCAGTTCGGCGGTCAAGCTGTCCGTCACGGCAATCTCGCCCTGAATGTCGGCCCCCTTGGCCACCGCCTGACCCAAATTCGCAATGAACGAAATTTGACAGATGGGCGGAACGACGACCTGCTGGATATTGTGCCAGCGGATGTAGTAGATGCTGCTCGCGATCTTCACTCGATTGTCGAGATTATTCTTGGCTCCGACCTCGAAGCTGTCCACGGTGTCCGAGTTGAACGTGGCCGGGGCGCCTGGGATGCCAAAGTTCCTGAAGTCGATACCGCAGGCCGCATACGGCACCGGGTTGTTGGCACCGCCGGGACGGAAGCCCTTGGCGTAAGTGAAGTAGTAAAGGTCGCGCGGGTCGTATTGGTATTCGAGGCTCACCTTCGGCGTGAAGGAGTTCTCCTTCTTGTCACCGGACCCGGTTTGCGGCGCCAAGAACAACTGCGGGCCGCCGGTCAGCGTATTGAACGAAAACTTGGTTCTCGACTCGCGCAGGCCAATCGTCGTCTTGAACTGGTCCGTAAAGGAGTACGTTCCCTCGCCGAACAGCGCGATTTGTTTGTCCTGGGAGAAGGTCTGCAGGAAGTAGGAATCATTGGGGAAGCGCGGATCGTAGGGAACCGGATTACCATTGGGGTCCGTGAAGACTTGCGTGTAGGGCAAGCCGAGCACCGCTTCCGTCAGCTCGTTGAGCAAGGGATCGTGAATCTGTTCAAGATACGTCTGGCGGTTGTTGGAAAAGAACACACCCGTCGTCCAGATCAGCGGCGCAGTCAAATCCGCCGATTGCAGCCGGATTTCCTGGGTCAAGTTCTGTTGGCCGTTGTCGACCGAGGCCGGCGCCCGGTAGTTCGTGGCACCCGCCGGCAAATGCAAACCAGCGCCGTCGAGCAACGGGAACGGCACGAGGAAGCCGCTCTGAGGGAAGACGGGGAGCGCGCCTTGCGCCGCCTCGGCCGCCGTCGGCTGGGTCTGGTAGAAGCCCAAGTTGTAGAGAGTGCCGTCGTAACCGGTCTCCTCTTTGCGATGATAGTAGGAGGTGTTCGAGATCAGATTGAACGCGCCGAGATCGCCCTCGATCCTGAGCGATGGGATGTAAAAGGTGTCGGGCACCGTGCGCTGCGTGGGATTCGCATCCACGAAGCGATCGCTGCCCGGATTGGAGTAGAGCGGCCAATAGTTCTGAACGTCGTTCGCGTACCGGTCCTGATAATAATAGGCCGGCGTCACTTTCCACTGGTCCGAAGGCGCCCAAATGGCCGCGATGCGCACGAGCTTGGTCTGGGTGTAGTTGGCATTTTTTTGCGCCGCTTCGAGCGTCACCGGATCGATGCGGTCGATCCAGCCGCCATCCTCCCGGTACCAAGCGCTGACGCGCACGCCCAAGGTGCCGTCGATCAACGGCGTGCCGCCCGCCACGCCCACCTCGTAGTTCGGTGTACCGCCCTGTGTGTAGGAGACCTCGTTGCGGCTGTAGATGCTGGTCTCGGTCAGGCTCGGCTGGGTCGTGATGTAGCGCACCGTGCCCCCCTCGGAGCCCGCGCCGAACAGCGTCCCCTGGGGGCCGCGCAACACCTCGACTCGATCCAGGTCGAAGGCTTGCGGCAAGGCCTCATCGGGATTGAAGGCGAGCGCGCGCATTTGAATCGGTGTGTCATCGAGGTAGATGCCGGTGGTGCCGGCGCCGCCGGTGGAGGCGATGCCGCGAATGGCGATGTTATTGGTGCCCGAATTATCGATATTGATGCCGGGCGTGAAGCGCGCGACATCCAAGATGTCCTTGATGCCGCGCACGTCCATGGCCTCCTGCGTCAGCGCCGTCACGCTGACCGCCACCTTGCTCAAGCTCTCCTCGTGGCGCGTCGCCGTCACGACGATTTCCTGCAACGGACCGCTCTCGGCCGGCGCGGCGGGGGCGGCGGGGGTTTCCGCGGCGGTGTCCGCAGGGTCGGCGAGCGCGGGGCGCGAAGCAGCCACCGCGACGAACGCGCTCAACACGAGCGCGGCACATGGCCAAACGTCCCGCTCAAGCAACGCAAGAGCGTGCCGAGGTCCCAGCATGATGCATCCCCTTATGGATTTATTGACGCGCGCTCGTACTCGATCCCTGTCGCAAGATAGCGGCCCCGCGTCGTAAAGGCAATTGCGGGCGAATCGACATGTTGCGGGCGTTGTGGTTGAGCAACGGGTGAATCTGCGGCGAAACTTCAGGCCCGCGGCGGTGGCGCAGTTATGGGATCATAAGCGCATGGATGCCACCGCCGACCGTCCGCGCGCCCGGTCGCTCGCTCCGTTGCGCGCGTTGTTGCCCTTTTTGCGGCCCTATCGCGGCATGATGGCGGCGGCGCTCGGCGCATTGTTGGTTGCGGCCGTTGCCATGCTTGCGCTGCCGCTGGCGTTGCGGCAGCTCATCGACCACGGGCTTGCCGCCAACGACGTCAGCACCATCAATCGATATTTCATCGGCTTTCTGGCTGCGGCGGTGATCTTCGCGGCGTTCGCGGCGCTGCGCTTCTATCTGGTAACCCGGCTCGGCGAGCGCGTGGTCGCCGATTTGCGCACGGCGGTATATCGGCGCGTGGTGCGCATGGATCCGACGTTCTACGAAACCACCCGGGTCGGTGAGGTGCTCTCGCGTCTGACCGCGGATACCACACTGGTGCAGGCGATATCCGGCGTCAATCTGTCCATCATCCTGCGTTCGACGTTGAACCTGATCGGCGCGCTGGTCCTGCTCTGGCTCACCAGCGCGAAGCTCATGGGCGTCATCCTCGTACTGATCCCGATGGTGGTCGTGCCGCTCATCGTCATCGGCCGGCGCGTGCGCAGACTGTCGCGGGCCTCGCAGGACCGAATTGCGGACACCAGCGGGCTCGCGGACGAGACACTGAACGCGATCCAAACGGTGCAGGCGTTCACGCTGGAGGAGCTGCAAAGCGAGCGCTATCGCAACGCGGTCGAGGAGAGTTTCGCGACCGCGATACGCCGTACGCGGGTGCGGGCCGCGCTCACGGCCGTCGGTTTCATGCTCGTATTCGCCGGGATCACCTTCGTTCTATGGCTGGGTGCGCAACAGGTGCTCGCCGGCGCGATGACCGGTGGGCAGCTCGCTCAGTTTCTGCTGTACGCCGCTCTTGTCGGAAGCTCCGCCGGTGCATTGATTGAAATGTGGGGCGAGGTGCAGCGCGCTGCGGGGGCGATGGAACGACTGGCGGAACTGCTGCAGGCGCGCCCCGCCATCAGCGCGCCGCCGCGCCCGTTGCAACTGCCGGCCCGCGTGCGCGGCGCCATCCGCTTCGACAACGTCAGTTTCCACTACCCGTCGCGGCCGGAAAGCGCCGCGCTCGCGAATTTCAGTCTGGACGTGGCCCCGGGAGAGACGGTCGCGTTCGTAGGTCCGTCGGGCGCCGGCAAGAGCACGACGTTTCAATTATTGCTGCGCTTCTACGATCCGGATTCAGGCCGCGTCTTGATCGATGATCGGCGCCTCGCCGAGCTGCGGCCGGAAGACATTCGCATGCAGATCGGCCTGGTACCGCAGGACACCGTGCTCTTCGGCGCGAGCGCACGCGAGAACATTCGTTACGGACGGCCCGACGCGAGCGGGGCGGAAATCGAGGCCGCGGCGGTTGCCGCTGCGGCGGACGAGTTTCTGCGCAAGCTCCCTGAAGGATATGACACATTCTTGGGCGAGCGCGGCACGCGGCTCTCGGGCGGCCAACGGCAGCGCATCGCGCTCGCGAGAGCGATACTGAAGGATCCGCCGATTCTCTTGTTGGACGAGGCTACGAGTTCACTCGATGCCGAGTCCGAGCGGCTGGTTCAACAAGCGCTCGAACGGCTCATGCAGGGACGCACCACCATCATTATCGCTCATCGGCTCGCGACCGTGTTGAAGGCCGATCGCATCGTCGTGATGGATCATGGGCGCAAGATAGCGGTGGGAACGCATGCCGAACTGTTGCAGCAATGTCCCCTCTATGCACGGCTCGCATCCCTGCAGTTTGCGGCGGTGGCCAGCGAAGCCGTGGACGTCGCGGTGCGCTGAACTTAAGCGCGCCCGCCCCGAGGCGCCCGGGCCGAGGCGCGGACCCTCACTTAATGAGGCCCTCCGCCTTGAGCGCTTCCTGCACTTTGGGACGATGGCCGACGCGCGCGTGATAGGCGGCGAGAACGGGCCACTTGCCCAGCTCGATTCCCGCATGCCCGGACCAGCTGAGCACCGTGAACAGATACGCATCCGCCACCGTGAAATCATCCCCCATCAAGAACTTCTGGTTGCCGATATGACTGGACAGCCAGTCGAATTTCCTGCCTAGATTCTCCAATGCCGCCTTCTTCCAATCGGCGGAAGCACTCGGACTGAAGAGCGGGCTGAAGCTCTTGTGGACTTCGGAGGATATGTAATTCAACATCTCCATCAGTCGATAGCGCTCGAAGGTACCGGCGCGCGGCGCCAAACCCGAATCGGGTTTTTGGTCCGCGATATATTGCACGATGGCCGGGCCTTCGGTGAGCACCTGACCGTTGTCGAGCAGCAACGCCGGGACGGATCCCTTGGGGTTGACCGTGAAATAGTCGACACCTTTCTCGGTCTTCTTCGATTTGAGATCCGTTTTTTCGGCGGTGAACGGCAGGCCGGTCTCGAGCAACACGATGTGCGGCGAGAGAGAGCAGGCCCCGGGACTATAGTAAAGCTTCATCGGTCAATCCTCCCCACGTGTGCCGCCCCAATCGCTCAGTATAGCTGACTAGGGTCCGGGCCGTCCGACGGCGCTGTCGATGACGCGCCGTGCGCTCAGGAAGCCTGTGGAATAAGGCCGTACGGCGAGCGAATCGATCCGCACGTAGCCGCCCGTCGAGGGGGCGTGAATGAAGCGTTCCCCATCGATCGCGATGCCCACATGCAGCTCCTTGTGCGCGAGACGCATGAATACGAGGTCACCTGCCTGCAGCTCGCCGCGCGGGATGGGCACGCCCGCCTGCAGTTGTTCCCGCGTAGTCCTCGGTAATTGAATCCCTGCACCGCCTGCGGCGTACACCACCAGCCCGCTGCAGTCGAACCCGCCCGGGGCTGCGCCGCCGAATCGATACGGCTGGCCGAGCATTGCGGCCGCCGTGTCGATCATGAGCGCCTTCCTGTCCAAGGGCGCCGGTGCCGCGCTCGGCGGGACGGCAGCGCCCGCCGCAGCGGGCGTTGCGCTTGGATTCTTCTCCGGACCCGGCAGCGTCGCGCAGGCGCCGAGAGTCAGAGCCAACCCTGCGGCAAGGAACGCTGCACTTCGCAATGTATGCCCCGCAATGAGAGTTTCACCGCCCTTCAGCCGGGTAACGACCCTATAATAGCCCGTAATATGGACGCTTTTGAGACGCAGTTCACGACGAGCCGAAGCGTCGCTCTGCAGCCTGGAACGCTGCAGGCGGCGCTGCTCGATCGTCTCACGCGCGCCATGGGCAAGAATCCGGATCAGGCTACGCCTCGCGACATCTACGATGCGCTGTCGCTCGCCGTGCGCGAAGAGTTGACTCTGCGCTGGCTCGCCACGCAGCGCCGCGTGGCGAATGCCCACGTCAAACGCGTGTGTTACTTGTCGCTCGAGTATCTTCCGGGGCGCTCATTGTTGAATGCCTTGTACAGCCTGGATGGGGATCTCGTGCAAGAAGCCCGCGTGACTTTGCGCGCCATGGGGTATGAGCTCGACGACATCGCCGACCAGGAGGTGGAGCCTGGTTTGGGCAACGGTGGGTTGGGCCGCCTGGCGGCGTGCTTCTTGGATTCGCTCGCCACGCTGCAGTACCCTGCCGTCGGCTATGGCATTCGCTACGACTACGGGATATTCACACAGGTGATGGCGAGCGACGGGAGTCAGCGCGAGATCGCGAGCAGCTGGCTGCGGCTGCGCAATGTGTGGGAAACGCCGCGCGGCAACGTGCGCTATACCGTGCGCTTCGGCGGCCGCAATGTGGCGGCGCCGTCCGCAGGGGTGGGCGAACCGCATCGATGGGTCGATACCGAGGATATTTACGCCATCGGTTTCGATCAATTGATTCCGGGCAACCGCAGCCCCACCGTCAATCATCTGCGGCTGTGGTCCGGCCGCGGCATCACGCCGTTCCACATCGATGCCTTCAATGCGGGCGATTACAACGCTGCCGTGCGCGAACAAGTCGCTGCGAAGAACTTGTCGCGAGTGCTGTACCCGGACGATTCCACGCCGCAGGGCAAGGAGCTGCGCCTCAAGCAACAGTACTTCTTCGTGAGCGCGAGCCTCCAGGACATGCTGGCGACGCATTTGAGCGAGGGGCGCACACTGGCGTCCCTGCCCGAAGCGCTCGCCATCCAATTGAACGACACCCACCCGTCGTTGGCGATCCCGGAATTGATGCGGCTGCTGATCGACGAACACGGCTTGAGTTGGCCTGAAAGTTGGCAGATCACCACGAGGGTATTTTCGTACACGAATCACACGTTGCTGCCCGAGGCGCTCGAGACCTGGCCGGTGGCTTTGTTCCAACGACTGCTGCCGCGGCATCTGGAGATCATTTACCTGATCAATCGGGATTTTCTGCAGTCTGTGGGAGCGCGCGGCCCGAAGGATCAGGAAGCAGAGCGGCGCTTGTCGATCATCACCGAGGACGGCGAGCGTCGGGTACGCATGGCGCATTTGGCGATCATCGGCAGCCACCACGTCAATGGCGTGGCGCAACTGCACTCCGATCTCATGCGCAGGAACGTGTTCGCGGGGTTTGCCGAGATCTATCCGGATCGATTCGTCAACGTAACCAACGGCATCGCTGTGCGGCGCTGGTTGAAACAGTCGAACCCGGGCCTTTCGGCGCTGCTCACGCAACGACTCGGCTCTGCCTGGGAAAACGACCTTGAAGAGCTCGGGCGAATAGTGGGCGCCGCCGACGAGCCGGAGTTTCGGCGGCATTTTCGCGGCATCAAGCGCACCAATAAGCAGAGACTGGCGCATGAGGTGATGCGTCGGACCGGCATCGAGATCAGCGTCGACACGTTGTTCGATGTACAGGTGAAGCGCATCCACGAGTACAAGCGACAGTTGCTGAACCTACTGCACGTCGTGATGCGCTACCGGCGATTGCGCGAAAACCCGCGGGCCGACGTGGTGCCGCGCACCGTGATTTTCGCCGGCAAGGCTGCGCCGGGATACGCCATGGCAAAGGCCATCGTCAAGCTCATCAACAATGTGGCGCGCACCATCAATACGGACGAAGCCGTACGCGACAAACTGCGGGTGGTGTTCCTTCCGGACTACGACGTTTCGCTCGCGCAGAAGATCGTGCCGGCGGCCGATCTATCGCAACAGATTTCGACCGCGGGCATGGAGGCGTCGGGCACCGGAAACATGAAGCTTGCGTTGAGCGGTGCGCTCACGATAGGCACGCTGGACGGCGCGAATATCGAGATTCGCGATCACGTGGGCGCTGAGAACGTGTTCATTTTTGGGCTCACCGCGAGTGAGGTGGCCGCAAGGCGCGCTGCCGGTTATCAGCCGCGGCGCGAGCTCGAGGGCTGTCCTGAGCTCAAGGCGACGCTCGATCTGATCAATTCCGGGTTCTTTTCGCCTGCTCGAGGGGATGACGCGGATCCCGTCGTTCGGCATCTTCTCAGCGACGGCGAGCCCTTTCTGGTGCTTGCGGATTTCGCTGCGTATGCCGCGGCGCAGGATCAGGTGGATGCGCTATACGCTCAGGAGGACCAATGGAGCCGCAAGGCAGCCATCAACTGCTTGAGCATGGGTTACTTTTCGAGCGACCGCAGCGTCCGCGAATACGCGGATCGCATTTGGGGCGTCCGGCCGGTGATTTGAAGCCCCTATCCCACAGTCGGAGCCCATTATGAACGACACACAGATCATCACTGATTTCGATCTCTACTTGTTTGGCGAGGGCACGCACGAGCGAATCTACGAGAAGCTCGGTGCGCACCCGGTGGTGCGCGATGGCGCCCACGGCACGCGGTTCGCCGTGTGGGCGCCCAATGCGCAACGCGTCAGCGTCGTCGGACCGTTCAATCAATGGAACGGTGACGTTCACGTGATGGAACCCCGCGGCTCATCGGGCGTGTGGGAATTGTTCATCCCGGAGCTCGGTGTCGGCACCGAGTATAAATACGAGATTCGCAGCCGCGAGGGACATCTGTTCCACAAGGCGGATCCGTACGGTTTTGCGATGCAGCTGCGTCCCGAGAGCAGCTCGCTGGTGACCTCTCTCGATGAGCACACGTGGCATGACGCCGAATGGATGGCGATGCGCGGGCGGGCCGATCCGCGGCGTCTGCCGATCAATGCCTATGAAGTGCACTTGGGTTCGTGGCGGCGGCCGTGGCATGAGCGCCAGCCGCCCTTCATGAGCTGGCTCGAGGCGGTCGACCAACTGATCCCCTATGTCAAGGACATGGGCTTCACACACCTGGAGTTGATGGGTGTGGCCGAGCATCCGCTCGACGCATCGTGGGGCTATCAGGTTGTCGGCTATTATGCGGCGACGTCGCGCTATGGCTCGCCACGGGACTTCATGCACTTCATCGATTGCTGTCATCAGGCGGGCATCGGCGTGATCCTCGATTGGGTGCCGGCGCATTTTCCGCGCGACGCGCACGGGCTCGCGTATTTCGACGGAACGGCGCTCTATGAGCACGCGGATACGCGCCTCGGCGAGCACCGGGAATGGGGCACAAAGGTCTTCAATTATGGTCGCCATGAGGTGCGCAATTTTCTGGTGGCCAACGCTCGGTTCTGGGCGGACCGATACCACGTCGATGGGCTGCGGGTAGACGCAGTCGCATCGATGCTCTATCTGGACTACAACCGAAACGCCGACGAGTGGCTGCCGAATCGCTATGGCGGCCGAGAAAATCTCGAGGCCATCGATTTTCTGCGCCAGATGAACAATGCCGTGCACCGCGGATTCCCCGGCATACTGACCATTGCGGAGGAGTCCACCGCGTTTGCCGGCGTGACCTCGCCGCCCGAGTATGGCGGGCTGGGGTTCAATTTCAAATGGAATATGGGCTGGATGAACGACACCTTGCGGTACGTGGCGCTCGACCCTGTGTACCGACAATACAATCATCACCTCATCACGTTCTCATTCGTGTACGCGTGGTCGGAGAACTTCATATTGCCGATATCGCACGATGAGGTAGTGCATGGCAAGCTCTCGCTGTTCAGTAAAATGCCCGGCGACGACTGGCAGAAGCGTGCGAACTTTCGCCTGATGCTCGCCGACATGTGCGCGCATCCCGGCAAGAAGCTGCTGTTCATGGGGACGGAATTCGGGCAGCGGCAGGAGTGGCGCGAGTACGATCAACTCGACTGGCCGCAGCTGCAGGATCTCGCGCATCTGGGCTTGCGCGACTGTGTGCGCGAGTTGAACACCCTGTACCGGGCCACCCCGCAATTCCACGGGAGCGATTGCGATCATGACGGATTTCGTTGGGTGGATTTGCATAATGCCGAGGCGAGCGTCTGGGCATTCCAGCGGCGATCCACGGGTCAAGACGCCGGCGCGCCGATCATCTGCCTATTCAATGCGACTCCCGTGCCTCGAGACCAGTACGCGATCGGTGTGGCCGATGCAGGCGAATATCGCAAAATATTCGACTCGGACGACGTCCGGTTCGGCGGCTCCGGATACAACAAGCAGCCGCAGGTGGGCACGACGGCCGAGGCCCTGCATGGAAATAGCCACACTCTGAAGATCGACTTGCCGCCGCTCGGCGCGCTGTTTTTCGCCGCACCTTGAGTAAAGTGACGCCGATTCAAGCGGGTTTGCCGCGTCCCTTGGGCGCTACGTGGATCCGGGGTGGCGTCAATTTTGCGGTCTTCTCCAGCCATGCGACGCGCATCGACGTGTGCATTTTCGATGCCGTGAGCGGCGCAGAGTCGGCGCGCTACGGCTTGCCGGGCCGCACGGGAGATGTTTGGCACGGCTTGCTGTCGCCGCGGCGCGCGGGTCCGGGAACCCACTACGCTTTTTTCGTCGATGGACCGGATGAACCGGAGAAGGGTCACCGCTTCGATCCCTCGGTGGCCTTGATCGACCCGTTCGCGCGCGAGCTGTCGTCCGCCACGCTGCCGCTGCGCGCCCGGGTGATCGACCCGGATTTCGACTGGCGGGGCGATCGGCCGCCGGCGACCCCATGGCGCGATACCGTGATCTATGAACTGCACGTGAAAGGCTTTACTCGCCTGCACCCACAGGTTCCCGAAGTCTGGCGCGGCAAGTATCTGGGACTGACCGTGGCGCCGGTCATCGAGCACTTGAAGTCCATCGGCGTGACCGCGGTGGAATTGCTGCCGTGCCAATCCTTCTTGAGCGAGCCGTACCTGCGTGATCGCGGCCTCACCAATTACTGGGGCTACAACCCGGTGGCTTGGTTTTCGCCCGAGAACGAATACGCGGTGCGCGATGCCGTCGTCGAATTCAAGACGATGGTTAAAGCGCTGCATGAGGCAGGTATCGAAGTGATTCTGGATGTGGTCTTCAATCATACCGCCGAGGGTAACGAATCCGGACCGCTGCTCTGCCTCAGGGGCATCGACAACTCCGTGTATTACCGGCTCATGCAGGACAGGCGCTACTACGAAAACGTCACGGGCTGCGGCAATACTGTCAATTGCGAGCACCCACAGGTCCGAGCCTTGATCATCGATTGCCTCAAGTACTGGGTCGAGGAGATGCACGTCGACGGCTTCCGCTTCGATCTGGCGACCGTGTTGGCACGCGACAGCACCGGCTTCAACGAAAATTCCGCCCTGTTCAAGGCGCTGCGCGCCGAAGCGTCGCTCGCTTATGTCAAATTGATCGCGGAGCCCTGGGATGTCGGATTCGGCGGCTACCAACTCGGCAGGTTCCCGGCCGGCTGGTCAGAATGGAACGACCGCTTCCGCGATACGGTGCGTGCATTCTGGCGCCGCGACGGCGGGAAAGTCGGCGAATTCGCGGAACGATTTGCCGGGTCGAGCGATATCTTCCGTCATAACGGGCGCAAGCCCACCGCGGGCGTCAATTTCGTGACGGCACATGACGGCTTCACGCTGCACGATTTGGTGTCCTACAACGAGCGCCACAACGAGGCTAACGGCGAAAATAACGCCGATGGCCATCACAATAATATGAGCTGGAATTGCGGCGTCGAGGGGCCCACGGACGATGCGGCCATATGTGCCCTGCGCAGGCGTCAGATGCGGAATTTTTTGGCCACATTATTTCTGTCGCAGGGGGTGCCGATGCTGCAAGCCGGCGACGAATTCGCGCGTACTCAGCTCGGCAACAACAATGCGTACTGTCAGGACAACGAGATTT
Source organism: uncultured Gammaproteobacteria bacterium (assembly GCA_963769075.1). GTDB lineage: Bacteria > Pseudomonadota > Gammaproteobacteria > Steroidobacterales > Steroidobacteraceae > Bog-1198. The sequence continues at coordinate 447,899 of CAVYKH010000004.1, read as the reverse complement.
CCTGGGTCGACTGGGGCCTCTGCGGCGCCAACCAGGATCTGGTCAATTTCGTGCGGCTGCTGGCGCAGTTGCGGCGCGCGAACGTCGAATTCACACGCGAGACTTTTCTCAAGGGAACCGCCTTGCGCACCGGCGTCAAGGACGTGACTTGGCTGCACGCGCGCGGCTCGGAAATGACGCAGGATGATTGGGTGGATGGCACGGTGCGCAGCTTGGGCGTCTGGTTCGGCAAGCGCAGTCATTCAGCGGGCAGACTTTTGCTGCTGTTCAACGCCGCCGATTCGGTGCTGGCGTTCGTTTTGCCTGCGCTGCCGGCGGGCGATCCTTGGATCTGTCGATTCGACACGGCACGCGAGCATCCCGCGGAGCAGACTCACAATAGCGCGCCGTCCTATCCGCTCGCCGCGAACAGCGCGGCATTATTGGAGTGCTGAAATCTTGGATATGTCCCTGATCGACAGATTGGCCCGACTGCGCGGCATCGGCGATGCCTATCATGACTACCGGGGCGAGCTGCGCTACTTCAGTCCCGAGAGCAGGGCCGCCATTCTGCGCGCCATGGGTTGTGCGGTCGACGATTCGGCCGCGCTCGCGGCCGAGCTCAGCCGATTGGAGATCGCTCGGTGGCGCACACTGTTGCCGCCGGTCGCTGCGGCAAACGGTAAGCGCGTCGGCGTCGACTTGAATATTTCGGCGCTCGACTTCGGTGCCGCGCTGGTTTGGACGGTGATTTTGGAGCACGGGGAACGGCGCCAAGGGGTCGTGTCGACTGCCGATTGCCCCGAAATATGGCGCGGCGAAGTCGAAGGCGCCTGGATCACGCGGCGTCGCTTCGAATTGCCGCTCGAGCTGCCGCCGGGATACCACGAACTGGAAGTAAAGATTGGCAGCGGTCCGGTGAACCGCTGCTCCCTCATTCTGTCACCGCCCGAGTGCTACGAACCTGCCGCGATACTCAGCGGACGGCGCCTGTGGGGCGTGGCGGTGCAGCTCTACACCGTACGGTCCCATGAAAATTGGGGGATCGGTGATTTCAGCGACCTCAGAGCCTTGATTCGCTGGCTGGCAGCGCGCGGCGCGGGTTTCATCGGCTTGAATCCCCTGCATGCGCTCGCGCCCGCAGATCCGCAGCAAGCGAGCCCGTACAGCGCATCGAACCGGCATTTCCTCAATCTGCTGTACATCGCTGTGCCCGCGGTGCCGGAGTTTCCCGAGTGCGCGCAAGCGTGCGCCCGAGTCGCCGAGCCGCATTTCGCGGATCGATTGGATGAGCTGCGCGCGTCCGCGTACGTCGACTACCGGGGTGTTGCCGAGGTCAAGATGGAAATTCTCGAGCTGCTGTTCCGCGATTTCTGCGACCGGCAGCTCGCGCCCGGCACCGAGCGTGCGGCCGCTTTTCGAAGTTTCGTGGCCGCCGGCGGCCCGCTGCTCGAAGCGCACGCACGGTTCGACGCGCTCGACCGGCATTTTCGCGAGACGCAGCACACGGCTTCGGGGTGGTTGAGCTGGCCGGCAGAGTTTCGCGACGCGAATGGGCCCGCGGCGCTGCGTTTCGCAGCCGAATATCCGCTGAAGGTCGAGTTCTACCTGTACCTGCAATGGCTGGCGCACGAACAGCTGACCGGCGCTCAGGCTCTGGCGCGCGAGCTCGGCATGCCCATCGGGTTGTACGGCGATTACGCCGTCGGCGCTCATCCTTCCGGATCCGAGACCTGGACGGACCCGACGAGTTATCGCCTGGGCGCGGAAATCGGTGCGCCGCCCGATGCGCTCGCGCTCAAGGGCCAGGGCTGGGGAATTCCCCCGCCGGATCCGGTGGCGATGGAAACGCAGCGTCTGCAAGGCTTCATACGCCTGATCCGCAACAACATGCGCTACTTCGGTGCCCTGCGTTTGGATCACGTGATGTCGTTGTTTCGCCTGTGGTGGGTGGCGGCGGAGTTTTCGCCGACACAAGGCGCGTATGTCCATTATCCACTGCACCAACTCCTCACCGTGTTGGCGCTGGAGAGTGCGCGCAGCGCCTGTGTGGCCGTCGGTGAAGACCTGGGGGTCGTGCCGGACGAAATGCGCCGCGCTATGGCCGAATTCGGCATCTACAATTACAAGGTGCTGATGTTTGAAAAGGAGGGTGGCCGGTTTCGGCGTCCGGACGAATTCGTGCGCCGAGCTCTCGCCACCGCAACGACGCACGACATGCCGACCTTGCGCAGCTTTTGGGAAGGGCGCGATATCGAGCTGCGGCGGCAGTTGCAGCTGTACCCCAGTGCCAATCTCGAAAACGAAGTCCGGCAGGAACGCGAGCGCGACCGTGTAGCGCTGCTCGCGGCGCTGCAAGAACAGAGGCTGCAACCGGCCAGTCCGACCTCCTCCTCCGAGCCGTTCACGCCCGAGCTCGCGCAAGCGCTGCACATGTATCTGGCACTCTCCAAGACCGCGCTGGTCGCGCTGCAAATCGAGGACTTATTGGGAATGATCGATCCCGTGAACGTCCCCGGCACGAATCTCGAGTATCCGAACTGGCAACGCAAGTTGACCGCGGATGTGGAAGATATGGTCAATCGCGCGGATTTCGATTCATACTTTGCGCAGATCGGCCGAGCGCGCGATTAGGGTCCGGTGGTGAATTGCCGTTGGATCACGAAAGCGTCGCCGCTCAGGCCATTGCCCGGTGCGCTTCCCGCAGCGTGCGCAAGACTCGAAACGAGGAGCAAGCCGGGGATGCTCTGGCCGGCGACGCTCAAGCGCATGCGTTGGGCGCCCTTTCAGCGCGCACTTGCGCGCGCGCACCCCAACCCCAGACGCATGCCGAGACGAGGATGGCCACCGGCACGATCTTGACCGCTTGCGACAGCGATGACATATCAGACACCCTGCCGATCAAGTAGGGGGACACCGCGTCGCCGAGCAGATGAATCGTGAAAACTCCAAGCGCGTTGGCCGACGCTCGCTGGATCGGCAACACCAGATTGACGATCGAGGCGTTGATCGGTCCCGTCGATAAGAACATCATCAGCTGCGCAATCACCATGCACACAAAATACAGCGTCGACGATGCAGCCGTCAGCGCGACCCAGGCGAACGGCGCGGCGATCAACGTCGCGATCGCGGAGATCCAGAGGTACGCCTGCTTCGAATATTTTGCGCAATAATCCCCGAGCCACCCGCCGACGAACGTGCCGATGAAACCGGTGACCACCACGATCGCGCCAAAACTCACGGTGGCGTCGGCGCGGGGTATGCCGCGGACTCGTTCGAGGAACGCCGGGATCCAAAAGGCGAGACCGCCCAGCGCGAATGTGTAGGCGGCATATCCCAGTATGGTAAGCACATACGGTTTGTTGCGTAACAACTGCAGATAAGTCGCGCCGGCGGCGGTGGGCGGCTGTCTGTTTTGGCCATTGGTCGGCGAATCCGTGTCCTGGCTGCCGCGCGGCGGATCGCGCAAACCAAGGCACAGTACAGCCAAGATCACGCCCGGCACACCTGCGACAAAAAACGCCATGCGCCAGCCGAAATGCACGTCGATCAAACCGCCGACCACGTAGCCGAGCGCTGAACCGACGGGGATGGCACAGAAAAAAATCGCCATCACTCGACCGCGCTGGCGGCGCGGGTAGTAGTCCGACAAGAGGCTGGGCGCGATTGTGACGTAGGCCGCCTCGCCGATTCCGACCGACGCGCGCGCCGCGAACAATGCCGCGAAACTTCCGACAAATCCGGACAGCGCCGTCGCCACGCTCCAACACCCCACGCCGAAGGCGATCAGGCGCGGCCGCGAGCGCCGATCGCCCAGTACGCCGAAAATGGGCGCCACCAGCGTGAATACGATCAGAAATCCGGATTGCAGCGAACCCAATTCGGAGTCTGTCAGCGCGAGTTCGGAGTGCTTCAAGCTCTCTACGAGCGCGGACACGACAAAGCGATCCAGGTAATTGAAAAGATTGATGAATGAGAGAATGGCAAGCCCGACACTCGCGGAATTGATCCAGGCTTTTTGCGACGGATCCGCCATCAGTCCGGCATCTTAACAACGCCGCGTCGCGAAAGAGGTTTAATTCGCCCTCGATCCCAAGGAGCCTGTCTCAAGTATTCCGCGTGAGCCGCGTCGGCGTGGAATCGCGCCGATCATGGAGGTGCGCTTTACGCCCGCGGTTCCTTCAGGCCCTAAGGCGCTGGCGGGCGTTATACACTTGCGGGTACGCAGCCGCGCAGTCCGACTATGAGAGAGCCCTTGTGCACCGCCGTGGTGCGCGAAGGCTACATGGCTTATCTGAAGACTGCGATCTGCGTTGCCGTTTCGCGTCCGGAGAGAAGTCCCGTGTCGATCCACGTTGCTCTGAATCACATCACCCACTATCGCTATGATCGGATGGTGGGCTTGAGCCCGCAGGTGGTCCGACTGCGTCCCGCCCCGCATTGCAGAACGCGAATTCTCGCGTACTCGCTCAAGGTTGAGCCCACCGGGCACTTCATCAATTGGCAGCAGGATCCGCAGGCTAATTTCCTGGCGAGACTGGTGTTTCCGGACCCGACGCGCGAGTTCAAAGTCGAAGTCGATTTGGTCGCGGAAATGTCCGTGCTCAATCCCTTCGACTTCTTCCTGGCCCCCCACGCGGAGCAGTTTCCGTTCAAATATGATTCGAGCGAGCGGTGCGAATTGGTGCCTTACCTGGTCAAGGCGCCGGCCGGACCAGTCCTGTCCAATTATCTGGCGGCCATTTCTCGCAACCGCCGGCGCACCATTGATTTCATCGTCGAGATCAATCGACGCGTGGCCGAGGACGTCGAATACGTGATTCGCGTCGAGCCCGGCGTGCAAATGCCTGAACAGACGTTGATCATGCGTTCGGGCTCGTGCCGCGATTCGGCGGCGTTGATGGTCCAGCTGTTCCGGCACTTGGGGCTGGCGGCACGGTTCGTCTCCGGATACCTCATTCAATTGGTGCCGGACGTGAAGTCGCTCGACGGGCCGGTGGGCGCGAAGCAGGACTTCACCGATTTGCATGCGTGGTGCGAAGTGTATTTGCCCGGCGCGGGCTGGATCGGGCTCGACGCCACTTCCGGTCTGCTCGCGGGCGAGGGGCACCTGCCCCTCGCGTGCACCCCGGAGCCGTCTGCCGCCGCACCGATCACCGGGACCGTGGATGAGTGCGAAACCACGCTCGAACACCGGATGAGCGTGCGGCGCGTCTGGGAGGCGCCGCGAGTCACCAAGCCGTACAGCGACGCGCAATGGACATCGATTGAACGCCTCGGTCATGCGATCGATGCGGACCTCGAATCGCTCGACGTGCGCCTGACGATGGGCGGCGAACCGACCTTCGTGGCCGTCGACGATCCGGACGGCGCGGAATGGAAGACGGCTGCTCTCGGCGACAAGAAGCGCAAGCTGGCGGCTGATCTGTATCATCGGCTTAAGAAGAAATACGCGCCGCTGGGATTGATGCTTTTCGGCCAGGGCAAGTGGTATCCGGGCGAGCAACTGCCGCGCTGGTCGCTCAACTGCTATTGGCGCAACGACGGCGAGCCCCTGTGGATCAATCCGCACCTGGTTGCCGATGAAAACACCGACTATGGCGTGAGCGATGAGGGCGCGCTGCGCTTCCTCGCGCGCGTTGCGGCGGAATTGGGGATCGATCCCAAGTACGTGTTTCCCGCGTACGAGGACGCTTTTTATTACTTGTGGCGCGAACGCCGCCTGCCCGTCAATGTCGATCCGTTCGACTCGCGGCTCGAGGACCCGCTCGAGCGCGCGCGTCTTGCCAGCGTCTTTGAGCAAGGTCTCGAGAAGATCGTCGGTCACGTGTTGCCGATTTCGCGCACGCCCGACGATGCTCGCTGGCAGACTGGACCGTGGTTCCTGCGCACTGAACGCTGCTACTTGATTCCCGGGGATTCGCCGATCGGTTATCGGCTGCCGCTCGATTCCCAGCCCTGGGTGGCGGCCGGCGATTATCCGTTCATTCATGCACCGGATCCCTCGCGCATGCTGCCCGCCCTGATGCCGCACGCCGCCATCCGCCGCCAGTTTCGCGAGCGTGATGCCGAGCACGCGCCCGCGGTCGTCGAGGATGCGCCCGTCGCGAAGAAATCCGCCGCCGCGATGGCGCGTACGTCGATGTGCGCGCAGCCGCGCAACGGCGTGCTGTACATCTTCATGCCTCCGACGCGGGAACTCGAGCATTATCTGGAGTTGATCGCCGCGGTCGAGGCGGCCGCGGAAGCACTCGAACAGCCGGTCATCGTCGAGGGCTACGAACCGCCGCGAGACGCGCGGCTCGCTCATTTTCGCATCACGCCGGATCCGGGCGTGATCGAAGTCAATGTCCAACCGTCCACGCGCTGGGAGGAGATGGTCGAACTCACGACGTATCTATACGAGGTGGCGCGCGAGGCGCGCTTGACGAGCGAGAAATTCATGCTGGATGGCCGGCACACCGGCACCGGCGGCGGCAATCACATCGTGCTCGGCGGCCCGAGCGCACAGGATTCGCCGTTCCTGCGCCGTCCGGACCTGCTGCGCAGCCTCCTCAGCTATTGGCACAACCATCCGTCGCTGTCGTACCTGTTCTCCGGTCTGTTCATCGGCCCCACCTCGCAGGCGCCGCGCGTCGACGAGGCGCGCAACGACTCGTTGTACGAGCTCGAGATCGCCTTCCGGCAGTTCCCGCAACCCGGCGATCGCGTGGCTCCCTGGGTGGTGGATCGGCTGCTGCGGAATCTCCTGACCGACGTCACCGGCAACACGCATCGGGCCGAATTTTGCATCGACAAGCTCTATTCGCCTGAGGGGCCCGCGGGGCGCTTGGGGCTGGTGGAGATGCGGGCATTTGAGATGCCGCCGCACTCGCGCATGAGCCTCACGCAACAGCTGCTGCTGCGCGCCATGGTGGCGCGGTTCTGGCGCAAACCGTATGCGCCGGCCACCCTGGTCCGCTGGGGCACGGAATTGCACGATCGCTTCCTGCTGCCGTATTTCGTCGAGCAGGATTTTACGGACGTCATTCGGGACATGCAGAGCGAAGGCTTCGCGATCGAGGCCGACTGGTTCGCGCCGCATTTGGAATTTCGATTTCCAAAGTATGGAGACTTTGCGACGCGCGGCATGCAACTCGAGCTGCGCCAGGCGCTCGAACCATGGCACGTGATGGGCGAGGAATCGACGAGCGCCGGTAGCGTGCGCTACGTGGACTCATCGGTCGAGCGCCTGCAAGTCAAGGTATCCGGGTTGGCGCCGGATCGGTATCTCGTGGCCTGCAATGGGCGCGCCGTGCCCTTGCGGCCCACGGGACGGGTGGGCGAATTCGTCGGTGCCGTGCGCTATCGCGCCTGGCAGCCGGCCTCCGCCCTGCACCCGACCATCGGCGTGCACGCGCCGCTGACTTTCGACCTGTTCGATTCGTGGATGAACCGCTCGCAGGGAGGTTGTCAGTATCATGTCACCCATCCCGGCGGATTGAGTCACGAGAAATTTCCGGTCAATTCGTTCGAGGCGGAAAGCCGCCGATTGGCTCGTTTTTTTCGCATGGGACATACGCCGGGAACGATGCCTGCTCCACCGTCCGTGCTGGACGCGGAATTTCCGTTCACGCTCGATTTGCGCAAGTGAGCGATGACCGAAGCGCCTTTTGACACCTATTCGAGCGACGCCCGCCGTTACGACGAATTGCTCGATCACGAGGGCGCGGTGCGAGCCCATTGGCGGCCGCTGATCGGCGCGCTCGCGAGGGACGGAGCAGAAGCGGTGCGCCGCGGCGTCGACCTCGCCCGGCGCCTGATCATCGAAAACGGCGTGACGTATAATGTCTATGCCGACAGCCAGGGGCGCGATCGTCCCTGGATCCTCGATCCGTTGCCGGTGCTGCTGACCGCGGCAGAGTGGCGCGAGATCGAACTCGGCGTCGCACAGCGTGCGCGGTTGTTCGATGCTCTGCTCGCCGATCTGTACGGACCGCGGCATCTATTGGCCGAGGGAATCGTGCCGGCCGAAATTCCGTTTGGCCATCCCAATTTCCTCTGGCCCTGCCAAGGCATCAGGCCCATAGGAGATCGTTGGCTGCACGTGTATGCGGTCGATATGTCGCGCTCGGCCGATGGGCGCTGGTGGGCGCTTGCGGACCGTACGCAAACTCCCTCGGGGCCGGGCTACGCCCTGGAAAACCGTCAGATCGTGTCGCGGGTATTCCCGGACCTGCTCAACGCCCTCGGTGTGCGCTCCTTGAGCGGCTTTTTCTTCGCCTTGCGCGAGACTCTGCTGCGGCATGCGCCCGAGGGGGAGGCGCCGCTCGCCGTCGTGCTGACGCCAGGCTCCTTCAACGAAACCTATTTCGAGCACGCCTATCTCGCGCGTCAGCTCGGCCTGCCGCTGGTCGAGGGTCATGACCTCACGGTGCGCGGCGACACGGTATTTCTCAAAACACTCGGCGGGCTGCGCCGTGTGCACGGCATTTTGCGCCGGCTCGATGATGATTTCTGCGATCCGGTTGAATTACGGGCCGACTCAGCGCTCGGCGTGCCGGGCCTGATCTCCGCGGTCCGCGCCGGCAGGGTCGTGCTTGCCAATCCCCTGGGCAGCGGCGTGCTCGAGTCGGCCGCTTGGATGGGATTCGTGCCGTCGGCCGCAGAGCGGCTCCTCGGCGAGAAGTTGCGGCTGCCGTCGGTGGCGACGTGGTGGTGCGGTGAGCAGCTCGCGCTCGACTATGTGCTCGACAACATCGAACGCTTGGTGGTGAAGCCGACATACCCCAACCAGAATTTCGACGCAGTGTTCTGCGGCGACCTCGATGCGGCGGCGCGAGTCGCCCTGATCAAGCGTCTTCTCGCGCGGCCGCACGCGTATGTGGCGCAGGAGCGATTGCCGTTCTCCCAGGCACCGGTGTGGCGCGGCGCCGGCGCGGCGGGCTTCGCCGCTCGGGCGCTCGGGATTCGCGTCTATGCGATCGCCACTCCCGGCGGCTACCAGGTGATGCCGGGCGGGCTTGCGCGCATCGCACCGGATGCAGCGCACATCGTGTCGATGCAGCGCGGCGGCGGCAGCAAGGACGTGTGGGTGCTCGCGCCCGATCGACGGTCCATCGATGAGGCCGACGTGCCCGGCGTGGCGCCGCGCGCGCCGGCGCGTCACGATGATCTGCCTTCGCGCCTGGTGGAGAACCTATTCTGGCTGGGCCGCTACAGCGAGCGCTGTGAAGACAAGGCGCGATTGCTGCGGGCCACTTTGAGCGTGCGCACCAACGTGCTGCTGTGGCCGCAAGCGCTCGGCGCTTGCCGGCACTTCATCGCGACGCCGGGACCTGGCGATGCCTCGCCGGTCCTGTTCGACGAGAACAATGCCTTGGGCTTGGGCGCCGATTTGCAGCGGCTGGCATCGTGCGCAGCGCAGGCTCGCAGCCGCTTATCGGCCGAAAACTGGCGCGCCGTCGGCGTTCTGCAGCGCGAATTCCAAGAAGCCTCGGAGCGCAACAGCGATGCATGCGAGACGCTCGATGCATTGCTTCTCTCATTGGCGGCTCTCGCGGGCTTTGCCTTGGACGACATGACGCAGGATGACGGCTGGCGCCTCATGATGTTGGGCCGGCGCTTGGAGCGTCTGCAGTTTCTCGCCGAGCTGTTATGGCAGAGACTGCTTTCCGGCGCGGCGCCGACGCAGAGCGAACTGGAGTGGCTGCTCGATATCGGCGACAGTACCATCACCTATCGCACCCGCTATTTGGCGTTGCCGCGCTTGGATTCGACGATCGACCTGCTGGTGTTTGATCAAAGCAATCCCAGGGCGCTGGCGTTTCAATGGCATGCGATCCAATTCTCCCTGGTGAGGATCGCCGCATCGCTGGGCGGTTCGCCTGACGATATACTGGACGAAACCGTGGCGTCGGTGGAGGAGTTGCAGCTGCTCGCCATCGACGGCGACAGCGCACACGCGATGCGCGCGCGCCAGGCCCTGGCCGAACAGCTGTGCGCTTTGGCCGCCGCCGCCGGCAAGCTCTCCGACCGATTATCGCTCAAGCATTTTTCCCACATCGACGTCGAGACGCGGACGGTGGCGGCATGAGCGGCTGCGTGCGGTACCGCGTGCGGCACGAAACTGTCTACCACTACGGCGGCGATGTCGCGCATTCGCACCAGTTGCTGCACCTGACGCCGCGCAGTACGCCGTATCAAACGTGTTATGCGCACAGCATTTCGCTGCGGCCCGAGCCGGGAACGCGCAGCGAGAATGCCGACGCGTTCGGCAATTGGGTGACGCGGCTCGAATATGATCTGCCGCACGATCGACTCGAAGTGCTGGCCGAAGTCGGGGTCGAAGTACGGCTCCTGCCCGGCATCGCGGCCGCCGACAGCGAGCCGTGGGAGAACGTGTGCGCCGCGTTGCGCTATACCGGCCGGGCGTTGACGGGAGATCTCTCGGAGGCCTGTCGGTTTCGCATGGAATCGAGCTATATCCGTGTGAAGCACGCTTTCAGCGAGTACGGCGAGGATTGCTTCCCACCGCAGTGTCCTGTCCTGGCCGCTGCGGAGGGGTTGATGCACAAAATCCATCGTGACTTCAGCTATGCGCCCGGCAGCACCAATATCAGAACCTCAGCCCTCGAGGCGCTCGAGGCGCGGCAGGGCGTCTGCCAGGACTACGCGCACATCATGATCGCTTGCTTGCGCGCGCGCGGCCTGGCGGCGCGCTATGTGAGCGGCTATCTGCACACCTTGCCGCCGCCGGGAGCGGATGCCGCGTACGTCGGCGCCGATGCGTCGCACGCCTGGGTTTCTGTGTTTTGTCCGCCTTTTGGATGGGTCGATCTGGACCCCACCAACGATATGAGGACGAGCTGCGGGCACATCGTCGTTGCCTGGGGCCGCGATTTCGGCGATGTGTCGCCGCTGCGCGGTGTGATCGTCGGCGGCGGCCAGCATCGCTTGTCGGTTCGCGTTTCGGTGCAGGCAGAGTAAGATCGCATCACCGGGGCCGTTTCAGGAGACTCGACTTGGCTAAGCCGAATTACCGTCAGGCGAAGAAGCAAAAAGAGGCTGCGCGCAAAGCGCGCCAAGAGGCGAAACAGCAGCGGCGGAGCAGCCAGCCGGTCGCACCCGCGACACCCGCAGACCCCGCCCCTGCGAAACCGCAATGATATGAACGCCGCGAGCCCGGGCGCTCATGCGTCGCCCTGGATGGACGAGGAGCTGGCGATCTTCCGCGACGCGGTCGCGCGCTTCGTCGAGGTTGAGATGGTCCCGAACGAGGACCTGTGGCGCAAACAGCAAAATGTCGGCAAGGAGATTTGGCGCAAGGCCGGCGCAATGGGGCTGCTGTGCACGGATGTGAGCGCGGACTACGGGGGCGTCGGCGGGGATTTTCGCCATGAAGCGGTGCTCTATGAGGAGTTGGCGCGCCGCGGTTTGAGCGGCTTCGGCCAAGGAGTGCACAGCATCTGCGCTCACTATTTGGTGAATCACGGCACCGAGGAACAGAAGCACCGATTTTTGCCGCGCATGGCGCGCGGTGAATTGATCGGCGCGATCGGCATGACCGAGCCGTCGGCCGGTTCGGATTTGCAGGGACTGAAGACTCGCGCGGTACGCGACGGCGATGACTACGTTGTCAACGGCTCGAAAATCTTCATCACCAACGGCTACTTGGCCGACTTGATCGCGCTGGTGGTCAAAACCCGTCCCGGCGAGGGCGCCAAAGGCACCTCGATTCTCATGGTGGAAACCAAGGATCTCGAGGGGTATCGAGTGGGCCGGATCCTCGACAAGATGGGCCTGAAGTCGCAGGACACGGCGGAGCTGTTTTTTGAGAACGTGCGCGTGCCGGCGGCCAATCTGTTGGGCGGCGCCGAGGGGCAGGGTTTCTACCAATTGATGGGTGACTTGCCGTACGAGCGCGCCTTGATCGCGGTCGCCGGCGTGGCCGCCATGGAAGGCGCGCTGGCCGAGACGATCGATTATGTCAAGGATCGCAAGGCTTTCGGCAGGACGATCGCCGAGTTTCAAAACACCAAATTCAAGCTGGCGGAAATCGCCACCAAGACGCGGATCGGGCGGGTTTTCGTCGACGATTGCATCGCCAAGATCGTCAACGGCACGCTCGATACCGTGACGGCGTCAATGGCGAAATATTGGATCACGGAAGCGCAACAAGAAGTGCTCGATGAGTGCGTTCAGTTGCACGGCGGTTACGGTTACATGAACGAATACCTCGTCTGCCGCATGTTCGTGGATGCGCGCGTGCAGCGCATCTACGGGGGCACGAACGAAATCATGAAAGAGCTGATTTCCCGCTCGCTTTGAGAAGCCTGTCCGGGTTTGCGCGTGGTCCCTTAAGGCAGATTTCGCTTCAGCCGAGGCGCAAAGGCGGGCTCCTGCGTTGCCCTGTCGCAACGGTGCGACGGTCGCTCGGGATTTTCGGGTTACTTCACAGATCTTTTCCCAAGCCGCGCTTCTCAGGCGGTTACAATAGTCCGACAATACCTCCTTAGGAGAGGTCGGCGGTGCTCATGAATTCGCGTGCGTTCCCTGTCGCTTCCACGGCGTTCACGCTCTGGCGCCGCTGGGTGTCGGCCCCGCTCGGCGCCGTCTTGCTGCTGGCGCTCGCGGCCTGCAACGGCACCGCAGTGGTCACACTGACATCGACGCCGTCGACCGATACGTTCCTGACCTATCGGGTCGGCCTCGTCTCGATCCAGCTGCAAACCTCGAACGGCAGGAAGGTCTCGCAAGTGCTGCCCTCGAGCACCACGGTGGATCTTGCGCAGTTGGTCAATTTGAGCGAAGTAGTGGGCGCGCCCACGGTAGCCCAAGGAAATTACAGCCAGGCGATCATCACGTTGGATTACAGCGCCGCCGAGATCGTTTACGATGACGGCAGCATCGACGGCATCGCACTGACGCCCCTGGGAACGAATGGACAAGCGATGGGCCAGGTAACGCTGACCCTGTATCTCGATCCCAGCAATCAGCTCGGCATTGTCCGCAAAGGCTCTGCGCAACTGAGCTTGGACTTCAACTTGGCGGCTTCCAACATAGTCGACTTGGCGCGACAGACCGTGACGGTCACGCCCCTCGTGGCCGCAAGCGCGAGCCCCATCGACACCAAGGTGGTCCGCATCAGCGGTCCGCTCGCGGGTGTCAATACGTCGAACAGTTGGTACACGAGCGGCATCGTGCCCTTTAATTTCTCGACCGCCGGGGCCGGACAGCTCGGGATCAATCCAAGCACCGTCACGACCTACGAAATCAACGGCACTCCCTCGACCGGCACTGCCGGCCTGACGCAATTGGCGTCATTGAGCTCCGGCGTCATGACCGAGGCGTTTGGCACGCTGACGTCGTCCACCTCGTCGACAGGTACCGGCACGAGCACCGTCGGCGGCACTCCGTGCAGCTGCCCCGCGGGCGCCACCACGTGCACCGACGGCGCCACCACGTGCACCAACGGTGTCACCGCTCCCACCGATAACACGACGAGCAGCACGGATAACACCACGAGCGGCACGACCACGTCGACTTCCACCGGCGTTTCGTTTGCCGCGACTCAGGTCTTGGCCGGCAGCAGCGTGCAGGGATCAGGCTTCGATCGGATCTCCGGAATCGTCTCCGGCCGCAGCGGCAATACCTTTACCGTCGAGGACGGGACCCTGCTCGGCAACGACGGCAGCAACACGTTCATTCCCGGGAAGGCCACCATCAACATCGGCCCGAACACGCAGGTGACGCAATTCGGCGCGGGCAGCACGGAGGCGAATGGGACGCCGCAGATCTCCGTCGGTTCGCTCATTTTTGCTTTCGGCACGGCCAGCGCCTTGAATTCGGGCAATGTCACGCTCGATGCCAGCGCGGGCCGCGTAAGGCTCGGCCAAACGAGCGCCTCGGGCCTCGTGACCGTACAAGGCACCGGATCCTTAACTCTCGACCTGACAGCGGGTACGCTGGGCGGCCGCTCGGTGGCCGCCTTCGATTTCGCCGGTACCGGAACCTCCGCGAGCTATGATGCGAGCGCGAGCCAATATCAGGTCACCACCGGCAACTGGGACCTGACGAACTCGACCGTGGGCTTGCCCGTCGAAGTATCCGGTCTGATCACGCCGTTCGGTGCGGCATCTGCCACGACTCCCGACTTCACCGCCTCGACGCTGTTCGACTACACCACGATCAACGCCGCGCTGGTTCTGGATTGGGGCACCGGGACGCCGGCGCCGTTCGCGTCCTACGGCAGCACGAGCAGCACGAGCAGCACGAGCAGCACGAGCGGCACGAGCGGCACGGAAATCGTCCTCAACGCGCAAAATAGCAGCATCGGCGCGCGGCATGAGATTCAGATCGGTGCGCAAACGGTCAACATCGTGGGTATTGCCTCGGACCCGCAGATTGTGCCGAACGCCACGTCCTCGAACACGGTGTTCACGATCGGACATGCGATGAGCGGCACGTTCGAAAATTTCATCACCTTTGCGGCGTTCATCACGCAGCTGCAAACGGAGTTGAACGGCACGGTGTTGGCAACCGGCATCACCGCGGTCGGACAATACACGACAACCACTTATACCTTCAGTGCTTCCAGCATTACCCTCTTCTTGAACAACTGAAGGCGGATGCAAACTCGCTCGCCGGCACCGGCACTGCGTTAGACTGGCGCGGTAGCCTCTCTCATGTGGGACGCATTGCTAAGCACAGGAATCACACGCCGCGACTTCATTAGACGGTCGGCAACCGCGCTGACCGTCCCTTATGTGGCCCCATCGCTGTTTGCCGCCCCCGCGGGCTTCGCCTATGCCTATGTCGGGACCTACACGCCCAACGGCGGCGGCATCTACCTGTTTCGCATGGATCGGGCCTCGGGTGCGCTCACGCAGCTGCAGGTCGTGGACGACATCCGCAATCCGTCCTGGCTCGCGGTGAATCCGGCGCAGACCCGCCTGTATGCGATCAGTGAAATCGACAATTACCAGAACACGCGCAACGGCGCCGTCGTCTCGTATGCCATCGACGCCGACAGCATGCAGCTCACCCGCTTGGGAGCGGTCAGCTCGGCCGGCGCCACTCCGGCGCATGCGAGCGTGCACCCTTCGGGCACGTACGTGTTCGTCGCCAATTACGGCGGCGGCAATGTTGCGGTGTTTCCGGTCGGCAAGGATGGGGCGCTTGCCGAGCCCACCGATGTGCGGCCGAGCGTCGGCCCCCGGCATCGTGCGCGCGCCGTCGACGATCCCCCGGGACAGTTCGCCGTCAGCGATCATGATAGTCCGCATCTACACATGGTCGCTCCGGACCCGACCGGTCAGTTCATCATCGCCAACGATGCGGGGCTCGATCTGACGCTTGTCTGGCGCTTCGATGCGCAAATGGGGCGCCTCCTGCCCGCCGATGCGCCCGTGATCAGTGCTCCTTCCGGCGCCGCACCGCGCCATTTCGTGTTTCACCCGAACGGCAGAATTTTTTACAATTTGTACGAGCACGATGCGAAAGTTGCCGTCTACGATTACGACGCGGCACGGGGCGCGTTTCACCTCAAGCAGACCTTGTCGACGCTGCCGCCAAAATTCGCGGGCAGCAATCTCGCCTCCGAAATTTTGATCACGGCGGACGGCCGCTATTTGTATGTCAGCAACAGACTGCACAACGCCATTGCGGTCTTTGCGGTGGCCGCTGACGGCCAATTGCGAATGGCCTCCGAGACTTGGGTGCACGCCGATTATCCGCGCAGTGCGGCGATCGACCCGAACGGCGAATTGCTATTTTCCTGCAATCAGAAGGGCGACTCGATCACGTCGTTTCGCATCAACGCCGCAAGCGGCGCGCTGCAGTTCACGGGGCGCTTCGAGCCCGTGGGCAGTCCCGCGGTCATGATCATACTGAAGCCGCGCTGATCGGCGATTGCTGTACCTTTAGCCGCCGCCGGGATCTATGCTTGCCCTCGGTGCATTCGCGCGATTGCGGTTATGGAACTCGCGGCCATGCGCAATCAATTCGGCGGGCACGCGATCAAAGAGGAATAGCGGCGGGCCGCTGCATGACCGGCCGCTGAGGTGCTTTGCCGGCCGCCGAAAAGGCTTCAGCCGGCGGGAATCTCGGCCTTGTGCGCGCTGACCGCCGCACCGTCGTTTGCCTGCAACTCGCTGAACACGATCGTGGAAACGATCGTCAACGCGCCGAGCAATCGCAGCGCCAGGTGCAGACCGTGAATCATCTGCGCGGCGCCGGCATGAGAAGGGTCCGGAATGAACAGAGCGGCTACGAGCGAGGCCGACGCCACCCCGAAGCTGACCGCCAACTGCTGAACCGTGCTCGCGATGGTGCTCGCGTCGCTGGCCTGTTCCTCGTTCACATCGGCATATGCGAGCGTGTTCATGCTGGTGTACTGGGTCGATGTGAAAAAGCCGTAAACGAAGGCCTGCAGCACGATCGCCCAGAGAGGCGTGCCGACATCGATCGTCGAGAACAGCATCAGCATGACACCCAGCAGACCCGTGTTGACGATCAATACCTGCCGGTAGCCGAACTTTTTCAAGATTCGCGGCATTATGGGCTTGAGGCTCATCGCGGCGAGCGCCTGCGGCATGATCATCAAGCCGGATTGGATCGGCGTGAATCCCAGGCCGACTTGGTAGAGCAGCGGCAGCAAGAACGGTATGCCGCCTATTCCCAACCGCGTCAGCAGGTTGCCGGTGACCGACACGCGGAAGCTGCGAATTCGCACCAGGCTGAGCCGCAGCAGCGGGTGCAAGGTGCGCACGGAGTGCAGGCCATAGGCTGCAAGCAGGGCAGCGGATATCGCGAGCAGGCCCATGATCTCGCGCCCGCTCAAGGTGTGCTCGCCGAACACCTCGAGCACATAGGACAGCAGCGAGATGCCGGAGCCGAATAGAACCAGGCCGACGATGTCCAACGGATAGTTCTCTGCGGCGCGGTAATTCGGCAGATGCCGGTGCACCAGAACCAAGCCCGCGAGTCCGATCGGAATGTTGACGAAGAAAATGACGCTCCAATGAAAATAGCCGATGATCAACCCGCCCATCAGCGGCCCCAGCATCGGACCGATCAGACCGGGAATGGCGACGAAGCCCATGGCGCGGATCAATTCGGACTTGGCAAACGTACGCACCATGGTCAGCCGTCCCACCGGCAGCATCATCGCGCCGCCGCAACCCTGCAGGATTCGACAGGCCACCAATAAATGGATGTTGGTCGAGATGCCGCACAGGAAGGAGCCGAGGGTGAATATGCCGATCGCGGACGCGAACACTCGGCGCGTGCCGAAGCGATTGGCCATCCAACCGCTGATCGGGATGAAAACCGCCAGGCTCAGAGTGTAGCTCGCGAGCACTGACTTCATGCTGAGGGGAGCCACATTCAGCGCGCGTGCGATCGCCGGCACGGCGGTGTTTAGAATCGTCGTATCGAGCGATTCCATGAAAAATCCGACTGCGACCAACCAGGGCAGCAGTCGCTTGGCGGTCCTCGTCGGTGTATCGTCGTCCGGTGCTTGCCCAGGCTTGATCAATGCCGACGCAAAGCGCGCTTGGGGAGCGCCGCTCTATGCTCCTGCCAGCGCGGCGTCCACCATGATTTGCGCCTCTCTCAGGATGTCGCGCAAATGCGCCTCGTTACGAAAACTCTCGGCATAGATCTTATAAATGTCCTCGGTGCCGGACGGCCGCGCCGCAAACCAACCGCTCTGCGAGCAGACCTTGATGCCGCCAATGGGTGCATTGTTGCCCGGCGCGCAGTTCAGCACCTGATCGATGCGTTGACCGGCAAGCTCGGTGTTTCGGACTTGCGAGCGGTCGAGCTTGGCGAGTTTTTTCTTCTGTTCCGGGGTCGCCCGCGCATCGATGCGAGCCGCGAACGGTTCGCCCAAGTCTCGCGTGAGCGCGCGGTACGCCTCGCCAGGATCGCTCCCGCTGCGCGCCGTGATCTCGGCCGACAGCAGTGCGGGCGCAATGCCGTCTTTGTCCGTGCTCCAAGCGCCGCCGTCGAGTCTCAAGAAAGAAGCACCTGCACTTTCCTCTCCGCCAAATCCCAGATCGCCCGAGAGGAGCCCGGCGACGAACCATTTGAACCCGACCGGCACTTCGTACAGCCTCCGCCCGAGCCGCGCGGCAACCCGGTCGATCAGGGCGGTGCTGACGACGGTTTTACCGACACCGGCGCCTGGTTTCCACAGCGGCCGATGGCGGAACAAGAAATCGACAGCCACCGACAAATAGTGATTGGGCGCCATCAAACCGTGGCTCGCCGTCACGATGCCGTGCCGGTCGTGGTCGGTGTCGCAGGCAAACGCGATGTCGTACTTGTCTTTGAGTGCGATGAGGCGCTGCATCGCGTACGGCGATGAGGGGTCCATGCGTATCTTTCCATCCCAGTCCAACGACATGAACCGAAACGTGGGATCGACCGCGTCATTGACCACGCGCAAGTCGAGCTTGTAGCGGTCGGCGATGCGTGCCCAGTAGTGCACCCCGGCGCCTCCGAGCGGATCGACGGCCATGCGAAGCCGCGAACTGCTGATGAGTCCCAAGTCGATGACATTGACGAGGTCGGCGACGTAAGAATTCAGGTAGTCGTACGAGTGCGTCGTGGCGGCACGACGCGCCTGTGCGAAGCCGACGCGGGTGACGCCCTTCAAGCCGGATTGAATCAGCTCGTTGGCCCGGGCTTCCATCCACGCGGTTACTTGATTATCGGCGGGTCCGCCGTCCGGGGGGTTGTACTTGAATCCGCCGCTGTCCGGCGGATTGTGGGAGGGCGTGATGACGATGCCGTCCGCAAGGCCCGTCGTGCGCCCGCGGTTGTGCGTCAGGATGGCATGCGAAATGGCGGGTGTCGGCGTGTACTCGTCGCCCGCGGCCGTCATCACCTCGACGCCGTTTCCGGCGAGCACTTCGAGGGCGGTGGCGAACGCCGGTGCCGACAGGGCATGCGTATCGAATCCGATGAACAACGGCCCGTCGATGCCCTGTTGCTTGCGGTAGCTGCAGATCGCCTGGGTGATCGCGAGCACGTGAGCTTCGTTGAAGCTCGAGTCGAACGAGGTGCCGCGATGGCCGGAAGTGCCGAAGGCCACTCGTTGCGCAGCGACAGCCGGATCCGGGCGCTCGCTGTAATACGCGGTGATCAGCCGCGGGACGTCCACCAGCCGATCCGCCGGAGCCGGCTGGCCCGCCAGCGCGTCGATATGCGGGCTCATGATGTGGCCAGTGCCGCGCTCTTGTCGGCGATGCTCTGCAAGAGTTCGTTCCAGGGCTTGACGAAGCACTGACGACGCAAAGGCTGCACGATCTGGGGCAGAGCCCGTGGCTCGACAGTTGTCATGGTTACACCTCGAAGTCGGATAAGTTGAGAGTCAACAGGTCCCCAATGCGCTCGATCACCCGATCGGGCGGCGGTTGCACGGTATTTGACTCCGGGGCCAGTGCGTAGTGACCTTGACGCACGAATACCGTCGTCAGCTTCTCGCCCAGGCTGCTTTTCATCGCAGCCAATAAGTTCGACTTGTCGTCGACCATAACATAGTGCGATGCCGGATAGCGCTTGAGCACGTGGTCCAATACCCGCTCCTTGTGCAGGTAAATGAGGACTGCTCCGTCCACCGCGTTCCAGATGCCGGAGTGCTGGACCTTGCGCGGTTGGAATACCACGTCGCCATCCGACAGCACAACCGGCCGGCCCAGCCCTCGCAGATGGCCGATGCCGGCCAGCGCTTGCGGATAGAGTAAGGTCGAGAACGGATACTCCAAGAGATATTCCGACATTCGCAGCAGGTCCGGATCGTCGTCGAGGCCGGTGCGAAATGCCTGCAAGCTGCCCAAATAATCGGCGAACCCGAACTTTTGGCGCAGATCCTCGAATATTTCCCAATAGCGCCGGCGCGCGTGCGGGCCGAACGCCTGCTCCAACCGACTCCCAAGATCCGCGCCGAAGAGATCATTGTCGAGCAACGTGTTGTCGACATCCAGCAAAAAGACGATGTCATTTCTCAGCACGGCGTCGTGGGCTCGTTTTTCGGGTTATGCCAGGTGTCATCACCCTCGATCACGCCGGCAGCCGCCGCGGGACCCCAGGTGCCGGGCTCGTACCGCTCCACGGGGGGCGGGTCGTTCAATATCGGATCGACGACGCGCCAGGCGGCCTCGACCGATGCGTCCTGCGTGAATAACGACGTGTCGCCGCGCACCGCGTCGCCCAACAAGCGCTCATACGGGGACTTCTCGCTTTGCGAGTGGTGGCGCGCAATCAACTCGACGGGCTCACCGCGCATCTCCTCGCCGTTTTGCTTGACCAGCGCCCCGGTGCCGATGATGACCTCGGGACTCAAGCGCAGGCGGAAGTAGTTGCTCGGCATGATGTCGCTGGCATCGAAGACCGCGAGCGGGGGCCCCTTGAGGGTGACCATCACTTCGGTAGCCGTGACGGGAAGACACTTGCCGGTGCGAATGTAAAACGGCACGCCGGCCCAACGCCAGGTGTCGATATGCAGGCGCAGCGCCGCGAAGGTCTCGACCTGGGAATCGGCCGCCACGCCCTTCTCCGCGCGGTACCCGCGAAACTGTCCGCGAACGACTTCCAGCGGGTCGAGCGGCCGCATCGCGCGGAAGAGACGGAGTTTTTCCGACTGACGATCTTGCTGTTCGTGGCCCGTGGGCGGGTCCATGGCGAGCAGCGAGATCACTTGCAGCAAATGATTCTGGACGACGTCGCGGATCGCGCCGACCTCTTCGTAGAAGCCGCCGCGGCCCTGCACGCCGAAGGACTCGGCCATCGTGATTTGCACGTCTTTCACATACTGGCGGTTCCAAATCGGCTCGAGAAACGTGTTGGCGAAGCGAAAGTACAGCAGGTTTTGCACCGCTTCCTTGCCCAGATAATGATCGATGCGAAAGATCGACTCCTCCGGGAATACCTCGTGCAGCGTCGTGTCGAGCGCTTGCGCCGTCGCCAGATCGCGGCCGAACGGCTTCTCGACGATCACCCGCGCGTTTTCCGCACAGCCGGATTTTGCAAGACCTTGGACCACGCTCGCGAACAGGCTCGGAGGAATCGCGAGATAGTGAATCGGGCGTCTCGCCAGACCCAATTCCTTGCGCAGCTTGTGATAGGTAACGGGATCCGCGTAATCCCCGTCGACATAGCGCAGCTGCCCCGCCAGCTTCGCGAAGCATTCCGGCTCGAGCTCGCCGGCCTGTTCCAGGCTCTCGCGAGCGCGCTCTCGCAGTTTCTCGAGATTCCACCCGGCGCGCGCCATGCCGATGATCGGAATCTCGAAGCCGCCGCGGTGCACCATGGCGTAGAGCGCGGGAAAGATTTTCTTGAAGGCCAGATCGCCGGTGGCGCCGAAGAATACGAAGGCATCGGATTCGAGTGTGCTCATGTGCGTTCAACCTTCCGACGTAGCTGTTCCAGTTCTTCCAACAAATCCAGCGCGAGCGCCACACCGGGAAGATTGATCCCGAGGTCCCGCTCCAAGCGCAGTGCGATGCGCGCGCGGCGCAGCGCCGCGCCGCTGAAGCGCCACTCGGAGCTGTGGATCTCGATCACGCCGAGTACGCCTTCTTCCACCAATTCGACGATGTGCCGCTCGTCCACGGCAAAGATTCGACTCAAATCCGCGACGCTGAGGACGGCGGATTCCTCGATGATCTCGCACCGCAGGGCCTCTCGATCGGGTAACGGCATGGCTTACGCTCCGAGGTTTGCGCGCGGATTGAAGGGTAGCGCGTCGGCCAAGGCGCGGTAAGCGGCCCTGGCCTTCTCGTCGCCGGCGGCAGGCAAGGCGATCTGCAGCACCACGTAAAAGTCGCCGGGCGGCGATGCGGGTATGCCGCGCCCCTTCAGTCTGAGCTTACTGCCGGCGTGCGCGCCCGCCGGTATCTTCAAATCGACGGCCCCGGCCGGCGTCGGCGTCTTCACGGTGGCACCCAGCGCGGCCTCCCACGGCGCGACCGGCAAATCGAGATACAAGTCGCGGCCGTCGATCCGATACAGCGGATGCGGCTGGAATTCGACTTCTATGTAGAGATCGCCCGGCGTGCCCTGACCGGCCGCACCGCCCTCCCCCCGGGCGCGGGGGCCCCTTGACCGGCGAGTCGAATGGTCTGTCCCGCTAGAATGCCTTTGGGCACTTGCACGTTGAGTACGCGCTCCCTGGCGATGACGTGTCCCTGCGCATCGATCTCCGGGACCCGCAGGGTGAAGGTCCGGGAACCCCCGTGCAAGGTCGCGTCCAGATCCAAGAGCACCCTTGCATGATGGTCTTTGCCGCGTCCCGTATCGAAACCGCGGCGGCTGCGCCGTCCCGCGCCCCGCGCCGCGGCGCCGAACAAGGATTCGAAGAAGTCGCTGTAGTCCTCATGCTGCGCACCGCCGCCAGGCCCGCTGAACTCGAAGCCCGAGCCCCAATCGGGAGGCGGCCGGAATTCCTCGCCCGCTCGCAGCCCTGAGCCCAGCTGATCGTAGGCCGCACGCTTTTCCGGGCTTTTCAATACTTCGTAAGCTTCACCGACCTCCTTAAAGCGCTCTTCGGCGTCCTTCTCCTTGCTTACGTCCGGATGGTATTTTCGTGCAAGTTTGCGATACGCCTGCTTGATTTGCGCTTCGGTGGCATCGCGCGCGACGCCCATTATTTTGTAATAGTCCTTATACTTCACCCATCACCTGCAATGCGCCGCAATTGGCGGAAAGGATACTATGCGGGACCTACAGCGGATCAATAATCGGTGTAGGTGATGTCCTACGTGACGTGATTGCGTCACAATTGATACGCCACCGTCAATAAAAGCCCCTCGCACAGATCTCGCCACAGGCCCGGGGCGCGGTAATCGAAGGCCAGCGCACCGGGAATCAGGCCTTGGATCCAGCGCGCGAGCCACTCTATTTCTCGCACTCCGTAAAACACCACCGCGGATTCATAGTTGAGCAGGAGACTGCGCGAGTCGAGGTTGGGGGACCCGCACAGGGCGACGCTCTGATCGAATACCACGGCTTTGGCATGATTCATGGCGCGCAGCAAGTGGACGGAAACCCCCGCATCGCTGAGCGAACGCAGCGCGCGGTTGCGGGCAAAATCCGCCAAGAGATGGTTCGATTTGGCGGGGATGAACAAATCAATCCTCACGCCGCGCCGTGCGGCCAAGCGCATCGCGCTTTCCAGGCTCGCGTCGGGTACGAAGTACGGTGTGACGGCGAGTATGCGCTGCGAGGCGTGGAAACACGCGTCGATGAGCAAGGCGTGCACCGTGTCCTCGGTCTGGTCGGGCCCGCTGGGCAGGAACTGCGTCCGTCCTTCCGCAAAGTCGCCCGCCGGATGCTCACCGGCCGGTGCGTCCATAGGCGCGGCAGGTTTGCCGCCCGCCGCGACCCAGTCCGCCTCGAATTGCTTGGCCGCCGACGCCGCTGCCGCGCCCTTGAGATCAAACGACAAGTCGAGCCAGGGCGCCTTCCCTGAGGAGCCGCAGAAATACTCCGCAGCAAGATTGCGTCCCCCGCTCCACAGCAGCGCGCCGTCGGCCACCGCCAGTTTCCGGTGGTTGCGCAAATTCCGCGGTCCTTGTGTCTTGCGCGCCAGGAGCGGACTGAAAATCGCCGTCTCGACGCCGGCTGCGTGCAAGCGCTTGAAGCAGAGCTTTGGGAGCTGAATTGCACCCACCCCGTCAATGAGGAACCGCACCCTTACCTCTCGCTGCCGGCATGCAATCATCTGCGCGGTTGCCTCCTCTCCAAACGCGTCATCGCCCAGTAGGTAGGTGCAGATATCCAGCCGCAGAGTCGCGCGATTCATCACGTCGAAGAGCGCGGTCCGCGCCTCGGCGCCGTCTTGATGCAGGCGCACGAGCGAGGGCGCCGCCGCCGGCAGGCCGAAGCTCTCGATGAGGTGTTCCGCCCAATGCTTGGCTGCCGGGCAAATCCCCGAGCGCGGCAAGGTCCTGCGCAGCAATTTTCTGCGGCCGAACAACAGGTACGTCGGCAGCGCGACATACGGTAGTGCAATCAAGCCCAGGACCCATGCGATTGCGATCGATGGCGGTCTGCGTTCGTGCTCGGCGCGGGTGGTCAGCACATACGTGAGGAGGCTCAAAACGATGGCTAGCGAATGGACGGTGACTGGGGGAAACCAGATGTTCACGATGTCGTCAGGCGCCAAAGGCGGCGCAGCACACCCGGCAACAGATCCGGAAGGTCCTCCGCCAGCAAACCCGGCCCAAAATCAGCGGCCGCCGCACCGTGCAGCCATACCGCCCCCGCGGCCGCACAGAAGGCATCCATGCCCTGCGCCAGTAGACCCAAAATCATCCCTCCGAGCACATCACCGGAGCCTGCGGTCGCCAAAGTCGCCGGGGCGTTCGAATTGATGATGGCGCGGTCATCCGGCGCCGCAATGACGGTATCTGCGCCCTTCAGCACGATCACTGCGCCGCTCATGCGAGCGGCCGCGCGCGCGCGCGTCAGCTTGTCGCCCACCGAGTCGAACAAGCGCGCGAACTCGCCCTCATGCGGCGTGAGTACGCAAGCACCTCGTATGGCTTCGAAGAGCTCCCGCGGTCGCTCCGCGAACACGCTGATGGCATCGGCATCGAGCAGCACTGGACGGCAGGTCGCGAGCATCAAGAGGGCTCGCTGGCGGGTCGTGTCGTTGACCCCTGCGCCGGGTCCGATCGAGAGTGCCGTGAAGCGCGAATCGGCCAGCAGGCGCGAGAGATCTTCGGGCTGCGCTAAGGGCCGCACCATGATGCTGGTAAGCGCTGCCGCGTACACTGGAAGTGCCGCTTCGGGAACGGCAATGGTGGTGAGCCCCGCGCCGGCACGCGCCGCGGCCCGCGCTGCCATGCGCGCCGCGCCCGTCATGGGGTAACCGCCGCACAGCAGGGCATGGCCGCGCGTATATTTGTTGCCCGAGCTCTTCAGCTGAGGCATTTGCTGCCGCCACAGAGCGGGGTCGTTTTCCCAGGTGTCGACGGCGATGCGTGCGAGCGCGCCGGCCGGCGTACCGATATCGGCGACCACGGTGGCGCCGCACAGGTCGCGGCCCGGCAGCAGCACATGGCCCGGCTTCTTGCGGGTGAAGGTCACGGTGCAGTCCGCGGCCACCGCCCCGAGCGATTCGCCGGTGTCTCCTTGAAGACCGCTCGGCACGTCCACCGCGATGACCGGCAATCCGCGCTGGGCGACAGCCGCCAGTGTCGGCAGGACATCGGCGCCGAGCGGGCGGCTCAATCCGGACCCGAATAGCGCGTCGACGACGAGCCCGGCATCGTCGAGCACGCGGGGGTCCAGCGGTTCCACGTTACCGGTCCAGCGCGCAGCGTGGTACCGAGCCTCGCCTTGCAGGCGGTCCCGAGAACCCAGCAAGCCAACGCGCACCGGCCACCCGGCTGCCGTCAACGCGCTCGCCACGACGAAGCCGTCCCCGCCGTTATTGCCGGGCCCGCACAAAACGGCGACGGGACGGGCCGACCACCGCTGCAGCGCCTCGCGCGCCACAGCGGTTCCGGCATGGAGCATCAGCTCGGGGCCCGGTATGCCCGCAGCGACCGTCAGCCGATCCGCCTCCTCCATCTGCGCTACGCGGAGCAGAGCGGTCTGCGATGTGGCGGAGCCGCATGTCAAGCCGCGGCTCCTTTGCCGGCCGCTCGCTCGCGGTCGGCGGCGCCCACCTTGACCACCAGCTTGCCGAAGTTTCGACCCGCCAATAGTCCGAGAAATGCGCTGGGCGCATTTTCAAGACCCTGTACGACGTCTTCGCGGTACTTGATCTTGCCCTGACGCAGCCAAGAACTCATCGCCTCGAGGAATTCCCCGCGGCGATGATCATATCCATCCGAAATGATGAAGCCGCGCAGCGTGATGCGTTTGACCAATATGGCTCGCATGAGCGCCGGCACCGTCTCGCCGTCCGACGGCTGCGGCGCTTCGTTGTACTGTGAAATCAGGCCGCAGACGGGAATGCGTGCGTGGGCATTGAGCAGGGGCAGCACGGCTCGAAACACTTTGCCGCCGACGTTTTCGTAATACACGTCGATTCCTTTCGAACAGGCCCCCGCCAACTGCTCGCTGAGCGCGGCGGAGCGGTGATCCACGCACGCATCGAAGCCGAGCTGCTGAACCGCCCAGGCGGATTTTTCCGCGCCGCCGGCAACGCCGACGACGCGGCAACCCGTGAGTTTTGCAATCTGTCCGACCACCGAGCCCACCGCGCCGGTGGCCGCGGCGACGACCACCGTTTCTCCGGGCTGCGGCTTGCCGATATCGAGCAAGCCGATATACGCAGTAAAGCCCGGCATTCCCAAGACGCCGAGCGCCTGTGAGGGCGCTTCCATGTTTGCCGGCAGTTTGACGAGATCGCTGCCGTCCGAGATCGAAAACTCCTGCCAGCCGCTCGCGGCCAGCACCAGTTCACCCACACGAAAATTCGCGTTCAGCGATTTTTCGACGCGCGCGACGGTTCCTCCCGTCATGACGCCGCCGACTGCGACCGGTGGGGCGTAGGACGGCGCGTCGCTCATGCGACCGCGCATGTACGGGTCGAGTGACAGCCAGAGCGTGCGCAGCAGTATCTCGCCTTCGCGGGGCGCATCAATCGGCACCGCTTCGAGGCGAAAGCAGCTCAAATCGGCCGCGGCATGCGGGCGTGCGGCCAGGACAACCCGGCGATTGATCTGAACGTTGGGGGTCATTGCTTAAGCTCCTGCGGTTCAGGCGTTAGCGCGAACTATTCATGAACAATACGCATTCTCATGCACCAAGGCTGGATCAGATAGGTATTTTCCGGACCGCCGTGAACCCATTGCGCTACGCAGTCCCTGCTGCGCGCAAGCCCGGGGTGGCCATCCGTGGCCACCCGTAGGACGCATGCGTCCTACCCCTGGCGAACCCGCTCGGCGCATGCGCCGAGCCCTGTTTTTCACGCTCCGGAAAATACCTATCTGATCCAGCCTTTTTCCAGCTTCTCTGTTGTTCATGAAGAGTCCCGGTTAGGGGCCGCTCAGCCCATCGATCCAACGAGAGCGCCCACACCCGCGGTTACACTCATGGCCAAGGCGCTCCACACCGTCACGCGCAGCGCGGCGGTAACCATATGGGCGCCGCCCGCCTTGGCGGACAAGGCGCCGAGAAAAAACAGGCACAGCAGCGATGCGCCGACGGTGAGCGGAATCAGGTGCTGCGGCCTTGCCAGCGCGGCGACCAGCAGGGGGATCGAGGCGCCCGCGGCGAAGCTGCCCGCGGAAGCAACGGCGGCTTGCAGCGGGCGCGCAAGTGTTCTTGCGGAGAATCCGAGCTCGTCGCGCGCGTGAGCCGCCAAGGCGTCGTGCGCCATCAGTTGTTCGGCGACCTGCCGTGCAAGGCCGGCCTCGAGTCCACGGTGCACATAGATGTCGGTCAATTCGCGGTGCTCGCCGTCGGGATCGACCTCGAGCTCCGCACGCTCTTGGGCCAATGCCGCGGTTTCGCTGTCGGCCTGTGAGTGCACGGACACGTACTCGCCGGTGGCCATGGACATTGCTCCGGCGACCAGGCCTGCCAGCCCGCTCAGCAAAATGTTGGCGTGCGTCGCATGCGCTGCCGCAACGCCCAAGATCAGGCTTGACGTCGAGACTATGCCGTCGTTGGCGCCGAGCACGCTGGCACGCAGCCAGCTCAGCCCTTCCAATTTGTGACGTTCATGAGTGCGTCGGCGCATTGATATTACTGGATATATTTACAGTCGCTCTGGAGCGTTACCGCCATTATGCCGTAGCGCCGATCCGACCAACCGCGCTTCGGTCGCCGCCACAGTAGCGACGAACCCTCAACAGGGGTACCCTGCGCCCAAAATAATAGCGCCGATCGGCGCGCCACCGAGGCGGCTCGAGAGCGATTCTTCCGGAAATGAGCATGCAAAGTTCGCTATCGTGGATAGAGTGGTTTGATCGACTGCATCGCGTGTTGGACGGCGCGCGCCAGGATGTCCGGTCATTGGCTCGATTGAGCAGTCCGCATGCGCTGGCGGCCGTCGAGCGCTGCAAGCGGCAGCTGTCCGCGTTGACCAATGATTTGCGGTTGTTGGATCGCAGCGTTCTGCCCGCAATGCCGGAGACTACGATCTCGGACCGGGCGGAGAATTTGCAAAAGGCTCTCGACACAACGGTGTTGCATCTCGGAGCGATAGCGAACGCGTACGCGTCGACCTCGTTCCCCGTCCGCGAGCGCCTGTTCGCCGCGGTCGACTCGGACCTGCGTGACAGCTGCTACGAAGCCGCCATGCTGCTGGGACCGAGCAAGCGCCGCGCTTGAGGCGGATGCGTATACCGCTTTGACGATTCTGTACCGAGATACTGCGGAGCCCGGCGTGCCGACGCCGCCGCTCGAGGAGGATGTGCGCGCCGACGTAGCCGTGGTGGGCGGCGGAATCACCGGACTGTCTACCGCGCTGCATGCGGCGGAGGAGGGCGCGAGGGTCGTCCTCGTGGAGGCGGAGGAGCCTGGGTGGGGGGCCTCCGGCCGCAACGGCGGTCAGGTCAATGCTGGGCTCAAGCATGATCCCGATACCGTGGAGCGCGACTTTGGCGTCGAACTCGGCCGCCGCATGAATGCGCTGGCGGGCGCTGCGCCGGCATTCGTGTTCGAACTCATCAAGCGTCACGCGATTCGCTGCGAGGCGCGGCAAAAGGGCACCTTACGCGCAGCCGTCGGAGTGAAGCATGCCGCAAAAATCCGCATCTCCTTCGAGCAACTGATTCGCCGCGGTGCCCCCGTCGAATGGCTGGAAGGCGCCGCGGTGGCAAGAGCGACCGGCACCGAGCGCTACATCGCCGCGATGTTCGATCGGCGCGGCGGCGACTTGAACCCATTGAGTTATGCGCGCGGGCTGGCGCGAGCGGCCGTCGGCGCCGGCGCAGCGGTGCACGGCCTCACTCGCGCTTTGGCTATGACGAATGCCGGGCACTGCTGGAAGTTGCATACCTCTCGCGGTGCGGTCACCGCCGGCCACGTCGTGCTCGCGACCAACGGCTATACCGATGACCTATGGCCGCATCTGCGGCGCACGATCGTCCCGCTGTTCGGCGCAATCGCGGCGAGCGCGCAACTTCCGGATGAGACTGCGCGCGCTGTCATGCCGGGCCGCTCGGTGCTCTACGAAAGCGGCGCGGTCACGGTGTATTACCGCGTCGACGCCCACCAACGCTTGTTGATCGGCGGCCGGGGTCCCATGCGTGAGATCAGCTCCGCCGCGGCGATACCGCACTTGCTGGGGTATGCGCGCAAGCTCTGGCCGATCCTGAGGAGTGTCGAATGGACGCACGCCTGGGGCGGGCGACTTGCGATGACTCGCGATCAATATCCGCATGTTCACGAGCCGGCCCGCGGCGTGCTGGTCTGCTTGGGATACAACGGCCGCGGAGTCGCGATGGCAACTGCGATGGGTGCCCGACTCGCACAGCGCATCACTCATCCCACGGAGCTCTTCGACATGCCCGTGACGAGCATGAAGACGATCCCTCTGCACGCGCTTTGGCCCGTTGCGGTTAAAGCCGCGATCTTGCGCGGCCGCGTGAGCGATCTTCTCGAGAACTGAGGACGCGTAAGCGTCGTGCGAGGCCGGCAGCATTGTCCCCCGAGGACGCATTGCCCCGTGAGGCCGCTGCCGCGCAAATCAATTGTCGTTGTAGAAGTGCCGCAAGCGGTGCATATCGACGATCACGTCGTAGCGCTGCCCGGCCGGCGGTTTGGGACCGGTCGCAAAATCATAGCGCGTATCGATATTCGTGATCTCGGGATGCAAGTCATGCATGGCGCGCTTGAACATTTCTTTCGGTACCCACTCCGAGTTCGACGACAGCGAACCGAACTCGTCGTGATAGATCGTCGCCGTTGAGATATCGGCGGGTGCGGACGCAATGACGAAAATGCGCGGCTTCGTGGGCCCGTTCAAGCGTACGTGCTTCGCGCCGGCGACGACCAATTGCCACTCATTGCCCTGAGGGACGGCGATCAGCGCGTACACGTGATGCTGCGCGGTAAAGAACGCCGTCGCCAAAAGTACCGTCGCAAGCAGCCGGCGGTTGCCCGGATTCCAGTGTTCCGTCAACGCGCGCACCGACGCGGCCGCGAAGCACAGCAGCACCGCGGTCATCGCCAATATGGTGCGGTACGTGGCGTAGCGTTCGGATGCAAGCAAGTTGACCGCGAAAGCGAATACCGGGAGCCCCAACAATCCGGCCAGCCAGATCAGTCCGCGCGCGCGACCGTGGCGCCGCCATTCGAGATAAGCGCCGGCCAGCAGCATCAGTGCGACCACGGCGGCGCAGCCGGTATACAGCGCATGGTCGATACGATGATCGTCGTTCAATACGAACACACTCAGCGCGTTCGGCAGCGGCTCCTGCAGGAACCATGCAATCTTTTCGCCCCAATGATGCTCGAACGCGATCCGCTCGGACTTGAAGAAAACCCCCATGGAATACAGCACCGTCATCGTGCAATAAGCGAGGCCGAGCGCGGCGATGACGAATCCCAAATGGATCCCGAGCCAACGCGTGGTTTGCGCGGGTGTGCGCTGCCGCTGCGCAATCAGCGCTGCGGCCAGGGGTACTACATAAAATAGTGCGCTCGGCTGATAAATGAGGGCACTCACGACCATGAGGCCCAATGCCACCGTCCACTGGCCCAGCGCACGACCGGTGCCCGCAAGAAAGCCCGCGGCGAGTGCGCCATCTGCGGCAAAAAACCCACCAACCGCCAGCAGCGCCGCCGCGGCGTACGGCCAACCGACCGCCCATCCGGCGATGATTTGCGAGGACGGCACCAAAGCCAGCAGCATCGCGACACCGAGGCTGGCGTCGAACGACCAACCGAGCGCACGCAGGCCGCGAAACATCACCAGGGAAATCGCCCCCAACAACAGCGACGCGAGACAGCGCATCCATTGCAGGTTCTGCACGCTGCTCGTTTGACCATACGTCGACTGCAGTAACCACCCGTAGATCGGCCGCGCATGCGACGCGCAGAACTGCACCACCTTGCCGGGCTCCTCGTGCGCCTCGCGCAAGTTCGAGTAGTCGTCGCGCAAGCCAAAATCGTAAAACGTGGCGGGCCAGTAGGTTACCAACGGCACCAGGAACAGCAGGGCGGTAAGCACCCACGCCCGCACGCCGACGGCGCTGCGCCGATCGGCATAGACGTCGGTATAGCCGATGGGGACCGTGATACCCGGCGCGGTGAGGGGCTCTGACAGGACTGGTTCCGGAACGCTCATGAAAACAATACCCTCGTTATGCTGCATCGCACCACTGCGTCGTCAGCGTCGCATGCCGACTAATTGCATTACGCCACCGGCTGAATGCCTCGATCCCCAAAAAGATTCTATCCGGGCGCTAAACGAAAAAACTGTGCCGAAGTCGGAAAAGGCAGGTTAAATATCTGTTAGCTAAAATGCGGCGTCCTGAAGCAGCCGGAAATTGAACGCTGAACGGGAGAAATTGCTAGCGAGCCGCGGGCGCGTCAGGAGGCGATGCAAAGATTCTTGCCTTCGCGTTTGGCGCGGTAGAGCGCTGCGTCGGCGCGATCGAAGGCCGCTCCGGTTGTGTCGCTGGAGCGAAGCTCGGTGAGCCCACACGAGACGGTGACGCGAACCGGAGTGCCGCGAAAATGAAATTGCAGCGCTTCGACCGCCGCGCGCAAATCGTTCGCAATGCCGAGCGCGGCCTCGGGCGTAAGGCCCGTCATCAACACGGCGAATTCTTCGCCGCCGATGCGTGCAACGAAATCCTCTGCGCGCAGCCCCGAAACGAAACACGCCGCCACGGTCTGCAATACCCGATCACCGGCGCGATGTCCGTAGCTGTCGTTGATGGCCTTGAAGTCATCGACGTCCCACAGCAGCATGGCGACGGACATGTCGCTCAACGAGCAACGCAGGGCTTCTTGGGCGAAACGCTCCTCGAAGGATTTCCGATTCGCCAGACGCGTCAATGGATCGAGGCGCGCGCCGTGCTTTTCCCGGTCCAGTTTGCGATGCAGCTCCCGAGCTTCGCGTTCCAGATCGGCAATACGTGCGTACATGCGCTCGGTGCGCCCTACCTGCTCCTGCAGGCGCTTTTCCTCGCGGGCGCGAAAGTCCAGCACCTGCCGGGTGACCGTTTCCAGACGCGAGCTCACCAGGGATTGCAATACGCTCAATTCCGTCGCTCTATCCAGCTCCGCGGACAACTCGCGCACCTGCGACATGACGGTGTCGTTGACGCTGGCGGTATCGTCGAAGCCCGTGCGCGCCGCGTCGCCCGTCTCAGTGAGGTAGCCCGCCATTTCCTCGAGACGCTCGGTGACCTGCGACAGGACAGCGGCGGACTTGAGCTGCTCGCGCGCGAACGATTCAGCGCGCTCCTGAATCAAATCGGCGGCCTGCGCCACAATGGCGGCGAGTTCGGTATCGCTCGCAGCTTGCGGCAATTTCGCGAGCAGCTGCTGGGCGATTGAGTCCTCGGGGTCCGCCTCTTTCAGACGCTGCAGCACGCCGCCAACGGCTGCACAGGTCGATTCCCAGCGTACACGGCGCTGCGCGGTCGACGGCGCAGCGCCCACCGGCGATACGGCATCGACGGCGACGACGGCATTGGTCAGCGAGGCGGCAAGCCGTTCGAGCTCCTCTGCCGCTGCGTTGCGCCGATTGGCCGCGGCGAGCGCCACGAGCTCATCGTCGAGCTGCGGATCGACCCCCATACCGGCGGCGCAAAGGCGGCCCACCAGCCGGCGCAGCGCCCGTTCGATCTGCCGCCAGCGCTTCTCCTCGGCGTCCATTTCCAGGAGTGAGTCGCGATATTTTTGTTTCCAATCGGGAGTGTCGGACACGAGTTTCGTTAACTTTGGGATCAATGCAGAAATCGGCCATCGGGCGGCAAGCTTTAACGGGCCGCACGCCGGCGCCGGTCGCCGCTGCGCGGAGCACCCGCGTAATTGAACGTCTTGCGCTCGATATGTTAACCCGGATGGCCCATTTCTTGATGTAGGTCCCATCGGCTGTCGGCTGCTTCCGCTAGGCTTAAAAGCAGGAAGCCGCTCATTCATGCTGTTCAAGCCCGCCATTCTCTTCGCAGCAGTGCTCACCGCAACCTCGGCCGCGGCCGCAGCGCACCCGAAGATCTATACTTACTTGGATGCCGACGGCATCAGGCATTACACCGATGTGCCCGATAACAACCGGTACAAATTACTGGTGTTTTCGTCGCAGGACATGACCGAGAGCGGTCAACATTACGATCCGGCACTCCTGGCGCGAGCCACACGATACGATTCGATCATCGAGAAGGCGGCAGTCTCCGCTGCGGTCGAACCGAATCTTTTGCGGGCCGTCATCGTGGTGGAGTCGGGATTCAACTCGCGTGCGGTTTCGAAGCGGGGCGCCGTGGGCTTGATGCAGCTGATGCCGGCCACGGCGACCCGCTTCGGCGTGTCGAACCCCTACGACCCCAAGCAGAACGTGCACGCGGGCGCGCGTTACTTGAAATTTCTGATCGACCGATTCGGCCAAGACATTCGCCTGGCGCTCGCTGCATACAACGCGGGCGAGGAAGCGGTGGACCGTAATGGGGGGCAGATTCCGCCGTTCACGGAAACCATGGCCTACGTGCCGCGAGTATTGAAGATCTACCGAATGCTCACGGAGCAGCCGCGATCGACCTGAAACAGCGCGGCGCGGCCATTCATCCGAAAGGCGCCTGACCACGGCTCAGCCCTCTTGTGCGAGTATCCGCACCGGCGTGGCGCTTCAGCGCGTAGACTGACCCACGGTGATTCTTAAGGGGCGAACTCTTGTCACCGACGGATGCAAGACGCTTGGCCGACGCCGCCGGACCGGGCGACCCGGATGATTCGCGCACTGACCGAGTCGCGGTGTATTGCGGCACACGAGCAGCCTGCCGCGAGTACGGCCTCGTATTGGAAGCGAAGGGCCTGACGTACGATTTGGCCGAACTTGACGGCAATTGGGCGTTGCTGGTGGCGCCCGCCGCGCTCGATAGCGCGCGCGAGGAGCTCGCTCGCTATGCGGCCGAGCGCACTGCTGCGCGCAATGAGCCAAGGGCCGTCATACCCTTTGGCGGTGCCGGCGCGGGCGCGGGTGTCTATGCGCTGGTGTTGTTGCTCACGGCATATTGCGCCGGAATCCAATTGTTCGGCATCGATTGGCTGGAATCGGGCGCGCTCGATGCGCGTGCCGGCCGCGGGGCCGAATGGTGGCGGGCTATCACGGCGCTGACGCTGCATTTGGACCAGGCCCACTTGCTGAGTAATCTGCTGTTCGGTGTCGGCATCGGCACCCTGGCCGGCCGGGTTTTTGGCCCCGGCATCGCATGGGCGAGCATCGTCGCGGCGGGGGCGATGGCCAACTACTTGGACATGTTGATTTCACCGTCTGCGCATCGCGCGGTTGGCGCCTCCACCGCGGTGTTTGCCGCCTTGGGGCTGCTTGCCGGCTTTGCCTGGCGCCAACGACTCACGCTGCGCGAGCGCTTCAGATATCGCTGGGCGCCGTTGTTCGCAGGCGTGTGCTTGCTGGCGCTTTTGGGCGCCGGCGGCGAGCATGTCGACGTACTCGGCCATACGCTCGGTTTCATGGCGGGTCTCGCGCTCGGCTGGGTATACGCGCGCGCCGACTGGCCGCGCAGCCGCGGGAGCGGCCTTCAGGCAGGCGCCGCCGCTGCGGCCCTATCCTTGATAGCCGCTGCTTGGATCATCGCGCTGCGCCATCCGGCGGCGTTCTCCTAAAGGCTCCGTTTTGAAATCGATCCGCATTGGCGCTGTGCCGCGGCGATCGCTCGTGGCCTCAACGTCAAGCTCGCTTCGCGAGCAGATCGCGAATTTCTTCCAGCAGCACTTCGGACTTGGGCGGGGGCGGCGGTGCACTCGGTGCCGGAGGCTTCTTCAATTGATTGATGCCTTTGATGGCGAGGAATAGCACGAGTGCGATGATGAGAAAATCGAAAATGGTCTGCAGGAAGGAGCCGTATCGGATCAGTACTTCCTTGCCGGTGGGATCCTTGCCCAAGGTGACGGCAAAGTCGGAGAAGTTCAGTCCGCCGATCAGCTTGCCGAGTGCCGGCATGAACACGTCTCCCACCAACGATGAGATGATTTTGCCGAATGCGGCGCCGATGATCACGCCGACCGCCAAATCGACGACATTGCCCTTCATGGCAAATTCTTTGAATTCTGAGGCTAATCCCATGGGTCTCTCCTTTTGATGGGCACTGGCAGATTAATGGGCGCTTGCAGATGCGAGCGCAGCGCTCGCGGCACCACAGGGCCATCAGCGCGCAGCGCGATCGTACTGAGCGGACCGCGGGTGAGCAAGCTCTGGGGCGTCTGCGGCTGGGGCGACAGCGGCTGGGCGACAGCGGCTGGGCGACAGCGGCTGGGCGACAGCGGCTGGGCGACAGCGGCTGGGCGACAGCGGCTGGGCGACAGCGGCTGGGCGACAGCGGCTGGGCGACAGCGGCTGGGCGAAGGAATTCAACGCCACAGCGCACGACCCAGGAAGAGCGCTCCCAGCAGCGCGAACAAGGCCGATGCGCCGTAATGGATCGCCTTGATCGGCAGCCGGTCGGCAAATGCTTTGCCGAGAATCACGACCGGTACGTTCGCGACCAGCATCCCAAGCGTGGTGCCGGACACCACGGCCGCCAGATTAGGGTAGGCCGCTGCGAGCGCGAGCGTTGCAATCTGAGTTTTGTCGCCGATTTCGGCCAGGAAAAAACTCGTGAGCGTCGCGACAAATGCGCCTGCAGCGCCGCTGCGGGTCGCGCCATCATCGAGTTTGTCCGGCTTGAGAGTCCAAAGCGCCATGGCGATCATACTGAGCGCAACGGTGATATCGAGGACCTTCGGTCTCAGCAACTGACCAAACCAGACGCCGACGAAGCCCGCGACCGCATGATTCGTAAGTGTGGCGCAAAAGATGCCTGCGATGATGGGCAGCGGCCGCCGATAGCGCGCCACCAGCACCAACGACAGGAGTTGCGTTCGATCGCCGATTTCCGCTACGGAGATGGTGGCGACCGAGACGAGGAATGCTTCCATCCAAGGACTCCATGGCGTGGATCAGGGGTTGTCAATTTGACCGGCGCGCGCGTGGGCGTGATCATTGCGGCAAAAGGCGTGATCATTGCGGCAAAAAGAGGAGCGCTCATGAGCACGGACATGTTGGGCAATGGCATCAAAACCCTTGCGAGTTTCCATACGGTCGGGGAGACACTGGACCGTTTGCAGGCCTTGGCGACAAGCCGCGGCATGAAGATCTTTGCACGGATCAATTTCAGTCGGGACGCCGCGGCCGTCGGACTCGAACAACTGCCGACGGAACTTTTGATCCTCGGCAGCCCGAAGGGAGGTACGCCGCTCATGGTCGCCGTGCCGACGGTGGCCCTCGACCTGCCGTTGAAAGCGCTCGCCTGGCAGGATCGGGAGGGCCGATGCTGGATCTCGTACAATTCACCGGAGTATCTGCAGCGGCGGCACGATTTTGCGCCCGCGCTGACCGCCAACATCGCAGGGCTGAGCACCTTGGTGGAGGCGGCGGCACGCGAATAGCGCGTTAGCGTAGGTGTTTATCCGACCCGTTGCAAGTCATGTCCCGGCTCCATGAATCTGAAAATTGTCATTATCGCTGTGGCACACTCATGACATGTCGGTGCTTACCATCAACGCGGGATCCTCGAGCATTCGGTTTGCGTTCTACGGCATAGGTGAGCCGCCCGCCGTAGGTGATCCGCCTGCCGTACGCGCGCCTCCAGCGAAATTATTGGACGGAAAAATAGAGCGCATCGGGCTCGAGGGGACGAGCTTGATCGTGAACGAGCTCGAGCGCGGCGCGGTATCGCCGCGGCGTCTTGACGTCAATGCTGGCGATTATCAGTCGGCAGTTGCCTTCATGATGGGCTGGCTCGAGACACACCCGCTTTTTGCGCAGGTGAACGCGGTCGGTCATCGAGTGGTGCACGGCATGAGGCATACGAGCCCGGAGCGCGTCACACCCGAACTCTTGGCTGAGCTCAAGGCGATCACCCCTTACGATCCTGAACATCTACCCTGGGAAGTCGGATTGATTGAAACCATGTGCCGCAGATTTCCGCGGCTGTCGCAAGTGGCGTGCTTCGATACGGCGTTCCATCGCAGCATGCCGCGCGTCGCGACGATACTGCCGATTCCACGCCGCTACGAGTCGAAGGGCGTGCAGCGCTATGGGTTTCATGGGCTGTCGTATACCTTCTTGCTGCAGGAACTCTCGCGCAGGGGCGATCCGGCCGCCGTGCGCGGCCGCCTCATACTGGCGCATCTCGGCAATGGCGCGAGTCTCGCCGCCGTGCGCGACGGGAAGTGCATTGACACCAGCATGGGCTTTACGACGGCGGCGGGATTGGTGATGAGCACGCGGTCGGGCGATCTGGACCCGGGGCTCATGAACTTTCTGGCGCTCACCGAGGCTATGGACGCCGCCGCGTATGAGAAAATGGTGAATCATGAGTCGGGTCTCCTCGGCGTCTCCGAGACCAGTTCCGACGTGCGCGATCTGCTGGGTCTCGAACCCAAGGACGTGCGTGCCGCGGAAGCGTTGGCGCTGTTCTGCTACCAGGCCAAGAAATGGATCGGGGCGTTTGCAGGCGCCCTCGGCGGCTTGGATACCCTGGTCTTCGCGGGCGGCATCGGGGAAAACGCCGCGGTGATCCGTGCGCGCATTTGCGACGGGCTGCAGTTTCTCGGCCTCGAGCTGCACGAACAGCGCAACGCACAGAATGCGCCCTTGGCCTCGAGCGATGCCAGCAGGGTCGCGGTGCGCGTCATACCCACCGACGAGGAATCCGTGATCGCAGGATTGACAATCGGGGTGCTTGGAGCGGATTTGAAAAAAGGATGACCCATGACGCAAGATGCCATGAAGCCTGTTGATACCGAATATCTGCAAAAGATGGACGCCTACTGGCGAGCGGCGAATTATCTGTCGGTGGGACAGATCTATCTTTGCGACAATCCGCTGCTCCGCGAGCCGCTCGCGCCGGCGCACATCAAACACATGCTGCTGGGGCACTGGGGCACCACACCGGGCCAGAATTTCATCTATATGCACTTGAACCGCATCATCAACAAGTACGATCTGGACATGATTTACATGTCCGGTCCGGGGCATGGCGGTCCCGCGGTGGTCAGCGGCACTTACCTCGAGGGCACGTACAGCGAGGTCTATTCGAGCATCGGCGAGGACGAGGCCGGGCTCAAACGCCTGTTCACACAATTCTCATTTCCCGGAGGAATTCCCAGCCACGCTTCCCCGGAATGTCCGGGATCGATTCATGAGGGGGGCGAGCTCGGATACTCCCTGAGCCATGCCTTCGGAGCGGTGTTCGACAACCCGGCGCTCATCGTTGCATGCGTCGTCGGCGATGGGGAGGCCGAAACGGGGCCACTTGCGACCTCGTGGCACTCGAACAAATTTCTCAACCCCGCTACCGACGGTGCGGTTCTGCCGATCCTGCATCTCAACGGCTACAAAATCGCCAACCCGACTGTCTTGGCGCGCATCTCGCGCGAAGAGCTCGATCAATTGCTGCGCGGCTGCGGCTGGACGCCGCATTTCGTCGACGGCCATGAGCCGATGGCCATGCACGCAGCGATGGCCGAGACGCTCGATCGCGTCACCGAGCAGATCCTTGCCATCCAAAAGGATGCCCGAGTCAACGGCAACACGGTGCGCCCCCGCTGGCCGATGATCGTACTCGCCTCGCCGAAGGGATGGACTGGCCCGAAGTTCATCGACGGCAGACCGATCGAGGGGACCTTCAGATCGCATCAGGTGCCCTTGACCGATCCCGTGACCAACCCAGCGCATCTGCGGCAACTCGAAGAGTGGTTGCGCAGCTACCGTCCGCAGGAGCTGTTCGATGAGCAGGGCCGGCTGAAGCCTGAGCTCAAGGCGCTGGCGCCCAAGGGCGACAGGCGCATGGGCTCGAATCCGCATGCCAACGGCGGGCGATTGTTGCGCGATTTGCGGCTGCCGGACTTTACGGACTACGCGGTCGACGTGGCCAAGCCCGGGGTCCCAGGGGTCGGCGACACTCATGTATTGGGGCGATTTCTGCGCGACGTAACCGTCATGAACGCCGAACAGCGCAATTTCAGAATATTCGGTCCGGATGAAACGCTGTCGAACGGCTTGGAAGCCGTGTTCGAGGTCACGAATCGTCAGTGGGAAGCGGCCACCGTTGAAAGCGACGAATTTCTCGCGCGCACCGGCCAAGTCATGGAGATGCTGAGCGAACACCAATGCGAGGGGTGGCTCGAAGGCTACTTGCTCACGGGCCGGCACGGCGTGTTCAATTGTTACGAGGCATTCATTCACATCGTCGATTCGATGTTCAATCAGCACGCGAAATGGCTGAAGGTCACCCTGGCTCTGCCGTGGCGCCGCAAGATTGCATCGCTCAACTACCTGTTGAGCTCTCATGTCTGGCGGCAGGATCACAACGGCTTCACGCATCAAGATCCCGGCTTTTTGGATCAGGTCGTCAATAAAAAAGCCGAGGTCGTACGAGTGTATCTGCCGCCGGACGCGAATTGCCTGTTGTCGGTGATGAATCACTGCCTGCGCAGCAGGCACTACGTCAACGTCGTGGTGGCGGGCAAGCACCCCGCGCCGCAGTGGCTGTCGATGGATGCCGCGATCAAACATTGCACCGAGGGCGTCGGCATCTGGCAGTGGGCGAGCAACGACAGCCAAGGCGAGCCGGACTTGGTCATGGCCTGCGCCGGTGATGTGCCGACGCTCGAGATCCTCGCCGCCGTCACGATCCTGCGCCGCCATCTCCCCGCGCTCAAGATCCGCGTGGTCAACGTCGTCGATCTCATGAAATTGCAGCCGAAGTCGGAGCATCCGCACGGCTTAAGCGACAGCGATTTCGACTCGCTGTTCACGCTCGACAAGCCGATCATCTTCGCTTTTCACGCCTATCCCTGGCTCATCCATCGCCTCACCTACCGCCGGCACAACCACGCCAACCTGCATGTGCGCGGCTACAAGGAGGAAGGCACAATTACCACGGCATTCGATATGACGGTTCTCAATGAGCTCGATCGCTTTCACCTGGTGATCGACGCCGTCAACCGTCTACCGCAGACCGGCAGCGAAGGCGTCTATCTCAAGCAGCAACTGCAGGACGAACTGGTGGAGCACAAGCAGTACATTTGCCGCTATGGCCAAGACATGCCGGAAATCCGCAATTGGAGCTGGCCCGGAGCGAGCGGCTGATGCCCAATCGAACTTCCGGCACTGCGCGTCTCGTGACGCCGCCCGTTCCTCAACGCGAAAGGCTGCGGCGGCCCGCGGGATTGCCCTTCCCGAGAGGGGCGACCTGGGACGGGCGCGGCGTGAATTTCTCGCTGTTCTCGGAAACTTCCGAATCGGTCGAACTTTGTCTGTTCGATGAGTCGGGCAAGAACGAGGAGCGCATTCGAATCCGCGAAAGAACGAATGGCGCGTGGCACGTGTATCTGGCGGGGATAGGGCCGGATCAGCTGTACGGCTATCGAGTGCACGGCCCCTACGATCCGAACACGGGACTGCGCTTCAACCCCAACAAATTGCTGCTCGATCCGTACGCCAAGGCCATCGGTCGCAAGTTGGAGTGGGCGGACGAGCTGTTCGGCTATCGATTGCGCGACCCGGACGGCGACCTCGCCGTTGACGATCGAGACAGCGCGCCGTGCGCGCCCTTGGGCGCGGTCATCGATCCGTACTTCGACTGGAGCGGAGAGCAGCGGCCGTGTGCTCCAATGCACGAGACGATCATCTACGAGGCGCATGTCCGCGGGATGACGATGCTGCATCCCGAGGTGCCCGAGAAGCTGCGCGGAACCTACGGCGGTATTGCATCGCAACCCATCATCGCGCACCTGCGCTCGCTCGGCGTTACCGCCATCGAGCTGATGCCCGTGCATTACTTCCTGGACGATCGCCACCTCGTCGACAGGGGTCTGCGCAATTATTGGGGCTACAACACGCTCGGATTCTTTGCGCCCGAACCCACCTACGCCGCCAATCCCGAGAAACCGGGCGAGGCGATCCGAGAGTTCAAGCAAATGATCAAGGATCTGCACAATGCGGGAATCGAGGTCATTTTGGACGTCGTGTACAACCATACCGCCGAAGGCAATCATACCGGCCCCACCCTGTCCTTTCGCGGCATCGACAATCTGGCTTACTACCGCGTGGTGCCGGGCGATCCTCGGCACTACATGGATTTCACCGGCTGCGGCAACACACTCAACACCGTGCATCCGCATTCCCTGCAGCTGCTCATGGACAGTCTTCGATACTGGGTCAGCGAGATGCACGTGGACGGTTTTCGCTTCGACCTCGCCTCCGCGCTCGCTCGGGAGCTCAAGGATGTCGATCAGCTCGGCGCCTTCTTCGACACGATCTATCAAGATCCCACCCTGGCTCCCGTCAAATTGATCGCCGAACCCTGGGATTTGGGCGAGGGCGGCTACCAAGTGGGCAACTTTCCGGTGGGTTGGATGGAGTGGAACGGCAAATACCGCGACACCGTGCGCAAATTCTGGAAGGGCGATATGGGACTTCATTCGGAAATCGCCACGCGCCTGGCCGGCAGCGCGGACCTGTACGAGAGCACGCGGCGCCCGCCGTCGGCGAGCATCAACTTTGTCACGGCGCACGACGGCTTCACGCTGCAGGACCTCGTGAGCTACGAGCACAAACACAACGAAGCCAACGGCGAAGGCAATCGTGACGGCGCGGACGACAACCATACGTGGAACTGCGGCGTGGAAGGTCCCACCGACGACACCGACATCATCGAGTTGCGTGAACGGCAGAAGCGCAATTTATGGTGCGCGCTGATGTTCGCGCAGGGCTCGCCCATGATTTCGGGGGGCGATGAGCTGAGCCGCACGCAGAACGGCAACAACAACGGCTATTGCCAGGACACGGATTTGTCCTGGTACCACTGGGATCTGGACGAGCGCCGCAAAGCCTTCTTGGATTTTGCAAAGCGTATCGTTCAGTACCGCAAGCAGCATCCGAACTTTCATCGCTATGCGTTCTACGACAACGACCCCGATGCAGCACGTCCCGGCAAGAACATCGTGTGGTTCCGTGCGGACGGCAAACGCATGGGTGCCAAGGATTGGGAAATCGGCGGCTGGATGCGCACGCTCGGCATGTACTTGAACGGCAGCGCTCCGGAGATCCGCGACAGCGCAGGCCAGTGTGCGGAGGACAAGGATTTCCTTTTGCTCCTCAATGCCCATCATGAGAGGGTGGCATTCCGCATCTCGTACGAGCTGTATCATTCCGGCTGGAAGATCGTTTTCGATACGGCGTGCCCCGACCTGTCGCCTGAGCAGGAGTCGGTGAACCGCAACCGGTTGGTGGACCTGGCGCCCCGCTCATTTGTCGTCTTAAGTCATGAGCGGTGAGCGGATCGGCGGATAGCGCATCCAACGATCAGGCTGCGCGCGGGCCGATCTCCTACGCGGCCGGTGCGCTCAGTAACGCCGGTAATGCATAAGCTGCCGCCGCGTCCTCGGGCCGCGCCACTTGAGCGCGCCACCATGCCGCCGTCAGCAGCTCTGCGTGGTGCCGGATGAACACATCGCGCAGCGCCGGCGGAATCGACAGAAACTGCAGCCATTGTTCGGGGAAAACGTCGTGCGGTCCGCAGTGAAACCAGGGCTCGGCGCTGGTCTCCTCTTCTTCGCAGCGCGGCTGCGGCAGATCGCGAAACACACAATCCGATACCAGGCACACTTCGTCGTAGTCGTAAAAGATCACGCGGCATTGGCTGGTCACGCCGAAATTCTTGAGCAGAAGGTCGCCGGGGAACACGTTGCTCGCGGCCAAATCGCGCAATGCATTGCCGTAGTCGATGATTGCGGCTTCTGCGGCGGCCGGGTCGGCCTCCCGCACGAACAGATTGAGAGGCCGCAGGCGCCGCTCGATGTAGCAATGCTCGACGATCAGGTCCTCACCCTCGATCCGGCAGCTCTCGCTCGCTTCGCGCAGCAACTCATCGGCCAGTGCCGGCATGAAGCGCGCACGCGGCAGGCGCAACCGCTTGAACTCCTGGGCGTCGACCAGACGGCCCGCCCGATCGTGACGGAAGACGAACTGATAGCGCTCCATGACGTCGGCTCGAGTGCTGGTCTTGGGTGCGCCGAAGCGATCGCGAATGACCTTGAATACCAAGTCGTGCGAGGGCAGCGTGAAGACGATCATGACCAATCCGCGATCGCCCGGCGCGTGCACGAAGCTGTCGATGGAGGCGTCGAGGTGGCGCTGCAAGGCGAAATAGCGTTCGGTCTTGCCCTGCTTCGCGCGGCCGAGCACGGTGAACAACTCGTCGATCGGCTTGCGCGGCATGAAGGAGCGCAGCAGCGTAATGGCGGCGCTGACCGCCGGCAAATCCACGTGAAAATAGGAGCGGGCGTAGCCGAATAGAGAACTGACTTCGGCGCGCGACAGCATGACGGCATCGACTTGCACGCCCTGCGGCGAGTTGCTGAATGCCACCACCAGCGGCGTGATGGAGCCGTCGCCGATGAGGCGGCCGACGACGAAGGCATGTAAGCCGCGGTGGAACACGGGCTCGATCAATTCGATGGATTCGGGCGCACCGCTCTGCCGCCCGGTCGCGAAATATCGGCCGATCTCTGCGCTGATGCGGTGCACGGCGCCGTCCTGATCGCGTATCGCGGCGCCGAACGGCAAGTCGGCGAGGACTTCGCGCACCGCGGCCGGCAGCGACCCGCCGATGCGGTAAACGCGGATCGGCACGGCGCCCGAGGCGTGGCCGACATGGGTGGCGCAGAATTCGACCTGTGGGTTGACGCCGACGGTGCCGAACAGATCACGCGTGAAGGAATTGAAGAACGTACGGTAGAAATCGCTGTCGGCCCGGCGTGCCACGAGCGTCTCGTAAGCGCGCTTGATGTCGCCCCATAGGGCGAGGTTGGCGAGCTGCGATTTCAATTCCTCGCCGACCGTCTGCACGCAGCGCGCCACGCGTTGCTCGTACAGCTCGATGCGCGCGACCGCATCGAGCTGCGCTGCGTGCCAGTCCTGCGCCAGGAAATTCAGCGCCGCGCGGCGGGTAATGCGGCCGAATTCCTCGTTGTACGCGCGAAAGTGCTCGGCGATCGCGGCCGCATACTCCTTAGGCGACCACACGTCGCGGCTCGGGGGCTGGCGCCGGCGAAATGAACTGCTCGGTCTCGGTGCTGCCGGCCATCGCGCCCGTGGAGTGCGTGCCGGAGGTGATGACGGTTTGCACCGCGTCGAAATAGCCGGTGCCGACAAACGCCTGGTGTTTGGTCGCGCGGTAACCGGCGCCTTCCTGTCCGAACTCGCGCTGTTGCATCTGAGAATATCCCAGCATGCCGTCGTCACGATAGGCGGCCGCCAGCTCGAACATGGACAAATTCAGCGCATGCCAGCCGGCGAGCGTAATGAACTGGAACCGATAGCCCATGGCCGCCAGCTCCTCGCGCCAGTTCTTCATGGTCGACTGACTCAAATTGCTCTGCCAGTTGAAGGACGGCGAGCAATTGTACGCGAGCAACTTCTGCGGATATTGCTCATGGATCGCTGCGGCGAAATGGCGCGCCTCGGCGAGATCGGGTTTCGAGGTCTCGCACCAGAGCAGATCCGCATACGGGGCGTAGGCCAGGCCGCGCGCGATGGCCTGTTCGATTCCGCTGCGGACATGAAAGAAACCTTCGCTCGAGCGGCCGCCCGTGAGGAACGGCGCATCGCGCGAGTCATGGTCGGTGAGCAGTAAATTGGCGGCGTCCGCGTCGGTGC
Organism: uncultured Gammaproteobacteria bacterium; assembly: GCA_963769075.1. GTDB lineage: Bacteria > Pseudomonadota > Gammaproteobacteria > Steroidobacterales > Steroidobacteraceae > Bog-1198. The sequence continues at coordinate 403,069 of CAVYKH010000004.1, read as the reverse complement.
GCGCGATGATGACGGTGGGCACATCGAGCACGTCGGCGGCGAGGCGCGCGCCAACCAATTTGTTGATGGCCTCGGCGGTCGAGACCAATACCTTGCCGCCCAAGTGACCGCACTTCTTGGCGGAGGAGAGCTGATCCTCGAAATGCACGGCCGCCGCCCCCCCGCGAATCAACGCCTTGGTCAGCTCGAACGCGTTGAGGTTGCCGCCGAAGCCGGCTTCGGCATCGGCGATGATCGGCGCGAGCCAGTCGATAGCGGATTTGCCCTCCATGTGGTGAATCTGGTCGGTGCGCAGCAATGCATTGTTGATGCGCTCGACCATGCGCGGCACGGAGTCGACCGGATATAGACTCTGGTCGGGATACATCTCGCCCGCGGTGTTGGCGTCCCCGGCCACTTGCCAGCCGGAGCAATAGATGGCCTTGAGACCCGCTTGCACCGTTTGCACCGCCTGGTTTCCCGTCATGCAGCCGAGCGCGCCGACGACGGGCTCGCGCTCCAGCAGGCGCCAGAACTTTTCGGCGCCGAGACGCGCCAGTGAATATTCGATGTGCACGGAGCCACGCAATCGCGACACATCCGCGGCCGCGTAGGGCCGTTCAATACCGCGCCAGCGGGAATTCGTGGGTGATTTTTCGCTCATTCTCAACTCTCCTGTCGATGAATTCTCTTGAGACGCCGGCCTGCGCAGCTAGGGGCCGCCCGGCGTCCCGGCAGGCCTCAAGATTAGTGCTTCGGGAGCGGATTTACACAATAGAAATTTGACAATGTGAATTTCACAAAGTACTGTGAATTTTGAGGCGCTACAGGTCGCGAGGCGCGCATGACGGGGGCGGGGCGGACATGGCGGGGTTGATCCGGCAGGGCCATTTTCTCGGCGCCAAGCTGCGTTCCTTGCGCAAGCGCAACGGACTCACGTTGGATGAATTGTCGGCGCGCTGCGCGCAAATCGACGCGGCGGGCGCGCCCTCGGTCTCCTATCTCAGCATGGTGGAGACCGGCAAGCGCATGCCGTCGGCCGCCATGCTCGACATGTTGGCGAGTATCTTCAGCAAGGACGCGCGTTGGTTTCTCGACGAGAACACCGAGGCGGAGGTGGCACCGCCGCAGCGCGAACGCGGAGGGCTCGAGGCGATGCCCTTGGAGCCCGCGTTTTTGTTTTCGCACGAGTTGTTGCAAAACGCACTGCCGGAACTGTTGTCTCAGACCGGCACGACGGGGCGCCAATTTGCGCAGCTGCTGATCCGGGTCTGGCAGGAGACCCGCCACAACAATTTTCCCGATATCGAGCGCGCCGCGGAGGAGGGCGGAAAGCGCCAGATGCCCCTCACGCTGGACGCCGTGATGGATTTGTGCAAAAGCCACGGCTTGAAGATTCGCTGGTTTGACGGCGACGGCCGCAAGCCGAGCGGCGCGCTGGTGCGCTCGCGATTCGAGGCGCCGGGTACGGTGCTCATCAACCAGCGCCTGCGCAACCAGGAGGAGCGGCTCAAGTACGAACTGGCGTTTTTCGTCGGCCACAAGATTCTGCACAACGGCGATGGGGTCATTTCACCGCACAGCACGGCGCATACCGGCGACGGGGAGACATCGGCCTCGGCGGCAGGCATGGGAGCCCAAGATGTCCTTTACGCGTGGCGGGATTTCGAGTGCAGTTTTTTTGCCGGCGCATTGCTGTGCCCGCGCATCCCGTTCCGGCGGTTCCTGATCCGCGAGGCGCACTGCGTCTCGGCTTGTCAAAAACTCGGGGTGACGCCGGCGCTGATCATGCGGCGCATGACCGCCGTCTCGCCGTACCGGCATTGGCATTTCTTCGACGCCTATGCGCCCGGCTACCTGCGCGCGGTGTATCGCGGAAACGGTATTCCGCTGCCGTGGGGCAACATGAGCCTCGTGTCGGACCCGTGCCCGCGCTGGGCGGTATTTCGGCTGTTGCAGCAAACACCGGCGACGCCTCTGCTGCAGAAGCCTAAATCGCAGATTTCCGTGATGCAGGATGGCAAACGCGCGCGCTTGTACTGTTGTCATTCGCTGCTGACGCGCGATGCGCTCGATGAGGTGCACGTGCTGTCCGTGGGAGTCGACCTAGTGCCGGCGCTGGATGCCCAGGGGTTCGACGGCGAGAGCGTGGTGGCGGCCGTTGCCGAAGCCTGCCGCGGCGGCGGTGACGGCGAGATCCCTGCGCAGGCGGCCGCCAGCATTCGCGCCGCCTCGCAGGTGCTCAACATCGCGTGGATCGCCGATGCGCTCGATTCGCAGGCGAGTGTCATATGTCCGAGAAGCGGCGCCTGTCCTCGACACCCGCGGTGCGGCGTATAGGAGCCTGTCTGAGTAATCCGCGTGGCCGCGACCGTGGCAGATTTCGCTTCAGCCGAGGCGGAGCCGACGCGGTTGGGTCAACACCCAATGAGGAGGCGACAACGACGGATGAAGCGAAATCTGCCCGGTCCCGAAGGGTTGGCTGGGGGACGGGCGTCTGCGGCGTTGCGCGTCTTGGCCGTGGGGCCGGCCACGGCCTGCGCCGCGCGCCTTGCATCCGCTCCGCCGCCCAGCCAACGCGGCTCACGCGGATTACTCAGACAGGCTCCTAGCCGCGCTACGAGCGCGCGGCCGGCTCATAATGCCACGTCGGGTCCCGCGGCCCCGAGCGCGCCACCGCGCGCCGCCGCAACGGCTTCATGGAGCGAGCCGAAAATTCGGTTCGCTCCGACGGCCGCCGTAATGCCGTGCCGATCCATGTCGGAACGCAAGTAAGGACTGACACGCCCGAAGCTCATGGCGACCTTGCGGCGCGCCAGATCCTCGAGCAAATCGCGCAGCGACTGCGCGGCGGAGTAGTCGATATCGGTGATCGGGCCCGCATCGACGATGAACCAGCGTACGGGCTCCGGCGCGTGCTCGACGAGCGCGCGCACTTCGTCGGTAAAGCGGTTTTGATTCGCATAAAACAGATCCGAACCGAAGCGATAGAGGATGAGCCCCGGCTCGGTCACCTTGCCCGGCGTCGCGGGGACCAGCGTCCAACGCCCCGCTGCGTCCGGCTCGAACATCATCGTATGCGGACGATAGCTGTGGCGCACGTGCCTGAAGAGCGATAAGGCGATCGCCAGCAGAATGCCTTGCTCGACGCCGAGCGCGACCACGGTCGCGGCGGTGACGATGGCCAGGCGAAATTCCCCCGGGCTTTCGCGGCGAATGGCGCGCAGTTGCGCGAGGTCGATCATTCCGACCGCGATGGTGAAGACGATGGCCGCCAACACGCAACGCGGCAGATATTGAAGCGGGCCGGTCAGGGCCAGCAGCACCAGCAGCACGACGCCCGTCAACACCAATTGCGCGATCTGGCTGCGCGCGCCCGCCTGATCCGCCACCGCAGTCTGCGTCGGGCTCCCATTGACTACGAACGTCGCGCTCACCGCGGCGGCCGCGTTCGCGACCGATAAACCGAGAATGTCCGCATTCTCGTCGACGCTCTCGTGATAACGCGTCGCGAACGCGCGCGACGTCGCCGCGCTTTGCGCGATGATCATTACGAAGCATGAAGCGGACACCGGCAGGAGCGCCAGCACTTCGCTCCAGGTCACATCGGGCAGCCTGAACGACGGCAATCCCCCGGGGACCAGACCGATGACCGCGATCCCTCGCTCGGCGAAGTGGAACGCGGCACTCGCCGCGATGGTACCGAGCACCGCGACCAGCGAAAGGGGCACCCGCGGGGCGAAGCGTTTACCGAGCAGGATGCTGCCCGCGACCAGCAGGGACAGCGCCAGCGTCGGAAGGTGCGGGTGCGCCAAGCTGTTGAATATCTGCCATACCTGAACCAGCGAGTAGCGCGAGCCGGCCGTGACGCCGAACATGTCGCTCAGCATCGTGATGCCGACCTGGAGGCCGACCCCGGCGAGAAATCCGACCAGCACCGTTCGCGAAAGAAAATCGGCGAGGAACCCCAGCTTGAAGATGCGCGCGACGAGCAGCAGGCCGGCGGTCAGCAGCGCGACCATGCTGACCAACGCCATGTACTGCTCGGAGGCGGGCACGGCCATGCGAGACAGGGAACTCGAGAAGATGGCAGCCGTGGCCGAGTCGGCAGCCACGACCAGATGGCGGGACGAACCGAAGACCGCGAACGCAACGAGCGGCAGCAGCAAGGTGTAGAGGCCGGTAACGACGGGCATGCGGGCGATGCGGGTATAGCCGAGCACCTGCGGAATGTTGATCGAGGCAAGGCTCACGCCCGCGATCAAGTCGCGCACGGCCTGCTTGCGCTCGAACGGCCTGAGGCCTCCAAAGAGGCTTAACGGCATCTGGGCTTCTTTCTCTTGTTCGGGTCAACGGCCCAAATTAGGGTCGCGGCAGCGCGAAGGCAAGCACATTATTCGTATAGGTTTCCACCACTTCACTGAACGGCGTGCCGTCCGGCAGACTGAGCACCGCCCGATGCTCCAACAGCGAAGGCGGGAGGGATAGATCCGCCGCACCGCCGCCCGCGACGGTCGCATTCATCTCCCACCCCTCAGGCAGCGGCTGCCAGAGAAGTCGTGACGAGAGAGTGTGGCGCTGAAAATGCAGCGCCTGCACGACCTTGCCGAACGGCAAGTCGGTGGTGTCGAGCAGCTTGTTCATTTCGGGCGTCAGGCGAGCAGGTACATACCAATTGTCCGCCTCCGATAAAACCACTGCGCCGCACAGTAGCCGCACCCTTCGGTAACGAACCGGATCTGTCGGCGCGACGCCCAAATCTCGACGCTGTTCAAGCGACGGGGGCTTGTCCATGTCTGGAACTCGTACGGCAAAAATTCGCGGCGGCGATGCCAACCGATGGACGCCGCACCAATGCTCGAGAGTCAGGGTTGCACTATCATGGCTCAGCAGGTCGGCATTGAGGGTCTGCAGCAGCGCCAGCGCCTCGACACGCACAACGAAGCCGGCCGGCCAATTCGGCGTTTGCGCTCGCGCGCAGGTCCCCGCACAGACCGCTGCCCATAGCAGCGCGGTGCCACATGAGCGACGCAGTCGACCAATACGACCCACGCGGGTCTCACTGAAATACGGGTTAAAATAACTTTGCCCGTGGCGGAGCACAAACATGGCGAGTCCTTCACTTTCAATGAGTCGCAAGGTCGATTTTGGCATCGAATCGCCCGGCAATCACCGTGAATGAGCCGCTGACGCCGTTTCACGTCGCCGTGCAGGTGCGGGATATCGCCGAAGCGCGTTGTTTCTACAAGGACGTCCTGGGATGTGCGGAGGGCCGCAGCGATGCACATTGGGTGGATTTCAATCTGTACGGCCACCAGTTCGTCTGCCATCTGAATCCCAATCTGGGCCGGGCCGGAAAGCTCACGAACCACTTCAACCCAGTCGATGGGCACGGCGTGCCGGTGCCTCACTGCGGCGTGGTGCTGCGGACGGCGCAGTGGGCCGAATTGGCGGAGCGCTTGCAGCGGCAAGGCGCCGAGTTTGTCGTCGCGCCGCACACGCGGTTCAAAGGCCAAGCAGGCGAACAATCCACCATGTTCCTTCTGGACCCCACCGGAAATGCGCTCGAGTTCAAGGCGTTTCAGGATATCGAGACGCAGCTATTCGCCGTCGACTCCTTGCCGGCGGGTCCGATGCGTTGATGCTCTCGCCCCTTTCGCTACAATTCCCCGGTTGCGTTCTGAATATAGTTCTGCAGACCCATCTTCGCGATGAGTCCCAGTTGTTCTTCGATGAAATCGATGTGCTCTTCTTCGCTTTTTTGAACCTGCGCCAGCAGCTCGCGGGTCACGTAGTCTTTGACGGATTCGCAGTGTGCGATTGCGGCCTTGTACAAGGGATGCGCCGCCATTTCGCGCTTCAAATCGCACTCCAATATTTCGCGCACATCCTCGCCGATGAATAACTTGCCGAGGTCTTGCAGATTCGGCAATCCCTGCAGGAAAAGAATGCGCTTGACCAGACTATCGGCGTGGCGCATCTCGTCGATGGATTCCTCATATTCAATCTTGCCGAGGTGCTTGAGCCCCCAGTTATCGAGCATGCGCGCGTGCACGAAATACTGATTGATCGAGGTGAGCTCGTTTTTTAGCGCCTGATTGAGAAAATCCAATACTTTCGCATCACCCTGCACGGTAACCCCTCATGGAAAGCTCTCGGCATGGCGAGGATTGTAAGCCAGAGATCTCCGTGACGTCAGAGGGCAAATTCCGTATCGACAGCGGTGAAGTAGCGGGAAACGTCGTCGCGCTCGCGCTGCCCAAGGGAGGCGGCGAGCGCCGTCTCGGCCTCAGGCAGGCATTTGCCGCAGCAGGTTCCCAATCCGAGTTCTCGAGTCAGATGCCGCAACTGCGTGGCCCCGTTCTTGACGGCGGCCCGGATGTCCTTATCGGAGACGGCATTGCATACGCACACGATCATGTTCGTATTGTGAACGCGAATGCGAATGATTGTCAATAAGCTTGAGCAGCGGTCGCCGCTGGGGCTCGCAGCCGAGCCCGCCGGAGCGATGCAAGTCTTTCATTTGATTGTATTATGCCCCACATGAAACTTTATTCTTGGAATGTGAACGGCATTCGAGCCGTGCACAAGAAGGGTCTGTTTCAGTCTTTTCTGCAAGCCCACCGACCTGACATCCTTTGTCTGCAGGAAACCAAGGCAGAGCGCGGACAGGTCGAAATTGACCTTCCCGATTATCACGAATATTGGAACTCCGCGGTCAAGAAGGGCTATTCGGGCACGGCGATCTTTTCCAAGCAAGAGCCGCTCGGCGTCATCAACGGCTTTCCGCGGGAATTTGCGCAACGCTACACATTTGCGGACGAGCTGGAGCGCGACAGCGCCGAAGAGGGCCGCGTGATCACGGCCGATCTCGAAAAGTTCTACATGGTGACGGTCTATACACCGAATGCCAAGGACGATCTCAGCCGACTCGAGCTGCGGTTCAAACATTGGGATCCGGCATTCTTGGCTTACTGCCTGCAACTCGAAAGGAACAAGCCCGTCATATTGTGCGGCGATCTGAACGTTGCGCACACGGAACTCGACCTGGCGAACCCGAAACCGAACCGCGGCAAGAAGGGCTTCACGGATGAAGAGCGCAAAGGGTTTCAAAATTTCGTGGACGCTGGATTCGTCGATACATTTCGCCTCTTCAAGCAGGGCAACGGCTATTATACGTGGTGGAGTCATTTCGCCAATGCGCGAGAGCGCAACGTCGGGTGGAGAATCGATTACTTTCTGGTGTCCTCGAAGCTCCGTGACCGAGTCGTGGGCGCCGATATTTACCCCAGGGTTATGGGCAGCGATCACTGCCCGGTCAGCCTCACACTGTCCTGACGCGCGAGGGAATCGCGCCGCGCATCGCCGTCGGGTGTTCAACCGCTCCCCTGTGCTCGATGAATAGAACGATTGCGCTAATCGTCATGCTGTCCGCGTCGATGCCGGTGTTGGCGGATGGGCCGCCCAGCCGGTACGGCGTCGATGCACCGGAGCTGGCGCACCTCGGGCGGTACGCGGTGGGCGTGAGGACCCTGCATTTGCGCGAGCACTCTCAGGCGGACGTGCTGGCTTTTGACCCGGTGCGTAGCTCGGCACCGCTCCGCGATCGGGAACTCGGGGTCGAACTGTGGTATCCCGCGCAATCGAAAGCGGGAGCCGCGCATGTGGTGTACAGCACGAGATTTCCGTCGGAACCACCGGCGCCCCCGGCGAGTTACAGCGTACCCGGCATCGCAGTCCGCGATGCGCCGCCCGCCGGAGAGGGGTTCCCGCTCGTCATCGTGTCTCACGGCGACAGCGGCGACCCGGTGGCCATGACGTGGCTGACGGAGAATCTCGCATCGAAGGGGTACGTCGTAGCCGGCATCCGGCACGATGATCCGCCCATCACCGACCACGGCAAACTTGTGCAGGTGGTGCTGCGGCGGCCGCTCGACATTGCTTACGTGGCGCGCACCTTGCAGCGCACGCTGGCGTCGCAGCGCCTCGTCGATGCGGGGCAAACTGCGCTGATTGGTTTCTCCATGGGCGGCTACGGGGTATTGACTGCCGCTGGCGCAACCCTGGATCCCAAGGGGCCCGCGGTCCAAGCGGTTCCCGGTGGCCTGCTTCTGCCCTACGCACGCGGCGGCACCATGCGGGACATGGTGTCGGTCACGGGGCTGCGCGCCGTGGTGGCGATCTCCCCGTACGGCGGCGGGCCGTCCTCCGCGTGGGGTGCCGATGGGCTGCGCTCGCTCACCGTGCCGCTGCTGCTCATCGCCGGCGATCACGATCGAACCGTGGATTATGCCACGGGTGCACGCGCGTTTTTCGACGAGGCCGTCGATGCGCCTCGCTATCTGTTGACCTTCAAGGGCGGCGGGCACTCGCCGATCGGCTACAACCCGGCGCCCGATTCGATGCGAAGGCGCCTCTGGGATCAGGACTGGTTCGAAGATCCCGTGTGGAGAAAGGAGCGGATCAATGCGATCAACGCGCATTTCATCACCGCCTTCCTCGATCGCTATGTCAAGGGCGACGAGACACGTGCGGCGTATCTCAACGTACCGGTTGCGGAATCCTCGGACGGGGTGTGGCCGGCCACCGCGGCGTCGAAGGGGTATGATGCATACAGTCCGGGTACCCCCCCTATCACCGTATGGAAAGGCTTTCAACGCAACCACGCCGAGGGCCTCGAACTGCTGCAGGACCTCCCCACAGCGTCCGATCAGGGCGGGGATGGCGGGCTCGGACATTAAAATTGGGCCGTCACCGCCATTTCATTGGTACCTCGGTACAGCTTGATCGCAACCGCCGACTGAGCAGCGCAAGCGGCTACGGCGGCCTGAAGATCCGCCAGCGTGTTGATCCGACGACCGCCTAATTCGTAGAGGATGTCGCCGACGATAATGCCCGACTTTTGCGCAACGGAGCCGCTATTCACTGCGATGACCAAGATGCCTGCCCGTTGGGGCTGCTCCGCAGTTGCGGCAATCGGCATGCCGCCGATGCCAAACTCGAGTCTAAGCGATGCATTGGCGGCGCTCTCTTTGACTGTGCTTTCCTTAGCGACCGAGCTTTCCTTAACGAGTGGAGTTGCGCGGGTATATTCATCGACCTTGGCGAGAAACCCCGCGATCTCCGCGTTCGAGAGTCCGCCGCGGTATTCGGGGCCCGATTTTGCAAGCAACTTGAAACGCCAAATCACCGGTTTGGCCGGCGCATACCCTGTCGCGAGCTGACGCAATAATTCCTCATCGACGGGGAATGCGATGTGCTCGGTGTACATGCAGTTGCCGACCGCGCAGTTCTCCGACTTCTTACTGATCTGAGTCGTTGGCACCGACCGCGGTCCGTTCGTCGTCCGATAGTTCGCGGTCTCATAGTAGCGCCAGTTCCCGCTGTAGATGATCCACGCGTCGACCTGAAACGACTTCTGACCCGTCTTCTTGTCGATTACACCGCTCAGAAACTCGTCATTCCATACCATTTGCATCAGACCCTCATGCTCTACGTAGCCGTTCTCGGTCGTTATCGTAGCGACGGCATCGGTCGGGCCATCCTTGACGGTTGCGGTATCCCTGAAGTGCTCCATGGAAAGCGATAGCAGCGCGGGATCCTTCCCATGGGCGACGCTGATGGTGCAGCTGAGGACGATGAATGGGGCCAGTGCCGCGGTGCAGATTTTCATTTTGGCCATCGGTGTCTCCCCAAGTCTTGCGCGGGTTAGAGATGAGCTTCGCGGCGAGCCGACCACGGCGGTCGGCAACGGCTCGAAAATCAGCGCACGATATCAGCAATGGTAGACTCTTGAGCACACGCAATGACGAAACTTACCGGCCGAGCGTCAGCCCTTCTCGCGTTGGCCTCAATCGCAGGTGTGGCGTGCGCGCAGACCGACGACCCTTGGGCCGGTTTTTATGCAGGCCTGAATGCGGGCGGGGCGTGGAATAATACGTGCAACAGCTGGACTCCGAGCGGTGCGATAATCGATCCCGCGATTGTCACGGCGTTTTACAATCGAAACTGTCCCAACGACGGCTCGTTTGTCGGCGGTGTGCAGATCGGCTACGACTTTCAATACAAGCGGCTAGTCTGGGGTTTTGGCGTCGATTACGACGCCTGGACGGCTAAGAATCACAACCGATCGTTGAAATATACCGGCGAAGTACCCCCACCGGGCACCTATGCTTTTTCCGGCAAACTCAGCCCGAGCGGTTTTGGCGTCATTGGTCCTCGGATCGGTTACGCGGGCGGTCAATGGGTGTCGTACTTGAGGGTGGGTACTGTCATTGCAGGCGGATCACACAGCAGCACCTCGGTTACACTCCGACCGGAGCGGAAGCTCCCACCGCCTCGTTTAGCGGGGGCAAAAACTTTACGTCCACCGGGTGGGCGGCCGGCGGTGGTTTCGAATTCGTGTTGAACGGTCCGTGGTCGATTACCGCGGACTATCTCTATGCGAATCTCGGCAAGGGTTCCAATTCCACGACGACCTGCACCGGCACCGCCTCAGTGTGCGCGGCATTCTCCGGCATATCCCTTGACAGCATTCACAATAGCTTCACCGCGCACATATTCCGGGTTGGCATCAACTATTGGTTCGGGTACTGACCCATTGCTTTATCGATCCAGCGGGGAAAAAATTAGCCGTCCAGAACGTGCAACTTTCGTTACTCTCTGCACCATGCGCATCCAGGTGCTTCCAACTCCCGAAACCGCCGCCGAGCGCGCAGCCGAGTGGCTGCGCATTGAGATTGGGCGTGCAAGCGCGCTGCGCGGTCGCTGCCTCGTTGCCCTGAGCGGCGGGCGCACGTCGTGGCGGATGCTCCGCGACCTGCGCCGCCTGCGTGTCCATTGGCACGACCTGCAGGTGTTCCAGGTGGATGAGCCGGCCGTTCCGGAGAACGATCAGCGACGCAATGCGCGCCAAATGGCCGACTTGCTGGTGGCGCCCGCGATGCTGCACGCAGCGCAGTTCCATGCGATGCCGGTCGAGCGGAGTGATCTTGGAGCGGGCGCCGAGGAGTACGCCCGGCTGCTGAGCGAACACGGCGGAAGCCCGCCGGTACTCGACGTGGTCCAGCTCGAGATCGGCGCCGACGGCCACACGGCCTCGCTGGTGCCGGGCGACCCGCTCCTGCAGGCGCACGACCGCGATGTCGGAATCAGCATGCGCTACCAGGGAGTGGCCCGGATGACCTTGACCTTTAGAGTGCTCGACGCGGCGCGACACCGCATGTGGCTCGTCACCGGTGCCGACAAGGCGGCGTCGCTGCAAAAATTGTGGTTCGGCGACTCATCGATGCCTGCCGGGCGCGTCGTGCGCGAATCGGCGTTCGTATTCACCGATTCGGCGGCAGCAGTCGAATTGCCTGCGGAGATCCGTTCTCCCCATTGACGCGGCGCGTCTTATGTTCGCTGTCGAGCGAACGTCGCGAACGTAATTTCGGGCTGCATCGCCCCCCGATTGGCCAAAGTCATTGGCTTGCTACTATCATACGCACGAGTTCAGGTCGGCTGACAGGAACCCGAACCGCCAGCCTTCCCTGCCGTGCATCTACGGTCGTACTCGCGTTGTGCATCACCGCATCGGAGGGTATATGCAACAAGCTGTCCGCAAGTATCTAAAGGCCCTTGAAGCGGGCGACGCCGAGAAGGCAGCCGCACTTTTCACCGTCGATGGCTGGGTCCAATCGCCGTTTTTGGGCCAACTACCCGTGCGCGATTTTGTCAAGAAGGTCGCCGACGCATCGGGCGACAGCAAGCTCACGGTATATGATGTTCTGGTCAGTGCCGAGGGGCATACGCGGGCGGTCGCCTACTATCTCTATGACTGGCGACTGAAGGACGGTACGAGGGTAGCGTTCGACTGCGCCGATGTATTCAACTTCGATCCAAACACCGGCCACATCGCCTCTATCGTGCTTGTTTACGACACACATCTGGTCCGCGACGCCGTGGACAAAAAATACCCGTAACGCCCGCGGGTCCGTGGCGGTCGCCGCATTGGATTAACTTGAAGGGGCATCAATGATTTACTTCTTGGCGCTGATTCCGGCGACGATGCTGACGATCGCCGGTTATTTCGTACACTATCTGTCCAATCGTTCGGAAGGCGCTTTTCGAACGTTTGGCAAATACCTCGGCTTTTGGGCCTTTACGTTGTCCGCACTGGTCATCCTGGGAGCGATATTCGCTGCAGCTCACGGTGGCCATCACGGTATGCGAGGTATGCAGGGACGAATGCATGGTCCCTGGCCGGGTGAGCCGCGTTTCTTTGGGCCTCGCATGGCGCAGCCCGGCGGGACCGAGGAGCACGAGGAAGCTCCGCCCGGGCCCGCTCCGCAGGCTCCGGCCGAGAATCCCAAAACTCCGCCGAGCTCCGCATCGCCCTCGCCGCGTTAGATTAGATTGGCCGCTGGAAGCGCCGATTTCCGTGGCGCGATTTCGGAGTTCCTCGCGGTCCATCACGCTTGCGGTCACGTGGAATACTCGGGTTCACGGCGGCCCGGAAAATGCCTGGCAATCAAGTCTCCGCGCCTGAGAAAGCGAGTAGTTCGTGAATAATGCGCGCTAGGCGCTTTCCGCCGCTTTGTTACGCGTGCGGCCGCCGCGCATGAACGTGAGCGCAAGTGCGGCGGAGCCCAGCATCAGGAACAAGCTCACCGCGTTCAGCACCGGACTCGCGCCTTCGCGCATCCGGCCGTACATCATCACGGTCAGGGGCGCATCCGCGCCGACCAGCATCAGCGTGGTATTGAAGTCTGCAAAAGACATCAGGAAAGAAATAGCGGCGGAACCCGCGAGGGCCGGCCTCAAGTAAGGCAACATGATGGTGCGGAACACGGCGGCCCTGGAAGCTCCGAGATTGAGCGCAGCCTCCTCCAGGGTACGATCGAAGCGCCTGAGGCGCGCGCTGATGGTGAGCGTGGCGATAGTCGCGATGAACGAGAATTGACCGAGCACGACCAGGGGTAATCCGGGACGCAGGAAGTCCAAATCCAGCCCGAAGACATCATCGGCGAATTCAGCAATTCGGCTCGCAAAGGCGAGAATCGAAATGCCGAGAATGACCCCGGGAATCACCAACGGTGCCAGCATCAGCATGGAGAGGGCCTGCTTGCCGAAAAAGCGGCCGCGCTCGATGAGGAATGCATTGCTGGTGCCGATCAGAACCGACAGCAGCGTGACCCACGCTGCAACGATGCAACTGGTCCAGATGCTGCCCAGCAGATCGCCGTCGGCGAACAGTCCAATACGGCCCGTTGCCGCCTCGCCGAGGAACCAGTCCAGCGTGAAGCCGCGCCACGGCGGTGCCGGGTAGGGCGCGTCGTTGAACGCGAAGACCGCGACGACGATGAGCGGCAGGAATAAGAATCCCAAAAACGCGCCCACGTAGATCGCTGTCGTGGTGCGCAGCCAAGCCGGGCGCGGCAGCGAGGGAATCATGTTCGCCGCATGACGTCACCGAACCGCTGGCCGGTGACCTTGAGGCCGATTATGACCATCGCGGTCGATAAGCCGAGCAACAGAAAGCCGAACGCAGCGCCCTGCTCCCAGTTGAAGCGGACGATGAACTGGGAATAGATTTGTTCGGTGAACCACTGCGAGTTCTTGCCGCCGAGCAGCGTGGGTGTCAGATAACTCCCGAGGGTGAGCATGAAAACGACGATGCAGCCGGCCGTGATTCCGGGCGCGGCGTGGGGGATCACGATCGTGCGCAACACGGCGAAACCGTTGGCACCGAGGTCGTACGCTGCCTCGATCAGGGCATTGTCCAAGCTCTCCAAACTCGAAATGAGGGGTATCACCATGAATAGGAGCGACGCATACACCAAGCCCACCATGATCGTGGCGTCGTGATACAGCAGTTCGACCGGAACCTCGGTAATGCCGAGCTTCACCAGCAAGGACGGCAGCACGCCCGACTCGCGCAGCAGAATCATCCAGCCGAGCGTGCGCACCGTTTCGCTCACCCAAAATGGAACCAAACACAGCACGAAGAGCAGCGACCTCGCACGACCCTGTGCGAGCTTTGCAATGATCCATGCCATCGGGAATGCCAACAGCAGGGTGAGAAGCGTGGCCATGACCGACATCACTGCCGTGCGCACGAACACATGCCAATAAAGCGGTTCCATGAAGAAAGTCTTGTACTGATCCAGACTGGCGGCGTACTGACGAGGGCCCACTCGCTCGCGAAACGACAGTACCGCGAGGTCGATATGAGGCAATACGACCAATGCGCCGAGCCACAGCACGGCAGGCGCCAGCAGCAGTCCCAATCCCACGCGCCCATGCCACCTGGCCTGCATCGCCGCGCTAGCCATCCCGTCCCGCTGCACCGGCGCGAGCCGCAAAGCAAACGGCGCGCTCGGGATCGAAGCTGAACAGCACTTTCTCCTGCGTCTTGAGGTCGGAGAATTGGCCGGTCTGCGGCAGGGCAATGCGAAACTCGCGGCGCGTGCGCACCTCCTTGAGCAGTACCGCGGAATTGGCGCCGTCGAACAGCAGGCTCTGTACCTCGCCCGTGTGCCACGGCTGTCCCGCCGGAAGGTCCGCCTGACTGCGCCCGAGACTCGCGACTTCCGGGCGCACAAATCCCTCTACCGCGTCACCGACGACCATCGCGCCTTTCTTGTGCGCGCGGATGGCCCAACCATCCGCCGTGGTGATCTCCACCGACGCGTGGTCCACGCTCGTGAGACGGCCGGTGATGCGGTTATTCGCCCCGACGAAGCTCGCCACGAAGGGAGTCTGCGGTCGATAGTACAAATCCTGGGGTGTGCCGATCTGCTCGAAGCGCCCTTGGCTCATGACGGCCACCTGATCCGACAACACCAGCGCTTCGGACTGGTCGTGCGTGATGTAGACGAACGTTGTGCCGAATGCGGCCTGCAGCTGCTTCAGCTCGATTTTCATGTGCTCGCGCAGCTTGAGGTCGAGAGCCCCCAGAGGCTCGTCGAGCAGTAACAGCGTGGGTTCCAATACCAGACTGCGTGCGATCGCGACGCGCTGGCGTTGGCCGCCCGAGAGTTCGTCGAGCCGCTTCGCGCCCGCCCCGCCAAGCCCCACTCGTTCCAGCATCGCCCGGCTGCGTTGCATGCGCTGCACGCGACCGATGCCGCGTCGGGCCAACCCGAATGCCACGTTCTCACCCACCGACATCATGGGAAATAGGGCGAGTTGCTGAAACACCATGTTCACGGGGCGTCGGTTTGGGGCGATGCCCTGCATGCTCCTGCCGCCGATGGCGATGTCGCCGCTGTCGGGAGCGATGAATCCGGCGATTATGCGCAGCAGCGTGGTCTTACCGCAGCCTGACGGCCCCAGGATGGAGAAGAAACTGCCGCGCTCCACGCTGAAGGACAGCGAGTCGACCGCGATGTGTTCCGCGAAGCGCTTGACGACGGAGTCGGCGACCAGATCCGCTGTGCTCAATGGGCGGCCATCCTCAATTGGCGGCCTTGACGCGGTCGAGCACCCGCCCTTCTATTTCTTCCAATCCCGGTGGGATCGCCGGATACCAGTGGATGCTCTTGAGGACGCTGTCCGGAAACGCGGCGGCAAACTGCGACTTCAGGCGCGGATCGACGAACGGAGCGGTGCCCTTTGCGGCGGAGAAGCTTCCTACGGACTTGATTATTTTGCCGGCGTTTTCCGGACGCATCGTAAAATTGATCCAGGCATACGCGGCCTCCTCATTGCGGCCTCGCGCCGGCAACGCAAAGGTGTCGAGCCAGCCGAGAGAGCCGGAGCGCGGCACGATGAATTGGATATCAGGATTCTCTCGATTCAGCGTCCATCCACCGGTGTCCCACATCATCGCCGCCCACACCTCACCGGAGCGGATGCCGTTCAACAGTTGATCCTTGTTGTCGTAGAAGAACTTGAAGTTCGGCTTGCACGCGATGAGCGTCGCGCCCACTTGATCCATGAGCGCGCTATAAGCCTTCGGATCTCCGTAGAGCGCAAACGGATCCTTGCCCGCGGCGAAGGCGAACGCCATCAGCGTCGGGCGCCTGAGGCGAATCGACGTCTTACCCTTGAGGTCCGCCCTGCACAGATCCCCATAATCCGCAAGCGTTGCACGCTTGGTGTTGACCACGAGGCCATCGGTGCCCCAAAGATAGGGCAATCCGTACAGCTTGCCGTCGAGCGTGGCGTTTCGCCTCACGATATCGAGCAGCGCGGGCTGGAATTGCTCTATCTTCACCTTCGTAAGATCGATCGGCCTGTAGATGCCGAACTCGCGCTGCACCGACGTGATGCGATCCTGAGACGGCTGAGCGAGATCGTAGCCGGCGCCGCCCGTCGCCCGCAGCTTGGAGATCATTTCCTCGTTGTTCGAGAGCGTCACTTCGACGTCGATGCCCGTCTCCTGCTTGAATGCGGCGACGAGGTCGGCGGGGACGTAATCGGCCCAAGTGATGATACGAAGTTTTTGTGCGGCTTGTAATTGGCCGGCTGCGCATAGCAGAGCGAGCACGGTCCCGAACAGCAAGAAATTTCGCATCGACTCACCCCGCGGCCGCCACGATGGCGAATCCTAGCATTCCTGGCGGCCGGTCACCTAAGCCGGCGCCGTCGTGGTATTGGACCGTGCGGCCGCTAGAATTGCCGATGCACCGGGTCGATCCAGTACACTTCCTCGACCCGCTCGGCCGCCTCGATGTTGAGGTTCACCACGACCGACTCATTGTCGCTGCGCACGAGGACGCATTCGAGCGGCGCATCGCGCAGCGCATTGATTTCCTGGTGAGGCACGTACGGCGGCACGAAGATGAAGTCGCCGGCGGCGGCCTCGGCCATGAACTCGAGCCGCTCGCCCCAGCGCATGCGCGCCGCGCCGCGCACCACGTAGATGACGCTTTCCAGCGCGCCGTGATGATGTGCGCCCGTCTTGGCATTCGGGTGAATGAGCACCGTGCCGGCCCACAGCTTCTTCGAGCCCACCCGCCTGAAATCGATCGCGGCGGCGCGCAGCATGCCGGGCGTCTGGGCCGTGTTGGTGTCGAGCTGATCGCTCTTGATGACCCGCACCCCTTCAGTCCGCCAGTTGCGCCCTTTCAGCTTTCCCATCGAAGTCGTGCCCGCTAAAACGAGTAGCCGGCCGCGATGACCAGTGTCTGCGGCCCGTAACTGATCTGCGTGGTGCGCACCACGCCGGCGGTGTCGGCGGTGAGATCCGATTTGACCTGAGCAGCGGAATACGATCCATAGGCCCACCAATGCCCGCCGACGTGGTAAGCGAGTCCGATCGTGGCCGCGGGCCCCACCGAGGCGGTCAGCGAAATTTTCGTCGGACCGCCGAAAGCCGCGTTACCGATCGCGGTCGGGTCGCGATCATAAAAAGTGGTGTAATTGACGCCGACGCCGATATAGGGACGCAGCTTCGAATTCTCGCTCAGGAACTTGTACTCGAGCAGCAAGGAGGGAGCAATCCACCGGGCGGTCGCGACCACTTGGTCGTTGTACGGCACCGAGCCCACCGTCGCCGGCCCCGCGCCTTTGGTTTTTTGGAGTGGTGGGTATCCCAACGTCAACTCGAGGTCGAAGCGCGACGACAGACGCCGGACATAGGCCGCATACAGCGTCTCGAGATTCTCGGCCTTGATATTGACGCCCGGGGGCACATAGGGTCCCGAGATGTCATCCGCGGTCGTGCGATAGAACACGGTGTAGGAGCCCAGTCTGGCGCTGTTGCTCGGCACATCATCGGCCGAGGCCGAAGCGCAACCCAGCACGGTGGTCAAGGCCGCGATGGCGATCTGCAGCGCTCTGAATTTGATTTTTATCATTGGCCGATCCCCTTAAAATTGGCTGAAGAATGCGCGGGCGGCCGCCGCACAGAACGGTGCGACGGAGGTATGATAGCCCTGCACGATCAGTTCTTCTGCGGCCGCGGCGGACAGTCCGCCGCCGGCTGGTGTCTGGTAGTACGCAAACAGCTCTGCCTGGCCGGTTTGAAAGCCTTCTTGCACGGCCGCGAACGGCCCGGCGGGCTTGGCATTGACATCCAGCACCGTGATCGCACCCGGCGGCAGGGCACTCCAGAAGGCCGCCATCGTTTCGGTGTTGATGCTGAAGAACACGGTGGGGTCCTGATCGCCGCCGCACAGAAGGGTGGGCACGGTAGGCGCCCAGTCGCCGTTGCGCATGTCATTCACATAGAAGTCCTGCCGCAATCCGAACGTTGGCTTGACTTTGGCGAGCGGGACACCGGCCGTCGGGGGCGTCGTCGTGGCGCCATCCGGATTGGTCGCGGCATCTTCCGCGTAGCTCACCCGGAAATCGTTATTGATGAGAAAGGGGTTGCCGAAGCCCGCTTGGAACAGCGGAGTCTGTGGACTGAGCGGCAGAGCGGGGGTGGGAGGCACCCCCAGCAACGCGGTCAACTCGGCGGACAGCACCGGATCGCCCGGTATGTCGACCACCGGCGTGGTCTTGTCGAACAGCGCCGTTTCCGGCAGCAGGCCCTCCGCGAAAATCGTATCGATGGGTGTGTCGCTCGGCAGCAGCGTTTCGGCGCCCGGATAGGTCGACGAGAAGATAGGATTCGTGGTGCTGCCGATGTTGCTGTAGGCATGCTGGTAGCTGTTGGCGAGCAACGGTGCGAACACGGTGGAATACAAGTTGACGCTGCCAAAGAACACCGCATCCCCGAAGGCCTCCAACGCATACGGGCCCGACATCGGCGCCGCGGCGGTCACTTTGGCACCGGCCGCCTCGAGCGCGCGCAGGGTCGCCATGGCGACGAAGCCGCCCTCCGAGTATCCGGTGATGAACAGCTGTCCGTTGTCGCTGGTGGCGGAGGCGAATGTGTTGGGCAGCGCGGCGCGCGCGGCCGCGAGGATATCCATCATCTCGCCCGACTGCTGGACCGCGTTGACGAACGGGTGATAGCCCAAGGTGGAAATGTCGTAGCCCGCGTAGTTCGGTGCCACGACGATGTAGCCTTGCGCGGCGAACATGGCCGCAATCAATTGGCCCTCGGTATTCGACGGATTGGTGGGATCGGCAATATTGAACGCCTGATCGGTCTGGGTGCCGTGCGCATACTCGACGATCGGCCGCGGGCCCGAGCAGGCCGGCGCCGCGCCGGTCGGTACCATCAGTGCACCCGAGGACTCCGTCGTCTCGCCCGCACCGCCGACGGTCCAGAACTTGACGTAGTAGAAATCCACGCCGCAAACGGGATTGCCCGTGATTTGCAGCAGCTCTGCGCCCGTCAGCGGCTTTTGACCCGGCCCGGCCGGTACACCCGGCGCGGCGGCGATTTGCGCCTGAAAAGTCGCCGCATCCGCGGAGGCGATGCGAAACGGCGGATTCACCGCCAGCGTGCCATGCGCCGTAGAAGTGCTGACCGTGGAAGTCTGCGAACTGGATGCGCCGCAGGCGACCAATACCGCAACGCCGAGCGCAATAGCTGACCGCTCGAGAACTTTGAACATGCCTATCTCCCTTGCTGCAAAAGCGCAACAACGAATTGACGTTTGCGTGCAGTCTGCTTTGTTGTGAGGCGGGTGCCAGCCCGCTGGCCGGGATTCTACGCTACCGGAACCAAAGGATGCACTAGCGACCAGCCGTTGCGATTCCGCCACCCGGGCGCCCCGCGAGCCAGGCGTGAATCTCGCTGACGATGGCAAGTGCGATCGATTCGGGGGTCACCGCGCCGATGTCGATGCCGACCGGACCGTGCAAGCGCATCTTGAGCGCCTCGGCCGCGGCGCCCAGTTCCTCTGCGATCCGCCGGCGTCGCGCCTCCGGACCGAGCAGACCCACATAGGCCGGAACGCCTGCCGCGCTGAGCTCGCGCAGATACGCCACGTCGGAATCCAGATGATGGCTCATCACGACGACGGCATGGCAGGTATTGAGATCGATCACCGAGCGCAGCGAGCGCGCCTCGGCGAGTATCACTCTCGCGCCCGGGAACCTCTGCGCGTCCGCGTAGGCCGGGCGATGGTCGACCACCGACACGGCCCATGCCAAGGCGCGAGCCGCGGCCGTGACGGGCTGCGCATCCGGGCCCGCTCCGCAGATCAGCAAATGAGGGGGCGGGGCCAGATACTGCACGAAAGCGCGCAGGCGCTCATCGCCGCGATCGAAGACGATCTCGCGCGAGCAGCGTTCAGCGAGCGATTGCTGGGTCGCTGCGGCCAGGACGGTCGGCAACGATGCCGCGCTGTAGGTGCCGAGAGGCAGCTCCGTCGATTCGTGTACAGCAACGAGAAAAGTCGATACGCCCGCCCGCGTGGCCTGCCCCGCAGCGACCAGGGCCGCGGCCGCGGGACTGGCGGCATCCGCCGGCTCGAGCAAGACGCGCATCGCGCCCTCGCATCCGGCGCCGATGCCGAACAAAATGTCGTCGGGCCCGCGCATATCGTATTCGATCGCGCACGCCGCGCCGCTCTCGATCACCTGCTTTGCATGAAGCTTGAGATCCGCTTCGAGACAACCCCCACTGAGCAGTCCCAAGTAGCTGCCGTCGGCCATGATCAGCATGCGCGCGCCGGGCTTGCGGTAGGTGGAACCCGCCGTCGCAACCACCGTGGCAAGCACCCGCGCGATGGGCTCCGCCGGCGCCCGCTCGAGCAGTAGCTCGAGGCTGGTGTCCAGGCGCGCGTCAATCCTGTGCATACGGCGATATGAAAGAAATCACTCTGATTTCGCTCGAAGCGGCACTGTGTCCCACGCGGATTGTGCGCCCCATTCCAGCGGCACGACGGGCTATCCAACATACTTCGTCTTGGGTTTTCATGAACTCAGGGATTATGTCGCATTACCTCGGGATGGCCCATACCTGTGCCTGATATCCAAAGGAACCCGCCTGACGTGACCGTGAGCGACGGCATCGGCGTGCTGCTGCGTCGACGTCCAGTGTGGCTGGCCGTAGGCGCGCTGCCGTTCGCACTCTTGCTGGGCGTGTACTTTCTCAGCCATCGCGGTTGGCAGGAGCGCTCGGCCGCACTACAGCGCGAAAATTTGACGCTGCAAATGCGACAACTCGCGCTGAGCATCACCAAGGAGTCCGACGATCTGGCCGCAATCGCTCGCGGATTGGCGGAGTCGGACGGCACTGCTGATCTCGTGCAGGAAAGCGCGGGCGCGCCGCCGTCGCGATTTGACGCGGGGAGCGTGAGCCAACTCGACATCACCGCCGTGCTCATCGCGACCTCGACCGAGGCGATTCGCTTCAGCGGCGCGGTCGTGAAGCATCGGCTGGTCGAACAAACGCCTGACCCCGCAGTCCTAAAGTATCTTGACTCCGTCGCCGCGGCACGCGCGTCCTCGGCCACATCAGGTTCGAGCAGCGGCACATTCGCAGGCTTCGCGAACGATCAGTTCATCGTTGCACAACCGATCATCTCCCGAGTAACGACGGCACCTTCGGGCTGGGTGGTCGCAACTCGAGCCGTTTCTCCGGCGATGCTGGCGCGGCTTGCAGGTTCGGTCAATGGAACGCTGGTTGCGCTGCCGATCCGGCAGCTCGATCCCGCCGGCACTCCGCCCGATGTTCGAACATGGATTTCCTCGCGATCCGGGAACTCCGTCGCCGTGAGCACCAGAGTGTCGAGCAACCTAACGGGTTACGCCGTGCTGCGCGATGAGTCGGGGCGTGCCGCCTGGGTCTTTCGATTCGCGCGCGGCGCGTCGGCCGATTTCGCAGACACCGCGGCCCTGGGGCCGGCGGCTGTTGCGCCCGCGGCCGTTGCGCCCGCGTCTGTAGCGCGGCCGAACCCCGTTGTCACGCGCGGGTTTGCGGGCTTCTTCTCTTTGCTGGCCGCCGCCGTTATCGCTCTCCTGATCATTGCGTTCCTCTGGCGCTACTTGCGTCAGCGACGTTCGGTCGATTCACGTTACAAGGCCATCATCGACCAGACCGGCGACGGCATCGTCATCGTCGATTCGGTGCAACACCGGATCGAGTACTGCAATCCCGCCTTTCTCGCGCGCGTCGGATATTCGAGTATCGAGGCCGAGAAGCTGACGCTGCCCGATATTTTTGCCGACGCCGATGCGCCGCCCGAGAGCCTCTTGGCGCGGCTGAAGGAAGCCGACTCGCAATTGGCCCTCAACATGCAACTGCGCTGCAAGAGCGGAGCGCTGATCGAAATCGAGGTTCGATGCAACAAGCTCGATGTGGACGGCCGCGCCGGCCTCGCTTATGTGACGCGCGATGTGTCCGTGAGGCGCAAAGCGGAGCAGCAGCTCATCGACAATCAGCAGCGGCTCGATCGGATGGCGCACCACGATCAATTGACGAGTCTGCCCAATCGGCATTACCTGGCGACGTTTCTGCCCGAGGCCATCGCCGAGGCGAGAGCGGCGAGCACGATGCTCGGGGTGGTGTTTCTCGACTTGGATCGTTTCAAGCACATCAACGACACGCGCGGCCACGAGACCGGGGATAAACTTTTGCAGGAAGTGGCCCGCAGACTTCGCGCATGCGTGCGCGACACAGACGTCGTCATCCGCATGGGCGGCGACGAGTTCGTCGTCGTGTTCCGCAACGTGAAGTCGTATGAGGAGGTTACGCTCGGCGCAAACCGCATCATCGAGTCGCTCAACAACCCGATCGTCATCGACCAGCACCCGTTGCAAACGACCGGCAGCGTAGGGGTCAGTGTGTTTCCAAGAGACGGTGATGACATGGGCGAGCTCCTCAAGCACTCCGACACGGCCATGTATCAAGCGAAGGAGCGGGGCCGGAACAACGTGCAAATGTTCAGCCAGATCATGAATCGCAAGCTCAAGCACCGGGTCGCCATGGAGGCCTCGTTGCGCGAAGCGCTGCGACTGAAGCAGCTAGATGTTCACTATCAGCCGTTCGTCAACCTTATCACGCGCAAGGTGGTCGGGCTCGAAGCGCTCATCCGCTGGCGTCATCCGGTGCACGGGATGATTCCCGCCGATCAATTCATCCCGGTTGCCGAAGAGACCGGATTGATCGTGCCCATGGGCAACTTCGTCCTGCACCGCACGCTGCAGACGATGAGCGCCTGGCAAAGGAGCGGGGTGTCGCTGGTGCCTATCTCACTCAATGTGGCGCCCGCGCAGCTGCAGCGGGGCGAATTGCAGTCGACGATTACCACGCTGCTCAAGACTCATGCGCTGAGTCCGGAGCTGTTGCAGCTCGAGATGACCGAGCGTGCCGTGTTTGACAGCAGTCAAGCGAAATCAGGGGAGAACCGGCAGGATACGATGGCACGCCTGCGCGATCTCGGTATCAAGATCGCGATCGACGATTTTGGAACCGGTTACTCGAGCTTGAGCTACCTCAAGAATTGGCGGGTCGACGCCCTGAAAATCGACCGCAGCTTCGTGCGGGATCTCGTGACCGATTCGAGCGATCTGGCGATCGTGAGCGCCATCATCGCCATCGCGCGGCACCTGCACATCCAAGTGATCGCAGAAGGCATCGAGGGCTACCAGCAGGCCGAAATATTGAGAAAATTGGGCTGCTCGGTGGGCCAGGGATTTTTATTTGCCCGACCGATGCCGGCCGATCAGTGCTTGGCGATGCTCGGGAACGCCGGTCAAAGGATCGGCGAGGAGGAAGACATGCTGGCCGTCTTCGCTTCGGGACGGGCGTGATGCCAGGACCGCGCCGCAAGAGCGCGCGCCGTGCATCCGACCCGATCGCTGGTAACATGCGGGCATGTTACAGACGCATCGCGAGAAATCGTCGGCGCCCGAACGAGTGCCGCTACCGGGATTTCGCTTCGCCAATAGCTATGCTGCGCTGCCCGAGAATTTCTTCGCGCGGCTCGATCCGGTACCGGTCGCCGACCCTCGACTGATCAAGTTCAACCGGGCTTTGGCGTCCGAGCTCGGGCTCGAGTGGGGATCTCTGGATGAGCACACCTGGGCGGCGATCTTGTCCGGTAACTTGATACCGAGCGGTGCCGAACCAATTGCCATGGCGTATGCTGGTCACCAGTTCGGTCAGTTCGTTCCGCAGCTCGGCGACGGGCGCGCGATTCTTCTGGGCGAAATGCATGACCGTTTTGGGGTGCGCCGCGACATCCAACTCAAGGGCGCAGGACAGACTCCCTTCTCGCGCAGTGGCGACGGGCGCGCCGCGTTGGGGCCCGTACTGCGCGAGTATCTGGTGAGCGAGGCCATGCATGCATTGGGGATTGCGGCAACGCGGGCGTTGGCGGCCGTCGCTACCGGCGAAGTCGTATTCCGAGAGCAGGGGCTGCCCGGTGCGATCTTGACCCGCGTCGCCGCGAGTCATGTCAGGGTGGGTACATTCCAGTACTTCGCGGCGCGCGCGGACCTAAACGGCGTGAAACGCCTTGCCGATTATGTGATCGAGCGCCATTACCCGGACTTGAAATCGGCACCGCGTCCGTATTTGCAGTTATTGCGCTCCGTCAGCGCGCGCCAGGCCAAGCTGGTCGCGAGCTGGATGCATATTGGATTCATCCACGGTGTGATGAATACGGACAACATGGCGGTTTCCGGCGAGACCATCGACTTCGGACCTTGCGCTTTCATGGACGGCTACGATCCTGCGCGCGTTTTCAGCTCGATCGACAGCATGGGCCGGTATGCCTACGCAAACCAGCCGGCGGCGGCACGGTGGAATCTGGCGCGATTCGCCGAGACCCTGCTGCCGCTGATCGATGCCGATGGCGATAGAGCGGTGGAGGCCGCCGGCGAGGTCATCGCGGCATTTTCGGAGCAGTTTGAAGAGCAATGGCTTTCGGGAATGCGCGCCAAACTTGGGCTTTTCACGCGCGAACCGGGCGACCTGGAACTGGCGCGCGCATGGCTCGATGCTATGCACCGGAGCCAATGCGACTTCACCGTGACTTTTCGGCGCCTTTGCGATGCCGCGAATGGGACCGGGGCCGCCGCAAGCGAGGACACGGACTTGCGCGCCTCGTTCTTGCGAGCCGACGAGTACGAGGAGTGGGCGGGGAGATGGCGTGCGCGCTTGGCGCGCGAACCGCAGACGGCACGGGAACGAGCCGAATTGATGCGGCGAGTCAACCCCGCATTCATTCCCCGCAATCATCGGATCGAGCAGGTCATCGACGCGGCGATCGAACGCGAAGACTTCGCCCCCTTCGAGGAAATGCTGTGCGTGCTTTCGAAGCCTTATGAGAATCAGGATGATTTCGCGGCCTACGCGGCTCCGCCGCAGCCCACCGAGCGCGTGCTGCAGACGTTTTGTGGTACGTGAGATGACGCAGGCGCTCACGGAAGCTCTCGCGGCCTGCGGCAAAATATTGGCGGAACGATTGCAGGCCATGCAGGGCGAAGAGCGGCAGCCATCGTTGGATGAGGAACGGCCGCCGCACTATTGATCATGCATGCAGTGTCCGACATTCTTTCGGCGCCGCTGTGGCAGGAGGATACCGCGGCACCGCTGCTTCCCGAGGGCTCACTGCCTGGCGAAGCGGATGTGCTCATCGTCGGGGCCGGATATACGGGCCTATCGGCGGCCCGCGAGACCGCGGCGGCGGGGCGCGCTACGCTCGTGCTCGATGCCGGTGCGGTGGGCGCGGGCTGCTCCGGCCGCAACGGCGGACAAGTCGCTTACAGCATCAAGCCGTCGTTCAAGACGTTGAGCTCGCGCTACGGCGAGAAGCGAGCATACGGGATTTGCCAGGAAGGCCGGGCGGCGGTTGCGTACCTGCGCTCGCTTGCGGCGCGCAATGATGTGGATTGCGATTGGCGCGAGTGCGGATGCTTTTATGGCGCACACACCCCGCATCACTTTGAGCTCATGGCGCAGGAAACTCAGCAGCAAATTCAAGGCCTGGAGCAGAGGATCACGGTGGTGCCGAAATCGCAGCAGCGGCAGGAAATCGCGAGCGATTTCTATCAGGGCGGCTGCGTGTACCACGACGACTCCTCGGTTGATCCCATGAAGCTGTTGCTCGCGCTGCTGCGGCGGGCGCAGGACAGCGGCGCCGCCGTGCGGGTTCACTGCGCGGTGAAGTCCATCCGATCCTCGCGCGCCGGGTTCGATGTGCTCACCTCGCGGGGAATCGTCAAGGCGCGTAAGGTCTTGCTTGCGACGAACGGATACTCGGGTGCGCTTTCGCCGTGGCATCGTCGACGCGTCATTCCGATCGGAAGCTATCAAATTGCCACCGAGCCATTGGGGGCAGAACGCGTGCTCGCGCTCATCCCCCGGGGCCGCAACATCGTCGAATCACGGCGCGTCGTCGTGTATTTTAGGCCGTCCGCCGATGGTGAGCGCATCATTTTCGGCGGCCGTGCCGCACTGGCCGAGACAGATCCGCTCGCCTGCGTGCCGCGATTGCGGGCAATGATGACCAGGATTTTTCCGCAATTGCAGTCGGTCCGGATCACTCACGCCTGGGTGGGCTGGGTTGGCTACACTTTCGACACCATGCCGCACGTGGGCCAACGCGACGGCTTATACTACTGCATGGGCTATTGCGGCCAAGGCGTGTCGCTCGCTCCATATCTTGGCCATAGGATCGGACAGCAAATGGCCGGGCTCGAGCAGGGTCGTACCGCTCTTGATGATCTGCCATTCCCATCCCGGCCTTATTATTTCGGCACACCGTGGTTTCTCGCGCCGTCGGTGTGGGCATATCGAACCATGGACGCCCTCGGCATATGACGGGCAAGCGGCACTTGAATAAGTACGGCTCGTACGCGGAGCTCGCGCGCTACGAAGTGCAGGGCAGGGACTATCGCGTCCGGGCGAGCGAAAGACCGCACTCGCCGCTGCTCATTGTGGCGCCTCACGGCGGGATGATCGAAATCGGCACCTCTGAGATCGCACACTGCGTCGCGGGCAACGAATACAGTGTCTTCAGCTTCGAAGGACTGAAGCCATACGGCAACCGTGACTTGCACATCACGAGTCACCAATTCGATCATCCCGATTGTCTCGCCATGGCGGCCCGCTCCGAGCTCGTGCTGAGCGTGCACGGCTGCAGGGGGGAATCCCGGATCCATGTCGGCGGACTCGATGCGGACTTGGCAGCGCGACTCGCGAAGCAGCTCTTCGAAGCCGGGTTCCCTATCGATGCGCAGAGTCAGAAGTACCCGGGGCGCCACCCGCTCAATATTTGCAACCGCGGAGCACGACGGAAGGGCGTGCAGCTCGAAATTACGTATGATTTGAGAACGGGTGAGGCGCGCGGCGCGATCGCTCGCGCGGTTCGCGCGGCGATCGCGGGCCATGATGGCTCGAGCTAGTGCTGCGCATCGAACGGGCTTCACAACGCATGCTTGCCGTTAGCGCTCGATTGTCGACTTCGCAGCGCGCAGAACCCGCTCGACTTTCGCCTGGATGCGGTGTGGTCGGGCTGAATACAGACGCCGCCCCAGTCGGTACGCTTTTCTCTGCAGCGCCTTGCGCTGGCCCGCGAGACGGCTGATCAGCTCCTCGACCGCATCGTTTTGGCTCGCGGCGTTCGGTCCCTTGGCGTATTGGAATATTTTGCCATTCAGTATCGCCAGGTCGTGATCATCGCCCAGGTGCTGCGCCAGTCGACGCGATCTCTTATAGCTCTTGGCAAATCGCTTGGGACCGAGCGGCAAAACGATTTCAAGCTGATTCGCGAAATACTTTGCTTGCTTACGCCATTCGTGCAGGCACTCATCGGTGGGTCGGTGCCGCACACGCGCAAAGGCCTTGCGCCCGGATTTATAGGTGCGCTCGAGACCGGCACTTAGAGCCGCCTGATTCAGGCGTTGTTCGGGCACCGCCTCCAGCCGGCGCTTGACCGCACGCAATACAGCGGCAGCGGCGGCCAATTCCTGCGGCCGCAATTGCCGCTGCACCTCGCCCCGCTCTCGTCGCAGTGCGCGGTGGAGATGCTCCAGAAACGTGTCTTCCTTTGCGCCCGTCCCCGGGCCCAATCGGCGCAGCGTTTCCAGCAATACCTTGGCATCGCGCACGAGAGTCAACGGGCGAGCCGCGTCGCGCAGCAGCGCGTTCTCCCGATTGTACGCATCCACGCCAATGCCCTCGCGCAAAAGCCTCAACGTCGCGCGAGCGCGCTTGATTTCCCTGCGAACTTCATGCACCGCACGATCGGAATGATTACGCCGCTCCAATCCCGCGATGGCTTTATCGAGCTGCTCGGCCAGAGCCTGGCGTACGGTGCGCATTGGCCCATCAGCGGAGGGGAATCCCCCTTTCATGCTCCTAGCCGCACCGGGCCGTGGGGAAGGTGCCGGCCCGCCCGCACCTTCCCCACCCACACGGCCTTATCCTGAAATCTGAATCCGCCGCGGCATCGCCTTTGCGTGCTTCGCGATCGTCACCGTGAGCACACCGTTCTTTCCGGTCGCGTTGACGCCCTGGCTGTCAGCGGTGTCCGGCAGCACAAAGCGCCGATAGAAGTGACCGTGACTGCGCTCCGTGCGCCGGTACTGAATTTCGTTGCTGCGGCTCTCGCTGATCTCATCGGCCCGCTGTCCCGAGAGAGTTAAAATCCCACCCTCCAGCGTCAAATCGACCCTGCTCGGATCAACCCCCGGCAAGTCAACGTAGATCTCGAAGCGGTCGTTGTACTCTTGGATGTCCACGGGCGGTACCCACGCCGCGGTGGCGGAGCTGCTGTCGTTCTCGCTCATGGTGCCGAATAGCCGATTGATCTCGTCCTGAAGACGCGGCATCAGGCTCCATGGATTTTGTCTAACCACATTATTCATGGCTAATACCCCTCTGATGGTGAATGTCACAATTCCGCGCCCAGGCACTGCCTGACGCGTCCTGCAGGCAATCTAGGGTCGAGCCAGAACAATTCAAGGGAGAAGGTCCCCGGAAACCGCAGGCACAGTAACGCGACCCATTCTCGAAACACCGCGTCTGGGTGGCGGGCGTCAGGATGCGCGATAATCGGCTATGCGAGGCGCCTTCAGATTCGGTCCGACCCTCGAGGTCCTGTGGGCGTTCCTCAAGCTAGGGCTTAGCTCATTTGGGGGACCGGCGGCGCACATCGGCTATTTTCGTGAAGAGTTCGTCGTGCGCCGCCGCTGGCTCGAGGACTCCGCCTACGCCGATTTGGTAGCGCTTTGTCAGTTCCTGCCCGGCCCCGCGAGCAGTCAGGTGGGATTTTCCATCGGTCTGATGCGAGCGGGCTATTTGGGGGGGCTGGCGGCGTGGATGGGCTTCACGCTGCCCTCCGCGGTGGCGCTCGTGCTCGTTGCGAAGGCCACTACCACAGCGGGCGGACCGATCGGTATGGGGCTGTTGCACGGCCTCAAGCTCGTGGCTGTCGCAATCGTCGCGCAGGCCGTCTGGGGCATGGCGCGTACTCTATGCCCTGACCGGCAACGTGCATCGATTGCCGCGATCGCCGCCTTGATCGTACTGATGAGCGGCTCATCGATTGCGCAAATCGCGGCAATTCTCTTGGGCGGCATTGCGGGCTTTTGGCTCTGTCGAGCTTCCACATCCGCACCGACCGGAGCCATTGCGGTCCGGGTCTCGCGCAGGACCGGACTCGTGTCGCTCGCGATTTTCACGGTATTGCTGATTGGGCCGCTGCTGCTGAGCGGAGCAGCCTTGCCACCGGGCGTCGCGCTGTTTGATGCGTTTTATCGCTCCGGCGCATTGGTATTCGGCGGCGGGCATGTAGTGCTGCCGTTGCTGCGTAATGCCTTTGTGACGCCGGGCTGGGTGAGCGATGAGGCCTTTCTTGCCGGTTACGGCGCCGCGCAAGCGATCCCCGGTCCGCTCTTCACATTCGCGGCTTATCTCGGCGCCGTCGTCGCAGTCTCGCCGCACGGACTGAAGGGCGCCGCGCTGGGACTAACCGGCATTTTTCTTCCGGGCATGCTGATCCTCATCGCGGCGTTGCCTTTTTGGCAGACACTTCGCGCGCGCGCGGACGCGCAAGCGACCATGCGCGGCATCAACGCCGCGGTGGTGGGCCTGCTCGGCTCGGCGCTTTACAACCCGGTGTGGACGAGTTCGGTCAGGACATTGAGCGATTTTGCAGTGGCACTCGTGGGCTTCGTCCTTTTGACCGTCTGGCGTGCGCCGCCGCTCCTCGTGGTCATCGCCGTGACGCTCGCCGGTGCGGCCTTCACGCATATCGCGCGCCAATGAGAACCTGGCGATCCCTGCGCTCTCGGCCATCCATGCGGGCCCCACGGATCGTCCTCGCCATGAATATTTAATGAAGTGGCTCTTTTCTTGGTCCGTAGTCAAGAGCAATCTGCAGGTAATGGCAAGTCAACCTACTCTCCGCGCCTTCAACGTGAACGAGGTACCGGCTGCGCTCATCGCCGATGGGGACGGACGAATCCTGCGGACAATCGCAGGGGACGATGTCGAGAGGCCGACCGCACTGCGCACGGCGGTCGAGGCGCCGTGATAGTGCGCATCGAAGTCGCCACGGTTGCTGTACCAGTGGCCGATCTGCTCGCGTACTTCGCGGCGGTGGGCGCGGGTAACGCGCCCAGTCGAAGTCAGCTCATCAGCTTCATAGTCGCTGCCGCATTGACTTACCTGCTGCAAATACGTGCGCGAGCTCGGGCGAGCGGACGAGCTTCGGACCCGATCCTGGTCGTGCACTTGATCGCAGTGACCTTGATCGCATTTTTCCTGCGAAGCGGCGTGTTCGCGCTGCTGACGAACGGCTGGGGCTGGCCAGGTCAAGCGGCTATCGGTTTCGCAGTCATCGCCACGCTGGCCCTGATGGGTCCGGGATACGCGTACTGCATGTCCTACCCCAGATGGACATTGGGCAGTGGTGCGGGTTGGCGTGCAGGGGCTCTGGGCCTCGTTGCCTGTGCATTGCTGCTGCGTTTGATTTACAGCGGGCAGGTAGAGCTCCTGCCGGAGGAAGCGTATTACTGGAATTATTCACGCCATCTCGATTTTGGCTATCTCGATCACCCGCCGATGGTGGGATGGCTCATCGGCGCGGGGACCGCCGCGTTCGGGGATACGGAGCTCGGCGTGCGCATCGGCGCGCTGTGTTGCGGTGTAATCGCCTCGTTCTTCATGTACCGCCTGACGCGTAACCTCTTCGGCGAGCCGAGTGGGCTGGCGGCGGTCACACTGATGCAGACGCTGCCCTTTTTTTTCCTGGCCGGAATGCTCATGACCCCGGACGCACCGCTCACCGCGACATGGGCGGCTGCGATGTATTTTCTGGAGCGTGCCATGATTGCGGGGCGCGGCGAGGCGTGGTGGGGGGCGGGTCTGTGCTTAGGGATCGGCCTGCTGTCGAAGTACACGATTGGCCTGTTGGGCGTATCGACGTTCATCTTTATGCTGCTCGATTCGCCCTCGCGCGCGTGGTTACGGCGCTGGGAACCGTATGGCGCGGCGTTGCTCGCCTTGGCGGTCTTTTCCCCGGTGATCATCTGGAATGCCCACCATGAATGGGCCTCCTTCGTGTTCCAGACGTCGCGCCGCCTGGCGGAACGTCCCAGCTTTGCGCTGCATAAGCTCATCGCGTCCGTGCTCGTGCTGCTGACGCCAACCGGGTTGGCGGCGGCAGCAGTCCTGCTTCCGGGTCAGACTCCGAAAGCCGTCGGACGCGATGTCTCGGTGGATGGGAATCGCGCGTGGCGCTTCATTCAGTTGGCGATCGGGATACCTCTCGCGGTATTCGCGGTTTTCAGCTTGCGTCACGAGGTCAAGCTGGACTGGACCGGCGCCCCCTGGATTGCCGCTGTTCCGGCGCTGGCCCTCGGCATGGTGCATTGCGGACCGGACCTCGTGAGCGGTGTTCGAGCATGGGTTCGCAGTGCCTGGGCGCCGACGCTCATCGGCCTGATGCTGATTTACGGCGCCGGGCTCTACGACTTGGCACTCGGCATTCCCGGGTTGGGCTACGGCAAACACGCGGAGCTGATTCCCGTGGGCTGGCGCGAGCTCGGCCGCCAAATCCATGGAATCGCCGAAGAGGTGGAGAAGACAAGCGGCGAAGCGCCCCTGATCGTCGGCATGGATCGCTATGCGATTGCGAGCGAGCTGGCCTTCTACTCCCCGGATCGCGCCAAGTCGGTCAGCAACACATCGAGCGCGCATCTTTTCGGGCAAGTCGGTCTGATGTACGAGAGATGGTTTCCGCCAGGCAAGCAGCAAGGGCGCACGCTTCTGCTCGTCGCCTGGGACCGCGATGATCTCGCGGCGGATCGAGTGAATGCGAGCGTCGGAAGGCTGGAGCCGATCGAGGAAGGCGTATTGACGCGCGGCAACGACGTCATTCGCCGCTACTACTACCGCCTCGCCTATGGCTATCGAGGGTCCCCTGTTGTTCAAGCAACGGAGCTCAAGCGGGCTGCTGTTGAGTAATGCAATGGATCCCGCCGCCGCCGCTCGCAAGCTGGGTAACGTCTATTTGGACTACTTCGCGGCCGGGAAACGCGGCCTGCACCGCAGCGCGTGCCCGAGCGTCGCCGGGAACGCCGAAGCACGGCATCACGATTCCGCCGTTGGCGATGTAGAAATTCACATAAGATCGGCAAAACAAGCCGTGCCGCGTATGCACCTCGTAAGCGTCATCGATAGAGACGATTTCCAGCCGACGTCCCGACGCATCAGTGGCGCTCTCCAGCGCACGTCTATTGTCCTGCTGGAGCCTCAGCAATGCGCCGGTCGCGCTCGGGTCGCTCTCATAAATGACCGCCCCGGGCTTGACGAAAGATATCAAGCCATCCACATGACCGTCCGTGATGTCGACGGTAATCGCATCCGGATCTCCGGGCAGCCAAATCACTTTGCTTGCCCCAAGCGCCTGGCAAAGCTCCTGTTCCGCCGCGCGCTTGTTGATCCCGGGATTGCGATTGGGATTTAAAATCACGGACTCCGTGGTGATGACGGTGCCCTCACCGTCGGTATGTATTGCTCCGCCCTCGAGGCATAGGCTCGACTGGTACAGTGGTACGCCGGCGCGAGCGAGTACTCGACCTGCCAATCGCGCATTGTCGGCGTAGGCGGGGACCTTTCCGCCCCACGAATTGAAGCGCCAAGCGGTCCCGGCTCGTGCGCCGGCACCGTCCGTAAGAAAGGTCGGTCCGCTGTCGCGAATCCATGGGTCGTCGATCGGAAAGCAG
The DNA here is from genome assembly GCA_963769075.1 of uncultured Gammaproteobacteria bacterium. GTDB lineage: Bacteria > Pseudomonadota > Gammaproteobacteria > Steroidobacterales > Steroidobacteraceae > Bog-1198. The sequence goes on along the minus strand of CAVYKH010000004.1, from coordinate 370,075 downwards.
ATCATATCGATGCCCGGGCCGCATTGCGTGCGCGCTTCTTCCACGGACTGTGGATCAACCACCATGCGTACGGGCTCGAAACGGCGAATTGCGCGCGCGATAGCGGCGTAAGTTCTTTGCGCCCCGAGAAGTCCGTCAACCCACTGGTCGGGTCGGCTGGGCCACGCCATCCAGCAACACTCGTGCGTCACCCATTCGGCCGGCATCCGAAATCCAGCCTCCAGCGGTGTCTCGAGCATGAAGGTACCGAAGTTCACCGCGGTAGGATATTTGGGGGGCAGGCGCAGAATCAAAGGACTAAAATTCACCCAATCGATGAGCGATTTTAGTCTGCGTTTTCCGCGATTTTCGATTCGCGGCCAGTGGTTTCCCCAATAAACCAGTCGTAGACCCGCCGAACCTGCTCGTCTTCATAGCTTCTGCGATCGCAATAGATGCGGTAGGCAGACTGAGGGAAGGAGGGCCCCGCCAGGGCGATGAGTGCTCCTGAGCGCAGATACGGCTCTGCGCAAATCACGCTCCCGAGTGCAACGCCGTGGCCCGCCGCAGCCGCGTCTATCATCAGCGCATGATCGGAAAAATTCGATCCGCTGACAGTGTCCAAATCGGGTTTGCCAATTTTTGCGAACCACTCGCGCCACGTGACCTGGCTTTCATCGTGCAGCAAGGGCCAACCCGCAATCGACTCGATCTCAGCCGCGGAACCCTGCATTCGCGCGACGAGATGGGGCGATGCGAGCGGCACTCGCTCGTCCTCGATGAGTGGGCAATCAACCGCGCCGTGCGTGGCGACGCCGCCGGCCTGGCTGATCAAAATGTCGACCTCATCGGTCTCGAAATCGACCTTACGCTCGCTGGTGTCGAGCCACAAGTCGACATCGGGGAGTTCCGTGCGTAGCCGCTCCATGCGCTGCAGGACGAAGCCGCGCGCGAACGCCATGGTCGTGTAGAGGATGACGCCGCTCGGCTTCTGATAGGGGGCAAGCCGGGCCACCCCATCTTCCAATCGCTGAAGCATTTCGCGAACCGTGCGTGCAAAGTCGTTGCCGGCATCGGTGAGCACCACCGACCGTCCAACGCGACGAAACAGGGGTTGGCCCAGTTCCGACTCCAGCAGCTTGATCTGATGACTGACTGCCGAGTGGGAAAGATGCAATTCATTGGCAGCTAGCGCAAAACTGGCGCGCCGTGCCGCAGCCTCGAACCCGCGCAGCGTGCTCAAGGTCACTGAAGGTTTAGCCACGTTCCATTGATGAATTAATTTAGCCGAATTGTCAAGAATTCGTCGTTTGTGTCGGCATAGGTCTTGGTGTTTGCTTCCGAAACAACACGGGAGATAACCATGCCAGCGAGGTTGGGCGGATCTGACTGGTCCAATAGGGTGCCCACCGTCGTTCTCTGCCTGAGTGTTGCACTGGGACACATCGCGATTCTCCAACCGGCGTTTGGCGCCGAGCCGGACGCGGAATCCTCCGCAGGTCTTCAGGAGATCGTCGTTACCGCGACCCGTCGCGCCGAACGTCTGCAAGATATTCCGGTGAGCGCGACCGCGTTTACTCAGGAAAAAATCGATCTGCAGGGAATTCGCAGCATCGATGATTTGACGCGGCTCACCCCCGGTGTGACGTTCCAGCGCGACGGGCTGACCTCGGCGGGCAATTTCAACGATGAAGACTCGGACATCAATATCCGCGGCATCGATTCGACGGCCGGTACGGCCACCATCGGAATTTACATCGACGATACGCCGATACAGGGCCGTCACATCTCATTCACGTCGTTCAACGCATTTCCGGCGCTGTTCGACCTCGAACGGGTGGAGGTTCTGCGCGGCCCGCAGGGTACGTTGTTCGGTGCAGGATCCGAAGGCGGCACGGTTCGCTTCATCCAGCCCTCGCCGGATCTGAATGCCGACAGCGTGTACATTCGATCCGAGCTCGCGACCACCCGCAACGGCGACGGCACTTACGAGCTGGGAGCGGCGGTCGGCGGACCGATCATCAACGATGTGCTCGGATTTCGACTCAGCGCTTCATATCGCGAAGACGGCGGCTGGGTCAATCACGTCGACTATCGTAACCAGGCCGTGACCGACGCAGATTCCAATTATCAGGAAACCTTCGTCGTGCGCGGGGCGCTCAAGTGGGCGGTGACCGATAAGGTCTCGATAACGCCCTCGATTTACTATCAGAAATTGACCTTGGGAGATACGTCGGCTTACTGGCCGTCGCTTTCCGACCCGAGCGCAACCAACTTCGAGAACGGCAATGCGCAGAACAATCCGAGCTCGGATCCGTTTTATCTGGCGGCGGTCAAGGTCGACTGGAACCTAGATTTTGCGCAGCTCACGTCGAACACCTCTTATTTCTCGCGCCACCAGCACTCCGAGGAGGACTACACGCAATTCGATCGCGCGCTCTTCGGCCTCAATCCGCTGCCGGCGCCGGGGGACCTCGGCACCTCGCATGACGCGGACATTCAAAACAATTTCTATCAGGAAATCAGGCTGCAGTCGGCCGATCCAGCGGCCGCCGTGGTGTGGACGGGCGGCTTGTTTTTCGCGCATCTCTACGAGAACACCACGGAGCTGGTCTTCGATCCGACTCTCAACGAAGAATACACCGCCGCCTACGATACGCCGTTTTGCACGCCGCAGGCGCCGTGTCCGAACGGCGAGATTCTGGTGCAACCCGTGTCCAAGATCATCGACAAGCAGTACGCCTTGTATGGCGACGCCACGGTCAGGGTGGCGGACTTCTGGAAAGTGACCGCGGGAGTTCGCGCCTCGCACATCGAGTACGACGGCTACATTGAGTACTACGGCCCGTTCCTGGCGCCCACCGTCGGACCCCTGACGCCGCTCACCGGCATCGGGTCGAATCGTGAAAATCCGATCACGCCCAAGGCGGTGCTCGCCTACCAGCCGAGCGATAGGGACCTTTTCTATGTGAGCGCCGCAAAGGGCTACCGCCCCGGCGGGATCAACGGAGCCCTGTCCTCGATCTGCGCATCGAACCTATCCTCGATCGGGCTCGCGGCCGGACCCGAGACTTATGCGTCGGATTCCCTATGGAGCTACGAAGCGGGTGCGAAGAACTCTCTTCTCGGCGGGCGATTGCAGGTCAACTCGAGTGTGTTCCTGGTCGATTGGAACGACATTCAACAGGCCGTCTACCTGCCGGCTTGCGGTCAGAATTTCGTTGAGAATCTCGGCCGAGCGCGCAGCGTCGGCGGCGAGGTGGAGCTGCATGCGCGTCCCGTCAATCCGCTGCTGCTCGATCTCTCGGTGGCGCGCGTCGATGCGAAATACACGCATACGGTGTGCGCTGGCTCGAGCGCCTGCACGGGTGCGGATGCGACCTCGCTGCCGGTGGTGACCGAGGGTGATCGCCTGCCGGGCGCGCCGTGGACGATTCTCGCCTCCCTTGAATACATCTTCGCGGAGCTGGACAATCGCAAGCCGTATCTGCGTCTCGATTATGAATTGACGACGGCGCAAACGGCCCTGCAGCCGATTCAGGATCCGAACAACGGCGTTTCCGATCCGACCTACACGGGCCTACCGGAAACCAAAAACTTGTCGCTGCGCGCCGGTCTGCGCTGGAGCGGGATCGATGTGTCGCTGTTCGCACAGAACCTGACGAATGAGCATCCGGTGCTCCTTCATACGCGCGACACGAACACCTCCGACTTGTTCTATGACCACACGATACGTCCCCGCACCATGGGGATCACCTTCACGTACCGCCGCTGACAGGAGCTGACCGATGCCTGCATTACATCCCGCGGATCTTGGCTTCGTCATGCCGGCAGAGGGCTCCGTCCACATCGGCTGCTGGATGGCGTGGCCCAAGCGCATCGCCGTCTGGGGCGAATACTTCCAGGCCGCGCGCGATGACTACGCGCGGGTGGCGCAGGCCATCGGCCGTTTCGAGTCGATCACCATGGTGGTCGATCCCGGCCAGGAGGCCGATGCACGCGCGCGCTGCGGCCCGACGGTCAAGATCGTCGCTCTGCCGATTGACGATTCCTGGCTGCGCGATTCCGGTCCCACGTACGTCCTCGACGGGCAGGGTCGGCGTGCCGCCTGCTGCTTCACTTTCAACGCCTGGGGAGGCAAGTACCATCCGTACGATCAGGATGCACGGGTGGCTGCGCGCATTGCCGAATATACCGGGGACGCGGTGTACAAGTCGCCGCTGGTGGTCGAGGGCGGCGGCTTTTGCTCCGACGGCGAGGGGACGCTAATTACCGCGGAAACCTGCGTCTTGAATGCGAACCGCAATCCGGGCGTCACCAAGTCCGAGGCGGAGGCGGAACTGCGTGCCATGCTGGGTGTGCGCAAGGTCATTTGGGTTCCGGGCGATGTGACGGAAACGGAGACGGATGGACACGTCGATGGCTATCTCGCCTACATCCGGCCGGCTGTCTTGCTATTCGAAGAGGTGCGCGATCCCGCCGATCCGCGATTTCTCATCATGGCGGAGAATCGCAGGGTTTTGGAAGCCGCAACGGATGCCCGAGGCAGGCGCTTCGAGCTCGTGCCGATTGCGGAGGCGCCGCCGAGCATGGTTCCTGCCGATGCACGGGTTTTTTGCCGCTCGTATGTCAATTTCTACCTCGCGAACGGGGCGGTGATCGCTCCCGCCTATGGGATCCCCGAGGACAGCGAAGTTTTCGCGACGTTGCGGCGGGTATATCCTGATCGGCAAGTAGTGCCGGTGGCGCTTAACGCGCTGTTTCGCGGCGGCGGGGGAATTCATTGCATTACCCAGCAGCAGCCCGCCGGGCAGGCGGCGCTTTAGGAAGTGCGCCGCGCGCGCGGCGCCCTCAGATCCTCGCAGGGTGCATCGCGTTGCTTGCGACCGGCTGGCTGGCCTCGTGCAGCCCTAAGACGGCCGCCGAAGTCGACGACGACAAGGTGCTGAACCTGTACGCGTGGGCGGAGTACTTCCCCGATGCCGTCATTCAAAAGTTCAAGGCCGAAACCGGCATCAGGGTCAACTACGCAACTCTCGACTCGAACGATGTGGCGGAAACCACTCTCTCGGCGGGCCATTCGGGCTTCGATCTTGTGACCGTCAACGTCTCGCCGCATTTGGGGCGTCAAATCCCGAAGGGACTTTGGCGGCCGCTGGATCGAACGCAGATCCCCCACTGGAGCAACGCTGATCCGAAGCTGCTGGAGCTCATGCAGCGGGTGGATCCAGGCAATCGATATGCAATCCCCTATGTGTGGGGCACGACCGGAATCATCTTCAATCCGGACAAGATTCAATCCATCATGGCGGATGCGCCGGTCGATAGCCTACAGATGGTTCTCCGCCCGGACGTGGCCGCTCGCTTCAAGCAATGCGGCATCAGCATTTTGGATTCGTGGGTCGATATTCTTCCGATGATCTCGCTGTACTTGGGCCAAAAGGAAATACAGACCGATCCAGCATCGCTCGCGCGCGTGTCGGACACCTTTGCGCGGATAAGACCCTTCATCCGCAGGATCAACACGCCCGGCTACTACGATCAATTGGCACATGGCGAGCTTTGCCTGGCGATCGGCTATTCCGCCGATGCGATGTACGCTCAGCGCATGGCCGCGCAATTGCATAACGGCGTGCGCCTTGAATACCGGCAGCCGCGCGAAGGCGTGCCGATGTATATCGATGCATTTGCCATTCCGGCGGACGCCCGGCATGCCGATGCCGCGCTCAAGTTCATCGACTTTGCGTTGCGCGCCGAGATTGGCGCCGAACTCGCGCAGGCGACGAGCTTTGCCGTCGCGAACGTCGCCGCCATGCCGCTGATCTCGCCGCAGGTGCGAGACAACCCGATGATCTATCCGACGGCCGCCGCACGCGAGCGGCTCTCCCTGGGTCAGGGCTTTACCATGGAGGACACTCGACTGTTGTCCAGAACCTGGCTGCGCATGAAGACCGGCCATTGAGCATGTCGCGCAGCGAGCCGGCGATTCTCGCCATTCAAGGCGTATCGAAAGCGTTCGATCAGACGCCGGTGCTGCGCGACGTCAACCTCGGCGTGCCGCGAGGCTCCGTCGTGGCGCTGTTGGGCGCTTCGGGATCCGGCAAGACCACTTTGCTGCAGCTGATCGCGGGACTGCAGGAGCCCGACGAGGGCACGGTGATCATCGATGGCGTGGATGTGCGGGGTGTACCTCCGTTCGACCGGCCGGTCAACATGATGTTTCAGAGTTACGCGCTGTTTCCGCATCTTACCGTGTCCGGGAACGTCGCGTACGGTCTGAATGCCCGCGGCGTCAAACGAGCCGAGCGCGAGCGCTTGGTGGCCTGGGCGCTCGAACTCACGCGTCTCGTCGACTTGGGCGATCGCAGGCCCCATCAACTATCCGGCGGCCAAAGGCAGCGGGTGGCGCTCGCCCGCTGCCTCGTGATGAAGCCCAGTATCCTGCTGCTCGATGAACCGTTGGCTGCGCTGGATCGGAGCCTGCGCGCCGACGTGCAGCGCGAGCTTATCGCCATTCAAAGAGCGGTCGGCACCACCTTCATTCTGGTCACGCACGACCAAGAAGAGGCGATGGCGATGTCGGACTACATTGCGCTCATGGATAAGGGCCACATCGTCCAGTACGGCGCTCCGCGCGATCTTTATGAAAGGCCGGCCAGTCGATTCGTCGCGTCGTTCTTGGGAGCGATTAATTTGTTTGAAGGCTCAGCCGCGGAGGTGGATTCGCAGCACATGCGCTTTGCGACGCAAGACGGCGTGCATTTGTTGATCCGGCGCGACCTCAGCATTCAATCCGCGAATCCATGCGCGGTGGGATTCCGGCCGGAAAGACTGATCGTGTCGCGGCTGCCGACGGATGCGGCGAATGATTTGGAGGGAACGGTCGAACAGATTTCATACAGCGGAACGCTGACGCAAGCACTGATACGCGTGGCGAACCACCGGCGTCTCGAGGCCAAGTGGCTGAATGGCCGCGGTACGTCGGCGAGCGAATTGATCGCCGGCCAAACAGTACATGTCGGTTTGCCGGCCGACGCGGGCGTGGTGCTCGGCGCATGACCGCGAGAGCTCTCTCGTCGGTGGATCGAGCGACGATCGCGCTGCCGCTTGTGTGGCTGCTGGCGCTGCTGGCGGTGCCGCTGATCTCGGTCGCTCTGCTCTCGTTCCATGTGGTCGCCGATGCCATTCCCCCGATCGCGCCGCTGGTCAGCCGCGCCGGCGGGCATTTAACGGTGCACGCGAGCCTGCGCGGCTATCAAATGATTGCGACGGACGTTTTGTACCGCTCGGCGTTCGCAAGCGCGCTCATCAATGCCCTGTGCACCATGATCGGCTGCGTGCTCATCGGGTTTCCTCTATCCCTCGCGATCGCTCAAGCACCGCCGAAGCGTCGCAACTGGTACGTTTTTCTGTCGATTCTGCCGTTCTGGACATCCTTTCTGATGCGCGCTTACGCGTGGATTGGTTTGATACGCGATTCGGGTCCGCTCAACACGCTCCTGCTGTCGATTGGCGTGATTCATGAGCCGCTGCCGATGCTCTATACGCCCGCCGCAGTACTGCTCGTGATGGTGTATTCCTATTTACCGTTTTTCGTGCTGCCGATGTACGCGGTCCTCGAGGATCTGCCGGCGGAACTGCTGGCGGCCGCGGCCGATCTCGGCGCAACTCCCGGCCATGCCTTTCGCACGGTGACGTTGCCGTTGTCGCTTCCCGGACTGATTTCCGGCGCCGTGTTGGTGTTCATTCCCGCCGTCGGCGAATACGTCATCCCGGAACTCGTCGGCAACAGCAGCACCATCATGGTCGGCAGCATTCTGTGGGACGAGTTCTTCCAGAACCGCGATTGGCCGCTCGCTGCAACCATAGCCGTCGTGACTTTCCTGCTGCTCATCATTCCGTCGTACTTCTTGAGGCAGTGGCTGCGTCCCCAGAAGAGCACTTCGGCGCCATGAGCTCCACTCGACAGCGGCCCTGGCAGACGGTCACGCTGGTGCTGGGATTTGCGTTCCTGTACCTACCCATCGCTTGGATCATCGTGTTTTCCTTCAGCGGCTACGCGGTAGACGGCGTAGGCAGCTTTCCGTCCGTGCACTGGTATGACGCGCTGCGCAACGACGACGAATTGCTGGGCGCGGCGTATCGATCGCTCGCACTTGCGCTATGGTCATCGCCGATTGCGGCGCTACTCGGCGCTTCGGCCGGAATTGCGCTCGGCCGCCTGGAGCAATTTCCGGGTAGGGGGCTGTTGCTTGCGCTGCTGGCCGTGCCGATCTTCGCGCCGGAAATCCTCTTGGGATTCTCTTTTTTGATGCTGTTCGCCGCGCTCGAATCGCTCACCGGGTGGACGCAGGGCAAGGGCATGCTGACGCTGGTCGTCGCGCACGCAACGCTCGGCGCGCCGGTCGTCGCAACGGTCGTTTTCGCACGTGTATTGGGGCGCGATCGCTCGCTCGAAGACGCGGCTCGCGACCTCGGGGCGCGGCCGCTGCGCGTGCTGCTGACCGTGACACTACCGCTTGGCGTTCCCGCGATATTGTCGGGCTGGCTGCTCGCCATGACGCTCTCATTCGACGATGTCGTGACCTCGAGCTTTCTTGCGGGCCCTGAGAACACGACCCTGCCGATGGTCATTTTTTCCAGCCTGCGTGTCGGTGTGAACCCCGAAATCAACGCGATCGGCGCGCTCATAATTGCCGGCGTCGCCTCCATGTTCACCGTCGCGTTCCTCACGGCAAAATACGGGGCGAGGGTCACGATAAAGCGCGTCCGGGGGTGAGCGCGACCCTCAATATCCACCCTTCGCGGCGGCCGCTTTCAACAGCCGTGCCCGCATGAGGCTGACCTGTGCCAGCGGATGGGTGCGCAACCCGGCCACTTCCGCCGCGGAATAGTCGACGAAGCCGGACGGTAGGGCGAGGTCACTCAAATTTCTCGCCATCCAATTGAGCAGCGCCGCGGTCTCCTCATTGGAGAGCGGCGACTGCGCGACGCCGGGTACCCTGATGACATACTCGCGCCCCTGCGGTGTGGTCGAGAAGAGCACGAGCGAGCGGCGTATCGAGGGGACGCGGTCCGATTCGCCGGACCCGTCGGCGAGATGGCACCCCATGCAGTGCAATTGGAAATTGACGGCGGGCCGGTACGCCCACGCTGCGCTCGCGCTCGCCCACGAGAGGGCCATCGCGGCGAGGGCAACCGGCAAGCGCATGGGCGGCTAACTGGCCACGCCCACGATGCGCGCCGTCGAGCAATGATAGGGAATATTGGCCTTGGAATTGCCGGAGCACCAGTTGTAGTCATTGGATCGGCCCGGTTGAAACAGTGAGCTATCCTTTTCATTGCGATTACAGAAACACCGGCCGCAAGAGCTCTTGCCGCAGCAGTCGTTATAGGAGATGACGTAGTCCTTGCCGTCGCTGGGGTTGTGGCAAGTCCCGATCCAGGTGACCGCTGACATGTCCGTGCCGGGCGGGCACATCGATTGCGAGCCCCCGCAACACCCGCACAAAAAGCCGTCGATTGCGCAGTGCCGCCAGTAATCGCACGAGGACGGGTCCCCGGGATCGGGGCCCGGCGCAGCGACGCCCGGCGCGCCTCCCGTAGGCCTCGTCTCAGCGCCGCGCGCCACGGGGAGCAGCGGAATCGCCGCGGCGCCCAGCAGGAAAGACCCAAGACCGGCGAGCACACTGCGCCGGGACGTTCTTCGCGCGAGCGTACGCGCCGAATTTTCCGCAAACACATCCAACCATTTCATGCGTCAATCCCCATGCAGCCGTGCAGCCGGCGGCGAGTCGCTCAGGCAGCCCGATTTTGCGCTGCCGCCTCGAAGTAATCCTGAATCGATGCGAAGCCGAGCCGCTTCGCTTCGAACAGACTTTCCAGATGCTCGCGCGAATTAACGATGCCGCGCGCTCGCAGCACGCCCTGCGCGTCGATCAGCACTGCAAACGGCAGCCGGCTGACCTGATAGGAAATGCCGAGCGGGGCGGAGACGATGTACGGAAAACTGCCGAGGCGCTGAGCCTGTACGAACTCTCGTTGCCTTGCACTCTCGCCGTCGCTCGCAAGCACGATGTCGAGCCAATCCCGTTCCGACGCCAGGCTCGATTTGAGGACCGGCAGCAGTGCCTTGCAGACGGGGCAAGTCGGCGACACGAACATGAGCAAGGTCGCGCGCTCCTCCGCTCGTGCCGCTCCGAGGGTCAGTGAGCGGCCCTCGAGATCTTGCACCGTGATCGTAGGCGCTAACTCGCCGACCCTGAGTCCCTTTGCCAGCATGAGCGCGCCGACCGGCGCAATGCGCTCATGCAGAACGCCGAGCTGACGGACGACCGCCAGCAGCGCGAGGCAAAGCCCTATCACAACGAGCCAAAGCATTACATTGGATACGGTGAGTGCCGTCATGATGCCCTCCGACCCAAGACCATTGCTTTCGGGGCCACTTCGCCGAGCAACCGGTCGATAGTCGCATAGAGCGCGGCGCCGGCGGCGAGTGCGCCCACGACCGTCAACACGTCCACGCCGTTGAAGGGGCGCGAAATCCAAGGCAAGGCCGCGATCCCCAGAGCGAGCGCGAGAATCAAGTTGCGCCACGCCATCCAAGCCGCAATCGACCGGCGAGCGCCGATCGTGCCGCAACCGCAATCCAGTTCGCGCCTGCCGAGGGCGAGGTTGATGGCCATCGCCGACGCGTAAGCGATCAGGAGTCCCATCGCGGCCAGAACCGCCCAACGACGGCTTGGTTCCCACAGCAGCGCTACCGCAAGCGCAAGCTCAATGCATGGGATGATCCATGCCGAGCGCCGCGCCAACGAGTCGGGGAGCATGCGATACGCCACGAATACTTCCGTGAAGAGACCGAGGCTGCGAAACTTATGGCCGGCCGCGAGCGCGAATAGCAACGCCATGCCGGCGACGATCGAGTATCCGAATGCAGGATCGAGCAAGGGCGACTCCAAGTGCAAGGACGGCTCTACGGGGTGACCATGATCGTCGGCGTCGTGCCGATGTGTTCCACGGATCGCAGCAGCTCGCCGCTCAGCGCATCGTAGATGTCGAGGGTTGTGCTGTCGATGAAGATGCTGTAGAGCAGCGGGTGCTCATCGCGCGAGATCTGAATCGAGCCAGCCAAGTTTTTGAGCGCGAACTGTTGCACGCGCTTCCCGCTCGACGCGTCGAACACCCAGATGTCTTTTCCCGGATCTTTGTGCGTCTCGATGCCGCCGCGATGCATGATGGCATACAGGCGGGAGTTGTTCGGGTTCACCGCGAGCTGCTGCAGGCCGCCGGGACGCCAACCGGCCTTGCGCTCCGCCTCGGAGCTCAGCCACCAGATCGGCCCGACGCTGGCGCCTTTGGAATCGGCCTCGATCGGATAGACGCGCCCGTCGAACGTCACGAAATACCAGATTCGACCCATCCGCACGGCCTTTTCCGTCACCGGGTCCTCTCCCATGCTCAGCAAGGGCTGCGTGCGCTGCTGTCGCGCGGCGCCGTGGTCATCGAGGTTCACGAGCAATAAGGAGCCGTCGCCGCAGACCGTGAAGAATGAGCGCGGCCCGGTGGGATACTCCAGCGCGCATCCCGGGGTTTCGACTTCGCGCACGAACGCACGGGTCTTAGTGTCGACGACCGTTACGCTCTGCCCCGGATTGAAGTTGTAGATCAAGAGGAAGCGATCGTCGTCCGTCAGTACGGCGTCGCTGATCATCGGCAAGTTGGAGGAGCGCTTCGGCGGTATCGCAATCTCGCCGACGGCGCCGAGCGTAGCCGGGTCGTACAAAGTGACCACGTCCGTGCGTTTGCCGCGCGTCCCGCGCGAGAAATAGATTTCCGGCGAATAGATGAGCTTGCCGTCGCGGGAGAGCAGCAGGCTCGTGAAGCTATAGCCCGTGCTCAGCGTTCCCAGGTATCGGCCCGTGTCGCCGTCGACCAGATAGGCCATTCCGTCGGACATGTGCGGAAACACGAAGTCGTTGACCCATACCCAGTGCTTCGATGCGGGCACGGGCAGTGTCGCCACCTGCGCACCGCGCCCGATGTCCGATGGCAGCTCGGCACGCGCTGATCCGACCTGCAGCGCCCACAGCAGCAGAGCGCAACCGAAGACAACGGGGCCACCCGCCGCTGCCCGAGGAGAAAGTCCCCGGGACACTTTAATCTTCAGCTGCATTCGCAGGCGCATCGTCGTTTTCCGTTTAAGCTAGAAAGATGCGCGCACCTCCAGGCCGATCGTTCGAGGCTGGTTGGTGACCAGGCGTGGTCGTCCCGGTGTTTCCGCCGCGATCGATCGGCTGTCGGCGAGATTGGCTGCGGTATTCCCCAGGTTCTTGCCGACGAATGCGTACTCGATCTTGCCGTGGGCCAGCGCGATGCGCGCGTCGAGGAGATCGTAGTGGGGCCGCAGGCGGGTTGCGGGGTTAGCGGCCGCCAGGTTGTTGGCGCTGAAGCTGTGGCCGACATACGAGTAGTCGATCTCGCTCACCAGTTTGTATTCATCGGACAACCGTGCGGTCCAGGTCCCGGACGTATTACCGGTCCAGTCGGGGACCTCGAACACATGATCCCCCTCCTGGAGGGGCGACAGTGGGCCGCCGGGCTGGGTGATCCTTGCGTTTTGGTTACCCACCCCCAAGGTCAGCTCCAGCGGGTCGATGGGCAGCGCACGCACCTCGATCTCGCCGCCTTTGCTGAACGCGACGCCCGCGTTGGCTTTGTACTGAAAGCCGCAGGGCAGGAGAACCCACTGCTGGATGTTCTTCCAATCGATATAGAAGATCGCCGCGTCGACGGTCAGGCGATTCTCGAACCATCCGGTCTTCGTGCCGAGCTCATAGCTCCACAGAGAGTCCGAACTGAAGGCGCGGGTCTCACCGGCGTTCGTGCCGGGAGGCAGCTCGCTCGCGCAGATCGCGGCAGGTACCGAAGGCACGAGACCGCCGGGCCTGAATCCCTTGGCGGCGGAGGCGTAAATCATATCCGCCGGGTTCACGCGATAATCGAGCTCGAGCTTCGGGGTCGTGCTGTTCTCCTTGGTCGTGGTATTGGGATCGACGACTTGTGCCGGCGCTCCAGGCGCCGTTGACTGGGTGACCGTGCCTTCCTGGTAGCCGCCGGCGGTGGTCTTCACCTGGTTCCAGCGCAGCCCGGCGGTCGCCTTCCACGCATCCCAGAACTGGTACGTCAGCTGGCCGTACACCGCCGGCTCCTCGATGTCGGTTTTGTAGTGGATGCCGAAAATCTCGTCCGGATTGTTGGGGTTCGGACAGATAATGCCGGCAGCGCACACCCCGGCCGCCGTTTGGATCGCGCCATAGCCCGGCGCAAGCGCCGGAGGATAATCTGCGGCAAACGGAATCGCACCGTGCAGGTCGGAATAAAACGCGCCGGCGACGAACTGCAGCGGTCCTTGCAACTGCGAGGCGAAGCGAACCTCCTGTACGAAGCGCTGATAGTCCTTTTCCTCGCTGATCGCGCTTGGAATCGGCCGCGGCAAAGCATATGCCGGGTTCAGTATCTGTCCCAACGGCAACAAGTCCGCCCAGACGAAGTCGGTTTCATCCTCTGTCTCGACTACTTTGCGGCTGAAATAAGAGGAAGAAGACACGAATTCACCCACGCCGGTGTTCCATTTGAAGTCGATGCTGTCCAGTTGCCAGTTATCGAACCCGCCCTCCGGAATGTTGAAAAAGCGTCCTTGAGTGAAGTCCGTGGGTACCAAGCTCGGCAAGACAATTGGCGGCGCGGAATAGCTCGGATACGGATAACCGATCGCCCCCGGGGCCGTCAGCACGTCCGACATGAGAAAGCCATTGTAGGTGCTCTTCTGCTGCAGCAGGCGTGGCGTCAGAATCATGTCATCGGTGAGCTTGATGCTGAACGCGACGGCGCCGCCGTAATTGTTCACCTCACCGACGTTGTCTACTGTCGTGGTCAACGGGCCGGTGGTTTGCGGAAAGCAAGTCACTCCCGCGGTCGCAGGGTCCGTGCAATATTTGCGCTTGAAGTAACCGGCATCGGTATCCCAGAAGGCCGACACGCGCATGGCCAGGCGATCCGCTATCAGCGGAAAGTTCGCGACCGCATCGACGCCGTAATTGCCCTGATCGGTGCGCGCCGTGTCCGACGCGCTCCCATGCAGGGTGGCACTGAAGTCGTTGAAATCAGGCGTCTTGGTGATGATGCGCACCGTGCCACCCATCGAGCGCGCACCGTAGAGCGTGCCTTGCGGCCCGCGCAATACTTCGATGTGATCGATATCCAGAATGCGCGGATCGAGCGAATCCGGCAGCGGCGTCTCGTCCACATAGAATCCTGTGACATTATCGCCCGACACGCCGCGAATCGAGATCGTTCGCGCGGTGCTCATGCCGTCACCGGTATAGGCAAAGCCGAGATTGGGCACCTTCGTGCCATAGTCGAAGAAATCCACCACGGCCTTTTGTTCCAGCGCTACGGCCCCGAAGGTCGTTATGGAGAGCGGCACGGTTTGTTGGCTTTCCGTGCGCTTCTCGGCGGTGACCGTGATCTCTTCGAGCTCACCCGCCGGCGCCGCCGTCTCGGCGGCGAATGCGCACCATGGTGCGATTATTGCCACAGCGCCCACCCAGGCGAGGCAAGCCTTCGATATCCCCATCATGTTCTCCCCTGAAAAAATCTATTCGATCCCCGGCCCGTTACGGCAAAGCCCCCCGGCCCGTTACGGCAAAGCCCCGGACGGTTACGGCAAGCCGCCTCCCGTGCCGGTACGGCAAACCGCCGCGACCTCTTTATTCATCGCTGTTCCCTAGCAATCGTAGTCGGCAACCGCAACCCGGCAGCTGCCGCAATCTTATTCAATGCGCCGATGTTATCAATGAGTCAATGGTACGGCGAGTCGATGTTCACCGGCGATTCGTTATCAGCGATCCGATGTTATCAGCGAACCGACACGGTTGTGGCAACTAAATTCGCGTCGGCGCCGTCGCCGCGCTCCTCGGCAATGGCTTTTTCCAGCAAGGCGCGAAAGCTCGCAAGCGCCGCATCCATGCGCATGGCCAGCATCGGCACACCGGGGTCGAGCTCGAGAGTGCGCTGCTGTGCCAGAATGATGTCCTTATCCTCCAGAAAGCCGGCGCGTACGCTTTTGGTGAGGTTCTCCGTTACGCTCGGATCGTCGAGCGCGAAGCCATGACATTGTTGAAAGAAGTAGTGCGTGGTTCTCTCGGTCTCCGGCGTCACTGCCTGACAGCCGAAGAACTGCGCCGCATCGACGCGCCTGCCCTGCGGTGCACCCGTACCTGTCGGCGCGCTGCCGGAATCCATCAGGAGCACGCCCGGCACGACGACGTCGTAGATGTTCCAGCGATCGACGTTTCCCGGCCATGTCTTCAGCTTTTGCAAGAAGGGTGCGGGCGCATCATCGATCAGCCAGCGCTCGACCCGCACGCCGCGCGCCGAGCGGGTCACTTTGGGGCGGATGCCGGCGTACTTGGCCGAGCCGCCCAGAGTGGTCTCATGAACGTACGACAGATGCGAAAAATCGAGCAAGTTGTCGGTAATCAACAGGTAGTTGGCGTCGTAGTGCAGATAATCTGGCACCCCGCGCCATCCCGGATCATCCAGATAGTGTGTGTCCGGAATCAGCGACTCGTTCGCCTTGTGCGGATCACCCATCCACACCCAGACCCACTTGAAGCGTTCGACGACGGGAAAGGCGCGCACCCGCGCTGCGGCGGGAATATGCTCCTGCGAGGGGATTTCGACGCACCGGCCGGTCGAGTCGAAGAGCAGCCCGTGATACATGCAGCGAATGCGATCGCCCTCGCGACGCCCCTTGGACAGCGGCGCCGCGCGATGACAGCAGCGATCTTCGAGCGCGATCAAGCGGCCCGTTTGATCGCGCCACAGGAGCAGAGGAACGCGGGTGATGGTCCGCGACAGCAGCGTGTCTGATGCGATCTCGTGGGACCATGCTGCGACATACCAGGTATTCTTGAGAAAGGCCGTTTCGGTACCCATCGCCGGTGCTCGTTTGTTCGGAGTGGTGCGCGCGTCGTCATCATAGCTAGAATCGCGACTTTCGTGCGGCGGCGCGGGCATGCCGTCCGCCGCCCGAGGCATGGGTGCTGCTGCCGGCTTGGCGCTGCTGCAGCATGCCCTGCCGCCGCGGAGCGAGAATGAGTAAATGTTAACGAAACGGTACGGTTGCGTTTCCACCATTGGAGGCATATGCTCGTGGCTGGTTTCTTGACATCACGCGGAGGAGCCGGTCATGCGCGGACTCAAGCAGGCAGTTTTCGCAGCCGCCGCTGCGGCGGCGATTGTGTGTACTCCCGTTGCCCCTGCTGCGGCAGGGGTCCATGGCTACGGCCACGCGCATTGGGGATTCGGACGCGGCCTCTTCGGCGCCGTTGCGGCGCTCGCCACGCTGCCGATCGCCATCGTCTCGGCTGCAGTGTCCGCGGCGGCGCCGGCAGGACCCGCACCGTATCCGGCGGCGCCCGCGTACGGCGGCGGGTATGGCTATGCGCCGCCCGCGCCCGCCTACGCTCCGCCGCCCGCCTACTATGCGCCGTCGCCGGTATACGCCCCACCGCCCGTCTACTATGCGCCGCCCGCGTACTACCCGCGAGCCTCTGCCTATTACGCGGCGCCGCGCACGTACTATGCGCCGCGTCCGGTCTACTACGGCGGCTACGCCGGCCGCGGTGTGTATGGCGGTGGCCGCTACGCCTACCCCCGTCGATAGGTAACGGTGGCCCGCAAGGCTGCTAAGGCGGTCGCGCGCGGCGGCCGGCCTTCGCGTGCCGACGCGCTGCGTCTGCGGGATCGAATTCTGGCAGCCGCCACGGAATTATTTCTCGCCGAGGGCTACGGGTTGACGTCCATCGCAGCGGTGGCGGCGCGCGCGGGGATCTCCAAACGCACGTTCTACGATCGTTTTGACGACAAGGAGCAATTGTTTGCCGCGGTCGTTCATCGCATCATCGAACACATCCGACCGCCACCGGAGGTGCCTTTGCTCGCGGGTGCCGCATTGCCGGATGAGTTGCGCCGACTCGCGGGATTTATGCTGCGCGCAGCGGTTACTCCGCAGGCCCTTGCGTTGCACCGGCTGGTCATCGCCGATGCTGTGCGATTTCCCGAACTCGTGCGCGCGGTCGCCAGTGACCGCAACACGAGCGAAGGGATCGCCCTCATCAGCGGCTTGCTCGCGCGCGAGCTGCACGATTCGAAGCTCAGCGACGAGGATCGCGCGTTCGCCGCGCAGCAGTTCATCGACATGGTCGTCACGTTGCCGCGGCGTCGTGCGATGGGTTTCGGCAAACCGATGACGGCAGCCGAGCTCGAGGCCTGGGCCGACAAGGTGGTCGCTCTTTTTCTCGACGGTTGCCGGGGCTGGAGTGCATGAGCGAGGCAGCGCACTCTCGGAGGTACGCCGCCGCTATTTGCGCCATGGCCGCCTGCATGGCCTTGCTGTGCTGCGCCTGCGGTCCCGCATTTGCATGGGGTGACGAAGGTCATGAGGTGATCGGCCTCATAGCGGACCACTACCTCGAGCCCGCGGTGCGCACGCGGGTGCAAGCCATTCTCGCCGGCGACGCTACCGAGCTCACTGCCAAGGACATTGCGCACGAGGCCGCCTGGGCGGACAAGTACCGCGACTCCGACCGCAATACGACCAAGGTCCGTTACGAGCAGACGCGCAACTGGCATTTCGTGGATCTCGAGATTGCGGGAGCGGATTTGAATAGCGCCTGCTTCGGCCGGCCGCCATTGGCGCCCGGGACGGCTGCCTCAGCGGGGCCTGCCAACGACTGCGTGATCGACAAGATCGAGGAATTCTCCGCGGAGCTCCAGAATCCCGGGACCGGCGAGCAAGAACGGCGCCTTGCGCTTCAGTTCCTGCTGCATTTTGTCGGCGATCTGCACCAGCCGCTGCACGCCGCCGACGATCACGACCAGGGTGGAAACCGCAAGATCGTAAGCGCCGCCGGAATCGCCCCGAATAATCTTCACCACGACTGGGATACGGAATTCGTCGCGCGCTTGGGGGCAAACTCAACCGACATCGCGCAGCGGTTGCTCGCCGATATCACGAATTCGCAGCGCGCGCGTTGGTCGGCCGGCACGCCCGCGGAGTGGGCCATGGAGTCTTTCTCCGTGGCAAAGTCGCACGCCTACGGCTTATTGCCGGCGCCGAGCACTGCGAATCACTACGAGCTCTCAGCCGAGTACGTGTCCGATGCGACTGCCGTGACGGCCGAGCAGCTGAGCAAGGCGGGCGTACGTCTGGCGTTCATGTTGAACCAGGCTTTGCAGTGACTTGAACCAGGCTTTGCAGTAACCCGCATCGAGCCCGTTGCTGTATGTTACGCGTCGCAACGGCGATGCCGTGCGAAGGGAGCTCGAGAGCCATCGATGAACACCATGATTTCGGCGGACACGAGCGCAAGCCGCGGGGACGTTCAGAAGGCTTCGCCAGAGGGTCTATGGCTCGGTCTCGACACCGGCGGTACGTTTACCGACGCGGTGCTCCTCGCTGACGGCCGCCGCGTCATCGCGAGCGCCAAGGCGCTGACGACCCCCTGGAACCTCGCGATCGGCATCGGCAAAGCGATACGCGCGGTGCTCGATGCCTCAGCCCCGGGCGCGAGCCGCACCGACGTCAGCCTCGTCTCCGTGTCGACCACACTCGCCACGAACGCCGTGGTCGAAAATCGCTTCAGCCCCGTCTGCACACTCGTGATCGGCTTCGACGACGCGATGATCGAACGCTCCGGACTCAAGCGCCACGAGGGCGGCGTGGTGGTCCGCATCCAAGGCGGCCACATTGCGACCGGCGAGGAGTCCGCCGCGCTCGACGAGGCCGCCGTCGCACGTGCGGTGAGCGAATACGGGCCGCTGGTCGAGGCGTTCGCCGTCGCGGCGCATTTTTCCGTGCGCAATCCGGCTCATGAATTGCGGGCCCGCCAAATCATCCGCGCACTTTCGCCGAAGCCCGTGACCTGCGCCCACGAATTGAGTTCGAAGCTTGATGCGCCGCGCCGCGCGCTCACGGCTGCACTGAACGCTCGACTCACACCCCAAATCCGGCATCTCATCGAGGCGCTGTCGCACGTGCTGGTGGAGGAATCGATCGATGCGCCGCTGATGATCGTCAAGGGTGACGGCTCGTTGATGAAGGCCGAGATTGCGCTCGAGTATCCGGTCGAGACCATTCTGTCGGGTCCGGCGGCGAGCGTCGTCGGAGCACGCTTCCTTACCGGCCTTCAGGACTTTCTCCTCTCCGATATGGGCGGTACCACCACCGATATCGCAGTCGTCTCCGGCGGGCGGCCGGTCATCCGTGACGAGGGTGCCTTGGTCGGGGTTTGGCGAACAATGGTCGAGGCCGTCGATGTGCGCACGACCGGCTTGGGCGGCGACAGCGAAGTCCATTTCGATCGGCAGCATCGGCTGCGCGTCGGTCCGCGCAAGGCGATGCCCTTGAGCTTGCTGGCGCAGAGCTACCCGGCCGTAATGGCGGAGCTGCGAGCGATTGCCGAACTCGCGCGCCCTCCGGATCATGCGACGCAGTTTGCCTTTCGCAATCCCGACCGCGCGCCGCCCGCGCATCTGCCGACGCTCGAACGGCGAGTTTGGGACGCGTTGGCGCTCACGCCGCGGCAGGTGTCGGCCGTGGTGCGTAACTTTTCCGGCCTCGAAGCGTTGCGCCGCCTCGCCGATGCCGGGCTTGCCACGCTCGCCGCCTTCACGCCGAGCGATGCGATGCACGTGCTCGATCGGCAGCACGGATGGTGCCGCGAGGCGGCCGAGTGCGGTGCGCGCATTCTCGCCGCTGAGGACCGCAACGCGCGCGCTGCGAGTGCGGCGGCATCGGCGCAGTCGATATGCGAGCGCACCTACGAGCACGTGGTGCGCGAGAGCGGCCGCGTGCTGCTCGCCGCGGCGCTGAACGCCGACCCCGGCCTTGAGGCACGAGGGCGGAGTTGGGGCGAGCTCGGCGATCGGCTCATCGAGGATGTCGTTGCCGGCCGGCGCTTCTCGACCCTGGTGCAGGCGACGCTCGGACTTGCCCGGCCATTGATCGCGATCGGCGCTCCGGTCGGCGCCTATTACCCCGAAGTGGCGCGCCGGCTCGGCGCGGTGCTGTCGATTCCGGAATATGCGCCGGTCTGTAATGCAGTGGGCGCTGTCGCTGGCGTGGTCTCGCAGACCGTCGAGATCCTCGTCAACCAGCCGACCTTGAAACTCTTTCGAGTCCACGATCCGGCGGGAAGCCAGGACTATGCGGAGCCGGAGCCCGCACTCGAGCATGCGCAGCGCGTATCGCGCGCACTCGCACTGGCGGCGGCGCGGCGCGCCGGTGCGGCCGATCCGCACGTCGAAACGAGCGTGACCGAAAAGCTCGCGCACGTCGGGCCGGGAACGGATTACCTTGCCGAGGCGGTGGCACGCTCTACCGCGACGGGGCGGCCGTTCGCGGGCCACGCGGCGTGATGCCCCGCTTTGAGGACGCGCAGCGGCTGCGGTATCGGTGATATCGCATAGGCATATCGAAAAAATCTATCACTGCGGGTGCGAAATCCCGGCGCACACCAGCACGGTGCATGGGCGTTTTCCCTATAATCGCCTTCCGCCCACACACGCCAGAGCAGCTACCTCAATGAAACAACCCGATGAGACGCTCGGCCGCCGCAGCCGACGCCGGCCTGGATCCGCCGAAGTCAGTCACGCGGTCTTCGATCGCACGCACTCCTATCGCCACCTGCGCAATCCGTTCGAGCCGCTCAAGATATTTTCGGAGGATCAAGTCGCCGCCATTCACGAGGCCGCGCTCGTCATCCTCGAAACGCAGGGTATGAAAGTGCTGTCGGCCGATGCGCGAGTTCGCTATCGCAACGCCGGCGCCGCGGTCGACGAGACGACGCTGATCGTGCGGCTCGACCGGCAACTGGTCACCGCCTCGATCGCCACCGCGCCGCGCGATATCACACTGCACACCGTCGACCCCGCGCGAAACGTACCGCTGTCGAAGGGGTGCGTCGCCTTTGCGCCGACCTCGGGACCGCCGAACATCATGGACACGGCGCGCGGCCGGCGCGCCGGAACGTTCGAGGATTTCTGCAATCTGGTCAAGCTGTGCCAAAGCTTCGAGGTGATCCATGTACTCGGCGGCGCGACCGAACCTCAGGACATTCCGGTCCCGATCCGCCATCTGGAAGTGACCCGCGCGCAGCTGATGCTGTGCGACAAGGTTCCTTTCATATTTTCGCGGGGCCGCGGCCAAGTCGCCGATAATTTCGAGCTCATCCGCCTCGCGCACAGCATCTCGCCGGAAGAGTTCCGTTCACGTCCGTTCACCTACACGATCATCAACACGAATTCGCCGCTGCAGCTCGACATACCGATGGCAGACGGCATCATGGACTTCGCGGCCGCCGGGCAAGTGCTGATCATTACGCCGTTCACACTGGCCGGAGCGATGGCGCCGGTCACGATCGCGGGGGCGTTGACGCTCGCGCACGCCGAGGCGCTCGCGGGCTTGACGCTTGCGCAGATCGTGAGGCCGGGTGCGCCGATCGTGTATGGGAGCTTCACGTCGAACGTCGACATGAAATCCGGGTCACCGGCATTCGGTACGCCCGAGTACGTGAAGGCGGCCTTCGGCGCCGGCCAGATGGCGCGCTTTCTCGGGCTTCCGTGGCGCTCCTCGAACGCAACCGCCTCGAACGTCCCCGACGCACAATCGGTCTACGAGTCGCAGATGAGCCTGTGGGGGGCGCTGCTCGGCGGCTGCAACTTCGTCCTGCACGCGGCCGGCTGGCTCGAAAGCGGACTCACCACCTCGTACGAGAAATTCATTCTCGATATCGAGATGCTGCAGATGTTCGCCGAGGTATTCCAGCCGGTCGGCGCGGCGCCGCCCGACCTCGCGCTCGAGGCAGTCGCCGAGGTCGGAGCCGGAGGGCACTTCTTCGGTTGCGCACACACGATGGAGCGCTACCGCAGCGCGTTCTACGCGCCGCTGGTCTCCGACTGGCGCAATTTCGGCAGTTGGGCCGAGGATGGGTCGAAAACTGCGACCGAGCGCGCGAGCGGTATCTGGCAGAGCACGTTGGAGCGTTATGTCGCGCCGAAGCGCGATCCGGCAGTGGTCGAGGCGCTCGACGCCTATGTCGCGCGGCGCAAGGTGGAGGGCGGTGCACCGCCCGTTACCTGATCATGTCGCGTCTGGATATGCCGCCGTCGCGATATCACAAGTCTCGAAGGCGGTGCGGACTTACCATGATGTGCTGCGAGGACCGCCTAAAGTACCGTGTCGGCTCGCAAAAATAAGCCTGGAGGAGTAGATGTCACAGCCGGAAGCTGAATTCGACCTTGGCGCACTCAATGACGAGGAGCTCACCGAGCAGATCCACGACGACCTTTACAACGGCCTCAAGGCGGAGGTCGAGGAGGCGACGCGGATCTTCCTGAAGCGGGGTTGGTCGGCCGAAAAAGTGCTGAACGACGCGTTGGTGGAGGGTATGCGCATCGTCGGCATCGATTTTCGGGACGGCATCCTGTTCGTGCCCGAAGTGCTGCTCGCCGCGAATTCCATGAAGGGCGGGATGGAGATCCTGCGGCCGCTGTTGGCGGAAACCGGCGTCGAACCGATCGGCAAAATCGTCATCGGCACCGTCAAGGGCGACATTCACGACATCGGCAAGAACCTGGTCTCGATGATGCTCGAGGGCGCGGGGTTCGAGGTGATTGATCTTGGCATCAACAACCCGGTCGATAAATATCTGGATGCGCTCGAGAAGCACAAGCCCGATATCCTCGGCATGTCCGCGCTGTTGACGACGACCATGCCGTACATGAAGGTCGTCATCGACACGCTGAAGGAGCGCGGCATCCGCAAGGATTACATCGTGCTCGTCGGCGGCGCGCCGCTCAACGAGGAGTTCGGCAAAGCGGTCGGCGCGGATGCCTATTGCCGCGATGCCGCGGTCGCGGTCGAAACCGCCAAGGGTCTGTTGGCGGCACGGCGAGCCGGCGCGGCGGCGCACTGAGCGCGGTGAGCGCGGTGAGCGCGGTGGCGCAAAAAGGCTCAGCGGATGGTTCGGCGATCGGCTCGCCGGAAGGCGCGCCGACAGCCCCGCCGGAAGATTTGCCGCGTGGCAAGGGCGTGCTGATCATCGCATGCGGCGCCTTGTCGCACGAGATCATGGCGCTGCGCCGCGCGAATGGCTGGGATCAGCTCGACGTGCGCTGTCTGCCGGCCGAACTGCACAACCGGCCGGAACGCATACCCGCTGCCGTACGCGCGCTCATCCATGCCTCTCGCTGTCACTATCGATCGATCTTTGTCGCCTACGCCGACTGCGGTACCGGCGGATTGCTCGATGCGGTGCTGCGCGAGGAGGGCATCGAGCGCATCCCGGGCGCGCATTGCTACGAGTTCTTCGCTACGAGTCCGGTGTTCGCAGAACTGGCGGCCGCCGAACCGGGCACGTTTTACCTCACCGACTTTCTGCTGCGCCATTTCGATCGTTTGGTGCTGCGCGGTCTTGGGCTCGATCGCCACCCCGAGCTGTTCCCGAGCTACTTCGGCAATTATCGCAAGTTGGTTTATCTGGCGCAGGCGCCCGAGCCCGGGGCGCGTGCGCGGGCGCAAGCGATCGCGGCGCGCATGGGACTTGAATTCGAATATCGCGAAACGGGCTACGGGACTTTGGCTACCGCCCTCACATCCGCCGTGAAGCGCGGCGAGGCCCGGCGCGAGGATTCCGGGCGCGACGACGCTCGGCGTGACGATGAGGCCCCTCGCAACGAGGAGGTCGTGGCTTGGCATCGCTAATCGTCATCTCGTGGCGCGATATTCCGGCGCAGGTCATCGCCAAGCGGGGCCGGGAGTCTGCGAAAGTGCAGCTCTCGCAGCGCTTTCAAGAGGCCGTCGACCGCGCCGCGATGCGCGCTGGCAAGGGCAGTTCGGATGCCTATCTGGCCGATTGGCAGCGCAGCGCGCCGCGGACCTGCGGCGATGATCTCAAGGACGAGGCCACCGCGGAAGCGGCGCGCCTCGAAGCTCAGTTCACGGACGAGGACCTGGAGCGGCTGATTCGCGCCAAGGGCGTCGACGTGAATCGCAGCGCTCCCGCTTCCGGAGCCGCCCCGGCTTCCGAGATCTCCTGATGTATGCGGTCAGGCTGTGGTCGGTGCGCCACGCGCGCGGCTTGAACGCGCTCTATCGCGGCTTCGAGTCATTGCTCGGACGGCTGCATGGAATGTTTCGGACGCTCGGCTATGAGCGGATCGAGCGGCCGGTAGCGGCCGTGGAAAAAGTCGTCAAGGGCGTGTTGTTCGACTGCCGCATGTGCGGTCAATGCGTGCTCAGTTCAACCGGCATGTCGTGCCCGATGAACTGTCCGAAAAACTTGCGCAACGGCCCTTGCGGCGGCGTGCGCGACGACGGCAATTGCGAGGTCAA
The DNA here is from genome assembly GCA_963769075.1 of uncultured Gammaproteobacteria bacterium. Lineage (GTDB taxonomy): Bacteria > Pseudomonadota > Gammaproteobacteria > Steroidobacterales > Steroidobacteraceae > Bog-1198. The sequence goes on along the minus strand of CAVYKH010000004.1, from coordinate 345,633 downwards.
GCCGGACATGAGATGTGTGTGGGTCGAGGCGTATCGAGGCAGCCAACGCATCCCAGGCGGCATCGAAGCCATGCGCAAGGTGCAGTTCGCCGTCGATCAACGCCTGCAGGGCCGTTCCTCGTGGCTGCGGGTAGTGCGCGAGCTGCAGGCCGAGCGTGAGCAGCGGCTCGAGCGTGAACGGCAGCTCGCGCGCGGGAAGGGCGGCGCACCATGAGATTCGAGGACGAACCGGTCCCGGGTTATCCTCTGCCGATCCTGCCTGGGCATACTTCTCCGGGACGCTTCGAACGCGTGCTGCGCGCGGGCGGCTTCGCGGTCACCACCGAGCTGGCGCCTCCGGATTCGGCCGATCCGGGGGAGGTGTACAAACGTGCACGAGTTTTCGATGGCTATGTGGATGCCATCAACGCCACCGACGGCAGCGGTGCAAACTGCCACATGTCGAGTCTCGCCGTCTGCTCGCTGCTGACGCGGGTCGGCTACGCGCCGATCATGCAGATCTCGTGCCGCGACAAGAATCGCATTGCGATTCAGGGCGATATCCTGGGCGGCGCCGCAATGGGCGTGTGCAACATTCTGTGTCTGACCGGCGACGGCGTGCAGGCGGGCGATCATCCGCAGGCGAAGCCGGTGTTCGATCTGGACTGCGTATCGCTGCTCGAGATCGCGCGCACCCTTCGCGACGAACACCGCTTTCAAAGCGGGCGCAAGATCAGTTTCGCGCCTCGCGTATTTTTCGGTGCGGCTGAAAATCCTTCGGCCTTGCCGCATGCCTGGCGCGCGCAGCGGTTGGCCAAGAAAGTCGCCGCGGGTGCGCAATTCATCCAGACACAATACTGCTATGACCTGCCGATGCTCGGCGCCTTCATGAAGCAGGTGGAGGCCCTGGGGCTGTTCGGCCAGGTGTTCATCCTCGCCGGCGTCGGCCCGCTGCGCTCGGCCAAGACGGCCGAGTGGATGCGCAAGCACGTGCCCGGCATGCATGTCCCGGACTCCATCATCGCGCGCCTCAGCGGCGCGCAGGATCAGGCGCGCGAGGGCCGCAACATCTGCGTCGAGTTGATTCAAGCGATTCGCGAGATCCGCGGCATCAGCGGCGTGCACATCATGGCCTACCGCCAGGAAGAATCGGTGGCCGAGATCGTCGATCGCTCCGGCATTTTACAGGGCCGCTCGCCCTGGTATCCCGAGCGCGACGCCTCACAAGTTTCCCAGAGGACAGGATCATGACCGACACCGTTATCAGCTCCGCCACCAAGGAAGTCGTCATCGGCTTCGATCGACCGTTCGTCATCATCGGCGAGCGCATCAACCCGACGGGGCGCAAGATCCTAGCCGCCGAGATGGCGGCCGGCGACTTCAGCCGCGTCGAGGCGGATGCGCGCGCCCAAGTGGAGGCGGGCGCTCACATGCTCGACGTCAACGCCGGCATTCCGCTGGCCGATGAGCCGGCGATCCTGGCGCGCGCCGTGCAGCTCGTGCAGTCGATCACCGATCTGCCGCTGTCGATCGATTCCTCGATCGTTGCCGCGCTCGAGGCCGGACTCGCGGTTTACAAGGGCAAGGCGCTGGTCAACTCGGTGACCGGCGAGGACGAACGCCTGGAGTCCGTGCTGCCGCTCGTGAAGAAGTACGGCGCCGCCGTCATCGCGATCTCGAACGACGAGACCGGTATCTCCGAAGATCCTGACGTGCGTTTTGCGGTCGCGAAGAAGATCGTCGAGCGGGCGATGGACCACGGCATCCCGGCGGCGGACGTCGTCGTGGATCCTCTGGTAATGCCGATCGGCGCGATCAATCTGGCGGGCGTGCAGGTCATGCGACTCGTGCACCGTCTGCGCAACGAACTCAAGGTCAACACCTCCTGCGGCGCCTCGAACGTGAGCTTCGGATTGCCGAACCGCAACGGCATCAACAGCGCATTCCTGACGATGGCGATCGGCGCAGGGCTCACCTCCGCCATCACCAATCCGCTGCATGTCGAGGTGATACAAGCGTGCATGGGCGCCGATGTGATGCTCGGACACGACCCGGACTGTGCACGCTGGATTCGCCGCTTCCGCGAGGCGCCGCCGCCGCAGCCGCCGGGCACGGTCGCCGCCGCGGATGCTCCGCGCGGCCGCCGCGAGGGCGGTCATCGCCGGCGGTCGGCCTAAGATCGGCCCATTCGCATGGCGACTCGAGATCCGCTGGTCTTTTTCATGCCCTCCGGCAAGCGCGGCAACTTCCCGGTGGGTACGCCGCTGCTGCAGGCGGCGCGCAGCCTCGGCGTGGACATCGACTCCGTCTGCGGCGGCCGAGCTCTGTGCGGGCGTTGCCAAGTGCTGGTCGCGGAGGGCGAGTTCGCCAAGCTCGGCGTCTCCTCGTCCAACGCTAGTTTGTCGGCGTTCAGCGAGGCGGAAATGCGCCTCTCGCGGCGCACGCCACTTGCGGAAGGCAGGCGCTTGTCGTGTCAGGCGCGCGTCGAAGCCGATGTGGTCATCGACGTGCCCGCCAGCAGCCAGGTGCATCGCCAGGTGGTGCGCAAGGAGGCCGACGCACGCGCGATCGAACTGAATCCGGTGGTGCGCCTGCACTACGTGCAGGTAAAGCAGCCGGATATGCACGATCCGTCGGGCGATCTGCGCCGGCTGTTCGAGGCGCTCGAAGCCGAGTGGAGCCTCAAGGACCTCACCTGCGATTTATCGGTGATACAAGCGCTCCAGCCGATCTTGCGCGCAGGATCCTGGCAGGTCACCGTGGCGGTGCATGCCGAGAAGCAAATCATCGGGATCTGGCCGGGCCTGCACGAGCTCGCCTTCGGCCTCGCGGTGGACATCGGGTCGACGACGATCGCGGCGCACCTTTGTGATTTGACGAGCGGCGAGGTCGTTGCCTCGGCGGGCGTCATGAATCCGCAGATTCGCTTTGGCGAGGATTTGATGAGCCGGGTGTCCTATTCCATGATGAATCCCGGCGGCGCCGCGCTGATGACCGCGGCCGTGCGCGAAGCGATCTGCACTCTCGCGGCGGACGTGGCGCGCAGCGCCGGCGTTTCGCACGAGGACATCCTCGAGGTGACCCTGGTCGGCAACCCGATCATGCACCATCTGATGCTCGGCATCGATCCGGTGGAACTCGGCGGCGCCCCGTTTGCGCTCGCTGTCGATCACTCGCTCACCCTGCGGGCGAACGTCATTGACCTTAAATTGCACCGCAACGCGCGCGTCTACGTGTTGCCGTGCATCGCCGGTCATGTCGGTGCGGATGCGGCGGGAATGGTGCTCTCGGAACGTCCGGATCTCGCCGACGAGATGACCCTGCTCGTGGACGTGGGGACGAATGCCGAAATCGTGCTCGGCAACAACCGGCGTTTGGTCGCCTGCTCTAGCCCCACCGGCCCCGCGTTCGAAGGCGCCCAGATCAGCTGCGGTCAGCGCGCGGCGCCCGGGGCGATCGAGCGCGTACGCATCGATCGCGGGACGCTCGAACCGCGCTTCAAAGTCATCGGTTCCGACCTTTGGTCCGATGAACCCGGCTTTGCCGAAGCTGCGGCGGCCAGCGGCATCACGGGCGTGTGCGGATCCGGCATCATCGAGGTCATCGCGGAGATGTATCTCGCCGGCATCATCAATCAGGATGGCGTCATCGACGGGAGACTCTCGGCGCGCTCGTCGCGGATCGTCGAGAACGGCAGGACGTTCGCATACCTGCTGCATCGAGGCGCGGTCGAGACGAATGCGGTCGAGATGAAGATCACCCAGAACGACGTGCGTGCGATTCAGCTCGCGAAGGCGGCCTTGTATGCCGGCGTCGCGCTGCTCATGGATCGGCTCGGCATCGACCACGTCGATCGAATTCGCTTGGCCGGAGCTTTCGGCAGCCACATCGACGTCAAGTACGCGATGATTCTCGGCATGGTTCCCGACTGCGATCTCAAGCAAGTGCGCTCGGCCGGCAATGCGGCCGGAACCGGCGCGCGCATCGCGCTACTCGATGCGACCTCGCGCCCCCTCATCGAGACGCTGGTGAGGCGCATCGAGAAAGTGGAGACCGCGATTGAGCCGCGCTTTCAGCACCACTTCGTCGAGGCGATGGCGATTCCTCACAAGAGCGCCAGTTACGCGAATCTGCGCAAGGCCGTCGATTTGCCCGCTCCGAAGGAATCCACGAGCCAGAGCGAAACGCGCGGCCGGCGGCCGCGGCGGACGGAAACACAGAAGACGGATTGAGCGCGGGCGAGTTCCGCGCAAGCACCATATTCGCACGAGACCCCGGGCAGTGCAGCAGGCACACCTGAGAGCGACCTGGGCGGTCCCGGCGCGCAGATCAAAGGCGAGTAAGGTCTTCCCGCTCTCACTTGACCACTCCCCTTATTTCTGCATCGCCGGGGTTCGGACGATATTCGTGCGGTCGTCGAATTACTGCAACGCTGCATTTGCACAAGTGAGTTGAATGTCGCAGCCCGCGACGCGATATGTCACATTCACCAATTCGGATTCCCAGGAGGGTCGACACCGGGAAATGACCGCATCGGGCAACTGCCGGGCCCGACCCTGCTATTCGATTTATTGGAATTTTCGCCGGGAAGCGGCCTGTCGCTGCCTACGGCGTCCGAACGCTCCGCCTGTGCACACGCGTCAACGCGAAGTGAAGCCCCAGGGGAGGTTTCGCATAGAGGTTGCGACAATCCACGCGGAGGCGGCTAACAACAGGGTCACGACGAGCTCGGACCATTGATTTTGACGCGTCGCTGCCCACTCGGGCGGGGGCTGCGCGAACAGGCTCGGCACCCAGACCAGAAGGCCAAACAAGCTCATCATGATCGCTTCGAGGGTGGCCGCTAAACGGGGGAGAATCCCGACAATGATGCCAATTCCAGCGGTGAGGTGACCGAGCCCCGTGAAGTAGGCGAATCCCAACCGACTAGGTAGCCAGGTGGGTACCATGCTGGCGGTGAGATCGGCGTAGGCAAAGTGCGCCAATCCGTATACGACACAGTTGAGGCCAAACAAGACTTGTGCCGCGCGGACGGCGCGCTTGCCGACGATTAACGACGTCTCCGACACACGCGATTGCCATCGCAACATGGCGTAAAGGATCCAGGCACCGAGGAGCGGCGTCAGGGCTTCGCAAAAGCCATACCACGGGCCAACGCTGAGGGGTTTGAAGACGACTGGCGCTGCACAAGTCACGGCCCAGACCGCCTGGTACGCGCCGATCATCAACGCGCCCGGCAAGGCCGTGCGCGAGAAGCAAAGACCGGCGCTGGCGGCCAAGACGACCAGCCCGGATCCGTAGACCCAAGTTTCCCGCCAGGGAATCCAGGCAGGGAAGGAGTGCCACATTGGCGCGAAGTCGCGGTAAGTGATGCTCAGGATAGCGAGACCCGCTCCTGCTATAGCGAACAAGCCATGACCGAGTCCAACAATGCGCATGGGCAATTACCTGCTTGCGCGGCCGTCGCTGCTCGCCTCCGACTTGCCCGATGCCTAATGGGCCAGCTGGAAATTCGTCGACACGACCCATCCTACGTTGCCGAGCTCGTCGGTTACCTTCCACCACACGCCCATCTTGTCGCCGGTCGGATAGAGCATCATGCCGGGGTCCAGATCTCGCACCACCTGGGATTTCAAGTTTGATTCCGCGTACATCTTGCCGGGCTTGGACATCGTGACCGATTGCTGCACATTGTCGGCTTTCGCGTCGGGAGCAGCATTCTTCAAGTCACCGACCAGTTTGATATACGCGTCGAGGTAAGCCATGGTGACCACTTGGCCGATTTCCGTATTGGCGTAGCTGCTCGCGCCGCCGCCCGCAAAACCACCGAAGAAAGAGCCGCCGCCGCCGCCGCCCATCCAACCAATGTCGGTTTTTTTGGCGTGGCCCTGTTCCAGCGCCACCTGCTCCGTCGAGCGCACGTCGGTCAGCGTCAACACGACGTCTGCCGTCTTGCTCTTCATGCTGACACCGCCTGCCAGTGCGCCGACACCGTGCGGCAACAAGCCGCCGAGCATGCCACCGATATTGGTGCCGCCCGAATTGCGATTTTGGTTAACGATGTCAGGCACGAGCACGTAGTCGGCGGCCTTCATCTGACCCTTGCCGATATTCGATCCCTGGCGCTCCTCGCCGCTGGCTGCCAGTGCCCGTTCGGTCTGGGCCGCCTGCAGACCCTTACCGCGGTCAACCAAGGTGAAACACTTAGACTCCGACACGAACACTTTGATGAGCGCGGCAGGCGATTCCAAGTTCAGCGCCGTCCACCACTGATTTTGCGGCTCTGTTACCGCCAGGGTGGCGATCTTCTTGTCGCACGTGGGGATCTGGGGTGGCGGTGCATCGGCCGCATTGGCAATCGCACCCAGTGCGGAGCCTCCGCCGACGAGCAATAGTGCAATGCAATATCGAGAATTCCTGGGAGATTTTTGCATTTTTGAAATTCCCTTCAAGTGAGTCCCGAGGTCGGTCCACGGTCCCATGGTTACACTCATGCACCGGGGCAGATATGATTTTTCTACTGCGGAAAATACCATAGCACGAGGAATCGGCAAAACAATTTGCGAGTTGCTGTTCCGAGTTCGATGACATACAGAGTTCAGGCTGATCACCCAGTAAAGACCCATCCTTAAATCCTCAAAAGTGAGCGCCTGATTTCGACTGGGACGCATCAATCGCGACGGAACATCGAAACGAAATCCCAGATCAGCCGACTCGCATCAGGGCCCGCACCATCGTTGAAAGGATGACGTTCGTCGCCGCCGCTCCAGGCGTGGCCCATTCCTTCCACGATGATCTTGCGCAGCAGAATGCGCTTGCGGTGCAGATAGTCCCTCTGGCGATAGGGGCGATCCGTGCTCGAGAGGCGCAACTCTGGCGATTCGGTAAGGGGGCCGGAAGACTCGCTTAGATGCTCGGCAAACGCCCGAAGTTGTTCAACGATCTGATCGGCGTTACGCGGATGTACAGTGGAGTCCTTATCACCGTGTATGACCAATGCCGGCACGAATGCGACACAGCCCGAGGAATTCTGTGCGGCCCGGCGCGCCACCGATGCGGGCGCCGCCCGAGAGCCTCGACGCATGACAGATGCCGCCTCTCCGAGCGATTCGGCGCCTCGATACATGACTCCGGAGGCGATTGCGCACGCGGCGAACATCGCTCCGTAGCAATACGAGAGAACACCGGCCATTGCCCCACCTGCGGAGATGCCGGCTATATACACGCGTGAGGCGTCAATGGGAAAGCGACTCACGGTTCTCTTGATCAGGGCGGCAATCAGGGCGGCCTCACCGGCCCCGTTGAGCGTATCGCGATCAAACCAGCGCCAGCATCGAAGGGGATTTACCCGCAGCGACTGCTCGGGATACAGCACGATGAACCGATGCCGATCGGCGAGGGCATTCATCCGCGTGCCCTTGGCGAGCATCTGCCCATCCTGGTGGCATCCATGCAGCATTACAAGCAGGGGCACCGTGTCCGTGGTCGTCAATCCCGATGGCACATAGAGGAAGTAATTGCAGGACTGCCGGTTGGATGCGTCCGTGACAGTGGTGCGATGGGTCGTTCGGAATCTACCCCGTATCCAACCCACCCGGCGCAAGGGCCGTGACCGCCAGGTTAGCCGATAGCGCGTACTTCGGACCCAACGCTTGAGAAAATTGCGCACAAACCGAATCTAGCAAAATACGTATGCACCGCAGTGTCGCAGCACGCAAAACTGAACCCCGCGCGCAGTGTTTCCGAAGTAGCAGCTGTTTTCGCAGGGGCGTTGCGTGGGCAGCGAAACGACAGTCGGGGGCGGCGTGCGGCGCTCCACCGTGCATCGCATTGGCGTCGAAACTCGTCCGAGCTGCGATGTATCCAGTCGCCGACACATTGATGCGATGCGAATGCCCAGGCAACTCCCGGCCGAGGCTGTGTGAAAACGCGGAGCCCCTTCGACGAGGGAGCCAAAAATAGCCAAATATCCCTTTGGTGGTTCGAATCTGCAAAAAATGATTTCCCAAATTCTTCAGAATCGATTTCTAGGAGGGTGTGATTTTGTTTTCACACAGCCTCGGCCAGTAGCGGTAGTCCCTTACATGGAAATCATCGCCATTGAGCGGTCGTTCGACTGAGGTTTGACGAACCACGCGGCAGGTGATTTATTGCGCCTTAGCGCATGCAAGGGAGCGGGGCATACCCGAAAGGAGCGTCCGCATGAAGACAAGACAACACCTGGCTCGATGGGCCGGAGCCTGCACGCGGGCAGTGGTGCTATCGGCGCTGGCGGGCTTCGCGGCGGCCGATGCGACCCCGTACGAGCGGATGGCGCCTCTCGAGCAATACCTGATGCCTCCCGGTTCCGAGATCGCACTCGCGCGCAGTGCCGCGCCGGCCGCGATCTCCGACAAGGCCACGGTCCTGACTCTCGATTCGCAGGGTTACCAGACCGCCGTCCGCGGCACCAACGGATTCACCTGCCTCGTGGAGAGGTCGTGGATGGCGCCGTTCGAGAGCCCCGATTTCTGGAATCCGAAGATCAGGGGACCGGTTTGCTACAACCCGGCAGCGTCCGGGGCCATCCTCGCGTACACGCTCCGGCGGACGAAGCTCGCACTCGCCGGAGACTCGAAGGAAAGGATTCTCGACGAGGTTCGCGCCGCGCTCGCGCGCAACAAGCTCCCCTCACCCGAGCCGGGCGCGATGTCCTTCATGATGTCGAAGGATGGGTACCTGAGCGATGCCGACGACCATTGGCACCCGCACCTCATGTTCCACGTGCCAAAAGTCGCAGGCGCAAGCTGGGGAGCAAACCTGCCAGGGTCTCCGGTGGTCCTCGACGACCGCGAGGTTCCGGAGCCCCAGACGATTTTCATGGTGCCGGTGTCCCGCTGGTCGGACGGAACGACGGCGGCGGCTCACTAGTTGGCGCGGCACCATCACCCGCCGCGCCCAGCGCTGAATGTGTGGCAGTGCGACAGCGGCACCAGACCACTCGCGCCAATGGTCCGATCGCTCTGCGCGTGCTCAGCCGAACGCGTCCTTCAGCTTTTGCTCCTGCTCATGCGTAAGATTGCTCGCGATGAGCTCGAAATGCGGCGCTCCCTTGAAGGCCTCCACGACTCTGTCGGCAGTTACTGCGCCGAGAAGCAGGAACAGGCCGGATGTGCCCTCGGTCACCTTGGTACGAACCTGCTTGATGAAGTCGTCGTCGATGCCGTAGTTGCTGAGGTGCGCGCTCAATGCCCCGATCGCTGCGCCGACGGCCATGCCAAATACAGGCACGAAAAAGAGAATCCCGAACAAAAGCCCCCAGAAAGCGCCGTCAAGGGCGCCCGCGGTCGCGATGCCCGGGTGCTGGCGCGTCTTTGGCCGCTTCTTGCCCGTCGGCCAAGTGACGATCGCTGCATCCTTGATTTGCAACAATTCCTGCTTCTGCAAGCTCACCGCGAGTTCGAGGCCTTTCTCCGCCCCATCGGCGCTATCGAATTTCAATACCACTAGATTTGCCATGATTCAGTGCTCCTTCATGTCGAGCCTAGATCGACTGTACCGAATCCCTTTCGGGTTGACAGAGATTCCTACGGACGCGCGTGTTCTTCGATCAGTATTTGGTCCAATAGTGCTGCTTGCGTCGCGCATGTCGACTTTTCACGCCTGACTCACCGTTGCCGGGCGAAGATACGAAGCCATCGTCGCTATAAACTACCTCAACACTCCCCGCCATCGTCAGTCGAGAGATCCCATGACCCGCTATTATTTCTACAGTGCAGATTTGTACTACTACGATCCCGCAGGCGGCGCCGCGCCAGCGCGGATCGGCGACTATCAAGGGGTGTACGAGAACGATGATGACTCCACGACACCGAGCCAGGCATTCACCAATCTGATGGAGGAGTTGAAAAAGGCCATTCCTGCCGAATTGGGCGCCAACGACAATATGTGGCACGCGCGGCAACGTGTGCACGATTTGCTGCGCGCCATGTACTACTACAAGAGCACCGACTGGTCGGGAAACAAACCGTTCGCGTTGAAAGCCTGGACGGCCTTCGAACTTGCCAAGATGCCGACCTACTACATCATGGATCGCGACCAGGGGATCGCCGAGACGATGGCGGCCCACATGCCCTCCAAGGCACAAATCGCGGCATGCCGATGGCTCACGGAGGATGATCTGCAGGTCTATAGCACGGAGTACATCCGAACGGGATTTCAAGGCGGCCTGAACGCTTATCGCATCTTGATCGATCACCGATTTGACGCCGAGCTCAACAGTTTCTCCGGTCGCACCATCGATGTGCCCACGCTGTTCATCGGCGGCGCGCGCGACTGGGGGGTATATCAGCTGCCGGGTGCGTTCGAGGGAATGCAGCACGGCGTGTGCAAGCGTCTGCTCGGCGTTCACTTGATCCAAGGGGCGGGTCACTGGATGGCTGAAGAACAACCGCAGCAGGTGAACCAATTGTTGATCGATTTTCTGCATCGGGCCGCGGCGGTTCCGTCGCGGACCTACGCCCGGCCCGGCTCAGACGTTCGAATCGGGGCCGTTGGGGCAGGCGCGGCGGCTGAGTGCGCTTCAGACGTTTGAATCTGGTGCCGCGGACTTGCGCCTCGCCATGTAGTCGAGCAGCGCCTCGTCGATCGCAGGGTCCATCGGCGGCGCAACATACTCCGCGAGCTGCTTCTTCCAGAGCGCGTTTGCGCGCTTCGCCATGTTGGTAGCGCCCTCGGCTTCCCATTGCTCGTAGCTGTTGTTGTCGGCGAGAGGCGAGCGGTAGAACGCATTCTCGAAGTTGGCCTGCGTATGCGCGCAGCCCAAGAAGTGCTTGCCGGGCCCGACCTCGTGAATCGCATCGAGCGCCTGACCGTTCGCCGACAGGTCCACGCCCGCGAGCAGCGTATGCATCATGCCGGCCTGGTCCGCGTCCATGACGAATTTTTCGTAGCCCATGGCGAGGCCCCCCTCCAGCCACCCGGCCGTGTGCAGCACAAAATTGACCCCCGCGAGGCAGGTCGGCACCAAGGTATTCGCCGACTCGAAGGCCGCCTGCGCATCCGGGATCTTCGATGCGCACAGGCTTCCGCCGGAGCGAAACGGTATTCCGAGTCGCCGCGCGAGCGCAGCCATGCAGTACAGCACGAGCGCCGGCTCCGGCGTGCCGAACGTCGGCGCACCCGATTGCATCGAGATCGACGAGGCAAAGCTGCCGAGCACCACCGGCGCGCCCGGATTGACCAGTTGCACGAATGCAAGTCCCGCCAACGCTTCCGCCAGGGTCTGCGCGACGGTGCCCGCGACCGTGACCGGCGACATCGCCCCGGCGAGAATGAAGGGCGTGATGATTAGCGCCTGATTGGCGCGCGCGTAGACTTTGGCGGCGCCAAGCATCGTCGCGTCGTAGGTCATCGGCGAGTTGACGTTGATCAGATTGATGATCGTCGTCTTCGGCCGACCAGTCGCGGGATCGTTCAGCTCCGGTCCGAACACGATGTTCGCCATGGCGACCGAATCGGCGGCGCGCTCGGGCGCGGTCACCGACCCCATGAACGCCTTGTCGCTGTATTTCAGGTGGCTGTACACCATGTCGAGGTGCCGCTTGTTGACCGGCAGATCGACGGGTTCGCATATCGTGCCGCCCGAATGGTGCAGAGAATTGGACAGATACGCGAGCTTGACGAAATTACGGAAATCCTCGATTCGCGCATAGCGACGGCCTTCGTCGAGGCTGCGCACGAACGGCGAGCCGTAAGCGGGCGCGAACACCGTGTTCTTGCCGCCGATGAGGACACTGCGCGCAGGATTGCGGGCATGCTGCACGAATTCGCGCGGCGCCGTGCGCTGCACGAGCGAACGGCACATGCCGCGGGCGAAATGCACGCGCTCGCCCTTGACGTCGGCTCCGGCTGCTTTCCAGATCGCGAGTGCCTCGGGGTCGTCGCGAAAATCGATGCCGATCTCCTCGAGAATCGTATCGGCATTTTGCTCGAGCAGCGTGAGGCCTTCCTCGCCGAGCACCTCGTAGTACGGAATCTTGCGCGTGATATAGGGGATCGATGTAGCGGCGCGAGCGGCCCGCGAAGCCCGCTTCGCATCGCGACCGCTGGGGCGTCGCGCGTGATGGGTTTGCGAGTGTTGCCCGTCCTGCGTATGTGGCTCGTCCATGGTCGCTCTCCGGAGTCATTGGGCGGCCGTCGTTTCTGGCGCCCAAGCGCGAACGTCGGTCGGATCTGACCTGAAGTATGGTCACTGTCGGTGTGGGTGGCTGATCAATTTGCGTCATAGACTTGTCACGACGCGCCATTCTGAGCAGACGTCATTGTGGTCGACGCACACTTTGCAAAGAGCGTCCTCATGTCTTTCGTCGACAGCGCGCGCGCGGCAGAAGCCTAGTCACGGTCGAGCGCCTCGAGCGCCGGCCGCCACAGATGGACCCCCTGATGATCGACGACGTTCACGTGCGTTTCGAAAGCCGCCGACAGCCAGTCGCCGGACAGCGCGTCGCGAATGGTGCCATGGCCAACGACGCCTCGGTGCCCGAGCACAATGACACGGTCAGCGGTGAGCGCCAACGACAGGTCGTGGATTGCGCTCAGCACAGTGACGCCGCAGCGGTGCGCTTGTTCGCGCAACAGGCGCGCGACATCCTCTTGATGCGGCGGGTCGAGGTGCGTGGTCGGCTCATCGAGCAGAAGCACCGGCGCCTCGACGGCCAACACTCGGGCGAGATGCACGCGCTGCCGTTCGCCGCCCGATAAAGTCGACAGCCGCCGCTGTGCCCAGGCGAGCGAACCTGTCGCCAGCATGGCGCGGTGCATCGCTGCGTCATCCACCGCCTGGCGGTGTGCGAGCCAACCGCTGTGCGCGAAGCGACCGAGGGCAACCACCTCTTCCGCCGAAAGGTCCGTTGTCGCGGACGCTTGCGCAAGCCACGCGAGGCGCCGCGCCCGCTCGCGCCGCGACCAGGCCGAGAGCCGGCGGCCCTGCAGGGAAATCGTTCCGCAGCGGGGCGCCATCAGGCCTGCGAGAGCGCGCAGCAGCGTCGACTTGCCGCAACCGTTGGGACCGACGACGGCAGTCCAGCGTCCCGGCAGGATGTCCAGCGATACGCCCTGGAGCACGATGCGCGAGCCGTAGCCGACGGACAGATCCCGGCAGGAAAGGGCCGGCGGCGGCTCCTGATCTGGCCGCGCTTCACCCATTGCGACTCCTGCGCCACAAAAGAAATACCAGGTACGAGCCGCCGACGCAGGCCGTGACGGCACCAACCGGCAGCTCGGCGGGCCGGATCACCCAGCGGCTGACGAGATCGGCCGCCTGCAGCAGCGCGCCGCCACACAGCGGCGCCCCGATCAGGAGCTGGCGGTGGTTTACCGAGAGCGTCTCGCGCACGAGATGCGGCGCGACGAGGCCGACAAAGCCGACGACACCCACTTGGCCGACGGTCGTCGCGGTTGCGAGCGCGACGACACCGAGCAGAGTCAACCGCAGCATCGGCAGCGACAGGCCGAGGGACTGCGCCGTGTCCTCGCCGAGGGTTAGCGCGTCGAGCCCGCGCGAGAGCAGCGTTGCCGGCACGATGCAAAGGCAGAAGACACCTCCGAGCAAGCCCGCGGACGACCAGCTGATGAAGCCGGTGCTGCCGAGCAAAAATATCTGCACCGTGCGCCAGACATCCGGTTTGGTGAGCAGCAGAAGTTGCGTCAATGCGCTCAATAAAAACGCGATCACGATGCCCGCCAGCAAGAGGCTGGCGGTCTGCAGTACTCCGCGTGAGAGAGTGATAGTCAGCAGCGTGGCGCCGCATGCGCCGACGCAGGCTGCGCCGGTCATGCCGAGTTTGCCGGCCCATGCAAGCCCACCGACGGACGCATCCGCCGCGATCAGGCTGATCGTAACCCCGAGCGCGGCGCCCGAGGCGGTGCCGAGCAGGTAGGGCTCGGCCAAGGGGTTGCGAAACACGCCCTGCGCGATAGCGCCCGCAAGGCCGAGCAGCGCGCCGGCAAACCAAGCTCCAACGGTTCGCGGCAGGCGAATTTGCCACAGGATCACCGAGGACTGTGCGTCCGGCGACAGCAGCCAGCCGAGCGAGGTCCCGATGCTCGAGGTACCGATGACCAGGCTGCCGAAGGTCAGCAATAGCGTGACGGCGAGGCAGCATAAGAGCCAGGTGCCGAGGCGAGCCGAGGCGCGGGAGTCGTCGCGCCCTGTGCCGAATTCCATGATTGCGTGGCGGGGCGCACTCACGGAGCGAACCGTTCGAGGCATTCAGCGATCGCGCGCATGCCCTCTGCTACCCGCGGACCGGGCCGAACGATGGTCTCGCGTACCGCCGGCGCAAAATAACAGAGGCGCTGTTCCTTCACGGCGCGAATCTGATCCCATCCGGGACGCTCGGCGAAATGCGCCCTTTGCACCGACGATACAAGAATGACGTCCGGGTTGCGGCGCACGACATATTCGGGATTGAGCTGCGGGAACGGACCTAGATCCGCCGTGACGATGTTGCGCGCACCCAGAAGCGCCAATAGCTCGCCGATGAAAGACGCAGGTCCGGCGGCATACGGTGCCGGGTCCACCTCGAAGTACACCGTCGGTGCCGTGCCGCGACGCCGTGCCGACACCTGCGCGCTGAGTTCCTGCACGGCGCTGTTGATTTTGTCATTGAGCGACGCCGCGCGGTCGGATAATCCAAGGATCTCGCCGATGACCGTCACGTTGCGGCCGACAGCGGCGTAGCTGTCCGTGTTCAGGGCAAACGATGCGATGCCGAGTTCATGCAGCCGATCCGTGATTCGCTGTGAATCGCTGATCAGGACCAGATCGGGCTTCAAGCTGACGATTGCTTCAATCTCCGCGTCGTCGATTCCCCCCGCCTTCGGCAGCGCTCTCACCGGCTCGGGCCAGTCGGAGAATTTGTCGGTCGCGACCAGCCGCTCGCACGCGCCGAGCGCGCACACGGTTTCGGTAAGGGACGGCAGCAGGCTGATGATTCGCTGTGGAGAGCGCGCGAACGTCACCTCTCGCTGCAGATCATCGCGCAGCACGAAAGCCGCTGCGCGTGCGGCCTGACCGCCGCCACTGAAGGCAAGCGCGAGCGCGAGGGCGGCCGCTCCGGCGAGCGCTCGGTGCATGAGCCGGCTGCCGGGACGGATCATGGCGCGCCCGAATTGCGGCTCAAGCCCAGCGCGCCCGCTGTCTTGATGGCCACAGGCACTCCCGCCACCATCAACACGACCCGATCGCAAAGCGCCGCCAGCCGCTGGTGCAAAGTGCCCGCCTCGTCGGTAAATCGTCGCGCAAGCGCATTGACGGGAACGATACCGAAGCCGACCTCGTTGGCGAGCAAGACGCAAGGCCCCGGGAGCGCCGGCAGTGCTTCAACAAGGCTGACCGATTCGCGTTGCAGCGCCTGCGTATCGTCGCTGCAGAGCAGGTTGCTAAGCCATAACGTCAGGCAATCGACGATGAGCACTCGATCTGGACTTGCCGCCGCGCGCAGTGCCGCGGCGAGATGTATGGGTTCCTCGACGACGGTCCAATCCGACGGTCGATTTGCTCGATGCGCCTCGATGCGTGCCGCCATCTCCTCGTCGAGCGCCGAACCCGTGGCGATCAGCGTGACGGGGCCGGAGAATTCGCGGGCAAGCTCGCCGGCGTAGCGGCTTTTCCCGGAACGTACGCCGCCGAGAACCAGCGTCTTCATTCAGCCGACCCTGGAAGCGCCGTGCATGCGGCGATCTGCGCGCGGACCGCCCGGGCCGCGCGCTGAACGGCCCGAGTTTCGACGGCAAGTTCTTGTCGGCCGTAGCACCAACCATGTCCGTTGGTGGTGGGTCGGGGATGGCGGATGAGGTAGAGCCGCATGCAGTGACTTTGCGCGTGCTTTACGCGACTCGGCGTGCGGGACCGAGCACTGCGAGCCCCGCCAGCAGAAAGGCCAGTTCCGTCAGTTGTTGGACCGCCCCAAGGCAGTCACCCGTATAGCCGCCGATTCGGCGCCGGAAGTACGCCGCGGCAATCACGGCAGCCATCGCAGCCACAACTGCGGCGGCGAGCAGGGCCCAACCCTCGAAACCGCCCGATAGGTGCGCGCACGCAACGGCGAGGGGGACGAGGCCCGCCACCCCGAGCATTCCGCTCAAGATCCATTCCCGTGCGCTGAGGTTGTCCGCGAAGGGCGAGGCTATGGCTATGGCGTCGCGATCGATGCGCACATAGCGCAGGCGCCAGATCAAGCCGCTGGCGCACCAGCGGCTGAACATATGGGCGCCGACCACGAACAGGGGAAATGCAGCCGGTGGGATCGCGACCAGCGCGGCCCACTTCAGTCCGAGCACGATAAAAATGCCGATAGCACCGTACGCGCCGACGCGCGAGTCCTTCATGATTGCGAGTACGCGATCGGTGCTCGTACCCCCGCCGAAGCCGTCGCAGGTGTCCGCTAGACCATCCTCGTGGAAGGCCCCGGTCATGAGCAATGAGGCCGCCAGCATGAGGCCGACCGATACGGCGGCAGGCAGCCAATGAGCCAACAGCCACCAGATGCCGACGTTGATGACCCCGACCAGCACGCCGACCAATGGGAAGTAACGTGTCGATTGCGGCAGCCAGCTCGACTGGAAGCCTGCCAACGCCGGCATGGGCAATCGCGTCAGGAACTGCGTGGCGACCAGGAACAGGACGAGTTGGCGCGGCATCGCTAGCACGGCCGCGGGCTCACGCGGTCTTCTCGCTGACGCCCGCGCTTTCGAAGGTTGCCATTCCCGTGAACAGGCCCACTGCGGCTCGCACCACCGACAGCGCGATCGCGGCGCCGCTCCCCTCGCCCAAGCGCATGCCGAGGTCGAGCAGGGGCTCGACATGAAGGTGTGCGAGCAAGGCGCGATGTGCCTGCTCCGCGGAGCAATGCCCAAAGATGCAGTAATCGAGGACGTTCGGATCGATGCGCGCCGCGAGAGCCGCGGCGACCGTCACCGTGAATCCGTCCACGATGATCAAATGCCGGCGCGCAGCGGCGCTCAACAGAGCGCCGATGAGCATCGCGATCTCGTAGCCTCCAAATTCCGCGAGCAGCTCGAGCGGATCTTGCGGCGGCGAGCGCCGCTCGAACGCGGCGGCAAGAATCGTCCGCTTGCGATGCAAACCCGCATCGTCAAGCCCCGTGCCTCTGCCGACGCAATCGGCGAGCGGAAGACCCGTCAGACCATGCATCAACAGCGCTGCCGCCGCGGTGTTTCCGATGCCCATTTCCCCCAGCAGCAAGGTATTGCCTCCGCTCGGGATCAGCTGACTTGCGACGTCGCGACCCCGCTGCAGCGCATCCCGGCATTCCTCGCCCGTCATCGCGGCTTGTTCCGCCAGATCGCGCGTGCCGCGGCGAATCTTGGCGCCGATCAGCCGCGGGTGGCTGCCGCAGTCGCCGTCGACCCCGGCATCGACGATCCAAAGCTCCATCCCCTGGAGGGGCGCGAGCACACTGATCGCGGCGCCGCCATTCAAGAAGTTCTGGACCATCTGTTCGGTCACGGCGCGGGGATACGCGCTGACGCCGCGGTCCGCCACGCCGTGATCGGCGGCGAACACGATCGCGACCGGATGAGCGATCACCGGCGCGAGCGTTCTTTGCACGGCACACACCTGAGCCGCGAGCGGTTCGAGTCTGCCGAGAGCCCCCAGCGGCTTGGTCAACGAGTCGAGGCGCCGATACGCTGCGGTACGGATTGCCGCATCCGCCGCGGGAATTTTCTGAAACATTTTTCTACCCTCCGCGCACCCGCCGTGCACTTGCCGGAATCGTGGGCAGCGTCGAGGTGGAAAGAGCGATGCAGGAGATTGCGGCGATGAGCGCCGGTCATTCCGCACCGACGTTGCCCACCGCAACACGTGCCGCCGCGCTGCAGGTCGGTATACGGGCTCGTGAGCGGGTCATCCCGAGCGAGTCGCCTTCCCACGCTCAACGCGCAGTGGCACGAAGACTCGCCTTATTCACTTACCGTTGCGGGGGCAGCGCCGGACTAACCCTTGCGGACCTTCACCGGCTTCCCGTTTCACCCGCCGGCCGCACGGCCAACGGACTCCTGAACGCGGGTTAAGTCTGCCCGCGATCGTCCTCACGGTCAACGCCGGCCTTTGAGGAGCGCGAGAAAGCGTGTAATGATGCGCCTGCGCGGGTCGCCATCGGCTGCGCGGGCCACCATCATCGGCGCGGAAACGGGTAAGACATATTCATGGCGGACTTCACCCGCGAGGAGATCGATGCCGTCTACCGCGTGATGACGGAACGGCGCGACATGCGTCATTTCTTGAGCGATCCGCTCGACGCGGCGCTGCTTGATCGCTTGCTGGCGGCCGCGCATCTCGCGCCGAGCGTTGGATTGATGCAGCCGTGGCGATTCATTCGTGTGCGCGATCGAGGCTTGCGCGAACGCATTCACGGCCTGGTGGAGGCCGAGCGCGTGCAGACCGCACACGCCCTCGGCGAGCGCGAAGGCGAGTTCATGCGCCTCAAAGTCGAAGGAATCCTGGAGTGCGGCGAACTCTTGGTCGCAGGGCTGGCTCCCGGACGCCACAAGCACGTGTTCGGACGCCGCACCATGCCCGAGATGGACCTGGCGTCGGTCGCTTGCGCGATCCAGAACATGTGGTTGGCGGCGCGCGCCGAAGGCGTCGGCATGGGCTGGGTGTCGCTGTTTGAGCCCGAGACTCTGCGCGAACTCTTGCGCATGCCGGCGGGCAGTCGGCCGGTTGCGGTGCTGTGCCTCGGCTACGTGCGCGAGTTCTATCCCCGGCCGATGCTCGAAATGGCGGAATGGGCTCGCCGCTGCAGCGTCGCTTCACTGGTGCACACCGACTACTGGTCGGAGGGCGGCAGCGCTGAGGACCGCACCGGCGGTTGACCGAGTGAGCGTTTTGCGGCAACGTAAGAGCACGCGATAAGTTCCCCTCACGGGATTGAAAGGGAACCGGGTTATACGCCCGGGCTGCCCCCGCAACTGTAGGCGGTGCGCCCCGCATCGAAGGCCACTGGATCGACGAGATCCGGGAAGGTGATGCCGGGACTCAAAACCGCAAGCCAGGAGACCTGCTTGTCGTGGTCGCCCATCGTCCAGCCGGGGTGTGCTGAGCGAGCGGAGTATCCCGTGCGGCGACGGAGGAGGACTGCGCGAGTGCGTCGGCGTGTGCTGCTGCACCCATCACCCGGGAAGCGATGCATGCCGGCGTCCCGACGCGGTCGGTATCGTCGCCACCGGGGGTGCTGTCGTGGATCATTATTTTTTGCGTTGCGCCTGTGTAATCGCGTTGTGCGGGCCTGCCGCTTTCAACATCGTCGTCGCGGAGACCTCGCAGACTTCATCGGCCGCACCGGCGGGACCGAACGATGATTCCTTGGACGAGATCGTGGTTGTGGCCAATCGCGCGCCGGAACCGCTCTCGAAGATCGGCAACTCGGTCACGGTGCTCGACCGGGCGGCGATCACGGCGAGTCAGCTGACAGTCGTCTCCGATCTCTTGCAGCAAACGCCGGGGCTGACCGTCGCACGCGACGGCGGCGTCGGGCAGCTGACCTCCGTGTTCATTCGCGGCGCCGACAGTGATCAGACGGCCGTGGTGATCGACGGGGTGCTGATGAATGACCCGTCGGCCCCCGGGGGCGGGTACAACTTCGCCAACTTGTTGACGAGCGATATCTCGAGAATTGAAATCCTGCGCGGCGCGCAGTCGACGCTGTACGGCAGCCAGGCGATGGGCGGCGTCATCAACATCGAGACCGCCGAACCGACCAGCCCCTTGGGCGGCGGCGGCACCGCCGAAGGCGGATCCCACAACACGGGATACCTCACGACCAACGTGGGCGGCAAGAACCAGGAGTGGATGTGGCGCGTCTCCGGCTTTTGGTACGGCACCAGCGGCATTCCCGCTTTCGACGAGCAGTACGGCGGAACGCGTTTGTGCGCGAGCCAGATCGGCGGCGGCACCGGCCTGCTGCGCTATGACTTCACGCCGGATCTGCAGCTCGACCTGCGCGGCTACTACACGCAGGCGCGCACCGACTTCGACGGCTTCGACACGCCCACGGGCAACCTCGGCGATGACAACGAGTACGGCAACAACGACCAGATCCTGGGCTACGCGGGCCTCACGCTGCACTCGCCCGATCGTACGCTCGCGAATCGCATCGCCTTCCAGTACACGTACACGAACACGAGAAATTACGATCCCAACGCGCCGGCGAACTACGGCAGCCCCACCACCGAGACCTTCTACGGCATCGGCACCAACCAGCGCGAGGAGTACCAGGGCACCTGGGAGATGACGCCGACCGTGCAGGCGGTATTCGGCGCGCAGCACGAGCGCTCGACCATCGACACCCTTTCCCCGGAGTTCCCGCCGGTGCCGCCGCCGCTCGAGAATTACGCGACCATCGACAGCGGCTATGCGCAGCTGCAGGCGCAGGTCGCTGCGGGGCTGACGCTGACTGCCGGCGAGCGCTATGACCGCCATAGCGTGTACGGCGGGCATGCGGACAGCCAGCTCGCCGCCGCCTGGGTCTTGAACGACGGCCGGACGATTCTGCGCGCGAGCTTCGGTCAGGGCTTCAAGGCGCCCTCGCTCTACCAACTCTACAGCGACTACGGCAATCCGGCGCTGCGGCCCGAGCTTGCGCAAAGCTGGGATGCAGGCGTCGAGCAGCACGCATGGGACGGCCGGTTGCAGCTATCCGCCACTTACTTTCAAACCAACAGCCGCGACCTCATCGAATTCTTCGACTGCACCACGCCGGCCGGGCTATGTGCGACCGACCCGTACGGGTACTACGCGAACATCGCACGGGCGCTCGCCCGCGGCGTGGAGCTGCAGGGCGCGCTCAATGCGACCGATCGGCTCAGCGTTGCGTTCAACTACACCTATACCTACACGGCGGACAAATCGCCGGGCTCGCCCACGTACGACCAGGAGCTGCTGCGGCGGCCGGAGGATGCGGCGAATGCGTCGGTGACCTATCGCTGGTCCTCGCAGTGGAGCACGAGCGCCGTGGCCCGCTATGCGGGCCCGAGCTTCGATGAGGCGGACACGGGCGGCGAGGTCAAGCTCGGCGGCTACGTGCTCCTCGACCTACGCACCTCCTACAAGCTGCGCGAGCGGCTCGAACTGTACGCCCGCGTCGAGAACACCACCGGCAAGCATTACGAGACGGCCCATGAGTACGGCACGCTCGGCCGGGTCGCCTACGCGGGCGTGCGTGCGAACTTCTGAAGTCCCTGCAATACCCGTCACATGCCTCCGATCCTCGGAATGCTCATGCAACCTATGCCGGCCGCCGTTATGGCGAGGAATGCGACGCGGGCCCGCCGGCGCAGGGGGTTCTACCCTTTCGGCGCGAGATTACCGAGCTCCTGCCGAGATAACGGTCGACGCGGCGCCGGATGCGACGCCTGCTCTTGCCGAAACCGTCCGAAACGGAGCATCCTGCCGCTTTGATCTCTGGGAGGGTGCCCGATGAGCGAGGTGGAAGCCAAGGTAGTGCGTGGCGGGGCGCGCGCGGCGCGCCGGGCCGCTCGTACGGCCCCATTACCCGACAACTTGCGTCCCGTCCACCCGGGAATGCCGGGCGGCCTGTACAAGCCGTTATCCGATGCCGATGTGCTGCGCATCCATCAGGCGGCACTCGATGTGCTCGAGAACATCGGACTTGCGGACGCCACACCCAGCGGCATCGAGTACATGACCCAGGCGGGTGCGAAGCTCTCACCCGCAGGCCGGCTGATCTTCCCGCGCGCGCTGGTCGAAGACACCGTGGCGCGAGCGGCGCGGCACTTCGTCCTGCACGCACAGGATCCGAAGCACGACATGGAGCCGTGGGGTTCGCGCGTGTATTTCGGCACCGCCGGGGCGGCGGTGCACATCGTCGATGCCAACACCGGCGTGTATCGCGACTCGACGACGAAAGATCTATACGACATCGCGCGAGTCGTCGACACGCTCGAGCATCTGCACTTCTATCAGCGCTCGGTCGTCTGCCGCGAGGTTGCGACGCCGTTTGAAATGGACATCAACACGGCCTATGCCAGCGTGTCCGGCACCAGCAAACACGTGGGTACGAGCTGGGTACAGCCTCAGCACGTCGAGGCGAGCCTCGAGATGTTCCATCTGATCGCCGGCGGGGAGGATAAGTGGCGCGCGCGCCCGTTCGTCAGCCAGTCGAACTGCTTCGTCGTGCCGCCGCTCAAATTTGCGTATGATGCGTGCCTGTGTCTTGAGACGGCGGTCCGCGGCGGAATGCCGGTACTGCTGCTGTCGGCCGGCCAGGCCGGAGCCACGGCGCCGGCCGCGCTCGCGTCCGCATTGGTGCAGGAAACAGCCGAATGCCTCGCCGGACTCGTCTATGTCAACGCGATCAAGTCGGGCGCGCCGGCGATTTTCGGTACGTGGTGCTTCGTGTCGGATCTTCGGACCGGCGCGATGTCGGGCGGCAGTCCCGAGCAGGCGCTGCTGTCGGCGGCGAGTGCCCAACTGTCCCGATTCTATGATCTGACCGGCGGAACGGCTTCCGGAATGAGCGATGCGAAGCTCCCGGACATGCAGGCAGGATACGAGAAGGCCTACAACCACGCGCTCGTCGGCAACGCCGGAGCGAACTTGATCTACGAGTCCGCCGGAATGCTCGCGAGTCTGCTGGGCTTCTCCATGGAAGGCCTGATCATCGAAAACGATGTGATTGGCGCGGTTCAGCGCACGATCAAAGGCATCGAAGTCAGCGATGAGACCCTCTCGCTCGAGACCATTCGCAAAGTCTGCCTCGAGGGGCCGGGCCACTATCTCGGCTCCGACCAGACGCTGCAGTTGATGCAGAGAGAATACATTTATCCAAGCGTCGGCGATCGCACGAGCCCGAACCAATGGCTGGAACAGGGGCGGCCCAGCGTCGTCGACCGCGCCGCGCGCAAGCTCGAGTCGATTCTCGCGAGCCACTACCCCTCGCACATTCCCGAATCCGTGGACGCGGCGATCCGCGAGCGCCTGCCGATCCGGCTGCCGCGCGCCGCGATGCGTCGCCCCACCGAGCAAGTCTAGCCGTATGCAGCGTCGCTGAGCGCGCAGATGAGGGAATTTTCCGGCATTACGCGGAACTCGATGTATCGCCATGATGCCGCCGCCTGAATATTCTGTTGCATTCCTCTCCGAGCTCACCGCCATCGTCGGCAAGCAGGGACTGCGCGCCGGTGCGCAAATCGGCGCCCTCGATCCGGGTATGCATCCCGACAACTTGCGCGCTGCGCTAATGGCTCGGCCGGCGAACACCGCCGAGGTCGCACGCGTGCTCGCCTTGTGCTCGCGGGCGGGCGTTGGGGTCGTGCCGCAAGGCGGTCGGACCGGACTCGCGGGCGGCGCATGTACGCAACCCGACGAGCTCATCCTCTCGCTCGACCGGATGGACCATATCGAGAGCCTCGACGCAGCGTCGCGCACGGCAACGGTCGAAGCCGGCGTCACGCTCGCGCACCTGGAGGAGGCGCTCGCGCCGCACGCGCTGGCTGCCGGCATTGACCTCGGCGCGCGCGGTACCGCGACGATCGGCGGCATGGTGGCGACGAACGCCGGCGGGATCGAGGCGTTTCGCTACGGCACCATGCGCGATCGCGTACTCGGCCTCGAGGTCGCACTCGCCTCCGGGGAAGTACTCACCGAGCTGAGCCGGATCTGCAAGGACAACGCCGGACTGCCGTTGCGGCAGCTGTTCATCGGCTCCGAGGGCACGCTCGGGGTCATCACGCGGGTCGTGCTGAGCCTGGTGCCGGCCAGCGGCGCGCGCCACGCGGCGCTCGCGCTGTTGCCAAACCTGGACGCCGCGATCAGGCTGATGCGGGCGGTGGAGGCGGAGCCGCAGATTTCGCTCGCCGCGGCGGAGCTCATGTCCGGCAACCACATCGTACTGACCGCGCAGTCGCTCGGCATCACGCAGCTCATCGCCATGCCGGCGGCGGCTTTCGGTCTGCTGATCGCCGTCACCGGCGCAAACGGTGCGGCCGCGGTCTCGGCATTGGAAGCCGCTCTCGCGCGAGCTGCCGAAGCGGACCTCATCGTCGATTGCATGCTGCCGAAGAACGTCGCAGAGGAGCGCGATCTGTGGCGCGTCCGCGAGGACTGGGCGGTGGACCGCAAACACCCCGGCGGCCTGTGGTACGACGTATCCGTACCGATCGACCGGCTGGCGCAATATCTGGCCGACTTCGAGTCGCGCCTCTTGCGCCACGATCCGGCTCTCAGCGTCTATGTCGTGGGACACCTCGCCGACGGCAACGTGCACTTTACCATCAACGCGGCGACGCCGATCACAGCGCGCTACGAGGAGATTGCTCCCATCGTCTACGCGGGGTTGCGCGAGATCGGCGGCAGCTTCTCGGCCGAGCACGGCATCGGCCTCGAGAAGCGCACCTCGCTCGAGCACTGGGCGGGCGACACGCGCATGCGGCTCATGCACTCGGTCAAAGACCTGTTCGACCCGGAAGGCGTCATGAACCCGGGCAAAATGCTGAGCCGCGAGGCGCGCGCGCTCGGCTAGACGATGACGCCGCCGCGTCACGGGGGCACACCGGCGCCCGCCGTCGTTGCGCCGGCGCGCGAAATGGCCGTGAGGATGCCCTGGAGGATGCGCGTCGGGCTCGGCGGGCAACCGGGGACCGCGACATCGACGGGGATGACGTTCGAAACGCGCCCGCAACTGGCGTAGCTCTCGCCGAAGATGCCGCCGGTGCAACCGCAGTCGCCGATCGCAACGACGAGCTTGGGGTCCGGTGTTGCATCGTAGGTGCGTCGCAGGGCCACTTCCATGCTTCTTGCGACGGGTCCCGTCACCAGCAGCAGGTCCGCGTGCCGCGGACTTGCGACAAACCGGATACCCAGCCCTTCGATGTTGTACAGAGGATTGTTGAGCGCATGGATTTCGAGCTCGCAGCCGTTGCAGGAGCCGGCGTCGATGTGACGGATGCACAGCGCACGGCCGAGCGCGGCTCGGATGCTCTCCTGCAGGCCGTCGCGAATGCGCAAGCTCGCATCCGCCTGCGGCGCTTGCTCGGTGGCGATTCCGATCGATGCGATCTGGTGCAGAGTTTTCAGCATATGAGAGAGCTACAAATCGTGGCCGCTGTAGGAGAGATTGAAGGACTTATTGATGAGCGGGAAATCCGGCACGATGTTGCCGATGATGGCGTGCTCGAGAACGGGCCAGTTTTGCCACGACGGATCGTGCGGGTGACAGCGGCGGATCGCGCCTGCCGCTCCTGCTTCGAGCGCGACGAACACCGGGCCGCGCCAGCCTTCGATCAGTCCTGCCCCCACGGCCCGATCGGCGGGCGCGCCCACCGGAGCACGGTGAGGTCCGGTCGGGAGCGCCTCGAGAATCCACCGGACGAGACGGCACGATTCCTGCAGCTCATCGAAGCGCACGGCGACGCGCGCGGCCACATCCCCCTCGCTTCGTCCGATGATCATCGGCGCAAGGTCCGTATAAGGCTCGCACGGCAGGTCGAGGCGCAGATCCAATGCCTGAGCGCTCGCGCGACCGGCGAGCCCGGTGAGTCCCAAGCGCGCGGCGAGCATCGGAGCGACGGTACCCGCACCGGTGAACCGATCGCGCAAGCCTTCGTGCTCGTCGTAGATCGCGCGCAGCGTCAGCACCTCGTGCGCAAGATCCTGCACACATGATCCGAGCCACTTGGCGCCGGAATCCGCGAGATTTGCGCTCGTACCGCCGGGCACGATGGCGCCCATCAGATAGCGTTCCCCGAGCGCCGCTTGAGTCGTCCGCAGGAGGTGTTCCTTCAGGCGCGAGAACTGCGCGAGACCGAATGCGAAGCCGGCGTCGTTGCCGAGTGCGCCGAGGTCGCCGAGGTGGTTGGCCATGCGCTCGAGCTCCAGGCAGAGCGCGCGCAGCCACGCGGCACGCGGCGGTATCTGCGTGCCCGCGATGCCCTCGAGCGCCTGGCAGTATGCCCAGGAGAACGCGACGGCCGAATCCCCTGATACCCGCGCGGCCAGACGATAACCTTCGAGGATGGGCAGCTCGGTAAAGCGCCGCTCGATGCCCTTATGCACGTATCCGAGCCGCTCCTCGAGCTTCAATACCTTCTCGCCCACGACCGAGAACCGGAAGTGCCCCGGCTCGATGATGCCGGCATGCACGGGACCGACGGGGATCTCGTGCACGCCCTCGCCCTCGACACGCACGAATTCATAGGCGTCCATGTCCGGCTCGGCGGCCGGCAGCAACGGTTGCGGATCGATCAGCGGCCGATAGCTGCTCGGCCATGCCGCGTGGCGCAGCCAGGGGCGCGTATCCGGATCGGTGCAACGCATTCCCGAGAGATCTGCGAGCGCGCGTTGCATGCGTGCGGCGGCAGGAAAGAGATCTTCGAGCCCAGGGTACGGCGCTTCTCGGTCTGCAACCCGCAGGTTCGCCACGAGTCCGCGGTGCTCGGCGAGGAATGCGGCACGAATCGTAAGGGCGGCCCGCTCGTCCGGGCTCGCCCAGAGCGCCACGAGTCTGCCGCCTGCGGCCGCCACGTCCTCAGCCACCTGGCGCCATTCCTCGCGCGAGACGCGCAGCGCGCGCAGCCCGGGGGCGCCCGGTTGGGCATCGCTTCGGGCGAACCAGGCTCGCAGCGGCATCTCAGCCGCCTCCGATCAGGCGCGCGGCCGCGCGGTACCAGTGCGCCAGATACGGCGGAATATACAGGCCGAGCATCAGCACGATCGCCAGATGCGCAAACACCGGCAGCAGCGCCGGCGGGTGCGGCAGGCGCCGCGCGCTCGTTTCACCGAACACCATGGGCTGCACGCGTCCGAAGATGGCGGCGAAGGCGATGCCAAGGGCCGTGAGCAGGATCGGAGTCGCCCAAGGCTGCTCGCGCATCGCGGTGGTAAGGATCAGAAACTCGCTGGCAAAGACGCCGAAAGGCGGCATGCCGAGGATCGCGAGCGACCCCAGCATCAGGCCCCAACCGACCGTTGGGCTCAGCGTGATGAGTCCGCGGATGTTTACCATCAGCTGCGAGCCGGCCTTCTGCGCGGCATGCCCGACGGCAAAGAAGATCGCCGACTTGGTGAGTGAGTGCACCGTCATGTGCAGGAGCGCAGCGAAGTTCGCGACAGCCCCGCCCATGCCGAAGGCAAAGGTGATGATCCCCATGTGCTCGATCGAGGAGTAGGCGAAGAGCCGCTTGACGTCGCGCTGCCGCCATAGAAAAAACGCCGCGAGCACCACCGAGAGCAGACCGAAACCCATCAGCATTCGCGACGGGACCTGCGAGTGCAGCGAGCCTTCTACGAGCACCTTGCAGCGGACGACCGCGTAGATGGCGACATTCAGCAGCAGCCCCGAGAGCACCGCGGAGATCGGCGTGGGGCCCTCCGCATGCGCATCGGGGAGCCAGTTGTGCAGCGGCGCGAGCCCCACCTTCGTGCCGTAGCCGACGAGCAGAAAGACGAACGCGAGACTCAACACGGCGGGCTCGAGCTGTCCCTTCACCGCATTCAAGTGCGTCCACAACAGCGCGCTCACCCCTTCCGCCCCGAGAACCTTCTCGGCGGCGAAGTACAGCAGGATCGTGCCGAACAGTGCCTGGGCAATGCCGACGCCACAGAGGATGAAGTATTTCCAGCCGGCCTCGAGGCTCGCCGCCGTCCGGTAGAGCGTGACGAGCAGCACGGTGGAAAGCGTTGCAGCTTCCATCGCGACCCACAGAAGCCCCATGTTGTTGGTCGTGAGGGCAATCAGCATGTTCGTCATGAAGAGCTGAAACATGCTGTGGTAGAGACGCAGCCGCGACGCGCTCACGCGTCCGTGCTCCAGCTCCACGCGCATGTAGGGGCGCGAGAACAGCGACGTGGTGAGTCCCACGAAGGCGGTGAGCGTGACGAGAAAGACATTGAAGGGGTCGATGAAGAACTGCTCACGCGCCACGAGCAGGTTGCCTTCGCCGACGACGCGAGCCGTGAGCGCGCAGGCTGCAAGGAATGTCGCGAGGCTCACCGCCACATTCAGCTCCGGCGCCCAGCGCCGTGCACCGAAGACGCCCAGCAAGAGCGAGCCGGCGAGGGGGGTTACGAGCAGCACGAGGAATTCCACGTTAGCCGTCCTCCTCGAGAGGCGGTGTCTCCTCGAGTGAATGGTCTTCCCTGAGCGATTCAAGGTGATGCAGATCCAGACTGTCGAACTGCTCGCGGATCTGGAAGAAGAAAATGCCGAGCACGAGCACGGCTACGAGGACATCGAGCGCTACCCCGAACTCGACGATCATCGGCATGCCGTAGGTGGCGCTCATGGCCCCGAAGAAGAGCCCGTTCTCCATCGAGAGAAAACCGACGACCTGCGACATCGCCTTGCGCCGCGTAATCATCGTGAGGAAAGACAGCAGCACCACGGCGACGGCAATGCCGATGGAATTGCGCGTCGCGGTGCTGGCGAGCGCCGAGATCGGCTGTGCCAGGCCGAAGGCGAACACGACGACCAAAACGCCCACGAGCATCGTGCCCGCGATGTTGAGCAGCGGCTCGGTGTCCCAGTAGACCTCGAGGCGGCGAATGAGTCGATGCAGAATCCACGGGAGGAGCACCACCTTGAGCGCCAGGGTGAGTGCCGCGGACAGATACAGGTGATGCTGACGCGTGCGCCAGGCGAGGAGAAGTGTCGCGACCAGGATCACTCCGCCCTGCACGGCCAGGAGGTTCACCAGGTTCACGATACGCCGCTGCGCGAGCATCGCAAAGGAGATGAGCAGCAGCAGCGCCGCACAGAGGTTCAGCAGTTGCAAGTCGAAGGGGACGCCGGCCATCGCTTTCAGGCTCTCAGCAGCAGGTGCACGAGCAGACCCAGCACCGCAAACAGAAATGCCACCGCGAGAAACTCCGGGGCCCGAAACACGCGCAGCTTCGCCGAGACGGTCTCGATGAGGGCGAGCACGATGCCGGACACTGCGAGCTTCACGGCGAGCAGCGGAATCGAGGCGAGGAGTGCGCCGGGACCGCCCTCGCCGGTCGAGACGCCCCAGGGGATGAACAGCGCAAAGCCGATGCACGCGTAGTTGAACAGCTTGAGAGCGGCCGCCCACTCCATGAGCGCAAGGTGACGTGCCGAGTACTCGAGCATCATCGCCTCATGAATCATCGTGAGCTCGAGGTGCGTCGCCGGATTGTCGATGGGGATGCGCGCATTTTCGGCGAGCAGCACCATCGTGAAGGCGACCGCCGTGAAAGCGAGACTGGGGTAGATTCCCAGACGCTGCGTGGCGAGATTCTCGGTGATGGCGGGCAGCGCGGTGGTCGCCGAAATGAGCGAGGCGACGAAAATGATCATGAGCAGGGCGGGCTCGGCGAGGAACCCTACCATCATCTCGCGGCGCGCTCCGAGCGTGCCGAAGGCGGTGCCGATGTCCATCGCGGCGAGCGATAAGAAGACCCGTGCCGTGGCGAGCAGACCCACGAGCGCGATTGCATCGGCCGCGTTGGTGAATGGCAACTCGGTACCCATCGAAGGAATGATCGCGGCGGCGAGGACCATCGCGCTGAACACGATATAAGGCGCCACGCGAAACAGGGGGGATGCACGCTCGGCGATCACTGCATCCTTGAGAAAGAGCTTCCGAATGCCGCGGTAGGGGAGCCAGAGGCTCGGCGCGCGACGGTTCTGCAGCCACGCGCGACATTGGTTGATCCAGCCGAGAAACAGAGGCGCCGCGGCGAGCGCTGCGATCAGCTCGAGCACCTGGGTGATGATCTCGATCGGCTTCATACCGCGAGCGCCAGCAGCACGACGAGCGTCACGAAACTGTAGAGCAGATAAGTGGCGATGCGTCCCTGCTGCAACCACGCGAAGGCATCCGCTACGCGCTGGACGAGGGCGCCGAGCGGCAGGTACAGCGCCTGCCAGACCCGGTCTCCCGCAGTGACGCGGTAGCGGGGTGCGCGGTCAAACGGGGAGGGGAGTTCGCGCTGCATCGCGAAGAAGGACCCAAAAATGTGGCGAATCGGCTGACCGAAGCCTTCCGCGCTGTCCTGCATCCGCGCATTCAGGCGCCCGAAACCGCAATCCCAGGGCGGCGCGCGACGCACACGGCGGTGATAGAGAAGCCGCACGGCGAACATCGTGACGGCGACGACTGCCGCAATCGCGAGAAAGAAGACCGGGGCGGAATACGAGGCCCGCCGTTCCGGCAACGGCACGAGGAGCCACCAGGGAGCATGCTCGTTCGGGAGTTCGGCGCCGCTCAATTGTTCGACCACGCTGCGTATCGCGCCGATCACGTACGTGGGCAGCAAACCCAATGCGAAGCAGCCGAGCGCGAGCCACACGAGGCCGATCCGCTCCAGCCCCCCCGCATCGTGCGCGCGATTGAGGGTCGCCTCGCGCGGCTGGCCGAGGAAGATGACTCCAAAGAACTTGACCATGACGTAGCCGGCGAGGGCGGCGGCGAGCGCGATGAGCGCGGCCCCGAGGGGAAGCAGCATGTTGATGAAGGGCCGGGGCACCTCGTTCGAAAAGAGGAACGCCTGCAGGAGGAGCCACTCGGAGACGAAGCCGTTCAGTGGCGGTAGCCCGGCCATGGCGAGCGCACCGATGAGGGTGAGCCAGGCGACCCACGGCATGCGATGGATCAATCCCCCCAGGCGCCCGAGGTTGCGTTCACCGGTTGAATGCAGAACCGCCCCTGTGCCGAGAAACAGCAGGCTCTTCATGAACGCGTGATTGAGGCTGTGATACAGGGCCGCGATCAGGGCGAGTGCTCCGAGGGAGGGCATGCCCACGCCGAGGAATACGATCGCCAGCCCGAGGCCGGTGAAGATGATGCCCATGTTCTCGATCGAAGAGTACGCGAGCAGGCGCTTCATGTCGGTCTGGGCTGCAGCGAACACCACGCCATAGAGCGCGCTGAACAGTCCGAAAACCATCGCCACGAGACCCCACCACCATTGGGGATGCCCCAGCAGATCGAAAGTGATGCGCAACACGCCGTAGACGGCCGTCTTCAGCATGACACCGCTCATGAGCGCCGAGACCGGCGAGGGGGCGGCCGGGTGAGCTTCAGGGAGCCAGACATGCAGCGGCACGAGGCCTGCTTTGGCGCCAAAACCGAAGAGTGCCAGCAGGAAGGCGGTCGCAGCCCACTGCGGCGCGAGGTGCGCGCTGCGCATGGCGTCGAAGGTGAACTGCCAACTGCCGCCCTGCATGACACCGAAGCTCAACAAGATTGCGATCGCCCCGACGTGCGCGATCAGCAGGTAGAGAAAACCCGCACGACGGATCTCCGCGAGGCCGTGCTGCGTGGTGACCAGAAAGTAGGAAGAGAGCGCCATGGTCTCCCACGCGACCATGAACGCGTAGGCATCATTAGCCAGCAGCACGAAACCCATGCTGGCCAGGAACACGTGGTATTGAAGGCACAGCAGGCCCGGCGCGGTACCCTCGCCGCGGCGAAAGTACCCCGCAGCGAAGACCGAGATGCCCGCCGAGGCGGCGCCGAGCAGAAACAGAAACAGACTCGTCAGCGCATCGCGCCGCACGTGCATCGGCAGGTCGGGCAGTCCGACCTTCAGCGTGAGCTGTTCCGCCGGTGCCGCGAGGCTAAAGGCCGCGATTACGGCGAGGGACACGCCCAACAGAGCGCCCAGCGGAAACAGCGTCCGCCCCACAAAGCCGACGCTCATCGGACGCAGAAGACCTGCGAGCCCGATGAGGAGCCAAAGCGCGATCAGCTGCAGGCAGGCGTTGAGCGATGAATGGATCAGTGACGTCACAGAGGCTGCTACTCAGATACGCCTTCGATTATAATGGCAGCCGAGGTACCCTGTCGCTAGCTTAAGGATGGCTGTGATTCTCGAAGACCGCACCGCACGACTGACAATTCTCATCGATCCGCGCAAGAAGGCGTTGTTCGAGCGCCTGTGCGCGCAAGAGGACGCCACGCCTTCCCAGGTCGTGCGGCGCTTGATTCGCAACTACATCGAGGAGCGGACCGGGCAGCCGTGGACGCCCCCCGATGCGGCTCGAACGCGCGCGGTGCCTGGCCGCGCACGGCGCGGCGGACGGTCGTGAGGCGCGACTCCGATCACGCGGCTCATGAGTGCTCGGCGTTCACGCCGGCGGCGGCGCCGCTCAAGAGCGTGAGCAATCCCTGCAGCAGGTCCGTCGGGGTCGGCGGACAGCCCCGAATCACGAGGTCGACTGGAATCACCTTCGAGATCGCGCCCACACACGCATAGCTGTCCGCGAACACCCCGCACCCGGCGCCGCAGTCTCCGACGGCAACCACCCACTTGGGTGCTGGGGTTGCGGCGTAGGTGCGCTCGAGGGCCTCGCGCATGTTGAGCGTGACGGGGCCGGTCACGAGCAGCAGGTCGGCATGGCGCGGGGAGGCCACGAAGCGGATACCGAATCGCTCGACATCGTAAAAGGCGTTGCCGAGCGCGTGGATCTCGAGCTCGCAGCCGTTGCAGGAACCCGCGTCGACTTCGCGTATCGCGAGACTGCGCCCGAGCCTGCGTGCGATGACGCCTTGAAGTTTCGCGCCCGCGGCCTCAAGCGCCGCTGTGCCTTCGCTCACGGGCTCGGTGCACGGTGCGGAGAAGAGGTTTTTGGCCAGACGCCTGCGCATGATGGGTTACCGAACGTGCGTGTAACTACAGATCATGCCCGGAATAGGAGCAATTGAACGACTTGTTGCACAAAGGAAAGTCCGCAACGATGTTGCCCTCGATGGCAGCTTCGAGCAGCGGCCAAAGAAACCATGACGGATCGCGCAAGTGGCAGCGCTCGATCCGGCTTCCCGGGTCGATGCGCGCGTACGCGAGAATGTCTCCCCGAAATCCCTCGACCAGGGCGGCGCCTTCGACGCTTGCCGCGGGCGCGGTGCCGAGCGGCGAACGCACGGGGCCGCGCGGAAGCGACGCGAGCGCCGACTCGAGCCAGCCAACGCTGTGCTGAATCTCCCGGATCCGCACCCAGACGCGCGCATCGACGTCGCCTTCGGGCCGCACGGCGATTTCAATCGGCGAGGCGTCGTACGGAGGGTAGGGAAAGCCGACCCGCGCATCGAATGAGCGCCCGGACGCGCGGCCGACATAGCCGGGCGCTGCGAACTGCGCGGCGAGTGCCGTGGACACGACCCCGGTGCCGACCGTGCGATCCTGAAGCGAGGCCGTGTTGTCGTAGAGCTCGATCAGTTCCGGAAAGTCCCGCCGCACGCGCCGCAGCAGGCCGAGGATTGCGTCCCGTCCCGACGGCTCGAGATCGGCGGCAACTCCGCCGGGGACAATTCGGTTCATCATCAGACGATGGCCGAAAGCGATGGCGCACGCGCGCAATACCTCTTCGCGCAGGATCGCGCACTCCGCGTGCATCATCGAGAACGCGGCGTCGTTGCAGATCGCACCGAAGTCACCCAGGTGATTCGCGATCCGCTCGAGCTCGGCCATCACCGCACGCAGCCACACCGCGCGCGGCGGCGGGGGGGACTCGAGTGCCGCCTCCACGGCGCGAGCGAAGACAAAGGAATACGCGACGGTGCTGTCCCCCGACACCCGCGCCGCAATTCGTGCCGCTTCGTCGATCGACTTGTCGCACAGCAGCTTGTCGATGCCCTTGTGGGTGTATCCAAGACGCTCTTCGAGTCGTGCAACCGCTTCGCCGCTCGCCGTGAAGCGGAAATGACCCGGCTCGATGATCCCTGCATGCACCGGACCGACCGGGATCTGATGCAGGCTCGGGCCCAGCGCCTCGAGAAACCGGTAGGGCGGCAGCGGTGCGCACGGCCGCGGCGACGCCGCCAGCGGCTGATGCAAGGGCCAGCGTCCGTGATCGAGCCACGGCCGTGGATCGGGCAGGCCGACGAACTCGATGCCGAACAGATCGCCGATCGCCCGCTCCAAGCGGGAGGCGGGCGCGTGAAAGACCGCGAGCGAGGGGACGCTGCCTGCGCGCGTGCCCATCGACGCGCTCAGCATCTGCCGCGTTGCTGGTTCATACAGCGCGCAATGTACGGCAGCGACATCGCCCCACAGTCCGAGGAGATCCAATTTGCCTTCGCGGAGGGACTCACCGACGCCCCGCCACCTCTCGGGATCCGCTGCCACACGCGGCCACCCGCGGTGCGCCGGGGCGGCTGAGAGATCTCCGAACAGAGCCTTGAGCATTGCTGCACCTACCCGAGCTGACTTGCCACGTGGCGGAACCATGCGACGACGGCGCTGGGCAGATAGATGCCCGCGATTGCGACCAAGGCCAGATGCAGGACCATGGGTGCGAGGCGCCAGGCCGGCAGCACATGGCGCTTGTCGGTGTCTCCGAAAGCCAGGCCGTGAAGCCGCAGTGCGAGCGCGCTGAACGCAATCATGATGCCTAGAACCAACAGAATGGCCAGCCACGGCGCGCGGGCAAAGGTCGAGGTCACGAGCAGAAACTCGCTCGTGAAGACGCCGAAGGGTGGCAGCCCGGCAATCGCGACGGACCCGACCACCAGCAGCCACCCCAAGAGTGGCTGGCTGTGCGTGAGCCCTCGGATGTCCGCGATGCGCTGCGTCCGCTCGAGCTGGGAGATGTATCCCACGCCGAAGAAGATGGCCGATTTAGTGAGGCTGTGCATGGCCATGTGCAGGAGAGCGGCGAAATTCGCGAGTGGTCCTCCGAGTCCGAACGCCAGCGTGATGATCCCCATGTGCTCGATCGAGGAGTAGGCGAACATGCGCTTGATGTCGCGCCTGCGGTAGATCATGAAGCCGGCGAAGATCAGCGAGAGTGCTCCCATCGTGACCATCATCGGGCCCGGGGAGAGGACCGCGGGGTTCCCCGCCATGATCAGCTTGAAACGCAGCAGCGCGAACAGCGCCACGTTCAGCAGCAAGCCCGACAGTACGGCGGAGATCGGCGTTGGGCCCTCCGCATGGGCATCCGGCAGCCAGGCATGTACCGGCGCAAGGCCGACCTTTGTGCCATAGCCGAGCAACAGAAATACGAACGATAGGTTGAGCAACGCCGGATCGAAGAGCGCCGAATGGGCCGCGAGTTGATCCCAGGCCATGGCGAGCATGCCCTCTCCCAGATGTTCCTGTGCGGCGAGGTAGACGAGGATCGTGCCGAACAGGGCGAGGCCGATGCCGACCGAGCCCAGGATGAAATATTTCCACGCCGCCTCCAGCGCCGCATTGGTGCGATAGATGCCCACCATCACGACCGTCGTGAGCGTTGCGAGCTCGATCGCCACCCACATGAGTCCGATGTTGTTCGAGACCAGTGCGAGATTCATCGCAAACATCAGGAACTGGTACATGGCGTGATAGAAGCGCAGATCCCGCGCTTTGAGCTTGCGTGCTTGCAGCTCGTGTGCGATGTATCCTGCGCTGAACACGCTCGTCGTGAAGCCCACCAGAGCACCGATGATGAGAAAGACCGTGTTGACGTCATCGACGAGCAGATAGAGCGAGGGCTGCGGGCGGTGCGAGTACAGGAGCGCCGCGCTTGAGAGCGTGAGCGCGCACAGGATCATGTTGAGGACTGCCGCGACCCGGTACGTCGGGATAGCCGCAAGCAGCAGCGCGCCAATCGCTGGGGTGCCGAGAAGTCCCGCGAGCGCCAGCGTTCCGACGTACACGCTCACTCCGATTCGCCTCGCGACATGTCGAGCGCCTGCAGGTCGACCGTGTCGAATCGCTCCCGGATGCGAAAGAGGAAAATCCCGATGACGAGGAAGGCGATGAGGACGGAGAATCCGACGCTGATCTCCACAACCAGTGGCATGCCGCGGGCGCCCGTCGCGGCGAGCACGAGACCATTCTCGAGGGACATGAATCCGATGACTTGACTCACGGCGTTGCGGCGCGTCACCATCATCAGAAATCCCAGGAGCAGGACCGACAGCGCGAAGGCGAGATCCTCCCTGACAAACGCGCCGGCGGATTGTGTCAGCGGCAGCATGACGACGACCGAGAGCGCAACGAGACCCATTCCGAACAGCATCGTAGGGCCAATGCTCACCACTGTTTCGATGGTGCGGTGAATTCCAAGCCGTACGACGATTCGATGCAGCGCGGCCGGAATGATCACGCCTTTGAACAGCAACGCGATCAGGGCCGTAATGAACAGGTGCGGCGCGTGTTGCAGATGGGCCTGCCAGGCGACGGAGAGCGCCAAGACGATCGCATGGAGTGCAAAGACATTGAGCAATGCGAACATGCGATCCTGATACAGCAGCAGGAAGCTCACGAGCACCAGGGACCCCGCGAGCAGATGGGCAATATCGCTGTCGAGGGGAGTCATCCTCGTACCCTGGATACGAACAGCATGATCGTGCCCAGGAGTCCCAGCATGAGCGCCACGCCGAGAAAGTCCGGAACACGAAACACGCGCATCTTGGCGATGGCGGTCTCGAACAGAACCAGGAAGAATGCCAACGCCGCAAGCTTCGCCGCATAGGCGCCGAGCCCGATGGCGTAGGCGAGGGCGCCATCGCCGGCAAGCGTTGTTCCCCACGGGATGAACACGCACGCGATCAATGACAGGTACAGCAAAAGCTTCAGTGAGGCAGCCAACTCGATCACCGCGAGGTGCCGGCCGGAGTATTCGAGAATCATGGCCTCGTGCACCATCGTCAGCTCCAGATGCGTCGCGGGGTTGTCGACTGGAATGCGCGCATTTTCTCCGAGCGAGACGATGACGAGCGCCACGAGCGCGAGCGCGAGCGAAATGCTGAGGCCGGCATTGGGCCCCAGCATGTACGCCGAGATCGAGGAGAGCTCGGTCGATCCCGCGTAGAGCGAGAGCGTGAACACCGACATCAGCATGGCGGGCTCGGCGAGCGAGGCGAACATCATTTCGCGGCTCGAGCCGATCCCGCCAAAACTCGTACCGACATCCAGCGCCGCGAGCGCGAGCAGGAAGCGCGCGGTGCCGAGCAGAGCGACAATTACGATGAGATCTGCGGACGCGCTCAAGGTAAGTCCCGTCGCAAACGTGGGTACCAACGCGGCGGCCACCCACGTCGTGGCGAACACGACATAGGGTGCGGCACGAAACAGCCACGATGCGTTCTCTGCAATGACGACCTCTTTGCGGATCAATTTCAACAGGTCGCGATATGGCTGAACGATCGACGGACCCTGGCGGCGCAGGAGACGGGCCCTTATTTTGCGCGTCACACCGGACAAGAGCGGCGCGAGAGCGAGCACGAGAGCGGCCTGCGCGAGCTGTGTGAGCCAAGCAAGCATCATCGCCAGGCTCCAACCACGACCAGCAGCAGGACCAGCGCAGCGAACACGAGGCTCAGGTACGTTCGAATCGTCAGGAATTGCACCTGGTTCAAGCGGTCGGCCATCGCGTTGACACCGCGAATCACCGGCAGATAGAGCGCTTCCCAGATCGTATCGTGCAGATCGACGCGAAATTTGGCCGCGGCGGTGTCACCGGGCTTCGGCATCTCGACGTGCTCGCGCGCGCGAAAGACGACGCTTCCGAACACCCGCCGGATGGGCTGCGCGAAGCTTCCGGCCGTGTACTGCGTGGCGGGGCTCGCGTCCGGGAATCCGCAGTCCCACGCCGGCGAGCGTCGCAGGGCATGCGAGGCAAACCGGCGAACCGCGAAAGCCGTCGCGGCGGCTGCGATCAGGATCAAGACGAACACGAGCGCGCCGTTGTACGCGCTGCGTGCCGGGTCGATGGGAACAATCCGCAGCCACGGTTGCGCAGCCTGCGGCGCGAGCTGTGCGCCGACGAGCATCTGGGTCAAAGGGTCGAGGGCGTCGATCACCAAGCCCGGCAGTATTCCGGCGAGCAGACACAGTGCCGCGAGCGTCAGCATTGCGCTTCGCGACCAGTAATCCGTCTCGCGCGCGGTCGTCGCGGCCCCGCAACGCGGCCGGCCCAGGAATGTCATCCCGAACGCCTTGACGAAGCAGGCCGCCGCAAGCGCCGCGGAGCACGCAAGCGTCGCTCCGATGGCGGGTACCAGAAGTCGCGGAACCCACTGCGGCAGCTGCGGGCTGACGAGAATCGCCTGAAACGTGAGCCACTCGGAGACGAACCCGTTGAAGGGCGGCAGCGCGGAAATGGCGATGCACCCGGCGAGGAATGCCAGCGCCGTGACCGGCATGCGATGAATCAAGCCCCCGAGGTGCTCCATATCCCGTTCGCCCGTGGCGTTCAGCACCGCGCCCGACCCCATGAACAGCAGACTCTTGAAGAGTGAATGATTGAACACGTGGAAGATCGCCGCGGTGAGCGCGAGGGCCGCCGCTACGCGCAGCCCCGTCGCCTCGAATGCGAGCGCGAGTCCCAGGCCGATAAAGATGATCCCGATGTTCTCGACCGTGTGGTATGCGAGCAGGCGCTTCAGATCGTGTTCCATCAACGCATACAGAACGCCGAGAAGAGCGGTGATGCCCGCGATCAACAGCACGGGAACGCTCCACCACCACGAGGGGGGACCCGCGAGGTCGAAGACCAGCCGCACAAAACCATAGACGGCCACCTTCGTCATGACCCCGCTCATCAATGCCGAAACGTGACTCGGCGCGGCCGGGTGCGCGAGCGGCAGCCAGGCATGCAGAGGCACGAGGCCCGCCTTGGAACCGGCCCCTACCAGCGCCAGTACCAGAACGATCGCGCCTACGCCCGGTGCGCTGCTGCGCCGGATCGCCTCGAACGCGTATCCGCCCTCGGGGCCGGCGAGCAACCCGAACGCAAGCAGGAGCGTCAGGGCTCCGCCGGTCGCCATGATGAGATAGACGAGGGCAGCGCGGCGATTCTCAGCGGAACCGTCCTCGCTGACCACCAGCGCCCAGGATGCGAGCGACATGAATTCCCAACCGATGAGAAACGAGAACGCATCTTGCGCAAGCAGCACCAGATTCATGCCGGCGATGAACGCCGGGTAGAACGGCACGACCCGCAGCGGCTCGCGGGCGTGCGCGCCATAACCGATTGCGTACCCGCTCACGATCGCGCTCGCCACGTTGATGATGACGGCAAACGCGGCGCTCAGCGGATCGAAGCCCAGGAGCGTTCGGCCGAGCGGCAGCCCGAGGGGAATTTCGATGGGCTCGAGCCTCGCATGCGGCGCGAGCAGGGCGATGAGCGCCACGCCTGCGAGCCCGGAACAGAGCAGCATGCAGGCGGCGTAGATGAGCCGGCCTCCAAGCGGACGGCGCGCAGCGAAAATTCCGAACGCGGCGAGCGCCAGCAATAATGCAATGCCGCTTGCGGCCAATTGACTCGAGCACACAGGGCTCGCGAGCGGCATCACCGATCGTGCACCGGATGGCTCATTTCGCTTTTCCCACGAGGGCCCTTCGGGGGCCCGCTTTGTGATCCGTCGACCGCATCCGAGCTGGCGCAAGAAGCCCGCCGACGGACCGCATGCGAGGCCGTTGCGCCTGGATTCTACTCGGATTATTCTTTCATTATCCTACGATGTAATTCGCATGTAAATGAAGATCTCCAAAGTCGTTCACCTCGAAGAGCGCACGGCGCGTCTGACGATCCTGATCGATCCGCGCAAGAAAGCCGTGTTCGAGCGGTTATGCGCCGAGGAGGACCTCACCCCTTCACAGGTCGTACGACGCATGATTCGTGGGTATATCGAGACGCGCCTCGGGCGACCCTGGACGCCCGGCGAGGAAGGCCCGGCGGGACGCGGCGGGACCAAACGCCGGAACAATCGAAGCTGAGCCCGGCCGGACCCGAGCCCACCACGCCTAGGCGCCACGAGGGGTGCGGTATTTCGTTATGAAGCGCGGGTTGGGTCGGATGAACCTGCCGACTTGAAGGAGGAGGTGAGCAGATCCGAGAGCTTCTCGGCGATCATCATCGTGGGCGCATTGGTGTTGCCGCCGATGAGCCGCGGCATGACCGAAGCGTCCGCGATCCGCAAGCCGTCGACGCCCCGCACCCGAAGTTGGCAATCAACGACCGACAGGGGGTCGGCTCCCATGCGGCACGATCCTACAGGGTGATAAATCGTCTCCGCCTTGCGCCTGAGTGATTCTTCGAGACCTCGACGCGTCGTGACCGCGTCGCCCGGATAGACCTCGGCGCCGCGAAACGCTGCAAAGGCGGCGGCATGAAGAATCTCGCGCGACCAGCGGATTCCCTCCAACATGACGTCGATGTCTTTCGGTTCATTCAGGTACGAGGCGAAGATGCGCGGCGGATCGTCGGGCCGGCTGGAGCGCAGCGACAAGTGTCCGCGGCTCATGGGGCGCAACGCGCAGGCGTGCAGCGTGTAGCCGTGGCCGCTCAGTCGATTGCGGCCGTGATCATCGAGTTGCGCCGGCACGAAGTGCAGTTGAATATCGGGGCGCTGGTCCGGCGCGAGGTGCGTTCGCACGAAACCGCCCGCTTCGGCGATGTTGCTGACGCCGGGTCCGGATCGTGTAAACAGGTAGCGCACTGCGACGGCCAACTCCTGGTAAAGATTGAAATCGTAAGTGAGGGTTTGCGTGCACTTGCTGAGGGTGCAGAAGTCGAGGTGGTCCTGCAAATTGCGCCCCACCTGCGGGCTTTCGGCGACCGTTTGTATACCGAAAGCGCGCAATTCGTCCGGCCGGCCTATCCCCGAGAGCATGAGCAACTGCGGTGATGCGACGGCGCCGGCTGCGAGAATCACTTCGCGCTGCGCCCGTGCGCGATGCAGCTCGCCGCCGGACCGGTACTCGATGCCCACCGCGCACCTCCCCTGGAACAGGACCCGAGTGGCCAAGCCGCGGGTGAGAATCTCGAGATTACCGCGCCGCGAGACCGGCCGCAGGTACGCGACGGCCGCGCTGCATCGCCGCCCGCGGCGCTGCGTGACTTGATAGAACCCCACTCCGTCCTGGAGCGCTCCATTGAAGTCCGAATTGCGCTCGAGACCGCACTGCAGCGCCGCCTCGACGAACGTTGCGCTCAGCGGATTGCGGAACCTGAGGTCCTCGACCGAGAGCGGCCCGCCGACCCCGTGATGCTCGCTCGGGCCGTGCGCCTGATCTTCGGCCTTGCGAAAATAGGGCAGCACGCGCGCGTAGTCCCAGCCGTCGGCGCCGAGCGCTGCCCATTCGTCATAGTCGAGACGGTGGCCGCGCGTGTAGCACATGGCGTTGATCGAGCTTGAGCCGCCGAGCACCCGGCCGCGCGGCCAGTACAATCTCCTGCCGTTGAGTTCCGGCTCGGGTTCCGTGTAGTACTGCCAGTCGATGCGCGCATTGCCGACCAGCCGCGCAAGACCCGCGGGCATGTGGATGAACGGGCTTGAGTCCGCGCCGCCCGCCTCGAGCAGCAGCACCGCGTCGGCAGGCTGCGCCGAGAGACGATTGGCGAGCACACAGCCCGCGGAGCCGGCGCCGACGATGATGTAGTCGTATGTCCGATCATTCATGCGATTCAGTCCCGGGCCGCCCGCGGCGGCTGTTCGGGAGTATGCAGCATCGTATGCATGAAACGTGTCTCGCGCTCGCGGATGGCTTGCAACAGACTTTGAGCGCCTCGCATCTTGCGGAATGCCGCGTAGCCGCGCTCGAGGAAGTCCTGCAGCTCGCCAAAACCCGCCGCATGAGCCGGCACGTGTGCCGCCTGCAGCAGCGGCCCGAGCCACACCCGACTCACGATTCGGCTGAGATCCTCGCCGATGCCGACAATGAGATCGATCTGCCGAGTGCGCGATGCCAGATCGTCGACGTCCCGATAAGCGGCCGCGTACGTGAGGTCGGTTAGCGGAGCCGCGGCGAGCGCGCGCACCATGGCATGGTCGAGCTCGAGCGTGAGTACGTCGAGTTCGACGGCCTGTCCGAGCACGTGCATCGCGGCCGCAGGCAGTGCTCGTTTCAGATAGCGCCAAGCGCGCGACAGGTCCCGATTGCGACCGGTGAACTCCTGCGGCCCGTACAGATCGCTCAGGAAGAACTCGACCGCCGGCGAATAGCGGGAGACTATACGGAAATCCTCGTACGTTCTCGCCAGCCGGGCGCTCTGCCAGATGCGCAGCTCGCGCAATGAAGCGACGAAATCGCCCGCCCGGTACGCAGGCGACTCGAGCAACTGCTTGCGGGCGAGCAACTCATCGAGCCGATCGGCGGCCGGCATCTCGGCTATTCCTGCGACGGCGTCCCCATGCGCCGATCAGCCCGCGATTCCCAGCGCTTGCAGCAGGCGCGCATACTCTCGCAATGCCGGCCGCAACAGGATGGCGGGCCCCCCCGGCGCCGCAGGGCGGGCTCGGTGGTTAACATCGGCCGCTAGGGCGTCGGCGAATGCGAAGATCCGTTCTTGCGCGCGGCGCGCATTCGTGGCGTCGGCTTACGCGCCCGGGCGAGCTTGTCGATGTTGACATTGAGCGCATCGACCCGCTTGCTGAGCGATTCCACCGCGCCGGCGCTCGGTACGCCGAGCTGCGTGAGGGCGCTGTGCACGCGGGCGCGAAAGATCTTCTCGAGATTTTCGTACGCATCGGTCGCGTCAGTGCGCACTTTCTCCATGCGCGCATTGAGAGTGCCTTGCACGCCGGTGAGCGCGCTGCGCAGCGCTTTTTCGGCAGCCTGCTTCGTATCCGCCTGCACTTGCGCACCTTCGACAACCAGTTCCTCCATCAGCTTCGGCGCCCCGCGTTGCGCGCGCGCCGCGGCGCCAAGTCCCGCCAGCCACACCTGATGCACGACGTTGAGTAGCTGCGTCTGCGTGTCGCTCTTGCTGCGCGCGCTGTTGCGTGCGCGCTTTGGTGATTTCTTCTTCGTTGCCATGTCCTTCTCCGATAACGGTTGCGCGGCTTGCGCCGCGAATGAGTATTTGCCCTTAGTGGGATTTCGATTCAACTTGGCTAATATAGGTGCGCGACGAGGCATCTGGCGATTCGTAGTTTCCACAGTAGGAGCGTCAAATGAGTGGAAGCGCGCGCAAAACCGCCCCCAAAGGCCGTTTCGAGGAGTATTTTGCCGGAAGCGGCCTCGAGAATCATTGGGTGAAACTGCACAAGGGCGATCAGGAGCCGTACCCGAACGCAGCGCGGGTCACTCGCCTGTCGAAGCAGCATGCAAAGTTCGCCGAGTGGATCGAAGCTCACGGCGGCGCTCGAGAGGTCGCCGCGGGCGTACAGGAGGCCTGGCGGCGGTTTCATACCGGCAACTTCAACGGCGCGATCGCAGCCGGCGGCAAGCTGGGTGCGTTGGGCGCCACCGCCGCCAACAAGGCGGCCGCCATCCATTCGGTGGAGGCTCGCGGCGATGAGGCGATCCGCCTGCTGGAGGCGGCCATCGCGCGCGGCGAACAGGCCGTCGAGTCGCTGCCGGATGACGCCAACGCGCATTACATGCTCGCGCTCGCGCTGGGCCGGTACAGTCAACGAATTTCGATTGTAAAAGCGCTCGCGAGCGGCATCGCGACCCGGGTTCGCGAGCACCTCGATTCCACGGTGAAACTCGAGCCGCGGCACGCCGAGGCCCAGATTGCGCTCGGCCTGTATCACGCCGAAATCGTGGCCAAGGTGGGCTCGCTGCTCGCCGGCCTTACCTATCGGGCGTCCAGCGAGGCCGCGATAGAGCACTTTCGGCGCGCCATCAAGCTCACGCCCCGGTCGCCGATTGCGCAAATCGAATATGCCAACGGGCTGTTGCTGGTGGATGCAAGCAAGCACCGCAAGCAGGCCGATGAGCTCTACGCCAGCGCGGCCGCTTGTGAACCGCAAGATGCGATGGAGCAACTCGACGTCGAGCGTGCGCGGCGCGCACCTTAGCCGCCCAATGAGCGGACCTCAGCGCACGAGCGAACTCCCGCCCAGCAATACGAGATATACCAGCCGATCGAACTCCGCTTGAATGATCGACACGAGCTCGCTCGGTTCCGGAATCAGCCGCCGGTCCGCGATCACGCCGAGCTGCACCTCGTCTTGATAGGAGAACATACTGATGCCCGTGCCGATGCTGCCGGTTTGCGGTACCCAAAACAGCAGTTGCGAGATTGGAGCCCCTGCCAGATGCACGGGGCGATCCGGTCCGCGAACATTCGAGGCGACGAGACTCGCCTTGGCGCTGAAAAATGCAACGGCGGGGGCCACGACGGCCGCGGGCAAACTGCCGATGAGGGATAAAATGCCAAAGGTGACCAGCGCCTCCGGCGAACTTTTCAGCGTCTGCATGGTGCCGTGGACTGCATACAGCCTCTCCAGCGGATGCCGGATGCCAATGGGCAAATCGACGAAAGCAAGCCCGAAGCGATTGCCAAGTT
The DNA here is from genome assembly GCA_963769075.1 of uncultured Gammaproteobacteria bacterium. GTDB lineage: Bacteria > Pseudomonadota > Gammaproteobacteria > Steroidobacterales > Steroidobacteraceae > Bog-1198. The sequence goes on along the minus strand of CAVYKH010000004.1, from coordinate 301,438 downwards.
CCAATGGTGAGTTATCCGCCGGACGTAAATTGATGGGTGCGGTTGCCCTTATCGTCATGCCGGCAGTGCGTTCTCCGAGGGCGTCGAGATAGCGGCCGAGGGCACCGGCGAGCGTGGCGATCAACACGTCGTTGATCGTGCATCCCAGCACCCGGCCGACGGTGCGAACTTCTTGCAGCGCGAGCGGCTCGCCCCACGCGACGCGTTTGACCCCGGTCAGCGGCTGTTTCAGCCGGGTCGCCGGGTCGTCCGCCAGCAGTGCGCCCAAGCGCGCGAGTTCACCGGCAACATCGATCGCTCCGCGCGTTGCCGTGAGCGCCTCCTGCGGATGCAGGGTGAGGTGCACGCCCTTCTCGAGGAGGTTGGCGTACTTGCGGAACGATCGGAGCAGTCCTGCACCCCGGTCGATGTGGATGGCTGCTGTGCCGGCGCCCGATGCGGACGGTGCGCCGCCGCCGTCAGCCGGTTTTTCGTCAGCGAGCGTCGCGAGCACGTGCATCAGCGCGATGCCGTCCGCATAGCAATGATGGATGCGAATGATCAGTGCGCTGCCTCCCTGGTAGCGCTCGATGAGGTGGAAACTCCAGAGCGGCCGCCCGGTGCTGAGCGGTGTGCTCGCGAGCTCGCCCGCCAACACCTCCAACTCTCGTTTGCCGGCCGGCGCAGACAATGCGATCCGTAGCACGTGATCGTCGAGCTTGAACTCATCATCGCGCACCCAACGCCCGCCGAGATTGTCCAGGATCGGCACACAGCGAAAGCGCTCGAACGCCAGGAATCGCTCGCCCACCACCTGACGTAATGCACTGAGCCGCAGTGGCCGGCCCAGCATCAGCAGCCCCATCACGACCATCGGGTTTGTCGGCCGCTCCATCAGCAGCCAGGCCCGATCGACCGGCGACATGCTCTCAGGCGTTGGCATACGCTACTGTGGCTCAATTTACAGGTTTTGAGACCCCTCGGTTTACCACGATATGGACCGCGACATATACGGTGTAAGGTGGTTGCCCATTTACGGAGTGGGATGCGGGATGGGATATTTCATCACCGGAGCGACCGGCTTCATCGGCCGGCATCTGGTCGTCGATCTCGCGGCGCGCGGGGAACCGATCTGGATATTGGTGAGGCCGGGGTCACGGGCCAAACTCGACCGGCTGGTGCGCGATTGCGGCCCCGCTGGTCAGCTGCTGGTGCCGGTCAGCGGCGATCTGTCGGAGCCTCTGCTCGGCGTATCCGCAGCCGAGCGGCGTGCGCTGTGCGGCCGCATCGACCATTTCTTTCATCTCGGTGCCTTGTACGATGTGACCGCCGCCGAGGCGGATCTGGTGCGCGCCAACGTGCTCGGGACCCGCAATGCGCTTGATTTCGCGCATGAATGCGACGCGGGCTGCTTTCATCTCGTGAGCTCAATTGCCGCCGCGGGCCGCTACCGCGGCACGTTTACCGAACGGATGTTCGTCGAAGCCGAAGGGCTGGATTTGCCGTATTTTCGCACCAAGCACGAGTCCGAGGGCCTGGTCCGCAGCACGTGCCGCGTTCCTTGGCGCATCTATCGGCCCGGAATGGTGGTCGGCCATTCGCGTTCCGGAGTCATCGACAAGATCGACGGCCCCTATTACCTCTTCAAGCCGATTCAGAAATTGCGCGACTGCCTGCCGCGCTGGGTGCCGCTCTTCGGCATCGAAGGTGGGCACATCAACTTGGTGCCGGTGGACTTCGTCGCCGCGGCGCTGGTGCATCTCGCGCACGCGCCGGGCCAGGACGGCGAGTGCTTTCACCTCACGGATCCGCAGGATCATCGCGTAGGCGACGTGCTGAATTTGTTGGCGCGGGCGGCCCATGCGCCGACCATGATGCTACGATTCGACGCCGGCGCCGGAGACTCTTCGTCTCACGTGCGGGCGTTGACCGCGCTGCTCCCGTCCGTGGAGCGCATCGTCGGACAGCTCCTCGACGATCTCGGCATACCCAGATCAGTGATCGGGCTGCTCAATCACCCGACCGCGTTCGATTCAGCGCAGGCGCAGGCGCTGCTCTCACCGGCGGGGATTCGAGTGCCTCCCTTGGATTCGTATGCCTGGCGGCTGTGGGACTATTGGGAGCGTTGCCTCGATCCGGGTTTGCACACGGCCGCCTCGTTGCGCCGGGTCGTCAAGGACAAAACGGTACTGGTGACGGGTGGCTCATCGGGAATCGGGCGAGCCACCGCGCTGCGCCTCGCGCAGGCGGGTGCGCGGGTAATCATCGTGGCGCGGGACCAGGAGAAGTTGGCGCGCGTGCGCGCGGAGATCGCGGCCGGCGGCGGCGGCGAGGTCAGCGCGTACAGCTGCGACATCGGCGATCCACAAGCATGCGATAGTTTCATCGAACGGCTGTCGGCCGAGCATGGGCGGGTGGATATTCTGATCAACAACGCCGGGCGATCGATCCGGCGCGCCATCGATAAGACCTATGAACGGCTGCACGATTATGAGCGGTTGATGCGCATCAATTACCTTGCGGCCGTACGGATGACGCTGGGGCTGCTGCCCGCCATGGTTCGACACGGGGCCGGACACGTCATCAACATCTCCTCGATCAGTGTGTTGACCAATGAGCCTCACTTTGCGGCCTACAACGCGTCGAAGGCTGCTCTCGAAGCGTTTTCAAGATGCGCCGCGGCCGAATATGCCGCGCGCGGCATTCGCTTCACGGTGGTCAACATGCCGTTGGTGCGCACGCCCATGGTCGCGCCGACGAAAATGTATGAGCAGTTCGAATTGATGCGGCCGGAGCAGGCAGCCGAGGGAGTCTGTGCGGCGATCATCGACCGTCGGGAGCGCCTGGCAACCCCCTTGGGCACCTTCGCACAGCTGGCGGAGCTATTCGCGCCCTCGATCGGCCGAGCCGTCAGGAGCGAGAGCTTTAGAATGTTCCCGGACTCCGAGGCGGCCAGCGGTGCGGCCTCCTCGGGCGAACAGATTTCACGCGAGGCCGCGGCCTTTGCGGAACTGACGCGCGGCATTCATTGGTAACCTAGCCGATCTTCGCGGATTGCGCGAAGATCGGCCAACGCGGCGGCGCGCGGCGCGTTCGCTTCGCCGGCAGTATGCGGCTGCTCATGCGGCGCGCGTCGATTCTTCACGCATCAACTCGCGCCGGAGAATTTTGCCGATGTTGGTTTTCGGCAGCGACTGGCGAAACTCCAGGTACTTCGGCCGCTTGTATGCGGTGAGCCGTGCGCTGAAATGTTCGTGCAGCTGCTCGACGGTGACGCTGCTGTCGCGCACGACGACGAACACCTTGACGACCTGTCCGGAATGCGCGTCCGGGACACCGATGCAGCCGCACTCCACCACCGCCGGGTGCTCGGCGCCTACGCTTTCAATTTCGTTCGGAAAGACCTTGAAGCCGGACACGATGATCATGTCCTTCTTGCGGTCGACGATGCGCAGAAAGCCCCCGGCGTCCATGACGGCGATATCGCCGGTGCGCAGCCAACCATCCGGCGATAGGACATCCGCCGTCTCGGCCTCGCGCTTCCAATATCCCCGCATGACTTGCGGGCCGCGCACGCATAACTCACCCGGCTCGCCGATCGGCACCTCGCGTTGACCATCCCGGATGCTGATCTCCGTAGAAGGCACCGGTAGTCCGACGCAGCCGATTCGCGGAGCGTCGTACAGATTGCCCGCGACGATCGGAGATGCCTCGGTGAGGCCGTATCCTTCCACGAGCGGCCGCCCCGTGACGGCGCGCCATTTCGCCGCGGTGCCCGGCTGCAGCGGCATTCCGCCGGCTACGCCGACCTTCAGGCGTGAAAAATCGAGGCGCGCGAATCCCGGGTGATTCATCAGTGCGCCGTAAAGCGTGTCGACGCCGGTGAAGAGCGTCATGCGCCATTTGCGTAGCTCATGCACGAATGCGGGAATATCGCGCGGGTTGGTGATGAGCACGTTAAGGCCGCCTTGCTGCATGAACAGCAGGCAGTCGACGGTGAGACAGAACACGTGGTAGAGCGGCAGAGGAGTAATCATGACCTCGCGGCCCGGCTCGAGAAGGCCCTTCCAAAACGTCGCCGCCTGCATGAGATTGGCCACCATGTTGCGATGCGTCAGCATCGCGCCTTTGGCGATGCCGGTGGTTCCGCCCGTGTACTGAAGGAACGCGATGTCTTCGGCGCCGACCGAGCGCTGCGGCAGTCCGAGCTGCGCGCCGCGCGCCAGAGCGGCGCGAAAGCTCATCGCGCCGCGCAGGGTATACGGCGGCACCAGATGCCGGATGCGGCGCACGACGAAGTTCACGGCGGTTCGCTTGGGGAACGGTGCGAGGTCCCCGATGCCGGTGATCACGATGTGCTCGATGACCGAATCGGCAATCACCTCGGCGAGCACGTGAGCGAAGTTTTCGACGATGACGATGCAGCGTGCGCCGGAGTCGGCCAGTTGATGGCGCAACTCCCGAGGCGTGTAGAGCGGATTCGTGTTCACCACCGTCAGAGCCGCTCGTAGAGCGCCGAACAAGGCGATGGGGTACTGCAGCAAATTCGGCATCATGAGTGCGACGCGGTCGCCCTTCGCCAATCCGAGTCCGACCAGGTACGCGGCGAACTGGGCCGAGAGCTGCTCCAAGTCTCGAAACGTCAGCGTAACTCCGAGATTGTGATAGGCCGGCCGCTCGGCATAGCGCCGGCAGCTTTCTTCGAGCAGGGCTACCAGGGAGGGATATGCATCGGGATCGATCCCGGAGGGCGTTCCCTGCGGATAGGCGCTGAGCCAGACTTTCTGCATATTGCCTCCCCCCCGGGAGCGTCGATCGTAGAATGCAAGAAACGCTCTTCGGTGCCGCATGTGAATTCGTAGTTTCCCGTATCCGCTGCTGTAGCGGACAACTTCGAATTCACCCTATGTGTCGGGCGGATGGGCCGTCAAGACGGCGGGCCGCTAATCGGCCAGCGGCGATGGGCGAACTTGAAAGTGGACGATCAGCGGTTTGGTACCCTTGCCCCCCTCCTTGTGCCAGGGCGTGCGGTCCCCGCTCGTGATCCAGAGGCCGCGTCCCTTCCAGCCTGCGGCGGCGTCATCGATTCGGCCTTCGAGACCCTTGGCATAAAAGCCAAGCGGATAGGGAATGCGCAGCGTCACGAATCTTCCATCGACGAGCGCGTGCACGCCGTCAAACAGATTGCCGGTGGCAATCGGCACGTTCGCGCCGAGCCCCAGCGTGTCGTGTTGATCGACCCAGGTGTAATAGCTCGACTCGACGCTCATTTGCGGTACGTTCACGAAACCGGGACCCGGCAGGCGATGAAAGCTCCAACCTTCGGGGCAATGGTCGCCCGTCGCGGTCGGCCCGTTGAGCGGACCCTTGCATTTGCGCCGATCGAACTCCCCCAAATGTCCGCTCGCCAAGGACACCCATACGACACCGTTGCGATCGATGTCGGCGCCGCGCACGCCGAAGCCCGGCGCGGGCACATTGTAAATCTCGCTGAGCCTCGTTCGCGGATCGAACCGCACTATCGCGCCGGGATAACGAAATGCCACCGAGCCCCAGACGCTGCCGTCGGCAGGATTCGGCATGACCGCGTAAAGACTCACCGCCAGGCGTTGGTCCAGCTTGGGGTTTGAGGGTTGACCGGGTTCCGTCCACGGATCGAGTGTGCCGTTGCCGTCGGTGTCGAGCACGAAAGGAGCCCACCCCTGAGCCGCCGCCGCGTCGCCGGTCAGGTCGAATTTTTTGGTGTCGAGCCAGCCCACGACCTCATGACCGCCGCTGGTCCACAAGGTATCGTCTGCGTCTTCGGCGAATTGCAGATGGTGGGTACTGAAGCAGGTATCGACGAATACATATTTGCCGCTCTTCGGATCGTAAACCGCAAGTTGGCGCTGTGAGGCCTCGATGGGGAACTGTTTGGCGGACGGATGAGTCGAGCCCTTCTTGCAAAACGCGGGATTGTCCGCCGCACGAATCCGCGCGGTGTACCAGACGCGGCCGGATCGATCGAGCATCGGATTGTGCGCGTTCGCCCGGCTGTCCCAGATTCGCTCCTCGCCCCAGTAAGGGGACGGCGCGAGCACCGGGTCGTCGTGAGTTGTTGGCGTATCCGCGTCGCGCACCGGCGCCTTGAACGTCGTGGCGCGATTTCGCAGCGGATCGAGGACGGGGAAATTGTCGGTGCTCAGTTCAGGCGCGCCGTACAGCAGGCCGTTGGCGTTGACCGTCGGATTCCGGCGATCGGTTCCCGAGAGGTCATGTACATACGCCTTGCCGTCCGACCAGTCGCGCACGGTCGCGACGACGTTGCGCTCGATGCCGCTCGGACGCACGGGCGGCGCCACCGGAATCTCGCCGGCGGCGATGCGGTCGGTCCAATCCGCAAGATAGCGAATCGGAATGCCCGCAATCGTGCCTCGCACGATGCTGATCATTTGGGGGCCGGCCTGCCCGGACTGCACACGCCGCAGCCAAGCCTCCTCGGACGACTTGAATGTGCCGAGGGATTTCGGAATGGTGCGTGTCGCCAAATTCCCCAGCTGATGACAGCCGATGCAGCCCATGTTCTTCATCCACATGAGATAGCCGTTGCGGCCGCCCGGCAATGCGGCCACCTGCGCGTCCTCGGGAATTTTCATCATCGCGTACCAATAGGCGGCGGGATAGACCTTGGCCGCCGTGGCGGCGTCCGGCGCGATGACGGCCGTAAGGTTGAGCGGGCGTCCGAGGGTGGCGTCGACTTTGGGGGAGTCGGCGAGCCCATAGCCGCGCACCCAGACGCTGTACTTCGCCGCGGGAAGGCGCGGAATGAGGTAGCGCCCGGCCTCGTCGGTTACGACGATTTTCGCGAACCGAGTCTGAAAATCGCGCGTTTCGGCGATGACCCAGACGCCGGCTTCCGCGCCCCGAGCGCTGGTGACGGTGCCGCCGATGTCATCGGCCGCAATCTGCACCTCGCTGTGCGCCTGTTGCGATCCGGCCATACAACCCAGCGCAACCGCTGCCGCGCCCCCGAAAATCCGTGCAGGTCGCCTCGATGCATTCATGGACTGCGGATGATAATCGAAGTTGCCGATGCCCGGCCACGCCGGCGGCGCACGGCCTCGTCATCCCGGCGCTGGCAAGTTTCAATCACGTGCCATACCATCTCCCCACCCACAATAAATGCTTTCTCTCCTCGGGTACCTCCTGCCGGTCCAAGAGCCCCAACAAATTCCCGAGCCGCGTAAATCCCACGAGGAGCTCATACCCCACGTTGGATCCCAGCACTTCTCCGGCAACCATCACCGGCGGCGCGAACCACGACTGCGCATCGCGCCAATGCGCGACCACGTCCTCGCGATCATCGACGATGCCAAATTGCCTCGCCCGATCGCGCGCTTCATCGAGCGCAAATTGGTATCCGCGATCGACGCGAACCTGCCGAAGCGCCTCCCCGGAGAACTCCTCGAGCTCCCAGCGCACACGTCCCCAATCGACCGCACGCACGATTGCCGCAAAGTCCGCATCATTGGCATCCTCGTGAAAGAGCTGTGCGAATGTTTCTTGCGGGCACTCTAACCCCTCCGCCTCACAGCGCTGCCAGTGCACCGCCGGATCTTTATCGTGCAGCCGCTGAATGCGACCCCACGTGAATGCTCCGACTTCCAGCGCTTCGCGGGACATGACGGCGTTGCTCTCGTAGATTTGACACGCGCAGTATAGTCCAGCGCGCCGCGATGACATCGGCCCGCCCAGCTCGACCCGGATCTCTGCGCCCGCGCCGGCGTAATGCCAACTGACTGATTTTATTACATGTTTTTCGCCCGGAAAATTGACGGGTCTCTGCCCCGCGTTTGTGCCGGGCGCTATCGGCTCAGCCTCCCCTTTTCACGAGCCGCTCGCGCGAGTAGCGTCGCGTGTCAGTTGTGTCTCGACGCCAAGACGATGTCTCGAAGCAAAACGGCAGAGGTCGCAAATCCCCCTGATGAGAGCGAAGATGCCTGGGGATAACGGTGTCATCGAAAGTATCGGCAACACGCCGCTCATCGAGCTGCGGCGCATCGCGCCGCGCGGATGCGCACGTCTCGTAGCAAAGCTCGAGGGTCGGCGAAGAAATTATGGGGAGATGTGATGCTGAAAGGAGTGGTTTTGGGAGTCGCAACAGCGATCGCAGTTGTCCTGATCGGCGGCTACATTCTGGTGCAAAGCGGCCTTATTCCGGCCAATGCTGACGCAAAGCCCGGGTGGCTGGAAACCTGGGCAGCCGGCGCGTCGCTCGAGGCGACACTGCGCCGCGACGCCCCATCGGAGAAGAATCCGGTGGAGTTAACCGAGCAGAATCTCAGCACCGGAGTGCGTCTTTTCGCGCAGAATTGCGCGGTTTGCCATGGTTCCGCGCAGGGGGCTGCGTCGCCATCACCGATAGCCAAAGGCCTCTATCAAAGGCCGCCGCAACTGGCGACCGATGGAGTCGAGGACGACCCGGAAGGCGTTTCGTTCTGGAAGATCAAGCATGGTATTCGTCTGACGGGCATGCCCGCGTTCGGGCGCTCCCTGAGCGACCGGCAAATCTGGACGCTTGCGCTTTTTCTCAAGCACATGGACAAACTGCCGCCCGCCGTGCAGCAGATTTGGCAGCAAGTGCAGAATTGGCCGGTGACGTCCGTAAATGCGCCGGGTCAACCTTGAGCGCTCGACGATGAATCGCCCCCCATTGCCTCCATTCAACTTGGATAGCGCGATCCAGAAAGTGCGCATGGCCGAGGATGCCTGGAACACGCGCGATCGCGTGGCACTCGCCTACACGATGGATAGTCGCTGGCGCAACCGCACCGAGTTCCTTCAGGGCCCTACTCAGTCGCCTTTGGAGCGTCGCAGGAGCGGCGTGATTAAATCGATGGGTAGCGGGAACACGACGGTCGAGCTCTTTTCGGTGGAGATGTCGGCAAGTGTCTGCAGATAGCGCAGTTGCAACGATGCGGGCTCGGACGATAGGAGCTTTGCGGCTTCCACCAGTGTTTGCGCCGCTTGCCTCTCGCCTTCTGCGTGGATCACTTTGGCGCGTCTGCCGCGCTCGGCTTCGGCCTGTCGAGCCATCGCCCGGATCATGGTCTCATCGAGATCAATATCCTTGATTTCGACGTTGGTCACTTTCATGCCCCAGACCGCCGTATTCGCGTCGAGGATCTGTTGAATAGCGGCGTTGAGCTTGTCACGCTGAGCCAGCATCTCGTCCATTTCGTGTTGCCCCGCCACCGAACGCAGCGTCGTCTGCGCGAGCTGACTGGTCGCTTCCCACGGGTCGGTGACCTGTAGAATGGCCTTTTCCGGATCGACGATTCGAAAATAAACGACCGCGCTGACCTTCACCGAAACGTTGTCCCGGGAAATCACGTCCTGCTTCGGCACGTTCAGCACGACGGTGCGCAGTTCCAGCTTCCTCATCATCTGAATCACGGGCAATACGAGCCGCACGCCAGGACCCTTGACGCCGGTGAACCGGCCGAGCGTGAACATCACGCCGCGCTCGTACTCCTTCAGAACGCGTATCGAACTGAAGACCAGCAGCAGCAATATGACGACGATGACGGGCAAGGAAAGGCTCATCGGTGACTCCTTCTAGTTCTGTTGCGGTTCCACCCAGAGCGTGAGCTCCACCACTTTGACGATACGGGCCTGTTGACCCGCTCGCAATGGACTTGAGGTGCGGGCGTTCCACAATTCCCCGCCGTAGCGCACGACGCACCGGTCCTGACAATCACTGACCGCTTCAACCGTCGCGCCGATCATGGTTTCGACACCGCTGCTCAGGGGCCGGCGCCGCGCACGGGCCGCCAGCCAGCCGATGATGACGATGACGAGGCCACCGGCGACTGCAATTCCCACGATCATCGGCAAGGCCACTCGCTGCCCCGAGGCTTGATTGTCGAATAGCATGATGGAGCCGACGACAAACGCCGCCAGGCCGCCGACCCCCAGCGACCCAAAGGCCGGCATGAAGAATTCCGCGACGATCAGGCCGATACCGAGCGCCATGAGTGCAAGACCCGCGTAGTTGACCGACAGCAGTTGCAACCCATAGAGCCCGAGCAGCAGCGACAGCGCACCGACGACGCCGGGCAGGACCGCTCCGGGGTTGTAGCCCTCGAGCAACAGGCCGTAGATACCGACCAGGAGGAGCCCGTAGGCAATCGTGGGATGGGTCAATACCAGCAGCACACGCGTGCGCCAGTCCGGAGCAACGCTCGACACGGCGAGTCCCTTTGTCTCGAGCACTATTGCGTGATCCGCGGCTTTGACCTTGCGGCCCTGAAGCTGCTGCAACAGGTCCGGCACGTCTTTCGCGACGATTTCGATCACGTGGCGCTCGAGCGCGTCGTCTGCGGACAGACTCGCCGCCCCGCGTACGGCGGCTTCAGCCCAATCGGCATTGCGGCCGCGCAATTGCGCCAGCGAGCGGATGTAGGCGACGGCGTCGTTGACCGCTTTGCGCTCGCTCGCTGTGCCTTCAGGAATCGCCTCCGGGGTTTTCTGCTTCTTGTCGTCGCCGGGAGTGGCCGGCGGCGATGCGGGCGGGGTCGGCTCACCGCCAATTGAGATCGGCGTCGCGGCGCCCAGATTGGTCGCCGGGGCCATCGCGGCAACGTGGCACGCGTAAAGGATGTATGTTCCCGCGCTGGCCGCCCGCGCGCCGCTCGGCGCCACATAGGCCACCACCGGCACCGGCGAGGCGAGTATCGCCTTGATCATATCGCGCATGGAGGTGTCGAGACCACCGGGTGTATCCATTTGCAGGATGACGACCGCGCTGCGCTGGTTGCGCGCGTCGACGAGGGACTGCTCGACATAGCGGCTCATTGCCGGCCCGATGGGACCATTGAGCTCGACGAGAGTTGCAAACCGGTTGGCGGGCGCGTCGGCGTCGGCGCGTCGACTTGATGCCGGACCCACAAGCAGCAGTCCAATAGCGAGCCACTGCGCGATGCGGCGCAATTCAATCCGACCCAGCTGAACCTCGCTCATTGCCTGGCCCTTGGCGGTGGCCGTGTGTCACCGACCCTACAATGGTAGCTTGAAGCGGGCCGCGCGTTAACAGGCGTTGACTCCATCGAGACAATTTCCGAGCATGGGACGAATATCGACCTGAAGGGACCGAGCATGCAGATATCGACCTCCGCGCCGCTCTCGCTGCTGCGGCGTGTGGCGGAGCGCATGACCGATTGGCGCTTCCATTGCTGGTACTGGGGCGATGCCATCGCGGTCGATGGTCTGCTGGAGGCGGCCGCACTGGGCGCCGGCGATTACCGGGGCAAGGTGATCGAAGCGCTGCAACGCTGGCATCGGCATTGTCTGCCGAATTTCGATGATGTGCTGGCGCCCGGCGCAGCAATCATCCGGCTGGTGATGGACGGGGATCTGCCCCCGCCCGCCGGTGATCGCGTGCTCGGGCTGCTGGAAGGGCTGCCGCGCACAATCGGGGCGGTTCCCGCCCTGGAGCCGCATCGGCAGTTCTTCCGCTACGGCGTCTGCATTGATGCGGTGTACCACCTGCCTGCGACCTATGCGCTGGCGGCCCAATGGAAGGGTGATGCCCGACTGAAAGAAAGAGCCGTTCGTATCGCAATTGACAGCATGCGCGCTTTGCGCTGCAAGGCGGGGTGGGCTCAATGGTTCGATCCGACCCGCAAGCGAAACAACGATGTGGCCTGGAGCCGCGGCATGGGATGGGCGGTGCTCGGTTTGCTCGACTTGGTTTACCTGCTGGACGGCAACGGCACCGAGGAGGCGGCTGACCTCGCCGCTCAGGTCATGGAGCGGCTTGCGCACACGCAGGGCCCTGATGGCAACTGGGCCGCAGTGCTCGACCACTTACCGGCCGATGTCGAGACGTCGACCGCCGCTTTCTACGTCGCCGCCGCTCTGCATCCTGCCGCGCACGGACTCGTATCGCTTCCGGAGCAAGTGCTGGAGCGCGCGACGGCCGCCTGTCATCGCGCAATCGGCGATGACGGAACTTATAGCGGTGTGACCGCCGACGTGCTGCCGAGCTGGGACATCACGACCTATGAGCATTGCCCAACCGAGCCGTCGTCCTGGGGTCAGGGCGCCGCGGTCAGAGCCTGCGCTGCGCTGGCGCGAACGGTGTCGCGTGATCCAGCGGCGATGGGCATCACGCGCCAATTCCAACCGGGCTCAGGATAATGCCAGAGCAAGCACTCCAATCGGAGCAACGTGCTGCCATTGGGCGCGCCTTTACCAGCCTACTGAGCCTGCGCTCACAGCATTTCGTTGCGCGCCGAGGAATTCCAGGATCGCATGATGTGCCGCGCTAGGCTGATCGGTCCAGAATACGTGGCCCGCATGCGGGATCAGAACGAGCTTCGCACCCGGAATACGTTTTGCGATGATGGCGGCATTCGCAGGCGGGATGAGCCTGTCCGTTTCCCCGTGGATGACGAGTGTCGGGGCGGTGATTTGAGTCAGGCGCTCGTAAGCGTCCCAGCCGGAAACTCCTTGAAGTTGACCCATGTATCCCTGCGCAGTGGGATACCATTTCAGCCTGACGGCCATGTCTTCGTCGATGCGTTCGCGCGGAGTCGACACATCGTACAGGAACGGGACGAAAGCCTCGTTGGATTCTTCGGGAGTCGTGCCTCGGCGCATGAGTGCCAACAGGGCCTCGGGTTCCGCCGCCACCGCATGGGGCCCCAAGAGTTCGCCTGCGGCGGTACAGCCCAGAATCAGCGAGCGCACGCGCCGCGGATGTTGCAGGGCTAGTTCCTGCGCAATCATGCCGCCCAGGGATACACCCAATACGTGCGCCTCGTCGATGCCGGCCGCATCCAGAACCGCAACCGCATCAGATGCCATCAAGGAGATGGAATACACCCCCGCAGGCGCGTCGCTGCGGCCGACGCCGCGATTGTCGAGGGCGATGGTGCGAAAACTCTTTGCAAAAACCGAACGGCTCCGATGCCACAGGTGTGCCGTCGTGCCCAGGCCGTTGATCATCAACAAGGGCTCGCCGCGGCCCAGATCATCCCAATATACTCTGGCGTCCTGATTTTCAACGAAGGACATGCGGCCTCGCATGCGACTCACATGTGGCAGTTGCAGCTCTTGCCATTGAGGTCTCGCCATTTGATCTCATCGCTTCAACGCTAGCACCAGGCTGCTGAACGTGTAAAGGACGCCCGACATGGGCCGCGGTTGTTCTGGAAGTCCAAAGACCTCTCCTCACTTTGCTTGCCGAGTTGGAGGGTGTGTTTCATATCTTGAAATTTTGCCGATGATCTAAATGATTTCGGCGATACTCCGGCTTTGTGCGAATGTCTGGATCTGGTGATCAGCGTAGATACCAGCGTGGCGCATTTGAGCGGGGCCTTGGGTAAGAAAACGTGGATCTTGTTGCCATTTTGTCCCGATTGGCGTGCGGCACACAGGCGAGGCTCGTCCAGGTGCGCTGCGACGTAGTAGACTCCGAGAGCGGTATCGCGGTCGCGAAGGGCACATGAAAAAGCTCAGACACGAAGCGGAGTTGTTCAAAGCGGCCTTGCTCGCCGGCGTTCAATATGCGGAGGGCCGCGGGGCGGTTGAGTTCGAGGCGACTGACTCGGCGCGCGACAAGGCGTTGTACGTCTATCGCTTACTCGTGCACGACAAGATCATCGCGCCGATGCCGGAAGAACAGGTCGGCGAGAAGACGATTCGGCACCGGCTCGCGACCTGGTATGCGCATCAGTTGCCCAAGGGGCATCCGCTGTTGGATTGAAGACCACCGCGGGATCGTCTGCATGCAGCGGCGCAGCTACCGCAGGCTGTGATCCGGGGTATGGGGCGTTACCGTCTTGGCCGTCCGGCCGTGAATGGCGCGGTTGCGAATATCCTCGAAAGTTTTCTCTACCACTTCGCGGCCGCCTCGACCGGTGTGATAGACGTTGGAAAGAAAATACAGTGTGCATATCGCCGCATCGGCAAACACGAAAACCGAGTCGATGAGGTTGTTGTCCTGAAAATTCGGCGTCGGTTCACCGCGATACACGAGCTCGCAATTTATGAACGTGCAGCCGTGAAATCCCCTGCCGGTCAGCTCCACGCGTTCGCCGGTGAAAGTCTTGTCCTGGAAGAACATCGTTGCGCTCCTGAATGCGGGCCTGGGGATATATGGACCTCGCGGTGGGGCGATGTCAAGAGTCGGCGCGGACTGCGGCGCGTGGCATTCGCGAAGCTGCGGAACTCGTGCAACCACCACGATGGTCGCGCAGTTACTGTGGGTCATCGAGAATTTATCGCGCACGAATTACAACACTTGATGCGCAATCCACGGGCGAGCGCCATTGCGATCACGAAGGGCCACCGAGGCGCTGAACGCGCGATGCTCGGAATGGGAAATTACAAAACCGCCTGGTGGTCGGGGACGAGGGCATGACCCGCGAGGCGGACGGTCCTACGTTGGCGGGCTAGGACCTCGGGGTGGCAGCGTATCCGGTGGCGCCGCCGCGAGTGAACTCGAATCGCAATAGCCACTTCCGAGAGTCCTGATTGTCCGCGGGAGCGAATTTCCATTTTCCGGCGGCCTGCGTTGCCAGGCGGGCGAAATATCTGCTTGGACCGCGGTCTTCGAGGGTTTCGTCGACGACATTGCCTGAGCTATCGACAGTCACGCGAACCGCAACCTTGATGTGGCCGCGGATCGTGTCGCGGGCGCGGCGCGGAACGTCAGGAATTTCTTCATGGAACACGGACGGTGACCTGTTCGCCAACGGCTGTGCGGGTTGATCTGATAGGTGAGAAACAAGGCGCGAGGGGGCCGATGTAGAGTCCGCGGACTTTGCGCTGGAGGAAGGCGCAGAAGTCTTGGGAGGCGCGGGCAGAGACGTCTCTGAATTCTGCGAAGCGGCTGTAGACGGAGCCGCTCCTTCCGAGGAAGTTTGAGAACTCAGCACGTGCAAGCCAGCCCAAACTGCGACCACTACTACGAGGAGCACTGCGATCGCCAGGGCGAACGAGGGCTGTTTCGGCGACTCCTTTGGAGGAGTGGATCTGTCCGGGACTTCGCGTACGACAGGCTCAGGGATCGACATGGGTGGCTGCGGTGGGGATACGAGTACTTCAGGCACTAAAACGGGAGGCTGAGGTAGCGAGGCTATCGGCGCTTGTGGCGCTGGATTGATCTTGGATTCCACGTCGGCGACCGTGGGACGGTTGGTGGGGTTGCAATTCAAGCATTGCTGGACTATCTCCACGTACATTGGAGGAAGAGGGGCGGAAAACGAGGCAGTTTCGAATTTACTATCTGACCACGAGGGAGGGTGCTGCGTGAGAGCCTCAACCATGGTTATGCCGAGAGCCCAGATATCGCCGGCTGCGGAATAACTACCGTCTTTTGCTTCTGGAGGATCGTACACAGAAGTCTTGGCGATATCTGCCGTGGATTCGCCGGCGGGGCGGACGGTATCACTCGCCAGTTTCAGCTGATCCTCGACGACCAGAATGTTTGATGGCTTCAGCTGGCCCTGCACCAGGTTCTTGCGGTGAAGGAAAGCCAAGGCTCTCAGGGTGGGAAGCAGCATTTCCCGCACTTCGTCGGGAGTCAGAGCCCGTTGGGGAAGTATTTGCGAGAGAGTCTGTTCTGCGTATTCCATCACAACGAAGAGAAATTGGAGACCTTCGAGCTGGCAGTGGCCCGCCTCGAGAAGTCGCATCAGGTGAGGATGGGAGAGCGTGGCAGCCGTCGCCCAGTGCCCGAGCTGTGCCCGCGCCAGATGCGGATTAGCCTGGACCAACTTGAGCGCGGCATTGGGCAGGTTTTGTGCCGAATATTCGGTAAGGAATACTGCGCTATGGTCTGAGGCACTCAGAAAGCGGCGCAGGGGAAACACTCCATTGATGACCTGGCCTTCCCACCTCGTCCAGACCGCAGTCATCGTTAGTCTTGCCTCCACACTCACGAAGGACGACACGTTTGCCGGATGTCGGCACGGCGGAGTCAGTTCGCTAGTCTGACGCTGTAGCGCAGCGCGCGGTGTCCGGGGGCTTTGAACCGACTCCTACGTCGGCGATCCTTTTGATTACAAAACATAATAAAACAGATAGTTACAACTTAGACCAATGTCGCATTAGGGTGACAGGAGCTGCGCGGCGGGCCGGCGCCAGACCATGACCGGCGGCGGTCCGTGGTCAATGTAAGATGATCGGGCAACAATTCTTCGGACCGTGCGAGCGCCGGCCGGGAATAGCCAAAAAACTTTTAAAATCAATGGTCGGGGTGACAGGATTTTGGACCTGCGACTGCCGCCTCCCAAGGTTTCGCACGCGACGGGTTGATGGGTTGGATAGGCCAGTTGGTGACACGGCTCAGGGTCTGAAAATGTCGTGGCCGGGATCTGCCGCGGACCGCTTAACTTATTACGTAATTGCGGCGATGGCGATCTCCTCACTGCCACACTCTGCCAGAGTTGCCCCACGTCCTCGCCACAAAGGATTGCGAGACTCTTCCGGTCGAGCCGGCCCGGCTCTGCAACGGGAGTGTGGCAAAAATGTCTGGTCGCTTGGATGCCTTGTTCGAGTTCGTGCGACGGGGGCTCATCGAACCGTTGGGCCGGCTCGGTGGTTTAGTGGTCGAAGCCGTCCGGTCCCTCACCACGGGTCTCTGGCGCTTTCGTTGGCGCGTTGTGATTACCGCCGTCCTGGTCTTGATCGTTTATGGTCTGTGCACCCATCCGCCATTTGATTCCGTACGCCGCGGCGAGGTCCTGGCGCGTACCGACGCGCTCGACGGATCGGTGAGCGTCTACACCGCAGGCACGGTTCTCGTACTGCCCGGAATCCATCAGGTGCGACGCTACTCGATTCGCGATCAGGTGTATCGGCCGACCGAAAGTGCGAGCGCGACCGGTGCGGCCCCCTTCCAGTCAGTCGAGGGTCTATCGATCGGCGTCGATCTCGCGGTTCGCTGGACCGTGGACCGTGCTCGCCTCGCCCAGATGTCAAAGGAATTTCCGGACGACATCAGCGCGGATCTCGTCGCGCCCGCCGTTCAGGGAATCGTCTACCCCACTTTTGCCCGCTACTCCGTGCGAGAAATCTTTTCGCAACGGCGGACGGAGATACAACGGGAGCTCATCGCAGAGCTCAAGCCAAAATTCACCGCCATGGGGCTCGTGCTGCGCGAAGTCGATATGGGGAAGGTCGATCTGCCTCCCGACTATCGAGCCGGAATGGAGAAGCTCCTCTCCGAGGAACTCGAGACCGAAAAAGTTCATTACACCCTGCAGCTCAAAGAGGCGCAGGTCAAACAGCAGCAGCTCGAGGCCGAGGCCGACAAGGTGCGGCGACAAACGGCCGCGGAAGCCGCCGGCCAAGAGCAAGTCATCGCAGCGCGCGCGCAGGAGGAGACCATGAAGCATATCCTGCCCTTCAAGCAGAAGCAGATCGAGCAACGGCAGCTCGAGGCCGAAGCCGAAAAAGTCGCGCGTATTCGCACCGCGGAGGGCGCTGCAGAGGCGCGCCGCATCGAGGCCAAGGGCGAAGCCGATTCGCGGCAAAAACTCGCGGATGCGGAGGCCTATCGACTCGATCTCGTGGGCAAGGCGAGTGCCGGCCAGATGGAGCGCGAGGGCGCGCTGGTGGCGCGGTATCCGCTTCTGATCCAGAAGACGCTGGCGGACAAGCTATCCGACAAGGTGCAGGTCATCATCGCGCCGCTCCCTGCAGCGGGTAAGTTCATCGGCTCGAGCCTCCTCGGCGACCAGAGCCCGGTGAACTCCGTCGATGACGCGGCAGCCACCGTGACCTCTCAAGTGAGAGGTTCTCGGTGATTCTCGCCCTCACAGCGACGCTCGCCATCGTGGTCCAGGACCACGCCGCGCTGCGCGCCGCGCCGCGCTCGAGCGCCGCCGAGCTCACGCGGCTATGGCAAGGAGACGTGCTCGAGGTCCGCGGCGAATATGCCGGATACCTGAAAGTCTACGATTATCGTCGCGAGCGGGGCGGATACTTGCGAGGGGGCGCGGCCCGGCCGGTCGAGCTCTCCGAGACCGCTGCCCCCGACCTTCTCGCCGTGCTGCGCTTCCTGCGCGAGAGCCCGGGATCCGAGGCGCTCGGTATTAGTTACGGCGCGGCGTATCTCAAGGCCGTACCGCCGCGAGCCATTACTGCCGAGCCCTTCGACGCCATAGCCCAAATGGCCGAGCGGCTCGCCGATCAGGCCTCAGGCAGCACGGACCACGTCGCCGATTTCGCCCCACACTTGGAAGTCGTAGAACAGTTCGGCGTTCGCATGCGCAATTTCGAGCGCAATGGTCGGATGCGAGTCTGCTACGACGGCGAATTGTTTCATCGCGTTCTGACGCTCCCCGGGGCGCAGCCGGAGGAGCGCGCGCACGCGGTCCTCGGCCTCACGCGGCCCGATTGCATCGATCCGGATTTGGGCCCCGTGCCGCGCGAATCCGTCGACACTGAACGCTCTCAACTGCTCGAGCAGGTCAATGACGGCGAATTGAACGCGATGACGCGGAGCCGCCTGCATGCGCGGCGTGCTGGGGTTTGGGCCTCGCTTGCCTATGATCGAGACCGCCGACGCGAACCCGTCGGCGCTGCGGCGGAGCGTGCACTCGCGGAGCTTCTCGCCGTGCATCCAGATGATCTGGGTGATGACCGGCGGCTGGAGTACGTGGACGCCGTGCTGCGGGTCAGTGCCATCCGCTGGGCCGGAGCGCTGCCCGCACCGCAGCCGGGACCACTGATTCTCAGCGCGGCGCCCGGAGATCCGGGCCAAACGTGTGTTGCCCTGGAGGATGCACATCGGCCGCGCGCCGCCGCAATCATCCGGCGCTGTACGTACGGGATGGTGAGGATGGCCTCGATACAGGCCATCCCTCAAGGTCCGGCGTTGGTGCTCGCGGTGCAGCCGCTCGAGAGCTGGCGCGAGCTCTGGGTATTTCATGAAAGGGCTGGAAGCTGGACGATCGATGTGCTCTCGCCTGGGCTCGTCAATCCCGAGGAAGGCTACGTAGATTTTGCGGGCTACGCGCCGGGCACCAGGCGCCTACTCATCGCGAGAGAAGTAAAGGATCGCGGGCGATTCCGGCGGAGCTTCGAGGAGCTGCGACTCGATGACCTCGCCTTGGTGCGGCAGGCGGGCAGCCCCGAGCTCTTGCGGGACTTCGGCCGATGGCAGGACGTTGCGTGGCGACGGGACACGCTGGCGCTGCATTAACGCTCACGAGATCCGCTAAACTTACCTATGTGCGCGCCGGAATAATCTGTTACCCATGTGTCCGCAATGGACCGTCCGCAAGTGCGCTGACCAGGGCAGGTTCTGCTAGTCGGCGGTATAGCGTTGTAACCATACCGGCCAATTGAAAGGTTAATAAAAAGATTCGCATTTGCAAGTTGCTATACTCGGCTCCAATGTCTCCATGCTTCGGCCTGCCCGGGGTCGATGAGGTTGTGGACCAGCCTAAGTGAACGCACCTTGACCTCGCCATATGCAAGGCATATGCTAACGAGCATGTGGTCTGAGAATACGCAATGAAGCGCGCGCGAACAAGAAAAGGTAAATCAGTGACGTCGAAGGCGGCGGTGAGGTCGATGTCAAGTGCCGTCTCCAAGCGAGCGTCCATATTTCGCAATGGCGCCAACCAGGCCGTGCGACTCCCGCAGGAATTGCGTTTCCCGGCAGACGTGAAGGAAGTCCGGATTCGCAAGCTAGGAGATGGGTTGTTCATTTCGCCCGTCAAGCCTGACTGGGCATCGTTCTTTGCGATGCAGGTGGACGTACCAGATGACTTTCTGGAGAACCGTAACGATTCACCTCCGCAGTCACGCGACCCGCTATGACGGGGTTCATGCTGGATACAGATATCTCCAGCTACATCATCAAGCGCCGACCAGCGACACTAGTTGAAAAATTCGAGAAACACGGCGAGACGCTCAACGTGTCCGTGATTACCGCCGCGGAGTTGCGTTTTGGCGCAGAGAAGGCGGCCCGGCCGAAACTCGCCGAGCTGGTCGAGGCGTACTTGGATCGACTTGCGATTCTCGATTGGACCAACGAAGTTACACGCCACTATGCGCGGATCCGCTCAGAGTTTGAGCGTTCCGGTAAGCCGATCGGGAATATGGATCTTCTCATCGCCTCACACGCGCTCTCCCAGGGGATGACCGTGGTCACGAACAATCTCAAGCATTTCTCGAACGTGCCCGGCCTCAATGTGGAAGTGTGGAGTTGATCTGTCCGCCAAGGCTGCTCAGGCGCGGCTGCTTAGACCTTGGAAACCGTTGACACGATGCCCCAACGCGCTGGCGTTCGATTCGCGGGCGCTGGTGACATAACGTTTTTTAACCTGCGACAGGCAGCGTGAATTGGCAGCGGCGGCGTTGCCACGAATTGAAGATCGCACGAGCATCGTTCAAGGATCATTCCTTTAGGGCGCGTCGAGCTAGAGGTACGGTATGCAACGTAACGGTACCGGTCCATCGGTGGATGGACAATTGTGTCTATTCCATTTCATACAGCGCCTGGCATCGGGTGGCCGCTGCAGATGTCTAAAACTGCGGCAGAGATCCGAACTGTATTGCCAGTTCGTGCAACACTGTGATGCCATGGTTACGAATCGTCAACGTATTGACGACTTGATCGACGTGCTCGTGTGGGTCCGGCGGATGTACTCAAACGCCCGCGAGCACGAGGTCAAGGTGGTGGAGGTGATCGTATGAAGCCGCACACGAAGACCGCGCTTATATTAATGATGGCCTTTGCCTTGCCCGGCGCAGCCCAAGCGCTTGGCTTAGGTGAGATTCATGTGGACTCCGTTCTCAACGAGCCGCTTGCTGCCGAGATCGACATCGTCGGAGCAACGGCAGAGGACCTGGCGGGGATCACCGCTTCGGTCGCAAATAGGGAGACTTTTCTGCGCTTCGGCGTCGACCGCCCCGCGTTCTTGACCACGGCCGCGTTTAAAATCACTCGAGACGGCAAGGGACAGCCAGTTCTCGCTATTCGATCAACGGACGCCGTCTCCGAACCATTGATCGACATATTGATTGATTTGCACTGGCACAACGGCGAATTGATTCGTCAATACACTCTGCTGCTCGACCCGGCGGGATTCCCATCCGACACCCGTGTCGCCGAAGCAGTGCCGAGCGACAGCGCGCCCGGGGCCTACACGGCGCCGGCCGCCGCACTGTCGGCCGCCCCCGAACTGGTCAGCGGGACATCGAATCCTGCTGTTCAGGCTACCCCGAACACAGAGCAGACGAGCACAGCGGTTGGCGAGCCGGTTCCACCAGAGACCTTTAAAGTTGCCGCGGGGGCGACGCTGCGCGGAATTGCGTTGCGCGTAGGCTCTCGTGGCGATGCTGGTCTGGAGAGGATGATGATTGCGATCTTCCGCGCGAATCCAAAAGCGTTCGAGGGAAACATCAACCGGCTGCGCCTCGGCGCGGTGTTGACGATTCCTTCAGCCTCCGAAGTCTCGGCGATATCCATGGCGGATGCCGATCACGAAATTCACGTTCAAATGGAAACATGGCATGCATCGAGCAAATCCGTGGGCCCAGCCAAGCCCGTTGCGCTGGCTGTTGCGGCGCCAGCTCCGGTGCCCCGCGAGGCCGTAATTCCGAGCGAACCGGCAGCTGCGCGCCAAGAATCGACGTCGAAGGCACCTGATGGTGCGATTAACGATCCCGGCAATACCGCCGAGGCCTCTGACGATGCGGCACTCGATCGCAGAGTTCAGGCACTGGAGAAAGGGCTCAACGAATTGCTGGGTGCGCTTGACCGCGAGCAAGATAAAATAGGCGACATACAGGCAAGGGTAGCCCTTGCCGATAAAACGTCGGCGGCGACGAGCGTCCCGCCAGTGGCCAAATCAGGACATGCAATTGGCGCCTCGATCGCAGCGGCTCTGGTGCTCGCAACCGGCGCCTTCGGGGTACTCTACGCTTGGCGCCGCCGTCCGACGCTCAATCTGAAGGTTTCGCCGGCCGACCCTGAAACGCAGGACTCGGGCGTGGCTCAAGTTGGTGCAGAAGCCACCGCACACGACGAAGTGACACCCGGTGCGGCGGCGCGCGATGAACTACAGCGCGATGCGCAAATCGAAGCACGGCCGCACGCAAAGGACGAGGAACGACAATCAGTCGCGGACACTTCGGCCGGTGAGCGCACGATCCTGGGGGCCACTGCCCTCGACGGCATCGATGTCGATTCGTTGGATGCCTCGTATATCTCAGGAGCCCGCGGCGGCGGGCTCGAAGACACAGTCAATCTTGACACGGCCGAGACGGCCAAACTTCCGTCAGCCACTATGAAGATTTGCGTTCATGACACCAATGCCGAAACTATGCCGCTCGAATCGGCGCGCATTATGGGGATGCCCGAGCCTTCGACTCCAGAGCATTCCGCCCAGGATGATCTGATGTCTGCAGATGAGGTTAACGCCGATACAGCGAAGGTCGAATACAGACTGGTTGATCTTGACGGGACGGTGCATGAGATTCAGATGCCTAGCATTCTTGGCGAAGGGGGGCGGGTCAAAGAACGTCGCGCCAGTCTCGTGGACGTCTTGAAGATCGCAGTTGAGCGAGAGCCCGACCGTCGAGACCTGCGAATGAAGCTGCTAGAAACGTATTACGCTGCCACCGTGACTAGCCGCCAAGGATTTCTGGAAGTCGTCCAGAATCTCGCCCGCGAGCGCGAGAATATGACGGACGGCGAGTGGGACAAAATCGCCGGGATGGGCCGCGAGATCGCGGCGAATAACGATTTGTTCGCACCCGACACTGCGCGGGCGGGCGTCGTGCTTCGCTAACGGGGCTGCGGCACGTAGCGCAGATACGGCTTCGGTGCCCGCCATCCCATCGGATACTTCGTTTTCGCCTGTTCATCCGACACCGACGGTGGAATGATCACCTCGTCCCCCGGCTTCCAATTCACGGGCGTCGCCACCGTGAACTTCGCCGTCAGCTGGATGGAATCGAGCAGCCGCAGTACTTCGTCGAAATTGCGACCCGTGCTCATTGGATATGTGAGCGTCGCCTTAATCTTCTTGTCCGGCCCAATCAGAAACACGGAGCGCACCGTTGCGTTGTCCGCTGGCGAGCGATCTTTGGCCGTGCCGCTCGCGTTGGGATGGAGCATGTCGTAGAGCTTAGCGACGCGAAGGTCCACATCGCCGATCAGCGGGTAGTTGGGCGCGTGACCTTGAGTGTCTCTAATATCCTTCGCCCAGCGTTCGTGATCGGCGACCGAATCGACGCTCAGGCCGATAATCTTGCAATTGCGTTTGGCGAACTCCGGTTTCAGGCCGGCCATGTACCCGAGCTCAGTCGTGCACACCGGCGTGAAGTCCTTCGGATGAGAAAACAGGATCGCCCAACTATCGCCAAGCCATGCATGGAAGTCGATCGGTCCTTCGGTTGTCTGGGCGCTGAAATTCGGGGCCTCGTCGCCAATATGGAGTGACATGATGGTCTCCCAGGAGCGTTGGATTTCGGTCTGAGCAGTGACGCGCCAATTGTATCGCCGCACGCCCACAAGTAGTAGCGCCCCGTCTCAAGAAAAGCGCTTCTTTACCTCTATATAGAGTCAACTTTATGGCGTTGAGTCGTGCGCGCTATCTTTGCTTTCTACGGCGCAGCCCGTCCATCAGAAGGTCAATAAGTCGCCGCGCGCTCGCTTCCCAAGCCTTGTCGGGGTTCCCATAACTCACGCCGACCATCGCGCGCAGCAAGTCCGATGGAGCGATATCCTTGCGCACATCTCCGCTTTCCACGGCGCGCTTCACGAGTGTGGAGATCGCACGCGTGATGAGTTCGGCGGAGCTCGCATGAAGTGCGGAAGTACGAGCTGCCGCGGCCCCCAGCGATGGCGCGATCACGCGCTTGGTGGCGATGTAGTCGACGAACAGGTGCATCCACTTATGCAATGCCTCGCCCGCCGGTGAGGTCTCGAGCAGCTGCGGCACGGCTTCAGCTAGCAGCTCGACTTCGCGTCGGTAAACCGCTTCCACGACCGCCTCTCGGCTTGGGAAATGGCGATACAGTGTGCCGATGCCGACGCCGGCGCGGCGCGCGATTTCTTCCAGGCTGACATTCAGCCCGACATCCGTGAACGCCGCTTTAGCGGCGTCGATCAGTAATTGTCGATTCCGGGCACTGTCGGCGCGCGGTTTGCGCGTCTGGGCCGTTGGCTTTCGTTCCACGTTTATCGCTCTGCTCCTAACGCAACACTTGCAAAACGGAGGAGACCTCCGTATATTAAGCGGAGGTGTCCTCCACTTCCAATTAGACCATGTTTACATGGTGCAGCGGTAGGGCGGGCAGAAAACAGTGAGGATTTTGACCATGAACAATTCATTTGGAGCCACATCGACGACTGACGAGGTTCTGCAAGGCATCGATTTGAGCGCAAAGCGGGTGCTCGTCACCGGTGTTTCCGCGGGCCTCGGTGTCGAGACCGCGCGCGCCCTGGCCGCCCACGGGGCGGAAGTGATCGGTGCAGCGCGCGATCTTTCCAAGGCGCAGGCCGCTACGGAGCAAGTCCGCGCGCAAGCCGCCAGCGGGGGTTCTCTTCAGCTGGTCCAGCTCGACCTAGCATCGCTCGACAGTGTGAAAAAACTACCAAGGAGAAAATCATATGTTTACATCGACATCAAACGCAGAAAGTGCAAAGGCCGGAGCAGCCGACGTGCTCATCCCGCTTATCCGGACGGCAGCGACCATCGGCTTCGCCATCGCGCCGTATTCACTGGGCTTCGTCATCATCGCCGTGTCCGAGCACTTAATTCGCTCGATCATCGTGGGGGATGACCCAGAAATGCTGGTGAGCGATTTACAGAATCAGTTTCCGAACGATGTAATCGAGGTCATCGACAACGACGATGCCGGACTGGTAGCGAAGGTTGTGGACTTGATTGAGCGCCCCGACCAGGCATTGGAGCTTCCTCTTGATATTCGCGGCCCGGATTTCCAAAGGCGTGCATGATGCCTTGCAGAAAGCGACCCCCGGCACGACGTATTTGGCTTCTACGTTGTACCAGTGCTCGAGGATTCGATTTCCGTCGAACCGAAAGATATCGAAGCCACGTAGGCGCTGTCGAAGTCGAATTCCGGGTGAGTGATAACCAAGTCGCCGTCGGCAAGTACTCGCACGACCTTCACGTGAGACGTCGTCCCGCGGTGCCTCAGCGCCGAATTTGCGAGTAAACGATCGGTTGCATGTCGAGGGTTTGTTTGTATCAACAACCAATGTTTGTAAAATGCCACAATTAGCCGCGGAGTCCGCTATGCCCACCTCATTCGTTCTTAACGGTAAAGCCACCACCCTAGACGCCGACCCTAATATGCCCCTGTTGTGGGCTATCCGCGAAGTGGCTGGGCTGCCTGGAACCAAGTTTGGTTGCGGCGTGGCGCTGTGCGGGGCGTGCAGTGTCCACTTGGATGGCCAGTCGATACGCTCTTGCGTCACGCCACTGGCGAGCGTTGCCGGGCGAGAGGTGAGGACCATCGAGGGGTTGCAGAGCCACGCCGCCAAGGCGGTGCAGGCGGCTTGGATCGCGCTTCAAGTACCGCAATGCGGCTACTGTCAGTCGGGCCAGATAATGTCCGCGGTGGCGCTGCTTGAAAAAAATGCATCGCCGACGGATGCGGACATTGATGGTGCGATGAGCGGCAACATCTGCCGGTGTGCCACCTATTCTCGGATTCGTGCGGGAATCCACGCCGCGGCCCGATCCATCAAGGCACAAGTATGAGCGCTGATACGGCCGTTCCTCGGCGTCGCACACGCCGAGCGTTCCTCAAAGAGGCCGGC
Source organism: uncultured Gammaproteobacteria bacterium (assembly GCA_963769075.1). Classification (GTDB taxonomy): domain Bacteria; phylum Pseudomonadota; class Gammaproteobacteria; order Steroidobacterales; family Steroidobacteraceae; genus Bog-1198. The sequence goes on along the minus strand of CAVYKH010000004.1, from coordinate 275,658 downwards.
ACGGTGACGGCGATGGCACTGACGATTGGATTCGAGTGGGCGGGCACCTCGCGGCGCGCGTCCGCGCTCGCCGCCGCTCGCACGCGGTCCACGTTTACTCCCAATGCCTTCGTGCGTATCGGTGCTGACGATAGCGTGACGGTGATCGCCAAACATCTGGAAATGGGCCAGGGCGCCTACACCGGCATCGCCACGATCGTCGCGGAAGAACTCGATGCCGATTGGACGCAGATACGTGTCGAAAGCGCACCTGCCGATGCAAAGCGCTATGCCAATCTTGCGTTCGGGACTATGCAAGGCACCGGCGGCAGCTCGGCGATGGCCAATTCGTGGACGCAGCTGCGCGAGGCCGGCGCAAAAGCCCGCGCCATGCTGCTGGCCGCGGCGGCCAAGGACTGGAAGATTCCTGCGGCGGAGCTTACCGTCGAGAAGGGCGTTGTTTACCATGCCGGTAGCAGGCGCCAAGCGGCCTTCGGATCGCTCGTGGCGACGGCTGTCTCGTTGCCCGTGCCTGACACGGTGACACTCAAAGACCCGAAAGATTTCAAGCTGATCGGTCATCAAGCCCCGCGCGTCGATGTGCCGGCCAAGGTCGACGGAACTGCGCAGTTCACCTTAGATGTTGCGCTACCCGGCATGCTGGTGGCGCTCCTGAAGCGTGCGCCGCAATTCGGCGCCACGGTCAAGTCTTTCGATGCGAGTGCAGCGACTCGCGTAAAGGGCGTGGTCAAGGTGGTGCAAGTGCCACGCGGCGTCGCGGTGATCGCGCAAAGTTTTTGGGCCGCCAAGCAAGGACGTGACGCGCTGATCGTCGAGTGGGACGACAACAACGCCGAGAAACGCAGTTCGGCGGCGTTGATGGAGGAGTATCGCCGTCTCGCCGATCAACCGGCCCGTTCAGCTCGCAAGGATGGCGACGCCGTTGCGGCAATCCGCGATGCGACCCATCGCATGTCGGCTAGTTACGAGTTTCCGTTTCTCGCGCACGCGCCGATGGAACCGCTCGATGCAGTGGTCAAGCTCACCTCCAACAGCTGCGAAATTTGGGCCGGCGATCAATTCCAGACGGTCGACCAGGCGAATGCGGCAAAAACCGCGGGGCTCGATCCGCAGCAAGTGAGCATCCACACCCTCTTTGCCGGCGGAAGTTTCGGCAGGCGAGCCAACCCATACTCGGATTACATCGTCGAGGCGGTCTCGATCGCGAAAGCGTACGGCGCCGACGGCACGCCGATCAAACTTCAGTGGACCCGCGAAGACGACATTCATGGCGGCCTGTACCGGCCAATGTACTATCACAAGCTCGAAGCGGGCTTAAACGACAAGAAGGAACTTACCGGCTGGCGGCACGTCATTGTCGGTCAATCCATCTTGTCGGGCACTCTTATGGAGTTCATGGTGAAGGACGGGATCGATCCAACTTCGGTCGAAGGAGGGGCGAACATCGCGTATGTCATTCCGAACGTTTCCGTTGAACTAGCGACCACCAAAACGGGGGTACCGATCCTCTGGTGGCGTGTCGTCGGGAGCTCGCACACGACATTCGCCGTTGAAGCATTCATCGATGAAGTGGCGCACGCCGCAGGTCAAGACGGATTCACGTTTCGCCGCAAGCTGCTAGAGCACCATCCGCGCATGAAAGGCGTCCTCGAGCTCGCCGCAGAGAAGGCTGGCTGGAGCGGTGCACCGCTGCCCAAGGGCAAAGGTCGCGGCATCGCGGTGGCCGAAGCGTTTAAGACCTTCGTCGCACAAGTGGCCGAGGTCAGCGTCGATGATAAGGGTTACGTTTCCGTGGATCGTGTGGTGTGCGCGGTCGACTGCGGCATACCCATCAATCCCGACGTCATTGCGGCACAAATGGAGGGTGGCATCGGATTCGGTCTCGGGGCCGTGCTGTATGGTGCGATCACGCTCAAGGAAGGCCGTGTGGAGCAGGAGAACTTCAACAGTTATCGAGTGCTGCGAATGAACGAGATGCCGAAGGTTGAAGTGCACATCGTGCCATCGATGGAGGCTCCCACCGGTGTGGGCGAGCCGGGGGTGGCTCCAGTAGGACCGGCCGTTGCCAATGCCATCTTCGCAGCGACCGGCAAACGCGTTTATGTATTGCCGTTTCCGAAACCAGGCACCGCATAAGGCTCGAGCGAGGCCCGCTCCATCTAACGCCGCCGAAAACACACCTATGGGCCGCCTGACCGATACGTTGTTACGTTCGGATTGCCCAATCGTACTATTATGTAAAAAAAAGAGGGGAATAGCTGTGAACTGCCGCATGGTCTGTCGCCACCGAATTCAATAGCATTCAACAGTATCGCATTTGCGCCGACAGAACCGACCATTGTTTCGCGTTGCATGGAGCGTAATGGAGGCTCGACGAGTTATCTGGTGGTTCGGTGCCTCCGGGTGTTTGTCGGGTACGGTGCTCGTAATCGGTGTACTTGATACTCATTCTCGGAGCACTTGTCCACAACATCTGGGAATCCATACCCATCGGGGTTCATGATGGCGATCGCCGAAGAGTGGAGCGCGCTGCGCGTCGAAGGACCAACGGCGGCGGTGACCCAGTGGAGTAATGCCTTGCCGGCAAGCCCCGCTCCACTGCCGAATCCATCTCTGGCGGATGGTACGAGGTGTCGCGGGATGAACACTATTCTGGTGCTCAATTCTAAGGGTGGCGTGGGCAAGACAACCGTCACGACAAATCTCGCGAGTTACTTTGCTGCCAACAAGGTGCCAACCACGATCATGGACTATGACCCGCAAGGGTCGAGTTTACATTGGTTGCGTCAGCGCTCGCCGCTCGCCCCAAGCATCCGGGGCGCAGACGCGTCGCCGCAAAGGGGTGGTGGATTGCGCAGCCTCCACAGATACGTGCAGAGCGATACGCAGCAGCTGATCGTGGATGCGCCAGCAGGAGCTTCCAGGTTGCTGCTCCAAGAGATGCTACACAACGTCAATTACATCATAATTCCGGTCGCCCCCTCTGCTATTGACATCCATGCAACAGCGAACTTTATCAAGGAACTTCTCCTCGTGGGTCGAATTCGAGCACTCGATATCCAGGTTGCCGCGATAGCGAACCGCGTGCGCGATTTCAGGCCGGTATACGAACCATTGGAGCGCTTTCTCAAGTCGCTCGGCATGCCGCTCTTGACTCGCATCAGAGACTCGGAGGTCTACCTCAACGCAGCCGAGAGCGGCGTCGGCATTTTTGAGATGGCCGAAGATGTGAGCGCGAAGGAACGGCAGGATTTCGCCCCTATTGTCGAGTGGGTGAGAGGTGCCCGCCGCGCTCGGACTGCCGCTTCCGCAAAGATCGTGGAGCTGTCTGGCGCATACGCATAGGGTCAGTGACACCGACTTCGGATCGCGCTTGGGATGCAGAGTTCTGCGTCGCAGGACGCGGGCTCAGTGAGCCGGTGTCTTCGAATTTCCGATATTGCCGATGATCAGCAAGCGCGGAGGGAAAGCTAACTTCCAGACCGAAATGTATCGGCTAAATGAAAGCATCTATACCGGCTGATTGAAACCTGTGGTGTCGGCCAATTGAAACCCGAATGGGGATATCATCGCGAAGCAGCTTGACCAGGTTCGATTCTGTCTCTGGACACTACGGGTCGGGACAGATCCTCATCCGTTCGAAGAACTGGACGCCCGAAGCGGTCGTGAAGGTGTTGCCTCGCGCCAGCAACGATCTCACGGAACACGATTTGCCGTATACTGCCGACATCGAAATCCTTCTGCTGGCAAAGCCGCCATGAGCGACGCGCGTGTCGTCATCGTTGCCGGAGGCTCCTCCGGGATCGGCCGCTGCACCGCGGCCCTGTTCGGCCGGCGCGGCTGGCAAGTGGGGCTCATCGCGCGCGGCGCCGAAGGGCTTTCGGCGGCCCGCCGCGACGTGGAGGCGACCGGCGCTCGCGCCGTCACCGCTCAGGCCGACGTCACCAACAGCGCCGCGTTGCGCGAAGCCGCAGACGCGATCATCGCCCAACTCGGTCCGATCGACGTGTGGATCAATTGCGCCGGCAACGGCGTCTATGGCCGCTTCGCCGATATACCGGAAGTCGAATTCGAACGGGTGACGGACGTGACCTATCATGGCACGGTCAACGGTACGCGCGTGGCTCTCGCTCACATGCGCAAGCGCGGCCTCGGCTCGATCGTCAATGTGTGCTCGGCCATTGCCTTTTACGGTCTGCCGTTGATGTCCTCATATACCGGCGCCAAAGCGGCCGTGCGGGCATTCGGTCAGGCGATCCGCGGAGAACTCCGGCTCGAACGCAGCTCTATCCGCGTGACTACGGTGTTTCCACCGGCGGTGAACACGCCCTTTTTCAGCCACGCCGCGAGCCACATGGGCTGGCCTGCGCGCCCCGCCTGGCCCGTCTACCAGCCAGAGGTCGTAGCGCGGGGCATTTGGCAGGCCGTCGTGAGCGGGCGGCCGGAGATGACGATCAGCGGCACCGCGGCAGCGTTCTCGCTGGCGACCCGTATCTCACCGAGTCTGATCGCCTGGTGTGTGAGCCGATTGGGGATCGCGGGGCAACTGACCGAGGATCCCAATGCCGCCCGGCTGCAGGACCCGAACTTGTTCGCACCTTCACAGCACGTGTTCGACGTGCATGGTCCATTTGGACGCGGTGCAAGAACATGCAGCATGCATCTATGGCTCGATCGGCAGCTGACGTTTGCTGCTCAATTGTTCAACCGGAGGAAGCGCGCGCAGTCGCGAGACGCTGCGTCGCCGCCCATACAAGTTCCGTCAACGCCGAATCGCGAGCTCGCCAGTTTGGCGGCACGGCCCGCCGATCCTTGAGGTAGACACCGCTGACGGTCGCGAATTCGGGAGCCAAAGCCGCGGCGAGCGGGGTGTCGGCGCCTTGTTCTTCGCTCAACGCGGATGGCCTCATGCACCGCCACGCCAAACCGATGAGGCCGCCAGTACGCACCAGCCCCGTTGCAACGCGGCCCGGATGCACCACGTTCGCAACAACACCGGTGCCTTCCAACTGCTTGGCGAGCGCGAAGGTCATCATCATGACCGCGAGCTTGGATCGGCTATAGGCGCGCACCATCCCCCATCGGCGGCCGAGCTCGAGATTGTCGGGGTCGATCCGCGCGCGATCCGATGTCGAAGAACCGACCGTGACGATCCGGGACGGCGCGCCGGCGACCAATGCCGGCAGCAACGATTGGGTCAGGACAAACGGCGAAAGCAGATTGGTCGCGAGCACGCGTTCATGCCCCTCCGCCGTCATGACACGCTTTGCGTCGAATATCCCGGCATTGTTGACGAGCACATGGATTTTCGCGTGACACCCAACGATCCGCTCCCCCACGGCACGCGTCGCCGCGAGCAGCGAAAGATCGGCGATCTGCAATTCCACGCAGGCCTCCGGCACCTCGTTCTTGATCCAGGACAATGCGGTTTCGCCGCGTGCGGGGTCGCGCCCGATCAGCACGACACGGTATCCTGCGCGCACAAGCCCGAGCGCAATAAAGCGGCCTATGCCACCGGTCGCGCCGCTGACAATTGCGATGGGCCGTTCATGCATCATTGAATCTTTAGTCTAGGTTGCGTAATCAAGCCAGCAACCCATGCCCGCAACGAGTAGCGCCAGAAAGGTTCGCGGCTTCCATGTCACGCGTTCATGCTAAGAGATGCCGCTGCCGATTGCCAAATTGAGTTTTCGAACAGAACGGGCCGCAGGCCCCGAAGCAATCCGTCCGGCCGCGCCACCAAATCAAGGGTCCATTCCGGGCACATCGGTAACCTTCAGTCAGGAAGGGCAGACCGCCAGATTCGCGGGCCACCCTTGGCGGTCTCGATAGTAAAACTATGGCCTGGGGCATCGATCTCCACGTGGATTGGACGGACGAGCTCGTACTTGCCCTCTTATTCAAGTGCTTCACGGCTGCGGAGACGGCGCGTCGCCTCTATTTCTCCTCGAATTCCGGTCTTAAATCGGACGAGCGGTAGTGGCGCACCCGATTGGCGAGTCGCTCACCGAGGCCAGGTGCCTTTTCCCGAAGCTGGGGCGATCAGCGAAATTAGAGTGGTGCCCGGGCGGGTGGGTCGACTCTGGACTCCGCTTATCGACCCCGCTTACTCGCTTCAGATTGACCCGGATCACTTCGCCGGTGGGCGCTTCGATGCGGCCGTTCTTGAGTGTGTCCGCCTGCGGATTCACGCCGTCGAAATCAAGCGGTACACCAAGCTCCTTGGGATAGTGCGGACTGCAGCCCTCGGGACTCAGCTGCAGCCGCTGCTCGCCGGCCGAATAGGTGCTGCCATGCGGGTGGAGCTTGCATTCGCCGTTTCCCGATGCCGCTTCGTACTGCAATGTGCCTACGATGCCGCCGTCGTCGTGCACCCGGCCGATGCTCAGACTGATGACGCGCAGCAGCTGCTTGCCCGAGGCATCGACATATGCGCCGCGCCAGGTGCCCGCTAGACCCGGCCGTGCGGGCGCGGTTGTCGTGGCGGGCGGTGGGGCCGTCCCGGCCACGGCTGGCGCGGCGGTCACATCTGCCGACGGCGCCACCAGTGGGTCGGCCCCCGAACCCGGAACCGCGGGCGGCGACGCAGCAGGTCCCGTGGAGGCCGGCGCCAGCGTCGTCTTCGACGCTTGCGGGAGCGCGAACCGAGGGCCGCTGGAGCCGAGGGAGGCACCCCGCGACGTCGCATGCAGCCGCTCTGCGTGGCGGACCAGCGTACCGAACACGAGTGTTGTGACGAGCACCGCCACGAAGGCCCCGCGGTGAGGTCGAAGGCGTTGCATGAGACCCGACAGTGCCACACCCAACCCTTGCGGCGCAGGAGACCGTGCCGGAGACAGTGGTGTGGAGTTGTCGCTCAGCCTTGCGTCGACCGGCGTTCCCGGAGGCGCAACATTCGCGGCCACCGCTGGCGAGGCAGTGGCTGCCGGTGACGGCGCGGACGGGAGCGGGTGCGACTGTTGCCACACCGTCGCAGCGGAGTTGTCGAACGCCATCGGGCCGGGTGGGTCGCGGTGCGTCGACGACGCGTATTCGAACACCGTAGTGCTGGTGGGCTCGCCAGGGGCGACCGGATCCCCGCTCATTGGCGGCGAGGCCTCGATCGCCACCGTGCCAGTCGGTCCCACCCGTGGCATCGCCATCGTGCCGGTCGGGCCCACCCGTGGTATCGCCATCGTGCCGGTCGGACCCACCCGTGGTATCGCCACCGTGCCGGTCGGACCCACCCGCGGTATCGCTACCGTGCCGGTCGGACCCGCTCCAGGTATCTTCACCGTTCCGGTCGGACCCACCTGTGGTATTGCCACCGTGCCGATCCGATTCACCCGCGGTGCGACCGCATTGGGTGGGGTTACATCCGGTAGCGCACGCATGAAGTCGTCCACACTCTGGAAGCGCGCCTCGGGTTCCTTAGCGAGCGAGCGCATCACGACGTCCACGAGAGGCTGCGGAATATCGCGAAAGTGGACTGTCGGCGGCTCCGGCAGATCGTTCACATGGGCGTTCAAGACACTGTACTCGGTCTTGCCGCGGGGATTGAACGGTGGCTGCCCGCTCAAGAGCTGGTAGAGCGTAATCCCGAGGGCGTACACGTCGGTGCGGCAATCGACAGCGCGACCGAGGATCTGCTCGGGCGCCATGTACAGCGGACTGCCGATGCTGGTGCTGGCCTTGGTTGCCCCCGTCGCGCTCTGGCGCTTGGCAATGCCGAAATCCATCACCTTGACGATGTCGCCCCAGGTGATCATCAGATTGGCCGTCTTGAGATCGCGATGGATGATGCCGGCGCGATGCGCGGCAGCGACCCCGCGCAACGCTTGCTTGAAGATCGGTATGGTCTCGTGTGCCGGGATTGGTCCGCGCCGCCGGATCAACTGCTCGAAGCTCTCGCCGTCGATGAACTCCATCACTGCGACAGGTGTGCCGTCGTGGACGAAATAATCGAAGAGCAGCGCAATGTTTGGGTGATTGAGCGCGCCTTGCATGCGCGCTTCCTGACGGAAGCGCTCGACGAAGGCAGGGTCGTTGCGGGCTTCGGCGCTCATCACTTTAATCGCGACCTGCCGGTCGAGATTCAAGTCGAGCGCTTTGTAAACGACGCCCATTGAGCCACGACCGACGAGTTCCAGAATGCGATAGTGGTCTATGAGTTCGCCGATCATGATCGATACCGAGGACTCGTCTGCGCGGCAGCAGCAGGCGCTCGCTTACTCCGTCTGTCGGATTGCATCTAGCGCCATCGGATCTGGAGCCGCGTTGCCGTCGGCAATCAAGGTCGGGTGCGCCCCGGGGCCGCTCGGCGGTCCATTCGGTCCCATGCTCTTGGAGGCCGCTTGCATCGCCGCCATGACCTGGGCCTCCTGCTCGTTCTCCATGGCGTTGAGATCGTTGAGCCCAATACGTGTCCGCAAGCCCTCAGGGCAGTCGGATGGTCGGCTCAGCTCGACCACCACCGGAATCATCCAATCGTCATTGCTCATTGCCCCGGTACGCTTGATGTAATCATTGGCGCTTAACGAGCAATGGCCGTTGGCAGTGCCTGACGGAACGTCGATCGGCTGTACGACTTGAAAGAACACGTGATTGGGCCTAAGCGCAGGCGGCGTGCTCTGAGTCGTTAGAGTCGCCGGCATCGCTGCAGCGGCTTGTTGCTCCTGCAGCTGAACTTTGATTTGGGCGTTGATCTGTGCCTTGACTTGTGGCGTGATCGGCGGCGGGAGTGCTACCGGCGCGGCCGGCGTAACGCTCGATTGCGACACCGGCGGTGCATCGCTCGGTTGCGCAGGCGGCGCCGAGTCGCTAAGTTGTGCAGCGGGCGCCGCAACGTTCAAATCCGGCGCTGGTGCCGCAGGAGCGCCCTGTTGTGCCGGTTGCGATGCCGGCGCGACGGTCTGCGCCTGATAGGCCGTTTGCATGCTTTGGGCAATGATGTAGTCGGTCATCCACAGATCCGGGCTCGTGTACACCGGATACGGCGTGAACTGCGACCTGTAAATCGGATACCAGGGTTGCACCTGCCAATCCCAGGCATAGCTGATCGGACGCGGCCATGCGGCGAGCGCCCAGGCATAGTAGACCCCGGGATACCGCACCGCCGGCACGAACGTCTCGTACGCGAACGATCTGCCGAATTGGTGCCAGACATGCTGTTGGTAGACGTGCGCATACAGGACGCGTCCGCCGCTGACGAAGGTGCGGCTCATTAGACCCGGCCGAATAGTGCGCTCGACCGTGCCGTTGAGGGTGTTGTTGTAACGCACGACGTGGATCTGGCCCCCGGCGAGGTCGCGGGAGACCTCGTGCACTCCGCCGCCACCGGCGAGATGGGTTCCGCCCATGACGCTAACAGCCGCCGGGCGCGGCTCCTTGATGCTGCGACCGACCAGTTCCCGGTGATCGTTCGCGACCTGGCGCTGGCGCGCATAGGACGCCCCCCCACGCGCGGCGGTATGTGCAGCCCGCGCGCGTGCGGGATAAGTACGGCTCTGTCGCGTCCCAGCCTCGCGCTGCGCGGCATGCCGCGCGCCCTCGGAAGACTGGTGCTCATGCCTATCCCGCACGGCTTCGCTCTGCGCATCGACCGGGGCCATTCCGACTAGGCTGGCGAGGGTCATCAGAGCGAGAGTCGCGCAGGTCTTATGGTCAAATCTCCACATATGTTGTCACTCCAGATGCCGCGGGCGCGGATGCCGCCGTACTGGTAGGATTCAACGGATAACTCTAGCGCACGGAGTACACAGCGGCGCGAACTGCGTCGCGGAACCGGGGCAGCTGGGGAGTTTTGAGAACCGCAGCACACTCACGCGAGGAAGCGTTTGTATATAGAGGGTTGGTTGGTGACGCGCATGCCCGAGTTTCTTTCTCCGAACCAGTTGGTCGGCGGTTCGAATCCGTCCGGGCGCGCCAATTAATCAAGCGGCGATCGAGTACCTGGCGCTGTCTAGTATTTAAGATCGCGCAATGACTTGAGATGCCAATCATCGTCTTGCAAGCTTGAGCGGCGCGGCGAGGATGCCTACAAGAAGCGCCAACGGTTAGGCTTCTCACCCATCGGATTTTGCTCGCGGTTGCTCATGAATTTAACAACTTGCGACTCCTACGTCCCGAACGTAGCCTGCCGAGCGCCTTGATCGAAAGGAGGTCCTGTGGTACTGTGCGTATGTGAAGAATGTCACAGTATCACTTGATGACGACACGTACCGCCGCGCCCGCATGATCGCAGCTGAGCGGGATACATCTATTTCCGCAATGGTTAAGGAGTTCCTCGTTAGGCTCGGCTCCGGGGAAAGCCAGGTCGAGCGCCTGAAACGCGAGGAGCGCGCGCTTCGCGAGCGTATTACTTCTTTTCGGGCATCGGACAAGCAATCTCGGGACGAGCTGCACGATCGCGCCCGCTCGTGAGCAATCTTCATTTCCTAGATACCAATATTCTGCTGTATTCGATCAGCCGCGACCCAAACGAGACGCGCAAGCGCGAGCAGGCGATAATGCTTCTGGACGAGGACGGCGGCGCTTTGTCGGTTCAAGTGCTGCAGGAATTCTACGTCCAAGCGACACGGGCCTCGCGGCCGGATCCAATACCGCACCAGATCGCTGCCGGTCTAATTCATACCTGGATGCGCTTTGCGGTGCAGGACATTACGGCCTCAATTCTCACCCAGGCGCTAGATATCAAAGCGAAGCACGGCTTCTCGTATTGGGACAGCGCCATCATCGCCGCGGCTCGCGCGCTTGGATGTCAGCAGCTTTACTCCGAGGATATGGCGCACGGAAGAGACGTGGAGAGCGTTGTGATCCTCAATCCATTTCGCTAGCACGCTTGACCGAAGCAGATCACGGGGCTAGGCGCTGCTACGCAGTGTCTAATTGAATCCGAAGGGGGACGATCCGATGGGGTTGGCCTCCACAACAACCTGATTGCATCACGATCGAGAACGCCGAGGCGATCGAGAAGACACCTGTGGTCCGCCAAAATCGCCATACCCCGCCTGAGCGGGTTCAGCGCTGCGGGTATGGCATGATCGGTACGTGCTTGGCGCCGTCGTTATCGACGATAGCTTCCACGCGAGCTCGCAGGTACGTCGATTCTCAGCCCGAGCCCCCCAATCAGGTCGGATAACACTCGCACGACGCCGGCCGTAGCCGTCAACAACGAGGCGCTGATTCCGAACGTCAAACCCGAACTGTTGCCAGGCGTGGCGGACGCAATTAGTCTGATCGGTAAGGCCGTTCAGATGTTACGGCTTGCGCGCGACAGCAACTAAGGGGAATCCCATGGTAATGATGACAGGGGCCTCGCACCGATTCGTCGATCAGAAGCTGAGAGAAGCAGCCGAAGGGATAGAAAAGGCGCAGCGCGAGACAGCGGCGAAGAAGGGCTACAAGAATTTCGAAATGGCTGTGCGCGTGATTTACGAGTGCCGCACCGAGATAGATCAGGAGACGGAGAACGACGCCGTGATTGGGCATTTGAAGACGGCGGCCGTTGCGCTGGAAGCCTTCAACGGGGGCGACGCGGCAGCCTCGGTGCAAGCGGCAATGCGATCAATCAGGGATATCGTCGATAAGCTACCGGACTGAGCGGCGTTCTCAACCGTAGCGCCCGCAGAGATCGAGAAGCTCATCGTGGAGCTCAAGCGCGAACACTCGAGCTGGGGAGCCCCGAAGATCCGCGAGAAGATCAGGCGCCTGCATACCGACATCCAGCTTCCCGCCATCAGCACCGTGCATGCGGTCCTCGATCGGCATGGGCTGGTGGTGAGCAAAGGGCGTAAACGGCCGGAATAATCTGTTACCCATGTGCCCGGAATAGACCCTGAAATCAATGGTCGGGGTGACAGGATTTGAACCTGCGACTCCTACGTCCCGAACGTAGTGCTCTACCAGGCTGAGCTACACCCCGATTTCGTCGCTGCCTTCAATGCTTGCGTGCCACAGCGAATTTGGCCAGTTCGCTCAAACCCTCTTTGAAAACGGTCTCGGGAAGGGGCGTCAGCGCGGCAAGCGCCTGATCCGCCTCGTTTTGCGCGAGTCGCGCAGTGTACGCAAGCCCCCCGAGGGTTGCAACGGCGCGCGTGATTTCCTGGAGATGACCGAGGCCGCCGTTTTCGATGGCGTGCCGGATCATTCGGCGCTGTTCGTCATCGCCGTGCTGCATTGCGTAAATCAGCGGGAGAGTGGGTTTTCCCTCCGCCAGGTCGTCGCCCAGGTGTTTCCCGAGCCTGGCTTCGTCGGCCTGATAGTCGAGCGTGTCGTCGACGAGTTGAAAGGCGGTGCCGATGTGTTTGCCATAGCGGGCGAGGGAATCCTCGATGATGGCTGGGGCATCGCTGAGCACCGCGCCGATCTGCGCCCCGGCCTGAAACAGCCGAGCGGTCTTGCGGTGAATCACGTCGATGTAGCGCGCCTCGCTGGTGTTGGGATCGCGTGCATTCATGAGTTGCAGCACTTCGCCCTCGGCGATGGCGTTGGTCGCATCGGCAAGGATGTGCATGATGCGCATGCGGTCGAGCGCTACCATCATCTGAAAGGCGCGCGAGTACAGGAAATCGCCCACGAGAACGCTGGTTGCATTGCCGAATACTTCGTTGGCCGTCTCGCGGCCGCGGCGCAGAGACGAGCCGTCGACCACATCGTCGTGCAACAAAGTGGCGGTGTGAATGAACTCTATGATGGCGGCCGCATCGATATGCTGTTCGCCCCGGTGTCCGCATGCGCGTGCGGCCAGCAGCACCAACAGAGGGCGCAAACGCTTGCCGCCGGAGTGGATGATGTAGGTGGCCACCTGGTCGACGAGAGTCACTTGGCTGTGCAAACGACGTTTGACGACCTTGTCGACGGCCTCGAAATCAGCGGTTACTAACTTGCGAATCTGTTCTAGTGTCATGAAATGCTCAGGCGAATGCGCCATGGTACCTAAGAATATGCTGGCGCGGCGCACTGACCGCGCTCTGCATTCGCCGGAGCGTCGGGCCGTTGCCGGCGAGCGCTGCGGGGCGCGGCGCGCGGCGCGAAGCCAAAAACGGGGGCATCACTCCCTTACAGGGCCTGGTTTGACCTGTTCGGCCCGGCGCCGTACAATTTGCGGCTCTTTTGCGAGCCCCTTGAGGTTCGCCCAGCTGGAGTTGTCAAGCATGTATGCCGTGATTGCCACGGGCGGTAAACAGTACCGCGTCGAAGAAGGTGCCGTGGTGCGTATCGAGAAGCTCGATGCAGCTCAGGGCGCAAGCGTCGAGTTCAATCAGGTGCTGCTGGTCGGTGCCGGTTCCTCTGTGACGATCGGCGCGCCCTACGTAGGCACGGCCAGGGTGGTGGCGACGGTCGAGGGTCACGGCAAGGGCGACAAGGTGAGCGTTGTCAAATTTCGTCGGCGCAAGCACTACAAGCGCGAGAAAACTCATCGGCAGCCGTATACCGATGTGAAAATCACGCAGATCGTTGCTTAGGATTTCTTGAGGAGATACTCAAATGGCACACAAAAAAGCCGGCGGCAGCACGCGCAACGGCCGTGATTCGCACTCAAAGCGTCTGGGCGTCAAGAAGTTCGGCGGTGAAGATGTGCTTGCGGGCAATATTCTGATTCGTCAGCGTGGGACCGTTTATCGCCCCGGCGTCAACGTCGGTATCGGTACCGACCACACATTGTTCGCGACCGCCCACGGCGTCGTTGAGTTTCGCGTCAAGGGCGCGAAACGGCACACTTACGTGAGCGTGATTACCAAGTAACATCACCGCGGCGGCGGGGGGCTCGAGCTCGCCCGGTCGACTGCGAAAAGGGGGGCAGGGGAGGTACCTGTTCCCCTTTTTAGTTTTTTGAGTCCGGCACTTCCATGAAATTCATCGACGAAGCCAACCTCAAAGTACAGGCCGGGAACGGCGGCCGCGGCTGCGTGAGCTTCCGGCGCGAAAAATTCGTGCCGTTCGGCGGGCCGGACGGGGGCGACGGGGGCATGGGCGGCAGCGTGTACCTCAAAGCGGTGGAGGGCATGAATACGTTGGCGGATTTTAGGATCTCGCGCGCTTACAGGGGTCAGAACGGCGAGGGCGGCAGCGGCAACGATTGCAGCGGTCACGGGGGCGACGATGTCTACGTACCGGTGCCGGTCGGCACGGTGGTATCCGATCGGGACACGGGAGAGCAATTGGGCGATCTGACGGTGGAGGGCCAAACCCTACTGGTCGCCAAGGGCGGCAAAGGCGGCTGGGGCAACGCTCGCTTCAAATCGAGCACCAACCGCACGCCGCGCAAGGCCGGTCTGGGTTTGCCGGGAGAAAAGCGCGAGCTGGCGCTGGAATTGAAATTGATCGCGGATGTCGGACTGCTCGGTCTCCCGAATGCCGGCAAGTCCACTTTGATCCGCGCGGTTTCCGCCGCACGTCCGAAAGTGGCCGATTATCCGTTCACGACCTTGCACCCCAATCTGGGCGTGGTGACCGCGGGTCCCGGCCGCAGCTTCGTGATGGCCGACATTCCCGGTCTGATCGAGGGCGCCGCGGAGGGGGCGGGCCTCGGCATTCGCTTCTTGAAACATCTGCAGCGCACGCGTGTGCTGTTGCATCTCATCGATATTGCGCCGCCGGATCCGCGAGCCGATCCGGTCAAAGATGCGCGCACCATCGCCGCCGAACTGAAGAAATTCGCAACCGATCTCGCCGCCAAGGAGCGGTGGCTGGTCATCAACAAAATCGATCTCCTGGAGCCCAAAGAAGTCGAGCGGCGCGCCGGGGACATCGTGCGGCTGCTTCGATGGAAGGGTCCGGTGTTGCTGGTCTCCGGTGCCACCGGAGCGGGGACCGATGAACTCAAACAGGCGGTGATGCGCTACCTTGAAGAGCACCCGCGGAGCTCAGCGCAGAGCGCCGCGTGAATTACTTCGCGAGCGCGCGTATCTGTTTGGTCAAGCGGCTCTTGTGCCGCGCGGCCTTATTGCGGTGAATGATGCCCTTATTGACCATGCTGTCGATGATCGGTGTTGCATCGGCGAGCGCGGCAGCGGCGTCTTCCTGCTTGCCCGCTCTGAGCGCCAGAGTGGCCTTACGGATGGCGCTGCGCAGCCGGGAGGTCAAAGCGTCGTTGCGAGCGCGATTCGCGGTCGACTGTCGGGCAGCTTTCTCAGCAGATTTCGTATTCGCCAAGCGTAGGCTCCTAGAGGGACGATTGGGGTCGGTCGAGGCCCCCAAAATAGCCGCACATTCTCCGGCTCGGCTGTGCGCTTGTCAATGCGCCGGCCGGTGCTCGCCACATGCGTATAATTACAAGATTTCGCCATGGAACTAGTGCGCGGTCTGCAGAACATTTCCAACGCCGCTCGGGGCTGCGTACTCACCGTGGGCAATTATGACGGCGTGCACCTGGGCCACCAGCAGATGATCAGTGCCGTGAAGCGGCGCGCGGCGGAATTGAGCGCTCCCGCTACGGTGCTGGTGTTCGAACCGAGCTCCAAAGAGTTCATCGATCCTGACGGGGCGCCGCCGCGCCTTACCCGTTGGCGCGAGAAGTTCGTCGCCCTCGAGGCGCTCGCAGTCGATCGCTTGGTGACCCTGCGCTTCGACGAGCGAATGCGTGCGATGAGCCCGCAATCGTTCGTTGATCAGCTGATTGTCGCAGGCTTGGGTGCGCGGCATGTGGTGGTCGGAGACGATTTTCGCTACGGCAGCAATGCCTGCGGCACGATCGACAGTCTGCGAGAGGCAGGCCGGGCGCATGGCTTCGGTGTCGAGCAGATCGCGCCGTTCGTGGTCGACGGCGTTCGAGTCAGCAGTACGGCGGTGCGCGAGCGTTTGGAGCGTGCGGATTATTCGGGTGCGGCGCGCCTGTTGGGACGCCCCTATCGTATGATCGGTCGCGTCGCACATGGCGAGGAGCTCGGCCGAAAGTTGGGGTTTCCCACGGCCAATATGCGGCTGATGCGCCGCAAGTCGCCGATGTGGGGTGTGTTGGCGGTGCGGGTGCTCGGCATCCACCCGGAGCCGCTGGGCGGCGTCGCGAGCCTCGGCACTCGGCCTACGGTGAACGGCAGCGAACCCCTGCTCGAGGTGCATGTGTTCGATTTTGCCGGCGATCTGTATGGACGCCTCATCGAGGTCGAATTCATCGCCAAGTTGCGCGATGAGGTCAAGTTCCATTCGTTGGATTCAATGGTCGCGCAAATGAAGGACGATGCGGCGCAGGCGCGCGAGCTTTTGTCGAAGGTGACTAGTGGCTGACTACAAAGATACGATCAACCTGCCGAACACGGGTTTCCCCATGAAGGCGGATCTGGCGAAGCGTGAGCCGGCGATGCTGGCCGCATGGGAGCGCCTCGGCGTGTATCAGAAGATACGCGAGGAGGCCAAGGGTCGTCCGGCATTCATACTGACGGACGGACCGCCGTACGCCAACGGTGCGATTCATTTGGGCCACGCGGTCAATAAGATTCTCAAGGACATCATCATCAAGGCGCGCACCCTCGATGGGTACGACGCGCCCTACGTTCCCGGGTGGGATTGCCATGGACTGCCCATCGAGATGCAGGTGGAGAAAACGCTTGGACGTGTGGGGCAAAAAGTCGATGCCAAGGCGTTTCGCGCCGCCTGCCGCGATTACGCCTACAAGCAGGTGGATGCGCAGCGCAAGGATTTCAAGCGCTTGGGCGTCCTCGGCGATTGGGACCATCCGTACCTGACCATGGCGCCCCGTTACGAGGCCGAGCAGCTGCGCGCCTTTGCGGTCATCATCAAGAATGGTCACGTGTACAAAGGCTATAAGCCGGTGCATTGGTGCCTGAACTGCCGCTCGGCGCTCGCCGAGGCAGAGGTCGAGTACGAGGACAGGACCTCTCCCAGCGTGTACGTGCGCTTCGAGGTGACTGACCGGGCCGATTTGGCGCAGCGCTTCGCCATTGCGCTCACCGACCAGAGCGAACTCTTCGAGGACGTGCCCACCTCGCTCGCCATTTGGACCACGACCCCCTGGACGCTGCCCGGAAACCGCGCGGTCGCAGTTCATCCGCAGCTGGACTATGCGCTGGTGGAATTCGACTTGGGCGAAGGGCGCGAAAGGCTGATGTTGGCGAGTGAGCTCGTCAAGTCGATCATGCACACGCTCGGGGTGTCCCATTGGACGGTCATCGCCGAGGCCAAGGGCGCCGCTCTCGAACATCTGCAATTGCAGCATCCACTTTACGATCGTCAGGTGCCGGTGATCCTGGGCGATCACGTTACGCTCGACGCCGGTACGGGTGCAGTGCATACGGCACCCGGACACGGGCTGGACGACTATATCGTGGGCCGGCGCTACAACTTGGAAATCGACAACCCCGTAGGCGGTGACGGTCGATTCCTGCCGTCCACCCCGCTGTTCGCGGGCGAACAAGTGTTCGACGCGAATGCACACGTGATCGAAGTCTTACGCTCGCACGGCCGCCTGCTGAAGGGCGAACCGTATCATCATTCCTATCCGCATTGTTGGCGTCACAAGACCCCGGTGATATTTCGTGCCACGCCTCAATGGTTCATCAGTATGGATCAGGCGGGTCTGCGCAAAGGTTCACTCGAGTCGATTGCGCACGTCGATTGGATGCCTGCATGGGGCGAGCAGCGCATCAGCAGCATGATCGCAAGCCGCCCGGATTGGTGCGTCTCGCGGCAGCGCACGTGGGGTGTTCCGATTCCCTTGTTCGCCGATAAAGTCTCCGGCGAGCTGCATCCGAGAACGGCTGAATTGATCGAGGAGATCGCCAAGCGAGTCGAGCGCCACGGGATCGATGCTTGGTTCGACCTCGATGCGGCGAGCCTGCTGGGTGCGGATGCCGCGCAATACGACAAGGCGAGCGATGTCATGGATGTGTGGTTCGATTCCGGCGTGGCGCATCATTGCGTCGCGCAGCTGAGGCACGAGATCACGGCGCCTTCCGACCTGTATCTGGAGGGGTCCGATCAGCACCGCGGCTGGTTCCACAGCTCGCTGTTGACCTCGGTCGCCATGCACGGTCGTGCGCCCTATCGCGCCGTGCTGACGCACGGATTCACGGTGGACGAGAAAGGCCGCAAGATGTCCAAGTCCATCGGCAACACGCTGGTGCCGCAGAAATTGACGAGTACCCTGGGGGCGGATGTGGTGCGCCTCTGGACCGCCGCGACCGACTACGCCAATGAGATGGCCGTGTCGGATGAAATCCTGAAGCGCATGGCGGATTCCTACCGCCGCATGCGCAACACGCTGCGATTTCTGCTGGGCAACATGCACGGCTTTGACCCCGAACGGCATGCGGTTCCCTGGCATGAGCTGGTGGCGATCGATCAGTGGGCCATCAGCAAGGCGTTTGCGCTGCAGAATGATGTCGTCACGGCCTTCCGCAACTACGAGTTCCATGACATCTACCAGAAGGTGCACAATTTCTGCGTGGTCGAACTCGGCGGCTTTTATCTGGACATCATCAAGGATCGTCTGTACACGACGGGCGCCGGCAGCTCGCCGCGGCGCTCTGCCCAGACAGCGATGTTCCAAGTGGCGGAGGCGATGGTGCGCTGGCTCGCCCCCATCTTGAGCTTCACCGCCGAGGAGGTCTGGAGCTTTCTGCCCGGCGAGCGCAATGAATCCGTGTTTCTGAACACCTGGCACCAGTTTCCCGCCGGCGCGGAACGGGCCTCCGAAATCGATTGGCCGGCGTTCATCGCGCTCAAGGCCGATGTGGCGCGCGAACTGGAACGGTTGCGGGCCGCGGGCGCAATCGGCGCACCGCTCGAGGCGGAGGTGGCGGTTTTCGCACCGGCCGAGCAGGCGGCCCGCTTCGCGGCGCTGCGCGACGAATTGCGATTCCTGCTGATTACCAGCCAAGCGCGAGTCATCGAGGTCGATACGCCGCCTGCGGAGGCCGTGCCGGCGCATGCGGAGGGAGTGTGGATCGAGGTCCAACCGAGCTCGCAGCCGAAGTGCGTGCGTTGCTGGCACTTGCGGAGCGACGTCGGCAGCGATCCGCGCCATCCGGAACTTTGCGCGCGCTGCGTCGTCAACGTCGAGGGACCCGGTGAGGAGCGCTTTTTCGCATGACCGTCGAACAGAACCGTGGCCGGGCGGCCGTATGGCTGCTGCTGTCCGCATTCATTGTGCTCGCGGACCAGCTCACCAAGGCCTACATCACACGGCACTACGGCGAGTTCGAGTTCACGACCGTGCTGCCGATCCTCGACATTACGCGCATGCACAATGTCGGCGCCGCCTTCAGCTTCCTCGCGTCGGCCTCGGGTTGGCAGCGCTGGTTCTTCATCGTGCTTGCCATAGGGGTGAGCATTGCGATCACGGCGTGGCTGTGGCGCCTGCCCCGCGGCACTCATGGGCTGCTGGCGACCGGGCTGGCGCTGGTGCTCGGCGGCGCCATCGGCAACGTCATCGATCGCATTCGACTGGGGGCTGTCGTCGATTTCATCCACTTTCACTGGGATCGCGCGTATTTTCCGGCATTCAACGTGGCGGATTCCGCGATCACGGTCGGAGCGGCGTGCCTGTTGCTGGACGCGTTGCTCGAACCCAAACGCAGCAGAGCAAAGGCGTAGACTGAAAATGCAAATCTTATTAGCCAATCCGCGGGGATTCTGTGCCGGCGTCGATCGCGCCATCGACATCGTGGAGCGCGCGATCGACTTGTTCGGCGCGCCGATCTATGTGCGGCACGAGGTGGTACACAACAAATACGTGGTGGACAGGCTGCGCACGATCGGCGCAGTGTTCGTCGAGGAGTTGCACGAAGTGCCCGATGGCGCAACCGTGGTCTTCAGCGCCCACGGTGTTTCCCGTGCGATACAGATGGAGGCGACGCGCCGCTCGCTGAAGGTGTTCGACGCCACCTGTCCGCTGGTGACGAAGGTCCACATGGAGGTGACGCGCTACGCCCGCGAGGCGCGCGAGGTGTTCTTGATCGGCCACCTCGGCCATCCGGAAGTCGAGGGCACCATCGGACAATTCGACGCCTCGTACGGCGGGAGCATCTATCTGATCGAGACGGTCGAGGATGTGGCGCGCATCAAGGTGCGCAACGCCGAGCACTTGGCGTTCGTGACGCAAACGACCCTGTCGGTGGACGACACGGCATCGATCGTCGAGGCGCTGCGCAACCGGTTCCCGGGGCTCAAAGCGCCGGTGAAGGAGGATATCTGCTACGCCACCCAAAACCGCCAGGATGCGGTTAAGGATTTGATCGGGCGCTGCGACCGATTGGTGGTCGTCGGCTCGCAGTCGAGTTCGAATTCGAATCGATTGCGTGAAATGGCCGATAAAGCCGGCATTCCGGGCTATTTGGTCGATGGGCCTGAGCATTTGCACCGCGAGTGGTTCGAGGGCGCCAAGACCATCGGCGTGACGGCCGGTGCGTCCGCTCCCGAAATCCTGGTCCAGGGCGTCATCAGGCAGCTGCGCGAATGGGGCGGCGAGGTGGTCGAGGAGCTCAAGGGGCGGGAAGAGCACGTGATATTTGCGCTTCCCAGGATGCTGCGCGAAGTGGAGAGGCGGGTCGGCAGTCTTTCGTCGGATAGCTCCGCGAGTTAGTCGCAGAGCCCGCCCCTCTTGAATTCTGCTGTGCTCATCGTGAGCCGGGACTATTCATGGATTTACGGCGGTCCGGAAAATACCTATCTGATCCAGCCTTGGTGCATGAGAATGCGTATCGTTCATGAATAGTTCGCGTTAGGGCAGGTCCTGCAGCGCTCCAAATGTGCCGGGTGAGGTGGCGCTCTGCAGCAGCACGCCGGGATGCGTCGTCACTACGCCGTTCACGACCGGATGGGTCACCCCATTGCTGACGACGATATCTGGCTTGCCATCGCCGTTGATGTCCGCCACTGTAATCTCGTTGGCGCCCGGCGCCGCGTACACGGTCGCGGCCATAAACGTCCCGGGCGCCGCCGGCGCGTGCTTCTGCAGCAGCACCGTGACGGTCTGTAATCCGCCGATGACAATATCCGGGCGGCCATCGCCGTCCACATCCGTGACCACGATCGACTGCGACAGATCCTGCGCGGCAATCGGGTAACTCACCGGCGCGAGGAAGGTACCCGGGCTGGCCGGATTCTGCAGGAGGATATTGACCGTCGGGGTCATGCCCCCGGTCGGGCCCGGGTCCGTGATCACCAGATCGTTGGCGCCGTCACCGTTCACATCCGCGATTGCGATGAGGTTCGCGCCGGCCACGTTCGCATTGGCGGTCTGTGTAAATACGCTGACCGGCGGCGCATAAGTGGTCGCGGAGGCGGCGCCGGTGTGCAGCAGCACCTTGACGCCGACACTGTCGGTCAAGGCCACATCCAGATTGCCGTCGCCATTCAAATCGCCGACGGCGACCCAGTTGGCGCCGCCCGAATACAGGCTGATGGGTGCCGCGAAAGTGCCCGGAGAAGTCTGGACGAATAGCGAGACGCCATAGTCGGCGGATACCAAATCCGGCAGGCCACCGTGGTTCATATCACCGATCGCAACCTGCGAGGCGCCGGGACTCGTCAGCACCAGCGGCGTGTTCAAGGTTCCCGGGCTGCTCTTGTCGTTGAAGAATACGGCCAGCGTGCCGTCATCAAAGCTCGCCGTGACCACGTCCGGCAGGCCATCGCCGTTAAGGTCGGCGCTCGCCGCATAGAGCGGATTATCGCCGTCGGAGACGAACACCGGTGATGCAAAGGCGCCTGCTCCCGTCGAGAGATAGACTTTGAGGTTGCCAGACCCCGGGGTCCACGGCGCGATCGTGCTCAGCGCGACGACGCTGGTAAAGCCATTACCGTTGAGATTCCCGGTGACCACTCCCTGCGAGATCTCGGTAGGCGGCACACCGCAGTTGTAGCAATTGTAGTAATTGTAGCCGTTGTCGCAACTGGCCAGAGTCGCCAGGAGCGCGATCCCGAAGAGCACTCGCCAGGGGTGCGCGCGGGCTCTGGGCCGCTCGGCCGCCGGCGCGTCAGTGCCGCTCAGCGCCGTCGAAGAATGAGTCGAGTGCGACATGATGTCTCCTGACAATTTGTCCGGGCGGCCCGCGGGCTGCGCTGACGGGTCGAAGGTTTGCTGGCCGTCCCGTGATGCCAAAACCTAAACCACGCGCGATCCGAAAACCAACGACCACCGCACAAGATTCATCGCGAATCTTGCTTCAGTCCGTGGCGCCGGCAAGTAGCCCTTGGTCCAAGGCAGTCTGCGTAGGGCCCCACGCCGGCGCTCTCGGCCGAAAAGGAGTAATTGAGGCCGACTCAACGTATCATAGAGCGGATGCGTCCCTGCGCACGCGAAACAGGACCCGGCGACGGGGACTAAAACAACTCTATGAACGCACCGACGAGGATAAAAATTGGCTCTGACGCTCATCGCGAGCTCTTCTGTCAGGAATTCGTTGACAGCTATACGGACTATGATCCGACCACGCTGCCCTGGCCCGAATTGTCCGGGGCGGATCTTGAGAAGCTTCGCAGCGTGCCGTTCTGGCAGGAAGTTTTGCATACGGAGCGCCGTGCCGGGATGATCGTGCAGGCGTTCGCGAAAACGATCGACGAGCCGATTGTGCGCAATGCGGTCGACCTGCAGGGGCGCGAGGAGACGCGCCATGCGGACTTGTTGCGCGAAATGGTGAGACGCTACCACATCGCCGTCACCGAGCTGCCGCTCGAGCCGATTGCAGGGGATGTCGAAATGGCGTTCAAGGATTTCGGATTCGGCGAGTGCCTTGATTCATTCCTCGGATTTGGCGCCTTCAAGCTCGCGCGCCAGTCGGCATTTCTGCCGGAGAGCATGTTTTCCATTTTCGAAACCCTAATGTACGAAGAGACTCGCCATATCGTGTTCTTCGTCAATTGGATGGCGTGGCACGCGGCGCGACAGGGGCAGGGGGCGGCCTGGCGCCGAGCGCTGACATCCCTGCGCTTTTACTATCGGGCTCTGCGGCGCATGTTCGGAGTAGTTAGCCGGGGACGGGAAGTCAATGGCGGCCGCGATTTTGCGGCGACGCAAGCGAACGTGTTTCTCCAGGATTTGACGTTTCGCCGGTTTCTGGCCTCCTGCTATGCCGAGAATAATCGGCGGATGGCGCAGTTCAATGCCAATCTGCTCAAGCCGAGCCTCATGCCGGCTCTCGCAGACATCGCTCTGTCGAGCCTGCGCATTCTCAGTTTTGGCCGAGCTCCCTGAGGCATGGTCAAAGTCCTGTCCCGCCTGCCCATGTGGGCGCTTTACGCATTTTCGGGGTTTCTTTACTTTCTTGCGTATTACGTCGTGCGTCATCGGCAGCGCGTCATCCGCGAGCAGCTGGCAAAGGTCTTTCCGGCTCTGTCGGAGGCCGAGCGGACCCGCATTCACAAACGCTTTCTCAAGAACTTCTGCGATGTCATGGTGGAGGTGCTGAAGTCGGCATCGCTCAGCCCGGCGCAGATGAGCGCGCACGTCCATATTCTCAATTTGCCGCTTGCTCGGAGCTTCTTGGACGCCGGCCAGTCGGTCATGTTCGTGACCTCGCATTTGTGCAATTGGGAGTGGCTGCTGCAGGGGGTGACGTTGCAGCTGGGCTATCCCGTGGATGCGGCCTATAAACCGCTGCATGATGCGTGGGCCGAGCGCTTGATGCTCATGATCCGCTCGCGCTTCGGCGCGCGGCTGGTGCCGGCCAAGGAGTTGCTGGCCGATTTTCTGCACCGCCGCGGCGTCGTGCGCGCGGTGGCAATGAACGCGGATCAGGCGCCCGTCTCGACCGACAAGCGTTACTGGACTCGATTTTTGGGCCAGGACACCGCCTTCTACATCGGCGCCGAGCAAATCGCCCGCGCGATCCGGCTGCCGATCATGTACCTGGTGATGCGCCGGGTGAGGCGCGGCTATTACGAAGTGGAGCTGCAGCCGTTGTGGGACGGACGCGAGCCGATCCCGCCGAATGGCATCACGGAGCGCTACGCGCGGGCGTGCGAGATCGACGTGCTCAAGCACCCGGCGGATTGGCTCTGGTCCTACCGGCGCTGGCGGTTGAAGAAGCCCTTGTACGGCGCCGACTGAGCCTCGCGGGGCGCTCACGCGCGCATCGTAGGGTGCTCGCTTGAGGGCTGCATTTTTCCCTGCAGATGCTTCGCCAGCTCCGCGATCGTGGGATGATCGAACAGTTCCGTGAGGTCGATGAGCCCGGGGAAATCGCGATCTATGTTCTCGTGGATCTCGATGAGCTTCAAGGAGCTTGCGCCGATTTCGAACAGGTTGTCGTTCACCTCGATGCGCTTTCCCGGCAGCGCGGCCTCGCAGATCGCCTGGAGCCGCGCCTCGAGCTCGGAACCCGACACATGCGGGCCCGCGTGCGCCTCGTGCAGCGCCTTGAGCGCAGCCAATTCGGCATCGAATTCGCCCTCGATGTGGGACTGCTCCAATAAATGCCGCTGTACCTTGCCGCTCGTGGTTTTCGGAATCCGTTTGACGGGTATGACTTGCGCCACCTCGAGGCCAGTGTGTTCATTGACCAGACGGCTGACGGCGGCGGCGGTCGGCAAAAACTCCTCGAGGCTGCCGCGATGTAGCACGAACACCACGAGCTCCTCTCCCTGCGAGCCGGGTTTGGCGACGCCCGCGGTCACTACCTTGTTGAGATCGAGCCCCGGTGCACGTTGGGCGATGTTTTCCAGATCATACGGATAGTAGTTTTGGCCGTTGATGAAAATGATCTCCTTGCTGCGCCCCGTGATGTACAGCTCCCCCTCGTGCAGAACCCCGACATCGCCGGTGTCGACCCAGCCGTCGGCGCCGATCGCGAGTGCGGTCGCCTCGGGATCCCCAAAATAGCCGCGTGTGACGCTTGGGCCACGGATCAAAATGTGCCCGACTTGCTCGTCCGGTACGCTTAAGCGCGCGTCGTCCGCGATGCGCAGCTCCGTATTCGGCACAACACGTCCCACGCACATCAATTCGATCGCATCGCGCGCGTCGGCGGGGTTGACCTCGATCGTTGAGCCGATGCCGAGCTTGTGCCTGTTGGCGCGTATCCACCGGTAGTCCGCGTCCGGGTTGGGAAAGGTGACCGCGAGGCAGGCTTCCGCCAGGCCGTACACTGGGTACATCGCGCGATGCTTGAGGCCTGTGTAGGCAAGCGCCTGCATGAACTCATTGCACAGCTGCACGGAGATCGGTTCGGCGCCGTTGTAGATCGAGCGGATGCACGACAGATCGACGTTCTCCAGCCGGCGATTGTCCAGGACCTTGAGGAAATGTCGATAGCCGAAGTTCGGGGAACAGGTGAGCGTAGCGCGCTTCCTGGACGCCAATTGCAGCCACAGCAACGGCCGCCGCACGAACAGCTCCGTCGGCATCAAGTTGACGTGGGCGCGATTGGCGAATTGCACCAAATAAAAGCCGATCAATCCCATGTCGTGGGTCAGCGGCATCCAACTCAGGGTCACGTCTTGATCGTTGTATTTGCCGACGGCTGACGCCCCCTCGATATTGGCCAGCAGATTGCCGTGCGTCAGCATCACACCCTTCGGTTCGCTGGTCGAGCCGGAGGAGAACTGGATGAAGGCCAGATCCTCGGGGCTGGGGCGGTGGAGCTTCCCGGGCCGCGAGATGTCGGATATCGATTCGACCAAGAAACAGCGCGCCTTGAGTTCGGCGAACAGCGCCGTTTCCCCGACTTCGCCGGCCAGGCCGGCCAAGCGCTCCAAGTTCTTCGCATCCGTGTACAGCAGTGGTTTGCCGAGCTTGCGCGCCACGCGCAGCAGCTTGTGGCGATGCTCGTCGCTGATGCCGACGGCGAGCGGTACCGGCACGATACCGCCGCACACCGCGGCCCAGAAGCCGTCGAGAAACTGCTCGTTGTTGCTCAAGAAAATGATCAGCTTGTCGCCGCGCTGCGCACCCATCGCTTGGAGGTGGTAGAGGATTCCAAGCGCGCGCGAATAAACCTCCCCGTAGCGCACGCGTCGCTCGGCACTCTCCCCCTCGACGTAAGTGACGGTGCGATCGACATCGCGGTTGCCCTCGAGAATCTCCAGTAAAGTCGTTTGCGTCATCTTGCCTGTACCGTCATCATGAGATTGGAGCGCGGCCGCAAATTGATTTGCGCCTCGAGCTCAATGCGTTCGTTGCCGACGCGCGTCAAGCGGAAGCGGCGGGTCATGCGATTCAAGTGCACCAGCATCTCGAACATGGCCATATTCTCGCCGATGCAGTGCCGCGGACCGACCGCAAACGGAATATAGGCGAAGCGGTGCCGCTCCTTGGCATCCACCCCGGCGAAGCGCTCCGGCCGGAACTCCTCCGGCTCGCTCCAGTAGGCCGGATGTCGATGCAGCGTATAGGGGCTGATGAACACGTCGGTGCGTGGCGGGACGGCAAAACCGCCGAGCTCATCGGCCTCGATCGTGCGCCGCGTGAACAGCCATCCCGGCGGATACAGCCGCAGGGCCTCCTGCAGCACTTGGTGGGTGAACGCCAGCGACTCGGCGGCGTCGAGCGCCAAGGTCTCGCCGCTGCTGCGGTCCGCTTCGGCCTCGAGCTGCGCGGCCGTGTCCGGGTGCTGGCTGATGAGGTACCAGGCCCAGCTGAGCGCCGCAGCGGTGGTCTCGTGGCCGGCGACGATCAAGGTCAGCACCTCGTCGATCAGCTCCTTGTCGCTCATCGCGGTGACGTTGTCGCGATCGCGGGCCGCCATCAGCATGCTCAGGAAATCGAAATGCTCCTCCGGTTCGCGCCGCCGGCGCTCGATCAGTTCGGCGACCAGCTTGCCGAGCGAACGAAAGCGAAACGCGAATTTCAGGTCGCGGTTCTGTTCCTTGGCGACGACCTCGAACGGATTTACGCCCAGTTGCCGCTCCAGGCGCTCGAGATCCGCGCCGAATATCGAGCGCAGCACGATCTCGAGTGTGAGTTCGCTGACATCGTCGGTGAGATTGACGGCCTCGCGGCGAGCCGATTGGGCGGCCCAGCGCTCGGCGAATTTCTCGTTGACCTCGCCGATCAATTGGCTGAAGCGATCGATGACGCGCCGATGAAAGCAAGGTTGCATCATGCGGCGCTGGCGCCGCCAGAAGTCGCCCTCGCTGGTCATGATGCCGTTGCCGAGAAGGATCTTGACGCGATCCATGCCCTCACCCTTGGTGTAATTGCGATGATTCGACAGCAACACGTGCTTGATGTCGTCGGGGTGATTGATGACGTAGTTGTATACACCGCGGCTGGGAGCGAAAACGCGATAGACATCGCCGAAGCGCGCGAAATACTCGCGCAGCCGAGCCAATGATTCTTCGCTCCCGCCGAGATCGAACCCCTCGGCAGGGCCAGGAGGAAGGGCCGTGGTTTGCATCCCGTGCATTGTATCGCAAGCGCGCAGGCGCTTTGCCTAGGCATGCGCGGCGCGAGACAATGACGGCCGTGCAGAAAAAACCCGCCGCCGGCCTTCGCAATACCATTTACGCACAGCAAACGCGCTCGGGCCGGAAACTGACGCGCAGCCGTCTTCTCCTGTACAGAATCCTCGCACCGGTGGCCTTCGGCCTGGTGCACATGGTTTGGCGCTGGTGCCGCGTGGTGCGTGTGATCGGCCGAGAACACATCGCCGCCGCGCTCGAGCAGGCACCGTCATTCATCCCGGTGTACTGGCACCAACATCAGCTATTTTGCGTGCAGCAGCTGTTGGCGCTGCGCGGCGCGGGGGTGAAATTGGGGTTCTTGATCAGCCCTTCGGTCGATGGTGAGCTCGGCGCCATGATCGTGCAGCATCTCGGTGCAGAGGTGATTCGCGGCTCCTCGAGCTACACCGGCGCGCGCGCGCTGCGCGACTACTACCAGGCGCTCGTGCACGAGGGCATCTCACCGGCCATTACTCCCGATGGTCCGCGCGGGCCTCCGTGGAAGTTCAAGCCGGGCGCAATACTTCTGTCGCAATTGTCGCAGCGGCCCATCATTCCCATGGCGTTCGTCGCCTCGCACGCCTGGAAGATCAAATGGGACCGCTTCGTCATCCCCATGCCGGGCGCGCGAATTGCGATCGTGGTGGGAGAGCCGGTCACGGTCGCGAAGGGTCTGGATGCTCCTGGACTTGCCAATCTGCAGAGCGAAATGGAGAGCAATTTGCTGGGGTTATATGGGCAGGCCAAGGCTCTGCTGGAGGGATCAGGGAGCAAATCCTAGAAATACAATTGCTTAGCTTGTATTCCTTACGACTTGTGCGAGAATCCGAAGATATGTGCCAGCCGCCGATCTTTGGGAAACTGTGTGACACATTCGCATTTCTGCACGAATCGAGTGGCAAACTGTTGATCTGCAACCGTATTCATAGTCCGGGGACCCTCGAAGGCGCATGGCGATAGCACCCAACGACCCCCGACATCCCGATCTCACTGCATCGGATGTCCTGTCGCCCCAAACCTGGCCGAGGCGCGGTATTCGGCCCGTGGTCGGCCTCGACGTCACTTGCACCAAGATCGCGGTCGACTTCCAGACCATGACGGCGGCAACGGCGGCGGAGTGCATTCTCGCGAATTTGGAATTGCTGCGCGAGGCCACGCGCACGGACACGGCGTTTCACGTGAGTCTCGATACCGAGGCGTTGCTGTTCACCGATGCGCAGGTGGCTCGCGGCCTGCTGGCGACCGGCAACCCGGAGCAATTGCGCGGCCAGAGCTTGGATGTGCTGCCGTGGCTGCGATCGCGGCTGGCGCCGCTGCGCGTGTCGGAATTGCGCGATACCGCCCATCCGCGTCCCGATCAGGCCGAGGATGCGGCCCTGTGGGCGAACCTGGGGGTCGGCTCGATCTTGGTGATCGGCTACTTCATCGAGGGACGCCCCGCCGGCTTGTTGGGGATCGCAGGCGCCCGACCGCGCGACAACTGGGAAGTCCAGCTGCATCTGCTGATGAAGCTCGTCGGCAGCAGCCTCGCGACCGGACTCGAGCGCATCGCCATCCAAGCTCATCTGAGTGACCTGGAGGAGCGCAATGAGCTCGCGCTATACAGCGCAAATGACGGCCTGTGGGATTTCGACACACTCAATAATCGGGTGTATCTATCGCCGCGCTGGAAGGCGATGCTGGGGTACGATGAGTCGGACATCGGGCAGGCGCCGGATTGGCGCACCCTGGTGCACTCCGACGACATGTCGCGCGTGCAGGCCGCCATCCGCGATCACGTGGCGGGCAAGACGCCGATTTTCGAGAGTTTGCACCGCATGCGCCATGCCACCGGCGAATGGCGCTGGGTGATCAGCCGGGCCAAGGCGCGCGTCGACGACAAGGGGCGGTTGTTGCGCCTCGTCGGCGTCGAACTCGATATCACGGAACGCAAGCTGTACGAAGAGGCGCTGTTTCGCGAGAAAGAGAGCGCGCAAATCACCCTGCAAAGCATCGGCGATGGGGTCATTACCACCGACGCCAAAGGTGTGATCGACTATTTGAACCCGGTCGCGGAAGCGCTCACCGGCTGGCGCCTCGAGGACAGCCAGGGACGGGCGATCGAAGAGATCTTTCGCGCATTCCACGAGGAGACATGCGAACCGCTGGAGAACCCGCTGGCGGTGGCGATCCGCCGCACCCGCTCGATCAAGTCGGTGCGGCCCATGCTGCTCATCCGCCGCGACGGCAATGAGATTTACGTGGAAAGCACGGCCTCACCCATTCGCGACGGCAGCGGTGCGGTGTCGGGCGGTGTGCTGGTATTTCACGACGTCAGCGAAGCGCGCGAGCTGAATCGGCGTCTCTCGTACCACGCGAGTCACGACGTGCTGACCGGCCTCGTGAACCGCCGCGAGTTCGAAAATCGCATGGAGAGGGCGCTCAAGAGCGCCAAGGCGCGCGAGACCTCGTATGCGTTGTGCTGCCTGGATCTGGATCAGTTCAAGATCGTCAACGACACCTGCGGGCACAGCGCCGGCGATGCCTTGCTGGGCCAGGTGGGCGCGCTCTTGAAATCGAAGGTCCGTTGGCGCGACACCTTGGCGCGTCTGGGCGGTGACGAGTTCGGGATTTTGCTCGAAAGCTGCTCGCTGGACGAAGCGATGCGCACCGCGGAGGCATTGCGCGAGGCGGTGCGCAATTTCAAGTTCACCTGGGAGGAACGTACCTTCCGATTGGGCGCGAGCATCGGCGTAGTGCCGATTTCCGCCGACAACGCCGATGTGGCGTCGGTACTGAGCGCCGCCGACAGCGCCTGTCAGGCCGCGAAGGAGGCGGGGCGCAACCGCGTGCACAGCTTCGAGGAGAACGACATCGATCTCATGCGCAGGCGCCGCGAAATGCAATGGGCCGCGCGCATCAACAACGCACTCGAGGAAGGCCGCTTCGAGATGTTCCGGCAGACGATCTTGCCGTTGCAGCAGGCCGAAACCGGCACGCACTACGAGCTGCTGCTGCGCATGCGCGACGAAGCCGGCAAGATTGTCGCGCCGTATGATTTCATCACCGCGGCCGAGCGCTACGGCATAACTCCGCAGATCGATCGGTGGGTGATCGAGAACTCGTTTCGTTGGCTCGTGTCGGAGGCGGATGAACGCGAGAAGCTGGCGATGTGCTCGATCAATTTGTCGGGACAGAGTCTCGGCGACGATAAATTCTTGCCGTTTGTGATCGATCAGTTCCATCGCAGCGGCCTGGACGCCACCAAGATCTGCTTCGAAATCACCGAGACTGCGGCAATCGCAAGCTTCTCCCAGGCCAACCGCTTCATCCAGGCGTTGAAGGAGCTCGGCTGCAAGTTCGCGCTGGATGATTTCGGTACCGGGCTGTCCTCGTTCGGCTACCTCAAGCACTTCCCGGTCGATTTCCTGAAGATCGACGGCAGCTTCGTGAAAGAGATACTGCATGATCCGATCGACCGCGAGATGGTGCGCTCGATCAACGAGATCGGCCATCTCACGGGCAAACAGACGATTGCCGAGTTCGCCGAAAATATCGAGATCATCAACATGCTGCGCAGTCTCGGCGTCGATTACGCACAGGGCTATGGCGTATCGCAACCGCAGCGGGTGCTGAAGGCCGCGAACACCGCTTGAGGATCGTATATGAGCGCGAGGCCCTCAGAGAGCAGCGGGGCTCGCGCCGTGCGTGAAAGCCCAATCCATCGAGCGGCTGATCAAGCCTCCGCCAAGACTGGCGCCGGTGACGCCGTCGAGCGCGTACGCGGTTCCGCTCACGATGGCCTGCGCAGCACGCTGGCCGCTGCGAATCGCCGGTCCGATCCCTTCGCACAGGTCGCGCGTGGCAAGGCCGGCAGAATCGCCGATCAGAAACGCGTTGCCGATGCGAACTTCCTGCGGACCTCGCACGTAATAGCTGTAGCCCGCCGGCTCGCTCGGCACGCGGATCCGAAATTGCCGCTCCAATTTGCACGCAAAATGCCGCCAATGATCCCGGATGCTCTCGCTGCGCTGCTTGAGGCGCGCCGCCATGCCACCCAAGCCGACGTTCAACCAGCCGGATGCCTTGGGGACGTACCAGCTGTATCCGGGTAGACCCTGCTCGAAGAACCACAAGTGACAGTCCGGGTCTCGCCAGTCGTAGGGAAACTCCAGTTCGAGCGTTGCGGTCTGCAACGCGCGATCCCGGGGTAACGCACGGCTGAACAGCGACCGGCGCACCGGACAGGATGTGCCGGCGGCGCCGATGAGGTAGCGGCAGCGGAAGGTTTCGTCGATCGAATAATTCTCGCCGTCAGCGCGAACATCTCTGACGGAGTGCCGCACGAACTCGGCTCCGGAACGCTCGAGCAGCCAGGCGTCGAACTCGAAGCGTCTTATCGAGTGCTGCACGCACGGCACCCGCAGGCCGAGACCCCGCCAATGCCAATGAAGCCGCTTGAAACTGAGGAAGCTGTGCGGATAAGCGCTGATATCGAGCTGCAAATCGCTCACCACTTGCGGCGTGATCCAGCCGGCGCAT
This sequence comes from uncultured Gammaproteobacteria bacterium, assembly GCA_963769075.1. GTDB lineage: Bacteria > Pseudomonadota > Gammaproteobacteria > Steroidobacterales > Steroidobacteraceae > Bog-1198. Next base: position 243,816 of record CAVYKH010000004.1, on the reverse strand, counting down.
AGCTTGTGCCGCGGGAAGCGCTCTTTGTCGAGTACCAGAACGTCCGCGCCCGCGGCCTTGAGGCGCGCGGCGGCCGCCGAGCCGGCCGGCCCGCCGCCGACGACGATGACCTCAACGTCGCGCATCTGCGAAGCGCTTACCGCGGGTACATGAATTCGCGCGTGAGCGGGATTGCATTGTTTTCCTGCTTTGCGAACAGCACCTGAAACAGCTGCAGCCATCCCGTCTCGAATCCAGCGATCGAGCCCGCGAGATACAGCCGCCACATGCGCACGAAAGACTCATCAGAGAACATCGCTCGCACCGTATCGATCGCAGAGTCAAACCGCTCGAGCCAATGGCGCAGAGTCCGTGCGTAGTGAAGCCGGATGTTTTCGACGTCGAGCACCGACAGGTTCGACGGCTCAAAGATCTGCATCATTTCGCCGAGCGAAGGCGCGTACGCGCCGGGAAAGATTCGCCGTTCGATCCAGGGATGGAGTAGTTCCGGCCGGTTGCGACCAATCGAATGAATCAACCCGCGGCCTTCGGCCGTCAGCGCTCGCTGTATGACACGCCCGAGATCCGGATAATGCTCGCGACCAACGTGTTCGAGCATGCCGACCGAAACGAACACGTCGTAGGACCCGCTGATGTTGCGGTAATCGTCTTCGATGAACTCGACCCGGCCTTCAAGGCCGTGCTCCCGTGCGCGCCGGCGCGCGAAATCGATTTGCTCCTTGGAAATGTTGAAAGCCCGCACCTTGGCTCCGTAGCGTGCGGCCATATGCAATGCCAGACTGCCCCAGCCGCACCCGGCTTCCACCACCGAATCTGCGGGGCCCAGTCGTAGCTTGCGGCACACATGCTCCATCTTGGCGATCTGCGCCTGCTCGAGGGTTGCCTGAGCGCTGGGGTAGTAAGCGCAGGTGTATGCCATCGTCTCACCGAGCCATAGAGCGTAGAAGTCATTGCCGAGATCGTAGTGCCGGTGGATATTGTCGCGCGATCCGGCGAGTGTGTTGCGGCGTGGCCGGTAGATCCAGCCGGCGACACGGCTCGCAATCGAATTGCGGGCTTCCTGACGGGCGAAGGTTTGGAACAGGGTTACCACGAACTTGACCAGGTCCCCCTCGACCTCGATCTGGCCGGTGCTGTATGCATCGCCAAATCGAACCTGCGGATCGCGTAGCAACCCGAGCAGCGTACGGCGGTCCGTGATCCGCACATGTTCCCGCGGCAGAGTCGCATGCGGAGCTACGCGCTCACCCGTCCAGAGGAACTGGAACTCGATGGGGGGGTCTCCCAGACTGCTCAGGAGCCGGCGCAGCAGGCGCGCCTCCAGCGAGGTACCCGTGCGCAAATTCGTCGAAGGTGCACTCGGTCCGAGCCTTCCATGGGAGTCGAATTCAGCGGCGATGGGCGGCGGCTGAGAGTCGGCAGATCGCATGCTATTGTTCATATTTGCCCCCCATGGTAGCTGATCAAGGCTGAGGTTAACCGCACAGGACCTCCAAGCAATGGCCTCCGCTATGATAATTGAAGGCCGGATTCAAGGCATTATTTGCGAAGCGGCGGCTCTAATTGCGAAGCGGCGGCTCTAATTGCGAACCGGCGGCTCTAATTGCGAACCGGCGGCTCTATTTGCGAACGGGAGGCTGTGAGGCGGCTAACGCGACGCCTGGCGGGCATAAAGACCCACGAGCGCGGCTTCGGCCAGCACTTTGCCCTGCATGGCCTGCACCAACGCCGACTTTCGCGGTCTGTGCAAATCGGGTAGCACAGCACTCAATGCATACAGCCTATGAAAGTAGCGGTGGCGTCCTACGGGAGGACAAGGCCCGCCATATCCTGTCCTCACCCAATCGTTGAGGCCCTCGAGCGCGCCGGCCGGCACGCCGTGGCGCGCTGAGTCCTCAGGCAATTCGTGGACGGTCGGCGGGATATTGTAAAGGATCCAATGGATCCATGTGGTCTTGGGCGCTTCCGGATCCGGCGCATCCGGATCCTCGACAATCAACGCCAGGCTCTTTGCGTTCAAGGGAACCCCCGACCACTCGAGAGGCGGCGACAAATCCGCACCGTCGCAAGTGTAGCGCTTGGGAATCGGGCGGTCGTTGGCAAACGCCGCTGAACTGATCGCCAGGGTCATTTCAATATCCTCAACTGATGCTCATGAGACTGTGCGACGACGTCCGCGGCGGACTGCACTTGCGCCGAGGCGCCCTTGCTCAGTACCACGAAGTCCCCGGAACTCAAGCCCGCCGCAGCGGCCTCATCCGCATCGAGGTGAAGCTCCAGGCGATAGCCGGGGGATACGCGCACGAGGACATCGTGAAACAGTATTTGTCCAGTGTGCTTTGCATTGGCCACTGCAATGCGATCTTGGTCCTTGAACCCAAGGCAATCGGCATCGCTCGGACTCATATGGACATGGCGTAACGCGCGGATCACACCGCGTTCGAGCCTTACGCGCGTTCTGGGCCCCTCGATGAGAATACCCGGGGTTCCCTCAAGACTGCCCGACTCGCGCACCGGAGCGTCGATACCTAACGTGCGCGCATCCGTCTGCGATATTTCCACCTGATCTACCGATCGCGGCGGTCCGATGACGCGAACATTTGATAAGCGGCCATGTGGGCCAATCAAGGTCACTAACTCCCGAGCACTATACGTGGGCTGCACGTGCCCAGAATGCTCATGAAGTCGGTAGCTATCGCAGAACAGCGCTTCAATGACAGCCGGCGTCAAATGTACGTGCGCCGCCGAGATGGCAACGGGTACCAGAAACGGGTGCTTGTCCGCCCGTTTTTTCGCAGGCCGCTTTTGCGCGGATTTATTCATTTTCAAAGGCTGCGCCACCGGCGCTCGCGGGGGTATACGTGCAAGTGCGGATTCAATTGCCGCGGCATTTAGCGCATAGTTACTCTTTCTGAAGTCCATGGGCATCGCAGCGGGCGTCGGAATCGTGGTTGGAGTGCTTTTGAGCCGCAAGAGCGATTCATCGCGCTCACGGCGCGATTGATCGCCGCAGGCCGGCAACCGGCAGCCGTTCACGGAGCTCGTCCACGAGAACACGGATGTTCTCGGAATAATCGATCGGTACTGCGACCAGTTGCACACCGCCCTCAGTGAAGGCCTTCTCCAGAGTCGGTATGAACTCCTCGATTGCATCGACGCGTGTCCCCCTGGCACCGTAGGCCTGGGCGTACCTCACGAAATCCGGATTGTTGAAGGTCATACCGAAATCGGGGAATTGATCGACCGCTTGTTTCCAGCGGATCATGCCGTAGGCGCCGTCCTCGATCACCACAACCACCAGGTTCAATTTCAACCGAACGGCTGTTTCCATCTCCTGGCTGTTCATCATGAAGCCGCCGTCGCCGCAGACGGCCATTACGCGGCGCCGGGGATAGAGCATCGCGGCGGCCATCGCCGAGGGCAGCCCAGCACCCATGGTGGCGAGCGCGTTATCGAGCAGCAGAGTATTGGCGACGCGGGTCCGGTAATTTCGTGCAAACCAGATCTTGTACATTCCATTGTCGAGCGCGACGATGCCGTCGGCGGGAATGACCTGTCGGATGTCGTGTACCAGGCGCTGCGGCGTGAAGCGGTTCTCCGTGGCGCGCGCCGCAAGACGATTCAGGATCCACTCGCGCAGAGGCAGCAGCGCGCCGGCGTTGGGGATCCGGCCCTCGACGCGGTCGGCTAGAAGACGAAGCGAGGGGCCCATGTCACCGACCACCTCTGTCTGCGGGAAGTAGATCTGCTCGACGTTGGCAGGCTGATAGCCGACGTGCACCACCTGCGGCCCGTGGGGACCCATGATAAAGGGGGGTTTCTCGATCGTGTCATGGCCAATGGTGATGATGAGGTCGGCGCGATCGATGGCCTCGTGCACATAATCGCGCTCGGACAGGGCGGCCGTGCCCATGTACAGTTCCGTGCCGCCGGGCACAGTGCCCTTGCCCATTTGCGTGGTGAAATAAGGAATGCGGGTGCGCAGCACAAACTGTGCGAGTTCAGAGCTCGAGCGCGGCCGCGATGCGGCTGCGCCGAGCATCACCAGCGGTCGCTCAGCCGCAATGATCACCCGGGCCGCACGGTCCAGCGCCTCGGCACCCGCCAAAGGCAGCTCGACGGGGTGAGGCGCAACCAATGCAACGTCTTCGCACTCCTCGGCGGCGATGTCCTCAGGGAGTTCCAGGTGAACGGGGCCAGGGCGCTCCTCTTGTGCGACGCGAAAAGCTTCTCTCACGAGGGTGGGGATCATTTTGGGCGAGACGATCTGGCGCGACAGCTTGGTCAGCGGCTTCATCGCCGCAATGACGTCCACAATTTGGAAGCGCGCCTGACGGGAGGACAGAATACCCTTTTGACCGGTAATCATGATCATCGGCATGGCACCCAGAAGGGCGTATGCGGCGCCCGTCGTGAGGTTCAATGCGCCGGGTCCAAGAGTCGTGATGCACACGCCAGGTTTGCCGGTGAGGCGACCGTAGGTGGCTGCCATGAAGGCGGCGGCCTGTTCATGGCGGGTCAGGACCAGTTCGATTGATGAGCAGCGGATGGCGTCGACGACATCGAGATTCTCCTCGCCCGGGATGCCGTAGATTCGGTCGACACCCTCGTTTTCCAGGGCGGCCACCAGCAAGGTGGATCCTTTGGTCATCAGCATCTCCTTGATCGACGCTTAAGGCACCGCCGACTGCGCCGCGCCCTAAGCAGCGCCTAGTCGAACGGCCACGGCATCGCTTTGGGAAGCGTCATGGCGGGCGCCTCGGCAGGCGGCTGTCGCGGCTCGCGCGCATCGACCGCCCGCCACCACGGTGAGATTTCATGGCGGTGCGCGGGCTCGACCGCCTCGCCCAGCCGCGGCATCAGCAGCTGCGCCCCCTTGCTGGGACCGAGCGTCAGCAACGTCTCTGCCGGCTGATCCCAATCATGCAGCGCCAGCGCAAACGTGCCCCAATGGATGGGCAGGAATGCGCCCCCGCCCAATAGGGACAGCGCCTCGAGCGCGTTCTCCGGGCCTAAGTGGATGTCGCCCCACGAGGGGTGGAAGGCGCCTACTTCCAGCATCACCAGATCAAACGGACCGAGTCGCCGGCGGATCTCGGCGTACTGCGGCGTCAAACCCGTGTCGCCGCTGAAAAATACCTTGTGCCGCGGTGAGCAAATCACCATGGACGACCAGAGTGTGCGGTTGCGGTCCTTGAAGCCGCGACCCGAGAAATGCTGCGACGGGGACGCGGTCACCGATAGCTCGGCGTTCGGCAGCGCGTGAGTCTCCCACCAATCCAGTTCCGTAATGCGCCCCCGCGGAACGCCCCACGCCTCCAGATGCGCCCCAACGCCGAGTGAGGTGACGAACGGCACATCGGACTTCGCAAGTTTGCGGATGGTCGGATAGTCGAGGTGATCGTAGTGATCGTGAGACACGATCACCGCGTCGATCGGCGGCATTGCGCGCAACGCAACGGGTACGGGCTGGAAGCGCTTGGGGCCGATCACGCGCGATGGCGAAGCGCGCGAACCCCACACGGGGTCCGTCAATATGCGCACACCGTCGATTTCGATCAACACGGTCGAATGCCCGAGCCACGTGGCCCGCAAGCCCGTGCCCGGAACGCTCAGCCACGTTTCGCGCGGATCCAGCGCAGGGAGCGGTCTGCTCGGCACGCGCCGCCCGCCGGCGCACAGGAACTCCTTCAAGGACGGCGGCCGCACGCTGGTATTGCGTAAGCCCGGCAGGATCGGCTGAATGTTTCGAAAGCCCTCTCCGCCCCACAGCGGCGAGAATCGCATGCGCTCGAGGCGCAAGCCGTTTGGCTTTTCACCGATAGCTCTCATACCCATCTCGCAGTGAGTGTTGTTCCGTGATCTGGTGCGCAGACCTAAGGCTGCCACTCGAAGCGCATCGACAGGTCGATGGCGCGCACGTGCTTTGTGATGCTGCCGACCGAAATATAATCCACACCGGTTTCCGCGATTTTGCGAATCGTGTCCTTGGCCACGCCGCCCGAAGCCTCGATTTTCAGAGGCCGCTGTGCGCTGCGGTTGGTGGCCACCGCCTCCGCCATCGCCTGCAGCGAGAACTCATCGAGCATCGCAATGTCGGCGCCGGCCAGGATCGCCTGCCGCAATTCGTCCAAGCTCTCCACCTCCACTTCCACGGGAACTTTCGCGCCCATCGATCGCGCGGCGGCCACCGCCTGCGCGATGGAACCGGCCGCCATGATGTGGTTCTCTTTGATCAGAATGCCATCATACAGCCCGATACGATGATTTTGCCCGCCGCCGACCCGCACCGCATACTTCTGCGCCGAGCGCAGCCCGGGAATGGTCTTGCGGGTGTCGAGAAGCCGGCACGGCGTGCCCTCGAGCAGCTGCGCATATTCGTGGGCGGCGGTCGCGGTGCCCGACAGCAGCTGCAGAAAATTGAGCGCGGTGCGTTCGCCGGTGAGGAGCGCTCGAGCCGGGCCTGCTACCTTGAACAGAACCTGGCCGGCGGCGGCGGCGGCGCCTTCCGCGATCTGCCACTCGACCTGCACCCTCGGATCGATGTGCGCAAAAGTGGCATCGACGTAGGGAATGCCGCATATGATCGCCCTTTCGCGGGTCACGACGGAGCCGCGCGCGTTCGAGCTTGCCGGTATCAGCGCGGCGGTCAAATCGCCGCTGCCGATATCCTCCTCGAGGGCCCGTTCGACCTGTTGCGGCAGGTCGCGGGGGACGGGTATCGTCGTCATCGGTTTCCTTTGAGCCTGGAAGAATAGGAATTGAGCCCCAATACTGCAACGATGTCCGAAATGCCACTCGCGTCAGTGCCGCCCGCGTCCCCGTGTGTCAATATCTGCGCTCTCGATGCACACGGGTATTGCATCGGCTGCTATCGTACAATAGAGGAAATAGCCAGCTGGCAACACCTCACTGTCTCCGAGCAGCGGGCGGTGCTACGGCTGTTGGGTGAGCGCGCGGCGGAGCGCGGACCCAAAACCAAGTGATCAATTTTGACCAAGTTATTCGGAGAGGGTCGACCATGAATGCTATTGAACGGATTAAAAGTCAGCTAGCCGCCGCGCCGGTGGTGTTGTACATGAAGGGTACGCCCGATTTCCCGCAGTGCGGCTTTTCGGCTCAAGCCGTGGGCGCCTTGCGCGCCTGCAAGGCGAAGTTTGCGCACGTGAACATTTTCGAGGACCCCGAAGTGCGCGAAGCGCTGAAAACCTATTCCAATTGGCCCACCTTCCCGCAGCTGTATGTCAACGGCGAGCTGGTCGGGGGCTGCGACATCACGATCGAAATGTACAAGAGCGGCGAACTGAAGCAGCTGCTGGCGGAAGCCGGTGCGGTGACCGCCTAGGCTCCTTAGGTTCCGCTCCTCGACTGGAAGGTGCTCTCCTCGAGGCGGATCAAGATTCCGAGGGGGCCTCGGGTTCGGGGGCCTCGGGTTCCACCTCCAGCGGTCCCATGGCCGCCAAGCGGCGGCGGCTCGCCTCGAATACGCCCTGAAATTGATTGCAGACCGTGCAGAATAGGTCTGCCGTGCGCTCGGCATCATAGGCGGCGGAATGCGCGGATGCCGTGTCCCATTCGAGACCGGCAGCCAGCGTTGCGCGCATCAGCACGGTCTGTCCGAATGCCACGCCGCCCAGAGTTGCGGTATCGAAGCTCGAAAAGGGATGGAAGGGATTGCGTTTGATTTGAGCCCGTGCGACCGCGGCGTTCAAGAAGTTCAAATCGAAAAACGCATTGTGCCCCACCAGTACGGCGCGCGTGCAGTTGGCGGCGCGTACCGCATTGCGCACGTCGCGGAATACCCGCTGCAGCGCCTCCTCCTCCGAAATGGCGGGGCGCAGCGGATGATGCGGGTCGATGCCGGTCACCGCCAGCGATGCGGGTTCCATGTTGGACCCCGGAAACGGCGTGATGTGGTGGCGATGGGTCTCGCCGCGCGTGAGCGTGCCGTCGCTGCGCATCTCAATGAGCACGGCCGCAATCTCGAGCAGGGCGTCCGTTTGCGGGTTGAAGCCGCCGGTTTCGACGTCGATCACGACGGGCAAAAAGCCGCGGAAGCGCGTGGCGAGCGTAATGGGCGCAAGCTGCATCATGTCCCCGCCATCGTCGCCAGACGCCATGCGACCGTTTCTCCGCTGCGGTAGGGCACCACCGTGCCGTTGCCGAAATCGTAGGATTCTGGGGGCACCCAAGGCTCCTTCATCAAGGTGATGGTGTCGTCGTGAGGCGGCAATCCGTAGAAATCCGCACCGAAACGGCTGGCGAAGGACTCAAGACGATCCAAGCGGCCGGCCTGTTCGAATACCTCGGCGTACAGCTCGAGCGCCGCGTGTGCGGTGAACATACCGGCGCAACCGCAGGCATTCTCCTTGGCTGACCGCGCGTGCGGCGCGCTGTCGGTGCCGAGAAAGAAACGCGGACTGCCGCCGGTGGCGGCCGCCACCAGCGCCTGGCGATCCTGCTCCCGCTTCAGTATCGGCAAGCAGTAGAAATGCGGCTTTATGCCGCCTGCAAGGATCGCGTTGCGATTGTGCAGCAGATGCTGGGGCGTGATGGTCGCCGCGACGCCCGCGCGCGCGCCGGCGACGAATGCAGCCGCGCGCGCCGTGGTGATGTGCTCGAATACCACCTTGAGTTTCGCGAATCGTTCGAGCAGCGGCGCGAGCACCTCATCGATGAAGACCGCTTCGCGGTCGAAGACATCGACCTGCGGGCGTGCCGTTTCGCCGTGTACCAGCAGCGGCATGCCGAGCTCTTCCATGCGCGCGAGCACCGCATAGGTCCTGCTGATATCGGTGACGCCGGAGTCCGAATGCGTGGTTGCGCCCGCCGGGTACAGCTTGACGCCGTGCACGAACCCGCACTGCGACGCTCGGATTAGCTCCGCGGGCGCGGTTGTGTCGGTCAAATACAAAGTCATCAGCGGATCGAAGCGGCTGCGTGTCGGCAATGCTGCAAGGATCCGCTCGCGATAGGCCGCCGCCTGCGCAGTGGTGGCGATCGGCGGCTTGAGATTCGGCATCACGATGGCGCGGCCGAAGCGCGCGGCGGTGAATCTCACCACGGAGGCGAGCGGCGCGCCATCGCGCAGGTGGACGTGCCAGTCGTCGGGCCGCTTGATCGTGAACGTGTTCATTGGCTTGCCTGCGCCGGCGGCCATCCACGGCGCAGCAGTTCGAGCGTATAGCGCACGCCGAAGCCCGTAATATCGGTCGCTATGTGGGCAAGCCCTCCGTGACGCGAGCCGGCCGCGAGGTCCAAGTGCAGCCAAGGGATCGTCGTGGGCACGAAGCGACTCAAAAAGCGTGCCGCCAAAATGTGATCGCCCTTGGCGTCGGCGGCACATTGCAGCACATCGGCTACTGCGCTTTCCAGATCCGTGTCGTAGTCTTTGTCCATGGGAAAACACCACACCCGCTCGCCGCTGCTGACGCCGGCCGCTTCGATGAGTTCGCGCGCCTCCGGCCGATTGGTGAATGCGCCGCTATAGCGCTCCGTGAGCGCGTAGACGCAGGCCCCGGTCAGAGTGGCGTAATCGATCAACGCACGCGGCTTGTTGCGCGCCGCGAGGCTCAGCGCATCGGCCAGCACCATGCGCCCTTCGGCATCGGTGTGGATCACTTGTATGGTCGTCCCATTCTGGGCGCGGACCACATCTTGCGGCTTGTACGCCCGCGGGCCGATCCGATTTTCGGTGATGGCCAACCAGCAGTCCACGGCCAACGGCGAGCGCAACGAGTGCAGCGCGTAGAGGCTCCCGACGGCAACCGCACTGCCCTCCATATCGGTGTGCATGTCGAGCATGCTCTTGTGCGGCTTCAAATTGGTGCCCCCCGTATCGAAGCACACGCCCTTGCCGACCAGACTCACCGCCGGCGCTTGCGCGCCGCGCGGCCGGTAGGATAGATGGACGATACCCGCATCACGAGCGGCGTTGCCGCGCGACACGGCGAGGAAGGCGCCCGCGCCGAGGCGCCGCAATTGGCTCTCCCCGTAGAACCTGTACCGAAGGCGCAGATGCCGCGCGAAATCCTTGAGCACACGGCGATAGGCCGCGGCGTCCAGGGTATTCGGCGGCAAGGCGGTGAGCCACCGCGCGATGTTGTTGCCCGCGCCCGTCGCGAGCGTGAGATCGAGGGCGGTCAATTTATCCGCGCGTGCGATATCGATGCGCGCGAGCGCCGTGCGCCGCTTCGGTTTGCTCTTGTAGGTAGCGAGGCTGAACGCCGCCGCTTCGACGGCTGCAATCATCGCGTGGAGCGCCGCATCGGCCGCTTCCTTGGCGCACCCTTGGCTCCACAGCAGCAGCGACTGCGGCTCGTACTCCGTGACGATGCGCGCGAGTTTCCCCGCCGTTTGCAGCCGCTCGAAAGTACCCGTTTGGTTGGCCGCACACGCGGCGATCAGCACCGTTTCGGCGCGCGCTCCCACGCTGAGGCGCAAGCTGTCGCCTGCCTTGTGCACTCGTCGTACATACAGATCGCGCACCACGCTGCCGTGCGGCAGGGCCGCCCAATCGGCGGGCGTGGGCTTCAGCGGCAAGAAGACGACGGCGGCCGGGTATCGAGCGAGCTTCGACGGTGATAGTCGCGAGGCGATTTGCCGCACGGGGACCAGCAGGGAACTGAAGGGCAAGCGAGTCGGCATATCTTTAAACCGCAAGCGGATCGCGCGCGTACGGCGAGCATGACGCACGCGTACCGCACGCGAACTGCAGGCATAGTGCTAGCTGATCCCCTTGCTTGACCGTGAAAAACCAAACCCCGAAGATAGTGCTGCTAATACGTAGTGGCAGTTCGCGCTGGAGCGCTGTAACGTGCCTGGCATCTTAACAGGACACGTGGACGCGTGCATGTGCACGTGTCTCCTTGCAAGGTTTTTCTCCATGACGCAACAATCGCCGTTTGAAGACATCGACCCCACGGAAACGCAGGAGTGGCTCGAGTCGATCGACTCGGTCATGCGTGCCCAAGGTCCTGAGCGGGCGCATTTTCTGCTCGAAAAATTGGTGGACTTCACGCGCCGCTCCGGCGCCTATCTACCTTTCAAGCCGAATACCGCCTACCTCAACACGATCTCCAAGGCGCAGGAGCCCGACTATCCGGGCGACCGCTCGCTGGAGCGGCGCAACGAGGCTTATATGCGCTGGAATGCGCTTGCCATGGTGGTGCAGGCCAATCGGGTGAGCTCCGAGTACGGCGGGCACATAGCCAGCTATGCGTCGGCGGCGACGCTGTATGAAGTCGGATTCAATCACTTTTGGCGGGCCCGCAATGCTACGCACCCGGGTGACATGGTTTTCATGCAGGGGCATTCCAGTCCGGGCATTTACGCACGCGCCTACCTCGAAGGTCGCCTGGATGAGAGTCAGCTGCAGCGCTTTCGCCAGGAAGTGCGCGGCGACGGTTTGTCGTCCTATCCGCACCCCTGGCTGATGCCGGAGTTCTGGCAATTTCCGACGGTGTCGATGGGACTAGGTCCCATGATGGCGATCTTTCAAGCGCGATTCGTGCGCTATTTGGAGCATCGCGGCATCGTTGCGCCGTCGGACCGCAAAGTCTGGGCGTTCCTGGGCGACGGTGAGATGGACGAGCCCGAATCGATGGGCGCCCTGACGATGCCGGTGCGCGAGCAACTCGACAATCTCATTTTCGTCATCAACTGTAACCTGCAACGACTCGACGGCCCGGTGCGAGGCAACGGCAAGATCATCCAGGAACTCGAAGCCGCCTTCCTCGGCGCCGGCTGGAACGTCATCAAAGTGCTGTGGGGATCGCGCTGGGACCCGCTGCTCGAGCGCGACCAAAAAGGGCTGCTCAAGCGCTTGATGGAAGAGTGCGTGGACGGCGAATACCAGAACTTCAAGTCCAAAGGGGGCGCCTACACGCGCGAGCACTTCTTCGGCAAGTATCCCGAGTTGAAGGAAATGGTCGCCAACATGTCCGACGAGGAAATATGGCGCCTCAACCGCGGCGGCCACGACCCGCAGAAGGTACACGCCGCTTATGCCTCCGCCGTTGCCCACAAGGGTACGCCCACGGTGATCCTGGCAAAGACGGTCAAAGGCTTTGGGCTCGGCAAGGCGGCCGAAGGCGTCAATGTCGCGCATCAACAGAAAAAACTCGGCGACGAGGACCTCAAAGAGGTCCGAGACCGATTCAACATTCAGATTTCCGACGAAGAAATTCGTGGGCTGACCTTCAGAAAACCCGCACCCGAGAGCGAAGAGATGAAGTATCTGCAGGAGCGTCGAGCCGAGCTCGGCGGCTATCTGCCGGCGCGCCACTCATCGGCGCCGCCGCTGGTGGTGCCGCCCCTCGAGGCCTTCAGCGCACTCCTCGAGGGCACGCACGATCGTGAGATATCCACCACCATGGCGCTCGTGCGCATACTGACTACGTTGGTCAAGGACAAGAACGTCGGTAAGCACGTCGTGCCGATCGTGCCGGATGAGGCACGCACCTTCGGCATGGAGGGCATGTTTCGTCAGGTCGGCATCTATTCGTCGGTGGGCCAGCTGTACACGCCGCAGGATGCCGACCAGCTCATGTTCTATCGCGAAGACAAACAAGGCCAGATTCTCGAGGAAGGCATCAACGAGGCGGGCAGCTTGTGCTCATGGCTTGCCGCAGCGACGGCGTATTCGAATCACGCCGTCAGCATGGTGCCGTTCTACATTTTTTATTCGATGTTCGGCTTTCAGCGCGTCGGCGATTTCATCTGGGCGGCGGGAGATAGCCAAGCACGCGGTTTTCTGATCGGCGGCACCTCCGGGCGCACCACGCTTGCGGGTGAAGGGTTGCAGCATCAGGACGGACACAGCCAACTCGTCGCCACGACGGTGCCGAACTGCGTAGCCTACGACCCGGCTTATGCCTATGAACTGGCGGTGATCGTGCAAGACGGCATGCGCCGCATGTATCAGGATCAAGAGAATGTTTTCTACTACATCACCTGCATGAACGAGAACTATGCGCACCCGGCGATGCCGGCCGGCGTCGCTCAGGGCATATTGAATGGAATGTACCTGCTGCAGATCGGCGGCCGCGGCAAGGTTCGGGTGACCCTGTTCGGTTCGGGAACCATCCTGCGCGAGGTGTTGGCAGCGGCGGAGCTGCTCGAGCACAATTTCGGAGTGCCGGCGGATGTCTATTCCGTTACGAGCTTCAGCGAATTGCGCAAGAACGCGCTGCAGATCGAGCGCTGGAATCTGTTGCATGCCGCCGAACCCAAGAGACAGACCTACATTCAGCAGGCGCTCGGTGAACGGGAAGGTCCCTTCGTCGCCGCTACGGATTACATCAAGACCGTGCCGGACCAGATACGGCAGTGGATTCCCGGCCGCTATGCGGTGCTCGGTACGGACGGCTTCGGACGCAGCGACTCGCGGGCGGAGCTGCGCCGCTTCTTCGAGGTGGATCGCCATTATGTGGTGATCACGGCGCTCAAAGCGCTGGCCGATGACGGCAAGATCGACAAGCACACGGTGATTCAGGCCATGGAGAGTTTCGGCATCGATCCTGAGAAATCCAATCCGCTGTCGGTTTAGCAAACCGATCAGGCAAACACCGTGGCAACTCCCCTCAAGGTATTGGTTCCGGATATCGGCGGCTTCAAGGACGTGAGCGTCATCGAGGTGCTGGTCAAGGACGGCCAGCAGATCGAAAAAGAGACGCCTCTGATCACGCTCGAAACGGAAAAGGCGGCGATGGACGTGCCCTCGCCGGCGGCCGGGCGCGTCGCGCAGGTCAAGGTCAAACGGGACGACAAGGTATCCGAAGGTTCCCTGATATTGCTGCTCGATGCGGCGGCTGCCGCTGCTGCCACTGCGGGGTCGGCGCCCGCGCCTGCTGCCGCGACGACGGCCGCGCCGGCTGCGCGAAAGCCGGGTATGTCTGCGCCGCTCGATGCGCCGGCACCGGCGTCGGCGCCGGCGAGCACGGGGGGTGCGGCGGACGCGGCGAGTAAGAGCGCCGTGCCGAGCGCGGCGCCCGTCGCGGCTCCGACCGATGAATCAGCATTTTCCAAGGCGTACGCAAGCCCGTCGGTGCGCAAGTTTGCGCGCGAATTGGGCGCCGATCTCGGCAAGATCAGGGGCACTGGCCCGAAGGGCCGGATCACTCAGGATGACGTAAAAGCTCACGTCAAGAGGTTGCTCGCGGCGCCCGCCGCTGCGGTGTCGGCGTTGCCCAAGGTGCCGGAGGTCGATTTTGCAAGATTCGGCGCAGTGGAAGTCAAACCGCTGTCGCGCATCCAGCGCATCTCCGGCGCTCGTTTGCAGGCGAGTTGGCTCAATCTGCCGCACGTGACGCAGCACGAGGACGCCGACATCACCGACTTGGAAATCGCGCGGGTTGCGCTCAAGGGCAAGGCGTCGCAGGAGGGTGTGCGGCTGACGCCGCTCGCCTTCATCATAAGAGCCTGCATCTTGGCGTTGAAGGAATTCCCACGGTTCAATGCTTCCCTCGATGCGACGGGCGAGAATCTAGTCCTCAAGAAATATTTCCATATCGGCTTTGCCGCCGATACGCCGAACGGACTCGTGGTGCCGGTGATTCGCGACGCCGATCGCAGCAACCTCTTCGAGCTCGCGCGCGCCCTCGCGGCGCTATCGGAAAAAGCTCGCGCCGGCAAATTGTCGGCGGCCGACATGCAGGGCGGTTCCTTTACGATCTCGAGCCTGGGCGGCATCGGCGGCACGGCGTTTACGCCGATCATCAATGCCCCCGAGGTCGCGATCCTCGGGGTATCAAAATCCAGCCAAAAGCCGGTGTTCGACAGGGGCACGTTCGTGGCGCGGCTCATGCTGCCGTTGTCGCTCTCCTATGATCATCGAGTCATCGATGGCGCCGAGGCTGCGCGCTTCGTGGTGTTTCTGAGCAAGACTCTGAGCGACGTGAAGGCTTTGCTGTGAGCATCGTCGGGTCACGGCTCGCCGACGCATTCCTTGATGAACGCCGTCTTTTGCGGGCCCACCAGTTTCTTTGCCTTGGCGCTCTTGAGACAGGCGGTGCGCTTGGCATGCTTGGCGGCGGCATCATTGTCCGCGGCGCTGCCGGTGGCCCCGGCTGCGGGAGGCGGCGTGGCGGCGGGGGCCGCGGGAGTGCCTCCCGGAACAGGGCTCGATGGTGGGGGCAGCGCGGCAGCGAATCCTGCGGCGAGGGACGATAAGAGCAGGCAGACAGTGGTTGTTGGCAGCAGGGCGCGCATGGGGTTCCCTCGACGACTTGGTCCAGCGATAGGCTTGAGCGGACCGGCGACCGAAGCCTCGCGACAGCGCGACAGCCCACATAAGCGTTCGAGAATAGCGGCCGCCAGTCACCGCACCAATGAAGCGTGCATGAAGGTTGCTTAACCTGGGAGCCTGTCTGAGTAATCCGCGTGAGCTACAGGCTCCTAGGCATCATTTGCGGCTGGGGGCCGGGGCTCGCCGCCGAGCGAGTTCCAGATAGTGCCCTTCATCCGGCGGTCGGCCGGTGCGCTGTGCCTCCCACAGGGTTTCTTGCAACGCCTCCATGAGTACGTGCTCGGCGTTGTGCAGATCGCCGAGCCGCGATTCGAGCGAGCGCTGCAACTCGCGAATACCCGGGGGCCGGTCGATTGACACTTGCTCGCGCACCGCAAGATGCAGCCCCATATGTAAAAACGGATTCTCCGCCAGGCCGCCGCAAGCGGATTCGAATGCTTGGATGTCCTCCACAAAAGCCTGGTATTGCGGATGGAGTTCGATCACGTCCGCGATCATCGCCTCCAGCGGCGTGAGGGGAGAGCCGGCGAGCTGCTTGCGCCAGGCATCGGCGTAGCTGCGGCGCAACTGCTCGCGGGTATAACCGCCGAGAACCGTCTGCGAGTCTGCCGTGGTCATGAAGGCTCCGGCTCGGTCTTATGACGATATTCGCAAAGATCCGCAATTTTACAGCGGGGGCAAGCCGGTTTGCGCGCGGTGCATACGTAGCGTCCGTGAAGAATCAACCAATGATGAGCATTTTTGCGAAACTCTTCGGGCACGAACTTCAACAGCTTTTCTTCCACCGCGCGCACCGTCTTGCCGGGCGCCAGGCCGGTGCGATTGGCGACGCGAAAGATGTGCGTGTCGACGGGAATGGTGGCCTCGCCGAATGCGACGTTCATCACGACATTCGCGGTCTTGCGCCCCACGCCGGGCAGCTGCTCGAGCGCCTGTCGGTCGTTCGGCACCTGACCCCCATGCTGCGCCAGCAACGCCTTGCAAGTGGCGATGATATTTTTGGCTTTGCTGTTGTACAGGCCGATCGACTTGATACACGGCGTGAGTCCCCGTACCCCCAAAGCGAGAATGGCCGCCGGGGTATTCGCCACGCGAAATAGGCCCGCCGTGGCCTTGTTGACGCTCTTGTCGGTGGCTTGAGCGGACAAGATCACCGCAACCAACAGCTCGAACGGAGTTTTGTACTGCAGTTCGGTTTGCGGCGCGGGATTGGCCTCCTGCAGGCGCGCAAAAATCGCCCGCCGCTTCGCCGCGTTCACGGTCGTGCGGCCTCGTTCACGGTCGCGCGACCGCGTTCACGGTCCGCTCAAGATTGCCGGTGCGCGGCGCGGCGCGGCAGCCTTCTTGGCATCGATTTCCCGCTGCCGCTCCTCGGCCCTCTGCTGCAGCCGCTGCGTATGGGCATGATAGCGTTCGCGATTGAGCTCGGCTTGGTTCGGCGCGGGCGCCGGTCCCGGACGCATCTCGATGCAATCGACCGGGCAGGGCGCCAAGCACAGTTCGCATCCCGTGCAGCGTTCCATGAGCACCGTGTGCAGGTATTTTGCGGCCCCGACAATGGCGTCGACTGGGCAGGGCGGCAGACACCGTGCGCAGCCGATGCACCGTGATTCGTCGATCCATGCGATGCGCGGCGGCGATTCCACGCCGTTCGCAGGATTCAAAGCCTGAAACTCGCGGCCCAGCAGGTCGGCGAGTGCGTGAATCGTGGCGCTGCCGCCCGGCGGGCACTGGTTGATCTGCGCCTCGCCGCCTGCGATGGCTGCCGCATAGGGTCGACATCCGGGATAGCCGCAGCGGGTGCACTGAGTCTGCGGCAGCAAGGCGTCGATGCGCTCCACGTCACGGCTCGCCGGGTCGCTGTTCATCACTTGACCCGCATCCCGGGAGCCGCGCCGGAGTCGGGAGACAAAATAAAGATGTCCTGGCCCCCCGGACCTGCCGCGAGCAACATGCCCTCGGAGTTCCCGAAGCGCATTTTACGCGGCTCCAAGTTGGCCACCACGACGATCAACCGACCCACCAAAGACTTCGGATCGTAAGCGGCGCGAATGCCGGCCAAGATTTGGCGCTCGCCGAGCTCACCCACATCGAGGCGCAATCTGAGAAGCTTGTCCGCGCCTGCGATCAAATCGGCCGCGAGCACCTTGGCGACCCGCAGATCGATGCGCATGAATTCATCGATGGAAACCAAATGGCCGGCGCCGGCGCTCGTCGAGACCGGAGCAGGCGGTGCCGCCGGGGCCACGCGCTCGGCGGCAGGCGTTGGAGTCTCCCCGGCGGCAACGGGCGCGCCCGCCGGTGCCGCGTGCGCTGGGGCCGGGCTCTCCGCCGCTTCGGGTTCGACCAGCTGCGCCACGGCCTTCGGATCCAAGCGAGTGGCCAGCGCCTGGTACGGCAGGATCGTCGTGCCCAGCAAGGGGTCTGCGGCACTCTCCCAGCTCCAGGCGGGCTCCTGGAAAAAGCGCTGCGCTTGTGCCGCCATCTGCGGCAATACCGGCTGCAAATAAATCATCAGCGCACGGAAGCAATTCAAACCCTGGGTGCAAATGCTCTGCACCTCGGCGGCCCTGGCGCCGTGTTTCGCGAGAATCCAGGGCTTGCGCAAATCGATGTACTGATTCGCGCGATCGGCCAGAGCCATGATTTCGCGAATCGCGCCCGCGGTGTCGCGGCTTTCGTAGGCGGCGGCAATCGTATCGCCCGCCGCCGCGAACACCGCATACAAAGACGGTTCCGGCAGAACACCCGCCATGACGCCGCCGGCGTTCTTGGTGATGAAGCCCGCGCAGCGGCTTGCGATATTCACCAGCTTGCCGACGATATCGGAGTTCAAGCGCGTGGCGAATTCGTCCAAGTTCATGTCCAAATCATCGATACCGGGCCCGAGCTTGGCGCCGAAGTAGTAGCGCAGGTACTCCGCTTTGAAGCGATCCAAATAGCGCCGCGCGGTGATGAATGTGCCGCGCGACTTCGACATTTTCTGGCCGTTGATGGTCAGAAATCCATGGGCATGTACCGCGGTGGGGCGGCGCATGCCCGAACCCTCGAGGACCGCCGGCCAGAACAGCGAATGGAAATACAAAATGTCCTTGCCGATGAAGTGATGCAGCTCGGCCGCGGAATTCGCTGCGAAAAAGTCGTCGAAGCGCAATGCGGTGCGGGCGCACAATTGCGTAAAGCTCCCCAGGTAGCCGATCGGCGCATCGAACCAAACATAGAAGTACTTGCCCGGTGCGTCGGGAATCTCGAAGCCGAAATACGGCGCGTCGCGCGAGATGTCCCAGTCCTTGAGCCCTTGCGAAAACCACTCATCGAGCTTGTGAGCCACGCTCTCTTGCACCGCGCCGCTCTTAACCCAGCGTGCGAGACGCGCCTCGAAGGCGCTCAAGCGAAAGAAATAGTGCTCCGATTCGCGCCAGATCGGCACCGTGCCGCTGACGACCGAGACCGGGTCCTTGAGGTCCGCCGGCGTGTAGGTCGAGCCGCAGTTTTCGCAGGAATCCCCGTGCTGGTCCGCCGTGCCGCAAACCGGGCAGATGCCCTTGATATACCGGTCCGGCAGAAACATCTTCGCCGTCTCGTCGTAGGCCTGGCGTACGAGGCGCTTCTCGATGTAGCCGGCATCGCGCAGGCTCCGATACATTCGATCGCACATCTGCTCGTTCTCCGGCGAGTGCGTCGAGCCGTAATTATCGAAGCCGATCAACATCTCCGCCAAGTCGCGTTGGTGCTCGACATTGACCTGCTCGATCAGCGCTTCGGGGGTGATCTCTTCCGACTGCGCCTTGAGCATGATGGGCGTGCCGTGGGTGTCGTCCGCACCCACGTAGTAGCATTCATGGCCGCGAAGCTTCTGAAATCGCACCCAGATGTCTGTCTGCACGGCCTCGAGCAGGTAGCCGAGATGAATCGGGCCGTTCGCGTACGGCAGTGCGCTGGTGACTAAAATTCGGCGTCGTGCGGGCATTCCAAATTATGCCATGCCGGCGCGCTGCGGTGGGCGAGGCGACGGTCGCGCGAATCCGGATAGGCGTTCGCGCGACTTCAGGACACGCGTTCGCGCGACCTCAGGGCATGCGCCGGCCACCGTTCGTAGCGGCGCTTAACTCGCCTCGCGAAACTGCTCGAATTTCGCTTTGTTGATTGCCTTCTTGAACGCTTCGTGGCCGGTGATCTGCTTTTGATCCAGCAGGATTTGGATGGCCGCGTCCATCAGGCGCATGCCGGCCGCAGTGCCGGTCTGCATGCCGTTCTCCAGTTGATCCATCTTGCCCTGGCGTATCAAATTGGCGATCGCCGGCGTGTTGATCAGAATCTCGAGGGCGGCGACGCGCCCCTTTTTATCGGCTCTGGGGATGAGCTGCTGCGATACCACGCCGCGCAGACTGGTCGACAGCATCGTGCGCACGTGGGGTTGCTTGTCCGCGGGGAACGCGTTCACCATGCGATCGACGGTAGCGGCCGCGCCATTCGTGTGCAGCGTACCCATCACGAGAATTCCCATCTCCGCCGCGGTCACGGCGATGCTCATGGTCTCGAGATCGCGAAGCTCGCCCACCAGGATCACGTCGGGATCTTCGCGCAGTGCCGACAGCAGCGCGGAGGAGAAAGAGGCCGCGTGCACCCCGATCTCGCGTTGGCTGATCAGGCAGTTCTTGCGCAGATGCACGAATTCGATCGGGTCCTCGATCGTGAGGATATGGCCCTTTTCCCGCGTGTTGATGTCATCGATCATCGCGGCGAGCGTCGTCGACTTGCCGGATCCGGTCTTGCCCGTCACCAATATCAGCCCATTGTTGATCTTGCACAGATTGCGCACGGCATCGGGCAGATTGAGCTCCTCCGCCGTGCGCGCCTTGGAAGGAATGGCGCGGAACACCCCGCCCATGCCGTTCAGCTGGCGCATGACGTTGACGCGGAATCGGGCGACGTTCGGAATGCTGTAGGCGAAATCCGTGCCGTCCTTGGCTTCGAAGCGCTCGAGCGCCAGTTTCGGCATGATTTCGTACAGCGCCGCCTTGACCATGTCGGCGCCGAGCAGCTCGGATCGCAGCGGCTTGAGTTCCCCGTACTGGCGCACGCGCGGGGGGTCGCCTGCGACAAAGTGCAGATCCGAGCCGTCGCGCTCCAGAACTTGAGTCAGAAATGCGTCGATGGCTGGCATGGCGCGGTCACGGTGTCACGGCGTCACGGGGTGATGGTTTCGAGGGCTCGACCGGCGGCGGCGCGCCCGCCAAGTCGGAGACGAACCGCTGGAACTGGCGCTTGTCGGTTGCGTAGGAATAGGCCTGTTCCGGATCGACTTCCTTGGCAGTGATCGCCGCGAGCAGCGCCTGATCCATCAACTGCATGCCGTATTCCTTGCCCATTTGCAGCTGGCTCGGGATCTGATGGGACTGGTCGGTCATGATCAGTTTGCCGATCGCCCTGGTCAGCACCATGATCTCGCAGATGGCGCGTCGTGCGCGCTGATCGGGCGTCTTCAGCAAGACCTGCGTGATCACCGCGATCAAGCTCGAGGCGAGAAAGCTCTTCGTTTGTTCGCGCTCTTCGGTCGGCAGCGCGTCGATGATGCGATCGATGGTCTTGGTGGCGCTCGTGGTATGCAGCGTGCCGAGCACCAAATGTCCGGTCTCCGCCGCCGTCATTGCCATGGAGATCGTTTCGGAATCGCGCAATTCGCCGACGAGAATCACGTCCGGATCCTCGCGCATGGCCGCGCGCACGCCCTCCGCGAACGACGGCAAGTGCGTTCCGAGCTCGCGTTGGATGACTTGACTCGACTTGCTGCGATGGACGAATTCGATCGGGTCTTCCAAGCTGATGATGTTGAGCGTGCGGGTCGAATTGAGGTAATCGATCATCGCGGCGAGCGTGGTCGTCTTGCCGGTACCGGTCGAGCCGGTGACCAGGATCATGCCTTGATGATAGTCGCAGAGCTTGCGAACGATGGGCGGCAGTCCCAGCTGCTCGATGCTCGGCATCTGCGTCGGAATCGTGCGAAAGGCGGCCCCCATGCCGGTTTCCTTGCGATATACGTTGACGCGAAACCGGCCGCCGTCTGCGGAGACGTACGAGAAATCGAGGTCATGCCCCTCGCGCAGGTACTTCAGCTGCGACTGGGTCAAAACCTCCGTGATATAGCCTTCGAGTTCCGCGTCTCCCAAGTTGCGAAACTTGATCGGCACCAGATCCCCGTGCATGCGCAGCATCGGCGGAACGCCAACGGCCAGATGCAGATCCGAGCAGCCCTGCGCCGTGCCCAACTTGAGGAATGCGTCGATTCTTGCCATAACGCCGAAGGCTACTCGTAAGCACTTGGATTATCGAGTGTTTGGGGCGGCGAGGAGGCATAAACGTGAGCTGCGTCTAAGCCGGCGCGTCCGCCAGTCGGTCAAATCGCGCTTAGGCGAACTTCTCGAGCGCCAGGCGTAGCTGGTCCATCGATTGCGCGCGCTTGGCTTTGTCCAGCGCCATGCACTTCATGACCAGGTTGTTCAACTCCATCGGCAATGCCTTGTTGATCTCGACGGGCGGGCGGGCCTTACCCTGCACGTGCTGGTACATGACCGACATGTGGTCGCCGCGCGAGTAGGGCGGAACGCCGCAGAACATCTCGTACAAGATCACGCCGAGGCTGTAGATATCCGCCCGTTCGTCGACCTTCTTGCCGAGGATCTGCTCGGGCGCCATGTACTTCGGAGAACCGATGACGTAGCCGGTCTTGGTCAATTGCGTATCGCCCTGGTGCTGCGCCGCCGCCACGCCGAAGTCCACGATCTTGAGCAGGCTGTCGTTGTCGATCAGGATGTTCGCCGGCTTCAAGTCGCGATGCACGATTCCCACCTGATGCGCCACCGCCATGCCGGTCGCGATGTCGATGCCGAACTTGACCGCGCGCTTGAGCTCGACCGGCTTTTCGTTGACGATTTCCCCGCTCAAGGTGTGAGAGGGGAAATACTCCATCGAGATGGCGTAATTACCGCGTATGTACAAGAAGTCGTAGATGCGAATGACATTCTTGTGCGTGATCTTGCGGCTGTAGCGCAATTCGTGCACGAAGCGCTTCATCATCTCCTCGTCGGAGGAGACGTTGGGGTTCAAGAACTTCAAGATCAGGCGCTCTTCGACGACGGTGTCCTCCATGAGCAGCACCGTGCCGAACGCGCCCTTGCCGATCTTTTCGATGAATTTGTAGCGCCCTTCGATGACATCGCCGGGCTTCAACGTGTTGATGTCCAGTTTGGCCGCTTGCGCCTCGCTCTGCTTGATGACGGCGGCCAGCTCCTGGTTGTCGATGAGCAGCGTCCTCGCCGGCTCCTGCATTTGCGACGCGCGTTGATTGACGAGAATTTGTTGGGTCGAAAAGCGGTTGTCGATCTCCTGCAATGCGCGCACAACTGCCTGGCTGATCGTCCCCTCAGCGCCGGCCGAGAGCGCCTGCAGCCGGACACGGATCGTTTCGGCGCGCCGTTCGTCGGCCAATTTGGCGAGCGCCGCAATCGCCTCCACCTTGACTTCGCTTTCCGGCCGCTGCAGCAGCGGCAGCACGTGCTCGACGCTCTTTTGATCGCCGATCTTGCCGACGGCGCGAATCACGGTCGGCATGGATTTCGGCTCGACGGTCGTGAGCATTTCAATGAATCGGGGCAGCGCCTTGGTGCTGCCGATCTCGGCCAGCGCGTCCACGGCCCGTTCGCTCACCCACCAATCCGCATCCTTGGTGGCCTCGATCAATTGCGCGACCGCCCGCTCGTCCTTGGTTTGGTTCAGGATCTCGATGGCCGCGCGGCGGATGTCCTGATTCTCGTCCTTGATGAGCGCGAGGACGGCATCGACCACCTTCGGACCGCCGATCTTGCCGAGCGCATCGGCCGCGCGCGTGCGCACCCACCAATCGCTGTCGGCGATGATCTCGAGCAGATATTTGACCGACTTGGAGGTTCCGACCACGTTCAGCACTTCGACCGCGGCGCGCCGCGCGTACTCGTTCTCATCCTTGAGCACGTCGACCAGGTACTTGACCGTCTCCGGGTGATTGGCGTGCACCACCAAATCGATGGCCTTGTTCTGTACTTCGATCTCGGGGTCGCGCAGCAGCCCGCAGATCAAAGGCATGTCGAATGGACCGTCCATGCGCACGAGCGCCGAAAGCGCGGCGGATCGTATCAACTTGCTGTTGTCCCTGAGCTGCTTCTGCACGGCTTGCTGCACTTTGGGAAGGTTGAAGCGCGCCAGCACGTTGATGATGTGCAGCCGCGCGATCGGATCCTTGCCCTCGATCCGGGCGATCAGTTCGTCGACCGAAGATTCGTCGGCGATTTCGCCGATCACCTTGAAGAGCCCGGCCCGCTCACTGGCATCCTGGCTGTACGCGGCATTCAACAGCTCGCGCACCGTGAAGCGGGACTTTTGCGCCGCTATCACGTCGAGAATCGGCTGTTTCGGCGTGTCGGCTTTGGCCAGCGCATCGAGGAGTGCGCTCGTCGGATAATTGCGGCTCGAGGACAAGGCCCAGGCGATGCCCGACATCGCCCGCCCATTGGCCTCGGCCATGGTTTTGAACAGATGCGGCAGGGTTTTCGCGTCGATCAGCTTGGACAGTGCCTCGACGTACACCATGGTTTCACGCTTTTCGGCGGTGGCGAGCGCCTCGACGATCGCATCAACGGCGCTCGGCCCGAGGGCCACCAGCTTCTCCAGGGCCTTCTGCGCCACGGGATCGCCCGGATTGCCGCAGGACTTGACCTCGGCGATCAACCGATCGGCACGGTAATTGGCGAATAAACTCATTCGGTGCCTTAAATTGCGGTGCTCTTAATTGCGCAGCCTTTAGCGAGCGTCCATTCTCACCCTAGTACCGCTCACCGCGGATTTGAGCCTCATTCATGAATTATGCCATACCGCACAGTCCCGCCAGCGTGCGGTAGAATAACGCTATATGAGCTCCCCAAATGAGATGGACGGCGCGATTCGGGCTAAATTAGCTCTTTATTCGGACCCCTATCTGGGGCAGACGCTGGGCCAGGCCAAGGCGATCGCCGCCGTTTCGTGGCAAGGCAACATGGCCGCCGTCGAGCTCAAGCTCGGGTTTCCGTGTGCGGATTACGCCGCGGAGCTGCAGCCGGCGCTGCAGAGCTACCTCGAACCGGTTCTCGGCGGGGCGCGCCTCGAGCTCAAGCTCAGGGCGGACATCATGGCGCATGCGGTACAGCGGACGCTCAAGCCGCTCGCCAAGGTCAAGAATATCGTCGCGGTGGCCTCCGGCAAGGGCGGGGTGGGTAAGTCGACCACCGCGGCCAATCTGGCGCTCGCCTGGGCGGCGCAGGGCGCGCGGGTGGGTCTGCTGGATGCCGATATCTACGGGCCAAGCCAGCCGCAGATGATGGGTCTGGCCGGCCACAAGCCGCAAAGCGCGGACGGCAAGCACATCACGCCGCTGCTCGCTCATGGGGTCGAAGTGATGTCGATCGGTTTCATGATCGATCCCGAACAGCCGATGGCCTGGCGCGGACCCATGGTTACCCAGGCACTGACGCAGCTGCTCGGCGACACCGAATGGGGTGAACTGGATTATTTGGTCGTCGATATGCCGCCGGGTACCGGCGATATCCAACTGACGTTGGCGCAGCGGGTGCCGGTGAGCGGCGCCGTCATCGTGACGACGCCGCAGGACATCGCCCTGCTCGATGCGCGCAAGGGCCTGAAGATGTTCGAGAAGGTGGAAGTGCGGGTGCTCGGCATCGTGGAGAACATGAGTGTGCATGTGTGCAGCAACTGCGGACACATCGAGCACATCTTCGGCAGCGGCGGAGGCGCTCGCATGGCCCAACAGTACGGGGTGCAATTGCTCGGTGAATTGCCCCTGGACATTCGCATCCGCGAAGAGGCGGACGGCGGCTCGCCGACGGTAGTGGCCGAACCGGGCAGCGCACGCGCACGCGCCTATCTGCAGATGGCGCGGCGCGCGGCGGCGCGGCTTGCGACGTTGAACAAGGACTACAGCTCGATGTTTCCCAAGATCACAGTGGAAGCGACTTGAGCATCAAGAGCGACCGGTGGATCCGGCGCATGGCGAGCGAGCATGGAATGATCGAGCCGTTCTCGCCCGAGCAGGTGCGGAATTCCGACGGCCACAAGATCGTGTCCTACGGCACCTCGAGCTACGGCTACGACGTGCGCTGCGCGGATGAATTCAAGATCTTCACCAACATCAATTCCACCATCGTCGATCCGAAGAGTTTCGACGAAAAGTCGTTTGTCGATTTCAAGGGGCCGGTATGCATCATTCCGCCCAACTCTTTCGCGCTCGCGAGTACGGTGGAGTTCTTTCGGATTCCGCGCAGCGTGCTCACGGTTTGTTTGGGCAAATCGACGTACGCGCGTTGCGGCATCATAGTGAATGTAACGCCTCTCGAGCCCGAGTGGGAAGGGCACGTCACGCTCGAGTTCTCGAACACGACGCCGCTGCCCGCAAAGATCTATGCCAATGAGGGCGTGGCGCAAATGCTGTTCTTCGAATCCGACGAGGTCTGCGAGACTTCGTACAAGGACCGCGGCGGCAAATACCAAGGCCAGCGCGGCGTCACATTGCCGAAAACCTGAGCCTAGGAGCCGGTCATCGATTCAAGCTTTGGATGCGCATCGCGAATTCGAGCTTGCCGCCGCGTGTGCGCTCGGCCTGCACCGGCACGTAGCCGCGCGAGGGTGAAAACCACATGCGCAGGATGCGATCGTTGCCGGGCGCTCGGCTCGAGACGATGACGGTGTCGAGCGGCCCAAGCGCGGTGTGGATGGTGGCCGTACCTTCCTGCGCATAGTTAAACTCTTTGATTTTATCCTTGTCGATGATGTGAAACGTCTCGGGGAGATTGCCGTTTTTCAGATCCAGCATGACTTCGATCTGGATGGACAGCAGGTCCTGGGTCCCCGGAACGAGCTGAAGATCCACCTGCTCATTCTCCGACCAACCCCGCGCATGGCCGCCGTCCCAGTCGAAATTCAGGCCGACGCTCGACGTGCCCTCTTCGGCCAAGTATCTGTCCGGGCGCGCATGGCCGCCGCTCACCGTCAGCCAGCTCTGCTGCGTCAAGTCGCTCGAATAGACTAGACGAAAGATGCCGCGTGCGCTGATCGTCCATTTGTAGATGTAGCGTTGAGCCTCCGCGTCGTGCTTGAGTTGCAGATTGCTGGTCCCGACCGTGATGCCCCTCCATTCCGCGACGTAACGTGCGGAAAAAGGCGCGATGCCGGCATCGGCGTCCGGGGGAGGCGCTTGTTGCGCAGCGGCGAGTTCCGTTACGGTCATGGCCAGCAAGCCTGCAATCATTGTTCCTACCCGCATTCAGTGACCTCCGGGCGTTGCGACATCGGCGTACTGTACAGGGGCTGAAAGGGCCGTGCCGTCCAGCCAGGCACGTCCCTGTGCATAGCGCAGTCGCCCCTCGCAATACCAGCGTACCGCCAGCGGATAGATCCGGTGCTCCTGGGCTTGGACGCGCGCCGCCAAACTGTCCACGTCATCGTCCGCTGCCACCTTGACTCGGCTCTGGATGATGGGTGGCCCGCCATCGAGTTGCTCGGTCACGAAATGCACGGTTGCCCCATGCTGCGATTCGTGCGCTTCGAGCGCGCGCCGATGCGTCTCCAGGCCCGGGAATTTCGGCAGGAGCGAGGGGTGGATGTTCAAGATTCGCCCCGAATAGCGTGCGACGAATTCCGCGGACAGGATGCGCATGAAACCGGCGAGCACGATCAGCGAGGGCGTGTACTCGTCAACGGCGCCGGCCAATGCGCGGTCGTACGCCGCGCGATCGGCGGACGGCACGGGGATGAGCGCCCGGGCGGGCACGCCCAGATCGCGCGCCAGCGCAAGTCCGGCGGCTGCGGGCTGGTCGGACAGCACGGCGGCCACCCGGTAGCGCATCGAAGCGTCGCGGCTTCGCTCCACCAGCGCGCGCATGTTGCTGCCGCGCCCTGAAATCAGTATGACAATCGGCTCGCGGCGCGGCTGGGTACTCAAGTAATGACGACACCGCGCACGCCGCGGCGCACGGCGCCGATCGTGAGCGCCTGTTGACCGGCGTCGCGTAGAAGCGCGACCGCACGGTCGGCATCGCGCGCCGCGACCTGAACCGTCATGCCGATGCCGCAGTTGAATACTCGATACATTTCCTGATCGGCGATGCGGCCTTGCGCCTGCAGCCAATCGAACACCGGCTCGCGAGGCCAGGAATTGCGCTCGAGAATCACCTCCAGCCCCTCCGGAATCACGCGGGGAATATTATCGAGCAGCCCGCCGCCCGTGATGTGCGCCAGTCCGTGCACCGGCACTTCGCGCAGCAGCGCCAGGAGCGGTTTGACGTAGATGCGGGTCGGCGTCATCAGGCGATCGATGAGCGCGACACCGTCCACCTCGGCCTCGAGATTGGTACCGCCGCTGCCCGAGCCCCCGATTTGCAGAATCTTGCGGATCAAGGAATAGCCGTTGGAGTGCGGCCCCGACGAGGGCAGCCCGAGAACGACATCTCCCGCCGCAGTCCTGGACCCGTCGATGATCCGATCCTTTTCCACGACGCCGACGCAGAAACCCGCAAGATCGTAGTCCCCGCCGTGATACATGCCCGGCATTTCGGCCGTCTCGCCCCCCACCAGTGCGCAGCCGGCTTGCACGCAGCCGTCCACAATTCCGGCGATGACGCGCTCGGCGACATCGACGTCGAGTTTCCCGGTGGCATAGTAATCGAGGAAAAATAGCGGCTCGGCGCCCTGCACGACGACGTCATTCGCGCACATGGCAACCAAATCGATGCCCACCGTAGCGTGGCGGCCGGTGTCGATGGCGAGGCGCAGCTTGGTGCCGACCCCGTCCGTACCCGACACCAGCACGGGCCTGCGGTAGCGATCCAGCGGAATCTCCACCAGCGCGCCGAAGCCGCCGATACCGCCCAGTACCTCGCCGCGCATGGAGCGCTTGACGCCCGGTTTGATCCGCTCGACCAGCTCGTCACCGGCGTCGATGTCGACACCGGCCTCGCGATAGGTGTGGGGCGCTCGCTCAGTCATTCGTCTCCTTCGCAGATATACGGCCGACGCGGCAGGTCGGCAAGCTGTGGTATTTTACATCAGAGAAACTCAAGAGCTTGCGTGATTACACCATGGCGAAAGATTACACCGATGTTTGCACCCGATATGCGCGCCTTGGAGTGTTCTTGTGCTTGAGTTTTGCATCCCTGTGCCTGGCCGACGCAAGCCGTGCCGCTGCTCGAGCGGATCTCTACCAAGCGACGGTGCCTCTCGCCGATCGCTCCGAGGCAGCGCAGTCGGCGGCCTTCGAAGCGGCGCTGAAGAGCGTCCTGGTGCGAGTCACCGGGCGCCGCACGGCGGATGAAGACCCGGCGCTGGCACCGCTCGTCCATGATGCGCGCCATTACGTACAGCAATACCGCGCAGCGTCCGACAACCAAGTGTGGGTGGCGTTCGACGGCACCGCCATCGAGCGCTGGCTCACGCAAAACGGCCAGCCGTTATGGGGTCGCGAACGGCCCGTCACGTTCGTTTGGCTGGGCGTGCAAACCGCTCCGCAATCGGGCACTGTCGTCACCGCGGAGGATGTCTCCGAGTTGAAATCAGCCATCGATGCGGCCGCCGCCGAGCGCGGCATACCCCTGCTGTGGCCGAGCGCAGCTGATGTGCAACGCAATCACTTGGATTATTCCGGCCTGGTCAGTGCCGCGCCGAATTCGCTCGCTGACCTAGCGTCTCACGCGGGGAGCGCAGGCACGCTCATCGGCCGCGCCACCAACGCCACCCTCGCAGCCGGGGTTCGCTGGACCTTGCTATTCCAGGATCGCAGCAGTGAATTCTCCGGCGCCGGCGCCGAGGGGGTGAATCGCGCCGCCGATATGTACGCCGGAATGTTTGCGGTCACCGGGAGTCTGGCTCCTGTCGACATCGAAGTCACCGGAGTGGGAGACTTGCGAGAGTATGCCCTCGTGCAAGCCTATCTCGAATCGCTCGGGTTGGTCTCACACGTGGACGTGGAGGCGCTGAACGGCGATACGGTGCGTTTCCGGGTGACCACACGCGGCGGCGGCGAGTCCCTGCAGCATATCTTGGCCTTGAACGGTCGCTTGCAGCCGATCGCCGCGGGCGACAACGGAATCCAACGCTTTCAACTGCGCCGGTAGCCCGCCGTGTACCGATGGCTGCGCCAAATCCCGAACCTCATCAGTTCAATGAGGCTCGTGCTGGTGATACCGATTGCGGTGGCGCTCATGCACCATCAATTCATCATGACGCTGGGACTGTTCGGCGTGGCGGCCGTATCCGATGCGGCCGACGGCTTCCTCGCCAAGCGCCTCGGCTGGCAGACCCGGGTCGGCGCAATACTTGATCCTGTTGCCGACAAACTGTTGCTGGCAACGGTATTCGTGATGCTTACCCTTCTCCGGCTGGTGCCGCTGTGGTTGATGGCGGTGGCGGTGGCCCGCGACGTCATCGTGGTGCTCGGTGCCGTTGCCTACCGGGTTTACTTGGGTCCGATCGAGGCCCGCCCTTCGCTCGTCAGCAAACTCAACACGTTGTGCCAGGCGGCATTCATATTGGCGGTCCTCTGCAAAGAGCAGTTCTCCACTCCGGCCGCCTGGATCGTCGTGATGCTCGGCGCCTTGACATTCGTGACGGTCGTGATCAGCGGCATCGATTACGTCCTGCGCTATGGCCGGAGCGCTTTGGCGCGCCGCGCGATCTGGGGTCGCGGCGGTTCGAAGGTCACATGAGGCAGCTCGCGCTCGAGGTGAGACTGCGCGCCCATGCGGTATTCGCGAGCTTCTCGCCGGGGCTGAACGCAGAGATTTTGTCCGCCCTGCGTGGCCCGAGTCGCGATCCGCTCTGGCTCTGGGGGAATCGCGGCTGCGGCAAGACGCACTTGCTGCAGGCAGTGTGCGCCGCGGCCGGCGCAACGGCGCCCGAAGCAACGGCGGCGTACTTCCCGTTGGATCGTTCGGCAGCGCTGCCGCCGCAGG
The DNA here is from genome assembly GCA_963769075.1 of uncultured Gammaproteobacteria bacterium. Lineage (GTDB taxonomy): Bacteria > Pseudomonadota > Gammaproteobacteria > Steroidobacterales > Steroidobacteraceae > Bog-1198. The sequence goes on along the minus strand of CAVYKH010000004.1, from coordinate 213,540 downwards.
CGCTGTTGGGCTTCGAAAGCTGCCGCGTGCTGTGCATTGACGACGTCGACGCGGTGGCCGGCGACCTCGAGTGGGAGCAGGCGCTGTTCCGCCTGTTCAACGAGGCATCCGAACTGCGTTCGCGCATGATCTTTGCCGCACGCTCGGCGCCGCGCCAGGTTGAGTGGCGGCTGGATGACTGGCGATCGCGTGCTGCGGCATGCATTGTCTACCAAGTGCGCGATCTCGACGAGACCGGCCGCGCGGAGGCTTTGAAACTGCGCGCTGCGCAGCGCGGCCTGCAACTGCCGCCGGAAACGCTGGAATACTTGTTGAAGCGCATGCCGCGCGACCTGCCCTCGCTCTTAGAAATCCTCGAGGAGTTGGATGAGGCCTCCCTGGTTGCGCAGCGCCGACTCACCGTCCCCTTTATTCGCGATGCGCTCGAGAAGCACGCAAGAATAAAATCATGAGACAGAACCAGCTGAAGACCAAGAGCAGGCTGAACGATGCGACCCATCGCGCGGCGGGGTTCACCAAGAGCTCGGTCAGGGCGAACACGAGATACGGAATGGCGAACAGCGTCGCCCACGCGTAAGTGTAGCGCCGGCCGCGCACTAAGCCATGCAACGGAGCCAGCAACGGCGCAACGGCCAGCGCGCAGATCGGCCACGGATAACCCACTGCGATCCACGACAATAAGCTCAACGCGACCGCGGCCCACAGGTAGATGGTCGCCACTCGCGCCTTGTTCGCGGCACTCAAGCGCGGCTCTGCAGTCGAGCGACCAATGCGGCCACGCGCTCGCCCAGGGCTCGGGCCAGCTCCCGCTCGGTCCGGGATAACTCGCCCGGGCCGCTGACGCTTGCTACGTGGCTCGCGCCATACGGGGTGCCCCCGCCGCGCGTCTCGCTGAGACCCCGCTCCGTATACGGCAGGCCGACTAGATACATGCCGTGATGTAGCAACGGCAGCATCATGGAAAGCAAAGTCGATTCCTGTCCGCCGTGAAGCGTCTGAGTGGAGGTGAAGACGGCCGCGGGCTTGTTCACCAACGCCCCGGAGAGCCATAACGCACTGGTGCCGTCGAAGAAATATTTCAGAGGAGCCGCCATATTGCCGAAACGTGTCGGACTGCCGAGAATCAACCCACCGCACGCAACGAGATCCTCGTGGGCGGCGTAAGGCGGGCCTTCATTCGGTACGGAAGGATCCGCGCGCTCTGTAGTGGTAGTGAGCGGCGGTACGGTACGGAGCCGCGCCTGCATGCCCGCGACCGCCTCGACGCCGCGACAGACTTGTCGCGCCAGTGCAGCGGTGCTGCCTTGGCGCGAATAATACAAAACCAATATTTCGTTCATCGGTACGTCCGGTGGGAGATTGCGTCGATATTTCTCAGGATGCTGCGTCGGCGCAACGGATTATTTGCACCGAGCCGCAGATTGTCCAGGGGCCGTCGTTTGACGGCCCAGCCGGCTGTTGTTAGTGTCGGTGACCCTTATGTTGCGCCTCATTGCGGTATTTGTCGGCGTCGTTTGCCTCGTTGCTTGTAGTAGCGGCCCCCCCGTACAAGAAATGAGCGATGCGCGGCAGGCGATTGCCGCCGCCCGCGGGGCCGGCGCGACCGAATCGAATTCGCCGGATTTATATGCGGCTCAGGCTGCGATCGCGCGCGCCCAGAAGCATCTCGAGGCTCAGGAGTATGTCCGCGCCCGCTTGGCGGCGCTGCAGGCCAAGCGCCACGCCGCCGCGGCGCTTAATAGCGCGCAACACTCCGACGCACAACATGTAGACGCGCCCGTTTCGCAATGAGCCGGCTCGGGCGGCCATCGTCTTGAAACAGGTGACCCGCTGCTTTCGAATAACCGGCAAGGTCCAGGGCGTGTATTTCCGTCACAGCACCCGCCTCGAAGCGGAGCGGCTCGCCGTCCGGGGCTATGCGCGAAACCTTCCGGACGGGTCCGTGGAAGTGGTGGCCCAAGGCGCCGACGCAGCCGTTGAAGGATTGCGGCTATGGCTGCACCGCGGTCCCAAGATGGCGCGCGTCGAGCGTGTGCTCGAGCTGGAGCCCGAAGGCGAAATGGCCGCGCCGGCGCAGTTTGAGATTTTGTAGCCGCGGGGCGCAATGGCTCAAAAGCGCCAGGCCCGCTGCCAGCGCTGCATCACCAAAGCCGGATACGTATTGCGGCCGACGCTGCCGTTGTAGCGGGCGAGGGCGCGCGACCAGTTGTGGTGCTCGGCGCGCAGGTAGAAACGCAGAATCTCGCAGCCCATGCGGATGTTGGGCGCGACGCGCACCAGTTGGTTTTGCACGCCCAACTCGCGCGGCCAAAACGGCATCACCTGCATCAGACCGACCGCACCTGCCGGTGAAACGGCCCACGGATCGAAGCGACTTTCCACCTCGATCAGCGCGAGCACCAAGTCGGGAGGAAGCTGCAAAGTGGGGTCGCGCTTGGCCTCGCAATACACGTGATCGAGAATGGCGACGCGATCGTCGTGCGACGGCACGAATTGCTGCAGGCGCGGCTCCATCGTCTTGTACCACACCTCGGATTCGTATTTGTCGACGAAGCAATCGCGGCTCGCGATGATCTTTTGCAGCAGATCTTTCAGTTCCGGGTCGCGTTGTTGGTCCGCCCGCGCGGCACTTTGCAGCGCGCAGCACATGGCGAGAGCGCCGACAGCAACAGCGAGGCGTTTGCGGAGCAGCCACCGCACCCTTGGGTCCCTCAATGGTTTAACTTATCCCTAATATAGGCTACGGCATCCGCCAGGCATATTTCTGTCGACTCGGTCTCGGGCCGGCGACGATACTCGAGATTTCCGGCGCCCAACGTCCGATCGCCGATGACGATACGGTGCGGTATGCCGATGAGCTCAGAATCGGCGAACTTTACCCCCGGCCGGGCGTCCCGGTCGTCGAGCAACACCTCGATGTCGGCCGCCGTGAATTCCTCATAGAGCTGATCGGCCGTCTGCCGTACGCGCTCCGACTTTTGGTAATTGATCGGCACGAGCACGACGAGGAAGGGGGCCAGCGGCTCAGGCCAGATGATGCCGCTGACATCATGATTTTGCTCTATCGCCGCAGCGACCACGCGCGTGACCCCGATGCCGTAGCAGCCCATGAACATGGCGACCGCGTTGCTTTGTTCATCCAGCACGGTCGCTTGCATTGCCTCACTGTAGAGTTGCCCGAGCTGGAATATGTGGCCAACCTCAATGCCGCGCGCAATTTCGAGAGTACCCCGGCCGGTCGGGCTCGGATCACCCGTCTGCACGTTGCGAATGTCCTGCGAGCGCGGCTCCGGCAGATCGCGCGCCCAATTGACGCCGGTGAAATGCGCATCCTTTTCGTTGGCGCCGCACACGAAATCCGCGAGGTGGGTCGCGCTGTGATCGACGTAGAGCTTGCCGGCAAACCCGATCGGACCGATCGAGCCCGGTTCGCAGCCGGTGGCGTGGCGCACTCGGTCCGCGCTTGCCATGCGCAGCGGATTGGCGACACCCGGCAGCTTTTGGGCTTTAACCGCATTGAGTTCGTGGTCGCCGCGAAGCACGAATGCGACCACGTCGCCTTCGCTGCCCTCGACCAACAGAGTTTTCACGCACTGCGCCGGACCGATCCGCAGGAACGCGCACAGCTCTGCAATCGTGCGCACGTTCGGCGTCCGCACCTTGACCAATGGCTGCGCGGGCGCCGCGCGCGGCGCCGACGGCGCCACACACGCGGCCGTCTCGACGTTCGCCGCATAATCGTCTCCATTCGAGAACGCAATGGCGTCTTCACCCGAATCGGCAAGCACGTGAAATTCCTGCGAAACGCTGCCGCCGATGCTGCCGCCGTCCGCTTGCACCGCGCGAAATTTCAAACCCATGCGGGTGAAGATGCGCGTGTAGGCGTCGAACATGGCGCGGTAACCCTGCGCAAGGCTCGGCTCATCGATGTGAAACGAATACGCGTCCTTCATCAGAAATTCGCGGGCGCGCATCACGCCGAAGCGCGGCCGAATCTCGTCGCGAAACTTGGACTGGATTTGATAAAAATTGACCGGCAGCTGCTTATAGCTGCGCAACTCGCGCCGCGCAATGTCGGTGATGACCTCTTCATGCGTCGGCCCGTAGGCGAATTCGCGTTCATGTCGATCCTTGAAACGCAGTAATTCCGGCCCGTACTTGCTCCAACGACCCGATTCCATCCATAACTCGGCGGGTTGGACGGTCGGCATGCACAGTTCCAGGGCGCCCGCACGGTCCATCTCTTCGCGAATGATGCGTTCGACCTTGTGCAAGGTCCGTAAGCCGATCGGCAGCCAGGTATACAGCCCGGCCGCCAAACGGCGAATCATGCCGGACCGCAACATGAGCTGGTGGCTGATTATCTCTGCGTCTGCGGGTACTTCTTTGAGCGTCGAAATCGGGTATTGGGAGAGGCGCATAGCCGCCTATCTTACATGAGGCCCCCGGGGAAGCTGTCTCAAGTATTCCGCTTGGGCCACGGTCGGGGCTACGGGGAATACACAGACACGCTCCTGCTATTATGGGGGCTCATGGGCGACGTAGAAGATCCACAAGCACGGCCGCGAAGGGTGTATTGGCTGCCGAACCTGCTCACCACGGGGGCACTGTTCGCCGGTTTTTATGCGGTCGTCGCGGCCATCGACTTGAAATTCGAGCATGCCGGCATGGCGGTGTTCGTCGCGATGATCTTCGACGGCCTGGACGGCCGCGTCGCGCGCTGGACCCACACCGAGAGCGCGTTCGGCAAGGAATACGACAGTCTCTCGGACATGGTGTCCTTCGGGGTGGCCCCGGCTATCGTTACCTACCAATGGGGAGTGGCGCGCATCGCCGAGTACGGCCCGCTGTGGCGCCGGCTGGGATGGCTGGTCTGTTTTTTCTATGCTGCAGCCGCCGCCCTGCGTCTGGCGCGGTTCAACGCACGCGCGGCGACCCAGGACAAGCATTACTTCGAAGGACTGCCGAGCCCCTCGGCCGCGGCCATCGTCGCCTCGCTGATATGGCTGGCGAGCGATCGGGACAACATCGGTTTGCCCGGTCTGATTGTCGCGTTCTTGGTCACCGCATTTGCCGGGGCGCTGATGATCAGTCGCTTCGCCTTCAACAGCTTCAAGCAAGTGGACACCAGGGCCCGGGTCCGCTTCACGCAGATCGTGTTGGTGCCGCTCGCCTTCGTGTTCATCTTCTTATACCCTGCGATCACGCTGCTGCTGATCTTCGGCAGTTATGCCTTGTCCGCGCCGACGGTATGGGTGTACCGCAAACTGCGCAGGCGCACTCGCGGAGCTCAAACGCACCTATGACCAAGGCTCTGCAAAAGGAATACCTCAAGGGCTTGGGCTTGGAATCCTGGGTGCTGCGCACCGCTCGGGCGGTGAGCGCGCAGCCGGTTGCTGAGCCCGGATGGAGTACTGCGCCCGCACGCAGTACTGCGGCCGTGCCGGCGGCAGAGCCGCCTGAGGCCGGGTTCGACTGGAATCAATTGCGCGCTCGAGTGACGGCCTGCACGCGCTGCGCTTTGAGCGCGACGCGCACTCAGACCGTATTCGGTGTGGGCAATCCACAGGCGGAGTGGCTCATCGTGGGCGAAGCGCCCGGTGCCGAGGAGGACCGCCAGGGTGAGCCCTTCGTGGGCCGTGCCGGTCAGCTGCTCAATTCCATGCTGCGGGCGATCGGACTGGCGCGCGCGGAGGTCTACATCGCCAACGTCCTGAAATGCCGCCCCCCCGGCAATCGCGATCCGAGCGCGAGCGAAGCAGCCGAGTGTCTACCCTATCTCGAGCGGCAAGTCGCCTTGCTGAAGCCGCGGATCATGTTGGCCGTGGGCCGGATCGCCGCCCAAAATCTGCTGCATACCGATGTGTCGTTGGGACGCCTGCGCCGGCAGGTGCATTCCTTCGGGCCCTCGCGCGTGCCGCTGGTCGTGACGTATCATCCCGCGTATTTGCTGCGTACGCCCTCCGACAAGCGCAAAGCATGGGAGGACTTGAAATTCGCGCGCGAGGTGTGTGAACGTGTCCAGCGTTAAGCAAGAGCGCGAGTTCACGGCGGTCGACATCCGGCCGATGCACGAACTGGATATCCCGGTGATCGTTGCGATCGAGCGGGCCGCCTATCAGTTTCCCTGGAGCGAAGGAATATTTCGCGATTGTTTGCGGGTGGGCTACATATGCCGCGTGGTCGCGGTCAGCAGCGAGACGGCGGGCTACGGCATCATGTCCGTAGGCGCCGGCGAGGCGCACGTGCTCAACGTGTGCATCCGCGATGAGTACCGATGCCGCGGGCTAGCGCGGAACATTCTTCTGTATCTTCTGGATCGCGCACGCATCGCCGGCATGTACGAGGCGTTTCTCGAGGTGCGGCCGTCGAATACCGCCGCGGCGCGGCTCTATCATTCGCTTGGCTTCGAGCAGGTCGGCATCCGTCGCGGCTACTATCAGGCAACCGTGGGTCGTGAAGACGCCGCGGTGCTGCGTCGAATTTTGCTGCCCGAAGCAAAATGAGTTCCGCCAATCCCGACTTGGCGCGTGAGATTGCGCGTGTTCAGAGGGCAAGCCTAGGCGGTGATATTCGCACCTGTACCGAGCATCCTCCGGACCTTCGCGGCAAGACTCGACTGCGTAAACGGCTTCGTGATCAGCTCCATGCCCGGATCGAGTCGGCCGTGGTGAATGATGGAGTTGCGCGCGTAGCCGGTCGTATAGAGCACCTTCAAGCGAGGCCAGCGTCGCTGCGCCTCGTGTGCGAGCTCTCGACCGTTCATGCCATCCGGAAGCCCCACGTCCGTGAAGAGTAGATCAACCCCGGAGAGCTGCTCCAGGACCTTCAGTGCAAGCTTCCCGCGGCTTGGGCCTGCAGCAACTGCTCGTTCAGGCGCTGCTCCGTCTCGCGGCGCTGCTGCTCTAGATCGCGGGCCTTGTGAAACGCCAGCACCGTGAGCCATACGCCCGCAGCCAGCAGCCCCAAGCCGAGGGCGCCGCTGAGTAGCGCGACCTCGCCGATTCGCTTCTCGTCTCGCGCGGCTTGCGCTTCTCGCTGCTCAAGGAGATCACGTTCTGTATTGACGGCGGCCTCGATCAGGCCATCGAGGGTGCGCAGCGTATTGACGCCCGCCCGCGAACGTACGACCTGCTGCGCAGCGGCAAATCCCTCCTGGGTGTAGATGTCCACGGTCCGTTGTCGTTCCGCGAGCCACTCCTCGAGGGCCGCCGCCATAGCCGGTATACGGCGCTGCTGCTCGGGATTGTCAACGGTCAGCTGCCGCAGACGCTCGAGCAACGGCGGGCACCTACTTGCTTGCGCCTGATAGGTCTCAAGGTATCCAGGCTCCCCCGTGAGCAGATACCCGCGCTGGGCTCGCTCGGCATCCCGTGCCGTCGATCTGAGGGTCTGGGCATCACCGATGACTTCGAAGGTGTGGGCGATCCACGTACGGTCGAGCGCGAGCTGCGGGGACCGGGCAACAGCCTCGTATACCTGAAGGGCGATCAGGGCCAGCAGTGGCAGGACGATCGCCGCCAACGCGAGCCACAGCCTTCGCGGCAGGTCAAGTCTTCCGACAGCAGCTCGAATCGGCATGCCAGATCGGGGCGAAGTGCGCCCTTTGGAATTTTCAGTTATCTTCGGATGAGAGCCTGAGCTAGTCAACATCCCCGCTGCGCAGCCCAGCCAATCCGCACGCGGCCAGCCGTGTGCGTGCCAAATCGCCAAGGTGTTTCTCGGTCACGCGCATCAAGACGGATCTGACGCGTGGTGATCCTCGAAAGGGTTGAAGACCTTGATCCCGGGACGCCGGAAATCCTTGTCGTTACCGGTCGCAGTGGTCAAATTGTGTCGCCGCGCGATCGCCGCGATATAGCTGTCTTCAACGGGCATGGGCCGCCCGGCCTGTTGCAGTTGATGCTGCTGTTCGGCCCACACATGCGCAACTGATACGTTGAAGCCAAGAATTCGGCCGTGCATTGCATCGATGAGTTCAGTCAACCATGCCTGCAAGCGTGGGCGCGGTCTCGCCGGCGATCACCAACATGAAGTCTATCAGCGGACCTACCGCGGTAATGCGAAAAAGAAGGGAGCTTCCGTACTGACCGGGTGAACTGGCGAAGGTTGGACAGGTTTGGATACTTGAGTCCCTTGGAGGGACGTCGCGAGGGGGATTTCGCTCCGTCTTTCAACGTCAGCCAATGCCGAGCGCTCTTGGCGTAATTCCTCAAGTTCCGCGCGCACAATGAGCAGCTGCGCCGAGCGATAATAATCGAGGTCAATCTGTTGCAGAAGTTCTTGCATAAGCCGCCAGAAGATGTCAAATGCTGCAGCGCGATGTCTGTGTGCTAGCGCACATAGACCTGGCCAAATCCTCGACGATCTAATCGCCGCGCACGCGTGCCTGCGGCGGAAGGCACCAAAGCCAGCGGCGCGCCCGGATCGAGGGGCGCGTATTACTCAGCGAGTTTGTTAGCGAGATAAGCCTTCAACTCATCAGCGGTTTGGCGCTGACCGTCCAGGTATTCTTCTGAACCGGGTGCGGGTGTCGACAAGGCCAATTGGACCTCACATAGGCGGTGGAATTGGTCCGATAGCCTCTGGAGTTCCGGCGTCGTGCTTATGACTGCAAAAGCAAATGCCCTGAGCGCCGCCACCTCGCCAGCGAGAAAACGAAGCCTTTGAGAGTCGTTCATTTATCCGCCTTTGGGTATCTTGCCGATGGGCGCCCAGAGAAGCGCGGGTTGCCACCGGTTTTTCGGTGAGGGTGCAGCGCACGTTGCAATCAAGTTGCAACCCCCACCCATAACCTGCAAATTGCCGCGGCGGACCGCTTTTGATTATATCGGGAATTGTAGCGATTGCGTGCGAGTGCGTTGCCCTAACGTGCGAGCCATGCGACTTGCTGTCCGGTTTAAACCCGTCACCCCATTGGCTTAACACGGGCTATTCCAGAACATCCGAGTACAATGCCAGTGGCAAGGTCGTTGAAACATGCCCGTGAGTCCGGATGCCCAGCTTCGGCGGGTTGTTACCTGTTACCAAGATCGCCGGATCCAGGGGCGCGCTAATGACAAACGTTATCGTCTACTCGTTCAAGGGCTACGACACCGCCAAAGCATCGCCACATATTGCGTCCCGCGAAGGCTACGCTTGATAGAATTCACAGGATTGATGACGCCGTCGCGGTTGCAGGCTCGGGCGAAGAACTGCCGCGCTCGATGGTTGACGGTGATGGGTTTCGGCGCCCAGGCACCCAATGAAGGGCGGGGTGCGGATGGCCTTCGCGCTGACGACCCACCGTCGGCTCATTCGCGGCCGCAGGTGACTGGCGCTGACACTACTCGCGCAAGCTGGATGCGCGACAGGGGGCGATGCGCCCTTGGGTGCAATCGGCCCGCAGGCGGTAGGCCGACGAGTAGTCGGGGTCATCGCACGAAACGGAAACTGGCAATTTCAGTCGACGGCGTCTGGTGTCATGGCGCAAAACACGGGTCCCGTAGCGCAAACGCCTGCAACTCGATAAACCGACCAAATTGATATCGCTCTTCCGTCACGCCCTGGGGCGCCGTTCGCCCGCCTCGCCTTGGGACAGTGATGAGATCCTGCGCGCAGAGCTGTTTAGCATCGAGCGTCTCGAGCAACACGCAGCAAGTCTCGCCGCCGCACAACAGGTCACGAGTCGCCCAACAGCCCACCGGACTCTTGGCGCGCGACTGCGGGACAACGAGTCGGTTCTGCTCGCGGCCTATCGGGCTATCGCCGTAGCTACGGGCGAAGGTCGGGCAATTTCGCCGGCCGCCGAGTGGCTACTCGATAATTACCACCTCGTCGAAGAGCAGATCCGGGAAATTCGCGAAGACCTTCCGGCGAGCTTCTATCGGCTGCTACCCAAGTTAGGGAATGGACCGTTCAACGGTTATCCACGCGTGCTCGGCGTGGCCTGGGCATTCGTTGCCCACACCGACAGCCGATTCGATCCGGAAACGCTGCGCTGTTTCGTGCGCGCCTATCAGCGCGTTCAGCCACTGACCATCGGCGAGCTGTGGGCGGTCGCGATCACGCTGCGGATCGTTCTGGTGGAAAATCTCCGCCGGGCGGCCGCGCGCATTGTGAGCAGTCGTGCCGCGCGCCAGGAAGCGGACGCCCTTGCAGATCGACTTCTGGGCGTCAACGGTTATGCCGCCGAGCCTGACGCTCTGATCCGCCGCGACGCAGACCGCGCGTCCTTCTCCCCCGCATTTACAGTCCAGCTGGTCCAGCGCCTGCGGGATCAGGACCCGAGAGTGACACCGGCACTGCACTGGCTGGAGGAACGTCTAGCCGTGCAGGGAACAACTTCGGACGAGACCGTGCGCGACGAGCATCAGCGACAGGGCGCGTCGAACGTGACAGTACGCAACATCATCACGAGCATGCGGTTGCTGTCGGATGTGGATTGGCCGGAGTTCTTCGAAAGTGTCAGCTTGGTTGACGACCTGCTGCGCTCCGGCAGCGACTTTGCCGCAATGGATTTTCCCACGCGTGACCTCTACCGCCGGGCAATAGAGCGTTTTGCACGAGGCTCGAAACTGACGGAACTTGCAATCGCGGGCGCGGCCCTGTCGGCTGCCAATGAGGCGGCCGCAACGGACGACGAGCATAGCGATGGCCGCAGTCGTGATCCTGGTTATTACCTGATCGCAAACGGTCGGCACGCCTTCGAAACGACCATCGGCTATCGAAGCCCGCTCTTCAGCTGGCCCCGTCGTTTCGAACTGGCGAGCGGAGTTGGTAACTACCTGGCGGCAATCGGCCTGATAGCGGCCGTCGCTCTGTCGCTGCCATTAATTGTGCTCCACACGTGGGGCATCTCGGTCACCTACCTGGCGCTATTCGCTCTCCTCGGCCTCATCCCTTCGCTTGATGCCGCCATCGCGCTCGTGAACCGCGCTGTCATGAGGGGGTTCGGCGCAACGATCCTGCCCGGTCTCGCGCTGCGCGACGGCGTTCCATCGCATCTGAGAACGATGGTGGTCGTACCCTCTTTGCTTACCACTCGCACCGCACTGGAAGAGCAGATCGAGCGCCTCGAGATTCACTACCTCGCCTCGCCAGAAGGAGATCTGTACTTTGCGCTGCTCTCGGACTGGACGGACGCCCCGACCGAAAACGCTCCCGGAGATGAGGCGCTTCTCGCGATGGCGGGCGAAGCCATTGCGCGACTGAACCGACTTCACGGCAAGGGTTCAGCAGGTGACCGCTTCCTCCTGCTCCACCGTTGCCGCGTCTGGAGCGACGTGCAGAGGCAGTGGATGGGATGGGAACGCAAGCGCGGGAAGCTCCACGAACTGAATCGCCTGCTGCGCGGAGCGACCGATACGAACTTCCGTGACGTCAATGGGCGGCTCCCTGAGGTTCCGTCGGGCGTCCGCTACATCATTACGCTCGATGCCGACACCAGGCTACCGCGGGAAACGGCACGCCGCCTGGTCGGCAAAATGGCCCACCCTCTGAACCACCCCCGGTTCGACGCCGCAACCGGAGAGGTGGTCGAGGGATACGCCGTCCTGCAACCGCGAGTCGCGCCGTCCCTGCCCGTCGGTCGTGAAGGTTCGATCTTTCAGCGCGTCTTCTCGAGCGCGAGCGGTATCGATCCGTATGCCGCCGCCGTGTCGGATGTCTACCAGGATCTGTTCGGCGAAGGCTCGTACGCTGGCAAGGGCATCTACGATGTGGATGCCTTTGAAGCCGCGCTGGCCGGTCGTGTATCCGACGGCACGCTGCTCAGTCACGATCTGTTCGAGGGGATCTTTGCGCGCGCGGGTCTGGTTTCAGATATCGAGGTCGTCGAGGAATATCCGTCAAGGTACGACGTCGCAGCCGCACGCCAACATCGCTGGGCGCGTGGTGACTGGCAACTGCTGCCTTGGATCTTAGGAAGGAGCGATGCGGGGGGCGCCATTCGGGGCAGCCGCAGCTTGCCGCTGATCGGCCTGTGGAAAATGTTGGACAATCTGCGGCGGAGCTTGTCGGCGCCCGCGAGTGTCGCGGCCCTGCTGGCTGGATGGATGTTGCCTCGGAACAGCGCGCTGGTCTGGACCGCCTTTGTCGTATTGACAATTGCCTTGCCGGCGCTACTCCCGATTTTCGCGGCCATCGTGCCGCGCCGCTACGGCGTCAGCGCAGGCAGCCACCTTAGAGCGCTCTGGAAGGATATCTGGCTTGCTGCGTCCTTGACCGCCTTCCTCATAACCTTTCTTGCGCATCAGGCATGGCTGATGATCGATGCGATCAGCCGAACACTGTTTCGTCTGTTCGTGAGTCGTCGGAACCTGCTCCAGTGGGTCACTGCAGCTCAGGCGAACCTAAGGTCTCAGCTTGATCTCTCCAGCGCCTATCGCCGCATGAGCGGAGGCATAGTCATCGCGATGATGGCCGTGGCGCTCATCGAGTACTTCCGACCCGACACCTGGCCTGTGGCAGCGCCATTCGTGATCCTCTGGATTGCCTCCCCCGCCATCGCCGTATGGATTAGCCTCTCCCCGCTCATCGCGGGTCACCTAGCGGTCACGGACGTAGACGCCCGAGCATTGAGACTGATTGCCCGCCGCACATGGCGCTACTTCGAGACATTTGTAACGGCGGACGACCATATGTTGCCGCCCGATAACTTCCAGGAAGATCCGCGACCGGTCCTGGCGCATCGCACTTCTCCCACCAATCTTGGCCTCTATCTCTTGTCCGCCGTCAGCGCGCGCGACTTCGGATGGGCAGGGACGATCGAGACCGTTGAGCGTTTAGAAGCTGCGTTCGAGACGATGAGACTCCTCCAGCGGTATCGCGGTCATTTTTACAACTGGTACGACACACGGGACCTGCGTCCTCTCGATCCGCGATACGTCTCTTCCGTGGATAGCGGCAACCTTGCGGCGCATCTCATTGCACTGGCCAATGCGTGTCGGGAATGGATCAATGAACCCGTGGCGAGTGGTTTGTCATGTGTCGGGGTTGGGGACGCTGTGCACCTCGCGCGCGAAGCCCTTGAGGAAATCCCCAACGATCTACGAATGCACACCGTCGTCTCGACGCAGCTTGAACGAGCCCTCGATGCGCTCGCCGCAGTGCTTGACGACGATGAGGCGGATCCGGGGGACATCGCGGCGCGGCTAGGGCGGATCGCACCTCTGGCCGCGACCCTTGCAGACATTGCGCGGGCGCTGGCGAGTGAGCTGGGCGATGACGTGGGTGGCGACACGCTTTTTTGGGCAGAAGCCGCGCGCAGGTCGGTCGAGAGCAGGCAGCGGGACTTGAGCCTGACGGATGAGGCGGTCTGGGGTCTGCGGCAACGGCTGGCCGTCATAGAGTCAACGGCGCAGGACATGTTCAAATCAATGCAGTTCGGCTTTTTGCTTGATCCCGAGCGCCGGCTCCTCTCGATCGGCTACCGCGCGGTCGAAGGCACGCTCGATCCGAGCTGCTACGACTTACTCGCCTCCGAGGCGCGCCTGGCGAGCTTCGTGGCCATCGCCAAGAACGACGTGCCGGCGCGCCACTGGTTTCGACTCGGGCGCACGGTCACGCCAGTTGGACATGGGGCGGCGCTGATCTCTTGGTCGGGGTCGATGTTCGAATACCTGATGCCATCGCTCGTCATGCGTGCGCCATCCGGGAGTCTTCTGGAACAAACCAATCGTCTGATCGTGAAGCGACAAATCCGTTACGGCGTTGAGCTCGGCCTTCCCTGGGGCGTTTCGGAATCCGCCTACAACGCGCGCGACCTGGAGCTTACCTACCAGTATTCGAACTTCGGCGTGCCGGGCCTGGGGCTCAAACGCGGCTTGAGCGAAAACGTCGTGATTGCGCCGTACGCGACGGCCCTTGCCGTGATGGTCGATCCGGAACGCTCGGTGCTCAATTTTGCAAGACTCATTGCCACCGGCGCCCGCGGTCGGTACGGGTTCTTTGAGGCGCTCGATTACACTCGCAGCCGTCTGCCTGAGGGTTCCCGGGTTGCCGTCGTTCGGGCATTCATGGCGCATCATCAGGGTATGACCGTGGTTGCCATCGCCAACGTCCTCTTCGACGGGAGGATGCGCGAACGGTTTCATGCAGAGCCGAGCATCCAGGCGACCGAACTGTTGTTGCAGGAACGCACGCCGCGTGACGTCTCGGTCGCTCATCCCCGGGCCGAAGAAGTCGGTACGGCGGCGCGAGTCAGCGACACGCAACTCCCGAAAGCGCGGCGGCTCAGAACTGCGCACGAATTGACGCCGCAAACCCATCTGCTCTCGAACGGCCGCTACTCGGTGATGCTCACGGGCGCAGGCTCCGGCTACAGTCGCTGGCGCGATCTCGGCGTAACGCGTTGGCGCGAGGATGTCACACGCGACGATACCGGCAGCTATTTCTTTCTGCGTGACATCGAAAGCGGTGCCGTGTGGTCCGCTGGCTATCAACCAAGCGGTGTCGAGCCCGACAGCTACGAGGTGAACTTCACCGAAGATCGAGCGGAATTCATGCGCAGCGACGCTGCGATCACGACGATCCTGGAAGTGGTCCTTTCGCCGGAGGACGACACCGAGGTCCGCCGCATATCGCTTGTGAATGCCGGCAACCGAATGCGCGACCTAGAGGTCACATCCTACAGCGAGCTCGTGCTTGCGCCCCCCGCCGCCGATTCGGCACATCAGGCTTTCTCAAAGCTCTTCGTGCAGACCGAATACCTTGCGAAGGTGGGCGCGATCCTGGCGACGCGGCGACGGCGCTCGCCCAGCGATCCGGAAATCTGGGTAGCCCATCATGCCGTCATTGAGGGCGAGGCGGTGGGCAAGCCCGAGCTTGAAACTGATCGAGCGCGTTTCCTCGGCCGCGCCCGCGACATTCAGGCGCCCGTTGCCATGATGGACGGACGGCGTTTGTCCAACACCGTGGGCACCGTCCTTGATGCGGTGTTCGCGCTTCGGTATCGCGTGCGCATACCGGCGGGGGCCACTGTGCGCATTGCGTTCTGGACCAGCATTGCCGCTTCTCGGGAAGGCGTTCTGGATGTCGTCGACAAGCACCATGAGGCAAATGCCTTCGTGCGCGCTGCGACATTGGCGTGGACGCAGGCGCAGATACAACTTCGTCACCTCGGTATCGACGCCGCGGAGGCCAGCCTCTTTCAGCGTCTCGCAGGCCATGTGATCTATGCGGACGCGTCGATGCGGCCGTCGTCCGAAACCATACGGCGAGGAGGTGGCGGCCCGGCCGAATTGTGGGCTCACGGCATATCCGGGGATCTGCCGATCGTGCTCTTACGAATCAACGATGTCGACGATATTGCCATCGCGCGACAGTTATTGCGCGCTCACGAATACTGGCGGATGAAGCAGCTCCCCGTTGACCTCGTCATCCTGAACGAGCGAACGACTTCTTATCTCCAGGACCTGCAGATCGCCCTCGAGACACAGCTTCGAATGAGTCAGTCGCAGCCACAGCCCGGCGCAGACAACACCCGCGGTTCTGTGTTTCTGCTGCGCACGGATCTGATCTCGGAACAGACGCGCGCGCGTCTTTCGTCGGTTGCACGTGTCGTTTTGGTCGGGCAACGCGGCAACCTGGCCGATCAACTCGATCGCGTGCGAGCACCCACCGCGCCGCCCGTCAAGCGGCGACCGAAGAGCAGCCCAAGGGTGGACGCCGTCACGACCGCTCCCGTGCCACAGGATCTGGAGTTCTTCAACGGACTTGGAGGATTCGCAGGAGGCGGACGGGAATACGTCACGCTCTTGGGTCCAGGGCAAGCAACACCCGCTCCGTGGATCAACGTCGTCGCCAATCCCGGATTCGGCTTCCAAGTCGCGGCGGAGGGAGGCGGATTCACGTGGGCGTTGAACAGTCGCGAGAACCAGCTGACGCCGTGGTCAAACGATCCCGTCACGGATCGCCCGGGCGAGGTGTTGTATCTGCGCGATGAGGAGAGCGGCGAGCTGTGGGGACCGACGGCATCACCGATCCGGGATCACGGCGCGCACTATGTCGCCCGGCACGGGCAGGGATATAGCCGGTTCGAACACACCTCACACGGCATCGACCTCGACCTGATGGTGTACGTCCCGATGGGCGATCCCATCAAGATCACGCGCCTGAAAATCCGCAACACCTCGCAAAGGGCACGAAAGCTTTCCGTCACGGCCTACATCGAATGGGTACTTGGGCCTTCGCGGGTTGCCGCGGCACCGTTCATTGTGACGACGATCGACCCTGGTACGGGCGCGATGTTCGCCGACAACCCCTGGAACACCGTGTACGGTTCGCGCGTGGCGTTCGCCGATCTCGCCGGACGTCAAACGCAATGGACCACCGACCGACGCGAGTTTCTCGGACGACATGGCACGCTCGGCAGACCGGCAGCACTTATCGGACGCGCACCTTTGTCCCAGCGCGTGGGCGCTGGCCTCGACCCTTGCTGCGCTCTGCAAACCTTCGTGGACGTTGCGGCGGACGAGATGGTGGAGTTGGTGTTTTTCCTTGGTCAAGCCGCGAGCGCGACCGACGCGCAATCTCTGCTGGTCCGCTACCGGTCGGTCGATCTCGATGCGGTCTTCCGCACGGTGGTTCAATACTGGGACGATGTGCTCGGAATGGTTCAAGTGAAGACGCCGGACCGGTCCCTGGACCTCATTCTCAATCGCTGGATGCTCTACCAGACGCTCGTCTGCCGCATGTGGGCCCGATCGGCTCTCTATCAGGCGAGCGGCGCTTACGGATTCCGCGACCAGCTTCAGGATGCAATGGCGCTGGCTCTGTCCAGACCCGCCCTGACGCGCGAGCATCTGCTGCGCGCTGCCAGCCGACAGTTCATCGAGGGCGACGTTCAGCATTGGTGGCTACCGTCGAACGAGGAGCGGTCGGCCGGCCCCGGCGTTCGTACCCGCATTGCCGACGATCGGGTTTGGCTCGCGTACGCTACTGCTCACTACGTCGAGGCGACCGGCGACATTGCGGTTTTGGATGAAAGGGTGCCGTTTCTGGAGGGCCAGGCGCTGCGAGCGGGTGAGCAGGACGCGTATTTTCAGCCTGTGATCTCGGACGATACCGCTTCGCTCTTCGAGCACTGTGCGCGAGCGCTGGAGCAGAGCCTATCTGTTGGAGAACATGGCCTACCATTGATCGGCGCGGGTGACTGGAACGACGGCATGAACCGGGTTGGCGAGATGGGACGGGGTGAAAGCGTCTGGCTCGGATGGTTCCTGCACGCCACGCTCGTGGCGTTCGCGTCCCTGGCGAAAACACGCGATCAGCGTACTCGCGGGACCCAGTGGCTGACCCACGCGGCAGCGCTTCAGAACGCACTGGAGCAGGAGGCCTGGGATGGTGAATGGTACCGACGGGGCTATTTTGACGATGGAACCCCCCTCGGATCGGCCGCGAGTACCGAATGTCGGATCGACTCCATCGCGCAATCCTGGAGCGTCATCTCCCGGGCCGCCGACCCAATCCGCGCCTCGCGTGCGATGTCCGCCGTTGACCGTTATCTCATTCGACGTGACGCGGGTCTAGCGTTGCTCTTCACGCCGCCCTTCGATCAGACTGTGCTCGACCCTGGCTATATTAAAGGCTATCCGCCCGGGATTCGCGAAAACGGTGGTCAGTACACACACGGCGCCACGTGGTCAGTGATCGCGTACGCCCTGCTCGGCCAGGGAAACAACGCCTGGGAATTGTTCTCACTCCTCAATCCCATTAACCGGACGAGCACACGCGCGGATGTGCATCGCTACAAGGTGGAACCCTACGTGGTCGCCGCCGACGTATATTCCGTCGCTCCGCACGTCGGGCGCGGCGGTTGGACGTGGTATACCGGCTCTGCCGGCTGGATGTACCGAGCCGGCCTCGAGGGGATCCTTGGATTTCGAGTACAAGGAACGAGCTTGCTCCTGACTCCGTGCATCCCTGAAAAGTGGCCGCGCTTCGAGATTGTGTTCAAGCATCACTCTTCGCGGTACGAAATTCTGATCGAAAACCCTTCGGGCGTCACCCGCGGCGTCACACACGCTGAGTTGGATGGCAACGCGCTGCCGTCGGGTTTCCAAACGCGCATCCCACTGGTCGATGATGGCAACATCCACAGCATACGGCTGGTCCTCGGGGAACCGGGCTGCGGATTTGCTCATTTCACATGGGCAAGTGAAGCGCGCCGGTAGGCGGATGGCAGCGTAAATGTTTGGACACACCCGACGGTCGGGCTAGGGTTGTGCCGGCGGGGGGCTCGTGATCGCCTTGTGTAAGAGATTGGCAATGAGTAAGCATGCGTGCGAGTCGGTGGCTACGAGCATCGGGTCACCACGCGTGCCACCGCCAGGCACTTTCTGCCCCGTATCGCCTTCGCCGTTGAAGTCGAAGTGCCCGATCGATTCGAGCCAGCTCGGTTCGAGCCCGCTCGCGGGATTGAGGCGCTCGCAAGTCACACGCGCCTTGAATTCGCTACCAAGAAAACTAAAGGTAAAGCGCGCAGTGGTTCCCGCCAACGTTACGTCGAAATACCGATCCTCGATGAGAGGGCCGACCTCAACTCCCCGGAGAGTTCCCCCGGTCAGAAGCGGTAGCCCCACCTTATAGAACTCCCTAAAAAGATTGTGCAGCTTTGTATACCGCGCCGAGAGCGTCTGCAATTCTTTGTAAACATCGTCCATGATCGTCACCCCTTTTCTAAATGTCGATCGAATCAGGTTAGCATACGGCGTTTATTGTTTGAGCGGGCTACTGCAGAACGGAATGCTAGCGGGGGAATTGGGATGCTTCAAAATGGCCCGAGCGATGTATCGATTCCATCGTGCAAAAGCAGCCTTCATCGAATGGATTGTCGTGATACTGCCGCCTGCGGCGACAATCCTCGCTGTTCCGGGGCATCATGTTTAGATACACCTTATCGTGTAGATCGCGATGAATAGTAAATGAGCGACTGCAGGGGAACGATTTACTGAAGGTATGTCGAGTGCACCGCGCGACCACTCGCATCTCACCCTCCGATGCTCTTGGCAGCGTAGTTATACCGAATCAAATGTTGCGTCGAGTGCGGAGGGCGCGGATATTAGGCTCTTGTGGTTCTTCCTAAGGGAGATTCGGTTGGCCGGTCGTGTACGCAAAATGCCGGTGCCGACACGATGGGATACATTCGGAGCGCTGACGTGCAAATGCAGCGTCTGCCTCGAGCTACGCACAATTGGCGTAGTGACTTGGCTGCCGAAATGTTGAGCGCCGGCATCCATCTCGGAGGTTCGTGTCTGTGTCCTCAATTGCGGTGAAGTATTCATAGAGAAATCGACGTCCCGCAAGCCGCGGATTTGCGGATTGCCTGGTAGGACTAGGTATGCGGATACTAGCGACCTGACAGAGCGTCGTCGGTACGTTGCCGCGCTTATACAACCAATAAATGTTTTGTATTCGGGCTGATGAGTCCTCAATATGCTGCACCATCCAGCGTGTAAAGAACCCCATAGACATCAGCCTGGATCCTGCCGTTTTTGGTAGGTCGGTCAGGTTTCAGTGACGCCGCTTCTAACGCCAATCGTGATGATGATAGTAGCCCCCCCTTCCACCACCTGGCCCAATAAATCCAATGCACCCGCTCAGTAAACTACTGGCGATCAAGACTGCAACAGCAAAACTACGCATTACTAGGTTCCTTTATGATGGAGTGAACAGCGTGGTTTGTTTCTGAAGCCGTTCCCGCATTTTGTTCATCTAAAATGGCTTTCACACGCCTGCTTGCGAGCAAAGGCAAGAACGATCTAATCTGTGCACCCATGGCAAGTTTTGCGTATTCGATTACAAAAATGGCCTGCACTTTTGCGATTGCCGTGTGCGTCTTACGCGCCAGCAGTTCGATGGCCGACTGTTCCTGTTTGATGATTTGCGAGTCCATCGAATCCTTGATCATGATCGGCACTTCTCTGGGGGTGAACGGCAAAAGCCTCCGCCTTTCGGCTGCTCCCCGTTAGATCCGCCGACCCTGGATGACTTGCACCAGGATCATGATGACGGCGAGGACGATGAGGATATGAATGAATCCGCCCATCGTGTAGGAGGTGACCAGTCCCAGTAGCCACAGCACCACCAAAACGACCGCTATTGTGTAGAGCATTGACATTTTCCGTACTCTCGGGCGCCGCCAATCCTCGCCGCGAGGTTGATTGATTCGTTCTAAATTTCCCGATCGCTAGGTCGGAGGAACCTGCTCGGTGCTGCTGCTTCAGCAGCAGTTAGCCTTTTTCCGCCTGTCTCAGCGACGCTCTGCAACCTTACTCGAGGTATATTCCATAATCTGTTCGCTAGCGCACTTAACCACGTTTATGATCGCACGGCCGGCCTTTAGCGGAAGAACCGGCCGATGTTTGCACTCAATATTTTGCTCATGTACGCTATCCCGCCTGAGGCGCGCCATTATCTACCTACACGCAGCCAAACCCGATCACAGGGGGTATCCGTGAGTCCGGAGACAACTCTGAGTTCGCTGAACAGACGCTCTCCTGACCGTAGAACCAATCATTTGCTTGCGGCATTGCCCGATGCTGAATGGCGGCGCTGGCTGCCCGAACTCGAATCGATCGACATGCCTCTCGGGCAAGTGCTGTATGAATCGGGCAATACTCTCAGTCACGTGTACTTTCCGACCACGTCCATTGTCTCGCTGCTATACGTGATGGAGGACGGCGCCTCGGCCGAGATCGCCGTGGTCGGCAACGAAGGAATTGTGGGCATTTCGCTGTTTATGGGGGGCGGATCGACGCCCAGCCGTGCGGTGGTGCAAAGCGCCGGCACGGGATTGCGGTTGAACGCGCAAATGCTGAAAGATGAGTTCAACCAAAATGGCCCTGTACTGCATTTGCTGCTGCGCTATACGCAAGCGCTGATCACGCAGATGGCACAAACCGCCGTATGCAACCGTCATCACTCGCTGGACCGGCAACTATGCCGCTGGCTGCTGTTGAGCTTGGATCGATTGCGGGACAATGAGCTCGTGATGACGCAAGAACTGATCGCGAACATGCTGGGCGTGCGTCGCGAAGGGGTGACGGGGGCCGCGCTCAGGTTACAGGAGGCCGGACTCATCCGTTACACTCGCGGGCACATAACGATACTGGACCGCGCCGGGCTGGAGAAGCGTACCTGCGAGTGTTACGCGGTGGTCAAAAAAGAATATGACCGGCTGCTCCCCGCGAAGCCCGCTACGTAGCGGCAGGCGGTCTCCGACTTTCACGTAGAACAGTTGCGTCGCTCTGGTTGCCAGAGCGCACCCGCGCGACAAATGACAAGCTAAGTGTGCCAGCGTACCGACGTTCCCGTCCGGCGCGCGTAGTCTACTTATCCAAGCTCCCCAGCAAAAGTCACGGAACTCCAACTGTTGCGCGACTCGGGTGCAGGGTTCGTGTATGACTCAATATTACCGACAAGCGCTGTTCGGATGTGCGCCAAAGGACTTATCTGTGAAATTCATTTATCAAAAAGCAACGTTCGTTCTCACACTTGGTCTGCTCATGGGCGTCGCTCAAGCCGATAGTTCTCGCGACACCATCGCGCTTTTTAAGAATTCGCATCAAAGCGCGGCATTCTTCGATAAGAGCTACGGCTATGCTGTCTTCCCAACCGTCGGCAAGGCCGGGTATGTCGTTGGCGGCGCGTACGGTCGCGGTCGCGTGTACTCGCAGGGAAAGTATCTCGGCACCGCCTCGATAACGCAGGTGAGTGTCGGTTTTCAGGCTGGAGCTCAGGGCTACAGCGAGATCGTTTTTTTCGAGAACAAACGTGCGCTGGATGAATTCACCGCTGGTAGTTTTGAATTCGACGCCGGCGCAAGCGTGGTTGCCATCACAGCTGCCGCATCGGCGAGCGCCGGGACTGCCGGGGTAAGCGGGGGCGCGAGCGGCGGGGAGAAGGATGCCGCGACTGCAGGTTCTTATCGCAAGGGTGTCGCCGTCTTTACGATCGTAAAGGGCGGTCTGATGTATGACGCATCGATAGCCGGTCAGAAATTCTCTTACACGGCGCGAGCGACGAGTTAGT
Organism: uncultured Gammaproteobacteria bacterium; assembly: GCA_963769075.1. Classification (GTDB taxonomy): domain Bacteria; phylum Pseudomonadota; class Gammaproteobacteria; order Steroidobacterales; family Steroidobacteraceae; genus Bog-1198. The sequence goes on along the minus strand of CAVYKH010000004.1, from coordinate 191,526 downwards.
GCCGCACGCGCGGCTGCACGCCGAAATATCGGGAACAATTGATCAAATGATTCATGGCTTTAACGGCAGCGCGAATGAGAAGGGCTTGCCAATACTAAAGGAGCAGATACTGCTATGCGTAGGAAATTATCGAGACTGACCAAGAGCGCCGCCGCAATCGCGGCGACGGTAGCGGTGTTAGGGGCATGCGCTAGCAACCCCCTCGCGGATGAGAAAATCGCCGTGGCGAAGGCATCGGTGCAGCGTGCGGAGGGTTCCGGGGCGCCGGAATATGCACCGGTCGAACTGGCGACCGCGCGCGACAAGCTTGCCCGCGCGGAAAAAGCAAACGCTGACCATGATCTTCAACCGGCCACGAATTTGGCAGAGCAAGCGAACGTAGACGCCGAACTGGCCGACGCGACCGCTCAGCAACAGCGCGCTCACAAGGCGGCGATGGAATTCGACTCAAGTATTAACACGTTGCAGCAAGAATCGATGCGCAGTTCACCACCGACACCACCGACTGACTCTATGAGGCAATGATATGAACGCAAAAATTGTGATGGGAATGGGCTTGGCGCTGGTCATAGCAGGCTGCGCCTCAACTCCACAACCGAATGCCGCATTGGAGAGTGCTCAAAACGTGGTACAAGCGGCGGAAGCGGATCCGAGCGCCAACAAGTATGCCGCCGTGGACTTGGAGGCGGCGAAGAAGCAGCTCGATGTTGCTGAGGCGGCCGCGATGCGGCACGACGATGCCGCTATTGCTCAGCCTGCATACCTGGCTGCGCAGGAGGCGCGCCTCGCCCAAGCGCATGGGGCCGCAAAGGCGGATGACGCCCGCGTTGCAGCGGGCCAGGGCGAGCGAGACAAGATTCAGCTCGCGGCCCGTACGCGCGACGTCGATACGGCCATAGGACAACGCGATGCAGCGGCAGACCAAGCAGCTCGCTTGCAAGCGGAAGTTGATCAACTCAAAGCGACGCCCACCCCGCGCGGCTTGGTGCTCACTCTGGGTGATGTGCTGTTCGACACAGGAAAAGCGCAATTAAATCCCGGATCGGACCGCAAGCTCGACCAATTAGCGCAATTTCTCACCAGCCATCCTGAGCGGCGGGTGCAAGTCGACGGCTATACCGACAGTGTCGGCACGGACTCGTATAACCAGGATCTCTCGCAACGACGTGCCGAGGCAGTCAAGTCTGCGCTGATAGCGCGAGGCATCGATCCCTCGCGCATTGGAACCCAGGGCTATGGAAAGGGCTTCCCAGTCGCGGATAATACCGACTCCGGCGGAAGACAATTGAATCGCCGTGTCGAAGTGGTGATCGGCGAAGACAGTGGCGCATCGATCGCGGCGCGCAGCTAAGGTTAAGCTTGACAATGTGTCCAACCCGATGAGCCGGCAACTGTATACCGGCTCATCTTTTCATATGGGATCCACCCCTAGTCCACTCGTAGTTGTAGCTCCCGACTCGGCGCGCACGGTTGAGCAAGGCGGCTCCGCCGTCGACGCGTCGATCGTCAGCCTCCCGGCATCCCGGCCAGCAGTTGACGCGCGGGGTCTGGCGTTGGGAGTCCTGGCAGCCCTCGCATTGGTTTTTGCCTTGTCGTGGGCGCGCGCCTTTGCTATACCGCTACTCCTCGGCATCGTCATCTCCTACACGCTGTATCCGCTCGTTGCATGGCTTGAGGCGATTAGGATCCCCCGCGTTGTCGGTACAGTTATCGTGATGGCAGGCGTGATAAGCGCACTTGCGTTCGGCATGTATTCATTGCGCGGACAAATGCAAACCATTATTGGACAGTTGCCCGAAGCGGCGACGAAACTGTCGGCGGGGATTGCGGGTATGCGCATCGGCCAAATTGGCGACATGCAGAAAATGCAAAGTGCAGCCACGCAGGTGGAAAAAGCGGCAACTCAAGCGGCGGGCGGCCCCGCGGCACCGCGTCAAGCTGCCACTCACGTTATCGTCGATCAGCCCACCTTTAAGTTGAGTACCTTCCTTTGGCAAAGTTCGATGGGTACCCTCGAAGCGCTGGGTCAGGCAGCAATGGTGGTTTTTCTGGTGTTTTTCTTGCTGGTCGGGGGAGATAGATTCAAACGGAATCTCGTGCGGTTGACCGGACCGTCGCTGTCAAGGAAAAAGATCACCGTACACATCTTGAATGACATCAACCATTCGATTCAAAAATACTTACTCATGCTGGTGACAACCAACTTACTGGTTGGGTTGCTCACGTGGGTCGCGTTTCGCTGGCTCGGTCTCGAGAACGCCGGAGCATGGGCGGCGGCCGCTGGGGTGCTGCACATCGTGCCGTATTTGGGGTCTGCCGTCGCTGCGGTTGCGACGGCGATGGCGGCCTTCATGCAATTCAACTCGCTGGCAATGGCGGTACTGGTCGCCGGTGCATCGCTTGCGATCGCCACCGTTATCGGAACCTTCGTTGCTACGTGGATGACAGGGCGTATCGCGAACATGAATTCGGCGGCGGTGTTCATTTCGCTTATGTTTTGGGGCTGGCTGTGGGGCATCTGGGGCATGCTTCTCAGCATTCCAATCATCGTCATAGTCAAAGTCGTGTCGCAACACGTGGAACAACTGCATCCGATAGCAGAATTACTCGGAGATTAGCTAATCCGATCTGCCGCCCAGGAGCAGGAGACCGCCAATCACAATCGCTCCAATTCCGGCCCAGACGGGAACGTTGACGTATTGCTTCTCGTTAAGCGAGAGGTGGACGGGACCTACGTCGGCCTGATGGGTCGCTTTGGTGTAGCTGAACCCGCCATAGGCGAGCCCCAAGGCGCCCGCTACGATTAGCATGATTGCCGCTAACTTGCGCGTATTCATCTATATTTCTCCTCTCCACGACGGTTGAAGTTAATCGGTAACCGATCACGCTGACTGCATTTGAATGTAATGGGCGAGATGCGGAGCCGCGCCAAGGAACCTGCCGGCCGTCAGGCCGGGGCGGGATCGGCATATTCGCGCGCTGAACTATGCAAGGTGAGGTTTTTTCAGCTACCGCAGGTGAAACGTGCTACCACCGAACAATCCGGTAAGTCCAACGACGATCAAGTAAATGGCTACGATATAGTTCAACAGCCGCGGTACGAGCAAAATCAATGCGCCAGCGATCAGCGACACGATCGGAGTGAAACTCAGGTTCAGATTCATGACGACACCTCGGAATAACAGTTCGAAGCAGATGGATGGGCGGTGCGGCAGGTCATTCGGTGCGTACCGTGCGGTTGTGTGGATTAACGTCAGCGTGCCGTTATGGACGCGCGCTTAGTGACGCCAATCACAGTATGATGATGCACCGCGGCGCCCGCTGGTGCTGTGCGCTGGCGTACATAGCGAGAGTTGCATGAAGCGTGTGAGGGGAGTGTCTAAGGAATTTTCTGAGTGAGCCACAGTCCCGGCTTACCTCTCTGATTCAGCCCAATGCTGAGCAAAGCCGATTTAGTTTCCCATAGGCGCGCGACGGGCAGTCCCTCCCGATGTATGCGGCGCGCCAAGATCTCCGGTTGACCCATCACTCGAAAATTCAGCTCGCCGGTCCACAAGGCAGGTGGCTGAATGCGATCATCCGTGCCGAGATCCGCCTTGCCAAGATCCAAGTGGTGGATCGCGGAGGGGAAAGGTGCGGAGGCGAGTGCAGCAGCGCCGCCGTGAATAATCGTCGGAGGGGAATCTGCTGGTAGTCGCAGATCCAGGTGCGTAGTTGGTATGAACTCTTGACGCGCGACCGACCGGCTAGCCGCCGATATGGATCGCGCAGAATCGATGGTGGAGGGCGAGGACCCTCCCCGGCTGAAGGGAGGGGAAGCGACGGCCGAACAAAACATGCATAAGCCGCACACACCCGTCGCAACACGTATCAGTCGATTTTTATCTTTCTGCTTCATGGTGCAAATTCAACCGGAATTCTCCGCCCCGTGCACTCGGAAGACAGGCGTGGTATATGTTCGCGAAGATGAGAACCGTTCCGAGAATACCGCCCATATGCATTGAGGATCTCCGTTGGCAATTCTGAGTCCTCATTAGAGCACGAGCGAGTCAGCCTGTCGGGACGCTGCCGCACGTAACGCCGTCATCGTAGGCGGAGGGTTCCCGTTTGCACGTCATTTCCCTTTGTGTGCCGCAGCGTACCGACTCGTCGTTGTTTTGCGCCTATGGTGATGTCCATTGCCGGTCCCCTTTTTATCGGCACCACGAATGGAGCATTTCCCATGACTACGTTTAAACACATCGCTGCGATCCTTTCGATCGTCGCGCTTCTGGGTTTGTCCGGTTGCTTCTGGGGTCGAGACGGCTGGAATGGGCATCACTATCACGAAGGTGATCGCGGTTCCGAACACCACTATAATTAAAGTCGCGATAGCCATGGCTGGCAGCGCAGCGCGCAATTGCGCCGGCGCCCGCGGCGAGGAGCTGCGCTGTTCAGTAGCGGATGCAGTCGTCCATTAAAACAGCGCGACCAATGTACGGCAGCGCACGGACGCGGTAGGGCACACGGGTGATAATGATCGAGTTAGTTGACTACACGCGCGGCGGCCGCTCGAGCCTTCAAATATTTGCAAATAGGTTCTACATGGGCAAGACGGGAAACATGCGTATCGCTAAACGAGATGTCGGTAGCGCGGCGGTCATGGACGCGCCTTCGCAGGAGAGGCTCGACATCGTTCCAACCTTGCAGCGAGCGATATTCAATAGCGCGAATTTCTCGAGTATCGCCACCGATGCCAAGGGCGTCATCCAGATTTTCAACGTTGGCGCCGAACGCATGCTCGGTTACACGGCCGCGGAGGTCACCAACAGAATCACTCCGGCGGACATTTCCGATCCTCAAGAGGTGATCGCACGGGCGCAACTCTTGAGCGTGGAGCTGGCCACGCCGATCCAGCCGGGCTTCGATGCCCTGGTGTTCAAGGCCTCGCGCGGTATCGAGGACATCTACGAGATCACGTATATCCGCAAGGACGGCAGCCGCCTCCCGGCCGTGGTGTCCGTCACGGCGTTGCGCGATTCGCACGAGGCGATCATCGGTTACCTGCTTATCGGCACCGACAACACGCTGCGCAATCGATTCGAAAGCGAGCAGAAGCGGCTCGATCAGCGTCTGCGCGACCAGCAGTTCTATACCCGATCCCTCATCGAATCGAACATCGACGCTCTTATCACGACGGATCCCTCCGGCATCATTTCGGACGTCAACAAGCAGATGGAGGCACTCACCGGCTGCACGCGCGACGAATTGATCGGTGCGCCGTTCAAGAACTACTTCACCGACGCCGAGCGTGCCGAAGCGGGCATCAAACGCGTGCTGAGTGAAACCAAGCTCACCAACTACGAACTCACCGCGCGCGCCCGGGACGGCAAGGAAACGGTGGTGTCGTACAACGCCACGACGTTCTACGATCGCGACCGCACCCTGCAGGGAGTGTTTGCGGCGGCTCGAGACATTACTGAGCGCAAGATTCTCGACCAGGCGCTGCAGGAAACGAACCTCGAGTTGCAGGGCGCCAAGCTGGCGGCGGAAAAGGCGAACCTCGCGAAGTCCGATTTCCTCTCCAACATGAGCCATGAATTGCGCTCTCCGTTGAATGCGATTCTCGGGTTCGCCCAGCTCATGGAATCGGGTACGCCGCCGCCCACGCCGGCCCAGCGGCAGAGCATCGACCAGATTCTCCAGGCGGGTTGGTATCTACTGGAGCTCATCAACGAAATCCTCGATCTCGCGTTGATCGAGTCGGGCAAGCTGTCTTTGTCGCCCGAGCCCACTTCGCTCGCCGATGTGCTGAGCGACTGCCGCGGCATGATCGAACCCTTGGCATTGAAAAACGGCATCGGTTTGACCTTCCCGCGCTTCGACGACGCACCCTTCGTCAAAGCGGACCGGACCCGCCTCAAACAGATTCTCATCAATTTGCTTTCCAACGCGATCAAATATAATCGCACCGGCGGCAGCGTCGAAGTGATTTGCACCATGAGTTCGACGCAACGCACACGTATAGCCGTGCATGATACCGGCAATGGATTGTCGGCGGAAAAGCTCGCGCAGCTGTTCCAACCGTTTAATCGCCTCGGGCAGGAGACTGGCAGCGAGGAGGGGACGGGCATCGGCCTGGTGGTAAGCAAGCGCCTGGTCGAATTGATGGGCGGGGCAATTGGCACCGAAAGTACGGTGGGCATGGGCAGCGTGTTCTGGATCGAACTGCACGCGACGCATGCGCCGCGACTCGTCGCCGCTGCGACCGAATTCAAGGCGGCCATACCGGCGCGCGCGCATACCGCGCCGCTGCATACGCTGCTGTGCGTCGAGGACAACCCGGCGAACTTGATGTTGGTCGAGAAGCTCTTGGAGCGACGGCCAGATATCCGACTGTTGGTGGCGAAGGACGGCATCCGTGGCGTCGAAACGGCGCGCGCCGCGCGGCCCGATGTCATTCTGATGGATATTAACCTGCCCGGTATCAGCGGACTCATCGCCCTCGGCATCCTGGCGGAGGATCCGGAAACAGCCAGCATTCCGGTGATCGCCCTCAGCGCCAATGCCATGCCGGGCGACATCGAGAAGGGTCTGGCGGCCGGATTTTTCCGCTATCTGACCAAACCGATCAAAGTCAACGAGTTCATGGACACGCTGGATAATGCGCTGGCGTTTGCCAAACATCAGGCAGGCCGCGCCGGCACGCTTCGAGGCGCTCTATGATCGATGCCGAGGACATTCTCGCTGCGCGCATTCTGGTCGTCGACGATCAGAGCGCCAATGTGTTGTTGCTCACGCGCATGCTCGATGAGGTCGGGTATCGCAACGTGACCGCGACGATGAACCCGCTCGAAGTCTGCGCTTTGCATCGCAAGAGCCGCTATGACCTGATTCTGCTCGACCTGCAGATGCCGGGCATGGACGGGTTCCAAGTGATGGAAGGCCTCAAGACGAACGAGGCGGACGGCTACTTGCCGGTCATCGTGCTCACGGCGCAGCCGGGGCACAAGCTGCGCGCGTTACAGGCCGGCGCCAAAGATTTCATCAGCAAGCCCTTCGATCTAGTGGAAGTCAAAACCCGCATTCACAACATGATCGAAGTACGTCTGTTGTACCGGCAGCTTGAACATTTCAACGCCGTGCTGGAAGAAACGGTGAAGGAACGCACTGCCGAATTGCGCGAAAGCGAGGCGCGCTACCGCAGTCTCACCGAACTCGCCTCCGATTGGTATTGGGAGCAGGACGAGAGCGGCAGTTTTACCAAAGTATCCGGCCCGGTCCTGGACATGCTCGGCATCCGCGTGAACACATTAATGGGTGAAGCGTGTCCTACCCCGACCGGCGGGTGGGACGAGACGCAGCGCCTGGCGCTGCAAGCCAAGATCGGAGCACGCCAGCCCTTTTTGGATTTCACCCTGAGTCGCGCCAATCCGGACGGTTCACACCAGCAGTTTCGCATCAGCGGCGAGCCTATGTTCAACACCGCCTGTCGCTTCCTCGGCTACCGCGGAATCGGCGTGGAAGTCACCAGCGGGCATTAGGACGCAAAGTTCCGAGCATCGAACTTGCCCGTAGCTCATCACCCCAGTCAAAATCACCTGCTTGGCGCCCTGCCGACCGCCGAGTTCGAGCGCTTGTCCGCGAGACTGGAACTGTTCCCGATGCGCCTCGGCGACGCACTCTACGAACCTGGACGGCAGCTGGAACACGCTTATTTCCCGATCACGGCCATCGTTTCGCTGCTGTACGTGACGCAGTCGGGTGCGTCGTCGGAAATTGCCGGCGTCGGCCCTGAAGGCATCGTCGGTATCCCGCTGTTTATGGGCGGCAACACAACGCCGAGCTCCGCGGTCGTGCGCACGGCGGGGCATGCTTACCGACTGGAGCGCCACGTGCTCGCCGCGGAATTCCTGCGCGCCGGCGCCGTGCAGCGGCTGTTGTTGAGCTACACGCAGTCGCTGATCACGCAGATGTGTCAGACGGCCGCTTGCAATCGCCACCACTCGGTTGAACAGCAGCTCAGCCGCTGGCTCCTGTGGACCGTGGATCGACTGCCTTCACAGCAATTGACCATGACGCAGGATTTGGTCGCCAGCCTGCTCGGTGTGCGCCGCGAAAGCATCACCGAAGCCGCGGGGCGATTGCAGCAGGTCGGTTTCATCCGGTATCGACGCGGGCACATCGATGTGTTAGACCGGATTGGCTTGCAGTCCCGCGCCTGCGAGTGTTACGCCGCCGTCAAGAACGAGATGAATCGGTTGCTGCCCGGGGCAATGTCGCGTCAGGGTGTCGCGGCCTAGTGCGATCATGTTTGATATGGCGCGCGCTGCATTACTGAGCTCTGGCGTACCGTAAGACAAGTTGCCGCGTACGCACAAGGGCGTTATTGCGGGAGTAGGGAAGCAGGTTAAGGGAATCGGTGTGATAATACTCTTCCAATGGTCGGCTCCCCGGCCGGCATCTCGGAACTCGTTAGTCCGCGTTTAGCTGGATACTTTCCCGTTATACCGCTCGGGGTCGTGGGTGGCCTAGGGAAATGCTTTGGCCTGGTCGATAGGGTGCCGGGTGCCGCCTTGGAGCAACTTGTCGGGGGAGTTATAAGCCCCTCGACGGAACGGACGCTCATCGCTTTGTAAGCCGTGGTGCCTCGTATCGAGTGGGCGTCGTCTACGCTACCCGCTAGCCGCCCCACGTGGTAGGGGCGGCCTATGTGAAGCCTTAAGCTACGCAGTATCGGACGGCGGAAATGAACCGCATTTTCTAAGGTTACAAACATGTACAAACACATGTACAAATTCGAGACAGGATGCTGATTTGAACGACGTAACTGCCCGAGAAATAAGGAGAAGACGCACCTTTGCCATCATCTCGCACCCTGATGCCGGCAAGACCACGCTGACCGAGAAGCTCCTGCTCTTCGGTGGCGCGATCCAAATGGCCGGAACGGTGAAGGGCCGCAAGGCGACGCGCCACGCGACCTCCGATTGGATGCGCTTGGAGCAGCAGCGCGGAATCTCGGTGACCTCCTCGGTGATGCAATTTCCCTTCGATGATTACATCGTCAATTTGCTCGACACACCCGGCCACGAGGATTTCTCCGAAGATACGTATCGCACCCTGACTGCGGTCGATTCCGCGCTGATGGTCATCGATTGCGCGAAGGGCGTCGAGGAGCGCACCATCAAACTCATGGAGGTCTGCCGGCTGCGCGACACGCCGATCATGACGTTCGTGAACAAACTGGATCGCGATGGGCGCACGCCGATCGAATTGCTCGACGAAATCGAAAGCATCCTGAAGATCCAATGCACACCGGTTACGTGGCCGATCGGCATGGGCCGCGATTTGCTCGGCGTCTATCACTTGCTCGAAGACCGGATCTACGTGTACGTGCCAGTGGAGAAGGGCCGGGCCGGCAGCCACGAGACCATCGCGGGACTTGAGGGCGATGAGGCGCGGGAATTTCTCGGGACCCGCTATTCGCAGTTCGTCGACGAGGTTGACTTGCTGCGCGGCGCGAGTCCCGCCTTCGATTTGGCTCGCTACCGCTGCGCGCAGCAGACGCCGGTATTTTTCGGCTCCGCCGTCAACAATTTCGGCGTCCGCGAACTGCTGAGCGCCTTCGTCAAATACTCGCCGGGACCTTTGCCGCGCGCAGCGCTCGAGCGAACCGTGTATGCAGACGAGCCGAAGCTCACCGGTTTCGTGTTCAAAATCCAGGCGAACATGGATCCGGGGCATCGCGACCGGATCGCCTTTGTGCGGCTGTGCTCCGGCCGCTACACGCGCGGCATGCGCCTGCATCACGTGCGGCTCGACAAGGAGATTCGCGTTGCGGATGCGCTCACGTTTCTGGCCGCCGATCGCAGCCACGCCGAGGAAGCGTACGCCGGCGACATTATCGGGCTGCACAATCGCGGCACCATCAACATCGGCGATACGTTCAGCGAGGGCGAGCATCTCACCTTCACCGGGGTACCGAATTTCGCACCGGAAATTTTCCGCCGCGCCGTGCTCAAGGATCCGCTGCGCATGAAGGCGCTGCAAAAGGGCCTCTCGCAGCTTTGCGAGGAGGGCGCGACGCAGCTGTTCAAGCCGTTGCGCAACAACGATCTGATCCTGGGCGCCATCGGGCAACTGCAGTTCGAAGTGGTCGCCTTTCGGCTGCAGGACGAGTACGGCGTGCAGTGCGTGTTCGAGCCCATCAACGTCGCCGTCGCACGCTGGGTGCGGCTCAAGGACGAGAAGCGGCTTGCTGAGTTTCGCGATAAAGCCTACGACAATCTGGCGCTCGATCATGCCGGAGAGCTGGTGTATCTGGCGCCGACGCGCGTCAACCTCGGCCTGACCGAAGAGCGCTGGCCCGAGATCGAATTCATGAAAACCCGCGAAAATCTCGCGGCTTGACGCCGGCAGCATGCAGCAGATCCTTATCGATGGCGCCTGGGTGAAAGCCGGCGAGGGCGCGACCCTCGACGTTAGGAACCCGGCGACGCTGGAGCCGCTCGGCACGGTGCCGGACTGTGGGCCCGACGACGTCGCGCGTGCCGTCGCCGCCGCGAGCGCCGCGCAGCCGGACTGGCGGAACGTGACCGCGGCGGACCGGGCGAGCCTACTGAGGGAGATCGGCGGACAGATCCGCGTCCGCAAGCGCGAGCTCGCGACCCTGCTGACGCGAGAGACCGGGAAGCCGCTGTGCGAGTCCATCGATTGCATCGACGCGGTCGCGGCGATGTTCGAGGCTTGCGGCACGGCCGCTGGGGCGGCTGCCGGTACCTCGACCGGCGTCGTCGGGGCGATTGTGCCGTTTAATTTCCCGCTGCTGCTGATGGCGTGCACCGTCGCGCCCGCGATTGCGGCCGGCAATACTGTCGTCTGCAAGCCGCCGCCGCAGAACCCGCTCACGAGTTTGAGGCTCGCTGAGGTCTATCAGGTGTTGCCGAGGGGCGTTGTCAACGTCATCACCGGTGGCCCCGGCACCGGCCGCGCACTCGTTGCTCACCCCGACGTCGGGCGGGTGATGTTTACCGGCTCCGCCGCGGTCGGTCGCAGGATCGAGGCCGCGGCACAGCGCAAGCGGATCGACCTCGAGCTCGGCTCCGTCGACTCGTTCATCGTCCGCAAGGATGCCAATCTCGAGGTCACCGTGCCGGGCATTGCCTGGGCGCGCCTCCTGAATTGCGGCCAGGTCTGTACCTCGGGCAAGCACATCTATGTCGAACGCTCGATCGCCGGCGAGTTCGTGGAGCGCATTCATCACTGCGTGGGCTTCCTCGACGTCGACGATCCGATGAAGCCCCCGACCGACCTCGGACCGCTGATCTCGCTCGAGGCCGCGCGCCGCGTCGAGGACCAGGTCGGGCGCTCCTTGCGCGACGGCGCGACGCTGATCCTCGGCGGCCGGCGGTTTCGGCCATCGGGCCTGCCGGGTCATTTCTTCCAGCCGACGATCCTGGCGAACGTTCGTCCCGGCAGCGTCCCGACCCGCGAGGAGATCCTCGGCCCCGTGATCACGATCACGCCGGTCGCCGACACGGCCGAGGCGATCCGTTTGGCCGGCGAGTCGGGGTCCGGTTTCGGCACCTCAAGATTCGCCGCCTCGATCTATACGAGCGATCCAGCGGTGGCGATGCAGGCGGTGGATTCCGTCAAGGCCGGCACGTTCCGGATCAACGACCCGGCAACCGGCGCCGACGCGGGGCCTTTCGGAGCAATGCGCCACGCCGGCATCCGTCGGGCGCTCGGCGGTGAGCGTGCTGGGACGCTGCAGCAGCCCAAGCAGGTTCAGGTCGCCGAGGCGATGCAGCGCAAGCCCTGGTGGTTTCCGTATCGCAACCGCTCACTGACGCGAGCATGAGGAAACGCAAGTTTCCGCGGAAACGTGGCTGGCGAGTCTAAACCCGCGCCGTCGCATATCCCCAAATCAGCCCAAGACCCTTGGGGATCTTGGGTGATTTTGGGCAAGGTTTCAGTGGGCGGACCGCACTACTGCGGCAATTTTTTACGTGCGGCGGCAACCATCTCGGTGACTTTGACCATCGCCTTGTCGGCCGCCGCCTTCGCGCACGCGTCGTCGCTCGGCGACGAGAGCGGATATTTGCGGCCGAGCTCCTGGCACGCTGCCAGAGCTGCGTCACGAACGCGCTTTTCGGCTGCTATTGGGCCGTACTCCGAGGCGAGATCCAGATCGGCGAGATTTACCCCGTAGGCGAGCGATACGTCGAGAATCGGGAGGCCCGAGGTCGTGCGACCGGCGGGTTTCTCATTCAGGACTCGCGTACCTTGAACGGTGATCTCTTGCAGGTTCTGGGCAACGGCAATGCCCCCGATCAGCGCAGCTGCGACCGCCACGGCCGTAAGTCCCACAAGTTTCTTCATCATTGCCTTGCTCCTTCATTTGCGTCGTATGACACATTTCTTCTTCCACGGCGCACGACATTAGGCGCCCGCTTCGAGCGGCACCATTCGGGGTTATGCGTCTGCGGCCCGTGGAAGATACGTAAGCTGCGTCAATCCCCGCCGGAGCTCGGTGCCGCGGACTTTGGATGGAAGGCGCGTACACCGGCAATGAACGCCATCAGGGCCGCGTTCGGCTCACTGGCGCTGGCAGCACCTGTGCGCCGCGCCCCTGCGCCGTAACGCAGCAGCGTATAACGGCGGCAGAGGGCGGTGACCGCTGCGGCAAGATCAGGACGCAGTTGCGCGATGCGCGCGGCATAGGCTTCGGCTCCCTCATGTGCGCTGCGCGGCAGGCTGACTTTGGCCAATTTGCGGCATAGACGATCGTAGGCGCGAATCAACGGATCTTTCGTCGGCGGCTGCAATTCCCGGCGCACCTGCCACATGAGCCACGCAAACGCGAGCACCAGACCTCCCGCCATCACCATCACGACTTTTTGTCTGTCCGGCTCGGGAATGTGCAGCAGAGTCAGCAGCTGGTTCTGGGAGGTCTGATCGAAATCGAGGATCCTCTGACGCCACAGCTGGTGCAGCACATCGAGGCGCAGGCGCAGGTCGGCGAGCCAGGGGGCGTGTCTCTGCCAGCGGCTCGCCAAGGGTCCTTCCGCCGCGAGGGCATCGCTCAAGCCGCCCTCGACGCGCTCGGGCGCAACCGCCGAGGTCGGGTCGATGCGCAGCCAGCCGCGTCCCTCCACCCAGATCTCATCCCACGCATGCGCATCGCTTTGCCGCAAAATCCAGTAGTCCGCGAAGCGATTGAACGTGCCGCCTTGATAGCCGGTGACGACGCGGGTGGGGATACCCGCTGCACGCATGAGGGCCGCGAAGGCGGAGGCATAGTGGCCGCAAAAACCGCGTTTGGTCTGAAACAGAAATTCATCGACGGAGTTCTGACCCAATTCCGGGGGCCTCAACGTGTAGAAGAACGGCTGCCGCCGGAACATGTCGAGCACGGCGCGGACATAGTCCATGTCGTCCGGGTGCGCGCTGCGCAACTGCTGCGATAAGTGCAAAGTTCGCGGATTTCGGCCCGGTGGCAGCCGCGTATCGCGCCGGCGCGTCCAGGCGCTCAGGGGTTCCGTTGCTTGGAGCTGGCTGTAGGAGACGGCGGTCACGTCGATCGGTCGCGATACGGGGGTGGGCTGCACCAACATGTAGTCGCTGGTGAGAAGGCCGCGCGGCAGATCCGATTGCGCCGGCCAATCGAGCGCGAATATCCAGTTATACTGGTGTGGCTCCAGACTCAGGACGTACCGATACGCGCCTCCGAGGGGTCGCAGCGCCGGTGCGCCCGGCGAGCCCAAGTCCATACCGCGCCAGGTGCGCCCGTCGAAATCGTGCAAGACCGGGCCGCGCCAGTATCGCTCCCGCGGGGACGGGGTCGCTGCGGTAAAGTGCACGCGGAATGCGACTTCATCCGACAGCGCGAGCTGCGTGATGTCGCCGGGGCTCATGCTGTCGCTCAATCCCGATTCCGCACTACGGTTGTCGGCGGGCATCCGCCAAAGCGGTGCGTCAAGGCGCGGAAAAAACAGCCAACAAACCAGCGTGAGGGGCAGCGCTTGCGCCAGGATGCGGCCCGCATGGCGCATGCTGCGCCGCCAGTCCGGAAGGGGCGTTGCGTTCGTGAGGCGCAGCAAGGCCGCCGACGTGAGCCACGAGACGCCGGCCAAGTAGCTCAGCAGCCAAAAAGACTCGTCCCGCAACAGCGCCGCAAGGTTCAAGAAATAAATGATCAGCGTGATGACATAGACGTCGCGACGGGATTGCGTCTCGAGCAACTTGAGTCCCGCCATCAGGCTCAGCAGTGCGGTCCCGGCGGCCAGACCATTGAGGGTGTGGAATTGCAGGAACAGCAGCACCAGCGCGACGGCAGCGATGCAGAAGCGTATGCCGCGGGCCGGTACGGTGCGCCCCCGCGCCGCGAGGGTCAGACGAATGGCGGCGGCCGCGCACACGGTGATGAGCAGCCAAATCGGCAATGCGGCCAAGTGCGCGGCCAGCGCAAGCGCGAGGCAAGCGCAGATCCACTTGAGCTGCGCGTAGGTGACCGGCACCGCGGAGGCCTCCGGCAGCTTCATCTTGCCGGCTCTGCCGAATACGCGGCGAGCGCGCGCAGGCAGCGCGAGCGGTGCACGGCGCCCCGCCCCGGCGTGATTTCGACACCGGGTACCCGCAGACCGTAGGGACGACGGTGTCCGGCCTCGCTCGCCAGCACCCAGCGGCACAGCTGCGACAGGCGAGCCTCGGTGTCCAGGCCCTCGAGCGCCGACCACTCCAGCCATTCCGGCTGCGCAGCTAAATCGGTGTAACTGCGTACCGCCGCCTCGCCGCCGCGCGCCAACACCTTCCATGCCATGTGCTTCAACGGCACGCCGGGCGCGTAGGAGCGCAGACCGGCGAAATCCTCCTCGCCGCGCGCCTCCGACCGCGCGCTGCTGCCGGTTGCCGCGCCCGCCGACGGCAACGGCCGATCGCCGCGCGGGCGCGGCGCGACGAACGCGGTGAGCGAGCCTTGCACGTAGGTCCAGGCGCGAAACCAACCGAACGGATAGCGCGTGAGCAGCTCGAACTGGCTCCATCGTGCCACGCCGCGCTGCGCTACCGGCACCTTCACGGTGACTTGTTCGTAGCTGTTCGCGCACACGGTCTTGATCGCCGCGGCCTCGGCGGTGCAGCGAATTTCGACGTCGCAGCGGTCCACGGCCGATTCGTTGCGCAGCAAGAAGTCGAAAGCGGCATCCCCGCCGGCAAAGGCGTCGGCCTCGACATTCACGTCCACACCCAACCCCAAGAGATTTCGGTGACAATGATGCATGGCGACCAGTGCCAGACTGACCATCAAAAAGGCGAAGGCCAAGGCGAGATTGTTGTTGTAGTTGAGCCCGGCAACCAGCATCGCGACCAGCAAGAAGGTAAGCATGATTCCGAAACGCGTCGGCAAGATATAGATCCGGCGCCGATCAATCCTGATCGGCAACGTATCCATGCCGTGCCGGCGCGCCGCCCAGGCGCGCAATCGAGTGATCGCCGCCTGCCGCATACGGATCAAGGTCAACGCCTCGCTCAAGGGACGGGCACGGCCTCGAGCAGGCGGCTGGCTGCGGCGGGACCTGTGTCGCGCTGCCCGACGCGATGCTCGACGACGGCAGCGAATACCGCTTGCACATGCTCCGGGATGACGGTATTGCGTCCGGCGATCATTGCCCAGGCGCGCGCCGCACGCAACAAGCCGATCGCGGCGCGCGGCGACAAGCCGACGCTCAAGCCGGCTGCGCTGCGCGTATGGGCGACCAGCGCCTGCACGTAGTCGAGCAGCGCCGGCGCGACATGGATCTCGAAAATGCCCTGCTGCAGTTTGCGCAGCACGTCAACGCTCACGACGGTGCTCAGCGAGTTGACGAGTTCGCGCCGATCAACGCCGCTCAACAACTCCCGTTCGGCAGCCGCCGCTGGATATCCCAAATGCACGCGCATCAAGAAGCGGTCCAATTGCGACTCGGGCAGCGGGAAGGTACCCACTTGGTCCTGCGGGTTTTGAGTTGCGATGACGAAAAATGGCTCGGGCAGGGGCATGCATTGCCCGTCGAGGGTCACTTGCCGCTCCTCCATCGCCTCCAGCAGCGCGCTTTGCGCCTTCGGCGACGCCCGGTTGATTTCATCGGCGAGCACGAGCTGAGCGAAGATGGGTCCGTGCTGAAACCGGAATTTCCCGGTCTCGCGATCGTATATCGACACCCCCAGCACGTCGGCGGGCAGCAAATCGCTGGTGAATTGCACGCGTTGGAACGACAGTCCGAGCGTCTTGGCGATTGCGTGCGCGAGAGTGGTCTTGCCCACGCCGGGGATGTCCTCGATCAGCAGATGGCCGCGGGCCAAAAGACAGGCGAGGCACAAGCGAATCTGCGCATCTTTGCCCAAAATGACGCGATTGAGCTGGGCAAGGACCGCAGCGACTTCGGATCGGGGCGCGTTCATTGAAGGCGCAACGCGTTGACCCGCGCGATCTGGGAGGCCAATAGATCGATTTCTGCGCGCAGTTCGGACAGGCGCAATTGATCCTTCGCCACCACCTCCGCCGGGGCATTCTTGGCGAAGTCGCTATTCGCCAATTTGCCCAGCAATTTCTGGGATTCGGTCTGCGCGCGACGTTGGCGCCTGGCCAGACGCTCGAGCTCGGCTTCAGGTTCGATCAGGCCGGCCATGGGCACCAATATTTCGAGCGTCCCCAACAGAGCGACCGCCGAAATGGGCGCGGCTTCGCCGGGTGCGAGCACCCGCGGCGCGTCGATGCCGGCCAGGCGCGTCAAATAGGACTGGTTCCTCCTCAAGTATTCGAGATCGGTGGGGCCGGCGTTTTGCAGCAGCACCGCCAATCGGCGGCTCGGTGCAATGTCCATTTCACCGCGGATTTGCCGCACGCCGAGAATGAAATTCATCACCCAGCGCATTTCAGGCTCCGCGGTCGGGTCGGTCTTGACGCGATCCGCGGCGGGGAATGCGCTGCGCATGATCGTCTCGCCGGCAACATCGGCGCTCATACGCACGCGCTGCCAAATTTCCTCGCTGATGAACGGCGCGACGGGGTGCAGGGCGCGCAGCAGCACTTCGAGCGTGTCGATCAACGTGAATCGCGTGCCGCGCTTTTCTGCCTCGCTCGCCGCATCGGATTGCAGTACCGCTTTGGAAAGCTCCAGATACCAGTCGCAGAACTCACTCCAGGTGAATTCATAGAGCGCGTTGGCGACGGCGTCGAGGCGATAATCGACGAACCCTGCTTCCACGCGCGCGAGCATCGCGGCGAGGCGCGATCGAATCCAGCGATCGGCCAGGCTGAATTCGACGTCGCCGTGCAAGCCGGCCTGCCGCTCGAGGTCGTGCCGGCGAGGCAGCTCCCGGCCCTCGACATTCATCAGCACGTAGCGCGCCGCGTTCCACAGCTTGTTGCAGAAATTCCGATTGCCCTCGACTTTCGCCATGTCGAAACGCAGATCCCGGCTCTGTGTGGCGAGCGAGGCAAAGGTCAGCCGCAGTGCGTCAGTGCCGAAGGCGGGGATGCCGTGGGGAAATTGCTTGCGGGTCGCCTTTTCGATGGCCGGCTTCATCTGCGGCTGCATCAGGCCGCTCGTTCGCTTGGCAATGAGGTCCTCGAGCGTGATCCCGTCGACGATGTCGAGCGGATCGATCACGTTGCCCTTCGACTTGGACATTTTCTGGCCGTCATGATCGCGAATCAGGCCGTGTACATAGACTTCGCGAAACGGAACCTGGGCGGTGAGCTTGAGGCCCATCATGATCATGCGGGCGACCCAGAAGAATATGATGTCGAATCCCGTGACCAATACGGAAGTTGGGTAATACGTGCGAAGTTCGCGGGTCTCCTCCGGCCAACCCTGTGTGGAGAAGGGCCAGAGCGCGGAGGAAAACCAGGTGTCCAGCACGTCCTCGTCCTGCCGCAATGCCATGGAGGGATCGAGCGCATGCGCGGCGCGCGCCTCCGCTTCGCTGCGCGCAACGTACCAGCGGCCTTCGCTGTCGTACCAAGCCGGTATGCGATGGCCCCACCAGAGTTGCCTGCTGATGCACCAATCCTTGATGTTTCGCATCCATTCGTAATACACACCGGACCAGTTCTCCGGAACGAAGCGAATGCGTCCTTCTTCGACCGCGCGAATCGCCGGCACGGCGAGCGGTTTGATGTCGACGAACCATTGGTCGGTCAACAACGGTTCCAACACCGCATTGCTGCGATCGCCGCGCGGCACCGTGAGCTTGTGCGGTTCGATCCGGTCGATGAGGCCCAACGCCTCGAGATCGGCGAGAATGCGCGTGCGTGCAACGCTGCGGTCGAGTCCGCGATAGGCGGCGGGAGCGTTGTCGTTGAGCGCGGCTTCCGGCGTCATGATGTTGATCACGGCCAGGCCGTGCCGCAGCCCGACTTCGTAGTCATTGAAGTCATGCGCGGGCGTGATCTTGACGCAACCGCTGCCGAACGCCGGGTCGACATACGCATCGCCGATGATCGGTATGTCGCGATCCGTGAGCGGCAGGCGCACACGCCGGCCGATCAAATGCCGGTATCGTTCGTCATCGGGGTGTACCGCGACCGCCGTATCGCCCAGCATGGTTTCCGGCCGAGTGGTCGCGACGATGAGATAACCGCTGCCCTCGCAGAGCGGATATCGCAGATGCCAGAGACTGCCCAACTCCTCCGTGGCGACGACCTCCAAATCGGACAGGGCCGTCTTGAGCACCGGATCCCAATTGACGAGCCGCTTGCCGCGATAGATCAGCCCTTCCTGGTAGAGCCGCACGAAAGCTTCGGTTACCGCGCGCGAGAGCTCCGGATCCATCGTGAACTTGTCTCGCCGCCAATCGACGGATGCCCCGAGGCGGCGCAATTGCTGCGCAATCAACCCGCCGGACGTGTTCTTCCACTCCCAAACTCGTGCCGTGAACGCATCGCGTCCGAGTGCGATGCGGCTTTCTCCGGCGGCATTCAGCTGCCGTTCCACCACCATCTGCGTGGCGATACCGGCATGATCGGTGCCGGGCTGCCACAGCGTGTCGAAGCCGCGCATGCGCCGGTAGCGAATGAGCGCATCCATGATGGTGTCCTGGAACGCGTGGCCCATGTGCAGCGTGCCGGTGACATTGGGCGGTGGTATGACGATCGAAAAGCTAAGCCCGTGCCCGCTGGGCGCGAAATACCCTCGGGCTTCCCAGTGCGCGTAAATGCGCGACTCGATATCGGCCGGAGAGAACGCTTTATCCATAGCGGTCCGATTATAGCGGCGGCGCGCGCGGCCCGGCGCGCCGAAACCGTGCTCAGTCGCGCGTTTCTGGGAGTTTTTCCGCCACCGCGGCATGCTCGCGCAGCGCGCGATCGACGAGTTCCGGAAGCTCGGTTCGCAAGCGGTCGAACACGCGCTCGAACAATGTCGCTTCGATGTCCCGCGCCGCCTGACGCAAGAGTGAATCGGCCAATTTCAGTGTTTCAGTCAGGATTGCCGCATGCAGGGCGTTGAAGTCGAAGGCCGGCGAGCTCGCATCGGCGGGTTTCCCGATGGTCTCCGTGAGGATCGGAATGTCGCGGGGATCATGCGATTCTGAAGACATGCTGGGTTCAAATATCCGCTGTGTCGTTCAATTGATGGGTCTCGAGCGCCACCTTGAGCTCACGGTACGACTTGAAGCGCTCGCGCCCCAGACGCCGCCGCTCCGGATCGGCATCGACGATTTCGGCAATTCGCGTGAAGCGCTCCCATCCGGCGGGCAGCCGGTCGGTCAGATTGACCAGCAAATCGGCGGTGCCGGCGCCCTCGAGCGCGGGGGTCACGCGCACCGGCGTGTCTGGGTCGACGGATTGCCCGTCCTGACACAATTGATGGGGCACGAAGGAGCGATCGCTGAAAGTCCACAGCAAGTCGTCCACCGCCTTCGCGTCCGCGGCGCTTTCGCTCAAGATGAGCACGCGCAAATCCTTGAGATACGCCTTCTCGGTGAGCCGGCAGGCAAAAGTCCAGCGCTGTTTCGCCGCGATGCTGTGCAAGACGTAGAAATCAACTCTCTCGGTCATTGTGGACGGGCGCGATGGATCAAGAAATCGACCAGCAATGGTACCGGTCGACCGGTGCTGCCTTTTTGCGAGCCGCCGAGCCACGCCGTGCCGGCCACGTCGAGATGGGCCCATTCGAGATCCTTGGCGAATTTCGACAGGAACGAGGCGGCGGTGCATGCGCCGCCCTCGCGGCCGCCGACATTGGCCAGATCCGCGAAATTGCTCTTCAGCTGCTCGACATACTCCTCCCCGATCGGTAAGCGCCAGGCGCGATCATCGGCGCGGGTGCCCGCCGCGGCGAGCTCGCCGGCCAGCGGCTCGTTATTGCTCATCAACCCGGAGAAATGGTTGCCGAGCGCGACAATACAGGCGCCCGTCAAGGTGGCCACGTCAACCACGGCGGCCGGCTTGAAGCGCCGGCTATAGGTAATGGCATCGCAGAGAACGAGGCGACCCTCCGCATCGGTGTTGAGAATTTCCACCGTCTGCCCCGACATGGTGGTGACGATGTCGGAGGGCTTTACCGCATTGCCGCTCGGCATATTCTCGCACGCGGCCACGATGACCACGACGTTGATCGGGAGGGCGAGCTCCGCGACCGTGCGCAATGCGCCGAGCACGGTGGCCGCACCGCTCATGTCGAACTTCATCTCGTCCATGCCCGGTGGATCTTTGAGCGAAATTCCGCCCGAATCGAAGGTAATCCCTTTACCCAGCAGGCAAATCGGTGCGCTGTTTCCTTTGGCTCCGCGATACTCGCAGACGATCAAGCGCGGCGGCTGTGCGGAGCCCTGAGTGACCGCCAGGAACGCGCCCATCTTCAAGCCTTTGATGCCCCTTTCATCCAGCAGCTTGGTCTTGATGCGTGGCCATTCTTTCGCCAAGCTCTGAGCGCGCCGCCCAATATAGGTGGGCGTGCAGATGTTGGGTGGCAGGTTCGCCAGATCGCGCGCCCAGGCAACGCCGCCGCCGATGGCCGCGCCGATCTTGAGGCCGTCCGTCGCGGCCTTCGCCGCGCGCGCGTGCTCCGCTGCCACTCTGACGCTCGAGAGCTTGACCGCTTTTGGTTTCGCACCGGACTTCAAGTCGGGAATCTTGTAGATTTGCGCGCAAAAGTTTTCGGCCACCATGCGGGCGCGGTATGCCATATCGAGGTCGGCAACCTCCTCGAGCGTCAGGTACACCAGCGCATCGCTCGCACCGGTCTTGGCGAGCGCTTGAGCGCTCGACTGCAGGGCCTTGCGGTATTGTTTACGCCCGAAGCCGGCACGCGAACCGAGACCCACGACGAGGACCCGGGCGGATGCCGCACCGGCGGGCTGCGGCAGCAACAGCGTGTCGCCCACTTTGGCGGCAAAGTCGCCGCGCGCGTGCAGATGGCCGATCAGTCCGCCGATTTGCGCATCGATATGCCGAGCGGCGATGCCGAGAACCCCGTTCTCGTAGACACCGACCACGGCGCAGCCCGCGCGATCGCGCGCTTTGACATCGACGACGGCCTTGAATTCCATATCCCCTCAACTCCGCGTTCGTCTATTTTTTTGCTAGTAACGACAGATAACAAGGCCTGGTGCGCATATCCGCCGTCTATAATATCAGCAATACATGCGCCACGGCTCCTCCAGAAAGACGGAATTGCAGATGGTGATATTCGATCGCGAACATCGCTTTCTCTCTCGAGCTCGAATCCCATGAAATGGACGGTTCAACGATATGTGCTGCGGGAGGTCGTACAGACGTGGCTTGCCGTGACCGGCGTTCTGGTGGCCATTTTGGTTTCGAACCAGCTGTCCAGAGTGCTCGGCCGAGCCGCCGGGGATGAGTACGGGCGGCACGTGGTGCTCGACCTGATTGCGCTGGGCGCGATCATGAACCTGTCGGTGATCGTGCCGGTGGGCCTCTTGCTCTCCATCGTGCTGGCGCTCGGGCGGCTGTACCACGACAGCGAGATGGCGGCGCTGCAAGGCTGCGGCTTCGCGCCCGCGCGCCTGCTCGCGCCGCTGTTCTGCTTCGCGGTGGTGATTGCGCTCGGCCTGGGCTGGCTGGTGTTCTTTCAGGTCCCGCGCGCGGATCAACAAGCGCAGCTGTTGCGCCAGTCGGCGGTCAAGGAGGCGCAATTCGGGCAACTCGATGCCGGCCGCTTCCGATCCTTCATCAGCGGCGGCGGCGATGGGGTCTTTTATGCCGAGCGCGTCGACCGGGAGGGACTGTTGCACAACGTGTTCGTGAGGCGCGAGTCGGAAGGGCGAATCGAAGTGGCGCTCGCCACCACTGCCACCTATTCAAGAGCCGAACCGAACGGCACGCACTTCGTCACATTGTTCGATGGCCGCCGCTACGAAGGGGTACCGGGGCGCAGCGATTTTCGCGTCATCGAGTTTCGTGAACACGGTATCCCCATCATCGAACCGGCCGAAACGGTCGCCAGCACGCAGGATCCGGATACCAAGCCCACTCGCGAGCTTATCGGTTCCAATGCCCCCTCCGATATCGCCCAGCTGCAATACAGGGCGTCGAGTCCCATTATGGCGCTGGTATTGACACTGGTGGCGGTTCCCTTGAGCCGCCTGCGTCCGCGACAGGGCCGCTATGCGCGCGTCGGATTCGCGATCGTGGTGTACTTCGTGTATTCCAACTTGCTGTCCGCCGCCAAGGTGTGGGTGGAGAAAGGCGAGCTTCCGCCGGCGATCGGCGTGTGGTGGATCCATGTCGCCATCTTGGCGCTCGGATTGTATCTGATGTTTCGTGAAGCGAGAAGCACGTGAATACGCTCGATCGCTATTTGTACCGCACGGTGCTCCTGTATACCTTGATGGCGATGGGGGTGCTTCTGACGCTCGGCGGGCTGGTTGTGTTCATCAGCCAGCAGAAAGACATCGGCGTCGGCGATTACACCGCAAGCGATGCGTTTCTGTTCACGCTTTTGAATCTGCCGCAGGAAGCGTTTGAGCTGCTGCCGATCGGCGCCCTGATCGGCGCGCTGATGGGTCTGGGAAATCTGGCGGCAGGGAGCGAGCTGGTGGTGACGCGGGCATCCGGGGTGTCCGTGTGGCGTATTGCTTGGCCCGTCGGCCTCGCGGGTCTCACGCTCGCATTGACCATGTACGGCATCGGCGACTATGTCGCGCCGCCGCTGGCGCAATTCGCCAAGCGCGAGAAAACCACCAGCAAGATGGCGGACGTCAGTTTCGCCGGCCAGAGCGGGGCGTGGGTGAAGGACGGCAATCTCATCCTGCGGGTGCAGACGGGGGAAGTCGATCAGTCGTTCGGCGGCGTGTCGTTGTTCGAGCTCGATAGCCCCAACCGCTTGCATTCGATCCA
Organism: uncultured Gammaproteobacteria bacterium; assembly: GCA_963769075.1. Lineage (GTDB taxonomy): Bacteria > Pseudomonadota > Gammaproteobacteria > Steroidobacterales > Steroidobacteraceae > Bog-1198. Next base: position 168,203 of record CAVYKH010000004.1, on the reverse strand, counting down.
GAGAGCCGAGCGTATTTCCGTTGCGGTTCCCGGGCGCTGGCGACTGCAAAATGTGGCCACCACGCGCTTTGGCGAGAACCACATCGAAAGCGACGTGATCAAGGAAGTCGCGATGCGCTCGACGGTGAATCCCGACTTCTTGGGATTGGCGGCGACCGATCCCGAATTGCTGACGTTGCGCGGCCTTGCGTCCTACATCGATCATCTGCGGCGCAATAGTCTCGATACCGAGGCGTACGAGATCGGCTATTGGTCGCGTATCGCGCGCTTGGTTGCCGTGATTATCGTGACACTTCTCGCGTTACCCTTCGTATTCGGGCCCTTGCGCACCACGGGCGCGGGCACCCGGACGGTCATCGGGGTCATGCTCGGCGTGGTGTTTTTTGTCGTTACACGCACCATCGAGAACGGCGGGCAGCTCTTTGGCTTGAATCCGGCTTTGGTGGGATGGCTGCCGACCGCAGTAATCGGTTTCTGTACCCTGGTCGCGATTTCAAGAACGCGATAGGAGCCTGTCTGAGTATTCCCCGCGGCTCGCGCGGAATACTCAGACAGGCTCCTAGCCCGCATTATTCACGAACAACGCAAACGGAAAGCGGGGCGTCGATTGGCAAGGCATTTTTCGGGGCGTGCAAAACATGGATGTTTTGCCCGCAGCCCCCAGGGAAGGGTTCACGGCGGCCCGGAAAATGCCTGCCAATCGAGGTCCCGCGCCCGAGAAAGCGGGTCGTTCGTGAATAATGCCCGCTAGGTGCGGCCGGCGAGGTGCAGCACGCGAGTTTTTGACAGGCGGTCGTGCAAGGCCAGGCGTTCGGGGTCAATATAAAGCCACAGCACACCGAGCGCGGCCGGTGCCCACGCCAGCGGGGCGTAGAGAGATCGCAGCACGGCCGGTACGAGCCGCAGGGGCCTGCCCGAGTCGCTGACCGCTCGCAAATGCCAGGCACGCATGCCCAAGGTTTGGCCGCTGCGCGTCCAATTGAGCACGTAGTAGCCGGCGATGACCACGACTTCACCGGCGCGGTACACGTGCCACCACGCGCCCGCGCTGTCCTGCGTCAGTGCACTGCCGCGAGTGAACACCCACGCCGCGGTATACATCATAAGCAGTGCGGCGAGCAGCAGGCTGTCGTAGATCAGCGCCCCAAGGCGCCGCCCAAAGCCTGCGCTGGTCGCGCTGATCACGAGGCCGGAGCGGACGGCGGCTGACGGGCAGGAGCCGTCCGGGGCACGGGCGGCTGATGCCCGGGTGATGAGGTCTTTGCCGGGACCGCTGATTCCTTCGGCACGAGCAGCTGTTCCAAGGGACGGAAGATGGCATCGTATCGATAGCTCGCCAATTCAAAGGCGCGGCCCTGCGCTTTCGAGTCGAGCGCGGTATCCTTGGTTGCTTGCACTTGAATCCAGCGCTTATCGGCGACGGGCGTACCGGTGATTGTGATGACATCGCCATCCGACAAGTTGATGATCGCCTGGGACGATTTGCTGAAATCAATGTCCTTCGCCGCCGCCACGTCTTCGGCCGTGAGGCCACTGAGCAATGTGGCCGAAGGCGCCAGCGCATGCGAATCCGCGGCCTTGCGGCCCGCCGCCGCCGCATCAAGGCCAAAGCCATCCTCGTTGGGTTTCAGGCGGCGAACGATGTATCCCGCGCCGGTCGCGGGTTTGACCTCGACGCTTTGTATCGAGGCCGCGGGCACGTCGAGCAGCCTTGAATCGATCCAGAAGCGGGGTTCGCTTTCCACGGAGATCGCCGGTTCGACCTCATAGCTTTTGTTCTCGCCGCTGCGGCGCGCGAAGTTTCCATCGCCGGTAGGTCTGCCGATGATTACAGCGTGCTTGCCATCCTGCGCGGCCACGGTGATTTCCGCGCCCGTTGCGCCGGTCTGGGTTGGATCCTCGACTCCAATGATCGAGAAGTTCGCGGGATTCGACGTCTTCTCCTCCACGATCTTGGCGTCGCCGAGCGACAGCAGCAATTTGTGTAATTTCGCCACGTCAGCCGGGTAATCGCCGCGCTCGGCGACCGCCCACTGTTCGGCCACCTTGTGCACGGTCACGGTCGGCGTTGCGCCGCCCTTGCGCACGCTCAATGACGTCACGGAGTTAAGTTCCTTGGCTAGCGCCGGCAGCAAGGACATGCCGTGGGAATCACGGGGCAGGTTACGCTGGATGCTCAGATAGAGCGCGCCGCAAATGACGAGCAGCGCCGCGACCAGCAGCAACAGGAAGCGCCGGCGACTCATGCCGAGCTCGTGCCGAGCGATTTGCGCCGGCGCCGCAGAGCCAAAATGAGCACGCCCGCGATGGCGACGGCGAGCGGAACGATGGCGATGTTGATCACCTTCAACCAGGTATCCAGGCGATTGATGTCCACATCAAGGCCGCGTTGCGTCTCGCGCAATTCCTTGCGGATTCGCGCCTTCTCGGTTGTGAAGCGCTTGAGCTCCTCTTCCTGCTCCGCCGTCAGCATGAGCGACGCCTGATCGTTTCTCTTGCTTTGCAGTTCGGTCAATTTCGCTTCGGTCTGCTGCAGCTCCGACTGCAACTCCAGCGACTTGCTGCGCAAACGGTCGTCCGCCCGGCGCCTGAGAGCCTCTACGCGCTCGAAGGGGCGTGTGAAAGTCGCCCGGCCTCGAATGCTGATCAAGGCGGTGCTGCCGCTCAAGTTGTCGAGCACATTGGCGACGAAATCCCCGTTATTGGCGAACGCCTGTGCAATTCTCTGACCCAGCAGCTCGTGCGTCTGCACCCACATGTAATCCATCAGCATGTCGGTATCGGCGACGACCACGATGTTGGCCGGCGTCACCGACTTGGACAAATGGGCAATCGGCGGACCCGCCGCCGGTTTTTGGTCCGGCGGCGGGCCATTCGGAAAGGCCGATGCCACGGGTCCGGTCAGCCGCACCGCCAGTGCATAGCGGATGCCCGTTGGTTTGAATCCATCGCGCAAGGTTGCAGGGTCATTCAACGCGTTGAAGCGCTCGGCGGGAATCGGTGCGGCGCTCGTGGAGCTTTGCAGCAGCGGCTCGAGCGTGGTCTTGGCGCCCGGGCGCGCCGACAAAAAGCCGGCGGTGGCCACATTGATCACATCGAGCGAGGCGGTTACGACGTCCTTTTGGGCCATGTCGCCGCGGCGCAAGCCGAGAATGCCGATGTGCCGCGTGGGCGGCCCTTGCATGCTGGAGCGCACTTCGAGCCCAAGCTCCAGATCGCCGATCCCTTTGGTCGGATCGTAGCTGATACCCCATGCAGAGAGCAGCGGCTCCAAGTCCGAGGAATGATTGGCCATCGCGCCGGCGAGCGGGTTCGATGGATCCTGCCCGCTGGTGTCGGCGCCGCTGTCCGGATCGACGAACAGCAGCATTTTCCCGCCGCGCATGACGAATTGGTCGATGGCGTACAGCGTCTTCTGGGGCAGCTGCTTCGGATGGACCAGCATCAGCACATCGATATCCTTGTCGACGTGATCGATGTCGGTGGTCAGCGTGCGCACCGTGAAGAGCTGCTCGATCTGGGTCATGATCGGCCACGGATCGCTCATTTGACCCGTCATCGGATTGAACTGGCCCTGGAGCCCTAAAGTACTCATCAGCCCGATCACCGGTTTTTTCGGCGTGGCCAACTCATGAACGAGCTTTGCCACGTCGTACTCCAAGAATTCCTCGCGCTCGGGCTGAAAACTCGGAATCTCCGCGCGGCCGTCGGTCGAATTGGTGCCGGCCAAACCGAAGTAAAGCGGTTCGCCCGTGCCGGCCTGCAGCGATTGCAAGCCGGCCTCCGCCGCACGGTCTTCGTCCTCCGAGAACGGCTGCGGATCGATCACTCGAAGTCGAATCTTGCCGCCGGAGCGCGCCGCGATCTCCTCGAGAAACTCTCGCACCCGGGCTGCATAGGGCATGAGCAGCGGGGACTGCTTCGCCGCCGCATCGCGCGAGAAATAGAAATACAGATTGATCGGCTCCTTGAGCTCGGCGAGGACCTCCTTCGTGCCCGGACTCAAGGTATACAAACGGTTCTGCGTCAGATCGAGGCGCATGCCGCGCAACCCCACATTCGACAGCATGACGACACCCAAGAAAAGAACGGCGAGCGCAGCCAGGCCGCCTACGCCAAAACCGGTTCTTTGCCAACCCTTTCTTCGTCCATCAACAGCGTTCACCTATTCCGCCTTTTTCATGTCGAGCACCAAAGCCGTTGCCGTCAGCCAAAAGCCGATCAAAGCCGCGAAATACACCAGGTCGCGTACATCGATGACGCCCTTGGAGATCGCCTCGAAGTGCGTGAAGAAGCTCAACGAGGCGATCGCATCGACGATGACTTGCGGCAGCACACCGCGCACGAAATCCAGCACGAGCGGGAAGCCGGCGAGCAGGAATATGAATCCGACCAATGCGGCGGTGATGAACGCGACGACCTGATTGCGCGTGGCGGCGGATAGGCACATGCCGATCGAGAGGAATCCGCCCGCCATCAGGAAGCTGCCGACATAGGCGGCGACGATCGCGCCGTTGTCCGGACTCCCCAAATAATTGATCGTGATCCAGATCGGAAATGTTAGCGACAAAGCGATGCCGGCGAAGCACCACGCCGCCAGAAACTTGCCGACCACGGCTTGCCACAAAGTGATCGGCAGCGTCATCAGCAGCTCAATGCTGCCACTGTTGCGCTCCTCCGCCCACAGCCTCATCGAGATGGCGGGGATCAGCACCAGGTACAGCCAGGGGTGCCATCGGAAAAAAGGCTGCAGATCGGCCTGTCCGCGCTCGAACAAGCCGCCCAACTGAAAGGTGAACACGGCCGCCAATACCAGAAAAATGACGATGAACACGTATGCCAAGGGGGTCGCGAAGTAGCTGTTGAGTTCGCGACGGAAGATCACCAGAGTCTTGTTCAAACCTGCGCTCCTCCCTCGCCCGCGGGAGAATGCGCCGCGGCATATACGACGCCCGGCGCAGGCCGTGGCTGTGTCAGTGTGCGGAACACCTCGTCCAAGCGCCCCGATTCCAGATGCAGCTCCGGCACGTCCCAGTCGTACTTGACGATGATCGCGCTCACGGCCGGCAATGCGTTCTTCCCGGAGCGCGGAACCGCGGTGAGCCTCATCTCGCGCTCGTCCGATTCGATTTCCGCCACTTCCGGGAGGTTCGAGATTTCGCGACGCGCCGCGGCCAGCTGTTCGGGCTTTTCGAAGCGCATGCTGACGGCATGATGGTAGCGCGAGCGGGACTCGAGCGCGCTGGGTGTCTCGTCCGCCACGATACGGCCGTGCGAAATGATGATGGCGCGAGTGCACACCTCGTGAACCTCTTCCAAGATGTGGGTGGAGACGATCACGAGTTTGTCCTTGCTGAGCTCGTTGATGAGCCGGCGCACTTCGTGCTTCTGATTGGGGTCCAGACCATCGGTCGGCTCGTCGAGGATCAAGACCTGGGGATCGTGGATGAGCGCCTGGGCCAAGCCGACGCGGCGCCTGAATCCCTTGGACAGCGTTTCAATCACCTGCTCGATGACCGGGGCCAGTGCGAGGCGCTCGATGACGGTGCTGCGTCGTTGGCTGCGACGTGCGCCCGTCAAGCCGCGGATATCGGCGATGAAATCGAGAAATTCGTCCACCGTCATTTCACCATAGCTCGGCGCACCTTCGGGCAGATAACCCATGCACGACTTGGCCGCCACCGGTGCCCGCTCGATGTCGTAACCGCACACCGTTACCTCTCCGGCGGTCGGCGCAATGAAGCCGGCGATCATGCGCATGGTGGTGGTTTTGCCTGCGCCGTTGGCCCCCAAGAATCCCAGCACCTCTCCGGGCGCCACCGAGAAAGTGAGGTCATCCACAGCCAGTATGGCGCCGTAGCGTTTGGACAAATTTTTCGTCGTAATCATGGCCGCCTTTGAGCGAACTCGATCGTAGGAGGTTCCCAAAATTTTCTTCAATCGCGACGCCGACCGCTTCGATCAGCCACGCCCGGCCTTCTTTTCGATGGCCGTCTTGTTGTCCTTTAGTATACGTCGCACGTCGGGCAATGGCGGGCGATCCGCCATGCGCGCGATGATTTCGGCCAATTCGTACCATTTCCGGCCCCACTGCACCAGGCGCGCCGCGTCGGCGATCACCTGCTCGCGCGCGGCATTGCTGATCACGTGCACGTGCCCCGTAGCGGCGATCGCCCGTCCGCGCGCCGCATCGGCCGGCGCCGCCCCTGGCGGGGCCTCGTAGGGTTGAGGCGCCGGCCCCACCTCTGCGATCGGCTTCGTGGTGGCAGCGGGCTTGGCAGGCGCGGTGAGCCGACCAGGGTGTTTGGATGCGGTTCTCGGTGCGGGCCTTGGGCTGTGCCTGCGTTCCGTGCGGGCGACGTGCTGGGTTGACACGGGCGGGGGGGTGTGGCGCTTGGTCGCCACGAATTCGGGCATCTCACGTGTGCCCGTCTCACGCGTGCCCGCCGCAACATCCAGTGGTGCTTGCGGCTGCGCCGGGGGCGGCGCGGCGGGCGGTACCTGCGGTGCCACCGCGGGCAATGCCTGCGGTTCCGTTGCGAATGGCGCCGCGGGCGGCGCGGCGGGCGGCGCCACGGGCGGTGCCTGTGACAGTGCCTGCGGCTTTGCTTCCGGCGAGGCGCGTTGCAGAGGGCGCTCGTTCTCAGGATCGGCCACTGGAATGAAGCGCTCGATATACTCGGAGCCGAGCAAATTGGCCAGGAAGGTCATCAGCTCCAGCGAGTCCGAAAACTTCGCATCGCCCATTTTGATCCGCTCTTCGATCTGTTTGTGCAGGGCCACGGCTTTTTGTTTAGCCAGCTCGATGATCCATCGGCTCGGGCGCTGATGTTCCGGCCAGGGCTGAATGTTCGCGTAGCTGTCGTTGTCGAGCGATGAATACCTGAGGTGCAGCTCAAGGCTCTTGAGCCATTTTCCCAACAAATCCAGCAGGCGTTGATCGGCGGGTGTTGCCATGTATACAGCTCCAGGCTGCACCCTAAACGAACGGCCGGCCGATGGCTAGCGGTACATCGTCCTTAAGGTCGCGTTAGACTGCGGATCATGTGCGGAATCGCCGGAATCATCGGATCACGAGCCAGCATTGACACGGTCAACCTCATGACGGAGCGTCTGCGGCATCGCGGACCGGACGGCGAGGGCGTATGGAGCGAGCCGGGAGTCGTGTTGGGTCACCGCCGGCTCGCGATATTGGATCTGTCGCCGAACGGCGCTCAGCCGATGACACTCGGCTCGCAGGTACTCACGTACAACGGCGAGATTTACAACCACGAACGGCTGCGCGCCGCCTTGCCGGGACCCTGGCATTCCAGCGGCGACACGGAGGTCTTGCTGCACCTTCTCGCGCAGCGCGGCAGCGCCTGTCTCGAGCAACTGATCGGTATGTTTGCGTTTGCCAGTTGGGACGGGAGCTCGCGACGCCTATTGCTGGCGCGCGACCGCCTCGGCATCAAGCCCTTGTATTACCGAATCCTGCCGGACGGCATCGCATTTGCGTCGGAACTCAAGGCCCTCCTGGTGCTGGGCAGGCCGCAGATCGACCCGGGCGCCGTGCGCGATTTTCTGTTTCACGGCTACGTGCCGGCACCGAAGACGATCTATCGCGGCATCGCGAAGCTGCCGGCCGGGCATACCCTGACTTGGGCTGACGGTCGCATTTCCATCGAGCGGTATTGGCGGCCATCGACCGCAATCGAGGCGAGAACCGCAAGCGAGACGCTGGAGCGGCTGGATGAATTATTGTGCGAGGTCGTACCGGCGCATACCTTGTCGGATGTGCCGGTGGGCGTTTTCTTGAGCGGCGGTATGGATTCCGCGCTCACCACCTACTATCTCGATGCTCCGCGCACTTTCAGTCTCGGATTCGATGCGCGCAACCGATCCGAACTCGATGCCGCACGGCGCGCGGCGGCCCACTTGAATACCGTGCATACCGAAATGACGGCGCAGGCGGCGGATTTTGCACAGGCGCTCGATGCGATACCCGGGCTTTTCGATGAGCCTTTCGGCGACAGCGCCGCATGGTCGAATTACCTGATTGCGCAATGCGCGCGCCGTGAGGTCACGGTGGCTCTGAGCGGCGAGGGCGGCGATGAAATATTTTGCGGGTATCCGCGCTACTGGTCGAGAATCGGCGCGCGCTCGAATGCATTGAACCGATCGCTCGCGCGCGTCTTGCCGCCGCTGTCGCGTCTTGCCTCCTCGATGCAGCGTCACGCGTATGTCGGGCTGCCGGCGTTTGCCGCGGCGCTGGGCGGTATGACGGCCCAGCAGATCGACAGCCTGTTGGCGAACCGGTGGCGGGAGCCTGACTACGATTACCTATGGTTTTATCGGCAATTCTGGCGTGAGGATCTCAGTCCGCTGATCCAGTTGCGCTGGTTGGATTTGAATACCGACCTTGCCGAAGGATTGTTGACCAAGGTCGACCGGACCAGTATGGCGCATTCGCTCGAGGTTCGGCCCCCGTTGCTCGACCATCGCTTGGTGGAGTTCATGCTGAGCGTGGATCCCGCCCTGCTCATCGACCCCCGCCGGCGCCGCGGCAAGCTGCTGGTACGCCGACTCATGGAGCCGCGCTTACCGGCAGGGCACTTGGATCATCCGAAGTCCGGGTTTGGGCTGCCCGTGCATCGCTGGCTCAGGGGCCATCCGCGCTTCTTGCGCGAAGCGGTGGAACGGCTCAGGGCGCGCGGCGTACTGCAACGTCCTGTGGGCAGCGGATTTCGCAGGGCTTGGTCGCTGCTCGTGCTCGATCGCTGGTTCACCGCCTTTGACTGACGCCGCGCCGCGCATCTTGTTCGTTCCGGTGTCGGGACCGTACGGCATGGGTGAATACGCGCGCTCGACCGCGATCGCGCGCGCCGTCCGCGAGCGTTGGCCGAGCGCTGCCATCCACTTCGTGCTGAGCCGTCGAGCGCCTTACGCCGCCGGCGCACCGTTCCCGGCGACATTGCTAGCCTCCTCGGCTACTTTTCATTCCGCCGCCGTTATCGAACTCATCCGGACGTGGCGGCCGCAGGTGGTGGTCTTCGACAATGCCGGCCGCGCCGCGCAATTGCGCGCTGCGCAACGGCTGGGCGCGCGTGTCGTCTACATCAGCGCGCGGCGACGCCAGCGAAGCAAGGCTTTTCGGCTGCGATGGATGCGGCTGATCGACGAACACTGGATTGCATATCCGGAATTGATCGCGGGCAAGCTGCGATTCCTCGAACGACTCAAGCTCAAGTGGTTGCGGCGCCCCGTCATGCGGTATCTCGATGTCCTATTGTCGCGAGCGGCGCCGCCCTCGCCTTCCGCACCGGCTCCGATACCGAGCGCGGCGATTTTGTCCCAGGCCGGCTGCGCGGCCGGCGCCTATGTGCTGGTAGTACCGGGGGGCGGTACCGGACACCCCGGCGCCCGCGGCGCCGTGGAGCAGTTTTGGGCGGCTGCATGCACGCTTGCGGCGCGGGGCATCGTAACGGTGTTCGTGGGTCCCGCGAACTCAAGTCCGGCGGACGGGCCGCGCGATGCAAATTTGCGCCCCATGGGCGCGCTGCCGCAATCCGATTTGGTGGAACTGATGCGCGGTGCCCGCCTGATCATTACAAATGGCGGTTCGACGTTGTTGCAATCGATCGCCTGCGGCGCTGCCTGCGTTGCCGTACCCATTGCGCGCGATCAGGTCGAGCGCATCCGACGCTGCGCGGATTTGGGCATTGCAGTCGAGTCCGCGCTCGATGCCGCCCGCATCGCAAAGACCGCAACCGCCCTGTGGGACGATGAGCCCGCGCGCGCCGCGCTGGCACAGCGGGCAGCCGGGCTTGCGCTCGCCGACGGTGTCGCGGTGGCGGTGTGTGCGCTCGGCAAGCTCCTCGAACCAAAGTAAGGAAGCACAGAGAGTTACATGTCGAATGCGGTGCTGCTGGGCTACGATCTCGATCAGCCGTCGTTTCGGCACCGCATGCGCACATTGGTCGGGACGTTGGAGGCAGCCGGCTGGCAGGTGCGGACGGAGCGCTTCCCGAGCCGGCGTTACGGCTTGCGCACTTGGGAGCGGCGCGAGCTCTTGGGCTGGGCGCAGGTCGTCGTGCTCCACCAGATCAAATTGAGCGCGATCGAGGCGCACCTGTTCGCCGGCTTGAGCAGACGGCGTGTATTCGACGTGGACGATGCCATTTACGTGCGCAAGCCGCGCCGACTCGGCGAACCGGCGGATGACTCGATCTGGCGCCGTAGAAAGTTTGCGGCAACGTGCCGTTGCGTCGATGTGGTCGCTGCGGGGAACGACGTGTTGGCGAGCGTCGCGCGCCCCGCAGCGCGGGAAATCGCGGTATTGCCCACCTCGATCGACACTTCGTGTTATCAGGCGGCGCGCGTGGCGCAAGAGGACCCGCCCACCATCGTTTGGATCGGCAGTCCGGAAAATTTGGTTTATCTGGAAATGATCCGGCTGGCATTTGCGCGGCTTACCGTGCGCTATCCCACGCTCAAGCTCAGAGTGATCTGCTCCGCGTTTCCCGATTGGCCCGAAGTCCACGTCGAGCGCGTGCCTTGGAGCGCAGCCACGGAAGCCGCGTCGCTTGCCGCTGCGCATATCGGTGTGATGCCCCTGTCGGATGATGAATGGACCCGCGGAAAGTGTGCGTTCAAACTGCTGCAATACATGGCGGCTTCGCTCCCCTGCGTGGCCTCGCCGGTCGGCGCGAACGCGGAAGCCGTCATCGACGGCGTCAACGGCTTTCACGCGAGGAGCCTCGAGGACTGGGAGCGCAGTCTGGAACGGCTGATCAATTCTGCGGAGCTGCGCGCACGGCTTGGGGCCGCCGGCCACGCGCGCGTGGCGGAGCGCTATGCGATGCGCACCTACCAGAGGAACTATCTGGCGCTGCTGACGCGCCTCGCTGAGGCGTGATGGTATGCTTCCCGGCATGCATCCCGTGCATATCTACCAAATCCTCAACTACTACACGTCGCGGCAGGAATTGGACCCCGGTTTCGATGTGTTGGACAACTCCACGAACGAGCGGCCCGACTGGTTCGAGTACTGGCCAATCCGCAAATTTCTGCTCAACGAACCCTTGGACGAGGACGCATTCTACGGGTTCCTGTCGCCGAAGTTTCGTATCAAAACCAACTTGACCGCGGCCATGGTGCGCGATTTCATCCGCCGGGCGGACGGCGCGACGGATGTGTTTCTATTCAGTCCCAGCATTCACAACAGCGCCTATTTCCTCAACGTCTTCGAGCACGGAGAGGCGGAGCACCCGGGGCTGTCGCGGGTCGCGGCGCGATTCTTCGAGCGCATCGATCCGTCCGTGAGGCTCGAAGAACTCGTGTCCGATTCCAGAAACACGGTGCATTCGAATTATTTCGTCGCCAAGCCGCGGTTCTGGCGGGCGTGGCTCGAGATCAACGAGCGGATGTTCGCGATTGCGGAAACGCCGGAGGATCCGCTCGGCGAGGAATTGCGCGCTCCGACCTCCTATCGGGGGCGCGCCAACGTTCAGATGAAGATATTCATCATGGAGCGCGTGGCCGCGTGGATCCTCGCCCGGGATCGCAGCTTCGCGGCGCGCGCGCGCGATCCCTTCGCTGCGCGGTCGCGAATTTACAAACTACCGGTGGCCATCGTGTGCGATGCGCTGAAGATTGCCTACGCCACCGAAGGCCGCGGCCAATACAGGGACGTCTTTCTGATGGTGCGCAATTTGCGACGAATTTTGAATCTGCAGGTCAGGCTCGGCGGCCAGCTGGGTTGGCGCGGCGTGCAGCCGTGCCTGCGCGCGCTGAAATCCTACTGGCTCTCCTAGGGATTGACGGTGTCTTCGCATCGAACTGTGGCGGCGGATTTTTGGCCCGGGCGCCGGGTGCTCGTGACCGGGCACACCGGATTCAAGGGCGCATGGCTCTGTCTCTGGCTGCGCGGCATGGGGGCGAAGGTCACGGGTTTTGCGCTCGCGCCGGCGTGCACGCCGAATCTATGGGACATCGTGGGCGGGGAGATCGCTTCGGTCATCGGCGACATTCGCGATGCCGCACGGCTTCGCGACGCCGTGGTCGATGCCGATCCGCACATCGTCATTCACATGGCCGCACAGGCGCTGGTCAGGGAGTCCTACCGCGATCCGCTCGGTACTTATGCCACCAACGTGCTCGGAACCGGTGCGCTCTTGCAGGCATGCCGAGAGCTCAAGGCGCTCGAGTGCGCAGTGATCGTCACCAGCGACAAGGTTTATGAGAATCGCGGCGCCGGCCGGCCCTTCGAGGAGGGTGATCGGCTCGGCGGCCATGACCCGTACAGCAACAGCAAGGCCTGCACCGAATTGTTGACGAGCAGCTTTCGCGAGAGCTTTTTCAGCGAGGGGCCGCCGATCGCGTCGGCCCGCGCCGGCAATGTCGTCGGCGGCGGTGACTGGTCCGCCGACCGTCTGATACCCGACTGTGTCAGGGCGCTCGAAACCGGCAAGCCGGTCACGTTGCGCTACCCTGACGCCGTCAGGCCTTGGCAGCATGTGCTCGAGCCGCTATCGGGGTATCTCGCGCTGGCACAGGCTCTGGTGCAAGCGCCCGACAGCGCGCCGCGCGCTGTCAATTTCGGACCCGATGCGGCATCCTTTTGCACCGTGCACGAAGTGGTCGACGCGTTCAGCGCGCGCTTTGCGGCCAAGCCGGGCTGGGAACGCGACTTGGGTTGGCATCCGCTCGAGGCGCAGGCCCTGACATTGTCATCGAAGCTGGCGGAACGAGCCCTGGGGTGGCGCCCCGGTCTCGGTATCTCAGAATCGCTGGCATGGACCGCGGATTGGTATCGAGCGCATGCGGCGGGGGAGGACATGTTGAAGTTTTCCGAGGCGCAAATCGCGCAGTACCTGACTCTGCTGAGCCGTCCTCGATGAAGTGCGTCATTCTCGCCGGCGGCAAGGGTACCCGCATCGCCGAGGAGTCGAGTACCCGGCCGAAGCCCATGGTGGAAATCGGTGCGCGGCCGATTCTTTGGCACATCATGAAGTTGTACGCGGCGTTCGGAGTCAGAGAATTCATCGTCTGCCTAGGGTACAAGGGCTACATGGTCAAGGAGTATTTTGCGAACTACTTCCTGCACCAGGCCGACGTGACTTTCGACATGGCGGGGAACCGCGTCGAATACCATGACTGCCGCAGTGAACCTTGGAAAGTTACGCTGGTGGATACCGGTGAGGAGAGCATGACGGGCGGACGGCTGTTGCACGTGGGAAAATACCTGAACGCGGGCGAGCCCTTTTGCATGACCTATGGCGACGGTTTGGCGAACATCGACATCGCGGCCGAGATTGCCTTCCATTCGCAACGGGGCTGCAAGGCGACCGTGGCGTGCGTGCGCCCGCCGGCGCGGTTCGGCCGTGTCACGATCGTGGGTACTCAGGTGATTTCATTCGAGGAAAAGCCGCAGGCCGAGGGCGGTTTGATCAACGGCGGCTTCTTCGTGCTTGACCCCAGCGTGCTCGAGCTGATCGACGGCCCGCAAACCGTGTGGGAGAACGAACCCATGGAGACCTTGGCGGCGAACGGCCAGCTCGCCGCATGGATTCATCGCGGGTTCTGGCAGCCGATGGATACGCTGCGCGACAAACAGCACCTCAATGCCTTGTGGGACAGCGGCGCAGCTCCGTGGAAAGTCTGGCAGGGATAGACGCACGATGGTAGGGCCCGTTACCGGCTGCCGCGCGTGCGGCGGGCGGCTGTCGGTGACGATGGCCGATCTGGGGTTGCAGCCCCCCTCGAACGCGTTTTTGGCGTCGATGTCCGCCGCCGAGGACGAGAAACGCTATCCGCTGCGCGCCAAGGTGTGCGAGCTCTGCAAGCTGGTGCAACTGGATTACGATGTGGCGCCGGAGGAATTGTTTCGCGACTACGTCTATTTCTCCTCGTACTCCGACGAATGGCTGGCGCATGCGAAACAATATTGCGAGATGGCGCGCCGGCGTTTTGCACTCGACTCGAATAGTTTGGTCGTGGAACTTGCGAGCAACGACGGCTACCTGCTCAAGAACTTTGTCCATTGGGGGGTACCGGTGCTGGGAATCGACCCGTCGGACACGGTCGCTCGCGCCGCCGAAGCAATCGGCGTGCCGACCTTGGTGAAGTTTTTCGGCGAAGTTTTGGCGAGAGATCTTGCGCGCAGCGGCCGGCGCGCCGACCTGATCGTCGGCAACAACGTACTGGCCCACGTGCCGCAGCTGAACGACTTCATCGCCGGCATCGGGCTGCTGCTGGCGGCGCAGGGCACCGCGACCATCGAATTTCCCCATCTCCTCAAGTTGATCGAGCACGTCGAGTTCGACACGATTTATCATGAGCATTATTCGTATTTTTCGCTCCTCGCCATTGAACAGGTGTTCGGCCGCCATGGCTTGCGGATTTACGATGTTGAAGAGTTGCCGACGCACGGCGGCTCACTGCGAATCTACGCCTCCCTCGGCGGCCGCTCCGGCCTGCAAGACAGCGCGGCGCTGCGCACGCTGCGGGCGCAGGAAGCGGCGGCCGGTTTGGACGATCTGCAGACGTACCCGCGTTTTGCCGACCGCGTCGAGGCCTGCCGGCGCTCTCTGCTCGAGTTCCTTGCGCGGGCAAAGCGCGAAGCCAAGGTCGTCGCGGCTTACGGAGCCGCCGCCAAGGGCAATACGCTGCTCAATTTTTGCGGCGTGACGCGCGAGGATATCCCGATGGTCGCCGACCGCAATCCGCACAAGCAATCGAAGTTGCTGCCTGGAACGCATATTCCGGTTGTGTCGCCGGAGGAGCTGATGCAAGCCGCGCCGCACTACGTGCTGGTGCTGCCGTGGAATCTGCGGGACGAGATCTGCCGTCAGCTCGACGGCATCAGGGCCTGGGGCGGCCGGTTCGTCATTCCGGTGCCCGTGGCACGCATCCTTCCATGATATTCACCGAATCGACGCTGGCGGGCGCGTATACGATCGAGATGACTCGAGTCGAGGACGAACGGGGCTTTTTTGCGCGAAGCTACAGCACCGAGGAATTTGCCGCGCGCGGTTTGCCGGCCGAGATGCCTCAGTGCAGTATCTCGTTCAACTTGCGCAAAGGCACATTGCGCGGCATGCACTTTCAAGCGGCTCCCCACAGCGAGGACAAGCTGGTGCGATGTACCGCGGGCGCGATCTTCGACGTCATCGTCGATCTGCGCGCGGATTCGCCGACGCTGCGCCGCTGGTTTGCAACGGACTTGACGGCTGAGAATCGCCGCTCGCTGTTCATCCCAAAAGGGTTTGCGCACGGCTTTGTCACCTTGCGCGACGACACCGAGGTGCTGTACATGATGTCAGTGCCGTATGCGCCTGGCCATGAGCGCGGCGTTCGCTGGAACGATCCGGCCCTCGCCATCCACTGGCCGATCGAGCCGGCGGTCATTTCGGCGCGGGACGCGGCGTACCCGCTGCTCGACGCATCGACGGTCGCTTGAGGGCGCAGAAGCGAGTGTTGGTGACCGGAGCGGGCGGATTCATCGGCCGCGGCAGCATAGGGCCGTTGCGCGCGGCCGGCTACGAGGTGCATGCCGTGCTGTCGAAAAAAGCGGCGAGCGCAGGCGAAGCCGCCGATGCGATCTCCTCACCGGTGCGCGGCGTGCATGTGCGACATGCCGATCTGCTCGACCTCCAGACGATCGATGCGCTCATCGAGGCGGTCCGTCCCACGCATTTATTGCATTTCGCCTGGATTGCGACTCCGGGAATCTATTGGGCGAGCGCCGACAACTATCGTTGGCTTGCCGCCGGCCGACATTTGTTGCGTCGCTTTCTGGAGAGCGGGGGCGTTCGCGCCGTCATGGCTGGGAGCTGCGCGGAGTATGATTGGTCGCGGGTCGAGGTGTGCCACGAGCGCACGAGCCCGCTGGCGAGCGATTCCGGCGGCGCCGTCAGCGCCTATGCCGAATGCAAGACTGCCATGCGGAGGGCGCTTGAGGATTTTGGGCGCGCGCAGGGACTATCCACGGCTTGGGGTCGGATTTTTTTTCAGTTCGGTCCTCACGAGCATCCGCAGCGACTGGTGGCGTCGGTGATCATCAATTTGCTGTCGGGTCGCGAAGCGCTGTGTACGCACGGACGTCAAATACGCAGTTTCCTTCACGTGGCCGACGTCGGCGCGGCATTTGCCGCCGTGCTGGACAGCGGACTCGAGGGACCGGTGAATGTCGGATCGGGCGAGAGAATCTCGATCGCCGAATTGCTCGAGCAGGTTGCGCGACAGATCGGGCGTCGCGAGCTCCTCGAGCTCGGCGCACGGAGCTCTCCGCCGGCGGAGCCGGCAATTCTCGTTCCGGATATCGGTCGGCTGCGCGACGAGGTGGGCTGGAGCCCGAGTTTGATGCTCGATGAGGGAGTTGCCGATGCGATCGGCTGGTGGCGGCGCCGGATTATTCACCGCCAGGAGTGAGTACTGATGAGCGAGGTTCTCGATACCGCTGAATTGCAGCGCTTCGTCGATAGCACTTGGGATCGTTCCATCGTCCCGGAATTGTGCAGCTACGTGCGGATTCCGAATAAGTCGCCGATTTTTGATCCGCAGTGGGAGCAGCATGGCCACATGGAAAGGGCCGTACAGCTCTTGGCGGGCTGGTGCCGGCGCCAACCCATCGCGGGACTCAAACTCGAGATTGCGCGCCTGCCCGGCCGCACGCCGCTGATATTCATCGAGGTGCCCGGAACTGACGATACCGTGCTGCTCTACGGCCATCTCGACAAGCAACCGGAATTTACCGGCTGGCAGGAGGGATTCGGTCCGTGGGAGCCGGTGATCCGCGATGGGCGGCTTTACGGTCGCGGCGCCGCCGATGACGGCTATGCGGTGTTCTCCTCGCTCACCGCGATCGCCGCGCTCGAGGCTCAGCACATTGCACACGCGCGCTGCGTGGTGCTGATTGAAGCGGGCGAGGAAAGCGGCAGTCCGGATCTGCCGGCGCACGTGCAGGCGCTTGCTGCGCGCATCGGCACCCCGAGTCTCGTCGTGTGCCTGGATGCCGAAGCCGGCGACTACGAGCGCTTGTGGCTGACGACCTCGCTGCGCGGAAACATCGTCGCCACGCTGGACATTCAAGTACTGACCGAAGGCGTGCATTCCGGGGCGGGCAGCGGCATTGCCCCGTCCTGTTTCGACGTGCTGCGGCAGCTCCTCTCGCGCCTTGCCGATGAGCGCACGGGCGAACTCAAGCTCGCCGAGGTCAAGGTCGAGATTCCCGAGGAGCGCCGCCGGCAAATTGCCGCCACGGCCAAGCTCCTCGGCGACTCCGTGGCCGCACGCATGCCGTTCGCCCCCGGCGTACAGGCGATCTCCAAGGACGCATTTGACTTGCTGGTGAACTCCACCTGGAAGCCGACGCTCACCGTGACCGGATTCGATGGACTGCCGAACGTGCGCGACGCCGGCAATGTGCTGGCCCCGCGCCTCACGGTCAAGCTCTCGTTCCGCCTGCCGCCCACGGCGGATGCCGCCTCAGCGGCCGCGGCCATTCGCCGTACGCTCGAAGCGGACCCGCCTTACAAGGCTCGCGTCAGCTTCAGTTCCGGCGCCGACAGCGGCTGGAACGCCCCGCCGCTCGAGCCCTGGCTGGAACGAGCCGTGCAGGAAGCCTCGCACAGCTTCTTCGGCCGCGAAGGCATGGCGATGGGCGTCGGCGGAACGATCCCCTTCATGGCCATGCTCGGTGCGCGTTTTCCACGCACGCAGTTCCTGGTGACGGGAGTTCTCGGTCCGCACTCCAATGCGCACGGCCCGAACGAGTTCCTGCACATCGATTACGCGAAGCGCCTCACCGCTGGCGTGGCGCAGGTGATCGCGCGGCATGCAGTCCGACGCTCAGCCTGACGGTGCGGCGACGGTCAGCCTGACCGCGGCGCGGTGACTCCGCAATACGCCGCCCACACCTGGCGATAGGCCTCTTCGATATTCCTGGCGAAGCGCGCTCCATCCATCAAGGGCGAGCGCTCGAGCCGCGAGCGTAGCTCGCGGCGAAGCGTCGCCAGCCGCGCAATGTCATTGGCCAACGCGCTGGCCTTGCTGACGAAGGCTGCGTCCGATTCGGCCGCCAGCTCGAGCAGGCCCACGTGAAACAGCTGACTCAGGCCGCCGCGGCCGACACTGGTCTGGCCCACTCGCGTCACGATCGGCACGCCCATCCACAGGGCGTCAAGACTCGTCGTATGTCCATTGTAGGGAAACGTATCGAGTCCGAAATCGATGTCGTGATAAGAGTGCAGGTACTGAGCCCGAGGTTGAAACTCGACAAAGCTGACTCGCTGCGCTGCAATGTCTTGCGCCTCGAGGCGCTGCAATAAACGCCGCCGATGCCGTCCCGCGGGAGCCATGAGGAGCAGCCGCGCCTGCGGCAGTTCGCGCATCAGCCCGCCCCAAAGTTGCAAGGTGTCATCGGTCAGTTTACAGGGGTTGTTCAAGCACCCGAGGGTCAGGTAGCCGCGTTCGATCGCGGGCAGCGGATTGACTTCCGGCGGATCGGTCAGCGGGTCGTAGCACCAAAATGTATCGGGCAGACGCAGCGTGCGTTCGCTGTAATGATTGTCGAAGCCGTCGGGATCCAGCCGCGGATCGCTGAGGCGATACTTGATGGCGCTGATGCCGGTGGTGCCGGGATAAGCGAGCCACGCAATTTGGATCGGCGCCGGTTTGCGCGCGAATACGAGCGGCCGGCCGCCGGCCATGTGCATCGTCAGATCGACGAGGACATCGATGCGGTCCTCGCCAATGAGCTCGCACAGCGCCGCATCATCCAGCGGTCGAACGTCGCGCCAC
Source organism: uncultured Gammaproteobacteria bacterium (assembly GCA_963769075.1). GTDB lineage: Bacteria > Pseudomonadota > Gammaproteobacteria > Steroidobacterales > Steroidobacteraceae > Bog-1198. Next base: position 149,420 of record CAVYKH010000004.1, on the reverse strand, counting down.
ACGTCTGCGTAGCCCGCAATGCGCCGTGTGTACTCGTCGGGGCGCGCCACGCTCGAGTAGCAGAAAATTTCGAATCCCGAGTGATCGTGGTGTGCGAACAGCGGCACGGTGAACAAACTTTGGCAATGATCGCGAAAATCCGGCGAGACATAGCCGATTTTGAGCCGGCGGGTCGGTGAGGCATCGCGCGGATGCGCGGTCAGGCGCGGCCGCAAGGGTGCGGCGAAGCGTGCGTTCCAGCGCGCGCATTCATCGAGCAGAGGCTGTGCTCGCAATGATTGAAAACTCAACGCATAGGCGAGATTGCTGTGCGTTGCGGCGTTCTCCGGATCAATGTCCAGTGCTTTACGATAACAGTCGATCGCTTCGGCGAGTTCGCCTGCGTCCTTGAGCACGTTGCCCAGGTTGTCATATAGAGCTGCGTAATGCGGATCGATCCGCAGGCCGCGGCGCAGCACGTCCTCCGCAGCGTCGCTTTGCCCGAGCTTGCGCAGCAGGCAGCCCGCGTTGTTCAACGCGACCACGTAGTCCGGGCGGGCGAGGAGCGCGGCATCGAACGCGGCCATGGCCGAACGAAAATCGCCGAGCTCCATGTGCACGTTGCCGAGATTGTTCAGAGCCTCGGCATGATCCGGACGCAGCGCGACGGCGTTTTGGTACTGCTGTAGCGCTTCGCGCGAGCGGCCGAGGCCGCGCAGCACATTTCCCAAATTGAATGCGGCTTCAGCATGGTTGGGTTCGCGCGCGAGTGTTTCGCGCAGGAGCGACTCGGCTGCGGGAAAGTCGCGCTGTTGACACAATGCAATGCCCAGATTGATGGCGTGCGATGCGACCAGGGGCTCGAGGCTCAGCGCCCTGCGGAGCAGGTGGATTGCCTGCGCGAGATCGCCCATTTCGCGCATCACTGCGCCCAAGTTGCCGAGACTCCCGGCATCGCCCGGCCGCAGCACCAAGGCCCGACGGTAAGCGGCCGCTGCCTGTGAAAGCTGCCCGCTGCGCTGCAGGGCCACACCCAGGGCAGCATGCGCATCGACAGAATCCGGGTCCGACCGCAACACGCGACGGTAGGCATCCGCTGCCTCCTCCCAACGGGCGAGTGCTTGAAGCGCCTGTCCAAGGCCAAATTGATAGCGCGCATCGTCGGGAGCGGCCGACGCGGCCTGTGCGATCAAACCGAGTGCCGCATCCGGGTGCCGATCCTGCAGTTCCAGCAGCCCGCTGCGAAACAGCGCCAGCGTATGCGCCGGGTCTGCGGCCAATACCGCTGAGTAAAGTCGGCGCGCCTCGATGAGATTGCCGGCGCGGTGCTGCTCGGTGGCAATCTCCAGCAATTGGTCGATGCTCTGGATGGTCGGATCCCTCACCGGCAGATCGTACGTGAAAGGAAAGTCGCCGAGAAACAGTTTCTAATGAGCCGAGAAGCAGGTGTCGAGCGCGCGCATTTAGGTTCTCACCGTTGCGTCCCGCGTCCAACCGTGCTGCTACAATCGAAGCTGATCGAGCACTGGACGTTCTCGGGGGAGGAACGTATGGATCTGGGAATTCGCGGTCGGAAGGCCATCGTTTGCGCATCGAGCCAGGGTCTCGGCAAAGGCTGCGCTCTTGCGCTCGCCGAGGCAGGAGTTTCGCTGGTAATCAACGGGCGCAACCGGCCATTGCTCGAGCGCACGGCCGAGGAGATTCGCGAAGCGAGCGCCGTGGAGGTGCGGCCGGTGGTCGCGGATGTGTCGACCCTGGCGGGGCAGGAGGCTCTGCTGGCCGCGTGCCCCGATCCGGACATCCTGGTGAATAACAACGGCGGCCCGCCGTTTCGGGACTTTCGCGAGCTGGATCGGCAGGCGCTGCTGACCGGCGTCACGATGAACATGGTGACGCCGATTGAGCTCATCCAGCGCGTCATCGATGCGATGGCGGCGCGCGGTTTCGGCAGAATAGTGAACATCACTTCGATCAGCGTCAAGATGCCGCTGGCGGGGCTCGACCTATCGAGTGCGGCCCGCGCGGGATTGACCGCCTTCGTGGCCGGGGTAGCGCGCACCGTGGCTGACAAAAACGTCACGATCAACAATCTGCTGCCGGGAAGCTTTGATACCGAGCGCCTGCGCGGCGGCTTTCGCGCGGCGGCAAAGCATGAAGGAATGTCCGAATCGGAGGTTGCGCGGCATGCGCAGGAGGCGATTCCCGCGAAGCGCTTTGGCACACCGTCGGAGCTCGGCCAGACCTGCGCTTTCCTGTGCAGTGTGCATGCCGGTTACATCACCGGCCAGAATATTCTGCTCGACGGAGGAGCGTATCGCGCCGCGTTCTAAAGTCGCACTGCCTGCCGCGCGCCCGGGGATCACTTGAAGGACGGTGGCGGGCTTGCGCCGCATTGAAGGTCATGCAAGCGCCACCTCAATCGCTGAAAGATCCCGTGTGTGGAATGACGGTCACCGCCCGCTCACCGCACGTCGTGCAGCATGCAGGAGTTTTCGTCTATTTTTGCTGCGCCGGCTGCAAGGCGAAATTTCTAGCCGGCCCGGACAAGTACCCTCTCGCCCTGGACCGTGTAGCCTCACCGCCGGCCGCTCCTGCAGCGGCCCCGGGCACGATCTTTACTTGTCCGATGCACCCGCAAGTGCGGCAGAGCGGCCCTGGCCCCTGCCCGATGTGCGGCATGGCTCTCGAGCCGAGCGAGCCCGGTGCCGACATCGGCGCGAACCCGGAACTCCTCGATATGCGCCGGCGGCTGTGGATCGGACTGCCGCTCGCGCTGTTGGTGCTCGTGCTTGCGATGGGGCATGAAGTTCGCGGCTTGGCGACGCTCGCGGATGCGCCGTGCTCTGCGTGGCTGCAGCTCGTGCTGTCGACGCCGGTGGTCGTGTGGTGCGGTTGGCCGTTCTTGGTCCGCGGTGCCGCGTCCGTGCGGCGGCGCAGGCTGAACATGTTCACCTTGATTGCCTTGGGCGTCGGGGCCGCCTACCTCTACAGCCTGATCGCCGTACTCGCTCCGCAGGTGTTCCCCGGCGAGCTTCGCAACATGCGCGGGCAAGTCGGTATTTACTTTGAAGCCGCAGCCGTCATCGTCGTTCTCGTTCTGCTGGGCCAAGTGCTCGAGCTCAAGGCACGGGAGCGCACCGGCGGCGCGATTCGCTCGCTCCTCGGCATGGCGCCGCGGATCGCGCACCGCGTGGCCGATGACGGCGAGGAAAGCGACATTCTGCTGGAACATTCCCGCATCGGCGATCGCCTGCGCGTGCGTCCGGGTGAGCGCGTGCCCGTCGACGGCGTAGTGGAGAGCGGCGCCAGTAGCGTCGATGAATCGATGCTCACGGGCGAGTCGATGCCGGTCGAGAAGACTGTCGGCTCACGAGTCGTGGGCGGCTCGGTCAACGGCACGGGTGCGTTCGTGATGCGTGCGGAGAAGGTGGGCAAGGACACGCTGCTCGCGCAAATCGTCGCCCTGGTCTGCGCCGCACAGCGCAGCCAGGCCCCCGTGCAGCGCCTTGCCGATCGGGTCGCGGGCTGGTTCGTGCCGGCGGTCATTGCCGTTGCCGTCGCGACGCTCGCCGCGTGGCTCGCTTGGGGTCCGGCGCCGGTGCTGTCTCACGCACTGATCGCGTCCGTGACGGTGCTCATCATCGCCTGCCCTTGCGCGCTCGGCTTGGCGACGCCGATGTCGGTCATGGTCGCCGTCGGTCGCGGGGCGCAGTCAGGAATCTTGGTCAAAACTGCCGCCGCCCTCGAGCGGCTGGAAAAAGTGGATACGCTGATTGTTGATAAGACCGGCACCTTGACCGAAGGAAAGCCAAGGGTGACGGGCGTCTACCCGCAGGGGGAGGCGGATCGAGATGCGCTGCTGAGCGTGGCGCAGGGACTCGAGCGCTCGAGCGAGCACCCGCTGGCACAGGCCATTCGATCCTTCGCCGTTGGGCAAGCCGTGGCGCCTGCGGCGATTACCGATTTCGCCTCGATCCCGGGAGAGGGTGTGCGGGGAACCCTCGAAGGTCAGCCGGTGGCGCTTGGCAGTACGCGGCTGATGCAAAGTGCAGGCATCGATCTCGAGCCCCTGGCGGGGGCGGTGGACCGTCTGCGCGATGCAGGGGCGAGCGTGGTATTCGTCTCACGCGGCGGAGTTCTTCTGGGATTTCTTACCGTCGCCGATCCGGTCAAGTCCTCGACGCCCGCGGCGCTGCACGCGCTGCGGGCAAGCGGCCTGCAGATCGTGATGGTCACGGGCGATAACCGTCGAACTGCGCAGACGATCGGCCGACAGCTTGGAATCACCGCCATCGAAGCGGAGGTATTGCCCGCGCAGAAGAGCGATATCGTGAAACGGCTCCAAGAGGCGGGTCGAGTCGTCGCCATGGCGGGCGATGGTGTTAACGACGCGCCGGCCCTTGCGTGCGCCGACGTCGGGATTGCGATGGGGACGGGCACGGACGTTGCCATCGAGAGCGCGGGGATCACGCTGGTGAAGGGCGATCTGACCGGAATAGTTCGAGCGCGCGAGTTGAGCCGTGCCGCAATGCATAACATTCGCCAGAATCTCGTGCTGGCTTTTGTCTACAACGCCGCCGCCATACCCATTGCCGCCGGGGTCTTGTATCCGGCGTTCGGAGTACTGCTTTCGCCCATGGTTGCAGCGGCGGCGATGAGTCTCAGTTCAGTATCGGTGATCGGCAATGCCCTGCGGCTGCGGGGCAATCAGGATTAGCGGGCGCGCGATCCAAATGCCGGGCGCCGGATATCGCCTGCCAGAAAAGGGCGGCTAGGATTCGGCGCTCATTGCCGCCGCTTTCAGCGCGTCGAGCAGAAGCCGCGCGAACTCAGGTCCCTTGCCCGCCTCTTCGTGCTTGAAATAAACAAACACATCGCTGCAAGCCGATGTCTTGTCCTGAATCGTATGCGCCCATCGTGCGATGTCGCGGTGCGTGTAGCCTTCGTCCCGCAGTCTGAAGTACGCATAGTCCGTCGTGATCTCGACCGGTGTCGACAGCTTCTCGCTTTCAGCCACGCAAAGCGCGAGACTCCTGGCTCGCAGGCGCGCGTACACCTCTTCGTTCAGCCAGGATTGATGGCGGAACTCGAACGCCGCCTTCGCGTCGCCCGGAAACGTGTCGAGAAACGCATCGAGCAGCGCGAGATCCTTTTTCAGATAAGGCGGAAGTTGAAAAAAGAGGATGCCTAGCTTCGGTCCGAGAGTCGCGGCCGTTTTCACGAAATACTGCAGCAGATCCGCGCAATTCTTGAGACGCGCCACATGCGTGATCCGTTTCGGTGCTTTCAAGGTGAACTTGAAGCGCTGCGGTGTGGCGCCGCTCCACCCGGAAAGGATCTTCGCGTTCGGCGTGCGGTAGAACGTGTAGTTGATCTCGACCGTCGAAAAGCGCTCCGAGTAATACGGCAACATCTTGGTGGCGGGAAACTTCTCCGGATAGAAGCTTCCCCTCCACTCAGGATAGTTATAGCCGGAGGTACCTACCCAGATTGCCATATACCGGTATCGTTCAGCAGGCGCCGGCGGCAGTCAAGGATTCTCCGCTCGACAACGCCGAGTAGCAGGTGACTTGTCGCTGAATCATTTTAGGCATGGCGACTTACCTCTTAGAAGATGGACACGTGAACCAGAAGACGGTCGGCACGCTCCGGCGGAGATCCCGCATCCCGAGACGGTGTGCGAAGTCATCGTCCGTGCTCCGGTTGGGGGTTCGCTGCGATGGTATTGGTCTCGGCACTCAAAGTGTTTCGATATAGGCGGCAAGATTCGCGATGTCACTGTCGGACAGCGGCTTCGCCACCTCGATCATGATCGATGCATACGTTCCCTGCCGGCGTCCGTCTCGGTAGGCCTTCAAGGCGTTGATGAGGTAGGCCGCGCTCTGACCGCCGATCTTCGGATACTGTGGTATGACGTTCGATCGGCCATCGGAGCCGTGGCATGAGGCGCACTGAACGTACTTGTCCCGTCCCGCGCTGACCGCGGCCACCGAGGGTTCCGATGCGTCGGATGCGGCACCTCCAGAGAGCAGCGCCGCGGATACCAGAACGCATAGACAATCGGCTGAGATGCGGCACATGGCGGCGTCAGTAAAGCGTGGCGTGAGGAAGGGCAAGGGCGTCCGGTGAAGGAAGCTGCCGGGCGGCGATGAGCTGCTCGACGATGCGCTGCCGGCGAACGCTCGGGTTGATCCGCTCCTTGCGCAGTCGCGCGACCTCTTCCGCAGAGTAGGCGCGAAAGTCCGCGGGCAGCTCGGCACGGCTGAAGGTGTCGAGCAGCCAGTTCATCAGCTCAGCAATGTCCTGATCCGAACTCGGGTTGAGCGCCACGTTCGGTACCTGGACGAGGTAGCTGCGGCCTTCCGGAATGCGCGCGAAGTAGCCGATGCGTCCCGCCAGTGTGGGGATTTCGGTCACCGACACACCGCTGGCGCCATGACATCCCTGACAGTTCAGGGCGTAGATGCGGGCCGGCCGGGGCATAGGTGCGAGCCGCAGCCCGGAGATGCGCGTCTCGGCGTCCGGGACGTTGGTGGCGAGGCCCGTGACTGCGACACCCTCTGCAAGTGCAGCGCCCGCTGCGAGTCCCGACAGGGCGAGGCAGCAGCGGGCAAGGACATTTCCGGCGGTTCGGAGGCTCAACAGGATGCTCTCTACTCCGCTAGCCCGACGAGTCCGGCGCTCGAGCAATGATAGACCATGCTCGATGCACCAAAGCACCAGACGATGTCGTTGTTAACCTGCGGTCGGTACTCGGGCATGTCGCCTTCCTGACCGAGGCAGGCGCATTTTCCGCAGGAGTCCTGCCCACAGCAGTCGCGATAGGCGATCAGATAGCTCTTGCCGTCATCGGGATTGATGCACGTTCCGACCCACGATGTGGGTGAGGGACTCGTACCGGGCGGACAGGTGTGGGGTCCGCCGCCGCAGCACGCACAAAGATAACCGTCGCTCGAGCAGTAGCGCCAGTAATTGCACTGCGTGGGATCGGAGGTTTGTGCCTGGTTCGCGAAGTCGGAGGCAAACTTCGCCGCTGCCTTCTTCTCTCCGTGTTCGACGTCCGAGGCTTGCGCACGGCGTGAAACCGGCAGCAGAGGTATCGCGGAGGCCGCGACCAGCCAACTCCCGCACAGAGAGAGAAAGCTCCTGCGGGAGGTTTGTTGGGCGGTCCGGCGGGTCAGCTTCTCGACCAGACGATCAAACCGCGTGTTGGAGATCGGAATCATGTTCCACTGACCTCGTTTGAATCGTGCGCCGAGGGAACGGCGCGGGGTGATGATGGCGAGGATCCGCGCTGCAGCCCGCGAGCGGCCAAATAAGCCTGGATCGTTCCGAAACCCGTCTCTTCGGCCACGACCAGGCTTTCGAGATGCTCGCGTGTGTTGACGAGCCCCTTGCCGCGAATGACGCCATCGCCATCGAGCAGGATCGCATGCGGGAGCTTGCCGACCTTGTGTACCATGCCGATCTGCGGCGAATTGACGTACGTCAGGGCTTCCAGGCCGAATTGCCCGACCATCGCGCGCTGTTCGTCGAGAGCGCCATCGCCGACAAGAATCACTTCGAGACGCTCCGCGTCCATGAACGAGCGCGCGATCGGCAGCAATTTCTTGCACACAGGGCAGCTGGGCGAGATGAACAGCAGGAGCCGGCTCCTTGCTTGCGCGCTTGGACCGCCGATCTCGACCTGCTGACCGGTGAGCGTGACGGCCCGCAGTATCGGCGCGACCTCACCGATCGCAGGCCCGCGATCGCTCGTCATCGCGCCCATCGGGGCGACCCGTTCGTGAAGCACCCCCACCTGCCGGGCAAGTCCAAAGAGCAGGACCGCGAGCGCAAGCGTGATCACCAGCTGCATGACTACGATGTACGGGAGAGCTGCCTGCATGGGTGCGTCCTTACCGGGTCGGCCGGGCGGGGTCGGACAGACCCCCCGCGTCGGCGCGAACGCGCGCCTGCAGAACGACCGCAACGACCGGATAGAGGAAGGCCAGAGTGAGGACGCAGGTGATCGAAATTGCGATCTCGAGCGCCGACAGGGGGCGTCGGGCGACCGGCAGCAGCAGGGTCAATACCAACGCAGCCAGCGACAGATTGCGCACCACGAGCCCGGTCGACAGGACCTGGTGCAGCTTCGAACCGAAGCACCCGCAATCGATGTCGGTTCGGCCGCGTCGGATGTTGATCGATATCGCCGTCGCGAACAGCAGGAGCATGAGTGCCGCCGAGCACGCTCCGACGTGCTGCGTCGGCGGCCACAGCAAGGCCGCGGCTGTGAGCACCTCGGTGGCCAGCAGCCCGCCCGCCGCAGCCCCGACGAGCGCGTCTGACATCAGTCGGTAATTGCGCACGATGCCCGGCCATTCCGACAGGGCCCACATCTTGTAGAGCGCTGCAGCCCCGAACAGCGTCGCGAACGATAGTGCCACCGTCAGATGCACGAGGGGATCCATCACTCGCCCCAGACAGTCAGCAGCTGCGGGGTGAACCCGAGAGGCTCGGTCTGATACAGCCGCTTGCCACTCTCGGCGCGGTACGCATCGATGCGCCCGCTATCGGCGATCAGATACACGAGCGGATCGTCATCCTGGGACACCGCGACCGATTGCGCCGGCTCGAGGAGCTTGATGCGCTTCAGGCGCTTTCCGGTCGTCGCTTCGAACGCCCAGACCTCGTGACCGGAGAGCTTGTGAGTCCAGAAGCGCCCCTGATGCATGAGCACGTAGAGCACTCGCCGCGGCGAATGGAAATGGCTCACTTGCCAGCCGCCAGGCAACCAGCCCGACGCCCGTTCGGCTGCGGTCGTCAGCGACCACTTGGCGCCAGCCACCGCTTGATCCCCGGCGAGGCTCACTGGAAAGACGTCGCCGTGATAGGTGACGAGGTAGAGCATCTGGCGTTTCTTGTCCCACGCCGAGTGCTCGAAGGCGGGATCGTTCTGTGCATCGAAAACCCGCTCCGTTCGCTTGATGCTGCCTTGCGCCGATTCATCGAACGTGACCGTCGCAATCGATCCGTCGGCGCAGAGCGAAGAGAAGCGGTCCGGGGCCTGCGCGAAGATGAGCCCGCACCCCGGTATGCCGATGGAACCGACGGACTTGTGTGCTTTCAGGTCGGTGACGGTGACCGCAGTCGATGGTGCGAGGTTGTAAGTGAGCCCGTAGTGACCGTCGGGTGTCACGTCGAAATTGTATTTCTTCGACACGATCAGGAGTCTCCCGGCCGGCAATGGCACATCTTCCTTGACTTGCAGCGTCTGCGCATCCCGGATGACGATGTAGTCGCTGCGCTTGCCGCGCGTGTGCTTTTCCCAGTAGGTATCGACGGCATAGAGCTCGGTGCCATCGGGAGAGACCGCGAAGTTCGGCCAGTACGCCTGATTGAACATGCCCTCGAGCTTTCCGGTCGTCCCATCGAGGATGTAGGTCTTGGCTGCTTCCGCGGCCGGGAAGGCCGTGTCGAGCACGTACAGCCGCCGCGGGTTGGTCGGACTCAGCGTCGCCGTCGTGTGCGACTCGGCGAGTTGCAGCTGCGCGCCGGGGTCGAGATCAGTCGGCTGCGCGCCGCAGGCCTGCGCCGCAACGAAACCTGCACTTGCCGCGAGGGCGAGTCTGCCAATCAACGATCTCATCCCCCCTCCTGCGCTCGCTTCCACCCGCCTCGGCCGCCTTTGCACCATCACCGCGCCCGTGTGCTCCCCGCCTGCACCATCGTCGCATTGATGATCTCTGCGCGGCGGCACCGAGCGCGAGGCGCGCTCAACGACGCTCATTGGACATCCCGAGCGGTTCTGCGAGGTAATATAGGGGAACACGAGCTTCCAGTTCAACATCCCGGAGGTCATCCGCTACTCGACGGTTCAACCGCGCACGTTCGGCATGCAGGTCAATTACCGCTTCTGAGTGCGACGCGAAACAAAACCGGATGAGTTCCGGCTCCTGTGTGCCCCCCGGCCTACTAACCAATCCGCCGGGGCGGCGCCCTCGAACCCGCAGAGGGTCCAGGCGGTTTGTCTCTTCGGCTGTTCGGACTCCTACTTCGTCGACACTGCGGTCTCCACAAAAACGGGTTCAATACTTAATTCGTAGGGATATTTGCTTAGTTGTACTTAGCGACTCGGACTCCTATAGTCAGACCAAGGAGTGAGTTCACAAAAGGGGAGGGGTCGCGGCGGTGGCTGCCGAATCGTCGATGGGTATTGAAGCGCGTTCGCGCCGGGCCGCGCACGTGCCCGCATATCGATACCGACCCCGCCCAGACGACAGCCTCATCGCCGCGCCATTTCTTCACCGTCATCGTTTCGGAGTGTCCACATGACCATCAAGATCGGAATCAACGGCTTCGGCCGCATCGGGCGCATGGTATTCCGTGCCGCTGTTCAGCACTTCAAGGACATCGAGGTCGTCGGCATCAACGACCTGCTCGAACCAGACTACCTTGTCTACATGCTGCAGTACGACTCGGTGCACGGCCGCTTCAAGGGCGAGGTAGCGATCGACGGCAAGACGCTGATCGTGGGCGGCAGGAAGATTCGCCTGAGCGCGGTGAAGGACCCGGCCGAACTGAACTGGGGGGCGATCGGCGCCGACGTTGTGGTCGAGTCCACGGGTCTGTTCCTCACCAAGGACACGGTGGGCAAGCACTTGTCAGCGGGCGCGAAGAAGGTAGTCATATGCGCGCCGTCGAAGGATGACATTCCGATGTTCGTTTACGGCGTCAACGACAAGACCTACGCCGGGCAGACCATGATCAGCAATGCGTCGTGCACGACCAACTGCCTTGCGCCCCTCGCCAAGGTGCTGAATGACAGCTTCGGCATCAAGCGCGGTCTGATGACGACGGTGCACGCCACCACGGCGACGCAGAAGACCGTCGACGGCCCGAGCAACAAGGACTGGCGCGGCGGCCGCGGCATCCTCGAGAACATCATCCCGTCCAGCACCGGCGCTGCCAAGGCCGTGGGCGTCGTGATCCCTGAGCTGAACAAGAAGCTCACCGGCATGGCATTTCGCGTGCCGACCTCGGACGTGTCGGTAGTCGATCTCACCGTCGAGCTGCTCAAGGAAGCCAGCTACGATGACATCTGCAAGGCCATGAAAGCCGCCTCCGTGGGATCGATGAAGGGCGTGCTCGGCTACACCGAGGACAAGGTGGTGTCGACCGACTTCCGCGGCGAGGCCATGACCTCGGTGTTCGATGCAGACGCCGGCATCGCGCTGGACAAGACCTTCGTCAAGGTCGTCGCCTGGTACGACAACGAGTGGGGCTACTCGAACAAGGTGCTCGAGATGGTGCGTGTTGTGAATGGCTGAGGCAAGCGAGGAACTAGACCATGAAAGTGCTCCGGTTTGCCGATGTGGCGAACAAAGGCTTGGCGGGCAAGCGGGTATTTATCCGCGCTGACCTGAACGTGCCGCAGGACCATTCCGCGGCGGGTGGCGGCCGCATCACCGAGGACAGTCGCATCCGCGCCTCGGTGCCGTGCATCCGGATGGCGCTCGATGCGGGTGCCGCCGTCATGGTCACCTCGCACCTGGGCCGCCCGACCGAAGGCGAATTCAAGCCCGAAGACTCGCTTCAGCCCGTGGCGCGGCGTCTCGCCGAACTGCTCGGCCGCGACGTGCCGCTGGTGTCGAATTGGGTGGACGGCGTCGCTGTGAAACCCGGCCAGGTGGTGCTGCTCGAAAACTGTCGCCTGAACAAGGGCGAGAAGAAGAACGACGAAGTGCTGGCGCGAAAGATGGCCGCGCTGTGCGATATCTTCGTGCACGACGCCTTCGGCACCGCGCATCGCGCCGAGGCTAGCACCTATGGCATTGCTCAATTCGCTCCGCTGGCATGCGCCGGCCCGCTGCTGGCTGCGGAGATCGATGCGATCACGAAAGCGCTCAGCGCGCCGAAGCGCCCGCTCGTGGCCATCGTCGCGGGCAGCAAGGTCAGCACCAAGCTCACGATCCTGCGCAGCCTGTCGGCCAAGGTTGATGGCCTGATCGTGGGCGGCGGTATCGCCAACACCTTCATGCTGGCCGTGGGTCTACCGATCGGCAAGAGTCTGGCCGAGCGCGATCTGATCAATGACGCCAAGGCCGTGATCGAGGCGATGCGGGCGCGTGGCGCTGAGGTGCCTATTCCCGTTGACGTGGTCACCGCTAAGGCCTTCGCCGCCGACGCACCGGCCACCGTCAAGGCCTCTACCGAGGTGGCCGACGACGACCTGATCCTCGACATCGGCCCGAAGACGGCGGCCCAGCTGGCCGGAAAGCTCAAAGCGGCCGGAACGATCGTCTGGAACGGCCCGGTGGGCGTATTCGAATTCGACGCCTTCGCGCACGGCACTGAGACATTGGCGCGCGCCATCGCGGCCAGCAGCGCCTTCAGCATTGCCGGTGGCGGCGACACGCTGGCGGCGATTGCGAAGTACGGCATCGAAAAGGATGTCGGCTACATCTCCACCGGCGGCGGCGCTTTCCTCGAGATACTCGAGGGCAAGACCCTGCCTGCGTTGCAGATCCTCGAGCAGCGCGCCAGACCTTGATTCGACAACAATGCGCATCGATCAGATCGCCGTGGGCAGGAAGCCGCCGCATGACGTCAACGTCATCGTCGAGGTGCCCATCGGCGGCGAACCCATCAAGTACGAGATGGACAAGGCGGCTGGTACTCTGGTGGTTGATCGTTTTCTTTACACTTCGATGCGCTATCCGGGCAACTACGGCTTCATCCCGCACACGCTTTCGGGCGACGGTGATCCGTGCGACGTGCTGATCTGCAACACGCGCGCCATTGTTCCTGGCGCCGTCATCAGCGTGCGACCCGTGGGCGTGCTGCTCATGGAGGACAACAATGGCATGGACGAGAAGATCATCGCCGTGCCGTCATCGCACCTCACCCAGCGTTACGAGTACTGCCTCAACTATAGCGATCTGCCGAGCATCACGCTTCGGCAGATCGAGCACTTTTTCCAGCACTACAAGGATCTTGAGCCCAACAAGTGGACCAAGATCATCGGCTGGGGCGACGCGGCGAAGGCGAAGCAGATGATTCTGGACGGAGTACAGAAGCACGGCGACGGTGCTATCGCGCCGGCGCGCGGCGAGGGCGACCCCAAGCCGCGCTTGTGAGCGATATCCGGCTCAGGCCGCGACGGAGCAACCGGCTCAGAGGATGCGCTTCGCCGGGCACATCGGAGACGAGGGACGCTCCGCGCCGAGAGTTGGGATAGCATGATCCACATGCTGCTGAGCGATCTGCCGGCGTACGTCGCCGCATACGACACGTTGTTGGACGGCGCTCCCCCTGCGGACCGCTCCATCCTCGAAGTTTCTGGTAGCCCACGAGCGGGCGTTACTGAGGTTCGCCGAACGGGAGGCCGAGGGACAAAGGGGTGACTCCTTGATCGACGTGCACCGACTGCTGCGAGCGCGACGTTCGCAAGTGCCTTGGCGAGGCCTGTAGGGATTGGCCAGATTTCTTATGGCACTCACCAAAATCGTATCGGGCGGTCAGACGGGCGTTGATCGCGGGGCGCTCGATGCGGCGCTCGTGGCAGGGTTCCCATGTGGTGGGTGGTGTCCGGCGGATCGCGGGGCTGAGGACGGGGAAATTCCTGATCGGTATCCGCTCACGCCGTTGCCGGGTGCGTTTGCCACCGAAGCGTCAGCGGTCCGAACGGCCCGGCAAGTCGCGCAACAGTACAAGGCACGGACGCTCAACAATATACGAGATAGCGACGGGACGGTGATTCTCTTTAGCGGGACGCTCTCGGGTGGGACGCTTCTGACGCGGGATTTGTGCGTGCGGGAGAAGAAGCCATTCGTGGTGGTGGATGCGAAGCGGCTAACGGCGTTACGTGCCGCTGATGCAATCGTTCGGTTTGTAGGGGCGCATGAAATCCAGGTGCTGAATGTCGCGGGTCCGCGGTTGAGTGGGTGGCCTCAAGGGCATGCGTTCGCGTTAAGGGTGATGGGGGAAGTGATTGGCCGTGCCGTGCGGCAGCTGGAGCAGTAACGTCCAGCGGAATTTGCCGGGAGACGGCACGGCTGCTGAACACGAGTGCTCTCCGTTCTGTCCCAATCCCAATACAGACCGTAACCGCGCCGGGCCATTCCATCGAGCTGCTTGACATTTAATTGCCGTGGCAAATATCATGCCGGCAACTATTGTTGGAGCAAGTATGCCAGAGGCGTTTTACACGCTGGAATCGCTGCAGCCCAACAACAGTGTCGGCTTCCTCATCAAGCGCTGTGGCGTCGTGATGACGCAGATCGCTGAACGAAGGTTCGAGTCCCAGCCGATCTCCTTCACCCAGTGGCTGGCGCTCATCTGGCTGACTCAGCGGCCGCATGCGTCTCCGACGGAGCTGAGTACGCATCTGGGACATGACATGGGCGCTCTCACCCGTGTGGTCGATGAGTTAGAGCATGAGCGCATGGTCCGTCGCGATCGCAGCCAGCACGATCGGCGCGCTGTGGAGATCGCGATCACACCGAAGGGTCGTCGCGTGGCGCTTGCCGGAAAGGGGCTCTTGGTCGACTTGCTGAATGAGCTCGTTGCCCCCTATTCCAAGGCGGAAGTCGAGACGCTGATTTCACTGCTCCAGCGTCTGCTGTTGCGCATGCAGGATGCGGCCCAACTCTCGAGCCCCTCGGATCCTCCGAGCGCAGCACCCGGCCAGCGCGTCAACCGTTCGGCACGCGCGAGGCCGAGAGCGCAAACCACACGCAGGGAGTCTCGACGCAAAATGCTCGAATGAGGTATCCGCACATGAACGGAATACGCCTTCTCTTGTTCGGCACACTCGCCGGGATCGCAACCGGCGCCTGCACCGTGGGACCTGACTTCAAACGGCCGGACGTTCCGGCTGCTTCGGGTTATTCCCAATCGATACCCCCGACCGGGCCGTCCAGGAGCCTAGCGTATGGCGGCGACGTTGCTGAAGACTGGTATCAGCTCTTTCACTCGGGCGCTCTGAACGGCCTGGTGCGTCAGGCACTCATCGATAATCCGGATCTTGAGGCCGCCCGTCATGGACTCGTGGCGGCGCAATTCGAGCTCAAGGCGGTCGCCGGCTCCGCCCTGCCTCAGATCGACGCTGCCGGCCAAATTGGTCGAGCGCATATAAACGGCAGCTTTCTTTACAGTCCCGTGGACGCCTTCTCGGCCACCGGCTACCGATTCGCTCTCGGGCCTTCGCTGGCCTACAACCTGGATCTGTTCGGTGGTGTGCGCCGATCGATCGAATCGCAACGGGCAGCGACTTCCGGTGTGCGGAACCAGGTCCTCAACACCTACGTGACGTTGGTTGATCAGGTGGTCATTACCGCGTTCGACTACGCCGCGACGCTTGCGCAAATCGAAGTCACGCAGGCGCTGGTAGACGAACTGCGTGCCCAGTACGATTTGACGCGAACGCTGGAAGCCGCGGGCAAGGTCACACGGGCCGATACCCTGCTGGCTCAAACCCAGCTCGAGAACGTTCAAGCCACCCTCCCCGGCCTCGAGCAGCAGCGGGACAGCTATCGCAATGCGCTGGCGCAATTGAGTGGAATGACGCCCGACGAATTCCGCTTGCCGGACCTTTCACTCAAGGACTTTTCCCTGCCGCCCGAGCTGCCCGTGTCGGTGCCCTCGATCCTCGTGCGGCAGAGGCCGGATATCCTGGCCGCAGAGGATAACTTGCACCAAGCCAGTGCCGGCATTGGTGTCGCCGAGGCGGCGCGGTTGCCATCGCTCAGCATCTCCGCTCAATACGCACAACAGACCTCGAAGCTCAATGAGTTCTTGACTCGCCCGGGCGGCGTGTGGTCGGTTGGCGCGGATCTGGCCGCTCCGATATTTCACGGTGGCACGCTCGCCGCGCATGAACAGGAGGCGAAGGAGCAGTACCGGCAGGCTCAAGCCGAATATCGCAGTACGGTGATCGCCGCCTTCGTGGAGGTCGCGAACGCATTGCGATCTTTGCAGCACGACAGCGACGGCTACCTCGCGCATAATCGAGCACTCGATGCCGCACGCGCCAACCGGGATCTCGCCGTCGCGCAGTACCGCGCCGGCAGGTACACCGAGCTGCAAGTCCTGACGGCGGAGCAGCAGTACCAGGACGCCGCACTGTCAGAAGTACAGGCAGACGTGCAGCGCTTCACGGATATCGCAACACTATTCCGCGCACTGGGCGGCGGTTGGTGGAACGCACCACACGATCCATCGCTGCTACCGGCAGCAGATTCGCGCCCCGTGGCAGACAACACCCGACCGGGCGGGGTGCGGTAGGAGATGGTTATGAGTGAGCAGGGCAAGCCGGCCAAAGAAGCCAGGAGATCGCGGCCGTTGCCTACGATCGCGCTGATGTGTGTGCTCGCCGGTATCGTCGGCTTCGCGATCTACTACTTCGCGATTGCCCGAAATCAGGTCAAGACCGATGACGCCTACGTCAACGGCGATCTGGTGCGGCTGAGTCCGCAGATCAGCGGCACCGTGATTGCCATCAACACCGACGAGACCCTGTTCGTGCAGCGCGGCCAGCTGTTGGCGCAGCTCGATCCTCGTGATACTGAGGTAGCCCTGGCGCAGGCGAAGGCAAGCCTCGGTCAGACCGTGCGTGATGTAGCGCAACTCTTCACTCAGGAAGCCCGGGACGCGGCACAGTTCAACGCACAGCAAACGCTGTTAACCCAGGCGACCGAGGATCTGGCGCGCGACCGCTCAGTCTTCGCCGTGCGCGGCGTGTCGGATGAGACCTTGCGGCACGACGAGCTTGCTGTACGCAGCGCGCGTGCGGCCCTGGAACAGGCGCGAGCCACGCTGGCTAGTACCCGCGCGCAGATCGCCGGCACGAAGCCGGAAAGCCATCCGCGCGTGCTCCAGGCGGAGGCTAATCTGCGAACTGCGTGGCTGGCGGCGGCGCGCACTCGGGTCGTCGCGCCGGTGTCCGGCTACGTGGTGCGCCGCTCGGTACAACTCGGTCAGCAAGTCACACCGTCGACCGAGATGCTCGCGATCGTACCGCTCGACTCCGTATGGATTGACGCAAACTTCAAGGAGAATCAACTTGGAAGTTTGCGCATCGGACAGCCGGTACAGGTGTCCGCTGATATGTACGGATCGCATGTGCAGTACCACGGTAAGGTGTTGGGCCTCACTGCGGGGACTGGGAGCGCGCTCGCGGTACTTCCTGCGCAGAACGCCACAGGCAACTGGATCAAGATCGTGCAACGGCTGCCGGTACGCATTGGCCTCGACCCCCGTGAGCTCCAGCAGCATCCGCTGTTCCTTGGATTGTCTACGGTGGTCGAGGTTGATGTTCACGATGGAAGCGGCGCTGCCCTATCGAAGCAGCCGGCCTGGCAACCCACGCTGAACACGGATGCGTACGCCTCACAAGACGCCGGAGCGGACGCCGAAATCGACGTGATTGTATCCAAGAACCTAGTGCGCGGGGTGACGACGTCCACAGCCCTGCCAGCCGCGGCGACATCTTCCGCCCTGTCAGCAAGGAAACTTCCGTGAACCAGCCGGCGTCGCAAGGCAGCGGCTGGCTCATCGCACCTGTGGTCGCGCTGGCTGCGTTCATGGAGATCATGGACATTTCGATAGCCAACGTCTCCCTGCCGCACATTGCTGGTAATCTGTCATCGAGCCAGAGCGAGTCCACCTGGGTGCTCACCAGTTACCTGGTAACCAATGCGGTGGTGATGCCGATTTCGGGCTGGCTCTCGAACACCTTCGGCCGCAAGCGTTTCTTTCTGGTGTGCATCGCAGGCTTCACGATAGCCTCCTTGCTCTGCGGTCTCGCGCCCAACCTTGCCTCGCTGATTGCGCTGCGCGCTCTGCAGGGCGCCGCCGGAGGGGGTCTGCAGCCGTCCGGCCAAGCGATTCTGGCGGATAGCTTCCCGCCTGAAAAGCGCGGCATGGCCAGTGCGATTTACGGCATCGCCGCCGTCGTCGCGCCGACGGTCGGCCCAACCCTCGGCGGCTGGATCACCGATAACTACAACTGGCGCTGGATCTTCCTGATCAATGTGCCCGTCGGCCTTGTGCTCCTGTTCCTCGTCGCAACATTGATTCGCGAGCAGCCTGTCACCCGCGAGAAGAACGCGCGATCCCAGGTGGACTTTCTGGGTTTCGGTTTCGTGGTGCTGAGCCTCGGTTGCCTGCAGATCGTACTCGACCGCGGCCAGGAGGACGACTGGCTCGGTTCGGGATTTATCACCGCGCTCATCCTCATCTCCGCTGCCGCTTTTGCGCTGCTCATCTGGTGGGAACTGCGGCATCCTGAGCCCATGGTGGACCTGCACCTGATGCGTAATCCTGACTTCGCCGTCACGTTCATCTTGATGCTGATGCTCGGCTTCATGTTACTCGGCAGCACCTACCTGATCCCGGCCTTTACGCAAAGCCTGATGGGGTACCGAGCCGTCGACGCCGGCATGGTGCTGACGCCAGGCGGCTTGGTGACCATTGCGTTACTGCCGCTGGTCGGGCGAATCATCAACAAAGTCGATGTGCGCCTCCTCGTCGCCATCGGCCTCGTGATAGGCGGCCTCAGCCTTTTGTGGATGACGAACTTCTATCTTGACATCTCATTCAAGCGCTTGATGCTCGCCCGCATCGTACAGGCCGCCTCGCTGGCCTTCCTGTTCGTGCCGCTCAACGCAATGGCTTTCCGCGGCATCCCCGCAAACAAGACCAACAACGCATCCGCCTTGATCAACCTCGCCCGCAACTTTGGCGGCAGTATCGGCATCTCGGTCGCCTCTACGCTGCTCATCCGTCGCGAGCAGTTCCACCAGAGCCGTCTCGTCGAGTATCTCCAGCAGATGAATCCGTCCTACCCGGACTACGCCCGGAATCTGGGTAATGCACTGGGTACCACAGCCGATGCTCCCTCGACTCTGGGGAGCATCTACCAAAGCGCCATCGATCAGGCGACATTGTTATCGTACTTGGACGATTTCAAGCTGCTGGGCCTGGTCTTCCTGGGGATGCTGCCGTTGCTGCTACTGGTCAAGCCGGCAAAAGGTGGCGCTGCGGGAATGGCCCATTAGCTTTTGAGGAGTTCTTGATTGGGGCCAATGCAGGGGTGAGCCGCACGCCGTCCTACACCGGGCCCAGTGTTTCCGCAAACAAGCTGAGCATTGCCTGCCACGACCGCTCATCGGCGCTCTTGTTGTATGCAAAACCGGGTAGTCCCAGCGCTGCGGCGCCAGGCCGCGTGAAGGCGTGACCGGCGCCACCATACAGATGCAGCTGCCAGTCCACTCCGCCGGCCTCCATTTCTCGTTCGAATGCGGTGCGCTGCTCGAGCGGTACGATGGGATCCTGCACGCCATTGCAGATGAGGACTCGCGCGCGGATATTTTTCGCATCCTGAGGTCGCGCTGTGGCTAGTCCAGCGTGAAAGCCGATCACCGCTTTTATATCAGCGCCGCTGCGCGCCAATTCGAGCGCCACGGTGCCGCCGAAGCAATAACCGATGGCGGCCACGCGAGCACCGTCGATGCCGGGCTGCGCGAGCAGCGCCGAAAGGGCGCTCTGGGCGCGAATTCGCGTTCGCATCGGATCCGCCATGAACATTTCGAGTCGCGCGGCGATCTGTCCGCGATCCGCGATAATTTCGCCCTCGCCGTGAAAATCGAGGGCGAACGCCGCGTAACCGAGGGCCGCTAAGCGAGTACAGCGTTGGCGATTGAAATCATCGAGTCCCGGTGCCTCAGGCGCGACGAGAACGGCAGGCCGCGCACCGGGGCGCGAATCGTCGATGGCGAGATATCCCAGCATGCGGAGGCCATCGCTGTGATAGGGAATAGTGCTGGTCGTGATCATCGCACAATTAAGTCGCAAGTCTGTGCACCTTGTCAACGAATGTCTGCCGGAAGGCAAGAATCGCGAGGCTGCGGTCGACCTGCCGAGCGATCTTGCGTTACGATGCCGGAAATTATCGCAGCATCGGACGGACGCACGATGAGAGCCTATCCAAGAGAGCGTTTCTCTTCCCAAGTGACGCTCGATCTGGCGTCAGTATCCAGATACGCAGCGGCGGCTGGTGACGACAACCCGGTGCATCATGACGCTGCATTTGCAGCGTCGACGCGCTACGGCGGAGTGATTGCAAGCGGCACTCATACAACCGCCTTGCTTCTCGGTTTGACGGCGACTCACTACTCGGGTGACGTGAACATGGTCGGCCTTGAATTCTGGGTGCGCTTTCGTCGCCCTATTTATGCAGATGAAACGATTAAGCTGCAGTGGCTTGTGGTGAAGGTCACACCGAATGAGAAATTAAGGGGTGACATCGTTGAGCTTCGCGGCCGCATAAAAGGTGAAGATGGTCAGACCGCGGTCGGTGCCAAAGGCCGAGTTCTAGTGACAGGCCAACTCTAGATGTGTCTATCGCAAGCCGAAGAAGGCGTTAAAACCGTCGCGAGTTCCAAGGCGTCGGGCAGGACCGTATCCGGCGACAAGTGCCCGAACTTCATCGAGTTTCGATCGGATTTGCCGACTAGCGCCGTCGGCAGTATCCTGCGGCGCCGACGGTCCCATCCTGCCGCGTCTCAGGCGCTGAATCAATCGGCGTGCATTGCGCGGGTCGGGGGAAGAAACTCGTGGCAATTCGACTAAACGTCAACGGTTCAGTCCATGAGCTTGACATTGAACCCGACGCGCCGCTGCTTTGGGTGATTCGCGACGAGCTGAACCTGACTGGCACTAAATTCGGTTGCGGCATCGGCGTTTGCGGCGCGTGCACCGTGCACGTGGACGGTAGAGCCATGCGCAGCTGCGTGGTCCCAGCCGGCTCGGTGCGGGATGCGGCGATCACGACGATCGAGGGCATTGGGGCGCGCGGCATGACAGCCGTCCAGCAAGCGTGGATCGAGCACCAAGTGCCGCAGTGCGGTTATTGCCAGTCCGGCATGATCATGGCCGTCAGCGCGCTGCTGGCGGGCACTCCCGCCCCGACGGATGAGCAGGTCGCCGCTACAATCACCAATATATGCCGATGCGGGACCTATCCGCGCATTCGCGCGGCGCTGAATGAGCTAGCTGCGCGGGCGGGCGGCGGAAGTGGTGGCAAGGTGTGACGACGCGAAGAAGGTTTTTGCTCGGCGGCGCGACCGTGGCCGGTGGCCTCATCGTGGGCTACGCGCTATGGCCTGATCGAAGGCTCGCTCGGGCCCATGAATTGTTGAGCGACTCCGCAGGTCCGCTGCTCACCAATTGGATCCAAATCGCGGACGATGACACCGTCACGATCGTAATCCCACATTGCGACATCGGTACCGGGAGCCTTACGGCGCTGTCGCAAATGGCTGCCGACGAGCTTGACGCCGATTGGCGCCACGTACGGGCGCAGACCGCGCCGGCAGACCCGCTGTTCGCCAATGGTGCCCTTGTCGAAGGGTTCCTGCTCGAGCAAGAGAGGATGACGCGGGATTCGATTCCATCCGTTCTACAAGGAGCGGCGGCTAGCGCAGCCCGTGGCATCGCCCGACACATGAATCTGCAGACGACGGGGGGCTCCTCTGCCGTGCGCGGCACGGGTGTCTATGGTATGCGCGCGGCCGCGGCGGCGGCGCGCGAGATGCTGATAAAAGCGGCTGCCGCTCGGATGGACGCGCCGATCAAGGCGTTTCACACGGCATCGAGCCGGGTGATTCACTCCCCTTCGGGCACCAGCTTTAGATTTGGCGAGCTTGCGGCTGCGGCGGCGCACTATAGTCCTTCTTCGCAGCCCCGACTGAAAGCGAAAAGTGAGTATCAGCTCGTCGGCAAGCCGATAAAGCGCTTCGATATCCCGACGAAGGTCAACGGCGAATTGCAGTACGGCATCGACGTGGGCCTGCCGGGCATGTTGTACGGCGCAATCACGATCTCGCCGGTATTCGGCGGCAAGCTGGCCGAAGTGGACGAAGCACCCATTGCTCGCTATCGCGGTGTGAAACAGGTCGTCCGGTTGGACGATGCCATCGTGGTCGTGGCGGATCGTTACTGGCGAGCCCGCGATGCGCTCAGTGCGCTCCATCCGACGTTTGCCCCGGGGATCAACGCGGAGGCCTCATCAAAGACGATCGAGGAACGACACCACGCAGCGCTGACCAACGGGCACATCAAGCACGACGTCTCGATCGGTACCGGCGCAGCTGCACTTGGCCATGGGCGAATGGTCGAAAGCGTTTTCTCAGTACCGTACCTTGCGCACGCGACGATGGAGCCAATGAATGCCACGGTCCTCTATAGGGCGGATCGGTCGCTGGAGGTTTGGGCGGGCACGCAGGATGGCCTCGCATCGAGGGCGTTTTGCGCTGAGGTAGCTAATATCGATATGCAACGGGTGAAGTTTCACCTGCTGCCGAGCGGAGGAGGTTTTGGCCGGCGCCTGCCGGGCCAGTGGAACTTTTTGAGATACGGTGTGAAAACGGCCATGGCGATGCCCGGTTCACCGGTGAAACTCATCTTCAGCCGCGAGCAAGACATACAGCATGATTACTACCGCCCGACTGTCATGAGCCGCCTCAAGGCAAGCATTCAACAGGACGGTCTGCCCGGCACGTGGATCACTCATTACACGACCGACGATGCCTCAAACTCCGCGGCGCACATAATCTACGACGTGCCCAACCAAGCGTACGGTTACGTGAAAGTCGAGGCGCCTGTGCCCACCGGTCCGTGGCGCGGAGTAGAGCCCACCTGGCACGCGTTTTTTATCGAATCGTTCATCGATGAGCTGGCGCACGAAGCTCAACGCGATCCGCTCGAGTACCGGCGATCTCTGTTGCAGCGCAAGCTCCGACATCTGGCCACACTGAATTTGGCCGCCGAGCGCGCCGGATGGGGTACGCCGCTTCCGCCCCACCACGGGCGCGGAATTGCGATCTTCGAATGCTTCGGCACCATCGTGGCGCAGGTTGCGCACGTCGAGGTTTCCGACGCTGGCAACGTGAAGATTCTGTGCGTCACGGCCGCTGCGGATTGCGGCATGGCGGTAAATCCCGACGGCTTCAAGGCTCAAATCGAGGGAGCGATCATCTTCGGCCTCAGTGCGGCGCTCTACGGCCAAATTACGATCGAGCACGGCGGCGTCGTGCAGAGCAACTTCTCGGATTATCGGACGCTTTCCCTCGCCGACTGCCCCGCCATCGATGTGCATCTGCGTGAAAGCGATGCCCCACTCGGCGGTGCGGGTGAGCCTGGAACCCCGCCGGCTGCGCCGGCACTCACCAACGCAATCTTTGCGGCGACCGGCATTCGCGTCCGCGACCTGCCGATCATGAACCGGTCTCTTCGCCAGGAGCCACCCGTTACCTAACTATGAGCGAACCGCGCTTCAACCAGAGCATACGCGTCGTTCGAGTTTGACAATGCGTATAACAGCCGCCAACGAGGCAACAGATGCTCGGGTGAACATCAGGCGCGTCATTCACACTATTCATGCGGTGTCCAACATTGCCGCCTGCCGGGCCAAATATCTCGATATTCTTGGCGGGCTGATCTTCGCCGAAGGCTATTTCGAAGCTGAAGACCGCGACATGGCTCTGCTTTATGTGGCGAACTATATGGCTTGTCTTGCCTGGCCGGATCGCGCGGCGCCATCGGCTCGATCCGTACCATACGTGTAATCGTGAGGGGGCGGCATGGATGAAAAGCAAAAGAGAGAGGAATTCGATACGGGTCTTGGCAAGATTAGGCATGAAATAAAGAGCCGCTTGGTGACCCATGGGTTTTTCGGCAGCATTTCGTTCGTTGACATTGAAAGTGTCGATCATGTCCCTACCGGCTCGAAAATCGAAATCACCGTAAAGGGAAGAACTGTCGGGAGGTCATTTCGCCGCCAGGACATTGAGGGCTGCCGTCTTAGGGTGGGCGGCGTGGTTCTGTTAGGCATCATCTCCATGATTGATGAGCTCTCGACCGACGTGATCTGATACTGGACTGATACCCGGAGCTTGTGACTCTCGCGACAGCGTTATTCTTGCGAGCGACAGATGATCCTGAATATCCCGCAGGGAGCTAGGTAAGGCGCAACGTCGCGTGGCAATGAGTCAATGCGGCACGGGCTGCAGCGAGCTCCTCAGGCGGGCCAGATCTTATAGCGTAACGGCTCTGCCGCATAGTGCGGAGGCCTTTGGCGAGACGTTGACACCCTTGGCGATTTTGAGCATCGGTTGAGTCGGGGCTGGCAGAGTCATCGCAGCCGCGGTAGGCTCTCACATGTTCCATCAGCGGAGAGGCGGCAATGGCGATCAAACGTCCGACAAAAAGCCGAGGTACGCCATCACACAAACCGGTCGCGTCAGCCCCGTTGCGCCACGTCGATGTCAGGGCGCCGCAGCAGATGGTGCCGGGCGAGCTCTACGTAGGTTGGCTGTGCAAGAACCGATCGTGCGGGCTAGTCATCGCGATTGCGGCCACAGCACCGGGCGGCAAAACTTTCGACGATCAATTGACTGCGATCAAATGCCCTCATTGCGGGGATGAAAATCTGTACCGCTGGAGCGCTCGGAGCGAACAGAAATACATGCCGAAAAGTGTGGGAGCCTGAACTCAGGACACGCCACGGGCTGAGTTTAAGGAGCCTCGCTTTCACAGTCCCCCTCGGTGTCCTGGCCGCCGACTGGCGGCATTCCAAGCCGGCAGTCGAATGACAAGGAATGTCAGAGTGGTTGAGCGCTAGCTCGATCAACGTATCGGGTCGCCGTACAGGCGTCCTGTCGCGCCTCCCCGGCGGCCACTGCGATTCCCGGACAGACGCACGGGCCATCCGTGATGGATGTTGTCGCATTAGCAGAGGCGTTTGTCGGAAAACACCCTTCGCGCAGAGGTCGACGATGTGCTGTCGCTGTATGATTAAGGGTCAAGATTGCTAGCGGAGCTTGTAGTGTCAACGCAGACGCCTTTGCGCACCGGTCGATTGCTCTTAACCTTAGATACCAATATTACCTGCCCGAGGTGCGCGCACGAGTTTTCGCTCCAGGAGGGGTTTGCGAAGAAAGCCTTGGAACGGCTGGAGGATGCGAGTGCCGGCGCGATTGCGGCGATGCGCGAAGCGGAGCGGGCGGAGGTCGAGAAGCGGGCGCAGGAGCTCGCCGGCGAGAAGGCCCGGGCCGCGCAAGTTGAAGTCGAAGCCCTCAAAAAGCTGCTCAAGGCGCAGGCGGATGCAAATGCGAGGAATCTGGTTGAGGCCCGCAGTCTCGCTGAGAAGTCGGTCGCGCCTCGGATCGAGGAGATGCAGAAGACACTGAATGCTCAGGAAGCGCAGCTCAAGGCGCTCAGGGCTCGCGAAGAGTCCCTCACGACTCGTGAGAAGGAGTTAGATGCCCGGGTGAGCGCTGCGGCGCAGGTCAAAGCGCTGGAGATGGTCGCGGCGGAACGCCAGTCGTTCGAGCAGCAACTGGCGGAAAGAGATAGGAAGGTTGCAGGATTGAGAGACGAACAATTGCAGCTGCGCAAGGAGCGGGAGCAGCTCAAGGATGAGAAGGCGGCGATTGAACTCACGGTGCAGAAAAGGGCTGACGAGCTGGTTCAGCAGCGGGAAATTACCGTTCGGGTGCAGGAACAGGAGCGCGCGTCACTGAAAGAGGCCGAGTTGCAGAAGACGATCGCGGATATGCGAGCTCAATTGGTGGATGCGCAACGCAAAGCGGACCAGGGCTCACAACAGCTGCAGGGTGAAATTCTAGAGCTTGCGATCGAGGATGGTCTGCGGCGGGCATTTCCGCTGGATATCATCGAGGAGGTCAAGAAGGGTCAGCGGGGCGGGGATGTGCTGCAGCACGTCACAACTCGGAGTGGTCAGGCGGCCGGGACCATCTTGTGGGAGACCAAGCGGGCGAAGGACTGGAGTCCGCAATGGATTCCGAAGCTCAAAGAGGACATGCGCGCCTGCGGCGCCGCCGTCGGGATCCTGGTGACGATGCCGGGCACCCTTCCCAAGGACTGGCCTGAGCCCGCCTGTTTCGCACTCTATGAAGATATATGGGTCACTCAGGCGTCCTGCGCGCTCGGCATTGCCGAGGCACTGCGTGTCGGTCTCATCGATCTGCAGCGGCAACGCGCGGTCTCGGCCGGCAAGGGCGAAAAGATGGAAGCGATGTATGACTATCTCACGTCCCCGCAGTTCGCGCAGAAGCTGAAGGCGGTGTACGAGACTTTCACGAAGATGCGTGACGAGCTGGATTCCGAAAAAAACTCCACTATGCAGCGCTGGGCGCGCCGCGAGAAGCAGCTGCAAGGCGGCATGACTCAATTGCTGAGCATAGGCGGAGAGATACAAGGGCTGGCACAACAAGAGCTGCCCATGCTTGAAATGGAGCCGCAGCGAGATATGCCGATATGAGTGACGCGAATCGAGCGACGGAGCAATTACAAAATCGGGCACCGCGCATGCCAACCGCTTTGGCTGGCGCGCCCGGTGCAATGTGATTTCGCATTTGTTTGCTTCTGCAAGGGGCCGCAGGTAACGTCTGCTAAAGCCAACAACCGCCTTCCCAGGTTAATGAAACTGGCAATTCCTGACCGCGAATTTAGCGGCTACATTTTCGATTGTGACGGAACGCTGGCCGACACCATGCCGTTGCACTACCGCGCGTGGACGCGGATCGTTGCGGAACTCGGGGGGTCATTCCCGATAGAACTGTTTTATCAATTGGGTGGTAGACCGACTGCGAAAATCCTCAGTCTGCTGAGAGATGAGCACGGGTTGAAGGTCGGTGACGTGCAAAAGGCCGCTGAGCGAAAGGAGGAGTACTTCCTGGAGATGATCGACGAAGTCAAGCCGATTGAGGAAGTCGTGCAGGTCGCGCGGAGGTGGTACGGAATCAAACCGTTGGCGGTAGCCTCCGGGGGTTTTCGCCGGCAAATTGAGCGGACTCTGGATGCCCTGGGAATTCGATTGCTCTTTAGCGCCGTAGTGTGCGTTGAGGATTACGCGCGGGGAAAGCCGTGTCCGGATCCCTTTCTGGAGGCGGCCCGGCGATTAAACGTGCCTCCCACAGAGTGTCTGGTATTCGAAGATAGTCCGCTCGGAATACAGGCCGCAGAAGCCGCCGGGATGCAGTCTGTGTTGGTGCCGCATACCCGCAGCTAGTCGATTTGGTTAAATAGCGCCCATGACTCGCTTTTCCACAGGCAAAATATGACCGATTTTTGCAGGAAAAGCGGACGTCTTTCAGGTAACAGAAGCCTTTTTTGGATCAGCGGGTAATTGGAACGCCACTCTACAATACTCGGGATTTCCGACGGTCACTTTCCGGGCGGAAAACGAGACAGTTGAAGAATCTCCGCGAGACGTCTAAAAGTAAGTAATGTTCGGGAGACAACTCATGAAAACGCGAGAACGTGCTGGTTCAATGGCCCGACGCACGATGGCCTATGTGCTTGCCGGGGGTCGCGGCTCGCGACTCATGGAATTGACGGACAAACGTGCCAAGCCGGCCGTCTATTTTGCAGGCAAAAGCCGCATTATTGATTTCGCACTATCGAACGCTCTCAATTCGGGCATTCGTCACATCGGTGTTGCGACTCAGTACAAGGCCCATTCGCTGATCAGGCACCTGCAACTGGGTTGGAATTTTTTCCGGGCCGAGCGCAATGAGAGCTTCGACATCCTGCCGGCCAGCCAGCGTCTGTCAGAAACGCAATGGTACCTGGGAACCGCAGACGCGGTGTACCAGAACATCGACATCATCTCCAGCTCCGGTCCCGAATACATGATCATCCTGGCGGGCGATCACGTGTACAAGATGGACTACGAAATCATGCTCCAGCAGCACGCCACGACCGGCGCGGATGTCACGGTCGGCTGTATCGAGGTGCCACGGCTGGAGGCGAGTGCGTTGGGCGTGATGCACGTGGATGCCGAAGATCGGATCATCAGCTTTCTGGAGAAGCCGGCCGATCCGCCGGCCATGCCGGGTAAACCCGACACGGCGCTGGGGAGCATGGGAATCTACGTATTCAAGACCTCGTTCCTCATTGACACCCTGCGACGCGATGCGGCTGATCCGCATTCGAACCGCGACTTTGGCAAGGATGTGATTCCGTATATCGTTCGGCACGGCAAGGCGATGGCGCATCCGTTCTCGAAGTCGTGCGTGAAAAGCGATGCCGAGGCGGAGGCGTACTGGCGCGACGTCGGGACGGTCGATTCCTTTTGGGAGGCCAACATCGAGCTCACTGACGTGATTCCGTCGCTCGATCTTTATGATATAAACTGGCCCATCTGGACTTACGCGGAAATCACGGCCCCAGCCAAGTTTGTGCATCGGGAAGCCGGCCGGCGCGGATTTGCGGAAGGCTCTCTCGTTTCAGGTGGCTGCGTGGTCTCGGGGGCCGCGGTAATTCGCTCCCTGCTTTTTACCGGCGTGCGCGTGCATTCGTACACGTCGCTGGAAAGTGCCGTGGTGCTTCCCTATGTCGATGTGGGTAGAAACTGCCGTCTAACTAATGTCATTGTTGATCGCGGGGTTCGTATTCCGGAAGGACTCGTGGTCGGTGAGGATCCAGACCTGGATGCGAAGCGGTTTCGGCGCACCGACCGGGGGATCTGTCTCATTACGCAGCCGATGATCGATCGGTTGAGCACGACCGTCCAGTAAGCCGCGCGACCGAACTCAAAGTATTGATCGTAGCGTTTGAGCTGGCCGCTGCAACGCCGCACTAGAGTCGCGCTGTAGCCGTCTAGAGCAGTTGTCGAAATTGAGGGGTGGTTCACCTGCGGACAGGGAATGGTCGCGGGTAGAATGTGGTGCTTTCGGGACGACGCTCACGGGGCTACACAGGGACGAAATCGTCATGCGGGCGGAAATTGCTGAACCCGGCGGAGCCGTGTCGGGCCTGATAACTGCGGGTCTGATTCCGTTGATGCTGCTCGCCGCGCTCGGCTTCCTGCTGAGTGTCGCCGCTCACGTGGCTTCCATCGCTAATATCCCGCCGCCGGGCGGCCAATCGATCTGGATCCTGCATGCCGGCATCTTCGTGGTATGGCTGCCGACCGTTTTGGTTGCCGTCCGAGTCACGCGTGGCGAACGCCGGCAGGATTTCTGGAAAGTGTTGCTGTCGGGTTGCCCTCGGTGGATGCGCATATCCGCTTACGTTCTGGTTGTCTATGTGATTTTGAATTTCCTCTATTTCATGGCGACTTCCAGCCAAGTTCGTCACGCGGCGGGCGATCCGCCACCATCGGTCATTCGTGGATTCTCGGGGCATTGGATGATCTTTTATGGAGCGGCTTTCATGACGCTCTATTCGGTGATCAAGAGGCCGGCGCTGCTCGGGCGACGTGTCTGCAGCAATGGGCACGCAGTATCGAGATCCGACAAGTTTTGCCCGACTTGTGGTACGGAATGCGGGCATAACGCGTAGGCGGAGAGGGCCGACGGGAGGCGGAGGACGTAGCGCCGGCAGGTTTTGCGGCATGGATCGCCTGCGCGATGAAGTCTGGAGTTACAATCCTTGTAACTTGGTATTTAGCGGACCGCTGAAAATAGCAATTTCGCAGAGCTCAATTCTATGGCGGCATTCTTACTGTCTTGGATTCCAGACAAATTTCATTGGAATACGCTTCGAAAGCAAATCGCGCGTGTCCGGCGTAAGGGGTTCGTCAGGAGCCGGTGGTCTTGCGGGAATCGCACTTACCTGCCGAAGGGGAGCGAATTCTTCTTAATCCAACTGGGACCGGCACCAAAGGGACTCGTCGGTCGTGGTGTGACGGCATCGGAGCCTTTTGAAAGTAAACACTGGGACCCAGAGAAACGGCGTCAAAAGCTTAAAGCACTGTATGTGAAGGTTCGATTTACGGACTTGAGTGAAATTCCGGTCATTCCGTGGGAAGAGTTGCAGCAACGCCCGCTTTCTCGATTCAAGTGGGACATCGTCAATTCCGGCGTGGCACTCCCGGAGCCGACGGCAGAGGAACTTAACCGACGCTGGGAGGCGGCGAGGGCGAGACGTACAACGACACCCGTTGGCGAGGCAGCGAAGATCCTGTCGTCGCACCCGTTCGCGGACGAATGGGCCCAAGAGCTCGCGATTCTAAGGCAAGAGGGCTTGTCACCGGCGGACAAAGAAGCGCTGATTTTGGCGTGTCGCGGGCAGGGGGTCTTCCGTGACAATGTGCTGCGTGTCGAGCCGCGCTGCCGCGTAACTGGCATCGATGATCCGAATTACCTGATCGCAAGCCACATCAAGCCCTGGAGCGAATCGTCGAACGCCGAGCGGCTGTCGGAGAACAATGGACTTATGCTGGCGCCGCATGTCGATCACTTGTTCGATATGGGGCTTATTAGTTTTACGGACAACGGCGACTTGCTCGTATCACCTAAATGTTCCGCAGGTGTGTTGGCTGCGTGGGGGATTCTACCGACGCTCAATGTCGGGCCGTTTCGGATGGCGCAGCGGGAGTTTCTGGCCTACCACCGAGACCACTGCTTTAAGGTCTAAGCGCGTGTCGCTGTCCCCACAGCTCGCGGAACTGTTGATAGCCGTCAAGATTGAGCATGGGCCGTGTTCGATCGTCAGTGCCGCCAAGATGAACCTCATGCCCAGCCCACGGCGCGCGGAGCGGCTATTGCGAACCCCGAAGGAGTGTTTGAACGTCGGTCTTGCAGCCAAGCGCCACTGAGCCCCGGTCGCGCGGCGAAGCGGGCGGGCACCTAGAAAACCGCAGCGGACGCACCATACTCGTGCCTACGGCGAAACCATCTATCTTACCGGCGTCATTTCGCGTGAACCGCAGCGCATAGGTGCCCTCGCTGAGATCGCCGGTGAAAGTGTCCGGGAGGATCGGTTTGAGTTCCTGCGGGGGAAACATCCACTGCGTGCGAATGAGCCGGGCGTCGCGTATTCCCAAAGTCCAGGAAACACCCAAGTCCTCACTATAATAAGTGCCGGCGTACTCCGAAAGGTTGGCAGCTTGCGATTGGGGTTTCTGCACGCGCTCCAGAACGACGAGATCGGAATCATCATCCATGGATCCGGTGTTCGCGCCGTACAGGGTGCACTGGCCAACACGATCAGCCAGCACCCGAGCAGGAAGCATTTCATTGCCGCGGATGTGTTCATTGGATCGCACCGATCGCTCGTTTGCGGCTTACCGCGAGAGCGTCATTGGGGCGCTACCGTTAGAGGGCGTGCGATTTGCGCCAACAAATCCTCGGGCAGGGGTTCCGCGACGGCCGTGATGGATGGTCGGGCCATTCTAGCTGTTGCCACCGGTGGTGTGGGAGCGTGGCGACCTACTGTTCGTGAGCTCAATCGCCGGCGCCGGTAATCTGTCATTCGGGTTTACCTGCTTCTTTGGAGACCTGCATGAGGGTGCGCTGAGTCTTTCACTTCATCCCTGTCAAATCCAGTGGCACAATGAGTAATACCGGTGACAGTTGGTTTAAGTCACGCTATGAATAAGATCACGCCTAGAGACTTTCGAAATGCCTTCGTTGCCGTCATGCAATCGGAGCACGACAGCTTTCGTACCGCGGTGGGTTTCGAGACCAAATCGTACAACTTCTTCATGCGAACCACCATTTACCCGAGAGTCGCCAGGAAATTGGGGTTGCTGTCGTGGAATAAGGAGTACTACACGCTTGACGGGATGTTGTACGAGGAACGCGGCGTGGACGATACTGGGAAGTACGCCACTTACGCGAATTGGATTTCCGTGGCAATTGAGCACGAAAACGACAGTTCTCGTGCCCACGAAAAGATGATTAAGCTTCAGTCCTTCAACGCGCCGCTGAAGGTATTGGTTACCTACGCCGCCGAAGGTCCCGCTTCCGAAGCGCTTCTGCGAAAGTACGAGAACTTAATAAAGGTCTCGGACGTGTTCAATGATGTCGCGACACTGCGTCAGCAACTCGTCATTTTGGGAACACCGAAGACTGTTCGTGAATGGCGATTCTACGCCTACGAAAACGGCGGCTTTGTTTTGATGTTACCGAAGTAGTGACGCCAAAATACCGACTAGCCCGCTTGTGCGGGAAGGCGGCGCCGATTTTGGTGCAGCCGGCGACGCACGGTGATTAGCGTCGGCCGCCGCCAGCGGCATGCGCCCCGCCGTAACCACCACCATACCCGGCGCGGTAACCGGCGCCATAGGCGCCCCGATACCCACCCGCATAACCTCCGCGGTAGCCCACGCCGTAACCGTAACGATATCCATAGGGGTATCCGTAGCCGAATCCCACGTACGGACCGTAATAGTACGGGGCACCAACATAATAGGGATACCCGTAATAGTAGGGGCCCGGCGCAACGACCGCTACGCCCGGCAATCCGATGCCGACGACCACCCCGGCGTTCGCCGAAATGCTGCCCATGAGTGCGGTGGTACCCACCGCCGCCGTCAAAGCCAGCGATGCTAACTTAACCATGGAACGACTCCTCCGATTATGTGAAAGCTAAACATTCAACGGTCAGCCTGCATTGGCGTTTACAGGGTCGGCGACTTTCTAGCGCCTCCTCGCGACATTCCACGCGCGCCGCGCGCGGCGAGATGTCCGCCGCGGCCGCCTCCGCCGCCGCAAGCCGCCCACGTGCCCCATCGGGAGTCTGAACAGTGAACTGGCGACTTGCAGCGGAGACGGTGTGCGTCGCAGCAAGTCGCGCTGATCCCCTCACGCCCAATGGCATTAAGTGCACTACTTATCGAGGCCCGCGAGCGTCGGCGCATTACTGCGTCGCACCGTCTCGGCGAGGGTCGTGATAATCGAATAGCCATCGGGACGATCCGGCGGTTGCTTTGGCGACCCGTACCGATGTCAAGGGTCCCACACCGATGACGACCCGGGATGGTTTAGAACGGCGATCCAGGGCGTCTCGTTGTCTCGTTAACGCGCCATTCACTGCTTTGTTAGAGAGTCCGATGCGACTAGAGTGCGCGACGCCGAGTTGTCGCTCTGTTTGCTTATTTGATCTTTGCACGCTTTCATCGCTTCATTGTATGAGATCGTTTTGTTAGCAGACATTTGCTTCCTCATGCATCCGACCATCTGTACGATCAGCTGGCGCTTGCTCATTGTCGGCTGACTTATGGAATCCATGGCGAGCGCTCGCGCGCCAACGAGCATCACGCAGGTCATGGCAATTACCGTCAATACGCGATTCATTGCGATTCTCCGACAGGCACCATTGCCGTTTAGTTTATGAAACCGAGCTGGAAAGATTTGCGATCTTTGCAAGCCGTTTGACGACATACTCGACGCACCGAACGACACAATTCAAATGGGACGGTTTGGGCTTCGTACATCATGGAGGCGCAATCGTCGCGCAGATTGTCCTTTAGTGCTAATGGTCGCCTGCTGCCGACAAAGAGAAATGAGAGCTGTCGCTGACTGACTACAAAAACAGTCGCGATTGGCGGTAGGTGGATCGTTACTTGCTTTCCAGGCCGCGGTAAATCCATTGCGCTGCGCTGTCCGTGCTTTGCGCAAGCCCTGGGTGACCATTGAGCCGCGCATTCCCTGCTGCGCTCAAGCCCGCGGTGACCAAATCCCTGGTCACCCGCGTAACGCATGCGTTACGCCCGCCGATGATGGCCCGATCGAGCTCGTCACTGATGGGCGCAGATGAAAGAGGGCAAACAAGTAAGGCAAAGGAGTGCGAAGGAATCGAAATCAAAGCGGAGGCTAGGCGGGCGTCGTGGAGCGACGGCGATGGGGGCGCCCGGGGGTTGGCAAGGTGGGGACTGGCGGACTTACAGATCGGGATGGCGGAAACGCAAGTGGGATCGGCCTGTAGTCGGTCGGGTCTGAATTGACGTATATGCACTTTATGCATATATTAGCTGAGCGAGCATCGAGTTCGATCCGCGCAAGGATGCTGCCAATCTGGCGAAGCACGGGGTATCGCTGGTGGAAGGGGACGGCGTGCTCGACGATCCGCTCGCTCTGACGGTCGAGGATCGCTCCTCGGAAGGTGAGCGGCGCTGGCAGACGATTGGCACCAATATCTTCGGATCGGTTTACGTGGTCTTGTGGACGAAGCGCGGCCGGAACGAGCGGATTATTTCGGTGAGGAAACCTGACCCTAAAGAGCGTAGATCATATGAAACAAAGCGTTGAAGAATAGGCCTCTCAAGGCTTCTCAAACCGCAGCGTCATCCGATCGGACTCGCCGATCGCCTTCATCTCGGCGCGCTCGCTCTTTGGCCCGACCAAATCCGGTGGCAGGCGGTGTACGTTAACGCCTTCTGGGTCCTGTGGATTCGCGTTTATTTCCGACACCCCCTGCAGCCGGAAGCCGGTCTGCAGACCCAAAGCGATCAGGTAATCCTCGGGAATGCGGTGCAGTTGTTTCGAACTTTCTACGGCATCGGCGAACGGCTTGGCTCGATGTTCAACGACGCCGAATGTGCCGCCGGGTTTGAGCACGTCGAACACCGCTTTGAACACAGCGTCAAGCGTCGCCGGGCTGTCGTTGAGCCAATCATGGGTACTGCGGAACGTGAGCACCATGTCGGCGGAATTCGGTGCGCCCAGCGCCACATTGAGCGGTGGCTTGAAGGGGATGACCTTGAGGATGTGCCCGAAGACTGCCGGATTGTCCTTGATCTTCTGCTCGAACTTTGGCGATGCAGCCTCGATCAGGTGACCGTTTGCCGTCAAGAAAGGAGCCAGGATTTCGGTATACCAGCCACCGCCGGGCGCCAGCTCGATCACCGTCATGTCCGGCTGAATTCCAAAGAACTGCAGCGTACCGACCGGGTGACGGTAGTGGTCGCGCTCCCTGTGCTCTGCTGAGCGCCAGTCGCCGTCGACCGCCCTCTGCAACAGCGCAGTGGTGTCTTCAGTGGACACGCTAGGGGCCGCGCCGGCGGCGGCAGCGAATAACAACGTGCTGGAAAGCCAGATACCCCAAGTGCGGACACGAGGGAACATGGTGCGACCCCTTTGACGGCTAGAGCTGAAGACTACGCCCGATGTGAATCGCCAGCAACGGCCGGTACTCCGGCAAGTTGTAAATGGGGTGGCATGACGAAGGGAGAATAAAATGCCTAAGCGCAAAACGCTTGAAGCTTGTGTTCCGACGAGACCACTGGGGATCTCGAGGCATGGGGTAGGGTGCGATCACCGCTGTAAGGCGATCCTAGGCGGTCGGATTTTGCCGAGTGGCGCGGAAAAGTGATGAGAGTGAGAAAGCGCCGCCCCAGGATGGCGGCCTGGACTAAGCCATTGTATTGCAAGGCCTAGTTTGGCTTGACAAGTTAGCTCGCTTGATCTGTAATATCTGTCATGACAGACATTACAGATATCAAAGACAGTGTGCCGGAAGCGGTACGGCGATTCGTGTTGGAGTGGGGAAATTTGGGCGAGCGCTGGGGCGTCAACCGCTCGGTCAGCCAAATTCACGCCTTGCTGTATGCGTCGAAACAGCCGTTGGCGGCTGAGGAGATTGCGGATGCCTTGGGGATCGCGCGCTCCAACGTATCCAATTCGCTGCGCGAACTGCAGTCATGGAACATCATCCGCTCGGTGCCCATTCTCGGTGATCGCCGGACCTTCTACACCGCCGAAACAGACCTTTGGAATCTCGTGTCCCGAATCGCGGCCGGTCGCAAGGCTCGCGAATTGGACCCGGCGGCCGCGGCCTTGCGTGAATGTCTCGAAATGTCACGGGACGACAAGAGCGTGGACCCGGTCGTGCAGCTTCGCTTGAGGGAGATGCTGGATTTCGTCGAACGCTTGAGCCGTTGGTACGACCAAATGATTGCCTTGCCGCGTTCGACGATTGTGACCCTCATCAAATTGGGCGGCGGAATCGCCCGGCTTCTAGACCGCAGCGGGAGAAAGAGTCGAGATCAAAGTTAAGAGGAGGAGACCATCATGAATCCGCTATCCGCCTTAGCACTTGCCATTTCAGTCAGCCTCATTGTCAGCAGCGTCGTCACCGTGGCCATGACGGAGCCGCTGCGCATCGTCCTCAAGCAATTGTGCCTCGACATTAACGCCACTGCGTTTTGGATACCGTTCACCACGGTCATGTTCTATGTCACGCCGCTGTTATTTACTCTTTTGTTTGAGAGCACGGTGCTCGTCCCAGATTTGGTCCTTACTTTGAGAACTGCGCTGGCCGCGTCGCTCTTTGGCTGTTTTGCAGCACTCCTTGTGGTCGGCTATCAAATTGCTCGGGCGCGCACGGTGGTCCGCTAGTGGGCTTATGCAGCGGCCTTACTCCAATGGCCCGGATCATCGTATTCGACGGCTTTTGCCATGTTGCTATGTACCAGGTTCGTGATGCGCGTCGTGGTCATTGGGGGCTTGGGTAATTTTGGCGCCCGAATTGCCAGGCGACTGGCGCTGGAAGCCGGGCTCACCGTAATTGCGACCAGCCGTCGCGCGCATCCTGCTAGGCAGTCAGCACCGGCCGAGACTGCAATCCTCGATATCAACAGTTCCCGCTTTGCGGATCAGCTCAGGCCTCTTAGGCCCGATCTCGTGATTCATTGCGCGGGACCGTTCCAGGAGCAGGACTATCGGGTTGCCCTGACGAGCCTCGCGTGTGGTGCACACTACGTTGATATTGCGGATGGCAGGGAGTTTGTCGCGGGATTTGTCGCGGCGGTCGGGCGGGAGGCAGAAGCTGCTGGTCGTTTCGCGATAACCGGGGCGAGCACGTTGCCGGCGCTGTCCTCGGCGGTCATCGATGCTCTCCACACGCCGTTCGCAAAGCTCAACACGATCGATGTCGTCATCGCCCCGGGGCAACGGGCCCCGCGCGGCGCGGCCACGGTCGCGGCCGTTTTGGGATATGCGGGCCAATCGTTTCAGTGGCGGCAAGACGGCCAGTGGCGCACCGTGTACGGATGGCAGGAACTCAAGCGCGAGCGGTTCTCCTTCGGCAACCGCTTAGCTGCCGCGTGCGATGTACCGGATCTCGAATTGCTTCCCACACGATATCCCGGCGTGCAAACGGTCACTTTTCGGGCTGCCTTGGAAGTATCCCTGCAGCACTATGCTTTATGGACACTCGGCGGTTGTCGGCGGATGGGGTTACCAATTCCGATCGCTCGCTGGGGAGCCTTCTTAGATCGCATTGGGACGTGGCTCAATTGGCTCGGTAGCGATACGGGCGGGATGATGGTCCGGGTAATTGGAAAAGACGATGCGGGCCGGAGCCTGTGCCGTACGTGGGAGCTTGTTGCCGAAGGCAATCACGGGCCGGAAATCCCATGCATGGCGGCGGTCATTCTCGCCAACAGGCTTCATCACGGAGATGCGTTGATGAGGGGCGCGAAAGTCTGTATGGGAATTCTCCGGTTGTCTGATTTCGAGCTGGAATTCGGTCGATGGAACATTTCCACTCGGATCATCGATACTGTTCCATGAGCTGGTATTTGCTAACAAAGTGGCTGCATATCCTTTCTTCGACAGTATTGTTCGGGACGGGAGCCGGTATTGCGTTCTTTTTTCTGCGGGCGCAGAGGAGCGGGGATGCGAGGATCATTGGCTCGGTGGGCCGTGAAGTGGTGCTGGCCGATGTGGTGTTCACGGCCACGGCGGTGATTTTGCAGCCGGCGACCGGGATTGCCCTGGCGCTCATGGCGGGATTTCCGCTCTCGAAGCCATGGATTTTGACGTCGATGGTGCTTTATGTGCTGGTTGGATGCTGTTGGCTGCCGGTGGTATGGCTGCAGATCCGGATGCGGGATTTGGCGATTGAGACAGGCACCCGAGGAACGGCGCTGCCGGCGGTGTATCAGCGTTACTATCGCCGGTGGTTTGCACTCGGGTGGCCGGCTTTTATTGGTGTGCTCGTGATTTTTTACTTGATGGTGGCGAAGCCGGCTATGTAAGTAGAGAGAATCAGGCGCCTCGGTCACGAGGCGCCTGAAGTCACCGTCAAGTGACGATGCGTCCGTGGGTACGCGCTTCGTTGGCGTAAGCAGAGACTGCAGTGTGACGGATTGCGCAAGCTTGGGCAAAAGGCCATGCTTTTGGTGGTCGTCGGACAGCCGCTATGCCATGATTTGGCTCGTTTATTTGCAGAACATAGGGAATTTTCATGCCAATAGCCGTCACCGTCGTCCTCTTCATATTTTGGATTTTAATGGCATATCGCGCCTTTGAACGGGGCGACATGATGATGGCCGGGGTGTTCTTTTTAGTTGGTATCGTTCTGACCGCGTATCGATATTCGGCCGCCCAGAAAGTAGCAAAAGCCAAATCGCAGTCAAACGCATCGTAACCATTAAAACACCTCGTGAGGGTGGTTGAGCCCGGGGAAGCGTCAATGCGTGGCCGCATTCCGGTGGCGTTCGTTGTTCAGTCCTTTTGTCCATCAAATTGAGAGATTGCGGATCGCATGGAGCGAGCGGATTTTGAAGCACTGATAGAGCGGATGGAGCGGGTTGCAGTGGAGCACCCGGTGGCGTATCGCCGGCGCGTGTATGGGTTAGCGGCACTCGGTTACGGTTACCTATTTTTCGTGGTAATTGCACTATTGGTGTTAACTGCTCTGTCGATTTGGAGCCTCGTTTACCTCAAGGGCTTTGGCCTGAAATTAGTACTCATCGTGGGGGCATTGCTCTACGCTGTTTTGCGATCTTTGTGGGTCAAACAAGATCCTCCACGTGGTGAAAGGGTGACTGATTCCGATGCTCCGCAGCTATTTAGGATGCTCGAAGAACTCAAGCAACGTCTCCAGACACCCGCGATTCATGCCGTCCTCGTCACTCCGGAATTCAACGCGGCGGTGAGTCAGGTACCGCGAATGGGGCTTTTCGGGTGGCACCGGAATTTCTTGGTGCTTGGATTGCCCTTGATG
The DNA here is from genome assembly GCA_963769075.1 of uncultured Gammaproteobacteria bacterium. Taxonomy (GTDB): domain Bacteria; phylum Pseudomonadota; class Gammaproteobacteria; order Steroidobacterales; family Steroidobacteraceae; genus Bog-1198. Next base: position 110,690 of record CAVYKH010000004.1, on the reverse strand, counting down.
AAGGGACTGACGGTTGAGCAGTTCAAATCCGTGTTGGCGCATGAGTTGGGGCATCTCTCGCGAGGACACGCGCGTGCGGCGAACTGGATTTATCGAATGCGCGTCATTTGGGCTCGACTCGAGTCGACCTTCGAGCGGCGACCTCAGTGGGGTTCCGGAGTGATTCGCCAGTTCTTCAAATGGTATATCCCGTACTTTAACGCGGTCTCGTTTCCCTTCGCGCGCGCGAATGAGTACGAGGCCGATGCGGCTTCAGTCCAACTGACTTCTGCACGCGATGCGGCTCAGGCGCTGACCGGCGTACACATTATTGGTAACTATTTCATGCAAAGGTACTGGCCCGGCATTCATGCGGCGGCAAAGGATTCTCCTCAGCCAGCCTTTGCGCCTTATAGCGGGTTTGTTGCACAGGCGGTCAGTGAGTTGCCGAAGAGCGATCTAGATAAGTGGCAGGATGCGGCCCTCAACCAGATTACTTCGCATGTCGATACTCATCCTTCGCTTGGAGACCGGTTAGAGGCGATTGGCGCAGCCGTGGAGTTTGCGCCGCCACGGAAAGGGGAGGTGCCGACCACCTCCTGGGCTCCGCCTTGGAGGAGCTCGAGAAGACTTTCGATTCGCAGTGGCGGGATCGAGTTTCGAATTCGTGGCAAAAATACCATGAGCAGACACAAGCCAAGCGGACCCGGCTCGCCGCATTGCAATCAGAAAAAGCTGCAGCTCCGTTGACTGAACAGGGCTCGCTAGAGTTCGCGGCATTAGAAGAGGAGGTTGGAACGGATTCGACAGCGGTGTTACCTCTGCTGCGGGAGACCGTCGCACGGTTTCCCAATTCAACTGCAGCGCGCTTCGTGCTGGCTCGCCATTTGTTGCGCGAGGATCAGGAGGAAGGTGTCCAATTGATGGAAAGCGCCATGACGGAAGATCGGACTGCCTCGCTGGCGGGGAGCGAGCTGCTGCGCAACTATTTTGGACAACGAAGAGATCATGTCAACGCGAAGATTTGGCATGATCGCTATGTCGATGAAGCGATTCGACTGCAGAAGGGCGAGAAGAAGCGTCGAACGCTGCTGCTGTCGGATCGCTATGAGCCTCATGGGTTGGACGCCGAGACCGTAGCGAAGCTGAGCGTGCAGCTGAAGGTTGTGAAGGGGATAAAGCGTGCTTACTTGGTGCGCAAAGTTGACTCGGGATTCCCCGGTCCGCCTCTCTACGTTTTGGGCGTAAAATGCACCGGGTTTTTCCAACTTCACAGTAAGAAGCGCGCCACACGAGTCGTCAAGGAAATCACGGAAAAAGTGGTTTTCCCGGGGGAGACGATCGTTATTAATGTCGACGCGAACCTGTACAAGTTTGCGCGGAAAATGCGTCGCGTGAAACGCTCGAAGCTGGTTTAGCAAAGCGTCTGTGGCACGGACGGAATCCAGAAGACGAGTCGAAGTCACGCCTTTGACTCACCGGCCTCCGAACCGGCTCCGCGACGTGGCACGCGCGGAATCCGCTCAATCGATCATGGAACGGCCTGTGCTCTGCTGAGCGCCAGTCGCCGTAGGCGGAGATCGGTTTGTCGGCTTCGAAGTGTAGATCGCGTTCGATTGGAAGGCCGAGTTTGCCGCGCACGGTGCACAGTTCCGTGAGGCTCACGTAGCCGAGTTCATCAATGATGCGACAGTTCTTTACGTGTAGATTGACGCGTCCGCAGGAGAATTAAGCCGCTCAGTCCGAGTAGCGCCCAGGGATCTAATGCACCTCCGCCGCTGCCGCTACTACTTGAGGGCGGCGCGGTTTCTGTCACGGTGGCTGATGCCGATGCGCTTTGCCGGTAGTTGTCCTCGACCGTCAAAGTAAGCGTTGCCGTACCAGCCGTGGCCGCTGCAGTGCCCAAATTGGCCGTGCAGGTCATCGCGGTTGTGCCGCAACCGGAAGTAATCGTGACGCCGGCGATGTCGTTAGTCTTGGGAACGACCATCAGCGGTGCGGTGCCGGTCAAAGTGAACGTCACGGGCGCGATAGCACCATTGACCGCTACGCTCTGGGTGCCGCCGCCGGTGATGGCGATCGTCGGTGCCGGCGGCGCCTTAATGGTTATCGTGGCTTTACTCGATGATATTTGGCCGTAACTGTCCTGGACGCTCAATAGCAACGTCGTCGTTCCCGTGGCATTAGATGCTGTTCCCAAAGTCGCAGTGCAAGCCATTACGGCGGTGCCGCAACCCGCAGTTAGGTTCACGCCGGGGACACCATTGTTTGTGGCGCTCACCGAAAGCGGTCCCGTTCCCACCACACTGAAGGTGATCGGCGCAATGGGTGAGTTCACGACTACAGTCTGCGCCGCCCCGGATGTGATCGAGAGGGTCGGCGGGGCTGGTGCTATCACGGTGGCAGGAATTTGCATCGACTGCGTGCGATTCGCGCCGTCCGTGACGCTGACTTGAACGATTGTCGTTCCGGTTAAGCCGACAGTCGGCGTCAGGGTCAGAGTGCACGTTGTCGTGGGATTCCCGCAAGCGGATGGCGATAGGGTGATGCCCGCAGAGCCGCTCGGTATCAAATTCGTCGACGGCGTGACGGACACTTTGAGCGCGCCGGTTCCGCCGACAGTAAGCGGTAGCGCTGGCGAGCTATGCCCTCCAACTATGGTCACTCCCTGCAATCCCGATAAGGTCGGGGCCGGAATCATTGCGAGGGCGCCCAGTGCGTCGACGCGGCCGTAGCCAAATGTGCCATTCCACGGGGAGCTGCCGAGTTGTATTGCGCCAGCCTCTATGTAGCCAGTGAGCTGCGCCGGGGTCAACGTCGGAAAGGCCGATCGGAGCAGCACCGCAACGGATGCCGCATTCGGTGACGCCGCGGAGGTGCCGTAAAAGATTCCACCACTAGCCGGAAAATCGGTCCCGCTGTTATCCACATATATTGCATCCGGAGCCGCAACGAGAGGGGCCTGCAGGGTCGAGGGTGTCGGCAGCTCTAGCTGGATCGGTCCGGTGTCACTGAATGGTTCGATGGTATTGCCGATACCATCGTTGCCGTACACCGCACCTACGGTGATTACTCCGAGTGCGAAATCTTGGGGCGATGCGGGGGCGCCGGATGTGAGAGGGGAAAAAATCCCGCCGCCGTCATCCGTTCCAATGAGCTTTAGAAAGGTTCCGCTTAGCGAGGCATCTGGCGTGCCAATGTAAATGCTGTAATTGCCGGGTGGGATCGCACTCCCGTCGATGGCCGTGTAGCTGGTCGAACCTTCTGTTCCACCGCTTGCAGAGGTGCTGCAAGTAACTATTTGAGTTGTGCTGGGGTCGACAATATAGATATCAAAATTGTTGGGAATTGTTTGTGAGCCCGGAAGATCTGATGCCAGATACAAGGCCCGGCCGCCATTGGTCTGCCAGTTAATGTAGTTGGTTGAGGCATCGAACTGTTGAAAATAGTTGTCGGATTGCCCGTTGCATGTCCCAGTCAACTGGGCGGGGTTGTACACGCCCTGCCAATAGTCCTCAGCATCATTGCCCACGGAATGGTAGAGCATCACGGTAGGATTAGCGGTCAACAGATTCTCGATGGCTAGGCCGTCATCGTTCTGCGCCGGCGCGGACATGACGTCGGATCCAACAGACGTTAGGTCATCGGACACCACCGTGACTCCGGCAGCGATCAGGTTTTGTATGCATCCGAGGTATTCAATCGTGGTTTCAGGCCCACAAAATGCGAGATTTGCACCGGGCGCGACGGCGTAGACTTCTTCGAGCATCATCGTGCCTTCGTCAGTAAGCGTCGAGTGTGGAGTGGGATTGGCGCTCGGTTTGACGACATTCACGGACGCTGGTAATTCGCCGCGACCCTGAATCAGCGCCAGACTGGTTACGTCATCGGATATCACGCCAATCGTAATCCCCGCGCCATTCACGGCGGTCTGTTGAATGTACTCCCCGACATTCATGATCGAGATGCCGTTACCGTCGATCGCCGGAGTTCCATTAGCGGCCAACGCAATCCCTGTACGGTTGGCCGTCACCTGGGAGTGCGGTGGAATTGGCGGATGCCGTTTAGAGTACTTCGGGAGATCGATCCTTTTGACGCTGGGGAGCGACGCGAGCGACGGAATGGAGGCGACGGGTGCCCAGCCTTCGACAGCACACATGGGCGGCACTTTCACGGTTGTGCCAATGACCATTCCGGTCTCTACCAGGCCGGCGCTTGGAGCAGACCGCGTGCAATCAAATGAAACGTCAATTTGAAGCCGACCTTTCGAATCGTAGCGGGCGCTTGAGGTAGAGTTTCGAACGGCTGCACTCGCGTCGACGCTCGCTGGCTGGAGGATGTTTGTGCTGCGAGTTTGGATGGATTTCCAGATGTTCTGAATTCGCGGTGTCACACGCGACTGCCAATCTAGTGACACCGATCCTTGGGGTGTCGCGGAGCCGGCCGCAATCGTTATCATCAGGACGACGAGTGGAGACGACCACGAAGGGAAAGTTGAACCGAGGCGCATACCGACACTCCCTGTCGCGCACTGTTCACTTTGAGCGCAACGGATTATGGCTAATTTAAGTTTGGTGTCGGGCGGTCGGCGTGTCGGGATTCGCGGCGCCAATTACCGCAGATGAGAAGTGGGTCGCGTTATCCGCAAATGCGAGTGAATGCTATAAAGGCACACGCCGCTTCGCGGCTGGGCCCGACAAACAATAGCCAGTCGGGCTCGCGCGCCTGACTCACCGAAGCCGGGCGAGTGCAGGAGCACGAACGGCCCGGCCCGAGAACAATAGTCCGCGGGAACCGATCCAAACTCATCACGAGGCGGAAACAGAGGTGGCCCCGACATTTAAGACACGGGTATAAGTGGATTTCTGCCCGGGCACTAAGGTAACCGGAGGGAAGAAGTCCATGAAGAAGCCGAGACGGAACCACTGGACCTACCCCGTTTCAGTGGACAGGTAGTTCTTCTCTTGAATGACAGGATCTGACTCTGATGTTCACCTCCTTTTTCGATTCCAATGGGATTAGACCAAGCGCGGTCTGCCGCGTTCAGCGGCAGAAGCTGGCTTTTTTTCATGACCCTGAAAAAATCGATCGCATTAGAAGCGATATGAGCGGCGATCGAAGGTGGGGCCTTGGTTTGGGTACCCCCCGAAATGAGGTGCTGAGCAATTCTCATGGGGCTCCCATCGCTCCGGAGATACCCATGCGAGGAGCTCGATGCTCGCGATTCACGGGTGCGGTGGCCATCAATTCGCTCTCGAAGCGCATCGGCGATCGGTTACCGAGGGAAGAATGTCTGCGGCGAGTATTGTACCAACCTTCGATCCATTCAAAGATCGCCAGCTTCGCCTCGACCTGCGTGCGAAAGTTGCGCCGATCGAGCAGCTCACATTCCAGCGTGGCGAAAAACGATTCGGCCATGGCGTTGTCGTACGCATCTCCGACCGAACCAACGGATGGCATGACGCCCATCTCGCGGCAGCGCTTGCCGAAGGCGAAGCTCGTGTACTGCGTGCCGTGATCGGAATGATGAATCACTCCGTCCTCGGGCCGGCGCTGTGCGAGCGCCATATTGATGGCCGCGAGTACCAGGTCAGTTTTCAGATGATTTTCCATCGACCAGCCGACGACTTTGCGCGAGCATGCATCCAGCACGATCGCCAGGAACAGAAACCCCGCCCACGTCGAAACATAGGTAATATCAGCCACCCAGAGCCGATCGAGCTGGTCGATCTGAAAGTTCCGATCGACCAGATCCGGCGGGAGATCCGCGTAAATATCGACCACCGTGGTGCGCACGAAGCGCCGGCGCGACACCCCGCGCAGGCCCGCCGCACGCATCAGGCGCGCGACGCGCTTTTTGCCGACGTGAATGTCGTAATCGTCGGCGAGCTCCGCATGGATCCGCGGCACGCCGTAGGATTCGCGCGAGCCGCGGTGGATGGCATGAATTTTCGCGCTCAAGGCGATGTCCTCGAGCGCCCGCTCCGACAGCGGGCGCTCATCCCAGGCATAAAAACCGCTCGCAGAAACTCCGAGCAGTCGGCACATCAGTCGTACCGGAAACTTGGCCTGGTTCGCTTTCACGAATCCGTAGAGGGCTTCGTGTTCGGCGCGACCTCCTGTGCGAACCAGGCCGCGGCTTTTGACAGAATTTCCCTCTCGAGCTTGAGCTGGCGCACCTCGCGCTTGAGCTTCGTCAGCTCTTCGCGCTCGGCGCTGGTCAAGCCGCCGTCGCCGCGGCCGGCGTCACGATCACTTTGTTTGACCCAGCCGCGGATCGACCAGACCGAGCATCCAAATTCTTTGCTCAGCTCCGCCGGCTTCCGTCCGGCTCGTACCAGCTCGACCATTTGCTGCCGAAACTCCGGTGCATATCGCTTCGGGTGCTTGGGCTTTGACATGGCAGACTCTCCTCAGGTGAATAATGAAGAGTCCAATAAAGCGGGGCAACTCCACACTCAGCAGCCTTTAAGGCGCGGGTGGCATTGGAAGCGATTCGGGGCGAGAAGACGGTGGCGGAGATTGCCGCGCACCATGAGGTGCACCCGAACCAGGTGAGCAGCTGGAAGACGCAGGCGCTGGAGAACATGGCGGGGATATTTGGCGGTGCCATGGTCGCCGACGACGGTAAGGAGCAGATCCGCCAGCTACGCGAGAAGATCGGGGAGCTGACGATGGAGAGGGATTTTTTGTCCGGTGCGCTCGGGAAATTTCCCGGCCTGAGCGGCAAGCGATGATTGAACGGGGCGGCGAGCTGAGCGTGAAGCGTCAGGCCGAGCTTTTGGAGTTGTCCCGATCGAACGTGTACTACCGGCCGCGGCCGGTATCGGAGTGGGATTTGAAGTTGATGCGCCGGATTGACGAGCTGCACCTGGAGGCGCCGTTCTACGGGGCTCGGAAAATCGCGGCGCAGTTGCGCCGTGAGGGGCATGAGGTTGGGCGCAAGCATGTGGCAACCCTGATGCGCCAGATGGGGATCGAGGCGCTGTACAGAAAGCCGCGCACGAGCATCCCGGCGCGCGAGGCGACGATTTACCCGTATTTGCTCGAGAACCTGGTGATCGATCGGCCGAATCAGGTGTGGTCCTCGGATTTGACCTATTTGCCGATGGCGCACGGGTTTATGTACTTGATGGCGATTTTGGACGTGGCGAGCCGCAAAGTCCTGGCCTGGCGGCTGTCGAACACGCTGACGGCGCACTTCTGTGTCGAAGCGCTCGAGGAGGCGATGAGGAAATTCGGGCGGCCGGAGATTTTCAATACCGATCAAGGATCGCAATTCACGAGCGAGGATTGGATCACGCCGCTGAAGGCCGCCGGCGTTGCGATCAGCATGGATGGCAAGGGACGCTGGATCGACAACGTCTTTATCGAACGGTTGTGGCGGAGCGTAAAGTACGAGGAAGTTTATCTGCGGGCGTATGCGAACGGGACTGAAGCGCGCGAGTCGCTCCAAAAATATTTCAGCTTCTACAATGCGCGGCGCCTTCACGAGAATCTCAACTACGCGACGCCGGACGAGGTGTATTTCGATGCGCTCGCAACTTCGACGCGGGCGGCAGCGTGACGGGCATGACCACAAAATCGCACGCCACCTCGATTTCCGGTGATACCGAGGTAGGGGGTGTATCGAGATCTCGGCTCCTGGGGCTTTTACGGAGCTCGGATTTTTCGACCCGGAGAAAAAACCAAGAGCTTCTGCCGCTGAGCGCGGCAGACCGCGCGAGTCGAAGACCATTGACGAAGATCAAAGATGAAGAGACGATCACTATCCACCGCCCAGGCAGATCCACTTATCCTGAAGCAAAATCTGTCTTAACAAGCGGAGCCACCCCTAACAGCGAAATGCAGAGGTAGCACCGGGCCTGATAGCGGCTTTGCGCTGGCGCGACCGGTGCAATCTTCACGTTTATGGTTGCGGGTGACTAGAAGAGTCTCCAAATGCCGGCGCATTACTCGCGGAAATTCGATGCGCGGCAGGGCGCTATGCGGCGTTGGTTGGAATCGGCCCGCGAAAGCGCGGAGCCAGCGAGAATTAGGAGACGTGAAAACATGATTCGTAGCGCCCGGTTTGGACTCCCGCCCACAATTGTCAAGGGCGGTCTTTAAACTGGGTCATGCGCCCCAATATAAAATCCTATAGAGATATAAAGACGATTACCTGTTCGAAAGGAGAGCGAAATGAACGTTATGTACTACGGACCCTGGTCCCTCGTGGATCGGTGGCCCCGCGAGCTTGAGCAGCTCTTCAGCGGAGCCTTCGGCGGCGGCTTAGATCCCGCTGCAATCGATCGCGCCGCGTTGACGCCGGCGGTTGATATTCAGGAGGAGAACGAGCGTTTCGTCGTGCGCGCGGATATGCCGGGTGTCGCGGCGAAGGACATTGAGGTGTCCGCGGAGGATGGCAAGTTGACAATTCGCGGTATCCGCTCGACGCAAGGTCGCGTGAATGGCGATAGCTTTGAACACGTTGAACGCGAAGCCGGTACATTCCTGCGCCGCTTCACCCTGCCCGAGTCAGCGCAAGCTGAAGCGATCAAGGCGCGCTACACCGATGGCGTGCTCGAAATTACGATCCCTAAGCAGCCGCGCGTCGAGCCCAAGCGCATTACCGTCACCGTCAACTGAGAGAGCTTAGCGTAGCGGAGACATTTCGCCGCGCGGGACATACGAGACCGCTGTCCTAGGGGCAGTGGGAGATTGTCGTACCCAGACAGACGCCGTGGTGCGACGGCGGTGTCGCCGCCCTCCGAAAAGTCATGGTGATTCGGTGAGAGAAAACGAATCTACCCCGACAGTGTGAGATGATCGGCTAACGCGTCGCGGCTTATTTCAAGGAATCCTTCACGTGTTCCTTGATCTTGCCGAGCTTCCTTTGAACCTTCCCGAGATTCTTTTGAATGCTGCCTTTTGCTTCCAGTATCTTGTCGCCCATGAGCTTACCGGTAACTTCCTTGATGGTCCCTTTCGCCTGCCGGACGCGGCCGTTAACTTGATATTTGTTGATGCTCATAATGTGCTCCTCGTGGTACCCATAGCTCTATGGATCGTTCCTGCCGACCCGGGTTGCAATCTAGGCTCAACCTGCCTGCTAAGTCTGTACGCTCTAGCACGGATGCGCGACCCGAGGACATGTGCGGATGCCCAACAAGCTTGGGGATGCGCTACACTCGGACATCGTCCAATTGGGACATTCTTGAATGGTACCATGCCAAAGAGCCGATACGGCATCATCCTCAGTATTGTCTTGGCGTCCGCAGCGGTGGCGTATGCCGCAGAAGATCCGCCCGCATCTACGGGAGAGAAAATTTCGGACGACGTGAAAGCGGCCATTGCGGCTGTTAAGCAGGAGGCGAAAGTCGTGGGAGCCGCCGTCAAGGAGGGCGCCGAGAAAGTCGGAGTGGAGACGCAAAAGGCGGCGCACGAAGTGGCCGATGCGACGAAGAAAGGCGCGCACAAGGTCAAGGCGGCTGCCAAAGATGTTGCCGCGAAGACAAAGGCGGCGGCAAAGAGCGACGCGGCCGATCACTCGGAAAACAAGCCCGAGCACTAACTACCGTAGACAGTCGACCATGAAAAAGACAAAAATAAAGTGGCTTAGCAAAGCACAGAAACACGACTATCCCGCTGCTCAGTCGTACTTAAGCCTAATCCTCCAACCGCCAGCCGCAAAACAACTTGTGGGGAAATTGAAACGTGCAGGAATCACTGAGTTTGCGGCCAAGGACATTTTTAGGGCTACGGAATTACCCTTACTCGGTAGCAGCAATATCCATGTGGATAGATATCGTAGGCTCATCATTCTTAAGCAACCGATCTCTCCACTCTTGCTGTGCAGGGATGCGGGACATGGCAAGCCCATTATCGCCGATGGATATCATCGACTCTGCGCCATCTATACTTTCGATGAAGATGCAATGATTCCGTGTCAGATTATCTGATCGGATTATTTGAATGAGCCCCATCGCAGTGTGTTGGGCAGACGCCGCTTCGCGGCTCGGCGGTGCCGGGAAAAGTTGAGCGGGGAAAGGCGCTTCGGTGATTTTGGGCTCTACTGATCAACGGGTGCGGCGGAAGCATCCGCTGATTGCAGGACAATAAGCCGTTTCGTGTTAGGAGAACCCGCTAATTTTTCCGCGCTGCGCCATGTTCATGATGATGGTGACGAGCAATATGCTCGCGTCTTATTCGTTCGTTAATCAAATACACTTGCTCTGATGCATAAACATTGTTGTCGGACTCTGGCGTGTTCTGTTCGGCAGGCGCCTGGGCATATCCCGCATCGGGTGACGGGTAAACCCACACGGGCAGTACCGGTGTCGCTTCCATTCGATTCATTTCGCTCAATTGGCGGATGGTAGCGCGGTCGCCGCATCGCACGTCGGAGAAGGTTCGTTGACCGTTCACCACGCATTCCCAGACTTGGCCTGGCGGTAGGGCCGGCCGCGTTGTGGGCTGCACGGCGAGGGGTGTTGATGTCGTAGGTACGGTGGCCGGCACCTGAACAATTACGGCGGCGTGATTGGGTAGGGCGGCAGCATTTGCGACAGGGGTGTTGGTGGGTGCCGTGGTTGCCATCACGGTCGGGATGGTGCCGCCGACGATCAGGAATCCGCCTAGGATCCACCGCAAGAAGTCGGTTTCCTTATCGCTGCTCATGGTGCCATTATTCTACGGCGCCGCGATGTTGGCAACGAACATAATCGAATTTTTGCGGTATTTGAAACTCGGGCACCTTGGTCGCGAGGCGCCCGAGGTCACGTCAGGTGACGATGCGACCTTGGCTACGCGCTTCGTCGGCGTAGGCCGCGACCTTGCGGGCTGGCAAAGGAAAATTAAGGACCTGAAGTCCTAGATTCACCTCCCAAGGCCCATGACTTGTTCCGGCAATGCCCTCAATTGCCCTAGCGTAGCGCTTCGAACCCGGGATGCGCCGCCGCCTGCCGATCAAACGTGACGGTTTTGGAACATCCCGCATCAGATCCAAGTTCGACAATCACCGCGTCACTAAAATCGGCTTTCGACTGCCTGTACGCCTTGAGCGCTCGCCACAGGACGTCGGCGCGTTCCATCATCAACTGGGGCGCCGTCAGCAGTCCCTCGACAATGTCTGCGATAGACATTCGGCTCGCACCGTAGTTCGAGGACATCACCCAGACCACCTCGGCGAGCGTCACAATCGAAATGAAACCACGCTCCTCGGCCGACAGAGATCCTTCGATCAACCGAGTCGCCATCGCGGCTTGGCGCGCGTCGTCCTGGGCCAGGTAGCGGACGATGACATTCGTATCAAGACCGATCAACGCATGCGGCCCATTCGCGAAATACTGCGATTCATGTCCTCAATGCTCACGGCGCGCCGCGGCTTGGGTAAAATCCCCTTGAGCGATCGAATGTCCCGGGTCGCAGGCTTTACGAGAAAGCCCGCCTCCGTTTCGATAAATTCCACCCGATGGCCGGCCTCGAGCTTCAGTTTTGTTCGAACCGATTTGGGAATGGTGATCTGTCCCTTACTGGTAATCGTTGCGGTAGCCACACTGCCTCCACTAAATCAGTACTGCAAGAACGGCATCTTACATCAAGTAAGGAATTATCGTGCAAGATTTGACCCGAGGCAGCGTGCGTCGTGCATAGAAATCAGTGCCCTACCGTGCCTAGAGGGTGGAAGTCCCTGACAGCGAACGAGTAGCGATCCACGAAAAGTACGCCTACCCCATCTCGAAAGACAACAGCTGGGCAAACCTGCGCCCCCGGTGCAGCACTACCACAAGGATGGGATCGACGGCTGGCGCCCTGGGACTGCTCTGAGCCACGGTGCCGTGCGCTCATGGTAGAATTATGACACTGACCGTCGAAAACGGGTGAGCGGCACCGTGAGTAGATTGCGAAATAGCCGCGGCGCACTTCTGGCGGTGCGACTTGCCAAAGCACTTGGCTCGCCGTTCGCCGACCGCGGGCACAGCCTTGGGGACAGCGACAGGCAGCAGATGAGTACGACAGCCGTAGACGTCGACTCTCGTGAACGCGCTCCACCGCCGGAGAGGGACGTGCTCGATTTAGCGCGGTACGAGCTGGAGCAAGTGCGCAGGGATGCCGAGCTGGTGCTGTTTCGCGGCTTGCGCAAAGTTCGCGAGGAAGGGAGCCGACCCTCCATTCTGGTGCGGGTGCCGGTCGCGGACCCTCCCGCGCCCGTAACTGTGCGTAGCCTGCAAGAGGAATACGCCCTGCGATCTGAGCTGGATCCGGCCTATGTGGTCCGGTCCCTCTCGATGGTGCAGGATCATGCCCGCCCGATGTTGATTCTCGAGGATCCGCTCGGGACGCCGCTCGATCTACTCCTCAATGGCGCGATGGACATCGCGCAATTTCTGCGCCTCGCCACCCGTGTCGCCGCCGCTCTTGGTCATGTACACAGCCGTGGTCTCGTGCACAAGGACATCAAGCCGGCCAACATCCTGGTGAATGCCGCCGGTGACCGGGCGTGGCTGATGGGCCTCGGGATGGCGTCGCGCCTTCCGCGCGAGCGCCAATGGGCCCAGCCCTCGGAGTATCTGGTCGGGACGCTGGCCTACATGGCCCCCGAGCAGACTGGGCGCATGAACCGCTCGATCGACTCGCGCAGCGATCTGTACGGTTTGGGCATCACATTCTACGAAATGCTCACCGGGACTTTGCCATTTACCGCGTCAGATCCGATGGAGTTGGTGCACTGTCATATCGCGAGACAGCCGACGCCGCCATGCGAGAACGTGAGCGGTGTTCCGCGCCCGATTTCGGCCATCGTCATGAAGTTGCTCGCCAAGACGGCCGAGGAGCGCTATCAGACGGCGGCCGGTGTCGAGAGCGACCTTCGGCGCTGTCTCACTGAATGGGAAACGCAGCATTGCATCGACGAATTCCCGCTTGGCGAACAGGACACGCCGGATCGGTTGCTGATTCCAGAGAAACTGTACGGGCGGGAATCTGAAATCAACGCTTTGCTCGCTGCGTTCGATCGCGTTGTGGCCGATGGCCAGCCGGAGCTCGTTCTGGTTTCCGGATACTCCGGTATCGGCAAGTCCTCCGTCGTGAATGAGCTCCATAAATCGCTTGTTCCGTCGCGGGGCCTGTTCGCATCAGGAAAATTCGATCAATACAAGCGCGATATCCCGTATGCGACCCTCGCTCAGGCGTTCCAGAGCCTGGTCCGGCGAGTTCTAGGAGAGAGCGAAGCCGATCTCGCGTCCTGGCGGGAGGCGCTCCTCGATGCTCTCGGCCCCAACGGACGGCTCATCATCGAGCTCGTTCCGGAATTGGAACTCATTATCGGACAGCAGCCGCCTGCTCCTGAGCTTCCTCCCCAAGACGAGCGCAGGCGTTTCCAGCTGACGTTTCGACGGTTTGTCGGCGTGTTCGCCCGGCCGGAACATCCACTGGCGCTGTTCCTCGACGACTTGCAATGGCTCGACGCGGCGACGCTCGATCTGCTGGAGAATCTGTTGACGGGGTCGGATCTGCAGCATCTTATGCTAATCGGTGCCTATCGCACCAACGAGCTCACTTCCGCCCATCCGCTGAGGCAGAAGCTCGAGGCGATCAAGACTGCCGGTGGAAAGGTGGTGGAGATTACGCTTGCCCCCCTCGCCCCGGAACATCTGCAGCAGTTGATTTCGGAAGCTCTTCGCTGCGAGGCGGAGCGCGCCGCGCCGCTCGCGCGGTTGGTGCATGAGAAAACAGGTGGCAATCCGTTCTTCGCCAATCGGTTCATTGCCTCGCTCGCGGAAGAGGGATTGCTCACCTTCGATCACGACGCGGCGCGCTGGTCCTGGGATCTCGGTCGGATCCAGGGCAAGGGTTACACCGACAATCTGGTGGACCTCATGGTCGGGAAGCTGACCCGGCTGACCGCCGAAACCCAGAAGACTGTTCAGCAGATGGCGTGCCTCGGAAATGCCGCCGCAGTCGCAACGCTGTCCCTGCTCTACGGCACGACAGAGACGGAGATTCACTCGCTGCTGGTAGAGGCGGTTCGCGCTGACTTGCTGGAGCGGCGGAACGACTCGTACCACTTCATCCACGACCGCATTCAAGAGGCGGCATACCTACTCGTTCCGGAATCAGTGCGCGCCGAGGCACATCTGCGCATCGGACGGCTGCTCGCGACGAACACACCGCCGGAGCAGCGAGAGGAGGCGATCTACGAGATCGTCAATCAGCTCAACCGCGGCGCGCCCTTGATCACCTCGGCCCAGGAACGCGAGCAACTGGCGGAGCTGAACCTGATCGCCGGCAAGCGCGCGAAAGCTTCAACCGCGTACGGCTCCGCCCTGAACTATCTCGTCGCGGGCGAGGCGCTATTACCCGAGAATTGCTGGGAGAGAAGGTACCCACTCGTATTTGCGATGGAAGTCACTCGCGCTGAATGCGAATTCCTGACTGGTGATCTGGCCGGAGCGGAAGAGCGACTCGCGACGCTATCTTTGCGCGCCGCGAATCTCGTGGACAAGGCCGCTGTCGCGTGCTTACGAACAGCTCTTTACACAACGCTCGCTCGTGCCGACCGTGCTCTGGAGATCTGCGTCGAATACCTGCGCGAGGCCGGCATCGCCTGGTCACCGCACCCCACGGATGAGGATGTCCGCGAAGAGTACGAGCGCCTTTGGGTACAGCTTGGCGGTCGACCGATCGAAGCGCTTTTCGACCTGCCGGTCATGGGCGATCCAGACTGGCGAGCCACGATGGAAGTCCTCACGGAGCTCTCGGCGCCGGCTTATTTTTTCGACGCGAAGTTGTGGTGCCTTGTCCTGCTTCGAATGGCGAACCTGAGTGCCGAGCATGGCAACTGCGATGGGTCATGCTACGCCTATGGCTACATGAATGCGGTCGTCGGCGGCCGGTTCGGCAACTATCGAGCAGGATTCCGCTTCGGCCAGCTCGGTCTCGATCTCATCGAAAAGAAGGGCCTCGACCGGTTCAAAGCTCGCGTGTACTTCGGTTGCGCGCGTTCGGTTATTCCGTGGGCGCAGCATGTTCGAGCGGGCGTTCCGTTGATTCGCCGTGGCTTGGAGACCGCACTGGAAACCGGCGACCAGACCTATGCAGCCTATGCGTACTTTTTTCTCGTCTCGAATCGTCTCACCAATGCAGATCCACTCGCAGAGGTGCAGCGCGAAGCCGAGTCTGCGCTCGAATTCGGGCAAAAAGCGCGCTTCGGCCTGGCCGTTGACATTGTGAGGGCACAGCTCGGCTTCATCTGGACGTTGAGGGGATTGACGCCGGAGTTCGGCTCGTTCAGCGATGACGTGTTCGACGAGGGTCGCTTCGAGCAGCATCTCGAGGCAAGTCCGTCGCCCATCGCCTGCTGGTATTGGATTCGTAAGCTGCAGGCGCGCTTTTATGCGGGCGATTGCGCGCAAGCAGTCGCGGCGGACGCGAAGGCACGACCGCTTCTCGAGGCAACGAGCGGTTTGTTCGAAGAGGCCGACTACCACTTCTATGCAGCGCTCGCGAGAGCGGCCGCGTCGGATTCTGCAACTCCGGATGAGCGACGGGGACATTCCGGGGCGCTGGCCGAACACCACAAGCGGCTCGCGCGCTGGGCGGAGGCCCCGTAGATACGCGCGGTGGCTTGGTATAGTGACGGATTGGCTGGGCGTGCGCGGGCCCGGATCGGTCCGCAGGGGAGTCTCATCATGGTCGAGCAGCGAGCCGTCGTCTTCGTCATCGACGATGATCCATCGATGCGCTTGGCGCTCGAGGATCTCGTGCGCAGTGTGGGCCTTGAGGTGCGCGCGTTCGCCGCGCCGCAGGAGTTTCTGCAGAGCAAACCGCCCGAGGCGCCGGCCTGTCTCGTGCTCGACGTACGATTGCCAGGGATGAGCGGATTGGCGTTTCAGAAGGAGCTCGCAAAGGAGGGCCTGGCGCTGCCCGTGATTTTCATCACCGGCCACGGGGACATCCCGATGAGCGTGCGGGCGATGAAGGCGGGCGCCGTCGAGTTCCTTGCGAAGCCGTTTCACGATCAGGATCTGCTCGATGCAATTCACGCGGCGATCGAGCGTGATCGGAAAAGACGCCGCGAGGCCGTGCGCCTTGCCGAGCTGCGCGAGCGCTTCGCGACTCTTACCGAGCGCGAGCGTCAGATCATGACGCTCGTCGTCATCGGGCGGGCAAACAAGCAGATCGCAGCGGAGCTGAACCTGAGCGAGATGACGGTGAAGGTTCACCGCGGGCAAGTCATGCGGAAGATGCACGCGGGATCGCTACCCGAGCTCGTGCGAATGGCGGACCGGCTGGGCGAGCATACCACAACGTCGTAGGCGATCCATACCAAAGTCGTAGCGCCTGCATACCTTTCTCGCCTGAAATATCCGCAGGTGCGGACGCGCCCCCCGCTCGTGCAATTGTCTCGCACGCTCCGCTCGCACTAGTGTAGCTCTTCAACTGCGCATCGGGAGATCGAGGTGCCCAAGGGGCCGCTGGTTGCAATTGTTGACGATGACGAGTCGATCCGGGATACAACCAAGGATCTGCTCGAGTCTGCCGGCTTTTCGGCGGCTGTGTTTGCGCGCGCTGCAAGCCTGCTGAAGTCCAGGCGACTGAGCCAGGTCCGCTGCCTGATCACGGACATGCGCATGCCGAAGATGACCGGACTCGAGCTGCATCAGCATCTGGTCGCCTCGAATCGTGCGATCCCCACCATTCTCATGACCGCCTATCCGGACGAGCGGACGCAGGTGCAAGCAATCAAATCCAACGTGGTTTGCTATCTCATAAAGCCGTTCGCGGCGGACGAACTGCTCGCTTGCGTGCGCCGCGCCCTGCATAGGCACGATGTCGCCGGCGAGTAGCGGCGGGAGCAAGAGCTGCTCGCAGCGCCGGCCTCGTCCCTAAGTCGTAGCGGATCTCTACCAACGTTCACCTTTCCTTATCCCGCGGCTCGAGGATTTTGCACGCGTGCATTCTTAGCTTACGCACGTGCAATGGCTTTACGCCGTGCACTAGTGGTTTCCTGTCTCCGCAGCTGATGTTCCAGGGTGTCTCAGAAAGGGGTTTGCTATGTCCGGCCGCGAACGCTTCAGGGTCCATGTGTTGGGGCGCTTTCGCTTACTCACCGGGGATACCCCTATCACCATCCCTCCACGCTTACGCAGACCGCTGGAGCTGCTGCAGGCCCTGATCGCGTTTGGTGGAACCGAAGTGAGCGCGGGCGTGCTGATCGATGCGCTGTGGCCGGATGCTGAGGGCGATGCTGCGTACCACGCGCTCGAGAGCGCACTCTATAGGCTGCGTCAGCTGCTCGGTGCACGCGAAGCGATACGCGTGGAGGGCGGCAAGGTCAGCCTGAACCGGGATCAGGTGTGGGTCGACAAATGGCAGTTCGAGGAGGAGCTGCAGCATCCTCATGATCCGGAGGCGAATGACATTGAAAGGATCGGCCGTCTTCGACTCCTCTATCAAGGGCATTTTCTCCAGCACGAGACCGAAAAGCCCTGGGTTTTGAAGGCGCGCCAGGAGTTGCGTGATCGTTTGCTGCGCGCCATCCGCGATGCGGCGCGTGCGTGCGAACGCGCGCGCCGTTGGGAGGATGCTGCGAGCCTGTATCGATCCGGGATCGAGCTCGACTCGCTCAACGAGGGTCTGTATCAGGGCTTGATGCTCTGCCACCAGGAGCTCGGAGATCACAGCGAGGCGCTGCTGGCCTACAGGCGCTGCCGCGAGTTGCTGACGCGCTTCCTCGGCGTACCGCCCAACGCAAAGACGCAAGCCCTCTATCACAGCGTGCGCGAGCGCGCAGCCTACGCGCCGGTCGGGAGCGGGCTGTGAGCGCGTGCACTTAGGCCGCGGTGACGCTGCCATGCGTCTGTTCAGGCGAGGAGGCAACCATGACGTTCGTTTCTCAGGGTGTGAGCGTGCGCTATCTGGCCGGCAACTCAGAGGCGACTGGCTACTGGTCGGGGACCAAGAACCCCCGCTGGGTTCGCACCTTGTCACACCCCGGCGCGGCTATCTGCATCACGGCATCTACGTCGGTGCTCGCAAGGTCGTTCACTACTCGGGGCTCGCGCACGGTCTGCGCGGAGGACCGGTGGAAGAAGTTCCTCTCGCTCATTTCGCGCGCGGACAGCGCGTCTGGGTGAGATCGGACGCGTTATCCGATTTCGACGTTCGAGAGGTCATCTGCCGAGCACGATCGCGTGTGGGGGAAGACCGCTATCGGTTGTTGTCCAATAACTGTGAGCACTTCTGCGAATGGTGTCTGCGCGGCACGGCTCGAAGCTTCCAGGTCGAAGCCTGGCTTGCACGTCCCAGACTTACGCTGCTTGCAACACTTCGCCTGATCACCCGTGTGCCGGAAGTGATCAAGTTGAATGTAGCAATTGGAGCATTCAATGAAACATTGAAATAATCAATCACTTGCGAGACAGCATCGAAGTTGTGGCCCAGAGGCTAGATGCTTGAGTAAGTTGATTGACTAGTGCGCCCGCACTATGAAGAGTCGGATTGGGATGAAGATGTTTCGGTCCGTCATCATCTTTGGAGTCGCCACGGTCGTGTTTGCGCTCTCGCGTTCGATGTGGTTGTCGCTCGGTTCACTTGCCGTGATGGGCGCGGCAGACGTCGTGAGTGTCATCATCCGAAGTTCCTTGGTGCAGCTGCGTACCCCCGATGAAATGCGGGGGCGGGTGGGTGCGGTCAATTTTCTCTTCATTAACGCATCGAATCAGCTGGGAGCGTTTGAGAGTGGAGTGACCGCAGCTTTGCGGGGCGCAGTCCCGGCGGCCGCGTTAGGTGGCATCGGAACTATTTTGGTGGCGCTTCTCTGGATGAAACTCTTCCCAACGCTTCGACATCGTTTGGAATAACAAGAAATCGGTGCCGGATTGCATGTAACTTAATAAAGGTTATTCGCACTTAACGCATTGATTATTAATGGATTTATACTTCGCTAACAGGAGAAAAAATCATGTGATAGAATCCCGTTAGATGGTATATAGATGGTAATGGGATGGTTGATGGATGGTTTTGGATCCTCAGGAGGTTCGGATGTCCGTAGTTGAACTCAAGAATCGTGGCGGCGACACGGAGAAAATGACGATCAACCTTGGCGTCGTCGACTTGGGGCATATTGATTTGTTGGTTCAGGAGGGGTTTTATTCAAACCGATCTGACCTGATCCGAACCGCAATCCGCAATCAACTCGCAAGCCACGCTGACACGGTCAAACAAACCGTCGCGCGTCGCACGTTGGCGGTCGGCCTGCAGCATTATGGCGTCGCCGATCTGAAGCGGATTCAAGCGAGCGGTCAGACTTTGCATATCCGGGCATTGGGTTTGGTTCGAATCGCCACCGACGTGAGTCCCACACTTGCTCGCGCGACGATCGAATCCGTCTCGGTTCTAGGCGCCTTTCAATGCAGCGAAGCAGTCCGCGAGGCGCTCGCGGATCGAATTTCCTGACATTTACGCGCGATGCCATCGCCGAGAACGACGTAATGAAACTCAAAGCTGCCTCACCAGCGGTCGATGGTGCCAAAATTGCCGACACGATTCGGCGAGCACTAACATCCGCCGGGCTGAATACGACTTCTGGTCCGATGCTCGATGTTAACGACACCATCCGGCGCGCGCTCTCAAGCGCGGGAATGTTGAACCACGATGCTGCTGCGCTCAAAACTCCCAGCTCGACCGCCGGCGCAAAGCTACGACTCGTTCGGCCGCCCCTTGCGGTGGGAGAAGTGGCCTCGGATTCATCCTGCGTCGACGCCCGGGCCCTACCGGGACAGTTCGTCAGCCGCGCATATTCGAACGCGGCCGGCGCGCGAGCCTATAAGCTCTACATTCCCAAGACTTACTCGGAAAAGCGCATGCCCCTAATCATCATGTTGCACGGCTGCACTCAGAACCCGGATGACTTCGCCGCAGGCACTCGAATGAACGAGCTGGCTGACAAGCACGCCTTCTTAGTGGCCTATCCGGCGCAATCGGCGAACGCCAATGGTTCAAATTGCTGGAATTGGTTCAAGGTGAGCAACCAAGCGCGCGATCGTGGTGAACCGTCCTTAATCGCAGGCATTACGCGCGAGGTCGCATCGAGTTATCGTGTTGATGAACAGCGCATCTTCGTGGCCGGCCTATCGGCCGGTGCAGCGATGGCTGTCATTCTCGGCGCCACTTATCCAGAGCTCTTCGCCGCGGTTGGTGCACATTCCGGCATGCCCTATGGCGCTGCCGATGACGTGCCGTCAGCATTCGCGGCCATGCGCGGCAGCGCGGGACCAATTTTCAGAAGGCGGGGTTTGAAGAACCGAACTTCGACGCCGCGCGTTGCACCGACGCGTGCGCCGCCGACGATCGTTTTTCATGGTGATCACGACACGACGGTCCACGCTGACAATGGATCTGAGATCGTTGCCCAGGCGATCGCACTCGGGCAAACGCAGACTGGTTGTTTAAAAAAATCCGTTCAAGGGCGAGTGTCCGCCAACGGGCGTGAGTGCACGATTACCATCTACCGAGACTCGCTGATGCGCCCGTGCATTGAACAGTGGATTCTGCACGGCGCGGGACACGCCTGGTCCGGCGGATGCTCCAACGGATCCTACATAGATGAGAGAGGACCCGATGCATCAGCAGAGATGGTACGGTTCTTTTTGGCTCAAGGGTGAGATAGACAATTGGCGCGTGTGGGCGGCGATGAGTTCCTGGTCGTATTTGCCGGCAACACCGGCATTCGGCACGCGGAGCACGCCGCGCAGCGGATTCTGTCGGTCCTGTCCGCTCCGTTCATGCGGGAAAATTATGAACTGGTGGTGACTCCGAGCATCGGCATCGCGGCGTTTCCGGAACACGGGACCGACGCGCAGAGCCTGCTCAAGAACGCCGACGGCGCGATGTCCGAGGCGAAAGCGAACGGACGCAATCAGTTGCGGGTGTTCGACAGCGCGGTGAACGCGCGGGCAATGAAGCGGCTCTCGCTGGAGATCGAACTGCGGCGGGCCGTCGAGAATTGCAGTCTCGAGGTGTACTACCAGCCGAAGTACGAAGCCCGCGGCCTGCGCTTGCTGGGTGGGGAGGCGCTGCTGCGCTGGTTCCACCCCGAACGCGGACAGATCCCGACGGGCGATTTCATCGCCGTCGCCGAGGAGACCGGTTTGATCGGCGACATCGGCCGTTGGGCGATACAACGGGTGTGCCGCGATTTGTGCGAGTGGCGCGACGCAGGCTTCGCATTGCCGAGGGTGGCGGTGAACGTATCCGGCCGCGATTTCATTCATCCGGAATCGCTGCTGCGCCTGAGCGACACGGTGAGCCGCGCGCAGCTCTCGCCGTCGCTGTTCGAGATCGAGCTCACCGAAGGCGTGCTGATGCGGGATGCGGAAGCGGGTCGGCGTTCTCTGCTCGCCCTGAAGGAGTTCGGGTTCGCCCTCGCCATCGACGACTTCGGTACCGGATACTGCTCGCTCAACTACCTCAAACGCTTTCCGCTCGACACGCTGAAGATCGATCGCTCGTTCGTCGCCGACATCAACACCGATCCCGACGACGCGGCCATCGTGCGCGCAATCATCGCGCTCGGTCACAGCCTGGAGCTGAAAATAGTGGCCGAGGGCGTCTCGACACAGGCCCAGCTGCTGTTTCTGCAGGCGGAGCAGTGCGATGCAATCCAGGGATTTCTCATGAGTCCGGCCATACCGGCGAGCGCCTTCAGCGATCTGCTCGCGCCATCTCAAGTCTCTGGCGACATCGAAGCCGTGCGACCGCGACGCTACGCCCTCTAAAGAGAGTGGTCCATTCCGGGGGTGCTGGATGACTGCAAACCGGGCGTCGGTGATTGTGCGCTGGCGCCCGCTCCAGCTCATCGAGCGCCGCAGCAAATATTACGTCGGGGGTTGCTCCGGAATTGACGGCCGCTAACAACGCGCCTTGCGTCTGCCGAGCGATGTCGTGCATCGGGGCGAGAGGCCGAGGCGTGAAGAGTGCATCGCAGGCCCCCCACAGCACACGCACCTCGCGCTGCCGCTTCGAGAATTCCTGCCGCAGCGCAGTCTTGCCGACGCCCGCCTCGCCCTCCAACAGTGCGATACAACCGCCGTGCTGGACCGCACTGTGAAGCCAATCCGCCAGGTCGGCAAGGCATCGTCCACGCTCTAGCAGTTCCGTCGAATCCGCCCCGAGAATAGTTCAGGCGGCGCCGGTTCCTTTACATCCAATCCGGCTGTTGGCCTGCTTTCCATTTGATGCTGCACCCCACACTCGGTGTCTGCTCCGCGGGCACTGGGCTCCCCCGCAGCAGTGCCTCGGCTGCGGTGCGCAGATCCGAACCGGTGACCTGAATATTGTTCCCGGGCCGGCTGCCATCGAACTGTCCACGATATGCAAGCCGCCGACTGCGATCGAACAGAAAAAAATCCGGCGTACAGATTGCCTGATACGCCCCCGCCACCTGTTGCGACTCGTCATACAGGTATGGAAAGGTGAAGCGCTTGAGCGTCGCGATGCGGGACATCTCGGCAGGCGCATCGGCGGGATGGCTCTCGACGTCATTCGAGCTGATCGCCACGACGGCGAGGCCGCGGGGGCCTAAATCGCGCGCAAAGGCTACGAACTCATCAAGAATGTGCTTCACGAAAGGGCAGTGATTGCAGACGAAGGCGATCAGCAGCACCGGCGAAGACGCAAAGTCCTCGAGCGCAACTGTTCTACCACTCACCGTATCGCGCAACGCAAATCGAGGCGCCGGTGTACCGAGCGGTAGCATTCGAGAGTATCGCCGCGCCACGGTTCCTCCTGCTGCTGGTTGTGGTCCCCTCAAATGGTAATTCAGTATCAGCGCGCGGACGACCACCGAAGGTGCGGAAATGTAGCTGTAGGATAAGTCTTACAAGAGCTGCCGTCATTCTCCGTCTGCGACGTCACGCATAAACTGACACAACAACAAATGCGAGTTATGTGAATTCGGGTCAGCACTGCACCTGGAAAGTCCAATCTGTTTTTCAATTTTCAGCGAGGGATCACATGATTCGCTGTGTGCGCATTTGGACGGCGAGTGACGGCAAATCGGACTTTGAGGAGGGACTGATCGATTTGTCGCAGGGTCAGCGCGGCGACATCTTGAGTAAGGTTCTCGGAGCCACCTCCATTTCCTTTCGCGAAACCAAGGCAGGGGGCAAGTTCGAATGGCACGACGCGCCGGCACGTCAATTCGTCATCACGCTGGACGGCACGCTAGATTTTGAAACAAAGAGGGGCCAACACTTCACCATTAGGCCTGGTGACATTTTGCTCGCCGAAGATACCGCAGGTTCGGGTCACAGTTGGAAGCTCGTCGGCGATGACCCCTGGCGTCGGGCGTATGTGATTCTACCGCCGAACGTCGTTATCCCCTTCGTACCAAAGGATTCTCAACGCTCACAGTCCAAGGAATAAGCGATGCCGCAGCAAACGATGTTTTTATCCGACTGCCGCGCGGCGCGATTGGCGTGAAGCGGTCGCCGGCCAGCGAGTGCAAGTCATCAAGCCGGACAAGCAAAAAGGTGGCGCGCTCGAGTTTGGTACTGAACTGGTGGCCGCCGCGGATAAATCCCTGGTCGCGCTTTTGGGTGCCTCGCCGGGAGCATCTACCGCCGCCTTCATCGCGCTCGAAGTGCTGCAGAAGTGTTTTGCAGACCGATTGACTAACGATGCCTGGTTGCCTCGATTGAAAAAAGTTATCCCCACGTACGGAATCGATCTTAAACAAGATGCGGAAGCGTGTCGCAAGACCCGTGCCGACACGGCACCGGTGTTAAAACTCGAGAACGTCTAAACAAATCCTCGTCATGCGCGGTACTCGGCGCCATCACCGCACGCGAGCCTTGCCTTCCTCTTCTGGGGCGCCGGCGTCTTTGTACTACCGCTTACCCTCGTTTACACGCTGACCATTTATTTCGTATTCAAAGGAAAGGTCGACATCAACGAACCGACCTACTAAGCCACTTTCACGCCGAGAAGGAGCAACCCATGCCGCTGGTGCGCGTCGATACCCTGAAAGGCCACTATAGCGAATCGCAGCGCGAGGCGATCGGTGAGGCCATTTACCAATCGCTCTTGGAAGTCGGTGCCTTGCCGGATGACCGCTTCCAAATCTTTTCCGAGAAGGAACCTGGGACTCTGATCTATGGCGCGAGCTATCTTAACGTCCAGCGGACGGACGGGTTTGTCGCGGTGCAAATCACTCTAAATGCGGGTCGCAGCGTCGAGGATAAGCAGCGGCTGTATGCCGCCATCGCCGAGCGAATGGGGAAGTTCGCCCAAGTGCGTCGCGAGGATGTCTTCATCAACTTAGTCGAGGTGCCGCGCGAGAACTGGTCGTTTGGCAATGGCGAAGCGCAGTATGCGAAAGCTTAAGCAATGAGCACGAGCACGTGTTAAGCCACGCGCCTGCCACGGACGTGTCAGTTGCCCCTCTCGAGGCAGTTGTTCACGTCGCGTTGCGGATTGGCCGACTGCTCCTCGTCAATGGCGCCGATACCAGCCATACGCAGCGGCAAGTGACTGAGGCGATCACCTCGTTCGGGTACAAGGGTGACTTTTTTATTAGCGCCGAGGCGCTTGGTGTGGTTGCGATGGTGCCCGGCTCCTATGCCTTTCGTGCTGGGATCGGCGGTGTTGAACTCTTGCGGCAGGGCGCGAGTGCGTCCTTTCAGTTAGGGGCTGAATCGCTCTCCCTCATCATTACCGCCGTGCTTATCACCGTGGCGATCGCCATTGGCCTGACATTGGCCTTGTCGATCCCGTCCGAGAAATCGGCTTACCCTCACCCCTCTTAACGGAGCACGACATGACCCCTGCGAATGAAGAACACCCAACGATCAAAACTATTCCCATCGGCCTTAAAGCAACGGGCAAACGCCAGGAATTCGATAGCATGGGAAAAGTCGATGTGCCCGCCGATAAATACTGGGGGGCACAAACGCAGCGCTCGCTACTGCATTTCTCGATCGGTAATGACCACATGCCCAAGGCCGTCTACCACGCGTATGGCATCGTCAAAAAGGCCTGTGCGCTCGTCAACCAAACGGCGGGGCGCCTACCGCCCTGGAAAGCGGATGCGATCGTACGGGCCGCGGATGAAGCGATTGCGGGCAAGCTCGACGAGCACTTTCCGCTCTATGTCTGGCAAACCGGCTCGGGCACGCAGAGCAACATGAACATCAACGAAGTGCTCTCGAACCGCGCCATTCAGTTGCTCGGCGGTACCTTAGGATCGCAGCACCCCATAGGTCCCAATGACGATGTGAATATGGGCCAATCGTCGAATGATAGTTTTCCGACCGCCATGCACATCGCGGCGGTGACGCTGATCGACGATCGGCTGGTGCCAGAACTTAACAAGCTCATCGAGGTGATTGAGACCAAAGCAAAGGGCTGGATGGAGGTTGTCAAAGTCGGGCGGACCCATTTGGAGGATGCGACGCCACTCTCGGTCGGACAGGAATGGTCCGGCTGGGCCGGGCAGCTACGTGCGTGTGTCGCGGAGATCGAGCACAGCCGCGAAGGCCTCTATGAACTCGCGCTCGGCGGCACGGCGGTGGGCACAGGTCTTAATGCCCCGACGGGATTTTCGAAAAACGTCGCTGCGAGGATCGCCGAGCTCACGCAAAAGCCCTTTGTGACGGCGTCGAATAAATTCATGGCCCAGGGCTCGCTCGATGCCATGGTGCGTGCTTCGGCGGCACTGCGAGGGGCGGCGGTCGCTCTCATGAAAATTGCCAATGACATGCGCTGGCTCGCCTCGGGTCCCCGCTGCGGTTTGGGCGAGCTTAAATTACCGGCGAATGAGCCCGGCTCATCCATCATGCCGGGCAAGGTCAATCCGACGCAGTGCGAGGCGATGGTGATGATCGCCATTCAGGTGATCGGTGAGGATACGGCGATTGCCTTTGCTGGCAGCCAGGGTAATTTTCAGCTCAATGCCATGCGCCCGATCATCATCAATAATTTTCTGCACTGCGCCACCATCCTCGCGGACGGGTGCGAGAAATTTCGCACCTACTCGGTCGAGGACACGGAGATTAACCAGGCCAAGATAGCAAGCTATATCGAGAACAACCTCATGTTGGTCACGGCGCTTTCACCGGTGATCGGCTATCAGAACTCCGCCCATATTGCGGAGGATGCCGATGCAACCGGCTCCACGCTCAAGGCTGCCGCCTTGAAGTCAGGCAAGATCACGGAGCAGGAGTACGACAAAATCATTGTGCCTAAGAACATGATCGGCCATGGCATCGGCGGGGCTTAAGTGCACTCCTGCAGGAGCGCAACACCGCAGTTGTCTCACTCGGACGCGGCCTCAAAACCGCATTACATCGGCCCGGCAAGGAGACCTCAAATGAAAGCCACTTGGGAACCTCACGAGAAACATGGGCGGCTAACGATGCAAAGTGACTTGCCCGATGCCGTCTTTGCCTTTCCGAAGCAGCGTAAAGAACCCCTCACCGATGCTCAGCACGTACGTAACGCCGTCGCACGGTTCGATCAAGTCATCGACGTTTCCGATACCGATCGTGCCTTGGCGTTTGCGAACATCGAGAAGGCTGCAAAGTACTATGGCGTAGATCTTTCGGAGACATCATGGCACGCTCTCGTGCGTTCATCGGGCTAAGAGGCTTCTATGAAAACCAATGAAAGTGAGAGTGGACAAAAGGCGCCGGCGCAGGGGCGCATGGCCATACATGGCGCACACCTCAGAACGCTCGAAGCTCTATTCCGGCAACCGCCAGCGCACAATCTCGAATGGATGGATGTGGTTGCGTTGATCGAGAAAATAGGGGCCGTGCACGAGAAGGGCGACAACAAGTTCACTTTCGACGTTGGCGGAGAACATCATCTGATGCATAAGCCACACACCAAGGATCTCACGAGTTCTGAGGTGGTCGACTTGCGGCATTTTCTACAGCGCGCTGGCTGGTCGCCTGATGCGCCGTCCCAGGCGCCGGCTCGTCCTGAGCCGGCGGCGCCGAGCCTGATGGTGGTGGTGGATCATCATGGCGCAAAGATCTACCGCATCGATACGGGGTCCGGCAAGGCTTCGGAGCAGGACATCACACCCTACGATCCGCATCAATTCCTGCATCACCTGACGCACAAGGAGCAATCACGGGAGCCGGGCCAGCGAGCTCCGGAGGACGCTGACTTCTACAGGCGAATCGGCGATGCTGTCGCTGCTGGCGGCAGGATTGTCGTGGTCGGCCATGGAACGGGAAAGAGCAACGCGGCCACGCATCTTACGGAATACCTGCGCACTCACCACCGTGAAACTTATCAGCGCGTCGTGCATGAGATCGGGGTTGATCTCTCCGCCGTTACGACACTGCAACTGCTGGCGCTGGCGCAGCAGGCATTAGGTCGAGCGTCCTGAACCTCTCCTGCAACCAATGCGCCCTGTATCAGGAGAATACTTTCCGACTATTCGCGGTTCGCGGTTATTCTGGGTAAGCCATTGGGCGCCGTTGAATCTAGGCTCATGCATCGTGACGATCTCGACGGGGAGGGCCCTCACATGCAGTCGAGCCGACCCGCGGCGAATAGATCGTGCAAATTCATGAGCGCCAGCGCCTGCTGGTAACGCATCTCGATGAGTTCCAATTCTTCGTCGGTGGTCTCGTGGAGTTCGGTCAACGTCAACAGCGTGGAAATCTCGTCGGGTTGAAGTTCCTGACACTCTTGCGCCGATACAGACCATGCGGGTAAGGCGCGCGCTTCTGTGTATAACGGTACCGTTTCCATACTTAATGTCCTCAGTCCTTAAGGTCTTGACCTATCGCCGGCGAGGATTTGCCGGCCAACTCAGCTCGTATGCGGCTGAGTCCCCGGAGTATGCACCCTGTAGGGGGCGCGTGCGGCATTTGGTCAAAAGAAGTGTTGATCTTGGCGAATGCTGCATAAGACCTTGCAATCAACATGCGTGACGCGATGGTTCCCCCCGGTTCGCATCTGGCGCGCGCATTACGTCGATCCTTCGGCGGCCCAGGATTACGCGAGCGTGGGCACAAATCAATCAGATGCGCATGCATCATAGAAGCGCCATCTGTGCGGGCCGGTCCGCAAGCGAAACAGGATTGCGCAGCGCGGCGGTCGCAACGGCCGAGAGTCCGGAAGGCGAGTCGGAGTCGCGCCTCTGACTCGCCGGTGCCGGGCGAGGACAGGAGTCCGAACGGCCCGGCCCGAGCGAGAAGAGCGCAACCGGTGCAAATTGATCAGCGTGTACTCGACGCGCGTCGGCGCTGCGTGCGGTAGCGTCCAGACAGCCTGCGCCGCTCATGCTTCAATGGATCGAGCCAACTAACGGAGATTCTTATGTACAACGGCGGCGGCATTCTTAGCACTATTTTCGCCATCGCGCGCTCATTTTTTATGTGGTACGCAGGGTGTGAGACGGCCGCTAAGCCTAACTCCAGGAGCCATCTGTGAAATTCATAATCGGAGCTCTTGCTGCTGCGTGGCTAATATCTGGTTGCGTAGGCGTCGTTCCGCATGACGACACCCCCGGTTCCGAAAATCGCGACGCGCGCACAGGTCTGTGCCAAGACGCTACGCCACCGCCCTGCGAGCCTCCTCGAGACTAAAAGGTAATAAAGGGCGCCGTCGCCGGAATATCTCATAAAGCGAGGAGCGGCTTTGCCCGGCGCAAAGCGATGTGAAAACACATTCTCGATTACCGCTTTGAATTCTGCGCCCAGTGATTCCTCGGAGCGCGCTTAGTGTGACCGGCTCTCGCCCCGTCTAGAGGATTAGCACGCACTCGACGCGACGGGTGGGCGAAGCCCCGTGGTGGGGGCTCGGGTAAACAGGGCAAGGTCGAACTCGAACAAGCCGCGAAAGTAGTGGCCACGGTGCGATGAGCGGTAATTACGTCCTCTTGCCGCCCACAAGTAACAACCCGCCGCCGAGCACTATTGCCGCAACGCCCGCCCAGACCGGAACGTTGATCGTCTCCTTCTCTTTCACTGCCATCTCGAACGGGCCAATCTTCGCCTTATGGGTCTCCTTGGTGTAGGTGAGGCCGCCGTACACCAAGCCTAGGATGCCGGCCGCGATCAGCACAAGCCCGGCGATCTTGAGTGAGTTCATGTTGTTACCTCGACTCGTTCCCAAATTGTTAAACGCGTCGGCCTTGGATTACCTGGATACTAAATGCCAGCACGCCAGCCTGCGGCCCGTCTGAATCCACGGAGACTAATCGCCTGGAGACAACGGCATTGGTGCCATGGACCGCTGAGTAAGCGGGCGCCGAACGCCCGATGCATTCGAAATCAGTGTCGACGATCGTCTTCGTCAATGGTGTTCGCTCCGACCGCGGTGCCCGCGGGAGTCGTGATGATCGCCCCAATGGCCACGGCCGTAATAGACCACTGGGGGTGCAGGGTAATAAGGAGGCGGTTCATAGACCACCGGAGGGGCAGGTGCCCACCAGCCAAACGGGTTGACAGCGACGCTGACGTGTACGTCGGCGTAGGCGGTAGAGCTTGCCGTCAGCGTAAGCGCGACAATGCCAAGTGACAGAATTAGATTTTTCATGATAGATCCTCGATGAGCCGCTATGCGACGGGTATCGCGGCGCCGATCGCCGCAACGAGCCTCAATTATTGCGGGGCGACCTTTGTTCCGTCATGGCCGCGATGACTGAATACCTCGTCAGCCTCCTTTTTCTGGTCGTCGGACATCGTGGAATACAATCCAGAAAAGGCGCTCGCGAGCTTCCTAACGCCGTTCGCATGGGCCTGGGCGATATCCGCATAAGAATTCAAATTGTCAATCGCCGTCGCGCTCGCCACGGTTGCGTCACGTTTGTCGATCGCTCGATCAAGTTCCTTTGCGTTCTCGCGCATCGTTTCCGCGACCGCGTTCCACTGAGACTCCTCGGCGGGGGTGATCTTGAGCCTGACATGCAGATCCTTGATGTGTTTCTCCACCTCGGCATCGCGTTTTGCATCTGAATTCGCCATTGTCGGGCCCGAAGAATCTGCCGAGGCCTGTGACCTTGCAGATTGGTCTGGCGTTTGTGCAACTACAGCGCCGAACACAAACGTGGATACAAGTACTGCAACAATCACTTTCATAAAATGCTCCGTGGGGATACGTACTTTCTCCACCCACTCTCCCATGGCTCGACTACCGTAGTCGGTGCGGTACCGCACCCAAAGGTCGTGATCTTCCGCAGACGCAAAGAAAGCAAACCAAAGACAAATGTACAGTTCCGAGCGATAAAGCAAGACTATGTTGAGAGGTCCACAGTTTCACTCGCACCCCACGAAGGTGTGGAGGCCAATTTGAGATATCACTTGAAGGTCACGAATCTGTTCGATTGCCAACTGGGACAAGGGGGAACGGAAATTCATCCAGCCTTACCCGCTTCGCGGCTCGGCGACAGTAGTCGCCAAGAGGGGTTGTGCGAGGGGCTGATGTGGCCACAATCGCGCTTCGGATTGCGAGGGGATGTCGCAACGGATTGAAGGGCGGCTTCGCGCGAAATCCGGAAGGCGAGTTGGAGTCACGCCTCTAACTCGCCGTGGCCGGGCGAGGGCACGGGTGAGCCGCATACCGGGGAACGCCCGAACACGGCCGTGACGGCTGGTCCGCACGCAAAGCACGGTAGCGCAGCGTAGCGGCGCGAACGGCTCGACTAGAGGGAGAATATTGCCGCCGAAGC
This sequence comes from uncultured Gammaproteobacteria bacterium, assembly GCA_963769075.1. Classification (GTDB taxonomy): domain Bacteria; phylum Pseudomonadota; class Gammaproteobacteria; order Steroidobacterales; family Steroidobacteraceae; genus Bog-1198. The sequence goes on along the minus strand of CAVYKH010000004.1, from coordinate 80,038 downwards.
GACGAGAGCTATCGCAAGTCGACGAAAGCTAGCCGGCGCCGGGGGAGCGGCGCCGGTGTGCCACGTCAGGCCGCTTTCTTCTTGGTCGCTTCGACCACTTTGGCCGTCGCTTCGTTCACTACGGCGGTGATGCTGGTCTGGGTCTCGGTCGCCAGCGTGACAAACTCCTGCGCTCGTGCGCGCAGCTTCTCGCCGAGCGCGGTGGTGAGTTCCACTTGCTTGGAGAGGAAGTCAGCCGGTGTCTGCGCAGCAATAGATGCCTTAGCCTGGGCCAAGCCGTACTCCAGATAATCGCCGGCAACGGCGTATTGGTAGCGGCCTACTCGGTCAAGGGCCTTGACGGCTTCCTGCTGGGCCTTCAGCGCCGGCGCGAACGCGTTGCGGTAAGTCTCAAAGATGGCCTTGGGATCAAAAGTTGAATCGTTCATGTCTGCTCTCCGGTATTGGTACGGAGGCTATTATAGCGCAATTTGTATGCAGTGCAAGAAGATTATAGGAACTATAATCAAGCTTGCAAATACACCTTTTTTCAAATATCTTTTGCACTGCAAACATCAGGCGAGCGACATTGGACGCCCGAAAAACCAGGAGCGATAGACCGAGAATCAATACGCACCCGTCCCGGCTGCGAGGGGGTACCCATCGTGGTCTTCGACTTGCGTGATGGGGCGAGTTGGCAAATCAGCTAGAGCTGGTTCGACTGCCTTTCCGAGGCGCGTCGCAAGCTGCACCAGCTCTGCAACGGAACGCACATGTATCTTCGTCATCACGCGCGCGCGGTGCACTTTAATTGTCTTTTCCGCGATGCCTAGGACCGCTGCGATCTGTTTGTTGAGTCGGCCACGAATTACGAGTTCCATCACTTGCCGCTCGCGCGGCGTAAGCGCCTCAAGACGTTTCTCGATCATTTCACGGATTTCGCGTTCGCCGCGCTCGGCCACATCGAGCCGAATCGCTCGTTCGACCGCTGCGAAGAGACGCGTGGCTTCGATCGGTTTCGTTAGAAAATCTGCAGCACCTGCTTTCATGGCGCGCACACTGGTTTCGATATCACCGTGTCCGGTGAGAAATACGATGGGGCGCGCCCACATGGAACCAAGGAGCGAACGTTGCACATCAAGCCCACTCATTCCGGGCATGCACATATCGAGCAGCAGACATCCCGGGGTCTCGCTGTCCCGTTCTTCGAGGAAATGCTCTCCCGATGCGAACAAGCGCACCCGGTAACCCGCGGCGCCCAACACGCGTGATAGCCCGATACGAACTTCTCGGGCGTCATCCACAATGAACACGGTTCCCGTCGCGCCGTTCATTTTTCCCTATCCCATAAAGCTGTGCAGATCTATTGTAGATTGACGGACCTATCAGTTGGTCTTTCGGTAACCCGTGTTTTGCACCGTGACCGTTAGGTTCTTGGCGGCAGCGTTGAGCGTGATGTCAGAGGTGTAGATGGTGCCGTCATTCAACTGCCCCATCTTCGCATCCATCGTGACGACATCCGTGGCGCTGTCGAGGTAGCTGGAGACCCCCACCCCCGCAACAATATTATTCGCCAGATTAATCACGATGGCCAAGTTGTCGCCCGGCTTCTGATAGTCGTGGAAATTGACTTGGGCGCGCTTGCCGGGATCCAATACTTGGATACTCACCTTGCCGGCATCCTTGGTCGCCTGAATTTTGGCCGGGTCGGGCGGCACATAGGATTTCACCAGACTCACCGCGCTCTGCATGTAATCCGTCAGCTCCGCCTTTTTGTTCGCGATGATCCGTCCTCGCAGTCCCGGCTTCGTGGCCGGTGGCGGCGATGCATCGACCACGACCTTCTGGAGTACCCCATCCGCACCGTAATAGCAGCGCTGTTGTTTGCGTGACTTCTCCTCGCCGTTCACGCTTACGACGGTGGTCTCGATCCATTCATACTGCCGAAGGTTCGCCTGGCTAACCGCAAAAGCGGTCTTGAGGGCGGCCACACGTTCCTGAAGGGATGGCTGAGGGGTTTGCGCGACCGCGATACCACCGCTGGCGAGAGCTAGCGCGAGCATCCAGATTCCAAATGTCCTTGAGACCATAAAAGATTCCCGTTGAGGAAGCACCACGACTTCAGGCTTAGAGCAAACAGAATCCTTGTAGTTGCGGTGTGTCTGCGTCACCGCAGCCATCGGCTGCTAATCTCCGCGCTGCCGTTTGGCTCTGCCATTGGACTTTAATCCCCCTCCATCCGACCCGCGCCAGGGAGGTAACGGTATTGCACTTTGTACCAATTTACGCGTTGCCACGCCGATGGGACGATCGGCGGCCCTGACAAGACGTATAGCATCTATTAAGCCGCGCCCCGGATTCGGGGGTCGGCAACTCAAGGCACTGGCTAGGTTGGCTAACTGACACACCGATGGCCGCCATGGAGCAAAGATCATGGAACGAAAATCAAAAGCTGTCGTCGCGAAACTAGCGACAACCCTGTTCGTCACCGTGCTCGCCTTCGCGCCGACTCATGCTCAGCAGGTCACCGGCACCGCGGGTTCGCCGAGCGCAACGACGACGATTGACGGCAGGCAGCTGCCGCCGCCGCCGGCGAAATTCGGCGGGGTGATCAATGAGACCTACCAGAATTCGAAGCCCTACTGGCCGCCGCGAGTCGTGCCGCCCAAGGGCGCGCCCAACGTCCTGCTGATCATGACCGACGATCAGGGCTATGGGGTGTCGAGCACCTTCGGCGGCGTCATCCCGACACCGGCCCTCGATCGCATCGCCAAGGCGGGATTGCGCTACACGCAGTTCCACTCCACGGCGCTGTGTTCACCGACGCGCGCGGCGCTGATCACCGGCCGCAACCACCACTCGGTGGGTTTCGGCGTCATCGGCGAATTGTCCACCGGGTATCCCGGCTATGATTCGGTCATCGGCGCGGAGAGCGCCACCATCGGCACGATCCTGCGGGACAACGGCTACGCCACCTCCTGGTTCGGCAAGAACCACAACACGCCCAGCTTTCAATACAGCGCCGCGGGGCCTTTCGATCAATGGCCGGTCGGCATGGGCTTCGAGTATTTCTACGGCTTCATGGGCGGCGAGACCGACCAATGGACGCCCTATTTGTTTCGCAACACCACGCAGGTGTTCCCCTGGATCGGTAAGCCCGGCTACAACCTCATCACCGACATGGCGGATGACGCCATCAAGCACATGCGCGATTTGAACGCGGCGGCGCCCGACAAGCCGTTCTTCGTCTATTACGTGCCCGGCGGCAGCCACTCGCCGCATCAGCCGACGAAGGAATGGATCGAGAAATTCAAAGGTAAGTTCGACATGGGCTACGAGAAGCTGCGCGAACAGATATTCGCCAACCAGAAGCGGCTCGGCGTGATCCCGGCGGGGACGCAGCTCACCCCGTGGCCGGACGGGCAGGCCGCGTTTGGCGGCGCCAAGCTGCCGCGGTGGGACTCGCTGTCGTTGGTGGAGAAGAAACTCTTTGCGCGCGAGGCGGAGGTCTTCGCCGGCTACACCGCCTATACCGACCATGAGATCGGCCGGGTCATTCAAGAAGTCCAAGATGAGGGGAAGCTCGACAATACGCTCATCATCTACATCGTCGGCGACAACGGCACGAGCGCCGAGGGCACGCTGTACGGCACCTATAATCAGCTCACCGCCTACAACGGCATTCTGAAGGCCCCGGAGGCGCTGCAATTATTGCATTACGAGGAGTGGGGCTCGGACAAGACCTACCCGCACATGGCGGTGCAATGGTCGTGGGCGTTCGATACGCCGTTCAAGTGGACTAAGCAGGTGGCATCGCATTTCGGCGGGACTCGGCAAGGTTTGGCCATCTCCTGGCCCGGCCACATCAAGGATGTGGGTGGCATGCGCACGCAGTTCCATCACGTCATCGATATCGTACCGACCATTCTCGAGGCCGCCGGCATCAAGGCGCCCGACCAGGTCAACGGCATCCAGCAGCGGCCGATCGAAGGCGTGAGCATGCTGTACACCTTCGACAAAGCGAATGCCAACGCGCCCTCCAAGCGCGATACGCAGTATTTCGAGATGGTCGGGAACCGCGGCATCTACCACGACGGGTGGATGGCTAACACCACTCCTCCGTCCCCGTCTTGGGAGCTGGGAACAGGCAAGCTGGCGGACCTTGCCACCGGCTACCAGTGGGAGCTTTACAACATCACGGAGGACTACTCGCAATACAACGACCTCGCCGCGAAGATGCCGGACAAGCTCAAGGAAATGCAGGCCTTGTTCGCGACGGAGGCGGCCAAGTACAACGTCTTCCCGTTGGATAACACCGGCTTCGCGCGGCTCCTGACGCCGCGGCCGAGCGCGGTCGCCGGGCGCACGGTATTCACCTATACGGGTGAAAATGCCGGCATTCCTCCGGGCAACGCCCCCAGCATTCTGGACAAGGACTACACGATCACGGCCGACGTGACGATTCCCAAGGAGGGCGCGGAGGGAATGATCGTGACCTTGGGCGGCCGCTTCGGCGGCTATGGACTGTACCTTCTCAAAGGCAAGCCGGTGTTCGAGTACAACCTGCTCGATCTGGAGCGCTTCCGCTGGGAGGGCGGCGTGGGCGGGGAGGATTGGTTGGGCTCCTCGCTCAAGGCGGGCAAGCACACGATCGTGTTCGATTTCAAGTATGACGGTCCCGGCCCCGGCAAGGGCGGTACCGGCGTTCTCTCGGTGGACGGCAAGGAACTCGCGCGCAAGACGATCGAGCACACGATTCCGCTCTTAATGACCGCCGATGAAACCTTCGACATTGGTATTGATTTGCGCTCACCGGTGGACGACAGCTACCAGGTGCCTTTCCGCTTCAACGGCACGATCAACAAGCTGACGTTCAAACTAGGGCCGGAGCAGCTGACGGCGCAGGACAAAGAAGACGCAGCAAGAAAATTGGCGGCGGACAGAGACTAACCGGTAGGTCCGAGAAAGACCCAGATATCCATGCACGATTAAGGAGACCAATCCGTGAGCCAGAACCACTTCACCCTCAGGTTTCCCTTAAATGCGCCCGCGGATTCGAAGGCGCTGGCGGAGCAGTTGCCGACCCTGGTGCCGGCGCTGTTTTCGGCATTGGACACGAACGGCACCGTTCACGCCTCGCGTTTCACGATCCTCGACGAGAAGACTCTGCTGTTTCTCGGCGATTTCGACGGCGAATTCGGGCCACTCATGACCGATCTCGGCAAGACCGCGGGGCCGGTGTTCGACGCGATTTTCCGGCATGTCGAGAATCCGCCGGCCACACCGGTCGCCAATAACATCGTGGCCTTCGTCGACTGGAGCGCGGGGCACCTTTTGCGGGCGGCGACGCTGTTCAGCGCCTACCCGGACGTGACCGTCAAGGACATCAAAGCACTGGCGGCTGCGGCAGGCGTCACCGGCGGCAGCAAACAACTCCCATTCCTGGTGATCCTGCCCATCAAATCAAAGCTCGCCTACGTCGAGGTGGAAATGCTGTTGTATGCAAGGGCGCACAGGACTCAGAAAGATCTCGCCCAGGTCGGAACACCGCACTTCGCCCAGTTCATCCCGCTGGGAAACAACCAGGTGGGTTTCTTTACGGTGTATGACGGTTCATTCAATGACTATATCGCCGATTTCACGAAGTACATCGGACCGGTATTCGATCTGGTGTTCAAATTCGTCAAGGATCCGCCGCCTTCACCCTGCCGAAAGTACGTCCAGGAGTTCATCGACTTTGCGGCCGGTGCGAATCGCGATCCAATCGGCTTCTACCTGGCGTACCCTGGCCTCTCGGTTCAAGACATCCACGCCCTGATTGCCGATAGCAAAGCAGCATCGGGTTCGCGATGAGCGAGGGCGACAAGACTCAAGCGCCGGCAGCAAAGGACCGCGGCGGGCTATTGGGCCGTCTGTTTGGGCGCGGTGAACACGGATCTTCGCCATCGGACCGCGGTTCGGCAGCACGCGGCACAAACGTGCTCGATCTTCCCGATATTCAGGGATTCATCCTGCGCGGCTACCGGATGCCGATGGTGCGGCATTTCTTACTCACGGTGGCCGACCCGGCGAACGCACGCAAGCTCCTGGGGCGGCTCGTCAGCGGCGATGAGTCTGCCGCGCCGCAGATCACCACCGCCGAAGACTGGCATGTCGGGTTTGCGCCAGGACCCGGCGACAATCCCGCCGATGCCCCGCGCCGCAAGCCCGACTATTGCCTGAACGTGGGCATTACCTGGCCCGGAATGGTCGCGCTCGAAATCAAAGATCGCGTTCCAGCCCTGTCGTTCAAGTCGTTCCCCGCATTTACCGCCGGCGCCGCCGAACGAGCGAAACTGGTGGGCGATACCGGAGCAAGCGCGCCGGCGAACTGGATCAGCGCTTTTGGGAAGGGCAGCGATCATGTCCTGGTGACTCTCCACGCCCTCAGCCCGGAGGCGATGGCGAGCTACAGCGATCGGCTCTCGGCACTGTTCACCGAAGGCGGGGCCTTTCGAGAGATCTGGCGTGGCGATGGAATGGCGCTGATGGAAATGAAGGACGGGAAACCGGTCCCGACGATGAAAGTTCACTTCGGATACACCGACGGCATCAGCATGACCACGATTCACGGCGGCCCGGAGCGCTATCCGCCGGATCATCAGCAGCCCTGTGAACCCTGGCTCTTCGTCCTGCGGGACGATGCGGAGAACTACATCGTACCGGAGCCCCGGGAACTCGGCCTCAACGGCAGCTTTGCTTGCTTCAAGATCGCCATGACGGACGTGGTGGGCTTTGAGAATTTCCTGCAATCGAATAAGCACCAGATCGATCCCGAACTGCTCGCCGCCAAGATGTGCGGACGCTGGCGCAACGGGGTGCCTCTCGCCCTGTCGCCGGATACTGATAGCCCTCCCGGGGGGATACCTATAGAGCAGCTGAATAATTACGATTACGTGAACGAGGATGGATCGGGCGATCCCAAAGGAGTCCGTTGCCCGGTCGGCGCGCACATGCGCCGCATCAATCCGCGCGGCCAGCCAGTGACTGGCCAAAGCCAGCCGGGTGGCAGCAACAATACCCACCGCCTGATCCGCCGCGGCATGCCCTACGGCCCAGCCTATGATCCCCAGCAGCCCTACGACGGCATCGAGCGGGGGCTTCTCGGCTACTTCATCAATTCGAGCTTCGAGAATCAGTACGAGTTCGTGCTGAGCCAGTGGGTGAATGACAGCGCATTCGCCGGGGCGGTTCGGCTGCACCCTAAGTCCAAGGATCCGATGATCGGCACGCAAGACCCGGCGGAGAGCATTTTCGTGATTCCGCAGGCGGATGGCGCGCCCCCCATCGAGATCACGGGGTTCTCTACCTTTGTAACGACGAAGGCTGCCGCATATTGTTTTCTACCCAGCATCACCGCAATCAAATTTATCTCCACACTGCGGTGAGCATGCTATTTCTGACGCGAATGTTCGGCGTGACGGGCAGCGATGCGGAACGTGACCTCGGCGCCGAAGCGGCCTGCATTGAGGCGATTGTCGAGAAAGTCCTCCTGCTGCAGGCGAATGCCGCCGAGCAACAACACCGGCCGCTCGGCCGCGGTACACATGCGAAGGGTACCGCCGCTCGCGCCCAATTCGAAGTCTATGACGTGAGAGCGGGACGCGATCCCGGCTTGGCGGCGCGGCTCGCGCGGGGAGTCTTTGCCGTGCCCGGCATCTATCCCGCCGTGGTTCGGTTCGCGAACGCGGACCCCAAGGTGAACTCGGATTTCAAGGCCGACGTCCGCTCGATGTCATTCTCGGTCGATCTGACACGAGAGGGCACGGCGCGGCCCTTCGAGAACGTCGCCAGACAGGATTTCTCCCTGCAAAACACCACCACGCTGCCCATCAACGATGCGCGTGCCTTTCTCGCGATCATGAATCTGCTGACCGCATCGAACCCAGCCGCCGGCCTGTGGGCTTTGCCGTTCAAGGACAAATTGCGCGTGGTGAGGACTCTCGCCTTGGTGCAGGTACAGACCCACCAGAAAATACGGCCCTATCAGCAGCTTCGCTACGGAAGCAATGTCCCCTTTCGCCATGGACCCACCGACGTGGTGAAGTACGGCGCCACGCCCCTGGCTGACAATCCGGCGCACCCTCTGCAACGCAGTAATCCGAACGCATTGCAGTATGAACTGGTCCGCCACCTCAATGAAGATACCAAGATGAGCGCCTACGACTTCAGGCTGCAGTTCCTCGACGCCGACCGCATGACCTATTGGGGCAAGCGATGGGATGCTCGCTTCTGGACGGAGAACGCGAGTGTGGAGTGGAACGAATCCGAAGCGCCGTTCCACACGGTTGCGCGGCTCACGCTTCTCCCTAAATCGCAGCTTCCGGCCGACCTCGCCGATGCGACCTATTTCGATGTCACCGGTAATGCGGCGCACGACAGCACGCCGGTCGGGAGCATCAATAGAGCGCGCCAGCGAGGAGAAGTCGCCAGCCGAGAAGCACGCCTGCGAATGCACGCTCGCGTGTGACCCATCAAAGAGCCTACATATCGATTGGGAGCTAATTCATGAAAACCGCGCTATTACTCGTATTGTTGAGTGCATCCGCCGTTGCGGTCGTGCAGGCGCCACCCCACAACTTGTTTACACCCGACCAGATTCAGTACGGACCTGTGCCTGCGTTCCTACCCCCGGGGGCGCAACTCGCTGTGCTGGAGGGAGATCCCACCGCCTCGACGGGAGATTTTACGATCCGGCTGAAGATGCCAAACGGCTACCGCATTCCGCCCCATTGGCATCCCAACCGCGAAAATGCAACCGTGCTCTCGGGTAATTTCAAAATGGGCATGGGAGACACTTTCGAGGAAAGCACGATGAAGACCTTTCCGGCTGGCAGCTTCGGCTACGTGGATCCGAACATGCATCACTACGTCATGGCAAGCGGGGACGTGGTTGTCCAAGTGCATGGAATGTCTCCCTTGGAAATCAACTATATTCACCCGTCTGATGATCCGAGGAATAAGAAATAGGCCAGCTGGCATCGGCGAGCCGTGGCCAGTACATGAGAGCGCTCCTCATCGTGACGGCCGTGTTGGAAGCCGCCACCGGGATCGGACTGCTGGCGGCGCTAGGCCCCCTGTGCGCCTCGCATTGGACCTTCTGCCAATGTACTCGCCAAGAAATTTGGATGATGATTGTTGACGCTCGGCACGTGCCCATCGATCCTCGAGTAGGGAGATTCAAGATGAAGGCCGTATCAATGATTGCGTGTCTGTTGTTCGCTTCCGGCACATTTGCGGCGGATTGCGTCACCAACGTGCGTGGTAAGACCGTGTGCAGCAACGGGCAGAGTGCCGCCGCCGTCAACCCGAGCACGGGGACCGTCACGACGGCACAGAAGTCTCAAAGCGGCGTGACCACCGCGCAAAACAGCAACGGTTCCAAAGCCGCCTACAACCCGCACACCGGTAATGCGGCCGTCTCGCAAACGAACCAGAACGGCGTGAAGACTACCCAAACCAGTAGCGGTGGAAAGGCCAAGACGAAGAATGGAATGGGCGTCGCCACGGGGCCCAATGGCACGACCTGCGCCAAGGGCGCGAACAATCAAGGCTGTAAGAAGTAATGGCGGTAAACCGCCGCCTTTTCCAGTGGACAGTTTGCCGGATAGAGCATATTCCTGCGAACCAAAGCCGACAAAACTCCGTTCTGAATTCACGCCTCAATAGCCCTTCGCGATCAAAGACTCAAGGGCACAAGCTTGGAAAATCCGATCGCTATCTACTTTGTCGCGTCTCACTAATCGTGAGACTGCCAATACGCCAGTGCGCACAATGAAAGTCCTTATGTCACAGCTCGTATCAGTGGTCCTTTTTCAATGCGTTTTTCACTACCGCAACGACGTGAGCGACGGAAATTCCGAGCTTCTCCAGCGCAACCGCACCGGGGGCCGAGGCACCAAAGCGGTCAATACCTATCGCGACACCATCACGTCCGATATATTTCCACCAGCCTAGCGTCGCACCCGCCTCGACTGAAATCGTGGGTACATTCTTCGGGAAAATCGCGTTTTTGTACGCCTCGTCTTGTTCTTCGAATATCTTAAAGCTCGGCATGGATACCAGCGTCGAATGGATACCAGCGCCTCTCAACTCCTCAGCCGCTCTGAGGATCAGCGAGACTTCTGAACCGGTGGCGACCAGTATGACGTCTTTGCCGCTGCCGTCGAGAATATACGCTCCCTTGCTGACGCCCTCATAGACTCGATATTTCGCAAGGTCCAGTACCGGCAGATCCTGTCGACTCAGCGCCATGAAGCTTGCCGATTTACGCTCGAGCGCCAGGCGCCAGCACGCCGCCGTCTCGTTCGCATCTGCAGGTCTGAAATCGGTGAGCCGCGGAATTGCCCGAAGTGCCATAAGGTGCTCGACGGGTTGATGCGTCGGGCCGTCCTCACCTAAGCCCACCGAGTCGTGCGTGAAGATGTACAAGGAATGAGAACCTTGCAATGCGCCCATGCGCAGTGCCGATCGGCAGTAGTCGGAGAACGTGAAGAATGTGGAGCCGAATGGAATCAGGCCCCCATGGGCGGCAATGCCATTGACGGCGGCCATCATGCCGAATTCACGCACACCAAAGAAGACGTTTCGTCCCTTAGGATCGACGTGAAAGCTGGGCGATTCTTTGAATATCGTCTTGGTCGATGATGTGAGATCCGCAGCGCCGCCAAAGAGCTCCGGAACCACCTTTGCGATGGCATTCATGACGGTGTTGCCGGCGTTTCGCGTCGCTATCGCTTTTTCGGTTGAAAAGCGCGGAATGGACTCCTCCCATCCTTTTGCGAGCTTCATGGACGTCGTGCGATCGTAGCGTTGGCCAAGCGCCGGGTACGCCTTCTTGTAAGCCTCGAACCTTGCATTCCATTCTTCCTGCGCCTTCCTGCCCCGCTCCACGGCCTTGCGCCAATTAGCCGCCGCCTCTTCGGGTATGTAGAAGCTTTTGTCGTCGGGGAACCCAAGATTTCTTTTGGTTATCTTGGTGGCCTCGGGTCCCAACGCTTCACCGTGCGCGCCATTGGTCCCCGCCTTCGGTGAACCATAGCCAATCACCGTGCGAACGCGAATCAGCGACGGCTTAGTTGTAACCGCTTTCGCTGCATCAATGGCCCGCTCTAGTGCCACCAGGTCATTGCCATCATCGACCATCTGCACGTGCCAGTGATACCCCTCGAACCTCCTGGTCACATCCTCGGTGAAGCTCAATTCAGTGGGACCATCGAGAGAAATCAAATTGTCATCGTATAGAACGATTAGCTTGCCAAGCCCCAAAGTCCCGGCAAGGGAGGCAGCTTCGTGTGAGATGCCCTCCATCAAATCCCCATCGCCGCACAAGACGTAGGTGTGGTGGTCGACCGGTGTATGGTCCTCATGGTTGTAGATTGCAGCGAGGTGTCGCTCCGCGATGGCAAGGCCCACGGCCGCAGCGAAGCCCTGCCCTAGGGGTCCAGTGGTCACTTCGACGCCTGGAGTTTCGCCGTACTCGGGATGCCCCGGCGTATGTGAACCCCACTGACGAAACTGCTGCAACTGTTCGAGGGGAAGATCGTAGCCGGTCAAATGTAGCACGCCGTACAACAACGCCGACGCGTGACCGTTCGATAATACGAAGCGATCGCGGTCCGACCACAAAGGATCAGCAGGGTTGAATTTCATGACCTTATGGAACAGTAGATAGGCGATGGGCGCACAGCCCAATGGCGCTCCCGGATGCCCACTCTTTGCTCTCTCGACCTGATCGACGGCGAGAAATCGCAAGGTATCGATGGATAATTGGTCGAGAATCTGTTGTTGCTGTTGACTCATTGGGGCGCGCTCCTGTACACAGACAATTCGCTTCATGCATTTGAGTGAATCTTACATCGCCGATCCGTCGCCCGTGTGTCGGTTCTCCTGATGGGTGTCCTATGGCGGCAACGTCGCCAACCCGCACCGCGGCGTTCGCCTGGTGTCTATATGTTCCGCAGTGCCGCTAGGCCAGCGGTTTGGTATGTCCTTAGCGGCGAACTGCGTCCGCTACACTAAGCGACCTTCATCTTATGGCATCGCAAGTCCACCGCCGCTTCGGCGGCTACCCAATCCTCGAGCTCGTGGCCGGCCGAAAATCCGCGCCGCTCGGCCAGGAAATACGCCTCCGCCGCCACCAGCTGGCGCCGAACGTCCGAGTCGATACCCGTGGAGACGGCCGTGGTGGGTTCCCGCGACTCCAAGACCGCGATCACCGAGCTCTCCGTCAGCTCAGGTGCCGCGCTCACCGCCCGCTTTGCCGTCTTCTTTCCAATTGATTCGCGTTTCGTGACCATCAATTGCCTCCGTGTCTGCCTACTGTTGGATCCCACAGTGGGATGCACCCCCTGTTCAATCCGAGTATATAACGGTGTCGCACACAATTTTTGTAATTTAACTCAGAGCAGTAATTTGCGGCCGCGTGGAGTAGTATTAAAAGTTCGCCGTCACGATTTTCAGTCCGCGTCCGTGCCGCGCCGTTTCGACATGTCTGCTCCGCTAACGACCCGCCGGAATGCGGCTCTCCCGTAGATGTACAAACGTCATAACCGATGTCTAATATCTCGCCCGTGATCCAGTTCGACGCCGACCCGAGCAGCCTAACAAACTGAAATAGGTGCCCAATAGTTGCATGAACAATTCGAACTCCTCCTCTAAACCCACATCGCCCCGCGTCACACTCAAGCTAAAGATCGGCGCACGAAAGTCGCCAAGAGAAAGCAAGACAGCCTCCATACCGCGACCCCAATCCAACAGCAAACTGAAACCCGGCGCTCACTGGTCGGACGAAAATAAGGAACGCATGCAGGCGGATATGGACGCGCTCACGACGCACACCGATACGCCACCAGGGTCCGCCCTTGGCAACGCTGTAGTCCAGACACGCAAACTTCGGCGAAATCACCTGCGGATCACCAGTAAACCGAGCTAGTCGGGTTGGCTTCAAGAAACGGATCCGAACGTACTTTAGCGGCGCTGCACCATTCATTGGATCAATTAGCTACGGCGCGCTGGCCGGCCCGCAAGTCGTTTTTGCGGGAAAATCTCACGATTAGTGAGGCGCTGCGGGATAATCTCACGATTACCTGAGACGATCCGACCGGGTGTCAAATAACCTTAATTCCGCGCCTTTGAGGTCAAAAGCGTGCGAGCAATGAGGCCTGGGCCCGTTCGTGATATCTCGACAGGAGGTAAATAGAGCTTGGTAAACAACTCGTTGCGCAAGGTGCAGATCGAACAGCTCCACGCCAAGGGTTATATCGTCGTACCGCACTTCGTCTCGGCCGACGGGCTGAGGGAGCTCAACGACGTTGCGAGAGCACAACTCGCCGCCCGGGCTGACCCGCTTGAATTCGAAGTCGATCTGCAATATCCGGGGGCGCCGCCGTCCCGCACCGCCATCGGCGGTGAGACGGTGCGCCGGCTGCTTGATGCCTATGCTCGTGACCCAGTATTCGCGCGGTGCGGAACTTCGCCCGATTTGCGCGATTGGATGGAAGCCTATTTTGGTGAAAGCGTGTTGATGTCGCGCGCCCATCACAATTGCCTGATGACCAAGCATCCCCTATATGGAAGCCTGACAAACTGGCATCGCGATATTCGCTACTGGTCGTTCACACGCGAGGATCTCGTCTCGGTCTGGTTCGCCCTCGGCGAAGAGAATATCGATAATGGCGCGCTATGGTTCGTGCCGGGTTCGCATCGGATGACGTTCGATGCCGAGCGGTTCGACGAGGCGAAATTCTTCCGCGCCGATCGCGCGGACAATTACGATATCATCCGTGCAGCGGAGTCACCACGGCTCGCATCTGGCGACGCCGTGTTTTTCCATTGCAATATCCTGCACTCGGCCGGCAAGAATCTCACCGATACCGTGAAATTTTCGCTCGTCTATACCTACCACGGCCGGAGCAACCCGCCAAAGGAGGGGACACGATCGAATTCGAAGCCCGAGGTCCCACTCGCGATGCCGCAACCTTAGGTCCGACGAAATGACGCTCCATGCCGGCCTGGTGACCGGAGAGCTCCAGGGGAGAGCAACATGGGTGCTGCTCAACTAATTCAGTGGCAATGGGACGGATACGTGCGCTACCACCGCGCCCATGCCAATTTGATTATCCACATTCTGGCCGTACCGTTATTTCTGGGCGGCAACGTGACTCTGATCGTGGCGTTGCTGCGCACCTCTGCAGTCTGGGCAGCAATCGGCTTTGTCTGCATGATTGTATCAATTGTGTTGCAGGGACGGGGGCACAAGCTGGAGAAGACTCCTCCGGAGCCATTCACAGGTGCAGGAAATGCAGTGGCCCGGATAATTCTCGAACAATGGGTCACATTTCCGAGGTTCATACTGTCGGGAGGTTGGACTCGCGCGCTACGCGCGCCGGAAAATTAGCTGGGCCGATTGACATTGACTGCCATCAAGGCTCCATTCGCCGCGGACCAGTCCAGGTCAATCTGGACCGTTGGATCGGCGCGACAGCAATCGATGACACAATCCCAATGCCGACTCTGGCATACCTGGTTAGACAATATGGCCTGACCCCTCGATGCTGCGGGTCAGGCCATATTGTCTAGACCGGCAACGACGCGTATCTGTTTGGTCAGCCGCCTCGACCGCAGGAGCATTCAGATGTGCGTCTTGAGGTGGTCCGCCAATCGCACAGCGGTCGCCACAATCATTAAGGTAGGATTTGCTGCCCCGGTGGTGGGAAAGACCGAACTGCCTGATACAAACAAACCGCTCACGCCATGCACCTGGCAATTTATGTCGACCACTCCTTCTTTCGGGTCAGCGGACATCCGCGTAGCTCCCGTCGGATGGGCCTTCTCTGTGCAACGTGCGATCCACTCGTTCAAGCCCTCCAGCGGCGGGATGCCTTGAGGAATCGGCAGCCCCAGCTGCTTACACTCTTCCACGAACAGTTGCACCATTCGCCGCGCCGTCTTCCGTTCTGAATCGCCGATCTTCCAATGGATTTTGGATAACGGCATCCCAAGCGCATCTCTCTTGTCTTCGCTGAGGGTCACACGGCTATCGGGATCGGGCATCTGCTCCAACATCAGGTGGAGTTCAACTCTCTTGAAGCTCTGTAGTTGAGGCCGGTGTTGGAAGCGGCGCCGGTAGAGACCTCTGCCTATCTCTCCCAGATTGCCCAGCACGCGCCGCGCATCTCGCCCCGAAATGCGTCGAGACCGGAACGAGGATTTCAATCGCTTCAACGCGGCCCATGGGTCGTCCTCGGTCGGGTCGAACCACGCCAGGTAGGCATGACAGTTCAGCAGTCCCTCTTCCTCCTGCACCCGATTGGTCAGACCAACACCGTGCAGGTAGACATGCCTCCCGTGTTCATCATCCACCCAGTAATGCCCAAATCGAGCTCGGATAGCAAACGCCTGCTCGGGATCGAAATATCCACATGGACCGCAGGTGTGGTCCAAGAGAAACCGCCCGACCATATCGTGCTGATTGCCGACGCCCGCGGAAAACACACGGTTCGACGCGAGCAGAAGTCGCGCATTTTCGACCCCTCCGCAGCATAGCACCGCGGCCTTCGCGCGGATGCGGGCGTGCTTGCCGCCCAGGTTGGCGATGTCGACGGAGTCGAAGCGCGTGCCGTCGGGGCTGAGGTTGATATGCGTGACGTTGGCGTGTAGGAGGATCTCGATATTTCGCGCGTCGGAATCAGCCAATTCGTGACCGAAGTGCGCCGCCCCCGGGCCGACGGGGCGTTTACTGTACTGCCAGAACATGGGTCGAAGGAATGGGCTGTGAAGCGCAGGCCTCGGCGGATCGACCTTGAAGTTCCGCCACAGGGTCTCGTCATACGAAAGCGCTGCTAGACCTAGGTATGGGGCGGCGCGCCTCACGTAAGGCTCAAGATCTTCGCTGGTAAGGGGCCATCCCGAATAAGGCACCCATGAGCGATGTTCATAATCCCACTCGTCAAATGGCGCGCAACGACCGGCCCAGACATGCGAACTGCCACCCAGAATGCGCATCCGCATGAGGTCCTGATTCATCACTCGGGGCGCACCTGTGTTGAGGATTTCATAGAGGGCCTGCGTCTCCGGCTCTGCCTCCATTCCGCCACCTTCAAGCACTAGGACGCGAGTATCTGTCCCGGCAAATTCGTTCGCGATCGACATGCCGGCCGGCCCACTGCCAATGATGCAAAGGTCAGTTTCTACAACACAATCCGATCCAAACTGATTCAGATCGAAAACCTTCATCCGTTCTCCGAACCAGTGCGTGCCGAACCCGAAAGCTCTCTGAATGGCTGCTTGTGCATATGTCTACATCGGAGGGTGCGATATTTCCGAAATCTATTGGTTAACCGGGGGTATCAGTTCAGAAGGGCCTCAGGCGTAGCGCCCCACCGACGCACGAATCTGAACAGCCGGACGTTCCAAATGTCATCCCTCGCCTGTTGCAACTGGTCCAGCCGCTCGGCCAGCCGCCGGTACATGCGTCGTCGCATTCATGGCGGACGACGCGGGTAGTAGTCGGGAGAAAAATCTCCGTCAGTTTCCTCTGGGTCCAGCTTCTTCTGCAGCCGCTGGATAGCGCGGTCTAGCCGAGTCTCCGCTGACATTCCATGAACACACCAGTTGTGACCATGGCGGCTGCTGTACCGCGAGGCTCCCCACCTATTTGTGGGGTCCCAAGAAGCTCGACACGATAGCTCGGGAACCGTACCGATGGCACATCAGCTGAGGCAAAACACACAGTTCGTTGGCTAATGAGGTGAAGCGCATATATAGTCGATGCGCTGCCGTAACGCTGTGAGGGGGATCACAATTAGCAATCTAATTGCCGCATTCAATATCGTGCTTGGCTCTCGGCGCTCATGTCGAGACAGATGGCATACCCCATCAAGGTGGGAAGGCATAAGGCGAATATGGGAATTTTGAGCCAATTCATAGCAATCAACCGCCGATTATCTCGCCGATTGACCCCTACACATATTCATGAGGCAAACGCGTTCGGCGTTTACCGCAAACTAGGGGCAATCCTTCTTTCACATCCTAAAACCAAACGCGTTGTCGATTGCGGGGCTGGGGCAGCCTGGCAATTTCCCGACTACTACAAACGCTGGTACGACATCCACCTTATCGGGCTGGATATCGACGCCAACGAGATGGATGAGAACCGAAGCTTAGACGAGAAAATTCAATGCGACGTTACGAACAGAATCCCTCTGACGCCCGACTCCGTTGATCTTTTCATGGTCTCCTCAGGAGTCGAGCATTTTAAAGACAATGACACATTTTTGCGCAACGCATTCTTAGCTCTTCGTCCCGGTGGCTTTCTGATAGCACAATTTCCAGGACGCTATGCGCCATTCGCAATTGTTAATCGCTTGTTGCCTAAAAAGGGCGCCGGGTCATTGATCGGTGTCGCAACAGGTGATGATGCAGGCGTGCTAGGTTTCACCGCCTATTATGATCGAACGCATTACTCAGCCTTTGCAGCAATGGCAAAAGAAAACGGCTTCTCCGAGGTATACCACTGTCCTGGGTTCTACAGCAGCTATTATGCTGAGTTCTTTTTTCCGCTTTGGATTCTTTCCTACACCTATGACATTTTGTGCTTTGCCCTAGGTATTCGAAATCTTGCTTCCTACAATCTGTTCTTACTTCAAAAGCCCGCTGCGATCAGTGATGTCGAGCCAATGAAGTTGTACGCATGGAAATAGCAAGCGCCACTTGCGCACTTCAAAGATGAAGCGATGAGCGGAAGCATCGCTGATAAGGCTAAGGCTAAGGCAGACCGCGAATCGTTGGTGAACGCTGATAATGCCGGCGATACGCTGCCTTCAAGTCGAACTGCTCCCAGCGCAGGCGGGTTCGCGCGGGCTCTGAACGCATGATTAGGCTCATCATCTCGCAAATCTCGACAATTTCCACTATGTCAAGTCGGCGCTCACCACCCTCATATTTTGAAACAAATGTTTGGGTACCCCGGGTTTCTCGTCCAGCGCAACTTGTGTGAAACGAGCACGCCCGCGCGCTGCCTTAAATAGCGATAAGAGAACCTGGTAGTCCGCGTGATGCGTTGAATGAGTCATTACATAGCCGCTGTGCGATGGGCAGGCTAAAGTCGAGTTTGGAATAGTCCAAAAAGGGACTATTTGTGATATAGAGAACCAATAAGCGGGAGCAGAGCGCTGGGAACGGCTGATTGGATATACGAGTCGATATCAACCAGAAAGGGAGTTCCTATGCGTTCCTTCACCCGCACCTTGCTCGCCTCGATTGCCATGCTTATAACCGCAGTGGCCTCTGGGGCGCCGTTCTGTGTCGTCACTGCGGCTGGCAGGCGCTGCTATTACTACGATAAGCCGAGCTGCGAACGCGCGGCCGAAAGTGCAAGGGGCGCTTGTGTTGGCAATGTTGCAGGCGAGCACCCCCCGGTCGGCAGCGCGCCGTTCTGCGTCGTGACGGCTGCGGAAACCCGATGCTTTTACTACAACCTACAGCCTTGCGAGGACGCCGCTCGAGCCGCCCGTGGCACTTGCGCGGCGAGGTGATCCCAACCACTAGGCCAAAATGTACGCAAATCCGTCGGCCCAGATTGCGTTCGTAGCTAACTACCACACGAAGATAACTAATCAGACGCACACAAAGTCAACTACGGGGAGCGTCATTGATGTGGAGAACGAATTTCGACGAGCTTTGTGGAATCGACGATCAACCAACTCATCGCCAAGCGGTTTGTAAAGAAGCAGCAGATGTGATGGACCCCATGCGGTGACCATCTTCGATTGCAGATTCGAGTTCAAGCACTCAATGACAATTTACATACGAGCTTCAAACGCTGGTATCCAGATCTCCGGCACGGGCATGAGAGGAATCTCGCCGCATAGCACACCCCCAACTCCCGGTTACTCTCGTTAGAGCGTCTCTGGTCTCTTCCATCGATTTTCGAAGGCGGTTCGCACGAACCCTAGGAAGTCTTTGAGTAGCTGTCGATCGAGAAGGAACATCGCGCCCACAAAGATTATTGCGCCCAGCGGGAGAAGCACGGTCAACCGTAGAACCGGTCCAAAATCGGCGGACAGTTGCACGCGAGTCTCGATCACCACGGCGGCCATCAGCAAGGAGGCGAGTAATGGGTTTAGAGTTCCGCCAAACTGCTCCAAAACGGTGTATCCGGCCGCCCGTCTCAGCACCCAGCTTGAAACCAGAACCAGCACGCACTCGCTTGCGGTCCATATGGCAATGGCCCAGTCCAGGGAGGGCATCCCGAATGACCATGCGACGCCCAGCATGAAGAGCAGTTCCGCAATCAACCCTACCAGAGCATCTCGGGGCTTCCCAAGCGCCGTCAAGAAAGGCGTAAACGGCAGGCGCGGCGCCTGCAGGAGGACGAGAAAGCCGAGAACTGCGGCGTAGGGCGAACTGGGTTGCCATCGATGACCAAATAGCACCTCGACGATGTCCGGCGCCAAAGAGCCCAGACCAACGAAGCAGGGGTAGAGAGCGAGGCAGGAGAATTGCGTCGACGCTTGGTAGGCCCGCTTGAGGCGAACAGGGTCGAATTGAAGACCAGCCAACAACGGTAGAGCCACCTGTGAAACGGCCGTGGCCGCAATCACCCAAAACACGTCAACGATGCGGAAGCTTAAGTTGAGGTAGCCGGCGGCCTCGACGCCGAGAATCGAGGAAGCCAATATCGTAAACACTCTTCTTATCGAAGACGATAAGAAAATGCCACACACGGAAAGCACGCCAAAGCCAATCATTTGCTTGAATTCGCTGTAGCGAAACTGCAGACGAGGAGTTTCGTCAGATGTGACCCACAGTACGACAGAGCCGATGGCGGCTATCAGTACTTGCTGAAGTACCAGGCTCCAAAGCCCCGCTCCCATGAATGCGGCCGCGATGCCGATACCCCCGCCAATCAACCGACCGATCAGCGAGCGAAGCGCCAAGGATCGAAAGGCAAATCGACGCCGTTGCTGGGCGACCAGCGTGGCGCTAACGCCCGAGCATGGGAAAACCAGGCACATCCAGATGAGAACTCGAGCGGCGCTCGGCTGATGGACCCACGCGGCAAAAATAGGCGCCATTGCCCAGCAGCCGAGCGCCATGATCAAGCTCAGAGCCATCGTAGCGGTAAAGGCCGTATTGAAATGCAGATCAGTGACATCTGACCGCTGCACCAGCGCGTTGTGAAACAGCATGGTCACCAACACGCCCAACAACTCGATGAGAGCGAGTGCTGTCGAGAATAGGCCAAAATCCGCAGCTGAGAGGAGCCGTAAATAGACGATCAGCGAGATAAAGGAAATGATCGCAAGACCACCGTTCTCAATCATGCTCCAGGCCAAGGATTTTGCTGTCGTACTGCGACTAACCGCCCTGTCGGAATTGGACATCGGTGGCGCCGTGGGGAGGGCGTGTTTCAGTGGGACTCACCGGCCACGGGGTGTCCCCAGAATTGGCGCCGCACGTTAGCGCCCAGAAGCCGCAGTCGGGCAAACCGCCCAACGAGTTTGAGAGGATTCTTAAGTAGTTCGCGCTTGATAAAAAACTGTCTGATCAGTCCAGCCGATTTACTGTGGGCACCGGCATGGCCAACGCGGTAGATGGCGCCTGCAAAGGGCAGTGGTTCGAGAGGTTCGCCTCGCTTCTCCAGATATTCGCGTATGTAGATATGGCTGCCGAATATCTTGCGAATGTAGTCAGGATCGGCCGCCTCAACGCTAGCCGGCAATTTGAACAGGTCTGCCCGGATGATGTGTGATGTCCCGCAGACTTTCGAAAAATCAGCATACTTGCAAATCAACTTGCCGCCATCGCCCCAGATATAGCCATCCCGCACATACCAGCCGTTCTCTCCCAGGTGACCCGCAACGAAACTCGTCAGGCGGCAGCTCACAAAGTCGTCATCATCCACAACCATGACGTAACCAGTCCTATCAGCCTGCAGAATGCCTGCGAGCACGCGCCGCCCCTTGTCGAAACGGAAGCTATTGCGGAAAGCCTCGAGGTCATTATCCTTCTGCTCGAACATTGGATTGGGGGAGAAATCAACCTGCTTGAGTTCAAAATTGCTCGGCAACGCCGGCAAGTCAGAACCCTCATTCGCAACAATGATGGCCCGCCAGCGAACGTCGTCTTGACCGGCAATTGAGCGGATGGTTTCCGCGAGTCTCTGCTTGAGCGCCGGCCAGTCCGGTGAGTTCTGTGGGTGGCGTATCGGAATGACAAAGGTCAGGACGCTCTCGAGGAAACCGCTTGGCTTGGGGCTGATGTCCGTCCGACGAGGCGGCGTAGACAACTTTTCAGAAATGTCATTCATGGTTCTCACGCTAAGTCTCGGAGAGATGTTCTGCGGACGCGCGGCGGCGGGCCAACATCCGCGTGGCGACAGCGTGGAGCAC
Organism: uncultured Gammaproteobacteria bacterium; assembly: GCA_963769075.1. Taxonomy (GTDB): domain Bacteria; phylum Pseudomonadota; class Gammaproteobacteria; order Steroidobacterales; family Steroidobacteraceae; genus Bog-1198. The sequence goes on along the minus strand of CAVYKH010000004.1, from coordinate 58,625 downwards.
CGGGCGCAGTGTCTCGCGGTACGCGGCGAATGTGGAAAATGCAACGAGGGCAAACCAGCGCGGGGATCTCAATCCAAGGCGCTTCGCGTAGCGCTCATAATATTTTCCAAAGAAATAGTGAGTGTAATAGATCGACCAGTAGAGTCGCTTGAGCGGACCGGTTCGTTGGCCCCCCGTGCGAACCTGTGACGGGGGCAGATGAAAACTATGGCAGTCGTTTGTTACATGGACATCGAAACCGTTCACGAATAAATTCATCTGAAAATCGGTCTCCTCGCGATAGCCATTGCCTCTGGCGTAGTAGTCATCGAAAGGAAATTTTAGCAGCAGGCTCTTTTTCGTGAGGATTATCGCGTTGGTAACCGGAATCGCGATGTCACCGGAAAATTTTGCGCCATTAACGGATTCACAGATCAACGGCCGGAAAGGCTTGGTAGCACGCAGGCCCGAGCCGAATCGCTGCAGCGCCTGCATCTTACTCTCGCCCGGCTGCATGTAGATGCGACGCCCAGAGATAGCGCCCGCATCCAGCGCATGCAGCTTCTGCAGAAGGATTCGCGCGTATCCGCTTTCGAGATATTCGTCGTCATCACAAAATAGAATGATGTCATTCGTGCTTGCGGCTATTCCGAAATTACGCGACTGAGCTGCGCCGGCCCGGATTTCGTTGCGCAGAATTCGCACTATTTTCTGCGGAAACTGCTGCGCTATCTCAGCGATGACCGCGGACGTGTCGTCATCGCCGGCATCATTGACGAAGATCAATTCGCTTACGCCTTCCTGGGCAAAGTAGCTGGGCGCTACGAGCCGCAAAGTATGCGCGCGGTTGCGGGTGGGGACGATCAGCGTGATCACCAGGCACTCTCCATAATTCGATTGGACCGGAAATCACAGCGTGTTAGCTTGAGTTCCTGCTCAATCGGCTCCGATCCGAAGGTCCTACGTGATCAAGCCTCGAACGCCAGAGCCTGCTCAAGATTGCCCAGCAGTTCATTGAACTCGAGAAGAATCAGACGCTGATTGCGCTGACCAAGCTTTCGCACGCGCATACTCCTACGGTTTCGAGTTAGTCTGTCTCAATTGCCGTGTCGAGTCTAGACTGACCGGCGCAGTTAACAGTTGATGTTGGGGCAGGAACGAGTGAGTTGAAAACCTGCTTTGTTGAGGCTATTTGCACAGTTTGTTTCCGTTGCCAAACTGTGAGGTTTGTTCGTGTTTTTAAGCCCTATTTGAGGAGTTTGATCATATGAACCGGCGTAATTTTCTTTTTTACTCGGCATCGAGTGCTGGGGCATTACTGCCCACGCGGCTTCCTTTTGCAGCATCATCGACGGCCGCACGGGTGTCTGTTTCCGGCGACAGGAGTAGCTCTGCGGCAGCCTCTGACATCATTGAAGATAACTTTCAGGGTGTAGACGTTACGATGCCGGACGGAAGCAAAAAACTTTATCCCGATCCCAGCAGATGGGCCTTTACATTCTGGCCTGGCACTAAATGGCCAGATAGCTACGGAGATGGCACCAACTGGCTCGCAGGCAATGCCGAATGCCAAACCTATGTCACGCCCTTTATCAGCAAGGTCAAGGGCAGCCCTGTTCCCGCTAATCTGCGTTACGACCCTTTTTCAATTCGCTCCGATGGCTTGCATGTCAAGGCTTCGCTATTGAGCGCGGCGCAGCAGTCGGCCTATCAGGTTGGTGGATTTCGACGTTTCGGTTCTGGCATGTTGTTGTCGCGTACATCATTTACGTTCGGCAACATACGCATGGTGGCCAAATTGCCGTCGGCCCGTGGCTCGTGGCCAGGCCTATGGCTTTTGCCCCAATCTCATCAATGGCCGCCAGAGATCGATATTTTTGAATCCATGCCATGGGGCAAGCATCAGCAACAACTTCACTTTGGCGTGCTGGTTCCTAAAGGAGCCGCCCGAGGGTTTGGCAAATGGACGGATTTAGGCGCTGATCCTTCCGCGGGCTCTCATGAGTATGGCCTAAACTGGACGCCAGAAACCTTGACCGGCTTATTCGACGGCAAGGTTTTGTGGCAGCAACCTACGCCTTCATCTCTCCAGCAGAACATGTATTTGATTATCCAATTTGCAGTCGGCGGCAAATGGCCATTCAACGAATTGAATGTGCAACCCATCGATAGCGTCTCGCCAGACCGACTGTCCGCGGGTGCGGATCTGATTCAGGCCGATTACCCGGATGAAATGATTATTAAATCAGTTAAGGTCACTGCTTTTTAGCGTTGATCACCACGTTAATCGCTTCTCTATTTGCTGTTGCATCGGTTGCGGTGACCTGCGTCGCCTTCGCATTGGATAAGACATGGATTTCACATCGCCCGTTTATCTTGCGTTCGTCACGGCCACCGTACTGGCGTTTAACGCTTGGCGCGTCCTCCGTTTCCGCCAGTGGGTGCTGTTGTTTGCCAATCTGTTGTTTCTCGGGAGCTTCGTGCGATCGCCCGAACAACTTGCCCCGCTGGCCGGATTCCTCGCATTGGGCTACGCGGCCGCGCGGTGGGTCGCGCGCTGGCCCAGGCCGTGGCTTTTGGGACTATCGGTCGCTTTAATTGTAGTGGTATTTGTGGTGCTCAAGCGCTATACGTTTCTGCCCGCCCGGATCGAATTGCCGTTTCTCTACCTGCAAGTCGGGCTTTCCTACATTCTCTTCCGTATTCTGCAGATGGTAATCGACAGCGCCGGCGGCGAGGATGAAGCGCGGCTCGACCCGCTCAGGTTTTTCAACTTCACCTGCAATTTTCTCTGCTTCGTGTCGGGCCCGATTCAGCGCTCCAATGATTATCTGGCCAACCTTGGGCAACTCGATCGGAAAGTCGATGAGGCCATTGCCTTCTCGGCGATGCATCGGATCATCAAGGGCTTCATCAAGCTCGCCGTGGTGTCGGCGGTGTTCAACTATCTATTCGCGAACATATCGGCCCCCGTGCTCGCGGAGGCGACGCCCATGGCAGGCTGGCGCTATGTTGCGCAGTACGCGGCCAGTGCCGTCACTTACGTCTTCCATCTGTACTACAACTTCTCGGGGTACATGGACATCGTCATCGGCATCGGCTGGCTTCTGGGCCAGAATCTGCCCGAAAACTTCGACCGGCCGTTTTCCGCGCGCAACATCTTCGAATTCTGGTCCCGATGGCACATGACCCTGTCGGAATGGTTCAAGACATACTTGTTCAATCCGCTGATGACATTTCTGGCGGAGCACGTGGCGGCGCCGGCGTGGCTTCCCTACCTGGGGGTGGTTGCGTTCTTCGTCACGTTCTTCGTGATGGGCGTGTGGCATGGCTCCACCGGCGTCTTCGTGATTTATGGATTGGTAATGGGCGCGGGCGCGAGTCTCAACAAGCTCTGGCAGGTCTTGATGACCCAGCGCCTCGGCAAGAAGCTGTACAAGACGGTGGGTGAATCCTTTGCGTACGCCAGCTTGGCGCGGGGCCTGATGTTCGCCTTCTTCGCCTTCGCGGCTACCAGCCTTTGGGTCGATATGGATCAGCTCGGGCTTCTGGCCGGCCGGCTTGGCGTCGGCGGCATGGCCTCGGCACTCTTCGGCACCGCACTGTGCGCTGGCGTGGTCGGCCCCATGGTAGATCATGCCGGCCGCATGCTGGCGGGCATGGCACCGCGGCCTGATCGGCCGGGCGTCTCCGGCGTCGTCACGCGAAACCTCGTACTGGCCAGCGAGGTGTTATTGATCTTCGCGGTGGGGTCCTTCTTTCACAAAGTCCCGGAATTTGTCTACAAGGCGTTCTAGATGCGTGCGATCCTAAAGCAGGGCCTGTTCGTGCTGATTGCATTGGGAGGGATTTATGCCGTCCTACTGGGACTATCGTATTTGCTCGTGCCGCCGCTGAACCAGGAAGGAGGTCTCGACTCCAGTCTTGCCGCCAGCACGATTTTCATGACCGACCCGAAGTACGTGTTTCTGAATCGCGCCGCGGTCAGACCCGATACGCCCCGCATCATCTTCGTGGGCGCATCGAACACGGGGGTCGGATTCAAGCGGCGCGAGGTACAGCCGCTTCTGCCCAATGTGGAGGTCGACAACCTGTCCGTGGGCGGATCGAATATGACTCAAATCGCTCAGATCGTCGATCTCGCGCAGGAATTGCAGAGCCCGGCGGCGCGCGGGCGCACCACGTTCGTCATCGGCATGTGGTACGGCACGTTCGTGCAGGATAGGTTCCGATGGGATACGCCCGATCGGCACGCGGGCGACACGGATATCGATATTGAGCGCTATCGCTACGGTTTCTATCGGCGCACCGACGATGGATCGAAGCCACTGTTGCCCCCCGGCGAGTTGGCGCTCGGCGTCATTCTGATTCATCCTTACCTGGTGTTCGATGAACTGTCTCGGCGTGCGAGCAAGGAGCTACGCGACCGTCTGTTCGGCCGCGCAACTTCTCGTACCGACGCCGAGCGCAACGCCAGTATCGTCTCGGAAGCGGACAAGGAAGCCGCCTTGAAGTATTGGCGCGATCAAATGCACAGCGACGGCCCGATCGCCGAGGAGCAGTTCGTGGTGCTCAGAAACCTGATCGACAGGATACTGGCGCAGGGAAGCAGGGTAGTGCTCGTCGACTTGCCCATCCCACGCTGGCACGAGGAGCGCTCGCCGCTCTACCAGGAATATTTGAGCCACAAGAGAAGTCTTGTCTCAGATCTCGCAGGAAGGGCCGGATTTGCATACCTGGAGATGACCGATCTGAACAGCGATCTGGAATTTGCGGATGAAGTTCACCCCAAGCCGCGCATCACTCGACAATGGGCGGCCCGGGTCGTCAGGCTCATCAACACGGTCGGCGACGTGGTGCCCGAACCGCGGGCATCGAAGGGCGGTACGCTCGCCGCGAGGGAGCCATGAATCAATACAGAGCATCCCAGATGGTAAAATTCGATTTTCATCACGTTGGGATAGCAGTACGGGATTTATCTAAAGCGATTCCGATATACAAAACCCTCTTTGGTTATGAATTAGTGTCCGGTCCCTTCGACGACCCTATCCAGAATGTGTCGGCTTGCTTCCTGAGTCGCGGGGAAGGAGACGCTCTGTTGGAAATCGTGGCCCCTCTAGGGCCAAACTCTCCCATACATCGTACTCTCAAGAAAGGCGGCGGTGCCTATCACATCTGCTACCGAGTCTCGGATATAGAGGCCGGTATCCGCCATCTCACTGATCATGATTCGATGCTGCTCAGTGGTCCGGTTCCTGCTATCGCATTTGAAATGCGGCCGATTGCCTGGTTAATGACCGAAGCATATCTGCTGGTTGAACTGCTGCAGGCGTAATTCAATTGCGTCTCTGACTGTAGATCGCAACGAAAGGCTGACAAGACTGGGGAAGCATGATGACCGATAGAGAGAATGATGCCGGGGCAGTGGGGCTCTACCTTGATTTGCTGAAACGCACACTCACCAATACCCTCTATACCGTCGAACCAGACACGGACCAGGAGAATGAGCTTGAGTACGTAGATGGATTCATCCAGCACTATATCCAGGGACCTGCCGTTTCCATGCTGCCGCTCTCACGTTTCGACAATCTACAATCGTGTATCGCCAATGTCGTGGCTGCGAAAACACCGGGCGACCTGATCGAAACCGGTGTTTGGCGCGGAGGCGCGTGCATCTTCATGCGTGCGATGCTGAAAGCCGTTGGCGTAACGGACAGGATCGTTTGGGTCGCCGACTCTTTTGAGGGCCTGCCAGAACCTGACGCGGAGCGATTTCCCGTTGAGGCGCGAACTCACCAGGGAGTCGTCATGAAGACGGTCTACAACCGCTTCGCGGCGAGCCTTGACGAGGTGAAATCAAACTTCACGGCTTATGGTGTACTGGATAAGCAGGTCGGATTTCTCAAGGGCTGGTTCAAGGATACTTTGCCGACTGCTCCGATTGGACCGCTTGCGATCATGCGCCTCGACGGAGATTACTACGAATCGACAATGGACTCCTTGACCAATCTTTACGACAAGCTCTCGATTGGGGGCTACGCCATTATCGATGACTATGGCGAAGACTCCTGGACCAACTGTAGACAGGCGGTCGACGATTTCCGCCGCGAGCGCGCCATCAACGAGCCCATGGTTCGGGTCGATTCGAAGTGCTTCTTCTGGCAACGCGTTTGCTGACTCGTTCGAGCCGGCCGGATCCTTAGCAGGCGTCATGGAATCAACGGAGAAATGTATGGAAGATCCAATACTCACTCGTCTGACCTCGATTTTTCGCGAGGTATTCGACGACGATGACCTGGTGCTCAAGCCCGAGCTGACGGCCAACGACGTCGACGGCTGGGACAGCCTTGTGAACATACGGTTGATTCTGTCGGTGCAAAAGGCATTCGGTGTCAAGTTCTCGGCCGTGGAGATGAGCCGTCTCAAGAATGTCGGCGATCTCATTGCGCTCACGAAGCACAAGCAGGCTCCGAGGGCGGTGACTTAGCGGTCGGCATCGGCATGAGCGAATCGCTGTACACGGAACTGCAGTGGCTGCCGCGGCCACCCGAGGACTTCGCCAAGCGCTGCCGAGCGCTGCGCGAGGCCGCGGGAGAGGTCGGCCGCGAAGTGCGTGCCCTGGCGTCATTTGGGCTCGACGAGAATAAACTCGCAAGGCTTGCCAACTTGATCGAGGCGGTGCGAAGCCGGCCCGGCGGCTTGCGTCCGCTGACGCCCTTTCGGCTCGGCATAATCAGCAATGCCACGTCACATTTTATGGTGCCCGCGTTGAATGCGACGGCGGCGCGATATGGGATCGCGCTCGAGTGCATAGAAGCGAACTATGGCCAGGTGATGCAAGAAGCGCTCGACACGGACTCGATGATCAATCGGGCGCAGCCCGACGCGGTGCTAGTGGCGCTCGACTACCGCGGCCTGGCGCTCGATGCCCCCTTGGGAGATGCTAGCGCGGTTGACAGCGTGGTAGCGGGCGTGCTCGATGAATTGCGGGTGGTGCGCGACGCGCTGCGCAAGAATTCTGGCGCGACCTGTATTTTCCAGACGCTCGCCAGACCGGTCGAAGTCACTTTCGGCAGTCTCGATCTGGCCCTCCCCGGCACCCGCCGCAATGTGATCGACGTCTTCAATCGCAGTCTGGCGGTCAACCTGGCCGGCAAGGAGGACTTGCTGCTCGATGTCGGCGGGCTGGCTGAAACCGTCGGACTGTCGGCCTGGCATGATTCGGCCCTGTGGAACATTGGCAAGATCCCGTTCGCCAATACTTACCTACCGATCTACGCGGATCTTACCTGCCGATTGATCGCGGCATTGCGTGGTAAGAGTCGCCGCTGCCTTGTGTTGGACTTGGACAATACGCTTTGGGGAGGTGTTATCGGTGACGATGGGCTCGAAGGCATTGTACTGGGTCAGGGTGATCCGCAGGGCGAAGCGTTCCTGGGGATACAGCGTACCGCTTTAGCACTCCGCGAACGAGGCATAGTACTCGCCGTGTCGTCCAAGAATAACGATGAGACCGCCCGGCTGCCGTTCCAGAACCACCCGGAGATGCTGCTGCGCGAGAATCACGTGGCCGTATTCCAGGCAAATTGGAACGATAAGGCAACCAACATCCGAGCGATTGCCGATGAACTTTCTCTCGGACTTGAATCGTTCGTATTTCTCGACGACAACCCGGCAGAGCGGCGCTTGGTCCGTGACATGTTGCCCGAAGTCGCGGTGCCGGAGCTGGCCGAGGATCCTGCGCTCTACGTGCGTATCTTGCTGGCTGCGGGGTACTTTGAAGCGGTCACGTTTTCTCCCGAGGATCAAAAACGCGCCGACTTCTATCAGGACAATGCCCGCCGCGTGGCTCTGCAGCGCGCCACAGGCGATCTCGATGCTTACCTCAAGACGCTCAACATGACGATCACGTTCCAGCCTTTCGACGAGATGGGTCGGGCACGTATCGCGCAACTCATCAGCAAATCCAATCAGTTCAATCTAACCACCCGACGCTACAGCGAAGCACAAGTGGGCGAAATCGCGGTTGATCCGCACTGCTTCACGCTTCAGGTCCGCCTGGTCGACACGTTCGGTGACAACGGCATGATCAGTGTGATCATCTGTCGGCGAGACGCGAATGCCTGGCAGATCGACACTTGGCTCATGAGCTGTCGCGTCCTTGGGCGGCGCGTCGAGCAAGCCATGTTACAAGAACTGGTGGGCCACGCGCGCACGCTCGGTATCACTCGGATCCTTGGCACCTATCGACCGACCGAGCGTAACCGTCTAGTCGAAGATCACTACGCCAAGCTCGGTTTTACCGAATGCGAATGCCCGATGGACGGATCGACCATGTGGGGCCTCGAGGTGGCCAGCTACAAGGACGTAAGCTTGCCTATGCAAGTGGTGCGGATCGGCAGCACGGAGCTCCCGATCGGGCTCACAAGCGTACGGCCCTCGCCAGCAAACTCAAATCACCTCGAGATGCCGCTGCGCAGCCGAGAAACCGCTAGTTTTGACACAAAACGTTAACTGAATCACAGGCGCGCGCGCGGGAGACGCCTGGATATCAATTGTTTCCTACGGGCTGGGCCGAAGATAAGCTGCTGATTGGCATGGTCCGCTTTCGTCTGCCCGCAAATCGGGGTCCGATTCAAGCAATTCTTTTTGACATAGTTAAGAGTCAAGCTCCGCGGCCCGCGCTCTGTCCGTGATTCACGTCACATATTTAGCATCGAAAGATTCTCTAAAGCCGTTAAATCATGCGGCAATTACACGGGTGATGTCGCTGATGCGCGACTCTACTTCGATGCCACCACGCTTGCTACTATCAAAGTGTGATTCGGGTTTGCGATTCTCATCAATGACGCAAAGGCGATCACTTCACGTCCGTAATGATGTTTGCCAATCGGAGGGCTCGAAAACATGAAAAGTTGCCAATTCTTGTTGGTATGCGTGTTCGCAACATCACACGCTGGCGCGAGTAGTTCTCACGCGCCGACCCAGCCAGCCCATATATCCTACGCAATAAACTCGGCAAGTGCGTCTGCGGTCAACTTTTCTGCGCAAACTGCACTGATCGCGAGCGGCCTGCGAGGAACGGAAATAACTCAAGCCAATCTTGCTGACTTCGGCGGCGATGTGGTTAACGACATGAGAGCCACTTCAGCCTTTGTGCAAGCGCAAGCCGCCAAAGCAGGAACCCCTGACGGTTGGTTGATCGCGCTGGCGGCATTCGGCTTGGTCGTTCTTCAGTTGCGGCGCAAGCACAAGTCGTTGCCGCAAAGGCGGATCGCTCCTTATGGCTGATCGTTGAGCACTGAATGCGGAACATTTGCCCAAATTAGAGCAATCGTCTTCTCGGTCTGCTTCGGTCTGCTTCGGTCTGCGTGGCGTCCCTGATACTCTAACGGTGAAGTGATGACGGATGACTCGCTAGCCGCTGACATCGTTCGCGGACGATCGCAACATGATCTGTCGCAGGACGTGACATCGTTTGATTCTGGCGCAGTGTTTCTGGTCAAGGCCTTGTTCTATCCGGTGACTGCCGTCGCGTTCTTCGCTCTCTGTCTGTGGCTGGGGAATCACGCGTTTACCGGTTCTTATTTCTTGATTGCAGTGCTGACGTTCGCCGGGGCCGCGGAATTTTTAGGCGACTCACGTGTGGATCACGACGCACCGGCACCGCTGCAGGAGCTCCGCTGGTTGTTGGATATCGTCGTGCGGTGGATCGCTATGGGCGCATGCATTGCGTTGGTGCTGTACGTTTCCGGATTGCGGGTTGCGCCGACAGACGGCGTCGTAGGCGCATGGTTCGTGCTCACGCCGGTCGTGCTGTGGAGCGGCACCATCGGCATGCGGCACCTATTGCTTTATGTGGGCATTAAGCACATGCAGCCGCGTCGCGCCGTCATCATTGGAGTCAATAAACAAGGTCTTCTGTTGAGCAAAATGATCCAGGAGCAACCCCTATTGCGCATCCAATTACTGGGGTTCTTTGAAGACCGGCGGGTGAGCCGCCTCCCGCGGCGTCCGCAGTCCATACTGGGCCGGATGGGCGATGTGGCTGAATTTGTGCGCACGCATGGCGTGAACGTTGTTTACATTACCTTGCCGATTTCACCGCGCCCCGGTCTTTTGAAGTTGCTCCACGCGTTGCGTGACACAGTGGCGTCGGTTTACTTTGTTCCGGACCTTCACGCGCTAAACGACATTCAAGCGCGTATTGATGTAGTGCACGGCATACCAATGTTTGCAGTGTATGCATCACCATTCTTCGGCGTGCGACCCTTGGCGAAGCGCGCCAGCGATATCATACTGTCAGGACTGCTCCTGCTCTGTCTGTTGCCGGTCCTAGTCGCAGTGGCCATCGGTGTGAAGCTTACCTCCGGGGGACCGGTCATCTTCAAGCAACGCCGTTACGGTCTGGATGGTCGCGAGATCATCGTCTACAAGTTTCGATCCATGACGGTAACTGAGGATGGTGCGAGCAGTTATACCCAGGTCACGCGCAGCGACAGCCGTGTGACGCCTTTCGGCGCTTTCATCCGTCGAACTTCACTGGATGAGCTACCGCAATTGCTTAATGTGTTGGAAGGGAGCATGAGCTTAGTAGGTCCGCGCCCGCACGCCGTAGCCGTGAACGAACATTATCGCGGCTTGATTCCCTGCTACATGTTTCGCCACAAGGTCAAACCCGGCATTACCGGTTGGGCGCAGGTCAACGGCTTTCGAGGCGGCGACGATTTGCACACCATGACCAAGCGCATCGAGTTTGATCTGGATTACCTAAAAAATTGGTCAATATGGTTTGACTTACGCATTATCCTGCGAACGGTTTCAGTGATCTGGGGCGACCGCAATGTGTACTAATCGGTGGCCGCAATTGCGAGCCGATCACTTTGCGCAGGCCTTTGTCGTTGTCGTCGCAGTGGTGCTGGTGAGTTTGACGCAGGCGATTGCGGCACCCGAGGACTATCGGCTCGGCGCCGGCGATTTACTCCGGATCGTCGTGTTCGATCATGACGAGTTCAACGCCGATGCGCGCGTCAGTCAAAGCGGCAACATTACCTTTCCCTTGGTCGGGCAAGTGCCGGTGGCCGGATTGTCGACCCGGGGCGCGGAATTGCTCCTGGCGCGACACTTGATTGACGGCGGCTTCGTGAAACAGCCGCAAGTATCAGTACTTGTCTCGGAGTATCAGAGCCAAAAGGTCTCGGTCATGGGCCAAGTCACGAGGCCCGGACAGTACCCGCTCGATACCTCAAAGAAAGTGCTGGACGCTTTGGCGCTGGCGGGCGGCGTGCTTAACGATACCGCTGCGGATGACGTGACCTTGGTGCGCGCCGACAGTAGTCGCGTCGTCATTGATCTGGAAAAACTATTTGATGGCGATCCGGCTTTGAATCTCGCGGTGAAAGACGGGGACACCGTATTTGTGGCACACGCCCCGCAGTTCTATATCTATGGGCAAGTGCAACATCCGGGTCAATACCGTCTCGGGCGCAATACCACGCTTTCACAGGCCATTGCCATCGGCGGCGGCCTCATGCCGCGAGGCACGCAACGCGGCGCCATCGTCAAACGCGTGGACGCAACAGGCAAGGAACGCAAGTATCCGGTGAGGGATGAAGATGTATTGCAGCCAAACGATGTGCTCTTGATCAAGACAAGTTTGTTCTGAAACGCACGCGAGTTATTTCATGCGCCTTTCACAATTGATTCGGATTCTCTGGGTGCAGAGGACAATGTCGCTTTACATCTTGGCGACCATGCTGACGATCGCGGTCGCGGCAAGCCTGCTGTTGCCAAAGAAATACACAGGCGAATCCGCAGTCGTCGTCGATGAGCGCGGGATCGATCCCCTGGCGCAAAATGGCGTCATGCAGACGCAGCTGGCAGCGACAAGCTACGTGACAACTCAAGTCGACGTCATTGAGAGTCACAACGTTGCGTTAAAGGTAGTGGATCGAATGAAACTGGCGACCGATCCCGAAATCGTCGAGAAATTTCAAGAGAAGACCGATGGGATGGGTTCCATACGCGACTGGGCGGCGGACGAAATCCTAAAATCGCTCACCGTGAAGCCATCGAAGGAAAGCGATGTAATCTTCCTGGAGTTCTCCAGCAAGTCTCCGCAAGCGGCGGCCGACATCGCGAACTCATTTGCCGAAAGCTACATACAGACCAGTCTTGAACTAAAGGTCGATCCGGCGGGCCGTCAAGCCGGTTGGTTTGATCAACAAGTGAACGATCTTCGGGTGGCGTTAGAAATTGCGCAGCGCAAGCTATCGGCCTATCAGGGCGAACATGGCGTAATAGGCGTCACCGATGACAACAACCGGCTGGACGTCGAGACGGCGCGGCTGACCGAGATCTCCAATCATTTTGTCGCTGCGCAGGCCGCTATGTACGATGCCGAGACGCGGCAGCGGCAGATGAATGATGCGTCCGTAAAAGGCCTCTCCGACGAATCGGTCAACGTGGTGCAAAATCCGCTGCTGCAGAATCTAAAGACCGAACTCGCGCGCTCAGCAGCAAGGTTTGCCGATGTGTCGGAGCGTTATGACCGCAATCATCCGCAATATATGAGCGCGCAGGCGGAGCTCGAATCGCTGCGCAGCAAAGTAGCCGCCGAAGTCAGTAACGCCAATGCGGCGGTGGCGAGGGAAGCGCAGATCGCACGGCAAAACATGGCGGATTTGCAACGCGCCATGGAGCAACAGCGCAAGCGCATTCTTGACCTGCAGCATAACCAGGACGAGTATGCAGTGCTCAAGCGCGACGCGGACAACGCCCGCGCTGCGTTAGACTCCTCCTTGCAGCGCGGCAGCGAGACTCGACTAGAAAGCCGACTTAATAACACGAACACGGCAATTCTGAATCATGCATTCCCGCCGATGAAGCCCTCATCGCCGCTCCTGCTTCTCAATCTTGCTTTGGCGGTCATCCTAGGTTTCATGCTCGCCGTCGGCGCGAGCTTGACCAGGGAACGATTTGATCAACGCATCCACTCGCGCGACGATTTACTGGAAGGAGCGGATATCACCGTTCTCGCCGAATTACCACGCGCGCGCACTTCGTTGCGGCGCCATTGGCGTCCTCGCTGGTTACGAGCTAATGACAAGGCACCGCGGCTAGAGCCCGCATAGTGGAGAAGACGTAGTGACGGCAACGAATATTTCGAGACAGTGTGCGTCGACAGCGCCAAGCCTGGTCGACGCGCGGCTTGGCGAGCTATTGCACGACGACGGAACGCTCACTGAACAAGAAATTAAGGCCATTCTGGCAGCACAACGGGTCGGCGGCGAGCGCTTTGGAGAGGCGGCTTCACGATTGGGTCTGGCGAACGAGCAGGATGTGCCGCGGGCGCTCCTCCGGGAGACCGAATTTCCTCTCCCGGCTCCGGGGGAATCTGCCTTGAGCCCCGAGGTCATCACTGCATATCAGCCCGACAGCGAACGTGCGGAAGAACTGCGGACCCTGCGCAGCGAACTAGCGCTGCGCTGGTTCAACCGCGGCAATAGGGTGCTTGCGGTGATCGAGGCCAGGCAGGGCCACGGCTGCAGCGCGCTCGCAGCAAATCTGGCCGTGACATTTGCGCAGCTCGGCAAGCGTACGCTGCTCATCGATGCCAACCTGAGAGCGCCGTTACAGCACACGCTTTTCGGATTTAAACCGGAATATGGTCTGGTCGATTTTATCAGGGGCGGCGAACATCTCGATAAGTCACTCACGAAAGTACCTGGTTTCAGTTGCTTATCGGTGATGTGTGCCGGCGCGCCTCCACCGAACCCGCAGGAACTGCTCGGGCGTGTTTCATTCGGCTTCTTGATGGAGACGGTGACCAACAAATACGATGTTGTCATCGTCGATACACCGCCGATGCTCCAGTGCGCCGACGCGCAGCTCATCGCCGCACGCGCGCGCGGCGCAGTGCTCGTGACCAAACGCCATGGCACCCGGCTGGCCGATGTAATGCGCGTCAAGTCGCAACTTGAGTCGGCCGAAGTTTCGCTGCTCGGCGCTGTGATCGATGGCTAGGTCGGTCATAGCGCCTGCCCTTGCGCAGGGGATTTCGGCTGGCGGGGTAGCATCGACGGCGAGAGGGCTGCGTTTCGCTCTATTGGCTACGCCGCTCATCGGAGCCACGTTTCTCTCGAAGTTCGCGTTTCCGCCCTTTGGCGCACTCGGATTGGGCATCTCTGTTTTCTTGTTGTTGGCAGCGCTGGTCGTAGGCTCACTCTGTGGCTGCCTTAGTGTCGAACCACGGCGATTGACGGTTTTCGTCACAATGATTGGAATTCTCGGCCTGTTTCAGATATTGCAACCGGATTCGTTTTCTGCCCTGTCGTTGCTGCTGCTCGTCGCAGTGCATCTGCCGTATGTTTTTATGGTGCCGCATAGCGGCGACGGCGACCGCATCATCAAGTTCTTTCTTGGGATTGCCACTTTTTTTGCGATGTGTGGAATTGCGCAATACAGCCTCCGGTTCGTCGTCAATGTGCGCTTTCTGTTTCCTATCGAAAATTTCGTTCCCGATACTTTTATTGTCCAGCATTTCAACCATCAGGCGGCTATGGAGTACGGCTCACACGAATACCGGGCGAACGGCGTTTTTTTACTCGAGCCGTCTTTCTTCAGTCAGGTCCTCGCCGTGGCCATCGTGGCAGAGCTATGTACTCTGGGCAGAGTAAGCCGGCTGGCGGTCTTCGGGCTCGCGCTGCTCGTTTCGTACTCGGGTACCGGGCTTCTAGTGCTGGCAATTTGCCTGCCGTTGTGCGTCCTCACGCAGCGCCGCTGGGGGCTGCTGCTCGCCGGTCTAATTGCGCTGGTCCTGTTGATTCCGCTGCACGAGTATCTTCACGCGGACCGCCTCGTCTCGAGAGTCGCTGAGTTCAGCTCAATTCACTCGAGCGGCTACTCGCGATTCGTCGGCGGCTTTTATCTCTTTGACCAATTTCTATGGCACCATCCGTGGCGCACTTTGTTCGGCTATGGCGCCGGTTCGTTCACAAACTACGCCACGCGCGTTCACTATGGCGCCGGCGAAATGGCGCTGTTCAAGATCCTGTTCGAATTCGGCCTGGTCGGCGCTGCGGCATATTTCGGATTTCTTTTTTGCTGCCTGTTTTATTCTCCGGCCCCGCGGCTCTTGACGCTCGCGGTGGGCATTACGTATTTCTTGAACGGAATATACACGCCAGTTGCGCATGGCCTCGCTCTGAGCTTGCTGCTGTGGAACTCGGCGCATGCCAAGGGAGGGCGCGCCGAGTGGCTGATCGGGTCCGATCGCAAACGCCCGGCCAAGGAATTCGCGCTTCGTGACCCAACGGCAAATCCTGCAACTGCCTTGCTGGTGCCAAAGGTAGGGGGCTGAGCATGGCAACGGCGCTGCTTATTCTTGGAATTCTGTGCTTGCTCGCGGCATGCCATCCGTTCATTACCTATCCGTGGTCCTTGATCGTCCTGCAGGCGCTGCGCCCGGCTAAGCGATCTCGCACCGATGGCATTTCGGATGCTGACTTGAATTGCGCAATTTGTGTTTGCGCGTACAACGAAGAGCGTGGCATCGCGCGAAAAGTCGAGAACCTCTTGGCGCTGCGGATGCGCGAGCCTGCTCTTGAGATACTCGTCTATGTGGATGGTGCCAGCGATCGTACCGCGGAGATCCTGCGGCAGTACGCGTCGCAAATTCAACTGCATATCGCGACGGAACGTCACGGCAAGACATACGGCATGAACATTTTGGCATCCAAGGCCCATGCGCCGATACTTATTTTCACGGACGCGAACGTATTAATGGATTTGAATTGCGTTCGCGATTTCCGGCGCTATTTCGCGGACCCCGAAATCGGCTGCGTCTGTGGCAACCTCGTTTATACGAATGACGGTGCGTCGGCGACCGCGTCGTCGGGATCCGCCTACTGGCGGTTCGAAGTGGCCATCAAGAAGCTTGAGATGGAAAGCGGCTCCATGATGGGGGCCGACGGATCGGTGTTCGCGATCAGGCGCTGGCTGCACAAGCCACCGCCGGAGCACGTCATCGACGACCTGTATGTCTCGCTGATGATTTTGTGCAGCGGCTACCGCGTCATACAGGCGAGCGACGCTTTGGCCTATGAAGAATCGGTCGTGTCGGCGCGCGAGGAGTTCAGCCGCAAGATACGCATCGCATGCCAGGCGTTCAACGTGCACCGCTTGCTTTGGCCGCAGCTGCGCAGGCTCGATCGAATCACGCTGTATAAATACGTGTCGCACAAATTGATCCGCTGGTTCACGATCTACTTCTTGGCAATCGCCACCGTCGCGTTCGAGGCCGCGTTGATCGTCGCGGGACACGCGCGTATCGCTGTCGCACTGATCGTTTGTACTGCAGCGGCGTTGCTGCTGGGCTGTATCTCGACGATGAAACCCTTCGCACAAATGGTCGGGATCATTGCAGCCTTTACGGGCACCGGCTGGGGTGTGTGGCGCTCTTTGCGAGGAGAACGCTATCAGACATGGACTCCTGCGGCGTCGATCCGGAAGTGACCCCGCAACCTTCGCCCATCTGACTCAAATTATGCAACGCGAAATATCGGCCGGCAAGAGGCAGAACTTCAATGTGGCGCTCAATGGCTACGGAGGTCCATTTCGATGAGCAATCGAATGAGATGCGTTTGGATCGCACGCTATATTCCGTATCCGTTGGACCAAGGCGCAAAAGTATATTCAGCGAATCTTGCGCAATCTCTGGCGGAGTCGGGCGTGTTCGTTCGTTTCATCGGTTTCGGAGACGCGAGTGCGCTGACGGATGCGGCCGCGAGCGTCGAATGGCTGGCGGTGCCGGGGAACAAGCGCAGCAAAGCTGTCGCCGCGTGCAGCCGCTGGCCGATTGCCGCCGCCATCGACGCGACAAAGGCGTACGCCTCGCTGCTCGAGGTGCAATTGCGAGAGCCATGGGACGCAGTTGTGCTAGATGGCTATGGAACAGGGTGGGCGCTGGACCGCTGTCTGGCGTATCGCAGTGAATCGCGTGCCCACCGACCGGTACTCGTCCACGTATCTCACAATCACGAAGAAATACTGTGGGGCGCGATGGCTTGCGAGGCCCGCGGATCGGCGCTGAAACGGTTGGCGCTGCGACGCAACGCAAACAAGGTGAGGACGCTCGAGCGCCGGATCGTGCGCAACGTGGATTTGCTGACGACGATTACCGACGAGGACCGACGGTCCCTGGGTGCTGGTTTGGACCCAAATCGCTCGTTGTCCCTCACGCCGGGATATACGGGATGGATTGCTAGGGAGCGGCGCATCACCACGGCAACACCCCGGCGGGTCATCATCATGGGTTCGTTTCGGTGGGTGGTGAAGCAAGACAACCTCACCCGCTTTGTCGAGATCGCCGATCCGAGTTTCAAGGAACACGGAATCGAACTGGATATTGTTGGAGATGTTCCCCAAGCGCTTCTCTCCACGCTGGAGGCCCGTTGTCGGGCGACATGCTTTCACGGATTCGTGACCGATGTCACGCCGTTCTTGGCGCGCGCGCGCATCGCGGTCGTTCCTGAGTTCATAGGAGGCGGGTTCAAGTTGAAATTTCTTGATTACATTTTCGGACGCGTACCCGTAGCCACGGTGTCGCAGGCCGTTGCGGGTCTGCCGGCGGAACTCCAGCGCACGATGCTATCGAACGACAGTCTTGAAGGATTGATCCGGGAGATAGTTTCCCACATTGACCGACTTGATGAGTTGAATCGTATGCAGGAGCGCGCGTTCGCGCTCGCTAAAGCACAATTCAGATGGAGTGACAGGGGCGAGCGGTTTCGGCAGGCGATAGCCGATGTGGCGCAACAGTTGGCTTGTATCCATGCGCTTCGTAACACCCGGCAAGGCGCCGCCGACGTACAAGACGTCGATCTGGCTGTGAACTTGCGAAATGGATGATGCCGAATTGCCGTGCAGCGTGGCAGGATGAAACGCTACGCTTGGTATCGCTTCATCGAGTTGAAGAATGGATGAGCAGTGCGCGCTTATTGGCAGCTGGCGTGTTGCTGGGGTTCGGGTCGCTGGCGTTCGCCGCACCGGATTCCCCTATTACTGCGAACTTGCCTGTTACTGCGAATTCGCCTATTACTACGGATTCGCCTATTACTAGGGATTCCCCTAGTGCTACCGATTTCTACGTTGCCGATCAATTCACATACGACGATAACCTGTACAGATTGCCTTCCTATTACGATATTGCGACGGTGGCCGGGCCCCTGGCGACGCGCCAGGATAGTTTCAATACGGTTTCCTTGGGCGGTGACGGCCGTTGGTTCACTTACAACCAGGTTATTGGCGTCAATTTCCGCGCGGACGAGAATCGCTTCACTCATAATGATTCGCTGAATAACATCTCGGGCAAGGGTAACTTGGAGTGGGATTGGCGGCTGGAAACAAATTGGTTGGGACAGGCGGGCGTAAGTTATTACCGCGGGCTCGCCAATTTCGCCGACACGGGTTATTACGCACGCGACGTGGTGCAACGGGAAGATTATTTCGGCACCATTCGATATCAGGTGGGGCCGCATTGGACGCTATACGGCGGAGTATTAGGCGCGGATACGCAACAGACGGCGGTCGCGGAACAGCTGTATGACTTTCACAGCAAGGCCGGGAACGCTGGAATGGAGTTCGCGACTTTGTCCCAGAACACCGTCAGTTTGGAATATCGCTATACCGACGCCACTTTCCCGCAAGACTTCGTATTGAACGGCGCGCCGTTCAATTCGAATTATAACGAGGATACGGCGCGTATCTTGGTCAAATACGTTTTGAGCGCCGCGACGGAGCTCGATGCCAGCGCGGGGTATCTGAAACGGGATTATCCCCAGGCAATGTTCGCCACCTTCTCGGGAGACATCTGGCGCGCAGCGCTGCAGTGGCAGCCAACCGATAATTTGCAATGGGTATTGGCGGGTTGGCGCCAGCTCACGGCGTATGTGGACGCGGAGTCGGATTATTTCGTGTCCAATGGCGCCAGCGTCGCGCCGGTGTGGGCAGCTACGGAAACACTGACATTGTCCTTGGCAGCATCTCGGGAGAATCACGATTACATCAACTCCAGCCCGAGCACCATCACGTATGTCTCGCGCCACGACAGGTTGACGACAGAACAAGCGCGCTTGGTTTACGCCCCGACGGACTATCTCACCTTCAAACTGACCTGTAGCTACGATCAGCGCGAGTCGAATCAACCGCGATATCAGTACAACGATACGCTCGCGGCCGCGAGCCTGACGTACATGATTAGGCCGTGAAGATTCATCTTCTCAAGCAAGTCCATGGGAACTTTGGCGATGAACTGAATCACTGGCTATGGCACCGCTTGCTTGCAGACGTGTGGAGCGATGCGGACGACGATGTTTTGTTCGTGGGCATCGGAACGATCCTCGACAAGAACCTACCGGCTGCAAGAATACGTGTCGTTTTCGGCACTGGTGTGGGTTATACCTCCGCTCCGCCGGACATATCGCCCCACTCTTCTCGCTGGCGTATTTATGGCGTGCGTGGACCATTGACCGCACGCGCACTGAAGCTCGACAAGCGCTTCGCAATGACTGATCCAGCCATTCTGCTTGCAACGCTGCAAGAGTTCAAAGGACTGCAACATCGGGGCGTCATCTTTATTCCTCACTGGAAGAGCGTCCGTTACGGCCGCTGGGAAGCAATTTGCAATACCCTGGGAATTGAATTCGTCGATCCATGCCAGGATTCCAATTCTGTTGTCCGGCGTATTGCCACTGCAGAAAAAGTTATCGCTGAATCCATGCATGCGGCCATCATCGCCGATGCATTCCGTGTGCCCTGGATACCCGTGGCTGTTTCTCGCGAAGTATCGCCCTTCAAGTGGGTCGACTGGGCATCATCGATGGACGTTTCGTACAGTCCGGTCTGCCTTCCGGCGAGCAATAGGAGCGAAGGTATACGCAACGTGTTGCTCAAATGGAGTGTGCATTCCAACGCGGCTGGCTATCCCTCCTTCAGTCAGATTGCACACGGCACTCGCATGCACTTTGAGGACGTGGATCGGCTCATGTCAGAGTTTGAGGAAATCGGCCGGCGCATCAATCAACAATGGCGCTGGAACGCCAGCATAGGGCTTGAAGTTATCTTGAAACGGCTGGCAAAACTTGGTTTGGGGTCCAGTGACCAAATGCGCAATCTGGCGACGTCGCAGTTGGCGAAACTGCTGTCTAGCGAGGGCATTCTGAGTTCAGATCACGCTCACGCTCGATCGTTGGACGACACAGTAGGCCGCCTTGAAGAATTTAGGAATGACCTCAAGCGGGGAGAGTTCGCTTAGAAGAGGTGTTTACCCAAACGTGCCATTTAGCGCCCGTATGCCGCTTCTGCCTGGAAGCGGGTCGCCAAGATGGCCAAGGAAATGCAGGCGGAGTTCGCGCCGCACCATACGCAGGCGGATTTGGCGCTAAGCCGCGCGTATTCCCCAAACCAGCGGCCGCCTGAGAAAATTACCCGAGTCGGGGTGTGCTGACGACCGGGCAGCGGTATTGGGGTGACCAACGAGGCCGTGCTCCCCAGCGAGCTCGAACAGCTCCCCGGCACAACGGTTAACCGACACCAAAGACTAGGATCGATCGAGGCGGAATGGTGATGGATGCGGAGTAGGGTAGATCATGCATCGGACCGCCGTCGGCATAGATGGCTCCATTATTCCCGACCGCCAGCGGGTTGACCCAATTGTCATAAACGTCGCTATTGAAGAGCTCTGCCCAGCGACCGTACTCGGGGAAGCCGAGTTGGTAGCCAAAGAACGGGTTGTCGTTGAGACTCGCCACCACGACGACATCGAGCCCCTGACCGTCGATCCGGCGGTGGAAGGCGACGACACGATCGTTATCGTTCGAGTAATAAGGATGGATGGATTGCCCGCGCAGGGCGGGTTGATTCCAGCGCAGCCGGATGAAGTCCTGGGTAAACCGCAACTGATCGCTCATCGATTTGTTACCTGAATCGAGCGCCACCCACTCGAGCAGATTCCCCTGCGCCGTAGGATCGTCGCACCATTGGCGGTTCTCCAGAAACTCCTGCCCCATGAAAATCTGCGGAA
The DNA here is from genome assembly GCA_963769075.1 of uncultured Gammaproteobacteria bacterium. GTDB lineage: Bacteria > Pseudomonadota > Gammaproteobacteria > Steroidobacterales > Steroidobacteraceae > Bog-1198. The sequence goes on along the minus strand of CAVYKH010000004.1, from coordinate 37,564 downwards.
TTCCGGGAGCTGCGAGCAACAAGCCGGTAGCTACCTTGCTTCGACTGCGGGCGTAGTACGATTGGGCATCGGAGCCATCGGCGAGGACCGGAATGCGCACGTCGCGCCCCGCGTAAACGACGTCATGGTTTTCGACGCAGGGCACCGCGTTCCATGCGTTCGGCAAGTTGGGCGGATAGAGACTGCCTAGAATGGCGTCCATATCCACCGCACTCGATCCTCCATAGGAAGCGGATTGAATGGCGTTGCGAATCGCAATTCGAAGCGCATCATGCTGCACGGTGTCGAATCCCGCGCCACCCTGGCTCGCGGCCTGAACAATGGAGGCGACCGAAGCGCTGAATTCACTGGGCCAGTACTCCGCATTTTGCAGCAGCCGATCCTTGATGTAGCGCAGCGTATTGCTCAGATTCTGACAGAACGTCCAGCCGGCGGGCTGATTGGCCCCAAGGAGGAGGCTGATCTCATCATAGCGAAACGCGTCCACATGAAATTCATTGATGAAGAACGAGGCGTTATCAATTAGAAATTGACAGACGGGCTGCTTCCAGAGCGCAAAGGACAAGCCGCCGACAACGCTGACATTGGTGAAAAAGAGGCTTTCGTTGTTGGTGGCGGGACTTGGGAGGGCCTCGCGATCCCAAAAGTAGATGCTCTCGTCATCGCCTTCAAATCCGCCCGCGTGATTGTAGACCAGGTCAAACGCCACCGCGATGCCGTAGAGATGGCAGAGGTCCACCATGGCTTTCAGCTGATTAGGGCCACCAGTGATCTGGCCCGAGGTCAGAGCAGCGCAACCTTTGGCGACGAGCAGGCCGTTGATGTTCGTCAGGTAGTTTCCGAGAGCGGTGGGATCATAGACCGTGTAGAGAGAGTCGGGAGAGAACGGGTCGGCGCCATCGTATCCCTCGTCGAACGTGTCTTTGCACTCAGAGATGGGGAGCGGTTGGAGTAAATTGATACCGAGTGCGACGAGGTAGGGAATCTTCCCGATCACATCGAGAAACGTGCCGCAATTCGGAAAGGTCGCCGGCGCGAAGACGCCGATGTGCAGCTGGTAGATGATCAGATTGGAGTAGTCGGGCGTGACGAAGCTCTGGTCGCGCCACGGATAGGAACTGGGGGAGCGGACAATGCAGTTGACGCCGAAGGGGAAGGTCGTGCTCGCTGTCAACTCCCGTGCGTATGGATCGCGTTTGTAGCCCACGCTCACCTGACCCACGACGTAATACTTGTAGAGATCCCCGTCCTGTACCCCCGCCAGAAACCCCGTCCAGTAACCGGCCGCGTCCGGGCTCAACAGAAGGTCGAGGTTTGTATTCGTGCTCCAGTTGGCTGCGCCGCCAAACACACCGTTGAGATAGACGGCTTGAGCCAAAGGAGCCCAAACTTTGAAAGTCGCTCCGCCGGGCAGCAAGGTGGCTCCCATCGGAGTGCTGGGATCGATATTGTTTTGCGATAACGCCATACGATTCTCCAATTTGGTGTTAAGCGAGCCGGGAAGTGAGCAGCCAAATGGCTACAGAAAGCGGGCGGCCATTCAGCTTGCCACGCTGCCATTGCATCTGTTCGATGGCCAATGAGTGTTGGCAACAAGCTGATGCGATTTGAGGGCAAAGCAGCGCACCATTCCTCGCGCGCAAAGAAAAAGCCCTGGCGCCGCGGAGCAATGAAGCGGCCACGACCGCCAGTGTCGATGCTATTATTAATGATGATTTCGCGGAACCAATTAAAGAATCCAAACAAGATTCATCCGCTTACATCGCAAGAGTGAGCTGCTGTTGACGGTCGCATCAGTCTTCACCTTCGCTAACCATTCGCTTATATCAAAATCTGCTCAACCTCATCCACCGCCACCTCATCATCCCGCCGATCATACAGCGCCGTCGTCCGCGGCGATTCGTGCGCGGCTGCTATCACCACCATCCGCGACGCTTAAACCACAGGATCGGTAACAAGGTGCTGAGCGCAATGAGCGCCAGTCCGTAAGGGTATCCCCAACGCCAACCAAGTTCCGGCATATTGTGGAAATTCATGCCGTACATACTGGCGATGAGCGTCGGAGGAATTCCGACCACGGAGACGATGGTGAGCACCTTGAAGATCTCATTCTGTTCGGTATTGATAAAACCGAGAATCGCATCTAAGAGGAATTGCGTCTTACCAGACAAATGCGCCTCGAAGTCAACCAACGAGGCAAGGTCCTGCTGCGCTGTGAGCAAGCGCGTTTTCTGTTCCGGCAAAAGCCAATTCTCAGCCATCTTTAGCACATAACCGATGATTCGCTGCAAGCCCAGCAGACTCTCGCGAATGCGTGACAGATGATCGCCCGCGGTTCCAACCGCACTGAGGCTTTCGCGCAATGCGCGCGATGCGCGTTTGTCGCCTCGGCCGGAGGCTCCCTGCGGGCCAAACGCCCGTGCCGACACCGCCGCCAGGTCGCTGCTTAACTTTTCGAGCCTATCGGCGCTGAAATCCACCATGCCGTCGATCAACGCGCCGAACACAGTTGCACTGCCTAAATACTGGCCCTTTGCAACACAGGCCTCGACGCGGGCAAATGCGTGAACCTCGGAATAACGTATGGTCACTAGCACCTGTGGGGAAAGAATGAATCCGAGTGGCACGGGCGCGAAACCGGCCGCTTCATCTTGTAAGGCAAGCGGCATGCTGACATACAACACCTGTCCGTCCGCTCTGAGACGGCTGGAGGTCTCAATTTCCTGCAAAGATTCGCGCGAAGGAACGTGAATGTCAGATTCAGCCGCTACTCGCGCATTTTCATCGGACGTCGGATTGAACAAATCCACCCAGAAAGGCTTCGCGCGCCGCGATCCCGTATCACCAGACTCCACGAAATGTGAATTCAACATGAGGCCCGCCTAAAGCTTTGACGGATCGTAGCGCCGCACGCCGGCGTTCACTCAGCTATCCCTCGATCCACGGCTCGCCATATAACCATTCTACGGTATAATAAGGCACAAAAATAACAATATAATCAATGTGTTATACGCATATTATGTCTTAAGTTAAATCGCATTTTCAGGGCCTGCGCCGCGAAGAACTCTGTCGCCTCAAGATCAAGGACATCCACCCCCGCCGCGGCGCACCTCACTTAAGACGGCGCCCATGCGCTCCGCGCCACGGCCGCCACCAACGCGCTGGATCACGACGCCGACATCGCCAAGGTCCAGGAATGCTTGGGGCAATTACAGTTGAAACCCTAAGCATGCAAAGCGAAATACCGGCGCAACGCCCCAGGCGCCGAATCAGCTCAGACACAATACACGTCGATCGTCATGGCGGAGAGAAACGGAATGATGCGAATCGGGTGTGCCCGAAAGCTCACGGCGCTGGGGTCATGTTGGCATGCGCGGCGTCTACGCGCAGAAGTTCTAAATGACGGATTAGAAAATCTAATCATCCGTCGGCGACACGCCGGGAGGAGCTGACTAGAATGTGGCTTGAAGCACCGATCGCCGTGAAGCATTCCAAATGATCGCACGAGGCCCCACCATGCTCTTATACGTTGACTCCCAATTCGCAAGCCCCTATGTAATGCCAGTTTACGTGAGCCTGCTCGAAAAAGGCTTGACCTTCGACGTGCAGACACTGGACCTGTTCGCCCGCGCCAACCAACAGCCGGAATTCGCATCGACTTCTATAACCCGGCGCGTCCCCACACTCGTACACGACGATTTTTCTCTCTCCGAATCTTCCGCCATTTGCGAATACATTGACGAGACTTTTCCCGGAACCCGTTTATACCCCACCGAGCCACGCAACCGTGCCAGAGCTCGTCAAGTCCAAGCATGGATCCGCAGTGATCTCGTGCCGATCCGAGACGAACGACCGAGTATCGTCGTTTTCTACGGAATCAAGAGAGCGCCGCTATCCGCCGCAGGCCAAGAGGCGGCTGCCAAGCTCTATTCGGCAGCCCTCGCATTCCTCCCCGACCAATCCACCAGCCTATTCGGCGAGTGGTCGATTGCGGATGTAGACCTCGCGATGATGCTGAACCGCCTGATCATGCACGGCGATGAAGTACCCGAGCGGCTCTGCCTTTACGCCAACCAGCAGTGGCAACGCCCATCCATTCAACGCTGGGTCAACCTGCCGCGCCCAGGGTCCGGCCGAGTCTAGGCTACCGGGCGTCGCACACCGCCGTGGTCTGCTCACGGGATTATTTTTGATCCCGCGAGCAGTGAAGCAGCTGAAGTTGAGAGGCCAGCATTGCCAGCTAGCCCACCAGCAGCGCAAACTGGAAAACAAGAACCGAAGCGATCGTCACGCTGACGGCAAGAAGCGCTTCCGCGAGCCTTGAGATGACATGGATTCCGTTCATGATGTGCTTACTCCGTTGACTGAATTGATCGAACAGTGAACAGATTGCACCGCCCGCCAATGCACAACAAACGGAATACCTGACCACATGTTAAGGAAAACTTAAGTTCTCCGTCTGGCCGAGCCGTTCGGTCCGCGATCCTACGCTGTCCTGCCGCAGTCGCGGACCAGCCCGCACTTTCCATACAGATCTCACGTTACTCGCGCTTGACACCGATGCATCTTTCGCCTTTCCAGGCAAGGTCGCGCGATCGGGAGATCACTCTGCAATCTTCAATATTCAACCTTCAACTTTGGTTCTCGGGCGATCGGTACCGCTGTCGACCTCGTTGTGCCAGCGTCCTTTCTCGTCCTCGTAGGAAATCTGCGCTGACTCACCCGGTGTAGCCTGCTCACTCGCAGCGAGTTTGGCTGCCGTGCGGGCCTCTTCGCGAGTTCGGAACGGCTCGGAGTACGTACCGTTTGCCTCATAGGCCCAGCCGCCGTCGTGCTTCACAACTTTATAGGTGACTTTGTTCATAAGTTGATCCTCCAATCTCTGGGTTGCGGAGAGTAGCAAGTGCGGACACAGGTTGGAAGAAGCCGTGCGCAACGACGGAACCGAGAGTAACCATTTCCTGGGGGTGAGCACCGCACAACGGCCTCCTCACTCGCCATCCATGACGTGGCCGTCAGTATCCTGCCATCTGCGGAAATCTTATCTGTCCCCCATTTGGCGCGCCTGCCTGTGCGTGAGTGAATTGTTGCGGACCACAAGGCGAGCAAATCATCTGGAAAGCCAAATTGGTGCGATCGTTGAAGGGCATATGGAAGTGAATCCGCAACGCACGACTACCGCATCGGATATCGAAACGCTTAAAATGTACCGGCGACTTTCGAAGCCGCCATTATAAGTGGACACTGGGGAATATGAAATGACGCTCGAAGTTCATGTTAAAAACGCCAACACCGACTGGCGAGATATCCACCGGGTGCGCGTTACGGTCCAAGAGCAAAATGCAGCCGGTGAATGGAACGACGCACCGCACCCGGCGGGATGAAAAGCGTCGAACTTGACGGACATGAGATCGTCATCTGCAATTCGCGCGGAACGTACCATGCCATTGGGCGACGCTGCGGACACATGAATGCGCCCTTAGAACTCGGCACTCTCGACGGCCAGGTCGTTACCTGCCCCATGCACTGCGCCCAGTTCGACATTACCACTGGTGAAGCACTGTCCGGCCCGGTTCCGGCGGACATGGGCAACGAGAGGCCGCCGCCGATACTCACCGCATTCCTGCAGCACGTCGACATGTTGATGAAGCACGTCCGCACCGAATCCATCCGCACCTATGAGACGAAGGTCGAAGCCGGCTGGGTCCATGTGGCGCCATGATTCGCAAGGCAAGGGCGAACGCAGCATGAAAACGTCAGTAGAGAACCCCGTCGTCGTGGGGCTACTGAGCACAAGGTGTCCCGAGCGACTTCGAAGTCGTGTGGGCATGCGGGCGCCGACGTATTGGAGTTGGTGAGGCCTTAGTCATCGATTTTTACCGGCGACTACCTGATCTGCGGCGCGCCGAAGTAGTTCTCGATGGTGTTTACGGACATTGAGTCTCCTGTTTCAGATGAAACAAGATTGCAGGATCCGACGCCCTCCGACCGCTCATCGTACGAGCCGCCTGTATGTCTCGGCGCCACCAACGACCACACATGTCAGAGCAGCAAGCATGGCAGGCATCAGCGATCCCGACTGAAGTGCCAGCAGGACCGCGAAACCCTTGGTCGCCATTACACGTGAAAGTGCCGCGAGTCGACCGCCAAATTCTTTGCTTCGTACATGCAGCCTGGACATACGCCGCAGGCGCAGCGTCTTGGCGTGCATGAGAGCCGATAGCGTCTGCGTCGCAACACGGGGCGGTATCACAGCGATCCGCTGCCACCGTTCCCGGCGCTGACGCCCTTGCGCTCCAGCAGCAGCTGGTCGGCCACAGACATGACACCCGGAACCTGGCTCATGACGCGCTCCGCTCGCCCTATTGCATATCGCTTTCCGACAGAGTGCGTGTAAGCGGCTGCCCATTGCGAAGCTTCCTCATGAACTGGACAAGAGTTATCGCTTGCCTCGAGAGAGACTGTGCACCCGCAGTCGCACGCGACCATGTCAGATCGAATCTTGGTGCGTTTCAGTTGTGACCGGATGGTACTTCTCCCAGGACACCTCGGCGTCAACCCGGGCACAGTGGAAAGGGTTTAGACGCGTTGGAACTGAAACAGAGGGCGAGGAGTGCGACATTCAACGAGCCAGCAGGATGCGCAATCGATGTCGGCCGAAGAGCGCGGCCACGCTGCCGTGGTTCATGAAATTGCATACCTTCATTTCGTCGACATCGTCGGGCCGACGCGTTAACGTGTGGGCCGGAGAGGTAAGCTGCACGATCGTCAGATGAGATAAGATCGACCCGCGCGGACTCGTGTACAGACAGTCCATCTGTGGCGTCGGCGACCGCCCGATGCCTGCAAACCGCCACCGAGCGCCGCCTTGACCTGGGGGACATTCCACATCCGCGTGGAGTACCACACCGCCCAGGCTACAACGGAATTAGTGATTTATTTACAATATTCTGGAATTACATCGAGGCCGTCAACCTCTGATCTCCAAAGAATAATCGCTTAGCTGCGCATGACTGAACGCGTCTGGTATGGTCTGCGCGTCCCTACCGCGATTACCGGTCGTCACAAATCGTGTCGGCATCAATTATTTGTCGCCGGAATTGCGTTGGGCGGCTGCAGCGCACGCGCGACTGGTTCAGCGATGTCGCGGCGGATGAGCGGTTTGCGGAGCACGTCGATCACCCCTGCGGCCTGCGCGCGCTCGCTCAGCTGCGTGCCACTGTAGCCGCTCATGAGAATGATCGAAATCTCTGGTCGCACCTGCCGGATCTCACACGCAAGCTCGATCCCGTTGAGGTCGGGCATCGCCTCGTCGGTCAGCACGAGATCGAAACGCTGGGGTTCGGCGCGAAACGCCTGCAACGCTGCGACGCTCGAATCAAACCCCACAGGCTCGTAGCCAAGCTCGGCAAGCGTCTCTTCCGCGAGCGCCACCAGCGCACGCTCATCATCTACGATCATTACCCTCTCGCCGTTGCCCCGCGGCAGCTCGCCGGCGGCCCCGGCCAGGAGTCTTGGAATTTCGCCTGCGGCGGGCAGCCAGATCGTGAAGGTGGTACCCACGTCTGGTTGGGTCGCCACGTCAATCATTCCGCCGAGGTCGGCGACGATACCCTGCACCAACGCAAGGCCAAGGCCTGTGCCATCACCGACACGTTTGGTGGTGAAGAACGGATCGAACATCCGCTCGAGCACCGCGGGCGGGATGCCGCTGCCGGTATCGCTAACCGAGAGGCGCACGTAGGGGCCGGCGCACAGCGTGCCATGCGAGAGCAGGCGATGCTCGCCAATCGCTTCCTGTTCAAGCACCACCGTAAGCACGCCGCTCCGCTCCATTGCGTGCACCGCATTCGTGCAGAGATTCATGACGACTTGGTGGAACTGGGTCGCGTCGCCCACAACTGCCGTATCGCCCGCGTCGAGTTGACTCTCCAGGCGCACGGCAGTCGGCAGTGATGCTTTGAGTAGCTCAAGGGTCTCCTCGACGACCGACTGCACCTGCACCGGCACGCGATCGCCTACCGCGCTTCGGCTGAAACCGAGGATGCGGTCGACGAGTGTCTTCCCACGCGCGCCTGCCTGCATCACCTGATCGATCTGCCGGCGCGCGGCGCCGCCTTCGTCCAGGTGGTTCTGCACGAGCTCGCCGTAACCGAGAATCGCACCGAGGACGTTGTTGAAGTCGTGCGCGATGCCGCCGGCGAAACGCCCGACCGCTTCCATCTTCGCCGCCAGGCGCAGCCGCTGCTCGAGCCGCTCGCGTTCGGCCTGCGTCCACTTCTCCTCGGTGACATCCTTCACCGCTCCCACGAAGTCGACGTCGCCCGTTTCAGCTCGGATGGCGTGAGCGACAAGGTGGAGATGTTTGACCCTGCCGTCGGTCATCCGTAATCGATACTCGTGAGTGTAATCCTGTCCCTCATGCGCTGCGCGCTCGACCACCCGCCGCCAACTGCTAACATCTTCCGGGTGAATCCGTTGGCGCATTATGAGATCCAAGGTAGGCGTGGTCTCCCGGTCAAACTCAAAGATCCGGAAGGTTTCCTCCGAAAAGTAGAGTTCTCCGCTGGACGGCCTCCAACCAAAACTGCCCGTGTGACTGAGTCGCTGGGCTTCAGCGAGGTAAGTCTCGCTCCGCCGCAGCGACTCCTCGGCCCGCTTGCGCTCAGCTCTCTCTGTGGCCTCTCGCAGCGCGCGGACCACCGACGGCACGAGCCTCGATAGCCGCGTCTTCAGAACATAATCCGTTGCGCCAACATTGAGCGCTTCTATCGCTACTTCCTCGCCCAGGGTTCCAGAAACAAAGATGAACGGTACCTCCGGGCGCTTCTCCGCAGCGATTTTCAACGCCGAAATGCCATCGAAGGAGGGAAGCGTGTAATCTGCCAGGATGATATTGAAGCCACCCTGCTCAAGTGAAGCACAGAAATTAACCTGATTCTCAACACGTGTTACTTGACAGGCAAAACCCTCCGTCTCCAGCATTACCTGCGCAAGTTCTGCGTCGTTGGGATCATCTTCAAGATACAGAATGCGCAAAAGGGAATTCATAATTGCCTAGCTCCCGAACGAGTGCAATTACTTCTTTCCTATGCTTCCCGGGGATGTCGTTGACATCGCGGACGAAAATAGTGTCATGCGTGAGATTGAGCAGGTTGGCCTGTTGAGTTCGTTCGGCCACTTCCCTCTCGAGTTCCTCGCGGGATTGCAGGAGCTCTCGCTCGACGCGCCGGCGAGCCGAGCTGAACCAGGCCAGAAGTATTGCAAACAGAATGAAAACAAAATAGTAGGGGAGTTCAGAACTTGTAATGGAGAGGCTGTAAAGGGGCTCAGTGAAGAAGTAATCGAAGGCTAAACTGGAGAGTGCGACCGCCAGAATGGCGGGGCCGTTGCCTGCTACCCAGACTGCTAAGGCAATGGCAAACAGGAAGAGCGGGAACTCCACTCCGCGTAAGCCGTAGTGTTGCATGAGAAGCCCTATCCCCAGTGCAATCGCGACGGACACAACTGCAAGGCCGTAGCCTTGAATCGCGGGTAGGTCCTTCAGCAATGACGGTTTCTGCTTCGGCATGACTTGCCTCGCATAAAGCGGAAATTGCGCTGCATGAACAAGTATGGACCTGCCCAGGTTTCGGGGGCGGGGGGCATTCCAATTTCTTTCCCGTCCGACGTTGCCGGCCTCGCCGTACATTCATTGCAGAAAGTGATGGGATGGACCCTCCCGCTTTCCTCTCGGTAGAAGTAGCGGGACGATCGCTACCACCGAGGATGTCCCTCGAGGAGGATGAGCGATGAGCAATACATGCACAATTGGAATTGACACTGCGAAGCGAGTGTTCTTTCTGCACGGCGAAGACGCAGGTGGCAAGGTGGTGCTTCGCGAGAAGCTAACCCGGGAGCGGCTGCTGCCATTCCTGGCGAATCGACCGGTGAGCATGATCGCGATCGAGGCGGGTTGCGGTGCGCATCATTGGGCGCGGGCATTCGCCAAACTGGGGCACGAGGTGCGACTGATCCACGCAAAGTTCGTGCGGCCCTTCGTGAAGACCAATAAGAACGATTGGAACGACGCGGCAGCGATCTGCGAGGCCGCCCAGCGACCGACCATGCGATTTGTAGCGACAAAGTCTCTCGAGCAGCAGGATCTGCTGGCCGTCCACCGCATCCGGGAGCGCCTAGTCAGCCAGCGTACCGGGCTGTGCAATCAGATCCGAGGTCTCCTTGCCGAGTACGGAATCGTACTGCCGCAGGCTATTGCTCGGCTTCGGCGTGCGTTGCCGGAGGTTCTGGAGGATGCCGAGAACGAACTCACCGTCCGCGGGCGCGAACTGATCGCCTCATTGTTCGACGAGCTTCGCGCCCTCGAGGAGCGGATCAAACCTTATGCGCGCGCAATCGAGCACGCATCGGTTGAAAGCTCCACGTGTAAACGCCTGCGCAGTATCCCCGGTATCGGGCCGATCGGTGCAACGGCGGTCGTTGCCACCATGGGCGATCCAAAGGCCTTCAAGAACGGACGGCATTTTGCGGCCTTCCTCGGATTGGTTCCTCGGCAACACGGCTCTGGCGGTAAGCCGCAGCTCGGCCGGATCAGCCGAAGGGGTGACGTGTACGTACGTCGGATCCTGATACAAGGAGCTCACTCGATCCTCAGGCGAATCGATCAACGTCAAGGCCCACGCGCCGAGTGGCTGCGCGCACTCATGGCCCGGCGAGGCCGACAAGTCGCCGCGGTTGCGCTGGCCAATAAGAACGCGCGCATCGCGTGGCGTCTGCTGAGCCATGAATCTTTCTACAACGAGACTCTTGCAGCGGCTTGATGACGATAAAGCGATATCCCGGACAATGACACGGAGGGCAAGAACCAATCACTGAACGATGCGATTGAACTTCACTTGATGGCAAAGCTGGTCAGACCGGCTCCTTCAGACTCTGGAAAACGGCTCGGCGACACCAAGCGCCGCAAAAGTGATGAGGTTAAGGAGCGCGAGTCCCATCAGGGCCCGGCGTGTAATACAGTCACGCCACCGCAAGGCCGAATGTATGCACGCATCTGATCCGTGCTGCGCCAGAAAAGAGAAGTTCTCTTGCAACGTCGGGAGGGTCCATGTATGCCGTTTTGATGATGCGGCGCAGTATGGACTCTCAGACAAAGGGCGGACTCGAGTTGGAATTGCTTCAACGGAAAAGTAGGTCTAGTTGGGGAGCATAGGAATGCGCCTTTGTCGACAGCCGCGCTTGTATTGATCAAGCGGCAGCGTTCGAGGTAGACCTCTTAACCAGATATCACTCTGTGAGGCTGACCGAGCAAGAGAGGAGCGTCATGAAGCAGAAAACGACGGAGGATTCAGTGGGCCCACCCTTCGGCAGGCGTGATCTGCTTCGCGCCGCGGCTGCAGGGGTGGTCGTCGCAGCTGCGGCTGTAGGCGCTTCGGTCGATGCTGGGCCTGTCGCCGTGACCGCGGGTGCGAGCAGTCCGGTGGGAGCTGGGATACGAGCGTTCAAACTTTACACGGGACCCGACCATGCGTCTCATGCGCTTGAAGGCACGATAGACGAAAAGGATCGCACCGATGTGATCGCCATTCACTTCAAGGAAACGCCGGCGCATTCCTCGGACGATTGGCACGAAAGCCCGGAGTCGCAATACGTGATTACGCTGTCGGGAACTCTTGAATTCACTACCCGAGACGGCGAGACATTCGTGGTGCGACCCGGCGATGTAATGCTCTCTGAGGACAATGTCGGCACCGGCCACAAATGGCGCCTGATAGACGATCAACCGTGGCGGCGCGCGTATGTGGTACTGAAGCCGGGCGCCCAAGATTCCTTCGTGGCGAAGACTGGCGGCTAACGAAACCAACCGGCAGGGTCCTAGCAAAATAACCCTTCGAGATCAATATCGTAAAAAGAATTCTGACCGGCTGAAGAGCATTGGGCGACCGACACGAGGTACCCATGTTGCTCGTTCGTGGGAAGCATGGCGGCTGTCGACCTGAAGACCGGTAGGGTAATCTGGCAGACGCCGATGGTGCCGAACGGATACACCGGCGGTCCCATCTGGAGCAGCACGCCGGCCTCTCGGCCCCTTGAATCGGCGAAATCTGCCACCATATCGGTTGGAGCCGCGAGCGGAGCGTGCTAACAGGCTTCGCAGCACCCCGTAACCCAAGCATTAGGAGTCTTGTTTTATGAAGATTCGACCCCTTCATGACCGCGTGATCGTGAAACGAGAAGAAGAAGAGCGTAAATCCGCTGGCGGCATCGTGATTCCGGACACCGCGACTGAGAAGCCCATATTCGGGAAAGTGGTTGCTGTCGGCAAGGGCAAGATTTTGGAAAACGGCGAAATTCGCCCCGTCGACCTCAAGGTCGGCGACAGGATTCTATTCGGTAAGTACAGCGGTACCGAAGTCAAGATGGATGGCGATGAGTTGGTAGTCATGCGTGAGGAAGACGTCATGGCTGTGATCGAAGGCAAGTGAGCGCTTCGATCGACCGTATCGTTATCAGATTCAACTAGAGGTATCAGCAAATGGCAGCAAAAGACGTACGCTTCAGCGACGACGCCCGGCAACGCATGTTCAGAGGTGTGAATGTTCTGGCGAACGCCGTCAAGGTAACGCTGGGTCCCAAGGGCCGCAATGCGGTGCTCGACAAGAGCTTCGGCGCCCCCACCGTTACAAAAGACGGTGTCTCGGTCGCCAAGGAAATCGAGCTCAAAGACAAGTTCGAGAACATGGGCGCGCAAATGGTGAAGGAAGTTGCCTCCAACACTTCCGATGAAGCCGGCGACGGCACCACCACCGCCACTGTGCTTGCACAAGCCATCATCCGCGAGGGCCTGAAATCGGTCGCCGCGGGTGCGAACCCGATGGATTTGAAGCGCGGCATCGACGTGGCGGTCACGTCCGTAACGGAAGAGCTCAAGAAGCTGTCGAAGCCCTGCAAGGATCCGAAAGCGATTGCGCAGGTCGGCACGATTTCCGCCAATGCGGACGAGAGCATCGGTAAGACGATTGCCGATGCCATGGCGCAGGTCGGCAAGGAAGGCGTGATCACCGTTGAAGAGGGATCGGGCCTCGAGAACGAGCTCGAAGTGGTCGAAGGCATGCAATTCGATCGCGGCTATCTCTCACCTTATTTCATCAACAATCAGCAGAGCCAGAGCGCGGAACTCGACAAACCGCTGATCCTGCTGGTCGATAAGAAGATCTCCAACATTCGTGAATTGTTGCCCCTGCTCGAAGCCATCGCGAAGGGCGGGCGCCAGCTGCTGATCGTTGCGGAAGACGTTGAGGGCGAGGCGCTTGCAACGTTGGTCGTGAATACGATCCGGGGCATCGTCAAGGTGGCCGCCGTCAAGGCGCCGGGCTTCGGCGATCGTCGCAAGGCCATGCTGCAGGACATCGCGGTCCTCACCGGCGGCAAGGTCATTTCCGATGAAGTCGGCTTGTCGCTCGAGAAGGCGACGCTGAGCGATCTGGGCGAAGCGAAGAAGGTGCTGATCGAGAAAGAGAACACCACGATCATCGACGGTGCCGGCAAGGCAGCGGACATCAAGGGCCGGGTCGAGAGCATTCGCCAGCAGATCGAGGAGGCGACTTCCGATTACGACAAGGAAAAGCTGCAGGAGCGCGTCGCCAAGCTCTCCGGCGGTGTGGCCTTGATCAAGGTCGGTGCTGCCACCGAGATCGAAATGAAGGAAAAGAAGGCCCGCGTCGAGGATGCTCTGCACGCAACTCGCGCGGCGGTCGAAGAGGGCGTGGTTCCGGGCGGCGGCGTGGCCTTTCTGCGCGCGCTCAAGGCCGTCGAGAAGCTAGTCGGCGCCAACGCAGACCAGACCACGGGCATCAAGATCTTGGCCCGCGCGATCGAAGAGCCGCTGCGTCAGATCGTGGCGAACGCCGGCGAAGACGCCGCTGTGGTGCTGAACCGTGTCCGTGAGGGCAAGGGTACCTTCGGCTACAACGCCGCGACGGGTGAATTCGGTGATATGGTCGAAATGGGCATCCTGGATCCCACCAAGGTCACGCGGCTGGCTCTGCTGAACGCCGCCTCGGTTGCGGGTCTATTACTTACGACAGAGGTCATGATCGCTGAGTCGCCGAAGGAAGAAGAGCATGCACACGCGCCGGGCGGCGGCATGGGCGGCATGGACATGTAACATCCGCCATTGCAGGCGAACCCTGCAAGTGCCGGTTACAGTCAAAGTGAGCGGGCTTCGGCCCGCTCTTTTTTGTGGTGCGCCAGTCGGCTTCCAGAGATAGGCCTCTGGATCGTGCTTTAACATAAAAACGTTGTGTGTAATTAACACGTTGATTATTAAGGTCTTTTGACTTCGCGAGTTGATTGTCCGGCTACCATGCCATTTAACGCTTGTAAATGACAGGGCGGCAGCGATACAAATGCCGCGCCGAGCAGAGGACAGTGGGCATCGATGGCTCGATACTGGAGCAGAAGTGACCTGCCGCCAGGATTTAGTGCGAGAGCGAAGCTAGTATTTCACGGGCTGACCGGTCCCCTCAACAGCATGCACGGCTTCGAAAGCTATCTTGTCGATGTCTTTGGTGACTGGCACCTGGAAACGACTTTCATAAGCGCCTGATATACTCCATCGCTGAAGGACAGCTCATGAGAGCGCAAAATGTCTGAAGATGTGTCGAATCTCGTCGCGCTGCGTCCCGCGAATTCGCCCAATGCATTCGATTTACGCCGCGTCGGCGCGCACCCGGACTACTGGTACCCGCTTGCATGGTCGGATGAGCTGAAAATCGGCAGAATATTGGGCCGCCGGTTTGCAGGCCAGCCCATCGTCTTATATCGAGGCAAGAGCGGCCGTGTGTTCGCGCTCGAAGATCGCTGCGCCCATCGTCAAGTGCCTTTGCATCTCGGCGTCGTCAGCGGCGATGAGCTGAAGTGCCACTATCATGGGTGGACCTACGACTGCTCGGGCAAGTGCGTAAATGTGCCGTACATGGGTTCGGATCGGCTGCCCAATGGCGTGAAGAGCTATCCCGCGCGTGAGGTTGACGGGCTGATATTCGTTTTCCCGGGCGAAGCGTCGCTGGCGGAAGATCGCCTGCCCGGCGCGTTGGGCTCATCGCGGCGCAGGGACTACAAGACTCGACGGCTATATCGGGAGGTGGCCTGCCACTACACTTTCATGCACGAGAATCTATTCGACATGAACCATCAATTCATGCACCGCAAACAGATGGGTTCGATCAGAGCCCGTTGTCTCGGACGAGACCACGGGGAGAACTGGGCGCAGGTCGAATACAGCTTCGCCCGCACCGGCGGCAAATCCTCAATCGGTGAACAGGTAATTGTCGACCTGATGCGTAAGCGCAGCGAGGCTAAGAAGGATTTTTCGGATCACATGTGCATTCGCACCGACTATCCGTCTCAAAGTCTCAAGGTGTGGGTGGGCCGCGATATACAAAAGACCGATGATCCGATGCTAGACGTGTGGCTTGGATACACACCGTTGGACCATGAGCAACGCACCAATCGCACGTACGGGTACCTGTCGGTGAAGAAACCCCGCATGCCGGGAATCATTCATGCCGTTTGGCCCTTCATGACCTGGTTTACCGAGAATATTTTTCGCGAGGATAAGGACATCGTGGAATATGAGCAGCGGGCCTATGAGGCGCAGGGCGCCGACTGGAACAACGAGGTGTTTCCGCCGCTGCGTGACTTGCGCGCTGTACTGGCGCGCTGCGGCGTTCCACCCGAGTAAGGGCGTTCAATTTTCGACCGGGGTACCAATTTCCAGCGTCCGCCCAGCAGAAAGTGCCGTTTTTATGACGCATAGCAGCAAATAGGAGTGGGAATAAAATTGATGTAAATCAATGACTTGAGATTCAGTAGAGTAGGCATCCGGCGCCAGTCGAGGATCGCTCCTCGTGGTTTTCGGATGCCCCTCACCGAACCCGGCGTGCGCCTTTCGATACGCACCGGGCTCCCCGGAGATGTTGACGCGCCGCTAGCGGCACGCGTGGATACAGCCAGTTTGCTCGAGAGTCGGGGAGTGACCGCCGATCGCAGTTCGCTTACCCCCGCGACCGAGTACGGAGCCCATCCCTATTTGTCGGATTGGTCGTCGTTTGTCATCGGGCGAGGACGACAAAGCGGAGTCGACGGCGAAGGCCCTCACATACAGTTGAGCTGACCATCTGCGAATAGGACTTCAAGATTCATGAGCGCCAGCGCGTGTTGGTAACGCATCTCGATGAGTTCCAATTCCTCGTCGGTTGTCTCGGGGAGTTCCGTCAACGTCAACAGGGTGGAAATCTCGTCGGGTTGAAGTTCCGGGCGCTCTTGCGTCGATGCAAACCATGCCGGCGAGGCGCGCGTGTATAACGGTAGCGTTTCCATATTAATATCCTCAGTCCTTAAGGCCCAACTCGAATTACACACTAACCCTATTACAGCATAGCGGTACAACACGGAGCTGCAATCCGCAGTCCCCACCGTTAGATATGTAGTTCCACTGATTTGCGGGAGCTGATCAGAACACGTTGCCCTTGCACCTGGAGTGGGCCGCTCTCGATGAACGAATGCGAACACCCGGCCGCTACGATACGTTCTGGAATACCGGCGACGAGCGCTTAGCCAAGGCGGCCCTGTCGCCCACTTTCGTCGAAAAGGCTGGGCTTCGCCTTTACAGCGCTGTCGGTGCCGGTCAGTGACACTCGAGGGCGGCCTCGGCCCGAACAAGTCACAACCGCAGCGCACTAACGGACACTGACCGGCTCAGAATATTTGCATTAGAGCTGAGGTCCACTCGTAGCATGGGCAAATGCGACCCGCCTGGCACCGTCACCGCGGTGTAGTACGAATATTTCGAGTTTCGATATCTTCACCGCAGGAGCAACAAGGAGAACGTTCAAGTGGCGGCTGGTGACACGACTGTTGGGATTAGGCCATGATAGCGACAACCCGCATACACGTACCTTGGCATTGCCTGTCATCGGCGAATAAGTACACCACCTGGTGAGCCGACGCGCATGGGACTGACGCTATACAGCTTTGCGCTTGCCGAAATGACGGTCCGCAATCAGGCACATGATCTCGAACATGATGCTCGCGCCCACCAGGGCGGTATTGCCGGTTTGATCGTAGGGAGGAGCTACCTCGACGACGTCGCCGCCGATCAGATTCAGGCCGCGCAACCCGTGCAGCAGGCTGATGGCCTCGCGGGTGGTAATTCCGCCGATCTCGGGCGTGCCGGTGCCGGGTGCGTACACCGGATCGAGCCCATCGACATCGAATGAAATGTACGTGGGCCCGTCGCCGACGACCTTGCGCGCTTCCTCGATGACGCCCTCCACGCCCAAGGCCGCGAACTCTTCGATGAAGATCACGCGCATGCCGTGATGTTTCGAGAACTCGATGCCGTCGAGCGTGTTCTGACCGCCGCGGATGCCGATCTGGATGGTGCGCTTCGGATCGAGCAGGCAATCCTGGACGGCCAAACGAAACGGTGCGCCGTGGGTGAACTTCGATCCGCCGAATTCCGCCCAGGTATCGGTATGCGCATCGATGTGCACCATGCCGATCGGCGCGTCGGCGGCGATCGCCTTGAAGATGGGGTAGGTGATGGAATGATCGCCGCCGGCGCTCACGGGCAGCACGCCGGCCTGCTTGATCTCGCGATAGAAGGCCTCGATCTCGACCACCTGTCGTTCGAGATCATAGCGATTGGCCAAATGCACGTCGCCCAGGTCGGCGATCCGGCAGAGCTCGTACGGCGCGATGCCGAGCCCCAAATTGAAGGTCCGCATGAGGCTCGAGGCGTTGCGGATTTCGCGTGGACCGTGGCGCGCGCCCGGTCGGTTGGTCACGCCCAAGTCCGTGGGCACGCCGATCAAACCGATGTCGACATTCTGCATCGCGGTCGCGAGTGGGGCTCGCATGAAGGTTGCGAGCTCGGTATAGCGCGGCTCCTTCATCGGATCATAGGGCGCTGCCGTGGCGAGATCGTGCTTGGTGTAGCTCTTGTCCTTCATGTTCATGTCCTTTGCGTTCAACCCGTGATGGGCTCGATTTCGCGGCGGCTAAAACCCAAGCTCACCAGCACATACGCGACGAGACTGCCGGCGAGGCCCGCGTAGATCGGGAGGCCGGAGTTCAGGCCGCGCAGCGCGAGCATCGAATTCATAGCCGAGCTTGACCCCCCGACTGTCGAGGCTCCGCCCAAGACGATCGCGGCCAGCGTACCCGCGTAGAGTGTCGGGCCAACGGAACGCCCGGCAACCAGAAATTGCTCTTGGTTCGTCGCCTTGCGTCGCGCCCAGAATCCCGCCGCCAGGATGCCGGCCATATAGGCGATGACGACATATAGATCGAGGTTTCCCATGAATAGCGCCTGTCCTTATGCGGCTAAAATACACTAAATTCCCAGCGGGTTAGCGCCACGGTGCCGAATGATGCATGATTGAGCACCCCTTTCCTCGGGAGCGTGCAACAGCGTGCGAGCTACTTCTTCCGTGCAAGTGCAGAACGAGCGGGTCATCGTCACCGAGTGGCGATTCGAGCCGGGTGCCGAGACCGGCGATCACGTGCATGCTCATGACTATGTCGTGGTACCGCTGACCAGCGGGACGCTGCGGCTGATGGAGCCGCAGGGAACCAGAGATGCGCAGCTGCAAGCCGGCGCGTCCTATGCGCGGCCGGCCGGCGTTGCCCACAACGTCATCAACGTGAACGCCTACGAATTTCGGTTTGTCGAGATCGAGCTGATCTGAACAACGACACCTAGTCGACGTTACTCGAGCGACAATCGAGAAATGCGCGTTGAGGGCATTTCCGCCGGTAAAGCCGCGGGGGTACACGTCGTTGCCGAAGTAATCGCCTGGCAAAATGATCATCATTGCTCAACTAAGGAGCTGTCGCCAACGATCCCTTAAGAGTCACAGCGCCGCTTACCGTCTTAGGGTCGACGGTAATCTCACGTATCATTCCCTAAATTTTTGGCGGCGATCGTCCGCGTAACCGATACCTGCCTTACTCGCCGCCGCTGAGCATACCGCTCGACGCGCACTGACCTTGCGTCTATGCTCGCTAAATGCCTTGGCAACACCTCCGCATCTCGCGGTTTGGCGGTCCCGAAGTCCTGCAAATGGTGGAGGAGGCGACTATCCCCGATCCCGGCCCTGGGGAGGTTCGCATCAAGGCGGCGGCGCGCATTTCGGCCGCTCGTTCGCGTGTCTCGCGCCCGGCGGCCTGCTCGTTGGCTATGGCTCACAAACCATGGCAGTCGGTCGCGAAAGCCTGATTGCCGCAGGCCTCGGCTTGGTCCGCCTGAAACTGTGGAACGCATTGAGCTTCCTGCGCGGCGGCCGGCGCGCCGTTTTCTTCGGCATAACGGCCCGCCGATCGATTCACCCGGAGGAATTCAAGGCCGACATGTCGACACTGTTTCAGCTGTTGCGCACAGGTGTCCTTCATCCAGTCGTGATCGACCGACTGCCGCTCGAGGCTGCAAGCGAGGTCCATGCCCGCATCGACAGCGGCGGACTGGGTGGCAAGATTGTGCTGCTTCCCTGGTCCGCACAGTAAGCGCCTTCGGTGAGCCCCAGGCTTTATTTTTGCTTGCTGTCGTCTCCTTCAAGTCGCGACACGAGTTTGCTCATCGTCTCCAGCATCGTGCGAATATCCGATACGGTTGTGTTGGACGAGATTCGGTTTGCCCACACCACTTGAAGCTCCGCTAGTTTCCGCGTAGTGCGTGTCCCCTTGGGGGTTAGACGCACAAGTTTTGCGCGTTGGTGAGCGGGATTCGGTATGTAGTCAACGAAGCCCTCCTGTTCCAGAATGTCCGCGATCCGCTGGACATTCTGTCGGGCCAGCCCCATATTCTTGGCTATCTGGGATACCGCCAGGGGTTGTTCTTCAATTGCACCTAGTACCTGCCATCGCGCGCTGGTCAAACCAAGTGGCTTAGCGAGTCGGTCACCGGCGGCCAGAAGGCGCCCATTGAAGCGGAACGTCTCTAAAACAAATTCGGTGAAGGCCTCTCCGGCTTTCGAGTGTACCATGTCAGTTATGACAATATGTTCGTACGCTTATGGCCCTACGCATAGATTCGAGACTGAAAGGCGGGTGAATAGATGCGGAGTGGCTACTGTAGAAGAAGGGTACTGAGCGAGTGAGTGTTTGAATTCTGGGTGGTTGAAGGCTGCTCGGAAGTGTGCGACCGACTCCCAAACTGCATAGTTCATCAATACCGTACTGCCAGCAATTCCTTGATGTAGCTGAGTCGAAATGAAACCCGGTTGACGCTTCATCCACGCGCCGTCTGTTGCCCAGGCCTTGAGCAACAGCGGGACGTCTGCCTCGAGCACCTGGAAAATGTTTACGAGTACGACTGGCGACTGATCGGCCTCGAGCTGCTGAAAGATTGGGACTTTTACATCGAGCGGTTGAAGTTGAAGCATTTGATAGGTCCTCCTATATGACAACATAGTGTCATGATGACATCATGTTGTCAATATTTTGGACATCGCCTGGTTGGTTTTCTGCTACCAGGATTTAGACCCTCTACTTGAGCAGCGCGAACGCATGCATCCATTCGTTGCGCAAAAAGCCCGGAATACACCACAGCATGCAGAGAGGTTCTATCGCGCGTGCGGCTTCGACTTTGCCCATGTCCGCCGTGTCCCAGCCGAATTGATCGAGGATACCTGCCACGATAATTTTCGCCTGCTCGTTGTTTCCACAAACGAACATCGTGGGCTTCCCGGCTGTAAATTGCGGATTCACCATTCGAGTGTTTCCGACTGAATTGAACGCCTTGACAAAGTTAGCGTCAGGAAAGTCTCGCTGAAGCCGTTCCATGAGCGACTCATCCAAATCGGTAAAGAACTTCAGAACGCCATTGACGGGCGGGGCATCGGCGATTGGATTGGTCGCATCTATAATGCATTTCGCGGTCAAATTTCTTGCTCCCGCCGCGCGCAATACGCCTGCGGCGGCAGTTCCCTTGACGGCCAGGACAACGACCTCACCGAAATTCGCGGTCTCGTCAAAATTACCGATGCGCCCTCCCGGGCTCTGCTTGAGCCAAGCCGCCAGCTTGGTGCGATCGCGCGTGCCAAGCATCACTTCGTGTCCATGTTTGAGAAAGCCAGTGCCCAGTACTTTGGCGACGTCGCCAGATCCCAAAACGCCAATTTTCATTGCAGCCTCCTTAGCCACCATAGCGAATACGAAACCCTTATAGCTGGATCACGCCGAGGCGCACTGCGTGTGCAACCGCATCGGTGCGACCGATCGCCTCGAACTTGTCGAGAAGCGAGGCGACATGAAACTTAACCGTGTGGACCGAAATTCCGAGGCGGCGCGCTATCGATTTGTTCGACGCGCCCTCGGCCAAAAGGCGCAAGACCTGTATTTCGCGTGGCGTGAGCGCGGCGTCCTGCTCTGGAGCTTTCTCGTCTATTCGTGCGGAGACTACACTGACGTCTCCTACTTCGTTCAGCCGCGCCAGGCGAAGCCCTGGGACATCAGAAAGGAGCGCCGTCAGGCGGTCAGCGAGGGTCGAATCGTCCACCTTGATCGCGAGGACAATCAGCTCCGAGGTGACTTCGCTGCTCAAGCTTCGGGTCTCTCGCGTACCGTCAGATGGGCCTCAGTCGCATTACCTCCTCGCCGCAAGGTAAGCTTGACGGTGGTTCCGATAGTGTCGGGACCGAGCGCTTGCAAGAGCATCCGCACGGCTTGAATTTCCTGATCGTTCCACTTAAGGATGACGTCTCCTTGCCGAACCCCGGCAGCCGCGCCCGGTCCATTCGGATCGACGCTCATCACCATGACCCCGAGTCCGTCGTCCCCGTCGAGCTTGGTCGGCTGAAGGCCAAGGCCAAGGTAGCCGCGAGCAACTTTTCCATGAATTTCCAACGTGGCGGCAACCCGTTCGACGGTAGCTGCCGGAATGACGAGCACCCCTCGTCGCGGGCCGAATACCACCATGCCGAAGGCGCAGCCAGACGCATCGAGCACCACGCCGCCTTCGCCGGCGCGACCTAAGGAAAGATCAAGTTCGATTCTCGCATCGATCTTGCCGCCGCGAAAGCTGCGCCAAGCTCCGCCGACGAACGAGACTGTACCAAATGCAGCGATCGATGCCCCATGCAGAGAGCCGACAGCCAATGCAAGAGCACCGGCCCGCATCGACGCGGATTCGAGTGTGACTGGCGGGGAATCGGTGCGATCAACACGGAGAAGGGCCACATCGGTGGTTGGATCACGGCCGACTAGGTTCGCAGCGGCCGTTTCACCACCTGGCAACGCCACTGCGATGTCACCGTCGTCATCAAGCGGTTCATCGGCCGTGACGATCAAACCTGGTCGCCAAACGAATCCACTGAAGCGAGAGCGCCCACAGTGAACGGCGACGATACTCGGTGCCGGTCGAACCACGATATCAGTGAGCGCATCGGACAGTTGTTGGAGCGAAATGGCGCGAGTAGGCTTCGACATGGGAACCTCCTTGAATCACAACACCAAGGTACGATGCACTTTCGATGCGGGCTACTGGCCAGCTGGGTAGGTCACCGCCTCTTCCACGGGGTTCGATTTACTCGGGCGGTACCTTGCCACATGGGGTGAGCAATACCGTGGCTAACGCCGCGACACGGATGTGCGGGCAGGTCCGCACGCGCAGCACGGATTGCGCACGGGTGGTGGCGGCTGGACGCAGCGAAGCAGGATTGCGAAAGCGTCGCGGCACGAACAGCCCGGCCTGACGGAGAAGACTCCGGTCACCCGTCCCTCGGACTGCTGGGGTCCGCGGAACCAATGAAAACTCAGCACTGAAGGCAATACGAGAAGAAGCGGGCGGACGCCGCTTTGCTGCTCGGCTATCGCCCAGATTGTCAGGCGAGGGGGAATTGTTAGTGACGACTTGCTACAGGGAAGTGGCAACGGATTATTCGGCGCTTTACGCCTCACCCCTGGGGGGCCGCCCTAAAGGGCGTTCGGCGTCGTTGGACGCCGCCGTGCGAGGGGCGTCGGACCGAGAATCCGGGAGGCGAGGCGGGCTGGCGCGCCTGCCTCGCCGTTGCCGGCCGAACGTGGGGATGCGTGAAGGGGCCGGCCAGACGAAGAACAACCGATCGGTACTCATCACGAGGCACAAGAGGGTAGAGGCAAGGCCAAAGCACCGGGCGTGACAGCCGCTTTGGGCTGGCGCGACCGGTGCACACTGAACGAGTCATCTGGCGTGAGACTGCCGGTTGCAGTACCGTTGCTTGATTATGGGCGAATGATCGTTGGCTACCCAGCGCAGAGTAGGATAAAAAATGTTGCAGAATCGTGCATTGCGGGGCACTGGTTTCCTTGCCGTCGCGTTCGCGTCGCTCATTTTCACGGTCGCCTTGGCTAAAGCCGACGAAGGCGACCCTCCATCGCGAGCGGCGCGACTCGATTTTGTCGAGGGCTCGGTTTCTTTTCAGCCGGGCGGTACGAATGAGTGGGTGGCCGCACCGCTTAATCGTCCACTGACCACAGGGGATCAACTGTGGTCGGATCAGGACGGCCGCGTGGAACTGCAACTGGATGGCTCGTTCCTACGGCTGTCAAACAATACAGCCGTGTCCTTCTTGAACTTGAGCGATAACGTGACGCAGATCCAGCTGTCTTCGGGCACGTTGCTCGTTCGAGTACGTCTCCTCGACGACAACGAAACCTACGAAATAGACACGCCCAGCCTAGCCTTCACCGTGCTGCGCCCCGGCCTCTACCGGCTTACTGTCGATGAATCGGGGGATACGACCGCAATCCGCGTGCGCGATGGTCAAGGCGAGGTCACCGGTGCCGGATATGCCTACTCTGTTAATGCAAACGAATACGACGTGTTCTCCGGGACCAATGAATTGGTCGAGAATACGCAATCGTACGTTCCCGACGATCCATTCGATGCCTGGAGTGCAAGCCGTGACGCGCGCTGGGAGCGATCAGTCTCCGCTCGCTATGTGTCGCCAGATGTCGTCGGGTATGAGGATCTCGACGATCAGGGTACTTGGGGTTCGACGCCTGATTACGGCTATGTATGGTTCCCGCGCGGTGTCGAGTATGGTTGGGCGCCGTATCACTACGGGCATTGGTCCTACGTGCCGCCCTGGGGCTACACGTGGGTCGACGACCAGCCGTGGGGATTTGCGCCGTTTCATTATGGGCGCTGGATTTTTGTGCGTGGAGTCTGGGGCTGGGTGCCTGCGCCCCCACGAGTTGAGGGAATGGTGTATGTGCGCCCCGTGTATGCACCGGCTCTGGTCGCGTGGGTCGGCGCCGGCGCAACCATTGCCTGGTTTGCCTTAGGCCCGCGGGAAGTCTTCGTTCCTTCCTACCCGGTGAGTCGAGCCTACGTGAATAACATCAACGTTTCGAACACGACGGTCAACACGACCGTCATCAATAATGTCTACAACACAACGATCATCAACAATAAGACGGTGAATGTGACGAATGTGACCTACGTGAATCGTAGTGTGCCGGGCGCAGTCACGGCAACCACCTCACAGGCCTTTACGACGGCGCAGCCGGTGTCGAGAAACCTCGTGCAGATCGATGAGCGCACCATTGCGACTGCCCCGGTCCGCGCCCTTGCACCGGCCGAAGTGCCGACTAAACAGGCCGTGCTCGGCGCAGGACGAGTCGTCAGCGTGAAACCGCCAGCCGCAGTGCAGACCCGAGCCGTGGTCGCGAGGATGACTCCCCCGGCGCCGCCTCCGCCGTTCGAGAAGCGCCAAGAGGCTATCAAGAGCAATGGCGGTCGGCCGCTATCCGCGGCCGAGGTACGCAGCATTCAGTCGACGGCAGCTCCCCGGGTGACTGCTGTCAAAATTGCTCCGCCCGCTACGCCGGTCCCGGCGCGACCGACACCCAAGCCGCCGGTGACTTCGGGGAGCCCAGCGCCCAGAGCCCAGCCCGCGCCAACACATCCGCCGATGGTCACCACGGAGGTCACTCACTCCGCCCCGGCCGCAATTCATCCGAACGAGCTGCCGCCGCCGATCAAGCCGGCATCGCCAAGCGTCGCGAACTCGGCGCTCGAACGTCAACATTTGCAGGAACAACAGCAGTTGCAAGCGCGGCAAGAAGAGGAGCGACGACAAGTTCAGCAGCAGCAGGAACTCGAACATGCGCAACTTGCAAAACAAAAAGCGGATGAAGCGCGGCAACAACAGTTGGAGCAGCAGCACCAGCAACAAACTCAACAGTTGATGGAACAACATGCACGCGAGCAGCAGCAACTCCAAGAGAACCAAGCGGAGCAGCGGCGGCAGCAAGAGGCGCAGGCGCAGGCGCAGGCGAAAAAGCAAAAGAATGAGCATTCCCCAAACCAAAAGCCATGACGAGTGCAAATACGTGGTATTGCAAGAGGGAGATTGTGACGGAGGTGCTTTTGGACTTGGCAGCGGCATGATCGACACACAGGATATCCGGCATGAGCAGATGGCGCGGTGCAGAGATTGACCAGTGGTGACTCCGGCGAGATAGGGAGGCAAATCTCTTTCGGCCGTATTATTTATACCATACCGCATAATAATGCTATCGTGTTCCGTGAAAAGAACGATGGTCACGACTAATTCTTAGAAATGGTACAAAAAACTCAACGGAAACGCGGCCGACCTCGAGCTTATGATCCCGAGATTGCACTGACGCGCGCCATGGACGTCTTCTGGGACAGGGGCTATGCCGCCACATCCCTCGACGATCTGAGTCGAGCCATGGACATGAACAGGCCGAGCATCTATGCGGCTTTCGGGGACAAGCAGGCGCTCTATCGCCAGGCCCTCGATCACTATCGAGCGGGTGTACGCGCCGCGATTAAAGGGGTGTTCGCCGAAAAGCGGCCGCTGCGCCAAGCTCTCCGTGACTTCTATGAGCGCGCTATCGAGATCTATCTCTCCGGCAAAACTGCGGCCCGCGGCTGCTTCATGATCGGAACGGCGCTGACCGAAGCCGTCGCCAACCCGGAATTGCGAATTTCTCTAGCTGAGACTCTCCAAGGACTTGACCGGTTGCTCGCCGCGCGGATCGCCCTGGGACAACAGCACAGCGAAGTCAATGCCGATGCAAATCCTGACGAGTTAGGACAGGTCGCCTCCGCGATGCTCTATTTACTGGCGATTCAAGCTAGAGTAGGCGCGACCCGCAAGTCGCTCAGGGCTACAATGAACGCGGCGCTAAATTCAATTTGCTCACGGGACACGCGCGTGAGCACAAGGTAGGACGCCGCAGCTTCCGACATATCGTCAGCGGCGAGGCACCGTGGGAGCTCCCTGCCCAAGGAGCCAACCGGGCAGCCGCCGGATCGCAGCGCTCTCTAAACGCCGCACTGCAGCGAAGTTTGGCGGTTCCCCGATCACGAGATGTGGAAGTCGACCGTGCGGTCGGCTAATTATGTACCATTTCGAAAACTATTATTGACTTCGGACCAGGATGAGGCATATTGTATGCGAACCGGTACACAATATCGGAGCATCTAGATATACAACTGTCTTTCTCGGAGGAGTTGATCTAATGAAGCGATTTCCAAAGAGCTTGCTGACCGCACTGAACCTCCCCGTGATGTTAATGGTTGTGCTGACAACGCCCAGTATTGGAGCGGAGATCACTAGCGATGTGGCACCCCCGCCGGCACGTGTCGAGCGGTTTGAGCCGCGCGACGGTTATATCTGGGCACCAGGATATTGGGAGTGGAAGGGCCGTTCGTATCACTGGGTATCCGGAACGTATCTCCTCGAACATCGGGGGGCTCACTGGGTTGCAGACCGATGGGAGCTAGTGGGACCGCACTGGCAGCGTGTGGCTGGGCACTGGAGCACTGAAGCGCACAGCAGCTTAGCGGCGCGCGGTGCGAAACCTTAGTGAGGCTCAGTAGCTGAACTCGTGGCAGTCTAATCCTAAGTCGCCAACGACTGGCCAAGGGTGAGCAACACTGTGGCGAACGCCACCACATGGAATTAGCGGCCGGTCCGCGAGCGAAGCAGGAAAGCGCAGCGAGACGGGCGCAACGGATTCGAGCGCCGCTAGGCGCGAAAATCCGGAAGGCGAGTCAAAGTCACGTCTTTGAAATCGCCGTGGCCGTGGCCGTCGCCGTCGCCGGGCGAGGGCAAGGGTGAGAGTGAGGTCGGATGCATTATCGACGAGATCGGCAATCTCGTCGAACCGACCGGACGCCCGCACGAGGAAGTGCGGGCTGGACCGCAGCGAGGCAGGATGCCGAAGCGTCGCGGCCCGAACGTCTCGACCTAACGGAGAAGTGCGTCCATGTCCGCCTGCATGCGCTCCTTGTATTCATCTGACCAATGAGCGCCTGGTTTCAGTTTGGCTTTCTTATCCGGTTGTGGAGTGGCGACCTTGCTGGGTTCCGTGAGCTTACGGGCGCCAACCTTGAGCTTGAGCGTGGGACGCGGCGATGAGGGATTCGGATTGTTCATGCGGCTTGGGGTAGATGGGGTTTGTAACGCGGTGTGTCATCAATCTGTGCGGGCCGAAACATGCACTTCGGGACCGAATGTTAGCGGATGGTCTGGGGGGAGTGTCTGATTTTTTGTGTGTTTGAGCCATACTTCAGAAAAGGAGCGAGGTATGGCGATCAAGAAAGAGATTTTAGACGAGTTGCTGAAGGATAAAGATCCGAAAGCGATCTTTTCCTCCGAAGGATTGCTTGGGGAGCTCAAGAAGGCCCTGGCCGAGAGAGTTCTGAATGCTGAGATGGAGCATCACCTCTCAGATTCGACGCAGGATGAGGTTTCGGAAGGCGAAAAGGCCACTAATCACCGAAACGGCTACAGCAAGAAGACGGTGCTGACGGAGAACGAGGCGTTGGAGCTGTCGATTCCCAGGGACCGGCGCGGAAACTTCGAGCCGCAGCTGATTGCGAAGTATCAGCGCCGATTTCCCGGCTTTGACGACAAGATCATCTCGATGTACGCGCGCGGCATGAGTGTGCGGGAGATTCAGGGGCATTTGCGCGATCTGTACGGGATTGAGGCCTCCCCGCAGCTCATCTCCACCGTGACCGATGCGGTGCTCGAGGAAGTGAGCCGCTGGCAGAGCCGGCCGCTGGATCCCATGTACGCGTTGGTGTTTTTCGATGCGCTGCGAGTGAAGATGCGCGATGAAGGCACGGTGCGCAACAAAGCGGTGTATTTGGCGATCGGGGTGTCGCCGGAGGGCCGCAAAGATGTCCTGGGGATTTGGATCGAGCAGACAGAAGGGGCGAAGTTCTGGCTGCGAGTGATGACGGAGATCAAAAACCGCGGTGTGAACGATATTCTGATCGCTATCATCGATGGGTTGAAGGGGTTTCCGGAGGCCATCAACTCGGTATTCCCCGAGACGCAGATTCAGACCTGCATCGTGCATTTGATCCGTAATTCCCTCGATTTTTGCTCCTGGAAGGATCGCAAACCAGTCGCCAAGGAACTGAAAACCGTCTACCGAGCCGCCGACGCAGAGGCCGCCGCCGCGGCCTTGAAGGAGTTCGAGGACGGACCCTGGGGCCAGAGATTTGCGGCCATCACGGCCTTGTGGCGCCGCCATTGGGCGCACGTTATCCCGTTCTTTGCCTACCCCCAGGAGGTGCGCAAAATGATCTACACCACGAACTCCATCGAGAGTCTGAACGCGAAGCTGCGCCGCTCGGTGCGAATCCGCGGCCATTTCCCGAACGATGAGGCGGCGATGAAACTAATCTGGCTGCAATTGCGCGAGATCACCCAAAAGTGGAAGATGCCGCCTCGGGAGTGGAGCGCAGCCAAGGCGCAGTTCGCGGTGGTGTTCGGCGATCGGTTCGAGGTCAATCGTTAATGAACCGGCTCAACACACAAAATTTCTGACAGTCTCGGTCTGGGCGCTTACACCATTATGTTTCAGAAGTAATTGTAAGATCTCGCCGACAAGCATTCGGGATGCGTCGAGTGTTCAGTCCCGTATACAGTGGTTGTCGTCCATCCCATATTGAGCATTTGTCCACCTTGGCCGTGCAGAACAATCTATGAGATTCATCATCACCCTGGTCGCTGTTGCTTGGTTGGCGTCCGGTTGCACCTCAATCGCCACCGCTCCGGATGACGATAGCATAACGGGCGCGAATCTCGACATGAGAACAAGCCTGTGCACCGATGCCACGCCACCTCCCTGTGATCCTCCTCGCGATTAGAGTGTAGTCAGCGACGCGGGAACGGGCTGACCGGCCTCGCATTGGCCGCACGCGATCGCACGACGCACGCCGAGGCCTAATGAGCGTGAATTTTGGCACGCCGTAACGGCGGATAGGCAGAGCGTCCTGATCCTGCCGTGAGTGCAGTGAACTCACGCGCACTTGCTCTCCCCACCAACGCGGCGGCCACAGCATCGAGTTCGCGCGCGATGACGTGCAGCGTGACCTCCGCGTGAACGCCTCGCAATGAGTGACCCTCGCACAATAGCCCGATCAGTAGACGGGCACGGCCTAAGTGAAATTGCGCGCACCCTTGGGTGCACGGGAAAGAGTGTTTCCGCTCCATGATCACTTACTCCCTTACTTACCTAGCATCACCAATAAACGTTGGGATTCTGGTTCAACGCTTGTAGTTCCCTCGTGGGATCTTATCTCTCATTACCAATTTTGTATAAGCTTCCGGTAGAGCACAAAAAATGGGCCCTATATCCTTGTTTGATAGGAGAATACCTGCGTGATCATCTACTTTTCAGCCGGCGGAGTTACTGGCAGCGCGCGAACGAGTACCTGATCGAACGCGGTTCCTCGCGTCTGCTGTCGTTCGCGTATTAATCGAGAATGGTTGCCTTCTTGAGAAGCCGTCTGAACGCGACGCTTTCATCGTCCTAGAACCTTTCGAGAGAAAAAACACTTGGCAAGCCGGCATCTCTACTGAAGAGCCAACGGTCAAGCTATCACTGCGATATTATCGCGAAGTTTAAAACAGTTAATAATCAATATGTTAACTACGAAGATACCAGTTCCCAGACGTCTCCCGCGCGACCCGCGAGTACCGCCTTGGCTGAGTAGAGAGCGGTGCCGAAAACCTGAGCGATTTCAATCTTCGGTGGAATGACGAGTTCCATCCGTTCGGTCACGACGTCCAACAGTGCCGGCCCCGGAGCGGCAATCCAGTCGCGAACCGCTGATTCGAGTTCTTCCGCCTGCTCCACCCTTCGCGCATGGAATCCGATTGCCTGAGCTACCTGGGCGAAATTAGGATTCTCGAGGTTGGTAGCTGCATCGAGCAGGCCCTCGACCTTCATCTCAAGTTCGACGAATCCCAGTGAGCCGTTGTTAAACACCGCAATCTTGATCGGAATCTTCTCCTGAACTGCCGTCATCAAATCGCCCAACAGCATGGAAAGGCCGCCATCACCGCTCAGTGAGATAACTTGTCGGTTCGGCGCGGCCTTCTTGGCGCCTAGCGCTTGTGGCATGGCGTTGGCCATGGTGCCATGGGTGAGGCTGACGATGGTGCGCCGCTGTCCCGTGGCGCGCACGTGCCGCAATAGTCTTAAGCCGCGGCGCGGTGGAATGTCGACCCGAGGCGGGCGCTACTCGGCAAGCTGCCCCTCGCACAAACCGGAGCACTACCCACGGCTCGCACGGTAATGCGATACTAACGCTGAGAACTAACCATGAGCTTCACCACGGAAAACCACCCCGGCGTCTGCGCCGAGCCCGCGGCGGCCACGTCGGGCTTCGTGTTCAACCATTCGATGCTGCGCGTGAAAGATCCGGCCGTGTCGCTGGATTTTTATACGCGGCTGTTGGGGCTGCGCGTGCTGCGCAAGCTCGAGTTTCCGGAGATGAAGTTCTCGCTGTATTTCCTCGCGCACTTATCGGCCGCGGACGCGATACCCGAGGATCCCGGGGAGCGGACGTCCTGGATGTTTTCGCAGCGCGCGGTGCTCGAACTCACCCATAATTGGGGGACCGAGTCCGAC
This sequence comes from uncultured Gammaproteobacteria bacterium, assembly GCA_963769075.1. GTDB lineage: Bacteria > Pseudomonadota > Gammaproteobacteria > Steroidobacterales > Steroidobacteraceae > Bog-1198. The sequence continues at coordinate 6,610 of CAVYKH010000004.1, read as the reverse complement.
GCGAATTTCAAGTATCATGACGGCAATGCGCAACCGCAGGGCTTCGGTCACATCTGCTTCTCGGTGCCCGATCTGGATGCCGCGATCGCTTGGTTCGACCGGCACCAGGTGCCGTACGTGAAGCGGCCCGAACAGGGGAAGATGAAGGACGTGGCGTTCATCAAGGATCCGGACGGGTACTGGATCGAGATTATCGAGCCAAAACGGCTGAAGGCGCTGGGCCGCTGAACTCCGCTGACGCACCACCGCCGACCCACGGCCTTCATACGGTGCAATCCCTGCGCCGAACGCTGTCCTACTACGACCTGGTCATTTACGGCATCGCCTACGTCTGCCCTTTCGGTATCTTTCAATCCCTCGGGTTCGTATGGCAAGCATCCAACGGCCTCATCGTGCTCGCCTACATTCTCGCCACGATATGCATGTACTTCACGGCGAAGAGCTACGCGGTGATGACCGAGGCCGTGCCGAGCGCGGGATCGATCTACGGCTATGCGCGCCATGCTCTCGGTCCATTCGCCGGATTCATCGGCGGCTGGATGATCCTGCTCGATTACTTGCTGATACCGGCCTACGTGTATGTCTTCATGGCAGTAGCCTTGGGCACGCTGGTGCCGCAGGTGGATCGAGCGTTGTGGATCGTGGCGCTCGGCGCTGCGACTCTCGGCATCAATTGGTTCGGCGTGCGGGTGACTTCCAGAGTCAACCTGATCTCCGTCGCGGTGCAGATCGCAGTGCTCGCTCTGCTCCTGGTACTCGGAGTCATCGCGCTTTACCACGGCAAGGGCAACGGGGCGCTCACGCTGCGGCCGCTCTACGCGCCGGACCTCTATCATCTCAAGAGCATCTTCACGGCGACGTCGATTTGCGTGATGTCCTTTCTCGGGTTCGACGCGATCTCCACCCTCTCGGAAGAAGTCAAGAGCGACGACAAGCGGATCGTGGGCCGTGCCATCGTCGCCGTGCTGCTCATCTCAGCGGCGATGATGGGGGTGACGGCGTGGGTTCTCGGCGATCTCTTGAGCGGCTTTGCGATCAAGGATCCGGCAGCCGCGACCTACGAGCTGGTCTCCTGGGCGATCGCGCCCTGGGCCTCCGCGCTGACGGCGTGGGTCATGGCCACGTTGGTCGGAGTCACCAATGCGCTGCCGATGCAGGTCGGCGTCGCGCGCGTCATGTACGCCATGGGACGCGATCGCCAGTTGCCGGCGGTGCTCGCCAAGATTCACCCCAAACACGGGACGCCTTATGTCGGCATGGTCGCGACCACCGCCATCTCGATCACGGTCGCGCTGCTGATGCGATACCAAATGGACGAGCTCGTGTCGATCGTCAACTTCGGGGCGCTCTCCGGGTTCTTACTCCTCCACGTGTCGGTAATCGCCCAATTTTGGGTTAAAGGACGCTCCGGCCGATGGATCGTTCACCTGACAGTTCCGGTGGCCGGGATCATCGTCGTGCTGGCCGTCTTGTCCGGAATGAGTTCCCTTGCGATGACGCTCGGAATGGCTTGGCTCATCGCCGGTCTCGTGTATGGCATCATCTTGGTGAATCGGCGGCGGGCGGAGCTGGCAATATAGGATTCGTTGGACGGCACGAGTTTTGTAGCGGCGACTCAACGAGAGGCCCATGCACCAGGAACAGATTGTCTTTGTGGGAACCAGCAATCGCCGGACACGAAGATGGTGAAAGAGTTGGCGGCCGCTGCGGACGAAATTATGTTTCGCCTCACCGGCACCGATGAGACTAACCGGCGGCCGACAATCCGCGCGCGCTTATGAATGCCAACGTGTTGGGCACGCAGTCGCTGCGGGAGCGCGACGCGCGGGTGATCGCCAACATCGGCCGCCTGCGCTTCTCACCGCTTTCGTTGGTCGGCGGCTGCGGCAATTATTTGATCGAGGAAGGGGGTCGCCGGCTGCTCGACCTGTCGGCTTCATTCGGGCCGGCGGCGCTGGGCTACAGCCATCCGGCGATCACGCAAGCGGTGTCTCGAGCGTGCGCCAATATGGCGGGCGCCAGCCTGCTCGCCTACCCGAACGAGCCGGCAGTGGCCCTGGCGGAGGATTTATTGCGGATCACGCCCGGACGCGGCGAGCGGCGCGTTTGGTTTGGACATTCCGGTTCGGACGCCAATGACTGCGCGATGCGTGTCGTTCAAGCAGCTACCGGACGCTCGCGTTTCATTTCCTTCATCGGGTCCTATCACGGCAATCTCTCGGGCTCGATGAGTATCAGCGGCCACACCGCGATGACCCACACGCTGCCGCGCGCAGGCTTGTTGCTGCTCCCCTACCCCGACCCCTATCGATCGACCTTCAGCGCGAACGATGTGCTGAGGCTCCTCGACTATCAGTTCGCGACCACCTGTCCACCGGCTCAAGTCGCGGCAATATTCATTGAGCCCTTGATGGCCGATGGCGGACTCATCGTCCCGCCGCCGGGCTTTCTCGCGGCCGTTCAGGATCGCTGCCGGCGGCATGGCATTCAAATCATCGTCGACGAGGTGAAAGTGGGTCTCGCGAGAAGCGGCAAGATGCACTGCTTCGAGCACGAAGGGCTGCAGCCCGATCTCATCGTGTTCGGCAAGGGTTTGGGCGGCGGCCTGCCGCTTTCGGCCGTCGTCGGACCGCGGCACATCATGGATCACGCACCCGCCTTTGCGTTGCAGACGACCGCGGGAAACCCCGTGGCCGCCGCCGCGGGCCGCGCGGTGCTGCAGAGCATTGCCGATGAGGGCCTGATCGATCGCGCGAATCGGGTCGGCGCAACATTAGCCCGTGGTTTGCGCGCCTTGAGCGCGCGGCATCCGATGATCGGCGAGGTGCGGGGGCGCGGTCTCGCCGTGGGGGTGGATTTGGTGAGCGATGCGCAGTCGCGCGAACCGGTGCGGGTTACCACCACGGCGAAGGTGATCTACCGGGCCTATCAACTGGGCGCCGTGTTCTTCTACGTCGGCCTCAACGGCAATGTTCTGGAGCTCACGCCGCCGCTGACGCTGAGCGAGACCGAGGCCGAGGAAGGTATCGACATCATCGACCGAGCCATGACCGACGTGCGCCACGGGCTCGTGTCGGACGCGGACGTGGCGCCCTTCATGATGTGGTGAGCGGATGACAAAGTTGCTGTCGCGCCTGCATCAAAATTTATAATTGAGCTGCACACCGACAGTGCGCGGCTGGTTCGTGGAATAGCGCACCACCTGCGGAATGTTGAATTGAAAGCTCGTGTTGTTCGCCGTGATCAACGCGACCTTGTTGGTCAGATTGTCGCAAAACAGGTCGGCCGTCCAGGGGCCCCGCCCGAGACCCGCGCGCGCGTTGACGAGACTGTAGGACGGCAGCTTGTATCCGAAGTAGTACGCCACGTCGTAGGATGAGCCCACGAACGAATAGGCGGCGCGCGCATTGACCTGATACTCGCCCACGGTGTTGGCATAGGCCAATGACAAGCTGGCCGTGTCCTTGACGACGTTCATGATCGGCACGGTGCATTTGTAGCCGGCCGTGCAGGGATGGGTCGTACCGTCCGGGAAGGTGGCGACGTTCTCGAGGAAGCTGGTGTACGAGGCGTTCGGGTCGGTGAGCTTCGCGTCCGTCCAGGCGCCGCTGAGCGTGGCGGTCCAATCGTTGGTGAGCTTCGCATTGATCTCCAGCTCGGGCCCGAACGTGCGGCCGTTGCCGGCATTGTTGTAAAACTGATACCCGCACGGCAGTGTCAGCACCTGCTGGATGTCGTTCCACTTGATGTAGTAGACGTCGCTGTTGACGGTGAGCCAGCTATCGAAGAACCTGGCCTTTTCGCCGAGCTCATAGTTCCAGACCGAATCCGGCCCAAACTGCAGGGCTCCCGGTTGGCAGTGCGGCGGCTCAGACATCGGCGGCAGGATCTGGTTGGCACCGCCCGGGCGGAAGCCCTTGGACACCGTGGCATACGTGGTCAAGTCGGGGCTGGGCTCGTACGACAGGTTGACTCGCGGATTCGCGCCGCTGTCCTTGGCGGTGGTAATTTTCGAGTTCGCGGGCGGCGTGTTGTTGGGGCCGTCATAGCCCCACGAGTACTCGTCCTGGTGGCTCGCGTAGTCGTAATAGCGCGCCCCCACAGACAGCTTCCACTGCTCGGTGAACTTGTACGAACCGTCGGCAAATAGCGCGGTCTGTCTGACCCCGTAATCGTTCCAGGAAGTAAACAAGGAGCCGTCTGGTACTGCGGGGTCCACAACGGCAACCTCCGGATTGCTGCTGATCTCATTCCATACCGAATGCAGATTGCTGTAGAAGGCGCCCGCCACCCAGTGCCAGCCTCCGACATCGTGCGACGTCAAGCGGATTTCCTGGCTCAACTGGTGGGACGGATCTCGTTCGGCGTAGGGAATCGGCACCAGCGGCGTGCCCGCAACACAATCGGGGGGACACGATACAGTGAGCGAGGGGGCCATTTTGTTACTGTAATAGATGTTTGCGGAGGAATCCTGGGTTTGGTATCCCAAACGGCCGAAGTACGAGGTCGCGCTCGTCAGATCCGCGAAGCCCAGGTTGGCCTTCACGGTCAGGCCAAAGATGGAGATGTCGTCGCGGACGCCCTCTCTGATCGGAAATGCCTCGTAGTGCGCGGGGTAGACGATTCCGGGCAGCTGGACGGTCGGAGTGCCGTCGAGCAGGTCGTACCCTCCGAGGTGCAGGCTATTGGTCATTGCAAAGGCGAGAATGGAGAAATCCTCACTCGGCTGGTACTTGAGGCTGATGCGGCCGCCGTATAACGTCAGGTCGTTGGCATCCCGGTAGATGTTCGTCACCGGCAGGGTTGCGGGATTGGCAGTCAACGACGTGCTCGTGAAGCTGATCGGAAACGGCTGCACGGTGATGTTATTGATCCAGCCGCTGCGATACGTGTCACTCAAGACGAGGCGTACTGCCATCGTATCGCCGAGCGGAAAATTGAGCATCAAGCTGCCGCTGCCGTTGCCGTTGGCGCCGTCTGTGTAAGACCCGGTACCCTGCACCGAGCCTTCGAACGTACCGAGTTTCGGCTCATTGGTCAGCACCCTGACCGTACCGCCCATCGATCCCGAACCGTACAGGGTGCCCTGCGGCCCTCGCAGCACCTCGACGCGCTCGACGTCGTAGAGATTGGGATCGATCACCACCTTGCCGGACTGCGATACGGCCGGCGGCGACAAGGGAATTTCGTCCAGATAGAAGCCGACCGTCGGGGCCGCGCCGCCGTTGGAGGCGAGGCCGCGCGCCTCGTACTCGGTCAGGCCGGGCCCCGCGTAGCGCATGGACAGGCCAGGCACCTCCTTGATGATGTCCTGGACACGCGAGAGGCCCTGCGCGGTCAATTGATCGCCGGTAAGCGCCGAGATGCTGATCGGCGTGCTCTGAATGGTCGAGGTGTATCTTTCAGCGGTGACCGTGATCTCCTCGAGCCCCGATTCCGTGGTGGCGGGTGAGGTGGCCGTCGCCGTGGTGGTGGCCTCGGTCGTGGCAGCGGCGTCGGCGTCGGTGGCGGTGGCGGCAGCGGCGTCGGTAGCCGAAGCGGACGTTGTCCAGCCCATTATCAACAGCAGGGCCCCGCACAGAATGGAATTCCGTACGCTCGGGCGGCGCGCGCTATCCAAAGCACACCGCTGGGCTGTTGAACTAGCCGAGCCGGACAGTGATCGAAGGCTCATTGACCCCGTCATTTTCGCATCCCCTCTATTTGTTATCTTAAGCCGCGTAGCAAAAAACGTACCACCGGGCAATTCGTGGCAAAGCATTTCACGCCGCCTTGCGAAGTCGGGAATTACTGCGCGTTGCTCGTCCACCACAACAAGCGGCCGCCCCGGACGCGCCGCCTACTGCACTATTATAGTGCCTCACAGCGCTTCGCTGCACCGATAAAGCGCGAGAGATTCCTCACGGCAGATAGGCGAGCAATTCCTCCCCGCTCATCACGTGGCAATAAATCATGTTGATGATCTCCAGTTCCTGACGGTGCAGAGCGTCCGATCCGGCGGCGCAGGCGTCCTCCACCACGATGACGGAAAAGCTTTCATCGGCCAGCGTGCGCACGGTGGAGGACACGCATTGATCGGTGAAGATGCCGCAACAGACGACTTGCGAAACGCCCAAATTATTGAGGATGAGTCGCAAATTGGTGCCGGTCAGCGCGCTGTCAGTTGTCTTGGTGACGACGATCTCGTCCGTTTGCGGGGCAATCTCGGGAACGATCTGCGATCCCCATTCGTCCTTGGGCAGCAGCAAATTATTCCAGCCAGGCAGTCTTTGGCTGAGCGATCGATCGCGTCCGTCACGCGTTTGGCAGGCGATGCGGGCGAACAGTACCTCGTGTCTGTCGCGGCGGAATCGATGCAAAAGTTCTTGGATGGCGGGAATCACCGTGCGATGCATGCGGTCGTGAAACGGCGTCCAAGCGTCGTAGTCGGCGCGCCCAGACTCATCCAGACTCGTCGGGTCGGGACGTTTCAAGTAGACGTTCTGAACGTCGATCACCAACAGCGCCAACTTGCCCCGCTCCAGCGTCGGGTCGGCCGGTTCGGGCGCCCGCCCGTAGTAGAAGGATCTAAAGCGCGTCTTCCAAGAATCGCGACGGGAGGATGGCATGA
>CAVYKH010000003.1:0-19844 GCA_963769075.1 uncultured Gammaproteobacteria bacterium | reverse complement strand
ATGACCCGTCATTGACCGTCCTGAAATGAGCACCGCAAAACAGCCGCTCGCGGCGAGCAGACATTGGACTTAAGGCCAATAGGTGCCCAACAGAAATTCTAGTCAAGTGACACATGAGGCATCGCTCAAAACGAGGCCACTTCATGCAGCACGTCAAATTCTTCAAGCGCGGAGTCGCAGGATTCATTCTCGGCTTCGGTGTACTCGCCGCGGGCAGTGCGGCGGCTCAGGACGTCATCGCCGTCGCTAACGGGGTGAACATGTGGGACGGCCAATGGCACGTCGAAGCATCGCCCTACGGATGGTTGCCGTGGATGTACACGACGGTGCAGCTCCCGCCCATTGCTGGCGGAGGCAATCCGACCATCGAGACCCAGCCGAGCCAATACTTGAAGCATGTCAATCTGGCCGCGTTCCTCGACGGCACTCTCCGCAAGGGCGATTGGGCGATCTGGACGGACCTTGTGTACATGAACTTGTCGGCCAACCCGACTCACGAGAGGGAGATCCGCCTGCCTGGCGGCACCGCCACGTTGCCCGTGATTCGCACAATCGACGCCGGAGCGCGGGCGGCGATCTGGACCCTCGCTCCCTCGTACACGGTGATAAACAATGACGTCGGCACGCTCGATGTGATGGTGGGGCTGCGCTACACGAGCGTCAGGATCTCGCTCGCTTACCAGTTCACCGCACCTCCGCTCCCGATCATGGTGGGCGGTGGCTTCTGGCCGACCGCGGATTCCACGAACGGCCTCATCGGCGTGAGGGGCTCGCTGCGCCTGAGCGGCGACGGTAAGTGGTACCTCCCCTATGAGGCGGACGTCGCCGATGGCAACAAGAACTGGCAGAACAACGAATTCCTCGGTGTCGGCTATCACTTTCACTGGGGCGATGTATCGCTCGCGGTTCGCAATCTGACGTACCAACTGTCCGACCGGCCGATCTTGCAGAAGGTGCGCATGACAGGCCCCGTGATTGGAGCAACCTTCCGTTGGTAAAACGCAAAGGCACGGCTCGTGAAAAATCTTCTTTCCGTCGGTAGTGCGTTCTTCTCCAAATTCGTTGTTGTGCTAAAAAAATGGGAGGCCAAGATGAATTGCAATTCCAAGTTTGCCAGTGTGGCCCTAATGCTCACGGCGCTATTCCTGACCATGACAACTCTTCCGGCAGTAGCTGCCGACAGACCCAACATCGTCATGCTGATGACCGACGACACGGGATGGAACGACTTCGGGGCCTACGGTGGGGGCGCGAACCTCGGGCATCCGACCCCGAACGTCGATCGCGTCGCTGCGGAAGGCGCCGTCTTCACCAGTTGGTACGGCCAGGCCAGTTGCACCGCGGGCCGAGCCTCGTTCATGACTGGACGCATCCCGATCCGCTCGGCTCTGTCGGTGGTGGTTGTGCCTGGCGACGAGAACGGCCTGACGAAGTCCACGCCGACGATCGCCGAGTTCTTTCAGAAAAACGGCTATTCGACCTACTTCTCGGGCAAGTGGCATCTGGGCGATCAACCCAAATTCTACCCGATCGAACATGGCTTTGACGAAATGAAAGAGTTCGCCGCCTACTATCCGGGCGTCTATACCTATGACGACACGGACAGCTTCGCGCATCCCTGGTTTCCGAAGTATAACCCTGCTTACTGGGCAGAATATCAAAAGATCGTCAACCTATACGAATGGGAAGGCACCGCCGGCAAACCCGCGACCAAAGTTGCGCGTATCGACTACGACTACCTGCATGAATTCGACGTGCGTCAGGCTGATTCAGCGGTCGAATACATTAAGGCGCACGCCAAAGGGGGCAAGCCATTCTTCATGGATGTAAATTTCATGAAGATGCACAACCCGAACATTCCCGCCAAGGCGTTCATTGGCAAATCGCATCTCGGCAATTATTCAGATGCCATGATGGAGCTCGACTCCAACATCGGCCGCATTATGGACGCCATCCGGGCGGAGGCTCCCAACACCATCGTCATCATAACCGCCGACAATGGCGCGTGGCAGGATGCATGGCCGGATGCCGGAACCGTTCCGTTTCGCGGCGAAAAAGGTTCGCCGTTTGAGGGCGGTTTCCGTGTGCCCGGCATCATGTGGGCACCCGGCAAGATTCCGGCCGGCGCACGCTATGGCGAAATGATGTCGCACATTGATCTCTGGGCGACGCTGGCGACGATGGTCGGCCTCACCCCGCCGCCCCACGGTGCATGGAAGGACAACAACGGCAAGCCGATCTATTTCGACAGCATCGACAATAGCGCATACATTATGGGCAAAGCACGTCATTCCGCACGCGACGGGTGGATCTATATAGATGGTGAGACTTTCGCCGGCGCTCGTGCTGACATCGGCGGTGATCCTACGAACCCCGATCTGAAGATCGCCTGGAAATACCTGTATACGTCCAAGGACACCTGGCTCGGTCCACAGCAGAATCTCGGTGCCATAGGCTCGGCCTACAACCTCACGATGGACCCGTTCGAGAAATACGACATGACGTTCAACGGTGCAGTGAGCACGCGCACCCCTACCACTTCCCCCGGACGTTATTCCGGCTATGACAATGGCTGGGCTGTTTCGCTGATGGCGGTGCCGATCGGGGAGTTTGACAAATCCATCGTGGATTTTCCGAACATGAAGCGCTCTCCTGGCGGAGCATCGAATGATACGAGTCCGGATCTGCAGCATCCGGACAACCCCTTGCCTTTGATGGATATCAAGAAGCTCGTGAATACCATCGGCGCAGCCGACTAACGGTCAAGTTGATCGTGAACACCCGGGCCGTCTCCAACGAGCCGGCCCGGGAACCTTCACAGGCGAGATACGCGATGCGTACTATGCGGCCGAATTGCAATCACCAATCAAGCAAGAGAATGATTGATTGCTCCTTCTATTTCACTTGTCCGAAAGCTGCCGCTCACGACGGGCAGGAGAGGGTCGAACCCGGTCACACAGCGTCGGTGCTCAATCCTTCCAAAACCCCTTGAACCGCTCCGGACTCAATTCCGTATAACGCACCGTGTGCGTGATGTTTCGGTGCCCGAGGTATTGCTGGATCGAGCGGGTGTCGTGCCCCTCATTGGCGAGCTTATAGCCGGCGGAGTGCCGCAGCATATGCGGATGGATGGGGAAGGGGAGTTTCGCGAGCTCGCCGGCTCGCGCAATGAGCTTACGCGCCGTCGCCGGCGTCATGGGCCCGCCGCGCTCGGTTACGAACAAGTAGGACGTCTCGGGGTAGTCGCGGCGGAGCTCCCTGAGCGCGCGGAGCTCGGGCCCCCGGATCGGATGCGTGGAGGGGAGCCCGTTCTTGAGACGTGACACGTGGACCAGGCCGGCCTTGAGGTCGATCTGCTCCCAGCGCATCGTCACGAGCTCCGAGACACGAAGCCCATGCCGGTAGGCGAGTAGGATGAGCGTGCGATCGCGCGCACCGTGGCGGCCCACCTTGGCGGAGGCCTGCAGGAGCTTCTCGACCTCCGCAGGGGTGAGATACTCGCGGGTGCGCCGATCAAGATTAGAGGTTCGGCGAGGGGGGAAGGGAGAGTAGGGGGCCCCTCGAGATCTCGGCTCTAATGCCTTCCAATTGCGTCGGCGCGAGCGAACTTTCCCATTTTCGAGTGTTGGCGCGCGTTTAGGCGTTGCGGATTTTCTCGGGGCTTTGGCCATGGAGGCGACTATAACACCCCCATTATCGGCTCAAAATGGGAATGTTGATGGTCAGGAGAATGAGGGAATCGCGACGACTCGCCACCCCTTCTGAGTCTGCAGGATAGAGAAGGTCTGTTTAAGGCTGTGACCGCCGGACAATCGGCAATCTTCGGTGAGCCTGACGAGTGTGGGGAGAATTTCTTCCCTTGCCGTGATCGAACATTTGAATTTCTCGTACTGGGGAAAGCCTCGGCTTTGAATCTGATCCCTGAAGGACCGTTCGAGCACTCCGGCTGCCTGGTTCACGACTTGGGTATCTGCTGCCAAGGCGGGGTCGGATTTGTACAGTATGAAGCGAGCCTCCGCTGAGCATGAGCAGGCTATTCGATGGGCTTGCGATCAGGTTATTTGATGGCCTTCCCGCTGCCGGTTCCCGCGTGCTGTAGAGCAAGTGGGAAGCGGAACTGGGAATGGTGTGAAGGCGGTTAAGATTTTGGCGCGATACGGTAACCGCCAGGCCTGCGCTCGAGGTGGCCTGCAGCGGTCAAGGCAGTCAGACGCTCGTAAAGGGTAGCGTTGCGAACTCGGCACAGAGGCCGCAGTTGTGATATCGACAATGGCTGCGAAGCATCGATCAATGCGGCCGTGATGCGTTCATCGACCGAGGTGGATGCCGGTGCTGGAGACGGCGTCGATGCCAGGACCTCAAGAGCGAGCGCATCATGGCGCGGCACAAGTTCCAAGTCGATGGCGGGCATGGACGGGGCTGCACGATGTTCGACGGTGAGCGTGAGGTTGGGACCGTCCCGACGCAGGTACAAGTTCGAGTCGCCCCACGCATGGAACTCGGAAGATCCGCGCAGCGCCTGCCCCGCGCGCAGGCGGCCGCCGCTTTTTTTGGCATGATGCACGAGGAGGACTGCGAGACTGTGGCGTCGCTGCAGTTCTCGCAGATAGGCCAGGAGCGGTGCAACTTCGCCGCTGGCGTTCTCATCGATCCGGTGTAGCCGCACGAACGGATCTAAGACTAACAGTCTGGGGTTGAGATCCGCGACGGTCTGTTCGAGGAGGTGGCGGTCCGCGGGCAGATCGAGCCGCAACGCGGGCGCAGTGATGACGTGAACATCGAGGTCACGCAGGCCGATCCCGGCGGCGGCGCAGATGCCCTCCAGGCGACTGCGCACGATGTGCAGGGCGTCTTCGGCGGCGTAGAGCAAGACGCGTCCGGGTTGTGGCACGGAGAAGCGGCGCAGGCACGGCGTGCCAGACGCGACCGCGACAGCCAAGTCCAAGGCCAGGAAGGATTTGCAACACTTCGGCTCCCCGCCGACGATGCCGACGGCATCGGCCGACCACAGATCGGTGACCAGCCAGCGTTGCTCCTGGGGACGAGCCGGCAGCGCGAACGCCGGCGCGACGGGGAGCGTCTTCAGCGCCGCCGTCCGGCGGCGATCTTCGCCTGCGCCGGTGAGGGCGTGGCGTAGGTCTCGAGGAAGAGTTGTTCGTCGATGTGTCGGGCCTCGCGCTGCGCGGCAAGCGCCAGCAACTCGCCGGCCATGTTCATCAGCGCCCGCAGGTTCCCCTGGGCGTGGTCGCTTATGGTCGCGATCAGTTCAGGGGTCATGAGCTTGGGCGCGCCGGCTTTATGCAGCGCATGCCGTAGGCACTCCTGTAGCTCCTCAGGGCTCGCGCGCTCGAGCGCAAGGCGCACCCGCATGCGCGAGCCCAAGGGCAAGAGTTCCTCGGCACGGAAGCGCTCGATGAGGCGCTGATCGCCGGCGAGAACGACGGTCAAGAGCAGGTGCGAGTCCAAGCGCGCAGAGCACAACAGACGCAGCTCGTTCAAGACGCTGAGCTGCATCTCCTGGCCTTCATCGGCGATCAGCACTGGGCGGCAGAGCGATGCATCGATATGCCCCTGCCAGCGCGCTCGCAACACCTTGGCGCCGCCGTGGCGGTTGTGGGGATGGAGCTCCACGCCGAACAGCTCGCCCATCTCACGGTAGAAGTCCGCCATGCCGGCCTGCGGTCGCGATAACACGCCGACCTGCACATCACGCAGCCCCGCGAGCCGCTCGGCGAGCACGCGCAGCGTCACGGATTTACCCATGCCGGGCGCACCGGTGACGAGCGCGAAGCCGCCCTCGCCGGCGAGTTGTTCGACGCGCCAGCAAAAGGAGTCGATCCGCGGGGTCAGCTGCAGCGCCTCGACCGGTACGTCCGGGGCGAACGGGTTCCACTTCAGGCCATACAGGGCGAGCATTTTCTTGTTCATCGGTTCTCTCCATCGTCGGGTGGTGGTTCATCGGTGGGCAGGTACGCCGGCGGCAAACCGGTCGCGGCCTGTTGTTGCATCAACTGCGCGAGCAGCGGCGCGATGCCGGGCGCGGTGGGCTTGATCGGTGGCTCGCCGCTGATCGGCTCAAGGCTGCGGCGCAGCCCGGTCGCGTTCTGGGTCTTGTCCTGCGGATATAGCCGGCACAGCACTTGGCCGCTCTCGGCATCGACGAGATGGACCTGCGTGAGATCCCAGCTGGCATACCGGACTTCGATCGCAGTCAGATGCCGATAGCGGCTGGGAACTTCGAAGCGTCGCGCGGCGATCACGACGGTGCCGTCGCTATGACGCTGCATGCGCCGATCGGCGCGCGTGAACGCGAGCCGTAGCGCCGCACTATCGGGGCTTGGACGCAAAACGTCGGGCCCGGCAAGAAAGCGGGCCAGCGGCGCCTCGCCGATCTCGGAGTGCACGCCGCGGTTGTACTCGTACTCGACCCACGCCTGGGTGGCCTCGTTGAGTACGTTCAGCGTCAGATCGGGGACATCCTCGAGCATGGCGAGAAGCCTGGCTTCTACGGGCGTCCAAAACGACTCTTGCTTAGCATTTTGGTATGGCGAATACGGTAGCGTCGTCTCATGCAGAATACCCAGGCGGGCGAGCCCCTCGACGACTTCCGCGGCGAGCATCGCCGCGCCGTTGTCGCTCAATGCGGCGCGCGGAAGACCTCGCTTCTGGAACGCCTGGGAGAGACCGTGGGCTACGTTCTGGGCGTTCTCGGCAAGGTACCACTGCAGGTGGCAGGCCAGACGCGAGCGGTCATCGAGAACACCGAACAGCACCGGCGTCGTCCACTCACCGCGCGGCGTGAGGATCTTGCGCGAGCCGAAGTGACAGTCCCAGTGCCACAGACCGCCCACATACTCGGCTTCGTAACTGCGCACCTCGCGGTGTTCGAGTCGCGCCTCGGCCTGCACCGCGCCGGCCGTGTCGCGCGAGCTCAAGCGTCGCCGCTTCCACAGCGCCTGGGTTTTGCAGAAGCGGCGGATGGTGGAGTACGACGGCAGCGGGGGAAGTTCTGGTTGCGTCTTGGCGAGCGCGCGCAGGTTGTCGGCGTGTAGTTGCACCGACCAGCTGGGATGGGCGGCGTATTGCGCCCGCAGCGCGGCGCGCACCGCCGCGCTCAGGGAGTCTTGGGTGCCGGCGTCCTTACGTCGCTTGCGCTTTAAGACGCCCACCGGATCGTGCCGTTCGCGTCGGGCACGGTACAGCCATCGTTCAATGGTCGAGACACCGAAGCGTACCGGCTCGCCGGTGCTTGGATGGCGCCACTCGCGCATGGCGAGCTTCTGAAGTTCGCCGCGCAACATGCCCGGCGCCGGCGGCGCGGCCAGCAGGTGTCCGATGACCGAGAAACGCAGTTGCGCCCAACGTTCGTGGATCCGTGAACCGTCGCCTCTCGTCATGCCCGCACCGTGCTCCAACCCTGGATGGTGCGCACCGTAATGCACGGCGCGGCGCTGAGCGACGGGCATCCTCTGCGGGCGGTAATCGTCCGTTACATAGCGGGCACCGCGGCGCCGCCGGTGAGCGGCCCAAGAGAACGCAGCAACGACAGCAACTGGCTCGCTGGATCGCCAATGAAGCGGCTCAAGAGCGAGGCCGGTAGCGCATCTGTCGATACGCGCTCGTGCAGGGTTCCACGGATGACTTGCCAGACGGCGGTGCTCACAAACGTCTCGCGCCACCAGCGCTGCCAGCGCGTGACCGTTCGGCGACTCACGCCGACCAGTTCTTGTAGTCGGCGCATGGGCACGGACTTCGCGCCGCCGCGCATAACCGACACCAGCACGATGATCGCGGCGCCATAGACCTTGGGACCCAGAAAGCGCAGTGACGTCGGCGTCTTGCGCTTACGGCACTCCTTCACCGCACAGCAAAAACTGAACCTCTGTCGATACTCATCGCCCAGCCCGATGGGAAGGCCTCGGGGCTTGCGCCAATAGCGGGCCGAATGCAATACCCCGCAGCAGTACGGACACCCCTGCGCACAGGCGCTGCGCGCCAAATCCTCGTCAAATCCCAGCAATAGTTGGTGAAATCGCAGGTCTGTCAGCAACGCTTCGTCCATCGCCGGGGCTCCTCGTTGGGTAAAATGTCCATCATGGTAACCAAGCCCGGGCGAAACGATCCCTGCACGTGCGGCAGCGGCAAGAAATACAAAAAATGCTGCTTGGAGAAGGATCAGCAAGCAGAGCACGCGGCCTTCGCCGAGACCGCGGCGAGAGCCGCGGCCTACGAAGCCAAGTCAAAGATAAAACGAGAACGGTTTAAGACCGACGTGCTCGCTCACGGCCTCAACGGCGAGGAGTTCCGAAAATGGGAGTCGCTCGAGACCGACTACAACGCAGTGATCGACCTGCTAGACGGAGGCGCCCTCGATCAAGCGGAGGCGGCAGCCCGCGATCTTCATGCGCGCTTCCCTGACCTCCCTGACGGCCTCGAGTGTCTCGGCATGGTCTACGAGGCTCGCGGCGACGACAAACGGGCGGCCGACCACTACCGTCAGGCCCTCCACATCGTCCGCGCACATCCCGATGACTTCGAACCACTGTCCGAAGCAACCCTTCAACGCTGGATCGACAAACTCGATCCCGACATTACGACCTGAGCTATCCCCTCGCGCCGGTCAAGTTAGGCGAGGGACTCGGCCTCATCATCATCAAAAACCTTGCTCAAAACCCGCGGATACGTCATCAAATAATATGCGCAGGCTCACGCATCGAAGTCCTTCGCAGCAACCACCGCGTCGATGTCTTTGTTGACGTACGCAGATTCGAGACTCTGCACGGCTGCTTCCGGGGTGTCGAAATTCGCAGCTCCCGCTGGGGACCACATCGCTACCCCCAGGAGTGCAAGTACTAGGCTGAGTGGGTGCATCCTGCTCTCCTCATAACCAGGTACTCCATCATGCACCCGTCGCAGATGCTCGTGAAGGGTCAGGGAAGGGGCCGATCACCGCCGGACGCATCGCATTAGTGGGAATGTTTAGATAGCCGCTTCCTTGAAGGCTCGGAGCACCGCATTGATGCGGGTCTGGTAGCCAGCTCCTCGCGCCTTAAACCATTCCAGCACGTCGGCGTCGATTCGTAGCGATACCGAAGCTTTAGGAGGAACCGGTTTTAGGCCCCTTCGGACGATTACTCGGGCGATCCGCTTTACGTCCAGTTCGGGATGCTCGGGCGTGATTTTTACGTCTGCGGCCTTCATTTGCCGGAGGCGGCGGAAGTTGGTTTTCGATGCTTGCAAATAGGATCTCTTCTTCATGGGTTGTCGCTCGTCTGAATGAGATTACGCGGATCTCCTCATCGGATTCCGTGTGTACGATTGAGACCGGCACCCCGTCCAGCAAGCCCAGGGTGACGAAGCGGCGTTCATCATAAGAAACTCGGTCGTCTTCGAACGTTGCCGTCAGTCCGGCAAATACTCGCTCTGCGTCAATAAAATCAATCTCGTGGTCCCGCAAATTCGTTCGTCGCTTCGCCTCATCCCAGATGAACCGCATATACGAATTGTATATACACAGCGTCGTCGTGTCAAAGAGTTATCGACTGGACGTGCGGCGTTCAACATGCCCATGATCGGTTATTCACGGGAAAGTGTTTCTCCCGTCAGCGGCGAATGGCAAATCATTAGCGCCCATTTACTAGAGCGAGTCCTTAGAGATGCTCATAAGACACCAGAGCCAAACGAAAAAGAGGACTGCACAATGCGCCAATCCGTAGGCGATCATGGCGCCCTTCGATGGTCTTTTGAAAAAAAGGATGACGTGCAGAATGATGACGGCGGGATAAATTGCCAGCGCCGGCATGATTGCCCAGTTGTCGCCATATTTTGAATGCGGCGACACCAAAAGCGTCCATAAAATAAGGAAGCCACTCAGAATCAGCGGCCAGTAAACCATCGATGGAACACGTTTCTCGAGGTTAATACTGCACCTGTCTTTCAGTCCCAATTAGGGTCAAAAATGGGAATGTTCCATCGATCAGGACAATGATGGAATTGCGACGACTCGCCACCCCCTCTGAGTTTGCAGGGTAGAGAAAGTCTGTTTAAGGCTGTGACCGCCGGGCAATCGGCAATCTTCGGTGAGCCTGACGAGTGTGGGAAGAATTGCTTCCCTTCCCGTGATTGAACATTTGAATTTTTCGTACTGAGGAAAGCCTCGGCTTTGAATCTGGTCCCTGAAGGACCGTTCGAGCACTCGGGCTGCCTGGTTCACGACTTGCGTATCTGCTGCCAAGGCGGGGTCGGACTTGTACAGTATGAAGTGAGCCTCCGCATCGAAGTCCTTCGCAGCAACCACCGCGTCGATGTCTTTGCTGACGTACGCAGATTCGAGACTCTGCACGGCTGCTTCCGGGGTGTCGAAATTCGCAGCTCCCGCTGGGGACCACATCGCTATCCCCAAGAGTACAAGTGCTCGGCTGAGTGGGTGCATCCTGCTCTCCTAATAACCAGGCACCTCCATCATGTACCCGTCGCAGATGCCCGTGAAGGGGTCAAAAATGGGAAAGACATATTTAATTCTTGAGTTCCCAAACAGAGATTCGCGGATAGGCTGCGATGGCGAGGTAGCGGCTATCACGAGATACCGCCACCGAGCGCCCATCGCCCGGAATTCTTTGCAGTAACGCGTAAGTGTGCCCATCCATGATTTGTACGCTGTCATCGACGCTGCCGGCGATGAGGTATTTCCCATTAGGGCTATAAGCAAGCCCATTTAACGAGGACAGCCTTGCTTTTACTGTAGCGACCCGAACCCCGGTAGCCACCTCGAAAACATTTACCGTCTCGCTCGACGGAGGAATATCGGTTTCACGATGACCACATCCGGCACAACCTCCGGCGGCGAGATGCAGCCCGTCAGGACTCCAGGCGAGAGCAGACGGCGAGATGTAATCTGGAAATGGCGCATTGATAGTAAGCACGACCTGACGAGTAGCGATATCAAACACGAGAATTTTATGTGTTGGCGGGGTACCTACTCGGGGCCACTCAATGCCACTGAGCGCCAAGAGTTTCCCATCCGGGCTAAACGCCGCGAGATCTGCTAGAAACGGCAAGGTGCGCAGTGCCCAAGCTAATTCCCACGTATCTGTCTGAAAGACCAATATTTGATCGCGGTTCGGACTACTGGCATTGCTGATCGTCAAGGCGATCAGTTTGTTATCAGGCGAAAAGGTCATACCTGCAGAGACTCCCTGTCCCTGATGTTCAACCACCTCTTGTGCGAGTTCGCCGGTCTCGGCATTCCAAATGCGAATGACTCTTCCGTCATTCATGATGCCGTGTCGCACCGCCAAGAACTTGCCATCGGGGGTGTAGGCAAGTGCACTGCCGTCACCAGGACCTCCTGGGTAATCCAAAATACGCGGGTGAGATTTCGGATCGCGCCAATTCCAAAGATGCACACCATCCGTTGCCACCATAAAATTCACAGCGAGCTGTGACCCGCCCCCATTGAATGCAAGGGCGGATGGATAGAATTCCTCCTCCTTGAATTCAGCGAGCTTCTTTGCGACTGGACCGGTGTAGTGGTCCTTGGATTGGAAGAGGTGTTCGAGAGGGCCGGCGGCGCTCAGCCGAGGGAATGCCACGCTCGCGAGCGCGCCAATGGACATGGTGCATACGGACCGTCTGGACATCCTATCCCGCGGTTTTCTGATCATAGGGCGGTACTCGAATCCTTTGACCCATCATCACACGGGGATGTCTCTCCCTGGGTGATGGCTGTCACGGCACGAAGAATTGCTGTTTCACTCACGGTGCTAGTACGACGACTGTGCAGTGCTGCTCTTTCTTCGCCTTCGCCGCCGCATCCCGGCAGGCCGCGAGCGCCGCCGAGTTATCCGCCGTCAACTTGCCGGCATCCATGAGCACGCGCCAGGCCTCCGGGCTCTGCGCCGCCATCAACGCAGCGCCGGCATTCCACCGATCCGCCCCCATGATCGTGGCGGCCATTCGACCATCGATCCCGAACGGCAACAGCCGCGCAAGGAAAGGCGACACGATAATCCCGCCGGCGAGCGCGACAGCCGCGGTGATCGCGACCCACTTGAACTGCCGATCCTGCGTGCGGGCCGATCCGATGATTTCAGCGAGGCCATGGATCATGCGCTCGCTATCCCGCCGCGCCTGGTCGAGCTGGTTCACCGCCTCACGCATCGCACCGCTCCCGGCCCGCGCGACCGCCTCCCCGAAATTCGCCGGCGTCACTCGAAGCGCCGGATGCTGCTCAATCTGAGCGAGCCGGCCGCTCACCTCCGTCAGCCCTTTTGCAATCGCCCCAAGCGATGTCGTGTAATCCGGCGGCGGATGCGCATAGATGCCGCTCGCGAGCTCGTCGATGGAAGCTTTGAGCGCGGCGACCTGCGCCGTGAGTTCCTCGAAGGCCTGGGCGGCGTCGGCCTCCTGAGACTCATCCATGTCCGCCATGAGGATTGTCCTTATTTAAGCGTTTAGAGTCCGAGTTCGAAACCGTGATCTCGACCGTGACCAATGCTCAAATCGAGCGCGCGATTCAGGTCCCTCTCTTCTAGAACCCGCTCGAGGCGCCGGGAGATCCCGCGCTCGATCTGCAGCTGCCGCACCCGCTCATTCAAGGCGGAGTCGGCTTTGATCTCCCGCGTGAGGGATTGAATCTCTTTCTCCACCCGCTTGCGGGGGCCTTCCTGATCATAGCCACGCGCTTTCTCGTGCTCGGCCTCGAGGCTCTGCCAGATCTTCACCACCCGCTCGGCCTTGAGCGCCGGCGTCGTGCGCACCCGCTCCTCCCGCTCGAGCGTGCGCAGAAGCTCGCTCGAGCGTTCAGGGCCTGGCCAAGCCTTCAGGATATCGATCGTCGCCGGCTCGTACCTCACGGCGTTCAAGAGATCTTGCACGACCCCTGGTCGCGCCCGATCGAGCGCCGCCGTCGCCTTGGTGAGCTCCGCCTTCTGATGCTCGAGAACCGGTAGGTCCTTCTCGCGCATTCGTGCCGCATCATTCCAAGCCCGCGCGAAGCCATCGAGTGCCCGGATGAGCTCGGAGCCGCGCCGTGCGTCCGCGCTCTTCCCCTGAGGGAGCTCGTGCTTCGCGTGCCGGTCAGACTCGAGGACTCGATTCGTTTTGAGCTTGAGCCCCTTGAATCGATCCGCTTTCCGATCCCGCTCCGGCTGCGCCGTGAGTTCCGGGGCGCTCGCCGGCACCGCCTCAAGATAATCATGCGCGAGATCCTTGGTCCGAGCGCGCGATAGCTTCTCGACGAATCGGTTCTGCACTTCCTTTGGATCTGCAGTGCCACCCCGGCCGCCAAAATCATCCCGCGCATAGAACACCGTCGCCGTCTCCCGGTGCCGGGAGAGCGCCACATAGGCCGCGTGTCGATCGAAGTGCGGCGTCGCGAGCACATAGGTGCGATCGACCGTCGAGCCTTGGGCTTTGTGCACCGTCGCCGCATAGCCGTGATCCAGGTGCTTGTAGAACTTGGTATCGACCGCGACCCGCGTGTCGGAGGGCCCGTCTAGCTTCACCTGCAACACGCCGCCCTCGATCCGCTCGACGGTGCCGAGCGAGCCATTTTTGACCCCGAGCGTCTTCTCGTTCCGACCGAACCGAATCCGGTCATGAACCGCAAATTCTTTCTTCCCCTCCTCGGTGGCGATCTCCTGGCCCTTCCCAAGCTGCCCGGTCTGCTCCCTCAAAGCCCGCACCGCCGTGTTGAGCTCGCGCACATCGTCCCGCGTATACGCGAGCACGAGCTGCGAGGCCTTGGGCTCCAATTTCGCGTCCCGCGCCCAGCGCGCCAGGAGCGCACTCCTCGCCTGGGCCCGCTCCTCCACCGCAACGATCGCCCCCTTCTCCTCGTACGCGGCGAGCGCCTGGCGCGTCCGGCCGACCGCCAAATCGCCCGTCGCCGCCCGCTGCCACTCGTGCCGCTGGCGCCGCACCTGGGTGAGCTCCGCCACCCCGTGTTGGGCTGCAATCCCCCGAAACGGCGCACCCGCCTCGATCGCCTGCAGCTGCTCTGGGTCTCCCACCAAAACGACTTTGGCGTGCGCCTGTTGGGCAACCTCGAGCACCCGCGCGAGCTGCCGCGTGCCGATCATGCCGGCCTCATCGATGACCAACACGTCTTTGGACGTGAGCGGATCTCGGCTCCCACTCCACGCGAGCTCGTAGCTCGCCAAGGTGCGTGATTGGATGCCCGCTGCGACCTGTAAATTCTCGGCAGCGATCCCGGCAAGCGCCGCCCCTTTTACCGCCAAACCTTGCGCCTCCCAGGCCTCGCGCATGGCCGAGAGCGCGGTGCTCTTGCCCGACCCAGCCACCCCGACCAGGGCCTTCAAGTCCCCCGGCCCCGTCACATGCTCGAACGCCTGGCGCTGCTCATCACTCAACCGATGTTGCGAGAGCACCGAGCGCTGCCGATGGGCGGCGACCCCATGTCCCTCGCGCCCCGCCAAGGCCTCCGCATCGGCCAGGAGCCCCCGCTCCAGGCCCAGCATCTCGCGCGTCGTGAACCGCTGCCGGCCCGCATCGTCCTTGCCCAACGCGACGAGCTCCGGGGAGGTCGTCACTTTCAAATACGCGCGATCAAACTGCTCCGCTCCGTCTGTCCGAGTGTGCAAGAACCGCGCGAGATCGTGATGCGAGAACGTCGCCTGGGAATGCGTCATCGCCTTAAGCGCGATCGTGGGATCGGCGACGATCTGCACCCCGTTCGCCCCGGCGATCTGTCGCTGCTCTTGGATCCGATCGGCGAGGAATGAGGGCAGCCGCTCGTCCTCCTGGCGCTCCCGACCGACGCCCAATTTCCGCCCGGGCGAGAGCTCGATGCCTTGGGTTTTATACGATCGATGATCGATCCGAACCCCTAAGCCCGCTTGCGCCAGGTGCTCGTTCGTCACTTCCGCCCACCCGCGCCGCCAGCCCAAAAGCTCCGAGGTCTGATTCCAGCCGCGGTTCTTTTGCCCGAAGCCGTCCGGCGTCAGATCTCGGGTCGTGAGCAAGATGTGCGCGTGTGGATTTCCGGGGTTGTCCAAGTGCAGCGAGAAGTCCGCGACCATGCCGCGCGACACGAACTCCCGCTTCACGAAATCCCGCAGCAGCTCCACCTGCTCGTTCTTCGAGAGCTCGATCGGCAACCCCACCTCGACCTCGCGCGCCACCTGTGCGTCCTTCCGATGCTCGGAGGCCTCCACTTCATTCCACAGCCGCTGCCGATCGAATACCCATTCGGGCGCCCGATCAGGCGCCATGATTTCGGAGTGCTCAACCCCCATCTTCTTGGCATAGTCGTGGGTCTGGCCGGTGGCTTCTTCGTACATCGAGGTGCCGGAGCGATAGGCGGCGGCGGCAACGGCGTTGCGCCCGTCGGAGCGCTTCACCATCTTGGTGGTTTGGTGGTAGATCGCCATGGATGAAGCTGCCGCTAATTCCCCTCGAACGACAAAGCCGATGATCCCCGAGAAACTCTTGGCCTGGCGGCCATGAGCCGCCTCTGATTCCCGCACACGTCGCGCAGCGACGTATCAGTGCGCTTGCGTCGCCTCCGGATCCTACTCGCGGAAAAAGCAGCCAGCAACACCAAAACGCCGTCGCGAGCTAAAAAGTTCACGAATCCTCAACAGCGCGACTGCCGCGCCCCTCTTCCCATCACTCTTTATGCGCGAGCAGCCAGCGAGTACGATCGAGCGGCAGCAACGCCACCACTTGCAACGGACGCGACCCAACCACGTCAATTTGAGGGAGCACGAGAAATGCCGAAGCTCGAGGAAAAACTCGCCGCGGCCGAAGCCAAGGTGAAGCAGCTCAAGGTCCGCCAGCGCCAAATCGAAGCCCGTAAGCGCTCACTCGCCGCCAAAAACGAAAGGAGCAAAGACGTGCGGCGCAAGATTCTGGTCGGCGCCATCGTGCTCGAGAAGGTCAAAGCCGGCGAAATTCCAACCGCCGATCTGCATCGCTGGATAGAGCCGAAGTTAAGCCGCGCCGATGATCGCGCGCTGTTCGATCTGCCGCCGCCGTCAGGGACTTGAATCACCTCAAAAGCGGGCAGCGACGAAATCCCAATCCGCTCAGATCGGCAGATTGAAGCTTAGGTCCACTTCTCGACGGCCAACCCGCCCCGCACGTGGCTGAAGGCTTTATCGCGCGTCACCAATACCGCGCCGACGGCCACCGCCTGCGCGGCGATCATCATGTCGAGTGCGCTTAAGGTCACACCCCGTTCTGCACACGATGCGCGCAACCGCCCATACACATTCGCCACCTCCCCCGTCCACGGCAGTACCTCCACCCGAATCAAAAACTCATGGATGAGCGCACTCAAGGCCTTCGGGTTCCCGCGCTTCGCCAGGCCATAGACGAGCTCCCCTTGAGTGACCGCGGAGATCGCCACACTCCTCATCGGTAAGGCCACCAATCGCTCCCGCACCCGCGCAGGCTCTCCCTTGATGGCATCGCTCGCGATGTTCGTATCGAGGAGGCAGGTCAAAATAACTCCCGCTCCGGCGCCGGCTCATCGTCCCGATCCGCCATGAAATCCTCTGGGATCTCCACCCGCGCCGCGAGCTCGAGGAACCCTTCCCAGCTCTCGGGCTTGCGGGACAGCACCACATCCCCCGTCTCTGGATCTCGCCGGATGAACACCTCTTCTCCCTCGAAGCGATACTCCCGCGGCAGCCGCACCGCTTGGCTGCGTCCCGTGACAAACAACTTCGCTCGATCGGCCATACAATCCTCCAGATGATACCTACCTAAATATATACCATTAGATAGTAGGTATCAAGATAGATACCGTCATGGGCCGAAAAATTGGCCTCGCAAAGGTCAAGGCCAGCGCTTACGCACCTGCTCGGCTTCCATCTCGAGCGCCCGCGCGCGGAAAATCTCAATGAGCTCCTCGGTCGTGATCTCACCGCGCGCGGCGCGCCGATGAATCGCTTCCGCTTCCGGGGTGGGCACATACCCTTCGTGCTTCAGGCTCCCGATGATGCCCGCGGTATCGCGGACTCGTTCGGCAGCCGAACGAGAATCTTTGGGTGCGGATTTCATGGTCACTTTTTACCGCCTTCGCTCCGCGCCGCTCGACGGCGATCGACCGAGGCGGCGCCGTCGACACCAGAATTCGGAATGACCCCGCGCCTCGAGGTCGCCGCCTAAGAAGACTCAGGAGCCGACTTCTCAACCTCACATGATACGAACCCTTGTCGAATTCTCGATCGCCCTACTCCGTTCCTCTCCGGCCGCCTCGTGCTTCGAATCCCATGGAGATCAGAAAATCAGCTGACCCGCACCGCCGTCGAAACAATTCTCTTTTGCAAAACCGGATTTTGGCGACCCGCATGGGTCGCAGTCAAAAGTGGCGCGCGGTAGCGCGCTCCTTCTGGGGGTATGCCGGGTGGGTTGGGGATCGCGAAGCGATCGAGCCGGCAGGGGGCGTTAGCCCCCTAAGAGGCGGTGCTGAGGGTTTGTGATGTTTGAGTTATCCACAGAAGGTGCCGAACAGCTATAGGAAACCTATAGGTTCTTAACTATAGGATTGCGTCACAAAGTGGCCGTGGTTTTTAGGCCCTAAACGTCACAAAGTGGCCGTGCCTAGCGTCACAAAGTGGCCGTGGATAACTTACTGAGGCCACAGGGTTATTCACTGGGAGCGCGACAAAGTGGCCGTGCCGATCAGCTAGTCTTCACGGCTCATCGGTAACAGTCGCTTGTCGACCGGGGACCGGCTGTGCTGCAACGTCATCCCTCGATGCGTAAGGTCAAATTTTGCTTCCGGATACACTACTTTCACTTGCTTGAGGGTGCGTGTGAAGACCCATCGGAATTGCCGAATTTGAGCATAGCCATTGCCGAATTGCTCCCACAAAGAGACCCAGGGAACGAGCGCCGTCTTACCCTCCTCAACCCGATGTAAACGCTGGGCCAACCAGGTATAGATATCGAGCGCCATGGCGTTGTGTGATAGTCGAGCAATGGCCGTCTCGTTGAGCGGCACTGCATGCTTCATCAGGCTCTCGAAATACCGCGTCGAGAATTGAATGGTAGAGGGCCAGAGCACCCGCTGCTTCGCATCCCTCGGCGTCCAGATTTCAAATCCTTCAACGATCGAGCCCTTGAGGGTCAAAGAGCGATCGTCCTTACTGCTGCCGATCCGAAAATCCGAGGCCGCAAGCCGGGACAGCTGGTCTTTGACGGTACGAATGTTACGGCCCTTGGTGTCCAGACCCAGCGTGCGTTTCACGAACGCGGTCAGACTGTCTTCAAGCTCGATCACCGGCGATTGTGTGCGCAGTGCCTCAGCATT
The DNA here is from genome assembly GCA_963769075.1 of uncultured Gammaproteobacteria bacterium. Classification (GTDB taxonomy): domain Bacteria; phylum Pseudomonadota; class Gammaproteobacteria; order Steroidobacterales; family Steroidobacteraceae; genus Bog-1198. The sequence continues at coordinate 1,561 of CAVYKH010000003.1, read as the reverse complement.
CAGGTGGTACAGCACGAGCCTGGGCTTGGGCCCAAAGGGCAATCCAACGTCCACGAAGTCATCTATCCGACCGTCGTACGCCCTGCCCGCTTGAAGTTCGAGCTTCACATAGCCATTTCGGCGCGACCAAAGGCGAATCTCATCTCCCGGGTCGCGGTACGGCAGGCAGGTCTGGCACAACACTGAGTGTTGATAGAGAATTTCCGACGGGTCGCCGCTGGGTGCATCTACAAATTCAAGCAGCCGTTGCTGCAGCGGTTTACGGTCTCGCTTCGGCACCGACGGCAACCCCTTGAGCCTTGGCACTATCTCGCCGACCTTCTGAGGTCCAGGCGTTCGAGGGCGTTCTTTGTCGTTCTCTTCGCTCATGGTGGCGGCGATTCTCCCCTAACACTCGGCACTAGCGAAGCGTCTTAAGACCCTTTTGCTGCCTAAGATTATTAAGCGCCTGCAGAATCAGATCATTGACGGTGGTGTCCTCGTCTAACGCCATGCGCCGTAACTCTTTGTAGCCGTCCTTATCCATGCGGAAATTCACCTGAATTCTCCCGTCTATCTTGCTAGCTTGGTCACTAGTTAACTCGCTAGCTTGTGATCGAGTGGCCGACTTCATGCTTGATCGCGCTCTAGCGCGTACTGCCGCCGGCGGTCCAACTTCCGGCGTCGGCGCGTTCACTGCGAGATTCGCTAAAGAGACTCGTTTCATTGCCCTACCCTCTTTCTCAATTTCACCAGAACAATTCAATATCCATTTCTGCCTCAAACCACCTCAATTCGCGCGGTGTTACAAATCAGTCCTCGCTTGCAGCACCTTCCTCGCAAGCTTCATCACCTCGTCCGTTGCGTTCTCGTCGCCGAGCTCGTGGCCGCCGAGGCCGGCAGGCAGGCCGCGCGAATAGGCGATCCGATCCCCTAGGGCACCGATGACCGGCAAACTGTACTTGGACAGAATCGGGGCAATCTCCTTTGCCTCCACTAAGTTGGGTTTGAACGCATTGAGGACAAAGCCCGCCTTACGCTTGGACGCATGCACCAGGTCAATGGTCTGCCCCAGTGTTACAAGATCCGCCGCGGTCGCTCGTGTGGGCACCAGAATCAGATCCGCCTCGCTCAATAGCCAGGCAATTTGTGCGCTGGAATGCGGCGGCAGATCCAGGACCACATAACGGTAGTTCTCCTCCCGAGCGAGTTTCAAGGCCTGCTGGACGGCTTCACGGCCCGTCGCCGGCACGGCTAACGGGCTCTTAAGATCCGCCGGCCGCCGTTTAAGCCATTCGATCGCCGTCCCTTGCGGGTCGACATCCAAAAGAGCGGTGGACGCCCCGTGAGCCCATGCGAGCGCCAAATGCACGGCAATCGTCGTTTTCCCACTGCCCCCCTTATTCGAGAAAACCGCTACCGTGAACGTATCGCTTGCCATAACTATAAAGCTAGCTTGTAAGCTTGATATAAAGTTTTCATGTTACTTCTTTTGTGGCCTTTCTTCGGACCAAACGAATCCGATGGGGCGTTTGGGGTGGGCTGGCGATTGCATCAAGGAGCGGATCGCGACGAACACTTC
>CAVYKH010000002.1:0-5253 GCA_963769075.1 uncultured Gammaproteobacteria bacterium | reverse complement strand
TTGCTCCAATTACGGGGCCTGTCATTCGCACCTTTTCCAAGATCGGCCGGTCGGACAGTTGGTAGGTCAGATTGCGAACGGCGAGCGATACGTCACCCCAGTGAAAGTGATGACCGATACCGAGGAATTCGTTGTTCTGCCAGTTCTTGTTGCCATCGGCGACGTCCGCCTCATAGGGTAGGTACCACTTACCGTCGCCGCTCAGGCGCAGCGAGCCCCTCACGCCGATGAGGCCGTCCGTGAAATCCGCGCTCGGCCAGAAACCCCCGCCCACCATGATCGGCAGCGGCGGAGCGGTAAACTCGTAGGAGAGTGAGATCGCCGAGGCTTGTGTAGCGCAGCCCAACCATCACATCGAGCGTGCCGACGTCATTGTTCATCACCGTGTACGAGGGAGCGAGAGTCATCAACGCCCCCCGCGCTCCGGCGTCGATGGTGCGAGTCACGGACAGCGTGGCGTTGCCGCCCGGCAGGCCGATCTGCCTCGCGTGAGTCGGGTTGGCCGACAAGTTCATGTATGCAAGGTCGGTCCAGTAATGGGGGTGTTATAGTCGCCTCCATGGCCAAAGCCCCGAGAAAATCCGCAACGCCTAAACGCGCGCCAACACTCGAAAATGGGAAAGTTCGCTCGCGCCGACGCAATAGGAAGGCATTAGAGCCGAGATCTCGAGGGGCCCCCTACTCTCCCTTCCCCCCTCGCCGAACCTCTAATCTTGATCGGCGCACCCGCGAGTATCTCACCCCTGCGGAGGTCGAGAAGCTCCTGCAGGCCTCCGCCAAGGTGGGCCGCCACGGTGCGCGCGATCGCACGCTCATCCTACTCGCCTACCGGCATGGGCTTCGTGTCTCGGAGCTCGTGACGATGCGCTGGGAGCAGATCGACCTCAAGGCCGGCCTGGTCCACGTGTCACGTCTCAAGAACGGGCTCCCCTCCACGCATCCGATCCGGGGGCCCGAGCTCCGCGCGCTCAGGGAGCTCCGCCGCGACTACCCCGAGACGCCCTACTTGTTCGTAACCGAGCGCGGCGGGCCCATGACGCCGGCGACGGCGCGTAAGCTCATTGCGCGAGCCGGCGAGCTCGCGAAACTCCCCTTCCCCATCCATCCGCATATGCTGCGGCACTCCGCCGGCTATAAGCTCGCCAATGAGGGGCACGACACCCGCTCGATCCAGCAATACCTCGGGCACCGAAACATCACGCACACGGTGCGTTATACGGAATTGAGTCCGGAGCGGTTCAAGGGGTTTTGGAAGGATTGAGCACCGACGCTGTGTGACCGGGTTCGACCCTCTCCTGCCCGTCGTGAGCGGCAGCTTTCGGACAAGTGAAATAGAAGGAGCAATCAATCATTCTCTTGCTTGATTGGTGATTGCAATTCGGCCGCATAGTACGCATCGCGTATCTCGCCTGTGAAGGTTCCCGGGCCGGCTCGTTGGAGACGGCCCGGGTGTTCACGATCAACTTGACCGTTAGTCGGCTGCGCCGATGGTATTCACGAGCTTCTTGATATCCATCAAAGGCAAGGGGTTGTCCGGATGCTGCAGATCCGGACTCGTATCATTCGATGCTCCGCCAGGAGAGCGCTTCATGTTCGGAAAATCCACGATGGATTTGTCAAACTCCCCGATCGGCACCGCCATCAGCGAAACAGCCCAGCCATTGTCATAGCCGGAATAACGTCCGGGGGAAGTGGTAGGGGTGCGCGTGCTCACTGCACCGTTGAACGTCATGTCGTATTTCTCGAACGGGTCCATCGTGAGGTTGTAGGCCGAGCCTATGGCACCGAGATTCTGCTGTGGACCGAGCCAGGTGTCCTTGGACGTATACAGGTATTTCCAGGCGATCTTCAGATCGGGGTTCGTAGGATCACCGCCGATGTCAGCACGAGCGCCGGCGAAAGTCTCACCATCTATATAGATCCACCCGTCGCGTGCGGAATGACGTGCTTTGCCCATAATGTATGCGCTATTGTCGATGCTGTCGAAATAGATCGGCTTGCCGTTGTTGTCCTTCCATGCACCGTGGGGCGGCGGGGTGAGGCCGACCATCGTCGCCAGCGTCGCCCAGAGATCAATGTGCGACATCATTTCGCCATAGCGTGCGCCGGCCGGAATCTTGCCGGGTGCCCACATGATGCCGGGCACACGGAAACCGCCCTCAAACGGCGAACCTTTTTCGCCGCGAAACGGAACGGTTCCGGCATCCGGCCATGCATCCTGCCACGCGCCATTGTCGGCGGTTATGATGACGATGGTGTTGGGAGCCTCCGCCCGGATGGCGTCCATAATGCGGCCGATGTTGGAGTCGAGCTCCATCATGGCATCTGAATAATTGCCGAGATGCGATTTGCCAATGAACGCCTTGGCGGGAATGTTCGGGTTGTGCATCTTCATGAAATTTACATCCATGAAGAATGGCTTGCCCCCTTTGGCGTGCGCCTTAATGTATTCGACCGCTGAATCAGCCTGACGCACGTCGAATTCATGCAGGTAGTCGTAGTCGATACGCGCAACCTTGGTCGCGGGTTTGCCGGCGGTGCCTTCCCATTCGTATAGGTTGACGATCTTTTGATATTCTGCCCAGTAAGCAGGGTTATACTTCGGAAACCAGGGATGCGCGAAGCTGTCCGTGTCGTCATAGGTATAGACGCCCGGATAGTAGGCGGCGAACTCTTTCATTTCGTCAAAGCCATGTTCGATCGGGTAGAATTTGGGTTGATCGCCCAGATGCCACTTGCCCGAGAAGTAGGTCGAATAGCCGTTTTTCTGAAAGAACTCGGCGATCGTCGGCGTGGACTTCGTCAGGCCGTTCTCGTCGCCAGGCACAACCACCACCGACAGAGCCGAGCGGATCGGGATGCGTCCAGTCATGAACGAGGCTCGGCCCGCGGTGCAACTGGCCTGGCCGTACCAACTGGTGAAGACGGCGCCTTCCACAGCGACGCGATCGACGTTCGGGGTCGGATGCCCGAGGTTCGCGCCCCCACCGTAGGCCCCGAAGTCGTTCCATCCCGTGTCGTCGGTCATCAGCATGACGATGTTGGGTCTGTCGGCAGCTACTGCCGGAAGAGTTGTCATGGTCAGGAATAGCGCCGTGAGCATTAGGGCCACACTGGCAAACTTGGAATTGCAATTCATCTTGGCCTCCCATTTTTTTAGCACAACAACGAATTTGGAGAAGAACGCACTACCGACGGAAAGAAGATTTTTCACGGGCCGTGCCTTTGCGTTTTACCAACGGAAGGTTGCTCCAATCACGGGGCCTGTCATGCGCACCTTCTGCAAGATCGGCCGGTCGGACAGTTGGTACGTCAGATTGCGAACCGCGAGCGATACATCGCCCCAGTGAAAGTGATAGCCGACACCGAGGAATTCGTTGTTCTGCCAGTTCTTGTTGCCATCGGCGACGTCCGCCTCATAGGGGAGGTACCACTTACCGTCGCCGCTCAGGCGCAGTGAGCCCCTCACGCCGATGAGGCCGTTCGTGGAATCCGCGGTCGGCCAGAAGCCACCGCCCACCATGATCGGGAGCGGAGGTGCGGTGAACTGGTAAGCGAGCGAGATCCTGACGCTCGTGTAGCGCAGCCCCACCATCACATCGAGCGTGCCGACGTCATTGTTTATCACCGTGTACGAGGGAGCCAGGGTCCAGATCGCCGCCCGCGCGCCGGCGTCGATTGTGCGAATCACGGGCAACGTGGCGGTGCCGCCAGGCAGGCGGATCTCCCTCTCGTGAGTCGGGTTGGCCGACAAGTTCATGTACACAAGGTCCGTCCAGATCGCCCAATCGCCCTTGCGGAGAGTGCCGTCGAGGAACGCGGCCAGATTGACATGCTTCAAGTATTGGCTCGGCTGGGTCTCGATGGTCGGATTGCCTCCGCCAGCAATGGGCGGGAGCTGCACGGACGTGTACATCCACGGCAACCATCCGTAGGGCGATGCTTCGACGTGCCATTGGCCGTCCCACATGTTCACCCCGTTAGCGACGGCGATGACGTCCTGAGCCGCCGCACTGCCCGCGGCGAGTACACCGAAGCCGAGAATGAACCCTGCGACTCCGCGCTTGAAGAATTTGACGTGCTGCATGAAGTGGCCTCGTTTTGAGCGATGCCTCATGTGTCACTTAACTAGAATTCCTGTTGGGCACGTATTGGCCTTAAGTCCAATGTCTGCTCGCCGCGAGCGGCTGTTTTGCGGCGCTCATTTGAGGACGGTCAATGACGGGTCATGGCCGAGAGCGCCAATTCGCGGTCACTTTGTCACGGTAAGAAGCTCAGTCCGTAGCGGTTCAAGAATTTTTGGAAGGATTAGAATTTTCGCTCTTTCCGCGCGGCCACGGCGCGTTAGAATGAAGTCGCCGTAGCTGGAATGGGAAAAGGTGCATGCCTGAGTACTACGGGCCTACCCAAGAGCTTTTACGCGGAAGTCCACAGCCCCAACTCCGCGCGGCAATCTGCCGAACCGGCGACCGCCAGTAAGACGCTCGAGTCGAGAAATTCGGCGCGCACGATCGCACGCTGGTGCTCAGGATGCTTTCGACAGCTGCGCCGCCCAGGGCTTGATCTTCGCGAGCTTTTTTGCAAGTGCGGCCCGTGCGAGGCGCGTGTCATAGTCGCCCTGAAGCCGCAACCACCAGCCGTCGGTGAGTCCAAAGAAACGGCACAGCCGCAGATCCGTATCCGCCGTGATGCCCCGCTTGCCCGAGATGATGTCGCCGATGCGCTGAGCCGGTACATCGATCTCCTTGGCCAGCCGATAGTTGGTGAGACCCATCGGCTTCAAGAACTCCTCGCGCAGCATCTCGCCGGGCGACGTCGGTGCAATTCGCTTGCCGCCGGCGACCGTTTCGGAGCGGAAGTCCGTCTTGGCCAAATCCTCAATTCGAATGCTCATCGGTTGCCCTCCTCTCCTCTCACTCGTAGTGCTTCGAAATCTCCACATCCTCGGCGCCGTCTTTGCCGAACACGAAACAGAGCCTCCACTGTTTGTTGATTCGGATGCTGTGCTGGCCTTTGCGATCTCCCGCGGGCGCCTCCAGCCGGTTGCTCGGCGGTACGCACAAATCCTCCAAGCTCAGCGCCGCATCAAGTTGTTGCAGTTTTGCGAGCGCGCGTTTTCGAATGTTCGGCGGATGGGAGCGGACCGGCAGCTCGGCAAACGCCGCGGCAGTCTCCTTGTCCTTGAACGATTTGATCGCCACGGCCAATAGTAACGAAGTTCGTTATTAATGACAATCGTGATTATGTCGGCGA
>CAVYKH010000001.1:0-3469643 GCA_963769075.1 uncultured Gammaproteobacteria bacterium | reverse complement strand
TTCACGCCGAACTTCGATGGGCCGCCGCAATATCTGGCGATTGGCGGCACTCCGCTCTCGTACGTCGCGAACTCCTCGGAGCCCGTGATTCAGGTGGCACCGGACGTCTACTTCGCGGTGGTCGCGGGCGTCTGGTTCACCGCCGCGCAGGTCACGGGACCCTGGATCATCGCCACGTCGGTTCCGACGGTGATCTACACCATACCGCCTTCCTCGCCGCTCTACTACGTCACCTACGTGAAGATCTACGAAGCGACGCCGCAGTATGTATACGTCGGGTACACACCAGGCTATTTGGGAACGGTGATCTCGCCCTACGGCACGGTGGTCTATGGCACCGGCTACGCCTATTCGCCGTGGGTCGGGACGGTGTGGTATCCGCCGCCGTACACGTACGGGGTCGCGGCCGCGCCGGTCTACAATCCGTGGGTCGGTTTCACGTTTGGCTTTGCGTTGGGTCTCGCCACCGCCGCGTGGACCGAGCCTTATTGGGGTGGATCTTGGTATTCACCTGCGTATTGGGGTGGCTATCCATGCTGCGGCTCGGCAAGCGCGAACGTCTACGGGCACTGGGGCGGTGCTGCGTATGCGGGCACGCGCAGCTGGTATGCAGGTGGCGGCGTTGCCGGATCGACGTTCTCCGGTTCCTACGCCACGGCGCGCGGCACCACGGGCAACATCAATGCCGGGCGCCAATACAATGCGTGGACCGGCAATGCATCGCGCGGCTATGACCGCACTTTCAATACCGCAGCGGGCGGCTCAGGCAACGTCGCCCGCGGCAGCAACTACAACGTCTACACGGGTCAGCGTTCGACCGCGAACGCGGTGTCTGGCACGACGGCCGGGGGCAGCACCTATAACCGTGCCGGCGCGACGACCGCGGGGCCGCAAGGGGTTGCGCATGCGGGGGGCGGCTCGGTGTACAACGCCAACACCGGCAAGACCACGAGTTGGGGCTCGGCCAACACGTCTAACGATCACTATGCAGAAAGCAGCGGTAACGTCTACCGAAACAGCGGCGGCGGCTGGCAGCAACAATCCTCGAGCGGCTGGTCGAAAGCGGGCGGCGATACGTCCTGGGCGAATCAGGAATCGGCTGCGCGCGACGCCGGCGATTCTCGATCAGGCGATTTCTCCAACAGCTTTGGAGGCGGCGGTGGTCTATTTGGCGGCGATCGCAGCGGCGGTGGTGGCGGCCTATTCGGAGGCGGGGATCGCAGCTTCGGGGGCTTCGGCGGCGGGGGTGGTGGCGGCTGGGGTGGCCGTTTCGGCGGCGGTGGATTCAGGCGCTGATCCAGTGACAATTCGAGCGCACCCGGCGCTACTCGCCACCTTCGATCCATGGGACCAAAGGCGGAGGCGAGACGCGAAGAAACCTGTTTGAATGTTTCGAGTTTGCTGCGCGTGTTGTGTGTCAACATCTATTCTTCGGAGCGAAAATGATTAAAGCGAACCTATTTAGCGCAGGTCTCTGCGCATTCGGCCTGGTCCTATTGAGTGGTTGCGCGATGCAGGAAAAGAAGGAGGCAGCGGCAGCTCAGGCGATGCCTATTAACTGCGCAAGCGCGCCAGGCGACCTGCGCGTGCTGAACTCGGAGAAGGCTAGCACCGCGTCAAAGATTGGTAATGGTATCTCGATGGTTGCGCCCATAGGCCTTGTCGAAGGGCTGGTCACAGGCACCGAAAAGACCAAATACCAGGTGAGCACTGGGGAATATAACAAGGCGCTCGACACCAAGATCGCCCAGATCAAGGCAGCTTGTCCGGGGGCTCAAGCAGATTAGGGGAGAAAGAGTTCGCCGCCTACTATCGGGCGTCTATACCTATCACGACACGTACAGCTTCGCGCATCCCTGGTTCCGGATGTATAACCCTGCTAGTGCCTCGAATGACACGAGTCCGGATCTCAGCGTCTGGACAACCGGTTGCCCTTGATGGATACCAAGAAACTTGTAAACACCACCGGCGCAGCCGACTAGAAACCGCGCGCATGTGCCAGTTCATAGGTAAGGTTTAGATGCAGCACTTCAAATTCCCCAAGCGCGGAGTCGGAGGAATCATTCTCGGCCTCGGTGTACTCGCCGCGGGCAGTGCGGCGGCTCAGGACGTCATCGCCGTCGCTAACGGGGTGAATATGTGGGACGGCCAATGGCACGTCGAAGCATCGCCATACGGATGGTTGCCGTGGATGTACACGACGGTGCAGCTCCCGCCCATTGCGGGCGGAGGCAATCCGACCATCGAGACCCAGCCGAGCCAATACTTGAAGCATGTAAATCTGGCCGGGTTCCTCGACGGCACCATCCGCAAGGGCGATTGGGCGATCTGGACGGACCTTGTGTACCTGAACTTGTCGGCCAACCCGACGCACGAGAGGCAGATCGGCCTGCCGGGGGGCCTTCCGCACGCTGTCCGTGAATCGCACCATCGACGCCGGAGTGCGGGCGTCGATCTGGACCCTCGCTCCCTCGTACACGGTGATGAACAATGATGTCGGCACGCTCGATGTGATGGTGGGACTGCGCTACACGAGCCTCGCGATCTCACTCTCCTACGAGTTCACCGCCCCGCCGCTCCCGATCATGGTGGGCGGTGGTTTCTGGCCGAGCGCGGATTTCACAGACGGCCTCATCGGCGTGAGGGGCTCGCTGCGCCTGAGCGGCGACGGTAAGTGGTACCTCCCCTATGAGGCGGACGTCGCCGATGGCAACAAGAACTGGGAGAACAACGAATTCCTCGGTGTCGGCTATCACTTTCACTGGGGCGATGTATCGCTCGCCGTTCGCAATCTGACGTATCAACTGTCCGACCGGCCGATCTTGGAGAAGGTGCGCATGACAGGCCCCGTGATTGGAGCAAGCTTGCGTTGGTAAAACGCAAGGGCACGGCTGGTCTCAAAATTGTGGGTTAACGCGGGTTAACGCGCAGCGGCTGCCGGAGATGGACTTCCGGGGTGGTTACCGTATGGGCAACCGTATCGAGCCCGCCGTCGGGGGTTTCTGGAGCCGCTCGACAGCGGATAAAAAGCTTCATTTCTAGGGGTGGTGGCGGTACAGGGATTGAACCTGTGACCCCTGCCGTGTGAATTTGGAGTTGCGGCCTCAGCTGATTTAGCGCGCGCTGAGCCTGGAGCGCCCTAATGGATTTCGCTTGGTGGCTGAGTCTTTGGTGCGATGGTACGGCAGGGTAGTTTGGCCGACTCCTCTTTCAAATCCGGGGGACCTTTGGGGGACACCGAGTGATGCGTTATATGTAAGTCATTGATTTATTGGCGCTCCCTACGGGATTCGAACCCGTGTTACAGCCTTGAGAGGGCCGTGTCCTAGGCCTCTAGACGAAGGGAGCGTCGCCTCGGATCTCAGGCCGCCTAGAGCCAAGAGGGCTGGTAGTATACGGGCCAATTTTTTGGACTCAAGCGGAACGCTCTTTTTTGAACCTACCGTCGACGCAATTCCCGCATGCGGTGATCCCTCGCTCTGAGCATTCGATATCGCGGGCCGCGATTTCACCGAACGCCCTGAAGGTACTTTATCGCCTCAAAGAGGCGGGCTATGAGGCGTTCTTGGTCGGCGGCGCGGTGCGCGATTTGCTGTTGGGGATCACGCCGAAGGATTTCGATGTGGCCACCAACGCGCTGCCGGGAGAGGTGCGGCGGCTGTTTCGAAATTGCCGCCTCATTGGCCGCCGTTTTCGCTTGGCGCATGTGCATTTCGGCAGCGAGATCATCGAAGTGGCGACGTTTCGTGCCGCGGCTGCGCCGGAGCGCGAAGAGGCGGAGGATGCGGAGCTCGACGCCGAGGCCGGCCCGGTCGATGAGTCCGAGCACCGCGCCGTTGATACGACGGGGCGCATCTTGCGCGACAACATCTACGGCACGATCGAAGAGGATGTGTGGCGGAGGGATTTTGCCGCAAACGGCCTGTACTACAACATCGACGATTTCTCCATCTGGGATTTTGTCGACGGGGTGGCGGACGTAAGGGCGAGACGCCTGAAGCTGATCGGCGATCCGCAAACCCGCTACCGCGAGGACCCGGTGCGCATGCTGCGTGCAGTGCGCTTCGCCGCGAAGCTCGATTTCTCGATCGATCCCGCGACCGAGCAGCCGATTCGGCGTCTTGCTTACTTGCTCGATGGGGTGCCGCCGGCGCGATTGTTCGATGAAGTCTTGAAATTGTTCTTGTCCGGCTTCGGCGCCAAGTCGTTCGGTTTGCTGCAGAAGTACGGCTTGTTCGAGCATTTGTTTCCGCTGTCCGCCGCCGCATTCAGCCTACCGCCGTACGCCTATGCGCGGGACATGCTCGAATTGGGCCTTGGCAATACCGACGCGCGCATTCTCGCCGACAAGCCCGTGACGCCGAGCTTCCTGTTTGCCGTTTTGCTGTGGAGCGCGGTGTTGCGCGAGCTCAATGAGCGGCAGGCGGGGCCCGCTCCGGATGTCGAGCTACTCATGCAGGCCTGCGACACGGTCCTCAGGGCGCAGCAATCGCGGGTGGCGATCCCCCGGCGCTTCGCGGTACCGATGCGCGAGCTGTTGATGTTGCAGCCTCGATTCAATCGCCGCAGCGGCGTCAAGTCCTTGAGCTTGATGCAGCATCCGAGATTCCGTGCGGCCTACGATTTCCTGTTGCTGCGCGCGCAGGTCGGCGTGGCGGATCCTGAGCTGGCGGCCTGGTGGACCCATATTCAATCATTGCCGCAAGAGGAGCGTGCCGCGCTGGTCCAAGCGCGCCCGGCGGAGCCGGCAGCGGAGGGCACCTCGGCTGTACCGGGGCGGCGGCGCCGGCGGCGGCGGCGCGGCGGAGCGTCCCGCGGTTGACCCTATGAACGCGCTGTGGCGCCCCGCCTATGTCGCAATCGGCAGCAATCTCAGTGAGCCGCGTGAGCGGGTGCTAGAGGCGTGCGAGCACTTCGGCGCGCTGCCCGCGACCCGGCTCGAATTGCGATCGCGCCTGTATCGCACCCGCCCGATGGGGCCGCAAAATCAGCCGGACTTCATCAACGCCGCGGTCGGCCTGCTGAGTCAATTGACGGCGCGCGAATTGCTCGATGCGCTGCTCGACGTCGAGCGGCGCATGGGGCGCGAGCGGCGAGAGCGCTGGGGCCCGCGCCGGATCGATCTGGACCTCATCTGGATGGTGGGCGCGACGATCGAGGCGCCGGGGCTGAGTCTGCCGCATCCCGGAGTGTCGACGCGCAACTTCGTCCTGTATCCTCTGGATGATATTGCCCCAACGCTGGATATTCCGGGACACGGCCGTGTCATGGATCTGAAGTTGCGGTCGGGTGCGGATGGAATCTCTGTTTTGGAGTGATTGAAGAGCTGAGCCTGTGAACGCAACCCCGCACCGATTCATCGTCATCGAAGGGCCGATTGGCGTGGGGAAGACCAGCCTCGCGCGGCGCCTGGCGCAATCCTTCGCCGGCCAGTTGGTGCTGGAGCAGGCGGAGCAGAATCCCTTCCTCGAGCGCTTCTACAAGAATCCGCGCGCGGCCGCATTTCAGACGCAGCTATTTTTCCTGTTCCATCGGGCGCGGCAGCTCGAAGAGGTTCGGCAGGAGGATCTGTTCGGCGCGGTGCGGGTAGCGGACTATCTTCTCGAGAAAGATCGGTTGTTTGCGCGAGTGACGCTTGATGATGCGGAATACGCATTGTACGAGCGGGTCTACGAGCGCGTCGTCGTCGATGTGCGGAAGCCGGACCTGGTGGTGTATCTGCAGGCGCCCGTCGACGTGCTGATGGATCGTATCGCCAAGCGCGGAATTCGCTACGAGCAGCACATCGAGCGCAGCTATCTTGAAAAGATCGCTCAGGCGTACGCTCGGTTTTTCCACAGCTATGACGCCTCGCCCGTGCTGATCGTGAATTCCGCGGCCATCGATCCCGTGGTCAACGAAGCCGACTATCAATTGCTGTTCGCCCAGATCAGCAAGACGCGGCGCGGCAGGCATTTCTTCAATCCGGCCGGCAGTAGTCTGCTGTCCGCCGACTAGGAGCCTGTCTGAGTAATCCCCGCGGCTCACGCGGATTACTCAGACAGGCTCCTTGGGCATCGAGGCGTGCTGCTCGAGAGCCCAGCGTACGTGCTCGCGGACCAGGGGCGACTCGTCATGCTCGCGCCGGCGCAGGGCGGCAATCACGCTCGGCGAGCGCGGCGCGTTGCCGAGCGCAACGGCGATATTGCGCAGCCAGCGCTCGAAGCCGATCCGCCGGATGGCGCTGCCGCGGGTCTTTTCTATGAATTCCGCTTCGCTCCATGAAAATAGTGCAATGAGCTGGGCGCGATCCAGAGCGTGGCGCACGCGGAAGTCTTTTTCCGCCGTGTGGCGCGCAAACTTATTCCAGGGACAAGCCAGCTGACAGTCATCGCATCCATAGATGCGGTTGCCGATGGCGCGCCGCAACTCGAGCGGGATGGGGCCCTTGAGCTCGATCGTGAGATAGGAAATGCAGCGGCGCGCGTCCAAGCGATAGGGAGCGACGATCGCACCGGTGGGGCAGGCCGGGATGCAGGCGCTGCAGGAGCCGCAATGCGCCGTGCCGGACTCATCCGTGGGCAGCGCCAGATCCAAATAGATCTCGCCGAGAAAGAAGTACGAACCGGCATTGCGATCGATCAGATTCGTATGTTTGCCGATCCAGCCCAATCCGGCATTGCGAGCCAGGGCTTTTTCCAGCACCGGTGCGCTGTCGACGAAGGCGCGGTAGCCGAACGGGCCCACCTCATCGCCGATGCGATCGCAGAGCTTCTGCAGGCGGGCACGCATGAGTTTGTGATAGTCGCGGCCCAGTGCGTAACGGGACACGTAGGCCGCGCTGCCGTCGGCAAGCACCGCCTGCGCGTCGGCGGCATCTGCCGGCCAATAGTCCATGCGGGCGCTGATGCAGCTGATCGTTCCCGGCAACAGTTCGGCAGGCCGCGATCGCTTGCTGCCGTGCCTGGACAGGTAGTGCATCTCGCCCGCGAAACCGACGCGCAGCCAATCGAGGAAATGCGCTTCGTCGGTCGCGAGATCGATATTGGCGACACCGATCCGCGCAAATCCCAGCTCGGTTCCCCAACGCCTGATGTCGGCCACCAGGGTCGCGGGGTCGAAGCTGGGGTTGGCGCTCATCCTCTAAGGCTACGCGCCGCGCCGGTATAATGGCCATCCTGCGCTAATGGACGATGATGTCGGAATCCGCAATGACGCTCGCGCTCCCCGATGCCGGTGCCACCGACGCCCTGGGCGCAGCGCTCGCGCAAGCCTTTCCCGGCGCGGCGCTCGGGCCTGCGGTGCTGTACCTGCGCGGCGAGTTGGGTGCGGGTAAGACCACCTGCGCGCGCAGCTTGTTGCGTGGCTTGGGCGTCACCGGCCTGATCCGCAGTCCGACCTTTACCCTCGTCGAGGCCTACCGACTCTCGAGCCTGACCTGCGTTCATGTCGACCTGTATCGGCTGCAGGGGCTGGTTGAAGTCGATGAGCTGGGGCTGCGCGACTTATTGAATCCCGGGTACCTGCTGTTGATTGAGTGGCCCGAAAAAGGCGGGAAGGCACTGCCGGCTGCCGATGTGGAATTGACTCTCGAGTACGCCGAGAGCGGACGCCGGGGCCGCTTGCGCGCCGGCACCGCATTGGGAAACCAATGGCTGCATAACCTCGGACACGACACTAGATTAACTTCCTATGTCTATAATTTAACTTGAAAAAGGATATGATTACGCGTTAACTTATTGCCATGAGATCCTGGCTGCCCAGCCTCGTGGTGCTGCTGCTCGCTACCGTTCTGGTGGTGCCGGCGCATGCCGTTGAAATCCGTGCGGTACGGCTGTGGGCGAGTCCGGAAAGCACGCGGGTAGTTCTCGATCTTTCGGGGAGCGCGCAGCACAGCCTGTTGGTGCTGAAGGACCCGGATCGGATCGTCCTCGACGTGGCGGGTGCCCGCTTGGCGAGCGGTTCACGTGCCGTGCCGCCAGGTGTAGGGGTGGTGAAGCAGGTGCGCATGGCGCGCCGTCCGACCGGCGAGCTGCGAATCGTCTTCGACCTGTCGCGATCGATACGCGCGAAGAGCTTTCTCACGCCTCCGAATGATCGGTACGGCTATCGATTGGTCATCGATCTGGGCAGTACCGCAAGCGCCGACACGCCCGTCAAAGTGCAACATGCCCGACCGAACGCCCGCGATCTGATCATCGCCATCGATGCAGGCCACGGCGGTGAAGATCCGGGCGCCATCGGCAAGAACGGCACGCGTGAGAAGGACGTCGTGCTCGCCATCGCACGAGCCCTGGCGCAGCGCGTCGACGCAGAGCCCGGAATGAAGGCCTTCTTGACGCGCAATGGCGATTATTTCTTGCCGCTTCGCGATCGGATGCGGCGCGCCCGCGCCCAGCAGGCCGATCTGTTCGTGTCGATCCACGCCGATTCGATTCGCGATCGCAGCGTCGATGGATCGTCCGTGTACATTCTGTCGCAGCGCGGCGCTACCGACGAGGCCGCGCGCTGGCTCGCGGAGCGCGAGAATGCATCCGACCTTATCGGCGGCGTCTCGCTGGAAGACAAGGGCGATGTGCTGGCCTCGGTGCTGCTGGACCTGTCGCAGTCCGCTTCCTTGAGCGCGAGCCAAGCCGCCGCCGAGCAAGTGCTGCATCAGCTGAATCTCGTCGGCGAAGTGCGCAAGCCTCTGGTGCAGCAGGCGGGCTTCGTGGTGTTGAAGTCGCCGGACATTCCCTCGATGCTGGTCGAGACGGCTTACATCTCCAATCCCCAGGAGGAGCAGCGCCTGCGCGGCGCCGCCCATCAAGCCAAACTGGCCGCTGCCATCTACCAGGGCCTGCGCGCGTATTTCTATGCCGATCCGCCGGCGGGAACGCGGATCGCGCAACTTGCCGCCGGCGCGCCGCGACCTGCGCTGACCCCTGTCGCGGGCGACTCCGGCGGTTAGGACTGCGGCGCTCAGGACGCGGCGCGCCTGCGGATCACCGCGCGCCCGTGGATTGCGGCGCCGACTGATTGCCGATCGATTCGCTCCCCGTGCTCGCGCTGTGCGAAAATGCCGCGTTTCGCGAGGTGGCCCTTGTCCATTCAGATTCTTGCCGATGAGCTCGTCAACCAAATCGCGGCCGGTGAAGTCATCGAGCGGCCCGCATCCGTGGTCAAGGAGCTGGTTGAAAATTCCCTGGATGCGGGCGCGCAGCGCGTCGAGGTGGAACTCGAACGCGGCGGCTGCGGACTGATCCGGGTGCGCGACGACGGTATCGGCATCAATCCGCAGGAGATCGGGTTGGCGCTCGCGCGGCATGCAACCAGTAAGATCGCTTCGCTCGAGGATCTGGAACGGGTTGCCACCTTGGGGTTTCGCGGCGAGGCGCTGCCGAGCATTGCATCGGTGTCGCGTCTGTCGCTGATCTCGCGATCGAGCGCAACCGATCACGCCTGGAGCGTGGAAGCGCGCGAGGGCGAGCTCAGCACGCCCTCACCCGCTTCGCACCCCCCGGGAACCAGCGTCGAGGTGCGCGATTTGTTCTTCAATGTGCCGGCGCGCCGCAAGTTTCTGCGCAGCGAGGCCACCGAGTTTCAGCATATCTTGCGCATGCTCGAGCGTTTGGCCCTGTCGCGCTTTGAGGTCGGCTTCACGCTCGTGCACAACGGCAAGAGCGTGTGGACGCTGCCGCCGGCGCCCTCTCCCGCGCAGCGTCTGACGCGCGTGGCGAAGCTTTGCGGCGAGGAGTTCGCCACGCATGTGATCGAATTGCGCCACGACACGGAGAATCTGCGCTTGTCCGGATGGCTGGCGCTGCCGACCTTTTCCCGCAGTCAATCCGACCTGCAATTTGCCTTTCTCAACGGGCGCTACGTGCGCGATAAAGTCCTTGCCGGAGCCGCGCGCCTCGCCTATCAGGACGTGCTGTTCAATGGCCGGTACGGTGCCTATGTGTTGTATCTGGACGTGGACCCCACGCTGGTCGATGTCAACGCTCACCCGCAGAAGCTCGAAGTGCGGTTTCGCGAATCGCGCCGGGTGCACGAGTTCATGTTTCGCACGCTGGAGCGAGCGCTCGCCGGCACGCGTCCGACGTCAGACTCTCCCGGCAGTGCACCGCTCGATTGGCTCACCGGCAGCGCGCGCCATGCAGGCCTCGCGGCGCCGTCTCAGGGGCGCTTTGTGTTGCCGGAAGGGCAAGCGCGCCGCGCCGCCGCCGATGTGTATCGCAGCTTCGTGGGCGAGGGGCAAACGCATCCGTTCGCGGGCTACAGTGCCATGGGGACGGCGCAGCCCGGCGACGCGCCAGGACCCGCGGTGCACGACGAAGCGCGTGCCAGGGATGCGACACCGACCGGCGAGACGCATGCGCCGCTCGGCTTTGCGGTGGCCCAGCTGCACGGGGCCTACATTCTGGCCCAAACCGCGGACGGCATGGTCCTGGTGGATATGCATGCGGCGCATGAGCGCGTGATGTACGAGAGCATGAAAAAACTGCTCGGCGGGCAGACGGCGCAGCAGCAGCTGCTGGTCCCCGAAATCCTGCAGGTCACCTCGGCGCAAGCCGAAGCCGCCGAGATGCATGCGGAGGAATTCGCCGCCCTCGGCTTTATCGTCACGCGCTGGGCGCCGGACCAATTGGCCTTGAGGGCGATTCCGAGCTTGCTGGCGGGACGTCACCCGGCCGGCGTGGTGCGCGACGTCCTGTCCGATCTACTGGAAGCGGGGCACTCGCGACGCGTCGAAGAGTCGATCAATCATTTGCTTGCCACCATGGCCTGTCATGCCGCAGTCCGGGCGCAGCGCAATCTGAGCCTCCCGGAAATGAATGCCTTACTGCGCGACATGGAGCGCACCGAGCGCGCGGACCAATGCAACCATGGCCGACCGACCTGGGTGCGCCTGTCGCTGACGGATCTCGACCGGCTCTTTCTGCGCGGACGTTGATGCGCGCGGCCGCGACAGCAGATCGGGCGTCGCAAGACCCAGGCACGACAGGCCGGGGGTCGCAACGCGCCGCCGCGACCAGCCGGGTGTCGCAGCGCGGCGCGCCCGAACGCCGGTGCGCGCTGTTGCTGATGGGGCCGACCGGGGCGGGCAAATCGGATCTGGCAATTCGCTTGGCGAGCCGCTTGCCGTTCGAAATCATCAGCGTGGATTCGGCCCAGGTGTATCGCGGTATGGATATCGGAACGGCCAAACCCGATCGGAAAACGCGCCAGGCGATTGCGCACCATCTGATCGACATTCGCGATCCCGAGATGAGCTACTCTGCCGGTGAATTCGTGCGCGAGGCAAGCCAAGCCATGCAGGAGGTCTGGCAGCGGGGTCGGCAGCCGCTGCTGGTCGGCGGCACCATGTTGTACTTCCATGCGCTCACCTCGGGGCTTGCGCAGTTGCCCGAGGCGGATGTGCGCGTGCGTGAGCAGATCGACGCAGAGGCGGCGGCGGCCGGGTGGGCGGCGCTCCATCGGGAGCTCGCGCGGGTCGACCCGGCTGCGGCCGCGCGCATTCATGTCAACGACCCGCAGCGCATACAGCGCGCGCTGGAGGTGTACCGGGTGACCGGCGAGCCGATCACACGCCTGCAGCAAAGCCGCAGCCCCGCGTTAGCCGGAGTGGATGTCCTGGAATTTGCGGTGGCGCCCCTCGAACGCGCCGCCCTCCACCGCAGGATCGGCGCCCGATTTCAGGCCATGCTGGCGGCGGGCTTTTTGGAGGAAGTTCGCAGGCTCCGCGAAAGAAGCGACCTGAGCGCGGAACATCCGTCGATGCGCGCGGTCGGATACCGGCAGGCATGGAGGTACTTAGCCGGACAATGCGGGTGGGAAGAGGCCAAAGCGCAGGCGATTGCGGCAACGCGGCAACTTGCCAAACGTCAGTTGACGTGGCTGCGGCAGCGCGAACGCGTCCATTGGCTCGATTCCATGCATCCGGATGTCGCATCCCAGGTGATCAGTGCACTGTCCGAGGGCAGATTTGCAGAGTGGCCACACGTTTAACAATTGCCTGGCGCCGCTGTGCTAGCATTCAACCGGTATTCGCCTGACGCATGGAAGTGACACGGCAATGTTATTGAAACAAAAAACAAGGAGCTCTCCCATGGCCCGTGGCCAGTCTCTGCAGGACCCTTTTTTGAACGCCCTACGCAAAGAACGCGTGCCCGTCTCGATTTATCTCGTGAATGGCATCAAACTACAGGGACAGATCGATTCATTCGACCAGTTCGTTGTCTTGCTGAGGAACAGTGTAAGTCAGATGGTCTATAAACATGCCATTTCTACGGTCGTTCCGGCGCGCAATGTGCGCTTGCCGACGGGCGAGGACGGCGAAGTAACGGAACCGGCCATTGTCGAGTGAGCAATGGTCGAGTGAGTGGTAGGCGCTACGCAGTTGTTTGAACGCCCTCGGGGTGGCGAGCGCGCAGTATTGGTCGGCGTTGGCATTGGGCACGCCGTGGACCCGCACGATACGGCCGAATTCAAAGCGCTGGCGGCGTCCGCCGGCACGTTGGGCGTCGGCCTGGTGTTGGCGTCGCGGCCGCGGCCCGATCCCCGGTATTTTGTGGGCGCGGGCAAGGCTGAGGAAATCCGCGCGTGCGCCGAGCAGCACGACGCCGACGTCGTCCTGATCGATCAAACGCTGAGTCCGAGCCAGGAACGCAACCTCGAGAAACTCACAAACCGTCGAGTTTTAGACCGTAACGGTCTGATTTTGGATATTTTCGCCCAACGCGCGCGCTCATTCGAGGGAAAACTCCAAGTCGAGCTCGCGCAACTTTCGCACCTCGCGACGCGCCTGGTGCGGGGCTGGACCCACCTCGAACGGCAGAAGGGCGGCATCGGTCTGCGGGGCCCGGGCGAAACGCAGTTGGAGACCGACCGGCGCCTGATCGCCAAACGCATCCGCACGCTGCGGGCGCGGCTCGAGAGGCTCGACAGGCAGCGCGAAACGGGCCGCCACGTGCGGCGCGAGGTTCCGGTTCCTACGGTCGCTCTGGTCGGCTACACCAATGCCGGCAAGTCGACGCTGTTCAATTCCTTGACCGGCTCCTCGACGTACGTGGCCGATCAGTTGTTCGCGACGCTCGATCCCACGGTAAGACAGATCAAATTGGCGGGCGTTGGCGAAGTGGTGCTGGCCGACACCGTCGGTTTCGTTCGCTCGCTTCCGCATGAGCTCATCGCCGCCTTTCGCTCGACACTGCAGGAAGCGCGAGACGCCGATTTATTGTTGCACGTCGTCGATGCGAGTGATCCCTTGCGCAACGAGCGAATCGAGCAGGTGCGTGAGGTGTTGCGCGGCATAGGCGCGGGGAATATCCGCGAGCTCACGGTATTCAACAAGATCGATTTGACTGGGGATGCGGCGCGGCCCGAAGCGCCCGCCGCCGACCGGCGGAGCGCCGAAAAGCCGCGGGTCGTTCTCGGCGCCGACGGCGTGCCGGCGCAGGCGTGGACCTCGGCGGTAACCGGCGCCGGGCTTGAGCCATTGCGCGAAGCGATCGTGCAGGCCGTGCGGCCGAATCAACTTAGGCGCACGCTGCATCTCGAGATGCAGGCTGCTGCGGTCCGATCCGATCTGTATCGGCGCAACGCCGTGCGCGCCGAGCGGCAATGCGACGACGGCAGTTGGGAGCTCGATGTCGAGCTCGATTCCGCCGAGCTCGCCAAATTGCTGGGCGGTCGGGGAGTGAATCTCGTGGATGACAGCGGCGCGAGGCGCGAGCAGCGCGTGGCATAACTTGGGAGCGTGCGGCCGCCTGCTGCTAGAATACGCGGTTCCGTATACGTGTTACAGACAGTCCGCAACCGAACTTAGGCACAGGCATGGCTTGGAACGAACCCGGCGGCGAGAAACGCAATCCCTGGAATCGCCCGCAACAGTCGCAAAATGACTTGGACGACGTGCTGCGCAATCTGCAGCGTCGGCTCGCTGCGCTCTTCGGGCGCGGCGGCGGCGGCGGCGCCATGGGTGCGCCCAACTTCGGCAAGGGCCTGGGCAGCGTCCTCGTCCTGATCGGTGTCGTGTGGATCGCCAGCGGCATCTACCGCGTCGATGCGCAGGAGCGCGCCGTCATTCTGCGGTTCGGGAAGTACGAGCACACGATGGGTCCGGGCTATAACTGGCATTTGCCGTGGCCGATCGAGCGTCGAATCATCGTGAATGTGTCACAGGTGTACAGCGTGCGGGACGATGCGCGAATGCTGACCGCCGACACGAACCTGGTCGAGGTGACCTCCGCGGTTCAGTACACGCAACCCGATCCGCTCAGGTTCTTGTTCAAAGTCAAGGGCGTGGAAGAAACCTTGACGCAGGTGAGCGAAAGCGCCATGCGCGAGGCGGTGGGACGGGCTTCGCTCGACAGGGCGCTCGCCTTTGATCCGTCCATCACGGATCGCGCCAAGGTGCTGTTGCAGCGAACGCTCGACAACTACGACATGGGAATTCACATCGTCAGCGTCACGCTCGGGGATGTGGTGGTCCCGGAGCCCGTGCAAGACGCGCAGCGCGACGCCATCAAGGCGGACAAGGACCGCCAGCGCTACCAGCAGGACGCGGAAACCTACCGCAACGATGTCGTGCCGCGAGCGCGCGGCGCGGCGGCGAAGGAGGTGCTGGACGCGGAAGCCTACCGGCTGCAGGTGCTGGCGCTCGCGCAGGGCGCGACCTCCCGCTTCGATCAGGTGCTGGCGCAGTACGATCATGCGCCGGCCGTGACTCGTGAACGCATGTATCTCGACGCGATGGAAAATGTCTACAAGAATTCCCGTAAGGTCATCGTCGATACGAAGGCCGGCGGCAACATGCTCTATCTGCCGCTCGATAAGCTGATCGCGGCCGGGCCGCAATCGATCACCGGCCCTAACGACACGATGACCGTACCTCCCGCGCGCGTGCCCGAAGTGCAGGTTTCACCCCCCGAAGACCCCTCGCGTGCGCGTGGAGTGCGCTGATGCAAACCAAGCTTCTGTATCTGATGGTGGGACTGGTACTCCTCATTCTGATCGTCCGCGCCAGCGTCTTCACGGTGGGCGAAGGCCAGCTCGCCATCAAATCGATCGGCGGCGAAATCGTGGATTCCAACTTCAAGCCGGGGCTGCATTTTCGCATACCGCTGGTGAACGAAGTCACTCGGTTCGACGGGCGCATCCTGACGCAGATGTACCAATCGGAGCATTTCTTGACGAGTGAGCAAGAGCAGCTGAACGTCGATTTCTACGTCAAGTGGCGCATCAATAATCTGCGCCGCTACTACGAATCGACCGGCGGGAGCGAAGATGTGGCGAACGGACGGCTGGGCGAGACGATCAGGGACAGCATCAAGAGCGTGGTGACGCAGCGCACGCTGCAGCAGGTGGTCACCGCCGAGCGCGCCGAATTCACCGACGCCATGATGAAAACCGCTCGGCCCTTCGCAGAGCGGCTAGGCGTCGAACTCGTCGACGTGCGCATCGCCAAGATCGAATTGCCGCAACAAGTGCAGGACTCGGTGTTCGAGCGGATGCGTGCGACGTTCAAGGCGCAGGCCGCGAAGCTGCGCGCCGAAGGCGTCGAGGCCTCGGATCGCATCCGCGCCGAAGCCAACAAAGAGCAAACCGAAATTCTGGCCGATGCGGCGCGGCGCGCGAGCGAGATGCGCGGCGAGGGCGATGCCTCGGCGAGCGAGGTATATGCCAAGTCCTACTCGAAGAATGCGGAGTTCTACAGTTTTTACCGCAGTATGCAGTCCTATCGGGATGCAGTGGGAACTCAAGGGGATATGTTGGTCATTGCGCCCGACAGCGCCTACTTCAAGTATTTCAGCAAACCGCAACCGCCGCAGCCCACGCGCTAGGATATGGCGATCGAGATTGGTTGGGCCGAATTGGGCCGCTATCTGAGCGGGGCGTTTGCGCTGTACCTGGTGCTCGAGGGCGTCTTGCCGTTCCTCAACCCCGCCGCCGCCAAGCGCCTCATGGCGAAGCTGGCGCAGACCGAGCCCAAGCAACTGCGTTGGGGCGGCTTGATCAGCATCGTGATCGGGCTCGCCTTGCTGTGGATGGTGCGAAATGGGTAAAAATCTGGTCGTGATCGGTTTGCAGTGGGGCGATGAGGGCAAGGGCAAAGTCGTCGATCTGCTCACCGATCAGGCGCACGCCGTGGCGCGGTTTCAGGGCGGCCATAACGCGGGGCACACCTTGGTCATCGGCGGCAAGAAGACCGTTTTGTCGTTGATACCTTCGGGAATCCTGCACGCGCACGTGCAGTGCTTGATCGGCAACGGCGTGGTCCTGTCCCTCGAGGCGCTGTTCAAAGAGGCGGAGATGTTGATCGGGCAGGGCGTGCCGGTGTTCGAGCGCCTGCGAGTGAGCCCCGCATGTCCCTTGATATTGTCGTCCCATGTGGCGCTCGACCGAGCGCGCGAGAAGTCCCAGGGCGCCAATGCCATCGGCACCACGGGGCGCGGCATCGGCCCCGCGTATGAGGACAAAGTGGCGCGCCGCGCGCTGCGCGTCGCCGACCTGTTTCACCGCGAGCGCTTCGCCGCCAAGCTCGGCGAGATTCTCGATTACCACAACTTCGTTTTGCAGCGCTATTTTCAAGCGTCGCCGATCGATTTTCAGCAAGTGCTCGAGTCGAATCTCGAGCTCGGCGAGCGCCTCAAGCCGCTGGTCGCGGATGTCACCGGCATCCTCGAGCAGCTGAGCGTCGAGGGCCGCAATGTGCTGTTCGAGGGCGCGCAGGGGGCGATGCTGGACGTCGATTTCGGCACTTATCCCTTTGTGACCTCCTCGACGACGAGCGCGGGCGGTGCGGCGCCCGGCACCGGATTGGGACCGCGGCGATTTCACGACGTTCTCGGCATCGTCAAGGCCTACGCCACGCGCGTGGGCGCAGGCCCGTTCCCCACGGAACTGTTCGACGAGTGCGGCGCGCACTTGTCGCGGGTAGGCCATGAATTCGGCTCCGTCACCGGACGGCAGCGCCGCTGCGGCTGGTTCGACGCGGTGGCGCTGCGACGCTCCATCGTGCACAGCAGCTGCTCCTCGTTGTGCGTCACCAAGCTCGATGTCCTCGATGGCCTCGACACGATCCGGGTTTGCGTGGGCTACAAGATCGACGGCGCCGTCACGCTCACCCCGCCGCTGCTCTCCCAGCAATTTGGCGATTGCGAGGCCGTGTACGAAGAACTTCCCGGATGGAACGAAAGCAGTTTCGGCATCACGTGCTATGAGGACTTGCCGGCAAATGCCCGCAGTTATCTCGAGCGGCTGCAAGCGTTGGTCGGTGTACCGATCGACATCATCTCCACCGGACCCGATCGCGACCAGACCATCTTTCGGCGGCACCCGTTCGCGTAACCCGCGAGGCATGAAGGCAAATGGCATATGACATCGGCGTCACCGGATCTGCCGAGCCGGCCGCCGGTGAGGCCGCCCCGCCCGCGGCCTATTCGACCGACCTCAAAGCGTTCGTCTTTGCGCTGTTTTTCGCATTCGGAGGCATTACCAGCCTCAACGATGTCCTCATTCCCAAGCTCAAGGCGCTTTTCACCTTGTCCTACGAGGACGTGATGCTGGTGCAGTCGGCATTCTTCGCCGCCTACTTCATCATTTCCATTCCTGCGGCCGCGCTGGTACGACGCATCGGCTACATGCGCGCGGCGGTGGTCGGTCTGCTGACCATGACCGCGGGTTGCCTCTTGTTCGTGCCCGCCTCCGCATTCGCACTGTTCGGTTTGTTTCTGCTCGCGCTGTTCGTGCTCGCAGCCGGCATTACCACCGTCCAGGTGGTCGCGAATCCGCTCATTTCGATGCTGGGTCCGCCCGCCACGGCCAGCAGCCGATTGACCTTTGCGCAGGCCTTCAACTCGTTGGGAACCACCGTTTTCCCCTATGTCGGTTCGATCCTGATTCTCGGCTCGTTGGCGACGGTCGATCCCACCGCTTTGTCCGGCGCGGCGCTCGACGCATTTCGCGGCGTCGAGACACGCGTCGTCGCGCATACGTATTTGGGACTTGCAGGCGCTTTGCTGCTGCTGGCCGCCGTGGTTTGGCTCAGGCGCAAGGCCTTGGTGGAGGCGCCCGCCGGCCCGGCGGCGATCCTGCGTGCCTTCAATTTGCTGACTCGTCCACGATTTGCGTTCGGCACGCTGTGTATTTTTCTGTATGTCGGCGGCGAGGTCGCAATCGGCTCAGTGATCGTCAATTACCTGATGCAGAGCAGCGTTCTGGGTGCCGCCGCGGAGCAAGCGGGTAAACACGTGCCGCTTTATTGGGGCGGTGCCATGGTCGGCCGATTTATCGGCGCCTATCTCTTGCGCCTATTTTCTCCGGGCAAAGTACTGTCCTGCACCGCGGGCGCCGTCATCGCGCTGCTGCTGATTTCGGCCAACAGCACCGGAAAGCTCTCCGCCTGGTCGCTGCTCGCCATCGGACTGTTCAATTCCATTATGTTTCCGACGATTTTCACTCTGGCGAGCGAGGGGCTCGGCAAACGCGCCGCCGAAGGGTCCGGCGTCATTTGCATGGCGATCGTGGGCGGAGCCATCATTCCGCGCGCTACCGGCAAGGCGGCCGACTTTTGGGGCCTGAAAATGGCGCTCATCGTACCGGCCCTCTGCTACTGCGTGATTCTGCTGTTCGGCTGGTTTGCGCGGCACCCGCTCAAGCTTGAGCGGTGAGGGGCAATCCGCCGCGCCGTAGCGGCCGGCGCCGTAGTGGCCGGCGCCGTAGCGCGGTGCCCGCCATGCTAAAATTCGCGCACCTCAACCTCAAGAGGCGAAATGATTGATCGTCTGACACCTTTATTGGCGGAGCGGCCGTGGCTTCTCGCGGACGGCGCGACCGGCAGCAATCTGTTCGAGCGCGGCTTGCAGTCGGGGGATGCGCCCGAGCTTTGGAATGCCAATTATCCGGAGCGCATCGCCGAGTTGCATCGCGCCTTCATCGATGTGGGCGCGGACATTATCCTGACGAATAGCTTCGGCGGCACGCGCCACCGATTGAAGCTCCACAAGGCGGATGCTCGCGTCGCGGAGTTGAACGAGAGAGCGGCGATCATCGCCCGCACCGAGGCCGACCGCGCCGGGCGCATCGTGCTCGTCGCCGGCAGTATGGGTCCCACCGGGGAGATTCTGGAGCCGTTGGGGCCGCTCAGCTTCAATGCGGCGAGCGACGCATTTGCCGAACAAGCAGCCGCCCTCGCCCGGGGCGGAGCGGATGTGCTGTGGATCGAAACGATGTCCTCCGTCGAGGAAACCGAAGCGGCCGTCTCAGGTGCCCGCATGACCGGACTGCCGGTCGTCGCGACCTTGAGCTTCGATACCAACGGGCGCACGATGATGGGCATCACGCCGTCCGAATTCGCCGGTTTGCACCGCAAGCACGGGCTCGCCGCATGCGGCAGCAATTGCGGCGTCAGTCCCTCGGAACTGGTCGCCTCCATCGTCAATCTTGCGACCGCTTCGGACCCGTCGGTCCTTCTGGTTGCCAAGGCGAACTGCGGCATTCCGCAATACGTCGACGGCGCGATCCGCTTCAACGGGACCCCGGAGTTGATGGCTCAATACGCCTGCCTGTCCTTGGATGCAGGAGCGCGGATCATCGGCGGCTGTTGCGGTACGACGCCCGAGCACTTGCGCGTCATGCGCCGGGCGCTCGAATCCCATGTGCGTGGTCCGATGCCCGATGTGGCCGCCATTGAAGGAAGACTAGGCGCCATTTCAAGCGGCGCGATGGCGCAATTGCGCGGCGAATTGGATCGGCAGGCCGGCGCCGCCCCCGGCGCTTCGGCCAAGCGCACGACAAGCCGCCGCAGCATGCCCGCCTCATGAGGCGGGTATCGCCGGGCGGTGGTGGTATTTATCGCCTACCGGTCGCATCCCAAGATTGCACAACAGGCCCACGAACAAGAGCGCGGCCATGATGTACATGGTATCTGAATAGGCCTGCGCCCTCGGGACGCCGCTTTCGATCTGGCGAATATAATTCACCGCTATGGGGCCCAATACTCCCGCTACTGACCAGGCGGTCAATAGCCGGCCATAGATGGCGCCCACGTGCATGGCGCCGAAGAGGTCGCTCACGTAAGCCGGAATGGTCGCGAAACCACCGCCGTACATCGACGCGATGACGGCGCATGCGGCGACGAACGGTGCCATCGAGCCGAGGTGGCCGAGCGATGGTGCGCACGAGCAGAGCACGATGCCCAGCCCCAAGAGCACCATATACGTGTTGCGCCGGCCGATATGGTCGGAAACTGCCGCCCAAGCGAACCGGCCGCCCGCATCGCAGAGACCGAGCAAAGCGAGGAACCCGGCGGCCGCGGCGGGGGTCACCCGCCCGCTGAAGATCTCCCGGATCATCGGTGAGGCTTGACCCAACACGCCGATCCCGGCGGTCACATTCATGCACAGTACGCCCCACAGCAGCCAGAATTGTCGAGTGCGCCAGGCCACAGCAACCGCCACATTCTCTTGCGTCACCAAAGGCCGCGGATTTACCGCAGGGGCCCAACCCGCAGGTTTCCAGCCGGCGGCGGGAACACGTATGGCGCTGACGCCGATCATCATGAACATGAAGTAGATGACGCCCATGGTGACGAAAGTCTCGAGCACCCCGCTGGAAATTGCGGTCTTGAAGTGTTCCATCAGCAGCACCGACAGGGGCGCCGCAATCAGCCCGCCGGCGGCGAAACCCAGGAGGGCCAGGCCGGTCGCCATACCCGGGCGGTCAGGAAACCAATTGATCAGCGTGGAAATCGGCGAGATGTAGCCGATGCCGAGTCCGCAGCCCCCCAGCACTCCGTACCCGAAGTAGAGCAACCACAGCTGATGAAAATGTATGCCGACGGCGGATACGATGAACCCGCCGCCGAAGCACAGAGCGGCCATGAACATCGACTTGCGCGGACCCGCCCGCTCGACCCAGCGTCCGAACACGGCGGCCGAAAGCCCGAGAATCGCGATCGCAATGGAAAACGTCCATCTGACTTGGGTCAGTTTCCAATCGCCGTGTGCCGCATGGCCGATGCCGATCAGTTTCGTCAGCGGCAATTCGAAGGTCGAGAACGCGTATATCTGACCGATCGACAGATGCAACGCAAGGGTCGCCGGGAGCACGAAGAAGCGGTGATAGCTCAACGGCGCGACCGTGCTTTCTCGGTCCAGAAAAGTGTGTGGCATGCGATATTCCTCGGAAAGTGCAGTCGTCCTTGATTTAAATATGCGCCAGAGGTTGCGCCGGCACTCATCGTCAGGCAACTGGATGGACACGAGCTCGATGTTCCTGCCCGCCAAAAAGAGCCTTACCGAGCAAGATCTCGGCACGGCCGCGATGCCGCTTCTTCCCCAGGATGCCAATATCCGAAAGGAAGGAGGCTAGCCGTACGCCGTGCGGCCGAAGGTATTCTTGTCCCGGTGCCGCGGCCTGCTTCGACATAACGAGCCGCGACATGCGACAGGCGTCACATTCCCGCTGAGTGAGGCCCCAGTGCAAGTCGCGCGCGCGCGCGCTTTCGCCAAAAGTTAAAAAACCGTGACATTCTGGGTCGATTGAAAGCCGCCGCCCACGTAGCGTTCCGACACTCATGTTCAAATTCAGGCACGCGGGCCGACACGCCTCGAAAGCGGTGGGACTATGGTGGTGGCCTTGTGTGCTGCTCGCCTCGGCGTGGCTGCCGACACCCGCATGGTCGAGTTGCCTCGACAATCCCGACCCGGACATCCATCAGCTGCAGCAGCTGGTTGCTGAAGACGCGACCAAAGCGCTCAAGCAGGCGCGCAGTCTGCTCGCCGCTCTGCGGCGCGCACCACCGTCGGACTCATCGCGCGCATCTCGCACCGCTGCCCTGTATGCCGTCGAGGCGGAGGCCTACAGCATTCTCGAACTGGACGCCGATGCCCGTGCCGTCGCTGCGAAAGGCCTCGCGCTCGCGACCGGGGACCACGATCCGGTCCATCTCGAATTGTTGTCTGCATACGCGGAGAGCGTCTATGACAAAGCCGGCATTGCCGGCGCCGTCGAGGCGATCGAGGCGGCGCGCGTGCTGCAGCCTCGCGGCTCGCCGGCCGATACTTGCCTGCTCATCACCCGCGGTCTGCTCGAACATCGGCAGGACCGGGCCGATTTGGCCATCGTGACCTTGACCCAGGCGTATCGTGCCAGCATCGCACCGGCAGTGACCGAGTCGCATATCAAGTCTGCGGATTATCTGTCTCTCGTCATGCGCAGCATGGGCGACTACGGCCAAGCCCTCTCGCTGAATCAGGAGAAGATCGACTGGGACGCCTCGCGCAACGCGACGATGAGCCTCTCCGTTTCGCGGTTCATGCGCGGCCAGATCCTCAAATTGATGGGTAACTACAGGGCCGCGATCGTCGAGTTCGCGCAGGCCCGCAAGCTCAGCCTGTCGCTGCGGGATTCGCTGGGAATCGCGTTCGCCGACCAGCGGATCTGCGAGGCGCACATCGAACTGGGGGCACTGGCGCCCGCGCAGCGCGAATGCGCCAGCGCGCTGCGCACGTTCAGCACCTCGCACACCTCGCAGGCCGTGAAGGAAACACAGGTCTTGCAGGCACGCATCGACTTGGAATCGGGCAACGCCGAGCGCGCGCTCGCGACCTTGAACGAAGTGCTCGATCACAATGGCACCGATATGTCGCCGCGTCATGTTCCGTCGATATACGAATGGCGCGCGCGCACGAACGCCGCTTTGCATAATTACCGGGACGCATACAACGACCTGCAAGAGTACGTAACGCGCTATACCGCGGCGAACGACGCCGAGCGCAATCGGCAGGCCGATGCGCAGCGCGCCCGCTTCGAAACGGATCGGGAGGTCGAGCGCAATGCATCGCTGCAGCGCGAGCTGCAGCTCTCCCACCAGCAGTCAAACCGGCAGGCACAGCAATTGCGCTGGAACGCCGTGGTGGTAGTGGCGGGCGTACTGGTCATCGCGCTGCTCATCTACTTCCTCGTCGCCAACCGCCGCTACCGGCAGCAGTTGGTGAAACTCGCGAGCCAGGATTCGTTGACCGGCTTGCCGAACCGGCGCCGCACTGCAGAGCTCGCGGCGGCGGCGCTGCAAGCGGCTTTCGAGACGCAAAAAAACATGACGATCGCCATTATCGACATGGATCACTTCAAAGTCATCAACGATCGCTGCGGGCACGCCGCCGGCGACTATGTCTTGAAGGAGTTCGCCCGCGTGGGCCGCGAGGCGCTGCGCGACGCGGACATCCTCGGGCGGTGGGGCGGGGAAGAATTCCTGCTGGTGATGCCCGAGACGCCGCTCGAGTTCGCTCTGGCGAGCCTGGAGCGGCTGCGCACGCGGGTTTTCGGCATTCGGCTGCCGGCGTCGGGGAGCGGGCTGCGCGTGAGTCTCAGTGCGGGCCTCGCGAGCAACGATGAGAACACGCGCTCGCTCGATGAGCTCGTCGCGCGCGCCGACGCGGCGCTCTACATGGCTAAGAATGAGGGCCGGGATCTCGTGCGCATCGCCGGTGCCGACTACCAGACCTCCGCCTCCGGCACGCGGCGGGCGCTGCGGCTCACGCTTTGAGCGTTGGGAGCCTGTCTGAGTATTCCGCGTGAGCCGCGTTGGCCCTCCTAGGCTCCGTCCATGTCACACGTCGTTTTCCGAATGCTTTTCGAGGAATTGAGCCCCTGAATCCCGGTCCTCGGGAAAGGGACAAAAATGGCCGGCAATCAAAGACTGCCGGCCGAGGGTTACGTGCTGCGGTCGGGGGGGAGAGTACGCAGCACGCGAAAATCAAACGCGCCGCCACCGGCGGAAAGCAGCGCGGTAGCAGCGCCGCGGAAAACTAGTGCCAGCCGTCGAGGCAGACTCAGCAGGCGCTCGACCTGATAGCTGCGCTGCTCCTCCTGCAGGCACCACTCGCAGAAGTGTTCGCAGTTGTTGCTGAGCAGTCGGTAGCGATATTCGCCGACGCGCGAGCGCGCTCGACGCGCCACTTCTGCGCCGTCGAACCGAGGCGCAGCGTGGATTCGGACCCAGATCGCGCGTCCCAGCGCGAAGCGTGCAAGAGAAACCTCTTCCACCGGACCCCGGGAAAATCCGCGCACCGCTGAATAGTAATGAACGACGTTGCCGCGCCCCACATAGATGCCGTGATGGCTGAAGCCACGGCGTGGCGTAACCAGGTGTGAGCCCAGGGGTGGCTCCTCTTCTGCCACCAAGAGTCTGTCGCTGCGTCGAGGTCCCCAGACACCATGCTGGCATCGTTTCGGTCTACGAGCATCGCGCAGCCCTCCCTGTGGGTACTTACGGTCACCAGACAAGCGCATAGTTCCTGATCTCAATACGTGATTTACGTGTTCACGGGATCTCGCACTACGGGGAAGAGTGTGCAGGTGTCGCGAACCAGAGGATTGGACGTTGCTGCGGCGACTTGTGCGAAGCAGACAGACATCAACACACGCAGGCGGCGTAAGTACTGGGTTTGAGACGTGCAGTTGGGAGCACTGACGGTGAGTTGGCCGTGAGCCCACCGACCGTAGCTTCCGCGCTGGGCCGGCAACCTGCACAGCCGACCGCGGTTTCCGCACCCGGAGAGAAGGGAATGAATGTCGCATACATATCCGCACTCTCGGCGCTCGCCGGATCGGTCGTTGGCGGTTTGACGTCAACTGGCACGACCTGGCTTACGCAGCGCGCGCAGGTGCGGGCTGGGCAACTAACTCACGAAATGACCCGACGCGAGGACCTCTACCGGGACTTCATCACTGCGGCATCCAAGGCGTACGGCGATGCGCTCGTGAGCAGCGAGCCAAAGCTGCCAGACCTCGTCGATCTTTATTCAATGATCAGCCGGATGCGCGTAGTGTCCACGCCGCGCACCGTCGCGAGTGCAGACAAGATCATGCTGACCATCATCGACACTTACTTTTCTCCGAACCATTCCGTCCGCGAGCTGAGAGATCTAATCAAGGCCGGGGCCGGCATCGATCCGCTGAGGGAGTTCAGCGAAGCGGCGCGTGAAGATCTACGGGTGTTTAGGGCCGAGTAGGCAAAGTAACTGGTCACCGCGGGCGCGGATTAGTACAAATGCGCGGCTATTTACAAGACATACGCACGCGTTTCGCGCGACGATCTGTCTCGGGACGTACTTCTACCGTTCGGGGCAAGGAGAACCACATGGCACGCTCGACGCGAAATGACGCGCAACGGCAATTGTTCACGCCGCGAACTTCAGAGCTATAGGCGTGGCCAGGCATGTCGAGTTGCGCAAGCGAGCTCCTAGTGTGCCCACATTGCGATGTCCTCCATCGAGCGGTGGTTCTTGGCAGGCACGAGGTCGCCGCCTGCATCGCATGCGGGCGCGTACTGGCCCGGCATCGTTCGCTCTCGGTCGATCAGTTGCTGGCACTTACCGTGGCGGCGGCGTTGCTCTTCCTGATTGCCAATGCGTATCCATTGATGATCATCGAGGTCGGCGGCATGCACACGGAGGCAACCGTTTGGAGTGCCGCTCTGCTGATGCTGCACGGCTGGACGGCGTGGCCGGCCGCGGTGCTTGCGCTCACGATGTTCATCCTCCCGCTGCTACAGATCGCGCTACTGCTTTGGCTGTTGACGTTTGCGCGCTTTGGGCGCCGTGCACCGGGTTTTCGCGGCGCACTGGTGGCCCTACATCGGTCCCGCCCCTGGAGCATGACAGAGGTCTTTCTGCTCGGCGCACTCGTTGCAATTGTGAAGTTATCGAGTTGGGTGCACGTCACCCCAGGAATCGGGATCTGGGCACTCGCGAGCCTCATGATTCTGCTCACGATTCTCAGTATGGTCGAACCACGGTTTTGGTGGACGCTGTTGTGGACTCACGCGTGATAACCCCGGTACGCGCCATTACGGTCGGACTTGTGGCCTGTCGCACCTGCGGTCTGGTCTTGCGGCGCATGCCTATCCTGACTCCGCCGACCTCCTGCCCGCGCTGCGCTACGTTGCTGCGCGAGCGCCTCCCCCGGAGCGGGGAGCACACTCTGGCGTGGCTGATCACCGCCGTGATTCTCTACATCCCTTCGAATGTGTTGCCGGTGATGTACGTCAACGGCGTCGGCGGAGGGGAGGAAAGCACTATTTTGAGTGGCGTGCTGAGCTTCTGGAAGGCCGGCGCGTGGGATATCGCTGTGTTGATTTTCACGGCGAGCATCGCGGTACCCGCGACGAAGTTTCTGGCACTCGGCCTGCTCCTGTGGACGGTGCGCCTCGAAAGTAGCTGGGCGAGGAGGCAACGGACCGCGCTCTACAGGCTGGTCGAAATCATCGGGTACTGGTCGATGTTGGATGTGGTCGTGGTTGCACTGACGGCTGCGCTTCTGAAGTTCAAGGCGCTCGGCACAGCCGAGCCGCGCCTCGGCATTGTCTTTTTCTGCGGGGTAGTCGTTACCACTATGATCGCCGCTCTCAGCTTCGACCCGAGGCTCATTTGGGACAGGGGGGGCCGGGATGGGCACTGAGGCGGGAGTCGACCCGCGGGACGAGCTGCCCACGCCGCGAGTCCTGAGGCGGCGCTGGCTGCCCTCGCTCATCTGGCTCGTGCCGGCCACGGCGGTCGTGATCGGCGCAGCGCTCGTGATGAATGCCTGGAGGACAGCAGGGCCTCGGGTCACCATCAGCTTTCAAACTGCTCAGGGAGTGGAGGTAGGGAAGACGCTGGTGAAGGATCGTAATGTCACTATCGGTCACGTGACCGCCATCTCCTTGAGCTCCGACCACAACCGTGTGCTGGTCAGCGCGGATCTTTTGAGGAGCGCCAAGGATCTGTTGACCGCTGATGCACGGTTCTGGGTGGTTCGGCCCCGCATAGGTATTGGCTGGGCGTCAGGTCTCGACACGCTCATCTCGGGTTCCTATATCGCCGTTGAGGCAGGCGAAGCCAAGACAAGGCAAACGGAATTCGTCGGACTCGAGAATCCGCCTCCCTTGACCCACGGCCTCCTTGGCAAGAGCGTGGTGCTCCACGCCAAGGACGTAGGCTCTCTGGCACTCGATGCGCCGGTGTATTTCCGGCGCTTCGAGGTCGGGCACGTGATTGACCGAGAGCTCGAGGCCGGTGGCGATGGCGCGCGAGTCGTGGTGTTCATCGACGCGCCGTACGATCGGCTAGTCACTCGCGCCACGCGCTTCTGGAATGCCAGCGGCATCGACCTGACGCTCGGCGCCGACGGTATGAAGCTTCGGACCCAGTCGCTTGCCTCGGTGCTAGCCGGCGGCGTCGCGTTTGAAACGGCACCCACGGCGCAGGGCGTCGGACCGGTCCCTTCGGGCGCGGAGTTTACCCTCTTCGACGACCAGGCGGCGGCGATGGCGCCGCCCGACGGCGAGCCCCGCTATGTCCGCATGCGCTTCGCTCAGTCCCTGCGCGGTTTGTCCGTGGGAGCGCCAGTCGACTTCGTTGGCGTCAACATCGGACAGGTGTTCTCGCTGGATCTCGACTACGACGCGCAGCATAAAAGCTTCCCGGTGATCGTCACGGCGCTGATTTATCCCCGACGCATGGGGAAGGCTTACGAAGTGCTGGAGCAGAACGGCACCGCGACGAGCGAGGACAAAATGGCCAGGCTCGTCGGCCAGCTGGTCGCCCGCGGTTTGCGAGCCCAACCGCGCACCGGGAATCTCCTCACGGGCCAACTCTACATCGCCCTGGACTTCATCCCAGGGACTCGCCCGGCAAGATTTGATGTGGACGCGCGACCACTGCAGATCCCGACGGTCTCCGGGAGCGTTCAGGAGCTGCAGCAGAAGCTCGTGAGCATCGTCGACAAGATCGATCGCATTCCCATAGCACAGATCGGCGCGCATCTCGATGAGGACCTCGTCGGCCTCAACGGCGCTCTCGGGGAATTGCGAACCGACGTGCTGCCGGCGGGCACTGCGGCCTTACAATCCGTGCAGACGACGCTGGGAACCGTCGACCACGTGTTGGCTGACGATGCCCCGTGGCGTGACAACATCGACCAGACGCTGGTGGAGGCGCGAAGCACGCTGCGCTCCGTGCGTTCACTGACCGACTATCTCGACCGTCACCCAGAGGCTCTGCTTCGCGGCCGACATCCTTCGCAACCAACGGTGAGCGAAAGATCGACGTCCGCTGCGGGGGGGACCGAATGAAGGTCGTGCGCTGGTCATGCATCGTCATCGCGTCGCTCTTGGGTAGCTGCGCCTCGACGTCTCCTCGCTTTTATACGCTCGTGCCCGAATCGGGGCGCGATCCTTCAGCGGCTGTGGCAGCGGGCTATAGGCTGGAAGTCGGCCCGGTGAGGATTCCCGCTCAGGTCGATCGGTTGGAGCTCGTCACACGGCTCCCCGACGGCGGCATCGCCATTGCCGACGGCGATCGATGGATCGCACCGGTCGCTGATGAGCTGCAGAACGCTCTTTCGGTCGAGCTCCTGCACAGGCTTGGCGGTGCCGATCCCGCAGACCCCGCGGGATCAGATTCGATCTCGGTGCGGCTCAATGTCGAGCGCTTCGAATCCTCGCCGAATCGGTTCGCCCTCATCGAGGCTTCCTGGTCTCTTGACCTGAAGATATCCCGCAAGGATGTCTTGGTTGTCTGTCGAACACGGGCGTATGAACCAGTGGGCGGTGGTTACCCTGGGCTCGTGAAGGGGTATCAGCGTGCGGTCGCCGTCATCGCGGATGAGATCGCTACGGTTGCGCAGCAATCTGTCGGCGGTGTCGCCGGGGACTGTCCCAGTGGCTGAGAGGTCCCGTCATCTGCCACGGCACGTGCGATCCCCCTGTTCTGGTTTGAAGTCGCGCTGGAAGCCGACGGGTGGCTTAAGCGAGGAAGTAGACCCAACATTATCCGTTGAGATGGTAATTGTGCCAGACACACTAGCGACGCCTTCCAAACACCTCCGGGCTGCCCCTGCCGCCTGGCGCCGCTATCTCGAGCTCACCAAACCGAAGGTGGTGGCGCTCATTACCTTTACCGCCATGGTGGGCACTCTGCTAGCGAGCGGCGATGTGCCATCCCTCGCCACGCTCCTTGCGGCTAGCGCCGGCATTGCGCTCGCCGCGGCCTCCGCCGCAACGCTGAACCACGTGCTCGAAAGGCGGATCGATGCGCAGATGGCGCGCACGCGCACACGGCCACTACCAGCGGGGCGACTCTCCAGGTGCCGCGCGATCGCACTTGCCGCGGTTCTTGCGGCCTTGGCAATGGGCATTCTCGTCTTGCTGGTCAATGTGGTCACGGCGGTTCTGACCTTCGTCTCGCTCATCGCCTACGCGGGGCTCTACACGTTGTGGCTGAAGCATGCGACACCGCAGAACATCGTCATCGGCGGCATAGCGGGGGCGATGCCGCCGGTGCTCGGTTGGACCGCGATCACCGGCCGAGTTGACGCGAATGCTTTGCTGCTCTTCCTCATCATCTTCGTCTGGACGCCACCGCACTTCTGGTCGCTTGCCATCGCGCGGCGTGCCGAGTACGAGCGCGTCGGCATTCCGATGCTACCGGTCACCCACGGCGTCGCGCACACGCGCCTGCAGATTCTGCTCTACACGATTTTGCTCACGGTCGTGACACTGCTGCCGTTTCTCACGGGCATGAGCGGCCTACTGTATCTTGGCGCTGCGCTCATCCTGGATGCGGGTTTCCTCTACCACGCAGTAGCACTCAAACGCAGCTCCCGACCGCAGCTGCCGATGCGGGTGTTTCGCTTCTCGGTGAGTTATCTCATGTGGCTGTTCGCCGCGCTGCTCATCGATCACTATCTGCCAACTCTTCGGGGAGCATAACCATCGCTTTGGATATCGGATTTCGTGAGGCCAGTACGTTCAGCACTACCTTCCGGAAGCTGGTAGGGCGAACTCCAACCGCCTATCGGCGCTCGCTTCTGCCGGGCAAGGCGTAACGCATGCGACTCGTGATACTGGGAATGTGCGCGCTGGTTGCCACCGGTGTATTTGCCGCGATGTTTGTTTCAATCTGGAGCACCCGTCATCGCGACGACGCGCACCCGCCCGCCTTGCGACAGAGCGTTGCGATGGAGCTCGTGTGGGCCGCAATCCCGTGCCTGATGATCCTTGCGGCTGCTGTTCCGGCGGTCATTGCCATCGTGTCGGCACACACCAGCGACTGAAACTCCCCGGGGACCGGCATCGATCGCTGGCCTCCAGACCTTGAGGCGTGCGCTCCACGACTACGGAGCAACAGCTGTTCGCGTGGTCACGGCCCGCCCTGGATGAGTTCGCGTACGCGATCCTTTCCGAGCAACAGCCACCGTGGGGCCGTGAGTTCTAGAGGAAGCCGATCGCCTCTGCGCGGGAGACAGCCTGAGCACGAGTGCGGGTCTCGAGTTTGACGAAGATGCTCTTGGCGTGCGACTTCACCGTCTCTGGGGTGATGCCCAATGACCGTGCGATGCGCTTATTGGACATCCCGTGTGCAATCATTTGCAGGATGCCAGTCTCGCGACGTGACAGCGGGCGATAGCTGATTGAGGAGGACTCTTCGGTGTTCGACTGGACCGTGGATCTGAGGAGAGTCGCGATATACGGCCGCAGATCGGACAGTCGCGGATCATTCGTCGGGAGCGCGTAGTAAAGACGCTCTAACAGTGTCAAGAGCGGCCGGCCGGCATCCACAAAAGCCATGCGCAGGCCACGTGCGGCGCCAATCCGCAGCCACGGGATCAAAAGCTCGTAACTGTCATCGATGGGACCGTGAGAAGCGGCTGAGCATGCGCGCCGCAGGGCAGTCTCAACCGCGGAAAAACTCAGAGCATCATCAGGTGACAGAGTGTCCAGGCCCGTTCCTGTTAGCAGTCGGCATGCGCGCGGGGACATTCGCGGATGCTCCGGCGTATGCAAGGATTTTGCCATGATGCTCGCACCGCGACTCCTATCCAATAGAACGACGGGTGCCTTCCCTCTCCGTGTATCACTCTCGGAGCCTTGGCCCTCGTCGTATCGAAGTATCTCTAGAGTCCGGGCGTATTCCGAAGATGCGATGGAGACCAATCTTGGCCACCGGCGGGTGCGGCCAAGAGCTTCCGTTTCGCGCAGAATTGCCAACGCGGCACGGTGCCGACCCCGATGCAACGAGAGTCTCGCGAGGAGCACGCTCGCACGCGCGGCGCACTCCAGCAATCCTGAGGCGCGGATCACTGAGAGCCGTGGCTGCAATAGAGCCTCGGCTTCCTCAAACCGACCCTGTTCGTACGCCACCTGTGCGAGCAGAGTTGCGGGGAAGGTGCTCATCGGTGAATGATTGCCGTAACGCAGGCGCGCCAGCTGGAGCGCTTCTGTCGCCAGGTTGGCGGACACAGCAAGCTGCAGGCGATCAAATGCGAGAGCTGCGCTTACGCAAAGGCTCAATATGCGACATGCGGCTTTCCCCCCAACTGGGGCAGCCAAGTAGTCCACCGGGTCCGGCGCGTAAATCTCCTCGCGTTCCCCGAGTTTCCAGTCCACATAGCGGAGAACGCTTGCTGCAGCCGTGTCGCCGTTACGCGAAGCAACACTCATCAGCACGCTGCGGGAGGCCGAAAAGTCATCCTCTGCCGCTAGGATGGAGGCCTCGAGTATCCGCAGGGCGGAGGCATAGCGAAAGAAGTACGAACCACTGCGATTGCTCAACAGACGTTTGAGCTGCGCCGTCGCCCTTGAGGCATCATCGAGTCGCATGCTGATGAGCGCAGAGCGGGCCCGAACGATTGCCCGGCGGACCGCCCAGGTATCTTCTGACGTGTGGGCTTGGCTACCACGAGTCGCCGGGAATAGCACCACAGAACAATCTGGCGTTTGCCCGATGTCCTGCTCGGCGAACAGTGAAATGGCTGCCTCTGCACTCGACATGGTCGCAGCGTAGATCACAAGCCGCAGGCGTGCTTGTAGATTGAACGCGCCCATTTGTGCAATTCTGCGGACGCCGCAGACTGAAATCCCGCCTCGCCTTGCACGTTGCTCGTCGTACCGCCGCCGTCGAAGTATCCGCCGTAGCTCCCGTCGACGGCGCCTCCCTCTGAATTGCGCTTGAGAATGATGTTGATGACGCCCAACGCCAGTGAGACAAGCGACGATCCCTTGGTCCGATATTCGTCTCACGACTTAGCGCTTGCGCATCACTCCGTCTGAGGCACTTGTACGACCCTGACTGCAGCTACCTCCCCCCGTTAGGGGGATACGGTTCCAAGGACTCGTTGGAGAGGATATCGGCATGATGACTTCCGAGAAACTACTTACTGCGGGATGCGGCCCGGTGCAATTCCTTCGACGGGGCTGCTCGGCCGCAAAGCTTTGGATTGACGAAGCGGCGCCGCAGCGCAAGTGGGTGCGGACAGTCGGCATTCTTTGCGGTTGCGTGATCCTTGCCTCGTGCCGTGAAGGGGTGCTGGATCCTCGCGGTCCGGTGGGCCAGGCAGAGCGCGTCATCCTTTACGACGCAACCGCCATCATGCTGGCCGTCGTCATTCCGGTCATCCTGCTGACGTTGGCGTTTGCCTGGTGGTTTCGCTCGAGCAACAGGCGTGCCACCTATCGTCCCAATTGGGAGTATGCCGGGCGGATCGAGCTGATCATCTGGGCCATTCCGGCGCTGGTCATCGTGTTCCTCGGCGGTATCGCCTGGATTGGCTCCCATGATCTCGATCCTCCCAGGCCGCTGGAATCCCGGACTCCCCCGCTCGAGGTCGAAGTCGTGTCGCTCGACTGGCGGTGGCTGTTCATCTATCCGAGCGAGCACATTGCCACGGTCAATTATCTCGTCGTCCCGACGGGCGTACCGGTGCACTTCCGCCTGACCTCGACGAGCGTCATGAACAGCTTCTTCATTCCGCAACTCGGCAGCCAGATCTACACCATGCCCGGCATGACGACTCAGCTCAATCTGCAGGCCGACAAGCCAGACACGTACCAGGGTATTTCCGCACAGTTCAGCGGGCCGGGATTCTCCGATATGCGGTTCGTGCTCCGCGCTGAGTCAGGCAACGGCTTTGCCACCTGGGTAGTCCAGACGCGCGAGCGTGGGGGAGTGCTCGACGGTGCGGCCTTTACCGAGCTGGCGCGGCCCACCAGGTCGGGCGGTGAGATGACTTACGGCTCTGTGCCGGATGACCCTTTTGACATGGTTGCACACGGGCACCTGGCGACGCTGTGGTCCCCTAAAGAGGCGCTCTGACATGTTTGGCAGACTCGGTTGGTCCGCAATCCCCTTCGATCAACCGATCGTCATGGGCACCTGCGCCACGGTGGGCGCGGTGCTGCTCGCTATTTTTGCACTCGTAACGGTCAAGGGCGCGTGGCCTTACCTCTGGCGCGACTGGATCACCAGCGTGGACCACAAGCGCATCGGGGTGATGTACATGATCCTGGGTCTGGTCATGTTGGTGCGCGGCTTCTCCGACGCGATCATGATGCGGACCCAGCTTGCGCTCGCCGCGGGTCATGCCGCGGGTTACCTGCCGCCCGAGCACTATGACCAGATCTTCTCGGCGCACGGCACGATCATGATTTTCTTTGTGGCGATGCCGTTTGTCGTCGGGTTGATGAATTTTGCCGTGCCGCTTCAGCTTGGTGTTCGTGACGTCGCGTTTCCGGTTCTCAACTCGGTGAGTTTCTGGCTCACCGCAGCCGGGGTGTTGCTGGTCAATCTGTCGCTCTTTGTCGGCGAATTCGCCCGCACCGGTTGGCTGGCGTATCCGCCCTTGAGTGAGCTCGCCTACTCCCCAGGGGTGGGAGTCGATTATTACCTCTGGTCGTTGCAACTATCGGGTCTGGGTACGCTGCTATCAGGCATCAATCTCACAACGACGATATTGAAGCTGCGCGCCCCCGGCATGGGCTACAAACGGATGCCCGTGTTTTGCTGGACCGCGCTCGCTTCGAACCTGCTGATCGTGGCAGCGTTCCCGGTGCTTACCGCCACCTTCGCGATGCTGCTGTTGGACCGCTATTGCGGCTTCCACTTCTTTACGAACGATTTTGGCGGCAATCCCATGATGTATATAAACCTGATCTGGATCTGGGGTCATCCGGAGGTGTACATCCTGATACTACCGGCGTTCGGCGTGTTTTCCGAAGTGGTGGCGACCTTTTCCGGGAAGCCGCTATTCGGCTACCGCTCGATGGTGCTCGCCACCATGGTCATCTGCGTACTGTCCTTCATGGTGTGGCTGCACCACTTCTTCACGATGGGCGCGGGTGCGGACGTCAACGCCTTCTTCGGCATCATGACCATGATCATCGCCGTGCCGACGGGCGTTAAGGTCTTCAATTGGCTCTTTACTCTCTATGGCGCGCGCCTTCAGTACAACGTGCCGGTCTATTGGACACTTGGCTTCATCGTCACGTTCGTCATCGGCGGCATGACGGGCGTGCTGATGGCGATTCCGCCGGCCGACTTTGTGCTCCACAACAGCCTGTTCCTCATTGCCCACTTTCACAACGTGGTGATCGGCGGCGTCGTGTTCGGTGTCATGGCGGGAATGAGCTATTGGTTCCCCAAGGCTTTCGGGTTCAAGCTCAATGAACGCCTGGGCAAGGCGATTTTCTGGTGCTGGTTCATTGGCTTTTACCTGGCCTTCTTTCCGCTCTACGCGCTGGGTCTGATGGGTGCGACCCGGCGGATGCAACACTATCCGAATACGCATTGGCAGCCCCTCATGCTGGTGGCGCTGGCCGGCGCCGTCGTAATTCTGCTCGGGATCGTGCTGACGGTGGTACAGATTGCGGTGAGCATCCGCCAGCGGCACGCCAATCGCGACCGCACCGGAGACCCCTGGAATGCACGCACCCTCGAGTGGTCGATTCCCTCGCCGCCGCCGGCCTGGAATTTCACCCGGCTGCCGCACGTTGAGCGAACCGACGCCTACTGGCACATGAAGGAGGAGGGCATCAGCCGCCGTGCACTGCCCGGCTCGTTGGTGGACTTGCACATACCGCGCAATACCCCCGTCGGAGTCTTCCTCGCGTTCTTCGCCGTGATAGGGGGATTTGCGCTGATTTGGCGAATCGACTGGCTTGCCGTCGTGGGCCTTGTCGGCGCCGTCGTGGTGGTCTTAAGAGAGTACTGGAAGACCGAGCGGGAGAGGACCGTGCCGGCGGAGGAGGTTGCGGCGTTCGAACGTGCGCATGGCACGCTGCCCGAGATCGGTCATGACCGCAGCGAGGTCCGCGTTGCCTCTGGAGTTCAATCATGAGCGCTGATGAACAAGCTCTGACCCCCATCCCCGGCGTGCCACTCGCTTTGCGGGGGCCGGCGCCGGTTCGCGTCGTAGCGGGTTTCGGATTCTGGCTGTTTCTGCTGTCCGACATCATCATCTTTGCTGCTCTCTTTGCGACCTATTCGGTGCTGTCTGGGTCAACGGCAGGAGGACCGAGCGCCGCGGAGCTGTTTGATAAGCGGCACGTGTTCATGGAAACCCTGTGCCTGCTGGCATCCAGTGTGACGTGTGGATTTGGTTTGCTGGCACTCCATCGCACCGACGCTCGAGCGCTGTATTTCTGGATGGGCATTACGTTTCTGTTGGGAGTCTCTTTTCTGAGCATGGAAGGCAGAGAGTTTGCGAGCATGGTCGCCGCCGGGGCGGGTCCGTCTCACAGCGCCTTCCTGTCGGCATTCTTTACGCTGGTCGGCACGCACGGATTGCACGTGAGCTTGGGCCTGGTGTGGCTAGTCGTGATGCTGCTGCAAGTGGCGACGCTCGGCTTCCAGCCCATGGTGAGCCGGCGCTTCTTCTGCTTCGCTTTGTTCTGGCACGCGCTCGACATCGTCTGGATTGGAGTATTCACCATCGTCTATCTGGGAGCGAAATAATGGACATGCAGGTACAGGCGCAGGGTCAGGCACCCGGGGTCGATCCACGCGAGCAGCACGGCGCACGCAGTTACTTGATCGGTCTGGCATACGCCGTCGCTCTGACTGTGGCATCTTTCTGGGCTGCTACGACATCGTTCGTGTATGCGCCGGCCGTGCCAGTGCTTCTCGGGACGCTGGCGATTGCGCAGATGGGGGTGCACGTCGCGTTCTTTCTCCATATCTCGAGCGCACCCGACCAGGCGAACAACTTCCTCGCGTTGGCCTTCGGCGTGTTCGTTTCGGCGCTGGTCATATTTGGCTCCATGATGATCATGGCTCATCTCAACCACAACATGATGCCTATGGATGAGCTGATGAAGATGCAGCGCTAGCCTCGTGGCCAGGCTGCGACCGCGCAGTGAAGTTCAACTCCCAACCTGAGGGATTCCATCGATGAGTAAGAAAGTAGCGCAAGTCATAATTGAGACACTGAAGGACGCCGGCGTCGAGCACTGCTACGGCATCGTCGGCGACACGCTGAACGCCTTTGCCTCCAGCCTGGCACCGGCCGGCATCAAGTTCGTTCACATGCGGCACGAGGAAGTCGGCGCGTTCGCCGCGCAGGGTGAAGCGCTGCTGCTCAATCGGCTCACGGCCGTGGCGGGCAGTTGTGGTCCTGGGAGCCTGCATTTCATTAATGGCCTGTACGAGGCGAATCGAAACCGCGCGCCGGTGATACTGATCGCAAGCCAGGTGGTCCGACGTGAGCTGGGCTTTGATTTCATCCAGGAGGTGGATTTCAAGGCGGTCTACAAGGGCTGCAGCGTGTTCTGCGAAATGGTCTTGATACCCGAGCAAGCTCGACGTCTGACTGTGATGGCGTGCCAGGCGGCCATCACGCGCCGCGGCGTGGCGGTATTGATTCTGCCGGTCGATGTGGCCGATTCCGCCGCGGCCGAGGAGTTGCCGTACAGCGTGCACGCCAACAAGCCGGTGATCCGACCGAGTGATGCCGATCTGGACGAGATGGCCAGCCTCTTGGCGGACGGGTCCAACATCACGATTTACGCGGGCGCGGGATGCGCCGGTGCGCACGATGAGATCGTGCAGCTTGCTGAACGCTTGCAGGCGCCCGTGGCGCACACCTCGCGCGGGAAGGACGCGCTGGAGTACGACAACCCGCACAACGTCGGCATGACGGGCATCCTCGGGATGGAATCCGGTTATCGCGCCATCCTCAATTGCGACACACTGCTGCTGTTGGGGACCAATTTTGCCTGGTCACAGTTCTATCCGAACCGCGCCACGATCATTCAGGTGGACATTGATCCGATGCGTATCGGACAGCGCCATCCGGTCCAGCTCGGTGTCGTCGGCAATATCAAGGACACGATACAGGCGCTGCTGCCGCGATTGTCACAGCGGACGGACTCAAGTTTTCGTGATGCCCATGTCCAGCGACACGAGAAGTCGCTCAAGGCGCAGGCGGAGAGGGCGACTCCGGGTCGGCACGGCTTGATTCCCGGCCAGTATCTGACGTCAATCATCAATCGCAGGGCGGCGGAGGATGCGCTGTTTGCGGCCGATGACGGCACCTGCGGCGTGTGGATGCTGCGCATGATCGTAGCGAATGGTAAGCGGCGGATGTTTGCCAGTCTGCTGCATGGGACCATGGCGAGCGGGCTCGGTACGGCTATCGGACTGCAGACCTGTCAGCCGGGTCGGCAGGTCGTGTGTGTCGCTGGCGACGGCGGACTGACGATGTTACTCGGAGATCTGATTACCATCGTCTCAGAGAAGCTACCGATCAAGATCGCCGTCTACGACAACGGCAAGCTGGGCTTTGTGGAGCTGGAGCAGAAGAGCGAAGGGCTGCTGCCGGCGTACACCGATCTGAAGAATCCGGACTTCGGCAAGGTCGCACAAGCAATAGGCCTCTGGGGCCGCACGGTCACTG
Organism: uncultured Gammaproteobacteria bacterium; assembly: GCA_963769075.1. Lineage (GTDB taxonomy): Bacteria > Pseudomonadota > Gammaproteobacteria > Steroidobacterales > Steroidobacteraceae > Bog-1198. The sequence goes on along the minus strand of CAVYKH010000001.1, from coordinate 3,431,963 downwards.
ACGCGGCCCAGCTCGAATCAGCGGTTGAGGAATGGTTGGCGGTGAGCGGTCCCGCGCTGCTGAATGTCAAGGTCGCGCCGATGGAACTGGTGATGCCACCGTTCATTGCTCCAGAGGCTGCTTACGGTATGGCCATGTACTCCGTTCGAGCGATCCTGCACGGTCAAGCCGGCGACGTATTTGAAATGATCCAGGAGAACTTCCCTAAATAGGTCGCGCGACCTAAGCGTGCGATTCGTGGCCGGGTCGCGGGGATTCAAGCGCGGCTAGAGACGGTCAAGAGCCGCGTGGTGGAGGATTTGAAGCACGAGCTGCGCCGAGTGGTGCTGATGCTGGCGCTCGTGATGGGCTGCGGCGTGCTGGCGCTCGTAGGGATGACCTTCGGGCTGATGGCGGCATAGCTTGAACTCAGCGCCGGCGTAATTGCTTCGAGGCCTAGGACGACCGATACCCGCGCATAGCCACTCAAGCGACGGAAGATCGCAAGTTCTGGGATCGCCATTCGTGTGGCGGCTAATATTCGGACTGTTCAGACAACGCCTCGATCAAAGTTCGACGGCCCGTCGGTTGCGTGTGCAGATGATTCTTGACTAGCAAATATAGTTTGTATTACATTAAGTAATACGTAATCGGAGATGAACTATGGCAACGCGCACCGTGAGGTTCGATGCAGAAACGGAGCGGGTTCTGAGCGAAGTTAGGGCGGCGACCGGCTTGCCAATTTCCGAGGTGCTCAAGCGTGGCCTGCGTGTTTTGCAGACTCATGTGAGGCAGACGCCCGAGCGTACTCCCTATGAGATCTACAGGGAGCTGGATTTGGGTCCCGGGGGCTACGCGATAGCTTCATCTTCCAATACACGCGACGGTGTCCGTCTGGCGCTAAAGCGAAAGCACGGACGATGATTCTGGTCGACACGGGGCCGTTGGTGGCGCTGTTCGATCCGAAGGACGATCAGCATGCGCGCTGCACCGGAGTCCTTAAGGCGATTCGCGAGCCGCTGTGCACCACGGTGGCGGTGCTCACTGAAGCGTTTCACATGCTCGAGCCGCAGAGCATAGGCTCAGACCGGCTTCGAGAATTCATCTCAAAGAGTGCGATGTCGGTGTGGTTTTTCGATTTAGGCTCATTGACACGAGCATTCGAACTCATGGAGTTGTATGCCGACCGTCCGATGGATCTCGCCGACGCGTCTCTCGTGGTTGCTGCCGAAGTCCTCGAGACGCGAAAGATTTTTACGATCGACAGAAATGACTTTGCGACTTACCGAGTTCGTCGCGGTCATCGGCACTATGCATTGGAGGTGTTGGGATGACACTGTGCGTCTGGCTTTGCACCGGAACCAAGGTGTTCATTGATACCCCCAAAAATACCCCTTCGAAAGGTGGCTGCTATTGGAGGTTGTCGGATGCCAGTTCATTTCCGAATGCCTGGGGCAGGCCGGATCATCGAACTCTAACCATCCAGAGCTGCTTAGAGTGTCCCCGTGGGTTGTTCCGACGACCGATCAGGGAGTGACTCCCGTGCCCGCGGTATCAATCGCTCCCATGGAAAGTGCCAGCGCGGCCGCAGCCGTGTGTGCGTTCGCGCGCGCATCTTCGACCTGCGTTTCGCCTTGGACGACGGCGTTCTCTTCGGTGGCAAGATCTGTATAGGTCCCGACCCCTTGGCGGTACGAACGCAAGGCCGCATCGTAGGCCGTGTGCGCGGCCTGACTTAACACGGTGGCGGCTTCGTACTCGGCCAGGCTCGTCAACAGCCCATTATAGGCGCGCACCACCTGTTGCGACGCGGAGTCGCGCGCGGCCGTCAGTTGTTCTTGCGCCTCCCGCGCTTTGGCATCGGCCATGGAGATGCGATTTCGTCGCATGCCGCCGTCAAAGAGGGGGACGCTAAACGACAGGAAAACGCTTTGTCCGGGCCGGTCAATATTCGAATAAGGGCCGCCGTCGGAGTTCAACGAACCGATATTCTGATAGGCCCGCCCTGCGAGCTCGATCACGGGATAATAGGATCGCCGCTCGCCCTTGAGAGCTGCCTCGGCCGCATCCACTTTGCCGAGCGCCGCGATGACATCGGGCCGGTGCGCGAGGGCTTGATCGACCGCCTTGGACACGCTGTCGGCCGGAGCGGGCGGTAGCGGCAACTCTGCGCTATCCACTACATCGATTTCCGTAGCGGCAGGCACGCCGAGGGCCGCAATGAGATTTGCGCGTGCGGTTCTCTCGGCGCCTTCGGCTGCTGCCAGCGTATAGCGTGCTTGAGCCGTTTGTCGCTGCGCCTGCGCCACGGCAACCACGGTGGCGAGGCCGTTATTCTGCTTGGCGGTGGCGGCATCCTGAGTGGTCAGAGCGGTACTCAAGGCCTTCTGCGCGGCATGGAGCCTCCCCCGCGCAGCGCCCAAGTCAAAATACGCTTGCGACACGTCGAATATGAGTTTCTGATGGGCACCGGTGAACGCCACATTGGCGACAAACGAGTCTGCGCGCGCGGCTTGCAATTGGGCATCGCGACGGCCGAAATCGAAAAGCAACCATTTCAGAGCCAGCGCGGGAATAACTTCCCGCGTATCGGAGACGAAATAGCCCGCTGGCACCAGGTTTTTGGGCATTGGCAACGGCGTGTGCTGAAGCCCGCCGATCGCTTGCAGAGAAAGCTGCGGGAGATACGCGCTTTCTGCGAGGCCGATACCCGCGGCCGCTTCACGCGCGACTTCCCAAGCCGCCCGTGTATTAGGATTTTCTCTTTCCGCTAGATCGACCAGCGCGGCCAGATCGTACTGCTTTTGCGGAACCGCCAAACCGGTATCGCCCAGGGCGGCGGCGCGGCGGCTCGCCGATTCTGGAATGGCCCAGGGTTGCTCGGCGCTCGGCGGCGCTTGCGCTACCGCCAGATGAGCGCTCAGCAGGCAGGCAATAGAAGCCAATCCGACCGTCGAGCGTTCAATGCATTGAAGCAACATGCTGAACCTCCGACTCGAGTTGTTCGATGGCGCGTTGCGCTGAGCGTGCATCGGGTTCTATGGCAGCGGGCGCCGGCGAGGAAGCGGTAGGCACAGGGCTCGGAGGCACCGGCCGATTTTGCGAGACGTTGTCTGCGGCAGACTCAGCCCATTGGGCCAGCCGGGCAGTGGATCCCGGTTCGGCATAGGGAGAAATCGAATCCGTCGTCACGACGAACGCCGCCCCTGCGAGCCGCTCGATATCCGAAACAGCGGGAACACTCCGGCTCTCTAGCGCATGGCTCGGCAACATGCGCAGTTCGAAGAGGCTTAAGGTACGCAGGTGATCGGCCCGCACCAGTGTTTGAACGGTGCGCATGCGATCCTCCTCGGCATTCGGTGACCGACGGATGACCGCCCCAATCGCGCGCAGCGCCTCCACGAGCGCGGCACGCACGCCGGACCTGGCAGATTGAGGCCAAAATGAACTGAATATAATGGTGATTACGATATTCCCGAGCAGAATGCCGGCGACTCGGTCGCGAAGGACCGTGAGATCCGTCGCGGGTGCATAACCTTGTAGCACACCCAAGAAGAAGGCGAATGCGATCTGCAGGCCGGCGTAGGAGAGCAGTTCACTGCTCGTCGCAACCCAGGCAGCGCCCACCGACACGGCGGCAATCAGCAGACATAGCTGGCCGATATCCGTGAGATGCGGCAGGACAAAGACAATGCACAGGCCGGCGACAAGTCCGCCAATGATGGCGCCGGAGAGCCTGAGTACCAACTTGTGCACCGTCTCGCCCAGGCTCGAGAGCGCGACAAAAAAGCACGTGACGACTGCGGTGCGCATCCCGGGCCAGTCGAGAAGCGTGTAGATGGCGTACGAAATCATGACCGCCATCGTGGTCTTCAGGGCAAACTGCCAATGCGCTGGATTGCTGAACGCGTCGGCGACGAAGAGCCGTCGAGGCGGGTGATGCGCTTTAGCTTTGTCAGGCGGGGAGGCAGGGTGGCCTATCGCACCTAAGAGGACGGACAGCGTGCTGAACAAAGCAATCACCGCCGGGGATTGTTCGATACTCGCGTCGACGTCTGGCGAGACCGGCGCCATGGAGTCAGGCATCTCAGGGGCGGCATTGTCCGACTCGATGGCGTGTCTGCAGGCTCGCACCCGGCTTGCCAGCTCTTGTTGGACGGTATCCGGCAGATCGTCGGGAAAGGCCTCCAGGATTACCAGCGCATCGAGAAGTGCACGTATCGCAGGCACCGTGACTTGGCCCCTTCGCGGCGCCTTTTCGGCGTTGTGTTGAGCGGTCTCGAGCAGTGGCACGAGCCGCGCGCGCCATTCAGGAAGGGATTTACGGTAGGCGCCATTCGCAAGCGAGGTCTCCAACTCCTCCAGGACCTTCCGGACGGTGCGGTCCATGAATGCCATAGTGCCCTGACCAAACAGCAAATTGACGATGACCGTCACGGCCACCGGCACGAATATCACGACCCATGTCCACAAGGTCGCGCGTGTCAGGGCCTCCGGGCTTGGCACGTCATCGACCAGCGTCTGCAGCAACACGATGATAAAGCCAGCCAGGTAAGAGATGGGACCTAGCGCAAACGTGCGCGCGGTAAACATGGCAACAAAGGTCGCCATCGCCATGAGGGGCAATCGCAGCGCCGGTTCGGAAGTGTCGATGAGCTCCAGGCCCAAGGTCAGGAGGATCGCGAGCGTGGCGGCGATGAAGGCGCCGAGTGCCGACGTCACGGTCGCATTCTTCTCGTCTTTGCTGAGCAGAAAAACGATATAGGCCATGTAGGTAGGCTGGGGTATCTGAAATACCATCGCGATGGCCACGGTGATGGCACACCCAGTCGCGATGCGCGCGACAGCCGCCCATCGGCCCTCTCGCGGCGCCAGCTCGACGGCCAGCAGTTCAGTGAGCGGGCCGCGGGATCGTTGGGACTCAGCGAGCGCCGCCATGATGCACCTTGACGGATGCGGTCAATCCCACGTGCATGGCAAAGGGGGGCGGGTTATCGAGCCGAACCCAGACAGGAAATCGCTGCGCGACCACTACCCAGTCGAGGTCGCGGCCGACGACGGGAAGACCGGGCCCGCCTTGATTGGTCGATTGTACGCCCGCGCCTAAGCTTTCCACCCGCCCCGCGAAGGCACTATTGCTCTCGGACATGGTCCACACCGTCGCTCGATCGCCGACGGCGATTCGAGGCAATTCGGTCTCCCGAAAGTCGGCGATGGCATACCACGCATCGGACTTGATGAGACTGAACAGCGGCTGGCCCGCCACCGCAAAGGTGCCTTCCGCAATTTGCAACCCGACCACCTTTCCCGCAAACGGGGCGCGCAGGGTCGTCAAATCGTAGTTGCGCGCGGCATTGGCCTCCGCAGCTTCCGCGCCCTCTAATTGAGCTTGGAGGCTCAAGGTGTCTCCCACCGCTTGGCGTGCCTGGGTCGCGCTTTGGGTGAGTTGCTGAAGTGACGCCTCGGCAGCGGCTTCGTTGGTCTTCGCTTCGTCCAACTGCTGTTGAGTAACGAAGCCGGGTTTCACCAACGGCTCAAGGCGCTTGCGCGTGTCCTGGGCGTACCTTAGCTGGTCACGCGCCTTCTGTACTTGGCTTTCGGCCGCTTGGACGCCGGAACCCTGGGAGGTGACTTGACGTCCCGTAAGCGCGATCTGCGCCTTCAGAGCGGCTACCTGAGCGCGCGCCTGGCGCAGTTGAAATTCGTACGGCGCGGGATCAATGAGGAGGAGCGGCGCACCCTTTGCAACATCTTGATCATTGGTGATGGGGATCTGGACAATTCGTCCACTAATCTCCGACGCCATCTCCGCGCTGTAGGCAAAGATGTACGCGTCGTGCGTGCGGGGGCGCCGATCGATCGCAAAGACGACGAGAATGCCCAGAACGATGGCCAATCCGATCGCCGTCGCGGCAATCACTTTTCCCCGAAGCGACTTGCCTTCACTCATAACCGCTCCTCAAGACAGCCATATCAGCCACATCGCGAAGGTGACTGCACACGCAATCGCTGACATCACGACGAAGGGGACGGGTATTTCCTCGAGCAGCCCCGAGGCTTTGAAGATCGCGCGGGCGACAAGCGCCAACGCGATGCCCACCAGCGCACAAACCATCCAAGACGGAAAATACGAGCCTAAAATATTGCGTGAGGGTGCACCGTCGCAGCCACCCAATAAACCGAGCATCGGCGCCGCGCTCCACAACCGAGCCGTTAGCGCAAACCGGCAAAACGCGCCGCCGAATCGGCTCGCCGACACGGTTGCGAGGTGCCCGGATCGCGACTTAGGAATCGAAGCCACGGTGATTAGCTAAGCGCGATAACGCCGATCTCCCGCCCGCTATCGCGTGGAATTTGGCGTTTAGGAGCGCGGAGGGGATCGTCAATTGGCAACGCCGATGCCGGTCCCCCCGCGGACTGGGCCGCCATGCTGCCCTTCCTTCCGGAGAACTTATCGCGATATTCATGGGAAGATAGTGTCATCGGTTCATCCGTCGCCAACAGTCCCCCCTTTCGGGGGAAAGACAATTCCGCCAAGCGTTAGGAGACTGAGGACGTCGCTAGTAGATCCCGTAGTCATCAAGGCTGCCAGACAGCACGGCATTTTCCAAGCTGTTTTTCGGGGAACCTTCCTGCCCTACCCACTCGATTGAATCGGGCAATTTAATCTGTGTTTGGCTCGAGTTGATTTTGCTCATGAGAGGACTCTCCGCGTCCACGCTGTAAACGACCTCATGATGTCACCGTGATCTTGACATCGGGCGGCCATGAAACAGATGATGCAGAGAGCCATCGCGGCCGCGTATCCCCCGATGGGGGGATGGGTGGCCCACGTCTATTGACTGACATTTAGCGTCAGCCCCGCGCTCGGTTGAGCCGACCTGCAGCATTCGCAATTCGGACGCCTAAGGCGCGGCGCGCACTTCGCCCCTTTCATAGGAAGCAATCGCCATGCCCACCATTGCCAAAGCAACACCCGGTTCTAAGCTCCTCACGCCCAAGGATCATGCGCTCATCCTGATCGATTTTCAGTCCCAGATGGCGTTCGCGACGCATTCTATCGATGCCATCGCCTTGCGTAACAACGCGGGTCTCGTGGCGCGGGCGGCGGCGAGCTTCAAAGTACCGACGATACTTACGACGGTCGCGGAGAAAAGTTTTTCCGGGCCGATGTTTGCCGAAGTCACTGACCCGTTTCCCGGGCAGGAACTGCTCGACCGCACCAGCATGAACACCTGGGAGGATACAGCGGTCATCAAACAGGTCAATGTCATTGGTAAGAGTCGGCTGGTGCTCGCCGGCCTGTGGACCTCGGTGTGCATAGTGGGCCCGACGCTTTCGGCCTTGGAGCAGGGCTTTGAGGTGTACGTGATCGCCGATGCCTGCGGTGACGTGTCGATCGAGGCACATAACCGCGCGATAGAGCGCATGGTGCAAGCCGGAGCGCGGCCCATGACCTCGTTGCAATACCTCTTGGAACTGCAGCGCGATTGGGCACGCAGCGAAACCTACGAAAGCACCACGGGCATCGCCAAGATCTATGGCGGGTCATATGGATTAGGAGTGATCTATGCAAAGACCATGTTCCATGCGCATGAAGGTTGAGCGAACGAGCCCACCGACCCGCGAGGCTGCGCCATGAACGAAGCGCGAACTGTACCCGACCTAATTCTATTCAACGGCCGCTTCCACACCCTCAACCCCGCCAATCCCGCCGCGAGCGCTGTGGCCATCTCCGGGGGCAAGTTCAGCGCGGTCGGCATCGACCACGACGTGCGCAAGCTCGCGGGCAAGGCGACAAAACTTATTGACTTGCAAGGGCGAGGCGCTCTACCGGGTCTGATCGACAACCATCTGCACCTCATCCGCGGCGGCCTGAACTTCAACATGGAGCTGCGCTGGGACGGCGTGCGGTCGCTCGCCGATGCGATGGCCATGCTCCGGCGCCAGATCGCCATCACGCCGCCGCCCCAATGGGTGCGAGTGGTCGGTGGGTTCAGCGAACATCAGTTCGCCGAGAAGCGACTGCCGACGATCGAGGAAATCAACGCGATCGCACCCGAGACCCCCGTGTTCCTGCTGCATCTGTACGATCGAGCTCTGCTCAACGGCGCGGCTCTGCGGGCGTGCGGCTACACCAAAGACACGCCGGAGCCGCTCGGCGGCCAAATCACCCGTAACGGCGCCGGGGAACCAACCGGCCTCCTATTGGCAAAGCCTAACGCATCGATTCTGTACTCGACACTCGCCAAAGGCCCGAAGCTGCCATTCGAGTATCAATTGAATTCCACGCGGCATTTCATGCACGAACTGAATCGCCTCGGGGTCACCGGGGCGATTGATGCGGGCGGCGGCTTTCAGAACTATCCGGAGGACTATGCCGTCATCCAGAGGTTGCACGACGAAGGGCAGTTGACGATACGTCTCGCTTACAACCTCTTTACGCAAAAGCCACAGGGCGAGAAGCAGGATTTTCTCGATTGGACGAGGACTTCGAAGTACAAACAGGGTGACGACTACTTCCGCCACAATGGCGCTGGTGAGATGCTGGTGTTCTCCGCGGCCGATTTCGAGGATTTTCGGCAGCCGCGCCCCGACATGCCGGCGCAGATGGAGAACGAGCTCGAGGGCGTGGTACGCATCCTCGTTGAGAACCGCTGGCCGTGGCGGATGCATGCGACGTACGATGAGACCATCAGCCGCGCCCTTGAGGTCTTCGAAAAGGTCAATCGTGAGATTCCGCTCACCGGGCTGAATTGGTTCTTCGACCACGCCGAGACGATCTCGCCGCGTTCGATCGATCGTATCGCCGCGCTAGGCGGGGGCATTGCGGTGCAACACCGAATGGCTTACCAGGGTGAATACTTCGTCGAACGGTACGGATCCGGCCCCGCCCAGGCGACACCGCCCCTGCGACGCATCCTCGAATCGGGTGTGAAGATGTCCGCCGGCACGGATGCAACTCGGGTCGCATCCTACAACCCGTGGGTCTCGTTGGCGTGGCTGGTGACCGGGCGGACGGTGGGCGGCCTTTCGCTCTATCCCCAGCGCAACTGTCTGGATCGAGAAACAGCGCTTCGCATGTGGAGCGAGAATGTCACGTGGTTTTCGAACGAAGGAGGGCGCAAGGGACGCATCGAAGTGGGGCAATTCGCCGACTTGATCGTGCCCGACCGCGACTATTTCAGCTGCTCGGAGCAGGAGATCGCGGATATCACCTCGCTTCTCACCGTTGTCGGCGGCCGAGTCGTGTATGGGAGGGAAGACTTCGCCCGGTTCGATGATCAGGCACTGCCACCGGCGATGCCCGACTGGTCGCCGGTACGAGTCTACGGTGGCTACGCGGCGTGGGGCGAACCCCTGCAGCGCGCGGCAGCTCCTGCCTGCACCAGCGACTGCAATGTCCACGGCCACCGCCATGCCACGGCCTGGTCGGCGAACTTGCCGATCGCGGATCTCAAGGGTTTCTGGGGAGCGCTTGGATGCTCCTGCTGGGCGGTGTGAGCATGACCCGCCAGGCGTCCGCAATCTTACTAGCGCGCCTACTTTTGTGCTCGCCTTTCCTGTACAGCGGCATCGACAAATGCTGGCGTTGGGACGCCGCCCAGCGCGAGGTGGCTGCAAGCGGATTGCCCTCGCCGACGCTTCTTCACCTCGTCACGGTGCTGGTCCAGCTCGGCGGCGGATTGTCCTTATTGCTCGGCATCGAAGCGCGGCTCGGTGCGCTGCTGTTGTCCCTGTTCCTGATTCCGGTGACCGTCATGTACCACCCGTTTTGGAAGCGTTCGGGAGGGGACTTCGTCGTCGAAGCGGATCACTTTCTCTCGAACCTCGCGATCATAGGCGGCTTGCTGCTGATTCTCGCGCTTGGCGGCGGGCGTATCAGCCTGATCGATCATTCCCCTCAGCAACTCCTTAAGTACATGGCGACAGGTTTCGGCATGGCTCGATGACCGAGCTCGCGCTCACCGCCGTGCCCGGACATGCCGCGGCAACGCTCGTGTCACCGGCCCACACCCGTGGGTTGCTGATGGGACTCGGCTTGGCGACCGGGATGGAGTTCTACACGTTCGACAGCGTGAACCTCGTCCTTCCCGATATGACGGGCACGCTCGGCCTCTCCGCAGACGAGGCCAGCTGGTTGCTCACGGTCTACAGCTGTTCCTTGTTTTTCGGGGTGCCGATTTCAATTTGGCTCGCCGGGCACATGGGCTACAAGCGCTTTCTGATCGGTTCCACCATTCTGTTCGCCATCGCCTCGATGGGCTGTGCGGCTTCATCGAGCTTGGAGACCCTGCTCGTCTGGCGCGCGATCCTGGGACTTGCCGGCGCCGGGCTCATCATGTGGTGGCGCGCCAGCGTGTACCTGCTCATGTCGAAGGCACAGCGCAGTCCGTCGTTGATGCGGATCTCGACCATGTTGTACCTGTCGAGCGCCGCGGGATTGCTCGCGAGCGGCTATCTCACCGATCGGTTCAACTGGCGGCTGATCTTCCTGCCCAATCTGTTTTACGCCGCGGGCGCCGTGTGTCTGCTGCTGCGCTATTACCCGAATGTTTCGCAGCCCTCTTCGTCACGATCGACCCAGACAGATTGGCCGGGAATCATGCTCATTGCCTTGGCCCTGATCTCGCTGCAGATCGTTTTGAACCGCGGCGAGATCGATGACTGGCTTGGCTCACCCCTCATTCGCACACTGACTTGGACGAGCGCAGCCGCGCTGGCGATGTTCCTGTGGTGGCAAAGCAGCCCGCACAACCGGATGCCGCTTCTCGACCTGGTGCTGGTACGCGATCGCAACGTGATGTCGTCGATGCTGATCGGTCTGTTCGCCGGCATGATTTTGTCGGGGAGCCTGTTCGTCCTACCCGAGTTCTTGCGCAATATCAGTGCGCATACCTATAGCGCGACGCAGACTGGCCAGATCATCTGCGTGTATGCGCTGACCGCCGCCGCGGTGCGGCCGTTGATGGTCCCCCTCATCGCGCGGATCGGACAGCGCAAGACTATCGCGCTCGCGCTTTCGATGCTCATCGCATCGATGCTCGTCTTTAGACACTTTCTGACAACGGACACCTCGACCGGATATTACTTTCTGCCGCTGATGCTGTACGCCCTGTGCCTGTCGCCGCTCCTGCCCGCGATCGGCAGCGGTACGGTCGCGCGGATCGCGCAGCAGGAGAAGCTTCTCGACGGCGTGTCGATTTACATGACCTTCCGGCAGTTCGGCGCCTCGCTTGGCGTTGCCCTGTTGAACATTCTCCTCGACCATCGCGAAACGTTGCATTCGGGGCGGTTGTTCGAGCATCTGCATCGCGATGACTCCGGCACTCAAGCCTGGTTGGCGACGCAGAGCGCCAATGCGATTGCCCGCGGCGGCTACTCGCTCGTCGACAGCCACACGATGGCACTCGGTCAGTTGGCGGAGGCGGCCCGGCAGCAGGCGGCAACGCTGAGCTATGCCGACGCCTTCGGTTTCATGGCCCTGATCGGAGTCGTTGCGCTGTGCATGATCCCCATCATTCCGCCCACTCCGGTGATCCGCAAATGAGCACGCCGACCCCGGCGCCGGCTTCCAGCACCCCGACTTCCAGCACCCCGGCTCCCGGCCCGCCGGGATCGAAGCCCCCCGCATCGAAGCTTCCCTTGGCAGTCGGCGCGGGAGCGCTCGCCGCACTCGTGCTGGCCGGGGCGTATTTCGTCATCCCCGGCTGGTATTCGGAAAGCACCGACGATGCCTACGTCACGGCGCACCTGACGACGGTTACCGCCAAGGTTCCAGCCTACGTGCAAACCTTGCACGTCGATGACAATGCCAGAGTCAAGGCCGGCGAGTTGCTGGTGGAACTGGACCCGCGCGACTACGTCGTGGGGGTGGACCTGGCGCGCGCGAACCGGGCGGCCGCCGAAGGCAGGCGCAAGGAGGCAGACAATCGGGTCAGCATCGCCGATGCCGACGTGGCGCAGGCGCGCGCGGAACTCGACGTGGCACGGGCCAATGCGGTGCTCGCGGCGGCCAATCTCAAGCGGCTGCGCGCGGTGTCTGATGCCCGCGCGGTATCGAACGAACGGATCGATACGGCCCAGGCAGCGGCCGATGGCACGGGCGCCGCGGTCACGGCCGCGCAGACCAAGGTTAGATCGGCCCTGGCCTCGGCCGATCTTGCCCGTACGGAAGTGACCACGGCCGCGGCATCGGTTGCACAAGCGCAGGCCGCGCTGGATCAGGCGCAGCTGAATCTCTCATATACCAAAATCTCGGCCGTGCAGGGCGGTACCATCGCGAACAAGACGGTGGAAGAAGGCAATTACGTACAGCCCGGGCAAATGCTGTTGTCCATCGTCCCCTCGACGCTTTACGTCATCGCCAATTTCAAGGAAACGCAACTCGAGCGAATCAGGCCCGGACAACCCGCCACGGTGCACGTGGATGCCTTCCCGTCTCTTCGGTTGAAGGGCCACGTCGACAGCCTGCAGCGCGGCACCGGGTCGGTGTTCGCACTGTTGCCGCCGGAGAATGCCACCGGCAACTTCGTCAAGGTGGTGCAGCGCGTTCCCGTCAAGATACTCTTTGATGACCCCCGAGAAGCGCTCCAATGGATCTCCCCGGGCATGTCGGTCGAGGCTAAAGTCAGGTTCACGAGGTAGTCAAGTGCTCTGGACACCGCGGCCATCAAGCCTCCTCCGCCTGATCGGGCTCAGCCTGATCGTCAGCGGATGTGTCGTCGGCCCCGACTACGTGGCGCCGAAACCGCCGGTGCCGGCGAGTTTCGCCGAAGCCCCGGATGCGCACAGTCGGCAACCCATCGACGATGCCTGGTGGAGAAACTTCGGGGACCCGGTTCTGGAGAATTTGCTGATGCAGGCGCTGAAATCTGCACCCGACATCGCCGAAGCGCAAGCGCGGGTGCGGGAAGCGCGTGCGCTCGCCGGCTTCGCCGGGGCAACCCTCTATCCCACCGTCGACGCAGGAGGCCTATATACGCGCAACCTCGGCAGCGAGAATGTCCCCACGGGGGTGCCGCCCGGCGGACTCGGCCCCGGTGTGCACAGCGATCTATGGCAAGCCGGATTCGACGCCTCCTGGGAAATCGACATCTTCGGCGGCGAGCACCGCGCCATCGAAGCGGCCCGGGCGAACTATCAGGCCGTCACGGAAGATCGTGCCGACGTGGTCCTGACGTTGCTCGCCGAAGTGGCCCGGGACTACGTCGAACTGCGCGGTGCGCAACGACGCATCGAAGTGGCACAGAAGAATCTTGCCATCGAGCAGGATTTGCAGACGCTCACGCAATCGCTGCTGGCCGCAGGCCTCGCACCGCGGCAAGATGTGTTGCGGGCGCAAGCGCAGGTCGCTGATACGGAGGCCTCGATCCCGTCCCTTGAAACTGACGAGCGCGCTGCGGCCTATCGAATCGCGGCCTTGACCGCGCGGTCATTCACCGAGACGATCACCGAGTTATCCACGCCACGCCCCATTCCACACGCCGAATCCGAGGTTCCGGTCGGACTGCCATCGGATCTCTTGCTGCGCCGACCCGACGTGCGGGCGGCCGAGCGACGCATTGCCGCCGCCAACGCACGCATCGGAGTTGCGAAGGCGGATCTGTATCCGCACTTTTCGCTGACCGCGGTGATCGGCATCGAAAGCCTGAATCTCTCCTCGTTCACATCCGGGTCAAGCGGCTATTACCAGATCGGCCCGGGCGTCAGCTGGCGGATCTTCGATGCGGGCAGAATTCGCTTTCAGGTCCTCGCCGAATCAGCACGCACCGATGCGGCCGCGGTTGCCTACCAGAGGTCCGTGCTCGACGCATTTCGCGACGTGGAAACGGCGCTGGTCGCGTACGCCGACACACAGTCGCGCCGCGAGAGGCTCGCGGCCGAATCTGCAGCCGACGGCGAGGCCACGGCAATTGCGAAGCTCCTCTACGAGAGAGGCGTCGAGAGCTTCCTGCCCGTACTCGACGCGGAACGCTCTCTCTATGCGGCCGATGATGAGCTCGCCAAAAGTGAACGCGACTCAGCGCTCGCGCTCATCGCCTTGTATAAATCACTGGGCGGCGGTTGGCGGACGGCGAGTTCCGAGATCACTGCAACGGGAACGCGTTGATGATCGGCCGGAGAGCGAACGCAGCGGAGCACCCGCCGTCCAGCCGGATGGTTCGCTCGACGAGATTACCAGCGCGAGTATTCCGTACAACCGCCCGCAGGGCTTGACGGTCGTTCACCGGTAACCATTCGCGCTTTCCAAGTGGGACCGCCCGAGCTGGACCCGAATCGCAGCCGTCAATGCGCTGCGAAGCGATGGTCACATCCCTCGGCGGCTAACCGTGCGCAATCGAAGGCAGCAGCTGCATACACACGCGGGGCGGGGTCCTCCAAGACTGGAGAAAGGGAATTTCGGACGATGCTTCGGCAGAAAGCATTTATCAGACCAGCTCACTGATCGGGTAATGCTGAGTCGCATACGATATGTCGGTAGGCCGAAACAACGCAATTGCAGGCAAATGCGCATGGGAGAGCAGCTGATTCTTAACTTCGGACCTCGCTCGTTGAGCCGCATCTACTGCGAGAGTGCAAGGAAGAAACGTTGCACGTTCGAGGCGTCTGCAATCACTGCACCCCTCAGCCGAGTAGCTCTGCAACCGCCGTCCGAGTAAGGAATCGAGGGCGACCGTCGAAAGTAGAGAGCCGGTGGCGTGAGGACCACGACGCGACATGCAAAGTCCGGATGAACATTGGGCACAACGAAGACTAACGACGATTGCGGTGCCCAACTCAATGAATCGCTGAGGAGGATCGTCCAGGCGGGCTCGGGGATCCTGATCTACTTGCGCGGACAGGAGGGTCGTGGGATCGGCCTGGCGAACAAGATACGCGCCTACGCTCTGCAGGACGCCGATCATGATACCGTCAGCGCAAATAGTGCCCTTGGTCTGCCCGACCGACGTCGCCAGGAAGCACGACCACCGCGACGCCTCTCTGTGACACCGCAACGCGCATCGCGCGGAGCAGGATTTGCGGCAGCTGATCGGCGTGAGTGACGAGCTCAACATAGTGGCTGCACTCCTTGAAAACGCTCTCCGGATGGGTCGCCTGAAAATAGTCGATGCCGATTTCACTGCTGGGGATATGGGCGGCGATCGCAAGTACCGGCACGTTGCTGCGATGCGCGTCGTACAGACCGTTGATGAGATGCAGATTACCGGGGCCGCAGCTGCCGGCACAGACGGCCAGCTGACCCGTGAGGTGGGCCTCCGCTCCGGCCGCGAAGGCGGCGCCCTCCTCATGACGGACGTGAATCCAGTCGATGGATTTCAGTCGTCGTAGGGCATCGGTGAAACCGTTCAGTGAGTCACCGACGACACCGTAAATGCGCCTTACGCCCGCTTGGGCCAGGGTTTCCGCCATGTAGTCTGCTGCAGTCTTGCTCATCTTGGAGAATCCTTGGGATGTCTGATGCGGTTGCAGGAGGCGTCGCCGAAGCCTCCCGCACCGGCTGTCGATGGCTAAACGGCGTAGTTCTTGAGGATCCGAAGATCGGTGACGGAGTACGCCATTCCGAGTCGGTAGCCCCGCCCGACACGCAGCGGCGCGATGAGGTGCATGTCCTCACCCGGCACTTCGGGAATGCGCAGCTCCGCCCGCCCGACCCAAACGTCCACGATGGCGAGATTGTCGGTGAGCGACATCGTGAGCTCGTCCACCGGCGGCTTGTTCTGACGGCCGGCCGCAAGCTGCGAGAAGTATCGGCGCATGGTCGTCGGACGATTGAAGACCGTCGAGGGATCCGCTACCCGCTCCTCGAGCTGGATTCGCGCGGTCGCCAGACGTTCTCCGTGCGCGGCGACGCTTGCGCCGAACCGGCTTCCCTTCGCCAGCGGCGCCGCGGCCGGGCTGGGTGCGGAGAAACTGCGGGTCTGGTAAATGCTGCCCAGCTTCTTCGGGTAGCCCTGCATCCACCCACGCGAGAGCGCGGCGTCATTGTCGACGAAAATATAGGGGCAGTAATTGACGGGCGTGCCCTCGAAGAGCGCCTCAACGAGGACGAAGGCTTCGCGGTATTGATACCGGGCGGGGTCAGTCAGTTCATCGTCGGAACCGGTGAACTGCCAGTCGAGAAACCAAAAGAAAGCGCGCCCATCGGATTTCTGGTCCGGGGTCAGGCCGGGCGGAAGAAGCGCGGCGATCTTGTCGGGATGAGTCCAGTATTCAATGGCGATGCAGTCGCTGGAGTAGTGCCACGGAGGCTGCGTCGTGAGCGCGGATTTTCCTTGCGGCGTGAGAGGAACCGAAAATCCCTTGAGTACCATTGCGTGTCCTCACAGTTGGAGTAGGGGGCGAATTGCTGAACGTCAATGGTCGGGATTCTGCAGACGGCACCGCTGCATCCCTATACCCCCATTGGGGGATACGCAGGGGCCGCCAGCACCGGTCCGGATTCCTGGGCCGGGTTTCGCGCTCCCGATGGCCGCGCGGGCCGCGGGCGGCCGAAATTGTTTAGCACACGCCACTCGCAACGCGGCCCGCAGCGCCGTTGCGCTGAAGGCCGATTAAGCGCGCGTCGACGTATTACTTCTGCGCGTGGATAGGTTCAAATCACGGGCGTGCTCTGTACTAATAGTACGGCGGTCGTCCACTTCCCCCATATCGATCGCCGCAAAATCCGGCGGGAGGATATCCCAAGCCATTGTGGCAGGGGACACCCGCTGGCGCCGGACAATCTGCGAATCGACAGAAGCGAGCACTGCAACGAAATGCTTCTCGGACGACGCTCCGACCTGGAGAACCCTCAGTTACGCCTTGAAGAAGGCCAACAGGTCTGCGTTGATCACGTCAGGGTGAGTGGTGCACATGCCGTGCGGGTACCCCTTGTAGACCTTAAGTGTCCCGTTCTTAACCAGCTTCGCCGAAATAAGCGCAGAATCAGCGATCGGCACGATTTGGTCGTCGTCGCCGTGCATGATCAGTACCGGAACTTTCAAGTCTTGTAGATCCTCGGTGAAGTCGGTCTCCGAGAACGCTTTGATGCAGTCGTAGTGCGCCTTGGCGCCACCCATCATGCCCTGGCGCCACCAGTTGTCGATCACGCCCTGATAGACCTTTGCGCCGGGGCGGTTGAAACCGTAAAAGGGGCCGGCGGGGACGTCGCGGAAGAACTGTGCGCGATTGCCCGCAAGTGCCGCGCGAAACCCGTCGAATACCTCGATTGGAAGACCCCCGGGGTTCTTGGCAGTTTTGACCATGATGGGAGGCACCGCGCCGATTAGTACCGCCTTCGCCACTCGCCCTTGGCCGTGGCGCGCGACGTAGCGGGCCACTTCCCCGCCTCCGGTGGAATGTCCGACGTGAACCGCGTTCCGCAGATCCAGATGCGCGGCCAATTCCGCGACATCGGCGGCATAGGTCTCCATGTCGTTGCCCGTAGCCGTCTGCGTGGAGCGCCCGTGACCCCGGCGGTCGTGCGCAATCACGCGATACCCACGCAGGACGAAGTACATCATCTGGGCATCCCAGTCGTCTCCAGTCAGTGGCCAGCCGTGGTGAAAGACGATGGGCTGTCCGGTGCCCCAGTCTTTGTAAAAGATCTCGGTGCCGTCTTTCGTCTTGATGGTATTCATACGTAGTGCTCCTCGTAAAATGTCATTCGGAGAGTCCGGGGCCGCGGGTACAGCAGTCGAACGCACGGCTGCATACGGCTAATGTTTAGACTAGCGCGTACGTATTCGGCCGACATCCCCCGTCGGGGGGATGCACCCGACGACTCGCTCCGGCGTATCGTCGTCATACACACAATTGCGCAAGTACGCCTGTTACGTTGCTCACAGGCCTGGATTTGAGTCCGTGCGGGAGTGATGCATCAGCGCCTCGGAGACAAGGGATGCCACGTTCGTACAAGAATTTCTATCGAGTGTGCTGTAGCGTGTCATGATAATGTCCGCGATTCCTGAGTCAAGCAGTTCCCGGTCAGCGCTTCCCAGTTTGAGCGCGGCGTCGGTCATCGGCGCAGCGCTCGAGACGATGCGGCCCTATCAGTGGCTGAAGAACTTGCTCGTATTCATCCCTCTCGCGGCGACGCACCGGCGGAGCGATTTTGAGCTCTTCGGCGCCGCGGCCTGCGTCTTTGTCGCCTTCAGTCTCTGCGCCTCGAGCGTCTACGTGTTCAATGATTTGCATGACGCGGCCGCCGACCGGCTGCACCCGCACAAGCGCTACCGGCCGATCGCCTCCGGGGCGCTGCCCCGATCGATGGCGATCGGCCTCGTTCCGGTGCTGCTCGCAGGCGCAGTCGCCGCGTGTCTTCCCCTGGGCCCGCGCGTCGCGGCGATTCTCGCGAGCTATGTCGCTTTGATGGTTGCGTACTCGCTCAAGCTAAAGAAGATCGTGCTACTCGACGCGCTGGTATTGGCCGTCGGTTACGCGCTGCGTGTGATCGTGGGCGCCGTCGCGGCGGATATTCGCCCCCCGGTCCAGCTGCTCGAGTTCTGCGTGCTGCTCTTCTTCAGTCTGGCTTTGGTCAAGCGCTACGCGGAACTCACCCTGCTTCGCGCTCGCGACGGAGCGGCGGCCCGCGCCCGCGCCTATAGGCTCGAGGATCGGGAGGTGATTCTGGCACTGGGCAGCGGCAGCGGGATCGTGTCGGCTCTGGTGCTGACGCAGTATCTCGGAAGTTCCTCTGTCGAGCTTCCTTACAGCCGCTCCGAGTTCATCGGAGCTACCTTCGTGCTGCTCCTGTATTGGGTTTGTCACGTGTGGTTGACCGCCCACCGCGGGCGGATGCCGGACGATCCCCTGGTCTTTGCCATCAAAGATCGCGTGAGTCAGATCCTCGTCGTACTGATGGGGGTCGCGGCGTGGCTTGCAGTTTGAGCACGTCGATGTGTCAACCGATGGTTCTATGCGGACAGAGTCCCGCGGCGGCGCAGAATCTGCTCGCAGCGCCGGCCTCGTCCCTCAGGGCCAAGCGAGTTTGCACGGCGGCTCTTCGACATCTCGCCCAACGGCATGACTGTCGTGATTAGCACCGCCTGAAAAATTGTGCGATTCAGCTGACGTGGTACTGGGAGACATCGATGCTGGCACCATCATTCAGCGCGCAGCGATTCGCCCGATGTATTCATCATCCGCCGGACAAGGAATGTTCCGACTCGTAGCGGTGCCTCCGCGGTCTTCATGATCCGTCGCGATGCCTCGTGAGGAAACCCACAATCGACCGGCGTGCGCGCATTCATAGCCGTACTGGAATAGCGGCCGCATCGTCGCCGCACGGAAATCAAAGGGTGCCAACTTCGGGTAGCCGACGGGAATCGCCGAGTATTGAAAACTCGCTCCCTGCCGTTGTGCGGTGGTTGCGGTCAATTCAAGAGTTGTCCTCACCATGTGGGTCAGACCTGCAGAAATGCTGCGCGATAAAATCGTCCTGAAGCGCAGCCGCGTCGACGCTGTTTTTTCGCTCAATCGCCCATCGACAATCACATATACCGTGGGCGGCGACCGATGCGGTGCGTCTTGGGGCAGTTGCAAGAAGGCGGGTGGGACAAAGAAAGGAACAGTGGCGGTTCCATCGACGTGAGCTTCACTGTAGTCTCCGCCGTCGTCTTGCACACGGATGATCACCGGCGGAAACATGCCCGGCACGCTGGCCGATGCGACCAAGACCTCCCGAAAGAGCGCTTTCGCATTGGCGCCGCCGTTCATCGCGATTGATCCGAGATCCCAGACCACGGTCTCTCCGGTATCGACGTTCGTGGTTGCTACGAGCAGCAGGCGCCCCGAAGCCGCCTCGCGGGCGACCGCTTGCATTAGCTCATCGCTGAGGTAATGGTTGACTAGTTGTTCTAGCGGCCTGCCACGATACGCGCTTGAGCCGAAGATCACCCCGAGCTGGCGCGGCTGCAGCAGATGTTCTGCCCGTCCGCTCGTGTAGGCGTCGATGAGTTGTTGGTCCCATTCGGGACCAAGAAACGCGTAAGGCGCGAGCAAGGCGCCAGCGCTCACGCCCGTGACGACGGCAAACTGCGGACGCCCCCCTGCGTTCGTCAGCCCCACCAGAGCGCCCGCGCCGAACGCCCCATCTGCGCCGCCGCCCGAGAGAGCGAGGATGCTGAAAGGTTCTCCGCCTCGCAGGTCATGAGCTCGTCGTGCGACGCTTCCTATGGATACATCCGCAAATCGGTGATCGGCGCCCATCATCCGTATGTCGCCCGGCGAGTCGGCCGCGATATCCGTGTGTGGTGGCGATGGCGCCCTCAAGACGACCGGAGCGCATCCTTGCAGGGTGAGCAGGCTCACCATGCACGTGAGCAGGATCGCAAGCCGGAGCCGCGGCGGCGGCCGCCGCAGCCACGTTATCGCGTAGCAAGTGCATTTCTTGGCTACGTTGAGAAAGGAGGGAAGCCCGCCAAGTGCGCTTAGCGCGGAGATCACATCGATGGCGCGCATTACGCTACCTTTTGCCCTGATGAAGCGCAGCGATCTCTGTTCGCGAGTCAGGCGAGTAAGATGATCCCTTAGCTTAGCTCCCTCACTTGGCAAGAGTTTGCGCATGTTCACAGTCACCTCCGGCTCTACGGGAAGCCTAGCGCTGTGTGACTCGCCGCTGACTCACGGGCGTCGACTCCTCTCAGACGACCCATGCTCCAGGTCGCGGACGCCGATCAGCCGACCAATAGTCGGCCTGTCCACTCCCGCGGGAGCATATGAGATGTCGTCGATATCCCAGCAGCTACTAGCTGCTATCGGGCAAACTTAGCGCGGTGGGGCTCACCGAGGACTCACAGACTAGTTGGGTCACTCAGGCTGAGCCCGCCGCCCTCGGTCGCAGCCCAGAGCACACCACGTCCCAATCAGAACTCGTTCCCCTGAGTCGCTTTTCGTATCCGAAAGTTGTCGGTGAGTGGCCGCGATGCAATGTATCCCGCCTTATGCACATCTTCGTCTCGGTCCTCGTGATTCTGGGTTTCCTCGTCATCTTGGTGTTTGGCGTTTTGCAACAACCTGGCGGCCCGCTTCGGGCAGGACATCGAGGAGCTTTACAAGGATCATCCGCCGCCGTTCGCTAGGGGCACGGCCGTGGGTGCGGCCTCCGGCGCCATCGGTGGCGCCCTCCAGCAGCGAAAGCGCGGTGGTTACGCTTTCCTAAGATGCACAGTCAACTTCTGCAGCGATTCTAGAAGTGCATGCCCGCCGTGATTCCAAACGTGCGCGGAGGTTCGGGCGAGAACTGCTGGCCGTAGGCGATGGACTCTGAGCCGAAGGAGTAGTACTCGGCGCCGGTCAAGTTGGCACCCCACAGCCGCAGATCATACCGGCGGCTCGGGTTGGTCCATTTTGCCGATGCATTGAGCAGGTTCACGACCGGCTGCTTCATGCTCTCGTCGGGGGAAAAATGGACGCATCGCCGGTCGGAATGTAAATGTCATCGAGATACACGGCGACCGAGCTTTCCTCGCCGGTTCCGTTCGAATTGGGTCCGATGCCGCGAATAAACGTCGTGGCCGAGTCAATTTCGTGGCCCATCTGCACGCCGGGAACAAGTTGGGCAAGCATATCGGTGCTGAGGGCTCCCGCGTTAAGGGCGGCGTCCGGGGTGATCGGGGCCACGGAGATCGGAACCTTTTGGGCATTTTCCACGTGGCCCTGGGCGGTCACGGTGATTTCCACGAGCCGGTCGCTGTCCGCAGCCGCATCCGCGGGATCGGCGTAGGCCGGCGAACCCGCCAGCAGACCGACAACGGTACACGCGGCGCCTAGAGCTATATTCCGCCGCCCAGTGTTTCTTGGGCGGTGTCCTTCCGTTGCCGCAACGACCATTCTCCCCAAACAGCCGACCCTCAGAGGATGCCTCTCCGATTTCGGGCCGTCAAGAATTACCAGCGCGCCACGGCGGGAGCGTAGATCACACGCATCACGCGCGCTTGAAAGTAGAACGCGTCCGCTTGTGTAATCCTGAAGGCACGTCAGAACGGGCAATCACGAGAGTGGACCCGTGGGCCGCGCTGCATCACCGGCACACCTTTCCGTCGTCGAGCGCACCACTGCGCTGTCAGTGTCGCGCGTCCTGTGCGCACGTCGCCAGGCGGCTGGAGTTTGCCCCGTTGCTTGGCGAAAGTGCTTGCACAGGTGCGCCTGGTCCACGAATCCGCACCGTAGTGCGATATCGCTCAAGGACGCATCCGTCTCGAGCATGTGCTGAGTGGCCAGCTCCAGCCGACGCCGGACCACGAAGGCGTGGGGTGACTCCCCGAACGAGCGCCTGAAGCAGCGCGAGAAGTGAGCCTCGCTGCGCTTGACGAGCGCGCCGAGATCTGCGACGAGCACCGGACCGGTGATATGACTATCGATATAGTCACGCACCTTGCGCGCCTGCCACGCGAGCAATCGCCCTCTTCCATCCGGAGCCTCTTGCGGGGCCGGGGGATCGATCTGCTGTCGCAACAGCGACGTGGCTCTAAGTATCGTGCACTGAGCCGCTTGTTCCTGGTCGTGAAGCTCACGAACAGCCGCATCCAGCAAAGTAATGACATGGTGTACCCATTCGCCCGACCGCCTCGCACCTAGATTCGAAACGGCCAACGATGCGGTTCCTGGCCTGAGACTATCGGTCCAAACTGAGTGTGCGGGAATGTCCATCATTCTCAGAGTCCTCATGCATGGTAGCCTAAGGGGTCAACGATTTACCGAGATAGCAAAACATCTCGGCACGGATCGACGCTATTGCACGTGCGTAACGCGCAGGTGCACGCGCGTAAAGTTCCCTAGCCGGTGACACGAAGAGAATGTACTTCGGTACTGATCGCCTACGACTTTCGGGCAGAGCCGCGAGCTCGTCGACCACGAGCACCAAGGCCTCCGGTTACTCATTGCTGCTGTCCCGGACTCCGGACAGCCCGACGCACACAGGCGAGCAACTCGTCCGCTGCGAACGGCTTAGCGAGATAACAAATGACGTGCGCCTTGATCGCCTGCGCCCGAACTCGCTCGTCCGGATAAGCAGTCATCAGAATAGTGGGGATCGCATGATTCGCCGCGACCAGATGCTGATGAAGCTCGAGCCCGGTCATTTCGGGCATGCGCATGTCCGCGATCAGGCACGCGACCCTCTTCAGTCGCGTCGATTTCAGGAGCCTTGACGCGCACGCAAACGTAGCGGCCGAAAAGCCCGCGGACTCGAGCAAATCCTTCGTCGTGTCTCGGATCGACTCGTCATCGTCGACGATCGCAACCAGCAGCCTCTTCGGCACCGACATCTCCCGACGCGCGGTTAAAGCGCGAGACTAGTCCGAACGGATCGCGCAACGCCATTGCACGATTGGGGCCTGCGGCTGAACGGCAAGACAATTCAGCGGATGCAGGTCTAGAGGCACTACGACTTGGGTAGGGATCGCCTACGACGTTGTGGTAGGCACGCGAGCCATCGGCCATCCGGCCATCCGCAGGACCGGACTCTACTGGAGGCGAGTAGTCAGGGTAGCCGTCGACCGTCGAGTGGTTCGCGTACCGCGCCCCTGGTGTGGTGATGCCCGCCTTTTCCGGCTTCACCGACAGCGAACTATCAAAGATAGCGGCGTATCTGCGCGCGACGCGTACCACCAAGGGACCTTGGCCGGATCTCGAGCAGAAGGTCGCCGCTGCCCGCGCCGAAAGCGAACGCCAGGACTCAAGCGAATGACCCTGCAAGGTGTGCCGTAGCCATGATCCGCTTCACCATCAACGGACGCGCCGTGAGCGTGGATGTCGAGGCGGAGACGCCGCTGCTTTGGGTCATACGCGATGACATCGGCAGTTCCGTGGACAGCAGCGGCTCGACGGGCGTATATGTGGGCCGAGGGGGAGAGACCGGCGGGGACATGGGTTTTTTCGCATCGTTCGAGAGACACGGCAGTGGATGAACTTTCAGCTTCGGGCCTGTCGCTGAAGGATTTGAGCGCGTCTGAATTCTCACGCCTCTCGACGCTCTTGGACGAATCGATCGAGATGACGCCCGGGGAGCGGCACGCGTGGCTCGCCGCGCTCGAGCGTGGGGAGCCGCGACTGGGGGCGGTACTGCGCGAGATTTTCGCTCTTCAGAGCGGGGATCAGGGGCGGCGTTTTCTCGAGACACGTGACCTGGTGGCCCGTCACACAGTCTCTCTGGTCGAGACGGATTCCGGGCTCATCGGCAAGTTGTTCGGCTCCTACCGCATGCTCGCACTGCTCGGAGACGGCAACAGCGGGCAAGAAAAGTCGGCCAGCGATCTTGTGCCTGGCGAGCGGGTGGGTCCCTACGAGCTTGTTCGGCTCTTAGGAGCCGGCGGGATGGCCGAGGTGTGGCTTGCCAAGCGGGCCGATGGGGCGTTCAAACGGGAGGTGGCCTTGAAGCTCCCGATGGTGAGCCGGCTCCGCAAGGACCTCGAGGAGCGCTTCATCCGCGAGAGAGACATCCTCGCGAGCCTCGAGCACCCCAACATCGCCCGGCTCTATGACGGGGGCCTAGACGCTCATGGGCTTCCGTACCTTGCGATGGAATATGTGCCCGGAGAGGCCCTCACGACCTGGTGTGATGCGAAGCGACTGGGAGTTGCCCAGCGCCTCACGCTCCTGCATCAGGTACTAGGGGCGGTGCAATATGCTCACGACCGACGCGTGATCCACCGGGACCTCAAGCCCTCGAACATCTTGGTGAGCGAGGCGGGGGAGGTGCGGCTGTTGGACTTCGGGGTGGCAAAGCTTTTGGAGGAAACCGAAGGAGCACAACTGACCCGCCTCTACGGTCGAGCACTGACCCCCGACTACGCAAGCCCCGAGCAGCTCAAGGGTGATGCGCTCGATGCGCGCAGCGATGTCTATTCCGTCGGTGTATTGCTCTATGAGCTGCTGACGGGGAACCGTCCCTATGTGCTCAACGCCGGCGCTTCGGTTGGCTCACTCGAGCAGGCGCTGGCCACGGTGGAGGTCAGAAAGCCGAGCACGCAGTTGGAGGAGCGTGCGGGGGCGAATCGGGGCACGACGCAAGAGAAGCTTGCGCACGAGCTACGAGGTGATCTCGATGTGATCACGCTCAAGGCGCTCGCGAAGGAGCCGGGCGAACGCTACGAGAGTGCGGCGACGATGGCTGAGGACATCGAGCGGTATTTGCAGCACCGGCCGATCAGGGCGCGTGCGGCACCGCTCTCGTATCGAGCCAAGAAGTTCATGCAGCGCAATCGACCGATGATCGGGGTGAGTGCGCTGGCCGGAGTACTCGTTCTTGCCGTCGGCGGCTATGAGCTCGAGCATCGCTTGGCGAACCCCGCGCCTCCGCCCCAATCGATCGCGGTGCTGCCGTTGGCGAATGAGAGTGGGGAGGCGAACCAGCAGTACTTCTCCGATGGGATCTCCGAGGGACTGATCACGGCGCTCTCGCAGTTTCCGGGACTGAAGGTGATCGGGCGCACCTCGGCGTTCAAGTTTCGGGACTCGAAGGAGGACAGCCGCAGCATCGGGACGAAGCTCGGGGTCGCGCACCTTTTAGAGGGGAGCGTGCGGCGTACGGGGGAGATGGTGCGGGTGAGCGCTGAGCTCATCGACACCGCTGACGGGAGCACGAAGTGGTCGCAGCGCTACGATCGCCCCTACAAGGATCTTTTCGCGCTGCAGGATCAGATCACGTATGCGGTGGCGGGAGCGCTCAAGGCGAAACTGCTGCCGGGTGAGCATGCAGAGGTACAAAGCGATCGGCCCCCGGGCGGGAACATCGAGGCCTACAACGCCGCGCTGCAGGCCCGGTTCTATGGCTCCCGCCGCACGGAGGCCGATCTTCACAAGGCGATCGAGTCCTACACGCGGGCGACCGAGCTCGATCCGAGCTTTGCGTTTGCCTGGAGCTGGCTATCGCGGGCCTGGACCGCTCTGAGTTCGGATTACCTCGAGGGCGCGCCGGCCCAAGAGGCTTATGCCAAGGCGCGATCGGCGGTCGACCGTGCGCTCGCCCTGGCACCCGACCTTGCAGCCGCGCATCTTGCCCGGGGTGATTTGCTGCAGTATGCCGACTTCAACTGGCGCGGATCAGAAGCGGAGTATCGCCGCGCGCTCGCTCTGGCGCCGAATGACGGTGAGACGCAGTTTGGGCTCGGTAATCTGCTCGCGAGTTTCGGCGAGGTGGAGACGGCGATCGGGCTTACGCGGCAGGCACTGACCACCGAACCGCTGCGGGCCGGCTGGTACAACTGGCTCGGTATCTACCTCGCGGGACTCAATCGCCTCGACGAGGCTGAGCGCGCGGTCCGCATGGCCATCGAGCTGCAGCCCGCTGCGCCGGCTTTTCACCAGACGCTCGCGATCATCGAGATCCAGCGCGGGCATGCGCAGGCGGCGCTCGCCGCCGCGCGGCAGGAGATTCCCGGACCGTGGCAGGATCAAGCGCTCGCCCTCGCTCGACAGATCGGTAGCGAGCGCGGCGCGGCCGACGCGGCGCTCCAGACGCTGATCGAGAAGGATGCCAGTGTTGAGCCTTATCAGATCGCTCAGGTCTACGCACTGCGGCGCGATGCAAAGGCGACCTTTGAGTGGCTCGATCGGGCTTGGACGAGCCGCGATCCGGGCATCTCGTACCTCCTCTTCGACCCCTTCATCCTGCGCTACAAGGACGATCCGCGCTTCGCAGCCTTCTGTCGCAAGGTTGGCCTGCCCGTACCGGAGGAGGTTTCCTCTTAACCCGTCTTCGCGTGCGCGGTGAAAGCGTGCGCCTTCTCAGTGGGGGAGATAGACCCACC
Organism: uncultured Gammaproteobacteria bacterium; assembly: GCA_963769075.1. Lineage (GTDB taxonomy): Bacteria > Pseudomonadota > Gammaproteobacteria > Steroidobacterales > Steroidobacteraceae > Bog-1198. Next base: position 3,405,249 of record CAVYKH010000001.1, on the reverse strand, counting down.
CGGCAACTGTCTCTCACGGCAACGGGCTTATGAAGCGCGCACCCACAAGGCGCGACGCGGCGAGTTCGTCTCGAACATCCCCATCGGCTTCGTCAAAAGCGAAGAGCACATGCATTGGCGGCGGCGGTTAGTGAGTCCGAGTTCGGCCTCACTGAAGTACATCGGAAACGGAGGGCAAAAAGTGCCAAGCCAGAGTCTACGGGCTGCGGTCCGATCTTAATTTCGAGCGGTAACCACCAGGTTCCTGAAGGAAAACCAAGACAAGAGAACATCCACGACGATTCCGCGCGCTTGAAGCAGATGGATCCCTTCTTTTCTGATCAATGACACGTTTCGCGTGAGCTTTACGATTCTTCAGTACGTGAGGCTGAAATTTCACCGTCAACCCTGAGGAGATCAGAGTTGCAACGAGTCAGGAATTTGCAGTGGGTGACGATCATTCAGCATTGCCAGAGTGTTTGTCGTTTTGCAATTAAGAGGCAAAAGCTAGCGGCCAATCGGTCCCTTGATTTCGGTGAGAACGAGCCTTGAACGACAACGATTTGTACGAGGCCACTATGGCACTTAGGACTTCAATGATCCGGCTGTGCAGCAATAAAAGGGATGCGGCGGCGAACCAGCGCTGGCCCGCGGGATTGCAGGAAGAGCCCCCGCTTGGGGCGCACCTAGTCACCTCGAGATTCGGCTACACGCATCACGGGATATACATCGGGAGCGGCAAGGTGGTGCACTATGCCGGCCTCTCCCGCTCCTGGCATTCGGGACCCGTCGAGGAGGTGACGCTTGCTCGATTCGCCTTCGGTCACCCGGTACGCATCGTCGATCACCCGGAATCAATCTATTCAGCAGAGGAGATTGTGCACCGCGCTCGATCAAGAGTCGGCGAGCACGCCTATCGCCTGCTGACAAACAATTGCGAGCATTTCTGCAACTGGTGTGTGAGTGGCCTCAGTCGAAGCGTGCAGATTGAGCGTCCGTCGGGACTTGCGGCCTTAACCGTCTGCCTTGCGGCACGTCTGGTCGCTCGTATGCCGCGAATGCGGCAGCGGGCGCTGCTGACGAGCGGCGTCTACACTCATTGACACCATCGAGACGTTTTGCGTGCGGTTTACGATTCTTCAGTACGCGAGGCTGAAATTTCACTGTCAACCCTGAGGAGATCAGATCATGGACATGGAAACACGCCTAGATCCCCAAATCAGACCAACGCTGGGAGCAGAAATCATGAACTCTGGGTTGACGACCGTGGACACCAGCGGGGTGCAGTTCTCAGATTCTGGCCTGCTCCAGGCGCTGTGCCGAAAGGTGTGCTTCGGGCCTCGCGATGTGCTGCGCGAGGCCGGCCAGCACTACCGAGACATGTACCTGATTACCGAGGGCACCGTCGTTGTGCAGTACCGTCGCAGCCGCGCTGCCCAGCGGGGCGCCGGGTCCTCGATCGGCGAGATCGAATTTCTTCGTGGTTGCTGCGCCATGGTGACAGTGACGGCGAGAACCGCCACCGAGGGCCTTGTTATCGACGACGGGACGCTGGCGCGACTCGAAGCCGAGCAGCCCAGTCTGAGTGCCCGGCTCCTGCGGCATCTTGCGCAGACTGCCGAGGAAACATCGGGCCGGAACCGGAAATCGGCGTCGGGTGCGGCAGCTTACCCGCAAGGCCGGGCCATCGAGGTCTATCTGTGCCGCAACCAGGAAATGCTCGAGCGGGCTGAGGCGACGGTTGCGAAATGGCGCGCAACGGTGGCAGGCACAGTCCACAACATCGACACTGACATGATGCACGCCGCCTTCGATGTCATTTCCAATACGATGCTCGTTGGCGGCGCAAAGGACGTGCTCAGTGCGATCGAGAAGGGGCACGCGGACTATTATCGCGGCATCAACTGGTGGGTGATCTATTCGTTGCTGAAGCTGCCGCATTGGCTGCCGCGGCCCCGAGGGCAATCGACGCGCGCACATGAGACCCGGTTCCGGAATGCCGTTGCCGAAGTGGCGCGGCAGAAGTCCGTCGATGCCTCCACCAGTCAGGATCTGCTGGGGCGATTGCTGCGAGCTCGCGACCCAGAAACAGGACAGGGTATGTCGGAGGAGCTCGTAATCGACAACGTCGTCTCTTTTATGATGGCCGGCGTTGACACCACGGCACTGTCGCTGGCGTGGACTCTGTTCCTGATCTCCCGCAGTCCGGAGTGGGAAGGGCGAATGCTTGAGGAAATCGAGCATGTCGTCGGATCGGGACCCGTCAAAGTGAGTCATGTCGAGCAACTGCATACTGTTCGGCAGGTCTTGAAAGAATCGCTGCGACTTTTTCCAACCGCACCGATCATCCTTCGCGACATCGTCGATGACACTGAATTGGACGCCGTGACGATTCCCGCAGGAACGATAAGCGTCATCCCGATCTATGCCATTCATCGGCACCGGAGCTATTGGGACGATCCGGATCGATTCGATCCCTCGCGCTTTTCCGCGAAGCGGGACCGCGACATGCGCTTCCAGTTCATGCCGTTCGGCGCGGGGCCGCGCATCTGCATCGGGGCGGCATTTGCGATGATGGAAGCTACGATCATGCTCGCAACGTTTGTAAGGGCGGCACGTTTCGAGGTTGCTCCAGGTTTCGACCCTCGGCCTTTGGGACGCATGTTCCTCGTTGCAAGAAATGGCATACCTATGCGGGTAACTTTGCGCCAAAACCTGTCATAACCGCACGTAACGCGGTCGGGCTCACTTTGCGAGAGCGACCAGCGCAAATCTAGACACGCCTTCTCGCACGCTAACCACGATAGCCGCCAGCGCAGTGGCCGCTATACGCTGAAATTTCGTGCGACTCCCCCCTTGAGGCAATTCAGGGGATGGATACGGTCATATTGTGGTACAGGGTCAATCCATTCACCCCAAACTGCTCGGCTTCCCGTATCGGGTGCGACTCTAGAGAAGCTTGTGCACGTCATAGTGCATATTCACGCGATGGGGAACAGCGTTTCCACGGGATGCTGAACAGTTTGGGGCGCCGCGTCTAGACAGGGGCGCCTCCATGGGCGTATACGCGAGCGGAGGGAGGCACGGCGGGGATATGGCCTATCGATCGCCCTCGAAATGACAGCGGCTGATTTCGTTTGTCAGAGCGGATCCTTAGAGAGACATGAATTGTGGTTGAATCCCCGGCCTCGGATGTGTCGCTGAAGGACTTGAGCCCGGCTGAATTCTCACGCCTCTCGGCGCTCTTGGACGAATCGATCGAGATGACGCCTGGGAAGCGGGACGCGTGGCTCGCCGCGCTCGAGAGTGGGGAGCCGCGACTGGGGGCGGTGCTGCGCGAGATGTTCGCCCTTCAGAGCGGGGACCAGGGGCGGCGCTTTCTCGAAACGCGTGATCTGGTGGCCAGTCACGTAGCCTCTCTGGTCGAGGCGGATCCCGGGCTCATCGGCAAGCAGTTCGGCCCCTATCGGGTGCTCGCGCTGCTCGGACACGGCGGGATGGGGAGCGTGTGGCTCGCCGAGCGCGTCGACGGATTGTTCACACGTCGGGTGGCCCTGAAGCTTGTCCACCCGGCGCTGAAGAGTCGAGTGATGAGCGAGCGATTTGCCCGCGAGCGCGAGATTCTCGCGAGCTTGAATCATCCCAACATTGCGCGCCTCCTCGACGCCGGTTTTGCCGAGGACGGTCAATCTTATCTCGCGCTCGATTACGTGGCCGGTACGCCGCTCACGACGTACAGCGACGAGTCCCGCCTTTCGGTTCGCGAGCGCCTGGCACTTTTTCGGCAAGTCTTGGGCGCGGTGCAGTACGCGCACGCGCATCTGGTGATTCACCGCGATTTGAAGCCGGCCAACATTCTGGTGACCGAAGAGGGGCAGGTCCAGCTGCTCGATTTTGGCATCGCGAAGCTCCTCTCTGAAGGGGAAGCGAAGGAGACGGAGCTGACGCAGCTCGGCGGGCGGGCCTTGACGCCCGACTACGCCGCGCCCGAGCAGATCGCCGGAGCGCCGATCACCACGGCGGCGGATGTCTACGCGCTCGGGGTGATGCTGTATGAGCTTTTGACCGGAGAGCGGCCCTGCAAGCTCAAGCGCGATTCACGCGGTGCGCTCGAGGAGGCGATCCTGGAGGCGGACCCCGTGGCGCCGAGCCGCACAGCGTTGCAGCAAGCGGCGGCGGCGGCGCGCTCGACGACGGCGAAAAAGTTATCGAGCACCTTACGGGGAGATCTTGACACGATTGCCATCAAGGCGTCGAAGAAGTCTCCGAACGAGCGTTATGCAACGGCGAACGCCTTCGGCGAGGATATCGAGCGCTTTCTGCGCGGCGATGTGGTGCTGGCTCAACCGGACAGTGTTGCCTACCGCATGCTCAAGTTTGCGCGCCGGCACTGGGTCGGGATCGCCGCAGCGGGTGTGCTGCTGCTCACCCTCGCCGGCGGGCTGGCCGCGACGACCTACGAGGCAAAGGTCGCAGCGGGACAGCGGGACGCCGCGCTTCAGGCTCAGTCTCGGCTGCTGACCGAGGCCGCCGCCCAACATCTCAAGGATGCGGATGTGGCGGGTGCGCAGGGCATCATCCTCGAAGTGCTGACGAATCCTGAATTCGCTCAGGTGCACACGCCAGCCGCAATCAGTGTGTTTCAGGAAATTCGCGCGGCCGACGCTGAGCTTGCGGTGCTCTCGGGACATGGCAATAGCGCCATTTTCGCCGCCTACTCGCCCGACGGCACCCGCATCGTCACCGCCTCGGCTGACAAGACCGCCCGCATCTAGGATGCACGCACAGGGGTGCAGCTCGCGGTGCTATCTGGCCATGGCGATCGCACCGAATCCGCCGTCTACTCGCCCGACGGCACGCGCATCGTCACCACCTCGGATGACAAAACCGCCCGCATCTGGGATGCGCGCACCGGGGCGCAGCTCGCGGTGCTGTCCGGCCATGGCGATATCGTCGAATCCGCCGCCTACTCGCCCGACGGCATGCGTATCGTTACGGCTTCCGAGGATAAGACGGCGCGAATCTGGGAGGGGCGCGTTCCAGCGACACTCGATGACCAGATCGCCTGGGACGCGGCGGCGCAAACCGACGTCCTGTCGGACGTCGATCGAACCCGGCTTGGTCTGCCGGCCGATGCGCGAACAACAACCAGGTCGAGCCAAGGATCGGCCTGCGATCAAGCGGCCGCGGCATTCTATGATCCGGATCGCCTGGCATCGGGTGCTGCGCAACCCGACATCAACGCGGATATCGCCAACCCCGCCTGCGCCGCGGAAGCTGCGCAGCCCAGGCATTCCGTGCGATCGGACTTTCAGTGGGGGCGTGCCTTGTTGGCGAAGCACGATGTGCCCGGTGCGCGGCGGCAATTCGAGTTCGCGGTCTCAAAAGGCTACCGTGCCGCCGGCATCGATTTGGGCGACCTGCTGCTGGACAGGACGGCGGGGGTAGTCGATCCGCAGCGTGCGGTCTCACTCTACGAGAAAGCCTGGCGGGACGGGCTGCCGATCGCGGCGTTCGCACTGGGTCATCTCTACGAAGCCGGCGTGCCGGGCGCGGGAGTCAAATTTCAGCCCGATCCGGCGCAAGCCTGGGCGTGGTACCAGAAAGGCGCGGACGCCGGCGAACCCACCGCACTCGCCCGCTTCGGCAAGGCCGATGAGCAAAACGCTCTCACAGTGCAGGACCCCTTAAAAGCCCATGCGCTGTTGCTGCGCGCATTCCGGTTCTACGCGCCAGCGGCCGAACGTGCGCACGATGAGGATTGGCCCGATGAGGCGTGGCGGAGCTGGCGCCACCGGCGCGCGACGCTGGCGCGCCTCCTCGCGCGAGAGGGGATGATGGGCCAAGTCGCCGATGCGTACACGTCGGTGCGCGAGCAAATGATCTCGCACAGACCGACGCTGTGGGAGCAGATCAAACCCAAGCTTCACTGGTAGCCAATCACGGCGCGGGGGTGACTTTGATGTGGCCCCAGGGCTCGAATCGAGGATTGGCCGCACGAGGCCGCGAGGAATTGGCGCTATCGGCGGGCATCGTTATTGATCGTCGATCGATCGGCACGCGTCCTCGGGATGGAACACGCCCTTCAGCTGATGGAAAAGCAACGCGCGAGCCTTCTCCCAGTCGCGTTTAACGGTGCGTACTGAGGCGCCGCGCTGCGCTGCAATCTCATCGAACGTATAGCCGCAGAAATACTTGAGATCGACGAGCTCCGCCAGTTTTGCATCGCGCACGGCAAGCTCGTCGAGCGCCTCCGATAGTCGCGACAGGTCCGTTTCGTCCTTGTCCAATTCAGGGACCTGGGTCGGCAGCTGAGTGAAGTGGAAGTCTCCGCCCCGTTTCAGAGCACGCCGATCCCGCACGAAGTCGATGATCAGGCCTCGCATGACGCGCGCCGCGTATCCGATGAATCGTTCGCGGTCGGGAAATACGGCATCTCGGCCGTGCATTCCGAGATAGGCCTCGTGCAGCAGAGTTGTTGGGCTGACTGGCGCACCCGCGTTGCGCCGCAATTGATGCTCCGCCAACTGTCGCAGCTCGACATAGAGCGAGGCGAACAGCCGGCTATGCCCAACGGACACGACCGCGTCCGGACGCTGCCCCGACGACTCCCCCGGCTCCGGTTCCATCCGCTTGCCTCCCGGCCACTCGGCGAATTCATTGTATCGCATCGACTTCGTGTAGAGCGCACAGATGGGCAATCATCAAGAAGGAGCTGCAATTGGACCCCTCACTGCATGCGCTCCTACCGGACACGGCGATCCAGACTTGAGTCTTCACAGACGTTCATGACACTTTGGCGAGTGCGCTCAAACGAATCCAGTCCAACGTCAAGCGTTGCAAGGAACCGATATCGCAGCCTCCAGCCCCTCTGGTTGATGGGGCGCGGTGCGTTGACCAACCGGCCGTGAAACTCGTGTGCTGGGACCCTCGGGAAGAGGAGGGCCTTCCAAGTCATTGGTGCTATTGAGCCTGCTCATGACCACGCGAATCAACGCCGATGCGCTCCAAAGTTCGAGTCGCGCATGAACTATAAATGACCAGAATAAAATGCTATATCAAGTTGATAAGTAAAGAACTTGGTGCCCAGCAGAGGACTCGAGCTTTCTATCTAATTCATTGACTAAACAGGCCTTTTCATGGCGACGACGAAATTTGCTCCACTAGATTCCCACCGCGACTGTGAGGCTTAAATCTTCTGTCTCGGCCTGCGGCAGCGGGTAAGAAAAATCACCCAAATGCACGAGTGATCAGCTCATCCAGCGCAGCAATGATCGCGTCGCCTTCTGCGGCGAGCGATCCAACCCGCTCGCCCAAGTTCTCGTTGGCAACGGAAACGATTTCCAGCGGATGCAACACCACGGCGACGTTCTTGACCTTGAAAGTCGGGTTAAGACGCGGATTGGGGATCTGGTTGATCTCGACTTTCCTCACGAGCGGGATCACAACACGGCGACGGTAGCCGTCGAACAGTCCCGATTGGATAATTACCACAAAGGGAATGGTGTCTTTTTGCTTGCCGCCGTTGTGATGGACGTCAAACTGTGCCATCAGAGCGTTGAGTGGTCGTCGGCGAATGATCCATTTCGTTCGCCGAACTCGTTCCACAAGGCGACTGTGGCCCGAGCCTCCTCGACGACGCCCATGCGGCGTTCCCGCTCCTTGGTCACGAAATCGGCAAGAAGCGATTCAACCACACCAGAAAGATTCCTCGTTATGCCCTTGGCCTCCGCCACAAGCTCCTCACTCAAAGTCAGGTTGACCGGCCGCTTGCGGGCCGCCTTCTCAGCGCTGCGCTTCACTTCGGTGACTCCACGGTGTTATGCGCATCATATGCGCATATACGAGGCCAATGCAACGATGCAATGTCGGCCGGGGCGACGACACTGAGGCTAATTGTTTGTTTACCTAAAAAGGGCGGCTGATCGTTCCAACGTCCACTAGGTCCTCAAACGACGCGCGTCCTGAGCTCTCGACGACTGCACGGGCGCTGCGGTCGGAGATGCGTCTAAAAAGTACTTTAAATATTATCTGTATCACACTGAAAAATAATTGATTTATGTCCAGGAGAGGAGCTGCTGACGGCGGCATGGTGGCGCGCTCAAGTGGCGCGGCCCGAGGACGCGGCGGCAGCCTATGCACTACCGGCGTTACTGAACGCACCGGCCACGTAGAGGGGATCCCGCACCCCCCGGCAGTGCCCAAGGGAGTCACGCCACCAAGCGGCGCTTGGTGACGTGACTGTTGGGTCTACCCCTGGTAGGGAAGGTGCGCTATCCCCCACTCAGTCGGCCACGGAGTAACTCGGCTGGAAGGCGGCTATTTTCACGGCCTGCCTGAAACCCCAGGCATACGCAGCGCGCAGAACCAGGGTGGTCGCAAGGACCGCCAGAAGTACTCCGTGGCCGTACACGATAAGTGCGCCCCGCTCCAGGCCTTCAGGCAATGTGCTAGCAGCAATCACCAAAAGAATCGGTCCGATCATCGCTACGGCCACGAGCGAGCGGTAAAAGAAGTCGCCGTGGTTCTTGGTGGAAGTAGTCATATCACTCCTTGCAAACGTTGGTTTGATTCGGGGGTCCATATGTGTTTCGATGTCCATGCTCTGATCTCCTTAGGGTTGAGAGTTAAAAAATGTGTCTCTACCGCTGCGAGCCGGCCTCGCGTCGCTGCGGGTCGAGCTAGTAGGGTTTGAGGGGATAACAGGCGAGGGCAGCCGTTATTCCGGGGCGGGCTGGCCGTAGCGCAAAAAGATATTTCGCAATGGCGATGGAATAACCGGCCAGCTCAGGTGTCGCGCTAGAAGGGCCGGCGCTCTGGGTACGGTGCAGCTCGGCCGCCGCGGCCGTGAAGCTCAGATGTCGTGCGGCCACCGAGAAAACGTATTGGGCGTCCAATGGGGGAGATCCGTCATGCTCACCCGCCGGAGCCATGAGTCGCGCTCATGTCCCACCTGCCTGAAAACTCGTTTGCGGCGTTTGCGCGCCGACGGATAAATATTTCGCGCGGCGCTGGGAATAAATCGCGGTCGCGGCGTGTTCCTCGGTAAACCGGCAATGACAAGGCATCTATCGTGCAGGACGGAGTTGCGATTACGACCGAAGATCTCAGCACGGCACTGCCCGCACTGCTGCCGCGCCTTTGGCGTTTCGCGCTGCGGCTCGCGGTGGACCGCCATGACGCGGAGGACCTGGTGCAGCGGGCTTGTGTGCGCGCGCTCGAGCGTCGTCACCAGCTGCAGCCAGGGACTTCGGTACTGAGCTGGCTGTTCTCGATCGCACACACCGTGTGGCTGAATGAGTTGCGCGCACGCCAGATCCGCAGCCGCGCCAGCATGCAGTGGAGCGATGAGCTCAGCGATACGCTCGCCGAGGCCACGGCGCTCACTCCCGAGATGGACGCGATGCATCGAGAGGTCGTCGCTGCGGTCGAGCAGCTGCCCGACGCGCAACGAGCCGTCATGTTGCTGGTCGCGGTCGAAGGCTTGAGCTACCGCGAGGCAGCCGAGGCGCTCGATGTGCCCATCGGCACTGTCATGAGCCGGCTCGCCCGCGCGCGCCTGACTATCGGCCGCCACTTCGACGACCAATCTTCCAATGTGCAAACTCTGCGAGGCGCGTTGTAATGAGCATCGACGACACTTTGTTGATGGCGCACGTTGATGGCGAGCTGTCGGCGGAAGGCCGCAGGGAAGTCGAGGCTGCCGTCGCGCGCTCGCCCGAGCTCGCCGAACGGTTGTCCGCCATGCGGGCTTCGGCGCTACCTTACGGCGCCGCATTCGAGCGGCAGGTGCTGCCGCCCGTCCCGCCGCAACTCGCGCGCCGCATCAGTGAGCTCGCTGCCGTGAGCGCGGCTGCTCCGCTCCGAGTCAAGGCGGCCAGGGTCTGGCCGCGCATGGCGGCGGCGTTCGTGGCCGGCGCAGTGTGCTGCCTGGTGGCGCTCGAACTGAGGCCGAACGCAGGGCCCTTGCTTTCCGCGACCGCACCGGTCGCCCCATGGATTCAGGCGGTCGCCGATTACCAGCAGCTCTACTCGCGCGAGACTCTGGCGAGCGTGACCGAGAATCCGCAATTGACGCGCGAGATAGTCGGGAACCTGCATAGCGCCGATGCGCTGGCGATCCAGATCCCGGATCTGCGCAGCGCGGGGCTTGCCTTCAAGCGCGTGCAGCGGCTCAATTTTCACGGCCAGCCGGTGGTGCAAATTGTGTATTTGCCCGAGCAGGGCGGCGGGCCCGTGGCGCTGTGCGTGACGCGCGATCGAGAGCCCGATGCCTCGCCGCAGGCGCGGCAAGTTGGCGAGATGCAGACGGTTGCCTGGCGTCGGGGCAATCTCGGCTACGTGCTTCTGGGGAGGGGGTCCCAGATCGACCTCAGCCGTCTGGGCCACCGGATCGCGAGCGGCGAGGCCGCCCCGCTCTACAGCCGCCGGGTGGTACCCGAGGCGCGCACCCTCTCTCGGGATGGCTGAGCCCCGTGGGTCGAGGAGCCTCGGTGGCGGTTGACGCGGACGGGGAACGGTTCCCTACGTAAGCCGCGCCCAGGCGCCGTCAATTCTAGGCAGAAAAATCACGCGGTCATTCGCGACCGCGTCGTCTCGCAAACGAGCAGCAAGAGTATCGATGCCGATTTCCGCCACGTTCGCTACGCCGCTTCGTTCGATCAACGGCCTGCGCGGCGTTCCCAAAAGTTGCCCGCTCAAGCTCAATGACAGGCCGGGAGGCAGGGCCCCGTTTCCGACCACGTGAAAGGTGCCGTGCCGCCGCTCGTCACCGTGGACATGAACACCGGATAGGCTACCCCGGTGGTACCTGAGGGTGCAGCGGCGCTACGAGTTTCTCGAGGGCAAAATCGGCTACCACCATTTAGCACCACACCTCTTCAAAGGTGAACGGCCGCTTACCGGCAGGCACTCAGGCATGGTCAATGACCCCAGTTGGGCCGACCGGCGCCTGTCGCGGACACTACTGTCGCTCATTGCTGCGCCTGGAGATGTCCTGTGAATTTGCCCGGCAGCAACTCTGCGATCCGGTTGGCAGGTTGTCCTGCATCGGCTAAGGTAGGGCAATAATCGTAGGGACGGAGCTTTGCTGCATGGACATTGTCATTCCAAACGCGACGTCGATCGGAATTTTCTCCGTGGCGGCGATCCTGCTGCTGCTGACACCGGGTCCGGCTGTTCTCTATATCGTCGCGCGCAGCGTCGAGCAGGGCCGTATCGCTGGGCTTGCCTCAGTTTGTGGTATCACAACGGGAACGCTTGTACATGTGCTGGCGGCGGCACTGGGGCTGTCAGCTCTGTTGGCCTCCTCAGCGCTTGCCTTCGCGGTCGTCAAATATGCGGGCGCCGGCTATCTAATCTATATCGGGGCGCGGCGGATTCTCAGCCGGACTGACACGCCGGCCGCGCAGATAGAGCTGCCGCGGCGTAGCCTGGGGCGGCTCTATCGCGACGGTTTCGTCGTCAATCTGCTGAATCCGAAGACGGCGCTGTTCTTCTTGGCGTTCTTGCCGCAGTTCGTCGATCCCTCGCGCGGCGCGGTGGCCTTCCAGATCGCCTTTCTCGGTCTGATGTTCACATTGATGGGTCTGACGAGTGATGGTCTTTATGCGTTGGTCGCTGGCACGGCTGGGCGATGGGTCAAGCGCAACGGGCACTACTTGCGCTGGGAACGTTACGTCACCGGTGGCGTGTTCGTCGGCCTCGGTGTGACCGCCGCCTTTGCCGGCAACGGGCGCAAATAGCCGTTTGGCGTCCGATACATCAATCCAACGCGGTTAGCTCATGGCGCGAAGCGAATGTCAGCTGCGGAGCAGCCGCTTTGCCACCGTCACCGACGCGAATTGCCGGCTGCAGCCGACGGGTCGTACCGCCGGTGTCGACCCCGGGCATTGGAGTTGCGTACGCTGCCTTCTAGTATGTGAGCGGCGTTGAGTTTCGTGCCGATCGCTCGCAGGTCCTCTCGAATCACTACTTGACGGAGGAGTCCATGCCCGATAGTTAGACGGCGCGGCAAAGTACTGTGCGCAAACGCACGGCGCCCCAAGACTAATGCAAAACATCCACCACAACTGGTACGACTGCAAGTAGGACCGCCACCCAGTGTAAGTACCACTTAATCCGCCAATCACGATACAGAGCGGCGGCGGCAACTCCAAAGGCGACTGCGACGAGGGCGCAGAGGCCCGCCACCACGGACTCAATTGCACCCGAATCTACGTTGTGTCCGTAGTCCCGGATAGCCGCCGCCGCGGCCATTTTCGACCTATAGAAGAGCCATACGGTTAACGCGACATACACCGCGGCAGAAATGGTGTCGACTGCGAGGGCATACTTTGAGCGCTTAGATAACATGGCCTTGCGTTCCAATTATTATTAGACTATCGAGACGCCGGGATAGAATGCGACCAATCTGTCCATAAGACTTTCGCTCTCTGCAAGCCGTATACACGCGAATTCGCATGCATGTCTTGCCATCATGTGCCAAAACGTTGTCGCCTCAGGCCAACTGCAATTGCAGTTATTGAGCGCGAAGATCGTGAATGATGTCGATACGAAATCGTCTCGGCGCGCTCCCGACTGCCGCAGGGGGATCGCCCGGCATGCCTATGCATGCGCGCGACGGGCTGGCATTGAGCTAGAGCCGCTTTTGAAGAAGGCGGGACTGACCGATCAACAGATCAAAGACCGCGCCGCTTTGGGATCTGCGTTGAGTGCCGCAAATGGCTCGCGATCTGCCGCCGTCCACTGCCTCAACAACAACCTCTGCGTATCGAACTCGATGGGGGCGTTCATCGCGTATATCTCCAAATCAGAGCCTCGCAAATGACGCTTTGACGCGGCTCGACCCACACCGGCCGGTCTTCAATGTCCGCAATCCGGACGGCAGTTAAGTTGGCCGTTCCAGCGCGTGGATGCACCGGGATACCAGAGCGAGACCGCGGTAGACGAGGACGGTACAGAGTCTGATTGAATTCGTGCGAGGCGGTCGAACAAGCCCTTCATCGCATTGATGTGAGCGAGATACACGCGGACGTCGTGATCCCCACACCGCTGGCCGTCAATCAACCTAAAACCGCGTCTCGCGTAGTCGTCGCCAGCGGCGGCGCCGCACAGGTGTATCACCGCCGCCAGGTTCTGCTGGTGTTGGAGTGTGGCGGTGTATAGCTCCGGATTCTCTGGACACGAGGTAAAGTGATACCAGAGGTTCGGAGGTATGCGATGGGTAAGAAGTCGGAGTTGACGGTTGAGCAGCGCACCCAGTTGGTGCTGAGGCTGTTATTGAAGGAGGAGCCCGCGGCGCAGATCGCGCGCCGCGCCGGGATTTCGGAGCAGACGCTGTATCGATGGCGCGATGAGTTTCTGCGCGGTGGGGCTGCAGGGCTTTCTGGTCGTGGGGGCAGTGATGTGCAGGCGAAAGAGATTGGGAAGCTCCAGGAGCAGCTCGCCGAGCGAGACCAGGTGATCGGAGAGATTACGGTCGCCAATCGGATTTTAAAAAAACTCTCGGGCCAGTAGAGCTCAGCGAGGAGTTGCGGGTGATGGTGCGCGAAGGGCTCGAAGCGGACGTTGAAGGTTCTGTGCGGCTGAAGCAGCTGCTGTGCTGGCTCGGGGTCGCCCGCTCGAGCTGGTACGGGCGGCGGAGCGGAGAGGAGCCTCGGCGCCCACCGGGCCGCAAGCCCAAGGTGATCGACCCGGCGCTTGCGGCGGCGATCGAAGCGCTTGCGCAGCGCTATCCGTGGTGGGGCTACAAGCGAATCGCGATCATTGCCCGGCGTGAAGGGCTTGGGGTGACGAACAAGCAGGTTTACCGGGTTTTCAAGGCGGCGCGGCTCTTGCAGAAGCCCCGAGTGCGCGAGGCGGCGATCTACCAGACGGCGCGGCTCTTTGAGCTCTTGCCGTCGGGACCGAACGAGCTGTGGCAGGCCGACGTGACCTACCTGCACATTCCCGGCCACGGCTGGTGGTACGCGGTGACGGTGATTGACTATTACTCGCGCTATCTGCTGGCCTGTCACTTTACGGCCAGCTACAGCGCCCGCCAGATCGCCGCAGCGCTCGATGCAGCGCGTGCCGAAGCCGAGCGGCTGCACGGGCCGCTCGCGAAAACACCGTTCCTGGTGACCGACAACGGCTCGAGCTTTCTTGCCCGGCATTTCCAGGCGCACATCGCCGGGCGCTACGCGCACGTGCGCATCCAGTACCGTACGCCGACGCAGCTCGGGCTCCTGGAGAGATTTCACCAGACCCTCAAGACCGAAGAGGTGTACTGGAAGCTCTATACCAGTCCCGCCGAGGCACGCGAATCGCTGGAGCAGTTCCGCCGTCGCTACAACGGGGTCCGCCCGCACTGGGCGCTCGAGCCCCTGGGGGGCGGTGACGTGGTGACTCCGCAGGAAGTGTACGTTCATGGCTGCGCGGTCAAGCTCCCGAAGTGGCAGGGTTGGGCGAAAGCGGCGCGGGAGAAACTCGCTGCGATGGTCGCCGGCGCCCATCTGCCGACGAATAATCCAGTGCCGGCGACAGCGACGCTCGCCATCTCGAGGGAGGCGACAGCGTGAAGCTCACGACCGAGAAATCGCTCACGGCCTCGATTTGCAGGGGTGCTGGGGTAGCGGGCCTCGTGAGATCTCGGCTCGTAAGGCTTTTACGGGGGCCGGATTTTCCGACCTTGGGGAAAAAAACCGGAGCTTCTGCCGCTGAACGCGGCAGACCGCGCTATTCAAAAAGTATTCACGAAGATCATAGACTGCCGCACGTCGTCAGCACTCACACAAAATCAGATCGAGCGTGTCCAGTTGATTTCGGAGCCAAGACAGCGGAGGCCATTCGGTGCCGCTCGAGGGTGATTGCGACACTCCGGTCGAGGTAGGCCGATGTGAGCTCGACAGCGTGAGTAGGCACCACCCGGGCATACAGGCTATTAAACCAGCACGATCGCCAACTATTCCAAGGCCCATCCTCCGCGACAGTGTGATTGTGAATGCAATAGCGCCTCGCTTCTGCAAACGTTCCGTCGGTAATCTGATACATCCCAACGGCGCTCGAAGCCGGCCGGTACACCTCGAAGGGCTGTGTTGTCCATGACCAGCGCCAGTACGTGCGCACCACCGGATTTCCAGAGCTTTCCACTTGCGCAATCGCCGCGAGAAGGTCGGGGGTGATCACGTTCGTCGCGTACTTTCTAAAGATGGGTGCGTATTGTCGCCACGTTTCAGACGGTGTCTTGTAGAGTGTTCCGCTAACGGGAAAGAACAGTTCCGATGGCTTGCTGATGACCTGATAGATCCAGTTGATGGCGAGCGAGAGCGTTAGGACGACCGCCACACCAATGATGACCTTCACGACCACCGATGCACGCCGGTAAGCGCGTTGCCAACGTCGTCTCAAGCGAGCGTTTGGCCACAGACGTGACGGGCGGAAGCGACGCGTGCGGGTTCTTCCAGTTTTCCGTCGGACGCTTCGGGCTGCGCTGAGGCGCGGCATCAGGTCAGGTCCCCTTCTACAGTAGAACTCCAGTGTCCGCTCTTCGGAGCACGAAATACAACCCGTGCCGTCCGTTCATGGCCGATCGGACTGCCGCCCGATGCGGACAGGACCGGCGGCGTCCTTAGACGGGTCGCGGACCCCAACCTGCCCGTCGCGAATGACCGCTTCGCGGCATGAGATTCAGATCCACCGTGCGTCGTGACGTCCACCGACGGGCCGAACATGAGAATGCCTGTCCGTCCGGCGCAGCATCAGAAATTAATAGGGCGCCGGGATTGGCGCGTGTGAGCGCGAACAGTTCGCAGGCTAACGTCCGCCGAGAGAACTGCGCTGCATTCAGATCAGGATGAGGTTAATGGCGACGTGGGCAGTTTCTTACGAACAGACCGATGATTGGCCTACAGGTTGCTGCGGCGCGTGAGGCGTAGCGTCGTGTGCCGTGTGTGGGGCGATCGCCTTCGTGACGGATTCTAGGAGCTAACCGTGGTCTCATGAATTGAGGCGGCATACGGATACGATAAAAAATCGACCCGCACTAAATCAGTGGCATGGGCATGGGACTATCGATCTACCGCTCGATCATCGAACTTCACGGGGGCGCATCTGGGCTGTGCCCAATGTACTTCACGGTGCGGCCATCCAGTTCACTCTGCCTTTGCATCCGGGGGGTGGGCGCCTAGCTAAAGATGGCAGTCATTTCTTTGCGGGACGCACCTTAGTCGAGCGGCGCGAATGGTAGGGTCTGCTTTATCGCATGTGGGGTGACATATGGAAACCAGGAATGAATCAATGCGGTGTGCCGGGGGCACTCTGGGGCGCCACCGTCATGTTTGCGCTTTCTTTAACAGCATCGACGAGGAGCACAGGGTGCTTGGCTCGTTCTACAAGGATGGCTTCGATCGGGGGGAAAAGGCTACGCACATCGTGGCTGCCGAGAATCGGGAAGGGTATTTGAAGCGACTGACGGATGCAGGAATAGACGTTCAACGGATGATGCAAACAGGCCAACTGGAGGTGCTGCCCTGGACCGACATGTATGTGCGGGACCACCGGTTCGACCAGGATGCCATGCTGGCTTCAGTGGAAAAAGTACTCCAATCGGGCGCGGGTGCCGGCTACGCGCGTACCAAGTTGGTCGGACATCACATGGATTGCCTGTTTCTCGACCAATCGGCCGTGAAAAACTTGGTGGAATACGAGGCGCGCCTGAATGGCCTTCTCTTCAAGTACGACGATCCGGTCGTGTGTAACTACGACTCGTCTAAATTTGGCGCAAGCGTGGCGCTGGACATCCTGCGGACACACCCGCTTGTCATTATTGGCGGCTTATTGCGTGAAAACCCGTTCTTTGTTCATCCCGAGCAGTTTCTCGATGAGATGCGCGAGCGACGGTCGGCAAGGACGGCGAGCTGACACATGCCAGTAGGCTCGGATCCTCACGGCCTCCCACTCCAGAAAGTCCTCAGGGATCTGGTCGCGCTCTCTGCAGTTCCGTCGGTGTGGGTAGGGCGAGAATCGCAGGGCATCGCCACCGATCTGGCTGATCTGCTGACGACATTGTTAATCTGGACTTTGTCTTGGTGCGTTTGCGCGATTCCGACGGCAAGGGCGCGGCCGAAGTCTCGTGTGGCACGGCCGCGCCGACACTTCTGGAGCGGCTGCAGCACTACTGTGACGGGGGCGGTCGTTTCTCGCACGCGGTAATCTTTCCAGGCGCCGGCGATGGCGTGCAGAGAGGGGGCGGCATTGTCCTTCCGCTCGGCGTCAATGCCGAAGCCGGTCTGGTCGCCGCGGCATGCGATCGGCCGGACTTTCCCAGCGAAATCGACCAGCTGCTACTCTCCGTGGCAGCGTGTCACGGCGCGACGGCATTCAGGATGGCACGCCTCGTCGAGGAGCATCGGCGCACCGAGACTGCGCTGGCCGCTAGCGAGCGAGAACTTCGACGGGCCCATGATCAACTCGAGACGAAAGTGGCAGAGCGGACCGCCGAATTGCAGCGCAGTGCACAAGGGCTGCAAAGAAGCGAGCTCTATCTCGCAGAAGGGCAGCGTCTCGGTCATACGGGAAGCTGGGCCCAGTGTGTTGCAACTCAGTCCTCGAAAGTAACAACGTCGCAAGAACGGCGCTGCGCTCCTGTGAAATTGGACGCCGCGAGGCGGCCTTTTTCATCCCGGGGAAGGGGAACCAAATGACGGCATCGCAAAACTAAGCAGGTGTTGCCGAACCCGGAGCCTCTTTGGACTTAAGGAGTCTTTCATATGCGTAAACATGCCGCCCTCGGGGCCGTACTGCTCGCCGCCTTGAGCGCGTTCGCCGTGACTTTGCGTGCAGCGAGCGATGAGCCGCAGATCGGCCAACCCGCGGCTGAGTTCACCGCGGTGGACAGCCAAGGCAAAACTCGGGACCTCGCCGATTTTCGCGGCAAGACGGTGGTGCTGGAATGGACCAACGCGGACTGCCCGTACACCCGCAAACACTACACGAGCGGCAACATGCAGAGCATGCAGGCGCTGGCGCAGCAGCATGGCGTGATATGGCTGAGTGTGATTTCCTCGGCGCCCGGCAAGCAGGGCTATGTCGACGGCGCGGGAGCCGACGCGCTAACGCGGTCCCGCCACGCGGAGCCGACTGCCGTGCTGCTTGATCCGTCCGGAACGGTGGGGCGGCTGTATCACGCGAAGACCACGCCGCACATGTTCGTTATCGACAAAAACGGCATCCTGCAGTACATGGGTGGCATCGACAGCATTGCCACCGCGGACGTGAGCGACATCGCTCAGGCCGAGCCATATCTCAAAGAAGCGATGCTGGCGGTGGTTGACGGCAAACCGGTTGCGCATCCGGTGACCCGACCGTACGGCTGCAGCGTCAAGTACTGAGCGGGACGCGCTACTCGACCGCCACGGGAATGCCGGCAAATTTGCCGCGCCACGCCAAAGGTTATCACTTGCGCATTGGCCACGTGCGAAGTTAGGACTGAGAGCAGCAGGATCGCCGCCGGCGCGCCGAAGACGAAGCGCCAGACGAACCCGGGACCGTCGGCAGCCGGCAAATCTCGACCCAACGGGACTGTCACGAACGTCAGGTTCCCGGCAAATGAATTCCAGATACGCGCGCTCTCAGCGCAGGTGTGGGTAACCGAGATCGACCCGATCTGCGCGCTGCAGGCGGCGATGGAAGGGTATCGCGTCGTGAGCATGGACTACGCGGTCGAGCATGCTGATATTTTTGCCACCGCCACCGGCAACTTTCATGTGATCACGCACGAACACATGAAGCGCATGAAGAATAACGCCATCGTTTGCAACATCGGCCATTTCGACAACGAAATCGACTGCGCCTCGCTCAGGCAATACACGTGGGAAAACATCAAACCGCAGGTCGATCATATTATCTTCCCCGACGACAAGCGCATCATTCTCTTGGCCAAGGGTCGGTTGGTGAATCTGGCCTGTGGCACTGGTCACCCGAGCTATGTCATGGGCTCGTCGTTTGCTAATCAAACGTTGGCGCAGATTGAACTCTATACGAATACCGCAAAGTATCCGATCGGCGTGCATATGCTGCCCAAACATCTGGACGAAAAAGTGGCGCGTTTGCAGCTGAAGAAGCTCAGCGCCGAGCTTACGTTACTCACCGACCGCCAGGCGCGTTATATCGGTGTCGAGCAGGCAGGGCCATATAAGACCGATCACTACCGCTACTGATACGCGAGATTTGCTTTGAGCCGAGAGGCCGGACGATTGCACGGCGCTGCAGTCGGAAACGCTGCGGAGCGACTCAAAATTACTTTAAGTAGTAGTTGTACTACATTGAAAAATATATGAATTTGTGCCCAGGAAAGGACTCGAACCTGCGCCTAAGCAATTGATTTTAAATGTTGTTTCATAGCTGGACCTCATTTACCCACTAAATACCCACTGTGGAGGCGCCCCATGCGCGGGCATTTTCAGGCAATCTTCAGTGGAGCAAATTCAGGGTCTCCGCCGGCTGAAACTTGGTCAAAGTCGTTGCGCGAACGGCTGCATGCGCATGGCTTTCGCGAGCTGCGGTTTGACGGCCGCTTTAGATCTGCCTGAAACGTTCGCCATCAGCAGCATTTCGGCAGTGTGATCGCGCGCGCCGAGCTTAGTGCGCGCCGCTCTTCTATCAGTGTTGATATATGCACGCAGTACATATAATATACGTACATGGGCTCGAAGTTCGATCCCGATAAGGACGCCGCCAATATCGCGAAGCACGGACTCTCCTTGGTCGAGGGGGAAGGTGTGTTGAACGATCCGTTGGGCCTTACGATCGAGGATGAGTCCTCGGAAGGCGAGCCTCGCTGGATTACCATCGGCGCGAATACCAGCGGTGAGCTCCTGGTTGTGGTGTGGACGGAACGCGATGACAACGAGCGGCTAATCTCTGTTCGAAGAGCCACCGCGAAGGAGCGCAAAGAGTATGAAGGCTGAGTACGATTTCTCCAAGGGGCGACGCGGGCAAGCTGTTCCAACGAAGGGCAAGACCCGCATCACGATTTACATCGACGATCAGATCCTCGCTGCATTCAAGGCTGAGTCCGCGCAGAAGGGGATCGGGTATCAGACACTCATTAACGAAGCGCTTGCGCAGCACGTCGGCGTCGCGGAAAAACCGATGACTGCCGAGCAGGTGCGGAAGATCGTCCGCGAAGAACTTGCGCACGCCCGCTAATAAATGCGTAGCGCCGAGTCGGGCGGCTCTACGATCAGCTTGGCTAAATATTCGTATGGAGAAGATTGGGTCAGCGCCTAAGAAACGGTGAGATACCCAAGCCTGGGTGATGTCCCGGGAAGTGGTGGATGAGGAAGCCGAACAAGCAAGGGATTGGCTCGTCATCGGCGCCTCGCGCCAGAGGCTCACAAATCATCACTAACGCTGCGCGCCACAGTTTCGGGGCTCTGCGGGGAATGCTTGAGGAAAGGGTTGTTTGTCTTCAGCCAGCCACGTGCTTCCTTTACCTCCCCGGGGGTCGCCCGCTTGATGCGTGGTGATTTCGGATCCAGATACAGCGTCAGCGCCAAGGCCCTTACGCGCCTGGGACCGGGCCGCGAGTAGGTATATTCCATCGCATACGGCCATGCCTGGGTCGGCTGGACCCTCTGATAGGAGTCGGTCCACTGCAGGAGCCTTTCGATGAAGCGCGGATCGTGAGTCTCACCGTAGATCCACTCGCACACCTCTGCGTATTCGTACTCGGTCGAGATTGCACGATCATCGGTGTTCGGCCGATCGTTGAACGCACGGCGCAGAAACTCAAGCGCGGCATCAGAATCGTGGCGAACGGCGGCAAAGATCGCTTGACCGAGGGATACGTCGAACTGCGCGGGGTAGGCAACATTCAGAACGGGAGATCCTAACGCTTTTTTTCTGCGCTAGCGAGATCACCAGTCTTTGCAGCCATTTTGGCAGTGGCCATGGCCAGGTAGGGAAACCCGTAGGGGTAGCCGCTTGGCCCCAACGAACGCCGCAGCGGCTCGTTCCCAGCGCGCGTGGCGCACTTCAGTGTAGGCGGCAGCGAACGCGGCGAGGTCCGAGGTATCCGGCGTGGACGGGTCCGCAAGGCTCGCTACGAACTCACCGAGATCCGGCGCTGGGATGCGATCGGTCGCGCTCCACATGAGCGCGAAGCCCGGGGCAAATTGCTTCGCGTGCAGCTGGGCGCAGCGAACTTCAGGCCGCTCGAGCCAGGCGGCTCGGCTTGCGCGAGCGGTACGCAGAAGAGTAGGTAAAGGACTGTCGCCGCGGCGCTTTTCATGCCAATGATCTTTGAGTTCGCCAGCGTGAGGCTCGGCGAAGTCGATCCGATACAGGAGCGCCACACGGTGCACTCATACACTTGCTGGGGGCTTCGATCCGTCGAAGCGATCGTAGCGCGCATCATCCCTGGCCTCACTTGCTTGTGTGGATAGTCCATCGTCCAGTGTCCGAGAGTCACTAACTCGACGCTGAAATCGAATCGAACGGATCACGATTTCGACAGGAAGTCGCATTGTTGTCGCGCGCTGCGTTCAACCCTGCATGGTATAGCGCTATTCGCTCGCGTCAGGAGCTCTCAACTCGGCATGGAGCGCGCGCGCATGTTCATTACTCTAAATTACTTGAATTAAGAGTGGCATTACATTGAAAGATAAGGAAATTGGTGCCCAGGAGAGGACTCGAACCTGCACATAAGCGATTGATTCTAAAGGTCGTTTCTATAGCTCGACCTAATTTACCCACTAAACACCCACTATGGAAACGACCCTTGCGCGGGCACTTCCAATCACTCTGCAGTGGAGCAAAATCCCCAGTCCCTCCGCAGGCTGAAACTTGGTCGACCACACACCAGAACGGTGAAAGCGGCCAACCCGCACAACGGTCTTGCGCGAACGGCTCCATGCGCGTGGCTTGACGCAAGTACTGGGACTCGCAGATTGGTTCCGCAGTTGCGACCGCTTTCGACCCCGAGCGTCGATGGCGACTGACAGCTTTCAGGCCCGGCTACCGGCGCCAGCGGTCGGCGCCGCCCGCGCGATTCGGAACTTAATCTGCGACCCGTCTATGGGCGTGCTTCGAGCACCAGATTGAAGGGGGTCTCAGTGGCGCGCCTAAATCGGCTGAAGCCACCGCCTTCCATCACCACCTCACGTAATCGGCGCTCGCCCGCCTGCGCGCCAAGTGCGGGGCCATTGCGCGCAAGCGATACCGGCACACAGATCTGCGAGGACGCTCCGTACATCACTCGACCGACCGGATTCAGATTCTCCTGTACATCGTCGTTCGCGAACGGCTCGACGATCATTGCCGTCCCATCGTTCTTGAGTGCGCTCCGCGCGTGGCGCGACACTCCAACCGGATCTCCCATATCGTGCAGGCAATCGAAAAATGCGATCAAATCAAATGACTCTCCGGGGTAACTCACCGCATCGGCCACCTCGAACCGTGCGTTCGTTACGCCGGCAGCCGCAGCTCTTTCACGCGCTGTGCGAATCGAATCGGCGTGGTAGTCGTAGCCGATAAACGTGGATTTCGGATATGTTTTCGCCATGAGCACTGCACTGGCGCCGTGGCCGCAGCCCACATCGGCCACCTTCGCGCCCGCCTCGAGTTTTTCAACCACCCCATCCAGAGCCGGAAGCCACGAGGTGATGAGGTTGGCGTTATAGCCGGCGCGGAAGAACCGCTCCGTTCCATGAAAGAGACACGCATGGTGCTCGCCCCATTCCATGCCCTTCCCCGTCCGGAAATTCTCGAGCGTACGGCCTAAGGCGTGAAAAGTGGCTTCAACGATGTTGTACGCGCCCGGCATATCGACCGGCCCATTCGGATCCGCAAGACAGAGGGCCTGTTCCGGACTCAGCGACCATTCATTTTTCTTCGCATCAAACTGCACGTATCCGCCGGCGCCTTGGTTACCGAGCCACTCGCGAACGTAGCGCTCGTTCGTGCCGGTTCGCTGTGCAAGGTTCGAGGATGTCACGGGACCCTTGGCGAGCTCCTTGTATAAGCCGAGCCGATCTCCAACCAGCATCAATGCAGCGCTCATCGCCGCTCCGAGATCACCCACTGCCTTGCCGAGAAACTCATTGAGTTTCGCTTCATTGATGGACATGTCTATGTTCCTCCCGCGTGTCGAATTTCAGTTATTCGATCTGGTGACGTATGGCTTTTGCGGCGAGCGTACTCCTGCAGAACTGCAGATGCCAACTGGTTGCGGCGGCGCTTGAGTGCGTCGCACCAATGGCGAAGCAGCGCGCGTAAACTGATCCCTCGCCGTGAAGTAGTGCGCGATCGAGCTTGGGCTTCCGGTGTCGACCCCGAGCTGCCGATCCTGACTGTCCGCTATCGAGTAGCCCGATAAGACGTCCGTAGCGCCATCGCTACTGCACAAGGTTGATCTTGTTCAGCAGCAACCCGTAGCGCGGGTCCCCCGCGAGCGTCGGTTGGCGCGTGTCAATCGGCGCGGAGAAGTGCGTCGCTGTGCCGCTCGTCGCCTTCAGTGCTGTACGGCGATCGCGTTTGGCCCAAGATTCTGGTTGCCTGCGCCCGGAAACAGCGCGAAGGGGCTTCCTGTGATGAGCGTCAGCGAGCCGTCGGTCGGATCGATCGAAAACACCTCGACCTGGTTGTCGACATTGTCCAGCACATATAGGAAGTTGTCTGGACCATCGAGCGCCAGGGCAATGGCTCGTCCGTTCGTGGAAGACAGTCCAATTTCCGTCAAGGCGGCCGAGCTGGCGTTGACCAGAAAGCAGTCTACGTTGGTGCCGTTCGCAACATGCAGCCGCTTGCCTCCCGCATCCATGACCGGTGACCGGATCGCGTAGCTGGCCGCGAATGGGCTGCCGGGAATAGCCGTTAGTGCGCCGGTAGTGGTATCGATCGAAAAGCCGGACAATTCGTTCGGTTGCGATTCGGCCGCGTAGACATGCGTGCCGGTAGGATCAACGACCAATCCGTTCGGCGACCCTGTGGTGGGAAACGGACTGCCCGCCACGGGCGTAAGAGCGCCGCTCGTGGTGTCCAGGCTGTAGGCGGATACGCTGCGACCGGCCGTATTCGCGGTGTATACGAACTGACCCGCCGCAGCGACGATCGCGCTGGGATCCGCTCCGGCGGCAAAGGGACTCCCCGCCACTTCAGCGAGGGTTCCGGTCGAGCCAATCGTGAATACCGACACGGTGTTCGCGCTGCCGTTGGCCGTCAGTACAAATTGTCCGCTGGGATCGATGGCAATCGCGACGGCCTGGCCGCTCGTCGAAAACGGACTCCCGGTGACTGCGGTCAGGTTCAAGGTCGATGGGTCGATTAGGTACCCCCTGACCTCGCCCGAGGTGGAGGTCACGTACAGAAACCGTTTCTGGGGATCAATCGAAACGGCTGACGGCGTCGGCCCATCCGGCAGAGGATTGCCGGCGATCGGCGTTGGGGTGCCCGTCTGTGTGTCGATCGTGAGGATGTCGATGGTCCCGGTCGTCGCATTCGTGACGGCGAGAAGTGAGGCGCTGGTCGGTGGTGGCGGGGGATTGCTGCCGCTGCTGCTGCCTCCTCCTCCACCGCCGCAGCCGCAGGCCACGCCGCAAAGTATCGCGCAGAAAAGCCCTCGCACGTTTGATCGCGCGCGGTGGGGAATTGGCTTACGCCCGTCGTCGGCTCCCGGTGGATCGTGAGTTTCGTCGAGGCCCATCGGCTTGGCAAGATGCATTGCGTCCCTCGGTACCGTTCATGCGGTCGGACTCACCGCGTAGGTTTTACAACCAGTCCGCGAAAATCAGCTGCGGCGACGACTGGTCTCATCCAACTCTAGAGCAAGCACGTTGACCAATCGCCGTCGAACCTGCAACTCCGCTGCGCGGCGTGTGAAGTGATTGTGCCTTGAGCTGACAGTGCTCGGCACTGTATTCGTTGCAAGTGATTGATTTGTAGAGTTTTGAATTACGTGCGCTTAAAGTCCCCGACATTGGTTCGGTGGTTTGAATCCGTTCGCGCGCGCTACTCGCCCGGCTTCGCGGTTGCGAACTCCATTAGCCAAACGTCTCAGATTGGCCGCCGGCCGCCCCTCACCTTGTTCCGTTCCGACTTCTCAGGGTTTCGCATCAAGCGTCGCCGCGCCGCGTTTGATGCTGCCGTCCGGCAGCGGAACCGAGATCGGGGCGATGGTGACTGTTGCGATGCCCGTGTGTTGTGTGATTCCGATCTTTCGTGCTGTCGATACTGAGAGATCCACGATGCGCCCCGCTACATATGGCCCGCGGTCTTGGATGGTCACTTGCGCGCTTTGGCCGGTCTCAGTGTTGGTCACCATCGCCGTGGTACCGAGGGGAAGCGTCTTACTCGCGGCGTTGTCGCCGTGCTGGTCCATTTTGGTACCGTCCGCCATTTCTCTGCCTGCGAACTTCTTCGCGTAGAACGATGCAATTCCGAAGCGCGTGCGGCCCGACAAGTCAGGTCGCGGCTTCGCTGATGCTGCAGCGGATTGCGACGGCTCCTCGACCGTGGGCACGGCGCCTGCCTCTGCGTCAGCGTAGGGTTTGCACCCGGTAGCACCGACGACAACAACGCTGAGCAGCAATATCGTTGCAAATCGATTCAAGTTGAAAATGTCGGACATTGCCAGGTCGGGTTGAGGATTGATATGGACGACGCGTGTCGCATTTGCGACTAAAAGGAGGAGCCTAGGCTTTTGACGCAGCGTTGGTCTGTACGCTGGCACCCAATGCCGCGTCTGCAGGGAAACGAGGCTTGACTGGACCTCAGTCCTTGCTGTTGGAGCTGTTGAGTCGTTCTCGACCAGCCACGCATGCTCAGTGCACCAGAATCCGCGACCGTCCGCTAACAGGCCATCATTTCGGGATGGTCACTGGCCGGGTTCTGCCCGATTAACTTCTCCGAACCGGCCAGTCGGCCTGGGAAAACCTAGAGCCGTGGGCAAGGGGCGCTCTCGACCCGGAGTTGACATTCGCCACTGGCCGCTATCTGGAACTCCCATTCAGTTCTGGTGCTCGTGCAACTGTAGTCTCCGCGTGCTTGTAAGATTCTGTGTCGCGTGTCTTCATGCTCACAAGATCAAGGATATTACGGTCTCGTGTGATGCCGCGCCCTCATGGTCCCCACCATGAGGGCGCGGGCATTTCACATGCGGGGCAGCTGCAAGGGGGGCACCACGTCGTTCATGTCGAGCAGCCGCAGCGATTGCCGCCGGAATTCTGCCACACGTTCGGACATGAGCGGGTCATGCAACCAGTCCTGCGCCGTGTAGCCCAGGATATCCATGAAGTCCTGTTTGGTACGCAGGAACTGGTGGAAGAGCGGGTTCGTCAGCACCTTGCGGTACCGGCCGACATTTCCATCGTCGAGGGCCAGGGCGCCGGCCTCGACCATGCCGGCAACGATTCGGCGCGGTTGGCCCGGAACCCGCAGCTTCAACTGAATTGACCAGACCAGATCCTCCTGGGCACGGTCGTCGCCACCGCCCTTCGCCCCGATCAGTTCCTCGTAGGAAAGAGGAATGACGCTCGGGAACTCTAGCCACGCCAGGAACCTACCCACGCGGTCCCGCACCGACCCGAGGAGCCACGGGTCGTCCAGCAAGCACTCCAGGCGCTTCGCGTGCGGAAGGTCGCGGAGATAGCCGAGAGCAAGCGCGCTTCCACTCTTCTGAACATCGTCGCCCTCCGCCGCCCAGATATCGAGCGGGTTTCGGTATATGAACAGGGTGGGCGTGCGCGGAAACGCATGCGCACGGGGATCCAATGGATTCCGGCGAAGGCTGCCGTTGAAGAAATCGGTCGCCGCCGTGTGAGGGTTCGAATGTTCGAGATAGTACCAGTGTGCAGGCTCGGCAGATTCCTTGAACTCCACACCGTCCCGGTAGCCCAGCCTTCGGGCAAACTCGACGAGCAGATTGGCGCCCGCCTTAGGCATGGCCACCAGGAACAACGGCGAGCGTGAATCGGAGGGCACCGTCTCTGGGGCGATCAGCCAGCGGCCGCGCCAGTCGAGAAAGTGCAGCAGTAGGGAGGCGAGTTCCTGCCCCTCCCGCGGCACCAGGACGCAGGCCGTCGATGCATCGACTCCGGCCGTCTCGCTCACCGGGATGTCGGGCAGTTCCGTCACTGCCTCGACCTTGACGTCGGCCGGTAATTGAGCGCGGACGAAATTCGCCAGCGACACGGCCTTCACGCTACCCGGGGCGATCCTCACCGTCCTCGCTCCATCGGCGACTGCCGTGGCAATCGCCCGGAGAAAGCCGTCGAGATCGGGCTCGGCGAATTGGAGAGTTCTCGATGGGCTGGGGCTCATGTCAGCTACCATACACGTTTGATGGGCTGCAGGGACGCAGCGCTGCCGCAGCTGGGCTCAGGGGGTCGCTGCCTCGGATGAATCGCGCAGCCGGTTTTTGGTCGATCACTGATAATAGCAAGTGGCGGCCGAATGACCGGATTTCGGCATCGATTTCAGGATGCTCTGCGTCCCGTATTGGCCGGGTGGAGACGATTGCGGAACATCGACGGACGGATGGGCGCAAATTCGACCTCTTGCTGCCCCCCGGTGACCGTCGCTATCGGGAATCGCGCCAGCGTGTTACTCGGATTTCAGTCGGTGAGGCGCCAAAGCGGCTCCCTTTCGTTTGGCAGCTTTCTTCTTTGCCTTGCGACGCATGCTGATGAGTTCGTCGATAAGGTCATCGACGGGTTTGCGCTTCTTTGCCTTGCGACGCATCCAAACTAGTGCATCGAGGAGGTTGTCGAGGGCTTGTCCCTTTATTTTTTTCTTTTTGTTAATGCGATCATCCCTGTCGATAACCGATCAATACTACCTACGGTCGGTCTCAAGCGCATTGCTGTCATATGACTGATTTGTAACATCGGGGCAGCGCAGCGAATAGGGATTTCCCCCTTGCTTTCCCTCTATCCCCTACCTCGGGGGATAACCCTGTGCACAACCGCAATTTGTAACCAAATCGTCAACGTGATTCAGTCGCTTACTCGACCTGCTCAAATTTTGACCACAACCTCACCATCCACGCATGTGACGGGCCTCACCATAATCGAGATATGGAAAAACTCAGCGCGTCACTCACCGCAAATGTAAAGGCACCGACCAATGTACCGCAAATAGCAAAGACGTTACCTTTGTCGTCGCTTGTGTTGCAAAAGGACTTGAAGTTGGGATTGATAATCTGATCTCTCACGAAAATCTAAACGGTCTGGGGCAAGGAGTGGGAAAAATTGCATCCGCATTCCGAATGGTTTCCTCGTGAGCCTACCGCAAGCCACGAGCGGCCGCTTGTCGGCAGTCAGTTTGATATGCCCACTGACCGGAGTTGGCCCGGCTGGAGCCGCTGGCGGACACGCGATCGCCGTCCACCGACTCGTCGCGACCCTAACGTGCCGCTCGCGGACGTCCGCTTTGGGGAAGACGAATTGTTATTACATTGAGCGCCCGAGGGTGTCGGCTGCCACGCAACAAATTCACGTCCGAGTTTTATCGGTCCACACCGATTCCGTCGATCGGTGTATTCAACGCAAATCGGCTGGCTCAACCACCATCGCGGTGCTGACCCCAGGTTGACTAGGGAGGAAAGTTCAACTTTGCTTCAATCGCCTTGAACTGAGGCTCATTGCGGATCGGATCGAGGCCCCAAGCGACCCTCAGCGCCTGGAAGCCAGGATCGCGTTGCTGCTCGGCCTTTGCCAGCGTTTCCAGCGCCACTGCCTTATTGCCCCATTGCGCGTAGACCATCGCCATTTCGAGTGACGCGCCGTCCCCATCATGAAGAGCTTTGAACTCATCCAGCTCGCGCTCCGCATCCCGTTGTCGCCCTAGTCCGTGATACGCGATCGCCAACACGAGATGCCGGCCACCACTCCCCGATGGTATCGAGGCCGATTCACACAATTGCCGCGCCTGGTCGAACTGGCCAGACGCAAGCAGGGCATTTGCAATATGAAAGCTAACGTAGGCTGACTTCGGCCGGAGCACTTGTGCAGCCCGTAAAGCTGTTAGCGCCTCGCCATAGTGGTGCGCCCAAAGAAGGACGTCTCCCAGAGTGATGTGAGAGTCGACATTTTGCGGATCCAGACCGACTGCGCGACGGGCCGCAATGATGGCAGGCTCAGAGTGCCCCAGCTGACCGGCGAAGGCTGCGAAATTCCGTTGCACGCGTGCGCTACCAGGGGAGAGTGCAAGCGCACGGTCGAACTCAGGCACCGCACCGGCAAAATCAAGCAATCCCGTCGAGCGAACCGTTGCAAGTGCAAGGTGTGCTTCACCGAGTTCTGGCGCGAGTGCCACGGCTCGTTCCGCCGCTTGAACAGCTTGCGCACGAACCCGGTCGAGTTCACTCGGTTTGACGTCAACGAATATCGAAATGGTGGTGAGCGCAACCGCCCGCTTCGCGTGCGCCAAAGCAAATTTTGGATCCAGCGCAATCGCTTGATCGAGCGCCGCCAAGGCGGCACGAAGGTCGCCTTCACCCAAATCCCAATTCAAAAGTAGCTCCGCGCCGCGCAAGTAGGCCTCGTATGCCTCCGGATCTTTCGTGCCACCCAGTTCGAGCTTTGCGGTCTCATCGCCCGTAAGCGTGACCTTGAGTTGCTGCGCCACGGTGGTCGCCACCTCCGCTTGGACTTTCAAGATGTCGGTGAGGGTTCGGTCGTACGTCTGCGACCATATATGAAAGCCGCTCACCGCGTTGATCAACTGCACGGTGATCCGCACTGTATTGCCGGCTCGGCGGACGCTACCTTCTAGAACATTACCGACATTCAATTTGTGCGCGATGGTGGAGATATCGACGTTCTGACCCTTGAAGGAAAACGAAGAGGTCCGAGCCACGACCTGCAGCTCATTTAAGCGAGAGAGTGAGTTGAGCAACTCCTCGGTAACTCCGTCTGAGAAATACTCCTGCTTCGCATCGCCGCTCATGTTCACGAATGGCAGAACCGCGACCGAGTGCGGGGGTGGGGCGAATACCTCTCCCGCGCCGTTCGGCTTCACGTTGGTTATTGCCGGTAGGCTTGCAGTTTGCGTGTTGGCACGTTCCGGATTTGGGCGAGGGACAAGCCACAGCAGGCTCCCGCCGATGACCAGCAATAGCGCGATGATGAGGAGCTCCGAGCCGCTCACCCGCTTCAAGGCTCGCACCCCGTGATACCAGGCGAGGATGGGTGCGATCGGCAGGCCGAGGATCAACACTAGCGCGAGTACGTGCACGATGGCATGCGGCCACTCGAGCGCTTCGCCTAGGATCGATACACTGTGCACCAACGCGAAGGCAAAAGCCGCGTACGCCAGCGTCCACTGCGCGATTTTGTGCTCTTTGATGCGCGCCCAGAGGGCCTCGAGTGTAAAGGGCTCAGTTGGGGCAACGGCAGGAGTAACTGGCGGTTTGGCCGTAGATGGCACGGCGGCTTCGGACCCACTCGGTCGCGAGTCTTCGGGTGCAGCTTCGCCCGGCGGGTCGCTCAAGTCCTTGACCTCCCTGTTGGAGCAGTTTGCACCGGATCGCCGCAAAGGGTCAAAGATCAAGATACCTGCTTAAAGGGGGGCACTGACGTTCTTGATTTTGAGGTTGTGCAATGCACCTGGCTAGCGCTTCAGATTGAGCGGCGCACACGACATTGCCTCATTTACGCCGGTGCCAATGGCGGCTCTGTGGCGTCGAGTTCAAGCCATTGGATGTCGGGTTGTGGGCCGGGAGCTGCCCCAACTAACATCCCTCGGCCCTGGGATGGGATAAAGAGCGAGGCCGAGGGTCGACTCCTCGGCCTCGAATCCGGGACGGGTAGTAAGGTTTTACGGCGAGTGACTCGTTGGGGGTTCGAATCCTCCACGTCCCTCCCATCCCAGCCATAGAGTAACGTTAGCTGTCAACAAACAAGAAATGTCGCAACCAGCAGACTGTGGCGGCGGCTTCAGTGATTCGATGGCGGCGATGACTGCGGTTATCGGGAACCTGCGCCCTTACAGACCTTTCGTCAGGATGGCCGCTGTTCCTTTCGCTTGACGTGAAGATGGCGGCGAGTTTTATCGTTGGACGAACAACTTCGGTTTAACCGGCGTCGCTTCAACTTACGGTTCAGGGAAAATAAAGTCGATAATCCGAAACCGGCAAAATTCTAACGCCTCGGTCCGCTTCAGCGCATTCTAGTACTGTGTTCACGGACTACAGCCGGCCGCAATTTTTCAATGTACGTCCGAATGGCGGCAAGGATCTGTGCATTGCCACTACGCTGTTTCGAAAAACCGGATTGGCCGGACCCGAACCAAAACCATTGAGTACCAAACATGGAAGCTCGCGCCCGAGGTCGACATCGTTGCATTAACAACAGAACCCCGACGCGTGCGTCTCTGAACTAAAGCGGAGAATCCTCCTCGCGCGGGCGGCGGTCGTGAAGTTCAATGTGGCGCGCCACTTGACCCCGCCAGCTAACGGTGGCACGTGGCGATTCTGGAGTGTGTGATGACCGATTGTTGTACGCGGTGCCGACGCATCGGCGAAATGAAATTGCGCAGCGTGTTCGACGGCGTCGCTGCCATCGATCATCCGATCAAGTTTCAATTATGCGATCGCATCCGAGCTCTGGCGCGCTGCCGTGCTCGACGGCGTGCAAGGCGGGAGCGCATGATCCGCGAAAAAGTTGCGCGTTTGCAGCTCAAGAAACTCAGCGCCGAACTTACGGTACTCACCGACCGTCAGGCGCGTTATATCGGTGTCGAGCAGGCGGGGCCGTATAAAACTGATCAGTACCGCTAGATCGTAGGGACGTGTAATCGGTGCTTTTCGACCCCAAGCGGTCGATGGCCGATGGCTGGTGTTGAGTTGCGGAAATGAGGCATAAGTGTTGAAGTCCACGGATAGAAGACAGCTACCCAAGTGCTTAGCCCCATGCACGCCATAAGTTTTTCGGTCAGAGAGCTGGATGAAGGCGATGTCGATTTAATCGCCAACTATTGGTCTCAAGCTGACCCGGACTATCTGACTGGATTGGGAGTGGACCTGAGCAAACTTCCGTCACGGGACGATTTCGTCAGGATGCTCACCAACCAGCTCAAACTACCGCTGAGGCTTCGCCAATCGTACTGCACGATTTGGCAAGAAGGTCGGCACGCGATCGGCCATTGCAACGTGAACAAGCTTGTCTTTGGGCAAGAGGCCTTTATGCATTTGCATCTTTGGCGGCCCGAGCGACGCTACCAAGGACTCGGCATGCCTCTGATTCGGCAATCGTTGGAACTGTTTTTCGGTCGACTGGAACTCCAGGATCTGTACTGTGAGCCATACGCTCTCAATCCCGCCCCCAACGCCGTGCTGGCCAAGGTGGGTTTCAATTTCGAGAAGCAATACTTGACCGTGCCGGGTACGATCAATTTCGAGCAGAAGGTCAACCGCTGGCACATGAGTCGTGCGCAATTCACGAAGGTTGTTGCCGACCGCTGTTAGCCGGGCGGAAACTGATGCACTCGAATCGTCACCGAACTGGCGCTTTCGACCGGCCAGCTACGAACGTCCGGTCTGTGGCGTCAGGAACTCTGCTTAGGCAGTGCGATTCCGCGCGACATCGGATCGCGGGGCGGCGATGAGCACCGCAATTCCAATCACGCTATGATCGGCAAGCTTAATCTGCCGTCGACTTACATGCGATATCGGAGGAGGGTCCTTCGTGACGCCCGCTGAAGCCTTGCACTTTGTGCGCACGCTTGGATTAGTACTGGAGTCCGGCGCGGGTCCTGTGCCGTCGCTGGCCGCGACCGTTGCTGGCGAATCGATCCGTGGAAGCTGGTGGTCGCATGCGCGCGGTCGCCAGATATTCGCGGCAACCCGCGCGATCAGGGACTGTCCTGATGTGCTCGTGTGCCGGCTCGTTGACGGAAAAGTCACCTACGTGCACCGTCGCCTATGGCCTGCTCTGGTCCGACTTTCTGAACGATTTCCACACGCCCACCTCGCACAGATTCATGAAGTGCACACTGCTTCCGGAAAACACGTCGCCAAAGAGATCGGTTTTCCCGACTGGGTTTCTCGTGAGGTTGCTACGCAGGCGTCCAACCTAGATGAGGCGAGCGCCCTCAGCCAACTGGGGCACTGGTGCGGGACAGGCAATCCGAACCGCAAAGCCGTGCGCCGCAAGAGCCGACCGCCGTGATGTGGCAGGTTTAGGCAGACTGCGACAGCCCAGCGAATGAGTCCTCACACCCCAAGCGGCCTTTGGCGAAAGCCCGCTTTGGTGGATCGAATCGAGATGATCCTTCTGTCCTTCTGTGCCTGCGATTCCCACTAGCTCACTGCGATAAACGACCCTCAATGCTCGCTATCGCTAATTCCGCGAACCGTCGCACGTCGCGGCTTGGATCGGATAGAGCGCTTCTGAGCGCCGGCAACGCGTCTCTTGCCGGTGGTCCAATACCCCTGAGCCCGATGCAGGCACTGTTTCGCAATCCTTCATCGTCGCTTGCTAGCAATTCAACAAGAGCGGGCACAGCTGGCGCGGCGCGCGCCCCTATGTCTCCGAGGTCTTGTGCGGCCAATCCCCGGGTTCTGAAGTCTGGATCTTGCAAAGCAATCGTGAGCGCAGGCAGCGCCGCGCTAATATCGATCTTTGCTTGGGCGCGATTAGACGATGTCCACCATCCTCCACCTAGAACACCCAACGCAAGGGCGGCATTACTCCTTAAGCTCACGTCCTGGCTTCCAAGCGCTCGTGCGAGAGCAGGCACGCTGGCGCTTCCAAGCGCAAACAGCTGATCGTAGATGCTCTGCCTCTTCGCTTCATCAGGCGGCAACGCGGGTGGTGGACACGGTGCGGGTGCGGAAAGCCGACTGAATGCACCGGATGGTAGCTCTGCCGGCAATCCGCTCAACTGTTGAACGAGCGCATCGGCATCCTGTTGTCCGGCGGCATGCAACGCCACATACGGGAGGAGTGCGATCGACAAAACAACCCCCCTCGGCAACGAGGTGAGACGAACTCGAAATAACTATAATAAAATTATATATTATATTGAAAAATAAAGACTTGGTGCCCAGGAGAGGACTCGAACTACGGGTCTATGATGTTGATTCAGATAGATTTTTCTAAATAAACCCAGAATTTACCCACTAAAATCCCACCAGTTGAATACCGCTTGAGCCCCTTGTTTTCGATACATCTGAGTGGGTAATTATCGTCGGT
Organism: uncultured Gammaproteobacteria bacterium; assembly: GCA_963769075.1. Taxonomy (GTDB): domain Bacteria; phylum Pseudomonadota; class Gammaproteobacteria; order Steroidobacterales; family Steroidobacteraceae; genus Bog-1198. The sequence continues at coordinate 3,371,095 of CAVYKH010000001.1, read as the reverse complement.
CATCGCGTGCCTCATCGTTGGCTTGGCGTCTTTGCAAGGTGTAGTTCAATGAACCGACAGATTAGGTGTCCGGTCTGTTGTGCTTCCTGATTATTCGTCAGGCGCGACTGCCGTAAATCCGAAGCGGATTATTCTTCGCGATGCGCCCCGCAAGCCAGGCTTGCACTTCGTGCTCAATCCAGCCGACGGCATGTGCAGTGATTTTCACCCGCATTGGGAATTGACCTTCCGATTGCAGCTCGTAGATCTTTGTCTTTTTCAGCCCGGTACGCTCGATGACTTGTGCAAGCCGCAGTATATGAATCGGCGCGCTGCAGATGTTCGCAGGTGGCGATGACGCAGATGGCGCCTCGCTTTCCCCGACGCCCGAATGCGACTGTTTAAGGAACGACTCGATAGTGCGTGTCATAGCCGGCATTTGAAGTCTCCCGATAGAGACGATGGGTTTGGCCAAGTTTCGGATACACTGGCCGTGCGCGCCAATATCGTGTTTCATCCTAATTGACCCACTTTCGTGCATTACGAGAATCATTACGAGAATCGAGTTACTCGTAAGCGAGAAAGTGAAAGTTCGTCTTGTCGCCAAGGCTTCTGGTTTGGCCGCGCGTCCTGGGCCGCGGCCGATGTCGACGTTATCGCCAGTTGGAGCGTGCGCACAGCCGACATTGTGGCCCCATTGCCGGGCGACACCGTGCTGAGTCCTGCGTAGTTGAGACTCGTACCCATGACAATGAGCAAGAGCTCGATCTCGTCATTTGAACCGCCGAAAACGGGTTATTGGCGCCAATCGCGCCGGTACGTCGCTTTCGCCGTCGTCAGGTCCAGATGCACTCAACGCCGGCCGCCGCCGCAATTGCGGGGTCTCGCGTGATGAGAGGAAGGTCGAGCGCCACCGCGGTCGCGGCAATCAAGCGGTCACCGCGCTCCGCGATTGTGTAGAGTCGCTGCGCGACGTAGACGATCTCTGCCGTCAGCTGCGCCTCGTGATACTTGCCGCTTGCGAACGCGGCGCGTGCCCATTCCTCGAATGGCACGCCGCTGCTGACGGCCACTACACCCCGGTGACAGGCTTCACCGAGCTCAACCAGAGTCAAAGAAGGAATATAAATTGAGCATTGGCCCGCGCCGGCGCGCTCAAAGATGCGCTTGGCAGCCTTACCGAGCTTATTGATTCTTCCCGTTGCCGCCCAAATCAGTGGATGAGTATCGGTAACGGCAAGCGGTAGATCTCCGGCGCTCATGCCTACTTGCCGAACGAGGCCAACTTCTTCTCCCAAAGGGCTTTCTGTTCGGCACGAATGTTCGCGATGGGATCGTCCACTCCCTCCGCGATTCGCATGCTTCCGATTAGCTTGAAGTCCGACGCCGGTTTCGCCTTGCCGGATTCAATGTCCCGCAATCGCTTTGCTGCCGCCTCCAGCTCTTCGAGATACGACTCACCGACCAATACGGCGCAGTTCTCGCTACCTCGGCTCTTGATGACCACCTTTCGGCCGCGATGGCCGGTCACGATTTCGAACAGAGAAAAGAACTTCTGCCGAGCGGTGGAAATGGTAAAGATAGGAGGCGGCATGGGTTTTATACATGTACAGGTGACTCGTACATCATAGGCGATTCCTCGCCGAGATGCAAAGCAAGGCAGAAACTGATTGCAGGGCGCCGGGGCCATGGACACCCGACTCCCCATGAGGGCCTGTTGAGACAGTCACTTGCGATCGGAATCTACGGTTACCCGGACCATAAAGTGTCGACAATCATACACTTCCTTGATACGCTGCCATTCGCATTTATAGAACGCAGTAATCTGCCTTTGGGTGCGCTACGCAGCCGATGAGCAGCTAACCATCACTAAGCTTGACAGGGTGAATCGTGGCGCATGTTCTGCGGTCTGCATTACCGGGCAAAGTTGTAATCGGCGAGATTGATGCCGAGCGGGAACTGGCGCCAGGAGAAGTTCGACTCAAGAGCCTGATTAGCGCAATTAGTCACGGCACGGAGCTTCATTTTGTCCGAAGAACCTCTCCCTTTGCTGGTAAGTACTTTGATGCGGCACTCCGTGCCTTTGTGGACGGCACTGACAATTCCGAACACGATCCAGACGTGCTCGGCTATGAAATGGTGAGTGAGGTTACAGAAATTGGGCGCGGCGTCGAAGGCATACGGGTCGGCGACATTCTGCACTCGGGGACGCCGCATCAGGACGAAACAATTGTAAATATTGATGCTCAGCGCGAGTTTGGCTATCCGGTAACAGTGTTGCCAACTAACGCACCGTTGGAACCGGCACTTTTTATAAGCCTGGGGACGGTGGCGTTGCAGGCAGTTCACGATGCCAGGATAAAGGTGGGAGATCGCGTGCTGATTTCTGGGCTCGGTGCAATTGGCTTGCTTGCTGCGCAGCTTGCGGTGTTGAGTGGTGCTTCGGCCATAATTGTGGCAGATCCACTCGCAACACGCCGAGACCTCGCCGTTTCCCTTGGCGCGTCGGAAGCCATCGATCCGATAGATGCTGCTAAGAGTGGCGGGGTGGGGCTGGAAATTAAGCGAAGGTATGGGTTTGGGGGTGTGGACGTCGCGATTGAAACGTCGGGCGCGTACGCGGCGCTTCACGCATCGATTGCGGCAGTCGGGGTCGCGGGACGCATAGTAAGTGTCGGCTTCTATCAGGGTGATGCAATTGGATTGAGACTCGGCGAAGAATGGCACCATAATCGGCCCGATTTGATTTCGAGCATGGGCGTTTGGAGCTGCCCTCATCGGGACTATCCTCTCTGGACACGCCAACGCGTCACTGATGAAGTGCGAGATCGGCTTTATAGTGGGAAGCTGAAGACGACGCAACTATTAACGCACCGAGTCGATTTCCGAGATGCGCAGCGAGGGTATGACCTCATCATGTTAAACCCGGCGGAGGTCATCAAAGTGGCAATCGTCTTCGATGGATACTACGCTCACATGGCAAAAGTCGGACATCTGAATGCGGTCTCGTAGGAAGTAGCGCGAGGATTTGCGATGACAGTCCGCTGTACCGTATGGGGAGAGAACGTGCATGAGCACGAGAATGAAGTCGTTGCATCCATCTACCCCAATGGTATGCATGGAGCCATTGCGGCGGCAATAAACTCGGATCCCGCGATCACGGCCAGCACCGTGACTTTGCAGCAGCCGGAGCATGGTTGCTCAGAAGGGAAACTCGATGAGACGGATGTGCTTGTGTGGTGGGGGCATGCGGCGCATGAAGCCGTTGCGAATCATGTGGTGGAACGCATCGTGCGCCACATATGGGCGGGCATGGGATTGGTAGTACTGCACTCTGGGCATTTCTCCAAACTATTCACAAGGCTAATGGGTACTCCATGTGCGCTCAAATGGCGAGAGGCGGGCGAGCGCGAGCGACTGTGGGTGGTCAACAGAACTCATCCAATTGCGCGTGATCTTCCCGAGAGCTTCGTGCTCGACATGGAGGAAATGTATGGCGAGCCGTTCTCAGTACCGGAACCACTAGAAACGGTTCTAATTTCCTGGTTTCAGGGCGGTGAGGTTTTCAGGTCAGGGCTCACCTACCAACGCGGCGCCGGAAAGATCTTCTACTTCCGGCCTGGACATGAAACATACCCAACCTACCACGACGCTAACGTCCAACAAGTTTTGCGTAACGCAGTACGTTGGGCCGCGACATCCCAGCGTTGGAACAGCATCTGCGATGCGCCCAATGTCCCCGCGGAAGTCGCACCGGAGCCGATTATTGAGCGAGGCCCAAAGATTCACAAAAAAGGTGAGCCCGGCCTGCGATGACGTCATCGACACGATGGAAACGGGCAGGAAATTGCATGCCTCATCACCAGAGAGTCATTGAGAATTAAATGACCAGAATTCGGCTCGGGATGGTTGGTGGCGGACGGGGCGGGTTCATCGGTGAAATTCATCGCATTGCTGCGCGCCTCGATAATGAATTCGAATTGGTTGCAGGTGCCCTGTCATCGGATCCTACACGTGCGCTTGAATCCGCCGTTGGCGCAGGAATTGCCGAGGAACGAGCATATACCAGCTATCGGCGGATGGCGGAGTTGGAGTCAAAGCGGCAGGACGGCATTGAAGCCGTAGCGATCGTGACGCCAAACGATTCCCATGCCGACATTGCGACGACATTTTTGGACCAGGGCATCCACGTGATCTGCGACAAACCTTTAGCTGTGTCTGTCGAGCAGGCACGCAGGGTTGGCGCGGCTGCAGCAAAATCGGGAAAGCTTCTGGCTGTTACCTACAACTACCGCGGTTATCCCCTGGTTCGTCAGTCGCGGGCGATGTGTGTTTCGGGCGAAATCGGTCGGATACGACTCGTGGAGGTTGAGTATCTGCAAGACTGGCTCGCTGAAGGTATCGAGGCGCTTGGTTCTAAGGGGGCGCAATGGCGAACCGACCCTGCTCGGACTGGGGGAGCAGGGGCGATAGGAGACATTGGCGTACACGCTTTCGATTTGGTGCGCTATATCACCGGGCTGCGGCTCGATGCGGTCAGTGCAGAGCTCACGGGCTTCGTTCCAGGGCGACGTGTCGACGACGATGCGCGGGTTCTTCTCCGGTTTGAAGGCGGTGCGAAAGGTTTGCTGTGGGCCAGCCAGGTTGCAATCGGTAACGAAAATGGTCTCGCCATTCGAGTATATGGTGATCGAGGCGGCCTCGAGTGGCACCAATCAGAACCGAACGAACTCTGGTATTCGCGACTCGCAGCACCAACGCAAAAGCTCACGCGGGGCAGTTCTGGCTTAAGCGTCGCTGCCGCGCAAGCCACACGCCTTCCAGCAGGGCATCCTGAAGGTTATCTCGAGGCGTTTGCCTTCATCTATAAGGAAGTCGCGGGGGCGATTCGAGCGGCGCCGAACGCGCACGATCCCAATCATGAATCCGCATATCCCAAAGCGATCGATGGCCTAGCCGGTTTGGAGTTCGTACGAGCCGTCTTGCAGTCGAACGCGCGCGGGGGCGCTTGGGAGGCCGTCGAGAAGTTCTCCTGAGGTCTTCGGGCAAAAAAGAGACCAGGAACTCAGCGGCGATGACTCGCCGATATCGACCCGGATCCTGGTCTCCAGTTCAAGGCTGCCTTTCGGCTCCAGCATTTCGACTCCGGTTCCCCTGATTCCCCTCGCATGAGCATTTATTCCGTCATTGATGTGTGAAACTGGCTCAACACATACAAAGTCCGCATTAGCCGGTGAAAACACTACTAGCGCCGATGCGAAAGCTGAGGACTGTATTGAGAGTTGCACGCCCGCTTGCGGCCAACGCAAAATGGCAAATTGGGTCCAACCGACAAAACAATCGTCAATCGTTTCTTTGGGTAGTTCCTCTTCGCTCAGGAACCGTCGATCAGCGACGACTGCCGAACCCGTCCACCGTCCACTATGCAGCATGCACAGAAGCGTACCCGCCGGTCTACGGAAGTAAGGGTGAATGCCGAGTCCTGCTGGCATAGGTCTGAGGTCGGTATTAAATAGTTTCAGCGAAATCATCAGCTCGCTGTCGGCCAATTCAATTGTTTGACACACTCGATAGCTGAAGGGGTATCCCGTCCTCCCGTCATGAGCGTAATGGCTCTCGATTGACTTGTCCAAAATACGATCCACTGTCCACCGGCCAAGCCACGCGTCCCCGTGAATAGGCAAGGGCTCCGATGGATGATTTGGGGCGAGCCAAAAGAATTTCTCACCGTACTTGAATTGGCATCCTTCGATGACATTGGAAAACGGCGCCATAATGAAACAGGCCGATTCGAGCGGATCAGATCCGTCCGTACTGCAGGGGCGCAACAAGTGCAGGCCCTGTACCTTCCAGTGAGTCAACGCACAACCGTGCATGGGAGCCACCCCCACCTCTGCATTCCCGGATCGCAGCAGGAGCAATTCACGCTTATCTTCTTCGTCTGAGCCCACCGCTCTATTTCCTCGTCATTAAGTAGATGGTAGGATTGTCGACAATAATACAGTAGAATAACCGCAACCAGATCCTAAATGGTGTCGCATATGAAGATCGTCGATGTTGAGGCCCTGTATTTGCGTTTACCGGTTGTCGATGAGACGCGTACCGATAGTTCACAAGACGCCCTGATCATCAAAATAAGCACGGACTCGGGGCTTGTAGGATGGGGCGAGGTGGACGGCTGTCCGGCGGTTGCGAAAGCCATCATTGAGGCGCCGGTATCTCACACCCAAGTAAAGGGTTTGCGACACATACTTCTGGGTGAGGACCCAATGCAGACAGAATATCTGTGGAAAAAAATGTATGAGTCGACGAGCTACTACGGCCGCGCCGGCGCCGTCATTCAAGCGATGGCTGGCATTGACCTCGCCTTGTGGGATCTAAAAGGTAAGGCACTCAAGCAGCCTATTTGGGCCCTCCTAGGCGGCCGTCCATCGAAGCTGCGCGCCTATTCGTCAAATATGTTTCAAATGACGACAGAAGCTACCGTTGTCAGAGCCAAGCAAGCAATCGATGCGGGGTTTACAGGGATAAAGTTCGGGTGGGAGCCTTTCGGGCGCTCGGACCTTGCTCTTGATCTGCGATATATCGAAGCTATCAAGGCAGTCACCGGTTCGGGCGTGGATTTCATGCTCGATGTGGGGCATGTATGGGACGCCAAAACCGCCATTCAACGATGCCGCGCTTACGAACCATACTCGTTAGCCTGGATTGAAGAGCCGCTACACCCCGACGATTATGTTGGTTACGCGGCGCTGTCAACGACAGCCGTACAACATATCGCGGCCGGTGAGCAAGAATGCACGGTGGCAGGCTTTGAAACGCTCATCGAGCGAGGCCGCATCAATATCGCGCAAATCGATCTGACACGTTGCGGCTTCACTCAATCGATGAAGATCGCTGCGATTGCCGCGCGTAATGGAATTAAAGTCGCTAACCACTGCTTTACGACCGATATCAATGTCGCGGCCGCATTGCACCTGCTAGCGTCGATCCCCAATGCCCTGATCCTTGAGTATGGCGTTGAGCCGGGAGAAATCGCCCGCTCCCTTGCGCGCAACCCGATTCGGGTTGAGGACGGACATGTCGCCGTTCCTCATGAGCCCGGTCTAGGCGTGGAGCCAAATCCGGATGTCATCGAGCGGTATTTAGTACGTGCATGAGCAGATCGAGCGCGGAAGTCCAGCTCCGACTCCGGGCCAAGTGGCCGATTGGTTAAAGCACCCAAATGAAGGATCTGAGTTTATAGTTATAATTTAGCAAAGGAGGGCGCAAATGGGAGCTTTGAGCGAGCGATCCGCAGTCGTTACTGGCGGTGCGCGGGGCATCGGGCTCGCCATCGCACGGCGATTGTTGGAGCAGGGAGCTTCGGTGACGATCGCAGATCTAGATCAACCCGCTCTCGAGGCGACGCAGGCGGACCTGCGTGAGTTTGATAGCGAGCGGGTCGCAGTTCGTTGCGCCGACATCAGTGACCAGAATGGTGCTCGGCTGCTCAGCGAACAAGTACTGGATGAGTTTAAGGGCATAGACATCCTCGTCAACAATGCCGCAATTCTTGACTGGACTGCAATTGAGGATCTGACACCCTCCACCATTCAACGTGTATTGCAGACAAATCTTTTTGGCGCGATTGCCTGCATACAGGCGTTTCTGCCGGCGCTCTCGCAAAGCTTGCATGCTCGAATCGTCAACATATCCTCTATCAATGGCCTCAGGGGCACGTCGAATTCAACCGCGTACAATGCATCCAAGGCGGCTCTCATCAGCTTGACTCAATCGATGGCAATCGAGTTGTCGGGTCGCGGCATCACGGTCAACGCCGTAGCGCCGGGGTTTGTGGACACACGCATGTCGAAGCTACCTGATGGGAGCTCCGAATATGAGACCGATTGGTTCAAAGAAGTGTATATCAAGCACGGTCGGTTACCAGCGGGCCGGCCGGCTTCTCCCGCCGATATCGCCGGTCCCGTGGCGTTCCTTTGTTCGGACGATGCCCGGTACATTACTGGCCAGGTGCTGGTGGTCGATGGCGGGGTGACCGCGTGCTTGTAGGATGAACTCGAAGCACACTAGCTTGCTGGGCCGGCGTTCCGGGGCAGTAATCTTTGACTGCGACGGGACATTGATCGATAGTGAAATGATAAATGCTTCGGCACTGCAATCCGTGTTGGAGCCTCTGGGTGTCAACATTCCATTAAAAGCCCTGCAACAGCGGTTTACCGGAATCGACAATGCGTCAGTTTTGCGACAGCTAAAGGATGAAAGCGGCATTCGCTTTCCTTCCAATTTTGAAGCTCAAATGCAAAACGCTGCGTACGAGTTCGTTGCGGGGGTAGCTAAACCGATGCCTTGGGCGAATGAGGTAGTAACGGCACTCGCAGAAGCTGGGATCGTGCTAAGTGTCGCGTCAAACTCAACCTTTCGAGACGTGGAGAAGATGTTGGAAAAAGCGGATTTGCGGAACTACTTCGGAATGCGGATCGCGACGAGGGACGCGGTTGCTGCTCCCAAACCCGCTCCAGACGTATATATTCTTGCCGCGACCCTGAGTAACGCTGCGGCTGGCGATTGTGTCGCGATCGAGGATTCGCCCGCAGGAATAACGGCAGCGCGCTGCGCGGGGATGAACGTGATCGGATATAGGCCGCCCGCGAGTCCTTTCACGCCAACCGAGCTATATACAGCGGGAGCGTCATTCGTCATCCGCGATCTACGAATGCTGGTGGGAAGAGGTGAGCGCGATGAGCCTATCTACAGTTAGCATCGAATTACATGCATGCAATAGACGCGTGAGTTTGCATTTTCACCGCCAGGGCAGTAGCTTCATTGAATCCTAAACCCCGATTATTCTGTTAAGGCACTAACGTTTATGGCGTCCCGCGCTTTACAAGACTCCGGTAGAACGGCGGCAATAGGTCGTCTGCAGCCACGAACCTACGTGGATCTGGTCATCGACGTGGTGGTCGCGCAGGCGGCGATGGGAAAGATACTCCCTGGAGATCGTATTAACGAAGTGGATCTAGCGCGCGAACTCGGCATTTCTCGCGCGCCCATCCGAGAGGCGTTTCGCACTCTAGTAGTTCAGGGGGTCGTACAAAGCGTCGCTTACCAGGGTGTGCGTTTGGCACCGATGACAGCAGTGCGCGTGCAACAGATCAATGAAGTTCGATTCGAACTGGAAAAATTATCGCTGCGCAAACTCTCGGCCGCTAAGGACAACAGTGCGTTACTGTTGGCATTCGAGCATATTATTGAAGATATGAAGGCAGCAGCACGCAAGGATGACCGGTTAGCCATTGCAACTCTGGACGCGGATTTTCACCAGGCGCTCGTAAGCGCTGCTGAGAATCCGGTGCTGCTTACGTTTTGGCAAATGTTAAAGCCACAGTTGATCATCATGTTTGGATTGGGCGCTTTAACTAAGCCTCTACGCAAGATCGTTGATGAGCATCGACGAATATTGAACGCGTTTGCAACCCATAAATGGAAGACAATTGAGGAGACGCTTTCTGAGCATATCCTCTCCGACAACACGGGCATCGATTTTGAAAGCATTGCGAAGGCTGGCGCAAGCAGACCCGATATGGCATCGAAGTCGGGAGTTAAACCTGCGCGTCAGGCAAAATAGTGCCGGGAACCGACACTCTCAATTGGAACAAGTGTCCGCCTGCATCGCCAGATGGGTCGCTTCCGGCGACCGATCGGCTTGCAGTGGTGATGAACAACGTGGCCAAATCGCTGTTGCCGAAGGCGCAGCTGGTGACATATCTGGCCGGCATGGCGATGTGATCCAATATCTTGCCGGAGGTCGAATAGCGCACAATTGCTGAGCCACCCCAACGCGCGTTCCATATGCACCCCGCGGCATCCACGGCTAACCCGTCTGGATAGCCTTCGTCCTTAGGAATGGTCGCAAAAACGCGCTTGTCCAACAGCATTAACGGATTGAGTTCAAGGCGGTAGGTATAGATGACACCGTTCGGACTATCAGCCAGATACAGAGTTCGTCCATCGGGCGAAATGGCTGGGCCGTTTCCGACCGTGATGTCTCCACAAAGTCGGAGCCAGCCATGCCCCTTCTCGAAGGCGAAGAGCCCACCCGTCGGTCGAACCTCCAGATGGTCGGCGGTCGCGACGAGCACCTGTCCATCGGGAGCAACTCTGACATCGTTGGGAGGCGCGAAGGAGAAATCCTCATGAGGGGGCAGGGTCGGTGCGGTTATCTCGAGCACGGAATTCATGTGGTGGGCACCATCCGAATTAAATACGAGATAGTCACCTTGGCGGCGAGGGCACAGGCCGCCCAGAGGCGGTCGAAGCGTTAGTCGCTTCTTAATGGTCGCGCCACTCGCCACATCCACGGCAAACACATGCGGATCCGAGTAATCCAGATATAAGACGCGCCTTTGCTGAGTATCCCAAATGGGACACTCAAGCAACGTGCCCCCTGCTTGCGAGAGCTGTTCTGGGTTCAAGAGGCGTCAAGCTCCGGCATCGCGGTGCGAGGATCGGGAGCGGAGCCCGGTTGGCGAATGATCACACTGGCGACCCGGTTGGCGTATTGCGCAGCGCTCAGGCGAGAGCGACCAGAAAGGCGCGCCGCGATGTATCCGGCCAGATGGCCGTCTCCCGCGCCAACAGCACTCACCGTAGGTGAGGCCCACACCGGAATGTGTTCCCAGTTGTCAGACCCACCTATCCAACACCCGTCTTTACCGGCTCTAAGAATGACCTCACGTCCGCTGCATCGGCTTCGCTCTAACGCGCTCGTGATGTCTTGGGCATTCCACAAGAGCCTTTCGTCTTCCGCGCTGGTGGCTACGACCGAGGCAAGTAGTTCCATCCTGCGCGATCTGCGTCGCGCTTCGTCTGTTTGGGGCCACATCGCCGGCCGAAAATTTGTGTCAAATATCACCCGACACTTCGGCTTGTATTGCTCGATCCACCGACAGAGTTGTTCGTAACTATCCGCCGAGCATAGCGCCAGCGTGACTCCGGTTACGATGAGGATATCCGCCTGGGGAACGAGTTCGACCAGCTGTGGACCCGTGATCGCACTAAACAGCGCTCGGGCGCTTGAGCGTTCGCGCCAGTACGAGGATGCAGGCTGACGTGACGGGTCCGGCGAGATACCGTAAATCCCGGGTTCCCCGGGTATTATCGCCTCGGCAAGTCTTAATCCCGCCGTCGTTAGCCGGTGCCTAAGCCATTTCGAATACAGGCTGGTCCCTAACGAAGTGACCATTGCTAGATCGAATTTCGTAGTATCGAGGATGCGCGACAAACAAAGCATGACATTTGCCACGTCACCGCCGATCGAGACGCCAAAGCCATCCATGCCATCCGGTTGCAGCTCGATCAGCGGCTCCCCGAGCGCGACAATGTGGTGCGCATCTTCCCACGGTCCCTCGATTGTCGACATATCAACAATACTACAATACCATCCGACCGAACGCACAAATCCAATTCAATAGGAGCGGTATGCAAAATTGGCGAATCAAGACATCGCTGTACCTCAATTTTCTTTTCTTCGCAATTATGATGAGCAGCGACGGCATCTTGATCCTGCAAGTTCAGAAACACTACGGAGTTGCTGCGAGCGTTGCGGGGCTCCTTGGCGGGTTCCGAGACATGAGCGTCGCTGTTGCCGCTCTCCTGTTGGCCGCCTATGTGGCACGCATTGGCTACAAGCGGTCCATGTTGATAGCGCTGGCGATGGTGGCTCTGATTTGTCTGCTTGTGCCCGTTGGCAACAGTTTTACGATGATTGAGATGCTGTTCCTGGTGACAGGTGTGGCGTTCGCCCTGATGAAGAGCTCCATATTCTCAGCGATTGGTTTGCTCGCACATAACATCAGAGCTCACGCGACCTTCATGAGCTATTTAGAGGCCATGTATGCCGCCGGTACGTTTGCCGGCTACTTCATATTTAGCGCCTACTCGGACGATGGGCGGGGATCTACCGATTGGCTCCTGGTCTACTACGTTATGGCGGGCGTGTCGGTCCTGGCGATGCTAGCTCTATGGTGGGCGCCGCTTGACGAGTCGGAAGTTCAAGATGTGCAACCGCAGCCACTGCTCAGCGATCTGACCGCGATGTTCAAGCTTGCCACCACCGCCGTCGCGGGTGCATTTGTCGCATGTGTGTTCACTTATGATCTGCTCGCTGAAGGCATCAACAAGTGGCTTCCTACGTTCAATAACGAGGTGCTCCACGTACCGGTCGCCCTAAGCATCCAGTTGGCGAGCATCATGGCGGCCTCTGCAGTGCTTGGTAGGGTATTGGGCGGCCTCGCGCTTCGGTTCGCCTCGTGGCTCACTGTGCTTCTCACTTGTCTGGCTCTATCAGCTCTCCTGGTGTTGGTCACCTTGCCGTTGGCCGAACGAGGGGGCATGCCGCCGGTGACTAGTTGGCGTTCCGCGCCACTCGCTGCGTTCGTTTTTCCGTTAATCGGTATGGTCACCGCGCCCATCTATCCCGTCATGAACTCGCGTGTCCTCAGCGGACTACCCCCGCGACAACAAGGGGCAATGGCGGGGTTAATCATGCTCTCCTCAGCTCTCGGGGCAACCGTGGGGTCTTTCATCACCGGTAGTATTTTTCAGACGTATGGGGGCACTATGGCGTTCTACTGGTCCTTGGTCCCCATCGCCTTACTCGCTGGAAGCTTGCTCCTCTTGAATGCGTTAGAAAAGCGCGCTGCAGCGATCGCTCCGGAGCTTCGTTCTGCATAGCCGACCGGCCGAGAGTGCCCCCCGGTCTGGCCGTTGACTGGTCGATGGGGCTGAGCCTTTCGGAGCCTCTTAGCAGGAGAGACTGCCAACAGCTAGAGATCCCAACGTCGGCGACTTGCTGCCAGAGGAGCGGCTGATCCAGTATTTCTGGACAGGTCTGGATGTATCAATGTAGGATTGTCGACAATACGCAAGATCGGTCGCCAAACACGTACCTAGTGGGAGAAGGGGATCGCTATGAAGCCAGATACGAGAATCTATTGCTGCCACGTAATCTGCCTGACCACATTGGTTTTTTGTGCGGCACCCGTCTTGGCCGACACCGCCTCAGATCAGGGACAGCTGACCGAGATTGTGGTCACTGCAACGCGACGCGCGGAAGACATCCAGAAAGTTCCGATCAGCGTTAGTACGCTCAGCCGGTCCGACTTGATCGCCGGCGACATCAAGAATATCGCCGATGTTGCGGCCGCGATCCCGGGGCTGCAATTTGTTACGCCGGTTGCCCCATCCACCATCACTACCGTCAACATTCGTGGCATCAATGCCAACACCGGCCCGGCAACGGTCGGCATCTATCTCGATGATTCACCGCTCATTGGACGGCTCTCGAGCTTTGGCAATATCGGTGGTCCTTTGCCCCTTACAGCCGATCTGGATCGTGTGGAGGTGGAGCGCGGCCCGCAGGGAACCCTGTTTGGTGCGGGCTCGGAAGCAGGAGCGGTGCGTTTCATTACCAACGACCCTAGTCTGCAGAACTACAGTGGGAATGTAGAGGGCGAGTTAAGTAACACCCGTTATGGCGCGACGAGTTACGAATACGGTGGGTCTGGGGGCGGACCGATTGAGCAAGATACTCTCGGCTTTCGGGCCAACGCCTGGTACCGGCGCGATGGAGGCTACGTGAATCTCGTGAGCCCCTTGCCCGGCCCGTCGCCGGACAACGTTGTCGTGGCGCCAAACATTAACAGGGACTACGAGGAAGTATTTCGGCTAGCGTTTGCGTACAAAATCGACGACGTCAGGATCACACCGGCCATCTATTATCAATCCGTCGATAAGGACGATAGCGGACGGTTCTACCCTGCTTATTCTGATACGTCGGCGGGTCAGTACAACGATGCTTCGTTCCTGCCAGAACACTCGATCGACCGCTGGACGCTGCCCACACTCAAAGTCGAGGCCCAGCTAGCCTTCGCCGAATTGACCTTTGTTTCGTCTTACTTGCATCGTGACGTCACGGTCACGAATGATTTTGGTGACTGCTTTGTCTGCTTTGGAGGCTCTGGTTATGGGAGTCCCCTTGGGCCCGATGTGCCGACATCAACGGCCGATTCGGCGCCGACGTTGACAGGCCAGAGGAATCAGGCCTATACGGAAGAACTGCGGCTAGCTTCCAATCACCCGGATGCCTTCGTGACCTGGGTGGGGGGGATCTTCTATGACAATCGTCGCCAAGAGGACTACCAGGACACCACTCCGACTGCGGGTAATCCCGGTGGTTTCGTTGTCGATCAGCACTACAAGGATGTACAGATCGCGGCGTTTGCTCAGGGCGATTTTCATTTGGGCACGCAGTGGATCGCGACGCTCGGATACCGCATCGCGCACATTGACACGCATTTCAACGCCAGTTTGGTGGGCTCAGCCCCCTTGAGTGCAAATCCCACCGCGAATCCGACCACGCCTCGCGCGGCGCTGTCTTTCCAGGCCAATGCCGATAATCTGATCTATGCATCGGCCAGTAAGGGTTACCGCATTGGTGGTGGGAATTCGCCACTCCCGGTCGGCTGCACGGGAGCCGGCTTCAACCCTGCCGGATACAACCCGGATTGGGTTTGGAGCTATGAAATCGGCGCAAAAGACAAGCTGTTTAACAACCGCGTAGAAATCGATTCCAGCATTTATCATGCCCTCTGGTCCAATATCCAGCAGCTCGTCATCGCATCTCCATGCGGAATAAGCTACGTCGGCAATACGGGTCACGCGGCAAGTAACGGCTTCGACATGAGCATCCGAGCGCTAATCACGGACCAGCTGCGAATGGATGCGAAGGTTGCCTTTACGAATGCGTACTTCACTGAAACGGTTGTTAGCGGTGGCGTGACAACGGTTCAAGAAGGTGACAAGGTCGGGTTTTTACCTCAGGTCGTTGCGCCGTGGAACGTAGATGTCTCGGCGGAATACAAGATTCCCCTGCCGAACAGCGACACGGTTCGTATTCGTCTTGAGGAACAGTACCACAGCCAAAATCCCGGCCCGTTCGAGAATGGAATTGTCGGAGGGGCGAATTATGTACCGCTGGATCGGCCGGATCCGGCCACTCATCTCCTCAACGCGCGGATCGGGTATACGATGGGCAAACTGGACATGTCGCTATTTGCAAACAATGTCTTCAACAGTCGGCCGCTGATTGGAACATTGTCATACTTTCCCGTCTCGTCGATTTACCGAATCCAGAACAGCACATTTCGTCCGTTTACAGTGGGCATAGCGGCGAACTACGCATTTTGAGTACCGGCCGTTCGCTACGGGATAATGCAGGAGGGGCGCTGAAAGCGTTTCAACGTTCCCGTGACGATATTTGAGCGCGTCGTGCTGACTCCACGAACTCTAACCGAGACAGATCGGGAAGGTGAGTCCGCACGCGCGGACTTCACCAGGCACCCTGTCAGTACTCCCTCACCTCCTGAAAATATTCGACATGGCCGGCGCTATATCCTGAACTTTGTTTCCCTCGTCAGCGCGTTCATGGTTTTCGCATCCCTCATCAACAGCGTCGGTGTGATAGTCCTGCAGTCGATAAGGACCCTTGGTATCACCAAACAACAAGCAGGAGCGCTCCAGCCGTTCGTTGATATGCCGATGGCTTTCAGCTCGCTGATGATAGGCGCGCTTTTGCCGACGTTGGGGCTGAGACGAGCAATGATGACTTCACTAGGGCTTTCGGGCATCGCATGCGTTCTCATGCCGCTGTTTGGGCAATTTTGGGTTTCCAAACTTCACCTCGTCATCATTGGCTTGTGCTTCGCCGCAGCGAAAGTAACTGTGTACACGGCGATTGGTACGATGACCACCGGTAAAAAGACGCATGCCAGTCTGATGAGCATCGTGGAAGGACTCTTCATGGTCGGAATATTGAGTGGCTACTGGCTGTTTGGTAGCTTCTCGGAAGCCGGCGCGAGTGCAAGAGGATGGCTCGATACCTACTGGGTGTTTGCCATCCTTTTGGCTTTCTCGCTTATCGTATTCTCGCTAAATCCCTTACCGGAACAGCAACCGGTTCACGCTTCGAAAGCCAACCCAATCAACGAACTCCTGTATGTGAGTAAGTTGGCCCTGAAACCACTGATTTTGGCGTATGCGGTTTCGGATTTTCTTTACGTGCTCCTGGAACAGGGCATCGGAGCGTGGCTGCCAACCTTTAACTCCGAAATCTTGCATCTCCCAACGTCGATAAGTATTGAGGTCGCCGGCGGCTTTAGCCTCTGCCTGGCCGCTGGCGGCTTGTTGGGTGGCATTGTGCTGAGGCGGTTTACTTGGTTCTCAGTCCTCTTGCTGTGCCTGACGGGCGTTGCGTGCGTGATATTGGCGGCATTGCCGTTGGCAGCCCACAGTATAGTACGCAGCATTTACACTCTGCAGGACGTGCCAGCGATCGCGTTTTTATTTCCCGCGGCAGGACTATTTATGGGACCGATCAATCCGGCCATCAATTCCGCAGTCCTATCATCGCTGCCCACCGAACATCAATCGGCCATGTCGGGCCTCATCATCGTGTTCTCGTCGATTGGTGGGACAACCGGCGCTTTGGTTACTGGTAGCCTGTTCCAAGCACGCGGCGCGGAGGCGTTTTACTTTCTTTTGGCGCCGATTATTCTCTTGTGCGTAGTCCTCTGGGTATTCAAAAAGTCGATTGATAACTCTCCTGGTCTACGACATTGATCGATGCATATCGGTTTTGCACATCAGAGGACCGCAACGGCGACTCCGGAGACATGTATGAAAGCACAAGCTACTACGGCCGATGACCGCAGCCTGGCTTACAGGAGCCACCATGACGACGTCGACTGACTCAACATCGCAGGCACGGGATTGGTGGAAGGGTGCCGTTGTCTACGAAATCTATCCCTTAAGTTTTAAGGACTCCAATGGCGATGGGTACGGAGATCTGCCCGGGATAATTGAAAAGCTGCCCTACGTGGCCTCACTTGGAGTTGACGCCGTTTGGGTGTGTCCGTTTTTCAAAACACCGATGCGGGACTTTGGATATGACATTTCTGACTATTACGCAGTGGAACCGTTATTTGGTTCTGCGCAGGACGCTACGGGATTGATCGATTTAGCGCACGGACTAGGTTTGAAGATCATTTTTGACATGGTCCCGTGCCATACATCGAACGACCATCCTTGGTTTAAGGAAAGTCGTGCCTCAACCGACAACGGCAAGCACGATTGGTACATGTGGGCGGATGCGAAACCGGATGGGTCACCCCCCAACAACTGGCTATCCATTTTTGGCGGCGCCGCCTGGACATGGGAACCCCGTCGGCGTCAGTACTACTTCCATTCATTCCTTTCATGTCAACCGGCTTTGAATTTACGTAACAGCGAAGTATTGGCTGCGCTGCTTAGTGTGATGAAGTACTGGTACGACAAGGGCGTCGATGGTTTTCGTTTGGATGCGATTACGGCTTTGGCCCCCGATCAGGACCTGCGCGACAACCCCCCGATTCCAAAAAACGAGCCGCCGCCGTATATAGATGGCGGCGGCGGCAATCCGTTTCTCAAACAGGTACATCTTTTCGACCGTGATACGCCTGGGGTACTGCCCATCCTCAGAGCCTTTCGCGATCTGGCGGACAGTTACGATCCGCCCCGGTTTTTGTTTGCCGAGATTGGCGATGTGGATGGCGCGGTTGTCGGTGCCAAGTATGCACAGCCCAAGCATGTACACGCCGCCTTTATCCAGGATCTCATTCTGTCGGAACTCACCGCTGCACGAGCGACGCAAGTAATGCTACGCCTTTCGAAAGTCATGGGCGAAGCCTGGACTTTCAATGCGTTTGGAAGTCAAGACATAGCGCGGCAAGTATCGCGCTGGGGTGCAGTTGGCGGTGAAGACGGGGACCCTAAACAGCTTGCGAAATTGCTGATGGCATTGTTGCTGAGTATGAGGGGTTGTGCGTGCATTTATCAGGGAGAGGAGCTTGGACTCACGGATGTGGATTTGCCTTACGAAGCAATCAGAGACCCCTGGGGCCTGACGTTCTATCCGGACTATAAAGGGCGAGATAGCTGTCGAACCCCGATGCCGTGGACGGATACCAGGCCTGATGCTGGGTTTAGCGCGGGCAACTCTTGGCTGCCGGTCGGGGAGGCCCATTTTGAGATGGCGGCTAGTTTGCAGAACTCGAACCCAGACTCAGTGCTCAACGCTTATCGCAAATTCATTGCTTGGCGGAAGCGCCATCCACCTTTGATATACGGTGCGATGGAAGTGTTGGAGGTCCCCGCGCCATGCTTTGCCTTCCTAAGGACGCTTGAACACAAGAAGATGCTGTTGGTGTTTAACCTAAGCAATGAACAAGCCGACTGGAGATTGCGCGGCAGCTGGCAAAGGGCCGAGGGGCATGGCTTGAAATCGGCGCGTGAAATTGATGGGCAGTTGCACTTCACTGGTCTCGACGTGTACTTCGGCTACCAGGAAATTTGATTGGTGTTGCGCGACTATGAAAGCGGTGTGGCACTCCGGTTCGCTTGATCGACGAGGCTTAAGTGAACATACGTGAAATTGTGGGCCTCGCGCCGGTGATACCGGTATTGACCATCACTGAACTCGAACATGCGGTGCCGCTGGCCTTGGCCTTGACTGCGGGCGGCCTGCGCGTACTGGAGATTGCGCTGCGTAGCCCCGTCGCCCTAGCCGCTTTCGAAGCGATGCGGCAAGCGGTGCCAGACGCCGTCATCGGCGTCGGTACCCTGACTCGCGCGGTCGATTTCGCAGCCGCCAATCGAGTGGGCGCTCGGTTCGGTGTGACGCCCGGCTTGACACCGGAACTTGCAGCGGCATCCCGCGGTGCGCGCTTCCCACTGCTTCCCGGGGTCATGACGCCGACGGAATTGATAGCGGCGCGAAATGCGGGATTTAATGTACTTAAGCTCTTTCCAGCGCAGCAAGTGGGCGGTGTCAGCATGCTCCAAGCACTGAACGGGGCGTTTCCGGATGTGGTTTTCTGCCCGACGGGCGGAATTACGCGTGCCACCGCGCCCGACTATTTGGCATTATCCAACGTCGTTTGCGTTGGCGCTTCTTGGGTGGCGCCGCGAGACATGCTGGTAGCGGGCGACTGGGCCGGAATCGAGGCGCTGGCGCGGGACGCTGCTGCGCTCAGGAGAACGCGATCCACATGAGGTGTCGATGTTTTCACGAAAACCCGCTTGCATTTGAGAGAACGGGCCTTCTCATATCTGGACCCGATACCGAAATTATCTGCGTAAACGCGCTAGATTCAGAGGGACGCATCTGCAGCTGAGTACGCCATGCTTGAGTTGTTAGGGGCGGCGTAGACCTGCAGTATTTTGGCGATGCGACGCGGTTTTAGGGCAACGCCACGTTTTCCGGCGACCACGGGGATTTGTCAGAACGGCGGATCGGCGGGATTGGTGTCGGGACTGTCCTCGGTCGAGTTGTCCTGTCGTGGGTAATTTCGACGTATGAGTTCAGCGGTGTAGTGACGCTCGAGCGCTTCGGTCAGGTCGTATAGGAACTGAAGGAGCGTGGCAACATCGGCGTCGCAGAGTCCCAGGGGCAGGCATACCAGAGGCATATCGTTCGGTTTCATGGAGGCTACCGTGCTCGTTTCTGTTTGCGAGCGGCGCGCAGCGCGGCTTTGGCCGCGGCCGCTTCCTGGGCTTCTTTGAAGCGATAGCTATCGCCGTCGATGGCGAGGATTTCGGAGCGATGGACCAGCCTATCCACCAGGGTGACGACGCAAGCGGCATTGGGGAAGACCTGGTTCCATTCGCCGAAGGATTTGTTGGTGGTCAGGACCGTGGCCCGCTGCTGATAGCGACGTGTGATGACCTCAAACAGCAGATCGGCATAGCGGGCGTCATAGGACAGGTACCCGACCTCATCGATGCACAAGAGAGGCACGCTGGTGTAGCGGCGAAGCCGCCGCGCGAGTTGCGTGGAGCTGTCCTGGGCGGCCAGATCGTGCAGCATGTCGGAGGCGACGACGAAGCGCGCGCTGTAGCCGCGCAGGATGGCCTGATGCAGCAGGTTCTTCGCGATCATCGTCTTCCCGACGCCGTTCGGACCGACCAGGATGACGTTGGCGGCTTGCTCGAGGAACTCCAGGGTCAGCAGCTCCTCGAGGAGCTCACGGTCGATTTGTTTGGGCCAGGCGTACTCGAAGTCCGCGATGGATTTGAACTTGAGCAACCGGGCGTTGCCGATCCGACGCTTCAGACTGCGCTGCTGGCGTTCACCTTCTTCGATCTCGAGCACACGCAGGAGCCAGGGTTCGTTGTGGATCTGCTCCACCTGTGCCAGCAGGCCGTACAGGTTCAAGCGCTTGAGGCGTGCACGCAGCGCCTCAAGCGACGGGCTCGTCTCGGTCGGGTTCGGCGAGGGCTTCAGGGATGCGTTCATGGGAGTCCTTGCGGGTCAGTTGTTCGTAGTCGGCGAGGTTGTGCGGGCGGACGTTGAGTGCGCGCACGCGCGGATCATCGGGCAGATGCACCGGGATCGGCGGCAGCGCCCCGCGCCGGGCGCGATGTTGATCGACGAAGTGGCGCACCGCGGCCAGGTGGGCGGAGTTCTCGGCGAGCGCTGCGGTCAACGCCGCCTCCAGAGCGGCGGCGCCATGGGTATCGAGCAGATCGGTGAGGCCGCGCGTGAGCGCTCCCAAGTGCACGCCGCGCAGCGCCGCGGCGGCGAAGAACTTCGCACCGCTCGGTGCCGCGTGGTGCAACCGGTCCATGGCGCGGTGTCGCTGAGCGGAGCGCTTCTGATCCGCCAAGTCCTTGATATGCGGTGGATCCTCGACCTGCTCGCCGCGATCGTAGCTGCGCGGATGGGTGGCGATGACGGCACCGGCATCGAGGACGCGCACGGTATCGGGGGTGGCACGGACCTCGAGCGTGCGGCGCACATGGGTGTGCGGGACCGAGTAGTCATTCCAGTCGAAGCGGGCATAGGGGGTTTTATGCACCCGCACTACCACACGCTCCTCGCTCGGGTACGGATTATCGGGCAACGCGAGCAACCGCGGCCGCTCTTCCTCGAAGCACTCGCGCACACTGCGGGTCCGATCCTCCGGACACGGACGCGCCGCCGCCTCCCCGCTGCACCAGGCGAGCGCCTGGGCATTGAGGTGTGCGACATCGGTGTAGTGGCGGGCCGCAAAGAAGCGGTCGCGAACGAACCGGATCGCGCGCTCGACCCGCCCCTTCTCGTTGCCGCGGGCCACGGCTACCGGCCGCGGCTGGAAGCGGTACCAGGCGGCGAGCTCAAGCAGCGTCGGGTTAAAACGGATTGCATCGCCGGAGCGCTCCAGCACCGCGCTCCTCAAGTTATCGTAGAGGCACACTCGCGGCACGGCCGTGAAGTGGGCGAAGGCCTGCACGTGGGCGTCCAAGAAGCTGCCGGTGCTGGCGTTCAAGTAAAAGCGCACGAACAGATGGCGCGAATAGCTCAACACCATCACGAAGGCCATCAGCGGCCGCTGCGCGCGGCCGATGGCGAGCTTACCGAAGTGCGCCCAATCGATCTGTGCTTGTTCCGCCGGCAACGTGCGCAAGCGAAGATACGCCTCGGCCGCCGGCCGCGGTCTCCATCGGGCCACCATGTGCCGGAAGTGATGCGGGCTGCCCACGTAGCCGCGCTCGCGCACCATCTGATACAACCGACTCGCGCGCAACGTCGGATACCGCGCGAAGGTGTCCTGGATGAACGGCACATAGGCATCGAGCTTCGAGGTTCGCGCGCACTCGCGGACCGCCGGCACTCCGCTTTGCCACAGCACGCGGTGCACGGTGTCATGATGCACATGCAACTGGCGCGCGATCGTGCCGTTCGGCCAGCCTTCGGCGTGATACAGACGCAGGATCTCCGCCTCGACGGCACGAGAGATCATGAGAGGACCCGCGACTCGCCGCCCGCTCGCTCATCCGCTCCAGCGCCACGGCCGCTGACGAGTCCAATCGGGTAGCGTGGCTCCACAAAACGCGCAACGCTCGAGTGGTGGACGGATCTGGGGACACTGCTCGGGCTCGCCGGGACTCGCATCGATCGGTTGGCTCCGGATGACGGGACTGACCGCCACGATGCACTGGGGCACCGTGACCGGGAATCCCTGATGCGTCACTATGTTTTGCTTTTGTCGTTGCCGCTCTCGCCACCGGCGTTGCCGGGCGGCGTGCCGCCGCGCACCGCCGCGGCTCCTCTGATACCGCGCCTGAGCCCGCCGTTGCGACTCGCGGCGGCGGATCCTCGCGCACTCGCCGGCGCAATACACATTGCCGTGATCGCAGCGTTGACAGATACGCACCTGCTCCTCACAACGCTCACAGTTGTAGAGCCGGTACGCCGGCTCCCGCATCGCCCCCAACAGCTCCCTCCCGAGGCACTAGACAGCGCTCGGGCGGGCAGGCATAAAGGGCCTGCACACTGCCTTTCCCAGGCGCTGCGCATCGGGGGCCCGGGGTAGTGACGCCAATCAATCACCCGGGCCCTCGCTCTACGTTCTTCGCCGCAGCATAGCCGGAAGAACCGCGTCGCCACACGCGCTTCGGTCGGCACGACACCTCGTGTCATCCATCGACGGAAAAACAAACCCATGAGCTTCTGCCGCTTGCGCGGCAGACGGCGTCTGGGTGGGATTAGGGAATCAGAACCTCGAAGACCCCGAACGGGGCCTTCATCTCAACCAATCAGCAAGAGCACCTCAGCGAGAACGCACGGGCGTAAAACGCAGCGACCGCCAGAATTACGCGGTTCTCAACCGCCGTTCACATGAGTTATGGACGACGCCGAAATCGATCGCCTACGGCAAGCCATCCGCCGCTCTTTCGGCAGTTCGCCGCATAAGAAGAAGTATTGACTGGCGTTGCTGGAGATGCACGTCGCGAAGAAGGCTGGCAATTCCGAGGCACAGAAGGCGGGGAGGGGATCAGCCGTCTGCAATCCTTCGATTGATTCCGGAAAGCGATAGCATCGCACGCACGCTACCAAGTCTTTGGGGTGCCCGTCCCTGGATGTCCGACCGGTCAGTCGTGTCATCTGTTCGGCGGTTGGTCGAACAGGTTCGCAACGTTGCCCGTTCTTTGAGCGCCATGCACCTCTCCTTCGGGACTCGAACTTGAAGGACTCGAATTTTGTTTTACCCACTATTTTATCCACTAACGAGGTCTGGCTAGGGGCGAACGGGTCCGAACGGCGTCGAACGACAAGTTGAATATAATCAAATAGTTGGCGGGAAGGATCGACTGGGACGAACGGGGGTGAACGGCCGCGGAGTGCCCAGGAGAGGACTCGAACCTGCACATAAGCGATTGATTCTAAAGGTCGTTTCTATAGCTCGACCTAATTTACCCACTAAACACCCACTATGGAAACGACCCTTGCGCGGGCACTTCCAATCACTCTGCAGTGGAGCAAAATCCCCAGTCCCTCCGCAGGCTGAAACTTGGTCGACCACACACCAGAACGGTGAAAGCGGCCAACCCGCACAACGGTCTTGCGCGAACGGCTCCATGCGCGTGGCTTGACGCAAGTACTGGGA
Organism: uncultured Gammaproteobacteria bacterium; assembly: GCA_963769075.1. Taxonomy (GTDB): domain Bacteria; phylum Pseudomonadota; class Gammaproteobacteria; order Steroidobacterales; family Steroidobacteraceae; genus Bog-1198. Next base: position 3,347,591 of record CAVYKH010000001.1, on the reverse strand, counting down.
CTCGCAGATTGGTTCCGCAGTTGCGACCGCTTTCGACCCCGAGCGTCGATGGCGACTGACAGCTTTCAGGCCCGGCTACCGGCGCCAGCGGTCGGCGCCGCCCGCGCGATTCGGAACTTAATCTGCGACCCGTCTATGGGCGTGCTTCGAGCACCAGATTGAAGGGGGTCTCAGTGGCGCGCCTAAATCGGCTGAAGCCACCGCCTTCCATCACCACCTCACGTAATCGGCGCTCGCCCGCCTGCGCGCCAAGTGCGGGGCCATTGCGCGCAAGCGATACCGGCACACAGATCTGCGAGGACGCTCCGTACATCACTCGACCGACCGGATTCAGATTCTCCTGTACATCGTCGTTCGCGAACGGCTCGACGATCATTGCCGTCCCATCGTTCTTGAGTGCGCTCCGCGCGTGGCGCGACACTCCAACCGGATCTCCCATATCGTGCAGGCAATCGAAAAATGCGATCAAATCAAATGACTCTCCGGGGTAACTCACCGCATCGGCCACCTCGAACCGTGCGTTCGTTACGCCGGCAGCCGCAGCTCTTTCACGCGCTGTGCGAATCGAATCGGCGTGGTAGTCGTAGCCGATAAACGTGGATTTCGGATATGTTTTCGCCATGAGCACTGCACTGGCGCCGTGGCCGCAGCCCACATCGGCCACCTTCGCGCCCGCCTCGAGTTTTTCAACCACCCCATCCAGAGCCGGAAGCCACGAGGTGATGAGGTTGGCGTTATAGCCGGCGCGGAAGAACCGCTCCGTTCCATGAAAGAGACACGCATGGTGCTCGCCCCATTCCATGCCCTTCCCCGTCCGGAAATTCTCGAGCGTACGGCCTAAGGCGTGAAAAGTGGCTTCAACGATGTTGTACGCGCCCGGCATATCGACCGGCCCATTCGGATCCGCAAGACAGAGGGCCTGTTCCGGACTCAGCGACCATTCATTTTTCTTCGCATCAAACTGCACGTATCCGCCGGCGCCTTGGTTACCGAGCCACTCGCGAACGTAGCGCTCGTTCGTGCCGGTTCGCTGTGCAAGGTTCGAGGATGTCACGGGACCCTTGGCGAGCTCCTTGTATAAGCCGAGCCGATCTCCAACCAGCATCAATGCAGCGCTCATCGCCGCTCCGAGATCACCCACTGCCTTGCCGAGAAACTCATTGAGTTTCGCTTCATTGATGGACATGTCTATGTTCCTCCCGCGTGTCGAATTTCAGTTATTCGATCTGGTGACGTATGGCTTTTGCGGCGAGCGTACTCCTGCAGAACTGCAGATGCCAACTGGTTGCGGCGGCGCTTGAGTGCGTCGCACCAATGGCGAAGCAGCGCGCGTAAACTGATCCCTCGCCGTGAAGTAGTGCGCGATCGAGCTTGGGCTTCCGGTGTCGACCCGTTACGGTCCTTCACCACCGTCCGCTTCCGGGCGAACTGATCGTAGTCAGGACGCTCCCTCGATTCGGCAATTTTTAATAACCGCCATTGCCGGCTGAGCGATAGTCTGTGCCACCCTGTGCCATCGGCGACTCGTCCAGGGTTCAGTGTTGGTCGCACCAGGGCCAGATCAAGGATGACTCCAGTCGTTACCGATGAGCTCCGCCCCCAGTCACTGCCGGGTTAACTTCCAATTCGCGACTCGGTGGTGCCGTCGATGTCTGGCCTGCTTGGTCTCGAGAGCGGGCGATCGACGGTCCACGTGACCGTCCGAGCGCGGATCACGCCCGAGCGTGCATTGCCTCGAAGGTGCGGCACGCGCCAAAAGAGCTGGCTGCCGCGCCGCACGAGATGTCCACGCACGTGATGCAGCCGCGGACCGCGCCTCGCCATGGCCGCTCCGCCGCTGCTCGCAGACGAGGACTCGAGCATCACCGGCGCGAGTACTTCGATGTGATCGAGCAGCGGGGCCTTGCCCGTGCGTGCGCGCGATCGATTGAGCCGGTCGAGTGCCGGCATCCGCCGCGGCAAGCCCGTGCGAGTCTATAAGAGCAGAAAGAACGCCGACAGCATGGAAATATCCGCGGCGATTGTGCCGAGCGCGTGACGCGCGAGCGCGCAGAAATTCAGTCAGCTTAGGGCACGATCTCAACGCGTGTTTGGCCTGCAGTCAGATCCCACACATCTTGTAAATCTTCATCCGAGAGCGCAATGCAACCTTTGGTCCAATCGCGAGTCTTGTAATAGGAGGCAGGCTTAGTGCGTTGATTAGGTTCTCCATGGATAAAGATATTCCCGCCAGCGCTCAGGTGCAGCGCGGAGGAACGCTTCAAATCCGCAGAGCTTGGGTAGGAGATGTGCAGCGCCTTGAAATAATGGCTGTGCTCCTGTCGAAAATCGATGACGTAGCTACCTTCGGGAGTGCGGAAGTCCCATTCGCGCACTTTGGCGCCGGTCGGACTCAGGCCAAGCGCAATGCGATAACTGCGCAGCGGATAATTATCACGCAGTAAGTAGAGCTTGCGTTCGTGTTTGACAATGAGAATGGTATCGGCGCGCAGAGCGGTGGGGATCGTACTAGCGGGGCTCTGCCCACCATACCCGAGTAACAGTACGACACAGAGCCCTAGTAACCGGGAATGCTTAGCGGGACGCGCGGGAATGCCGCCCCTCCCAGCGCGTTGCCGATAGGCTCGGTTCGAAAGGTGAGTTGACATATGCCGCAACTGGCGTTTGGGCCGGGTGCGCAAGTGAACTACCGGGAAGCCGTGCTGCCTGCGAGATCACAGAATTGATCGGCGTGCGAACCAATCAGGTCCACGAGAAAGAGCTTAGCTTCTCTCTCCGCTGAATTCTGGCGCTACGGGGAGGTAAATTAACCAACGCCTCCATCAGGACGTCCGCGGAAAATGGCTTAAGTAAGAAAGAGACGCAGCCGACTTCCATGGCTCGCCTTTTGAGCGATTCATTATCATCCGCAGTCATGAATATGACGGGCATGGTGAAGCCCGCGTTTGCGAGGTGCTGCGCAAATTCAATACCGCAACTCTCGCCAAGTTGAATATCGACAATGAGGCAGATCGCCTCAGTCTTCATCGCAGCATCAAGGAACTCTTTAGCCGAAGCATAGAGTTCTGTGTCGTATCCGAACGCCGACAACAAACGGCCTGTGGCCCGACGGAAGCTCAGGTCATCGTCGATTACCGCAACAACTTCAGGCTTAGTCGGCATAAATGGTTGGTCGGGAACGTGGCCGCACGGGTTGGTCGCCCGACGTGGTGGTAAAGCCCGAGTGCTGTCTCGAGCTAAGGTATCTGCTAGGCGGCTTTATACGAGCGAGTTCGTATGCATGTCTTGTTATCTTGTGCCAAAGTGTTGTCGGTGGAGGCCGACCGCAACCCGCAACTATTGAGCGCGAAGATCGTGAATGATCTCGATACCAAGCGTCTCGGCGGCGCTTCCGACCACGTAGTCCAGGCATGGCGGCCATTCCAGCACGCCCAATTTCGGCGAAGCTAACCGTATTTCACATTTTCTCACGCTTACCCAAGCCAATCGCCGTCACCTGAATTTGAGATGTGAACTAGTTCTCAAATGTGTCATGCACTCGGCAGCGAAGAGGAGTGGGTATTGATTTGGACCGCTGGAGGACTTAGAGCTCGCAAAATGGCCGGCTGCCGCCGGATCAGCGCACCGTTGAACCCCCAATTACGAGCATTGGCGGCACTGGCCGGCGCTGTGAATGTCGGGGCACCGGCCGGAATTCCAGGGCTCAACCCCGTCGACCCGTCGCGGGCCAGGCTATTGGGCGAGAGCGGTTGTGCACGCTAGGGTGTCTGAGATTGCGACGGGAGGTCGCGATCTGCTGCATGATGAAGCAGCACCGAACACTCAGGCACTCGGCTGAGCTCGATCCAGGCCGAACATCTTGCGCAGCTTCTTATCGAGCATGCGCGTAGGAACCCAGCGCCTAAGAAAGGGCAGGCGAAAGCTGTGGGGTCCTCGCCGAACCACGATCGGGGCCTTGTCGGCAAGCACGGCGCTCGCTATTTCCCGGGCAAAGTCGCGGGCGGGCATCGCGGCGCGTTGTGATACGACGGCCCGGGCTCGGATGCGTTGCGCCAGGGGAGCGAATATGGAGTCGGCCGGAAGAACCAGGTGGTTCGTGCCGGTTTCACCTATATTGGAGGTGACCGCACCCGGCTGGATCGTGATTACTTCAATGCCGAAAGGCGCCAGCTCCAGGCGCATCGCATCGGAGACGGCATGAAAAGCGGCCTTGCTCGCGCAATAGGCACCGGCAAATGGCGTCGTAAGGACTCCGGAAACGCTGCCAATGTTAACGATGCGTCCCCGGCGTTGGGGCAGCATGAAAGGTAGGAAGGCACGGGCGACCTGTACCGGCGCAATCACGTTTGTGTCGAATTGATGGCGAAGCTCCTCAGTGGGGATGTCGGTGATTGCACCGTATAGCGCATAACCCGCATTGTTTATCAACATATCGAGACGTTGGTCTGCTGCCCGAAATTTGTGGCGGCTGCATCAATGCTGTCGGGGCGCGTGACGTCCAAGGTCAGAGTGCGGATGCCGCGGGCTGCGAACGGCAGGAGAGACTCCGGCCGGCGCGCGGTTGCGTAGACCTCGTGACCGCGGTCCTGGAATTCCTCGGCTAGCGCGGCACCGATGCCGCTGGAACAACCTGTGATCAATATGATTAAACGCGTCGCCATTTGCCCTCCGAAACGGCTGCGGCTCGTCCCTCACTTTTTTTGCCCTTGCAGGGATGTTTCCGACCCGCATGCCGTGCGGGGTCATTGGGAGCAGTAGGGGGCCTCGCCTTGGGTGCCGTATTTTTGGTTGATGACACGATTAAGTGCAACGAAGGGCGACCGTCATGCAGCAATAGACTCAATAAGACTGGCGTCGTTATTCTTCGGCGCGTTTACTCGCGTGCTGACCGGCGTCGCGACCATATGCGCATCGGGGTACTGCTTGAGCGCAGCGAAAGCTTCGTCTGGCGTACCCTTGAGCCATGCATCGCGGTCCTCGCGCGCCAAAATCGCCGGCATACGTTTCTTGGCGTTGTGAATCTCGCTCATCAGTTTGCTCGCGGGCATGGTGACAATGGTGCAGCTCTCGACTGTCGTGCCGTCGTCTCGCTTTGAGCGATCCCACAGCCCGGCAAAGCCGAATATCGCTTGATCGCTCGCCGTGATGTAGTAAGGCTGCTTTGTCCTGCCGTCGGCCTGCACCTGCCACTCGTAGAATCCTGTCGCGGGTAGGATGCATCGTTGGCCGCGGCTCCAGGGACCGCGCCAGGTCGCCGCTTCGGTCAATTTTTCGATAGTTGCGTTGATGGTCGAATACTTGGGCTGCACGCCTTTTGCCCAGTAGGGGATCAAGCCCCAGTGCATCAACACGCCGGTTCGCTGACCATCCGCTGCGATCCGGACGACCGGAACCGATTGCGTGGGCGCCACGTTGTAACTGATAGGGAACTGACATTCGTGATGGACGAGATTGAACTCGCGCTCAATTGAAGCTTCGTCGGGCGATACGTATCTGCCACACATGGAGATTATTTATATCGCCGCGTGCGAAATTGCTTGCGGCATGGAAGCGGCAACGGAGGCGAGGGCCTTTTGGCCCGAGATCCCGAGAGGTGAGTCGGGCTCGCGCGCCTGACTCACCGTTGGCGGGCGAGTGCAGGACGCACGAACGGCCCGGCCAACAGCGGAGCCTTCGTCGGGGGATACATATCGGCCGCACATGGTGGGTATTATATCGCCGCGTGCGAGAGAGATTGAGGACAGAGTTTATACAGTATCGGGGCGAGCGAACTACTGTAGGGCGTGCGCCTTCTGGCGTCGGACCGTCTATGCAACGATACCAATGCGGGCGAAGAACTGCTCACCAACCAGCGTCGGATGGTAAATGGGCTCTCGCTGCAAGTCGTGGATCGACTGGTAGATGATGAGTCGTGCGCACTCCTCCCGGCTCCTGGCCCACCCGAGATTCATCGCGAAGGTCACATCGAGGATTTCGAGCGCCGGCGAGGTGAGCCAAAGGTGAAACGGCAGGCCTTCGCGTCGCCAGGCTTCCTCTCTGAGCGCGAGGAAGCGGGCGATGAGGTCCTCGTCGTGCTTAAAGCGCGTCCTCCCCTCAAGCTCGATCCAGCCGATCGTGAGCTGAAATGGTATCCCGATGGCCCGGCAAGGGCCGGAGGTAAACACCCCTTTCTCCTAAGAAAAATGGGAGATCGACTTAGCCGAATTCCAAATTGCCGAGTGTCATTTCGTAAGGCCGAATACGAACGGTCATCACCAACTTAACGTCGCCTATCTTTTCATTGCGCTCATCGAAATCTAGTAATTGATCAGTTTCTACAGACACTTTGGTTATCAATTCATCCTTTTCAAGCAAACAAAAAAAGGGATTCTCACCGTCTAATCGTTGCTTATGCGAGTAATTTTCTTGAGCATCCGGAATTCTCAAAGTATCGAATAATGTTTTAATTCTGTTATCGATATCCCCCGCCCAAAGCTTTCCAGGTTTATCAGGACGCAAAAAAAGTATTTCCAATCCGCAGAGCAAATCTAAATCTTGTGTGACTAATGGAACAAAATTCCAGCCGTAAAGAGCATGTCGTTTGGCCAATGAAGCAATGTCGTAAACTGGGGAATGTCCTTTCCCTGTCACAAGCGCGACAGGACCACCACCACCACCATTTTTGAGAAACGGCGTAATCTCCCACAATCGTTTCAGTTGCTTATGAAATACGCGGCGAATCGAGTGCTTATGCCCTGCACGCCTATCAACTTTTGACTGTGTGTCGGTAGGTTGAGACGAAAAAAGCTCCCCTTGATAGGTGAGGCGAAATTCCATTAGCGGCTCCTCGGGCATTATCGCGATCATCCTTCCAGATGATTTTGTTGGGGCAAATCATAGGCTATGCCTGCCCTGTGGGTACGACACATATAATATCGCGAACAATAAAGCTAATTCCCAGATTTCGATTGTGGTGGCGATTCTTGGTCAGCAAATTTGCGCAGAACTGGACCACGGTCGAATTTTATTACGGTCTTTCGAGCAGCAGAGATAATCGTCGCGAGTGCTTACACAGCCTCGGCCGACTGCAACCGATTGATATCGTGCCGGGGCTCATAAGAGCCCCAGTTCCGCGAAGCTGGTGGTCGTACCGCCAGCGACGATCACGTGGTCCAGAACTCTGATTTCCACGAGACTCAACGCTGCTTTGAGCCGCTTGGTTATTTGCTCATCCGCCCGGGACGGTTCCGCCACGCCCGAGGAGTGTACGTGACTTAGGATCACGGCGGCCGCGTTGTGCTTCAAGGCCTCCTTCACGACTTCGCGTGGGTGCACTGACGCCCCGTCGATGGTGCCGCGGAACAAATCTTGACAGGCAATGAATCGATGGCGGGAATCCACGTAGATTAACGTAAAAACCTCGTGCTGTAGTTGTCCGAGGCGCGCTACCAGGTAATCGGCCGTGACTTTCGGTGAGGTGAATACCGTGCCTTTGCGCACTCGCGCGGCGAGCGCTTGGCGGGCGCCGGTCATGATTTCGTCCAAGGTTGCTTGTCGAAATCCAGTGCTGCTGTGCTCGTCGGTGGTGTAAAGGTTGATGCTGCTCATCTTCGTCTCCCACTGTGCGGGCGGAATTGCCCGTGACGGCGGAGCCCACGTCGCAGCGCAGCGGTCAAGGCTCGGCGAAGCCGACTCCGCGGAGTAGCGGAGCGGCGCCGCAAGGCGTCGCGAGCAACGGACGGCCTTGACCGCGAGAACGACGTGGTAACCTAAAAGGAACAGGGCAATCCGGTCTTATTTGTTTTGTCACAGGAAAGTGACAACGGACTCGAAGGTCCTTTGACCGAGAGTCGCGTGAGGCGACCCGGAGTCGCGCCTCTGGGTCGCCGGTGCGGGGCGAGTGCAGGGACGCACGAATGGCCCCGCCAGACGGAGAGGAGTCGAGTTCCATGTCTACCGCACCAATTAAGCCTCCAATCGACCTGGCCCTGCTCGAGCAGATCGACATGCGGGTAGGTTCCATCGAATCGGTGTCGTTTATCGACGGGTCCGACAAACTGGTGCGGCTGAACGTCAACTTCGGCGATCACAGGCGTACGATCGTTGCAGCGCTCAAATTGGAACGGGCGAATCCCCGGGAAATCGAAGGCAAGCAGGCTCTGTTCGTTGTCAACCTGGCTCCGCGCAAGATGCGTGGCGTCGTGTCTGAGGGGATGCTGTTCGATATCGGATATGCCGACGGCGTTACGCCGGTTCTCGCCGTTCCGGAATCGCCGGTGCCGGATGGCACGCGGGCTGGATGAACGTAGGTTGCTGTGCCCTCAAAGAAAAACAGGCAATCCCGCCCTCCCTTCCCGTTTGATTGTTCTGAGCTGCTCATGGATATCGGGCGAAAGGTCTGCAGTACGACACAGTACATCACGGAAAAATCTATCGTGGCGCTGTGCGGCCGGGTTCGACCCTCTCCTGTCATCCAGCAACGGCTGCTTCCGGGGAGCCAAATTATTGTGTTGAGGGCTGAAGGCGCCGCTACTCCAGCAACTTCCTCTTTCCCAGGAACGCCTTAAGCGAGGGTCCGCGGCGCGACCGCTGTCGCTTCACTTTGCTTTGGCTTTGGGACTGGGTGCCACACAATTTGTGCAGGGATTTCGTCACGTGCTTCATGGCCCGAACGCGCATCGCACATTCGGCGACCGCCGACAGCGAGAGTTCTTTCCCCAAACGCCTCTCCGTTGATTCCGCAAGATGACCACGTCCAAAATGCCGGAGGGGGCGAGAGCCCCCTCCGGATAGCCGTGGGCAACCTAGACAGCGAGTAAAAGCTCACTTCTTTTGGTGCATATCGTTGTACTTGTCCCCTTCGATTAGTTCCTGTTGCGCATGCTTAAGGGCATCAAGTGCCCTATCGGCGTGTCCGCCAAATTCAATTCCCTTATTAGCTGCCTGCGCCTCTTGAACATGTTTAATAGCGTTTTCGATGGCTCCATATGCATCCCTAAGATTGGGGTGATGGATTTCATAAGCGATGGCGGCGGTGGCGAGGAGAACGGAAATCGCAACAATGGCAGTTTTCTTCATGGTCTTCCCTTGCGGTGGATTGATCTTTGTGGAACCAGTATTCGCAGTTGTTATAGAAAAAATCGGTCAGATGAACGTATTGGCTGACTGTAGCCGGAATGTTACCGATGAGCTATGAGGTCGCTAAACAAAAAAATTATGTTTTGGAAGGGACCTGTTGTCAAATCGTCTCCAACGGGACAACCCAATTCACCTACGGGATGCATCTAACAGATATACGGCTGGCCCCGTCACCCTCCCGGCGGCGGATGCGCTCCTGCAGGATCTAAGGCCGCTCGCACAATCATGAGGCGAATACTGAAGGGCCGCTTTCCGCCTATCATTTCAGCACCGTGACTGCCCGCTGCTGGCCGCCAGTTGACGGATGCGTCGTTAGGCTTCGCGCTGGCTCACGTGTGGATAAGCCGCCCACCAGCGAACGCCCAGTTTTCCCAAGACGTCTCCTTGAAACAGACCATAACGTTCTCGGTGTTAATGCCGGCGTGAGCGAGCGTACTCATCAGTTCTTCGAGTAGTTTCTTCTTGACCTTAACGCTGCGCCCCACCGACCACAGGATCTCGACTAGGGCAAAGTCCTCGTTTCGCTCGGTCTTGACGTCGGGGTACGTCGGATCGAAGCGAAAGTCCTCCGCCTCGAGCTCTATAACCCGTTGAAACTTGTCTGACGCAGGTACACCAGCTGAGACCAGAGCGGCGTGCACGGCATTCAGCATTGTAGTAACTGCTAACTAGACCACAAAGCGTCGTCCTTGTATCCGTATGAGTGAATAAATCATTTGCTGCTCGGTCAGTCAAACGTCGGCGATGAGGAGATCGGCGGCGAAAAGCCCAGATCCGTTGCATTAACGAATGACCGCAAACCGGCTGGCAATTTGGGATCGCGAATTACGGGTTTTGGCGGGGTGGCGACGGAGGAGATTCGAGTGGCTGCCGTACTCACCCTTTCGACCCCTACCTGACGGTGGCGAATGGCAGGTATCGGGCGGAGATTTTAAGATCGCCAAGCCGCTCGAAGGAGACTTCGCCATGTCCATTCGTCCATTTCAGATCTCGGTCTCGGATAGCGAGATTCTCGACCTTCAGCGCCGGCTGCGAGAGACCCGATGGCCCGTCGCGATACCGGGTGCCGGCTGGGAAATGGGAATGGATGACCTTTATCTGCGATCACTTGCGGAGTATTGGCTGACGCGTTTCGATTGGCGGTCGATCGAAGCAACTCTCAACCGAGTACCGCAATTTCTCGCGGACACGGCGGGAGGGCCGGTGCACTTCGTACACCTGCGCGGCGTTGGGCCCTCCCCGTTGCCGATCGTCTTGACGCACGGCTGGCCGAGCACTTACGCCGAGCTGCTGCAGCTCGGTGCCATGCTCGCGGATCCCGCCGCCCACGGAGTCGCCGGCGTCCGAACTTTCGACGTCGTCATCCCGTCGCTGCCGGGATACGCGTTTTCACCCGCGCCCGCGGCCGTCGGCACGAATGTGTTTGCGATCGCCGATCAGTGGATTTCGCTGATGGGAGCGTTGGGCTATAGCCGGTTCATTGCCCACGGCGGGGACATCGGAGCCGGAGTTTCAACGGCGCTCGGCCTGCGGCACAAGGATCGGATCGTCGGTGTCCACCTGAACTACATTCCCGGGTCGTATGAGCCGTACCTCGCGACTCCGTCGGGCTTGTCCGACGAAGAGAAAGCGTTTCTTGCCGTTCGAGCGGCGTGGGCGGATCGCGAGGGCGGCTATTCCCATGTCCAGGCGACCAAGCCCGACGTGCTCGGCCCGTCGCTAAATGATTCTCCCGTTGGACTCGCAGCTTGGATCATCGACAAGTACCGCTCTTGGAGTGATTGCGACGGCGATTTGAACCGGCGTTTTGCGCGAGACGAGCTGCTGACGGTCGTGTCACTGTATTGGTTCACGCGTTCGATGCCCTCGGCGATTCGGCTGTACTGGGAGGGACGTCGGCGACCGATGACGTTCTTGGCTGGGGACCGTGTCGAGCCGCCGGTGGCGATCGCTCGCTTTCCGAAGGAGCTACCGATCCCACCACGGTCGTATGTTGAACGCGGCTACAACGTAACTCGATGGACTGAGTTCCTGCGCGGGGGTCATTTCGCAGCGCTCGAGGAGCCGAACGCCCTCGCGGCCGACATCCGCGAGTTCTGCCGTTCGTTGTCGGTGTAACGTCCGCTCTGCAATGGTGATTCGGAGCCTCGGAAGGACGGCACCTGGCCCGGGTGGAGACCGATGCAATCAAAGGTTCGGCGAACTGGCGCTTTCGACCCTGCTGCGACGTGCACGGCCGGCGGCGTAAGGGGTATTGCCAAACGGGCCATTCGGACGGATGATTTTACCTCGCGAAAGATTTCTAGTGCTTCTCGAAGTCAAAGGAGGCAGCAGCCATGGCCAGGAAATATGTCGATTGCAGGGAATTTCCTTCTGAGAGCAAATGCACCGTCGCGATATCTGCCGATACTGAAAAGGAACTCATTGAAGTTGCCGTACAGCATGGGGTAAAGGTTCACGGCCACGACGACACAGCGGAGTTCCGCAAGATGCTGAAGCAAGCGATCAAAGAAGGCAGTCCGCCCCCTTAGCCGCTGCAATTACCGTTCGCAAAAAGTAGAGCGTGTCTCGTCACTAGCGGGCGCGCCCGTTCGTGTAACGAGTGCGTTGGCGCAGCGCGGTCGGGCGCAACGACCGCTTTGGAGAAGGCGGTTCGATCCGCCGTCTGACAGAAGTTGGCCGGTCAGCGACCCTTGCCGCCGACCGGCGCTGCGTAGTTACACCTCGGTCTGTTCCGCCATTTCAAGGGCATCATCCACCTCGATGCCAAGGTAGCGCACTGTGCTTTCCAATTTCGTGTGGCCAAGCAGCAACTGGACCGCCCGCAAATTCTTGGTTCGCCGATAGATCAGCGTCGCCTTTGTCCGCCTGAGCGTATGCGTCCCGTAGCTCGTGGTATCCAAGCCCAGTTGAAGGACCCAAGAATCAACGATCCGTGCGTACTGCCGCGTCGATAAGTGCGGCGATGCGTGGATTCGACTCGGAAACAGGAAATCCTCGGACTTCAATTTCGAATAGGCAATCCATGCCAACACGGCATCCCGAGCTGGTTCGGTGATTTCGAATTGGACCGGACGCCTGGTCTTCTGTTGGAGCACTAGCGCCCGGGATGCCATGGTCTGGCCATGGCAGACATCGCGTACACGCAGCTGCATCAGATCGCAGGCCCGAAGCTTGCTGTCGATCGCCAAGTTGAACAGCGCAAGATTCCGACACCGGCGCGCGATCTGCAAGCGCACGCGAATTGCCCAAATCTCTTTGAGCTTAAAAGGGGGTTTTCTGGCCTACGAGCTTGCCTTTGTTCCAAGGTTCGCGAGTGATGGATGCAATAGTTTCCATGATCGGCTCCTGTTGTTGTGGAGCCGCAGTTTGCGCTGGCGTCGAAAGGACCCTAATCGACCCACACCCGCCTGTGGTGAGCGGCACCTATCGGGCAACTCAATCAAGGCGTCTTACCCGAGGACTTCTGGTGATAGTCGGCGCTTTGCCCCCAGAGGTAATCCAGAACGACATTGATTCCTTCGCCGCCGAACTGCTCCTTGAGGGCATCATTGAAGGCATCACCGCCCTCACCGAAGATATTGAAAACTAATCGCTCATCCGGGAATATCTCTCGTACGCGAGGTCTGTCATGACGATCCGTAAACCAGCCGCATGCTGCAATGCACGAATTCCGATCGTGGCGGTTGCGCTTATCTGCAGTCTTGCAACGGCGATTCCAGCGCAAGCGCAGAATGCGGAACCGCCGGCCTGGGCAAAATTCAAAGACGTATGGAAGAACGTCACATCGTACAGCGCCACGGTTGTCGTCTTCGAACGGGAGGGCGCAGAAGTGCGGAGTTCGATTCTCGACTACACCTTCCGCAAGCCCTCGAGCGCCACTGTGCACTTCAGTGCAGGCCTCAACGCCGGCGGCACCGTCGTGTGGAACGGGGGTAACACGGTCGTCGCCCACCGCGGCACCGGCATTGCCGCTCTTTTCAAGAAGACGTTCTCACTTCACGATCGTCGCGTGACGACGATCCGTGGATCATCGATAGATCAGCTCAGCTTTGCAGCGATCCTCGCTCATGCGCAGGGGACGCCGGGAATAGTGTCCCAAGACGCCGGTCCGGCGATCCTCGACATCCCGACCGAGGCCGTCACGCTCGTCCCGACCTCCTCCCTTGCCGACACCGGCTTGACGCGCGAGGTCGTCGATATCTCCGTGCCGACGGGCCTACCTCTACGCGTCCTCGGATACGAAGGAAACACTCTCGTTCGTCAGATAGATTTCTCCAACATAATATTGCGACCTTAGCTTCTGATCGAGTACGTGCGCGAGAGGCTGACGCTGGGGTTTCGGGAGCAATGGAGCTCATCGGATGGCTCATCGGGTGGCTCAATCGGGAGCCAAACCCAATATCCTTCAACGGCAACGATTCAGTCCTATATGGCTCAGAGCTACGCCGCTGATAAATTGGAAGACGATTCGGCGGATACGACTTGTGCGGTTGCTAACGCAGAAGATCCAAGCTTTATTCCTTGCTTTGTCGATGCCAAAGAGGCCGAAGTACAGGATTTCTTAAGTGCAGTTGTAACTTACGCGACCAATTTGTCGAAATCCGATGCAATTGAACCCGCGGCCAACTGTTAGAGGCGATCGCCCGCCCTTGTGGCCTGGCATTTGCAACATACCTCAAAATTCGCGGGATTTTCTTCGCGACACTTGCTGCAAATCCAAGTCGCACTTGTATTTGAGGTCCGAACCGCACGCCGACGATATTTGGCTGGAGCTAGCGGATCTGTTTAGTAATTCGCCTCAATTGGCTCAAATCGGGCAGTTTTACATACAGTACGCGGGCCAAAACGACGGTACTTGCGAGATTAATACGCAACTTAGAATTATAGAACTCGGCGTCGCGCCTCTGACCGGAGCATCGTTCAAATTCGCAACCACTACCCTTAGTCCTTAGCTTGGGGAGGTCTGACCCCGCGCAGGTCCGCTACTGCACGACGTTCGATGGCTGGCCAATCGAGATCAGTGACTTATCAAGGCCGCTATATTGGAGGGTATATGCGTATACGTCCGTCATCGTTTGCAACACTATCGGTTATGGTGATTGCATTCTCCGCGATTTCGGATCGGGCACTGGCGGACGAGGTGACTCTCACGAAGGATGAAGCTGACACTGTAAAGCTAATCATGACAAAGGATAAGATGATGCAGGGACTTGCAAAGGGCTCACTCGGACTGGATGCGCTCAACCGGTTGCTAACGCTTAAGGTGACCGGGCCAGTGAAACTTGCTCTGGAGTGGAACCAGGCTGCGTTTACAGGTTGGCGGAAGGCTAACGCCGCGCTCGTTCCAATTGAGAAAACAGCGGTTTGTCACGACATAGAACTTCAAATTGCGGGAGGAACGCCCAACGAGCGATTTTTCGAGCAGTTAGCACAGGCACGGGGATGCAACGACTAGGCGTCGGTCGGTCCGTAGTTACCCGGGCGTGCGTGGCTTTCCGAGATTCAGTTTTAAGTCCGACACCACCGGAAAAGCCGCGGCGCAGTCGTCCTCTTCGTTACCCCACCCGTGCGTGCGCGCGCGTTAGCGATGTTGATGATGAGCACCTCGGCGGAGTGAGACGCGGCTGAGGCGGCCGGACTATATAGTCGCAGCGATAAACGTGCTGCAGTCTGCATAGAAGTACTACCCGCCGGCCTCGCGGCACTGGCGCGCGTGCTCCGAAGGTTTGAGAAAAGTGTGCGTTCGTCCATTCGCCCGAGATCAAGCTCGACGGGGACGGACAATCCACGTTCGAATGTGCGGTTACCCGACTGCCCCCAACCCCAGTAACCCCATGTGAACGCTTTGAGCTTCCGCACCGCATCACCTCCCTCCAACCCAGACAACTAGCAAGCAACGGAGTTATTCTGCTCCCCTCTGCCGGATGCACACCATTCGGGATGTCCGGCCCGTCTTTGACGAAAGAGGTGGCCCCGATATTTAAGACACGGGTATAAGTGGATTTCTGCCCGGGCGATAACGGATCACGGGAGATACGTCATGAGCGAGGAAGTGGTTCGAGGCAAAGAGGTCGTGGTTCGCTTCGAGGCGCAGCGCTGCATCCACTCGCGCCATTGCGTGCTCGATCGACCGGATGTGTTCGTGCCGAATGTGCAAGGGGAGTGGATTCATCCCGACCGAGCTTCACCCGCAGAACTCCTGGAGCTCGCTCACAACTGCCCCTCGGGGGCGATTCGGTGCGAGGCTGCGGATGGAGCGGTGTTGGAATCCTCACCCCGCGTGAATATTGTGAGAATGCGGGAGAACGGGCCGCTCGCCGTGAGGGCACCCGTCCTCATGCAGGGTCGAGCGCAAGGGTTTCGCCTCACGCTGTGCCGCTGTGGAGCATCGACACACAAGCCCTATTGCGACGGGAGCCATGCCTCTGTCAACTTTGTTGCCAGCGGCGAAGCTGCGCCGGTCGAGTCAAAGCCCCTTGCGCAACGTGACGGGCCGCTGACCATCGAGCCCGCGCTCGACGGTCCCTTACACATGACCGGTAATCTCGAGGTCGTGACCGGAACGGGGAAGACCGTCAATCGCGTGACGGAAACCTGGCTCTGTCGCTGCGGACAGTCGAAGAATAAGCCGTATTGCGATGGCAGTCACCGCGCAGCCGGCTTTCGTAGCGGCTAGCAGCGCCGGCCAACCACAGGCGACTGGGGGCCAGCAGACTGCGGTCCACCGCCCGGTCTGTACGACGCCTCGGAGCTTGGTGTGGAGGGTTCGAGTCGCTGCCTGCCTAACCTCTCCACCACCTGGCGCCTGATAACTGATTGTGGTTCCGTCCGGTTCCGGTGCATCGGCGGACTTTACCAGATGCTTCTGGCGTCACGGACGCGGCGCAGAACGTATTGCCTTGTGCCTACGTCGCGAAGGACGGTGCGGAGCTTGCACGGGCGAAGTCGGCGCTGGACGACCAAGTAATCTGGCTCTCTTCGGAGATTTGACCTTCTTCGTCGATTTGGCTTTCTTCCCCAATTTACCCTGCTTCCCCGGTTTGACTCTCTTGGCCGATTCAGCGATCCGCCACAGGTAAAGCGCGGCGACCGAACGGTGCGGGCGCCACTTCTCCGATTCTTTCAACAGCTGTTTGGGCGTCGGCAGCGCTCTCTTGCGGTACAAAATCTGAAAGCCTCTGCGCACGCCGTAGTCCGTCACCGGCATGATGTCCGGGCGGCACAGCGTGAACATCATCAGCATATCGACCGTCCAAGCGCCGACTCCGCGAATGTCCATCAGCTGCTCATAGATCTCGCCGTCCGACATCTGCGCTACGAGAGCCGCGCCGGGAATTTTGCCGGCGAGAACCCGCGTGCAGATGTCCCGCATGGACGCGACCTTCGCCCGCGACAGGCCGGCAGTGCGCAGATGCGCCTCGCTCATTTCGACCAAGCGCGCCGGAGAGAGGACACCGCCTTCGAACAAGCCGAGCACTCGATTCCAAATGGTGCGCGCCGCAGCGCCGGCGAGCTGCTGATGTGCGATGGCCTCGAGCAGGGCGAGGTGCGTTTCGCGCGCCTCCGGCGCCGGCAGCTGCAGCACTCCGATGCGATCGATCCACTCTCCCAGCCTTTGGTCGGATCCCTTGAGGTGATTGATGGCTCGCAGTGGCACTGGTCGATTGTAGATCAAGTCCCGTCAGCGCGCCGCGGGCCGGCAAGCGTCACGACCACGCGGGAATAGCCGTTTAGGAGAATCCCTTAGGGTCCTGAGCATCCGGTTTTGCGGGTATTGGTAACACACCTGCATGCCGATCATTGCTGGGTAGCGGGTTGGATCGTGGAGCGTTTCAAGGCACACCTTTGGATGAGTTCGCGAGGAACTCCCCACTCCCAAATCCACCACCGTCCGGGAACGTCCATAGATCCCGGACACACCGGTTAACTCGACGTTCGGAAACCGCCGGATACATTCGTTGGCTTCCGCGCGTAAATAACACCTGACCTCGCACCTCAAACCTCGTACCGCCGATAGATGAGGGCACTTTTCGGGGCATGGACGGGCGACTGAGGGATACAGGGCGAGTGAGATCAGAATTTTAGATCTGAACGCATATGCAGAAAGATTCGTCAGATCCATAAAGGAAGAATGTCTGAATCGGATGATCTTCTTCGGACGGGCATCGCTTCGCCGCGCGATTACGCAATCAAGGGATCGGAAACCGGCTACTGCAGCCTCTCTCCACCGTTGGCGAACTCCACGGCGCAATCAAGCGGCGCGAGCGACTCGGAGGGATGCTCAGCTACTATCATCGCGAGGCTACTTAGCGGCATCCGGCTCGATTTATGGACATTACGGGCAAGGGCGCGGCGCAGGAGCAGAGGAGAGCTTAGTTTTCTCATATTTGGCTAAGGCGGAGCTGGGCCTAACAGGCCTCGGTGGCGCTAGTGCGATACAAAAAATTCATCAAACGCGTGAGGATGTCGGCAAAGAAAAGTCGCTTTTGCTGACATCTGCGAAACTATCCGTGCAGAATATCTCGCTCGCCGTCCTCACCTCAGGATCAAAAATATCGACCAGCGGATCCGGTCGGCGCCGCCCTCGCGGCAGGGCCTTTTGCGATGGTAATCGGGGGTCATTCTCGATGCGGTATGCGCTCGTCAAGCTCATCGCCGCTTGGGCCGCCGCCGGCGGCTTCGTCTCAGTCAGTCTGGATTTCATGTACAGCCTCATCTGGTGATCGTTAATGTGTCGACCGGGCATAAGGCAGGTACTCCGTCGTTGGGACACCTCCTCAATACCCCATCGGCTGCGATCACCGACGAGTCGGACCCCAAAATGGGTCCCAAAATCGCCCTCTGGCAGGTCAAATCCGGAGCAAAAGCTCCGAAAACCGGCCTGCCAAAATCTTGTCACCCTGATTGTCGCGCTACAGCACGAAAAAGAGAATGAGAGCGATGACGAGTATCGTTCCTATACCGATGTACATAAAAATCTCCGCTTTTACTTCCGAGTGTTCATTGGAACACAAGCGCATGCGCTGGTCGGGGCGCTACCGCACGTACCCAAGTTTTCCTGGAAAGCTTGTATGGTGTGGCGCCGGCGGGACTTTGAGACTGCCTGACGTATACACCCATACCTCTACGGAATGCTTAGACGACTTAAAAGTCCGGATGAAACGCGAATCATGGGTATCAGCTTACCTTAGGCTGCGAATGGCGGCTTTACTGCAGGCACTTCGGCTCATCGAATGTCGCAAAGTGGCCGACCTGAGACGGATGCCTCTCCCGATACCTGCCTGTCAGCGCAAAAGCCCGAGGGCCAACGGTGGGTGCCTCCTGTCGACCTGGAGCGGGCGGCTGTGAGTGTCCGCTTTCTCGCATCGGAAATCGCCCCGAGGGGGTTGATGACAAACAATGGCCCAGGTCCGCGCTGCTGCTAGACTGGCTGGTAGGCCCGGGTGACGTCTTCACTTTCAATGTGGCGCGCCGCCTGCAGCCATTGTTCAGCAACACCTGAAGGATTCGGTATGCCACGGCAGTTCATATTCGCGCTGCTCGTGACCTGCACGCGGGCGGACGATCGGGCGCCGTTTGATTTGGACGTCAAGGCGTGATGCGGACTTTTCACCGAGGGTTGGGAATTCTGCTGGCCGGTGTGTACGTGTATTGGGTCACGCACCAGGGCAGAGGTATGCCGGCACTCGGCTTGAGGGCTCCTGTGGGGTACATGGGCAAAGCAGGCACTGGCATTTTGGTTGCGTACGGCTTACCGCTGGCCGCCATTGTTTGCTTTATATGGCCCGAGCGTTTGATGTGGTGGTTTTCGCCGCGAACGCCGCCGTTGTACGACTATCTCATCACCGAACCGGCGTGGTACGCAATCGGCTACGTGTTGCTGGCGATCGGCGTTGGTGTATTGCTGCTGTTTCGTTGACGGATTACCAAGGTGAAGTTACGGGCTCTAAGCGCGATCCTAATTGCATTTGCCACCGTGATTGGCCGTCACTGCCCTGGATCGAGAACACACCTGAAGGGAAAGCTCGCGCGGCAAAGAACGGGTCTAGAGGGGCAATAACCCGTGACGACCTCGCACAGACGTCCATCCATCCCGCACGTCTACGACCTCAACGTGCAGTTTGCAGAAACCTAGGGACCAAGCGTAAGTGACTGGTCACGGAGACCCGCCGCTTTTCAAAGCCTCTGATAAGTGACCCGTTTTGGGCCGGGAACTGCCCCATGCGCTCGCGGATACCGGTCATTCAGAGTTGCAACTGATTTCGTCTGGCGACGCTGAGCCACAAGCCTAAGCGCGCCAGGATCTGCAATCGCCGCTACCAACTCACCGACCATAATTTGCCGATTGGCAAGCGCGAATCCGCCGGCCGCGCGCGGGCCAGGTTTTTGCCCCCCCGGCACCCCCCTTTATTCTGAGATTTTGAGCCTCTATCTACCTGGTCTTTCACGTGCAACGACGGATCACTGGTCTTGCGACCCGTATGACCGGTTGAAACCGCAATCCAGGGCGGTCAGTTGCGAACGGCAGGTAACGAGGGTTCAAGAAGCTATGGGGGAAATCTTACCCGAGGATTACTGGTGATAGTACGCCCTGAGGCAGGAAATCCCACAGAAACCCCGAGTTTACTACGTCGCTAGGTCTCTACCGGTCGACTTCTTGTAGACCTCAACGTCGCCCCGTCGGTAGACCTGCATCGCGGTCGCGACCGGGATGGTCTCGCCGATATGGCCGACACGCGTCGCGGTCGCATGGCTCATTAACCACAATTAACGCTCCACGCAGATCTCGTTTACCCAGATTTACTGACAGCTGCGCCCGAGTGCGCAACATTTCGTCCGTGAGTTTTCTTCAATTGAAGGCATGCGTCGATGGGTCTCCAAAAGGGCTAGTGCGTGCTTGTGCTCACAAGGCATCTAACTCGAAAGTCCCGTTTGGACGTAACCGCAAAGGAAGATCGAGATGAAAGAGCTTTACGGTGTTACTACGCGCACAGCCGCGCTGATCGTCACAACTTTGCTGCTTGGGAATAGCCAAGAGGTTGTCGCGGCCACATCCGCACCACCCACTGGCATCAAGAACGTGGTCCTGGTGCATGGTGCATTTGCCGACGGCTCCGGTTGGGCAGCCGTCGCGAAGATTCTCAAGCAGGATGGTTACACGGTGTCGGTGGCGCAGCCCCCGGAGACCTCCTATGCCGAGGACGTGAAGTACGCAAGGGCGGCCGTCGACGCCATGGACGGGCCAGTGATCATTGTCGGCCACAGTTACGGCGGGTCTATCATCACAGAGGCCGGAAACGATGCGAAGGTTACGGCACTGGTTTACATAGCCGCCTTTGCACTCGACGAAGGTGAGAGTTGTGCAACGATCGAGCAGGCCGTACCGCCGGCCACCAAGGCAATCAAGCAGGACGGCAACGGTAATTTTTGGATAGACCAAGAGCATTTCACGGCCGACTTCGCGGCGGACGTTCCTCCGGCCGTGTCCCGCTTCATGGCCCTGTCGCAGGTTCCGATCTCTGCCGACTCGTTCACGCACAAGGTCACAAATCCCGCCTGGAAGTCCAAGCCCAGCTGGTACATGGTGGCCACCGCAGACCGATCAATAAATCCGGATCAGGAACGCATGATGGCGAAGCGCGCCCATGCCAAGACGGTCGAAGTGGGTTCGAGCCATGTCGCCTACATGTCGCATCCGAAGGAGACAGCCAAGCTGATCGAAGAGGCTGCCACCTCCGCTCACGCCAACTAGTAGCCAATAGGTCTTTATGTGGCAAGTGAAATCTACGTCCTGCGCGCAAGACGAGAGCGGTCAAGTACGAAGGCATTCGACATCGAAAATCCCTTGGTTCGAGCGGATCTTTATCGCAAAGGAGAAGTGTCGTGAAAGAGCACGTTAAGAACATCGTTTTGGTACACGGAGCCTTCGCCGACGGGTCCGGCTGGGAAGCGGTCGCGAGCAACCTCAAGAGAGATGGGTACAAAGTGTCGGTGGCGCATCCCCCTGAGACCTCCTACGCCGAGGATCAAAAGTGCACGAAGGCCGCTATCGACGCTATGGACGGTCCAGTGGTTCTCGTGGGCCACAGCTACAGCGGGTCCATTATCACAGAGGCCGGCAATCATCCAAAGGTTGCCGCGCTTGTCTATATCGCTGCATTTGCACTCGATGAAGGCGAGAGCTGTGCGTCGATCGAACAGGCCGTGCCGCCGGCCACCAAGGCAATCAAGCAGGACGGCAACGGAAACTTTTGGATAGACCAGAAGCATTTCACGGCCGACTTCGCGGCGGACGTTCCGCCGGAGAAGGCCTCGTTCATGGCTATCTCGCAGGTGCCGATCTCCCCCGACTCGTTCACCCATAAGGTTAGGAATCCTGCCTGGAAGACCAAGCCGACCTGGTACATGGTGGCCACCGAAGACCGGTCGATCAATCCGGACCAGGAACGGATGATGGCGAAGCGCGCCAAAGCCAAGACGGTCGAGGTGAAGTCCAGTCACGTGGCTTACATCTCTCATTCGACGGAAACAGCCAAGCTCATCGAAGAAGCGGCTACTTCGGTGGTTATTGGCGAGCTCGCAAAAGCGGTGTCGTAATTGCAACAAGATAGGCGGGCTTTATCGCCTGGCTGTCCACCTCCAATCCGATGTTGACCGCCGGGGAAACCCGGGTGGTTTGAGGAGAACACAATGAAGGACCGCATCACCATAGAAAGTCGGAACGGCTCGTTTGGCGCCTATATCGCACGCCCGGAGACCACGCTGGCTCCAGCGGTCGTCGTTCTCCACGAGGTGTTCGGGGTGAATGCCGATATTCGCAAGCATTGTGATGAATTGGCCGAGCAGGGCTTCGTCGCGGTCGCACCAGACCTATTTTGGCGTCAAGAGCCGGGCGTCGACCTCAGTGTCACTTCAGAGCCGGACTGGCAGCACGGCCTTCGCCTCTATCAAGCCTATGACCGGGACGACGGCGCTGCGGACGTTAAGGACACTGCCAGCGCGGTGGCAAAACTGCCGGAGTGCACCGGCAAGGTAGCGGTCCTTGGCTACTGCCTCGGTGCACTGATGGTCTTCTTGACGGCCGTGCGCTACGGCGTCGACGCTGCGGTCGCGTATCACGGCGGTGACACTGAGAAGTATCTGGGCGAGGTCGACGGCCTGCATGCGCCTCTGTTGATGCACCTGGCGGAGGAGGACGAGTTCATTTCCAAGCCTGCACAAGCCAAGATCGAGGCGGCACTCGCCCGCAGACCCACCGCGACAGTCTACAGCTATCCGGGTCAGCGTCATGCCTTCACTCGGCATAATGGGGCACACTACAACGCCGCGGCGGCAGCGCTCGCCAACGGGCGGACAAGCGAATTTCTAAATCAACAACTGCGGTAATCTTCGGTCGATCCCATGCCTTCGGTCTCGATCTCGTGCGGCGCTATCACGCGAGGACACGAAGAACTGGCTTCCTGGCTTTTAATTCAACTCATCCAACATTTGCCTGGCGGACTTCAGGTCGGCCGTTCCGAATCCTTCCCTGAAGGTGGAATACACCGCCCCCAAGAGTGAGCGCGCTTCGCGCGTCCGATTTTGAGTTCGCCGGAGCCGCGCGAGACTCAGGGCAATGCGCAGCTCCCACGATAAGGCTTTTTGCTGGCGTGCGAGATCAAGCGATTCAGCAAAACACTCTTCAGCCACCGTTTCGACGCCGGACGCCGATTCGAGTAAAGCGATCTCGCCTTTAACGCGCAGTAGTTCCGGCATGCACCAGCACTCGTTGTTGCGGATAGCCTGCGCCAGTGCCTCGCTGATAGCCGTTAGTCCCAGCGAAGCCTGTCCGCTGTTCGCCAACCCCTGCGCAAGCTCAACGAGAAATGCGGTGTGATATAGGGCATAGCCGGCTTGGTGAAGCTCGTCAACTGCGGTACGGAGTAGCTGCACTCCCGCACTAAGATCGCCGCGCCTGATGAGCAGTGTTCCCTTGAAGCCCCGCGCCATTTTGGTCCAAAGAGCGAGTCGATGCGTCACCGCGTGGTCGAGGAGCATCGTCACGTATCGTTCGGCAACGAGTAAGTCGCCAACAAAGACCGCGATCGGGCATGCGCCGGAGGCAAGCGCATAGCAGAGGGAATGAAAATGGCTTGTGGCTCTGGCATCGGAGATGCTGCGTTCCACCGCCTCGAGGGCCTGCTCAGGATATCCTTGCAGCCAAAGAACTTTTGCGAGATACGAACGAGCAGCAATCGACTGGTTGCACTGAAATCGAATGATTTCCGAAGGATCACTTACCGAGGTAGAGCGATCAAGCATTCGCTCTATATGACGCCGCGCCGCTTCGTGCTCACCCAAGAAGTGATGTGAGGTACCGATGAGGCGATCGCCGACAAGCCACGCTTCAGAGTCGGACGCCTCTTCAGCCAATTTAGTGAATTCAGTCGCCAACGACAGACCGGTTCGATGCTCACCGCCGGTGACACACACCGTCCACAATCCCCAGAGCGCACGCAGACGGTAGTCGGTATTTGCAAGGCTCTCCGCAATCGTCTGCACTTGCTTCCAAGCGGCCTTCGTCTCAGGGCCCGGACCTATCAGGTACAATGCCACGCCCAGCGCCGTGTAAAGGTGCATCTCACGGATCGGGGCCTGGAGGTGGTTGCTATCAAGGCGGGAAAGGGCTTTTTTCACGCGTTGCAAGCACTCGTCCATCAAGGACAAGTTCAGCCAAAGGGGAACGACCGCGATCGTAAGAGCCACGCCAGTCGAAGCACTCCCCTCCGCCGAAAACGCCCAATTCAGCGCCGCACGTACATTGTCGATTTGCTCCCCGTACGCCAAGAGCCAGTCGGCTGCGTTTTGTGTGACGCACTCGAGACTGGCTCGCTCGAAGAGGTCGCGGTAGTACTCGGCGTGACGTCTCGCAAAATCCCCAAACTCATTGCATTCTTTCAATTTTTGGCGTGAGTAAGCCCTCGGGGTGTCCAGTAGACGGTAGCGTGGATGACCTATCGTTGTCTCAGCCGATATGAGTGACTTGGAGACCAGATTTGCCACGCAATAGATGACATCCGATGCGCTGGTAACTTCATCCGCTACGACAGCGGCCGCTGCATCCAACGTGAAGTTCCCGGCAAACACTGACAACCGACGGAGTACCGCCCGTTCGGCGTTGGACAATAGATCGTAACTCCAGTCGAGTGTCGCACCGAGCGCCTGGTGCCGCGGTGAGGCTGTCCGCCTGCCGCTCGTCAGAAGGTTGAAACGATCTACTAAACGCGAGGCGACACCCTCGATTCCAAAGGCTTCGACGCGGCCCGCAGCGAGCTCGATCGCGAGCGCATTGCCGTCGAGTCGTCGGCAGATTTCTGCAACATGATTGGCATCAGTGTCCTTCAGTTGAAAGCTCTCAGAGCTCGACCCCGCGCGGTCAACGAAGAGCTGCACAGCTGAAAAGCTCACAGCTTCCTCAGCCGTAAGTAAATCAGTCGACGGCGGAGTATCAAGGGGCGGCAAACGCCGGACCACCTCCCCTTCCGCGCGAAGCGGTTCGCGGCTGGTGGCCAGTATGTGTAGTCTTGGAGCCCCTTTGAGCAATGCCTCTGCCAGCGTAGCGACAGCGGCTAAAATGTGCTCGCAGCTGTCGAGTATGATCAGGATTCGTTTGTTCTCGAGGAAACTGAGCAGGCGCGGGACGGGATTGTCCGAATAAAGTGCGATGCCTAGCAACGAAGCTAACGAGCTCGGTAGAAGCAATGGATCGGTCAGGGGAGCGAGATCAGCAAATATTCGGCCATCGTTATATGAGACAGCTTCCGCCGCGACGGCCAGTGCAACGGTTGTTTTTCCAATTCCGCCTGGCCCTACCAGAGTGACGAATCGGCGCTCTGAAAGTAGGGTCGCGGTGGTCTGGATGACCTCTGAGCGTCCGATAATTCGAGTGAGCGATGCAGGCAGACCGCGCGAGCGTGCTGCCGTGCCCGTTGCCGAAGCCATCACCAACGTTTCCGGGCCGGATACGGCAGCGACAAAGCGGTACCCGCGACCCGGGACGTTCACGATGTATCGATTGCCATCCCGACCATCTCCCAAAGCGCGTCGCAGAGCGGCGATGTGTACTTTAAGATTGGTTTCTTCGACGACGGTATTCGGCCAAACCCGCTGGATTAATTCGTCCTTGCTGACAAGATCCCCGGCGCGCTCTACCAGGGCAGCCAAGATCTCCAGCGCGCGTGACCCAACTCGGACGGGCTTGCCGGATTCCAGCAGTAATTGTTCGGCCGGCAGAAGGAGAAACGGTCCGAATTTGATCTGTTGGTTGGCTGAAATGCTTGTCCCCACCGACATCCCCGACGCTTCCTACGATGAATCTCAGTCAATTCTGCACCGGTCAGTACGGGCGCACCGCTAAGTGACTAATCCAATTATAGTTTTTCCCTACCCTGGCGAGCCACTGCAGCGTCGGATCCCTACCGATTCTCTACCGGGTCAGCGTGACCACTCGCCAAGTCTTTGATCGCTACCGGCGCATTTCTTGCCCAGATATTTGTCAGGATAGTATATCGGGACAAGAGCCAACTGATCCGCGCGGCCATTCTCGAACCAGACGACACAAATGGAGCTGCCGATGAAGGACTGACCCTGAATAACGGCGTTCGCATGCCGATCCTCGGCTACGGCGTCTTCCAGATTCCGGACGCCAATGAGTGCGAGCGCTGTGTCGTCGACGCCATCGGGGCCGGATACCGCCACATCGACACCGCGGCCTCCTACCTCAACGAGGAGGCCGTCGGCCGGGGCATCCGGAACAGCAAGGTCCCGCGGGAGCAACTCTTCGTGACCACCAAGCTTTGGGTGCAGGACACGGGTACGAGCGCACCAAGCTGACCATCGACAAATCTTTGCGGCGGCTGCAGTTCGACTACGTCGACCTGTACCTGATCCATCAGCCCTTTGGCGACGTCCACGGGTCCTGGCGCGCCATGCAAGACGCTCATCGCGCCGGAAAGCTGCGTGACATCGGCGTCAGCAATTTTCAACCGGACCGCCTGATGGACATCCTCGCCAACAATCGGTCGGCGCGTCAATGATTTGCGCGACCCGTCTAATCGATTTCTAACGACCTGCCGCAGCGTGATGTTTTCAATCCCATGAAAGGCAGGTGCCGAAGACTGTACCAGCAGGTTTTTGACCCCACCCCAGCCCCCGCTGGCTGGATTTTGGGTCCCATATCCGCCCTGTCCATCCGCCGAATCGGTACCGGTCTTGGGTCCCATACCCCGGGGTGTGGATCGCCGTCGTCCTTGATGGGCTCGTCCCAGCGACGGATCGCTGGCTGTACGACTCGTGTGACCGGGTTCGACCCCATGCTGACGGCGGCGACCGTCAGCTCCTGGGAATCCAAATTAGTTGGCGTGCTTCGTCGGCCTCTTCTCCGAGCCCGTCGCGAATGGCAGGACGGCCAACGTAAGTGGCGACGTGAACTCGCACAGTCTTCCAAGTTGCGGCCGACGTGCAAGCGGCTGCGTTGGTCATCTCGTGCAGTATTTCGACGTGGGTTCTTGCTGCTATTGCCGGCACTGATTGCCGTCACACTGGCACACAGCGGATTTCTTTCGGGGAGAGACCAAAACCGCCGAACCGCCTACTTGGAGGCAAGATACTCCGCCACGGCCGCGATCTCATCATTGGTTAGGCTAGCAGCGACGCCCTGCATGACCTCGTTTTCGCGCAGCAGAGCGTGGAAGTACTCTAGTTGAAGCATCAGATAGTCTCGATGCTGGCCGGCCAGCCGTGGAAATGCGTTGTCTCCCTGGCCCTCGGCGTTGGGACCGTGGCAGGTCATGCAAGCGATAACGCCATGCTCCGTCACCCCATTTTCGTAGATCGACTTACCTTTCTGCGCTAAGGCGGGGTTGCGCGACGCCGTGCCTCTTGGGGGTGGCTGGCTCGCGAAGTACTTCGCGACGCCTTCGATTTGATCATCACTAAGAGCTTGGGCTATCCCCCACATGAAGGCTCGCGCATGGGGATCGCTGCGACCACGCTGCCGAAATAGCTTTAATTGGGCCTCGAGGTAGCTTGTTTGCTGACGAGCCAGATTCGGGAAGATCGGCGAGATGCTGAGCCCGGTAGCACCATGACACTTGGAGCACGCGTTGCTGACGAGCATCGTCGTATCCAAAGCCGATGGATCATGCGGCACGACGCCGTCCGCCGCCGGTGCATCACGAACGATCGTAGCGGCGAGCGCGATCGCAGCCACGATGAGCGAGTTGACTGCCAGCCTTCTCATCAGAAGTCCATCCATAGTCCCACCACCCAGGTGTTGTTGTCCGATGCCTTGGGATTCGGCGATCCGGCGAGAAAGAACGGGTTTTGGTTGTTGTTGACGACGTTGTAGAGGTCATACTGCACCAGGAACCTGGTGTTAAACCAGGGCAAGTAGTCGATCTCAAACACCTCATATTGGTTGGCTGGCGAGCCATTGCCGCCGTTGAAAGGGGCGTCGGGGGTGCCGGTGGTGCGCACGAAGCTTATCAGTCCCCCATAATGACGATTATAGTAATACTCTCCAGTCATCTGGAACTGATTGAGGTGGTCTGTTGAGTTGGCAAAATAGGTGGGAACCAGGCCCGCATCGTTCTCTTCATTTTCGTGGGTGTAGTGGCCAAGGAACGTGAAAATATTGTGTTGACCGTTGTATTGGTACTGCCAGTCGAAACTGATATCGAGATAGCGGTTCTGGTTTCCAGGCGAGAGTGTTTGTCCGGCGATGCCGGGCTCGTAGGGCACGAACTTCACGTACATGCCGGAGGTGCCGATTGAAGCCGAGTTATAGCCCCAGTCGTGCTCGTAAGCCGCGCGCCAATAGGGGGCAAAGCTGTTCATAGTGCCGCCTCCGATATTGAGGTTGCTGCTGTCTTCCTCGGCGAGCACGCTGCCGGATTTGGCGGAGTGATACTCCGAAAACTCGAGGTAGAAGGAATCCTTGTACCAAACGTAGGCACCGAGGCCGGCCGCATTCCCCGGAAACGTCTCAAATATCGGCACCCGCGGTCCGGTGCCGCCGTTAGGTCCGAGAGCTGGCACCGCGTTGTAGAGGCTCTGCGTCGGGAAGTAGGGGATTCCATACGCTTCGCCCGTGTTCCAGACGTCCTGGAAGCTTGGATTGTTGTTGAGGGTCACACCCCAGACCCAATCATTGTTGTCGGTATGGTCAGAGTAACGGACTTCGTTATTGTCGGCGCCAAAGGTGCCCGAGTTCTGTAAATAGGTAAACTGCATCCAAGCGCCGACATGGTCAGAGACCGCTCCCGCATACATGATGCTAAATTGCTGCGGGAATTGAAAGGTATCGCTCTGCGACTTGGCGCCGGGTACCGTGCTATCCGGTAGCGCCCGGTTCCAGTGGTCGTAGGTGGTCTGCAGCAAAATCGACATCCCCGGCAGGTCGGTGAGCCACACGGTATTCTTCTTGTGCTCGTCGATGTCCGACACCAGCGGGGGTCTCGTGGTCAGAGTATACGCGTTGAGCCTGAACCGCCGTCCGAATGGCGTGAGCTCAGGGGGTATTGTATGGCAGGCCTCGCAGGCTAACCCCGTCTGTCGGGCGAAGCTCGGAACGGCTCGTGCTGGCGTCGAAACCAGCGTCAACGCGGCCCCCCCGAAGACGATGGTGGCCATCGCGCCGAGGCGCAATAATCTCGCAGCAGCCAACCCTGATTTGAACTCGAGATGATCGCGGGTCATTCAGTCTCTCCCCCAATGACTGCCCAATCCTATGTGTGGTTATTTCGCCACATCTCAATCTAGATACACGATATCGAATTTGGATATCGTATGCAAGATTGTTTCACGCGCGTAGCGACACCGACGAGCGTCGCAGATCGTGGCCGCGAGGCGCAATCGGGCGCCATTATGCTAATGTCGCGCGCGAATGACCGACCGGGAACTCTACAGTGGCCTGATTCACCTGCACCTCCTGCATCACGCTGCGGAAGGTCCGATCTATGGGCTCTCAATGATCGAAGAACTCGCCGGACACGGGTACAAACTGAGCGCTGGCACGCTATACCCCATCCTGCACAGGCTCGAGAAGAAGGGATATCTTCGCTCTACCGACCATCGACTCGGGCGGACG
Source organism: uncultured Gammaproteobacteria bacterium (assembly GCA_963769075.1). Taxonomy (GTDB): domain Bacteria; phylum Pseudomonadota; class Gammaproteobacteria; order Steroidobacterales; family Steroidobacteraceae; genus Bog-1198. The sequence goes on along the minus strand of CAVYKH010000001.1, from coordinate 3,318,343 downwards.
GCTCGACGGATGTACCGGATTACGCCGAGTGGCCGACGCGCACTCGAGGATGCAAAGAGCAAGGTGCAAGAGCTCTTCGGTGAGATGTTCGAGGGCGGCGGCGGATCATGAGCGGCGCCGGGTCCGGTTACAGTACCGCGGCAGCGGATGAGTGGGGGCGCCTTCTCGCTACGCGCGCGCCGGGCTGGTCGATCCTCGTTCGGCTGCTCGTCGGCCTGGGTGGTGTTTATGCCGGAAGGTATTCAGAAGCTCGCATTTCCCGACCTCCTCGGAGCAGGCCGCTTCGCGACATTGGCATTCCCTATTTCTATGACTAGGTGCAAGGCATCCAGGAGCGGGACAATGATTAAGCAAGTCTTTCTCGCGCTTTTCCTATCTGTTATCGCTGGAACGATTTGTGCACAGCAAGCAGACCCGTGTAGTGGACTCGAGGGTTTGGCTCTAGGTCAGTGCCAAGGTAATCAACAGAGGCTTCAAGAGCAGCAGCTAGAGCAACAGCAACAACAGCTTCAACAACAGCTTCAACAACAACAGGAGCGACAGAAACAGCTAAACGAGCAACAACGGCAAATTCAAGACCAATTAGAAAATATGCGACTTCAAAATGAGATTCTTCGTAAGCAATTGGAGCATGAGAAATCAGCTAATCAAGCTGCACAGCGACCGGCGACGGATTATTCGAAGACTCAGGAAATAAAGAGTTGGAAATCAGACAATCCGTGGTACGGGTCAGACTATGCTAAAACAGAGTTTGCGATGCGCTATGCGAAACAACTTAGTCAAGAACAGCCCGATTTGAGTGGTCGTGCGTTTCTTGATGCGATTTCAGCAAAGGTGAATGAGACTTTCGGTGCGAAGAAGTAGCCGCTATTTTTGAATTGTAGGCGGCGGAGCGCGGCCCGCCTGCACCTGACCCTCGACGCGCCGTGAGACCCCCACCGAGCAGGCCAGCCGCGAAGACCGTCGCGGCGAATGAGGATTGGTTGATTCTGGATATCTCTGCGTTCTCCGCCTTGCGTCGCTTTGGGACTTGAGACCTGAAGCCGCGGCGTGCCTATCGGACTTTGGTGGCTCTTTCCAGATCGCCCGCGGCGAGCGGCCGCTTTATGGATGGAATTTATGGTGGCCGATAGACCGCAAGTGGCCGAGGCTGTGTGAAAACAAAATCACACCCTCCTAGAAATCGATTCTGAAGAAGTTGGGAAATCATTTTTTGCAGATTCGAACCGCCAAAGGGATATTTGGCTATTTTTGGCTCCCTCGTCGAAGGGGCTCCGCGTTTTCACACAGCCTCGGCCGTGAGTTGCCTCTGCCAACCGACATGTGCAGGGGGTATCGGCTCATTTGTCGCCACAGATCTCCCCCAGCCGCCTGCAGGACATCCCTGAGCAGGGCGACTGACTTCCGCTCCAAAGGATCGGTAAATGATCTCCGATCTTTGAGCCGGAGTGCTCCCGGCCATGTGCCTGGGTCTTCTGGCCCCGAAGCTCGTGCTCGACGGCTTGAGCGCCGCGCCAGGCGCCGGACCTCTTGACACGGGTGGGAACGCTATGTCCACGGAAACGGAAGCCTCCCAGCTCTTGCCGCACGGTGGCCTGCTCGGGGTCGAATAGAACCCCTTATAGAAGTACGCAAGCCTCCTCGAAACTAAGGCGCGGGCTGCGCGCAAAAAGCTGCGCGGGATCGCCGTAACCGATATTGCACAGGAAGTTCGACCGAACGTGACCCTCGGGAAAGAACTCCTCATCGCAGCTTTCGCATTTGTCGGCGGCGAAAAATTCCTCATCGACCTTGGCGTTGTCGAAGCCGGACATCGGGCCGACATCCAGGCCGACGGCGCGTGCGGCAACGATGAAATACGCGCCTTGCAGTGAGGAGTTGCGGCGGGCTGTGACTTCGACCAGTTCAGGGGCGTTCACGAAGGCTTCACGCATGGTGGGATTGTGTGGGAACAGTCGCGGGAGCTTCTCGTAGAAGTGCAGGTCATACGCGATGATGGCAGTTACGGGCGCAGACCGCGTCTTCGCGATGTTGCCCGGCGACAACGCCGGCAGCAGTCTTGCCTTTGCTTGAGGCGTGCGCAGGAACAAGATGCGGGCGGGGGACGCGTTGGCGCTCGTAGGCCCCCACTTCATCAAGTCATACAGTTGTCGCAGCGTTTCGTCACTGACCGGGCGGTCGAGCCAGGCGTTGTGAGTGCGTGCGACGCGGAAGAGCAAGTCCATTCCTTCCTCATTCAGAGTCTTGGTCATTGCAGTCTCCTTAAGGGGTCGCGATGCCGTCCAAGGCAGAGGGGCTTGGCATCGGCTTGTCGATCAGTCGCTCGATCATCGAAGCACATGGCGGTCGCCTTTCGGCGGCAGCGAACGCACCACATGGCACCGTGTTCCTTTTTTCATTGCCGGTCAACGAACCGGCGCCGTGATACGCGCGGTAGCCTACTAACAGGCTGCAGAAACGAACGGCGGCTTTCGAGATGCCAGTTTGCGCAAACGAAGCGCGGCTTTTGGGCCGCCTGCAGCCCCACGTTCCGCTCCAGACCGGTCGTTGGGGCGACATTACCAGGGACGAGCGTCCAATGGGTCAAAGCGACCCGTTGTTGACGGTCACGAGCGTCAGCTTTGCGGTGATCACTTATCGACGGGTTGCCCATTGCGTCCATCCCATCGCCATGGTCGAGCCGTCGATTGCGCGCCCGTGCGTGAAATCATTCGTGAGCAATATACGTCTCGCCGGCGGTCACTTTGAACTTCAGACGATTTTCGGCCGGCGGGATCGGACACATCACGTAAGCGTTGACCGAACAATAAGGGTTGAACGCCTTATTGAAGTCTAAAACAGTCTTGCCATCTCTTGGCGGCGGCGCGTGCATAAACCGCCCGCCACCGTAAGTTTCCTTACCGTTAGTCTGATCCTGAAACATAACGAAGAGTTCAGCGTCATCTATGAATGTCTTCAATCGCACGGTTTCGCCACCGATTTCGAAAGTCACATCACCAGTCGATGTAAACAGTTCCTTGGAATCGACATGGGTCAGGGGTACTTGGCGTTGTTCGGGCTGATCATAGGCAATGAATGTCGCCGTAACCCGATAAGCGGTATCAATGGGGAACCATGTCGTTCCCGTGAAATGCTTAATAGCCGGATTTTGGGAGTCGGCGGCGAGTAGATAAAAGTCTTCGCCAACTGCGCGAACACTCAGTCGCAGGTTGCCCACTTGAATCCGTCCGGAGCCCGGCTTCGTCGACAGCATCGTTGAAAGCACGAGGGGGTGACTATCGACGGTCGCCTTGAGGCCTGGCTCCGACTCGAATCGGAACTTATCACCGCGCCTGATCAATCTTCCGAGCCGTTTCGTCGAAAGCGCCGGCGGTAGCTTGACGGTGGACGACGCATCGCTGCCGATCGTTGTAAGGCCTTCCTCGATCTTGAATCGACCTATCAGCGACAACCACCCGCCGGTTCGTACATCGCCATCAAAATCCCGTCGCCATTTCTGTATCTCGGCGATGTAATCCGCATCCGCGGCGCTTACCAGGCTCGTAAGCATGAAAAGTGCTGGCCACCCGCGTCTTATTGCCTGCAGCATGACGAAATTCTCCATTCTGGAATACAAGTTCAATTTATCACCCGAGCGACTGACCAGCTAATCTGGCCCCTTGAGCGTCGGCAACGATTGCGGATTCGAACAAATACGCTGGAGGCGTTCAGTGCGCTGCTGAAACACCATGAGGTAGTTCGGGTGCCGCCAATCGAAACGCATCGGGGCATCGGTGGTCATGCGGTGGCGCCCGTGGCGTGGAGGGGATACGATCGCCGCCTGTGACCATTCGCGAATACGTCAAACGCCGCTTTCGCACTTTGTCCCTGATATTTGCTCTTCCCTACGCCGCGTTGCAGATCATTCGCGTTTGCATTCACCAATGGCCTGAAGCTTTTGCTGCGAAGCCATGGAGTGCTGTTCTCTTGCTCACTGAGCCACGTGTTCTGTGGGTAGTCTTGGCTTGGTATTCCATACGGGTGATTGGCATTCGGTGCCCGCGATGTTCTCGTCCGCTGGGGGCCATCGTGTTGGCTGCCGTGATGGGCAACAAGAAGATCAACCGGTGCGCGCGCTGTCGCGTGAGCCTAGATGAACCTGTCGTACCCTTCGATCCGAGGTGACGTCCATTCGACTACTCAACGTCAGCAATTCGGCGGCCGTTTATGACGGGCCAATGACTGGAAGTGGTCGAGGCTGTGTGAAAACGCGGAGCCCCTTCGACGAGGGAGCCAAAAATAGCCAAATATCCGTTTGGTGGTTCGAATCTGCAAAAAATGATTTCCCAAATTCTTCAGAATCGATTTCTAGGAGGGTGTGATTTTGTTTTCACACAGCCTCGGCCGGGAGCTGCCCCAACTAACATCCCTCGGCCCTGGGATGGGATAAAGAGCGAGGCCGAGGGTCGACTCCTCGGCCTCGAATCCGGGACGGGTAGTAAGGTTTTACGGCGAGTGACTCGTTGGGGGTTCGAATCCTCCACGTCCCTCCCATCCCAGCCATAGAGTAACGTTAGCTGTCAACAAACAAGAAATGTCGCAACCAGCAGACTGTGGCGGCGGCTTCAGTGATTCGATGGCGGCGATGACTGCGGTTATCGGGAACCTGCGCCCTTACAGACCTTTCGTCAGGATGGCCGCTGTTCCTTTCGCTTGACGTGAAGATGGCGGCGAGTTTTATCGTTGGACGAACAACTTCGGTTTAACCGGCGTCGCTTCAACTTACGGTTCAGGGAAAATAAAGTCGATAATCCGAAACCGGCAAAATTCTAACGCCTCGGTCCGCTTCAGCGCATTCTAGTACTGTGTTCACGGACTACAGCCGGCCGCAATTTTTCAATGTACGTCCGAATGGCGGCAAGGATCTGTGCATTGCCACTACGCTGTTTCGAAAAAGCGGATTGGCCGGACCCGAACCAAAACCATTGAGTACCAAACATGGAAGCTCGCGCCCGAGGTCGACATCGTTGCATTAACAACAGAACCCCGACGCGTGCGTCTCTGAACTAAAGCGGAGAATCCTCCTCGCGCGGGCGGCGGTCGTGAAGTTCAATGTGGCGCGCCACTTGACCCCGCCAGCTAACGGTGGCACGTGGCGATTCTGGAGTGTGTGATGACCGATTGTTGTACGCGGTGCCGACGCATCGGCGAAATGAAATTGCGCAGCGTGTTCGACGGCGTCGCTGCCATCGATCATCCGATCAAGTTTCAATTATGCGATCGCATCCGAGCTCTGGCGCGCTGCCGTGCTCGACGGCGTGCAAGGCGGGAGCGCATGATCCGCGAAAAAGTTGCGCGTTTGCAGCTCAAGAAACTCAGCGCCGAACTTACGGTACTCACCGACCGTCAGGCGCGTTATATCGGTGTCGAGCAGGCGGGGCCGTATAAAACTGATCAGTACCGCTAGATCGTAGGGACGTGTAAGTGCGGTTTGATGTGCATAACTTTCTAAAAGGATCGTGGATTCCTTGACTTGCGAGACCTTCGAAAGCCGATGGTTTTTCATTTGTTCGACAGGTATTCAAATTCATTCGAATCAACCATTTGCGCCCGCGAAGCGCACCAGATTGCAAGATTCTGTAAACCGCCCCATATCGCCGTGCGGGCTTGATCGTTTGTACCTGCGCGCCCGCCATCGTTATCGGGTTGAGCATGACGAGCTGTGCTTCGGTTAGAACTTTGCATGACGCCGCCGCGCGGGAGCCACAGAGCTTTAGGTTAGCTGACAATCACGCCGCGGCATTCCCGGCCCAGAATTGAACGGTCCTACCGTCTGGATGACGGCTCGTATTCTTGCCGTTATGCGGGACTGAACTAATTTAGTCGTGAGGTGACTTCCGGCCCATGACCGGCCAGAGGGGTGGCGAATATCGGTGCCAACAAGCCCGACGTTCGTTCCTGCCAGGCGACATGTCGCTGCAGCCCTTCGACCAGTGCATCGAAGGTGGCCCGCTTAGTTATCACCGACATAATTGTGTAACAATGGGTAAACTTCACTCGCGCGAAGCGCATGATACTCTTGCACGTGCGAGCCTACTTCGACGATCTAGTACCTACAGGTACCCGGGGGCGGTCATGAGAGCACGTGATGTGATGGTCCGCGACGTCATTACAATCGGCCCGGACGAGGATGTTTCGCGAGCCGCGAAGATGCTCGTCGATCACGACATCAGCGCCTTGCCGGTCGTTGACAAGCATCGGCACGTCATTGGCATATTGAGCGAGGCGGACCTCCTGAGGCGTGAAGAGCTGGGAACGGAGAAACGACACCCCTGGTGGCTCGAAGCGGTTACGCCGTCTAGCGTATTAGCTTTGGATTATTCAAAATCCCACGACCGAAAGGTGTCCGAAGTGATGTCCGAAGCAATCGTTACGGCAAAACCGGATACGCCACTGTCGGAAATCGCCGCGTTGCTCGAACGGAAGCGGATCAAGCGCGTACCGATTGTCAAGGATGGCAAGCTTGTTGGCGTGGTGAGTCGGGCCAATCTGATCCAGGCGCTCGCGTCCGCTCCGGTAATTAACTCGCCTCAGGGAGATGAGTCTGCGGACCACGCCATCAGGTTGGAAATCCTGGACCGGTTGGCCAAGCAATCCTGGACTGGTTTCGGGGAACGGAACGTGATTGTTGCTGCCGGAATCGCCCATCTCTGGGGATTGGTCGGATCCCCGGAGGAGCGAAAGGCCCTCATCGCACTGGCGGAATCGGTGCCCGGCGTACGAGGTGTCTCGGACGAATTGATTCCATCCTGAGAAATCCGTTCATCCCCGAGCGGCTGCGTCGTCGTCGGTCGCTCAATAAACTGGATCGCAGCACTTCCGCGTTGCTAGGCACCGACTTTCATTGATTGACTGGGGGAGGAGGCCTCAAATTGCTGGAGCGCCTCGTAAGCGCGGGAGCCGTATATCGTTGCCGGTCCACCGCCCATCATCACTGCCACACCGATCGTCTCGATTACTTCCTGATGCGTCGCGCCAGCGTTCAGCCGTCGTGGACATGATAGGCGATACAATCTTCACATCCGAAACGAAAGCTTTTCGCGACGACATCGGATATGGACAAGCCGGTTTAGTTGATGTGCTCTTGATCTCGCGTGCCCGAATTTGGCCGCTGACGGGATAAGCGGTTGCCAGAGATTCGATAGTAGATCAATTCACAGATATTGGTCGCCTGGTCACCAACTCGCTCTAGATTCTTAGCAATGGACATGAGGTGCGTTCCCGCATCAATTGTTTTCGGATCATCCTTCATGGATTTAACAATCTCGCACAATAAATCTGTCCTTAGCGCATCGAGCGCCTCGTCGCTGCGCCAGGTTTCAACTGCGAGATTGAGGTCTTTTTCACGATAGGCCCGAACGGTATCTCGCAGCATCGTCAAGGTCAACTCACCCATGCGTGCGATTGAAAGTAGAATCGCCGCGGAAAAATCGCCCGGCAACGCCAACGATCGTTTCGCGACATGGACAGCGTAATCACCAATCCGCTCCAAATGCACCGCAGCCTTAAATGCGCAGATCACCTGGCGCAAATCGCTCGCAGTGGGTTGACGAAGTGCGATCAGTCGCACGACCGAATCATCGACCTCGGCTTCGAGCGTGTCTTCGCGAATATCCCCTGCGATCACGCTCGCAGCAACCGCCGAGTCGCGCTTTTCGAGCGCCAACATTGCCCGTTCAAGCTGGCTGATTCCGTACAATCCCATACCCAGAACCAGATCGTCCAAACGACTTAACTCGCGGTCGTAAACACTCATCGTATGTGGCGCCGACATGATGAATTTCCTTACGCTGACCGAATCGACCGGTTACGTACTGTTCAAGTCCCTTTTCCTTGGGGGTTCGCAAGGGTCTTCGGGTCTGGCCACCCTCGATGAGCTCATCCAGGTACATAGAATCTATGTAAATCGGAGGCCCGCGCAGTGTGCGGCATATTATATGTCACGATTGATGGAGTCGATTGGATTTTTCAACACAAACACCGGCTGGACGTTCGAATATTCACCGGGATGGAAATTCCCGATTTCCACGGGATGGAGACTTAGGGGGCGGCAAATACGTATTCACTGCCGGCATGCGGCGAGCAGAATGGGCCACTCGATAGCCCGCGTCGTGAGAGCAATCCAGCGGGAAGGTATGACCAGAAAGAGCGAGCATGGCAGCGGTGGTGGCGCAGTGGGAGCATTTCGATCATGGCGCGGATATCGGCGTGCGCGGCATCGGTCGTACGGCGGCGCAAGCCTTCGAGCAGGCGGCGTTGGCGCTGACGGCCGTCGTCACCGATCCGGCCAATGTGCAATTGCACGAGGTGAGGCGCTTGGAGTGCGAAGCTGCGGATCTCGAAGCTCTGTTCTATCAATGGCTGAATGCCGTCATCTACGAGATGAGCGTCGAGCGGATGCTGTTCGGCCATTTCGATGTCGTCATCGATCGCTGCCGATTGAAAGCTACGCTGAGTGGCGAGGTCGTTGTGCCCGAACGGCATCAGCCAGCGGTGGAAGTCAAGGGTGCCACGTATACCGAACTTAGCGTTGGGCAACGGACGGACGGCTTTTGGTATGCCCAGTGTATTGTGGATGTTTGAGTGGTTTGTGAGTCGAGCTTATGGACATCGGCAAACTACGGCGCGAATCGACCTGTCGCTGGCGAATTGAGCCCATCGGCGCGATGCGCGTGCCCGGTATTTTGTACGCTGACGAGGCGTTGTTGCGCGACATGGATGACAAGGTGTTCGTGCAACTCAGTAACGTAGCGAGCCTGCCCGGCATTGTGAGCGCGGCGTACGCGATGCCGGATGCCCACTGGGGCTACGGTTTCCCGATCGGTGGAGTCGCGGCATTCGATCCGGATGCGGGAGGCATCGTGTCCGCCGGCGGCGTGGGCTTCGATATCTCCTGCGGCGTGCGTACGTTATTGACGGGTCTGCCGCGCGAGCGCGTCGAGGCCGTCAAACCAGAAGTGGCGCACGAACTGGGGCGCGCGATCCCAGCCGGCGTCGGCAGCACGGGGCGGATTCATTTGAATGATTCCGAGATGGATGAGATGTTGACGGGCGGGGCGCGCTGGGCGGTTGGCAAAGGCTACGGCAAATTAGAGGACCTCGAGCATATAGAGGAGGGCGGGCAGATTCTGCACGCCAATCCGAGTTCAATCTCGCAACGCGCGCGCAAGAGGCAGCGCGATGAGATGGGCACGCTGGGGTCCGGCAACCACTATCTGGAGGTGCAGCACATTGCCGAGCTTTATCGGCCTGAGATCGCACAGGGTTTCGGACTTCGTGCAGGTGAGATCGTCATCAGCATTCACTGCGGCTCACGCGGGCTGGGCCACCAGATTGGCACGGATTATTTGAGTGAGATGGTGCAGGCCGCGCCGTCATATGGTATTCACCTGCCGGACCGGGAGCTTGCTTGTGCGCCAATCCGTTCGGAACTCGGTGAGCGTTATCTCGGCGCGATGCGTGCGGCCATGAATTGCGCGCTCGCCAATCGCCAGATCCTCACGCATCTGACCCGACGCGCCTTCGCTCAATACTTTCCGGAAAACCCAATCAATTTACTTTATGACGTCTCGCACAACATCTGCAAAGAGGAAACTCACACTGTTGACGGCGTAGCCCACCAATTGTTTGTTCATCGCAAAGGCGCAACCCGCGCTTTCGGTCCAGCTCATCCGAGCTTGCCCAATTGGTTGCGCGCGTACGGGCAGCCGGTACTGATCGGCGGCTCCATGGGCACGGCCTCTTATGTGCTTGCAGGAACAGCGGAAGGCGAAGCCTTGTCATTTAGCTCTGCTTGCCACGGCGCCGGCCGGAGCATGTCGCGCCGACAGGCGATGCGCCAGTGGGGCGGTCGCCAGCTCGTCGACGAGTTAAAGGCGCGTGGCATCTGGATACTGAGCCCCTCCATGCGCGGCGTAGCAGAAGAGGCGCCCGGCGCTTACAAAGATGTCAACGCCGTAGTGGATCTCGCCGAAAAGGCGGGACTTGCGTGCAAAGTTGCACGGCTCGAACCGCTCATATGCGTGAAGGGGTGACCCGCAACATATCGGCGTTTGGCGGCTTTCTTGGCCGCGCCGCACGAACGCGGCAAAACCGCAATTTCGGCTGGCTACGGGAGCGTAGTATTTGGTTGGGGGTTTAGATCTGCACTCTTTGACATCCAGCGCACGTCCAGGCCAACTCGTAGCAATCGACGCAGCGGAGATTTCGGATGGCGATAAAGAGACGCTGAGGCGATGATGTCGAAGCAGGGTGTGGGTTTTCCTACAGGGTGTCCTTTTTCGCCTTAAGGACGTCCTAAAGGAAGGGCCCGACTTTCTACGGATGGCAGTGGGCATGCGGGCGCCGACGTATTGGAGTTGATGAGCCCGCAGTTACCGGATATTTCCCGGCGACTACTTGATCGGCGCGCCGCAGTAGTTTGCGATACCGCGGTTGGGTACATAAATTTAGGACACGCTGAACGCGATTTGTGACGCCTGCATTGCAATTTGATTTCCCCAGTCGCGGAGTCGGTTCAATCGAATTGTCTGAACCCCCAGCGTTGGAAAACAAGCCATCAGAGAGCCACCAAACCGCATTTGCATGATGACATCTTCAAGGAACAGTGGGGACACCTTCAAGGCAAACTCACACGCGCTATGGGAAAGGCCTGCCTATCAGTCGCGGCATTGCCGAGTCCGCTGTCAACCAAGTGGTGAGTTTGCGCATGGCCAAGAAGCGGCAGATGCGCTGGTCGGATGAAGGGGCTCACGTCCTGGCATTGGTGAGGGTCGCGGAACTGAATGGTGAGCTATCTGTGCAAACATTCGGCCGCATAACTCAACCTCGCCCAAGCGTCGTGGAAAGCTCCTGGAATGAATTTTTGGCAATCGCGGCGTAGCCCACGGTTTTACCGCTCTCCGTGGTCGATCGATCGGTAGTCGAGCTACGCGTCTGCGTCCACGGCTGGACCTTGCTTGTTGTGCTCAGGCTTTTCCGTCATGGTGGCTTCCGTGAGCAACAAAATGCTGGCCACCGACACGGCATTTTGAAGCGCGATTCGCACGACCTTGGTCGGATCGACGATACCCGCCTCGACCAAGTCGACATACTGCTTGCGTGATGCATCGAAACCGATATTGCCGGAGGACTCCAACATTTTGCTGACTACGACGCCGCCATCGACCGCGGAATTGTCCGCAATTTGCCGCGCTGGGGTTTCGAGCGCTCGCCTCAGAATCTGCACGCCGGTCCGCTCGTCGCCCTCGCATTGCGTCTCAATCGCCGTAATTGCCTTACTGGCCCTCAGCAAGGCCAATCCCCCGCCCGGCACGATCCCTTCGGCGACAGCCGCTTTGGTGGCACTGATAGCATCATCGAGCGCATCCTTCTTCGCTTTCATTTCCGACTCGGAGGGTGCTCCAACGCGGATCACCGCCACGCCGCCGGCAAGCTTCGCCAAGCGCTCTCGCAACTTATCCCGGTCGTAGTCGCTCGAAACCTTGTCGATCTCATGGCGGATTTGCTGCATGCGATCATCAATGGCTTTGCGTTGCCCGGCTCCTCCGATAATCGTCGTATATTCACGGTCCACGATCAGCCGTTTCGCACGGCCCAATTGCTCCAACCGAACATCCTCCAATTTGGTGCCCAGTTCTTCCGATATGACCTGACCGCCCGTCAGGGTCGCAATATCCTGAAGCATGGCCTTGCGGCGATCGCCGAAACCCGGCGCCTTTACGGCCACGCTCTTGAGCACGCCTCGAATCTGATTCACGACGAGCGTCGCCAACGCTTCCTCTTCGATATCATCGGCAATCAACAGTATCGGCCGCCCTGCTTTGGCGACCTGCTCGAGCAACGGCACCAGATCTTTGAGGATGTTTAGCTTGCGGTCGGTCAACAACACATATGCATCTTCGAGAATCGCCTCCATTTTTTCATTATCCGTGACGAAATAAGGTGATATGTAGCCACGATCGAACTGCATGCCCTCCACGACTTCCAGTGCCGTCTCGGTAGTCTTGGACTCCTCGGCCGTAATCACCCCCTCGCCGCCGACCTTCTCCATAGCCTCTGCCACGAGTTCGCCGATGCTTGCGTCGTTATGTGCTGAGATTGTCGCTACCTGAGCTCTCTCCTTGCGCGTCATCACCGGCCTTGATAATTTTTTCAATTCCTCTATGACGACAGTCAGCGCCCGATCGAGGCCGCGCTTGATGTCGATGGCGCTGGCACCGGCCGTGACGTTGCGAACGCCGTCCAGCATGATGGCGTGTGCCAGAATGGTCGCCGTGCTTGTGCCATCGCCTACCGCATCGCCGGTCTTCTCTGCGGCCTGACGCAGCATTTGAGCGCCGAGATTCTCCTCAGCGTCCTCGAGGCTTAATTCCTTCGCGATGACGACACCGTCGTTGCAGACGATCGGAGTGCCCCATTTCTTCTGGATCAACACAGATTTGGACTTAGGACCCAAGGTTATTCGAACGGCATCCGCCAACTGAGTAGCGCCGCGCAAAATCTTCTCGCGCGCCGCCGTGCGGAACAGTAATTGTTTGTGTGCCACGGTAATATTCCAGAGTCGATCTAAACTCAAAACGAGTGTGCGTGCGCCTGGGGTATTTTTCTAATAGGGAATGAACCTAGGACTCTGCATGTTGTTCGTAGTCAGGCCTTTCGGCTGATGATTTTGTGGCCATCAGGTGGGCCAGAAGCGTCACGACGCCTTCTCCATCCAAATCCCGCCGGACCTATTGTAGCGTCGTTTCACGGCCGCGCATGGCACGCGAAATGCAATTCCTTCGCGCCCTGAAGGCTGCGAAGCGCCATAGGTGCGCCTTCACGGCCTCGTTCGTAAGGTAGGACGGTGTGCTCCGTCCCGGCTAGAATCAAATTCACCGCGCCTCTCTCGGGGTGCGGGACTATTAATCGTAGCGTACATGCCTCATCCCGAATAAACGACGGCTGCGCACGTGCACCTCACACCGGCTATCATTGAAACGACAAATATCGGCTACATAACCATTCGCATCTGGCACAGCCAACCCAGTTCGCTGCCCAGGAGACCATGGTCGCGTGCCAATGTCCGAGTCATCGGACCGCCGCGACCGACAAATCAGGTGGAATTGTCGCCGACGGATGCACTTCAATTGGGCGTTGCCGCACCCACACGCTAGTCGGGCGATCTCGAGGGAACGCCAGGCATTCTCATCGAGGGCCCCAGAGCGCGCGTACCGCTTGACCAGGGAGTGATCTGCGCACTGCGTCATGTTCACATGAGTTCGAGCGATGCCGCAATCCTTGGGATTAAGGACCAGGATCGCATTGCAGTGGCGGCTGAAGGCGACACCGGACGAATACTCTTTCGGAATGTTCTTGTGCGCGTATCCGCCAACTATCGGCTGGAGCTTCGTCTCGACACAGATGAAGCCGCCGCTGCGGGCCTGCATTCTGGGGATTGCGTGATACTGAGCAAAGTCGACCCATCACAAGTGCGATCCGACGTTGGTGTCGTCGCGCAGGCTTAAAACTGAGATGCAGATGAACAGCAATGCGCAGGTGGGTCAGTGGTATACGCAGTTAGATACAAGAACGACATTTCTTGTCACCGGCTATGACGACAAGTCGCGCACGATTGAGACACAAGCGATCAATGGTGATCTTGATGAAATCGATGAAGAGACTTGGCACACCCTGCCGCTCGCATTTGCGGAACCGCCCGAGGATTGGACGGTGGCAGTCGATGATGCCGATGTCCTGGATGTGGATAGTTCGAATGCCCCGATTGAGAAACTTCTGTCGGCGGATATTAAGACTTAGGCGGCAAACTCGCAGTTTCTATGAAATCCGCGCGGCAATGCCTGCAGAATGGCGGCGATACGAGCGTGCGCCCGTGTGCCCAACCGTTCGATCAATCCGATCACGTTGTGGTACTTAGCGACTGGATGGGCTTGCCGCCGGTCGGATGCCAGCCATAAATCGCCACGCGGTCGAGGTGACTGCGCAATCGATTTGTTAGAACCAGATCTTTTTTATCGCTGGCGATCAATGCTCCCAGCGAAACGTCAATTACGGCTTTCCCCATTTAAAGACTAAACCTGACTTGCGGATATCGAAACTCCCCGCGGCGCTTCGTTGCGTCCACTATCAAGATAGTTAAGCGAAGCCAGGAATTAGCGTAACTCCGTTCTCGCTGCGCACAACGACAACCAAAATGTGGTTGACTTGATCCATTCTTATTTCCCCATGTGTCCCGGACTCATGCAGTTGTTGCGCCGGCAGATCCAATTCTCCATGGAAGTTAATGCTTCGACTATAAGGGGTCGCGCGTATACTGCACGGGCGGCTACGTGAGAAGAGGTGGCTGCAAGGGGGGAGTCATCGAGTGGCGGCAATCCATGGCGGCCGCGCCGCTCTATTGCCGCCTCAGGATAGAGCGCGAACCGGCCAGTCCCCACGTTCCGAGCAACCCATTCGGATCGCGTGAGCTACGGGCAATCGCGTATGGTGCACCGACTGTGGCGAGAATGCCGCCCCTCTCGTCCCTGCAATGCAATGAGCGGGCCACATGCCACCCCGTTTCAGGTAGCCATTCAGGGGTTCCATGACAAGATCGCCACCCTTGATGGCCAGCGCGCCGCCGGGAAGAAAATCCTGCTGAATGTCGACGATAATGAGCGCATCACAGGACTTGCCCGACTCGAGAACGCAAGTCATTACGCTGACCCGACTCGCATCTAAGTTTGCCGCCATCGACGAGGAGTTCCACGCCGTTGATATAGCTACTGTCGGCGATGCCGAAAAGAGAACCGCCTTCGCCACTTCGTCCGGTAGACCCAGGCGAGCGTCCAAGGCAAAACAGCGTTTTTTTAAGACGGCAGCACCCGAGCAAGAAATACCGTCACCCCCCGGGAAACTTCGGGAGCCAGAAAAATAACAAAGCGACCACCAACGTCTGGCGGCGAGTGGTCACTCCGATTCGAACTTCTGGCATTCGAGATCTGTAACCTCTTTATAATGCGCGCCCGGAGAGATTCGCACTCCTCTGGTCCCGACCCGGTGGGCCTATAGTTCTGAGTACTTCTTTGCACGAGCGCATAATGAACTATGGTTGAAATCACTCCACGCTGGGAGTGGCGTTCCTTTGGTCGACGCTTCGCGGAGGCGGAGACGCGGCTGGCGGCGTTAACGCCGGATGGCGTGCAGGAAAGCGACGAGCTCTATCTGCTTTGTGGCGCAGGCGACAATGTTAAGGTCCGCGACGCGCTGATGGACATCAAGGTGCTGAGACAGGTCAATGCAGAGGGCCTCGAGCAATGGATGCCGGTCATGAAGGCGGGTTTTCCGTTGCCGGCGACCGAAGCGGCAAAGGTGTTCGGGGCGCTTCGGCTTCCGGTGCCTTCTCTGTCCCGAGCGAGCTACACGCTAGACGAGATCATCAAAGAGTTCGCCACACTGGGTAGTGCGATTCGCGAGGTGAGGGTCCACAAGCGGCGGACCCGCTATACGGTCGGCGGCTGCATGGCTGAACTCTCCGACGTAGTTGCTAACGGCAACGCCACGCGCACGATCGCCGTCGAGTCGGAGGATGCAGCTAGGGTCATCCGTGCTGTCAAAGAGCTCGGCCTGGGCGGCTACATGAACACCAGCTATGTACGCGGGTTGACGGCCCTGGTCGATGATGAACCGGCGCGCTACGCGGTGATCGACGTCGGTACCAATTCGGTCAAGCTCCTCATCGGCGAACGCGACCTTGCCGGGAGGTGGCGCACCGTCGTCGACCAAGCGGAGCTGACCCGCCTCGGTGAAGGACTCGCGCAGCATCGCGTGATCGGCGACGCCGCGCTTGAGCGCACGGCCGGCGCGATCGCAGGCATGGCCGATGAAGCGAAGCGGCGTAGCGTGCTGGCAATCACTGCGGTCGGCACCGCTGGCCTGCGAATTGCGTCCAACCGCAATGAGGTGGTTGCCGCAATCGAGGCGCGCACTGGCCTGCACATCGAAGTCATCTCGGGCGAAGAGGAAGGTCGACTTGCCTATGTGGCGGCCAGGTCCGGGCTCGGGATTAGCGCGGGCTCGCTCGTGGTGTTCGACACCGGCGGCGGCAGTACGCAATTCACATTCGGACACGGCTCAAGCGTGGATGAGCGCTTCAGCGTCGACGTCGGCGCCGTGCGTTACACCGAGCGCTACAAGCTCGACGGCGCTGTGTCACCTGAGGCGCTGCACGGGGCCATGTCGGCGATTTCGGCCGACCTGTCCCGCATCGAGGGGCGTCCTGCTCCCGCCGCGCTGGTGGCGATGGGTGGCGCGGTGACCAACATCGCCGCGGTCAAGCATGGGCTCGCGCACTATGATCCGACGGTCGTCCAAGGCACCGTGCTCGACCGCGCCGAGGTCGAACGCCAGATCGAGCTCTACCGGTCGCGTGATGCCGACGCCCGCCGCACCATCATCGGTCTCCAGCCGAAGCGCGCGGAGGTCATCCTCGCCGGTGCGTGCATCGTCCGGACGGTCATGCAGAAGATGGGCAAGGAGACCCTCACGGTGAGCGATCGAGGCTTACGCCATGGTGTGCTGGCCGAGCGGTTCGATGCTTGAGCTGAGCAGGGAGTTCCCCGAAGGCAGCCCGACCGAATCCCGGGTGTTTAGCATGCAAGCTGTCGCAAATACTGAACTTTTGTGCAACAACACTTGCAGATGGCCTGCCGGAAAGCTGCCCTGGTGCTTACAGCATTGCTCGACTCTCATATATGCTCCCTTTTTTTCCGCAGATGCTGAGAGGTTTCACGGCATCGGCAGTGGGCAGTTTCGAAACGACGCCAGGCATGATATTCATAGAGGCCCACTTGCGAATAATCATGCCTGGCGATGTCGACGTTCAAACGGATTATTGAATCGACACCCGATTTTCGACGGCTATGACGCCAGGCGCCGCCCACGCAGCTCGCGAGGCATCTTCTCGCTCCTGCCATGAGTGCACATGGCCGTTCAAGGTAATTGTCGAACCATCGACGCTGACTGCGATGTCCTTTGCATCCAGGATTGCTTGGCGCTTGAACGCATCTTCAATTTTTTGCTTCACGTCAGTGGCCTTGACGCTCGGCGTCACTTTGATCTGGTTTCCGACCCCCCTGACGCCCATCAAATAACGGACGGTGTTCTCAGCGGCTGCTCTCTGATAACCCCAATCCACCTTCCCGGTCAGCGTAATCCGGCCGTCTTTCACGACCGGCTTGATGTCCGCGCTGCTCAGTAAGACATTCCATTTCAGCGCATTCGCTGCTGCCTCGGCGATGTCCGTGTCGGTGCGCACACCGCAAGCGGGAATCTTGACTTCAATGTCGTTCGCGATGGCGCGCACCCCGCCGACACGTTTGACGATATTCTCCGCCACCCAACGGCCCGAGTAATCAGGGACGTCTCCAATTAAGGTCACTACCCCGTTACTGACACTCACCCCAATCCGCTTATCGTCGATACTGGGATCCCACTGCAACTCACTTTCCACGTCGCGACGAATTTCTGCATCGGTCTTCATATACATCTCCTGGGGTTGCCTCAATAGTTGAGTAATGCGAGCGTTGCCACGCTCCGTTCAATCAAGTCATGATTGCGCCTAGCAAAGGCGGCCAAACATTCGTGATTTCCACTAGCGATTGCTTCGATTACTTAAGCGGGAACAGAATCGTTCACGGCTCGATTTGCACTTGAAGAGGCGCGCTGAACAAGAAAGGCCGCCCAGCGGTGGATTGCGGGTCCGATAGTGCTCGCGAGGGAATCCACCCAAAGGTATGATAACCGGCGAAGCTCGCATTTCGGTCGAAATCATTACTCACCCTCAACGATGCGCAGGCGGCGAGGACACCGATGGCTAGAGTGCGGGATCAGGACCCTGCGCTGCGCGTCTGCCGTTCCACGAGGCGTGCGAGCGAACAGAGCTGCTCCGCGATTATGCCGAGCAGATCGTCGGTCGACACGATGCCGACGAGATCACCGCTGGCGCCGACCACCGGCGCGCGCCGCACGCCCCGCTGGTGCAGACGTACCATGGCATCGACAAAGGAGTCGTTCTCGCTCAGCGCGAGCAGATCGCGGGTCATGATATCGGCCACCGGCAGAGCACCGAGGTTGCCGGAGTGCTCGGGTAACGCGCGCACAATATCGCGGTCAGTTAGGATACCGATCGGCACCACGCGCTTGCCAAGCTGCTCGACGATGACAATGCACCCGACGTTTCGCCGGCGCATCTCGCGTGCAGCCTCCAGCAGCGACTCGCCGGGATTCACCATATAGACTTCGCGTGTACACACTTCCCCGATGTTCATGGAGCTCCAGCCCGTTGCCTCGATCGGTTCTGCCCTACAACTGCAGCGAGTAAATCGTCTGATGCGGATCGTTCGGGTCGCCGTTGGCGCTCATGCCCAAGTCCTTGGCGAGCGAGCGCATCGCTGCATTGTCCGAGAGGTCGATCGAATAAAGTTGCTTCACGCCGTTGCACTGAGCGGATTGAATCAATTGCTTCATCAGCATCGTGCCCAGTCCCTTGTGCTGCCATTCATCGGCGACCGTGACCGCAATCTCTCTCACGTCGGATCGCGAATTCGGGGCGTAACGACTGACCCCGATCTCCGTTTCCCGGCCGTCGCGGCGGATCGTTGCAACGAAGGCCATCGAATGCCTGCCGTCGACATCACACAGACGTGATACTTCAGTTGGAGATAGCTCCCTCACACCACCGAGGAAGCGGTAGTGTTTGGTTTGCGGGCACAAGCGCCGAATGAAGTCCGCCTCCATCTCCGCATCCGCAATTCGGATGGGCCGAATGGTCACGACCTCTCCTGCAATCCTCGGATGCGACTCGCTGAGCACGGGTTTAATGGCCTTTTTGGAAAACGGAACCCGATGTTAGAGACGTCGCGCCCAATTCACCATCGTGGGTTGCCGCAGAGGAAGGCTACTCAGCCCGTATAGACCGGTATTTCAAACGGCCTTGACAGTTGCGCTGGTGTGCGAGGTTTCCCCCTCATGCCCGGGGAGCCAGAGCTTGCGCCAACACCTCTTCCGTCGGCACGCACGGCGTTGGCAATCCAGAACACATCGACCAACGCGCGTGAGACTTTACGAAACGAGCGATATGATTTCGCACTCGCGGGACTTGAGGCTATTTCTGCTGAAGGCGCGGCGCGCTGAGTCCAAAATGCGCGCGCACCTTGGCCACGATTTGCGGATCGGTCATTTTGTCCGCGGTTTCGACCGCCTCGACCCGTGCGCCAGGCTGCGCCTTTGACAGCCGCGTGTGAAGCTCTCCCTTGGCTTCGCCCGGACCAAACAGCAGCAAACGGTCGAAACCGTGCAGCGCCGCGATCACCGCGTCGTAGTAGAGGTTGAGTTCCCCCGTGAGCGCCCGCTGGCGCCTATCATCCGCGGGGACTGAGAGGGGTTCGGCGCGACCTTTTAAAGGGGAATCCCCGCTCCGTTCCAAGTGTTTTTCGACGTGCGAGGCGATGTGCGTCGTGTGTTCACCGTCATGGCCGAGCGCCACGATCACCGCGCCATGATGATCAATCCACACACCGGCTTTTCCGCTCATAAGATTCTCCGCACGCAATGAAACCAATCGGCTCACAGTGCGCTCGATTCTAGCGCCCCCGGCAGCCGTTGCGTTATGCAAACGTTACCGGCGGCCATAGGTACATTCGCGGATCGCACTCTCTGGTCATCAGGGTCAAAATCGGCCGATTCGGGCGATACCGGAAGTGAGTCTATGAGCCTGCCGCTGGAATCTGCGATCCAATTCGATCTGAACGGCCGCCGTGTCACTCTCCACACCGACGAGAACCGCACCCTGTTATGGGTCTTGCGTACCGATCTTGCACTGACCGGCACGAAATACGGCTGCGGTGAAGGTTTCTGCGGCGCTTGCACCGTGCTCGTCGACGGCAAAGCGGTACGCTCCTGCCTCACGGCGCTTAAGGACATCGCAGGCCGGCGGGTGCTCACGATCGAGGGATTGGCCCGCAATGGCGAATTGCACCCCTTGCAGCAGGCATTTATCGATCACGGCGCGTTTCAGTGCGGTTACTGCACGCCGGGAATGCTGCTGAGCGCAGCGGCTCTGCTGCATGAGATGCCAACGCCGTCGCGTGATGCGATCGCCTCGCACTTGGAAAATAACCTGTGCCGCTGCGGAGCTCATCAAAGGATCGTCGCGGCCGTCCAGGCTGCCGCGGCTGTGCAGGCTGCCGGCGGTGGGTCGAGCGGTTTATGAGCACTTCTTCGGCAATGAGCCGGCGCCGGTTCTTCCAGTTGCTGGGCGGCGGCGTGGTCGTGCTGGTCGGTCTCGGCCCTCTGCCGGCATTCTCGCAGGACGCCGACCGCTTCTACCCGCAGGACTTCAATGCCTATCTCGTGATCGGCAAAAACGGCCGGGTTACGGTGTTTTCGGGCAAAATCGAGATGGGCCAGGGCGTATTGACCTCGCAGGCGCAACTCGTCGCCGAAGAGCTGGGCGTTGCGCTCGAGTCGATCGACATGGTGCTGGGCGATACCGACAGATGCCCCGTGGATATGGGGACGTTCGGTTCGCTGACGACGCGCAAGTTCGGGCCGGTGCTGCGCGCGGCTGCGGCCCAGGCGCGCGCCGAACTGACGGCGCTGGCAGCGCGAAAGCTCGGGGTTGCACCGGAACAGCTGTCGGTGGAGAACGGCGTCGTCTCCGTTGTCGGACAGCCGGCCCGCAGCGTGAGTTATGGGGAGCTTTCCAGAGGCGCAAGAATTGCGCGAACACTCGATGGCAAAGCGATATTGCGCAGTGCCTCCCAATTCCAAGTGGTGGCCGGCTCGCCGAAGCGGCTCGACGGTCCCGAGAAAGTGACCGGGGCGGCAAAATACACGGCCGATGTCCGGGCGACCGGTCTGCTCTATGCGCGAGTACTGCGTCCGCCCTCGCATGGCGCAAAACTGCTGCATCTCGATACGTCCGCAGCAGAGCATCGGCCCGGCGTCACGCTCGTCAATCAGGACGGGTTGATCGCGGTATTGCACGCAGACCCGCAAGCCGCCGAAGAGGCATTGACAAGTATCAAAGCGCACTGGCAATCGGCCGAACCACAGGTAGATGTCGAGAGCATATATGACCACCTCATCTCCGGGGCCGCTCCGTTGAAAACGCTCGCGCAGCGTGGCGATGTGGCGGCGGCTCGGGCGCGCGCGACGCGGGTGTTCGAGGCGTCTTACCAAAAAGGCTATGTCGCACACGCAACCATCGAGCCGCACGCCGCCGTGGCCGAGGTCAAGGCGGGAAGAGCCACGATCTGGGCGTCGACGCAGACGCCATTTGCCACTCGGGACCGAGTGGCAAAAGCTCTTGGGCTCGACCCGAAGTCGGTCCGCGTCATCACTCCGTTTCTCGGCGGCGGTTTCGGCGGCAAGAGTGCCGACGCTCCAGCGGTTGAGGCCGCGCGTCTTGCAAAGATTACCGGAAAGCCGGTGCAAGTGGCTTGGACCCGGGCGGAGGAGTTCTTTAACGATACTTTTGATCCGGCCTGCGTAGTGAAGGTCGTATCGGGCGTCCAAGCGAACGGCAAGATCACATTGTGGGATTATGCGGTGTACTGCGCGGGCGATCGGGGCGCGGTATCTTGTTACGACATTCCAGACGCCCGGTTTCGGTCAACCGGAGGGTTGCTTCACGGTGCCGATGAGGCACTGACGGCTCTTCATCCGTTTGCAGTGGGTCCGTGGAGGGCGCCGGGCGCGAACATGAACACATTTGCCACCGAATCGCAAATTGACATGATGGCCGCGGCGATCGGCGAGGATCCCCTGGAGTTTCGACTCCGCAACGTGACTGATGCCAGAATGCGCCGAGTGCTGCAAGCGGCGGCCGATGCCTTCGGTTGGCAGCCGGCTCTGCGACCGAGCCGACGCGGTGTCGGACTGGCGTGCAACATCGACGCCGGGACCTATGTGGCGACGATGGCCGAGGTCAAGGTAGATCGCGCCAGCGGAGGAGTCAGCGTGATGCGAGTGGTCTGCGCACAGGACATGGGAATCGTCGTCAATCCGGAAGGCGCGAAGATGCAGATTGAAGGCGGCATTACCATGGGCCTCGGCTACACGTTGTCCGAGGAGCTGCGTTTCCGCGGCGGCGACATACTTGACCGAAACTTCGGCAGCTATGGGATCCCGAGTTTCTCGCGGGTTCCGCGCATCGAGACCGTGCTGGTCAAGAATGACGATCTCGCTCCGCAGGGCGGGGGAGAGCCGCCCATCACCACGACCGGAGCGGTGATTGCCAATGCCCTCTTCGATGCGACCGGGGTGCGTCTATTCAGGTTGCCGATGACCGCCGATCGCGTCCGTACGGCGCTCGCCGCGGCGGGAGCCGCATGAGCCCCTTCGAGCACCTATCCGCAGCCGCGAGGCGATCCGGCAAGCACTCAATCAGCCTTCATCGCTCATCGTCAAATGCAGTTTCACCAGATGCGCGACCGAACGCGCGCCCATTTTCTCCATGACCTTGGCACGATGGATCTCGACCGTGCGTTCGCTCAGACCGAGGTCGATCGCGATCACTTTGTTCGCGCTGCCCTCGACGATAAAGTCCATCACTTGCCGTTCGCGCGGCGTCAAGGATTCGAGCCGGTGCAGCACTTCGGAGCGGCGCGCCGCCGTATTGCGGTTTTCAGCATCTTGCTTCAGCGCGTGATTGATGCAATCGAGCAGCTCCTGATCGCGAAACGGCTTTTGAATGAATTCAAACGCGCCCTCCTTCATTGCCTGCACGGCCATGGGCACGTCGCCATGGCCGGTGATGAAGATGACGGGAAGCATGGACCCCATGCGGTTGAGCTGCTGCTGCAGCTCCAGGCCGCTCATTTCCGGCATGCGTATATCCAGCACGAGGCAGCCGGGCGTGTCGGCGTTGAAGTACGCCAAGAACTCGCTGGGCC
Source organism: uncultured Gammaproteobacteria bacterium (assembly GCA_963769075.1). Lineage (GTDB taxonomy): Bacteria > Pseudomonadota > Gammaproteobacteria > Steroidobacterales > Steroidobacteraceae > Bog-1198. The sequence continues at coordinate 3,295,367 of CAVYKH010000001.1, read as the reverse complement.
GCGAAAAAACCGCCGTCTTGTAGCCCACCGTGCTCAACAGCGTATCCAATGCGCGGCGCATGCCATCGTCGTCGTCGACCACATAGACCGTGGGCGCAACGACTTTGTCAATCGGTTTTGTCATGAGTGCTCCGATCCGTTCTCTGCGATCGGCAAGCGGAACCAAAAGCAGCTGCCGCCTGCAGGCAAATTATCGAACCCTATCGTCCCGTCGTGCGATTCGACGATCGCGCGGCTCGAGGCCAAGCCGAGACCGCTCCCCCGCGGCTTGGTGGTAAAGAACGGGCGGAACACTTGATCTCGAAGCTCCGCGGGCACACCCGGACCGGAATCAGTGACGCTGGTGTGAACGGCGTTGCGATCGGCGGAAACGTCGATCCAAACCGACGGCAACCCCGACATCTCGGTGCTTGCGTCCACCGCGTTTTGCGTCAAGGCAAAAAGCACATGTTGGATACTCAGCCGGTCAATGATCAAATCAGGCAGCGCGGAACCGGCGGTCACCCGCAGATCACCGTTGATGCGCAGCGCGAGCACGTGCAACACCGGACGCAATTCCTCGATGAGCTCGGGCATTTGGCATCGCGTGCGCTCCGGTGCATCGCGTTCAAATAGTCGCCGAATGCGCCGTCCAATTGCGGCTTGCCGTAAGACCTGCGCCGGTCCCTTCTAATAGACGCAGCCATCCCCAGCTGGGCATAATAGTTTGCTCGTGGGCACCTCGAGGGATTTTGACCACCGCATATCGAGCAGGTGCGAGGTAATAATTGTTTATGACAGGGCTCAACGCGCCGTGCATCGTGATGAGCGTCGCCGCGATCTGCGCGCTCCGGAGCTTCGATGTGCGCGCGTCGGAAGAAGCGGTGGATCGCGCGACCCAGGCGGCGCTCGAGTTGGATGCCCATCCGGATCGCGGCGCTTTGCAGTTCAAACAATACTGCGCACGTTGCCATGGCGCCGAGGCGCAAGGCGATGCGGCTCGTGGTTGAAATTACAATCGCGGTCGCCCACACGTGGTTCTCGGGCCGGGCATGCCAGATCCTCCAGCTGCCCCATCGAGGTCAATGCCGAAGTCTCGTCATAGACTCGATGACTTCGGCTCGGTGCGTAGCAAAGCTGTACTCGGTGGGCTGCATCACGAGTACTCATCGGCCTTCGCGTGAGCGTAAGCATATTTTGCGAAGCCGGCATCTTGCGCCGGAGGCCCTGCCGCCGCCAGTGCGGAGCTTCCCGGAGCGGCCGGGCTGCAGGCCGCGAGGCTGCCGAGAATCGTGCACAAGAGCCATGTCTGGTATTTTTTCATCGCATGGATCATGCGTTCGCAGAGTACTTAAATTGCGAGTCATCGCAGCGACGCTGGCCGTCATCGCCGCCTTATTTGCGCCCCTTGCGCCTGCGCAGGCGCCGGCGGTGGACTCTTTGAAGCAAATCATTGAGGAGGGTAATCTGGCGTATCTTGATTGGCCGGTGATGGTCGGCGACCGGGAGCGCATCGCCAACATCTACCAGGATACCGGCTACCGGCTGCTGTGGAGCGACGGCGAGAAGACGACGGCGGCGGCAAATTCCTTGCTGCGGGAGCTGCGGCAGGCGGGCGATCGCGGACTGGATCCCGACGACTATCCGAGCAGTCGTTTAGCGGGCCTGTTGGCGGATTTGCTCGGCGCGCCGCATTCCGGCGTGGAGGCGTTATTCGATGCCGGCCTCACGGCCGCCGGACTGCGCTTTCTCTCGGACCTGCATGATGGCCGGATCGACCCCGCTACGGTCGGGCACAACCTCTCCGTGGGTCGCGTCAAGTTGGACTTACCGGCTGCGCTCGAGCACCTCGCCACCGCCCCCGATGTACCGGCTGCCCTGGATGCGCTCGAACCGCAGTTCAAGCACTACGCATTGTTGAAGAAGCAGCTGTCGCACTATCGAGCGCTGGCGAGCGAGAACGGGATCAACAATCTACCGCCGCTGCCCGCCAAACGCCTAAAGCCCGGCGATGCCTATGCGGGTGCACCACAACTACAGCATCTGCTGTGGGCGCTCGGCGATACGCCGGCCGACACGCCGCCGCCGCCGGATGGGCGGCCCCCGCAAACTCTAACGCCCTCGCTCAGCGACGCCTTGAGGCATTTTCAGAGCCGGCACGGTGAGAAACCGGACGGCGCATTGGGAGCCGCGACGTTTGCAGAACTGACGCGGCCGCTGAGCGGGCGCGTAGAGCAGATCGAACTCACGATGGAGCGTTGGCGCTGGCTGCCCTCAAAGCTCCTCAGCCCGCCCATCATCGTCAATATCCCGCAATTTCGCTTATTTGCGTTCGAATCGACCATCGATTCCGAAGCGCTGACCCTACAAATGGATGTCATCGTCGGCAAAGCATTCGAGGCCCACGAAACCCCCGTGTTCAGCGCCGACATGACGTATTTGGTATTCCGCCCCTATTGGGAAGTCCCTTACAGCATCGCGCTCAAGGAAATCGTTCCGGGGGCGCGTCGCGACCCGGCCTACATCGAGCGCCACAATATGGAAATCGTGAGCGGCTACGGCGAATCGGCGCCCGTCGTGCCAAACACCCCTGAGAATGTCGAGCTCATCGCCAAGGGCACGCTGCGCGTTCGGCAAAAACCGGGTCCGAATAATTCGTTGGGCCTGATCAAGTTCATGCTGCCGAATCCCTACAACGTGTATTTGCACTCCACGCCGGCGCAGGCACTGTTCGCCGAGTCGCGGCGCGATTTCAGCCACGGCTGCGTGCGGGTCAGTGATCCGGTGGCGCTCGCGCAGTATGTGCTGCGCGATTCGCCGGAGTGGACGCGGGAGAGGATTCTGGCGGCCATGAACGGCGCGGACACGCTCACCGTAACCCTCAAGAAGCCCATTCGAGTGTTCATCGTTTACGGCACCGCCCTCGCCGACGAGCGGGGGGAGATCCTATTCTTCGACGACATCTACCGGCACGACGAGCGCCTGCTGCACGCCCTGAATGCGCGTCGCGAGCACACCTTGAGACCCGCGGCGGCGAGTACGGCGGCGCCCTAGCTTAGCTAAGCGCGAGCAACCCCAATCCGGTAAGCGTGATCAACCAGATCAAATGCTGTTTAGTTATGATGCCCCCTCCGCGTATCCCACATAATGATTGGCGGGAACGCGACGGCCGTCAAAATCGTGCATCCACGCAAACTGGTACCGGCGCTCCACTAAAGGTGGGCGACCCCCTACATCCGCGGCCTCACGCGTCGTGACGCAGCAATACTGTGGCGAGGGGCGGCAATGTCAGCTCGAGCGAGAACGGCTGGTCGTGAGAGCCCTCGGCGCTCGCTTGTACTCAGCCGCCATTGCCGAGATTCGAACCGCCGTAGATCTCGGCGTCGGTGTTGAGAATTTCACGCCAAGCGCCGCCGTGGGGCACCCCGAAGCGATAGTGCAGGCGCGCCACGGGCGTGAAGTTGCAGACCACGACCACCGTTGCCGCGCCGGAGCCGCCGTTGCGGCAATACGCATAAACGCTGTTGCTGTAGTCATCGACTACGAGCCAGCGGAAGCCGGCACTGTCGTTGTCGAGAACATACAGCGCCGGCTCATGGGCGTAGAGGCGATTGAGGTCGGTGATCAGACGCTGCACGCCGCGATGCAGCGGATGCTCGAGCGCCGCCCAATCGATCTCACCGTCATGATTCCATTCCCAGTCCTGCCCAAACTCGCCCCCCATGAACAACAGCTTCTTACCGGGCTGCGTCCACATGAAGCCGAAGTAGGCTCGCAGATTCGCGAAGCGCTGCCAGGTATCGCCTGGCATGCGCCCGATCAAAGAACCCTTGCCGTGCACGACCTCGTCGTGCGAGAGCGGCAGTATGAAATGCTCGAAGAATGCGTATAGGAGCCCGAATGTCATGTCATGGTGGTCGTAGGAGCGATACACCGGGTTGTGCGACATGTAGCGTAGCGTGTCGTGCATCCACCCCATGTTCCACTTAAACGAAAAGCCGAGCCCGCTGTAGTGGGTCGTCTGGGTAACGCCCGGCCAGGCGGTCGACTCCTCGGCTATCGTCAGCACGCCGGGGTGGCGCTCGGCGACGGCGTCGTTCAGATGCCGTAGGAATTCGATCGCCGCGATGTTCTCGCGGCCGCCGTAGCGATTCGGGATCCACTGCCCCTCGCCGCGCGCGTAGTCACGATAGAGGAGCGACGCGACCGCATCGACGCGCAGACCGTCGACGTGATAGCGCTCGAGCCAGTGCAGCGCGCTCGAGAGCAGGAAGCCGTGCACCTCATGACGTCCGAGGTTGTAGAGCGCGGTATTCCACTCGGGATGAAATCCCTCGCGCGGATCGGCATGCTCGTACAGCGCCGTACCGTCGAACGCGGCCAGTCCATGCGCATCGGTCGGAAAGTCACCCGGCACCCAGTCGAGGATCACGCCGAGGCCGGCGTTGTGACAGCGGTCGACGAACCGCGCAAAGTCCGCCGGGCTGCCGTGAAGCGCGTGCGGTGCGAATTGACTCAGCACCTGGTAGCCCCACGATCCGCCGAACGGATGTCCCATGATCGGCATCAATTCGAGATGGGTAAATCCGAGTCCCTTGACGTATGGGATCAGCTGATCGCCGAGTTCGCCCCAGCGCAGCGGCGCCAGCCTTCGCCAGCCACCCGCCGCCACGAACCGACGTGCACCTCGTAGATCGAGAGCGGCGCGTGCGTCGGGTGGGTTTGGCTGGCCCGGGCTGCGAGCCAGTCCCCGTCGGTCCAGTGGAATGGCGTGGGATCGGCGATCACGGAGGCGCTGCGCGGCGGCGTTTCGGTCTCGAGCGCGACCGGATCGGCCTTGAGCGGCAACAGGCCCTGCGGTCCGACAATCTCATACTTATAGAGAGTGCCCACTGACAGTCGCGGAATGAACAGCTCCCAGATGCCAGCCTCGACGCGCTTGCGCATCGGGTGGCGGCGCCCGTCCCAACCATTGAAGTCGCCCACGACTGACACGCGTTGTGCATTGGGAGCCCAAACGGCGAAACGCACACCCGAGATGCCATCGATTTCCATCACCTGCGCGCCGAGGCAGCGGCCCAGTTGCTGGTGAGTACCCTCAGCGAACAGGTGAAGGTCGAGTTCACCCAGCAGCAGCCCGAAGCCGTACGGGTCCTCGGTCTCCTGTGTCACGCCGCCAGGCCAGTGGATGCGCAGTCGATAGGCGACGCCGGTCGGGATCCGCCCGCAAAAGAGGCCCGGCGTCTGCAGCGCCGAGAGCTTCGCCAACACGGCACCGCCCGCATCGATCGCCTCGACCGCCTCTGCCGGTGGCACGAAGGCGCGCACCACGGTATTCCGGCCGCCGCCCGCCCCTTCGGCCGCATGCGGTCCCAAGAGCGCGAAAGGGTCAGGGGCCAGGCCTGCGGCCAGTGCCTGAGCAGCGTGCGGATCGATCAGCAGCGCCGGATCGTCCACCGGCCCGATGCGCCAAGCTCCGGGCTCGCGGTCGACCGCACTCATCGCGGGGCAGGTGCCCGATACGTCACGATCAACCATCGCGACCTCTCATGCATCCAGCGTCTTCAACCCGGATGGCGCTATTCATCCGATGCCCTCTGCGTCGATCCGACGACATCCGCATTCCGTTCGAGGATTAGAGGTGCTTCATAAGATACTCGTACCAAAAGGTCTTGCAGCACGCTGAGTACGGCAAGCACGAATAAAAGGCTGAAAGCCAGAATCATTGCGATGCCAATATCTACGTGCATAAGGTGTTTGAACTAGAAATGAGATAGAAGCGGCCGGGAGCCAATGGTGAGCCTTAACGCCTATGGAGAATAATTGGCCGAACCTGTTGCTATCGAGTATGAAATGCTGGTTCGCCGGCTATCGAAGGGGGTCTGATGAGTAACACCGACGCACGGTCGGTCCGGGGTTAGACGCTGGGTACTTGGCAATCACACGGACGCTTTTGCCGGATTGCAGCAAAAGCGTCAAAGACCGTATCTAGCTAGAATTTTCGACCTTCGCTAACTAGCCGCTCGTTGATTTCTCTCTCCGCCGCCAGCCAGTCTTCAAGCTCATGGCCAGGTGCAAAACCACGGCGTTCGGCGCGGAAATACGCAGCTTCGGCAATCGCCGTATGAGGAGGGTCGCTGAAATGCGAAGCCGGCAGCTGCGCCGGCAGCTGCATTGCGTAGTACGGTAACGGTGTTTTATCAGCGTCCATATCGCCCTCTTCTTCGGATCTATGAGCCATGTTGACCTCGCAAATTCTCCAAGAAAGTCCAGTGCGCTTGCTATTACGGTGACAGAACCTTGGGTCCGAAGGCCCGCACTGTGCTCACACGTCCATCGGCGAGCGCACGCCTCAATTCGTCGATTCCGCAAACATTCAGTTGGTGAACACAGCGCCTGAACGCGCACGGCCCCGAGGGCTGGGAGACCGAGCAGCTCCCCCCTGAGCCCGAGTATCCACGGTGCTCTAGCCCGTGCACGCGATACAATCAGCCAGTATCTGTGGCGACGGCTCGCACCATTCCACGCCGACGCCTCTACTTTCCACACGTGTGACAAACGATGATGTGGCGTGCCCGTTTAGGTGAATATCGACGCGTGCCAACACAGCAAGCGATAACCTAGTTTGGATCAGTGCGCCGCTTCGGCTGATATTGATGACGCGCGCCTCGCCCATAGCGCTGGCGCCGTGTCGAAGCCGAACAGGGACGTCGACTGAAACGCGTTCGCCCCACCGGTGTTCCATAGCCCCCCCAGCAACTCACGCTAATCGCATGCCGTCATAGCCCAGCTGCGGCTGATATACGCAGAAAAAAGAACTACACATCCTGCCCTCCCCGCAATGCGGTTTCGCTGGCGGACAACGTCGCCAGAAGCTGAAGCAATTCATCGGCGTTAACGGGCTTGCTGGCGGTGCGCAGGTGGGGAACGCGGGAAAGTTCTTTGATGGCCGAGGAAGTGTCCCCGGTCAACAGCACAGCCTTCAGCGGCACGCCCAAGATCTCGCGCAGCGCGGCGATGACTTGGATGCCGGTCTCGCCGTCGCGCAAGTGATAATCGGTGACCAGTAGGTCTATGCGGGTCTCCTCGCGGACCGCTTGCAGCGCCTCGAGCAGCGAGCTCACTGCCGTGACGTCATAGCCCTCGAGTTCGAGCAGCATGCGGGTTGCACATTGCACGGCTGGTTCGTCTTCCACTAGTAGAACATGGGCTCTGCTGATCTGCATCTCACCAGCGGACGTTTGCTCGATTGTGAAGTGTTCCGGCCCAGCCTTAGCGGTGCTTGCGGGCAGGAGGAGCGAGAATGCCGAGCCTCGGCCCACTTCGGAATGCACATCGAGCTCGAGGGTGAGGAGCCTCACCAAGCGCTGCACAATGCTCAATCCCAGGCCATAGCCGTCGCGCGCGCGGTTAACGGGACCGGCGACCTGGTAAAACTCGTCATAAATATGGGATATCTGATCGGCGGGAATGCCGATACCCGTATCGAGCACCTCGATGCGCAACAATGCCGCCTCATGCAGACAACGCAACCGGACCCAGCCTTCGCGCGTGTACTTGATGGCGTTCGAGACGAGATTCCGCAGAATTTGGCCTACTAGCGATGGATCAGTATGTACGCAGTCGTCCGCGCACGACTCGATCTCAAACTGCAGACCCTTGCTGGCCGCAAGCGTCGCAAATTCCCGGCGCAGCTCCTCAAACAACGTCGCCACCGTGAAGTCCGTCGGCTCTGGCTTGATCGCTCCGGACTCGAGCTTGCTGATGTCGAGCAGGGCGTTGAGCAAGCGCGACATCGCGCCGATCGCCTGGTCCTGTTGCAGCAGCGCGTCGGTGACATCCGCACCCTTCGATATCCGCCGCAAGCCACCGTTGAGCAGAGCGAGTGTCTGCAGCGGCTGGCGCAGATCGTGGCTGGCGGTGGCCAGGAAGCGGCTTTTGGCCTGACTCGCCCGGTCCGCGGCTTCCCGCGCGATCTCGGCCGATCGGCGCGCCTCGATCAGCTCGGCCTCAACGCGCCTTCGATCGGTCATGTCGCGGATCGCCGCGGCCACGAGGATTTGCTCGCCCTCCGCGATCGGGCTCAGGCTGATCTCGACGGGAAACTCCGCACCATCCTGCCTGCGCCCAAGGAACTCTAGCCCTGCGCCCATGGGGCGCACTCGCACGTTGCTCGCATAGTCGTCGCGGTGCCCAACATGCCGGATTCTGAAGCGTTCCGGCATAAGGGTTTCAACGCTACGTCCCACAATTTCATCGTGCGCGTATCCGAACAGCGCGGAGACCTGTCGGTTCGCAAAAACGATCATGCCCGAGGCATTGACGATGATCATGGCGTCGGGTGCGGCATCGAGCAGGCGACGGCCGAGGTCGGATGCGATCGAGAGCATCGCCGTGGCGTCCTGCGGATTCATGACGGGGCTTCCGCATGACCCGCTGAGTCGGGCAGCGCGCTGGGGCCACGTCGATGAAGACTCCGGGGAGGGTGCGCGGAGAGCGGCATCATTCGCTCGCGCTTCGAAAAAATTCATGATCGTCGACGAACAGTACTGCGATGGACATCGAATTCCCCGTCGGTATTGACTCGTCAGGGAGATTTCCCCGGTAGCAGGCGATCCTCCGGCCGCACTCGCTTGAAGGGAATAGCGCGCTCCGCCATCGCAGCATGGTGGAATCCACCATGCCTATCGGCCGATGCACCCAGGATTGCGCCGCGCTGCGCCGAGAGCAAGCAAGTGCAGTTTGGATTCACGTAGGAATTTCAACCTGTTAACATAATACTTGAAACCATTCTCCGAGCCGGGTCATGACGCGAAAGGAAAGACAGCGACGCACCGGCACAACCACAACGAAGTCCTCAACAATGCGCTCCGACGGCGCCCACAAACGCAGAAACTCCACTGCATCGCGTGCGCTCAGCAAAGCGACGTCGACACGCCGCAAGGCGGCTACATCGCGGGCCGCCACTGCCGTGGCCCGTCGACGAGCGCAACAGGACGCAGCGGATTTTCCAATCGTCGCGATCGGCGCGTCGGCAGGCGGCTTAGAGGCGTTTAAGAAATTCTTCGCCCGAATGCCCGCTAGCAGTGGGATGGCATTTGTGCTCATTCCGCACCTGGATCCGAAACACAAGAGCCTAATGGCGGAACTTGTACGCAAGCACACCACCATGCCAGTGCTTGAAGCGGCACAGCGTATGGCGATTCGGCCCAACCACGTGTATGTCATACCGCCGAACAAGTACCTGGCAATCAGGCATCGCCGCCTGGCGCTCAGCCGACCGCCCGCATCACATGGAGCGTACACAGCCATCGATTTCGCGTTGCGTTCGTTGGCCGAAGATCAGCGAGAAAACGCGATCGGCATCGTGATGTCCGGAACTGGCAGTCACGGGGCCGCGGGACTCCGGGAGATCAAGGTCGCCGGCGGCATGGTCGTCGTGCAGGATCCGGACACTGCCCAGTACGATCAGATGCCGCGCGCTGTGTTGGCAACCGGCATGGTCGTCGACCACGTGCTGGCGCCCGAGAACATGCCCGATGCGCTGCTCGCCTATGCGCGGCGAGCATTGCGCACCAAACCCGGTGAGAGCGAGGTAGCGGATGCGGGGACCCTGGAACGGCTGAGCGTAATTCTCACCCTGCTCCACGTGCGCACCAACTACGACTTTCGCCACTACCGCAAGAACATGATCTTGCGACGGATTCAGCGGCGGATGGCGCTCTCGGGAACGGACAATCTGCAGAAATATATGGAGCGCCTGCACCAAGATGCCAATGAGCTGATGTCGCTGCGTCGGGACTTATCGATCCGGGTAACCGCCTTCTTTCGAGAGCCGGAAGCATTCAACGTCCTGGCCGCGCGCGTAGTGCCAAACCTCCTCTTACGCGCGAGTGCCGAGGCCCCATTGCGCATCTGGGTCCCGGCCTGTTCGACCGGGGAGGAGGCCTACTCGATTGCGGTCCTGTTCATGGAGAAGTTCCGGGATGACAGGAAGGAAGCGCATATTCAGATCTTCGCCTCCGACATCGACGAGGAATCACTGAAAATCGCACGGTGCGGTGTCTATCCGGACACCATCGCCAGTGCCGTCTCGCCGAAGCGGCTACAGAGCTTCTTCGTCAGGACCGATCTACGTCACTATCAAGTCATCAAGCCGCTACGCGACATCGTCATATTCGCTTCTCAAAACCTCATCAGCGATGCACCGTTCTCAAAACTTGACCTGATCAGCTGCCGAAACGCGCTGATTTATCTCGAACCCGCTATCCAAGCGAAAGTGATTTCGCTGCTGCACTTTGCGCTGAAGGAGGGGGGGTATCTGCTGCTTGGCCCGACGGAGTCCATCGGCCCGGCGACGGACCTCTTCGAACCGATCTCCAAGAAGCACCGCTTATACCGTCGGATCGGCCCTGTACGGCGCGACCTTTTAAGCATGCCGATCGCCGCTTCCGGGCGCCGGCGCTTGCTCGTCGAACGGCCCGAACCGATTCGCCAGCCCCTCGCGGGCGACAAGGAGTTGATGGAGAAGCTGCTACTGGATGAGTTTTCGCCAGCTGCAGTGCTGGTGACCCATAAGTACGAGATCCTGTCTGTCCACGGGCAGGTCGTGAACTACCTTGACATCCCGCCGGGCAAGCTGACCCGCAATTTGATGGCGATGGCGCGTGAGACATTGCGCGCACCAATCCGCAAGGCGTGCCACAAAGCCGTTCGCGAAGGCCGTACTGTGCACGACATGAACGCTCGCGTCCGACGCAACGGCCGTTATCTGCCTTGCCGCATTTCGGTCCGGCCAGTCACGAAAACCGCAGAGGCCGATGGGCTACTACTAATCGTTTTCAACGACCGCGACCCGACGCTCTCACCCGCCGCGCGCGTCGGTGCGGCGCGGTCCAGCGCCTCACGCGCGATGCGCGAACTGGAAGGCGAGCTACGCGCAACGCGCGAGGATCTGCAAAGAACAATTGCAGAGCTGGAACGTTCGATCGACGATCTCAAGACTTCCAACGAGGAGGTCTTATCGATGAACGAGGAGTTGCAGTCCGCCAACGAAGAGCTCGAGAGTTCAAAAGAGGAGCTGCATTCCCTGAACGAGGAACTCTCCGTAGTCAATAATCAGCTCGAAGAAAAGGTCATTGATCTCGACGCTGCCAACGACGACCTGAGCACGTTCATGACGGCAAGCGACCTTGCGGTTGTGTTCCTCGACCCTGAATTGCGCATCAGACGCTTTACTGCACCAGCAGCGAGGTTGCTCAATCTGCTGGCGGGCGACGTTGGTCGACCGCTTCTCCAATTGGCATCAACTTTCACTGACGACGGTCTTGTGGAAGATGCGCGACATGTCATCACAACGGTGACACCGATCGAGAGGGAAGTCCGTTCCGGCGAGAACCGCTGGTATTTGCGCCGCATTTTGCCCTATCGCACTGCAAAGCGACCACTCGGCGTCGCCGTCACGTTCATCGATGTAACGCAACGCATGGAAGCGCAGGCTCAGAGCCGTCGCTTCGCAGCGGTACTGCGGGATTCGAGCGACGCAATCACCGTCGTCGACCTCGATGGGCGCATCACCGCATGGAATCGAGGCGCCGAGATCTTGTATGGCTATACCGAGGCTGAAGCCTTGAAATTGAAGATCGCAGACCTGGCGACCGAGGAGAGCCGCGAGCAGGCGCTGGATCTCATCGAGCGTACCGCTCGCGGCGAAGTCCTGCCGGCATTCGAAACGCTACGACGAGCCAGCGATGGGCGAGTCATCGATGTCTGGACGACGGTTACGCTTCTGCGCGACGCATCGGGCAAGCCGGAGTCCCTCGCGATGAACGAACGCGACATTACGGCGCGGCGGCGGGCCGAGGAGCATGTTCGCACGCTCAACGCGCAACTCGAAAAGCGAGTCGTGGAGCGCACTCGGGAGCTGCAAGATAGCGAACACCAGATGCGCGCGATTCTGGATGCGAGCGCCGACGCCATCGTAACGATCGATACCACAGGCGTGATCGTCACATTCAATCGGGCAGCGGCGCGACTCTTCGGCTACAGCGCCGATGAGGCCATCGGTCGGAACGTTGGGATGCTGATGCCCCCGAACGAGCGCGCGCAGCACGACGGCTACCTGACTCGCTATCGTAAGACGCGCGAACGCCACGTCATCGACAGGCCTCGGGAGGTAAGTGCATGCCGCAAAGACAACACAATAGTTCCGATCCGGCTGTCGGTCACCGAGGTCGATGATTTAGGCCTCTTCGTGGGTTGTATTCGCGACAGAACGGCAGCGAGAGCGCTCCGGGCAGAAGTCTTGAGCATCGCCACGCTTGAGCAGCAGCGCATCGGCCAAGAACTGCATGATAGCACTCAGCAAGAGCTTACGGGACTGGGCTTGCTGGCGGAAAACCTCAACGAGATTCTGAACCGGCACGCTTCAAAAGCTGATGCCGACCTCGCGGGACGGCTCGCCAGCGGGATCGCGCTCGCGAATCAGCATGTGCGTTCGATCGCCCGCGGCCTGCTCCCGATGCCTATCGAGGCGGATGCGCTGCCAGCAGCCCTCAGCGAGCTCGCGAGAAGCACCCAGGACAACTATAGCCTTTCTTGCCGTTTCGACTGTCCAGAGCCCGTTACGGTGGGTAACGCCACCACTGCGACCCATCTGTATCGAATTGCGCAGGAGGCAGTTGGCAATGCGGTCAAACATGCCAAGGCCGACACCATATCGATCCGTCTAGCCAACTCGAACGGAGATCTCGTGCTCGAAGTCGTGGATAACGGCATCGGCATCATACCGCAAAGGCTTCCACACCACGGCGCAGGTCTGCGCTTGATGGAGCACCGTTGCGCCGTCATCGGGGGACGCTTCAGCGTCAAGGAACGCGAGGGCGGCGGTACGGTGATCGCGTGCGCCATCCCGCGATTGGGGTTGGGGATCACGTGAGCGGCCGCTTTCACCCTGCGCCGGTGGAGGCGCGTGCGCGCGTGCTGATCGTGGATGATCATCCGCTGGTCCGGGAGGGCCTCGTGGCGCGAATCTCCGCGCAGCCGGACTTGATGGTTTGCGGCCAATCCTCGGATATAGACGAGGCATTGGCATTGATCCAGACCACAAGGCCGGCGCTCATCATCGTCGATCTCGCGCTCAGACGAGGAAACGGTATCGATCTGATTAAGAAAGTGAGATCGAGCGGCGCGCGGGGAAAGATATTGGTCGTCAGCGCTTATGAGGAAAAACTATTTGCCGAGCGAGCTCTGCGGGCCGGAGCGCAGGGGTATCTCAACAAACAGGAGCTTCAGGGAACGCTTATCGAGGCGATCCGAGCGCTGCTGCGCGGGGAGCGGTATCTGAGCGCTGAGACGACCCAGCGGCTCGCCGGCCAGGCCCTCGCAGTCAAGAGCGGCCTACGGGGGATCGAAGCCTTGAGTGACCGGGAGCTGCAAATCTTCGAACTCATTGGCCGCGGCCACGGCACGCGCTCGATCGCGGAGCGTCTGCAACGGAGCGTGCATACGATCGAGTCGCACCGAGAGAAGATTCGGGCCAAGTTGAATCTACGCAGCGGTAGCGAGCTGCTTCAACATGCCATGGAATGGGTACGCCAGAACGACCCGTGATGTCGATATCTCGCGAGAGATCCATCGGCTGTCGGAGCGGCAATGCGTACGGGGTGCGTCCCGAAAATACCTATCTGATCCAGCCTTGGTGCATGAGAATGCGTATCGTACATGAAACGTTCGCGCTAGGAGCCCCCGGAAGCGGCTTTGGCGTGGGAGGATTTGGCCTCCTTCCCCGTATCACGAACCAAGAGCACCGGAACGGGGGCGCTGCACATCACGCCCTCGGCGTCGCTGCCCATGGCAAACCGCCGCAGCCCGCGGCGGCCGTGCGTACCCATGACAATGAGATCCGCCGGCCACTCTCTCGCTTGCGCGATGATCAAGTCCGCAGCCGGGCCGCCGATGGATTCGAGCAGTACGCTGTCCGCTTGCACACCCTGTTGCCGGACGAAAGCCTCCGCTTGCTGAATGATCTTTTGACCGCCCTCTCGCAAGGACTCGATCAGGTTGGCGCCATAGAGGCCGGCGCCGTACGAATAATCCAGGACGAATTCATTCACGACGTGGAACAGACGCAGCTGACTACCCAGGGCTTTGGCGAGTCTGATCGCTTCTTTCAACCCGCACATGGCCGTTTCGCTGCCGTCGATCGGCACTAGGATCTTTTGATACACCTGCACTGGCGTTTGCTGTGTACGCTCGACATGCCCTGCCGGGCTGCACGCAATCCCTGCCTAATGGCTCATTTTTACATCCGCAAGACATGCTGGCTGTGCGGAGTTGCCGCCGTGCTCTACGGCTTTTGCGTATCGAGCTGTGGCGTATTGCGGATTGTCCTCATTGTTCGCGCCGCCGGCGTTGGGCATCGTCCAACACTGCCTTTTTGCGAGGACCCTGCCCGATGGGCGGAATACTACACATCGCTTACAAGCTTCTGGTCAACGACCGTGCCAAGTACGCGGCGCTGCTCGTCGGGATCACGTTCGCGGTATTCCTGATGATCGAAATGACCTCCCTGTTTGCCGGGATCCTGCTGCGCGCGTCGGCAACGGTCGTCAACATCGGCGCCTCGATCTGGGTGATGGATCCGGCGATCCAGACGGTTGCCAACAGCATTCCTCTGCCGGACTACGTACTGGATGAAGTGCGCAGCATACCGGGAGTCAAATATGCGGTACCCCTCTATTCCGGCTCCGCGCTCCTGAAGCTGCGCGATGGCACGTACCAGGCCGCGAATGTGGTAGGCCTCGACGATACGAGCCTGTTCGGCAGACCGGCGCTCATCAGCGGAACGATCGAGGACATCTACGGCGAGAACGCGTTCATCGCCGTCGAGGATTCCGAGTTCTACAAGCTGGAAAATCCGCAGATCGGCGCCGAGTTCGAGCTCAATGACCATCGCGGCGTGATCGTCGGCATTGCGCATGTGGTATCGAGCGGACTGTTCGGGGTGCCCACCCTCTACACGACGTACAACCGCGCGCTGCAATACATACCGAATCCGCGCTTCACGATCTCCTACCTGCTGGTCGAGCCCAAATCGCCGGCCGATGTGGTCTCGATCAAGCAGCAGGTCACAAAAGCGGGGTACTTGGCGCTCACCAAGGAGGAGTTCATCAAAAAGATCTCCGACTTCTACATGTACCATACCGGGATCGGCACGAACATGCTGATCATGACGGTGATCAGCTTCATCATCGGATTATCCATCTCCGGGCAGACTTTCTACACATTCGTGCTCGAGAACATCGAGAAGTTCGGCGCTCTCAAGGCGATCGGCGCCAAAGGGCGCGAACTCATTTACATGATTCTGTTTCAGGCCTCCTTCGTCGCCCTGACCGGATACGGCATCGGCGTCGGACTGTGCACGCTCATCATCTGGTTGGCGCGGCTCAACCTGCCCGATTATGCGGCGATCATCACCTACGGCAATCTGAGTTTGGCGTTCTTCATGGTGGTCGTCATCGCCGGGATCTCCAGCTACTTCGGCGTGCGCAAGGTGTTGAAGATCGAACCGTTCGACATTTTCCGAGGCTAGCCCGTGGCAAAAACCGCAATCGAGGCCGTGAGTCTCAACAAATGGTTCGGCGAGGGCGAAGCGAAAACTCACGCCGTGAAAGATGTGAGCTTCGAGGCCCAATTCGGCGAGATGCTGTATGTCGTGGGGCCCTCAGGAAGCGGCAAGACCACCATGCTCAGCATGATCTCGGGAATCCTGCGCCCCAACAGCGGCGCCGTGAAGATCGAGGGCACCGAGATCTGGACCTTGAGCAACGACGCGCTCGCCGAATTCCGGCTGCACAAGATCGGGTTCGTGTTTCAGGACTACCACCTCTTCCCGCGCCTGACGACCGCGGAGAACGTCGCGATCCCGCTCATTTTGCAAAGGCGCAACTGGGATGAGGCGCTCAAGGAGGCGGGCGTGGATCTCGAGGTCGTCGGATTGAAGGACCGGGCGCAATTGCCGCCGGTTAAATTGAGCGGCGGCGAGCAGCAGCGCGTGGCCATCGCCAGGGCCATCGTCAGCCGCCCCGACATTCTGATCCTCGATGAGCCCACCGCGTCGCTCGACGGCGAAACGGGCCGCAACATCGTCAAATTCGTGCGTGAACATATTCTGTCCGACCAGCGCTGCATCGTCATCGTGACCCATGACAGCCGCATCTACGAATTCGCGGACCGCATCATGAAAATGGAGGACGGCAAATTGATGGGCATCGAACGTGAGAAATTGGATGCGCAGTAAAATCATTTTCATCGTTGCAGGCGTCGGCTTGGTGCTCGCACTCATCAGCGCGTACCTTGCCGGTGAGCAGCCCGCACAGCTGCCGCCCGCATTCAATCCGGCGGCCAATCCCTATGCCAAGGGGATCTATGCGCAGGGCATCATCGAGAGCTCCCAGCCGCTCGGCGAGAATATCAATATCTATCCGGACGTCTCGGGACCGATTACCGAGGTGCTGGTCACCGAAGGGGCCGGCGTCCGCAAGGGCGATCCGCTGCTCAAGATCGACGATTCGGTGCAGCGCGCCACCGTCGAGCAGCTGCAATCGCAAGCGGAAGCGGCGAAAACGCTGCTGGCGGAGCTCAAGGCAGAGCCGCGGCGCGAGAACCTCGACGTGGCGGCGGCACAGGTGGACAACGCCAAAGCCACCCTCAAGAATGCCCAGGATCAGCTCGAAAAGCAGGAGCACTCCTTCAGCATGGAGCCGAAATCGGTCAGCCGCGACGTGCTGGACAATGCGCGGAATGCGGAAAAAATCGCCGCGACCAACCTGGAGGTCATCGAGAAGCAATACGCGCTGACCAAGGCCGGCGCCTGGATTTACGACATTCGAAACCAGGAGAAGCAATACATCGCCTTGGCGAAGGCCTACGCGTCGGCCGCGGCACTGCTCGCAAAATACACCCTCCGTGCACCCTCGGACGGCATCGTGCGATCGATTCAGGCCACCGTCGGCAGCTATGTGTCCTCGCAAGGCGCCTACAACAGCTATACCCAAGGGATGGACCCGCTCATCGTGATGGGTGCGCCCGAGGATCATCTGCAAGTGCGCGCCTACATCGATGAAATATTGATCGACCGCCTGGCCGATCCGTCCAAGCTCGGCGGCGAAATGTTCATCCGCGGCACCGATAAGCATGTGACGCTGACGTTTGTACGCGTGCAACCGTATGTATCGCCCAAAATCGAGCTCTCGGATGAACGGCAGGAGCTGGTCGACGTCCGCGTGCTGCCGGTGATTTTCCGTTTCGCAAACTCCAACAGCCTCCATGTCTATCCGGGCGAGCTGGTCGATGTCTACGTCAGCGCGAAATAGCTGCCGATCGCCGGCGCCGCATCGTACGAACGGCAGCGGCAGGAGGCCATGCAGCGGCAAGAGGCTATTGGGAGGCGCGAGGCTGTGCAGCGGCATCGCAATGCTGTGCGTTTTGTCCGGCTGCGCGGTGGGACCGAACTTCCATCGTCCGCAGGCGCCGGCGGTGACGCATTATTCGAACGGTGCGGATCCTGCCATAACCGCCTCTGTCCAAGGCACGGCGCAGCGTTTCAACCCCGGCGCCGCGGTCGCCGCCGACTGGTGGCGGCTATTCCGTTCCCCACAGCTCGACGCGGTGATCAAGGAGGCGATCGCCGGTAACCCTGGTCTCGATGCCGCGCAGGCGAGCCTGCGCGCGAGCCAGAACAATTTGCGCAGCGGCTACGGCATTTTCTACCCGTCCATCGATGCCGAAGCCGGCGCTACGCGCGAGAGACTCAGCGCCGCAAGTTTCGGGGAAAAAGTGCCGTCCAGCGTATTCAACCTATTCACCCTGTCGGCGACCGTGAGCTACGCGCTCGATGTCTTCGGCGGGCAGCGGCGTCTCGTCGAGGGACTGCGCGCCGAAGTCGATGTAGCCCGTGCCAACGCACAGGCAACCTATCTCGCATTGGAGTCCAACATCGTCAACACGGTGGTCGCCGCGGCCGCCTATCGCGCCGAGATCGAAGCGACGCAACAACTGATCGAGCTCCAAAAGGAGCAGGTCCTAATCGCCAAGGTCCAGGCGGAGGCGGGGACGGTGCCCTATTCGAACGTGTTGAGCCTGCAAAGCCAGCTTGCGTTCTTTGAGGCGACGATTCCGCAGCTTGAGCAAAAACTCGTACAAAGCGACGACCTGCTGGCGACGCTCGCGGGGCACACGCCGGCCGAGTGGCAAGCGCCGGCAGTACGCTTGGAAGATCTCACGCTGCCGAGCGAGCTGCCGGTCAGCCTGCCGTCCAATTTGGTGCGCCAGCGCCCGGATGTCCTGGCGGCCGAAGCGACGGCTCACGCCGCGAGTGCCAACATCGGTGTCGCGACGGCCGCGTTGCTGCCGAGCATTACGTTGAGCGGCAGCCTGGAGGCTGCGACGAATTCGACCAGCAGTCTATTTCCCTCCAACGGGCGAGCGTGGAGCGCGGGCGCGAGCGCGACCGCCCCGCTGTTCGAAGGGGGAACCCTGTGGTTCAAGCGCAAAGCGGCGATCGACGACTACAAACAGGCGATGGACCTGTACCGGCAGACCGTTCTCACCGCATTTGAGCAGGTTGCCGACAGCTTGCGCGGGCTCGATCACGATGCTGCGATTCTCTTGGCTCAGGACGAAGCGCTCTCGAGCGCCGCCGAAGCCTTACGTTTGGTCCAGGCCAATTATGAGGCGGGCATTGCAACGTATCTGGACGTGGCGGTTGCGGATACTCAATATCATCAGGCAAAGATCGCCGATCTGCAGGCGATTGCCGTGCGCTATCAGGACACCGTCGCGCTATTTGCCGCACTCGGCGGGGGCTGGTGGAACGCACAGCACGCCGACGCACACCCCGCTTCAGCGACGGTCAACTGAGCGCTCGATGCGATGAGCGGATAGCACGCGGTGCCCGCCGTAGTCGGCGACCTCCGCACGGTTGCCCATGCCCGTGCCGCCCAGGTGCGGAGCGAGCAGGGCATAGGGCCGCAGATGCTCATCGCCCGTGAGAACGACCTCGACGAGCAGCGCATCGCGCTCCAGACCGGGCACGATCTGCAGCGTGAGCTCGAAGCGCTCATGACGATGGACCACTCTCACGGCGGGGATGCCCGGTGCGATGAGTTCGACGGTGTGTTGCCAAAGGCGCTTCACTTCCACCCAAAACCCTCGTCCATCCGCCACCAGAAAGCCGAGATCGCGGATTTGCGGGATATCGACGCGCGGGTAGTACACCTCGTTGACGATGCCGCCGCCGATCGTGAACCACAGGCGCGACTCGGCCAGCGCGCAGCCGACCATTTCCTTGTTGCTGCTGCACCAGGTCGGCGGTATGCCGGGAGCCCCGGGAGCCGGCCCGCCGGTGTGCATGGTCAAGGGCCCCCGGACGAGCGATCGGGAACGCCGCCGTTGCGGCTTCGGCTTTTACCTACCTCGCAACCAACACTACGGGCAGTTGAATTTTTTGCGAACCGGCATCGTTTCATGCAGAGATTGTTTCTCAATGCGGAGCGGAAGTCGATTATTGTAGAAATTCCAATCCATGCGTTTGCCCCGCTGCTGCTCGCTGCGGGCGTGCTGGCGAGCAGCAATACATTCGCCGGCCCGCAGCGCTTGGAATGTACGTTGACTGAAACGGATGCAGAGAGCGCGGTGGAACACCGCTCGATCACCATCGTCTTCGACGAGGATGCGGCCACCATGAAACTGCGAAGCGGACATGACGATCGGCGTATCCAGATCGTCCTGGAGGGTGGTATTGCAAACGTATCAGAAGAATTCCGTGCGCACGGAATATGGCATTTGTGCACTCAGTGGTCGGCAGCCGTCTACAGCGCCCGCAACCCGGTGATCGGTGAGTACCATGCTCGATGCCGCTGACCCGAAGCAAGCTGCAGCCCGCCGCGCGCCCGCATGGTCGCGAATTACGGCGGTGCCGGCCCGTTGGTGGCTTGCCGCAGCAATCGCCGGCTTGCTCTTGGGCAGCGGGGTCGTCTACTGGCTCAGGGCTCGCCACGTGGAGTTCAGCTACATTACCGCCCCGGTTACGCGCGGCGACGTCGCCCGCGCGGTGACCGCGACCGGTACGGTGAATCCGGTGTTGACCGTCACCGTCGGCAGTTATGTGTCGGGTGTCATTCGCGATCAATACTGCGACTTCAATACCCGGGTTCGGGTCGGCCAGCTGTGCGCCAAGATCGATCCACGCCCCTACCAAGCGATCGTCAATCAGGACAGGGCCAATCTCGCGAATGCCAAAGCGCAGTTGCTCAAGGACCAGGCCAATCTAACCTACGATAGGATTGCCTATCAGCGCGACCTGGGGCTGGTGAAGCGAGGCATCGTCTCGCAGGACACGGTCGACAGCGCCAAGAGCGCCCTTGACCAGGCACTCGCCCAGATCGAAGTCGACAAGGCGGTGCGTTTCGTCGAAGAAAGCGGTGACCGTGGTCCGCAGGCCTCCACTGTGAAGCTCGTTACACATCCCGGGCCGGTGAGCTGAGGACCCAAGGGGCGGCTGGCGATCAGATCTGACAAGCCATGACGATCTGCAAGGACTCGCGCTATAGCATCGCCAAATTGGCATGGATGCGTGCGCAGGGCATCTGGCCGAATGGCCTAAGGTACTTATGGACAGATGCATTCGGTCTCGTTCTTTTCGTTTCGCTGTACGCCGAAACCGATGAGCGCAAATACCTCGACCAAGCGGAATCGCTGGTCGCTGATGTTCTTCGCGTACTCGGCCGTCCGCGCGGCATCCGCATCGGCGAGGCACCCGATCGGGATGGTCAATATTATCACTACCTCGCCATGTGGCTCTATGCGCTCGGCGTCCTCGGGCGTCATATTGCCGACTACCGGCGCATGGGCATCGAGTTAGTACGGCAGATTCACGACGCATTCGTCCTGCCGCGCCGTGGCGTGATCTGGAAGATGAAAGAGGATCTGAGCGGCCCTTACCCTGGCTATGGGCTTGGTGGTCTCGATGCGTTCGACGGGTATGTTTCGTACCGTCTTCTCGATGAAACAGAGCTGGCCGACGAGATCGCCGACATGCGCCTATTGGTCGAGCAGTCGGCTCCCCATTTGCACATCACGCAAGACCTCGGGCTCGGCATGATGTTATGGATGACGCAGTTTTTTCCGGAAGAGGAGTGGGCGGTCACGCAAAAGGGGCGTTGCTTGCGGATGCTCGACAAAATGTGGATCGACGCGGGCTATTTCTGCCGCGAGCCGCTGGCTCGCGACGTCAAGTTTGCCTTCACCAACTATGGGGTTTCAGTCGGGTTGCAGGCAGTGAATGCGATGCCCCAGCGGGTCCGCAGCCTCAACGCGTATTTCGAGACGTACCGGTCGGAGGACGAATACGATCGCGATCCGATTACCCACGCCATGGCGTGCAGTTCGCACTTTCCCGGCTATCTTATGCGAAGCTTTCCTTGAAAGTCGCAAGAAGGTACCGCAGAACTATGGTCGAGCCCTGCGCCGTTCGCGACCGCAGGGAAATACGTGCAAGTGCGGATTCAATTACGCCGGCGTTCAACGAATATCCATAGCTCTGTCCCATTGGGCGCGGGTCATTTGTGGAATATCTCGAACAGCTGGTTACAGAGTGGTACGAGTACCAGGGGTACTTCGTGCGCAGGGGACTGTGGGTAGGGCTGGAATCCGACGGCAGTTATGAGTGCGTTCTCGATGTGGTCGCGTTCCATCCACTCCGGCACCATGTCGTGCAAATCGAGCCTAGCCTCGATTTGCTAAGCTTCGATGAGAAGGAGCGGCATTTTCAGCCCAAATTCGATGCCGGCCGGCGATATCTGCACCGGATGTTCGGCGTGGAGCCGCATTCGCACATCGATCAAATTGCCTTGATTGTCGCGGACGAGAAGCTTCCGCATCATGTGATTGGCGGTGGAAGGATCGTTCTGCAAGCGAACTTTCTGGCTGACATTCTTCAACATCTGTCCGGTGTCGACAGCGCCACCGCGCCGGTGCCCGAAAAGTGGCCGCTCATCCGCACCCTACAGCTGGTGTCCGATTATCGCGAGCGGCTCTTTACGGTGTCAACCGGCGCGCAAAACTGACCAGCTTCCGGCGTCCAACATTGACCAGAGTAGGACGGTTGTTTGAAGGCTCTTCGGTATCGGATTGCCTTGATAGATGGAAAAAGCGCAGTCTGCCGCGTTAGCGGCAGAAGCTCCGGGGTCTTTTTAAATCCGACCGCATAGGAAGGCTTGAGAGCGGCGATCGAGGGGTGCCCCTTGACCTGTGGGGTCCCCGGGTTTTTGTGATTTCCGATCTCATTGACATCTCTTGAAGCGATAGCTGTCGTTGCCGGTCTCGATGATTTCGCATCGGTGCGTGAGCCGATCAAGTAACGCCGTGGTCATTTTTGCATCGCCGAACACGGCGCTCCATTCGCCGAAGGATAAGTTGGTGGTGACGATCAGCGAGACGCACTCGTAGAGCTTGCTGATCAGATGGAACAGGAGCGATCCGCCATCCGCCGAGAAGGGCAAGTAGCCGAGTTCATCGAGTTACGTGCTGCTCAACGTAAAACATCGGATAGTAACCCATCGATCCTCGTTAACAGCGTGACTGCCTTCTTTGATTTCATGAGGCGCTCCTTATTCCGCGAGATCACACATAGTATAGAAGTTCTCAAGGGAGTATTCGAGCTCAACGTGCTGCAGGTTTTTGGTAACGGTGAGTGATTGGATTGCAGCTTGTGATGGAAATCCCTCCAGTGGAGACCGACACACCAATCCGGCGTATTGCGGATTTCCGGGGACAGTTGCGAGCCGATCTGCGGTGTGGAGCACCTGCGGGGGAAGGGTAACAGAGGGTACAATGCTGGTGGCGGTAGGATCATGATATGGATATTCCTGCGGGCATTACCCGCGAAGATTTTCTCGACGCGCTTAGACGGCTCGATGCTGGGGTCGAGCACGGGTTTGGCCCGTCGCTGAAATATGATCTGGTCTTTGAGGGGCGACGAGCAGTCCTCTAGTGCGAAAGATATTTAACACTACTGAGACGTGTAGAGGCGTCCCACTCGCAGGACGCCAGACATGACGTCCGAAGTTGTTCAACCTGCGAAGAGGCATGTCTGGCGATGTGATTGACAGTCGGATCATTGAACCGATAGACGATTCTCGACGGCAACCACCCCAGGCGCGGCCCATGCGGCTCGCGAGGCATCATCAAGCTCCCGCCATGAATGGACATGGCCTTTCAAAGTGACTGTCGAACGATCCACATTGACTTCGATGTCCTTTGCATCAAGGACTGCGTGTCGTTTGAAGGCATCTTCGATCTTCTGCTTTACGTCCGTCGCGTTGATGTTGGGCATCACGGTGATCTGATTCCCGACCCCTCTAACGCCGATCAAGTTTCGCACGGCGTTCTCAGCTGCGGTTCTTTGATACCCCCAACTCACCTGCCCACTCAGCATGACCCAGCCATCCTTCACGACCGGCTTGATCTCTGCGCTGCTCAGTGAGACATTCCATTTCAGCGCATTCGCTGCGGCCTCGGCGATGTCTGTATCTGTGCGCACGCCTGAAGCGGGAATCTTGACTTCAATATCGTTCGCGATAGCGCGCACGCCGCTGATACGTTTGACGATATCCTCCGCGGCCAAGCGCGCGGAGTAATGAGCAACGTAGCCAGTCAAGGTCACGACGCCGTTACTGACGGCCACGCCAATTCGCCTATCGTCAATACTAGGATCCCATTGCAATTCGCGCTCCACGTCGAGACGAATCTCTGCATCGGTTTTCATGAGCATCTCCTGGTTGTTTCCAATGTGACTGTTCTCTGCACAGCCAACTAAATATGTTTTGCACACGAAGAAGGATATCACCATTCGTGATTGCCGCCGTCGACTGCTACGTTTACTTAAGAGACGCGTCGTAGCACGGTGCATCGGCCGACGCTTTTACAAGAACGATCTCCACCCGGGGCCGATAGTCCGTGCGTGATCAGCACAAACGCGGGGCGGCACGCACTGCTCCGCTTGAGATCTATTCTTCTTCGTCTTCTCCGTATAGTGGTTAGCATGGATCAAGTACTGAGTGGTCCAAAACCGAACAAAGGAGAGAGCCATGTTTCGCTTTATTCGTACACATTGGGCGCGCCGAACAACTCGACGCCGAACTTCATGTTCATCGAATGGTGCCTGTTGAGATATGAAGTAACTTGAGAGCGAACTGCGGGGCTGCGGGTATCTCTGGCGAGCTCTTGGCCGTGGCGGTGGCCGGCGGCGACCGAGGTAGGCTACAACCAGCATGATATTTCGGAATCCGCCGGCCAGCGATGAGTCGTGGATCAACGTCCTGCTCCGCGCGTTTGGCGGTCCACCAAGCGCGCGAGCGAAGCAAGCTGCTCCGCGATAATGCCGAGCAGATCGTCCGTCGATACAATGCCGACGAGATCCCCGCTAGGGGCAACCACCGGCGCGCGCCGCACGCCCCGCTGGCGCAGTCCCACCATGGCATCGACAATGGATTCGTTCTCGTGCAGCGCGAGCGGATCGCGGGTCATGATATCGGACACCGGCAGAGAGCCGAGGTTGCTCGGGTGCTCGGGCAACGCACGCGCGATGTCACGGTCGGTCAAGATGCCGATCGGCACCACATGCTGACCGCGCGACTCGACTACGATAATGCACCCGACGTTTCTCCGGCGCATCTCGTGTGCTGCCTGCAGCAGCGGCTCGCCGGGAGCCACCATATAGACTACGCGCGTACACGCCTCGCCTATGTTCATACAGCCTCCGTCAGTGACTACTGCTTTGGGTTGTGCAGAGCAGCGCTGTCGCTCAATCGTCGCATATTCTGATTGCGCCACACCTACAGACAAACCCGCGAATACCGCGGGGAGCTACGTGGAACCCCTCATTCGCAGACCGCGCGCTTCCGGCAGATTCATGCGGATGTAGATTCAGCGAAAAGTGGGGTGCTTAGACTACAGGGACTTCCAGGAGGGAAGGCATGTGACCGAGTTCGCCGAAACGCCCTTACCGCAGTTCATCTGGCAAACCCGTTATCGCGATGCCGACGCACGGCCGCCCGAGAACGAGATTGCGGACACTTGGAAGCGCGTCGCACGAAGTGTTGCAGCGATCGAGCACGATCCTGCTCCTTGGTACGAGAAGTTCTTAGGAATTCTTCGCGGCTTTCGCTTCCTTCCGGGTGGCCGCATCCTGGCGGGCACGGGCACTACGCGTCAGGTGACATTGCTCAATTGCTTCGTAATGGGCCTGATCGACGACTCTGTCGAGGGAATTTTTGAGGCACTCAAGGAAGGTGCGCTCACGATGCAGCAAGGCGGTGGAGTCGGTTACGACTTCTCCACTTTGCGCCCAGGCGGAACCCGTGCACAACATTCGGGAATGGTCGCATCCGGGCCCGTGTCCTTCATGCGAATATGGGACGCCATGTGCGCGACGATTCTATCCACAGGTGCTCGCCGCGGCGCGATGATGGCAACCTTGCGCTGCGATCATCCCGATATCGAGGAGTTCATCGACGCCAAGCGCGCGGCCGATTCCCTGCAGCGCTTCAACTTGTCGGTTCTGGTGACCGACGCATTCATGGAGGCGGTAAGAGACGATGCCGATTGGCCACTGATTTTTCCGGACCGCGAGCTCGAGAGCTCTGACAGCTCGCGTAGGATCAAGCGGACCTGGAGCGGCAGCGCGGCCCCCATCGTCTGTCGGATCTGGAAAGTCGTCCGCGCCCGCGAATTATGGGTCCGACTGTGCGAAAGCGCCTATGACTGTGCCGAACCCGGCGTGCTGTTCATCGATCGGATCAATGCCGCCAACAACCTCGAGTACTGCGAAACTCTGAGTGCTACTAACCCGTGTGCCGAAGTGCCTCTGCCACCCTATGGCGCGTGTAATCTCGGTTCGCTCAACCTCACGGCCTTCGTGAAAGATGCATTTACGCCCGCAGCTCACTTCGACCACCAGGGCATCCTTAAAACCGTGCGCTTGGCGGTCAGATTCCTCGACGATGTGCTGGAAATCTCTCGTTTTCCTCTCAACCGACAGCGTGAGCAAGCTCACCGCACTCGCAGACTCGGGCTTGGAATCACGGGCCTTGCGGACGCGTTGGCAATGCTCGGTCTGCGATACGACAGCGAGAGCGCCCGAACCGCGGCCGCAGGGCTCATGCGTCAAATACGCGACGCGAGCTACCGGGCTTCCGTGGAGCTTGCCCGGGAGAAGGGCTCATTTAGCGCATACGACGCTGAGAAGTATCTGGATCGACCGTTCATTCGGGCCCTTCCGGCCCGGAGTCGCGAAGCGATTCGGCGCCACGGCATCCGGAACAGCCACCTGCTCGCGATTGCTCCTGCCGGCACGATCAGCCTTCTGGCCGGCAACGTGAGCAGTGGTATCGAGCCCATCTTCGGAATCGAGTCGCTCCGCCGCGTGCTGGATAGCGAGGGAAAGCATCGCGACTTTCAAGTGACCGACTATGCCTATGCCGTTTGGCGTGGGCTGCAAGTGGGACAGCCTACACTGCCTGATTACTTCATCGATCGGAAGGTGATCTCGCCGCGGGATCATCTTTTGATGCAGGTGGCGCTGCAGCCCTATGTGGACGGCGCAATCTCGAAGACCATCGCGCTTTCGCGGCAGCTCGATGTAGCGAGCGTGCAGGAGATCTTTCAGACTGCGTACGATTTGGGCCTGAAAGGTTGCACGGTGTTTCGCGAAACCGACCGGCCTGGCGTGATTGGCGATCACTACCTTGCGGATCCCTTTCGCGAGGCTGAACGCGGCAGCGCTCATTGCTGTCAGACCGATCGGGAGAGCGACTGAACCGCCGTCAGTGCATCGTGCGCCGAAGCAGTGAGCGCAGTTCGGCGAGGGGGCGAGTGTTCAAGACATCGTTCCGGGTGATCCAAGCGCGCCGCGCCTGCCGCACGCCGTTCTCCAAAAAGCCGAGCTGAACCCCAGAGTGCGCATCGCTCGCAATGCTCAGCAATATCTCCTCATCATGCGCGGCTTTCGCGTGCAAATCGTCGAGATCGAGACGCAGCGGCTGCGCATTGATCTCGAGGTAGCAAGGCCGGTCGTGCACCGCCTTCAGCACCCGCTCAAAGTCGAGCGCATAGGGAGCCCGCTCACCCAATAGGCGTCCGAATGGATGCGCGAGAATCGACACGCAAGGTCGCTCGAGAGCGCGCAGCACCCGGTCAGTTTGCTTGGCCTCGGAAAGGCCGAATTGCGTGTGCACGGCGATGACTACGACATCAAGTCGCCGCAGCACATTGTCTGAGAGCGCGAGACTTCCGTCCGGCAGAATGTCAACTTCGGCGCCCTTGAGGACGGCGAAACCGGATAGCCTCTCGTTCAGCGCATCGATTGTATCCATCTGGCGCGAGAGGCGCTCGGCGTCGAGTCCGTGTGTGACGCCCACATGCTTGGAATGATCCGTGATCGCGATGTACTCGAGGCCTCGGGCCTGCGCGGCTGCGATCATTTTCTTCAGCGAATCGTTGCCGTCCGAGGCATTCGTATGAACGTGAAGGTCACCTTTGAGGTCAGTGGTTTCGATGAGTTTCGGCAGCGTACCCCGTTCGGCGGCCTCGATTTCACCCCGATCCTCGCGTAGCTCGGGCGGTATCCACGGCAAGGCGAGGGCGGAAAACAAGTCCTCCTCGGTCGCCCCAGCGATACGGTGGTTGCCGCGGAATAGCCCATATTCGTTGAGCTTGTACCCTCGCTCCTGCGCCCGACGCCGGATATGTATATTGTGGTCCCGGCTACCGGTGAAATAATGCAGCGCCGCCCCGAAGCTCTGGGGCTCGAGCACTCGCACATCCACCTGCAGCCCGCTGCGCAATATGCCCGAGGCCTTCGTAGCGCCAGCTGCCGTGAGCTTGCGCAGTTCCCCGTAGCGCTTGAGTGCCAAGATCGGAGCGGCATCTTGCGCAGCGCACACGAGCACATCCAGGTCCCCAACCGTATCACGGCCGCGACGGTAGCTTCCCGCGATTTCCACCCGAGTGACCCCGGGAACGGACTCAAGAAACGTCTTAAGAGGTTTCGCATACTGAGTCGCTACGGACAGCGGAACACGTTGCGGCGGCTTGTCCCGTGTTTCCTCCAGTGCACGGGCCAATTCCGCAAGTATCTTCGGTCCGAAGCCCCGCACGCTGCTTAGCCGTCCATCGGCTAGCACACGTCTCAGGTCGTCGATTCCGCGAACACGCAGTTTGGTGAACAGCGCCCGCACACGCACGGGCCCGAGCGCGGGTAGGGCCAGCAGATCCCGAACGCCGTGCGGGACCCGGTGCCGCAGCTTTTCGAGCGCTTTCAGCTGCCCGGTGCGAAGCAACTCCTCGATCTTCCCGGCGAGATCCGCACCTATCCCCGGCAGCGCATCGAACTCCTCGGTACCGTGCATTTCCGCGAGTTCACGCGGCAGGCTGCGTACGATCTGGGCGGCACGCCGATACGCCCGGATCCGAAACACGTTTTCTGCCCGGATGGACAGCAGATCAGCCATCTCGTCGAACGCGGACGCAACTTCTTCGTTATGTGCCGCCACGAATCGGGTCCCAAGGCCCCACGATTGCCGACGCTTTTTGAGCTCCGCTACAGCCATCTCAGCCCGAGTATTCTCAGTAGTCGATCATAGAAAAGTATATACGCACGATATGCTTTGACACATCCGGACTTATACGCATTGTCTTGAGCCGTCACGGGTGGCGGAATGCATCCTCGGAACTTCCACACGATAAGGATCTACCGAGACCCAATTTCGCGCCTGGCTCCTGCGCATGCGACGCTTGCTCGAACTCCCAGCAAACGAACCAGTCGAGCTTGTCGCTGAACCAAAGATCGATGGGCTGACCGCTGTGTGTTGGTATGAGAACGGGATGTTCGTGCGCGGAGCGACATGCCCCAGTTCGGGCACCGCCCAGAACGGGAGAGGACATCACAGCCAACCTGCGCGGAATTCGCAACCTCCCGGCGCGGCTCAGAGGTGCGGAAACACCGCACACCCTCGAGGTACGTGAGGTATACATGGCGCGCGCCGACTTCGCGCTGTTGAATGCCAGACGTCGGGCCGGCGCTGAGGCGCTGTTCGTCGGCCCGCGAAATGCCGCAGCCGAAAGCTTACGTCAGCTCGACAGTCGCGTGACGAAACGACGTCGCTTGCATTTCTTCGTTCATGGCTGGGGGAATGTGGAACCCCGGTTCACCGGTATTTGCAGGCGCTAAAGAGATTCGAGCGGCCGAGCCTTCGGGGGACGGTTGACCTTCAAGATTCGACTACCCGATGACTATGCGCGCATCAAACGGGCGCAGTTACGAAAACCGTCTACGCAGTTCATCCAACCATACCTCTGCGTGCGCATCGCTTGGGGCGCGCCAATCGCCGCGCGGTGAGAGAGTTCCGCCCGAACCGACTTTGGGACCGTTGGGCAAAGCCGAACGCTTGAATTGGCTAGTTTCAAAGAAGCGTCGGATGAATATCTCGAGCCACTTGCGGATCGTGGCGAGATCGTACTCGTTCCGCTCGGCGTTGGGGATCGCTTCCGGCCAGACTCCCCGATCCCGACGCGACCAGGCGTGATGCGCAAGAAACGCCACTTTGCTAGGCCGAAAGCCAAAGCGGCTGAGATAGTAGAGATTGAAGTCCTGCAATTCGTACGGCCCGACTGTTGTCTCTGCCGATTGGAGTACCGCGCCGCCATCTTGCGGCGGGACGAGCTCCGGACTTATGCGAGTGCTGAGAATTGCCTCGAGCGTCTCGCCGACCACCGCGTCAAATTGTCGGGTACGAACCGCCCACCGAATCAAATGTTGAATGAGGGTCTTGGGGACCGACTCATTCACGGCATAGTGCGACATCTGATCGCCGACGCCATAGGTAGTGTAACCCAGCGCCAGCTCGGAGAGATCGCTCGTACCGACGAGCAATGCGCCATGTAAATTTGCGAGCCGAAACAGATGTGAGCTCCGTTCCCCCGCTTGCACGTTCTCGAACGTCGTATCGTAAAGAAGTTCTCCACGGGCGTACGGATGACCGATGTCAGCAAGCATCTGGGTTGCTGAAGGGCGAATGTCGATCTCATTCCCGCTGACTCCCAGCGTTTTCATCAGCCGCAGCGCGTTATCACGGGTTTTCTGACCGGTGGCAAATCCGGGCATCGTGAACGCCAGGATATTGGTACGCGGTAAATGCAACGCATCCATCGATCTCGCGGCGACGATGAGCGCCTGGGCGGAGTCTAGCCCTCCGGATAGCCCGATGACGAGTCTGTCGATGCGGCTCGCCTGCATTCGCTGCGCCAAGCCTTGCACTTGGATGCTATACACCTCGGCGCAGCGTTCATCCAGCGTCGAGGAATCGGTGGGAACGAACGGATAGCGGGCAATCGCACGTTCGAGCGGTATCGATCCGGCAGGTGGATCGAATTCGAACGCAATTCGCCGCAGCGCGCTAATGCGCTCACGATGAAGTTGTACACAATCGCCGAAGCTCGTGGTTCGCATTCGCTCCTGACGCAGACGATCAAGATCGATATCCGCCGTGATCAGGCCTTCCGTGTACCGAAAGCGAGTCGATTCCGCCAGAAGATCGCCGTTTTCGCAAATGAGGGCGTGGCCGTCCCAGGCAAGATCCGTCGTGGATTCGCCGAAACCCGCTCCGGAATAGGCATACGCCGCGAGGCACTTCGCCGATTGCGAGGTGCATAGAAGCTTGCGGTACTGCGCTTTACCGATGGTCGCATTGCTGGCGGACAGATTTGCCAGTACCGTGGCCCCGGCGAGCGCCGCGTAGCTGCTCGGCGGTGCAGGTACCCACAGATCCTCGCAAATTTCCACATGTAGCACGAAGTCGGCAAATCCCGTCGGTTGGAACAGCAGGTCATTGCCGAAGGAAGCCTGTCGACCCCCGATTATGATTGTGTTCGAAATCGCCTGGGCACCGGACGTGAATTGACGCTTCTCATAGAATTCGCGGTAGTTCGGCAGATAGGTCTTGGGCACGACGCCAAGCAGCTCACCTCGGTGAATCACCAGCCCGCAATTGAACAACCGCCCTTCCCACCGAAGCGGTGCGCCGGCCACGACTATCGCCGGCAGCGTCCGGCTTGACTCGATCAGTTCCGCGACAGCCAACTCGACTCCGTCGAGCAAAGCGTCCTGCAGTACGAGATCCTCGATGGAATAGCCGGACAGCCCCAGCTCTGGACACAGTACGAGCACGGCACCGCACTCGATGCCGCGCCGCGCCATGTCGACAGTGCGTCGAACATTGATTGTAGGTGAACCCAGAGCCACGCATGGCGTACAGACAGCCACGCGGATGAACCCATGTGAGTAAATGGAATCGAACGGCTGCTTCATCGGGTCTTATCGCGGCGCGGGGTCTTGGAGGCGAAGACAAAGCAACGGCGGCGCAAGATGCGCCGCCGCGTTAATAAGCCATTTCGATAAAGTCCCTCACTGCACCGCAATCTCCTTCGGCTTGTGCTTCGCGGTTTCGGTCTTAGGGATGTGTATTGTGAGAATACCGTCTTTGCTCTCGCAACGCACCGTCTCCGAATTGACGTTCTCCGGCAGCGAAAAGCGGCGTTCGAAGCTACCGTAGAAGCTCTCCGTGCGGTGAAACTTCTCGTTCTTGTCTTCCTTCTGCTGCTTACGCTCGCCCTTGATCGTGATCATTCCATCGTCAAGTGTTACGTGAACGTCCTCCTTCTTCACGGCCGGCAGCTCGGCCCGAATCACGTACTCCTTGTCCGTCTCGCTGATGTCGGCGGAGGGGGCCCAATCGAGCTTCTTGCCGTTCCCGAGTGCGAACCGTTGCCAATTCTCAAACGCGCTTGGCATTAGAGGATTGAATAATCTATCGACATCACCGAATGGCGCCCAACGTATAAGACTCATCGTATCTCTCCTTTGACAATCCGCGCTGGATAACGCTGTTCGATCCTGAACTTGATCATCGGATTATGCGATCCGCGAATGTACGTATTGGCTGACGTGTGGCAACGCTGCGCCAAGGGGGAATAACCACCTCTTCCGTCGCTCAGGCGAGCAACCGCTCTACGGAGGAGAGCAGCACGCCGCGGTCGGTCATTTCCTCGAGAGCCCGTTGTCCGTCCCCGGGTTGCAGATTTACCGCTCGCACGGCGTCTTCCAAGACAGTAACGTCCAGACCCGCCTCACGGGCATCAAGTGCCGTCGCCTTCACGCAGTAATCGGTAGCCAAGCCTCCCAGTAGCACGCGAGTGCACCCCAGGTCTTTGAGTTGCGCGGCGAGATTCGTCCCCTGAAAGGCGGAATATGCCTCAGTCTGAGCCGCAGTAGCCTTTGAGATGACGCGCGCCCCGGACGGCAAGAGCAACTGCGCCGCGAATTCTGCTCCCCAGGTCCCGGCGACACAGTGCGCAGGCCACGGACCACCTTGCGGCCGAAATGAGCAGTGGTCGGGCGGATGCCAGTCTCGCGTCGCGAAAATTGGTAGTCCCTGGCGCTGGAACTCCGCGATACATCGATTGAGCGGTGAGATGACGGCATCCCCCGTCGGCACCCCCAAGGTCCCACCGGGAAAGAAATCATTCTGCAAGTCCACTAGAACGAGTGCATCGCCTTGCTGTGCCCGATGCACGCCCCGGAAGCCGCGCTCGCCGTCAGTGGTCATTGGCGTGTACGTATGCAAACCGCACTGACCAGTCTACGTATTTCGCGTCTGAAAGCGCAAAATCGTGCAACAACGGTAAATGAGGGGTAATCCTTTCTACGCCTAGCGTCGGATACCGGCGATTTGCCATCATGGCACACCTCCTCCCTCTAATGTACTTAATGCTTCCCGCCTATTTGGCAAACATGGCGCCGCCGTTCACACGCTTCTGGCGCGGTTGGAACCGGCCGATCAGCCGTAAGTGGCTGGGGGAGCACAAAACCGTAATGGGACTTTGCGCCGGCCTAACGGTCGCCCTAGTGGTTACGTTTGTACGATCGAAAATCAACTGGCACGAGGGATGCTGCCGTATTCCCGATGGCCACTTTTCGGCGCCGCGTTCGGACTTGGAGCTATGGGCGGCGACATTCTCAAGAGTCTTATGAAGCGCCGGAAAGGTATACCGCCCGGTCGCCCGTGGATACCGATGGACCAATTGGATTTTGTAATTGGCTCATTATTGTTGATCGCTCCGTTCGTGCATGTGAGCTTTTCGGATATCGCATTGATCCTCATCGTCTCATTTGCAGGCGACATTGTCGTTAACCATTTATCCTATGTTCTCGGTATCCGCGATACTCAATGGTAGGGGAACCAGCGGCCGGTTCCTATGCGGATCCACCGTTCAAGGCACAATTCACGCTGTAGTTATCCGCTAATAGATAGATGACTCGAGAACCAAAGACAAGCAATCCGGCGCGATGAAGCAAGATCGATTCTTGAAGCATCACCGAAAGCACGCGTGGAGCCTTTTGATTCTGCGATCCGCGAATGTACGTATTGGCCGATGCAATCTGTCGCGTAAATTACTCATACCGTGGTTTCCACTATGTCACTACTGATCGATCTATACGAACTCACGATGGCACATGCCTACTTCGACCACGGCATGAATGATATGGCTGTGTTCGAATTGAATGTCCGAAAGCTTCCGTCGAACCGGCGCTTTCTCTTGGCGGCCGGTCTTGAGCAGGTGATAGAGTATTTGGAGCAGCTGTGCTTCACCGCCGACGATCTCGAGTATCTGCAAGGCCTGGGGACCTTTCCACAAACCTTCTTGGATCACCTCGCCACACTGCGTTTCACGGGCAGCGTGCATGCCCTGCCCGAAGGCACGCCGTTTTTTGCCAATGAGCCGATATTGCGCGTGACCGCGCCAATTGCCGAGGCTCAATTGGTCGAGAGTCGCTTGCTCAACATCGCGCATTTCCAAACCTTGATCGCGAGTAAGGCGGTACGGTGCGTTTTAGCGGCTAGCGGCAAGCAACTCGTCGATTTCGGAATGCGTCGAGCCCATGAGGCGGACGCTGCGCTTTTCGCGGCCCGCGCTGCGTACATAGCAGGATTCAACGGCACGGCTACGGTCGAGGCCGGCCGCCGCTTCGGGATTCCGTGTTCGGGCACGATGGCGCACTCGTTCATCGAGGCGCATGATCGTGAGGAAAATGCGTTTCGACACTTCATCTCAAGCCGCCCTGAAGCGATCACCCTGTTGATCGATACGTACGACACGCAGCGTGCGGCTCATCGGATCGTTGCGCTCGCCCGTGAGCTACAGAGTCGCGGAGCACCAGCGGCCATTCATGCTGTGCGCATCGACAGTGGAGACCTCGCTAAGGATACGCGCGCGGTGCGCGACATCTTCGATCGCGCAGGATATCGCCAAATACTGATCTTTTTGAGCGGAGGACTCGATGAGCGTAGTATCGACAACTTGATTCATGATGGTGTTCCGATGGACGCATTCGGGGTGGGGACATCGCTCGACGTGTCAGATGATGCGCCGGCGCTCGATATAGCCTACAAGTTGCAAGAATATGCCGGAAAGCCGCGTCGCAAGCGCTCACCGGGTAAGGTTACGTGGCCCGGAGTGAAGCAGGTATTCCGGGAACGTGGTTCAAACGGTGAAATCACTTGCGATCGCATTGCGCTGGACGGGGAACAAGATCGAGGGGAACCGCTGCTGGTTGAGGTGATGCATGCGGGTCGGCGGGTTGCGGATAGACCTAGACTTGATCGGATTCGGGAAGGGTGCTCGCGCGAGCTTAAGGCTCTACCGCTAGAGCTTCGGTCTTTGAGCGCTACGACGGAGTCAACTCTATATCCTGTGCCAATATCCGCCGCACTGCAGAAGCTTGCCGCCACAATGGATGCCGTCGGCGACTAGTTCTTACGCGATCGCGTGAGCACCAGTGTTTTTTCGACAGCGGAGAGTTGCGGCTCAAAATCTGCGGACCGTATTGTCATCAACGGCAGAGTGTGGATTGCTGAACAGGGCCCATTTGTCTGTTACTCCTCCAAACCGATGGGTTATTTCGACCCGGTTTCAGTGCAGCCGGGGCCACACACTTAGCCTCCGCCAAGAGATGTTTCAACACACTGAGTAACCCGAGCACGAGCGTGTCGTATAAGGCCGGGCACGATACCGAAGCGGGCTACTTGCAAATTATCATGCCCGGCGAGTGACATTCAATAGAATTATTGAATCGATAGGCGATTTTCAACGGCGATGACGCCCGGCGCCGGCCACGCAGCTCGCGAGGCAGCTTCTCTTTCCTGCCATGAGTGCACATCGCCTTTCAAAGTAACTGTCGAAGTATCGACGTTGACCTCGATGCCCTTCGCATCGAGGACCGCTTGGCGCTTGAACGCATCTTCAATTTTTTGCTTCACGTCTGTGGCCTTGACGATGAGATCGGTGCAACGTCGTCATCCGGCTGTTCGCGCGGCGCCGATCGTGTCAGTACCACCACGTAGCACATGGAGATTTTCCCCAATACTGGGGGCCGACCAAAGAGAGGACATTATTAATAATCGTAAACGTAGTTTGAAGGTTAGGTGCGTGATCAAGGCAGATG
Source organism: uncultured Gammaproteobacteria bacterium (assembly GCA_963769075.1). Classification (GTDB taxonomy): domain Bacteria; phylum Pseudomonadota; class Gammaproteobacteria; order Steroidobacterales; family Steroidobacteraceae; genus Bog-1198. Next base: position 3,259,768 of record CAVYKH010000001.1, on the reverse strand, counting down.
ATTCGAACACCACGCTTCACGTTCCCAATCGGGAGAAGGGTCTCCGCAAATTGAGGCGCTCAGAGGTACCTTACTACGCGATTGCGGAGGTCGTCCCGAGTTTCAGCGGTGATCATCACGCGGCAATTGCGGAGGCAGCCTATTTCCGTCCCGAACGCCGCGGGTTTGAGCCGGGTCATGAGCTCGAAGACTGGTTCGCGGGAGAGGCGGAAATCCGGGAGCAGCTGATCAGCAAAGGAGGACAGCTCTGACATGAATACCTGTATCGCATCGACACTGCTCGCCGCCGGGTTCCGCGCGTCGTCCCACCCTCCGACATCTCATCGTCAATCTTTACCCGTGTGCATGCGTTCGATGTTCGGGTGGTACGAGGCCGGTGAGTTAGCCCAGCACTCCGTGACCAGCTACTTTCTAAGAGTAAGGGCCTCCGGCGTGTGGAGCTGTCGCCCCGGTACGCAGCCATTCGGCCTCTGAAGGCGATGGCAGTCTGCAAAGACACCGGCTATGTCATCGCCAAGTTGGGTTGGATGCGTGCGCAGGGCATCTGGCCGAACGGCCTCAGGTATTTGTGGACCGATGCCTTCGGTCTTGTTCTCTTCGTTTCGCTGTATGGTGAGACGGGTGAGCGCAAATACCTCGACCACGCGGAATGGTTGGTCGCTGAGGTAGTTCGCGTTCTCGGACGTGCGCGTGGCATTCGCATTGGTGAGGCGCCAGATCGCGATGGTCAATATTTTCACTATCTCGCCATGTGGCTCTATGGGCTGGCGGTGCTCGGTCGGCATATCCCCGACTACCGGCGCCTAGGCGTCGAGTTGGTGCGGCAGATCCATGAGGCATTCGTTCAGCCACACCGCGGCGTGATCTGGAAGATGAAAGAGGATTTGAGTGGCCCGTATCCTGGTTATGGCTTTGGTGGACTGGATGCATTTGACGGTTATGTTTCGTACCGCCTTCTCGATGAAACGGCGCTGGTCGATGAGATCGCCGACATGCATCTGTTAATCGAGCAACAGAGCCCGAATTTGCAAATCACGCAAGATCTGGGGCTTGGAATGATGTTGTGGATGACCCATCTTTTTCCAGAAGAAGACTGGGCGGTGACGCAAAAGTCGCGGTGCCTGCACATGCTTGGTCAAATGTGGATCGATGAGGGCTACTTCTGTCGAGAGCCTTGGGCTCGCAGTCTTAGGTTTGCCTTCACCAACTATGGGGTCTCGGTGGGGTTGCAGGCAGTGAATGCAATGCCGCAGCGGGTCCGAAGCTTAAATGCGTATTTCGAGACCTACCGCTCCGGGGATGAATACGATCGCAATGCGATTACCCACGTCATGGCTTGCAGTTCGCATTTCCCGGGCTATCTCATGCGAAGCTTTCTCTAAAAATCGGGCGCCGCCCCCTGCGGATTTTAATTTGGGGAGTTTTGCCGCACGCCTTAGCCCTCCCCGTCTGCAAAGGGCAGCCCAGGTGCGACAGTACGGTAGCTCTCCGTGAAGCCCGGATGTCCGCCAAGGTTAGCTGACTGTAGAAGGGAAGGCGCGGGAGGGATCGTGAATTTTAGGGTTCGCGGATTTCGATGGCGACGGCCTTCAAGTTGGCTATCCAAGATTCGAGGACTGGCAAGCATGTCTGCATTTTATTACGACGGCGTATCGTTGCATTACCAGCTATACGGCAGAGGCGAGGCTGTGCTCCTCATTCATGGGTTGGGATGCAGCGGCGCGGACTGGGCTTTGCAAGTTTCTGCGCTCGAGAGCCAATTTTACATGATCGTACCCGATCTACCGGGGTGCGGATCCAGTACGCCGCTCGGGGGCACTTATTCAATTGCGGGATTTGCGTCAGCGCTTTGGGCACTGCTGGTCATCTTGAAGTGCTATCTGCCAATATCGTCGGTTTCTCAATGGGTGGTGCAGTTGCACTTGGGATGGCACTGCAGCGTCCGACCCGCGTGTCTCGGCTGGCGCTCACCAACAGCCTGGCAACCTATCAAGGTCATTGGCGCAAGTGGGCTAAAACCGAGCCGACTTGCCTGCATCCCCAGTGCGGCACTTGGGCGGCGGAGTAAATGCGCAGTGGATTCCACGGATAGCTTTCGAATCGCTTGTGGTCCAGATTGATTCCAAACGGACGAAAGCTCTTATGTCAGCCGATACCCAAGCACAAGCAGCTCTAACTGACCCGATGCACATGCGCCTCCATCTCCCCTTCACTGCCCGCGCAAATGTTGCGGAGTAACCGGATGAGCGACATCGCTAAGATCGCCCAGAGCACGGAGTTCGACAGCCAAATCTCAGCCGAGGCGGTCCAGGAGGTGGTAAGCGCTCTCTACACAGAGCTGCATCACGTGCAGGCCGATCCGGGCGCGGTGAGATTTGACAGTCGTCTTGATCGCGATCTGGGATTCGACAGCCTCGGACGCGTCGAGCTCGTACTGCGGTTGGAGCAGCGCTTCGGTGTTCATCTGCCCGCTGCCACCCACGGCGTTTCTGACCCGCGCGATCCGGTGGCTTCAGGCGATTGATCAATATCGTGGCACCCTGACCGCCTCACCCAACTTCGGCTATGAGCTATGTGCACGACGACTGACCGATTCAGATCTCACAGGGCTCGACCTGTCCTCGTTGAGAATCGCTTTCAACGGCGCAGAGCCCGTGTATCCGGACACCCTACAACGCTTTAGCCATCGTTTCGCCCCTTGCGGCTTTCGCGCTGAGGCGATGACGCCCGTGTACGGTCTGGCGGAAGTCGCCGTGGGGCTGACGTTTCCACCCATGGGTCGCGGCCCCATCGTCGATAGCATCGATCGCCCCACCATGATGCGCGAGCGTCGAGCCGTCTCGATGCCCCCGAACGTGCCCAATGTCCTTCGATTCGTTTCCTGCGGGCGTCCCCTGCCGGGATATCGCGTGCGAATTCTCGATGAGGCCGGCACCGAAGTACCCGAGCGGGTCGAGGGCGCCCTGCAGTTCACGGGTCCCTCTGCTACCAGCGGCTATTTTCACAACCAAGAGGTAACTGCGCGCTTGGTGCACGGGGAATGGCGGGACACCGGCGATCGCGCGTACCTCGCGGCGGGTGAGCTCTATATCACCGGTCGCATCAAGGACATGATCATCCGCCGCGGGCAACATATCTATCCGGATGAGATTGAAAATGCGATCGGGGAGCTGACGGGCATCCGCAAGGGCTGCGTCGTGGTATTCGGTACAAAGGAACCTACTACGGCAACGGAAAGACTCGTGGTGCTAGCCGAAACGCGGATCGCTGACGCACAACTGCGCGCGCAGCTCAAGACACACATCAATGAGTGCGTCGTGAGGTGTATCGGCGAGCCCCCGGAGGAAGTCGTGCTCGCAGCACCCCATACGGTGCTCAAGACCTCGAGCGGCAAGCTGCGTCGCGCAGCGACTCGCGCCGCCTATGAGGACCGTTCCCTGGGACACGCGCCCGGACGGCCCGTGGTGCAGATGCTTCGCCTGGTGATCGAAGGCGCAATCGACCGCCCACAGCGCGCTCGTGCGGCATCTGCCCACGCGGCATACGGTCTATACGTTTGGTCGGTGTTCTTCGTGATCGGTATTCCGGCGGGTCTGCGGATTGTGCTCTGCCGCGAACCCGCTCAGGCCTGGCGCCTCACCAATCGCGTGGCGAGCTGGCTGGTGCGTGCCTGGAGCATCCCTTTTTCCGTGAAGTGGGAGACCGCGTTCGATCTGCCAGTGCCTCATGTCATCGTGGCAAATCATTGCAGCTATATGGACAGCATTTTCGCGGCCGCGCTGCTGCCTGAACCCCACATCATGGTGGCAAAAGCCGAGCTGCAGGGTATCCCCGTGGTGCGCGCATTTCTACGAGCCTTGGGAACCATATTTGTTGAGCGCTCCGCGCGGGGTGAGCACTTGAGCGAACTTGAGCAGATAAAGCAAGCGCTGGCCCGGGGAACCTCGATCTTCATCTTTCCAGAAGGCACCTTTACACCCGTAACGGGTCTGCGTCCCTTCCAGCTCGGGGCGTTCGAGATTGCGGTCGCCACCGGTTCGCCGGTCATTCCTGTCAGTCTGTACGGCACACGTTTGGTGTTGCGCGATGGTCAGCGGTTGCCGCGCCGGCTGCCCGTGGGCGCTGTGGTCAGCGCGCCGCTCGCGATGCCGTCGACCGAGGAGCCCTTCGCCGCGGCCGTTCAGCTGCGTGATACGGCCCGTGCCGAGATTTTGCGTCATTGCGGCGAACCCGATCTGATCTAAGTGAGGCGGGGTCCACTAGCCTCGGTCCGACGTTCGCCCACGTGATGCATTTCGCACAGCGGCCGCAACCTATGCCATCTCTTCAGTTCGGTGCAAGTGCCTAGGGAAATGTTCTCACCGCGCTTCGGCTTCGCCGTATTGGCGGCCGAGCGCCGCCGGGGTTCAATGGCCATTCGAAGGTACCCTCGAACATGAACAAGATCGACTTTGCAAAACGCCGTGCGGAGATGGTCGAGCGCTATATAGCCCATCGCGGCGTGCGCTCGGCGGTGGTGCTTGCGGCAATGAACGACGTGCCGCGCGAGAACTTCCTTCCCGAGGAAATGAGGGAATTTGCTTACGAAGATGCACCGCTTCCCATAGCCGAGGGGCAGACGATCTCGCAGCCTTATATCGTCGCGATGATGACCGAGGCATTGGATCTGCGAGGCGGTGAGACAGTGCTCGAGATCGGCACCGGCTCAGGCTATGCCGCTGCAGTTCTGTCGCGAATTGCGAAAGATGTTTACACGGTCGAGCGTATCGGTCAGCTCGCGGAAAAATCGGCCGCGACGCTGGCAGAGCTGGGTTGCCGAAATGTGCATGTACTGCACGGCGATGGCACCCGCGGCTGGCCCGACCACGCTCCCTATGATGCGATCGTTGTCGCAGCCGGTGGACCGCAAGTCCCGGAATCTCTGAAGGCGCAACTAAAGATCGGGGGTCGGTTGGTGATTCCGGTGGGAGCCGATCGGCGACTGCAGGAATTGGTGCGAGTGACCCGCGTGAGCGAACGCGAATACAAGACTGAGGAACTCGCGGATGTGCGCTTCGTGCCGTTGGTAGGCGCGGAAGGATGGACAGCAAAGGAACAGCGCCCCGCCGAAGCGCTCGATGGTACGCTGGCGCAGGCGATCGCAAAATCCAGCGAGAAATTCACTTCGATCGAATCCGTGAAGCTCGGGCCGATGTTGAAGAGAATCGGGGATGCGCGCGTCGTGCTCCTGGGGGAGGCAACGCATGGAACTTCCGAATTTTATCGCATGCGCGAGCGGATCTCGCGTGCGTTGATCCAGCACCATGGATTCTCCTTTATCGCCATTGAAGGCGATTGGCCGGACGCTGCCCGGATTGATCACTACATCCGGCATCGCGAATATCCGCCGTCGGAATGGACTGCATTCGCCCGATTTCCGGTGTGGATGTGGCGCAATCGGGAGGTGCGCGAGTTCGTCGATTGGCTTCGATCCCATAACACGGGCGCCAAGCCAGACGACAGGGTGGCCTTCTACGGACTCGATCTCTACAGCTTGTACAACTCGATTCAATCGGTCCTGAATTACCTCGACCGCGTCGACCCCAAGACCGCAGCAGTGGCGCGCCAACGCTACGGATGCCTGACTCCGTGGCAGTCGGACCCCACGGTCTATGGCCACGCGACGTTGACCGGTCAGTACCGGATCTGTGAGCCGGAAGTCACGTCGATGCTGTCAGATCTAATGCAAAAGCGCAGGGCCTATGCGGAACACGATGGAGCGCGGTTCTTGGACGCGGTGCAAAACGCCCGACTTGTCGCCAACGCCGAGCGCTATTATCGGACCATGTACTACGGCTCTCGCGCGTCCTGGAACTTGCGCGATAGCCACATGTTCGAGACCTTGAAGAACCTACTGAGCTTTCACGGACCGCATAGCAAGGGAATCGTTTGGGCGCACAACTCCCACGTTGGGGATTCCTCGGCGACGGAAATGTCCGCTCGCGACGAATACAACATCGGCCACCTCTGCCGACAGGAGTTCGGCGACGCGAGCTACTCGATCGGCTTTGGCACAAACAGCGGTACGGTTGCGGCGGCCTCGAACTGGGACGAACCGATGCAGGTCAAAACGGTCCGGCCGGCGTTGCCTAGAAGCTACGAGCGGCTATGTCACGAAACCGGCGAATCGCGGTTCCTGCTGCCATTGCGAGATGCTCCGCGGGCGCTCTCCGCGGGATTGTTGCAACCCCGGCTCGAACGAGCGATCGGGGTGATCTACCGGCCTGAAACCGAACTTCAAAGTCATTATTTTGAAGCAGTCCTGCCGCGTCAGTTCGATGAGTACGTTTGGTTCGATGAGACGAACGCGGTGACCCCGCTGCGCAGCGAGGAGCTCAAAGGTCTCCCCGATACCTATCCGTTCGGTCTCTGAACTCCGTCACCGCATTGGGCGTATGTCGCGGAAAGTCGACTCACTATCGTTATAGGAATAGAACTCTTTGCAGCCGCCTGTTGTTTGCCGGTGATAATGGCGGGGGGTGCGGCAGCGGTCGCGCAAGATGCTGGCGGACATCCCCGCTGGCGGCGCGATGGGTGGCGGCGCCCATCAACATCTTGATGGCCGCTTCTCTCATAACCAGTACTACTACGACCGCGGCTACTCCGTCCGTCGGCCGCCGGTGGGTTGTGTGGGCAGCGCCCTTCGGCTTGTTCGTGCCCTTCCTACCGCCGTACTTTACGACCGTATGGTCGTACGGTGTTCCCTACTACTACGCCAACGACACTTATTATGTTTGGGATCTCCGTGCTATCACACGGAGCGCTTCTTTCCAGATTAGCTAGAACTTTCGGCCTTCGCTAATTAGCTTAATTAGCCGTAGCCGCTCATTGATTTCTGTCTCTGCCGCCAGCCAGTCTTCAAGCTCATGGCCAGGTGCAAAACCACGGCGTTCGGCGCGGAAATACGCAGCTTCGGCAATCGCCGTATGACGAGGGTCGCTGAAATGCGGAGCATATAGCTCAATTGCGTAGTATGGTGACGGTGTTGGATCCGCGTTCATATTGCCCTCTTCTTCGGATCTAGATCTAGAATCAATTTCCTATGTTAGTCCCATCCCTGCTATTGGGGGAAATCTTCATGTCCTAGGTAGTAGTACCGAAGCACTCGGGTACCTACAAAACCTCAGGACGATCGCTAGAATTACCGACGAATCCTACGGCACTGCGCGATCTTCTCTCACGGCCATTTCCTGCGCGCGCTGGCAGTGCGCTGGATCGGACTACCTATTCTGCCATTTAGGCCTTGATACCGGATCGCTCAGCATTCTAGAGTATGAACGCAAGGAAGTGGAGGTGCCGGTTATCTCCCTCTGGAACGCCGTCTCAAATGACGTATTCGATCTAATGCCTCGGCGACCTTTCGCTCAGTAGACCAATGCCAACCATTGTTGACCATGACTCTGACACAGCCCCGTGGCAAATACGTAAGCCACTCTGCCAGGTTTGCCACTGCGCGCGCGGTGACGGCATTATTCCGGCTTAACAACCCGGCCGCCGCCAAGTCCGAGTCGACGTCTACACCGACGCTTTGTAAGAGAGCCGAGAGTTGGCGCGTCTGATCAGTATCTCGCTTTCTCGAATGATGCGCTTCACCCGGGCACGCCGGTCGCGTGCCTACTCCGCGGATCGCTACACGTGCGTATTGTAGCTGACCTGCCGCACGCGGGAGCTGCGATGCCGATCCGATCGATCAGGCCCGCACGCGGCGCATGCAGGACGCACACAACTGCTCTCCTTTGGCATCCGCCTCCGCCAGAGAGTTGCTGAAGCACATCACGCAGCGTGGATTCTCGCAGTGGCGAAGCCCCACCGCATGCCCCAGTTCGTGGCAGATTTCCTTCACCGCACGCGCGGCGAAGGTGCTCGGGCTGGCACCGGCGCGAAGTCGCGCCAACGACACGACCGCGTTTCCGCCTCCCAACTCTGCGAGTCCGAAGACGAAGTTGAGCGTGCCCGCATAGCAGTCGCCGTCGGTGATGCCGATCACGGGCCGCTCTGCAGCAAGCGCGACACACTCCAGAAGCACATCGGCTTTGAGCTGCCGGCGATGGGCGTTGTAGGAGCCACGCGGCCGGAGGATAGACGGCTTCAGCTGGACCTCGACCCCCCGGGCCTGCAACTCCGCGGCGATCTGCTCCAGCGACAGGCGATCGATCGGTTGAAGGGCAGAAAGGTGACCTCCCAAACGGGAAGCCGGAGCAGCGAGTGCAGGCCATGTGCTGGTTCGTGCGCCACGCGGGCCGGGATGGCGTTTGCCATCAGGCTATCGACTTTGTCGGCAGCCGCTCACCGAGCCCGCTTGTCCGCCTCGGAAACGTCGGCGGTAAAGGGTTCCTCAGGGGCGCCCTCACCCAGGGGATCACGTTCCTCTTCGGGTTCTGCCTCCTCCTCCCAGCTCTCGCCTTCCACTCTTACGGGCTGCAGCAGCTGCGTGAAATCCGCGGGCACCATCTCGGTTTCCGAGTAGCCGAGGTCGTCCGTCTCCACGTCGTCCACGGGACCGGTCCAGTCCTCCGGAGGCTCCACCCGCTCTAGCGGGAGCGTAGCCCAAGTCTCGGTATCGATTTCGTCGAGCTCGCCGTCGAAAGATTGAATCTCGACTGCACGGGAGTTCTCGTCGCGGCCGACGACCTGAAACATCTCCCCTTTGTCGGCTCGTGTGTACCATTGACCGATCTCGGGTCGCACGACATACGTGTTCATATTCGGGTCCCCCCTTGATAGGGCCGTGCCCAGCAGATGCACCGCAGACCAAGCACCTGCCGCAATCCGCGATGTGTGTGCCCACTGCGATGTAGATTGACAGCCAAAAGCCTGGGCGACCATGAGAAGAATCCGTACGTGACTCCGCACTATTACATAGATCAATGCACGGCCAGGCCGTGTGTTACGAACAAAGTCATCACAGGAGGTGCGGCTTTGATGCTTTACTAAAGATGAGGGCAGGTCCCTCGAAGTCGGCTTGCAGGAGCAGGCTTCAAACCGCCACAAGCGGCGGGGGTCAAGAGTTCCCGTCGTGAGCGTTGTGGGAAACGGCGGACTGAAATCCGTCAGGTGAGATTCGGGAAGACGAACGCAAGTGAACCACTGATGACGTGCCGTAACGTGCTGAGATGGCGCCGAAACCGGAGTCTGGAGCCTCGGCCCCGGGACAAGGTTGGGGAGCGACCTGTCTATTGCCCAACTGGCGTCCGGCATGAAGGTGGCGTGAGCCCGAATCAGGCTTTGGTAAGGAACGTAAGAACCTGTCGCTGCGATGTGAAGGGAGAAGCTCAAGTGGACAGCATCCGCGAGAGCCAGAGTACCGACGCGCAGCACAGGGGCGGAGTCGCTCGTAGTAGGGTCGAAGGTTCCGTAATGGGACCGGACCGAAGGGGCGACGTTGTTCAGCTTTATTTCGCGGGCAACCTGCAAAGGGAGGACCTGCGTGGATAAAGCAAAGCCGTTTGGTATTGCTAAGCGCGAAGTGTGGGAGGCATATAAGCGAGTCAAGGCGAATCGGGGCACGGCAGGCGTCGACGATCAGACGATCGAGGAGTTTGACGGGGATTTGGAAAATAATCTCTATCGGCTTTGGAATCGGATGGCGTCGGGCAGCTACATGCCGTTGCCAGTGCGTCGGGTGGACATCAGCAAGGGCGAAGGAAAAACGAGGAAATCGACTCAAGATACCGTTTGGCGACCGCTTGTGCGATTCGATCAGAGACAGCGGGAATTCCCAACGGCCTTTCTGGAACCCTTGTTCCATGGCGACTCATATGGGTATCGGCCTGGTCGCTCGGCACATCAAGCACTGGACGTTTACGCCGATGATGCCATTTGCCACTGTCGCAGCGAGGAGCAAGCGCTCGCGCTGCGAAAAGCGCTCGAAACGCGGTTGGCGGCGTGCAAATTGGAACTGCACCCGCAAAAGACGAAGATCGTGTACTGCAAGGACGATAACCGACCGGGCAGCTATCCGGTGCAACAGTTCGGCTTCTTGGGCTACACATTTAGAGCCCGGCGAGTCAAGAACCGTGACGGAGAGATGTTTATCGGCTTCGTGCCTGCAGTCAGCTGCGATGCCGCCAAAGCGATGCGCCTCACGGTGCGCCGCTGGCGACTGCATCACCGTAACGACCTGACGTTAGAGGAGGTGGCGGGGTGGCTCCGGCCGATCATTACCGGCTGGATGAACTACTACGGTCACTTCCAACGTTCCGCGCTGATCCCTGTGTTCCGCCCGCTGGATGATTTCCTGCGACGCTGGGCACGACGCAAGTACAAACGTTTCCGGAGCGCTCGGCGGAAGCTGAATCGGTGGTTTGAGCGGGTGCAAGCCCGGCAACCCCTCCTATTCCCCCACTGGGCACTGGAAGGACGGCTGAACAATAGGAGCCGGATGAATGGCGACATTCACGTCCGGATCTAGGAGGGCCTGGTGGTGAAATCCCGCTGGGCTACTCGACTACTCGAGAATCATGGCTAGGAAGCGGCAGCCGATCGACGATTTAATCGACGCGCACGTGTGGATGCGGTGCAAAGCGAAAAAGACAGCGGCAAAACGCAAGCGGACGAGAGGCAAGCGGCAGTAAACTGGTGACCGACAAAGAACCTTGCAAGGTGCGCGATCATGAACCCTCTCTCCCAAACCATCGGCCGTATAGTGATGGATTGCCTCGAAAATGGGTTTGTTCTACCTCTTCACGCGGCTGCAATAGCAGTGAACGGTGCGGTGTTCGTGTTTCGCTACACCGCCGCCGATGCGGGCGGATTGAAGAGGGAGGTGCTGGCCGAACACAAAACGGCGGATGCCATGCTGGCACTGCCGATCAATGTTATGGTCGTGGATGCTCGTGGCGAAGCTGTGCGGATAGTGGTGGGCGCGGACGGCAAGCCCAAGATGATCCATTAATCCATGACCCAGGAAACCGACGAATTGGTGCCGGCGGTCACTGAATTGATCGGGAACATTCGCAGGCTAAAGAACGTGGCTGCTATCGCTCGTCCGGGCGGCCCCCGCGCCAAGGAGACCAAAAAGCTTCTCGATGACATGGCTCGGCGACTTTGGCGCTATCGCAAAAAAGTCGAAACGGATCTGCAGCAGCACGAATGTACCGAAGCTCGGCGACGGCTCGCGGCGGAGCACATTCAGCTCATAATGCTCGCCGAGGCGGAAGTGAACGGAACGGCGCCGCCGGTCCAGTCGTGATCGTGTACTACGTGACGCGTAGCGGAGCGTCGAGCGCTAATTTAGATGCAGGCCGGAATCACTGACCAAATTGCAACGCGACCCGTCGCATCAGTCAAGTGAGCCACAATAGAACTCAGAAGGCCAGCTCGGACTCATGTTCACTGTCTTGCTCTCGGCACAGGCTTTGTGCGACCGCCCCAATACCTGGGACTTTTACACGATACCTCAGGATGTTTTTCGCGCTTATTGAGCGCATGTACGCGGCCGTGAATAGTCGATGCGCACGGCCGGGAGCGGCTCCGATCAAGTTGCCCGTGTAGAACGCGGTTGACCGCAGGGTAGAGCGGACCAGAGCGAGTCGAGTTGATCTGGATACCTCCGCGCGGAGCTAACCACTCCCACATCCACCGGCGTCCGGGGATGTCCAAACATCCGATCGCCAGGACAAGCCTAAAATAGACAAAATCGGGGAGAGCGTCGCCACCGGGCGCCAAAAAACCATTGGCTTGGGCGCGCGCTAAACGACATCTATTTGGACACCTATCAAATGCCTCACTTAATCTCTCGCATATTCTGCTGTGCCCGCTCAAACGCAAAGTTACTGACGTGAACCCAGCCTCTGAATGGGCTATTAACATCGGCGATGGCGAGCATTACAAGCGTGACGAGCAGGGTAAGGGAGAAGACCTGAAGGATGTGCAGTCTAGGGTTTGCCGAGCCGAACATCGAGACCGAGATAATAGTCAGAAACCCGCCAACCAGAAGGACACCCCAAAAAATGATAGGGAGCGGCGATGCGCTTTGCAGTAATCGGGTGCGGCGATGCAAAGTCAGCGTGCTCAGTTCGGATAGCGCATGGTCCTCCGCAGTGATTTCGGACGTCGAGGCAGCCTTGACGGACATTAAAGTCCTCCACATTTGTTCGTTGATTTCATGCGTTTCTTCGGGCAGCTGGCCGCGGGCCATTACCGGCCAGTCTTGCTTGACGACTGCATCGGCATAGGATCGGGCCTGCATTTCGAGTTGCGCGCGTTGCAGAGGGGGCAAGCCTTCCGCCAGACGAAAGATATTCCTCAGCGCGTTGGCCTCAAGATCCGCATTCAATTCCGCTGCCCCGAAGTTCGTCCACGCTGTGTAGAGCATGAAGCCCAGAATGACCGCGTAGGTGGTGCCCAACACGCTAAGTTGCCAGCCGATCAGATCGTTTTGAGCATGACGCGTTTGCACCGGCCAGAGCCGATTCAGTCCTAGCGTAAAGAGCAATGAGGCGGTCATTGCAGCAACGAGGATGAGAATGTTTTGCCTAAGAGTCAGCATGGGTCTCCTCCCTGATGGCTTAAAAATACCGGTGATGCGGCGGGCGGCGATAGTCCGCCATGCATGCGCTCGAATTGATGATCATCGCCGATCGTACACTGAATGCCGGATGGCGAGGGACGGGGATCGGTGTGCTTGGGTGGCTCAACGGCCAACTCCGGCCACTCATGCCTGATAACCCTCACGCTGGGAATGACCGGTCTCAAGGCGCAGCAGACCTAGCTCGGCATGGCACGCGCGGCGAGCAAATCTCCGAAGCGGACCCTCAAAGATTTGAGATCTAAGCGGGCGATTCCGGGACTACACAATTTAAATAGTGCGACAATCCGTGCCACCAGCACGCCGTGCCCTGCGTCCCGCGCGACTCGGCACGGCCTGCAATCGCCCGTCACCGGTCCGGTGCGCTCACGAATTAGGAGGAATCATGGATCGACGCGAGTTCTTGAACATCTCCGCCGTAACCGCCCTGTCCGTGGCCCTACCGCAAGTCGCTGCGGCGGCCCCCGTGTCCGCGCCTGAGGCGCCGCTGGTTAACGCTCCGTGGCGCACTTTCGAGGTGGTCACCGAGATCGAGGTCTTGCCGCAGGATCTTCCGGCCAAGGTGTGGTTGCCATTTCCACAGTACGGCGACACGGACTATCAGCGAGCACTCGATGTCTGGTGGACCGGAAATCCCTCGGCGGCCGGGATCTATCGCGATACCCAGTATGGCGCGGCGGCGTTTTTTGCGCAGTGGGACGATCGCGCGATCACGCCGAGGCTGCAGGTCACCAATCGCATTGCGACGCGCAACCGCAGTGTGGACCTCAACCAGCCCGGTACCGCGCGAGCGCTGTCGCGTGATGAGACCGAGCTTTACCTGGAACCGACCGCGCACATACCCACCGACGGAATCGTCAGGTCCACCGCCGCCCGCATTGTGCCCGTGGCGAGCACCAATCCGATCGAACGGGCGCGTGCCATCTACGAGTGGATCGTCGTCAACACGTACCGCGACCCCAAAGTCATCGGCTGCGGAACTGGCGACATACGCTTCATGCTTGAATCAGGGGGTGACACCAGGCTGGCCCCCCAGACCGCAAAGCCGCTTGGCCACTTCATGTATCCGTACGCGGAAACCGCCAAGGGTCCGCTCGATTACTACAACCCACAGAATTTTCAATATCGCATTAGCGCACGAGAGGTGACGGCCTAACCGGAGCCCGTGTGACCGCGACGGCGGCTTTGTGCCGTCGCAACGTCCGCTACGGGCCAGCGCAGGTCCTGGGCTGTGGCTGATCATTCTTGTGGCAAATGGCATCGAGATTTGGCGTAGACGTGGACTATCGCATTGTTTAGAAGTCTCGGTCGATCGCGATGCCCGCATCTACGGGAAAAGGTATCCACGCTCGTTGCGCTCCAAGATATGTGTCCGTATCCAGTGGGTCCCGGCGTGACTGATATTGGAATTGAGGCAAATCCATTGATTCGCTGACCCACCAGAATCTCTGCCCGTGGGTGTAAGTTCATGTCGTATGCGGTGACCAAGATCGTATCTGGATTATCATTTGTAATCGTGATGGGCAAACTGCCTGCGGAGGCGCTAACTGACAAAAGAACCAAAATACTGACGATCGCGGTCCGCTGGTCGGGGGTGCGCATGAGGTGATCCCGTGTATTTGCTCCTGCGCAGCCAAGAACAATAGACGCCATACGTGAACAATCCTACGGCCAAGTGTCCAGGGCTTCAAAGCAGTGACCTGCGCTAGGGTGGAGATAGGCAAGATAACAATCTCTGTCTGCTTTCAGCGAGCAGAGCCGCGGAGCGAGTATTTCGCTTTCGTTGCTGCATCGAAGCGCCCGGCAATGTCGGCCCAATGCCAAACGTTCCATAGGGCGTCGAAAAATTCCGCCTTGCGGTTCTCGTACTGAAGGTAATACGCATGCTCCCACGCGTCGATCACCATCAGAGGAATGCCGGCCTGCGCAAGATTGGACTGGTGATCATAGATCTGTGTCACCAGAAGGCGCTCGCCGACCGGCTCCCATACCAGAGCAGCCCAGCCTGACCCCATAATCGATCCTGCGACCGCCGTGATCTGCTTCTTGAAGGCGTCGAAGGAACCGAAATCAACGTCAATCTGCCGGGCGAGCGTACCGTCAGGGCGTTCGCCGCCTTTAGGCGTCAGGCATTGCCAAAAGACGGAGTGGAGTATGTGCCCGGATAGGTTGAACGCCAGAGAGCGTTCCAGATAGGCGATGCGATCGTAGCTCCCCTTATCACGCGCCACTTCGAGTTGTGCGAGAGTCTCATTGGCGTTCTTGACGTAGGCGGCGTGGTGCTTAGCATGGTGCAATTCCATGATTCGCGCCGAAATGTGAGGCTCGAGCGCGCCGTAATCGAATTCGAGCTCCGGAAGAATATAGTTGGCCATATCGATCCTCTTGGCATTGTTGGGCTGAATGTCGCCCCGTCAATGGTCACGCAATCGCGACGCCATCCCCTCTGACATTTTCGGCTGCTTAGGGTTCCGTGAAAAACATTTTGGGTCGTACCTCGGACGAACTAAATGAGTCGCACCGGTCAGCAACACAATTCTCCCGCTTCGAACAGGGCCTGCAGTTCTGCATGCGCGAGGTGTTGCTGGTAGCGCATTTCGATCAGTTCTAATACTGCTTCTAGTGCGTCTCCGTCTTGTCCGTCTTGTAACTCCGTCTCAAACGCCTGGATGTCTTGAGGTGGCAGTGCCGGCGTATCGCGCCGCGACGGCGCTCGCGCGAAGACGGAGCCGGCACCTTCGTGTAACGGTTGCACATTCATCGTTGGACTCCTCGCCTACGTGGGCGACGAAAGACAGCCTTTATCGGGTCCGGCTCTCCGGGGATGTGGTCTGCATCGCCGGAGAGCGCGTCGCGACGCCGGTACTCAGGCGGCCTTGCGTGCCGCGACAGCCGGAAAGTCGATGTCCGTTTGGGCGACTAGATTGATGTAGTTGGTCCAGACGTTGAGCGCGACATGCTGAACGATCTCGATTATCTGCAGGTCATCGTAGCCGGCAGCCTTTACGGCACGCAGATCGGCCTCACTGATATGACCGTGCTCGCGGGCAACTTTGGCGGCGAACTTTACCGCAGCGTCGGCCTTCGGCTCGTTCGAACGGCCTTCACGGTTGGCGGCGATTTCGGCATCGTCGAGCTTTGCCCGGTTTTTGGCCAGATAACTATGCGCGGACAGGCAGTAATTGCAGCCGTTGATCTCGGCGACGGTGAGTGCAATCCGTTCTCGTGTCGGCGCCGGGAGCGTCCCTCTGTCGAGGGCGCCCGATAGACCGAGATAACCTTCGAGCGCGGCGGGGCTAGTGGCGACGAGGCGGAACATGTTCGGCACGGTGCCGAGATGCTTGTTGACCGCGTCGAGCATGGAACGGGAGGCGGCAGGCGCCGCATCGATGGTGGCGGGTGTTGGGATACGTGACATTGAGGATCTCCTGGGAATTCGGTTGATAGTGGAAGACGAAGAAGACCATATCCATTTCTATCGGACCGCACTAGGGGCTATTATTTGCACACTCCTTTCCGTTTTATGGAACAACCATGGATCGTCTCGGCGCGATGTCTGTGTTCGTGACCGTCGTTGAAGCGGGAAGCCTTTCGGCTGCCGGGCGCCAGTTAGGAATGCCGGTGACAACCGTGAGCCGGAAGATCTCGGAACTGGAGGCGCACATGAAGACGCGCCTTTTAATGCGCTCTACCAGGATTCTGGCACTGACTGATGCGGGCAAGTCCTATCTGTCAGCGTGCGAACGCATTATCGATAGCGTGGACGAAGCCGAACGTGAGGCAAAGGGGGAATATAGCGCTCCGACGGGCGATCTGATTATCGCAGCGCCGATCGTTTTCGGACGCCTGCATGTCGTACCGGTCGTTGCGGAGTTCCTCAAGACCTATCCGGATGTCGATGTGCAATTGGTGCTCGAGGATCGTCCGCTCAATCTGGTGGAAAATCGCATCGATCTGGCGGTAAGAGTGGGCGAGCTTCCGGACAGCAGCTTGATTGCTGCGCGAGTCGGACAGATCCGCAACGTCGTATGTGCGAGCCCCAAGTATCTCAAGGACCGTGGAACCCCCAAGACTCCTCAAGAGCTAGTCAATCACGACTGCATCAACTTCACCTTCGCCGCATTGATGTCGACGGATATCTGGACTTTCGGGGCGGGCAGATCGCAGATGTCGTTGAGAATTCACCCGCGTCTCGTCGTCAATACGGCGGAGGCGGCAATCGACGCGGCAATAGCCGGCGTGGGGATCACACGCGTTTTGTCCTATCAGGTAAAGCAGGCCGCGCAATCTGGCTCGCTCGCCACCGTATTGACGAAATTTGAGCCCGCTGCGATGCCGATCCACCTCATCTACACCGGGCAGCGTCCGCTGCCGCTGAAGCTCCGCGCTTTCCTCGATTTCGCGACTTCGCGCTTCAGAAGCAGATTGAAGTAGGCCGGAATCGAGTGCCCCGACCGGTGGTAGCGCGCTCTTGTAATGCAAGAGCCAAATTGCCTATAACAAATTGAGTCGCGACTTCGAATTAAGTCCTCTACGGATGTCGTTTTTTTTATGATCGCATTCTTTTGCCTTTCATGGCGTCCCTTTAGCCCAGCTAGTCGGCCGCCTGCACAACTTTGCAGGATCGGCCCGCATGCTTGACGCTGGCACAAGCGGCGTTCGCATCGTGTTCACTCATTGGCGCCGATGTGATCCGATAGTTGCGACTATTCGCATCGGGCTCTAGCACGACAACTTGCTGGAGGTTCTTACCGAAACGCTTTGCCAAGGAGTCGCGCTCTCGATCAGCAAGTCCCTGGCTGTGGGCAATTCCCAGCTCGGCGCGATACCCTGCAATCTTCTTGAGTTTGTCGCGGGCCTGATCCGCTTCGGGTCCCGAAGGGTATTTTTGTAGGAAATCCTGCAGCGACTGTGCCGTTGCGTTCGTTTGCACGGTTCGCCAGGCGGCGGCGCGCTCGCGTGCCACCATTTCATCGCGCGCGGCTTGCGCATGTACACCGTTCGGCTCAGCAGTCAAGTACTGTTGGTAGCCTTCCGCCGTCGAGGCTACTTGTGCCGTCGACCACGCTTGCTCGTCCTGCAGTGCCGCAATGCGGCTCTTGGCATCGGCGGCATGCACATCGGTGGGATACTTGGACAAGAAAGTTTGATATGCAGCGATGGTGTTGAGGGTGCTCGCCTGTGACCACCCATATTTCGCAGAGTCGCACGCGGCAAGGAGGGCGGCGCAGCAGAGAAGCCCGGCGAGAGGGAGGCGTCGATCGATCATAAATGCTCCATGATCTTTATCTTTGCACCTAGATGTGACGATATATACGATACACAATGTATGAAAAAGTTCAAGATTGGACGAAAAAATACCGCGTTTTTGAGCCGGAGTGGTGTATTTTCACCGGACAATCCGCTGCAGCTACGCGCGATGCGTGGTAGACCCAAAGACGGGCGCATTGATCAGGATGTGGTCCGTGCCGTACTAAATTCGCTCAAAACGAAGGGTTACCGTCATGTCACCATGGAAGGAATCGCCAAGACGGTGAAGCGTGCCCGCACCAGTCTTTACCGGCGGTGGCCGAGCAAGCGTCATCTGGTCGCCTATGCAGTCGTCAGTACCCTAAAAGCAGAGCCTGCGCCAGATAGTGGCTCACTGCGCCAGGATCTGATCTGCGCGGTCGACACCCTGCGGCGTGCTTTTTCAGGGCCACTGGGTCCGGCGCTTCCGGGGCTCGTCGCCGACATGGCTCAGGATCGTGGACTTGCGAGGATGATTCGTGAGGAGGTCCTTATGCGAAGGCGAACCTCGATAAAGAACGCGCTCTCACGCGGCATCGCCCGAGCCGAAAAAATAACCGGGATGATTCCGCCGAAACTGAGGCTGGGCGTCGGCGCGTAAATGACATCTAATTTGCCACCTCGCTCGAGGGTTCGCAAGTCGCACGCGTGGAAATCTATGGCAGCGCAACGTTGTGATCACCCACTCGTAAAATACCATTGCGTAATGCGAATCACGCGTGGCGAGCCAGTTCCAGTCGATGATGGGATATGTTTTGACATTTCGAACGATAGGACGACGGGGGAACAGGATGTTCATTCGCCACTCATTTGCTATTGCGGCACTCACGATCGCGGCACTTTTGGTCGCACGCCCGGCCGCGGCCCAATCGGTCAGTCATCTCTAGAAGATCTCTAGAAGGATAACGATGAAATCCATCAAGACATTGCTACGTGGCGACGTGTCACTGCCCAAAGCCGAATTACAGTGCAGGTGTCGCCGCAAGCCTTTACCTCCTGACAGGTGAGTTCGCGCACGATTCACTGGTCGATTGGATAGACGAGAAACTCGTAACTGCGTGCGGAGTATGCGTATTTACAGTTATCGCATTGAGGTTCTCAATGCACCCCAAACCTAGCTCGTCGATGGCCCATTAGTGAACCAGCGAGAAGGGTCTCAATGAGAAGCACACTATTCGCAGTTGCGCTGGTCGCGTAGTCGGGATGCGCGCACGAAGCTGAAGTAGAGGGGCCGGGCCGGTATGACAGCATTAGTGGGATGGGTGTTCGATGAGAGTCCGTGCGAGTCCGCATGCCCGCATATCAAACGCTGCCGCGCCGCCCACGAAGCTTGCAAGCAATTCGCGGTGTTCGTCACCTATGGCGGGCAACAGTGGCGATCCGCGTCGCGGAAACCGTCCATCGAGATTTACGCGAAAATCTATCGTGAGACCGCTGCAGAAGCCGTAATGTCCAGAAATGAAGCGGGGAGGGTTCAAGCGGCCTGACGATGATAGTAACTCAGCATTCCTCCGAGTCGCCGGCGCCGCTTGACTTGACTGGGTCGTGAGTTTTGCCGATGTTGGCGACCGGCTGCAGAAGCCGGTTTTCAAGCCATTGATGATTTCGCTCGCCATGGTAGTGGCTCATGTACTGTGCAATCGCGTGCCGAAGCGATGCCTTTCCGAAAAAGATCATCCTACTCAGGCATTCAGGTCATTCGACTGCCGCCGTGGCGCGTAGGAAGTCATTGTCCACATCCAAGCGGTATCTGATTCTCGAACGAGATGCGAAATACTCCGACGCATTTCGCAGCGTTCTCGTGCGCGAGGATGACGTTGCGCGCGATCTGCGTCATCCATGAGTTGTCAGGATGAGCGGTGATGCCTGCAACGTGGACGGATCGAAAGGCGATGTCGATAAAGAACAGGATGTAATGCGTGACGAGACCGTTGATCGTGCTGACTTCAATGCTCAGGAAGTCCGTCGTGAGCGTGCCGGAGACCCCACATCTGTTAATAGTTGCGCGAGCGAAAGCGCACCCCCAGGCGCAACGCCTTTTGGGAGACGGCTCCGGTGCTTCGCTTGAGCGCCTTCGCGATCGAGGGGGCGGAATGCCGGGCTTTTGCGAGGGAACGCAATTGCTTGACGTCCGCGGAGGTCCAGGGCTTTAGGTTCACTTTCTTCTTCATTAGATCAGTGCCGATTGAGGTATACGGTGTTGCACTGTAGCAGGGTGAAGGTCTCAAAGCTCCCCACCCCCAGCACCACCACCGTCCGGGGATGTCGGAGGAATCCGCCAAAAATGTGGGGCGCGCGCGCCCAACAAAATAACGAGGATAAATCCGCCCAAATCGCCCTTCACACGGGGTGCGTGATCGACACCTAATTCGCCACCTCGCATGCTCAACGAGTCTTACCGATACACCGATGGCTCGTCTCACGGACATGGCCTATAAAAAAACATAAAAAGGAAACCTCCGTGAGGCCGCGCGCTAGGGCTGGCGGAAACGCAGCCGACTGCGATTATCGACTGTAGGGGACAGATACTGCGCTGGAATGGATGGCCCGGCGCTATGAGCATGCGCACTGTCCAGGTGGTCAGGGCGAGCAGTGCGCATGGAGGCGGCACAATCGAGTGGCGTGTCCGGACGCGCGGGCGGTCTGCGTTACTCGTGCCACAGCCCAGAATCTTGCATGCTTGGAATCCTGTTCGCCTGTGGTTCGTGCCGTACCAACGACCCTCGGCAGAATTATGAGGTGTGGTCCTTGGGATGCCAATGGACCCTTCTCGGGTCATGTGGGTCGCACCGTGGACCTAAGATGCACGCGCCGGCCCACAAGATCACCTGGTTCGTCACCGCCTATGTTCAAATGTAATACTTATACTCTCAGACTGGCTCGGGCAGACCCAAGCCGCGGGTCCGGAAAGGGGGCCGGGTGGCTTATAAGACCGAACATATTCGCAATCTCGCCCTGGTGGGACATGCGGCCGCGGGCAAGACCCTGCTCGCGGAGGCGTTGCTGTACAAGGCAGGCGCAATCCGAGTCATGGGTGACCTTACGCGCGGCACCACGGTATGCGATTCCGATCCGATGGAGAGGGAGCTAGGGCACTCGATCGATACCGCCGTCTGTCATTTCGATGTGCAGGGTCAGCGCGTCAACCTGATCGACACGCCCGGCTACCTCGATCTGCTGGGTCGTTCGCAGGCAGTGCTGGCAGCGGTGGAGACCGCCGTGATCGTCGTCGATGCCCAGTCCGGCATCGACATCGCGACCCGCCGCATCACGGAGGCCGCTGTCAAGCGCGGCCTCGACCGCATCATCGTCATCAACAAGATCGACCATGGTGAGACCGACTTGCTCGGATTGCTGGGGCAGCTTCGGGAGACTTTCGGACCGCAGTGCCTGCCTATCAACCTGCCGGCGGAAGGCGGCAAGCGCGTGGTGGACTGCTTTTTTACGCGCGAAGGGCCCTCTACTGATTTCTCGAGCGTGGGAAAGGCACACCGCGACATCGTCGAGCAAGTGGTCGAAGTGGATGCGGCGCTGCTTGAGCGCTACCTCGGCGGGGACGAGGCGATCACGGCGGAACAGCTGCATGATCCCTTTGAGAAGGCACTGCGCGAGGGACATCTGGTTCCGGTCTGCTTCACCTCCGCGTTGACCGGCGCAGGAGTGCCAGAACTGCTGAATCTGATTCTGCGTCTGCTGCCCAGCCCGCTCGAGGCGAATCCACCTGCCTTTTTGAAAGGCGAAGGTGCGGTCGCGACGCCAGTCGAGGTCATTCCCGATCAGTCATTGCACGCAGTGGCGCATGTGTTCAAGATCACCATCGACCCTTATCAAGGGCGTATTGGTGTGCTGCGCGTGCATCAGGGCACGGTGAAGAGCGGCAGCCAGCTGTTCGTCGGCAACATGCGCAAGCCCTTCAAGATCGCGCGTCTTTACAGCGTACAGGGCGCCGCGCTGAAGGAGATTTCCGCAGCAGTGCCCGGCGATCTATGCGCCGTGACCAAGGTGGATGAAGTACATTTCGATGCGGTGCTGCACGATTCGCACGATGAGGACCACCATCACCTGCGCCCGACTGACTCTTGGGCGCCGATGCAAGGCGTGGCGATCACCGCTGCGCGGCATGGCGACGAGCAGAAGCTCGCCGATACGCTGCACAAACTGATGTCCGAGGACCCGAGCCTCCGGCTGGAGCACGTCCCGTCGCTCAACGAAACGGTGCTTTACGGTCTGGGGGATCTGCATCTGCGCGTGGTGCTGGAGCGAATGCAGCGCCAGTACAACGTGGCTCTCAAGCTGCATCCCCCCAGCGTCCCTTATCGCGAAACAGTCATGCGCAGCGCTGAAGGTCACCACCTGCACAAGAAACAATCCGGCGGCGCCGGTCAGTACGGCGAGGTGTTTCTGCGGGTCGAGCCACTGCGGCGCGGTGCCGGCTTTGAATTTGTGGATGCAGTGAAAGGCGGCACCATTCCCGCCCAGTTCATCCCGGCGGTGGAGAAGGGCGTGCGTCAGGTGTTGCAGGCGGGTGCAATTGCCGGTTATCCGATGGAGGATCTGCGTGTGGTCGTGCACGACGGCAAGACGCATCCGGTGGATTCCAAGGAAATTGCATTCGTGACCGCCGGCAGGAAGGCCTTTCTCGGCGCGGTCGCAAACGCACACCCCATCGTGCTGGAACCGATCGTCAATCTGAACATCGCGGCACCTACCTCGGCGATCGGCAGCATCGCCGGCGATCTCAGGTCGATGCGTGCCCGCATCAATGGCGAGACGGTGTTACCGGACAACCAGGCTGTGATCGCGGTACAGGTGCCGCTGGCCGAGCTCGAGGACTATGGGCAAAGGCTCAAGGCCCTGACTTCCGGCGAGGGTGTCTACACCATGGAATTCAGCCACTACGAACCCGCCCCTCCGAAGCTGCAACAGGACCTGACCACGGCCTATCGGCGCCGGCACACGGAGGAGAACGAGCAATAGAGCACAGCGACCATGCCGTTAATGCGGTGAGCGGGCGGCGCGCCACGCCCTCCAGCAGTTCGGGCATGCAAATTGCGGTTGAACCTGGATCGACAAGATTTCGGTCATAGTTAGGTACCCCACGCTACCCCACGCTGCCTGCCAATCGCGCGGGTATCATACAGACCCGCTGCGATGGGCGCAGCCTCGCCCTGCTCTCGGGGCAGCACTATTTTTTACGGCCAGGTGCCTCATGCAAGTTCTCCTGCCGAATCCTGTCGTAAATTTCCTCTCGGTGAACCGCCACGTCCTTTGGCGCATTGATTCCGATACGAACCTGATTTCCTTTTAATTCCGGGTCCCGGATTATTCCGGCAGCAAAACTCATTTGCGTATTTTACCCGGACATTTCGAGTAAGTTTACTGGCGCGTGGCGGAATAATCTTGAAGAGTTCCGCCTCGCGATGACTGAGTTCGGCAGTAGTGAACAACAAGCCCGTCATGGAACGATTGATGCCTTAGCGACGTAGAGCATTCGCGCACCTCTATTGTTGACCCCACGGGGATTTTTCAGTTCTCGTCTCCATCGGAGGATTTCCCCTTCGCTCGTTTGGAGACGTCGATGATCAACACCGGCACCGTAAAGATACTAGACAAACTCGTATGCATCGGCGCTTTGGCGCCCTTCGTCGATGGATTTACCGCACTGTGCGCAGGCGAGGGCTACAGCCCTCGGATTGTGCGAGATAAATACGCATTCGTGGCCGATCTCAGTCATTGGCTCAAGTGGCGCAAGGTCCCGCTGACCACACTCGATGAGGCGCAGGTCAATTGCTTTCACGAAGTGAACCGCAGACGCACGTCGAACGGCGATCTATCCACAGGTCGACAGTTGCTCGGATTCTTACGCTCCCTCGGCGCCATTCCCGCTGTCCCGATAGACCGGACGCCTTTGGGCGAGTTCACTCGCGATTACGAGAGGTTCTTGATTTCAGAGCGTGGACTCTCTGAGGAGACGGTGATCCAACAGATGCGCATGGTGCGGAGTTTCCTGAAGGGGCGATTCGGGGACAAGACGCTGCGGTTTCAAGACTTACGGGCGCGAGATATCCACCGATTCATTTTAGCTGAGGCCCGACGGGTCAGCCGCGCTCAAGCCCAGAAAGCAGCCGGGACGCTGCGCCCGCTTCTGCGTTTCTTGCGCCAGCGCGGACTCATCGATAGCGACTTAATCTCCTCTATTCCGCGTGTCGCTAGCTGGCGTTTATCGCGCCTGCCGAAGTTTCTGCCGCCCGCACAGATCAAGCGGCTGCTGAAGTGCAGCGACCGCAGTACACCGGTAGGTCGGCGTGACTACGCGATCTTGCTATTCATGGCGAGACTGGGGTTGCGCAGCGCAGAAGTCGCTGCGATGACCTTGGACGATTTCGATTGGGAACGGAGCGAGTTCACCGTGTATGGCAAGGGTTCGCGGCATGAACGGTTACCGTTACCCAAGGACGTCGGGGCGGCAATGCTGCGCTATCTACGCCACGCGCGCCCCGCCTGTTCAGCGCGCCACGTCTTTATTCGCATGAAGGCGCCGTTCCGCGCGTTCGCTGACGCAGACGCGGTCTACCAGATTGTTCGTACCGCACTCCAACGCGCGGGACTCAACCCTCACTTAAAGGGCGGGCATCTTTTCCGGCACTCCCTGGCAACCGACCTGCTGCGCAGGGGCGCTTCTTTGACAGAGATCGGTCAACTGCTCCGTCACCGGCAACAGACAACTACCCAGATCTACGCCAAGGTGGATATCAGAGCCCTGCGCACGATTGCCCAGCCGTGGATGGGAGGTGCGCGATGAAGTCACTGCAAACCGCCCTGGATGAGTATCTGGCCATTCATCGCGCCCTGGGATTCAAGCTGAGTATGCCGGGGTGGATACTGCAAAAATTCGTGGAGTTCGCTAAGCGGGAAGGCGCGTCCTACATCACCACGGAACTGGCAATGAAGTGGGCCACCCAGCCTGCCCATGCGCAGCCATGCCGGTGGGCGACGCGCTTGGGCGTGGTGCGTCGTTTTGCTCAGTACCTCAGTCCTAGCGATCCGCGCATCACCGTACCGCCGCCCGGCCTACTTCCGTATCGCTATCGTCGCGTTAAGCCGTATATCTTTCGCAACGCGGAGATCCAACGCTTGATCGAAGCGGCGCGGCAATTGCCCTCCGCGAACGGTCTGCGACCCCACACCTACGCCACCCTTTATGCGTTTTACGCCGCCACCGGCATGCGCACCGCCGAGGCATTGCAGCTCGATCGTGACGATGTGGATTTCGGCAATGGTGTAGTGACGATTAGGAACACAAAATTTGGCAAGGCTAGGTATATCCCGCTGCATCCCTCGACGCGCGGTGCCTTGCAACGCTACGCGCGGGATCGAGACCGTTTGTGCCGCAATCCGCAAGAACCGAGTTTCTACCTTTCCGATACCGGCACTCGTCTCACCAACCAAACCGTCCAAAAGACCTTTGTCAAACTGTCCCACCGCATCGGCCTGCGTAAGAAGGGTGACTCAAGAGGACCGCGTTTGCTCGATCTGCGTCATCGATTCGCCATTCAGACGCTGGTCAAGTGGCATCGTCGCGGCCTCGATGTTGAGCGCCTCCTGCCGACGCTCAGTACGTTTTTAGGTCACGCGGAGATCGACGACACGTATTGGTATCTGACGGCAACGCCGCAGCTGCTGAGTTACGCCCTCAAACGGGTCGCACGACCCAAAGGCGGGCTGTCGCCATGAAGCGCACCCGAACGTTCGCTGATTTACTCGAACCTTTCTT
Organism: uncultured Gammaproteobacteria bacterium; assembly: GCA_963769075.1. GTDB lineage: Bacteria > Pseudomonadota > Gammaproteobacteria > Steroidobacterales > Steroidobacteraceae > Bog-1198. The sequence continues at coordinate 3,234,137 of CAVYKH010000001.1, read as the reverse complement.
CATGGACCGGCTGATGCGGCAGCGCCAAGCCAGTCCCCACACCATCGCAAGCTATCGTGATACGTTTCGGTTGCTGATGGACTATGCACAAGAGCGCTTGCGCAAGGCGCCTTCGACTCTAGCGTTGCACGATTTGGATACTCCATTTCTCAGCGCATTTCTCGATTATCTGGAGAAGACCCGTAACAACAGCGCCCGCAGCCGCAACGTGCGTCTGGCCGCCATTCATTCTTTTTTTCGCTACGTCGCGCTGCATGCCCCCGAGTACAGCGCCTTGGCCCAACGCGTGCTCGCGATACCGAGCAAGCGCTTCGTGCGCCGTCCGATTGCCTTCCTTACCACCCTCGAGGTGGAGGCGCTCCTCGCCGCGCCCGACCTATCCGTCTGGAGCGGGCGTCGCGATCGAGCTCTACTAATGCTGGCGGTACAGACCGGCCTGCGCGCCGCCGAACTGATCGGCCTTCGCTGCGAAGATGTCGTGTTGAGTTCTGGTGCTCACGTAAGATGCTTGGGGAAAGGCCGCAAAGAGCGCTGCACCCCACTACGAAAGGATACCGTCGGAGTGCTGCGCAGTTGGTTGCGTGAACGCCAGGGTCGGCCCACCGATCCTGTGTTTTCCACGACGCGGGGCGAAGCGTTGGGGCACGACGGCTTGGAATACCTGCTCAACAAGCACCTCGCCGTCGCTCGTCGCGACTGCCCTTCACTGAAGGCGAAACGTATCACGCCGCATTGCCTTCGACATTCCCTGGCAATGGACCTGCTTCGCAACGGCGCCGATCGTTCTACTATCGCGCTCTGGCTCGGCCACGAGCAGGTGGAAACTACGTTCATCTATTTGCAGGCCGATATGCAACTTAAGGAAAAGGCGCTGGCGAAGACAGCTAGCGTCGGTGGTCGCGTACCTCGCTATCGGCCGAGCGATCGCATATTGGCGTTCCTGAAAACACTATGATTATTCCGCCAACTTTACGGCTACGTCCGAGAGATTCTCCGGTAAAATACGCATATGCGTTTTGTTGACGGAATAATCCGGGACCCGGAATTAAAGGGATAATTCCGTCCGCCGAATTATCCTTTCACGCCGAGAACGGTCACCGTGATATTTGAACCGATGGTAATGGTTTCGCCGACGCGGCGGGTGAGAATGAGCATTAGGCAGACCTCGAGTACCCCGCTTATACACTTTGTCTGACAAAGTTATACGCCAGATAGGGACAGACAATACGAAGGTGTCGCGGGAAGATGTGACCCAACGCGGCTGGAGTCGTTACCAGCGGCGTATCGGTTCCCTCTAGCAGTCTCCAAAGCGCCTCGAGGGGAGTTTCAACTGCACGCCCTGATCACCGGGTTAGTCACGTCTCGAACGCATTCCCACTTAATCAAGTCGAGCCGGTGCTCGAAGACTTTAGCCTCCAGCTGGCAGTCACCTTGCTGCCGTACCCGTGCAGGATGTCCTGGTGTACGGCGCCCTGTGCGGTGTAGATCAGAAAGACCATCGCCCAACTCATCGTTCGACCCTCCGATCCGGGAGCCCACTGTCCCGCGATCCAGGCTTGCCCAGACCCGCTATCGATTGCTCGCCGTCATACCATCGGGCGGGTGGGGATGCTCCGAGGGAAATTTTCGCCCTTCTTTCAATGTCAGCAAATGCCGATCGCTCTCGGAGTAATCGGTCCGCCGTGAGGCGCGCAATATGTCGTAGCGCCTCGCGATAAAAGTCAGGGTCAAGGTCTTGCGGAAGTTCTGGATCATCCAGCGGCGCGTGGGCAATCTGCAATTTCGCGTCATCCATGGTTGTTGCCTTTTCATGTCTGGTAGCGAGTACGGATACTCTGCCAGGCAGGCATTCCCAGAGACTAGGGATTTGTGAGAGCATCGCGATGCGCATCCCAGGGCGCATCACGGTAAGTTAAATTCAATTTCGAATGCTTTTACAAAAGATCGGGGCACTCGACCAGGGCGGCCAGCGACTTTGTGATCGACTTCATTTTTGCCGCACTCGCATCCTGCGCGCGAACATCCCAGTTCCGATAATTCCACTCATCAGCAACCAGGAAGACTCCGGGATCGGGAAGGGTGTCGTGTCGCCCGGGAGATTCGCCCAAGCACCCAGGTGAGAGGCTTTGTACGCGTTGGCATGAACACCAGCGAAGACCTACCCTGTACTCAAACGCGCCGCGCCGACGCGATCGACGCCAAGGGTGGGACGAGATGAACTACGAACCGAAGCCCGCGAAGCCTGATAAAGTTCATCTGTTCGGGCAGACGGAGATCCCGAAGCAATTCTGACCGTAAGGAGTAATGACAATGGCAGAGAAACACATAGACCCGACCCTTCTGAAGGAAACGCTCGCAAATGTAGAGCAGCGAATCGAGATCGCCCTGGTAGACTTGAACAAGGGAGGAGACTTGAAGCTAATGGAAAGCGTTCTCTCGATGTTCACCTTGCGTGACATTCTCCGCAAGGAACAGTTCGCAAGACCCTAAGCGTTAGCGGCCTTCAGACTGGTCGATGTAGTCCGACCACGCCTGCATCAGCGCGTGCCGCTCCGGGACGTGCTGACTGCGGTCGCATATGCCCGCGATCCTTTTTTCGTGCTGTGTGCTATTGAATGGTAGTTGTGCAGTTCAAACGGCCGTATTCGTTCACGCCTAGACATATGAGATCACCGTGTCCGATCCGCAGACGTTTGACAACGCAATTGAACTCTTGGACCGGTATTGTGAGAAGTACGGCGCATGTTCCACCTATAACCAACACCTAGCCGCAGAATCGAAGGAGCGACTGCAACAGCTAAAGTTCATCCTAACTCGCGTTCGAGACTTGGAGCGCGCCCACGACGGCGCAATCCACGCGTCCTAGACGGAAGCTTCAAAGCATGCAGATCCGATGATAGCGCCGGGGATCGGATTGCAGGTTGCCGCGAGTGCCATTATTGATTTTTACGTCACTTTCGTGTATCCCACGGTAGCCGAAGGGTATTCAAACCGCATGAATTTTGGAGCGTCCCGCGTGAGGTCATATGAAGTCAATTAGCACCATCAGGTTTATTCCGGTTTTCATCGCCCTTCTAGCGCTGACGGCTTGCGCCACTGAAGACTACGTTTCCGACCTCTATAAACCGAATTTCGGTCTGCGAGAGTTAAATTCGGATGAGAATGTGGATTCAAGGCTGTTGATGAACGGTCTATATTCCTCAAAGCCTTATACGGTAAGCCCTTATGCAACATCTTGCGTGACTGCCGAATATCGGTGTACGCAACAAGCACAAGCATCGTGGTCATCGTTTGACCCGTAGATCGTAGCCGATGAGGCCGAAAGTACTGGAGCGATTCGGTAGGGTCGCAAGTGCGCGACCTGAGCGATTGCGCGAGCCATATCGTCGCGCAGCCGCCTGAATCGGTCCTCGGCTTCATTTCTGATGAGAGGGACTCCTGTGGTCCGCAAAAATTGAATCACCCACAGGCAGGCGGCAGCGCCAGGAAGTATTCGTGATGCAGCCCGCCTAGGATCGAATGGGCACCGACGAGATACGATTCTCCGCGACGATGGCGCGATTTTGGCTGTGGCCGACATGGAATAAGCCAGGCCGACACTGCGGCCCTCGCGCACGTCGATGATTCGTACTACTACGGCATCGGGTCAGATAGCCTCACTTCCTGCGAGTGCCGGCGCTTCCGTCTTGGGAAGCGCGTGAACACCGCCACGTTTCTCCTGCCGATTGCGCGCCGCTTCACGTAATTCATTCAGGAGCTCCGCCCAGGCCTGCATCATCCGTCGGCGCTCCGGGAGGTGCTCGGCGTAGTTATAAGCAGCGCGGACCTTGTTGCGAGGGGCATGGGCCAGTTGACGTTCGATTGCATCGGGATGCCACTTCTGTTGTTCATTGAGAAGCGTTGATGCCATGCTTCTGAATCCATGGCCCGTCATCACATCGCCCGCATAGCCGAGCGTGCGCAAGGCCTTGTTGATGGTGTTCTCGCTCATGACGCCTTCTTTGGTCCCGAGCACCGGGAACATGAGTCGCGCGTCCTCAGTCGCACCCTTCTTCAAGTCATATAGAACGACCAAGGCTTGCTGGCTCAAGGGTACGAGGTGAGGCGAGTCCATCTTCATCCGTTCGGCGGGTATCCGCCACTCGGCCTTTTCAAAGTTGATCTCTTGCCACTCGCCGAATCGAAGCTCCCGAGGCCTCAGAATGACTAAGGGTGCGAGTTTCAACGCACAGCGCGTCTCCAGTTGTCCCGAGTAGCTATCAATCGCGAGAAGTAGATCCCCGACGAGCGCGGGATCGGTAATCGCGGCATGGTGCGAGACGACTTTAGGCGCGAGGGCGCCGCGTAGTGACTGCGTGATATCCCCTTGGGGGGCGCGACCCGTCGCCTGGGCGTAGCAGAAGATTCGGCTCGCGAGCGCGCGGGCGCGGTGTGCGGTCTCGATCTTTCCTTCTTCCTCGATGCGCTTCAACAAAGGCAAGAGCTCTTGTGCCGTAATCTCGGCGAGGGGCCATTTGCCGAGCTTGGGATTTAAGTACGTCTCGACGATCCAGCGGTGTTTTTTCGTGGTTACCGGATCAAGCGGAGCCTCCGACGCATCGCTGGCGTTCTTCACCGGTGTCGACATCATTCGGAGCCACTCTTCGGCGATGCTCTCGAACATCACGGTGCCTGCACCGCGCGTTCTCTTTTTCTCGAGCCTTGGATTTAAACCGCGCGCGAGTTGCTGCCTCGCATCTTGGCGCTTCTCGCGGGCGAGCTTTAAGCTCACGGCAGGGTAGGCCCCGAACACCACCTCCTGCGGGCGGCCGCCGAGGGAATACTTCATGTACCAGTACTTGCCGCCAGCGGGATGGACGAGCAGAAAAAGACCATCACCGTCGGTGACTTTGTAGCGTTTTTCGCGGGGCTTTAGGGCCTGGATTTCCTTCTCCGTGAGCGCCATTCACCTCTCCTTCGGGACTCGAACTTGAAGGACTCGAACTTTATTTTACCCACGATTTTACCCACTAGCGAGGTCGGGCTAGGGGCGAACGGGTCCGAACGGCGTCGAACGACAAGTTGAATAGAATCAATTACTTGGCGGGAAGAATCGTCGGGGGCGAACGCCGGCGAATGGGTACGGAAGGGGTGTTGGTGCCCAGGAGAGGACTCGAACCTCCACGAATTGCTCCACTGGTACCTGAAACCAGCGCGTCTACCAGTTCCGCCACCTGGGCAAGATGGGCCCGCCGAAGGCGAGGCGCAGGAATCTACGCACCCGCTGGAACCTTGTCAATCGAATCGATGCCGCGAATCGGTGCCGCGCTTGTTCGACGATGGGCAGCGTGCATACTTGAGAGCCTGACAGTTCGTGGAGCGCCGATGGATTCGCGAGCGACGATGGATTTGCGCAGCATGAGACCACGCCGGATGAATTTAGGCGTGCGGTGTGACGCATGTCGGTGAAGATGCCGACGCCGGATTCGCGGACCCTGGCGCGACGCGCAGAGATCGTCGCTGCCATGCGCGAGATCGTGCCCGGAGAGGGGGTGATCGATGAGCGCGACGAGATGGCGCCCTACGAATCGGATGCACTGACCGCCTACGCGCAAAGGCCTTTGCTGGTGGTGCTCCCGGACAGCACCGCGCAAATCTGCGCGATCTTGCGCTGGTGCAACGACCGTCAGGTGAGGGTGGTGCCGCGCGGCGCCGGCACCTCGCTGTCGGGCGGCGCGCTGCCGGCGCAAGACGGCATCTTGCTCGCGCTCAGCCGCCTGAACCGCATCCTGGAAATCGACTATGACAATCGTGCGGCGGTGGTGCAACCGGGCGTCACCAATCTCGCCGTGTCGCAGGCGGTCGCGGCGCGCGGATTTTATTACGCGCCCGATCCTTCCAGTCAGATCGCCTGCACCATCGGCGGCAACGTCGCGGAGAATTCCGGCGGGGTCCATTGCCTGAAGTACGGCATGACGGCGCACAACGTGCTCGGCTTGAAGATCGTGCTGATGAGCGGCGAAGTCATCGAGCTCGGCGGCAAGGCTCTCGATATGCCGGGCTATGACTTGCTCGGGCTCGCCATCGGCTCCGAAGGGTTGCTCGGCGTGGTGACGGAAGTGACGTTGCGGCTGCTGGTCAAGCCGCAGGCGGCACGGGCGGTGCTGCTGGGCTTCGCCGCGGTCGCAGCCGCGGCTCAATGCGTCGCCGATGTCATCGCACACGGCATCATTCCCGCCGGCATGGAAATGATGGACAGGCCGGCGATTCACGCCGCCGAGGATTTTCTCGGCGCCGGGTATCCGCGCGACGTCGATGCACTGCTCATCGTGGAGGTCGACGGGCCGCAGGAAGAGTGCCGGCACCTCATGGAATTGGTGACCGATATCGCCGCGCGCAACGGCGCTACGACTATTCGAGTGTCGTCGAGCGAAGACGAACGCCTGCGGTTCTGGGCGGGGCGCAAAGCGGCATTTCCCGCGATGGGACGCATCTCGCCGGATTACTATTGCATCGACGGAACGATCCCGCGGCGCTGCCTGCCCGAGATGCTGACGAGAATGACGGACATGTCGCGGCGTCACGGGCTGCGTGTGGCCAACGTGTTTCACGCCGGCGATGGGAATTTGCATCCGTTGATTCTTTACGACGCCAATGTGCCGGGTGAACTCGAGCGGGCGGAAGCGTTCGCCGCGGAAATCTTACGCGCGTGCGTGGCCATGGGCGGCGTCTTGACCGGAGAGCATGGAGTGGGCGTGGAAAAGCGCGATCTCATGGGCGAGATGTTCAATGAAGTCGATCTCGCGCATCAGGAGCGCATCAAGTGCGCCTTCGACCCCGCCATGCTCCTCAATCCCGGCAAGGTGTTTCCTACTTTGCATCGCTGTGCCGAATTGGGGCGCATGCACGTGCATCAGGGGAACGTCGCATTTCCGCACCTTCCGCGCTTCTGACTCATGGCACCGCGCCTCTGACTCATGGCACTACAAGTACGCTACACGCCCGTCACGGCGGCCGAAGTGGAGCTCATCGTTGCCGATGCGGCGGCCGAAAAGCGCGGCTTGGAAGTGTGCGGCGGCGGCTCGAAGCGCCTGCTGCGAAGGCCGATCACCTCGACCGCGCTGCTCGATATGAGCGCTCTGGCCGGCATCACCGACTACGATCCGGATGAGCTGGTGGTGACCGCGCGCGCCGGAACGCCGCTCGTGGAGATCGAAACGGCCCTGGCGGAGCGACAGCAGATGCTGGCATTCGAGCCCTTCGATCACGGCCCGCTGCTCGGCGCCGCGCCGGGCCGCGCGACGCTCGGCGGCATCGTCGCCGCCAACGTGTCGGGTTCGCGGCGCCTCTCGATCGGCGCAGCGCGGGATCACATACTCGGGTTCACCGCGGTCTCCGGCAGGGGCGAGGCGCTCAAGGGCGGCGGTGGCGTGGTCAAGAATGTGACCGGTTTTGACTTGCCCAAGCTGATGGCAGGCTCCTGGGGAACATTGGCGGTACTCACGTGCATCACCATGCGCGTCCTGCCGAGACCACGCGCCGAGACCACGGTGCTGTTCAAGGGATTGTCGGGTGAGGCGGCCAATCGCCTGATGGGCGCGGCGCTGGCGCTGCCGGCAGCAGTTGCCGCCGCGGCCCATGTGCCCGCGCTAGAGACCGCGGCGGCATCGCGCGCGGTGACGGCATTGCGCCTCGAAGGCTTCGCACCTTCGGTCGAGGTGCGGTGCCGCGATCTGCTGCGTGCGCTCGAGCCGCTGGGCGCCGGCGAGGCCATCGCAGGCGAGGAAAGCAGAGCGTTTTGGCATGGCGTGCGCACGCTCGATGCCTTACCGCGCGCCGGACATGTGCTGTGGCGAATATCGGTGCCGCCCGCGCGAGGTTGGCAGGTGCCCTCGCTCCTCGCGTCGGACTGCGTGCGGTATGTATACGACTGGGCGGGCGCGCTGGTGTGGGCGGCCGTACCCGAGAATGACCCGCACGCCGCCGGCGCGCAGATTCGCGCCATCGCCCGCTCTCTGGGCGGCCATGCCCGATTGATTCGCGCGCCGCCGGCCATGCGCGAAACGCTGGTTCCCGCCGACGCCGAGCAGGGGCTCAAGAGCTTGCAGCAGCGGTTGAAGGCGGCGTTCGATCCGCAGGGGATCCTCAATCCCGGTCTGGATCTCACAGCCGAGGCGTGATGCAGACGAAATTCGATTCTGCGCAGCTCGCCGACCCGGCCACAGCCGCGGCCGCAGGCGCGATCCGCAGCTGCGTGCACTGTGGACTTTGCACCGCGACCTGCCCGACCTATGTGCTGCTCGGTAACGAACTCGACAGTCCTCGCGGGCGCATCTATCTGGTCAAAGAAATGCTGGAAAACTCCGCACGGCCGTCGGCGCAGGTCGTGAAACATCTCGATCGCTGCCTGTCGTGCCTCGCGTGCGAGACGCATTGCCCATCCGGAGTGAGCTATCGAAGGATCATCGACAAGGGCCGCGCTTACGTCGAGGAGCACTATCGCCGGCCGCTGCACGATCGCGTACTGCGCGCGCTGTTGGCGTCGATTCTGCCGCATCGCGGCCGCTTTCGTGTCGCCCTGACTCTGGCAGCGCTCGCCTGGCCGCTCGCCGGGTGGTTCGAGCGAACTGCGGGCTTGCGTCCACTCGCGATCCTTTTGCGCCTGAGCCAAGCCGCCAAAGCGATGCGTGCAGCCCCTCGGCCGCGAGTGCACTCACCGCACCCGGCAGGGGAACAAGCACCCGCCTTGCAGCGAGCTTCTGCGCATGCGCTGCGCGTCGGGCTGGCGCGCGGCTGCGTGGAACCCGTGCTCGACCCTGCGATCCAGGCGGCGAGCGTGCGGCTGCTGCAGCGTGCCGGGTGCGAGATCGTCCGGGCGCGTGAGGGCTGCTGCGGGGCTTTGTCGCATCACATGGGGCGCGAGGAGGAGGCCCTGCGGCTGGCGCGCGCCAACGTCGATGCCTGGCATCGCCAAGTCGAGGCGCAGCCGCTGGCCGCCATCGTGGTGACCGCCTCGGGCTGCGGTCCAGTCATTCGCGACTATGCTCACCTGTTACGCGACGATCCGCAGTATGCCGCCAAGGCCGCGCGAGTATCGGCGCTTGCCTGCGATTTGAGTGAGCTGCTGGATCGCATCGGTCTGCCGCCGATCACGCCGCTGCCGCCGACGATTGTCGGATACCATCCCGCCTGCTCTCTGCAGCACGGCCAGAAGGTCGCGACCTCGCCGGCGCGCCTCCTCACCGACGCGGGCTTCGAGGTGCGCTGGCCGCAGGACGCACACCTGTGCTGCGGCTCGGCGGGTGTGTACAACATCCTGCAGCCCGACATCGCCGCGCAATTGGGTGCACGCAAGGCTGAGGCTCTCGTTGCGCTCCAAGCCGATGTGATTGCGACCGGCAACATCGGCTGCATGGTGCAAATCGGCGCCGCGAGCGGTGTGCCCGTCGCGCATCTGGCGCAGTTGCTCGATTGGGCTACCGGCGGACCGAAGCCGGCCGGCATGCGCTCTTGAGTCGCTGCAACCCCCTATGTATATTCCAGATCTGCGACCGCCGCATGCGGCTCGAAGCCAGCCGAATCTCGGATTGCCAAGCCTAAAGTCGGGACCCGCCCGGCCGATAACCGCATGGGATGCGCCCTCGCACGAAGGCCCTGCCATGGCAATCGCCGAATCGCTGACACCAGACCTGAAGTCCGGGGAGCCGGACCCGGAAACTTTCCTCCGTAAGCTCTCGCTTGAGCTGGCCCGCGGCGACGTACGCCTGCCGTCGTTTCCGGATATCTCGGTGCGTGTGCAGCAGGTCCTTGAGGATCCGCGGGCGACACGCAGCCAAGTCGCACATGTGATTGCAGCCGATGCGGCGCTCGCCGCGCGTATTCTACGGCTCGCGAACTCCGCATTCCTGAACCCTTCGACGATTCAGATCACTGACCTGAAACAGGCATTGACCCGCCTCGGCCACCAGCTGGTGCGTTGTACGGCGGTTTCATTTGCACTGCAGCAGATAGACCTCGGCAGCGGCCAGGCGGAGCTCCGACCAAAGCTCAAACAGCTGTGGCGCGAGGGCACGCTGGTCGCCTCGATCGCTTTCGTGCTCGCGCGCGAGACGCGCGCCGCAAAACCCGACGAGGCCTTGGTGACCGGGCTCATGCACAACATCGGGCGCCTGTATATCACTGTGAGCACGCCGAATCGCACGACCGACGGCGGGGACAGTGAGGCGTGGGTGCGGATGGTGCGCGACTGGCATCCGCGGATCGCACGCTCGATCCTCAAACACTGGAAGTTTCCCGCTGCGGTCATCGCGGCCGTCGCCGACCAGAATGCCTGGGACCGCGAGACTCGCGGTGATGAGAGGCTGACTGATCTGCTCATCGCGGCTCTTGCGCTCGCGTCGTGCGTGTTCCACCGCGAGTTGCTCGATGACGCGGTGACCGCCATCCCGCCGTTTCAGCGCCTCGGGCTAGGCGCCGCCGACGCCCGGCGCCTGCTCGCGGCCGCGGGCGAGCAGATCAAGGCGCTTCGCGCCGCGCTCACAGGCTAGCACCCGCGCGGGGCGTCGTCGAACGTAACCGTCCACCCGCAGAACGCAAAGAGCGGTAAGATAGGCAGCTCGCGCGCCCAGCGGAGTTGAGCAATAACGACGCACCGGAAGGCCACATGCTCGCCAGTTACACGATGCATCTGAACCAGGCGTCTCGTCGGGTCATGAGATCGACATGGCTTCTCCTACTGTTATTCAGCGTTGGCTTGACCGCTTGCGGCGGCAGAAAGCCCGGACAGCCCACGGCATCGCCGCTCGTTCACACACCTGCAGTCGCGACCGCATCCACTTGAGCCGCACAGCCGGCAGGGGGCGGCTGGATCACCGGCTCGCGGCGCGGCGCGACGCCCGCCCGGCCGCCGCCGCGTCCTTGATCTGCTGGCAGCGGCGGACGAGATCCACGAGCACGCTGGCGGTCCAGCCGAAGGTGAACAGCCCGGAGATCGAAATGAACGGGGACAGCATTTTCCATTTTTCCGGCAAAGCAAAGGTGCCGTAGCCTACCGTCGTGTAGGTATTTCCCGCGAAGAAAGCGGCCGCGCGCCATTCCGGAACCAGGCCGGAAATACACAATGCCGCCGCCCACGCAGCCATTTCCAGCAAATGCAGGCAGAGCAAGGTGAACACCGTGCCGCTCATGAGCAGATCGGCGCGCCATTTGGACGGCTGCGCCAGCAGCAGGCTCGAACGGTGCAGGACGCGGGAGGTCGCCGCGCTCACCCCGGCTGCGTGCGTGAGCATGATGAGAACCAGCATGATGCCGCCGAACAGCAGTTCGGCGACCGGGATCTCGAGGCGAGACAGCGCCGAAAATTGCGACAGGTTGTGGGAAGCGGCGGCTGCTTCGGCGGCCGCGGCGGCGTGGTGCAGCATGTCGCTCGCCCAAGCGGCGCCGACGGCGGCCGTCATGAACTTCGGGTGGGGCATGATCAGCTCTCCCTGACGATGATCTAGCGGCGCATTATCTCCGTTCGGCGATCCACTTGTCTCGAGCGGCTCGGCTGCGCACGGCAACGTACGGGTGTTTCTTCGAGACCCATCCTCAATTTTTCGAAAGCAAAGCGCCGCATTTCATTAATTCATAGAAAGCGGGTTTTGCGCCATGATGCGCCCGACCGGTGGCTCCGAAGCAGCCGCCTTCTTACTGGTGGACAATCAGCCGTGGAGCATTCGACATGATCCGAACCGGGCAGCAATACTTGGATTCCATTCGCGACAGCCGCGAGGTGTTCATCAACGGCGAACGCGTCAAGAACGTGACCCAAAACCCGATGATGAAGCCGCTGATCGACCGCAAGGCGGCGAACCTGTCGGCGCGCGTCATGCAGAAGCCGCGGTGAACGGCTCGCCGCCGGCGGTAGCGGCCGCGCGCCCCTTGAGCGCAATGGCGTTAGAATGCGCGGCGCACTGCCGCTCGCTTTTCGGAGTCCAGCATGCACACTCGGATTCGTAAGTTCAATACGCGCGATACCTACCCCGAACAGAAGCTTGACAACGATTTATGCCAAGTAGTGGTGGCGCAGGGGCGCACGGTGTTCGTGCGCGGCCAGGTGGGCCAGGATCTCGATACGGCCGCCAACGTGGGAGTGGGAGACGCCGGTGCGCAGGCGGATCGCGCGATGCGCAACATCGAGCAGCTGCTCCGCGAAGCGGGCGCGAGCCTCGAGCACATCTGCAAAGTCACGATTTATCTCACCGACCCGCGCTTTCGGGAAGCCGTCTACCGGACCATCGGCCGATGGTTGAAGGGCGTGTATCCGGTCTCCACGGGAATCGTCGTGGCGGGGCTGGCGCGGCCCGAGTGGCTCGTCGAAGTGGATGTGATCGCGGTGATTCCCGAGGGGCGTTGAGCCGTGACTTTCTCGATCGTAGCGCGCACCGCCGATCGGCGGATGTTCGGTATGGCGATCGCCTCCTCGTCGCCGGCGGTCGCCGCGCGCTGCGCTCATGCGCGCGCGGGGATCGGTGCGGTGGCGACGCAAAACATCACCGATCCCGCCCTGGGTCCTAGAATCCTGGCCGCGATGGCCCACGGTGCGTGGGCGCACGCCGCGCTCGCCGAGGCGCTGCGATCCACGCCGTACGGCGCGTACCGTCAGTTGCTGGTGTTGGCGGCGGACGGCCCGCCGGCGGTGCACTCGGGCGCGCACGCATTGGGAGTGGTCGGCTCGGCGATCGGCACTCACGCCGCCGCCGCCGGCAATCTGTTGGCCCATGACGATGTGCCGGCGCTCATGATCGCGGCCTTCGAGGCGGCCGGCGGGCATCTCGGCGCGCGGCTTCTCGCCGCCATGCGGGCGGGCTTAGCGAGGGGCGGGGAGGCCGGACCGATTCACTCCGCGGGGCTGCTGATCGTGCGCGAGGTTTCCTGGCCGATCGTCGACTTGCGCGTCGACTGGAGCGAAGCCGACCCGATCGGCGAACTCGCGGCAATGTGGGACGTCTATGCGCCGCAGATCGATGCCTATGTGCAGCGTGCGCTCGATCCGGCTGCGGCGCCCGGCTTCGGTGTGCCAGGCGACCTGCGAGATGAGAAGGGTCATGGCTAACCGCGAACAGGCAACCCGGCTCGAGCTCTGCACTATTCAGCCGATTGCCTTGGATCGGCGGCACGGCACGTACGGCGATCTGTTCACCGTCTGGTTCGGCTCGAATCTCATGCTCCTGACCATCGTCACCGGCGGGCTTGCGGTGACGGTGTTCGCGCTGCCGTTCGGTTGGGCCGTGGTGGGTCTGGCGGTGGGGAACCTGGTCGGCGCCGTCTTCATGGCGCTGCACGCGGCCCAGGGTCCGACCCTCGGCGTGCCGCAGATGATTCAGACCCGCGGTCAATTCGGCTCGCTGGGTTCGCTGCTCGTCGTCGGCATCGTCATCGTGATGTACGTGGGGTTCTTGTCCTCCAACCTCGTTCTCGGCGGCCAGGCGCTCGCCAGCGTGGTGCCCGGCATTTCGGATGCACCGGGCATCGCGCTCGTGGGTGTGCTCTCCGTCATCGCAGCCATCTACGGCTATGATCTCATTCACGCTTATGCGCGGGTGATGACCTATGTCTCGGGCGCCGTGCTGCTGCTCACCGCGGCATGGATCATCTGGGTACATGGACTGCCCGCGGACTTTCTGACCCGCAACGCTTTCAATCTGCCGGGACTGCTCGGCATCGTTTCCGCCGCCGCGCTGTGGCAAATCGCCTACGCGCCGTATGTCTCCGACTATTCGCGCTACATGCCGCACGATACGGGTGTGCGGCACGCGTTCTGGGCGAGCTATTGGGGCTGCACGTTGGGTTCGTTTCTGCCCATGGTGCTGGGCGCCGCCGTGGGTCTGGCCGCGCCGAAGGGCAATTTGATGGCGGGGCTCGCGATGCTGACGCACGGTATCGCGCCGCTGGTCTTGATCGTCTTCTCCGTAGGTGTCGCGGCCGCGAATGCCATGAACTTGTACTGCGGCGCGCTGTCGACGCTGACGCTCGGCCAGACGCTCGTCCCCCATTGGTCGCCGGGACCGCGGGCGCGCACGCTGATCGCTCTCGCCCTGTTCGCGCTGTCGCTGGTCGGGGCGCTGGCGAGCAAGGAAACCTTCCTCGTCGACTACGAGGCCTTCATATTGCTGCTGCTGTACGTGCTGGTGCCGTGGACCTCCATCAACCTCGTGGATTACTACCTCCTGCGGCACGGCCAATACGATGTCGCCTCCTTCTTTCGCCAGGATGGCGGGATCTATGGCCGCATCAACGCGGCGGCAGTCTCTTGCTACGGTCTGGGGATCCTGGTGCAGCTGCCGTTCATCTCCTCGCCGCTGTTCGTGGGGCCGGTGGCGCGCGCCATGGGCGGCATCGACCTGTCGTGGATCATCGGCTTGGCGGTGACCTCGCCGGCGTACTATTGGCTCGCCAAGCGCTCGCAGGCCCGCGCACAGGCGGTGCTGGCCGGCGGCACCCGCTGACCGATACGCTGCGGTGCAAAGCTGCTAACCTCGTGCGCCGATTAGTTGAGCTCGAGGCTTTCACATCCTATGACACGACGTGGTTCCACAGGCTCGCGCCGACCGAAAAAGCAGGGCGCCGCACCCGCCAAGCCGAGAGACTGGCGCGTCGAGGACCCGAATCTAGAACTCGAGAAACTGCGCTACGCCGATCCCATCCCGAGCCGCGAGTTGTTGCTCAAGCACTTGTCGGAAGCGCCGGAGCCGCTGACTGCGGCACGGCTCGCGAAACGGCTGGGAATGCACACGGACGCGCAGCGCGAAGCGTTGTCGAAGCGATTGGCGGCGATGGTGCGCGACGGCCAGGCGATCGAGGGTCCGAGCGGCTTTGCGACCGCGGGCGACGGCGAGCGGGTCGCGGGACGATTGCGCGGACGGGCCAATGGCGAAGTGCTGGTGCTGCCCGATGACGGATCCGCGCCGCTGGTGTTGGCGCGCGCCGACACGGCGACCTTGATGCACAACGATCGGGTCGAAGTGCTGGCGGTCGGGATCAATGAACGCGGGCGGCGCGTCGCACGTCTCATACGCCGCACCGCCGATGCACCGGCGCTGATCGGCGGCGTGTGGCGCGCCGGCCATGGGCACGGCCGCATCGAACCGGAGGATCCCGGCCATTGGTATGCCATCGAGGTGGCGACACGTGCCGCACACGGCGCCGCGGACGGCGACCATGTCATCGTCGAATTCACCAAAAGAGCGCAAGGCGATGCGCCTGCGCACGGCCGCATCGTCGAAGTGCTCAGGGACGTGAGACCGTCGGACATGGCGGCGCGCTTTGCCATCTTGCGCCACGATTTGCCGCAGGAGTTTCCTCCCGACGTGCTGCATGCCGCGAATCTGTTCGAACCGGATGTGCGTGTCGAGGATTGCGCCGGCCGCGAGGATTTGCGCGATCTGCCGCTGGTTACCATTGACGGCGAGGATGCCAAAGATTTCGACGATGCGGTGTACGCTGAGCACCTGCGCGGTGGCGGTTGGAGGCTGGTGGTGGCCATCGCCGACGTGAGCCACTACGTGCGCGTCGGCTGTGCGCTCGACACCGAAGCTCGCGCGCGGGCCACGTCGGTGTATTTTCCGGATCGCGTGCTGCCGATGCTGCCGGAGCACTTATCGAATCACTTGTGCTCGCTGATGCCCCATGTCGAGCGCCTTGCATTCGTCTGCGACATGCGTATAGCCAAGTCCGGCAAGCCGGGACGGACGCGTTTCTATGAAGCGGTGATTCGCTCGCATGCGCGGCTCACCTACGATCGGGCATGGAGCTTCCTCAAGGATCCGCAGGGCGCCGCCGGTGAGCAGGGTGCCGCCGGTGAGCAGGGTGCCGGTGAGCAGGGTGCCGGTGAGCAGGGTGCTGCCCGCCGTACGCTGAGTCCCGAAGTGCGCGCCTCGCTGCAAAATCTCTACGCGGTGTATGGCGCCTTGAAGGCCGCGCGGGAGGCGCGCGGTGCCTTGGATTTTCGCGGCGGCGAAGTTAAAGCCCGCATCGGCGACGACGGCAGGATCGAGGGGTTCTATGCCGTGATGCGCAACGATGCGCATCGCTTGATCGAAGAGTGCATGATCGCCGCTAATGTGGAAGCGGCCGTGGCGCTGCGGCTTGCCAAGGCGGGGAGTCTGTATCGGGTGCACGGCCAGCCCGAAGAGAAGCGCGTGACCGAGCTGCAGAAGATCATGAATGCAATGCAGGTGGGCGCGACGTTCTCCGAAAAGCCCAGCCCGCGCGAATTTCGCCAGCTGGTCGAGCGGCTGTCCGCACGGCCGGACGGGCTGCTGCTGGAGGGGTTGGTGATTCGTGCGCTCGCCCAGGCCGTGTACCAGCAGACGAATATCGGCCATTTCGGTCTCGCACTCGAAGAGTATGCGCACTTCACCTCGCCGATCCGCCGCTACCCGGACCTGCTGGTGCATCGCGCCATCAAGGCTGCCGTCGTCCCCCATTCAGCCTCCGGTCACAAATACAGCACCGCGGAGCTGCAGACGCTCGGCGCGGAAAGCTCACAGCGCGAGCGGCGCGCGGACGAAGCGGCGCGCGACGTCATGGGGTATCTGAAATGTCTGTATATGCAGCCGCGGGTGGGGGAGAGTTTCGAGGCCACCATTTCGAGTGCGCTCGAGTTCGGGCTGTTTGTGCAACTGAAGGAGATGCCGATCGACGGACTGGTGCATGTCTCCACCATACCGGGCGACTATTGGGAGCTGGAAAACGGCGGCATGGGGCTCGTCGGTCAACGCACGGGCCGGCGCTGGCAGATGGGCGATAGCGTTCGCGTGCGCCTGAGCCGGGTCGACCTGACGAAGCGGCAAATCGATTTTGAGCTCACGGACACGCAGCCCGCCGCTTCTCACGGCACGGTCCGTGCGCCGCGGCGGGGCCGTGCTGAGCAGCGCGCGCGTCGCGGACCGGGCAGCACTTCGCGGCGCAGTAGCGCCGCCGGCCGCGGCGGCGGGTCGCGCGGCGAGGGATCACGCAGCGGCGGGTCAGGCTAGCCGTCGTGGCTGAGTCGAAGCGCAATTTCGTCTATGGTTTGCACGCCGTCGGTGCGGTCATCGAGCGCGCGCCGCAGCGCCTCTTGGAGCTCTGGATCGCCGAGCCGCGCGATGATGCGCGTATGCGGGACTTACGGGCACGCGCTCACGCGGTCGGCGTGCACGTGCAAACCGCGGGCAACGAGACGCTCGCCAAATTGGTCGGGGATGTGGCGCACCAGGGAGCGGTGGCGGCGGTACGGCCGCTCAAGCCCTGGGATGAGCATGATTTATCCGCAGCGCTGACCGAAATTCGCGACCCGCTGCTTTTGGTGCTGGATGGCGTCACCGACCCGCATAATTTAGGGGCGTGCCTGCGAACGGCCGATGCAGCCGGCGTGCAGGCGCTGATCATTCCGAAGGATCGCGCGGCCGTCGTGGACGGCGTGGTGCGCAAAGTCGCGGTGGGCGCCGCCGAATTCGTGCCGGTCGCCGCCGTGACCAACCTGGCACGCACCTTGGGCCTGCTGAAGGAGCGCCGCATTTGGGTAGTGGGGACGGACGGGCAGGCCGAGCAGAGTCTCTACGCGGCCGATCTGAAGCGGCCGCTAGCCCTGGTCCTGGGCGCGGAGGGCAGCGGCATGCGGCGCTTGACGCGCGAGCGCTGCGATTTCCTGGTGCGCATCCCCATGGCCGGTCAGGCGCAATCGCTCAACGTGTCCGTGGCGGCCGGAGTCGCCCTGTTCGAAGCCCGGCGGCAGCGCGCGAGTTGACCGGCACGGCCCGGAGCGCGTATCCTGCGCGCTCTTTTCGCCGGCTGACCGGCATCACTCCTTGCCTCACCGCTCGCAACGGGAGGCTAAAACCGTAGGGAGCTACAATGCGGCATTATGAGATCGTGCTCCTGGTCCATCCGGACCAGAGCGAACAGGTTCCTGCGATGGTCGATCGCTACAAAGGCATGATCAGTGCCGGCGGCGGTCAGGTGCATCGCTTTGAGGATTGGGGCCGGCGCCAGCTGACATTTCCGATCTCCAAGGTGCACAAGGCGCACTACATCCTGCTCAACATCGAATGCGATCAAAAGACGCTTGCCGAGCTCACCGGCTCGTTCCGCTTCAGCGACGCCGTGCTGCGCAGCTTGGTGGTGAAGATGGACGAGGCGGTCACCGAGCCCTCGCCGATGGCGCGCGCGCCCGACGAGAACGCACGCCGTCACGATGATTTCGGTGACGAGGGCGACGAAGACGACATGTCGATGGGCGGCCGGTAAGGTCCCGGGCTAAGGCGCAGGATAACAGGAGCACCGCATGGCACGTTTTTTCCGCCGCAAGAAGTTCTGCCGGTTCACGGCCGATGACGTCAAGCAGATCGATTACAAGGATCTGGCGACGCTCAAGAGCTATATCACCGAAACCGGCAAGATCGTACCGAGCCGCATCACGGGCACGCGCGCGCGCTATCAGCGGCAGCTGCAGCTCGCCATTCGCCGCGCGCGCTTTCTCGCCTTGCTGCCGTATACCGATCAGCATTAACCAGCGGGCAGCTCATGGACATCATATTGTTGCAGAAGGTCGCAAACCTCGGCCAAATCGGCGATCGCGTCAAAGTAAAGTCAGGCTATGCCCGCAACTTCCTGGTCCCGACGGGCAGGGCGACCCTGGCGACGTCCGCCAACATCGCCAAGTTCGAGGCGCAGCGCGCCCAGCTCGAAGCCAAGGCCCACGAGGAGCTCGCGGCGGCGCAGGCTCGCGCGGTCAAGTTCGAGAGCTTCAAGCTCGAGATCAAAGCCAAGACCGGCACGGAAGGCAAACTCTTCGGATCCATCGGCACGGCGGACATCGCCGAGGCCGCGGTCCAGGCGGGCCAGCCGATTTCGCGCAGCGAAGTGCGCATGCCGACCGGACCGATCCGTATGACCGGAGAGCACCAGGTCCAGTTGCATTTGCATGCCGACGTCAATGTGACCTTGACGGTCACAATCGTCCCCGAAGAGTAGCGGCGGGCCAAGCCGCGGCGCGCAGATTGCACGTGGCCACTCGCGTCGGTAATCGGTTTTTGGGTTCGAACGCAGCGGCCGGCGACGGATTGCGGCTGCCGCCGCATTCCATTGAAGCCGAGCAATCGGTGCTCGGCGGCTTGATGCTCGATTCCGCTGCGTGGGATCTCATCGCCGATCGAGTGGTTGCAGAGGACTTTTACCGCAACGATCACCGGCTCATCTTTGCGGCCGTAGCCGGCCTGATCGAGCGCAATCAGCCTTGCGATGCCGTCACCTTGTCCGGGTATCTGGAAACCCAGGGTCTGCTCGGTGAGGTGGGCGGCCTCTCCTATCTCGGATCGTTGGCGCGCGACACGCCGACCGCCGCCAACATTCGAGCGTACGCGGACATCGTCCGTGAGCGATCCGTGTTGAGGCAGCTCATCACGGCGGGTAATACGATTGTCGGCAATGCGCTCGAGCCCGAGGGGCGGGAGGCGCGCGAAATCGTCGATGATGCGGAGCGCGCGGTATTCGAGATCGCCGAGCGCGGCTCGCGCGGCAAAGTCGGCTTCAAGTCCGTCAAGAGCATCCTGCCGGACGTCGTCAACCGCATCGACGAGCTCTATCACTCCGAGGGAAAACTGACCGGAATTTCGACCGGGTTCAAAAAGCTCGATGAAATGACCTCCGGTTTGCAGGCTGGTGATTTGATCCTCGTCGCCGGCCGACCGTCGATGGGCAAGACCACGCTCGCGGTCAACATCGCGGAGAACGCCGCGCTCGGCGCGAACAAATCGGCGGCGATCTTCAGCATGGAAATGTCCGCCGAATCGCTGACCTTGCGCATGATTTCGTCCTTGGGACGGATCAACCAGAGTCATCTGCGCTCCGGCCGCCTGCAGGAAGAGGATTGGCCGCGCATCGACTCGGCAATGACTCAGCTCGGCGGCGCCAATATTCACGTCGATGAGACGCCGGCGCTCACTCCCACCGAAGTGCGCGCGCGGGCGCGTCGCTTGAAGCGCGAGCGCGGCCTCGACTTGATCGTCGTGGACTACCTGCAGCTGATGCAGGTGGCGGGCACCAAGGAGAACCGCGCCACCGAGATCTCCGAGATCTCGCGCTCGCTCAAGGCCCTCGCCAAGGAATTGAAGGTGCCGGTGATCGCCCTCTCGCAGCTCAACCGCGGCGTCGAACAGCGCGTCGAGAAGAAGCCGGTGATGTCGGATCTGCGGGAATCGGGCGCCCTCGAGCAGGATGCAGATTTGATCCTTCTGATCTACCGCGAAGAGGTGTACGACCCGAACACCACGCGCAAGGGCATCGCCGACATCATCGTCGCCAAACAGCGCAACGGCCCGACCGGCGAAGTGCAGCTCACCTTCCTCGGGCAGTACACCAAGTTCGAAAATTACGCGCCGGAGTCGTATGCCGAGGGCGTATTTCGGTGAGGTCCGGCCCAGGCCGCGGTGAGGCCGCAGCGCAAATGGGGCGCCGGTGACGCGCCCGTGAACCCCCAGTGACTCCGATGGTCAGCGCGACGGTCGATACCGTCGCGCTCAAGCACAATTTGCAGGTCGTGCGGGAATGGGCGCCGCACTCGCGCGTCATGGCGGTCATCAAGGCGAACGCCTACGGCCATGGGCTGGTTGCGGTCGCGCGCGCGCTCGAATCGGCGGACTCCTTCGCCGTGGCGCGGGTCGATGAGGCACTCACGCTGCGACAGGCCGGCATCGATAAACGCACCGTGCTGCTCGAGGGGGTCTTCGACCGCGAGCAGCTGGACGCGGCGGGCGCCGCGGGTTTCGAGCTCGTCGTACACACCGTCGAGCAGATCGATTTGCTGCGCGCCGCGGCTACGGGCGTGCGCTTCAACGTGTGGCTCAAGCTCGACAGCGGCATGAATCGCCTGGGATTCAAGGGCGCGGCATTCGACGCGGCCCTCGCAGCCCTGAGCGCCTTGCCCGGAGTGCAAAGCCCGGTCAATCTCTTCACCCACCTGGCCTCTGCCGACAGCCCGGAGCTCGCCGCGACGGCCGATCAGCTCGCGCGCTTTGCCGACGCCGCCGGCTCGCTGCCCGGCGAGCGCAGCATCGCCAACTCGGCGGGCATACTGAGTTTCCCCGAGGCGCAGGCCGACTGGGTACGGCCGGGGCTGCTGTTGTACGGCGTTTCGCCGTTCGCCGGCACGATCGGCGCGGACTACGGACTGCTACCGGTCATGACGCTGCATTCGCACGTCATCGCGGTCAAGGACGTCGCGGTCGGGGAGCAGGTGGGCTACGGCGGCGAGTGGACGGCCGGCCGTCCCACGCGCCTGGCGGTGGCCGCGGTGGGCTACGGCGACGGCTACCCGCGCAGCCTCGCCTCGGGCTCGCCCGTGCTGGTCAACGGCGAGCGCGCGCCGCTCGCCGGCCGCGTCTCGATGGACATGATCGGCATCGACGTCACCGGGCTCAAACACGCGCCGCAACTGGGCGATCCGGTGATTCTGTGGGGCGCGGGATTGCCGGTGGAGGAAATCGCGGTATGGGCAAACACCATCCCGTACGAGCTGCTGTGCGGCATTAGCCAGCGCGTGGGCGCGACGCTGCGCTGAGGCTTTGCGTCATATCGTTGCCGTTTCAGCGGCTTGATGCTCCCGCACGCGAAGCCGCGCGCGCACGCCAGTCCGAGGGCGATTGACCGGTCCAGCGGCGAAATGCGCGCGTGAAACTGCTGCCGCATGAAAATCCGAGCAGATAGGTCACGTCGCTGACGCTGTGATGAGGTGCGCTGAGATAGGCCAACGCCAATGCATGCCGCGTCTCGTCCAGAATTTCCTTGTACGTGGTGCCGCTGTCGCCGAGCTTGCGCTGCAGAGTGCGCGCACTCATGTAGAGCTGCTCGGCGACCTCTTCCTGGGAGGGTTCGCTTCTTTCCAATCGCTGCATCAGCACTTCGCGAACGCGCGCCTGAATGTCGTCGCGCTCCATTCGAGCGAGGTATTGGAGCGCGATGGCGTCGCTGTGGCGTGCCAGTTCCGGATTGCCGCCCTCGAGCCGGCACTCGATGCTGGCGCTGTCGAACACCAACCGGTTATGCGAGGCGCCGAAACGCAGCGGCGCGCACAGCCGCCGCTCGAAGTCGTCGATTCTGGCCGGCCGCGGCCGCCGCAACTCGATGAGCAGCGGCGAGTAATCCCGTCCGAGCAGCGAGCGGCACATCCGCACCTGCGCGGCGACCAGCGCGTCGATCGACTCGAATGGAACAGAGGCGGCGGGCTCGATCACGAGTTGATAATCGGGACCGCAGCGGAAGAACTCGTACTCCACCGCGTCACTGGCCACATGGCAATAGCGCTGTACCCGCTCGAAGGCCTCCTTCAGCGTTGAGCTCGCGCAAAGCCCATAGCTCAACGCGTGGAAGGTCGTGTGCTTGATGTGGCTCGCCACCTTGATGCCGAATGCCGGATCGCCGGTCGCGGCCACGGCGATCTCCCACAAGCGCGCGGTGGTGGCCAGCGGGCAGCGCACGGTCGGCCCATCCAGGCACTCGAGATCGAATCCAGCCTCGACGAGAAGCGCCGCGCCGTCACAGCCGGCGGCGTCGAGCGCGCGGCCGATGGCCTTGATCCAGGTTGCCAATATGTATCCGCGACTCGGTGCGGTATGTGTCCGCATGGCTGCACTCCCCGGGCTCCCACGCCACAACATAGCGGCGCCGGTAGGACGTAGAGCTTAGCCGATCAGCCGTAGCGGCGATGCGCTTTCCGCCACCCCTTCAATCGCGACGCATGGTGATCGGGTGCGATGTCGACAGGCCGCCGTCCACGGCAATGGCCTGGCCGTTGACATAAGAGGACGCATCGGACGCGAGAAACAGAGCCATCTGTGCGATTTCTTCGGGCGCACCCGGGCGCCGCAATGGATTGAGCTGGCCGATTTTGTGGTCGGTGCCGCGCGCGCGCGCCTGCTCGAAGATCGGGCGCGTCATGCCGGTCTCGATCAGTCCGGGGCAAATGGCGTTGATGCGCACCCCGGTGCCGGCGAGTTGATTGGCGGCAGTTTGCACGAGACTGATGACGCCGGCCTTGCTCGCACTGTAAGGCATGCCGCCTGCGCCCGACCGCAGGCCTGCCACCGATGCGGTGCAGATGATCGAGCCGCGCCGCTGCTTGACCATCACAAGGGCTGCGTGCTTGACGGCCAGGAAAGTGCCGATCAGGTTGACGTTGAGAACCTCGGTCCAGCGCTCCGCGGTCTCCTCGAAAAACGCTGCCAGGCCGCCGCTGATGCCGGCATTCGCGTAGCACACATCGAGACTGCCGTATTCCGTGACCGCGGTGGCCACCGCACCGGCGATGTCTTGCTCCGCGGAGGAGTCCCTGATCAGCGCAATGGCACGGCCGCCCGCGGAGCGAATCGCCGCAACGGTCGCCTCGACTTGCGGCTCGCGATCGAGCGCTACGACCGCGGCCCCCTCGGCGGCGAACAACAACGCGCTGGCCCGGCCAATGCCGCTGGCCGCACCCGTGACGAAAGCCGTCTTGCCTTGTAAGGTATTCATTGCCGCACGATGCTTCGGGTCGAAGCTCCCGACCGGTCCGGATGGGAGTTGTCCTATCATACGCGCGTGACACGCTCATCCCCGCCTTTGGACGGAATCACCGTCGTGGATTTCTCTCACGCCCTCGCGGGCCCGTTCTGGCGTCGGCGGTCAATCGATTGACGCCTGAAGCGAGGTGCTCCCGCCGGCCTTCCCGTACGCTCAGCCCCGACATGTGGTGGCAGTACGACTTCCCGTGCAGAATGCCTGATCCGACGAGCGGAAAAGGCTGAGGATCGGTAGTAGTATTACAACAAAAGCGCGTCGAGGGGGGCCAGGACGGTCAACGGCGCGCCCGATCATTGGAAACCAGAATAGGGGGTGGCGAATGGCGATTCGAAGTGTGCATGGGCGACGAGCGGTTCCTCGGTTACTGGCAATTTCCGGCGCCGTCGCGGCGATTTCCACCATCGCGGCGGTTTCAAGTTGGGCGCAGGAAACAACTAACGCGCCGGCTCTGACGGAAATCGTCGTCACCGCGCAGAAGCGCGAGCAGAACATCCAAGACGTGCCGATCTCCGTGATCGCCTTGTCCACGCAGCAACTGCAGGATGCGGGCGTCAAGGACATCAAGAACCTGCAAGTCTTGACCCCGGGCCTCACCGTCACGTCCACCACCTCTGAAAACGTGACTACCGCGCGTATCCGCGGCATCGGCACGGTGGGCGACAACCCCGGACTGGAGTCCTCCGTGGGCGTCGTCATTGACGGGGTCTATCGGCCGCGCAACGGGGTGGGTTTTGGCGACCTCGGCGAGATTGACCGAATCGAGGTCCTGGAAGGCCCGCAAGGCGAATTGTTCGGCAAGAACAACGATGCCGGCGTCATCAATATCGTGACCAAGAGACCCTCGACTACCTTTAGCGCGACGGCCGAGGCGAGCGGCGGCAACTATGACGACCAGGAATTTTCCGCCTCCGTCACGGGGCCGCTAGGGGCTATCTCCGCGGGTCGATTATTCGTCGGGTATCAGAGCCGCAATGGCTTCCTGAATGTAAATACCGGCCCCGGCCCGAGCACGACCTACAACACCGATAACCGCGACCTCTACACCGCTCGCGCCCAGTATCTGCTCACGCCCAACGATGCGGTGAATTTCTTGCTGATCGGCGATTATTCGAAGCGCAACGAGTCCTGCTGCGGCGCCGTGCAAACGGCCCTCGGTCCATTCTCGGGAATCGTCAATGCGCTGGCATCGATGCCGGAGCTGGGCGGTACACCCGGCCAGACCGGCGAGGCGCTCGCGCCGCTGTCGCCGTTCAACCGGCAGGCCTATTTGAACCAGCCGCTCACGCAAACGATCCGGGACATGGGGATTTCGGGCGAGCTCAACTGGGATACGGGCGTCGGCAAACTCACCTCGATCACCGCGTGGCGCGACAACACCATCGTCGCCGGAAACGACATCGATTTCACCTCCGTCGATATCTTGTATGAGCCGGCCACCGAGGGCAACATGACCGACTTCAAGCAGTTCAGCGAAGAGCTGCGCTTCGCCGGCAGGAATGGCCCGTTGGACTGGCTGGTGGGCGGGTTTTACGCGAACGAACAGCTGGCCACCAATCTGGCCCTTTATGCCGGCAATGATATGGATCTGTATCTCAGTGGCTTGTCCTCGGCAGCCGGGGGCGCGAATCCGCCGAACTTTCTTTTGACGGCGGAGCTGACCGGGAAGCCGCCCGGGACCCTGTTCCAACCGGGGGTAACCGGTCAAACCGATTGGTTTCATCAGAGTTCCAAGAGCTTTGCGTTCTTCACGAACGAGACCTACAACATTACTCAGGCCTTGGATCTGACCGCCGGCTTGCGATTCACCTCGGAGAAGAAAACCGCGGATTCAAATTATCTGGACCCGGATGGCGGCGCAGCCTGCGCGAGCTTGCTCACCTCTCCGGGACTCGCGGCAGAACCCGCAATGACGCAGGCGTTTTTACTGGGCTACGGCTGTTTTTACGGATTCAATCCATTCTTTTCCGGCAAATCGACGTCTCAATCGCTGACCGAGGGCAACGTGTCGGGTACGGTGAAGCTCTCCTATCGCTTCACCGACGACGTCATGGCCTACCTCTCGTGGGCGAATGGCTACAAGGCGGGGGGCTTCAACCTGTCTCGCGTCACCCAGGCGACGGGGCCGGAGGGGGCGCTCACGCCAAATTTCGATACCGAATTCCCGCGGGAGACCGTGGAGTCCTATGAGCTCGGGCTCAAGAGCGAGTGGGCCGACAGGACCGTGCGCTTGAATGGTTCCATCTTCGATCAGCAATACACGAATTTCCAGCTGAATACGTTCACCGGAATTGAATTCATCGTGAGCTCGGTTCGCCGAGTCGAATCCAAGGGCGCCGAATTCGATACCGATTGGGTCACGCCGCTGTCGGGCCTGAATCTGGCCGCCGGTGTCGTCTATGCATTTACCAACATCACGGAGTTCGGCAACTCGCTGCCGTTGTTCGCTCCAAATGATTTTTATGCCACGACATACGGCCGCCTGAACAATCGGCTGTCATTTGCGCCCCTCTGGTCGGGAGTGGCCTCAGCGACGTACACCGTGCCCCTCTCCGCGTCGCTGCAATTTCACGCCGCCATCAGCGAAAAGTACAACTCCTCGTACAATACCGGCTCAGACCTTGATTTGCGAAAACTCCAGGGAGCCTACGGATTGCTGAATGCGCGCCTCGGCCTCGGCGCTCCGGACGGCCTATGGACGGTGGAGATTTGGGGCAACAACCTGGCCGATAAGGGCTTCTACCAGGTTGCCTTCGATGCACCGTTCCAATACGACCAGATCGATGCATTCCTGGGCGATCCGCGCACCTTCGGGATCACCGTCCGAACGAAGTTCTGAGCAGCAGGTCGCTGAAGCGCCCGAGGTGAAAATCGGCATCGCCCAGGGTCAGGTCGATCATCGTCAGCCGCTTGAAGTAGTGGCTGACGATGAGATCATCGACCATGCCCATGGCACCGTGCAATTGCACCGCCTGCTGTCCGACCAGGCGGGCAGCCTGGCCGATGTAGGCTTTGGCCCCTGAGACGGCGCGCCGCCGTTCGGCAACATCGTCGGAATCGCAGTGAACCGCTGCGATGATCGCCATGGAGCGCGCTTGCTCGGCGGCGATGAGCATGTCGGCCATTCGGTGCTGCAGTGCCTGGAACTTGCCGATCGCAACGCCGAATTGCTTGCGGGTCTTCAGATAGTTGAGCGTCGCCTCATTCAGCGCCGCGATGATGCCGACCGCCTCGGCGCAGAGGGCGGCTGCGCCTAAGTCCACGGCACGCTCAATGAGGGCAAGTCCCCGCTCGACGGGGCCGATCACGGCGTCCGCGCCGACAATGACATTCTGCAGGCGCAGATCGGCGGCCCGGCCCCCGGATTGTGTGGGATAGGCGAACAGCGTCAGGCCCGGTGCGTCGCGCCTCACCAAGAACAGCGAAATCCCATCCGCATCGGCCACGTTGCCGCTGCTGCGCGCCGACACGAGAAAGTAATCGGCCGACTCCCCGTCGAGGACTACCGCCTTGCGGCCCGACAGCCACCAGCCGGCACTGCCGCCGTTGCCATGGTTTGCATCGCCGCTGGCGACGGCGCTGCATGCAACATGCGATAAATCATAGCGCCCGGCCGCCTCGTAACAGGCAAGCGCCAGCTTGAGCTTGCCGGCGCCGATCTGCGGAAGCAGGGATCGCTTGACCGGCTCGGAGGCGGCGTCGCGAATCAGTCCGCCGCACAGCACAACCGTGCTCAGGAAGGGCTCGAGTAGTAGGCCCCGGCCGATGAGCTCCATCACCAGCATGATGTCGACGGCACTGCCGCCCAGACCGCCGAATTCTTCCGGGAACGGCAGCGCCAGCAAACCAAGTTCGGCGTATTGGCCCCAGGCCTCGGCGGAATATCCGAGCGTCGAACGCGCGAGCGCGCGGCGGCGCTCGAAATCGTAGTCGCGGGCGATGAAGCGCTGCAGCGTGTCCTGCAGCGCCAATTGCTCCTCGGTGTAACTGAAGTCCACGGCAGCTCTCTCAAAGGCCCAGGATCTGCTGCGAAATGATGTTCTTCTGAATTTCGGTGGAGCCGGCGTAAATCGTCGTCTTGCGCAAATTGAAATACTGACCGGAAAGCGACGGCGCGTAGGGCCGGTAGTGCTCGGCGAGCAGCGGCTCCTCGAGCCAGTTGAGCTCGAGCGCTTCGCGCAGGTACGGCAGCGCGTCGTGTCCCAGCGCGTGCATCTGCAGCTCGGCGAGCTGCTGAATGATTTCCGAGCCCTTGATCTTGAGCACCGATACTTCCGGCCCCAGGGTCCGCTGTTCGTTCGCCGTAGCCGACAGAACGCGCAGGTTGGTGATCTCGAGCGCCATCAACTCGAGCTCGACCTGGGCGATGCGGTCGCGAAAGCGCGAGTCCTCGATGAGCGGCCGGCCGTTCGCAACCTGGTCGGCCGCAATTTCCTTGAGCTTCTTCAACGCGCGTTTGCAGGCGCCGATGCCGGCATTGTTGGTACGCTCGTGGGTCAGCAGAAATTTGGCATAAGTCCAGCCCTTGTTTTCCTCGCCGACCAGGTTCTGCGCCGGTACTTTGACGTTCTCGAACCAGATCTCGTTGATTTCATGTTCGCCGTCGAGCGTGATGATCGGGCGCAGCGTAATGCCGGGAGTTTTCATATCGATCAGCAGAAACGAGATGCCCTGCTGCGGGCGTCCTGCGGGGTCGGTGCGAACCAGACAGAAAATCCAGTCGGCATAATGGCCGTAAGTGTTCCAGGTTTTCTGGCCGTTGACGATGTAATGATCTCCTTGGCGCACTGCGCTGGTTCGCAGCGAGGCGAGATCGGAGCCGGAGCCCGGCTCGGAATAGCCCTGGCACCACCAGTCCTCGCCGGCGATGATCCTCGGCAAGAAGTACTCCTGCTGTGCGGCATTGGCGAATGTCATCAATACCGGGGCCAGCATTCTCAACGAAAAGGCGTTTTGCGGCGGCGCCCCGATGTCCGCCCGCTCCTCCTCGAAAATGTGCTGCTGGACGACGTTCCAACCGGCGCCGCCGAAGCGCTCCGGCCACATCACGGCGCCCCAGCCCTGGCGGTGGAGAATCTTTTGCCAGCGCGTCAAATCGTCCTTGCGCAGCCGCTTTCCCAGGTGCATCTTGGCGCGGATATCGGAGGGCAGTTCGGCCTCGAAAAAGGCCCGCACCTGCGCGCGAAACGTGTCCTCTTGCAGAGTATATTTCAGGTCCACTATCTCTTATGCCACTCTGATGGGGGGCATGCCGTGCTTTCGGCGACAACCTATTGACCTCGAGCGCCAATTGTCGTCGAACCACGGCAAGCAACGGGTTGTCGGCGCACTGACGGTCGAGCGGCGGTAGCCGCGCCTTGGTTGACCTTGTAGAGTCTCGAGGCATCGCTTGATGCGGTTCATCACCGGCGCCAAACCATGAACCTGAAAGATTGCGTGGCTGTGATGACCGGCGCGACTTACTGGCGCCTGCTGGCGCGCGCCGTTCAAAGGTGAGCCTCCTTCTCGGCATCGGGTTTGCGGCCGTTGCCATCGGCGGCCTGGTGGTCTTCACGCTGCTCACGGCGCGCCGGGTGCAGGCGGCATTGCCGCCGGCGGGCCGCTTCATCGAGGTACCGGGCGCACGGCTGCACATCGTAGAGCGCGGCCAAGGGCCGGCGCTGCTGCTGGTGCACGGATTGGCAGGCCAGCTCTGTCACTTCACCTACGGCATCGTCGATGAGCTCGCCACCCAATACCGCGTGGTAGCGGTCGACCGGCCCGGCTCGGGTTATTCGGTGCGTGCGGCAGGCGCCTCGGCATCCCTGAGCGCGCAGGCCGACGCGCTGGCCGCGCTCATCGAGACGCTCCGGCTCGGGCGTCCCGTGGTGGTGGGTCATTCGCTGGGCGGGGCCCTGGCGCTGGCGCTGGCGCAGCGGCACCCCCAGCAGGTCGCCGGCCTGGCGCTGGTGGCGCCGCTCACGCACCTCACGCAGGGCGTTCCCGCTCCCTTTAGGGGCTTGGCTATCGCCAAGCCCTGGTTGCGCACGCTCGTGGCCTGGACGCTGGCCGTGCCGCTGAGCATCGCAATGCGCAAGCAGGTGCTGGGCGTGTTGTTCGCCCCCGAGAGCGTGCCGCGCGATTTCGCCACCCGCGGCGGCGGCTTGCTCGCCTTGCGGCCAAGTCATTTCATTGCGGCCTCCGCCGACTTGGCCGCGATTCCCGATGACCTGCCCGAGATGATGCAGCGCTACGGCGCGATGCATCTGCCGGTGAACATCCTCTACGGCCGCGGCGACCGCATTCTCAACCCGCAGACCCAGGGTGAGGCGCTGGCTGCCAAGCTTCCCGGCGCACAGCTCACGCTGGTCGACGGCGGCCACATGCTGCCGATCACGGCGCCGGCGCGCACTGCGCAGTTCATCCGCGAGGCCGCGGGCCGCGCGCTCGCCTGAAGCACGCGGGCCAGCGGCAACTCGCGATCTCAAGTCCCTTGCTCCTCCGTCAAGCGCCGGTAGGCGAGCAGATGCCGCAAGGCGTCCTTCGGGTTGCCCGCGCGCTCGTGCAGCCGCGCCAGATTGAAATGCGCATCCGCCAGCTGCGGATCGAGCGCCAGTGCCTCGCGATACGCCACCATGGCCTCGGACTCGCGCTCAAGGTCCTCGAGAAGCACCGCGAGGTTGAATGCGAGGAGCGGCTCGCTCGAGCCGGCGCCCCGGTACACCCGCTCCGCCTCGTGAAGGCGGCCGCCGAGATGCAGGAGACGTCCTAGATTGAGGCGCGCCTCGACGTGGTGCGCGTCTGCCGCCAGAGCGGCCGCATAGGCCGACTGCGCCGCGTCCGCATCGCTGTCCTCGAGGACCAGCGCCTTTTCGAACAGTTCGTCGGCTGAATCGACCGCCGCCGCGGCGGCATCCCGTCGATCGATCACGAGAAGGTCGCCGCCCTTGTCGATGACCTCCAGCGCCAGGGCATATTGGCCCGTATCGGATTCCCGCAGCGCTTGACCCTCGCGCACGACGATGCGGTCGCCCACCGCGACAATCGACAGGCCGCTCAACGGCAACGTGCTGGGGAGCGATGCGCGGATTTCTCGCAGTGTGCGGTTGATCTTTTGAGCCGGTATTTTCGCGGCTCGAAGCGAGCCGGCGGTGCGCAGTACAATGAGGTCTTGGAACGAATAACTCAGCCGACCCGCTTTCTTGACGGGGTGAATGTGCCCCGCGCGGATTAAAGCGCGTACCTGGGAGGCGGGAATTCCAAAAAGCCGCTTGAGCTCTTTCGTGTCGAATTCATGCATCTCATCGGCGAGCCGACTTGCGCACAGCCCCTGACGAGGAGGCGCGCTTCGGCGCTTTGCGCTCCTTCAAGTTCGCCGCTTTCGCGCCCCGCGCATCGATGCTCGCACGCAGCGCGTGCATCAGATCGATCACGTTGCCGTGGTTGACGGCCACCGGGGCCTCGGCGAGGGAGATTTCCTTGCCCTGGACTTTCTTCTGAATGGCCGCCTCGACGCGGCTCTTGAACTCATCGTGGTATTCGTTGGGGTCGAATCGTTTAACGGCGAGATGATCGATCAATTGCTGAGCAAGTTTGAGTTCGGGTTCCGACACTTGCGCAGGCTCTAACCCTAAGTCCTTGAGGTCGCGAACTTCCGCCTTGAAATGCAACTGGTGCATGGCGAGGCCGTCCTCCATCGGCCGGATTATCACGATGTGTTCCTTGCCGCGGGAGACCCAGCGCCCGACCGCGCATTGTCCGGCTTTGCGAAGGGCGGTTGCCAGCAGCGTATACGGTTTCGCACCCCCTTTGTCCGGGGCCAGGTAGTAAGTACCGTCGAAATAGACCGGGTCGACCGATGCCAGCGGAACAAACTGCCCGATGTCGATCGCATGGGTGGTCGTATCCTCGAGCGCCTTCAATTCTTCCGGAGTGAACATCACGTATTGGTCCTTGGCGAATTCGTAGCCCTTGACCATTTCCGAACGCTCGACGGGTTTGCCGTCGGCCACGGCAACATACTGCTGTTTGACGCGAGAGCCGTCTTTTTGCCGCAGAAGATTGAAGGAAATTCTCTCGGACGACACGGTCGCCGAATACAACTTGACCGGAATGGCGACGAGGCCAAAGGAAATCGTGAGAGAGGCAATCGAACGTGCTTGTGTAGCCATGCTCCACCTTCTCGCCGTGACCGCCCGCGGTCAAACTCGACAACCGCTCAAGAGCGCAACGTAAGTCTTTCAATGTACGGCCTTTCTAGCGTAAGTGCAACCCGTTGACCGCAATCCGTTAGCGCCGCAGGAGCGCCGCAGGAGCGCGGCAGGACGGCGGCGGGCCGGCGCAGCGCTTTTTGTGAACGAACGCGTGTTTATGCGTACTAAGCACGCACGTCGAACCCCCCTGCGCCTATACTTTCGCCGGCTTTTAGCGGCGATTCTTGAATGAGGAAACATGGAACCAACCGATACCCGAGAACCTGACTACTTTCACAAGGTGGTGGATTGCCAGTGGGCCTGTCCCGCACACACCGACGTTCCGGAGTACATTCGGCTGATTGCTCAGGGCCGGTTCACCGACGCGTATATGGTGAATCGCGAATCCAATGTGTTCCCCGGGATCCTGGGGCGAGTCTGCGACCGCCCGTGTGAGCCCGCCTGCCGGCGCGGCCGGATCGAACAGAAGCCCGTGGCCATTTGTCGCCTGAAGCGGGTCGCGGCCGATCAACGCGACGACATCAGTGCGCTGCTGCCGCGTGCGCCGCAGCAGAAGAACGGCAAGCGTATTGCGTGCATCGGTGCCGGACCCGCATCGCTCACCGTTGCCAACGATCTTGTACCCCTGGGCTATGAAGTGACGATTTTCGAGCAATACGCCGTCGCGGGCGGACTGATGCGCACCAACATTCCGGCCTTCCGCCTGCCGGCGCAGGTGCTGGATGAGGAAATTGGCTACATCGTGAATATGGGTGCCGACCTGCGATTGAACTCCCCGGTTAACAGCATGCGGCAGCTGCTCGATTCGGAAGAATTCGCAGCGGTGTTCGTCGGTACGGGCGCGCCGCGGGGCAAGGAGCTCGAGCTACCCGGAAGGCACGAGAGCAAACGGGTTCACATCGGCATTGCCTGGCTCGAATCCGTGGCATTCAAGCACATCGACAAGATCGGCGAGCGCGTGCTCATCATCGGCGTGGGCAACACGGCCATGGACTGCTGTCGCACATCGCTGCGCCTCGGGGCCAAGGACGTCAAAGTCATGGCGCGCAAACCGCGCCAGTTCTTCAAAGCCTCGGAATGGGAACTCGAGGACGCCGAACAGGAAACCGTGCAGATCGTGATCAACCGCGCACCGAAGAGATTCGTGGTCGATGAGGGTGAACTCAAAGGCATGCTGTTCGAGCATCTGGAGTACGAGATCCGCGATGGAGATATTGCGACGACCCGCGTGCTCGGAGAAGAATTCTACCCGTGCGACGATGTAATCCTCGCCATCGGCCAGGAAAACGCGTTTCCCTGGGTCGAGCGCGACATTGGAATAGAGTTCGACAAATCGCACCTGCCGAAAGTGGACAAGGTTGCTTTTCAATCCACACGCCCGGGCGTATTTTTCGGCGGCGATGCGGCGTTCGGTCCGAAGAACATCATCTGGTCGGTGGAGCACGGCCACCAGGCCGCCATTTCCATCCACAAGTACTGCTGCGGCGAACCGGTGGCGATTCGCATGCCGCGCGCAGTGACGTTGAGCAGCCGCAAGATGGGCATGCACGAGTGGTCGTACAAGAACGAGTACAATGCCGCCGAGCGGCGGCTCGTGCCTCATGTCGGGCTGATCGAGCGCTTCAAGAAGATCAACGTCGAGGTCGAATTGGGATTCACGGCCGAACAGACTGCACTCGAGGTGCAGCGGTGCCTCAACTGTGATGTGCAGACGGTTTTTTCCGCGAAGCTTTGCATCGAGTGCGATGCCTGCATCGACATCTGTCCGGTCGACTGCCTCACCATCGCGCAGAACGGCACCGAAGCGCAGTTGCGCTCGAGGCTCAAAGCACCGGCCGAGAATGCAAGCCAAGCGCTTTATGTATCGAGCCCGCTGCCGCATACGGGACGCGTGATGGTCAAGGACGAGGACGTCTGCGTGCATTGCGGCCTGTGCGCCGAGCGCTGTCCCACGGCCGCATGGGATATGCAAAAATCTACGATCAAAATTCCTCATGCGGAGGATGAGGCGACATGCCGAATCTAGTCAGTGCACCGGATCGAGTGAACGATTTCGTCGTCAAGTTCGCGAACGTCAATGGCACGGGGTCTGCGAGCGCAAATTCGCTGATCATGAAGGCCATATTTCGCATGGGCGTCCCGGTTACGGGGAAGAATTACTTCCCCTCGAACATTCAAGGGCTGCCGACCTGGTATGAGATTCGCGTGACGCGCGACGCCTATGCTGCGCGCGCCGGGCGGGTCGACATCATGGTGGCGATGAACGCGGAGACGTATCAGAAAGACGTGCGTGAAGTCGTCTCCGGCGGCTATCTGCTCTACGACGCCACCTGGCCCCGCAGCACGCTGCTGCAGCGGGGCGATATCACGGTGATCGGCGTGCCTTTGGCTCAGCTGGTGAATGAGAACTTCGAGGGCGTGCGCAACCGCATTTTGCTCAAGAACATCGCCTACGCCGGCGTGCTGGCCGCGTTGCTCGACGTCGATCTCGAGGTCATCAACGGCCTCATGCGCGAAAATTACGGCAGGAAGCCGAAGCTCCTCGACTCGAACGGCAAGGCGCTGCGCTTGGGCTACGACTACGCCAAGCAGCAGCTGGAATGCCCGCTGCCGCTGCGTGTGGAGCACATGGACAAGACGCGCGGTCACATCATGATCGACGGCAACACCGCCGCCGGCCTCGGCTGCGTGTACGCGGGAGCGACGGTCGGGGCCTGGTATCCGATTACGCCGTCCACCTCGCTGATGGACGCCTTCAAGGGCTTTTGCGAGCGCTATCGGGTGGATCCGGCCACGGGCGAGCGCAATTTTGCCGTGATCCAGGCGGAGGATGAATTGGCGGCGATCGGCATGGTGCTCGGCGCCAGCTGGAACGGGGCGCGGGCCTTTACCCCGACCAGCGGGCCGGGCATCTCGCTGATGAACGAATTCGTGGGACTTGCATACTACGCAGAAGTGCCTTGCGTGATTTTTGATGTGCAAAGAGTCGGTCCGTCGACCGGTATGCCGACGCGCACGCAGCAGGCCGACCTCATGCTGTGTGCCTATGCCTCGCACGGCGATACCCGGCATGTGCTGCTGTTCCCCGCGAATCCGGAGGAATGCTTCTACATGGCGGTGCAGGCTTTCGATTTGGCCGAACGTTTGCAGACGCCGATTTTCGTCCTCTCGGATCTCGATATCGGCATGAACGATTGGATGTGCCGGGATTTGAAATGGGACGACGCCTATCGACCCGACCGCGGGAAGGTATTGTCGGCCGAGGAGTTGGCGGGGCTCGATAAGTTCTATCGCTATGTGGACCGCGACGACGACGCCATTCCCTACCGCACGCTGCCCGGCGTGAATCCGAAGGGCGCCTACTTCACTCGCGGCTCGGGCCACAACCAGTACGGCGGGTATACGGAGGATTCGGCCGAATACCAGGTGGTGCTGGATCGCTTGAAGCGCAAATTCTCAACCGCCGCGAAGTACTTGCCCAAGGCCGAATTGACCGGCAAGGGGGACAACAAGATCGGCATCGTGAGCATCGGGAGCTGCGACGGCGCGGTGCGCGAGGCGATCGATGTGCTCGCCCGCCAGAAAATCTTCGTCGATTACCTGCGCGTCAAGGCGTTCCCGTTCGGGCACGACGTAGAGAGCTTTTTGAGTTTGCACGCGACGATTTTCGTCGTCGAGCAGAATCGCGACGCGCAATTGCGCTCGCTCCTGACCGTCGAAACCGCCGTCGACAAATCCAAGCTCAAGTCCATCTTGAGCTACAGCGGGTTCCCGATGTCGTGCGAGCCCATCGTCGACGGCATACGGGCGACGCTCCCCGACGCGCCGCGGCTCTCGGCCGTTACCGCCCGGAGCACGCGCTAACCGATCACGAGAACACCATGTCCTTCATCAACAAGCCGAAAGTCGCACATCCCTCATTGCCCACCAACGCGTTGGGTCTGACGCGCCGCCAGTATGAAGGCACCATGTCTACCCTGTGCGCAGGCTGCGGACATGATTCGATAACCGCGGCGATCATCGAAGCTTGCTGGGGGCTCGATATGCGCCCCGAGCAATTGGTCAAGCTCTCCGGAATCGGCTGCTCCTCCAAGACCACCTCGTATTTCGTCAGCGGGGCGCATGGCTTCAATTCAGTGCACGGACGCATGCCCTCGATCGCGAGCGGCGCGAACGCCGCGAATCGGGAGCTGACCTACGTCGGCGTATCCGGCGACGGGGATTCCCTGTCGATCGGCTTGGGACAATTGGTGCACGTGATTCGGCGCAACGTGAACATGCTCTACGTGATCGAGAACAACGGCGTGTACGGCCTGACCAAGGGTCAGTTCTCCGCCTCGGCGGACATCGGAACCCAGGCGAAAAAAGGCGAAGTCAATCAGATGCCGCCGATCGATCCCGTCCTGCTCGCTTTGTCGCTCGGCGCCACGTTCGTCGCGCGCAGCTTTTCCGGAGACAAGGCGCAGCTCGTGCCCTTGATTCAAGCCGGAATGCGCCATAACGGATTCGCGCTCATCGATGTGCTCTCGCCCTGCGTCACCTTCAACGATCATGAGGGCTCTACCAAGAGCTACACTTTCACGCGCGAGCACTATCATGCCGCCATGGAGGCCGATTTCGTGCCACCTGCCGAAGAGATTGCCGTCGATTATGCGCACGGCGAATCGATATCGGTGCAGCTGCATGACGGCAGCCGCGTGTTATTGCGCAAAGTCGGAGCCAGCTACGACCCGACCGATCGCAGCGCCGCGTACGGCTTCATCGAAGAAAAGCTCAAGCAGAACGAGTACGTGACCGGCTTGATCCACATCACCGAGACGGGAAGCACCGAGTTTCACACACTCAACAAGTCGAGCGCCGTGCCGCTGTGCCGCATACCGTACGAAAAGCTCGTCCCCGGCGGCGCCGCGCTGGAGAAGCTCCTGGCCCGCTATCGCTGATCGTTGATCGCTGGGCGATGACGCCGGCCGTGCGCTCGCGAGGCACAATTACCCCGAGTATTCATCGGACGTGGAAGTCGAAGTTGAGCGTGCTTCTGGTGTTACTCAGGGCGTCCATTGGAAACTTGGTCAGCCGTTTGCCGGCCATCGTTTTTGCTCTGTTGAGCGTATCGATGCCGCCGGCCCTCGCATTTGCGGGCTCCTGCAGACTCGGCAAGATCGCCGAGTTTCCCATCACGATGACCAACTTGCGTCCCTTGATGACCGCGAAGATCAACGATACCGATGCGCATTTTCTCGTCGACAGCGGCGCGTTCTACAGCATGATCAGCCCCGCAAGCGCGGCAGAGCTCAAGCTCCCAACCCGTCCGGCCCCCTTCGGTTTCTATATCACCGGCATCGGCGGCGGAACGGCGAACGCGTCGATCGCAAAAGTGAAGGTGTTCACGATCGCGGGCGTTCCCTTGCACGACGTGGACTTCTTGGTCGGGGGCAGCGAAGCCGGTGCAGGCAGTATCGGGCTTCTCGGTCAGAATGTCCTGCACATCGCGGACGTCGAATACGATCTTGGTCAGGGCGTCATTCGGCTCATGAAGGCCGAGGATTGCAGCAAGGCGGTGCTGGCCTATTGGGTCGGCGCGTCGACGCCCTATTCCGTCATCGATATTGAACGGACCACTCCACAAAAGCCGTACACCACGGGCTCCGCCTCGATCAACGGGCATGAGGTTCGCGTGCTCTTCGACTCGGGCGCGGGCGTGTCCATTTTGTCCCTCAGGGCAGCCGCACGCGTCGGCGTCAAGCCCGACTCTCCCGGCGTTGTCTTCGCCGGCTCGACCCATGGAATTGGGAAGAAGATCATCCCGAGTTATATCGCACCTTTTTCCAGCTTCAAAATCGGCGAGGAGGAGATCCGAAATACTCGATTGCGCATCGCCGATATCGATCTTCCGTATGCCGACATGCTCATCGGGCCGGATTTTTTCCTGTCGCACCGGATCTACGTGGCCAACAGCCAGCATAAACTCTATTTCTCCTACAACGGCGGGCCGGTGTTCAATCTCTCCGGCGCCAAATACGCTGCCACCGCCGCCGCGCCGACAAGCGTCTCAACCGCCGCCGAGCCCACGGCAACAGACACCCCGACCGCGGCAGGGCAGGCGCCGGACTCCTCGTCGGCGAACCCGAAGAATGCGACTGCGGATACCGGCGATGCAGCAGACTACAGTCGTCGCGGCGCCGCGTCTGCCTCTCGCCGCGATTTCGAACAGGCCCTGACCAACCTGACGCGCGCCTGCGAGTTGGCGCCCGATAATGCCGAGTATTTCTACCAGCGCGGCATGGTCTATTGGCAAATGAAGCAGGGCGCTGCGGCGATGGCGGATTTCGATCGCTCGCTCAAGCTCAAACCGGATGATGTCGCTGCATTGGTTTCGCGTGCCGAGTTGTCGCTTCAGGGCGGCGATAAGCTTCGCGCAGCCGCCGACCTCGACGCGGCGGATGCCGTTGCGTCCAAACAAGCCGATGTGCGCTATGCGATGGCGCAGGCCTATCAGCGTGCCGATCTCTCCGGCCCCGCCATCGCGCAGTACGATTTGTGGATCAGCTCGCATGCCGATGATGCGAGGTTGCCCGAAGCGCTCAATTCTCGATGCTGGGCGAGGGCGCTTGCAGGCGTCGATCTCGCGCTCGCGTTGAAGGATTGCAATGCCGCGCTCAAGCGCGCCGACAAATCGAGTCCGCTGTACGCTCGCGTCGCGGATAGCCGAGGGCTCGTTCTATTGCGGATGGGCGACTACGATAAATCCATGTCGGATTACGACGCGGCGCTGCAGCTGAGCCCGAAAGACGCTTGGTCTTGGTACGGCCGGGGAATCGACAAACTGCGGAAGCAAAAGATCTCGGAGGGAGAAGCGGATATCGCGCAGGCGACGGCCATATGGCCGAAGATCGCCGACGAATTCACGCGCCACGGAATCGCTCCCTGATGGGACGGGCGTCTGCGGCGTTGCGCGTCTTGGCCGTGGTGCCCGCTACGGCCTGCGCCGCGCGCCTTGCATCCGCTCCCTCGCCCAGCCAACGCCGCTCACGCGGATTACTCAGACAGGCTCCTAGCTCTCGAAGAACCCCATCTTCACGCCCGCGAGCTGTACGACGTCGTTGTCGTTGAGCCGGCGCGCCTGCGGCCCGATGGGTACACCGTTGACGAGCGGATAGTCGTTTTCCTTTTCGCTGTCGACGTGCACGATGAAGTAGCCTTCCGCGCGCCGCGTGATGGCGGCAACCTGCACGCCGGGCCGGCCGAGGGTGGTGAGCGCCTTGGTCAATTCCAGCTCGCGGCCGGCGAATGCGCCGCTGAGCACCTGCAGTTTCGCCTTTGGCAACGCCGTGGCGGTCTCGGGTACGCCGCCCGCGCCGGCGGGCCGCTTCGCCGCGATGGCCTTCGCGGCCTGATCTACCGCGACGCCGACGCGCCGAATCCGCTCCTCGCCCTGCGAACTCGGCGTGATGACCATGGTCTTTTCGAACTCATCCTGCTCCGCCTCGCCATCTTGGCTGTCGACGAAACGCAGCTGGTGATGCCCGACCGTGATGACATCGCCGTGCTGCATGGCGTGCTTCTTGATCAGCTTGCCGTTGACATAAGTGCCATTCGTGCTGTTCAAGTCCTCCAAGAAGGAGTCGTTGAGAATATTGATGATCAGCGAGTGGTGACCGCTGACCGCCGGGTTATCGATACGGATATCGTTGTCCGGAAGGCGCCCTATGGTGTAGCGCTCCTTGTTCATGTTGTATTCCGCGAGGATCTGACCATCCAAGCTGAGCATCAGGCGTGCCATTCCGACTCCTAGCCGAACCATCCCAATATTTTGTCAAATATACGCCGGTGTGCGGGGAACGGTTCAGCTACGTGCGCCATGATGACCGACACGTTATCCCGCCCACCATTGTCGTTCGAAAGCTGAATCAATTGCTTAGCAACCGTATCAAGATTAGCACTAAAGGTGCTGATTGTTAAGTGAATATCCTCATCCTCAATCATGTCCGAGAGACCGTCGGAGCAGAGCACGTAGTAGTCGCTCTTCTGGACCGGCTCCTCGTGGATCTCCACCTCGACATTCTGCTCGACTCCGAGGGCCCTTGTAACATAATTCTTGTTGGTGGCGCGCTGCGCCTCCTGCTGGGAATAAAAGCCGCGATCGACCAGCTCCTGCAGCAGCGAATGATCCAAGGTCAACTGTTCGAACCGATTGTCGCGCAGGCGATAGAGCCGCGAGTCCCCGACGTGCGCGATGGACAGCTTATTGTCGTGAAAAAGGCAGGCCACCACGGTTGTACCCATCCCCTCACATTGCGGCTGGGTCTTCGATGTGTGGTAGATGATTTTGTTGGCTCTGTGAATCGCGTCACGCAAGATAATGCTGGGGCGCGTGAGGCCGGTCTCCGGGTCGCGGACGGTCATATCCTCGCGCGCGACCGCATCGCGGACCAGATTGATGATGGTTTTGACCGCAATACCGCTCGCCACCTCGCCGGCGTTGTAGCCCCCCATGCCGTCGGCCAGCACGAACAAGCCGATGTCCGCCTCGGTGCCGATCATGTCCTCGTTGTGCTCGCGGACCCTGCCGGTATCGGTGAGGGCAACGCTCGAGATTTTTCCGCGCAAACTCATGATCGCATTTTCGCTTCCGCCATCTTGTTTTTCTGCTCGATCATGGCAGTCCGCTCGGCATACGCGACCGGCACTCCTCCAAGGCCGCCGCCATTTGGCCGCCGGAGTCGAACCGCGCTTCGGGATTCTTCGCCAGCGCACGATCGATGATGCTTTCGACGCAGGTCGGCAGATCCGGTCGGAAGGCGCGCAGCGACGGGTGCGGCGCTTCTGCGATCTGCTGCATCAACCCGGTCATCGAATCGGCAGTAAACGGTAGCTGGCCGGTCAACAGTTGAAACAGGCTAACACCCAGGGAAAACATGTCCGAGTGACCGGTCACAGTTCGTCCTTCGAGCTGCTCCGGCGACATAAAGGAGGGGGTGCCCAGCACGATGCCCGTGCGTGTGCTGCCGGCCCCCGTCAAGCGCGCAATGCCGAAGTCCGTGATCTTCAGCACATCGGTGCTCGGGTCGTACATGAGATTCGCCGGCTTGATGTCCCGATGCACGACTTGCTGCTTGTGCGCGAACCCCAAGGCGTCCGCCGTGCGCCCGATCAATTCAAGCACCTTGCGCGGCTCCAACAGCGTAGCGGATGTTGCATATTCGCTCAAATGACGGCCCTTCAAGTACTCCATCGCGATATAGGCAAGCCCGCGTTCCTCGCCGACATCATAGATGGTCACGATGTTTGGATGATTGAGGCGGCCCGCAGTTTCGGCCTCGCGAAAGAAGCGCGTTCTCGCTTCGACCAGTTCCGCATCGCTGAATTCGGCGGCGAGCGGAATGGCTTTGATCGCGACCAGTCGATTGATGGCGGTATCGCGACCCAAGTAGACGACGCCCATGGCGCCGCGGCCGATTTCGCGCTCCAGTTGGTAGCGGCCCAGGCGCTGGGAGTCGTCGCCGGCAGTCTCTCTCGCAGCGGGCGTGCCGACGAAACCCGCCGCCGCGTTCTTGGTCGCCGTCGTGGGAGGGAGCGCGGAACTGTCTGTCGCCGCAGAAGCGGTTGCCGGCGCGGCTGCGGCAGAGGGCGCGGCCTTCTGCTTGGCGCGCTCGGCGTCCATCAGGCGCCGCAATCGCGCGGCCACATCGCGATAGGTATTGTCGATGCGCGCCAAATGCCGGTACACGGCGGTCGCCTGGACGGCACGCCCGCGCTGCTCCAGCTGGGTGCCGAGCGTGTACAAATCACCCAGCACCGTGACGCTTGCCTTGCGGCCCTTGAGCTCGGCAAAGCGTTGTTCGAAGTTGTCCAGCAGGCGTGCGGTGTCGACTCCGGGAGGAGGCGCCGCCTTCGGTGCCGGGACCACGGGCGCCGCCGAGGACCAGCGCGACCAGAGGAACAGAGCGCTGCCGGCGCTCAGCAGCACGACGCCCGGAAGCCAAGCCCACGGAGTCAAATTAACATGCCCTCTGAGCAACAGGTCCAGCCCTAAGACGCCAATGCCCACGAGTGCCGCGATCAGCCCGTATTTGCGCATGCAATAGACATAATCCGCTTTCAGAAGCCCGGCAGTATAGGTGATCGGGCCGCCCCCGCTGCAATGCTAAGCTCACAAAATCGACCCGAAGGAAGCCGATGGGGAAGCTAAAAGAGGTTTTTGTTTGCCAGAACTGCGGTGCCTCCTCACCCAAATGGCAGGGTCAATGCGCGGGCTGCGGCGAATGGAATACCCTGCTCGCCGAGGTACAGCCCGCGGGCCCGCGAAGCGTCGCGGCCGCACATGGGGGATCGAGGGCCGCCCGGGCCGACCTGTCCTCATCGGTGGCTGCGGAGGCCGTCCTGGAGCAGCCGCGCCTTCGCACCGGCTCTTCGGAGCTCGATCGGGTGCTCGGCGGCGGCTTGGTGCCGGGCTCCGTGACCTTGATCGGCGGTGACCCCGGGATCGGGAAATCCACCCTGATGCTGCAGGCGGCCGCTGCGCTTAATCAGTCGGGCCCCGTGCTCTACGCCAGCGGCGAGGAATCTCTCAAACAGATCGCCCTGCGGGCGCGCCGTTTGGGCCTTGAGGCCGCAACCGCCCGGTTGATTGCCGAGACCCAAGTCGAGCAGATCGTGGGAGCGGCTTTGGCCCTCGAGGCGCGCGCCCTCATCGTCGATTCGATCCAAACGATGTACTCAGAGCGCATCGAGGCGGCGCCGGGCGCCGTATCCCAGCTGCGCGAATGCACCGCCGACTTGGTCCGCTTTGCCAAAAGCAGCGGCACCGCAGTATTGCTCGTGGGTCACGTCACCAAGGAAGGACAAATCGCCGGACCGCGCGTGCTCGAACACATGGTCGACACGGTGCTGTATTTCGAAAGCGATACCGGCAGCCGCTTTCGTGTGCTGCGTTCGGTCAAGAATCGCTTCGGCGCGGCCAATGAAATCGGCGTGTTCGCCATGGTCGAACAGGGATTGCGCGAAGTGACCAACCCATCCGCGATCTTTCTCT
Organism: uncultured Gammaproteobacteria bacterium; assembly: GCA_963769075.1. Lineage (GTDB taxonomy): Bacteria > Pseudomonadota > Gammaproteobacteria > Steroidobacterales > Steroidobacteraceae > Bog-1198. Next base: position 3,191,360 of record CAVYKH010000001.1, on the reverse strand, counting down.
CGCGGCACGCCGAGCCGGTTCCGGGCAGCGTCATCACGGTCATGCGCGAAGGAACACGCTCTTTGCTGATCGAAGTCCAAGTGCTGGCCGATGTCAGCCTCGGCGCAAATGCGCGGCGCGTGGCGGTCGGCGTCGACGCCAACCGCCTCACCATGCTGTTGGCCGTGGCGCATCGCCACGCGGGGCTCGAGCTGCTGGGTCAAGACGTGTTTGCCAACGTGGTCGGCGGCGTGCGGCTTGCGGAGACCGCCGGAGACCTCGCGCTTGTGCTGGCCGCACGCTCGAGCCTGCGCGACTCACCCGTGCCGAACTCGCTGATCGCGTTTGGCGAATTGGGACTTGCGGGAGAGATTCGACCCGTGCCGTTCGGCGAGGAACGCTTGCGCGAGGCAGCCAAGCACGGCTTCAAGCTGGCGCTGGTGCCGGAAGCGAACGTCCCGAAGCGCCCGCCCGAAGGCATGACGGTGCGCGGCGTGACGCGCTTGAAACAAGCGCTGGATGAGTTCTGATCGTAGGAGCCTGTCTGAGGCTGGTAGGGCCGCCGCTGGAGTGTCCGATGCAGCGACGACAGTCAGCGCGCGCCGGCGCGCCGCAGCGCCGCGGCGATTGCCGGCTGTTGGCCGTCCAGGGCAGCCTGCAGAGGCGTGGTGCCCTGCGCGTCCGCTGCGTTCGGATCCGCGCCGTGCGCCAGCAGCGTATCGACCGCGCTGCCCTGGCCGTGCAGGGTCGCCAGCATCAAGGCCGTGCGGCCGCCGGAATCGCGCGCGTCGATATCGACCTGCTGGCCAAGCAGCGATTGCAGTCCCGCGACGTCGCCGCTTTCGGCTGCCTGCCGCAGCGCCGCGGCCGGGTCCGTCGGGCGCGCTGCCTGCGCCATCGGTGCCCCCGCCGGCGGCGCAGCTGTTTCTCGCAGCCCCGCTCCGGCGGAGTCGCGCGCGCCGGCCGTGCCGCGCGCTCGAGCGAGCGCATTCTGCGCGCCGGCCGCTGCCGCCGCTTCCTCGCCCGGCGCTGCGGCGGCGCCCGCACGACTCTCATTCGGCGGCGTGTAGCTCTTCATGTTTTGCGGGGCCGGGTTGCCGGCGAAAACGCGGGGCTTTGCTTGCAGCTCGGTGCGGGAGGTTTCCGCGGAAACGTTGGGCCGTAGCGGCGGCCCTATGCTCGACATTCGCGAGGGCTCTGCAGCCCCCGTGGGTTGCGGAACTTCCGTGCGCGGGGGCGCCGCCGCCGGGGGGGCGCTGGGGGTGAGGTAATGCGGCGTAATCAACAGTCCGGCAAGAGCCGCCGCGGCGAACGTGCCGAATATCGCAGGTCGCCACCACGCTTGATGCGCTGCACGCCTGGCGCCGAGCTTGCCGGCGGTCCGGAAATCTTTCTTGGGCGCGCGCTGCGCCGCCAGCTGTGCCGCATGCTGAAGCACCGCTCGACGCACCGACTCGCTGGGCCGGCTCGGATCGACACTCGAGGCGCGCCGGTAGCGCTCATCGAGGTCGTCGGGCGGGTCGCGGCTCGGCGGTATGTCGTTCATCAAGCGTACTCCTCGAGCAGCTCGCGCAGCTTCGTGCGTGCATAGCGCAGACGGCTCTTGGTCGTCTCGAAGCTCGAGTCGGTGATTGCCGCGATCTCCTCGACGCTGAGCTCGCCCTCGACTTGCAGCAGGAACGCTGCGCGTTGTTCGCTCGGTAGCTTCGCGATGGCCCGAATGATGGCGTTGGCCTGATCCCGCGCCACCGCCGCAGCGAGCGGGCCCGCGTCCGGGTCGGCGGTAAGTTTCTCGACCACCGACTCGGCTTCGTACCCCAGCGTCTCCAGGCTCATTTGCCGCCGACTCGTTCGAATCGCGTCGATCATCCGATTGTGTGCAATCGTGAACAGCCAGGTCGTGAATCGCGCCGACGGCTCATAGCGCGGCGCGGCGCGAGCGACGGCGAACCAGACCTCTTGCATCAGCTCGTCCGCCGTCGCTCGGTTGCCTACATTGCGCTCAAGATAACGCCAAACGCGCATTTCATGTCGGCGATAGAGCAGTTCGAATGCCCCGGCATCGCCGCGGGCGTAGCGCCCGATCAGGACCTCATCACTCTCACCCCCGTCCGTCATTCATACATTATGGCAGTTCCCGGTGGCTTATCCCGGAGGATCCGGCACGTATTGCGGCTCGGGAGAGTCCGGGAACGGATTCGCCGTCGGCGTCCACTGGCGCGGCCGCTTGATGACGCCCATCGCCAACAAGTTGTCGAGACTGTCGTAGCGAATGCGTATGACTTCGTTCGGCTGTGTCTGCATTCGCAAGAATTCGGTGTGGCTGACGTACGAGTATTCGCGCACACCGTGGCCCGTGCCGAGTTTCGGTGCGGGCGCGGGCATGAGCGGCACGGACGATAGCGGTTGCGCTGGCATCGAAGGCGAATTCTGCGCCAGAGCACCCGCCGCCGCGCTCGAATCTCCGGCCATCGGCGCCTGCGCCCTCGATTCGCCCGGCGCCATCGGGGCCGATTCGTCTGCGCGCGGCGCCTCCTGCCGCAGAGGCGCTCCTCCGATCACCGGCGGCGAATAGACGACCGGGGGCTGGCGTTCGCGAAACACCGCTACGCCGATGACGCCGACGTTCGCCGGGCGACCCGTGCGTTCCGCGTAGGAATTGGGCGACTCGGTGAACGTGAACGCGGCCACCTCGGTGTCGGATTTGCGCCAGCCCGTAATCCGGTATTGCTCGCCGGGGCTGAACACATAGCCGGCTTGATCCCATGCGGCGGTCGCGCCCGAGAGGACGTTGACGCCGTCGACCGACGTCACGGCCAGCAAGCGCTCGCCGAGGCGGTTGCGGATGTCGATGGCATAGCGGGCCCCGGGCCTTCCGGCCACCCAATACTCGCCATGGTAATAATGCGGGCTCAGGGCGACCCCGCTGTCTCGGTCGATGATCGTGACTTGGGCCATGCCGCCCAAAGCCTGCGCCTCGCAGGTCGGCGCCAGCGCGGCGCATAACGCGATATACAGTATGCGTTTCATATCAGCTCCGGTCGTGAAGGACTCAGGAACTGAAGCGACGCACGCGCCGCAATGGGGTTAATCCGGCGCGATCTTTATCGGCGGCAAATCACCGCGACGGCGGTTTGTAGGCCGCTTTGGTCTCAGCCGACAATTTGAGCGCCTTGATCCCCTCGGCCATGGTCAGCAATGCCGTCGTCTTTATCGATGAGAACGCGCCGGATGCCCCCAGGGTTGCAGCGAGCGCTGCGGCTGCGGTGGCATCGGGGACCTCGTAGATGGCGATGACGTCCGCTTCGCCGAAGGTCATGAACGCACTGTGAAGTTTGCCGCCGACCGCCTCGATGGCCGCGGCGGCGGGCTTGCTGCGATCGACCGGATTGGCGATCAGTGCGTTCTTCGCATCGGCGGAATAGTTGCAGGTCAACATAAAGTGCGGCATTTGGCGCCTCCTTGTTTATTGCATGCCGACTGGATCGAACGCGCCGATCATAGGCGTCGCGCGCGTCAAAAGGAATATTAACTGGCTCGCCTAGGGCTCCTAGCACTCCGGAGCGGCCCCGGCCGCAGGTGTTGGTCGGTGCCAATGCGGGTTTTCCCAATGAAACCAGCCATTTAGATCGGAGCCGACCCCCGGTGATCCGCCTCCCTCCGGCGGCGGCGCGTGCGGCCCCGAATACGGCGTCGGAGGGACCCCCGCGACCTTAGTCCAATGGTTGCGGTAATATGGTTAGTCGAGAATCCCAGCAACGTCACGCAAGTGACACTCTTTGTGCTCGCGAGACCAGTCGGGCGCGTTTCAAGAATTTGGAGGTTTGCGAATGAAAAAAACCAAGTTGCTGTTCCTTTCCGCGCTCGCGCTGCCGCTGACGTTTGGCCTGGCGCACGCCGTTGTCAATCCCGACAAGCTTCCCCAAGTGGCGTGCACCGATATCAAGTTCAGCGCGGCGTTCCTGGCCAAGTGGCCGAAGGCACCGATGATGTGCCAGGATGGCCGCACCTACAAGGGCAATAATTATGCCAAGTTCGTAGCCAAGGTGTACATCACCAACTTGCCGGCGTTCATAACCGTTAATTTTCTGGACTCGGCCGGCAACGTCGTGACAACGGCTAGCTTCAAACCGGGGCCGAATCAACACGTGATGGTGAATGGTCAGAAGAGGGCGTTCAAAGATCTACAGGTCGGCGATTCGATAACTGTTTGGGTATCCGAGAGACGCACGGATGCGGCAAGTTTGCCCGGCTCGACCGAAGGTAAGTGGGCGCTGCTGCCACCCATTAATCAATAGTACTCAAGCCTGCCGTGGATCCGGCGCGCCGTGCGCCGGATCCTTCTTGCTGCGCGGCTGCACCCCGGCTACGCGCTCCCGTCAGCTGCCTACAAACGTTCGCAGCCGGGCCAGTGCCTGGTCCCATTACGCGGAGACGAGGTCGAGATACTTTTTGATGTCCTCGACCGGCTCGGGGTTGAACGCGAATCGGTTCTCGCGCCCGCACCGCGTGCCGTGCACGACGCGCGCCCGCTCCAACACGCGTAAATGCTTGGTGACCGCCTGCCGGCTCAGCCTTGTGTCCTCCGTGAGCTTCGAAATCGAACGGGGCGGCCCGCCGCAGAGCTTTGCGACGAGCGACAGCCGAGTCGGGTCGCCCAGCGCGGCAAACACGCTTGCATACGCCCGCCGCTTGGCCAGTCCGCTACGCCGCGGACGCGACATGACTGTCGATTATGTAATTTCCCATAGCGCAACCTCCGAGTTGCATATTAAGGAGCCACCCGCTGACAGGCAACCGTTTTGTTGCCCTTTATTCGGGCGGCCGAATGCGCACGGTCTTGATGGCGTTATCGCCGGTCTGCAGGACCTCGAGCATGTAGTTCGCCAGTTTGAAGGTGGTGCCCGGTTCGGGGATGGTTTCCAGGAATTCGACGATCAGGCCGTTCAATGTCTTCGGCCCGTCCATCGGCAGGTTCCAGCGCATCGAGCGGTTCAGGGCGCGGATGGTGGTCGAGGCATTCACGACAAAACTGCCGTCAGCCTCACGATGCACGTCTTTGTGCATCATGGTGGCGGGATCCGTGGTGAATTCTCCGACGATCTCCTCGAGGATGTCCTCCAGCGTGACGAGGCCCTGGATATCGCCGTATTCGTCTACGACGAACGCCATGCGGCGCTTGTCGCGCTGGAAATTCAGCAATTGATCGTTCAGTGTCGCGCCCGACGGCACGAAGTATGCCTCGCGCTCACTGGCCGCCTCGATCAAACCCTCGCGATTCAGACGGCCGCGCGCGAGCTCGTGCACGACCCGCTTCATGTGCAAGACACCGATGATGCGGTCGATGTCGCCTTCGTACACCGGCAAGCGGGTGTGCTGAGTTTGACGCAGCTGCTCGAGGACCTTGTTCCAGCTATCGTCGACGTCGATGCCGACGATTTCGGTGCGCGGCACCATGATGTCTTCCACGGTGGCCTTCTCCAAATCGAGAATGCTCACCAGCATCTGCTGGTGGCGATGCGGAATCATGGCGCCTGCCTCTGCGACCACGGTGCGCAATTCCTCGCTGCTCAAGGAGTGCGACGCTTGTCGCCGCGAGACACCCAACAAACGCAGCACCCCGTTCGCAAGCAGATTGGTCGCCCACACGAACGGATACAGGAGCCAGAGCAAGGGCGTGTACACATAGGCCGCGGGCAGGGCGAGACGCTCGGGATGCAGCGCACCGAAGGTTTTCGGTGCGACCTCGCAAAAGATCAGAATGACGAACGTCAACAAGATGACGCCCACGGCGACCAGATAATCGCCGCCCAGGCGAAAGGTGATCAGGCCGACCAGTGTTGGAGTCACCACGTTGACGATGGTGCTCAACAGCAGGATCAGACCGATCAACCGGTCCGGATGAGCGAGCAGGGCCTCCGCCAGGCGCGCCCCGCGGTTGCCGGCCTTGGCCCGGTGCCGGAGCCGGTAGCGGTTCAGGCTCATGAGAGCCGTTTCGCTGCCTGCGAAGAAGGCGGCCAGGAGCAACAACACGCCTAAGCCGCAGAACAGTACACCGAGGGAAAGATGTGCCAGGAGCTCAGCCCCAGTGTCGCCCGAGCAGGTACTCGAGGACGAATTTCGAGCCGAAATACGACAGGACCAGCGCGCCCCAACCAAACAGGGTCCAACGCACGGCGGAGCGCCCGCGCCAGCCGTACCGGAAGCGACCGAGCAGCAGCACGCCGAACAGCACCCAGGCGATGAGCGAGAGCGTCGTTTTGTGGACCAGGTGCTGCGCGAATAAATTGGTAACGAAGATGAAGCCGGTGAGCAGCGCCAGCGTCAGCAGCGTGAACCCCACGCCGATCAGGCGGAACATCACTTTCTCGAGCGCATCGAGCGGCGGCAGCACGGTCGGCAGATCCGCGATTCGGTGCGTGCGCAGCCGGCGGTCCGAGTACACCCACAACAGGGCCGTGACGGCGGCGGCGAACAGAAGTGCTGCTGCGCCCATGGAAAGAAGGATATGCGCGGTCAGCTCCCAGCCGGGCGCCGTCTCTGCGGCATAGCTGTGACCGGTTCCGGTCGCGGCGGCGCCGAACGCCGCGATGCCGAGCAGGATCACCGTCAAGGCGCGATTCTGTCGCTCGATGGCAATGAAGCACGCCACCACGCTCAACGTCCAGGCAAGCATCGAGACGGCTTCGAGCAGGCCGATGGCAAACGGTCCGACCGAGCGCATCCTGTGCACGATCGCGTCGCTGTGAGCAAGGATGGCCGTGAGCGTAACCGCCCAAGCGAGGGGATCCCCCCGCGGATTGTTCACACTTCGTAGCATGACCCAGGCACTGGCGGTGTAGAGCGCAAACAGGGTAATGGCGAGGATCACGGCTGCGTAAATCATGACACAAGGACTCAAGTGCGCCTAGCTGGTCGCACCTCGCCGGCCGCAAGAATCCGGGCGCGAACTCAGCCGCGAACCAACTATAATAACCGCACTATGTTTGACCGCCTCACTTCCAGCCTCTCCAGCGCTCTGCAAACATTGTCCGGCCGCGGCTACTTACGCGAGGACAATATCGCCGACGCCGTGCGGCAAGTTCGGCTCGCACTGCTCGACTCCGACGTTGCGCTTCCCGTGGTGAAGAGCTTCACCGATTCGATCAAAGCACGCGCAGTCGGCGTCGAAGTGACAAAGAGCCTGACGCCCGGGCAAGCTTTCATCAAAGTGGTGCATGAGGAGCTCGTGCGCCTCATGGGTGAGCCCAGTCCCGGCCTGAACCTGCGCGCGCAGCGGCCCGTCGTCGTCCTGCTCGCCGGCCTGCAGGGCGCCGGCAAGACCACGACCGCCGGCAAGCTCGCGCGCTGGCTCATCGAGAAGCAGAACAAGAAAGTGTTGCTGGTCAGTACCGACGTGTACCGGCCGGCAGCCATTCTGCAGCTGCAAACTCTCGCCTCCCAAGTCGGTGCCGGATTCGCGACCGGCGACACGCGTGAATCACCGGTTGCGATTGCGAAGCGCGCGCTCAACGAGGCGACGCTGCAGGCCTACGATGTGCTGTTGCTCGATACGGCAGGCCGCTTGCACATCGATGCCGAGATGATGGCCGAAGTCAGTGAGCTGGCAGCCGCGCTCGACCCCCATGAGCGGCTCTTCGTCGTCGACAGCATGGCGGGTCAGGATGCCGTCAACGCCGCCAAGGCGTTCAACGAGGCCTTGAGCTTGACCGGTGTGATCCTCACCAAGGCCGACGGCGATGCGCGCGGGGGAGCGGCCTTGTCGGTCCGACAGGTGACCGGCAAACCGATACTCTTCATCGGTATAGGTGAGAAATCCGAAGCGCTCGAGCTGTTCCAACCGGAGCGAATTGCGTCCCGCATCTTGGGGATGGGCGATGTGCTGTCTCTGGTCGAGCAGGTGCAGGAGAAGGTCGACCGGGAAAAGGCCGAAAAGCTCGCCAAGAAAATCAGCAAGGGCAAATCCTTCGATCTAGCGGATTTGCGCGACCAGTTGAGTCAATTGCAACAAATGGGCGGCATGTCCGCGTTGCTCGACAAGTTGCCGGCGCAAATGCAGGCCAACGCCGCCGCCGCGGCCGGCGCGGTGAATCCGCAGACGCTCAAGCGGCAGATGGGCATCATCGACTCGATGACCCCGCGCGAGCGCCGACGTCCGGAAATGATCGATGGCTCGCGCAAGCGACGCATCGCAGCAGGGGCGGGCGTGCAGCTGCCGGAGGTCAACCGCTTGTTGAAGCAGTTCGATCAGATGCAAAAAACCATGAAAAAGCTCGCCAAGGGCGGGATGCTGAAGAACATGATGCGCGGCATGGGTGGCCGGTTGCCGCCGGGATTTGGTCCAAAGCCATAGCCGACGCCCTAGACCTAGTTGCCCTGACGCCCTCAAATTCATTACAATGAGCGGCTCGGTCATTGCAAGGTGAATCCAAGATGGTGACGATCCGTTTGACTCGACGCGGTGGCAAGAAGACGCCGTTTTATCACGTTGTAGTGACCGATAGCCGCAAACGCCAGGGCGGCACCAGCCTGGAAAGTGTTGGGATATTCAATCCCGTCGCGCGCGGCGCCGAAATCAAGCTGCGCCTGAACGTGGCGCGGATCGAGCATTGGCTGAAGGAAGGCGCGCATATGTCGGATCGCGTCAAGTCTCTGCTGACGGCTTTTCGCAAACAGGCCGCATAAGGATTCCCGAAAAAGTAGCGCCGGGCGGAGCGATGAACGGCGAACCCCCTTCGCTCATCGAGGTTGGTGTCGTGGGTGCGCCTTTTGGTGTTCGCGGTTGGGTCAAGCTCCGCTCTTATACGGATCCGCCTGACCGGTTGCTGGAGCATCGCAGCGTGCAGTTGCGCCTGCACGGCACCTGGCGGCCCTATAGAATCGAGGCCCGCGGCCACAGCGGCGGGCAGCTGACCGTCAAGCTCGCCGGAGTGGACGGCCGCGACGAGGCGCAGTTGCTTAGGGGCGCGCAAGTCGCCGTGCTGCGTAGCGAGCTGCCGCCGCGCGCGAGCAGGGATTTCTACCGGGCCGATTTGATCGGCTGCGAGGTGGTGAATCTTCAGGGTGTGCGACTTGGGGTCGTGCAGCATTTTGCCGAGACACCGGCGCATGCCCTGATGGTGGTGCGCGGCGAACAGGAATATTGGGTGCCGGCCGTGCCGCAGTATGTGCAGCGCGTGGACTTGCAGGCACGGCGGATCGTCGTCGACTGGGAGACGGCGGCCGGCTAGGTGGCGCTGGCGAGGCGGGCGAGGTGGGCGGACTTTGAAGCGCATGCGTATTGCAGTGGTGTCTTTGTTTCCGCTCATGGTTCGCGACACGTTGGCGCATGGCGTGCTGGGGCGGGCGCTCGAGCGGGGCGTGGTCGAGGTCGACTATTTCGATCCGCGCGATTACACCACCGATGTGCACCGCACCGTGGACGATCGCCCGTACGGTGGGGGACCCGGCATGGTGCTCAAGGTTGAGCCGTTGCGGGACGCCGTGCGCGCAGCCGTTGCGGCGCTGCCGCCCGGTAGCCGGCGCGTCTATTTGGGTGCGGACGGGCTTAGGTTTGACCAGAGTAGGGCGCGAGCGGCGTGCGATGGGCCCGGTCTGATCTTGGTGGCAGGACGCTACGAGGGTGTCGATGAGCGGTTCATCGAATGCGAGATCGACGAGCAATGGTCAATTGGCGATTATGTGCTGACGGGCGGCGAACTGCCTGCACTGGTGGCAATCGATGCGATCGTGCGGCTGTTGCCCGGCGCACTCGGCAGCGAGGAATCGGCGGCGCAGGAATCGTTTACTGACGGGTTGCTGGATTGGCCGCATTATACGCGGCCCGCCTCGGTGGACGGTCATGCGGTGCCCGCGGTTCTGGCGTCCGGCGATCATGCCGCGATCCGCCGCTGGCGTTTGCAGCAAGCGCTGGGGCGCACGTGGCTGCGCCGGCCCGACCTGCTCGAGCGGCGCGGTGTGAGCGGTGAGGAGCGGGCGCTATTGGAGGACTTCAAGCGCACGACCTTCAAGGGGCGGCGAGTCGAAGAGAGTCCGGTCATTGACGATTGTTACGGTGAGGGTGATAACGATGAACAAGATCATTCAGGAATTGAACGCTGAGCGCGCGGCGCGCAAGTTTCCGGACTTCAACCCCGGCGACACCGTGGTCGTGCAAGTCAAAGTGGTCGAAGGCGACCGTGAACGCGTTCAAGCCTATGAGGGCGTGGTGATCGCCAAGAAGAATCGGGGCCTGAATTCTTCGTTCACGGTGCGCAAGATTTCGCACGGCGAAGGCGTGGAGCGCGTGTTCCAGACCTTCAGTCCCTCGATCAGCGAGGTCAGCGTCAAACGTCGCGGCGCCGTACGGCGCGCCAAGCTATATTACCTGCGTGATCTGTCCGGTAAGGCGGCGCGAATCGACCAGAAAATCTGACGCTCGAGTCGTGCGTACACGCCGGCCGCGAAGCGGTGAATGGGGGTCAGGTCAGCTCTGATGCGTGGTTTTTTTGCGCTTGTTTGGCGAATTCTGGAGGGCGTACGCAGGGTCCTTCATCTCATTTTATTGCTGATCATATTCGGCTTCATCCTCGCGGCGCTGCACACGTCGATTCCGATCGTGCCGCGCAGCGCCGCACTGGTCATCGCGCCCGAGGGTGAACTGGTCGAACAGCTGTCGAGCGATCCGGTGCGCCGCGCGTTTGGCCAAGCTTCCGGCGGCCCTGCGCCCGAAACCCTCCTGAAGGACGTGATCGATGCCATTCAGGCGGCCAAAAGCGACTCGCGCATCAAGCTGATCGTTCTGGATCTCGGCAATTTGAGCGCTTCGGGGCTGTCGAAATTGCAGGAGATCGGCGTTTCCTTGCGTGATTTTCGCCGCGCCGGTAAGCGAGTGGTCGTGGGGGCCGATTCGCTCGACCAGACGCAGTACTACCTCGCCGCCCAAGCCGGTGAGGTGTATCTCGATCCGCTGGGTCTGGTGTACGTCGACGGCTTCAGCTACTACCGCATGTTCCTGAAGGACACGATCGACAAGCTCGGCGTCGACGTCAATGTCTTCCGGGCGGGTACCTTCAAGAGCTATACCGACCAATTCTCGCGCAGCGACATGGCGCCGAGCGAGCGCGAAGAGAGCTCGGTGTGGCTCGAGGCGCTGTGGAATGCGTACAGCCAAGATGTCACGCGCGCCCGCTCCCTGCCCGCCAACGCTCTGAACGATTACGTCGCCGACGCGCCTGGGGCCTTGGCCGCCGTGAACGGCGACGCCGCAAAGTTGGCGCTGCAGCGCGGTTTGGTCACCGCACTGAAGAGCCGTCGTCAGATGGCCGATGAGCTGAAGAGCCTGGTGGGGGAGGATCAGGACACCCACTCTTTCAGTTCAATCGGGATGAATCAGTACCTGGCGGCGATCCGCGCCAAGCGCGTGTTGAGATCCAAGTCCGACGCCAAGGTCGGCATCGTGGTCGCGTCCGGGGAGATTCTCGACGGCCATCAACCGCCGGGCAAGATCGGGGGTGAAAGCACCGCGGATCTGCTGCGCCAGGCGCGCTATGACAACACGGTCAAGGCGGTGGTTTTGCGTGTCGACAGCCCGGGCGGCAGCATGTTCGCAGCGGAGCAGATTCTTCGCGAAGTACAGGCGCTGCGCAGAGCCGGCAAACCCGTGGTCGTGTCGATGAGCACATATGCGGCGTCGGGCGGATACTACATATCCGCCGCCGCCAACCAAATCTTCGCGAGCGCCACCACGCTGACGGGTTCCATCGGCGTGTTCTCGGTGGTGCCCACCTTCCAGCGCACCCTGGAAAAACTCGGCGTCAAGGTGGACGGCCTCGGCACCACGGCGCTCGCCGGGGACATGCGCTTGGACCGTGCCCTATTGCCCGCCGGGCGACAAATCCTGCAGAGTTCCGTCGATCACGCGTACGCAGAATTCTTGCGGCGCGTCGGCGAGGGCCGCAAGAAAAGCGTCGATGAGGTGGATAAGATCGCACAAGGACGGGTATGGGCGGGCGTCGATGCGCAACGTGTCGGTTTGGTGGATCACCTCGGCGGCCTCAAGGACGCCACCGATGCGGCCGCCAAGCTCGCCGAACTCGGCCCGGATTACGAGGTGGACTACATCGAGTCCGAACTGTCGCTGCGCGAGGAACTCTTCATGCAATTGCGCTCCGAGGCACTGCGCCTGGGGCAAATGGCGGGCATCTTTGCGCCGCGCAGCGACATCGAGCGAGTTTTGGATCCGGTTCTGGAACAGGCGCGCGCGATTGCGCAGCTCAACGATCCTCGCGGGCTGTACGCGTACTGCTGGTGCAAGGAGCCGCCCGGCGCGCGACGCGTGCTCGTCGGGCGCTAACCGCCCTGCCTGTTCCAGCTGCTCGCTGTGGTTCGCCGGCCGAGCATACGGCGCCGGTATCCCCCTGCGCGATAAAGAAAGTCGTGCCTCTCCCTTCGGCGCGGGCCGGGGGGCCGGCCGCCGCGCGCTCTAGAGCGCCGACCAGTCTAGAATGACTTTGCCGGACTTGCCGGAATTCATGATCTTGAAGCCTTCGAGGTAATCGTTCACGCCCAAGCGGTGCGTGATGACCGGGCGAACGTTCAATCCGCTCTGCAACATGGCCGCCATCTTGTACCAGGTCTCGAACATCTCGCGACCGTAGATGCCCTTGATCACGAGGCCCTTGAAAATGACTTGGTTCCAATCGATGGCGGTTTCGCCCGGGGGAATGCCGAGCATCGAGATGCTGCCGCCATGATTCATCGTGCGCAGCATCTCGCGCAGCGCAGCGGCGTTGCCCGACATTTCGAAGCCGACGTCGAAGCCTTCTTCCATGCCGAGCTCGCGCATCGCATCGTCGAGCGACTCGCGCGACACGTTGAGCGCCCTCGAGGCACCCATCGCCGCGGCCAAGCCCAATCGATAATCGTTCACGTCGGTGATGACGACGTGGCGCGCTCCGCAATGGCGTGCGATCGCCACCGCCATGATGCCGATCGGACCGGCGCCGGTGATGAGCACATCCTCGCCGACGATATTGAACGCCAGCGCCGTATGGGTGGCGTTGCCGAATGGGTCGAGAATCGACGCGATCTCATCGTCGATGGCGGGCGACAACTTGAACACATTGGTCGCGGGTATCGTCAAATATTCGGCGAATGCGCCGGCGCGGTTCACGCCGACTCCCAACGTGTTGCGGCACAGATGACGCCGTCCGGCGCGGCAGTTGCGGCAATGCCCGCAGGTAATGTGCCCCTCGCCGGACACGCGATCGCCGATTTTGAAGCCGCACACTTCGCTCCCCATCTCGACGATTTCGCCCGAGTACTCATGACCCACGGCCATGGGCACCGGCACGGTCTTCTGCGCCCAGGCGTCCCAGTTGTAGATGTGCATGTCCGTCCCGCAGATAGCGGAGCGGTGCACTTTGATCAGCACATCATTGTGCCCGACCGACGGTTCCGGCACATCCTGCATCCAGATGCCAGGTTCCGCACGAGCTTTGACCAGCGCTTTCATCAGTACCCCTATTGAATGATGCCGAGCTCGCGGCCCGCGCGACCGAACGCTTTGATCACCTGATTGAGTTGCGCCGTCGAATGCGCCGCACTCAATTGGGTGCGTATTCGGGCTTTTCCGTGCGGAACGACCGGAAAGGCGAACGCCACGACATAGACGCCTTCGGCCTGCATGCGTTCCGCGAGACGCACCGCCAGCGGAGCCTCGCCGAGCATGATGGGCACAATGGGGTGTTCGCCGGGCAGCAGATTGAAGCCCAACCGCTGCATCTGCTCGCGAAAATAGCGCGCGTTCGCATGCACGCGGTTGCGCAGCTCGGGCGAACTCTCCAGCAAATCGAGCACACGCAGAGTCCCCGCCGCGACCGGGGGTGCGATGCTGTTCGAGAATAAATAAGGTCTGGATCGCTGCCGCAGCCAGCCGACGATTTCTCTGCGCGCGGCCACATAGCCGCCGCTTGCCCCGCCCAGCGCTTTGCCCAGGGTGCCGGTCATGATGTCGACTCGGTCCATGACGCCGCGCAGCTCGTGCGAGCCGCGGCCGCGCGCGCCGATGAATCCCGTCGCGTGCGAATCGTCCACCATCACCAGGGCGCCGTAGAGCTCGGCCAACTCACAGATCTCCCCAAGCTTGGCGATGGAGCCGTCCATGGAAAACACGCCGTCCGTTGCGATCAGCCGCACGCGGGCGCTCTGTGAGTCCTTCAAGGCCTGCTCGAGCTCGTTCAAATCGTTGTTCGCATAGCGCAACCGCCGGGCTTTGCACAGCCGTACGCCGTCGATGATGCTCGCGTGATTCAGCGCGTCGCTGATGACCGCATCTTCGGCATCGAGCAGCGTTTCGAACAGACCGCCATTCGCGTCGAAGCAGGACGAATACAGTATCGTATCCTCCATCCCCAAGTAGGTGCTTAGGCGTTCCTCCAACTCGCGATGTACGCTTTGCGTACCGCAGATGAAACGCACCGATGCGACGCCGTAGCCGAACCGAGTCAGCGCCTCGCGTGCCGCCTGCAGCACCGCGGGATGGTTCGCCAGGCCCAAGTAGTTATTGGCGCATAGGTTGATCATTTCGCGGCCATCGGCGAGTTTGACGACCGGTCCCTGGGGCGAGACGATGATCCGCTCACGCTTGAGCAGCCCAGCGGCGTCGAGCGCCTGAGTTTCGCGCTCGAGTCTTTCACGAAATTCCTTTAGCACTGTATCCTTGAAAATCTCCGGATCGGGATGGATGAAACACCCGCATTATAGCGCCGTCGCCCTGTGATATGAGATGCCCCGCCAATGACGCCGGATGAGAAGATCGACAGCCACCGCTTGGATAAATGGCTGTGGCACACCCGCTTTTACAAAACGCGTGAGAGACCGGGTCCTAGCTAGGCCCAGAGGTCCGCCGTGCTTTCGGGGTCGTCGAGCTCACAGCTGATGGCCGTCTCCGGCTGCAGCGCATCCCAGCTCGCATGCTGCCAAACGGCCGTGGCGAATCCGCCGGTCGGCAAGCTGCGCCGCTGCGGCTTGGGGCCTAAGCGGCTCGCGAGCTGGCTCAGGCCGGGATTGTGGCCGCAGATGAGAATGTGGCGCAGGGCGGGGTCGCGCCGCGCGAGCAGCCGCCATGTAGCTTCCGGAGTCGCCAAATACAGTTCGCGCGCGCATTGCACCACCTGCTTGTTGTCCAGCTCGCAGGTGCCGGCGATGATCTCGGCAGTGCTCCATGCCCGCTCGGCCGGACTCACCAGAATCAAATCCGGTATCAGGTTGCGATACACGAGACGCGCCGCGATTTCTTGCGCTTCGATACAGCCGCGGCGCGTCAGCGCGCGCTCGAAGTCCTCCGTGCACGTCTCGACGGCTTGCGCCTGCCCGTGGCGCAACAGCGTCAGTCTGCGCATACCCACACGTGACCACCATCGATCTTGGTTGCGAAGACGCGAACCGGCTCATAGGCGGGCGGCGTCAACGCCTGGCCCGTCCGCAGACAGAACCGCGCGCCATGGCGCGGACAAATGATTTCGGCGCCTTCGATCGTCCCGCCCGCGAGTTCGGCGCCGTCGTGCGTGCAGACGTCCTCAATGGCGAAGTACTCCTCGCCGCTGCGCACCACGGCAACCATGCGGTGGCCTACGGCCACCGAAATAGTTTGCCCGTCGCCCAGGGCCGCAGCGGCTCCGGCATCGATCCAGGTAATCGACTTCCTCACATCATACCGGTTTGTAGACGAGCCTCATCCGACATCATGGAGTGATTCCATGGGGGGTCAAACACCAGTTCGACATTGGCGCGAGCGACGGTCGGGACGAGTCGAACTTTGTCGCGCACGTCCTGAATCAGGATCTCGCCCATGCCGCAGCCGGGAGCCGTCAGCGTCATCTTGATGTCGACAGTTCGCGTCGCGTCCTCGTTCTTGGAGACATCGCATTCGTAGACCAGCCCCAGATCGACGATATTTACCGGGATCTCCGGGTCGTAGCAGGTCTTGAGCTGCTGCCACACGACGTTCCTGATATCTTCCTCCGAGGCGCCCGCCGGAACGTCGGGCACCTTCGCGGCGGTTTTCCCGATGGCATCCGCGTCCTGACCGCCGATGCGGAATAGATTGCCGTCGATGTACACCGTGAAGCTGCCACCCAGCGCCTGGGTGATGTAGCCCACCGAGCCCAGTTTCAAGTTGACTTCGACGCCGGCGGGTATCGCAACGGCCTTCACCTCGCGCTGCACGACAATCGGTTCATTTGCGTAGGAGTGCATGGCTCAAATTCTCATTCGGTGGACACCGCGGGCGCAGTCCGCGCTTCTGGCGATCGCAGAGCGGAGGCGAGGGTGTGCCAGCAGAGGCTCGCGCACTTGACGCGTGCCGGAAACTGGCGGACCCCGGACAATGCGGCGAGCTTGCCGAGATCGTCGCCGGGCGCCTCTTCATCGGTCAACAGATGGTGGACCCGATCGAACAATTCAAGCGCCTCCGCGCGCGTCTTACCCTTGACGGCCTCGGTCATCAGCGAGGCCGAAGCCGTCGAGATCGCGCAGCCCTGACCTTCGAAACGAATATCCGCGATCCTGTCGGCGGTGAGCTTGAGCTTGAGCGTGAGGCGGTCACCGCACATGGGATTGAAGCCCTCGACGCTGGCGTCGGCCGGCTCCAGCGGGCCGAAATTTCGCGGCCGGCGGTTGTGGTCGAGGATTACGTCGCGGTAGAGCTCGTTGAGTTCCATGGCCGGTTCTTTAGGCAAATATCGCTCGGGCACGTGCGACGGCGGCGGCGAGGCGATCGATTTCCTCGAACGTGTTGTAGAAGGCGAACGAGGCGCGCGCGGTGGCGGGTACTTTGAAGAACTCCATCACCGGCATGGCGCAATGGTGGCCGGTGCGAACGGCGATGCCGTCTTCGTCCAGAATCGTGCCGAGATCGTGCGGATGCAGGCCGGCGACCACGAAAGAGATCAAACTCGCCTTGTTGCTCGCCGTGCCGATGATGCGCAGGTCGGCGATCCCGCTCAGGGCGCGAGTCGCATATTCGAGGAGGGAGTGTTCATGAGCGCGCGCCGCGTCGAGATCCAGCGACTGCAGGAAGTCGACGGCGGCACCCAAGCCGATGGCGCCGGAGATGTTGGGTGTACCCGCCTCGAATTTGAACGGCAAGCTGTTGTAAGTCGTCTTATCGAAGCTCACCGCAAGAATCATGTCGCCGCCCCCCTGCCACGGCGGCATGCGCTCGAGCAGCGCCTCGCGGCCGTAGAGCACGCCAATGCCGGTGGGGCCGAACAGCTTGTGTCCGGAAAAGGCGTAGAAATCGCACCCTAGGTCCCGCACATCGACGGCCATGTGCGGCACCGCCTGTGCGCCGTCGATCAATGTGGCGATGCCGCGCGCCTTGGCTGCGGCGATCAGGCGGCGCACGGGCAGTACCGTGCCCAGAGCATTGGACACGTGCGCGCAGGCGAGGAGTCGGGTGCGCGAGCTCATCAGCGCCTCGACGGCCTCGGCGTGGACCTCGCCGCGCGCATCCATGGGCGCCACCTTGAGCTGCGCGCCGGTTTGCTCGCACAGGATCTGCCAGGGCACGATGTTGGCGTGATGCTCGAGATGGGTGATGAGCAGCTCATCGCCCGCCTTGAGAATGGGCCGCGCATAACTTTGCGCAACCAGATTGATCGCCTCCGTCGTGCCGCGCACGAAAATGATCTCGTGGCGCGAACGTGCATTGAGGAACCGCACCAACCGGTCGCGTGCCCCTTCATACAGCGCCGTCGCCTCCTGGCTCAAAGTGTGTACGCCGCGATGAATGTTGGCATGGTGATGGCGTTCGTAGTTATCGACCGCATCGATGACCGCGTTCGGACGCTGCGCGGACGCGCCGTTGTCCAAGTACGCCAGCGGTTTGCCGTGCACCAGGCGGGCCAGCACCGGGAACTCGCGGCGCACGGCCGGCACATCGAAGCGGGGGATATCATCGAGCACGGCGATGTTCTTCATCGGAATTTCTGCAGCACCTGGGAATCGGGCAATTGGTCGATCAACGCGTTTTCTATGGCGGCGCGGGCCGAGGGCACGGACATCCCCGTGAGTACATCGGCAAGGAATGCATAGATGAGCAGGCTCTGAGCGGTGTCGCGGTCCAAGCCGCGGGAAAGCATGTAGAAGAGCATGTCGGGATCCAGGCGTCCGGTGGTGGCGCCATGGGCGCACTTGACCTCATCGGCACGAATCTCCAATTGTGGCCGCGAATCGATTTCAGCGGCGGGCGACAGCAGCAAGCCACGGCAGGATTGCTGCGACTCCGCGCGCACGGCGCCGGCCTCGACCACGACTTTGCTGTTGAAGATCACGCGACTGGTGCCGCTCGCGATCGACCGCGCCGTTTGACGGCTGCGTGTGTCCGGCGCGCCGTGTGTGGCGATGTTCACGCAGTCGACGTGGCGCTGCTCGTGGCCGACCAGCAACGAGTAACTGTCGAGGCAGGCACCCGGCTCATTCAACTGCGCGCGGAGCGATGCGCGCACCAGGCCGCCGCCCAATGCTATGGTGAACTGGCTGCAACGGCTGC
The DNA here is from genome assembly GCA_963769075.1 of uncultured Gammaproteobacteria bacterium. GTDB lineage: Bacteria > Pseudomonadota > Gammaproteobacteria > Steroidobacterales > Steroidobacteraceae > Bog-1198. Next base: position 3,172,846 of record CAVYKH010000001.1, on the reverse strand, counting down.
CGCGCTCCTGGCCTATGTCCAAGGAGTCGATATGCTCGGAGGCGGGGCCGGTTGCAAACACCCGATAGTGCTCGATCTGCGCCTCCCGTTTGAGCGCGATGCGAGTGGCGGAATTGCACAGCGGCGTCTCATCGCCGCTCTGGACATGGTGCTCGATGATCGTGGCGCTCGATCCGGGCGAGGCTTCGATGATGACTCGCGGATAGGCGACGCGGTCGGGGCCTTCGGCCGTTGCAACGTGCAAAATGACGAGCAGTGCGTTGAGGCGGGTGTTGACCTTGAGGAAGAGCCCATCGGCGAATAAAGCCGTGTTGAGCAGCCCCCAGCGCGCTTCATCGGCATCCGACAGGGGTTGCAGATAGCGCGCCAAAAGCCTCGAGTCGGATCGGGATAAATCTCGCAAACTGCTGATTTCTACCCCGTTGAAAGATAAATCCATGCTCGCGGGCAGAGCCGGATAGCCGTTCACCATGAGCACCGTAGCCGTGCGTTCCGCCACGCTCGATAGGCCCAGCGAATCCGTTGGCTCCAGATTCCCCGCCGGCGCGCGCGGTGCGTCGACGAAACTCTGCGCGGCCAAATGTCGCAGATTGGTGTAGCGCCAGCTCTCATCGCGCTGAGTCGGCAACCCCAAGCGCAGGAAGCGCTGCATGGCCTCCTCACGGAGCGCCTGCAGCGGATCGGCATCGCGCGCAAGCCACTGCGCTTCGAAGGATCGCAGCGCCGCTGACTTCGCTGCGGCGGGGGAATGCTGCCGCGGGGTCATGCGACTCGACTCTCTCTTACCCAATCGTAGCCGCGCTGCTCGAGTTCGAGCGCGAGCGAGCGGTCCCCCGACTTCAAGATGCGCCCCCCCGAGAGCACATGGACCTTATCCGGCACGATGTAGTCCAGCAATCGCTGGTAGTGCGTCACAATCACCACCGCGCGCGCGGGGTCGCGCAGGCTGTTCACGCCCATGGAGACGACCTTGAGCGCGTCGATATCGAGACCCGAGTCCGTTTCATCGAGGATCGCGAGCTTCGGTTCCAGGACCAGCATCTGCAAAATCTCGTTGCGTTTTTTCTCGCCGCCCGAGAAGCCCTCGTTGACGCCGCGCGTAAGAAAGGCCTCGCTCATTTGCATGAGCTTCATCTTCTGCTTGACGAGCGCCAGAAACTCGTAAGCGTCGACCTCCGGCTCGCCGGCGGCTTTACGCTTGGCGTTCAGCGCCGCCTTGAGCAGGTAGACATTGTTGACACCGGGAATTTCCACCGGGTATTGAAACGCGAGAAAGAGCCCGGCGCGCGCGCGTTCTTCGGCGGGCAACGCCAACAGGTCACGCCCCTCGAAGGTGACCGAGCCGCCCGTGACTTCATAATCCTCGCGGCCGGCCAACACCTGAGCGAGGGTGCTCTTGCCGGAGCCGTTCGGACCCATGATGGCGTGCACCTCGCCCGCTCTGACCTCGAGGTTGATTCCTTTGAGAATCTCTTTGCCCGCCACGCGAGCGCTCAATTCGGATATTTGCAGCAACCTAGGTTTCCTTGACGCTTCCTTTGAGAGGGGGGTCAGCCGACCGCGCCCTCCAAACTCACGCTCAATAGATTCTGGGCCTCGACCGCGAATTCCATCGGCAGTTCCTTGAACACGACTTTGCAGAAGCCGCTGACGATCATATTGACCGCGTCTTCCGCGGAAATGCCGCGCTGCAGGCAGTAGAACAACTGGTCCTCGCCGATTTTCGAAGTGCTGGCCTCGTGCTCGACGGTCGCGGTGGGATTCTTGACTTCCATGTACGGGAAAGTGTTCGCCGCGCATTTGGCACCCATCAGCAAGGAATCGCATTGCGTGAAGTTGCGCGCGCCCGCGGCGCTCGGCAAAATTTTCACGAGGCCGCGATACGTGTTCTCGGCGTGGCCGGCCGAGATGCCCTTCGAAACGATCGTACTCTTCGTATTGCGCCCGATGTGAATCATCTTGGTGCCGGTGTCGGCTTGCTGATAATTGTTGACCACCGCCACGGAATAGAATTCGCCGATCGAGTTCTCGCCTTTCAACACGCAGCTGGGATATTTCCAGGTAATGGCGGAGCCGGTTTCGACCTGAGTCCAGGAGATCTTGGAATTGCGGCCGCGGCACTCGCCGCGCTTGGTGACGAAGTTGTAGATTCCGCCGAGCCCGTTCTCATCTCCGGGATACCAATTCTGCACGGTCGAGTACTTGATCTGCGCATCGTCCAAGGCGACGAGTTCCACCACCGCGGCGTGCAGCTGGTTCTCGTCGCGCATCGGCGCGGTGCAGCCTTCCAGATAGCTGACCGTTGCACCCTCCGCCGCGATGATCAGAGTGCGCTCGAATTGGCCGGTCTTGGCCGCATTGATCCGAAAGTAGGTCGACAATTCCATCGGGCAGCGCACCCCGGCGGGCACGTACACGAACGAGCCGTCGGAGAACACGGCGGAATTCAGCGCCGCGAAGAAGTTGTCGCCCGCGGGAACGACCGTCCCCAAATACTGCTCGATCAGATGCGGATGATCGCGAACGGCATCGGAAAACGAGCAAAACAGGACGCCGGCCTTGGCGAGTTTGTCTTTGAAGGTCGTGGCCACCGACACGCTGTCGAATACCGCATCGACGGCAACGCCTGCGAGGCGCGCACGCTCGTGCAGCGGTATGCCCAGCTTGGCATAGGTCGCGAGCAATTTTGGGTCCACCTCATCGATGCTCTTCGGCGCATTGAGCGGAGCGCGGGGCGCCGAATAGTAAGAGATGTCCTGGTAGTCGATCGGCTTGTAGCGCACATGCGCCCACGTCGGCTCCTGCATGGTTTGCCAGTGCCGAAACGCCTTCAGGCGCCAATCGAGCAAGAACGTCGGTTCCTTTTTCTTCAGCGATATCGCGCGTACGACCTCCTCATCGAGTCCTGGTGGCAAACTATCGGTTTCGATATCCGTGATGAAGCCATGCCGATACCTCTGGCCGATGAGTGCTTCAACATCTTGTGATTTGCTCGACACGATTGATTTCCAGTAGCCGTTACACCTGCAATTCGAAATGGCCGCGCCGCCGCCTCAAGGCGCGGGGCGGCGAATGTCCAACGACAGGTTCGAGACGCGCAAAGCCGCGGAATCGAGCCCCGCCAACTGCTGCAGCGTCACGTCATCCAGAGCGCGGCGTATGGCGGCATTGACGCGCTGCCACGCGCTGCCGACTCGACACATCCGCTCGATGCCGCATTGGCTGGAGGCGCCGCTGCATTCGGTAATGGCAATTGGACCTTCGAACACGTCGAGAATTTGCGCCGCGGTAATATGCTGGGGGTCACGCGCGAGCCGATAACCGCCCTGCGAACCGCGCGAGGAAATCACCATGCCGGCGCGTTGCAGACCTTTCAGAACCTTGCTGACCGTGGGCCGGCTCAGACGCGTGCGTTCGGCCAATTCCGCGGCGGCGCGGTGCCGGGCCGGCTCCTGCGCTAAACTCGCGAGCACGACGGTTGCATAGTCAGTCAGTTTACCCATTCGCAACATATGAATCTGCCTTACCTGAAGCACTCCTTATGTAGGACAAGTTTAGTCCTATTTGGTTCGAAGTTCCACCCCGGGCGCGTAACCAGTCCGGTTTTGTTATCCTTCGACGATCTATTCCCGTCAATTATCAACGAGAGACGCCAGTCATGAACACCTTAGAGCTAGCCGCCACGGCGCATGCGTTGGTCGCAAAACATCGAGGCATCTTGGCCGCCGACGAGAGCACCAGCACCATTGGGAAGCGCTTCGCCAGCATCAAACTCGAATCGACGGAGGAGAGCCGACGCACGTACCGCGAGATGCTATTCACGACGCCGGGTGCGAGCGAATTCATCAGCGGCGTGATTCTGTACGACGAAACGCTGCGTCAGAAAACCAAGGACGGCATGCCCTTCCCGGCGTATCTGAGCCAACATGCAATGATACCGGGAATCAAGGTCGACAAAGGTGCCAAGCCCCTGGCCGGATTTCCCGGCGAGACGATCACCGAGGGACTCGACGGCTTGCGCGAGCGGTTTGCCGAGTACTACAAATTGGGTGCGAGATTCGCGAAATGGCGCGCCGTGATCGATATCGGCGCGGGCATTCCGAGCGCGTATGCGATCGAGGCCAACGCGCAGGCACTGGCGCGCTACGCAGCTTTGTCCCAGGAGGCCGGGATAGCGCCGATCGTCGAGCCGGAAGTTTTGATGGACGGCAGTCATTCGTTGGAACGCTGCGAAGAGGTGACGAACGCGGTCCTGCAAAGCGTGTTTGGGCAACTTTTTGCCGCGCGCATCTTCCTGGAAGGCATGGTGCTCAAGCCGAATATGGTGGTGGCGGGCAAGAAGTGCCCGCAGCAGCCTTCAGCCGAGCAGGTCGCGGAAGCCACCCTGCGGACCTTGAAGCGGCATGTGCCGTCCGCGGTGCCCGGCATCGCGTTTCTGTCGGGCGGTCAGAGCCCGACCGAGGCAACCGTGCATCTGAATTTGTTGAATGCGGCCGGACCGCTGCCGTGGGCGCTCACGTTCAGCTACGGACGCGCGCTGCAGGAGACCGCGCTGCGCGCTTGGGGCGGCAATCCAGCGGCCTTCGCGAGCGGCCAGAAGGAGCTGTTCATCCGCGCCAAGCTCAACGGTTTGGCGGCCGGCGGAGCGTACAAGAGCTCGATGGAAAGTTCCGCGGCGTAAAAGTTCCCGCGCTAGCAAGGTTCCGCGCCGCATCCGGCGCGGAACTCGCCACCTAAGCAAATCATTGAATCAGACCACCTCCATCGTCGAGATCCGCAACTTGGATTACGCCGTCAGCAGCCGGCCGGTGTTTAGCGGCCTCGACATGGACATTGTGCGTGGCCGGGTGACCGCCGTGATGGGACCGAGCGGCACGGGCAAGACCACGTTGCTGCGCCTGATTACCGGGCAAGTGTCCGCCGCCGGCGGCTCGATTCAGGTGGCGGGGCAGGACATGCGCACCCTGCGCAGGGCGGGGCTGTACCTGTTGCGCCGGCGCATGGGCATGCTGTTCCAGAACGGCGCCTTGCTCACCGATTTGAGCGTCTTTGAAAACGTCGCCTTTCCGCTGCGCGAGCACACGCATCTTCCGGAACGGATCATTCGCCAATTGGTGCTCACCAAGCTGCAGGCGGTCGGTCTACGCGGTGCGGCCGAGCTGATGCCCGCGGAGCTGTCGGGCGGAATGACGCGGCGCGTCGCCTTGGCGCGCGCGATCGTCATGGACCCGGAAATCTTGCTCTACGACGAGCCGTTCGTCGGCCTGGATCCGATCTCGATGGGCGTGATATTAAGGCTGATTCGCCGTCTGAATGACGCGCTCGGTCTGACCAGCATCGTGGTGTCGCACGACGTGCACGAAATCTCGACCGTGGCCGACACGGTGTTCTTGCTGTCGGGCGGCAAGGTCGTGGCGCGCGGCACACCGCAGCAGCTGCAGAGCTATCCGTCTGACATCGTGCGGCAGTTCATGGGTGGATTGGCGGACGGACCGGTTCCGTTTCATTATCCGGCTCCTGACTATTTCGGTGAGCTGTTGGCGCGCGGCGAGGATCATTGACACTAATAAGAGAACTGTGGGAAAGCCTCATCGATGCACTGGAGGGCTTGGGTGCGGTCACGCGCTTCTTGCTGCGCCTGATCGCTTATTCGCCGCGCGCTCTGCTGCGATTCGATTTGATCGTGCAGCAGATCTTCAATTCCGGAGCGCTGTCGCTGGTCATCATCATGCTCTCGGGGCTGTTCGTCGGCATGGTTCTGGGCCTGCAGGGCTTTCAACTCCTGCAACGTTTTGGTTCCACGGAGGCGTTGGGCACCGCGGCGGCGGTCGGCTTGGTGAGGGAGCTGGGTCCGGTGATCACGGCGCTGCTCTTTGCCGGGCGTGCGGGTACCGCGCTGGCCTCGGAGTTGGGATTGATGCGCGCGACCGACCAATTGTCGGCCATGGAAATGATGGCGGTCGACCCCATACGGCGAGTGGTCGTGACGCGCTTTTTGGGCGGTGTCATCACGATGCCGTTGCTCGTGGCCATATTCAGCATGATCGGCATCTACGGCGCGCAGCTCGTGGGCGTGCAGCTCATGGGCATTGATTCGGGTAGCTTCTGGTCGCAGATGCGCGACGGGGTCGAGCTGCGGGACGTCAACGAAGGGATCGTAAAGAGCTGCATATTCGGCATCGCGTGCAGCCTGATCGCCGTGTACGAGGGCTATCACGCGATACCCACCGCGGAGGGCGTCGGGCGGGCGACCACTCGCACGGTGGTCACATCGGCCGTCGTGATTCTGTTCTTGGACTATCTGTTGACGTCGGCGTTTTTGTATTAGAGGACATTGCTATGCGCAGTTCGAGTACGTTGAATCTGGGAACCGGAACCTTTGTGCTTCTCGGGTTTGCGGCGTTGGTTTTTTTGACGACCCAAACCACCAGCCGCGGCCTGCACTTCGGGAGCGCTCCGCATTACGACATAACGGCGAAGTTCGACAACATAGGCGATTTGAAGGTGGGCGCGCCGGTCTCGATGGCGGGTGTCGAGATCGGGCGCGTGGCGCGCATCGACCTCGACACGAGAGAATACAAGGCGGTCGTGCTCATGAGATTGAACGCCAAGTACAATCAGATCCCGACCGACAGCGACGCGAGCATTTACACGCAGGGTCTGCTCGGAGGTAAGTTCATCGGCCTGACTGCAGGAGGCGCAGAAACTTATCTCAAGAATCACAGTCAGATCGACTTTACACAGTCTGCGCTGGTGCTCGAGAACTTGATCGGACAGGTGCTTGCGAACTTCACCAAGGGCTCGCCGTCGTCGAGTTCCGCCGCCCCAACCCAACCGGATGCCCCGGCGCCCGCGGAGAAAACGAAATGAGAACATCCGAGTTGCGCGCAATCGCGATCCTTGCGCTGAGCCTCTGCCTGGTCGCCGCGGCGGCCGTGAAACTCGCCGGCGCGCAGGCGCCCGGCGCGCCGACTACGGCTGCAGCGCCGTCGAGCGCTCCTGCCGCGGCATCGAACACATTAGGGCCGCAGGAATTGGTCGAAGACTCCGCGAAGCGCATGCTGGTCGAGCTGGATGCGCACCGCGCGATGTACGCGAAGGACCCGGCGAAGCTCGATGCGCTGGTGGCAAACGTGCTGCTGCCGAATTTCGACAGCGAATATGCAGCCAGATTGGTGTTGGGTCAGACGTGGCGGACGGCCACACCTGAGCAGCGCAAGCGCTTCGTCGACGCGTTCTATCATTCCTTGCTGCGAAATTACGGTAACGCGCTGCTGGATTTCACGGCCGATCGGCTCGTGATCTTGCCGTACCGGCCGGATCCGGGAGAGACGATGGCGACGGTGCGGACCGAGGTCAAGAAGTCCAATGGCGAAAAGGTGCCGGTCAATTTCAGTTTGCGAAAAACCGATGCCGGCTGGAAGGCGTGGGACGTCGTCATCGAGGGCATCTCCTACGTCAAGAGCTTCCGAACCGATTTTGCCGCCGAGATCCAGCAGCGGGGGCTGGATGAAGTCATCACGCGACTCGAGAAGGAAGGCAACGTGCGGCCCAACGGCGTCGCGGGCGGTAGCGGCAGTTGAGACGCCAGGCGACGGAATCGGCTTCCTTCGAACTGCTGGCCGATGAGCGTGCGCGCGTCGTGGGCGCGCTGAGTTTTGCAACCGTGAGTGCTCTGTTGCCCGTGGGGAGCGAGGCGATTAAACGCGGGCAGGTGGCCGTCATCGACCTGTCCGGTGTCGCGGGCAGCGACAGTTCGGGCCTCGCGCTGTTGATCGAGTGGCTGAGTGTGGCGAAGGGCGCTCACCGCGCCTTGCGCTATGAGAATGTGCCTTCGCAGCTGCAGCAGCTCGCCCGCTTGAGTGAGGTTGAGGAGTTGCTCACCGCGGGCTGACCCGTATAGCGCCCCCGGAGAGCCCCCGGCGGCGGCGTTGATAGCTTACTGCGGTGGCGGAGGCGAGCCGGGCGCTGCCGGCGGTGTGCTCGGCGCCGGCGGTGAGCGGGGCGGTGCCGGCGGAGTGCTCGGCGCCGGCGGTGTGCCGGGCCCAGGTGCGGCGCTGGGCGAGGGTGCGGCGCCAGGCGCGGGCGCAGACATATCCGCATCGGGATCCACCAACGGCTCCTCGGTTACTTGGCCGTTGGACACGAGAAAGGCGCGACGCGCCAGGAAGGCGTCGCGAACGAAGGCATACGGATCGTAGGTGTTCTTGAGCGTTTCATTGAGCGGCAGCAGCGAGGCGCGCCGGTCGACCAGGTAGGGAAGATACAAGCCATACTTGATATATTGATTGCGCACGTACTGCTGCGGACTCGTGTACGCATCGACCACCTTACTCGGCGCGTCGCGCATATCCGAAGGTCCGAGTATCGGCAGTTCCACGAACGGGCCGGGATGCACGCCCCAATGGCCGAGAGTCAGGCCGAAATCCTCATCGTTGCGATCCAGCCCCGCCGACGTCGCCGGGTCGAGCAGCCCGCCCACGCCGACCGTGGTGTTGAGCACGAAGCGCCCGAGATCGTTGGCGGCGGCCAGGAATTTTCCCTGCAGCGCGTCGTTGATCATCACCGTCGGCGTATGCAGATTGGCGAAGAAATTGCTGACGCCGCTGCGGATGGGCTGGGGCACCACGCGAACATAGGCGCGCGCAACCGGTTTGGCGACTGCTCGATCGAGGGCGTCGTTGAATTTATAGACCCCGCGGTTCCACGATTCCCAGGGGTCCTGGGGCGATCGCGGACTGTTCGGCGGTAGAGTGACGCAGGCGCTCAAGGCGCACGCGACGATGATGGCTACGCCTAAGCGCCCATGCCCTTCGTTCCACATGTTTTTTATTACTCTCCCTTTGAAAGAGGCGGCGGGGATCCATCGATGCGCCGTTCGCCCTTGAACCCTTGCTCACTCAATGGCGGCCATTGCCGTTCCCGTTGTCCTCCGCCACCTTGCGATTCTTGGGCATTGCCGCGCGCACCTGTTCGAGCATGGCGCTGATGCGGCCGCGCTGCACGGGGTTCAAATTCGGAAGCCCCAAAGCCACTTGCAACTGGTTCGAGGCCATCACGAGATCGCCGTTCATGAGATAAAAGTCAGCCATGTAATAGTACGAGTCGGCCACATTGCCGGCAGCACTCGCGGCCTTGGCGATGAGCTTTGCTTGATTGGGCGTCGGTTCGACCTGATTGAACAAGTCATCCAGGATCGCCTGCGCCCGTTTGTTGTCGCCCGCGCGCATCAGTGTCTCCGCCAGGCGAATCGTGATCGGCTCGTTGCGGGGAAACAGAAACTCGGCTTTGTCGAGCACGGCCTGTGATTCCTTGATTTGCCCGTTCGCCAGATAGGCCTGCCCCAGCGCGCCGTAAAATTGCGTCACCTTCGGGAACTCCTCCAGCAAGGCCTGCAACTCGGGAATTCCCGCCGCCGGATTGCGCGCGTTGATATCGGCGACCGCCTTGCCGTAGCGTTCCTCGATGGAAAGACCGGCGCCGTTTTTTATGAGGCTCGCGTAATACTCTTGCGCGGCTTGTGGCTTTCCAACCAGCGACCTCAGCCGCTCACGCATGAGCTTGTAGCTCAGCGAATCCGCATGGTAGATCCGTCCGATCTGCGCCGCCCGATTGCGCGCCTCCGCCACGCGCTCCGCCGACAGCGGGTGATCCATCAAAAATTCGATCGACTGCATTCGGTCGGGGCTCGGTGAATTTCGCCCCAACTGCTCAAAAAAACTCGCCATCCCCAACGGATCGTAGCCGGCGTCCGCCATGGTACCGATGCCGATACGGTCGGCGTCATATTCCTGGGAGCGCGTGTAGTTGATCTGATGCTGGATGGCGGCGCCCTGGGTCGCCAGGATGGCGCCTTCCATGGCGCTGGGGTCGCCGCGGCCCGCGGTCGCTCCCAACAGAATGGCGGCGAGCAGCGCGGCGGTGGAGACCAGGCCGGCATGCGTTTGATCGATCATGCCGCGCACCAGATGCCGCTCAGTGACGTGCGCGGTTTCGTGCGCCATGACGCCGGCGAGCTCGTTCTCATTGCGCGTCGCCAGTATCAACCCGCTGTTGATGCCGATGAAGCCGCCCGGCATCGCAAAGGCGTTGATGACGGGCTCGCGCACCACGAAGTAATTGAACTGGTGTTCGCCCTCTTCGGCATGGCTCGAGAGGCTGTGGCCGATTTCTTGGATGTAATCGCTGACCTCGGGATCCTCCAGAATGAGCCCCTGCGCACGCATCTGGCGGGCCCACATCTGGCCCACCTGGTACTCCTCCGCGAGTGAGACTGCCGCGGTCGCAGGACCTCCGAGGTCCGGCAATTGCTGGTCAGCGGCGCTCTGGCCGGCCGCCCACGCGACACTGCTGCCGGCGCCCACCACAAAAGCGGCGGCAGCGGCACAGGCGGTCAACGATTTCAAGAGCCTCATTCAGCCTCCATAAACAGCTTTGGAGTGCTTGCCCCACCCCAAAGTTCGCTCATCCGTGCGGCAAAGCCCGTCGCAAGGGCCCGGCGAAGCCCGATGCAGGGGTCCGGCGAAGCCCGATGCAGGGGTCCGGCGAAGCCCAATGCAGGGGCCATTCACAGGACTTCGGACGCATAGTCTGCCAGACGGGAGCGCTCGCCGCGCACCAGTGTGATATGCCCCGAATAAGACCATCCCTGGAATCGGTTGACGACATAAGTTAGGCCGGTCGTGGTCTCGGTCAGGTAGGGCGTGTCGATTTGCGCGATATTGCCCAGGCAGACCATCTTGGTACCCGGCCCCGCCCGAGTGACCAATGCTTTCATTTGCTTGGGCGTCAAGTTCTGCGCCTCATCGATGATGATGAAGCGGTTCAAAAAGGTGCGGCCGCGCATGAAGTTCAGGGATCTGATCTTGATCCGATGGCGCAGCAAATCGGTTGTGGCTCCGCGTCCCCAAGTTCCGCCCGATTGGCTCTGCGTCAACACTTCCAAGTTGTCCATCAACGCACCCATCCAGGGCTCCATCTTTTCCTCTTCGGTGCCGGGCAGGAACCCGATGTCTTCGCCCAGGGGAATCGTCACGCGCGTCATGATGATTTCGCTGAAGCGATTGTGATCCAGGGTTTGCGCCAGGCCGGCCGCCAGCGTCAGCAAAGTTTTACCGGTGCCGGCGGGACCCAAAACCGTGACGAAATCGATTTCCGGATCCATCAATAAATTCAAGGCGAGATTCTGTTCGCGATTGCGCGAGCTCACTCCCCAGACATTGTTGCGCTCCGTACGGTAGTCGACCGTGAGTTCGAGAATCGCCGACTCGCCCTCGAGCTTGCGCACGATGGCTTCCATGCCGTTCTCGCCGGAATCATAGACGAATTGATTGGGTTGCCACTCGCGCACGAGGGGTCCTCGGACCCGATAGAAGGTCCGGCTTTGCTGCTGCCAAGACTCCATGCCCTTGCCGTGCTTTTCCCAAAAATTGGGCGGCAAGCGCTGTACGCCGCTGATCAGCAGATCCGCATCTTCGATCGTCTTGTCGCTCGAATAATCCTCCGCCTGCACCCCGACGATCGCCGCCTTGATGCGCAAGTTGATGTCTTTCGAGACCAGCGTAATGCGGGCTGCGGGAAATTTTTGTTGCAGCGCCAAGGTATCGGCGAGAATGGCGTGGTCGGCGCCGTGGCCGGGTAAGCCGTCCGGCAGCGCCGATGCCAACAACTGAGTCTGGAAAAATAACCGGCCGCCCGGCGGACGTTTGCCATGATTGACCGGCACTGCGGCCGGCAGCGACAGGCCGCGGTCGATCTGCTTCTTGGTCGCATCGCGCATCAACTCATCGAGAAAGCGGCTGACCTGACGCACGTTTCGGGCCGACTCCGACAGACCCTTTTTCCCCGCGTCCAGCTCCTCGAGCACGGTCATCGGGATGTAGATGTCGTGCTCTTCGAAGCGAAAAATCGCCGTCGGATCATGCATGAGGACATTCGTGTCAAGCACGAATATGCGCCGCCCCGGCTTCGGCAAGCGCACCCTCGCAACCGCGGCTGGGACCGGCCGCAAACTGCCCGTCACAGTGCCTTCACCGCCGCCAGAACCGCCTCGGCATGGCCGTTCACTTTCACTTTGCGCCATTCCTGCCGCAGCATACCCTTCGCGTCGATCAGAAACGTGCTGCGTTCCACACCCATGTACTTCTTTCCGTACATGCTCTTCTCTTGAATCACGTCGTACAGCTTGCACACCTCTTGATCGGGATCGCTCAGGAGTTCGAACGGGAAGCCCATTTTCTTCTTGAATTTCTCATGCGATTGCAGCGTATCCGGCGAGATGCCGAGGATCAGCGTCTGCGATTTCTTGAACTGCGCATACGCGCCGGTAAAGCTCTCGCCCTCCTGGGTGCAGCCCGGAGTATTGTCGCGCGGATAGAAATAAATGACGACGTTACTGCCGAGGGCATCGCCGAGCGACCAGCGGCCGCCCGTACCCTCCAGCGTAAAGGGCGGGGCTTTCTTGCCGACAGCAACCTTGCTCATGTTCTGGGGCTCATAGTTTGCGGCTCAATTCTTCACCGGTTCGAAAATGGCGTCCAAATTCAGGTGATCGCAGAAATCCATGAATTCCTCCCGCAACACGCCGATGTGCAGGCGGCTGGGCACGTTCACGATCATCTGCACTGAAAACATCGGTGCGCCGGTGTGAGCGGCCGCGTAAGAGCGCGTGGACAACTCGGCGATGTCCACCCCCCGCTGCGCGAAGAAGCCGGAAAGTCCGGCAACAATGCCGGTCTGGTCGAGGCACACGACGTCGATGGAGTAGGGCAGCATGTCGTTGCGCGCGGCCCGCTCTTCGGTGCGCCGCACCTGGATATTCATGCCGGTGGCGTCGGCGAGCTTTTTGAACTCACCCTCGAGCTTCGCCAGCGTATGCCAGTTGCCGTTCACCAGCAGCAGCATGGCGAACTCGTTGCCCAGCGAAGTCATACGACTTTCGCTGATGCTCCCGCCGCAATCAGCAACCGCCTTGGAGAGTTCGTGGACCATGCCGACGCGGTCCCCGCCGACCGCGCAAATCACGATATGTTGTTTCATCGGCCCAAATTCTACCGGATGGGCGCTTGCCACGGTGCATGTCCGCAAATTAAGGTAGCGATTATTTCCCTTTTGGAGTATGGAATGTTCCGCGGAAGCCTGGTCGCTATTGTTACGCCGATGAGCGCCGACGGCGGCCTGGACTGGCCGGCCTGGGACCGGCTGCTCGATTTCCACGTGCGCGAGGGCACCGACGGCATCGTCATCGCCGGCACGACCGGTGAATCGCCTACGCTGACCCTCGACGAAATCGAAGAGCTGACGCGCCGGGCTGTGGCCCGCTGCAGCGGGAAGCTCAAGCTGATCGTCGGCGCCGGGACTCACTCGACGTCGAGCACGGTGGCGCGTACGCGCACGCTGTCCCGAGTGGGCGCCGATGCCGTCATGCTCGTGACCCCCTACTACAATAAGCCACCCCAGGAAGGCCTATACAGACACTTCATGGCGGCTGCGGATGCGTCGGCTGTGCCGATGATTCTATACAATGTGCCGAGCCGTACGGCGGTGGACTTGCTGCCGGGCACCATTGCACGGCTGGCACGGCATCCGCAAATCGCGGCGCTCAAGGATGCGAGCGCATCGCTGAGCCGAGTGCGCGAACTATTGGCGACGTGCCCGCCCGAGTTTGCGGTGCTGTCGGGCGATGATGCGACCGCCGTCGAGTGGATCGGCGCGGGCGCGCGCGGCGTGATCTCGGTGTCGGCCAATGTCGCACCCCACCGCATGCATGACGCCTGCATGGCCGCGCTCGGCGGGGATTTGGCTGCCGCGCGGGCCTTGGACGCGGATTTGCGGCTCCTGCACAAGGATCTGTTCGTCGAAGCCAACCCGATCCCGGTGAAATGGGCGGTTGCGAGAATGGGCCTCATCGGGCACGCAATTCGCTTACCATTGGTCGAATTGTTGCCCGCGCATCAGGAAACGGTTCTGCGCGCAATGCGGGCGGCGGGAGTCGCACTTGAGCAAGCAGCATGAGTTTTGATCGAGCGCTTTTGATGGTTGCCGCGGCCATGCTCATGAGTGGCTGTCATATGTTCAGTAAGATGACTCCAGATTGTCATCGCCCGCAGGAATATCAGCGCGCCGTACAGATGGCGCCGCTGAAGGTGCCGCCGGGACTCGATACGCCGAATACTCAGGGCGCGCTGGTGATTCCGACAGTCGAACTTGCCCCGCCGCCGCCCGGACCGCACGATGCTTGTCTGGATGTGCCGCCCCGCTATAAACCGGCGCCGCCCAATAAGGCAGCGAGCGGCTAGGAGCCTGTCTGAGTATTCCCCGTGGCCTTACCCAAGGCAGATTTCGTTTCAGCCAAGGCGGAACCGACGAAGCTGGGTCAACACCCAATGAGGAGGCGACAACGACGGATGAAGCGAAATCTGCCCGGTCCCTTCGGGTTGGCTGGGAGAGGGGCGTCTGCGGCGTTGCGCGTCTTGGCCGCAGCGCCACTACGGCCTGCGCCGCGCGCCTTGCATCCGCTCCCTATCCCAGCCAACGCGGCTCACGCGCAATACTCAGACAGGCTCCTGCGGTGGGCTCGAGCGTCGCCCGCAGCAGGTGGCGGGGGCATCTCCGGCCCTCGAATTTGATCGTCAGGGCTGCCTCCGGTACGCTTGCGAACCCGCTTGGGTTTTGGGTTTTGCGTGGAGAGGTGGCCGAGTGGTCGAAGGCGCTCGCCTGGAAAGTGAGTAACATCCCAAAAGGTGTTCGAGGGTTCGAATCCCTCCCTCTCCGCCATAAGCGGTATGATCCAAAAGCCACCATGAGTCTATGGCGGCTCGCGTTTGCATCTTCGCGACGACTGGCCACGAACCCCGTCAGGCCCGGAAGGGAGCAGCGGTAGCGGCTTTAAGTCGGGCGCCGAAGTCAAAGCTGGCGCGGGCCGCCTCCTCATCACACGTGTGCATCTAACGGCTAAACTGATTGCATGAGCTACATCGTATTAGCGCGCAAATGGCGCCCCAAGCGCTTTGCCGAAATGGTGGGACAGGAGCATGTGCTGCGGGCGCTGAGCAATGCGCTCGACAGCGGCAAAGTTCATCACGCCTTCCTGTTCACGGGCACTCGCGGCGTAGGCAAGACGACGGTCGCGCGCATCCTTGCAAAGTCGCTCAACTGCGAAACGGGCGTGAGCGCGAATCCCTGCGGCAACTGCGCCGCATGTCGAGAAATCGACGAGGGACGATTCGTCGATCTCATCGAGGTTGACGCGGCGTCGCGCACCAAGGTCGACGACACTCGTGAGTTGTTGGACAACGTGCAGTACGCGCCGACTCGCGGCCGCTACAAGGTGTACCTCATCGACGAAGTGCACATGCTGTCGAATCACTCGTTCAACGCGTTGCTGAAAACGCTCGAAGAGCCGCCGCCCCACGTCAAGTTCCTGTTGGCGACCACCGACCCGCAGAAACTGCCGGTCACCGTACTGTCGCGCTGCCTTCAGTTCAGCCTCAAACGCCTGTCGGCGAACCTCATCGGTGAGCGGTTGAAGTTCATTGCGGCGGCGGAGAAGCTCGACTATGAACCGGCGGCGATCGCGTTGATCGCGCGGGCCGCCGAAGGCAGCATGCGCGATGCCTTGAGTTTGCTGGATCAGTTGATCGCCTTTGGCGCCGGCGCGCTGAACGAAGCGAATACGCAGGCGATGTTGGGCACGATCGATCGCGGCCATGTGATGCGCATCGTCGAGGCCTTGTCGCTCGAGGACGGCCCCGGATTGCTGGCGCAAGTGAGCGAGCTCGATCGCGACGCCCCCGACTATGACCGCGCTCTCGCCGAATTGGCCGCGGTCCTGCAGCGAATCGCGATCTTGCAGATCGTGCCCGAGGCGGCGCAGCAGGACGAGGAGTTCGATGCGCCGACATTGATCCGCTTGGGCCGGGCCATGTCGGCCGAAGACGTGCAGCTCTATTACCAGATTGCGCTCGCCGGTCGGCGTGATTTGCCGATGGCGCCGGAGCCGCGGCTCGGTTTTGAGATGACCTTGCTGAGGATGCTGGCATTTCGTCCCGATACCGCGGGGGCGACCCCAGCGACGCCGAGCGCGACGGCCATCGGCGGCGCGGCACAGCGGGAGCCGCGGGGGGCGATGCTGGCGTCTGCGCCGCACGCGCCTGCACCGGCAGCGGCACCCGCGCCGCCCGTTGCGTCCGCCGCGCCCATCGACGGGCGGCCAGCGACGATCGACGCGCGCAGTTGGCCAACCGTGGTCGAAGTCGCGAACTTGACCGGCATGGTGCGCCAATTTGCGTTGAATTGCGTGCCGGCATGCATGCAGAATGATGTGCTCAATTTGCGGCTCGATCCGGCGGTGGCGGAGCGGCGCACGCGCGCCATCGAGGAAAAACTCTTGCAAGGGTTGGCTGCGTATTTAGGCCGCGACATTCGCATCGTGTTCGACGTCGCGGAGGCTACCCTCGCGACGCCCGCGCGGCAGCGCGTCGTGGCAGAACAGGACAAGGCTTTGCGCGCCGCGGCTGACTTCGAGCAGGATCCGGCGGTCAAGGGCCTGAAGGAGCGTTTCGGTGCCGAGGTCGATGCCGCTTCGGTGAGACCCACAAGCTAGCACTCCAGGAGATATTGATCATGATGAAGGGTGGACTGGGAAATTTGATGCGCCAAGCGCAGCAGATGCAGGAAACAATGCAGAAAGCTCAAGCGCAGCTCGCAGATCTCGAAGTGACGGGGGAGTCGGGTGCCGGCATGGTGAAGGTGGTGCTGAACGGGCGCCATGAAGCGAAGAAGGTGACGATCGAACCGAAGCTCCTCGGCGAGGACTTGGGATTGCTCGAAGATCTGATCGTCGCGGCCGTCAACGATGCGGTGCGCAAAATTGCGGCGCGCAGTCAGGAAACATATGCGAATCTCATGTCCGGCATGAACCTCCCGCCGGGCGTGAAGCTGCCGTTTTGAATGAGGAGCCTGTCTGAGTAATCCCCGTGGCCTTACCCAAGGCAGATTTCGCTTCAGCCGAGGCGGAGCCGACGCGGTTGGGTCAACACCCAATAAGGAGGCGACAACGATGGATGAAGCGAAATCTGCCCGGTCCCGAAGGGTTGGCTGGGAGAGTGGCGTCTGCGGTGTTGCGCGGCTTGGCCGTAGTGCCGCTACGGCCGGCGCCGCGCGCCTTGCATCCGCTCCCTCTCCCAGCCAACGCGGCTCACGCGGAATACTCAGACAGGCTCCCGCTCCTCGGGCCCGCCGGTGAAGTACACGCCCACGCTCGCTCGGTTGATCGACTCATTGCGCTGCCTGCCGGGCGTGGGCCCAAAATCGGCGCAGCGCATGGCGTTTTATCTATTGGAGCGCGATCGCGACGGCGGCCGGGCGCTGAGCCAGGCGTTGGCGGAAGCGCTGCTTCATGTCGGACACTGCAAACGCTGCCGCATGCTCACCGAGAGCGAGCTTTGTACCATTTGCGCCTCGACTCAGCGCGATGTCGCGCAGCTCTGCGTCGTCGAATCGCCCGCCGACGTCGTCGCCATCGAACAATCGGGCGGCTTTCGCGGCCGTTACTTCGTGCTGATGGGGCATCTGTCGCCGCTCGACGGAATCGGACCGGCCGAGCTCGGATTGGATGAGTTCGAGCGGCTGCTCGGCGACGGTGAGGTACGCGAGGTGATTCTCGCAACCAATCCAACCGTGGAGGGCGAAGCGACCGCGCACTACCTCGGCGAGTTGGCGCTGCGTATGGGCCTCAAGGCGTCGCGCATTGCACATGGCGTACCCGTGGGCGGGGAACTTGAATACGTCGACGGCGGTACGCTCGCCCACGCGCTGGCGGGCCGCACCCGCGTCACCTGAGCGCGTCTGCTCAAGGCGCCAATTTCTCATACAGACGACACAGCCGGCGATAGCTCTCGTAGCGGCGCGCAGCGACGCGCCCGCTCAACACGGCGCTGCGCACCGCGCAGCCGGGCTCTTCCATGTGACGGCAATCCTTGAAGCGACACTGCGTGGCGAGCTGGTGGATCTCGATGAAGCCACGCTCCGCCGCCCGCGCGATGCTGGCCGGAGGCGCGAAATCGCGCACACCGGGCGCATCGACGATGGCTGAACGGGCGCCCGGACCCAAGCGGTACCAGCGAGCCGTGGTCGTGGTATGCCGACCCTCGGCGTCGCGCGTCAGCTCGGCGGTCTGCGCCGCCGCCGCCGGCGCAAGCGCATTGACAACCGAGGACTTGCCGACGCCTGATTGCCCGACGATCAACGTCACATTGCCCGCAAGAGCCTCATACAGCCCGGCGATGCCGGCACCCGTCAGCGCCGCCACTTCCAGGCAACAAAGGCCCAGGCCGCGATAGGCGGCCAGCTCAGCTTGGATCGAATCGGTGCCGAGGTCCGACTTGTTGACGATCAGCATCGCCGCGATATCCTTCAAATGGGCGCCCGCCCAGTAGCGGTCGACCAGGAACCAATCCGGGGCGGGCGCCGGCGCCACCACGATGGCCAATCGATCGATGTTCGCGGCAACCGGTTCGGCGCGGCCCCGCGCATCGATGCGCTCGACCAAGTTGCGGCGAGGTTCGGTCGATTCGACCGTCGGAGCGTCGGCCGACATCGGGTACGCCCACGCCACCCGATCGCCGCATACGATGCGCTGCTTACGCCCTTTGAGACCGCAGTGCAGAATGGCCGTATCGGACTGCACCAACACGCCCCGGCCGTAGCTGGCGATGACGATGCCGCTGCCGTGCTTGCCTTTCAATTCCGTCGCTCTGCTACCATGCGCTTTTGCCCGCTCAAAGACACGATGAAATCCGCCGAGAATCTTGTTTGGATCGATCTTGAGATGACCGGTTTGCAGCCGGATACCGACCTCATCATCGAGATTGCCACGATCGTAACCGACAAACACCTGACGGTGCTCGCCGAAGGTCCGGTGTTCGCCGTACACCAGAGCGAGGCTGCGCTTGCCGCCATGGACGACTGGAACCGCAAGCAGCACGGCAGTTCAGGTCTGACTGCCCGAGTCCTGGCGAGCAAGATCGACACCGCCGCCGCAGAGCGCGAGACGCTCGCGTTTCTGGAATCCTGGGCCGAGCGCGGGCGTTCGCCCATGTGCGGCAACAGCATTTGCCAGGATCGGCGCTTCCTTGCGCGCCGGATGCCGGAGCTCGAGCGTTTCTTTCACTATCGCAACCTCGACGTGAGCACCCTCAAGGAACTGGCGCAACGCTGGGCGCCGCAGGTCGCGCAAGCGTTCCAGAAGAACTCGACGCACTTGGCCCTGGACGATGTGCGCGAATCGATACGTGAGCTCAAGTTCTATCGCGAGCGGCTGTTGCGTGTTAGTTAGGCGCTGCGCGCCGAACGGGGTGGAAGCCACCCCGTCCGCCGGTCGCTCGCTGCGCGAGCGCTGGAACCAAACCGGCGCCGCGTGCCGAATCTAAACCGGCTGGCCGCCCGCGAGAAACATCCAGGTCTCGACCACGGTGTCCGGATTCAGGGACAGGCTGTCGATTCCCTGATCGACCAGCCAGCGGGCGAGTTCCGGATGATCGGACGGCCCCTGGCCGCAGATGCCCACATATTTGCCCTGTGCCTTGCAGGCTTGGATCGACATGGACATCAGCGCTTTGACGGCGTCGTCGCGTTCATCGAACAGTTTCGCGACCACGCCGGAATCGCGGTCAAGCCCCAGTGCGAGTTGTGTCATGTCGTTCGAGCCGATCGACATGCCGTCGAAGTACTCGAGGTAACGGTCCGCGAGCACCGCGTTGGTCGGCAATTCGCACATCATGATGTGTCGCAGTCCGTTGTCGCCGCGCTTGAGTCCGTTGTCGGCGAGCAGCTGCGTGACGGTTTTCGCTTCGAGCAGCGTGCGCACAAAGGGCACCATCAGTTGAATGTTCGCGAGACCCATCTCATCGCGCACGCGCCTCAGCGCGCGGCATTCGAGCTCAAAGCAGGGCCGGAAGACTTTGTCGATGTAGCGCGACGCACCGCGAAAACCGAGCATCGGGTTTTCCTCGTGCGGCTCGTATTGTTTGCCGCCGATCAGGTTGGCATACTCATTCGATTTGAAGTCCGAAAGGCGCACGATGACCGGCTCGGGTGCAAACGCGGCGGCGATTTGTGAGATACCTTCCGCCAGTTTGTCGACATAAAAGCTCACGGGATCCGCATAGCCCGCAATCTGTTGGGCGATGATCTCCTTGAGCTCGGGACTTTGATTGTCGAATTCCAGCAGCGCGCGCGGATGCACGCCGATCATGCGATTGATGATGAATTCCAGCCGTGCGAGACCGACGCCCTCGTGCGGTAGGCCGGCGAACTCGAATGCCCTGTCGGGATTGCCGATGTTCATCATGATCTTGACCGGAATCGCCGGCAGCGAATCCAATTCGATGCTGTGCTGATCGTAATCGAGCATGCCGTCGTACACATGTCCGGTGTCCCCCTCGGCGCAGGAAACGGTCACCGCTTGATTCTCACGTATCGCAGTGGTTGCGCTGACGCAGCCAACCACCGCGGGAATGCCGAGTTCGCGCGCAATGATGGCCGCATGGCAGGTCCGTCCGCCGCGATTGGTGACGATGGCGGCGGCGCGCTTCATCACGGGCTCCCAATCCGGATCGGTCATGTCCGCGACGAGCACGTCGCCCGCACGCACGCGGGACATTTCCCTCACATCTCTGATAATGCGCGCGTGACCGGCACCGATGCGCTGGCCGATACTGCGTCCGCTGACGAGCACGGTCGAGCGGGCCTTGAGCGTGAAGCGCTGGATCGACCTTCCGGCTCGGCTCTGAACCGTCTCGGGCCGCGCCTGCAAGATATATAGCTTGCCGGTCTCGCCGTCCTTGCCCCACTCGATATCCATCGGCGTACCGTAGTGCTCTTCGATGATCAGCGCCTGCTTTGCCAAGGAAATGATGTCCGTCTCATCGATGGAAAAGCGTTGCCGGTCCTCGGGCGAGACATCGACGGTGCGAACGCGCTCTTGCGTGCCCGGCGCGCCGTAGATCATTTTGACGGCTTTCTGGCCGAGATTCTTGCGCAGCACCGATCGGCGCCCTGCACGCAGCGCGGGTTTGTAGACGTAGAACTCATCCGGATTGACCGCACCCTGCACGACAGTCTCGCCGAGGCCGTATGCGGAAGTGATGAAGACCACGTCGCGGAAGCCCGAGTCCGTGTCGAGCGTGAACATGACGCCCGCGGCGCCCAAGTCGCTTCGCACCATGTACTGTACGCCGACCGACAGGGCCACCGCGCTGTGATCGAATTTGCTGTGCACTCGATAGGCGATCGCGCGGTCATTGAACAGCGAGGCATATACCTCATGAATGCAAATGAGCAAGCGCTCCTCGCCGCGCACGTTCAAAAAGGTCTCCTGCTGGCCTGCGAAGGAGGCTTCCGGCAGATCCTCGGCGGTCGCCGATGAGCGAACGGCGACGGCGAACTCCGCGCCTCGGCCCATTTTGCGCCACGAGGAGAGCACTTCATCCTGCAACCTGGCCGGGAAGGGGGTGGCGAGCATCCAGCCGCGAATCTGCTTGCCGACGGCGGCAAGTCTGTCTACGTCGTCGACGTCGAGCGAGGCGAGAGCGGCGCGGATGCGCTCATCGAGGCCGCCCTGCGCCAGGAAATCCCGATATGCGTACGAGGTGGTGGCAAATCCGCCGGGCACCGACACCCCCAAACGCGCAAGTGCGGAGATCATCTCGCCGATCGAGGCATTTTTACCGCCGACCAGGTCGACGTCCTTGTTCTTTAACTTATCAAACGGAATGATGTAAGGATTCATGACTCGCTGCTTGTCCGACGATGACTTAAGTGAAACACTTCCGCGCCAACGACGCGCCGACATGTGGGGCTACCGTGATCAAACGAACCGTGTTTTTTGTTTCGGACCAGACAGGCATCACTGCAGAGACGATGGGCCACAGCCTATTGACACAATTCGACGGCATAGAATTTCGGCAGGTGACTGTGCCATTTATCTCCACGGTTGACAAGGCGATAGAAGCAGTTCGCAAGATCAATCTGGTCGGCAGGCACGAAGGCGTGCGACCGATCGTGTTCAGCACGCTGGTCCAAGAGGAGGTGCGCAATGTGGTTCGCGGCAGCAGCGGATTCTTCCTCGACTTTTTCGATCCTTTTCTGGCGCCGCTCGAGAATGAGCTGAAGACGGAGTCTTCCCATGCGATGAGTAGGACGCATCGCGCGGCCGACACTCACTCCTACGCCTTGCGCATCGATGCCACCAATTTCGCGCTCGCGAACGACGATGGTTCGGTGGTGCGCGACTATGAGCGCGCCGATGTCATTCTGGTCGGCGTATCCCGCTCGGGCAAGACGCCCACCTGTCTGTATCTGGCGATGCAATATGGAATTTTCGCGGCCAATTATCCGTTGACGGAAGACGACTTGGAGTCGATGAAATTGCCGCGGGCGCTCGAGCAATATTCGCGGAAACTCTTTGGCTTGACGATCAGGCCGGACCGTCTGCAACAAATCCGGAACGAGCGACGCCCCGACAGCCGCTATTCCTCGCCGCGCCAAGTCGCATTCGAGGTGCGCGCGGCGGAGTCTTTGTTCGAGCGCCACGGCATTCCGGTCATCGACGCCACCGAATGCTCAATCGAAGAAATATCGAGCAGAATTCTCGACCGCACGGGCATCGAGCGACGCTTGCGGCCATGACAAGCCGTAGCTGCATGGTATAGTCGAAACATGATCGCGGATCAATGGTGTGAGACAACTTGGCGGGCTCGGCCCGGCAGCTTCGTCAGTCTGATGACGCTGTATGAGAGCAATTTCGTCAGGCTCGGCTGGCTGGTCAGCGATCTGCGTGCGATTGACGCGTGCCGCGTGTCGAGAGTCGGCTCAGACTGTGATCTCTATCTCACACCGCTGGAGCTCGCGCGTTACACGAGTGTGTTTCGCCTCACGTATGAATTCAATTCCGGGGCCGCGCGGATACGCGACCCCGACCTGAACGTGTGCGTGTATCACGATGCGCGACTTGCCGAAGTCCGCAGCTTCCGCGGCTTCCTGCGCCATCCCCAGCTCGCCAAGCTGCAGTCCGGACTCAAGCGTGAACTGGATCAGCGCTGGGCTCGAAACATGATGTTAAACAAATGGCTGGAATATTGTGCCGAGCGGGGGCATCACTTCTAGTGGGTAGAACCCCCTTGATGTCCCGCGAGTTTTACTTAAGTTCGAGGCGGGACATTGATCGATAAGCTGAGTTTTCTCAAGGGAGGTTCGGACGGGGGCGGTGTGAGCGCCGACGAAGAGCGACTCATGCAGCTCTTTCAGAATCGTGCGGGCCTGAAAAAGGCCTACGCGGATCTCAAGGACGAATTTCACTTGTTGCGCGATCGCCTGAAGCAGCAGGAGGGCGCGACCATACGGGTACAGGAGCAGTTGGATGCGCTCGGCGATCTGCTCGCGGATCCGCGCACCGGCTTTGGCGCCCTGGTGTTCTTCCAGCTGCGCGGTCTGTGGAAGACGTGCCATCAACAGCTGTCCGCATTCGCCGCCGATCTGACGCGCCAGCAGGAGATTCGCGAAACGGCCAAGCATAAGTCCGAATGCGAAGCGGCCAAGAACGCACGCCTCGCCGATGTCGACCGGCGCCTGCAGGCGGCGGCGGCCGACGCCGATCAGCAGCGCGAGCGCTTGAGCGAAGCGCAAAGGGAACTCGAGCGGCTGACGGCGTTTTGGCATTACTTCAAGCGCCGCCGGCGCCAGAAGTCGCTCGAGGTATTGCGCCAAAGCGTCGTATCCGCCGATGCGGTGGTCGGAGACTTGCACGCCGAGCGCAGCGCCATCAGCAACGAAGCGCTGCAGGAATTTCCCGGCATATCCTTGGGCGCCCGTCGCAACATCAACCTCGCCATCATCAGCTATGCGGAGGCGTTGTGCGAGCACGTGGACGCGTACGGTCTCGCAGCGCGTGCCAAAGAGGCCGTGGCGCGACGCGTCCACGAGATGAGCTTCGGGACGCGTGCGGACTGCGAGGGCTACATGCAGCGGGTGCAAAAGGCGCAGGCGACCGTCGCCAATCACAAACAGATCACGGCGAGCGTCCGCATCAAACTCGAGAAATTGCGCGCCACCTGCGGGTACCGCAATGAGGCGGATACAGTGCCGACCGCCGACTCTCTCGCGACGGCCGCGGAGGGCGAGCCCGCAAAGCTCGGCAAATCCGCCACGCCGGCGAACTGGAATGTCCTGGCGGAAGACTATTGGGACTTGTACACGCTGCTGCTGCGTTAGGGAAAGCTCCGTCGGGCTCCCAGCCCAAAGGCGCCGGCAGTCTACAGTTGCGCTCTAATGCAAGTCGGTGCGCCGCGCCTGCGTCGGACCCACTTTGTGCGCCGACGTCACCGCGAGATCCGCCGCGATCTGCGCAGTCTCATCGAGCAAAATACCCGCTGCGGGGTCGTCCTTGATTTCCTCCAACGACTTGGCCGGCGGCACATTATGCGCAGCGCGCCAGGCGTTCTCGCGTGCCAGACGCTCACTGTCCTGCCGTTTGCGCTCGGCCTCGCGGGTCTTCAAGTTGAGCGAGAGCGTCTTCTGATTGCGCATCGCTTCGAGCGCGGCGATGTCGTCATGCAGATATTTGAAGTCGGCGCTGTCGGCGGTGCGCTCCTCGTGTAATTTTTGCAATGTCGCCGCCATCGCCTTTAGATCGCCCTCGACCTTGAAGCTCGCCGCTTCGATGTGATCCCAGGGCAAAGCGCGATCGCGAGTGCTTTCGCCCACTTCACTGGCATCGATGAGCGAGGGCAGTGCGATATCCGGGGTGACCCCACGATCCTGCGTACTCTCGCCGGTGATTCGATAATACTTGCCGATGGTGACGTTGAGCTGGCCGAGTTCGGGCTTGCGGCCGAAAATCGTGTAGTTGAGCGGGTGTGCATTTTGCACCGTACCCTTGCCGTAGGTTTGTTGCCCGACGATGAGGCCGCGGCCGTAATCCTGAATGGCGCCGGCAAAGATCTCGGACGCCGAAGCGCTGAACCGGTCCACCAGCACAATCAAGGGACCGCTGTAAAAGACCGCCGGATCCGGATCGTCGTCGACCTCGATGCGCCCGGTCGTATCGCGCAATTGAACCACCGGGCCGTGGTCGATGAACAGACCGGTCAATGACTCGGCTTCCGGCAGATAACCCCCGCCATTGGCGCGCAAATCCATGATCAACACCTCGGCGCCGTCCTTGCGCAATTCGCCGATCAGCCGCTGCACGTCGCGGGTCGTGCTGCGAAAGTCCTTGGCGCCGGCGCGACTGGCGTCGTAATCCTGATAGAAGCTCGGGACCGTGATGATGCCGATCTTGACGTCGCGGCCGTTGCGCTGCACCGCGCGCATCGCTTTGTGCGCGGCTTGTGCTTCGAGCGACACGCGGTTGCGCGTGAACTCGACGATTTTTTGCGGGGAACCGGGCGCGGCGCCCGCGGGCAGCAGCTGCAGGCGCACGAGCGTGCCGCCGGGTCCGCGTATCTTTTGCACCACGTCGTCCAGGCGCCAACCGATGACATCGGTGAGCTCCCCAGTTTTGCCCTCTCCGACCGCGGTAATGCGATCGTTGGCGGCGAGCTTGCCGCTGACGGCGGCGGGGCCGCCCGCGATCACGTCGATCACCGTGACATAGTCGTCGGTCAATTGCAGCGAGGCGCCGATGCCCTCGTAGCTCAAGCTCATCTGAATGTTGTATTCCTCGGAGTTGCGCGCCGAGAAGTAATTCGAATGCGGATCCAACGACAGCACGAAGGCATTCATGAACGCTTCGAATACGTCGTCCGGCTTGCTCTGATCCATGCGCTTCGCCACGTGTTCATAGCGCTTGCGCAAGGTGTCAACGATATCCGGCCACTGCTTGCCGGCGGTAATCAGCGACAGCTCGTCGTTCTTGACGCGTTTGCGCCACAACTCGTTCATCTCGACGGCGTTGGCCGGCCACGGTTCCTTTTCGCGATCGAAGTTGAACGATTCATCGATATCGAAATCCGGCTTCTTCGCAAGCAGCTCGATGGCATAGTTCATGCGCTCGCGGCTGCGTTGCTGAAACCGTCGGAAAACGACGAAGGCGGGCTCGACATCGCCCGCCTTGATGGCATCGTCGAGTTCGTAGCGAAAGCGCTCGAATTCGGCGATATCGCTCGCATAGAAGTAACTTCTGCCGGGGTCGATGGAGTCGAGATAGCGATCGAGTATCAGGCTCGAAAGCCGAGCATCGAGCGGGGCCCGCCGGTAGTGCTCCCGGGCGATGATGTCGCTGACGCGGCGCGCTACGTAATTCTCTTGCTCCGTGGGCGCGAGCACGACGCTTGCAGCGGGTGTCGGGGCGGGCGGGGTCATGGCCGCGCCGAGCAATGCCGCCATACCGACGGCACTCGCGCAGACGGCAATCGCTGTCAGCCAGCGCGAGCGCTTGGTCCGAGGCCCAAGCTTATTTACGACATTCATCACCGTATCCGTTCTCCTGTAAACTGCGGGCCGAGTTCTTCCAAGGCTAGACGAGCCCATGCCACATGCCAAGTGTATACGAGCCTGAGGATATGCGTCCGTTCACGGTTTTGATCGGTATTGTGCTGGGCTCGGCCGCATCGATCACTTTCGGCGTAAGCGCCGTGTTGATCATATTCCGTGTCCTGGCCGGGAAACACCCTGATCTGTCGCGCGAACCGCCGCCGCCGTGCCGAGGTTGCTGGTGTTAGGCATTATGACCGGTGCAAGCGCCGGTAGTTTCCTCGGGCAGGTAAAAGCGCGGCCCTGGCGCGGCTGGGCGCTTGCGGCCCCGACCCGCCTCTGTGCGGCTGTACCGCGGCGCGCCGGCTGACGCGCGAAGGAGATTCCCGATTATCACGCGAGCTTGGTGTCGCCGCGCGCTGTCGGGTTGTCTCGCAGCAATGCTGGTCGCCTGCGCGGTGCAGCACAAGGGCCCGCCGCCTTCCACCGATATCGACGAGACGGGACTCAGGGACGACCTGCGCGTGTTGGCTTCGGATAATTTCGAGGGCCGCAGGCCGGGAACGCCGGGCGAAGAGAAAACTGTTGCTTTCCTGACGGCGCAATTTCGCAAATTGGGATTGAAGCCCGGCAACGGCGAGAGTTTCGTGCAGCAGGTCCCATTGGTCGAAATCACGGCAGACGAGGCGACCCTGTCGGTCGCCGGCGGCGGCAACGTGCGCTCGCTGCGCTATGGTAAAGAGACGGTCATCTGGACCAAGCGCGTCGTTCCGGCGGCGCAGGTCGAGCACAGCGAGCTCGTGTTCGTCGGCTACGGCATCGTCGCGCCGGAGTACGACTGGAACGACTATGCGCAGGTCGACGTTCGCGGCAAGACCGTGCTCATCATGGCCAACGATC
This sequence comes from uncultured Gammaproteobacteria bacterium, assembly GCA_963769075.1. Taxonomy (GTDB): domain Bacteria; phylum Pseudomonadota; class Gammaproteobacteria; order Steroidobacterales; family Steroidobacteraceae; genus Bog-1198. The sequence goes on along the minus strand of CAVYKH010000001.1, from coordinate 3,145,474 downwards.
CGGGCTATGGCAGCAAAGACCCCACGGTATTCAGGGGCAACGCCATGAGCCAATATGGGCGCTGGGCCTATAAGTTCGAAGAGGCCGCCCGGCACGGCGCAGCCGGCGTATTACTCATTCACGACACCGGGGCGACCGGCTTTGGCTGGAACGTCGTGGCGAGCACTTGGACCGGGACGCAGCTCGAGGGCGCGACGTCCGACGACAACGCGGGCCGTGCGGCCATCGAGGGCTGGATCAGCAACGAGGCAGGCAGGGCTCTGTTTACTCAGGCGCGGCTCGACTACGAGGCCCTGAGTGCCGCGGCCGCGCGGCGTGGTTTCAAAGCGGTTGGCATGGGTCTCAAGGTCGACGCTCAGGTGCGCAATTCCATCCGCCGTTTCAGCTCCGCCAACGTCATCGCGATGTTGCCGGGCGGCTCGCGCAAACATGAATATGTCTTGTACACCGCTCACTGGGATGGCTTGGGCCGCGACTCGAGCGGTACCATTTTCAATGGCGCCGTCGACAACGCGAGCGGTGTTGCGGGGCTGCTGATGCTGGCGCAGTCCTTCAGCCGCACTCGCCCGGCGCCCGACAGATCGATCGCGTTCATCGCGTTCACCGCGGGGGAATCGGGGCTCCTCGGCTCCGCGTACTACGTCGAGAACCCGGTTTTCTCGCTGAGGCAAACAGCAGGCGTGCTCAATCTGGACGGCCTGCACATTGGCGGACGGACTCGCGACGTGATGGTGATCGGGGCGGGAAATTCGGAACTCGAGGAGACCGTGCGCGCTGCGGCGCTCTTACAAGGTCGGATAGCGCGCCCGGAGCCCCACCCGGAACAGGGTCTTTACTTTCGTTCCGACGAGTTCAATTTCGCGCGGTACGGCGTGCCCGCTCTGTATGTCAAGGCGGGTATCGATGATTCGGCACGCGGACCTGAGTGGGGGCTGTCGCAGCTCGACGATTACACGGCGCATCGCTATCGCCAACCCGGCGACAAGTACTCGGAGGATTGGAACTTGTTCGGCGCAGTCGATGATTTAGCACTTTACTATGCAGTCGGCGATCGAGTGGCGCGCACCCGGCGCTTCCCGCGCTGGTACTCCAACAGTGAATTCAGCGCCAGCCACGGCCGCAATCGCGACGCCTCGGGCGACTAGGGGCCTGTCTGAGTAATCCCCGCGGCTCGCGCGGATTACTCAGGCGGCTCCCCGGCGAAGCTAGCGTTTGCGGACCCGCTCCCAGTGCTTTTTGCGGTCGAAGCTGCCTGAGGTGTTATACGGATCGAAGCCGCGCGTTTCATTCGCCGCCTTGCGAGACGCGCTGTCGACCGTAAGGCCCCCGGCGGTTTGCGTCTGCGCGGCTCGGGCCTGCTTGAGCTCCTGCACACCGAAGTTGAACTTCTCGTCCGGACTCTGCGCACTCTTGTGCTCGTTCGTCATCTCTTCTTCCCTCCGAATATTCGCAATCACACTCCTGCCGCCATAGTGTTCGAATTTTGGTATGGCTCGTGAACGATGTTCCCAAATTGCGACAATCGACGATCTGAAAAAAAGCGAAACTGTGATGTGCTTCAAATTACGGATGACTTAATGCGGAGGCTTGATGACTCAATGCCGAGGCCTGATGACTTAATGCGCAGGCCTGCGACTTAATGTGCCGCTGCGAGCGAGGGCTCGCGCGGGCGGTGCCTTCAGACATTGGTGGGCGCCGACCTCGCCGATGGATTCGCCAGCACGCTGGGAAGCTGCCTGTCGAAGAGAACGCTGCGGTTGCGGCCGCGCAGCTTCGCGGTGTAAAGAGCTTGGTCGGCGGCCTTGACGAAATCGGCGACATTGGCAAAGGAGATTTGCGTTCCGTGGGTGGCGCAGCCGATTGAAATCGTCACGGTGGTGTGGTCCGAACCGACGAGATGGCCGGTGTTCTGGAACGCCGCTACGATGCGCTCGCATATGCTGCGCGCCGTGTCGGCGTCGGTGGCGGGTAGCACGACCACGAATTCCTCGCCGCCGTAGCGGGCTATCAAGTCGGTCTCGCGCGTATTGCCGCGCAGAATGCGCGCCGTCGCCTGTAGGATTCGGTCGCCGGCCTGGTGTCCGAACTTATCGTTGATGCTCTTGAAGTTGTCGAGATCGGCGAAGGCGACGCTCAGCGGCCATTTGTGGCGGGTCGAATGCTCGAATTCGCGCGCCAGGACCTGATCGAGGTATGCGCGGTTGTATACACCGGTCAAGGCGTCGCGGCGGGTCTCCTCTTCGAGCTCAAGTGCGCGCGAGCTCGTCAGCTCGGCAACCGCGCGCAAGGTATTAATTTCGCGCAGCGCATGCAGGCTGCGCAGCATCAAGGCTTCGCGGGCTTGCTCGAGGATCAGTTCGGGGTGCTGCTCGGTCAACAAGTTGGTCTCGAAAATGGACTCCGTCTCCGGCAGCATCGAGCCCACCGTTCCGAGCACCTGTCCGAAGGCCGTCTTATCCATTCCGAGGCTGCGCTCGGCGCACAGCGCGGTCTCGGCGAAGTGCCGGTGCTGCGGCTCGCGCAAGAACAGATCCGCGACCGGCCCTGACAATGCGACGCAACGCTCGAAGATCTGGGCGGGCTCGGCGGCGACGCTGAAATCGATGTGATGGCTGCGCGCGATCGCGCGATGCAACCGTTCGGGCAAGTTCCAGCTTCGCATCAGCCACCCGCCGATCTCGGCATGATCGAGTTGCAAGCGCTTCTTTTCGTGCGCGGCGAGGGCGTTGTGGTCGCTCTGGATGGATTCGCCGCCGCGATACAGATCGGGTATCGCCTTGTCCAAGGCCAGGATCCCCACATCCTGCAGCAGGCCGGCGAGAAAGATCTCTTCGGCCATCGATTGATGCATGGCGTCGCCGAGGGCGCGCGCCGCGGTCGCCGCGATCAGCGCCCGCCGCCAATAGTACGGATAGCTGATGCCGTTGGCTTTGCCGGTGCGCAGCGATTTCACCAGCGAAAAGCTCAAGGCGAGGGTCAGCGTGGCATTTAGGCCCAGCACCACCAGCGCTTGACGAAGGTTCTCGCTTTTGCGCCGCTGCGCGTAGAGTGGGGAGTTGGCGATGCGCAGGATTTTCGTCGACAGCGCCGAATCCATGCTCAAGGCTTTGGCGACCTTTCCCATCTCGATGTCCGGGTCGCGCGCCAGCTCGATGATGTGAGTCGCCACGCCGGGCGGAGAGGGGAAATTCACTAACGAGCGAAGATGAGCTTCGATCTCGGGATTCACGCAAGGCACTCCCACAATTCGATTGGATCCAATCCGCTATTGAGGGTTAGCGTCCGCGCTGCACATAACTTAAGGCGTGCTTTAGGGGTTTATACTAGTTACTGCCAAAAAGGACCGCTACGTGGTTTAAGCCAACTTCGCACTGGCCTTCCACAAGGTCCTTAGAGTCCTGACTAGCAAATATAGGCCGTAAGGGCCGAGGAGCACGATCCAAGAGGCCACCGAGCCCGCTTTCAGGCCGCCATAGACGGTGCCGTAGATGCGCCCCAAGCTTGCGCCCTCGTAGCGACCCAGAAGGGCGGCGCCGGTGTAGAAGATGAGCAGGGGCATCAGAACGAAGCCGATGAACAGTGCAATACCGGTCAGCCAGAGTTCCCGCGACCACCTGCGGGTAAGACCCAGCCGCCGAGATATTTCCGAAAAACGCATACTGCGTCATTGTAACGAAACGCATCGCCGGCCGCCTCTAGCTGTAGACTAGGCCGATGCGCTCCTGGACACCGCAGACGCTCTACGATGCAAAACCCTGGGCCTTGATCGCCGTGGGCACGGTCATGGTGATCGGCATGACGGCGTGGTCGCTGTCGGCGGGATTTTGGACCGTCTGGCGCGGGTTGCTGTTGTTCGCCGGCGCGGCGCTCGCGATCATCGGCGGCGCCACGCTGCAGTTACGGCAGGATTATCGGGCGCGCAGCAAGTGGCGGCGCGATGCGCCCCGGCGAGAGGCACACTCCGGCGAGGCACCCCGGCGCGGGTCGCCCCGTTGATGCGCACCGCTGTCATCGGCGTAGGCTACCTGGGCCGATTTCACGCACAAAAATATTCGGTCTTGAGCAATTCGCAACTGGTGGGTATCGCTGATCCGTCAGCCTCCGCGCGTGCGGCGGTCGCGGCAGAACTGGGGGTACCCTCGTATGCCGATTACCGCGAGTTATTGGGTCGCGTCGATGCCGTCAGCATCGTGACCCCGACGCCCTCGCACTATGCGGTGGCCAGAGAATTTCTCGAGGCCGGTGCGCACGTTCTGGTCGAGAAGCCCATGACCGCGACGGTGGCGGAAGGCGAAAGTCTCATCGAGGTGGCGCGTCGCGCGAAGCGTCTTCTGCAGGTAGGACACTTGGAGCGGTTCAATGCCGCAGTTCAAGCTGTGCAGCCGATTCTCACCGTGCCGCGGTTTGTTGAGTCGGCGCGACTTGCGCCGTTCAAGCATCGCGGCACCGACGTCGATGTCGTGCTCGATCTGATGATTCACGACATCGACCTGATTCTGAGCATCGTGCGCTCGCCCGTGGTGGCAGTCGATGCCATCGGCACCAGCGTGTTTTCCAACGAAATCGACATCGCCAACGCGCGCTTGCGTTTTGCGAACGGCTGCGTGGCCAACGCCACCGCGAGCCGCGTCAGCTTGAAGACCGAGCGCCGCCTGCGGTTATTTCAAGACGACGCCTATGTGTCGGTGGATCTGCATCAAAAGGTGCTCACCGTGATCCGCAAGGCGGGCGGAATCGGTGCGGACGGAATGCCCCGGGTCGACATCGATGAGACCTCCTACGATCAGGGCGATGCGCTCAAAGCCGAGATCGAGGCGTTCTTGGACTCTGCCGGCGGCGGCGAGCCGCCGCTGGTGACCGGCGAGGACGGCCTCAAGGCGCTGCGCACGGCCGTGAGCATTGCAGAGCAGGTTGCGAGTTCGAAGGCTGGGTTCTCGGCGGGAGTGTCTTAAGGGTTCGTGGGCGCGGCGGCGCCCGATGCGATGCCCGGCGCCCCTGATTGAGAGTTGGGCGCAGGCCCCAGCGCAACGCCGGAGGAGCCGGCGGGCGGCAAACCCGTGGGCGGCGCGGCCGCGGGAGGTACGCCGGCAGGCGGTACCCCCGCAGGTGGCGGCACACTTGCGGGCGGCACACCAGCCGGTGGTACCCTGCCGGGGGTTATAGCCTGGTCGCTTCGAATCGTCACTTGGTCGACGAAGTAGCGGGTGTCACCAAAGCAGTCGCTCGGTAGGCCCCGATGTTCCGTGTAATGCAGCTGCACCCGCTCGCCGACGACTTGAGCGAGCTGGGCCGCCACGGCCGGGTCGCGCACGCTGAAGAGCCAAATCTGCGGCGACACGCCGGCGACCACGTATTGGGCCAATTCGCCTTCCCGGGTCTTGCAAATCCAGCCCTTACGCGAAAACTTTTGCAGCACGCCGGCGCGCACGCCGTCGGAATAAGCCCAGGACAGGGTCAGCCAGGTCCACAGTCCCGCGCCCGCGATGAGGAGCAGGACAAAGACCAGAAATACGCGCATGCCCCGCCCGGAGGAGCCGCGCCGACGCGAGGAATTCGGAACTTCAATTCGCGCCACTGTGGTGGGTCTCAGACTTCATCGGCGGGATGTTAACACGCCCGACTCATCGCTCCCGCAAGGGAGGCTGCTAACGCTTGAAACGCCAATCCAAGCGTACGCACACGCAAACCGCCCGAGGCCGGGCGAGGGAGTGGGTAATTCCCGGCCTGGACGGTTAGCGTGTCGCAGTCAGGCCGCGACGACGGCGAGCCACAACGACGAGACCGCCCAGCCCACTCAGTAGCAGCCAGCTTGCGATCGCACAGATATCGCCCCGAGGCCTTGCGGTCGGTCGACTTTAGGTAGACGTGCGGCGGGGCGGCTGGTAGACCAAATGGGTGTTCTATGGTAGATTCGTTTCTACCGAGGTAGACACGTGACTCTAAACATCAAAGACCCTGAAGCCCACAGGCTTGCTCGGAAACTCGCAGAGCAGACCGGCGAAACGATGACTCGCGCTGTCACCGAGGCATTGCGTGAACGCCTCGCGCGGGTGAGCCGCGCTCGTAAGCCGGAAACTGCAGCGAATGACCTGCTTGCTATCGGGCGCCGTTGCGCGGCAACCCTAAAGGGGAAGCCTGTCGACCACGGAACTTGGCTTTATGACGACCGCGGCCTACCAAAATGATCGTCGACACTTCAGCGATCATCGCGATCCTATTCAATGAGGATGACGCGGAGATCTACGCTAAGGCGATCACGCGGGCCGATTCGTGCCGCATATCGGCAGCAACGTTCGTTGAAACCGCGATCGTTGTGGAGGCCCAGACCAAGGGCAACGGCGGCCGCCAATTGGACGCATTCATTCGCCGGGCAGGCATCGCGATTGAGCCAGTAACCGAAGAGCAAGCGCACATTGCGCGGCAAGCGTTCCTCGATTTCGGTAAGGGCCGGCACCGCGCCGGTCTCAACTATGGGGACTGCTTCTCCTACGCCCTATCGAAGGCGACGCGAGAACCCCTGCTATTCAAAGGAAAGGACTTCGCCAAGACCGACTTGACCGCCGCTCATTAGGTAATGAAGCGGAGTCATTTATTCGAAGGGAGCCAATCGACTTCGCCTCAATGTCGATTATAGACCGACCGGCGTCAGTGGCGGTGCGGCGTGCACCGGAAATGCCGCGCTCGCGAGGCCGACTAGGACCGCGGCTTCCCGCCGTGTCACTTGTGGGCTTCCATATAGGCCCGCAGCAGCGCATTCATTCGTGACTGATATCCCGCCCCCTGGGCTTTGAACCAATCAATCACGTCGGCATCAATGCGAAGCGAGAGCAGTACCTTCTTAGGAACGGGCTTCAGTCCCTTCCGCGCCACCGCACGCGCAAACATAGCAGGCGTCCATTCGGGTGCGTCGCCGTCCTTCACCATGGTAGCGTCAGTCAATTGCCGCACACGGCTCAGGTCAGTTCGTGATTTGCGAGAAGTAGTAGCGCGCTTCATGTTTTGTAGCCTTGCGGATGGAAATGATACGGATCTCGTCACCGCGCTCTGTATGCGCCACGGATACGACCTGTCCTCCAGAAGCCCCAGCGTCAGGAAGCGGTGTTCGCCGTACTGTTCGCGGTCGTCCTCCGCCGTGAACGTGAGCCCCTCAAAGATCTTCGGCGCGTCCACGAAATCGATGCCGTGCTTGCGGAGATTTGCCCGTCGCTTGGCCTCGTCCCACGTGAACATTGTGCATTGTAGCTACACACCGTAGCTACAGCAAGTACTCGGGATGGAAGCGTTTAATCGATCGACGCGACCGCCGCGACGGGTATGCCACCGCTGGCACTTGCGTGTGGCCTCCGTAAAGGAGGAAGAAACGCACGTAACTTACTGATATTATTATATATTGTCTGGTGGGTCGGGGACTAACCAAAAATCCCCGGAACCCATTGATACCAATATGGTATCCGAAATCTAAGCATGGCAGTTGCCCCCGGAGTTGCCCCTCCCGGCTCAAACAAGCACATCTCACGGAAGTGGGCGGGACCGCCAGCGACCACAGTTGACCCGTGCGGCCAGATCATGACGTTTCGCCGAGCTTCCGCTTTGTGCAGACCGACAAGGACCCCAGGGGTGTGGCACCGTCGAGATCTTACCCGAGGACTTCGTCGATTCATTTGGGCGGCTGCTCTTTCCGATTCTCCCCCTGCGCCTTCTCCCATTCCTCAACGGCTCGAACGTCCTGGCGCCCGAGCTCCTCGTAAAGCCCATGGACTCGTCTGACGAGCTCTGGCGGCACATCTGACGGTGTCCCGGCCTTGGCTGCGGACGGCGGCTCGACCTTCATGTCAGACTGCGGCACAGCCTCGGACTCAGGCTGCGGTTCCTTATTGGCTATGGACTGCGGTTGGTCCTTTGCTTGAGGCTTAGGCTCGGCTTTGGCCAGATCTCTCCGGATCTCCGATTCTGCCCTCTCCCAGTTCTGAACGGCCGCACCGTCCTTGCGGCCTCCCTCCTCGTAGAGCTTATAAGCTCGCTTCGCGATGCGAGGAGTCAAATCTGTCGGTGCATTGGCGTTGGCCTTAAGCTTAGGCTCGGCTTGAGCCTCCGGAATTGATGCGCCTGTGCTTTGTGGTTTCGGCGCGGCCTGAGCGGCTGACGTCGCGGCCGCCTTTGGTTCAGGCTTCGGCTCGACCTTGGCATCTGGCTTCGCAACTGTCTGCGCCTTGGCTTTTTCGTCAGATTTGCGTATCGCCTCGGCTTTCGCCTTCGACTGTACATTTGGCCGATCAAAGATCCAATAGGCGAGCAGTTTCACGCGATCGTTCACGAGGAACCACGCCAGCGCGTAGCCCCACACGAAAAGCGCCCATTCCCAACCGAGCGGCGCCATCAGAAAGCCATAGACAGCAAACAGTGTCGCAACGATTTGCGTACCCAGCACCGCCATCCACAATATCTTCGCGGGGCGTATGGACCAGAACGGCCCTCGCGTGCGGGTCAGGAATATCGTCAGGTGTCCGGCCACGGACAGCTTCAGGTACATCATGGTTTGCGCGTGCGCGCGGTCGAAGTGAAACACCCGCTCAGCAAGATAAAACAGGCCAAAGGCCGACACGACCCCGATGAGGCCCAGCACCGTGGAGATGCCGAGCACCATGCGCATATTCCATGCCTCGGGCTGATCCTTGTAGTGAACGTTGTCGTAGGCAATGGAAAGAATGGCGCCGTCGTTGAGCAATGCGAGCATCACGATCATGACGGCCGTCAGCGGGTAAAAATTGAAGACCAGAATCGCCAACGTCATGAAGAATAGCACCCGCAGTGTCTCGGTGATGCGGTAGATCGCGTAGCTGCTCATCCGCTGGAAGATCTTGCGGCTCTCCTTGATCGCATCGATGATGACGGACAGCCCAGGGGCAATCAGAACGATGGCCGCCGCGGCGCGCGCCGCATCCGTGGCGCCGGACACGGCAATGCCGCAGTCGGCTTTCTTCAACGCGGGCGCGTCATTGACCCCGTCGCCGGTCATGCCGACGATGTGGCCGCGCTTTTGCAGATCCTCAACGATGTGATACTTGTGTTCCGGGAACACCTGCGCAAAGCCATCGGCCCTCTCGATGGAATCGAGGACCCCGCTGGGAGCGTCCTGTTTTGGCTCACCCAGACTGCTGGCATCTAGAATGTTGGTTCCCATCCCCAATTTCTTGGCGGTTTCCTGGGCGATGGCCAGTTGATCGCCTGTCACCATCTTGACTTTGACGCCCATCTTCAGCGCCGTGGCGATCGTGGCTTTGGCGTCGTCGCGTGGCGGATCGAACAGCGGCAGTACACCGAGGAACTGCCACTGACCATCCTGACCTGCCCGGGCCACGCCCAGTGAGCGAAAGCCACGCGCCGCAAAGTCGTTGATCGCTTTCTCCACGCTCGGTTTGATTGCAGCAGCGTTGGCCGCCATCGCAAGAATCACCTGCGGTGCGCCCTTGCTCACCTTGAATTCTTTACCGTCCGCGCCCTTGATGGCGGCTTCGGTGCGCTTGTGTACCGGATCGAAGGGCCGGTAATGCACCAGCTGATAGCCCTTGAGGGAGTTTTGGTCTTTCACGCCACCGAGAACCGCCAGATCGATGGTGTCCTTGTCCTCGGCGCGCGAGGCCAGAGCCGCAGCGAGCACGATCTGCTCGGCCGAGACGTGATTGACCGCGAACGGATCGCCGAGCGTCAGCTTGTTCTGGGTCAGGGTGCCGGTCTTGTCGGCACACAGCACGTCCACGCCCGCCAGCTCCTCGATGGCCACCAACTTGCTCACTATCGCCTGCTTCTTGGCCAGCAGACGCGAACCGACCGCCATCGTGACCGACAATACCGTCGGCATCGCCACAGGAATCGCGGCCACGGTCAACACCAGGGCGAACTGCAGGGTCGTAAGGATCGGGTCACCGCGGAAGATCGCAAAGCCAATGATCAGGGCCACCAGTGCAACCGCAAGCATGATCAGGTAATTGCCGATCTTCAGGACTGCCTTTTGGAAATGGCTGACGGTGTGGGCCTCCTGCACGAGCTGCGCGGTCTTGCCAAAATAGGTTTTTTCGCCGGTGGCATACACCAGTGCGCCAATTTCACCCCGGCGCATGATCGATCCGGAGAAAACCGCCTGGCCGGGCAGGCGTGTGGCGGGCAGGGATTCACCGGTCAGCGCTGATTCATCGACCTGCACCGGATCACCCTCGAGCAGGCGCGCATCCGCGGGCACGATATCGCCCAAACGCAGGCGAATGACATCGCCGGGTACCAGTTCCCGCGCCGGCGGAGTGATCCATTTGCCATCCCGCTTGACGCGGGCGTTAATGGCCAGATTGGCCTTCAGGGCGGCAATCGCGTTGCTCGCCTGACGCTCTTCCCAGAAGCCGACCACGGCGTTGGCCAAGAGCAACACGAGGATGATACCGAAATCCGGCCAGTGCCGGACCACGCCCGACAGAATCACCGCCACTTCGATCATCCACGGTATGGGACCCCAGAAGTAGGAGAGGAATTTCAGTAGTGGATTGGTTTTCTTCTCCGTAATCTCGTTGGGGCCGTATTGCGTCAGCCGCTTGGCCGCTTCAGCCTGGCTCAGTCCGTCCGCCGTAGTGGTGAGTCTCTTCACCACCTCGGGCATAGGCAGAGTCTTCAGATCATCCTTCGGATCGACCTTCGGTGGACGCACTTTGGGCTGAACGGTCTTTGGCTTCATAACAGAAATCCCTCCTAGCTATGTTGCGCCCTTCACGCGCGCCGCGCTGGGCGCCGTCCTGTTCGGTGAGCTCCATTTCCAGTTGCGGACTTCCGGCAAGTCCTGGCCGTGCTGATCGATGTACTGGTTATGCTCAATGAGCTTGTCCTGCATCAGCTGCTTCAGATAAGCCCCTTTAGTGCCCAGGTGCGGCAGGCGATCCACGACATCCTGCACCAGATGAAACCGGTCCAGATCGTTCTGCACCCGCATATCAAAGGCGGTCGTGATCGTGCCTTCTTCCTTGTAGCCACGCACGTGCAGGTTGCGGTTGCTGCGCCGGTAGGTCAGTCGATGCACCAGCCAGGGATAACCGTAAAAACCAAAGATGATGTGCTTCTCTTGTGTGAAGAGTGCATCGTAGTTCGCATCGCTCAATCCGTGCGGGTGCTCGCTGCTGGACTGTAACTTCATCAGATCAACGACATTGACCACTCGAATCTTTAAGGCGGGCAGATGCTCGCGCAGGATGGAAACGGCCGCCAGGATCTCCAGCGTCGGTGTATCGCCGCAACAGGCCATGACCACATCGGGCTCCTCTTCCTGGTCATTGCTGGCCCATTGCCAGATACCGATGCCTTCCGTGCAGTGCACGACTGCGGCATCCATGCTCAACCATTGGGGCAGTGCATGTTTTCCCGCCACCACGACGTTGACATAGTGCCGGCTGCGCAAGCAGTGGTCGAACACCGATAGCAGGCAGTTGGCATCAGGCGGCAGGTAGACGCGCACGATGTCGGCCTTCTTGTTGATGACGTGGTCGAGAAAGCCAGGATCCTGGTGGGTAAAGCCGTTGTGATCCTGCTGCCAGACGTGCGAGGCGAGCAGATAGTTCAGCGAGGCGATCTTTCGCCGCCAGGGCAACTCCGAAGTGACCTTCAGCCACTTGGCGTGCTGACTGAACATGGAGTCCACGATGCGAATGAAGGCCTCATAGCTATTGAACAGTCCGTGCCGGCCGGTGAGCAGATACCCCTCCAGCCAACCCTCGCACTGGTGCTCGCTGAGCATCGAGTCCAGCACCCCGCCGGCGGGCGCGAGAAATTCATCCTTGTTCGTTGCACGTGCTTCCCACTGCCGGTTGGTAACTTCAAACACAGCCCCTAGCAGATTGGACAGCGTCTCATCCGGGCCGAAGATACGGAAATTGCGAGGATTCTGATTGAGCTTGACCACATCGCGCAGGAACTGACCCAGCACTAGCGTATCCTGGCCGTCAACGGCGCCGGGCGACGGGACCTGCACCGCGTGAGCGTGGAAATCCGGCATGCGCAGATCACGCAGCAGCGCCCCGCCGTTGGCATGGGGATTGGCGCCCATGCGCCGCTGGCCTTTGGGCGCCAGCTCGGCCAACTCCGGCATGAGGCGACCATTCCGATCGAAGAGTTCGTCGGGCTTGTAACTCTTCATCCAGGTCTCGAGCTGCTGGACATGCTCTGGATGCTCCGAATCCACCAGCAGCGGCACCTGATGCGCTCGGAACGTGCCCTCCACCGCCAGGCCATCGACGACTTTCGGTCCCGTCCAGCCCTTGGGTGATCGCAGTACAATCATCGGCCAGCGGGCCCGCGTGGTGTCGCCATGAGCGCGCGCATTGCCTTGAATGCGTCGGATCTCTTCGATGGCCGCATCCAAGGTGGCCGCCATCCGTTGATGCATGGCTTGCGGTTCATCGCCTTCCACGAAGTAAGGCGTCCAGCCGCAACCGCGTATGAAGTGCTCCAATTCCTCGTGCTCGATGCGTGCCAGCACCGTGGGGTTGCTGATCTTGTAACCGTTCAGGTGCAGGATTGGCAGCACCGCGCCGTCGCTGATCGGGTTGAGCAACTTGTTGGACTGCCATGCGGTCGCCAACGGTCCGGTCTCCGCCTCACCATCGCCCACGACGCAGGCCACGACCAGATCGGGATTGTCGAACGCAGCCCCGAAGGCATGGCTGAGCGAATAACCGAGCTCACCGCCTTCATGAATCGAACCCGGAGTCGTCGGCGCGACATGACTGGAAATCCCACCCGGGAACGAGAACTGCTTGAACAGCTTTTTTAGCCCGGCTTCGTCCTGGGTGACATCTGGATAAATTTCACTCCAGGTTCCCTCGAGGTACACGTTGCCAACGATCGCAGGCCCGCCATGACCGGGACCGGCGATGTAGAACATATTCAGCTCATATTTATTAATGACCCGATTCAGATGCACATAGATGAAGTTCTGCCCCGGCGTCGTGCCCCAATGCCCGACCACCAGCGGCTTGACGTCCGACAAGCGCAACGCCCGCTTGAGCAACGGGTTATCGTAGAGATAAATCTGGCCGACCGATAGGTAGTTGGCCGCGCGCCAATAGGCGTCCATCTTGTGCAGGAGGTCCGGGGATAGCGTATTCGTCTGCATGATTCAATTCCTTCTGTATTTGGCGGTGCAGTCAGCAGCTGGCAATCTATTATCTTTTTCAGCTTGCCCGAGGATTATCGAACATAGTATCTGGGCAAGCTCCAGAGGGGAGTAAGGGGAGTTCTTTGCCTTGGCGATTTCAGATTTGCAACGGAATTGGATGTTGAGCTACAGATGTCCTCGTATCCGAACTCCCCTTACTCACCACGTATTGAGAGCCGCTTAGTCTGGAATTCAGGGCTTCACATTCAAGGCATTCAGTTCCTTTCGAGCCGTACCAAAAGTGCCCAGTTGGTAAACGGACGCTCCCACTGGTGAAAACGTAAACGCCTTGTACGGCTTCGCGAGCATCTCCTTTAGATAGGTTTCAGTGGCGACACCAATGGTGACGTGCGGGTTGAATTTGGTGCCGGCCGCAATCGCCACAAAATTGGCCACGTACTCGATCAAGAACGGTTGAATGTCGCGGCCGTCCTCGGTGCTCACAAACGCCGCAGGGGTCCCGGTTTTGACCGTGAATGGCGTAACCGCGTCAATAATTGCTTGCTGCAGTCTGAGTAAATCTGCGGTTGGCTCGACGACAATTCCCGCAAGACCCATGGGCGGGTCCGGAATGTAGTAGTACTTGATCGCCTTCAATTTCCACTCGGTCGGCTTCTCCTTGGCCATCACTTGGTTGACTGAAGCGTAGAGCTTGTCGAGGTCAGCCGTGCGGACGAACTGCTGAAGCATTGTGATGTGCGCGTGGTGGGTCGCGTCAAGCGCATAGCCTTTCGGATAGACCTTGAGCAGGCGGCGGTTATCAGCGTGGGCATGGCGCATCATCGTTGCATCCGGCTCCAGTGCAATGTCGATGGCCGTAACCGCGTTTTCCTGCGCGCTAGATGTCTTCGCCAAGCCCAAGATTGCTATCAGGCCTAGAGCAATCGCAACCAAACCCTTCACGTCTTTACACATTTGTTTCTCTTAGTTGCAGCTACCAGTGGAAGAGCACTTTGGCCCGGCCGCCTCTACCGGAACTCTACCGGTTCAAATCCGCGCAGCCGCAAACAGTCTGTTTCTATTATACATTTCAGCTTGCCCGAGGATTATCCCAACAAGTTCCGCAGTAAGGGATGTGTCCGAGTCGGAGGTCGCTTCTTGAACACGAGAGTTGCATTTCCCGAAACCGCGACTGAATCGAATTATCCGCGACGCAGATAGCCACAGCATTCGTAGGTCAATTCGCACGAATCATGGCCTTACGCAATTACAGCTGGCCGTTCATAGTCATCTCCGAGACTGAATGAACTGGAGGGCAGGTTATGGTCCGTGCGTTGTATTCGATCGACGCGCGTCTTGGTGGCAATTCGCGCAACGGCTTTTACGCCATATTGCGAGCCGGCAGCCTTCCGAGCGTCGTCATCGGTTGCTGCCGCGTCGTGTCGGCGGAGGCAATTGCCGCGCTGATAAGTAGCTCCAGGACATCCGGTTTAGGTCAAAGTGCGCGCTGACCGGGGCGAGTTTCGCTGAAAAAGCAGCGAAACTCAGCGTGTAAACGCCCGGTAATTCTCGCAATGTCGTAGGTCCTTATTCGCGATCGGATACGAGAGAGCCTTTGTTAGATCGAGGAGTGATGGCGGGTCGTTATTGGAGTGATGGCAGGATAGCGAAGTGTCCGCGATCTGCCGCAACACGGGTTGGCGTGCAGTGAACGACGGCGCCCTGAAATCGACCGCCCCATCGATCACGGCGCGACCGACGCCGCAGGAGAAGCGCTCGTTCGCCGAGGTTGCTGCGAGGCTGCGAGTATCGGAGTCGACGCTGGCGCTGATCGCCATTCGTACATTGCTCGATTCGGATGTCCCCGACTTGCCGCCACGGACATCGAGTAGCGATCCGGCCGTGGACCGTATCACGATCCGTCTGCGGCCGGGAGATCGACTTGCCATCCGCAAACGAGCGGCTGGGCGCCGCATGAAGGACTCAGCCTATATCGCCGCCCTCGTCCGGCGTCATCTGGCCGCGAACCCACCGTTGGCATCCGATGAGCTCGCAGCGCGCGGCAGACGGCTCCATATCGACAAGGAGCTCCTGCGAGGTTGGCGCGAGGACTTCGCGCAGTTGATGCGCGAGCAGGGTATTGCGGCCAACGCCACGCCGCGGGCCATTCGAGGCGGAAACAAGAAAACACGTCGGGAGGGGATCTTCAAAGCGCAGCGATACGGGAAGTCCACTGCGATGCGTGATCGGGTGATCGGGATCGCCGCAGAGCTGTCACGTTCCGGAACGGTCGTGGATCCGGCACGCGAACGGTTGCTCGAGACTCGCAGGTCCCTCGTATCAACCTGGATGAAGGCCGCTGACGTACTGGATGCCCAAGGCGAGGAGATCCTCGCAGGCGACGTCCGTTACTTCGCGCGCCATCTGCCGCCTGTCCTCACTGACCGGCAAAAATTGGCGGCGGAACTTATTGGATTTACCGAAAAGCGGCGTCGGATCCAACGGGACGGCCCCGGGCTCGGCGATCCCGTGGGCCAGGAGCGGACGCTGTAGGGGCGGTTTCGTGTAATTAGTTGGTATTCGTAGGTAAATTCACTTGATTCGCTGACTGGTGGTATCGCCTTGGCCGGCGGATATTGACGAGGGCAGATCTCGCACTCGATACAGCAACTTAAGGTTACAGCCGTGAAAAGCGAAGCGAAAAATCAATATGAGTTCAACCTGGAGCCTTCAGTGAAGCTCCTGCGCGACCCCAATGAACGGGCACTAAGGCTGAGACAGGTCTGCCAGCTCACTGGGCTCGGTCGCTCAATGATCTACCAGATGCAGGCGGAAGGACGGTTTCCGCAGCGCATCAAGCTGGGTCAGCGGGCTGTGGGATGGCTGGAGAGCGAAGTGCGAGACTGGTTGGCGACTTGCGTTGAAACCAGTCGTTGCAAACAGCGCGGCGCAAATTGAGGGTTGTTGGTTGAACCGGCCGACTTTCGAGTTCGTCCCATGACGTCGCCGTCTCACGGTTACAAGGTCCATTCATTCTACCGTGGATTTCCGTCGCCGTTTCTTCGGCGTTCGTGCAATCACATCGCCCTTCCTCGGCTTCTCGCCGCCACCGCGACTCAAGTCTCGGATCAATTGCGCCCCGGCCTTGGGATCGGCTGCCGCGATGCGATCGGTGAACCATTTGGCGGTCCGCATCTGGGCCAGTTTCTCGGCGATGGCGACATTGATCAATTGATTCACGGCGACCCCCTCCAGGTCGGACATCGATCGAAGTTCCTCGAGGAGCGAAGGTTGTAGTCGCAATGCAAAGTTACTCGATCGCATAATCGCTACCCCAGTTTTCGTAACGCTACCGCCGGCGTCACTACCTCTAATTGAAAAGTCTTTGAAGCTTCCGTGAAATCATTTTGATTGAACGTAACCAACATATCGGCTCTGCCGTTCATCGCCAAATCCAGAACGTGCTCATCCTCTGCATCAGTCAAGACCGGTCGCCATAGAAAATGGATAAGCACTTGTTCCGCCACAGTTGCCAGTGCTGCGAGTGCGTCCCTGACTTCGGTAGCATTGAGCTGCATGGCGGCCAATTGCGAGGGCCGAGTCATCACCGCTTCGTACTCCAGCCACATTGCGGTGGATGCAAGCAGGACAAATCGCTCGTCGAGCGCGGCAATCAGCAATTGACGCGAAGCGCCGCGCTCGCTGCGGAATGCGGCCACCAACACATCGGTATCGAGCACCATGCGCATATGAATTTTATGATATTGCGGGCGATATTACAAGTACAGCCATGAGAAGCACATCGAAAGTTCAATTTGCGTTCAACGCGTCAGCCTTTGGTAATCCTGCGTGCCCCCAATGAACGTGGCGCTAAGACGGAGACAGGTCTGCCAGCTCACTCGGCTCCGTCGGCTCAGTGATCTACCAGATGCAGGCCGGAAGGACAGCTGCGCGAGCGGGCTGTGGGATCGCTGGAGAGCGGAGTGCCCTGTTCATACCACCGAGCCGCCTCAGCCAGGTCCTGCTCGGCTTCCGGTGCCACGGTGCATTTCTGCCGAGTTCCCGGAATTTGGAATACGGTGCACAACACCGTCAGCCAGCCTTGAGAATCGGAATGACGTCGGCCCCGTACTTGAGCTTGTCCAGGTAATCCGCCCAGGCCTGCATCATTTTCCGGCGCTCCGCCAAGTGCGCCGTCCGGTTGTAGGCGCGTCCGTTCGGATCGCGAACCGCGTGCGCGAGCTGGTGCTCGATGAAATCCGGCCTGAAGCCGAGCACCTCGTCCAGGATCGTCCGCGCCATGGCGCGAAATCCGTGGCCGCTCATTTCGTCCTTGGCGATGCCCATGCGACGCATGGCAGCGAGGATGGCGTTGTCGCTCATCGGCCGCTGGCTGCTGCGGGCGCTGGAGAAAACATACCGGCCGCGGCCGGTGAGAGGCTTTAGTTCGCGTAGGATCGCAACCGCTTGCGACGAGAGCGGCACGACGTGCGGCGTGTTTGTCTTGGTGACCGTGTAGCGCCATTCGCCGCCATCCAAGTCCATTGCCGTCCACTCCGCATGCCGTAGCTCGCCGGGGCGCACGAACACAAGCGGCGCAAGGCGCAGAGCGCAGCGAACCGTCAACGATCCTTCGTAACCGTCGATCGCGCGCATCAGCGCGCCCACCCGCTTGGGATCGGTTATGGCTGCAAAGTGCGTAGGTCTTACAGCGGGGAGGGCGCCGCGCAGATCGCCGGTCGGATCGCGTTTGGCGCGGCCGGTGGCGATGGCGTACCGAAACACCTGGCCGCAATTGCCGAGCGCGCGGTGCGCGGTCTCCAAAGCACCGCGTTTCTCGATGCGCCGCACGGTCGTCAGCAGTTCCGGCGCTGTCAGATCCGCAATCGGACGAGCGCCGATCCACGGAAATATGTCGCGTTCGAATCGGGTCAGTATTCGTTCGCCGTGACCCCTCACCCAGGATTTCATCTGCTGGTCGATCCACTCGCGGGTAACCACTTCGAAACTGTTCGCCGCGCCTTCCACCTGGGCGGCTTTCGCGGCGCGGCGGTTCTCGCTGGGATCGACGCCGGCGTCAAGAAGCTGGCGTGCGTCGATCGTGCGCGCGCGGGCCTTCTTCAAATTGACTTCCGGGTAGACGCCTAAGGACACGCGCTTCTCCTTTCCCGCGTAGCGATACTTGAGGCGCCACCACTTGCCGCCGCGGGGCGAGATCTCGAGATACAGGCCGTCGCGGTCGAACATCCGGACGGTTTTGGCGGCGGGCTTCGCGTTTCGCGCGGCGGCATCGGTAAGCGGCATCTGGGGGCAACTCCCATGAGCGTTCGACCAGTTGCCCCCAAGATTGCCCCCAGTTGCCCCCGGAAGTCAACGGAAAACTCCGTCGCTCCCAGGATCCAAAAAGCATAAAAAACCCGCGTTTTATGCGGGTTCAGTGGAAGTCCTCGGATCTTTTCGGATGTTGTCGGACCGATCAAATGGTGGAGCCGGGGGGAATCGAACCCCCGTCCATAAGTCCTACGCTGCAAGATCTACGTACGTAGCCCAGTCTATTGTTCTCGCCGCGCGCTGACCCGACGGGCAGGGAAAGCGTGCAGCCAGTCCGGTGGCGATTCGCAAGATACACCCCAAACACGTGTATCCCGCTAGCTGATGAGCGCTACCCCTGAACCGTTCGCATCAGCACAGGCCGGTCAGGGTTCAGCTGCGATTAGGCAGCTAGAGCGTAGTTGTCTTCGTTGGCAACTATAGGTTTGCAAGTAGTTTTACGAGGTAACTCGCACCTCGGTACGCACCTGAAGTTTCGCAACCCACGTCGAAACCGGTCGGCCCCAAGCCAGCCCCTAGTGTACCAGAGCGCCGCGCTCAGCGCCGGCTGGCCTTCATGATCCGGCCCTTGTCGCGCTGCCAGTCGCGGTCCTTGTCGGCCGCGCGCTTGTCGTGCTGCTTCTTGCCCTTCGCCAGACCGATCTCGAGCTTGGCGCGCCCGGCTTTCCAATATAGCTGCAGCGGCACCAGGGTGTAGCCGCGCCGCTCCACCGCGCCGATCAGGTGATCGAGCTCGCGGCGGTTCAGCAGGAGTTTGCGCGTGCGCGTGGGGTCGGTGGGCACATGCGTCGATGCCGAGTTCAGCGCGGGTATATGAGCGCCGAACAAATAGGCCTCGCCATCCTTCAAATAGACGTACGCTTCGGCGATTTGCGCTTTACCGGCGCGCATGCTCTTAACCTCCCAGCCCATGAGAGAGATGCCGGCCTCGTAGCGATCCTCGATGAAGTAATCGAAGCGCGCCTTACGATTGACGGCGATCGGCGGCAATTTGTCCGATGATTTAACTGCGTCCCGTGTTTTCACTGCGTCCCGAAGTCTACCGATTAGCCGGCGGCAGCGCCCGCGATTCGCGGATGACGGTGCCGGCGATTAGCCGCCGGCAGCGCCCCCGACCGCTCGTTTGTGGGAGAATTCCCGTCCTGCGGCGCTACGCCGCTCGGGAGTCAAAGCGTGCAGGTCGTGGAACGTAGCGCCGTCGTCGCTTATGCGCCAGGCCAAATGTTTGCCTTGGTCAATGATGTGGCCCGCTATCCGGAATTCCTGCCGTGGTGCGTCGGCGCCCGCGTCGAGCACTTGTCGGAGAGCGAGACGCTCGCCACCGTCAAGGTCGTGCGCGGCGTGCTGCGCACCGAATTCACGACTCGCAATACCTTGCAAAAGGATGCGCAGATCCTGATGCAGCTCGTCGACGGACCGTTTCGACAGATGCGCGGTCATTGGCGCTTTGACGCCATCGGCCAACGCGGCTCGCACGTGCGTTTTCGAGTCGAGTTCGAGTTCAAGAACCGCTTGATGGCCGCGGCCTTGAACCCCGTGTTCGAAGCCGTTTGCGGCGCGACGGTCGATGCCTTCGTGCTGCGAGCGCAACAAATCTACCGCCGGGAGCCCGTCTGAGCATTCCGCATGGCCGCAGACGGGCTCCTTGCCCAAGCGCAATTCTGCGATGCCCGAGCCCCCGCTGATTCGCGTCGAGGTGACTTACGCACTGCCGCAGCGGGCCGTCGTCAAGGTTTTTCGCTTGCCGGCACCGGCGACCGTTGCCGACGCGCTCGAGCGGGTGGCCGCCGATCCCGATTTTGGCGGGATCGACATTCTACACGCCGCGGTCGGCGTGTACGGCAAGCTCGCCCGTCCCGAGCAGCTGCTGAAAGAGAACGATCGAGTCGAAATCTATCGAGCGCTGGTGGTCGATCCGAAGGCCGCACGCCGCGCGCGCGCCAAACAGGTCCCCGGCGGCAAGCAGGTCCCCGGAAAGTCTTGAGAACGGTGGCCCGCCCCCGTTAAATTCGGCGCGAAGCGCCTAATAAGTTCTGCCGTTCTTGATTTTCGCGGCCGAAGCATCCTGGGCCGCGGCCACGGCGGCCGAGGGCTTGTCGAGCCGCGCGACCTTGTCGTCCTCGAAATACACGGTGACCCGGCGCGAATCCACATGGCGCGTGCGGCCCTTCTTCAAATAGTATATGTAATCCCAGCGCTCCTTGTTGAAGGAATCCGCGACCATGGGTGTACCGAGCAGGTAGCGCACCTGGCTGCGTGTCATGCCCGGCTTGACTTGCTCGACGGCCGCCTGATCCAGGAAATTGCCCTGCTGAATGTTGATGCGGTAAACGCAGGCCGACGCGAGCAGGGCCAAACTCACGCTCGCAAGCAGCAGCCGGAATATTCTCATCAAAGTGGTGCGCAGCCCCTAAATGATCGATAATTAGCTACTTATCATACCGGATGCCATAGCATGCCGCATCGACTTAAGCCTCCCCCGACCGCCGAAAGCAACGACCTGCGCAATGCCGGACTCAAGGTCACGCTGCCGCGTCTGAAAATTTTGGACATTCTCGCCGACAGCTCGGCGCGTCACCTGAGTGCCGAGGACATCTATAAGAAGCTGCTGGTGTCCAACGAGGATATCGGCTTGGCCACTGTGTATCGGGTCTTGACCCAATTCGAGGCCGCCGGCCTCGTCACCCGCCATCATTTCGAGGGCGGTATGGCGGTGTTCGAGCTCAATCAGGGTCCGCACCACGATCACGTCGTGTGCGTGGACTGCGGCCGCGTGGAGGAGTTCATCGACGGCGGCATCGAGGAGCGGCAGGAGGCGGTGGCGAAGCGCTTGGGCTTCGAGATCAGCGATCACGCGCTCATCCTTTACGGGCACTGCCGCAAAGTGAATTGCCCGAACCAAAAGCGGCCCAAGTAGCGCGAGTTCCCCGGCCGCGGGGCTCTAGGAACCTAGTTGCGCGCCGCGGGCGCGCGCTTTTTCTTTTCAGGCTCTGCGCCCGCCGAGCGCGCCAGCATTTCACGCGCGTGGGCGCGCGCCTGGTCGGTGATGTCGATACCGCCCAACATACGCGCGATTTCGTCGGTGCGCTCCGCAGCGGACAATGTTTTGACCGCCGTCCGCGTGACTTTCCCTGCGCTCTGCTTGGTCACACGGAACTGGCTGTGGGCCTGCGCGGCGACTTGCGCAAGATGGGTGACGCACAGCACCTGCGCGCGCTCGCCGAGCGCGCGCAATTCTCGACCCACGATCTCGGCAACGGCGCCGCCAATCCCGGCGTCGACTTCGTCGAACACCATGCAGAGGCCGCGCGTGTTGGCCGCCGCGGCCACCTGCACCGCGAGGCTGATGCGCGACAGCTCGCCGCCGGAGGCCACTTTCGCCAGACTCTTGAGCGGCAGCCCCGGGTTGGCGCTCACCAGGAATTCCACTTCGTCGCGACCGCTGGGGCCGAACTGCTCCTCGCTCGGCTCAACGCTTACCGCAAAGCGCCCGCCGGCCATGCCGAGTGCCTGCATGAGCCCGGTGATCTGCCCGCCCAACGCCCCGGCTGCGCGTTTGCGCGCCTGCGTCAGGCGCTCTGCCGCAGCGCCGTAGTCGCGCGTCAAAACCTCGAGCTCACGTCCGAGATCCGCCAGACTGAGCTGAGCGGTCGAAAGAGTCTGGATCTCCTGCTCCGTGCGCACCAATTGCGCAGGCAGTTCGAGCACGCTCTGGCGGTGCTTGCGCGCGAGCGCCTCGAGCGCCGCGGCATGCCGTTCGATTTGCTCCTGGCGGGCCGGGTCCATATCGAGCGCGTCGAGATAGTGCCGCAAGGCTGCGGCGGCCTCGCGGGCGATGATGGTCGCCTCCGACAGGAGCTGCGCCGCCTGCGCAAGCTCAGGATCCGTGTCCGCCGCGGTACGCAACGCCGCCGATGCCCTGCCCAGTAAATCGTGCGCGTTGGCCTCATCGTTTTCATACACCGCGGCGAGCGCTGCCCCCGCCGCTTGCGCCAAGCGGCCGCGACCGGCGATGCGTCTCTGTTCCAAGAACAACTCTTCGATCGCAGCCACCGTCGTGACTTCGGCCTTGAGCTCCGCCAGTTGATAACGCAGCAGATCGAGGCGCGCCTCGCGGTCCTGGGCGGCTGCGGTGAGCGACTCGCAATCGCGGCGGCAGGCCCGATAGCGCTCGTAGACAGCCGTCAAGGCGCCGAGGAGACCCTGCTCGCGCAGGTGTTCATCGAGCAACTCGCGCTGTGCGCTGCGCTTCACCAAATGCTGGAACTCCTGCTGGCCGTGGATTTCGATCAAGAATTCGGCGAATTCGCGCAGCGCCTGAACCGGCACCAATTGGCCGTTGACATAGGCGCGCGAGCGGCCGTCGGCGCCGATCGCGCGGCGCACGATGACTTCGCCGTCATGTTCGACGGACTGAGCCTCTAGCCAGCGCAATGCGCCGTCGGACAGCCCGGCGAAACTCGCGGCCACTTCGGCGCGCTCGGCGCCCTGACGCACCACATCCCCGGTGCCGCGCCCTCCGGCGATCAGCAGCAGGGCGTCCACCACGATGGACTTGCCGGCGCCGGTTTCGCCGGTCAGGGCGGTAAGCCCCGGACCGAACTCGAGTTCTGCCTCATCGACGATGACGAGATCGCGCAGTTGAAGACGCGTGAGCATGGCTACTGATCGCGATGGCGGTGCCGATGCGAGGGCATGGCCGACTAATCGTTGTTGCCGTGGCCGCCACGACCCCAGTGCAGCTTCGAGCGCAACAGCCGGTAATAGTCGTAGCTCGGCGGATGCAGCAGGGTTATCTGGGCATCGGCGCTTTCCACGAATAAATTATCGCCCGGTTCCAGGTCGCCCATGGCCGTGCCGTCGCACGTGACCTGGGCGCGCGAATCCGGGCGATCCGACAGGCGCAGCCGAACCGTGCTGCCGGCGCGCACCACGATCGGCCGGTCGCTCAAGGTGTGCGGACAGATCGGCGCCAGCACCCATACGTCGAGGTCGGGCTCGACGATCGGTCCGCCGCATGACAGGGCGTAGGCGGTCGAACCGGTCGCCGTGGCAATGACGATGCCGTCGCCGCCGTGGGAGTTGACAAATCGCCCATTGATCGAGGTTTCGAACTCCATCGTGCGGCCGGTTTCCCACTTATTGACCACCACATCGTTGAGGCCGAGCGCGCGTACCGGCGCCGTGCCGCGCCGCTCCAAGCGCGCCGCCAACAGCGAGCGCCGATCCTCGGTGTAGCGCCCGTCGAGCACCGTATCGACGTCCTCCAGCATCGAATTAGGGCTCACGTCGGTCAGGAAGCCAAGCCGGCCGCGATTGATGCCGAGCACCGGCACCGCGTGTCCGGCCAGGAGCCGCGCCGCGTAAAGCAGCGTGCCGTCCCCGCCGATGGCGATGATGAGATCGGCCCGCGTCGCGAAAGACTGCTCGGGGCAGGCCACGACGCTGTCCGGCGGGAAGGCGAGGCCGACGCCGGGGTCGATCAGCGCCCGCTGGCCGCGCGCATAGAAATGACTCGCCAGGCTCAGCATGCATTCGGCAACGCGCAAATCCTTGGCATTGCCGACGAAAGCGATGGACTTAAAGGACTGGGGCATAGACGATGGGCCCTTGTAACACGATCCAATCGGACCGGTCACTCGCCGAAAAACCGATTATGTGACCAATTCGATGGACTTGACTTCGTCGGGAGACGCTAGTTAGCTTGAAACATGTTATATGGACCGTACTATGACAGAGGGTGCCGATGAGTGCTTGGGCGAGCGGGCGCAGCTGCTGCTCAAGGCGCTGATCGAGAATTATATTCGCGAGGGGCACCCGGTCGGCTCGCGCACTTTATCCCGCGATTCGGGCTTGAGCCTGTCCTCGGCGACGATCCGCAATGTCATGGCCGACCTCGAGGATCTGGGGTTCGTCGCCTCGCCGCACACCTCCGCGGGCCGCATTCCGACCGATAAGGGCTACCGTTTCTTCGTCGATACGCTGCTCAAGCTGCAGCCGCTGCAGCATGAGGAGATCGAGGAAATCGAGCGGCGCTTGGGGAACGACCTCTCGAACGGCCGTTCGCTGGTTCAGGTCGCGTCCCAGATGCTCTCGAGCGTAACGCATATGGCGGGCTTGGTGACTCTGCCGAATCCGCACTACATCGCCCTCTCGCAGATCGAATTCATCGGGCTGTCGGAGAATCGCGCGCTCGCGATCATGGTCATGAATGACCACGAGGTGCAGAACCGGGTGGTGCAGCTCGACCGCTATTACTCGGCAGAGGAACTCAGGCGGGCCGCCAATTATTTGAATGAGGCGTTTGCCGGTCACTCGCTGCCGGACGTCCGGGCGATGCTGCTCAGACAGCTCCAGGAGACGCGGCAGCACATGAACCAGCTCATGCAGGACGCCATCCAAGTCGCCCAAAAGGTGTTCGACAGCCAGCCGGTGGAACAGGTCGAGTACGTCATCGCCGGGGAGACCAATTTAATGGGTTTCGCCGAGCTGTCCAACGTCGACCGGCTGCGCCGGCTGTTCGAGGCTTTCAATGAAAGGCACGATATTCTGCGACTCCTGGACAGTTGTTTGCGGGCCGACGGCATCCAGATCTTCATCGGCCAGGAGTCCGGATACCGGATACTGGACGACATCAGCGTCGTCACGGCACCTTACCTGCTCGACAACCAGGTGGCGGGGGTGATCGGCATCATCGGGCCCACGCGGATGGCCTACGAGCGCGTGATCCCCATCGTTGATGTGACCGCAAAACTGCTCGGTTCGGCCTTGAACGCCCACAAGTAGCCCCCAGGTTGGAGGCTTCGAGCGGGGATTTACCCCGCCATTCTTTCGAGGGCTTTGCAAGAGTGAATGAGACCAACCGGTCTGTGGGCGAGGCTGCCGCGGCGCAGGCGCAGGCCTTAGCGGGCGAGGGCGGCGTTAGCGCCGAGGCTTTGGCGGCGGCGGAGGCCAAGGCGCAGGAGAACCGGAACAGCTATCTACGGGCCGTTGCCGAGCTGGACAATTACCGCAAGCGCACGGAGCGTGAAATCGACAATGCCCGCAAGTTCGCCATTGAGCGCTTTGCTCAAGATCTCGTCACAGTGGGCGATGCACTGGAGGCCGGCATCAACGCCGGCACGGCGAATCCCGGCCCCGCTTTGCTGCAGGGCGCACAGGCCACTTTGCGGGAACTGCACCGCGCCTTCGACAAGGCGGGCATCAAGATCATCGATCCGGTCGGACAGCCTTTCGATCCGGCCTGGCACGAGGCCATGGTGGCGCAGGAAAGCCGCGAGCACCCCGCCAACACGGTGATGTCGGTGATCCAAAAAGGCTATTCCTTGAACGGCCGGCTGCTGCGCCCTGCCCGGGTCGTCGTCAGCAAAGCCCCGACGGACGCCAATTGAAGCCACGGACGCCAATTGAAATTGCGTGAGAATCCCCAAGGTAGCGGTCAGTTGTACGAATTTTTTAGAGGATTTTAACTATGGCAAAAATGATAGGCATCGATCTGGGCACGACCAATTCGTGTGTCGCGATCATGGAAGGCGGCAAGCCGAAGGTTATCGAGAACAGCGAGGGTGACCGGACGACGCCGTCGATCGTTGCCTTCACGAAGGACGGGGAAGTGCTGGTGGGCCAGTCCGCCAAGCGCCAGGCCGTCACCAACCCGCACAACACCGTCGCGGCGGTGAAGCGTCTGATCGGACGCAAGTTCACCGACGAGGTGGTCAAGAAAGACATGGGCATGGTGTCCTACAAGATCATCAAGGCCGACAACGGCGACGCCTGGGTGGAAGTGCAGGGCAAGAAGATGGCGCCTCCGGAGATCTCCGCGCGAGTTCTCATGAAGATGAAGAAGACCGCCGAGGACTATCTCGGCGAATCGGTGAGTGAGGCGGTGATCACGGTGCCGGCGTATTTCAATGACTCGCAGCGCCAAGCGACCAAGGACGCGGGACGCATCGCCGGACTCAACGTCAAGCGCATCATCAATGAGCCGACCGCGGCGGCGCTCGCCTACGGCCTCGACAAGGACGCCGGCGACCGCAAGATCGCCGTTTACGACTTGGGCGGCGGCACATTCGACATCTCCGTCATCGAAATCGCCGAAGTCGACGGCGAGCGCCAGTTCGAAGTGCTTTCGACCAACGGCGATACGTTCCTGGGCGGGGAGGACTTCGATCTGCGCGTCATCAATTATCTCGCCGATGAGTTCAAGAAGGAGAGCGGCATCGACGTGCGCAAGGATCCGCTCGCGATGCAGCGTCTGAAAGAAGCGTCCGAGAAAGCGAAGATCGAGCTCTCCTCCAGCCAGCAAACCGAAATCAATCTGCCCTACATCACGGCGGATGCGGCGGGCCCGAAGCATCTCAATATGAAGCTGACTCGTGCGAAGTTGGAGTCTCTGGTCGAGGATCTCGTACAGAAGACGATCGAGCCGTGCCGCATCGCCTTGAAGGACGCCGGCTTGACCATGAAGGACGTCGGGGAAGTCATTCTGGTCGGCGGCCAGACGCGCATGCCGCTGGTGCAAAAGGCGGTGAAGGATCTGTTCGGCAGGGAGCCGCGCAAGGATGTGAACCCCGATGAGGCGGTGGCCGTCGGCGCCGCGATTCAAGGCGGCGTGTTGTCGGGCGACGTGAAGGACGTGTTGCTGCTCGACGTGACGCCTCTGTCGTTGGGCATCGAGACCCTGGGCGGCATCATGACCAAGGTGATCGAGAAGAACACCACCATTCCGACCAAGGCGGCGCAGACGTTCTCCACGGCCGATGACAATCAAACCGCGGTGACGATTCATGTGCTGCAGGGCGAGCGCGATCGCGCCAGCGACAACAAGTCCCTGGGCAGATTCGATCTCACGGACATCCCGCCCGCGCCGCGCGG
Organism: uncultured Gammaproteobacteria bacterium; assembly: GCA_963769075.1. Taxonomy (GTDB): domain Bacteria; phylum Pseudomonadota; class Gammaproteobacteria; order Steroidobacterales; family Steroidobacteraceae; genus Bog-1198. The sequence goes on along the minus strand of CAVYKH010000001.1, from coordinate 3,118,140 downwards.
CATGCCGCAGATCGAAGTTACCTTCGACATCGATGCCAACGGAATCTTGAACGTTTCGGCCAAGGACGTGAAGACGGGCAAAGAGCAGCGCATCGTGATCAAGGCGTCGAGCGGACTGTCCGAGGCAGAGATCAAGCGCATGGTCGCCGATGCCGAAGTGCATGCCGAGGAAGATAGGAAGTTCCGCGAATTGGTCGGCGCGCGCAACAAGGCCGATGCGACCGTGCACACGGTCGAAAAGGCGCTCGCGGATGCGGGCGACAAAGTCTCCGATGAGGAGAAGAAGGCGGCGCGGGATTCGATCGACGCGGTCAAGGCGGCGATGGCGAGCGATGACCGGGAAGACATCGAACGCAAGACGCAGGCGCTCGAGCAGGCATCCACCGCGCTCCTGCAGAAGATGTACGAGCAACAGTCGGCCGGCAGCGGCCCGGGCGGGGCGCGGTCGGCAGCCGGTGACAAGGAGTCCAAGAAAGAGGACGTGCTGGATGCGGAGTTCGAGGAAGTCAAGGAAAGCGACCGCAAGAAAGCCTAAGGCGCCGAGCAGTGGCATTGATCGTGTGAGAGAAACCGCCGGTGCGTTGCAAGCACCGGCGGTTTGTTTTTGTGGGCGATAGGGTGAGCAATGGCGAAGCAGGATTACTACAAACTCCTCGAGGTACCGCGAAACGCGACCGAGGCCGATATCAAGAAGGCTTATCGCCGCTTGGCCATGAAGCATCACCCGGATCGAAATCCCGACGATCCGGAGGCCGAACACAAATTCAAAGAGGCCAAAGAGGCCTACGAGGTGCTCACCGACGCCCACAAGCGCTCGGTGTACGATCAGTTCGGTCATGCCGGCCTCGACGGCGGCCGCGGCGGCGGATTCAGCGCCGGTGACGCGTTCGGCGACATCTTCGGCGAGATGTTCGGCGATATCTTCTCGGGCGGACAACGCAGCCGCTCGCAGGTGTTTCGGGGCGCCGATTTGCGCTACGAGCTCGAGCTGGATCTCGAGCAGGCGGTGTTCGGTACCGACACCGAGGTCAAGATTCCGTCCCTCGGCGAGTGCAAAGTCTGCAAGGGTTCGGGGGCCGCCAAGGGTTCTACGCCCAAGACCTGCGAGACCTGCCACGGCCAGGGCCAGGTGCGGGTGCAACAATCCATCTTCACGATTCAGCAGCCGTGCCCGCGGTGCAAGGGCCGCGGCAAGATCATCAGCAATCCGTGCGACGCGTGCTACGGCCAGGGGCGCGTACGTCAGGAAAAGACACTGCCGGTCAGCGTACCCGCCGGCGTCGATACCGGCGATCGGATTCGCTTGAACGGGGAGGGCGAGGCCGGCCGCAACGGCGGCCCCGCCGGCGATCTGTACGTTGAAATCCGCGTGCGCGAACACCCCATTTTCGAGCGTGAAGGCAGCCATCTGTCCTGCGAAGTGCCGATCAGCTTCACCACTGCGGCGCTCGGCGGCTCGGTGGAAGTGCCGACGCTCGACGGCGAGGTCGTGCTCAAGATCCCCAGCGAGACGCAATCCGGCCGCGTCTTTCGCATGCGCGAAAAGGGGGTGCGCCCGGTGCGCGGCGGCGCAGCCGGCGATCTGTTCTGTCGCGTGGTGATCGAAACGCCGGTGGGCCTCAGCGCCGAGCAGAAGGAGTTGCTGCGAAAGTTCGATGCGTCGCTGCAGCAGGGCGGTCACAAGCCGCGCGAACAATCGTTTTTCGAGGGCGTGAAGAAATTTTTCAGCGGCGCGGGCTCCTAGGAGCCTGTCTGAGTAATCCCCGTGGCCGCGACCGTGGCAGATTTCGCTTCAGCCGAGGCGGAGCCGACGCGGTTGGGTTAACACCCAATAAGGAGGCGACAACGATGGATGAAGCGAAATCTGCCCGGTCCCGAAGGGTTGGCTGGGGGACGGGCGTCTGCGGCGTTGCGCGTCTTGGCCGTGGTGCCCGCCACGGCCTGCGCCGCGCGCCTTGCATCCGCTCCGTCGCCCAGCCAACGCGGCTCACGCGGATTACTCAGACAGGCTCCTAGTGCCCGGGGTCGCGGTTTTCGGTATCACAGGACGCATGGGCCAGGCGCTGGTGCGCGCGTTGCGCGAGGAGGCGCGCCGGCCCGCACGCGCCTTGCGCTTGAGCGGCGCGCTGGCTTCGCCGTCGAGCGCTCGTTTGGGTGAGGAGGCGGCCATCGAGGGTCCCCCCACCGGAATCGCGGTCAGTGCCGATCCTCGGGTGGCGCTCGAGGCCGCGGCCGTTGCGGTTGATTTCAGCCTGCCGCAATGCGTCGCCGCCCATGCGCGGGCCTGCGTTGCAGCACGCGTGGCGCTCCTGGTCGGCACAACCGGCTTCGACGCCGCAGCGCGCTCCGCGCTCGAGGCGGCCGCCGATGTCATTCCGGTGCTGATCGCCCCGAACACCAGCATCGGCGTCACGGTGATGGCACATTTGCTCGCGCTGGCTACCGCCGCTCTCGGCCCGCAGTACGACGTGGAAATCAGCGAGGCGCATCATCGGATGAAGCGCGACGCGCCCTCGGGCACGGCGCTGGCCTTGGGCGAAGCAGTGGCCCGAGCGCGCGGGGAGACCCTGGCAAACCTTGCCGTCTTCGATCGGCACGGAGCATATGCACCGCGCCGACCCGGCAGCATCGGCTTTGCCGTGCTGCGGGCCGGAGACATCGTCGGTGAGCACACGGTGACTTTCGCCGCGGCCGGCGAGCGCATCGAGATGACCCATCGCGCCACCGATCGGCTGACGTTCGCGCGCGGCGCGTTGCGGGCGGCCGAGTGGCTGATCGGACAGCCGGCGGGTCTTTTCGGCATGCAGAACGTGCTCGGGCTCTGAATGTGGCAGGAACAACGAATGGGGCATGGACAGCCATCGCGGGCATCGTTAATATTCGCGCCCGGAAACTGACCGCAACCCATAAGAAGCGGGAGACGTTCTCAAACGAGCGCCTCCCGCTTTGCGCATCTGCGGAACGCGCCATGTAGCGCAAAGCGAGGAACCGGAGTGTCGACACCTGCCGTGCTAGCTCTCGAAGATGGCACCGTGTTCCGTGGCGTCTCGGTGGGCGCAAAAGGCAACACGACGGGTGAAGTAGTTTTCAATACGGCGATGACGGGATACCAGGAGATCCTCACCGATCCGTCGTACTGCCGGCAAATAATCACCCTCACGTATCCGCATATCGGTAATACCGGCACGACTCCTGAGGATCTGGAATCGGGCGCCGTCTATTCGGCAGGGCTGGTCGTTCGGGATTTGCCGCTGCTGCACGCGAACTGGCGCGCCACTGAATCGCTCAGCAACTTCCTGTCGCGCTGTAAGGTGGTTGCGATCGCGGAAATCGACACGCGCAAGCTGACGCGCCTGCTGCGCGAAAAAGGCGCCCAGGCGGGCTGCATCATGACGGGCGAGAATCTCGATGAGACCGCTGCGGTGCGCGCCGCGAAGAAGTTCCCCGGCTTGAAGGGCATGGATCTGGCCAAGGTGGTGTCGACCAAGAAGATCTATCAGTGGAACGATGGGGTCATTTGGAAATCCACGGCGCGGCCGCCGCGGCCGCAAAGCCGCCTGCACGTCGTGGCGTACGATTTCGGCATGAAGCGAAACATCCTGCGCATTCTGGCCGAGCATGGTTGCAGAATGACGGTGGTACCTGCGCAAACGTCGGCAGATCAGGTACTTGCAATGAATCCTGACGGTATCTTCTTAAGCAATGGTCCGGGCGATCCGGAGCCTTGCGATTACGCCATCGCGGCCCTTGTCCGCTTCCTGGAGACGGATATTCCGATCTTCGGCATTTGCCTGGGCCATCAGCTGCTCGGCCTCGCGAGCGGCGCAAAGACGATGAAGATGAAGTTCGGCCACCACGGTGCCAACCATCCGGTGTTGGAGATCGACTCCGGCAGGGTGTTGATTTCCAGTCAGAACCACGGCTTCGCCGTCGATGAGGCGACGCTCCCGGGCACCCTGCGCACCACGCACCGTTCGCTGTTCGACGGCACGCTGCAGGGCCTGGCGCGCACCGATCGGCCGGCTTTCAGTTTTCAGGGCCATCCCGAGGCCAGCCCCGGTCCGCATGACCTGCGCCTGTTGTTCGAGCACTTCATGTACCTGATGGTCAAGCGCATTCAGGCGAATTCGCGCGGCCGCAGCAGCGCCAAGCAGAAGACCGCGGAAGGATAGGACCCTCGCCGTGGCGAAACGAACCGACATCGACAGCATCCTCATCATCGGCGCAGGACCCATCATCATCGGCCAGGCCTGCGAGTTCGATTATTCGGGAGCGCAGGCGTGCAAGGCTCTGAAAGAAGAAGGCTATCGGATCATCTTGGTGAATTCCAATCCGGCCACCATCATGACCGATCCGGAAAGCGCCGACGCGATCTACATCGAGCCGATCAACTGGCGCACCGTCGCGCGCATCATCGAGAAGGAGCGGCCGCAGGCCTTGCTGCCCACCATGGGCGGGCAGACGGCGCTCAACACGGCCCTCGACCTGGCGCGCGAAGGGGTGCTCGAGAAATTCGGCGTGGAGATGATCGGCGCCTCGCAGCGCGCCATCGACATGGCGGAGGACCGCGAGTTGTTTCGCCGCGCGATGACCGACATCGGGCTGCAGACCGCTCGGGCGCGCATCGCTCACAGCATGGAAGAGGCGCTTGCGGTGCAGGCGGAAATCGGCTTCCCAACCGTGGTTCGGCCTTCCTTCACCTTGGGCGGCAGCGGCGGCGGGATCGCCTACAACCGCGAGGAGTTCGAAACCATCGTCGCGCGCGGACTCGACGCCTCGCCCACCAACGAAGTGCTGCTCGAGGAGTCGGTCGTCGGCTGGAAAGAGTACGAAATGGAGGTCGTACGGGACCGCAACGACAATTGCATCATCGTGTGCTCGATCGAGAATGTGGACCCCATGGGGGTCCACACGGGCGATTCGATTACCGTGGCGCCCGCGCAGACACTCACGGACCGCGAATATCAGCGCTTGCGGGACGCCTCCATCGCCGTGCTGCGCAAGATCGGCGTCGACACCGGCGGCTCGAACGTGCAGTTTGCCGTGAATCCGGACGACGGGCGCGTCCTGGTGATCGAAATGAATCCGCGCGTGTCGCGCTCCTCGGCGCTCGCCTCCAAGGCCACGGGGTTTCCGATCGCGAAGATCGCCGCCAAATTGGCGGTGGGCTATACGCTCGATGAGCTCAAGAACGAAATCACGGGCGGCGGTACGCCGGCCTCGTTCGAGCCGACGATCGATTACGTGGTCACCAAGATCCCGCGCTTCACGTTCGAGAAATTTCCCGGATCGAACACGCGCCTCACCACACAGATGAAATCGGTCGGTGAAGCGATGGCAATCGGCCGCACGTTTCAAGAGTCGATCGGTAAGGCGCTGCGCAGTCTGGAAACCGGCTGCGAGGGGTTCGACGAGCAGCTCACCCTGCCCTTGACGGATGAGGCAGCCGATAAGCTCGCGTACGAACTGCGCTGGCCCGGACCGAACCGGATTCTGTACGTGGCCGACGCCTTTCGCGCCGGTTGGACGCTGCAACAGGTCTTCGACGCCACCAAGATAGATCCCTGGTTCCTCGCGCAGATCGAGGACGTGCTGCGCGAGGAGAAGCTGCTGCGCGAACAGGGGTTCGAAAGCCTCGACGTCGCCCGAATGCGCTCCCTCAAGCGCAAGGGCTTCTCCGATGCGCGCATCGCCCGTCTGGTGTCGCGCGACGAGCCGGCGGTACGCAAGCAGCGGCGCAAGCTCGGACTGCATCCGGTGTTCAAGCGCGTCGATACCTGCGCCGCCGAATTCGCAACCTCGACCGCATACCTGTATTCGACGTACGAGGAGGAATGCGAGGCCAACCCGAGCACGCGGCGCAAGATCATGATCCTGGGCGGTGGTCCGAATCGCATCGGCCAGGGCATCGAATTCGATTACTGCTGTGTGCACGCGGCGATGGCGCTGCGCGAGGACGGATTCGAAACCATCATGGTGAATTGCAATCCGGAAACGGTATCGACCGATTTCGACACCTCGGATCGGCTGTACTTCGAACCGCTGACCTTCGAAGATGTCATGGAGATCATCGAAAAGGAAAAGCCCGAAGGGGTCATCGTGCAGTACGGCGGCCAGACGCCGCTGAAGTTGTCGCGCTCGCTGGCCGCCGCCGGCGCACCGATCATCGGCACGACGCCCGACAGCATCGATATCGCCGAGGACCGCGAGCGGTTCCAAAAACTGGTGGCGAGCTTGAAGCTCAAGCAGCCCGCCAACGCCTCCGCCCGCGCCGAGGAGCAAGCGGTCGTCATGGCGCGCGAAGTCGGCTTCCCGCTCATCGTGCGGCCGAGCTACGTGCTCGGAGGGCGGGCCATGGAAGTCGTGTTCAACGAGGACGATCTGCGCCAATACATGATCGATGCGATGAAGGTTTCCAACGACAGTCCCGTGCTGCTCGACCGCTTTCTCGATCTGGCCATCGAGGTCGACGTGGATGCCGTGAGCGACGGCGAGGACGTGCTGATCGGCGGCATCATGGAGCACATCGAGCAGGCCGGTGTGCATTCGGGGGATTCGGGGTGCTCACTACCGCCCAACGGGCTGTCGCCGGAGATCCAGGACGAGCTGCGCGCGCAAACCCGCAAGCTCGCCAAGGCGCTCAACGTGGTCGGCCTGATGAACGTTCAATTCGCGATTCAGAGCGGCGTGATCTATATTTTGGAGGTCAATCCGCGCGCCTCGCGTACCGTTCCGTTCGTCTCCAAGGCGACCGGCATCCCGCTCGCGAAGGTGGCGGCGCGCGTGATGACCGGCAAGACGCTCGCCGTCCAGGGACAGACCGTAGAGCGCATTCCGCCGTATTTCTCCGTCAAAGAGGCGGTGTTCCCCTTCGTCAAGTTTCCCGAGGCCGATCCCATTTTGGGTCCGGAGATGAAATCCACCGGCGAAGTCATGGGCACCGGGTACACTTTCGGCGAGGCGTACGCGAAGGCGCAGGCCGCCTCAGGGGTGATTTTGCCGACGCGCGGCCTGTGCTTCATCAGCGTGCGCGACCGCGACAAGCCCGGTGCGGTGCAGCTCGCGCAGATGTTGATCGCGCGCGGCTTCGAAATCGCCGCCACCGGCGGCACATCGCTGGTGCTCGAAGAGGCGGGCATCGTCTGCCGCCGCGTCAATAAAGTGCGCGAGGGTCGCCCGCACGTGGTCGATATGATAAAAAACGACGAGGTCGCTCTGATCGTCAATACCACGGAGGGCAAGCAAGCGGTACGGGAATCGCGCTCGATTCGTCGCGAGGCGGTGGCGAGAAGGGTAACCTACTACACGACCGTTGCCGGCGCGCGCGCCACCTGCGATGCGCTCGATCATCTGGGCGACATCGAAGTCAATCGGCTGCAGGACTTGCATAAGGAGCTTGCTTGAGTATTCAGGAATTGGCGTGAAACGAACCCCCATGACTCTGCGCGGCGCCGAGCGGCTGCGCCAGGAGTTGAAGCAGCTCAAGAGCGAAGCCCGGCCGAGCATCATCAAAGCGATCGCCGAGGCACGCGCCCATGGCGATCTGTCCGAAAACGCCGAGTACCACGCCGCCCGTGAGCAGCAAAGCTTCATCGAGGGGCGCATCAACGAGATAGAGAACCGCTTGGCGAACGCGGAAGTGATCGATGTCACCAAATTGAACGCCACCGGCCGCGTGGTGTTCGGCGCCACGGTGCAACTCGAGGACCAGGAGGACAGCGGCCAGGTCGTCTATCAACTCGTTGGCAACGACGAAGCGGACATCAAGCACGGCTTGTTGTCGGTCTCTTCGCCTATTGCGCGCGCTTTGATCGGTAAGTCCGAGGGCGATGTGGTCGATGTCATAACCCCGGGCGGCACGCGAACCTATGAAATCGTGACCGTACGCTACGTGTGACGGCCGCAAAGCATGACGGTGATACGCAATGCCTTTCGTATGCTTAAGGTGCTGTGGGCGGGGAGCCTCTGGTCGCTGGTGTGGGTGACGCAGACGCTATTCCGCGCGCAGGGCGACCGGCACCTGGCGGGCGTCCTGGCGGGCCGGCTTTTCACCGTGGAGACCTATCTCGGCGTTGCCGTGGCGGTGGTCGCACTGCTGCTGCCCGGCAGAAGCAAATTTCTCTGGGGTTACCTGGCGGCGGCGCTGCTCGCACTCAACGAATGGGCCCTGAGGCCGGTGATGGCCGTGGCGCGCACGCGGGGCGCCGCCTGGGGTCTGACCTTCGGGGCATGGCACGGCGTCTCGATGGCGCTCTACCTCCTCGCGTGCCTGGGCGCCGTGCTACTCATCTGGAACGAGGATTCTCGCTAGGCGCTGGCTGCGGCGATAGAACACGCCGATGTGGCCCACGCGCTGCACCAACTGCGCGCTGGTGCGGCGCGCCAACTCGTCCAGGGCGGCATTGCGGGAGGTGCGCTCCCCGACCCGAGCGCTCACTTTGACCAATTCGTGATCGGCGAGCGCGCGATCCAGCTCACTGACCACACCTTCGGTGAGACCGGCGTTTCCCAGCATGACCAGGGGATGCAGGGGGTGTGCCAGCCGGCGCAGGTGCTTTTTTTGCTTTTCCGAAAGCGGCATCGCGGCATTATAGTCACCAGGACATGCCTAAGCGCTCCAAGAGCAGTGCTCGTTGGCTGGCGGAGCACGCCAGCGATGAGTTCGTCAAGCGCGCGCAGCGCGAAGGCTGGCGCTCGCGCGCGGTCTTCAAGCTGGCGGAGATCCAGCAGAGCGAGAGGCTGGTCAAGCCCGGGATTCGCTGCGTTGATTTGGGCGCAGCCCCGGGCGGCTGGAGCCAGTACGCGGCGCGCGCCCTCGGCGGCACGGGTCGCATCGTCGCGACAGATATCTTGCCCATGGATGCAATTCCCGGGGTAGATTTCGTGCAGGGGGATTTTCGTGACGAGCGCGTTCTCGAGCAGCTGCTGGCAAGCATCGGCGCCGCGAAAGTCGACCTTGTTTTGTCCGATATGGCCCCCAACATGACGGGAATAGATGCGCTAGACCAGCCAAGATCCATGTACTTGGCCGAGCTGGCGCTCGAGTTCGCCGACCGCGTGTTGGTGCCGGGAGGCGATGTCTTGGTAAAGGTGTTTCAGGGTACGGGTTTTGAGCAGATCGTCAGAGATGCCCGGCGCCGCTATGGGCGGGTTGTGATGAAAAAGCCGAAGGCGTCACGGACGCGCAGTCCTGAGATCTATCTGTTGGCGCGGCAGTTTGGGATGGTGTAAGTTGGATCAGCCGTTCGGGGATGCCCGTGAGGCCGGTTTGTCGTAATATGGTTGCGACCGTAGGTGAAACTTGAACGATCTGACGAAACAAATTCTCTTGTGGGTCGCGTTAGCCGTCATTCTGCTGGCGATTTTCAGTCAATTCGGGATGCGTACGGGCCAGCCGGCGACCATTGACTACTCGCAATTCCTTTCCGACGTCAAGAGCAATAATGTCGATTCGGTGACCCTGAAGGGCGAGATCATCGAGGGCAAGCGGCGCGACGGTAATCAATTCGTCACCTACAATCCGGAAACCAGCAACGGCGCACTGATCGGCCTGCTGCAGTCGCAGGGCGTCAAATTTCGCGGCGAACCGCCTAAGCAGCAATCGGTATTTTTGCAACTGTTGATTTCCGCCTTCCCGATCTTGATTCTCATCGGTTTTTGGGCCTACTTCATGCGCCAGATGCAAGGGGCCTCCGGCGGCCGCGGTGCCATGTCCTTCGGCAAGAGCCGCGCGCGCCTCTTGGGCGAGGATCAGGTCAACATCACCTTCGCCGATGTGGCGGGCGTCGAAGAGGCCAAGCAAGAGGTCGTGGAAATCGTCGATTTCTTGAAAGATCCCGGCAAGTTCCAGAAGCTTGGCGGCAAGATCCCGAAAGGTGTGCTAATGGTCGGCTCCCCCGGCACCGGCAAGACCTTGCTGGCTCGAGCGATCGCCGGCGAAGCCAAGGTGCCGTTTTTCACGATTTCGGGCTCCGACTTCGTGGAAATGTTCGTCGGCGTGGGTGCCTCGCGCGTGCGCGACATGTTCGAGCAGGCGAAGAAGCATGCGCCATGCATCATTTTCATCGACGAAATCGACGCGGTGGGCCGGCATCGAGGCGCGGGCTTGGGCGGCGGCCATGATGAGCGCGAACAAACGCTGAACCAGTTGCTGGTGGAAATGGACGGCTTCGAGGGCAACGAAGGCATCATCGTCATCGCAGCCACCAACCGGCCGGACGTGCTGGACCCGGCGCTGTTGCGCCCGGGCCGGTTCGACCGCCAGGTCGTCGTACCGCTGCCCGACGTGCGCGGTCGCGAACAAATCCTCAAGGTGCACATGCGCAAGGTGCCGCTCGGCGACAATGTCAAGCCCTCGGTCATTGCGCGCGGCACGCCGGGCTTTTCAGGCGCCGATCTTGCGAACCTGGTGAATGAGGCCGCACTGTTCGCGGCGCGCGGCAACAAGCGCTCGGTGACCATGGAGGAGTTCGAGCGCGCCAAAGACAAGATCATGATGGGCGCCGAGCGGCGCTCCATGGTCATGACCGAAGAGGAAAAGCGCAATACGGCCTATCACGAGTCCGGGCACGCGATCGTGGGTTTGAGCGTGCCCGAGCACGACCCGGTGTACAAAGTGACCATCATTCCGCGCGGCCGCGCGCTCGGTGTGACTATGTTCCTGCCGGAACAGGATCGCTACAGCACCAGCAAGCGGCAGCTCGAGAGCCGCATCGCGACGCTGTTCGGCGGGCGCGTCGCCGAAGAGCTGGTCTTCGGGCCGGATGCCGTGACCACGGGCGCGTCGAACGATATCGAGCGCGCCACCGAGCTCGCGCGCAACATGGTCACGCGCTGGGGGCTGTCGGACCGCTTGGGTCCGCAGACCTACAGCGAAGAGTCGGGCGAAGTATTCTTGGGGCGCAGCGTCACCCAGCACAAGCAGGTCTCCGATGTGACTGCGCACGTCATCGACGAGGAAGTGCGTCGCGTGATCGACAGCAATTATCAGCGCGCCTACAAAATCATCCAAACCAACATGGACAAGCTGCAGGCGATGTCCGAGGCCTTGATCAAGTACGAGACGATCGATGAGGAGCAGATCAAGGACATCATGGAGGGCCGCGTGCCGCGCCCGCCGCGCGACTGGGACGACACACCGACCCCCACGCCACGGGGTCCCACGGCCGAGAAGCCCACCGCGCCGCTCGTCAGCCCGGCGGGGCAGCACTAGAAGCCTGTCTGAGGGAATCCCCGTGGATGCGGCCGCCGGAGTTTCACGCGGTGGTCGGTCGTTTCCCGACATCCTGATGCGGTGGCAATGCCGGCATAGAACCATCGATCTGGCGCGGCCGGTCGTCATGGGCATTTTGAATGTGACCCCCGATTCCTTCTCCGACGGCGGCCGGTACGCCGGCGTCGATGCGGCCGTCGAGCGCGCCGCGCAGATGGTCGCGGAGGGCGCAGCCATCATCGATGTGGGCGGGCAGTCCACGCGCCCCGGCGCGCTCGCCGTGGATGCGGCCGTGGAGCGCGAGCGCGTCGTACCGGTGATCGAACGCATCGCGGCCGCTCTCGACGTGGCCATTTCCATCGACAGCAGCAAGCCGCCGGTGATGGCGGCGGCGGTCGCGGCCGGGGCTTGCATCGTGAACGATGTTTACGCCTTGCGCGCGCCCGGCGCGCGCGAATGGGCTGCCGCCGCCGGCGTGGGCGTGTGCCTCATGCACATGCAGGGCGAGCCGCGCACCATGCAGGAGCATCCCGAGTATCATGATGTGGTGGCGGATGTGAGCGCCTTTTTGCTGCGCGAACGGGCGGCGTGCCTGGGGGCGGGTATTGCGCGCGAGGCGATCGTCCTCGACCCGGGCTTGGGCTTCGGCAAGCGGCACGAGCACAATTTGGCATTGCTCAAGAATCTGGCGCACATCGCCGCCTTGGGTTCACCGCTGCTCGTGGGGGTGTCGCGCAAGAGCCTGATCGGTCAGGTGCTCGGGCGCGCGACTCTCGAACGACTGTACGGCGGTCTTGGGCTCGCGGTGTGGGCGGTGAGCATGGGCGCGCGCGTGGTGCGCACGCATGATGTGGCTCCCACCCGGGACGCGATTCGCATGGTGAGTGCGGTTATGGAAGGAGCGGTGAATTGACGCAATATTTTGGTACTGACGGCGTGCGGGGCCGCGTCGGTGAGGCGCCGATGACGGTCGATTTCGCGTTGCGGCTGGCGAGCGCCGCCGCGCGAGTGCTGGCGCCCGACGGCGGCCGCGTGCTGATCGGCAAGGATACGCGCCTATCGGGCTACATGTTTGAATCGGCGCTCGAGGCGGGTTTCGTTGCCGCGGGCGTCGACGTGATGTTGATCGGACCGCTGCCGACGCCGGGCATCGCGTACATGACGCAGCGCCTGGGGTGCAGTTTCGGTGTCGTCATAAGCGCCTCGCACAACGGCTACGAGGACAACGGCATCAAATTCTTTGACGGCTTGGGAAGCAAATTGTCGGACGAGGTGGAGCAGCGGATCGAGCGGCTGATCGATGGGCCGGTGGTGACGCAGGTTTCGCAACACCTGGGCCGGGCGCTGCGCATCGATCGCAGTCGCACCCAGTACCAGGAGTTCTGCGCCTCGACGATTCCCGCCGGGATGACGCTCGAGGGCTTCAAGATCGTCGTCGACTGTGCGAACGGCGCCGGCTACAAGGTGGCGCCGCGCGTGCTCGCGGATCTGGGGGCGGAAATCGTGCCGATCGGCTGCTCGCCGAACGGCCGCAACATCAACGACGGCTGCGGCTCGACCGCGCCGGAACTGCTGCAGTTGACGGTGCCCGGCGTGCGCGCCCAGGTGGGCCTCGCGCTCGACGGCGACGGCGACCGGGTAGTGATGGTAGACGAGTTGGGGCGCTGCGTGGACGGCGATCAATTGCTGTACGTATTGGCCGGTGCGCGGCGCGACGCCGGTGCACTGCAAGGTCCCGTGGTCGGTACGGTGATGAGCAACCTGGGACTCGAGCAGGCCCTTGCGGAACGCGGCATCGAGTTTCGTCGCGCGCAGGTCGGCGACCGCTATGTGCTCGCCCTGCTGCATGAACTGGGTGGTACCTTGGGGGGCGAAACGTCGGGACATATCCTGTGTTTGGACAAGACCACCACGGGTGACGGCCTGATCAGCGCGTTACAGGTGCTTGCCGTGATGCGGAGCTGCGGAGCGGGGCTCGCCGAATTGTGCGCGCCCATGCCCAAGTACCCCCAGGTGCTGTTGAACGTGCGCGTGGCGCGCCGCTTCGATCCGATGACGGCACCGCGCGTTCTGGATATGGTGAGCGCCGTCGAGCGCAGATTCGACGGACGGGGGCGCATCGTGCTGCGGGCGTCCGGCACAGAACCCGTGATTCGCGTCATGGTCGAAGGCTACGATGCCGGCCTCGTGAAAACCGGCGCACGCGACATCGCGGCCGAGGTCGAAGCGGTGGCCGCCCAGGCGGCGGGCTAACTCTTTGCTCGATGGGCTTGCAGTTAGCGGGCCGCGCGGCTAATCTTCGCCGCCTTTCCTGCAGGGCCTTGCCCTAAGGTGGTGGCTATGCGTCGTCCGTTGGTCGCAGGTAATTGGAAAATGCACGGATCGCGGTCCGCCAACGAGGCCCTGCTCACCGATCTGGAGCGCCGCCTGAACCCGGAATGGCAGGTGGACGTGGCGGTATTTCCGCCGTATGTGTACCTCGCCGATGCGGTCCGCATGCTGGATGGCGGAGCGATCGCCGTGGGTGCACAGGATGTCTGCGCCGATCCCGTGGGCGCCTTCACAGGGCAGGTCGCGGCGGCGATGCTCAAGGATGTGGGCTGCCGATACGTGATCGTCGGGCACTCCGAGCGGCGACGTTTGTATCACGAAGATGACGTATTGGTGGCGCGCAAGTTCGGAGCCGTTTTGCAAGTCGGCCTCACGCCGGTGCTGTGCGTGGGTGAGACGCTGGAAGAGCGCGAGGCGCATCGCACCGAGGCGGTGGTGGCGCGCCAACTCGACGCGGTGACTGCGATGAACGGGGTGGCGAGCCTGTCGCAGGCCATCGTCGCGTACGAGCCGGTCTGGGCCATCGGGACCGGACGCACGGCCTCGCCCCAACAGGCGCAGTCGGTGCACGCGTACCTGCGCAGTCGAATCGATGCGCAAGATGCTAAGATAGCCCGCCACCTGCGCATTTTGTACGGCGGCAGCGTCAAAGCCTCCAATGCGGCGGAGCTGTTTTCGATGTCCGATGTGGACGGCGGATTGGTGGGCGGCGCTTCCTTGAGCGCCGATGAGTTTATTGAGATTTGCGCGGCTGCGGCTGTTGTCCATCAATAGACCAGGGCCATTGAGAGATTGCTATGCTGCGTGGTTTCATTCTCGCTGTGCATATTTTGCTCGCGCTCATGATTATCGGTCTCGTGCTCCTGCAACGCGGCAAGGGCGCTGAGGCCGGCGCCGGGTTTGGCGCCGGTGCCTCCGGCACCGTGTTCGGTGCGCGCGGCACGGCGACCTTATTTTCGAAATTGACCGCTGTGTTTGCAGCGCTGTTTTTCGCGACCAGCTTGACCTTGGCCTATTTGGGTACTCGGCCGACGGGCGAGCCGAGCACCGTGCTGGAACGCGCAGCGCGGGCCGCCGCCACCGCACCGCCGGTGGCACCGGCCGCGCCGGTGAAGAAGTGACGCTGAAGTCGAGTCAGTGCCGACGTGGCGAAATTGGTAGACGCGCTAGTTTGAGGGGCTAGTGGGGCAACCTGTGCCGGTTCGAGTCCGGCCGTCGGCACCATCCAGGTGAATGTCAGTGTTTGTGCGGATCGAGTTCGAGCGCTGCGCTGACACGCACGAACGCGGGTTGATGCGCCGCGACGCAAGGCGCCGGCGCCTGATATAATGATTTGTTGAATCCTCAAATCAGCGGTATAGATACTGATAATGATGCGACAGTATTTGCCGATATTGATCTTCATGGGATTGGCCGCGGTGTTGGGCCTTGCGCTGTTCGCAATCGGCTGGATCGCCGGCCCGCGCCGTCCGGACCCGGAAAAGCTTTCCCCCTACGAGTGTGGTTTCGAGGCGTTCGAGGATTCGCGCATGCGTTTCGACGTCCGCTATTACTTGGTCGCGATCATCTTCATCGTCTTCGATCTGGAAATTGCGTTCTTTTTTCCATGGGCTGTATCGCTGCGCGCCACCGGCACGTTCGGCTTGCTGGCGATGCTGATATTTGCGCTGGTGCTGGTGATCGCACTGGTGTACGACTACCGGAAAGGGGCGCTCGAATGGGACTAGAAGCGGCGTCTGCCGACTCCGGCGCGGTGCCCGGCTTCGAAGTGACCACTGTCGACAAGCTCATCAACTGGGCGCGCACCGGCTCGCTGTGGCCGATGACTTTTGGCCTCGCATGCTGTGCCGTCGAAATGATGCATGCGGGCGCCGCGCGCTACGACCTCGACCGCTTCGGTGTGGTGTTTCGCCCGAGCCCGCGGCAATCCGACGTGATGATCGTGGCCGGAACGCTGGTGAACAAAATGGCGCCGGCCTTGCGCAAGGTGTACGACCAGATGGCCGAGCCACGCTGGGTGATCTCGATGGGATCGTGCGCGAACGGCGGCGGCTATTACCATTATTCCTACGCCGTGGTGCGCGGTTGCGATCGGATCGTGCCCGTCGATGTGTACGTGCCGGGTTGCCCGCCGACGGCGGAGGCGTTGCTATACGGCATCATTCAGCTGCAGAACAAGATCAAGCGCAACAAGGCGATCAGCCGATGACCAACGCCGCCGGTTCGACGGCCACCGCCGGTTCGACGGCCACCGCCGGTTCGACGGCCGCCACAGGTTCGACGGCCGCCCCCGCAAGCGGGGCCGCCCCGGCTGAAGGCGCCGCGGCTCCGAGCCGCCTGCAGCGCTTGGCGGCGCTTCTCGAGCAGGCGCTTGCGGGAAAACTCGTGAGGGTCGCCAATCACACCGGCGAACTGACCTACGAAGTTCAGCCCGCGGACTTATTGCACGTTGCCCGCACGCTGCGCGAGCGCACCGGACTCCAGTTCGAGATGTGCATGGACGTGTGCGGCGTGGATTATCTCGAGTTCGGCCGCGCCGAATGGGAGACCGAGCATGCGACCATATCGGGGTTCAGCCGGGGGGTGGAGCGCGAGGTGGCGCGCGGCGAGGTCGCGGTTCCCGGCCGCCGCTTCGCAGTGGTCTATCACCTGCTGTCGATCGCTCTCAATCAGCGCGTGCGCCTGAAGGTATCCTGTGCGGATGATGTACAGCCCATGGTCGATTCGGTGACGAGCATTTGGGCATCGGCCGATTGGTTCGAGCGTGAGGCCTTCGACCTGTTCGGCATCCTGTTCAGAGGACATCCGGATCTGCGCCGCTTGCTCACCGACTACGGCTTCATCGGCCACCCGTTTCGGAAGGATTTCCCCTTGTCCGGCAATGTCGAGGTGCGCTACGACCCCGAGAAGGGGCGTGTGGTGTATCAACCCGTCAGCATCGAGCCGCGGGTGCTGGTGCCGAAAGTAATCCGTCACGATAATCGTTACGATCCCGCGCTGACCGCTGCCAAACCTGATGGCTGAGATACGAAATTACACGATGAACTTCGGCCCGCAGCATCCGGCTGCGCACGGCGTCCTGCGCCTGGTGCTCGAAATGGACGGCGAGGTCATTCAAAAAGCCGACCCGCATATCGGGCTCCTGCACCGTGCGACGGAGAAGCTGGCCGAGAGCAAGCCGTTCAATCAATCGATCGGCTACATGGACCGGCTCGATTACGTCTCGATGATGTGCAACGAGCATGCCTACGTCATGGCGATCGAAAAGCTCTTGGGCTTGGAGCCGCCGCCGCGCGCGCAGTACATCCGCGTGATGTTCGACGAGATCACGCGCATTCTCAATCATCTGATGTGGCTCGGGTCCCACGCCCTCGATATCGGCGCCATGACGGTCTTCCTGTATTGCTTCCGCGAGCGCGAAGACCTCATGGATTGCTACGAAGCGGTCTCCGGCACGCGCATGCATGCCACCTACTATCGGCCGGGCGGCGTGTATCGGGATCTGCCGGAGGTCATGCCGAAATACGAGTATTCGCAGTGGCGCAGCAAGAAGGACGTCGAGCGGCTGAATGAGCGCCGCTCGGGCGGGCTCTTGGATTTCATCGCGGACTTCGTGCGGCGCTTTCCGGCCTGCATCGACGAATATGAAACCCTGCTCACGGACAATCGCATCTGGAAGCAGCGCACCGTGAACATCGGCGTGGTCGGCCCGGAGCGCGCCCTGCAGCTCGGATTTTCGGGCCCGATGCTGCGCGGCTCGGGCATCGAATGGGACCTGCGCAAGAAGCAGCCCTATGAGGTCTACGATCGCGTCGATTTCGATATTCCCGTGGGCCTCAACGGCGATTGCTACGATCGATACTTGGTGCGCGTCGAGGAGTTGCGCCAGTCGACGCGCATCATCTCGCAATGCGTGGACTGGCTGAAGGGCAACGCCGGACCGGTCATGATCGATGATCGCAAAGTGCGGCCGCCGCGGCGCGAACAAATGAAGGGCGACATGGAGTCCTTGATTCATCATTTCAAACTCTTCACCGAGGGGTTTTGCGTGCCGCAGGGCGAGGTGTACGCCGCGGTCGAGGCGCCCAAGGGCGAGCTCGGCGTGTACCTGGTGTCGGACGGCGCGAACAAACCGTACCGCCTCAAGGTGCGCGCGCCGGGGTTCGCGCACCTCGCGGCGCTCGATGAAATGGTGCGCGGGCACATGCTGGCCGACGTGGTGGCGGTGATCGGCACGCAAGACATCGTGTTCGGCGAGATCGACCGATGAGCGCGCCGTTGTCCGAGCACGTGCGCGAGGAGATCGATCGCTGGGTGGCGAAATTTCCTGCGGATCGCAAACGCTCGGCGTTGATCGCCGCGCTGCATGCCGCGCAGCACGAAAACCAGGGCTTCCTCACCACCGCCCTCATGGACGCGGTGGCCGCCTACCTGGAACTGCCGCCCATCCAGGTGTACGAGGTTGCAAGCTTTTATTCCATGTTCGAAACCAAGCCCGTGGGCCGGCATCACGTGTCCGTATGCACCAATATCTCCTGCATGCTGCGCGGCTCGCAGGAGGTGGTGGACAGAATAGAGAAAAAGCTCGGCATCAAAACCGGAGAGAGCACGCCCGACGGGCGCATTTACTTGAAGCGCGAGGAGGAGTGTCTCGCGGCATGCACCGGCGCGCCCATGATGATGGTCGATCACGTCTTTCACGAAAATTTGACTCCCGAGAGCATCGATCGGATTCTGGATGAATTGACTTGAGCCTGATCGACCTTCGGCCCAATTGACATCGACAAGAGGCGCTAATGGCTTACGAGCAGAATCTGGCGGTGTTCGAAGCGCTCAAGCACGAGCGGCCGTGGACACTGCAGGGCTACCGCGAATTCGGCGGATACCAGGCCTGGGAGAAAATCCTGCGCGAGCACACCCCCCGCGAGAAGATCATCGACGAGATCAAAGGCTCGGGGCTGCGCGGCAGAGGCGGTGCGGCGTTTCCGATGGGGGTGAAGTGGAGTTTCATGCCGCGCTCCTCGCCGGTGCAGAAATACGTGGTATGCAATTCGGACGAATCCGAGCCCGGCACCTGCCATGACCGCGACATTCTGCGCTACAACCCCCATTCGGTGATCGAGGGCATGGCGATCGGCGGATACGCGATGACGGCGACCGTGGGATACAACTACATCCGCGGCGAGTTCTTGGGCGAACCCATACCGCGCTTCGAGGCGGCCTTGGCGGAGGCCTACGCGGCGGGTCTGTTGGGTAAGAACATTCTCGGCTCGGGCGTCGATTTCGATCTGTACACCTTCATCGGGGCAGGTGCCTACATTTGCGGCGAGGAGACGGGACTGCTCGAGTCGCTGGAAGGCAAACCCGGCAGGCCGCGCTTCAAGCCGCCGTTCCCCGCGAACTTCGGCCTCTTCGGCAAACCGACCACGGTCAACAATACCCAGAGCTTGGCGTCCGTGCCGACCATCCTGCGCAAGGGGGGTGAATGGTTCGCCGGTCTCGGTCCGCCGAACTCCGGCGGTACCATGATCTTTTCCGTGTCGGGTCACGTGAGCAAGCCCGGCAATTTCGAATTGCCGCTCGGGGTTCCCTTCTCCGAGTTGCTGGCGCTGGCGGGCGGCGTGTGGAAGGGCCGCAAGCTCAAGGCGGTGATACCCGGCGGCTCATCCGTCCCCGTGGTGCCCGCCGATGCGATGCTGGCAGCGAACCTGGATTACGATTCGGTCAAAAAGGCCGGCTCATCGCTCGGTACCGGCGCCGTGATCGCCATGGACGAGACCACGTGCATGGTACGTGCACTGCAACGCCTGTCCCGGTTCTACACGTCCGAGTCTTGCGGCCAATGCACACCCTGCCGCGAAGGCACCGGCTGGCTCGATCGCATGCTGAGGCGCATCATCGCGGGGCAGGGCCGCGGCGAGGATCTGGGGCTTCTGCTCGACGTGGCCAACCGCATCGAGGGCCACACGATTTGCGCGTTGGGCGATGCGGCCGCCTGGCCCGTGCAGAGTTTCCTCAAGCACTTCCGGCACGAGTTTCAGTACATGATCGAGCACCAGGGCCGCTCGATCATCGAAGGCCAATCGGCGGCGGCATAAAGGCAGGCGATGAGCGACGATCTGGTCAATATCGAAGTCAACGGAATGCCGCTGAAGGCCCGCAAGGGACAAATGATCATGCAGGTCACGGACGCGGCCGACATTTATATTCCGCGCTTTTGCTATCACGAAAAACTCAGCATCGCCGCCAACTGCCGCATGTGCCTGGTCGAAGTGGAAAAGGCGCCGAAGCCGCTACCGGCCTGCGCCACGCCGGTCATGGAAGGCATGAAGGTGTTCACGAAGTCGCCGAGAGCCGTTGCCGCGCAGCGGGCGACCATGGAATTCTTGCTGATCAATCATCCGCTCGATTGCCCAATCTGCGATCAGGGCGGCGAGTGCGAGCTGCAGGACCTGGCGATGGGATACGGCCGAGATATCTCCCGGTTCGCGGAGCGCAAGCGCGTCGTCAAGGACAAAAACATCGGGCCGCTGGTCTCGACCGACATGACGCGCTGCATTCATTGCACCCGTTGCGTGCGCTTCGGACAGGAGATCCAGGGCTTTCCGCAGCTCGGCGCCACCGGTCGCGGCGAGCACATGCTGATCGAAACGTATGTCGAACACAGCGTCGATCACGAGCTCTCGGCCAACATCGTCGATTTGTGCCCCGTGGGGGCGCTCAATAACAAGCCGTTTCGTTACCATGCGCGCGCCTGGGAGATGTCGCAGCAGGCGCTGGTGTCGCCGCACGACGGCTTCGGCACGAATATCTATGCGCACGTGCTGCGCGGCAAGCTGATGCGCGTGGTGCCGCGCGAGAACGAGGAGATCAACGAAACCTGGATCGCCGATCGCGACCGCTTCGGATTCGAGGGCATGTACTCGGCCGAGCGCGTCACGCAGCCCATGGTGCGCATCAACGGCGCGTTGCAGGCCGTCGATTGGGAAGTGGCGCTCGCGGCGGCGGCAGAGGGCTTGCAAGAGGCGAACGCGGCCTATGGCGCTGCGAGCTTGGGGTTCCTGGCCTCGCCGATGGCCACGGTGGAGGAGATGTATCTGTTGGCGCAAATTGCGCGCAGCCTCGGCAGCAGCAATATCGATCATCGTCTGCGGCAGCTGGATTTTCGCGAGCAGGAGAATGAAGCCGTCTATCCCGGCCTCGGGCTGAAGATCGCCGACCTCGAGGCGCTCGACGGTGTGCTGGTCGTCGGTTCGAACACGCGCCATGAAATGCCGCTGTTGGCCCACCGAATTCGCAAAGCCGCCGTCAAGCGCAGCGCAAAGGTGGCATTTCTCAATCCGCGCACCTTCGAGTACCTGTTCCCCGTCGCAGCCCATGGCGTCGCGGAAGATCTCGCGGGTGAGTTCGCCGCGGTCGTGCATGCGGCCGCCGCCGCCGCCGGTAAGCCGGTCCCGGCGGGCGTGCGCGCGGCGACGGTGAACGACCGGCATCGCTCGCTCCTCGCCGCGCTGAGGCACGGCGCCCGCCATGCCATCATCTTGGGCACCCTCGCGCAGCGCCACCCCGAGTACTCGGAACTCAAGGCGCTCGCCGCCCAGCTGGCGGTCTTGACCGGTGCCAGCCTCGGACTCGTCACCGAGGGCGCCAATGCCGCGGGCGCGTACCTGGCAGGGGCGGTGCCGCACCGGGAACCCGGCGGTGCGCCGGCCGCCGCCGTGGGGCTGTCGGCCCGCGCCATGCTGGAGTCCTCACTCAAGGCGTATCTGTTATTCGGCGGAATCGATCCGGCCCATGATTTGGCTGCGGCGCCCGAGGCGCTCGCCGCCGCCGACTTGGTGGTCGCGGTCACAACGCACTTGACCGAGAGCTTGCGCACGGTGGCCGAGGTCGTGTTGCCGATCGGTACTTTTGCTGAAACCTCAGGCACGTATGTGAATGTCGAGGGGCGCTGGCAGAGCTGGGCCGGAGCCGCGAGCTTGGTGGGCGAAAGCCGGCCGGGCTGGAAAGTGTTGCGCGTGCTGGCCAATTTACTGAACGTGCACGGCGTCGACTTCGTGAGCTCGGAGGAAGTTCGCGAAGCCTTGAAGACGCTGTGCGGGGCACGCGGGGCGCCGTTCGCCGGCGGCCCTGTCGCGGCCGCAAGCGCCGGCAGTGGCGCAGCCGTCGGCGGCCCGGCCCTTGCCGGCCCGGCCGCGGCGAGCGGCCGGCCTGCGGCGCGGCCGTGGGTGGACATCCCGCCGTACCAGGTCGACATTCTTGTGCGCGGGTCCGAATCGCTGGCGAAAACCAAGGACGGGCACATGGCCCGCGCCGTGATCTGATCATGTGGCAGTGGGGCATGCTGCGCGATTGGCTGTCAGGCCAGATCTCGCCATACTGGACCAATCCCCTGCTGATGGCGGTGCAGATCTTGATCGTGGTCGTGTGCCTGATTCTGACCATGGCGTTCTACACCCTGGCCGAACGCAAGATCATCGGTTGGATCCAAGCGCGCAAGGGGCCGAACCGCGTCAACTTGTTCTGGGTTCCCGGATTGGGCCAGCCGTTCGCGGACGTGGTCAAATTGATGTTCAAGGAGATCCTGATTCCGGCGGACGCCAGCGGGTTTTTGTTTCGGTTGGCGCCGTTTCTCGCGCTGGTGCCCTCGCTGGCGATTTGGGCGGTCATTCCGTTTGCGCCGGAGCACGCCTTCGCCGATATCGATGCGGGCCTCTTGTACGTCCTCGCCCTGACTTCGATGGGCGTGTACGGGGTCATCCTGGCCGGTTGGGCGGCCAACTCCAAGTACGCTTTCTTGGGCGCGATGCGTGCCGCGGCGCAAATCGTCGCCTATGAAATCGCAATGGGCTTCGCCATGGTGGGCGTGTTGATGGCGTCGGGGAGCCTGAACATCGGCGAGATCATTCGGGCGCAGCAGGGAGGAATGTTGAGCTGGAACTGGTTCTGGCTGTTCCCGCTGCTGGTGGTGTACTACATTTCGGGCGTCGCCGAGACCAATCGTGCGCCGTTCGATGTGGCGGAAGGCGAATCGGAGATCGTCGCCGGGTTCCATGTCGACTACTCCGGCATGGCCTTCGCACTGTTCTTCATCGCCGAATACGTCAACATGATTCTGATATCGGCGCTGACGGTCATATTCTTCTTCGGCGGTTGGCTGTCGCCGTTCGACGGCTGGTCGTGGTTGGTGCCGCAATCCTCGTTGCTCGCCCAGCCGGGCTTTTTCTGGTTCGGCCTGAAGACGCTCGTCCCGATGTTCACTTTTCTGTGGCTGCGCGCGACCTTTCCGCGCTATCGCTACGATCAGATCATGCGCCTGGGTTGGAAGGCGCTGATCCCGGTGACCCTGGTGTGGCTCACGGTGGAGGGTCTGATGATGTATGCCCGGGTGGGTCCATGGAAGGAGCATCTCTAATGCGCGGCATGCGCAACTTTGCAAAAACATTGCTGCTGTGGGAGCTGCTGCAGGGCTTGGCCGTGACCTGGAAGGAGATGTTCCGGCGCAAGATCACCGTGAACTACCCGGAAGAGAAGACCCCGCAGAGCGCGCGCTTTCGCGGGCTGCACGCGTTGCGCCGCTATCCCAACGGCGAGGAACGCTGCATCGCCTGCAAACTCTGCGAAGCGGTCTGCCCGGCCCTTGCCATCACCATCGAGTCGGACGTGAGCAACGACGGCACCCGCCGCACGACGCGCTACGACATCGACTTGTTCAAGTGCATTTACTGCGGTTTCTGCGAGGAGGCGTGCCCCGTCGATGCCATCGTCGAGACCCGCTTGCTCGAATACCACATGGAGAATCGCGGCGAAAACATCATGAGCAAGGATAAACTGCTTGGTATCGGCGAACGCTACGAAGCCATGATCGCGGCCGATCGTGCCGCCGACGCGCGGTATCGGTGATGTTTCCGACGATTCTCTTTTTCATCTTCGCCGCCGTGCTGGTGTGCGCCGCGCTCGGCGTGATCCTGGCGCGCAACCCCGTGCATTGCGCCTTGCTGCTGGTGCTGTGCTTCTTCAACAGCGCAGTCATCTGGCTGCTGCTGGACGCCGAATTCTTGGGCATCGTGCTGGTGCTGGTATATGTCGGCGCCGTGATGGTGCTGTTTCTGTTCGTGGTGATGATGCTCGACATCGACATCGGGCAATTTCGCAGCGAAATCGTCGGCTACTGGCCGCTGGCGGTCACCGTGGCGGGCTTCGTGGTGTTCGCGATCGTCAATCTGATCGTGGTGAAGCACTTGGGCGGAGCGACTTTCAGGACGGCACCGCCCTTACCGGTGAATTATTCCAACACGCGCGTCCTGGGAACGGCGCTGTTCACCCGCTACGCGTACCCTGCGCAACTGGCGGCGGTCATGCTGCTGGTGGCGAGCATCGCCGCCATCATTCTCACCCTGCGCCGGCGCACGGGCCACAAGCCGCAGGACATCGCGCAACAGGTGGCGGTGCGGGCGAAGGATCGCGTGCGAATCGTCAAAATGGCTTCCGAGAAAAGAAGATGATCACGCTCACCCACGTACTGGTGCTCTCCGGCATTTTGTTTTCGATCGCGGTTGCCGGCGTGTTTCTGAATCGCAAGAACATCATTATCTTGCTGATGTGCATCGAGCTGATGCTGCTCGCAGTCAACTTCAATTTCGTCGTGTTCTCGCGATATACCGGCGATATCGGCGGCCAGGTATTCGTGTTCTTCATTTTGACGGTGGCGGCGGCGGAATCGGCCATCGGCCTGGCGATCCTGGTCGTGCTGTTCCGCGAACGCCGCAGCATCGACGTCGAGGATCTCGATACGCTTCAAGGCTGAGGCCAAGGCTGGGAGTAAGTAAGAAAAAATGCAGCCGATTTATCTGACGATTGCGCTCGCGCCCCTGGTCGCAGCGATTGGCGCGGGCTTGTTCGGCCGCATCATCGGCCGCGTCGGTGCTCACAGCATCGCGATTGCGGGGGTGGCGCTATCATTCGCCTTGTCGGCGTACGTGATGTACGGGATCCTCGTCGACGGCATGGCGCCGTTCGACGGGCCGGTGTACACGTGGCTGCTCAGCGACGGGATCAGAATCGAGGTCGGGTTCCTGATCGATCGTTTGTCCGCCTTGATGATGGTGGTGGTGACGTTCGTGTCGCTGATGGTGCACATCTACACCATCGGCTACATGCAGGATGACCCGGGGTATCAGCGCTTCTTCAGCTACATCGCGCTGTTCACCTTTTCAATGCTGATGCTGGTGATGTCGAACAACTTCATGCAGTTGTTCTTCGGCTGGGAGGCCGTGGGCGTGGTTTCCTACCTGCTCATCGGCTTTTGGTACACGCGCCCGACGGCCATCTTCGCCGCGCTCAAAGCATTCCTGGTCAATCGCGTCGGCGACTTCGGTTTC
Organism: uncultured Gammaproteobacteria bacterium; assembly: GCA_963769075.1. Lineage (GTDB taxonomy): Bacteria > Pseudomonadota > Gammaproteobacteria > Steroidobacterales > Steroidobacteraceae > Bog-1198. The sequence goes on along the minus strand of CAVYKH010000001.1, from coordinate 3,093,216 downwards.
ATTTTGGGCATTGCCGCGGTGCTGCGCTACACCGGTTCGCTGGACTACTCCACGGTGTTCGCGCACGCGGGGCAGCTCGTGAACGCGCAGATCCACGTGAGCAGCACCGTCGCCTGGCCGGCGATCACCTTCACCTGCATCTGCCTCTTCGTCGGCGCCATGGGCAAGTCCGCCCAGGTGCCGCTGCACGTGTGGTTGCCCGATTCGATGGAAGGTCCGACGCCTATATCCGCGTTGATCCATGCCGCCACCATGGTGACGGCCGGCATCTTCATGGTGGCGCGGATGTCGCCGCTGTTCGAGCTGTCGGAAACGGCGCTCTCGATGATGCTGATCATCGGCGCGACCACGGCTTTTTTCATGGGCCTGTTGGGCATCGTCAACAACGACATCAAGCGAGTGATCGCCTATTCGACGTTATCGCAGCTCGGCTACATGACCGTGGCGCTCGGCGCGTCCGCCTACGGCGCCGGTATCTTTCACTTGATGACGCATGCGTTTTTCAAGGCGCTGCTGTTCCTGGCGGCGGGTTCCGTGATCATCGCCATGCACCACGAGCAGGACATGCGCCGTATGGGCGGCCTCAAAAAGTATATGCCCATCACGTATTGGACCTTCCTGGTGGGCGCGCTGGCGCTGATCGGCTTCCCCGGCACGGCGGGTTTCTTCTCCAAGGACTTGCTGATCGATGCCGAGCACGCAGCGCACCGGGTGGGATCGAGCTATGCGTATTTCTGCGTCCTCACCGGCATCTTCGTCACGGCGCTGTATACCTTCCGCATGTTCTTCATGACGTTCCATGGCCCGGAGCGCATGGATCAGCACGTGCGCGAGCACCTGCACGAAAGTCCGAAGGTCGTGACGGTGCCGCTGATTCTATTGGCGATACCTTCGGCTCTGGTCGGTTGGTTTACCGTCAAGCCGCTACTGTTCGGCGGCTATTTCGACGGGGCCATTCAGGTGCTGCCCGCGCATGAGGTGCTCAAGCATCTTGGCGAGGAATTTCACAACCCCGGCGCCTTTTTCTGGTCGGCCATCCTCTCGCCGGAGCTGTGGATCGCCCTGGCCGGCGTGTATGCCGCCTGGCTCTTCTTTTACAGAAGGCCGGAGCTCGCGGACGCCGCGCAGCGCTCGTTCAAGTGGCTGTACACCAGCCTCGTCGACAAGTACGGCTTCGATTGGTTCAACGAGCATGTCATCGTTCCGTGCGCGAGGGGTTTGGGCCTTGGCTTGTGGCGGGGCGGCGATGAAACCTTGATCGACAACGGCATGGTCAACGGCAGCGCGCGCATCGTCGGTTGGTTGGGTGCGGTGGTGCGTTACGCGCAGTCCGGATATCTGTATCACTATGCATTCGCAATGATTCTCGGCTTGGCCTCGCTCCTGCTGTGGCTGATGTGGCGGCCATGATGTTGAGCGGCCACTTGCTCTCCACAGTGATCTGGCTGCCCATCGTCGGCGGCTGCGTGGTGCTCGGCTTGGGCGAGCGCGTGGCCACCGCGAAATGGCTGTCGTTGGTGGTTTCGAGCCTGACGCTGTTGCTCAGCGTGCCGCTGTGGTCGGCGTTCAAAATAGGCACGGACCAGATGCAGTTCGTCGAGCGCACCTCGTGGATTCCGGCCATTCATGCGGACTACTACATCGGCGTCGATGGGATTTCGATGCCCTTGATCCTGCTCACCACGTTCACCACCGTGCTGGTCGTGATTGCCGGCTGGGCAAACATCGAAAAGCGCGTGGCGCAATACTTTGCAGCCTTTCTGATATTGGAAGGATTGATGATCGGCGTGTTCGGGGCACTCGACGCGGCGCTGTTCTACGTGTTTTGGGAAGCCCAGCTCATTCCGATGTTCATCATCATCGGGGTGTGGGGCGGCCCGCGGCGTGTGTACGCCACGATCAAATTCTTCTTGTACACCTTCATGGGCTCGCTGCTGATGCTGGTCGCGTTCATTTACATGTACCTGAAAGCGGGCACTTACGAACTCGCGGCATTTCAGAGCATGCCGCTGACGCTGCGCGAACAAGTGTTCATCTTCCTGGCGCTCTTCGCCGCGTTTGCCGTCAAGGTGCCGATGTGGCCCGTGCATACCTGGCTGCCGGATGCGCACGTGGAGGCGCCGACCGGGGGCTCGGTGGTGCTGGCGGCCATCATGTTGAAGATGGGCGGATACGGATTTCTGCGCTTATCCCTTCCCATCGCGCCCGACGGTGCACGCGAGCTGGATTGGCTGATCATCGCGCTGTCGCTGATCGCCGTGGTGTACATCGGATTCGTCGCCATGGTGCAGCGGGATATGAAGAAGCTGATCGCCTATTCCTCGATTGCGCACATGGGCTTCGTCACCTTGGGGATGTTCATCGGTTTTCAGATCGTGGCTCACACCGCCAGAACCACGGGTATCGAATTGGGATTGGACGGCGCGGTGGTGCAAATGCTGTCGCATGGCTTGGTATCGGGCGCGCTGTTTCTATGCGTCGGCGTCATGTACGACCGGGTGCACAGCCGCGAGATCAGCGCGTACGGCGGAGTGGTGAATACCATGCCGAGATTCGCCGCGTTCATGATGCTGTTCGCATTTGCGAACTGCGGCGTTCCCGGCACTTCGGGTTTCGTGGGCGAGTTTCTGGTCATCTTGGCGTCGTTCAAGGCGAATGTCTGGTACGCGTTCTTGGCGGGCATGACGCTGGTCCTGGGCGCGGCATACACCTTATGGTTGGTGAAGCGGGTGATCTTCGGCGAGATCGCCAACGATAAGGTTGCTGCGCTCAAGGATCTCAACGGGCGTGAGTTCTCGGTTTTAGGGCTGCTCGCGGCCGCCGTATTGCTGGTCGGCCTGTGGCCGGCGCCGCTGCTCGATGTCATGCGCGCAACGACGCAGCATTTGGCCGAGCAGCTGCTGGTCTCGAAGATTGCTCCATAAGGTCTACACATGAACGGGTTCAATGTCGCCGAATTCAACGCTGGCCTCACCTACGCCACGCCGGAGATCTTCTTGGGCGCGGCGGCGTGCGCGATCCTGATGCTGGATCTGTTCATCTCGGATTCGCAGCGCCGTTGGACCGCGGTGCTCGCCGTCATCAGCTTGGTCGTGACCGCCGTGTTGGCGGCCGTGCAGCCGGTATCCACGAAAGTCGTGGCGCTGGGCGGACTATTTGAATTGGATCGCATGGCGCAGGTGCTGAAGGTGGTGACCCTGTTAACCGTGGCGGCGGTGTTCGTATATTCCACCGACTACCTCGAGCGCAGAGCGATTCTCAAGGGCGAGTATTACGTGCTGGGGTTGTTCGCGACTCTCGGTGCGATGGTGCTGATATCAGCGGGCAGCTTGATCACCCTCTACTTGGGGCTCGAGCTGATGTCCTTGTGTCTGTACGCCATGGTCGCCTTCGACCGCGATTCCGGCATCGCCGCGGAATCCGCCATCAAGTATTTCGTGCTGGGATCGATGGCGTCCGGAACTCTGCTGTACGGCATGTCGATCGTGTACGGGGTCACCGGCAATTTGGAGCTTGCGGCGATTGCGACCGCCGTGCACAGCAGCTTCTCGGACAACATCGGATTGGTGTTCGGCATTGCATTTCTCATCGTCGGCATTGGATTCAAGCTGGGCGCGGTGCCCTTTCATATGTGGATCCCGGACGTGTACGAGGGCTCGCCCACCTGCGTGACGGTGTTCATCGCTACGGCATCGAAGCTTGCTGCGTTCGCGCTCGCCATGCGGTTGTTGCCCGAAGCCTTGGCGGCCTCGCAGCCGGATTGGGGCCAGATGCTCGTGGTGCTCGCGGTGCTCTCCATGGCGATCGGCAACTTCGTCGCGATCGTGCAAAGCAACCTCAAGCGCATGTTGGCTTATTCCACCATTTCACATATCGGATTCGTGCTGCTCGGAATCCTCGCCGGCACGGCGCAGGGCTATCAGGCCGCCATGTTCTACATGATCAGCTATGTCATCGTCGCGGGCGGCTCCTTCGGGATGATCTTGCTGCTGGCGAGACAGGGCTTCGAGGCCGACAAGCTCTCGGACTTCAAGGGCTTGAACGCGCGCAGCCCGTGGTTCGCCGGCATGATGGCGATTCTGATGTTCAGCCTGGCGGGGGTGCCCCCGTTCGTCGGATTCTGGGCCAAGCTCGGCGTCGTGCAGGCGGTGTTGGGAGTCAACTACACCTGGCTGGCCGTGGTCGCCGTGCTGTTCTCGGTGGTTGGGGCGTTCTATTATCTGCGGGTCGTCAAACTGATGTATTTCGACGAGCCTACCGATCACACTCGAATCGGCGGATCGACCTTGATGCGCACCGTGCTCAGCGCAAATGCGCTGCTCGCGTTTGCCCTCGGCGTGATCCCGGGCGCCCTGATCGCACTGTGTCAACGGGCGCTGCCCTAGGAGCCTGTCTGAGTGATCCGCGCGAGCCGCGTTGGCTGGGAGACGGAGCGGATGCGAGGCGCGCGGCGCAGCCCGTGGTGGGCACCACGGCCAAGACGCGCAACGCCGCAGACGCCCGTCCCCCAGCCAACCCTTCGGGACCGGGCAGATTTCGCTTCATCCGTCGTTGTCGCCTCCTCATTGGGTGTTACCCAACCGCGTCGGCGCCGCCTCGGCTGAAGCGAAATCTGCCACGGTCGCGGCCACGGGGATTACTCAGACAGGCTCCTAGCCTCACGCCAGGCGGTCGGCGCCTCGCTGGGACGCGCTTGCATTGGCGAGGCCACCGGGTACAATGGGCGGCTCACCGGTGCGGGGTGGAGCAGTCTGGCAGCTCGTCGGGCTCATAACCCGAAGGTCGTAGGTTCAAATCCTACCCCCGCTACCAATTTAAAAATAACCTATTGATTTTAAAGACATTGTTAACGTGGTCAGTCGAAGGAACCTCAGAACGGATCCACGACTATACCGCTACATGATGCGCAATCGATTTGCTTGAGGCGCGACAACCTGCACTTTCCCGCCAGGCGCCAATTCGGCTGTTGAAATAAGTCCCGGATACCCTCCGTGTTGAACGGCCCAACGGCCCCAATACGATCTCGCCTTCACCTACTATCGTCGAACTGCTCGTTTCTTGACAGCGACGGGCAACGCAAAGTTATGCGCTTGTCCGGAAGACCCGCCTTCGTCTGTACGCTTCCGAACATGGTTACATAGTGGCTTCCCACGATTGTGCGCCTAGCTGGCGTTAATCTAACGTGCATCCTGGTTGGCAGTTGTCGATGCACTTAAAAAAATCGTCTAACGGAAATCACGCCATGCTCTATACCATTGCAGTCGTATTGATCGTCCTTTGGCTTTTAGGTCTCATTACCTCATACACGATGGGCGGCGTTATTCACGTCCTCTTGGTCATCGCGATTGTGATGATTCTGATTCAAGTCATTCAAAGCCGTCGTTCATAACTGAACTGCTCGAGGAAACACTATGAACGCGCTTAAGATCGCCGCTCTTGCGCTGATCGCGGCCGGCATCCTGGGCTTGATGTACGGTGGCTTTACTTACACCAAGGAGACCCATCAGGCGAAGATTGGCCCGTTGGAGATGGCAGTGAAAGAGAAGGAGACGGTCAATATCCCGGTCTGGGCGGGCGTTGGGGCGATAGTGCTCGGCGCCGGGTTGCTGCTCGTTGGCAGCCGGAAGACCTAGGACGGCTGACGCTGCCGCGAGCACGTCACTCAGACAGTGAACCCCAGGGTAGACACAACTGAAGGCGACCACTATTGGCCGCTCCTTGCGGCAACGCTGCTGTGCTATGTGCTGCTGACACAGAGCGTCAAGATGCTGCTTCTTCGCCTAAAATGGATCTAAACAAGGTGCTTGCAGCATCGATGAAAGCTGACAATGATTCCAACCTTATTGGCGCCGCATCATGTTCAAACACATGAGTTGGAAACTGGTCGGCATCCTGGTTGCTGGGACCGTCGTAGTCGGCGCCGCGGCGGTGTATTGGATAGCGAACCGCGCCGCGCCACCGCGCTACGTGACGATAGCAGTGACGCAGGGAGACGTCGTCACCACCATCACCGCCAGTGGATCGGTCAATCCGGTGGTTGTCGTCGAGGTCGGGACGTATGTCTCGGGCACTATCGAGACCCTCAGCTGTGACTACAACACCCGCGTTCATACGGGTCAGCTGTGCGCAAAGATCGACCCCAAGCCCTATCAGGTTGTTGTGGATCAGGACCAGGCCGATTTGGACGTTGCCAAGGCGCAACTCGTCAAGGACCGGGCCAATGTTGTCTACACGAAGATCACTCACGAGCGCGATGATCTTCTGTACGGCGAAGACTCGATTTCCCACGATGCCGCCGACGCTGCGCTCAACGCCTATAATCAGGCGGTTGCGCTCGTCGACCTTGACGTCGCTCAGATCGTGCAGAAGGCCGCGGCGCTGAAGGCCGCTCAGATCAATTTGAATTACACCAACATCGTCTCGCCGGTGGACGGCACAGTGGTGTCGCGCAATGTCACTGCCGGTCAAACCGTGGCCGCGAGCTTCCAAACACCGACTCTGTTTCTTATTGCCACCGACCTGACCAAAATGCAGGTCGATACCAACGTCAGCGAGTCCGATATCGCCGGCGCTGTTGAAGGCGCCAACGCTAGTTTCACAGTCGACGCCTTCCCTAATCGTACGTTCCAGGGACGCGTGGCCCAGGTCCGGCAGGCCCCCGTCAGTGTGCAGAACGTAATTACGTACGATGCCGTGATCACGGTCGATAATCTCGATCTGGTGCTCAAACCCGGGATGACGGCGACCGCCAGGATCGTCACGGCCCAATCGCTGAATGTGCTTAGAGTCCCATCGCAAGCGCTGCGCTTTACGCCGGCTGCTGCGGCCAAGCTTGGGCTCGCCAAACCCGCAAAATCCGGGCAGAGGGTAATCTGGGTAGAACGGGCCGGCAAGCTGGTCTCGATCCCTGTCACGGTAGGACTCGTGGACGACACCTTCGCCGAGATCAAGGCGGGAGATCTGCATCTCGGAGATCAGGTCGTCACATCTGAGGCTACGGCGGGTGCACCCCAGGCGTCATCCACCCCTTCGCTTAAATTGTAGAAGAACGACCGGTATGACCGACCCCGTTGTCCGTCTCATCGACCTGACTCGATGCTTCCAGCTCGGAGACACGGAAGTTCATGCACTGCAGGGGGTCAGCGTTTCAATCGATCGCGGCGAATTCGTCGCCATCATGGGATCGTCCGGGTCGGGCAAGTCGACCATGATGAACATCATCGGCTGCCTCGACCGGCCGACCAGCGGCCAATTCGTTTTTGAAGGTCGCGATGTGGCGCGGCTGTCCGAACCGGAGCTCGCTAACATCCGCAGCAACCGGATCGGATTCGTGTTTCAGAGCTTCAATTTGCTGCCTCGCACGAGTGCGCTCGAAAATGTGGTATTGCCGCTCCTTTACGGGGCAGCGGCGGCACTGACGTCAAGCGAGCGGAACGATCGCGGCCACGAGCTGCTGGCGAGCGTGGGCCTGGCTGACCGCGCGCGTAACATGCCCAATCAGCTCTCCGGGGGGCAACAGCAACGCGTCGCGCTGGCCCGAGCGCTCATCAACCATCCCGCTGTACTGCTTGCCGACGAACCCACCGGCAATCTCGATACGCGCACCTCCCATGAGATCATGGAAATCATTCGCAGGCTCAATCGCGAGCAAGGCGTCACGGTGATCGTGGTAACCCATGAATCAGATATCGCCGCCTATGCCGACCGGGTAATCACGATGCGCGATGGACGAATCCTTTCCGATGAGCATCAGGTCGCTGTCGTAACGCCGGCCGACGCAGACACTAGCGCCACGGCTGCGGCCGCAGCTCCGGTGGGCGTCACCCGGGTTCCTGACAACGCTTCCGGCCTTCGTCTGGCCTTCCTGTCGATGATTTTTACAGCCTCTTTGCAGGCCTTGGCGCGCAATAAGCTGCGTTCGGCTCTAACTATGTTGGGTGTATTCATCGGAGTGGCTGCGCTCATTGCCATGGTCGCCGTGGGAGATGGCGCCAGCGCAGCGGTGAAGAAACAGCTGGAAAGCTTGGGTACGAACATGGTCGTCGTCCAGCCGGGCGCCACGACTGCCGGCGGTGTTCGCGCCGGGGCGGGCAGCGCCTCAACTCTAACCGTGGTCGACGCCGAGACCATCCTGCGCGCCGACCCCGCCGTCCAACGGGTCAGCTACTTGACCCGCCAGACCGGTCAGGTCCAATACGGCGACCAGAACTGGAGCACCGCGATCCAGGGCGTGACGCCAAGCTACCTTGACATCGTCAGTTGGCATATCGCCAGCGGCAGCGCCATGACCGAACAACAAAATAACACCGCGGACACAGTCTGTTTGATCGGCCAGACGGTTTATCAGAACCTATTTCCTCCGGGACAGGATCCCATCGGGGCGGTGATTCTGATCAAGGGCGTTCCCATGCGGGTGATTGGGCTCCTCGCAAGCAAGGGGCAAACGGGCTTTGGACAGGATCAGGACGACGTGGTGATGATCCCGTTCAGTACAGCGGAGCGCAAAGTCTTAGGGGTCGCGGCGCCGCAAACGGCCCAGAATCTTGTTAGCGCCAACTATCCACCGGCACCTAACGCCTTCGGCATCAGCCCCCGCATGACCGGCTATGTCAACAGCATCTACGTCCAGGCCGGAGGGGCCGACCTGGTGAACACGGCGATAACGCAGGTGACGGCGACTCTCGCGCGGCGCCACCATATCCAAATCGGGCAGCTTGACGATTTCAGCGTCCGCAACCTCAGTCAAATCGCAGAAGCGCAGGAGAGTAGCAGCCAGGTCATGGCCGCGCTTCTGGCCATGGTCGCATCCATCTCGCTGCTGGTCGGCGGCATCGGAATCATGAACATCCTTTTGGTGTCTGTCACCGAAAGGACCCGGGAAATCGGTATCCGCATGGCGATTGGAGCGCGTCGCCTTCAGGTGCTGCTCCAGTTCCTGGCTGAATCGGTGCTGTTGAGTGTCACCGGCGGCGTGACCGGAATCGGATTCGGGCTGCTGGTGTCATTCATCATTTCCAAGTTTGCACATTGGCCGACGCAAGTCTCCCTCACCGCCGTCCTCGGCGGTTTTGCATTCTCGGCTGCGGTCGGGATCTTCTTCGGATTCTATCCGGCTCGCAAGGCTGCCAACCTCGATCCGATCGAGGCGCTTCACTACGAGTAGGCGTGCGGGGTCGATCGACAAACGATCGCAAGACATGAAATGAAGGACCATTCGCTGATGGTCAGCCCTTACAAAGTGCACGGACCCCGACTCTCAACCCATCCGGCGCCGCTCCGCAGGCTTTCCCGGCAGCTTACTAATAGGCCCGTGGTCGAAGAAGATCTCGTGAGAATTCAGGTTCCTAGAAATCAGAATCACGCCCCCGCTACCAATAAAATCAGGTACTTCCGCTCTTACTGGCCGCCACGTTTCCCGCCCGGGGTAGCGCCTGGCCCGAGTTACCCACTTGGGCCGCACGCTCGTGCCAGACCCAACCTAAACTGTGCCGTTACCCCAAGTGACAGTTAGGTTTGCCGCCTTCCCAACGTAGGGCGCGAATTCCGACGCGTCGAGGCGGACGACATCCGACAAGCTGGCGCGAGAACGCGGTCTGCCGCTACCGGAGCCACCCATCGATGTCTCCTTCTATCGGTGCATCCTGCTGCCACCGGTGATCAGGGCCGTTTTCCCTCGAAGCCTCATTGCCATCTCCTCTGCGCTGTGGACTCGCCCGGATCGGGGCGCCCAAAGTCACGCGCGGCCGCCGATTCAGGGCGACGATCAGTCGGGCTGCGTATCCGTGTCATCGTCGTCCGCCCGCCCGAGCGCAGGGAGGTACCGGCCGAAGTTCAATTCGAAGTCGCTCCGAACACCGTAACCGATACTGCGGACCTTGGCACGGCGCGCTTGCGCACCGGGCCTGGCCAGGGTTGAGAAGAACATGTCGTTGCTCGACTGAAGCTCGGCAGCTGTCGGCTCTAGGTCGGTCATCAGCGCTCCCAATTCAACGATCGTTGTGGGAACAAACATGTTGATCGGCGCGTTGCTGAAGGTGATCGTCGACAGGCCCGGACAGGTGCGGTCGGTGTTGAACTGCGAAGGGTCAGGCATGGCACATTTCCTCAGTTGATCGGCGGGTTGCTGAAGGTGACCTCTAAGTGCGGTATCAAGCCGTTTGCGGTAAATAACTCGGCCGCGGCGCCGTAAGCCCCGCCTTCACCAGCCTGGTGGGCTCATCGGCCAGCACTTCCTCGAATCCGGACTCGAGAGCATCGAGCGCGCGCTTGACTATCTCCTCTGGTCTCGTCTTTGGAGCATCCACCGCTCGCACGAGATCAGTATCGACAAAGTGCATATGCAGCGCCAGCACCTGCGTCTTCTGCGCTGCCAATTCGTGGCGCAGCGAGTTGGTGAGCGACCATGCTGCAGACTTGCTGGCCGAATACGCTGCGAGATATCCGCCGTTCTGCCACGAGGCGATCGACAGCACATTGAGTATTGCGCCACCGCCGTTGGCCGCGAGGACCGGCGCGAATGCCCTGCTCACGCGCAGCACTCCAAAGAAGTTGGTTTCCAGCATGCGGCGTGCTATCTCCTCGCTGTCGGGCGCAAGAAACCCGCCCGCATGGCCGATTCCGGCGTTATTGATGAGCAGCGTCACATCGCCAGCGCGTGTCGCGGCCGCGGCGACTTCGTCGGGCTTCGTGACATCGAGCCGGATGGCCTCGACATCACGCTGTTTGACCGTCGAGGGATCGCGGGCGCCGGCGTACACCTTGCGAGCGCCGCGAGCGAGCAGTTCCCGGATAAAAGCCAGGCCGATGCCCCGGTTGGCACCGGTGACGAGGGCAACAGAGTTGTCGATATTCATGAGAGACTCCTGAATGTTAGATATTGAGCGAAAATATGATCTTCGTGATATTGCCGGATCAGACTCGGCCGGGGTGTCGCGTTGTAACCTCTTGGACCAGCCACGTATTACCGTCGGGATCCTTGAAGGAGAAGTACGACCCGTAGCTCGTGTGCTTGGGGTCAGGGCCGGGGAGGCGCGCCTCCTGGGGAAACGGCGCGCCGTGCCACATCTCACTCGCGTCGATGCCACGCCGGACGAGTTCCTCATGTGCTGCTTCGATGTTGGAGACAATCAGTGCTCCCGTGGCCGAGCCAGGCGCCGCCGCGGTTAATCCATTGCCGAAGGTAACCGAACACCCTGAACCGGGCGGCGTGAACTGGACAATGCGAACGTCCTTGGCCGGGGCGACATCGTCATCGAACCTCCAACCCAAGAGTTGGTAGAACTGCTTGGATCGCTCGACGTCGGACACGGGGATGACGTCGACCTCGAGGTTCATGGCGACTACGCTGGCGTCCGACTTCCGTTGTTTCATACTGGGGCCTGTTTGATTCATGTGATTCACATTTCGCTAATCGAACTTAACTTCGCTGAAATCGCTTGAAGCGACCGGCCGTTCAGGCCGGCCGCCTGCTGCGGCGACATCAGTCCGTACTGATCATTCGCCGACTGCTTCATCGTGGCTTCGTGCGGGCTTCAGCCGGGGAGCTTCGTGCCGAGCACGTCGATGCGTTTGATCGACGGCGCCTGCGCCAGCAGCTTGGACGCGTTCGCCCCCAGCGCCTGCGCGATCGGCCCGTTGAGGTGAGCCTGGCGGCCGGCTTCGTCGGCGAAGGCATCGAAGACGCCGAAGGTGGCCGGGCCGAGCTGCAGGGCGAACCACACCGGGGTGGTACCTTCCTGCTGCGCCAGGCCGAGGCCGGCTTGCAGGAACTGGGCGACTTCCTTCTCCTTGCCCGGCTTGGCTTCGAGGCGGACAAACAATGCGTGCTTGATCATGGTTGACTCCAAGTTGAGGTGAATCGGCCTAGGGTGAAACGGTGCTCGGCTGCGTCCGGCCGGAACTTGCTAGACCCGGCTGGCTGCGCCTCGCGAACGAGACGGCATATGCAGCAGCGCGTGCGGGCGGTAGTGGGTCGTCCGAAACCTCAATACCAGCGGTGAGGCTTGTGGGCAGGAAGAGCAACTTCTTCTCCGCCTCCAAGCTGTTGGGCACCAGCTTGTTCAGCGTCAGCACACCGAGCTCGACGACTTTGCGGTCATCAGGCCAGGGCTGGCTCCCATCCTTGGTCTGATCGCCGGGCTCAGCCAACTGCGCCTTCAAATGAAAGACCACCGGCTTCTGCGCGATCCGCTGGGTCAGTTCGTCGGACAGAAAGTCGGCTGGCTGCTTGGCTGCCTCCTCCGGTGTCAGGTGTACCAGCTTTTCCGGAACCAGCAGGTAGCGCACTGCCTGCCGTTGGCCGGCCTTGTTTACGAGGATGAACGCATTGATGCCGTGATACTCCTCGTCCGCATAACTGTCCGGCGTCGCGGCCGTGCCGAACGCCTTCGGCGCATTCGGATGGCTGGCGAAGAACTGTTCCAGTTTCGTCGGCTTCGGGGCATCGGGTGGGCTCGCGATGATGGCCTGCAGAAGATCACGAAAGTCCTCTGCTGTCCCAGCCGGGAAGAACTTCAGCGAGTTGGTCACCATGTCGGTGTTCGTTCCGCCGGCCAAGTGGTACTTGATGGCCATGCCATGGGGGTTCGCAGGGGGCGAACCGTCCGCCACATTGGGCATCCCATTGCCATCAGAGAAGCGCACCGTCACCGGAATGGTGCGGCCCTCGAAGAGCGTTGCTCGGCTGAGCCCTGCTGCTTCGGGCGAGGCCCTGAAGCTGCCTTCCACCACGACACCTTTCGCGTGGAAGGCGCGGAACCCTGGATGCACGCCGTTCAGCTTGTTCGCCAAATCGACGATTTGCGTCGGGAGCGGTGGGTCGTCTGCGGTGGCCGCTGCGGAAGCCAGCAGAAGTGATAGAGCGATTGCGATGCTCTTCGCGGTCTTTATCGAGGGGATCATGTCGAAATCCTCCTGTGAAGGTGTTTCATTGCGGGTTGCCAGGTTGCGCCGCTTCGCACGTACTCTCGCGGGGGTCTGGATTGCTGAATGAGTAATCACGTGTGCGCTCCTGGATTAACGGTAGAAGATCAAACCATACGTTGATATCAACATTATGTCAATGGTTACATTAGATGACGAGCGATCATAGAGGCGTGGTTGAAGTGCTAACGCCTGGCTACAAACCCGACATTTCTGTGATATCTAGAGGTTTCCGATTGTCGCAGGTCGAATCTGCGGCGCGCGACGAAACCTTGCTAATGAGTTGATAACAACGCATAATTAGCAAGTGACTACGAAGCTGCCTGTTGATCCCCTTGTCATGAATGACGAGTGTTTCGCCTTGAACCTGAAGCGAGCTGCACGAACGGTGGGTCGCCGCTATGACGAAGCCCTACGACCGGTCGATCTAAATAATGGCCAGTTCGCAACGCTCGCCCTCATCGCGGCATTCCAACCCGTGTCGATGCAGATACTCGCGGAGCATCTGAGTATGGATCGGACCACATTGACCGCAGCGTTAAAGCCCTTGGAGCGTCGCACCCTTGTTTCCGTTCGCCCGGACGATCTGGACCGACGAGGACGAAACATCAATCTGACGGATGGGGGCATGAAACTGCTTCAAGAGGCGATCCCGCTATGGAGAAAGGTGCAAGGTCGCATCACCCGCGAAATGGGAACGTCAGGCTTGCCGGTATTTCGGGCGCAAATCGCCCAGTTGTCGCGTCTGTGCAGCGGCGAGTCACCCAAGGAATGAGGCGGTTCACGACTTGAAACTTTGAGAAATACCGCCCTTCTTTACTGCTCCATAGCCGCCATTGTGCGTCCAGTTCCTGGGCTGCCAAGACGCCAGCATGCTTGTTTGGCGGTCACCGAAGGCACGTTCGCGCCGACTACACGCCAGGCTCGCTACCAGCGTACGGGGTGCCATACGAAAGCTCGATAGGTACCCCTGCGGCGGCGGCCGACAGCGCGTAGGTCACGAGGTCGGTACCCTATCGATGAATATCTCGTGGTATTTCAGCTTCCTATAATTCCGAATCACGCCCCGCTACCAATTCTCAGATAACCATTTGATTTATAAGATTTTATGGCGTGATTGGTAGCGCCACCAATACTCTAAGCTGCTAGAGCCTTAAGCACGTGAGTAGGGTCCTTTCTGATGGCGTAGATCAACGCTTTGGCAGGTCCCGTCGGCTCCCTTCTGCCTTGTTCCCAATTGCGTAATGTGCTGACTTCGACTCGAAGGAGCGCAGCAAACTTCGCCTGACTAAGTTTGGTCGCCTTACGCAGCTGCTTAATCATCGATGCGTCGACATAAAATTCTCGCGACGGTGCGCGCTCGCCGCGCACGATTTCCCCAGCTTGCTTGACGCTTTCCACAAGTTCATCGAACAGCTTCTTCTTCATTTCAATGCCTCCACGAGCTTTGCCAACTGTTTCACTTGAGCAGTCGTGAGATTGGCTTGTTCATTTTTAGCGTACATCGTCAGCATCAGGATTTGAGATTCTGTGACGCGCCAAAAGTAGATCACTCGAACCCCACCGCGTTTGCCGCGACCGGGCAATGCCCAGCGCAGCTTGCGGATCCCGCCACCACCCTTGATAAGATCGCCGGCGTCCGGGCGTGCGACCAAAAGCCCTTGGAGCAGCCCATATTGATCGTCGGTCAACGCCTCGATCACGTTCCTCGTGAAGACGGGAGTTTCGATAAAGACCATCGCTTAATCTACGCCATTAGCGTATATGCGTCAATGGCGTATAGAACCTGCGTGTCGGCGGGAGCGTTGAATGGGGGACTATTCAATCGCCGACTGGAAGATTAAGAGCGGTTTCATTGAACTTGCTCCTGCTTCGACGAGGTTCGGCGGGCACTGCGTCGAAGATGATCTCGCGGTACTTGCGATTATAGGTTTGCTTTTGGCGCACCAGAACGCGCAACCGCTTGAAACCCCAAAAATCCTTATGCTCCCCTAAAAAGGACCCCGCCGCAGCGGGGTCCCTGCATCGCCGTCGAATTGAAACTAAAGTCGGGCCGTGACGGCTTTGGTGCTGAGATAACTGTCGAGTACCGATTCGCCCATTTCGCGCCCCCAACCGGACTGCTTGTAGCCACCGAACGGCAGTGCCGCGTCGAAGATGTTGTAGCAATTGACCCAGACGGATCCAGCCTTTATCTGCGCCGCCAGCAGGTGTGCCTTACTGAGGTCACGAGTCCAGATACCAGCCGCGAGCCCATAGATGCTGTCATTCGCCTCTCGGACCAGATCCTCGTCCATCTCCTTGAACGGCATCGCAGTCACGACGGGGCCGAAGATCTCCTCCTGAACGATCTTCATGTTCGGGCGAGTATCGACGAACACGGTGGGCTCCACGAAATATCCCGCCCCCTCCCGCGCCTTGCCCCCCGTGAGGGCTCGGGCGCCCTCCTGCTTGCCGGCGTCAAGATACCCGCACACGCGGTTGCGCTGCGTCTCGGACACCATCGGACCCATCTCGGTCGTCGGGTCGAGTCCAGGCCCAAGCTTGATCGATTTCGCGAGCGCCGCTACTCCTTCAACGACCTTTTCGAAGATGTCCTTTTGCACGTACAAGCGCGAGCCTGCGCAGCAGCACTGATGGCCTCGCTCTGAAAGTGCGTCTCCTCCACCGGAGCGCCAAGCCGGGGTTGGCGCGTTTTGAGCGCGCACGAAATGCGGCTGCGTATAAAGCACGATCCGACGGACGATCACTGGGGATCGGTGCAGGCAGTCGACCTCGAAACCGGCAAACAGGTTTGGCAGTATGAAACTCATCTGCCCTGGTCAGGCGCGACGCTGGCAACGGCCGGTGGGGTGATGTTCAGCGGCAGCACCGATGGGCATTTCATGGCGTTCGACGCCAAGACCGGTAAAGTGCTCTGGACCAGCCCACAGTTGAGTTCCGGGATTATCGGTGTTCCCACGACTTATATGGTGGACGGCAAGGATAAGAACCCCGGTCCTCCTCCGGCGCTTTACACCAAGGAACAAGCGAAGAGGGGCTCCTTGGCTACCTCCAAAACTGCGCGTCGTGTCATGGTCCGGCGCTCGACGGGCAGCCCGGCGGCTATTCCGGGCCGGCGCTGAAAGGCGCGGAATTTGCCGATCCGAGTTACGATTTTCATGTCAGCGACATCTTCAATTTCGTGGCGAAGTTGATGCCTTCGGCGACGCCCGGCAGCCTACCGCCCGATGTGTACGTCGCAATCATGGCCTTCATTTTGCAGCAGAACGGCTATCCCGCGGGGTCGCGGGAACTCACGTACGATGAAGCGATGACATCGAGCGTGCCGATACGCTACTACGGAAAATCGCCCTGAATGCAGCGCCATCGCGTTCGCTCGAGCTTTCGAAATGTCGGCACGCTCTCGGGGCGTCTAAGGTTCGGTTGCCACTAGGCTATTTCCCCTTCTTTGGGTCGAAGAAGACTTCGTAGCAGGGCTGGCTGTTAGAATGCCGAATCACGCCGCCGCTACCAATTCGTAAAAAAATTCCTTATTTATCAGTCGCTTATCAGTGACATGATTTGAACCTTCGGCTGTTCGGGCGTTCCTGTGCTCCGCCTTTTGCGAGTCGGATCGACCGATCGACCAGGGCCGAAGGAACAGACTTAGTTGTTTGCCTTGGGCTTTATTATACGCATCTTGCAGTTTGAGTATAACTCGTTATACTCATTCTGCGGATTGCGTATAAGAGTTTCCTATGCCCGCCCCGTCACTCGTCGTCCAGACCACTTATGCAGAGCTGCTAGAGCGCTGTGCGGCGGCCGCTTTTGGCGACTCTTTTCCAGACGATGGAACCTTTACTCCGAAAACAATTAAAGGACGTCGCTACTGGTACTTTCAATCGGCGACTGCGGAAGGCCGCTCACAACGATATGTTGGGCCGGAATCTCCAGAATTGCTCGAGCGGATCGCGCAGCATAAGCAAGCGCGAGATGATGAACGCGAGCGCCGAGCATTGGTATCGACGCTGGTGCGATCTTTAGGGCTTCTGCCGCCAATTCCGCAAATAGGCGAGGTCGTGGCGGTGCTAGCGAGATCGGGAGTCTTCAGGCTTCGCTCTGTACTCATCGGAACGGTGGCATATCAAGTATATCCAGCCATGCTGGGTATCAGACTGCCGGGCGCGCTGCTTCAAACAAGTGATATCGACGTCGCGCAGTTCACGAGCGTTTCGATTGCGACGGGCGACGAAACCCCGCCAATGATTCATGTCCTAAAGAGCGCCGATAAAACATTTCGTGAGATACCGAACGTTTCCGGATACGGCCCCGCAACCAGCTACGTAGCGAATGGCGGAGTTCGCGTCGACTTCGTCACGCCAAATGAGGGGCCCGACACAGATGCCCCACAAATGCTTCCCGCGCTGAAGACGAATGCGCAGCCCCTGCGTTTCCTCGACTTTCTGATTCGCGACCCCGCGCCAGCCGTGGTACTCCACGCGTCAGGCATTTACGTTCATGTTCCGGCGCCGGAGCGCTACGCGGTCCACAAGCTGATTCTGTCTTTGTACCGGCCCGCGGCAACCGCAAAACGTGACAAAGATCTGCGGCAGGCGGAGCGATTGATTGAAGCTCTTGCGGAAAGACGACCCGGCGAATTGAAGGACGTGTGGGACGAGGCCTATGGTCGAGGGCCGCATTGGCGAAAGTTTCTTCTAGAAGGAATGCGGAATTTGGCTCCGCACGCGCGCGATCTAATGCTGAGGATTCTGGGACGCTCTCGTGAAATCCTACCGGGTATCGATTTGACGTTCGATGGCTCGATTGCGCGCTACGATTTCATCCGAGATACCGTTACGTTTGTCGGAGCGGCGTTTGGAGGTCCCGTTCAGTGCGCCATTAGCCGTGAGGCACTAGATGATCACTTTGGTACCGACGGTCTCGAAAATGCCGGGCGCATTGAGGCGTTTCAAAGGAACCGCTCGAAGATTGAGAGCTTGGTTCGACGGAAATACCTGTCTTGGCCAGTTGAGGAGCCGGAGTACGTCCTCGTGAAAACGTTGGACGTTGAGCGGCTTTCGAATTCAAACCGGTAGAGCGGGTGGCCGGGGCTATTCCAGTCTCCGATCAAAGAAGATTTCGTGGCACGGATACCTATAATTCCGAATCATGCCCCCGCTACCAACTCCTAAGTGACTGATTTATCCAGTGATTTACTGCCTTAGATCGGCCGCGCAAGATGGAGTCGGGCCGCAGGGCTCCTCCATGCCTAAATGCGGGACCAGCCCGCGCTCGCCGGTAGTGTACTGTCGCTCGGCTATCGCTCGCTTGCGTTTTGCCGCCTTCTTTCTTCCTGCGCATCCACGCGAGCGCGTCAATTAGATCGTCGATCGGCTGCCGCTTCTTAGCCATGGTGTCAGCATCACCCGGCCGATCTCGTCACGGCAATGCGGATATCTAGTGCATTCGGCGAGATATGCACAGTCAGTGGCTCTTGTAGCCTCGAGGCGGCAGAGAGGGCAGAGCGCGAGCTGTGCACTTTCTTTCCCCACACTTTGAGCACCGCAATCGGCGCGTCACATCCTCGAGTCTCGCGTCCCACCCGCAAAAGTTAGCGAGAGTTTTCGGCAAGGTCCGCCGCTCGTGACCACAGGTGCCGCATGTCAGGATTAGATCGTATTGACCAAACTCATCGGAAAGCTTGTCGACTTTGAAACCGCGGCGCATAGCCGGATTCTGTGAGAGACGTGGCTGGACCGTCCATCCAGTACCGAGTCACCCTAGACCACTGGATAGGATGATCCTCACTGAGTGCGCTGCGCCTTACCCTATCAAGGCGAGAACATGCGCCGTATCGGTCTGGTAGCGGTCAGTCACGGCAATGCCGTCGTCCTTGAACCCGAGTTGGTTTGCCATGATGTCGGCAAAGGTGCCAAGGGCAAGTCGAACGATCCTAGCCTCGCCATCGGTGAGCCTGGTGCCGTTGACGGTGATGGCAGCTTCCTCTCGCATAAGCAATCTCCGTGCGCGCGTGGGGCGCATAGTATATTGCTCTAGATGCCCGGGTGCAGCCGAGGCGGCTACTTGGACGCGGCTTCGGCCCGCTCGACGGCAACCCACTCGACAATTTCCATGCCATGTACTTCATACCGGCGGACAACGCGCTTGCCGTTAGCGGTTGGCCTGAATTGCGCAGCTGCGAGAGTAGCCTCGGCCATTCGACGGCCAGCACGTGATAGCGGTGGCGTCTCGATCTTCTTTGAGTCGTTCATCATTCCCCCGTGGTCCCTCGGCAATCAGACACAACGGTGCATGCGTCCGTCAACACGTGAAGGTCAGAATGCGCGGGCCGTCGCAGGGTGCCGTGCATTATGTATGGCGCAGCCGCGCACGCGGGCCGCTGTCGGGCAGTTCCTGTAGCAACCGTTACCAATCTCATAGCAGCCTGACGATGAATAAAAAGGCCGCCGCGGGAGCAGGCGGCCTGTGGTTGGCGAGCCTTTGGCCAATAAGAGTTGGCAAGTGCTGAACCGTATGTATCGTGATTTAGATCAGGTACCGGAACAGTATCGAGAACAGGTCAGCTCGGAGGTAAAAGGAAGCGCGGAACTACACAATATCGGATTGGACCTTTACAACCGAAAGATTACATTCGGCCAAGCGAACAAGAGACTTCAGGATTACATGGTCGCTATCAGGGCTCAATTAGTGCCAATCATCAAGAAATACCAGGATGAAATAGCGGCCCAGAAAGCGGCGGCCGAACAGCAAGCACAACAAAGGAAAGAAGCGGCGAGTAGGCAAGCCGCTCAGGAACAAGCAAATGCTAACGCTCAATACGCTCAAGAGCAGGCTCAGTATGCTCGAGAGCAGGCGCTAAATGTTTCTGAATTATATGCAGGCCACGCGACCGCCACCGCTGCAAGTGCCTAGGTTGCCGCCGACGTACAACACAAATTGTACGACCGTTGGGAATACGACGAATTGCACGACTCAATAACGCGTGAAGGTTACCGTTTGATCTATCCAATGGCCGGTTTGGAGAAGCGAATCGGTCCGCAGTCGGCCCCAAAAGCAGGCATCCACGGTTCCGAAATGCCTGGCGGATTGCGGTCATTCAAGCGACGTTTGACGAGCAGAACCGCACGTGGTCTATTGCACTAAGCTAGTGCAAGGAGAGCGTGAGTGTCATTTGACATATCGATCCGACGGCGAATCACCGTATTCGCACTGGTGCTGGCTTCTTTCCTGCTGGCTTCGTGCAGCGGTGGCGGTGGCAGCTCTGGCACGCCCCCTCCGATGACGGCCGCGCCCTCCGACCTTCAGTATCCGGCAGCTCCCACATTTGTCATTAACGCGGCTATCACGCCGCTGACGCCGACTATCGTTGGCGAAGTCACGAGCTACAGCGTGAGCCCTGCACTTCCTGCAGGCTTGAGTCTCAACACCACCAGCGGCGTCATCTCGGGTACGCCGACCGCCATCGCGGCCAAGGCCAACTATACGGTCAAGGCGACCAACGCCGGAGGCAGTACGATGGCCATCGTGTCGATCGTGGTGAACGATGTTGCGCCGCTGGTCGCATATCAAAGTCCCGCATACAGTTTTTCCGCGGGCGTTGCAACGCAGACTATCCAGCCCACGTCCACGGCGGGCGCGGTCGTGAACTGGAGCGTGAAGCCGGCGCTGCCCACGGGACTTACGCTCGATCCGACCGACGGCAGCATCAGCGGCACACCCGCCGCCGCAACCGCTGCGGCCAACTACGTCGTGACCGCCAACAATTCGGGCGGCCAATCGCAGTTTACGCTCACGCTTGCGGTTGGCCCCGCGCCACTGCTCGATCTCGTGCACACGAATAACATTGCGCTCATTCGCACCACCGGCTCTGCTGTTCTCAGCCTCGACACCACATCGAGTTCCGGCTTGTTGGATTTCACAGGCCACTGGGTGCTGCAGAACTACGCATCCGGAGCGACGCTCGCGAGTGGGGATCTCCCGACATGTGTCAGCCCGCTGATCTGCACCCCCTTCACTTATCCCGCCGTCGATCTCGCCGGCGATACCATGATCGATCCGATTCCTGGTGGAGAATATACGGGCGGGAGCAAGGTGGTGAGTGCGCCGAGCGGGATAGAGATTCGTTCTGCATCGACTGGAATGGTGCTCGGGACGATTTCGGGGCAGTTCTGGTGGTATCAGTTGGCCTCCGACGGAAGCTACGTCATCACGGCGAGCCTGACTTCGCTGACAGCGTACACGACCGCCGGAAAGGTGATCTTCTCCGTGCCGGGTGTATTTAGGACTGCGAACGTGTTTTCCACACCGAATGCAGTCCAGCTCACTTTTCTTACCTGCCCGGGCGACCCGCCACATTGCCCGAGCCCCGGCGGTCAGAACGTGATCGAGACGATCCCCGTCGCGACTGGGACGCCCACCGCCAGCGCTCCCTTTCAAGGTCAGTTCTATTCCTGGTTCGCAGATGGTGCACGATTCCTAACAACACTGGGTTCTACGGTCTTCATCTATTCCAGCGCGGGAGTGCAGCAGGACAGCAAAACACTGGGCGCGTTCGCTCAATTGGGCGGCGCTCAAGGACCCTGGTTTTGGACCTACGGCGACCCGTCAACTTTGAATATCTACCAAGTCGGAGCAAGCGCGGCGCCGGCATTCAGCGGAACCTTTCTGGGGCCGACCATTGTCGCGTCCGGCCCCACGCTTGGGGTTTTCCCTGGGAGCGGTAGCAATCAACTCACCGTCATCGACCTGTCCGGTGCGGCCCCGGTAAGCGCCAGTTATACGCCCATCAACGTCTTCAATGACTTTCCGACCGCATACGCCGCTACCTCAGCAACGGCATGGCTGGTGGGAGACGATCAGGGGGTTGTATTCGACGGGGCGAGCATCGCCGGCCCACCGCGCTTCCTCGCACTCGGACCCGCGCAGAGCATTTCCGGCGGCGCCGAATACTTCAGCGTCGCGACCGCCTCGGGCCAGATTTATAACTTCAACTCGAGCACAGCGGCACCCGTGGGGACGATCAATCTCTCGAGCTCGATCCTCAGCATGTCCTCTGACGGGACCGTGCTGGCGGCTTGGTCCGAGAATCCGCCCAACTCGAGCGTGAACATCTACTCGCTGCCAACCGCGACTCCGATCAATAGCTTCCCTTACGGCAGCATTAACGGGGTGCGCGAGATTTCCCTATCGGGCTCGGGGACCGTCCTCGCCCAACTGCCTTCGAACACGTCCGGGTGCGATGCGGCCGCGGTTGCCGTGACGGGCGGCGCCCCCATCTGGTGCGATACGACGGGCACCGTCAACAACGTGCAGCTGTCGCCGGACGGGACGCTGGTGGCCGCGTCGACCTCACCCTATTCCGCTCCGAACCCGACCACCAGCGTCTACAAAAACGGCGTGCTGACAACTTCGGTACCCGGCTGGGTCGTGGGATGGCTCGACAATACGCGGTTCCTGGCGAGTAACTACCAGGAAGAGGCGGCTCCGCCCCACAACACCGTATACCTCGGCAACATCATCTATAGCTCGCAAGGCAGCGTTCTGAGCACTCCCTCGCTACCGGAGATCTCAGAAATCGATGTGGTATCCGCCGATGCAGTGTACTCGCCCGAGCTCAACACGATATTTTCGTTGACGACGAGCGCGCCGACTTGGCTGAGCGGCAATCCCTCGACGGGAGTCGGCGCCGTCAGCGGATCCCAAATCGTGTTCGCGTCCGAGAATCTGGTACTTGCGCAGCCTTATTGACTCGGTGATCGGAAAGCTCTGCCATTGATTTCGGGAACATCAAGTAAGGCTCAGAGCCGTCAGTAATTCTGGTTGTCTCAGGATATAACACTGGCGAACGTATTCCTCGAATTCCTCGTCGAGATCGACCGGAGTCAATTCGGACTTCAAGATTGACTCGATAATCCATTCACAACCGTAGAAAGTTGTATCGCCAGAATGCGGACTCTCGCGACAGGCAGATAAGGGTCGGGTGCAGGCATTGACTAATGCCGTCCGGGGGATAGGAGTTCGGATTGTGCCGGTAAGAGCGTTTGTGTCTTGGAGTTCAGGCAAGGACAGTGCGTTTGCGCTTCACGAGGCACAACGTCTGGGTCTTGCGCAGATTGCTGGCGTTCTGTCGACAATCAACGAAGTACATGACCGCGTGGCGATGCATGGCGTGCGCAATGCGCTGCTAGACCGGCAGATCGCCGCGCTGGGACTGCCTGCGATCAAAGTGCCGATCCCAAGTCCTTGCCCCAACGAAATTTATGAGGCGCGCATGGCGGAAGTGTGCGAGCGCCTCAAAGCACAAGGCATACGGCACATCGTGTTCGGCGATCTTTTTCTGGAAGACATCCGCGCCTATCGCGTGGAGAAATTGTCGGCTGTGGGAATGAAGCCGATCTTTCCGCTGTGGAAGCGTGATACCGCCGCCCTCGCGCGTCACATGATTGCAAGCGGCCTGTCTGCCCGCATCGCCTGCCTCGATCCGCGCAAGCTGGATCGAAGTTTCGCAGGTCGATGCTTCGATGCTGATCTGCTGCGTGATCTGCCGGTGGGCATCGACCCTTGCGGAGAGAACGGCGAATTTCACACGGTTGTCACGGCAGGACCGATGTTTTCGCATGAGATCCCGATCCGCATCGGGCAGACGGTCGAGAGGGACGGGTTTGTCTTCACGGATGTCATCCCCGATTAAAAGGGCAGGTGGTTGATCGGGCGCGCGCCGCGACTACCGGATCGGCCGCCTCCTGCTATCATCTCTAGCATCCGCGCTCGGCGTCTCAGAAAGCGTCCTCGTGGTTACCGGGAACAATTAACTTCTCAATAACTCTCGGGAGAATTGGGCCATGCTGCACTATCTTTGGATGTTCATCGTCGGGATCGTCGTCGGGCTCATTGCCAGATTTATCATGCCGGGCTCCGAGCATCTTGGACTGCTGATGACCGGCGCAGATTTGTCGCATGGGCTAATCGATTGAGGCGCTCGAAGTCCTCTCGAGTGAAGCCGGCGATAATTGGTCTGCGATTTTCATCACTTAAAACCTTTCCTTTGCCCATAGTCGTTTCTCCCGGGAGAAGCGCAAGCGGCAGCGCATCGACACGTGTGGCCGCCGCCGAAGGCGAAAAAGACAACGGCAATAACCGGCAAGCGCTCGATGGCGGGCGCTGGTGCGTGATGGTCGGGCGCGCCGCTACCTAAGTCGGTCGATAAATCAGGCGATTTTACGCCACACGTCCCCAGCGACTATAACCTCGCACTGCTCGACCTCGTCCGTCTCAAAATCCACGTGTGTAGGAGTTTCATCCACCGTCACAATGACTATGACGGTGTATGCGTGCCGCCAGATTTACAACGTATCGAATCGGCCTTAATACCAACACGCTCCAGCTCTTCTCGCACGTGTGCCGCAATTTTCAGCTTACCTTTTTGGAATGCAGTTGGTGCCAACTGGTTGCTCCCTGCTGGCTGAGCAATTTGCATAATATTAGCATCGGATCTGCATATCTCTAAAATTGCGGCAGAAACTAGTGTTGCGTCGCCAAGCCCGCGCCGCTCACGCTTTTCAGCATTGCAAAGAAGCGCAAGCGGAAGCAGCCGATCGACACGCTCATCGACGCGCACGTGTGGCTGCAGCGGAAGGCGAAGGAGGCGATGGCTAAGCGAAAGCGGGCCAATGGGAAGCGGCATTAGACTGGTTAGCGGCTGAGGTTTGATACTTGGCGCTGGGCAGCGCATTCTAGCGATGATCTGGAAAACCCGGAGTCGGCCAATGTCCGCAATGAATCAGGCAACGCACGATTACATCGTGTTCAAGCTCGCGGAGGCTTTGAAGTTGCTGGTACCGGCGAAGTACAGCACTCCGGTACAAGGCTTCAAAGACTTCGATTTGGCAATCGATATCATGCACGGGTGCCGAAAAACATTCGGCGATACTTGGGAAGTGACGCGCGATACGCTCAAGGCTATGCCGGATCTGGTATCGGCCAGAAAGCAACTGTTGCTCGTTAATGCGGGAGACGCAGCGCCGAGTATCGCGGCAGCAATCAATTACGTTGACGAAATCATAAAGGCATTGGAGCACCATATCGACGTGTCGGCGATTAAGGGCGCTATAGTCACAGGGAAGGAACCAAAGCTCAGAGCGGTAGGTAAACACCGGAAGGAGCAGAAGGCGCCGACTAAACGCAAGCGGACAAGAGCAAAGCTCAGAGCGGTAGGCAAACAGCGGAAGGCACCGACCAAACGTAAGCGGACAAAAGCAAAGCGGCAGTAAACTGACGGCTGGCGCGGACCACGAGGGAGGCTAGGGAATGCAGAAAGCAATCATGCTGGCGCTGCTGCTCGCGTGCGGCACGGCGCAGGCGGCAGATTGGCACAGTTCGGGAAGCTCAATGCCATCGTAGGCGGCTGATGACTTGTCGCACTGGCGCTCGAATCGCGGGCGCGGGTGCGGCCCGACGCTCCTAATGCACTGAGTATTGCGCTTCGCGTCACGATCGGCGGCACAAGCATTGTCTTGGGTGGCGATTCGACCTGTAGAAATTGGTACGACAATCGTCATGAGACGTTCAAATATGGGGACCGTCCCGCTGCAAGCGTGCTGAAAGTACCACATCACGGCTCAAGGGATGACGTTAAGCCTGACATGTTCGACTATTGGTTCACACCGTCTAACCATGCTATCCAACGTGTGGCGGTGATTTCAGCCGATGGACGTCGGCATCCCTACCCCGAGGTACTGCAGTCTTTTCGGAGCGCAAATATCCACCCCTTCTGCACGAATCTCGCTCGGCCATGCGGGGCTTCCAGACTCCCTGGGTGGAATATCACTCTCAAGGTTTAAGGGCCGGCGGGCGCGGCCGAGTCAGCCGAGCAACTGCGCGAAGCACTTCAGTAGACGCTCGATATCCGACGAACTTAAATCACCCATGGTTGAAATGCGAAAGAGGATCTTCGACAGATCTCCCTGTCCCGCATAAATCACGAAGCCTTCGGCTTTTAGCGCATCATGCAGCGCCATATAGGTAAGACCCGGCGGCAAGCGGTAGGCGTGCAACACCACCGATGATTGCTCGGCGGGCACGGCCATTTCGAGTCCGAGGTTGGCAAGCCCTGCTCGCACCTGCTCGGCCAGCGCTGCGTAGCGCCGGTAGCGGGCCAGCCTTCCGCCTTGCTCGGCCAATTCGCGCAATGCTTCGACCAGCGCGTAATACACATGCACCGCAGGCGTGAATGGCGTGCCGCGCCGGTCCTGCAAGCGCGCAAGGCGGCCGAGGTCGAGATAGTAAGTACGGCTGGTGGCCTGAGCGAGAGCACTGCGCCGCACGATCACGAACGAGGCGCCCGGCGCACCGTGTAGACATTTATTGGCGGTAGCCGCAACCGCCGAAAGGCTGGTGTCGGAGAAGTCGAGCGCTTCGGCCCCGAAACTGCTGACGCCGTCGATGAGCAAACTCATGCCGCGCGCCCGGCACAATGCGCTCAGCGGCTTGAGATCATTGAGCCGCCCGACGGTGGTTTCGTGGTGCACGACCGCCAAGTGCGTACAGCGCGAAGAATCAGACAGGGCGTCGAGCCGCGCGGCAATTGCCGCGAGGTCGGGCGCTTGCAGCCAATCGCCGATGACCCGCTCATGCGCGATCTGGTACTGCGCGCAGATCTGCGCAATCCGTTCGCCGTACACGCCATTCTCGACAATCAGCAATCGGCCGGTCTTCGGTACCAGAGCCGCCAACATGGATTCGACCGCAGCGGTGCCGGAGGCCGTCATCAGCACCGCGGCCCATTCGCTCCGGTTCAGCTCATAGACAGCCAGCAGCCGTTCGCGCGCCTCGTCCTGCAGATCGAAGAATTCGCTTTCGCGGTGGCACAAATCCGGTTGCAGCAGGCTGCGGCGCACCCGCTCCGTCAGCGTGACGGGCCCCGGATTGAGTAAGAGCATTAATGGGCTCCGGCGGCGGGGGTGAAGTGCTGCATCAGCCGCGTCTTCACCTCCACCGGTGTGACCGACGGACGCGGCAGGTCGCCGGGGGTGCCGGTGCGCGTCAGCAGGCGTGCAAATCGCGGCCCGTCGAGTTGGGGAGCATTCAGCCACTCGGCGATTTGCTCCACATCGTCGGTTTCGAGCGAGGAAGCGTAGCCGCAGGCAGCGGCCACACCCGCGAACGAAACGCACGGGGACACCGTCGCCTGGCCACCGGTCGAATCGTGCGCAGCGTTGTCGAGCAGGAGGTGTCGCAGATTGGGCGGTGCGTAGGCACCTACGGTCGCGAATGCTCCCATTCGCATCAAGGCTGCGCCATCGCCATCCAGCGCGAGCACGCACAGATCCGGGCGAGCCAGCGCGAGGCCAAGCGCGAACGGCACCACGCACCCCATCGAGCCGACCATATACAGATGGTTGGGGCGGTCATCGATGGCCCACAGTTCGCGCCCGCAAAATCCGGTTGTCGCCAATACCGCGGTCGACGTGCTCGGCGTATGCGCCACGACCTGCCGCAAAGCCTCCTGCCTCGACGGCCTCGACTCGGGCGCAACGCCGAGATTCCTTACCGCCACAGCCGCCGCAGACCTCTTGGCAGTGAAGGCCGCGCCCGATTTGAGCGCGTAGGCAGCGACGCTGCCTTTTTGCATCAGCAGTGCATATGGCCGGCCGGTCGCATCCATATGCGCCGTAGCGCGATCCAGTGCCGGGCTGATCGCATCGGCCTGCGTAGGAAACAGCTCCCACGGGATCTCCATGGTCTCGAGCACCGCCGGAGTAATCGGGCCCATCAGAGCGTGCTGCGGCTCGTCGGCGACGCCCGGCTGACCGCGCCAGGTGACGATCAGCAACTGGGGTAAACGGAAGGTCCAAGTCAGCGAGGTCAAAGGACTGACCGCATTACCGAGTCCGGAGTTCTGCATCATCGTGACGCCGCGCCGATGCTGCATGCCGGGGGCGCCCGCAAGCGCGACTCCCGCAATCAGCGCAACCGCATCGCCTTCATTGGCCATCGACACATAGTGCAGCGACGTATCCTGTAGCACGAAGTTGATGAACGGCGTTAGGTATGAACACGGCACGCCGGCATACCAGCGAAAGCCCCGATCACGCGCCGCCTCGATAAACTGATGCGCTTCAATCATCGGTGGGCGCGACGCCCGGCGCGCTGCCAAACTGC
Source organism: uncultured Gammaproteobacteria bacterium (assembly GCA_963769075.1). Lineage (GTDB taxonomy): Bacteria > Pseudomonadota > Gammaproteobacteria > Steroidobacterales > Steroidobacteraceae > Bog-1198. The sequence goes on along the minus strand of CAVYKH010000001.1, from coordinate 3,065,133 downwards.
GTCTGCGCATGAGCGAAATCGACCGCGCGTTGCAAATCTTCGAGATCGTTGACGCCGCGCCAGTGTCCATGCACATACGACACCTCGATCGTCGCTCCATCGGCAATAAGCGCATTGAGCAGGGCCGGCATATCGAGCCTGTCAAAGTCGCTCCGCAAGCGCAGTTGCGCCAGAACGGCCTTCAGTCGTTGAAGACCTGGCCGACTCACTCTCAACAAGCCGATCCAACGGCCGTGTGGCTGCGGATGCGACGCTGCCGGTTCTTGCGTTTTGCGCCTCGCGTCCGCGCCGCTGGTGACGTGCTCGAGCAGCACCGGCGTGCCGAACAACCCGCGGTCATCGCTGCGCGAGCAGTAAGCGAAATCTCGTACCGTTCGATTGCACGGCCCGGTGCGCAACGAATCGACCACCACCGAAAAATCGGCTTTGCCTTCGATAAGATCGCGCAGCACGTAGCTTCGAAACAGCAGATCACCGTATGAAATCACGGTGTCCGAATCGAGCTTGTCGATCGCACAGGCCAGGGAGGCGAGTTCATCGGTCTGCGCGTAGCGTTCGTTCACCACCAAATTGATCCCGGCTGTATCGATGGCGTCGACCCGATAACCACCGACCACCGTGATGTCATGGATGTTTTGCTTCTTGAACCCGTCGATCAGCCAGCGCAACAGCGGCTTCCCGGCAATCGGCAGCATGACCTTGGGGCGATCGGCCGTAATCGCCTCGAGCCCGCGGCCGCGGCTCGCGGCCAACACCACGGCGGCGCGCGGCGTGCGCGACGCCGCAAGATATTGACGTTCGGCGGCGGCGTACTCGTCGGCATCCTGCAGGCGGAAAATCTCGTCGACCGACACGATCCGATCTTCGACATTCACCAGCGTCTGGCTTTGGTAAATCTCCCTCGCCGCGTTCTGCATCGCAGTGGCGGCCGAACGCACCAGATGGTTCGCCCAGATCACGACACTGATACCGGCTTCGCGAAACACGTCCGTCGGCGTGCTGTAGTAACGCGTCGGCACGATCACCAGCGGCGCGCGCCGGCCCCACTCGCGCGCGAATGCCAGGATTTCATCCGGCTTTGACAGCCTGCTATGGATTAATATTGCGTCCGCACCGGCGCGCCGGTAGGCCTCGGCTCGGCGCAGCGCTTCATCCATACCCCACCCTGCAATCAGGGCTTCTACGCGCGCGATGATCGAAAAATTCGCATCGTGTTGGGTATCTTTGCCAGCGGCGATCTTGCCCGCGAATTCCTCGATACCGGCGAGTGGCTGGCGCTCGCCATTCAAGAAACTATTGGTTTTAGGAAACTGCTTGTCCTCGATGCAAACGCCGGCAATCCCGCGCTGCTCGAGCTTGCGCACCAGGCGGCGCACGTTGTTGAAGTTCCCATACCCGGTGTCGCCGTCCAGCAGGATAGGCAGATCGCTGGCATCGGCCATGAACTCCAGCATGTCCACGACCTGCGTCCAGCTTGCCTCATTGTTGTCGCGCACCCCGAACTGGGCCGAGATCGACAGGCTGGAGGCCCAGATGCCCTTAAAACCCGCCTCTCGCACGATGCGCGCAGACAGGCCGTTGTGCGCTTCCATCAGGAATTCGAGTTGAGCGCCCTGCAGCATCTGACGCAGCTTCGCGCTGCGCGTCGCCGGCAAGGGCGCGGTGGCGGCTCGATCGAGCATGGATACACCCGAAGTACGGATCGATGTGCTCATGAGACCACTCCTGACAGCGCTTGAAGCTGCGCCAGAACTTCCGGCGCAGCGCGTGCAACGTCGGCGGCATAATCGATTTCGATCGACGGCGCGACATAGCCCGTGGGCAGTTGCTGATCTTCGGGCTGTTGCAGACGCAGATCGCGACCCGCGGCAAGGACGATGGCGCGCATTGAAATTTTGTTAAAGATCAGCCACTGGAAACATCATAGGAGCACTACCATAGCGTAGGTAGCATCATCTTGCGACATGCTTGTTCGGTTCGCTGAAAGTCCGAGCGGCTACTGATGCCGCGGTTTAATCTTTGCGCCGGTCGTCTAAAGGTCGACCACACTCAGGCCGGACTGAACTGCTGCTGCTCTCATCCGATGGTCGAAGGTAACAACGTGAGTCGCCGCACCGGAGAACGCCAGAGCGAGGTGTAGCGCATCGAGCGTACGCAAAGGTAGCGAGGTTGTGGCTAGCAGAAGGCGTTCCGCCTCCCTGTGAACCGCGGGGTCCAAATGCAACCGAGCGAACGAACCAGAGTCGGCGTCTGCTAGCACCGCGTCACGGATCTGGTTGGCGAGTTCTGGGAGCAACTCCCCCTCTCGCTTTCTGCGCGCGACCGCAGAGAGCACCTCTGTGATCGCAAGCTCCGAGATCATCAAACCGAGTCTTCCGCGCAGAAACGCATCGAGCCTGTCGCTTTCGCCTTCGGGAACGTAAAGCTTTGCAAGGGCGCTCGAGTCGATGTACAGCGCAGTATCGCCGAGCGCCCCTGCCTCAGCTTCGGTCGGCTCTACCATCGAGAATGGCAGAGGACAGCGGGGTTACCAACTGCGGCATCCTGCGCCTAAATGCAGCACGACCGCGGAAGGGTTTCGCATTCGCAGGACGCGGTGGTACGAGGCGTGCGACGGGCTTGCCGCGATCCGTAATGGTGATTTCGTGCCCTTTGCGGACCTCCGCAATCAGTGCGGACAGGTTCTGGCGAGCTGCACGTATTCCAGCTTCTTTCATTTTGAAATTGTGCTACATGTAGCACATTTGCGCAACCGCCGATTATAACTCCGCTAAAAATGTGCATGTGCCATCCCTGAGCCCGTCTGTTTCGGGGTGGAGCCGGATTGGTTTTCGCTGGGCCGCCGACCGACCCCGATGATGACTAAATGCCCATTCCGCCGCGGCGGGGCCAGTTGGTTCCCGCCAGGCCCCAAAAAGCGGGTGTTTACAATCGGGGATGGGGCGGCCTAGGAGCCTGTCTGAGTAATCCGCGTGAGCCGCCAACCCTTCGGGACCGGGCAGATTTCGCTTCATCCGTCGTTGTCGCCTCCTCATTGGGTCTTGACCCAACCGCGTCGGCTCCGCCTCGGCTGCAGCGAAATCTGCCTTGGGTTAGGCCACGGGGATTACTCAGACAGGCTCCTAGGTGTCCCGGTGACCGTGCGAAGTACCCCGTAAAGTGCCGGTGCCGTGGGTACCCCCGCCAAGGTTGAGTTTTTCTGGCGCACCGCTAAAATGCGCGCCTGGCCAGTACCGACGGCGGCGGGGGCCAGATTTACGGCCAGTGGTTTAGCGGAAGGTGTGCATCGCTGGCAATTGAACAATAACCAATTGATTTTAAATACTTTTGGTGAAGTTTTTTCGGTATCATTGCGCTCGGGTTTTGGTAACCCGAATAAAGGAGAGTTGGATGGAACAGCGAATGAGCGTCAGGACGGATCGGGTGTGGCTGCGTGACGATTTCAACGACGAGCTCGATAGGTTCGATGAGGAGCAGAAATTAGGCGCCTTTCTGCATTCGACACCTAACGGATCGGCCATCGGACAATATCTAAGGCGCGAACGGAAGGATCGTAGTGAAAGTTACGAGCCGGAATACCGCTTCTTCTATGATGCCAATTCGCAGAAGGCTGATTACTTGGCCGTCTGGATGGAAAAGTACCCCACGGTAATACGCCACACGGTCGAGAACGTCACGCCCGATGAGGCGAAGACGATCGATGCGCGCACCGCCTGCACTTTGCGATGGAGCCCAGCGCAGTTCGAGTGGGCCGTTGCTGAACTGGAAATAGAAAAGCAATCAAGACTCGATCCGGCCGACTAAGCACGACGATGCAAATCGAGCCCGGACAGAAGAGCGCTTGCGCTTCTGCCGGGCTCTCCTCCAGAAGTTAGGAAGAGCTCGCCCCCGCAGGGCGCTGTGCGCAGCGCTTGGCGCTGCTGCGCCGACGCGCGCACTCCTGTAGCATTTGTTCAACGGCCGCCACTCATCCGGCGGTCGACAATAATGGAGGGGATGCTATGAATAGAAAAATACAGGGCCAATTCGTGGGTTTTGTCTCCGGAGCGGTTTTTTGCCTAGCCTGCGCAAGTGTAGCGTTCGCGCAACAGACTGCGACTCAAGCGGAGAGCAGAGGGGATCAGCTGCAGGAGATCCTCGTCACGGCGCAAAAGCGCATCTCGACCGTGCAGGACACGCCCATCAGCATTACGGCGGTCACGGGACAGGACCTCCTCGATCGCGGCATCACCGACATCACCTCGATCGTGCAATCCGTTCCCGGCGTATCCATGAGAACAAGCGGGCCCGGCCAGACGGAGCTCGAGATGCGCGGGATGCCCTCCTCGGGCGGCAATTCGGCGACGGTGGGATTTTATCTCGACGATACACCGCTGTCGGCACCGGCGGCCGCACAGAATGGGAAGGTGGTCATCGATCCCAACCTGTATGACCTCAACCGCATCGAGGTATTGCGCGGTCCGCAGGGGACGCTCTATGGCTCCGGTTCCATGGGCGGCACCATCAAGCTCGTGCCCAACGCCCCGAACACGAGCGCATTCGATGCCTCCGCCCAGGCGATCTTCGGAGGCATGGACCGCTCCAGCGGCCTCAACTCCACCGAGAATGTCATGCTCAACCTTCCCCTGGTTTCCGACATCATGGCCTTCCGCCTGGTCGCATCGGTGGAACATGTGACCGGATGGATCAGCCGCATCGTGACCGCGGATGAAGACTTTCCCGCCCCGATCAATGCGACGACCCGGGGCAATGTCGCGGCGGCGCCCGCCGCGATCAGCTACCCCGATGTGAACGACGAAAATTTGCGCAGCGTGCGGGCCGCGCTGCTCTTCAAGCCGACCGACCGGCTGTCCATCGAGCCTTCGTTCCTGTACCAGGAGATCACGCAGGGCGGGCTCAGCCTCATCGACAGCAACCCGGGGACGGAAACGCAATATCAGCCTTACGACTCGGGGGAACCGTTCGAGGATCGGATCGATCTCGGAAGCCTCAACGTTCAGTATCATTTGGACTTTGCCGATCTGACCTCGACCAGTTCCAAATGGGTCCGCGACGAGAACTTGCGCCAGGACGGGACGGAGGAAATCGCGTTTGCGGTCGGCGTTCCGATCTATCCCTCCGAGGGTGGATCGGGCCAGAATTCCCCGACCTCCCTGGAAGATGACAAGTCCCAGCAATGGAGTGAGGAAGTTCGTCTGACCTCATCGGGCGAAACGAACCTCAAGTGGCTGGTGGGCTATTTCTACCAGGACTTCGAGTCGGACTGGGATCTGTTCGTCGATACTCCTTTCACGGCCGTCCCGGGCACGATCCCGAACGCTTTCACGCAATTTCAGCCGACGAAGATTCTCCAGAACTCATTTTTCGGCGAAGCGTCGTACACATTCCTGCCGGATCTCACGGCGACCGCCGGTCTGCGTCGATATTATTACCACGGGACCGTGAACACCGCGGTATCGGGATGGCTGAGCTCGTCGGGCGGCAGCGCAATCGACTATTACTCCACGGACGAGCGCAATTCGGGTGTGACTCCCAAGTTCAATCTTTCCTATCAGCTCGACAAGGATCTGCTCCTCTACGGAACCGTCTCTCAGGGCTTCCGGCCCGGGGGCGGCAATCAACCCATTCCGGTCACCGGACCGCTTGGTAGCGGTCCGAAGGGCTGCCTGGCGAATCTCGAGGCCATCGGCTTGACGTCGGCGCCCCTGGGCTTCAATCCGGACAAGGTGTGGAGCTACGAGCTCGGTGAGAAGTTCCGCAACAGCGATGGCCGCATTACGATCAACTCGGCCGTGTACTTCGAGAATTGGCAGCACATCCAGCAGATCGTCCCGCTGCTGTGCGGCTTTCCGTTCACGAGTAATGCGGGCGATGCGCACATCTACGGCGTGGAGACTGAGATCAACGCGGTAGTGCTGCCCGGACTGGTGGCTTCGGTGAACGGCAGCTGGCTGCACGCGGAGTATATCCAGAACGCGGTGCCGGCGACGACCATCGACGATCGCGTGCAGAATGTCCCGGAGGTGACCGCCGCCGCATCGCTTGCCTACCGGCATGGCATCACCGACACGCTCGCCCTCATCGGGCGCGTCGACACCGCCTATGTCGGCTCGCACATCGATACCACCGCCCAGGCCAACTATCTGCCGGGGTATGACTTGACCAACATCCGGGCGGGCGTCGAAGGCGGTAACTGGACGGCCGTTTTGTTCGTGAATAACGTGGCCAATAAGATGGCGCTGCTGACCAACTCTCCGGCCATCAACGTCAACATCCCGACTTTCAACCGGACAGCGGTGTCGCAGCCGCTGACGTTCGGAATCGACGTGAGCTACCGGATGGGCCGGTAGCTCAAGAACGGGTGATGCTGAGCGGCGCGTAGCGACGCCGCACAGCTCACTCGCTTCCTCGATCGAGATGAAAGTGCTGTCGGCGCCACGGTGGCTATTCTTCCAGATTGACCAGAAGCTCGATACCGCCGTGGATTTGGCTCTGGCCGCCAATATTCCTCTGGTGCACTGAACCTTTCCGGACTGCAGTGCGCTGGACAGGTCCGCCGATTCACTCCGGTGCGAACCGGCGGACTCCCATCTCGCGCAGCACTTCGGCGACGGCGGCCACTGCCTTCTTCACGGTGTCGGCGCCGATCGCGCCGATGCAGCCGACGCGGAATGTGTCGACTGCCGTCAACTTGCCGGGGTACAGGATGAATCCGCGCTCGCGCATTAGGGCGTAGAACTCGCTGAAGCCGTATGCCCGATCGGGCGGGGAGTGGAAAGTCACGATGATCGGTGCCTGCACGGCGTCCGGCAAGAACGTCTTGAAGCCCAGCGCGCGCATACCGGACACAAGCGCGGCGCAGTTCGCGGTGTAGCGTGCCAGCCGCGCCGGCAGTCCGCCCTGGGCCTGGTACTGGTCGATGGCGGAGCGCAGAGCGGCGACGACATGCGTGGGCGGCGTGAATCGCCACTGACCCGTCTTCTGCAGGTACTGCCACTGGTCGAGCAGGTCCATGGCGAGCGAAGCGCTGTTGCCGCCGGAGCGCTCCAGCGTCGTCCGCCGCACGATCACGAAGCCCATGCCGGGCACGCCCTCGAGACATTTTCCCGACGCCGCGATCAGCGCATCGAAGCGGATGCTCTGCGCGTCGATGGGAATGGCGCCGTAGGAGCTCATTGCGTCGATGATCAGGCCCCGACCGTGATTGGCCGCAATCGTTGCGATCTCGGGCAGCGGATTGAGGATCCCGGTACCGGTCTCGCAGTGCACCTGCGCGACATGCGTGATCGAAGGATCCCCACTCAGCGCGGCGTCGATCCGCGCAGGATCGGCCGGCTCTTGTTCGCCATGCGGCAGGACGAAGGCCTCGCGACCCAGATAGCCCAAGATCCGCACGATGCGCTTGCAGTAGCTGCCATTATCCGGCACCAGCACCTTGCCGCCCTTGGGAACGAGCGTACCGAGCGCCGCTTCGACGGCGAACGTGCCGCTGCCCTGCAGCGGCACGCAGACGTGGTCGCGCTGCGCATTGACGATCGCCGTGAGATCGCGGCATACCGAGGCGGTCAGCGCGTTGAAAGCGCCGTCCCATGAGCCCCAGTCCGAGAGCATCGCGGACTTGGTTTGCGCCGAGGTCGTCAAGGGTCCGGGCGTCAGCAGTATCGGGTCGGGCATGGCATCCTCATTTCGCGGCGTGAGTGCTTCGACTCCGCCCAGCGTGACTGTACTGCCCATGTGCGTTCGGGCCGCTACCAGGGCAGCGAATAAGTCTTCGTGTTGCAGAAGCTCTTCATGGCCTCCAATACGCCTTCTTTGTAGCCCAGCCCCGAGTCCTTGATGCCTCCGAACGGCATCATCTCCAGGCGGTATCCGGGGACCTCGCGCACGTTCACGCTGCCGACCTGCAGCTCTCGGACAAAGCGGGTGATCAGGTCGATGCGGTTGGTGCAGAGCGACGATGACAGGCCGTAGGCGGTTGCATTGGAGAGGCTGATCGCCTCGTCCACGGTCTTGAAGCGGATCACGGGCGAGACCGGGCCGAAGGTCTCGTGTCGCACGACCGTCATGTCCGGCGTAACCCGGTCGAGTACGGTCGGTGAGTACAGCGCGCCGCGACGGACGTTGCCGATCAGCAACCGGGCGCCATGCGCCACTGCTTCGTTCACGACCGCCTCGAATCGCTTTGCCGACGGCTCGTCGATCACCGTGCCCATATCCATCGTCGGGTCGAACGGATCGCCGTACTTGACGGCTCGCGTCTTCTCGACGAGCAGTTCGACGAAACGGTCGGCGACGCTCTGCTGGACCAGCATGCGCTTGACGGCGGTGCATCGCTGGCCCGAGTTCTTGTACGACCCGCTCGCCGCCAGGGTGGCTGCCTCCTCGATGTCCGCATCCTCGAGCACGATGATCGGATCGTTTCCACCGAGTTCGAGCACCTGGCGTTTGTAGACGGCCTTGGCGGCGATGTACTTGCCGACCGGCACACCGCCGGTGAAGGTGACGAGGTCAACGTCCGCGCTCGTCAGCAGCTCATCGGCGATCTCGGCCGGGTCGCCCGTCAGTACCGAGAGCATTTCAGGCGGCAGCCCCGCCTCATACAGGATGTCCGCGAGCGCCAAAGCGCTCAGCGGTGTCTTCTCGCTGGGCTTGAGCACGACACGGTTGTTGGTGGCCACCGCAGGAGCCACTTTGTGGATCACCTGGTTCAGCGGATGGTTGAATGCAGTGATGGCGGTGATCGCGCCGAGCAGCGGCTCCCTCAAAGTATAGACCTTGCGGCTCTTTCCGTGTGCGGTGAGATCACACGAGAACACTTCGCTGTCGTCGACCAAAGCCTGGTTGGCGGCGAAGAGCAACACATCCGAGGCACGGCCGACTTCGTACTGCGAGTCCTTCAGGCAAAGGCCGGACTCCAGCGTGATCAGGCGCGCGAGATCCTCGCGCTTTGTAGCAATGAGGGCGCCGGCCTGCATCAGGATCTTGTACCGTTCGTGGCGCGTGAGCGTGGAGCGGAAGCTTCGCGCAGTGTGGAGCGCGCGTTTGACATCGTCGACGGTGGCCTTGGGAACGGTACCGGCGAGTTCGCCGCTGTAGGGGTGGCGAACCTCAATGACCCGGTCACGAGACACTTTCTCGCCTGCGATGCGCAGCGACTCGCGAATCAACTTCGGTGCCGATGGGATGGCGCTGGCCGACATGGGCTGCTCCTACGAGGCTCCAGTGACGAGGTTCAGCCCCAGGTCGAACGCATCGAAATTGCGCCAGCGGCGGGTTTCAGGCTGTTTGTTTACGCCGCGATTGACGAGCAGCGGTACCTGCTGCTCCGACGTACCGCCGTGTGAGCGCAGCGGAACGTCGAGCCCGGACAGGTCGTGCCGATTGCGGCTCGTGCCGATGGCCGTGTCCCGTCGTGACACAACCACGAGGTCGCCGATGCGGTCCGATGGCAGCTCGAACTTCGCGGCGGCCTGCGCACGCGTCAGAACCATTTCGATCCCGGGAAGCGCCGCGATGCGCGCGGCCAGCGCGCGCTGCTCTTCGGTTGCAGGCAGGTATACGAGCGCAAAGGATCCGAGCGCGCCGTGGTGCACGACATACGGATCGGTGATCGGCAGGATTACCCGTGCCTTGTTCTCTCCCAGCCAAGTATCCAGGGTGTCCTGCAGGTAAAGCACGTTGGGCTGACCATCGTCACCGTGCTTGGCGTTCATGCCGTGATCGGCTGTAAGGACAATCGTGGCGCCGAGCTCGTCGAGGCGCGCGAGATTACGGTCGATCATCGCATAGAAATCATTCGCTGCCGCGGTGCCCGGAGCGGCCTTGTGCTGGATGTAGTCGGTCGTGGACAGGTACATGAGGTCAGGGCGCTCTTTCTCCATCAGCTTGACGCCGGCGACGAAGATGAATTCCGAAAGTGCCGCGCTGTACACCGAGGGCAGCGGCATCCCGACGCGGTCGAGCACGTTCTCGATGCCGTTTTCGTCCAAAGTGACCTGGTCGGCCCTTTCAGACGAGAAGCATATACCCTTCATTCGGTGACCCAGGAGTTTGCGCAGCTTATCCTTCGCCGTGATCACGGCGACTTTTGCGCCGGCTTGAGAGAACGCCGCGAGAATCGTTCCGACTCGCAGATAGCGCGGGTCATTCATCATCACCTCTTCGCCACGCTCGGCGTCAAAGAAGTAGTTGCCGCATATCCCGTGCACCGAGGGCGGCACACCGGTCACAATCGACAGATTGTTGGGGTTGGTGAAGCTCGGCATGACGCAGTCGGCGATGAAACAGGTCCCTGCGCCCGCGAGCAGTCGGCCGAGATAGGGCGCAGCACCTGCCGCCACGGCGGCAGTGATATATTCGTACTGACAGCCGTCGACGCAGATGACGACCAGCGGACGGTCCATCCAGCGATAGGTTCGGCCGTTGACAGTGATGTTGGTAGGCAAGTTGTACTCCGTGGGAGCCGCGGCCCGTCGCAGACCGCAGCCGTGATCGAGGGTCAGTTCGTGCCGGTGGCGTCCACCGCCTTGTGCATTCGGGCGCGACTCTGTGCGGCATGTTGGCGCAGCAAGTGGCCCGCCCGCATACAATCCCGCGCGGCGACGGCCTCCAGCACGGCCTTATGCTCGGTGTTGGAAACCGCGAACCCGCCGCCGTCCCGGAGCCCGCGAAGGCGGAACAGCAGCAGCTCCTTCGTCAGCAACCGGTAGCTTTTGGTCAGCCGGGCATTGCCCGCGAAGTCGACCAGCATGTCGTGGAACTTCAAATTCAGCGCGTGGTAGCCCCTGATGTCGTGCCTGCCGGTCGCGTCATCCATCTCTGCCACGACCGCCCTGAGGTCGCGAATCTGATCCGGCGTGGCGCGCTCGGCGACCCGTTGACCGATCAATTGATCGAGCGCTTCGCGCACGTCATAGATCTCATCCGCTTCAGAGACCGAAATTTCCCGGACAAAAACGCCGCGATTCTTCAGAGAGCGGACGAGGCGCGATTCCTCGAGGGCCCGCAGTGCCTCTCGTATCGGACCGCGACTCGTCCCGAATCGCGCCGCCAGTTCGCTCTCGTTCACGCGCTGGCCGATGGCGAGCTCTCCACGCAGGATCAGTTGCTCGATCTCGGCGTGCACCAGCGACGGCAGCGAGTTCGACTGCACCAGCTGGAGTGCTGTGGGAGGGGCGGGCGTTGTCATCGGTGTATCCGTTGTGAGTGAAGCGTCAGACACTAACATGATTGCAGATTGTCGACAATAGACAGTCGACACTCGGACTACTCCGACCCTGAACAAATCGTTGTCATTTGGCTGTAACCAGGTTCCTATATCTGATGCGGCCCGTGCCGCGCATTCCGGCGCCCCTAACAGGACCTCCCGTGATCGCCAACTTGCGTCGCATGCTCGAACGGTCGAATCCGGTTGTTTTCACCACCGTCGCGGGACTTGCGGGGTTTTCGGCATATTTCTCGATGTACGCGTTTCGCAAGCCGTTCTCCGCCGCGACCTTCGCGGTAGTGCCCGGCTGGGCGTTCAGGCTCGACTACAAGATCGCTCTGGTGATCGCCCAGGTGGCCGGGTACGCGCTATCGAAGATGATCGGCATCAAGGTCATCTCGGAACTCAATCCCGCCAAGCGCGCATCCGCGATCATCGCCCTGATCCTGCTGGCGTGGGCAGCACTGGTGCTGTTTGCGCTGCTCCCGGCGCCGTGGAACGTGGCGGCCATGTTCCTGAACGGTCTGCCGCTCGGCATGATCTGGGGGCTTGTATTCGGATTCATGGAGGGCAGGCGCACCTCAGAGGTACTGGGCGCGGTCGTGTGCGCCAGCTTCATCGTCTCCTCGGGCGCGGTCAAGTCGGTGGGCAAGCTCGTGATGACGAATTGGCACGTCAGTCCGTTCTGGATGCCCGCCGTCGCTGGTGCGCTGTTCCTGCCGCTGTTATTGCTCTCAGTCCTGGTTCTCTCGGCGCTGCCGCCTCCGAACGCGCTCGATGAGGCGGCACGCGTGCGCCGCGCGCCGATGGGCGCCGCTGCGCGTGCCTCGTTCCTCGCCGAATACGGGATCGGAATCGGCCTGCTGGTTGTGGCCTATGTCCTCGCGACCGCGCTGCGCGACTTCCGCGACAATTTCGCCGCCGAGCTCTGGAGCGGCCTGGGATACGGCAACGGGGCCGCCATTTTCACGGCAAGCGAGTTGCCGGTCGCCATCCTGGCGCTGGCGGCGCTCGGACTCATCATGACGGTCCGCGACAATGCACGGGCGCTGATGGTGATTCACGCCGTGATCGTCGCCGGACTTGCGTTGCTCGGCGGCTCGACGTTGGCGTTTCACGCCGGATGGCTCGGCCCGATCTCCTGGATGATCTTGAGCGGGGCAGGCCTCTACATGGCTTACACGCCGTTCAACGCCATGCTGTTCGACCGGCTGATCGCAGTCAGCGGCCGGATCGGCACGGCGGGGTTTCTGATCTACCTTGCCGATGCCTCCGGCTATGTCGGCAGCTGCGCCCTGTTGATTTGGCGCAACTTCGGGCTTTTGCAGCTCAATTGGATGCAAGTTTTCACGGCAAGCGCCTACGGCACCAGCATTTTCGGCATGGCGCTGGTGGGCTTTTCGGCGGTATTTTTTCTTCGTAAGGCAGCGACCGCTACGCCATGGCGTGCTGCAGCGGCTTCTAGGCAGGCTCTCTAGCATCGCGGAATCAGCGAGTTGCGCAGGCCAGTGTGAAACCCGGAAGTCAACAAATCAGCAAATCGTCCGCCAGATGCTGGCGCAATTACGAAGAATTCTTGGGGCCGCTACGAGGCCTATTGGAATTGGCTGCGCGCGGGCGATCATGAGCGGTAACGGACCAGCGCATCACCCAGTGCGTCCTTGAGGGGACCGAGCCACGGCTCGTAGTTCTTCCACTGGTCGAGCCCCTCGCGGAAGATCGGCTGGCGGACCTGCTCGGAGCTCGCGCTGAGTATGCTGCGCTCGGTCCTGTAAAACTCAACGCAGGCCGCCTCGAAGGGGAGGCCGCAGAAATCGAGAATTCGCCGCACGTTGCCTTCAAGATCCGCGACGACGTCCTCGTGCCACACCCGCAGGATGCGTCCCGGGAGCACTTCATCCCAGTGCCGCATCAGCTCGAGATAGGTCCGGCAATAGCGCGCGATGTCCTCGATGCCGTAGGTAAATTCCTGTCCGTTGGCAAACAGTTGCTTCAAATTGCTGAAGCAGCAGGCCATCGGCTCGCGACGCGCGTCGATGATCCTGGCGTTCGGCAGCAGCAGGTGAATGAGGCCGATGTGCCTGAAGTTGTTCGGCATCTTGTCGATGAAGTAGGGCTTGTCCGTGCGGTAGAACCGCGTATCGCTCAAGTACTTCTGGCCGAACCTGAGAAAGTCCTCGGGGTTCAATTCCGCGAGCACGCGGGGGTAGCGCGGGTTGCTCATGTCCGGATCGCGCCCTTGAAGCTCCATCACCAATCTCTGAACGTCCGCCAATTCGTGAGTGCCCTCCACGCGCGAATGCGAAGCGAGAATCTGCTCGAGCAAAGTGGAGCCGGCGCGGGGCAGCCCCACAATGAAGATCGGCTCGACACTCTTCGATCCCACGCCCTCACGGCTTGCGAAGAACTCTCGCGTGCACACTTCGATCTGCAAGCGCGTGTTGCGCTCGAAAGGCTCCGGCCGGTAGCGGCTCTCGGATCTCTTGAGCGCATTGCCCCGTTCGTAATAGCGAAAGGACTCCTCGTACCGGCCCCGGTCCTCGAAGGCCTTGCCGAGCGCGAAGCACAGATGGTAGCGATCGACGAGCTGGGTGGTCGAGGCCGCTTCCTCGCTGTGCATGCGCGCAATCTCCTCGTCCGTAAAGCGATAGGTCTTGAGATTCGCGAGACTCCAGTACGCGTCGCCGAAATCCGGACGGGCGGCCGCGGAGGCGCGGTAGGCCTCTATGGCCTCCGGCTGTCGGCCGAGTGTCTTGAGGCAATGGGCGATGGAGAGGTGCAGATCGGCCGGCCGCGGTGCGTCGACGATGAGTTCCTTGTAGAGCGAGAGCGCCCTCTCATGCTCCCCGAGGCCGACGCAGGTGTTCGCGTAGAGCGTCCGATACTGCCTATTCTCGGGCTCGAGCTGCAAAAGCTTCTCGAGCTCCTCGCGTGCCCGCAGGTACTTGTGCCGCTCCAGCAGGGCGAGGACGTAGTCGTGGCGGGCAGCCCGGTAGTCGGGTGCGAGTTCAAGGACGGCCTCGAGCAGCAGTTCCGCATCGTCGAGGACACCGCGCTTGAGCCCGATCCGGGCGAGCAAGCGCATGGCCTCGACGTCGTTACCGCGCTTGAGGAGGTAAGCGCGGATGATGTTCTCCGCGAGCGTCAGCTCGCCATCCGAAAATAGGCCCGTGGCGTGCGCGACCTCCGGCGCGAGGCGCTTGAGGGTGGCGACGTGCGCGGCGGCCGTCCCGGCGTTCTCGGTCTGGCCGGTCATGCGATACAGACCCTCGAGCATGCTCCAGCTCGCGGGCAGCGCCGGATTGATGTTGACCCCCCGCAGGAAGGCATCGATCGCCCGCGGGGCGTCTTTCATGGCCACGTAACAATGGCCGCGCTCCTGATACAGGCGGCTGAATGCCGGGTGCTGCTGTTCGAGCCGCTCAAGGGTCGCGAGCGCCTCGGGGATTTTGCCCAGGTACCGCCGGCTCATCGCGATCAGATACAGAACGTCGCGGTTTTCGGGCACCTGGGCGGCCAGCGCCTCAGCCGCCCGCAGGCCCTCCGCGTACTGTCGGCTCTTGAGGAGCTCTCGTATCCGGTGAACTTCCAGTTCTACCGGGGAAGGGGTTGGATCGGCGGCGGTCGAGTGCATCATAGTCCACTGACAAAAAAGGCGGGCATCGCTGCCCGCCCTTGAATTCTACGGCAGCCGGCCCGAAGCCGGCTGCCGAGGATCGTCTGCCTTGAGCTCCTATATCAGAACTTGTAGCCGATCGTGAAGGTAAGCACCCGCGGACGCAGCGGCACTTCCGCCTTGATGAACTGCGCCGATGAGGTGAACACACTGGCGTCCGAGTTACCCAGGTTCGTGCCGTTGAACTGCACGGTCCAGTTGTCCTTCCCCACCCCGAGCCCTGCATCGTACGTTGTGTAGCCGGGCTGATCATACCGCAGGAAGGTGGTCTGGGGGATGGGCTCGGTGCTGCCGGCGGTATAAGTGGCCGGGTTGTTGGACATGTCTCCGATGTGGTTGGCGCCCACCATGATCCATGTCTTGTAGTCGTTGATCGTCCAGTCGTAGCGCGCCCGCAGGTTGAACTGATTGATCGGGGAGAACGCCGGGCGGGTGTCCACCGCACCGAACGGGTTCACCAGCGGTTCGACCCCGATTCCCTTCTGATAGGACTCGGTGATGCACGTGCCGTAACTGGGAGTGCCCATCAGCGCCGGGTTGGAGACCATGAGACAGGGCGAGTTGGTTTGACGGGCGTTGTTGTAGGAACCCGATCCGAAAACCGTGAGCCCGTCGGTAACTCTTGCCACCAGCTGGAGCTCGAAGCCCTTGATGGTGAAATTGGGGCCATTCACCGCAAAAGTCGTGTTGCCGAGCACGGGGGGGTTATAGAACTGCATCTGCACGTTGTCCCATTTCATGTAGTACACGGACCCATTGACCTGCACTCGGTGGTCCAGCCACTCGGTCTTCCAGCCGATCTCGTTGTTGGTCAGCTGATCCGGGGCGTAGCCCTGCGGCTTGTCGTACTGGTCGACGCCGCCGTTCGATATGGGGGCCTCGAGGCCCCGATTGCGGTTGAAGCCGCCGGGCCGGAAACCCTGCGAGAACGTGTAATACACCATCACGTCGGGGGTGATGTGCCAGGTCAGATTGCCGCGGCTCCTGAAGCCGGTATACGTCGAGTGCAGGTTCTCCGCACTGATGTTATGGCCGTTGAAGACTGATCCATTAGGAATATCGGTGAGTGACGTAGCGGTTACGTACTCCGATCCCGCCTCGTAGTTGGTGTAGCGGTACCAGCGCGTGCCGCCCGTCACTGTGAGCACCTTCGGGATGATGTCGTAGTCGGCCGAGGCGAAGACCGCGGTCTGATGGTAGCCGCGCTGCGCATCCTCGCCAAATGCCGTGTTGTCGTTGCGTTCTCCCGGGTCCGTCGCAGAGGAGTTGGGCGCCGTAATGACGTTGGCCACGCACGGGGCCCCGCCCGCGAGAGCAGCTGCGAGGTTTGACGGAGTGCAGGATGGGAAGGTCTTGTAGAGGAAGTTCATATCGTCCTTGATCTCGAACTCTTCCCAGTAAGCGCCGAGAATCCCGCGGGTCCGCCAGTCGTCCGGCGTGCTCAGACGGAACTCCTCGGTGAGGTGGGTGTTCTGCACGGTGTCCTGCCAGGAAGTGACCGGCGAGTAACACACCACCGGCGTTGGCACTTTGTTGTCAAAGCCAGTCCCATTCGCACCCCCTCCGGTGCACGAGTAGTAGTAGCCGCCGTTGCTGCGCGCGTAGTTCGTGTAGTCGTTGGTCTGGTAGATGTCGCGCACGATGTAGGCTCCGGTGTACACGGCCTTCAAGTCACCGATCTTGCCGTTGAGGGTCCATGCCGTGTTCTCGAACTTGTCCTTGTCAACCGCGGGGCTAAACGAGTTGTCCTGCCAGGATCCCAGCACCTGACCTTCCGAGCCGATCGGGAACTGGGTGAACTCGCCGTCCGCTTCCATGTTCTGGTAGCTCTGCGCGATCAGCACATTCCAATCGCTGTTGATGTCCCACAGTGCCGAGGCGCGTATGCCGGTGTAGGTGACCGGGTTGGAGGCGCTTTGCGCGAGTGCGTAGTTATTGGCGCTCTGGCTGTTGGGCGGGACGCATCCCCCATTTGTTGGATTCGCCGGCAGACCGTTGGGACACACGCCGCCCACCGCCAGGTTACTAAAGTAGTGAACGCCCGGATCGGTATTCATGCGCGTGAAGGTGCTCGGCACGTTGTCAATGTAGCCGCCCCGATGGTCGTTATAGATCACCGCGCGTACCGCCAACGTATCCTGAATGAGCGGCAGGTTCAGCGTCGCGATCGCGCTGCCGTTCGGGTCGCCGCCGGCCGTGAGACCGTAGCTGGCTTCGACGTTGCCTTCCGTCACGTTGATCTTCGGCTTGTTCGTGATATAGCGGACGACGCCGGCCTGGGCACCGCCTCCGAACAGCGTGCCCTGGGGACCTTCGAGCACTTCGATGCGTTCCATGTCCGCGTAGTAGACATCGAGGTTGCGGGCGGGGAACGTCACGGACTGCTCATCAAGATAAGTCGCGACGTTCGGAAATGGCGCGATGGTAGCGCTCGACTGGTTGCCCGCAAATCCGGCACTCAAGCCGCGCATGAAGATGTTGCCCGAGCCGGGGCCGTTCGTCCCGAACGTCACGTTCGGCAGGTACTTCAGCACCTCCTCGATCGTCGAGACGTTCAGCTCCGTCAGCTGTGCGCCGGTGATCGCCTGAATCGTGATGGGCACGTTCTGGATCGATTCTTCGCGGCGCTCAGCCGTGACGATGATCTCTTCGAGCGCGTTCGTCTCGGTCGCGCTGGTCGCGGTGGTGGTATCAGCCGCCGCGTAGGACGCCCCGGCGCATGTGCTGAGCACCGCTGCGATTGCGTAGGCAAGCTTTTGATTGGTATTCAAGCGATTCTCCCGTCAGTGGCAACAAAAATACGAAAAGCACGACGCGCAATGCCTACCAAGACATGATCCAAAGCCAGCCCGCTACCAGAGGCACTCCGCATATTTGCATCCCGACTTGATCTTGAACTCGCCCTTGCGTTGTTTTTTTCTAACAGCTCATTACAAGATAAGAAAATGACATAATTATGACAGTATGCGCAAGTCGTAAGGCCGACTCGCCTTGAGCGCAGCAGCGCTGGGTAGCATCAATAAGGATGCTCAAATCCGCACTTAAGCCGGCCGCATGCCGTGAGGCGCCAACTCGCCCCGGGCGCGAACTGCCTCAATTGAACGCCTTGTACTTTTCGAGCAGCCGCACCGGCTTCGACAGCGCGTCGCGGCGGAACGGATCGCCCAGCTCCTTCGTTACCATCATCTCGAGCACCGTGGTGCGGCCCTCGCTCTGCGCCCGCGCCGCCGCCTTGAGAGCCGGCCCCACATCGTCAAGCCGGTCCACGGTCACGCCTTCGCAGCCGAAGGCGCGCGCCACGCCCGCCCAACTCGGGTTCTCGAGGTTCACGCCTTGATAGCGCCGCGAGTAGAAATCGACATGATTTTTCTTCTCGGCGCCCCACTGCCCGTTATTGAACACCACCACGGTGACGCCGATCTTGCGGCGGGCGCAGGTCAGCAGTTCGTTGAAGCTGATGCCCCACGCACCGTCCCCGACGTAAGCGAATGCCGGCCGGTCAGGGCACGCCATCTTGGCACCGCAGATCACGGGAAACGCGTAACCGCAATTGCCAAAGCTCATCGCGGCGAACATCGAGCGCGGCACATCAAAGCGCAAATAGGAATTGGCGACCGAGCAGATGTTGCCGATATCGGTCGAGACCATCGAGTTGGCCGGCATCGCCTTCTCAAGCTCCCTCAGCATCTGGCGCGGATGCATATAATCGGAGTTGCGCGCGACCTCGATGGAGTACGCGTCGCGCTCGTGCGTCCAACCCGCCAGCTCGCTCTCCCACGCTTGCTTCTCGGCATTGATCCGTGCGGCCCGCTCGGCCCGATTCTCTGCGGCGGCGAGCGTGCGGCCCATCAGTCGCTCGAGCAGCACTGCGGCGGCGGCGCGCGCATCACCATGGATGCCGACGGAGATCGGCTTGACCAGACCGAGCACACGCGGGTCCGTGTCGATCTGAATGATCTTGGCCTGCTTCGGCCAGTAATCGAGCCCATGCTGCGGCAACGTTCCAAAAGGCCCCAGGCGCGTGCCGAGCGCCAAGACCACATCCGCCTGCGCGATGAGCTTCATCGCCGCCTTGGAGCCTTGGTAGCCGAGAGGCCCCACGGCGAGGGCATGCGATGCGGGAAAAGAATCGTTGTGCAGGTAGCCATTGCAAACCGGCGCGCTCAGCAATTCCGCGAGCGCGACCGCCTCGGCGGTGCCGCCCGACATGATCACGCCGCCGCCGGCGAGGATGACGGGAAACCGCGCCGCTGCGAGCGTTGCGGCGGCAGCATCGAGCGCTGCTGAATCGCCCGGCCCGTGGGCAATGCGCATCGGCGGTGAGATGACCGCTTCGATTTCACCATAAAAGAAATCACGGGGAATGTTGAGCTGCGTCGGACCCATCTCGAGCATGGCACGGTCAAAACAGCGCGCGGCGATTTCCGCCATGCGTTTGGGATTGTTCACGTGTCCCTGATATTTCGTGATCTTCGAGAAGATCGGCAGCTGCTCGGTTTCTTGAAACCCGCCGAGCCCCATCGACATCGAACCGGTCTCCGGCGTGATAAAAACCACCGGCGAATGTGCCCAGTAGGCGGCGGCCACGCCGGTCACGAAATTCGTGACGCCCGGGCCGTTCTGCGCGATGCAAACACCATGGCGGCCCGACGCGCGAGCGTAGCCGTCCGCCATGTGAATCGCGCCCTGTTCATGTGCGACGGGCACGAACTCGATGCCGGCCGCGGGAAAGATATCGAGCGCGTCCATAAAGGCGGAGCCGACGATCCCAAACACGTGCTTGACGCCGTTGACGGCGAGGGTTTCGACGAGAGCCTCCGAGGGGCCCATCTTTTGTGACGATTGATTCACGGCGTTGACTTCCTCATGCGTCTCGTTGATAGAGACATTAGATGTCGTTTAGCGGGGATGAACTGTGGCGCATATCTTAAGCTGATATTATATACAGCACGGCACACGAGGACTGCCATGGAATTAACATCAGAAACGCTCGAGCAGCACTGGCTGCCCTTCACCGACAACCGTGAGATGCTGGCGGGCATCGAAGTCAAAGCCGGCAAAGCCCCAGGGGTACGCGGTACGGAGCTTCAAGCCAAGCTGTTCGACCGCGGCCTGCATGTCAAGACCACGGGCGACGTCGCGATCATGGCGCTTGCGTTCATCGCCAGTCGTGCCGAGATCGACCAGATGACCGCCATACTGCGGGATGCGCTGTCGGAATATTAAACCGCTCGGACGATGTGCCGGGTCGCGACCGCGACGGCGATTACAGCTCCTCGTATCGATGGGGCTCCATCGCAAGCATCGCAATCTTTGCCTCTCCGCCGAGACGGACGCGTGCGCTGAAACCGAGCAGCAGCACGCCGAGACTGATTAGGCCGAATATGAGCGGCGTTCGCTGCTCGGGGATGAAGGCCATCGCAAGCACGATGCCGAGCATCCCCGCGATCGCCAGGTAGGTCAGGTACGGATATGCCCACATTCGTATGCGCAGCCGCGCCGGATCCTCCTTTTCCAATCGCGCGCGCAGGCGCAGTTGCGAAATTGCGATCAGCACGTAGACGAATATCGCCACCGTTCCATACGAATTGACGAGAAAGGCGAATACCGTGTCCGGCGAGATGTACGACATGACCACCGCGCCGTAGCCGAATAGCGTCCCCAGCAAAATAGCGCGGGTTGGCACGCCCTTGCGGTTGAGCTTGGCGAGACCGTCGGGAGCATCGCCGCGTCTGGTCAGCGCGAACAGCATTCGCGACGACGCGTACAGCCCCGAATTGAGCGCCGACAGCACCGCAGTGAGGACCACCGCGTTCATGATCTGCGCCGCAGCGGGAATGCCGATCGCATTGAGGGCGCTGACGTAGGGCGTCGTGATTGCCGCCGAATTCCAAGGCACCAGACACACAACCAGCAAGATCGACCCCACATAGAAGAACAGGACGCGCGTTATGACCGAATTCGTCGCTTTGGCAACCGCTTTCGCGGGCTCCGCGGCCTCTGCTGCCGCGATCGTGACGATCTCGGCTCCAAAGTAGAAGCCCGTCGCCGCTACCGCACCGGTTACGATCGGAAGTAGACCGTTAGGGGCGAAGCCGCCCTGCGCCGTGAGGTTGGCGACGCTCGGAACAACTCCCGGCCACAAGCCCAGGACGTACGCGCCGGCAAGCATCAGGAAGGCGACTATAGCCGCGACCTTGATCGAGGCGAACCAAAATTCGAACTCGCCATATGACCTTACCGAGATGAGATTCGTCAACGTCAGTAAGAGCAGCAACGCCAGACTGATGAACCAGGTCGGTTCGTTCGGCAGCCAGAAGCGAACCAGTCCGGCACCGGCGACCGCCTCGAGTGCCACGACGATGACCCAGAAATACCAGTACATCCAGCCGGTCAGAAAGCCCGCTAGTTCACCGAACAATGGCCGATCACTCCAAGCCAGGCGGGCATACTCGTAAAAAGAGCCTACCGCCGGCAGGGCGACGGCCATTTCGCCGAGCATGCGCATCACCAGCACGACCAGCAGCCCCGTGATCACGAAAGACAGGACGGCCGCGGGTCCCGCGGCTTTGATGACCACACCGCTACCGACGAAAAGACCGGCGCCGATGACGCCGCCGAGGGCGATCATCGTCATGTGCCGCTGCCTCAAGCTATGGCGTAGTCCGCTTGAAGGCGGGGCAGTGCGGCTCACGCATGATCCTTGTACTTGACGAAAAAATGCACGGGCGATAGCGCGTCACGAGGAACGGGGTCACCCGGCTCGCGAGTGCCGCAGGCTGGCTGAGCATGGTATCCCAGTTCGGCTGTATCGGCGAAACTCGACTCGAATCACATCCTTGGCCAATTGCCGCGGGAACGCCGTCGCAAAACGTCGGCAGATGACGTCCATCACGCCGCGCCGCGGGCGAGCATGACAACAATGCTAGGATGGCGGTGCTGCACTGCGGTCTAGATGTGGGTATGGGGCAATTTAGAAAAGGCGCGCTGGTCTGGGTCATGGGGTTGACAGCCGCGGCGGCGGTAGCCGCGGCCGAGCAAACCCTTGCCGATCGGATCGAGATGCTCGACTGGTCCGATCCGGAGCGTGCAGAGCAATTGATCTACGCGGTGACGGCGCCCTCGGAAAAGCTCCCGTCCGAAGTCCAGATGCTCGAAGTTCGCGGTATGGTGTACGTCGACGCGCACCAATCTTCGGACGTCGATGCGACGCTTGTGCGCCTGCAGGCGATCGCCCGGCACGGCGATCAATCGGCCATCTTGGCGGAGCACTATGTTCGGGCGTATTCGCTGTATCAGCGCGGCAAGTACACCGCGGCCAGCACCGAGCTCAGCCGCTTCGACGTTGAATCGATCGTCACGGACCCCGAGCGCTATCGAGTTTCGATTCTGCGCGGTAACACTTTGCGTATGTTGGGTCAGGCGGAGGCCGCGTTGCCCTTTCTGGAGAGGGCTTTGGATCTCGCGCAAGGCATGCACGACGAGCTGCGCAGCCTGTACGCTATGCTGTGGTTGACTCATATCTACACGGATACCGGCAATCTTGATCGCGCCACTGTGCAGTTGCAGGTCGCCCGACAACTGGCGATGAGGCTCGGCGACGAGGCGGCGCTGGTCGAAGTAGATCGTTGTGAGTCGGACGTCGCCGATCGGCGAGGGGATCACGCCGCGGAACGTCGCGCCAGTCTGTCGGCGCTGGTGCACGCCAAGCGTGCGGAAAGCAATAAATGGCTGGCGCATGCGCTGGTCAATCTGGGTTATTCGTATCTGAAGACTCGCGATTTCTGGGAATCACTCAAGTATTCCAAGCAGGCGCTGCCGATCGTGCTGCGGTCGGGTGGAAGCGGCGACGAGCCAATCGTTCGATTCAACGAAGGGCTGGCGTACATCGGCCTTGGCAACATAAAACGGGGCGAAAAATTGGCGGAGGGTGCAATCGCCGAAGCACTTGCCGGCGACAACCTGCTCGACGCCAAGAAACTTCTGCGCGAGTACGCGGATGCCCTCGAGCATGCCGGGTATTTGATAATGGCAATTCAGGTCTATCATCGTTATGACGAGGTCGGCGAAAAAATCATGACGAGCACGCGTCAGCGTGCGTTTCTCGAACTGTCGGCTAAATTTGACGACGAGCGCAGAGCGCGCGAAGTCGAACTCCTGCGGCGCGACAATGCGCTCAAGGCATCGGAGATGCACGAGCAACGTCTGCAGCAGCAACTCATCATGGCGGGAACCTTATTCGTGACCTGTATTTGCGGTGCGCTCATTTGGGCATTCGCTCGCGTGAGGAGAGCCAATGATCGTCTACGCTTCAACAGCGAGCGTGACGCGCTGACGGGGCTGCGCAATCGTCGCTATTTCAACGAACACGTATTGAGCGTCGAAGGTTCGCGGCCTGTCGGAGGCTGTGTACTGCTGGCGGATCTCGACCATTTCAAGCGAATCAACGACACGCTGGGACACCCGGCGGGAGATGCGGTGTTGGCAACCGTGAGCCATCGCCTTTCTGCAGCGCTGCGCGAAAGCGACAAGCTCGTGCGATGGGGAGGGGAGGAATTCCTCGCCATACTCGATCCAATAACGCCCGAACAGGCGGATCGAACCGTCGAAAGGCTTCTGCGCGCCGTGCGCCGCGACCCCGTGCTGTGGAACGGACATGCCATTACATGCACGATTTCGATCGGATACGCGTACTTTCCGATGGCTGGATCGGAAACGGAGATTTCATTGGATAGCGCCATTGGCCTCATCGATCAAGCCCTCTACGAAGCAAAGCGCCGTGGCCGCGACCGTGCCTGTTTGATCAGCGCGGTGACTGCCCACGATGAACGGGAGCTAACCATCATCAGCACCGAGTTTGAAACTGCGGCGGCGGATCGCAGAATCCAGCTCGTCGAGAGGGGCGCTGCGGCTTAGGAGCCTGTCTGAGTAATCCCCGTGGCCTTACCCAAGGCAGATTTCGCTTCAGCCGAGGCGGAGCCAACGCGGTTGGGTCAACACCCAATAAGGAGGCGACAACGACGGATGAAGCGAAATCTGCCCGGTCCCGAAGGGTTGGCTGGGAGACGGGCGTCTGCGGCGTTGCGCGGCTTGGCCGTGGGGCCCGCCACGGCCTGCGCCGCGCGCCTTGCATCCGCTCCGTCTCCCAGCCAACGCGGCTCACGCGGATTACTCAGACAGGCTCCTAGGGGTCGACGGCACGGTGCACTTATCCTAGGCTTGCATGAATGCCGTCTTGTAACGCCGGTCCGGTGGGTCGGTACTGCGCTGTCCGGATCTAGAAAGGCCGTGTCGTGACGAACCGATTGCTTCCCTTGCTCCGCTCCGCCATGTATGCGCTGCGCGGCGGGTTCCTGGTGCGGCCGCTCCTGATCTCCGTCGCGCTCGGCTTGCTCGGTGCCGTGCTTTCGCAGCTCGAAGAGACTGTCCCGCAGCTCAGTGCCTGGGTTCCGACGGTGCTGTTCCCTTCCCATGCGGATCCCCAGGTCGCACAAATCATCCTTGCTACGATCGCCGCATCGATCATGACGGTCGTGTCGATCGTCTTCGCCATCCTGCTGATGACGCTGACGCTCGCATCGATGCAGTTCTCCCCTCGGATCCTTTTGAGCTTCGTCAAGGATCACGTGACGCAGTGGACGCTGGGCATCTTCCTCGGCACCTTCGCCTACTGCATGGCCGCGCTGCCCGCAGCACGCTCCGTCCCGCGCCCGTTTGCACCGGTCGCCACCGTCACCTGCGCCATGTTACTCGCGGTAACCTGCGTTGCGTGGTTGATTTTCTTCATTAATCACATTTCAGAGGCGATCAGCGTCAATCACATCGTCGATCGGATCGCGCGCGAAACCGAGGGCATCATCGACGACATCATGCCGGACACCAAGCGGTACGCCCACGAGCCGGGAGGCGTGCCCTTCGACGGCAACAAACGCGAGGTCATGATAGAAAGCGCGGTCGCCGGCTACATCCGCTATGTCGACACCGGGCGGTTGCTCTCCCTTGCGCGAACATACAAGCTGCGAGTGCGCTTACTCCGCCGGGTCGGGCATTTCGTGCCCGCGGGCGTTGCGCTGTTCGGCGCTTCGCCCGAGGAGCGCGTCAATGCCGAGCGCGCCCGCGAATTGCGCTCGGCATTTGAAATCGGACCGACGCGCACGATGCAGCAGGACGTCGAGTTCGGGGTCATCCAGATCGTCGACATTGGGCTCAAAGCAATTTCCTCTGCGGTGAACGATCCGAGCACGGCAATCACCTGCGTCGACCAACTCGGCCGGATCCTCATTCGATTCGTGAGCCGCAACGCTCCGGTCTCGCTGCTGTGCCATCCGCCGCACGTCGTTCGGGTCATCATTCCCTGGATAGGGACCGAGAGCCTTCTTGATACGGCCTTTGAGCAAATCCGTCATTACTCGGCCTCGGATATAGCGGTCAGTCTGCGGGTCATGCGTGCCCTCGACGACATTGCCTCGACGTGCGCCGACCCGCGCATCGTCTCATCGCTGGTGATGCGCGGCCGGCGGATCTTGGCCGGCTGCGCCGAACGACTTAATCCGGACGAGATCGAGAAGCTTCGGCAACGACTCAGCTCGCTGGAGGCGCGCACGGATCCTGTCACGACGGCCAGCGTCAGCGAGGCTTAGACTTCAGGAGCGAGTTCCCTCGCAGCCGCATTGAATCAGCCCCCTGGTCCGCCCAGTTCGCGCATCAACCCCGCCGCGTCGCGGTCGTCGGGGTAGTGCTGAGACAGCCGCAGCGCGTAGCGCCTCGCACCCGCTACGTCGCCACTGTCGCGCCGGAACGTGACCGCGGCAATCAGAAGATCGCGATTGTCGGGTTCATGCGTCAGCGCCCGATCGATCTCGGCGAGGGCTGCCGCAGTCTTACCGGCGGAGTTCAGCGCGACCGCATACACGTAAGCGAAGCGGGCATCGTTGGGTGCGAGTTGCGCCGCACGCTTGAATTCGGCAAGTGCATCCGCATGGCGTCCGAGCCGGACCAGCGTCAAGCCCAAGCTGTAATGCAGTGCGCCCGATTCGGGCGCCTGCCGTAATCCGTTGCGCAACATGCGCTCGGCGTCCGCGTCGCGTCTCTGTACGCGCAGCAAATCGGCGAGGTTTGCATACGCGGGCGCGAAGGCGGGATCGAGCGCCAACGCAGCGCGCAGCTGCGCCTCGGCATCCTCAACGCGACCCTGCCGCGCATAAAAGTTGCCCAGTGCCGTCCGCGACTCGGGCCGATCGGCGTTGAACTGCTGCGATGACTCGTACTCCATCGCCGCACGATCGAACGCGGCGCGTTGGGCCGCGGAGGCTCCGTCCATGGCATCGGCGAGCGTCGACGCTGCTTCCATACGCACGATGCGCACCGGGTCCTCGAGCAGCGGGGCTATGAGGGGCAGCCGCTGCGCGGGAGGCAGCATGGCCAATGTGCCGACGCTCGCGCGGCGCAACAGCGCGTCTGGGTCCGCGAGCGCCGCCTGCGCCGCCTCAACCGTCGCGGGCGCCGGATACCCACTCAACGCGTCGAGCGCACTCGCTCGCGCAATAGCGGGATGCGAAGGATCAAGGACCACCCGTGCCAGGCTGGGTGCCGCTTCCGCTGCTCCTTGCTCCGCGTACGCGAATGCTTCGGCGTAGCGCTGGAAACCCCGAGGCTGATGGCCGTACCACTGCTCGATCGACTGCGCGGCCCACTGCGCATTTTTTTGCTGGTGGCAACCGCTGCAGGCGTTCGGCGTGTCCAGCGCGACGGTCAGATCCGGCCGCGGTATGCGAATGCTGTGGTCACGGCGGGGATCGACCACCATGTAAGTGCGCTCGGGCATGTGACAGTCGACGCAATGCGTACCGGGACCTGCTCCCTGATGATGATGATGCTCCGCAGTGTCGTACTTCGCCGCCAGATGGCAGGTGCCGCAGAGCGCATTGCCGTCGGCTCGCAGCTTCTCGCTGTGCGGTTCATGACAGTCGCCGCAGGTGACTCCGGCGTGATACATGCGGCTCTGCAGGAACGATCCCCAGATGTAGACCTCGTCGCGCTGCTGGCCGTCGGCGAAATAAAGGCCCGCCGAGAGCAGCGCGGGTCGATAAAAGTCGAGGAACGGCAGCCCGGCTCGATAACCATCCCCGATTTGGCTGCGCCGGGAATGGCATTGCGCGCAGACGCCGATTTCGATGTCCTGCGCGCGGGGGCTGCTGCGTACGGCGTTGCCGGTGGCGGGATCGATGGTCCAGCGCACGCCGGCGCGTTCCGTCAGGGCGACGGTCAGCCCCTTCGTTGCATCCGCCGGCTTCGTTCGGGCCCAGTCGATGTGCGCCGACCCGGGTCCGTGGCAGGCTTCGCAGCCGACGGAAATTTCCGTCCGAGTCGTGTGAAACGTGTTTGCGGCGATGTCGTAGTTCTTGCGCACGCCGGTCGAGTGACAGTCGGCGCACATGAAATTCCAGTTTTGCGAATACCGCGTCCAGTGAAGTTCATCGCGATAGTCGACCTTATCGTTCGGATAGAGGTGGAACCAGCGCTGGCCGCCCCGCGCTTTCGGCCGAGTGTCCCAGGCGATCGACAAGGCCTGCAGCCGGCCATCCGGAAATTCAATCAGGTACTGCTGCAGCGGCTCGACGCCGAACGTGTACCTGATCTCGAAGTCCGCGAGCTTCCCATCGGCCCCATCCGTATGCACGAAGTACTTGCCGTCGCGCTGAAAGAAGATCGACTCGACGCCGGCGTAGCGAAACCGCGCCGCCGTGAAGTTTCCAAGTACGGTCTCAGGGGTTGCCGCCTGCATCGCCCGCGCGTGTTGCGAGCTCTTCCAGGCGGCGTAAGCATTGCCGTGGCAGCCGGCGCAGGCCTCGCTGGCAACGAAGCGGGCGTCAACCACCGCGCGCGGAACCGGGGCGGCAGCCGCTGGCGGCGCGCCAGTCGGCGGCGGCGGGGGCGACCGCGACAGCCACCAAATACCGGCGGCTGCCGCGCTCAAAACGGCGATGACGACGAGCGCGGCTCCCCCTCCCCACCCTCGCGGGCGCGGCGCAGCGGCGTTTGCTGCGCGAGGCGCCCCCGGCGAAGGGGGTGCCGGCGGCGAAGGCGGCGGTGGGCGGCGTCTTTTGCGGCGTGACATCGGGGCTCATCATCAGGTAACCGATACACATACGCTACCCCAGGAGGTCCACCCATCGCGGCATATTTGCGCAGCCGCGCACGCTCCGCTATCGGGCCGTTCTGCTTAAATACGAGTGAATTGACCTTTCGCGCTATTCTGGCGGTCAGCGCGCGCAGCAATTGTCTCGTTCCGGCCGCTTCGTGCTGCGCCGGCAGGTAGGGTATGAACGACTTCAGCACATATTCACGGCAGGTCTCGACGCTTCAAAGTGTCGGCCCGGACCGGAGCCGGCTGAAGCAGATCTTGGAAGCAGGGCAGTTCGCGCTGACTGCGGAAATCACTCCGCCCGCCTCGAGCAATCTGGCCGAATTGCTTGCGAAGGCTGCCTCGTTGAAGGGACTGGCCGACGCGGTCAACGTCACTGACGGCGCTGGCGCACGCGCGCATTTGGAGGCGACGATCGCCGCCAGCGCGCTGCTGCAGAATGGGATTGAGCCGATCCTGCAGTTGACCTGCCGGGACCGCAATCGGATCGCGTTGCAAAGCCAGCTGCTGGGCGCAGCGGCGCTTGGCCTCACCAACCTCCTGGTGCTGAAAGGCGATGATCCCACCGCGGGTGATCAGCCGGAAGCCAAGCCGGTTTTCGATCTGGACTCCGCCGGCCTTGCCGCAACCGCCGTCGCCATCCGCGACCGCGGTCAATTGCCCCATGGCCGAAAAGTAGGCGGATCGGCGCATTTTTTCGTCGGCGTCGCCGATGCGCCGATCGACCCCCCCGACGGCTGGACGCCCAATGGCTTGATCAAGAAGGTCGAGTCCGGCGCACAGTTTGTTCAGACGCAGTTTTGCATGGATGCCGATATCCTGCGCCGTTACGTGGCCCGCTTGGCGCAGAGCGGACTTGCAAAAAGGCTGCACCTGCTGATCGGGGTGGCACCGCTCGCCTCGGCCAAGTCAGCGCGATGGATCAGGAGTAATTTGTTCGGATCGATCATCCCTGACTGGATTATCGAGCGCCTGGAAAAGAGCAGCGACCCGCTCGCCGAGGGCCGTGCGATATGCGTCGATCTGCTGAAGGAATACGCGCAGATTCCCGGCGTCGGCGGTGCTCATATCATGTCTCCCCTCAACGAAGGGGCTATCTCGAAAGTGATCGAAGCCCTGCGTCGCGACACTCGCTGATGCGGGGCTTCCTGCGCATAGCGCGGGCAATGTCGATCACGCTCCGGGAGCGCTCGGGCTCAATACCGCCCACGGAGCTATTGAACGTGTGTATGATGCTGCGTCGCCTTGGGAGGCGGCGCATGCGGCGCGACGCGTCCGAATGTCTGCATTACAAAAACTCGAAATTCCAATCTATCAAGGAGATTTTTCATGTCGATCAAGCATCGGTTCGCCCGCTATGCGGCGTTCGCCCTTCTCGCCTGCACGAGCGTTGCCGCCCTCGCGGACGATCACGCGTTCAGTCAAGGGGTGGTCGTCAACGTCGCCAGGATCCGAACCGTGGATGGCAAGTTCGATGAGTATATGAAGTGGCTTTCCACCACCTGGAAGCAGGAGCAGGAGGCCGCCAAGAAGGCCGGCTACATTGTGAGCTACGAGGTCCTCGGGGTTGAGCCGCGGGGTCCGGATGATGCGGATCTGTTGCTGGTGGTCCGGTATAAGGATTGGGCGGCTCTCGATGGGGCGCTTGCGAAGGGAGACGCCATTGCGAAGCAAATCGAAGGCTCCGTGGCGGTAGCCAATCAGTCGGAGTTCGACCGCGCCAAGATACGGCGCGTTCTCGGCTCATCGACGATGCAGGTACTTGAACTCAAATAGCGCGGGTCGCGCAGTTAGGGAGCCGGGCCGGCGCCCGGCTCCCTTCACCGGGCCGGCAGGCGGCGCTGCCCGCCGATGCGTTACTTCACCTCGTAACCGCGTGCGCCCAGACAGGCGGTCATCGCCCGATCGTAGTTGCTGCGGCTGGACTCGCTGTTGCCGGGGGCAACACCGCGATCACTAACCCGACCGGCGGCCGGACGACGACGAACCCCGGGCCGCCCGGCGCATACCACACCCCGCCGTAGAAATAATACGGCCTGCCGCCGTGGACGTAGGGCCGATACCCTGCGGGCAGCACGCGCACCGAAGCGCCGATCGCGGGATAGTAGTGCCCATGATTATAGCGGTCGTCCAACACCTCGCGGCCTGCGGGTCGAGCCACGTGCGCATGTTCATCCGCCGCTCGAGCAGAAAAGCCGCACTGCGATCCAAACAGGAGCGCGGCACCAAGTGCGAGCAATCCGAATTTGGCTTTCTGGTCCACGTACAATTTCCTCCAAGATTCTTGCCAATCTAAATGGTAACTCATCGCGCAAGCACGAGAATCTCTGTGCCTTAACGGCTGGACCGCCGCTAGGTTTACAATGCCCTGGAACCGATTATGAGACGCAGCGCTGTTGGACCAGAGGCCAATAGTGTCATGCCGCAACTGTCGGAGCCGTATCAATCAGGAGCTGATCGAGCAGCCGCGCGACATGGATCGCTTCGCGCTGCGCGCCGTCGAATATCTGGTGCCGGCAGCTGGTGCCGTCGGCGACCACGATGGCATCGGGCGCCGCGCGCACGGCCGGCAACAGTTTTGCCTCCGCCATGCGCAGGGAGACCTGATGATGCGCGGCCTCGTAGCCGAAGCTACCCGCCATGCCGCAGCACGAGCTCTCGATGAGCTGCGGGTTCGCGCCCGGGATCAGCCGCAACGCTTCGAGCGTCGCGCCGACTGCGGCAAAAGCTTTCTGATGGCAATGAGCATGCAGCAGGATGGGTCCGTCCGCCGCTTGCAGCTGCAGAGCGAAACGCCCGGCGCGCGCCTCCCGGACTATGAATTCCTCGAACAGCAGCGCCTGCGAAGCAACGACCGCAGCGCTCTCTCCCAGCCCCATGACCAGTGCCTCATCGCGCAGCGTCAGCAGGCACGAGGGTTCCAGGCCGACGATCGGCACGCCTTTGCGGGCAAATGCGTCGAGCGCGCCGATCAGTTCCCGCACTTTTGCTTTGGCACGCTCCACCATGCCGCTGCTTAAGAAAGTTCGACCGCAGCAGTAGTGGCTGCCGCGCTTGCTCAAAGCGTGCACGAGATAGCCGGCCGCTTGCAGGACCCGTGCGGCGGCGAGCGCATTTTCGCTTTCGAATGTGCCGTTGAACGTGTCGACGAACAGCACCGCGGTCTTTTCGCCTGCCGCGGCGGCCTGCAAAGCGGCGCCGCCGCTCGCCCATGTCGAGGCGCTTGCCGCGCGCCAAAATGTGTCGAGGCGCCAGCGCGGCAGCGAGCGCTTCGATGACAGGCCGAGCAGCCGTTCGCCGGCCCACTTTGCGCCCGGCAGGGTGTTGCGCAGATTCGGCAGCCACGGCACGCGGCTCAGGAAAGCGGCGTAGTCCGGAAGCCGGCCGATGAGCTGATCCTTGAGCGTGTAGCCGTGCCGCGCCTTGTAGTGCGCCAGGAATTCGATCTTCATCCTCGCCATGTCGACGCCGGTCGGACATTCGCGCTTGCAGCCCTTGCAGCCGACGCACAGATCCATGGCCTCATACAGGGCGTCGCTGGACAATGCATCGCCGCCGAGTTGTCCCGACAGCGCGAACCGCAGCGTGTTGGCGCGCCCCCGCGTCAGGTGCTGTTCGTCCCGAGTGACCCGAAAGCTCGGACACATCGTGCCGGCATCGAACTTACGGCAGTGGCCGTTGTTGTTGCACATTTCGACGGCCTTCGCGAATCCGCCGGTATTGTCCCCGCCGGTGCCCGGTGCGGTGGTCTGTTCAGTCAGCGGATCGTTTTGCACATTCCAAGCCGACCAGTCGAGCACCGGCTTGAGGGCGATGGTTCGATATGGGCGCGGCGCCGCCGGCGGCGCAAAGCGAAACAGCGCCGGATCGTCCATGCGCGGCGGATCGATGATCTTGCCCGGATTGAATAATCCGATGGGGTCCAGCTCGTCCTTGATGGCGCGAAAGGCTTCATACAAAGAGCGTCCAAATTGCCATTCGATCCATTCGCCGCGACACAGGCCGTCGCCGTGCTCGCCGCTGTACGCCCCTCGATATTTGCGCACCAGGTTCGCAGCCTCCTCGGCGATGGCCCGCATCCTGGCGCCGCCTCCCTCGGGACCTCCCCGGCGCATGTCGAGGATCGGCCGCACGTGCAGCGTACCGACCGATGCATGGGCGTACCAAGTGCCGTGAGTTCCGTGTCTCTTGAATACCTCATTCAGTGCGTCCGTGTAGTCGGCCAGATGCGCCAGAGGAACGGCACAGTCCTCGATGAAGCTCACCGGCTTACCGTCGCCTTTGAGGCTCATCATGATATTGAGCCCGGCCTTGCGTACTTCCCACAGATGCTTCTGCGCGTCTGCATCGGGCATTGCGACGACGCTGCCCGGCAAGCCCAGATCGCCCATCAGGGCGGCGAGATCGTCGAGCTTTGACTTGAGGACCTGCGCGTCGTCGCCGCTGAACTCGACCAGCAGAATCGCGGCCGGGCGCCCGATCAGCGCCTGCTCGAGCAATGGGCGGAAACTGGGATTGGCCAAACCGAGATCAATCATGATGCGATCGATCAGCTCGACCGCGCTCGGCCCGAGCTTGACGAGGTGCTGCGGCGCCTGCATGGCGGCGCGAAAAGTCGGGAAATTGACGACACCCAATACTCGAAAAAGCGGCAGTGGGGATAGCTGCAGCGTCAAGGCTTTCGTATACGCCAACGTTCCCTCGGATCCGACCAGCAGGTGCGCGAGATTGACGCCGCCGTCGCCGGTGTACGGCCGTTCGCTCTGGTTCTGGAAGATATCCAGGTTATAGCCGCCCACACGCCGCAGAAGCTTGGGCCAGCGCTCGGCGATCGGTTGGGCGTGCCGCGCCGCGAGCCGGCGCACGAACTCGGCGATCTGCGCGGCGCGGCCGGCGAGCGCCGACACCGGTCCGAAGTCGACGCACGCGCCGTCCGACAGCCACGCGCTCACGCCGAGCACGTGGTGCACCATGTTGCCGTAGGCAATCGAGCGCGAGCCGCAGGAGTTGTTGCCCGCCATTCCTCCGAGCGTGGCCTGCGCGCTGGTCGAGACGTCCACGGGAAACCACAGACCGTGAGGCTTGAGCCGTGCATTGAGTTCGTCAAGGACCAGACCCGGCTGCACGAGCGCGATCCGCCGGGAGACGTCGATGGCGATCACGCGCCTGAAGTGCTTGCTGTTGTCGATTACCAGGGCTGCTCCGACCGTCTGCCCACACTGGCTGGTACCGGCGCCGCGCGCCAGCACCGGAACCTTCAAGTCGCGCGCGATATCGATGGCAGTCGAAATGTCACGTTCATCGTGCGGAACGAACGCGCCGACGGGGAGGATCTGATAAATGGATGCATCGGTGGCATAGCGAGCGCACGATGCGAGATCGAACAGCGCAGTGCCTTGCGTCTCTCGGCGCAGGCGGCGCTCGAGGGTCTGGCGGACGTCGGCCGGTAGCGGTGTCGTGCCGCCGGCCGGCGACGTCCCTGCATTCACGGAATCATCCACTGCACCACGTACTGCTGCAACACGACGAGAACACCCAGCAGGATCGTCAATGCAATGCTATGGATGAACGTTCGCGCCAAGACCAGGCCTTCCTGGCCTTGCAAATGCGTCACTGAGACACCGGTGGCGATATTTTGCGGCGAGATCATTTTCCCCATCACGCCGCCGGAGGAATTGGTGGCGGCGATGAGAATCGGATTCAACCCGAGCTGCTTCGCCGCGACCACCTGTAGATTGCCGAACAACGCATTCCCCGACGTGTCGCTGCCCGAGAGGAACACCGCGACCCACCCGAGGAAGGCGGAGAGCATCGGAAAGAAGATGCCGGCCGATGCCACGCCCAAGCCGAGCGTGTAGTTCATGCCGGAATAGTTCATGAGATACGCGAGTCCCACGATCAGCGCGACTGTCAGGATGGCCAGACGGCTCTGCCGCCAAGTCGCTAAGATCGCCTTAACGAACCGGCCGGCGCCGACCCCCACCCATGCGGCGGTGACGATGACCGCCCCCAGAATGGCGGTTCCCGTCCCGAGCGGCTGGAAGGCCCAGTTCGCCGCGTACGCCTTGTGATAGAGCGTAATGAAGACTGCATTGTGCAACCCCGGCCAGTGAATGGTCTGCTGGCCGACGGTGGCGATTTTGAAGTGCGTCCACAGGATGACGACCGCCGAGACGACGACCCAAGGGATCCAGCCCTGCCAACCCGGGATTGCCGCGGAGGCAGCCGCGGGCGTCGCGGCGGGCGTCTTTATTGCATATTCCGCGTCAGCCGCCGGCGACCATACCCGCAAAAACGCCAGTGTAACGAGCAGCGACATCAGCGCCGCCAGTACGTCGGTGAGCGAATAATCGAGATAGTTCGACGTGATGAACTGCGCCAGCGCAAAGCTGCCTCCGGCAACCGCCAATACCGGCCAGAGCGAGCGTACCGAACGCCGGCCGCCATAGATCACCATGACGTAGAACGGCAGGATGAGAGCGAAGAAGGGCAGCTGGCGGCCCACCATCGCGCCGAGCTTGACGGCCGGCAGGTCGGTCACCTGCGCGAGCACCGTAATCGGCGTTCCCAGCGCACCAAAGGCAACGGGCGCAGTGTTGAAAATGAGCGTGAAGGTCAGTGCCTCCAAAGCGGGTAGGCCGATCAGAATCAGCAGTGCGCTGGTGATCGCGACCGGTACGCCGAAGCCCGCGATCCCCTCCAGTAAGCAGCCGAAGCAGAAGCCGATCACGACCAGCACGATGCGCCGGTCATTCGGCAGAGCTTTGAGCAGCCAATCGCGGAATGCGTCGAACCGGCCGGACATGACGGCGATATTGTAAAGAAGCAGGGCGTTGAACACGATCCACATCACGGGCCAGAGCGCAAAGACGGCCCCCGCCGCGACGCTGTCGAACGCGAGCCGCGGCGGAAGCTTCCAGACAAGAATCGCGATGGTCAGACCCACCACCAGGCCGACCAGGGACGCCTGCCATGCCGGGCGGCGCAGGATTCCCAAAACCGCCAGCACGGTTGCTATGGGTAGCGCCGCCACGAGAACCGACAGGATCAGGCTGCCGCCGACGGGCGACAATAGCTGATTAAACATTATTCTTCTCCCGCCCAATGCTTGGTGAGAGCGAGTTTCGATCAACGGGCGCGTTTTGTCCAAAGCCCCGCCCGGAATGGCCCGGCGGGCGAGGCCCGCAGCCTTCGACGGCCCGCGGCAACGCTGCGAGGAGCTGCGAATTAGCTCACAAAATCGCACATTGTGCGTGCGATGCGCACCTTTGCTGCGCCGTGAAGCTGAAAATGTGATTCATACCCGCCCACGTTCCCGCCTATTCCCTGAGGCTACAAGGTGGTGCAACCGGCCTGCGCGGATTGATCCCGACAGCGATTCTCGCGGCGTCCATTCGAATGAGGGAGCGCAGTTTTGTCCCAAGCAGCACGAAAGAATGCGGCTGCCAATTTGCATACCGAGTCGGCGCCAGCGCCCGCCGCCGTCTCACGCGGACGAAAGTCTCCCGTATTTCTGGTGACGCAAGACGAGTCCCTGTGGCGGCAAATCGGACACGAATTGGAGCGCGACTGGGCGCTCAAACAGATCGACAGCATCGACGAGCTGCAAAGAACCGCGCGCGCCGGTCAATCGGGCATCATCCTCTGGGATGCGCGCGATCAGGAGGATCGTGCGGGCGATCTGTCGCGCTTGCAATTGCACTCGGCGCGATTTGCAATCATCGTGCTCGACAATTCGGCGAGCACCGAGCCGTGGAGGCACGCGATCCAGCAGCGGCAGATCCTCGCGCTGCTCCGTGTCCCCTTCGAAGCTGCGCAGCTGGGCGAGGCCCTTGCGAGCGCACGCGAGGAATGCCACGCGCGCAGCGCGGTACTCGGTGATGCCGGCGCCGCGCTCGCGGCGGCCCGCGCCCCCACCGGGCGCAAATTTCTGCGGTTTGCTCCGTTGATCATCGCCGCCGTTTGCGTGGCATGCGGCGTCGCATACCTGCGGCATCGAAACGCCGCCAAGCATGCAAGTCCGGCGCCAGCGGTAGTCGCCACGCCTCACGCCCCCGCGGCGGCAGCGCCCATCGAGACGAACGCGGCTGCGGACGAGCAGGTCGACACGCTTCTCCAAAAGGCGCAGCAAGCCATGCTCGCTCGGCATTTCATCGAGCCCGCCGACGGCAACGCCCTGACGCTGTACCAAAACGTGCTGATGTACGATCCGAGCAACGGAGAGGCTCAACAGGGCCTGCAGCGGCTGGCACAGATTCTATTCGCTCGAGTACAGTCCGATTTGGATGAGCGAAAATTCGATGCGGCGCTGCAAGCTCTGGAAACCGCGCGCAGCATCAGTCCCCACGACCCGCGGTTGGCGGATCTCGATGCACGCATTGCGACGCTGCGCGCAGAACTCGGCCCGGCGCAAATCGAGGCTGCGATCAGCGCGAAGAATTTCGATCGGGCGTTTCAGCTGCTCGATGATGCGGCGCGTGCGAAGTCGCTCGGACCCGCCAAGTTGAATCAATTGCGCGACGAAGCGCGGCGGCGTCAGGAAGCATCCGACGTCGCGCACCTGCTGAGGCTGTTGGACACGCGCATGCAGCAAGATCGGTTGATAGAGCCGCGCGACGACAGCGCAGTTTATTATCTGCAGCAGGCAAGCCAGGCGGGCGCGAGTCCGGCGGAGCTGCAGGAACAAGCCCAGGCATTGAGCAAGAAACTGATGCAGGCGGCCCGCGTGGCGCTCGATCAGCATCGTCTTGCTGATGTGGATCGATTGATCGCGGCGGCGCGAGACACGGGGGGGTCGCCGAAAGTCATCGCCGGCTTGCAGCGCGACCTCGACGCCGCCCGCGACAGCCAAGCGCGTGATAAGTTGATGCGCTCGCACCTTCTCGATCTGGCTCAGGCGCGGCTCGCGCAAGGCGAGATTCTCGAGCCGGACAATGACAATGCCCTGTTCTACGTCGATCAGCTGCGTGCGGCCGATCCCACGAACGCTGGGTTGGCGCAGATTTCCGGCGCGCTGCAGGACGCGATTACCGCGCGGGCCCGCGCAGCGCTCGACTCGGGGGACGCCGCCAAAGCCGAAGCACTGGTTAAAGCCGCGAGCGGACTCGGCAGTTCGGCCGAGCTCGACGCTCTCAGCGACACGGTCGCGCAGCAGAAGCTCAAGCAGAGCGGAACGGTGCCATCCATGGTTTCCGCAAGCTCGCTGGTGACAGTCAAACCGTTGAAGCTCGAGTATCCGCGCAGTGCCCTGGCAAAAGGCACCGAAGGGTGGGTGGATGTTGCTTTCAACGTAACCACCGCGGGAAAAGTGATCAATGTCACCGTGCTGAATGCTTCGCCGCCCAACGTGTTCGAGTCCGCGGCGAAGAGCGCCCTGGCTCGCGTGCGCTACCGGCCTGTGTTGGTGGACGGCCAAGCGCGTGAAGTGAAGAGCAGGTTGCATCTCGTGTTCCGGCTTGAATCCCACTAAAAGACCTTCTTATGACGCCATCGACAAACACTGCAGTCACGCCAGACGAGGCCCCCGTAACGCCATCGAATCGACCCGGCGGATTGTGTCTCATCGTGCACGACGATCTCGACCTGCGCTTGAGGCTCGCCGACTTGGTGCGCCGCACGGCCGGAAAGCTCGATGCCGATACCGTGAGCGGGTCCGGGCTCGACAACCTGTCGATCGATCAGCTTCGTTCCTACGTCGCCGTGCTGCTCATCGTCGAGTTCATGCAACGGGGCCAATCCGACCCGCTTGCGGTCGTGGCGCGATTGCACGCGCGCGTACCGCGTATGCCCATCATCGTCTTCGCGCGCCATGGCGATGAGCGCTGGGCGGCACGCGCGATCAAGTCGGGCGCCGCCGACTATTGGCCCATCCATTCGGTGGATCTCGCCGAGTTCGCGGCGGCGTTGCAGTCGCTTCTCAAGCCGCCGCCGGGTGCCGCGGGCGCAATCAAGCCGGGCCAACAAGGCTTGCCCGAGGTGGCCGGCTACCGCGTTATGAAAAAAATTGCCCACTCCTCGGCGGCTACGGTGTATCTCGCCCGAAACGACGATTTGGCGCAGCCCGTGGCGCTCAAGGTTCAGCGCATCGATGACCACGCGAGTGTCTCCGAGGAAGATCGCCAGCGTTTCGCCCGAGAATGCGAGATTCTCTCGAGCTTGAACCACCGCTCGATCGCCGATGTCATCGATTTCGGCATAACGCCGGAGTATTTGTTTCTTGCGCTGGAGTATTTTCCGTGCGGCAGCATGCGCGAGCGCTTGAAGAATCCGGTGAGCGAGGCGGACGCTCTGCACTATGCGCGGCAGATTGCGGAAGCCTTGCAGGTGGTGCATGCGGCCGGTATCGTGCACCGCGACCTGAAGCCCTCTAACCTCATGCTCACGACCGACAACCGGGTGGTCTTGATCGACTTCGGATCGGCGCGCGCGCAACTCCTCGCGCAGGATCTGTCGCGCTCGGATCTGATGACGGGCACCCCTTATTACGTATGCCCCGAGCAAATCACGGGCAATGACCCCGATCAACGCGGCGACCTGTACAGCTTGGGAATCATCCTTTTCGAGATGCTGGCCGGTACTCTGCCGTTCCGGGGCAACAGCCTGTCCGAAATATTCGAGGGACATCGTACGGCCGCCGTGCCGCTGCTGGCTGCGCCGCTGGCGCGCTACCAACCGATGATCAATCGACTATTGGAGAAGAATCCGGCGGCCCGGTATCCGTCTGCCGCACATTTTCTGGAAGCCTTGGACGCCGCGGGCGGACCGCGGGCGAGGGGGGCTCCAGCGGATTGAGGGCCAAGAGTACTTTGCCCGCAAGCCGCAAGCGTAACGGCACCGGCTCGAAAGGCAATGGCCGCGACTGCGACATGGCTCGCAATTTCTGCATTTTGCCGCATGGATCGCGCACTCGTCGGCCACCGGCAACACACGAAATGTGATCCAAACCATCACGTGGAACCCTTGTTTCCATAAGGATGAGGGACGGCCTCGGCCATAGTAAAAGCGGCAAATTCCTATGGAGCGAAGAGTGATGAGTTTCCGTTCCCTGAAATCCTTCATCCCCACGCTGAAGCCCGAGGGTCTGGCGGTCCTGGTCGTCATTCTTGGAATGAGCTTTGTGGCTACCGTGCTCATACCGGGTGTCAAACTCGCCGGCGAATTGGTCGAGAGCAGCGCGGCGCTCAAGCTGGTCGCCGACCAACAGCGCTATCCAATCGTCATCCAGTCGTCCTTGGAAATCATGCGTGACCGGCTGAACACTCGCGGTTACCTCCAAGAATCCGTGGAGCAGCTGCGTAACGCCATCCAAAAGCTCGATGAGGCGCTGCCCCTTCTGATGGCGGCGCGGCCGGGAGGCTGGTTCGGTTGGGCCCGCGACACCGGCGCCGACTCGATTGCCGGAGAACACGCCAGGCAATTGCGTGATCTGTGGACGCGAGAGCTTTCCGCATTGAAGCCGGTGGTGGACTTCAACGGCGTGCCGTACAAGGACAGCGAATCGACCGGTACGGCGCTCAATGATGGCGGTCGAGAATTGGAACGCGACATCGGCGTCGCGATACGTACGGGTCGGCACGTACTGCCGGCGCTGGACGAGCAGTTCGCGGCGATCGGCACCGGCTTGCAGTCGAGCAATGCTCGGGCCGCCGAGGAACTGCGGCTGGTCATGTTCGTGGGCTTGCTGATCGCCGGTGTGCTGGTGCTGCTTGTGATGTTGTTGATCCGTGCACGGCGGCGACAGGACGCCAGCCTGCGCGAGGCGCGTCAGCAAACGACGGACATTTTGCGCACGGTTACGGACGGCTTGTTCCTGCTCGATAAGAATCTGATCATCGGTTCGACCTTCTCGAGCGCGCTTGAAACAATGTTTCAGCGCACGGACATTGCCGGACTCGCGTTCGAGAGTCTGCTGAAGAATATCGTCACGGAGAAGACGCTGGCGACGGCCTTGAAATTCGTCAAGATTCTCTGGTCCGAGCGCACCAACGAGAAGCTCGTCAAATCGATCAATCCGCTGGGCGAAGTCGAGGTTCATCTGGACGGCGGTCACGGCAAACTCGACAAACGCTATCTACAGTTTGACTTTCACCGCGTACGCGTGGACGGCAAGATTACCCATATACTGGTGTCGGTCTCCGACGTCAGCACCCGTGTGGAACTCGCCCGCGAACTGCAAAACTCGCAAAGCCAGGCCCAAGCCCAGGTCGATAC
Source organism: uncultured Gammaproteobacteria bacterium (assembly GCA_963769075.1). Taxonomy (GTDB): domain Bacteria; phylum Pseudomonadota; class Gammaproteobacteria; order Steroidobacterales; family Steroidobacteraceae; genus Bog-1198. The sequence goes on along the minus strand of CAVYKH010000001.1, from coordinate 3,024,897 downwards.
TCTTCTCGGCATTCTGCACATCGATCCGGTGCAGCTTGCTTCGTTCTTGAGCGATTCGAATGCCGCGATGAAAATGATCAACGCCGTGCTGCGCGAACCGGCCCGGGAGGAAAGCGCGTTCCGCAGAAAGCTCGATACGCTGTTCCGGCAAGCGCACTCTGTCAAAGGCGAAGCGTCCGCTCTGGGGCTTTCATCGATCGAGAGCCGCGCCCATTCATTCGAGGACGACTTGAAGGCTCTGCGGGAGAAGCCGGGTTTGTCGGGCAACGACTTCCTGCCGCTCGTCATCAAGCTCGACGATCTGCTGACCCATCTGCAATCCGTCAGCGATTTGGTGGCGCGCCTGTCGAAGTTTCAACCGGCGCCGACCGAGGTCGCTTACTCGCCCGCCGCCCCCGCCGCCCCCGCCGCCGCGGCCGCCCCCGCGGCCCCCGCCGGGTTCTCGCCAGAGTCCACGGACGTCGCCGACACGGACGCCGGCACGCCGATATTCAGCGCTTCCGATGCAGGCTTGCAGGCGACGCTCGAGCAACTCGCGGCGCGAGTTGCCGCCGAGCACGACAAAGAAGCAAGCTTGGAGTGCGTGGATTTGGAGACGGTGCCCGAGGAGTATCGGCGCATCGTCAAAGACATTGCGATCCAAGCGGTGCGCAACGCGATCGTGCACGGCATCGAGCCGGCTTCCGCCAGACGGGCCGCCGGGAAGCCGGCGCGCGGGGCAGTGCGCCTGATATTCAAGAGCCTGGGCGAGGCGGGCTACAAACTCAGCGTCGAAGACGATGGTCGGGGCCTGGAGACCGAGCGCATCAAGGAAGTTGCGCTGAAAAAGGGATTCATTACGCCGGAGCAGGCACCCCATCTTGACGCGAAGCAGACCTTCTCGTTGCTGTTTATGCCGGGCTTCTCCACGGTCGAGAGCGCCTCTAAAGACGCCGGGCGCGGCGTCGGCATGAATTTGATTTCCGACCTCATGCATCAAGTGGGCGGACGCGTGGGCGTCGCCACGGCGGTGGGGAGATTCACGCGCTTGACGGTGACGTTGCCATCCCGTGGCAAGCCCGTGGCCAATACGGTGGCCGCATAAATGGACACGGACAGCCGCTCGCAAGCCTCCTTGAAACTCCTCATCGTCGATGATTCCAACATCATTCGTCGCCGCATTGAGCGCTCGCAGCAGATCGCTCGCCTGGAAGTGGTCGGATCGGCGGGCAACGGACGCGAGGCGGTCGAGTTGTTTCGCCGCACGCAACCGGACGTCGTGACCATGGATCTCACGATGCCGGAGATGGACGGCATCGCCTGTGTGGAACAACTGGTGGCCATCAATCCCAAGGTTCTGATCCTGGTCGTCTCCGCCCTGGCCGACAAAGCCACGGCAGTGGAAGCCATCGAGAAGGGCGCGAATGGATTTCTGTGCAAGCCGTTTACCGATCGTCAGCTCAACGACGCGCTGGAAGAGCTGTTGACGGAGAGGTGATGCTGAAAGAAGCCGAAATTCGCACGTTCATCGATGGCGCGACAAATTACTTCGAGACGTCCGTGCAACAGGCGGCGAGCGTCGGATCTCCGTATCTGGTCGTCGACGGCAAACCCGGATCCTATGAGTACACGGGCATCATCAACATTTCCGGCGCCCGCAAGGGCATCGTGTACTTCACGGCGCGGCGCGCCATGCTCATGGTGCTGCTGATGCGCATGCACGAAACCGATTCGAGCGAGGAAACCATCAAGGATCTCGTGGGCGAAGTGGCCAACACGATTTCCGGCAATGCGCGTCGCGATTTCGGCAAGAACTTCCTGATATCGGTCCCGACTGTCATTGCAAACGAGCCGGACAAGGTGACGGCGCCGCATTCGCGCTCGTACGTCATCCCCATCAACTGGCGCACGCATTCAGCCAAGCTCGTAGTCTGCCTGGAGTAGCGCTTACTTTTTCGGGGTCCACCCCGGCGACAGGGAGCGATTGCTATTCGGCCATTGATCGCCGACCGGCGGCAGAGGGCCTCGCTTGCCCGTCGTGATTTCGGGCGTGATCGCGTACACGATGGTCGACCCTATCCTCGGGTACGAGCCGAGCTCCCGGCCCCACGAGTCAGCAGGCGCGTACTTGCGCAAGAAGGCTTCGAAGAATCGCGTCTTCTCTGTCTCATCGTCCAGGATTTTGATGCGTCCAAAGATGATGACCGAGCTGTACGACACGGAGGTGTCGCACTCGACGTGTCCGTACGGGAATATCTGGCCGGGCTCATCCGCCTCGAAGCTCACGCGATCCGAGTGGCGAACATTGGCGATGAAGTGGCCTTCATGGAACGCCGTGTGCAGATACACCTTGCCGTGACCCCACGTGAACAGGTTGGGGACCACGTAGGGATAGCCGTCGGCGCCGACGGTTGCCGTGCGCCCGCAAAAGGTGCGAGCGAGAAATCCATCGATTTCCTCGGCAGTCATCACCTTGTCGGTGCGCCGAAGTTGGCCGCGGCGGGCTGTGGCGTCGGAGCTTGGTGTCATATAAAAAGGCTCACTTTTGGGCCTCCCGCGGGGAATCTCGCCCGCGCACACGCCCGCATCGCCTGGATTATCTACGCAGCAGCGGGGGAGTCGGCCGAGAATTCAACGTCCTTGGCGGCCGCATCGATCGTCTTGAGCAGCACCGGGCGCCGCCAGACGCGCTTTACATACTCGAGCACCCTGCGTGCGCGTTCGGCATCCAGGCCGCGCCCGTCGAGCTGGCTGTCGTGCTGCAGCACCAGCGTGCCGTCGCTGCGCACTTCGGTGACCGACACGCGCGGGGCGCCGAAATTGTATTTGTCGAGCAACAAGCTTTCTTGAAGCTCGTGGATGTCCGCGGCAACCACCTTGACCGGCCCGTTCTGCTGCCGCTGGTAGCGGAATAAGCCCATTTCCTCGGCAATCTCGCGCGTGAGGTAATTGCGCAAGAAACTGAAGTCATCGTCCTCGCACATGGTCCGCCGCGCCGCCTCGATGCCGGACTTCTTGACTATCTCCTCCCACAGGGTGAATCCCAAGTGGTACGGATTGATCGAGAGTGCGACCTGCTCGCCGGTCGCGACCGGACGCACGACGTCGGAGTGGCACTTGATCGCGTCGAGATAGGTGGCTTGCGGAATGAAGTCCGCCTCGCGCAGCAGGCGCGCATGCCAATAGGACGCCCAGCCCTCGTTCATGATCTGCGTGGCAAACACCGGATAGAAGTAAAAGGACTCCTCGCGCACCGCAAGAAAAATGTCGCGCTCCCAGCTCTCCATCTCCGGAGCATATGTAGCGATGAACCAGAGCAGGTCGCGCTCCGGATGCGGCGGCAGCGGCGCGCGTATTTTGCGCGTTTGCGCCACCGGTTCGGCTCCAACATCGAGCGTCGCAAAGCGGGAGCGAAACGCATCGTCCGGCGGCGGCGGCGCATCGGGTAGATATTCCTGGTAGCGCTCGCGCCGCAGGGTTTGATCGAGGTCAACGTATTGCTCCAGGGACAACGCGGCGTCGAGCACTTGCTCCACTGCGTTGAATCCGTAGGACTCGATGTCCCGCTCGATTTTGCGTGCGTGGCTGGCCGCGTGCTCGATGATGTGTGCACTCACCTGCTCTTGACAGCGGCGGAACAGGAGGTTGTTCTTGGAGAAGTCTGCATGACCCAGCACGTGGGCCGTCACCAGTACATTGTCGGCGAGACCGTTGCTCGAGGCGAGATACGCATGACCGGGATTGCCGGGGAACACCACCTCGAACAACCGGGAATAGCCCATGTGCCGCTGCAGCAGTTGGTAGATGTAGCGGGCGCCGAAGGACCAGTGCGGCATGCGCACCGGCAATCCGTACACCGCTATTTCGGTCATGAAACTATCGGGGACCGCCTCGAAGAGGACCGGAGACCAGTCAAGTCCAAGTTTGCGCGCCAGCTCCTCGAGTTGCGGTACGTGGCTGCGCCAGTCGGATTTCATGGGTCAACTTTAGCGGCTTTCTCGGCCGTTTGCGACTCGCTCGTAAAGAAATGGCGCACCGCAGCCGCGACGTCCTCCGGACCGGTGATCGAATAGCGGCCGCACGGCAGTCCTGCTTCCTCAACCGCTTGGAACAGCTGAGCGGTCTCACTCTGAGAGCTGCGTGCCCCCGCCGATATCTCCACATATCCGGCGTAGCGCGCCACTTTGCCGATGCTCTCGAGTTCCTGTTCCGCCTGCGCCCGATCGTCCGAAGCATTGTCGCCATCCGATGCATAGAACAGGTAGATATTGCAGACCGCCGGATCGAAGCGTGCTTGCATGATCTCACGCACCTTGGCGAAGCCCGCGGAGGCGACGGTGCCGCCGCTGCCGGTGACCTTGAAGAAGTCCGGTTCGCTGAATTCCCACGCGTCCGTCGTATGCGCCACGAAGACGATGTCCAAAGAGTGATATTCCCGGCGCAGCCCGGCCGCCACCCAGAAGAAAAAGGTCTTCGACAGCTGACGATCACGCTCGGACATGCTGCCGGAGACATCAAGCAGAAAAAACACCACGGCCCGCACCACTGGCTGGCGGCGGCGGGTGAGCTGCCGGAAGCGCAGGTCTTCATCGGTAAACTCCGGCGCGTCCGGCTCGATCGCGCGGCGCTTCACCGCCTCTTTGAGCGAACGACGCCGATCCAGGCGCGAGCGCGCGCCGCGCTTGTCCCAGCCCTCGCGCTTCCACTCGGCTTCCTCGGAAGGCCCGACTCGCGGGTTTAGATTGGGGAGCTGCAAGTCCTCCCACAGCCATTCGATGACGTCGTCCACTTTGAACTCGAGCATCAGTTCGGTGCCGCCGCGCTCTTTTCCCCCGGCGCCTTTTTGCCCCGGACCGCTCGCCGGATTCGCCGGCCCGAGCACGTCTCCCGGTTTGGCCTTGCCCTGGCCGACGCCCTGCCCCTCGCCGTCCGCCAATAGCCGAAAGCGGTAGTGTTCGAGCATGCGCACCGGCACCCGGACCGTGCGTGTACCATCATTGATGATGTCGGAGCCCGCAACGATTTGCGGCAGGTGCTCGCGCACGGCCTCACGTATCTTTTCACTGTGCCGGAGCCAATCGCGGGAACCCCGCGAGAACAGTTCGTACCAGCCATTCAGTGTCTGCGGCTCGTTCCCAGTCGAGTCGGAACTCATCGGGACCTCTCTTGCAGCACACCTGCCATGCTGCTCACCTACTCTTGCGACAAGAGCGTGGTGACGTAGTTGAGCGCTTCCTGGGCGCTGTGCTCGTCATACCCATACTCCTTCACTAACCGCTCTTGCACCACGGATATTTTCTGCCGAGCTTCCTCATCGGGCCGGGCGGTGGAAGTCACCAGGCGCAGCACGTCGCGCCGCTCCTCGAATAGATACTGCTCGATCGCTTCACGCACCCGCGCGTGGCTCGCCAGGCGAAATTTTTCGCCCGCCTTGAAGGCGACCATCGCCTTGCGAATGACCTCCTGCCGGAACGACTGCTTGCCCGATTCGGAGACTTTGATTTTTTCCTCGACCGACCGCATAAATCGCTCATCCGGGGCCCGATTCTCGCCCGTTATGGGGTCGGTGACCTTGCGCTGATCGAGCGCCGCCTCGATTTCATCCAAGTACTTCTCCAGCAGCTGCTGCGCCTCGTCCTGGAAGGACGCGAACAGCGCCTTGTGCACGTCCTCCTTCACCCAGCGATTATAGAACTCCTTGCGGGCTGTCACGAGATGGTCAAACCATTGCTTCTTCTGCTTCGCGTCAATGCGCGCATCGCTTTCGATGGCGTCCTTGATCGCGAGCAGCAGCTCCATGCTGGTGAGGCTGTGCGCATTGCCTCGAGTGATCGCCGTGGAGAGCGCATTGATCACGAATCGGGGGCTCACGCCGGAGAGACCCTCGTCCGGCGCTTCCGCCCGCAGGCGCGCGGCTTCGGTTTCGGAGAATCCCTCCACTGCCTCTCCGGCGAATATCCGCACCTTCTTCGGTAGATCGAGCCCCTCGCGCTCGGGCTTCGTGTGCCGGGTGAGGATGGCGAACACGGCGGCGAGGTGCAGTACATGGGGATCCAAGTGCGTGTTGCGGAATGCCGGTGCTCCGTAGACCAGCTTCTTATAGATTCGCGCCTCGTCTTTATAGGAGAGCGCGTAGGGCACTTTGATGATCACCATCCGGTCAAGCAGCGCTTCGTTTTCCTTCTCCTGCAGGAAGCGATTGAATTCCGCGAGATTGGTGTGCGCCAAGATCGTCTCATCGAGATAGATTAACGGAAAGCGGGCCACCTTGACGTTCTTCTCCTGCGTCATGGTGAGCAATAGGTACAGGAACTCACGCTTGACCTTCAGTATTTCGATCATCTCGAGAACGCCGCGGCTCGCGGCATAGACCGCGCCGGACCAGGACCAGGCGCGGGGGTCGCCCTCGTCGCCGACCCGAGCGACTTTGGATAGGTCGACCGATCCGACCAGATCCGCGATATCGGCGGTCGACGGATCGTGCGGTGCGTAGGTGCCGATACCGCAGCGGGCCGCTTCGGAGAGAAATATGCGCTCGACGGGCACGCGCAGGTAATCGCCCTCGCATTCACGATCCAGATAGTCGCGGGCCCACGGAGAGAGCTCGCCCGTGATCTCGACGCCGTAGGTTTCGCGAAACTCCGCCCGCAAGCTCGTGGGGATGAGATTCAACGGCGATTCGCGCAGGGGCGAGCCCTTGATCGCATAAAGAGCCCCCTCATCGGTGCGGCTGTATTCCTCGAGCCCGCGCTTCAGCATGATGGCCAGCGTCGACTTGCCGCCCGAGGGCGGTCCGAGCAGCAGCAGCAGCCGCCGTCCGACGTCAGATCCGGCCGCGGCCGCTTTGAAATAGTCGACTACCCGCCCGAGCGGCTCATCGACGCCGAACAACTCGCGCTTGAAGAGTTCGCGCGCCTTTGTGGTGTCGTCCCCTTCCGTGGCGCGGCCATGCCAGAGCAGCATGTCCCAGATGTATTCGTGACTCGTGCGAATGAAAGCCGCCGGTCGGCTCGGCAGGATCTGCTTCAAGAAATCACTGAGAGTACCCTCCCAGCGCTGCGCCCGATGCTCCTTGCTGAACCTGGTCAGAGAATCCAGGAAATCCGTGGGTTTGGACTCCTCTCTAAGCTGTGATCCTCCCATCGTCAACCTCCACTGGGGAATTGGACTGGGCACTAGCCGGCAATTCGCACGACTTCGAGTTAAAAACAAGTTGCCCGAGTAGGACGTGACCGCGTTCAACTCTCTAACACTGTTTTATGTTAGATCGGTCACAGCTTCAAGTTGTTTTGTAGAAATTACTTTGTGTCGACGCGAAACATTTTTTTGGGGGCCCGCTTCGCCGATTAGCGGCGAGCGTCCTTGCAGTGAGTTTGCGCGAGCGAGCGTGCGGTTCGCAGCTCAAGTCAACGATTCGCCGCTGTGCTTGGCCATTTCGTCAATGCGGGAATGCCGGAATTGCGTTGCGTCCGCGCGCCTCATTGCGAACGGAGCTCAAGCACCTCTTGCATTTTGCCGCGGCCCAGGAGGCGGCCCGCAGCCACCGGCGGCAGGAAGTTCGAGCGGCGACTGCGAGCACGGACGCGCGCCTAGGCGAAAGATGCGGGGCACGTTGGTCGACGGCGCATCGCGCGTTGACGTGGCTACAATCGGCGCTCCGTGGGGCAATCGCTGGATTGTGCTTCCGTGCTCTGCGGGAGATTACATTGCCTTCGCTTGGGACCCCCTCGCCTGCACCTCGGGGCTGTGCCAACGACGCGGTCAACGGGGGCAGGGCGCACATGTCCGCTGCGCCGCGCCGCGAGGAAATTCTCTAGTTCCGACAGGTACTTATGTCGCCGGCCGCGCAGCAGCGGCCCGTGCCGATCCGGCCCCTCGGGTGGGCTTAAGCCGCTTGCGCGGCGGCCTCGGATTGGCGCAGATCGCACAGCAGCAATTTTGCGCAATGCGGAATACTCTCAGGCTACCGCCCTGGGCGTCGTGGCATATATTGCGCCAACACCGAGTGTCCGCTGGGCACAGAGGCAGCGCCCCTCGGGATCCTTGACGAGATGCAGCACACGCCCAAACAGGCCATCGGTTGCGGCGGCGCGCCCGATGTGGATGACCCCCGTGTGCGCCAGGTCTTCGAGGATCACCTCGCCGACGCGCCGACGCGTATCCGGGTCGAGCGTTTCGAGCGCTTCGTCGATGAGCATCCAGGGCGGTGCATGCAGCAAAGCGCGTGCAAACCCCAGGCTCTGCTGTTCCCCTTCGCCCAAGACCAGATCCCACCGTCGGGACTGATCGAGCATGGGTACGAGACGATCGAGCGCGAGCCGCTCGAGCACACGCGCAAATGCGGCGGCATCGAAGCTCGCAACCGCCGATGGGTAGGCAAGGACTTCGCGCAGCGTACCCGGCGGCAGATAGGTCGTGCGCGGTATGTAGACCATGGTTTCGCCTTTGGGACGTGTGAGGCGCCCTGCGCCCCAGGGCCACAAGCCGGACAGCGCTCGAAACAGCAGCGCCGTCGCGGTGCCGGACTCGCCCACAATGAGCACGCGCTCGCCGGATTTCACCTCGACGTGCGATTCCGCCAGCTTGCTGCAGCTCGAGTGCGAGGCAATCTGCAGCCGATCGATGACGATTCTGCCCGGCTCGCCCTCGAGGAACACGATGCGGCTCTCGACATCATGCAGCACGTCGGTGGCGATCACGGCGCGGCGGAAGCTCGCGACGCGAAGCAAGGTTGCGCGCCAGTCGGCAAGAGTGCTGAAATTATCGACGAACCATTGCAGCGAGGATTGCACCTGCATGAAGGCGCCAGATGCCATCATGAGCCCGCCGAACGACAAACTCCCCGTGAAATACAGCGGCGCCGCCACCAGTATAGGGGCTACCAGCGTAAACCAGCCATAGCCGGCAGTGACCCAGGTGAGATTCGTCACTCCGGTCACGAGCCTGCGCATGGCCTTAAGAACGCTCGCAAGATCGATCTCCAAGCGCCGCGCCTCGTCCGCTTCACCGGCGGCGAGCGCTATCGCATCGATATGCTCGTTCACGCGGACGAGCGAGAATCGCAGGTCGGCTTCGCGCGCATAGCGCTGCGCGTTGAGGCCGACGAGATTCCGTCCCACCCAATAGCTCACGAGCGACGCGGAGCCGGAATAGAGGATTGCTGCCCACACCATGTAGCCGGGCACCGCGATGTGACGACCGCCGATCTGAAACGCGAAGTCGCTCGACAATCGCCATAGGATACTGACGAAGGTGATGAGCAGGATCGAATCCTGCAGCAGACCTATGCCTAAGTCAGCCGACAGCTCGGTGAGATGGCGTGCATCTTCATGCATGCGTTGGTCGGGGTTGACGCCGATGGCGCCGGCATTGGCGAGCCGGAAAGCGCGGCCCGGCACCATCCAGCCTTGAATGAGGTCGTGCACGAGACCCTGGCGCAGCTTGAGCTTCAACATCTCGCCGAGCCATCGCTGCGCCACATTGAGCACGAGCAGCGCGCCTGCGATGATGCCGAAAATGCCCAATTGGATCAGAAACTCGATAAAGTTCTTATGAGACAACGCATCATAGAAGGGCTTGTTCCAGCTGTTGAGCCGGATTTGCCCGTATGCAGTGGCGGCAATGACGACAAACAGCGCGATCGAGAGGAGCAGCAGGGGGTTGCGCATCGGTGAGGCCCACAGCGCGCGCCTCATCATGCCCAATTGCGGCAGCAGCGCTGATTGGGCAATCTCGTCCTTATCGGGTGGGGGCTCGTCTTCATCGGGCGGGGGACTGATTACATCGTCCGACCTATCTATGATCATGGGTGGGCTTCTTTAGGAGCAAAACAATTTCAGCATTATCGGTCACACGGCCGTCTCCGGGCGCGGTGAATGTGAGAAAAAACGGCAGGCGTTCTCAGTTTTTCCCAAGCAACCGGCGGCCGTTGCCATGAATCGCATCGAGCAGCTGATCCGCGAGATGTCGCTGGCCGAGAAGCTCGGGCAGCTCACCATGACGGCTGCCGGCACTGCGGTGACCGGGCCGATCGTCGCAGGCGATTCCGCCGAGGCGATCAAGGCGGGCACGGTCGGCAGTCTGCTCAATCTGGTCGAAGCGGACCACGTGCGCGAGATGCAGCGCGTGGCGGTGGAGGAATCGCGCCTGGGAATTCCCCTGCTGTTCGCGCTCGATGTGGTGCATGGGCACCGCACGCTGTTTCCCATCCCCCTGGGAGAAGCGGCAATGTTCGATCCCGAGTTGTGGTCGCTCACGGCACGCGAGGCGGCGAAGGAGGCCGCCGCAGCGGGATTGGCCATGACATTCGCACCGATGCTGGATGTGGCTCGCGACCCGCGCTGGGGGCGCAGCGCCGAAGGCCCCGGCGAGGATCCTTGGCTCGGCGCACGCATTGCCGAAGCCAAAGTGCGCGGCTTCCAGGGCGCTGATCTTGCCGCGGCGGACGTGCTTGCAGCGGTTGCCAAGCATTACTGCGCTTATGGAGCCGTGACCGCGGGGCGCGACTATGCTTCGGTCGACATCTCCGAGCGCACGTTGCACGAGGTGTATCTGCCGCCCTTTGCCGCGGCGGTTGCTTCGGGGGTGGCCGCGGTCATGCCTGCTTTTACCGATCTCGCGGGAATACCCATGACGGCCAACGCCGCGCTGCTCAAGGGTTGGCTGCGGGAGCGACTGGGCTTCAACGGGGTTGTGGTGAGCGACTACAACGCGATCGGAGAACTCATTCGCCATGGCGTTGCGGCCGACCTTGCGCAAGCCGCTGCGCTCGCCCTCAAAGCAGGCGTGGACATCGACATGATGGCCGAGGCATATCGCCGCGGCTTGCCGGTTGCGCTCGAGCGCGGTTGGGTGACGCTTGAGGATATCGACACCTCCGTGCGCCGGGTGCTGACGCTGAAGCTGCGGCTGGGTCTGTTCGATGATCCGTACCGCCGCGGCGCCGCGCCGCAGAGCGCGGAGAGCCTCGCCTCACGGCGGCGTCTCGCGCGCGCGGTCGGGGCGCGCGCCCTCGTGATGTTGAAGAACGACAAAGGTGTATTGCCGCTGCTCGGGGGCGCGCAGCGCGTGGCCGTGATCGGTCCGTTGGCGGATGCATCGGCGCAAATGCGCGGCCCCTGGTGGGGTGCCGCCGGGCCCGAAGGTCACGTCACCGTGGTCGCGGGTCTGCGCGGGATGCTTTCCGAAGCCCAGGTACTGTATGCGCCCGGCGTCGAGATCGACGGGCAGGATGCAACGGGCATTCCCGATGCGCTCGAGCTGTGCACGCAGGCGGATGCGATTCTCCTGTGCCTGGGCGAAGCGGCGACCATGAGCGGCGAAGCGGCCAGTCGTGCGCATCTGGGCCTTCCCGGCCGGCAACGCTTGTTGGCGGAAGCCGTATTCGAGCGTGCCCGGACATTGTGCAAACCCGTCATCGTCATTTTGTTCTCGGGGCGCCCGCTGATCGTGCCGTGGTTGGTTGAAAAAGCCGATGCCGTGCTTGCCGCCTGGTTTCTCGGGAGCGAGGCGGGCAACGCCATCGGCGATGTGCTCACCGGACGCGTCGGCCCAAGCGGGCGCTTGCCCGTGACCTGGCCGCGCGCCATGGGGCAGATACCGCTGTTCTTTGGCCAACGCCCGAGCGGACGTCCCGCTGACCCCGGGGATCGCTACACTAGCAAGTATCTCGATGTATCGAACGAGCCGCTGTTCCCGTTCGGTCATGGACTCACGTATGGACACTTCACGCTGTCGAATCTGCGCGTGACCGGTGAAAGCGTGACGGAGAATGACACGCTCGTGATCCGCGTCGATGTCTCCAATGACGGCGCACGGGCCGCCGAAGAGACGGTGTTTCTGTTTACCCGTGACAAGCTGGCAAGCGTGGCGCAGCCGCTGCTCGAGCTCAAAGGCTTCGCAAAGATCAGGCTGGATCCCCGCCAATCGGGCACCGTGACGCTCTTTCTGGCCGCCGGCGAGCTGCGCTATCCGGGGGTGAACTTGCAACCCGTGTTCGAGCCCGGCGAGGTGGAGATTCTGGTGGGACCATGCGCGGACCGCTCGCGCCTCCTGGTCGGAATCATTCGCTTAGCGCTGACGAGTCGTGGGAGCGCAGGCCCATAGAAAATTGAACTCCTCGCGCGTGCCGGGAACAATCGCGCTCCATGGAGTGTTTTTGCCGTCGCTTTCTTCGGTCTGCGCGCTGCCTTGAATATTGTTGGCGACGTAGTAGATGACCAGGAGCGCGCGCTCCTGCTGTTTTTTGCAGTCGTATTGAGCCTTCTCGACGACGCTCAGGAAAGGGCCGCTACTGCCGACTTGCGGTTCTGCGTATTCCTGTCGCAGCCAAACCGTGACGACCTGGCCGGACCTTTGCATCTGGTGGGTGCTGCTGAAGGTGGCCCACGAGCCATCGTTGGCGACCGTGCGAAATTCCCAGCCTCCGGTAGACATCGGGTCGAGCGTACGCACCCACGCCATCGGATCGGCCTTGCGTGCCGCACGCTCCCGCGCCAGCCGTTCGGCCGCGGCCTTTGCGTCGGCGGCGGCGCGCGCGCGCTCCGCGTCCCAACTCTTCTGCTGCTCCGGCGTTTGACCGTTGCCGCCACTCGATAAGAGGACGGTTGCGGCAAAACCGGCCAGCGCCGCTAACTGCGTATATTTGCCCATCTGCGTGTTCCTTGGAATGCGCCGGCGATTTCGCAACAGGCCCGATGCCGAGCGCGCGAATCTTACAGATTAACGGCGCCTGCGGTAAGTTCCGCGGCGCGCAGGCTAGGAGCCTGTCTGAGTAATCCCCGTGGCCTTACCCAAGGCAGATTTCGCTTCAGCCGAGGCGGAGCCGACGAAGTTGGGTCAACTCCCAATGAGGAGGCGACAACGACGGATGAAGCGAAATCTGCCCGGTCCCTCCGGGTTGGCTGGGAGAGGGGCGTCTGCGGCGTTGCGCGGCTTGGCCGTAGCGCCACTACGGCCGGCGCCGCGCGCCTTGCACCCGCTCCCTCTCCCAGCCAACGCGGCTCACGCGCAATACTCAGACAGGCTCCTAGGACCGGGGATCGCGACGAATCCCCGCTTAATCCGTGCCGTCCAAGCAGCCGGATCTTAGGGCTTTATTCCGGACGATTGGTCCCGTGTGCCGGCCAGCGGGTCGACGTCCTCTTCGATATCGAGACCATCGCTGTAGAGGGTATCTTTTTCCCCGTCCAGGCGCAGTTCGGCGTCTGGCTTACGGGTTTTCTCGTACGTCGTATGGTCCGCCGCATTCTTCTGCTCGGCGCCCTCCAGTGCAGTGCCTCGCAGTCTGCCTTCGGGAGAGGAGTCGGGTGTCGGCTGGTCGTTTTGCGGAGAATCGGCATTGCCCATGGTGAACTCCTTGAACTATCGCACTGAGCTTAAGCGCGCGCACCGTGCGTGTAAATGGAGAATAGGATTATCCGATGTAAGAGTTTACCGAGAGTCACTAGGAGCCTGTCTGAGTAATCCCCGTGGCCTTACCCAAGGCAGATTTCGCTTCAGCCGAGGCGGAGCCGACGAAGTTGGGTCAACTCCCAATGAGGAGGCGACAACGACGGATGAAGCGAAATCTGCCCGGTCCCTCCGGGTTGGCTGGGAGAGGGGCGTCTGCGGCGTTGCGCGGCTTGGCCGTAGCGCCACTACGGCCGGCGCCGCGCGCCTTGCACCCGCTCCCTCTCCCAGCCAACGCGGCTCACGCGGATTACGCAGACAGGCTCCTGGGTAACGCCGGAATCTATTCGACCGCAGTGGTGGCCTATACAGCTTGCTGCACCGCGGACTACTGGGTGGACCCCGATCGCGGTGCTCGAGTAACTTTCTCCCATGGCCAGGAGACGCAATGCCCACGATTCGCTCGAGCGCTGCGTCGCGCCGCGTTGGTACGTCGTGCGCAGCATGCATGGCACGGTCATCGAGTCGCGCGAGCTGCCGTCCGGCGCCGACTTGAAGCGCGCATTCGTCGCCGCCATGCTGCAGTGGATCGATGCCGGCTGGCAGCTGGGTGAATTCTCGTCGGCCTCGGCGACATTTTTCTGCGACCGCAATCCGGAGCGTCGTATGGTCAGCATCGACCCGACGGATCCGTACGATGTACCGATGTATGGCGGCGCCCATTTGGGCGGGTGTCCGAGCTGCGGGGACTAGGAGCAATGGTTCGGGCTAGGATCGCGGTCCTCTCACGGCGTCGTAGTCGCCGGGGCGGCCGCCGGGGCGGCCGCCGGCGCGGGCGGCGCGTCCGCTGCTGCTGCAAGGCTTCTCGATGCCGCCTTCGATTCACCGCAGGGCAGCACCAGCACGACGCGAAGCCCAGGGTCTCGATCGGAGAGCTCAAGCGTGCTGCCATGCAATTTGGCCACGGCTTGCACGAGACTCAAGCCGAGACCGACGCCCGGAGTGCCGCGGCTCGCATCGCCCCGATAGAAGCGCTCGACGACTTTGGCCTTTTCGGAATCGTGGATGCCCGGGCCGTTATCCGTCACGGCGATCTCCGCTGAGGCATCGGCGCGGCGCCGCACGGTGACATCGATCGTCCCATGCTCGGGCGCGTACTTGAGCGCGTTGTCGATCAGATTGCTGAGCGCCTGCGCGAGCAGGATCGGATCGCCGGACACGGGCAATGCGCCGTCCGCATGAAAGTTGAGCTGGATGTTCTTCAGTTCCGCCGCCGGCGCATAGAATTCCGCGGCGGTCGCCGCCAAATCGGTGAGGTCGAGCGGCACGAAACCCGAGCGGCGCATACCCGCATCGATTTCCGCCAGCCGCAGCAGGGCGTCGAAAATGCGGATGACGCGATCGACGTCCGCGACGGCGCCGTCGATTTCCGCGAAGGTCGTCTCGGGCGCCGGCCGCATCAAGGCGAGCTCTTCCAGGCGCGAGCGCAATTCGGCGAGCGGAGTGCGCAAATCGTGTGCAATGGAATTGGACACATTGCGCACGCCGTGTACCAATAATTCGATCTGATCGAGCATGCCGTTGATCGTGCGCGCGAGGGTATTGAGCTCATCGTCGCTCAAGTGCGTCGGCAGCCGGTGCTTCAGATCGCCGTGAATGATCGCCGACACGGTCCGTTGAATACTGTGGACGCGGGACATGAGGGCGCGGCGCGTGATGAGGCCGACCAGCAGGCCGGCGATCGAGAGCACCGCGATGGCGGCGGTCAAGCCATACCAAAACCGCCGCTCCAGCGGCGCAAACAGCTTGTTGTCCCGTCCCACCAGCAGGTAGTAATTGCCCAGCCGCGCAACGTGGACCAGCGTTTCCTGGATGCCGCGATCACCCATGTCGACCTTGATCCGGTAGTTGCCCGCAGTCGCAGGCAGATTGCCCGGCCAGACCGAGAGATTGCCGGCCAACGGCTGCAGCGACGAATCGGTCAGCAATAGAATGCGGTCGCCGGCGATCTGCATGTGCACGCGCGCATCGATGAAATTCTTCAGCGCATCGCCGCCATCCCGGCGGTAGACGTCGGTGAGCCGCTGCGCGTCGGCCTGCAGAATTTCGCTGCGGCCGTCCTGTATCGTCACTTGCCAGGCATACCACAGCGGCGCGGCAAACAGCACCAAAGCCGCGATCCCCAACGCGACGTAGCCGAGCGCCAGGGAGACCGCCGACGAGCGGATGACTCTAGTCACCCGCGGTCACCATGTAGCCGGCATTGCGCACCGTGCGCAGCAGCGGGCGTTCGAACTCCGCATCGATTTTTTGCCGCAATTTGCTGATGTGGACATCGACGACATTGGTTTGCGGATCGAAATGATAATCCCACACGTTCTCCAGCAGCATGGTGCGCGTGACCACTTGATCGGCGTGGCGCATTAGATACTCCAGCAGCTTGAATTCCCGCGGCTGCAGCGCTATCTGCCGATCGCCGCGGGTCACCTTGCGCGTCAACGGATCCATATGCAAGTTGCCCACCGACAGGGGAGCTTCGCGGTTCACCCCCTGCGAGCGGCGATGCAGGGCGTCCAAGCGTGCGAGCAATTCGCCGAACGCAAAGGGCTTGGTCAGATAATCATCGCCGCCGCTGCGCAGGCCGCGAATGCGGTCATCGACTTCCGACAGCGCGCTCAAGATCAGAATGGGCGTGCGCTTGCCGGCCTTGCGCAGCACTTCGATGATGGCCAGGCCGTCGATGTCGCCGGGCAGCATTCGATCCATGATGATCACGTCATACGGCTCGCTCGCGGCGAGAAACATGCCGTCGCGCCCAGTGGCCGCATGATCCGTGGTATGTCCGGCTTCCTGCAGTCCTTTGATCACGAATTGGCTGACGCGCTCATTGTCTTCGACCAGCAGGATCTTCACGTTGGCTCTCCGAGGGGCGCGGCTTGGCCGGGGCCGGCCGGCTCGTCCGGGGCCGGAGGCTGAGGCGCCTTACCGAGCCCGCGCCCGCGCCGCAGCCACAGGCTGAACTCGTCCAGATACAGATACACCACCGGTGTCGTGAACAACGTCAGCGCCTGGCTCACGACCAAGCCGCCGATCATCGTGTAGCCCAGCGGCTGGCGCAGCTCGGAGCCGGTTCCGCGGCCGAGTGCGAGCGGCAGGGCGCCGAGCAAGGCGGCCATCGTGGTCATCATGATCGGTCGAAAGCGCAGCAGGCAGGCCTGGCGGATCGCGTCGTGCGTCGACAGATGCTGCTCGCGCTCGGCTTGGATGGCGAAGTCCACCATCATGATGCCGTTCTTTTTCACGATGCCGATGAGCAGAATGATGCCGATCAGCGCGATGACTGAGAGATCGAAGTGAAACATCAGCAGCACCAGCAGCGCGCCGACGCCGGCCGACGGCAGAGTGGAGAGAATCGTCAGCGGATGAATGTAGCTCTCGTAGAGCATGCCGAGAATGATATACACCGCCACCAGCGCCGCGAGAATCAGGTACGGCTGAGTCTTGAGCGAACTCTGAAAGGCCTGCGCCGTGCCCTGGAATGTCCCGGTGATGGTGCCGGGCAAGCGCATGTCGAAGGAGACCCGATTGATGGCATCCACGGCATCGCCCAAGGCGGCTCCGGGCGCCAAGTTGAACGACAGCGTGACCGCGGGAAACTGTCCCTGATGATTGATCGACAGGTAGGTCACGTGCAGCGTGTCGTACTTGGTCATGGCCGACAGGGGCACCATCTGGCCGGTGAGCGGCGACTTCAAGTACAGCTTCTGCAGCGAGGCAGGATCGCTCTGCAGCGCGGGCGTGATCTCGAGGACGACGTGGTAGCTGTTCGCCTGGGTGAAGAACTGCGCCGCCTGGCGTTGGCCGAAGGCGTCATAGATCGCCTGGTCGATGGCCGCCGGCAGAATGCCGAAGCGCGACGCCTGGTCCCTGTCGATGGTGATCGACACCATGCCGCTGCTCGCTTGCTGGTCCGAGGCCACATCGCGCAGCATCGGCAGCTTCTCGAGTTTCTCGAGCAGTCGCGGCGCCCACTCATTGAGCTCATTGATGTCCACGTCCTGCAGCGTGTATTGATACTGAGTACGCGCCAATCGGCCGCCGATGTTGAGGTCTTGCACCGCCTGCAAGAACAGCGTCGCACCCGGCACCTGCGCCAGCTGCGGCCGCAGACGGTTGATGATCTGATCGGCGGAGGCGCTGCGCTCGTCGCGAGGTTTGAGACCAATCACGACAAAGCCATTGTTGACCGGCCGGAACCCTCCCAGCCCGGTGCCATAGCCGGCAACGTCCGGATCGCGCGCCACGACCTCCAAGAGCGCATGCTGGCGGCGCACCATCTCGTCGAACGAAATATCCTGCGGCGCATCCGACAGGCCGAAGATGATGCCGGTATCCTGCTGCGGAAAGAACCCCTTGGGTATTTCGATGTACAGCAGCACGCTCGCCGCGACCGTGAGCAAAAATACCGCCAACGTGGCGCGCCGGTGGTCGAGCACGAAATCGAGACCGCGCGTGTAGCCTGCAAGCAGCCGGTCGAAGGCACGCTCGATGACCATGTAGGCGCGGCCGTGCTCCACGTGCTTCTCGTCGCGCAGGAACAGGGCGCACATGGTCGGGGAGAGCGTCAGCGCCACGAAAGCCGATACGGCGATGGTCATCGTCATGGTGACGGCAAATTCGCGAAACAGCCGGCCGATGATGCCGCCCATCAGCAGCAGCGGGATGAACACGGCGACCAATGAGATGCTGATGGACATGATGGTAAAGCCGATTTCGCCCGCGCCTTTGAGCGTCGCCTGCAGCGGCGACAGACCGCTCTCGATATGCCGGTAGACGTTCTCCAACATCACGATCGCGTCGTCGACGACGAAGCCCACGGCGATGGTGAGCGCCATCAGCGACAGGTTGTCCAGGCTGTAATGCAGGACATACATCATCGCGGCGGTGCCCAAGAGCGCGAGCGGCACGGTGACGCCGGGGATGATGGTCGCCCAGGCGTTGCGCAGGAATAGGAAGATGACCATGACCACCAGCGCGATGGTGAGCGCCAGCGTGAACTCCACGTCCCGCACGGCAGCCTGGATCGTGGTGGTGCGATTGGCCACCGTGTCCACCTTGATCGAGGGCGGCACCGCGGCAAGTGCATGGGGCAGCAGCGCCTGGACCCGCTGCGTCGCGTCGATGACGTTGGCGCCCGCCTGCTTATAGATCAGCAGCAAAATCCCCCTGCGGCCGTTTTGCCAGGCCGTCAACAGGGTATTCTCCGGTCCATCGACCGCGACGCCGATGTCGCGGATGCGCACCGGCGCGCCGTTCTTGTAGGCCACGACGACGTTGTTCCAGGGGGCGGCCTTGAGCAGCTGATCGTTGTCGTAAATCGCGAGGCTCCGCTTGGGGCCGTTGATCGCGCCCTTGGGCGCATCGACGGTGGCCGCGCCGATGACATTGGCCACGTCTTCCATTTGCAATCCCAACGCCGCCAGCTTGGTGGGATCGATCTGCACGCGCACGGCCGGCTTTTGCTGGCCGCCGATCGATACCTGGCCGATGCCCGGAATCTGCGATATTTGCTGGGCGAGGATATTCTCGGCGTAGTCGTCGACCGTGGTGACCGGCAATACGTCGGAGTGCACCGCGAGGATCAAAATCGGCGAGTCGGCGGGATTGACCTTGCGGTACGTGGGCGGCGTCGGCAGATTCTTCGGCAGTTGCCCGCCGGCGGCATCGATCCCGGTCTGCACGTCTTGTGCGGCCCCATCGATGTTGCGATCCAAATCGAACTGCAGCGTGATCTGACTCGTGCCGAGCACGTTGGTCGAGGTCATTTGCGACAGCCCTGGGATTTGCGCGAACTGATATTCCAGAGGCTGCGCCACCGATGAAGCCATGGTCTCCGGGCTGCCGCCCGGCAACTGTGCGGTGACCAGAATCGTCGGAAAATCGACTTGCGGCAGCGGTGCCACCGGCAACAAGGGGTAGACCACGAGACCCACGAGAAAGATGCCGCCCATCAACAGCGAGGTGGCGATCGGCCGCCGGACGAACGGCTCGGAAATGCTCATGAGGCTTTGAAGGCCGGCGGATTGCCGCCCGTCCGATGAGCGCCGGCGGATGCCGCCGCAACGGCGCTGCGCACGTGCGCGCCCGCCTGCAGCCGATATTGATTGCTCGTCACCACGCGTTCGCCCCCCGCCAAACCGGCCGTGACGATCGTCATTCCGTTGCTGGCGTCGCCTATTTTCAGCGGGCGCACCTCGACGGTCGAATCGCTTTTCACGACGTAGGTGAAAGGCCCGTCGGGTCCCAGTTGCACGGCCGCGTCGGGTATCGTCAACGCATTGCGGTCGGTGCGCACCAATACCCGCGCGTTGACGTATTGTCCCGGCCACAGCGTGTTGCGCGCGTTGTCGAAGGTGGCCTTGAGCTTGACCGTACCGGTCGCCTGGTCGATCTGGTTGTCGATCAGCGTCAGTGTACCCGCAGCAAGCTCCGCACCGCCGTCGCGCGACACCGTTACGACCTTCACCGTCCCCGCAGCGAGCGCCGCGTCGACGGCGCCCAGATCCTCCTCGGGCAACGTGAAGATGACCGAGATGGGCTGCATCTGGGTCACCACCACGATGCCGGTCGTATCCGCCGCGTGCACGATGTTTCCCGGATCGATCAAGCGAATTCCCGTGCGGCCGCTGATCGGCGAGACGATGCGCGTGTAGTCGAGCTGCGTGCGCGCGTTGTCGATCACCGCCTGATCGACCAGAAGCTGCGCGGTGAGCTGATCGACCGTGGCCCGTTGGGTGTCGACCGTTTGCTTGCTCGCCAAGTCCTGCGGCTGCAGCAACGTGTAGCGCGCAAGATCGTGCTTCGCGTTCTCGAGCTGCGCGGCATCTTTCGCTTTGGTCGCAACCGCCTGCTCGAACGCCGCTTGATTCGGTCGAGGATCGATCTGCGCCAGCAGATCCCCTTTATGCACGCTCTGGCCTTCGGTGAACGCGACCTTCTGCAGTTCCCCGTCCACGCGCGCCGTCACCGTCACGGTATAGAACGCCTGCACCGTGCCCAGCCCCTGGAGGTAAATCGGCACGTCCGCGTGCATGACGGCGGCGGTATCGACCGCGATCGCCGGCGGCGCCTTCTGCGTCGCCGCATCCGCCGGCTTGTGCAGCAGGCCGCGCCAGGCGATCAGCAGCAGCGCCGTCAGGGCAGCGCCGGCGAGTACTTCTCGTTTGCCGATCCTAGAGAACAGTTTCACCATGCCTCATCCTGCCTGCCAGCCGCCGCCGAGCGCGGTGAACAGGTCCACCAGCGCCTGCAGATGCGCGTATTGCACCTGCACGAGCGAGTCCTGCGCACTGAACAACGCGTTTTCCGTGTTGAGCACGGTCAGTACGTTCACGGTGCCCGCGGACAATTGCGCTTGAGCGAATTCGTACGCACGGCGCGCCTTGGCGACCGCGTCCTGCTGCCGCTGCCATTGCTCGGCGGTTTCCCGCGCGGCGATGAGCGCGCTCTCGACATTGCCGAATGCCGTCAGTACGGTCTTGTGATAGCTCGCGAGCAATTCGCTGTAGCGCGCCTTTCGGTAGGCAAGCTCACCGCGCAGCGCGCCGCCATGAAAGATGGGCTGCGTCAGTCCGCCCGAAAGCGCGTATACGCGGTTGACCGGATTGACGAGTGAGGAGAGCGCACTGCTCTCATAGCCCCCGCTCGCGGTCAACTCGATACTCGGAAACAGCTCGGCGCGCGCGACCGTGATGTCCGCATTGGCGGCGATGAGCTGCTGTTCGGCCTCAGCCACGTCCGGTCGGCGCGACAACAGCTGCGAAGGCAGTCCGGCGAGCACCGCAGGGCTCTTGAGCTCGGTCAGTGTGCCGCTGGTCACATCGATCGACTCCGGCGTCTTGCCGATCAACACCGCGAGCGCGTAGACCGTTTGACGGAATTGCTCCTTCAGCGGCGGAATGGCGGCGTACAACAGGGCCACCGTGGTTTCCTGCTGTGCCACATCGAGGCCGGTCGCCGTACCGGCGGTTTGTTCGAGCGTCAAACCGCGCAGGATCGTTTCTCCGTTCGCGAGATTTTGCTGCGCCACTTCGATCCGATCGCGCAGCTCCAGCGCTTGAAAATAGGTGGTGGCAACGCTCGAGATCACCGTCAGTGCGACGGTCTCCCGGTCGTAGCGGCTGGCGACGGCGGCGGCGCGCGCCGAATCGCGCAACGCACGATTCTTGCCCCAGAAATCGATTTCATAGCTCGCGGTGAGTTCGGGATTGAAATCGTTATACAGGTTCGGTGATCCTGCCACATTCGTCCGCTCGCGCGCCGCCGCGGCGCTCAAATCGACCGCCGGCAGGAGCGGCGCACCCGCGATGCGCGCTTGCGCATCCGCCTCTTGGACGCGAGCGATCGCACCGGCCAGATCGTCGTTGCTGCGCTCGGCCTCCGCGATCAACTCATCGAGCCGCGCCGAGCCGAAGCCATGCCACCAATCGGCCGCGGGCCACACCGCCGCGGCGCTCGCAGCGCCGCCGCCGGGGAAAGGCGCCGCGCGCGGCGCCTCATGCCATTCCTGGGGCGGGCGGATGTCGGGCCGCTGGTAGGGCGTGCCCACAGTGCAGGCGGCGAGCGGCGCGCACAGCAATCCGCATAGGATATGGGCGCGGGATTGCCATTTCATGGCCGCCACCCTGGGCCCGGCGCGATTAACCACGCGTGGTCGAATTGTTAAAGCGCGTTAATGTGCGCAGTGCGTCTCAACCGGCGGCGCATCGAGGGTACTGCGGACCTTTGCCGCCAACTGGTCGATGGTGAACGGCTTCGGCAGATAGGTCACGCTGCGATCCAGCGTACCGCCTTGGATGCCGGCATTGCGCGTGTATCCACTCGTGTAAAGCACCTTGATGCCCGGTCGAGTTGCCCTGATCCGATCGGCCAAGGCGGGGCCGTTCATGCCGGGCATGACGACGTCGGTGAACAACAAATGCAATGCGGTCCCGCCATTCAATAGGTCGAGCGCTTGTTCGGGACTGGCGGCGGAAACCACGTGGTAGCCCAGATTGCGCAGCGCCTCGACGGTCATGCTGCGCACGCACTCCTCATCCTCGACGACGAGAATGACTTCCCGATTGCTCGCCGGCGGCTGCGTCTCGCGAGGCGTGACCGGCGCCGGCTCCTCGGTACCGACGTAGCGCGGCAGATAGATGCGCACCGTCGTACCCTTGCCGAGCTGCGAATCAATCTTGACGTGGCCTCCCGACTGCTTGACGAAGCCGTATACCTGGGACAACCCGAGACCGGTGCCCTTGCCGGTCGTTTTGGTGGTGTAAAACGGATCGAAGGCTCGCGTGAGCACCTCAGGGGACATGCCGGAGCCGGTGTCGCTGACCGATATCGCCACGTACTGCCCCGACCGCGCATCCGTGTTTGCGCCGGCGTACCGATCATCGAGAAGCGCATTCGACGTCTGCAGCGTGAGATTACCCCCGTCCGGCATCGCATCGCGGCTGTTGACGCAGAGGTTGATGACGGCGCTTTCCAATTGCGAGGCGTCGGCGAACGTTCTCCACAGATCGTCCGACAGTACGGTTTCCAGGCGGATATTTTCCCCGATCGTGCGCTTGAGCAGCTCCGACATCTCGCGAACCAGCTCGTTCGTATCGAGCGGGCGCGGATCGAGCGGCTGTTGGCGCGCAAATGCCAGCAGCCGCGAGGTCAATTGCGCACCCCGCTGCGCCCCCTCCATCGCGTTGACGATGAAGCGCTCGGCTTTCCTCTGATCGGTACCCAAGTGCCGCCGGGCGATGTCGAGCGAGCCGACGACAATCGCGAGCATGTTGTTGAAGTCATGCGCGATGCCGCCGGTCAGTTGGCCGACGGCTTCCATTTTTTGCATTTGTCGAATTTGCGCTTCGGCTGCGGCCCGCGATGCCGCCTCGTCGCGCAAGCGCTGATTGGCGGCTTCAAGAGCTTCGGTGCGTTCGCGAACGCGCATCTCGAGTTCCGCGTTCAACCGCTGCCGCCGCTTTTCGCTCTCTGCGAATTCACGAAATGCCAGGTGCATGGCGCTCACCAACGTCAGGATGACGATCACGGCGAATAGGTACATCGAAAGCCCAAGCATGCTGGGGCCGGTGGAGGCGTTGATCGTCACTGCCTCGGGTGCGGACCCGAGAACGTACCACCGCGCCGCACCGCCCAACATGGCGGCCAGTGCGCCCGCGCGCCACCCGCAAATAAAGCTCGTCAAAAGGATGGCAGGGATGAATGTGAGAAATCCGCCGATCTGCCGGCCGAGCACAAATCGGGCGAGCAGAACCAAGCCGACCGCCGCCACGGCGAACACGTAGCCGGCGAAGCGGCTGTCGCGCAGCATGCCCGTGCGCTCGTAAAATGCACGCGCGCTGTTGATCAACATGAAGCCCGTTCAGGATGATGCGCGCGCGCGACAAAGACGGCGCCTTCGCGACCCACCTGCGCGATAATGCTGTTGCGGACAGTCATAACCTGTAATTTTTACAATAATCGTTCGGGGTACATTCTCGCATGTGACCGGGCTCCGCGACGTGACGCCGTATGATATCCAAGCGCATCGGGAAGAAAAGTTCGCAGCCGCGAAGTAGGAGCCTGTCTAAGTCATCCGCGTGAGCCGCGTTGGCTGGGAGACGGAGCGGATGCAAGGCGCGCGGCGCAGGCCGTGGCGGGCACCACGGCCAAGCCGCGCAACGCCGCAGACGCCCGTCTCCCAGCCAACCCTTCGGGACCGGGCAGATTTCGCTTCATCCGTCGTTGTCGCCTCCTCATTGGGTGTTGACCCAACCGCGTCGGCTCCGCCTCGGCTGAAGCGAAATCTGCCACGGTCGCGGCCACGGGGATGACTCAGACAGGCTCCTAGCGGTTGTGATCAACAAATCAAGACCGTTGCGAGCGTTCATTGTTTCAAGACGGCGGGTTGGGCCGGCGGCGCCACCGGCGGCAATAAGGCGGACAGCCGCGGCGGCTCGGCGTTACGCACCACGGCGAAGGCGACAATGTGCTCGAGCACATGCTGCACATAGCTGCGGGTCTCGCTGTAGGGAATATTTTCGATCCAAATATCGGCGTCGACGGCTTGCAGCAGCGGCAGCCAACGCGCGACCGACACGGGCCCGGCGTTGTACGCCGCGAGGCTCAAGCCCAATTGATTGCCGTAACGATCGAGCAGCTCGCGCACATAGGCGGCGCCGAGCGGCACGGCAACCGCGGGATCGAAGAGACTATCGCGGCTCGGTTCGGGCAGATGCCAACGCTTGGCGACCGCGCGCGCGGTGGCCGGTTGCATCTGCATGAGTCCGCGAGCATCCGCTCGCGATACCGCGTCCTTGCGAAATAAGCTCTCCTGGCGCATGACCGCGAGGATCCAGTCGGCGGGTACCTGGGTCAGCTTGCCGGCATCTTCGATCAACGCGATGTAGGGGCGCGGGTAGCGCAATGGCACGTCGTCCCAGTCGTCCGCCTGTGCCAGGGTCGCGATGGCTTGTGCGTACCAGCCCCAGCGCGAGGCCAAATGCGCAGCCTGCACCTTCAACGCCGGCCGTGCCGAAGCGAGGACCGCGCTCCATTCCGCGCCCGCATCCTCCGGCATATCGCAATCGAACAGCGCATGCGCGCGGACCAATCCCGGCTCGGCCGCGAGCTCGGCTTGAACCGCTACCTCGTCGGCGGAGGGCCGAATGTTCAAGTTGTAGGTTTGATGCAGGCGATCCGCGGCGAGATAGCCGTAATAATCGCGCATGCCGGCGATATCCGCGAACAACGGCGCAGCAGTCTGCGGCTCCGCGGTCGCAGCAACCGCGCGCGCGCGCCAGTAGCGCCAGCGCGGTTGGTTCGCAAGGCCCGAGGGCATCTGCGCGATCCACTCGAGCGCCCTGTCATAGTCCCCTTCCCAGAGAGCGGCACGCACGCGCCATTCCTGCACTTGGGCATCGATCGAGTCCGGCGGTAGTTGGCCGAAGGCGGCGACGGCGCCGGGTTGGCGTGCGTATGCGGCGCCGAGTGCGGCGGCCCGCCGCAGCCGGCTTTGCAGCGCCGGCGTAACGTCAGGCCGCGCCAAGAGCAGCGGCAATAGTACCGAGGCGCTCGCCGAATCCGTGTTCGACAATCGAGTGAAGCCCGCCACCAGCGCCTCCGGCTCCACGGACGCCGCGGGAGTCATTACTAATAGGCTCAGGCCTGATTTGGGCGCCTCGAGAAGTTGCAGCCACTGCATCAGCGGCGCGGCGCGCTCCGCGGGCACCTCGGCGATGAACTCGCGCGCCACGGGCTCATTTTCCGCGAGGAGCGCAGCTCGCGCCCGAGTCTCCTGCCGCGCCGGGGTCAGCAGCCCCTGCGTCCGCAGCCAAGCGAAAACGCTTACGCATTCCTGCGGCTGCTGCTGGGGTATGCTCCAACGCGCCAGCGCCTCCGCCGCCAGAGTGTCCATGTCGCCGGTCGCGAGGCGACCCGCAAGACGGTCGCAGACCAACTGTGGGTCCGCGACGTCGGCAGAGCGCGGCAGGAACCAGGCCCAACGGCGCCGCTGGGCGAGACTCGCCAGCCACTCATGACGCAGCGTGCGTGCGACGGGCTGACCTGCATGTGCCCTCAAAAATTCATCGATCGCCGGGTCGACTGCATCGTCCGGCGCGCGTATCAGATCGCGGCGTAGCCGCGCCGCGGCCAGATAGTCGTAAATTGGATAATTCTTGAGCGCGGGCGAGTCCGGCGATTCCGGCAGGTTCAAACGCACCCGCTGCATGGCTGCGAGGAATTCCTCGGCTCCCGTGGTTTGCTGCGGTGGGCTGTCAGCGGACGTCGCCGCGCATACGGCTAAAGTCGACAACAACGCGGCAACGGCTCTCAGCATCCCCGCATCTTAATGCGCGATTCGCACGAATGTGCTGTCGGCGGAAGCCGCACCGCTGATGACTTGCTACCGTTGCGGTACCTCGCCCTATCCGGGAGGTCCGCGCCGGACTTTGCAAATGGATCGTGTTGCACGTATTTTCTCCGCCATGAAGAGGCCGGTGGAGGTTAGACAGACCGCGCCATGGGCGCAATGGAGCTGCGGCTGCGGTTTCGTGTCGGCCGAATCCTGCATGCATCCCGGCCGGGTACCCCCAGAATTCACGCTCAACCGCTGTTAGGCTCGCGCAATGCCGATCTACGAGTGTGATCCGTGGCGAAGGCAGTACTTCACGGAGGTCGACTGTCCGGCCGACGTGCATATCCCCACCGACGATACCGACGCTTTCAAATTCAATCCGCAGCATCGATGGATTTACAACAAATTGCTGGTTGCAAGATCCCAGGGGCTGGAATGCGGCCTCCACGGGAAGGCGCCTCCTCGTTACCCCGTGTTCTGCAAGCCGGTAACGAACCTCAAAGGCATGGGCACGGGCAGCTGCGCGCTGCTGAACGAGCGCGACTATCGGGATAACTGCCATCCCGGCGATTTTTGGATGAAATTGCTGAGCGGCGAGCACATCAGCACCGATTGGGCCGTGATCCGAGGCGAGACGGCGTGGTGCCGGCACACCCTGGGATTTCCGGGCCTCGGGGGTACGTTCGATTATTGGATGATTCAGGCGCGCGCGCGCCCTTCGTTGGAAAAGTATTGCCGCGATTGGATACATGCTTACTTGCCCGACTACACCGGCATGCTCAATATCGAAACGATCGGCGGTGGCATTATCGAAGCGCACCTGCGCTTTTCGGACCAGTGGCCCGATCTTTACGGGGGCAAATGGCTCGATGCGCTGGTGCGCCTTTACCAGCACCATACCTGGGATTTTGACGACGCAGAGCGTGCCGACGGCTATAGCGTCGTGCTCTTCGGTCCGCACGGCAGACGCTACTTGCATCCAGCGCCTAAGATGCTTGCCGCATACCGGGCCGCGCTCGGCGTGAGCAGCGTGCAAGTCACCTTTTTTGAGGACCGCCCGCTGCATGCGCATGCCATGCCGCCGGGAGGCTTCCGTCTCGCGGTGATCAACAGCTTCAATTTGGAGACAGGCATGCGCGTACGGGCCACGATGGCGCGCGAGTTCGGCCTGCAAGAGCACGCGCGCGTCGAGAAGCTTGCGGTTTAGCCAGCGCCGGCGCAAATCAATTCGGCATCCCTGTGTAATGCGCTCATGTGTGGCGAGAACTTGCGGTTGGGTATGGATGGCTCTGTGCTGCTTGCCGGCCGCCCATGCCGCAGATCCGCAGTCGTACCGCGTCGATATGGCCTCCACCGCAGACGCGGCGATGGACGCGACATTGCACGCCACATCCGACCTCATATCGCTGCGCGATGCCGCGCCCGTGAGCCCGTTTGGCCTGATCGCGCGGGCGCGAGGCGAGAGCGATCGTCTGAAAGCGGTGTTGGAGAGCTACGGGTATTATCAATCCAGGGTCACCATTCTAGTCGAGGGGATGGGGCTCAACGATCCCGGACTGGCGGATGCCTTGATCGCTCTGCCCAAAAATCGCGACGCCCGGATCGCGATCGGCTTCGAGCTCGGCCCGCTCTACCATGTGCGCACTATCACCATCGACGGCGCGCTTCCGGCATCGGCGCAGGGACTGCTCGACCTCAAACCGGGCGCGCCGGCGGTGGCGGCGAATGTGCTCGGCGCGGGTGCGCGGCTGCTGACGGCGCTCGAGGAGCAGGGCTACGCGTTCGCGAAGGTGGACCCGCCGATTGCTTATGAAGATCAAACCGCGCCCGTGCTGGACGTCACCTTTCATGTCGAGTCGGGACCTCGAGTCAGGATCGGGGAGATCCGCTTCGAAGGATTGCACCGCGTCCACGAAAAGGTGGTGCGCCGCCGCCTCCTCCTGCACAGCGGCGAACAATACAGCGCGAGCGCCGTCGAACGCGCGCGCCGCGATCTATTGGGCCTTGGCGTCTTCGCCGCGATCAACGTGCAGGTAGGAACCGCCGTCGACAGCACCGGCGGCGTGCCGATCACGTTTCAGTTGCGCGACCGTCCGCGACACGCCGTCGGCCTCAATGCAGCGTATTCGACCGATTTGGGCGGCAGCGCGGGGGTTACCTGGAGCGACCGCGACGTATTCGGCAATGCGGAGCAGCTCAACGTGGCGGCATCCCTCACCAACGTGGGTGGCAGCGCCAGCACGGGGCTCGGCTATAACACCAGCGTGAAGTTCATTGAACCCGATTTCGGCCATCGCGACCAATCACTGCAACTCGCGGTGGGTGCGGTCAAGCAATACCTAGTGGCTTATGATCAAACTGCGGTCACCAGCGGAGTGACGCTGACTCGCAAGCTCTCGAGGATCTGGACCGTCAGCGCCGGCGTGACGACCGCGGATGAGCAAGTCATGCAGCTCGGCGCCACGCACGATTACACGCTGGTGGCGCTGCCGCTGAGCGTCAGCTACGACTCCACCGACTTGAATTCGCCGCTGGATGATCCGGTTCACGGAATGCGCGATTCGATCAGCGTGGCGCCGACGCGCTCTCTGGGCCAAACCAGCGCCACCTTCATCATCAGCCAGGTAAAATTGGCGACTTATTTCGATCTCGGGCATTTGTTCGGCACCGATCCGGGACGCAGCGTGCTCGCTGCGCGCGCACTCGCCGGGCTGGCGCAGGGCGCCGGCGAATACAGTCTGCCCCCGGATCAGCGGTTCTACGGCGGCGGCGCCGGCACCATTCGGGGCTACCCCTACCTATCGGTCGGTCCGCAGGTGTACCAGGCCGCGGGTTCCGCTCCCGGCAGCGGCAGCGCCACTCTTGCAGCATGCACCGCCGCTTCCGTTGGCACCGCCACTCCCGTCGGCTGCACCGCCGTTCCCGTCGGCGGCACGGCGATACTCGCCGGAAGCCTGGAATTTCGCCAGCGGTTTGGCCGGAACTTCGGCGCGGCGCTGTTCGTCGATGGCGGCCAAGTCAGCTCGAGCTTGAAACCTCTGCCGAGCGAATTTTACGTCGGCGTGGGGGCGGGTATCCGATACTACACGCCCATAGGTCCCATTAGATTGGATGTCGCCGTGCCGACCAAAATCTACATCAGCGACGGTCAACGCTTTCAGGTCTACATCGGACTCGGGCAGGCGTTCTGATGCGCCGCGCGGTGAAAATATCCCTGTCAGCGCTGGGCGCCGTACTCGGGCTCGCGCTGCTGGTGGCTGCGGCGGTGCTGGTGGTCGGCAACAGCGCCGGCGGCCGGGCGATGATCGAGCGGCTGACGGATCGCCTCTCCGCCGGGCACGTGAAATTGTCCGGACTCGGGGGTTCGTTTCCGGCGGATGTGACGCTCGCTCAATTGCAGCTCAGCGATAGCCGCGGTGTCTGGCTGACCGCCGATCGAGTGTCGATTCACTGGTCGCCCATAGCCCTGTTGGAGCGGCGCATACAAGTGGACCGTCTTCGCGTGGCACGCTTGGATATCGAACGCGCGCCGCTGTCGGAGCAATCGAGCGACAGGGCCTCGATACCGCATTTCGATGTCGAGCAGTTCTCGATCGACGTGCTGCAACTCGGCGCGCAGCTGGCGGGACTGCCGGCGACATTGTCGGTGCACGGCAGCGCGCGGTTGCTCTCGCTCGAGGACGCGAGCGCCGACGTGGTGGCGCATCGTAGCGACGGCGAGGGCGAATACAGGCTGCAGTTGCGCTTCGATCCCGCGCGCATGGACGCGGCGCTCGAGCTGCATGAGCCGGCGAGTGGACCGCTGGAAAATATTTTGCAGCTGCCCGGATTGGGCGCGCTGTCCGCGACACTGAGCCTCAAAGGTCCACGCGACGCGGAGCACATCGAGGTCGAGCTCAGCGCGGGCGAGTTGCGCGCGCGGGCCGCGGGCACCGTCGATTTGCTCAATAGCTCCGGGGATCTCGAGTATTCCCTCGAGTCTTCCGCAATGACCCCGCGCCCTGACATCGGCTGGCAAAGCCTCTCGTTGAAAGGGCGCTGGCGCGGCACGCTCTCTTCGCCGATCGGCGAAGGACGCCTCGACGTTGACAGATTGCAGCTCGCGGGCGGCACGCAAATCGCCAGGTTGAGCGCGAATCTGACGGCGAGCGGTGGCACTGTCGCGGCGCAGGCCGTCGCCAATGGCCTGCAGATCCCCGGACCGAAGCCGCAACTGCTGGCGGAGGATCCGTTGCATATCAATGCCTCGATGCGCGTAAACGAGCCGTCGCTGCCGCTCGAGCTTGCGGCGACGCACCGGCTGTTTTCCCTTCGGGCGCAAGCGACGGTCGCCGGGCAGCAGGCCGTTACGCTCGATCTGCGCGTACCGGATATGGCGCCGTTCGCCGCACTCGTAGGACAGGATGTGCGCGGCGATGCGGCGATCAAGGCGCAGCTTGCTCGCCGCCGCACCGATATGGGCGTGACGGTCGATGCCAGCGTCGGGCTCTCCGCAGCCCCGGCCGGCTGGTCTGAGGTGCTGGGCAAGCGCGTGGCGCTGCACTTATCCGGCGCGTTGTCCGACGAGGCCATCGACATAGAGCATCTGCAATTGAGCGGCCGCGCCGCGACGCTTGCCTTGAGCGGCCGCGCGAGTCGACCCCGCGCGAACGCGGCCGGCGCGAGCACCGGGCGCTCGCGCACCCTCGATGACTACATCGCGAAGGTACAGGTGCGCTGGGATTTCAAGATCTCGGATCTTGCGCTCATCGTCCCCGAGCTCGGCGGCGAGCTGCATGGGTCGGGACACTTGAACGGGCCGCCGTCATCGCTCGCCGGCGATGCAGACCTCACCAGCACGCTCTCGATACGAGGCTCGCCGCCCGGCACCGTATCCGCCAAGCTTCAGGCGCGAGGGCTGCCGGCGGCGCCGAGCGCCACCCTGCTAGCGCAGGGCGTCGTCGATGGCGCGCCGCTCAAGGTCGATGCAGCGCTCGATTACGATGCGCGCCGCGGGGTACGCGCCGTCGTCCGCCAAGCCGACTGGAAGAGTGCTCACCTCGAGGGCGAAATGGCCGTCGAATCGACCATCGCCGACAGCCGCGGGGAGCTGGGCTTGCGGCTGGATCAGCTCAGCGACTTCGACCGGATTCTCGGTGTGAACCTCGAGGGCGGCCTCGAAGGACGGGCAATTTTCACGCCGGTTGCCGGCCGCACTCATGCACAGTTCCAATTGGATGGCCGGGATCTGGTGGCGGGAGAATTCTCCGGCACTGTGCACCTGGCGGGGGAGGGCGACACGAGCTCGGTGGCCATGCAGCTCACCGTACAAGCGCCCGACCTCAGCGGCGCGCCCGCGAATGTGTCCTCGAGCGCGCTGCTGAACGTCGACACTCGCAAACTGCGCGTGGCGAGCGCCGTCGCGCATTACCGCGGCCAGGAGCTGAAGCTGTTGTCGCCGGCCCAATTCTCGTTCGCGAATGGACTTTCCGTTGATCGACTAAAGATTGGCGCGCAGGACGCGGTGTTGCAGCTGGAAGGCGATCTGTGGCCGGCTCTCGACATGCGTGCGTCATTGCGCCAGGTCGAGCCAAAGCTCGTCAATGCTTTCGTGCCTGATCTTCTCGCCGCAGGCACGATCGAGGGGCGGGCCCGTCTGCAAGGACGGCTCTCGAGCCCAACCGGCGATGTCAGCCTCACGGCAACCGGCATGCGCGTGGCGAGCGTCGAGGCAGCCGGTCTGCCGGCGCTTGACCTGCACGCGAGCGCGCAGCTTGCCGACAACGCCGCATCGATTGACTCTCGCTTGAGCGCCGCAGGGGTTTCCTTGCTCACGGCCTCGGGCCATGCGCCGCTCAACGCCGACGGCGCACTGGATCTCAAGATACTCGGCAAGCTCGATATCGGCTTGGCGAGTCCTCTGTTCGAAGCGCGTGGCATGCAGGTCGGGGGCAAGCTCGCCGTGGACGCCACGGTGACCGGCAACTCCTCGGCGCCGCAAATTCAAGGCACGATTACGCTCGCCAACGGAAATTTTCGGGATTTCGCGCACGGGGTGAGCTTTTCCGACATCAGCGCGAAACTCTCGGGTAGTCAGGATACGCTGCACATCGACAGCTTCAAGGCGGCCGCTGCATCGGGAACCGTCACCATGGCCGGCACCATCGGCGCGCTGCAGCCCGGCATACCGGTCGATCTTAAGCTAACCGCGACCAAGGCACAGCCGATTGCGAGCAACATCGTCACCGCAAATCTCAATGCAGACATCCACGTCAGCGGCACCGCCCGCGAACACATCGACGTCGCGGGTACGATACGCGTAAATCGCGCCACGATCGGCATCCCGGACTCGCTGCCGCCGGAGGTCGCAGTGCTCGATGTGCGGCGTCGCGGACAGAGCGCACCGGCGGCGGCGGGAAAGCAATTGATCGTCGCGTTCGATGTGGCGGTTCAAGCGCCGCAACAAATTCTCGTGCAGGGACGCGGTTTGGATGCGGAAATGGGCGGCGCGGTGCACGTCAGCGGCACCTCCGATGCGCCCCTCATCAGCGGCGGTTTTGAGCTGCTGCGGGGCAGCTTCACGATCGCCGGCAGCAAACTGACCTTTACCGAGGGCCGCGTGAGCTTCGATGGAGCTGGCCTCAAGAAAAAGATCAATCCGACCTTGGATTTCACCGCGAAAACGACCTTGACGGATGCGACGGTGGTACTGCAGGTCAGCGGGCATGCGGACTCGCCGCAGTTCGACTTCAGCAGCATCCCCGCGGGGATGCCGCAGGATGAAATCATGGCGCGACTCCTGTTCGGCGAAAGCGCCTCGCAGCTCAGCACGCTTCAGCTGGCGGAGATCGGGGCGGCGCTCGCCACGCTGAGCGGTGTCGGCGGCGGCGGCGACAATCCGCTGGTCAAGCTGCAGAAAACGTTGGGGCTCGACCGGCTGTCCGTCGGCGCAGGGACAACGACCTCGGCGACCGGCACGCCGGAGAACTCGGGCGCCGCCATCGAAGCCGGTCGCTACGTCACCAAGCGGGTGTACATCGAGGCGAAACAAAGTACCACCGGAACCAGCCAGGT
Organism: uncultured Gammaproteobacteria bacterium; assembly: GCA_963769075.1. Classification (GTDB taxonomy): domain Bacteria; phylum Pseudomonadota; class Gammaproteobacteria; order Steroidobacterales; family Steroidobacteraceae; genus Bog-1198. The sequence continues at coordinate 2,991,581 of CAVYKH010000001.1, read as the reverse complement.
ACAGGTCGACATCGATCTGACGAAGCATCTGAAGCTGCAAACGCGGCTCGGCAACGGCACCGCCATCACTCAGGGCACTACGCCGGAAAACGATCCGGGCAGCAGCATCGGGCTCTCGTATCAATTCGAATATTGAGCACAAAATTCGCGCAGAGAGCTCATCTGCTGCCCCACCACGGCCCGATCATGCGATTGAGAGGCACGCCTTGCAGTCCGTGACGCGCGGGATGATCCAGACAGCGCTGGGCACGACGCGCACGCTGGTGATAGTATTTTTTGGTTCCCCGCCCTAAGTAGAAGCAGATGCAAACAAATTTCGGCGACGGATTGATCGAGAAACGATCGATTGACTATGTTCCGATCGCCGAGCGTCACGGCAAGGTCTGGCATCTATGGCCGGTGTGGTTTTCCGGCGATGCGCACTTGGCGACCGTCGCCACGGGCGTGGTCGGCATCGCTCTCGGGGGCAATCTCGTATGGATGGCCATCGCCGTCGTGCTCGGCTCGGCGTTGGGCACCTTCTTCATGGCGTTTCATTCCACGCAAGGTCCGCAGCTCGGACTGCCGCAAATGATCCAGTCGCGGCCGCAATTCGGATATGTGGGCGCATTGCTGGTGTGGGGCGTGGCCCTGATCGCCTACATCGGGTTCAATGCCTTCAATCAAATCCTCGCCTCGCAGACCCTGCATTCCCTCTACGGGGCGCAGCCCGCGCCGACGGTACTGGTGTTCGCGCTGCTGTCGGTATCGCTGGCACTGATCGGCTACGATCTGATCCATCTTGCGCAGCGCTGGATCGCCTACGTATTGATTGCGGCGTTGCTGGTATTCACCGCGGCCGTGCTGGACAAGACGCATATGCCGGCGCAAGAGCTCGCATGGCGCGATTTTCGCGCCGTGCCCTTCCTGGCGCAGTTTTTTGCGGCGGCGTCGTATCAGGTCTCGTGGTCGATTTATGTCTCCGACTATTCGCGCTATTTGCCCCGCGATGTCGGGGTCAGCGCTTCTTTCTGGTGGACCTACCTCGGCGCGTTCGTCGGCGGATCCTGGACCATGCTGGTCGGCACCTTGGCGGCTGCGCTATATCCCAAATTGGAGTTCGCCACCGCCTTGCGCACGGCGGCGGACGCGGTGATACCGGGATTCGGCAAGCCGCTGCTGCTCTGCTCGCTGCTCGGGCTGCTGACGATCACCACGCTCAACTTCTACGGCGCGTCGTTGACCTTGATGAGCGTCGCCGATTCGCTGAAGCCGAGCCACCCGACGCTTGCGAAACGAGTGCTCACTTTGGCCGTATCGACCGTGGCTGCGAGCGGCATCGCGCTCGTATCGTCGGAGAACTTCGTCGAGAAATTCGGGGAATTTCTCGCCGTCCTTCTGTACCTTTTCACGCCCTGGACCGCCATCAATCTCGTCGATTTTTACTGGGTGCGCAGAGGTCACTATTCGGTGCGGGAGATATTCAACGCCCACGGCATGTACGGGCGTTGGAATTGGCGCGGCTTGCTGGCATACGGCGCGGGATTCGTGGCAATGATTCCATTCTTCAGTGTGACGGGACTTTACGTTGGACCGGTCGCGGCGGCGCTCGGCGGCGCGGATCTTGCGATGCTGGTCGGACTGCCGGTCTCTACGATCGTCTATCTGTGGGCTTGCCGCTCGCTCGATGTGGAGGCCGATCGGCGCCGGGCCGAGGCGGCCGACGTGGGGCTAGATCCCGATGCTCCTAGCTAGTTCTTCAATCGGAATCCGGTCTTGAATATCCATGCCACGATCGCGAGGCAAAGGGCGAAGAAGCACAGCGTCATGCCGAAGCTCGCGGCGACGTTCACGTCAGCGGTCCCGTAGAAGCACCAGCGAAAGCCGCTGATCAGATACACCACGGGATTGAACAGGCTGAACGTGCGCCACGCCGGCGGCAGCATGCCGATCGAGTAAAACGCCCCCCCCAGGAAGGTCAGCGGCGTCACGATCAGCATGGGAATGAACTGCAGTTGTTCCCAGCCCTTGGCCCAGATTCCGAGAATGAAGCCGAACAGGCAGAATGTGATCGCGGTCATCAGCAAGAAGGCGACCATCAACAGAGGGTGCAGGATCTTGATCGGCACGAACAGCGATGCCGTGGCCAGGATCACCATTCCGAGGACTATCGATTTGGACGCTGCGGCTCCGACATAGGCGAGGACGATTTCCGCATAGGATATGGGCGCCGACAACAATTCATAGATCGTGCCGACGAATTTCGGGAAGAAAATTCCAAACGAGGCGTTCGCCAGGCTTTCCGTGAACAGCGCCAGCATGATCAGTCCGGGCACGATGAATGCGCCGTAGCCCACGCCCTCCACCGCGCTCATCCGCGAGCCGATGGCCGAACCGAACACCACAAAATAGAGCGATGTGGTGATGACGGGCGTCACCAGCGTCTGCACGAGCGTGCGCAGCGCGCGGGCTATCTCGAATTTGTAAATCGCCCACACGCCGTAGCGGTTGAACTCGAAGTGCGCCGCCGGCCGGTTCATGCGCGGTCGCTCACCAAGCTCACGAAGATTTCCTCCAGGGAGCTTTGACGGGTCTGCAGATCCTTGATCACGATCGACAGTTCGCTCATTCGCTTGAGAAGCGCGGAGATATCCATGCCGCCGGTGCCGTCAACCGTATAGAGGAGATCCTCGCCGCCGCTTTGCAGCTCCAGACCCCAGTGCGCGAGCTCGACCGGGACCTGCGCCATCGGCTCCTTGAGGTGCAGCGTGAGCTGCTTCTTGCCGAACTTCTGCATCAGCGCCTCTTTTTCCTCGACCAGAATCAGGGCGCCCTTGTTGATCACGCCGATTCTGTCGGCCATCTCCTCGGCTTCCTCGATGTAGTGCGTGGTCAAAATAATGGTGACGCCGCGTGCGCGCAGTCCCCGCACCAGGTTCCACATGTCGCGCCGCAGCTCGACGTCCACGCCGGCGGTCGGTTCATCCAGGAAAAGGATATCGGGCTCGTGCGACAGCGCCTTGGCGATCATCACGCGCCGCTTCATGCCGCCGGACAGCGTCATGATTTTGCTGTTGCGCTTGTCCGAAAGAGACAAATCGTGCAACAGCCGCGCCACGAAATCCGGATTCGGCGGGCGACCAAACAGCCCGCGACTGAAAGTGACCGTGGCCCACACCGTCTCGTAAGCGTCGGTGGTCAATTCCTGGGGCACCAAGCCGATCTTGGTGCGGGCCGCGCGGTAATCGCGCACGATATCATGGCCGTCGGCAGTGATCCGGCCGCCGCTCGGCGTGACGATCCCGCAGATGATGTTGATGAGCGTCGTTTTGCCGGCGCCGTTGGGTCCGAGCAGCGCGAATATTTCGCCCTTCTCGATCTCGAGATCGACGGGCTGCAGCGCCATCACGCCCGAAGCGTACGACTTGGTTACGTTCTCAATGGAGATGATCGGCATTCGCGATCCGCTTGCCATGGATTCTGTCGATCGTGCGCGGCGGAAGCGGGTCTCCCGCTGCTTGCACGCACTGCAACCCGGCGACTTGCCGATCCCACAGGAACGGCGCGCCAAGCGCATCGAGCGCGGCAAGCGCCGAGTCGACGATCTCGGGACCGATCCCGTCTCCGGGGATCAGCGTGGCGGCAATCGATTTCGGCATCGGCTGCGGTCTCACTTGATTGAAGCGCCGGCGATTAGGATACTCGAACTCGAGACGTATGGACTGCCCAAGGCTTCACAGGGAATGTCTCGGGACTTCACGGGATTTCGCTCATCAACAACGATGGAATAATCGCCGCGACACGCCGCTGGATGGAAATATCGGTCATCGGACTCAAGTTGTGCCCATTTGCCGAACGCGTATACAAGAGCGATCGCGTGCGCTATCGGGTCAGCGAACAACGCTCGGCGGCCGGGCTGCTGGAGGAGCTTCGTTCGGAACTGATTCAGCTGCACCGGCAGGATGCCGCACACTGCGAGACGACGCTGCTCATACATCCCTGGGTGCTCACGGATTTCACCGAGTACAACGATTTCCTCGAGGTGTGCGAGGTGGCGATCGTCGATCTCGGCCTCGAAGGTGAGCTGCAAATCGCGAGTTTTCACCCCCGGTATCAGTTCGCCGGCACGCAATCCGAGGACATCGAGAACTACACCAACCGCTCGCCCTATCCCACGCTGCAGGTATTGCGCGAAGCGAGCATCGAGCGCGCGCTGGCTGGAGTGCCGGACCCGGACGAAATCTACCGGCGTAATATCCGCACGCTGCGCGAGCTGGGCCATGCAGGCTGGCAAAAGTTGTGGGGCGATTAGCGCAAGTCCTTGCGCATGGGGATGAATTCGATGCTCTCTCCCCCGCCCAGATCGTACCGTACCGGCGGCAGGGCGACATAGCCGCGCGCGGCGTAGAGTTTGACGCCGGGAAGCGTGGCCATGAGCTCGACCCGGAGAAATCCACGCAGGCGCGCCTCGCGCTCGCAGCGCTCGAGCAGCAGCGATCCGATTCCGCGACGCGCCTTCGACGGGTCGACGAAAAACGCGCGGATCTTTGCCGCTTGTGCGAGCGGATCGAGCACAGAGGCGTCGCGCCCCGTGCGGGCGTCGCCGCCGAACAGGGTGGAGCGAAAACTCCAGCCGCCGCAGCCCGCAGGCGCACCGTCTTCTTCAGCCACGAAGTAGGTCTCGTCATGGAGCAGCTGCGTGTCGACGCCGAATGCACCGCGCAGGGCGCCCTCGATCTGCTCCGGGCGGTAGTCGTTGCTGCTCAAGCCCCGGGCAGAGCGCGCGATCAGCGCCTCGAGCATCGGCACATCGGCGAGAGTAGCGTTGCGCAGCAGGATGCTCATGGATCGCTCAATCGGCGAGTTTTCATGAGTAACCTCGAACGCGTTTTGTCTCTTGAGATAAAAGTGTAGCGCGCAAAACGCAACTCATCAGATCCCGGCGCGCGAGATGTCGGGGAGCGGCGCCTCTTCGCGTGCGGCGGAACGCAGCATCGCGAAGGCGGCGTATGCGATCACCATCACCACCAGCCAACGGAGGGTGACCAGCGGCAGCGACTTCACGATGTACGCCGCGATCAACACCCCGATGACGCCGCCAAAGGCCAGTCCCAAAGACGGGCCCCAGGCAAAAGCGCCGGTCTGAAAAAAGCGCAAGCTCGCGACCGGCTGCAGCAGCGCGCACGCGCCCATCATGATCGGAAAGGCGGCGATCGGGTGCATGCCCAACAGAGCAAGCGTGATCATGCAGGGTGCATACAGCCCGATTCCGGCGCTCATCAGAGCGCCGAGCACGAAATTGATCCCCACGGCAAGACCGAATTTCCAGCCCGCGAGGCTCATGGCCGTCCCGCCGCCCGGCAGCGCGCCTAGATTGCGGGCCGCAAAGACACTGCCGGCGATGAGCAGTGCCATGCCCATGGTGATTTGAATCGCGCGGCGCGGCAGGCGCGCGACCACGCCCGCGCCGAGCCAAGCGCCCACCGCCGCGCTCCCCACTACGGTTACCAGCAGCAGGGGATCGACGACGATGGCGGTGACGAAAATCAGCGCTTCGGTGATGGCGGAAGGGGTATGGCCGACGTTCAGCGTGCCGGGTATCAGCTCATCCGGGACCATGCGCCGTAGCTTGTAGATCGCCGTCGTCGGCGCAAAAGAGCCGATCCCCAAGGTGTCGAAGAAATCGGTGACAAATCCGACCACCAACTCGATGGGCGTGGGCCAACGCCTGTCTTTGCGGCGTCGGCCCGCGCGAATTGCGCCGAAAATGAAGGCGGCCCCTGCGAGGCTCAGGGCAATATAAAAGGTAATCTGTGCGGCATTCATCGGTGGAATATACCTGTCTTTGCGCTTGATGTTCGTGCTGGCGGCGACCCGCAGTATTCAGCTTGCGGCGGTTGACGTACACTCTACGCTGGGCGCGACGCCTGTCGCCCGAAAAAAAATGGGGGAGGGGAGTAATTGAGAAAGCGCGCACATTTTGTGTGCTCCCGTGTAGTGCCGATACGGGTAACGCCCATGCTGATGTGTGCGTTGCTCGCCTTCGGCGCGGCGCGAGCGGCCGATTTCCCGACGCCGTTGCCGGCAGACACCACGCTCAAGGTCGAAACCCTGCCTGCGAAGTATCCGACGAGCTGGGCGTTTCTCAACTACGCCGGTGAGTGGATCGAGCTGCGCAACGTGGGCAACGACAGCCGCGAAGTCAAGGGCCAACTGCAGGCGCGCGACTCGGCGACGCTGCTGGTCGCGGACCAGCGGCCCGAGCTGTATGTGGCCGACACGGTCTGGTCGCGCGGGGTGCGCGGAATTCGCACCGACTTCATCACGATCTACGATAAGCAGACTTTCAATCCGGTGGACGAAATCGTGCTGCCCGGCGCCAAGCGCGCGCTGATCACGGCGATGGAAGGAATGTTTGCCTTTACCGACGACCAACGCATGGCGCTGGTTTTCAATTTCACGCCCGCTTCCTCCGTGACCGTCGTCGACCTGCTGAAGCGCCGCCCGCTCGGCGAGATCGAAATCCCCGGCTGCATGCTCGTGTACCCTTCGGGTCATCGCGGCTTTGTGACGATGTGCTCCAGCGGCACCCTGTTGGCGATCCAGCTCGATGCCAATGGCGCGGTCTCCGGGCGCGCCGAATCCAAAGCATTCAATCCGCTCGATACGGATCCTTTGTTCACGGCGAGCGCCGCCGTGGGCGGCGTGCGCTACTTTCCGAGCCTGCACGGCCGCGTGCAGCCGATCGACATGCGGACGGACGATGTCAAGGTGCTGCCCGACTGGCCGCTGGTGACGGCCGCCGAACAGGCCGCTGCCTGGCGTCCGAGCGGCTGGCAGCTCATCGCGAGCGATGAACAGAAGCTGCTCTACGTGTTGATGCAGCCGGCTGCTCACGAGGGCACGCACAAGGATCCCGGCACCGAGGTGTGGGTTTATGACGCCGCCGGCAAGACTCGCGTGAGGCGGCTGCGGCTCGAGCGGCCGGGCTCATCGATCTCGCTGACGCACGGCACGGCGCCCGTGTTGTTGGTGCAGGCGGCCGAACGCCTCGATGTGTATGATCCGCAGAGCGGGGGCCTGGTGCGAAGTCTGGAGCTGCCCCCGTTTCGCAGTACCCGCATGCAGATCGAGCCGGTGCGTTGATGGCGGCCGATAGCGCAATGCACGGTGTGGTGCGGCTGCTCATCTCCCAGCTCGCGGCATTTCTGGCGCTGCTGCTCCTGGCATCGGCCGTGCACAAATCGATGCGCTGGGCGCACATCGGGAAGGTCGTGCACGAGTTCGGGGGCGTACCGCGCTCGGCGGCGCCCTGGGCGGCCGTTGCCGCCGTGCTCGGCGAGCTGCTGGCGGCCGTGCTGCTGCTCCTGCCGGCCCAGCGCCTGAGCGGGGCGCTCCTCGCGGCGCTGCTTTGGTGCGTTTACCTCGCACTCATGCTGCGCGCCATCGCACAGGGCCGGCGCAACGTCGATTGCGGCTGCAGTTTCGGGGCGTCACCGCATCCGTTGGGCGGATTCGAAGTGGCGCGGACCGCCGTGCTGGTTGCATTCGCCTTGCTCGTCGCCGCCTCTGCGGCAAGCGGCGCCGTGCCATTGCCTGCTTCGCAGCTGTTGGCGGCGTGCGCGTTATTGGCTCTGTACGGCGCGCTCGACCAGGTAATGGCCGTGCGGCCGCTGCGCCCTGGAGACGTACTATGAATTTCGTGATTGCCTCGCAGGTCGCCCTGTGGGTGGCGCTGCTCGTTCTGGGCGTAGTCTGCATGGCGCTCGCACGACAAATCGGCGTGCTGCATCAGCGCATTGCGCCGGCGGGAGCGTTGGCGCTGCGCCAGCCGTTGAAACTCGGAGATGAGACGCCGGAATTGACATTGACGGGCTTGGACGGATCGACCGTCAAAATCGGCGGGGTGCGCGGCGGGCGCAGCCAGCTGTTGCTGTTCATCTCGCCGGATTGTGCGATCTGCGAGGCGCTGCTGCCCGCGGTGCGTTCGGCGCAGGGCGCCGAGCGCGGTTGGCTCGACATCGTGTTGGCGAGCGACGGCGAATTCCAGAGACATGTCGAGTTCATCCGCCAAAAAGGCCTGACGAAATTCCCCTATGTCGTATCGGAACAATTGGGGCGCAGCTACGGCGTCGCAAAACTGCCTTACGCCGTATTGATCGATGAAGCGGGCCAATTATCCGCCACGGGTCTCGTTAACACGCGCGAGCATTTGGAAAGCTTGTTCATAGCCAAGGAACGCGGCCTCGGCAGCATCCAACAATTTCTCAGTCAAGGCGACCAGAGGCGCGCCTCTTCGGGAGAATAGTGTGGCTCAATTCGATCATGTGACTGAAAAAGTGTTGCGCGGCTTTGCGAGCCGCACGTCCCGGCGCAGCGTCTTCAGCGTACTCGGAGGATTTATCGCCGGTGCCGCGGCGCTGCCCCTGTTGCCGGTTGCGCGCGGCGCGGACGAGTACCCAAGTTCCGGCGATCCAAAATCCGGCAAGACCCCGCCGCAAACCTCGGGTAACTCGCAGGATCCCGGAGATCGCACCAAGTGCGATTACTGGCGCTACTGCGCCATCGATGGGTCCTTATGTTCCTGTTATGGCGGCAGCCTCACTGCCTGTCCGCCCGGCACCGAGATGTCGCCGATCACCTGGATCGGCACCTGCCAAAACCCCGCGGACCGGCGCAACTACATCATTTCCTATAACGATTGCTGTGGCGGAGTGCCGTGGGGGCGGTGCAGCTGCCAAAACAACAAGGGCGATCGGCCGCTGGTGCGTCCGCAAACCAACAACGAGATCACGTGGTGTTTCGGCACCAAGAGCCAGTCCTATACCTGCACGGTCGCCATTATCCTGGGCGTGGCGCTTGATCAGAAGTAGCCCTTCCATGAGCCAGCCGCGGCGCGGGCCGGCGCTGCGAGGATCGGCTCTGCGAGGAACGGCGCTGCGAGGATCGGCGCTGCGAGGATCGGCGCTGGGAGCAGCGGGCGCGTTGTCGATGATACTGAGCGCACACCTGCCGGGAAGCGCCAGCGCTGCGGCGCAGATGCCGTCGGTTCCTGCACCCGCAGGGGTCGCGAACCCCCGACGTGCGTGGCAAAACTGGACGTTGAACTGCCAGGGATGCCATCTTGCGGACGGAACAGGCTCGCCCGGCGCGTCCCCCAGGCTTAAGGGCACGGCTGCGAAGTTCCTGTGGGTTCCCGGCGGGCGCGAATATCTTGGCCGCGTGCCGGGCGTCGCGGCCTCGCCGCTGTCGAATGCCGATTTGGCCGAGGTAATGAATTGGATGCTGTGGCGCTTCGATAAGGAACACCTGCCGCCGATCTTTCAGCCCTTCACTGCGGCCGAAATCGGACAATTGCGCGCCCAGCCGCTGCGTCTGGAGGCCTCGCAGCTGCGCAGCGAACTATTGAAAAAGGCCGACGAATCAGGAATGCCGTGAAGCGCAGCGGGCCGCGCGACGAAGTGATCCTTACGACCTGTCCACGGGATTGCTACGACTCGTGCGGAATGACCGTGATCAAGCGCGGCGGGGCAGTTGCTGCGGTGCGCGGCAATCCGGCGCATTCCGTGAGCCGCGGAGCCCTGTGCGGCAAGTGTTCGACGGCATACAACCGCGAGTGGCGCGACCCGGCGCGGCGCTTGCTTCAGCCGCTGCGCCGCGCGGGCCCGAAGGGACAGGGACGCTTTGAGCCCGTGTCCTGGGAGACGGCATGCGCCGAGATCGCCGCGCGCCTTACGCGAATCGTGCAATCGCATGGTGCGCAATCGATATTGAACGCGCATTACACCGGAACTATTTCTCTTTTGGCCGGCATGGCGCCGATGCGCTTTTTCAATCGACTCGGTGCAACCGAAGTGACGCCGGACACGATTTGCAACATGGCCGGCCACGTCGCGCTGCGCTATGTGTACGGCACATCGGTCGACGGCTTCGATCCGCGCACCGCTAAAGATGCGGCATGCATCATCGTGTGGGGCGCGAATCCGCATGCCTCGGCGCCGCACGCTCATGACTATTGGCTGCCCGAGGCGCCCGGTCAGGTGATCGTCATAGACTCCATTCGCACGCCGACTGCGGCACAGGCCGACATTCATCTACAGCCCTTTCCGGGCAGCGACGCGGCGCTGGCGTTCGCGCTGCTGCACGTGATTCACCGCGACGGCCTAATCGACGAGGCATTCATTGCGGCTCATGTAACGGGGTGGGAAGAACTCGAGCCGACGATTGCGGCGTGCGACCTGAGGAAATTGAGCGCACTGACGGGTGTGCCCGCGGCGCTCACCGAGCAAGTGGCCCACCTGTATGCGACCGGACCTTCGCTGCTGTGGCTGGGCCAGGGACTGCAGCGTCAGGCGACAGGCGGCAATGTCATGCGGGCATGCGCGCTGTTGCCCGCGGTCACCGGCAATCTGTGCAAGCCCGGCGCAGGCTTTCTGTACTTGAACGGCAATTTGCGGCAGCGGGGCATGGATGAGGGGTATTTGACCGGCGCGCACTTGGCGGCCGGCGTCGCACCGGCGATCAGCCACATGGATTTTGCGAAGGTCCTTGAAGATCCGGCGCGATCGCGGGCGCTGTTCGTTTGGAATATGAACCCGCTGGCCTCCTGTCCGCAACAGACGCGCCTGCGCCGCGCCCTCGAGCACGAGGACCTGTTGACCGTCGCGCTCGATTTGTTCCCGACCGACACCACGGCGCTGGCCGATTACGTTCTGCCGGCGGCGAGCTTCCTGGAATTCGACGATCTGATCGCGTCGTATTTTCATCTGACGCTTTCCGCTCAAGTCAAGGTGATGCAGCCCATGGGCGATGCACTGCCGAATCAGGAGATCTTCCGCCGCTTGGGCAGGGCCATGAACTTCGACGAACCGGAGCTCATCGAGAGCGACGCCGACATTCTGTCCACGTTGCTGGCGCGCAGCGGCCTCGACGAGGATTTCGCATCGCTCAGGGCGAAGGGCACGATTTGGATTCCGCAGGAGCCGGCGGTGCAGTTCGCCGATCGAGTATTTGCGACGCCGTGCGGTCGAATCGAGATCGCCAGCGCGCGTGCCGCGGCCGACGGCCTGCCGCGGGTTCCGCAATGTTGGAGCGATCCGCGGCCGGCGCAGGGCTTTCTGCGTTTGCTGACGCCGGCGCACGCGTGGCTGCTCAATACGAGTTTCGGCAACGTGCGCAAGATCCGCGCGCGCCTTGGGCAGGCGAGCATCGCGCTGCACCCTGCAGACGCCGCCGAGCGGCGGCTGGCGGACGGCGATACCGTGCTCGTCCACAACAGCTGCGGCCGGCTCGAATTGCAAGTCAGGATTTCGGATCAAACGCCGCGCGGCGTCGCACTGGCGCACAAGGGCCGATGGCTCGACACCGATCGCAACCAAGCGAACGTCAACGTGTTGAATCCCGGAAACAAGAGCGACATGGGCGAAAGCACCGCGGTTCACGGTGTGGAAGTTATGGTGCAAGGTCGAGCGGCCCGATGAGCGCCGAGATCAGCGGAGTGGCGGTTGGCCTCGAGCGCTCCCTGACGTACTGGGACCTCGTTCTGTACGGTTTGGCCTATATTGCGCCGTTCGCACCGCTGAGCACACTCGGCTTCGTCTGGAGCGAGTCCGGCGGACTGATCGTGCTCGCGTACGTGCTGGGCGGCGTGTGCATGTATTTCACGGCGCAGAGCTACGCCACCATGACCGAAATGCTGCCGACGGCCGGCTCGGTGTACGGCTTTGCGCGTTATTGCCTGGGTGCATTCCCGGGTTTCATCGCGGGCTGGATGATCTTGCTCGATTATCTGTTGATTCCTGCCTTCGTCTACGTGCTGATCGCCGTGGCGATGGGAACGCTGGTGCCGGGAGTGGACCGCGGCATTTGGATCCTCGTATTGGTGGCAGTCACCACCGGCGTGAACTGGTTCGGAATCACGGTGACCTCGCGCGCCAATTTCGTATCGGTCGCGCTGCAGGTCGTTGTTCTGCTTGGGTTCATGGCGCTCGGAGTGATCGCGCTGTATGCCGGCAAGGGCAACGGCGGGATGACCCTGCAGCCCGTGTTCGATGCGGCGACCTTCGACGCCGGCAAGATTTTCAGCGCGACGTCGATTTGCATCATGTCGTTTCTGGGATTCGATGCGGTTTCAACGCTCGCCGAAGAGGTGCGCGGCGGCGATCGACGGGTGGTTGGCCGGGCGATCATCGCGGTATTGGTGGTCTCGGCGCTGTTTTTCGTCGCCCTCACGTGGATTCTCGGTAACCTGCTGCCCGGAATCGCGATCAAGGATCCGGCGGCGGCGGTGTACGAACTCGCCGCGTGGGCGACCGGTCCCTGGACTGCGGTCGTCTTGGCGTGGACCTATGCAATCGTCGTCGGGCTATCGAACGCGCTGCCCATGCAGGTCGGCGTGGCGCGCGTGGTATTCGCCATGGGCCGCGACCGCCAGCTGCCGCGTGCATTGGCGCGCATCCATCCGCGCTATCACACCCCTTATGTAGGCATGCTGGTGACCGCGGCGATCTCGCTCGCTGTCGCGCTGCTGATGAAAAACCGGCTGGATGATCTCGCCTCGATCGTGAACTTCGGTGCGTTGAGCGGATTCATGTTCTTGCACTTGTCCGTGCTGGCGCGCTTCGCCGGGAAACTGCGCTCCCGCGCCTGGGCTGCACATTGGGCCGTCCCGATCTGCGGGATCATCGTCGTGCTTGCGGTGTTCTCCGGGATGAGCGCGCTCGCCGCGAAGGTGGGTGTGGCGTGGCTCATTGTCGGCCTCCTGTACGGGGCGTTTCTGAAAGCCAAGCATCGGGAAGAATTGCACGTGCCGTTGTGAGCCGAAAGGCAATTGGGGACATTTTCGGGGGGAATCTGGCTGTGGCCAAAACGCGACACCGGGCGACTTCCATATGGCGCCAAACTGTTTTATATAAGAAGGTCGATCCGGTGCAAGCGACGCTGAGGAACGAGGATGCTCTGGCGGAGAATGGATGCCACTTCGCGGACCGTGTTCGACCTGGTCCCCGTTGCAATAGCCATTGTGGACGAAAAGCGCCGCTACGAGGGCGTGAATCCCGCCTATTGTGCGCTCACCGGCTATGCGGCCGAGGAGTTGGTCGGGAAGCCGGCCGCTTTTCTGCCCGACCAAACTGTGCCGCTCGGCCGCTCGGTCCAGGAGTATGTGCTCGAAAGGAAGGACGGCGGCATATCGGAAATCGAGTGCCAAATGGTGGTGGACAGCAGTTCGGGCCGGCGAATCCTGGTCGCCATCGACATCACTCAGCGCTTGCGGGCCGAGCGGGCGTGGGAAAACCTGCTGGCCAGCGAGCGCGCCGCGCGCACCGAGGCCGAGCGCAGCAATCGCCACAAAGAAGAATTCCTGGCGACGCTGTCGCATGAGCTGCGCAATCCGTTGAATGCCATTTTGGGCTGGGCGAGCATCTTGAGCCGCAAGAGCGACCTGCCCGAGTCCGTGATGCGTGGATTGCAGGCCATCGAGCGCAATTCCAGGCTGCAGGCGCAGATGATTGCGGATCTCTTGGACTTCGCGGGGATCACCTTCGGCAAATTGCGTTTGGTCGCCAAGACGATTGATCCCTACCCGGTCGTTCGCGCGGCGCTCGACGTGGTGAACCCGGCGGCGCAAGAGGCCGGTATCAAAATACGCTCCTCATTGGGCGAGGAACCGTTGCGGATCGAAGCGGATGCGGCTCGTTTGCAGCAGATCGTTTGGAATCTACTCAGTAACGCCGTCAAATTCTCGGCTCGGGACGGGACTGTCGAGCTCACGGCAAACCGCAGCGGCGATTCCTTCAGCCTGCTCGTTACCGATCACGGCATGGGAATCGAGCCGGACTTCCTGCCGCGAATTTTCGAGCGCTTCAGCCAGCAATATGCGACCGTTGACGCAAGCCGCGGCGGGCTGGGGCTCGGGTTGGCGATCGTCAAGCAGCTCACGGAACTGCACGGCGGGTCCATTCATGCACTCAGTGCGGGGAAAGGCTTGGGCGCGACCTTCACGCTCAAGATTCCGTTGAGTCGCAATGCAACCGGGCCGGCTGTGAGCGATAGTCAAACTCTGCGCGCGATGAACTTCTCAGCGGTGGTCGCGCTGGTCGTCGAGGATGACGGGGATGCTCTGGAGGTGACGCGACGCATCTTGACCGACGTCGGCGCGACGGTCGTAGAGGCCTCGGGTGCCGAGGCGGCGCTGGCGTGCATCGGCTCGTGCAAGGCCAATATTTTGATCAGCGATATCGGTATGCCCCACCAAGACGGTTATCAGCTGCTACGTCGATTACGGAGCCTCGGATACGGCGCCGACGTGCTGCCCGCCATCGCACTGACGGCTTTTGCGCGCATGGAGGACCGAAGCGCAGCCTTGGCGGCCGGATTTCAGGATCACTTGGTCAAGCCGCTGGATCCGCAGACGCTGCTGCTGCGCGTCGCATCCCTGTACAGGCCGCCCGCAAAGCGTTCACCATAATCTGCTCCCGGCGGGTGGTTCATCCGGGTGAGCAGTCCGTGCCTTGGCGCGTCCCGGGCTTTCAGAATGCGCTTGCTGCCGCTGACCTTGTGCACTGCGATAGCATTAAGCAATATTCGTATTAATCAGCAATTTGCTGTACTATCCGCGCCGGTTCGTGAATTTCTACTTGGTCCGTTTCTGGTCACCGCGCCGCTCCGGCGTCACCTTGGCCATAACCCACAAAGCAGGTTTCTTCGATCCAGGTGGCTGGCATGCCGCTCAACGTTTGGGAGCACGCGTGACCGGCCGATAGTTTCTTTTGTAGCAGGTATTCTTCACATGACGAAAATGTATGTTGGCAATCTCCCGTTCTCCATGGACGAGTCCGCGGTGCGCGCGCTGTTCGAAAAGCACGGCCCCGTGCAGTCGGTGGCGTTGATCAATGATCGCGACACCGGCCGGCCCCGCGGTTTCGGCTTCGTTGAAATGGCAAGCGCAGATGCCGCGCGCGCCATGCAGGCCTTGAACGGCCACGATGTCGACGGGCGAGCGCTGAAGGTGAATGAGGCTCAGGAGCGCACCGGCGGCGGCGGCGGATCGCGAGGTCCGAAGCGCTGGTAACGGGCTATTTTTGAGTGAGCGAGCACTGGGGCCGCAGCGATGCGGCCCCAGTCATTTCCGGGGGTCCGGTTTCTGGCAAACAGGGTTTACGCTTGTGCCGGGTTTGCCTATAATCGCGCCCTCGGCTTAGGATCAAGGCGGCGAGCTTTGGTCTCGAGCGAACGGTTCTCGAGGGAACGTTCGGACGAACGGTTGTTTTTGATAGGCCCCTCGAAGGGGCCTTTTCATTGAAAAACAGGGGGCCGATGGTCCCCTTTTTTGTTTGAGGTACCGCTTCCTAAGCGAAGCGTCATTTGCGAAGGGTTTCGAAGGATGCGTGACGCCTTGATGCGCTTATTAGAGCCGCCGATCGAGGCGCTCGGGTTTGAATTGGTCGATATCGAGTTTGCGCAGGCGGGGCGCGGCGGCGTTTTGCGGATCTATATTGATCGCTGCGCGGACGGCGATCGCGGTGCGGACGGGGCGAAGTTGCAGGTCACGGTGGATGACTGCGCGACGGCGAGTCACGCGGTGAGTCAGGTGCTCGAGATCGAAGATCCGATCAAGGGCCATTACACGTTGGAAGTCTCGTCGCCGGGGTTCGATCGGATCTTGCGCAAGCGCGCGCATTTCGAGCGGTTTGTCGGTGAACGGATAGTGGCCGAGCTGAAGGTGCCCATTGCCGGGCGCCGCCGCTTCGTCGGAGCATTGAAATCGATCGCTGGCGACTCGATTGTGGTTGAAGTCGACGGGCAGGCTCACGAGCTGCCGTTGGAGCGGATACAGAAAGCAAGATTGCGGCCGGAGTGACCAGGAGTCTTAGGGCTATGAACAAAGAAATTTTGATGGCGGTCGACGCGGTTTCCAACGAGAAGGGCGTCGACAGGGAAATCATATTCGACGCGCTCGAAGCCGCGCTCGCCTCTGCGACGCGCAAGAAATACGGCGAAGAGCTGGACGTGCGCGTGTCGATCAACCGCAAGACCGGCGCCTACGACACCTTCCGTCGTTGGAAGGTATTCGCCGACGATTCCACCGAGCTCGAGGTTCCCGAGCGCGAGCTGCGCATGGACGACGCGCGTGAGATCGACAAGGACGTCGAGCCGGGCGGCTATGTCGAGGAGCCGATGGAGTCCGTGCCGTTCGGCCGAATCCTCGCGCAAACCGCCAAGCAGGTGATCGTGCAAAAGGTGCGCGAGGCGGAGCGGGCGCAGGTGGTCGATGCATACAAGGATCGCGCGGGCACGCTGGTGAGCGGCATCGTCAAGCGTGTCGATCGCAACGGCGTGTACGTGGATCTCGGGGCGAATGCCGAGGGCTTCATCGCGCGCGAGGAGATGATTCCGCGCGAGCCCGTGCGTTCGCAGGACCGCATCAAGGCGTATCTCAAGGAAGTGCGCAGCGAGCCGCGCGGCCCGCAGCTGTTTTTGTCGCGCACTGCGCCCGAATTCCTGATCGAGCTGTTCAAGCTGGAGGTGCCCGAAGTCGGCCAGGGCCTGATCAATATCCTGGCGGCCGCGCGCGATCCGGGCGTGCGCGCCAAAATCGCCGTGCGCAGCAACGATCCTCGCGTCGATCCGGTGGGCGCTTGCGTCGGCATGCGCGGTTCGCGCGTTCAGGCGGTCTCGAACGAAATCGCGGGCGAGCGCGTGGACATCATTCCCTTCGACGAGAACAGTGCGCAGTTCGTCATCAATGCGATGGCGCCGGCCGAGGTCACCTCGATCGTCGTCGATGAGGACTCCCACTCGATGGATATCGCCGTGTCCGAGGACAAGCTCTCTCAGGCCATCGGCCGCGGCGGCCAGAACATCCGCTTGGCAAGCGAACTCACCCGCTGGGAACTGAACGTAATGAGCGAGTCGCAGGCGGAAGCGAAGAGCGAGACCGAATCGCTCGCGCTGCGCGAAACGTTCATGAAGCAGCTCGATGTCGACGCCGACGTGGCGAGCATTCTGGTGCAGGAAGGATTTTCGACCATCGAAGAGATCGCCTATGTGCCCGCGAGCGAGCTGAATACCATCGAGGAGTTCGACGAGGAAATCGTCAAGGAGCTGCGCACCCGGGCGCGCGATGTGTTGCTGACGCAAGCCATTGCCAGCGAGGAATCGATGGATGGAGCGGAGCCGGCGGCGGATTTGGTGGAGGTGGCGGGCGAGCCTTTAGCCAAGGCGCTGGCTCGCAAAGGGGTCCGTACGCGCGAGGATCTGGCCGACCTGGCCGTCGACGAACTGGTTGAGATGGGCAACATCGACGAAAAAAAGGCTGCCGAATTGATCATGGACGCCCGCAAACACTGGTTCGAGGAAGAAGTTAAGGCTTAGGGAGCAGTAATGGCAGATGTAACCGTCGCGCAATTCGCCGAGGTGCTGAAGGTACCGGTCGATCGGCTGCTGCTGCAGCTCGATCAGGCCGGGATCAAGGTTGAAGGCGCCGAGGACATGATCAGTGAGGATGCGAAGCACGAGCTGCTGACGCATCTGCGCCGCAGTCATGGGCGTGATGAGGGCCAAGCCGATGCCGCGCCGCGAAAAATCACCTTGCGACGCAAGTCGCAGTCGGAACTGAAGCTCGCGAGCCCGCAAGGCCGTGCGCGCACCGTGAACGTTGAGGTGCGCAGCAAGCGCACGTATGTGAAGCGCGAGGTTCTCGAGGACCAGGCCCGGCACCAACAAGAGGAAATCGAGCGGCAGCGAGAATCCGAAGAGCAGGCGAAGGCCGCGCTCGAGCGCGTCGAGCGCGAACGGCTGGAGAAGGAGCGCCTCGATCGCGAACGGCTCGAGGAAGAGAACCGGCGACGGAGCGATGAAGAGAATCGCAAGCGAACCGCCGAGGAAGAGGCACGGCGCCAAGCCGAAGCGCTGGCGCAAGAGCAAGCCGAGCGCGAACGCAAGGCGGCCGCCGCGGCAAAACCCAGCAAAGCGGCGCGCGAAGCCGCGGACGACAAGGCGACCCGCTACGGCCGCCAGGAGCTGCACATCGTCGGCGATGTCAGTTCGCGCCACAAGAAGAAGAAGTCGCGCGACGGTCGCCGCCGCACCGTCGGCGGCGAGGCCGATACCAAGCACGGATTCGAAATGCCGACCGCTCGGGTGGTGCGCGAAGTCGCGATCGGCGAGGCCATGACGGTCGGCGAACTCGCGCAAAAGATGGCGGTCAAGGCGACCGAGGTCATCAAGGTCATGATGAACATGGGCGTCATGGCTACGATCAATCAAATGATCGAGCAGGATACGGCCGTGCTGGTGGTGGAGGAAATGGGCCACACCCCGGTGCTGCGCAAGGAAAATGTCATCGAGGACGATCTGCAGGGCAATGCGGATGCCTCCCTCGAGGTCTTGCCGCGTCCCCCGGTCGTGACCGTGATGGGCCACGTCGATCATGGCAAGACCTCATTGCTCGACTACATCCGGCGCACCAAGGTGGCGGCGGGCGAGGCGGGCGGCATCACGCAGCACATTGGCGCGTACCATGTGGAAACCGCGAAAGGCATGGTCACGTTCCTCGACACTCCGGGTCATGCCGCATTTACTTCCATGCGAGCTCGCGGCGCCAAGGTGACCGACATCGTGATCTTGGTGGTCGCCGCCGACGACGGGGTCATGCCGCAGACCATCGAAGCGATACAACATGCGCAGGCGGCCAAGGTGCCGATCGTGGTTGCGCTCAACAAGATGGACAAGCCGGAGGCGGATCCGGAACGCGTCAAGCAAGAGCTCACCAAGTACGGCGTCGTACCCGAGGAGTGGGGCGGAGAGAACATTTTCGTGGCGGTGTCGGCGCGTACCGGCCAGGGCGTCGATCAGTTGCTCGACAGCATTTTATTGCAAGCCGAAGTGCTCGAGTTGAAGGCGCCCACTGCCGGGCTTGCAGCCGGCTATGTGATCGAGTCGAGTCTGGAGAAAGGCCGCGGCCCGGTGGCGACCGTGTTGGTGCTGCGCGGCACTCTGAAGCTCGGCGATCCGCTGTTGATCGGCCAGGAATTCGGCAGGGTCCGGGCGCTGTTCGACGAGGCCGGAAAACCGGTGGAGGCAGCGGGACCCTCGATTCCGGTGGTGGTGTTGGGCCTGTCGGGCGCACCGAACGCGGGCGAAGAATTGTTGGTGGTCGAGAGCGAACGCAAGGCGCGTGAAGTCGCGATGCACCGTCAATCCAAATCGCGCGACGTCAAACTGGCGCAAAAGAGCGCGAACCTGCAGGACGTGTTTTCCAGCATGGGCGAGAACAAGCCCAATACGGTACAGCTCTTGGTCAAAGCGGACGTGCAGGGCAGCGTCGAGGCGTTGCGCGATTCGTTGAACGGCTTGTCGACCGGGGAGGTAGCGGTCAACGTGGTGGCCGCCGGCGTCGGCGGTCTCACCGAGTCGGACGTGACGCTCGCCGCCGCCTCCAAAGCTCGAATCATTGCATTCAACGTGCGCGGCGATGCGGCGGCACGCGCTGCGATCAAGGAGCACGGCGTCGATGTCCACTATTACAGCATCATCTACGAGGCGATCGATGATATCCGCTCGCTGCTCACCGGCATGTTGGCCCCCGAGGTCAAGGAGCAGATCGTGGGCCTTGCGGAGGTTCGCAGCGTTTTTCGCTCGAGCAAGTTCGGTACGGTTGCCGGCTGCATGGTTGTCGACGGCTACGTGCGCCGCAATTTCCCGATTCGGGTGCTGCGCGACAATGTGGTCATCTTCGAGGGTGCGCTGGAATCCTTGAAGCGCTTCAAGGACGACGTCAACGAGGTGCGCGCCGGAACCGAGTGCGGTATCGGCGTGAAGAACTACAACGACGTGCGTGAAGGCGATCAGATCGAGTGCTATTCGCGGGTGGAAGTGGCGCGCACGCTGTAGCGCGAACTATTCATGAAGGATACGCATTGTCATGCACCAAGGCTGGATCAGATAGGTATTTTCCGGACCGCCGTGAATCCATTGCGCTACGCAGTCCCTGCTGCGCGCAAGCCCGGGGTGGCCATTGCGCTGCGCTCTCCCTGCTTCGCGCAAGCCCGGGGTGGCCATCCATGGCCACCCGTAGGACGCATGCGTCCTACCCATGGCCACCCGTGCGACGCATGCGCCGCACCCCTGGCGAACCCGCTCGGCGCATGCGCCGAGCCCTGTTTTTCACGCTCCGGAAAATACCTATCTGATCCGGCCTTTTTCCAGCTCTTCTGTTGTTCATGAATAGTCCCGGCTAGGTCCATGGCGAAGAATAATCCTCGTGCTCGACGCCTGGGTGAACAGATCCGGCGCGAGCTGACGGAGCTTCTGCGGCGCGACGTGAAAGATGAGCGCATCGGCAACGTGACCATCACGGCGGTCGACGTCACGGGCGATTTGCGCGCTGCGCGGGTGCACTACCTGGTATTCGGCAAGCAAGGTCCGGACGCCCAAGTGCAGGCCGGACTTTCGAGTGCGGCGGGATTCTTGCGCAATGCCTTGTCGCGATCCCTGATGATTCGCCACACGCCGACGTTGAGCTTTGTACTCGACACCTCGATCGAGCACGGCGTGCGCCTGACGCAGTTGATCGACTCCGTCAACAAGAAGGCCGAATGATGCCAGAGGATATCCACGGGATCTTGTTGCTCGACAAGGCTTTGGGCATGAGCTCGGCGGGCGCGGTGGCGCGCCTCAAGCGGCTGTTCGGTGCGCGCAAGGCGGGCCACACTGGATCGCTCGATCCGCTGGCGTCGGGGATGCTTCCGATCTGTTTTGGCGAGGCCACCAAGTTCGGCGCGCAGCTGCTCGATGCCGACAAGACCTACCGCGTCGCGGTGCGCTTGGGAGAGCGCACGCCGAGCGCCGATTGCGAATCGCTCGTGATCGAGCGGCGCGAGTTGCCGCACTTCTCGGTGCAGCACATGCGGCAGGCGCTCGTGGAGTTTCCGCGCGAATACTCGCAGGTGCCGCCGATGCATTCGGCCATCAAGCAGGACGGCAAGCCCTTGTACGAATATGCGCGCGCGGGGCTATGGCGCGAGCGGGCGCCGCGCCGGGTGGTGATTCACGAGATGCGCTTGCTCGATTGGCGCTCTCCTCTGCTGTCGTTCGATGTGCGCTGCACGAAAGGCGCTTACATTCGCGTCTTGGCGGAAGATTTGGCCGCGCGCCTCGGGACGATCGGGCATGTGGTCGGCCTGCGCCGGCTGGGCGTGGCGCCGTTCGCGAGCGAGCCGCAATGGAGCTTCGAAACATTGGAGTCGATGACACCGGCGCAACGCATGCAGACTTTGCTGCCCGTCGATGCCGCGTTGACCGACTGGCGGCGATTGGATTTGCCGGCGCAGGGTGTCAGCGCATTTCGGCAGGGTCAGACCTTATCGATACCGGTGGAACCGCCGGGAAATGTGCCGGAAAATGTACGTATATATGCGGCGGGGCTCGGATTCCTAGGGTTGGCGGCGATTGAACCGAAAGGACGGCTGGTGCCGCTGCGACTTATTTCCTCGGGCTAGGAGCCTGACGGAGTAATCCGCGTGAGCCGCGTTAATCGAGCTTGAGGGCAACTGCTGCGACGCGTACAATGCGCGCCTTCTTAAAGGGTCTAAGTTATTGATTGAGGGTTTGATTTCAATGCCACTTACTCGCGAAGAAAAGACCGGCGTCGTCGGTAAATTCCAGCGCAGCGCGCAGGATACCGGTTCCCCCGAAGTTCAAATAGCCTTATTGTCCGAGCGCATCAACGGCTTGAGCCAGCATTTCACCACGCACAAAGCCGACCATGCCTCGCGTCGCGGACTGCTCAAGATGGTCAATCAGCGGCGCAAGCTGCTCGATTATCTTAGAGCCAAGACGCCGGACAAGTACGCGCAGTTGGTCGAACGTCTCGGGTTACGCCGCTAACAGGCGCCGTCGCCGGGCCCCGCTTGATTGCAAGGGCTGGCGTGTCCAATCATTTCCGACATAAGGGGCCTATGTGAGCCATCCAAAGAAGAGTTTTCAGTATGGGGACCACACCGTAACGATCGAAACGGGCGAGCTCGCTCGCCAGTCGGACGGCGCGGTACTCGTGACCATGAGCGAGACGGTGGTGCTGGTGACCGCGGTGGGCGTGAAGAAGGCGACGCCGGGCCGCGATTTCTTTCCGCTGACGGTCAATTATCAGGAAAAGACCTACGCCGCAGGCCGCATTCCCGGCGGCTTCTTCAAACGCGAAGGGCGGCCCACCGAGAAGGAAACTCTCACTTCGCGCTTGATCGATCGTCCGATTCGGCCGCTGTTTCCGGAAGGCTTCACCAACGAAGTGCAAGTCGTGGCCTCGGTGCTGTCGGTCAATGCTGAAGTGGATCCGGACATTGCATCGCTGATCGGCGCTTCCGCGGCACTGGCGATTTCCGGAATGCCCTTCTTGGGTCCGATCGGCGCGGCGCGCGTGGGTTACCATGACGGCAAGTACATCCTCAATCCCACCGCAACGCAGCTCAACGAATCGATGCTCGATCTGGTGGTGGCCGGCACCGAAGAGGGCGTGCTGATGGTCGAGTCCGAGGCGCGCGGCTTGGACGAGGAAGTCATGCTCGGTGCGGTGATGTTCGGCCACGAACAGATGCAGATCGCGATCAAGGCCATCAAGGAGCTCGCGGCGCAAGCCGGGAAGCCGAAATGGGACTGGGCCATACCCTTGGAGATCGGCGAACTGAAGCTGGCCGTCAGTACCTTTGCCGAGAAGGATCTGGCGGCGGCATATGCGCTGACCGAGAAGCAGCAGCGTCACGCCAAAATCGATGACATCAGGAACAAGCTGCTCGAGGCCTTGGCAGGGGGCGACTCGCCCAAGTTTTCCAAGGAAGAAGTCGCCACGGAATTCTTCAATCTGGAACATCGGTTGGTGCGCGATAGGATTCTCGAGGGATATCCGCGTATCGACGGGCGCGACACCAAGACCGTCCGTCCGATCGCCGTCCGCACCGGCGTGCTGGCGCGAACCCACGGTTCCGCGTTGTTCACCCGCGGCGAGACGCAGGCGCTGGTGGTAACGACGCTGGGCACCGGGCGCGATGCGCAGATCATCGACGGCTTGACCGGCGAACGCAAAGAGCCGTTCATGCTTCATTACAATTTCCCGCCGTTCAGCGTGGGCGAAACGGGCATGATGGGCTCGCCAAAGCGCCGCGAGATCGGCCACGGCAATCTGGCTAAACGCGGCGTCAAAGCAGTCATGCCGGACTTGGACAAGTTTCCGTACGTGATCCGCGTGGTGTCGGAAATCCTCGAGTCCAACGGCTCGAGTTCCATGGCCTCGGTCTGCGGCACCAGCTTGGCACTGATGGACGCCGGGGTGCCGATCAAGGGAGCCGTGGCCGGGGTGGCCATGGGCCTGGTGAAGGAAGGCGCGCGCTTCAAGGTCCTCACGGACATATTGGGCGACGAAGATCACCTGGGCGACATGGATTTCAAAGTGGCGGGCACCAAAGACGGGATCACCGCGCTGCAAATGGACATCAAGATCACGAGCATCACGCGCGAGATCATGAAGGCGGCGCTGGATCAGGCGCGCAGCGGCCGGTTGCACATCTTGGGCGAAATGAACAAGGTGCTCGCCAAGCCGCGCGAGAACATGTCCGAATGGGCCCCGACCATCATCACGCTGAAGATCGATCCTGAGAAGATTCGCGATGTCATCGGCAAGGGCGGTGCGGTGATTCGTCAGATCACCGAAGAGACCGGCACTTCGATCGACATCGAGAACGACGGCACGGTGAAGATCGCCTCGGTGCAAGGCGCGGCGGGTCGCGAAGCACAGCGCCGTATCGAGTTGATCACGGCCGACGTCGAAGTCGGCCGCGTCTACGAGGGCAGGGTCGCGCGTTTGATGGACTTTGGCGCGTTCGTGACGATTCTGCCGGGCCGCGACGGCTTGGTCCACATTTCCCAGATATCCGAAGAGCGCGTGGAACGCGTAGGAGACAAGCTGAAGGAGGGCGATGTGGTGCGCGTCAAAGTGCTCGAGGTGGACCGGCAAGGCCGCGTGCGCCTGTCTATGCGCAATGTGGACGCGGCGTAACGAGAGGCGCACTCGCTCCGCAACCTTTTCTTGCATCGCGGCGCTTACGGCGGCTGCGCTGCTCGCGACGGCAGCGCCGGTTGCACCCCGCGCCGCGGCGGCCGTCGCGCCGAGTGCCGCGGTGGCCGACTCCGTCCGACTCGCCCCGCGGGCTGAATCGCCGCCGCCGCCGAGCGTCGACAGCGCCGGCAAGAGCCTCGCAAGTGCCGATGGTCAGCATCCGGAGTGGCTCGATCGCTCGGTCGCACCGAGCACGGATTTCTTTCGCTTTGCGAACGGCGGCTGGCTCAAGTCCCACCCCATCCCGCCGGATCGATCCTACTGGGGCGTGGACACCATTCTCGAGCAGGAGAACCAAAGCTTCATCCGCGGACTGGTGGAATCTTTGGGAAAGGACGACTGGCCGGAGGGCAGCGTTGAGCGCAAAGTGGCCGACTTCTACGCGAGCGGCATGGATGAGCGCGGCATCGATGCGGCGGGAATCGCGCCGCTGCAGCCGGAATTCGCGCGCATTGCCCTCATCAGCAATCCCGCCGAGCTGTTGGAAGAGATCGCGCATCTGCAGTCGATCGGCGTCGAGGCGCCGCTGCAAATCGGCCAGATGCAGGATTTCAAGGACTCTACGCAGGTCATCGCGGTCGCGAGCCAGAGCGGTCTTGGGCTGCCCAACCGCGATTACTATCTGAAGAGTGCCCCGACATTTGCGGCGGCGCGCGCCGCCTATGTCCTGCACGTGACCCGCATGTTCGCCCTGTTGGGTGATGCGCCGGCCGATGCCGAGCGCGAATCCAAAGCGGTCATGGGGTTCGAGACGCGATTGGCTAAGGCGTCAATGCCGGATGTCGAACAGCGCAATCCGAGCGCCATTTACCACCCGGTGACGCTCGAGGGTGCGCAGACGCTCACGCCGCACCTGAATTGGCGTCAATTGCTCTCGAGTCTCGGGCATCCGGAGATTGTGTCGCTGAACGTCGGCATGCCGAAGTTCTTCCAGGCCGTCGACCGGGAACTCAAGCGCACACCGCTCGCGGATTGGAAGACCTATCTGCGCTGGCAGCTCATCGACGGCTACGCGCAGTATCTCTCCAAGCCGTTCGTGGACGAGGATTTTCGCATGACGGCGGTGCTGACCGGCGCCCAGGAACTGCAGGCGCGCTGGCTGCGGGTATTGCGGGCCGAGGACGAGGCGTTGGGTTTTGCAATCGGACAGCTTTATGTGGTGCAGAAATTTCCGCCGGCTGCCAAAGAGGCGGCCGCCGCCATGGTGTCGAACATTCGCGATGCGCTGCGCACGGACCTCAAGACGCTCGCCTGGATGACGCCTTCGTCGCGCGATGCAGCCATACAGAAATTGGAACTAATGCAGCTGCGTATCGGCTATCCGGATCGCTGGCGCGACTATGCCGGACTCGAGATCGACCGCGGTCCGTATGTGCTCAACGTGCTGCGCGCCAACGAATTCGAACAAAAGCGCGAGCTCGCCAAGATCGGCAAGCCCGTCGATCGCAGCGAGTGGTACATGACGCCGCAAACCGTGAATGCCTACTACGACCCCTCGATGAACAGCTTGAACGTGCCGGCGGGAATCCTCCAGCCGCCGTATTTCGATGTGAGCTGGCCTGATGCGGTGAACTATGGGGCGACCGGCGCGACCATCGGCCATGAAATGACCCATGGATTCGACGATGAAGGCGCCAAATTCGACGGGCATGGCAATCTCAAGGACTGGTGGGCGCCCGCCGACCTCACCAAATTCCGCGAGGCGACGCGCTGTATCGCCGAGCAATACTCGCGCTTCACGGTGAGCGGCGGTCTGCACGTGCAAGGCGAATTGGTGACGGGGGAAGCCACGGCGGATCTCGGTGGCTTGATGTTGGCATGGCGCGCATTGCATGCCCTCAGGTCCGGCGAGGCGTCACCCGGCAATCAGGCATTCACGCCGGATCAACAGTTCTTTCTGGCCTTCGCACAGTCCTGGGCAGGCGCCCTACGCCCGGAGCAGGCCCAGGAGATGGTCACCACGGACCCGCACCCGCCGGCGCAGTACCGCACCAACGCCACGCTCTCCAACAGCCCCGAGTTTCAGGCGGCGTTTGGGATTCCGGACTCGAGTCCCATGGTCAGGAAGGACCGCTGCGTCATTTGGTGAGATTCGATTCCTCCCGATCCTTCTCGTTGTCGCGAATGCGCACCGAGGAAGAGAGCGCCTTGTAACCCTCGTCCGGAGTGCGCGGCCGCGGTGCGTCCGCCGCCGGCTTGGCGCGCTCACGAACCTGCTGATGCTGACTCAGGAACAGCTTCAAGGCTTGTTCCAGGTGAGCGCTCACTTGGCTTTGTATGGCGCTGCCGTAAGAGCGGATCACGTTGACCATGAATTCCTGCGTCAGAATCGGCTCGGGGAGGTGCTCTTGTTCGGCGATGACCTGCAGCAAGATACTGCGCGTAATGTCCGCATTGTTCTTCTTGTCCACGACAACGAAGTCGATTCTCTCGACGACCAGCCGTCTCACGTCCGCCAATGTGATGTACCGGCTTTCAACGGTATCGTAAAGGCGGCGATTTGGATATTTCTTAATCACTCGCGGATCGCTCATAGGGCTTCTCGCTCGTGTTGGCCGACGCGCTACCGGAAGATGCCGGTTCGTGCCTGACTACCAATGACCAGTTGTTGGAATGGCGAAATCAAAGGATAGCGCAATGCAGCGCTAAGGCAAGCCGGCTTTTCTTACATGCTCGGGGCTGCTTTTTCACCCCACCACGGGCAGCGTCAGGCGCTTAGGCATGCGGTTTATGTCCCATCGCGGGAGCGCCCAAGCCCACGCGGCGCCAATCGTCGCGGTTGCCAGAACGGGCGGCGGCGCAAGGCCCAAGAGCTCGAACACCCGCAGCAGTTGCTTCAGCGCCACGCCGCCGCCTTCCAAGCGCACGCTGCGCGCCGATTTGGCGAGCTTGCCGCCGTCCGCTTCCACCAGCAACGGGACGTGTGCGTAGGCGGGGGTAGCCAGCCCGAGCAGTCGCTGCAGGTAGATTTGCCGCGGGGTGTTGTCCAAAAGGTCCGCGCCGCGCACGATGTGGGTCACTCCCTGGGCGGCATCGTCGACCACCACCGCCAACAAATAGGCGAACAGCTGATCGCGACGCTTGAGAATCACATCGCCGACGGCTGCCGCCACGTCTTGCCGATAGCTTCCCTGAATGCGATCCGCGAATTGCACGTAGCCGGGATCGACGCGCAGGCGCGTAGCCGTCGCTGCGCCCGGGATGAGCGGATGCTCCCGGCAGCTGCCGGGGTAGCGCTCTTCCTCGGCCAGCTGCAGGCGGCTACACGAACACTCGAATGTCAAACCGCGCGCGCTCAGCGCGTCGAGGGCAGCCGCATAGTGCAGCGTGCGATCCGCCTGCCGCACCAGCTCGCCATCCCATTCGAAGCCGAAAGCCCTCAGCGTCGCGACGATGTGCGCGGCGGATCCCGGGACCTCGCGCGGCCGATCCAAATCCTCGATGCGCAACAGCCAGTGCCCGCCGTTGGCGCGCGCATCGAGATAGCTCGCCACGGCGGTGTACAACGACCCCAGGTGCAAATCGCCGGTCGGCGAAGGAGCAAAGCGTCCGATATAGGCGGAATCGGCCCGGTCCGTTGCGGGTTCTGGATGCGACGGCCTTGCAGCGGGACGCGAACCCGGAGCGGGCCGGTCTGCAGTGGGCCGGTCTGCAGTGGGCCGGCCGGGATAGGAGCTAGCGGTATCTATCGTCGCGGTCGCCGTACTGCTTTTCGCGGCGCTCGCGCCGCTCCTGCGCTTCCACCGACAGCGTTGCGACCGGTCGCGCTTCGAGGCGCTTGATCCCGATTTCCTCACCGGTCTCCAGGCAGTAGCCGTATGTGCCGTCCTCGATACGCTTCAGCGCCTCGTCAATCTTGCGAATCAATTTGCGCTCCCGATCGCGGGTGCGCAGCTCCAGACTGAATTCCTCTTCTTGCGTGGCCCGGTCATTCGGATCGGGGAAATTGGCGGCTTCGTCCTTCATGTGCAGCACGGTGCGGTCGACCTCGACCATGAGATCGCGCTTCCAGTTCTGCAGAATGCGAGCGAAGTGCTCCAACTGCTCCTTGTTCATGTACTGTTCGCCGCGGCGCGTGATGTACGGCTGCACATTGCGCGGCCCCGCCAGCAAACTGGCCGAGGCCGTCGAGTCGACATCGGCATCCTCGTCGTTTTGCGCCACGCGGGCGGTCATCACCAAGGGACGAGCATCGAATTTGATCGGTGCGATCTTCTCGGTGCCGGCCAGTTCGTCCGGCTTGGGTTCGGATTTGACAGGCGCGGCATACGGCTTGGCGCGCGTCGCCTGGGCGGGGGCAGATTTCGCTGCGCCGGGTTTCGGTGCTGGTTTCTGCGTCTTCACTGTTACCTTCGATGTGGCGGGCGTGGGCTTTGGGCTGGGCGGCGGTCGTGCAGCCTTTTTGGCAACCGCTACTTTGCGCGTCGCCTTTTTAGGGATCGCCTTACCTGGCTTTTTAGCCGCTTTATTCGGTCTTTTCGAGGGCATTGCAGACTCCGCTCTTAACGAAAGAGCGCGCGATTATACTCACGCATTGCGGCCTGTACAGGCCGTCGAGGCAACATCTATTAACTTTATTTAAATATTGTAACTATTTGATTGAAAAGCGAATCGACCGCAGCGCAAGACGGCTGCGGGCCGGCGGGTGCCGAACAGGGAGCTGCCGCGCAGCCGGACTCGCCGGAAGGCGCGCCTTCAATGGGCTCGAATGGGGCGGCTAGGGCAGCGTGACCGGGGTGGGCCCGATCCACCCCGGCCGGCGGTGTTCGGCCACTATCGTGGTGCAAATTCCGCCTCGCACGTTGAACTCGGCTACCAGGCGCATGAACCGAGGCGCGGTGGCGGCAACCAGCTCGCGCAGGATCTCATTGGTCACCGCCTCGTGGAATGCGCCGCGATTGCGGAACGACCAAATGTAAAGCTTCAGCGACTTCAATTCCACGCAGCGCTCGTCGGGGACGTATTCGAGCTGCAACGTGGCGAAATCCGGCTGCCCGGTTTTCGGACAAAGACAGGTGAACTCCGGTATGGTCATGCGGATTGTGTAGTCCCGCTCGGGCGCCGGGTTCGCAAAGATTTCAAAGGGCACGCTCGTTGCGGCAGGGGATGTGCTCATTGCGCCAGGGGATGTGGTGATTGCGGCAGGGGATGTGCTCATTGCGCCAGGGACGTGCTATTTGCGGCAGGGGTTTACCAATGTGGCGTTTACTTTACACTACGCGCCACATTGCCGGCCACGCGCCAGGCGGCGTCACTCTGAAGGCCCCGTCAAACTCAAGGTTGATACAAACTGATGCGTCTAACGAAACTGAAGATTGCAGGCTTCAAGTCCTTTGTCGATCCGACCACGATCACGTTTCCGAGCAGCCTCACGGGCGTCGTTGGTCCGAACGGCTGCGGCAAAACCAACATCATCGACGCCGTGCGCTGGGTCATGGGCGAGATCTCCGCCAAGCACCTTCGCGGCGAGTCGATGGCGGACGTGATTTTCAACGGCTCCGCTGCGCGCAAACCGCTCGGTACGGCTTCCGTGGAATTGGTGTTCGACAACTCCGAGGGCAAGATCGGCGGTCCGTACGCCAACTACAATGAGGTGGCATTGCGGCGTGCCGTGAGCCGCGACGGCACGTCGGACTACTTCATCAACGGCATCAAGGTGCGCCGCAAGGACATCACGCAGCTGTTCCTTGGTACCGGTTTGGGAACGCGCAGTTACGCCATCATCGAGCAGGGCATGATCTCGCGGTTGATCGAGGCGCGGCCGGAGGATCTGCGGGCCTTCTTGGAAGAGGCGGCGGGCATCTCGCGCTACAAGGAGCGGCGCAGAGAGACCGAAAGCCGGATTGCTCAGACGCGCGAGAACCTCGACCGCTTGAACGATTTGCGCGAAGAGGTGGAAAAGCAGATTCGCCACTTACAGCGGCAGGCCGCCACCGCGCGCCGTTATCAAATCCTGAAGGAGGAAGAGCGCAAATTGCAGGCGGAACTGTTGGCGCTGCGCTTGCAGGGTCTGGATTCGGAGGCGGGAGTTCGCGATTCGGAGACCCAGCGCTGCGATACGGCGATGCATGCGGTTCTTGCGGATCTGCGTCAAGCGGAAGCGGGGATCGAAAAAATTCGCATCGACCAGTCCGCCAAGGCCGACGCCCTGAGCGCCATCCAGGCGCGCTTCTACGGTGCCGGCGCCGAAGTCACACGGGTCGAGCAGAGCATTCAGTACGCGCGTGAATTGCAGCAGCGCCAGCGCTCAGATTTGGATCAAGCCGAAAGACAGGTCCAGGATCTCACCGGCGTCATCCAGCGCGATCGCGGTCAGCTCGAAGCGCTGGCGGCGGAGCTGGCGGCCATGATTCCCGGCCTCGATCTGGCGCACGAGGAGGAGCGCGGCGCCTCGCGCCTATTGGAGCGCTGCGAGCACGCGCTCGCGACATGGCAGCTCGCCTCGGACGCGCACGCCCAATCGGTCGCCGAGGGACAGCGAGAGGCGCAGGTCGAGCGCGCTCGAATCGAGGAGCTGGAAAATCAGCAGCGCCGCCTGCTGCAACAGCAGGAGCGTCAAGAAACGGAGCGCTCGACGCTCGCACAGCTCCAGCCGCCGGTCGCCTTGGAGACCCTGGCGCAGCAGGCCGCGCAGGCGCGCGAGGCCGGTGAGAAGGCCGCGGCCGAGCTTGAGCAATTGCTGGCTGAATTGTCGCTCGCGCGCGATCGCGAGCGCGAGCAAACGCAGTCACTCAACGAGTTGCGTGCGCGCTGGCAGCAGGCTCTGGGCTCGCAGGTGTCCACCGAGGCGCTGCAGCAGGCCGCGCTCGGCAAGGTATCCGGCAAGGTGACGCAGTGGCTGAAGGCTCAGTCGCTCGACCAGCGGCCGCGCGTAGCGCAACAACTGCGGGTGGAGCGCGGCTGGGAGCGAGCCGTTGAAACCGTGCTGGGCTCCTACCTCGAAGCTGTGTGCGTCGACGGTTTGGACGCGGTCACCGATCTGCTGGCGAGCTTCGACGGCGGGCATCTGGCGGTCGTGAGCTTGAATGCGGGCACGTCCGAAGGTGATTCGGCTTGCTTGCGGGCGAAGGTGCAGGACGCGCCGTACCTGAGCTCGGTGCTGTCATGCGTGTTTACGGCCGAGACTTTGGGCGAGGCGCTGCGAGTGCGGGCCGGTTTGGCGGCCGGTCAATCGGTGGTCACACGCGACGGCATCTGGATGGGGGCCGACTGGCTGCGTCTGTCGCGCGATCCTGAACCGCATACCGGTGTGATCGAACGCGAGGAGTTGCTGCGCGAGCTTCGCGCCGAGGTGAGCCGGCTTGCAGCCGGGGTGAAGGATCTGGAACACGCGCTCGAGCTCACCCGTGAGCGCGTGCACGATTGCGAAGATCGCCGCGATCGGCTTCAAACCGACGTCAACCGGCTGCATCGAGAGCATGTGGATCGGCGGGCGGAATTCGATGCGGCCCAGGCACGCACCGCGGACGCTGCGCGGCGCTTGAGCCAGCTCCAGACGGGCCTCGAGGACGTGAGCGCCGACCTTACGCGCACCGAAAGCGATTTGCAGGCGGCGCGCGGCCGCATGGAGACCGCCATCGAAGCCTTGGCGGCGCTCGAGCCGAAACGCATGGAACTCGAGCAGGAGCGCGAGCGGTTGCGGGCGGAGCTCAGCGCCGCTCGCGCCGCGGCGCAGGCGACGCAGCAGCGGGCCCGCGAATTGGCGCTGCAGGTGGAATCGCGCCGCTCATCGCATGCCTCGCTCGGTACCACACTCACGCGCGTGGAGAAGCAACTGCAGGACTTGGCCCTGCGGCGCGACGAATTGGCGCGGCAGCTTAAGGATGGCGAAGCCCCACTCCAAGAGCAGCTCGCGCAGCTCGATCAAGCGCTCAAGGTGCGCGCGCAGATCGAGGGCGAGTTACAGGCTGCAAGAATTGCCAGCGACGAGCTGGATGCCTTGCTGAGAGACCGTGAAACGCACTGCGCATCGATCGAGCAGCAAGTCGAGTCGGCGCGCGGCGCCTTGGATGACGCACGCCTTGCCGCACAGCAGGTGCGCGTGCGCCGCGAAGGCGTCGCCGAGCAATTGGCCGCCACCAATTTCGAGCTTCCCGCGCTGCTCGCCGGACTTGCCGCCGAGGCGACGGCGGAAGGCTGGGAATCGCAACTCGAGGAGACGAGGGGAAAAATCGAGCGCCTGGGCCAGGTGAATCTCGCGGCGATCGACGAGTTCAAAGAGCAATCCGAACGCAAGGAGTACCTCGATCGTCAGTGCAAGGATCTGACCGACGCGCTGGAAACTCTGGAATCGGCGATCCGCAAGATCGACCGCGAGACCCGTACCCGATTCGAGGATACTTTCGATCGGGTGAATGCGGGGCTCAAGGAGAAGTTCCCGCGCCTGTTCGGCGGCGGCCATGCCTACTTGGAACTCTCGGGAGAGGAACCCGAGGCGGCCGGTGTCTCGGTGATGGCGCGCCCGCCGGGCAAGCGCAACAGCACGATCAGCCAATTGTCGGGCGGCGAAAAAGCATTGACCGCGGTGGCGTTGGTATTCGCGATCTTCGATTTGAATCCCGCACCGTTCTGCCTGCTCGACGAGGTCGATGCGCCGCTGGACGAAAACAACGTCGGACGCTACTGCGACATCGTGCGCGAAATGTCGCGCACCGTGCAGTTCATATTCATCACGCACAACAAGAGCACCATGGAAATGGCATCGCAACTCGTGGGCGTCACCATGAACGAGCCGGGCGTGTCGCGCTTGGTGGCCGTGGACGTGGACGAGGCCGTGCGTATGGCCGCGATGTAAGGACACGCTCAGTTGAGCGAATTGCGCTGGATATTGTTGGGGCTGGGAATACTGGCAATCGGCGCCATCTGGTGGTGGACGGTGCGTCGCTCCGGCCAGGCGCCGGGAAATGCCGAGCTCCGCGAGTCGAGCGCCGCGACCATACCCGCGTTCGGAGGAGCTGCCGGCGAACGCGCACTGACCGAGAAACGGCCCCCCCATGCAACCGAATCTCGCGATTGGAGCGTACCGCCTTTGGAGCCGCTCAGCATCCACACCGGCGAGTTCGAGCGAGTGCCCGCGCTGGATCGACCCATGAGCACCCACGCCGATCCGCTGGAGATCACCGTGGAGATCGACAGCGCGATCAAGCCGCCGGCGGCGGCAACGCTGCCGCGAACCGCAGCGGCGCCGCGACCGCGCATGCCAACGCCGGGGCCGGCGCCAACGCCAACGGCCGGGCCAACGCCAACGGCCGGGCCAACGCCAACGCGCGGGCCAACGGCAACGCCGCCGCCCACGCCGGCGCCCATATCCTCGCTGCGGCCGGTCACGGAGAACAGCGAGCGTCTCGCCACGGTCACACCGCAAGTTCCGAATGCATGTGAGATGCAGAAGATCGTGACGCTGCGCGTATGTGCGGTCGGCGACGCACGCTGGTCCGGAGCGGCCTTGATGGCGGCGCTCGAACTTCACGGACTGGCATACGGGCGATACCAGGTCTATCACCGCAAGCATAGCGACGGCCGCAGCCTATTTTGCGTCGCAAGCCTGATCGAGCCGGGCACCTTCGATATCGCGAGCATGGCCGAAGCGGACTTCCGCGGCGTGACCTTGTTTGCGGTACTGCCGGGACCGCTCGAGCCGCTGCAGACGGTCGACGCGCTCTTGTCGACTGCGCGTGATTTGGCGCGCGAGCTGTCGGGAACGGTGCAGGACGCCAAAGGGATGCCGTTCTCGCCGCAGCGAGCCGCAGCGCTGCGCGAGGAAGTGGCGCGCTTTCAATCCCTGTTGCGCTAGGCTCCTTTGAGCGCCAAGAGTGAAAAGGACAATGCAAAACGCGCGGCGGCGGTACGCGCCGTCGAGCTGCGCGAACTCTTGGAGCGATACAACTATCGGTATTACGCACTCGACAATCCGGAAGTGCCCGATGCCGAATACGATCGGCTCATGCTCGAACTGCGCGGCATCGAGACCAGGTATCCCGAGCTGCTCACCGCGGATTCGCCGACGCAGCGCGTCGGGGCGGCGCCGGTCGCCGCGTTCGGCGCCGTGCGGCACCGCATCCCCATGCTGTCATTGGACAACGCCTTCAGCGATGAGGAAGTGCGGGATTTCGACCGGCGGATCCGCGAACGCCTGCCGCAGGCCAAAACCATCCGCTACTCGGCGGAGCCCAAGCTCGACGGTTTGGCGGTGAGCGCGCTGTACGAGCGCGGCGCCTTCGTGCAGGGAGCTACTCGCGGCGATGGCGAGACCGGCGAGGACATCACGCAAAATCTCCGCACCATCGGTGCGTTGCCGCTGAAGTTGCGGGCAGCGAATGCGCCGCGGGTGCTGGAGGTGCGCGGTGAGGTGTTCATGCCGCTGGCCGGCTTCGAACGCTTCAACAAGGAAGCGCTGGCGCGCGGCGATAAGAGCTTCGTCAATCCGCGCAATGCCGCCGCGGGCAGTTTGCGTCAGCTCGATCCGCGGATCACCGCGGCCCGTCCGCTCGACATGTTCATCTATGGCATCGGTTACGTGGAGGGAGGAGACATTCCGTCGCATCACGGCGAGATGCTCAAGTCCCTGCGCAGCTGGGGATTTAAGATTTGTCCGCAATCCCGCGTGGTCGATTCGATCCAGGGCTGTCTCGAGTATTACCGTGAAATGGGCGCGGCGCGCGCCAAATTGCCGTATCAAATCGACGGCGTGGTCTACAAGGTCGACGACATCGAACTGCAGCGGCAACTCGGCTCCGTCTCGCGCGCACCGCGTTGGGCCATTGCGCACAAATTTCCTGCCGAAGAGGCCTTGACGACGGTGCGCGACATCGAGTTTCAGGTGGGGCGTACGGGCGCCCTTACGCCGGTGGCACGGTTGGAGCCGGTCTTTGTCGGCGGCGTCACGGTGAGCAATGCGACGTTGCACAATATGGACGAGATGACGCGCAAGGACGTGCGGCCGGGGGATACCGTGGTGATTCGTCGAGCCGGTGATGTGATCCCGGAGGTCGTGCGTGTGCTGTCGGAGCGCCGCATCGCGGGCGCGAAGCTGGTCGCGCTGCCGAAGGTGTGCCCGGTGTGCGGATCGCCGGTGATACGCGAGTCCGATCAAGCCGTCGCACGCTGCACCGGCGGCAGGACCTGCCCCGCACAGCGTAAAGAGGAAATCAAGCACTTTGCCTCGCGCCGCGCGCTCGACATCCAAGGGCTCGGCGACAAGCTCGTCGAGCAGCTGGTAGATCGGGACTGGGTGCGAACGCCTGCCGATTTATTCGAGCTCAAAACCGCGCAGCTCGCGACGCTCGACCGTATGGGTGAGAAATCCGCCCAGAAATTGCGCTCGGCCATCGCTGCGGCAAAGCACACCACGTTGCCGCGCTTTTTGTATGCACTCGGCATCCGCGATGTCGGCGAGGCGACGGCGCTGGCGCTCGCCCAGCACTTCGGCGACGCGGCGGCGCTGCGCAGCGCATCGGCGCAGGAGATCCAACGCGTACCGGACGTGGGTCCCGTCGTGGCGGGCAACATCTGCGCCTATTTCGAGAACCCCGAGAATGTGAAGCTCTTCAAGCGGTTGTTGGCGAGCGGCATCACCTGGCCGGCGGTCGATCGACGGCCTCCGCTAGGAGAATTTGCCGGTAAGACCTTCGTGCTGACCGGCACGCTCGCCCAACTAACCCGCCAGGCGGCCCAGGATGCGATCACGCAGCGCGGCGGTAAAGTCAGCGGCAGCGTGTCGAAAAAGACCGACTACGTCGTGGTGGGCGAGGATGCGGGTTCGAAGCTCAAAAAAGCCCAGGAGCTCGGCGTCACGGTGCTCGATGAGCCGGCGTTCTTGAGATTGCTGAAAGAATAGCTGGCACGGACCCGTCCTGCTTCGCGCGCGCCCGGGGTGGCCATCAATGGCCACCCGTAGGACGCATGCATCCTGCCCGTGGCCACCCGTCGGAATTACGGACTCGCTGCTGGTGCAGTTGCCGCCGGCGGATTTGCGCCGGGCAGGTTCTTTTCGATTTGCGCGTTCTTCTTCAAGTCCGCCACATAGGCTTGCAGCTTCTTGCGAATCACGGCGTTGGTGAGCTGGCTCTTGACCTGATCGAACGGCGGCGGAGTGGCATCGCGCGTGTCCTCGAGCTGGATGACGTGCCAGCCGTACTGGGTTTGCACGGGTGACGGGGTGACTTCGCCTTTTTTCAATCCTGTGACGGCATCGGCAAACGGCTTGACCATGTGCGAGGTGGTAAACCAGCCCAAATCGCCGCCGTTCGTTTTGGAGCCGGTATCAATCGACTGAGACTTGGCGAGGTCCTCGAATTTCGCGCCGCCCTTGAGTTTCTTGATGACCTGTTCGCCCTGATCCTGGCTCGAGACCAGAATATGCCGCGCATGATATTCGGTCTTGTCCATCGAGGCGATGGCCGAGTCGTATTCGGCGTGCAGTTCCGCATCCGTGGGCTGTAGACTCTTCAGATACTTCTGCGACGCCGCGTCGGCGAGCACGCGCATGCGCAGGACTTCGAGCTGCGCCTCGGTGTCCGGGTTCTTGTCCAAGCCTTCCTTGTCGGCCTGTGCCGACAGCAGCTGGATGCTGATCAGCTCGTCCAGCACCTGATTCTTTTGATCGGGCGTCAATTCCTGCTGCTTACCCTGCAGCAGACTTTTCACATATACGTCATATTCGGTGCGTGTTATCGGCGTACCGTTCACGGTTGCGACCGGCGCCTGCGCGGGTTTATCGGACGCGGCCGGGGGCGCCGCCGCCTGTTGAGTCTTGCCGCAGGCCGCCAGCGCGACAATGGCTATCACGATGGACGCCATGGTCCAGGGCGAACGAAAAAAATGGCTCATTGAGATCCTCTACGCAAAAAGGGACTTTGGCCGATATGGCCGACGCGCCCGGGGGCGGCAGTTTAAGACAATTCCTCGCAATTGGCGAAATACCGCGCTCGGCGAATGCCGCGCGCTCACTCCTCTGCCGGGGGGAGCGCTTCGATCGCAAGCGCGTGGATATCTCTCTTCAGCATGTCGGCGAGTGCGGCGTACACCAAGCGGTGGCGGGCCACGGGGGAGATGCCGCGGAACGCCTCGGCCACGATACGCACGCGAAAATGGCTCTGTCCGCCGGCGGCCCCCGCATGTCCGGCGTGCAGGTGACTTTCGTCCTCGATGCTGAGCTGCAGCGGGGCAAATTCGGCGGTGAGCCGCCGGCGCAGCCGCTCCTCGCGGGTCGCGCGGCTCACGGGGGCTCAGTGCCCGAGGGTACGGGCTTGGCCTTACTGTTCAGCCATACCACCTGCGGAATCATGAAGAGGAGCGTCGCCGCACTGATACCGACCACTTTGAAGTACACCCACACGCTCTCGGTGAAGTTTCGCGCCACGTAGATGTTCGCCGTGGCGAGCAGCGCGAACCAGATGACCCACAGAAAATTGATGCGCAGCCAGGTCTCGCGCGAAATCTCCAGCGGCTCGCTGAACGCGCCTTCGAGCATGCGCCGCGCGAGCGGCTTTTTGCCGATCCCCGCGCTGCCGAGAAAGGCGAGGGCGGTCAAGGCGAGCAGCACCGTGGGCTTCCATTGAATGAAGCGTTTATCGTGCCACCACAGGGTAGCCGTGCCCAAAACCAGCGCCACGGCGAGCGTGACGATGTGCATGGTTTTGAAGCGGCCGGTGCGCAGACGATGCACGAGCAGCACGACGCTCAAGACGAGCATGAGCGCAGCCGTGGCCCAATAAATGCCGAAAAGCTTGAACACCAAGAAAAAAACGATGAGCGGGGACAATTCGAGGAGCTGGTTCATCCGGGTATCATAGCCGTTGGATCATGAGTATCTATCTGCAACTGCACCCGATATCGCCCCAGCGGCGCTTCATTCGTCAAGCGGCCGAGGTGCTGCGCAGCGGGGGCGTGATCGTTTATCCGACCGATTCTTGCTACGCGCTCGGCTGTCAAATCGGCAACAAGGCCGCTTTGGAGCGAATTCGCGCCATTCGAGAAACCGATCGCAATCACCATTTTACGCTGGTGTGCCGCGACCTGGGCGAAGTCGGCAAGTATGCCCTAGTGGAGAATTGGCAATATCGCCTGCTGCGCGCACACACCCCGGGGCCCTATACGTTTCTGCTCAAGGCCTCGCGCGAGACGCCGCGCCGCTTGAAGCACGAGCGGCGCGGCACGATTGGCCTGCGCGTCCCCGACCATCCGGTGACTGCGATGTTATTGACTGAACTCGGCGAGCCTGTGATGAGCTCGACCTTGCTGCTGCCCGGCGAGGAGCTGCCGCGCACCGATGCCAAGGAGATCTATGAGCGGCTGGAACACCGCGTGGATTTGGTGCTCGACGGCGGCAACTGCGGGCTGGTGCCGACTTCCGTGATCGATTTGTCGGGCGACCGACCGGTCGTAGTGCGCGTCGGACGCGGCGACGTCACCCCCTTTGCGAGCGCGGCAACCGTATAATGCTTGAGCGATGCGGGCGGAATGGCTCGTATTTATTCTAAATAACGAGTGTAAGTATTGGATTTATCTGTATTTCTATCAAAGATTTCTATCTGGGCAATCCCGGTCTTATTTGCGATCACCCTGCACGAAGTCGCGCATGGCTGGATGGCCAGATACTTCGGCGATCGGACCGCGGAGCTGCTTGGACGCTTGAGCCTGA
Source organism: uncultured Gammaproteobacteria bacterium (assembly GCA_963769075.1). Classification (GTDB taxonomy): domain Bacteria; phylum Pseudomonadota; class Gammaproteobacteria; order Steroidobacterales; family Steroidobacteraceae; genus Bog-1198. Next base: position 2,952,852 of record CAVYKH010000001.1, on the reverse strand, counting down.
ATCCTTTGCGCCATATCGACCCGCTCGGTACCGTGATCGTGCCGGCTTTTTTATTGGCGATTCGCGCACCCGTGATGTTTGGTTGGGCGAGGCCGGTGCCGGTGGCGACCAAGGCGCTGCGCAATCCGCGACGCGCCATGGTGTTCGTGGCGCTTGCCGGGCCTGCGGCCAACCTGCTCATGGCCGCCTTATGGTGCGCGGTGTTGGGTGCGATCGTCCGCATCAACGGCAATGAGACGCTGGTCGGCTGGATCGCGCAGATGGCGCAGGCGGGTATCGTGATCAACGTGGTGCTGGCGGTTTTTAATTTGCTGCCGATCCCGCCGCTCGATGGCGGGCGCGTGCTCGCGGGGCTGCTGCCGCCCCCGCTGGGCGCGCGGCTCGAGAAGATCGAACCGGTGGGCCTGTTCCTGGTGCTGGGACTGTCCGCGCTCGGCATGCTCGACTGGCTGTTCGAGCCGGCCTTCCGGCTCATTGGGCGCGTGATCAATGTGTTGTTCGGCTCGCCCGCATGAGCAGCGCCACACAAAATCGCCGAGTTCTCTCCGGCATGCGGCCGACCGGTATGCTGCACTTGGGGAATTATTACGGCGCGCTGAAGAATTGGATCGAGCTGCAGTATCAGTACGAGTGCTATTTCTTCATCGCCGATTGGCATGCGCTCACCACGGGGTACGAAGACACGAGCCGGCTCGAAGAGTACGTTTGGACGATGGCCATCGACTGGCTCGCGGCCGGCCTCAATCCGGGTGTCGCCACCTTGTTCATCCAGTCCAGAGTGCCCGAGCATGCCGAATTGCATTTGCTGCTGTCGATGATCACCCCGCTCGGCTGGTTGGAGCGCGTGCCGTCCTACAAGGATCAGCAAAGCCAGCTGGCGGATCGCGATCTGGGCACCTACGGCTTCCTCGGCTACCCCCTGCTGCAATCCGCGGATATCTTGCTGTACCGATCCCAGTACGTGCCGGTCGGCGAGGACCAGGTTGCGCACGTGGAAATCACTCGCGAGATTGCGCGGCGCTTCAATCACATCTACGGCCGCGAACTGCAGTTCGAGCAAAAGGCCGAGAAGGCCATCAAGAGCTTGGGTGCGCGCAAATCCTCGATGTATCGCACGCTGCGCAAGGAGTACCAGGAAAAGGGGGATGCCGACGCTTTGGCCAAGGCGCGTGCGCTGGTGGAATCCAACGCGCGGCTCACGGTCGCCGATCGCGACCGCTTGTTCGGATTTCTCGAGGGGACCGGCATTGCGATTTTGCCGGAGCCCGAGGTGCTGCTCACGGCGACTCCGAAGGTACCCGGTTTGGATGGGCGCAAGATGTCGAAGTCCTACGACAATACGATCGGGCTTCGCGAAGAGCCGGACTCGATCGTCAAGAAGCTCAAGGCCATGCAAACCGATCCGGCCCGCATGCGCCGCACGGACCCCGGCGATCCCGACAAGTGTCCGGTGTGGGATTTGCACAAGATCTATTCAAGTGCCGATACTCAGGCGTGGGTGCAGCAAGGTTGCCGTACCGCGGGTATCGGCTGCCTGGAATGCAAGGCGCCGTTGATCGAAAAGGTGGTCGAAGAAATCGGGGTGATTTCGAAACGCGCGCAGGAGTTTGAGGAGAATCCCGAACTCGTACGCGGTATCATCGCGGAAGGGTGCGATCGCGCGCGCGCGGCGGCGCGCGACACGCTGGATGCAGTTCGTCAAGCCATGGCGATGAATTACCGTTGACATCCGGGGAAGAACCGATGAAACCCGAACTGACCCTCGTGCCACATGTAGCGGCCAATGCGGCCGCGCCGGCGCCGGCGCAGGCTGAGATGCCGTTCGCAGTCGTGGAGGGCCAGCCGATTACCGAGTTGCCGCGTGATTTATACATCCCCCCGCAGGCGCTCGAAGTATTTCTCGAGGCCTTCGAAGGCCCGCTCGATATGCTGCTGTACCTCATTCGCCGGCAAAATCTCGACATTCTCGACATTCCGATCGCCGAAATCACGCGTCAGTACATGCGCTATATCGAGTTGATGCAGGAATTGCAGTTGGAATTGGCGGGCGAGTACTTGCTGATGGCCGCGACGCTCGCCGAAGTGAAATCGCGCATGCTGCTGCCCAGATTGCACACGGCCGAACCCGATGAAGCGGATCCGCGCGCGGAATTGGTGCGCCGCCTGCAGGAATATGAGCGCTTCAAGCGTGCCGCCGAGGGCATCGAGCGAATGCCTCGGTTGGAGCGTGACACCTGGGTTGCGTCCGCGGAACTCGTCGATCGCAAAGTGGTGCGTATCGCGCCGAAGGTCACGCTGCAAGAGATGCTGCTGGCCTTTCAAGACGTGCTGTCGCGCAACGACATGTTCGCCCACCTGCACGTGCAGCGCGAACCGCTATCGGTACGGCAGCGCATGACCGAGGTGCTGTCGGCCTTGAGCGTGAGCGCGTTCGTGGATTTCGTGCGACTGTTCCGCCCCGAGGAAGGGCGTATGGGAGTGACCGTCACCTTCGTCGCGATTCTGGAACTGTTGCGCGAAGGACTGATAGAAATCGTCCAGTCGGAAGCCTACGGACCCCTGCACGTGCGACTCGCAAATCCAGCCCGGCACCTGAAACTGGTGGCCGATGAGGATGCGGCCAATGACAAGGAGCCTGTCTGAGTATTCCCCGTGGCCTTACCCAAGGCAGATTTCGCTTCAGCCGAGGCGGAGCCGACGTGGTTGGGTCACCACCCAATGAGGAGGCGACAACGATGGATGAAGCGAAATCCGCCCGGTCCCTCCGGGTTGGCTTGGTGAGGGGCGTCTGCGGCGTTGCGCGGCTTGGACGTAGCGCTCACTACGTCCTGCGCCCGCGCGCCTTGCATCCGCACCCTCGCCAAGCCAACGCGGCTCACGCGGAATACTCAGACAGGCTCCTTGGGAGAACCCAGTGAACGACCAATACGTACGCAATGTGATCGAGGCCGCACTGCTGGCTGCCGGTCGGCCGCTTGCAACCGAGGAACTCGTAGGCTTGTTCGACGAGCGTGACGGCTCGAACGCCGAGGAGGTGCGGGCCGCCCTCGACGCCTTGCGCAACGAATATGAGACTCGCGGCCTCGAGCTGGTCGAGGTCGCGAGCGGCTACCGAATTCAAATCCGCTCGGCGATGGCACAGCCGGTATCGCGACTGTGGCAGGAACGACCGGCGAAGTACTCGCGCGCCCTGCTCGAAACCCTGGCGTTGGTGGCCTACCGGCAACCGATCACGCGCGGCGAGATCGAGCAGATCCGCGGCGTCGCGGTGAACCCGAACATCATTAAAACATTGCTCGAGCGCAGCTGGATACGGGTGGTCGGACATCGCGACGTTCCCGGAAAGCCGGAGCTGCTGGGCACCACGCGAGACTTCCTGGACTACTTCAGTTTGAAAAAACTCGACGACTTGCCGACCCTTACCCAGCTCAAGGAGCTCGAGAACTTGCGCGTGCAGTTGACACTGCCCGGCGCGGACGCGGCGGCGGCGGGGGAGAATGCGGGGGACGCGGGGGACGCGGCAACACCCCCGCAAAGCGGCGATCCCGAAGCGGCGCCTGATGAGGATGAATTGGAGGCGGCCGACGCGCAGCAGCCGCGGCCTCAAGGGTTGGTGGCCCGCGGCGTCATAGACGATCCGTGACGCACTCGCGCCCGCCAAAGCGCAAGGGCCCGGCGGCGCGCACGCAATCCCCTCCATCCTCGAGCCGAGTGCAAAAGCTATTGTCGGCCGCGGGAGTGGGTTCGCGCCGCGAAGTCGAGCGCTGGATTCGCGAAGGACGGCTGAGGGTCAACGGCGAGGTGCCGGCGCTGGGTGCGAGGCTCGCGGCCCGCGACCGTATCACGCTCGACGGCCGGCCGGTTCGCTTGCGTGCTGCGCAGTCCAAGGAATCACACGTGCTGCTGTTTCACCGCTCGCCGGGTGAAGCCCTCGACTTGAAGTCGGCGACTTCGCGCGCCGCGGAACATTTGCGCCTGCCGCGCGCCTCGGGCCGGTGGCTTGCCATCCAGCCGATGCCGCCGGTGGACGGGGGACTCGAGATATTGACCGATGACGGGTCGTGGGCGAATCGCGTCTCGCGCGGCGTGCATGCGCTCACCGTCGATTATGTACTGCGCATGCGCGGACCGCTCAAGGACGAATTGGTCGATGAGTTTCGCGCCGCCACCGAGTGCGAGGGCGAACCCATGTGCATTTTGCAGGCCAATGCCCAGTACGGCGCGAGGTTCAATCACTGGCTGAGCGTCACAGTGCGTGCGACGCGCTCGGCGCAGGTGCGGCATTGGTGGGCGGCGCGCGGCCTCATCGTCGGTCGGCTCATGCGCGTGCGATTCGGCCCGGTGCGCCTGTCACGCGATTTGCCGCGCGGCCACTCCCGCGCCATGTCGGCGAGCGAGCGAAAGGCGTTGATCAACGAGATCGACGCCGCAGCAGCGGCCCACGAAGCGCTACCGCAGGAATCATCGGAACAGCGCTAACTAAGGAGCCTGTCTGCCGCTCTTCGGTTCCGAGGAGGCGAGCAATTCGCCCAGGTATTGCCGCCACACGGCTGCCCATGTGTGCGTGCCGTGACCGTGAGTCTGATCGGAGGCGGGCAACAGCACGAAGCGGCCGTGCTTCACCCGTTTGATTTCATTTTCCGCGATGCCGAGCTCCGGCGGATTGACGAAATCATCCCCCGAATTGATCCACATGACGGGCGCCGTGATCTTCTCGAGATCGGCCGAAGGATCGTAATTGCGGGAGGCGTTGATTTGATACAGCAGGTCATTCGCATCCAAGCCGTTGATCTCCAGTTCCATATATTTGCGCACGAACTCATCCGCAGCGTCGCGCGTCGGCAAGGCGAGCTGCATCCGGATCGGCGAGCTTTCGGCGATGAGCAGGATAGCGGCCGATGAACGCAGCGCGCCCAACGGTTCGCTGCGGTACTCGCCCTGCAGCCACTGCGGATCCGATCGAATCGCATCCATGATGAGCTCACGCCACACGCGATCGCGACCCGCGACCTGCACCGGCAGGCAGGCAAGGGGCATCAACGCGTCCATGAAATCGGGAAATCGCTCTGCCCACATCCATGTATGCATGCAGCCCATGGAGGTGCCCAGCACCAGACGCAAATGATCCACGTGCAGCTCTTGGGTCGTCAGCGCGTACTGCGCGGCCACCATGTCGCCGTAGTCGTATTGCGGAAAGTGCGCGTGCAGGCCATCGCTCGGTTTGCTGGATGCGCCGTGGCCGATGCCGTCCGGCAGAATGATGTAATAGCGATTGGCATCCAGCAATTGGCCCTTGCCGAAGAGCACCTGAGCAAACCTGTCCGCGAGAAAACTGTTAGCCGAGCCGCCGATGCCGTGCAGCATGAGCACCGCATTGTCGACCCGGCCTCGCGCGTCGCGATGCGCCTTACCGATCGTCAAGAAGTGCAGGCGCAGTTCCGGCAGCGTCTCGCCGGAGGCGAAGCGAAAGTTCGGGATCACATAGTCCGATTCGACCGGCTTCGGCGCGCTCGCAGGCGGGTCGGCGCGCGTTGCGTGCGGCGCGAGACAAAGACATGCCGCCGCCGCGCAACAGGCGCGGGCGAGGGCGGGAAGTATGCTTCGCATGGCCATCGCATCGCTCCTTCAATGAATCACTGCGCGTCCAAATATTCACCGTCGATATCGCGCCCTTGCGCGCTCAGCAGGTAAAGGAACGGGCCGGTGAGCGACGCCGGGTTCGGCAAGGTGCTCGGATCCTCTGCGGGATACGCGGCGGCCCGCATATGGGTGCGCATGCGACCCGGGTTGATGCTGTTGACCCGAATATTCTCTTCGCCTTCGAGTTCCTGGGACAGCATGCTGCGGACCGACTCGAGCCCTGCCTTGGACACGGCATAGGCGCCCCAATAGGGTCGCGGCTTGGCGACCACGCTGCTGCTGACAAAGATGATCGATGCGTCCGTTGATTTGCGCAGGTTGGGCAGCATGACCTGGGTCAAAATAAAGGGCGCAGTGAGATTCACATGCAGCACGCGGCACCAGGTGGGTACATCGTATTGCTCCAAGGGCGTTCGGTCGCCCAACAGAGCGGCTGCGTGCACCAGGCCGTCCAACTTGCCGAATTCATCGCCGATGGTCCCGGCCAACCGGTCATAGTCCACCGCGGTCGCGGTCGCGAGATCCAGCAAGGCGATGGCGGGCCGCGGTGCATCGAGCGCCTCGATTTCATCATAGACGCGATCGAGCTTCGCGCCGTTGCGTCCCGACAGAATCACGCTCGCGCCGGCGTGCGCGCATTCAACGGCGAGCGCCCGGCCGAGGCCGCCCGTGGCGCCGGTAATCATGATCGCGCGCCCGTCGAGCAAGCCGGCGCCCGGCGTGAAATGTTTGGGTAGAGACATGAATGCTCCGCAATGCGTTTCGTTTATCTTTCCAGCGCGGCACGCCGTGCCGTGCTCCAAGCCAGGTACAGATCGTGTACCCGAAAATCCGCATCGGCCGGGGACCTGCGGTCATTCAAATGGTTTGCGCCGAGCGCCGCAAGCACCAGCAAATGACGCAGCTGCGCGCGCTCGGCACGCGGTAACGCGTCCGCCGCCTCTGCAAACAATTGCGCGCCGCGCCGGCGCACCCCGTCCAGATAGGATTGTAAGTGAGGGGGTGGATCGGCGGCGCCGAGATCCGTGTCCTCGATTCTTGCCGCCAGCAACTCATCGACCGGGAATGCGACACGGCCGAAGCGCGCCGCTCGCCGATAATCGGCGATCGCGCCCGCCAGGTATTCGCCCGCGGCGAGCGCCGACACGCAACCGAGCAATGCCTCCGCCTCGGCCGCCGGGCTGCCGGCGAGGCGCGCGGCGACGAGGAGCGGGCCGCCGCGCAGCGCGCTGCTATGTGTCTTGAGCTCCTCGCCGCGCTCCAGCGGCGCTCCGGCAACCTGCCTGGATGCGGCCTCCACGGCCCTGGCGAGCGGCGCAAAGTCGGCGAGTCCGGCGCGCGGCAGCGCGGCCAGATAGCGGCCGATGGGATGCACGGGAGAACCTGCGCTCAGGCGCTCGATTTCATCTTGCCACCACGCGAGCTTGAGCTGCGCCACCTTCGCTTCGGTACCGGGATCCATCAGCGCGCGCCATTCGGCCAGCAGCGCGTAGATGCCGAGCAGCGGTTCTCTGCACTCGCGTGCCGAAAACAGCCAACTCCAATAGCGCGCCGTACCCGGCGGCACGGCGCGGCCGCGGTAAGGTTCCTCAAGTGGCCTCTGAGGAGGTTTCATCGGAAGGCTCGTCGGCCGGCGCTGTGCCCTCGGCGCGCGGCGCACGCGCCAGCATATCGACCTGCTCGATCGGCTCCAGCTCGCGGTTGACGCGCAGCCCCAGCTCCGGAAAGCGCCGCGCCGCCGGCAGCACTTGTTGCTCGAGCGAGCCGACGGCCTTGTTGAACGAATCGACGCTGTTGCCGAGCGACTTGCCGAGTTTCCCGAGATGCTCGCCGAACACCGCGAGCCGCTTGTACATGTCTTCTCCGAGCCGGCGTATCTCGGCGGCATTGTCGGCCAGGATGCTCTGTTTCCAGCTGTAGGCGATCGCCTTCAGCAACGCAACGAGGCTGGTGGGTGTGGCCAGCATGACGTTTTGCCGCAGCGACTCATCGATCAGGCCGGGATTCTCCTGCAGCGCCGCCGCGAGGAATTGATCGCCCGGCAGGAACAGCACGACGAAATCCGGGCTGTAATCGAATTGCGACCAGTATTGCTTGGATGACAGTTCGCGCACTCGGGCGCCGACGAGTTGCGAGTGACGGCGCAGCTGAGCGCTTCGCTCCTCATCGCTTTGCGCTTCGACCGCGGCAAGATACGCATCCAGCGGAGTCTTCACATCCACCACGATGTCGCGCCGTTCGGGCATGTGCACGATCATGTCGGGTCGAATCGCGCCCGTCTCGGTCAATTGGTGTTGTTGCTCGGTGAAGTCCACGTGCGCGCTCATGCCGGACAATTCCACCAGGCGCTTGAGCGTGATCTCGCCCCACTGGCCCCGCACATTGGGCCGGCGCAATGCCGTCACCAAATTGCGCGTCTCACGCGACAGCAGGCTTTGTGCGCTCGCCATCAGCTCCATTTGACTCTTGATCGTGGCAAATGCATCGATGCGTTCCCGTTCGATGCTTTGTATCTGCGCTTCGGTCTTGGCCAGCGCGTCGCGGATCGGTTGCACCATGGATTCTATGGCGGCCTCGCGCTCCTTCAGCGCGGCGGCGGCGTCCAGCTGCTGGCGCGAGAGCCGTTCCCGCGCCAATTGCAGGAACACCTCGCTGTTGCTCTGCAGGCTGTCGCGGGCAAGCTCGCCGAATACCGCCTGCAATTGCTCGCGTGCGCGCGCAAGCGCCTGCTCGCGTTCAGCACGCACGCTCTCTTCGGTTCTGATTCGCACCCGCAGCAGCTCCAATTCGACGCGCAAGGCGTGCTCGCGCTTGACGCGCCAGAGAAGCGCCGCAAGCACCCCGAGCGCGCATCCCAGAGCGCCTCCCGCCGCCGCGAGCCACATGCCCTCGTAGCTCATGCGCGCTCACTGCGCTCGAGCCAGCCGAGCAGGTCGGCCGGCTGCTCGACGAAGCCGTCGCCGCCCCAAGCTTGCCAATTCTCGCCGGCCTGCAGATAGCCGTAGGTCGCGACGAGGGCCTGCATGCCGGCGGCATGCGCCGCCTGTATGTCGCGCTCGGCATCGCCCACATACATGCAGGCAGCGGCAGCGACGCCCGCCAACTTCGCGGCATGCAGCATCGGCAGCGGATGCGGCTTACGTTCAGAGAGCGTGTCGCCGCTGACCACGCATGCGAACCGCTCGCGCAGCCCGAGCTGCCCGAGGAGCGGTTCGGTAAGCCAGGCCGGTTTGTTGGTGACGATGCCGAGCTTGAGGCCGCGATCGGCGAGCTCGGCAAGCACCGCCTCCATGCCGGCAAACAGCCGCGTCCGTGCGCTGAGGCTCGCGCGGTAGATCTCGAGAAACCGGCGCTGCAAAGCTGCGAACTGCTGCGCATCGGCGTCCGGAAAGCCGAGTTTGACCAACCGCGCCGAACCATGGCTGACGGAGGAGCGCACCGCATCGAAGGGCAGGGGCTCGAGCTCAAGTTCGATGCGCAGGGAGTTCAGCGCGCCCACCATGTCGGGTGCCGTGTCGAGCAACGTGCCGTCGAGATCGAACAAGATCGCACGCAGCGGCTGGGGCATGTCAGGGGGCGCTGCGGGCGGGCGCGTCCGGGCCTGGCGCGTCCCGGCCCGGCGCGGCCCGGCGGAAATGCGCGAGGTAATTCACGGCGGTATTCGGCGACAACCGGAATGAGCGCGTCAATGGGTTGTAAGTGATGCCGGTCAAGTCTTCGAGCTCGAGCTCCGCCGCCCGCCCCCAGCGCGCGAGTTCGGAAGGACGGATGAATTTCAGGTACTCATGCGTACCGCGCGGCAAGATGCGCGCGATGAATTCTGCGCCGACGATCGCCACCGCAAAGGAGCGCAGGTTGCGGTTCAAGGTCGACACGATGACATCGCCGCCGGGTTTCACGAGCGCGGCGAGCGCGGCCAGGGTTGCGGCGGGATCTGGCACGTGTTCCAGCATTTCCATGCAAGTGACCGCGTCGAATGCGCCCGGTCGCTCGAGGGCGAGATCCTCCGCGGCCACGGCCCGATACTCGAGTTCGAGCCGCGCTTCCAAGGCATGCAAGTGCGCGACCTCGAGCACCGCCTGTGCGAGGTCGATTCCAAGCACGCGCGCCCCGGCCCGCGTCAGCGACTCCGACAGAATCCCGCCCCCGCAGCCGACATCGAGAATATGCTTGCCGGCCAGAGGAACGGCGCGTTCCACGTATTTCAGCCGCAGCGGATTGAGGTCGTGCAGCGGCTTGGAGGGACCGTTGGGATCCCACCAACTCTGCGCGAGGGCCGAGAACTTGGCGAGTTCCGCCGGGTCCGCATTGCGAGTCGATGAATTCATGAAACCTCTCCACGGGTCGGTGACAGGGCGGGCGTGCCGAGGCGCGAGGCCCGGCCCGGCCAATCCAGCCGGGTGAACTGCCCGTTGCTCAGCAAGTGCCGGCCTGCCACCCACACATCGCTCACCATGTCACGCCCGCCCGAAAAAACCAATTGTCGCACCGGATCGTACAGCGGTTGGGCCGCAGGGCCGCTCAAATCGAGGCAGCACAGATCCGCCCATTTACCGGGCTCGAGCGTGCCCATCTCGGCATCGAGATCGCGCATCACCAACGCGTGATGTTCGAGGATCTCATCGCGCCTCGTCATGGGCACGATCCAGCGGGGCTCGATGCTCAAATCGGCGGGAATTGCGGGCATTCCTCAGTATATCGGCTAATCCCCGGCGCAGGCTCGAGACCGGGAAGTATCTGTGCTGGAACGGGCGTGATCTGTGCTAGAATTATGCGATGTTGAGACCGTGTCTCGCCTCCTTTAAACCCGCTTAATTAGCAGCCCCGACGGCTAATCCGGACTCTCGCACATGGCCGAGATCGCACGCGAAATATTGCCCGTAAATCTCGAAGATGAGATGCGTAAGTCCTATCTGGATTACGCCATGAGCGTCATTGTCGGGCGCGCGCTGCCCGACGTGCGGGACGGCCTGAAGCCCGTGCACCGGCGTGTGCTGTATGCCATGCGCGAGCTGGGCAATGATTGGAACAAGGCCTATAAGAAATCAGCGCGCGTCGTCGGCGATGTGATCGGCAAATACCATCCGCACGGCGACGCCTCGGTCTACGACGCCATCGTGCGCATGGCGCAGCCGTTCTCGATGCGCTACCTCTTGGTCGACGGCCAGGGAAATTTCGGCTCCGTAGACGGCGATCCGCCCGCGGCGATGCGCTACACCGAAGTGCGCATGTCGAAGCTCGCCGCGGAACTGCTCGCCGACATCGACAAGGAAACCGTCGACTTCATTCCGAATTACGATGAGTCGGAGAGCGAACCCGCGGTATTGCCGACTCGCATACCGAATCTGTTGATCAACGGTTCCTCGGGCATTGCGGTCGGCATGGCGACCAACATCCCGCCGCACAACCTGTCGGAAATCATCAGCGCGTGCATCGCGCTCATCGAAAATCCCGATATTACGCTCGCACAGCTGATGCAGATCGTTCCCGGCCCGGATTTTCCGACGGCTGGCTTGATCAACGGCGCCCAAGAAATCGTCGCAGCCTACAAAACCGGCCGCGGCCGCCTGCATGTGCGCGCGCGCACCCATATCGAAGATGTCGGCAAGGGCGATCGCCAGGCGATCATCATCACCGAACTGCCCTATCAGGTGAACAAAGCCAAGCTGATCGAACGCATCGCCGATCTGGTGCGCGACAAGCTCATCGAAGGCATCGCCTCGGACGGTCTGCGCGACGAATCGGACAAGGACGGCATGCGCGTCGTGATCGAGCTGAAGCGCGGCGAGGTCCCCGAGGTCTTGCTGAACAATCTGTTCGCGCAGACCACCATGGAGACGGTGTTCGGCATCAACATGGTCGCGCTGGTCGACGGCCAGCCGCGCTTGTTGAGCTTGCGGGAAATGCTCGACGCCTTCCTGCGTCACCGGCGCGAGATCGTCACGCGCCGCACGGTCTACGAACTGCGCAAGGCGCGCGAGCGCGGCCACATCCTGGAGGGTTTGGCGGTTGCGCTCGCCAACATCGATGAGATCATCGCGGCGATCAAGGCCTCGCCCTCGTCCGCCGAAGCCAAGACCGCATTGATGTCCAGGCCGTGGAGCCCGGGCGCCGTGCCGGACATGCTCTCGCGCGCCGGCGCCGTCAGCACTCGCCGCGAAGGCGAGACTGCGGCCTTCGGGTTGGTCGCGGGCGGGTACCGGCTGACCGAAACCCAGGCGCAGGCGATTTTGGACATGCGCCTGAATCGCCTGACCGGCCTCGAACAGGACAAGGTCATCGCCGAGTTTCAGGAGCTGTTGGCGCTGATCCGCGATTTGAGTGACATTCTGGCGCGGCCGGAGCGATTGCTCGGCCTCATCCGCAACGAGCTCGAGTACATCCGGGACACCTTTGCCGACAAGCGGCGCACCGAGATCATCACCAATCACGAAGATCTCACGATTGAAGATCTGATATCGCCCGAGGATGTGGTGGTGACGCTGTCGCACGGCGGCTATGCCAAGGCGCAGCCGCTCTCCGCCTACCAGGCGCAGCGCCGCGGCGGACGCGGCAAGGCGGCCACCGCCGTCAAGGACGAAGACTTCGTCGACAAACTGTTCGTCGCCAACACTCACGACACGCTGCTGTGCTTCTCCGACTACGGCAAGTTGTATTGGCTCAAGGTCTATCAGCTGCCGCAGGCGAGCCGCGGCTCTCGCGGCAAGCCGATTGTGAACCTGTTGCCGCTGCAGGAAGGCGAGCGTATCAGCGCCATGCTGTCGATCAAGGAATTCGCGGAAGGCAAGTTCGTGTTCATGGCGACCGGCCTCGGAACCGTGAAAAAGACTCCGCTCGCCCTGTTCTCGCGACCGCGGGCCAACGGCATCATCGCCGTCGCACTCGATCCGGGCGACAAGCTGGTGGGCGTCGCCATCACCGACGGCAGCAAGGATATTCTGCTGTTCACCACCGGTGGCAAGGCGATTCGCTTCTTCGAGGACGAAGTGCGCCCCATGGGCCGGGAGGCTGCCGGCGTGCGCGGCGTCAAACTGAGCGAAGATCAGCGCGTCAACGCGCTGATCGTGGCCGAGCAGAGCTACATCCTCACGGCGTCCGAAAACGGCTTCGGCAAGCTCACCCCGCTCGAGGAGTTCCCGAGGCATGGTCGCGGCGGCCAAGGCGTGATCGCGTTGCAGGTGACCGAGCGCAACGGGCGAATGATCGGCGCGCTGCAGGTGAGCGTGGACGACGAGATCATGCTCATGAGCCAGAGCGGCGCCCTGGTGCGTACGCCGGTCAGAGATATCTCCGTCGTTGGGCGCAATACGCAGGGCGTGCGCCTGATCCGGCTGGAAGAGGGAGATCAGCTCTCGGGTCTCGAGCGCATCGACGGCCTGGCGGCTGAAGGCGATGTCCCTTCCGACGTCCCCGACGACCCTTCGGGCGACACGTAGATACCGGAGCCGGGATGATGCGACCCTACAATTTCTCTCCCGGACCGGCCGCGCTGCCGCTCGAGGTCCTGCAGCAGGCGCGCGAGGAAATGCTCGACTGGCAGGAGAGCGGCATGTCCGTCATGGAGATCAGCCACCGCGGCAAGGCGTTCATGCAGGTCGGCGCCGAGGCCGAGGCGGATTTGCGTGAGCTGATGGGCGTGCCGCGCAACTACAAGGTGCTGTTCATGCAGGGCGGTGCTTCGGCCCAATTCGCCATCGTGCCGCTGAACCTCACCGGCGCCGCGTCCGCGACCGACTACGTCGATACCGGACATTGGTCGCAGAAGGCGATCACCGAAGCGCGGCGCTATTGCACGGTGTACGTGGCCGGTGGCGCGGCGGCCGGCGATCCGGCGGCCGGCGATCCGGGCGGCGAATGTCGGCGGGTGCCGCCGCAGAGCGAGCTTGAGTTGCACGCGGACGCGGCCTATTTGCATTACACGCCCAATGAGACCATCAGCGGCGTCGAGTTCGGGTACATCCCACAGACGCGCGGCGTCCCGCTGATCGCCGATATGTCCTCGAATATATTGTCGCGGCCCATCGATGTATCCAAGTTCGGACTCATCTACGCCGGCGCGCAAAAGAACATCGGGCCGTCCGGCCTGACGGTGGTGATCGTGCACGAGGAACTCATCGGGCGGGCTCGTCCCGAGACGCCGTCGGTGTTCGACTACAGGGCCGTGTCCGACGCTCATTCGATGTTGAATACGCCGCCCACCTTCCCCTGGTACATGGCGGGCCTCGTATTCAAATGGCTGAAAAAGAACGGCGGGGTTGCCGCAATGGCCGAGCGCAACCGCGTCAAGGCGCAAACTCTGTATGCCGCCATCGACGGCTCGTCGCTGTACCGGAACTCGGTGGCCGAAGATTCGCGCTCCCGGATGAATGTGACATTCACCTTGAACAAACCGGAATTGGATTCGGCTTTCATCGAGCAGGCGGCGGCGGCCGGACTCCGCCATCTCAAGGGTCATCGGGTTCTCGGCGGGATGCGCGCCAGTCTCTACAACGCCATGCCGCTCGCCGGTGTCGAGGCGCTGGTCGGCTTCATGCGCGAGTTCGAGCGCAAACACGCGTGAAGTCAGCGCATGGCGAGCCGTAAGGCCAAAGTGATCAAAAAGGGACCGCGTCATGCCGCCGCGGCCGCCCGCGTCGAGAAGGCGAGTGCCGCCGCAGGGACCGCGGCGAGCCCCGGAGTGCTGTCGGCGGGCACTGATCTCGGGAATATCCGCGAGAGCATCGACTCCATCGATGCGCGCATCCACGCCTTGCTCAACGAGCGGGCGCGCTTCGCGCAACTCGTGGGCATCTCGAAGACTGCAAGCGGCAAGGCGGTTGATTACTACCGTCCCGAGCGCGAGGCGGAGGTGCTCCGCAAGGCGCTCGAGCGCAATCATGGACCGTTGCGCGACGAGGAAATCGCGCGCCTGTTCCGCGAAATCATGTCGGCCTGTCTGGCGCAGCAAGAGCCGCTCAAAGTGGCATTCCTCGGGCCGGAGGGCACCTTTACGCAGGCGGCCGTGCTCAAGCACTTTGGATCCTCGGTGCGGGCGCTGCCGCTGCCGGCGATCGACGAGGTGTTTCAAGAGGTGGAAGGGGGCGTCGCCGACTTCGGCGTCGTGCCGATCGAAAACTCAAGCGAGGGCACCGTCAACCACACGCTCGACATGTTCCTGAGCTCCGGCGTGAAGATATGCGGCGAAGTGGAGTTGCGCATCAATCATCACCTGATGGGCCGCATGAGCGCGATCGCCGACGTCAGGCGCGTGTGCGCGCACATCCAGGCGCTGGCGCAGTGCCGCGGTTGGCTCGACGATCACTTGCCGGACATCGAGCGCGTCGCGGTATCGAGCAATGCCGAAGGCGCGCGGCGGGCGCGCGATGAGCGCGGCACGGCGGCGATCGCGAGCAGTGCGGCCGCCGAGATCTACGGTCTTACGCTGCTCGCCCATGAAATCGAGGATCGTCCGGACAACACCACGCGCTTTCTAGTCATCGGCCGCAAGCTCTTCAGCGCGAGCGGCGCCGACCGCACCACGCTGCTCGTCTCCGCGACCGACACCGACGATGCGGGCGCGCTGTTTCGACTGCTCGAGCCGTTGGCTGAGCATCGCGTCAACATGACGCGCATCGAATCGCGCCCCTCGCGCAAACGCAAGTGGGATTATGTGTTCTTCATCGATGTCGAGGGTCACGTGAGCGACCCGCCGATCGCGAAGGCGCTGGCCTCGTTGGAGAAGCGTGCGTCTCTGTTCAAGGTTCTCGGGTCGTATCCGCGAGCCGTTCTCTGATGCGCATGGCCGGCTTGCGCATGTTCGACGTGCGACCGACGCGCCAGGTATCCGGCACGCTCAATGTGCCCGGCGATAAATCCATCTCGCATCGTTCGCTCCTGTTGTCGGGCCTTGCCGAGGGCACGAGCGAGGTCAGCGGCTTCTTGGCGAGCGAGGACTGTCTGGCAAGCTTGAGGGCGATGCGAGCGCTGGGCGTGCACATCGAGCAGCCGAGCGCGACGCAGGTGCGCGTATACGGCGTCGGTTTGCGCGGCCTCAAGGCTGCGGCGCACCCCCTCGACATGGGCAATGCCGGCACGGCGATCCGCTTGTTCACCGGGCTGCTGGCGGCGCAGGAATTCGATTCGCGGCTGATCGGCGATGAGTCGCTGATGAAGCGGCCCATGGAGCGCGTCGCCAAACCATTGCGCGCGATGGGTGCCCTGGTGGCCACGCACAACGGCACGCCGCCGGTTGATATCACGGGCGGTCGCCGCCTGCACGGCATCGAATACCCGATGCCGGTGGCGAGCGCGCAAGTGAAATCGGCCATCCTGCTCGCGGGACTCTACGCGGAAGGCAGCACCACGGTGATCGCGCCGGCGCTCTGCCGCGATCATAGCGAGCGCATGCTCGCGAGCTGCGGCGTGCGGATTGCGGGGGAGGGCCTGAGGACCACGATTTACCCGCCTGTGCGCCTCTTCAGCCAGCGGCTGCATGTACCGGGCGACTTTTCCTCAGCCGCGTTCTTCATCGTGGCCGGACTCTTGGGCGCGGCCGGCGACGGGCTGCTGCTGCAAAATGTCGGGCTGAATCCGACCCGCACCGGTTTGCTCGAGATTCTCCGCAGCATGGGCGGCGACATCGAGATCCGTAACCCGCGGATGAGCGGCGCCGAACCAGTGGGGGATTTGCAGGTGCACGCGTCGGTGCTCGAAGGCGTGCAAGTTCCCGCGGCGCTCGTGCCGCTCGCCATCGATGAATTTCCCGTACTTTTCATCGCCGCGGCCTGTGCAAAGGGTGAAACGATGATCACCGGCGCCGAGGAGCTGCGCGTCAAGGAAAGCGATCGGATCGCTGCGATGAGCGCCGGACTCGCGACGCTCGGTGTCGAGCATACCGTCACGCCCGACGGCATGCGCATCATGGGCCGCGCCGAGGGGCCGGCTTTCGGCGGCGGCGAGGTCGAAGCTTTCGGGGATCATCGCGTCGCAATGGCCTTTGGCATTGCGAGCCTGCGCGCCGCCAAGCCCATCGCAATTCGCGATGTGGCCAATGTCGCAACCTCGTTCCCCGGGTTCGTCGAGCTCGCGCGGTCCGTCGGTCTCGATATCGTGGAATCCCAAGGGTAGGGGCGCTCGCCATGCCCGATGTGCCCGTCCTCACCATCGATGGCCCGTCCGGATCGGGCAAGGGGACGGTCAGTCGCGCGGCCGCAAAGGCCCTGGGCTGGCGCCTGCTCGATAGTGGTGCATTGTATCGCTTGGTCGCTCTGGCCGGCCGGCGGGCCGGTGTCGGCCTCGATGACGCGCCTCGCCTGAGCGAACTCGCGCAAGCGTTTGACATACGCTTTGGTTCCGGCCCCGCGGGCGAGGAAATCGTCTGGCTGGAGCGGCGGGACGTGACCCGCGATATCCGCACCGAGGAAGCGGGCAATGACGCCTCCAGGGTGGCGGCGCTCCCGGCGGTGCGCGCCGCGCTATTGGAGCGCCAGCGGCGCTTCGCCCTCCCCCCCGGCCTGGTGGCCGATGGGCGCGATATGGGCACCGTGGTATTCCCCGGGGCGCGGGTCAAGATTTTTCTTACGGCGAGCCCGCAGGAGCGGGCGCTCAGGCGTCATAAGCAGTTGAAAGAAAAGGGGGTTACTGCTAACCTTGCCGCCCTTTCGCTGGAGATAGCGGAGCGTGATCGGCGCGATATGACGCGCTCCGCCTCGCCTCTTGTCGCAAGCGCCGACGCGGTCTTGCTGGACACAACGGGCATGTCCGTCGATGCAGTGGTTGACCGCGTCTTGGAGATTGCCCGCGGGCGTCTTTCGCCCGAGCTTTTGTAGGAAATAGGTCGCGGCAGGTCAAGGACTGACCGCCGCCAATTTTGGTAACCCCTGGGGCACACGGGACCGGTGCTAGGGAAATGTTTTATAGAGAGCACATGACAGAAAGTTTTGCGGAACTGTTTGAGCAGAGCATCGCGAGCCAGCGCATTCGTCCTGGCACCATCCTCAATGGATTGATCGTCGAAGTCGGACAAGACTACGTCATCGTCAACGTCGGATTGAAGTCCGAGGCGGTCATTCCTTCCGACCAATTCAAGAACGAAAAGGGTGAAATCGAGGTCGCCGTCGGCGAGACGGTCGAGGTCGCCTTGGACAGCGTGGAGGACGGCTCGGGTGAAACGCGCCTGTCGCGCGAAAAGGCCAAGCGCGCGAGAACGTGGACGCGTCTCGAGACCGCGTTCGAGAAGCAGGAAGTGGTGATCGGCATCATCACCGGCCGTGTCAAGGGCGGATTCACGGTCGAGATCGACAATGTGCGCGCCTTCTTGCCGGGATCGCTGGTCGACGTGCGCCCGGTGCGCGACCCTTCCTACCTCGAAAACAAGCCGCTGGAATTCAAAGTCATCAAGCTCGATCAGAAGCGCAACAACGTCGTGGTGTCGCGCCGCGCGGTGGTCGAACAAGAGTACAGCGCGGAACGTTCCGCGCTGCTCGACAATTTGCAGGAGGGCGCAGCGGTCAAGGGCGTCGTCAAGAATCTCACCGACTACGGCGCATTCGTCGATTTGGGCGGCATCGACGGACTGCTGCACATCACTGACATGGCGTGGAAGCGCGTCAAGCACCCTTCGGAGGTCGTCAAGGTCGGCGAAGAGATCGACGTGCGCATTCTGAAGTTCGATCGCGAGCGACAGCGGGTCTCTCTGGGACTGAAGCAGCTGGGCGCCGATCCATGGCAAAACATTGCACGGCGCTATCCTCCCAACACGCGCCTCTTCGGCAAGGTGACGAACATCGCCGACTATGGCTGCTTCGTGGAAATCGAAGAGGGCGTCGAAGGGCTGGTCCACGTCTCGGAAATGGATTGGACCAATAAGAACGTCAATCCGGCCAAAGTGGTACACGTCGGTCAGGAAGTCGAAGTCATGGTGCTCGACATCGACGAGGAGCGCCGGCGCATCAGTCTCGGCGTCAAGCAGTGCAAGACCAACCCGTGGAAGGAGTTCGCGGAGAACTACAACCGCGGCGACAGGGTGAGCGGCCAGATCAAATCGATCACCGATTTCGGCATCTTCATCGGCCTTGCCGGCGGTATTGACGGCTTGGTGCATCTGTCGGATATCTCCTGGGACATGCCCGGCGAGGAAGCCGTGCGCAGCTACCAAAAGGGCCAACAAGTCGACGCCATGGTGCTGTCGATCGATCCGGAGCGCGAACGCATCAGCTTAGGCGTCAAGCAGCTCGCCAAGGACCCGTTCTCCGCCTACATTGCCGAGCATCCCAAGGGCAGCATCGTGCGCGGGGTAGTGCGCGAAGTGGACGCGAAGGGCGCCGTCATCGATCTGGGCAACGGCGTCGACGGCCAGCTGCGCGCATCGGAGCTGTCGCGCGATCGCGTCGAAGACGCACGCTTGCTGCTCAAAGTCGGCGAGGAAGTCGAGGCCAAATTCACCGGCGTGGATCGCAAGGGCCGCAGCATCTCGCTGTCGATCAAGGCGAAGGACATTCACGAGGAGCAGGAAGCCATGCAGAATTATCGGACCGATTCACCCACCGGAACCAGCCTGGGAGATCTCCTGAAAGAGCAAATCTCCGGCCAGGATTGAGGGACTAAAGGCAGGTGCGGCGGTCGTGTGGGCCGCCGCATCTGCGCCGCTACCTATGTCTAGTGATGCTTACGGATCGATAATGACGAAATCGGAACTCATCGAGATCATTTCGGCCAAACAAAAGCATTTACCGGCGAAAGATGTGGAACTCGCCGTGAAGCAATTGTTGGAAATCATGAGCGATGCGCTCGCCACCGGCGAACGGATAGAAATTCGCGGCTTCGGCAGCTTTTCGCTGCATTTTCGCCCGCCGCGGCAGGGGCGTAATCCGAAAACCGGCGAGGCCGTGGCGCTTGCCGGCAAGCATGTGCCGCACTTCAAGCCGGGCAAGGACCTGCGTGAGCGCGTCAACGACGGCGCGGGTCAGCCGATCCGCGACTAAAATGGGGCGCTCACGCTTGGAGCGCGCGTAGGCTCCTAGGCCCGCCCCCATGCCCGAGCTGTCGCTGCTGACTTGGTCGCTCGTGTTGGGGGCGTTGGTTCTCGGCATTCTCGCCGGTCACTTCGGCTGGGGCAAGCGCTGGCCGGGACCTTTTGGCAAACTGCATCCCGACTATCTCACCGGACTCGATTATCTCGTCACCGAGCAGCCCGATCGGGCGCTCGACATGTTTCTGAAGCTCATGGACGCGAACGCCGATACGATCGAGACGCACTTCGCGCTGGGGTCCTTGTATCGCCGGCGCGGTGAAGTCGAGCGCGCCATTCGCATTCATCAAAACCTGCTGGCGCGCGAGGCGCTTGCACCCGAACATCGCGAGCAAGCCTTGCTCGCGCTGGCGCAGGATTACCTGCGCGCGGGCCTGCTCGACCGGGCCGAAGGGCTGTTCCAGCAGGTCAGCGAGGTCCCTCGCTTAAGCGTCAGCGCGCTCGATTCGCTTCGCGGTGTCTACGAGCGCCAGCATGAGTGGCAGCTGGCGCTCGAGATTTATCGGCAATTGGCCCGCATCAAGGCCGCGCCGCCCGGGCTCGTAGCCGCACACTATTTGTGCGAAATCGCGACTCTCGCGATCGATCGCGGCGAGATCGACGGCGCACGGCGACTGCTGCGCCAAGCGCGCCAGGAGTCCGCGCCGTTTCCGCGCGCCGCAATCCTGCGCGCGCAAATCGCGGAGCGGCAGGCACAGCCCGAATTGGCGGTGCGCTTGCTGCGCAGCGCACTCAACGAATCGCCCAAATTGCTGCAAGAGGAGCTGCCGCATCTGTTGAATCTGGTAGGAGCGGAGCGGCGCGACGCGGTGCTGTCGGAATTGGCGGCACAGGCGCAGTCACGCGATTTCGGCGAGTTGAAACGCTTGGTTTTCGCCGCGATCGCGGCCGATTTGGTCACCGCTCCGCCGCTGCGCTCCGCCATCGAAGCGGTGTTCGTGCAGGATGCGACGCTGAACGCCGTGTGGCAGGCGGGCAGCGGGCAATTCGAGCGCATCGCGCTGGAAATTGGTGCATTGCTCGCGCACGCCGAGAAATATCGGTGCAGTGAGTGCGGCTTTGCGGGGCGCAGCTTCTACTGGCATTGTCCGGCCTGCCAGTCCTGGGACAGTTTCGAGTCGTATGCCATTGTTAAACTGCGCTGATCCGCTATCATTTCGTCATGCCGTTCAAAGCCGTAAAAAACTGCGTATTCCCAGTCGCCGGGCGCGGCACGAGGTTCCTTCCCGTCACCAAGGCGAGCCCGAAGGAAATGCTGCCGATCGTCGACAAACCGCTGATTCAATATGCCGTGGATGAGGCGCTCTCCGCGGGCGCCGAGACGCTGGTGTTCATCACCGGCAGCTCGAAGCGGGCCATCGAGGATCATTTCGACAGCAATCCGGAGCTCGAAGCCTTTCTTCAGGCGCAGGGCAAGCAGGAATTGCTGGACACGCTGCGCGGCATTCTGCCGAGCTGGGCGTCCTGCGTGTATATACGCCAATCCGCACCGCTGGGATTGGGGCACGCCGTGCTGTGCGCGCGGCCGGTGGTCGGCGACGCGCCATTCATGGTGCATCTCGCGGATGATCTGATTGACGCTCCGGTGTCGTGCCTGAAGCAAATGGTGGACGTATTCTCGACCTGCGGCGGCAGCGTCCTCGGCGTTCAGATGGTGCCGAAGCAGGACACGGACAAATACGGCATCGTGACTCTGGCGGCTCCGATCGTCGGGCGCGTGGGCAAAATCTCGCATATCGTCGAGAAGCCCAAACCGGAAAAGGCGGCCTCGACCTTGGCCGTGGTGGGGCGCTATTTGCTGTCGGCCTCCATATTCGATGACCTCGCGAAGATCGGCAAGGGCGCGGGCGGCGAGATTCAGCTCACGGACGGCATCGCGCGGCTGATGCAGCGTGAATCCGTGCATGCGTTCGAGTTCGAGGGCAAGCGCTACGACTGCGGCAACAAGCTTGGATACTTGCAGGCGACCGTGGAATACGCGCTCAAGCACTCGAGCCTGGGCGCGGGTTTCGCGGCTTACCTCAAGGACCTGGCGCCGCAGCTGTAGCGATTTCAGCGAACCGCGGCGATGGCAGCGAGGCGAGAAAGCGCGCCTAGCGCGTCCTGCCCGGCCGCTCCCTGGGTTGATAGCGAGCGCCGGAGTGCGCGTTGCGGCGCGAAACGCGCCGCTCTGGGTGCCGATTGCCGTGCGAGTTTCCCGCATGGTGGCCTGCGCGCCCCTGCATTTGCGCAGGACGGTTCGCTTGGGTCGAGCGATTCTCATGGGCGTCGGCCCTCCCAAGAGCGTCGGGGCGCGCCGCCGCTTCGATGATTTTGAATGCCGGCGTCTGAACGGTCGGAATGCTGCGCCGAAGGACTCGCTCGATATCGCGCAGCAAGCCGTTTTCATCCGCCGAGACGAGCGAAACCGCTTCGCCGGCGCTGCCCGCCCGGCCCGTGCGGCCGATGCGATGCACATAATCTTCGGGCACATTGGGCAATTCGTAATTGACGACCTGCGGCAGCTCCTTGATGTCGAGGCCGCGGGCGGCGACTTCGGTTGCGACCAAGGCGGTCACTTGTCCGCGCTTGAACAGGTCGAGCGCCTTGACGCGCGCGGCCTGACTTTTGTTGCCGTGAATCGCAGCGGCGCGAATGCCTGCGACCTCGAGCTGCTGCGTGAGCCGGTTCGCGCCGTGCTTGGTGCGCGTGAATATCAACACCTGACGCCATTGACCCTCTTGAATCAAGTGCACGAGCAGGTGCCGCTTCTGTTCTTTCTGCACGCGATAGGCGCGCTGCTCGACGAGTTCGATGGGCGCATTGCGCGGCGCAACTTGAATCGACAGCGGATCGTGCAGCAAGCGCTCCGCGAGCGCACGGATATCGTCGGAATAGGTCGCGGAGAACAGCAGATTCTGCCGTTTGGACGGCAGCAGTTTGATGATGCGCCGGATGTCCGGAATGAAGCCCATATCGAGCATTCGATCGGCCTCATCAAGCACCAGAACCTCTATCGTCGACAGATCCGCCGCACGCTGCTGCGCGAGGTCGAGCAATCGACCCGGCGTCGCCACCAGAATGTCGCAGCCGCTGCGCAGCGCGCTGATCTGCGGGTTGATGTTCACACCGCCGAATACTTCGGCTATGCGAAGCGTGAGGTACTTGCCGTAATTGCGCGCGCTTTCCGCCACTTGCGCGGCCAGCTCGCGGGTGGGGGTGAGCACGAGTGCGCGCGGCGCACGATTGCCCCCCGCACGGTTGCCGCCCTCTGGAGCGTCGGTGGCGAGCCGCTGCAATATCGGCAGCACGAAACCGGCGGTTTTGCCGGTCCCGGTTTGCGCGCCGGCGAGCACGTCGCGGCCGGCGAGAACCGCGGGAATGGCTTGTATTTGGATGGGCGAAGGCGAGTCGTAGCCCTTATCGGCGACAGCACGCAGCAATTCGGGCAACAGCCCGAGTTCGGAAAATGACATTAAACAATCCTTACAGAAATTTTGACTCGCACGACGAAGCCTTGAGCTCCGCAGCGGCCAGCAGCGAGGGGGGGTAAATAAACGGAGTGCGTCGAAGACGGACCGCGAGCCAGCGGCGGCACTGACCGAGCACCGACCTTACTTAGCTCGCCGCATCCTACAGTGTGTCGCGGCCGCCGTCCAGTCTACGGACGAGCTTCGAGCACCAGATTGAACGGAGTTTCGACGGCGCATCTGAATTTGCGGAAGCCTGCGCCGGTCACGACGACCTCGCGTAATCGCTGCTCGCCCGCTTGCGCGCCCAGCGCCGGGCCATTGCGCGCGAGCGACACCGGCACGCAGATCGGCGCAGACGCTCCGTACATCACTCGGCCGACCGCATTGGACTGCGCAGCGCGCACGGGAAAATTAAGCTGCCAAAGACGGATAATGGCGCTACGCTATGCTCGATTGCAAACACCGGGAAGTCTGGATATCAGTTCAGAGCAACCGATGATCGGCAGAGTCTGGCGTGCGCTCGCGAAGCTCGATGCATCCAGCAAGCTGGCGATCGTGTGCGTCGCGGTCGGCTGGTTTTTCACGGATACCTTGGTCGTGAGCCTGGGGTCGCTGCAACACGGCGTGCGCTTCTTCGATATGTCGGCGGTGATTGCCGATCCCGCCCGCTTGTTTTTCGCGGTTGACAGCGCCTTGCATCGGCTGCTGTTCGGGTTGATTTGCCTCTTTTGTCTCGCCGCTCCTCTGGCTCCGCATTTGGTCAGGAACCGCCTGGCCTGGCTCGCCTATCTCGCGCCGCTGGCACTGATCGCGGGTTGCGGCGCGCTTCTGTATTCGAGAATGCCCGGGGAATTCTTCGCGACGCCGAGCAATACCAACGCGAACGGCGGCTTCATCGGATTCGCCAATGACCTCGTGCATCAAGGCGGCGGGCTGGCCTTCAAACATATTTCGATCAGCGCGGGCGGCTATCTGGCGCTGGCCGGCAGCATCGTTCTGGCGGTTCATGGTATTCGCCGGACGAGGCAGCGAGCATGACACTGCGGGAGCTGGAGTGGCGCGGTGCTCCGTGCGCCGGGAAGCATCGTGCAGCCCGCTGAGTACACCGCCTTTGACGGCACCGCCCTGGCCGAGCTGAGCGGCTGGCCGCGCTGCGTCACCGCGTCTTGCGATGCCCCGGTGAAATTCGCGAGTGCCGGTCATCGCTCCATGCGACCAACGGCTGCTTCGTTCCCCCCACGCTCAGTAACGCAGTGAATTGCGTCGCGGGAACCGGCGGGCCGAAGTAGTACCCTTGCCCCTCGGGACATTGGCGGTTTTGCAGAAACACCAGCTGATCGCGGGTTTGGATACCCTCTGCGACGACGCGCATGTGAAGACTGCGGCCGATGTCGATGACGGCACCGACAATGCTTGCATCGTCGGTATCCGTCGTCATATCACGAACGAACGACTGATCAATTTTCAAGGTGTCGATCGGAAAACGCCTCATATTGCTGAGGCTGGAATACCCGGTGCCGAAGTCGTCCAAAGCAATCCTCACGCCAAGGGACTTGAGCGCCCGCAGGATCTGCGCCGCGGACTTCCAGTCCTGCATCATGAATGTTTCCGTCAACTCGATTTCCAGAAAGCGCGGCTCCAGACGAGAGTTCTGCAGAATCTGCCGCACGTTCGCCAGGAAATCCCTCGCCCGCAATTCCACGGCGGAAACATTGATTGCAATGGAGATTGGCGAGAAGCCGCCATCTTGCCAAGCCCGTGCTTGCCGGCAGGCCTCGTCCAGGGCCCAGCGGCCGATCGGCAGAATCAGTCCCGACTCCTCCGCAATCGGGATGAATTGCGCGGGCGGCATGAGACCGCGCGACGGACGGTCCCAGCGGATGAGCGCTTCCACGCCTACGATCGTGCCCGTCTCGAGATCCACCCTGGGCTGGTAGTTCAAGACGAACTCTTGCCTTTCGATGGCCTGGCGAAGATCCGTTTCCACGGATTGCCGTTCGATCGCGTGCGCGTTCATCTCCGGCTTGTAGAATTGATAGTTGTTGCGACCGCTGTACTTCGCCTGATACATCGCGAAATCCGCATTTCTCAACATGGTGTCCGCATCCGCGGCGTCTTCGGGAAAGGTGGCGATGCCGATGCTGACGGTTAGCCGCAGATCGTGGTCCCCGATTTGGTGCGGCGCATCCATGGCCTGTATGATTTTTTCCGCGCACACGGCGGCATCCTCGGCGTGCGCGACCTCTTCGAGGAGAATGAGAAACTCATCGCCCCCTTGCCGGCTCACGGTATCGGAACTGCGCACGCAAGCGAGTAGCCGCCGC
Source organism: uncultured Gammaproteobacteria bacterium (assembly GCA_963769075.1). Taxonomy (GTDB): domain Bacteria; phylum Pseudomonadota; class Gammaproteobacteria; order Steroidobacterales; family Steroidobacteraceae; genus Bog-1198. Next base: position 2,927,428 of record CAVYKH010000001.1, on the reverse strand, counting down.
GCCACCGATTTCAGCAGCTCATCGCCGACGGCATGGCCCAGTGAGTCGTTGATGTGCTTGAAACGGTCCAAATCCATATAGAGCAACGCGACGGAGCCGCCGCTGCGATGCGCGCGCACGATGGCTTGATCGAGTCGATCGTTCAACAGGGCTCTGTTGGGCACGTCAGTGAGGCTATCGTGCAGCGCCAGACGAGCGAGCTTATGCGACAACTCCCGCGCAACGGTGACATCGTGGGCGACCATGACTGAACCGATCACGCCGCCGTGCCGGTCGTGGATCGGGGCTGCAGAGGTTTCCACCGCCAGCTGCGCGCCGTCGCGACGAATGAGCATGCAGTCGGCGCCCGGACCGACCGTCGTATCCTCGATGATTGCCCTCGCCGCGGGAACCGGAATCCGGCCTCGAGTGCTCGAGTCGATGAGGCGGAAGACCTCGTCGAGCGCGCGTCCCGAGGCCTCAGCCTGCGGCCAACCGGTCACGCTCTCGGCGACAAGATTCAAATAAGTTACCCGACCGCGGAAATCGGTGCACACCACGGCATCGCCGATCGAGTTGAGCGTGACTTGAGCGCGCTCTTTCTCCCCGAACAACGCCTCTGCGTTCTCCGCACGCGACTCCTCGCTGCATTTCAATGCACGCTCGGCCGCGCGACGGCCCCTGAGGTCACGGAACACGATGACCGAACCCGCGAATTGGCCTTGGCGGTCACGCATGGGTGCAGCACTGCATTCAATCGGGACGCGAAGTCCGCTCTTGTCGATCAAGACCGCGTCGCTCGAGAGCTTGGTCCTCTCGCCGCTGTGCCGCACTGTCTCGAACGGATTTTCGATCGCGGCTCCCGTATCGTCATGGATGATCAAAAAGCCCTGCGCCAGCGGCTTTCCTATGGCATCGACCGCGATCCAGCCCGTCGTTGATTCGGCAACGGGATTGAGGTAAGTGACCCGGCCGGACGAATCGGTGGTGATGACGGCATCGGCAACGCTCGCGAGCGCCACCTCGAAGCGGTCCCGCTGCTCTTGCAGATCGACCAACTTGCGTTCCAGCTCATCATGCGGGTAAGGGAGATCGCGTTCTTGGCGCGTTTCCTCGCCGGCATCGGTCCCCACGGTTAATGACCCGCCCGCATACGGACCTGTAGCGTACACGGAAAACGACCCAGGTTTAGGCGCCAAATGCCCGAGTGCATGTAGGAACCCGCTGATAGGGTTTCTCGCTTCGTGACCGCGCCGGTTTGCGCCGGGAATTTGCCCCTGTGAAGCGGCTAATTCGACTGTCCGGCGATGGCGGACCGCGCCGCGGTTTGGGCGATCTTTTCCTTGCGCCGGGCGGTGAGAATGACCTCGGTATAGCCGTTCGGCTGTTCGCGGCCCCTGAACACGAGATCGCAGGCCGCCTGGAACGCAATGCTGCGGTCGGTATCTTCGCTCATGGGTCGGTAGGCGGGATCGCTCGCGTTCTGCTGATCCACCACGCTCGCCATGCGGCGCAGTGCGTCGAGCACTTGCTCGCGCGAGCAGACTCCGTGACGCAACCAGTTCGCGATGTGCTGGCTTGAGATGCGCAGCGTGGCGCGATCTTCCATCAGCGCAACATTGTAGTAGTCCGGCACTTTGGAGCAACCGATTCCGAAGTCGATCCAGCGCACCACGTAGCCGAGAATGCTCTGCGCGTTGTTGTTGATTTCCTCCTCGATCTCGGCGGCGGTCCAGTGCGGCTTCGATGCGAGCGAGGGCGCCAAAATGTCATCGAGTGAGGCGCGCTTGCGCGCCGCCAGACCGGCCTGCACCTCGGCCACGTCGACCTTATGGTAGTGCAAGGCGTGCAGGGTCGCGGCGGTCGGAGAGGGCACCCACGCCGTATTCGCGCCGGCCAGCGGATGTGCGATTTTGCTTTTCAGCATATCCGCCATGAGGTCCGGCATGGCCCACATCCCCTTGCCGATCTGCGCATGACCAGGCAGGCCGCAGGTGAGTCCGACATTGACGTTGTGCCGCTCGTAGGCCTCCAACCAATTCGCCTTCTTGAGATCGAGCTTGCGCAGTATCGCCGCCGCTTCCATCGAGGTGTGGATTTCGTCCCCGGTTCGGTCGAGAAACCCGGTGTTGATGAATACCACCCGCTGCCGTGCGGCGCGAATGCATTCGGCGAGATTGATCGTCGTGCGGCGCTCTTCGTCCATGATGCCGATTTTCAGGGTGTACCTCGGCAGCGCCAACAGGTCTTCGACTTCGGCAAACAGCTCATCGGCAAAAGACACTTCTTCCGGTCCGTGCATTTTTGGCTTGACGATGTACACCGAGCCGGTGCGCGAATTGCGATGTGCGGCGGGCGCCCGCAAATCATGCAGAGCGATCAGCGAGGTCACTGCGGCGTCGATAAACGTCTCCGGAATCGGTGCGCCGTCCAGGGTGACGGCATCGGACAACATGTGGTGTCCCACATTGCGCACCAGCATGAGGCTGCGGCCGGGAAGCACGAGATCGGCTCCGGACGGCGAGCAGTAGCGGCGGTCGGGGTTCAAGCGTCGCAGCAGCGATCTGCCGCCCTTTTCGAAGTGCGCCTCCAGGGTGCCTCGCATCAGGCCCAGCCAGTTGCGATACACGAGCACTTTGTCTTCGGCGGTGACCGCCGCCACCGAATCCTCGCAGTCCTGAATCGTCGTGACGGCGGATTCGAGCACGACGTCGCTCAAGCCGGCGGCATCGTCGCGGCCGATGGGGTGCCGGCGATCGATGCAGAGCTCGACGTGCAAGCCGTGGTGCTTGAGCAGTATCAGCGACGGTGATTCAGGCGCGCCTTGAAACCCCACCAGGTCGCCGGCATCCTTCAGCGCTGCGGCGGCGCCCTGTTTTAGCTGTACCTTGAGGCCGCGGGATGATATCCGGTAGCCGACGGCATCGCGATGACTGCCTTCGTGGAGCGGAAAATTCTCGTCCAAAAAGTCCCGCACGAAGCGGATCACCGCGGCGCCGCGCCGCGGGTTGTAGCCGCCGCCGCGGCCGGCGCCCGCATCGTCCGGGATCGCGTCGGTCCCGTAGAGTGCATCGTAGAGGCTCCCCCAGCGCGCATTGGCTGCATTCAGGGCGTAGCGGGCGTTGTTGACCGGCACCACCAGTTGCGGGCCGGCGATTTGCGAGATTTCGGCATCGACGTTGGCGGTGGTGACGGAGAACGGTTCCCGTTCGGGCTCGAGATAGCCGATTTGTACCAGGAATCCCTTGTAGCTCGCCCGGTCGAATTCCGCGCCCGGATGTTGTCGATGCCAAGCGTCGATTTGCGACTGAAGCACGTCGCGCCGCTTCATGAGCGCCGCATTGCGCGGCGCCAAACGGCGCACGAGCGCGGCAAGTCCGCACCAAAATTCTGCTGCGTCGACGCCGGTTCCGGGCATGGCTTCGCGAGTGACGAAGTCGTGGAGCCTCCGATCGACATCGATGTGATCTATGCGGACACTCTCGGTTTTCACACAGCCTCGGCCATGAGGGGATTCCTTCGTCGATGATATAATGTTTTAAGAGGGAAGCCAGCCCAGGCCTCATGAGCCATGTTTGATCATCCCCCGGCGACGCACCAGAAGCTGCGCGAGAGCGCACGAGGCGAGACGCGCCACTTCGCTGTCGGACCGGCTCGTCAGAATGATCGGCAGGCGAGCGCCGAGCACGATTCCGGCTGCCTCTGCGCCGGCGAGGTAAATGAGCTGCTTGACCAGCATATTGCCCGCCTCGAGATCCGGTACGACGAGAATATCGACCTGGCCGGCCACGGGACTTGAGATGCCCTTGGTGCGCGCGGCCTCGCTCGAGATGGCGTTGTCGAAGGCCAGCGGCCCGTCGAGAATCCCTCCGAGAATTTGCTGCCTCTCGGCCATCTTGCACAGCGCGGCGGCGTCCAGGGTCGACGGGATCTTGCCGCTCACCGTCTCGACGGCCGACAGGATCGCCACCTTGGGGGATGCAATGCCGAGAGCGTGCACGAGGTCGATCGCGTTCTGAATGATGTCCCGCTTGGTATCGAGGTCCGGCGCAATGTTGACGGCCGCATCGGTAATGAACAGCGGCTTCGCGTAGTGAGGCACATCGAGCGCGAACACATGGCTCATACGGCGCTCCGTGCGCAATCCTCCGGCGCTGTCCACCACCGCCGCCATCAACTCATCGGTGTGAAGCGCGCCCTTCATGAGGGCTTCCACTTTGGCCTCGCGGCCTAGAGCCACCGCCCGTCCCGCCGCGGCGTGACTGTGCGGCACATCGATGATCTCGACATCTTTGAGCTCACGCCCCGCGTCCGCGGCCGCCTTGCGAACTTTTGCTACCGGTCCGACGAGCACCGGCACGATCAGTCCGGCCGCCATTGCGTCCATCGCACTGGCGAGCGACACGGCGTCGCAGGGGTGCACGATAGCGGTGCGAATCGGCTCGAACTTGCGGGCGGCATCGACGAGCCGCCGGTAGCGCGCACCCACAGCAAACAGCTCGGTGGCCACGGCGGCTGCTCGGGGCCGCCGCACTCTGCTGCTCGGGGCGATTACACGCGCTTGACCATCGACCAGAATTTCTCCGGACGAGGCAACGCACTCGCACTCGAACGTCACCTCTCTCGTCTCCGGCACCATGTCGCGAATCCGGATACGCACGGTCACCGTATCGCCGATCGCCGCGGGGCGCCGAAAGCGCAGTGACACGTCGAGATAGGTGGTGCCGGGCCCCGGCAATTCGGTGGACAGCAACTCGGATATCAAGGCTGCACTCCACATTCCGTGTGCCGCGGGCCGATCGATCGCGGGGGACGAAATCGAGCGCGAATCCGCATGCGAGCGCGAATCCGCGCGCGAGTCCGCATTCGCGCCGTTCACCCGCTCATCCGGGACCGCGACGAGTTCCACATCCTGCGGTCGAAGCGTCCGCTTTATCTCCGCTGCATCTCCGACGTGCAGCTCGTCAAACGTCCTATTCTCGAGGAACTGCATCGCGCAGCCTCGCGTTCGGAATTGTCAGACTCCGCCTTCCACGGAGCGTAAAAGCCGGTAGAGGCAAGCAGCTAGGCATGCTCGAAAGTATAGCGATTTCGAGGTAAGGCGGGCGGCCGCTTGCCCGCGCGGCCTCTACCAGCCGCGATACGTCCAGGCCGCCCGAATCGAGCGACTGGCCGTTATTCTTCCCTCAAACTCTGAAACCGTTCCGCCAGATAATCGATCAAGGTCCGCACCGAGGGCAGCAAACCGCGTCGCGACGCGAATACCGCATGGATGATCTCGCGCCGGGGCGCCCAGCCGGGCAGCACTCGCACCAGTTCGCCGCGGACGATTTCGTCGCTTACCATCATGGTCGGCAGCTGCACGACACCGATGCCGGCGATCGCCGCGTGCCGCAGCGTGATCATGCCCCGCGTGATCAGCCGGGGATAGTGGTGAATCGATTCCTGTGCTCCATCAGGCCCAAGCAAGTTCCACACGTGCTCGGTTTGCGGCGCGCCGAGATCCAAACTGGGCAGCGCCGCAAGATCGATAGGTACTTTCGGCACACCCGAGCGTTGCAGCAGCGCGGCGCTCGCGACCAGGCATTGGCCGCTTTCGGCCAACACTCGCTGCACCAGCTCGCTGTCTTGCAGCGGCGGGGAGCGTACGCGGATCGCGACGTCAATCCCTTCGCTGATCACATCGACGCGGCGATCGGTCGCCTCGAGATGCAACTCGATGCCGGGGTACTGGGCCATGAACGCCGTCAGCATCACGCCGACACGCCTATCGAGCAGTGCGACCGGACAAGTGATCCGCACGATACCGCGCGGCTCGGATCGCGTCAGCTCAATGGCCTCCTGGGCTGCTTCCGCTTCGACCAGCATTGCTTTGCAGCGCGCGTAGTAGTCCTGCCCGATCTCCGTCACCGCAAAGCGCCGCGTCGACCGCTGGATCAAGCGCACGCCGAGGCGCTCCTCCAGCGACGCGATCCGCCGGCTTAATTTGGACTTCGGCATGCCGAGCGCGCGGCCCGCCGGCGCGAAGCCGCCGTGATCGACCACCTGGACGTAATAGTAGAGGTCGTTGAGATCTTGCATCGGCACATCGTTCATCAAATAGGACGCTGAGGATAAAACACGGGGACTACCGGAACCAGCGTTCCGCATTCAAACTGCGCCCCAATTGACAGTAGCCGCTGTCCCTCGGGTTCCCTGGGGGACGGCCACAAAGGAGATATAGATGAAGAAGATACTAGGTGTTCATAGTGCACCCAGGATGCACTGGGTCGGCGACGGCTTTCCCGTTCGCACGATGTTTTCCTATGATGGTCAGACACAGGCCTTCAGTCCCTTTTTGCTGCTGGACCATGCAGGCCCCATGCACTTCAAACCGGCGGCCCGCCCGCGCGGCGTCGGCGAGCATCCGCATCGCGGCTTTGAAACCGTCACCATCGTCTATCAGGGCGAGGTTGAACACCGCGACTCCACCGGCGGTGGCGGCAAGATCGGTCCCGGCGACGTGCAGTGGATGACGGCGGCATCCGGGATCCTGCACGACGAATTCCATTCGCGTGATTTCACTCGGAGCGGCGGCATGTTTGAGGTCGTACAGCTCTGGGTGAACTTGCCGGCCAAGGACAAGATGGCTGCGCCGGGGTATCAGAGCCTTCTCGACCGGGACATCCCCTCGATCGACTTGCCCGACGGCGCCGGCAAGGTTCGCGTGATTGCCGGCGAGTTCAAGGGCCGCACGGGTCCTGCGCGCACCTTCACTTCCCTGGATGTTTGGGATGTGCGCCTGAACCAGGGCCGCGAAGCCGAGTTCGCAGTTGCCGACGGCCGCACGCTCGTGCTGGTCGTGCTGCACGGTACCGTGCTGGTGAACGGCAGTGAAATCGTGCGCGAGGCGCAGATGGTCACGTTCGAGCGCGCTGGGCGAGATATCTCGGTCGAAGCCAACAACGACGCCGTGATGCTCGTGCTGAGCGGGGAGCCAATCGACGAGCCGGTTGTCGGATACGGCCCGTTCGTGATGAACAGCGAGTCGGAGATCCGTCGGGCTATCGAGGATTTCAACAGCGGCCGGCTGGGACGGAGAATTGCTTGAGCCGCGCGGGTTATAGTGTATCGCCCGGGATAATTTTTCGGCATTGGATGGAGCGCAGATGGCGAGTTCGAGTGTAGGGAGAGGACGATGGCGGTAGCGAGAGTATTGTCCGCGCGGATGCGCGATTTGGGCGGCGGCATGATGGTTCGCCGCCTGCTTCCCTCGCCCGCTCAGCAAGGGGTCGGACCGTTCGTGTTTTTCGATCATTTCGGACCGATCGAGGTGACACCGGAGAGCAATTTCGACGTTCGGCCGCATCCGCATATCGGCCTCGCCACGGTCACCTATCTGTTCGAAGGAGCCATGGTTCATCGCGACAGCCTGGGCCGCACACAGCGGATCGAGCCGGGCGCGATCAACTGGATGACGGCGGGGCGGGGCATCGTGCATTCCGAGCGCAGACCCGAGGACTTGAGCACGCGTGTCTACTCGAGCCACGGCCTGCAGCTGTGGACGGCGCTCCCGACCGACTATGAGGAGGTCGAGCCCGTGTTCATCCACACTCCCGCACACGACATACCCTCGCTGGAGCAGGGGGGCGTGAGCTTGCGCGTTCTGATCGGCAGCGCTTTTGGGTCGACCTCGCCGGTCGCCACATTTGCAGAAACGCTGTACCTCGACGTGAGCGCCCGGCGCGGAAGTTTCCTTGCCTTGGAGCCTGCGAACATCGAGCGCGCCGTGTACAGCGTCGATAAAGACATCATCATCGACGACCTCGTCGTCGAGCGCGGCCACATGGCGGTTCTGGCACCGGGCGCTGTGGGTATTACGGCCCCGGATGGCGCGCGCTACGTGGTGATCGGCGGCGCGCTGCTCGACGGTCATCGGCACATCTGGTGGAACTTTGTGTCCTCGCGAAAAGAGCGCATCGAGCAAGCAAAAAGCGACTGGACTGCTCAGCGGATGGGCGTCATTCCGGGCGAGACGGAGTGGATTCCCCTGCCGGAATGATACGGTGGCTTATGGCATCGGGGCCGCGTTGCGCGCGAGTCCCGGATGCTCAGCGGATGAGCGTCATTCCGGGCGAGACGGAGTGGATTCCCTCTGCCGGAATGATACGGTGGCTTATGGCATCGGGGCCGCGTTGCGCGCGAGTCCCTGGGGAATAGCCTGACATCATCGACTATGAGCGCAGCTCGTGGGGCAATCACGGCAAACTCGTGACGGCCGCCCAGGTCGCCGCCGAACGCGACCGTCCCAAATGACGAAAATATTGTTCATACCGCGGCAGCGGACTCGCCTCAGTACGGGACTGTCTGCGTCGAATTTCAACCGTAACAGAAACGGCTCGCGCAGAAATGTCCGGGACATGTATCAGATCCACTCTATAGCCATCGATGATTCCTCTACGAGGCAACGCGCGTCAACCCGGGAAAGTAGGAGCAAGCGATGAACATGTCGCGCAAAAAGCGAAATTGGATTGTTTGTGCATATGTTGTACCCCTGCTCTACGGGTTTGGCGGCTTCGCCTCGGGGGCTGACGCGCAAAATGCAGCCGCGCCGGCACTCAGCCGATCAGCTTCTATCGCGGCGTCAGTGTAAGAATCCAAGCCCCTTTCCGGTGCTCACATGCTCGCTATAGTCCGTATCGCGCTGAGCCGGCCCTATACGTTCATCGTGGCGGCCCTGCTCATCTTCCTCCTCGGCACGCTCGCCGCGCTGCGCATGCCGGTCGATATCTTCCCGAGCATCAACATCCCGATCATCGGGGTGGCCTGGCAATACCAGGGCTTGCCGCCCGACGATATGGCCGGGCGCATCATCACCCCCTACGAGCGCGCGCTGACGACGACGGTCAACGACATCGAGCACATCGAGGCGAATTCCTACACCACCTTCGGCATCGTCAAGATCTTCTTTCACCCATCGGTCAATATCGCCACCGCGAACGCGCAAGTGACCGCGATCTCGCAGACCTTGCTCAAGCAGCTGCCGGCCGGGGCGACGCCGCCGCTGATCATCAATTACAGCGCCTCGACGGTGCCGATCATCCAGCTCGCGCTGTCGGGCACGGGGCTGACCGAGCAGAATCTCGCCGATCTGGGTCTGAACTTCGTCCGTCCGCCCCTGGTTACGGTGCAGGGCGCGGGCATCCCCTGGCCGTTCGGCGGCAAGACACCGCAGGTGATGTTCGACCTCGACACCGCAGCGCTACAGTCGCGCGGCCTAACCGGGCAGGATGTCGCCAATGCGCTCGCCGCACAGAATCTCATCACGCCGGTGGGCACGGAGAAGATCGGCAATTACGAATACACCGTGAATCTCAACAGCGCGCCCTCGAAAATCCCAGAGCTCGCCGACTTGCCGATCAAGAGCGTGGGGGGCGCGATGGTGTACATGCACGACGTCGCTCAGGTGCACAGCGGCAGTGCGGTGCAGGTCAATGTCGTCCACGTCGACGGCAATCGTTCGGTGCTCTTGAGCGTGTTCAAGAACGGCAGCACCTCGACGCTCGACATCGTCAGCGGCATCAAGAGGATGCTGCAAGTCATCAAGCCCTCGCTCCCGGACGCACTCGACATCAAGCTGATCGGCGATCAGTCGATCTTCGTACGCGCCTCGATCCAGGGCGTGATTCGCGAAGGCGTGATCGCCGCGGCGCTCACGAGCTTGATGATCCTGCTCTTCCTCGGCAGCTGGCGCTCGACCTTGATCGTGACCACCTCGATTCCGCTGTCGATCTTCGGCGCGATCGGCGCGCTGTCGGCGATCGGTGAAACCCTCAACATCATGACCTTGGGGGGGCTCGCGCTCGCCGTGGGGATACTCGTCGATGAGGCGACAGTGACGATCGAGAGCATCAACTACCACCTCGAACAGGGCAAGGAGGTGGAAACCGCGATCCTCGACGGCGCCTCGCAGATCGTCATCCCGGCTTTCGTGTCGTTGCTGTGCATCTGCATCGTGTTCATTCCGATGTTCTTCTTGAGCGGCGTGGCGCGCTTTCTGTTCGTGCCGCTGGCGGAGAGCGTGATGTTCGCCATGGTCTTCTCGTTCCTGCTGTCGCGCACGCTCGTGCCGACGATGGCAAAGTATTTGCTTCACATGCGGGTGGCGCACGCCGGCGGGCCCAGCGCGGGTGTCGAACCGCCGCCGTCGAAGAACCCGCTGGTGCGCTTGCAGCACGGCTTCGAGGCGCGCTTTGAGCGGCTGCGCGCCGGGTATCATGGCCTCTTGGGGCTCGCCATCGCGCATCGCAGGCTCTTCGTCGGGGGATTTCTCGCATTTATTGCCGTCTCGTTCCTGCTCGCGCCATTTCTCGGCCGCAATTTCTTCCCGCAAGTCGACGGCGGTCAGATCCTGCTGCACGTGCGCGTGCCGGTCGGCACGCGGATCGAGGAAACCGCTGCGCGCTTCTCCGAGGTGGAGAAGGCAATCCGCGAAGTGATCCCGTCGGCCGAGGTGGGAGCGGTGGTGGACAACATCGGCACGTATCTCTCCTCGATCAATACGATCTACAACAACACCGGCACGATCGGGGAGTCCGATGGTGACATCCAGATCTCGCTCAACGAGGGGCATGCGCCGACCGCCGGTTACGTTGCGCGCCTGCGCAATGAGCTGCCGCGGCGTTTCCCCGGCACGAGCTTTTCGTTCCTGCCCGCCGATATCGTGAGCCAGATCTTGAATTTCGGCGCGCCGGCGCCGATCGATCTGCAGGTCCGCGGCAACGATCTCGGCGCGGACTACGCTTACGCCAACAAGCTCCTGGCCCAGATCCGCCATGTCACCGGGGTAGCCGATGCGCGCATCCAGCAGTCCGCCTCTCTACCGACGCTCGATGTCAACCTCGACCGCACGCGCGCGCAATACACCGGCGTGACCGCGGCCGATGTGACCAACAGCCTGGTGGTTAACCTCGCGAGTTCCATCCAGGTTGCGCCCACCTACTGGCTCAACGAGAAGAACGGCGTCACCTATCCGATCGCACTGCAGACGCCGCAATACCAGATCGATACGCTGCCGGAATTGCAGAATCTGCCGATCAACGCCACCGGCGCGCCCACCACAGTGCTCGGCGGCATCGCCGACATCCGCCGCACCCACAGCGATGCCGTGGTCTCGCAGTACAACATCGCCCCGATGGTGGAGATCTACGCGACGACCCAAGGGCGCGATCTGGGCGCGGTCTCGGCCGATATCCGCAAGATCATGGCCCGGAACGACCAGGACAAGCCGAAAGGCGCGATCGTCGCCCTGGTCGGGCAGACGGCGACCATGAACAGCGCCTACTCGGGCCTCTTGTTCGGCCTGTTGGGCGCCATTGTGCTGGTCTATTTCGTGGTCGTGATCAACTTCCAGTCGTGGACCGATCCCTTCATCATCATCACGGCGCTGCCGGCGGCGCTCGCCGGAATCATCTGGATGCTGTTTGCGACGCATACCACGCTCTCCGTGCCGGCGCTCACCGGCGCGATCATGTGCATGGGCGTCGCGACCGCGAACAGCGTGCTGGTGATCAGTTTTGCGCGCGAGAAGCTCACCGAGTTAGGCGATGCGACGCAAGCGGCGCTCGAGGCCGGATTCGTGCGGCTGCGCCCGGTGTTGATGACGGCGCTCGCGATGGTGATCGGTATGCTGCCGATGGCGTTAGGTCTAGGCGAAGGCGGCGAGCAGAATGCGCCGCTCGGCCGCGCCGTGATCGGGGGCCTGCTCTTCGCCACCGTCTCGACGCTGTTCTTCGTCCCCGTGGTGTTCAGCATCATTCACCGGCACGACGGCCCGAAGCCGGCGCCGGAAGCAAACTTCGGAGCAACCCATGTCCCAGCCTGATCGAAATCCCGGCCGCCCCGTTCCACACCGGCTGCGCGAGATCGGCGGCATATTCGCGCTCCTCGCCATCGGCATCGTCGCCTACGGCCTGGTTTCCCGTGCGGCGGAAACTTCGCGCCTGCACCGCTTGACCGAAGCGCAGGCTGTGCCGACCGTGGCCCTCGTGGCGCCGACCCAGGTGGAAAATCATGCAGGCTTGGACTTGCCGGGGCGCCTGGAAGCGTACATCCGTGCGCCGATCTACGCGCGCGTTCCGGGGTACCTGAAAAGCTGGAAATACGATATCGGTGCGAAGGTGAAGGCGGGCGATGTGCTCGCGGAAATCGATACCCCCGACCTGGACCAGCAGCTCATGCAGGCGCGCGCCTCCTTAAGGGTCGCCGAGGCCAATGCCAAGCTCGCGCAAATCACCGCAGAGCGCTGGCAGTCGCTCGCCAGCACCGATGCGGTGGCCAAGCAAGACGTCGATACGCGCACGTTCACCTGGAACGCCGACGTGGCCCAGGTCAAGGCGGCGCAGGCAAACGTCGACCAACTGGTCGCCGAGGAAGGCTTCAAACGTCTGATCGCGCCCTTCGACGGCATCGTCACCGCGCGCGATACCGACATCGGCGCGCTCATCAACGTGGGCGCCGCGGGCGGCGCGCAGCTGTTCGTGCTCTCCGAAACAACCAAGCTTCGCGTCTATGTCAACGTGCCGCAGAACTATGTGCCGAGCGTGCCGCCGGGCACCAAGGCCACGATCGGCGTGCCCGAACATCCCGGCAGGACCTATAGCGGTACGGTCGAGGCTTCGGCCCAGGCCGTAGCCCCGAGCACCGGCACGACGCTGATGCAGCTCATCGTCGACAACAGCTCGGGTGAGATGATGCCGGGCGACTACGCCAGCATCCATCTGCAGATCGCCGCCGCCCCCCACGTGCTCAGCGTGCCCTCGAGCGCGCTGATTTTCGACGCCAAGGGGCTGTCCATCGCTACCGTGGAGGCGAACAATCGTGTGCTCTTGAAGCCCGTGTCGATCGAACGCGACTTGGGTGCCGTCGTCGAGCTCGCCTCGGGCCTCGAACCCGACGACCGGGTGATCGAAAACCCGCCCGATGGGATCGGCAATGGCGCAGAGGTCCGCCTCGCCGGCGCGGCGGCGCGCGGCGCGGTTGCCGGGCAGGCAAAGCATCAAAATGAAAAGGGTTAAGGGTGTACTTGGGTCCGGCGCGGCGCTGATGCTGCTGCTCAGCGCCTGTTCGCTCGCGCCGCCGCTGAAGACCCCGGTCGTTCCCACCGCGGATGCCTACAAGGAGCTTGGGCCCTGGACGCCGGCGCAGCCGGCCGACCGCCTGCCGCGCGACAGCTGGTGGACGCTCTACGACAACGCGGAGCTCAACGAGCTCGAGAAAAGGCTGATCGCCGGGAACCCGACGCTCGCCGCCGCACTGGCCGATTACGCGCAGGCCAGGGCGCTCGCCGATCAGGCGCGCGCGGGGCTCTATCCCACGCTGGGCTTAAGCGCCAGTGTTCAGCGCGAGCATGAATCGAGCAACGCGCCGCTGATAGGTCCCACCACGCAGACCAGCTACTATAGCAACACGGTGGGCGGCAGCGTCAGCTACGAGCTCGACCTGTGGGGGCAGATTCACAACGAGGTCGCCGCGGGCGAGGCCAACGCCGCCGCGTCCGCCGCGGATCTCGAGAATGCCCGCCTGTCGCTGATCGCGCAGCTGGTGCAAGATTATATTCAGCTGCGCAGCCTCGACCGCGACAGCGCGATCCTCGATGAGACGGTCGACGCCTATACGCGCGCGCTGAAGCTCACCGAGCAGCGCCACGACGCTGGCATCGCACCCGGCCTCGACGTCTCACAGGCGCAGACCCAGCTCGATGCCGCACGCTCCCAGGCCGCGCAGACGCTCGCGCAGCGCGCGCTGATGGAACACGCGATTGCGGCGCTCCTCGGCGTGTCAGCCTCGACGTTCTCGATCAAGCCGCAGATCGTCGCCGTCACGCTTCCGCAGATCCCGAGCGGCGTTCCCACCACCTTGCTCGAGCGCCGTCCGGATATCGCCGGCGCCCAGCGGCGCATGATGGCGGCCAATGCCAACATCGGGGTGGCGCGCGCCGCGTATTTCCCCACCATCACCTTGGGCGCTCAGGGGGGCTTTCAGAGCACCGGCTTCTCGAACTGGCTGAGCGCGCCGAGCTCGTTCTGGGCGATCGGACCGAACGCCCTGCTCAGCGTGTTTGACGGCGGCCTGCGGCGCGCGCAGGTCGCCCAGGCGCGCGCCGAGTTCGATGCCTCCGCCGCGTACTACCGCAGCACCGTCGTCAGCGCGTTTCAGCAGGTCGAAGACAGCCTCGCCACACTCAATCACTATCACGACGCCAGCGTCGACGAAAAGGCCGCGGTAGACGCCGCGCAGCGCACGCTGGACTTATCCCTGGCGCTCTACAAACAGGGTGCGGTCGACTATCTCACCGTCGTCACCTCGCAGACCGCGCTCCTGCAGACGCAGCTCGAGGCGCTCAATCTCGATACCCTGCAGCTGACCGCCAGCGTCGACCTGATCCGCGCGCTCGGCGGCGGCTGGGAGGATTCCGCGCGGGCACAGATTCAATACACGATTTCGACCGGAGAGCGGAAGATATAGCCCACACCGCGCTCTGTGACGATGAACCGGGGCTGCGAGGGGTCGGGTTCGATCTTGCGGCGCAGCCGCAATACCTGAATATCGATCGCCCGGTCGTAGACTTCGTTGTCATACACGCGGCTTGCTTCGAGAAGCTGATCCCGCGTCAGTATGCGCTCCGGGGCGGCAAGCAAAGCCGCGAGCAAATTGAACTCGCCGTTGGTCAGAACGATCTGTCGACCGTCGCGCTGTTTGAGCCGCCGCGTGCGCAAGTTCAGCTCGAACTCGGCAAATCGATAGGCGCGAATCTCTTTCTGCCTCGCCGACCCCGCCCCCGGCGCTGCGCTCTTCGTCCGCCGCAGCACGGTCCGTATGCGCGCCAGCAGTTCCCGGGGACTGAAGGGCTTGGTCAGGTAGTCGTCGGCACCCAGTTCAAGTCCCATCACTCGATCGGCCTCATCGCGCACGCCGGTCAGCATGACGATGGGTATCGCCGACTGATCGCGCAGCGAGCGGGCGATGGCCATTCCATCCTCACCGGCCAGACGCAAGTCGAGAACGACGAGATCGATTGCCTCGAGGGCGAGAATCTGCGACATCTCCTTGCCGCTTGATGCGACGCTCACCCGCAGCTCGTTTTCCGCCAGATACTCCAGCAGCAGTGCGCGGATCTGCGGATCATCGTCGATGACCAAAACGTGCGGCTGAATGCTTTCTGGCATGATTCTAACCTCCCAGGATTCAATGAACGGAACCCAGCGCTCGAGCGAGCGACTCGGCAAGGTCGCGGCTGTGCAGCGGCTTGCGCAACACTTCGTTCACGCCGATTTCGGCCGCCCGGTTCGCGAGCTGCGCGCCGCCGTAACCGCTCATCAAGATGATCGGCACCGGGCGAAGCCGCCGGATCTCGCGGGCGAGATCGGTACCGACGAGATCGGGCATCGATTCGTCGGTGAGCACGACATCGAACCGATCGGGTTTGGCCCGAAATGCCTGCAGCGCCGCGCCGCTCGAGTCGAAGCCTACCGGCTCGTAGCCAAGCTTGGCGATGATTTCCTCGGCAAGCGCAACGAGCGGGCGCTCATCGTCCACGATCATCACGGTTTCGCCGTTGCCGTGCGGCAGTGTCCGGGCGGTCTCAACGGCCGGTGCGGAGGTTTCGCCCGCGACCGGCAGCCAGATCACGAACGTAGTCCCGACGCCCGCCTCGGTAGTGACGTCAATGGCGCCCCCAAGATCGGTCACAATGCCGTGGACCAGCGATAATCCGAGGCCGGTACCTTCGCCGACGCTCTTGGTCGTGAAGAACGGATCGAACATGCGCTCGAGCACCCCGGGCGGGATGCCGGTGCCGGTGTCGCTCACGAGGAGTCGTACGTACGGCCCCGGCGTGAGCGAGCCGCGTGAAAGCGCCCGGACCTCATTCAACTCGATGCATTCGAGAATAACGCGCAGTACGCCGCCGTGCTCCATGGCCGCAATCGCGTTGGTGCACAAGTTCATGGCCACTTGATGCAAATACGTCGCATCGCCCATCACCGCGGCATTGCCCGCTTCAATCCTGCGCTCGAGACGAATCTGCGCGGGCAACGATGCTTCGAGTAGTTCGACAGTCTCTGAAACGACAGACTGTACGTTCACTGGCACGCGCTCGCCGAGGCCGCTGCGGCTGAATCCGAGGATGCCTTCGACCAGCATCTTGGCGCGCTCGGCCGCATGCATGACGTTGTCGAGATAGCGGCGCAGGGCGCTGCCCGGCGCGGAATGCTGATGTGCAAGCTCGCCGTACCCCAGGATCGCTCCCAAGATGTTGTTGAAGTCGTGAGCGATACCACCCGCCAGGGTACCGATGGCCTCCATTTTCTGCGACTGCCGCAGTTGCGCTTCCAGCTGTTCCTTGTCGACTTGTGCCTGTTTCTGTGGGGTCACGTCAATGGACGATCCGACTAACCTGAGTGGCTTGCCCTCCAAGTCGCGCATTAAACGGCCGCGCGCCTGCAGCCAGTGCCAATCGCCGTTCGATTGTCGGACGCGATACTCGCATTCATATTGAGGCGTGCGTCCCTCGAAATGGTCTTTGAGCGCGGCATCGAAGCGCGGCCTGTCATCGGGATGGACGTCGACGTGCGCCAGCCATGCGCTACGGGTATCGATCACGCTTGCCGCACTCTGGCCGTAAAGCATTTTCATCTTCGGCGAGAGGAACAGGTGGTCGCTCGCGACGTCCCAGTCCCAATGCCCCTCGTTCGCTCCCTCCATGGCGAGCGCATAGTGCTCCTCGCTTTCGCGCAGCGCCCGCTCGCTGGCCGCGGCCCGACGGATCTGGCGCGACAATGCGGCAATGGTCAACGCCCCCAGCAGCACGAGGATGAGCGTACGCACCGCGACTCTGATCGTCTCGTCGCGCCACGGCTGCAGCGCGACGGCGGCGTCGCGCGTCACCGCGACCTCGAGGGGCGTATCTCTCACGCGCGCAACGGCGACGAAGTCCTCGCCTCCGTCAATGGGGCTCACGAGCCGGGTTGCCGGTGACGTCGGCGCCGTTGCGAGCACCGGGTATTTGTGCCCGACTGCATCCGGAGTCGGCGGGTTACGTGCGAGCAACGTTCCATCATCGCGTACCAACTGAATGGCGCTGCCTGTGCCGAGATTGACGGCGCGATAGAGCTGCTTGAGATCATCGAGGTCGATGGTTGCGGTGACGACGCCCGCGAATCTTCCCTGTTCATCATCGAGCCGGCGCGAGAGCACGATGGCGGCGCGACCCTCGTTGCGAGTAACGAGCGGTTCGCTCATGAACAGCCCGGTAGCGGTTCCATCGCGCTGAGCGATGAAGTAAGAGCGGTCGGAGACATTGCGATTCGACGGTGTGGATCCTAGCGATCCATAAAGATGATTGCCCTGCGCATCGACAATTGTCACTTGGCGTACCTGCTGCACTCCCGCTGTGCGAGTCGCTAACGCGGCGCCGCGGCTGTCCGGCGGAATCTGCTGGCTGTCGCTACGGTACCATCGCGCGGTATCGAGCAACAGCAGATCGACCGACTGCAAGCTCCAGGCAGTCTGTTCCGCCAGTGCGTTTGCGACGTTGTTGAGTTCGCGATCGGTTGCGAGGATCGAATAGCGATAGGATCCCCAGGCGTCATAGGCAGAGGAGCCGGCGAATGCGGTGATGACGAGAGCGCTGAGCAGGACGACACCGAGCCACAGGCGCTTGAAGCGGATCGAATCGGTGTCGGGTGAAGCAGGGTTTGTCGCTGGGGACATTCGGTGCACCGTGCGCATCAAGCCGGTGTGCCGATCATACCGCGAACCGCCGCCAGCAGATCGCGGCGCAGCAGGGGCTTCGCAATGACTTGCTGGACGCCCAATTCCCTGGCGGTGGTACCGGCGTCGGAAAGACCGCAACGAAATTGGCCTGAAATGGCGATCAGCGGCGTATCCGGATGCGCCGCCCGTATTTCGCGCACCCATTGCGAGCCGGCCTGTTTGGGCATGTACACACTGAGGATCACCAGATCCGCGGGGCAATCGCGCCGGACCTCGTGCAGAGTGCCGAGCCGGACGCGAAATCCGGCTTCGCTCAGCCACTCCTTTAGCAGGGTGCGCATGAGGTCGTCTGCCTCGTAAATCACGATGTCCAACATGGTGACAGCGTGTCGGATCGAGTCTTCTGTGCTATTGCGCGCCGCTCGCGTTTCGTTTCAATCGAAACACTCCTAAGCCTTGCGCTGACATTTCTTCGCACACCACTCGCCCATAATTAATGCGCCGCAATAAGGCGATCTCGGCAGACCTCGCGGCTGACGTTACAGCTGAAATGTTGCAGCGTTGGCGTTGAAATAAGCCGTCCTCATTGTGCCTACGAGCGGTAGTTAGTCGCGTCAAGTCCCGGCGATCTGCGTGCATTGTCAACCGGCGTCAATCACATTTCCAAAAGTTCAGGAGTCATCTATGGAACACATTTTCCTCGGCAATTCCGGCATCAAGAGTTCGCGTATCGGTCTCGGTACCTGGGCGATCGGTGGCTGGATGTGGGGTGGGACCGACGAGGCACAGGCCATCGCCACGATCCGTACGGCGCTTGATCAGGGAATCACGCTCATCGACACGGCGCCCGCGTACGGTTTCGGGACCTCCGAACGGATCGTCGGCAAGGCACTTGACACGGCGAGCAGACGGGGACGCGCGCTCATCGCGACCAAAGCGGGACTCGAGTGGAGCACTGGAAGCCCACGCCGCGACAGCCGTCCGCCGCGGCTGCGACAAGAACTGGAGGATTCGTTGCGTCGATTGCAGACCGACTATATCGATCTGTATCAGATCCACTGGCCGGACCCGCTGGTGCCGATCGACGAAGTCGCGGCCGAGCTCTACCGCATGCATCGCGACGGCAAGATTCGCGCGCTCGGGGTCAGCAATTTCAGTCCGCCGCAGATGGATGCGTTTCGTTCCGTGGCACCGCTGCACACCGTGCAACCCCCCTACAACCTGTTCGAGCGCGGCATCGATGTCGATGTCTTGCCCTATGCCAATCGAACGGGACTGACGGTGCTCGCCTATGGCGCGCTATGCCGCGGCCTGCTCAGCGGACGCATCGGCATGCACACACAATTCAAAGGCGACGACTTGCGCCGCACCGATCCGAAATTCGCCGACACGCGATTGCGCATGCACTATCTCCGTGCGGTGCGCGAGCTGGATGCCTTGGCACAGGAACGCTTCGGTCGCGATGTGTTGAGCCTGGCGGTGCGCTGGGTGCTCGATCGCGGGCCGACCGTGGCGCTGTGGGGAGCACGCCGGCCCGACCAGCTCAACGCGATATCACGTGTCTTGAATTGGCGCCTGGACGACAACACGATGCACGCCATCGACCAGATCTTGCGGCGGAACATTGCCACACCGGTGGGTCCGGAGTTTATGGCTCCCCCGCAACGCACCGTCGGCGGTGACCCTCAAGAGCTCAAGGACGGGAAGCCGCTCGCGATGAGCGCGTGAACGCCGTTCCAACAGATCTGTACGCCGATACACAGCAGGATGAACGCGGTCAGACGCACGACGACACTGGTACCCGTCGGACCTAACTTGCGCAGGATGCGATCCGCGTAGCGGTAGCAGAGGTAGACACTCACGGCAACGATCAGGATGCCGACCGCGTGCGCCAAGGCTGTTACGAGCAATGGCCGAAATCCCGCCGGCGGATTGGCGCCGAGCGTCAGGGCAACGGAGATCGAGCCGGGTCCGACGGTTAGCGGCATGGTCATGGGATAAAACGCCCGCTCACTCAGATCGTCCGGTGTTGCGGGGCGGTCGCGCTCGACGGCCGGCGGCGAATTGGGGCCATTCAGGAGCGACCACGCAATCAGGCAGACCACAATGCCGCCCGCAACTTGTACCGAGGGAATCGATACCCCGAACAAGTCGAGCACATAGGCCCCGATCAACGCCGATGCAATGAGCAGAAGAAAACTATTGACCGCAACGGCCTTTGACATGTGGTTTCGCTGCTCAGAGGTGAGGCCGGCGGTCATGGCCAGATAGATCGGTGCTCCGCCGAGTGGATCGACGATGGGCAGCAAGGCGCCCACCGCCAACAGGACGGTGGAGCCGAAATGGACCAGGGCATTGAAGATGGAGACAGTAAACATGACGTTCGACCGCCCGAACAAACGAATGGAAATTCGGTCCGCAGAGGAAGAGGCCGGCGCACTCCGCAAAGGAAATAATGCAGCCGCGCGTCGAATGTTAACCGCTCCGAGAGCGCAATGCATGCAAGAGCAGCCATCCAAACCGCTTGTCATCGTGGCCGATGAGTGCGCGCCGGCAGTCAGTGCCGGCAGCAGTCATTGCTGCCGGCACACTTGGACCAGGCAAAATTGATTGATCTGATGTTTTCGATAGAAAGCGTCTATCTATTCGGTCGCCGCGGCGTCCGACGCTGCGGCCGGCGCCTGGCCTTGTTCGAACTTGCGACATTGCTGCGCCACATGTTTGCGGATGATTTCCGCCAAGCGCAGCGCGCCGGGACCGGCATAGTCGCGGTCGGCAAACACCAGGTACAGGTCGCCCCAGCGCTCGCCGCCCTCGCGCAGCGGCAGCGGCTTGAGCACGGTGCGTTCCAATTCGCCCCGCACCGTCTCCTCCGGAAACCACGCGAACCCTAAGCCCATGCCGGCAGCGTGGATCGAGGTGGCCTTGTGGCTCACCGTCCAGCTCTGCTCTGCACCGAGCCAGCTGCCGCTGCGGCGCTGACTGCCCGTATCGCGGATCACAAGGTGGCGGTGCTTGCGCAGATCCTGCAGCGTGAGCTCACGCCCGAGCTGGTGCAGCGGGTGCTGCGGGTGCGCCGCGGCGATGAAGCGCAGACGCATCAGCGGATCGCCGGCGAAGCCCGGCGGCACCTGTGAGCAGATCGCCAGATCGACCTTACGCTGCAGCAGCGCCTCCTCGGTGCCGCTCAGCACGGTCTCGTACAGCTCGATGCGCATCTTCGGCCGTTCCTCGGCGAAGCGCGCGAGGCATTGCAGCAGCAGCCAGGTAGGAAAAATGATCTCCACCGCAAGGCGCAGCTCCGGTTCCCAGCCCGCGGCGAGACTGCCGGCAGCCCCTTCCAGCGCGCCGGCTTCCTCGAGCAGTGCTTTGGCGCGCCGATACAGCACCTCGCCGGTCGGCGTTAGATGCGCCTTGCGGCCGACTACCTCGAATATTTTCACGCCCAGGAGCGATTCCATCTTTTGCACGGCATAGGTCACTGCCGACTGGCTCTTGTGCAATACATTAGCGGCCTGGGCATAGCCGCTGGCATCGACCACGGCCAGCAGGGAACGCCATTGCTCCAAGGAAATTCGCGGATTAGCCGTCATTTATCCAATTAATAGATAGGTAGGCCCTAAATTTTGTGCTTTTTTATCTATCTAATCAATACTTAAATAGCGACATCCGGAAAACGGATCGTTACAACACCAACTTGAGGAGATTGCACCATGACCACCCTGCTCCAGATCAACGCGAGCATCAACAACAGCAACGGCCAGTCCAGCCGGCTGGCGAACCAGTTCGTCGCCGCTTTTCACAAGCGCCGTCCCGCGGCGAAGATCGTGGTGCGCGACATCGCCGCGGCCGAACCAGTGCCGCACTTGGATGCCGAGCGCTTCGGCGCCTTCATCACCAAGCCGGAAGAACGCAGCGACACGCAGCATGCGGTGGTGGCGTACTCCGACATGCTGATCAACGAGCTGAAGCACGCCGACGTGATCGTGCTGGGCCTGCCGATGTACAACTTCGGCGTGCCGTCGCAGCTGAAGGCTTACTTCGATCACATCGCACGCGCGGGCGTCACATTCAAGTACACGGACAAGGGTCCGGTGGGTCAGCTCACGGGCAAGAAGGTGTACGTGTTTGCGGCCCGCGGCGGCGTCTACGCCGGGACGCCGATGGATACGCAGACGAGCTACGTGCGCGACTTTCTGCGCTTCCTCGGCATGGCGGACGTGGACTTCGTTTACGCTGAAGGCCTCGCGATCAGCCCGCAGAGCAAGGAAGCGGGGCTGGCGAAGGCCGCGGCCGAGATCGAAAATCTCGCCGCGTAACCACTGTCACTTTCTGGAGATTGCACCATGAATAATTTCTTCGATGCCGCGAAGCCCTATGCCGATCTCATCGGCCGCGTGCTGATTGCCACTTTGTTCGTGCTGTCGGGCTGGAGCAAGATCGGCGGCTATACGGGCATCCAGACCTACATGCAGCACGCCGGCGTTCCCGGCGGCTTGCTGCCCCTGGTGATCCTGCTCGAGCTGGGCGGCGGCATCGCCATCATCATCGGCCTGTACACGCGTCCGGTGGCGCTGCTGCTCGCAGGCTTTTGCATCCTGGCAGGGCTGCTGTTCCATGCCGGCTCGGCTGACCAAATGCAGCAGATCATGTTCCTCAAGAATCTGGGCCTCGCCGGCGGGTTCCTGTTCCTGGTCGCTAACGGCGCCGGGCGGCTGAGCCTCGACGCACGTTGGACGTCCTCGTCCAAGAGCCGACATCCTGAAGTGGTCAAGGAGACTTAAATGAATACCCGCACCCTGGTTCATGTCATCGAGTCGATGCCGACCTCGGACGGCGCCGGCGTCAAGCTGCGCCGCAGCCTCGGCAGCCAGCGTGGCTTGCATGTGGATCCGTTTCTGATGCTCGACGAGTTCTATTCCGACAACCCGGACGACTACATCGCCGGCTTTCCATCGCATCCGCATCGCGGCTTCGAAACCGTCACCTACATGCTGGACGGCCACATGCGCCACGAGGATCACCTCGGCAACCGCGGCGACCTCGGCCCCGGCGACGTGCAGTGGATGACGGCAGCGCGCGGCATCATCCACTCCGAGATGCCGCAGCAGAGCGAAGGCCGGATGCGGGGCTTTCAGCTGTGGCTCAATCTGCCGTCGAGGGAAAAAATGAAGCCCGCCGGTTATCGCGACATTCCCGCCGATGAGATTCCGGTGGTGAAGTTGGCGCAGGGCGGCGAAGTGAAAGTCATTGCCGGCACGCTCGAGTTGAACGGCGATCTCACCAGCGGCCCGGTCAACGGCGGCGGCGCCAAGCTCAGCACCGACCCGCTGTACCTCGACGTTCGCTTGCCCGTCGGAGCGGAGTTCAGCGCGCCGGTTGCAGCGGGCCACAATGCGTTCCTCTACACCTACGAAGGCAGCGCCCAGATCGGTGCGGCCGGCGCGGCCAGGCCGCTGCCACATCGCGCGGCAGGGCTGTTGTCCGACGGCGACGGCGTGCGGGTGCAAGCCGGAGCCGAAGGCGTGCGCCTCCTGCTGCTAGCGGCCAAGCCGCTGCACGAGCCGGTGGTGCAGTACGGCCCGTTCGTGATGAACACGCGCGAGGAAATCGAGCAGGCGCTCGCCGACTACCGCAGCGGACGACTGGGCGCTGCGGCCTGAGGCTGCAGCCTGGCTGAGCTGCGCCAGCAGTGATCGTGTGGCCCGGCAGCGCACCGCTATGCGGCTTCGGTCGCAGCGGCTCTCGGCGATTGCGTGGTGCGCCAGGCCAGCAACATGGCCGCGAATACCAGCACGGCCGCCAGCAAGAAAGGCGCGCCCGGCAACGCCCAGTCCGTTCGCGCGCTGATGCAGGCGGCGAAGGTCTGGGTGAATATGGTGGGACCGATGAGACTCGCGAGGCCTACAAGGCTCGAGAGCGCACCTTGCAGGCGCCCCTGTTCAGTCGCGTCCACCAATCGAGTCATGAGCGTCTGCAGCGAGGGCGTGGCGATACCCCACAACGCCATCACCGGCACACCGATCCAGAAAATAGGTCCGGTCGGCGCGAGGCCCGGCACTCCGACAGCGGGCTAAGTACTGCCGTAGACGCGCCGCGAATGCAATCGGCGCAATTCAGGCGATCTTGGGATCCCCATCCGAGGGCATTGTCGTAAGTGCCAGTTCAATGTTTGACGCGAGGTTGCGGGCATACTTTGCCGCCTCAAATAACCTAAGCGACTCATAGTATTTCGCCTTCTGCCGATAATTATCGATATCCTCCGCCAGGATCTTTCTTATTTCATCCTTTTTCATTTCGTGTACTCCTTATGAACGTCTGAAAAAAACTCGTGATGACAATGGGTTTCGAACAACTCTACCCGCATTTGGGTGCGGCCGCCGCTCTCACCACAGCGGCTTGCTCAGATTCTCGGTGAACGAAGAAAACATGATGTTGAAGCTGATGCTTATCCTCTCTTCTTCGCTGCCGCTGGCGTCGACGGAGTGCTGGAGATAGGACGGAAATACGAGCATCGTTCCGTCCTTCACTCGTACGACCACCTGATCGGTATTCTCGGCCGTGAGCTCGACGACCGGTGGCCGGATGATCGCGCTCTGATTGCGCGGGTCATGGAAGTTGATGGTGTTTGCACCCGGATGGGTTCGGAGGTAGTACACCCCGCTCAGGAAGTTATTGGGGTGCTGGTGCATCTTGTGTGCTGCGCCTCTTGCCAGGACCGTCGCCCAGCAGGCGGTGACTTCGTACGCGTCGTAGCCGATTCTGAGGAATCGCAGAATTCCTGGTACGACGCGATGCACGCAGGAAACGAGATCGCGGAAGTCATCAAGCTCGTGCAGTGATTGGACCGACTGCCACCCTTGGCCCGGCGCAAGCGGCGGCAGATCCCGCCTCAGGCGTGTAAGCGCTGCGAGCACCCCGGCGCCAATAGTTTCGCGCAGCTGTGCGTCGAGCTCGATCTTCCACACGAGGGTGGGGAACATCGGAATTACATCCGATGCCTCGCTCCACCGGGCGCTCTGATTGCCCATTTGCGGCTCGTGCTAAAGCGTACGCAGATTGTTGTACGCTCTTTGCGCGAAGCAGGCCAACCGCGATTATTAAGTAAAACCGAGAAATAGTTCCTAAGTTATTGAATTATGTGCAACATGGAGGGGCTAAAGGACCCGTCTCATCTCCGCCTGCCCAGCGGGACTACTCAGCCGCGTCCCCCGATCTCATCGATGTGCCTAAGGAGATCGGCTGAGTCGTCGTAGACCCGGATGGCGTGGCGTGCTCGGTAACTGCACCGGCGCCAGGTCACTCGGAGCGCTCACGTGAATCCTCGAACAGCCGTGCGCTCACGGCGCAGAAGATGAACCCTCCGACATGTGCTGCGTAGGCTACACCGCCCGTTTCCGGGGTGATCGCGCCGGGGCTCTGGAACTGCGTCAGAAACCAGATGCCGATCAGGAGCGCCGCCGCCGGGATGTAGGCTAAGCTTGGGCCTCGCGATGGCAATCAACACATAGGGCGCGTCGGACACACCAGAGGGAGGGTTATATGTTCGAGATCGGCAAACACTACAAGCTCGTGACATGGCAAAACAGCGGCGATGGGGGCAGGACCGAAGTATCCTCGCCACTGCTGGCCGTCGAGGTCTCACTCCCGTTAGTTAAATTCAGGAGTGTTCCGCCCGATGGGGTGGGCGAGAGTCGCGATTCAATAGTCAACACCACATCCCTCGCTTTCATTAAGGCGGAACTGGTCGCGAATCATCCTTTGGCTCAGATCGAAAGTGAGAAGCCGAGCGTTCGGGTCGAACGCTGGTAAAGGAAATGGCGATCGTACGCCCGCGTGCGGCTGCTCTCTGACTCTGCAAAACCTGAAGTACGCATAAGTGATTGTTTAATATGGCTCTCTGTACGGTACCGAAGTCATCAAGGAAATGCCGGAAATCCAAGTGGCGAATCCACACATGGCGCATTGCCACTAACGTGCGCAATATCTGTTTCATCTTCTCCTTAGGTAGTATGCCGATGGCGACTCTAATTGAACCGCGAGAAAGAGATGATCTTCATCGGCGTCGACGGTTTGCGCGGCCCTGCCGAGTGAATCCACGAATGGACTGCAAATTTAAGGGGATCCTGTGAAACAACCCATCATTGTGGTCGCCAACGGCGACTTGAGACTCTCGGCCAATCAGAAATGCTGGCTCGTTCAGAGCGCGGTAGAAGACGCAGTAATGACGGCTATTCGTGCATTGGGACGTGAAGTGAAACGTGGCCACGAATACGACCCGGCAAAGAAACATGGCTTCATCGACAGCCAGAAGCGCGGCATCGAGGTGTTTCGGAGTATTCCTTTGGATGCGCCGCTGGTCGTTGTTGAGGCAGTCTGGCAATACAGCCAGCACTTGCTGCCTGGTCTCTTAGGACATCAGGGGCCAATCCTCACCGTCGCTAATTGGAGCGGTCAGTGGCCGGGCCTGGTGGGATTGTTGAATCTCAATGCTTCGCTGCGTAAAGCCGGTAAGGTGTTCGACACACTGTGGAGCGTTGATTTCAAGGATCGGTTTTTTCTCGACGGGCTGGCAACATGGCTAGCCGGCAATCGCATTAACCACGATCGCTCTCATGTACGGCCCGGCGCAAGCATCCCACTCCCGGTGGACATGCAGCGATTGGGCAGGGAGCTGGCGCTGCAATTGCGTCGAGAGAAGGCGCTCCTTGGCGTTTTCGATGAAGGTTGCATGGGCATGTATAACGCCATCATTCCTGATGAGCTGCTGCATCCCATGGGTATCTTCAAGGAGCGCCTGAGCCAATCGGCGCTTTACGCCGAGATGCTCAGGACTCCCGACGCTGAAGCGCGCACGGTATATGAGTGGCTCCTGGATAGGGGCATGCAATTCAGGTTCGGTCCGAATCCTGAAACCGATTTGACCGAGGCTCAAGTCTTGGAGCAGTGCAAGATGTACATCGCGACGCTGCGAATCGCCGATGAGTTTGGCTGCGCGGCCGTCGGTATTCAATATCAGCAAGGTTTGAAGGATCTCACGGTCGCCTCGGATTTGGCTGAAGGTTTGCTCAATAACGTCGATCGACCACCCGTCAAGGATCGCCAGGGCAAGCTTCTATACGCAAATCAGCCGCTGCCGCACTTCAATGAAGTGGATGAAGGCGTGGCAGTGGATGCGTTAGTAACCAATCGAGTCTGGAGCGCCCTTGGCCTTGCTCCCGAAACCACCCTGCATGATGTCCGCTACGGCGAAGCTTACGGCCAGGGCAAAGCCGCGCAATTCGTGTGGACCTTGGAAATCTCCGGCTCGGTGCCGCCCGCGCATTTTGCGCGAGGCTACGCCGAGGCAGTGAGTGAACGCCAACCGCCCATGTACTTCCGTCTGGGCGGCGGCACAATCAAGGGCATCAGCAAACCGGGGAACGTCGTTTGGAGCCGCATCTACGTCGAGCCCGATGGCCTCAAGGCCGATCTGGGCGTGGCGCACTCCGTCGAGTTGCCTCGCGAGGAAACCGAAAGACGCTGGCAGATCACCACGCCTCAATGGCCGATGATGCACACGGTATTTTCTGGCATTACGCGTGATCAATTCATGGCTCAACATTGTTCCAATCACATTCAAGTCGCGTATGCGCCGGACGGGGCACAGGCGCACCAAGCGCTCGCCGCCAAGGCCGCGATGTTCCAAGCACTGGGAATCAAGACCTATTTTTGCGGCGACGTTTCGCTATGAGCCCGCTGTAAATAGAAATGACTGTCGTAGCCGGCGTCGATTTCGGGACCTCGAGCGTCAGAGTTTCGATCATTGATAGCGAGCACGGACGGCTAGGGCTCGGGACCGCGGAGTATCCGGTTCTTCGTCGTCGCGACGATCCTGACTTCGCCGCTCAGCGTCATGAAGATCACTGTCGAGCGCTGCAGGCTGCTTTTCGCGCAGCACTACCTGCGGCCAAAGCCGATGGACGCGACGTTGAGGCACTGGCGATGGACACGACGGGCTCCACCGTCATTCCGATCGACGAGCAACTACAGCCCCTCGATGATTATTATTTATGGTGCGACCACCGATCTTGGCGGGAGGCCGCCGAGATCACCGCCAAAGCCCTCGAGTGCGGACTAAGCGCGCTCGAATGGTGCGGCGGCACGTATTCCTCGGAATGGGGTTTTGCGAAGGTTTTGCACTGGCTGCGAACACGTCCGGAGCAGCGCAGTCGCTTTCATACGGCCATCGAGCATTGTGATCTCATGGTCGCCACGCTCTGTGGATTCACGGATCCTTCGCAGTTACCGCGCTCCATCTGTGCGATGGGCCACAAGTGGATGTGGAATCAACAACTCGGCGGGCTGCCGAGCGATGAGTTTCTCGCATCAGTGGATCCACTGTTATCAGGGCTGCGGCAACACTTGCAGGGTCGATATCTCACGTCGAACAAGATCGCGGGCGGTTTGTCGGAGCAATGGGCGCAGCGCCTGGGATTGACCGCCGGCATTCCAATTCCTGTGGGCGGTCTGGACGCGCACTGGGACGCGCTAGGGGCCGGGTGTCAAATGGGCGATGTCGTTAATGTCATCGGCACCTCGACGTGCATCATGGCATTGTCCGATGTGCCACGCCTGATACCGGGTGCCTCAGGTGTGGTGCAAGGCTCCATTCATCCTGATAAGGTCGGAATAGAGGCTGGACTGTCGGCGGTGGGCGATTTGTTCGATGCAATCGCTAGGCGTGCAAGTCGCTCCGTCAGCGAATTGACCGATTCGATCAAAGAATACCGAGCCGGCGGGACCGGGTTGCTTCGAATCGCGTGGGACAATGGTGATCGCTCGGTGCTCGTAAATCCGCGACTCCGCGGCGTCACCTTGGGATGGCGGCTGAACCATACGGCTGCGGACGAATTCTTTGCCGCCGTCGAAGGCACGGCATTTCATACGCGGATCATCCTGGATCGTATGCGCGAATACGAGGTCCCAGTTATGCGCGTGATACACGGGGGCGGCATTCCGCAACGCAATCCGACACTCAACCGCGTGTATGCGAATGTGCTCAACGCGCCGATCTTGCTCCCTGCCAGAGACACGACGAGCTTAGGTTCAGCAATCTTCGCCTTTCTCGCAGCCGGCGCCTTTCGGTCGATCGAGGAGGCTCAATCCGCGCTCTCGCCGGGCTATCGACTCATCGAACCAGAGCCTGGTGAGGTAAAGGTTTACGACGAGATCTTTGGACGGTTTAGGGAGATGTATTTCGCGCTTGCCAACAACAATTTCAGTGGTGGTGGGATCTTCCCACCATGATTCCATCGCCATTCAAAGACTCCGACGGTCAAAACTACACGACGACTTTCTTCCTGGTGTCTTCGCTCTTCCTGCTGTGGGGCTTCTGTAACGGCATGATCGACGTGATGGACAAGCATTTTCAGGATCAGCTGCATCTGACCAAAGCGCAATCGGCCTGGGTGCAGACGGCGCATTATCTGGGCTATGCGCTGATGGCGCTGCCCGCGGGACTTTTGGCGCGCGCGATCGGCTACAAGGGCAGCATCGTTTCGGGGCTCTTGCTGGTGTCGGCGGGTGGGTTCTGGTTCATCGCCGCGACACGCATCGCCTCGTTCTGGTCGTTCTTGGTCGGCGTTTGCATCATCGCCATGGGGCTTACGGTGCTCGAAACGGTCGCGAATCCCTACACCACGGCGCTGGGACCGAGACAATTCGCGGCGTTTCGCATCAATCTTGCACAGACCTTCAACGGGCTCGGCTGGATGCTGGGACCCATTGTCGGCGGTTTGTTCTTCTACGCCGTGGGGGGCGTCGAGCTCGCCCAGGTTCAGCTGTACATCCCATATGTCGCAGTGGCGATCGTTGTGCTCGCGTTGGCGGCGGTTTTCCATTTTGCGTATGTGCCGAATCTCGATATCCCCGATGACTATCATCTCGACGACCCCTCGCTTCCCGTGACCGCCCGCTCGATCTGGGTGCATGCGCACTTTGTCGGAGGTGTAATCGCGCAGTTTCTGTACGTGGCGGCGCAAGCGGGCATCTTCAGTTTCTTCATCAACTATATGATCTCCGAAGCACCGGCAATTTCCGGGGCGTTCCAGGGCAGCTGGTACTTGCGGGACGGCGTCGCCGCTCGCGGCGGGGAGTTCTTCATCAACGAGCAAGGCGCCGCGCGGCTGCAAGGACTCGTCGGTTTCGGACTGTTCACGCTTGGCCGGCTCACGGGCTCAGCGCTGCTCAGCAAATTGCCTGGACACCGGATTCTGGCTACCTATTCGTCAGTCAACGTGGGACTGTGCGCCGTGGTCGTCATGAAACTCGGCTGGATGTCGGTGGCGGCGGTGTTCCTCACGTTCTTTTTCATGTCGATCAGCTTCCCGACAGTTTTTGCCCTGGCGATCGACGGTCTCGGCTTGCAGGCAAAAAAAGCATCGGCCTTCGTCGTGATGGCGATCCTCGGCGGGGCAATCATGCCGAAGCTCATGGGCCATCTCGGCGATGTCTACAACATGTCCGTGGGCTTCCTTATGCCGATGGCCTGTTTTGCCTTGATCGCTGTATACGGGTACCTATGGCCACGGTTGAGCGAAGCCGATGGGTTGGCCAATTCCCTTAGGCCTCAAAATTAGCTGGACGGCCGGGCGGCAACTCCACGGCGTAATCGATTTGGATTTCGCCGATTCCGTCACTCATTTGCGCCGGCTGCGGAAAGCTCCATGAGATGAGATTCGGCCGGACGTTCGTTCCATCATTCGTGATGGACAGGTCGCGGAGCACACGCCGAGCGTAGGCTCGCTCTTCATCTGCCGAGAGGATCCCGTCGCGGATTCAGCCGCGCTCGCAAACGCCGCAAGGAATCCTGTGACATCCGCAGGATTCATGCTGGTAACTGCAGGAATTTCTCGTGCGTAGCCCTCGGGTGCTATCCGGCGACAGCGAAGAGGGAGTCAATCGTCGGCGTGAGGAGGCGTTCGTTCTAGCGCTGAGGCGTTCGTTCTAGCGCTGAGGCGTTCGTCCTAGCGCACAGATGGCCGCTGTTGGAAAACTGTCCTGCACGGTGGAAGTTGTCGGATGATAATGCGTACAGAATAATGACGATCATCATCTCCGAGGGAGGCTGCCTATGGCTGCGGTGAAGGCCGGTGTCAGAAATTTCCGACACCCGGCTGGGCTCGAGTACCGAGGCGGTCGCCTCGCCGCGGGGGCCGCGGTGCGCCTTGCCGTCTTAGGCCTGGCGCTGCTCACCGGCTGTGGGCATAAGGCCCCGCCGCCGGCCCCGCCACCGCCGAAAGTCTCGGTCGTCACCGTGCAAGCTCAGGCGGTGCCGATCACCACCGAGCTTCCCGGACGCGTGGCGGGCTACCGTACCGCCGACGTGCGACCGCAGGTCAACGGCATCATTCTGAAGCGGCTGTTTATCGAGGGCAGGGACGTCAAGGCAGGGCAGCAGCTCTACCAGATCGACCCGGCGCCCTACCAGGCCAGTTACGACAGCGCCGTCGCGGCGGATGCTACCGCCCGGGCACTCGCGGAACGCTACAAGCCGCTGGCCGAAGCGAATGCAGTCAGCAAGCAGGATTACGACAATGCCGTGGCCTCGCACCTGCAGGCGCAGGCGGCGGTGGAAACTGCGCGAATCAATCTGATCTACACCCGAGTGCTGTCTCCGATCACGGGCCGCATCGGCCGATCGTTGTTCACGGAAGGGGCTCTGGTCACCGCCAATCAAGCCGACGCGCTCGCCACCGTCCAACAGCTCGATCCGGTGTACGTGGACGTGACCCAACCCACCACGACCCTGGTGCGCTTTCAAAGGGAGGCCGCCGCGGGACTGCTCAAGCAAAACGAGAAGGGACAGGCCCTGGTGCGGGTACGGCTGGAAGATGGCAGCGACTACGCCCACCCCGGCACACTGGAGTTTTCCGAGGTGACGGTGGACGAGGGTACGGGCTCGGTCACGCTACGAGCGCTGGTGCCCAATCCCGAGCGTCTACTCCTGCCGGGCATGTTCGTGCGCGAAGAGATCCAGGAAGGCGTACGTCAGGATGCCGTGCTGGCGCCGCAGCAGGGCGTCAGCCACAATCAGAAGGGTGAGCCCAATGCACTCGTGGTGGGTCCGGACAATACGGTCGAGCTGCGGACCCTCAGGACCGATCGCGCTATCGGCGATCAATGGTTGGTGACTTCGGGGCTCAAGCCCGGGGACCGCGTCATCGTCGAGGGGATCCAGTCGGCGAAGCCCGGCGCCAAGGTGGTACCCGAGGAATACCGGCCGCCCGATGAGAAGACGGTGCAGCCGCAAGCCGCGACCGCTCGGGCCCCCGCAAGGTAGCCGCCGGCTATGGTCAACTTCTTCATCGACCGCCCGGTCTTTGCCTGGGTAATCGCCATCGTCCTCATGCTGATGGGCGCACTCGCCATCACAACGCTCCCCATCGCGCAGTATCCGGCCATCGCCCCGCCCGCCGTCTCCATTCAGGTGATCTATCCCGGCGCCTCGGCTGACACCGTGCAAAGCACCGTCACGCAGGTCATCGAGCAGCAGATGAGCGCGCTCGATCACCTGCTCTATTTCGGGTCCGAAAGCGATGCCAATGGGAACATGACCATCACGCTCTACTTCGAGCAGGGCACCAATCCCGACATCGCCCAGGTGCAAGTGCAGAACAAGCTGCAGCTCGCCACCCCGCTCCTGCCGATCGAAGTGCAGGAGGAGGGGCTGCGCGTCACCAAGGCCACCCGCAATTTCCTGCTCGTGATCGGCTTCTACTCGACCGATGGTTCGATGAGCAGCGAGGACGTGAGCGACTACATCGCCTCTTACGTACAGGACCCGGTGAGCCGCACACCCGGGGTCGGTGACTATCAGCTGTTCGGCACCCAGTACGCGATGCGCATCTGGCTGGATCCGGTGAAGCTCAACAACTATCAGCTGACAGCGACGGACGTCAATAACGCGCTGCAGGTGCAGAATCTGCAGGTTCCTTCCGGGGAGCTGGGGGGACTCCCCTCCGTGAGGGGACAACGCCTCCACGCCACCATCATCGGCCCCGAGCGCCTCACCAATGCAGAAGCGTTCGGCCGCGTGCTGCTCAAGGTGAACACCGACGGCTCGCAGGTGCGGCTCCGGGACGTCGCCCGCATCGGCCTCGGCGCGGAGAGCTATTCGATCTACACCGAGTACAACGGCAAGCCGGCGGCGGGCCTGGCGGTGAAGCTCGCCACAGGAGCGAACGCTCTGGACACGGCCAACGCGGTGCGCGCGACCATGGACAAGCTGGCGCCGTTCTTCCCGCCCGGCCTCAAGCTCATTTATCCCTATGACACCACGCCATTCGTGCGCGTCTCCATCGATGAGGTCGTGAAAACGCTCTTCGAGGCGATCGTGCTGGTGTTTCTGGTGATGTACCTATTCCTGCAGAACTTCCGGGCCACGCTGATTCCAACCATCGCCGTCCCCGTGGTGCTCTTGGGTACCTTCGCCATACTCGCCGCCGCGGGATTCTCGATCAACACGCTGACCATGTTCGGCATGGTGCTCGCCATCGGCCTCTTGGTGGACGATGCAATCGTCGTCGTGGAGAACGTCGAGCGCGTGATGGAGGAGGAGAAGCTCTCACCGAAGGATGCGACGCGACGCTCGATGAGCGAGATCACGGGCGCCCTGGTCGGCATCGCCCTGGTGCTATCGGCGGTGTTCCTGCCCATGGCCTTCTTCGGTGGCTCTACGGGTGTCATCTACCGTCAGTTCTCCATCACCATCGTCTCGGCCATGACTCTGTCGGTGACGGTGGCGCTGATCTTCACGCCTTCATTATGCGCGACGCTCCTCAAGCCGCGGGTCGCGGAGGCCCACGAGCGCGAGCGAGGGTTCTTCGGCTGGTTCAATCGCGGCTTCACCCGCATGAATCGCGGCTACGAGCGCGGGGTCAGTCATGTCACGGGGCGCACCGGGCGCTACCTCGTGGTGTATGGGATCATCGTGGTGGCGATGGGCCTTCTGTTCGTGCGCGTGCCGAGATCCTTCCTGCCGGATGAGGATCAGGGCATTTTGTTCGTCCAAGTGGCGGCGCCGCCGGGCGCGGCCAGCGAGCTCACGCAGCGGGCGCTCAATGAGGCGCGCGACTACTTCCTCAAGGATGAGAAAGATC
Source organism: uncultured Gammaproteobacteria bacterium (assembly GCA_963769075.1). Lineage (GTDB taxonomy): Bacteria > Pseudomonadota > Gammaproteobacteria > Steroidobacterales > Steroidobacteraceae > Bog-1198. The sequence goes on along the minus strand of CAVYKH010000001.1, from coordinate 2,893,553 downwards.
TCGTGAGCGGCGTGTTCACCGTCAACGGTTTCAGCTTCGGTGGCCAGGGGCAGAACGCGGGGCTCGTATTCATCCGCCTGAAGGACTGGTCGGAGCGCCCGGGGAAAAAGAACTCCGTGTTTGCCCTGGCGGAGCGCGCCAACCGGCGCTTCCACCAGATCCGGGGAGCGTTCGTGGTCGCGTTCGCACCGCCGGCCGCTCTCGAGCTCGGGAACGCCACGGGATTCGACTTCGAGCTCGAGGACCGCGGCAACGTCGGGCATGCGGTGCTGATGCAGGCGCGCGGTCAGCTACTGGGGTTGGCGAGCAAGGAGCCGGCGATCGGCATGATACGGCCGAACGGCCTCGATGATGAGCCGCAGTACAAACTCGACATCGACTGGGAAAAGGCGAGCGCGCTTGGCCTTGCGATCGGCAACATCAACGATGCCTTAGGCGCCGGCTGGGGCTCGGCCTATGTCAACCAGTTCGTCGACCGCAACCGCGTCAAGCGGGTGTTCCTGCAGGGCGATGCCGACTCGCGCATGCTGCCGCAGGACTTGGGTCTCTGGTACGTGCGTAACGGCGCGGGTCAAATGGTGCCCTTCTCGACCTTCGCCTCGGCGCACTGGATCGTCGGCTCGCCCAAGTTGGAGCGCTATAACGGCACACCGGCGCTGGAATTCCTGGGCGCCCCGGCACCCGGCAGGAGCACCGGGGAAGCGCTCGCCGCGATGGAGGCGGCGGTGACGAAGCTGCCCAAGGGCGTGAGCTACGAGTGGACCGGCCTCTCCTACGAGGAAGTACGCTCGGGCTCGCAGGCGCCGGCGCTATACGCCATCTCGCTCACCGTCGTGTTTCTGTGCCTCGCGGCGCTGTACGAGAGCTGGTCAATCCCTTTCTCGGTGATGCTGGTGGTGCCGCTCGGCATCATCGGCACCATCGCCGCCACGCTCTGGCGCGGACTCGGTAACGACGTCTTCTTTCAGGTGGGCCTGCTCACCACGGTCGGACTTTCGGCCAAGAACGCCATCCTGATCGTGGAATTCGCGTTGGAAAACCACCAGCGCGGCATGGATCTGATCGAGGCGACGGTCGCGGCGGCCCGCCAGCGCCTGCGGCCGATCCTCATGACCTCGATGGCCTTCATCCTGGGCGTGCTGCCGCTGGCGATCGCTACCGGGGCGGGCGCCGGCGGGCGCATCGCCATCGGCACCGGCGTGATCGGCGGCATGCTGACGGCCACGGTGCTCGCCGTGTACCTCGTACCGGTGTTCTTCGTGAGCGTCCGCTCGGTGTTCGGTGATCGCCGCAGGCACGAGGAGCCCACGCTGCCACCGCAGTCCCCGCCGCCGGCTTCGGAGAGCTGAGCATGGCTTGCAGAAGCACCTGTTTCCTCGCCGCGGCGGCAGCCACACTCCTCGGCGCTTGTACCTTGGAGCCGCATTATCATCGCCCGCCCGCGCCTGTGCCGGCGCTCCCAGGCGGCACAGCGGGTGGCACGGCCGCCGCCGACATCGGCTGGCACGAGTTCTTTCCCAATCCGCAGCTTCAGCAACTGATCGAGCTCGCGCTTACCAACAATCGCGACCTGCGCGTCGCGGCTCTGAATGTGCAAAGCGCTCAGGCGCAATACCGCATCCAGCGCGCCCCGCTGTTTCCGACCATCAACGCGAGCGCTGTCGAGCAGGTGCAGGAAATTCCCCTCGCGGTGTTGGAGTCTGAATTTCCCAGCGCCTCAGCAGCGGCGGCCGCCCAAGGGCCTCCGCCGACCGGCGGGGTTACCGTGCGCACTTTTGATGTCGGAGTCGGCTTCACGAATTACGAGCTGGACCTTTTCGGCCGCATCCGTAGCTTGAGCCATGCAGCCCTGCAGCAGTACTTCAGCTCGGGCGAAACGCGGCGCAGTGTGCAGCTCACCCTGGTGGCCGAAGTCGCCACCGCCTACCTCACGGTGCTCACCGATCAGACCCTGCTCGACATCACCCGTGACACGTTGAAGAGCCAGGATGAGTCCTACGCGCTGACGCAGAAGATGTTCAGCGGCGGCACGACCACGGAGCTCGCGCTGCGCCAGGCCGAGACCACGGTCGACACGGCACGCGCGAACCTCGCTCAGTACAACCGGCAGCTGGCTCAGGACCGCGATGCGCTCGAGCTCTTGCTCGGCGCGCCGATTCCGGACGGTATCGATTTTTCCAGCGGTCTGGATCGCGGAAACATGGTAGCCGAGCTCGAGGAGGGCATTCCGTCAGACGTGCTGGTGCACCGGCCCGATGTGCTCGCCGCCGAGCATCAGCTCATGGCCGCCAACGCACAGATCGGCGCGGCGCGTGCGGCGTTCCTGCCCTCCATCTCGCTCACCGGCAATTTGGGCACCGAAAGCGCGCAGCTGTCAGGCTTGTTCAAGAGCGGTTCGCGCGCCTGGACCTTCTCCCCGGAGATCAGTCTCCCGATCTTCACGGGCGGTGCCAACGTCGCCAACCTCCAGGCGACCAAGCTCGCTCGCGATACCGCGGTCGCGCAGTACGAGAAGGCGATTCAGACCGCCTTCCGCGAGGTCGCCGATGCGCTCATCGCCCGCGGCACGCTCGATGAGCAGCTCGCGGCTCAGCAAGCTCTCGTGACGGCGTCGGCCGCAGCATATCGGCTGGCCGACATGCGCTACCGGGGCGGCGTTGACAGCTACCTCACCGCGCTCGTTGCGCAGGTCCAGCTCTATAGCGCCCAGCAGCAGTTGCAAACCGTGCGGCTCATGCGCCTGCAAAACCTCGTGACGCTGTACAAGGCCCTGGGTGGAGGACTCCGGGAGCACACCGCGGCTGCTCAGACGACCCTTGAGCCTTCCCGTTCTGAGAGCTCACCCAGCTCACCCACGCATTCGGGCCCATCCACTTCGAACTAGGCCCGCGTGGGTGTAATGTTTAGCTGGGCAAGAGGGGAACTGGCATGACGGAGACGGTAGCAGCCGGTGGCGAGTGCTCCACCAGCGCTGCGCATTCGTGGATTGGAGAATTGTTGCTACGCCTTCTGGGCGCGGCGCTCCAGATCCTGGCGACCTGGGCGGTGGTACGTGCTCTGACACCGGAGGAGGCGGGGGTTTACTTTCGCGGGTTCGTGATCGCCCTGGGCTTGAGCACGCTGTTGCGGGGCAAGTACGAGATCTACATGGCGCAGCACATCATCGGGCGGCGCGCCACAACCACCGGTATTCCCAATGGAGTACTACTGATGCAGCTCGCGCGGCGGATGCTGCTGCGGTCGAGCCTCCTGTGTGCCGTTCTCTTGGTCGTTACGGCGGACCTCGACATCCAGGCCCCGCAGCTGCAGACCATCTTGCAGACGTATCTGCCCTTCGTGCTCGCCGTCCCCTGCGTCAGCCTGTCCAGCCTGTTGGGCGAGGCGCTGCGGGCGGCCAATCGGACGCTCGGCATCGTCGTGGCCGCCTATGCCGTGAACCTCTCCATGCTTCTTGCGGTGGTGCTCGCACCTTCTGATGCGTCGCTCGCGCTTTACTCCTGGGCGTTCCTCCTGGGGAGCCTCGTTTCTGTGGGAGTGGCGGCGGCGCTCGCCTGGCATGCCTTCCCGGTCGCGCGAGGCGAGGGCTCCCTGCCGATTTGCCGTGAAGCACTGCAAGGGGTGGACTCGCGGGAAGTGATCGGCCTTGCGCGCGGATTGCTGCTGTGGGGACCCCTGTGCGTCCTGGCCGTCTGGGCGCCGCCGATGCAGATGGCGCAATATGCGGTGGCCGCACGCACGGCACTGATCGTGGATATCTTTCTGCCGGCATTGAACCTGACAGGCTGCCGCGAAACCTTGATGGCTACGCAGCCGGTCCAGGCGCCGCGGCGCCTGCTGCTCAGGCAGCTCGCTGCGGCATTGGTCTACAGCTCAGCGTTCGTGGTGCCGCTCTTGGTGCTGGCGCCGGCAACCCTGGCGCTCTACGGGAAGCCTTACGATTCGCAGTTGACGGTGTATGCGCTTCTTCTGGGGGTGCAGTGGGCAAATGGCGTCGGTCGTCCAGCGGTGCGGCACGCGGTGGTGGAGTGGAATGCACGGCGGATCGGCGTCGCTGTCGGATCCGGCGCCGTGGCGGTCGTGCTGATTTGCGCGCTGGGCGTGACCGCCTACGGTGCCCTGGCCGCCGCAGCGGCCTCGCTGATCGGCGCCTTGATCGTCAACGGACGGGCGATCGGCATGGCCCTTTCGAGACCGGCGTGAGGCGTCAGATCCCTTCGAAGCCACCGCCCGCCGCAGTCAGACCATCGGTGATCTGGAGCCGTTCATGGTGGATAGGAACCCCTTACTAGGCACATGGAAATTGAAGTCCCACGTTGTAACGACGGCACGGGGCGAGCGGTCAACTCCGTACGGGGAAAACCCAACGGGTTACCTCAGTTACTCAGCCGATGGTCGCATGCAGGTAATCGGAGCGGCGAAAGGTCGGATAGTGCCGGCCGGCTCCACTCCGGCGGACGATGAGCGAGTGGCGCTCTACGACACGATGTTTGCGTACGCGGGCACGTACTCGGTAGAGGCCGGCAAGGTCATCCACCATGTCGATATTTCCTGGAACGAAGTCTGGACTGATACCGATCAAACTCGACTCTTCGAGGTGAACGGGAACACCCTCACTCTTACAACGCGCGTCGCGGACCCAGCCAGTGGCACGGAGGCTCATTACGCTGTTGTATGGGAGAAGGTAGCGCCCACGCTAAAGTAGATTTCGGCCGGCATCTCATCGAGCCATGTTGATCGAATGGTGAAGGGCCCGATGAGGCCGTCCGCCAGCAAGTTGAGCGGAAGGTTGCTTGCGTGTGAGAATGAAGCATGCCAAAGATTCTCTTGTTTCGCGCCGCTCACGATTTGAGCGCGAGGCTCGTGCCGGAACTCTCTCGCGCTGGATACGACGTTGCCGCACCGGAAAGCGCGGATGTGCGTACAGTTCTTGAGCATCAGCCTGATCTGATCCTGCTGCAGACGGATGTACGAACACTCGACTGCTGTGGTCTTCTCGCTCAGCTCAAAGGCAACGAGGCCACGGCGCCAGTGAAGATAGTCCTTCTCGCTGATGGTGGGCCTTTGGAGCGCAGCCGTGCTCTGGACCTGGGTGCGGACGACGTCCTGTATTCAATGCCAGCGGAAAAGTAATCGGAGTGAACTTCGCCATCCTGTCGGGCTTCTCTGGCTCGAATTTCGCCGTCCCCATCTCACATGCTACAAACATGGTTGCAATGTCAAAATCTGCGAAAGCGGTGCGTTGATGCCGATCTCGGGTAACCAACAGTTTCCGGATGATTTGCAGCGTGTTAACATTCCCATTTTATGTATCCGTAGGCCCAGGTGTTACTTGTGCAGGGCTGGCCGGGAAATTCCCTTCTGGTCTTGTGCTTGGGTATAGGCGTCTTTGACAGTTTTGTAGCACCCGCAGGCAGCTGCTACGAGGCCTCCATGGTTAAGAATGTTGATGGTGCCGCGGCGGTAGACGATGAGCTTGCGTTCCCGCAGATTGCACATTGCCAGGGTGACGCCGGGCCGACGCACGCCCAGCATTAGCGCAAAAAATTCTTGCGTAATGCGAAACTCGTTGGAGTTGACGCGGTCGCGAGTCATCAACATCCAGCGCGCCATGCGCTGTGTCACCACATGGAAGCGGTTGCACGCCGCCGTCTGCGCGATCTGTATCATCAGCAGGTGGGTGAAGAGGAACACCTCTCTCTTCAACGCAGCGCTGTTGCTGAAATTGCGGCGAAAGTCCATTGTCTTCAGCCGCATTGCCGTGCCTCCGCCTTGTACCACGGCCCGAAAGGGCGAGACAGCGACACCCAGCGCCATGGGAACCCCGATCATGCCTTCAGAGCCGATGAGTCCGACCTCCGCAGCCTGGTTGGCGTTCACGGTAGTCAGCATTGAGACAAAGCAGTCGTTTGGAAAGTACACGTGCCGAATCTGGGAGTGGGATTCATAGAGAATCTCCCCTACGGCCAGCTGGACCGGTTCGAGGACGGCCAACAGTCTCCGGTAATCCTTGCGGGGCAATGCACCGAGTAGGCGATTCGGAACTGACAGTTGTTTTGCGCCAGTCATTAAAACTCACCCAATGTGCCCTCGTTGAACTTGTTCGGGGAGCCATTTTTGGAATTTCGATAGGTCGATCACCGATGGGGTCGAATCGAAACGCTTCAATGGTGCGATAAGTATAATTTAATATAGTAAAAACAAGCAATTATGTTCGATACCGAACATAAAAATTATGAACGAACCATGTTCCCTAGCGAACGTTTTTTGCCTGACCCGAGGACTCGCTCGATTGAGCGGCCTTATGTACGATACCGGACAGTTGTATCATGGTAACGTTTGAGTGATTTGAGGTTTTAGCGCTCTCCAAGAGAAATATGCTGTGGAAAAATCCCACTCCGCAGATCAGCGAAGCCAGGTCCGCTGCGGCGCTCCGCGATGAATTTTCCTCTTAATCCAAGAAACAATCGTTTGCTCGCCGCGCTGCCGGAGGCGGAGTGGCAGCGCTGGCAGGCACAGATCGAACATGTCCAGCTTCCGCTCGGCGCTGTGCTCTGCGAGTCCGGCGGTGCGATGAGCCACGTTTATTTCCCGACGACTGGCATTGTATCGCTGCTCTACGTGATGGCGAGCGGCGCCTCGGCTGAGATCGCCGTGGTCGGCAAAGAGGGCATCGTGGGGGTGTCGCTGTTCATGGGCGGAGAGTCGACCCCCAGCCGTGCCGTCGTGCAAAGCGCTAGTCACGGATTTAGGCTCTCGGCGCACGCGATCAAAGTGGCGTTCAACCGCTCAGGACCCGTGATGCATCTCCTCCTGCGTTACACCCAGGCGCTCATTACGCAGATGGCACAGACGGCCGTTTGCAACCGCCACCATTCGCTCGATCAGCAACTGTGCCGCTGGCTCCTGCTGAGCTTGGATAGACTGCAGAGCAATGAGCTCATGATGACTCAGGAACTGATTGCCAACATGCTCGGCGTGCGCCGCGAAGGCGTGACAGAGGCTGCAATGAGATTGCAGCAGGCCGGCCTCATCCGCTATGCGCGTGGCCATATCACGGTGCTGGATCGCGCAGCGTTGGAGCAACGCTCTTGCGAGTGTTACGTGGTAGTCAAAAAGGAATATGACCGACTTCTTCCCGCCGAGGTGGCGATTTGACCGACACGTGTAAGGAATCCTGGCCACCGCCATAGCGGGCCCGGAAGCAGCCGCTCGCGAAAGGAAGGTCAGGGTCGATGGCCGCCACACGATTGCTTGAGTTCGATTTTGGCCGCTCCATTTCTGCACGCTCTCGCCAGATATTCGTCTAGCCGCGCGGGCGCTCGTGACATAACGTTTTTTGACCTGCGACAGGCAGCGTGATTCTGCAGCGGCGGCGTTGCCACGAATTGAAGATCGCACGAGCATCGTTCAAGGATCATTCCTTTAAGGTGCGTCGAGCTAGGGGTGTCGTATGCAATGCAACGGTAACGGTCCATCGGTCGGATGGACAATTGCGTCTATTCCATTTCATACAGCGCCTGGCATCGGGTGGCGGCTCCATATGTCTAAAATTGCGGCAGAGATCCGCACTGTGTTGCCAGTTCGGGCACCGCTAAGAATCGCCAACGTATTGAGGACTTGATCGACATGCTCGTGTGGATTCGGCGGATGTATCCAAACGCCCGCGAGCACGAGGCCAAGGTGTGGAGGTGACCGTATGAAGTCCATTCTGTTCATTCTGGTGGCTCAGCTACACGCTGGCGGGACTCAGACCGTGGCCGCGTATCCGAGCCTGGAGCAATGCAAGGATGCACTCAAGGTGGCAGCCACGAACGTCGCAGCGGACTACACATGCCAGGCGACACCAGTGGAGGGAACGTGGTCGCAAAAGGATTCGCGTCACTTCATGGTGCGGGAATGAGCCGCGCCTATAGCTGGCGTGTGGGTTAGCGAGGCCTCTTCTAGCGCCAATCGTGGTGGTGATAGTAGCCGCCGCCGCCTCCTCGATACCCAAACCCAATGCATCCACTCAGCAAGCTACTGAGGATCAAGAGTGTAACAGCCCATTTACGCATTACTGGTCTCCTTCATTACTGATGTGGGGTTGGCAAATGGCGGTCACCTTATTCGGTCGCCGGATGCGCATAATCCCAGACGAGAAAGCGGGCTGTCTGCGAGTCGGTGCGTTCCGGCAGACAGCAGCGGGTGGACGCGATCTTGTCCCCTCGCATCTCGCGAATGCTCCAGAGGATGATACGATCCACTCCGGCCTTTTGGATGGTGGCACTCCGCGCTTCAAAGCGCGTAACCAGCACGTTGCCGGAGACATAGGTGTTCAGCGGGGTGATGCGACGACTTTTGTCCGACACTAAACGCTCGAGATCCTTCTGGATGGCGGCCTTGCCCACGCACGGGGTCTTCCAACAGAGGCCGCTTTCCGCATCGATTACCGCATCGTCGGTAAATAAGGCGAGCGCGCCCCCGACGTCGCCACGGGCGAGGGCGTCGAACAGCTGCTGCTGCACGGCCACGGGATCCCCCTGCGCGAAGGCTGCTGCCGCGGCAGCCGTCAGGATCAGCAGTGCGGCGAAACACCTAATAGCGAATGACTTGAGCATCGTGCCTCCCCATTGTTTTGTTTGCGCGAAAAATATTGCCTTGAAGAGCCCAAGTGCGCCTGTGCGCCACCGAAACGATTGGCGGCACTGCATGCGCAGTGGCTGTAAGAAATTTTGGCAAATGGAAGTGCCGCGGTCTGTACGGTATCGTACGTAGCCCCCATGGACTTTCATTGAGTCTGCATCGGTACGCGGGTGTGTTAAATTTCGCATGCTGCCGCGATATCGGAATTATTATGTTACCTGCCAATTCTTCTTGTGGAATTTACACGCGGCAAAACATGCTGCTGGCGGCTCTCCCGGAGACCGAATGGGATCTGGGGGCACTGAGGACTCATTCACTGTGCTTCCGCAGTCGGGCCAACTCCGGTCCTTGACGGGCCAGGAATAGACACCTTAGAGCGGTCATTCAATTCCTGAGATAAACTACCGTAAGAGCGAGCACCCAAAGGGACTTTGCTAACTCTACGTCGTCTATTGCGCCCGGGCCGGCGCGTTTGTCGCTACGTCGTTGATTAAGCATTGATCTATAAACAGGGTTTCAGCGTCAAACAGAAAATCGCGGTTCTTCTTTTTTGCGTAACCGTGGCCTTCGTCATTAGCCACCATAAACCAAGTCGGGGTTCCCTGAGCGTTGAGCTTGTCGATGATCTGACGGGACTCTGTCCATGGGACGCGCGGGTCGTTTTTGCCTACGACTGCGAAGACGGGCTTATGCATTGCGTCGAGATGATTCATTGGCGCAATCTTTTCTAAGTAAGCACGCATGGCCGGGTCGCGCTCGTCACCGTATTCAACGCGGCGAAGATCGCGACGGTAGGCTTCCGTGTGCTCGAGGAAGGTAACAAGGTTTGACATGCCGACGATTGGCATGGCGCAGCGGATGCGGTCGTTGTAGAAGGCGGACACGGCCCAGGTCATGTGGCCGCCATAGCTGCCGCCATAAACCATGATTCGTCCGGAATCGAGCTGCGGCTGCTCGCCGATCCAATCCAGAAGCGCGTTGATGTCTTTATAGGTATCCTCGCGGCGAAAGCCATTGTCGAGTTTGAGGAAAGTCTTGCCGTAGCCCCTGGAACCGCGCACATTGGGGGCAACGATAGCGACCCCAAGCTCGTTGATGATGTAGTTCTCCCGTCCCATGTAGTCGGGGCGAGCCTGTGACTCGGGACCCCCATGGATCTCGACGATGACGGGGCGTTTGCCTGGATACTTTGCCGCGTCGGGCTGGTAGAGGAATCCGCTTAGTTCGAGGCCGTCAAAGCTTTTCCATTTGACCAGCGTTGGGTTGACGAAATTTATCGGGTTAAGTCCGCCGGTTTCGCCCCCCGTCCAGCGATCAAGTTTGCCGGTACGGATGTCAACCGAGAAAACGTCACCCGGCACTTGCGCGGACGACAACGTGAAACCAAGGTCGTGACTGTTTAGATGAAAGTGCAGGTCATCGACAACGCCACGCGGGATGTTTGGCAACGGGGTGAATCTGCCGCTGGCCGTGTCGAGAACATAAAGCTTGCTATAGCCATTCTCGTTGGCAACGCAAGCGATCGATTTGCCGTCCTCGCTGACCGTCATCTGATCCACATCCCATCGAATGGAGGTCGTAAGATATCTTGGCCGCATACTCTCGAGATCAATGCGCGCCAGGCGCTGGAATTCACCGTCGCGGTCGGTCAGGACGTAGATACTCTTGCCGTCCTTGCTAAAAACGGCGGCAGAATAGGCGATTGGCTCGGCGAACTTTGCTGCGATGGATTGCGACGTTAGCGGCTTTTTGTCGCCGGTAGTGGCGTCTACCAGCCAAAGATAGCTCTCGTTGATCGATATGGTCTGCAAGACCAGGAGCCATCGGTTATCCTGCGACCAGGCAACTGGGGCCCAGCCACCGCCATCGACCTGCAGCAACATTCGCGCGGAAGGGGAACCATTGTTCTTGTCGGCGGCGTCCACTATCCACAAATCGTCGTCCTTGTTGTCGCGCTGGGTGGACGTATAGACCAGCTTGGTATCGTGATTGGCAAGTAGGTAGTATTCGTTTCGGCTATGACCGTCGGTCAGGAGCGTGATATCACCTGTCGTGAGGTTGTAGCGGTATATCTGGTACCACTCTGCTCCTCCCACGTCCTTCTGGAAAATAAATGATTTGCCGTCGGGGAGATATTGGGCACTACGAACGCGGTCTGGGAAGAACGTGAGCTGGCGGCGCGCGCCGCCGGGCATGCCGACTGCGTGGACCTGCGTCGTGTCGCCAAAGCGGGTACCAATCAAAATCTCGCGGCGCGTTGGGTGCCACCCAAATAGCAAGGCGGGACGAGACTCGCCATATCGTGCGGTGTTCTCGGCGATTTTCACCGGGATCGGTGGAATGTTCTCGAGGACGAAGTTGTCGCCGGGCGTAAGGAACGCGGTCGTTGGTGGAACGCCGCTCTGCTGTGCGAGCGCCATCAACGGTAGCCCCAGGATGAGACAGGTGCTTTTCAGGATCTTTATCACGAGCGATCTCCCAACATCAGCTGAGGGTGCCACCACTTCAACTGAAGGCCATGTCGAAGTGTGCCATGAGTCTGCAAATCTGAGCAGATTTCTTGCAATGGTTCGGTTGAAGAGGTGCTGATCCGGCATGGTGGACAATGCTGTGCTCGACCGGGCGCAGCTTCAATTGCTGTCGGACAAGATCAGCAAGGCCAGAGCGCGGAAAAAATAATGTTGCTCGTGCTGCTCGATTCCGCCGTGCGCTCGCTCCTGTTGGGGTTTGTGGTGTGGGTGTTGCTGAAGGTCGCGCGGTTGTGCGATACGCGGACCGAGCCTCTTTGCGATTGTATCGCCACAGTGGCGGTCAAGGCCCGTCCTGGCGAACTGCTGGGGCGTACTTAAGTATCACTGAAGAAAATCGGTTGGATTTCCCCAATTAATCGCGGGCGCTGGCGTCCGTCACCGATTTTACTTCCTGATTCCGATTTGGAATTGGCACGTGTCGTGCTGCCGAATGCATGATCGCTGGCTCGATGCGCCCCCCCCCATCGGGGGGATACGGTCGCAGGCCCTTGGGCGGCAGTATTCGCCGAGGACTGCGTAATTGCCGACCGGAGGGTACGATCGAATGGGCAACTCCTCGCTGCTGGACAGACGTCAATTTCTTCGGGGTGTCGTGCCGGCGGCAACGTTAGTCACGCTAGGCGTTTCCGCTTGCTCGAACAACGGACGAACGTCAACTTCATCCAGCTACGCGCCGACGTACTTCAACACCGCCGAATGGGCGTTCATCAATGCGGCTGTTGGGCGCCTCATTCCGTCGGAAGGGGCGGGCCCGGGTGGAGTGGATGCCGGTGTGCCGGAATTCATCGACCGCCAGATGGAGCTGCCATACGGTCATGGTGCATATTTTTACTTGAAAGGCCCCTTCCTGGACAATTCTCCGCCGACGCTGGGTTACCAGCTGCGGTACACACCGCGTGAGATCTATAGACTCGGTATAGCCGCTGCAAACTCCGCGACACAGAAATCGCAAGGCAAGGACTTCTCTCAGCTTTCTGCTGCCGACCAGGATCGCTTTCTCGCCGCAATGGAGAAGGGCGAAGCCACCTTCGCGACGGTGCCTGCGACAGTCTTCTTCGCGCAGCTTTTGACAAATACCAAAGAAGGTTATTTCTCGGACCCGCTCTACGGTGGTAATCGCGGAATGGTCGCGTGGAAATGGATCGGCTTTCCCGGTGCCCGGGCCGATTTTACCGACTGGATCGATCAGGCGGGTCGGCGCTATCCCTACGGAGCGGCCTCAATCAGCGGTGCAACTGATGGCTGAGCGCAAAAAGAGCGTGGACGCGGTCATCATCGGCTATGGATGGACCGGCGCGATTCTGGCGAAGACTCTCACGGATGCCGGCTTATCCGTAGTGGCGCTCGAACGCGGTCCGGCCCGCGATACGTCCCCCGATTTTGAGTTCCCGAGGATCGCCGACGAACTCAAGTACGGCGTCAGAGGTGATCTTTGGCAACCTCTGGCCAAGGAGACTGTCACGATCCGTCACAGCCCGAACGACGTTGCTGCCCCTTATCGGAAGTACGGTTCCTTCGTCCTCGGCAATGGCGTGGGTGGCGCCGGCGTGCATTGGAATGGGCAGCTCTGGCGTGCGTCGCCTGAAGACCTGAATCTCCGTAGCCACATCGAAGGACGCTACGGAAAGAAGTTCGTTCCGGCGTCGGCGCCACTCGGGACGCAGGGGAGTGTGATGTCGTATCGAGATCGGTATCTGTCGCTCGATCCCACTTACACGGACTCTCATGGCCTGCCGCTCTTGCGTATCACCTTTGACTGGCACGCCAACGAATACAAGATGGCTGCCTACAGCGCCTCCAAGATGGAGGAGATCGTGCGAGCCATGAAGCCGGAGAAGCAGGCGACGATACTCATGCGCCAAGGCAATCCTTACGACGTGCGCTTCTATCAGAGTACCCATACAACCGGCGGCGCGATCATGGGATCCAATCCGTCCAACAGCGTGATCAACCGCTATTCGCAGAGCTGGGACGTCTCGAATCTGTTCGTGTACGGCGCGTCAGCCTTCCCACAGAACATCGGCTACAACCCCACCGGTCTTCTGGCAGGGCTCGCCTATTTCTCAGCCGCCAAGCTGCGCGACACCTATCTAAAGTCGCCAGGTCCGCTCGTACAAGCATGAAGTGGAAGACCGGTCTGACGGGCTGTCGCAAGGAGCCTATTTTGTCGAGGGGCTGGGGCACTGCGGCGAATGTCACACTCCGCGTGCGGTCACGATGCAGATGAAAGCGACGACGCCCGCTGGGGGAGCCGCCTACCTTTCGGGAGCCGTCATTGAGAATTACTTCGCACCCAGTCTGCGTAACAGCGGCCGCGGAACTCTCGGTGCTTGGAGTGAGGAAGAGCTGGTGCAGTTTCTTGAGACAGGTGCGAACGCTCAAGGCATCGCCTTCGGCTCGATGAGCGACGTCATCATCCACAGCACGCAATACATGACGCCTGCGGACGCGCTCGCGACAGCGAAGTACCTCAAGGCTCTGAGAAACCCGGACGAGGGACCCGCAACACGCTTCACCTATGACGCGACCGAACACCTCGCCCTCAAGAACGGTGATGCGAGCAAACCAGGAGCGAGGATCTATCTAGATAATTGTGCCGCGTGTCACCGTGCGGACGGCGTTGGATACGAGCAGGTATTCCCACGCCTCGCCGGCAACCCGGTCGTACAGACGGGGAACCCGCAGTCTCTTGTCTCCATCGTCCTGGACGGGTCGCAGACGCCGCGCACGGCTCGCACACCGGCGCAGTTCACGATGCCCCGCTTTGCCTGGCGGCTCTCTGATAAGGACGTGGCGGAGGTCGTGAATTTTGTTCGCACAAGTCGGGGCAATAGTGCTTCGCCTGTCTCGTCCGCTGATGTGGCTAAGATCCGCGAGTCGTTGCAGCTCCGCCAGGCCTCGACTAGGGCCCCCGAAAAGTGATCCACCCTACTTGGACGCGAGGCCGTGGTCTGTGGCTCAAACGTTCCCCTACGGCTGCTTCGGGTTCGATCACGGTTGTAGAAGCAAATTGGCGGGATTAAGTGACTTGAAATAAGATCAATAAGATTAAGTAATACCATGATTTTGTGGATATTTTATGGCTCCACGGGACGGAACCGCAATCACGCAGAAAACACCGGCAATTTAAGGGATTTCTGATTTCGGTTTGGTACAAAACGGACCGAAGGCGAGAGGGAGTCGGACCCTACTTGCGCAGATGTGCGTCAGCGACATTGTCCGCACATCGCCCGCCCCGCCTCATTTACTATTGTTGGAGCGTGATGTGCATACCGTTGGCTGACAGGTTGAATCGCAGCCCCCCGGTCTGGGAGTGCAGCTTGATGACGACGCCCTTCTCGTTCTTCAGATAGGCGAGCGAGCCGCCGGCAATGATCGTCACGCCGGCTGTGACTGCCGAATAGTTGCCACTGAGATCCGCCGGACTGGTGAGATTGTAGACCTCACCCTCGGCGGTAATGCCGGCGGCGCCTACGTCAGCGACCGAAACGCCCGAGATTTTGAACTTGTACTGTTTTTGGTCTTTGCTGTAGTAAAGCGTCCCATGACCCCAGGAGTATCCAATGCCGACGGCGACCGAGCCGCCGCTGAGCCAGACGTAGGCGGATGGTATAGCTCCCTCCGCAACCGGGGGCGCCGCGGACGAGGAGCCTTCTGCCGCCACCGCAACGGTGGACACAAAGACGCTGGCAACGAGCGTCAGAAATAACTTGTTCATGAATCCTACTCCCTGGGGTTTCTTGGAACAGCGATCGAATTTGGTAATTGCGTACCGTCGCGATGAGTCTTGAGATCGACGTCTTCGTTCACTTCGGCGCTTTGATGTAATTCTACTTGCTGATGATTAGCGACCTAACGAAAGCGTACTATCAGCGCTCAGCTCATCGCCGTGTCGGCCGTGTCTTACCCGCCGTGTTGCGTTGGCGCCTTTTCACCGAAACCGTGTTGTCTTTCGACTTGGCAATCTCGAGCGCTGTTTGCGGGTGCGTGGAATCGCCGTCGGACCCTACCTGGAATGCGCAGATTGGACATCGACTACTGAAATTTTGGACATGAATTGCTGAAATCGACACCGGGTCCGTCGCGCGTTCCGATCATCTCGACTGCTCTGATATTGACGGCGGTCGCTGATCGGGCGATGGTGCGAAGATGATGGAACCGTTGACTGGCGGTGGTTGGTGGGCCCGCAAAGACGGAAAGAACCTGGTGCTCTTTTTGAGCGGTGATTGGACGGCCCGCAATGACGCCTCTCCTGTGCGCGTGGTGGACTTGCCACTGGATCGAACCAAAATCGACGCGATTCGCTTTGACTCGAGCAATTTAGGCCGCTGGGACAGCTCCCTTCTCGTCTTCCTGTCGACCATTCGAGAAGTATCGAGACAACGCGACATCGTCTTCGACCAGACAGGCCTCCCGGCCGCCGCCTGCCGATTGCTGGCAATGCTTCCGGCAGAACCGCCGGCGCGGCCCGTTCCGGTCCGCCGCGCCGGATTGCTCGAGCGGGTTGGAGCGCGGGTCCTAGAAATATGACGCCGGTTGGTGGTCCCGGCGCTAGTCTGCGTCGCCGGTTGTATTGCTAATCCGCCGCCAAACCTCTACGTGCTCAGCAACGCGGGTGATTCCGCAATGGAGGGGAAAGCGGTCGCCGCGGCGCCTGTGCTGCAGCTGCAGTCTGTCTTGGTTCCGGACTATCTCGATACGACGGACATTCGTTTGCGCGCCGGACTGCACGAACTGAAGTCAAGCCATACGGGCCGCTGGGGCGAGCGCCTCTCATTAGGCATAACTCACGCGTTACAAACCGATCTTGCCGTGCGGTTGCCGCTGGACACCGTGATGCTCGCTCAACCGGCCGAGAAGTCCGCCCGACAGATCCTGGTAAACGTGGATGCGTTCGACGTCTGGGCCGACGGCCACTGCGTGCTCGTCGCGAATTGGACCATACTTGAAAGCGATAGCCGGGCGATATTGATCACGGGCCGGCGGACTTTTATAAAGCCCGCTGCTTCCGGCGGCAGTCCCGGCGACCGCGAAGTTGTCGCGGGCATGGCCGATGCGGTCAGCGACCTGGCAGACAGCATCGCATCAGCCGTCAAAGCTCTGCCCCAACAGAGCAGTCCGCACAGCGCCGACAACGCGATGCCACGGGAGTTCAATATCCTTCGAAAGCTCACAGGCGGCCAAGGTCAGCAACGCAATGACGGTTATGCGGCGATACAAATTCACGTTTGACTCCTTTTCGTTTTGCGTTGGTAGTACAAGAACCCAAGGAGCAGGCTGATCTACCTGGAGCCAGGCTTTCGCGCTTCATGGGCTTAATCATCGAGTCCCAGGCCTTTCAAAATCCTGGCCGCATGTTTCTCCACGCGAGCCGTGCGAGTCGCCGATTGTTTCGCCCCGCCGAAATGCAGCAAATAACCCTTCTGCCTTCCGGGGGTGAGCGCATGAAAGGCTTCGGCTAGTTTGAGGTCATCATCCAAACGCTTTTGAAACTCCTCTGGCACATCGAATTGTGCCACGCTTCTCATCTCCACCTCGGCGCCGGATTTCTCAACCGCAATGGCCTCCCTGATATAGGCCTTAACCGCCGCTTTCTGCTTGTTGATATCCGCAAGCGAAGCAAACCTTATTTGCCTCGCGGCCTGCACATTCTTGGTTTGCTGAATGAGGATCTCCTTGGGATCCTTGAGCAAAGCGCCTTTCATGAAAAGCAAAGCGCAATAATTCTTGAAGCCATGGATCAACACGACGTTGCTACCACTAAGATCGTAGCAAGCTTGGCCCCATTTCAGTTCTTCATTGAGACCCGACGCAAGGCAGAGTTCGCGGAGCGCGGCATATTCAGCGCTCCAGCGTCTTTCCTTGCCATGGGCCTTACTTACGAGTGGATTCATTCTTCCTTTGATTCGATCCGAATAGATTCTGGGCGTAGATTCCATTTGTTCGCGTCTTTAGTAAATGACCCGTAGTGCGATCACAGCGATGGATATGATGCCACGTCACGCCCGACTTCCGACACGAGCGTTTAGCGTCGGCAGCTACGTAAGTCGGGTTGATGTTCGAATTCTGGCTAAATGGGTTCGTTACCGCCACTGTTTCCGACTATGCCTCGAAGAGGCTCGACGATACTGCCTCATCACGTACCAAACCCACTGTAATCGGACGGAGTACTCGGGTCCGAGCTCTTCAATCACCTGCCTTCCGATGAACTCAGGGCTGCAACGACAAAATGCACTTTGTGCTCCATGAGCCCGGTGATGAAGTGCACGTTGCGCGACAGGCGGTCGAGCCTCGAGACCATGAGCGCGCAGCGGGCGGCACGCGCCTCCTTCAACGCCGCCGCAAGCCTCGGACGCAGCAGCAGCGCATCCTTTCCGGCGCCAGTCTGGACGTCTTGATACCAAGATTGAACTAAGAATCCTTCGCGCGCTCCGAACGCTTCAATGTCGTGGCGCTGTGCCGCCAGCCCAAGCCGCTGCGGCCCTGCTCGGCTGTGCTGACTCTCAAGTATCCGACTGCTGCTTGCATCGCAAAACCCTCCGTGAAAATGTGGTTTCCAAAGAGGTGATGTTGCCCCAGTCGGTCTAGCGAAGTAGGCGGAGGGAAGAGAGCGGAGACAGTCGCAGGGAGCTAAGAGCTCCCCACCCTCAGCGCCACCCCCGTCCGAGGATGTCCGACGAACCAATAAAAACTCTTAAGTCGACGTCCGGCAAGCACCGGATATATTCGTTGACGTCGGCGCACAAATAACACCTGATCTCACACCTATGGTGCCCTTGACGGATACGACCCTCTAGCCCTGGGACTCAGAGAATCCGTCCGCTTCACAAGCAGGGCTTGTGGATGGCTCAGTTCGGAAAATTGGCTTGGCGGACTGCATTGGATAGATGGGGGCATGATTGGTGGCATTGATGCCATGATAAATAGTCCTTGAGTTTGTGCTGAATGTTGTGTTGAGATGAGACGCGCAGGTAGCACCCACTGTGGTATGCGGGCATCGAGATGCGGTGCGCTTGCGCTGGCCGGATCACAAAAACTTTGAGTGAAGTCGCCAAACTTCGTCGGCGATCTGGATGTTTTGTATTACGCATGGTCAGTTTTAAGCGTTGCTCGCCGATCCTGCGGCGAACGTGCCGACAACGTGTTCAGCACTTCAGGTGCCGCTTACGGGTGACACCTCATGTGCTTCCGAGGCTAACGCAGCGGTGTCGCATGTGGCGCGTCGGGTGCTCGAACTTTTACGTCGAGTGACCACAACGAGTGCGTGGGATGCGCCTCAGACACCGCCGCTGGGACGCGGCGCATGGCTAGCCTGCCCGAGGTTCGAATCGCTCCCCGACTTCGTTCATCTTTCTGGCCAGTTCTTCGGGCGTAAGGATTTGCTTTTGAAACAGAATATTCGCGAAGGCGACGATCCAGCGCTCATAGTACGTTAGCTTTTCGACCATTTCCGACCCAAGGGCCTCGACTCCGCGTCGCTTTTCTTCCGTGCTGACGATCTTGTGAATGTCGAGTATGTTGGCCAGCGCATGGCAACGCTTCTCCCAAGGCGCGTATTCGTGTTCCGTTGGTTGGACAGGGCCCGCTTCGAGCCCTCCCATTTCAGTCGGCAGTCGTTTTACGAGATTTTCTGTCTGTGTCATCGGGATCTCTCCTTCCCCGGGGGGCTGGCCTTCACTATGCCGATCATGGCGTCGCGCGTGACCAATGCAGCGAGCTGTTCCTCGCTGAAACCTTCCGTACCTTTCGGCCGTTGTGGTAGTACCAGATAGCGAAGCATGGCTGTCGAATCGCTGACGCGAATCTCCACATCGTCCGGTATCACCGTGCCGAACTCTGCCAGAACGGCTCGGGGCTCCTTGACCGTTCTTGCGCGATAGGGCTTCATTTTGTACCAGTCCGGCGGTAAGCCGAGGATCTCCCGCGGGTAGCAGGAACAGAGCGTGCAGACAATGACGTTGTGAACCTTGTCAGTGTTTTCGAGGACCATGAGCTGAGTATCCTCGAAGAAATCGACGCCCATCTCTTCAAGAGCGGCACGACCGTTGGCGAGCAAGCGTGCCCGAAACTCGAGATCGACCCAGGCGCGCGCCACTATCTTTGAGCCCAGCGCGGGCGTACGAGTGTCCATAACTTCAAGCATTTGCCGGATCTCGCCCGCGCCAATCACTTTCTTCTCGACGAGTAGCTCCCGTACGGCGGTCTCCAGGATCTCGTAATAGCCGGGCATAGAATCACCGGCGTCTGGTAAGTGTGTGTGGGCTTGTGCATGCGAACTCATGTTCAGCTCCTTTCCAACCAAGTCTCGTAGACTTCGATACGCAATCCATCTTTCTTGGACCCCGCATATCCCGGCCACAATTCACTGAGCGGGATAGCAATGCGATAGTAGTGGCGCTTGACTCCTGCGTTGCGGCCGAAACCCTCATCCTCGTTGTTTATCGCGAAGGGTTCGACCACAAGTTCTACACGGCCGCGTTTGCCGCGAATGAAAGTAGGCACGCGGTAGTGCCCGACCGGAAAGCGCATCGAGATTTTGACGGCATCGCCCACCTGGAAAATCGGGTTCGCGCCCTCTGCCTTAACCACGTGTGGAGAGGCAGGTGCGTTTCCTTTCAATACTGATGTCATGTTCGCCTCGATTTGATATTGGTTAGCGCTCGTTACAGTACCTGCGGATCGATCTCAGTCAGCACCGGCTGCAAGCGATTAGCCGTGTGCCGATATCAGCGCGTGCGACTGTGGTTGTCTGGGGAACTGGCTGAGCTGTTGCAGTCTCTTCACGCGTATTCACCTTTCATCTCGCGCTGCTCGTAGTCGACAACAGTTGATCTGTTTACTAACGTAGCAAAGGGCCGGTTCTGTAGATATCACATGTTTCTATAATATCCGGCGCTCCTCGGGTGGGGTATTGCATCAAAGTTAGCGCGAATGCATTTCGGCAGCGGGAGTGCGGCGGCGGTATCGGCGGTGTCGACGAGGCCGCACGCACTTCGATGGGCGTGCTATGGCACATGTATCCGTGCGGTATGGAGGAGGGCAAGTTAAAACACAATCAACGCGAACAAGATCGGTAAAGACCTCCCTAAGAAGAAGCACGGAGTCGTTCTGTCTCTGGACGAGGCTGGTCTTGTCTGGGATGCCGCGCAAGCTACAGCCTTGCCGCAGTTGCCATTCCGCGCTATGCGCCAGTTTTGCATAGCCGAGGCAATCCAAGCGAGCGCGCGCAGCTCCACTTCCAGCCGATAAGTCGTAGAACGGCACAAGGCAGTCCGATTACATACATCAGAGAGTCCAAGATTGATGATTGTTGTAACAGCGGCGCCCTATAGAAACCTCTAATGGATCATCAATTTGATTCGGCGCACGATCTGTCTTAGGCGAACGAACATCTGAATCACCCGGTTGAGTGTCCGCATCGTAATTGCGGCAAGACATCTTCCACCTTGCCACGAGGCGACTGGAATGCGAGTCCTGCATGTCGTATCGAATCATTTGTAGTGACTGAGCCTTGGAGATCGAGGGGACGATCTGGCACCGCGTAATGGCCACGTGTTGATCATTATTCCTAGGAGACCCATATGCCGACCGACACATCTGAGAATTCGGCCATTGCATCGGGAGCTTGCTGCTGGAGCGGCTCATGATCAGCGCCGTCTTTTTTATTTCAGGGATTTGGAAGATCACGGCGCCGGCGGCGACCATTGCCTACATCGCCTCAGTGCGACTGCCGTTCCCTCAACTCGGTCTCGTGATCGGTACCGCGGTGGAAACCATTGCGGTGTCTACACTCGTATTGGGTTATCGGACGCGCTGGGTAGCCGCCTTGATCGCAGTCTACTGCGTGGCGACTTCGGTCTTCTTCCAGCACAACATGGGGGATCAGAACCAGCTCCTCAACTTCTTTAAGAACATCGCCATCGCGGGCGGGCTGCTCCAGATCGTCGTATTCGGTGCGGGCCGTTTCAGCCTGGACGCACGGCCGCATCACCACGCTCCGTCCAAAAGCTTGCAACGGGACGCAGCTTCAACCATGCCGACAACGTATATCCATGGATATGCCTGCTGACTATTGCGAGGACAGCGGCACATCGTGTGCGCGCCATTCTAATGACGCCTATGGGGTTGGTCGTGCAACGCCGGGCTGAGACGTGCTTTTTTGAGAGGAGTCCCGATCTGGCTCTTGGCCGTAAGGCCACGGTCGAAGGAGTCGGCACGCTGCTGCTCGTGCTCGCGGCGGCGGGTTCTGGCCTTACTGCGAACTCTCTCTTTCATGACGCTTCGTTCCTTGCTCGAGTGGCAAACGCCGTTGCAATAGCGGGCTCGTTGGTGGGCCTCGTGGTCGCCTTCGGCTCCGTCTCCGGTGGCCATTTCAATCCCTTGATCTCCGCGCTCCAATGGCTTACTGGTGAGCGTAGATTTGATTGCACAGTCGCCTACGTCGCGGCTCAGACGGCGGGCGGAGTCGCTGGCGCATTGCTGGCAAATGTGATCTTCGGCGCGCAACCGTCGATTGCAGTTCCACCCTCCGGAACCTGGCGGCTGGTTTTAAGTGAGGTCGTCGCCACTGCCGCCCTGATGATCATCGTCTTCGGTTGCGCCCGCAGCGGACGGAAGGACGCCGGCCCGTTTGCGGTTGGCGCGTGGCTTACCGCTGCGATCATTGCGACTCCGTCCGCGTCTTATGCCAATCCGGCCATTGCACTTGGCGCACTCTTCGCCGATGGACCCATGGCGCTGCCGGCGACGACCGTGCGTCTTTACCTACTGGCGCACCTCGCCGGGGCCCTCCTCGCATTGCCCGTGATTGCTATCGCCTATCCGCGGCATCGCGAAAACGCTCCGCCGATGGCGAAGTACTCAATCGAGGCTCAGGCGAAGGAGGTCGCGGCTCAAGGTACGGGAAGCACACCATCATGATGCCGGCCACGCACTCCACGGCAAGCTCGAACACCGTGGCTGGGCTGCTCTCGGGTCAACTGTTCAATGAGAGCTCACCCGACCTGAAGGGGCGGCTCGTTGCCATCTACACGGCGCTTGGCGCGCTTAACATTGGCGCGTGGATCTGGGCACTTGCCGCCTTTCACGGGCGACCGGTGCCACTTGCGTTGTCGCTGATGATCTACGGACTCGGATTGCGTCACGCCGTGGATGCGGATCACATTGCAGCGATCGACAACGTGACACGCAAGTTCATGCAGGAAAACAAGCGCCCGGTGTCAGTCGGCTTCTTCTTCGCCATGGGCCATTCAGCCATCGTGATCTTCGTGGCGGCGATTGTCGCCCGGGCGGCGAACACGCTGGGTCGCTTCGAGAGCTTCAGGCGCATCGGAGGGACTATCAGTGTCAGTGCCTCCACGCTGTTTCTCTTTGCCCTCGCGGCGATGAACATGGCGATTTTCTTCTCCGTCTACAAAAGCTACCGCCGGGTGCGGAGCGGCGGTAGCTACGTTCAGGAAGATCTCGACGTCCTGTGCAATAGCGGGATTCTGGCACGCTGCTTGAAACCTCTATTCGGGCTCGTTACCCGGAGCTGGCACATGTTCGCGCTGGGGTTTCTCTTTGGGCTCGGCTTCGATACCGCCACCGAGGTCGCCATGTTCGGCATGTCGGTCGAGCAGGCAGCGAAGGGCATCTCGTTCTGGGCTGTTCTGGTCTTTCCGGCGTTGTTCGCTGCGGGCATGTCACTGATCGATACCACGGATGGCGTCATGATGCTCGGCGCGTATGAATGGGCCTTCGTCAAACCGATGCGAAAACTTTATTACAATATGACGATAACGCTCCTATCGGTCGTAATTGCGCTCCTGATCGGTGGTATCGAGGCATTGGGCCTGGCCGCGGGGAGACTCCGCCTGGACGGCCCAGTTTGGCGCGCGGTCGTCATGCTCAGCGAGAACTTCAACAATCTCGGTTTCGTCATTATTGGGGTGTTTCTCTTTGGCTGGTTGCTCTCCTATGTCCTCTACCGAACCATGCAGCTCGACAAGCTGGACGCGCGTTCGGGCTGAGGGGTGAAGCTTCTCGACACAGAATGAATCGAAGCATGACAAAGCGGACGGTTACCTCCAATTAGGCGCTCGGGGCTCCACACGTGGTCAAGCGATTGAGAGCCCACCGGTGCTGCAGCCGAAAGGCACCGGGCAGCGCGCGCGCCAAAGCTAGGGGAGCTTGAGTACTACCTTAATATAGCCCTCCTCGCGCGCATCAAATTTTGCGAAGACCGTAGGCGCGTCATACAGAGAAAGCCGGTGACTGACGACGCGGCTGGGTTTGGCTGCTCCGCTCACGATCATCTCGCGGAGCTTTCGGTTCCAGCGCTCATCATCGTCTCGGCCCATTTTTGATGCTGACATTTTTGTTGAAGAGCGTGGACCAGGGAACCATGAGTTTGCCCCGGCAAGAGACGCGTCGACAGCACCGGCATCTTTGGGGGGGGCCAGGCACCAATGATTGCGACGCGGCCGGCCGGATTTACGAGCTTGGCGATGGCCTCAGTTCTTCTCGGGTGAAATCTGTTTTCGAGCGCGCCTGGAACCCTATGGCGTTGACCGCACAGGTGACGCCGCCGAGGGGCTTCTCGTGGCAAAAAGCCGAGCCGGAGGGCAATTTTGACTGCTCGCTCCGTATCTCCTCGACGGGAGATCGCTACGGAAGAAATTGATGGGAATCGCCCCGAGCTAGCCTGCCTTTTTCAGGGGTTCCGGAATGGCATCGATGACGTAGATCCCGCGGCGCCGCGGAGGCGCGCCGAGTACGCGGCCAGCAATCCAACTGACCCTGCACCAAAGATGGCGACCGTGTCGCCCGACGTCAATAATGGCGGGCGGCTTGATAGCCGGTCGTGAACGCGTCGGCTAGCAGCACGAACTCATATGCCAATGAAAATTTTTAGTCTTCAGATATAACGCGAACACATCGGCGAGGATCGCATTCATAGAACCGGCAATCTCCAAGATGCTTCCGCACCGAGGTCCGTGGGCGTGAGCAGAGCCGCCTCACACTGCCGTTTAGCGTCATTCGCCTCTGTTGTGCTCATTGTCATGACTGCTCCAGGTCCGGGATGGATGTCGACCAGTTCGGATCATCAGTTGACTTGGCTGTACCCGCTATTACAGAAAGATATGATATCGATCGAATGGACTCTTCGATAGAGTGTAATTCTGTGCGCGAGTCACTAACTGTCCCCGTGAGAAGGAGAAATTCCATCGTCGGGATCAGGAGATCTAGTGCGGCAATTTTCGCCGAGCTGTGTACCCTGCTTCTTGTTGGAGTACTGGTGGCGCTGGCAGGGATTCGACCGGAGGTTGCAATGAGTACTGAAATGACCGTCGACGGGCTTCGAGTGATTTCTACGAATCACAGTGTAGCGGAAATCCTATCGAGAGTTGACTCGCTTTCACGAGCGAAGGGCCTCACGGTGTTCGCGCGATTCGATTTCAGCACCGATGCGGCACGTTCGGGGCTCACACTACGCCCGACCGGGCTCGTCATTCTCGGCAACCCTAAATCGGGTACGCCCTTGATTGTCGCGACACCCACGGTGGCGATCGACCTGCCTCTTAAGGTACTTGCGTGGCAGGATGCGGATGGCCGTACGTGGGTGGCCTACAACGAGCCGGAGTACCTGCAAAAGCGACATCACTTCCCGACGGATCTCGTGAAGAATGTCGCGGCACTTGGCGCCTTGGTGGCAGCAGCGGCAGGAGGGGACCCTTAAGAGGCGCTCTGATCGGTTGGCGACCTAGATAGCGCTGATCAACAGGTAGCCCGCGAGGCAGAATCCTGCAACCGAGATTACAAGGTTGATCAGGAAGCCGAAGTTAACCCAGTATTTCGGCGGTACGGCGTCCGTGGGCAGCATCCCCACGAATCGGCGGAAGGATATGCTGGAGACAAATGCCACGCTCGCGCCGAGCAGGATCAGAAGAACGCCAACCAGCAAAGAGACGAGGTGACCGCTTGGATTCTTAGACTCGTGCCGTAATGCTGAAAGAAATAGGCTGAAGCGCTCGATCACGAAACCAAAGCCCATCAGCGCCACACTGGATCGCTGCCAGGCGAGGAGGGTGCGTTCGGCAGCAAAGAGTGTACGAGGATCGGGTGGGGTAGGCATGCCGGTCATTCCTTTGCAGACGCGCCGTAGTCAAGCGGCCCAAACAAGGGTAGTCAAGGAATCAAATCGGGCGCCATTAGATGTTTCTATAGCAAGCGCATCGCGTACACCGTGCGCCTGCTTCTTCGTTACCCGCCGATTCCTCTCTTGCCGACGCAACGAGTCAGTGATGGCACTCAGAGCTGGCGCCGCTAATTTGGACACGGGTATAAGTGGATTCCGTTCCGGGCATAACCGGAGGATAGGAGTCCATGAAGAAGCCGAGACGTAACCATTCAGCGAAGTTCAAGGCGCAAGTTGCGCTGGAAGCGCTTCGCGGGGAGAAGACAGTGGCGGAGATCGCCGCGCATCACGAGGTGCACCCGAACCAGGTCACGAGCTGGAAGTTGCAGCTGTTGGAGAACGCGGCGGCAATTTTTGGCGGCGAGGCCCGCAGCGGCGAAGATCGCGAGAAGCTTCGTGAGCTACACGCCAAGATTGGCGAGTTGACGGTCGAGAGAGATTTTTTAGAAGGAGCGCTCGGGAAGTTCCCCGGCCTGAGCGGCAAGCGATGATTGATCGGGGTGCGAAGGTTTCTGTGAAGCGCCAGGCGCAGCTGTTGGATCTGTCGCGCTCGAGCGTGTATTACGAAGGGCGGCCGATCTCGGAACGTGACCTTGGTCTGATGCGCCGGATCGACGAGCTGCACCTGGAAGCCCCGTTCTACGGGTCTCGCAAGCTCGCCGAGCAGCTCAAGCGGGAAGGCCATGATGTCGGCCGGCGACACGTGCGAACGCTGATGCGGCGGATGGGGATCGAGGCACTGTACCGCAAGCCGCGGACCAGCATCCCCGCGCCAGGGGCGCAAATCTACCCGTATTTGCTCAATGGCGTTGCGATCGAGCGGCCGAACCAGGTGTGGGCGTCGGATATATCGTATCTGCCGATGGCGCACGGGTTTATGTATTTGGTGGCGATCTTGGATGTGGCGAGCCGCAAAGTGCTCGCCTGGCGGCTCTCGAACACGCTGACGGCGGATTTCTGTGTGGAAGCCCTTGAGGAGGCGATGAGCAAATACGGCAAACCTGAGATCTTCAACACCGACCAGGGATCGCAATTCACCAGTGAGGAGTGGCTTACCCCGCTCAAGGCGGCCCAGGTTGGCATCAGCATGGATGGCAAAGGTCGCTGGATCGACAACGTTTTCATCGAACGGCTGTGGCGCAGCGTGAAGTACGAAGAGGTTTACTTGCGCAGCTACCTCGACGGCAGCGAAGCTCGACAATCCCTGGCGCGGTATTTTTCCTTCTACAACGGCCGACGCTTGCATGAAAACCTCGATTACGCGACGCCGGACGAGGTGTATTTCGGCGGGCTCGCGACCGTCACGGCGGTGGCGGCATGATCGCAAAATCCACCTGGCCTCGATTTTTCGCGGTACCCGAGGTAGCGGGTGGATCGAGATCTCGGTTCCTGGAGCATTTACGGCGGTCGGATTTTCCGGTCAGCAGAAAAAACCCGGAGCCTCTGCCGCTGAACGCGGCAGACTCTCTCTGTTCAAGACCATTGACGAAGACCGAAGAGAAAGACACGATCACATCAACCGCTCAGGCAGATCCACTTATCCCGAAGAGATTTCTGTCCAAACAAGCGGAGCCACCCCTCTCCATTAATCCCGCTTTGAGGGCCGGAGCTCGAAAACCCGCATCGTCCTACGCAATTCGAACCGCGACCACTCGACGCGCAGCACGTAGCCGTCCGCGGCATAGATCTCGGACCAACCCTGGCACCCAGACTCCATTCGCGCGTTCCGGCTGGCAATATCGGTCGGACCACCGTGACGCCTCATGAATTCGGCAACGCGGTCTCCATGATCGAGCGAAAACCCGCCAGACCACTCGAGCGGATCGAGATCAGAGTCGTCGCTGTCGTCGGGAGCGTGTATGCCGCCGATCTGTGTGCCCCAAGGGTCACGTTGGTTCATGGGCCAATGTCCGGAGTCAACTGCATTCCTAGCGAAAGTAGCTATGCTTCGAGGTCGTCAGGGAGACCTTTCCCGAAGCGCGTCTTCGCAACGTTATCAAGTTCCAGGAGTGCTGAGGCGTCATTTCAATTGGCTATGGCTTGACGGGCGCCGCAGTCGCCAATTCCTTCCTCTGGGGTTTCTCGACATCTGCGACTTCAATAGAGCAGAGAACAACTTAACTCTCTGCTCTGGCGCTCGCAACTCGGATGGGGGACTAGGCCCGGGGCACCGCACGCTCAATGATGTCTTTCTATTAGGGATACGCCGAGACCAAAGACGTGTGGTGGCTATGAAACCACTTCGGCTTCGCAGCTAGCCGGCCGGGTATTCGAGTGTTTGGTGGAATTGGAACCACGTGCGCGTCGGTGCATTGTCTCGAGACCCTTCGATCTATCCGGTGCGGGGTCAACAAAAAACGGTAGGTTTAGCTGACTCCCCATCCTGACCAGCTCCGCAAACGATGTTGCCGCCATCTTGCGCATGATCTGACTCCGATGTACTTGCAGCGTGATTTCGGTTATGCCGAGCGCCCATGCCGCCTGTTTGTTTCGCAATCCTGAGACCACCAGGGGGAACACCTGTCGCTCGCGTGGGGTGAGTAGAGTGAACCGTCGTCGGAGGATCGCCAAATGTGCGTTCCGTTCGCGCGCACGCGCGTCCTCGGCAAATGCCAATTCGATTGCGCTTATCAGTTCACCTGGGTCTACCGGTTTAGTCAGAAATTCGATGGCGCCGGCTTTCATGGCGCGCACCGTGCACTTGATGTCTGTGTGGTCGCTTATAAAAATAATCGGCGGCCCGAGTTCTCGAGAGAGTTGCTGCTGCAGATCGAGTCCATTGATATCCGGTAATTGCAGATCAAGGACGAGACACGCCAGGGCGTCTAAGCGCGCATGTGCAAGATACTCGCGCGCGGACCCAAAACTGAAGATTTCGATGGCGTGCGATGCGAGCAGCTCCAGCATAGATTGGCGCACGCAGGTGTCCGTGTGCACCATATAGACGGCTGCTCTCGGCTTGCTGAGGGGGGCGTTCCCCTTTCCGTGCGAATCCGGCAAGATGCTCGACATTGCATGGCCCTCCGATGATGAGCGGTGAGGAGATAATCCGCGACGAATTCATGTTAGGGGGATCGATCGTTAAGGAACCCCTCGTATTGGGAATCGCTCTTTTTACCCTTCACCCGCGTCACGCGCGCGCCGCAACATAAACGAGCGCCAAAGTCACCATTGTTGATTTCCATAGTCCTGATGTTCGAACTCCGAAATACGCTTTCCAATCAAGTCCGGCGACGGATGCGTCAATGGTCGATCTCTATGACCACTTTGCCGGTTACACTGCCCTTCTCAACCGCAAGATATGCATCGGCCACCGATTCAAGGTTAAAGTGGTGTGGATCGAGAATCGGCTTGATCTGGCCGGCATCTGCGAGTCTCGTCGCCTCGCGAAGAATGTCGCCATGATGAGCGCGTCCTTGGCCGGTCAACATCGGCAGCAGCGTGAAGACGCCGGAATAGGTGGCGGCGCGGAATGATAGGGGCGCAAGGTTATGCGAACCCCAACCGAGGCTACTTACTACGTGACCGAAGCGTCGGACCGCTTCGAACGACGCGTCCAGAGTGACCCCGCCGACAGTATCGTAGACAAGATCGAAGCCGCGCCCAGCAGTATGGTCGCCGACGTACTCTTCGACCGGGCTCTGCTGATAGTCGATGGCTGTCGCGCCTAGCTGCTCGATGTCATTGCGCTTTGCGGCTACATCTGTCGCGAACACCTCAGCACCGAAGGCGCGGGCGATTTGGATAGCCATGTGACCGACACCGCCGGCCCCCTGGATCAGCACCTTTTGGCGAGCCTGCACCGCAGCGCGGTCGACCAGACCCTCCCAGGCGGTGATGAAGACCAGCGGTAACGCAGCTGCTTCACGCATACCAAAAGCAGCTGGTATTCTCGCGAGAAGATCGGCATCGACCGAGGCGAATTCAGCCAGCGAGCCTTGCAATCCGCCAACGCCGCCGGTCAGTCCATATACCGCATCGCCCGCCTTGAATGCGGTGACGCCAGGTCCCACCGACTCGACAATTCCCGCGAGATCCATGCCGAGAACGCCTGGAAGCGGATGCCTGGCATGCGGGGCGCTTCCATTTCGAATCTTGATATCGAGCGGATTGACTCCACTCGCTTTGATCCGCACCAACACCTGACCCGCGCCAGGCGTGGGGCGTAGCACCTTTACATGCCTGAAAGGCGTGTTCTCACGCTCAAGAACGAGAGCGTCCATTCGAGGTGCAGCTGCCACCGCCTAATTCCCAAGCCGCCCGCCTAAAAAGAATCTTCCATCCGTCTTGTAACAGTGTACGGAGCCGCTCGCTGGCGGCCAGTGAAATCGGGTGAATTCTTGTGATTGGCATACGAGTCAAGCACTACGGGACTTGTGGGGAGTCGTGAGATTTCGAGCGCCAGAGCCCGGCTACATTTAGTTAACCTCTTGCCCCCAAAAGCGAACTGTAGTGCAATCCGTCTTCCGTTCGGAGCCAGAGTGTGCAAGTAGCTGTAGATTCTCAGCGCAGGACAGGGTCGGCGGAGACCGCGGTCATGTTTGGCCCGTTTCGTCTGCATCCTGAGCGCCATCTGCTTCTGAAAGGGGGAAGGCCCGTTCCGATTGGCAGTCGCGCGCTCGATATCCTGATAGCGTTGATTGACCATGCGGGCGACCTGGTAACCAAGGACCAATTGATCGCGCACGCCTGGCCAAAATCGATCGTCGAAGAGTCCAGTCTTAGGGCCCAAATTGCGGCGCTGCGAAAGGCGCTTCATGACGGCGGCCGCGACGCGCACTACATCGCTGCCGTACCAGGCCGAGGCTATCGGTTCGTTGCGGCCATTTCACACATAGACGGGTGGTCGACCAAGGGTGGCACCGCAGCGCGGAAGAGCAACCTGCCGGTCCGACTGGCACCCGTGATCGGGCGTGCCGATGTGATCAGTACGTTGAGCGTGCGCTTGAAGCGTTGCCGCTTCGTTACGATTGTCGGTCCCGGAGGAATTGGAAAAACGACGGTTGCCATTGCCGCTGCAGCGGATCTATCGCATCTTTATCGGGACGGTGTCTGCTTCATGGATTCGACACCGCTCGTCGATCCGGGCCTGCTGCCAAGTGTGCTCGCCTCAGCGCTTGGCCTCGCCATCATCTCGGAGACGGTGCTCGAGGACTTGGCGGCCCTGTTGCGCGACAAACAGCTTCTCATTGTCCTCGACAACTGCGAGCGGATAGCAGAGGCAGCCGCCCAAGCGGCGGAGCAGATCCTCAAGTCCGCGCCGGATGTTCACATTTTGGCGACGAGCCGCGAGCTGCTGCGTGCGGAAGGGGAGAGCGTCTATCGTCTCTCCCCGTTGGACACTCCACCGACCGTTGCGGGACTGACGGCCGCTCGCGCGCTCACGTTTCCAGCCGTCGAACTGTTCGTCGAGCGAGCAACAGCAAGTATCGAGGGGTTCAAGCTATGTGACGCCGACGCTCCCATCGTTGCGGACATATGTCGTCAGCTAGACGGGATTGCTTTGGCAATCGAATTGGCCGCCGGTCGAGTCGATGCGTTCGGACTGCGGGGCGTTGCGGAGCGCCTGGACGATCGGTTTCGATTGTTGAAGGGAGGCCGCCGCACAGCGCTGCCACGGCACCAGACTCTGGCCGCCACCCTTGACTGGAGCTACGACGTCCTTCCCGAGTTTGAGAGAGTAATTTTGCGCCGTCTCTCCATTTTCGCCGGCGGATTCACCTACGATTCCGCCGCTGCGGTGGTGGCAGGTATTGAGAACCCGCCTGGCGACATCGTGGACGGCATGGCCCACCTCGTCGCAAAATCCCTCGTTTCTGCCGACGTTGACAGTACGCCGATCCGGTATCGGTTGCTCGAAACGACGCGCGCCTATGCCCTTGCGAAACTGACCGAAAGTGGTGAACTGCCAGCCTTGTCGCGCACGCATGCAGAGCACTTTCGCAAAGTTTTTGAACGCGCGCTGGCGGACTGGGAGACGCGCGATCCGGTTGAGTGGCTGTCGGATTACGTACACGAAACGAACAATATTCGGGCAGCATTGGACTGGGCTTTCTCACCGGGAGCAGACGCTTCGCTCGGTACCGCGCTCACCGTCGCGGCAATACCACTCTGGTTTCAGTTGTCCTCGACGGACGAGTGTCGAGATTGCGTTCAACGGGCGCTGTCCCGGCTGAGTTCTGCAGAAGCCTATGATGCGCACGCACGCCAATTTATGCAGCTTTACGTGGCGCTCGGCATGTCGCGTGCATTCACGATAGGACTTGCACCTCAGGCATTTGCGGCGTGGAGCAAGGCATTGGAAATTGCGGAGCACCTCGGCGACAGAGAATTTCAACTGGAAGCACGCTGGGGCGTGTGGCTTTGTCAGATAGGAGCAGGCGAATACCGGGCCGCACTGGAGACTGCGCAGAAGTTCTGCAAGCTTGCTGAAGCGCCGCCAGACTTGCTCATCGGCGATCGCCTGGTTGGCGTGCCGCTACATTGTCTGGGAAACCACGCCGCGGCCCGCGGCCGTATCGAGCACGTGCTCAGCGCAGCCACTCCCGCCAAGCCTTCGCACGGCATTCGCTTCCGATTTGGTCAGCCGATGGCGGCGCGTGTCATTCTTGCGCAGATGCTCTGGTTGCAAGGATACCCCGATCAAGCAACTCAAGCCGCTCGACGCAGCATAGAAGAGACGGGCGCGACGGGCCATGCGATCTCGTTGTGCGATGCGCTTGCCCAGGCAGCGTGTCCGATTGCGATGTTTGTCGGCGATTGGGTAGTGGCCGAGCAATCGGTGGCGTCGCTGCTCGAGCATGCGGCGACGCATGCGCTTGGTCCATGGACCATCCTTGGACGATGTTGGAAGGGCGCTCTACATATCAGGCGTGGAGAGCTCGACCTGGGAGTGCCGCTGCTGGTCGCCGGTCTCGACGAGCTTCGCCAAGTCAGATTCGCGTTCTATTACACGCAGTTCATGGGTACGCTTGCCGAGGGACTGGCCGAATCGGGACACGTGTCCCGCGGCTTGGCGATGATCAATCAAGCACTCGATCGATGTGGGGACAAGGAAGAGCTTTGGTGCATGGCCGAGCTGCTGAGGCTCAAAGGCGAGATCCTGCTACGGGATGGTACCTCGGATCTTGCTGAGGATCATTTCCTACAGTCGTTGGATTGGGCTCGGCGGCAAGAGGCCCTATCGTGGGAGTTGCGAGCTGCTACGAGCCTTGCCGAACTGCGGCGCGTGCAGGGGCGAATCGAGGAGGCGCGAACTTCCGTCGCGAGCGTGTATGACCGATTCACCGAAGGTTTTGCGACGGCTGATCTGAGAACCGCAAAGGCGCTGATCGACGAATTGTCTTAAGCGCGCCGCGCTATCGGGCGGCATCGACCGGTCGCTGCAAGCATTCCTGCCGATCGGGTCGTTGCATTGTCTGAGTACCTTCACGGCACGCAAGCTGCCCGCTCCGATTGTCAGTTTTCCTACAAGATGTCCTTTTTTGCCTTAAGGATGTCCTAAAGGAAAAATCACGACCGGCGGCCGATGACTGACGGCATACGGGCTCCCACATATTGGAGCTGCTGAAGCCCCACCTTCTGGGACTTATCGGCAATTGCTTGAGAGGCAGCGCGCCGAAGGACTTCGATTATGCGTCCCGTCACACCGTCCGACAACTCCAACAGGTACTCAACGAAGCGCTTGTCGATTTATACCGCAGCCTTCTTGAGCGGCAGCAGTGCAAGGTATCCCGCAATGAACCGTCGTAACTCCTGCGATTCGGTCCATACGGGAAGCTCGTGCTACTCGAAGCGACTGGCGATCTGGGGATCCGATCGCATGACATGCAGTGCCTCGTAAGTCCCGGCGGCAACAATGGAGACGCGCAATTTGTTGGCGAGATACTTGATGGCATTCAGCGCGGCACGCTGGTCTCGCGCGCTGCAAGAGAGCAGATTGTGAATTTCGTCGATCAGCAGCATTCTGGGCGAGGCGTGCGAAAGCATGTTGATGGCGCTGCCTTCCAATTCGTGCAGCCGGGTGGTCGGTGAGACATCGGCATTCATCGAACGGATGATCTCGGCATAGAGGCTGCGCAGAAGTGGCACGGGAGGGAGCTCCGCTGCCACGATCATACGCCGACCGCTTCGGCGCTCGTCCGTTTGCGCGTGGTCGCGCTGGAACTTCTCGAGGAGCATGGATTTACCTGCGCCGCTGACGCCATAGATAAGCATGCACGGCATGCGCACCCGAGGAGGGGTAGCGATGAGTTCCTGGAGACGACGCACGCCCGTATCGCCGATGGGGTAGCGTACCCACCGATCGCGAGCGAGCGATACCCATTGTGCGGTTGGGGGTGGGAACGGCTTTTCCGGCGCAGCCTTCCGCTTGGCACGAGGTGCTGTGGCGCTCACCACACCTCTCCTGAGTACGGAATGACGCGTTGGTTGTAGTTCACCGCCGGCTCTGGAACGGGCGGGGCGGGCACCTTGCCCCGGAGCGGCTGTCTGGCGAGATTGCGACGTGCGCGGCGGCTGCGTCTGGCGGCCTCTCGTTCGATTCGCCGCTGGGCCTCGGTCGTTGCAAAAATCAGATCCTCCGACGGCTGAGCGTGCCCCTTGGCGCTCAATTGCGTTCGGGCCCGTTCGAGTTCGGCCAGCGTAATCGGCGGACGACGCAGATCGGCGTATGGAATGGCGAGGTATTCGGCGTTCGTGGGGGAGGGCACAAACACTCGGGAAAGGTCCCGAGGGTCATGACGGACCAATGTCCTTGCACTCGGCGGGAATAGGCGAGAGAGGATGGGGTCCCAATCCAGACCGTGAAATTCTTTGCCATTGTCGACGTGTATCAGCTTGGGTACGCCCGCTGGCGCCCACTCGATATCGAGATGGCGCTCCTTGAGCCACTCATCCTTAGACAGGCAGGCCATCGTTAGAGCCAGACCGACGGAGGTCGCAGTAGGTGGATCGAGCCTGAGCGCAAAACCAAGGACGACACGTGTCGCGATGTCAAAGGCCACGGTGATCCATGGTCGACCCATGGATTCTCGCAGCACCTCGTCGACCACCATGATGTCGACGAGCGTGTGGTCGATTTGGACAATGGCCAATGCTTGCCGCGTGCGTGGAGTGAGTGTCATTGCAGGGTCCGACCTTTCGGCGAAGCGTTGCTGAGTCAAGCTGTCGAGGCCGCGGTCTCTCAGTCTCGCGTCGATCGCGCGCCGGCCGGGCGCCTCAACTCGGCGTGAACGTGCGCGACGTCGACACTCCTCCACGATCCACGACACGGGTAATCGCTCGGCCCGCGCGGCCCACACATCGATCACCTCGCCGAGCAGCCGTTCCGAGTCCGGTTTCAGTCGGCGGTTGCCCATACGTTGACCCGTCGGGCGAGGCAGGAGCGCGACGATATCCGGATTTCTCCGGTAGACAGCGAGCCAACGCCTGACGGTGCGATCGGTAGCACTGAACATTCTGGCAATTTCCTTTACCCTACGTCCCAATCGGATGCTCGGCGAGTCTCTGAATTGCATTGAACCGCCGGCACGCCTGATGCCAATCGCTATCCGAGATTGTCACCAGATCCGTGACCGTCCCGGTTGCCAGCTTGCGCTCGATCATTGAGATGCCCGCATCCCGAATTGCCTTCGGGAGGCGCTTGAAGCTCACGCGCCGCACGTCCTTCGGGCCGTAGGGTGAATTCGACATGGCACCCGCACTCAGCCAATTTAGGACACGCTAAACGCAAAAAACGGCGTCGTCATGACAAAATGATTTCACGGGCGATACATTCATTCACGCGACTGAGATTCGCTCCAATGCCTATAGATCAGCCACCGGAGAGCTCTGCGCACGGCGTGATACGATGACATGCTCACGGAAAATCATGGACAGAATTAAGGAAAATCCACAACCACCATCGTCACCGTTTCCGAGCGCATTTCCGACTCGCATTGGCCTTCACATCCCTCCTAGGAGTTTTCACCATGTCACAAGCCTCGACTTTACAAGACACCAATAAGGCCCTCGTCCACGCCAGTTTCGATCGATGGGCCCGCGGTACAGGCAGTCCCTTTGAATTGCTCTTGCCTGATGCGGATTGGACCATAGTCGGCTCGTCACCCCTGTCGAAAACGTATCACGGAACCCAGTCGTTTCTGGACGAAGTGATTCATCCTTTTAACGCCCGGATGCGCACCCCGTTGGTTCCAACCGTCAGGGGAATTTACGCAGATGGGGACACAGTTATTACCCTCTTCGATGCATCCGCCACGGCAGCCGATGGGTTGCCGTATCGAAACACATACACATGGTATTTCACGATGAGGGACGGAAGGGTGATTAAGGCGATCGCGTTTTTCGATACGCGGGAATTCGACGAGTTCTGGCATCGCGTGAAGCCAAAATAGTGACATCGACGAGCCGGCGGCAGATCGAACCTCCTGTTGGACTGTGGACAGGCGTGCTATTTGGGCGCCGACCGGCGCGGCAACTCGTTGAATCGACAGGCAGTGAGTGACGAATTCCTGGTCAATATTCGACGCCGATTTACATTCAACGTCCGATTTGCTCTACGTTCAACGAATCCCAACATCCCCTCGTTCTCTTTCAGCCACGGCAGCCACTGTCCGTGCTCCAGACTTTCCTTGATCGCTATCGATTTCGCCCTTATGGCATCGAGCGGGCGGGCTGTCCCGAGGGGGATTTTGCTCCGCCTTTCAATATCAGCCGATGTACCGCGCTCTTGGAGTAATCGCTCCGCCGCGAGGCGCGCAATGTGTAGAAGCGCCTCGTGATAGAAGTCGGGGTCAAGCTGTTGCGGAAGTTCGGGATCATCCAGCGGCGTGCTGTCAATCTGAGTTTTCGCGTCATTCACGGTTGTTGCCTTTTCAGGTCTGGTGGCGAGTACGGATACTCTGCAGGCAGGCATTCCCAGAGACTAGGGATTTGCGAGAGCATCGCGATGCGCATGGATTGCATTCGATTTCAGCGCATTTGAACATCAATAAAATCAGGGGTGTTCGAAATACAAAGCGCGCCCACGATTTGAACCTACGTCCGTCCATCCCGGACTTTGGATTCATCCGCCGCAAGCTCCCCAACCCCAGCGCCACCGAAGTTCGCGGACGTTCATATAGTCCGGACAGGTCGCCTAACTCGACGTCCAGCAACCACCGCATCCGGTAGTTAACGTCCGCGCGTAAATCACACCTATTTCACACCTTGAGACTGCAGTTCGATGATCGATACGCATCCTTGTCCTTGTACTGGGTGGTTGGGTTGGGCAAACAAAGGCATCCTGGTGGGGGACGGGAAGCTCCCGCATCCCGGAGCGGAGCAAATCCTCGAGACCGCGCGCGCGCGGTACTACAGCTTCGCCGCGTTCTCCTGGGCGCACCTGAGTTTCGACTACCAGTGGGTGAAGAACCCCGCGTACAACACCGACCGCGGCCCGGTGTCGATTGTTGCCGTGCGTGTGCACGCGCAGTTCTGAATTGCCCGGGAGAAACGAGTAAATTGGGAGCCAATGCTATGGTAACTACGCACGTTGAAATCATGGAATCGATCGGCCGCCTGAGCCTCGCGTTGCTCCTGGGCTCTGTGATCGGTTTTGAGCGGCAGTGGAACCAGAAGATGGCCGGTCTGCGAACCAATGCCTTGGTTGCGCTGGGTTCCTGCGGCTTCGTCGTGTTCTCGTCCAAGGATGCCGAGACTTACTACACCGTCACGCTCACGTGCAACAGCGCGCAAGAAGCTCACCTGCGCTCGCTCCTGCTGCATGCGCTGTCGCAAGGAGGCCTCGGCTTGCGCCGCATCGACAGTTCCGATGTTCCAGATACGTCCAAAGTGGTCATCACCCGGAGGCCTGAGCTGCTTCTTAATATTTCGCGGAAAAGCACGTGGAATCGAATGAGCTAAATCGCGGCGAACCAAGTGTTATGTTATGTTAAATTCTCATAATATCCATTGGGTTCAATAGTTGCGTAAGTGCAAACCCACGGAGTGAGGATAAAAACATCCTGGATGCATGTCGGGTCGAGCGGCGCCCACTATCACGGATCGCGACTCCAATTACCAGCTCCAAAGCGTTAAGCCGTTCGCACCCCGGTGATTTGATCGGCACGCGTTTGCGGGCAAGTCCGTCGATGCAGGTGTCAAAAGCTCTCGCGAAATCAATACGCCAATTTTGAAAACGGCATACATGGACCCTCCCGACGTTGCAAGAGAACTTCTCTTTTCTGGCGCAGCACGGATCAGATGCGTGCATACATTCGGCCTTGCGGTGGCGTGACTGTATTACACGCCGGGCCCTGATGGGACTCGCGCTCCTTAACCTCATCACTTTTGCGGCGCTTGGTGTCGCCGAGCCGTTTTCCAGAGTCTGAAGGAGCCGGTCTGACCAGCTTTGCCATCAAGTGAAGTTCAATCGCATCGTTCAGTGATTGGTTCTTGCCCTCCGTGTCATTGTCCGGGATATCGCTTTATCGTCATCAAGCCGCTGCAAGAGTCTCGTTGTAGAAAGATTCATGGCTCAGCAGACGCCACGCGATGCGCGCGTTCTTATTGGCCAGCGCAACCGCGGCGACTTGTCGGCCTCGCCGGGCCATGAGTGCGCGCAGCCACTCGGCGCGTGGGCCTTGACGTTGATCGATTCGCCTGAGGATCGAGTGAGCTCCTTGTATCAGGATCCGACGTACGTACACGTCACCCCTTCGGCTGATCCGGCCGAGCTGCGGCTTACCGCCAGAGCCGTGTTGCCGAGGAACCAATCCGAGGAAGGCCGCAAAATGCCGTCCGTTCTTGAAGGCCTTTGGATCGCCCATGGTGGCAACGACCGCCGTTGCACCGATCGGCCCGATACCGGGGATACTGCGCAGGCGTTTACACGTGGAGCTTTCAACCGATGCGTGCTCGATTGCGCGCGCATAAGGTTTGATCCGCTCCTCGAGGGCGCGAAGCTCGTCGAACAATGAGGCGATCAGTTCGCGCCCGCGGACGGTGAGTTCGTTCTCGGCATCCTCCAGAACCTCCGGCAACGCACGCCGAAGCCGAGCAATAGCCTGCGGCAGTACGATTCCGTACTCGGCAAGGAGACCTCGGATCTGATTGCACAGCCCGGTACGCTGGCTGACTAGGCGCTCCCGGATGCGGTGGACGGCCAGCAGATCCTGCTGCTCGAGAGACTTTGTCGCTACAAATCGCATGGTCGGTCGCTGGGCGGCCTCGCAGATCGCTGCCGCGTCGTTCCAATCGTTCTTATTGGTCTTCACGAAGGGCCGCACGAACTTTGCGTGGATCAGTCGCACCTCGTGCCCCAGTTTGGCGAATGCCCGCGCCCTGGAGTTGCCCCGCTTTATTGGACTCTTCATTATTCACCTGAGGAGAGTCTGCCATGTCAAAGCCCAAGCACCCGAAGCGATATGCACCGGAGTTTCGGCAGCAAATGGTCGAGCTGGTACGAGCCGGACGGAAGCCGGCGGAGCTGAGCAAAGAATTTGGATGCTCGGTCTGGTCGATCCGCGGCTGGGTCAAACAAAGTGATCGTGACGCCGGCCGCGGCGACGGCGGCTTGACCAGCGCCGAGCGCGAAGAGCTGACGAAGCTCAAGCGCGAGGTGCGCCAGCTCAAGCTCGAGAGGGAAATTCTGTCAAAAGCCGCGGCCTGGTTCGCACAGGAGGTCGCGCCGAACACGAAGCCCTCTACGGATTCGTGAAAGCGAACCAGGCCAAGTTTCCGGTACGACTGATGTGCCGACTGCTCGGAGTTTCTGCGAGCGGTTTTTATGCCTGGGATGAGCGCCCGCTGTCGGAGCGGGCGCTCGAGGACATCGCCTTGAGCGCGAAAATTCATGCCATCCACCGCGGCTCGCGCGAATCCTACGGCGTGCCGCGGATCCATGCGGAGCTCGCCGACGATTACGACATTCACGTCGGCAAAAAGCGCGTCGCGCGCCTGATGCGTGCGGCGGGCCTGCGCGGGGTGTCGCGCCGGCGCTTCGTGCGCACCACGGTGGTCGATATTTACGCGGATCTCCCGCCGGATCTGGTCGATCGGAACTTTCAGATCGACCAGCTCGATCGGCTCTGGGTGGCTGATATTACCTATGTTTCGACGTGGGCGGGGTTTCTGTTCCTGGCGATCGTGCTGGATGCATGCTCGCGCAAAGTCGTCGGCTGGTCGATGGAAAATCATCTGAAAACTGACCTGGTACTCGCGGCCATCAATATGGCGCTCGCACAGCGCCGGCCCGAGGACGGAGTGATTCATCATTCCGATCACGGCACGCAGTACACGAGCTTCGCCTTCGGCAAGCGCTGCCGCGAGATGGGCGTCATGCCATCCGTTGGTTCGGTCGGAGATGCGTACGACAACGCCATGGCCGAATCGTTTTTCGCCACGCTGGAATGTGAGCTGCTCGATCGGCGCAACTTTCGCACGCAGGTCGAGGCGAAGCTGGCGATCTTTGAATGGATCGAAGGTTGGTACAATACTCGCCGCAGACATTCTTCCCTCGGTAACCGATCGCCGATGCGCTTCGAGAGCGAATTGATGGCCACCGCACCCGTGAATCGCGAGCATCGAGCTCCTCGCATGGGTATCTCCGGAGCGATGGGAGCCCCATGAGAATTGCTCAGCACCTCATTTCGGGGGGTACCCAAACCAAGGCCCCACCTTCGATCGCCGCTCATATCGCTTCTAATGCGATCGATTTTTTCAGGGTCATGAAAAAAAGCCAGCTTCTGCCGCTGAACGCGGCAGACCGCGCTTGGTCTAATCCCATTGGAATCGAAAAAGGAGGTGAACATCAGAGTCAGATCCTGTCATTCAAGAGAAGAACTACCTGTCCACTGAAACGGGGTAGGTCCACCCAATGATGCGCACCGCAACCCGCCTCGATCGCGATCATGCTCACCGGTCGATTCGCCAGGAATGGCAGCAGCCGCTCCCGGGTTAGCTTCTCGCGAAGCACCACCTTGCCACCTGCGTCTTCGCCGTGCAGAAAGAACACTCGCTTCGCAGTGTCAATTCCAATTGTGCATGTATTGCTCATCGCTCATCCTCCTCGAGGGACATCCTCGGTGGTAGCGATCGTCCCGCTACTTCTACCGAGAGGAAAGCGGGAGGGTCCATCCCATCACCTTTGACAGTGATTGCACACCCAGGCCGAGTCTCTTGCAATGCGACGAGGGCGCGGCAGTAGCCGTGCGCTAGGTCGGGGTCCCGTGCATCGTGTAGCGGGCTACTATTTCCTCAGAGATCCAGCCCCGCAGTAGGCCTGCCGCGCGCGGAGCGGCCTCGTTGACAGGGACGCGCAGCGCAATCTGCTCACATAACACGCCAAAAGTGGCCCCATTGAATGCAGCATCGAGGGCATCGGCCTCCACAATATCGAGCGAGCGAAACAGCGTTCGCTCGCCACGGCGCCAAAAGAGCCACTGAACTGGTGTTGTTTCTTTCAACTTGCTCGGAGAATCGCATAGCCCGT
The DNA here is from genome assembly GCA_963769075.1 of uncultured Gammaproteobacteria bacterium. Classification (GTDB taxonomy): domain Bacteria; phylum Pseudomonadota; class Gammaproteobacteria; order Steroidobacterales; family Steroidobacteraceae; genus Bog-1198. The sequence continues at coordinate 2,852,749 of CAVYKH010000001.1, read as the reverse complement.
TAGCGAATCGCCACCACTCAGCGGCATTGGTCCGTGTTGCTAGCCGGCGCACACAGGCGCGGGGTGAGAAGGACACGGTTGCCCATGCTTCTGGTGGAACATCCGCCAAGGCATCGACAGTGAGGGCTTCGTCGTCCGGCGCATCGAAGACATCTGCCAGCTGCCATTCCCAGCGTGCGAGCTCAGCGAGACCCGGGCCTCGCTCATCCGTCGCGGTGAGTGTCGACAATCGGTCGGCTAGCCGCTCGCCATAATAGCGAATCGAATAATGTCGCGACGGGGAGGACTCAATATACTCGTGCATAAGGCGCTCGAACTCGCCGTCGCCCAGCGCGAGCTTGAGCACCGGATAGGTACTGCCGAGCGCCTCGACAAGACGCGATCGATAACCCTCGACGTAGGTGGCCAGACGCACCTCCAAATCGGCGCTTTGTGCCGGCTGTAAAGCCGTTTCGATTCCATGTCTATACCCAACAATGCGTGCTTGGAACGCGTGCTGGAGCTCGCGCAGCTGCATCACGCCGCAACCTTGAGGCCAGCCATGTCGCGAGCGACGGCCAGCTCCTCGAGCAGTTCACGCAAGGGAGGAATGTTTGCGTCGCGCTCGATCATTGTGCTCACAGGGCCCAGTCGCTCGCAGGTTCGCCTGTAGAGGGCCCAGACCGGATCCGCTACTGGGGCATCGTGCGTGTCGATAATAAAACTCTCCTGGCGCTCATGTCCTGCAAGATGCAGCTGTGCAACACGTTCAACTGGAATGCCGCGGATGAATTCTTCCGCATCAAAGTGATGATTGACGCTGTTGACATAGATGTTGTTCACATCGAGCAGCAGTAGGCAGTCAGATTCCGCACTGAGTCGGGACAGAAACTCCCATTCGCTCATTTCAGACGCCTCGTAGCGTACATAACTTGATACGTTTTCGATCAAGATACGTTGCCCGATGAAGTCCTGAACCTCACGAATGCGCGGTACGAGATGCGCTAGTGCTTCGCGCGTATAGGGAATCGGCATCAGATCGTGAAGATTGATCCCTGCAACCCCCGTCCAACAAAGATGATCTGAGATCCACTCGGGCTCTATACGACGCGACAACCCTTTGAGTGCCTTCAGGTAATCCCGATTTAACGGCTCCGTCGAGCCGATAGACAGTGATACCCCATGCAGGACCAGCGGATACTCGGCGCGAATTCGATCCAGATAACGCAGCGGCTTACCGCCAGGTACGAGATAGTTTTCTGTCAAGGCCTCGAAGAAGCCGACATCCGGGAGTTCCGCAAGGATCGTCTCATAATGCTCAGTACGCAGTCCCAGACCAAAACCAAGATTCCTCGACACAATAGCCTCCCACGACAAAACGAGCGGGCGAGAATGTTGAATCCTCACCCGCCCATTTTGATTTGGACCCCTAACGATTACTCCTTGGCGGCAGCCTTCGCCGCATCGCACTCTTTCTGCGTTGTCTCCTTCGATCCCTGACCCTTACAGGCATTCCGCCCTTTGCAGGCGTTCTTGGCAGACTTGCACGCCGATTGGCCCTTACACGCGTTCATGCCGTCACAGTGCACTTTGGCTTCATCGGCTGCCGCTGTGGTGATCGAGGCAACACTGAACAGAAGTGCCGCCGCTGTAGCAATCGCCGCTCCCGACACGCTCTTGGACATCAACATAGAATTGCTCCTTAAAATTGAGAGAAATAACCAAATCTTGAGGATGACTCTGAAAAGTATCTTCCCCAGCGAAGACCGGGCGGGAACGCTATTTGTGGCATGTCCTAAAATCGGTAGAACCATCTGCTGTAGTGTCGTCCGCGACCTCAACCCGATCCGTATGACTATCTTGTGCTGGCGACCGGGGCGACCCACGGCTACTTCGGCCGGGATCTCTGGGCACCTCATGCGCCGAGTCTTAAGCGCATCGAGGACGCATTGGAGATTCGACGGCGGATTCTGACCGCATTTGAACATGCGGAAGCGGCGGTCGACCCCGATGAGCGGGCGGCGCTGCCGACGTTTCTGATCGTTGGCGGAGGGCCTACTGGGGTTGAACTCGCCGGCGCAATCGCGGAACTGGCGCGATGTGGAATGGACAAGGAGTTTCGGAGCTTTGACCCTGTGAATGCGCGCGTAATTTTGGTGCAGTCCGCATCGCGATTGCTACCTCCATTCCCATCTTCGCTGGCGCTCATCGCCCAACGTTCGCTTGAAAAATTAGGTGTCGAGGTACTGCTCGGAAACCGCGTCGAAGCCATCGACGCCGATGGAGTGTCGGTCGGGGGTGCTCGCATTCGTTCCAGGACCGTCCTGTGGGCTGCGGGCGTTGCCGCCTCCCCCGCCGCAACGTGGTTGAACGCGGAAGCCGACAGTGCCGGCCGGATCAAGGTACTTCCGGATCTGAGTGTTCCAGGTATGGGAATGTCTACGCGGTCGGCGACACCACCCTAAGCACTGCGTGGAGGGGACAGCCGGTACCGGGGCTTGCGCCCGCCGCAAAACAGGCGGGCACCTACGTCGCCCGCGTGCTCAAATCCAAAATTGCCGCGCGTCTCTCTCCGCCGCCATTCAAGTACCGCCATCTCGGTAATTTGGCAACAATCGGTCGCAAGGCAGCGGTCGCGGATTTTGGATTCGTGAAACTCTGGGGAGCTCCGGCTTGGTGGCTCTGGGGTATCGTGCATGTCGGCTTCTTGGTTGGAATGCGAAATCGGGTGGCGACGATGATCAATTGGTTCTGGGCATATCTGGTCTGTGTATTCTTCGTCGCGTTGCTAGGCACTCAGCCCCGCAGCGACGCGCAATTTCGTCACTTCAGCCTCAAGCGCGGCGATTTGTTGGTCACGCTCCGCAATGGCTACCGCCACATCCCTGGCTTCGGCACGCTGAGGAATGTGCTGGGGGCAATTGATATCCCATGCAGTTACCGTAAAGAGGACTACCCGTTCGGGGCGCGCCCGGTAGCCGTTTGGCATTAGGTGCGCCATCAGTTTGGCGTCGTTTTCGATAGCCCGGGCTAGCCCCCAGATCTTGACCCGTCGGCGGGTCGCGTAGTCAATTAGAAAGAGATGCGCTTTTGGATTTTCAGCGAGGTTTCCGAGTGTGATGAATTGGCGATTGCCGGAAAAGTCGGCGAACCCGATCGTGCTTTCATTCAGGGCGTGTAAAAAGCCTGCGGGTCCGCCGCGATGCTGAACGTAGGGCTGCCCTTCGCGGTTAGCCGTTGCAAGAAAGACGCTCGTCTGGGCTTCAATAAAGGATTTGAGTTCCGGCGTGATGCTCGTCGCCCAGGAGCCCGCCTGCTCCATGCGCTCGTAAGTGGACCGGGACCCGCGGGCAGCCTGCACCGCCTTGACCGACGGCGTAAACGCGATGTCGCTGGCATAGGAGCAGTTGCGCGGCACGGAGCATCGACCCTAAAAGCCAAGCTCGCTGAGTGAGGGGTGATCGTCCGGGCGGCTCCCGAGAGGCCAGTGATACCGACGGTCCGCCTCCGGAATGGGCGAGTCATTGATGCTGGCGAAACGCACACGCATGAGCCCGTGTTCGTCAAACTCCCAGTTCTCGTTGCCGTAGCTGCGGAACCACTGACCGCTGTCATCGTGCCACTCGTAGGCGAAGCGCACAGCGATTCGGTTCTCGCGGCAGCCCCAGATCTCTTTGATCAAGCGGTAGTCCAACTCTCGATTCCATTTGCGGACAAGAAATGCCTCGATCGCCTCGCGACCCTGTAAGAATTCGCTGCGATTACGCCAGCGGCTGTCCGGCGTATAGGCGAGCGCAACGCGTGACGGGTCGCGCGAGTTCCAGGCATCTTCTGCCATGCGCACTTTCTGCCTGGCAGTCTCCAGAGTGAATGGCGGTAGGGGCGGACGGTCCATTGATCTTCTCCTGCGATTTGGATGTGGTTCCGCCTGCCGGTAGCAAGATCGCGACCGGCAAGCGTGTGCACACGAGACTAGGCAGCCTTCTCGACTTTTACGGCCGGGAAATCAATGTCAGTCTTCGCCACTTCGTTGATGTAGTTGGTCCACGTATTGAGGGCAACGTGCAACACGATTTCGATGATCTGCGCATCGCTGTAGCCGGCATCCTTGACCGCCTTGACATCCTCTTCTCTTACATGCCCGCGCTCACGGGTCACATTGGCGGCGAAGCGCACAGCGGCATCCGCATGTGGATCACGCGAACCGCCCTGGCGGTTGGCGGCGATCTCGGCATCGTCGAGCTTCGCGACATTCTTGCCGAGATACGTATGAGCAGACAGACAGTAGCCGCAGCCGTTGATCTCTGCAACCGCGAGCGCAATCCGCTCACGAGTGGCCGCGGGGAGTTCGCCTTTGCCTAAAGCACCGGATAGACCGAGGTATCCCTCGAGAGCCGCGGGGCTGGTTGAAACGAGTCGAAACAAGTTCGGGACGATGCCGAGTTGCCTCTTGACCGCCTGCAGCATTGGCTGCGAGTCACTCGGCGCGGCTTCGATCGTGGCGGGGGTGGGAATGCGTGACATTAGAATCTCCTTTCAGTGGTTCGGCCGAAGTGGCCGTGTGGATCCAGACTATTGTGTTTCACTTGCCAAAACTAGCCTGTAAAATAGAGAGACTTTCTTCCAAATTGCGGAATATTCGAAATGGATCGACTTGATGCCATGGCGGTTGTGGTCGCAGTGCAAGAGCTCGGCAGCCTATCGGCGGCGGCGCGCCATCTGGCGATGCCGCTGCCCACCGTGAGCCGCAAGGTGTCCGACCTCGAGAGTCACCTCAATGCGCGGCTCTTTAACCGCTCCACCCGTCGCCTTGCATTGACCGATGCCGGCGAGGACTACATCGCTTCCTGCAAGCGGATTCTCGAGGAGGTGCGCGAAGCCGAGCACATCGCGAGCGGAGAGTTCAGCACACCTCGAGGCGAGCTGGTTATCTCAGCGCCAATCGTATTTGGTCGGCTACACGTGTTGCCGACCATCACAGCGTTCTTCGGGACATTTCCCCAAGTGACTGTCAGACTGGTATTGAGCGATCGATTCGTCGGCCTGCTGGAGGGTCATGTTGACTTGGCGCTTCGCATCGGCGAGCTAGCGGACAGCACTCTGATCGCAACGCGCTGCGGTTCGACGCGCAGAGTCTTATGCGCAAGTCCGGTGTATTTGTCACAACAAGGGACGCCGAAACACCCGAACGAACTTGCGTCCCATTCCACGATTGTCTTTGAGACCCTTGCGCCATCAAATGCGTGGTCGTTCGCCACGGACCGGGCGAATTTTGCCGTCTCGATACGACCAAAACTTATCGTCAACAGCGCCGAAGCTGCGATTGATGCCGCGATCGCGGGTGTTGGCCTCACGCGCGTGCTGTCGTATCAAATTGAGCACGCCATCAAAGCCGGAACTCTGGCGGCGGTACTGAAGCGATTCGAACCCGCCTCTCTTCCGATCAGCCTCGTCTATACCCAACAACCCAGATTGCCGCTCAAGGTGAGGGCGTTTCTAGATTTTGCGGCGCCGCGACTGCGAGAGCGGCTATCGCTGGCGCGGTAAGCCGTATTGCAGCTTATGGGGTCGAACTGGCGATTTGCCCAATCCTCTGGCGATCTATGTCACGCACCCAATTTGATCTGCGAGATGCGTAATATTTGAACTCGATCCAAGGTCAACTGGAGGTCCCAACTGAGTCGGAGAACGTATGAAAGCTGTCGCTGCAACAACTTTCTTGGTCATGTTGATTTCATTCTCTACCTTGGTCCGCTCGGCCGAGATCCCATTCAACCAGGCGCAATTCGACGCAACCCGTATAGCTGGTAAACCCGTGGCGGTCGTATTTCATGCAGATTGGTGCCCCACATGCCGCGCGCAGGCACCGGTGCTTAAAGAGTTGGCAAAAGCGCCGGAGCTTAAGTCTATGACCTTGTACATTGCGAATTTCGACACCGAGCAAGCGCTAAAAAAGTCGCTCGGGGTGACCAAGCAGAGCACCATCGTGGTTTTCAGGAACGGCCGAGAAGTCGCGCGATCAACCGGAGATACACAGCAAGATAGCCTCGCCGCGCTTTTGCGCCATGCTATATCCTGAAACGAGGGCGCTGCGATGAACTTCGGATTTACCACATACGGGCTGGGCCTACTGGCGGGCGCTCTGTCGATCTTGTCACCGTGCGTCTTACCGCTGGTGCCCGTGCTGGTTGCAGCCGCGGTGAACGCGCACCGGTGGGGGGCCATGGCGCTCGGCATTGGACTCGCATTGTCGTTTACCATTGTCGGGATTTTTCTCGCAACATTGGGCGCCTCGCTCGGTCTCGATCCGGAAACATTCCGCACCGCGGGTGCCGTGATACTAGCTTCCTTTGGTCTCATACTCCTCGTGCCAAAACTCCAAGATCTGTTCGCGCATGCGACGAGCGCGCTCAGCAATTCGGGTAACCAATTGCTTGCGCACATGACATTCGACGGCCTCACGGGCCAATTCCTCGTCGGCATTTTGCTTGGCGTTGTGTGGAGTCCCTGTGTGGGCCCGACCCTGGGGGCTGCAACGACTCTGGCGAGCCAGGGGAAGAATTTACGTGAGATCGGTCTGCTGATGTTGATCTTCGGTATCGGCACTGCCGCGCCTTTGATATTTCTCGGGTCCTTGTCGCGCGCTAGCATGATGAAAATTCGCGGAGGTCTCCTAAGCGCGGGCAGGTACGGTAAGCAACTCTTTGGACTTGTGATGCTGGTGTTGGGAGTGCTGATTGCGACGGGGGTCGACAAATCACTGGAGGTGTGGATCCTCGATCGGTCGCCTGATTGGCTTACAGCGGTTACCACGAGGTTCTGACGAACCGCGATTGTGCACTACGTAATCTTTAACGCACCCTGCGATCGCACCCTGGCTTATCTACGTCTGTCAGCGGCAGAACCCGAAAGCCAACGATAATATTCGAGGCTCGAAAAACAATCGAAGTGGACGATCGGCTTTCCGATCGCCCGTTCGATCCGGTTAAATTGACGCTCTTAGTTGCACTTGGCCTTTGCAGCGTCGCAGTCTTTCTTGGTGCCGCTTTGAGTAGCTTGTTGAACGCCGATCGGAACAGTAGCAGCCCGTCGTCAAGCAATCGCTCGGTAATCTGCTCCATCGATATTCCGGCCTGCGCGAGCGTATCCATCGTCGCGAGCGCTTCATCTGTGCCCTCGCTCAAGCTCGCTCTCGCCACGCCGTGGTCCCGGAAGGCTGCCCACGTCGCCGGCGGTATCGTATTCACGGTGTCGGGTCCTACCAGCTCCTCGGCGTACATCACGTCACGGTAGCTGGGGTTCTTAGTGCCCGTGCTGGTCCAGAGGAGCCGTTGTGTTTGCGCACCTTTAGCGGCTAGTGCCCGCCAGTCGGCATCGGCGAACAATTCGCGGTAACGCTGGTAAGCCAGTTTGGCGTTCGCAATCGCGATCTTCCCGCGCAATCCGCCCAGCAACTTGAGCTGGGAGCGATGCTGGGTTCCCTTCGCGCGCGCCGCGATGGCTTCATCGACGGCGCCATCGATACGGCTGATGAAGAAGCTCGCAACGCTCGCGACGCGATTCAGCTGTTCTCCACTCTGCGCGAATCGTCTCAATCCCCGGATATACGCCCGCGCGACACGCTCATAAGTGTTCTGAGAGAACAGTAGCGTCACATTGACGCTGATGCCTTCGGCGGTCAGTTGCTCGAAGGCCGCTATTCCTTCGCTCGTCGCGGGCACTTTGATCATCAGATTGTCGCGTGCGACTCTTTGCGAGAGGCGACGGGCCTCCAGTAAGGTCCCAGCAGTGTCATGTGCCAAGAACGGGGACACCTCGAAGCTCACATAGCCGGCGCGGTACTCGGATGAGTGGTAAACGGGTCGAAGCAAGTCGGCGGCTTCCTGAATGTCACGGATTGCCAAGGTTTCGTAGATCGACACCGCGTCGAGCCGGCGCGTACGTAAATCGCCGATCAGATCCGCATATTCGCGGGTCGCGGCGATGGCCAGCTCGAAGATAGCCGGATTTGAAGTGATGCCGCGAAGCCCATCTTAAGTGATAAGGCGTTGCAATTCGCCACTCGAGATGAGACTTGGCCGAGCCACACCGACTGTCCAATCACCGCGAGTTGCCGCAGCGGGTTGGAATCCCGCGCCACGTTCGCTTTCATTCCTTCAACATTCATTCGCATTACATGATCCTTTGACGCTCGCGCTTTTCCTAATCGTTGAGACCCGATCGATGCATCCGATATTTCGCGCGCTACAGATATAAATTAGGTGCGCGCGGCTATGGGAACAAGCCGATTGCGAGGCCGATCGCTAGGGACCACTCCTTACTCATTGTTTGATCTATCGTCGATAGACCGGTCGTTAAATCGATTTATTGCGCTCGTCAGATCGACATTGCTTCCCGCAAGTTCACCGGAGCCGCCGGAGGCGGTTAAGTGCGGCGCGCGAGCACGTTCGATGATTCCATGGCAATAAAACGAGTGCGTGTCCGGTCTTGGTTTACGAACTCGTCGTTTTCAAGAGCACTCTCGTCAATTCAGCAGCGTGCGTGCACAGGAGTGGTGACCATGATGCAACTCGATCAGCAATCCAGATGGCAATCTTGGATGCGAATGCTCGCGGTAGGTATCCGACCTGCCCAGGAGTCTGCGCGATCGTGGGTTCCACGAAGTGGGGTTTCTCATGGGAGCTATTCGGTCGCTGATGGAGGCACTTTGATTGCCACTGAACGCTACTCCTCGAAACTTAGGAAGGACTCATGACGACACTGATTGATGGACTGATTGGTTGGCCGGAGCGAGTTGCCAAGCATCTCGACGGGTGGGCGCAGCTGTTCGCGCGAATTGTCGTCGGCTGGGTCTTTTTGTGGAGTGGCTGGGGCAAGCTTCACAATCTACCGGCGATTATCAACAATTTCGTCGGTTGGCACATCCCAGCCCCGCATATCCTCGCGCCGTTCGTTTCCGGGGTCGAGTTCTTGGGCGGATTATTTCTTTTGCTCGGCCTATTGACGCGCATTTCAGCGGGCGCCCTGGGCATCACAATGATAGTCGCCATCGTCTCGGCCAAGTGGAGTGAGGTCGACTCGCTCGAAACCTTATTGGGTTTTGACGAGACGGAATATCTCGCCCTTTTTCTGTGGCTCGCCATCGCGGGCGCAGGTCGGTTCTCTATCGACAGGCTGCTAAGGCCCTCTGCTTCCGCGTGACGTCGCCCGTCACGACCGGGGCGCTGAGTTCGCTCCTGCGCTACAGCAAAGCCAGTACGGATTTTGCCGTTCGCGTGCTCCATAGACTCATATGGCCTATATTTGACACCTTGATTCGACTGGGACTCGCTCAAGCGTTCTTTGTTTCCGGCGTCATGAAGGTAATCCATTGGAGCGCGACACTCGCCGCCGCCAGTCATGACTTTCCGGTCCGCTTCATGGCACCGGTTACCGCCGCCTATGGCGGGGTGTCAGTCGAGGTGGTGGGCGGGGTTCTGCTCGCACTCGGCTTCATGACGCGCTACGCAGCGTTAGCGCTGCTCACTCTTTCGTTGATCAGTCTCCTCGCTTATGGACCCACCGATAGCCAACTGTGCTGCGCCGCGCTGTTCGGATGGTACGCGATACAAGGGGCGGGACCCTTTTCAGTGGATGCGGTCTTGCGGAAGGGGTTGGCCGACAGCGCTCTGCCCGTAGTCCCGCGCATCGTGGCCGTGTCGGTATGGATTCGGGTCCACATCACACCTCTCTATTTGTCGCTGATGCGAGCGTGGTTGGCTCTCGCATTGCTTGTGGGGGCCTCGCCCATTTTCATTCGCTCGAGCGTACCCCTATCGGCTCTCATGAGGTGGCTCCCGTTGGATCTCGCCGCGCACATACCAGTCCCGTCCGGCTGGATCGGCGCACTATTACTGCTCGGCCTCGGTACAAGGTATCTCAGTGTCGTGGTGATCGCTGCGGTATTTGCCGATGCCATGATGGATCCGCGAGGCACTGACAGCGTGTATCTGCTCGTGATGGTTGCCGTCATTATTATTCAGGGCGGTGGCCGCTTCTCATTGGATCAAGCGGTGAGCAACTTTGTTAACAGACACCTTCCCACATTGATGCGCGACCCGCGAGCCTTGGAGGGCCTACCTCGCGTCGTCATCGTGGGCGCGGGTTTCGCAGGCGTGAGTTGCGCGGACGCGCTTAAGAACGTCGCAGTTTCGGTGACTGTGATCGACCGCGTGAACTATCACCTATTCCAGCCACTACTGTATCAAGTGGCGACAGCCGCCCTGTCGCCCGGAGACATCGCAACGCCGGTGCGCCAGTTGTTCCGAGATGCTTTCAGCATTCGCGTGCTATTGGGCACGGTCACCGGCGTCGATTGCCGCGCTCGCCGCATCACCACCGACGCGAATGCGATTCCGTACGACTATCTGGTGATCGCGACTGGCGCGACCCACAGCTACTTCGGCAAGGATGCCTGGGCTCCTTACGCTCCGGGCCTAAAGGGCGTCGGAGACGCCCTCGAGATTCGGCGCCGCATTCTTACGGCATTCGAGCGCGCCGAGGCAGCCAACGATGCCAAAGAGCGGGCGGCGCTCTTGACGTTTCTCATCGTCGGTGGGGGACCCGCCGGGGTCGAGCTCGCAGGGGCGATCGCCGAATTGGCGCGCTTTGGGATGGCCAAGGAATTTCGCACGTTCGATCCCGCGCACGCACGGGTGATCTTGGTGCAATCCGCACCGCGTTTGCTGCCCGCGTTTCCCGAGTCCCTAAGTTCCATCGCTCAACGCTCGCTGGAGAAATTGGGGATCGAGGTTCTACTGAACAGCCGTGCCGATTCCATCGATGGGGAAGGGGTCTTGGTCGGTGAGAAGCGGGTCGCCGCGAAGACGGTGCTGTGGGCGGCGGGCGTGGCTGCCTCGCCTGCGGCGAAGTGGTTAGAGGCGGATGCGGATAGCGCCGGGCGCATCCGGGTGGGCCCGGATTTCAGCGTAAAGGGAATTCCTGATGTTTTTGCGATTGGGGATACCGCAGCGATCAATGCCTGGAATGGACAACCCGTTCCGGGACTTGCACCGGCAGCCAAACAGGCAGGAGCGTATATCGGTCGCTTGATCAGGGCGAAAATTGAGGGTCGTGCAGCTCCCTCAGACTTCAAGTATCGGCATCTCGGCAGCTTGGCGACGATCGGGCGAAAGGCGGCGGTGGTCGACTTTGGCCCGATCAAGCTATGGGGAGCCCCGGCATGGTGGCTGTGGGGCCTCGTGCACGTGAGCTTCTTGGTAGGACTTCGAAATCGCCTCTCCACCGTGATTAACTGGTTCTGGGCCTACCTCACGTACGGCAGCGGCATTCGGCTGATTACGGGGAACGTTGAAATAACCGAGACCTCTCTCCGGTCTTCCCCCACGAGATGAGTCTGAGTCTGTCTTGTCTTTCGCTTCACCACACTAGGAGTTTTTACATGCCCATGTCCAGGTCTGTTTCTGGCGCCGCCATTGCCACGGCAGCCGCGCTATTATTCAGCGTTGGCTCGTTCACTATCGCATTGGCCGATGAGGCAAAAGTGCATTGAGACGGCGTCAATGCCTGCAAGGGTCAGTCATCCTGCAAGTCGGCGAAGAACTCTTGCAAGGGCCAAAATTCCTGCAAAGGTCAGGGCTTCAAAGAGATGACCCAAAAGGATTGCGACGCGACCAAGGCGGCGCAGAAGTAAGCGATCGGAAACACGGCCCTCGGGATTGTAGAAATAAAGACCCGACTTCGGCGGTGATTCCGTACGGCGGCGCCGGTACGTCGGTGCCGGCCCAAGCTTGCGGTTCCCCCGCCGTATACGACGTCCGGAGCCAAACTCGAGCCCGGAGCCGCAAGCCACAGGCTGCCCGCCACCACGAGGCAATCAGCATGCCCGCGGCCATTGCCAGCCAGCCGCGCCGCATGGAGAGCGCGGCTCGAGGCGAGCGCCGCGGCACGACCTGGGCAGCGCCCGCGCCGGGAATGTTCATACGCATGGCACGCTCAAGCCGACCTTCAAAGCGCAACAGCCAACCCATACTCCGGACACTCAGGGCAGCGGTCGCGATGTATCCTGAGGTCCGGATTCGGGTCGTGCGGGACCGACGGAATCGATCGCCGAAATTCGCACAGTCCATCATTCGTCGGGGTCCAAACCAGTGTCTTCGCCGCACAACGCGCGCAGCTGCTTGCGGCCGCGGAACAAGCGCGTCAGTACCGCGGTGTTCGAGAGCTCGAGTTCTGCCGCGATTTGCGCCGTCGAATAGCCCATTAATACCTGCAACACAAGCGGTTCGCAATATTTCTCGGGCAGTTTGAACAGCGCCGCCCTAAGCTCGGCGAGGTCCTGATCCTGCGGGGCGGCCAGCATGGGCTCTTCCTGCGCAATCAGCTCATCGAGGTCCACCGTCACGAGCCGCTTGCGCTCGAAGCAGCGCGCGTACTCCCGGCGGGCGATGGTTAAAAACCAGGGTTTGGCGGCCGCTTCGTCCAACAGCGAATCTTGCGCCTTCCAGGCCCGCAGCATCGTTTCCTGCACGACGTCTTCGGCCAAGGCCCGGTCGCGGGACAGCCAGAAGGCAAAGCGCAACAGGTCCGGGCGCAGCGATTGGCAAAGCGCCTGGAAGCGCGCACGCTTCGGGTTTCCGCCAATCTGATCGTTCATGTATAAATTAGCACCCGGCTGGTCACCAGAGAGTAAGGGCCTCGTTGGGTATCGTGTGCTCATCAATCCACCCGTGCCGCCGCTTCCGAGTTTTCGCGTCGAAGCCTCACAAATGCCGCTGAGGCAACCCATTTGCACGCGATGGCCACGCCGATGCCAACCACAGTGTCGAAGAGGCGGAAAAGCGGTTGGGCCCAAGCGTGCGCGGGACTGAGGATGGCGACGACGATGATGACGATCGTGGGAATCGCCGTTGTGATGATGTCCTCGCGGCGATCCAGGAGCATCATTACCAGAGTTCCAACGGCGATAAGGATCGTCGCTACGGCGGCCCACATACCTCCCAGCAAGTCGTCATCCCGTGCGGTCGCGGAAATCAAGAGAGATGTCGTGATTGCGTAAGCGATCAGGCAAGCGAGACCCATATTGATGGAATAGACGACATCCCATGCGGATGGTCTTCTAAATGCCGACATAGGCGTCGCGTTCATATGGCATAGGCGTTATGCCGTCGCCAACGGCTGGGATTGTCGGCGACGAATCGCTTGAACACCGCCGTGAAGTGCGCTTGGGACTGAAAGCCTACTCTTAGCGCGATATCAACTATGTCTTGGCCAGTATCGCCAACCACTCCGTATATTCGCTGGACACCTGCAGCGGCTAGCGGATCTGCGAATTGATCTGCAACACGGTTCACAGGCTGTTTCCTGTTCGTAGATAATTGAAACTCGTCATTGACCGCTCGTGAGCTGGTGCTCGGAGTTGTTACGCCCGGACATCAGCTCCGCGTGGCGCAACACTATCAACTCAGCTGAGCCTTCTATTGCATCTCCTCAGCGCCATTTGCGAGAAGTTGATTCCTCTGCGGCCACTTCTTCCACAACGAAGCCGCTAGTCCTACTCCCGGCCGGCTTGGTGGCCATGGAGCAAGCGACCTTTTGCATCTGACATCACCAGGCCTCCGTACATTCTTAAAGCAGCGGAACCCAGGTGGAGCGTGAAAGTACAAGCCACGACAAGCGGAGGCGCGCTCGGGGCTCGCTGACGCGGGCTCTATTGCATCGCCAGTCCCGGGGTTTACGTCGTGCGCCGCAATATGGAGCGGTATCCTCGAGCAGCGGTAATTCGCGCGCCGCGATCGCTGATGAAGGAGATAACCGCCCTGGGGCCGATGACTGAACAGACAGTCGGGGAACCTCCTCGGCCGTACAGCCTCGCGTAGTCCGATCGGCTGAACGAAGTGGTCGACAAGGGCCCACTTGAATTTCGGGCCGAAATCCATTCCCCGTTCCGCATGTGCCGTCTGGTCACGGTCTATAACTAGTCAATCTCGCTAGCCGAAGATTCGGATGTATGACTGCCGTGGCCGTGTCATTCTGATTCAATTCGGTGCAGAATTGGAGCTTGGAGCCCAATTGGAACTTGGGGGTTAATACGACGAGAGGCGAAACGGCCATACGTATTCTAGCGGTCGATGACCATGTTCTGCTGCGCGAAGGAGTCGCTGCTGTCATCGCGGAGCAGCCAGACATGGTCCTGGTGGGGGAGGCCGCGAGGGGACAGGAAGCGGTCGAGAGCTTTAGAAAATTGCGGCCGGACGTGACGCTCATGGACCTAAGAATGCCCGATATGAACGGCATCGAAGCGATCACTCGCATCCGAGCGGAATTTCCCGCCGCACGGATTATCGTGCTGACGACCTACGAAGGTGATGCGCAGGCACTCGGAGCTCTTAAGGCGGGTGCTTCTGGCTATCTGCTCAAAAGTGCGCTCCGGACGGATTTGCTCGATACGATCCGTGCGGTGCACGCAGGAAAGCGCCGCATTCCCCCCGAGATTGCCACGGAAATCCTGAGCCACGTTTCCGACGACTCGCTAAGTCCGCGCGAAATCGACGTGTTAAGAGGAGTCGCCGCAGGGAAATCTAATAAGCTGATTGCCGCCGAGTTAGCCATTTCCGAACACACTGTGAAGGCGCATATTAAGAGTATTCTGCCGAAGCTTCGTGCGAGCGACCGCACTCATGCGGTCATGATTGCCTTGAAACGTGGAATTCTCCAAATTTGATGGCATTGTCCCCCGTGGCTGTCGATATCCATCACGTTTCGCGTCGGCCCGCTGGCTCATCGAGTGATTCCGTATGATTGCGCTCAACGGCTGACAGCGGGCGATGCCACCACCACCAGGTGCGGAAGGGTGATCGCCGTTTTTGATACGCCATCTCTGCCGGAACGCGTAACTCTACTTCGGTTCCGGCGCCCACTTTGCTCCAGATGTCGAGATGGGCGCGAATTTTGGCCGCGCGCTCGCGCATGCCGAGCAACCCCCAATGCCCAGCTTGTCCTCCCGCCTGGAGGACGTCGGCACCGATGCCCTTTCCGTCGTCGCGGATGCGCACAGTGAGGACAGTTTCGCTATAGGCGACTTCCGCTTCTATATGACGAGCCCCGCTATGTCGGAAGGCGTTCGCAAGGGCTTCTCGTCCGATGAGAAGCGCCTCTTCGCGGACAATCGGGTGAAGATCCCGGGGCACCCCTTGAAAACTGATGCGAAACTCGGCTGTGTGTGTGGCTGACAATTGCAAGCCCTCGGCCGCAATAGCCTCTGGCAGAGTGGCGACCTCACTTCCTGATGCGCGCAGGTTGCTCACTCGGTTGCGGCTTTCGATTACGAGCTGATCAGCGCGCTTCAGTGCGCTCTCCATGAGCTCGTGAGTCGGGTCGCGCCCCTGCATACGGTTCGCGACCACCTGGAAACGCAAGACTAATCCTTGTAATCCCTGCAGCAGCGTGTCGTGGAGGTCGCGTGCGATGCGCTCACGCTCTACGAGCCGCTCCTCCAACCGGCGACGTGTTTGCATACGGATCTGGTGCACGAGAACGCGATAAAAGATCCATAGCGCTGCGATGACGGCTAGCAGGCACAGCGCGTAAAACCACTTGGTTTGGTAAAAGGCTGGGTTGATAGTGAAGCTAAGCGACGCGCCAGTGTTGTTCCATACGCCATCGTTGTTGCAGGCAATGACCCGAAATCGGTACTCGCCTGGAGGTAGATTCGTGTAGATTGCCGTCCGCCGATCTCCCGCGTACTGCCAATCGCTGTCCAATCCCTCGAGCTTGTAGCGAAAAAGAACTCGCTCCGGAATCGTAAGGCTGCCGGCGGTATAGTCGATTTCTAAGCTGGTCGAATGGACTGGCAAATGTACAGGCGCGCCGAATGCGGAATACTGAATCCCACCGCTGCTGATCGACCAGATGGTGACCGGAGGAGGTAACGGATTTCGATTATTGCGATTCTGGTCCATTGAGACAAGCCCGTTTTGGGTGTTGAACCAAAGGCGACCATCTGTCCCCTCGAATGCAGACGGGGTGGGGCGAAGCTGCACGGGGGATCCCGGCAACCCATCGAGATAACCGAACAACTCGTAGCGGACTCTGTGGCTGGGATCCTGAATCAAGTGCTCGACTTCCTCGTGCGATATATGTGCTATGCCCATATTTCCGTGCAGCCAAAGATCGCCGGACTCGGTTTCCACGATGCCCGAGATGCCCGTGAATGCGTTACCAGAGGCAATGAGCAGGGGCGTGAAACGTGATCCATCGAAGTGTGCGACGCCGAATTCACCCCCGACCCACACATGGGCATGTCGCGTCTCTATCGCCGTAACGGTACCCACAGTAAGACCATCGGCGTTGTCAAATAGTCGAACCGCAGTGCCGTCTACTCGGGCAATACGGTTAGCCGGATAGCCGAACCACAACGCCCCCCGCTCATCAGCGGTCTCAACGATGGGCGGCAATCGCGGTAGCGCCGCCAAATTTCCGTACGGGATCCACTGACCATTTGAAAATCTAAACACCCCCTTGCGGATGACCGACACCCACAACGCGCCGGCTCCGTCTCGCACCATGGCCTGCACTTCAGACTTGCCGGCCTCTTGTGGCAATGGTATTTCTGAAATCTGTCCATCTTGAATGTGCGCGAGCCCCGTGGCTCCACCGAACCAAACCGAGCCATCAGGGTCCCGATAGCCACTAGAGAAAACGGGCGCTGCGTGTTGCTCGACGACCCTGTTATCTTTCATCTTCAGCAGAAGGCCGTCAGTGAGGGTTGTGCCGGTCGCCCCCCAGATGGTGCCCGCATCACCTGCCACGGGCACCAGTCCGCCGGGAATTGCTTGCGGTACGCCGAGCGCGAAAGGAGGTGAGCGGTGGGCTGAGTCGCGTTTCTCCGGCGCTCTCGTCGGCGCGCCATCCGATGGAACCGCGGTTTCTGGCTGCTGTGGGATCGTTGACCCAGGCTTCGGCGGCCAGGGTACTCTTACGATATTGCTTTGGCTGAAGCGGTCGAGTCCAGTGTTGGTGCCTAACCACACGTTTCCCTCGCGATCCTGGAACAGGCAATGGACCCATGCACCCGGAAGTCCTTCATTCGGAGCGAAGTCCTCGATGTTTTGCTCGATATCTCGCCCTCCGCTGGCTAGGGCGTGGGCGGGCAACCGTCGCAAAATGGGGCCTGCGATCCACATGTTGCCTGCGCGATCGAAAAAGACTCCGCCCGCGAGGACGATTGGGAGCCGGCTATTGCTCGGGTGCTGAACCGTAGGCGAGCCCAATCGCATGGGTCCATTTTTGTCCGACGTCCAGACGCTCCCATCTGGCGCCATCGCAAACGGTATGCTGGAGCTGCGGGATGCATACGCGAGCGGCGCCATTTCGCGAAACCCGCTTTCACCAGCCGGTCGAGCTAGAACTCGGTCGGCTGTCAAAACCCAAAGTGTCCCCTCGTGATCGACGAGCGCTCCGTACGGAGAGGGTGGATTGCTTGACTCGATCACAATAGTTGACCAATGGGCGCCTCGCAGACGAGCCAGACCGCCTCTCGCGGCCACCACAATGGAGCCGTCTAAGTCCACGGTGATGCTTCTAACGGTCCCGTCAGGCACGCCGTCGCGCTCGCTGTAGTGGATCATCCGACCGGCTTTGAGCACACTGACACCCCCGAAACGAAAGCCGATCCAGAGAGCTCCGTCCGGTGTGGTGGTGAGCACAGCGACATTTTTGGAGACGAAGGGTTGTTCAGCCGGTTCGGCGTAGGGAACGAATCGTATGCCATCGAATCGGAACAGTCCTGCGGAACTCCCGACCCACAACGTACCGTCAAATGTCTGGGCAATCGCGACAATTTCACCCGGGGCACCATTGGCAACTGTCCATCGTTTGTGATTGAGCTGCTCGAGTGAAAGATCGGATTCCAGCGACCACGCACGAGCGCAAATGAAAACGCCGAGTAGAAGTAGTCCAAATCGTTTCAAGGCGTTGCTCCCGGGTACAGGCCTTTAATTACGCTCAAGAGGTGCGGCCGGAATCGCTCTTTAGAGGGGGGCGGCGCTAGCTCACTAGCGGGTACACGGCAGTCGTTTGGGAAGCGCAGACTTCGAACCTTGCAAAGACTATTCTCCATGTTTCCCCACGGCTGGCCCGGAATTGCGCTCGTGCTCTTGCGCGTTTCGGTGGCGGCTGCAACGCTGCTATCCCTGAGTGGTTCCCAAGAACTTCGGGCGGCGTGGGTGCTCATCGGAATCATCGTGGTGGCGGCCGCATTGATTGTCGGCATCATGACGCCAATTGTCGCGCTGCTCGCTATTGCGGTCCAACTGGCCAGATCCATCAGTCTCGGCGTAGATCGAACAGGGGTCATTATACCCCTGTTGGATGCCCTCGCACTGTCGCTCCTCGGTCCCGGCGCGTACTCGATCGATGCGTATTTCTTCGGACGTCGCGTAGTCCTCTTGCCACGTAAGAACGACCCCGATTCCGGTTGATCGCGCCCTCTTGCTGGGTAATCGAGCAATCACACCATTTAGCGATAACTCGCACCCTATTAATGGCGTACCGGCCTGATCGCGGTCGGGTGAAGATCGCCTCCTAACGTTCTCATTTGGAAGTACACCCGATGGACCTGCATGATTCCGAACGCGCAGCGAGCTCAGTGAACCCGTCCTCGTCCGACGAGATACACGGTCCCTTTTGCGTTGAGACTGGGGATTGCTCGGTGGAGGGCGGTCGGTGGTTACCATCGGCCTCGCCTCCGCTCCCGCACTCATTTCTGAAGCTTCCGCCCGATGACGCCACGCTTTGCGCTACGGAATCCGCTGCTGCCTCGGAGACAGGAACTAGGAACTACCGTCCGCCGATAGACAATCTCCTTGCAACCTGTCATGAGGATATCGCCTGCATTTTGCCGGTCCTTCGAGAGCTGGGCTGCAACGCAGCCCTGCGGGGCATTGACGGAACTATCCTGCCGCTGATCGCAATTGGTGACGCAAGAAGCAATTCGCCGATTGGAGCCGGATGCCCACTCTCGGTGCCAATCTATGACGCAGACGGCGAGCCGATGGCGTTCCTCGATGTCAGTGCTCGCGACAGCCATCTAACGGATCAATCGCAGAAGCTAATTCGCACGCTCGTCGAGCGAACAGTGCGGGCGATCGCTGAACGGTGGTTCCGCATTTGCCACCGCCGCCGGTGGATCGTTGCAGCGCTTCGTGATGATGAAGCCGATACGTACATCGTGCTCGCGGCCGATCCAGACCATAGGTTAGTGGGAGCCGACCGCCAGGCTCGCCAGATTCTTAAGGCCGCAGGCCGGCGCTTCCATTTCCATCTTACCCTCTCCGCATTCTTCCAGGACGCCGCCATATTCCGTCGGGAAAGGCAGTACTGCGATGTGGCAACCACGTGGCGGGGGACCAGCAACGGCGCATTGTGGTCCGTTCTGGTTACGCCGCCCGATCACGGCATCACCCGCTTGTACGGTGCTGATTACGTTCTAATACACACTCGACCGCGAGCAGACAGGCTCACATATTCTAGCAATCCATCGCCGAACGAGAAGAAACCGCAAGGTCTTCCGCCCTGGATGGTTCGGCTCGTACAAGAATATATCGACGGCCACTTGGAAACTGCATTAAAGCTTGAGGATCTTGCGGCGATCGTTAAACTTTCGGTGTCGCATTTCGTTCGAGCGTTCCATAAATCCGTGGGCCTGGCGCCTCATTGCTATGTCATGCGATGCAGGCTGTCGCGCGCCCAAGAGCTTTTGGTAAAGACCAATCTGACGCTCGCCGACATCGCCCTAAAGACGGGTTTCTCCGACCAAAGTCATTTCACTAACCGCTTTCGCAAGCTGATGGGACTTCCGCCTAGAGCCTTTCGGGCGCAGCACCGCGAGATGAAGTCTCTAACCATGACTACTAACGCATCACGTGCCAACGATCGGAGGATCCCTCCATGATGACAGACGAGGAACTCGCGCCTGGTACTCAACTCATCATTAGGCGTCGCGGATATCGACATCACGGTATTTATGTGGGCGACCGGCGCGTCGTTCATTACGCCGGTCGAGTTCGATATCCGCAGGGACTCATCGAGGAAGTATCGCTGACGGAGTTCATCGATGGGTGTCCACTGAGCGTGGGACATTCGCCCGATAATTCGGTGTGTGGAGAACTGATTGTGCGCCGCGCCCGCTCCAGATTGGGTGAGCGGCGCTATGACATCTTCAGGAACAACTGCGAGCATTTCTGCAATTGGTGCAGAGCAGGCGAGCAACGGAGCGAGCAGACCGACTCTCTGAGATGGTCACTTCGCTTGGTCATTCGCGCCCTAGAGGGCCTGGCTTCGATGATAACGGCAGCCACGTGGGCCGCGGGAAGCTCGAGCAATGCCCCTTTTTTTTACAGCGGCGGCGTTGAGGCCCGGTGGAAGACCTTCCTTTCCCGCGTATCGCGCGCGCATCGCAAATTCGAGTCCGATACAACGCACCACGCCACGTTGCTCACTAGACGATGGTCTATGCTACGAGCCCACGAGCCGGCACTTTACTGTAGCGCTCGCCGAGAAGCGTCCTCTGCTCCTAATAACCCTATGTCGCTAACAGACGATGGCGCTCGCGGCAAGTGTTGACAATTGAAGACAGGGGCGTCCGTGGCTAGAAAGTGGGTGGATCATATTGCTGCGGCTTTTTGTTGGGACCTGAAAGCTCCTATCTGCCATGGGGGTCGGCAATTCCCGCTTAAGCCGCGACTCCGACGCTCCTCTTCTGTTTCAACCGGATGTTATTGCACCAAAATCAACGCGACCCCAATCATTGGGAATTTTCAGGACAATGCACAAGGATATACAAGAATCATTGTACGCATAGGTAGATTCTATTTCACGTGGCGATTGTAAGGTCTAGTTTTGGTGTACCCACTCCGGGAAATTTCGAACATTCGAGGAGCAACATATGACTGAATCGACTAAATCCACCACGACAGACGCGGGTGCCCCGGTCGCGAGCGACGAACATTCACTCACCATCGGCGCGGATGGACCGATCGTCTTGAACGATCATTATCTCATCGAGCAGATGGCGAACTTCAATCGCGAACGCATCCCGGAGCGTCAGCCGCATGCCAAGGGCGGCGGCGCTTTCGGTCATTTCCAGGTCACCCAAGACGTCAGCCGCTATACGCGCGCCGCGGTCTTCCAGCCGGGCACGAAGACGGAGACCTTGATTCGCTTCTCGACCGTGGCCGGGGAGCAGGGCAGTCCCGATACCTGGCGCGATCCGCGAGGTTTCTCGCTGAAGTTCTATACGAGCGAGGGCATCTACGACATGGTGGGGAACAACACCCCCGTGTTTTTCATCCGCGATCCCTTGAAATTCCAGCATTTCATCCGCTCGCAAAAGCGTCGCGCGGACAGCGGCCTGCGCGACCACGACATGCAATGGGACTTCTGGACGTTATCCCCCGAGTCGGCGCACCAGGTGACTTGGCTGATGGGCGATCGAGGTATCCCGAAAACCTGGCGTCACATGGACGGCTTTTCCAGCCATACGTATATGTGGGTCAACCGCCAGGATGCGAAGTTCTGGGTGAAGTATCACTTTAAGACCGATCAAGGCATCGATTTCCTGACGCAAGCCGAGGCGGATCGTCTGGCGGGGGTCGACGGCGATTATCATCGGCGTGATCTGTTCAACTCGATCAAGAAGGGTGATTCCCCGCGCTGGACGTTGAAGATGCAAATCATGCCGTTCGAGGCGGCCAAGACCTATCGTTTCAACCCGTTCGACCTCACCAAGGTCTGGCCGCACAAGGACTATCCCCTGATCGAGGTTGGGAAGCTGACGCTGGATCGCAACGTAACCGATTTTCACACTGAGATCGAGCAGGCTGCTTTCGAGCCCAATAATCTGGTTCCGGGGATCGGGCTGAGTCCGGACAAAATGCTGCTCGCGCGCGGCTTCTCCTATGCCGACGCCCACCGCGCACGCCTCGGCGTCAACTACAAGCAGATTCCGGTGAACCGACCTAAATCGCCTGTGCATAGCTACAGCAAGGACGGTGCTATGCGGATGGCCAACGTGTCGGACCCTGTGTATGCGCCGAATTCCTACGGCGGTCCCAAGGCCAATCCGGAACGTACCGACGCCGCGGGCCTGTGGTACGCCGATGGCGACATGGTGCGCAAGGCGTACACTTTACGCGCCGAGGACGATGACTTCGGTCAGGCAGGCACCATGGTGCGTCGTGTACTCGATGATACCGCGCGCGCCCGTCTCGTGAGCAATATTGTCGGGCATCTCAAGGATGGGGTTTCCGAACCGGTCCTCGCGCGGGCCTTCGTGTATTGGAGCAAGGTGGACAAGGACCTCGGTGACCGCATCGCGGCCGGGATGAAAGAGAAGTAAACGCCGGGGACCCCTGGGAGGTTCTTCCGAAGACGGCGCCAGGAGAGCGGCGCAAGAATCGGAGCGTGCCATTTTTTTACCGCTTCAGCGAGGCCGCCAATTTCCTAATCATGGTTAGGGTCAATCGAGACCGCGGTAAACTCCTTTGCATCCGGTGACGGACGGAAAATGCGGGCACAATTATTTTTGGCTCGCGCTATGGCGGAAGTTATCATTTGCTGCCGTTTGTGCGGCTGGGCGTCGTGGAATAGAGTGAGGTGACTTCCGGATATCCGATGACTGTGGCGATGTTTCCGCGCATCCGTGAAGGCGTTGTCTGGGCACGTTGACTACGGACCGTTGATTTCGTCGGTAAAGGTCTCGTGATTGAGGGAGATGTCCACGGCCATGTCGAGCCTCTATCAGGCGCCGGGCGCGCATCTCGGCAACCTGCTGGCCTTTCGGCGCGGGGAAAACGTCATCGCCGTGGCGCCGCGATTCAGCTTCAATAGGCATTGTGAGGATTCAAAATTCCGAGGCAGCGGGGCGGTACAACGACGAGGTGCCGTCCGAACCGGAAGGAGTCAATCGAGTAGGCACCGGGACCGAGGAGGGCCAGTGCGATCACGTCAAGGGAGACGACGATCGCTATCGCTGCGCAGGCCCTTAAGCGTCTGCGGCTCGACGGCATCCAGGGCGACGAGCTCCGATCGCCGAAAAGCCCCCGCAAACCCGAGCAGAAGGGGTGACTCGCCGCGCCTGGAAGCGCGTACGTAAAAGTCCCTTTTATTGAGATGACCCCTAGTCGACATGCTTGGGCAGGAAGTCGAGCATCAGCGCCGCGATTTCATCGACCTTCTCGTCGAGCGCGAAATGACCTGCGTCGAGGAGGTGAATTTCGGCGTCGGGGAGGTCGCGCTTATAGGCTTCGGCGCCGGGCGAGATGAATGAACTGTCATAGCGCCCCCAGACCACCAGTGTCGCCGGCTTGTTCTGACGCAGCCAGGCCTGCCAGGCGGGATAAGAAGCCACGTTGGTTCGATAGTCGTAGAGGAGCGACTCCTGAATCTCCGGCTCGCCGGGCCGCGACAGGAAAGCATATTCCTCGATCCAGGCTTCGGGATTGTAGCGCTCGGGATTAGGGCTGCCACCGTCATGGCGGAGTCTGGCGGCCGCAAGCGAGCTGAACACAGCCGGTACCTCCGGATGGGCCTTGGGGTCCGCCCAATACTGGGCGATGCCCTTCCACTTGGCGCCAAGGCCTTCCTCATAGGCATTGCCGTTCTGGATCACCAGCGCCTGCACCCGCCCGGGATGCGCGAGCATGATGCGGTAACCGACGGGGGCGCCATAATCTTGCAGATACAGGCTATAGCGACTGATCTTGAGCTGTTCGAGCAGCGCATTGGTCGTCTCGGCGAGATGGTCGAAGGTGTAGTTGTATTGCGAAGGCGGCAGCGCGTCGCTCTGGCCGAAGCCCGGATAATCGGGCGCTATCAGGTGATAGCGCGTTGCCAGCAACGGCATCAGCGTTTCGTACATCCGCGATGACGACGGAAAGCCGTGCAGCAGCACGATCGTCGGCGCGTCCTTGGGGCCGGCCTCGCGATAGAAGACGCCGACGCCATTGACTTGGGTACGGTGATAAGTGGTCGTGGCCGAGGTGGAAGGCAGGGCGGAGGCGGCGGAAGTGTAGCCGGCGGTCAGCGCCAAAGCCGTCGCGATCCATTTGGTGGGGGTCAAGAGGTTTCTCCTGGGTCAAATTCCAACATAGTTAACGTAAAGTCCCACAGACCCGAGGCGCCCGCCAGGCCTCGGGATTTTTTTAAAGCGGCTCGCGTACTTTCATGCAGAAGCTAAACGCTTAGTAAGATTGACGCCCCGCGCGGGCCCTGCTCGATGATCGTTTGCCTGCAAATTGGGAGCTGAGCGGCTGAGTGCCGTTAACGACAGCCAGCCGCCCGCCTCTCGATCACGGACGCTTTGCGACCTCCGACTTTAGGGTCTTGTCCAGGAAGCGGTGAATTTCCACGCCGATCTCCGGACCGTTTGTCTCGAGTGCGAAGTGCCCCGTGTCGAAGAAATGCACTTCGGCGTTCGGGTTGTCACGCTTGAAAGCCTCCGCGCCGGGCGGGCTAAAGAAGGGATCGTTCTTGCCCCAAACAGCCAGCAGGGCCGGATGCTGGGAGCGGAAGTACGCTTGAAACTCCGGATAGCGTTTCACGTTGCTGGCATAGTCGCCAAACAAATCGAGCTGAATCTCATCGTTCCCCGGTCGCGCAAGCAATGCTGAGTCGAGCGTGTATGACTCCGGAGCGATTTGACTCTCTGCCGGGGTGCCATGGACGTATTGCCACTTAACACTCTGGGGTGTCAGAAATTCCCGCAAGGCCGCTCGATTAGCCTCGCTCGGATCCTGCCAGTATTTTTGAATCGGGTTCCACCCGCTGCTGAGCCCTTCTTCATACGCATTACCGTCCTGAGAAATGATCGCCGTGATCCGATCCGGGTGAGCGACTGCGAGCCGCCATCCCACCGGCGCACCGTAATCGAATACGAGAAGGGCATAACGGTGCAGTCCAATTACCTGCGTGAACGCATCAATGGTGTCAGTAAGGTGATCGAACGTGTAGCTGTACGTGGAGCGATCGGGCGCATCGGAGAAGCCAAAGCCGGGCAGATCGGGCGCAATGAGATGGTAGCGGTCCGAGAGCATCGGAATCAAGTTGCGGTACATATGGGAGGAAGTGGGGAAACCATGCAGGAGAAGGACGGTGGGTGATGACGGGTCCCCGGCCTCCCTATAGAAAATCTTGATACCCTGAACATCGACCTGATGGTAGCTGGTCGCGCCATTTTGGCGCACGGACGCCTCAACTGTTTGCTGGGAAGGACTGGCGCTGGCAGCGCCGCTCCCGCCAACGGCCGCCACGGCGGCCAGCATGCCTGTCGCAAAACGTGAAAGTGACATGGAAAACTCCTATTAGTTGCTTAACCTGTTAATTCGAGTTCAGCTCCGCGTGGCGCAACACTATCAACTCAGCTGAGCCTTCTATTGCATCTCCTCAGCGCCATTTGTGAGAAGTTGATTCCTCTGCGGCCGCTTCTTCTGTGCAGCGAGGTGCGCGGCGTAACCGCACACATCGATCGCCGTTTCGCCCGTCTTGCTGATGGACGAGCCGCGCGGATAAGACCAGATGATTACTACCAAGCCGTGGCGCTTCGCCTCTTCCGCGTATGCGCGAATCTGCTGGTACATCTCCAGCCGCTGCGTCGATCCCGGGTAGATCGTAAATCCAATGCCTGCACAGCCGAGGCGCAACGCGTCTGCGATACTGCCAGTGAGCGCCTGTGTCAGATCCTTCTCATCCTGCAGCGCGTCGTGATCGTTGACGTTCAGGATCAGCGGGACCTTGCCCGCGAATTCCCGCGCCCCCGCCTCGAGAAACCCCAGCGGAGCGGCGTATGCGCTGCACCCGGATTCAATCGCGAGCTGGATGCCATACCAGCCCAGAATCTCTCGAACTCATTCCGACATGATGTGCTCCTGTTAGCTCAAGGATGAAGATTGAAGTGCGGCGTAACGTGCTGCGCCGAGCAATGCGGTCTTCGGAGTCAGAATTACGCGAACCCGGATTGCTGCGCACAAGGGCTCGAGCCTCCCCCTGGCGGTGAACGCGTCCATGAATTGCTCGCTCTGCAGCTTCTCGAGGATCTTCGGTGCGATGCCGCCACCGATATAGACGCCCCCGGTGGCATGACCTTGAGTGCAACGTTGCCCGCCGCTCGATCGCATGGACGGCAGGCGCCAACAAGCCGAGCGCAAGACCGAGCAATAGAAAACGCCTTTGTAGACACTCCTTCTCATGACTTCATCAGTCGTCGAGAGACCGGTCGTTGACTCGATATATTGCGCTGGTTCTGTCTCCATTACGCCCCGAAAGCACATTGACCGAGGGAATGACAAGGATTGAGGGGCGCGCGCCAGACAGCGCACATCGATATCAACCGCAATGAAACGCATGCATTGCCGGTCTTGGTTTACGAACTCGTTGTTTCCGAGCGCGTGCTCAATTGGACGCGCGCACAGTCTAATTGAGGAGCGGCCAATGCTCAGCGACCAAGACCACAAATGCAATTCCACGCCCCGCGTGAAGTATGGTGAAGCAATCGCGAAAGCGGTCGAGTGGCTCGGAAATAGATATTTACTTGCTAGGCCTATCAATGCCAGTCTTAGTCGCGAACTGCAGCAGCAACGGGACGAGCCCTTCAGATTGGTGAATTCGATCAGCCCGACAAGTTCTGAAGCACGGCGGACGAGACCGAACGGCGGTCCTGGTTCTGCTCCATGAACCAATCGATTCCTTCCACGCTGGCCGCGCGCGCAGTCTCCGAAATAAATTCCGACGGAGTAACGCAGGCGCCGCGACATTCTTTGCTGGTTCGGGTGACGCATTGGATCAATGCTTTTACGTTTATCGCGCTAGTCGTGAGCGGCATCGCTATTCTGCTCGCGTATCCGCGCATGCATTGGGGAAGAACTGGAACTGTCGGAATGCCCTCGCTCTTTGATTTGCCCTTCCCTTTCGTTCTTGATTTGGGCATCCGCGGACCAGGTCGGTATTTGCATTTCCAATCTGCTTGGGTTCTTTTTGCTAACGGGCTGATTTACATAGTCTCCGGTTTTCATACCGGACACTTTCGCTCTGACTTGCTGCCCAAAAAAGCGGATCGTAGTTTCAGCGCGTTGTGGAGAAACCTTGTCCATCATCTGCAATTTAAGCGTCCGACGGCAGACGACGCCAGGCGCTATAACCTCCTTCAGCGCCTCGCCTACCTTGCTGTAGTGTTTGCTCTGTTGCCGTTTATGTTCCTCACCGGATTTGCGATGTCTCCATCGATAACCTCGGTTGTTCCAATAGACATCCTGCTTTTCGGTGGGCGTCAGACCGCGCGTACGTTGCACTTCTTTTGCGCCAATCTCCTGGTGTTGTTTTTACTGGTTCACGTCTTCATGGTGATATTTGCGGGCTTCGTGACCCTGTGTCGAGGGATGATCACTGGTTACCCCGGTCCTAGAGGACGATTGTTGTGAGCGATAAGAAGAAGATTTCGCGTCGCAGGGTGATCACGAACGGGCTTGCCATGGTTGCGGGCATCGCGGGGCTCAGCGCAGCCGCGAGAATCGCCAGTCGATTTGGAATGATTGCACCGG
The DNA here is from genome assembly GCA_963769075.1 of uncultured Gammaproteobacteria bacterium. Taxonomy (GTDB): domain Bacteria; phylum Pseudomonadota; class Gammaproteobacteria; order Steroidobacterales; family Steroidobacteraceae; genus Bog-1198. The sequence continues at coordinate 2,825,180 of CAVYKH010000001.1, read as the reverse complement.
ACTATGACAATATATTTGGGCCGGGGGAAATTCTCACCTATGGCTCCCAAAGGCTGATTACTTCAGTGCATTCCGTTGCCCCGGAATTTGGTCGCGGTGACATCTCTACTGTGCATCCTGTCAACCACGCACATCCAAGATTTGAGCCTTACGCACGTCTTGCCTACGACAATTTCACGGATTGGCGGCTATATGTGGACGGACTGGTCGAACGACCGTCCGCTTTCTCGCTCGATGACCTGAAACAGATGCCATCGCGCACACAAATCACTCAGCTGATTTGCGAGGAGGGCTGGTCTTACATCGCGGCGTGGACCGGGGTGCCGCTTTCCTATGTTTTGCATGCAGTGGGCGCGAGTCCGAGGGCGAAGTGGGTGGTGCTGTTTCCGTTTGATGATTTCTGGGGCAGCATTGACATGCCAGAGGCTCTACATCCTCAAACATTGTTGACGTACGGAATGAATGGCGAGGATTTGACGCTTGACCACGGCGCACCGTTGCGTTTACGTATTCCGCGTCAGTTAGGCTATAAAAACCTCAAGTTCCTCGCGCGACTCTTCATAACCGACACTTTAAAGATTGTGGGCGACGGTGAGGGCTCCGCTGCGCCAGCGATTGGCTATTCATGGTACGGGGGTATTTGACTGCCAGTCACCGTGCGCCGATTCGATTCGTAACAAAAAGGGGAATTGATTGAGAGATGCCGCATGAGTCACCACCTAAGACGCTCAGTGATCGATCGATTCGGGCGTGCCCAAGCGTTTGACGGCGTAAGTACTCCACTTCGTGGCTGGCTCGCAGTCTTCTTGCTGGTCGCCACTGGGCATTGCCTCGCTCAAAGTGCGCCACCCCAGATCGCTTGGCATCCCTGGTCGGAGGACATATTCACCCAGGCCATGCGGGAGCATAAGTTGATCCTGCTCGACGTGGAGGCTTTCGGCTGTCATTGGTGCCACGTCATGGAGCAACAGACTTACGGCGATCCGGATGTTCAAAGATTGATGGACGAACACTATCTCGCAGTAAAGGTGGACCAAGATTCCCGCCCGGACATTGCCAATCGTTACGAGCAGTTTGGCTCGCCGGTCACGATATTGTTGCAGGCCGATGCCAGTGAGATTGTGAGAAAAGCGGGCTACATCTCCAAGGCGAATATGGCGTCGCTTCTTCAGGCGGTTGTCGATGATCCCTCGCCAGGCCCTTCCATTACGCCTGATGCGCCATTGTCCTATGCGCAGAGGCCTTCGTTTCCCCCTGAATTGATCGTGACTCTTAACCGAACCTTCATTTCTCCTCCTCCTCCAGATCAGGGTTCGGACTTCGGACTCAAGTATTTGGATGCGGATTCCATCGAGTATGCCGAAGTATTGGCAGGGCGAAATCATGGTTCGCAGGGCAGCGCTGTTCACGAGCTACTCACGGCAGCGCAACAACTTCTAGATCCCATCTGGGGAGGTGCCTTCCAATCGCTGATCGTGCCAGTGGCTTCTGCGGATCCTCACCGAGGAAAACAATACTTTCGCATTCAATTCGGGGGAAGGCCCGACCCAACCGGCGCCAGTTGGAACAATCCGCACTATGAGAAGTTACTCTCCGTTCAAGCTCAAATGATACGGATCTTCGCGCATGCGTACCGCCGTTGGCGCAATCCCCAATACCTTGACGCCGCAGTGCGAATTCATCGTTACGTGCAGAATTATCTTACCAGTCCGGAAGCTGCATTCTATGCCAGCCAAGATTCCGACATCCCGTGGGAGGTGAGCATGGCGCTGTATTTTTCGATGAATGACGCACAGCGCCGGACGGTAGGTGTCCCCCGAGTCGACAAGCGCGTATACGCGCGGGAAAACGGGTGGATGATTGATGCGCTCTGCGCGCTATACGCGGTCACGAATGATGCGACAATTTTACAGGAAGCTCGGCTAGCCGCCGATTGGGTAATGTCTCATCGTGCGCTAAACAACGGGGGATTCACCCATGGTGCAGATGATTCCGCAGGTCCTTACTTAAGCGATACGCTCGCCATGAGCCAAGCGTTTTTGTCGTTGTACGCGGTCACCGGCGAGCGCGAGTGGCTAAAAAGGGCACTTCGCAGTGAACACTTCATTTCGAAAACATTCTCAAACCCACCGGAACCGGGTTTTGTCACTTCAAATCTACCGATAGACCGCCACTATGGCCCGCACGCCAATCGAAACGAGAATGTCTTGCTGGCGCGAATGGCCAACCTCCTCTTCCGCTATTCGAGCGATCCTGACGCCAAACAGACAGCGGCACAGGCTATGCAGTACTTGGCCACTCCGGATGTGGCTGCCGCCGGGCCACCAGCGTCAGTGTTGATGGCCGAAAGAGAATTCAGGACCGATCCGCTTGATGTGCTGGTAATGGGATCAAAACGCGACAAAACGGCGCAATCTCTGTTCCAAAGCGCGATTGGCGCCGCTCCCACTTACAAACGCGTTGAATGGTGGGATCCGGCGGAAGGTCCTTTGCCTCGTGAAGGACTAAATTATCCAGCCATACCGCCCGTCGCCGCAATCCTGTGCAGATCTCCCCCCTGTTCGGCGCCCATTAGCGATCCGCAAGTCTTTGAAGCGCGTATCACGGCAGCCGCGGAATGGTGATATGAGAACAGCAAGTCCACCTCAGAGTCTCATCCATTAGCTCGACTATGCGCTTTGAAGGGCTGTGCGCCCGATACCGACGCGATATCTTTCGTTTTTGCCCTCTGGCTGGCTCGAGACGGCGCAATAGCGGAGGATGTCGTCCAGGAAACTTTCCTGCGCGCTTGGCGTGCGATCGACTCTCTCGCTGATCCGGAAGCGGCTCGAGCCTGGCTACTCACCATCGCCCGGCGCGAACATGCGCGGCTGTACGAGCGAAGGCGATATCCGACGGTGGATATCGATGACCTGGTGGTGGCCTACGATCCCGCACTGGCGGCATGCCCGAGCGAGGACCATTCGGACCTTGGCGCAGCGATCTCCTCCTTGGATACCGATTATCGCGAGCCGTTGGTGCTGCAAGCCTTCATGGGCTACTCGGCTGAAGAGATCGCAAGCCATGTGAGTCTCAATAAAAGCGCGGTGTTGACGCGTTTGCATCGCGCGCGGGAGAAGTTACGTACCGCCCTCGGCACCGAGGCTTCGGCGCCCATCGCTACCACCAAAGCGACATACTGCCAACAATACGCGGCTTGAGGCTATTGTCGGACCTTGCGAAACTTGAGTAAAAAATTGTCGGCTTCGCCCACCTTCTGATACTTGTCGTGATCGAGTGCACCCAGACGATACGTCGGCGGCAAGGTCCACACCCCTCGCGACCAGAGAGTCGTGACGCGTGGGTTCGCCTCGATCTCCGATGATGCGACAAGCGCGAAGCCGACGCGCTCGATTTCGGCGATAGCGTAATCTTGGCGCACATAGCCATCCTCAGCTTTACGGTCCTGCGGGCCGATCAGGTCTTGCCCGATGATCCTCGACGCCGAAGATGCCGCCCGCTAGCCACGCCGCCGTGAGCATCTGCACCTACGCCGGTCAGGGCCGTTGCGCTCCTCGCGTCTGCATCAGCCGGACTCAAGACCCGGCATCCTTCAGCCATCGCACTGACGCTGTCCTCATTCTGGCGGCGAGCCGACATCTCACGGCCCGAGATCATCCGCATGTGCCTCCCGCCAATCACTTGGCGATTCGCCGATTATTTGGCGGAAAACGCGGCAAAAATGCGATTGGTCGCAAAAGCCGCAGGCGATCGCGATCTGGCATTGCGAATTGCGAGTGGTTTTCATCATTTCACATGCTCGCACGATCCGCCGCCTCGCGATAAAAGTGAAGGGCGTCAGGCTTGTAGCCGCCTTGAACGCTCGAAAGAACTGGCTGACGCTGAGCCGGGTCACCGCTGCCAGATCCGCGGCCTGTATGCTCGATGCCAAATTGGCGTCGATATATTCCGTAACCCGCTTCAATTGCCAGGGCGCAAGACCCCCACGCTGCGCGCCGGGCTTCGCGAATGACATCGGCATCTGCCTCGAGACCGAGACGGTGAGTAGAGCCGATGCCCGCGTAAGGTACTGCTTGGCCAGTTCGCGGTCTGTCTCAATCAATGCGGCCGCGCTGGCAATCAGGCGCACAACTTGCGGATCTGGCTGCAGGACGCGATGCGCGCGGTAAAGCTCCAAACCCTATCCCCTCATTTCCTGAGACGTTTGAGCGTGATTTCCGGTACAGCCCGTGAGCACGCCGTAGCCGTAAGTACGCCCCAAAGCACGGTCCTGCGGGCCAGAGACCCGTTTCGACGGGGACGGCAATCCGCATCGAGAGCGCAGTGCCAGACGATCGAGGGACCGATCAGCGCGCTTTGGAACTGGTCGAAATAACTGCTTCATAGAGGCAGGGAGAGAGTAGCGGCCGCCCTGTCCGAGCAAAACACTCTGCCGCGGGAGATCTCAACTACCCTTTCGAGCTACAAATCGGTAATGCCGAGGAGCACGCCGAGTGTCAAGGCATGGGTACGGTCTTTGGCGCCAAGTTTGGCCAATATGCTTTTCAGATGGCTTGATCGCGTCTTCGGTAACGCGTCTCTTGGCGATCGTCTTGTTCGAATTGCCGGCTGACACGAGGGTCAGCACCTCGACTTCCCTCAGCGTCAACGCGTCATCCATGCGAGATGCGCGAGTTCCTGTGCCACATCGGCGTCTATTCGCTTGGAGCCCTGATAGACCGCGCGGATTGTCTCGAGGAGTTCCTTTCGCACCATGCTTTTCAGGATGTAGGCATGCGCACCCGCCTCGAGCGCACGTTGCGCCAACGAGTCTCCCGCATAGGTCGTCAGGACAATGATCTTGGCCTCCGGATCTTCGGTTTTGATTGAAACGACCGCGCCGGGTGCCATCCAGGTCCGGCATCTGCAGATCCATCAATGTAATGTCCGGACGAATCGCTCGAAATTGAGAGACTGCCTCAAAACCGCTGCCCGCTTCGCCCACGAGCTTCATGTCGGGCTGCCCTGCAATCAACGAAGCGAGGCCCGCTCGAAAAATTGCGTGGTCATCCACCGCGAGAATTTTGATCGCGAGCGTTGATCTCATCGATCGTGATGTCGACGCCTGATCGCGGACCAAAGAAGCGCCAGAACCGATAGCCTCGCCCTGTTCGCCCCGAATGATCCGCTACGCACCCGCGGAACGCGGAACGCAATAGCGCTGCAGCAACGGGACGCCGCGGGTTTAGCGTGGGACGCGCTGGAGGTTCTAGGGGCAGCATTGTGGTTCAAGACGCGCGCCTGGGGCGGGGATAAAGTGACTTCGGGAGTGGCCTGATGGGGCGGGGCGCTGAAAGTACGGCGCTTCAGCGCCGATTGCCCGCGCAATCGTCACCACATATTGCCAGGAGGATTTACAGATGATGAAGCAAGAAAGAGGAATACCACGGCTGCGCGCCGTGCTACTCGGATGGTCGCTGTTCGCATTGGCTTGTGCTCGGCACTGCCTTGCCGGCGCGTGCCGCCCATCAGCCCGCCGCCTCGGGTTCCGCAGTGCAGATAAGCTACGGGGTGCTCTCTGTCGACGGGCTGAAGATCGCCTACCGGGAAGCGGGCGACTCGAGCAGTCCGAAACTGGTTCTGCTGCATGGCTTTCCGGCGAGCTCGCACCAATACCGCGATCTCATCCGGGCAATGGCCGATCGATTCCACGTGATCGCACCGGACTACCCGGGCTTTGGCAACAGCGATACGCCCGACCCCGCCTCGTACGCCTACACCTTCGACAACATCTCAACGGTCATCGAGAAGTTTCTGGCGATGAAGGGATTTGACCACTACGGCCTATTTGTCCAGGACTACGGCGGCCCGGTCGGCTTTCGCATCGTGGGCCGTAATCCGCAGGCGCTCGACTGGCTGATCATCCAGAACTCCAACGCCTACGAGGTCGGATTCACCCCCGCTTGGGATGGATTTCGCGGGGCGCTGTGGAAGAACCGCTCGCCCGAGACCGAAAAGCCCCTCGCCGGCTTCCTGACCCACGACTCGATCAAAGGCATCTACTTGCACGGCGCGAAGGACGCGGCGCTCATCAGCCCGGACAACTGGGAATCCGACTTCGGCTTTATGCAGCGACCCTATTCGGTGCGTATCAACCTGGATCTGTTCTACGACTATCGCAAGAACGTCGAGCTCTATCCGCAGTGGCAGGCCTTCCTGCGCGAACACCAACCGAAAACCATCATCTTCTGGGGGCAGGACGATATCTTCTTCACCCCCGCCGGCGGCGAGGCTTTCCTCAAAGATCTACCCCACGCGCAAATCTACCGCCTGCAGGCCGGACACTTCGCGGTCGAGGATCATTTGGACTTCATCTCCAAACACATCCTTGAGTTCTACCAAAAAGACGTCGCTAAGCCCTAGCGTGACCAACAACCAACCCAAACGAGAACCGCTCTGCGTTGGCCGCGCATGCTACTGGAAGGAGGATTGTCGATGTACAGCTCTCGTCTTCTCGCCTCCGTAATCGCCGCTGCCGCGGCGTCGCGGTCGGCGGCCATCGCCGATAAGCGGGTGACCTCGGTTGTGAACCCGGACCGCCATGTGCGCCCAATTGACTGCCCGAAGTGACGACTAATTACATCAAAGGAGATCAGCATGTCACGCATCCCCACGCCCCCCAAAATTGAAGCATCCCCTGCTGCCTCACAACCCATGTTGGAAGCAGTGAAGAAACAGCTTGGCGTCGTGCCGAATTTGTTTCGGCTGGTTGCGAACAGCCCCGCCGCTCTCGAAGGATACCTCGGTCTGTCCGGCGCTTTGGGTAAGGGCGACTTGCCTGCAGCCACGCGTGAACGCATTGCTCTGGCGGTCGCCGAGATTAATGGCTGCAGCTACTGCCTGTCGGCACATACGTATCTCGGCAAGAATGTCGCGAAATTGGATGATGCTGAAATTGCGGCCAACCGCCAGGGCGGTTCGCGTGATCCACATGCGGATGCCGCTGTGCGCTTCGCCGCCAATGTGACCCGTGAGCGCGGGCATGTAAGAGAAGAGGATGTCAAGGCGGTCAAGGATGCCGGCTACAGCGATGCGCAGATCATCGAAATCGTGTTGCACGTTGCCCTCAATACGTGGACCAACTACATCAACGAAGTGGCGAAGACTGACATTGATTTCCCGGCCGTAAAAGTCGAGAAGGCTGCCTAGTCTCGTGTGCACACGCTTGCCGGTCGCGATCTTGCTACCGGCAGGCGGAACCACATCCAAATCGCAGGAGAAGATCAATGGACCGTCCGCCCCTACCGCCATTCACTCTGGAGACTGCCAGGCAGAAAGTGCGCATGGCAGAAGATGCCTGGAATACGCGCGATCCGGCGCGCGTCGCACTTGCATACACGACGGACAGCCGCTGGCGTAATCGCAGCGAATTCTTACAGGGTCGCGAGGCGATCGAGGCATTTCTTGTCCGCAAATGGAATCGAGAGTTGGACTACCGCTTGATCAAAGAGATCTGGGGCTGCCGCGAGAACCGAATCGCTGTGCGCTTCGCCTACGAATGGCACGATGATGCGGGGCAGTGGTACCGCAGCTACGGCAATGAGAATTGGGAATTCGACGAGCACGGCCTGATGCGCGTGCGCTTCGCAAGCATCAATGATGCGCCGATCCAAGAGGTTGATCGCAAGTATCACTGGCCTCTAGGGCGACGCCCGGACGATCACCCATCGCTGAGCGACCTCGGCTTTTGAGGAAAACAGGTGGGGCGGAGCGCGATGCGACAAACGAGGACGGATGATGCATCTCGGCTGGCGGCGGGCGCTCCGAGGGATCGCGTTCCAGGCCGTGGGTATGCCCGTTGACGCCCGGTGCATCCGTGGGGCAGACCTGCTGTTACTTGTCCATCTGGTTGGTGCTGGTGTTCTCGATACCGTGGTTGGGTAGGCAAATTTTGGGACACGTTGAACGCAAATTGTGACGTCTGCATTGCGATATGATGTCCCCAGTCGCGCAGTCAGTTCAATTGGGTTATCTGCACCTCAACGCTGGAAAACAGGCGGTCAGAGAGCCACCAAGTCGCATTTGTATGATGACATCTTCACGGAAAAGTGGGGACATCTTCAAGGGGAACTCACAATGGAAGAGCGAAACGACCTGATCCGCTTTCCCAGCGCCAACGGGCAACAGCTCTCTGCGCGCTTAGATCGTCCGACGGGCGCCCCTCGCGCCTATGCATTGTTCGCACACTGTTTCACGTGCTCAAAGGATAATCTTGCTGCCACCCACATCAGCCGCTCGCTTGCGGCGCAGGGAACTGCTGTACTGCGATTTGACTTTACCGGACTTGGTAGCAGCAGCGGGGATTTTGCAAACACCAATTTCTCGTCCAATATCGCGGATCTGTTGGCGGCTGCAGATTTCCTGCGGGAGCGTTTCGCTGCGCCCAAGCTGTTGATCGGCCACAGTCTCGGCGGTACAGCAGTCCTTGCTGCAGCTGCGCGCGTGCCTGAAACATTGGCAGTCGCTACAATCGGCGCGCCTTATCAGGCAGATCACGTTCGTCGCTTGTTCGCTCCCGTAACCGCTGAGATAGAAGCCCGGGGAGAAGCTGAAGTTACCCTCGCCGGCAGGCCGTTCCGGATCAAACAGCAGTTCCTCGACGATCTTACAATCCATAACACACGCGATGCGATCTCGACTCTGCGTAAAGCGCTGCTGGTTTTCCACAGCCCACTCGATGCCACGGTCGATATCGAGAACGCAACTCAGATTTTTCTGGCGGCGAAGCATCCGAAAAGCTTCGTGTCACTCGACAACGCCGATCATCTACTGACGCGCAGATCCGATTCCGCTTACGTGGCCGCGGTACTGACTGCATGGGCGAGCCGCTATCTGGGCGACGCCACGCCGGCTGTCGATAGTGAGTTGATGGTCGAGCCTGGCAGCGTGTTAGTTCAAGAAGCAGGCGAAGGCAAGTTTGCCCAACTCATACGCGCGGGACGGCATGTGCTACGCGCCGACGAACCGGAAGTCTACGGCGGCAACGACAGTGGGCCCTCGCCCTACGACCTACTGGTGGCGAGTCTCGGTGCCTGCACTTCGATGACCGTCCGTTCCTATGCGGACCAAAAACAAATGCCGCTCGGAAAGATTACGGTGCGTCTGAAGCACGAGAAAATCCACGCACAGGATTGCGCGAACTGCGAAACAAAAGAAGGCAAGATTGACAAAATCGCACGCGAGATCGAACTCGCTGGTACGCTCGATGACGCGCAGCGCGTTAAGCTAATCGAGATTGCGGAGAAATGCCCGGTGCACCGCACGCTACACTCAGAGGTCTATATTTCGACTTCTCTGAAGCCGTAATCCGCGACGGCGGCTGTGCGCGCCCAACGGCGCTCGCCCACGATCGAGCTGATTGCGTTTTACGCCATCGAGTGCTATGTTTTAGCTGCCCTGAACGCGCCGAAGAGCGCGACAATTCCGACTTCGCACACTTCGCACACGTCGCACAGTTCGCATAATATCCAGTGAGTAAAAAGGAATCTGATCTGATTGGGTGAGACGGGCGGTCGTTGTCGCGTCTCACAAATGGTGAGACTGCAGTTGAGCAGGGCGTTGCGCACAAAATGGCCTGGAATTCCAGCCCCAGCTGCTCGCCATCATCGTTCCAGTCTCATCGGCAGCAACGCATCAGATAGGCCTCTGGTTCTTTCTGGATTTCAGCCTTTCGCGAAGAGCGAGAGGAAATTCGGTTGCCCATTGGAGGCATGGAGACCACCGTCGATCGGCAGGTTCACCCCATTAATAAAGATGGCGTCCTCACTTGCGAGAAATGCAATTACACCTGCGACCTCATCCGGTGTGGCGGCCCGACCGATCGGGAGGCGGTCCCGAAAAGCAGTTATCACTGCTGCACTCTTCTCCAGCTCGGCAGTGGCTTCGGTGGATGTGAAACTCGGTGCTACGGCGTTGACCCGCACACCGCGAGAGCCGTACTCAAGCGCCAAGGCGCGCGTAAAGTTCGTGACGGCACCCTTTGCGGCATTGTAAGCACTCATCCCCCAATCTCCCCCCAAACCAGATGCGGACGAAACGTTGATGAGTGATCCCTTCGTCTTCAGGAGATGAGGCAATGCTTCGCGGGCGCCGAAGTAAACACTGTCGAGATCTGTTGCCATCACCTTGCGCCAGTCTTGCGTCGTCGTCTGCTCAAAAGGACCAAAGATCGCCATCCCAGCGTTGTTGACAAACACGTCCAGCTTCCCAAAGCGCGTGACTGCGTCTTCCACGAGGCGCTTCATATACTTCTCGTCAGACACATCTCCAGGGTGCACGAGTGATTTGGCTGAATCGAATCCCGCGATGGACTCCCGCAGTTTGTGTTCACGTCGTCCATTGAGCGTGACGAATGCACCCTCTTTCAGAAAGCGGCGCGCCGTGCCGGCACCAATACCCGAACCGGCCCCAGTGACGATGACAACTTTACCTTCAAATCGATTCATGATGTTCTCCGATCAAGCTTATGTAGGCCGCCTGCAAATGGAATGCAACGACTTCGCAAGGCCGCGCGCAAAACCGGATCAGCTTGACCGGTTTTGGCAGCGCCCGCCGCGCGAAGATCGCTCAACTGCTGGCCACCAGTTTGTCCTGCGTCTTTGTTGCGAAATCACCGGCGTCATGGCGCTCATGCAACTGGCTTGACGGATCGCCCGAGACGCGATTGACCATGCGCCCGCGTTTCACCGCCGGCCGCTCAAGGAGGGTGTCCGCCCAGCGCTGGACGTTCTTGTACTCCTCCACGCTCAGGAACTCGGCAGCGCCATACAGCCACCCCTTCACCAAGCCGCCGTACCAGGGGAAAATGGCCATGTCGGCGATCGTGTAGGCACTGCCCGCAATGTACTCGCTTGCCGCGAGACGGCGGTCGAGCACGTCGAGTTGTCGCTTCACCTCCATGGCGAACCGGTCGATGGCATATTCGATTTTCATCGGGGCGTAGGCGTAGAAGTGGCCGAATCCACCGCCCAGGAAGGGCGCGCTGCCCATTTGCCAAAATAGCCACGAAAGGCATTCGGCGCGCGCGCCAGTATCGGTCGGTAAGAAAGCACCAAACTTCTCGGCGAGGTATAGCAGAATCGCGCCGGACTCGAAGACGCGGATCGGCGTGCGACCACTGCGGTCCAGCAGAGCTGGTATCTTGGAGTTAGGATTGATCGTCACGAAGCCGCTGCCGAACTGATCGCCGTCGCCGATCTTGATCAGCCAGGCGTCGTACTCCGCCCGAGTATGGCCGAGAGCCAGCAGTTCCTCGAGCATCACCGTGACCTTCACGCCGTTCGGGGTTCCCAGAGAGTAGAGCTGGAGAGGATGGCGGCCGGTTGGTAGATCTTTGTCGTGCGTGGGCCCGGAGATCGGGCGGTTGATGTTTGCGAATTGGCCGCCGTTCGCCTTGTTCCAGCTCCAAACCTTCGGCGGCGTGTAATCGGGTGAACTGCTCATTTCCAAAGCTCCTGATGCTTGGTGGGGCAAGCGATCGCGGCGCGCGATCCACCTAAGTTACTCATGCCGGCGCCGCCTTCGGCTTGCCGGCTCGCCGATTAGAGAAAACGTCGGACGGAGAACACCCTGCAAGAGGGCGCGCTCGGGTAGGCTCCTCGCGAGGACCCGAAGTCCGAGCAGAACGGCCAGCAGATGGCGTGCCAAGTCGTCAGCGGTCTGCACGGCGGGGATCGTGCCGCTTTGCTGTCCAGCAGCGACGCAGCGGCGGAAGAACGCCTCGACCTTTGCCAGACCTTCTGCCACTACTTGGCGCAGATCCGGATCGTGCGCCGCAACTTCGAGCGCCGAGTTCACGAGCATGCAGCCCTTGCAGTCAGGATCGCTCAAGGTCTGCTCCACAACGTGGTCGAAGAACGCGCGGATCGCTTGCCGGGGCAGCATCCGCCCTTCGAACCGCGAAACCACAACGTCGAAGCCTTCCATGTAGCGCTCTAACGCTCGCCGAAAGAGCTCGTGCTTGTCACCAAAAGTGTTGTAGAGGCTCTTCCCTCCGATACCCATGGCGTCTGCGAGATCGCGTGTGGAAGTGGCCTCGTAGCCGCGCGCCCAAAAACAACCAATCGCGGCGCTGAGCGCCGCCTCTTCATCGAACTCTCTTGGTCGCACCATTCAGACTCTCCTGTCGTTTCGCCGCCGACACCTTGACAGAGATTCTTGACAGGCTCATTCTACATCGGTCGGTGTAAAACACAAGCCCGGGGCGAGAATGCGTCTCTTTCAACTGGATCCGTTCACGCCCGCTCTGCACATCATGTATGCAATCCCGAGCGGATTCGCCTCGGGAGGTCAGTGCGGCGCGCCGCGCTCTTCTAATGGGGGTGCGTCATGTGGATTGTAAAAGTCGCTCTACAGCGGCCCTATACCTTCATCGTCCTCGCAATCATGATTGTACTGCTAGGCGGCTATGCGATTGCCAATACCGCCGTCGATATCTTTCCTAACATTAAAATTCCCGTTGCGACCGTCATATGGCGATACACCGGTTTGCTGCCCGAGGAGATGGCCAACCGTATCGTGCTGTTTTCGGAGCGGATCGCGCAGACGTCGGTTAATGACGTCGAACACACCGAGTCTCAGTCAGTCAATAGCACCACCGCGGTGTGCATAGAGAGGGGTGGCGTCGGCATGGCGATCCGCTCCTGCGGATGTCCGCGAAAGCTACCGCTCGGGCAGACGTGATTGAATCAGCGTCCAACTCCGGCCTAAGCAGCGGCGTAGAGGCCTACAAGCGCGCGCTGGCAGAAGCGGGCGGAAACGAGTTGCATGTCCTGAAGCACGGCGACGATCGCTCGTCGGTTTATGGTGCGCTCTACGTCTCGCCCCCTTATGCCCTGAGCGTGCCGCCATTGCCTGTAACCCGTATCTCGGTGAACCTGACGGCGGCGCGCGTCCATGGCGGCATCGCTGGCGACCCGCCACGCAGTTACTTTGCCCGCCGTCATTCGTTGTTCCTTACGCCTGCCGGTGAATCGGTGACTTGGTGCAAGGACTCGCCGAGCCGTCATCTGGGCATCTATTTCCACGCCGAATTGATTAGCAGCGCCGATGAAGATGCGCCCCTCTTGCCAGCGAGGACAGTAGTCTACAATGCCACAGTCCCAGGTTTATCGCGACTCATTGATCAGTTCGCGGACGAGCTGCAAACCCCCAACATTCTGAGTGCAGAGGCCGCCGACAGCCTGGCTCGGTTAATGCTCATCCGAATGACCCGCTATCTGCACCGTACATCGCCGCCGTCCCATTCGTTGCCACCAAAAGTTCTTGCCCGTTTGCGCGATTACGTCACTCAGCATCTCAGCGAACGTATCCTCGTGGCCGATCTCGCGAAACAGGTTTGCATGTCTCCGAACCACTTCGCCCAGTCGTTCGCCGAACAAACTCGGCAATCGCCGCACAGATTCGTATTGTCCTTGAGGGTGCAGCGCGCTGCAGAATTGCTTGCTTGTTCGGAGTCGAGTTTGGCGCAAATCGCCTATGATTGTGGCTTTTCCAGTCAGCAGCACATGAGCAACGCGCTGCATCGCCACCTGGGCACGACACCAAATCGGTATCGCGCGCTCCGCAAGCACTCGTGCTAAACGCGCGATTCCGACAATTGACATGTTCCGAACACGCCACCCAACTCGCGTAGGGTGTAACTGGCGGGTACCCAACACGCGGTGCCACACCATGGAACTGATTCCGAGCAGCCAGAGCTTGATCTGTAGAATCTCGGCGGAGTCCGCTACGTTCGAAGTGGCGGGGACTGGAAACTGGCATGGCCGCTCAAATCTACAACCGGTTTCAACGGGGCGATTAGCGCCGGCAACGCACCGGCGAGGCGAGGTCGGGCATAGCCGCGGCCTACACCGGCGAGTGCCAGTAGACCCTATGACTTCAATGCCTTCGTCGCATGCATACCAGCGCATTGTGATAGTCGATACGCAGAGCCTCGAACGCTTGCGCTCGCTCGTCGAGTACCGCGCTCAACTGGTAGCAAACATTCGTTGTGATGGTCCGAAGCAGGCTCGTGTCAGCGCCGAGCATTCCGTCTTGCACGCAACTCGGGTCGACCTTGGCAACCACAGTGAGTTTTTTGCAAGACGCAGGGGTGGTCCGACAATTAAGACAGTGCATGACAATGCAGATCGTGCCTTCCGCTCCTAGCGCGGCGATAACGGAACCCGCGCCCGCGAGAGAGCCGGATAATCTTGTATTTGGAATTTTAGGAAGCCGCAGAGTGTCCGACGACCACACGCACCGCGCCATCAAGGTGCTGCACATTGAAGATGATCCCAGCGTCGCCAGGTCCGTGGCAAGACTGCTGCGCCTGCACGGATACGAGGTCATTGGCACCACGTCGGGCGACGAAGCGATCCAACTGGTTGAGGACGGCCTGATCCCGGACCTGATTTTGAGCGATTATCATCTACCTCTCGAAATGACATGCGATCAAGTCATCACCGAAATCGAGACGCGACTGGGATTCAAACCCCCGACGATCTTGTTGGCTAGTGTGCCGGGCATCGAGACCAAAAAAATGAGGTCGGTTGCCGACCGAATTTTCGCCAAGCCAGCTGATATGGATGTGGTGTTTCGCGAAATTGCAAGTCTGCTCGGCACGCAAGTCTGAAAAGGCCGCCCCGAGAGCGGTCCCGTCGGAAGTGGAGAGCGAATTTTTTAAAACGGGACTTTCAGTCGAATGTACGAGGAGGCCGTTGTGCAGGAAATGGTTGCTCTCTGTTCCGTCGTCGCGCACGGGTTCTTCCAATCTGTGTCCGCACTTGCTACTCTCCGCAACCCAAAGATTGGAGGATCAAGTTATGAACAAAGTCACCTATAAAGTTGTGAAGCACGACGGCGGCTGGGCCTATGAGGCAAACGATACGTACTCCGAGCCGTTCCGAACTCGCGAAGAGGCGCGCATGGCAGCCAAACTCGCTGCGAGTGAGCAGGCTACACCGGGTAAGTCAGCGCAGATTTCCTACGAGGACGATAAAGGACGCCGGCACAACGAGGTCGACAGCAGTACCGATCGCCCGAGAACCATAGTTGAAGCTTGATTATTAAAACGGGTTGCGCGTCCAGCCGCACGCCGACATGTCTGCAATGGTTATCGGCAGTTTGGCCAAACAAAACCTTGCGGCTCTCCTCGGTCACGACGGACTCGAGCGGGAAGGCTCGGCGTGCACACAGGCGCGAACCGTGACAGGCCGCGCGCTAATACTAGAAAACCAGCGACTGAGGGCGGGAAACAACTCCAGATCTTGGGACTGCAGCTGCCTCGGCACGATCCATGGGCAGGAGGCGACTTCAGCAATCGAGTACTCAGGACCTGCCAGATACGGCTGAGCGCTGAGCCGTCGATCGAGCACGCCATTCAAGCGATTGGTTTCCTTGACGTAGCGTTCGATCGCGTAAGAGATCTTCTCGGGGCATACCGTCTGAAATGGTGATTCTGTCCCGCCATCGGACTGAGGGCTCGGATGCTTGCCGTCAAACAATGGTCGAATTTGGGTGCCAGAACAAGCCGTAACGACCTGCGCAAGCCAGGCCTGCAACCGCGCCAACGGAGAGCCACCGACACCAGGGTCTGTTTCATGGCGGTTCGGCCCGCTCTCCTACGTCGCCATCTGCGGACGAAGGTACGCGGCGGCAAGGTTCACGGTTTCTATAGGTTGCGGCATATGTGTTTTCGAGTCGTACGTCCCCGCGAGTCCAAGACGATCCACCAATTCGCCTATGCGCGGTGGGGTGCCGAGATCGCTCCATCCGCAGGCAGGTGCCGCCACGACGCGAAGCACTTCGGGATATTTCGCGAGAACATGTCTGGAGAAATCGCGTTCAGGTAGGGTTCGGTACAGGCGTGACAGGGCCGTAGGGTCCGGACTATCATACGCGCCGCGCGCAACGGCGGTCTCCATGTCGTCCACTACATCCGGCATGCAACCGCGAAACAAGTTTAGCAGAGTTGTACCTGTCGCAGCGAAGATGAAACTGTTCCACAAAGCGCCCTGTGCTAGTAGATCGGCAGCGACCAGACGTGACGGCTTTTCGACGAAACGTGCCACTCGCCGACACTCGCTGACCGAATCGCCGCAGACGATGTAACCGAGCTGAGGGTCCGGCTCATCCGGCGCAATGCCGAGCAGCACGAGGTGCTCTGGGGCCAGGTCGAGCTCCGCCATGGCGGCGTCGATTGCGACCGCCAGACGCGCTTCGTGTTCCACATAGTGGTCCGCCGGGAGGAATAACAATTTAGCATCGGGGTCGCGGGACAACGTCCACAGGACCGACAATAGGATGCCCATGGCGGTGCCGCGGCTTTCGGGTTGCACGATGATGTTGGTCCGGTGTAGTCCTCGCAGTGCACCGTGCCACCATTTCGCATGCCGATCGGCAACGACGCTACAGAGTCGGTCACGACCGGAGACGATCTGCCCACGGCTCAGAGCATTCTGCAGCAGAGTTGGGCCGCCAAACAGCGAACAGTACTGTTTTGGGACCGGCCGGCCGTGCGAATCGATCGTCAGGCTGCGCAGCCGTACGCCGTCGCCTCCCGCGAGAACGATGGCCCACGTATCGTTTCGAATGCTCATGCCGACGGGCCCGGCAACTCAATCCCGAGCTGGCGTGCAAGACGCGTCCGAGATAGCAATCCGCGCACAATATTGCCGCCTCGGTTGGCCGGCTCGATTACCAAGAGGTGCGTTGCGTCGGTATCCGAGAAGTGATCCACCAGATCCCCGGCGGTCGCTGCGGCGACGCTCGCGAAATTGAGTAACCGCAGCGCCGTCCATGGAGTCATGATGTCAGCGACATGCACGTCCCGGCGCCGACACGGTGATCCTTGGCACAGCGGGTTTTGAAGGAATTGAATCGGCCTCGTACCGAGGATATCGGCTGCGGTGATGAGGCCAAGGACTGTCGTGTCGTTCAGCACCAGTAGAGCGCGGATTCCGGAAATAATCATGTCGTGCAGCGCATCGTCAACGTGCCGCTCTGGCGACACGATGACTGGCCGCTCGCATGAGAAATCCGTCATCGCCGCAAGGCCTGGTGAATCCCGAGTCAGTTCAGGCGCCAGAGGCTTGCCCAGCTGTACCGTCGCTGGCAACGATGCGCTCGAATTAACGTACGGGCTTAACATGTCGATGCTCCTTATGATTCAATGTAGACCGATAGGCGGTTGCGGTCTTCTGTGTGGAATCCCTGGGTCCGGTAGCATTGCGGCCGCTGTGGGCTTTCGATCGATATCTGCAGTCGGCAGTGGATCTAGTGTCATCAAGAACGAATCGCCGTTTGGGCAGGTATGTTGCATCGTCGTGCAACAACTTAGTTTCGGTGCATCGATGGAGTTTGAGCCGAGCCCGGCTGAGAATCGTAATCACGGGCGTCGAGCCTGGGCAACGACCGTTGGGGAATTCTCTACTGCGATGATCAACCCGTCGTGCAGCCAACCCGCGAGCAGGGCTCCCGCGACCTCTGGAGCCCTGGCTGGCTCGGTTCTGTCCGCGATGGCCGTACATATCGCCGCGACGCTCGCTCCATCACACGCCATCAGGAGAACGTGTTGCTCGATCGAATCGACGGCCCGATAATGCGGCGAGAATTCTTTGCGCCAGACCCTCAGCGCCGTCGGCGCGTGCAGCTGCGCCGCTGCCGGCGGTGCGTTCTTTTCCGAGAGGGCGGTCCAAATCGCCGCACAGTTGGTCGATATCGACTTCATACGCAATGTGGGGACGATACACAAGATTGCATGATCCCAATCGATGTCCGATAGGGCGTCGGCGGCGACGGGTGTCGCGTCGCGGCCATCGAAGGCGCGGCGTAACGACCAATCGAGCCAGGCGAGCTCGGCGACCTCGGGGTCGTCAGGATACAGTCCGCTCAGGGTGCGATCGAAGTCATCTCCATAGCCGCTTAAGGTCCAGCTGCGCGGCGGGTGCGACTCGATGTACCTGCGGGCGGCGGCTTCGAAGCCAGTATCGCCGAGCCACGCCCAGACTCGCTCGAATGTGTCGCGCAGGCAATCAAGGAGCTGCGCGCGGTAGGCCTGGTGATACACGGCGAGCCGCGGAGAGGCATCACCGCGGATCTGCGCTTTGATCTCGTCGGCGCCGCTAATAAGGTGGTCGCGCATGCTGCGCTGAACGGCGAGCAGGTTCATGCCGCGCGCTGCCACGCTGCTGCAAGTGCACGAGCGAGGTCGAGCTCTGCGAGGAGGTCGCTCAACGGCGGAATATCATCGTCGCGTTCAATCATCGTCGCGACCCCGCTGAAGCGAGCACACGCCGCTCTATAGAGCGACCAGACGGGATCGGAAACAGGATGATCGTGCGTATCGATGAGCAGACCCCGACCGTTCTCACTGTGTCCGGCGAGATGAATCTGTCGCACGCGTTCGGCGGGTACTCCGGCGAGATAGGCAAGGGGATCGAAGCCGTGATTGGAGGCACTGACATAGATATTGTTGACGTCGAGCAGCAGGTAGCATCCTGTTCGACGACACAACTCAGACAGGAAAGCCCATTCGGACATTTCATCGTCGGCAAAATTCATGTAGGTCGAAGGATTCTCGAGCAGCAGCGGACGTTCGAGAACATCCTGCGCAAGCCGTATATTCGCGCAGACGATCCGCATTGCATCCTCGGTATACGGGAGTGGCAGCAGATCGTGCGAGTTGAATCCTTCGATGCCGGTCCAGCAAAGATGGTCCGACACCCATAGCGGCTGCACGCGATCGGCGAGAGCCTTTAGCCGAATCAGATAATCGAGTTTGACGCCGTCGGCCGAGCCTATCGACATAGAAACGCCGTGCATGGCAACCGGGTATCGCTCGCGGACCGCCGCGAGTACGTTCAACGGTCGTCCGCCCTTCACCATGAAGTTCTCGGAGATCACTTCGACGAAGTCGACGGGTACATCGCCGCCGAGGAAATCCTGGTAATGCGGCGTCCGTAACCCCAACCCGAAACCGGTAAACGAGGCGACTGAAGTGTCGGGCATTGACTGATCTCCGAATTCAGACTAGACAAATTTGGAATGGGTTCAGCCGGCATAGCCGCCGGCTGATTTTCCGGTTGCGTTACTTTTGCGTAGTCGAGCCGTGCTGTTCGCTGCACTGTTGCGCGGTAAGATCCTTAAAGCCCTGGCCCTTGCAGGAATTTTGACCCTTACACGCATGGCTGCTCGACTTGCAATCCGAGTGGCCTTTGCATGAGTTGACCCCATAGCAGGGCGCAACTTCTTGGGTGCCTTGGTCGGCTGCGTAGGCATAAGCCATCGTGGCGCCGTTCGCGAATGCGAACAGGACAGCGGCGGACGCGAGAGTCAAGCGTGACTTTTGAATGAACATCGAAACATACTCCTAAAATGGTGGGTGGCAGTGTCAGTACATCTACTAGTTCGACATGTCAGCGAGATCGGTTACAGCGCCGTGATCTTTTTCTGCGGCAGCGGCAAGTGAAGATCATCGGCAGTTGCTCTACCGTGGCGCGACAGAGTCATCGCGCGATTCGGTGATGCGGCGACGAATCGTTGCGAGAGTTGCATCGTCGTCGAAGACGATCCTACCGCCGCGCTCGGCGACACCCAGCTTATGGAAGAGATCTGACAAGTCGGCGGGCACCGGTGCCGCTCTCATCTTCGCGTAGAGCGTCGACAGCACGTGCGTTCGTGTGGCCTCATCGCCGATTGCCATCACCTCATCGATCGACCAGGTGGCTGCATTTCCGCCGCTGCGCCTGTTGATCGCCCGTAAGGCCTCTTGTGCGCCAAGCTGGCCGTGTGTCTCTGCGAGAATTCCTATGTCGGCCAAGAGCCAAAAAGTCGCCCCACCCCAGTACGTGCGACCCCACGTATGGGTGTTGTCGAGGCCAAGATCCCCCGCCAGCGGCTGGCCTTTCGGCATGCCTTCGAGGGCCCATCTCCAGACTTCGGACGGGTCGAGCTGTCCTGCCTGAGCACGAGCAATGGGCTCGACGTAGGTGGCATTGCCTTCGAGCAACCATTCGCTTCGCCGTGGCACGGTAGGCAAGGCAAGATGCGTCATCTCGTGGACCAAGACCCAGTCGTCTCGAAACACGGCCTCGTCGGCCATGCGTCCGACGCGGATACGAATCGCGGAGCCCGAGAATCCGTAAGCGGTACCGGAGCTGATCCGAGCGCTGTCATCGGCGATCACCAGCAGTCCCACGTGGCGAACCGGGAAGCGCCCGAAGTATGTAGTCACCGCCCGCGCGCTGCTGCGGATCCAATCCATAACCCGGGTCTGATCGAGACCCGGAGCACCGTCGGCGAACACAACTGCAATCTCGCCGTCGCCGATCGACAATGTCGTGTGCGGCTGCTGACGCAGCGCCGAGTAGAGGCTGTCGCCGTCATCATAGCGATCTGCTCGGTTCGACACGGGCTCCAGCGCTGCGGCCGTGACGAGTCCGAGGATTACTACTGCAAGGCCCGCGGCAAGCCTGCGCGTCACGGTGGCGGCCCGCTCGCCCTCGATGAGGCAGCCGGTGCACTCTCCCGAACGGCGGAAGTCGGCGCACTCCCCACTGGGTACTTTGGGATCAACGGCCAGTTGGAGTCTCCCGCCTCGATGTTGCCAGGGCGATCTTGATCCCAAAGCTTCTTTGCGAAGGCGTTATTGTTGACGTAGAGCTTGCCGTCGACGATCGCCCACTGACCTGGATCAGCGTCTGCGGTCGTGCCGCGCGAGACGGCGAAGGCGCAGTACCCGCCATACTGCGGCGCGTAGCGCGCCGGATCTGCAATGAACGCCTCACGGTGCGCGGCTGTGGAGAAGAGCCAGGCCGCTCCTTGCCATTGGTAGCTGATCGCCGGATCTCCGACCGCCGGTGCCCCCTCGGCAAAGTACGCGACTGGGTCGTATCCTTTGAGTGCCAATCCCTGTCGCAGATTGAGCGACTCAACCGGCTTGGTTTGCGATACCTTGCCTGGAGTTGCTGCACATGCGGCAACTATCATCACGGCGAATATCGCCGATATCAGTCCCAGGCTGTGTTTCACGATGACCTCCAACAAAGCAAATCGCTCAGGCCGATTTAACGCAAAGCAACCGTCGCGCTTCCCGCAATCGGTCCTTGTTGAGCTCGCTGGAGCAAGACGGCAACACGAGTAGCGTCACCGGGGAACGAATCCACCGGCGCTCGAAATACGCTCTCTCGTCCGTTCCAGACGCCGAGCGAGCGGAATTGCCTGACGATATTGAATTCTTTGAGCGTCCTCCCGGAGTTCTCTCCTCGCCCAACGTTGGTAGCCGCCTGCGGCAGGTAAGCGATGAGGTTGACATCGTATCTCTCGCGATCCTGCCGTTCGGGCACGGTGACCGTGATCTCTCCGCGAGTCACTTCGACGCTGATGGGGATCGTGATGATGGGCTCGGCGATTGCCGCCAGAATGCGGCGCTTGTCCGATCCTACGAAACTGCTACGCCCGTCGACGACCACTTGAGGCGTGAATGCCGACGAGAGGCCCAGCGTCTCGACGTACCGGTGTTGACGCTCCACCGCATTCGGTAAGGCGAAATGGTCGCGCCATCCAATGCTGTCCCAGTAATCGACGTGGAAAGCCAGGGCGACTACGTTCGGCATCTGCGAGAGTTCGCCTAATAATGCGTCTGCCGGCGGGCAGGAGCTACAACCCTGCGAGGTATATAGTTCCACAACCGCAGGTCCGCGCTGCGAGTTCGATTGCGCCCGCAGGTTCCCGGCCGAGCCCACTTCGAAACTTAAACATGTCAAGGCCAGGATGGCGGCGTGTTTAATAGACAATGTCATCGTTGAGATACCTTTCAGGATCTTTTGGAGTTCACCAACGCAGCAAGCGGGGACCGAGCAACGCGCCGATGGCGGCGGGGATCAACATTCCCAATAGATACCATGCTCCGATAAACGGTGCGGCCAGTTCCGGACAATGCAGGGTATATACGAGCGCACCGAGGGACCCCGCGGCGAATCCCGCAGCCGCGCCCGCCCAACGCAGCCGCGTAGGGGCAAGATCCTTCAGGATCCAGAGAAAGGAGAGAAAAAGCGGCATAGCGAGGAATGCGATTAGGAAGGGACACATGGCGAACGATTCGCCGAGGAGTAAGCGGACGCGGCTGTGCGCCGGGGCTGAAGACAGAGCCATCGCGGCGAGGAGCCACATGGTCATTACAACCGCGGCAATGCCCCCCGGCAGAGGACCCAGCCGAGAGCCGGGACGCGCCAATCGTGCGAGGAGCAGAACTGCCAGCACGCCCAAGCTCGCGCAATAGATCTCACGAATCCAAAAAGCCGGCTCGGAACCCTCATGAGGCAGCGACGGGTTCAGGTGAAGGACTCCGGCGGTCAGGCAGAGCGCCGCAAGCATGCCCCCCGTGGTTCCAAGGACATAGCGTCGCATCGTTCGCTTCGGGTCCACCGGTTCGATGCTCGCTGCGAGTATCGCGGTCAACTTCTCGGTTCTCATGAGATGTCCCGTCCTCTCTTGCAATCTCCGTCCTCAAGGTAGTTCGTTGGAGATGAAGGATTGGTTACAACCACGAGTGGGTTGGCCTGGCAGAATTGACTGGCTAGTGGGCTAGAGCCAACCCGCTGCCCGTCAGCGAGGGGGGTGGGGAGGGGCGGCGGCGCCAGGTCCTTGGCGATAAAGGATTTCAATAAATCAAGCAGTGACTTTTGCGTCCGGGTGCTGCGTGGGTTCGTGTGGCCTAAGGTTGATACGGTGACGCGTGAGAGCGGAAAGAAACTCTGCTAATCGACGGTCTACTGATCAGATGGTGTCATACATGTCTCTCTAGAAACGAGGCGTAGCCGACCTTGACGCAAAAGGACTCAGAGCGGCGAACCGCGTTTGCCCTCGCTGGTGGCGGCAGTCTCGGGGCCGTCCAAGTGGGGATGCTCGCAGAGCTCATCGGTGCCGGCGTGCGGCCGGATATAATCGTCGGTGTTTCGGCGGGCGCCCTAAATGGTGCTTTCCTTGCATTTGACCCCAGTTTGGACACGGTCGAGCGAATGGCGGTGCTGTGGAGCCGCATGACCACGAAAGAGGTGCTAGGTCTTTCGTGGCGTTCGCTGCTGGGATTTTTCGGGTTTCGTGACCATATCGCAAGTCCTCAGGGACTTCGATCATTATTAGATCGCGAACTGCCTTATCGACTGTTTGCTGAGACGGCGGTTCCGCTGCATTTGGTTTGCGCCGAATTGGTAACCGGGAAAGAGGTGGTTATTTCGGAGGGCGATGTCGCCCAGGCGGTGATCGCGAGCACCGCAATTCCGGGAGTTTTCCCGCCCGTTCAACGTGAGGGGCGCCATCTCGTCGACGGTGCAGTGGCCTCTTGCACTCCCATCTCGGTAGCGGCGGCTTTGGGTGCAACTCAAGTTATTGTTTTACCTTGCGGATTCGCTTGCGCGCACAATACAATATCCAAGCGCGCCCTCGGCCGTGCCATGCATGCGATCACGCTACTCGGTGCCCGCGAGTTACGGCGTGACTACGAACATTACTCGACTTCGCTTGTCATGCGAATTGCACCGCCCATCTGCCCTTTGAGCCAATCCTCGTATGACTACTCGAACGGCGCCCATCTCATTGCGCGAGCACGCGCCTCGACACGGGCATGGATCGACGGTGGAGGCCTCAACTGCGGCGATTTCCCGGATCAACTATCAATTCACTCGCACGCAGCATAAGCAATCGTAGTTTCTTTACGTCTATTCGGAATGCCACGATTCAGGGAATCGCGTGCCGGAGAAACGTGCTTTGCTTTGTACGTTCGACGAGCGTCCGTTTGACGACTTCGGCGCTGCCGATCTCACGAAAACGGTCTTCGGCGGCATAACTCTTCTCCAGCGAACCGAATGAAACTCGGCTGTCCATCGCCAGCAATCGCATGCGCGATTGCCATCTTGAAATGTGAATATTCATCATCGAATGCCCTAAGTTCCAATTGAAAGCAGTCTGATATTGAGACCGGGTGGCTCGTTGCGTTATTTCGCCTGAATCGGTGATTGCTAAATCTCGCGGATCCTCGCGGCGAGCACTTTCAGTCCGCGGTGGATGCCGATCTTCACCGCCGATTCAGACATGCCAATACGCTTCGCGGTGTCGGCCACCGACGCGCCCTCGATCTTCACGTACTGAATGGGCAGTCGCTGTCGATCCGGTAATTGCGCCAAGAGCTTCGCAATGTCATAGCGCGCCTCTGCCGCCTGGCTATCCGGCGCAGCAAATAGCTCCTCGCCCTCGTCAATGGAATCGTTAAGCAGATCACTACGAGAGCGCCGGCGAAGCAAATCGATGAGCTTGTAGCGGGCGATGGCATGCACCCACGGAGTCAGCGGCAGCTTCGCATCATAAGTATGTCGTTGATTGTGGATCGCCAACAGTAGCTCCTGCACGAGATCCTCAGCCTCCTCGGGCAGCCGAGCCAGGCGCTTGCGCAAGAACGAACGCAAATGCGTCGCTAGCTCGTCTAGAAAGAAGTGGTAGGCCGATGCGTTGCCGGCGAGGCTCCGTAACATAAGGTTCCTGAGGCGCTCCTCTTGCAATCGCATCTAAGTCTTTTGGGTATTTCGTTCGAAATGATCGATTGGTTACAGCTACGAGGGTATTAGGCCTCACACGATTGACCGGCTACCTGCCTCATTTATTGCAACCCTGTCTTGGCTCCGAAATCAACTGGACACGCTCGATCTGATTTTGTGTGAGTGCTGACGACGTGCGGCAGTCTATGATCTTCGTGAATACTTTTTGAATAGCGCGGTCTGCCGCGTTCAGCGGCAGAAGCTCCGGTTTTTTTCCCCAAGGTCGGAAAATCCGGCCCCCGTAAAAGCCTTACGAGCCGAGATCTCACGAGGCCCGCTACCCCAGCACCCCTGCAAATCGAGGCCGTGAGCGATTTCTCGGTCGTGAGCTTCACGCTGTCGCCTCCCTCGAGATGGCGAGCGTCGCTGTCGCCGGCACTGGATTATTCGTCGGCAGATGGGCGCCGGCGACCATCGCAGCGAGTTTCTCCCGCGCCGCTTTCGCCCAACCCTGCCACTTCGGGAGCTTGACCGCGCAGCCATGAACGTACACTTCCTGCGGAGTCACCACGTCACCGCCCCCCAGGGGCTCGAGCGCCCAGTGCGGGCGGACCCCGTTGTAGCGACGGCGGAACTGCTCCAGCGATTCGCGTGCCTCGGCGGGACTGGTATAGAGCTTCCAGTACACCTCTTCGGTCTTGAGGGTCTGGTGAAATCTCTCCAGGAGCCCGAGCTGCGTCGGCGTACGGTACTGGATGCGCACGTGCGCGTAGCGCCCGGCGATGTGCGCCTGGAAATGCCGGGCAAGAAAGCTCGAGCCGTTGTCGGTCACCAGGAACGGTGTTTTCGCGAGCGGCCCGTGCAGCCGCTCGGCTTCGGCACGCGCTGCATCGAGCGCTGCGGCGATCTGGCGGGCGCTGTAGCTGGCCGTAAAGTGACAGGCCAGCAGATAGCGCGAGTAATAGTCAATCACCGTCACCGCGTACCACCAGCCGTGGCCGGGAATGTGCAGGTAGGTCACGTCGGCCTGCCACAGCTCGTTCGGTCCCGACGGCAAGAGCTCAAAGAGCCGCGCCGTCTGGTAGATCGCCGCCTCGCGCACTCGGGGCTTCTGCAAGAGCCGCGCCGCCTTGAAAACCCGGTAAACCTGCTTGTTCGTCACCCCAAGCCCTTCACGCCGGGCAATGATCGCGATTCGCTTGTAGCCCCACCACGGATAGCGCTGCGCAAGCGCTTCGATCGCCGCCGCAAGCGCCGGGTCGATCACCTTGGGCTTGCGGCCCGGTGGGCGCCGAGGCTCCTCTCCGCTCCGCCGCCCGTACCAGCTCGAGCGGGCGACCCCGAGCCAGCACAGCAGCTGCTTCAGCCGCACAGAACCTTCAACGTCCGCTTCGAGCCCTTCGCGCACCATCACCCGCAACTCCTCGCTGAGCTCTACTGGCCCGAGAGTTTTTTTAAAATCCGATTGGCGACCGTAATCTCTCCGATCACCTGGTCTCGCTCGGCGAGCTGCTCCTGGAGCTTCCCAATCTCTTTCGCCTGCACATCACTGCCCCCACGACCAGAAAGCCCTGCAGCCCCACCGCGCAGAAACTCATCGCGCCATCGATACAGCGTCTGCTCCGAAATCCCGGCGCGGCGCGCGATCTGCGCCGCGGGCTCCTCCTTCGATAACAGCCTCAGCACCAACTGGGTGCGCTGCTCAACCGTCAACTCCGACTTCTTACCCATCGCATACCTCCGAACCTCTGGTATCACTTTACCTCGTGTCCAGAGAATCCGGAGCTATACAAACCCGAACCATTGCAGTCACGCTGTTAGTGCGCTGCCCATGAACGAGGACGATCGAGCTAGCCGAAACGTAATTGCTACTCCTCGTGGAGGAGCGACAATCTCAGTCAATGCACTATTGTCTGTGGACTATCGCCCGATGCTCCGGAATCTGAGTAGGAACTTTGGGTCCGGCTGCTGACGGTTTGGCCGCAGCCAAAAAAAGCTGCTAGCGTTCGGCGGACGACGAGCTGTCAACGGCGGTGCGCCCTGGGCAAATTCAGGACGCTTGAAATCTCAAGACGCGTTTCGTACGTAGCTCCCCACCCCGAGCGCCACGGACGTCCAGAGCCGTCCATTGAACAGCTAAAAATGTAAAACTTAGATAAAAGGCTGATAGAACCGGAGAAGCTCGCTCTCGGTATCCGCGCGAAAAGCTCCACGGCAGTAGATCTCCGCTCCCGAACGACGAGTCATCCACCACTCCCAATCGCGTGAATGTCCTTGGCCTCTCGCGTTCACGCCTGCGTATAATGGCCGCCCCGTAACTGGATGAACCCATGACGCTGCAGTTGTATTACACCCCCGTCGCCTGTTCGATGGTTCCCTATATCAACCTCACCGAGGCCCAAGCCGATTTCGAGGTGATGCCGCTTAATTTCAGCAAGGGCGAGCACATGAGCCCCGCGTATCTGCGACTGAACCCCAAACACAGGGTGCCGGTACTAATGATCGACGGCGAGCCACTCACCGAAAACGTCGCTATCAACCTCTGGATCGCCCGTACCTTCCCGCAGGCCAAATTACTGCCGATCGATCCTAAGCAAGAGATCAAGGCGATTTCCCTGATGGCCTGGTGTGCCTCCGGCATCCACCCAGCACTCACCCCGAACGCTCTCCCCAAGCGCTTCTGTGATGCGCCTGATTCTGAGGAAAGCGTGAAACAGTGCGCGCAGAAACTGCTCGCGGAACACTTTGGTATTGCCGACACCCTGCTGGCGGGCCGCGAGTGGTTTTTCGATCACTACACCGCGCCCGACGCTTACTTCTTCTGGACCTTCCTACGTGCACTACGCTTCGACGTCAAGTATCTCGACCTTTCAAAATTCCAGAATTGCCACGCGCATCTTAGTCGCATGAAGCAACGCCCGAGCGTCCAGAAGCTCCTCGCGTTCGAAAAACAGATTCAAGAAGCGTTTGCGAACGCAGCCTGAACGGGCGAACAGTTGCACCAATGCGACTTCTCCATCCGGCCGAGCCGCACCGCGGCGTCTGCCCTTATCAAGGTCGCAAAGAGCTAACCACTCCCACATCCACCGGCGTCCGGGGATGTCCAAACATCCGATCGCCAGGACAAGCCTAAAATAGACAAAATCGGGGAGAGGGTCGCCACCGGGCGCCAAAAAACCATTGGCTTGGGCGCGCGCTAAACGACATCTATTTGGACACCTATCAAATGCCTCACTTAATCTCTCGCATATTCTGCTGTGCCCGCTCAAACGCAAAGTTACTGACGTGAACCCAGCCTCTGAATGGGCTATTAACATCGGCGATGGCGAGCATTACAAGCGTGACGAGCAGGGTAAGGGAGAAGACCTGAAGGATGTGCAGTCTAGGGTTTGCCGAGCCGAACATCGAGACCGAGATAATAGTCAGAAACCCGCCAACCAGAAGGACACCCCAAAAAATGATAGGGAGCGGCGATGCGCTTTGCAGTAATCGGGTGCGGCGATGCAAAGTCAGCGTGCTCAGTTCGGATAGCGCATGGTCCTCCGCAGTGATTTCGGACGTCGAGGCAGCCTTGACGGACATTAAAGTCCTCCACATTTGTTCGTTGATTTCATGCGTTTCTTCGGGCAGCTGGCCGCGGGCCATTACCGGCCAGTCTTGCTTGACGACTGCATCGGCATAGGATCGGGCCTGCATTTCGAGTTGCGCGCGTTGCAGAGGGGGCAAGCCTTCCGCCAGACGAAAGATATTCCTCAGCGCGTTGGCCTCAAGATCCGCATTCAATTCCGCTGCCCCGAAGTTCGTCCACGCTGTGTAGAGCATGAAGCCCAGAATGACCGCGTAGGTGGTGCCCAACACGCTAAGTTGCCAGCCGATCAGATCGTTTTGAGCATGACGCGTTTGCACCGGCCAGAGCCGATTCAGTCCTAGCGTAAAGAGCAATGAGGCGGTCATTGCAGCAACGAGGATGAGAATGTTTTGCGTAAGAGTCAGCATGGGTCTCCTCCCTGAT
The DNA here is from genome assembly GCA_963769075.1 of uncultured Gammaproteobacteria bacterium. GTDB lineage: Bacteria > Pseudomonadota > Gammaproteobacteria > Steroidobacterales > Steroidobacteraceae > Bog-1198. The sequence continues at coordinate 2,796,617 of CAVYKH010000001.1, read as the reverse complement.
GGCTTAAAAATACCGGTGATGCGGCGGGCGGCGATAGTCCGCCATGCATGCGCTCGAATTGATGATCATCGCCGATCGTACACTGAATGCCGGATGGCGAGGGACGGGGATCGGTGTGCTTGGGTGGCTCAACGGCCAACTCCGGCCACTCATGCCTGATAACCCTCACGCTGGGAATGACCGGTCTCAAGGCGCAGCAGACCTAGCTCGACATGGCACGCGCGGCGAGCAAATCTCCGAAGCGGACCCTCAAAGATTTGAGATCTAAGCGGGCGATTCCGGGACTACACAATTTAAAGGCTCTTCCGGTTTGAGTGTGGGTAAAAATGGGATATCAATCAAGCGGCGAGGCCTATTTTCATAGGGTTTGATGCATGATTCAGGTGAGGATAAATCTGGCATGATTTGTCGATGCCCAAAACACCTGCGCGCCGCCACTTGGCCGACGCATTCACATTCCCGGGTTTTCGTGCCGGCGCTATCCTCCATGGCCGCTTCGGTGACCCGCAGATGCGGGTCGTTACCCTGGCACGGCGCACAAAAAAACGCACTGTGGGATTTGCGGGACGAGGCATCGCAGCTTCTATGATCGGACGCGGCGGCAGGTGCGCGATCTGCCGAGCGGACCGTTTCGTGTCCAGCTCGACATCGAAGTTCGTCGGGTTCGATGCCGTCAGTGTGGCGCGGTGAAGCGCGAGCGACTGGCGTTCCTGGCCGACAATCCGTTCTATACCCAACGCTTTGCGTATTACGTGGGTCGGCGCTGCCGCTCGGCGACGATCAAGGACATTGCCGAGGAACTGCGCCTGGACTGGGACGCGGTCAAGGAACTGGACAAGCAGTACATGCGTGCGCAGCTCAACCGGGCTGGCACGCCGGGACCGAAGGCGATCGGTATCGACGAGATCTCGATCCGCAAGGGCCATACCTACCGCATTGTCGTCAGCGATCTGATCCGTCGGCGCCCGATCTGGTTCGGCGGCCAGGATCGATCGGAAGCGAGCATGGACGAGTTTTATCAATTTCTCGGGGAAAAGAAGGCCAAAAAGATCCGCTTGGCAGTGATGGACATGTGGAAGGCCTTCGGTACCTCGAGCCGTCGTCACGCCCCACAGGCGGCCATCCTGTTCGACAAGTTTCACGTCCTTCGTCACCTCGGAAAGGCGCTCGACACCGTACGCAAGCGCGAGTACGGCAGGCTCCAGGGCAAGCCGCGCACCTTCATCAAGGGTCAGAAATATACTTTGCTGGCGCATCCGCAGAATCTCACCGGCAGCGCACGCAAGAATCTGAAGCTGCTGCTCGCCGCCAACAAGCGCCTCAACACCGCGTACCTGCTGAAGGAATCCTTTGGCCAACTGTGGGATTACAACAGCGAAGCTTGGGCCAGGAAGTTCTTCGAAAACTGGCGGGCACAGCTGAAATGGCAACGTCTGAAACCCTACGAGGACTTCGCTGACATGATCGAGCGACACTGGGATGGCATCGCTGCCTACTGCAAACCGGAAAACAAAGTCTCGCTCGGCTTTGTCGAAGGACTGAACAACAAAATCCGTGTACTTCAGCGTCGCGCCTACGGACTTCGCGACGAGGAGTACCTTCGATTGAAGGTCCTGACCTGCATGCTGCCTAAGCTTTGATCGAAAAATGATCAAATTTCACCCACACTAAGTCCGGATGACCCAATTTAAATAGTGCGACAATCCGTGCCACCAGCACGCCGTGCCCTGCGTCCCGCGCGACTCGGCACGGCCTGCAATCGCCCGTCACCGGTCCGGTGCGCTCACGAATTAGGAGGAATCATGGATCGACGCGAGTTCTTGAACATCTCCGCCGTAACCGCCCTGTCCGTGGCCCTACCGCAAGTCGCTGCGGCGGCCCCCGTGTCCGCGCCTGAGGCGCCGCTGGTTAACGCTCCGTGGCGCACTTTCGAGGTGGTCACCGAGATCGAGGTCTTGCCGCAGGATCTTCCGGCCAAGGTGTGGTTGCCATTTCCACAGTACGGCGACACGGACTATCAGCGAGCACTCGATGTCTGGTGGACCGGAAATCCCTCGGCGGCCGGGATCTATCGCGATACCCAGTATGGCGCGGCGGCGTTTTTTGCGCAGTGGGACGATCGCGCGATCACGCCGAGGCTGCAGGTCACCAATCGCATTGCGACGCGCAACCGCAGTGTGGACCTCAACCAGCCCGGTACCGCGCGAGCGCTGTCGCGTGATGAGACCGAGCTTTACCTGGAACCGACCGCGCACATACCCACCGACGGAATCGTCAGGTCCACCGCCGCCCGCATTGTGCCCGTGGCGAGCACCAATCCGATCGAACGGGCGCGTGCCATCTACGAGTGGATCGTCGTCAACACGTACCGCGACCCCAAAGTCATCGGCTGCGGAACTGGCGACATACGCTTCATGCTTGAATCAGGGGGTGACACCAGGCTGGCCCCCCAGACCGCAAAGCCGCTTGGCCACTTCATGTATCCGTACGCGGAAACCGCCAAGGGTCCGCTCGATTACTACAACCCACAGAATTTTCAATATCGCATTAGCGCACGAGAGGTGACGGCCTAACCGGAGCCCGTGTGACCGCGACGGCGGCTTTGTGCCGTCGCAACGTCCGCTACGGGCCAGCGCAGGTCCTGGGCTGTGGCTGATCATTCTTGTGGCAAATGGCATCGAGATTTGGCGTAGACGTGGACTATCGCATTGTTTAGAAGTCTCGGTCGATCGCGATGCCCGCATCTACGGGAAAAGGTATCCACGCTCGTTGCGCTCCAAGATATGTGTCCGTATCCAGTGGGTCCCGGCGTGACTGATATTGGAATTGAGGCAAATCCATTGATTCGCTGACCCACCAGAATCTCTGCCCGTGGGTGTAAGTTCATGTCGTATGCGGTGACCAAGATCGTATCTGGATTATCATTTGTAATCGTGATGGGCAAACTGCCTGCGGAGGCGCTAACTGACAAAAGAACCAAAATACTGACGATCGCGGTCCGCTGGTCGGGGGTGCGCATGAGGTGATCCCGTGTATTTGCTCCTGCGCAGCCAAGAACAATAGACGCCATACGTGAACAATCCTACGGCCAAGTGTCCAGGGCTTCAAAGCAGTGACCTGCGCTAGGGTGGAGATAGGCAAGATAACAATCTCTGTCTGCTTTCAGCGAGCAGAGCCGCGGAGCGAGTATTTCGCTTTCGTTGCTGCATCGAAGCGCCCGGCAATGTCGGCCCAATGCCAAACGTTCCATAGGGCGTCGAAAAATTCCGCCTTGCGGTTCTCGTACTGAAGGTAATACGCATGCTCCCACGCGTCGATCACCATCAGAGGAATGCCGGCCTGCGCAAGATTGGACTGGTGATCATAGATCTGTGTCACCAGAAGGCGCTCGCCGACCGGCTCCCATACCAGAGCAGCCCAGCCTGACCCCATAATCGATCCTGCGACCGCCGTGATCTGCTTCTTGAAGGCGTCGAAGGAACCGAAATCAACGGGCGTTCAACCTATCCGGGCACATACTCCACTCCGTCTTTTGGCAATGCCTGACGCCTAAAGGCGGCGAACGCCCTGACGGTACGCTCGCCCGGCAGATTGACGTGACGTAGGCGGCGTGGTGCTTAGCATGGTGCAATTCCATGATTCGCGCCGAAATGTGAGGCTCGAGCGCGCCGTAATCGAATTCGAGCTCCGGAAGAATATAGTTGGCCATATCGATCCTCTTGGCATTGTTGGGCTGAATGTCGCCCCGTCAATGGTCACGCAATCGCGACGCCATCCCCTCTGACATTTTCGGCTGCTTAGGGTTCCGTGAAAAACATTTTGGGTCGTACCTCGGACGAACTAAATGAGTCGCACCGGTCAGCAACACAATTCTCCCGCTTCGAACAGGGCCTGCAGTTCTGCATGCGCGAGGTGTTGCTGGTAGCGCATTTCGATCAGTTCTAATACTGCTTCTAGTGCGTCTCCGTCTTGTCCGTCTTGTAACTCCGTCTCAAACGCCTGGATGTCTTGAGGTGGCAGTGCCGGCGTATCGCGCCGCGACGGCGCTCGCGCGAAGACGGAGCCGGCACCTTCGTGTAACGGTTGCACATTCATCGTTGGACTCCTCGCCTACGTGGGCGACGAAAGACAGCCTTTATCGGGTCCGGCTCTCCGGGGATGTGGTCTGCATCGCCGGAGAGCGCGTCGCGACGCCGGTACTCAGGCGGCCTTGCGTGCCGCGACAGCCGGAAAGTCGATGTCCGTTTGGGCGACTAGATTGATGTAGTTGGTCCAGACGTTGAGCGCGACATGCTGAACGATCTCGATTATCTGCAGGTCATCGTAGCCGGCAGCCTTTACGGCACGCAGATCGGCCTCACTGATATGACCGTGCTCGCGGGCAACTTTGGCGGCGAACTTTACCGCAGCGTCGGCCTTCGGCTCGTTCGAACGGCCTTCACGGTTGGCGGCGATTTCGGCATCGTCGAGCTTTGCCCGGTTTTTGGCCAGATAACTATGCGCGGACAGGCAGTAATTGCAGCCGTTGATCTCGGCGACGGTGAGTGCAATCCGTTCTCGTGTCGGCGCCGGGAGCGTCCCTCTGTCGAGGGCGCCCGATAGACCGAGATAACCTTCGAGCGCGGCGGGGCTAGTGGCGACGAGGCGGAACATGTTCGGCACGGTGCCGAGATGCTTGTTGACCGCGTCGAGCATGGAACGGGAGGCGGCAGGCGCCGCATCGATGGTGGCGGGTGTTGGGATACGTGACATTGAGGATCTCCTGGGAATTCGGTTGATAGTGGAAGACGAAGAAGACCATATCCATTTCTATCGGACCGCACTAGGGGCTATTATTTGCACACTCCTTTCCGTTTTATGGAACAACCATGGATCGTCTCGGCGCGATGTCTGTGTTCGTGACCGTCGTTGAAGCGGGAAGCCTTTCGGCTGCCGGGCGCCAGTTAGGAATGCCGGTGACAACCGTGAGCCGGAAGATCTCGGAACTGGAGGCGCACATGAAGACGCGCCTTTTAATGCGCTCTACCAGGATTCTGGCACTGACTGATGCGGGCAAGTCCTATCTGTCAGCGTGCGAACGCATTATCGATAGCGTGGACGAAGCCGAACGTGAGGCAAAGGGGGAATATAGCGCTCCGACGGGCGATCTGATTATCGCAGCGCCGATCGTTTTCGGACGCCTGCATGTCGTACCGGTCGTTGCGGAGTTCCTCAAGACCTATCCGGATGTCGATGTGCAATTGGTGCTCGAGGATCGTCCGCTCAATCTGGTGGAAAATCGCATCGATCTGGCGGTAAGAGTGGGCGAGCTTCCGGACAGCAGCTTGATTGCTGCGCGAGTCGGACAGATCCGCAACGTCGTATGTGCGAGCCCCAAGTATCTCAAGGACCGTGGAACCCCCAAGACTCCTCAAGAGCTAGTCAATCACGACTGCATCAACTTCACCTTCGCCGCATTGATGTCGACGGATATCTGGACTTTCGGGGCGGGCAGATCGCAGATGTCGTTGAGAATTCACCCGCGTCTCGTCGTCAATACGGCGGAGGCGGCAATCGACGCGGCAATAGCCGGCGTGGGGATCACACGCGTTTTGTCCTATCAGGTAAAGCAGGCCGCGCAATCTGGCTCGCTCGCCACCGTATTGACGAAATTTGAGCCCGCTGCGATGCCGATCCACCTCATCTACACCGGGCAGCGTCCGCTGCCGCTGAAGCTCCGCGCTTTCCTCGATTTCGCGACTTCGCGCTTCAGAAGCAGATTGAAGTAGGCCGGAATCGAGTGCCCCGACCGGTGGTAGCGCGCTCTTGTAATGCAAGAGCCAAATTGCCTATAACAAATTGAGTCGCGACTTCGAATTAAGTCCTCTACGGATGTCGTTTTTTTTATGATCGCATTCTTTTGCCTTTCATGGCGTCCCTTTAGCCCAGCTAGTCGGCCGCCTGCACAACTTTGCAGGATCGGCCCGCATGCTTGACGCTGGCACAAGCGGCGTTCGCATCGTGTTCACTCATTGGCGCCGATGTGATCCGATAGTTGCGACTATTCGCATCGGGCTCTAGCACGACAACTTGCTGGAGGTTCTTACCGAAACGCTTTGCCAAGGAGTCGCGCTCTCGATCAGCAAGTCCCTGGCTGTGGGCAATTCCCAGCTCGGCGCGATACCCTGCAATCTTCTTGAGTTTGTCGCGGGCCTGATCCGCTTCGGGTCCCGAAGGGTATTTTTGTAGGAAATCCTGCAGCGACTGTGCCGTTGCGTTCGTTTGCACGGTTCGCCAGGCGGCGGCGCGCTCGCGTGCCACCATTTCATCGCGCGCGGCTTGCGCATGTACACCGTTCGGCTCAGCAGTCAAGTACTGTTGGTAGCCTTCCGCCGTCGAGGCTACTTGTGCCGTCGACCACGCTTGCTCGTCCTGCAGTGCCGCAATGCGGCTCTTGGCATCGGCGGCATGCACATCGGTGGGATACTTGGACAAGAAAGTTTGATATGCAGCGATGGTGTTGAGGGTGCTCGCCTGTGACCACCCATATTTCGCAGAGTCGCACGCGGCAAGGAGGGCGGCGCAGCAGAGAAGCCCGGCGAGAGGGAGGCGTCGATCGATCATAAATGCTCCATGATCTTTATCTTTGCACCTAGATGTGACGATATATACGATACACAATGTATGAAAAAGTTCAAGATTGGACGAAAAAATACCGCGTTTTTGAGCCGGAGTGGTGTATTTTCACCGGACAATCCGCTGCAGCTACGCGCGATGCGTGGTAGACCCAAAGACGGGCGCATTGATCAGGATGTGGTCCGTGCCGTACTAAATTCGCTCAAAACGAAGGGTTACCGTCATGTCACCATGGAAGGAATCGCCAAGACGGTGAAGCGTGCCCGCACCAGTCTTTACCGGCGGTGGCCGAGCAAGCGTCATCTGGTCGCCTATGCAGTCGTCAGTACCCTAAAAGCAGAGCCTGCGCCAGATAGTGGCTCACTGCGCCAGGATCTGATCTGCGCGGTCGACACCCTGCGGCGTGCTTTTTCAGGGCCACTGGGTCCGGCGCTTCCGGGGCTCGTCGCCGACATGGCTCAGGATCGTGGACTTGCGAGGATGATTCGTGAGGAGGTCCTTATGCGAAGGCGAACCTCGATAAAGAACGCGCTCTCACGCGGCATCGCCCGAGCCGAAATCCGCAGCGGCATTCATATCGATGTTTTGATCGACCTGCTTACTGCCCCCTGTTATTTTCGAGCGTTATTCGGTCATGCGCGAATCACCCGCCCATTTATCGAGACCGTGGTCGATTACGCCTTACGCGCCGCCGCAATCCATGATGTTTCTTCAAGTCGCGAGTTTCAGATTAGTCAACACCGATGAGGCGCGTTCCGACCGATTCTTGCGGGCGTCTATGCAATCAGCGGCAGGATAGTCCTCAGACGCTCGCCGAGGGACTGGCGGAGTACTACGCGGCCAACGTCGGCAAGGTGGTGCGTCCCATCCACCTCATATGAAGACGTCTCGGCTCGCACGCTGCATACCGATGGCCTCGCCTTGATTTGCGCGCCGAAAGTGCCGGTGGAAAACCCCTAGAATGATAGCGTGCGATCACTATTACTTCCGGAAATCACTGGTTGCCAGTGACAAGCACCGTCAAATCGAAGTGTCTGCGGGTGGCGTGCAATGGGCCTTCGCGAATCAAGAGTTCAGGTGCTCTCGCGCGCAGATCCGGACGTGCGTGGACGTGAGAGTGATCCGCCGGAAACTCCCCGCCCTGAGCGCCACCCACGTCCGCTGCCGTCTGAGCCATCCGCCAAGAATGTAGACTCCGAATCTAAACGACGATGAAACAGCGGAAAACCACGCCGGCCACTCGCGCGAAAATGACATCTAATCTCTCACCTCGCGCGAGATTCGCCGACAGACCGCGGACGTCCGCGGTCATTGTCGACCGGGAGATTACCTTTGATGGTCTCGAGACTACCGCCGCCCGTGATGGATGCGGGAAACAGGGAGAGCATCCTCGCGGATAAGATCGATCGGGTGCTCGCCGCGCGTCTGTCGCCAGAGCAACCCCTCGTCGAGGGAGCGCACAGGACCGCCCGAACCTCAGCCGGTTGAAATGGAGGAGCTACCCTTCGAGGGGTAGCCTCTCAGGTTGATTGAGCGCGACAAGCTCAAGGATTATCACGGTTCCCCGACGGTCATCGTCGAGCCCGATTGGTGAAGTGATGGAGCGTCGCGTCCGCGCAATCATGAATAAAAGGCCCAACGCGATAGAATGCGAGGAGCAACCGATCTTACGGAGGAGATTTTATGCCCGGTACACTCGCACGGAATTTTCGTTCCGCCAACCGTTCGGAAGTCCTCGCCCATTTCCTACTATCCACGTGGGGTACGGTCACGTCAGTCGCCCCAGTTGATGACTACGGAATCGATCTCTACTGCACTCTGGCGGAGAGCATTGGGCTGCGATCCATCGTGACCGACTACTACTCGGTGCAGGTCAAGAGTTCAGACGATCCGTGGGTGTTTGACACGCCCGAAGCGATCAAGTGGCTGTTCGAGTACTCGACGCCGCTATTTCTCGGATGCGTCGATCGCACGAAGACGGTTTTGTCGATCTATCAGACGATGCCGCGCTTTCTGGCGAGCTTCTGGCCCGACGACTACACGCGGTTAAAGTTGGAGCCGTCGAACGACGATGAGGGCATTTGTGCGCAATGGACCGGCAACGGACAATTTTCACTCTCGGCGCCGATCATTCGGGTTTCCTTGGCTGAACTTTCGGACCAAGTCCGCTTGAACTCACTGCGCAAAATATTCCAACACTGGGTCAAGATTGATAACTATAACTGTGATCTGCGGCGGGTCGGTGTGTTGCGATTTCGAATGCCAGATAAGTACAAGGTTAACGAGATCCCGATTCACGCCGGACTCGCTGAACAAGGGCGATGGCGAGTAACGCGGGAGCAGTTAGCGCCCGCTGTAAGGACACTTGTCGAGGTCGCGGACTGTGTCGGGCACCAATTGCTCGGCGACGAGGATCGAGAGAGTGCTCTGTACGCTGCGCTACTGCTTCGACACCTGTTCGCGGCCCGGCAGAACGATTTGGCCAATGATATTCGTTGGTCGCAAGGTTCCACGCCGGGTGTGGTGAACAGGGCTGCGGAGAAACTCAATGTGGCACTGAATGCGATGGGGCAGCCCACAAGCTATACGTTTGATGGGCTGGATAAACTTGCCGTTCTCGTGCGCGAACTGCCGCTCGTTGCAAAATATTTGAGTTCCACCGATTGAGCATGATCAACTTTTCTGATGGCGATACCCCCGGTTTTCGATCAAGTTCGGTGATGCTTACCCAGTTTTTGCCATCAATGATCGTGATCAGAATTCTTCCATTGAAGACAATCTCTTACACACTTCAATTTCGCATGAATTGGCACGTATATTGCGTTGTGGGGACTTTTTGTGGTCACCCATAGCAGATTCGCTGCTAAAGACATTCGCCTCGCCTGGAAGCATCACGTTTGTCCATCATAGATCGTGAAAAAGCGCCCATCAAAATTGCTGACCGCTCTCACGCGGTGATCGGTGCTATGCGCGCGACCGCTATCACGCACAGGTGGTGTTTTCGTTCCTGGTGAGATTAGGGGCACGGTAGCGACAGATACCCATAGACCAACCTCAAATTGGTGCCGCTTATGCTCGCCAAGAGGCTGCTATAGGCCACTCCACTGTTCTAGGTAGAATTCACGATTGCCAACCACCGGCGTTCGGCCGATGCTAATTTCCGTGCAACGTCCGATTGGTACCAACAGGCGATAATTCTTTTGAGCCACCAGCACTACGGGCCCGGCCATGAGACTCCCCTCCGCGTTTCTAGCGATTACACTTCTCTCCTTTCTGATCGGCTGTCGGGAACAGAAAGCGCCTTCCCCTCCTCAAGGACCGATCACTAGCTGCGCGCAGATGCCTACGCTTCAGTGGCAGAAGGCAAGTACTGGAATGTCGGTGGAGGACATTCTGAAGGTGAGCGCGTCCCTAAACGCGACCGCAAAGGCGGAGATCGACAAAGCGAAGCAGGCTTCAGGCGAAGCGAAATTGTCTGCCGACCTTAGTAACGCGTTGAAAAAGGAATTCAATGCGTCTTCGGACGTCTCGCAAGATTTCTGGCAGCAAGACATCATCATGATGCAACAGGCGTGCTTCATGTCCGCCGAGAGCAAGCGCATCGATTTGACGCCTGAGCAGAAGGCCGCCTTTCTCACTCAGGAGGTGCAATGGTCTGAAAACGCGCAAGCGTTTGTGGCTGAAAAAAAAGGGTTGCAGCCAAGCAATGAAGGATGACCAACTTCGGGCAATTTCACTGGCTGTTGGAACTTTTTCGAACAACGCAGACTATGTAATCGAGTTCTTGCAGAAAAACCAAACGACCAAAGCGCAATTGGAGTTTGTAGTCAATCCGTACAATGAGGCTGTCGATTCGCTCACCAATCGAGAATACGTGTATCGTGCGGCAATTCGAAGTTGCTGGGGAAGTGCTCTGCCGCTGTACGATTCCTATTTTTCCGACGTACGAACGGTCGATAAGGCGGTTCACGCTTTCAACGATGAGTTTCTCAAAGTGGCCACCGGGGCCGAACAGAAAGCGGATCCGGAGAGGATCCGGCCACTAACCGCTGCGGCGTCTGATGCGGCTTCTAGGTTGCATAAATCGGGCCGTGCGCTTATGGATGCTCTTTCGAATTCGGAAGACACAGAGAGGTAAGGGGGTGGCCGACTTTCTTCGATGTCTTGCTGTATGACCACAGGAACCATCGACCAGTGTAGCTTCAGGTTCTAGCAGGAACCGCACGAATCAAGTCGCTGCCGTCCGGTGAAGTGGAGTTAATCCGGGGACTTACTGCGTATGCGTGCATCGAATTCGGACTGTAGGGCTGTAGAGTAGCTTTCGCCTCGACGGGAGTTTTTCGCAGCCAGGTCTGGTAATCCCTGCGCCTCAAGATTGCAGGCATCCGAGAGTTGGCAATGTGCGTCATGAGCTCGTTCGCCGGCACGCGAATGACTGAGCAGCTCTCGATGACATCATCATCTTCACCGACCGAGCGATCCCAGATCCCCGCAAGGCCAAATACGGATCGGTCGAGCAAGCGCACAAAGTATGGTTGCCGGTACTTCGCGTTCGTAAGCTCCCATGCATAGAACCCGGCGATCGGCAGAATACAGCGTCGACTGTTGAGCCAAGGTTCCCGATACGTTGATGAGTTTTGGATCTCGTCGATCTCGACGCACGCGGGCGGAACTCCGATCCACTTGCCTTCCGCCCACGACGGGATCAGACCCCAACGCATCATCACCGCTTCGGACTCGCCGTCGTGCCACCGAATGGCCGGCACATACTGCTGCGTCGCGACATTGAATCTCGTTGTGAAGCTCCACCATGTTCGCGCCGGCAAGAATTCTCGCTCCGCGGTGACTTGATCCGGCAGTACGTAACGCTCACACATAGACAGAGAGGTTACGGATACGAAGTCGTAGAAAAGATGTGATGGAGGCCCTTGGCGCAGTCTGGTAGCGCATCTGCTTTGGGAGCAGCAGGCCGGGCCGTATTGTCCGGAAATGCCAACGCCCACGGAAATTGCGAATCAACTGAGGCGACCAGCGCGAAGAGCGCGACGGAGGCGCGCGATCGGGACGTCCCGTCCGTCCCCGTCCCTCTCTGTCCTTCTCTGGACGTCAGAGTGATCCGTAGGAAACTCCCCACCCCCATGTCCACCCCCGTCCGTGGATGTGCATCGAATCCAGACATATCGCTTAGATCAACGTCCGAGGAGCACCGGATATAGTCGTAGACTTCCGCGCGTAAATGACACCTGATCTCTCAGATCGCGGAAAATCACATGGGCACGCTGACCGACACCGCCCTAATCCGGAATAGGGGTCTTGTCGTCAATGACTTGAGCCTCATATTGACGCCCGGCGAGCTGTCTCCGAACTGGCGCTACCGGCCAAAAGCGGGCGGCGGGCGCATTGGACTGGTCGCCGGTAAGCTGCCCTTCGCGGCTTGCAGCAGGCCGTACTCCTCGCACTGCGCGAAAGACCGCTAGATCGTTGCGCAACCGAAATGTCCTCGATTGGCGGCTTAAGGCCGCATCGTCGTTCCGCCGTCGATGCTGATCACCTGGCCTGTGGTGGAAGACCCGTCGTCAGACAGGAGCAGCGCGCCCATCGCGGCAATGTCGTCTCGGCCTTCCCCCTCACAACCTCGATCCGGCAACCGCGAGTCATGTCCGATTTAGGAATCAGCGCGCGGCGTCCTCTTCATAATACTTGCCGTTTACCTCGTTCCCAATCAAGGCGAACGCAGCCGGCGGACATTTATCGATGGGGTCGCTTCTCCAGGTAAATCCGATTGACGGCACCGCCACGCGTGCCTCCATCCGACAGATCGCGAGAAACCCCGTCACCCGAAAGAGCTTGGCCTTGTCGTCATAGGTCACGGCCTTGTTCGTGGCCTCGAAAACCATCTTGAAGCTCATGCGAGCTGGCGAGGCCTGTGCCTTCCGGGCTGGCCATTTCGGCTGGTCGATGACCGCGACGTCCTGCATCTCGATCGTCGCAGATCTCCCTCCGTCGCTCCATTGCATTGCTCCGGTCGGCACCGGAACCACCCAGTACAATCCCGCGTCGGTGATTGGCGGATGGAAGTCGTGCACCTGATTTTCCGGACCAAACTGGCCACGGAAAAGCGTCAGTCAGATATGGGTAAAAGTTCCTGTTTGCGGCGTCCGGGCTGCCCAGTATTCACCATCCATGATGCCGTAATCGGTCGTCTTGGTGCCAAATAGGAGGCGTTCGTTCTTGCCGTCCGTACCCATGCCGCTGAAGCCGGAGCACCGAGCTACCCGGCCTTTGAAGTGGTATATATGTGATGGCTCAAGGTCAGGCCCTGCCGGCTGGTTGTGGCTGCCATTCATGTCCAGCCAAGGAATTGGGTACGGGCCGGAGGGACCGTCCGGATCGACATGGCTGACGGGCTGCGTTCTCGGCGCGCCTTGAGCCGATGCATTGCAACCTTGCACGAGCCAAGCACTTCCTGCTGCGCTGGCCGCAAGAAATCGGCGGCGCGATAGAAAATCAGTGTTCCGGTTCATGGTGTCGTTTTTCCTCCCCGTAGAATGACTCTCGCTTCTTGGCCCGCCGCAGACCTGCCGTCTACCAGTGGGGACACTAAAGCGAACAGCGACTGCTCAAAGCAAGCCAAGGCTGCGCAAAGGATTCGTGACGCCCCTGCGGGCCGAGGCGAAAGTGCCCAGGCGCGGCCCCGGATATGCTACTCCACATCTAATATATCGGTTGGCCATAGTGTGCTCGCTCCGATTACTCGTCGGGTAAGGATGAACCATTGCTGGTCCATCCTCCCCTAAGAACCGTACGTGCGAGTTTCCCCGCATACGGCTCAAGCCTGACAAAGACCCCGATTGGGGATCCGGCGGCTCGACCGGCGATCGTGTCGGAAGATATCAAACCGCTGCTCCCAATCTGACCGGATGACGACGACGCGCACGGGCCGCAAAATAGTCAGCATAGGCCGGATCATATGGGGTGGCATGGGCTTGAACCTTAACGTGCCGGACGATGGGTAGGCTTGCCGCTGAGAATAAATCCAAGCAAGTTATCTGTCCGACCTCGTCCCGGATTCGCGCGAAGAACACCCATTGCCGCAGTCCGACGTGTCGGAAGTACCGATGCTTCTTCCACAGTGCGGATTTGTGGGGATGCCGTCGCTTGATCCAGGTCCACAGCGCAAGAAACACCTGGGTGTCCACATAGGCAAAGGTTCTTTTTGCTACCACATGGCGGTAGTAGTTAGCCCAACCGCTGAGTTTGAGGTTCAGTTGCTGGATCAACTGTGCCGTCTTATCCGTCGCGCGGGCCTTTATCAATCCCCGGATATCATCCAAGAAGCGTTTTACCGCTGCCTTGGAGGGCTTGATGAGCATCTTGCCCGCGTACTTACGTACGTTGAATCCGAGAAAATCAAAGCCATCCTCGATGTGCGTGATACGGGTTTTCTCTTCCGAGAGCTCCAGACCACGTTCTTTAAGGAAGCTCACTACTGCGGGTTTGACCTGTGTCTCCAGAACTTCCTTCGAGGCTCCGGTGATACAAAAATCATCAGCGTAGCGAATGACATTGATCTTCTGGCGATGCGGCGCTGCCTTGCGGGCAACCGCTTCCAGTCCATCCAGTGCCATATTCGCCAGCGCAGGTGATGCAATCCCGCCTTGCGGTGAGCCGGCTTCCGTGGGATAGACGATGCCTTCTTCCATGTAGCCCGCCGCCAACCATTTCCCGAGGATGAGTTTATCCATCGGGATGTGATCTTGAAGCCACATGTGGCTAAGTCGGTCGAAGAACCACTCGACAGACTGCCCACCACCACCACCTCGCTGGATATCCCGAGCAAGTAACCATCGTTCGTAGGCGCCATGCATTCGAGGGGCGGGCGCTGGATGTGCTGGGCTGGGTTCACCGGGGTGGCAAGCTTCATCTGACGCTGGTACTACCGGATGGAACGCGCTCGCTGATTCCAGCCGCCTGGACTGATCTGAAAGCCCAGAAAGAGCCGGTAAAACAAGTTCAGCCTGCATTGCTGGCCTCCTGCGCGCAGTTGCTCCAGGCCCGGAGGGTTGTGGATGCTCTGCAGCGTCGACTTCTGGCTGCGGATGTCCTGCAGCGGCCGACACCGCAGGAGCCTCGACATGCAGCAGCTGAGTTTTCTCGAAGCGCCGATACCCGAAGGCGCCGCGCCAGTGTGGAACGTACTCGACGACGAGCAGCGGGCAAAAGCGATAACGCTGCTTGCCCGGCTGATCGCCAAGACAATCGCTGAGCTGGAGCAAGATCATGAGTGAACATACCAAGATCACGACCGACCACCTTCGCCGTTGCGCCGTCGTGTACGTGCGTCAGTCCAGCAGCACCCAGGTCGAGAACAACCGCGAGTCGACCGCGCGGCAGTACCATCTCGCCGAGCGTGCGATAGAGCTCGGATGGCCCCGCACGCAGGTCAAGATCTTGGACGAGGATCTTGGTATCTCCGGTTCCGGGCTCACCGACCGTGCCGGCTTTGCGCGCATGATCGCGGACGTAGCGCTCGGCCAGATCGGCATCGTTCTGGGTCTCGAGGTCTCCCGCTTGGCCCGCAACAACGCTGACTGGTATCGTCTCCTGGACCTGTGCGGTGTGACCAATACGCTGATCGGCGATGCGGATGGGATTTATCACCCCGGATTGTTCAACGACCGGCTGGTGCTGGGCTTGAAAGGCACGATGTCGGAAGCAGAACTGCACGTCCTTCGGGCGCGGCTGCTCGGTGGGATCCGCAACAAGGCGGCCCGTGGCGAGCTGAGTCGCGGCTTGCCCATCGGCTTGGTGCGAGGTGAGGGCGATGGCGAGGTGCTGCTGCATCCCGATGAGTCGGTCACGGGCGCGATCCGCGCCGTCTTCGAGCGCTTCGCCGAGATGGGCTCGGCACGACGCGTATGGCTGTGGTTCTGCTCGCAGGGCTTGCACTTCCCATTGCAGTCGACCACGCTTCAGGATATCAGGTGGGTAACACCCTCGTATACGAAGATCCATCAGGTTCTGACCAACCCGTTCTATGCCGGCGTCTACGTGTATGGCCGAACGCAGCAGCTCTCGTACATCGATGAAAGCGGGCGCGTGCGCAAACGATCCAAAAAGCGTCCGCGCACCGAATGGCCGGTGTTCATCCGCGATCACCACGCCGGCTTCATCGACTGGGCCACCTTCGAGGCCAATCAAAAGCGCCTCGCGCAGAACACGCGGCCACGGCCTCATCAAGGCGGCGGTGCCGTGAGGGAAGGCACCGCGTTGCTGCAAGGCATAGCCGCCTGCGGCGGCTGCGGGAGGCGTCTGAAGGTGCACTACAAGGGTCGCTACTCTACGCCCGGCTATCACTGCGCCGGCAAGACCATCGTCAACGGCCGTGGCGAGTACTGTCTGAACGTCGGTGGCTGCCAGATCGATGAAGCGGTTGCGGCTGCGTTCCTCGCAGCACTGGCGCCCGCAGGCCTCGAAGCGTCGCTCAAGGCCGCCGAGCAACTCGAGGCCGATCACGAGACCACGGTGGAGCAGTTCCGCCGAGATGTCGAACGTGCGCGCTACAGCGCGCAACGCGCCGAACGCCGTTACCGTGCCGTCGATCCCGACAATCGCTTGGTCGCGCGCGGCCTCGAAGCGGAGTGGGAAAATGCCCTGCGAGAGCTGAAGGCCGCCGAGGCGGAACTGGCACGTCGCGAACACACGAAGCCCCTCATACTGACACCCGAAGATCGCGCCGCAGTGCTCGCACTCGGCAAGGATCTCAACGCCGTCTGGTCTGCACCCACCACCACCGACCGTGACCGCAAAGAGTTGCTGCGCACTTTGCTCGAGGAAGTCGTGCTGACGGTCGAGCGAGAGAAGTTCAACGCACACCTCACGCTGCGCTGGCGCGGCGGTCTGCTGAGCGAACTCGATGTGCCATTGCCGCGCTCGCGTCCGGCAACAGTGCGCACCGAGGAAGATACCATCGATCTGCTGCGCCGCTTGGCCACGCACTATCCCGATACGGTCATCGCCGGCATCCTCAATCGTCAAGGACGCACCACCGCCAGGGGTCTGTCGTTTACCGCAAATCGCGTCGGCAGCCTGCGCGCGCACTGGAAGATCCCATGCTTTGAGGCCGCAGAGCACACGCCCGCCGGCGACTGCATGACCATCGAGCGCGCCGCGCAGACTCTGGGGCTCGCACCGTCAACCTTGCATCGCTGGCTCAATGATGGCTTCATTGCCGGCGAGCAAATGACGCCTGGTGCGCCGTGGCGCATCCGCATAACGCAGGAACTGCGTTCGCTCTTCGTTGAAAATGCGCCCGAGGGTTACGTGAAAATGTTCAAAGCTATGAATTTGCTTGGCGTCTCGCGGCAAACAATCTTGCAGCGTGTAAAGCGCGGCGAGCTGAAGGCAGTGCATGTCAACCGTGGCCGCGCAAAAGGCATCAGAATACAAGTACCTGCGGCTCATCCTGATCTCTTCGAAGCGCAATCAACAACCAGGGGGTAGTGTGACGCACGCTCCAAACAGGCTTTAATATCCCCTTCGAAAATCCATTCGGCCGAGTGCTTGCTACCCAAAGCGTTGAAGCATTGTCCGATGGCGTCGGCAGTCGAACGCTTGGGTCGAAACCCATACGAGTTCGGGTCCGCTAGGCTTTCCGCTATGGGTTCGAGCGCTTGCAGGTATAGCGCCTGCATCGCCCGACACGACATAGCGGGGATGCCCAACGGTCGGAGTCTGCCGTTTTTCTTAGGAATATAAACACGCCGTAGCGGCAAAGTTCGATAACTCCGCCGTTGCAGCGACCGGGCGGCCTTGAGTTTCTGTGCTGCAGTTTTCCACACAGTACCATCCACGCCGGCCGTTTTTCGACCGGCGTTTTGGGTCACTCGTCGCACGGCTAACAGCTTAGCCGCGAACGAATGGGTCAGGAGCCATTGCAGGGATTTAACCTTGCCCCAGCGCCCTTCCCGAACTGCCTTCGCAATACGCATCTGCAGTCGTAGCACCTGTCGTTCGTCGATGGATTGCCATTCGATGGCATCCCAATGTTCTTCAGGCGGGGACGCACCGATCCTCGGCTTGGCCGCGGTCGTCATTTGCTCTTCCCCCTTGGTCACGATTCCACAGACTCTCTTGCGAGGTAAGACCCGTCGGACGTGGGCTCACTTTCGTGACAGGTGATGTTGCAACCCGTATCCGGACGATTACCATCCGGCCTTCGCTTCTTCCGACTTCCCAAGCCCGCACCGCCAAAGACAGACCTTGCGGTCTGTCGTCCCCGAAGGGAGCGATACGGGGTTTCGACGTTCCGTCTGTTCGAGTTCATCGGGTTAGGTGCCTGCTGTTGACCGGGGGATCTGACGGATCACGAGAGCAGACTACCAAGCCGCTCTTCCCATCCCCATTACCTTTTGGTTCAAGCGTGTTAGCCATTTCCGCTTGTCGATGAATAACGATCTTTATCGCAGGTTCACTTGTGTTCACCATACCGATTATCTAGCACTCATCCGGCTCGTGGCTGCCAGAAGGGTATGCCTCTCACGATTGATACCCCGCGCCTTGCGGCGCTTCGTTACATTGTCGGAGCCGCTCTTTATTCAGGCCCCTAGATTCACCCCGTGATAGGGGTGGTTCCCTCCGTTGCCGTGGGAACAACTCAATCAGCGACATCGTCTCACACCGGCAGCTTCATCCTGCGCAGGTGGGTGTCCGAAAAAGACTACAAAGAGATTCGAAATCGATACATTGACCGGGCTGCGTAGTCTCGTAGGCTCGCTGTCCCGAGAGCTTTCTGGCAAATACACGGTGCCGCGCTGCGGTACCCGATCCGCGCAATGGCCACCTGACTGCGAAGAGACAGAAAAACTAAATGGCTATTACGCTTGACCGCGTTCGCGATGTCTCCGAAGTGAAGAGGTCACGCGGATCAGATACCTGTATCCCACCCCTAATCGTGTACGCAATTATTCATAGGAGAGAGCCATGAGCGAAGATGAGACGATCGATCAGCCTCGCCGTCGCTTCGTTGGGACCGCCGCCATGACTATCGCGGCTGCCGAGCTCGGGGTGATCACATCCGCCGCCGCCCAAACCGGTAAGGCCGCGGCAAAAATACCTGCGATCAAGCCGGGTACTAACACATCCTTCAAGTCCCTCAAGCAGATCAACGCCGGCCTATTGAATGTCGGCTACGCCGAAGCTGGCCCCGCCGATGGTCCGGCAGTCATTCTTCTCCATGGCTGGCCCTACGACATCTACAGCTTTGTCGACGCCACACCGGTGCTTGCCGCGGCGGGCTACCACGTCATCGTCCCCTATCTGCGCGGCTATGGCACCACCAGCTTTCTCTCCAGCGCAACCATGCGCAACGCCCAGCAGTCGGCCGTTGGCCTTGACATCATCGCTCTCATGGATGCACTCAAAATTCAGAAAGCCACCGTCGCCGGCTTTGACTGGGGCGCGCGCACAGCGGACGTCATGGCAGTACTATGGCCGGAACGCTGCAAGGCAATCGTTTCCGTCAGCGGCTATCTGATCAGCAGCCCCGCGGGCAACCAGACACCGTTGCCGCCCCAGGCTGCATTCGCATTTTGGTACCAGTACTATTTCGCCACTGAAGTCGGCAAGGCCGGCTATGCGAAATACCTCGACGAGTTCAATAAGTTCATCTGGCACCAGGCTTCGCCGAAGTGGAATTTCGACGATGCCACGTACAACCGCACAGCAGCTTCCTTCAAAAACCCGGACCATGTTGACATCGTGATGCACGATTATCGCTGGCGGCTCGGCCTAGCGGATGGTGAGCGGAAATATGACGACCTCGAAAAGCGGCTGGCCGCGCTTCCTGTCGTCACCGTGCCGGCCATCACCATGGAAGGCGACTCCAACGGGGCAATCCACGCGCCCAGCACAGCCTATCGCAACAAGTTCTCCGGCAAGTATGACTACCGGCTCATCACCGGCGGAGTCGGCCACAATCTGCCGCAAGAAGCTCCGCAGGCCTTTGCCCAGGCTGTGGTCGATGTCGACAGTTTCAGCTAGCCGAAGTAAGTCCCTGCGGATTTGTTCGCAGGGCATCTCGGTTTGAAGGCGGTTTGTCTACTCTTGAGAGTAATGTTTCATGAAATGGATCAGCGTTCTACTGTTCGGGGCGGCGGACTGTATCGGCCTTTTGCAGCCCCGAGAAGTTGATGAGGCTACATTCCCGGCGGTTCGAGCAGTCGCTGTTCTGATGCGGCAAAGCAGACACTGACCACAGACAGGATTGGGTCGTGACCCGTCCCATGGACGGCTGTCCCGCGGCTCAGCCCTTTGGAGTCACCCCGGTTTGCTCTTCGCAGTTTTGACCGCCGCCTCGTTTGTCCAGAGCTCCCCACCCCCAGCTCCACCCACGTCCGGTGGCGTCCGATGAGCGGCCTAGCAAGGTGGGATTAGAGAGTAACGGCGAGAAAAGCCGCCGAAACCTGGGCTTGGCGGCGGCGCGACAATGACATCTAATTCGCCATCTCCTTGGGGTTCGTGAATAACTCCATGGATCACCGCACGGGCACGAGGCGCAAGCGGGGGTAGGGAAGCAGGTTAAGGGAATCGGTGCGATAATAGTCGCCCAGTTGTCGGCTCCCCGGCGTCTTGGGACTCGTTAGTCCGCGTTTAATTGCTTGCACTTGCGGCGCACTGGCGAAGCTCAACAATGACGGGTCAGAGCTGATGCGCCTCTAGACTAACGAGCCGGGCGCCGCGGTCATCTACGAGACGGTCGGTGAAGAGTGGGCGGTATAGGCGCTACCGGGACCTCTTTCACTGAGCGTCTGCATTTGATAGGGGGTTGCAACGAGCCAAGGAGGTGGCCAGTCGTGTCGACGTACTCAATCTATTGTTCGGACTCCCCGAGCCCAATGAGCTTCGATTCCATGGGCGCAGCCATCATGGCGGCGTGTGGGGTAATCACCAGCGGCAAGACCTTACTGCGGATTAAAGGCTAGGGCGCGTGGGTACGCTATCCGCCGTGCTCGAACGTTCGGCGTAGTATTAAAGACTTTCCAGATTGCAAGTCGGGGAATCCCTCAGCGTGAGTCTCTGCGTCGCGACAAGGATGTACCGCGGATTTTACAGAAGCCAACGATGTGCGATGACAGCGAGATTCCCGTCACGCCTGTGCGCACCCGCAATACTTCATATTGCCTGCGCCCGTTTTGGCACGTAGTAGAGGATGATCACTTGGAAACCATCGAGCAATTACGACGTCGAGAGTTGGAACTCGAAAACGCGATGAAGCAACCCGGCGGAGCGCGCGTCATTCAAGAACACGAACTTCAGGCCGTCCGGCAAAAGCTTGAAGCGCTAAACGCTGTGACGTTGTCAGATACCCAGACCGCGCGCGCCCTGCGATGTTCGCTCGCAGACTTCCTCGCGCCCGAAGGCCGATTGGCGCCGGTCACGGAATGAAGGCGAACTACCGCGTGAGCTCCCCCGACGAGGCCACAGTCGTTCGCAAACTTTGTCTTCGTACCGGAGCGTTACTTCAGTTGTGCGCCGTAAACTTCCAATTCGACTTTCCGCTCGGGATTTGCAGTGCCGCCGAGCGCCGGGGTGCCCGACAATAGCAAGGACCCAAGCGAGGGTGAGGCGCACGACCGCAGCCGAGGGTTGTGAGTCTCAGGTGCGTACATCGCTCAGCTGGCTTCGGCTCGTGCTCGGTACATGGCAGGCTAATACGTACCCGGTACAGCGCGAAATACGACGCTGAGGCGGTTCCATGCATTGATCGTCGTAACCGCAAGCGTGAGAGCAACCAGCTCGTCCTATTTGAATTGCCCGCACACGGCGTCGTACACCGCGTCCGGAACGTGGCCATTTGTTATCAGAGTTACCGACTCGGTCCATTCCAGCGCGGCGCGCTCGGGTTCGGTGAAGAAGGGCGTTTCACGCCACGCGTCGAGTGCGTAGAGACGCTGCTCGGATTCGCCTCCGGCGCGAGCGTCCCTGCTGTGCACATCGAACAGGAGGCCGTATCAGTCAAGGCTTGTCGGTGCGATGGGACCCGAAGCGGTGAATGTCCGATGAAACTTTACTAGCGGTGCGCGGGTTCTTCCCGATCGAACATCATGAGAACGGCGCGCCCTTGTCCAGTCTCGACCACCGAGTCAGCGCGAAATCCGGCCTTCTCGTATGCCCGTCGAGCTCGCAGGTTGCTCAGGTCGGGGTCAATGGCGATGACGGGTACACCTTCGGCCATCAAGCGCTCCGCCAAGAGTTTCAGAAACTTAGCCCCGTGTCCTCGCCCCAACATTTTTGGCTCGCCGATAAAGGCGTCAATGGCGCGAGCTTTTAAAGGTAGCCGCGCAAAATGCGGCTGTGGCCAACTGTGCACTTCATAGTCTTGAGCGTAAGCGAAAGGGCGCTCCTCAAAACACACGATGCGCATGACCATCCTGGGTTCTCCGAAATCCTCCCGGAGCAACGCGAACTGCTCCTGAGGCTCACCCCACCAGCGCGCGACCTCGGACGACCTCAGCCAACGGTGCAGCAGTGGGAGGTCGTACTGCGTAGCCTGCCGAAACGAATACAGCGGCTGATTCATCTCGGGTCTCTCGCCAGATCGTTGCGTTCGAAAAGGCACGGTATATCCACTTGATACTTCTCCCTGTTTCTCGAAGAGAATGCATCGCGATCTCATCATAGGCTTGCACGTCACATGGTAGAGTTCAAGAGACACCGCACGAGGGTTGCCCATGATTGCGCGACACTGGAGAGGATGGACCGAAATTCAAAATGCCGATGCCTATGAATCCTGGGGCTACAACGAGTCCGAGGGTACCGTGGAGGTTACATTCTGCGCAGCGACGGCGCGGAGTAAGTTGAATTTGTCGTCGTGAATTGTTTCCGCCTATTTGCCGGGGACGACTACTTCACTCCCGTGTTCGAACCGGGAGCACGGCTACTCCTGTCGAGGGTCGACCCGATCGCCCGGCACTATGAAGTGCGCGCGCGCTTCGTCTAAAGGGGCTCCCCTCGACGGCGGCCGAGGGAGTCCTTGGCGTCCGTGAGCGGCAAGATAGTCTTTCTGCATTTTCCAGTCCAAATGCTTTCTTGACTACTGTCTGTCCCCAATCCCGGTGCACAACAGTGCCGAACAGGGGACACCGATGACCGACCGGATAAGGTTGCGAAGCGACCGTCGGCAGCCGGATTCATGGTCGCTAATGGTCGTGTCCTTCGTCATGACCGTGACCCTTGTCATGACCCTCACCATGGCCATGACCCGCATCTTGACCCTCACCCTGATTATGGCCGCCGCCGTGCCGGTATCGCGGCACGTATTCTTTGTTGTACCAATCATCGCGCACAAAGTAGACCGGTCGACCGCAAGCGTTGTACTGCGCACAATGCTTGCTCCAGTGTTTCTCGTGACCCGGCGGCACGTGCAGATAGATCGGTGGGGCTGAAACAAACTCCGGCGCTCGCTGAATCACTACCGGTTGCGGGTAGATCAATTGCGGCTGTGGAAGGTTGCCGATATCGATCTTTCCGTAGAAACCGGGTTCACCGATGCTGATCGACACGCCGACGTCGCCGGCAATTACCGGGCCGGCGCAGATCCCAAATAACACAGCAGAGAGAATTTTCTTCATCATTAGAGTTCCTTTTTTCAATGCCTGCCGGGCGAGCAGCGGCCAACGTCTGTAGACACGCATCGAATATTGACCAGCTCCTTGGCGAGCGTGACATCATAAATCAAATGGTTGCGACGCCGACCGGCGTCCAATCAAGTCGCCGGTTCACACCTTCTCGCTTTTGCCGGCGTGGGCGGGCTGGAGATCACTCGGCTGCTCAACGGTAACTCACTCACCGGGGGGTGGGGCCCGGCCGTCAGTCTACCGATCTTCAATGGTGGCATTTTGCGCGGCAACCTGCGTGTACAGACTGCCACCTACGATATCGCCGTCGAGTCGTATAACGGGGCGGTAATCGGGGCATTGCAGGAGGTCGCCGAGGGCCGATAGGGCGTCAAGCAATTTTATCGAGCGCCTTTTGTAGCAGAGTCCATGCCATATATTGCATATTAATGCGAGATATGGCATAGTTAATTTGTAATCTGGATGGGAAGCAGCAGGGAAGACGTAAAGCGGTTTCCTGAAACAGTGCAAGATTCTCTGGGGTTTGAATTGTACCGGGTTCAGTGCGGCCTCGATCCGAAGGATTGGAAGCCGATGACAAGTGTCGGCGATTCGCGTGCGCGACGAAGCTGGAATTTTTCGGTTGATCTATCTCGCGACGCGACCCGAAGGGGTGTATGTATTGCACTGCTTCCAGAAGAAAACACAACGAACGAGCCGCTCGGATCTGGAATTGGCGACGAAGCGATTTAAGTCGATCGCAAGGTGAAGTTATGAGAATCAAGAAGGTTGCGAACACTGAACACGGTCCTCGTCACGTGACGCCGGCGGGACGCAGTGTCTTTTACGATCTTTTCCCCGCGGAGAAAGCGGCGGAGATGGAAATGCGCGCGCAGCTATTGATGGGCTTGGAACATTGGCTCGCAAAGAGCCGCATGACGCAGGCCGAGGCCGCCAAGGTGCTGGGAGTTACGCAAGCGCGAGTGTCGGATTTGAAGCGAGGAAAGATCAACCGATTCAGCATGGACCTGCTGGTACGCTTGGCAGCACGCGCCGGACTCAAGCCCAAATTGAGATTGGTGGCGTGAGGCCAAGAAGTCTGTTGAATGTAAGCTATCGCCGAATGTGTCATTGAAGAGGTTATCCCAAATTGAAACGATGACACTTGGCCGGAAGCGCGCGAGTGGCGTGGCCGGTCCTCCAGAGCGGTGTGAAGTCGCTGCGACCTCAGGAGCGTTCCAATCTCTTTTAGATATGCGACTCGGCACGGCAATGCAGCTGACGTTGTTCTGGCTAGCGTGCTTGAAGTAGGTGAATTCCAAACAGCCTCTCGGAATCTTGCCAGAAGCCGGCCGAACTCCAGCCAGCGGCTGCAGCGATCGATAGGAACCGCTCTTTTCCGTATTTGTAGCTGATTCCGGTCCGGATTGTTTCGCCCTCGGCAAGGCGAATCGAACGCCCTGCGATCCGCGCGCTCTGTTCGGAGCGACTTTCAAGGTACATTTCCACTCGTTCTTCGCGAGGATTCCACAGCACCTTGCGTTCGAAGCTGTTCGGATCCAGATCGCAGTCGGTCAAACGGTTGATATGCGACAATATGTTGAGGTTGAACGCTCTACTGATGCCAGCGGAATCGTCATAGGCGGATAACACGCGTCCAGCATCCCTGCATTGGTCAGTGCCGATCACGAAGGCTGGCCGGGCCGCCCCCGTAAGAGCGCGTCGGGCATTCTCTAGAAACTGAACGACGGCGGCAGGGGAGAATTGACCGACGGTGCTTCCCGGCAGGAACCCGACCATATGCATTTCACTCAAGGTCCCTGGTATCGCTAAGGGCTGCAAAAAGTCGGCTAGCAATGTTTCCACCTTGATTTGGGGATGACTCACGTGCATCCGCGTGCGGATGGGGCCGAGTACGCTTGGAGAAATGTCAATTGCAAGATACGCTGAAAAATGATTCTCCGCGACATCGAGCAGCGAGACTGCTTTACTCTCGTCGCTGGCCCCGAATTCCACCAGTGCGCGCCCGCGACCGGCCTCAAAAGGCACTGAGGCTAAAATGTCGGCCGCGCGCGCCCCGAGCAACTTCTTTTCGGTTCGTGTCAAGTAGTACTCGGGGAGTTCGGTAATGCGTTGGAACAGCTCGGAGCCGGTCGCATCGTATAGCAGCTTCGACGGCAGCGTCTTTTTCTCACTGGTGAGCCCAAGCAGAATTTCATTCAGCAAGCTGGTATCGGTTTCTGGATGATCAATGGCAGTGCTGTAAGGAGAATGGCTCATATACGACTCCATTTGGGCGTAGCGATCTCGTAGCGTTGTACGAGGCGGCAGCAATGACTGCTTGCAGACGCTTAACAATATCGAGCACAGTGCTCTTACTCAAGTCGAGCCGGCGACTGATTTTCTGATACGACTGGCGGAAGAGTTTTGCGGGCGCGACGATCCCACTTCACCGATTGAGCAGGCCGCCCGCCGAACCCGGGACGGCGCTTGCGCGCGGCGCCGATGGGGGAGCGGCCCCGACTCGGGAGTGAATCTTTCTTAAACTCCGCGAGCGCCCCACAGTGCCAACGCTCAGAATGGCGAACTTCCGGCGGCCACTGGGGGGCTTATCGCGTGGTGAATCCGCGCAGCCGCACTCCGTTCGAAGGGCGCACTCGGAAAGAACGCCTTCGGGCAAGGATGCAGGAGTGGCACAAGGCACGAGCAGACAAGTCGACGCTCCGGCCTCGTGATCACGAGAGAAATCACCCCGAGTAGGAGATCGAGGCGGTCATATGCTATCGCGTATTGTCCAACTGATCGGACGATGCCATTTGACGTGCTGCGAAGCTGCGGGATAGGGCAGGGTGTCTGAGGGACCGATATACTCGGCGGCAATGTCCCCACTGCTTCGGCCTGTTCAAATGCTCCTCCTGATGTTCGCAGGTTGGGTAAACTGAGAGTGGTCAGCTAATTTGATGGGCTGATTTTCACGATCGGTGATGGGCCATTGACGATGATGACCGCGGCGTTGGCGCCGCGGTCATTTCCGAGCCTATCAGAACGGCGGGTCTTTGAGCGGCGGCGATGGCATGGGATCGTGGTAGTGTTCGCGTTCATCGAGTGCGTGGTACCAGCGGTGCATTTGGGCGAAGTAATGGTTTTGGAAGTGGTTGTAGAAGGCCTCGAGGAACTGATCGAGGGCGACCACGGCCTCGTCGGGTAGCTCGGGGAAGGCGAAGGGATCGGTTTCGTTGTTCATATCAGCGAGCTCCGGCGGCGCGGCGCGGAGTTTGAGTCTCCGGCGGGGCGAACACCTGCAGATACAGTTTTTCATCGAGCACCGTGATTTCGCGCTGCGCCGCGCTCATCAGGAGCTCGGCCGCCATGCCGATGAAGATGCGATAGTTGCCGGCGGCGTGGTCACACAGCGTATGGCGCAGCTCCTTGGTCATGAGGCCGGCGTTGCCGGCCGTGGCAAGCAGATGGTCGAGGCAGGAGAGCAGTTCCTCCCGGGTGGCGACGCCGGTGGCGAGACGTGTGCGGATGCGCGAGCCCAGCGGGATGAGTTCCTCGCGCCGCAGCTTGTCGAGGAGGCGCACATCGCCAGAGAGTACGACACACAGCAAGGATTGCGAGTCGAAGCGCGCGCTCGCGAGGAGGCGCAGTTCGCTCAAGACCATCGGCGTCATCTCTTGCGCCTCATCGACCAGGATGACGGGTCGGCGGCTGGCGGAGCCCAGATGATCGAGCCATCGGGCGCGCAGCGCCTTAAATCCGCCCCAACGGTTGCTGACGCGGATGGAGATCGAGAAGATATCGCCGAGTTCACGATAGAAGTCGCTCAAGTTGCTTTGCGGATGGTGGATGACGCCGACGGACAGATCCGCCAAGCGTGCGAGACGCTCGGCGAGCAGGCGCATGACCACGCTTTTGCCTGAGCCAGGGTCACCGTGTATCAACGCGAAGCCGCCCTCGCGCAGGTGCGCCTGCTCGATGCGCCAGCAGAAGTTCTCGACTTTGGGCGGCACGTAGAGCGCCTCGGTTGGCACCTCGGGGGTGAAAGGGTTCCATTTCAGGCCATACATCGCGAGCAGTTTTTGGTTCATACAGGGTCATCCTTATCGGCGGTGGGTAAATAGGCGGGCGGCAAGCCGGTGGCGGCATAGTCGGCGATCATTTTCTTCAAGAGCGGCGCGATGCCGGCGGCCAGCATCGGGGTCATGTCGGTTGTGGGATCCACGCGCCGCCGCAGCGCATCGGCATTGGCGGCTTTATCGAGGGGGCGCACCGGGCAGAGGATCTGGCCTGAACGCGCGTCGATCAGATCGACGCGGCTGAAGTCCCAGCGGGCATAGCGCAGATGGATCTCATCGAGACGGCGATACCGGGACGGGATCTCGAAGCGCTGGCCATCGAGGCTCACCGTACCATCGGAGCGGCGTTGCTTGCGCTTGACCTCGATGCGGAAGGCGGCGCGCAACTCCTCGCTCCCGGGGCACTCGCGCCTGACGTTGGGCCCGGCGAGGTAGCGCTGCATCGGGGTTGCGCCGAGTTCACTGTGCACGGTGCGGTGATATTCTTGGGTCACCCAGGCCTGGGTCGCGACGTTCAGCTGCTCGAGCGTGAGATTGGCTTCCCCTTCGAGCATGGCAAGGAGGCGTCCCTCGACGCGACCCCAGATATTTTCCTGCTTCCCATTGACGTGCGGTGAGTGCGGTAGCGTCGGCAGGTGCAAGATACCCAGGTGGTGGAGCCCCGCGGTGAACTCCCCGGAGATCATCGCCGAGCCTCGATCGGTCATCAGCGAACGCGGGAGTCCCACCTTCTGCAGGGCCTGGCACAGGCCGTGGACCAGCTCTTCGGTGCGCTCGTTGGTGTACCACTGGGCATGGCAGAGGAACCGCGAGCGGTCATCGATGAAGCCGACCAAGAGCGGTTTGACGTACTCGCCGCGGCGGGTCAGGACTTTGCGCGAGCCGTGATGGAAGTCGAGATGGAGCAACTGCAGGACATGCTCGACCTCGTAGCTGCGCACCTCGCGTTGCTCGAGCCGATCGCGGGCGGCAATCGCGCCGTCCGTGGCGCGTTTCGGCGGCCGCCGACGCAGCAACCCCTGGGCTTTCAGATACCGGCGTACGCTCGGATACGATGGGCACTTCGTGCCGGCGGCGTCGAGCGTCACCCGCAGATTGTCGTGGTGCAACTGGGCGGTCCAGCCCGGGTGCTCGCGGTACTGCGTGGTCAGTGCCTGCACGGCCTCGGCCGATAGACTCGGGAAGTGCCCGATGTCGCGGCGCACTTGGTTGCGCAACGCCTGCACCGGATCGCCGGCCTTCTTGGCGGCGTAGAGCCAGCGCTCGATGGTCGAGACGCCGAAGCGAACCTCGAGCCCCGTGAACGGATGACGCCAGCTCTTGGCAGCCAACGCGTTCAGGGCATCGCGCAGTTCGCCGGCGCCTGGCGGCGCCGCCAGCAGCGGTCCGATGATCGCGAAGCGCAGCCGCGCCCACCGATCTCGTTGCGGTAGATCGTCCTCGGAACTCAACGTCGCTCCCATTGCGACGCCATCCTTCAGGCACCGCTCATGGGAACGCAGGCTACAAAGCCGCCTGAACGAGGGCTATCGGCATCCTCTGCGGGTACACGGCGACCTTCGGATTACTTGACCAGGCGTGTGGTCAACGGCGCGACAAATCGCAGCACCTGCGCCAGCCGATCCGCCATCGCCCCGGCATCGAAGCGTTCCAGCAGACTCTGCGGTAGCCGCATGATCGTCACCGGCGGCATGAACCGTTCGCGCACCGACTGCCAGAACGGCGACGATGGAAAATCCTCCCGCCACCACGTTCGCCAGCGCTTCAGTGTGCGTGCCGGGATGCTGAACAGCTCGCACAGCCCTTGCCCCGACGAGCCGCCCGGCGGTGAGGCCAGCATCAACACCACCGCCAGATACACACGGCGGCCTGCAAACCGTACCGACGGCGAAGTCGCGCGGCCGTCACACCGACCACAGGTAAAGCTCAAGCGCCAGGAATAATCCTCCCGCACGGCGGCCGGGCACCCTCGAGGCTTACGGGGGTAATCCGCTACGTGCAGCGGTCCTTCACATCCGGGGCAACGCCCCAGACGGGTCGCAGACGCAAACTCTTCATCGATGCGGGTGAGGAAATGAAAAAAAGCGGGATCTTGCAATACGCCGTGGCACACTTCGGTTGTCTCCTTGGTCTTGGTAAACCGGAGACTCCCCGGAGGGGATCTTCTAATCAAGATCCCCGATGGGGATCCCTATCAAAGCATCACGAAACTTGACCGCCAGAGACGGAATCGCCATCAAGAAAGGTGGTCATGCTCAGGTAAACCGCGATCAGCTGGACGTGATTGAGTATCTCCAGGAAGAGAACCGCGTGCTTAAGGAGCGCATGGGTGGGCGGCGCCTTCGTTTCACCGATGCCGAACGCCGTCGACTGGCCAGAAAAGCGCAAGCACTCGGGCGCAAGGTGTTGAATGAGCTTGAAACCCTGGTCACGCCAGACACGCTGTTGCGATGGTACCGGGAACTGGTGGCGTCCAAGTGGAACTACAGCCACCGGCGCAGCCCAGGCCGACCGCGCGTCATGAAAGCGATTGTTGATCTCATTCTTCGCATGGCACTTGATAATCCCTCTTGGGGGTACACTCGGATTCGAGGCGCACTGGCCAATCTGGGGCATCAACTGGGACGCGGCACCATCGCTAACATCCTCAAAGAGCACGGCATCGAGCCGGCACCCGAGCGGGACGGGCACACGCGATGGTCGACGTTTCTGAAGGCTCACTGGGAATGTCTGGCAGCGACGGACTTCCTGAGCGTCGAAGTTTGCACATTCAGTCACGCATTACATCCTGTTCTTCATCGATATCGCCTCTCGATCCGTACACGTCGCCGGCATCACCCCTCATCCAGACAATTCATGGATGACGCAGATTGCGCGCAACGTCACCGATCCGGACGCTGGTTTTCTGCGCGGCAAACAGCATCTGATCCTCGACCGAGATGCGAAATACTCCGACGCATTCCGCACTGTTCTCGTGCGCGAAGGTATTCACGTTATTCGATTGCCGCCGCGTTCGCCCAATGAGTCAATCGACGTTCAAGCAGGGTATCCGCTTTATTCCAAAGCTAGCTGCTCTATGGATTGCGCTTCTGGTTTTGCCCTTTACCGAGCGGACCCTCTTAGGCGCTAAAACCTACTATTTTCTATTTATTGGGCTCGGCTTAGTCTTTGTTATATATGGGCTAACGATCCGGTCCGTTTTCTCTTTCCTGCAGCATACAAAACGAGAACCGGTTTATGTTTGGATCGCGTTCCTCCTTTGGTCTGTTTTCCTTTGCGCCGTGTTGGCAGTTTTTGGAACTGAGTACGATCTTCTGCCCACCACGCGAGACCCGCCTTTTGTACACGGCCGACCTTTCTTTGATTATCTCTATTTTGAGGTCATCACGTTCACAACTGTAGGCTACGGCGACATAATACCAACTACTGCGCAGGGAAAACTTTTTGCTATGTGCACCGCTCTGCTCGGCGCCACCCATGGTGTTACTTTCGTTGCGATATTTCTGCAGGCATTAAGCCACAAATCGTCTGGTAATGATGATTGATGATTGGCCGGCGACCTGCCCTTCTCGGTGATTCTGCCTTTCCGGGCGTTGCTTCTTCGCGTTTGTAATGGAAATTACTAAGATGGGGCTACGGGAGGGAAGGTGCGAAGGTGCTTCACATACTGCACCCACACTGCATCTGAAGTGGTATATCAAGCGATCAATCCGGTAGTTATGCTCTTATAAGTTATTGATTTATTGGCTCCCCGGGACGGATTCATATTCATAATGAAAAGGCCGGGAATTTCAGCGGCTTCGTGACTACGCCTTGAGCAGATACCCCCAAACATGCCCCGCCAATGACTGGTTGTTTCTGGACGCCCCTCCTAACCCGCATCGGAAAGCCCTAATCGAGGCTCCTGCGTATAACAAACTTTGCTAAAGTGTGTTATACTTTGCTTGAGATTGAACGAGGAGTCCATGAACGTCTCGCTGACAGCAGAACTGGAGAAATACGTCCGGCGCAAGGTCGCCTCCGGTCTCTATAACAATGCTAGCGAAGTGATCCGCGAAGCACTGCGCCTTCACGTCGAGAAGGAAAGGGCACCGCCCACGAGGCGCGTTCGTGAATCGCCTAAGAAGGATGAAGTGGTTGCCGAGCTCGCTGCGCTCGAAAGGCCGTTGCGCCAGCGTGGACTCACATCGCTCGCGCTTTTTGGGTCGGTAGTCCGCAGCACAGCTCGCCCCGACAGCGACATCGACGTGCTCGTCGATGTCGCGCCTGATGCCCAATTCAGTTTGATCGATTTGGTCGCAGTGAAGGATTTCCTGGAGGATCAGCTCGGGCGCAGGGTTGATGTCGTCACAAGAGGGGGGCTCGAACCCGCCATCCGCAATCGTGTTCTCCGCGAGGCTGAAGCCGTGTTCTGATGGAGAAAGACCCGGCGATCTACGTCCGTCACATTCTCGAAGCGATTGCCAATATCGAGACGGATATTGCGGGGTATGACTTCGAGAGGTTTCGCGTGGATCGGCGCGCCCGACAGCTTGTCGAGCGAAATCTTGAGATCTTGTCGGAAGCCAGCCGTCGCCTTCCCAAAGAGTACAAGGATCGAGAAGTGCAAATCTCCTGGCGCGCAATCGCCGGTATCGGTAACGTTCTGCGGCACGATTACCACGATACCTACCCAACCATCCTTTGGGACACGTGCCAGAAGGACTTGAAGCCGCTGAAAGATGCCGTCGTGCGCATCGGTGCAGCTATCGCCGGCACCAAATGATAGATGAGATGCTGGCCATTAGCCTTCGGCATTGACCATCCGGTACAACGCGGCGAGGGTTAAGGTGCGCACGCTGGGCGGCAGGGCATACGGGGCGCTCTTTTGATCTTTGACAATGCACCCGCTGATTTTGGCGAGAAGCAATTCTGCTTCGCGTCGTTCCAAGGCGCGAGTGCGTACCGTGGCGAAGCAGCGACCGGGACGCACCAGTGCCTCGTCGATGTCCCCGACGTTCGGCAGATTGGTCGTAAAAATAATCTTCCGCCCCTGAGCACGTACCACGCCGTCTGCAACGCCCAAGAAGCGGTGCAGATCCACGTTGCCGTTGGCGCGAGCCATGAGCAGGTGATCCGCGTCTTCGATCACGAACGCGTCGTGACTTCCGGTGATGAATTCGACGAAGATCTCATCGTTCTCAAGCGCGCGCTTGTCGGCGGTATAGAGCACCTTGGCGCTGTCCACCTTCCGGGCCGACATCGCTGCCAGAATCGCGCGCACCAGACGGGTCTTGCCGGTCCCGGGCGGTCCCTGAAGAATGAGTACGGTCTCGCGCGAGGCGAGGTAGCGCCCGATGAAGCTTGCTACCGGCTCCAGTAGAGTCGGGTAGGCCTCATCGTAGGGCGCGGGATCGGCCATTTCGTCGAACGACGCGCTGGAGAGGCCCATTTGACCGCTGCAGAAATGCCAGTCGATGGTGAACATCTCTCGGCGCACCAGCTGCTCGCCGACGATGTCCAGCAGCGTCGCGCGGACCGCATTCAAACGGTCGAGACTTTCGGCCCAGATTTCGAATGTGCAGGAACCATAGTCGATCTTGCGCCGGCCGCCGGCACTGACGAATACACCCGGGCCGTCGAGAAGTAACGATGTGCCATGCAGGCGCTGAGCGGCGAGACCGGTGTGTAATGCGAGATCGTCGAACAGCTCCTCCAACGGACGGCGAACGGCGCAGCGCACCGTGCGCTGGACGGCGTAGCGCGCGGCGTTTCGGTCGAAGGACAGCAGTGCGCGCAGCTTCAGTAGCGTCTCGGCTGGGTCGGCCAGATCCGCACGCACGGTCAAGTGCATCGGCAAGCCGTCACGCGCATCCGCGATCGTCTCAAGGTCGAATTTCAGTCCCTTCATGGTCGGTACTACAGGCAACAAAAAGCCCCTGGTGAAAACTCGCCAGGGGCTCCGTCGTAGACGCGCCTACCCGGCTCGAAGCATTGGCTTCGAGCCTTCGACCCGAAGCCTTCAATTCAATCGATAACTACACGCTGTATGCAGTGACCCGCGGGTCATGGCCTTCTCCGTTGTGCGGCTTGCCGCATGCAGCGGCAAGAGGGCCGCGTAGGTTACTCTCGGTGATCGCCGTGTCAAGAAGACGACCACGGTCCGAGGGTTTTGAGTCTAAAGCGCGCGCCTGATTGCAACGGCGTATGAACCGGGACAGATATCGCACAAATAAATGATATTGAGTCTAGGAATAATCTATAAGTCATTGATTTTATGGCTCACAGGGACGGATTCGAAATCAGCGTGAAAACCTCAAGAATTCTAGGGGTTTTTGACTTCAGTGCGTTTGAGATACCCCCAAAAGCGCCCCTTCCAAAAGGTGGCTGCTCTCGGACGTTGTCGGATGACAAATCACGTCCATCCGCTCGCAGATATCCGTGCGCTCGGTCCAGCGAGATTGTCACTGCCAAGCTTTAATAATTCGCTCACGCAGCCTTTAGCAGGAAATCCACATGGATGGCGTCATAAGGAAACACAATGCCACCCTCCGCGATCTTCTCCAATATGCCTGCCCGAAGCAGAACATGAATATCGCTGTGGACCGCGCGAACGTCGCGTTCCGCCCGACGAGCTATCTCGCGAATAGCCATAGGCCCCTTGCCGGCCATGAGCTTAAGGAGCGCCCAGCGTTTGGGCGTCAGCGTCTTCCAAAGCAGATCTTCAGACGCGAATGAAACGCGCGCGCCTTGTTTCTTGCCACGGAATGCGGCCGATAGACGTCGTTGGGTGTCACCAAGGGAAGCCACCCCGATCGTGACGGTATTCATTTTCGTTTTCTCCGCTTGTTCACTGCAGCCCAGAAATCAGCTTGTAGCGTTTCGACGTTGCTGAACATATAAGGTGCCTCCATCTCATCCAGATGCTTGTGATCGCCTTTGCCAGCCTCATTGTCGAAGCGAAGCACACAACGTTGATTCGCGATGTAGGCCAATCGATACTTGAAGGCGTGTCTGCATTCCTGAAGTGGCTTCGGAAGCTTCCAAATCACAATCTCTACGAACGCGCGACGACTCAAAATGAGCCGTTCGCGCATAAGTAGCTCGGCCTTCATGTTGCTTATGGTAGCAACAGTTGAATGATGTTGTCAATAAAAGCAACAGCTGGTACCGAGTTGGCACTCTGGAACTCCGGCACGGTCTTCTGCGAGCGCGGCCCAAGCAAGAATGGGCCGCGATGACAGGCAGCTCGCGCATTATCTGCCGATCGCGGCCAGGGTCCGATTTTCCTGATACCGGACACTTGCGAACTTCCGTCGGCGCGGATAGCGAGGCTGACCATGGCGGAACCCTGATTACGCAGCAATCGGCGTGTGGAATAGTCCGCAACAGTCCGATCGCCACGCGAAGTGATGAAGATTCGCCGGTTGGCATGCAGTCGTGTCACATTGCTCGAAGGGCGTCCGGCCACTCAGTCCGGCGTGGACCCGCCGATGTTTGTAGTAGGCGGCGAATCGATCCAGCTTGCGATGAAGGTCCAGGCCGTTCCAGAAGAAAATCTGGTCGAGATACTCGCGCCGAAGGGTTCCGATGAGCCGCTCGACGAACGGATGAGAGCGAGGCACGAAGGGGACGGACTTGAGTTCCTCGATATCGAGAATTCTCAGATTCGCCCGCCAGCGATGAAACCGGAAGAGCGGGTCGTGGTCGGAACTGAGGCGCCTGGGAAGTGGCTGGCCGCACCGAGCGTGGTTGAACATGCGGCAGACGCTGACGCCGTCGATATGCGCAGGTTCAACTCCGAATCCGACGATGCGACGCGTGAAGACGTCCATGACGACCATCACCCAGAAGCTCTTCAGCAGGATGGACTCGCATCGAAACAGATCGATGCTCCACAGGCTGTCGCGGGCTTCAGCGATGGCTGAGAGCCACGACGGACCCTGACCCCCGGACGTTGGGAGAGGGTAGCTCGCGAGAATCCGGCGCACGACGTCCTTGTCGATTTCCAGGCCGAAGGCGTGCGAAATCTGCTGGGCGATGCGGGGACAGCCAAAGCGCGGGTTGAGGCGCTTGATTTCCAGGATTGCGGCAATCAGTTCCTGTGACGGTCCCTTGGGGCCGGGGCGACGCCGGGGCTTACCGGAAAACAGCCATTGATACTTTCGTCGGACCAGTGCTCGATGAAATCGCAACAGCGTCGAGGGCCTGATGGCGACCCCGAGTTTCAGTATGCGCTGAGGAGACACGAGCATTGCGCTCAGGCCCAGCAGGATACGGTCCAAGGCGCGCAGCTTCGGTGCCTTCTTTCGAGATCGATTCAGGATCAGTAACTGATGCTTCAGAAGAAGCGATTCGGATATGACTGCGCGGGCACCGCCGGGAGTCACGGTTCTGATCGTCGTGACGATGAGATGAGCCATCAGGACGAGCCAATCCCGCATACGGCAAACGATGACCCGGCTGGGCGTAAGTTGCAAGACTATGGAACTTATCGCCAATTGCGTCAGAATTTCAATTCGCCATGGTCAGGAAAGTAGCGGCGCTGCAGAAGGCACAGAAAACAGGTCAGCTGGGAACCAGCTTCCCCTCGGGATTCCTCCTCACGGCAATCATGGCGCTCGCCACGGCTTGGACCGCAGCGAACCCGTTTGGGCAGCTGGATCCGGATGCCCAAAAGCGTCCCACGGCGTTAAGACGGAATATTGCAGAGGCAGTACGGCTTCTTTCGGAGTCCAGGCTGAGTCGCGGTTGAGAACTCGTGGATTTTGGCATGCCGGAGGGCGCCAAGTGACGTTTGAGCCCCCGAGGGGCCAGTTTCCTGCCGTCCATTTGCCTACTTGACGTTCGACGCGCTCGCGCGATATATCAATTTCTACGTGTCACCCGCTCATCGAGATAATCTTTCGCGGGAGTGCCCGATCGTCGCTCTTAATTCCGATTTGCCTCGACAATCCAAGAAGTTCCGCAAGACCTTCGATTCCGGCATGAGGTCACTCCTCAACAGGTTCACTGACACGATCGAGGCCGCCGGTATCAGCGACAGCGAGGCGCTTGCCGCATCGGTTCTTTCCGCGATAGCAGGTGCAGTCGCGGTCTCCCGGACGGTGTCCGACACCCGATTGTCAGATGAACTATTGAGGTCCGCGCGCGAGAGCATCAAGGCGCGTCTGGGACTGAGCGATACCACACTTTTGGGAGGAACCCAACAATGAACGCCATTGCAGATATGCCCGACCTTTCGGGCATCGAGCAGCTCCGTGCGATCTTTGCCGGCAGAACTGGGTATGAGGGTATCGTCAAGACGCTCGACATTCGTACCGTTTCTGCGGAAGAGGGATTCGTGACATTCGACGGGTCGCCCACCAGGGCGGCTTACAACCCCATCGGCTCGGTGCATGGGGGCTATGCGGCGACTCTGCTCGATACCGTCATGGGCTGCGCGGTGCATTCGCGCCTGACCAACGAATCAGCGTCTCGGGTCGCACCACAACCAGCGCCGAGCGCCATTCGAACAACCGCGACAGGAGCGCCAAACTTACCCGCGTTGCCGCATCGAGCCGACTAGGCTTCACCCGCCGCTCTACATACAGGGCCAGCTGCCGGCGCAGGAATAGAACCTCGGCTTCCAGGGACACGCGCTGCCGAAATGTCAGCCCGGCCCCGCCAATCAAGGTCGGATAACACCCGCACGACGATAACGACGGCGCCCAGCACGTACCGATCATGCCATACCCGCAGCGCTGAACTCGCTCAGGCGGGCTATGGCGATTTTTGCGGACCACAATCCAGAATACGCGCGCGGGATTTTTGGCGACATCCATAATCTTCTTCACTATGTTCGTGCTGAGCTCCCCACCCCGAGCGCCACCGACGTCCGCTGCGGTCAGCGAAATTCGCCAAAAAAATGCGGCCGACAAAAAACGAAGAGGTTAAAACCGCCAAAACCCGCCTTCTCACAGAGGTGATAATCGACACCTAATCCGCCACCTCACAAAGAGGAAAATGAGCTTCACGGCTACTTGCCCTTCTCGGCGGACGGCGGAGCATTGCTGTTCCACCTGATCAACAAGCTCTACGAACGGGCCTCGCTGACCACCACCAACTTGTCCTTCGGCGAATCGAGGGCAGGGCGAAGCGGTTCGTTTCGCTATTCTAGGTAGGGCGCGAGCACATTTTCGATCCATTTCATGAATGCGCGGACTCGGCGCGACAGGTTGCGCCGATGCGCTACTACCAGGGAGACGTCGAGCGGCTTGTGCTGAAAATCTGGTAGAAGCTCTATCAACGCTCCACTCTCCAAGTAACGGCCAATCGCCAACAGTGGTGCCTGAATCAGGCCAAGGCCGGCGACACCAGCGGCTTCGTAGGTCTGCACGCTGTTGACGTGCAGCGCACCTGGCAACTGAAGCCTCGCGTAGCTGTCGCCGTGCGGATACTCCCATCCATAGGGTTTTGCGCCGAGCGTCCGTGCGAAATGAATTGCCCGATGTTTCTGATGCTGCAGATCTTCTAGCGATCGAGGGACGCCATAGCGCGCCAGGTAGGCAGGACTGGCGGCGTTGACCATGCGTAACTTGCCCAGCGGGCGGGCAACCAGCGTCTCGTCCCCGATGGGACCAAGTCGCAATACGCAGTCAAACCCCTCTTGAACCAGATCAACTTGCCGATCCGTACTCGACACCTCCAGCTCCAACTCGGGATAAGTCGCCATGAAGGCCGGCAAGGCTGGCACGATAGTGGTGCGCGCCAACTCGCTCGGCAGATCAACCCGTAAGCGCCCGCGAAGTGCCACTTGATCGCTTGCGAACATTGAGTGCAGATCATCAACGTCGGCAAGCAGATCGCGGGCACGTGCATGAAATACCCGTCCGTCTTCCGTCAACTGCACGCTACGCGTCGTCCGGTGCAGAAGCCTGACACCGAGATCTTCTTCCAGCTTCCGGACGGCCGTTGAGGCCCTTCCCTTCTGAATGCCCAGGCTATCGGCTGCGCGGGTGAAGCTCGCCATTTCCGCTACCGTTATGAAAATCAGGATGGGTTCGAGATTCTGCATTTTCGTGCCTCGGTATTGTTCACCGCAAAGAGAACAGTGAGTTCATTTCCTCGGTGTTTATCATACCTAGGAGACACAGTAAGCTCCAAATATTGGTATCCCCCATCGGAGAATGACAAGTGTCCAAAACTATGAATCTGTATCAGGTACCTGAAACGATGACCCCGCATCGCGCCCTGTGGGCCGGCGGGATAACGAGCGCGTTTGTCGTTATCGCTCTGGTGGCAGACGGCACTATTCAGCTTTTCGCGCCGGCACAGATCGCGAGCATGTTGCAGGAAACCGGGTTCGCGATGGACCTGACCCGTGTCGTGGGTCCGATCCTACTCGCCTGCGCCATCCTCTACGCCATCCCGGCCACCGCCGTCCTCGGCGCGATCCTAGTGACGGGCTTTTTGGGAGGTGCCATCTGCGCCCATGTCCGCATTGGTGAGTTGGGGTCGCCGCCGGAAATCATTTCGCTGCTTCTGGGCGCGATGACATGGGTCGGCCTCTACGCGCGCGATCCCCGTATCCGGGCCATTCTGCCGCTCATCCGTTAAATCAACCGGGGCAGTGCTCTGTCCCTCAACATCCGGAGAAAACTTATGTTTCTAGTAATGGGAATCACGGGAAAAGTGGGCGGCGCGACGGCAGAACATCTGTTGGCGCACGGCAGGGAAGTACGCGCGCTCGTCCGCAATCGCGAAAAGACGTCAAGCTGGGCGAACCAGGGCGTGGAACTGGTTGACGGTGATTGGAATGATTCGGCGGCCATCGAGCGCGCACTCAAAGGCGTCGAAGGTGCGTTTGTCATGTTGCCGGCTGTCTGGGCCCCCTCGCCCGATTACAAAGAAGCCAAGGGCGTGATTGCGAACTATGTCGAGGCGCTCACCAAGGCAGCGCCGCCGCGGGTGGTAGCGCTTTCGTCGATGGGTGCGAACAGGAGCAGCGGGCTTGGGATGATCACGGCCTTGTCGCTTCTGGAGCAAGGTTTTCGCGACCTGATATTGCCAATCGCATTTGTGCGCGCTGGTGGATTCTTCGAGAACTTCCTCTACGGCTTGCAGGTCGCCCAGGGCGGAACGCTACCGGTCTACTACAATCCGACAAACCGGAAATCGACCATGGTCGCGACGAACGACATTGGCGCGGAGGTCGCAACCCTTTTGACCGGGCCAGCGTGGTCAGGGCAGCGCGTCGTCGAGCTTGGTTCGATGGTCACCGCCGATGAAGTCGCGGAGCAATTGGGTGAAGTCCTGAATCTCGACGTGAAAGCCTTTGCAGTCCCGCGTGCAGGGTGGGCGAAAGCGTTCGAGCAATTCGGCATCCCGAAGGGCCACACCGGACCTGCCGAAGAAATGTTTGAGGCCGTGAATGCAGGATGGATGGACCTCGGAGTCGAGGGTACGGAGCACGTAGCGGGTACGACGTCCGCACGCGACGTCTTCGCGGCGGCCCAGAAGGCCGTGACGGCGTGAA
The DNA here is from genome assembly GCA_963769075.1 of uncultured Gammaproteobacteria bacterium. Lineage (GTDB taxonomy): Bacteria > Pseudomonadota > Gammaproteobacteria > Steroidobacterales > Steroidobacteraceae > Bog-1198. Next base: position 2,756,811 of record CAVYKH010000001.1, on the reverse strand, counting down.
CCGCGACGTTCACACCAATGAAGATCGAGATCGAACATGAAGGTTCTTGTTTGGGTGCAGCGGGCTGAACCGGACGGCTGATCGTCCGCGACGCCCTGGCGAAAGGCCATTCCGTCGTTGTCCTGGTTCGCTCGAAGGCCGCGCCCTGGATCCCCCCGGCGGAGCATTGCTGTTCCACCTGATCAGCAAGCTCTACGAACGGGCCTCGCTATCACCACCAACTTGTCCTTCGGCGAATGGAGCGCCGTGTTCGGCGATGCCAAGATGACCACCGCGTTGCTTGATCGACTCACGCACCGATGCGAAATCATCGAGACCGGCAACGACAGCTATCGCTTCAAGAAACGTCAATGAGATCGGAAATCCAAAAAACCGGGGGACCCAAGGTCCAGGGGGCGCTTCTTCCATCCATCAAATGAAATCCGATACCGAAGAGCCTTCAAATAACCGTCCTACCCTGGTCAATGTTGGACGCCGGAAGCTGGTCAGCTTTGCGCGCCGGTTGACAGCCGAGTTTCGCGTGGTGGATCGACGGCCTCCAGAGCGAACGGTTTCTAACCTGTTTTTGCACGGTTGAGTTCACGCTGAGGCACTTCACATACTGCACCCATACTGCACCCGAGGTGCCATATCAAGCGATCAATTCGACAGTTATACTCTTCTAAGTAATTGATTCTGTGGCTCCCCGGGACGGATTCGAACCGCCGACCAACGGATTAACAGTCCGTCGCTCTACCACTGAGCTACCGGGGAATGCGGAGGAGGCGGGGATTCTCGGGAAGCCAGGCCTCTAAGTCAATCGCGAAGTCAAGAAATCACGCGCCGGCGGCGGTTAAACGTGACCGACGATGGCGTGCGGCACGTACGGTGCTTCGAGTTGCGCGATCTCGGACTCGCTCAGGTTGAGCTCGAGCGCTGCCACGGCATCGTCGAGATGCTGAGGTTTGGAGGCGCCGACGATGGGGGCCGTCACGACCGATTTCTGTGAGAGCCAGGCGAGCGCGACTTGCGCCTGCGGCACGCCGCGAGATTGGGCGATAGCGGCCACGCGTTCGATAACTTCTCGATCCGACGCCTCAGTGGCGCCGAACAGGACGTTGACATACCGGTCGGTCCGGGTGCGCGCCGTTTCCGTGCCCCCAGCGCGGGCCAGGCGCCCGCGGGCGAGTGGACTCCACGGCAGTACTGCGATTCGCGCGTCGGCGCACAGCGGCAGCATTTCACGCTCCTCTTCGCGGTACAGCAGGTTGTAAAGGTTCTGCATGCTGACGAAGGGTGTTAAGCCTAGCTGTCGCGCGAGGTTGAGCGCCTTGCTGAACTGCCACGCGTACATCGATGAGGCGCCTAGGTAGCGCGCCTTGCCGGCCTTCACCACATCGTGCAGGGCTTCGAGCGTCTCCTCGATCGGCGTGGTGTGGTCCCAACGATGAATCTGATACAGGTCCACGTAATCGGTGCCGAGCCGCCGCAGACTGGCGTCGATCGCCGTGAAGATCGCCTTGCGCGAGAGGCCGCCGCCGTTCGGACCCTTGCTCATCGGGAAGAACACCTTGGTGGCGATCACCACTTCGTCGCGGCGCGTGTAATCCCTGAGCGCCTGCCCGACGATTTCCTCGGAGGTCCCGTCGGAATACGCATTGGCGGTATCGAAGAAATTGATCCCCAAATCGACGGCCTTGCGGATCACGGGGCGGCTTTGATTTTCGGGCAAGCTCCATGGCTGATCGCCGCGCTCGGGAACGCCAAAGGTCATACAGCCCAAACACAGTTGGGAGACCTTCAAGCCCGTGCCGCCAAGATTCTTGTATTGCATGTCGAAGATCGTAACCGATACAGCCCCACTCAAATCGTCAATATTTAAAATCCACAAACAATAGTAAAGACAGTTACTTATATATTATTTCTCGTGTCTTTTAGAGGAAGTTTCCGCGGAAACGTCACCATGCTGCTGCGGAGGCGATCCCGCTCCGCGGCCGCGCGGTCAGGCGCGCTTCGCTACCGCTACTGCGAGCACGCGTTCGATCCGGCGCACCGCATCCTCCAACATTTTCATGCTGCACGCGAACGAGATCCGAATGTGACCCGGCGCCCCGAATCCGGAGCCGGGCACGACCGCCACGCCGGCTTCCACCAGCAAGTATTCGGCAAACGCATCATCGTCTTTGATGCCGAGGGCGCGCATCGCGCCCTGCACATCGGCAAAGGCATAGAACGTGCCGGCGCCGGGCGAACAAGAGATGCCGGGAATTGCATTCAAGGCCGCGACCACAAAATCATGGCGCTCCTTGAAGGCTTTGTTCATCTCGCTGACACAGGCTTGGCTGCCGTTCAACGCCACCGTTGCCGCCCGCTGTGAAATGCTCGAGGCATTTGAGGTCGACTGGCCTTGGATGGTGCTCATCGCAGCCACGATGTCCTTCGGGCCCCCGCAGTAACCGATACGCCATCCGGTCATGGCGTAGGCCTTGGAGACGCCGTTGATCGTGACCGTGCGGCCATAGAGCTGCGGATTGGCCTGGGCAAAGCTCAAGAAAGGTTCAGGCGCCCAGTAGATGTGCTCATACATTTCATCCGAAGCAATCACCACTTGCGGGTGCTTGTCGAGCACCGCTCCGAGCGCTTTGAGCTCCGACCCCGTGTAGGCGGCACCGGTAGGATTGCTCGGGCTGTTGAGGATGAATAATTTGGTGCGCGACGTGATGGCCGCGGCTAATTGCGCCGGCGTGATCTTGTACCCGTGCTCGGCACCCCCATAGACAATCACGGGCTCCGCGTCGGCCAGGAGCACCATGTCGGGATAGGATACCCAGTAGGGCGCGGGGATCACGCATTCGTCGCCCGGATCCAAGAGCGCGGCGCACAAGTTGAAGCAGGTTTGTTTCGCGCCGGAGGAAACCAGAATCTGGCTGCGGTCGTAGGTCAGCCCATTCTCGCGTTTGAACTTGGCAGCAATGGCGTCCTTGAGCTCAGCCGTGCCGTCAACCGCGGTGTAGCGGGTGAGTCCCGTGCGAATCGCCTCGACGCCCGCATCCGCGATATGTAAAGGCGTGTCGAAGTCCGGCTCGCCGGCCGCCAGGCCGAGTATGTCCTTACCCTCGGCTTTGAGCTTGGCGGCCCGGGCGGTCATCGCCATGGTGGGAGAGGGCTTAACCTTCTGAACGCGCTTGGAAATGGACACGGGCAAGGGGGATCTTCCTTTGTAATGACGGCGGGATGTAAAAACGGCCAGAGAGTGTACGAAAAACCACAGGCGTGCGCTATGGTCGCGGGTGCCCCCTTGGTTCCAACGTGCGAGAATAAACGATGCGCTTTGATTTGTATGCGGATTACCTTCCGGCGGGCGATCAGCCTCAGGCGATTGAAAAATTGGTGGACGGGCTCACGAGCGGCCTTGCGCACCAGACCTTGTTGGGTGTTACGGGATCGGGCAAGACCTTCACGATCGCCAATGTGATTCAGCAACTGCAGCGGCCGACCCTCGTGCTTGCTCACAACAAGACACTGGCGGCGCAGCTGTACGGTGAGTTCAAGGTGTTCTTTCCGAAGAATGCCGTCGAATACTTCGTGTCGTACTACGACTATTACCAGCCTGAGGCCTACGTGCCGGCGTCCGACACCTTCATCGAGAAGGACGCCTCGATCAACGAACACATCGAACAGATGCGCCTGTCCGCGACCAAGGCGCTGCTCGAACGGCCCGACTCGATCATCGTTGCGACGGTATCGTCGATCTACGGTTTGGGCGACCCGCAGGCATATCTGTCCATGGTGCTGCACATGTCGCGCGGCGAGATCCTCGCACAGCGCAAGTTGCTGCGGCGGCTGGCGGACATGCAGTACACGCGCAATGAGATCGATTTGCAGCAGGGCACCTACCGGGTGCGCGGCGACGTCATCGACATCTTTCCGGCCGAGTCTGAACGCGAGGCGGTGCGCGTGGAATTGTTCGACGACACGGTCGAGAGCTTAAGCTTGTTCGATCCGCTCACCGGCGAAGTGCTGCGCAAGGTACCGCGGCTCACCGTGTACCCATCGACGCATTACGTGACGCCGAAGGAGCGCGTACACAAGGCGGTGGAGGAGATTCGCGCCGAATTACGCACGCGGCTTTTGGAACTGAACGGCGCGGGCAAACTCCTCGAGGCGCAGCGCCTGCAGCAGCGCACTCTGTTCGATCTCGAAATGATGAATGAAGTGGGCTATTGCGCTGGCATCGAAAACTACTCGCGCTTCTTGTCCGGCCGCCAGCCCGGCGAGCCGCCGCCGTGCTTGTTCGATTATCTGCCGAAGAACGCCCTGCTCGTGATCGACGAGAGTCACCAAACGATTCCGCAGCTCGGCGCCATGTACAGGGGTGATCGCTCTCGCAAGGAGACATTGGTCGAATACGGCTTTCGTCTGCCGTCGGCGCTCGATAACCGGCCGCTGCGATTCGAGGAGTTCGAGCTCTTGGCGCCGCAGGCCATCTATGTGTCCGCGACCCCCGGACCGTATGAGAAGCGAATCTCCGGCCAAATCGTCGAACAGGTCGTGCGCCCGACGGGCCTGGTCGACCCGCAAGTGGAAGTGCGCCCGGTGCGCGCCCAAGTGGACGATTTGCTGTCGGAGATCCGATTGCGCTCGCAGGCGAATGAGCGCGTACTGGTCACCACACTCACCAAGCGAATGGCAGAGGATCTGACCGAATACCTCAACGAACATGGCGTGAAGGTCCGGTACCTGCATTCGGACATAGAGACCGTGGAACGCTCGGAAATCATCCGCGATCTGCGCCTGGGGAAGTTCGACGTGATCGTCGGCATCAACCTGCTGCGCGAAGGGCTGGACATGCCCGAAGTGTCCTTGGTGGCCATCCTCGATGCCGACAAAGAGGGATTTCTGCGTTCAGAGGGCTCCTTGATTCAGACGATCGGCCGCGCCGCGCGCAATGTGCAGGGCAAGGCGATTTTGTATGCGGACCAGCGTACTGGGTCGATCGAGCGCGCCATCGCGGAGACCGAGCGGCGTCGCAACAAGCAGATCGAATTCAATGCCCAGCACGGCATAACCCCGCGGACGATCGTCAAAGCGGTGAGCGACGTGATGGAAGGCGCGCGCTCCGTGCAGGAGAATCAGGTGCGGGATGCGAGTGCGGAGTACGCGCTGCTCGCGCCCGAGCAGGCGGTCAAGCGCATCAAGAAGCTGGAAGCCGAAATGATGCGCCTCGCGCGAAATCTTGAATTCGAACAGGCGGCGCGGTTGCGCGATGAGATTCAGAGGCTTCGGCAGTCGGCGTTTGGCGTACCGACCACATTGGTGGGGTAGGCTGAGGAGGTTGGGATGGTGGTAGATGGCAGTCAATCCCAGGAAGCGGACCTCGACCGAACCGATAAGCTGCGGATCCTCGAAGGCGTGGTCTTCGATCACGATATGGAGGACGACGCCGTACGGCTGGACCAGACGTCGGTGCTGCCGGGCTCGCCGGTCATTGCCGGCCAGCCGACACAGTCGGACTTCGCTCGTCCGCCGGCGGTCGACCTGCCCTCGCTCGCCGAGAGCGTGCGTTCGGTCGAGGAGCGCATCGCGCGGCAAGGCGCCGAGTATGACGCGCTCAGGCGGCGCTACGAGAAGGTGCGCGATGCGGAAGCGGCGGCGCTGGTGCGGGCCAACGCGCTGGCCGCCGACCTTGCGGCGGCGCAGTCGTCCCTGGCGGTGGAGCAGCACCGGTCGCGTGAAATGGATCGAGCGCTGGCCGATAGGAACGCCACGGCGGAAGCCGCCCGCGCCCGCGCTGAGGAGGCGCTGCGCGATGCGGAGCGCCATCGAAGCGAGTCGCGGATGCTGCGCGATGCGCTGGCGGCGCGCGACGCCACTCTCGAGCATGCGCAGCATTCGCTCGGTGAGCGCGACGCGCAGCTGCATGCGTTGCAGCGCGAGCACGCCAACATTGTCCCCGTGCTCGAGGCGCGCTCTCAAGCCAGCGCGCAACTCGAAGCGGAGCTGCAGTCGGCCCGCGGCCACCTGGAGGAGATCGCCCTCGAGTTGCAGGGCTCGCAGCAATCCGCGGCCGCGCTCACGGCTCGGCTCAAGCACGGTGAATCCGAACTGCACGCCACGCGGCAGGAATTGAGCACCATCAAGCGGCAGGCGGACGCTTACCTGGAAATCTTACGCACGCGGGATTGGCGCGGCGGCTTCAATCAGAATCTGTTTCTCGAATCGGACGCAACGGCGGATGCGGCGCGGGCCGGCCATGGGGCGGTGCAGGCGGAGTGCGATCGATTCAAACAAACCGCCGCGGTGCTGAGCGGCAAGCTCATCGAGCAGGACGAAACCATTGCGAAGCTGCGCGGCGCCGCGGCGGCGGATGCCGCGACGCTCGGCAAAAAGACGCACGAGCTGGAGGAGAGTCGGCGCACGCGCGCGGACCTGAGCGCCCGGATCGATGCGTTGGAGAGCGAGCGCGAGCACGTGCACAGCGAGCTGGCGGCGCGCGACCACGCTCTCGCGGAGGCGCGCGCGCAGAGTTTCGGCGAGGCGCAGCGCGTCAAGGAATTGCTGGCGGCAGCGGACAAGAAACATGCCGAGCAGGCGGCACAAATCGCGCAATTGCAAGCAGAGGCGGAAACACATGAGGAGGAAATGACGGTCCTGATGGCGCACTTGAACGAAGCGCGGCGGCCGGTCCAGCCCATCCAGGCGGAGGTCAAGCGCTTGAACGACGAATTGGCGCTGAAGACTCTGAGCCTCGATCGACTCAACGAGGACAACCGCAGCCTGCGCGCCGCCTTGGAACGCACTCGCGGTGCGCTCGAGGAGCGCGAATTCCTGATCCGACGTTTGGAACGCAGCGAGAGCCACAATGCGACGGCACTGGGGCGGATTCAGACGACCATCGAAAAGCTCGGCAGCGCGCCGGCCGCAACCGTCGGACCCGCCGTGGGGGTGGAATACTCAGCGGAACTCGTCCGGATCGATGGCGAGCACGATACCACCTACCCCTTGGCGCGCCGCACCCGAATCGGCCGGGCGCTGGGCTGCGAATTGCACATCGATTCGACGTCGGTGAGTCGACATCACGCCTTGATCATCAAGGGCGCGCGTGAACTCATCATCGAAGATTTGAACAGCACCAACGGCGTGCTGGTGAACGGACGCAAAGTCTCCCGTCAACTCTTGAGCGATGGGGATCTGTTGACCCTTGGGGACATTCAGTTCCGCTGCGTGCTGAAGCCTGCACCGCCGCTGCCGGAGGCGGCGCCCGAGGCGCCGCTCGCTGCTCCGCCCCTGGCGAATCCCGCCGGCCCGCGACCGGCCGAGGCGTGCCAGGCCGAGCCAGCGGCGGGCGCACCCGCGCCGGCCGCACCTCGGCCGGCGGCGCCTGACGCGGCCCGACCTGGGCCGGCCGCGCCTGACGCGGCCCGGTGAAATTACAGCGATTCGGCAGGTTGCCCTTTATCGGCGGCATCGAATCCGGTATCTTTCGCGCCCTTCGAGCGCGCTTAGCTCAGCGGTAGAGCATCACCTTGACATGGTGGGGGTCAGTGGTTCGATCCCACTAGCGCGCACCACCTCCTTGAGGGGGTGCCGGGCTACGGCGGCCGGCATTCTGCTTCGGTCCGCGCCGCGCCGCCTTTGTTAGGATGGTTTCCATGCCCCTAATTACACTTCCCGATGGCAGCCGAAGGCACTTCGATCACCCCGTTTCCGTGGCGGAGATTGCGGCCGGCATTGGTCCCGGCCTCGCCAAGGCGGCGATCGCGGGCAAAGTCGACGGCACCTTGGTCGATACGTCGAGGGTGGTCGATCATGACGCCGCGGTCAGTATCGTGACCGATCGCGACCCTGAGGGTCTGGAAATCATCCGCCATTCAACGGCGCACTTGTTGGCGAATGCCGTGCAGGAGCTGTACCCGGACGCCCAGGTCACCATTGGTCCGGTGATCGAGGATGGCTTCTACTACGATTTTGCCTACAAGAGGCCGTTCTCGACCGATGACTTGGCCGCCATCGAGAAGCGCATGGCCGATATTGCCGCCAAAGATCTCAAGGTGCATCGCCGCGTGCTGCCGCGAGACGCGGCCGTCGAACACTTCAAGAAGCTTGGCGAGCACTACAAGGCCGAGATCATCGCCGCGATCCCATCGAATGAGCCCATCAGCCTGTACGGTCAGGGGGATTGGGAGGATCTGTGCCGCGGACCGCACGTTCCGAGCACCGGCAAGTTGAAGGCCTTCAAACTCATGAAAGTGGCCGGTGCTTACTGGCGCGGCGATTCGCGCAACGAAATGTTGCAGCGAATTTACGGTACGGCATGGGCCACCGAGAAACAGCTCAAGGAATATCTCACGCGCTTGGAGGAGGCCGAGAAGCGCGATCACCGGCGCATCGGCAAGGAATTGGACTTGTTCCATTTGCAGGAGGAAGCGCCGGGCGCGGTGTTCTGGCATCCCAAGGGTTGGGTGCTGTTTCAACAGCTCATCGCCTACATGCGGGAGCGCCAGAACGAGGCTGGGTACCTGGAAGTCAACACGCCGGAAATCATGGACCGGGAGCTGTGGGTGCAGTCCGGTCACGTCGAGAAATTCGGCGAAAACATGTTCATGACAAAAACGCCCGATGAGCGCACGTTCGCGATCAAGCCCATGAACTGCCCCGGGCACGTCCAGGTGTTCAAGCAGGGATTGCGCAGCTATCGTGAACTTCCGCTGCGCTTGGCCGAATTCGGCAAGGTGCATCGCTATGAGCCTTCCGGTGCTTTGCACGGGCTGATGCGCGTGCGCGCCTTCACTCAAGACGATGCGCACATTTTTTGCACATCCGAGCAGATCACCGCCGAATCGGTGAAGGTGACGGAGCTGATCTTGAGCATTTATCGCGATTTCGGCTTCGACGACGTGCGCATCAAGTTCTCCGACCGGCCGCCCAAGCGAGTCGGGTCCGATGAGATTTGGGATAAAGCGGAGGCGGCGCTGTTGCAGGCCGCCGCGGCTGCCGGCATCGAGACCACGCTTAACCCGGGGGAGGGCGCCTTCTACGGACCGAAGCTCGAGTTCGTGCTGCGTGATGCGATCGGCCGAGATTGGCAGTGCGGCACTCTGCAAGTCGATTTGAATCTGCCGGACCGGCTGGGCGCGACCTATATCGGCGAGGACAGCCAAAGGCACACCCCAGTGATGCTGCACCGGGCGATGTTCGGGTCGCTGGAGCGCTTTATCGGCATTTTGCTCGAGCATCACGCCGGGAAACTCCCCACCTGGCTCGCGCCGGTACAGGCGGTCGTCATGGGAATTACGAACAGGCACGACGATTACTGTGAAGAAGTGGCGGAAAACCTGAAAAATCAGGGGCTTCGCGTAGAGACGGACTTGAGGTATGAGAAGGTAAGCTTTAAAATTCGCGAGCATACACTTAAGCGTGTCCCTTTCCTCTTGGTCGCCGGCGATCGGGAAGTCGAGGGACATACCCTGGCCGTACGCACGCGCGGTGGCAAAGACCTAGGCAGTTTGGAGCTCGCGGAGCTCACCGCCTTGCTTTGCGACGAAGTCGCGAGCCGCGGCCGTCTTATTTTGGAGGATCGCGTATCGCAACGTCGAAGCGCGTAAGGCGCAATGAGGAGATCTCCGCACCATCGGTGCGGGTGATCGCAGCGGATGGAAGCCAAGCAGGGGTCATGACGCGCGCAGAAGCGCTACAAATGGCAAGCTCACAAGCACTGGACCTCGTCGAGGTCTCGCCGATGGCGGAGCCCCCTGTAGTTCGAGTAATGGATTTCGGCAAATTCTTGTTCGAGCAAAACAAGAAAGCGCACGCGGCGAAGCGTAAGCAGAAGCAGATTCAGGTAAAGGAAGTGAAGTTTCGTCCCGGGACGGAGGAGGCGGACTACCAGGTCAAACTGCGTAGCATCCTGCGCTTCTTGTCCGAGGGTGATAAGGCTAAGGTGACCTTGCGTTACCGTGGCCGTGAGCTCGTGCACCAAGACATCGGTCGGCGGCTCTTGACGCGGATCTCTGAGGATCTCGCCCCCTATTCGGTGGTCGAGCAGAGTCCGCTGATGGAGGGCAAACAAATGGTCATGGTGTTCGGGCCCAAAAAGAAGTGAGCGGCAGACCTTAAAAAGTTTGTCACCCCGCCGGCGAGCGGCGCGCATGCAAGGGTCGCGAGACTGTTGTTGAGCGCTTGTGAGCCCAGGCTAAAAAATTAGGAGTAGATCATGCCCAAGTTGAAAACCAAGCGGGCTGCGGCGAAGCGTTTTCGCAAGACAGCGAGCGGCTTCAAGCGCGCCCAGTCCCACCGTCGTCATATTTTGACGAAAAAGCCCAGCAAGCGTAAGCGTCAGCTGCGCCGCGAAATGCAGGTGAACGAGACCGATGTGAATCGCGTCAAGCACCTGCTTCCGTACGCTTGATCGAATAGGGAGTAGCAGATATGGCACGAGTTAAACGCGGCGTCGTCGCCGGCCGGCGGCACAAGAAAATCCTCAAGAAAGCGAAGGGCTATTACAATGCGCGGCGCAAAGTGTTCCGCGCGGCGAAGCAAGCCGTCATCAAAGCGGGGCAGTACGCCTACCGCGGGCGGCGCGAGAAGAAGCGGGAGTTCCGCGCGCTGTGGATCACGCGCGTCAACGCCGCCGCACGGCTGTGCGGGCTGACCTACAGCACGCTGATCGATGGACTGAACAAAGCCGGTTTGGCCATCGACCGCAAGGTGCTCGCCGACCTCGCGGTGCATGACATGCCGGCATTTACCGCCATTGCTGAAAAGGCGAGGGCAGAACGAGCCAAGGCCAGCCTCGCGGCCTGAGGCCAACGAGGATGCGGCGGGATTGGCCGATGGGCCTATGCGCCCCCGGCCAATTCCCGCACGATCCTCATGGAATCGTCCATGGCCACAGCAGAAATCCTGTCCTCGCTCGTTGAGCAAGCCCTCGCAGACGTCGCCGCGTCTCGCGATCTCGGCGCTTTGGACGAGGTTCGGGTACGGCTCCTGGGTAAGAAGGGCTTGCTCACGGAGCAGTTGAAGAGTCTGGGGAGGCTGCCCGCCGAGGAGCGTCCGGCCGCAGGCCAGAGAATCAACGAGGCCAAGGTCGCTATTCAGACGGCCCTGGAGGGGCGCCGCAGACGCTTGGAAGAGGAGGCGCTGCGCGCCGAACTGGCCGGCGGCTCCATCGATGTGACTCTGCCGGGGCGCGGCCAGGAGCCGGGCAGTTTGCACCCGGTCACGCGCACGCGCCTGCGCATCGAGCGGATCTTCCTGCAGGCAGGCTTTGAAGTCGCCACCGGGCCGGAAGTCGAGGATGATTTCCACAATTTCGAGGCGCTCAATATTCCAGCGAATCATCCGGCGCGCGCCATGCACGACACATTTTATTTTCCGGACGGCCGGCTGCTGCGCACGCACACCTCGCCGGTACAGATTCGCGCCATGAGCGCCCGGCCGCCGCCGCTGTCCCTCATTGCGCCGGGCCGGGTCTATCGCCGCGACTCGGACATGACGCACACGCCCATGTTCCACCAAGTCGAAGGCATCGTGGTCGGCGAGAATGTCAGCTTCGCGAATTTGAAGGGCATGCTGCACACCTTCGTCGAACATTTCTTCGAGCAGAGCTTAGGTATGCGGCTGCGGCCTTCCTATTTTCCCTTCACCGAGCCGTCTGCCGAAGTGGACGTCGAATGCGTTTTCTGCCACGGCGCAGGGTGCCGGGTGTGCAAACAGTCCGGGTGGCTTGAGATTCTCGGCTGCGGAATGATTCATCCCGACGTGCTCGCGGCCGCCGGCATCGACAGCGAACGCTGGCAGGGCTATGCGTTCGGCATGGGGATCGAGCGGGTCACGATGCTGCGCTATGGCGTGGATGATTTGCGGTTGTTCTTCGAAAACGATTTGCAGTTCTTGAAGCAATTCCCGTGAAAATAACCTATCGCTGGATGCAGGAATTCACGCCGCTCGCGGTGACGCCCGCGCAGCTCGCCGAGCAGCTCACGCTGGCGGGTCTCGAGGTGGAATCGGTCATGCCCGTGGCGGCGCCGTTTTCCGGCGTCGTGATCGGAGAAGTGCTCGAGACCAGCCGCCACCCGGACGCGGAGAAGCTATCGGTGTGCCAGGTGACCACCGATGGCAGCAATCGTCTGCAAATCATCTGCGGCGCCAAAAACGTGCGTGCCGGACTCAAGGTGGCCGTCGCCATGGTCGGCGCGCAATTGCCGGGCAATGTCAGCATCAAGCGCGCGAAGCTGCGCGGCCTGGAATCGAACGGGATGTTGTGTTCGGCGCGCGAGCTGGGTCTGGGCGATGAGCACGAGGGGATCATGGAGCTGTCCGGATGCCTGCCGCTCAACCGTGATGTGCGCGAGGCGCTCGATCTCGATGACACGGTGCTCGAGGTGAACGCGACGCCGAACCGCGGCGACTGCATGAGCGTGTTCGGCATCGCGCGCGATTATGCCGCTGCGCGGGAACGGCGCTATCTCAAGATCAGCGTCGCTCCGTCCGCCGCCGCCCATGCGTCCGTATTTCCGATCGCCCTCGAGGCGGCGGGATGTCCCATCTTCGCGTCGCGCGTGATTCGCGGCGTGAGGCCGCACGCCAAATCGCCGCCCTGGTTGCGCGAGCGTCTGCGTCGTGTCGGCATCAACAGCATCTCCCCCGTCGTCGATGTCACCAATTATGTGATGACCGAACTCGGCCAGCCGATGCATGCGTACGATCTGGCACGGCTCGCGGGCGGGATCACGGTGCGAGCTGCCACGCCTAACGAGCGTGTGATCTTGCTCGATGACCGGGAGTACGCCCTCGATCCCGATTTCATGGTGATCGCGGACGCGAGCGGCGCCATCGGTCTTGCGGGCATCATGGGCGGCCGCGCAACGGCCATCGGCGATCCGACCACCGAGGTGTTGCTGGAGTCCGCACACTTCACGCCGGACGCGGTTGCCGGCCGCGCACGCCGGTTAGGCTTGTTCACCGATGCCGCGCAGCGCTTCGAGCGCGGAGTCGACCCGACCTTACCGGCGCTCGCCCTCGAACGGGCCACGGCTCTGCTCAAGGAAATCGCCGGGGGCGAGGCCGGGCCGTCGCAAGTGACGGTGGCGAACGATGGCGGTGGGGCGGAGGAGTGGGTCAGCTTGCGCCGCAGCCGCTTGACTCGACTGCTTGGGTCGAGCGTAGCGGATGGCGAGGTCCACTCGCTCATGGCGGCCATCGCGGACCGAGTCGAGACAACGCCGGATGGTTGGCGGGTGCACAGGCCGCCGCATCGTTTCGACATACGGATCGAAGCGGACTTGATCGAAGAGGTGGCGCGCTTGAGGGGCTTCGACAGCATCGCCGAGAGCCACGCGATTGCACCGCAAGTTGCCGGCTATGCCACCGAATCACGCGTCCCCAATGATCGGTTGTTGACTGCAATGGCCGATCGCGGCTATCGGGAAGTGATTACCTATAGTTTTGTGGACCCCGCTGTGCAGCGCCAGTTGTTTCCGCAAACACCGAGCCTGCCGCTCTCGAACCCCATCTCCGCGGATTTGAGCGAGATGCGCGTATCGCTCTGGAGCGGTCTCATTCCGGCGTGCCGTGAAAATATGCGCCGTCAACACAGCCGCGTGCGCTTGTTCGAGATCGGCAACAAATTCGCCGTGGACAGCGCCGGCGGTTTGCGCGAAATCGAAACGCTCGCCGGTGTTGCCACCGGGGCACGCTTGCCCGAGCAGTGGGGCAGCGCGCGCGAGGCGCTGGATTTTTATGACGTGAAAGCAGACGTGCTTAATGTGCTGGCGCTCACCGGCGATGAGCAGTCGGTGCGGTTCGAAGCAGCCTCGCTGCCGTGTCTGCGGCCGGGGCGGGCGGCAAGAATATTCCGCGGCGCCACACCGATCGGATGGCTGGGTGAGCTGCATCCGCAATTGCTCAAAGCCTTGAATGTGACCAACGTCCTATTTTTATTTGATCTAGAAATAGAATTAGCTTTTATAGCTAACTTATTGCAATTCAACAGGACTTCTAGGTTCCCCAGCGTCCGGCGCGATTTGGCTGTGGTAGTTGACGAGCACGTGCCTCTCGCAGTTTTACAGGAAAATGTTACTGTTAGCGCATCCGGCCTATTGAGCGAGTTACGCGTCTTCGATGTTTATCGCGGACCTGGTATAGATTCTGGACGAAAAAGTATCGCTTTAGGCTTGATTTTGCAGGACTCTTCCCGCACTCTTACCGATAACGATGCAGATGCCGTAGTAGCCGCAGTGGCTCGACGGTTACGGGATGTATTGAGCGCCACAATAAGAGACGAATAAGCATGGCAGCCCTGACGAAGGCAGAGATGGCCGAGGCCCTATTCGATCAATTGGGTCTCAATAAGCGCGAAGCGCGCGAACTCGTCGATCTGTTTTTCGAGGAAATCCGTGCGGCGCTTTCTTCCGGCGAACAGGTGAAATTGTCCGGGTTCGGCAATTTCGACCTGCGGGATAAGAATCGGCGCCCCGGGCGCAACCCGAAGACCGGTGAGGAAATTCCCATCAGCGCCCGTCGCGTAGTCACCTTCCGGCCCGGCCAGAAATTGAAGGCCCGCGTCGAGGCATATGCTGGAACCAAGCAACAATAGCGAACTGCCCCCGATCCCGGGTAAGCGGTACTTCACCATCGGTGAAGTCAGCGATCTATGCGGGGTCAAACCGCACGTGCTGCGCTACTGGGAGCAGGAGTTTCCGCAACTGAAGCCGGTCAAGCGGCGCGGCAACCGCCGCTATTACCAGCGGCAGGATGTGCTGATCATTCGGCAAATCCGCAGCCTCCTGTATGAACAGGGCTTTACGATTGGCGGAGCCCGAAATCGGCTCACGGGCGACGATGCGCAGGTGGATCTCAATCAAAGCCAGCAGCTCATCCATCAGATGCGGCTCGAGCTCGAAGAGTTGATTAAAATTCTTCGCCGCTAGCGGCCGCCTCGCACCGCCCGGTGCGGGAACTGAAAGTTTCGAGCCCAAGATCCGGTTTTTTTCGGCTATCATTCGCTCCTCGGTCGGGGCGTGGCGCAGCCTGGTAGCGCACTTGCATGGGGTGCAAGGGGTCGCAAGTTCGAATCTTGTCGCCCCGACCAATTACTTACGCGTGTTGAGATTCATGCCTAGGTACACCCTTGGGTACACCTAGGAAAACGGGCAAGGGAGCGCCGCCACCGCCAAATCAACATGCCAGCAGGTGCGCCGCCGCTCGAGCAAGATCGGAGCGAGCAGCGCGTAGCGGTCCTTTTGCCCTTCTCTCTCTCTCGATGCGCATGAGCATCCGCTGGCTGTCAATGTCTCCGACCTTAGGCGCATTTCGCTCACGCGCAAGCCGACCCCCATCCGCAACCGACAGAGCGGTTCGATGCTTGAGCGCGCGGGCAGTATCGATAAAAGGGGCTTGCCTCCTCGCGGCTCAGGATCACCGGCAGGGCACGCACCACGCGTACAGGGCGCATCTGCAGCGGTGAAATCCATTTGGACGAATCGTTCATGTGACCCGCTTGGACGGAGACTAGACATCATGGCCGCACGTCCTCATCGGAGTGCGGCGCATGTTGAAAATTTTGGAAGTGGTCTGTCTCCTATACCGTGGGTTGCGCAGGTGAGTGCGCCGAGCCACATGCAGAGTCCCCGAAGGGATCTTTCTGCCAAAACCATCAGGAGACAGACCGTGAAAGAGCCTATCACTTCTTACATTGGATTGGATATTCACAAAGAATCCATTGCGATGGCGATTGCGGAGGCAGATCGTGCTGCGCCGCGATTTATCGGCACGATCAATCCGGTTCCTGCCGAGCTGTGCAAAGCGATGCGTCGAGTGTGCACCAAGGAAAGTACGCTGGTCGTGTACGAGGCCGGGCCTTGCGGCTACGGTTGGGTGCGCTACTTGCGCAAGCAAGGCTGGGCGTGCGATGTCATCGCACCCTCCAGGATTACGCGAAAGCCCTCGGAAAAGCGCATCAAGACCGATCGGCGCGATGCGCTGCTGCTGGCGCGTGAGTCGCGCTCCGGGAATCTGACGAGCATCGTGGTGCCCGATGAACGGGACGAGGCGATCCGAGACCTGGTCCGCGCCCGAGAAGATGCGCGCATCGCGCGGCAGCGGGTGCGCTTGCAGATGCAGGCGATGATGCTGCGCCATGGACGCCACTATCAGGGAAAGAAGTCCTGGAGCCAGGCGCACGATCGATACCTGTCGACGATTCGCTTCGAACATCCCGCGCAGGAACTCGCCTTTAACGAATATCGGTTGGCTTCCAAGGAAGCCTGCGAACGGCTCGAGCGGATCACCGAGGCACTGCGAGTGCAGTGCGAAGACTGGCGCATGAATCCGCTGGTTAAGGCGCTGATGTGTCTGAAGGGCTTGGACTTCGTCGCCTCGGTCACCTTCGTCGCCGAAATGGGCGATCTGACCCGCTTTGCTCATCCGCGCGCATTGATGGCGTACCTGGGACTGGTGCCCTCGGAGTTCTCCACAGGCAACACCCGCCGGCAGGGTGAAATCACCAAAAGCGGCAACAAACATGCGCGACGTATCCTGGTGGAGGCCGCGTGGAATAATCGCTTCAAGGCGCAAGTCACCCGACCCCTCGAGGTTCGCCAAGAGGGACAACCGAAGATCATCCGTGACATCTCCTGGAAGGCGCAGCTGCGCCTGTCCAAACGCTGGCGCAGTCTTTCGATGGGAAGAAAGTTGGCGCAGAACAAAATCTGCGTCGCTATCGCCCGTGAACTCTCCGGCTTCATCTGGGACGTGGCTCGCCATGTGAAAGTGAGCTCTTAAATCCTTCACCAGACCCGCAACTACCACAGGAGCACGATCACTCAGCACTTTAACTTCAAGCACTACACCTAACTGGGAACGCGATGCGTGGGACCGATGAGGGGAATCCTCGAAAGTTTTATGCGAGCACCAACGAACTCCGTTCTTTGGATGATCTCCGCCCCTAGAGCGAGGCAGCCCCGCGAGGAAGAGATGTAATGCGGTATCCAATCCGCGGATATCAGAATGATCCATCGTCGCAGCCATTCCCCACGCGTCGCGTTCCCCGTTCGGTGTAACGCTCAACTAAGTGCGCAAACCATGTTCGTGATCCCGCGAAAAAAGACCGTGCCTTCGCTTGACATTTACGGCCATATCAGAAACTTACCGTGGCATTGAGCCCGATCTCGCGCGGCTGTATCGGAGGGCCTCCAAAGCTAGGGAGAGGAGGGTCTGTTGTGGCAGGGTGGGGACCAGACGGTCCGCCGTTGTCAAATGCGCGTTTGTCGAGAAGATTCTTCGCGTACAGCGCCACGATATAGCGACCCCGCGTCATCCGAAAATCCGCGTCCACCCACGAATACGCCGGCTGCACGCCGACGGGAGGAGCGGTTGACGGGTTCGTGTACCAGGCCCCAACGTAGCGCCAGTTGCCGCTGAGCTGCGGCGTCCACTCGTTTAAATCCGGCATGCGGTAGTCAATCGTTGCGGCAGCCGTCCACTTCGGCGAGTACGGCAATCGTGTTCCCGCGAAGATCTCCCACGCCGGCACCGCCTCGGTCGCGTAGGCATCGGTGTAAGCCGCATTGACTGCGAGATGAAGCGCCTCTGCCGGCCAATAGGTCGCGCTGCATTCGACGCCCTCGCTGATCACCTTGCCCGCATTGATCGTGTAAGACACCTTGCCGTCCGGCGTATTGATGTTCAACTGCTGATCGGACCAGTTGATCCTGAAGATGGCGAGATCCAGTGTCGCCTTTCGATCCATGAACTCCGACTTCAGCCCGGCTTCATAATTGACCATCGTGTCGGCATTCGCCTGCCGCGGAATCTGCGGGTATCCCGGGATCATCTCGTTTGGCGTTCCTGGCCGGTACCCGTTCGCGATACGCAGGTAGACCATCGTGTCAGGCTGCAGGTGATAGCGTGCGCCGAGGGAATAGGACGTGGGCGATTCCGTGGAGCGCGTGGCGAAATTGCTCGCCGGTTGATACAGCCCCGGCAGGATATCCTGGTCGATGTATTGCCGGTTGGTCAGCCAGCGCAGGCCTGCGGTGACATCAAACCTATCGCTGATCCGGTAGGTCAGCGATCCGAACGCGGCGATCTCCGTATAAGTCGACGGCATCAGTTCGGCGAAGAACGGATTCAGCGCAGGGATTGGCCGCAGCTCAGCGTCGACCCCTTGGAAATATTGGTCGTTCGAGACGCGCTCCTCCGAATAATAGAGAGCGGCCAGCCAGTCGACTCGCTGCCCCACAGGGGATGACAGCCGGACCTCCTGCGAGGTTTTCCTGACATCTACGCCGGTGTGTTCCCGATCGAGTGTCGAGGTGTCGCCGGGATCGAGCTGCGGCTGAAGAAAACCCACCAAGACGCTGTAGTCCTGCGTCTGGCTCTCGCGCTTGTCCGAATAGCTGGTCACGGACACGAGACCAGCGAATCCCATCTGCCAGTTGAGCGTGCCCGAGAAAAAGGTCACCTCGCTGATAAAGGGCTCGGGAATGTAATGTGGATATGTGAGATATCCCCCGATCCAGTTTCCCGGCGTGTAGTAGGCACTCTGCGCGGAGCCAAGTTCCTGCGCGAAGGTATTCGCATCGCCGGCGGAATCGATCCTTTGATAGATTCCCTGCACCTTGACCTTGAGGTTGCTCAGCGGTTGCCAGAGCAGCGCCAGGCGGCCGCCATCCTGAGTGAGCGAGTTCTCATGGTTCAATCCGCGCAGCGGATTTCGGATGTAGCCCGGTGTCTGCTCACCGTAAAGGCTCGCGCGCACGGCAAGTTTGCCGTCGATCAGCGGCGCGCTCCAGGTGCCGCGGGCACCCGTGCCGAGCGAACCGCCACCTTTGATGACGAATGCGTCGGCGCCGACCTGGGCCTCGTACGCCGTCAGGCTCGGATCCTTCGTCACGTATTTCACCAGGCCACCCATCGAATTGGCGCCATAGAGCGTGCCCTGCGGCCCGCGCAGGACCTCGATGCGCTCGATGTCGTACGGCAGCATATCGAGCTCGAAACCTGACTCGTTGGCAAACGACGCGCTGGATCCCACCGCCGAATCGTCAATGAGCATTGCCACGAGGGAGCCGGCGGATAGCGGCGGCAGGCCGCGCAGAAAAATGCCGGTCTGTCCGGGACTGCCACCCGCGGAGACGACAACGAAACCCGGCACGACCGCGGCCAGGTCCTGCAGGCTGGTCACATGCAATCGCTCCAGATCGGCAGACGTGATAACGCTGATCGACTCAGGCACGTCCAGCGCGCGTTCGGACTGCTTGCCCGCCGTGACGATGATCTCTTCCAGCGTATCCGCATTAGACGGCGGCGTGTCCGCCGCCCGCGTTAGCGGCGGCACCGTGATCCCCAATCCCGCGACGATCAGCGCGCCGCGTTGCCAGCGTCGGGAAATCATTTTTCGATATCCCTATCCAACCGTTATTCAACGTCAAGCATCAAAAGTTCTGGAGCATCCAAATATTCGACGTAAGCCTGATCTGGTAGATGCCCAGGTGGCGCCCGTCCGGGGATGGGGTTCCAAAACACATTTGCGGCGACTCACATTTCCAGAGCACATGCGCATTGGACTGTAAATCCAAATGCGACACCACGGCGCCGTCATCACCGCGACTCGTCACGATAAATCCGCTCTCATCGGGCATCCACGCAGCGTGCCACACATTCAGTCCGTTGACGGGTAGGACGCGTGCCGGATCACCGCGCAACGACAGCATTCGCAAGGGTCCTGTCGGCGCGGCGCTCGTGCTGAGCCATTGGCCATCCGGCGACAATCCGAAGGCCAAGGGCCCAGCCTCCTCATCCGGATCAGGAAAGCGGGTGAATCGCAAGAGCTCGCTGCCTCGCAGGCCGGTGAGAGGATCGAAGGCGGAAACTACGAGTTGTCGGCGATCCGTACTTGGCTCGCCAATCACACAAAGATTGGAGGGTGCCCGTGAGCAGGAAACGGCACTCCCGGGAGAGACCGAGAATAGCTGCTCCAGTGCACCGCCGTTGATCGGAACACGCCGAATTTGCCCCCGGCGCGGTCCGGGACCAAGAATTGGCTGAAGCGGCCAGATCTGAACAATGATCCACTGCGCATCGGGAGACAGCACCGCCTGATCGATCAGCCCATCGTCAACCCTGGCGACAATGGGTTCCGACACATCGCTGCGTAAGGACTGCTTGTAAAGCGCGGAGTAGTCGCCGCGATTTCTTGCGATGATCGCCCACTGGCTATCCGGCGTCCAATCGGCAATGCGGTCATCGCCTTCATCCAACGTGAAGTGCCTCGCGTTACGCATACCAGTGGCGCCTGCTTCCAGATCGGCAACGTATGCGCTGCCATGACCTGTGGACTGCTGGAACGATACGAGCCTGCCATCGGCCGTCGCGCTGGGACTACTGAGCCAGGCGCCGACCACCGTCGTCAGACGTCGCGCTCTTTCGGTCAACTCACCCGAGCGGGTGTCGAACCGCTCGACCCAAATATTGCTAGGCGTGTCGAATCGCCCCAGATAAAGTCCCCAACGATCAGAGTAGATCAGGCGTCCGTCGGGCAGCCACGCGAAGTTGGCCGTGGCAGTCATGGCGGACGGCTGTATCAGCGTCGTCACGGGGCCGCCTGCCAAGTCGCGCGCGACGAGCGTATCCCCGGAATCGTCGGTCTCGACATAGGCGATGCGCGTTCCATCCGGAAAGAAGTACATGCAGCACATTGCCCGAGCATCGTCTACCTCAAAGATCTTGCGTGCCTGCTCGCCGTTGGATTCCATCAGCCACAGTTCGCGCTCGCCCTGCCGGCCCTTGTGCGATCCAAAGGAAATCGTCGTACCATCCGGGGAGACCGACCAACCGAGCGCAGCGTCGCGAATCTTGCTTGGCGCACCGCCCGACACCGAAACTTCCCAGATTCTGCTGGTGAGCGACGACCACTCCATTTGCGGATTTTCCGTCGCAGGATGGGAATTGGCGAGAAAGCGCTTGCCGTCCGGAAACCAGGCGGTGGGGGTGATTTCCCAAACGATGTTCTCGCCCCGCAGCGCTTCGGGCTGCGGCACCAACTGTGAATCGTCGGTGCCGACGAGATTGATGTGCATCCCTTTGGCGTCGGCGTACGCGAGGTAGCGGCCGTCCGGCGACAGCGCGCCACCGGTGACCGGATTTTCCCAAGAATTCGTGGTCAATTGCTGTAGCTTCACATCCGGCCACGCTGGAGTTCCCGCCTGCCGCCGCGAAAGCCAGATGATTGATGTGGCGGTTATCAGAAGAGCGAGGCCACTGATCGCAACCGTTCGCCTGCGAATTGGGGGCCTCGACATCACCTTTCGGCGCAAGGGCTCCAAATCGGCGCGAATCTCCGCAGCGCTCTGGTAGCGCTTGTCGCGTTCTTTCTGGAGCGCCTTGCGGATGATCAGCGCAAGCCCTTCGGGAATGTCGGGATTCAAGTCGCGCGCCGGTACCGGCTCGCTGTGCAGGATCGCTTCTCGCATCAGCGGTGCCGTGGCAGCACCGAACGCCGCCCGTCCCGTTGCCATTTCATAGAGCACGAGACCAAATGAGAAAAGGTCCGTGCGAGCGTCGAGCGCCTCTCCGCGAACCTGTTCCGGCGACATGTAGCCGGCAGTACCCATGGTCACGCCCGTTCGAGTCAAAGACAAATCGATTGAGGGCGTGGCCGATGCGGGGTCGGAGATCGTCCGTTGGGAGCGGTCATCGTCCGTGATCACAGGCTGAGAAAGCTTCGCCACTCCAAAATCGAGGATCTTGGCAACACCCGTGCGCGTAACGAAGATATTCGCGGGCTTGATGTCGCGGTGAATGATGCCGTGCGAGTGTGCCGCCGCCAATGCATCGCAGATCTGAATGCCCAGATCGATCTGCGTGTCCGGGGTGGGTCGTCGTTGCTCGGTCGATTGCTCGCTGATCTGTTCTCGAAGCGTCTCGCCTTCCAATAGCTCCATGACGATGAACGGCCGACCTGCATGCTCAGCGATTTCGTAGATCGTGCAGACATTGGGGTGATTCAGCGCGGACGCGGCGCGGGCTTCCTGCTCGAGGCGCTTCAACGCGACCGGGTCTTGCACCAACTCCTCGGGAAGAAACTTGAGCGCAACCCGGCGGCCGAGCTTCAGATCCTCGGCTTTGTAGACCACGCCCATGCCGCCCCCGCCGAGCACTTCGAGAACTCGATAGTGGGAGACTTTTTTCCCCGTCAGTTGGCCGTCGAAAAGTACCGAAGCGTCGGGCTCGACCGGCGGATCGGGAAGCCTGGCTAGGGGTTCCTGGACCTCGTGCACCGGTGCCGGCCCGATCCAGCGATAGCCCCGGCGCGCAAGGGTCTCGATGCACTGAGGGGTATCTGAGGAATCTCCCAGACCCAGACGCAGCTTGCGGATGGCCGTGTTGATGCTGTGATCAAACTCGACAATGGTGTCGTTGGGCCAGAGCCGAAGGCGTATGTCCTCGCGAAGGACGAGCTCGCCTGCCCGGTCCAAAAGCATGTGCAGCACCTTGATCGACTGCTCGGGAAGCCGGACGCTGCGGCCGTCCTTTCGCAGCTCCCGAGCCCGCAGGTCGAGTTCGAATGCGCCAAATCGAATGAGGTCGGTAGAGCGGGGTAAGTTCAAGGGACTAACTCGCGCGGTCCAAGCCGAATCCACGTTCTCAGGCGACTCTATCAGAAGACCGCCCGCTACATCGCGCCAGGCTTCGCTCCAGTAGATCTTTGTAATTCAGCGGGTTACGGAGATCAGAAGAAAGTAAGAACTATCTCAGTCGTAGTGCATTGAACAAGGCACCCGTCCCGCAGCACCGTGACACCTGACCGCAAAACATCATCACTACAAGGAGGCAACATGAAACCCGAAACATTGACGAGCATTGCCGCAGTCGTGCTGTTCGCTGGGCTGGTGATCCCGGCCGGGCTGGCTGCGCAAGACAAGCAAGGCCTAAACCAGCATCATCACTACAAGCTCATTGACATGGGCACGTTCGGCGGCCCGAACAGTACCTACTTCTCATCGCCGGTGGTCGAAAGCGTAAACAACCGTGGCGTGGTTGTGGGTGGAGCGGATACAGCGCTTCCCGATCCTTTCAGCCCGAACTGCTTTTTTGACTGCAATATCATGCGCGCGTTCGAGTGGCAGGACGGTGTCCTCAACGACTTGGGTGCGCTGCCGAATGGATTCAGCAGCACGGCCTATTGGATCAATGAGCGCGGGGTGATCTTGGGGGGATCAGAAAACGGTTTAATCGATCCCGTGACCGGTCTTCCCGAGCAGGTCGCTGTAGTTTGGAAGAATGGCCAGATCGAAGATCTCGGGACACTCGGTGGCAGTTTCAGCTTCGGAAGCGCGATGAACGACCACGGCGAGGTGGTGGGACTCGCGCTCAACGCCATTCCTGATCCGTTTTCCTACATCGGCCTTGGAACGCAAACACACGCGTTCCTATGGCAGCACGGACACATGCGGGACTTGGGTACGCTAGGCGGCCCCGACAGCTGGGGAGCGTTCGTGAACGAGCGTGGGCAGATAGCCGGATGGTCGTACACCGACTCGATACCGAATGCAACCACGGGAGTGCCCACCCAGCATCCTTTCCTCTGGGAAAATGGAGAGATGCATGACTTGAAGACCTTGGGAGGCACGCTCGCCGTCGTTGGCTCGCTGGCAGGTTCGGGTGGAGGAGCCATCAATAACAGGGGCCAAGTCGTCGGCACGTCCAATCTCGCAGGCGATCAGACGCATCATCCCTTCCTTTGGGATGGGGGTGGGCTTATTGACCTGGGCACCTTGGGAGGGGCTAACGGAGAAGCGTACTGGATCAACGATGGCGGCGAAATCGTCGGCCGAGCGGACATCGCCGGCAGCGCAAACCACCATGCCGTCCTTTGGTACAGGGGCACCGTGACCGACTTGGGCGTTGCGGCGGGCTGGCCCTGCAGCACAGCCATTCAAATCAATGAGAGAGGCCAGGTCATTATCGACACTGGGGTATGCGGCGGGGGAGGCGGGCCCGGGCTTTTGTGGGAGAACGGCGGCCCCAGCATTGACCTGAATGCTCTGATTGTGCGTGGCTCGGGCCTGACCATAGGCGACGTGAACTATATCAATGGTCGCGCAGAAATTGCGGCCACCGGAGTGCTCCCCAATGGCGACGAGCACGCGGTTCTGCTGGTCCCCTGCGATGATGGTCATCGCGGCATCGAAGATTGCGACTACAGCTTGGTGGAAGCGAGCGCCGCTGTGTCTCAAACCAGTCCGGCAGTTCGTAACGCATCCAGCCGCACGTTGCCTCAATCAGCTATGCGCCGGATGAGCTGGTATCACCTCCCTGGCTCCGCGTTGGGCCGAAGGAATTAGTCGGTTCGGGAGAGAACGGAGAGGAGACGCAGGTGAAGCGGAAGCGGGCCATGCAGGGATGCAACCACGCGGAGGGATAGCGAGAGGCAGCATGAGCGTGGGGCTCGCTCCCGGGGCACCACCGCGACGTTGCTCGCGGACCGCACCGTACCGGTCGCTGGACCGAACCACACCGCGGAGGTGTTCGATCCTGCGACCGGCAGCTGATCAGCCGCCGGAAACCTGTTGACCGCTGCTCGTCTGCACCCGCTCCGCAGCGGCGGCGGTGGTTTATGCAGCATGCAGAGGTCGGATCGCTCGCCTTGCAGGATAGCCCAGCGGCAGCCGTTGTAATACACATGGTGGCGTAAGTATCGGGCGGTGCCGTGCGTCCACCGCTACGACTTATCATCGATGTTGGCAGTGAAGCCGATGCCGCGGCGCTTGGGCGCCGGCGGGGTCATGAGTTCGCGGATCGCCGAGAGCATGGCTCCGATCGCCTCATCGTGCGTGGCGAGCTTTTTCTCGATGCGTGCTTCGAGCTGATCGAGGCGTTTGGCAAGTTCCTTGTTCGAGCTCAAGAGCTCGCGTAGCTGCACGAAGGCGCGAACGACGTAGATGCTCATCTCGACGGCCCGGGGGCTGTTGAGGACAGTGGCAGCCATGATGGCACCGTGCTCGGTGAACGCGTAGGGTAGGAATTTGATGTTCTGGCCGCGCCCTGGCTTCAAGGTCACAGATTGTGATCTTGAAGCCGCCGCCTCCGCAGGGGTGAGTTGGAACCGGAAGTCCTCCGGGAAGCGCTCAGCGTTTCGCCTGACAGCCTGGTTGAGGACGCGCGTCTCGACGCCATAGAGCGCGGCGAGCTCGCTGTCGAGAAGTATCCGGTGACCGCGCAGCATGAGGATCGCGTGCGTGATGCGCTCGACAGAGACCAGTCGCTGGCGGCGGGTCGGTGCACTCAGCTCGCTCCGCTGGCCCGCTCGTCTCGCACGAGGCCTGCTACTTGCCATCGCGGAGTGCCTGCAGGTGATTCGCCCACTGAGTTAGCGCGTCGCGCTTCTCTTCGAGATAGTGGTGGGTATCGTACGTCGCGATGATTCCTGGCTGCGCATGATTCAGGCATCGCTCCGCGATGTCTGGCCGGGTGCCGAGCTTGGCAAGCCCGGTGCGTACCGTTCGCCGAAGGTCATGCAGCGTGAACGCACCTACCTTGTGCTCAGCAAAGGTCTCGAGGTGCCGTGCGATGCTGCGGGTCAAGAGCCTCGGATCCATGGCCCCGTCACCGACTTCTGCGGGGAATACCCATAGGCTTCGGCCGGTCAGTCGCTTCAGGCGCCTAAATTGTTCCACCGCCGGCGGAGTCAACGGGATGGCGAAACCAACGCGGGTCTTGGTTCGCTCGGCCGGGATGTCCCAGACCGGTGCCTTGGCCTCAAGATCCAGCTCGGACCAGCGGGCTCCGCTGAGTTCCGATCGCCGGACAGCGGTCAGCAGAATCAGCCGGATTGCGATACCCGTACGCTTCGATCGTTTGGTGACCTCATCGACGTTGGCGAGGAGGGCGGCGAGCTCTTGCTCATCGAGGGCGCGCTGGCGCGGCCGTTCAGTGCCTCCTGGGCGAAACAGCAGCTGCACCGGAGAGGTCTCGACAATCTGCCGGTGGATTCCATACCGGAACATCTGCGACAGCAATCCGGCCACGCGATTGGCCATGACCGGGGCAGGGCGCTCGACAATTGCGTCCAATAGCTCGATCACCTCCCGGGGCTTGATCGTGCGCGCATCGCGGTGCGACCAGCCGACAAGCTCCTTCTGAAGGATTCGTTCTGCATACTCCGGGTGCTTGCGGCGCTTGCGCAGGTGCCGCTCGGTGAAATCCTCGAGCAATGCCGCCACGTTATGGGAATTACCGTTGGCAGGGATATCGACCGCGGCGGTCCGGGCGCCGGGTCGGTTCATGGCGCTGCGCGGGTTGATCCCTTCTTGCAGCAGATCGCGAAACCGCTGTGCCCTGGCGCGGGCATCGGCGAGCGACAACCTCGGGAAGTGGCCAAGCGTGATGACGCCGGTCCGGCCCTTGAGCTTGTACCTAAACCGAAACTCGCGGACGATGCCGCGGGTGCTGGTTTTCCGGACCCGCAGCATCAGGCCGGCAACGGCCGGGTCCGTAAGTGTACCTACGCCGCGCTTTTCGACCGCGGCGCTGGTGAGCCGGCTGACAAGGGGTCGGGACATTGGCCGGAAAGGATCGGTTTTAGGTACACCTTGGGTACACTCCGCGGAGGATACGCGCTGCGACACCGTGAAACAACACGCAACGCGAATAGCATACTAAATCCTAAGAAACACGGTATTTGTGAACAATGACCCGATTCAATCCGTGACAAAGTGTCTCATCTCGTTTCGCTTAGGAATCCATGGGGTGCAAGGGGTCGCAAGTTCGAATCTTGTCGCCCCGACCAATTAAAACAATCGCTTATAGAGAGTGGAATCTGGATGGCCCGGACGCAGGGGGCCACGCAGGGGGCCAATAGTCGATTTTAGATCCGTTATGACCCCTCGCGTCACTTGGTCGAAGAAGTACGAAAACAAGGGCGAAACAAACAAGGGGAATCAAAAGTGATCACCACATTTCGTCGAGTCGTCTATCCAGTGGCGCTCGCGCTGCTGTCGACGACGTTCACCTCGCCAGCGCAAGCACAGCAGGTAGCGGCCGATACGAAGCACGCGCTGGTGGCGCAGACCGGACAGACAACGAGTTATGCCGCCGGCGACGACGGGGCTCTGCAGGCCGGTGTCACTTGGTCGCCCGCCACGCGGTTCACCGACAATGCGAACGGTACGATCACGGACAATCTGACGAAATTGATTTGGCTGAAAAATGCCAATTGCCCGGTGACACCTACAGGCTGGGCGGGCGCACTTGCTTACGTGACGGAGCTGAATTCCTCCGGCACCATGAATGGCAACAATTGTGGCGACACGAGCAAAGGCACGAAACACGTCCATCAAACGGACTGGCGTCTCCCGAATCGCAATGAGCTGGCGAGCCTGTTGGATATGGGATATTACAATCCAGCGCTGCCGGGTGGCGTAAGCGCCCCTTTTACAGATTTCACGGCGTCCCCCTACTGGTCGTCAACTTACTCCGCCCAGATAAACGGCACCGCGCGGTTGGTCTTTTTCTACGGCGGCAATGTGGAGAACTTCGACATTAACACCGACGGCTATGTCATTGCCGTGCGTGGGGCGTGATCTGACGCTCATGATGTTCGCGGCCCCTGTCGCACCGAACTTAAGGTAGATCCGCTCGCCGACTCGTAGCTTGCGGGGGCTCGGTCATCTATTGGATGCAAATGAACGGGAAGACTTTCAGCCTTTGGGTATTGTCAGCCGCGGTTTGTGCGTCTGCGTTCCTTCCCGCAGTCGGTATCGCCGGCGACGAGCCTACGCAGCCAGCGGCACCACCGATCGACCCCTATATCGCGTGCATGAAGCTTTTGGCGTCCGATCCGCAATTTGCGAGCCTAGCGGAGAAGCTTCCGATCGGTGATTTCAATAATATCCCGTTCGCAATGCTGGCCGACAATTCGCTCCCAACGCCGCAGGAACGTAAGGACCTTTTGGCCTGGTTCGATAAGCGCGATAAATGCTGGAAAGACTCCGAGCCATTTCACGAAAGACAATGGCCACCATAAATTTTTCTGTTATCCCAAGAAGGTAGCGCGGAACTACACAATATCGGGTTGGACCTTTACAACCGAAAGATTACTTTCGGCCAAGCGAACAAGAGACTTCAAGACTACATGGTCGCTATCAGGGCTCGATTGGTGCCAATCATTAAGAAATACCAGGATGAAATAGCCGCCCAGAAAGCGGCGGCCGAACAGCGAGCACAACAAAGGCAAGATGCGGCGAGTAGGCAAGCCGCTCAGGAACGAGCAAATGCTAACGCTCAGTACGCCCAAGAGCAGGCTCAATATGCTCAAGAGCAGGCGCTTAAGCAGCAACGGATGCAAATGTTCCCAAATTATATGCAGGCCATGCGGCCACCACCGCTGCAAGTGCCGAGGTTGCCGCCGACGTACAACACAAACTGTACGACCGTTGGGAACACGACGAATTGCACAACTCAATAACGCGCAGAAGTTACCGATAGATCGATCCAATGGCCGGTTTGGAGAAGCGAATCGGTCGCTGATCGGCCATGACCGGACATACCCTTCACTAAACTCTCCGCCGGTTAGCTGCCACTAGCTGCAGCCTCGTTTCGCTCCACAGTGCTGAGTCACAGGATCGGGAAAACAAGCGGACAGAGGGCGGGTTGCCGGCCAGAGCTCCGCGGCGCATCCTTCACCTCACCGGGATGTGGGATGTAGGGGGAAGGAGTGTCGGAAGAAGTACTCGAATCTCAAGAGCGGCAGCTGCCGGCAGCTGCTCAGCCCCCGCCCAATGGGACGCAAGCCGGTGCACCGCATGCCTCAGAGCACGGGTACGTTGGCACACCGGTTTCATCCGAGAAGCATTGTCGCAACTGCGCTGTAGCACTAACCGAAGGCCATCCCTTCTGCGCGCACTGCGGGCAGAAAGTAATTGTGGACAGGCTAAGTGTGCGGGAAAGCCTGCTCGATTTCTGGTTCACCATGGTACGCCCCGTCTTCGTGCTCGTGCGCGCGCTTTTGGTCAGACCGGGTTACGTGGCCCGTGACTATGTGGAGGGGAAGCGAAAGCGGTTCTTGGGCCCATATGCGTTCCTCTTCCTGATCGTCGGTCTTGCGTCGGCGACATATGTGTTATCCGGCTTTAAAGTGCTACACGGCAAGGAAATAGTATTAGGGACCGCCTCGCCAAACACTGAAACGCTGAATGCGCTAGCGGTGGCCGCCGCAGGCGATTTCTTCCAGCGGCATGTGAATATCGTGATCCTACTAGATACTCCACTGCTCGCTGCATATTCTCGCCTATTGTTCCGCAAGTTCGGAATAAGCTTTGCCGAGCATCTTGTGCTGGCGTCCTATACTTCTGGAATGCGTTCGCTGTTCGCGACAATTATTGTGATCCCCGGCTCGCTAATCATATTGCGCCTGACTGGGACCGATTCAATTTATTTCGAGGCGGCGGGCTTGCTGCTCTGGTTTGCATACTTTACGTTCGCAATGGTCCAATTCTCACGCGACCATCGAATGTTGTCGGGACTCAAGGGCGTGTTGGCGGCGGTTCTGGCGTGGGTCACAAGTCAGATCGTTTTATCTGCGATCACGATGGGCTTCGTACTCTCTCATGGCTGACCGCTCGCCGCGCTTATGCCGGCATGGACGTCCACCTCGGGGTGATCGCGAGTGACGAGCTTCAGCGTTGACTACTGTAAGCAGTATCTGGCGAAGAATCCAAACGCCTTATAGGAAAATCCATCCCCGCCGACCTCGGAAAAGTAATTGGCCCGGCTGGAAGCAGACACTCACGACGGTCGGTTCGGGGTCGAGAAGCGCCAGATCAATGACCTCGTGGCGCATCGGTTCCCTGTGGTAGTAACATCGTAGTTCGGTGATCGATCCGGGGAACTTCGATGTCAACCAGTCCGCGCTCCGCGGTTCTTCCGCGTACTAGAAACGTGATGATGCTTTGCATGGTCTTGCCTAGCTGCACAATGACATCCCAGCCGAATCAACCGCCGGATTTTAGTTGGGGTTTCGGTAATTTTGCCAAGGACAAAGAAGCCTGCGAGCAGGCCTCTCACGGCTCTTCGCCCTACGCCAGTACTACTGGTGGCGCGGCAAATGATCAATGGACCGCTTGCATGAAGGACCGTGGCTGGCAAAACGTTACAGGCTATCCCAATAAATGAATCGGCTCATGCAGCCGTTGGGCAGCCTCGCGTTCCTTAGGCGGCTTGATCTGCTCAGCAATCCGTGGCCGACGTGAACTATGTCTTTCATGGTTACGTGCGCACTCCCGACGGCACCATGATTGACTATGACGTTCCGGGCGCGGGCACTGGCACCTTTCAGGGCACCAACGCTTGCTGGTTTATTCCCTGTTGGGGAGGCATCAACCCGGCTGGTACGATCACAGGGTTCTACGTAGATAAGAACAATGTTTATCACGGCTTCCGGCGCAATCGCGACGGCAACATCACTACCTTCGACGCTCCGGGCGCTGGCACAGTTGGCAGCCTAGGTGGCGGCCAGGGCACCCAGCCCATGACCATCAACGCCGAGGGGGCGATCACCGGCTTCTACACCGACGCTAAAATGTAGTTCACGGGTTCTTGC
This sequence comes from uncultured Gammaproteobacteria bacterium, assembly GCA_963769075.1. Taxonomy (GTDB): domain Bacteria; phylum Pseudomonadota; class Gammaproteobacteria; order Steroidobacterales; family Steroidobacteraceae; genus Bog-1198. The sequence goes on along the minus strand of CAVYKH010000001.1, from coordinate 2,726,231 downwards.
GGCCCGCAGAGCCGCCGTGGGATCGATAGCGCGCCCAGCATGAGTTTCCCGGATGCCGACGGCAAGTTTGGCTACTCCGAAGCGGCCGGTCGTCACCGGCCGCAGAGGGTCGAAAGGGTGAGTTCACCGGCGATCTCCATCCATGGGGCGGCAGGCGGCCATTAGCGGTAGATCGCCGTGCGAAATTCAGTGCCCGTCACCTGACGTTGGACCAGGTCTAACTTCGAATGCCAGGCCGCAATTGGACGGTACCTCAAGGTGCATATCGTCGAGCCGCCGCTGAGCCCAAGGTCGAGATCAGCGGCGGCCCACGGCCGTCGTCACTTCGCCGCCACCTGCACAGGCACATCGATCCCGTGCGCTGCAGCTTCCCGAGGCGAATGTGTTTCTAGATAGACCTGCGTGAGCAGCGGTACATTGGCGGAGCGGATCGCATCGCCGAGTGTCTTTTCGTAGCAACCCGCAAAGCTGGCCGGAGGTTGCAGATCGACACGCATACCGTGCGTGCAGGCGATACCGGCCGCTTTTTGCAGCCGCGCATATGCCTCGCGCGCACCGGCCGGTTGGCTGAGATCGAGACCCGCGGTGCTAACGGTAATCTTGACCGTGACCTCATGAGATTTGGCTTGGATAGGAGCCGAGAGAACGCCGCACGCCGCTAAGAGAGCGATGCAGATGAAGGACTTGGTATTAAGGACAGGGGCTTTGGTGTTCATAGTAATCTCCAAATAGGTGTGTGATTGGGCTGCGCCGAAACATTGCTCGCGGAGCACCCGGTAAGTAATGAGGACGGCGTGACTTTGGGATGAGGATGCGCGGAAGATGCGCTGAAACCTCTCCGGAGGAGCCTTGGGAGCCGCGGATCCGGGTTTCCGGAATCGGACGTTCACGGCGATTGCGCGGGTATACTGCGGAGGTAGCATGCGCACCCCCTCCCACTTGGACCCAAATGCCATGCTGATCAAGCACTTCTGGCAGATCATCGCCGATGAAGTCGCCGGATAAGCAGCTCTTACGAATCGGCGCCTGGCGAGTCGATCCTGCGCTTGATGAGATTTCAAGAGACGGGACAAGCGTGAAGCTCGAGCCGAGGACCATGCGGCTCCTCGTTTGCCTTGCCGAACACGCCGGTCAGGTCGTCAGCGTCGAGCAACTCCTGGACGAAGTGTGGAAGGACGTCGTTGTCACACCGAATTCGGTCTACCGCGCGGTGGTAGAGCTACGGCGGGTCCTCGGTGACGACCCAAAGGAGCCTACCTACATCGTAAATGTGTTGCGACGCGGCTATCGGCTGGTTGCGCCCGTCGCTCCGTGGGCCGACGCGCCGGCCGTGTTGGCGACGGGCCCACCGGCTACCACATCGACAGCGACCGCAGCGCCTCCTGCGGCCGCGGCGACGCGCTCGCTGTTGCGACGGTTCGGGATCGCGGCCGGTGTCGCGCTGGCGGCAATGCTGACCTACTTCGTGGCCGACAAGTTGTGGCTGTCCAAGCGCACGAGTGCCGTCGAATTCGCGCGCAGGCCGGCGAACATCGCCGTCAGCGACAAGTCGATCGCCGTTCTGCCATTCGTCGACATGAGCGAGAAGAAGGACCAGGAGTACTTCGCAGATGGTATGGCAGAGGAGATCATCGACCGCCTTTCGACGGTGTCCGAGCTCAAGGTCCCTGCGCGAACTTCGTCCTTCTATTTCAGGGGTAAGGCAACCACAATTCCCGACATCGCACGAGCGCTCAATGTCGCGCATGTACTTGAAGGTAGCCTGCGTAAGTCAGGCAACCACTTGCGAATTACTGCGCAGCTCGTCCGAGCGGACAACGGCTACCACGAGTGGTCGGAGACCTTTGATCGCGAGCTTGACGACGTCTTCAAGGTACAGGACGAGATTGCCGGCGCCGTGGTCCGGGCGCTCAAAGTATCACTACTTGGAGGAACAGCAACTCGTCCAAACCCGACCTCCAGCACCGAGGCGTATACACTCTATCTTCAGGCTCGGTCAATTGCGCTGCGTGCTGGTCACGCCGATTACGAGGCGGCCATCGAATATTTGCAGCGAGCGCTCAAGTTGGATCCCAAATTCACTGCCGCCTGGGCGGAGCTCGCCAATGATCGAATCAATGATTTCCTCTGGCACGCATCAAAACCCTACGAAGAGGTTCGTGTCGAGGCGCAAAACGCGGCTGAGCAGGCGGTCAAACTCGATCCGAATTTGTCGGACAGCCACCTCGCGATGGCCAAATTCCTATTCTACATCAACTGGAGCTGGGACGCGGCCGAGCTCGAATTCAATCATGCGGTCGCCCTCGACCCTGGCAATGCCGATGCATTGAGGTCTGGATCTTATCTTCTCTATGCGCTCGGCCGACGTGACCAGGCAATGCAGCTAGGTCAGAGTGCAATAGCTAGAGACCCTCTCAACTCTTGGAATTATTTCGGTATCGCCGATAGGTACCGCGGCGACGGCAGGTTCGCGGAGGCGAAAGCGGCTTATCGCAAGGCACTTGAGTTGAACCCGACGGGTGCAGGGATTCACAGTCGCCTTGGATTTACGCTGCTGGCCAGCGGAGAGCCGGCGGCGGCGCTCGCCGAGATGGAGCAGGACACCGATGAGCTGTTTCGCGAAACCAGTCGGCCGTACGCGCTCGACGCGCTGGGTCGCAAGAGTGACGCCGATCGCGAACTCGAGATCGCCGAGAAGAAATATGCGTGGAGGTCCGCCGCTGTCATCGCGGGGGTTTATGCCTGCCGCAAAGACTTCGATCGGACGTTTGAATGGCTCGACCGCGCGTACCGGCAGCACGATGAAGTGCTAATCACTCTGACATCGAGTCCCTGCACGAAAAATTTAAGATCCGAACCACGCTACAAAGCGCTTCGGAGGAAAATGAAGCTGCCGGAGTAGCGGGCTAGCAACGCTTTGTACCGCGATTCGTTTCCCGAAAGCTGACCTTCGCGACAGGCGGCAACGGGTCGACACCGGAAGTAGGGCAGCCACCGGCAACTGCAGGCCGAGGCTGTGTAAAAACAAAAACTGACCTCGCTGTAAATCAATTCTGCAAAATTCAAACTTCGAAGCTTCGCAGATTTGAATCACTCTTGGGATTTTTGGCTCGTTTCGCTCAATGTGCGAAAGTGCCGAGGGTTTTTACACAGCCTCGGCCAAAAGCAGGCGGCGACGGTGCCGAATTGATCGCTGCAAAGCTGCCGTTCGCGCTTGAGTTTGCCAGCCATGACTATGAAAGTTATCCCGCCACTGGCGCGGCTGGATTGTACGCGGATATCGTGCAATTGCAGACGCGCTTACTGCAGCCAGCCGGCAATCGCCGCGGCGTCCCACTCTTGGACGATGGGCGGGTCGACGTTGAAATTGCTGTAACGGATCCAGGTGGGCCGCACGCGCCAGTACACGAGGCCCGGCCAAGTCTGGCGGGTGGGGCCGTCGGGAAAACGGTCGAAATAGTGGGACTGCACGTCGGGTAACTCCGCTTCCGTGGGAATCTCGGCAATGCCTTCGTATTGCACGGTGCGCTCGTGCTCCCAGCCGATAACGAACGCGACGCGGGGATTCTTTACAAGGTTTTGATGCTTGCGCGACTGGGTCACGGTATCGAACAGAAGTTCCCAGCGGTCCGTGACGGCGACGCGGACCACTGCCGCCTGGGGGGCACCTTGGGGCGTGACACTCGCCTCAATCGCCCAAGGCTGGGCACGCATGTAGGACAGCAGCTGGGTTGGCGTGAGGGGGTGTTGATGTTCGCTCATGGGGGCCATTGTGCCTGATGGCTGGGCCGTCAGCATTTGTGGAAAACCGTGGGTCGATGGCGGCCGGCCCTGACAGCTTGTCTCGACTCAGCGGGCTCTGCGCCGACGCATGTCCGCGCTCGGAGTCGGGTAACTGCGAGGACTCCAAGCCCTCTAAGATTATCGAATTGAAATTTCCGCAGGACGCTGCGAAATAGTCGTCACCCGGCCAAGAGCGGAAATTCGCAGTGCGGAAATGCTGGCGTGAAACCGGACATTCATGAGTTGCTGTAGACTCTTTCCCTGGAGAAAGGTCGGGTAACACGTGGACGAACGGGCGCAGCCCTGATTCGCACAAGCCTCGGCAATTGGTTTGCCGGGACTTCACAATCGAAAATCACCTAGGGCATCCATCAGTGTCGGATTACCTTTACATTACTCTACCGAGTCCGGTAAGCGGGAGGCGTCTTGGCTTTACATCGCAAGAGCGCGTCCGGATCGGCGGTATCTATGGAGTCGTGGCTTTACTCCATGTCATCGGATGGGGGTTGTACCTGCATTTCTCAGCCCATTATCCAGCGCTGATTGGTCTCGGCTTCGTTGCCTACCTGTTCGGTTTGCGCCATGCCTTCGACGCGGATCACATCGCAGCGATCGACGACACGGTGCGATTCATGCTTCAGAAGGGAAAGCGACCGCTCGGCGTAGGATTCTTTTTCTCGCTGGGCCATTCCACGATCGTCATGGGCCTGGCGATCGCCATTGCCTTTGCAGCCAGCGCCATCATGCGGGATCTGCCGCAGTTACGGAACGTGGGCGGAGTCATCGGTGTTTGCGTCTCCGGTGTCTTTCTGTGGGTCATCGGGATACTCAACCTGCTCGTATTGCTCGACCTTCTCAAGGTCTGGCAGCAGGCCAAGAGCGGCACGCACGCTCATCACCATCTCGAAGCATTGTTGGCGCAACGCGGCCTGCTCAACCGGCTATTCCGCGGGCGTTTGCAGAAGCTGATGAATCACAGCTGGCAGATGTATCCGCTGGGTCTCCTATTCGGCTTGGGATTTGACACGGCCTCGGAAGTCGCTCTGCTGGCCATGACCGCCGGCGCGTCCGCGGGCAACCTACCGATCCCGGCGGTGCTCTCGCTGCCCATCCTATTTGCGGCGGGAATGACGCTTATGGACACAACCGACGGCGTGCTGATGTCGAAGGCCTACGACTGGGCGTTCCTCAATCCCGTCCGAAAGATTTTCTACAACGTCACGACCACGGGGCTTTCGGCCGGCGTGGCGCTTCTGATCGGGTCCATTGAACTATTGCAGGTGCTCATCGGCGCCCTCGGCCTCCACGGCGCCGTCTTTGACGGCATTGCGCGGCTTGATTTCGGAATGCTCGGATACGTGATTGTCGGCGTGTTCCTACTCGCCTGGGGGTCCTCGGTCGCCGTCTGGAAGTTCGGCCGCCTCGAGGAGAGATACGGCGGCGGGGCGAGTGCGCACTGCCACACCCATACTCACGATGGGGGCATCGAGCATTCTCACGAGCACCTGCATTGACCTCGGAATTCACCAGCTGTCCGTGAATTGCCGTTCCCGAAAGCCGCCGATCGCGGCTGGCTGGAAGGGGTCGACTTTACCCGTTCGCCGACGCCTGCTAAACCATCACTGTCAAATTCGGCAATTTCGAGCGCAATGACCGGTTCAGCGCGAACAATCGGTCGCTGACCGATTCCTGTGGGGCCCCCTTTTGGGGGCCGGTATCGCTTTATCCCGATTTCGATTTATCTCGTTTCAAAGCTCCGGCACGAACAGTTCGTGACGATGGCAGCCGGACTGAGGGCCACCGCGAAAGCGGTGGAACACCCACCGGAGCCTAAGGTCGGCGCGGTCGAGTAGGCGCAGGTCATTGCTGACCGGCGCCCCTCTAAGAACCGGACTTGCGAGTTGCCCAGCATCCGGCTCAAGCATGGATCAAGCCCCTCGTTCAAGGAGCCGGCACTCGGTCATCGCGCGCGGAGAATGCACCGTTGGCGATACGGAATAGACGTTGACAGGTAGAGTGCAGCATTTTCAGGTTGGCAAGTGAGCGAGTACCACCAGCCTTGATTGGGACAACGAGCCGGATCAGCCATTGATCCTCATCGTCGATGAGTTGGCCGCAGCCGGGACATATGCCTTCTTGCCGCTGCCAGAGTCGTTTAGGGAAGCTGCGATCTTGCAATCGCTGCAACATCCGCGAGCGTTGTCGCTGCGCGAAATAGAAGTCCCAAACCGGATCGAATGGGTTGGCGTCCGATTTAACCCTGACGTGACGGACGATCCGAGTTTCTGTCGCTGAAAGTAGCGCCAGTATCCTCGGTTCGCCGTTATACCCTCGGGTCGCGACAGCAAACACCCAGTGCTGGTGATCAAGAGTCCGGAAGTATTTCCGCCGGACCCAACCGCACGATTTATTCGGGTGTCTGCGCCGCGCCCAGCGCCAAAGCGCCTGCCAAATGTGGGAGTCCACCGCCGCGTACGTCCTCTTGGCGACGACGTGCCGATGGTAATTAGCCCAACCCCTGATCATGGGGTTGAGCAAATCAATCAGAGCTTCCTGCTTCGTCGAGCGGTTCGCCCTGATGGTCTCTCGGACTTTATCCAGAAACGCTTTCACGTTCCTGGCCGACGGCTTGATCAATAACTTGCCATCGTATTTGCGTACATTTTGTCCGAGAAAGTCGAAGCCTTCCGAGATGTGCGTGATCCGGGTCTTTTCCTGTGATAGTTCAAGACCTCGTGCGGCGAGGAATGCCTCGACGCACGGTTTGACCTCACGCTCCAGCAGCTCTTTCGAGTTGCCGGTAATGATGAAGTCATCCGCATATCTCACCAATCGCACGCGGAACTGATTCATAGATTTTGCTGTTGAGCCGAAGCGCTCAGTCAGCACCGCCTCCAAACCGTCCAGTGCGACGTTCGCGATCGTCGGCGAAGCGATGCCCCCTTGCGGGGTGCCTGCCTCCGTCGGGAAGAGCTTCCCGGATTCCACATATCCAGCTTTGAGCCAACCTGATAGAACCTTCTTGTCCATCGGGATATGGCTTTCCAGCCATCCATGGCCGAAGTTGTCGAAGAACCACTCGACAGACTGCCCACCACCACCACCTCGCTGGATATCCCGAGCAAGTAACCATCGTTCGTAGGCGCCATGCATTCGAGGGGCGGGCGCTGGATGTGCTGGGCTGGGTTCACCGGGGTGGCAAGCTTCATCTGACGCTGGTACTACCGGATGGAACGCGCTCGCTGATTCCAGCCGCCTGGACTGATCTGAAAGCCCAGAAAGAGCCGGTAAAACAAGTTCAGCCTGCATTGCTGGCCTCCTGCGCGCAGTTGCTCCAGGCCCGGAGGGTTGTGGATGCTCTGCAGCGTCGACTTCTGGCTGCGGATGTCCTGCAGCGGCCGACACCGCAGGAGCCTCGACATGCAGCAGCTGAGTTTTCTCGAAGCGCCGATACCCGAAGGCGCCGCGCCAGTGTGGAACGTACTCGACGACGAGCAGCGGGCAAAAGCGATAACGCTGCTTGCCCGGCTGATCGCCAAGACAATCGCTGAGCTGGAGCAAGATCATGAGTGAACATACCAAGATCACGACCGACCACCTTCGCCGTTGCGCCGTCGTGTACGTGCGTCAGTCCAGCAGCACCCAGGTCGAGAACAACCGCGAGTCGACCGCGCGGCAGTACCATCTCGCCGAGCGTGCGATAGAGCTCGGATGGCCCCGCACGCAGGTCAAGATCTTGGACGAGGATCTTGGTATCTCCGGTTCCGGGCTCACCGACCGTGCCGGCTTTGCGCGCATGATCGCGGACGTAGCGCTCGGCCAGATCGGCATCGTTCTGGGTCTCGAGGTCTCCCGCTTGGCCCGCAACAACGCTGACTGGTATCGTCTCCTGGACCTGTGCGGTGTGACCAATACGCTGATCGGCGATGCGGATGGGATTTATCACCCCGGATTGTTCAACGACCGGCTGGTGCTGGGCTTGAAAGGCACGATGTCGGAAGCAGAACTGCACGTCCTTCGGGCGCGGCTGCTCGGTGGGATCCGCAACAAGGCGGCCCGTGGCGAGCTGAGTCGCGGCTTGCCCATCGGCTTGGTGCGAGGTGAGGGCGATGGCGAGGTGCTGCTGCATCCCGATGAGTCGGTCACGGGCGCGATCCGCGCCGTCTTCGAGCGCTTCGCCGAGATGGGCTCGGCACGACGCGTATGGCTGTGGTTCTGCTCGCAGGGCTTGCACTTCCCATTGCAGTCGACCACGCTTCAGGATATCAGGTGGGTAACACCCTCGTATACGAAGATCCATCAGGTTCTGACCAACCCGTTCTATGCCGGCGTCTACGTGTATGGCCGAACGCAGCAGCTCTCGTACATCGATGAAAGCGGGCGCGTGCGCAAACGATCCAAAAAGCGTCCGCGCACCGAATGGCCGGTGTTCATCCGCGATCACCACGCCGGCTTCATCGACTGGGCCACCTTCGAGGCCAATCAAAAGCGCCTCGCGCAGAACACGCGGCCACGGCCTCATCAAGGCGGCGGTGCCGTGAGGGAAGGCACCGCGTTGCTGCAAGGCATAGCCGCCTGCGGCGGCTGCGGGAGGCGTCTGAAGGTGCACTACAAGGGTCGCTACTCTACGCCCGGCTATCACTGCGCCGGCAAGACCATCGTCAACGGCCGTGGCGAGTACTGTCTGAACGTCGGTGGCTGCCAGATCGATGAAGCGGTTGCGGCTGCGTTCCTCGCAGCACTGGCGCCCGCAGGCCTCGAAGCGTCGCTCAAGGCCGCCGAGCAACTCGAGGCCGATCACGAGACCACGGTGGAGCAGTTCCGCCGAGATGTCGAACGTGCGCGCTACAGCGCGCAACGCGCCGAACGCCGTTACCGTGCCGTCGATCCCGACAATCGCTTGGTCGCGCGCGGCCTCGAAGCGGAGTGGGAAAATGCCCTGCGAGAGCTGAAGGCCGCCGAGGCGGAACTGGTACGTCGCGAACACACGAAGCCCCTCATACTGACACCCGAAGATCGCGCCGCAGTGCTCGCACTCGGCAAGGATCTCAACGCCGTCTGGTCTGCACCCACCACCACCGACCGTGACCGCAAAGAGTTGCTGCGCACTTTGCTCGAGGAAGTCGTGCTGACGGTCGAGCGAGAGAAGTTCAACGCACACCTCACGCTGCGCTGGCGCGGCGGTCTGCTGAGCGAACTCGATGTGCCATTGCCGCGCTCGCGTCCGGCAACAGTGCGCACCGAGGAAGATACCATCGATCTGCTGCGCCGCTTGGCCACGCACTATCCCGATACGGTCATCGCCGGCATCCTCAATCGTCAAGGACGCACCACCGCCAGGGGTCTGTCGTTTACCGCAAATCGCGTCGGCAGCCTGCGCGCGCACTGGAAGATCCCATGCTTTGAGGCCGCAGAGCACACGCCCGCCGGCGACTGCATGACCATCGAGCGCGCCGCGCAGACTCTGGGGCTCGCACCGTCAACCTTGCATCGCTGGCTCAATGATGGCTTCATTGCCGGCGAGCAAATGACGCCTGGTGCGCCGTGGCGCATCCGCATAACGCAGGAACTGCGTTCGCTCTTCGTTGAAAATGCGCCCGAGGGTTACGTGAAAATGTTCAAAGCTATGAATTTGCTTGGCGTCTCGCGGCAAACAATCTTGCAGCGTGTAAAGCGCGGCGAGCTGAAGGCAGTGCATGTCAACCGTGGCCGCGCAAAAGGCATCAGAATACAAGTACCTGCGGCTCATCCTGATCTCTTCGAAGCGCAATCAACAACCAGGGGGTAGTGTGACGCACGCTCCAAACAGCCTTTGATGTCGCCTTCGAGAATCCACGGCGCGGAAATTTTCCGCGCCAACAAATTGAACACTCGCGCGATCGCGTCCTGCGTGCCCCGGCCCCGACGGAAACCGTAGGAGTGGGGATCGGCTTGTGTTTCCGCCACCGGCTCCAGTCCCTGCAGATGCAGGGCCTGCTGTGCACGGTCTATCATGGCGGGGATTCCCAGTGGGCGCTTCTTCGTCGTGCTGCCGCGCTTGGGGATGTACACCCGACGCAGCGGCTGCGGTCGAAGACCGCGACTGTCCAACCGCTGGATGGCACGCCACTTGGCTTCCGGGGTGGTCCAAATCTCGCCATCCACACCCGGTGTTCGCTTGCCATCGTTTTCCGACACTCGTTTCACGGCCAGTGCCTTGGCAGAGTACGAGTTGACCAGAAATCGTTGCAGGGCTTTCACCCGGCGCCAGTTCTGGTCACGAGTTGCCTTGACGATACGAATCTGCAGTCCCCTCACCCGACGGTGTACGATGGGCCAATCGACTTGGTCCCATGCGCGACCGCCGGGGAAGGCTGCAGAATCCGTGTTGGCGGATCTCATGACTTGCTTGCCTTCTGCCGAGAGGATTCGGCATACGCTCTCGCCATTCCACAGCGCACGGAAGTCAGCGCCCCTTTCGGGTAGAGCACGTTGTCTCCTATCCGAACCATTACAGCCCGGCATTTGCTTGCTCCGCGATCCCTTGCCCGCTGCCTGTTCACACGCCTTGCGGCGTGCTTACCCGACCGGCCCATCCGGGCGGGAAGACAACGTGTTTACCGAGTTCCACGGCGATGACACGGTGGGGTGGGTGCTGCCTCTCAACCGGCGGTGCTAAGTCAGCGTGTCCCACAACTGGAGCGGGACATCCGACCGCTTGCCATTTTGGCTCAGGCGCGTAAAGCTATTTTCGCCTGTCAGTCGTGACGGTCATTACAGCAGTTCACCTAGGTTCACCCGACCACCAAGCCTAGCTCCCTATCCGCCTGTAGCTGGCAGAGTCCGGAATCGTTCCTCGCAGATCAAGTCCGCCGCATACGCGGGGGGCACATTGTCCGGGCGCTTTAGACGGTTCCTTGCGGAAGCCGCCATAGCCCATAGGCTACTGATGGCTGAACATCAGGTCGGCTCCAACTAACTTCCATTCAGTCAGGCCGACAATCATCGTCGTGGCTTTGCGCCACTAAGAAAGACCTCCTTAGCGACTCTCGTCGCACCCAGTCCTCGACCCTACCCAACATCGCCTCACGCGGTCCTGCACTCGCCGGGCGGTGGCGAGATTGACATAATGCGACTTGAAGCGCGGGTCGCGCCGGTCGTAGTTGTTACCGGCAGCCAAGGACTGGCGCAGAGTCGACGCGGCAGGGCGCGGCGGTGCTACAATCCTCACAAACCGTTAATCCGCAGACCCGAATTTCCAGCAACGTCATTCAAAATGCGGTAACCCGCCGCACGGGCCGCCGCTCCTACAGGGGAACAAGTCATGAACACTTTCATCAAGCGCGCCGCAGTCGCGGGCAGCGTGACCACGACCGTCGCATCGCTGGCGCTGTTGCTGTTCGGTTCAACGAGCGCGTTCGCGGTCATCGTCGTGGACCCCAACGCGACGCCGTGCGAGACCACCTACACAGCGCACTACACCACCATTCAGGCTGCGGTCAGCGCGGCCAAGTCGGGTGCGACGATTGACGTCTGCCCGGCGACCTATGCCGAGCAGGTGACGATCGCGACGCCGCTGACGCTGCGCGGCGTGACCAACACGACGGCGAACACCGGGGCTTCGGTCATCACGATACCGAGTGGCACGTTCACGAGCGGATTCACGCAAATTACCATTACGGCGGCCGGAGTCACGCTGGACTCGATCGGCGTCGATGGCACCAACACCGTCAGCGGCTGCTCATCCGGGGATCTGACCGGGATCCTGTTTGAAGCAGGCTCGTCGGGGACCCTCAAGCAAGTCACGCTCAGGAATCACTACATCAGCAACGGCAGTGGCGGCTACTGCGAGACGGGCACTGCCGTTTCCACCAGCGGCGCAACCAGTGTGACCGTCACGGACTCGAGCGTTCGCAACTTTGACGGCCAGGGCATGTATTTATCGGCAACCACGACCGTGAGCGTGAAGACCACCACGGTTGCGCCCATCAGCCCCGGCGCCAACTGTATCTATGCGGGCGCTGCCACGATCACGGTCAGCACAAACTATATGAGCGATTGCGGAGTCGGCGTATATGTGATGAGTACGACGACCGGCACGGTGTCGGGCAACGTCATCAGCGGCGGCTTGAATGGTAACACCGGCGTGTTTTGTTTTCCGGTCTGTACCGGACTCACGATATCGGGCAACCAGATCTTCAACACGGGTGACGGGGTCGCTATGAAGACCTCCAGTGAAGTGGGGGGCGTCCTCATCGAGAACAACGACATTGCCGGTGTCTCGAATGGGATGTACCTGTTCTTGCAGCCCAACAATACCATCACCAATAACACGATCGTCGATGCCCTGGTCGGCATCAATGGCGCTACCGGCAATACCATCAGCGGCACCACCTATAGCACGGTCACGACTCTGACCGAATAGACTCGGCCGACGTAATCGGACTTGCACGTTGGCCGGTCGTACTCGATTTGGGGCACGACTGGCGGCGGTAAAGCGGACCTCAGGTGTGTTCAACTCAGGTACACCTATCATTATCCGTTCAACTTCGTCGATCTCAACAACGTGGTCATCGGACGTCTTCTCGTTCACCCCGAATTGCTCGGGGCTGCGGGTCGGAGAGACCCAGTGCATGCTTGGAGAATTCGATGCGTCGCTTGGCATTGCCGACATCAGCCAGATTTCGATCTACTCCAATGGGATCCAAGGCAGGATGGGTGCCTGGGGCCCCGTGACGCTTGCGAATCTCGATTTGAATCTGTCGAACTCCGGCAACTACGGACCAACGTCGGTGACCGTCCAGAACGGCATCGCGACGCTCAATAGTCTCGAGCTGTATTTGACTGGAACTCCCGGGGTCGTCAGCAACATCTACTGCACGGTGCAAAGCGGCGCGCAGTACACGAATACGGCGTCGATTGATACCAATTTGGGCGGCTCGTCTGCGTCGTTCTCCGGAACCTGGCAGCCCGGTACGCCGACGCGCAGCGCCTAAGGGCCGGCGCTTGCTCTGGTAGGGCTCGCCGCACATTCGTTGAGGGGCGCGGCGAGTCGTTTCTCCCGGCGGACCCGAAAACCATCCGCGCCTTCATCGAGCACGAAGTGCAGGCGGGTAAGAAGCCGGCGACGGTGCGACGATATATCGCGACGATCGGCCGAGCTCACATAGGAGCGGGGTTGCTGAATCCCTGCTCCGGCGAAGCGGTGCGCTTAGCCTTAAAAAAGATGGGCCGGGAAACCTCGGCCCGGCAGGCGCAAGCGCGCGCCATTACCCGAATGTGGCAAAGGTTCAAGACGGGGCAGTAACGAGAGCCGGTAGCGGGCGGATCGGCGGTGAGTCCCTGGGTCCGGAGTCGACCCTAACCGGACGCCCACCAATGTCTGCTTCCACGCAGCGTCATTACGTGGCGGGGGCGCTGCGAAGCGGAGGGATTTAGTGGGACCGCCTCGTGGCGGCCCTCTTGATCGCGCGTGATGCCCGATTTCTTACTTCGCTATCGGTGTGCTCTGCGATGCCACACATACCCACTTACCGCTCGGCATCTTTACCCACGTGTCAGTCCAGCGCTCGTGTATATCGAAAGGCTTGCCTTTCGGATCGGTGCCCTTGGCCACAAAGCCACCTGCTGCAATGGCGGTATCGCCAAAGACTGTCACCTGCACATTCTCGTACTCGGCATTGGTGAACTTTGTCGCCTTTAGGTCCGCCATGCCCTGTGCTTTGGTCATGACTTTCCCACTGCTGTCCGTATCGACCAGCCTGTCGTCATAATCCGCAGCAATAAGGTCAAGATTCTGCGTCTTCGCCGCCTGAAGCCACTTGTTCTCCAGCGCCACGATGGCCTTCTCGACTCCACCGCCGGTTGGCTGCGCTTGCGACCATGCAACACTCCCGAGTGAGAGCAATCCTAAAAGAAACAGCGTCCACTTCTTCATGGCTATCCCCCGTCGTTCCGTTTTTGTTTAGATTCGTTTGGAGCCAGGCTAGATACAACATGCTCCGCGATGCGAACTCATTAGATACCCTCATTCGGACGATGTCCAATTATCTCGTCGAGACACCTATATCGAGGGGCGATGCGCCGCCCGGCGCGGCCGATCAATGTCAGTTATTCCACAGTCACTTGTCACGCGCCAATGACTGGAAGTGGTCGATCAGCAACCGATTCCCGGCCCGAAAGCCGTCGGTCAGCCGGAAAAACCAGCAATCGCAAGCAATGGGCGCTCTCGACCCACAGGCGACATTCGTCACCGGCTGCTTTACGGAAATACGAGCTTCGTCATCAATTCATTGAGTGCCGCAAGGTTGGTTCCCTTACCCGCCGGCGGCGCATCCAGCCTGACGAATGGCATCGATAAGCTCGGCAGAGGGATCCAATTTATAAAAAAATCCCGCGCCGCTCTGGATGGCCCAGGCCCGATACGCCGGGTTGCTATGCATTGTCATGAAAACTACTGGCGTGCGATCGCCACTTGCGAGCAAAAGTTTATGCATTTCCACGCCGGACATCCCTTTGAGGGAAATGTCCACCAACAGGCAGCAGAAATTTGCCTTCGACAGATCGGAAAAGAACGCCTCCGCCGAGTGATACTCAACGGCCTCGAAATCCTGCTCGCGCAAGAGACGGCCCAGCGCTCGGCAGAGGCTGGCATCGTCATCGATGATTGCAACTCTGCTCATGGTCACCGACGACGAGCTCAAAGCACACTCGTTCAGCCAGGGCCGTTAGAGAGACTCGACCACGAAAAGCTAGTACTTGACACTGGCGCTCACACCATAGGTGATCGGGTCACCATAGTAGAGGATATTCGAATTGGCGACACTCAAACGGTAACCTCCAATCGGATAGTGCTTATCAGTCACGTTCCGTACGTAAAGCGCAAATTCCCATTGGTTACTCTCGGGCGCGTAAGCAGCGCGCAGATTTCCGATAGTTCGGCCGGGGATGTAGGGATTATCTACATTGTCTGCGTTCACGTAATAGTCCCCGCGATAGTTCCAGTCCGTGTGCAGCAGAACGGAGCCACCGATCGCGACCGCAAAGCGGTACTGCAATGACGCGCTCGCGGTCCATTGCGGTTGCCGCGGGAAGCGATTGCCCGCCAGCGAGATCGGCACTCCAGTGCTGGTGATTGTATTGAACTGGGTGAATACCGCATGCACGTAACCCAGATCGCCGGTCATGAGCCAGCCCATGGCTGGGATTGATTTGAGCTCAACTTCTCCTCCCCAATCGCTTGCCTTGCCCGCATTGCTTTCAATGGATAAGGGTGCGCCCGCGGCAATGGGCTGAAGTACGAAGACCTGCATGTTCGTATAGTGATAACTGAACGTGGCTGCGTTTACCTGCCAGCTGTTGTTCAACCATGAAGTCTTCGCGCCGAGCTCGAACGCGAGATTGGTCTCTGGGCGCAGGATGCTAAACTGTTTCACGGAACTGCCGCTAGGCGAACTAAAGGTGCCCTGGCGATACCCCGTGCTGGCATTGAAATACACCATCTTGTTGTCGGTAAGATGGTATAGCAGGCCGGCGTCCCACGTGAGCTTGCTCCAGTGCGCGCGGGTGTTAATTGTATCCCCGGGGATCAGCACCGCGTTCGGATCCGCCGCAGGGTTGGGGTTCAGGTAGTTCAGATAGTTCGCGTACGGATAAATGGCCCAGTGGTTTGCGTGGTACGAGCCCTCATCGTTGTTGTACCGCAACCCTCCTTTTGCGGTGAACTTCGGCGTGAGATCATCCTCGAAACCCCCGAAAACGGAACTGCTATTGGATTTACGCGATTCTGGCCAGAGATCAGCGCTAACAAATCCTGGCGGTGAACTTGGGATAACTTGATTGAACGGGGCCGCTGTCATCGCGCTTTCGCGCGCGTAGTAGTAGAGGAAACCGCCCTGCCAGCGCAACGAGCTCGGGGTCTCTGAGTTGACCCGTATTTCCTGAGTAAATTGATCGTGGTTACCAAATAAAGCTTGATTGAGTATCAGGAACGGTGTGCCGCCATCTAGTTCGTACTCGTGGATCCGGTCGGCATTCTGCCAGGCCGATATCGAAGTCAAGTTCGCAAAGCCGCCGATATTCCAGTCGAACCTCGCTGTGACATCCCAGGTAGCCAAGTCATCCGAGGAGGGCCCCGGGGCCTGGTTCACAATGCCCAGTGGCAAAGGGGGGTTCCCAAAAGCGTCCGCCACGCCGTTCAGCGGCACCATGTGGCCAGTGATGGTGCTACCCGTGCGTTTGAGATATTCCCCTTTCAGGTAGGCACGAACCGCGCTGCTGGGCGTCCACTCTACGGATAAGCGCCCGCCGGCTTTGCTGTAAGCATCCAGATTATGAGGACCGCTCGGGGCCAAGTTCGTAATCCAGGCGTCCCGCCCCGAGTAGGTGAAAGCTGCCCGTAAAGCCAGCGTTGAGGTAACCGGTACGTTTACCATGCCTTCGGCGTACCGCTCGCCGTGGCTCCCGTAGCTTCCCGACCCGGCAGCACCCAAAGTCTGGGTCGGGTGCGCACTGATGAAATTAATGGCACCACCGGTTGTATTCTTCCCCCAGAGGGTTCCCTGGGGACCAAGAAGGACTTCTACGCGCTGCATGTCGTACAAGTTCACGGAATTCGCGATAGTGCTTCCCAGGTAAACATCATCGATGTAGAGCGCAATCGGTGATGTCGCCAAGGTGTTGAAGTCCTGAGTACCCACTCCTCGAATGAAGTAGCGGACGGTGGAGTCGGCCGTTGGCGCATCGATGTTCATATTGGGCACTTGGTTCGCGAGATCAAAGCCCTCCGTCATACCCAGCTGATTGAGATCCTCTGCGCTGAAAGCGACAAGCGAAATAGGTACTCCTTGGATCTCTTCTGCTCGCTTTTGCGCCGTCACGATCACATCTTCAAGAGCTGATGTGTACTGTGTCGCGGCGATTGGCTCGCATGGAGTTTGCGCGACGCTGAACTGAGCGATGAGTAAGCTGCTAACAAGCCAGCTAACGACTGAGTGTGATATAATACCAGTCAAGGCTTTGTGTCCTGCTTGTGTCCTAGCTGTGCGTTCCGTCGCACATGGATACTATCAAATGCGCAATGCCTGTCTCGCGCCTCATATGCTGGGAACTGTGAGATGAGGGTCCGTAGCACCACACTGATCGGTGCAATACTGGTCACTCTTGTCATGAGTATCGTCGGCGCCGGCGAACAACAGCCGAAGCGAGTGCTGATGCTCCACTCGTTTGGTCCGGATTTCGGCGACTTATACTCGAAAGACCTGCGTGCTGAGCTCGATCGGGAATTGTCCGGGCGTTTGGACCTCTACGAGGAATGGCTGGTATCCGCACGCTTTAGCACCCCTGAAGAAGACGCGGCACTCGGCAACTATCTTGGTAGCCTATTTGCGGATCACCCGCTCGACCTGATCATCACATTGGGCGCACCGGCAGCGAACTTCGTGCAGAAGTATCGGCAGACGCTGTTCGCCCGCACACCCGAACTTCTGGCAGACGTTGAGGAACGCAGAGTGGATTCCGCACGTCTTCAGGGAGAGGAAACCAGTGTTGCCGCCTCAATCAGTTTTCCCGTCGTGGTCGATGGTATCCTGAGGGTGCTGCCGCAGACGACCACTCTCGCTGTCGTGATCGGTAATTCCGCCATTGAGAAGTATTGGGTGGGTCAAATCCGAGACTCGCTGCAGCCTTTTGGAAACGGCCTCGCCGTGACGTTCTTGAACGAACTGTCCTTCGACGAAGTGCTGAAGCGCGTTGCCACCCTGCCACCTCGCTCTGCCATCTTCTACGTGCTGCTATCCCAAGCTGTATCCGGGATTCCAGAAGACGAGGATGTCGCCCTTGCCAGATTGCACGCGGCAGCAAACGCCCCTATTTTCAGTTATTCCGATGCATATCTCGGTAAAGGGATCGTCGGAGGACCGTTGCTCTCTGCCAGAGAGCAGGTCCAAAAGATAGGTAGCGTTGCTGTCAGAATCATTCGCGGAGAGCATGCTTCAGGAATCAAGACGCCTCCACTTCAACTCGGAAATCCTCAATACGATTGGCGGGAACTTAAGCGTTGGCATATTCGGGTCTCCGCCCTTCCCCCCGGAAGCTCAATCCGCTTCGTCGAAGCGTCGGTATGGGAACAGTATCGATGGCAAATCGCAGCTGGTGGTATTTTCGTCTTCTTACAATCCATCCTGATCTTCGGCCTGCTGTACGAGCGCGGTCGACGCCAGAATGCAGAACATGTGTCCCGGCAACGACTTGCGGAAGTAGCTCGATTGAATCGTCTGTCAACTGCAGGTGAGCTGTCGGCATCGATTGCACATGAACTCGGGCAGCCACTCAGTGCCATCCTCAGAAACAGTGAGGCAGCAGACGGGATCCTCAACTCCGAGATCCCCAATATCACGGAGCTGAAGGAGATCGTGAACGACATCAAGCGGGATGATCACCGGGCTAGCGACGTGATAACTCGGTTGCGCCGTTTGTTTAGCAAGACTCCGATTGAGACTCAGGATGTTGATTTGAATGATTCGGTCCGCGAAGTGTTTGGGTTTCTGTCTTGGAGAGCGGCCGCTTGTCAAATCACATTGAGCACCAGCTTCACTCAGCCAGCGCCGCTGGTACGCGGCGATGCGATCCAGCTTCAGCAAGTGTTACTGAATCTGCTTATGAACGCCATTGATGCGATTCAAGATGCGAAAAGCCGCCAGCGAACGATAGTTGGCCGCACTGCGGTGCTGGATGGCCGCTTCGCGGAAGTTTCGATCGAAGATTCAGGTCCTGGCATTCCAGCAGGAAGGGAGAGGGAAATTTTTCAGCCTTTCTTCACGACCAAAGAGTCGGGCATGGGGATGGGGCTCTCCATCGTGCGCACTATCGTCGAGAGTTACGGCGGTCAAATAGGAGCGGAGAATCGTGAGCAGGGCGGCGCGGTAATCCGTTTTACGTTGCCGCTTCTCAAGGCTTTATCGGCGGCATAGCTGCGTGCGGCGCGTTGTAAGCCACGGCCAGATGCGCGCAAATCGCGGGGCAGCCCGCGCCAAGGCGACCGGTGGGAGCGTGACCGATAACGTGCATTGTGAATGTCCGCAAACTGGAAGGCATTCCGGAGCAGTGAATTGCCGGTGTTGGCCGAGGCTGTGTAAAAAGAAAAACTGACCTCGCTGTAAATCAATTCTGCAAAATTCCAACTTCGAAATCGCGCAGATTTGAATCGCACTTAGGATTTTTGGCTCGTTTCGCTCAATGTGCGAAAGTGCCCAGGGTTTTCACACACCCTCGGCCGGCAGTTGCCGGTGGCTGCCCTACTTCCGGTGTCGACCCCAACCGGCCGGATACCAGTGACTGCTGACAGTTCGAGACAAAAGGGCGCCCGCAATCGTCGGGAACAGCAGGACGGACAGCAATGCAGCGCCAATCATAGCCGCCGCTACATCGGGATTTATCGACTTTACCCGCACCCCGATCTCGGTGATGACCACGATGATAGAGAGGGAGGGGACTGCCGAAGACAGCGCGAATGGCAGGCGTTGCCCCGTGTCGATGTGGCCGCGATAGAGCAACACAGGTGCCCCGCGAACGATCAGGAAAAGTACGGTGAACGCCGGCACCAGCAGCATGGTAGTCAGTGTTTTGGCCGAGCGCCGCGATATTGAACTTGACGCCCGTGCCGACGAAGAAAAATGGATAAAACCAGGTGAATGAAATCGTTTCCATTTTCTCGCGCAACCGGCACTTTGAAGCCAAATGGGATCTCGGCCAGCAATGGCCCCAGAACAGCCGCTACCAGTATCCAGAATGCAGGATGACCGACTAGCACCGTCTCCACCGCTGAGTGAAGTTCACCAGATTGGGGGCTAGGATCCTAGCGAAGATCCTTCTAGGCGAATATCTGGCTTTATACCTAAGGACTAGTAGCGTGACACGTAAATAACTGCGCATACCTGGGACATATGGAGTAATCAGGTATGCGACAGACGGCAATGAGTTTGAACAAGCGGGATCGTCGGATGGTAGATGAGTTTCGTTCCAAAGGTCTGCATATGGCTCGGGAGTTCAATCGCCGCGAGTTTACCCGCGACCATTTGTATTTCCGCCTGCACGAAAGAGCATTTCCACCTGCACGAGAGGGATAGTGCCGGTTGCGGCGACATGGGGCAGAATCTCGACAACGCCGTTGGATCATCCCCGTCCGGCGTATTGCTCCCCGGAGGGCAGCCTCGTTACCGCCCGACGCACCAAAGTCGATTTTGTCGCCTGGCAGCCGAAACAGCCGGGGCTGATTTCCGATCTCGACCGGCCGCGCTATTTCGAACCCGCAGGCGACAGTGGTGGCTCGGAGCGATCGCCAATTGCACGGCCAGGCAATCGCAGCCGCAGCGCGGCTGCATAGGACGTTTCCTATAGTGATTGGGGAAACCAGCGGCTGTTTTAAGCGTGCACTCGGAGATTATCCTAAGTGAGGCCGACGTGCTGTTTTAGTACAGATGCATTTATGTATATCGAAGATCAGCTGCGCAAACCAAAGTTACGATATCGCCCTCGTGAAAGCGGCCGCGGAATGCTGACATCCTGGCCCCGGAGCACGATTACTCGTGCAATTGCGTTTCTAGCTCTTATCCTGATCCCATCGCTAAGTTCAGCGGCCATTTATAAATGCACTGCCCCAGATGGCAGCATCACTTACACCGATGCACCATGTCCCGCTGATACGACGACGCAATATATAGATCCAGCGGCGCCCTCGTGGCTAAACGAGTCATCGCAGAATGTGAATACTACCGCGGCGATTCCCGACGCAAACTCCCAATCGCAGCCTGAGATCCTCGCTATCCTCTGCGCCAATGATGAATTTAAATTTTGGCTCAAGGCGCAACGACATGGCTTGCCGGAACGGGACGCCAGAACAGCGAAATTTATCCGATTCAGCTACCTTTGCCGAAGGGCTCTTCACCTCCCAGATGTAGCAGCGCCGGTTCCGGCAACGCCCCTCAAGCGCGTTCTTGGGCAGGAGACGCCATGAGAAGTTTAACGGCCCCCTTCGACCGAGGCTGTGTGAAAACGCGGAGCCCCTTCGACGAGGGAGCCAAAAATAGCCAAATATCCCTTTGGTGGTTCGAATCTGCAAAAAATGATTTCCCAAATTCTTCAGAATCGATTTCTAGGAGGGTGTGATTTTGTTTTCACACAGCCTCGACCCATTGCTGACGACCGCCACTGTCGGCTATTGGGCGCCCAATTGTTTGGCCCGCTTGCGAAAGAGAATGATCGATCTTTGACATCCTGTGAAGACGCCGCCACGCGCTCGTTCCAACGTTAGTCAGGTGTCTCTCCGAGACAAGCTATGACCGTGGTTTTACAAATGAAGGCATTGTTGTTCGCCTGAGCGATCTTCCACTTTTCAAAGGCGCCATCGTATGTCTCAGGATAGACTGATCCTCGCTTGAACGGAGCAATGACACTTGCTCTCAGGGCCTCCTCCGTCACGGCCATATGATGCGCGAGTGATTTGAATTTCCAAGGCGGATCGATGTTTCGTCTCTCCAAGACCTCGATATGGTAGACGCCGTCTGCTTTGGCGGTGTTAAGATTGTGTATCTCGAGCCAACGTACGCTACCGCTCGGACCGCCAATGGACCACAACGGCGAAGATATCTTGCCCGACCAATACGCGTCGCTGGTTTGCGAAAAGAGGTAGGCGAAAACGGCAATACTTATGAAACGCAACATTTCACCGAACTTGTTTTATCCGTCAGTGTCATGACGGATAACGTACCAGAGTGACGGATAACCTGGCCACTAATCGGGATCCAATCATGTGCGGTCGCGTTGCGGCGGCCAAGAGCGGGTAGCGAGAGTCCGGTCATGGCTGGCTGTTGCCGGTGGCGGCGCTATTCCCGATGCCGACCTTGGTGACCGGCGGGTTTTGGGGCACTATTCACGGGAGGGGCTTAACCGCCTTACGACTCCGGCAGATTCATCTTGCGCAGGAATGCGTTGTAGGGCGGGTCGCGCGCAACGCTCCCGAAGAGTGGGTTCCCCTTGATGACGCCGAGGTCCGTCCGTCCCTCAAGGTGTACCCAAGCCCGGTGTGAGCATTTGAACCTTCCTTAGGCTGCCGCCTCAGCGTCATCGAAGAAATCCACCACCCCCGTCTCGAGGGAATATTCAGCGCCCACCACTAGAAGGCCATCCTTTTGGATCAAGCGTTCGATGATTTCCGATCCGTGCCGCAAATGACTTACAGAGGCTCTTATATTTGCACGCACGGCCTGATCGATGAGCGCATCCGGATCATTTCTGAGATCTGTCGACAGCAGACCTTCAACCGCCGGCCGCACCAAGTCCACAATCGAGTGCAGATTGCGGGATTGATTTTCCCTAGGCTGCTGCAGTTGCTCGAGCGTTGCGCGGATGGCACCGCAGCGCGAGTGCCCCAACACCACCACCAAGCGCGTTCCGAACTGTTCCGCAGCAAATTCGACGCTACCGATTTGCGACGGAGCGACGATATTGCCGGCGACCCGGATGACGAAGAGATCGCCCAAGCCTTGATCGAACACGATTTCCACGGGCACGTCCCAAAGCTTAGAAAGGCTAGCTGCGGTCTTCACCCGATGGTCCTGGCTCATCGAGTGACCGCCAAAAAACTCCCCGGCGTCATCATGGAATAGACCTATATTTGGCAGACCGTCGACGAGTTGCTTGTGGACCGCTTCCACCGTCGGGTTACCTACCAATAGCAGAGGCTTTAAGGGTGCTTCCGGCGCTTTGCCCACCTTGGTCATTTCGTGATGAATCGCGTCCGGGTCGATATCGTGAGATGTCTTCGCGAGTGAATAGACGTCCAGCGCCGATCGCTCGACTTCACGGTGAGTTCTCAAGGCGAGTTGATCGCACGCGCTTTTGCGCTCCCCACTGACTCCGATGGTCATGGCCCATAGGCTCAAGAGTTCGCGCCGTCCGTCGATCTCCACGTCCGCATGAGCCTGCACGGCGAGACTGGCGGCGGCCAAGATCGATTGACCGGCCATCGCCTCGGGTACGCACAGAACGTCGCGTACACGCTGCGCAGCGGTTCCTAATACCTCGCCCAGGGCTTGCATTGGGTAGGGATCTGCGGCCGGCAGCGGGCGCCGTAGTGGCTCAGGTTCACTGATCGGAGAGCCTGATTTTCCGTTAGCGCCGTGCGAATATTGGAAATGTTGCGAATCCCCACTAGGGACTGAGAGCCTATCGAATTTCTTGGCAAGATCGTCGTAGTAGTCGGGTTTCATTGGGCGATTACCTTGGCGGGATTGGCAATAACCCGTGCTTTGCTGATGCGTGCCGCCGATTGCATGAGGCGATCGACATGACCTTGGCTGACCGCTCGGTTAGTGACAATCTCGTGCAGAATGAGAACCGCGACGGTCATCTCATGATCGAGAATGACGAGAAGATCAGCCGCCGGAATCTTTGACTGCGACGGCAGCGCACTGTGATGACCGCCTTCGGGAAAAAGCGCCGACCAGTTAAGCCCGAGAGAATTCAGAATGTCGAGCGCACCGCAACCCGCGAAGCACTTAAGAAGCACTCGTCCGTCGTGGCGCCGCGAGTGCTAGTCACACTTCGCGGCGTCGCTACGTCCGGGCATTCATTAATCACGCAGCGGCGCTGGTCACTGCGCCGGCCGTTGGTGCCCGAGAGGCTTCGATGCGGCCCTGGAGCCACGCCTCGACCTCGGCCTCGACGAATCCTACCGCGCGGTTTAATCGCACTGGTTTTGGGAACTTCCCGGCATCATCCAATCGGCGAATCTGTCTTGTCGAATAACCAACGCGCTCAGCAACCTTGCGCGGTCGAAGAATCTTCGTCGACATAACTCTCGTCCTCTTGTGTCAGGTACAGACCCGTAGAGAGGACTATGCAGCAAGAATAATCCGCTAAAAGCGGGTCGAAATCAGCGGGAATTTTGCGATTTCTTCCGCTTCGGCCGACGCAAGTTGGGAGGCCGAGCGCGAGAGAGCAATTTTGATGCCCACTTAACCTGCGACTTGAGTTCGTGCTCCGACATCGATGGCTCGCTAGTCTTGATCCAATGGCGGATGGCGTCCCTATCGGAGACCTTGCCGTTTCTTGATCCTGGCAACAGTTCGGCCTTGACTGCGTCAATTGTACTGATGAATTTTGCGTTGATATCTGGCGACCACTTTCTCGGTCGGCCGCGTGATCGAGCAGCCTTCGAGACCATGTAATGCATCACAAAACTCGAGAGCGAAGCCCTGTTGAGCTCTGCGGCGGCAAATTGCTGCCAGCGCTCCGGCACTTGACCGCCACCCAGCTTCCGCAGCTTTTCTGCAAAGTGCCGCATTATTCGCTCGGCTTGCGCATCCTTTCGATGGTCATCGCGCATATTTAGGCTGTTTTCAGCTTCGCGACGTTCGACTTATTGGCGAGAATCCGGCGCACTTCACGATCCCAGTCGGCGAGGGCCTTGCGCCGCTCCGGCATCCGGTCATAGAGATCGTAGGTCTTGAGTATCATCGAGCCGACGGTGTGGCCGATCACACGCTCGGCGAGATCCGAGGCAAACCCGAGGCGCGATAGGCCAGTGCGAAGTGTTCGGCGCAAATCATGCGCCCCGAATGGGCGCAGCTTGTACTTAAAGTCGGGCGGGACCTTCTTGTGTTCCTTGAGCCCGTTTATCTTCCGGAGCGTGCGTCGGAGAGCCGTTGCGATCGCGTGAGAGTCAAGGGGTCCCGTGGGCTCCACCTTGCGTTCGGTGAGCCGCCCCTCGCCATGGACACGCTCGCCTCGCGGCAAAAGCCATTCGGTATCGCCGGTGAGATCGTGGAGGCTCTTCATGAGGCGAACCGCAGTCGGCCCGAGGGGCACATAATGAGCTACTGCTTCCTTCGCCGCAGTCGCTGGAATGGTCCAACCGGGCATGTCGCCCTCGAGAGCGACGTGCTCCCAACGGGCGAGCGCAATCTCTTGGGAGCGCACGCCGGTCAGCAATATGACCTTGAGCGCGATGCGCAGCGCTGTGCTCATCGGAAGGTCCGTGCGATCGAATTGCGACCAGAAGAGGCGGATCTCGTCCTCACTCAGCACGCGATCGCGCGGCGTGTGGCGATTGCCTGCGACCAGGCGCTCGGCTGGGCTCGCGGTGAGAATTTCCCGATCCACCGCCCAGCGAAAGAATTGGCCCAATAGGCGGCTGAGCGCGTATGCGGTGACGTAATGACCCTTTGCCCACGACCTCATTCTGTCGCGCCACAGGAAACGTCGGTACTTTATTCCGCGCCTGCTGCTGGGCCCCGCGCCGCAACCGAGGGAACCTCCTCCCCTCGTCCCGATCGCCTGAAGCATGGCCGAACTAGCCAAACATAAATATGGCGCTGCTCACCGGGCCTGTAAACACGAGAGGGCCGCGCCCCTCCAAGCTGACGGGTCTCTGGAGATGCTCCTTGCAAACGCAAAAGTTATCCGCGGTGACGACTAAGGCGCCCCCAGGGTGGGTCCAAAAGCCTTGCGCGCGCAACACCCCCGGCTCGATCACTTCAAGGTCCAGCGCCACCACTCGTCCATCGGACGCGTAAGAGGGTTCTCGCACTCGAACTTGCTTGATGACCCATGGCGGAATGTATTCATCGCTTTCCGGCACCACCACCGGTAACGCAGCGCTTCGCCGAGGTGCTCTCATCGTATGGCCTCGCGCGCACCTGGGGCGACTCCTACTCGGGACACACAATCCTTAGGCGGAGTCCGCGCCTATCCGCACGCCGCCGCGGCATTTGGACCGCCTCGACCCTCTCATGCGCGAGCGTTACCGAGAAGATTTTTCACAAGCGCTGCGGGACGGAGACCCTTTTTGAGATCAACCAACGTTAGGAGTTTCGATCATGGCTAAGACAGGAAAAGGCGTCGTTCTCGGCGCAGATCATCTCGAGCAAGTGGCATACGGCCGCCAGATCGCGCCGGGCCACGGGCACAATACGCGCGGCATCGAATCGCTCGGCGCGAGAAACAGCGCGCGCGAGTCACTCCCGCCGCCGCCGCAGCCTTCGGGGAGCCGCTTCGACACAAACATTCCGAAGCCGCGCACGTCGCACGTTAAAAGCAACACGGTGAGGCGCGAGCACTTCCCGACCGGCTTGTCGCCGGATTCGTTGAGTCACGCGGAGAGTGCGCGGCCCTCGACGCCGACGATGGAAGAAAATATCAACAGAGACGTGCGGGACATGAAGGACATGCCGGCGTCGATCAAGCGGCAAATGCCGCACAAGTCCGACACGTCGAAGGCCCAGGAAATCGGCCGCGAGGACCCCAATTACGGCCTCGGCGAGCATTTCGACCGCGGTGTGATGGATCGATAGTTTAACCACACTTGGAAAGACTCAAATGGAACGCAAAATGGACAAACACAAGCCGGTCACGGTCTCGAGCCCCGAGGACGGCTATCGCGGGACGCGAGGGAAGCCGAGACGCCCCAGGTGGTGCGACATCAATGCGCGTCCGGCGTGATGCAAGCAATGTGAAATGTCCTTATTGACTGGCAGCGGTCGGCAACACAATCTGTTCGCGTACGCGGATGATCGTCTCGATCGCACGGGGGCAACATGTCAAGACTGCGAGATCACATGCGGCGGACCGGGCTTCCGTTAGCGATCGCTGGGCTGTGTCTAGCGAACTCTGCTCGCGCGGCCGATCTGCTCGGGCTCTACTTGGGTGCTGACGCTTATTGGGCGCACGGGTACAACGATGTTCCGCTGGGGATACCGGCCGCAGCCCTTCAAGATGATGGATTGATTCCGAACCGGGTCGATGAGTCCCATAAGGGTGCGACGCCCGTCATCGGGTTCCGGCCGATTCCGCTGCTGGGAGCGGAGCTCAAGTACGTCGACTTCGGTCGTAGGGTTAATTATTTGGTTTCGAATGAAGAAGGATACTACTTACAGGCAGCCTCCAAGGCGGTCGCGCTGTTCGGTATGCTTTACGCCCCGCTGCCCCTGCAGCTCATCGACTTCTATGGCAAAGCCGGTGTGGCGCAGGTGAAAAGCACCTTCAGCGGCAACGCTATCATTCTCCCTTATTGCGGTTTTCAACCAGCCAGTTACTGCAGTTGGGCAACCAACGTGAATCGAACCGAGGTGCGTTTCGCCTACGGCGCCGGCGCGCAGCTGAAGCTCTCCTCCTTGGCTCTGCGCACAGAGTACGAGATAGTCCAGCAAGGTGGGGGCGATCCCCCGCATATCTTCTCCCTCGGCGCAACCTGGACATTCTAGCGCGACTTCCGCGCATGCGGTGCCGATCGCGCCAAATCGTGATTACGTACCTTGGACTGCATCAGCGCAGCGGCAGCCTCGCGCACATGTTTGACGAGCCGCTTGCATAACGGGGGCGATCTCTCGTCACAGGCAGCCCCCGGCCACAACCGACGAGTCGCGGTAATTCTTTTTGTCGCGCCTTGGCGTCTTCCCTCTCGCGGAAGCGGCGCTTACCTTGCGGGACTGTGTTGAGTTGCTGTGCGTGCTCTAAGATATCCACCGGAGCCCAGTTTGGAGACTTGCACGCTGGACAATTGCGGTGATCCGGAGCGGACGATTCTCGCCACAGATGCTGGCATGTCAAGCAGCGGTACCGCGTCCGCACGGTGGCGGTCCGGCTCACGCGCTTTTCGCTAACGGGAGACGCCCGGGCGCACGTGGCGCATACAGGAGGGTCGATCTCGAGTGGTGGGCTATCGATGCGGGCCTTCTCATGTATCGCCCGGGAAGGCCTCCGCGCGAAGTTGAAGTCGGAAGCTGGGTGAGTGGGGAGATTTACGTGGGGGTAGATCCGTTTATGTACATGCAGAGGTTTTCGCGCCATCACACGGCGCCTGGCCTGATCTACGATTGGAAGATTCACAAAATCGAGCAAGATATTGCGCCGTTGATTGGTATCCCTGGAGGCGGTCGGATGCGCGACAGGATGAGACCGGGCTGGCGGGAGATTGAGAAAACGAACGCATGGAAAGACGGAGCCGCTGACGGAGCGCCGCCGGAGTATGTTCTTCACTGCGAACGGTTGGATAATCCACCTCGCCGGTAATCGGGGAAAATTTCCTTTTTTCTCTCCACTCGAGTTCGCGACCCACAGCATGGGTCGAGAGTTCGCATTGCGGCGCCGATATGACTGACCAGGTTATAGTTATCGGCGATAAATGGTAACAAGATGAAAATCGAATCCGCGGAAATTTTTCCGACGCTTCAAATAATGCGGTCATCAGGCGCCATAGGTACGGCGACTGCGATCAACAGATACAGAATTTTACGATTCATCGGTTCTACTCCTGTAGATCTGCGCTTTTGCCCTCGGGTGCCCCGCCGCCAACGCCAGCCGCCGTCATTCAGTATATGTAACTGCTCCCATTCTTAGGATTTCCCGATTGCGATTGGCGCGAGCGGTGGGGCACGACTCGTAGATAGCACCGATTTTTTGGCGCAACAATGATGGTGCGACGCGACTTAAAGCGGTAGCTCAAATAATGCGATGGCATTCAACAGTCCGAATACAATATGTTAAACCGCCGGGAGGGCGAAGGAATGCGGAAAACAATAATACTTGCGCTGCTGCTCGCGTGCGGCGCCCCGGGCTTCAGTGCGCCAAGTCCAAGGTCAATGTCTTGATCCCTTCGAGCCGTACCGAAGGCGCCGAGTTGGTGAATTTAACTGTCGGCCCCGGCGAAGCGTCTGTGATGGCGTCTCAGCGAACGCGGTAAGGTAGTAGGCGCTGAACCTACCCAGGTGAAAGAAGCCGTTGCTTAGTGCCACGGAAGTCACCGTAGTGGAAGCGGACGGCGCCAGCAATTCTGCTCTCGCCATCTCGAGACGAATTTTCCGTAGGTATTGCGTTGGTGTTGATTGACGGAACTCACGAAATCCGACCTCAAGGCTGCGCAAACTTCTATTGGGAAAGTCACATCAACCTTTACAACGCCGCCGACGTCTCCATCCCGGCTGCGGTGAGCGTCTTTCCTGGTGAGAACTATCAAGCCCCGCGAAGTTGGACGGAGCGCGCATATCAAAAACTCATCTACTACAACAAGGTTAACCAGGGAGGGCACTATGCGGCCTGGGAACAGCCGCAACTCTTTTCACACGAGGTTCGCGCTGGCTTCAGACCACTGCGCAAATAGATACCCAGAGGTGCGCAGCCAGAAGTCAGACAGGTAACAGTCTCCGGTCAGCGAAAACATAAACTCAAGTCTCGACGGCCATTTGGAGGAGCTTATGAAGCGCATCGTTTGCTTGGCGGCTGCAGTTGCAACAGTGGTCGGTATGGTTTCCGCCATGCCGAGCCAAAGAGGATCTTCGGCTTGGGCCGCCGGCGCGAGATGCGTCGGGCTTGCCGGTCAGGCGCCTTCGGAAAGGAGTGTTGTAGTCGGCTCGCGCCGTGCGGCCGGCGCCGGCGGTGATATCTCGACCGCCATCGCGCTCCGGGATTCGTCCTTCCGTTCGTACTTCAAGACTCAACCGCTCGACTCATCCAGGATGATGCTCGCTGCTCGCCAGCTGACCGCCATGATCGGGCCGTTTGTATTCGACGAAGGCATTGACGGTAGCGCCGACCCGTCGACGATACGCAAGTGACTGGTGCCCTTCACGCGCAGACGGGCATCAAGCGGTGAGGCAGCATCAGCACCCATGCGGACCGTGGAGCAGGCGTGGTAGCCGGCCTGCCCTCGCGTACGAAAGGCTTCAACGATCTCAGTAGTCGATTGGAGAGTCGGCCCCGGGGAGAGCTCCTCGGCGATCACCTCAGCCAGGGGAGGCCGCGCAACGAGGTCGCGCATGAAAAAAAACATGGCGACAGTGACCTGTTGGTCATACGGATCGGACAGATAGTTGGCGATGATAACCGGCGGGATCATGGGATCGGCGCCGCCGATCCGGATGGAGCCTTCGCTGCGGCAGCGCAGCGGATAGCCAAACATGTGAAAGCTGTGAAAGTCCGGCACCTCGAGCGCCCCGTCGGGATTGGGCAGAAACCCATACGGCGCCATCAGCAGCTCGCAATCCGGCCGGGATAGCGCCGGATCGGTTTTGAAGAATGCGCCGACATCGTAGCTCCCCGCCGCGAGCGGCCCACTGCGGCCAAAGACATACCTCAGCGCACTCAATCCGACCCGCCAGCCCCGCAGCTGCGGATTGACACTGAGCGGTTTGTTCAACCGGTAGTGCATCATCAGCAGGCGATGTTCGAGGAGGTGGCTGCCGACCCCTGGCTGATCGGCAATCACTGAAATGCCGAGACTGCGCAGGTGCTCGGCAGGGCCGATCCCGGAGCGCTGCAGGATCAGAGGGGAGTTCAGCGCGCCCGCCGACAGGATGACTTCTCGGGTGGCGCGGTACTCAAGGACCCGGCCATCCCGGGACGCAGCCACGCCCACCGCGCGCGTGCCCTCGAATAGAACGCGATCGACAGTGACTCCCGTTTCGATATGCAAGTTCGAGCGCCTTTTCGCCCGATCTAGGAATGCACGGGCCGCACTTCGGCGCTTACCCTTGAAGATCGTTCGCGGTGTGTAGCCAATACCGAACTGGTCGGCATGATTCAGGTCTTCGACGGCCGGCAAACCCGACGCGCAACCTGCCGCAATCACGCGGTTCCCGAGGTCGCCATGATCCGGGCTTTGACTGATACGCAGGGCCGTCTCGATCGCCTCAAAAGGGGATTTCAAGTCAGCCCAGCTCCAACCTGGCGCGCCGTTGGCGGCCCAGTCATCGTAATCGGCTGGATGCGCCCGAAAATACATCATGCCGTTGATGGAAGAGGATCCGCCCAGTGTCTTGCCGCGAACCCAGATTTCGGCCGGGACGTCCCCGTGCGCTGTGGTTTGGATGAAGTGCACGTACTTTGGATCGCCGAGAAGCTTGCCAAAGCCCTTTGGCATATCAATCAGCGGACTGCTGTCGGGAGGTCCCGCTTCAAGCAGCAGCACCTGGTGCCGCCCGCTGTCCGTGAGTCGGTCCGCCAGCACGCAGCCTGCGGAGCCGGCACCCACGATGATGAAATCCGGTGTCATCTCAGGAAGTCATTGAAGAACGCGACCGCCGCGCCAATGGTCCTAGCACGACCTTCTGGCTTGTAGCAGTCAAGTTGGTCAATGGGAATCGAGACCATCCGCTTGGGCTCCCCGGCAGCGCGATACGCCGCCTGGATCGGAGCCTGCGGGTGATACACGTCGTGGCCCGTCAATTGTATGATGCAGAATGCGCGTGGGGCGATCTTGCCGGCCGCATGAGTGGCATCAAACTCCATCACGCGCTCAAAGCTCTCAATGGTGATTTCGGGCGCGGCATGCATGAGGAAGTCACCGGTCTTCGCATACCAGCTCGTGACGTCCGCCACCATCGCCGGATCGGCCGGCATTGGAGTGAAGCCGTCGGCAGGCGAGGACCCCATCGGCATTGTCGGCTCGCCTCCGTCGCGTGCTCGCTTGCGGCGGCAATCGAGTAGGTATTTGCGAATGGCAAGGTAGTCGCTTTCGCGATTCAAGGAACGGATCCAATAGCCACCGTCCATGATCGGCGCCTGCGCCACGCACGCCCGCACGCGCAGGTCGTGTGCGGCCACGTGAGTCACGATGCCGCCGCCGAAGCTGGTCCCCCACAGCCCAATGCGCAGTGGATCGACGCCGGCCTGTGCCTCGAGCCAGTCGATGGCTGCCTTGAAGTCTTCCGCCTCTTGGGATGGCCAGAGGCGACCGCGCGGCAACCCGCCGCTGGTGCCGAAGTGACGATAGTCGATCGTCAGAGATACGTAGCCAGCCTCGGCGAACAGCCGCCCCTCCTCGATGAGGCTTGTGCGCGCCACGGTGAATCCATGGCCTAAAATGATCGCTGGCGCGATCCCGGCCTCGCTGAAGCTATGCGGCAAGAACAGGTCGCCTTCACAGCTAATACCTTCGGAGTGGAATTGGATGACTGATTTGCGGATCATAATTGCCCCGTTAGCTTGATTCACAGGTGAACGCTAGATGTCTGGCAGCAGCAGTCCGATGTCGCGTGCTTACGCGACCGCATTAGCTCGATCCCTAAGAAACTGAATGAGCAATGGATCCGCTCCGTACGCAACGTTAAAGCGGAAACAGTGCCGATTTGGCGCCTTTGACGAGAACAATGAGCCCTTGGCCAAAAGAATGCCTTGGGCTTGAGCATCGTGCGCCAGTCGATCGGGGTCTATGCGGGGGGGTACCTTTGCCCAAAGAAATATACCTTCCCCACAAGTGCTCTCAAGTATCAGGCCGGATTCGCCGAGCTGGTAAGCGCTTGCCGCTCGAGCTTTTGCAATACGGTCGCGCAGGTGCTGGATGTGCCGATGATATTTTCCACTTGCGAGCACCTCGCGCATCGCACCCTCGCAAAGGGCCGAGCCAGTCAGCACGTTGCGAATCTTTGCCTCGATGAGTGGTGGCATCAGCGCATTCTGAGCGGCGATGTAGCCCATGCGCAGACCCGGGCCCAAAATCTTGTTAAAACTGCCGACGTAGATGACGCGCTGCAGCTCATCAATCTGTGCCAGGGACACTAAATTAGGACTAGCAAGGTCGCTGTAGACGTGGTCCTCGGTCACGAGGAAATCATACCGCTCAGCAATCTTGAGTATTCCGTGGCAGTTTGCGGCCGACGCACTGGTGCCCGTGGGATTGTGCAGAAGAGTCTGAGTAAAAAACATGCGAGGCCGATGAAGCTTGGCTGCAGCATCGAGCGCATCGAGATCGCTGCCGTCGGCGAGCCTCGTGACCGGAATTAGGCGCAGACCGTGCGCTTTGAGCTGTGCGGGCAGCACAAAGTAGCCAGGGTCATCTATGAGAACGGCGTCGGCGGGTGAGAGTAACGTGGTTGCGATTAGATCAAACGCATGCGAGGCGCCGAACGTCAGCAAAAGATTACCTGGCGCCACCGGAATGTTCGCGTTACGCAGGCGCTCGGCGAGTAGCACCCGCAGTGCGTAGTCACCCTGCACCGGCGCCGACTCGGTGGCAGCGCCGCTCCTGCCAAGCTTGGAATACATGGACGTCGGGATGGCCTCTGCAAGCCATGCGGCGGGCAGAAACCCCGAGCCAGCCGGCACGACGACACTGTCTTGTTCCAGAACATTGCGTGCAAATCCGAGCACAGGATCCAAGTTTTGAGGAACGGCAAACTCCACTCGAGCGGGCACCGGCAGTCTACGCAACCGCGCAACGAAATAGCCGGAACCTGGTCGGGCTTCAACGAGCCCCTTTGCGCAGAGGCGTTCAAATGCCTGCGTGACGGTGTACGTGCTGACCGCCGCGCGCCGCGCGGCTCGTCGAACAGACGGCAGTCGGGAACCCTCCGGCAAGCGGCCGGATTCGATTAGACGCGTCACTTCCTCTACCAACTGGTCGCCTAACGGCTTCGAAGAATTTCTTACCACGTGAAACACGTCAATCCCTCCACGCAACCGTCGTGATCATCATGCCTGCAGAAACGTCGAGCATGAGGAAGTTTCAGTTTCTAGGATAGCGAACGACGGAACGCGCTCACAGAGCCAGACGGCCCCGCTTTCGACCAACTGTAGAGGTGCCTGGACCAATACAGTGTGTTCTTCATGGCTGTGATCTGAATCGGTACACATTCGGCCATCGTGCCGATACTGCGACATCGGCATTGCCGACCGGCTGGAGATAAATGTCATGCTGCAACCAAATCGATTTTATGCACTTAGTGCGTCTTGTTGTTTTTTGGCCTTTGAACTGTCCGGATGCGTATCAGGCGCTGCACAGAACTTGCCCAATTCTGAGGGGGTCCTCCAGAAAAGTGTAAGCTACGTCGGGCTGGACCTGAACTCGGTCACGGGTGCCCAAGTTCTACTCCGCCGCCTCAAATCTGCTGCTGAGCAGGTATGCGAACCGCTTGAAGGTCACGGACTGGTACAGAGGTATCACTGGCGCGAATGCTATGAGCGCGCATTGGCCGACGCTGTCAGGCAGGTGAACCACCCCCAAGTCACAATGTTGTACGACGCGTCAGAGAAAAAACCGATGTTCCCCTAATGCATTGCAACGGATACGAGGTGCATCGCCGAGCTGCGCTCCCGACTGGGTGGGAGGCCACCGTTGACAACGTCAGATGCTGCGCGGACGCCGGTCGCTAAATGCTTCGCTTTGGGTCCTGCGGCGAGGGCCAGGGGTGCTCGGACTTGCCGCTGAAGATCGCCTCCGTCTCGGCGCGCTTGAGCGTCCAGTCGCGCCGTTCGATCTCGGCCTCAAGCTGACCCGGTGCCCAGCCGGCGTGGCCGACGAAGATCCGCAGACTGTCCATGGGCTTGTCGCGGCCAAGCAGCTGGAGCAGCAGTTGCCGGTCCCCGCTCAAGTAGACGCCGTCACAGGTTTGGATCGCGTGCTCGGGCGGCGTGGCGGCGCGAAATAGAAACCACACGGACCCGAAGTCAACGGGTCCGCCGAAGTACAGCTTGTCGCGCACCTGCGCGAGCCGCTTGAGATCGGGAAAGAGTCGCGAGACAGAAATCGGCATCGGCCTGTTGATGATGATGCCGACCGGGGCGGGACCGAGGTTGTTCATCACGAGCACAATCGAGTCCGCGAAATTGGAATCGGGTAGGTCGTCTCGCGCGATGAGCAGGATTGCGGTTAGAGGCTTCGCATCGGGGGCGGTTGCTGGCCGCGACGACCCGGACAAGAGCAGGAGAGCGCAGAGTGCTCCTGCCACGTAACGCTGAAGGCAGAGACCGCTTTTCACTGGCATTCGCCTCCGTGTCATCGCTCGTCGTCCGACCGCTCTGAGAGAATTTTACGCCGTCGACGTTACCGATGCCTGTCCGAAAGTTTACCAGCTCTGTCCGGCCCGAATTCTGCCTGATGCCCCCTACGATCCGACCAAGGAACGGCTGCGAAGCTGACAGACGCTCTAGGTCAAAGTCTTGGCCTAACTGCGTTCGACCGCCGCCGCTCTGTGCGCGGTCGTCACGGCAAGAGGCCAAAGACGGCGACACTGTTCGCGGTCGCGGCGAAGACCTTTCCGTCGGCGACGACCGGCACGATATATTTGTTGCCCGCGCCGAACTGGTCACGCCCGTT
Organism: uncultured Gammaproteobacteria bacterium; assembly: GCA_963769075.1. GTDB lineage: Bacteria > Pseudomonadota > Gammaproteobacteria > Steroidobacterales > Steroidobacteraceae > Bog-1198. Next base: position 2,691,385 of record CAVYKH010000001.1, on the reverse strand, counting down.
GGACGCCTGGTTGCTGTTGTACAGCTCGGTAGCGAGATTCGTCGCCGCGTAGGCGTGGAGCACCGCGGGTGAAGTGTTCTCGTACGCCCACACGATCGCATTCGCCGTGCCGTTCGCCGAGATGACCGGGAAGGTTCCGGGATAGGTGTACTGCGTGGCAGTCTGCGAGGTCGGTGAACTCGAGAGCAGCGCGTTAGTCACCGAAAACGCCATCAACGAGCCGCCTTGGGGGCCATAGTAGATGTTGAAGTTGAAATAGGCGGGCGTCGCCCAAACCCCGCTGCCCAAGACTGCGTCGATTTCCTGCCAGATATTGTTCGCGACGGAAGTGAACTTGCCCATGTCGTCTCGGTTGACGACATAGAGGTTGCCGTCCTTGCCTGCTCCGACCGCCAAGTGCCGCACCGTCCCGCTGGCGTCGGTCATGTCGGGCAGCAGCATCACGCCGCCGGAGCCGAGATCGTCGTCGTTGCTGGACTCGGCGATCTCGCCCGACATGGTGAAGTAGTCGGCCACTGCCAGCGTGCCGCCGGAGGAGGAGATTTTCACGAACGAGTTGCCGTAGTCTCCGCCGCTCGGGAATCCGGCGGCGTTAAGAGTGGTCTCGAAACGGCCGTTGGCCGTCAGGACATACACGTTGCCCGCCGAATCCGCCGCCGGGCCGCCGCCGCTCATCCAAATCGAAGGACCCTGACTGGCAAAGCCGCTGCCGCTCGCACCCATCGCGACGTTGAGAACACCCGTGATCGCGAGCGTGGACTCGCTGAGGGCGATGATCCAGCCGCCGTACGGGCCATCATCGCAATGCGACGCCCAACTCGTGTAGATCGTGCCGTTGCTCAAGAGCAGCGCGGCGCGCTCCTTGTATTGTCCGGGGGCAAAAGTCGTCGCTCCGAACATCGCGGTAATCTCCGTCGGGCTGGCCGCCATTTCGTGGCCCGTTGTGATGTCCAACGCATGCAGGCGCTGGTGATAGTTCGATGCAGCGTCCTTCGTCATCGCGACGACAAAGATGGTGCCATGAGCTCCCGCATTCCGATCGATCACGGGCGTAGAGGTAATGCCGATCTCCGGCGTGACCTGGGCGCAGCCGCGATTGTCGCTGGTGGTCTCGCCTGCGCCGATGAGCGAGACCTGCCATAGGATCGCTCCCGTATCCGCATCGAACGCGTAGACGGAATCGTGCTCGGTCGCGACGAAGACGACATTGTGTGCGGCGCCGGCGACGGTGAGCTTCGAAAGATAGAGCGGCTGGGCGTCGACCAGTCCGTCCACCATGAGATTGCGTAGCAGCCCGAAGGTTGCGGAAGTTACGTTCGACGGCGTAAGAGCCGACTCCGTGAGATTCTGCCCGGTGCGCATGACATCATATTTGTAGGTCACCACATCCGTACCCGCGTCTGCCGCGGTCACTGTCAGCGTCGCGGCGTTGCTCGTCGTGCTGCCCGTCGCATTGCTGACGACCACGGCAAAGCTCGACCCGTTGTCCCCGCTCACGGTCGCTGGAGTCGTGTAGCTCGATCCGGTCGCCCCTGCGATGGCGGCACCACTCTTCCGCCATTGATACTGCAACGGAGCGCTACCCGTCGCCACCACGCTGAAGGTGGCGGTCTGTCCGACAGTCACTGTTTGATTCGCGGGTTGCGTCGAGATCTGCGGTTGGGTGGGATCGGCATTAGGAGGACTGCCGTGCCCGCAGGCTGCCAGCGATGCGACGATCGAAAAACAGGAGAGAAGCCGCGCGTAGCATCGTATCATGAGCTTGAGGGCCCACACCGTCATGAACTCAGCACAGAATCGCAATAGTCGGAAGACAAGTACATAGTCTGCAAAGTGCGACGGCTCGAAACTGCGACACCTCGAATGTACTTGCGGCGATTTGATTCGGGCGGGTACTAAACTCTAAGGAAGCGCACGGTCATAGCGCTCGGACCATAGCTCCAGGGGCAACTCATCGGCGAGACGTGAATCGCATTTCCGGGCGATCAGGTCGGATTTCTTGTCCGCTTACCTTTGGCCGCCGCCTTCTTCGCCCTTTGCCCCAGCAACACGTGCGCCTCGATCAGCTCGCCTCTCGTTGTCATGCCGAAAGCATGAGCGGCGCGGGCTTGGCGACGCAACGCGGGTCTCTGCCGCAATTTTGGAGATATGCAGCCGCCACCCCATGCCAGGCGCCGTATGAAATGGAATAGACGCAATTGTCTGGCCTTGCCACCATGCGGCCGATGGACCGCCACCGCGACGTTGCATACGCATCCCTAGCTCGATGCACCCAAGGAAATGATGCTTGGAAGATGTTCGTGCGATCTTCGAGTTGTGGCAACGCCTCCGCTGCAAAATCACGGCGTCTGTCGCAGGCTGAAAAACGTTATGTCACAACGCCCCGCGATATTTCCGTGCCTCCTCCTTGACGACGGCATGGGCCAAAATTGGAGTTCGGAAAATGCGCGATGTCCGCTGACATCTCGCACATCGGCCCGTCAGCTACTCGACGCGCGTTTTAATTGCTGGAACAGGATGATGCGCGCCTTTTCCCAGTCGCGCTTCACCGTGCTCGTCGAAGCCCCGCGCTGCGCCGCGATTTCCTCGAATGTGTATCCGCAGAAGTACTTCAGATCCACAACGTCGGCAAGGCGCGGGTCATGCACCGCCAATTCGTCCAGTGCCTCGGACAGCCTCGATAATTCAGCCTCATCCGCACAGGTTTCTCCAATCTCTGTCGGCAGTTGCGTTATGTGGAACTCGGACCCGCGCTTGAGGGCGCGCCGCTCGCGCACCATATCGATGATGAGACGGCGCATGACGCGTGCGGCATATGCGATGAATCGATCTCGATCCGGGAACACGGCGACTTTTCCCGACATCCCGAGATAGGCTTCGTGCAGTAAAGTCGTTGGACTGATCGACCCGCCGAGGTTGCACCTCAGTTGGCGTTCCGCCAGGTTGCGAAGATCGCCGTAAAGCGCCGCAAAAAGTCGCTCGTTCGCCGTTGCGTTGAGTGCGTCCGCGCGCTCGATTGAGGTCCCCGATCGTTCGGATGTCATCGCCCGTCTCCCTCAAGGCGATAGAATGCCGAATCACTCTACGGCTAGCAACTGCAACGAGGGGCGTCATTAAGCCGAACCCGCCAACTTCGATTTAAATCAGTGCAGTCGGTTTGCGGCAGTGCCGGGAGTCGTAGGCGGGCTCCCCCTCATTTCTTCCACAATATGCCCGTATCCACCTCCCAGGGAGTCACGCCATCCAAGGGTACCTAGCGACGTCACTGTTGGGTCTACCCCTGGTAGGGAACGTGCGCTACTCCCCACTCAGTCGGCCATGGAGTAACTCGGCTGGAAGGCGGCAATTTTCAACGCCTGCCTGAAACCCAAGGCATAGGCAGCGCGCAGAACCAGGATGGTCGCAAGGGCGGCCAGAAGTACTCCGTGGCCGTACACGATAAGTGCGCCCCGCTCCAGGCCTTCAGGCAATGTGCCAGCCGCAAATACCAAAAGTATCGGCGTGATCATCGCTACGGCTGCGAGCACGCCGTAAAAGAGGTTGCTGTGGTTTTTGGCGGAATAAGTCATGTCGAGCGTTGGTCTGATTTGGGGATCTAGGCGTGTTTGCATGTCCATGATCTGATCTCCTCAGGGTTGACAGTGAAATTTCAGCCTCGCGTACTAGAGAATCGTAAACCGCACGCGAAATGTGTCATTGATTAGGAAAATATATTCGGGGGGCTGGTCGGTATCGCGTCGCGGCCACGAATGAAACCGGCGCAGAGATAGCACGCGTGCGGAACTGTGCGGAGCTCGTGCTCTCGGCTTTTTTTGGGGGGGGCACTTGATATCTGATATCTCAGATACCACGCCCCACGGAGAAGCCGTCGGCGTGGTGATGCCGACCAGCCCCCCGCAAATTTTTCTCTGCTCGATGAGCCGTTTCGCCTGCGCTTTACGTTCTTACGTATGTGAGAACTGAAATTCATCTTCACGAGGGAGAAAGCAAATGAAGACAGGACTCTGGTTCGCGTTGAAGTGTGCCGTGGTACTTGCAAGCGTTTTTGCGCCCTTCATTGTGCTGGTAGGTGCGTGGCTCTTTCTTCCAAGTGAAGTTTATATAGGCAAAAGCAGCAAAGATGCCCTGGACTGGATGTGGCTCCTGCTACTGGGCGGGATGATGCTCGGCATCTACTATTTTACGCTGTGGGTGGTGTTTGAACACTCAGGGCGGCCCGCTCGTCGCTAGCAGAGTTCGTTGCGCTTCGAGGGCCAGGGGGGCGTATGTCCGCCCAGGACGCGCTAGGGTCGCTGCTCCTCGTTGTGCTGCGCGGCCGCCGCTACGGCTTTTCCGGCGCATTCGTGTTTTCCAACGACCCTAACCGCTATCGTCGCACCGATGTGATGCCGACCAGCTCCCGCAAATATATCTCCGATCGATGAGCCGTCTCGCATGCGCTTTACGCATCTTCAGTACGTGAGACTCTCCTTTTACCGCGCGTTCGCAGGCGTAGCGATCATTGCGCCGATACTTTTGGTCTTTGCGGCCGGCACATTGCCTGAAGGCCCGGAGCGGGGCGCACTCATCGTGACCGGCCTCGGAGTAGTTCTGGCCGTCCTTGCGACCGCCCTGGTTCTGCGCGCTATATATGCCTTGGGTCGCAGCCAGACTTTGAAAGTTGCCGCTTCGGAACCGAATGACGGCAGCAGTCAAGCTGCAAGATTACCAACGAGCATGCCCAGCAGTTGCGCTTTAACGCGCAATCTAATGCCATTTAAGGCAGTTCGCATAGAGGTGCTGGACGACGACGGTGCACCAGTACTCGCACGCGCCGCAAACGGGGAACTAGAAGAACCGGTGGTGGCTAGTGGCTTTATTATGTGGGAATCGCCGACGCTTTATCTTTATACCTGTTGGCACGTCGTGACTGGGATTCCCCTAATCGAACCTTTGAGATTACCGGGAGCGTTGCACCCTCAGCGCCGCATGAAACTTCGTGTCTCGATGCAATCAAGTGCAATGCGAGATGAGCGTCTCGTTCCTGTGGATGGAAGCCATGGATTTGAAATTGATTTGTATGACACGACGCTAGATCCGCCGATGCCGCTTTGGGAACAAGACGAAAGAGCAGAACCAGATGACAATCTGGCATTGGCGAAGCTTGCAGAGCCGCTTTGGCACGACGCCGTGCGCATTCCACTCTACGTGCCTCCAGCAAGTGTGCAGGAGATGACTCTTGATGACCTGTGGACCAATGACATTGCGCCCGGAGATGACCTACTGGTCGTTGGCTATCCTTACGGCTACGGCGCGGCGAAAGTAACTCCAACACCAATCGCCCTAAAGCGCCCCGTTGCTGCAATACCCGGTGAGGGAGCCAGACAGCAGATCCTGATCGACGGAGGAGGCGCACCCGGTATGTCGGGAGGCCCCGTATTTTGTGAGTCAGCAAACAGGCTCTATCTGTATGGAATCTATACTGGAGTCGTTTTCCCCGATGCGGCCGAGGGGATGATTCCAGAGCGGACAACTGCTCTGGGAACAGTCTGCCCACTGAGACTGTTATTGCCTACGCTTAAGTTTGCGCGTCCGATCTTCTTCAATCCCGGTAGGCTGCCGCTCGCTGCCAAGACTGGCAGTCTCAGCGCTGCTGCGCAGAGTTTAGTTTCCCTACGGGTAATATAGGGCAGCTCACAAGAAAGCGTTAAAGCGGCAGATCACGTTCGCCGCACCTGGGATCGCAACAGCATGATCTGGCCCGGGGACACCGACGAGGCACCGGGTTGCAAGCGCAACGCACGCGCCTGAATTCAAAATGTCCGGTTGAACCAGGATGCCACCGTTTGAGTGTATCCAAGTACTCGGCGGCCAAAGTTTATCCCGATGGCGTCCGGGGACATCGCAATTGCAGACGCCCAAATTTGAACGCATCCGATGATCAGTGCGAGGATCAAGGCGTAAATGCCCAGACGCCAACGTTGGCGAGCCTCACGGGCGGATAGCTTCGCTTGAAAATCCGCGAGTGTCTTTTCAAATTGTCTCCGATCTTCTTCAAGTGCAGTCGCCTTTTCTTCAACGAAATGCCCGGGCGGGTCGATGCCTGGTTCATATCGAAAAAATCTTGAGCATTGGCGCGAGCGATTTATTACCTCCTGCGCGGGATCGACGGCGGAGATTCGTTTCGTCTCTCGCACAGCGCTTATTTCACTGGGTAAATTCGCAGCTTGGCGATAGCAGCTTATTTCCCCCTTGTTCACTTCGTTTGCTTCCCCGGGAACGAAATCAAACGACTCGCTGGCGTTCCTTCGAAACACGGTGTCCGCTTCGTAATAGCCCTCGCTTGCGCGCCATCCTCCATTTTGCATTCGTGCGCGCCTGGATAGGTACCCGCATTCAACACATCGTACGGCGTCCACAGATCTGTTCTCCTTGGAAAGGGGCAACTAATGTTTGCTAGGAGCCTGTCTGAGTAATCCGCGTGAGTCGCGTTGGCTGGGAGACGGAGCGGATGCAAGGCGCGCGGCGCAGGGCGTGGTGGGCACCACGGCCAAGACGCGCAACGCCGCAGACGCCCGTCCCCCAGCCAACCCTTCGTACCCTTGCAGATTTCGCTTCATCCATCGTTGTCGCCTCCTTATTGGGTCTTGACCCAACCGCGTCGGATCCGCCTCGGCTGAAGCGAAATCTGCCTTGGGTAAGGCCACGGGGATTACTCAGACAGGCTCCTACAGCATTTGCCGCGCGGCTATCAACCAAAGTCCAAGCGTTCCCTGCAAGGATGCACCGCACCAAAGGACCGAGCTCCGATTGATTTTCGACATTTTACTAAATTGGTGATGTCGGCCATTATGTAAATTCGCGGACCGCACTAGGCGGTCCGGAGTGGGGGGCAGCATTCGTCTGCTTTTATTCACATCCACCTAGCTGTCGAAGGAGATATGTATGAGCTTGATACGTTGGGATCCATTCAGCGACGTCGATTCATTGTTCAGCCGTATGGTGCCGAGCGCTCTTGCGAATTGGCAGCGGCTGGCGCTCGAGGGCAACGGCAGGAAACTCGATTGGGCGCCTTCCGCCGACATCAGTGAGACCGACAAGGAGTACCTCATTCGGGCTGAGTTACCCGCCGTGAAGAAGGAAGACGTCCAGGTTACGTTCGAAGACGGGATGATCACGGTCAAGGGCGAGCGTAAGCAGCAAAAGGAGGACAAGAACGAGAAGTTCCATCGTGTGGAGAGCTTCTACGGCAGCTTCGAGCGGCGCTTCTCGCTGCCGGATAACGTGGATGCCGATAAGATCCGCTGCGAAAGCAAGGACGGCGTTCTTACCGTGCACATCCCGAAGGTCGAGACGCAGAAGCACAAGCCGAAACAAATCACCGTGCAGTGATCGCGGCGTTCAAACGGCTTCCATTTAGCCCGGCGGCAGTGTGCAAACGCTGCCGCCGCTTCTTGACGCGCCGTAGGAGCCTGTCTGAGTAATCCGCGTGAGCCGCGTTGGCTGGGAGACGGAGCGGATGCAAGGCGCGCGGCGCAGGCCGTGGCGGGCACCACGGCCAAGACGCGCAACGCCGCAGACGCCCGTCCCCCTGCCAACCCTTCGTACCCTTGCAGATTTCGCTTCATCCGTCGTTGTCGCCTCCTCATTGGGCGTTGACCCAACTTCGTCGGCTGCGCCTCGGCTGAAGCGAAATCTGCCGCGGTCGCGGCCACGGGGATTACTCAGACAGGCTCCTAGAACCGAACTCGGCCGATCAGGATCTCCCACCACAGTCGCCAATCCCCCATGAGGCTGAACCAGGGGTATTTGAAGGTCGCCGGTTTGTTGTGCTCGAAGAAGAAGTGGCCGACCCAGGCGAATGCATAGCCCTGGACCAGCGCCACTGCGACGAGCCACCACAACTGCGTGAGCAATGCCGTGACGAACAGCGCGACGGCAATGCTCGTACCGGTGAAGTGCAGCCGGCGGGAGGTGCGGTTGGCGTGTTCGCTGAGATAGAGAGGATAGAAATCGCCGAAAGTGCGAAATGACTTTTCTTCGGTCATTCGATTCACTCAATCGCCGTCCTTCGCCAAGTCTGTCACGGAGCTCTGATCCCAAAGCGTATCGCGCCTGCGCGCCTGATACCATGCACCCGATGTCGTCCAATCGCGGCTGCCGCATTATATATCCGCTGAACTCTCGCGATGGACGCAGCTAAATGGCGCGCCGATCCAAGCGGGGCGTTCATTTGGCCGTGTATCTCGGGATTGTCGCGGCGGCCGCGACAGTGCCGTCCGGCGGCGAGCGGGTGCGGGCGGGCGCGCTGTGCGCCGACGGCTGGTGGGCCGATGTCATGCTCGGGTCATATCACATTCATCCCTATCGGCATTTCGACGAATTCAATCCCGGCGCCGGCACCGAATGTTCGTTCACACCGCAGTGGGCCGCGGCGCTCGGTTATTTTCGCAACTCCTTGGACCGGCCGTCGTTTTACGCCGGTGCGCTGTATACACCGCGGTTCGCGCATTGGGGCTGGTTTCGTCTCGGCGCCATGGGCGGGATCATTTCGGGCTATAACTACGGCAGCTTTGGTATCGGAGGGCCGAATAATCGAACGGGGCCCGTGGTTGCCCCGACCGCAATCACCCAATTCGGGCGTTTCGGCATGAATTTCATCTTGGTCCCGCCGATTCCTCAGGACAACCTGCCGTTCACCGTCGGCTTTCAAGCGAAGTACCGATTCAAGTAGGCCGTGCCCTTGGAGGCCGCCCTCAGTCCTCCTAAAGTCCGCCATTCTTCGCTATGGTGCGCCCGATTGCCGACCAATCGACATCTTCGCCCTCCGCATCGATGGTTTGCAGCAGGTGATCCCGCAAGACATTCAACAGGGGCATCGGCACCCGCAGCGCTTCGGCGGACTGGCCGGCCTGCCGCATGTCCTTGAGTCCCAGCGGGGCGGCGAACCCGGCGGGTTTGAATCGTTCCTCTGCCAAGATCGCGCCGTAATTGCGATACACAGGCGCGTCGAACAGGGTCCCGGTCAACACCTCGAGGAGCTGCCTTTTGGGAATGCCGCCCTTTTGCGCCAGCGTCATCGCCTCCCCCATGGCCTCGATCGCCGACAGAATCATGAAATTGCCGCAGAGCTTCACCAAATTGGCGGCCGATGGGGTTTCGCCGACGCGGAAAACTCGCTGGCTGATCGAGTCGAACAACGGACTTGCGGTCTGGAAGTCGGCGTTCGCTCCGGCAGCCACGACGAACAGCTTGGCGGCCACAGCGGCGTCCGGTCTACCGAACACCGGGGCGCTGAGAAAGTGCTGCCCGCGGGCGGCGTGTTGGGTTGCGACGCGATCGGCCGTGGCCACCGAAATCGTGCTCATGGAGATGTGCAGAGCGCCGCGCCGCAGCCCCTCCAGTATTCCGTGAGCGCCACAGAGCACATCCTCGAGCGCCGCATCATCGGCGAGCATGGTCATGACGACTTCGCGGTCGGACGCGGCGGCTTTCGCGCTCGCCGCGAGGACGGCACCCGCATCGATCAACGCCCGGGCCTTCTCGGCGGATCGATTCCAGAGCGCCACCTCATGCCGAGCGCGTACCAAGTTGGCGGCGATTGCCGCACCCATATTCCCAAGCCCGATGAAGCCGATTTTCATTGAAATGCCCTCCGATCGATCATGGGGGAAGTTCACGAGTGAATCCGACGGCATCGCTTTGCGGCCAATCGAATTCACGCGCGTAGCGGTGGCCTGCGTAGACGGCTGCAGCAATGGTGCTCGGCGCCCAACAGTCGCCGATCGAAGTCACCGAGGCGATACCTGCGGCGGCTACCGCGTCGGGCGCATCCAAGGCCTCGGCCAGCGCATCATTCGGCAGGCGCGAGGTCACCGCCACGATGGAAAACGCAGATACGCTGGAGTGGCGGCCCGTGAACGTGCATTCGAGCGTCGCTCGAGTACCGTCGAATTCAACCACGTTGTGATTTGCGACGACCGTGACGCCGAGCTCCAGGAGATGCTTCTGGATGGCGTGCTGCTCGAGCGTATTGACGGTCCAAGCCGAAACGCGATCGGCGGGCGTGACCAGAGTCACTTCGAGCCCATCGGCACGCAACTTTTCGGCGAGCAACGCACCGAGGTAGTAATGATCGTCGTCGAATACGACGGTTGCTCCCTGCGGAACCACTCCGTCGATCACGTCGTCCGCAGTAAATACCCTGCCGGGCAAGTCGAAACCGCGTATCGCGAATGCATTGGCCCGCCCCACGCCGTCGCGCCGCCAGCGTGAACCCGTGGCGAGAACCACGCGCGTTGCGCCGAACTCCAGAATATGCTCCGCGGTCACGGCGCTGCCGCGAAGAATCGCGACGTCCTGCATCTTGTTCAATTGGTTCACTCGATAATCGCGCACTCGCGCCCAGGCGGTAAGGCCCGGCAGTTTCGACTCGCGCGTCACCCGTCCGCCCAGTTGCGCGCCGGCCTCGACGAGGTGCACGGCATAGCCGCGCCGTCCCAGGAGCCGCGCACACTCGAGCCCCGCCGGGCCCGCGCCGACGATCAGAAAGGTATCGTCGCCGGAGCGCGGCGGGATGCGCTCCGGGTGCCAGCCCTTGCGCCATTCCTCGCCCATGGTGGGATTTTGCGTACAGCGTATCGGGGTCATCGTGGAATCGCCCGTCACGCATACGTTGCAGCCGATGCACTCCCGGATATCGTCGATGGCGCCGTTTTCGATCTTTCTCGGCAGGAACGGGTCGGCGATCGAAGGGCGCGCGGCGCCGATGAAATCCAGAATACCGCGCCGAATTTGCGAAACCATGGTGTCCGGCGACGTGAAGCGCCCCACACCCACCACCGGCTTGCTCGTCACCGTCTTCACGAAGCGCACGAACTCCTCTTGAAATCCTTCCGCCGCAAACCGTGAAGTCATCGAGTCGTTCGCCCAGTCACTCACGTTCACGTCCCACAGATCCGGCAGCTCGGCGAGCATTTCGACGACCTCCCGTCCCTCACCGGCGACGGATAGACCGTCGGCCCCGCGCAATTCGTCGACCGCAAAGCGTACCGCGACGGCGCAATCGCCGCCGACCGCCTCCTTGGTCTCCTCGATCAATTCACGCAGCAGGCGCGCGCGGTTCGCGAGGCTCCCGCCGTATTCATCGCGTCGATGGTTGTGGCGCTTTTGCAAGAAATGCATCGGCAGCGACAAACTGTGCGCCGCATACACATAGATGACGTCGAAGCCGGCGCGGCGCGCGCGCACCGCCGCCTGGCGGTGCCAGCGGCGATACGCGCGAATATCGGCTTTGCTCATGGCGCGAGCTTGTGCGGGGGAATAGTTCGCTGCGGTCGTGATGTGGCTCGGAGCCAGCGGGTTTTCGCGCGAGTAGAGATTGGCGGCGTTCATCCCGGCGTGCACGAGCTCGATTGCCGCCAGAGCGCCGTGTTGATGTACGGCTTGTGTCATCAATTCCAGAGAAGGAATGTCGGAATCGTCCCACAGCCTTCCCTCCACGTACGGCGAGAGGTCGCTCGAAGGATGAATCTCCACTTCCTCCGTGCTCACCACGGCCCATCCGCCTTCGGCTTTGACGCCGCGCATGGCCGCGTGACTGCGCGGCTTCGCATGGCCCATGCCATTGCAGTGGGGCACCTGGAAGAAGCGGTTTTTCGCGACGACGGGGCCGATCTTGACCGGTTCGAAGAGAATATCGTAGCGAGAATCGCGCGGCACGGTGCGCGTTATCTTAGCGCAAGTGCAGTCTCTCCCCGTACCCCGTCAATTCCAAGTAGCCGCGGCCTGCCAGGCGGTGCTCCTCGTACGCTCGAACCGCGCCCTCCCAATAAATGGCACCGGTCGAGAGGCGGGTGTCATTTTCTTGATCGTCAAACAACGGCTCGAGATCCAATTCCTTTGATCCCGCTCGCACGTGCCATTGCACGGGGTAGTCGATTCCCGTTCGCGGCGATCGCCACGTGCGCGTCGCTACGAAGGCGACATCGGCAGGATCCAGAATCCGCACCGTGCCGTCCGCGCTGCGCAATGTACCGCCGGCCCAGCGCGCCGTTCCTTGAAGATCGCGGATACGGAAGGCCATCAGCGCCCCGCCGTCGGTCAAGTTGATGCCGATCCAGTCCCAACCGACGGCCTCGGGATCCAGGTATTCACTCGACCACTCGTGGTCGAACCAAGCTTCGCCGCTCACCGCGTCGACATGGCCGTTGCGAGCGATCAAACCATCGACTGCCATGTGCGGCAGACTGTAGTAGTAGCTCGCTGCCTGCGGTGCCGGACCCTTGCGGCTCACTCCCGAATCGCCATTGAGCAACGCAGGCTGGGTTGCGGAAAGCTTGAGGTGAATGGAAAAACCCTCGGCGTCCATTGTCGCCGAGTAAGCTCCGGTGCCCGCATCGCGTTCGAGCGTCCATCGGTCGATCCAGACGTTCGTATCGCCGGTTGACGCTTCCGCCAAGCCATGTCCGGCACGCCGAATTCTTTGATCCTGCCACAGCCGCCCGCGCTTCGGATCGCTGATGGCGCAGTGTGCAATCAGTAGCTGGCGCGGTGCAAACGAACTCGGGTTATTTTCGTCGATGGCGGGCTTGGTGCGAAAGAACGTAATTTGAAAGCCTAGCGATTCGCCGGCTCGAGTGGTCAGCCAACCGGTGACATACCACCATTCGGTACGAAACTGCGGGTGACTGCCATAGTCGGCGGGAAATTCGATTGTACGGCCGGAGGTGACGGGAGCATAGGTCGGAGTGGCTGCCGGCACCCCGCTGTTTGCGCCCGCCGCGGTCACGAGAGCCGCCGCTGTCACCAAACCCACTGTCACCACAGCCGCCGCTGCTTTAAGTCCCGTCGATCCAGTCCGCGACCCGAAGCGCATCACCAGTCCTCGCGCACGGCGCGCACGGCATCCTGATTCATGGCGGCGCGGCCGCTCCAGATCGCAGTGATGGCGGCTGCGGCTATCAAGGCGACGCTGAACACGACGAGTTGCCAGGCTGGCAGCGCAAAATCGATGCTCCAGTTGAACGATTGGCGGTTGACGACATAGACCAGCACCAGGCTCAGCGCGGCGCCCAAGATCAACCCGTAAACGACGCCGAACACGCTCATCAGAACACCCTCGCTCGCCAGCATGCCGATCACCTGTTTTCGCAGCATGCCGACGTGCCGCAACATGCCGAACTCGGCGCGCCGCGCGAGCGCAGTCGAACTCGCGGCGAAGCTGATGCCCGTGAGGCCGATGATGACGGCGATGGCTTCGAGCGCGTAGGTAATCGCGAAAGCCCGGTCAAAAATCTGCAGCGATCGTTCGCGAAGCGCAGTGCTCGTCAGTATCTCGAGCGAAGCCTCGCCCGGCGAGGCGACGCCCGGCGAATCGGCGCGTGTGAAGCAAGCGCGCAATGCCGCCTCGGCGGCGGCGGAGCTGGTGTGCCCGTTGAGCCATATCGACCCTTCGTTTGCGCTGCGGTCACCCGTTGCTTCGATGTAGGCCGTGCGGGTGATCACTACGGCGCCGAAGGCTCGCGCGTAGTCGCGCCAGATTCCGGCGATCGTGAAGCGGCGCATCTGACCAGCGAGCGGCAGGTCAATGGTAACGCCGAGTTTGTATCCATACAGATCCTGCAGCTCCTCTGAGATCCAGGCGGGTTCGGCATTCTCGCGCGACGGCAAGGGGAGACTCCGAACCAGCGGCAAGTCCTCGACGACCCGTGCGGGGGTCGAGTCACGTGTGATCAGCGTGACGGGAGGCCGCGCCGCGTCGAGCAGCAACTGGCGCGTTCGCCGGAATTCGATTCTTGATATTCCCGCGACCGAGGCAAGCCTGGTTTGATCCGCGGGGGACCAGTAGGCTGTGTCATTGCCGAGCGGTTCGCGCAATTGCAGGTCGGCCGGCAGCAGTTTACCCAGCCATTGTTCGAACGATACGCGAAATGAATAAACCATGATCGCCATCGCAACCATCAGGCTGAAGCTGACGATGATGGATGCAAGACTCAACGTGGCGAGCCCGACGTTCTCGCGGAGCTGCGCGAGCGCCGTGTCCGGCACGACGCGATTGATGCGTGGTGCGATCTGCAAGATGTTGACCGTCAGCACCGGCACCAGCAGCACCGCGCCGAATAGCAGGGCGGCAATCGATGCGTAGCCGAATAGCGGAAGGCCACCCAGGGGCGGGAGCCAGGCCAGAAACGCGCCGGCGCCGAGCAGCGCAACGCCCGCATACCAGCTCGTCTGGGCGACCGACGTATAATCGGCGTCCCCGCCTTTCAGTGAACGGGCCGGCGGTTGCCGACCGGCGGCGCGCGCCGGCAGCCACGCACCCAGGCTGGCGACCGCGGTGCCGATCATCAGGAACGCGATCAGGCTTGAGGGCGTGAAGCGCAGGGTAGCTCCCGCGGCATGCAGCTGGCCGTTGCCGAGATCGCCCGTGAGCAACTGCAACAGCGCGGCCGCGAACAGCACCCCGAGAACGACGCCGCCGAGTGAGCCCGCCAGCCCAAGCGCCGCTCCTTCGCCGACCAGGGCGAGCTCAAGTTGGCTGCGGGTGACGCCGAGCGCGCGCAAGAGCCCCAAGGATCTGCGTCTGCGCAATACCGATAATGACTGAGTGGAAAAGACCAAAAAAGCGCCGGTCCACAAGGCGACGAGCGCGAGCATGTTCAGATTGACGCGGTAAGCGCGCGTCACGGTTACCGCCCGGTCGCGCTCGACTTGCGGCGCGACGGCGAGAATCCCCGCCGGAAGGCTGCGGCTGAGCGCACTACGGAACGACTCGACATCGCTGCCGGAGCGCAAGCGCACATCGATGCGATTCAAGCGGCCGATCCGCTCAAAAGTCCACTGCGCCGACGCGATATCCATGACCCCTAAGGGCTGGCTGTACGTGCCTTCGGAGAGGATGCCCACGACATGCAGCGGCTTTGGCGAGTTGCCGACGATGACTTGCAGCGAATCGCCGCGTTGCAGCTGCAACTGCTGCGCGGCGCTGTAGCTCAAGAAAATGCTATCGGACCGGAAAAGATCGAGCGCGCCGCCCGCAATGTCGCCGATGAGGGCAGGCTGCAAGGCCGCGGCGAGAAATGGATCCAATCCGAGCACTTTGAGCGTCTCGCGGCGCCCGGGCAGAGCGACCTCGAGCTCGAGGACGGGACTTGCCGTGTCGACCGCGCGGTTTTTAGCGAGTTCGGTGAACAACCCTTCGGCGAAGCCCTCACGCGGGCCGCGCACCACCACGTCGGCTTCGCCAACGAGCCGTTTTGTCGCTAAGCCGAATTCGTTCAGCGCGGCGGTGTTGACCAGGTATACCGCGGCGCCGAGCGCGACGCCCAACGCAATTGCGAGCACGGTGACCAGCAATCGCGCCGGTTGCTCGCGCAACTGCGACAGCAGCAGAGCCCGCCAGATAACGAACGAACCGCCGGCACGCGCAGCGACGTTCAAGCGGCCGGCACCAGCGGCTTGAGTCCACCGCCATCGAGAACCAGGATGCGATCGGCGGTGTCCGCGGCAGCGCGCGAATGCGTAATCAAAATCCCTGCCCCGGCATTTGCCTTGACTTGGGCGCGCAGCAAGGCGAGAGTCTGCGCGGCACTGCGCGAGTCCAAGTTTCCCGTCGGCTCATCCGCGAGCACCAACCGCGGCCTGTGCACCAGCGCACGGGCGATGGCGATCCGCTGCAATTCGCCGCCCGACAGCTCTCGCGGATAGCGCCGGGCCAACGGGGCGATTCCGACCGCAGCCAACATCTCCTCGGTGCGCCGCGCTCGCTCCGGCTCCGCCACGCTCAACAGCTCCAGGGGCAGGGAGATATTTTGTGCCGCGGTCAGATACGGCAGAACGTGGAAGGCTTGAAAGACGAATCCCACGGAGCGGCGGCGCAGCAGAGTCTTCGCGTCGTCATCCATCGTCGATAGATCGGCGCCTTCCAGCCAAATGCGGCCGGTGTCCGGGGAGTCGAGGCCGGCGAGCAAATTGAGGAGCGTCGACTTGCCCACACCCGATTCGCCCATGATGGCGAGGTATTCGCCGCGCCATAGCTCGAGCTTCAGCCCTTCAAAAATCGCGGGGCGATCGGGCCGATAGCGCTTGCTTAAGTTCTCGAGCCGTAAAACGGCGCACTCCGCCACCGCTCTACGGTCAGGCGGCGTCGACGCCGATCACGGCCTTCACCTCCAAGAAATCACGCAAGCCGAATTCTCCGTATTCGCGTCCATTGCCCGACATTTTGAATCCGCCAAACGGCGTCTTCATGTCGCCCGAGGCTCCGTTCAGCGCCACCTGGCCCGCGCGGATGCGGCTGCCCACGCGTCGCGCCCGAAGATTGTCCTTCGACCACACGTAGGCCGCGAGCCCGTAGGGCGTATCGTTCGCGATCTGTACGGCCTGCTCCTCGGTCTCGTACGGCAGAATGCACAGTACGGGTCCAAAGATCTCTTCGCGTGCAATCGTCATATCGTTGCGCACGCCGGAGAAGATCGTCGGCTTGACGAAGTAGCCCTTGGCCAGGCCCTCCGGCCGGCCGACACCGCCGGTGATGAGTTTCGCGCCCTCCGCAATGCCCTTCTGGATGTACCCCTCGACCCGCTCGAATTGCAGCTTGGAAACCACCGGACCCACGGTGGTTGCTTCCGAAGCGGGGTCGCCGACGACCACGGTGTCCGTGACGCGCTTCGCAATCGCCTCGACTTCGGCGAGCTTCGCCGCAGGCACCAGCATGCGCGTCGGCGCATTGCACGATTGGCCGGAATTTTGATACACGTGCAGTACGCTCTGCTTCACGGCGCGCTCGAAGTCGGCATCGTCCAGCAACACGTTCGGCGATTTGCCGCCGAGCTCCTGATGCACTCGCTTCACGGAGGCAGCCGCATTTCTCGCAACCTCCGTACCGGCGCGCGTCGAGCCGGTGAACGACACCATATCGATGCCCGGATGCGAGGACAGCGGCGCCCCGACACTGGGACCGTCGCCGTTGATCAGGTTGAAGACCCCGGCGGGGACGCCCGCCTCATGCATGACCTTGGCCCATAAAACGGCGCTGAACGGCGAATACTCGGACGGTTTGAGGACCATGGTGCAGCCCGCGGCCAGCGCCGGAACGACTTTCGCGGCCACCTGATTCATGGGCCAGTTCCACGGCGTGATCAGCGCGCAGACGCCGACCGGCTCCAGCACGAGCCGCGTGGTTCCATGCAGCTCTTCGAATTTGAAGGTCTTCAAGACCTCGATCATGGCGCTGATATGCCCAACGCCGATCCGGGTCTGCGAGCCCTTGGCGAGCTTGATCGGCGCGCCCATTTCGGTGGAGATTGCTTGAGCAATTTCATCGTAATGGGCTTTGTAGGCGGTGAGCACGCGCTCGAGCAGCGCGAGCCGCTCGGCCGGAGTGGTGCGCGAATAGCTGTCGAAGGCACGCCGTGCCGCGGCCACCGCACGGTCCACGTCCCTAGGGCCGCCCATGGAGATCACGCCCGCGATCTCCTCCGTGGCAGGATTGATCACCTTGAATTCCTTGGCTTCGACGGGATCGACCCACGCGCCGTCGATATAGAATTGCCGGTTGTCGTAAATCATCAGATATTCGGCGCGGAAACTCCGGCCTTCAGGCCGGGGGCGAAGCGCCGCTCCTTGTGTTGAACGTTCTGGGCGCCATTCTACCCGTTGAGCGTGTACCGCGCCTCGGCTCTGTCGCCAGTCGCCGACGAGTGGGCGGCGGTGCGGTCCAAACCGTATTCTTCCCGCCCAGTCTGCGTTCTTCCCGACTTTGCGGTCGCAGTTCGCATTTTCTCAAGTTCGCAATTTTGTTGGTTTCAATAACGGATTAGCCTTAAGGATGGTGCAATTGCCCATTGAATCGATCCGGCAGTAGTCGAGCGCGTCCCGTCGGGCGCCGTTGGAGCTTTCATCTATGCCTCGTATTGGACGCTTGATTTTGGCCCTTGGCTGCGCGTGCTGCGCGGCCGGCATCGCCGGACGGTCGCTGGCTGCGGAACCCGAATACAATCCCATACGCAAGTACCCGGTTGCCATCGGTCCCGAGACGAACCGTCTGATCGTTGGATTTCAAGCGACGCCGAGCAATGCCGTGACCAAAACGGTAACCGTCGCGCGCACAGCGCGCAGTTACCGGATTACGCAGGCGCAAACGTCCCGGGCGGACGTCGCGGCCCTGGCGCAGCGCGTCGGCTTGAGTGTGGCGAAGTCTCGCCAGTTCACCCCGAGCATGCACGTCCTGTTTCTGCCGAAGACTCTTTACGGCGCCGACGTCGAGGCCGCTCTCGCCAAGCTGCGCGCCGATCCGGCGGTCAAGTTCGCCGCGGTGGACGGTCGCCGCTACCCGCTTCTCGTGCCTACCAATCCGCTGTTCGCACCCACACCGGGCGTGGCCAGCGGCCAGTGGTACCTCAATACTCCCGGCCCGGCCACCGTCGAGGGCGTCGCGACCACGGACTATTCAGCGACCGATGCCGTGTCCGCCTGGAACATCACCACCGGCAGTCCCGGCATTGTGATCGCCGATGTCGATACCGGCATTCTGTTCGGCCATCCCGATCTGCTGCGGGCAGGTCTCGGGGGCCGGCTATTACCGGGGTATGATTTTGTGGGCGAGGACTACAATCCAAACAGCCCCTACAACGCGTTAGGGACCTTTGATATTGCCAATGACGGGGATGGGTGGGACCCGGACCCCTCCGATCCCGGCGATTGGATCAGCCAAGCGGACATCGACAATCCGAACGATCTGTTCGCGAATGATAGTCAGGAGCCGAGTTCCTGGCACGGCACGCGGGTCGTCGGAGTTTTCGGCGCGATCACCGACAATACCGTCGGCACCGCCGGCATGACCTGGGGATCGCCGAGTGCACCCGGGCCGTGGGCCCTGCCGGTGCGCGCGCTCGGTAAGGGTGGCGGCTACGACTCAGACATCATTTCCGGCATCGAATGGGCCGCGGGCCTCGCGGTGACCAACCCCGACGGCTCCGCCGTTCCCGATAATCCGTATCCCGCGGACATCATCAACCTGAGCTTGGGCGGCGATACAACCCCTTGCTCAGGCTCCGCCTATCAGACTCCGCTGACGGATGTGACCAATGCCGGCGTGCTGGTTGTCATCGCCGCCGGCAACGCCTCCACCCCGGGGGTCGAGCTGCCCGGGAACTGTGCCGGAGTAGTACCGGGCGTGATGGCGGTCGCTGGATTGCGCAATGTTGGCACAAAAGTGGGCTACAGCAGTTTTGGTCCGCAGGTCAGCGTCTCGGCGCCTGCCGGAAACTGCATCAACAGCTCGGGCGCCTGCTTGCGGTCAATCGATACGACGACCGATTCTGGAACCATGGGGCCGGTGGCCGGGTCCGGCTATACCTACACGAACGAAACCAACCCCAATTTAGGCACCAGCTTCGCGACGCCCATCGTGTCGGGTATCGCGGCCCTGATGCGCTCGGTCAACAATAATTTGACGCCGGCCCAGTTGGCAGCGCGAATCGAAGCAAGTGCGAACCCCTTTCCCCCGAACACCGGGAATATACCGGTCTGCCCGAACTTGGGCACGGCGGCAGATGGTTTGGACCAGTGCTCCTGCCCCCCATCGGGGCAATGCGGAACCGGTATGATCGACGCGTACACCGCGGTACAGGCGGCGCAAAAGCCGATCGGCGTCATCGTAATCCCAACGACCGTCGGCGCCGGCAGCGTGTTCGATGCCAGCGGCAGCGTCGCGGCCTGCAACACGAGTGTGACGCCCCCGGTGCCGCTCAGCATCCACTCCTACGCCTGGACGGCGTCCCCGGCGAGCATCATCGTTACGGGCGCCAACACCGATAAGGTCACAGTCGACCCCGCGGCCGGAACTTTGACGTTGACCGTGAAAGATTCGGCGGGAAATGTAGATGTAGAAACCGTCACGCTCACGGCAACTTCGGCAACCAGCACCGCACCCAGATCGGCGGGAACCAGTGCTACCGCCTGCCCGACGGCGCTGCACGTGACTCCAATCCCGCCGACGGTCGCCGCAGCATTCTCGCCGGGCACCGTCGGGCCAAGCATCGCCTCCACGCTCACGTTCACGTTGAACAATGCGAATGGCTATGCACTGACGCAATCGAATTTCAGCGATTCGCTGCCCTCCGGACTGACGGTTGCCAGCTCGCCTGCGCCGGCCACCACCTGCACGGGAGCCTACGCCAGGGTGAGCGCTACATCGAACACGGTGTCCTTGAGCGATGCCAATATTCCCGTGAACGGCAGCTGCACCGTGACCGTGAGCGTGTCCGGCAGCGCCGTCGGCAGTTATACCAATAGCATCGCGGCCAACGCGCTCATGACCGGTCCCGCCGGCGGCAATTCGGCGACCGCATCATCCACCTTGATGGTGACCACGCCGAATCCGCCCACCGTCGCCGAGGCGTTTTCGCCCGCGAGCGTCGGGCAGAATGCAAACTCCACCCTGACCATCACCTTGAGCAATTCGAATGCATATGCTTTGACGGCGGTGGGGTTGAACCATGCACTGCCGAGCGGCGTGACCGCCGAGAGCTCACCGGCGGTCACCAACACCTGCCGCGGAACGCTGCCTGCGCCCACGAGCAGCGTGGCTCTCTCCGGCGCGACCATTCCGGCGAGCAGCGCCTGCACCGTCACGCTCACGGTCAGCAGCGGCACCGTCGGCAGCTATAAGGACACGATCGGCGCTGGCGCGGTCACCTCCACACCCGCCGGCAGCAATACCGCGGCGGCAACGGCCACACTGACGGTCACCGCATCGGGCGGCGGCGGCGGCGGCGCGCTGGACTGGCTGGATATCATGCTCGCCGCCGGTGTCTTGTTGGTCGGCAGGGGTCAGGCGGCGCGCCGGCGGCTTGGCCGGAGCTCAGCGAGCGCGCCGCGGAGGTAGCCGAGGGACGGGCCGCGGTCTTGCGCAGCGTCGAGCAGGGCGAGGTTGGGCGGTCTGGTAAAATATCCGCGATGGATACCCGGAATTCTGAGCGTACGCGGATCGAACCCGTGACTACGCACCGCGACCCGCGCGGCAGCGTGTTCGAGCCGCTCGACGATGCCGAGCTCGCGGCGCAGAAGAACGTACACGTTGTGCTCACTCGGCCCAATGACGTGCGCGGCAATCACGTGCACAGCACGGCCACGGAAATGACGAGCGTGGTGGGGCCCTGCCTGGTCCGTCTCAAGGAGGCGGGCGAGATTCGCGATGTGCAAGTGCCGGTCGGCGAGACCTGGCGATTTACCATACCGCCGGGCGTGGTCCACGCCTTCCGCAACACCGGCGATGAGGTCATGGTGCTCATCTCATTCAGCACGAACTTGCACGACCCCACCGGCGCCGATACGCTACGTGAGCAGATTCTCTGAGCTGGTGTTGCAGGAGCTGTAAAGCGGATCGAAAGCCATGAGCGCGGTATTCACACCTACACGGGCGCGAATTTCCACCGAGCGCTACCAAAAAATGGTGGCGGCCGGTGTGTTGACCAAGTACGACCGCATTGAGTTGATCGAAGGAGATTTGCTCAACATGGCGCCGATCGGAACTAAGCATTCAGCCATCACGGCTAGACTCCACGAGTGGTTCGTCTTGGCCGTGTCGCGATCGGCGACCATCGTCGGGGGAGGGCCGGTCAATTTAGGCGAGTTCTCGGAACCACAGCCGGATCTGATGCTGCTCAAGCGGCGCGCGGATTTCTACGGCGGCAAAATTCCCGAAGCAGCGGATGTCCTGCTGCTCATCGAGGTGTCCGACAGTTCGCTGGCCTTTGACCAAAGCGTCAAGCTGAATCTCTATGCTCGCTACGGCGTCGCTGAGTACTGGGTTGTCGATGTGGAAGGCCGGCGCGTGGTGACCTATCGCGAGCCCACCGCAGAGGGATACGTCCGAAAACTCGAATTTGCAGGAGCTGAAAGCGTCTCACCGCAGGCCTTTCCGGGCATCAAAATCGCCGTCGGGGAAATATTCGGTTAGAGCGCGGCGGGTTGGCGCCCTCAGACGATCTTGCACGCCTCCTCGAACGGCAACCGCGGATTGCGCGGGAACAGCAGCTCCGTGGTGCCGCTTCCCAGCGAGCAGAGGAAGTTCGACCTGATGGGGGGACCGGCGAAGAAGGCCGCATCGACCTTCTCGTTGCTGAAGCCGGACATGGGGCCGCAATCGAGGCCAAGCGATCGCGCCGCCAGACCGAACGGTAAAGCGCGAGGATCTCTATGAAGAAGGCACTCGACGACGCTTGGAATGAAGCTTGGTTGAGCCAGTCTGCCGAGCCGTTTGCGCCCCGTCAAAGGGAAAGGCAAGCTCGTAGCCGCGCTTGAAATCGCGAATGTGCTTCTCCATCCAGGTGCGCGCCACCTCGCTCCGGCGCAGTTTGATCGCGCTCGTGATGCGGCTCTGCGCTTCGCGGATGCGCGTGCGCGCCTGCGGCACTCGATCGATGAGCTGCGTGAGGGTCGGCGCGAGCAATAGATTGAGCGGCGCCTGCGACAGAGCGAGCACTTGGTTGCCGCTTGCAGCCGCCACGGCGGTGAAGAAGTCCACCACCGCGGACACCGCGGCATCGGTGTCGGCGGCGTCCCGCCTGAAGCGGCTGCTCGTGCGGGCCAGGACTTGCAATTGCGCGCCGGTGCGCCGCGCCGCCGCGTGTTGTGCGGCAGCGGGCTCGATCGCCATCATTGCTTCCCACAGCTCTAGAAAGGTCACATCGTGCAGGGCGAGCGCGCGGCTTACGCCCGAGCTCACGCGCCGCGGTTCGGGACGTGTGACCCGCAAGCGCTTCTCTCCGCGGCCGCGGCCGAGCAGGCCTTGAGTTTCCAATTCCCGGATAGCCTCGCGAATGGTCGAGCGGTTGACGCCGAACTGCCGCGCGAGATCGGTTTCGGACGGCAAGGGATCGCCGGTGCGCAGCGAGCGCGCGACGATTCGCTGCTCGATGACGTTCGCTATTTGCCGGTAGGCCGGATGATCGTTCAGGGGCTCGAATAAGTCGTTCAAGTGGGCTCCTACGTTTCCCCAAACAGCTCCCGGCCAATCAGCATGCGGCGTATCTCCGAGGTGCCGGCACCGATCTCATACAGTTTGGCGTCGCGCAGCAGGCGCCCGGGCGGATAGTCGTTGATGTAGCCGTTGCCGCCCAGCAGTTGAATGGCGTCGAGGGCGGCGCGAGTCGCCGCCTCGGCGCAGAATAAAATGCACGCGGCAGCGTCCTTGCGCGTCGCGTCGGCTCGATCGCAGGCGGCGGCTACGGTGTAGGCATAGCTGCGGCACGCGTTGAACGAGGCATACATGTCCGCGAGCTTGCCCTGGACCAGCTCGAAGGTGCCGATCGCCTGGCCGAACTGCCGCCGTTCGCGCACGTAGGGGACGGCGACGTCCAGCGCCGCCGCCATGATTCCGAGCGGCCCGCCGGACAGCACCACGCGCTCGTAATCGAGTCCCCGCATCAACACCCCGACTCCCTGGTTCTCTTCGCCGAGCAAATTTTCGGCGGGAACCTCGCAGCCGTCGAACACCAGCTCACTGGTGCTGGAGCCTCGCATCCCGAGCTTGTCCAATTTCTGTGCGGTCGTGAAGCCTTTGAAGCCCGCTTCGATGATGAAGGCGCTGATGCCGCGCGCGCCCGCCCCGGGACTGGTCTTCGCGTACACCACCAGCACGTCCGCCTCCGGGCCGTTGGTGATCCACATTTTTCGGCCGTCGAGCACGTATCGATCGCCGCGCTTCAGCGCCTTCAGCTGCATCGACACGACATCCGAGCCGGCGCCGGGCTCGGACATGGCGAGTGCGCCGACGTGCTCGCCGCTGATGAGCTTCGGCAAATAGCGACGCTTCTGATCGAGAGTCGCATTCAGGACGATTTGGTTGACGCACAGATTCGAATGCGCCCCGTAGCTCAGACCCACGGCGGCCGATGCCCGCGATATCTCCTCCATGGCCACGGTATGCGCAAGGTAGCCGAGGCCGGCGCCGCCGTCCTCGGGAGCGACGGTGAGCCCCAAGAACCCCAACTCGCCGAGCTCGGGCCAAAGGTCGCGCGGAAACAGGTTGCTGCGATCGATCTCGTTGGCGCGCGGCGCGAGGCGCTCTTGCGCGAAGCGCCGCACCTGATCGCGCACGGCATCGATGACCTCGCCAAGGCCGAAATTGAACTCGCGGTAAGCAGCGCCCGGCATAGTCTTGGGACCCCGTTGTCATCCGACCCAAAATAGTTGGATAATCGGACTGTCGGACAATTTTGCCACTTCGGCGATGGTAATGACAATGGCGCAATAGCAACAATGGCCAAGATCGCCTCGAACATCGACGTCCGGTCCCCCGAATTTGCCGTCAATCGTGCTGCAATGCAGTCCTTGGTGTCGGACTTGCGCGCCGCGCTGCAGCGCAATGCCCTGGGGGGCAGCGCGGCGGCGCGCGACAAGCACCGTAAAGCGGGGAAACTCCTCGCGCGCGAGCGCATCAGCGCGCTGCTCGATCCGGGATCGCCGTTCTTGGAGCTTTCAGCGCTCGCCGCCCAGGGCGTCTACGGCGATGACCTGCCCGGCGCAGGATTGGTCACCGGCATCGGCTGCGTCTCCGGCCGCCCCTGCATGATCGTCGCCAACGACCCGACCGTGAAGGGCGGCACGTACTATCCTCTCACCGTGAAGAAGCACCTGCGGGCGCAGGAGATCGCCGGGGAGAACGCCCTGCCGTGCATCTACCTGGTGGAGAGCGGAGGCGCTTTCCTGCCGAAGCAGGACGAGGTATTTCCGGATCGCGAGCATTTCGGGCGCATCTTCTTCAACCAGGCCAGGCTGTCGGCGCAGGGCATCGCGCAGATCGCGGTCGTGCACGGATCTTGCACCGCAGGCGGCGCGTACGTGCCCGCCATGTCCGATCATGCGATCATCGTGCGCAACCAAGGTCGTGTCTTCCTTGGCGGTCCGCCGCTCGTGCGGGCGGCAACGGGGGAGGAAATCGACGCGGAGGCGCTCGGCGGTGCGGATGTACATTGCCGTCGCTCCGGAGTTACGGACTACTACGCGGAAAATGACCTGCATGCGCTGGCGTTTGCGCGCCGGGCCATCGCGCGCTTGCGCGCACCGCCGGCTGCAGCCAAGACGAGGGCGCGTTCCGTGGAGCCTGAATACGATCCGCTCGAGCTGTATGGAATCATTCCGCAGAACACGCGCAAACCCTACGACGTGCGGGAAATCATTGCCCGCCTCGTCGACGGCTCCTGGTTCGACGAATTCAAAGCGCTGTACGGCACCACCCTCGTGTGCGGATTTGCCGACGTCAATGGAATTCCCGTCGGCATTCTGGCCAACAACGGCATCTTGTTTTCCGAAAGCGCCCTCAAAGGTACGCACTTC
The DNA here is from genome assembly GCA_963769075.1 of uncultured Gammaproteobacteria bacterium. Classification (GTDB taxonomy): domain Bacteria; phylum Pseudomonadota; class Gammaproteobacteria; order Steroidobacterales; family Steroidobacteraceae; genus Bog-1198. The sequence continues at coordinate 2,666,062 of CAVYKH010000001.1, read as the reverse complement.
ATCGAGCTATGCTGCCGGGAGGGAATCCCGCTGTTGTTCCTGCAGAACATCTCGGGCTTCATGGTGGGGCAGGCGGCCGAGGCGGGCGGAATCGCCAAGGACGGCGCAAAGCTGGTCACCGCCGTGGCGTGCGCCGCGGTGCCGAAGTACACCATCGTGATCGGCGGCAGCTTCGGCGCCGGCAACTACGCCATGTGCGGCCGGGCCTATGGTCCCCGCCTGTTGTTTCAGTGGCCGAACGCTCGCACGTCGGTCATGGGCGGCGAGCAAGCGGCCAGTGTCCTGGCCACGATCAAGCGCGAGGCGCTCGAGCGCGCCGGGCGAGAGTTGAGCGACGCCGAAGAAGAGCAGTTGAAGGCGCCGATTCGCGAGCAGTTCGAGCGGCAGGGGCAGCCGTTCTACGCGTCCGCGCGGCTCTGGGACGACGGTGTCCTCGACCCGCTCGATACGCGGCGCGCATTGGGGTTGGCGCTGGCGCTGGCGCAATCGCAGCCCGGCGCCGCCACCCAGTTCGGCATATTCCGCATGTGAGCGAGCATTTGCCTGTGAGGGAGAAATTGCCCCAGAAATCGTCCGAGAAAGCGCGCGCCAGACCGGCTAAGAAATTACCGACACGTCTGCTGGTGGCCAACCGCGGCGAAATTGTCTGCCGCATCGCGCGCACGGCGCAGCGCTTGGGATGGACGACCATCGCCGTCTACTCCGACGCGGATCGCGGCGCGCGGCACGTGCGCCTCGCTGACGAGGCATATTATCTGGGCGCTTCCCCCGCGGCGCAAAGCTATCTCGACAAGGCGCGGGTGCTTGATCTGGCGCTCTGCGTCGGCGCCGATGCCGTGCATCCAGGCTATGGCTTTCTCTCGGAGAATGCGGATTTTGCAGAAGCTGTGGTCGATACGGGCTTGCTGTTCGTCGGCCCGCCGGCGGCGGCCATACGCGCCATGGGCTCGAAGAGCGCGTCGAAGTCGTCAATGGCGGCGGTCGGGGTGCCGGTGGCGCCGGGCTACCACGGCGCCGAGCAATCGCTCGAGCGGCTGCAGGCGGAGGCCGAGCGAGTCGGCTTCCCGTTGATCATCAAAGCGAGCGCCGGCGGAGGCGGCAAGGGCATGCAGGTGGTGCACTCCGCCGCCGAGCTGAGCGCGGCCATCGGCTCGGCGCAGCGGCTCGCGCGAGCCGCTTTCGGCGACGATCGCCTGCTCCTGGAGCGTTACTTCCCGAAGGCGCGGCACGTGGAAGTCCAGGTTTTCGCGGATGTTCACGGCAATGTCGTCGCGCTCTTCGATCGCGATTGTTCGGTGCAGCGGCGGCATCAAAAAATCATCGAGGAGGCGCCGGCGCCCGGCGTGCGAGCGGAGGTGCGCGCCGCAATGGCAGAGGCGGCCATCACGGCGGCGCGTGCGGTCGGCTACGTAGGCGCAGGCACCGTCGAGTTCTTGATGGACCCGGCGCAGCACTTCTACTTCATGGAAATGAATACCCGGCTGCAGGTCGAGCACCCGGTCACGGAACTCATCACCGGCATCGATCTGGTGGAGTGGCAGCTCAAGGTCGCGCGAGGCGAGCCATTACCGAGTAGCGCAGCGCAGATTACACAGCGGGGCGCCGCCGTCGAGGCACGCCTGTATGCGGAGGATCCGGCGCATGACTATCTGCCCAGTGTCGGGCGTATCACTCGCTTGCGTTGGCCCGAAACGATGCCGGACCTGCGAGTGGACGCCGGCGTCGATGCGGGCGATGAGGTCTCGCCATTCTACGATCCCATGCTCGGCAAGCTGGTTGCTTGGGGCGAGTCGCGGACGGAGGCCGGCGCTCTCTTGCGCCGGGCGCTCGGCGAGCTGGAAGTCGTCGGCGTGACTACCAACCGCGCCCTGCTGATGAGCGTACTCGCTGATGCGGAGTTTTCGCGCGGCCCAGTCGCGACGGACTTTCTCCAGGCGCGACGTTCGCACTTGGCGTTTGGCGAGCCCGCCGCCGCGCCAGAGGACGCCGTGCTTGCCGCCCTGTGGTGCGCGACCCGAGTCACGGACCCCGGCGCGCTCTGGTCGGATACGACGGGATGGCGACTGGCGGCGGCCGCCACGACCAGCTGGCGTTTTGACGATGTCACGGTGACGATCGAGTCGAGCGGTGCGAACGCCTATCGGGCCGCGACGAACGGCCATGATTACGCGCTTCGTGTCATCGCCCGGTGCGAGTCATCGTTCGAGGTCGAAATCGGCGGGCGGACACTGCGCCTTGGGGTCCATGAGTTCGGCCGGGATCTCGAGCTGTTCAGCAGCGGGCGGCAGGTGAAGCTGCGCGCGGCTCTGCCGGAGGACGCGTTGCAAGCCATGGCTCAGGCGGATGCCGGCTCCTTGCTGACTCCGCTCCCGGGTACGGTGGTGGCCGTGCATGTCAGCCCGGGTCAGCAGGTGGCGCCGGGTACGCCGCTCATGACGATTGAAGCGATGAAAATGGAGCACACGGTGACGGCGCCGTATGCGGGCACGATCGAGCGACTGCCGTTTGGTTTGGGCGACCGCGTCGCGGCCGGCGCGATATTGGTCGAGCTATCACCGCTCGCCGCTTGAGTGACGCAACTATTCGCGAATTACGGAAAAGCTCGAAGAAGGCTGGATCAGATAGGTATTTTCCGGAGCGTGAAAAACAGGATGTTTTTCCCGCAGCCTCCATGGATGGATCCACGGCGGTCCGGAAAATACCTATCTGATCCGGACTTCGTGCGCGAAAACACTACGGTTCCGGTCAGGCTACCTCGATGCCGGACGCCAGGGGCGGCAGCGCGACTTTGAAGCGAGTCTCGTGCCCCAGCAAGCTCGCCAGAGCGATCTTGCCGCCCGCCTCGTGCACGTAGCGCCGTACCAAGGACATGCCCGAGCCGTGCGTCGTGTCGCCGGGTGAACTCAGCGTCGTGTAGCCCGATTTGAAAATGAGCTTGATCGCCTCCCGGTCGCGCAGGCGTGCGGCAGTCTCGCCCGTGATCACTCCCCTGGCGATGGCGGTCGCGCGCACTTGGTCCGGATCGAGGCCGCAGCCGTCATCCTCGAATAACAGTTCGAAACTATTGTTCGGCAAGGTCTTGAACTCGAGCCGCAACGTGCCTTGGTCCGGCTTGCCGGCCGCTTGGCGAGCGGCCGGGGGCTCGATGCCGTGCATGACGGCATTGCGAATGAGCTGGATGGCGACGTTCTTGACGGCCGCCTGATACTGCGCGGGCACCAACTGCAGGCCAAGGCAATCGAGAACAACGGTCTTGTTGTGCTCCTGCGCCACGTGGTCGGTCAAGGCCCGCAGGGTATTCTCGAGGCTCCCCGCCGGCGCCAGGCGTTGGGCGCCGGGCACGGCCTGCGCCGCGGATTTTTCCGCCATGAACTTCGGCGGCTCGATGATTTGAGTGCCGTTCTCGGTCATGCTCGCCGACTGGGGCGGCGTACCCGTTGCGCGCGCCGGACCCGCCCCGGCGGTCAGGGATCGCACCGTGGCGAATTGACCGTAGAGTTGGTCCAGCTTTACCGCGAGCGGCAAAAAATCGCTGCCGCTCAAGGCGCTGCGGCTGCGCAGCTCGTGCAGCGAGTCCTCGAACAGTCGCGCCGCCCCTTCCACCGCGCTCAGCTTGAAAGCGGCGGCGTCGCGCCTGACCCGATCGACTTCATCGAGAGCCTCTTCCAGTTTGTGGCGAAACGCCTCTTCCTCCCGAGCCGGCTTTCGCAAAACGGCGGTGATGGTCTTCATGGAGGCGTCGGTTCGCTGCAAATAGGCGGCGAACCGCGCGCCGCCCATTTGCAGGACGGTGCGTAGAATCTCGCCCTGCGTTTGCAATTGCGCCCGCAGGTCTTCCAATTCGCGAACCGTTTGCACCCGCAGCGTGATATCGGTGACGCGCACCAACCACATCCGCGGCTCACGCGGTATCTCGATCGGGTCGAACTCGAACGAGTAATGCGCCGCGTCGTACGAGCCGTCGGGATTGGCCAAGCGCACTTCGACGGCCTTGAGCGGATTCGATTCCGCCGCATCCTCGCGCGGCGCACCCCCCAACAGCGCGCCGATATGGGCTCGCGCCACCGTCAGCGTCTTGGCCGAGACGATCGGTCCCAGCAGCTTTTCAAAGCTCAAATTGCTGAAATCCTGACGGCGAAACAGGGTCGTAAGCGACTGCGACACCTGCGGCTGGATCTTGTCTTTGCTGTCGAGGAGGAAAAGACCCTGCTCGGTATTCTTGAGAATCGCCTCGGTCAGCCGGTTGCTGGCACCGAGCAATTCCTGCTTTTCGCGCTCGTGTCGCTTGGCCGTGATAAACATGTGCTCCAGCCTGCCAAAGCGGCTACTAGCGGGGCTTGATGAGAGTCACACCCCCGACCTTTTATACATATACTGCGGCGAGTCGTGAACTTACTGTGACGCGCGTCGCATTGGCGGTGTCGCGCCACTCTCAGGCGACCGCCGCCACCAGCGGTCCCAAATCCGCCAGCAGTTCATCCGCCGAGGCGTAGCGGTCTGATATCTGTTTCGCCATCAAGCGGTCGAGCAGGGCCTGCTGCAATGCGACACTGGCAGGCAACCGTGGAACGGGGGCATTGGCGTGCTGCGCCATGATTTCCATGGCGCTGCGGCCGCTGTAGGGCCGCTGACCCGTGAGCATCTCGTAGAACATCACACCCAGGCTGTAAAGATCGGTGCGGGCGTCGACACGCTGGCCCTGTGATTGTTCGGGACTGATGTAGTAAGGGGAGCCGAGGACCTGTCCGGCGCCGGTCGTGCTGCCGTCGTCCAACGAGCGGCGCGCCAGTCCGAAATCGATCAGCACCGGGGAATTATCCTCGCGCAACATGACGTTGGCGGGCTTCAGATCGCGATGCAAGATGCCGAACACGTGGATGACGCGAAGCGCTTCGGCGATGGCGCGCAAGTAATACAGACTCTCATCGATGCTGAGAGGATTGCGCAGCCGGTCGCGCAAATCACCGCAGGGGATATATTCCATGACGAGGTATTGATGCTGCGGCAGCGCACCGAAATCATAGATTTCGGCGATGGCGCGGTGCGCGATGCTGGAGATGATTTCGTACTCGCGCTGGAAGCGCTCCGCGTCATCCAACTCGCGCGGCGAAGTACCGCGAGTCATGACTTTGAGGACCACATTGCGCCGCAGCCGCTCGCTTCTCGCGAGGAAGACGGATGAGAAATTGCTGGTGGCAATCTCCTTGACGATGGTGTAGCCGGGAACACGAACCGACGGGGCGTCGGCCGCGGGCGTGAGCAGGGCCTCCGCCGCCATGGTCGCTGCGCGCTGTTTGGCGCACGCTTCGGACACCGCTTTCAGCAGGGCGTCGCGGGTGATGCGTGCGAGCGGCAAGTAGTCCTTGGCACCGCACTTCAGTGCCCGCACGGCCGACAGCTCGCTGCCGTGCTCCGCAAGCACGATGCAGTGCAGATTCGGCTGCGCGCGCAGCATCTGCATCATGTGATTGAGCCCCGTGCTTGCCAGTACTTCGTTATCGAAGTCGATTTGCAGGGTCACGGCGTCCGGCGCACGCTCTTGGACGAATCGCGCCAGCGACTCGGGCTCCGCGGCGGGCGCCGTGGTCACCTGAGCGCTAGGCCAATGACTGGTCACATGATGGGTCAGCCATTGGAGGCGTTTGGTGTCGCCGCCCACCACCAACAGGACTGGACCGGTCGAATCTGCCATTTAGAGCTGGGTCTTGATTAAGGAATGCCAGACTAGCCTCTGGCGCACCCGGTTCGCCCGTCGGGAATTCACATTTCTGGCGGCCTGTTCGTTTCTGGGCGCCTTGGGACCCCTGAAAGGAGAAAAACATGGAAATCTGGCCAAAAACCTAGAAAATTGAAACAACGCCCCGACAACAGGGTCTGTTGGTGTAAGCCTAGGGAAGCTTTTTGAGAGGACGTATTGCAATGGGAAGCATCAGAACGTGGTCGCTCGCGGTCGTGGCGGGCATTTTCATTGTGGTCGTGGCTCACCAGCGCTCGAATGCCGATGTCGGATCGGCGGGTGCGGCACCGGTCGCCTCGGTGGTTGCTCCCGCCCCGGCGGCACCGTCCGGCCGATTCGCCGGGTTGCCTGATTTCTCCGGATTGGTCGCCGATAACGGCGCGGCCGTGGTCAACATCAGCGTCGTCGAGAAGCCCCAGAGATTTCCCAACATGGGGGACCAGGGCGATGACGATCCCATGTCGCAGTTTTTCCATCGCCTCCCGATGCCGAATCCTGAGCACATGCCGCCCAGCCACGGCATCGGTTCGGGTTTCATCATCAGTTCGGACGGATATGTGCTCACCAATGCTCACGTGGTGGCCGAAGCCTCCGAGGTCACCGTCAAGCTCACCGATCGCCGTGAGTTCGCTGCCAAGGTCATCGGCGTCGATAAGCGCAGCGACGTGGCTCTGATCAAAATACATGCCACCGCCTTGCCCACCGTGCGCTTCGGCGACCCGTCGCGCATCCGGCCCGGACAGTGGGCCATCGCAATCGGCTCGCCTTTCGGTTTCGAGAACAGTGTGACGGCCGGCGTGATCAGCGCGGTGGGGCGGCCCTTGCCCGATGACAGCGGCAGCTCTTTCGTGACCTTCATTCAAACCGACGCGGCGGTGAACCCCGGCAACTCGGGCGGCCCGCTGTTCAATCTCGACGGCCAAGTGATCGGCATCAACTCGCAGATCTACAGCCGCACCGGCGGGTACATGGGCATGTCCTTCGCGATCCCCATCGACATCGCGTTGAACGTCAAGGATCAGCTGATGAAGAACGGCAAGGTGAGCCGCAGCCGGATCGGCGTTTCGGTGCAAGACATCGGTCAACAGCTCGCGCAGACGTTCGGTTTGGCCACCCCGCATGGTGCCTTGATCAGCGCGGTGGAGCCGCAAAGCCCGGGTGAACACGCAGGATTGAAGCCCGGCGATGTCATCACCAGCGTCAACGGCCGCCTCATCGATCATTCCTACGACCTGCCTGCCGTCATTTCCCAGCTGCCGCCGGGCAGCGAGGCCCATCTGGGTGTTTGGCATGATCGCAAGGCGACGGAAGTGACGGTCAAGACCGTGTTGCTGGAAGACACACCGGCGCAAGTGGCGCGCACCGGCAGTGAAGACGGCGGCAGGCTGGGACTCGCGGTGAGGCCGCTCGATCCCAGCGAACAGCAGGAATTGCACACGCGGGGCCGCTTGGTGGTGGAGGATGTCACGGGGCCGGCGCTGGCCGCGGGATTGCAGGCCGGTGATGTGGTGCTGGGCGTCAACGGGTCGGGTGTCTCAACGGTCGCGGAACTCAAGCGGGAAGTCGCTCGCGCCGGCCGCACAGTCGCCTTATTGATCCAACGCGAGGACGCGCAGATCTATATTCCGATCGATCTCGGGTGAATACCGCCGCCCCGCTGTTTCCAACGGTCGACGCAAACGCCGCCGGCGCATCGCCGGCGCCCTTTTTGCCTGTTTCGCGCGCCGAAATGCAGACTCTCGGCTGGCAACAGTGCGACGTCATCCTCGTCACCGGCGATGCCTATGTGGATCATCCGAGTTTCGGTATGGCCATCATCGGCCGCGTCCTGGAAGCCCAAGGGTTCAGGGTCGGCATCATTGCCCAACCGGATTGGCAAAGCACCCGCGATTTCGCAGCGCTCGGCGCGCCGCGACTGTTCTTCGGGGTGACCGCCGGCAATATGGATTCGATGGTGAACCGCTACACCTCCGACCGGCGGGTGCGCAGCGATGATGCCTACACGCCGGGCGGCGCCGGCGGCAAGCGGCCGGACCGCTGTGTCATCGTCTACTCGCAGCGGCTGCGCGAGGCTTACAAGAGCGTGCCCATCGTGATCGGCGGCATCGAGGCCAGCTTGCGCCGCATCGCACACTTTGATTACTGGTCGGAACAGGTGCGCCGTTCGGTGCTGGTGGATGCCAAGGCGGATCTTTTGGTCTACGGCAACGCGGAGCGGCAGATCGGCGCGATTGCGCGGCGGCTGCAGGCCGGCGAGCCGGTCTCGAGCATCACCGATTTGCGCGGCACCGTGTACTTGCGCCGCGCCGTCCCCGACGATTGGGTCGAGATCGATTCCAGCGAGCTGGACACTCCCGGCCCGCTGGTGCCGCCGACGGATCCTTACGCCGCCGAGGACGATCGCAGGCGGACCCTGCAGCCGTCAGCGAGCGCGCCGCCGGCTGCCGTGCACCAGGTCGTGAAATTTTTCCGCAAAGTACCCAATGCACTGCGTGAACGCAGCGTCATCCGGCTGCCTTCGTTCGAGCAGGTGAGTCGGGACGCCGTGCTGTACGCGCACGCATCGCGAATATTGCATTTGGAGTCCAATCCCGGGAATGCGCGCGCACTGGTTCAGCGCCACGGCGGCGTCGAGGTGTGGCTCAATCCTCCGCCGCTTCCCTTGACCACGGCCGAGATGGATGCGATCTACGAGTTGCCGTATGCGCGACGACCGCACCCCGCGTACGGCAATGCGAGAATTCCCGCATACCACATGATTCGATTCTCGCTGGCGATTCAACGCGGCTGCTTCGGCGGTTGCACGTTTTGCTCGATCACCGAACATGAAGGTCGCATCATTCAAAGCCGCTCCGAGGAATCGGTGATCCGCGAAATCGAAACCATACGCGACACCGTGCCCGGCTTCACCGGCGTGATTTCGGACCTGGGCGGCCCGACGGCGAATATGTATCGCCTGCATTGCAAAAGCGCCGTCGTCGAATCCGCGTGCCGCCGGCCGTCCTGCGTCTTTCCCGGCATATGCCCGAATTTGAATACGGATCATGCGCCGCTCATCAATTTGTACCGCCGGGCGCGGAGCGTTCCAGGAGTGAAGAAAGTGCTGATTGCCTCCGGCGTGCGCTATGACCTGGCCGTCGAATCGCCCGACTACGTGAAGGAGTTGGCGGCTCACCACACCGGGGGGTACCTGAAAATCGCGCCCGAAGCGATCAGCGAGGGGCCTTTGTCGAAAATGATGAAGCCCGGCGTCGGCGCGTATCACAGATTCAAGGAGCTGTTCGACAAGTACTCGAAAGCGGCGGGTAAGGAGCAGTACCTCGTTCCCTATTTCATTGCCGCGCACCCGGGAACGCGCGATCAGGACATGCTGGAGCTCGCGGTGTGGCTGAAGAAAAACCGCTTTCGCGCCGATCAAGTGCAGGCGTTCCTGCCTTCGCCCATGGCGACCGCCACCGCAATGTACCACTCTGGCAAAAATCCGCTCAAACGGATCACTCGCACGAGTGAAGAGGTCATCATTCCGAAGGGCACCAAGGTGCGCCGCCTGCATAAGGCGTTCCTGCGCTATCACGACCCGGAGAACTGGCCCGTGTTGCGCGAGGCACTGAAGCGGATGGGGCGCGCCGACTTGATCGGCAACGGCAAGCAGCACCTCATCCCCGCCTACCAGCCGCTGAGCCCTCGGTCCCAAGCCCTGCGACCCCAAGGCGCGCGCCCGCGATCTCGTACCTCCCTGCCGTTCCGCACGCAGCACACGGGATTGCCGCAATCGGGCTCCGAACGCAAGAGCGGCGTACGCCGCAGAAGTCCTGACGCACCGAATCGGCGCCATCGACCGTAGGGGCCTGCCGGCGTATGCGCGTGAATGGCGTGGAATGCGCAGACAACCTCCTATTTTGCTTGCTACGCTCCCAGGGGTGCGATTAAAGTTCCGGGCGCGGTTTCCAGCCGCAATTCATCAACTTAAGTCACTCTTGGGATGGCGCATAACGCCTTAGGCTTTGAGCGCGTGTGAATTATGGATCAATGGATCGTACATAAATTCGGCGGTTCGAGTGTTGCCGACGCGAGTTGCTTGCGGTGCGTCGCCGACATCATCGAAGCGTCGGGAAACCCGCGCGAGGCCGTCATCTTATCCGCCTGCCGCGGCGTCACGGATGCTCTGCTCGATTTGGTGGCGCTGGCGGAGCGACCCGAGGGCTATATCCCTTCGGCGATCGAGCGGCTGAAGAGACGGCACGAGAGGCTCGCTGCCGAACTGCTGTCGCGCGCGGCGTACGAGACCTACTGCGCACACCTGAACAGCGATTGCCGCGACATCGCCGGCGTGCTGCAAACCGTACGTCTCGTTCGCGCGGCGACCTACTCCATGCGCGATGTCATCGCGGGCTATGGGGAAATATGGTCGACCCGACTGTTTGCGCCGTTCTTGCGCGAGCGCGGCCGCATTGCGGGCGAGGTTCTGTGGATGGACGCGCGCCAAGTCGTCATCGTCGAATGGGGGCCGTTGGGCCCGGCGGTGCAATGGAAGTCGAGCGAGCAGAATTTGCACAAGCTCCTGCCTCGGGACTTTCGGGGACGGCTGATCGTGCCCGGATTCGTGGCGACCACCACGGCCGGAATGCAAACCACCCTGGGGCGCAACGGCAGCGACTTTTCCGGGTCCATTTTTGGCGCTCTGCTCAAAGCTTCGGAAATCATCATCTGGACCGACGTGGACGGCGTGCTGTCGGCGGATCCGCGGATGGTGCCGAATGCCCAGGTCATCGATCAGCTGTCGTACCACGAGGCGATGGAGCTCGCCTACTTCGGCGCCAAGGTCATCCATCCGCAGACCATGGCGCCGGCGATTGCGCGCGACATTCCGATCTATATCCGCAATACCTTTGCGCCCGACAAGCGCGGCACGCTGATTTGCGCGCGGCCGGTATCGGCCTTGACGGTGAAAGGCATCACGACGATCGACCCGGTGGCACTGGTCAATCTCGAGGGTGCGGGCATGATCGGCGTGCCGGGCACCGCACACCGCTTGTTCGGCGCGCTGCGCGACGCCGGCATTTCGGTCATCTTGATTTCGCAAGGCAGCTCCGAACACTCGATCTGCTTTGCCATCCCCGCGGAACAGGCCGTGCGCGCCGAGGAAGCGGTGCGCCGCGCATTCGATGCGGAGCTGCGCGACGGGCAGATTCAGCATGTGGACGTGGGATTGGGGCTCTCCATTCTGGCGGTCGTCGGTGACGGCATGGCCGGAGCGCACGGGGTTGCCGCAAAAGTCTTCAACTCGCTGGGAGACGCCGCGATCAGCGTGCGCGCGATCGCGCAGGGCGCATCCGAGCGCAACATCTCCCTGGTCGTGGACGGCAAGGTCACCGCCAAGGCGCTGCGCGCCGTACACGCGGCGTTCTATTTGTCGCCCAACACGCTGTCCATCGGCTTGATAGGACCGGGTACCGTCGGACGTGTCTTGTTGGCCCAGATCGCCTCCCAAATAGAGCGCTTGCGCGCGTTGAACCTGGATCTGCGCGTGCGCGGCATCGCCGGATCTAAGGGCATGGTCCTGGAGGAGGGCGCCATCGATCTCGAGCACTGGCCCGAGCGGCTGGCCGCGGCTGGCGAGCCGCTCGACTTGGAGAAATTCGCGGCCCATGTGCAAGCGGACTACATTCCGCATACGGTGATCATCGACTGCACGGCGAGCGCGGACGTCGCCGGCCGCTACCGTGCCTGGCTCGCGCGCGGCATTCACGTCGTGACGCCCAACAAGAAAGCGAACAGTGGGGCGCTGCCCGAGTACCGCGCGCTCAAAGAGGCGGCGCGCGCCGCCGGAACTCACTATCTTTACGAGGCAACCGTCGGCGCCGGATTGCCGGTGATTCATACGCTGCGCGACTTGCGCGAAACGGGCGACGACATTGCCCGCATCGAGGGCATTTTCTCGGGCACGTTGGCGTATCTGTTCAATGTGTTCGACGGCAAGGAGTCCTTCTCATCGATCGTGCGCGCCGCCAAGCTCAAGGGCTATACCGAGCCGGATCCGCGCGATGACCTGTCGGGGATGGACGTCGCCCGCAAATTGATCATTCTGGGCCGGGAAATGGGTCTCACGCTGGAAATGTCCGACGTGGAGGTGACGGGCTTGGTACCGCGGGCGCTCGAGTCTTGCAGCGTCGATGAGTTCATGCGGCGGCTTCCGGAGTTCGACGCGAACATGGCGGCCATGCTCAAGGAAGCCGAGAGTCAAGGGCAGGTATTGCGCTACGTCGGGCGCATCGATGCTCAGGGCAAGGCGACCGTCGGCTTGACCCGCCTCGATGCCAAGCACGCATTCGCGAATATTGCGCTCACCGACAATGTGGTACGTTTCGCGACGCGCCGCTATTGTGACAATCCGCTGATCGTGCAAGGTCCCGGGGCGGGTCCGGAAGTCACCGCCGGCGGTGTGTTCTCCGATTTGCTGCGCCTGTCCGCGTATCTCGGGGCGCATCTTTAGGGCAAACTCAATCAAGGACTGCTCGTGTTAACCGACGTCACTGCTTTCGCGCCAGCCACCGTCGCCAACGTGGGCATCGGCTTCGATATTTTGGGCCACACGGTGGAGGCGGTGGGCGATCGGGTGCGCGTGCGGCGGATCGGGGAGCCCGTGGTGCGGATCCGCGCCATCACCGGCGTCGCGGGAGAGCTGCCGATCGAGCCCGCGAGCAACACCGCCGGCCGCGCCGCCCAGGTGATGCATGCGGCCCTCAATCTGGATTACGGCTTCGAGATGGACATCGACAAAGGTATCCCGCTGGCATCCGGGATGGGCGGGTCGGCGGCATCCGCAGTCGCGGCCGTGGTCGCCGCCAACGCGCTGCTCGAGATGTCTGTGCCGCGACTGCAGCTGCTCAAGTTCGCCGTGGAGGGCGAAATCGTCGCCAGCGGCTCCGCGCATCTCGATAACATCGCACCGTGTCTGTTCGGCGGGCTGGTTCTGACGGTGGGCATCGATAATCCGCGCGTGAAGCAAATTCCCGTGCCTCCCTCGATCCGTTGCGTTCTCGTGCATCCGCATATGCATCTGCGCACGCGCGAGGCGCGGGCCATCCTCAAGAGAGACGTCACGCGCTCGGATTTCGTCTGGCAGACGGCGAATCTCGCAGGATTCATCAGCGGCTGCTACTCGAACGATCTGGATATGATTCGCGACTCCTTCAACGACGTGATCATCGAGCCGCAGCGTCACTCCCTGATCCCCGGGTTCAAGGACGTGCAGCACGGCGCGATGTCGGCCGGCGCCTTGGGATGTTCGATTTCCGGCGCCGGACCCGCCGTATTTGCGTGGGCGGAAATACAGCATGCCGAGGCGGTGCGCGGTGCGATGGCGGCCGCATTCGCGAGCCATGGGCTCAAATCGGACTGCTGGATCTCCTCGTTGGATTATTACGGCGCCAGAGTGGTGAAAGCCTGATGCCGGAAATGAAATTCGCCAGTTCGCGCAACGGCGCGCCCCTCGTCACGCTGAGCGAAGCGATCCGCCAGGGCTTGGCGCCGGACGGCGGATTGTACGTACCGACGCATCTACCGCGCGTCGACCGGGGAGCTTTTGCCGGTCTCACCCGCTTGCCCGAGATCGCCCGCGGGGTACTCGACGGCTTCTTCGCGGGCGATCGCTTGCAGCCGTTCCTCGGCCAAATTGCGGACGCGGCGCTCGATTTCCCGGCGCCGACGACGGCCGTCCCGCAGTGCCCGGATCCGCTGTTCGTGCTCGAGTTGTTTCACGGGCCGACCGCCGCCTTCAAGGACTTCGGCGCGCGCTTTTTGGCCGAGACGCTGCAGCGCTTGCAGACCGCTTCCCAGCCGCCGTTGACGATTTTGGTGGCGACCTCGGGCGACACCGGCGGCGCGGTGGCGGCGGCGTTTCACCTGCGGCCCTGGGTGCGAATCGTCATCTTGTATCCGAAGGGCCTGGTGAGCGCGCGGCAGGAGCAGCAGCTCACCTGCTGGGGCGATAATGTGATATCGCTGCGCATCGGCGGTGCGTTCGACGATTGCCAGCGCTTGGTGAAAGAAGCCTTCGTGGATTTCGCTCTGAGCCGCAAGCACCGCTTCAGTTCCGCCAACAGCATCAATATCGGTCGTTTGCTGCCGCAGATGGTGTATTACGCCGCCTCGAGTCTCGAGATCGAGCGGCGCACCGGCGCCAAAGCGTGCTACATCATTCCAGCCGGCAACCTCGGCAATGCGCTCGCCGCCGTGTGGGCCCGAGCATTGGGGTTTCCCATCGCTCGCCTCATCTTGGCGCACAACGCCAATCGCACGGTGCCGGATTTTTTTGAGACCGGCGAGTGGCACCCGCGACCGAGCATCCCGACGCTGGCCTCCGCCATGGATGTCGGCGACCCCAGCAATATGGAGCGCATTCGCGCGCTGTATCCGACAGTCGCCGCGCTGCGCGAACAGCTGAGCGCGGACAGCGTCGATGACGCTACAATCCGGCGTCGGATCAGCGAGGACTTCATGCAATATGGACGTGAATGGTGTCCGCACACTGCGACGGCGGCGGAAGTCCATCGCCGCTTGAGCGAGCGCGAACGGCGCGATCACCCGTGGGTGTTGGTGGCGACGGCGCATCCGGCCAAATTCAACGATGTCGTGGAACCGATCATCGGTAAGGCGGTAGAGGTGCCTCCCGCCCTGGGTCGGCTACTGCGCTTGCCGCAGCACTTTCTGGACTTGCCGCCCACGCTGCAGGCTGTGGCCGCAGCGCTCGAATGAACGATCTTGGAATCGAGCCGCAGTGGATTGCGGCCGGTGTGGCGCTCCTGTTGCTCGGTGCCGCAGGCTATGTAGGGTACGGCGCGTACCAGCGCCATTCGCGGCGCAAGTCGCTGCTGATGCGCTTGAATCGCATCGCCTACGAAGCGGCGCACCAGATTCTGGTACCCGACGGCATGGGCGGCTATATTCATGTCGATCACCTGCTGCTGACGCCGCGCGGCGTGCTGGTGCTCGATACGCGGCGCGTGGTGGGCCTGATCTTCGGCGGTGATCAAATGAGCGATTGGACGGTCATGGGCCGCGGCCGCCGCTTCACCTTCGATAATCCGCAGCCGGCGCTCTACGATCGCATCGCCGCGGTCAAGGCGCTGGTGGGCGATTTCCCGGTCGAGGGCCGCTTGCTATTTTCCAATTTGGGCAAGTTCACCAAAGGCATGCCGAAGTACGTGATGATGCTGGACGCCATCGAAGTCGAATTTTCCGGCGTCGATCGCAGCCTCAAAGGGTCCGCAGCGCTTGCCGAGTCCGAGGAAGCCTGGAGCCGGCTGGTCGCCCAGCTCAAGCCCAGCCCGCACGTGTTCACCAACCTCTAGCCCGCATTATTCACGAACAACGCAAACGGAAAGCGGGGCCTCGATTGGCAAGGCATTTTTCGGGGCGTGCAAAACATGGATGTTTTGCCCGCAGCCCCCAGGGGCGCGACGCATGCGTCGCGCGGGTGGTCATGGATGGCCACCCAGGGCTTGCGCGCAGCAGGGACTGCGTAGCGCAATGGGTTCACAGCGGCCCGGAAAATGTCTGCCAATCGAGGTCCCGCGCCCGAGAAAGCGAGTCGTTCGTGAATAATGCCCGCTAGTCCTCCAAGCCGAAGAATCTCACCGCATTTTGCGTCGTCGTTGCGGCCACGGCAGCGAACGATTCGCCTCTGAGATGGGCTACCGTGCGGGCGATGTGCGGCAGGTAAGCAGGCTCATTGCGGCGCGACTTCGGGCGCGGCGCGAGATCGCGAGGCAACAGGTAGGGCGCGTCGCTCTCGATCATGAGCCGTGCGGACGGAATGCGCGGCACGACCTCGCGCAGCTCGAGGCCGCGGCGCTCATCGCAGATCCATCCCGTGATTCCTACGGACAGGCCGAGCGCCAGGTATTCCTCGAGCTCGCCGGCGCCGCCGGTGAAGCAGTGTGCAACCCCGCCGACGAGACCGGGACGGTACTCCGCGAGTATCGCCGCGAAGTCTTCGTGCGCATCGCGCTGGTGCAGGAATACCGGCTTGGCCACGGCCGCCGCGATCTCCAACTGGGCGATGAACGCGGCGCGCTGCGCCGCCCGCGGTGAGAAATCGCGGAAATAATCCAAACCGCATTCCCCGACCGCGACAATGCGCGTCTGATCCAAGAGCTCGCGCAAGTGCTCGCTCGTCCTTGAGTCGAAGTCTGAGGCGTGGTGCGGATGCACTCCGGCAGTGCTCCATAATACGGTTGGGTGGGCGGCAGCGAGCGCCGCCGCCGCCCGCGAACTGGCGAGATCCGCCCCGGTCACCACCTGCCGCGTCACGCCGGCAGCGATGGCGCGCGCGATGACCTGGGTCAGGTCGCCGGCGAAGCTGGCGTGCGTCAAGTTCGATCCAATGTCGATCAATTCCTCGCTCAAGAACCGTCACCTCGTTGTGATATCTTCATCCACATGCTCCGAATCAGAGGTCTCGTGTTCATGGCGCTTGCATGCTTCGCCGCGCTGGGCAGTGCCCAGGAGGGCGGTGATCTGCAAGCGCAGATTCTCTACGCGTTCCACACCGAAGATACCAACCAACTGACCAATTTGGTGCAAACTTTGAGCACGCAGGTCAAGTCGGGCGGCGCGGACCCGGCGCTACGCTACCACCTGGCGCACGCGCAGTACCGCTTCGGATTGCTGGCGGGAGAGCGCCGTCCGCGAGATGCGGAAGCCGCGCTCGGGGACTGCGTCGACCAGCTGAAGCAGGTGCTCGAGCAAGACGCCAAGTCGGCTGAGGCGCTGGCTCTGCAGTCTGCGTGCTATGCCAACCTCGCGAAATACAAGCGCCTGGAGGCGTCGCTGCTGCGGTCACGGGCGGACGACCGACTCAGGGAAGCCTATGCGATCGCGCCGCGCAATCCGCGCGTCATGTATTTGATCGCCATGGAAGGGCTCGCCCGCTCCAAACCCGGGTCTCAAGAAAATCAACGGGCATTCGCGCAGTTACAGCTTGCTGCGCAACTGTTCGAGCAATCTTCCGCCACCCGCACCGACGTGCCGGGCTGGGGACACGCGGAGGCTTATCTGGCGCTCGGGATGCAGCTGCGATCGCGCGGCGATCTGCTGGGCGCCCGCAATTGGATTGAGAAATCGCTGATCGTCGCGGCCGACTTCAAGGCGGCGCAGAGACAGCTGGCAAACCTGGTGGGGCATTGAACAAGGCGGCGGACCGCGGCTGCGTGCGGCGTTGAACAAGGCGGCGGATGGTCGCAGCGTGCGGCGCCGCGCGCCTCGAACCTGGTATCATTCGGCGCGATGAAGCCACAAGGCACGCAGTTATCGCTGTTCGAGACGCGAAGCTCCAGCGAGCCATTCGCGGTGCGGGTGAGTCCCCGGGCGCGACGGCTCACTGCCCGCGTTCACGTCGGCGGTCGAGTGGAGATTGTGGTTCCGGAGGGTGTCAACGCGCGAGCGGTGCGGGATTTCGTGCAGCGGTTCACGCCCTGGATCGATCGCAAGGTGGCTGCGATGCAGTGCTTTGCGGAGCCGCCCGCGCCGGTGCCGGAGAGCATTGAATTTGCGCTGACTCGCGAGCGGTTCGACGTGCATTGGCGCGAAGCGGCGACGCGCGCTATTGCCGAGCACGGCGACAGGCTCCTCGTTCACGCACCCGACGACCATCAAGCGCGCCTGTTGCTGCGAGGCTGGCTCAAGCGCGCGGCCGAGGAGCGATTGGTGCCGGCGCTCAAACAATTGGCGAGCGATTTGAATTATTGCGTGGAGCGGGTCGTCATTCGCTGTCAACGCACGCGTTGGGGCAGTTGTTCGACCCGCGGCACGGTGAGTTTGAATTGTTCGTTGATCTTCCTTCGCCCGGAAGTGGTTCGATACCTGTTCTTGCACGAGCTGGCGCATACCAGGCATATGAATCATTCGGCCCGGTTTTGGCGCCTGGTGGAGACGCTGGAACCGGACTACCGGCGGCTCGACCGCGAACTGCTCGCGGGCTGGCGCACGGTTCCCCTGTGGGTCTTCAAGACATGAGCGAGCGCAAGCCGCTGATCAAACCCTTCGTCGACTTGAGCGACGAGGAGGTCCATTGGGATTTGAGCGATTCTCTGAGCTACGGGCAGTATCTCAATCTCGACAAATTGCTGGATGCGCAGCACCCGCTGTCCTATCAACACGACGAAATGCTGTTCATTGTGATTCACCAGGTATCCGAACTATGGATGAAATTGTGTCTGCACGAATTGAACGCCACCGTCGACTGCGTGCGCCGCGACGATCTGGGCCCCACATTCAAGATGTTGACCCGCGTTTCGACGATTCAGCAGCAGCTGCTGCAGTCGTGGGACGTGCTGGCTACGATCACTCCCTACGACTATTCCGCGTTTCGAAATTCGCTGGGAAGGTCGTCGGGATTTCAATCGGCGCAGTATCGCATGCTCGAGTTCCTGATCGGCAACAAGAACGCGGACATGATCGAGGTGTTCCGCGCGGACCCGCCGACTTACGAGCTATTGGAGCGCGCGCTGCGCAGCCCAAGTCTGTATGATGAAGTATTGCGGCTGTTGAGCCGGCGCGGACTCGATGTGCCGCCGCAAGCGATCGACCGGGATTTCTCCCAGCCTTACCAGGCGAGCAAGCAGGTTGCCGCGGCGTGGCTCAGCGTGTATCACAATTCGGTCAAGGAATGGGATTTGTACGAGCTGGCGGAGCGCCTGGTCAACCTCGATTACAAATTCCAATTGTGGCGATTCACCCACATGAAAACCGTGGAGCGCATCATTGGATACAAGCGCGGCACCGGCGGCACCGGCGGCGTGTCGTACTTGACGAAGGCGCTGGAGCTGAAATTTTTTCCTGAACTTTGGACCATAAGAACGTCCATGTAGGTTGGTTGAACCGTGTCGAACGTGCAAGACCGATTACAGAACGTCAACGTCGCCTCGAGTGAGCTGTTGGCGACCCCGGAAGAGGTCAAGCGGCGGCTGCCCCTCACGGCGCGCGCCGCCGAGACGGTGTTCCGATCGCGCGAAACCGTGCGGGCGATTTTGGAGCGCCGCGATCCACGGCTGTTCATCGTGGTGGGGCCTTGTTCGATCCACGATGTGGCGGCTGCGCGCGAGTACGCCGATCGTCTCAAACGACTCGCCGACCGGGTCGCGCCGACCATGCTGCTGATCATGCGGGTGTACTTCGAAAAGCCGCGCACGACCGTCGGCTGGAAGGGGCTGATCAACGATCCCGACTTGGACGATTCGTTTCACATCGAGAAAGGCATTTTGCTGGCGCGCGAGCTGCTGCTGTACGTGGCGGAGCTGGGACTGCCGGCGGGAACCGAGGCGCTCGATCCGATCATGCCGCAGTATCTCTCCGAACTCATCACCTGGACCGCCATCGGCGCGCGCACCACGGAATCACAGACGCACCGGGAAATGGCGAGCGGCTTGTCGACGCCCGTCGGCTTCAAGAACGGTACGGACGGCGCGCTGGCGACCTCGATCAATGCACTGCAGTCCGTGAGGCATCCGCATCATTTTCTCGGCATTACTCAACAGGGACAATCGGCGGTGTTTCGCACCCGCGGCAATCAGCATGCGCACATCGTGCTGCGCGGCGGTGGCGGACGCGTCAATTACGATGCGGTGAGCATCGCCCTGGCGGAGCGGCAGCTGCTTGCCGCGAATCTACCGGCGACGATCGTCATCGATTGCAGCCACGGCAATTCCAACAAGGACCCGAGCGTGCAGCCGCTGGTGGCGGAGAACTGCATCACGCAAATCCTCGACGGCAACCGCTCGATCGTCGGGCTGATGCTCGAAAGCCATCTGAAGGCCGGGAATCAGCCCATCCCGAAGGACCTCGGCACGCTCGAATACGGCGTATCGATCACGGATCCGTGCATCGACTGGCAGACCACGGAGACGCTATTGCTCAAACTCCACCAGTCCTTGCAAACCGTGCAGCGCTGACGCGCGACTGACGCGCGACAGGGATCTGCGCTGCTTCCATAGGCGATAGCCGAGCAGCAAGGTGAGTCCGCAGACATAGAGGAGCGGCTCGCGGATGTCCTTCTTGACCCCCCACCAAAAGTGCCAGACGCCAAGGACGGCGACCGCGTAGATCAGCCGATGCAGTCGCGTCCACCGCCTTCCCAAGCGGCGCTGCGCCTTTGCGGTGGAGGTAACCGCCAGAGGCACGAGCAGCAGTACACCCAGCATGCCGATGGTGATGTACGGCCGCTTGGCGATCTCCTGCCACGGAGCGCCGAGCTTGCCCGCTTGATCCAGAAGCAGATAGACCGAGAAGTGCAGCAGCGCGTAAAAAAACGCGAATAATCCGAACATGCGTCTAAAACGCAGCCAGATCACCGTTTGCGTGAAATCCTTGAGCGGGGTCATGCAGAGCGTGATCATCAAGAAATTCAAGGTCCACCTGCCGCAGGTGTGCAGCATGACCGCGACCGGATCGGCGCCCAGGGACATCCCGCCGATTCCAAAAGCGCCGGCGACGAGACGCAGCGCCGGCAGCAGACACGCGGCGAACAGCAGCGGTTTGAGAACCCAGCGAAAGGCCCAAGTCAAAAGTATCTCCGCAGGTCCATTCCGCTGTACAGACTCGCCACTTCGGCGGCATAACCGTTGAAGGGCAGGGTGGGACGGCGCGAACTGAACAGGCTCCCCCCGATGTGCCGCTCGCTCGCCTGGCTCCACCGCGGGTGGTCGACCGCCGGGTTGACGTTGGCGAAGAATCCGTATTCATTGGGGGCCGCGCCGGCCCAAGTGGTGCGCGGCATCCGCTCGGTGAATTTGATGCTGACGATGGCCTTGATGCCCTTGAATCCGTATTTCCACGGCACGATGAGACGCAGGGGAGCGCCGTTCTGATTCGGCAACACTTTGCCGTACAGGCCGACGGCCATGATGGCGAGCGGATGCATGGCCTCATCGATGCGCAGCCCCTCCATGTACGGCCACTCGAGCACCGAAGATCGTTGACCGGGCATTTGCCTGGTATCATACAGGGTCTTGAACTCGACGAACTTCGCTTTCGAAGTGGGTTTGAAGCGCTTGAGCAGATCGCCCAGCGGAAAGCCGATCCAAGGCACCACCATCGACCACGCCTCCACGCAACGCAGGCGATAAATTCGCTCCTCCAGCGGATGCGGCTTGAGAATGTCCTCGATGCTGAACGAGCCGGTCACTTCCGCCTCGCCGCCGACGGCGATGTTCCACGGACGCGTGCGCAGCCGCCCCGCGTTCTCCGCGGGATCCGATTTATCCGTGCCGAATTCGTAGTAATTGTTGTATGTCGTGATGTCCTGGTAGGAGTTGGGCGCCTCCGTGACGCTGAACGCGGCGTTGCGCGTGAAACTGAGCGCGCCCGGTTGCGGGGCGACGGGCTCCGCCAAAGCCTCATCTGCGAAGCGGTCGGCCGCTTGCAGCGCGGCGAGGCCGAGGCCCGCGGCCAGCACGGTGCGCCGCGACAGGTACTTCCTCTCGGGCGTGATGTCCGATGCGACGATATTGGCCGAATTCGACCGTGTGCTGCGCATGCGCTTGTCTCCGTAGTCCTGCTTCTGCAGTAGACCGCGCAAACCGCCAAATTGTTGCGCGAGGTTACGTCCAATCGGCGACGGCGATGCCCGCTTTGGCCGCGCCGCGCCGCGCAGCAGCACTGCCGTCGACCAGGACCGCGCGATCGGCGCGTCTCATGTGAGCGAGATCCGCCGCGCTATTGCCGTAGGCGATTACCGGCGTATTCGGGTATTGGGTGCGCAGCCACTCGAGACAGCGCAATTTTTCCTCGCCCCGCCGGTTCGGCGTCTTCAACCCCCCGTCGAGCCGGTCACCCCGCCACACGAGCTCGGTGCACAGCGTGCGCTCGAAACCGAGCAATCGACCGATGCGCGGCACGTACAAGTCCGGACTCGCCGATAACAACACCAGGTGATCGCCGGCGGCGCGGTGTGCCTCGAGCACCGCGAGTGCGGCGGCGCGAAATCCTCGATGCGGCTCGAGCGCGAGCACGAATGCCTCCGCCCACGTCTCGATCTGCGCACGACGTTCGCCGCCCATGACCGCGCGAATCACGCTCGATTTCAACCTGCCGCGGTCGCGACCGCGAGTCGCATACTCTAGGAGGGCGGGCGCCAAGCGCCATAGCCGCAGCAGGCGTGCCGGATGCCGTACTGCGTAGCCGGCGAGAAACGGCAGCAGCGTGTCGCGCCAGGTCAAGGTGCCGTCGAGATCGAACAATGCGACGGAAGGCGAGGATGGGGGCGCGCAACGGGCATTCATCGGGCCAATATATTACGATTGCACGAATCTTCGCAGCGTTACGAATGGAGAGAGCATGCACGAGACGGTAACCGCGCGCCGGTTGCGCGCTGCTTGGCTGGCGGGGGCGTGCGCCATGGCACTCGGGTCAATCGGTGCCCGCGCGCAGCCCCCGGCAGGCAATGCGTCGACCGCGCCCCCCGCAGTCCCGGGCTACACTTACGTCAAGTCCTCGGGCGGCATCGACGAATACCAGCTTGACAGCAACGAGCTCACCGTCTTGCTGGCCGCCGACCACTCAGCGCCCGTCGTTACCTTCCAGGTGACCTATCGGGTTGGATCGCGCAATGAAGTGACCGGCACCACCGGGGCGACCCACATCCTGGAACATCTCATGTTCAAAGGCAGCGACAACTACAACGACCCCAAGGGCAACAGCATCAAGCAGTTTTTGGAGCGAGTCGGCGGGCAGTTCAATGCCAGCACCTCGGTCGATCGCACCAATTACTTCGCCACCATCGGCCGTGACAGTCTGGAGGGCTACATCGCGATCGAAGCCGATCGCATGCGCCATCTTTGGCTGCACGAGGCCGACCGACAAGCCGAGATGACGGTGGTACGCAACGAATACGAGCGCGGCAAGAACGATCCCGACAGCGTGCTGATGGAAGAGGTCAACGCTGCCGCCTACGTGGCGCTGCCCTACCACCATCCGACGATCGGTTGGAAGAGCGACATCGAGCATGTGCCGATTGAGAAATTGCACGAGTTCTACGATACGTTTTACTGGCCGAACAACGCCACCGTCACCGTGGTCGGCGACTTCGAGACGGCCGCTGCTCTCGGTTTGGTGAAGAAATACTATGGTGCGTATTCACGCTCGCCGCAGCCGATCCCGGCCATCTATACGGAGGAGCCGGCGCAGAGCGGCGCGCGCCGCGTCGTCATCAAGCGACCGGGCGAACTCGGTACGGTGGTGATCGCGCACAAAGTGCCGAATGGCCGGGATGCGGATCAGCCGGCGCTCGAGATGCTCGACGCCATCTTGAGCTCGGGCAAGAGCGCGCGGCTGTACCGCGCGCTCGTAGACCAGGGCCTCGCGTTGAACGCGGGTGCCGGTACCGATCTGCATCGCGACCTGTCGCTGCACACGGTGTACGCGGCTCTGGCGCCCGGCGCTACTCACGAGCAGGTCGAACAGGCATTGCTCGCGCAGATCGCCAAGATCAAGAGCGACGGGGTGACAGCCGCGGAGGTCGCACGCGTCAAACAGCAATACCTCGCCGCCGACGCCTATAAGCGCGATGGGACCGCCGCGGTTGCGGGCGAGATCAACGAGTGGATCGCGGTCGGTGACTGGACTTTATATGTGACCTTTCCGCAAAAGGTCGAGCAGGTGACGCCGGCCGACGTGCAGCGGGTCGCCAAGCGGTACCTCAACGAGGATCAGAGTACGACGGGATGGTTCGTGCCCACGCGGCAGGCAGCGGAGAAAGGATCGTGATGCGACCGTATCTGTTGAGACCGGGCCTGTTGGCGGGGTGTCTGCTGGCGATTTCAAGCGCGTGGGCCAATATGGCCGACAACAGCCACCGGTCCCAAACCGCGGGCGTCGACCTCATCACCTATCCGACCAACATCAAGCAGGTGGTCGTCATCCTCGGCTCGCTGCCGGCCGGCGACGCGATGGCCGGATCCGACAATATCGCCGTTCCTACGCTCACCGGAATGATGTTGGACCGCGGCACGAAGACACTCGACAAGTACGCCATCGCGGAGCAGCTCGATAATGTCGGGGCGGAAATCTCCTTCGGGGTCGGCACGCAAAGCTTGGAAATTCGCGCCAAGTGCCTGAAGAAGGACCTGCCGCTGGTGCTCGGATTGGTCGCAGCGGAACTGCGAAATCCCGCATTGCTGGCGACCGAGTTCGCCAAGGCGAAGCAGCAGTTCATCGGCACTTTGCAAGAATCGCTGCAAGACACCGCGGGTCGCGCCGAGGAGGCGTTTGACCGTGCGATATTTCCGCAAGGGCACCCGAACCGTCCGCACGCAATTGCCGAGTACTTGACCGCGGCCAAGTCGGCGACCCTCGATGAAGTGAAGATGTTCCATGCCAAGTACTACGGTCCCGCGCATCTGACGCTGGTGTTGGTCGGGGACGTGACCTTTCCCGAGGCCGAGGCCGAAATCGCCAAGAATTTCGCCGGGTGGACGGGGGGCCAAGACTACATTTACCCCGCAAAGCCCGCGACCCCCTCCGGCGCGCGCACGATTGCCGTACCGCTCAAGGATAAGCCGAGCGTGTCGGTGATTCTCGGGCAAGCGACGGGCTTGCGTTATCGCGATCCGGACTCGCTGCCGCTGCGCGTGGGCACGGCGATTCTCGGCCGGGGCTTTACGGGCCGCTTGATGGGCACCGTGCGCGACAAGCAAGGCCTCACCTACAACATCGGAGCGGCGATGACCGAGGACAGCTTCGCCGACGGCGCGTGGAACATATCGGCCAGTTTCGCGCCGTCGCTGCTCGACAAGGGCGTCGCATCCACGCGCAGGGTACTCGACCAATGGTGGCAAGAGGGCGTCACGGACGCCGAACTCGGTGCCCGCAAGCAGGGGCTGATCGGCGGCTATTTGGTCGGCCTATCGACCACCGGCGGTCTCGCGTCCACGATCCTGACCGCGGTACAGCGCGGCTACGATCTGACCTGGCTGGATGGCTACCCCGAGGCGGTCAAGGCGATGACCCGCGATCAGGTCAATAAAGCCATCCGCGCGCATCTCGACCCGAGCACGATGGTGCTGGTCGAGGCGGGAAGCGTCGCGGCTTCAAGCGGCGCCCCACCTGAAAGCCACTAGCCCACTTTCTCGAGCGCGGAGACTTGACTGCCAGGCATTTTTCGGGCCGCCGTGAACCCGTCCCTGGGGGCTGCGGGCAAAACTTGCTGCGCTTCGCAGTCCTGCTCCGCTTGCAAGCCGGCGTTTGCCCGTCCCTGGGCAAACCCGCTCGGCGCATGCGCCGAGCCCATGTTTTGCACGCCCCGAAAAAAGCCTTGGCAGTCAAGTCTCCGCATTTGCGAGGGCCAGCGTCACGCCGCGCTGAGGGTCATGCCGCTTTGCTCGCCCCCGCGAGCTGCCGCAGCACGTAGTGCAGAATCCCCCCGTGCTGGTAGTAGTCGAGCTCCTTCGGGGTGTCGATTCGGAGCCGCACTTGGAACTGGCGCGTCTTGCCGTCGTCCGTCTTGGCGATCACTTGGACGAATTTCGCCGCGCCACGCTCCAGTCCGACGATGTCGAAGGTCTCCGTGCCGCTCAAGCCCAGGCTGTGCGTGCTCTCGCCGTCCTTGTATTGCAGCGGCAGAACACCCATGCCAATCAGGTTGGAGCGGTGAATGCGTTCAAAGCTCTCCGCAATCACGGCCTTGACACCCAATAACATCGTGCCCTTGGCCGCCCAATCGCGCGAACTGCCGGTGCCGTACTCCTTGCCCGCAAGGATCACGAGCGGCGTGCCGTCGGCTTTGTACTTCATGGCGGCGTCGAAAATCGACATCGATTCGCCGCTCGGAAGGTACTTCGTGACGCCGCCCTCCGTGCCGGGCAGCAGCAGGTTGCGCAAGCGGATGTTGGCAAACGTGCCGCGCATCATCACTTCATGATTGCCGCGGCGCGCGCCGTAGGAATTGAAGTCCGCGGTTTGTACACCCTGTGCGATCAAGTATTTCGCCGCCGGACTGGACTTCGCAATATCGCCGGCCGGAGAGATGTGATCGGTCGTCACCGAATCGCCGAGCACCGCGAGGGCGCGCGCGCCTCGGATGTCGCCGACCGCCGCCGGCGTCATGGTCACGCCCTCGAAGTAGGGCGGATTCTTGACATAAGTCGATTTGCCGTCCCAAGCATAGATCTTGCCGGCCGGCGTGTTGATGCTGCGCCAATTGGCATCTCCCATGAACACATCGGCGTAACCCTTCTTGAACATGCCTGAATCGACCGAGGCGGCTATCGCCTTGGCCACATCCGCGGCACTCGGCCAAATGTCCTTGAGGTAGACCGGCTTGCCGTTCTTGCCGCTTCCCAACGGCTCGGTGGTGATGTCGACATTGAGGGTGCCCGTCAGCGCATACGCAACGACCAGCGGCGGCGAGGCGAGAAAATTCATTTTGATTTCGGGATGCACGCGCCCCTCGAAATTTCGATTGCCCGAAAGCACCGAGCACGCGATGACGTCCGCCGCTTTGACGGCTGCTGAAATTTCAGGCTTGAGGGGCCCGGAGTTGCCGATGCAGGTGGTGCAGCCGTAGCCCACCGTATAAAAGCCGAGGGCCTCCAAATCGGCGAGCAGACCCGCCTTTCGCAGGTAATCGGTGACTACGCGCGAGCCGGGCGCGAGAGAGGTCTTGACCCACGGCTTGGAGGTGAGCCCCAAGGCCTTCGCATTGCGCGCGAGCAAGCCGGCGGCAACCAGCACGGCGGGATTCGAGGTATTCGTACAGCTCGTGATCGCCGCGATCAGCACGGCACCGTCCTTTACCTCGAAGCTCGCATCGCCCACTTTGGCGGCTGCCGCACCGCTCGCCGCGGGATTTTTTTGCGCCCGCTCCTCGGCCATTTTCTTCACGCTGCTCTGATAGACGCTCTTCGCCGAGCGCAGCGGCACGCGGTCCTGCGGGCGCTTCGGTCCCGCCAGGGAGGGTTCAACGGTGGACAGATCCAGCTCCACGACATCGGTGTAATCGGCGGCCGGCGCGCCGTCGACGCGCCACAGACCCTGCGCTCTCGCATAAGCCTCGACGAGCGCAATTTGCGCAGGCGGGCGGCCGGTGAGCTCCAAATAGCGAATGGTTTCCTCATCGATCGGGAAAATGGCGCAGGTCGAGCCGAATTCCGGGGACATGTTCGCGATGGTGGCGCGGTCGGCGAGCGGCAGGCCTTTGAGCCCGTCGCCGAAGAATTCCACGAATTTATCGACGACGCCTTTTTTGCGCAGTATCTCCGTCACCGTCAGCACCAGATCGGTTGCGGTCGTGCCCGCGGCCAAGCTGCCGGTGAGCTTGAAGCCGATGACTTGCGGAATCAGCATGGTGACCGGTTGCCCGAGCATCGCCGCTTCCGCCTCGATCCCGCCGACACCCCAGCCGAGCACTCCCAGTCCATTGACCATCGTCGTGTGCGAGTCGGTTCCCACCAAGGTGTCGGGATAGGCCAGCATCTTGCCGCCGGCGCCGTCCGAAAAGATTACGCGCGCCAGCCGTTCGATATTCACTTGGTGCACGATGCCGGTATTGGGCGGCACCACTTTGAAATTAGTGAACGCGGTCTGTCCCCACCGCAGGAACATGTAGCGCTCGGCGTTGCGTTTGAATTCGATCTCGTTATTGTGCTGCAACGAACTCGCCGCACCGTATTCATCAACTTGGACCGAGTGGTCAATGACCAGCTCGGCGGGCGCCAGCGGATTCACCCGCTGCGGATCGCCGCCGAGCCGCACGATCGCCTCCCGCATGGCGGCCAGATCGACGATGCACGGGACGCCGGTAAAGTCCTGCATGATGACGCGCGCCGGCGTAAAGGCGATTTCATGGTGGGGCGGCGCTTTGGGATCCCAGCGCAGCAGCGCCTCGATGTCGCTGCGCCTGACATTGACACCGTCTTCGAAGCGCAGGAGGTTTTCCAACAGTATCTTCAGCGAAAACGGCAGGCGGTCGACGCGCTGCGCTTTGAGCGCGCCCAAGCCGCAGATCTCATATTGCTGCGTTCCCACATCGAGCGTCGTTCTTGCCTTGAAGCTATCCGTCATGACCCCTCCAGCGAAAGAGAAGAATTATATTTGAATGCGCGCTCGCCGGGCGCTGCCGCGCCGAGCGCAGGCGCGGCACGCGAATTGAAGCGCTGCGAGATCACGCCGCCGCCGAGGCACCATTCATCGCCGTAAAAGACGGCATATTGCCCGGGTGTGACCGCCCGTGCAGGCTCGCGCAACGTCACGCGCAAACGACCATCGGGGGCTTGCCGTACCCGGCACGCGAGATCGGCCTGACGGTATCGGGTCTTGACGGCGCAATCGAACTCGCCCGCAAGAGGGTGCGGACCGCTCAGCCACCGTACCTCCTCGACGTCGAAGCCGTCGGACATGAGCAGCGGGTGCTCCTGATCCTGCACCACGATGAGCGCGTTGCGTCGTGCGTCCTTGGCTGCGACATACCAGGGCGCGGCGGCGGCGCCGGCTCTGCCGCCCACGCGCAAGCCCGACCGTTGACCCAAGGTATACAGTGCGAGTCCGCGATGTTCGCCGATCACTTCGCCGTCGGCATTTTCTATCGGGCCGGCTGCGGTGGAGAGATGGCGGCTCAAGAACTCCCGGAAAGGCCGCTCGCCGATGAAGCAGATCCCGGTGCTGTCCGGTTTGTCGAATACGGTCAATCCGGCCGCATGAGCGCGCCGGCGGACTTCCTCTTTGCGCAATTCACCGATCGGAAACAGGCTACGGGCGAGCGCCGCCGGTGCCACGCCGTGCAAGAAGTAGCTCTGATCCTTCTCGCGATCCGCCGCCTTCAGCAGCTGCACGCCGTCGGCGGAATCCCGCAGTCGGGCATAGTGCCCGGTGGCGATCCGCGAAGCTCCCAGGCGATGCATGTATTCGAGGCAGACGCCGAACTTGATTTCCCGATTGCACAGCACATCCGGATTCGGGGTGCGGCCGGCGGCATATTCGCGCAGAAAGTGCGCGAACACCCGTGCGCGGTACTCGGCGGCGAAACTCACTTGATGCAGCGGAATTCGCAAGGTGTCGCAGGTTCGTCGCGCATCCTGGAAATCGGCGGCGGTGGTGCAGTACGCATCGTCGTCGTCTTCCCAGTTGGACATGAACAGCCCTTGAACCGTGAAGCCGGCCTGCTGCAGAAGGAGCGCCGCAACCGCCGAATCGACGCCCCCCGACATGCCGACGATGACGGTCCCGGCGGCCCTGGGATCTTGAGGAGCGGGAGCGGGGTGCATGCGCCGATTATACCGGCGCGCGCGCGAAGAAGGGGCTTTGCGCGCGGGCGGCGCGCTTGAAAAAACTACATGAGCATTTGCCGCATCTGCGATTCTTGCATGCTCGTCTGCCAGACCTCGTCGAAGAAATTCAAATAGCGGCGCACCACGGCCGGATCGTTCATATCGGAAATGCCGTCCCAGCGATCGGCCTGTAATCGGTACACCAGTGCTTTGTCGTCCGCGATGATGAATGCGCCGGCGCTCGCGGGATATTCAGGGCTCATCGCGCGCAGATCGATGCAGCTGGTGAGGCGGCGCGCCAAGGCCAGGAAGCGATTGTTGTCGACCATCGCGCGCGAGGGATCCGCGAGCAAGACACGCACTTTGGCGTAGGAACGCGCCAGCACCAGCCGCTTGATCGCCTCCAGGAACGGCTCCTCACCGTAGATCAGCGGCTCCAAATCCTGGGTGAAAATAGACAGCAGGCGCTGCGCCGATTTGGCCACTTTGAGGCTCGCCTCGCGCACCTCGGGCATGGTGGTCAATATGCTGCGGGTGCTCGTGGACGCAATCTCACTATCCGTCGCAGATGCCTTGTCCACGATCGGTTTCGTTGTGTCGCCCACATTGCCCGCCATAGCTGAACGCCTCAATTGAAGGCCCTGGGGCCAGTGCTCCCATCCCTCGTGCTTTGAGTTTGATACTACCGGTTGCCTCATACCCTATCGTGCTAACTGCGTCACGTTTCGGACGCGCGGGGTGCAAGTAGTTCTACGGGGTGCGCCGCGCCAGCGTGGCGGCGAGCCCCAGGTACGTGCGCGGCGCCAGCTCGAGCAGCCGCTCCTTCTCGGCCGCCGGCAGCGCCAGCGAGCGGATGAACTCGCGCATCGCGGCCTGGTCCACGGGACGGCCGCGCGTAAAGGACTTCAGACGCTCATAGGCTTGCGGGATTCCATGTGCGCGCATCACAGTCTGAACCGCCTCGCCCAGCACCTCCCAGGCGCGCTCCAGGTCTTCCGCAAGCCGGGCCTCATCGAGTTCGATCTTCTCCAGACCGGCCGCAAGCGCTTGATAGGCGAGGGCCGCATGCCCGATTCCGACGCCGAGATTGCGCAGCACGGTCGAGTCGGTGAGGTCGCGCTGCAGGCGTGATACGGGCAGCTTGTCCGCGAAGTGTCCGAACAGGGCGTTCGCCAGACCCAAGTTGCCTTCGGCATTCTCAAAGTCGATGGGATTGACCTTGTGCGGCATGGTGGAGGAACCCACTTCGCCGGCCATGAGCTTTTGCTTGAAGTAGCCGAGCGAGATGTAGCTCCACATGTCGCGCGCGAAGTCGAGGAGCACTGTGTTGGCGCGCATGAGCGCGTGGCAATATTCGGCAATCCAGTCGTGCGGTTCGATTTGCGTCGTGTAGGGGTTCGACTGCACGCCCAGCGACTCGACGAAGCGCGCGCTGAAAACGGGCCAATCGATCTGCGGCAGGGCCGCGACATGTGCATTGAAATTGCCCACCGCGCCGTTCATCTTGCCCAAGATGACGACGCGCTCGATGGCGGCGCGCTGGCGCTCCAGGCGCGCCGCCACATTGGCGAACTCCTTGCCGACCGTGGTCGGTGTCGCCGTTTGTCCGTGTGTCCGCGCCAGCATGCCGACCGCCGCGTGCCGCTGGGCGAGCGAATCGAGCAGTACGCCGACGGCATCGAGCATCGGCAGCAGCACGGTGCGGCGCGCGCCTTTCAACATGAGCGCATACGCCAGATTATTGATGTCCTCGGAGGTGCACCCGAAGTGCACCCATTCGAGCTGCGCAGGGCCAGCCCCGCGGGTCTCGAGCTCGTCGCGGATCCAATATTCCACGGCCTTCACGTCGTGCTGGGTGCGCGACTCGATGGCCTTGATGGCGCGCACGTCCGTTGCCGCCGGGTCGGTTGCGAGCGCCTCGAGCCAACTGCGTGCAGCCTGCGGCAGCGTCGCCAGAACGGCCGCGCCGGGACCTTGAGCCAGCGCCAAGAACCATGCGCATTCAACGCGCACCCGTTCGCGCATCAGCCCAGCCTCGCTGAAGAGGCGGCGTACCGCCGCGAGTTTGGCGGCATACCTGCCGTCGAGCGGCGAAAGAGCCTCTGTGGCGGGATCGGTGACGGGGCTGGACTTGATCAAGAATTCCGTCGCTAGGTGATAGAATATTCGGGATATTACCGTAAACCACCACCGACGGGCGGAGTACGCGATGACAACGGCAGAGTATCGCGTCGAGCATGACAGCATGGGTGCGCTCGACGTGCCGAGGACAGCGCTATGGGGCGCTCAGACACAGCGCGCAATCCAAAATTTCCCTCCAAGCGGGCTGCGCATGCCGCGCGCTTTCATCCGCGCCCTGGGTCTGATCAAGCATGCAGCGGCGGGCGCGAATGCGGAATTGGGCGATATGGCGCCCGGCCTCGCCGCCGCCATCCAAGCGGCCGCTCTCGAGGTCGCCGCGGGATTGCACGACGATCAATTCCCCGTGGACGTATTTCAGACGGGCTCGGGCACGAGCAGCAACATGAACGCCAATGAAGTCATCGCAACCCTGGCGGGCCGGCGTCTGAGTCAACCCGTGCACGCGAACGATCAGGTGAACATGGGGCAAAGCAGCAATGACGTCGTACCGACGGCGATTCATGTCGCCGCGGCGCTGCTCCTCACGGAGAACTTGTTGCCCGCTCTTCATGCCTTGAGCGGCATGCTCGGACAGCGCGCGGGCGAGCTCGGCCGGATCGTCAAAACCGGCCGCACCCATTTGATGGATGCGATGCCGATTACGCTCGCTCAGGAGCTCGGCGGATGGCAAGCGCAGATCGATAAGGATTGGGCGCGGTTGACATCGGTGATGCCGCGTTTACTGGCGTTGGCGCAGGGCGGCACCGCGGTCGGCACGGGCATCAACGCGCGGCCTGAGTTTGGCGCGCTGTTCGCGCGCCATCTCGCTCGCAGCACGCAGCTCGAGTTCTTTCCCAGCGGAAATTATTTCGAGGCGCTGTCCAGCCAGGATACGGCGGTTGAACTGTCCGGACAACTCAAGGTCGTTAGCGTAAGTCTCATGAAAATTTCGAACGACCTGCGCTGGATGAACAGTGGACCGCTCGCCGGATTGGGGGAAATCGCGCTGCCGGCGCTGCAACCCGGCAGCAGCATCATGCCGGGCAAGGTGAATCCGGTGGTCCCGGAAGCGGTCGCGATGATCGCGGCGCAGGTCATCGGTAACGATGCGACGATTACGGTTGCGGGGCAGTCGGGAAATTTTCAGCTCAACGTCATGCTGCCGGTGGTCGCCCATAATCTGCTGCAGAGCCTGGAATTGCTGAGCATCGCGAGCCGTAATCTGGCCGAGCGCGCACTGGCGGGGTTTACCGTGAACGAGGCGCGGCTCAGCGCGGCGCTCGACCGCAATCCGATTCTCGTGACCGCACTTAATCCGGTGATCGGCTACGAGAAAGGCGCCGCCATCGCGAAGAAGGCCTACGCGGAGGGCCGGCCGATTTTGGATGTCGCCGCGGAAATGACCGGCTTGGATGTCGCGGAGCTGCGCCGCCTGCTCGATCCATTGGCGCTGACGACGGGCGGGATCAAGGGTCCCGGATCCTCCGGCTGATGATGGAGTCGCTCTATAGCAAGACTCACATTCGCGAGTCGCTTGCACGGCAGCCCGCCGGGCCGGATGATCAGATGCTGTGGCTCGCGGGCGAGTCCCGCGAGCTGCTCAAGCGTGCGCGCGCCTCTTTGCCCAAGCAACTCGTGCCCGCGGCGGTGCTCGTGCCGTTGGTGGAGCGCGAACCGGGCCTGACGGTGCTGCTCACGCAGCGCGCCGCAACGCTCAAGGATCATGCCGGTCAGATCAGCTTTCCGGGCGGGCGCGTCGAGCCGGAGGATGCGGATGCATGGCACGCTGCGCTGCGCGAGGCGTATGAAGAGATAGGCCTGTCCGAGAGCTGTGTGGAGTTTGCCGGATACCTTCCCGATCACTGGGTGGGGACGGGTTTTCGGGTGACGCCTGCGGTCGGATTTGTCAGCCCGCGCTATCAATTGCGCATCGCCACGGAGGAAGTCCACGACGTCTTCGAGGTTCCCTTGGACTTCATCTTGAACGCCGCCAATCACAAACCGAGTCTGCGCCGGATGGGCAATGTCACGCTGGAGGTCTACGACATCCCCTACGGCGAGCGCAATATCTGGGGTGCGACGGCGGGGATGTTGCTGACCTTCAGGCGGCTACTGCAAGCACGAGCAGACCGGTCTCGATGATGTCGCGCTTGTTCGAGTTGCTCGCGATCATGGAGCGCTTGCGAGCCCCCGACGGCTGCCCCTGGGATCGCCAACAAACCTTTGCCACCATAGCCCCCTACACGATCGAAGAGGCGTATGAAGTCGCCGACGCCATCGAGCGCGGAGACGTTTCGCATCTGAAGGAGGAGCTCGGCGATCTGCTGTTTCAGGTGGTGTTCCACTCCCAGATTGCGCGCGAAGGGGGCGATTTCGATTTCGAGGCGGTCGTGTCGGCCATTTGCGACAAGTTGGTACGGCGCCATCCTCACGTGTTCGGCGATAGCGATCCGCTGACGGCCGCTGAACAAAGCGTCGTCTGGGAGGACGCCAAGGCGCATGAACGCCGCGCGGCAGCCGCCGGCGCATTGGACGGCGTACCGCAGGCGCTGCCCGCGCTGATGCGCGCCCACAAGCTCAGCAAGCGCGCCGCGCGGGTGGGGTTTGATTGGGAGCACGCGAGCCAGACCGCGGATAAGGTGGCGGAGGAGCTCGCGGAGGTGCGCGAGGCCGCCGCCGGCTCGCATGCCGCGAGCCCGCATGCCGCGCCGTCGAAGGAAATTGTCGAAGAGATCGGCGATCTGCTGTTTGCCGCCGCCAATTTGGCGCGCAAGCTCGACGTCGACGCGGAAGCGGCGCTGCGGGCGGCCAACACAAAGTTCGAGCGTCGATTTCGCGCCATGGAGGCCTTGGCTGCCGAGCGCGGCGAAACCTTTGCGACCTTGAGCCTGGCGGCGCAGGAGAGGCTTTGGCTGGAAGTCAAACTTGCCGAATGAAGCGCCTGCGCCGGCGCGCATGTCCCCGCAATTAGTCTGCGTTGGGCCCGCCGCCGCGTTGGCCGCGCGGCGCAGCCGCCAGGCTCCTAGAGGTCGAAGCGAATTCCCTGCGCGAGCGGCAGTTGGGAACTCCAATTAATGGTCGTCGTCTGGCGCCGCATGTACGCTTTCCACGAATCCGAGCCGGCTTCGCGGCCCCCGCCCGTATCCTTCTCGCCGCCGAAAGCGCCGCCGATCTCGGCACCCGAAGTTCCCAAATTGACGTTGGCGATTCCGCAGTCGCTGCCCGGGGCAGACAGGAATCGCTCGGCCACTTGCAAGCGATCGGTGAATACCGCGGAGGAGAGGCCGTAGGGCACGGAATTGTGCAAGGCCAGGGCTTCGTCGAAGCTCTGACAACTGATCAAGTACAAAATCGGCGCGAAGGTCTCGGTGTGCACGATCGGCATCCCGGGCGACGCGCGCACAATCGCCGGTTCGACGAAATTGCCGGGCCGCTGCAGGACGCCGCCGCCGTACAGCACGGTGCCGCCCTGGGATTGTGCCGCCGCGATGGCTGCGAGATGGCGCGCGACGGCGCCCGCATCGATCAGCGGGCCCATCAAGGTGCGGGGATCCAGCGGATCACCGATGCGTACCTGGCCGTAGGCGGCCACGAGTCGCCGTTCGAGTTCCGAGGCCCGCGAACGGTGGACCAATACGCGCCGCGTGGAGGTGCAGCGCTGACCCGCGGTACCCACGGCGCCGAAAACGATCGCGGGCACCGCCAAGTCCAGATTCGCGGTTTCATCGACGATGATCGCGTTGTTGCCGCCGAGCTCGAGCAAGCTCTTGCCGAGCCGCTCGGCGACCCGCACGCCGATCTGTCGCCCCACCTGCGTCGAGCCCGTGAACGAGACCAGCGCGACGCGCCGATCGTCGACGAATCTTCCCGCGAGCTCGGTGCCGGCATCGATGAAGATTTGGAATATTGCCGGCAGCGAGTACCGCTCCAGCACGCGATTGCAGAGGTGTTGGACGGCAAGCGAACACAGCGCGGTCTTCGGCGAGGGCTTCCACACCGTCGCGTTGCCGCAGATAGCCGCGAGGAATGCGTTCCAGGACCACACGGCCACCGGAAAATTGAACGCTGAGATCACTCCGACCACGCCCAGCGGATGCCATTGCTCGTACATGCGGTGCTGCGCGCGCTCCGAATGCATGGTCAAGCCGTACAGCATGCGCGATTGCCCCACGGCAAAATCGGCGATGTCGATCATTTCCTGGACTTCACCGTCCCCCTCGGCTTTGATCTTGCCGTTCTCCAGAGAAATCAGTGTGCCGAGCGCACCCTTGTGCGTGCGCAGCTCCTCGGCCAGTGCGCGAATGGCCTCGCCGCGCTTGGGCGCCGGGACTTCGCGCCACTGCTGCGCCGCTTCGAGCGCAGAGCACAGAACGTGTTCGTAGTCCTCCGCGGTTGCGCCGCGGACTTGCGCCAAACACTGTCCGGTCGACGGATTGATCGATTTGATGAGCGGTCCGGACTCAAGCCGGCTCCAACCGTGGCTGCCCGACCAAGTGCCGGGGTTGAGATCGCTCAGCCCGAGCGACCGGAGCGATTCGTTGATTTTCGACATGGCGGCGTTCTTGGGTTTCGATTGGGGGCGGCATTGTGTAGCATCTGCCGCCTATGTCCAAGACCCCCGCATTGACGAACTGGCACCCGGCAAGCTGGCGAAGCCGCCCGGCCACCCAACAACCGAAGTACGCCGATCCGGCGGCGTTGGAGCGCACCGTCGCCGCCTTGAGCCGGCTGCCGCCGCTGGTGGTCTCGTGGGAGGTCGAGGCGTTGCGCGCCCGGCTGGCGCAGGCGCAGCGCGGCGAACAGTTCCTGCTGCAGGGCGGCGATTGCGCCGAGAGTTTCGAGGATTGCGAATCGGACAACATCGCCAAGCGATTGAAAATCCTGCTGCAGATGAGCCTGGTGCTGCTGCAGGGACTGAAAAGGCCCATCATTCGCGTCGGCCGGTTCGCAGGCCAGTACGCCAAGCCGCGCTCGGCCGACACCGAGACTCGGGCGGGCGTGACACTGCCCTCGTACCGGGGCGACAACGTCAATCGTCCGGGCTTCAGCGCGGCGGAGCGCGAACCGGATCCGGAACTTTTACTGCGCGGCTACGAGCGCGCGTCTCTGACTTTGAACTTCGTCCGCGCGCTGATCGACGGCGGTTTTGCCGATCTGCATCATCCGGAATATTGGGATCTGGGCTTTTTGCGCCACGCGGCGCTGCGCGATGCCTATCAGAAGATCGTCGACTCCATTGCGGAGTCGCTGGAGTTTTTCGAGTCGATGAGCGGTATGCGGGTGCACGCGGCGACCCGCGTCGACTTCTACACCAGCCACGAAGGCCTGCATTTGCTCTCCGAGCAGGCGCAGACTCGCTATATCGATCGGCAAAAAAAATGGTACAACCTGTCGGCCCACATGCCGTGGATCGGTATGCGCACCGCCAACATCGACGGCGCGCACATCGAATATTTTCGGGGCATCTGCAATCCAATCGGCGTGAAGATCGGCGCCGCCATGAGTGCGGAATGGCTGCAGCAGCTGGTGCAGATACTGAACCCGCAGAACCAGCCCGGGCGCCTCACCTTCATTCACCGATTAGGGATCAAGGACATCGAGCAGCGGCTGCCGGAGCTGATCGACGCTGTTCGCGCCACGGGTTCTCAAGTTCTTTGGGTGTGCGATCCGATGCACGGCAATACCGAGACCACCGCGGGCGGCATCAAGACGCGCCGCTTCGATAACATTCTGGGCGAAGTCGAAGCCGCCTTTCGCATCCACGAAGAGTCAGGATCCATGCTGGGCGGAGTGCACATCGAGCTGACCGGGGAAGATGTCACCGAGTGTGTCGGCGGAGCGCGCGGTCTGGCGGAGGCCGACCTGGCAAGGGCCTATAGGTCCCCGGTCGACCCTCGATTGAATGCCGAGCAGGCGCTGGAATTGGCCATGCTGATCGCCCGCCGCGCGGGCGCCAAGCGGGTATCGGGCAAGGCTAGGGGAAACCCCTAACAGTGCTTAGGTATAGAGAACTGGCAGAATAAAAAATTTATTATAATCAACATCTTACCAATATGAGCTGCGTCCGGCATAGATTCTCCCCCGCGGTTTTGCAAAAACTTCGGTTGCCTGGGGCGGCGCAGATGCTATTCTGCCTCGCGAACTTTTCCCGCCTCTTGAAAATTGAGCGGTAAGTCTGCGGCCCCGATTTAGAGGGGGCTAACAACTGCAACGGACCGCACGCAAATTATTTTGCCGACTGCGAGGAATCTTTGTGGCCGATGCGGTCCAAAAGTAACTTCGAATGCGGCGACGGCGGGTGGGGCGGACGGCCCCGGTGGCGAAGGTTGGGTTGCGCTCGGGTTAGTCCAAAGTCCAGGCGCGATCGACGGCGGGCTACGCGGAGATCCGCGTAGCCCGTTTTTTTGGACCCCTCCGGCGGGGGCACGCTCCAGATGGCGGGTCCCGACCGATCTTGAATGAAAAGCATTTTCGATCCCGGTTGCCGGCGATGCCCGCGCCTGGCGGCCTTTCTCGACACGGTGCACCACCAGCAGCCGGACTACTTTTGCAGGCCCGTGCCGCCGTTCGGCGATCCGCAGGCTCGGTTGCTGATCGTCGGTCTTGCTCCCGGAATGCACGGCGCGAATCGCACGGGTCGACCGTTTACCGGAGACCACGCGGGCATCCTGTTGTATGGAACTTTGTTCAAATACGGTCTGGCAAGTGCGCCCACA
The DNA here is from genome assembly GCA_963769075.1 of uncultured Gammaproteobacteria bacterium. Lineage (GTDB taxonomy): Bacteria > Pseudomonadota > Gammaproteobacteria > Steroidobacterales > Steroidobacteraceae > Bog-1198. Next base: position 2,628,230 of record CAVYKH010000001.1, on the reverse strand, counting down.
TCGCGCAGCGCGGACGACGGTTTGACGTTGCTTGATGCGCGCATCACGAATGCGGTGAAATGTCTGCCTCCCAGCAATAAGCCGTTGCCGCTCGAGATCAAGGTTTGCAATGCGTTTCTGCGGGCTGAGTTGGCGCAAAGTTTGAGCACGCGCGTAGTCTTGGCGCTGGGCGCCATTGCGCATGCGGCGGTGCTGCGGGCCTGCGATCTGCGCAACAGCGAATACCGGTTTGCGCACGCGGCGGAGCATTCCCTGAGTGGAGGACGCGTATTGCTCAATTCGTATCACTGCAGCCGCTACAACACACAGACGCGCCGTCTCACGGCCGGCATGTTTGAAGCGATTATCGAAAGGGCATTGGCGCTGCTGAACGAGGGCGCACCCTGCCGCAATGAACAGCGATTTGCCCCCTAAAACCGTGACGCCCACGGCTCCCGGCGGGAGACCAGGCACGACGCAGGCCGACGCGGCCGTGCAGAAGTTCGATGCGAAATCTTACGTCGACGCGTTGCCGAGCCGCCCCGGCGTGTACCGCATGCTCGACGCGCAGGGCGCGATTCTCTACGTCGGCAAAGCGCGCAATCTCAAAAGCCGGGTAGGCTCGTACTTCCAACCGAGCAATGTTCAGCCCAAGGTTCAAGCGCTGGTCGCGAAGACCGCGAACATGGAAGTCACGATCACGAATTCGGATACCGAAGCGCTGCTGCTCGAATACAATCTCATCAAGAAGCACCGACCCCGCTTCAACGTGGTGCTGCGCGATGACAAGAGTTTTCCCTACTTGCATCTCGAAACCGAACACGACTTTCCGCGCCTCAGCTTTTATCGCGGTTCGCGCAAGGAAGCCGGCCGCTTCTTCGGCCCGTACCCATCGGCGGGTGCCGTACGGGAAAGCTTGCAGCAGCTGCAAAAGCTATTTCGTCTGCGCAACTGCGACGATGCCTATTTCGCCAACCGCTCGAGGCCCTGCCTGCAATACCAGATCGAACGCTGTACGGCGCCCTGCGTCGGCCTCATCACCAAGGAGCCGTATGCCCGCGACGTGAGCGCGGCGATCAAGGTGCTGGAAGGGCGCAACGATGAAGTCCAGCTCGAGCTCGGCCGGCGCATGGAAATCGCCGCCGAGCGGTTGAATTTCGAGGAGGCCGCCCGGCTGCGCGACCAACTGGCGAATCTCAAAGCCATACAAGCCCAACAAATCGTCAACGCCGACCTCGATCACGACGCCGATGTGATTGCCATCGCGGCGGGCAACGGCGAGTACTGCGTCGCCTTGATGTTCGTGCGTGGCGGGCGCAGTTTGGGCAGCACGACATTTTTTCCGCGAGCGCCGCTCGCCGAACCGCCGGAAGTGCTGGCCGCGTTCGTGGCGCAGCACTATCTCGAGCGCGAGTCGCCCGCGGAAATCATCGTTGAGCGCGACTTCGATGAGATGCGGGTGCTCGAGGCGACCCTGGCGCAGCGAGCAGCCCACAAAGTACGCATTACCTCCTCGGTCCGCGGCATTCGCGCGCGCTGGCTCGAGATGATGCGCGACAACGCCGAGCAGGCGCTGAAAATGCGCGGACTGGCGCGTACCAGCATCGAGTCGGGCCTGCAGGAGCTGCGCGAAGCGTTCGATCTCGAGGAGGCGCCGCGGCGCATCGAGTGCTTCGATATCAGCCACACCGGCGGAACCGATACGGTGGCCTCGTGCGTGGTGTTCGGTGTGGAAGGGCCGATCAAGGGCGACTACCGCCGCTTCAATATTGCCGGTATCCAGCCGGGCGACGACTATGCCGCGATGTACCAGGCGCTCAGCCGGCGCTACAAGCGCGTGCGCGAGGGTGAGATTAGCGCACCCGACCTATTGCTGATCGACGGCGGGAAAGGGCAGCTTGCCGAAGCCGGCAAGGTGCTCGACGAACTGGGCGTCAGCGGCATCACGTTGATCGGCGTCGCCAAAGGGGTCGACCGGCGCCCGGGACAGGAGCAGCTATTCTTGTTGGGTCAGGACACGCCTACTATACTGGCGCCCGACTCCAATGCCCTCCACTTGATTCAGCGCGTGCGCGACGAGGCGCATCGCTTCGCCATCGCGGGACACCGGCGCAAGCGGGCTAAACGTCACAGCCAGTCTATACTCGAAACCATTCCGGGCCTGGGGCCGGTGAAACGACGCGAGTTGCTGAAGCAATTCGGGGGCTTGCAGGGGATATTGCGTGCCGGCATCGACGATTTCGTACAAATACGCGGCCTCGGGCGCGATCTCGCCGAGGTAATCTATGAGCACCTCCACCCCGGGCAATGAAGGTCAATGGCATTGGAACTTGCCGAATACGCTGACGTGGCTGCGCATTCTGATGATTCCGGCGATACTCCTGCTGTTTTATTTGCCGTATTGGTGGAAAGGTCCTGCCACCGGCGCCGCGTTTGCGCTCGCAGGCATTACCGACAGTTTGGACGGCTATTACGCGCGCAAATGGGGTCAAACATCGCGCCTCGGCGCGTTCTTGGATCCCGTCGCCGACAAATTGATCGTGGTGACTGCATTGGTGTTGATCGTCAGCGCGGATCCGCGAAGCTGGTTCCTGGTGATCGTAGCCATCGTCATCATCGGGCGAGAGATCGCGGTATCGGCACTGCGCGAATGGATGGCGGAAATCGGCGCGCGCGCCCGCATCAAGGTGTCCGTTTGGGGAAAATACAAGACGATCATGCAAATCGTCGGATTGTCCTTTCTGCTATTTCGGCAGAATCTCTTCGGCCTGCCGATTTATAAACTGGGGCTGGTATTGACGGGCATCGCCGCGGTACTCACGCTCTGGTCGATGTTCCTGTACTTGCGGTTGGCTTGGCCCGATCTGCGGGGCAGCTCAAGCCTGTAGGAGCCTGTCTGAGTAATCCCCGTGGCCTAACCCTCAGACAGGCTCCTAGCGGCCGGTCTCCTTGACTCCGGGCGGTAGGGCCCTACAATTGCGCCTCGGTTCAGGGCGCGGGAATAGCTCAGTTGGTAGAGCGCAACCTTGCCAAGGTTGAGGTCGCGAGTTCGAGCCTCGTTTCCCGCTCCAGATTGTGAGAACCCCGGCCAGTCCGGGGTTTGTCATTTTTGACTTTGTGGCTAAGTGGCAGAGTGGTCATGCAGCGGCCTGCAAAGCCGTGTACGCCGGTTCGATTCCGACCTTAGCCTCCAATGCACAGGATTGACAGGATGCGGGCCAGCCATTGTCTCGGCATTGCCTCCGAGTCAAGTTGGTTGCCAATCCCGAGAGCGTCCGCGACTATGCCGAACAGTAAGCGAGGGATACTCGACATGACCGGAGGTTTCTGCGACGCCGCCTTCCGGCGGTAAAGCCGATACACCGTCTTAATCCCCTAAATGCTGTGGACGACATTCGAGCACACCTTAATCCGCTACGCGATGGCGGCACTTTCTGTCCTTGCGTTGCCCGCGTTCGCGCAAGACGCGGAGTCGCTCGTGCGGGAGGCGAAGAACCCGTTCGCCGACCTCACCAACCTGCAATTTTTCTACGATGCCAACCTGGGGCTGGAGCCGGGCAATCAGAGCTCGCAGGTGGTGACCTTCCAGCCGCTCATTCCATTCAGCGTAAGCCCAACCTGGAGCATCATCACGCGCGCCGTCCTGCCGCTGATCGACCAGCCGGGCACCGCGCCGGGCGAGGGCAGGGCACATGGAGTGGGCGATACTCAGTTTTCGGCATTCCTTTCTCCCACGCGGACCGGGAGTCTGGTATGGGGCGTCGGGCCGGTGTTTCAGCTTCCGACTGCCACCAACGACGCGTTGGGCCAGGGCAAGTGGGGGGCGGGACCCACCGCGGGGGTGCAGTGGTCCGGCACCCAGTGGACGTTCGGTGCCCTGATCAACAATATCTGGTCGTTTGCGGGCAGTGCCGGCCGGCCGGCGGTCAATCAGATGCAGCTGCAGCCGGAGGTCAACTACAATTTCAAGAACAATCCGAATCGCTACCTCACTTTTTCGCCGACCATCAGCGCGGATTGGGAGGCGAGCGGCGGCGAACGTTGGACAGTGCCGGTTTCGCTCGGCATCGGCCAGCTGTTCATGTTCGGCCACCAATCCGTCAATCTACAAGCGACCGCCTACTACAATGTGGTTGCGCCCACCGGCGCTTCCACCTGGACACTCGAGCTGTTGGTGCAATTGCTGTTTCCGAAATAATTGTGGTCGCCCGCGACCTCGCGCGCGGTCCTAGTCTTCACTGCGCGACAGACCAGGCAGGCGATGGATACCCAGTAAACTTTGATAAACACCGGGCTCATCTGCCACCATAAGAGGCGTGTCGGATGGGAGATCGACGTGGTTGACGGCGATGGCGAGGAGCAGGCGACTGGCAGCGCCCATTTCGGCACACCCGACGTATTCATCAGCTTGCTATCGAGCGCTGCGATCATCGCGCTCGCATGCCTCGTCGCCGCGTCGGCGGCCCGGGCCCAGGACATCGAGCCACGTAAGTGGTCGGACACGCCGGTTGGCGTGAATTTCCTGATCTTGGGTTACGCCTACACGCAGGGTGGCATATCGTTCGACCCCTCGCTGCCGGTCAGTAATCCTCATCTCGAGACGAACTCCGGCGGGCTCGGCTTTGCACGATCACTCGACCTGTGGGGCTTCTCGGGGAAGTTCAACGCCTCCGTGCCGTACACCTGGCTATCGGGCTCTGCGGACTATCTGGGACGGCCGGTGCAGCGCACCGTCAACGGTTTCGGCGATCCGGCGTTCGAGTTGTCCGTCAACCTGTTCGGTGCGCCTGCAGTTGGGTTGAAGGATTTCGCCTCTTACAAGCAGGATTGGATCGTCGGCGTAGCGCTCCAGGTGTCGGCGCCGTCCGGGCAATACGATGACACGCGTCTGGTGAACATCGCGACGCATCGTTGGTTCTTCAAGCCGAGCTTCGGTGTTTCCAAGGCCATCGGGTCGTGGATATTGGAGTCGACGGTGGGGGTCACGTTCTACACGGACAACACGGATTTCTACGGCGGCACTACGCGATCGCAGGCTCCGCTTTATTCGATTCAAGGGCACGTCATCCGCAGTTTTCGCTACGGGATTTGGGCCTCAGTGGACGCCACATATTACGCAGGCGGCAGATCGACGATCAATGGGACGGAGAACAATGATCTGCAACAGAACTGGCGCGTTGGCGCTACGCTTGCGCTCCCGATCAACGCACGCAATTCGATCAAACTCTACGCCAGCGACGGAGTCTCGGCCCGCACGGGCGACAGCTACAAGCTGTACGGCATCGCGTGGCAGTATCGCTGGGGCGGCGGAATCTAACGGCTAAAATACCTGCCTGGAAGCTGCCCGTCGTGGAGGCAGCGTTTAAAGTCTGTAGTGGATCGTCAGCCAGATCTACAGGATTCGCGCGATCGGCGGTTTCTTGCGTTGCCTGCAATCCGTCCGTAAGTATTTCCCACAAACTGCGACCCACAAGTACCAATTGCGGAAGCACGGCGGAGATATATTCTCAGGAGCGCAACGCTTGCGTACCGGCGATTCACCCATAATGAGTAGTGGAGCTGTAGAAAACATGAACAATCAGCTGCCTCCGGAGATCGTACCGGTGCCTCCGGAGGTCGCGCCGGTTATCAGACCACGACCACGGCTCGTGTGGCCTAAACAGAAGCACATGCAAAAGCAAGCGATGAAGTCGCGCAGGCGGTCGGCGCAAGCAGAATCCAAACGAGACCGCCTATTTACCCATCGTCGTTCGCTGGCCGAGCGTCGCGCGGCGGGCAAGCAGTTGAGGGACGCTTGCCCTCGGGAGGCGCACGCGGTCTGGAAAGCGCCCGCCGCTCGGCCGGACCCGGTCAGCCTGGTCCTGGAAGGCGACAAGGGACGCATCCCAGAACTCCTTCCCCTACGCCACGGGCGCATGGCCCTCTCGCCCTTCACGTTTTACAGGGGATCGGCGCTCAACATGGCGGTGGACCTCGCGACCACTCCGGCCACGGGCGTCCGCGTGCAATGCTGCGGAGACGCCCACTTGGGCAACTTCCGCGGCCTGGGTACCCCGGAGAGGCGCATCATCTTCGCCATCAACGACTTGGATGAGACCCTGCCCGCCCCTTGGGAGTGGGACCTCAAACGTCTCGCGGCGAGCTTCGTGGTCGCCTGCCGGAACAATAACTTAAGCGAATCCACCGCCCGGGATGCGGTCCGTAACTGCGTCCGGTCGTACCGCGAGCACATGACTGAGTTCAGCGAAATGAATCCGTTGGACCTCTGGTATTGCAGGGTCGATTCGGAAATGATGCTCGCGACCCTGGACGACCCCGAGTTTCGCAAACGCGCGATCAGGCGCATGGAGAAAGAGCGGACGCGCCGCGTCGAGGAAGATCTCTTTCCCACTTTCAAGAAAGCTGCGGGCAAGACACCGGTCATCGAAGACCAGCTGCCGGCAATCTTTCACTGGAAGGGGCATAAACCCGGGGAGATCCACCCGGACAGCGCGGAGGTCTTCGCACTCTATCGCGATAGCCTGGCATCATCCACCCGAGCCTTGCTCGACCGCTACGAACTTAAGGATGCCGCGATCAAAGTGGTCGGTGTCGGCAGCGTCGGCACTGCTTGCGCAGTGCTCTTGCTGACGGACGGCGATGGAAATCCTCTCGTTCTCCAGGCCAAGGAGGCACGCGCCTCGGTGCTGGAGGCGTATGCCGGCAAGAGTGTCTTCCCCAACCACGGACAGCGCGTCGTGAACGGCCAGCGACTCATGCAGCCGGTCAGCGACATCTTTCTCGGCTGGACCAAGGGCAGGCTTGGGCGTCACTTCTACATTCGTCAGCTACGAGACATCAAGATCAAGTTCGCCGTCGAGACGTTCGGCAAAGCCACGATGCTCCTGGACGCCGGGTGGTGTGGCCACACGCTGGCGCTCTCCCACGCGCGCTCCGGCGATCCGGCCCTGATCAGTGGCTACCTCGGCAAGGGCGACGTATTCGATAAGGCGATTGAGGCTTTCTCAGTCGCCTACGCCGATCAGAATGACAGGGACTACGCGGCGCTCAAGCGCGCGATCAGCAGCGGAAAGCTCAAAGCCGTTATCGAAGAGCCGAAGTAGACTGCCCACGGCGGCCGGTCGGGGCGGTGTGTTCCCTTGAGGTCAAGAACTTGACTCTGCGACGCGACACTATCGTGACGGTGCTGGCGCTTCTTGTCATCGCCCTTGCGATTCCGTTTGCGCTGGTAGACACCATCGAAGCGGGTCGCGTGTACGTGATCTCGAGGTAGTTCCTCGAGGAATTACCGCAACGGTTCACCGGGCCCGGACGCTTACGCTTCATGTTGCAGCCGATGATCGCCATCGTGCTCGGGATTCGCGGCGGTCTCGCGGATGCCAAAGCGGGAAATCCGCACTACCTGCTCGGGCTGCTCTTCCATGCTGAGCACCGAAAAGAGTACTTACGAAGCGGAGTGGCGGAGATCCGCAACCTGCTCGCCGCGGGGATCATCCTGGACATTGTGTTTCAACTGATCCTCTACCACTCGGTGCATCCGGGCGCGGCCTTGGTGCTTGCACCAATTCTGATTTGTATCCCCTACGCGGTGGCCAGATCGCTAACTCGGTTGGCGTGCGCAATGGCGAAGCGATGAAATCCATGACGTGGGCAAAGCTGCTGGCTAGCAAGACCGTAACCGCTCTTCCCAGCCTGAAGGTCACAAGTGTCAATGGCGACGATCCGATTACAATTCGCGCGCTCCTGGTAGCCCTTGGCGGATACGGGCGGAAAAATCAGGAGAGTCGCCGGCGACTTTTGCTCTTTCAGTAATGTTGCTGCGCGTTCGAAGCGCATCGAAGGGCAGACGCGTGTCTATCTGACCCCGCTCGTAGAGGAGCTGATCGAGGTGGCCGTTGGCCAGCAGCCTCCAGTCCAATCGCCCGCTGGCGCCGGCATTTTGCGCATGGCCACGGATTGTGGTCGTGCAGTTTTGCGTCAAGGCGTTGTACCATTGCGGATGGTCGGCGAGGTGATTGACCTCATCGAGGTAATCAATCAGCAAAGCCCGCGCTTGTGAGACAGGAACACGGATGCGGTATAGATATACCTGTTCGCCACGGTAGTTCGTTCGCAATCCGACGAGGTCGCGCTCATCGGCGACTACGTAATATAGTTCGTACTGGCGGAAAAAGCCGCGAAGCGCCGAGTATGTTTCGCCCTTCTCTTTGCGCGTCTCGATGGAGATCGCGAGGTGTTGGCCATCGTCAAAATCCCAGCTGGCGATCGTGTGCGCGATTTGGGTCGGCCCCCAAAACGATAGGAATAGATCAACGCCGCGGATCCGGTCGAGGTCGTAAGTCCGCGTTTCCCAGCGCTGGTCGTAATCGGATTCTGATCGATACTTGAAATTGCGCACATTCTGGATGCTGACGGACGAGTCGTGAAAAACTGCCCGGGCCGGGCGAGCGACGTCGGAAGACCAGTTGCGCGAGTTGCTCGGCGCAATCGACGCCCACCATAGGGCGACCAAAACCACGGGCAAGATCGCAGCGAGAAGCCCTCTCAAGAACGGCCGAACCAGCGCGGCCAACACCAGACTGGTGAAAACAATCGCCACGCACATCGTTCCTGCAAGCACGCGCGAAGGCGGCCCGTCGAACCACAGCGCGAGCCCGGCCCAGGCGATGCCGGCGACGACGATCACGGATAACATCACCGTCGCAGTCAAGCGAAGAGCGCGTCGGGCCATCAATGTATTCCCGCATGCTCATAGAGGATGCGGCGGACCTCCTCGATCGTCTTCGGGGTGGCCTGGGTCGAATGACCGGAACGCACGACCAGCTCCGACTCGACGCCTTCAATATGCGCGCTCTTGTACTCGACGACTCCGTCATTGCCGTCCTCGAACGGCCCGGTACCCTTCACCGCAATAATCGAGTTAACCTGTACGCCGGCGGCAATGGGCAACGACGCGAGTGTCTTCAGGAAGGGATTGGAAGCATCCATGTTGTCGAGCGCGGTCGGGATAGTAAACGGAGTTCCCAACATGCTGGGCTCGCGAAGCTTGCCGACTTCAACGGTGGCCTTGACAAGACCGCCTGGCAGGTTGATGAATTTGTTGGCGAACTTGGCGATGGGATTACTCGCCAGGAAGCTGCCACGATGCGGCGTGGCGATGAAAATTACCCGCTTGACGAACGGCAGCGGCTTGATGAACAGTGCGCGGGCGAGCAAATCACGAGTCTCGGGCTCGAGATCAGCCTTGTCAAACGGAACCTTGGAAAAACTGTCCCAGAAGCGAGTGCCGCTATCGACGACCGTCATCTTGGTCAAAAGCCCCCCCTGGCTGTGGCCGATGACGACCATCTGATCGAGCGCAGGGTCTTTGCCTTCCGGGTCGATGTCTTTGCGGAATGCCGTGAGCGACTCCCGCAGGCGCATCGATGACAGCGCAATCGGATTGCCGCTGTTATAGGTGAATCCCCAGATCTGATAGCGCGAGCCGATCGCCGGATCGCCGAGCAGCTCGTTGGCCATCTCCGCCCAGCGGGCGGGGCTCGACGCAGTACCGTGAACCAGCACCACCGGAATCATGTGGGGATGGTATGGATGCAGCACGAACAGGCCGCTGCTGTCCTCGCTCGTGACAATACCTAGAGACGCAAAGTCTCCCCGGCGAAAACCCGCAATCTCGCTGTCCCACACCGGCGAACCTTCCAACCGATAGGCGAGCGCGGCGCTGGGATCCGATTCGAGCGGTACGGAGTAAGGACCGACTTGCACGGCAGTCGTCCGGTTCTCGTCGTAGAGTTCAACGGTCCCGTGCAACTGTCCGTCATTCATCGCGCGGCGAGGATTGTCGAAGCGCACGAAGGCGGTGATCGGCACCTTCGCAGTCGAAGATATCCCTCTGCTTCCAGGGTTATTCGGCGCCGGGGCCACTCGTGCCGAGAGCGCAGCGCCGATGCCAGCTTTCCGATACGTGTTGCGCAGCCCACGCACCTTCAAGTCGGAAAGCGACACGAATTTCGTCAGATGATTTCCAGCATAGTCGAATCCTGCGGGGTCGGCCGCCAAGCTGAGCGATCCGAAGGGCAAGCTCAATTGACGCTCGCTGAGGTCTACTTCCTTGCCGTCCCTTGTCGCAAGTCCCAGAGCGATGCCTCGATTGTAAAGGTCAACCGCGAGCCGCAGGCGTGGGTCATACGGCCCTGGTGCGTCGGCTGGGTTCGCTGGAAATAGGAAGGCATATGCGTATGCTGCGGATGCCAGAAAATACGATTGATTCTGTGATTTCTCGGCGCATGCGAAGGAGAGTTCGGATAGGGCGAATAGCCGATCGCGTTCGTCAGGTTTGCCAAGTCCGGAATTCAACTCCGCAAGCACTGCTTCCGGTTCTTTTTTATAGCGCTGGCTAAGCGCTGTCCGCTCGAGGATCTGCGTCGAATAGGCGCTCGGTTTGCCAGACGACAGCACGTTCGCGTTGAGATTGCGATGAGCCGCTTTCTCGTCGAGGCGAGAGACTCCGACGGGAGTTGCACAGCCACTCGCAAACAGGGTAATGATCGCGAGGGCAACCGCCCAGCTCCTGACCGATCTTGTAATCGACACCAGTAACATCTTGAAGCCGTTCGAGGAGCGGAAGTATGTCAAAACATGCGCGCCAGCGGCCCTCCCCGCGCGCTCATTGCGTCCTTCCGACCTCTCAAAACCTCAATGCGATTTCCGCCTGATCGACCAGCGGGCAGAGGCCGGAGCGCTCTTATTCGTCATCGGGTACCGGGGTCCATGAATCATCGGGGTTGAAGCGCTCCATCTTCTGGAATTCCTTGAGCGTCTCAGCGCCTAGATCCTTCTGGTAGACCACACCGTCCTGGCTGACGATGAAGGTGTTGATGCCGGTTTCACCATATTCGGCGGGAGCGGCAACCAGGGCGAAGCCGCCGATCATCAGGCCTTTCAGCACGTAGTCCATTTCTCCGAGGGGCGCATCCGGCCCTTGCCCCTTTAGAACCTTGTAGAAATAGCCGTGAAAGGGCATTGCCTTACCCTGCTCGAACTCGTAGCCCTGTTCGATGGCGCGGGCAGCGCTTTCGCCGACCGGGCCGCCCCACGTTCCATCGGGGTTCTGCCAGGCCAGGCCATCGTGCTTGCCGGATGCGCTGATGATGTGCTGCGCATACTGGTTGACATCGTAGCCGTCGCGCGGCTGAAAGGCGTACTCGTACTGCGCCTCCACATAACCGCGGCAGACTTCGATGGCATCCAATTCGTTGCGGCCGATGCGCCGGTACTCGAGCTCCTGCAGACCTGCGGCGGTATCGAACTGCCATCGGCTGCCGCGCTTGACGATGGGTACCGGAAATGGCCAGTCGTTCTTACCTACCAGGAGAAATGCACGGCTCTTGGTCTTGGGGTCCAGCGCAACGCTTTTCTGCTCCCGCGCCTGTGCAGCAAAGTCCAGCGCGCGCTGGCGGTCCTGCGGATATTCGCCCGTGAGGACTATGGCCTCTCCGCCGGGGCCGAAAATCGCCACGAGGGCGCCCACGTCGAACTTCTCGGCGGCGTCAATGACCGCATCGGCCGCCTGCTCCGGCGTAGCAAAGCTTTCGGCACCTTGCGCGGCAACGGTGGGAGGCGATTTTTTCGCGGCCGCCTGCTCTGCGGCAAGCGGATCGGAGGTTGCAAGAGATACCAACGCAAAGGCGCCCAGCATCCCGAGAAGCCGGCAGAGTCTTATATTCGCGGATGCTGTATTCATTGTGTGCTCCTGCTGTACGTTCGGCTCTGCGCTGACTAACGGCGCCCGCCGCCGCCGCTTCTTGCGCCGCGAGATTGCGCGCTCGCAGCCCCACGGTTGCTCGATGCACGGGCACTCGAGCCGTTGTATCCGCCGCCGCTACCGAAGGCATTGCGGTTTCCGCCGCCTCCGCCACCACCGCGCGATAAGTCCCGGTTGCCGACGCGATCGGCGCCGCCGGCACCAGCGCGGTTCGCAGCTCCCGCGCCCCTGTCGAACTGGGATCGGTTGCCCGCTCCGCCCCCCGCACCGGCGCGGTTCGCGGCTCCCGCGCCCGTGTCGAACTGGCCTCGATTGCCGGCACCGCCCCCGGCACCAAGCCCGCCGCCGGCACGATTGCCGGCGCCGACTCCGCCGCCCGCCGCACCACCACCGGCGCCAAGGCCGCCGCCGGCTCGGTTGCCTGTGCCTGCGCCTTGTGAGGGACGAGCGGATGCGACATTGCCGCCTTGCTTTCCAATCTGATTGCGCGCATTCGTTTGCCGATTGGACAGCGAGTCTCCGCGCGCTGCGCCCCCGAAACGGTCGGCCGTGGCACGATCCCGATAGGGCGCGCCGCCGCGATGTGCCGGCTGGTGCTGCCACCGGTTACCGCTCCCTACATTGGTGTTGCCGTTGCGGATGTTCGTGTTCCGTATGAAGGTGTTATTGTTGTTGATGGTGACGTTGTTTCCGCCCCACCCGCAGTTCCAGCCCCAGCCGCCGCCTCCACCCCACCAAGCGCCCATGGCCACTCCGATACCGAAGGCGAGGAACAAGGACCCGGCCGGCGGCGGGGGCGGATAGTAAATAGGAGGATAGGGATAAATCGGCGGGCCCCACACCACCACCGGGCTGTACGTGGGCACATAGATGACCTGCGGATTCGCCGGCTCGATCACCACCACCGTCTTGGATTCGATCACCTTGGTTTGCACCACCTGCTGCTCGGTGGTCTTCAAGACATTTTTGTCCATGGCCGACTTGCGCATGCGCTGTACGGCCGCCATCACATCGGCCTCCTGAGCCAGGAAGGCATTGCCGAGGTCCGTAGTCCACTGGATGTCATCCGCCAAACGCTTCGCTACCTCCGGGGTCGCGGCAAGCGCCTGGATGCTAGGATCCCAGGGCTCCTTCTGCACGGCATCAGCGAGTTCTTTGTCTTTCAAACCCGGGTTTCTCGCCAGAAACTGCTGCAGCTGGATGATCTCAAGAGGATAGGTGGAGGCCGCCAGGGTTTGCGCTAGCAACGGATCGGGATACAGCGCAATGGGCGCCACCAAGGATTCAAGCTGGTCCGGAGGAATCAGCGGAGCCGCAGTACCTGAAGGCGACTGCGCATTCGCAAGCGGCACAGAACCCAGCTCTGCCAACATGCTGCCAGCCGCTAGGACCACAGCCCAAAGAATCACGAGGACGCCCCGCATGCTTGTGCTCGTACGCTGTCCCGTCGGATTTATGATCATTGGCTTCTCCGAGTGTGCGAGTTCATTGCGTTCGCTTTGCTCCAAGTGCGTTCGAACGCGCCACGGATGAGTTGCGTATATCTTCCTCGCCCGCATATCGCATCTATATCAACTACGCGCACGAGACACGCATTCTCCCGGCTTCGGGCCCGTTGTCAACGGCGCTCTAAAATTGCACGCATAAATTGAGGTAACGATTCTTCATGCGTCCTAGTTGCAAATAAGCCTGCAACATTGGCAAGGAACCGGCGTCCACGATTGACCAGCGACGTCGCAGCCGCCTCACCTCGCCGCAAGCGGCCGTTCCCAGTCGAGCCGTTGCACCTGCAGCAGCGGATGCGGCTCGGCGCCCAGCACAACGACCAGCCTTAAACCATCCGTGTAATAGGGATCGTCGGTGAGATTCTCGCGGGGGTTCACCGAAGTCGATTCTCCAACGCCCTTCACATAACCAAAGCGTTCAACCAAGCCTGTCAATAGCAGATCCTGCAAGAGGTACTCCCGCTCCTGGTCCACGTATGCACTGATCCGATGTGTCGTGAGGGACCACGATGAGAGTGGTCAGCTAATTTGATGGGCTGATTTTCACGATCGGTGATGGGCCATTGACGATGATGACCGCGGCGTTGGCGCCGCGGTCATTTCCGAGCCTATCAGAACGGCGGGTCTTTGAGCGGCGGCGATGGCATGGGATCGTGGTAGTGTTCGCGTTCATCGAGTGCGTGGTACCAGCGGTGCATTTGGGCGAAGTAATGGTTTTGGAAGTGGTTGTAGAAGGCCTCGAGGAACTGATCGAGGGCGACCACGGCCTCGTCGGGTAGCTCGGGGAAGGCGAAGGGATCGGTTTCGTTGTTCATATCAGCGAGCTCCGGCGGCGCGGCGCGGAGTTTGAGTCTCCGGCGGGGCGAACACCTGCAGATACAGTTTTTCATCGAGCACCGTGATTTCGCGCTGCGCCGCGCTCATCAGGAGCTCGGCCGCCATGCCGATGAAGATGCGATAGTTGCCGGCGGCGTGGTCACACAGCGTATGGCGCAGCTCCTTGGTCATGAGGCCGGCGTTGCCGGCCGTGGCAAGCAGATGGTCGAGGCAGGAGAGCAGTTCCTCCCGGGTGGCGACGCCGGTGGCGAGACGTGTGCGGATGCGCGAGCCCAGCGGGATGAGTTCCTCGCGCCGCAGCTTGTCGAGGAGGCGCACATCGCCAGAGAGTACGACACACAGCAAGGATTGCGAGTCGAAGCGCGCGCTCGCGAGGAGGCGCAGTTCGCTCAAGACCATCGGCGTCATCTCTTGCGCCTCATCGACCAGGATGACGGGTCGGCGGCTGGCGGAGCCCAGATGATCGAGCCATCGGGCGCGCAGCGCCTTAAATCCGCCCCAACGGTTGCTGACGCGGATGGAGATCGAGAAGATATCGCCGAGTTCACGATAGAAGTCGCTCAAGTTGCTTTGCGGATGGTGGATGACGCCGACGGACAGATCCGCCAAGCGTGCGAGACGCTCGGCGAGCAGGCGCATGACCACGCTTTTGCCTGAGCCAGGGTCACCGTGTATCAACGCGAAGCCGCCCTCGCGCAGGTGCGCCTGCTCGATGCGCCAGCAGAAGTTCTCGACTTTGGGCGGCACGTAGAGCGCCTCGGTTGGCACCTCGGGGGTGAAAGGGTTCCATTTCAGGCCATACATCGCGAGCAGTTTTTGGTTCATACAGGGTCATCCTTATCGGCGGTGGGTAAATAGGCGGGCGGCAAGCCGGTGGCGGCATAGTCGGCGATCATTTTCTTCAAGAGCGGCGCGATGCCGGCGGCCAGCATCGGGGTCATGTCGGTTGTGGGATCCACGCGCCGCCGCAGCGCATCGGCATTGGCGGCTTTATCGAGGGGGCGCACCGGGCAGAGGATCTGGCCTGAACGCGCGTCGATCAGATCGACGCGGCTGAAGTCCCAGCGGGCATAGCGCAGATGGATCTCATCGAGACGGCGATACCGGGACGGGATCTCGAAGCGCTGGCCATCGAGGCTCACCGTACCATCGGAGCGGCGTTGCTTGCGCTTGACCTCGATGCGGAAGGCGGCGCGCAACTCCTCGCTCCCGGGGCACTCGCGCCTGACGTTGGGCCCGGCGAGGTAGCGCTGCATCGGGGTTGCGCCGAGTTCACTGTGCACGGTGCGGTGATATTCTTGGGTCACCCAGGCCTGGGTCGCGACGTTCAGCTGCTCGAGCGTGAGATTGGCTTCCCCTTCGAGCATGGCAAGGAGGCGTCCCTCGACGCGACCCCAGATATTTTCCTGCTTCCCATTGACGTGCGGTGAGTGCGGTAGCGTCGGCAGGTGCAAGATACCCAGGTGGTGGAGCCCCGCGGTGAACTCCCCGGAGATCATCGCCGAGCCTCGATCGGTCATCAGCGAACGCGGGAGTCCCACCTTCTGCAGGGCCTGGCACAGGCCGTGGACCAGCTCTTCGGTGCGCTCGTTGGTGTACCACTGGGCATGGCAGAGGAACCGCGAGCGGTCATCGATGAAGCCGACCAAGAGCGGTTTGACGTACTCGCCGCGGCGGGTCAGGACTTTGCGCGAGCCGTGATGGAAGTCGAGATGGAGCAACTGCAGGACATGCTCGACCTCGTAGCTGCGCACCTCGCGTTGCTCGAGCCGATCGCGGGCGGCAATCGCGCCGTCCGTGGCGCGTTTCGGCGGCCGCCGACGCAGCAACCCCTGGGCTTTCAGATACCGGCGTACGCTCGGATACGATGGGCACTTCGTGCCGGCGGCGTCGAGCGTCACCCGCAGATTGTCGTGGTGCAACTGGGCGGTCCAGCCCGGGTGCTCGCGGTACTGCGTGGTCAGTGCCTGCACGGCCTCGGCCGATAGACTCGGGAAGTGCCCGATGTCGCGGCGCACTTGGTTGCGCAACGCCTGCACCGGATCGCCGGCCTTCTTGGCGGCGTAGAGCCAGCGCTCGATGGTCGAGACGCCGAAGCGAACCTCGAGCCCCGTGAACGGATGACGCCAGCTCTTGGCAGCCAACGCGTTCAGGGCATCGCGCAGTTCGCCGGCGCCTGGCGGCGCCGCCAGCAGCGGTCCGATGATCGCGAAGCGCAGCCGCGCCCACCGATCTCGTTGCGGTAGATCGTCCTCGGAACTCAACGTCGCTCCCATTGCGACGCCATCCTTCAGGCACCGCTCATGGGAACGCAGGCTACAAAGCCGCCTGAACGAGGGCTATCGGCATCCTCTGCGGGTACACGGCGACCTTCGGATTACTTGACCAGGCGTGTGGTCAACGGCGCGACAAATCGCAGCACCTGCGCCAGCCGATCCGCCATCGCCCCGGCATCGAAGCGTTCCAGCAGACTCTGCGGTAGCCGCATGATCGTCACCGGCGGCATGAACCGTTCGCGCACCGACTGCCAGAACGGCGACGATGGAAAATCCTCCCGCCACCACGTTCGCCAGCGCTTCAGTGTGCGTGCCGGGATGCTGAACAGCTCGCACAGCCCTTGCCCCGACGAGCCGCCCGGCGGTGAGGCCAGCATCAACACCACCGCCAGATACACACGGCGGCCTGCAAACCGTACCGACGGCGAAGTCGCGCGGCCGTCACACCGACCACAGGTAAAGCTCAAGCGCCAGGAATAATCCTCCCGCACGGCGGCCGGGCACCCTCGAGGCTTACGGGGGTAATCCGCTACGTGCAGCGGTCCTTCACATCCGGGGCAACGCCCCAGACGGGTCGCAGACGCAAACTCTTCATCGATGCGGGTGAGGAAATGAAAAAAAGCGGGATCTTGCAATACGCCGTGGCACACTTCGGTTGTCTCCTTGGTCTTGGTAAACCGGAGACTCCCCGGAGGGGATCTTCTAATCAAGATCCCCGATGGGGATCCCTATCAAAGCATCACGAAACTTGACCGCCAGAGACGGAATCGCCATCAAGAAAGGTGGTCATGCTCACCACGACTTGGTCGTCAGTTTCACGCCGACGTCGCGACTGATCTGACCAATCCATACGTTCTGACCTTCCAGCGTGAATGGCGCCCGCCACAGCCGCAGATGATTACGCTGACTCACCGTGCTGCGCGCCTTTTGGAACGCCACATCCTGGTAGCGGTAAAAAAGGTACAGCGGGCTGACCGGCGCCGTGCCGTATTCGGAACGCAACAGGAATGCCTTCGCCATTCGCCAGGTACTGCCCGTATCGACCGGTTCGTTGAGCCGCCAGCCGCGCGCGCTGAAGGCAAAGAGCGCGTCCACGCCGTTGCCCACAATGACCAGATTCAGAGGATCGCCATTGGCGCTTTGGTCCTTGTTCGTCACGCAGCAGGGCAAACTTTCAAGTTTTTCCCGCAACTGCTCCAGGGTCATGTCTTGAATCGTGTCGGGCGGATATAGCCTGCTGAAGTCCACGCGCTGCACCGCGTATTGGACGCCGGCGATCGGGACCACGAACCTAAAGGGCACGATCCGCCTGGCCGCCGCGAGCCCGACATTAATAAGCTTCAAGCCGCCATCCTCGTGGCTGTAAATGAATCCGGACGCGGTGTGGTGTGCCGCCACGTAGTAGGGCATGTGATTGCTCTGAAATGCCGCGTCCACTAGATCATTGGTTCGACTCGACAGCCAGCCGTGGAGGCGCTGCGCAACCTCCTGCGGGGCGTAGTAAGCCGGGTCAGTCAGGATCGGTAGGAAGAGGACCGGATCATCGCTGTCGTTCCGGACCTGTATCCAGACCGGCTGGGCGTCCGCGTCGGCGGTCGATCCGCCAAAGTAGCGTCGCGATTCCTCATCCGTCAACACGCTCGTGCGCACCACGATTCCCTGGCGCTCCTGAGTCAGCGCGCGATTTATAAAAGCCCCAGCGCCGGAAGCGTCAGGGGCACTCGGTCCACAACCCGCCAACGGGAGCAACACCATGACCGGAAATAGGACGCGCCAAATTAGCGCCTCAGCGTTGCCACTCATTGCCCAGTCTCCGCAACGGCGCTGTCCGTGAGGCGTAGCTGACAAATACGTCGTGCGTGCCGGTAGGAACGCCGCTCGCCTTCTCGTGGCCGTCGCCTTCAGCCACCTCGATCCCCCTCCGACACTTACGGCGTGCGCTTCCCGTGGCAAGTGTCCCTCAACTTCTTGCCCATGGCGCGACGCTCGGCCCGCGAACGACGATGGGTAAATAGGCGGTCTCGTTTGGATCCTGCTGGCGCTGGACCCGTGCGCGACTTCATCGCTTGCCCTTTCACGTGCATGTCGCCTCACTTCTGTTAGACCACACGAGCTGTGATCGTAGTCTGATAGCCATCGGCTCACTCCGGCCCTATCTGGTTGCCCTGCTCGTCATTGCCCTCCGACCAGACCAATCCGATACAAGACATGGAGAGAACCACTGAGGACAGGATGACACCGAGTGTCAAGGCAACTTCTGTGTTCAGACTGCTCCAAGCCTGCAGCAGGGCTGTCATCCACATGGATGTGAAAAGGAACGACAGGAGCATCCAAGGTTCAATGAGATCAAGCGGTCGCCTGAACCATGGACAGACCCAGGAATCCCTCCACCAGGCTTTGATCCTTTTTCTTGGCCATCCCACGAGTGGCAACTGTTCCTCTTTCAACGTCCCCTGTTTGGCTTGCTGACCCAGGAACCGGAGATATCCTCGAGCTCGGTAGCTTTGGTAAAGCATCACGAATGCCGAGAGCGCGAGAAGAAACCCCGCAAGTTCAAGCAACAAATTCGCGGGTGCTGCATTACTTTTCACAGATACCCATGCATTGGCGATAAACCCTTGACCCACGAGCAACCACATGATGCGGTGATTGGTCAGGTCGTTCTCATGCCGGATCATTTCACGGATGACTGTCGGATACTGCTCCTGTCGGACGTCGTGCAAGGCATCGCTCACAATGTGCACACCTGGAACACGTGGCATTTCCACGGCCCCAAATCGACATACAAACCCGCGTCCCGCATCTCACTCCCGTTTCGGTCGTAGGCTTCACTGGACAGAACATCATTGAGGCGCCATTCCCTTCCTCTTAGCTCATTCCACGGCACGTGGACACGCGCCTGCGTGGCTTCTTGCCGGAAGTTTATGACGACGAGGTAGCGGTCATCCTCCTTGGCCCAGCACCAGGTGAGAAGATTCTGACAGCTCTGATTGTCCGACCAGCCGCTCCGCTCACAGAGACGCCATGCGCCGTTGCGAAAGACATCACGACGGACCGCTTTCAGCAGGCGGTCATAGAAGGCCACCAGCTCCTGATCGACCGGCTCTGCCGGGCGGCGGCTCAGAAACACGGGCAAGCGGATCTTTCTGCCGTCGAATTGCCCTTCGTGCACCAGCTTCGCCCCCATCAGCGTAAGGATGGCCACCGCGGCAGCGCGCCCTTTTCCGGAGGGAAAAGCAGCGGCAGCCCTGGGCTCGTCATGGTTCTCGATGAACCGGACCATCTTCTCCTGGTAAGAAAAATCCGCAAGCAGGTGCTGACGCACGCTCACAGGATCAGCGTGCTCCATCCGGTCATAGAGTTTTTTGTCGTAGCAGAAATCAAAACCCTGTTGTTGTAGTTCCCATTCAAGGTCCCAGTAGGCTTCGGCGATGAACCTGAACTCCGCATGCTTACCTTTGGCCGCCGGTATCACCGTCCTCCAGTAATCGTTGATTGGTTTTTCTCCTGCACGAGCCCCCCAAGTTCGCTCAAAGATATTGTTCAGCAGGAGCATCGCCATGTCGCATCGGATGCCGTCACACTGTTTGGCGATTTCCGAGACCGTCTCGATCACAGCCGCCCGGAGCCCTGGCTGGAAGGCGTTGAGCTGGAGCACGTCCGGCCAAGCAGGGAAGTACGGATCACGTCCGCAGGCGAAAACGTTCCCGCCCCTCTCGAAAAAGGATGCCGTATCTCTCTCAAGGTCTTTTTTATCTCCTCGGATGAAATATTCAGGGTGTTCGAGGACCCAGGGATGGTCCGGCGCGACATGGTTCGGCACGAAATCGAGGAGCAGACGAATGCCGCGCTTGGCGAGAGTCTGACGGGCCCCGGCAAGCCCCTCCGGCCCCCCGAGATGTTGGTCGACAATGTAGTTGCGCACACAATACGGCGAGCCGACATTATCCTCAGCGGTAAAGTCCGGGAGGGCTCGCTTGAAATCCTCAAGGAGCCCTTTGTTTCGCATGGCGATTTGAATCCCTGCGGGGCTCCGTTCCCACACCCCCATGAACCATACGACGTCAAATCCATAGGCAGCAAGGGCATCCCACTCCTGCTCCGGAACCGTGGCGAGATTCACCGCCCGCTGATATTTGCGGCTCAACTCACCTAACCACACCCACGTGTTGATCTCATAAATGACAGGATGCTTAGGCCATGGTTTCATCGCTTTCCCCTCCTGCGGTCCCTGCTGCCGCGCGCCAGGCGTGTCGTTAGCGCCCTGGAAACCACGGCGACTACGCATTTGTCCATAGGTACAAAGTCCACGTGCATGCGCAGCCTCGGTGGCCAATATCACGGCGCGAAGGCAAGCCGAGGAAGCAGCGCAAAGCTTGAGTGGACGATTGATCCACGCGCAGGAGGCCGAAAGGATGCGACTTGCGCGTGAACTGCACGACGATTTGACCCAAAGCCTCGCGCTGCTAGCCGTCGAGTTGGACATGTTCGGCCAGAAACCGCCCGCCAGCCGCAGCGAGGTTGGCGAACGCATGCGGGACTTATCCGAGCAGGTCAAAGACTTGTCGTCCAGTGTGCATCGGCTTTCACATGAATTGCACCCCGCGAAACTGGAACAACTGGGTCTGGTAGCCGCAGTGCGCGGCCTTTGCAGGGAACTGGGTGCGGCTCGCAATATCGCCATTGAATTTGAGCCGCATGCCGTGCCACGCTTGGTGCCGGATGAGATCGCGCTTTGTCTATACCGCATCGTCCAAGAGGGACTTCAAAACGTAATCAAGCATAGCGGTTCTGCAACCGCGAAAGTGGAATTGATATCGCATGACCATGAACTTTGTCTCATCGTTTCGGATCAGGGCTGCGGATTCGATTCGATGGTGGCGACGGACAATGGTGCGCTGGGACTAGTCAGCATGCGCGAGCGCGTGCGGCTGGTGCGGGGACAAATTACCATTCAGTCCCGCAAGGGTGAAGGGACGCGGATCAAGGTACAGGTTCCCCTGGCCGGATGGGCAGGATTACCCGCTTGCAGCATTGCGGCAAGCCGACCTCGCATTCATATTCCGGTTGCCGAGGCGTCAAATTTGTCTTCCTCACCGTTAACGAAGACGCGGATCTCGCCGCAGAAGCCATTGGCTTGGGCGCGTCGGCGTATCTGCTGAAAAGTTCCGCGTCCGCCGAACTGACTCTGGCCATTGAATGTGCGTTATCGGGCCGGACCTATGTCACTCCTCTGATGACCAGAGGCACACCGCTCGGCGTGTTCCTCGACGCAGCGGCCAAACCTGCCGCCGAAAAACTAACCGTCCGCCAACGCGAAGTCCTGCAGTTGCTCGCCGAGGGAAGGATGATGAAGGAGGCGGCGGATATTTTGAATCTCGCCCCGCGCACCATTGCCTTCCACAAATACGCCATCATGGAACACCTTGGTATCAAGACCAGCGCTGAACTGGTGCAGTATGCCGTCAAGCATCGCCTGGTGACGCCGCGCGGATAGTCGAGCGCCGCTACGGAAAATCAGCGCCCCAACCTGTCAACACTGACAGTAGCCACTGCGCCCTGTCGGGCCCACTATGCCATCAGCATTCATGCTGTGGCCAAAATCGCGCGCGTACGGCTGGCAGACCATCGTGCTGAAATCTTGACACAGACCGGCAATCTGCTGGCCAAGGCGGGCAGGGCGCAGCCTTCAGGTACGACATCGTTCAGTACACGACCGTAGCCAGTTGGAGTCGTCGCCATCGGTTGCTGATCACAGTCTGCACATAGTGCAGCCTGCCGCGATCGGTGCGTTCGTCTCAACACTCGGCGTACTGTTACACGTATAATTCTTCATATGAAGATACTGCCCGTCGTCGTCGCTGGTTTCGCTCTGCTGCAAGCGCCCCCGGGCCTCGCCGCCACCGGCAAGGTACCCCGAAGCACACCTCCACCTTGGGCACCGCTAAGACGACGGTGCCCGCCAAGCTCAAGCCGGGTGAATACCTCTGGGTCCCCGAGGCATCACCCCGGGGGCCGATCGTGATGGTCGCCACTCGTACGACGCTGACCAACAGCGTCGTCGCCATATCCGCGGATGGCCTCACCCGCAACTAAGCTTTCGCTTTGTCGCTAGCACCGCAAATACTTATGCGCTGACGAGCTAGTGCCCTGGATGATGAACAAGCAGGCCAGTATTCGCAAAGAGATGCGTCCAATGAAGAAACGCCATCCTGTGCTCGCGATCGCAGTGATCGGCACTGCGCTCGCGGCGCTTGTTTATGCGCCGCCCGCCAATACAGAAAGCGGCATCTCGGCGCACGGATTGGTCAAACTCGGCCCAGCTCCCTCTGGCCCTGCCCCCGCTAAACCCGAGGCTCCCCAGGACGCGCTTGGGCGCAACACACCCAGGGGTACCGTACTAGGCTTCATGATCGCCGCCCGCAAAGGGCAGAATGACCTTGCCGTCCAATATCTGAACACTCCCCTGCGTGACCACGCGGCCATAGTTCTCGCCCACGAACTCTACACGGTTCTCGATCGTGACCTGCCGGCGAACCTTGCTCGTCTGAGCAACAATCCCGAGGGCTCCCTATCGAATGCGTTGAGCCCGACCGAGGAGCGAGTGGGAACTATCCACAGTGACAACCGCGATGTGGACATTGTCGTGGAACGAGTGGATCGCGGGGAGTCCGGGTCCCTATGGCTCTTTTCCAGTAAGACCCTCCAGTCCATTCCTGAGCTGTACAACGCGGGGAACCCCGAGTCGTTCGAGGACATGCTTCCGAAATTCTTGGTAAAGACGCGGATCGCGGGTATAGCCCTGTATCACTGGCTGGCCGCTATCGTGGGCATACCACTCTTATATTACTTGACGCATCTACTGGACCGCCTTCTAGCTCAACTCATTGGCGGGTTGCGCCGACGCCTGTACAGAAGGCCGGATCTGCCCAATCCCGAAGTCCTGCTCAAGCCGGTTCGTCTCTTACTGCTGGCCTTCCTCATTCACTGGACAATCACTAGCGTAAGCCTTCCTCTGGCGGAGCGGCTGGTCTGGTCCAGCATCGCCGCGGTCATCACCATTGGGGCCAGTGTATGGTTGTTGCTTCTCTTGAATGGCTGGACCGAGAACTACGTCCACCGGCTTCTCACCCGGCGCAACATCACGGGCATAAGAGCGATGCTGCGCCTTGCGCGCAGGGCATGCGATGTGCTGGTCCTTTTCGCAGGCTTGGTCGTGACTCTTTACTACTTCGGGGCGAACCCGACCGCAGTATTTGCTGGACTCGGCGTTGGTGGGATCGCCCTTGCACTCGCCGCACAGAAGACGCTGGAAAACGTTATTGCCGGCATCTCCATCGTTTTCGACGGTGTGATACACGTGGGAGACACTGTGAAGGTGGGCGACATTCGGGGGACGGTCGAGGATATGGGCATGCGCTCGACCCGGATCCGAACTTTGGATCGAACGGTGGTCAGCATTCCCAACAGTCAGATCGCCAACATGGCCCTCGAGAACGTCTCCGCACGCGACAAATTCTGGTTTCACCTGGTCCTCGCGTTGCGGTACGGGACCACGTCGGCGGAAATTCGCGCTGTCCTGGAGCGGATCCGCAGCCTGCTGCAGCAAAACCACAATATCGAGTCCGATTCGATCCGCGTGCACCTCCTTCGTTTTGGTCGTACTTCGCTCGACGTAGAGGTTGTCGCCTACGTGCCGACCCGTGATTTGAAGCAATTCCTCGACATCCAGCAAGAACTTCTCCTGCGCATCACGGAGTATCTTGAGTCCGCCGGTGTTCGAATCGCGCGCCCCTTGCAGGCAGTACTGGCCGACGCGGGCCGCCTTCAATAAGTCGGTGACTGCGCCGTTAAGCATCGTCTGGTGACTCCGCGCGGATAGTCGCGCGCCGCTAAGGAAAATCAGCGCCCCAACCTGTCAACACTGACAGTAGCCGCTGCGCCCTGTCGGGCCCACTATGCCATCAGCATTTATGAATACTGAGCATCGGTCAGACTGTAATAGCCTATGGTCTGGGCCGGCGGATCGGACTCGCGAAGCTAGCTGCGATTTCTTTGACGCGACGCTGTCCTGCAATCGTTTTGAGATGCCGGTTGAGTGGCGCTACGCCGAAGTCACAGCCGGTGCCATCCTGTCTTTTGGCCTGCAGCTCCTCAACCTTGAATTTACCTCAAATACCGAGTTCGCCTGCCGCACTCGTGCTGCCGCGGTTTGTCAATACCGCGCCAGCATTCGCGCGGATGATGTTATCGGCGCTGGGCGGCTGACCGGAGTGCGCATGAGGTGTGCACTCGCGCTATTTCGGCGTGTAGGAGAATTTTTGTCCGGCAACAGCTGCCTGATACATGAGGCCGCCCTTGGCAATCGTGAACACCGCCACGCCCTTTTGGTAGCCGCCTGCCGTGGTCGCGTCCTTCTTGCCGCCGCTCGCGCCCGCGGTGGAGCCACCCGTGCCAGCGCTCGCCGAGGCGCCCGCGGTAATGGCGACTGCGCTCACGTCTCCGCTGAGACTGAAGTTTCCGGACGTGAATTCGCCGAGGGCTCGCTGGTCCTCAAAGAAAAGAATCTCGCTGTACGCCTGCCCGCCCACCTGGAAACCGACGCTCACCTGCGTCATCGATGCGTTGCCGATGTACTTGCCCAGCTTGTAGACACGGCCGGTGCCGTGAGCTGCGCCGACGACGAATCCGCCCTTGCCGACGGTAGGGAAAACCGCGTAACCGTAACTGGATTTGAAAAATCTGGCGCTTGCGCCGGCATTCTTAAAAAGTGCGGCGGTGTGGCATCCGCTCACTTTCCAAGTTCCACGAGCGGCACCCCTACATATTCTATTTGCAAGGCCAGGAATACCGGGTGGACTATCTGCCGGCCGAGTCGAACACGGGCATGTTCGGCGGCAACTCCAATTGGCGGGGCCCGATCTGGATGCCGGTGAACGTGCTCATTATCCGGGCGCTGCTGAGCTTCTATCTGTACTACGGCGAGAATTTCAAAATCGAATGTCCCACGGGATCCGGCAAGCTCATGAACCTTTTCGAGGTGAGCAAAGAGATCGCAGACCGGCTCACCCGGATTTTCCTGCGCGACGAGCATGGCCGGCGGCCCGTCTATGGCGGCACGGAAAAGTTCCAGAGCGATCCCCAATGGCGCGACCATATCCTCTTTTATGAATACTTCCATGGCGATAATGGTGCCGGTTTGGGCGCGAGCCACCAAACCGGCTGGACGGGACTCGTAGCCAAGCTCATCCAGGTGTACGGCCTTCTGGATCCCAAGCGGATCCTCGAAGTGGGCGCCCGTGCCGGGATGGCAGAGAGAGTCCGCACCGCTGGGTAGGGAGGACGGGAGCGCTGCCATCACGATCGCCTTATGCAAGTCGCGCGAGCTAACACTGCTGCAGGCGTCGCCTGTCGTTATTCGCATTGAAGGAGTGCGGCCTCTCGCGCAACCTCTCCTGCAATTTTGACCAGCGCCGTTCGACCTGCTGGCCCTTGACCGCAATGGCGAGCGCCCGTTTCTGACCGACCAACACCACGAGTCGCTTGCCCCGGGTAATGCCGGTATAGACGAGGTTACGCTTGAGCATCATGTAATGCTGTGTCGACAGCGGGATCACCACCGCTGGATACTCCGAACCCTGCGACTTGTGGATCGTCGTCGCATAGCAAAGCACCAGCTCGTCGAGCTCCCCGAACGCATAGCTCACGGTGTGCCCGTCGAAACTCACCGCCACTTCCTCATCGTCTGCATCGATGTCGGTGACAAAGCCGATATCGCCGTTGTAAACGGCCCGGTCGTAGTTGTTTTCGATCTGCATCACTTTATCGTCGACGCTGAAGCGATAGCCGAACCTATCGACACTGCCCGCACCCGGCGGGTTGAGCGCATCCTGGAGCATCTGGTTAAGCCCTCGGGCGCCGGTAATGCCCCGGTTCATCGGGCACAGCACCTGGATATCGCGCACCGGGTCCAGAGCGAACTTGCGAGGCAGGCGCGTTTTGACCAGGTCGACGACGGTTTGCGCGATGGTTTCGGGCTCCTCGGCCGGGACCAGATAAAAATCTGAATCCTCGCCTTTGCCAGGCAGGGTCGGAAAAATCCCCTGATTGATCTGGTGAGCGCTGCGCACGATGCGCGAGTTGGCTGCCTGGCGAAACACTTCAGTCAGATGTACGACCGGCACCGTGTCGCAGGCAATCAAGTCGGCGAGGAACTGCCCCGGCCCGACGGAGGGCAGTTGGTCCACGTCACCCACGAAAATGATCGCCGTTGCCGTATCCACGGCCTGCAGCAGCTGGCACGCCAGCGGCACGTCGATCATGGAACACTCATCTGCGATGAGCAGATCGCATTCCAAAGGCGAATTCTCGTTGCGCTTGAACTCACCGTTCTGGGGACTGACTTCCAACAGCCGATGGATCGTCTTGGCTTCACGGCCCGTCGATTCGCACAGCCGCTTCGCGGCGCGTCCCGTGGGAGCGCACAGGAGGGTGCGCACCCGTTTGGCGTGCAAGATCGTCAATAGGGACTTGACCAACGTGGTCTTGCCCACGCCTGGGCCGCCGGTGATGACGAGCAATTTGGCCGTCAGTGCCAAACGGATCGCTCGCTTCTGGCTGTCGGCGAGGGTGATCGACAGCTTTTGCTCGACCCACGGGATTGCCTTATCCGACTCGATGGCACTCCACGGCAGCAGGCCGCTTTTCAGACGCTCGATATGCGCCGCGATCGACCGTTCGGCGTTGTACAGTGTCGCCAGAAACACGCTGGGCTGGCCATCAACGGTATCGGCCACCAAGACCTCATCGGCGATTTCCTCATCCATTGCGGCGTCGATAATGGGAGCGGGGATCTTCAAAAGCTTGACGGCGAGGTCAACCAGCTGGGCGCGGGGTAGGCCGCAGTGGCCATCGCCAGAGGCTTCTGCCAGGGCGTAGGAGATACCGGCTCTCGCCCGAAGGGGTGAATCCTGGGCAATACCGACTTTCTGCGCGATGGTGTCAGCCGACAGGAAGCCGATACCTCGGATGTCGCGCGCCATCCGGTAGGGGTTTTGGGATACCACCGCGACGGCATCGGCGCCATAGGTCTTGAAGATACGCACCGCGCGGGAAGTAGATACGCCGTGGCCGTGCAAAAACACCATGATCTCGCGGATGACCTTCTGATCGGCCCAACCGGAGGTGATTTTGCGGGCGCGAACCTCGCCGATTCCATCGACCTCGCGCAGGCGTTCAGGAGTGCGCTCGATGGTGTCGAATACTTGAGCGCCGAAGGCATTGATCAGGCGAGCGGCGTAGACCGGGCCAATACCCTTGACCATACCAGAGCCCAAGTAGCGTTCGATGCCGGTGAGAGTGGTCGGGGGCGAGATCTTGACAAAGACCGCTTTGAACTGCCGCCCGTGCTCGCGGTCGGTGATCCAGGTGCCGGAGGCGCAGGCGTACTCGCCCGGGGTGACGGCTGGCGTGTGTCCGACCAGCGTCACGAGTTCACGCTCGCCCTTGACCTTCAGGCGCAGGACGCAAAAGCCGCTATCGGCGTTGTGAAACGTGACGTGCTCAACGAGACCGTCTAGGCGTTCGAGATCCCGAGGCGGCTGGTCTGGAGGTTGTCGGTTGATTGTCATAGGGATGAGGAGTGGGATTGTCGCTGCAGCCATTGCACGTGATCAGATGTTAAGGCGAAAGGCGTATCGCGGCTACCAAGCCGGGTCAGTCTGTGATGCGGGTAAGCAGCGCATCTTTTGCTTCTTGGCGATGCGCGAGCTCGCCACTTGACCTCCATCACATCATTATGCTGACCGTAAACCGGTCGTCCAAAGGGCGATACGCTTAGCATCGACGGACGCAAGTGGAGCAATTCGAATGGCACTCACTTCATTTGAGTTAGGCAAGCTTAAGATCGTTGGTCATGTTCGGGAGGAACTAGACCGCGCTGGTATTGCAGCCCAATCGATCCAATGTAGATCCGGGGGCATCCAATCTCCACCCGGCATTGCCAGACTTACGATAATCGTGAACGGAACTCCGGCAACTCTGGATTTCAAGGCGAACGAGGTCGAGGGCTGTGAGTTGATCGTAGCTGGCGAAACCTGGCACAAAATCGCTGCGTTTATCGGGCAGCTGGCACGTTGATATAAAAATGACGGCATTGGCGGACCAGGGCATTCTACGGTGTTGTTCGTTCCTCGCAGAGGCTGGCCCAAATCCCCTTGACGCTTGTCCCGCTGAAGCGTATTTGCAGTGCGTTGAAGTAGGGTGGAGGAAGGTTAGATACAACGTCCCAAATAAAACCGTTATGGGGAGGAAACGTCAATGAACAAATCCATTCATTTGTTTTGCGCCGGTGCTGTACTTTTTAGTTTGAGCGATTTGCATGGGCCGCCGACCCGCCTGCCGAAGGCGCGCCGGCAATGCATCACGACGCGACCGCCGAAGGTGCCAAGTCGGCGCCGACGGATGAGGAGTTGATCGCGAGCGCCATGAAGGCGGCACCCAAGAAAGTCGCCGAGAACGCCACCATCGTGGCGCCCGATCCGAAAGGTGGGATGCGTACGCTGCGCAAAGGAACAAATGGCTTCACGTGCATGCCTGACAACCCCGAAACACCGGGCCCCGATCCGATGTGCTGGGACAAGAATGCGGGTGATTGGGTTGATGCGTATCTGAACCACAAGACGCCGCCAGCAGGCAAGGTTGGGTTGATGTACATGCTGGCCGGTGGCACTGATGCCAGCAACACGGATCCGTGCGCTGCGAAACCCACTGCCGGCAACCATTGGATCAGGACCGGGCCGCACATCATGATCGTCGGTGCCGATGCCGGTTTCTATGGTACGTATCCGAAGGGCGTCGATCCCGATACCAAGAGCCCCTATGTAATGTGGGCTGACACGCCTTATTTGCATCTGATGGCGCCGATTCGCTAGAGGCCGATCGGGCAGAAGGGGCGTTATGAGGGCCGAGGGAGTCTGCGAACGAGGCTCCCTCAGCCCGCGCTCCCGAAGCGACCTGCCCACGATCCAAAGCGCGTTGGGCGCGGTTATATCTTGGTTGTCAGCTGAGCATTACCACAGCACTGGCACGCACTATGATAGACGCTGGTACTGAAGTGACAATGACACGTACAGATGCCATATCGGGTGAGTTGGTTCAAAAGCCTCAAGCGCTCGGAGTTCGCGGCGGCATTTCTTTGCAGACGCTCTTTTGCGATGTTTTCCAAATGCGAGATGCTTGCCATCAAGTCGTGCAAGTTGTGCATCGCCGTCCACTCATCAGTGACATAAAATACGTCTATGCCACTTTTTAATATACGGCAACACGCGTTTGACAAAATGTGTCGCCTATCACGCTGCCTAGGCGCGCGTATAGACCCAGATCACACGGGCTGACGCGATGCCCCAGCTGTCCTGATAGTAGCGTGGCTTGTGAGCACGCTCGTCAACACGCTGAGGAATGACAGCAGCTCATCGAACCTCCCCGCTATCGAAGGTATTCCGTCGATGTACCGCGTAACAGACTTCCGGGCGCCGTCGCGCGGAAAACCAAAGACTACGCTGCCTCCAGACCCCGACACCGGGATTTGCGTAACCAATTTCGAAGAGGCTGCCTGTTGTGGCGGCCCGGCGCCGGCCGAGTCCGACGCCTGTTGCGTGGCCGATGTGGTGGCCAAGGATGTCGGTGAGATAGGTCGGATTGGCGCCAGAGCACTGACAAACGGGTATTATTCCGGGTACCGAGTGGGGGCTTATTGGATAAACGCCTAAGATCCCAGAGCTTCATTAGGGAATTGGATTCCGACCTTAGCCTCCATCAGATCAATACGGCCAATACGGCTTTGAACGACGGCTTTTAAACCAAAGGCCGCACCGCCGCCCGCTGTTGTGTATCTGCAACGGTCCAAATTGAGATAACCCTAAGAATTGATTATGCTGCAGCATTACGTTGATGCTCGCGCGCGGCGCGCGCAACATAACTCACAAAAATTTTTAGGGGACCCTTATGCAAACCATAGCGGGAGCGAAACTTTCGAGCCCAAAATCACTTCAATCACTTCTGCAGCACGCGCTGCGCCGCTCGATGCAAGGACTGTGGGCTGCGGCCGCGCTCGGCGCCACACTATGGGGCGGCCCCGCCGGCGCCCAGCAAGCGCCGGCCGGGACATCATCCTCGTCCAACGAACTGCAGGAGATCGTCGTCACGGGATCGTTGATCCGGCGCACCGATACCGAGATACCCAGCCCAGTGCAGGTGATCACCTCGGCAGACATCACCAACTCCGGGTACTCCTCGGTCACCGACATCCTGCGAAACCTTCCGTCCAACGGGCAAGGCGCGCTCAGTCAATCGTTCGGCCAGGCGTTCGGCGCCGGTGGCTCGGGGGTGGCACTGCGCGGTCTCACGGTCGGCGCGACGCTGACGCTCATCGACAGCGAGCGCATGGTGGCGTATCCGCTGAACGACGATAACCAGCGCAGCTTCGTCGACGTGAGCGCCATCCCGATCGATGCCATCGACACGGTCGAGGTGCTGAAGGACAACGCCAGCGCGCTCTATGGCTCGGATGCGATCGCGGGCGTCGTTAATTTTCGTCTGAAGAAATCCTATACGGGCTTCAAGTTCACCGCGGAAGCAGGCACGACGCAGGTCGGCGATGGAACCACCGAGCACATCGCGGGCATCGCCGGTTGGGGCGATCTCGATGCGGACGGTCACAACATCTACGTTGCGATCGATCTGCGGCACGTCGATGCGGTCTACGCCGTGGACCGTGCGGCGGGCTTCACGGAGCTCAACTGGTCGGGCTTGCCGGACGGCGTGAATACCACGCTGGGGGCTCCCGGAGGCCCGAGCCTCGGCGGCTATCCGCGCAGCCTCACGGGGTACCTCATCAACCCGACTACCAGCCCACTTCTTCCGGCGACCTATTATCTTCCGGGTTGCACGGCCGCCCTGCAGGCGGCGGACAAGTGCACGTTCCCCTTCCCCGGAACGATTCAGCCGCCGAGCCGGCAAGCCGACATCCTCGCGAAGTTCACGCAGAGGGTGTCCGATGACTGGACCTTCGTCGCCACCGGCTCCGTATTCGATAGCGTCGCGCAGCAGGTCGCTCCGCCGTTTCCGCCGGGCAACGACTGTTGCTACGACACGGGCTACGTGCAGGGCGGGATCATCAACGTGGGATTCGGTCCGCACACACCACCGCATGTCGTAGCCTTTCCGATCATCGTGGTGCCGAAAGGCGTCTTGGGCAATCCGTATGGTGAGGCGGCACCGCTCATCTATACCTTCGGGGACATCGGGCCGGTGATCACCAATCTCGATACGGTCACTTATCGCTTGATGCTGGACCTGCAGGGGAAGCTCGCGGGTTGGGACGTGACGGCCGACGCAGGCTCGATGTATTCGAGCACCTCGTTCATTCAGAACGGCGACATCGAGCCTGCGAACATCAACGCCGACATCGCCAGCGGCCTGTACAGTCCGGGAACCTCGCAAAACGGCGCTGCGCTCTTCGCACCGGTCGCCGAATATCATCCGTCGAGCGAGCTCGACATCTTCGATCTGCACGGCACGCGCACGCTCTTCGATCTGCCCGGCGGTCAGCTCGCGATG
Organism: uncultured Gammaproteobacteria bacterium; assembly: GCA_963769075.1. Taxonomy (GTDB): domain Bacteria; phylum Pseudomonadota; class Gammaproteobacteria; order Steroidobacterales; family Steroidobacteraceae; genus Bog-1198. Next base: position 2,596,251 of record CAVYKH010000001.1, on the reverse strand, counting down.
GGCGTGGGCTATCAGTACTTCCACAAGTCGACCAACGCCAATCCGGGTCAATCGATTCCCTCGCAGGTCACCGGTCAGCAGGCCGGCGACCCCGCCTTCACCATCGGCGCGCAGGACGACAACGCGGCCTTCCTCGAGCTCGACGGCACGGCGTTCAAGCAACTCGAAATCGACGCGGCAGGCCGCTTCGACCACTACAATACGTACGGCAGCTCGGTGACCCCCAAGCTCGGGCTCAAATGGACGCCGCTGGAGATGCTCACCGTGCGCGGCACCTGGGGCCGGGGCTTCCGCGCCCCCTCGACCTCGGAGGCCGGCAACTCCGGAGAGACTTTCGGGGCTGGGCAGTTCCAGGATCCCGTGCTTTGCAAGAACGGCCTCAACGCGGTCGGCTCGTACAATTCCACCTGCGCCTTCTCGCTTGTCGCCTATCAGCCCTCGAACCCAGATCTGAAGGCGGTCAAGTCGCTCAACGAGACTTTTGGCTTCATCCTCGAGCCGTCGAGGAATTTCAACGTTTCCGTCGACTGGTGGAGCATCCGGCTCACCAACGACATCATCTCGCTGTTCGAGGCCGGCGGGTTGAACGCCTACACCGCCCTCAACCGCGGGCCGACCGCGACGCTCCAGCCCTGCATCGCGCCTCCGACGACGCCTGGTGGGAATTGCGTGCTGGGTCCGGCTCAGACGACGCCGGTGGGTCTCATCGCCTTCGCGGACTACCCGTACGTGAATGCGGGCGTCACGCAGACCGAGGGCATCGATGTCGATTTGCGCTCGCGCTTCGACCTTGGACCCTATGGCGACTTCAAGGCCGAGCTCGCCTACACGCATGTCATCGAGTACGACCTGACGGTGAGCGGTGTGACGTATGATCTCGCGGGCACCCATGGTCCGGCGGGCGTCTCCGGCGACACGGGCAACCCAAAGGATCGAGCCCAGCTCTCCCTGACCTGGGAGAAGGGCGGCGCCTCGGTCACGCTGACGGAAAACTGGATCGGACCGTTCGAGATCACCGATCCCTCCTCCGGGTTGCCCAACTGTGCGACCTCACTCGCGTACTACGGGCCGACCGCGTACGCGCCGCGCTATACCGGAAGCACCACGGGTGCGCCACCGACGCAGTGGTATCCCTACTGCACCGTGCAGCGCTACTTCGAGACCAACCTGTACGCGCAGTATGCGCTGGATGACCATCTGAGCGTGCATGGATCAATCATCAATCTGATGAACAACCTGCCGCCGGTGGATCTGATGACCTACGGCGGCGGGGGACAGCTCGCCTATGACGGCTCGTTCTATCAGGAGGGCGCCGTCGGCCGGTTCTTCATGGTGGGCGCCACTTACAAGTTCTGATACGGCGCCGCCTCGTGTCAACTGGCGCGAGCGTGAATCAGGCGGTCGGTCCGCGGGGGCCCGACCGCCCTTTGTTCGGGTGCGCGTGAATCGGCGCCATTTGTTGCAGGAGCCTCCATCATGGCCGATCTTTCCGACTTCCCAATCACGAAAAAATGGCCGGCCGAGCATCCCGAGCGAATTCAGTTGTATTCCTTGACGACGCCCAACGGCATCAAGGTTTCGGTGATGCTCGAGGAGACCGGCTTGCCTTACGAGCCTCATCTGGTTCGCTTCGACGCCAACGAGCAGATGTCGCCTGAGTTCCTATCGCTCAATCCGAACAACAAGATCCCCGCGATCATCGATCCGAACGGTCCGGGCGGCGTGCCGCTTCCCTTGTTCGAATCCGGTGCGATACTGCTTTATCTCGCTGAAAAGTCCCGGCGCTTCATCCCACAGGATCCGGCCGGCCGCTACGAGACGATCCAGTGGCTGATGTTCCAAATGGGCGGCGTTGGTCCGATGTTCGGACAAGTCGGGTTTTTCACTAAATTTGCCGGCAAGGACTACGAAGACAAGCGCCCGCGCGACCGCTATGTCGCCGAGGCGAAGCGCCTGCTCGGCGTCATCAATCGACGGCTCGACGGCCGAAGCTGGATGATGGGCGACGCCTATACAATCGCCGACATGGCGATTTTTCCATGGGTCAACACGCTGATCGGCTTTTACGAAGCCGGCGATTTTGTACGCATCGCCGATTTTCCTCATGTGACGCGCGCGCTGAATGCATTCCTCGCGCGACCCGCCGTCGTCCGAGGCGTTGATATTCCGAAACGCACTTAGATTTCAGACGTGAGCTGCGCCTGCGTCTGTGTTCGTGCATACTTGCGCTCGCCGCCGCGCCCGATGGAGACAACAGTTGCATTCGCCCGCGAAGAACTCAAGGAAATGACGCGATCACGAATAAAGGCTGACGGGATGCGCGACGCGACTCCCAAGCTGCGAGCAACCGGCAGCATGACGGTGACGCGGGTGGCGCGCCCGCTGGTCGCGAAGACGGCCCGCGCGACCGTGCTGTTCGCGGATTTGAGGGGCTACACCGGCCTCGCCGAGCGACTCGCCCCGGCGCGCATCGTGCCGCTGCTGGATGAGTTCTTTGCGGTGCTCGCCGGCGCGACGGTACGGCACGGCGGCCGGGTTTTCCATATGGCGGGTGATGACATGATGGCCGGTTTTGGTGTGGCCGACGCGGCGCATACCGGCGCTGGAGAAGCGCTGGCCGCCGGCCAGGCGATGCTGCAGGACTTCGCCGCGGTTGCCGCTCGTTGGCGGCGCGATCTGTCGATCGAGGTCGGAATCGGGGTGGGTGTGCATCTGGGCGAGGTAGCGCTCGGATCACTGGGACCGCCGGGACGCAAGCAGACGACTCTGGTGGGCGATACCGTCAACGTCGCCGCGCGACTTTGCAATCGAGCACGCGCCGGCGAGGTACTGCTGTCTCGTGCCGTCGCCGACGCGCTCGACGCCGGTGCCAACGGCGGGACCGATCTGAAGCTCGTGCCGTTCCTGCAGCTGCCGCAGTTCGAATTGCGGGGACGCAGCGCGCCGCTCGATATTTGGTGCGTACCCGCGGCGGAGCGCCTCGCGTTTTAGAGCGGCTCTGCTAGACTTTTGCTTGGCCCTCGTGGCGGAATCGGTAGACGCAACGGACTTAAAATCCGTCGGTTAGCAGCCATCCCGGTTCGAGTCCGGGCGAGGGCACTCAAGGGCTTACGGCACTTTCCCTCGATTTAGTTTCGCTCGATTTGCACGCTGGTTTGCACATGGTTCCTCCGGGAGCGCATAATACGTGCGTACGTGCAGTAAGCGCGTGCGAATGAACGGACCCGGCCGGCGCTGGTAACGCCAAACCGGGTCCTAACCACAACTGAACATGCGAGGTTCAATCATGGCTACCACGAAGTCTAGACGACGGAAACTCCCGAAGGGAGTCAGCGGGCCACACCGCAATAAGGATGGTTCCATCTCATATCACGCCCACTTTCAGCTGAAGGGTTTCGGCCGCCCGTTCAAAGCCCACCCAACCGCTGAGGCCGCGATCCGTTGGCTCACGGAGACGAAGGCCACGCTGGTGAAGCAGCGCGAAGCCGGACAGGAGCAGCCGGATCTCGCGACGATGACCTTGGCCAACCTGAACGAGAAATTCCTGCGAGACCCCAAGGTCACGGCGCTGCGCTCGTTCAAGGACATCAAGCGGCAGTTGAGCTGGTGGTCGGGCCGGTTCGGTGCCGTCCGGGTTTTGCAGTTTGACGTTCTACAGGAGCGTGAGGCACGTGATGCACTCATCGCATCAGGGAGAAAGAATGGGACCGTCAATCGCTATTTGGCTGCGATGAAGCGCTGCCTGAACTGGGGCAGGGTGATGAGGATCGTACCGGCCGATAAAGTTTGGGCTCCCGGATTGATGCTCGCGGAGGGCAAGGGACGGAAGCGCTATCTCAGTGATGAGGAACTGAAGGCCGTTCTCACGGAGGCACGCAAGCATAGCGTCACGATGCACTCGCTGATCACGCTCGCGGTCGGCACCGGCATGCGTCGCGGTGAGTTGGTGAGACTGACCTGGGGCGACATCGACCTCGGCCGCTCAAGCCTGCAGATTTTGGAAACTAAAAACGGCGAACCACGGGTTGCGTATCTGACCCAGTCCGCGATTGAAGCGATCAAGGCGCTCAAATCTGAGACCGTGGTGAGCATGAGCGGCAGTGTGTTTTTGTACGACGACGGCACGCCACTCGACGGTGAGAGACTCGATCGCGCGTGGAAGCGGATTCGCAAGGCGGCGGGACTTCGAGATTTCCGATTTCATGACCTCCGACATTCTTGCGCGAGTTTTTTGATTCAGAACGGCGCAACCCTGGCGGAAGTTGGGCATGTGCTCGGCCACAAATCGGTGTCGGTCTCGACGCGATATGCGCACTTGATTGCTGGCAAGGCGGTGACCGGACATCAGCAGCTCGATGAGAAGCTGCGCGCCACGTGAGCGCCGAGCTGTCAGCGTCCGAGCTGGCCGAAGTCGCGGAGACCTATCGCGTCTGGCGCGAGTGGGATTTAAGTCACGCGCCGAGCGCGCAAGCGAAGAAGGAATTGCAGGGGATCGAGAGCGCTGCACGCGAACTCGAAGCCGCTATGCGCGCCTGCGGTCCGCGCTCGCGCGATGCGATCTTGCGCCGTGTGCCGTACGAACTCGACAAGCACGGCGCGGTGCTCGATAGGGCGACCGGGATTCTCATGGACCCGCAAGTCGCGCAGAGCGAAATTGCTTCGCTTACGGCCGCTCTCGCCGATTCTGCCGTGCAGGCGCAGGCGGAATTTCCGCGCGCGTGGCCCAACACTGCAGCCCGCATGGCCGCGCACCGCCTGCGGGTTTTGTTTGCGCATCACGGCATGCGCTTCACTGCATTCGCAAGCGAGACGGGCAGCGTGAGTGATGCGGTCGCGGCATTCATGGACGCGGCGGACCACGCGGGCGAGCCGATGAAACAAGACGCCGCGCGCAAGTGGATTGAATTCGCGATCCACGAAGCCGAAGAAAAAGATAGGGAAACGATCGAGCAAAACTGAGCGAGTGTTTCCCTAGATTCTGACGCGTTTTTGCGCGTGAATGCAGGAACTCAATAGGAGGTTCCTGCAATGTCGAAACCCAAAGTTGCCTCACTCCCGCATTCCTGGGCGGTGTCGGCATGGCCGGAGCACGTTTTCCCTAATCGCCAGAGCGCTGCGACGCATCTGGTCCGCACGCATCGCAAAGAGCTTGTGCGGCTGCACGCTCTGGAGCGTATCGGTCGAAATCTCGTGATGTACGGCACGGGCTATGCCGAGTTTTTGGCCAGCCAATCCGGCCGCGTCGAGGGCTACGTGATCCCGCCGAACCGGCAGCGCGAGACCTCGACCGCCGCGTAAACAACCCCCCACACAGAAAAAAGCCGCACGGCCTTGGGTAAGCGGTGCGGCTGAAAAGGTCACTTGCATGCGAACTGTAATTCCATTCCGGCCACGGAGCAAACCAATCAGGCGCTGCACGTCCTGTGGGGTGAGCATCGAGCACCATGCACCGCATCACGCGATGTGCCGTCGCTGCTTCGGTTACAAGAAATTATGGCGCCTGGCGAAGCGGGTGATCAGCGACATCACGGCGGATAAGCCGTGAGCGCCGACCTGATCGCCCATGCGGTGATGGTCGCGGAGAATCTTGGCGCACCGGTCTTCCCGGTCATCGTGCAACCCGACCCCGAAAAACCGGGCAAGATGAAAAAGAGCCCGCTCATCAAGGAATGGCAAAAGAGCGAAGCGACGAATCCGCAGGCGATCGAGGAGCTATTCAAGCAACGTCCGCACGCGACGCACGTCGGCATACTGACTGGCGAGAAATCCCGCCTCCTCGCGGTTGATCTTGACGGCGAACCGGGGCAGCAGTGGTGGCGAGAACACGGGGACCTCCTGCCGATGACGCGCACCCAACGCACGCAACGACCTGGTGGCAAGCATCTGCTGTATCGCGTCCCTGCCGGGTGTGGGCTGCGCAATACAGCGGGCAAGATCGCTCCCGGCGTCGATATTCGCGCCGATGACGGATTCATCGTCGATTGGTCGCGCGAGTTCCCGCCCGAGATCGAGGATCTCACAGACGCACCACCGGCATTGATCGAGTTCCTGAAGAGCGCAACGAAAGAGGCGCCGAAAGAGAAGACCGCCAACGGGAGCGGAAAATTCGGCGAAGGTGAGCGCCATGCCGCGCTCATCAGGCACGCGGCGCTCCTGCGGCGCCGAGGACTGAAGGGCGGCGAACTTGAAGGAGCGCTGCTTGGCTGGAATGCTGAGTATTGCGATCCGCCGCAGGATCGCGACGACGTGATCCGCATCGCGCAGGACTTCTCGAAGAAGGAAGGCGATGATAAGTCCGCCAAGGACGATGCGCAGGTGCGCGAGCGGCTTTCAGAGGCTCGCATTCAAGGACATCTCGCCGCGTGGCCCGATCCCGCGTCACTCCCCGATGGCTTGCCGCCAGTCGCCTCGTTCAACCTCAAGCTGCTACCGGTGCCGCTGCGCGATCTGGTCGACGACTGCGCCGATCGCATGCAATGTCCGATCGATTATGCCGCGGTCGCCGCCGTAATGACCCTCGCGGCCGTTGTCCAGCGCCGCTGCGGAATCAGGCCCAAGCGTCACGACGATTGGACGATCGTTCCGAACCTATGGGGCATCGTTATCGGTCGGCCCGGCATTCTCAAAAGCCCGGCGATTTCGGAAGTGATGCGCCCGCTACACCTGCTGCAAACACGCGCACTCGACGATTTCGCAACCGCAAAAATCGATAGCGCGGCGCACGGTCTCTTGGCATCTGAAGCTGAAAAAGTCGCTAAGGCCGCGATACAGAAAGCCCTGCGGGCCGGCGACAAGCGCCAGGCGTATGAACGTGCTCAGGATGTGGTGGCGGGCGAAATCCCAAAGCCCGTCTGCAAGCGTTACATCGTCAATGATTCCACGGTTGAGAAGCTAGGCGAATTGCTGGCCGAAAACCATTTCGGATTGCTGTGCTTCCGCGATGAGCTGAGCGGTTGGTTTAGAACTCTCGAAAAACAAGGGCATGAGTCTGATCGTGCGTTCTATCTCGAATGTTGGAACGGCACAAATCGGTTTACCTGCGACACGATCAGCCGCGGGACTATCCACATCCCAGGCGCTTGCCTGTCAGTGTTTGGCAGCATGCAGCCTGGCCCCGCTGCTGCGCTCGTTCACAGCCTTCGCGGCACCGGCGACGATGGTCTTTTGCAACGCTTTCAATTGTGCGTGTATCCGGACGCTCCGAAGACGTGGCGCAACGTAGACCGCGCGCCGAATTTCGCCGCACGCACAGCGATGCAGGATTGCATCGCCCGGTTGGATCAAGTCACGGCGGCAAATTCTGGCCTGGATCCCGGGATCATTCCAGTCATGAATTTCGATTCTGCCGCCCAAGAGCTGTTTGATCACTGGCGCGAATCGCTTGAGCTGCGGCTACGCAACGATTCCGAACACCCAATCATGGAAGCGCACCTCTCGAAATATCGCAAACTCGTGCCGGCGCTCGCATTGCTGATACATCTGGCGGAGAAAAGCGAAAGCCCGGTGGAACTGACTGCCGTGGAGCGAGCTGTTCAATGGGCCGAGTATCTGGAAACGCATGCACGGCGCATCTACTCGCCGGCACTCGCACCGGATCTTGAGGCCGCGCGGGCGCTCGCCAAGCGAATTGAAGCCGGCGATGTGGGTCATCAGTTCACGATCCGTGACATTTACAGACGCTGTTGGGCGCAACTCGCGACACGGGAAGACTGCACCGCCGCAATATCGGTCCTGATTGACTACGACATCCTGCACGAATTCGTCGAACCCACTCCCGGACGTGCCCGACGCACGCTATACGTCAACCCGAAGTTCAAGGCTTGGGAGAGCACGTGATTTTTAAAACCTCCAAGTCAGGAACCGACAAAACCGCCAAAAGTCCTTCTGTCAGTTCTGTCAGTCCCCGACATGGGGAAATTGAAAATTACGGACAGCCTTCTGTCAGTTCTGTCAGTGCCTGTCTTGAGGAATTACAAAACTTGGGGGTCCTGGATCACCGCGGACGCACACGGGTACCGAAGGCGGCGGGAACCCGCCACCGCGTAGCGTTTTTTACCTCGTTTCCGTTTCCGTTTGGAGGCTCAAAAGTGAAAAAGTCTGAATTCGCAACGCTGATTTCGGTGACACCGCGCCGGCTCGGCCAGCTCATCGGCGAGGGCTCGATCGTGTTCAAAGGCAAAGGCAGGCGTCGGGAAGTCGACCCCATCCCTTCGCTGGTCAAGCTCCTGGAGCAAGCGAAGACAGCCAACGCGAACCGCGACGCGCGCGCGCAGTTGACGCACGCGCAGATTCGCCAGCAACAGCTACGGGCTGAACGGCAGCTAAAGCATTGGCTGAGCATCGATGAAGTCGAAATGTTGGTTGCGCCGATCTATGCGCACGGCTGTGAAGCTGCACAGCGCGAATCGCAGCAGCTTTACGACAAGCTTGCTGGCAAGCTCTCGTTTGGCGAATCGGCGATCGTCTGCGAGAACACGCGCCAAGCGATTCTCGGCACGTTTCGCGGCTGGAATCTCGGTATGCAAAAGTTCTTCCGCGACGTTCGCGGCGGCGTGCTCCACGAGCGCAGCCGGCTCGATAAGCATCTCGCGAGACTGATGACTGATGAAGGACAGCACCATGAAGCGATGCAAGCACCCGAAGCAAACACTCAGGCCAATGCAGCTGACGCGGCTCGACGCGGTGCTTAAGCGCGCGTTCGCGCTCGCCGATCCTGACATCCAAGAGACGCCGCGCGAGCGGCTGCTTTGGCAGTTGGAGCAGAAACTCGCGTGGACCACGCAGCGCGATGCGTTCACGTTCACTGCGGTCGAGCGCGCGCTGTTGATCGAATTGCTGTGCGCAGCGCGGCGGCGTGAAAAGCACTGACCTTCGCGAGCTGCTCGCCCAGTATCAAGAGGGGACCGGGTGACCGACGCCGATCTATTCGCCCGTCTCGCGCAACTCTTCGACTTCGCGGAGCAAGGCGGCGCCGATCCGGCCTGGTTGGACGCCACGGCGGACGCGATCGTCGCCCTCGTAAACCACGACCCGCGGCGCACGCGCACGCTCGCCGAGGCGCAGCACTTGGAGGCGCTCATCGCCGCCGCCTGCGCCGCCGGTTACAACGAGCGGGACGCGATCGCGACGGTGCGGGAGCGACTTGGGCTCAAGCACGCAACCTTTTATCGCTGGCGCGCGCTGTATCGCGACTTCTCGATACTCGCGCGTCGTAGATTGCAACTCAAGAGGAGAGACGGGAAATGAAACCAATCGATCGGAATCGATTTGAGCAAGCGTTGGTGCGGGACGCCGAGGCGGCGCTAGCGCCTCCATCGTCCTCGCCGGTGCTCGAAAAGCTGCGCGAGAGTTACGTCGCGCGGTACGGACCTGATGATGGGGAGTTGCAATATGAGCGGGATCTCGCGCGGTGGCGCAAACTCGCCGAGAAGGGCCGGGCCCTGACGGCGAAGCTCGACGCGGTGAACGAGGCGAAGGCAGTCCGCATCGAAGAGGGCAACCGCAAACTTGCGCCGCTGGAACGGGCGATGAACGAGGCGCGCGCGAACTTCGATCGTGCAGCCGAGGCTTACGAAGCGCAACGCTGCGCGAATCAATCCGCGCTCGTGGAATTTGAGAAGGAAGCGGCCTCACTGATGGCGGAGCTGAACCGATCCGCGTTCGAGAGCCGCGTCACCCAGTGGAAGTACGCCGGCGAGGGCGACGCGCCGCCGCGTGAAATAGAAAATCGCACCGTCGTTGCTAACATCAACTGGCAGCCCGCGGGCGAGGGGAGCAGCGGACCGCGGGAATTTTGGAACACGCCGGCAAATGGGCCCCAGCGCCGATGAGCGACTCAGAGCGCACCGCGGTTCACGAGGCCGGGCATTGCATTGGCTTCGCCGTTTTCAACATCGGTATTGACCGCGTCACGATCGCGCGCACCGTCGCACAGCGTCAAGTCTTCGCAGGACTCACAACGCTAGTTCACGGCATTGAGACGGGCGATCCGCTCCATCACGCAGTCGCAGCGCTCGCGGGACCGGTTGCGACACGGCGGCGGAACCCGGAGCGAATGGACTGGCGAGATGACGGTGATTTTTTGCGCGCCGAGCAGTGCATCGACCTGGCCACCGGCGAGTGCGAGAACTTGAGCGCATTTGCGATTCGGCGCGCGACTATCTGCCAGCGTGTGAACTCCAGGGTGGAGGAGCTGCTCACGCGCCATTGGCCGGAAGTCGCGGCGATCGCCGGCGCGCTGCTCGATCGAACGACGCTGCGCGGCGACGAGGTCGCGCGGATCTTCGAGCGGTCGCTGCGCGAGCGAGAGATCGTGACGCGGTCAAGACTCGTTCCCACGGACCCAGTACCCCGTGGCGAGCCGTAAAGTGAGGACGTTACCTTCACATCGGGTTGCACCGACCCTCGGCGTGGAGCCCTTTTCCTGATTGCCGGCTTGCCCGAGATCTCCGCGGGGATCGAACCCCAAGTCGAGCGCGTCGACAACGCCAGGAGCGCCGCCGAGGCCGATGGACGATGCAGGCACATTCTGAAGACGCCTGCGCCTAAAGTAATCGTGCCATTGCATATATATTTTTTAGCGCGGCCGAAAACGTGCCAGTCACCTGCAGCCATATCACATTCTCTAACTGTTAAAACGTTGCTCCTTGGAGCGACGAAACTCGTTGCTCCGAGGGTCGGCATGCCACCGATGTGAAATCACGGCGCGCGGTGGGTATGCAGCTGGCGGTCGGGCACTCACGCCGGCGGGGTGCAAGTGGATCGTGGGCGCCTCCGCGCGGCAGTACAAGTTCACTTTCACGAGCATCGGGATCGTCTTTACGGCGAACGGCTCGGCTCTCAACGACATCAAGTACGCGGTGATCAGGAACTCGACCGGCGGCGGCGCCGGGTACGTACTGTGCTATGTCACGCTGTCGAGCGCCGCATTCACGGTGGCTTCGCCGAACACGCTCACGATCCAACCATCACCGTCGGGGGGCATTTTTACAATGGCTTAGATCTATTTTATGTTCGAGCGCTGCCGGCTGCTTCAATCCGTGCATGAACGTGATCGCACCGCGACCCGAGCGCCATTGGCACAGCAAGAGATGAATCCAATGTTAAGTGCGGCGATTTTAGTTATCACCCGGAAACTGTGACGGCCGTCACATTTGATCGCCAAATCTTTTGAGATGGATCACAGATCATTGATGCGCCCTGGCATCGGTGATATCTAGGGATGAGATGGGACGCGAGCGCGTGATTTGCCAGGGAGAGCTGTGATGAGCAAAAAGATTCTGCCACTGATTGGTATGGCGTTGCTATCGGCGTCAGCGGCGCAGGGGGCAGTGCTTTATGAGAACCCTTATGATCCACAGGGAATCGTGGGTAATAATGGCTTAGGGCCATCCAATGGTCTCAATTGGCAGACCGCGACGCTGATCGATTTGAGCAACACTTCTACGATCGGAGCGGTGAGCTTTACCGTAGAGGATCTACGTGCGTATCCTGAAAGTCTCTACAGTTGGTCGATTTATACGGATGTCAACGGCATGCCATCAGGCGCTCCGACCGGAATAATATCCGGCATCACAGGAACCGAGATCTACGCGCCGATTGTTTCAGGACAAGCCGTAGTGAGTAATCCGCAAGAGGGACAGAGTATTTATTCCTGGCGTACTCTCGTGCCGGGATCTGGCCCGAATGGCGATTACTCGACAAACGTAGTGACCATCAAGACCGGCCAGATAACCCTAAGCGCGGGTGATTACTTTTTCGCTTTAGCCGCTTTGGGGCCGGAAACCTCCAGCGAAGGGTGGGCTCCCGGTAAGTACGATACCGGCAATGTGTACTCGGCGAATGGTTCTTTTGGGGGTTCTCCTGCTCCTGCTGGCGGCGCAGCGATTACCGTCTTTGGAACTTCCGCGCCCGAGATCGACCCGGCCTCTGCGGCGAGTGGGCTCACGCTGTTGCTCGGCACAGTGGCAGTCGTGCGCGGAAGGCGAAAATTAAAATCCTAGTGTGATTTGTAAGCGCGCGGCAGAGGCGGCGGGGATTAAGTTTCGCGCGTCGAAGTATTTCCACAGAAACGCCAGGCCCTGCGACGACCCGTCAACCTACTCAGGCTCTGGCCATTCGAAATCTTGACCGGCAATATTGGTGCCGCGCACTGAAACGTGGTCCTGTTCGGCTTCCTCTATTCGTGTGCCATGAGCGTAATTCGATGATCCTGCAAAATGGGAACGGTATTGTTTTAGCAAGCCGGGCGGTGAACGGATCACAGACGGCGTGTGCCCACCAAGGCGAAGGAAGCAATCCACGGCAGCTTCGTACGGATCAAAAAATGGTTCGCTTACTTGCACGGCCAAGTCTCCTTCAACGCCCACATAACCCCGGCGTATCTGATTAAGCCCCAAGCTTCGGGGTGCTTCTCCGCCCAATTCTTGAATACCTGTACTGCGGCAGCATAATCAATAGATAATCCATTGAAGCATATCCCGGATGACCGCGCCGATTTTTGGAGTCCGATCTCGCTCAAAGTCTCCGACACGCCAACGATATATGCAGTGCAGATATTCCGCTTCGGGATATCCCCGGTACATTGCTCGTAAAGGTATTGGATCGACGTGGACGGGTCTTTGGCTTGCAATGCTGCAAGATCAACTGGTGCACTCCTGTCCGCCCCCACGGACGTTGCGGTGGCCGCCATCGCTGCAATTGTCACTAGTAGCACCGATTTCCACATATCAACTCCCTGGGGCTGAACCAAAAGAAACGCGCGCGCTCCCTTTAGTAAGTGTCTCTCGGCCTACCGGGACTCGCCGTGTTATTGGTCACACTGTAGCGCGCAAAACGAAAAGCCGCCGGAAGGCGGCGCTGTTGTATCGGACGGAGCGACCGTGGGAAACTGTCGCCAGGGAGGCGAGGGAATGCACAAAACAATACTGCTATCGCTGTTGCTCGCGTGCGGAACGGCGCAAGCCGCGGACCCAGCCCCACAAGACGCGATCGTTATTCTTCAACATACTTCCGTAACAGCATGGGATTTTGGGATAGCTCGATTAAACGCGGAGTGGGCGGACTGGTTTTCCAGAAGTCTGGAAATGCAGGGCTTCGGCCCCCATGACATTTTTCCTGTGATTGACTCCTTGTGGATACTTGTTAAGCCAACAGATGACAATAACGGGATTAGAATCTCCGTACATTTGGGGTTGAATCAAAACCGTAAACGCCGCACAAAAGGGGAATTTCAACGAGACGCGATCAAGATTATCGATTTAATCCGCGAGCAGTTACACATTAAGGAAACACAGCGCTCCTCCTTTTATCCAGGAATTGCATACTACTTTCTGCCTATACACGAGCAGAATTCTCCAAAGGTCCAACTTGTGAGGGATCAGATTGAAAACATCACCAAGATTGAAATTGAAAGCTATGACAAAGAATTGAAGTCTGTAGGCACATGCACAGCGCCTCTATCGGCGAAGGAATTTACGTGCAAAGAATGATGCGCAGACAGTTGCGGGGATAGTGGGTAATGAAGCGGGTGACTATGGTGACTTTCTTGCTCGCGTGCGGGACGGCGCAGGCGTCGGAGTGGGTGCCAGTCGCCAAGAACGGTCAACTCGAAATGTTCGTGGATGTTTCCAGCATCCGAGTCGCGGGAGAGATTCGGCTCGCATGGCTTAAGATGGTTTTGCAGCCTCATTCCGAAAGAGGCGACGGTGCGAATGCGAACAAGTGGGTGGCGTACAAGCAGAGCCATGAAGCTATTAATTGCCTCAACGAAACGCATCATGGGGAGGCGCTAACCGAGTACTACAGCGATGGGAGCAACAGCAGTGTATCGATGATCCCAGACGTTGCATGGGAGCCGGTCGCGCCCGATACTGTGATTGAGGCCGTGATGCACTTCGTCTGCGCGTGGAAGCCGAAATGAGATCAACTTCGGGCAAGCGTGGCGATCGCCGACGGCCTCGAAGCGAAACTCGCCGAGTCAATGCACGAGACCGTGCGAATTGGGCCAAAATCGACAAAGCGCCAAGGCATCAGCAAGACGACGCGCGAGACGATGGAGATCGTGGCTATGCTGCGTCAGCTCCGCGAAAAAATGGCGCTAGTCGAGGAGCTCGAGCCCGACAACCGGATGCTGCAGGAGTATCAGCACATGCGCGGCTGGGCCATCATCGAACTACGCCGGATCCGCGCGAGTGCCGAATTGGAATTGCGCCAGCGTGGCATCAGCGCACGTGAGCGGAAGGCTGCCGCGGAGCATTTGCAGCTGGTCGCTCTCGTTGAGTCTGAGATTGAGTTTGAATCCGGTAGGGACACTGCACACTGAAGCGATGTGCCGGAGCTAGCATGGATCGCATGAGATGCCCAATTTGTAAGGCCGGGTTCGTGACGCTCTCCCATATCAGGCTGTGCGTCAAAGGAACCAGGAAACAAAGGGCCAAAGTGAAAAAACCCCAAGAGGGCCAGAGCCAAGGGTCGAAAGCTAGCAGGGTGGACGTCATGAACCGTGGTCGTCGCCTACCCGGCTCCGGATGGGCTGGAAAGAGTCAGCGGTGAGCGACGTCGACGAACCGCACTAAGATGGAAAACGGCCTCCTTTACACGTTCAGCACGATCGCCCAGGCGCTCGTCGTGCGTCGGTTGCGATGCTCCAAGTGCCATCAGAAGAAATGCACAGCGTAGGCGGTACGCATGACGACGCCGCGAAACTAAACTCCAAAAAAGCGTTTAATATGGGCAGTAGGGATTATGTCGTGTCAACGGAGTTGCGCAGATGGACCTAAACCTCCCGAATTACAAAACCGCTTACATTTCTTTCTCTGCGGAGATCAATCCAACTACGACGGAGCAACTGATCGCGACAGCTACTCAAGTTGTAGGCCAAGGGCACAACCATTTGTACGTTCTATTTTCAACTCCGGGCGGAGCGATTATGAACGGGATCAATGTTTACAACGTATTCCGCGGATTGCCCGCAAAAATAACCTTTCACAACGTCGGGAACGTAGATTCGATTGGAAATGCGATTTTTCTCGCCGGTGATAATCGAATTGCCTGTCCGCATTCGACATTTATGTTTCACGGCGTGTCGTTCAATACCACGGGCTCCATAAACATCGATCAGCGTATGGCGCAGCAGATCCTCGACGGAATCTTAGCGGATCAAAAACGAATCGGTAGCATCATGGTCGAAAGAACGAACATTAATGCTACCGAGGCTGCTGATTTGTTCAAAGAAGCCGGGACCAAAGACGCGACCTACGCGGCCACCAAGGGGATAGTTAGTGACATCCGTGATGTCAACATACCTACGGGCAGTCCCATATTCTCGCTGGTATTCCAACGATAAGCCCGTACGCTCACCTAACATTATCATTGGTTGAATTCCTCCGGTCACAGGCCAACACATTAATATCATCGGCCTTCGCTTTGCAAACCGTAGCTGAAAGCAGACTACAAAATCGTGTCAAGGCTCACCGTTTTCACATTGTTGCGGCGCTAATAAACATGCTGTCATAAAAGGCGCGCGGCTCACGCAGATAGAGCAGGCGGTTTGACCTGCCGATGCCGGGCGCGCGGCACCGGAGGCTGCACTGCACAGCTTCGCGTCTCCGCGCCTCGGCGTGAACTCCTCGCCGCACCGGACGTAGGTGACCACAGCGGCCCGCCGATCGCCGCCGCATTTCGGCAGCGCGCCGATTTTCACTCGGACTTAGATCGCCGAATCGGAGTTTCTTCACCTATGAGCCAACCCTCTGACAGAGATGCTAGATTCTTTTCCATGTTTGCGCGGCACCTATTTAGGTAGTGAATCATCTGGTCCACGCAAAACCGGAACCCCATATGGTCACCCTCTAGCGCGCCCTCAATAATGCTTACTTTCACAAGGTTTACCGCGCTGGGTTCTACCTTTGCGCGCGCCTTCGCGTCTTTGAGCATCTTGGGAAGCAAGCGGTAGGCCGCCATGTTTTTGAGCCATGTGGAAATTTGCTGATCCGAGAAATCTTTCGCCTCGATCTTATGCGCAAATCTATTACGAATCTTCCCGATCAAAACTAAATCGTCGAAAAAATCCTTGCCGAACCAGCCAAGCATGTATGCGAGACGGACTTTTACGGCGTAATTACCGAGTGCCCCGCTCGGCTGAAAGAGGTCGTTGTGCACGCTCTTGTCCGGTCTTAGTGCGCAGTCAAAGAGCTTGTCCACCCTACGTTCGATGAGAGCAGGCCACAAAACGCCTGCTGCACGCGGGTGCGCCGGATCGGCTAGATAGTAGGCGTCGATCTCGTCCTGGTGCTCTAGTCTCGGCATAGATCATAGTGCGCTGGGCGCCGCTGCGGGCGCCGTAGCACCGCTCGATGCAACGCTGGCGCTTTGTATGGCCAGCAGGAACCGAGTAATGTCCGCTGACCCTATCAAATCATCCGGCCACAGTTTTTCGATCTCGGCTTTGTAGTTTTCCAGCCGTCCGGCAACCAATGCCATAGTGAAGATCAAGAACAGCATCGCTAAAGCCAGCCAGCACAGCATGCTCGCTTCATCAGGCCCGGTTGCCTCCGGACTGTTGAAGCCGGATTCAGTGATGTCCACATAGGTAGCTCGGAGGCGCTGCTGTTGGAGCCCTTTTTCAAACAGAGGCTTCCATTTCTCGGTGGTGCCATCCCGCTCCTCTTTCGTCACCATAGCGCTCGCAAACGCTTGTGTTCGCTCCTCAAGTGTCGATAGCTTCCCTGCGCGCAGTTGCTCGACTATTTCCGCGTACTCCGGATGTGCGGCCATCGTGCGCTGCTGCTGCTCGGTCAGCACTGCATCAGGTGCGAGCCCGCTTCGTAGAATCTGGACCCATTCCCAATTCGATTTCCAGTTCTCGACCACCTTGAGAAGCGCAAAAAACAGCATGGTGTGAGCCGCGTGTCTCTTACTTTTGGGACTTTCACCCCAAGTAACGAGATACGACATTTTGCCGGTCTCCTCGATTGCATACACCGCGGACGCTACCGCGCTCGCAAATCTCGTACCCCTGTAGTGCTGATTCGCCTCTATCAGGTGGCGAGCCGCATTTTTGGCGACCGCCCATAGGGCTTCGTCGGTGACTGACATATTTGCCTTCCCCTAGTATGCGATCACGGCCGAGGCCCGCAGATCGCGGGGTGCGGTCTCCATGCGATTTGCATTTTGATTTGCACTCGGGTACGAAAGCGGGCAAAAACCAGATTTCGGCGCGTCGGCGGACAGAGGTGGCCCCGACATTTAAGACACGGGTATAAGTGGATTTCTGCCCGGGCACTAAGGTAACCGGAGGGAAGAAGTCCATGAAGAAGCCGAGACGGAACCACTCAGCAGCCTTTAAGGCGCGGGTGGCATTGGAAGCGATTCGGGGCGAGAAGACGGTGGCGGAGATTGCCGCGCACCATGAGGTGCACCCGAACCAGGTGAGCAGCTGGAAGACGCAGGCGCTGGAGAACATGGCGGGGATATTTGGCGGTGCCATGGTCGCCGACGACGGTAAGGAGCAGATCCGCCAGCTACGCGAGAAGATCGGGGAGCTGACGATGGAGAGGGATTTTTTGTCCGGTGCGCTCGGGAAATTTCCCGGCCTGAGCGGCAAGCGATGATTGAACGGGGCGGCGAGCTGAGCGTGAAGCGTCAGGCCGAGCTTTTGGAGTTGTCCCGATCGAACGTGTACTACCGGCCGCGGCCGGTATCGGAGTGGGATTTGAAGTTGATGCGCCGGATTGACGAGCTGCACCTGGAGGCGCCGTTCTACGGGGCTCGGAAAATCGCGGCGCAGTTGCGCCGTGAGGGGCATGAGGTTGGGCGCAAGCATGTGGCAACCCTGATGCGCCAGATGGGGATCGAGGCGCTGTACAGAAAGCCGCGCACGAGCATCCCGGCGCGCGAGGCGACGATTTACCCGTATTTGCTCGAGAACCTGGTGATCGATCGGCCGAATCAGGTGTGGTCCTCGGATTTGACCTATTTGCCGATGGCGCACGGGTTTATGTACTTGATGGCGATTTTGGACGTGGCGAGCCGCAAAGTCCTGGCCTGGCGGCTGTCGAACACGCTGACGGCGCACTTCTGTGTCGAAGCGCTCGAGGAGGCGATGAGGAAATTCGGGCGGCCGGAGATTTTCAATACCGATCAAGGATCGCAATTCACGAGCGAGGATTGGATCACGCCGCTGAAGGCCGCCGGCGTTGCGATCAGCATGGATGGCAAGGGACGCTGGATCGACAACGTCTTTATCGAACGGTTGTGGCGGAGCGTAAAGTACGAGGAAGTTTATCTGCGGGCGTATGCGAACGGGACTGAAGCGCGCGAGTCGCTCCAAAAATATTTCAGCTTCTACAATGCGCGGCGCCTTCACGAGAATCTCAACTACGCGACGCCGGACGAGGTGTATTTCGATGCGCTCGCAACTTCGACGCGGGCGGCAGCGTGACGGGCATGACCACAAAATCGCACGCCACCTCGATTTCCGGTGATACCGAGGTAGGGGGTGTATCGAGATCTCGGCTCCTGGGGCTTTTACGGAGCTCGGATTTTTCGACCCGGAGAAAAAACCAAGAGCTTCTGCCGCTGAGCGCGGCAGACCGCGCGAGTCGAAGACCATTGACGAAGATCAAAGATGAAGAGACGATCACTATCCACCGCCCAGGCAGATCCACTTATCCTGAAGCAAAATCTGTCTTAACAAGCGGAGCCACCCCTGACACTATATCGAACATGCACTTACGTGTGCGTATGTTGTGCTAACGTGTTGATTTTGGGACTTAAAATCCGTCGGTTAGCAGCCATCCCGGTTCGAGTCCGGGCGAGGGCACCACCGAAATCAATACTTACTTGAGCCTTTCGCAGCAGCGGCCGCACTTTCATCTAACGGCTGTCTAAACGCCCTGCGAGGCGCCGCCGGCCCTCGATATCGGGAACTGCGATCGCAACACAGGGGGTGAGCAATGCAATTCAAATTGATCGGCTTTGCTTGCGTTGCTGTGCTGTGCGGTTGCAACAACGAATCCGAGCAACCTGCAACAGCTGTCGCTGAACCCAGAATCTTCGAGAGCTTCGTTAAGAAGCGCGTGTGTGCGGTAATTCAATTCGATCACGGTCTGGCTATGCAAACCGTCTGCGGAGTACTTTTGCAAGCCGAGCCCGATGGGCTGCTAATCGTTGGCTCAAAGAACACCACCATCGGCATTCGAGAAGGCTCAAGCATAGTGCTTCCGATTACCGTGGTACGATATGTGTGTACCTACGACCGTCAGCCAAGCACAGCTACCACCGATCAGGCTCCAAGCGGCGAGAGCGATTGTTTCTCGCACTAGTCACCATGGAACGACCGGCTCCTTGAACTCGATGATGCCGCGCGCGTTGTTGCCGGCTTCGAGGTCGGCGAAGGCCTGCGCCGCCTCCTCGATCTTGTAGCGATGCGTGATGAGCTCATCGAGCTTCAGCCGCCCGGCCATGTACAGTGCAAGCATGCGCGGGAAGTCGACGCGCGGCACGCAGGAGCCGAAATAGCTCCCGGTGAGTGTCTTTTCCTCGAACGGCAGGGTCATGGTCCGTACCGAAGTCGACTCGCTCGGCTTGGCAATACCGACCACCACGGCGAGGCCGCCGCGCCCGACGGCGCGATACGCGAGTGAGGCGAGCTCGCCGCTGCCGACGCACTCGAAGGCATAGTCCGCTCCGCCGCCGGTCAATTTCTTGATCGGCTTGACCACGTCCTCTCCGGGCTGCGGGAGCAGAGTTTCAGAGGCGCCGAATTGCTTCGCCATGTCGAGCTTTGCCTGAAGCGTATCGATCGCAATGATGCGTCCGGCACCCGCGATGTGCGCCCCTTGGATGACGTTTAGCCCGACCCCGCCGCAACCGATCACAATGACGCTGGAGCCCGGTCGGACACGCGCCGTGTTGAATACCGCTCCCACGCCGGTGGTGACGGCGCAGCCTACCAGCGCCGCGCGGTCGAGCGGGATTGCGGGATCGATCCTGACGACACTTCCGACCGACAGGGTCGCGTATTCGGCCATCACACCACAGCCGCAGAAAACATTGAGCGCGCCGCCTTGGGCGTCGTAGGTGCGCACCGTGCCGTCGGGCAGCGTGGTGAGCGCCTTGCCCTGATTGAGGCACAGCACCGGACGGCCCATGGCGCAGAAGCGGCACTCGCCGCACATGTAGAGGAAGGAGCAGATGACATGATCGCCGGGCGCCAGTTCGGCGACGCCTTCGCCCACTTCGATCACTTCGCCCGCCGCCTCGTGGCCAAGAATGAGCGGCAGCTGCATCGCAATAGTGCCGTTGGTCGCCGATAGGTCAGAGTGGCACACGCCGCAGGCGGCGAGCTTGACCATCACCTCGCCGCGCTTCGGCGATTTGACCGTGATGCGCTCCACGACTACGGGCGCGTCCCTCTTGCGGCAGATCACCGCACGGGCTTGTACCATCTGATTCGTCTCCTCATCGCCGGCGCCGAGATGGCGGGGCTGGAACTTCAGGCGACCAGTTTGCCGATTACCCGACTCGCGGCTGCAACGAGCGAGACCGGTACGCCGGCTACCCGTACTTTACAGAAACTGCGCCCAGTTCTGCGAACTCCACGGCGCGGCCGCCCTCGATCGCCGCCCCGCGGCCGAATTGCCTACAGAGAAATCAGAAAATTCTGACTGGGCAAAATTGACCGTAACCGCCAACGTCTAGCCGCCTCACGCGTTACAAAAATATGACGCGATGTGATGAGGACGACAAAGATGCCTTTTTATGTTCACAATGGCCGATCCGTGCACTACCTGGAGCGGGGGAGCGGAGAGCCTCTCGTATTGATTCACGGCCTTGGATCGAGCGGTGCGGATTGGGCCTTGCAGGTGCCGGCCCTCGAGGGGCGATTTCGAATTATCATGCCGGATCTACCGGGGAGCGGCCGCAGCGCGCCGCCGGGCGAGAGCTGCAGCATCGCCGGATTTGCGACCTCGCTATGGTGCCTGCTCGATCACTTGGCGGAACCTCGGGTCAACATCGTTGGGTTTTCACTCGGCGGTGCGGTGGGACTCGAGATGGCGCTGCAACGCCCCGAAGGCGTTCGCCGGCTGGCGTTGATCAATAGTTTGGCGACCTATCGCCTCGACCACTGGAGCAAGTGGTGCGAGGCGAGGCTTTCGATGGTCCTCATAGCGCTCATCGGCATGCGCCGGGCGGCGCGACTCGCGGCGAAGCGCCTGTTTCCGATGCCCTGGCAGCGTCCGCTGCGGGAACGGGCAGCGGCGGTGGTGGGCGCGATGCCCGCCAGCGCTTACTTGGACACAGGGCGCGCATTGATAGGCTGGACGGCGCTCGATCGGCTCCAAGGGCTCAGGAGCAGGACGCTGGTGATTGCCGCCGAGAACGATTTCACGCCGCTCGAGGAGAAACGTGCGCTGGCCGCGCGGCTGGGCGCCGATTTTGTGGTCGTGCGCGGTTCGCGGCACGGCACGCCGTTCGATGCGGTCCAGGCAACCAACGCCAGCCTGTTGGCGCTGCTGACCGATCAGCCGTTGCCGCCTGTCGAGCGCTGGACGTGCGATGAGGCGGTACATGCTCGCGAGCTGCCCTTCAGCGGCAGCATCGCCGAGGAGCAGGCGCTGCACGTTTGACATGCCGCGGGCAGCTACTTAGCATCGCGCTCAGCATGCAGACGGCGCGAGAGTTGGCGACTTCACTGTGGCAACAGCATCGAGATCGCGCCCCATTCCAGTCGATTGAAAGCCTTCTCTCGAGCTCGCATCCGGGCAGCGCTTATTTTGAGCTTGCCGGACTGGCACCCGCAGAGCTTTGGGTAAACTGAATTTGCTACCGCTTCGGTGGCTTCAGCGTTTCACGCTGGGGCCGACCGATCTGCTGCGCGATGCGACCTATCGGCGATTGTGGACCTCGATCCTCATCTCCTCATTCGGCGGGCAGGTGACGCTGCTCGCCCTGCCGCTATCGGCCGCGGTGTTGATGCACGCCTCGCCCACGCAGATGGGACTGCTCACTGCCGCTGAGTTATTTCCCTTTGTCCTGTTCTCGCTGCCCGCAGGCGTCTGGCTCGATCGCGTGCGCAAATTGCCGGTGTACGTGGTCGGCGAGCTGTCGATCTCGGTGACCGTGGCGACGGTGCCGCTGGCATGGTGGCTCGGCTGGTTGTCGATGCACTGGCTTTACTTTGTGGGATTTTTGATCGGCGCGGTGAACACAACGGCCGGGAGCGCCGCGCAAATCGTCCTGACGCAGATCGTGCCGCGCGAGAGGTTGGTCGAGGCGCATGCGAAGAACGCCCTGGCATCATCCACCGCCGAAGTGACCGGCCCCGGTGCGGCGGGAGCCTTGATCAAGGTGACCGGTGCGCCGGTCGCGCTGCTGGCGGACGCACTGCTGCTGCTGGTCTCGGCATCGATTCTGCGCGGCGTACCGGTGAAGGAAACACCGAGTGCAGCCAACGCTCCTTTTTGGCCTGCGATGCGTGAGGGTTTGAATTTCGTGCGCAGCCACAAGCTGCTGGCCACCATGGCGAGCTGCGTCGGCATGTGGCAGATTTGCAATCAAGCGGCCATGGTGGTGCAAATTCTGTTCGCAACGCGACAGTTGGGCTTGACCGCGCGCGGGGTGGGGTTGGCCTATGTCGCGCTGGGAGTGGGCACGGTCGCCGCCAGTGCGCTCGGCTATCGGGTGGTGCGGCGTCTGGGTCCCGGTCCAACGCTGCTGCTCGGCTTTGCGATATGCGGTACGGGCTGGCTGCTGCTGGCCTTCGCGCCGCTCAATCGGATCGGCGTCGCTGCATACGCGGTCATGTTGTTCTCCTATGGCATGGGCGCGGTCTTCATATTCATCAATTTTCTGTCGCTGCGGCAATCCGTCACACCGGGGCCGATGCTGGGTCGCATGACGGCGACGATGCGTTGGTTGATTCTGCTGCCGGCAGGACCGGGCGCGTTATTGGGGGGGTGGCTGGGCGAACACCTCGGTCTGCGCGCGGCCCTCGGATTTGCTGGGGGCAGCGCGCTGCTGCTGGCGGCGGCTGCGGCACGCCTGAAAGTGATTCGCAGCGTCAAGACGCTGCCCACACTCAAAGCGGAGGCCATCACGCCGTATTCCGCGGAGCGGAATGCCGATTAAGCACCTGTAATCTGAATGCGGCGCCGTCCTACAGACGTAGTCAAGCGGTCAACCGAGCATCGGAAATGAGCGTTGTAGCTATGAAGTTTCCGATCAAATCGTGTGAGATCTGGCAGGAGTGAGAGTTACGTCTGGTAGGAGTGAGAGATGAGAAGCATTCGAAAAGCGTTGTTCATGAGTCTGTGCATTGCCGGCAGCGCAATGCTCGTTCCCGCCGTCGGCTCGGCGGGAGTCGCAATTGGCATCACCGTTGCGCCACCGGTGGCGCCGGTAGAAGTCGTGCCGCCGCCGCGAGTGGGTTTTGTATGGGCGCCGGGCTATTATGAATGGAACGGCAGTGCTCACGTCTGGGTTCCCGGACGTTGGGTCGGTGCGCGGCCTGGCTATCATTGGGTGCCCGACCGCTGGGACCACCGGGGCGGGTACTGGCACCACTACGAGGGTCATTGGGCGCATTGAGTCCATGTGGCGCGGCCGGTAAGGCCGCGCCACTCGGGCGCCGCGCGCCCCGGATCTGCGCATCGACCCAGCGTCAGCCGGGGTGCAGGTAGTCGTTTCGGGGCATTCACACAGGCCGATGCTCGAGCGGCGGGGTGCTTTTCGTCAATCCCGGAAGCGCCGGACCGCGCCGCTTCAAGCTGCCGATCGCGGCCGGCGAACTGCTCATCGAGGGGCGCTCGGTGGGCGCGCGTATCGTGGATCTGACAAATTCACGCCTGCTGGCGAGCCTGTCGGCGAGCATTTAGCGGCTTGGGAGAGAGTATCTGGTCGCTCGGGAAATCGGATACGTACATTAATTGGTAGCTTCAACTCTTTGATTTCGCTAAGCTCGCCGACCCATGAACAGTGCGGTTGACGGTCTTTGCGTCGATAAGGTCCATGTCTGGCGCGGCGACCGTCATGTGCTCAAGGGCGTGAGCCTCGAACTGCGGCCGTGCGAACTGCTGCACATCTCGGGACCCAACGGCACCGGCAAGACCACCTTGTTACGGGTCGTCAGCGGCTTGCTGAGACCCGAACAGGGAAGTGTGGCGTGGCTCGGCAAGCCGATTGCGACCGTGCGGTCCGACTATCAATGCGCGCTTGCCTACGCATCGCACGAGCCGGCATTGAAGGGCGACCTGACCGCATTGGAAAACCTGCGCTTCATGGTGGGTCTCAAACGCCGCGTCACCCTGCCCGAGCTGCGGGCGACCCTGGATCGCACTGGTGTCGCGGGCTGTGCGGACTTGCCGGTGCGGGTGTTATCCGCGGGCCAGCGGCGCCGCGTGGTCATGGCGCGAGTGCTCGCGGCGCGCGCCGCGCTCTGGCTCCTGGATGAGCCCTTTACCAATCTCGATACGGCCGGATCGGAGCTGCTTTCGACGATGCTCACGGAACATCTGAACGGCGGCGGACTGGCACTGGTGGTCGCGCATCATGCCCTCAATCTGACGACGGCCATGCGGCGCTTGGAGCTCGCGGGATGAGCCTCGCCGCGACGCATGTCGGCGCCTGGCGGGCAATGTTCCTGGTCATACACCGTGAATTGCGTCTCAGTTTCAGGCGGCCGGAGCAACTGCTGCAGCCGCTGGTTTTCTTCTTGATCGTGACTACCTTGTTTCCGTTGGGATTGAGCCTGCAATTGTCGCTGCTGCGGGACGTGGCGCCGGGAGTGCTGTGGGTGGCGGCGCTGCTGGCCTCGCTGCTGTCGCTCGATTCTCTGTTCAAGAGCGACGCGGACGACGGAACCTTGGAGCAGTTGGCGCTGTCTGGGCAGAATCTAACCGTCATCGTGATAGCGAAAACCTTTGCGCACTGGCTGGTTAGCGGCGCGGCGCTGGTGCTGGTGTCGCCGGTGGTCGCCACGGCGCTCGGAATCCCGGTCGAGGCGTTTGCTACCATGCTGCTGAGCTTAGGCTTGGGCACCATGACCTTGAGCTGGCTCGGCGCCATCGGCGCGGGGCTCACGGTGGGCTTGCGGCGCGGCAATGTGCTCTTGTCCCTGATCGTGCTGCCGCTGGCGATACCGCTGCTGATTTTCGGCGCGGGTGCGACGGATCGTGCGATTTCCGGGATCAGCACGGCCGGCGCGCTGTATTTTTTGGCTTCACTGTGCGTATTCACGTGTACTCTGGCGCCCTTCGCGGTGACGGCCGCGCTGCGCATTACGCTCGATTGATTTGGGAAGACCTATGTGGACGTGGTTCTATAGGCTCGCATCGCCGCCCTACGTATACCGGGTTGCCGCGACGCTGGCGCCTTGGTTTTTGACGGCGGCGGCGATCACGATCGGTTTCGGGTTGATCGGCGGCCTCGTGTTTGCGCCCCCGGATTACCAGCAAGGTGATGCTTTTCGAATTATTTATGTGCATGCCCCGAGCGGGTGGATGTCCATGTTCGCCTACACCACCATGTCGATCGCGGGCGCGATCGGACTGATCTGGCGCATCAAGATGGGACATGCAGTGGCGGCCGCGACGGCCCCGATCGGCGCCTCTTTTACCTTGCTGGCTCTGGTCACCGGCTCGTTGTGGGGGCGGCCGATGTGGGGCACCTATTGGGCCTGGGACCCTCGCTTGACCTCGGAGCTGATATTGTTGTTTCTATACGTCGGAGTAATGTCTCTGCGGCCGGCGTTCGAGGACCCCGCACGGGGCGACCGGGCGGCGGCGCTGCTGTCCATCGTGGGCGTGGTGAACGTGCCCATCATTCACTATTCGGTCGTGTGGTGGAACTCACTGCATCAGGGGGCCACAGTTGCTAAGCTCGGCAAACCCTCCATGCCGGGCAGCATGCTGTGGCCCTTGCTGTCCATGTTCCTGGGGTTCACGTGTTTTTATGGAGCGGTGCTGTGTTTGCGGCTGCGCGGCGAAGTGCTCAATCGAGAGCGCCAAGCGAACTGGGTGCGGGAGGCGGTAAAATCGTGAGCGGCGAGGCTTTTTGGTCCATGGGTGGCTATGCGCGTTATGTCTGGCCCTGCTTCGGGTTTGCCTGTACCGTGCTCGCCTGGAACCTATGGTCGGCGCGCCGCTATCATGCGAAGGCAAGGCAACGCGCGTTGCGCGCTCTAGCGATGAGCGACGGGTAATCAACTATGACTCCGCGTCGAAAACGTTTGTACGTAGTTCTCGCTATCCTGGGCGGCGTTGCCGCCTCGGTGTCGCTCGCGGTGATGGCCTCGCGCGAGAACATCATGTTCTATTACGACCCCAGCCAGATTGCCGCGGGCCAAGCGCCCACCGCGAAGCGCTTTCGCGTCGGCGGCATGGTGGTGAAGGGGAGCGTCGAGCGCAAACCGGGGAATCTACAGGTGAGATTCGTGCTGACCGACTTCGCCCACACGGTGCCCGTCGAGTATACTGGCGTGCTGCCGGACCTGTTTCGCGAGGGGCAGGGCATCATCGCGCACGGCACCATGGGTTCCGATGGCGCCTTCGTCGCCGACGAAGTGCTTGCCAAGCACGATGAAAAATATATGCCCCCCGAAGTCGCCGCCTCGCTGAAGCAGAAAGCGGGCTACAAGGCGCCCGCGGCGGGGCCGACCCCCGGCGCTGCGCGCGGACCGACTGGTTAGGCGCGCCGGACTCTCACCATGGTACCGGAACTCGGGGAATTCGCTCTCATATTGGCCTTCGTGCTGAGCCTCTCGCAGGCGTTCTTCGGCTTGGTCGGCGCGTGGCGCGGTAAGCCTGAATGGATGAGCGTCGCGCGTCCGGCCGTGACGGGGCAATTCGTGTTCGTCGTGATGGCATTTGCGTGCCTCGTGTATGCGTTCGTGAACAACGACTTTTCCGTGCTGTACGTGGCGCGTAATTCCAATTCGCATTTGCCGCTGTTCTATCGCGTCGCCGCCCTCTGGGGAGCGCACGAGGGTTCGCTGCTGCTGTGGATTTCCATATTGTCGATTTGGAGCGTGGCGGTCGCTGCGTTCAGCCGCCAGCTGCCGGCGAGCTTTTCGAGCCGGGTGCTCGGCGTGATGGGGCTGGTCAGCAGCGGTTTCATGCTGTTCACACTGTGGACCTCGAATCCGTTTGTGCGGCTGATGCCCACCGCGCAGGACGGCGCCGATCTGAATCCGGTGCTGCAGGACTTTGCTCTCGCGATTCACCCGCCCATGTTGTACACCGGTTATGTCGGATTCTCGGTGGCGTTCGCGTTTGCCTGCGCGGCGATGCTGGAGGGACGACTCGATCAGGCGTGGGCCAAGTGGACCCGGCCCTGGACCATCTTCGCGTGGATATTCCAGACGATTGGGATTGCGCTCGGTAGCTGGTGGGCCTACTACGAGCTCGGTTGGGGCGGCTGGTGGTTTTGGGATCCGGTTGAGAACGCCTCTTTCATGCCCTGGCTGGTCGGCACCGCGTTGATTCATTCCTTGAGCGTCACGGAGAGGCGCGGCATCTTCAAGAGCTGGACGCTGCTCTTGGCCATCTTCGCATTTTCGCTGAGTCTGGTCGGCACTTTCCTCGTGCGCTCCGGAGTCCTCGTTTCCGTGCACTCCTTCGCGAGCGACCCGACGCGCGGTCTGTATATTCTCGCGTTTCTGGTGATCACCATCGGCGGCTCGCTCACGCTGTATGCCTGGCGCGCGCCGAAGTTATATGTACCCGGCGGTTTTGAGCTGTTCTCGCGCGAATTTTTCCTGCTCGTCAACAACGTGATTCTGGTGAGCGTCGCCGGTCTGGTGCTGTGGGGAACCCTCTCGCCGCTGGTCTATGAGTTGTTGGGGATTGGCAAGATATCGGTCGGCCCGCCGGTGTTCGCGTTGATGTTCTTGGTGCCGATTCTGCCGCTGATGGTGTTCATGGCTTTCGGCATGCATTCGGTCTGGCGGCGGCGCGGCAGACTCACCGTCGAGGTGAAAACGCTGCTGTGGCTGCTGGGACTCGCCGTGCTGCTGTCCGTCGCCGTCCAGGCGGGGGGATTCGGCTCCGTTCATTGGCTGGGGCTGGTCGGGTTCAGCTTTGGCTTCTGGATCATCTTCTCCGCCCTGCTCGAGCCCATTCGCCGCTTGCGGCAGAGACAGACCCTGACCGCCGGTTTGCTCGGCATGTCGATCGCACACCTGGGAGTGGGCATGTTCGCCATCGGCGCGAGCGGCGTGGAAAGCTACAAAATAGAGAAGGATGTGGCGCTGAAGCCGGGCGGCAGCTACGCGATCGCCGGGTATGAGTTTCGCTTCGTCAACGCCGTCGACGTTCGCGGCCCGAATTATGATGCGGTGCAGGCACTGGTGGAAGTCACGCGCGGCGGTAAGCCGGTGACGGTCTTGAGACCGCAGAAGCGCCATTTTTGGGTGCAGCAGACCGACAACAGCCAGGCCGCTATCTCGGTGAACTGGTCGCGGGATCTGTTCGTGGCGATGGGCAACCCTCTCGGCGAGGGCGCTTGGAGTATGCGCATTCAGTACAAGCCGCTGGTGCGCTACATTTGGCTGGGCGCATTCGTGATGGCGGTCGGCGGATTGGTTGCGGCAACCGACCGACGGTATCGCCTGCGTGTCAAGGCAACATCGCCCGATGCGGTGGCCGCACCGCCGCCGGGTCCGGAGCCGCGATTTAGGTCAGCCTGATGTGGAAATTTTTATTGCCGTTTGCGGCGTTCATCGCGCTGGCGGTGCTGTTCGCATTCGGGCTCAATCCGAAGCGCGATATCCATGCCTTGCCGTCGCCGCTGATCGGCAAAGCGGCGCCGCTGTTCACACTCAGCGACGTCGTGGATCCGAACCGCATCGTCAGCAACGCCGCTCTCAAGGGGCAGGTGTACGTGCTCAACGTTTGGGGCACGTGGTGCGTCGCCTGCCGGCAGGAGCACGAGGCGCTGCTCGCCATCTCGCAGCAGCGCGTAGTGCCGATCATCGGGCTCGACTACATGGATGAGCGCGACAAGGCGAAACAATGGCTGGAACAATTGGGGAATCCCTATACGGCAGTTGCCTTTGACACCGATGGCCGAACGGCGATTGATTGGGGAGTGTACGGCGCACCGGAAACGTTCCTGGTCGACGGGCGCGGTCGAGTGCTCTACAAGTTCATCTCGCCCATGACGCCTGAGATCTGGGAGCAGGAGTTCTTGCCGCGGATCGCCGCGGCGCGTCGAGGCGGCGCATGAAGGGCACAAGCGCCGCATGCAAGCAGCGGCGTCGCGCCGCGGCGGCGAGTCTTGCCGCTCTGTTGATCGCCGGTGCGCTCGGCATCGGCGGCGCGTGGCTCCCTGCGGGAAGCGCGCGCGCGCTCGACGCCTACGGTCAGCTCGAAGATCCGGCGCTGCAAGCCCGCTTTGAGCGCATTACGCTGCAGCTGCGCTGTCTGGTGTGTCAGAACGAATCGATCGCCGACTCGAACGTGGAACTCGCTGCGGATCTGCGCCGCCAGGTGCGTGAAATGCTGGTTGCCGGCAAGAGCGACGATGAGATTTTCAAATTCATGACGGACCGCTACGGCGAATTCGTGCGCTTCAGTCCGCCGCTGGAGCCGAAGACGCTGCTCATCTGGGGCGCTCCGTTTATCATGCTGCTATTGGGCGTGATCATCATTTACCGCGTTGTGCGCCAGCGCTCGCGCTTGCCGCTGGACGATGAGCCCTCGCCGGGAGCGAGCCCGCCGGGGCCGACCTCGCCGGGGCCGGTGTAATCAATGAGCACATTTCTCCTCATCGCAGCATTCATGGCTGCGATCGCCGCGAGCGCGGTGGCGTTGCCGCTGCTGCGCAATCGGCAAAGCCGCGCGCTCGGCGCTTTGGCGGGCGTGCTGGTGATCGGTGCGGCGGCGATTCTGTATCCGCTGTGGTCGAACTGGAATTGGCACGCGCCTGAGCAACCGCAAGTCAGCCCCCAGGTGCTCGCGATGGTCGCGCGGCTCGAGCAGCGCATGCGCGATGACCCCAATGACATCGCCGGCTGGCTGATGCTGGGGCGTTCGTATATTGCGCTCGAGCGAGTGGACGATGCCATTCTCGCCTACGATCACGCGCATCGACTGGATGCGAACAACGTGGATGCCATGTTGGGATTGGGCGAAGCGCTGAGCCTGCGCGCGGGCGACGAGATCACGCCGGCGTCGGCGCAACTGTTCGAGCAGGCTGTGAAGCTGGCACCGGACAATCCGAAGGCGCTGCTGTACGGGGGCTTCGCAGCGGCGGTGCGGGGCGACCGCGCGACGGCGCGCAGTCGCTGGGAAGCGCTCAAGAAGCTGCACCCGCCGCTGCAAATCGAGGAGATGCTCGATGCGCGAATTGCCGAACTCGGACCTGCCGGGGGACCTGCCGGCTCTGCGCTCGCCTCCGGCGCGCCGCCCGTTGCCGGTGCCGCGCCCGCCGGCTCAGGCGAGCCGAGCGGCGCGCCGTCGGCCGGCGAGGCGAATTCTTCTGCGGCGCAGGCGACGGTCAATCTGAGCATTGCACCGGCGCTGAAGTCGCGGTTGACGGATGCAGCGCAATTGTTCGTCTTCGCGCGCGAGCCCGGCAGCCGCGGTCCGCCGCTGGCGGCCAAGCGCCTCACCAGTTCCGCCATCGGCACGCAAATTAGTCTCTCCTCCGCGGATTCGATGATGCCCGGTCGCGTTCTCGTCGCCGGGCAGCGGGTGTCGATCACGGCGCGGGTATCCTTCAGCGGCCAGCCCCTGCCGGCGGCGGGCGATTTGTACGGCGAACTCACTTATGATGTGGGCCGCGACGGCGTGCGCGATCTCGTGATCGACCGAGTGGCGCAGTAAGCCGAGGGGCGCAGTAAGCTGCCGGGCTGCCGATACGAGCGTAAGCGACGTCGCTTAGCGCAAACTATTCATGAACGGTACGCATTCTCATGCAGCCTTTTTCCAGCTTCTCTGTTGTTCATGAATAGTCCCGCCTACCGAATCATATCCCGGTAGGCGTGCCAGGTCGCATGTCCCAACAGCGGGCTGACAATCAGCAAACCGCCGAGAAACGGCGCGTAGCCGATGATGGTCAACACCAGAATCAGCGCGCTCCACAGAATCATGGCGGGAATATTGGTGAACACTGCTTTCACGCTCGCGCGCATCGCCTGTCCCGCGGTGGCCTGCTGATCGATGATGAGCGGGACGGTGACCACCGACTGGACGAACACGACGGCGGCGAGAACTCCGCCGACGGCGACGTACGCCTCCACTTGCGTGCGGTTCAGCGTGTCGAGGAAGCCCCGATACAGAGTCTCCTCCATATTGGGCGCCGCAATGTGAAACACATTACTCAGCATGACCATGGAAACGGCGAACCACACGATGGCCCATAGCGCCAGGATGGCGCCGAACCAGAGCAGCGCGCCGGCATTGCGAGCGAAGCCCTCCAGCGACTCGTCGAAAGTGGCCCGCTGTCCCAACGAATAGCGGCGCGACATTTCGGCGAAGCCCGCGGACATCACCGGCGCCACCAGCAGGAATCCGGAAATCGCTGCCGCGACGTAATACGG
This sequence comes from uncultured Gammaproteobacteria bacterium, assembly GCA_963769075.1. Lineage (GTDB taxonomy): Bacteria > Pseudomonadota > Gammaproteobacteria > Steroidobacterales > Steroidobacteraceae > Bog-1198. The sequence goes on along the minus strand of CAVYKH010000001.1, from coordinate 2,564,708 downwards.
ATGGGTTCCCATAAATACCAGGAGCGTCCAACCGAATGCGACGATCAGAGCTCCGTATCCGAGGCTGGCACCCCAATTGCGGCGCATGTCGAGCCATCCCAGGCGCAACCAGGTCAGAGGCCGGCCGAACGAAACTCGTACAGGATCGAGATGCAGATTTCGAGCTGCACCGGAAATGAGCGTGGCATTCATGGCAATCCTCTACTGTTATTCGATCCTCGACAGCTAAAGTGTACTCCGCTACGGGCGCACGCGCTGGTGACGACCCGGTTTCAATACGTGATTTCCCCAGGTCCGATGCGCGAATTCACTAACTCGATACGCGAATTCACTTACCTCGATACGCGAATTCACTAACCTCGATATGCGATTTCATCAGGTTCAATACGCGATTTCCGCATCGCGCCTCGTGGAATGATTTAGAACTCCAACAGGAGCCGGTGAACTACTTGCCAGGGGAATCAGAATCAGAATCAGAATCTTTCTGCTTCTTGTCTGAACGCTTCGGGGCGGCTATGGGATCTTTCTCCTTCTTGTCGGAACGCTTCGGGGCGGCCATAGCGACGAATAAGATAGCCAATAGAAATAATATAAGGATTATGGTTTCAATCATTAGTTATCCCTGGCGGCCATTGACCTGCTGCTCTGTCCCGCCGCGTGACACGTTAGCAGATTGAGTCCCGGTGCTGCGCGACCAGTGCGCACTCTAGATATGAGCGTCCATCCGTAGTAGAGTTCTTCGAGAATTCTAAGGGGGGGCTGTTTATGCGTGCATTCCTCTGCAATCTTGCCGTCACTTCGTTGGCGGGCGTCGCAGTGCTGTTTTCCTGCAATTCGTTTGCGCTGGAACTTCCCGGTTACCCCGGCGCGAACATGGACAACGGCAAGAAGATCTTCACTGAGGGCAAAGGGGACACCGTACCCGCCTGCATGACCTGTCATGGCGCTGGGGGATGGGGTCTGGATGCGATGGGGGCCCCCCGTCTGGCGGATATTGGATTTCCGTACATGGTCAAGCAGCTCGACGACCTGGCAGATGGCAAGCGCACGCCCTCGGGAGCCGGTGCGGTCATGGTGGTCTTTGCGGGCGGCTTGACCCCGCAAGAACGGCGCGATGTGTCCGGCTATGCGAATACGCTGTCTGGTCCGCCGGAATTGTCTGATCTCAAAGAGCTAAAAGACGCCGGAACGCCCATCGGTGAGAAGTATCTTGGTGAGGCCATTGTAAAATATGGAGTTTACGGCAAGGTGTCCGCCTGTCAGTCGTGCCATGGCTACAACGGTCGGGGAGCTGCGCCGCTGTTTCCCGTGATCGAGCAGCAGAAGTACGTATATCTCGTCAATCAGCTGAACTCCTGGCGTGATGAAAGCCGTGCTAATGATCCGTACGCCATGATGCGCAAGATGGCACATAACCTCACCGATGCGGATATCAACAACGTCGCCACCTTCCTGGCGACGGCGCCGGGTACTACGGGCGGGGATACCATCATTCCCGTAACCAATCAGTGAATGACCGGTCTTCTGGACATCACCACGGCGTCCGACAGGGGGAGTATCATCGCGTAGCGACCGGGGGCAGTCGTCTTCGTGGAGGTCAGGCTTCGCCACGATGAAGACCAGCGGCTTGCGATTGGGCGAAAAGATTCTGTTCGGCATTGCCGCAGCATTCGTGCTGGTTGCGGTCGTAAGCTTTGTTGCCATGGAGATCTACCGCGTGCACTCCGGCAAGAAGATGTACGCGGCGACCACGCACTTCGACTTTTCACCGGAAGGCCTCACGGGATCGCAGCGCTTTCGCGATCTCGGGTGCACCGACTGCCATCGCGGGGTACGCAACGGTACCAACAACGGCGTGGACTTGGACGGCATCGGTTCCCGGCGCACTCTGGATTACCTGACCGCCTTCCTGCATCAACCCGAAGTCACCTACGGGACGCAAACACTGGACCATGGCCCGGACAAGGCGGCGGCCTATGTCGCCGGTTTGCCCGAACAGGACCTTCATTCCCTCGCCGTATTTTTGTCGGAGCTGAAAGCCACCCAAGGATCGCCCGATGCGCGCCTGCCGGATGGGCGCTCCGGCTTCATCGATGAAATGGTCAAAATTTGGGCGCCGTCCGCATGGAAGTCGGAATTTCATGATGTGCGACAGGAAGCTGCACCGGCGCGCGACAAGGATCAATAGCATGGTCGAGACACCGTCGGCTCCGCCGGGGATTAACGACCGCGAATACACGCGCATGACCCTGTTGTTCGTCTACGCTTGCATCGTGTATTCCATCATTGGCTTTTCTTGGGGGGCCGTGATGGGAGGCATCCCGGTCCTGCGCATGTTCGTCGATACCGCGCCCCACGGCCACCTGATTTTGCTGGCCCATGGACACATCAACCTCTTGGGCTGGGTCGAGATGGCCATTTTCGGCTCGATTTATTATTTCATTCCGCGGCTGGTCAATCGTCCGATCTACAGTCTGAGCCTGGTCAAGGTCCACTTCTGGATGCATAACATCGGGCTCATCGCCATGGTTGCCCTGTTCACGCTGGCGGGCGTCATTGGCGGCTATGATCCGGGTCCGGAAGTTGAACGGACCGTTTCACATCTGATGGCGGCGGTCGGCTCCTTCGGTATGCTGGTGCTGCTGGCGAACATCATTTGGGGATACAACATCTATATGACGAGCCGGGGCCATTTGTGATCACCGTTCAGGCTGCTCGCATACTGGCAACGACTCTGGCGTTGACGGCGTTGAGCGCCTGCGACGGTCGCGCTCAGCAGTCTCACAATTCTTCCTTGAGCCTGCAGGTGGGCGAGGTGGCACCGCTAGTGCACACGAAGACGCTGGCCGATGTCGGCGGCGATATTTCCCGCATCACCACCTATCGGCAGCCGGACGAGCGGATGTATCAGTACTCGGTGGATCAGGCGCTCACCAGCGGCAAGCCGACCTTGCTGGAATTCGCCACGCCGGCGCACTGCACTCCTTGCGATCGGCAGCTGCAGATGATCAAGTCCTTGGTCCAAGAGTACCAGGGGAAAATGATTTTCATTCACATGGATCAATACGATAGTCCGGAAGCCTACAAGGCATACCATGTGCCCGGCGACCCGTGGACATTTGTCATTGACCGCCGGGGCGTCGTGCGCTTTCAACAAGCGGGTTCGATGCTTTACAGCGAGCTCGAAAATGCCATCCAGAGTGTGCTTTAGCCGGGACTATTCATGAACAACAGAGAAGCTGGAAAAAGGCTGGATCAGATAGGTATTTTCCGGAGCGTGAAAAACAGGATGTTTTTCTCGCAGCCTCCACGGACGGATTCACGGCGGTCCGGAAAATACCTATCTGATCCAGCCTTGGTGCATCAGAGTGCCTATCGTTCACGAATAGTTCGCGTTAGGAGCCTGTCTGAGTAATCCCCGTGGCCTTACCCAAGGCAGATTTCGCTTTAGGGGGGAGAATTGCAGGCCAATGGCCGCCCATGAGCACGGGAACACGCTATACGCTGCGCCGTGATTATCACGGCATGCTCTGGGATGCATTGCTGTACGTGCCTACGGTTTCGGCGCTGGCAGTTTTTGCCGTCAGCAGCTGGTACGACAACAAGGTCTCGATGGCGTACCTGCTCGGCTTCCTGGCGTGTTTCTTTCTGATCGCGGGCGCCAATCGCATCCTGACGACGCGCTTGATGTGGCTGCCGTCCGCGCCGATCGCTATTGAGACCCGAGCCAATGCCGCCGACTTGATTCTGAAGAGTGGCGAAATCATAAAATTGCAGCGCGACGTGAAACTGTACCGGGATCGATCGGGCCGATCATTCGGCCTGACGGGGCTGAGCGAGGAGGGGAGGCGCCGCCAATTTGTGTTCCATCGTGGGCAATTCAGCCAGGACAGCGATTTTCAAGCGGTGATGAATTGTTACGATTCCGGTCACACTGGCAAGGCATAGATCATCAACCTCCGCGCGCTGCTTTTTAACGCCCGGGGCGGCCTGCTGCTGCTGCCGTGGGCTATTTTGGTCGGGCTCACTTTGCGCCCCGGTCCCTATGGGCTCAGCGAGGAAGGGGCCAAGGCGCTGTTGCTCGCGTGGTCGATCGGCGATCAGGTCGCCAGCGCCGCTTTCACCCTGGGTGCGCCTGACATCCGCGCAATCTTCTTTTTGCCGCTGGGCTTCCTCTGGCCCGGTCAGGTGATTGCCGCCAAGGTGCTGACGCTGCTGACCATGGCGGGAGCAGGAGTCGCTCTGTATCGCTGGCGTCGCCGCGACGATCAGGCCGAAGCAGCGCTGCTGGCGACCGGATTGCTGCTGATCGCTCCGCTGACTATTGATGGCATCAACTTGCTGTCTGCAGCCGCCTTTTTGCTCGCGATTTATGGAGCAGCCGCCCCGCTTAACCGGATGCTGTGCAGTGCGCGCGCAACATTCGGTGGCTCCTTCTTCGCCCAGCTAGGTGCTTGCGCGGCTGCCGTCACTTTGCATCCTGCGGGTTTGGCGTATCCGGCAATGCTCTTTTACACCTGGTTGCGCCACCCTCCGGACCAGCGGCACCGTGAACATTTCTTGGCAGGCATTCCGCTGGCGGTATTGCTCGTGCTGGCGATGCGCCTGGGCTGGCCGGGGATGATCTGGGGGCAAAACCCGCTGCCCGCGGCCGCCGCCGTTTTTAGCGGCAGCCGTGCTCAAGTTCCGCTGTCCAGCTGGGAATTGCTCGCCGGCTTTGCGCTGCTCGCCTTGACCGCGGCGGTGGCGCTCCACGAGCGCCGGCGTCTCCTTGCCGATTTGACCGGCGGCACGCTGCTTCTGGGCGTGCTGTTCGGGGCCGTGGCCGCTGATCGAACCTGGGGGGTGCTGATGCTCGCCCTGTTGCTCTACGGAGGGTTACCGTGGTTGCTGCGGGCGTGCGCGCCGCTCACCGGCCGCGGGCTGCTCCTCGAGAGGGGATGGCTTTGGTTGCTTCTTCTCTTGATCTGTACCGCCTTCATGCGCAGGGACAGGAGCGATTATGAGGCGGGACGTCATCAGCTCCTGTCCGCCGAGGATCAGCTGATCAGCGACTTTGCAGAAGGCGTGAACAGTGTGCGCAGCGGCGACAACACGGGCGGCGGACGCTCTACCGCACCGATCCTGGTGGCGAGCTCGTGGCCCGCCCGCACCTCGATCGCCTGTAAGTGCGACGGCCTGCCGTTGCCTCCGGCGGCGAAAGATCCGGACAGCCAGCTGGCCATGATGCGCGGCGTTTCGTACGTGATACTCGCCGACAATACGGACAATCGCGCTTTGGCGAGAAATTTTGCACAGCTCGGGCCACGCATAGAAGTCCTTTCCAGAGAGCCGGGGGGCGTCGTCTTGCGCCTCAAGCCGGCGCGAGCACAGCCCTGAGCTGGGAGGACCTTTGCCCTGCCTTCGCCACCGTGTTAATGTTAGGTCACTGATCGATAACAGGAGTGGCAGATGGACGTGGGCTATATGTTGATTCCGGTAATTCTTTTCGTGGGCGGCATCATTGTCTCCGGTCTCCTCTTTAGCCTCGCGATGACGCGGGTTGAGGAAAAATAAGGGAGCAGCTCACCGCTATAGAGTAGGTAGGCCGCCGCGGTTCCGGGGTGCCGAACTGCGGCGAGCTTGGGGTTCCTGCCCACCGGCCCTAGGCCGGCGGAACCCGGCAATTTTTCAAATCTATGTCTAAAGTATCTCCGGCCGATGGCACCTACCATCGCAGCTTGGTGAAGTTCTTGCTTGTCTCTGCACTCTCGCTGCTCATCGGTGCGATACACGGCATGTCGCAGGTGCTGCCGCCGATCAGGGCTTGGCTCGATTCGATTGGCAGCCCGTACGGGGGTCCCGGGCACATGATCGATCCGCTGGCTCATGCCCACATCAATCTGGTCGGCGGCGTCGTCATGTTGGTCATGGGCGTCACCTATTACCTGCTGCCGATTCTCAGCGGCCGAACCATCTACTCCCTGCGGCTGGTCCAGTATTCCTTCTGGTTGATGACGCTGGGGGTTTTCAGTTTTTACGCCGTGCAGATGCTATTCGGTGCTTGGGAGGGGTACTTGATGTTTCACGATCCCGTGGCCTGGCACGCGGTTCACCACTGGTACGGTCGATTGGTTGCTGTCGCGGCGACGGTCATGGTCGCGGGATTCGTGGCCTACTTCGCCAATATCGCGCTCACTCTGTGGTCCCGGGCCCCTACGATGGAGCGGGCCGAGACTTAAGCGGAATGCGTAGCACCGTTTCGTTCCCTTCGGCGCGGATCCGGATTTGCAGCACCGAATGTTCGCGCTCGTCGACTTTCGCCGCGCGCCGATAGACTCCCACGTGGCCGTCCTCGATGGCCTGCTTCCATGGGTCCGCATCCGACGTGCGCAGGTCCACCCGGCAATCCCACGCCGGCAGCACGCGATTTCTGTTGACGAACACGAGCAGCTCCCGCATGTCGGGGATCGCACTGTAGCTGCGCGATTCCACGTGAACTTGCAGGTCGCGCCAATTCACGGTGGGCGACTCCTGCGTGCCGCCACTGCACCCGCACACCGCAACCACGAGCGCGGGCAACGCGGCGCGCCAGTGTCGGGTCCGCGGGCCGCTTAGCGGTTCAGCGATCATCGTCGCGCTGCGTTTCCTTCTCGGCATCCGAGTCCAATCGACCGGCCCTGGATGAGGCGTACATGCGGACCATGTACCAGACGAAGGAGCCGGCCACCGCGATGTAGACAAGGGCGATGAGGTAACCCCAATCCAACCACGGCCGCTTGTCGCCGGGACGCAGACCCCAAAACGGAAAGCTCAACCCGATTCCAACCAGGAGTACCACCACGACGACGGCAAAGAACCAGTACGGCACGGGCTTCTGCGATTCGGGTATTTTTTCGACCAGTTCCCAATCTTCCAGGCCCCGTTTGGTCTTGCGCTCTTCTTCGGATTCATAGCCGAAGTGCTCGGCATCCGCCTCGCCCCACTGCGATTGCACCGAGCCCAGAGGAGGCGTGGGTTTGTCCTGATCGTCCATCGTGGCACTCCCCTATTCTGCAAGATGCTGGACCGGAAACCGGACGTGCCAGCCGGCTGCAGTCACTTCGACGGCAAAGGCATGCACCCCGTGCGGCAGCTTGTCGGAGAGCGACAGCAGCACGGATCCATGTCCCGCAGCGGGCAGGCTGATTCGTGTTGCCCCCAACTGGTAATCCGCCGCACCCAGTCCGCTGACGCGCACCAGCACCTGGCGCGCATGGTAAAGCTTGTTCGATATCGCAATGCGGTAGTCGCGATTGCCTTGTTGATGCTGCACTTCGGCGCGGTAGACCACCACATGGAGCGGCTCCCAGCTTCGCAAACCCCAGAGGAACAGACAGGCACCGAACGCGCCCAGCGCGAGCACCCATTTGCTGCGGGCAGCCAGCGAAGTCGCATTGTCTCGGAATCGTGACCGGGCTTCTGTTTGGGCCTTGGGCTCGCCGAACTCGAAGCTCAGCAGCCCCGGCTTGTCGGATTTTTTGTGCATGCGATTGCAGGCATCGACGCATTCGCCGCAATTGATGCAGCTGTCGTAGACGTCTGTCTTGCGCGGATCAATTTCGATGAAGCAGGAACTGACGCAATAGCTGCATTTGTTGCAGCTCTCGGCGCGGCTGGCGTCGTAGCGGACATGCAGGGTCTCGCGTGTACGGAAGCTGTGCTGCCAAACCCGGTAGATACAGGCGAATCGACACCAGAAGTGGCGGATGAAGGCGGCATCCAGCAGGATGATCAGGGCGAAAACAAAATAGATATAGTGCAGCGAAGCCGCAAGGCGCGGATCCGAGCGCCAGGTCACGAAGGACCAAACGGTAGCGGGGGCGTAGAAGTAGAACAGCGGCACGATGGCAACGACCAGCGAGGCTGCGAGCAGCGACAGGCCCAGCAGGATCCAGTTGAGTGCTTTGTTTTTAGTCACTGCTACCACCGGAGCGCTGCCGTCGAGCTCCACCTTGGCGCGCCGGCCGAGGAGTTTGCGGGTCATGAAATTGGCCCATTCGGACACGATATTCTGCGGGCAGACCCAGCCACAAAATACCGTCCCGGCAACGGAGTAGAGCATCACTAAGCCGCTGGCCAGCATGATCCACAGCCCGGCAATGAGAAAGAAATCAGCAAACCAAATCTGGCGATCGAGCACGACCAGCGCGCCCGCGCTCGGGTCTATTCGCAGCAGGCCCGAAGCAGGCACCAGGATGACCAAGGCGAATGACACCGCCTGTACCAGCCGCCGTCGACCGTGATAGCGCACGGAATTTGCGCGCGTCGGTTTCGAGCTGGTAGGGAATCCTTCCGGGGCAGCCGCGCCAGGTGATATCGCAGAGGCTGTGAGATGGGCTACTTGCATTTGAGGGCAGCCCCTCCGCTCGTGCCGTCCTTTCTCTGATGTTTCAATTATATCACATTTGCCCTGTGAATCTTGCGCCTGCATCGCAATGCACCGCGCATTCAGCGAAGCGCACTCTGCCCGGCGAAAGTATACGTATTGATCGCTGCTTTGGGTGAGAAAGTACGTATTGCGAGCTGTTGAGGCCGGAATATAGTGGTGGCCTCCAGAGAAAACATTGACAGTTGCGCGAAGGCGCTCCGATAATGCTTTGGATGAGCGGTCGGGTTGGATTTTTCCTTCAAACAGAGGAAATTAGGGGGTTGATTCAGATGGAAAGTCAATCGAAACATTCGCGTCGGAAGGTACTCAAGGTCGGTATGACGGCGCTTGCCGTGGTGCCGCTTGTCGGATTATCGGAGCGAGCCTTTGCCACCCAAAATGCGGCGGTTCGGAAGGCCCTGAAGTATCAGCTCATGGCGAACGGCGAGAAGAGTTGCAAAGTATGCGTCAATTTTATCCCCAACAAGGATAAAGCGAACAATGACACCGACGTGAACGGCTGCAAGCTCTACCCGGGGGACACCGAGATCTGCCCGCACTGCTATTGCACGGGCTTTGTGCAGAACCCGGCTGCGACGAAGGCTGGGGCTTCCTTCTCGCCCTGGTCGTAACGCGCAGGCTACCAGGTGACCATGGCCTAGATTTCGGAACGAATTCCGAAATCTAGGGTTGGTGATCACAGCGGTCGAGGGGCCGTTGGAGAGTTGACTGCACGCGCGGCAGGGCGAGCGGCGCGGGGGCGCGGAAGGTTCCGGGAGTTTTTATGGGGGGAAGTGATCCTGTGAGGGTCTACGAGCGCTTGCGGGTACTCATTCGCCGCTGGCGGTATGCGGTAACTATCGTTCCGCTCGCTGTTGCGGCCATTGCGGCCTCTGTGCTCATCGCCGAGCCGGTTCAACAAGGCGCGCCCGCCCCCAGCGCCGCCAGCCCGCAGGGCACTCTGTATCAGCCGGGCGGCCCTCTATATCAGCCGGGGGGCACCTTTCAGCCGCACGAGCCCTTCAAGCCGGGTGGGCCCATCGGTAGCCAAACACCCGACGGTTATGACGCGCTAGGTCCCGTCGTCACGCAGCCCATCGAGTTTCCCCATTACATTCACGTGGAAAAAATGGGAATCGACTGCCTGTACTGTCATACGTACGCCAGGCGCAGCGCGGTTTCCGGGATACCGCGCCTCAGCAAATGCATCGGCTGTCACCAGAGTATCGAGTCCGTCAAGGAGAAGCCGCGGATCAAATTACTGCTTGATTACTGGGACAAGCAGCAGGCCATCCCCTGGAAGAAGGTGCACGACGAACCGGATTTCGTGCGCTTCAATCATGAGCGTCATATCCAGCGCTTCATCTTCGAGCAGGGCCGCCCGACGCGCGAAGTTTGCGGCTACTGCCACGGCGATGTGGGTTCGATGACCACGGCGCGCCGCGTCAAGGCTCTTTCGATGGGCTGGTGCATCAGCTGTCATGAAAAGGACCACAAGCTGAACGCGGTGAGCGACGAGACCACCCATGGGCCCAACGACTGTTGGCAGTGCCACAAATGATCTGCCGGGCACGACAAAGGGGAATTCGATGAGCGGTAGTGGCGTCAGCCGCCGGGATTTCCTGCAGATTGTCGGTCTCGGCGGGACCGCAATCGCCCTCTCCGGCTGCGGCAATACGTCCATCGAATCAGGTGCTGAGCTGGTCGAATCGTATGTCCAGCCGGAGAATTTCGTGGTGCCGGGCGTCGGCGTCTACTACGCATCGACCTGTACGCAATGCGCTTCGGCCTGCGGAATCATGGGGCGGGTCAGGGAAGGACGGATACTGAAACTGGAAGGCAACCCGGGATCGGCCATCAGCGGTGGGAAAATTTGCGCCCTGGGTCAGGCTGCGGTCCAGGCGCATTACAGTCCGGACCGATTGACCACACCGATGATCCGGGAAAACGGTTCATTGAAGCCGGCGACCTGGGACAAGGCGATGAGCCTGCTGAACGCAGCACTGGTTCCCGGTGATGGGCGGCGGGCCTGGTTGAGCGGGCCGATGAGCGGCCACCAACAGGTCCTGGTGCGCGGCCTGGTCGAGGCCGGCGCCGTCACGGATCTTGTGGTTTACGATGCGCTGTCGACCGCAGTCGAGGCATCGGTCAATCGCAAGCTGTTCGGTGTCGATCAGCCCGTCACCTTGATCGAGAAGGCGGGGCTGGTGCTGTCGTTCGGCGATGATTTTCTCGGCGCAGGGGTCTCACCGGTCGCGGCCGCCCGGCAGTACGCGCGCTTTCGCAGGACAACACCGCGGGGTGTGCTGGTGCAGATCGAGCCCAAGATGACCTTGACCGGCGCCAACGCGGATCGCTGGGTCGTCATTGCGCCGGGAACCGAAGGAGTATTCGCCCTGGGTCTTGTGCGCGAGCTGCTGCAGCGCAAGGAGTACGCGGGAAATTTGTCTCCTGCACTGGTCGCGGCCGTTGAGCCTTACAATCAACTCGAGGTCAGCCGGATCACCGGAGTTGCGGGCGATCTCATACCGCGCCTCGTAGGCATGCTGTGGGAGCGTGCGCCGAGCCTGGTGCTCGCGGGGCGCTACCCGCAAGGGCACGCGCATGGGTCACGCAATGTGGCGGCCATCGCGCTGCTCAACGTCGTCCTGCAGAACCAGGGGAAGACGGTGCTGCGCGCTGCGCAGCTGCCGTTCCCGCAGCTCGCGCCCACGGGCGGCAATTTCAAATCGCTGGCGGATCTGAACACTGCCATGGCGGCCGGGCAGTGCCGCGCGTTGCTGGTTCATGGCACCAATCCGGTCTACAGCACACCGGATTTTCTGCAGTTCGGTGCAAACCTGCAGAAGGTGCCGTTCAAGGCGGCCTGGGTCACGGACATGGATGAGACCGCGATGCAGTGCGATCTGGTGCTGCCGTTGCTGTCGCCGTTGGAGGATTTCGGCACTCATGTCGCGGCCAACCAAGCGGATGGCACCGAGATCTCTATCCAGCAGCCGCTGATGGAGAAGCTCTACAAGGAGACTCGTTCCTTCGGCGATGTCGTGCTCGATCTGCTGAAGAAGGCCAAGCCGGAAAGCTACAAGGCCTTTCCCGATTACTACGCTTACCTCAAGAGCGCCGTCATCAATGCCAAACCCGCTTTTGCTTCCCAGGCCGGAGATGAGGAGTTTTGGGAAGACACCTTGAGCGCGGGAGTGCTGCACCGGGCCGCACCGCTCCTGCCCCTGTCCGCGATGGAGATCAGTGCGGAGATGATCCAGCAGCCCGCACCGAGCAGCGCCGACGCCAAGTATCCGTTCAGGCTGATCCCCGCCGTGAGCGCGAGCATGCGCGATGGCCGGCCCGCCAATCTGCCTTGGCTGCAGGAGTCCCCGGATACCTTGACCACCGTGGTCTGGGACAGCTGGGCGGAGCTGCATCCGAGCACCGCCAAGGCCCTGCAAGTGGGCGAGGGCGATGTGCTGATCATCGAGTCTGCTCATGGCTCGATACGCGCCAAAGCCTACCTGATGCCCGGCATACACCCCGGCTCGGTGGCGATTCCGATTGGTCAGGGGCATGAGTCTTATGGCCGCTATGCGACGCATGTCGGCGTCAATCCCCTGAAGATCCTCGATCCGATCTTCGATCAGGACACCGGTGAGCTTGCGCTGTATGCGACTCGCGTCGCCGTCACCAAGAGCGGACAGCACGAGCGCATCGTCAAGGACGAAGGACCGACGAATCTTCAACAGAACAGGAAGCTGGTCGCCACGCTCGCCGCCGATCAAGTGGATCTTTCGAAGGAGACGCCCTTTGTCATTCGATAACCTGTTTTCCAACTGGGCGAAACTTCGGCAAAGGCGCCCCCAGGCGGATCAATACGAGGAGGCCCCCTATAAGTGGGCCATGGTGATCGATCTCGATGCCTGCATGGGCTGCAACGCCTGTACCGTGGCCTGCTATGCGGAAAACAATCTGGCCGTCGTGGGCAAGGAACGCTTCGGGGCGGGCCAGGCGATGCACTGGCTCAGAATCGAGCGCTACTGGGGCGAAGGTACGGAGCTCACGCAGGAATTTCCCGAACAAGGTGCGCAGTTCCTGCCGATGTTGTGTCAGCAGTGCGAGGCGGCGCCGTGCGAGATCGTTTGCCCGGTGGGCGCCACGCACCATACGCCGGATGGATTGAACTCCCAGGTCTACAACCGCTGTGTGGGTTCGCGCTATTGCTCGGCGAACTGTCCCTACAAGGTTCGGTATTTCAACTTTTTCGACTACCCGTCGAGCGGCGCCTGGCCGAGCCCGCTCGAGCTGCAGTTGAATCCGGATGTGACGGTGCGCAGCAAGGGGGTCATGGAGAAATGCACGTTCTGCGTGCAGCGCCTCACCGAGGCGAAGTCGAGGGCCCGCACCGAGCACCGGCTCGTGCGCGATGGTGAGGTGCTCACGGCCTGCGCCCAGGCCTGCCCGTCATCGGCGATTCACTTCGGCAATCTCGCCGACAGCTCTTCGCAGGTCGCCAAGATGTGGAAGGCGCAGCAGATGCAGCTCTCTGCTTATCCGCAGAAAAAGAATGAGGAGATCGAAGAAGCGAAACGGTTGGGGGAGCAGGTGGAGCTGCTGGTCTATCCGCAGACGAACGACGAGCGCAAGGAAGTAACGGAACAGTTGGGAGAGAGCGGCGAGAAATTGCGCGGCTACCGGGTTTTAGAGGATTTGCGCACGTATCCGTCCGTCGTGTATCTCGAGCGCATCCGCTCCACGGAAGTATAAATGGCTACGTTCAATCAATGCTGGCGGGTGCGGGGTCTTGCTAAATGACTACTACTCACGACGAGCATGAAGTCGCCGTTGAACCGCGCTTCGTCATCAAGCCCAAGGATATCAATGAGGAGATCTCCTGGGCGCAGATCAACGAGGATGTGCTGCGCAGTCTGGAGCGTCCACGCCCGCTCTATTGGGTCATTTTCTTCGGCTCATTGGCGCTCTTCTTTTGGGGTTGCTATTGCGAAGTCTACCAATACCAAACGGGCCTGGGCGTCGCTGCTCTGGAAAACCCGCAAATGTGGGGCCTGTACATCGCCACGTTCATTTTCTGGATCGGCATGAGCCATTCGGGCACGCTGTTGTCGGCGATCTTGCTCATCATGCATGCGGACTGGCGCAAGCCCATCTACCGTTTCGCCGAGGCCATGACGACATTCTCGCTGATGACCGCCGGACTATTCGTGCTGGTGCATCTCGGCCGAATATGGCAGTTCTATTATGTGGTGGCCTATCCGAATGAGCGCTGGGCCTGGCCGAACTTCAACTCGCCTCTGGCCTGGGATGCCACGGCAATCGGCACCTATCTGACGACCTCGATCATTTTTTTATACTTCGGGATGATCCCGGATCTGGCTATTTGCCGGGACAATGCGACTGGATTTCGGCGGACTTTCTATCGGGTGATGTCCCTTGGTTGGAAGGGCACCGATTGGCAGTGGGCCAACTTTCGTGTCACGTATCTTACCCTGGCATGTCTGCTGATTCCTCTGGCCGTCTCGGTGCACTCGATCGTGGCGACCGATTTCGCCGTATCGCAGCAGCCCGGCTGGCATACGACCTCGTTCCCGCCTTATTTTGTCGCGGGTGCGCTGTATTCCGGCTGCGCCGCGATCATTACGCTGTTCATCATCCTGCGCTACACGTTCCGCTTCGAGCAGTACATGACGATTCCCATTCTCGAGAAGCTCTGCAAGCTGACGTTCGCCATTTCCATGATATGGACTTATCTGAATCTGGTCGAGTATGCCTCGGTCTGGTACGGCACCGACGAATATGCGAAGCAGGCCCTGATCTACCGCGCGACGGGCCAGTACGCGGGATGGTGGTGGGCCATGAACATTCTCGGCTCGGTAGTGCCGTTTGCAATGACGTTCAAGGCAGTGCGCACGCACATTCCCAGCATGATGGTGGTGTCTTTGCTGCTGAACTTGGGGATGTGGATCGAGCGGTTCATGATCGTCACGCCGACCTTCGCGCATGGCTACTATCCGTGGACCTGGACCGACCATTGGTGGCCGAACTGGGTCCAGGTCGGCGTCATCCTCGGCAGCTTCGGTTGGTTCACCATGCTGTTCATGCTGTTTTGCAAGATTTTCCCGTCCGTCTCGATGTACGAGGTCAAGGAAATGGTTTACCACCGCGCCCGGGCCCGTAAAGCCCCCGCGCCGCAGCCGGCGCAAATACCGCGGCCGGCGGAGGGCTGAGCGATGAAGAAGCAATCGCATGTCCTCGCGTTGTTCAATGATTTTGAGGAGGCAGCCAATGCCATCGCGGACCTGCGGGAGTCCGAGTCCCGGCTCAAGGGATTCAACATGCGCGACGTCACCTTGAAATCTCCCATCGATCACCCCGAGTGTGCGGAGCAGCTCGGCGAGCGGCCGGTGTATATCCAGCTGTTCACGCTGATGGGCGCCGTGCTGGGCAGTAGTCTCGGGTTCCTGGCAATTTCTGCGGCGCAGGCAAGCTTTCTGCGGCAGCAGCGCGGCGGGTTCCCCCTTGTTGCAGTCCCCCCCAACATGGTCCTTACATACGAGCTGTTCATCCTGACGGCGGTGTTTTTCACGATCATCGCCTGTTATGTCGTCTTTGCGATGCATAGCCAGAAGCACAAGCTGTACAGCGTGGAGATCTCGGTCGACAAGATCGGCATTCTCGTCAATGCGGATCCCGTCGCGATCCCCGGCATCAAGGAGATTTTTACCCGGCACCGCGCGCTCGAAATTTCGGAGACCACCGATGCCTCGCCGCAGAAGTAAGTCGTTGGGGGGAAATCTGAGCCGGCTCGCGCTCGCCTGCATCGTGTTGTTGCCCGCGGTGGCAGGCGCTTGGCCCTGGAGCCGGGATATGGCCAATCAGATCAGCGTCAAGCCCCAGGAGGGCCCGGATGCCATCCGGCCGTTTCCGCAGCGATCGGTACCCATGGCGGGGACCCCAACCCTGATCCATGTGCATGATCGCGACGGGGCAATCCCATTGGCCAACCCCAATCCGCCGACCGCGGAGTCGGTGCAGCGTGGGCGGAAATTCTTTCAGATATTCTGCACCCCCTGTCATGGCGCTTCGGGAACCGGCGACGGCCCGGTGGGCGCTAAATTTCTGATACGTCCTTTTGACTTGACTGCGGATAACGAGCAGAAGGTATTGTCCGAGGGCTATATCTTCGGCACCGTGAGTTTTGGCGGTGCAATTATGCCGTCGTACGGTAACGATCTGTCGCCGAGCGAGGTCTGGGATGTGGTCAATTACGTGCGTCACGGCCTGGTCAGTGATGGCGCGACCGCCAGTGCGCGCGCAGCCGGCAGTGGTGGCGGGACCACCGGCGGCGGCGGCGTGGCAGGCAAATCGAAATGAGAGTGATGGCGTCTATACATCGGTTCACTGAATCTCGACCAGAGGAATAGATCGCGATGCCGTTTGCCAGTTGGTCCGTGCTCACCGTTGATTTTCTGGTGGTGCTGCATCTCGCCCTGGGTGGCGTTACCCTGGCGGCGATCCTGCACCTTGTCAATGCAAAGTGGCGCTTTGATATTCGTTATCTCAGTGTTTCGTTCTTCGCGCTGTTTCCGCTGGCGTTTCTTCTTTTGATCATATTGCTGCTGAACGGCGCGAAGACATTCCCCTGGGTGGGCTCGCCCGCTCCCATGCCAGGGTGGAACAATCTCGGATTTCTGGCGGCGCGCGAAATCTTAGGGTTTCTCCTCGTCGGTCTTTTGTACGGCCTGTTCATTAGGTTTCAGGCCGTTTCAACCCGCAGTGCGGCGCAGGCGCTCACGTTCCGCAACACGGCGCTGCTGATACCGTTCGCCCACGTGCTGTTCTGCACCATGGTCGCCTGGGACTTTGAAATGACGCTGCAGCCAGGCTGGTCAAGCTCCATTTATGCCATGTACGAGTTCATCAGCTCCTTTGGCATGATGCTCTCCGTTTTGGTCCTTACCCTGATCCTGCTGGTCCGAAACCAGGCGCTGACGACGCCCTTGGGCGAGCACATCTTCAATTATCTGGCCCAGATGATGCTCGGCTTCACGATCC
Organism: uncultured Gammaproteobacteria bacterium; assembly: GCA_963769075.1. GTDB lineage: Bacteria > Pseudomonadota > Gammaproteobacteria > Steroidobacterales > Steroidobacteraceae > Bog-1198. The sequence continues at coordinate 2,548,258 of CAVYKH010000001.1, read as the reverse complement.
TTTGGGCTTACACATTCTTCGCCCAGTACCTCATCACCTGGTACGCCAACCTGCCCGACGAGACCGGGCGCCTGTTCCTGCTCGAGTACGGTCCGTTTTCAACGCTCTTCTGGCTGTTTTTCGTCTTGAAATTTGTCTTTCCGTTCTCGGTGCTGGTGTTTCCCTATGCGCGCTATACCCCCGGGGTGATTGGGGCCGTCGCCGTCTCGATCATTGTGGGTTACTGGGTTGAGCGCTTCACCTGGATCGCGGGTACCGCTGCGAGTTCGCCGTCGCCCATGTTCTCGTCGTTCGCCATCGTCACGTCCTTGGCGGTTTTTGGAACGGGGTTCTTGCTGGTGCGCGGCGCCATGAAGAAATACGAGCTGATCAAATGACGGCGCATTTTCGCCATTGCATTCAGCGGCGAGTTGGATTAGCTTGCGTCAGACATACTGAACGTGCGCTAGAACACTGGACGATAAGCATTTTCATTTAGACGATCAGAGTTTTTTGCGGGCTTGAAGCCAGAGGGGGAATGTCACATGTTCAAGTACCTGTTTGCCAAGAGCGAGGATATTCCGGAGGGTTCCTCCGCGGTCTATTTTGGCTTCTCAGCCATCACCTGGTTCGTGATCGGGACAGGCCTCGGGGCGTTCAATGCCGCCAAATTGGCGTTTCCGGATTTCGCCCACGGCGTCGAGTGGGTTTCATTCGGTCACATGCGACAGGTGCACGTGCACGCGGTCATCTTCGGGTGGATTTCCATGGCGTTCGCAATGGCCATGATGTACATCACGCCGGCACTGGGTAACACCAAATTGTGGTCCGAGAAGCTCGGACTGTGGAACTGCTTCCTGTGGAACATCGGCCTTTCCCTCGGGCTGACGGTGCTGTGGGCCGGCATGACCTCCGGGCGCGAGTACTCCGATTTTCCGTGGTTCATCGACCTCTATATTTCCGTGTTCATGGCGATTCCTCTGGGCATCAATGTCTGGATGACGATCCTCAATCGCCGCACGCAGGGCATCTACACCACCAACTGGTTCTTCGCGGCGTCCACTTTCATGCTGATTATCGTATTCATCGTCGGCAATCTGCCGGAATACTTCCACCTCACGGGCCTCACGGAGGCCTACCTGACCTGGTGGTTCGCACATAACGTGTTGGGGCTGTGGATTACCCCGGTGGCTGCGGCCATCGCGTACTACACCATCCCGAAGGTGACGGGCAATCCGCTGTATTCGCACCGCATCGGCCATCTGCATTTCTGGTCGATTGTCGTGTTCTACTCGACGCCGGCGGCGCATCACCTGATGTCCGCGCCGCTCCCCGAGTGGCTGAAATCCTTCGCCTCGGTGGAGGGTGTTTTGATCCTCGTCCCGGCCATTGCCTTCGTCTCCAATATCCTGTTGACGATGGAGGGCAAATGGCACATGTTCGTCGAGAATCTGGAGGTGCGGTTCACCGTCACCGGCGCGCTGCTGGCCATTCCGCTCAATATGCAGGGCGGGTTCCAGCAGACGCGTGCGATCAACTGGTACATTCACGGCACCGGCTGGATCGTGGCGCACGCGCATCTCGCGCTGCTCGGATTTTCGACCTTCATGGAAGTCGCCGCCGTGTACCTTGGCTTGCAGGTGATCATGAGGCGCAAGCTCTACTCGCTCACCCTCGGCAACATCCACTACTGGACCCTGTTGATCGGCTTCACCATCTACTGGGTGTCGATGACGATCGCCGGACTCATTCAGGGCGCCGGCAAGATCTACGAGGTACCTTATATCGATGTGGTCATCGCCGAACACCCGTACATGATTGCCCGCTGGCTGGGAGGCTCGCTGGTGTTCTTGGGCAACATCGTCTGGCTGTACAACATGTTCATGACGACGCGCGCCGGCACGCTGGTTCCAAAGGGCCGCATGCCTCATGAACTGGCCTACGAGCGCTAGGCTGGGCCGCCGAAGGGGAGACTTAAGATGAACTTCAGAGAATATAAAATCGGCGCTCGCATGTTTGCCGTGGCGCTCGGCGGCTCCATGTGCATTACGCTGCTGCTGCCCAGCTTCGATATTGCCGCCGTGGATGCCACCAGCATCTCGATGGACAAGCAATTGACGGCGGGCTGGGAGACCGGCTGGAACCTCTACGATCCCCTGCTGCTCGGCCACCACAAACCGCTCAAGGTTCTGCTGAAGGCGGACCCGGCGAGCGGCCAGCCCATGGAGCCGACGTACGCGTATGTCTACGAGAAGGGGACTCCCTTTTCGAGCGGGATCTTGCACCCCGATAACTTAGGCGCGCACGCCAAGCAGCTCAGTCTCGAGCTGGGCAAAATCGGGGAAGCGCGAAATGGCGACGGTGCGGTCTTCATAATCAAGACGGATGATCAGCAGCGCCCTTACATCGAGAACGCCACCATTACCAAGGGCTGGCAACCCGATGCCGTGTTACGGTCGGCGGGGGACGAGAATATATCGCACGCGGGAGCCGGCAAGACGCTGTTCGTGCGTGAGGGTTGCTGGTGGTGTCACACGTTGCTGCCGGAGCAGACGCAGGACTGGCAGGTCTTCGGCGCCCCACCGATGCTGGGCGACTTCAACGGTGAGTCGCCCACCGCCTTCGGCTCCGACCGCAAAGCGCCGGATCTGCTGCACGTGGGCTCACGCAATTCCTCCAGGGAATGGATGATGCTGCACTTCTACGACCCGAGGCTGGTCCAGCCGCATTCCATCATGCCGCGCTATGACTATCTCTGGGGGGAGGTCGACGCCAAGGGGCAAAAGATCGACTATGCCAAGTGGGATGCAGAGTTCGATGCGTACCGCGAAGGCAAGGCCGATCTGCCGCCGGAGGTGCCGGCGTACGCCCCCAACAGTGAGGTACGCTGGCTGATCGATTTTGTTTTGAACATGAAATAAAGCGCAAAACACCGGAGACAACAATGGCCTGGACCTTTAATGCGCCGTTAAGCACGCTGAGCGACGCTCCGACTTATGAACGGGCGGAGAAGCTTTGGGAGGCGGAAAGTTTGGGCGGACTCACGGAGGATAACAACCCCGTCCCGCGGCCGGTGGTATGGCTGGTCTTTCTGACCGTTTGTACCGCTTTTTGTGTGACCTTTCCGCTCTGGGGGCAACGGCCGACCGCGGCTCTGTACGTACCCTACGTCAATTCCATGGACAATCCCCAAGTGCTGGCGGCCAAGGACGACACGCAAGCCATGGCGTTGATCGTCGCCATGAACAGGGGTAAAGGCTATAACGATGCGCAGCTCGCTCGCCATCCGCTCACCATGGACGACCTGCGCCTCATCGCACCGCAGATCAAGGCGCTGGAGGCAAAGGGAGGAGTCGATTTGCACGATTACTCGGTGGTCGGCGCGAATATTGTGCTTGCGAACTTCGAGGGTAATTTTCGGCCCGACGGAACGCGGATTCGCCAGCAGCCTTGGTGGGACAAGGGCTACACCATCGATATATTCTACCTCTCGGCGTTTTTCCTGGGTGTCATTCTCGTCGTCAAGCGGCTGCCGCCCACCACATGGGAACCTCGACACGGCGGCGAGCACTGACGGCCGGCGGCTTCATGAATTGGAGGGTTGCGATATGATTGATTTTGATTACGGCCCGGTGGCACTCCTGCTGCCGATCGGCCTCGCTTTCATTGCCCCGTTTATTTACGGCATTTTTGTCGACAAGTACGACAAGAAGAATCCGCAGATCAAACGGTAGCTTTTGAATGCGAGTTCTGGCGCTGACCGGGCCGGCTCCGCGGCTCGATCTCAGTATCGAGGGCATGCACAGTCAGCGGTTCGGGGTCGGCGTTTTCTTCCTGTTGATGCTGGGCATCGTTTTGTTCGCCGCGATTATCATCGCCGTCTTCCGCGGTGCGGGGGGACAAAAGGTCACGCGAACCGGCGAAAAGTGGATGTTCGGCGCCATCATCTTAGGGGTGGTGGCTGCCGTGGTGTTTGCTTCCTTGCAGATGTTATCCGGTGTCCTGTTCTAGCTACAGCTAGTCGAGGGCATTGGTTGGAGGTGGACGACTATGGGTTATTTTGAATCACTCGGTGACGGCTGGACCATCTATCTCTGGCTGGTTGTCGGGGCCGCCATCATCGTGGTCAGCATATTCGGCATCCGGTGGGCGTGGCGCAACGAGCAGTTCGATGAGGACATCAAGTATCTGGTCTTTACCGAATCCGATGAGGACAAGATGAGTCCCGAGGACTACCGGCACAGCCGCAAGGTGCTGGAGGCGCAGGAAGCGAGCCGGGAGCGGCACCTCAAGATGAAAGCGGAGTCGCAGCGACCTCGATCATGAAGCGCGGCGAAGCCGTGATACTGGCAACCATCGGGGTGGTCGTTGCCGGGCTCATGGTGCGGAACGCAATCAGCCTGCGCTCGGGTCAGCAGGACCGTGGCATCCCTTTTTACAGTACCGCGAGTCCCGCACTGGCGCGCGCGGCCGGTGACTTATACCGCAGCAACAACTGCCGGCAGTGCCACTCGCTGTGGACGGTGAAGAGTCCCTTGGAATCGGTCCCGGCGCCGGCCCTCGACGGCATCGGTTCGCTGCGCAGCGAAGAGTGGCTCTATCACTATTTCTCGTCTCCGGATCCGCAAAGCATTTTGCCGAGCCGCCTGAAGCGCGAATACCGGATGCCTTCGTTCGCGGATCTCACGGACGAGGAGCGGCACACGCTCGCCCAGTACATGGCGAGCCTCAAGGTGAAAGACTGGTACCTCGACAGCACGCGTGCCGCCGAATATGAAAAGCTCACCGGGAAAGCGTATCCTGAGGTCCATGCGGAAAAGTAACTCCCAGCGTCTGTACCGCGGTGCGGCAGCCATACTTCTGGGGTCAGCATTCAACCACTTCGCCGATCGGATTCTCGGCGTCACGATCGAGGCGTTCTCCGGAGGCATCGGGTATTTCAGCCCGTTGTGGGTACTCGATATGTTTCTCGTGCCGTTCCTCACCGGTGTGCTGGTTTCTCTGATCTACGGCTTCGGCGGCAAGTGGTTGTCCTTCATTCCAGCGGCCATTGTGCGATGCCTCAGCTACTTCGGAATTGCCAATCATCTGATCCCTATGGCGCCGGGGTCCTCACTGATGCCGCTCGGTTGGTGGGGCTTTTACATCATTCTGGCCATGGAGGCCGCGTTGGGCGGTGGCGTCATCGGTGAGGTCATGATCAAGCGAACCTACGGCCGCTCGGCGCCGCAGAAGGCCGACTCGGTACCGCCGATTCGCCATTAGAGGATGCGCATGGCTTGGGTGTCGCATCGTCCAGCCCCACTGTCGGTCAAGGAAAGGCAGCAACGCCGCCGCTTGCTGGGCATGACATTCCTGACCTGTCTGGTGCTGGTCATGATCGGCAGCACGATTCACGTCGTCATGCTCGGCAAGCTGCGCCTCAGCGACATGCGCAAGCTCGCCACCTACGATCTTAGGGAGGAGAGTACCCGCGTCCGTGCAGCCGGGGAGGACATCGTGCTGCACAGGACCCACGAGGCCGGGCTCGCCGCCAACACCGGCTATTCGGTCGTGGAGGCCCAACGATTGCTCAGCCGCGAACAATGGGAAACGCTCGATAGCATGGTGCTCATCCCGGCCGGCGAATTCCTGATGGGCACCGACTTAGAGCGCGCCGACCCGCAGGACAAGCCCCAGCACAAAGTCGCGCTGCCGGCGTTTTACCTGGATAAATATCTAGTGACCAACGCGCAATATGCGCGCTTCGTCGCCGCAACCCAGCGCCGGCCGCCGATCAACTGGAAAAACGGACGAATTCCCCAGGGCGAGTTGATGAGCCCGGTGACGATGGTGGAATGGAATGACGCTGCCGACTACGCCAAATGGGCGGGCAAGCGTCTACCGCACGAAGCTGAATTGGAAAAGGCGGGTCGCGGCACCGACGGGCGCCGCTGGCCCTGGGGCAATAAGATGGATCCGAGCCGCCTGAACACCTACTACAACGTGGGATCCGCGAGCAATGTGACGGCTTATCCGCAAGGAGCGAGCATTTACGGTGTCTACGACCTGTCCGGCAACGTGGCGGAGTGGACGGCGGACGATATGCAACCCTATGAGGGTTCCCAGTTCTCGCAGGATGCGGTTGCCGTGAACGCTGCGCTGCCTGGCGGACAGCCCTCGCAGAGCAAGTACAAGGTGCTGCGCGGCGGCTCCTGGAAAGGCGATCCGTTTTCGACCTCGCTGTATCACCGCGAATTCGACTTGCCCAACAAGGCCAATGATTTTTACGGCTTCCGCTGTGCGAGCAGTGTCGAGCCGCCGGTGAGGGCGCAGCAATGAGACGAGCTTTCACTGCAAGCGCGGTCGCGCTCATGCTGTGGCACGCCAACACCGCCTTGGCGATCGACAGCTACCGGTACCTGCACGTCAGCATCGAGACGCCCTGGATGATTTTTCTGTTCCTGCTCGTTGCCGTGTTCGTTCCCTTCATCCTGATGGTGGTTTTGATGTGGTGGCGCCCGAAGCACAAGCCGGTTCAAGGGCCCAAGAGCGACATTTCGAACGATGACTAGCGGGTTGCGTGCCTTGCTGGCCTCGAGCGTGCTGCTGCTCGCGCATTGGCCGGTGTGCCTGGCGGACACGGCGCCGCCGGCCACGTCGAACGGTGCGCAGATTCTGGAACAATTCAATCGACAGCAGCCGCAGCGTCCCCCACGCGCGACCACCATCGCCGAGCACGAACGACAAGTCATCATGTTCACGATCGGGACCGTGCTGCTGGTTCTGCTGCTCAGTACCGCGTCCGTCGGTATCGCGGTGGCGGCGTTCGGCAAGCCGCTGTTCCTGGTGCACATGATCCTCGCCGGATTGACGGTCACCGTGGCGCTGGTGCATGTGATCGTCGGGGTGGTCTGGTTCTTCCCGTTCTGATCAGCCGCACATCGCGCGCGGGAGCGATAGGGCTCGCCCTGCTGGGCACACTCTCCGGGTCGTGCGGCGTCGCTTACGAGGTCCTGTGGGCTCGCATGCTGACGCTGCAATTTGGCGTGAGCACCTTTGCGGCGGTCGTCACGGTGGCGGCGTTCATGCTGGGACTCGCAGGCGGCAGTGCCCTCATGGCCGGGCGCGCACGGCGCTCGCTCAGGCCGCTGCGGTTGCTCGCGCTGCTGGAGGCCGGGATCGCTCTGTTTGCGCTGCTGCTTCCGTGGGGCGTGCACCTCACGACGCCGCTCCTCGATGCGGCTGCGGGCTATCTGCCCTCGCCCCAGTGGCACGCGCTGCTGGCGCTGGCCGCGCTGCTGCTGTTGACGCTGCCGGCCGCAGCGATGGGCGCCGGATTTCCGTTGCTGGTCGAGGGCTGGTCGCGGTACGGGCGCACCATCGGCATGGCCTATGGCAGCAACACACTCGGGGCCGGAGCGGGCGCGCTGTTGCCCCTGGCGTTACTGCCCAGCATCGGCTGGAGTCATGCCGTACGCGCGATTGCCCTGCTGGGCCTGATCGTTGCCACGGGCCTCTTCACGCTGGATCGCCGAGGGCGGGGCAGTGCGCAGCCCGCGAGTTCCGCAGGTGAACCCAAGCCTTCCGCGGCGCTGCTCTTGAACTACGGCATGATCGGTACCGCAAGCCTGCTGCTGGAAATGGCGTGGCTGCGGCTGTTCAGCCTCGTGATGCTGCGCACGGAATATGTGCTGGCGCTGATCCTCGCCGTGATGTTGTTGGGCATGGGAATCGGCAGCCTGCTTGCGTCCAAACGCCTCGACTCGCGAATGATGGCAGCGTTGCCTTGGTTTGCGTCCGGGTATGCCATCGCCGGCCTGTGGCTGCTGCCCACGGTCTCGGGCTGGATGGAGCAGGCAAATTTCAATTCTCTGGGCGGGGCCATGCTGGGGCAGGGACTGCTGCTGTCGGCGCTCACGCTGCCCGTGACCCTCTCCTTGGGTGCTTGGTTGCCCGCGTTGTCCCGTAGGTTCAGCGTGAATGGCACATGGCTCTACGCTGCCAATTCCCTCGGAGGAGCGCTCGGGGGGCTGCTCTACGTCGTACTGAGTCCACGAATCGGCAGTGCGGGCGCACTGGCGCTGGCGGCAGTGCTGTTGCTGCTGCCGGGACTGGTCCTTGGGCGCTCCCGCCGCGCTTGGCTGGGGGTGCCGCTGATCCTGGCCGCCGCCTGGACCGTGGCCGTCCTGCCGCAGGTCAAGGATCTGTTGCCGCACGCCATGGCCGGCAGTCGGGACCTGTATCGCTATGAGGATGCGATCGCGATCACGCAGGTGGTCGAGCAGAGCGACGGGCAACGTGTCCTGCTGACGGACCTGCGCCGACGCGATGCCTCGACCGAGCCGACTGCGGTTTACGAGCAGACCAATCAGGCACGCCTGCCTTTACTCCTGCATGCCGGGCCGCGCACGGTGCTCTTCCTCGGAGTTGGCACGGGGATTTCACTCGCAGGCTCGCTGCCTTTTCCCTACCTCGAGCGCAGCGCCGTGGAGTTATCCGCCGGCAGTATCGAGGCGGCCGCTCGCTGGTTCAGGATCAGCAATCAAGGTGTCCTACAGGAGACTTTCGTCTACCAGGATGACGCCCGGCACTTCCTGAGCGCCACACCCAAAACTTATGATGTGATCATCGGCGACCTGTTTCACCCGGATCTGGCGGGTGTCGGTTCGCTGCTATCCGTGGAGCAATTCGAGCGGGTGCGGGAGCGGCTCGCCGAAGAGGGGCTGTTTGTGCAATGGCTGGCGCTCAACCAGTTCGATCAGCGCACACTGGCCATCGTGCTGCGCAGCTTCCGGCAGGTGTTCCCGGAAGCGCAACTGTTCCTCGATGGCATGCATCTGGCGTTGGTAGGGCCGCGAGATCATTGGCAGGGAGCCCCGGCGCTGATCGCTCACCTGAACCTGTTGACCGCCGAGCAACGAACGCAAATCACCGCCTCGGAAGGCGATGGCAATTGGCTGGGGCGCTATTGGGGGCCCATCGAGGTGAGTGCCGGGGCAACACAGCATGAATGGGCGCCCGTCATCGAATTTTTGCTGCCGCGGCTGCACTATGGTCCCGGCCCCGACGTGGCCGCGCTGTTGCAATTCTTGTTGGCGCGGCGGCCGACGATCGAACAAGCAAGTAGGCTGCTGCGGATTTCACCGCCGCTGCAAGATGATTTCAGATGGGCGTACGTCGGCAACGAGCTGCGAGTGCGAAGCGAGCTGGCAAGTTGGCAGGGCTTAACGCTCGAGGCCGACCATCTGCTGGGACTTGCCTACGAGGCCGACCCGCAGGACCGCTGGATCGAGTATGCGTTGTCCGACCGGCTGCTGGCGAATGTCGACGCCGCTCCCGAGCACGGCCTCAGTCGGCGTGAGTTGCTGCAGAAAATACTGGCGATCAATCCCTGGTCCGTGGAAGCCTGGCGGGCTTTGTGGACTTTGCAGCGTGCGCAAGGGGACGCCGGTGCAGCCGCCAGCCGCGCCCGCATACTGGAATTGAGCCCGCTGGATCGCGCCGCCCGCGCGGCGGGGGATTGACAATCTGTTTTCGAGTGATTTCCAAACCGATGATGACGCCGTACGATCGGTGTCACGGCCGGCGGTGCCCTGCGCGTCGTCCAAGCTGCTATATTGCCCGCTCGATCCAAACAAGAAGGAGTTGGTCATGAATTTGCTCAAAACCCTGCTGCTGACCTCTGCACTTGGAATTTCCGCAGTCGTACTCGCCGCGGATGCTTCGGTCACGATCTCTTCGCCGGCCGATGGCGCCAAGGTCGGCACCAGCGGCATCGCCGTCGCCTACGAGGTCGTGACGGGCCCGAAAGGCGATCACGTTCACTTCTACGTCGACGACCAGGAAGTCAAGGTTCTGCGCCAGCTCAAGGGCACCTACACGGTCGACTCGCTCAAGGCCGGCATGCACACGCTGTGCATCAAGATCGTCGACAAGAGCCACACGCCGATCGGCGTGGAGAAGTGCATCAAGGTGACGGCCGGCTGAAAATAATCCGGATCAGGAGCGGGTGAGACCGTGGACGCGCAGGACCTCGGGTATGCGCTGACACAGGTCGTCCACAACCTGGGCGCCGTCTCGGTGACCGGCGGTGCTGCCGCTGCACGTTACTTGACGTTCTCCGAACCACAAGTGGTGCAGCGGTGGCTTGCTTGGCTGGTGCTGGCCGGCTGGGCAGCCCAGGGCGCCAGCGGCACGGCCTTTGGCGCCATCAGCTACGCCAATTACGGGCGTTTTCCCGACATCCATGGCATCGCCATGGCCGCGCTCGTGCTGAAGATGGTATGTGCCGCCGCGGGATTTTCGCTGGCGGCGCTTTACCTGGTGCGCGCATCGAGCTGGTCGGCGGCACGCCGCCAGGGCGCGTGGTCCGCATTGTTCGGGTTTGCCCTCACGGCCCTGACCGCGGCGGCATTTTTGCGATGGTTCTCCTGATCGGACGTTCAACAACGACCAATGAAGCTCCGGCAGCGCAATTCCGAAGCGGCTGGGCAAGAGGCAACTCGCAAGAGGCAACTCTTGTGTAGCAGCCTAGGAATTCCCCGACTTCAATTAGGGGAGAATGTCAATGAGAATGATTGAGGTCTTGAATGATTGAAATGAATCGACTAGCCTCGCTCACGTGATGCGGCTGGGTGGGCAGGGATATTTGCTATGCCACGCTTCTTGCCGCAGGACTGAAGTCTCGTCGCTGCAAGAAAAATCCGGACGGAGGGCACTAGCGCGAACTGTTCATGAACGCTACGCATTCTCATGCACCAAGGCTGGATCAGATAGGTATTTTCCGGACCGCCGTGAATCCGTCCGTGGAGGCTGCGAGAAAAACATCCTGTTTTTCACGCTCCGGAAAATACCTATCCGATCCAGCCTTTTTCCAGCTTCTCTGTTGTTCATGAATAGTTCCGGCTAGTCAGGCATCATGGCGCAGGTCTTTCGACCCCGGCAGATTTTCGTGCTGAAGTTCGGCGCGATTGTGATTTTGATCGTCTGCGTCGCGGGCATTTTGATCTGGCGCACCCTCATCGCCGAGACCCCGCCCATCGATGCCCCGGTCGCTCAGATTCCCCCCTTCAGTCACAAGCATCACGTCAGCGATGTCGGCCTGGATTGCCGCTTTTGCCATGCGTCGGTGGAAACAGCGGGCTTTGCCGGGTTGCCGCCGACCTCGACCTGCATGACCTGTCATTCCCAATTGTTCAAGGGTCAGTCGATGCTCGCACCGGTGGCCGCGAGTTTTCGGGATGACCGGCCGCTGCACTGGATCCGCGTGCACCGCTTGCCCGACTTTGTTTATTTTCGCCACGACATCCACGTCTCCAAGGGTATCGGCTGCTCGACCTGTCACGGGCGGGTGGACCAAATGCCGCTCTTGTGGCGCACCCAGTCACTGGATATGTCGTGGTGCCTGGACTGCCACCGCGCTCCGGAAAAATACCTGCGTCCGCACAGCCGGGTCTTCGACATGACCTGGCAACCGCCGCCCGATCAGCTCCAGCAGGGCCGCCTCCTGTTGGCGGCCAATCAGATCGATCGGCGCCGCTTGACCGACTGCTCTAACTGTCATCGCTAGAAAAATAAAATGCCTCCCATCGACATGCATGAAGCTCCCTTCGACCCCGACGCCATCGACGAGCCTGCGCCGCTGTGGCGTGCTCTGCAGGAGCTGCCCGAGCACGCTGCATCCGGTCGCGACGATCGCCGTGAGCAGCCCATCTCGCCGGCCGACTTCGCCACACTCGATCGGCGCCAATTCTTGCGCCTCACGGCCGCGTCCTTGTCGCTGGCTGGCGCCGGCGCCTGCAGCCGCGCTCCGCAACAAACGATCGTGCCCTATGTGCACGCGCCACCGCAGCTGGTGGCCGGCGATCCGCTGTATTTTGCGACCGCCGCCAATCTGTGCGGGGCCGCGCAGGGGCTATTGGTCAAGAGCAACTACGGCCGGCCGACCAAGATCGAAGGCAATCCCTCGCACCCAGGCAGCCTGGGCGCGACCGACATCTTTGCGCAGGCCGCAGTGCTCGATATGTGGGACCCGGATCGCGCCCAAGCCGTGCTGCACCAGGGTCAAGTGAGTACCTGGGACGCCTTTGTGGCTGCACTGAGCGAGCGGATCAGCCGCCTGTCCGTCGACGCCGGGAAAGGACTGCGCATTCTGACCGAGAGCGTCTTTTCGCCAACGCTCGCCGATCAGTTGCACGTGCTGCTCGCGCGCTTCCCCGGCGCACGCTGGCACCAGTATCAGCCGATCAATCGCGACCAGGCGTACGAGGGCAGCCGCCTGGCGTTTGGCGAAGTGCTCGAAGCGCGTTATCACTACGACCAGGCGCGCGTGGTCTTGAGCCTGGACAGCGATTTTTTGGGCACCCCGGGCGTGCGCTACGCACGGGATTTTGTCGGCGGGCGCCGCACCGCCGATGCCGAGCCCGATCCGCCCCGGCTCTACGTCGTCGAATGCACACCGACCCTCACAGGCAGTTTTGCCGATCATCGGTACGCTGCACGCTTTGGCCAGATCGAGGCGATCGCCCGCGCCTTGGCGCAGGCTCTGGGCTTGCCGGTTGCAGGCACGCTCGATGCGGCGGTACTGCCCAGTGGTGCCCTCGACGCCTGTGCGCGCGACTTGAAGCGCAACGCCGGGCGCTCCTTGGTGGTGGTCGGCGACGCGCAGCCGCCGATCGTGCACGCGCTGGCGCATGCCATCAATGAGGCGCTGACCAACGTCGGCCGCACGGTGACCTATATCGCGCCGATCCAGGCCCTGGCGGAACCCGAGGCCGAGTCGCTGCGCATCCTGACCGAGGATATGGCGGCCGGGCAAGTTGATACGCTCATCGTGCTCGGAGGCAACCCGGTATACAACGCGCCGGCCGATCGGCTCTTTGGCCAGCGCCTCTCCAAGGTTGGCTTGAGCGTGCATCTGAGCCTTTACAATGACGAAACCTCGGCCCTTTGCGACTGGCAAATCCCGCAAGCGCATTTTCTCGAGAGCTGGTCCGACACCCGCGCCTTTGACGGCACGGTCGCCATCCAGCAACCCTTGATCGCGCCGCTGTACGGCGGCAAATCGGCGCACGAGCTGTTGGCGCTCTTGCTCGGCCAGACCGCTTCGAACGGCTACCAGACGGTGCGCGACTTTTGGACCAAGGCCCGCCCGCAGGTCGATGCTGACGCGCTTTGGAACCGGGCGCTGCATCGCGGCGCGTTCGAAGACTCGCAACTGAGCGTGCGGCCGGCGGTGATCCGAGCGGATTTTTTGCGCGCGCCGGCTGCGCCGGCGCCCGGCACGGAACTCGACCTCATCTTTGCCCCCGACCCGACCGTGTGGGATGGGCGCTTCGCCAACAATGCCTGGCTGCAGGAGTTGCCCAAACCCTTGACCAAACTGACCTGGGACAACGCCGCACTGGTAAGTCCGCAGCTGGCCCAGCGGCTGGGGCTGGCCAACGAGGACCAGGTCGAGCTGCGATATCGTGGTGCCGTGGTCCTGGCACCGGTGTGGATCGTTCCCGGTCAGTCCGAGGCGACGGTCACAGTGACCCTCGGCTATGGACGCAGCCGCGCGGGGCGGATCGGCAATGGCGCCGGGTTTGACGCCTATGCGCTGCGCCAGTCCGACGAGCCCTGGCTTGGGACAGGGCTGCAACTCCGTAAGACCGGGGCCAAAATGCGGTTGGCCACCACGCAGCGCCATTTCTCGATGGAGGGCCGCCGGCCAGTACGGGCGACGACGCTGGCCGAATTCCGGCGCGATCCCTTGCTCGTCGCGGGGGACGCGCATCGGCCCAATAATCCGACCCTGTATGGGCCCGCGCGCAGTGATGGCTATGCCTGGGCGATGAGCATCAATCTGGATGCGTGCATCGGCTGCAGTGCCTGCACGATCGCCTGCCAGGCCGAGAACAACATACCGGTCGTCGGCAAGACCGAAGTGCGGCGCGGGCGGGAGATGCACTGGATCCGCGTCGATCGCTACTACCAGGGCGCGGCCGAGCAGCCGCGCACCTACTTCCAGCCCGTGCCATGTATGCACTGCGAACATGCCCCCTGCGAGGCCGTTTGCCCGGTCGAAGCGACCGTGCACGATTCGGAGGGACTCAACCTGCAGGTGTACAACCGCTGCATCGGTACGCGATTCTGCTCGAACAACTGTCCCTACAAGGTGCGCCGCTTTAATTTTCTTCAATACTCCGATGAGGATACGGAAAGCCTCAAGGCGCAGCGCAATCCGGATGTCACGGTGCGCATGCGCGGCGTGATGGAAAAATGCACGTATTGTGTACAGCGCATCACCAACGCGCGGATCGAGGCCGAAAAAGGCGATCGGCGCCTGGTCGATGGGGAAGTGGTCACGGCATGCCAGGCGGTCTGTCCGACCCAGGCGATTGTGTTCGGCGATCTCAATGATCCACACAGCCAGGTCAACCAGGTCAAGGCGTCGCCGCTCGACTATGCCTTGCTGAGCGAGCTCAACACGCGGCCGCGCACGACGTACCTGGCCAAATTGAGCAATCCCAATCCCGAGCTTTTGGACACCTCAGCCGTGGATGCCTCCGTGGGTAAGACATGAGCAGCGTCACACCCGACATTCTCCTGCCGGGCCCGCCCGCAGCGCACGGCGACGATCAGGCGTCCCATGCGCACGCAGCGGCGATTTTGTCCGGCGCGCACTCCTTGGGCTCGATCTCGGAAAAGATCAGCGGCATCGTGCTGACGGCGCACACGGCGCGCTGGTGGATGATCGCCTTTGCCGTCTGCTCAGTGCTGACGCTGGTCTTCTTTGGCTCGATCGGATACTTGTTCCTCACCGGAGTCGGCATCTGGGGATTGGATGTCCCGGTGGTATGGGCGTTCGACATCACGAACTACGTTTGGTGGATCGCCATCGCCATGTCCGGGACTTTCATTTCGGCGGTGCTGCATCTGACGCGCCAGCCGTGGGGCGCCTCGATCAGTCGCTTTGCCGAGGCCATGACGATCTTCGCCCTGACGATCGCCGGCATGTTTCCGATCATCCATCTGGGCAGGCCCTGGTTCTTCTATTGGCTGACGCCCTATCCCAACGTGATGGCCCTGTGGCCCCAGTGGCGCAGCCCGCTGGTTTGGGACTTTTTCGCGATTTTGGCCTACCTGCTGCTTTCGCTGATGTTTTGGTACCTGGGACTGATCCCGGACTTCGCCACCTTGCGCGATCGGGCGCGCGGGCGCGGCACGCAATTGACCTACGGCCTGCTGGCGTTGGGCTGGCGCGGCGAGGCGCGCCATTGGCAGCGGCGCCAAAGCGCACAGCTGCTGCTTGCCGCGCTGGCCGTGCCGCTGGTGGTTTCCGTGCACAGCGTCGTCGGTCTGGACTTTGCGACCGGCAATACGCCGGGCTGGCACTCGACGATCTTTCCGCCATTCTTTGTCGCCGGTGCGATGTTTTCCGGTTTTGCCATGGCGATGACGATCGTCGTTTTACTGCGGCGCGCGTTCGATCTGGGCGACTTCATCACCGAGCGGCACCTGGACAATCTGGCCAAGCTGATTCTTGCGATGGGCTTGGTCGTGGCCTACAGCTACGTCATGGAAATCTTCACGGCCTGGTACAGCGCCGATCGTTACGAGATCTACACCGCCCTTAACCGCATGCGCGGGCCGTACGCACCGATCTACTGGTCCTTGATTTTTTGCGTCGTCCTGGTGCCTCAGGCCTTGTGGTCGCGACGCGTGCGCCACGCACCCTGGGTGCTGTTCGGCATCAGCATCCTGATCAACGTGGGCATGTGGCTCGAGCGCTTCATGCTGATCGTCACCAGCGAACACCGCGATTTCCTGCCCTCGGCCTGGGGAATGTTTTATCCGACCGTCTGGGATTGGGCGATCCTGATCGGCTCGATTGGGTTTTTTGGCTGGCTGCTGCTGCTTTTCGTGCGTTTTGTGCCCTTGATTTCCATGACCGAAATGCGCGAATTGCTGACCCACCAGCAAGGTGTCTCATGAAAGAGAAAGAGGGCGACGCGGCGCACGGCTTGCTGGCCGAGTTTTCGAGCCCTGCAGCCTTGCTGCAGGCGGCGCGCGCCGCGCATGGCGCCGGCTATCGGCAGCTCGAGGCGTATTCGCCGATGCTGATCGAGGGCTTGGTCGAAGCGCTGGGATCAGCCGACAAGGGGCTGCCGCGGCTTGCGCTCATCGGCGCGATTATCGGCGGTGTCAGCACCTTCGTCGTGCAATGGTTGAGCGTGACCGTCGACTATCGCCTGGACGTCGGCGGACGCACGCCTGCCTGGCCCGGTTTGATTCCGGCCACCTTCGAGATGACGGTACTGGGTGCGGTGCTGGCCATATTCTTCGGGGTGCTGCTGCGCAGCCGATTGCCGCAGCTCTACCACCCGGTCTTTAACGACGCCGGTTTTACGGCCGCATCGAGCAATGGCTTTTTCCTGTGCATCGGCGCCGCCGATCCGCTGTATGACCCGCAGCAGACGCGCGATTTTCTCGAGCGCCTGCGGCCGGTGCGCGTCACCCAGATCGATGCGTAGAAGACCAGTCGTGGGCCGAACCAATCCGACGTGCGCTTCTTCGATCCTCCGGCTCCTTCTGGGCAGCGTGTGTCTTTTGTTGCTGCCGGGCTGCGAAAAGGCCATGCGCAACATGTATGAGCAGCCGAAGTACGGGCCGCTCGTCGAGAGCAGCCTGTGGCCCGACGGTAAGTCAGGCCGTCCCTTGGAGCCGGGCGTCGTCGTGCGCAGCGCCGGTGCTCTCGCCGCTTCCTCCAGCGGCCGCCGCGGCGATCTCGCGCCGCCCGACTGGGCCGCGGGCGCCACGGCGCGCGACTCCGGCGCGGTGTTGGGGATGGTCCCGGCTGCGCGCGCGCAGCCGGTCAGCATGCCGCCGCCGGTGACGATCGAGGAGCTGCGGCGCGGGCGCGAGCGCTACGACATCTATTGCGCGCCTTGCCACAGCGTGAGCGGCGATGGCGACGGCATGGTCGTGCGCCGCGGCTTTCCTGCGCCGGCGAGCCTCCACACCCTGCCGATGCGCGCGGCTTCGAACGCGCATCTATTCGATGTGATCACGAGCGGCTACGGCGTGATGTATCCCTTCGCCGATCGAATCGGCCCGGCGGATCGCTGGGCCATCGTCGCCTACGTGCGCGCTTTGCAGCTCAGTCAGCACGCCAGCATCGAGGACGTGCCGCAGGCCGAGCGGCGCGCGCTGCTTGAGGAGGCGCGCTGATGTCAGGGGCTGCCCCCGCGTCGCGGCGCCTCGGCGCGGCCTGTCTCATCGCCGCGCTCGCCGGCGTGCTGCTGCTCATCGTGGCCGGCCGGAGCGGCCAGCCGTGGCTGCCCTCGTATCTGTTCGTCTGGCTGTTCGTGCTCGGCTTGTCGCTGGGGAGCCTCGCCTGGGTGGCCGTGCACAATCTAACAGGCGGCGACTGGGGGCAAGCGGCCCGGCCGTTTTTTCAGGCTGCGCTGCGGCTATTCCCCTTGTGCGCGCTATTGGCTCTGCCGCTGCTTTTTGCGCCCGCCGAGCTGCTGCCATGGATGCGTATGAGGGCCGGTGCGCCGGACAGCGGTTTCGTGGCGGGCCAGCACTGGTACCTGAATCCGGCCTTTTTTTACGCGCGGGCGATTATCTATTTTGCCGTCTGGCTGGGGCTTGCCCGGCTGTTGCGCAGCGATGCAATGGCGCCGTACCTCGCCGGCCGGCGCGATGCGTCGCTGCAGACCCTCTCCGCCGTCGGCTTCATCCTGTACGCCATCACCACCACCTTTGCCGCAATCGACTGGATGATGTCGCTCACGCCGTCTTGGCATTCAACCGTATTCGGCCTGCTCATCGGTACCGGCCAGGCGCTCTCGGCGCTGGCCGGCGCCATCCTCTGCGCCAAGGCGCTGGCCGGCGACGTCGATGCGCGGCTGCGCCGGCGCTTTCACGATCTGGGGAATCTGGCGCTGGTGCTCGTGCTGGTGTGGGCGTATCTGGCACTGATGCAGTATTTGATTGTGTGGATCGAAGATTTGCCGGACGAGATACCCTGGTATTTGCTGCGCAGCCGAACCAGCTGGAGCACCCTGACCTCTTTCGTGGTGATCGCGCACTTTGTGCTGCCCTTCATGTTCCTGCTTTCGCGAGGCGCCAAGCGCGCACCGGCCGTGCTGGCGGCGGTGGCCGCCCTCGTGCTGCTGGCCTGCCTGGCCGACAGCTTCTGGCTGGTCGTGCCGATCTTTCGCCCGCACGGTTTCGAACTGCAGTGGAGCGACCTGGGCGCGCTGCTGGCCGTCGGCGGACTCTGGTTGGGCTGCTTGATCTTCGTGATCGGAATGCCGGCGGCCGACCCGCTGCGCGGCGGCGCCCTTGCTCATGGGAACCAGTGATCATGGCGCACACTACACCTGAGGGCAGTGTGCCGCCCGAACAGCAGCGACGCGAGATCTTCGATCTGGACGTGAGCTACGTCCGCTGGTTTTCGCTGGGCGTCATCGTGCTGGTGATCGCCACGGCTGCTGCTGCCTACGTCATGCTGAACGGCTTTCGCGTCTCCCGTGCGTCAACCGCCCCGCCGGCGGCCGCCGAGGGGTCGGCGCCCCATGCGGTCCTGCAAAGCGCGCCGCAGGACGAGCTGCGCGCCTACCGCCGCAGCAAGGCGACCGCACTCGAGGACTACCACTGGGTCGACCGCAGCGGCGGCGTCGTGCAGATTCCGATCGAGCGCGCGATGGAATTGGTGGCCGGGGAGGGGGTCACCCCGTCGGTCGCGCCGCCGGTCACGCATGGAGTTGTTCCGGGGGACAGACCTGCGGTCCCCTCGGCGCCGCCGCCGGACCGGGAGCGGACACAATGAAATTCCGGCCCGGCTCGATGATGGGCGTCGCCCTCGGCGTGGTGCTGGCGGCAGCGCCGGTGCTCGCAGCCGGCGCTGCGGGCACCGACTTAGGCCCTCGCGGCTTCACCGGTACCGCGGACTTTGTGCAGCGCCTGGACCAAAGCCTGCCCGCCGAGCTGCGCTTTCGCGACGAGCACGGCAACGCCGTGCGGCTGGGCGACTATCTGGGTACGAGCCCGCTGGGATTGGTTTTCTCCTACTATGGCTGCTCGAATCTGTGTCCGATGCAGATTCGCAACCTGGCCCGACGGATGGCCCAAACTTCGGGCGCCGCCGCCGGCCGGGCGCAGATGCTCATCGTGAGTATCGATCCGCTCGATACGCCGGCCCGGGCGGATTCCGCCAAGCACAAGTTCCTCGACGATGTGCTGCCTGCCGCACGCGCCGAGCGCTGGCATTTTCTGAGCGGCGCGCCCTCCGACATCTCCCGCCTCACGGAGTCGGTCGGGTTCAGCTACGGCTACGACCAGGGGACGCGCCAGTACGCCCACCCGGCCGGTTTTACCCTGATCACGCCAGAGGGCAAAATTGCGCGCTATTTCTTCGGCTTTGACTTTACCGCCGACGAACTCGGGCGGGCTTTCGAGCAAGCCGACGCACGCCGGATCGGCTCGCCGATCGAGCGTCTGCTGCTAGTGTGTTTCCACTATAGCCTGGCGAGCGGGCGCTACAGCGGCCTGATCATCGAGGTGCTGCGCGTGGCTTCGATCGTCATGCTCCTAGGGCTGCTGGCGCTGGCCTGGAGCCTGCTCAGGCGCGCGCGCCGCCCCCGGACCTCGGAAGCCTGAGCATGAATTCTCTGCCGTTTTTTCCGGATCGCGCCTCGACCATCGCCGGCCAGATCGACGACCTGTACTTTGCCTGGCTCATCCTGTCGGGCCTGGTCGCGCTGGCGGTCGCCGTGGCAATCGTCTGGTTTGCCGTGCGCTACCGCCGGGGTTCGGCCGCCAAGCGGGCCGTGGGCGATGCGGCCGCGCACGAAAAGAAGATGCGCCGCATCGAGATCGTTTGGACCGTCGTGCCGCTCGCCTTGTTTATGGCCATGTTCGCCTGGAGCGCCAAGGTCTATTACCGGAGCGTGAGGGTGCCCAAGGACGCGTTGCCGATCTACGTCGTCGCCAAGCAATGGATGTGGCACGCCGAGCATCCCAGCGGCGAGCGCGAAATCGACGAGCTGCACGTCCCGGCCGACCGCCCGGTCGAGCTCGTGATGACCTCGCAGGACGTGATCCATAGCTTGTCGATCCCGGACTTTCGGATCAAGCAAGACGTCTTGCCGGGGCGCTATACGACCCTGCTGTTCACCGCCAACCGCCCAGGCGAGTATCGCCTGTATTGCACGCAGTTCTGCGGCACCTCGCACTCGCTGATGGTCGGGCGGGTCGTGGTCATGGAGCCGGCTGCCTTCGAGGGCTGGTTGTCGGCGCACGCCACCGCGCCGACCATGGCGGCGCGCGGCGCGCAGCGCTACCGCCAGCTCGGCTGCGGCGGCTGCCACGGCGCGCAGGCCACCGTGCGCGCGCCCAGGCTCGAAGGCCTGTTCGGCACGCAGGTCCCGCTGCGCGACGGCCGATCCGTGCTCGCCGACGAGCGCTTCATACGCGATGCGATACTATCGCCGACCCAGGACGTGCCGGCCGGGTATGAAGCGAACATGCCCGCGTTTCGCGGGCAAATTGGCGAAGAGGAAGTGCTCGAGATCATCGAATACGTCAAGTCCCTGGGCAATGCACAAGAGGTGGGGCCATGAACAGCGCTGTAATCACGGCAGAGGAAAACTATTTGAGCAGCGGTTGGAACTGGTGGTCGTGGTTGACGACGCTCGACCACAAGCGCATCGGCATTCTGTACACGATCACCATCACGCTGCTCTTCGGCATTGGCGGCGCGGCCGCCGCCATGATCCGCCTGGACCTGCTCACGCCGCACAGTCAGCTCGTCAGCATCGAGACCTACAACAAGCTCTTCAGCATACACGGCGTGATCATGGTGTGGTTTTTCCTGATTCCCTCGATCCCGGCGACGCTCGGCAATTTTCTCCTTCCCATGATGATCGGGGCGCGCGACCTGGCTTTTCCGCGCCTCAACCTCCTCAGCTGGTATCTTTTTGTCGGCGGCGCCCTCTTCACCATCTACGCGCTCTTGGCCGGCGGCGTGGACACCGGCTGGACCTTCTACGCGCCGTATTCGACGACGTTTAGCACCTCCCACGTGTTTGCGGTCGCCACCGGCGTCTTCATTGCCGGCTTTTCATCCATTCTGACCGGCTTGAATTTCGTCGTGACGGTCCACGCGATGCGCGCGCCGGGAATGACTTGGTTTCGCCTGCCGCTGTTCATCTGGTCGATGTACGCGACCAGCCTGATCCTGGTTCTGGCCACACCGGTGCTCGCGATGACGCTGATGCTGATGGGGATCGAGCGCATCTTCGGCATCGGCGTGTTCGACCCGGCGCTGGGCGGCGATCCGCTGCTGTTCCAGCACCTGTTCTGGTTTTACTCGCATCCGGCCGTCTACATCATGGTGGTCCCGGCGATGGGGGTTGCCAGTGAAATCATCAGCTGCTTTTGCCGCAACCCGGTGTTTGGCTATCGTTTCATGGCCTTTGCGATCCTGGCCATCGCCGCGTTCGGTTTCCTGGTTTGGGGCCATCACATGTTTGTCAGCGGGCAATCGGCCTTCGCTGGAACCGTGTTCTCGCTGCTGACCTTCCTCGTCTCGGTGCCCTCGGCCATCAAGGTGTTTAACTGGACGGCGACGCTGTACAAAGGCCGTGTGTCCTTTGAGGCGCCCATGCTCTACGCGCTGGGCTTCATCGGCCTGTTCACCATCGGCGGCCTAACCGGGCTGTTTCTTGCCTCGCTGGGGCTGGACGTGCAACTGCACGACACCTACTTCGTCGTCGCGCACTTTCACTACATCATGGTGGGCGGCTCCGTCATGGCGTTTTTCGGCGGGATCCATTTTTGGTGGCCTAAGATCACCGGGCGCATGTATCCGGAGGGCTGGGCGCGCTTTTCCGCGATCCTGACCTTCGTCGGTTTTAACCTCACCTTCTTTCCGCAGTTCATCGTGGGTTATCTGGGCATGCCGCGCCGCTACCCGGAATATCCACCCGAATTTCAGGTGTGGAACGTCTTCTCCTCGGCCGGAGCTTCGCTCCTGGTCTTTGGCTATGTGCTGCCGCTCGCTTACCTGCTGTGGTCGCTGCGTTACGGCGCCCACGCGCCGGCCAATCCCTGGAACGCCAAGGGCCTGGAATGGGAAACGGCATCGCCGCCGCCGTCGGAAAATTTCCATACCACGCCGGTGGTGACCGAGGACGCCTATGCGTACGGGAGTGCGGAGTCCCCGCATGGCTGACGGCGTCTCGGCCTTAGCTCCGCAGTTCGACGACGCCGAGCAGCAGCGCACGGCCTCGAACTTAGGCATTTGGATCTTCCTCGCAACCGAGATCTTGTTCTTCGGCGTGCTGTTCGCCGCTTACGCGATCACCCGCGTGCGGTTTCCGGAGGCTTTTGCCGCCGGCAGCCGCCTGACCAACCTGCCCTTGGCCGGCATCAACACGGCGGTGCTCGTGACCAGCAGCCTGACCATGGCGCTCGGCGTGCACGCCGCCCAGCACGGCGCGCGCCGTGCGCTGGTGGGCTGGCTGGGCCTGACCGTCGCACTGGGATGCGCCTTTTTGGCGATCAAGGCCGTCGAGTATCGCATCGACTATCTCGAACATCTCGTGCCGTCGCTCGATTTTCGCTATGCCGGCCCCCAGGCCGACCAGGTCGAGCTCTTCTTCTACATGTATTTTTTCATCACCGGCGTGCACGCCTTGCATGTCCTCATCGGCATCGGCTGCATCACGACGATCGCGGTCATGGCCTCCCGAGGTAAGTTCAGTCCGGGCTACTTCACACCCGTCGACGTCACCGGCCTATACTGGCACCTGGTCGATGTCATCTGGCTGTTCGTGTTTCCGGTTCTCTATCTCATCTCGCGATCATGACGAATCACGCCTCTAGCCGCCCCATTGTCTACGTTGTGGTCTGGCTGGCCCTGCTGGCCCTGCTGGCCGTGACGGTCGCCACCTCTTTCCTGCCCCTGGGCTGGGCCAACACGCCGGTGAATCTCGCGATCAGCGTGACTCAAGCCGCCCTGGTGATGCTTTTTTCGATGCACCTGCGCGCCGCGCATCCGCTGGTAAAAATCATCGCGGTCATCGGGTTTTTTGGCATCGCGATCTTGATCACCATGTCGCTGTTCGATGTGCTGACGCGATAGCAGGTTCCTAGCAATGCTTTCCCCACGCCGCGCCGTCGCATTCGAGGCGCGCTGTAGCATTCACTACATAACGACGTCGGGTTCATAACGCGCTCAACGCTGCGTTCCTTGCGAGGCGCGCGCAAATCCGCTGCCGGCGCATCGCATCAAGATGAATTTGCCGGCTGATTCATAGCGATCCAGAGATGTCCACGCTGGCATGCTTTCTGCATTCCCTCGCTATAGTGCGACGTTTATAGCGCGACGATACTTGCAGGAGCCAGCGATGAATCCGAAACCGTCTACCGATGTGCCGCGGCCGGACGCGCGGCTCGAGACAACCGCTCACGCGTGCCATTCCGGCGACGGGTTCGTCGTCGGCGACGAGGTACGATGGGTAGATGGCTTTTACGAGTTGGAGTGTCCGCGTGTGCCATTTCCATCACGACGAATATTCGAGGTGGCGGGGGAGCGGATGCTGCGCGCGCTGGTTTTGCGGCATCATCAGCGGCTGTCCGAGACACCGCTCCGAACACTGTTTCCAGCGGACAGCAAACGCTTCCTGGCGGGCGTGACCCGTGCAGCCGACTACGCCGTCGAGACGAGTGGCGGTCCAAAGTACTACACGCCGCATCACGGCAAGTCCTGCATGCGCAAGCGGCACTTTCCGTTCACGATTGACGAGGCGGCACGCGAAATCTGGCTGAGACAGTTGTGGTTGGCGTTCGACGATGTGGGCTTTCCGGCGCAGATTCGCGAGGAGTATTGGGACTGGGTGGAGCCATTCTCGATCCGCATGATCAATCGCCGCACGCAGCGGGCACAACCGCAGCGCTATACGTTCCGCGAGGTGCCAGTCACGCTGCTGCAGGGATACGAAGCGCCCGCGGCGTTCGCAACGCCCGGGGCCGATGCGCTCCCTGCGCCGGTCCCTGGCGCACCAAAATCGGTCGGAAACCGCGCAATGCGGGACGAAACGGTGCATGTAGACGGATTGCAGTGCAGGCAACTGGCCGCCGCAGATCAATGTAACTGATTGATTCACAAACTGGAGGATTGCTTCCGCAGATAAGTCAAGAACTTTGCACGTTTATTGCAGCGCTGAGCCCAAGAGGATGGAGAGTTGGTTGGCACGGTCCGCTAGGAGTCCATGTCAACGATACAAGAGACCAAAGTCGCCGGCGCCGCACCGGCTAAAGGCATACGCCGTTCGGATATTGCGCTCGCCGGCGTATACGAAATATCGAAGTTGCTGACCGTGCCGGCGCGGCTCGAGACCTCGCTCGCGGGCGTGCTGCAGTTGCTGGCCAGTTTCCTCGATATGCGGCATGGGCTGATCGCGCTGCTGGATGATGACGGTGCTCCCGAGGTAGTCGTCGGATCGGGCTGGAGCGAGGCCACGGCGAGGCGCTACTTCGCGCGCCTACCCGAACGTGCGATCGGGCGCATCGTGGTCACCAAGATGCCGTTGGTGATCCAGCACATGAAGCAGGATGCGCTGTTCGAAAACTGGGATTTCTCCGAATGGAATGAGTCCGACGGCGACTGGTCGTTCATCGGTGTGCCTATCAAGGATCGCGGCAAAGTCATCGGCACCATGACGATCGATCGCGAGCTCGGCGATGCCGCTTACTACAGTTTCGACGAAGACGTGCGTTTTCTGACGATGATCGCCAACCTGATCGGGCAGACCGTGCGCCTGCAGCGGCTCATCGTGCGCGATCGGGAGCGGTTGATGGACTCCCAGCGCCGGCTCGAGAAGACCATGGAGTACTCCTCGTCGACGGATGAACGAACGTCGGCCCACGCGGGCGCCATCATTGGCGGCACACGGGAGATTCGCTCGGTGCTCGAGAAAGTGCGCCGTGTGGCGCGCAGCGATTCGCCGGTGCTGTTGCGCGGAGAATCGGGGACCGGTAAGGAATTGTTTGCCAACGCGCTGCATGAGCTCTCGGCGCGAAACAAGGGACCGTTCGTTGCGGTCAACTGCGCCGCCCTCGCCGAGAGCGTTCTGGAATCGGAATTGTTTGGGCACGAAAAGGGCGCCTTCACCGGCGCTGTGTCGCAGCGCAAGGGCCGCTTCGAAATCGCCCACCGCGGGACCTTGTTTCTGGATGAGATCGGCGAGATCTCGCCGACTTTCCAGGCAAAGCTATTGCGAGTGTTGCAACTCGGGGAATTCGAGCGCGTCGGCGGCACGGAAAAAATCAAGGTGGACTTTCGGTTGGTTGCTGCAACCAATCGAAACCTGGAAGAGGCAGTTGCCCGCGGGGATTTTCGCGCCGATCTGTACTACCGCATCAGTGTGGTCCCGATTCTGCTTCCGGCGCTTCGCGAACGCCGAGCCGACATTCCCCTGCTGGCGCGCGAGTTCGTCGAGCGCTTCAATGCCGAGCATGACACCACTTATTCGCTGACCGAAAGCGCGTTGGGCGTGCTGACCTCCTGTTCCTTCCCCGGCAACATTCGCGAGCTGGAGAATTGTGTGCGCCGAACCGCAACGCTCGCGCAGGCGACTCGCATCGTCGCCGACGACTTTGCGTGCCGTCACGACGAATGTCTGTCGGCCGTGCTGTGGAAGAGGTCGGAGCCCTCGCCACCGGTGTCCGCCGACGCCTGCGCGGGATGTGCGATGCCGGGATCGAATGGGGTAGGGGCCACGCCGATCGGGGCAGCGGCGCCGGCGATTCGAGCGGCGGCCCCGGCGATAGAACGGTCCGCGGAGGAGCCCGAGGCCGACCGCGAGCGTCTGATAGAGGCCATGGAAAGGGCAGGCTGGGTGCAGGCCAAGGCGGCGCGCCTGCTGGGACTGAGTGCCCGCCAGATCGGCTATGCGTTGCGCAAGTACGGCATCTCGGTGAAGAAATTCTGACGTCCGCGCCCCGACGTTCGCGGACGGGCTTGCCGGTCCTAACGCGAACTATTCATGAACGATACGCATTCTCATGCACCAAGGCTGGATCAGTTAGGTATTTTCCGGACCGCCGTGAATCCGTCCGTGGAGGCTGCGAGAAAAACATCCTGTTTTTCACGCTCCGGAAAATACCTATCTGATCCAGCATTTTTCCAGCTTCTCTGTTGCTCATGAATAATCGCGGCTAATCGTTCACTGCGATCAAGACATGCGAGGCCTTGATGAGCGCCGTGCAGGGAGCGCCTTCGGCCAAGTCCAGCTCCCGGAGCGACTCTTCGGTGACGATCGCCGTGAGCACACGTCCACCGTTGAGCTGGATCTTCACTTCGCCGTTGACGCTGCCGTGAATGATTGCGGTGATCGTGCCGCTGAGCCGATTGCGGGCGCTGATTTTGATATGTTGATCGGGGCTCAAGAGGATCAAGCTCGACTTGATCAGTGCGACGGCGTCACGGCCTTTTTTGAGCCCCAAATCCTCGACCGCGTCGTTCGTGATGTTGGCGAATATCTCCAGGCCATCGCCGAGATCGAGAATCACATCCGCGTTGACCGCGCCTTTGCGGATTGATTTAACGGTGCCGCGAAATTGATTGCGGGCGCTGGTCTTCATGTTGATGGTCCTTAGCAGTTCGCTGAGCTTGTCGAAGTCATGCACCTGCGCCTGCATCTGCGCGAGCAGCCGCTGATAGCCGGATTCGAGCAGTCGATACAGGCGAATGATCTCACGGCCATGCGCCGTAAGATAGCTGCCGCCGCCATGCTGGCCGCCGATTGCGCGGATCAGGAGCGGTTGCTCGGCGAGATTGTTCATTGCATCGACGGCATCCCAGGCCGCCTTGTAGCTGAGATCCACATCCTTTGCAGCTTGCGAGATCGAGCCGCGCCGGTCGATCGCCTCCAATAGATCGATGCGGCTGCCCCCCAGGTACCTGCGTCCACGACGCGAGATTTCGAAATTACCCCGAAGTTCGAGGACTTTGGATTTCTCTCTCCCCACAAGGACTCTCCACCGCGCGTGTTGATACTGCGCCTGTTGATACTGCGCCTGTTGATACTGCGCCTGTTGATACTGCGCCTGTTGTTCCTAAGAATATGCCCGTTAATCCTCTACCTTGCCAGGCGCGTCGCGGACGGCCGCGGTGCTGAGCGCAAGCCAACGCTGCAGCTCGGCCACGTGCAGGGTTTCTTCTGCGACGAATTCCTGCGCCAGCGCTCTGATTTCCGGATCCTCGGTCGAGTCCAGGACGGCCTGGTAGTAAGCGAGGCCGGCTTGCTCGGCCTGCAAGGCGACTTGCAGCGCTTGTTCGCGTCCGATGAGCGGGTCGGCGGCCCAAATGGCCGCAGCTTCCGGACTCTCGATATCCGGCCAGTCGAAATCGCCGGACTTCAGCTCCGGCAGTTCGCGAAATCCGGCTCTGGCGCGCGCATCGGTCAGGTGCAAGCGGGAGTACTCGGACAGCCGGCGAAACAGTTGCATGATCTCCCGGTTGCCGGCCGTGGCCATGGCATCGGCGAGCTGGCCGAAGCGCAGCGCCGCCTCCTGTTCCAACCGGATGGCGTAGGCGAGAAATTCTTCTACCGATTGCACGCTCATGGCTCCTACAGGACGGGAGCCGGTGCTTGCGGCTGCGCGTGTGTGATTGCGTACTCCTCACGCGCGATCCATTGCTTCAAGGCTTCGACATGCTCCGATTCTTCCTTGACGAATTCTCTGGCCACCGCGCAGATGGCCGGATCCGGATTGGTGTTGGCGACAGCGTAGTAAAACTCGTACCCGCGCCGTTCGCCCTGCAGCGCCGCCTTGAGAGCGTCCAATCGCGACAGCCGCGCGTCGCCGGCCCAGATCGCGGTGCGCTCCGGCGTCACGTTATCGGGCCACAGCGTGCGCGCCGGCACGCTCAAGGGCACGGCGTGGGTGCCCATGCGCCGTTTCGCTTCCTGGTAATGCATGCGTGAATAGCCCTCCAGCCTCGCGAACAACTCGCCAACCGCATCGTTCCCTTGAGCCTTCATCGCGCCGGCCAGTTGCGCATAATGCACGGCGGCATCGTCTTCCACCTGCAGGGCGAAATTCAAAAATTCGTCCAGCGATTTGATCGCGATGCCACCTTTGTAGATCGACGCCGCGATGGACAGGCTGGGGCCTTTGGCCGGCAGGGTCTCATCGCCCTTGAACGTGACAAAAACATCCTCGTCACGCACGAAATACTGGCAGGCCAAGCGATAGCGCGGGGGCATGTCGTTGACCTCGGCATCCATGATCTCGTGCTTCGTGATCTTCCCGAGCTGACGCAGCATCTCCTTCTCCTTCTCCGTCAGAGCGATGCCCATGCGCTTCGAATGAGTCATCGGAGTCACCTCCACCAGGCAGGAGCCGCACTCCCCATCCTGACAATCGAACGGAATAGGCACTTTGTATTCCTTGGCGATCGCCAACAAAGTCCCGCGGTGTCCGGCGATCGCGTAGACCGTGATGTCCTTGGGCATTACCGGGGATGAAAAGGTCACGTTGGCCATTGTTTTCGAAGTCCTTTACGGCTGGAGGTAGAGTTTTTCGGGCGCTCTGCGGTGAGGTGACCGCTCACCCGAATTTGAATTGGATGCCGTAGCCGCCGCGCGGATATTCCCAGCGCACGTTCTCGTGCTCGCTGCAGATCACGCGGCAGGTACCGCACTCCAGGCAGCCGTCGGTGATCAGCGTCACCTGACCATCGCCCTCCTTGGTGTAGCACGAGGCGGGGCAGCAAAAGGTGCAGGGCTTCAATGTGCACTGCAGCTGACAGACCTCGGCGTCGACGATCTCGATGTGCGGCCGGCCTGCATCGACCTTGTAGCGGTTCTGAAAGAGCTTTTCTTCGACCTTGATCATTCGAACGCCCTCCACAGTTTGATTGCATCGCCGATCAATCCGAACGCGGAGCGCTTGGCAACGAAGCTTTTGCGAACCGTTCGTTCCTTGCTTTTCTTGTCGGCGCCGTCCACCAGCAGCATGGTGTGGGCCGCGCGATTGATCAGCTCGGGATACTGAGTGAAGAATTGACGGTTGCTCTCGAAGACCTGGGGCAAATCCCGGTATTTCTTCAGATCCTTCATCACGAAGCTGTCGTCCAATTTGCTGCGATAGCGCGCGAGATTGGCGGCGGAGAAGCTCTTGCCCTCGCGTCGCAACTCGATCAGGGTTTCGGCGGCAAGCCGACCGGTGGTCATCGCCAGATTCGATCCTTCGCGATGCACGCTGTTCACGAACATGCCCGCATCGCCGACCATCATCCAGCCCTCGCCGTGGATCTTCGGGATCGCGTTGTAGCCGCCTTCCGGGATCAGATGCGCGCTGTACTCCCTCATCTCTCCACCCTCGATCAGAGGCCGGATCGCGGGGTGTGCCTTCATGCGCTCGATCAGCGCATGCGGGGAAATGCCGTGGGTGCGAAGGTCCGAGAGCAGGCAGCCGACGCCCAGCGTCAGCGACTCCTTGTTGGTGTACAAAAAGCCGGTGCCGACCATGCCTTGGGTGATCTTGCCGGCCATTTCGATGGCGACCCCTTCCTCGGGTCCCAGGTTGAACCGACTCTCGATGGTGGTATCCGGCAGGAAGTGTATTTCCTTCACGGCGAGCGCGACGTCCCGCGCCTTGATCTCGGCGTGAAACCCCGCCTTTTTTGCCAGAAGAGAGTTCACGCCGTCCGCCAGGATCACGGCATCGGCGTAGACGGATCCCCCGATGCGGTCGGTTTGAACGCCGACCACGCGATCGCCGTCGAGATGCAGTCCCGTGACCGTGGTTTCGCAGATGACCAGCGCTCCGGCCTCCTGCACCTTGCCCGAGAACCAGCGGTCGAATTGCGCGCGAATGATGGTATAGCGGTTGTACGGCGGTGTATTGAAAGAATGCGAGCGATAGGTGGAGCCGACGTATGAATCGTCGTCCAGCATCCACATACGCTGTTCGATCAGGTGGCGCTCCAGCGGCGCATCGTCGCGAAATTCCGGAATGATTTTTTCGAGCGCATCCGAATAGAGGATCGCGCCTTGGACATTCTTCGAGCCCGGCGACTCGCCGCGCTCGATTTGCAGTACATGCAGGCCTGCCTTCGCGGCCGTATAGGCCGCGGCATTGCCCGATGGCCCTGATCCAACCACAATTACGTCAAATTTTTCGCTCATCAGATATTCGGCGCGGAAACTCCGGCCTTCAGGCCGGAGAGGAAGCACCGCTCCTTGTGTTGAATGATCAGGTCACAGAACAGACAGACATGTGGTGTGAGTCAACCGGCGCGCCGCGCGGTGGCCAAGTGTTGACTGAACGCTTCGGTGAGTGCCGGCAGAATCTGCATCGCATTGCCGACGATGGCGTAGGTCGCAAAGTCGAAAATCGGTGCATTCACG
Source organism: uncultured Gammaproteobacteria bacterium (assembly GCA_963769075.1). Classification (GTDB taxonomy): domain Bacteria; phylum Pseudomonadota; class Gammaproteobacteria; order Steroidobacterales; family Steroidobacteraceae; genus Bog-1198. Next base: position 2,517,878 of record CAVYKH010000001.1, on the reverse strand, counting down.
TCCTCATTGATGGCAATGATGACATCCGAGCTCTCCATGCCGACGCGATGTTGAATGGCGCCGGAAATGCCGGCGGCGATATAGAGCTTGGGACGTACGGTCTTGCCTGTCTGACCGACCTGCCGATCGGCGGCGACCCACCCGGCCTGCACCAGGGGCCGTGTCGCGCCGACTTCGGCGCCCAGCACTTTGGCCAGGTCCCAGACGAGCTGAAAATTCTCGGGACGCTTCAGGCCGCGGCCGCCGGAGACGATGATATCCGCGTACGCCAGTTGGGCCGAACTCTGCTGCTCGTCGGGAATGAATTCCAGAACCTTGGTGATGATTTTTGTCTCCACCATCCCCAGGGATTCCTCGATGATGCGGCCGCTGCGCGCGGCATCGCGCTCGACCAGTTGCATCACACGCGGCCGAACCGTCGCCATCTGCGGCCGGTAGTTGAGCGTTTGAATCGTACACAGCAGGCTGCCGCCGAAGGTCGGACGTGTTGCCGCGAGACTGCGGTTCTCGAGGTCGATATTCAGCTCGGTGCAATCGGCCGTCAGGCCGGTCGCGAGCGTGGTGGCGATGCTTCCGGCCAGGTCGCGTCCCAGGGTGGTGGCGCCAAGCATCAAGATCTCGGGCTGATATTTGTTGACCAGATCGGTCAGGCCCTTGGTATAGGGCTCGTTGCGATAGTCGGCCAAAATCGGGTCTTCGATCAGATAGCAAAGGTCGGCGCCGTAGCCGAACGCCTTGCGACAGGCAGCTGTGAGCGTCGGATCGGGTGCGCCCAGCAACACGCCGGCGAGCTCGACGCCGAGCTTGTCGGCGAGCTTGCGTCCTTCACCGAGCAGCTCCCACGATACCGGATGGGTGTGGCCTCGCTCGTGCTCGATGAACACCCACACGCCCTTGTAGGCGGCGAGCCGTGGATCGAGCTGCACCTTGCGGCGGTTGGGGACGGGCTTTTTGGGAGTTGTGTCGGTCATTATCGATCTCGTGCTCGGAAGTTCCTACGACGCGCGCTTGGCGATCTCGCGCTCGAGCTGCGGATGGCGGGTGAATAGTTTGGCGATCAGCGTCACCGCCAGATCCTTCGGAGCGTCGCCGTGTGCTTCGATGCGCTCCGCCTTTTGCGCCCTGGCCTGCGGCGCAAACACTTTCGCCACGATGGTCGGAGAGCCCTTGAGTCCGATTTTGCCGAGGTCTTCAATGCCGGCGGCCGCCTTGTCCCAAACCTTCAACGGATGGCGCGCGGCGCGAAACATGTCGTCCATGGAGGCGAAGCGCATCTCGTTGATGCCCTCGAGCACCGTGACCAGACAAGGGAGCCCCGTGTTCAATACCTGCACACCGCCCTCGGCGCGTCTGTGTACCGTGATCTGGCGTTGCGTGAGGTCCAGAGATTGGATTTTTGACACGTAAGTCAGCACCTGCAGATCGAGACGCTTGGCGATTCCCGGCCCGACCTGTGCCGTATCGCCGTCGATGGTCTGCTTTCCGGCAAACACCAGATCGACGGGGATGTCCGATTGGATGCGCCGTATCGCGGCGGCGAGGGCGTAGCTGGTGGCCAAGGTATCGGAGCCCGCGAATGCGCGGTCGCTCACGAGAATGGCATCGTCGGCGCCGAACGACAGCGCCTTGCGCAACGCGGCTTCGGCCTGCGACGGACCCATGCACAGCACGGTGATGCGCCCGCCGTAGCGATCTTTGAGCCGCAGCGCCTCCTCCAGTGCGTACAGATCGTAAGGATTGATGATGGCCGGTACCCCTTGCCGCATGATGGTATTGGTCACCGGGTGCACACGGATCTGTGCGCTGTCGGGGACTTGCTTGATGCAGACGACGACATGCATGGCTCTCTCTACTTTCGCTATGGCGCGTTGTGGGACGGCAAAGTGCGACGCAGGGTGTCGAGCCCTATGCGGCTGCCCTCGGCGTCCTGAAAAATCTTGAAGACTTTTTCCTGCGCGGGAGTCGAGCGCACGAAATCTCCATAAGAACGGATCAGCAATTCTCGGCATGCCTCGAGCTGCGCTTGCCCTTCGAGACCGGCGACGTCTGGCTTGGTGGTTTGCAGGTACTGATTGAAGCGCTTGAGGATGTGCAGGCGGTTGACGTGCATTACCGCGGGATCGTAGGGGATGCCGAGGTGATCGAAGAATTCCTCGGCCGCCGACAGTGCGCCCAGTGTTTCGAGAGTGTTCGCCATGATGTCGTTCGCCGCCTGTGCTTAGGAATATGCGACGTCGAGTGTCGCGGCTTCGAGATAGAAGAGCCGCAGCTCTTCGCCGTCCGGGGCCCGCTTGGCCGTTACCGCGTGCTCGCGGATGCGCAGCAGAATGTCGCGCGCCTGCGCTTCGGTCAGCGGGATGCCGAGCTGCGCGTAGGCATTGCACACGGCGCGCGAACCGGAGTGCTTGCCGAGCACAACGCGATGCTCGCGGCCGACCTCGAGCGGATCGAACCCCTGGTAATTCAGTGGATTCTTCGACAGCCCGTCGACATGGATGCCGGACTCGTGCGTGAATACGGCTTCCCCGACGATGCTCTTGTTCAGCGCCACCGCGCGTCCGGAGGCGCGCGCGACCAGTTTCGAAAGTTCCGAGAAGCGGCGGGCATCGATGCCGCTGTCGATGTTGTACAAATGGCGCAGTGCCATCACCGCCTCTTCCAAGGGCGCATTGCCGGCGCGCTCACCGAGGCCATTGACGGTGGTGTTGATGTGAGTGGCGCCGGCGAGCACGGCCGCGAGGGTGTTGGCCGTGGCGAGCCCGAAGTCGTCATGGGCGTGCATCTCGATCTCCATATCCACCGCCGCGCACAGTCGCTGGATGCGGTGCGCCGTCTGCGCCGGATCGAGCACGCCCAGGGTGTCCGCGAAACGAAATCGTCGCGCGCCGGCGGCCTGTGCCGCCTCGGCGGCCCTCAGCAGGAAGCCCAAGTCGGCTCTTGAAGCATCCTCTGCGCCGACCGAGACTTCGCAGCCGGCATCCAGTGCGGTTTGCACGTGGCGTTGGATTTGCACCAATACCCACTCGCGGGTCCGGCCCAGCTTATGGCGAATGTGAATGTCGGAGACGGGGATGGACAAATTGACGATATCGGCGGCGCTGCGCGTAGCCGCATCGACATCCTCGTCGGTCATGCGGCCCCAGACCATGAGCCGTGCATGAAGGTCAAGGTCTGCGATTGCCTGAATGGTCTCCAGTTCGCAGCCCCCCATGATTGGAATGCCGATCTCCATCTCCGGAACGCCCGCTTGATCGAGCGCGCTCGCTATCGCGAGCTTCTCGGCCGGCGTGAACGCCACACCGGCACTTTGCTCGCCGTCGCGCAGCGTCGTGTCGTTTACGATGATGGTCCGAGCCAGCATGATTGGCATCCTGCAAAAAACGGCTTCTCGCCTGATTGATACATAGCAACTCGCGTGCCAGGAAGCGAAAACAGCCGGCGCGGGCGATATTTCAGCGGTTTGCGCGTGGTCACTGCTGCAGCGGACGGCGACGAGACGTCAGCTTTGTCGGCTTTGCGACAAGGTGAGGAGGTTTTCGGTCAAGAGTCTTCGTCGATCCACGCCATCTGAATGGCTTCCAGGATCTTTTCGTTACAGCGTCGCGGATCGTCCTGAAAACCGGGCAAGCTCAGCACCCACTGGTGCAGATCGGTGAAGCGAATCCGATGCGGATCGATCTGCTCGTGAGCCTCGAGCAAAGCCTCGGCGATCTGACGGCTGTCGGTCCACTTCATGGGCGCTCGCCGGCGATATTGAAAGTGTAGCGCGGAATTTCCACCACGAGATCCGCCTCGCCGATGCGCACCTGGCAGCTCAACCGCGAAGTCGCTTCGAGCCCCCAGGCTCTGCCGAGCTGGTCCTCTTCCTGGTCGCTGGCGCGGCGCAGCGAGTTGAAGCCGCCGCGGATCAGCACGTGACAACTGGTGCACACACAAGCCTTCTCGCAGGCATGCTCGATGGGAACACCGTGAGCGGCGAGCTGATCGCAGAGCCGCGCGCCGGCGCCGCACTGGAACTCAGCGCCTTGCGGACATAAATCCTGATGAGGCAGCACGGTGATCTTGGGCATGCTGTACCTCAGGCGAAGTCGCTGAGCCGGCGCCCGGCCAGGGTCTTGCCGACGGCACTGTCCATGCGCCGCGCCGCGAACGGTACGCTCAACTGATTCAGCGCCTCGGCCGCGATCCGGATTCGATCCGCCTCGCCGTACCTCAACGCCTCGCGCAGCCTCGCCATGGCGCCCTCGAGGCCGGCTCGCTCGGCGTCGTTGATCCAGGAGAGGTCCTCGGCCTTAAGCGCGCTGTCGATGGACTGAAGCAAGCGCTCGGCCTCGACGACCTGTTCGTTGAGCGAACGCAATCGTGCGTCGAGTGCTGCATGCGCGTGCGCGTCCTGCAGCATGGCGGCGATTTCCGTGTCGCTGAGACCGTAGGAGGGCTTCACGGTCACGTTCGCTTCGACGCCGGTGCTCTGTTCTCGAGCGCTGACGCTCAAAAGACCATCGGCGTCGACCTGAAAGGTCACCCGGATACGCGCCGCGCCGGCCACCAGCGGTGGAATACCGCGCAATTCGAAGCGCGCCAGCGAGCGGCAATCGGCGACGCGTTCACGCTCGCCCTGCACGACGTGGATGCTCATGGCCGTCTGACCGTCCTTGAAGGTCGTGAAGTCCTGGGCACGGGCGACGGGGAGCGTGCTGTTGCGAGGGATGATGCGCTCGGTCAGACCACCCAGGGTCTCCAAGCCCAAGGACAGCGGAATGACGTCGAGCAGCAGCCAATCGCCGGCGGCGCTGCGATTGCCCGCCAGAGCATCGGCTTGAATCGCGGCGCCGAGCGCAACCGCCTCGTCCGGATCGATGTCGGTGAGGGGTTCGCGCTGGAAGTAATCCGCTACCGCCCGGCGGATGGACGGCATGCGGGTCGCGCCGCCCACGAGCACGACGCCATCGATGCCGGCGACCGTCAGCTCGGCATCGCGCAGCGCCTTGCGGACCGGCGCCAGGGTCTTGGCGACCAGCGCCGCCGTCAATTGGTCGAACGTGGCGCGTGCGAGCTCCAGATTGACCGTCGGGCCACAGCTCAAGCGGGCAAAGATGTCGGCCTCATGCTGCGATGACAGGCACTCCTTGGCCTTGCGCGCCTGCTGCAGCAGCAGCCGTTGATCTGAGGGCGAGGGCATCGTGACGTTCGCCTGCGCGACGATCCAGTCGTACACGGCATGATCAAAATCGTCGCCGCCGAGTGCGGAGTCGCCATTCACCGCCAGCACCTCGAACACGCCGCGCGACAGCCGCAGAATCGAAATATCGAAGGTTCCCCCACCCAGGTCGTAGACGGCGAACACGCCTTCGCCTGCTCGCTCCAGGCCGTAGGCCACCGCGGCCGCGGTCGGCTCGTTGAGCAGGCGCAGCACGTTCAAGCCCGCCAGTCGCGCGGCATCCTTGGTGGCGTGGCGCTGGGCGTCGTCGAAGTAGGCCGGTACGGTGATGACCGCGCCCACGAGCTCGCCGCCCAAGCTCTGCTCGGCGCGCACCCGCAGTACTTTGAGAATTTCCGCCGACACCTCCACCGGACTGCGGGCGCCGGCGATGGTCTGCAGCTTGACCATGCCATCGGCCGCCAGCAGACGATAGGCGCGGCGCTGCGGCTCGGCCAGATCGGCGAGGCCGCGCCCCATCAGACGTTTCACCGACGCGAGCGTGTTGAACGGATCGGCGGCCTGATTGCGCTTGGCCTCATGGCCGACGTCGATTCGCCCGTCGCCGAAATATTGCACGACCGAAGGCAGCAGTCTCATGCCGTCTTCGTCGGGAAGCACTGTGGCGGATCCGTCGCGTACGGCGGCAACCACGGAGTTCGTGGTCCCGAGGTCGATGCCGACCGCGAGGCGGTGGCGGTGCGGGATCTGGCTCTGTCCGGGCTCTGCGATGCTCAGCAACGCCATCATGCTTCCAGAAGCGCGTGCGCTTCATCGATGTCGAAGAGCAGCTTGTCGACGAACATCAGTTGCTGCACCGTGCGCGCAGCCGCGCCATTGTCGTCGTCTGCGTCCAGGTGCACTTCCAGCTGCTGCAGCAGATCGGCGGCACGTCGGCGCACCGATTCGCCGAGCGCTTGCAGCGCCGCGGCATCGCGCGCCGCTTGCGCGTCGCTCAAGGTTTCCCGCCAATCCATTTGCTCCGACAAGAACTCGGGCGAGACCCGGCCCCCGCTGTCGAGCGATTCCACGCCGCGCAGACTCAATAAATGTTGCGCTCTTAGCAGGGGTCTTTTCAGGGTTCGATAGGCTTCATTGGCGCTGGTGGCGAGCGACAAGGCTTGGCGTTGCTCGGCCGGCGTCGAGTTGGCGTAGCGATCCGGGTGCACCTGCGCCGCGAGAGCGCGGTAGGCGGCATCGAGTTGCTCCCCCGGCAGCGCGAAGCGTGGCTCGAGATTGAACAAGGCAAAGTAGCTCTGGCGCATATCAACATTCCTCCCGTGGCGAGCCGCGCGGGACGGGTCGCGGCTACCCCGACGCAAGAATCGGTTGCGCCGCGGCGGCGCGGGACCGCTCATGCGCCGGGCCCTAGACGGTGAAGCTTTCGCCGCAACCGCACTGCGCCTTGCTATTGGGGTTATGAAACTTGAATCCCTCGTTCAATCCTTCGCGCACGAAATCGAGCTCCGTTCCCGCCAGGTAAGGCAGGCTCCTCGGATCGATGAGGAGCGTCACGCCCTGGCTCTCGAATTCGCAATCTTGTGCTTGCCGACTGTCGGCGAATTCCATGGTGTACGCGAGACCGGAACACCCGGCCGTGCGCACACCCAAGCGCAAGCCGATGCCGCTGCCGCGCTTAGCTATCGACTCGCGCACTCGACGCGCAGCTTTTTCCGTTAGTGTCACTGACATTGGACCCTCCGCTTTCGGCCATTGAGAACGAGCTCCCGCAGCCGCATGTGCTCTTGGCGTTGGGGTTCTTGATTATGAATCGCGAGCCGTCCAGATCGTCCTGGAAATCGACCTCGGCGCCGTGCAAATACTGCAGGCTGAGCGGATCGATCAACACCCGAACACCGTGCTTCTCCATCGCCAAGTCCTCGGTGCCGGCCGCCTCTTCGAAAGCAAAGCCGTATTGGAACCCCGAGCAACCGCCGCCCGAGACGTAGATTCTCAGCGCCAGCGCGGGGTTGCCTTCCTCGAGGATCAGCTCTCTGACCTTCGACACGGCGCTGTCGCTGAAAAGTATCGGTTGTGATGCGGTCATCGACATGGGGAGTTCCTCGAATCCTGCTTGGCGCGATAGTCGTTGATGGCGGCCTTGATGGCGTCCTCGGCCAGCACCGAACAATGGATCTTGACCGGCGGCAGCGCCAATTCCTCGGCGATATCGGTGTTCTTGATCGCGAGTGCCTGCTCGAGCGACTTGCCGCGCAGCCACTCGGTGACCAGGGAGCTCGAGGCGATGGCGCTGCCGCACCCATAAGTCTTGAAACGGGCTTCCTCGATGACGCCATCCTCGCCCACTTTGATGTGCAGCTTCATCACATCGCCGCAGGCCGGTGCGCCGACCATGCCGGTGCCGACGCTCGGATCGTTCTTATCGAACGAGCCGACATTGCGCGGATTCTCATAATGATCAAGAACCTTTTCGCTGTAAGCCATCGTGGTTTCCTTCGAAATGTGGTGTTGGTCTTAGTCAGTGAGCGGCCCACTGCACCTTGCTGAGGTCGATCCCCTCGAGATGCATCTCCCACAGCGGCGACAGATCGCGCAACTTGCGTACATTGCGCACGATCAATTCGATCGTCGCGTCGATGTCCGCCTCGGTGGTGAATCGGCCCACGGTGAGCCGAATCGAGCTGTGCGCCAATTCGTCAGGGCGGCCGAGTGCACGCAGCACGTAGGAGGGTTCGAGGCTCGCGGAGGTGCAGGCGGAGCCGCTTGAAACGGCGATCCCTTTCATCGCCATCATCAAAGACTCGCCTTCGACGAAATTGAAGCTGATGTTGAGATTGTGCGGCACGCGGGCCTGAAGGTCGCCGTTGACGTAGGTTTCGTCGATGGCGCCGAGACCGGCAAGCAGCTTGTCTCGCAATGCCCGTATGCGTTCATTTTCCGCAGGCATGTCCTCGCGCGCCAGACGAAAGGCCTCGCCCATGCCGACGATTTGGTGCGTCGCCAGCGTACCGGAGCGCATGCCGCGCTCGTGTCCGCCGCCATGCATTTGCGCCTCGATGCGCACGCGCGGCTTGCGGCGCACATACAGCGCGCCGATGCCCTTCGGGCCGTAGGTCTTGTGCGCCGAGAACGACATCAAGTCGACCGGCAAGGAATCCAGATCGATCATCACTTTGCCCGTGGACTGCGCCGCATCGACGTGCAAGAGAACGCCGCGCTCGCGGCAGATATCGCCGATGGCTTCAATGTCTTGAATCACACCGATTTCGTTGTTCACGTGCATGATCGACGCGAGCACGGTGTCGGGTCGGATCGCCGCCGTGAGTCTCTCCGGATCGAGAAGTCCGGTGGGCTCCGGATCGAGATAGGTGACCGCAAATCCCTCTCGCTCCAAATTGCGCATGGTGTCGAGCACCGCTTTGTGCTCTGTGGTCATTGTGATCAGATGCTTTCCCTTGCCCTGGTGAAAGCGCGCCGCACCCGTGATCGCGAGGTTGTCGGACTCGGTGGCACCCGAAGTCCACACGATTTCCTTCGGGTCGGCGTTGACCAACCGCGCCACCTGCCCGCGTGCCGCCTCTACCGCTTCCTCGGCTTCCCAACCATAGCCGTGGGAGCGGCTGGCGGGATTGCCGAACCGCTCATATAGATACGGCACCATTTTTTTGACGACGCGCGGATCCACCGGGGTGGTGGCGGAGTAATCGAGATAGATGGGTCTGTTCACCGTCAACTCCAAAGAGGGGTCGTGTCCTCAAGTGAAAGCAACTCCTGTGCCAACTGCCGCTCATGCGTCTAATTGCCTGACAACGCTCGATAAAGCGCGACCGGCCCAGGCCAACAGGCATCGCGCGAAACGCCGATTGTCCGGTTCCAGAGTCCTTGCATGTCGCATTTCCAACAAAGTCGCGACGCGATGCGCCGGATGTAGGCATCGCGACAGCGATCGCGCCGGCGATCGCGCGCAAATTGCAGCGAGTTTCCCCTGTAATTTGCGGATATCTGCCGCTGGCACGCTAGTTGCTACATAGCGTGCAGGGCGAGCCTGCGCGTTCGACACGATTCCCTCCCGCCCTCGCGCGTCGAAGTTGTGGCCCAGTGGCTAGGCGCGCGGGGCGGGAGTGAGAAGGCAAACGAGTAGTTAAGCCGGAAGCCGTGCAACTCCCGCGGAGTTGCACACGCATATTGAGGAGCGATCAATGGAGCAGCAATTTACGAGTGCAATGGATGGGGCGCAACTCAAAGAGGTCCTGCAGCAAGTTGCCGAACATAAGGGTTGCGGCACCGGCACCAGCGGCGGCGGCAAGGCAAGCTGCGGCTCAGGCGCGGGCCGGAACGATCTGGCGCCGGAGATTTGGGAAAAGGTCAAAAATCATCCCTGCTACAGCGAAGAGGCGCATCATCACTACGCTCGTATGCATGTGGCGGTCGCGCCGGCGTGCAATATTCAGTGCAACTACTGCAACCGTAAATACGATTGCGCCAACGAATCGCGCCCGGGCGTGGTGAGCGAAAAGCTCACGCCGGAGCAAGCGGCAAAAAAGGTTCTCGCGGTCGCCTCGACGATTCCACAAATGACGGTGCTGGGAATTGCGGGTCCCGGCGATCCGCTGGCCAACCCGGAAAAAACCTTCAAAACGTTCGAGCTGATCTCCAAAACGGCACCGGACATCAAGCTGTGCCTGTCGACCAACGGACTGGCATTGCCGGATCACGTCGATACGATCGCGAGGTTCAAGGTCGATCACGTGACGATAACGATCAACATGGTGGATGCGGAAATCGGCCGGCACATCTATCCCTGGGTCTACTGGAAGCACAAGCGCTATGTCGGCAAGGAGGCGGCGCAGCTCCTGAGCGATCGGCAGATGATGGGTCTGGAGATGCTGACCGCGCGGGGCATTCTCTGCAAAGTCAACTCGGTCATGATTCCGGGCATCAATGATAAACATCTGGTGGAGGTCAATCGCGCGGTCAAATCGCGCGGCGCGTTCCTGCACAACATCATGCCGCTGATATCGGCGCCCGAGCACGGGACGGTATTCGGCCTGAACGGCCAGCGCGGGCCGAGCGCCCGGGAGCTCAAGGCCCTGCAGGACAGCTGCGAAGGCGAGATGAACATGATGCGTCATTGCCGCCAGTGCCGCGCCGACGCGGTCGGACTGCTGGGCGAGGATCGCAGCGCCGAGTTCACCACCGACAAGATCATGGCGATGGAAGTGAACTACGACTCCGAAACCCGCAAGGCCTACCAAGCCGAAGTAGAAGTGCAGCGCCAGGGGAAGGTGGCTGCGAGGCAGCGGGAGCTCGATACCTTGGCCGGCGCGAACAGCGACATCAAGCTGCTGGTTGCGGTCGCCACCAAGGGTTCGGGATTGGTGAACGAGCACTTCGGTCATGCGAAGGAGTTTCAGGTATACGAGCTGTCCACCGCAGGGGCCAAATTCGTCGGCCACCGGCGCGTCGATCTGTATTGCCAGGGCGGGTTCGGCGAAGAGGACAGCCTGGCAACCATCATTCGCGCCATCAATGACTGCCATGCGGTATTTGTCGCGAAGATCGGCGGCTGCCCGAAGGCGCAGCTGCGCGAGGCCGGAATCGATCCGGTCGATCAATACGCCGGTGGGTTCATCGAGAAATCGGCGCTCGCCTGGTTCAAGAATTACCTGGAGAGGGTCGGCAGCGGCGAGATCGTGCACCAGCCGCGCGGCGATGCCGACATCCGCCAGGGCGCCTATCTCGCCGCCTGACGCAGAACCGAAATGATTAATGCAATTAATGAGGAGTAAGACATATGTCATTGAAAATCATAGCCTCACAGTGTACCGGCTGTTCAGCCTGTGAGCCGGAATGTCCCAACGTGGCGATCTCGGAAAAGAACGGTACGTACTGGATCAACCCGAAGAAATGCACCGAGTGCATCGGCTATTTCGATACGCCGCAATGCATCGCGGTGTGCCCGGTGGACAACACCTGCGTGATCGACACCAGTCAACCGCGCTACCAGCCGGCCGCTTGAGGAGGCCCGAAATGGATCTGACGATTACTCCAGCGGCCGAGAAGTTCATCCGGCGCATGCTGCGCTTCGGCGGCGGTTCCGGGAGCGGCTTTCGTCTGGTCGTGACCGCCGGCGGGTGCTCGGGCCTGGCGGGAGATTTCAGCATCGAATCGGGGCCGCAACCCGGTGACGCGGTTCACGAGCATGCCGATGTCAGGATGTTTTTGCCTTCGGAAAGCCGGCTGCTGCTCGCCGGCGTCACGATCGATTTCATCGACACGCCGACTCAGTCGGGGCTCGTGTTCCTTAACCCGAATGCCGCGGCCCAAAGCTGCGGCAGCAGCGGCAAGAGCGCACTTCCTGGCGTATCGAGTATCGGCATCGCCAGTATTGTGCGGCGGCACTAAAGGCGCGGCGGTGCAGCGGTGAGCAATATCAGCCGCGACAGCGATGCGATGGAGCTGAACGATCCGCCGGCGTTCGACTACGGCGCCAAGGTGCGCGCACGGCGCACGATCCGCAATGACGGCACTTTTTGCGGCAAGGACATCGGCGCAGTGCTGTGCAACAAGGGCGAGGAAGGCTACGTGGTGAATATCGGCACGTTCCTACAGCAGTTCTACATCTACGGGGTTGAATTTGTGGGCTCCGGCCATCGTGTGGGCATGAAGCGCAAGGAGCTCGAGCTCGTCGATGCACCGGTCGACGACGCCGCGCCGGAGGCGCGACCGGGGAATGCTGCCGCGGCGGGGAGGGTGACGGAGTGATTGCGCCCCGAGTACCGATTTACCAATGGGGTCAGCGGGTATCGGCCGCCATTGATCTCTACAACGACGGCTCGTATCCGGATCGGCCGGCTGACGCGCTGCTGGTGACCATAGGGCAGATTGGCGAAATCGTACAGGTCGGTGCGCACACCGAATCGAATACCCCGATTTACTTGGTCGAGTTCGGTGAGCGTCATGTCGTGGGCTGCCTGGAAGAAGAGCTTGCCTCGGCGTAGCGGAGCAACGATGCAGGCCCTCGCAGTACCGCAGCCGTCCGTGCCCGCGCAGCCGACCGTGCATCCGCAGCCGAACGAGCTCGATCGCAAGCGCATCGCGCGCGCACTCGCCGCTCGCAAGCGTTATCGCTACGTGTCGCCGCGCGTTCGTGTCGTCGAGAGCGGCTACATCATCGAAAGTCCTTGCTGTTCGCGCAAGGTGGATCCCAGCGGGGGCTGCATCGATGTGGCGCTGCTGCAGTATGCACCGGGTGAGAATCCCTGGCGTCTGTATCGCAAGCTGCACGATCTGGGCCGCTGGCATCTGCACGGCACGTTCAACGGTTTGTTCGCATTGCTGCAGGAAGTCAACACCGATCCGCTGCGGTTGTTCTGGCAATGACCTCGCATATCAAAACCATCTACTTCGACCACAACGCCACGACCGCAGTCGCGGACGACTGTCTGGCGGCGATGGACGAGTGCCTGCGCCTCGGTCCGATCAATCCTTCGAGCAAGCACAGCCTGGGAGATCGGGCGAAAGAGCTGGTGAGTGCGGCGCGCAGCGCTGTGGCGGCTGCCTTTGGCGCCGCGCCCGCGGAGATCGTCTTCACCAGCGGCGGCACCGAAGCGAATCACTTGGCCATTCTCGGCTCATTGGCGCAACACCCGCAGCGTCGCCACATTGTTTCCAGCGCGGTGGAACATCCCTCGACCTTGATGCTGTTGCGCCAGCTCGAGACGCAGGGCGTGCGCGTGAGCTACTTGCCGGTCGACGGCAGAGGCGCGCTGATCCTTGACGCCCTGGCCGACACGCTCTCGGCAGATACGGCGCTGGTGTCGCTGATGTGGGCCAACAATGAAACGGGGGTGTTGTTTCCGATCGAGCAAGCCGCCGAGCTGACCCATGCGCGCGGCGCGCTGTTCCATACGGACGCCGTGCAAGCCGCCGGCAAGCTGCCGATCGACCTCAAGGCCGTGCCTGTGGATCTTCTGTCCTTGTCCGGACACAAGTTGTACGCGCCCGCCGGAACAGGCGCGCTGTATGTGCGCAAGGGCATCAAACTGGCGCCGCAGTTGGCGGGACACCAGGAGCGCGGACGGCGCGGCGGTACCGAGAACGTCGCAGGCATCGTCGCGCTCGGCGTCGCGTGCGCGGCCTTGAGCCAGTATTTGCCGACCGACGTGCCGCGCTTGCAAGCGCTGCGCGAACGTCTCGAAGACGGTGTGCTGGCACGGGTGCGCTACGCCCGCATCAACGGCGCCGGCGCGGCGCGGGTGGCCAATACCAGCAACATTCGCTTCGGCGACCTGGATGCCGAAATAATTCTCGGCCGCCTGGACCGGCTCGGGATTTGCGCCTCGGCGGGGGCGGCCTGCTCCTCGGGGGGCACCAAGCCTTCGCACGTGCTGCGTGCCATGGGCCTGTCGCCGTCGGCCGCGCTCGCCTCGGTGCGATTTTCCCTGGGTCGTCACAACACTGGGCAGGAAGTGGACGAGCTGCTGAGGGTCCTGCCCGACGTGCTGAATGATCTTGCGGTACGAACCGCCTAACGGGACCTCATCAAGAGCTCCCAGTCAACGAGGTGTCTGTGAAAGTCATGATCCGCCGAAGTTCCGAAGGCCAGCTGTCCGCGTACGTACCGAAGAAGGATCTCGAAGAGCCCATCGTGTCCATGGAGAATCCCGATATGTGGGGCGGCAAGATTACGCTGGGCAATGGCTGGGAATTGCAGTTGCCGTCGATGGGGCCGGGCACGGTCCTGCCCATCACCGTCGAGGCGAAGCGACTGAGCGCGGACTGATGTCATTCACCGCTGCCGAAGTGTCGCAACTGGAGTCCCTGCTTGCCCTCAGTGATGGCGGTGCGCAGGCCGCGCTCGACTTTCGCAGCCGGTTTCCGGGCCGCTCGTTGACTCGATGCGACGCGTTGGATATGGGCACGGACGAGCCGTTCCTGCGCTTTGCCGCACTCGATGTCTACCTGGTCGATGGCCGCGATCATTGCTGGCGCCTGACCGATGACCCGGCAGCGGCCACCGGTGTCGTGCTGGCACGGCGCGGAAGGCTGCCGTGAACGCTGTCCCTAGCGCTGCCGGGGCACAGCCGTCGTCCGCCCAGCCGTCGTCCGCCCAGCCGTCGCCCGCACCGCCGTGGATAGCGCTGTCGGATCCGGACATGTCGCAGGCGGAACTCGGCGCCGTCAGCGGCGTACTGTGTTCGCCTCGGCTGTCGCACGGACCCATGGTGGCGGCCTTCGAGCAGGCTTTCGCGAAATATCTCGGCCGCAAACATGCCGTGGCGGTCGGCGGCGGCACGCTCGGCATGATGCTGGCGCTGAAGGCGCATGGCATAGGCGCCGGCGATGAAGTCATCGCCACTTCCTATTCGTGGCGGGAGACCGCGCATGCGATCGCGCTCGTGGGTGCGACGCCCGTGTTCGTCGATATCGACTATTGGTCGGGCGTCATGGTGGCGGAAAAAGTCGCATCCCTCGTGACTCTCAAGACGCGTGCCATTTTGGCCAACAATACCAACGGCCACCCCGCGCCCTGGGGGCCGTTGCGGAGCCTCGCGCAACAACACCAGCTGCTGTTGTTCGAAGACTCCACGGAGGCGATCGGCTCGCTGTATCAGGGCCGACTGGTCGGATCCTTCGGCGACTGTTCTGTATTCGACTTCTCGCAGCCGGCTGCGCTGTGCAGCGGCGAAGGCGGGATGGTCGTCACCGATGATGCCGATACCGCCCGCGCCATCCGCAACCACCGCTCCCGTCAACCGACTGATCGCGGCTCGTTGGTGGTCAACGCCTATGCGCCTTATCAGGCCTGCATGAGCGAGCTTTCAGCGGCGCTGGGTCTGGCGCAACTCGGACGCATCGGCGAGATTCTGGAGCGCCGCAAATACATCGAGCGCGCGTACTTCGAGCGGGTGAAATCGTTCGAGGGCATCAAGGATCCCTACGTCGCCCCCGAAGTGGATACGGCGCACTGGTTTCTCTATCTGGTGCATCTGGGCACACGCTTTTCCAAATCCGCCTGTGACGCGGTCGTCGAGGACCTGCGCGGCGAGCGCATCGATGCCTACGTCTACTGTCGGCCGTTGCACACGCAGCGCTATTACATCGATCTGAGCTCGGGCAATCGGCGCGGCAGGCTTCCGGTGACGGAAAAGCTGGCCGATCGTGCGGTGGCGCTGCCTTTTCATTGCCACCTGAGCGAGGAGCAGGTCGCCTTCATCGTCTCGACCATGAAAGACTCATCGGTGAACGTCGGTGCGGGCGCGACAATTTATTGATGGATCACCCGGCCATTACGCCAACAGGGGGTAGATGATGAGCAGCGAAGAGGTATTGATCCATGTGCGTTTCTCGCCGGAGGGCGCGGTCACGGACATCGGCGAGCGCCCGGCGGCGGCGACGCCGCAGGGCTGGTTCAATCAACTGGCGACCCGGTTCGGCGAGGCCTATCAGCCGCTCTCGGGCGGGCGCGGTCTGTTTCGGATCGCGCGCGGCGAAGTCGACCGCTTGAAGTCGTCGCTGTAAGCGGTGGATATGCAATTACTCAACGTCATTCACACCGGGCTGGTGAACGGCCGGGTGATTCCCTACATGGGTCCCGGTGTGCTGAATCTGGGCGATGCGCCCTCGCCGCTGCCGGTCGCGGGCAGCGTGCTCGTGACCAAGCTCACCGCGAAGGCCAGCGTGCCGCACAAGATCCGCAACAATCTGACCGCCGCCGCGCAATTCATCGAGAATTTCAAGCATCGCAAATCCGTGGTGGCGTCCATGAAAGAGGCCTTCTCGCCGCCCATGGCCCCAACCGTGCTGCACCGCTATCTCGCGAGCCTGCCAAGACTGCCGCTGTGGGTGCATACCTGGTACGACAATCTGCCGCAGCAGGCGCTCAAGGAACTCGGACGACCCTGGGGGACGGTGCAGGGCGTCAGCCAGTCCGAACATTTTGGACAGTGGGTGCATTACTTTGACGCCGACGGATCGCGCCGCGCCGATCTGGACTCCTCGAGCTTGGAGGGCGTGTGGCCGACGCTGCTGTATCAACCGCTCGGATCGGTGAGTCCCGCGGCGAATTTCCTGGTGTCGGATTCGGACTTTGTCGAAGTGTTGACCGAAATCGACATCCAAACGCCGATCCCGAGGATCGTTCAACAACTGCGCAACGGCCGAAGCTTCCTGTTCCTAGGCTGTCGCTTCAATACCCAGCTCGAGCGCATCTTCGCGCAACAGATCATCAAGCGATCGGCCGACAAGCACTATGCGGTGCTGCCGGAGCCGCCGACCAAGAACGAGTCGCGATTTCTCCATTTGCACCGCATTCAGCGGATCGATACGCCATTGAAGGAGTGGGTTGCGGCGCTGGTCACATTGCAGCAAAGCGCCGCGGCGCAGCGCCTGGCGGTGAATTGACGCCGGGCCTCAATCGTCGCCGCGCTTCATCAACATGCTGTTGATCGCGAGGCGCGTGCGTTCGGCGAGCGCGGCGGGGTTGCCGTCAAGGGCGTCGCGCGCCGCGTTGATCGCCAGCTGCGCCTTTTCGGCCTCATCGACCGTCAAGGCCAGGCGTCCCGCCACATGCGTGGCGTCCGGTGCGGCCGCGATGATCGCGCGCCAGTTCGGATGCGCGATGACGGGCACGAGGCGCTCGGCCTCGGGCCTGCCGTCCAGGCAGACCGATGTTCCGATGACTTCAACCGTTTGGCCGGTCAGTGTGGTTTTGATGAAGGTGCTCATGAATTCAGATCTCTCGCGCAACAGGAGCGGCCCCATGCCGATCTATGACTACGCTTGCAGGAAGTGCAAACACAACTTTGAATTGCTGGTCATGTCCTCAACCGTGCCTGCCTGCCCGCGCTGCGGCGGTACCCGGTTGCAGACGCTCATGTCGGCGCCCAGTCCGCCGGGCAAGAGCGCAGCCGTCATTGCCGCGGGTCGTGCCCGGGCCGCCAAGGCGGGACACACGAGCAATTACCGGCGCTCGAACGGAAAAATCGTGGACTGAAGAATGGGCCCGTGTTGCGCAACCGCCGCCGCTTCGGTCGCGTCATGTCCACGCTCATGTGGCGACTTCGGCGCGGGGCTGCGGCGCCAAGTGGACATCGCTGTTTCGCATCCAGTCGGCCACCTTGAATAATTGCTGCAGCAACAGCTCGCGCAGGCGTGCCGAGCCGATGACCTCCTCCATGGCGGCCCGCATGCACAGCATCCAGGCATCGCGTTCTGCAATGCCGATTCGAAACGGCTGATGCCGCAGCCGCAATCGCGGATGGCCGCGCTCTTCGGAGTAGCGTTTCGGTCCCCCGAGCCATTCGGCCAGGTATTTCTTGAAAACTACCTGGATGGCGCTCAAATCCGCGGGATGCAGTGCGCGAATGGTTGCAGCCTCCGGCAGGGTAGCCATGTGGCGATAGAAGGAATCCACAATTTGATCGACGGCGGGTTGGCCTCCGACGCGTTCGAAGTGCGAAGGGGCGAGTTGCTCGTTTAGGTTCATAGTTAGGCTCTCATCTGGACAGGAATGGATAACGCGGTCCGCCGCCCGAGCAGGATACCGACTTTGCGCCGTACGGCTTCGATGGTGAGCGGCTTGGCCAGCAGCGAGCTCGCCCCCTGCTTGAGACAACTTTGCGCCGTGGCGTCCGCACTCGAGTCGGCGACGATCGCGAGTTTGACGCCGGGAATGCGCTCGCAAATCTCGCCGACGACGCCGATGCCCTGCTCCCGGACGATGGGCATTCCGAGCAGAATGACGTCGGGCTTCCAGCTCGCGGCCTTGTCGTACGCCGCCGCTACGGTAGCGATCTCGTGGGTCTCATTCTCATCGTGCAGCATGAATTGCAGCACCGCCCGCGTAATTTCGTCGCTGTCGACCACGAACACACGCTTGTTCTCGACCGCTCTGGAACTCTCGACTCCGATCTGCATGTGCGCCCCGCGTTTGAGTGGCCCCTGAGCTAACGAAGCAAAAACCGTTCCAACACCCGTGGCGCCGGCGTGGACCCGCGCGCCGGAGCGGTGCGTAGGCCGCCATCGTGCATCGCAGGTCCCTGTTTGCATTGACTTAACGGCGGCCCGATGGACGCAGGATTCGCTGTGCTTCTTAGCGTGTGCTGTACCGGCCACCGCCGCCGGCAACTGCCCCCATGTGTGTTCTTTCGTACAGCGCGGCGGCGCAATGTCGGGTTTGATACAAATCCCTGCGCAACGCAACCGGATGCAAATATGCCTGGGAATACAGCCAGTTGCGCTGAATCCAGGCACCTGGCACGCGCCTTGCTTTACTCCTGTCGAGCGGCGGGTGAATGCGTGGCCAATTCAAAAAAGAGCAAAGGCCGGCATTTCCCAACCGACGGTGATTGGAACAACGGTCGAGGTGCAAGCTGGGTGCGCGCCTCGAATCAAGGTCTAAACGAATTGAGTACGAAGGAGACAGTGTAATGGCATCTTTGCGTCAAATCGCATTTTATGGGAAGGGCGGCATCGGCAAATCGACCACCTCCCAAAACACCCTCGCGGCACTGGCTGATCTCGGTCAGAAGATTCTGATCGTCGGTTGCGACCCGAAGGCCGATTCGACCCGCCTGATCCTGCACGCCAAAGCGCAGAACACCATCCTGAGTCTGGCCGCGGAGGCAGGCAGCGTCGAGGATCTGGAACTCGAGGACGTGATGAAAGTCGGCTACAAGGACATCCGCTGCGTGGAGTCCGGGGGTCCCGAGCCGGGCGTCGGCTGTGCCGGTCGCGGCGTGATCACATCGATCAATTTTCTGGAAGAGAACGGTGCCTACGAGGGCGTCGACTACGTCTCCTACGACGTGCTCGGCGACGTTGTGTGCGGCGGCTTCGCGATGCCGATTCGCGAGAACAAGGCCCAGGAAATCTACATCGTCATGTCCGGCGAGATGATGGCGATGTATGCGGCCAACAACATCTCGAAGGGCATTCTGAAATACGCCAACTCCGGGGGCGTGCGACTCGGCGCGTTGGTCTGCAACGAGCGTCAGACCGACAAGGAGCTCGAACTGGCCGATGCCCTGGCGAAGAAGCTCAACAGCAAGCTGATTCACTTCGTACCGCGCGACAACATCGTGCAGCACGCGGAGCTGCGTCGCATGACGGTCATGGAATATGCGCCGGAGTCCAAGCAGGCCGATGAGTACCGGCAACTGGCGAAGAAGATCCACGAGAACGCCGGCAATGGCCGGATCCCGACGCCGATCACGATGGATGAGCTGGAAGACTTGTTGATGTCGCACGGCATCATGAAGCCGGTCGACGAGGCGCTCGTTGGCAAATCGGCCGCTGAGCTGGCAGCCGAGGCGGCCGCCGCCTGAGCCCGGGGCCGGTCCCTGACAACGAGGGCCGGCCCTTTCGATCCATGCGACAACGTGAGGAAGCCACATGAGTCTCAGCACCGCAGCCCAACTTGAAGACGACAAAGCCCGCAACAAGCAACTCATCACCGAGGTGCTGCAGGCCTATCCGGAAAAATACGGCAAGCGGCGCGCCAAGCACCTCGGGACTTTCGAGGAAGGCAAGCCCGATTGCGGCGTCAAATCCAACATCAAGTCCGTTCCCGGCGTGATGACCATCCGCGGTTGTGCATATGCCGGCTCGAAAGGCGTGGTGTGGGGTCCGATCAAGGACATGGTCCACATCAGCCACGGACCGGTCGGCTGCGGTCAGTACTCCTGGGCCGCACGCCGCAATTACTACATCGGCACGACCGGTGTCGACACCTTCGTGACCATGCAATTCACGTCCGATTTCCAGGAAAAAGACATCGTGTTCGGCGGCGATAAGAAGCTGGCAAAGATCATGGACGAGATCCAGGTGCTGTTCCCGCTCAATAAGGGCATCACCGTGCAGTCCGAATGCCCGATCGGCCTGATCGGTGATGACATCGAGGCGGTCTCCAAGGCCAAGTCGAAGGAGTACAACGGCAAGACCATCGTGCCGGTGCGCTGCGAGGGTTTTCGCGGCGTCTCGCAGTCCCTCGGTCACCACATCGCCAACGACACGATTCGCGACTGGATATTTGACAAGCAGGCGGACAAGCCCTCGGAGTTTGTCGGCACACCTTACGACGTGGCCATCATCGGCGACTACAACATCGGCGGCGACGCATGGTCCTCGCGCATCCTGCTCGAGGAGATGGGCCTGCGCGTGATCGCCCAATGGTCCGGCGACGGCAGCATCGCGGAACTGGAGGCGACGCCGAAGGCGAAGCTCAATGTGCTGCACTGCTACCGCTCCATGAACTACATCTCGCGCCACATGGAAGAGAAATACGGGATTCCCTGGGTGGAGTACAACTTCTTCGGGCCCACCAAGATCGTGGAGTCCCTGCGCAGGATCGCCGGCCACTTCGACGACAAGATCAAGGAGGGAGCCGAGCGGGTGATCGCGAAGTATCAGCCCCTGATGCAGGCGGTGGTCGACAAGTACCGGCCGCGTCTCGCCGGCAAGAAAGTCATGTTGTTCGTCGGCGGTTTGCGCCCTCGGCACGTGATCGGCGCCTATGAGGATCTGGGCATGGAAGTCGTCGGCACCGGCTATGAGTTCGGTCACAACGACGACTATCAACGCACGACCCATTACGTGAAGGACGGCACGCTGATCTATGACGACGTGACCGGCTACGAATTCGAGAAATTCGTCGAGAAGGTGCAGCCTGACCTGGTCGGCTCCGGGATCAAGGAGAAGTACGTATTCCAGAAGATGGGCGTGCCCTTCCGCCAGATGCATTCCTGGGATTACTCCGGGCCTTATCACGGCTATGACGGTTTCGCGATTTTTGCCCGTGACATGGACATGGCGATCAACTCGCCAGTGTGGGCGTTGGCCAAGACACCCTGGAAAACCGCCGACGCGCAGCGACGAACTTAAGAGGAAGCAGACATGACTCAGAGCGCCACCCACGTACTCGATCACTTCGACTTGTTCCGCCAGCCTGAATACAAGGAGATGCTCGAGAACAAGAAAAAGAACTTCGAGAACCCGGTCCCGGCCGAGGAGGTCGAGCGGATTCGCGAGTGGACCAAGAGCGGCGAATACCGCAACAAGAATTTCGCCCGTGAAGCGCTGACGGTGAACCCGGCGAAGGCCTGTCAGCCGTTGGGCGCCGTGTTCGCCGCGGTCGGCTTTGAAAGCACCCTGCCGTTCGTGCACGGCTCACAAGGATGCGTGGCGTACTACCGCAGCCATTTTTCGCGCCACTTCAAGGAGCCGACTTCGTGCGTCTCCTCATCGATGACCGAGGATGCGGCGGTGTTCGGCGGCCTGAACAATATGGTCGACGGCCTGGCCAATGCCTACAGCTTGTACAAACCCAAGATGATCTCGGTGTCGACCACGTGCATGGCCGAAGTGATCGGCGATGATCTGAACGCATTCATCAAGGGTGCCAAGGAAAAGGGCTCGGTGCCCGCCGAATTCGACGTGCCGTTTGCCCATACGCCGGCGTTCGTGGGCAGCCACATCACCGGCTACGACAATGTCATGAAAGGAATTTTCGAGCACTTCTGGGATGGCAAGGCCGGCACGGCGCCGAAGCTCGAGCGTGCGCCGAACGGCAAAATCAATTTCATCGGCGGATTCGACGGCTACACCGTCGGCAATCTGCGCGAGATCAAGCGCATTTTCAAGCTCATGGACGTCGATTACACCATTCTCGGCGACAACAGCGACGTCTGGGATACCCCGACCGACGGCCAGTTCCGCATGTACGACGGCGGCACGACGCTCGAGGAGGCGGCCAACTCGCTGCATGCCAAGGCGACTCTCTCGATGCAGGAATACTGCACCGAGAAAACGCTGGCGTTCATCGGCAACCACGGCCAGGAGGTGTTGGCGTTCAATCATCCGGTGGGCGTCGCCGCAACCGACAAGTTTCTGATGGAACTCGCACGCATCACCGGCAAGTCCATTCCCGAGGACTTGGCCAAGGAGCGGGGCCGCGTGGTGGATGCCATGGCGGATTCGAGCGCGCATATTCATGGCAAGAAATTTGCCATCTACGGCGACCCGGATCTGTGCCTTGGACTCGCGAGTTTCTTGCTCGAGTTGGGGGCCGAGCCGACACACGTGCTCGCCACCAACGGCAGCAAGCCGTGGGCGGAAAAGGTCCAGGCGCTCCTCGACAGCTCGCCCTTCGGCAAGAACTGCCACGTCTACGCAGGCAAGGACTTATGGCACATGCGTTCGCTGCTGTTCACCGAACCGGTGGATTTCTTGATCGGCAACACCTATGGCAAGTTCCTGGAGCGCGACACGGGAACGCCGTTGATCCGCATCGGCTTTCCGATTTTCGACCGCCATCACCATCACCGCTATCCGGTGTGGGGCTATCAGGGCGCGATGAATGTGCTGGTGTGGATCCTCGACAAGATTTTTGACGAAATCGACAAGAACACGATCGTGGCATCAAAGACGGATTTCAGCTTCGACATCATTCGATGAGTGTGCTCTCAAGCAAACTTCAAGAAGTGTTCGAAGAACCTGCCTGCGGCAAGAACCAGGGCAAGTCGGAGAAAGTGCGCAAGCAGGGTTGCACCAAGCAGCTCGCGCCGGGTGCGGCCGCAGGCGGTTGCGCCTTCGACGGCGCCAAGATCGCGCTGCAGCCGATCACCGATGCCGCGCACCTGGTGCATGGACCGATCGCCTGCGAAGGCAACTCCTGGGACAATCGCCATGCGCTCTCGTCCGGGCCGATGACCTACCGTACCGGTTTCACCACCGACATCAGCGACCTCGACGTCATCTACGGCGGTGAGAAGCGCTTATACAAGGCGGTGAAGGAAATCATCGACAAGTACGACCCCCCGGCCGTGTTCGTCTATCAGACCTGCGTCACCGCATTGATCGGGGACGACATCGAGGCGGTCTGCAAGGCCGCCGGCAAGAAATTCAACAAGCCGGTGATTCCGGTCAATTCTCCCGGTTTTGCCGGGGTCAAGAATCTGGGCAACAAGCTCGGCGGCGAGGCGTTGCTGGACTACGTGATCGGCACCGCGGAGCCGGACCATACCACGCCGTATGACATCAACATCATCGGCGAGTACAACTTGTCGGGCGAGTTATGGCAGGTCAAGCCCCTGCTCGACGCCATCGGAGTGCGGGTGCTGGCATGCATCAGCGGCGACGCCAAATACAAGGAGGTCGCTTATTCTCATCGTGCGCGGGCCGCGATGATGGTGTGCTCCAAAGCAATGATCAACATTGCGCGCAAGATGCAGGAGCGCTACCAGATCCCGTTCTTCGAGGGCTCGTTCTACGGCATCGGCGACATGTCGGAGAGTCTGCGCCAAATCGCGCGGCTGCTGGTGGAGCGGGGCGCTCCGCAGGGCATCATGCAGCGCGCCGAGCGGTTGATCGAGAGCGAGGAGGCGCGTGCCTGGGCCCGCATCGAACCGTACAAGCAGCGCTTGAAGGGCAAGAAGGTCCTGTTGATCACCGGCGGCGTGAAGTCCTGGTCGGTCGTGGCTGCGTTGCAGGAAGCGGGCATGGAGATCGTAGGCACCAGCGTCAAGAAATCGACCAAAGAAGACAAGGACCGCATCAAGGAGATCATGGGCGAAGAGTCCCACATGATCGATGACATGACGCCGCGCGAAATGTACAAGATGCTCAAGGAGGCGCGCGCCGACATCATGCTGTCGGGCGGCCGCTCGCAGTTCGTGGCGCTGAAGGCCAAGATGCCCTGGCTGGATATCAATCAGGAGCGGCACCATGCCTATGCGGGCTACGAGGGCATGGTCACGCTGATCGAGGAAATCGACAAGACGCTCTACAACCCGGTCTGGGATCTGGTTCGGGCGAGCCCCCCCTGGGAACGGGACCCGCGGGTGCCGGCCTGACGCGCGCAGCCATGGCCATCGTCAAAACACCCTACAAGGCCGCTGCGGTCAATCCGCTCAAGATGAGCCAGCCCCTGGGCGCGAGCTACGCCTTCATGGGCATGAACCGCTGCATGCCGATGATGCACGGCTCGCAGGGCTGTACCTCCTTCGGTCTGGTATTGCTGGTCCGGCATTT
The DNA here is from genome assembly GCA_963769075.1 of uncultured Gammaproteobacteria bacterium. Classification (GTDB taxonomy): domain Bacteria; phylum Pseudomonadota; class Gammaproteobacteria; order Steroidobacterales; family Steroidobacteraceae; genus Bog-1198. Next base: position 2,493,685 of record CAVYKH010000001.1, on the reverse strand, counting down.
TCGCGAGGCGATTCCGCTGCAGACCACGGCCATGAATGAGGCCACCACGATCATGGGTGGGTACGACAATGTCGAGAGAGCGGTGCTCAATATCCGCCAGCGTGCCAAACCGGATTTGATCGCCATTTGCTCGACCGGCCTGACCGAGACCAAGGGGGACGACGTCGGCGCCTACCTGAAGTTGATACGGCAGCGTCATCCCGACGTGAACGACACGGCGCTGGTGTACGTGTCCACTCCGGACTATGTGGGAGCGTTCCAGGACGGGTGGGCGAAGGCCGTCACGGCGTTGATCGAGGAGTTGGTCGAGCCGGCCGCCGCGCGCAACGCGCGCCGGATCAACGCGCTGCCCGGATGTCACCTGACGCCCGGAGACATCGAGGAGTTGCGCGAGATCATCGAAGCCTTTGATCTGCAGCCCACGTTTCTGCCGGACGTGTCCGGATCGCTCGATGGTCATATGTCGGACGAGTTCAGCCCGACCACCATGGGCGGCACCACGCTCGAGCAAGCTCGCGCCATGGGCGCGGCCGTCCACACCCTGGCATTCGGCGAACAGATGCGCCCCTGCGCCCTGGCGCTTCAGGCCAAAACCGGCGTACCCCATACCGTACTGCAGCGCCTGACCGGATTGTCGGCGAGCGATGAGCTCATGGCCGAGCTGTCGCGCATCTCGGGCGTTCCGGTGCCGGTCAAATACCGGCGCCAACGCAGTCAACTCCAGGATGCGATGCTGGATGCGCATTTCTTCATCGGTGGTAAGCGCATCGTCATCGGCGCCGAGCCCGATTTGCTGTGGGCGCTCTGCATGGGCTTGAGGGAGCTGGGGGCCAAGATCGTCGCCGCCGTCACCACCACGCAGTCGCCGCTCCTCGAGCTGCTGCCGACCGAGGAAGTCGTGATTGGCGATCTGGAGGATTTGGAGCAGCGCGCGCAGGGCTGCGATCTCATCATCACGCATTCGCACGGACGGCAGGCGGCACAACGTCTGCACATTCCTTTTCATCGCGCCGGGATGCCGATGTTCGATCGCCTGGGAGCGGGCCACCGGGTCACCGTCGGCTATCGAGGCACACGCGAGTTTCTATGCGAGATCGGAAATATATTTCTGGCGCAGCCGCACGAAGGCGCGCCGGACAGCTGGCCCTTGCCGGAGACGACCAGTGATGCACGTGTTGCGGCGATTCCGGCTCATTGACAGACATCGAGGAGTGAGAGGCATGAAAGTCGCGTTTGCTACCCAGGATTTGAAGCGCGTCGATGCGCATTTCGGCTGGGCCAAGAATATTGCGATCTACGAGATTTCCCCTGTGGGCCACCGCCTGCTCGAGGCCGTGCAGTTCGACGGCGACCTGCAGGAGGACGGCAACGAGGACAAGCTGGCGCCGAAGCTCGATGCCATCGCCGACTGTGCAATCTTGTACGTGGCGGCCATCGGCGGCTCCGGCGCGGCGCGCGTGGTAGCCAAGAATATCCACCCGGTCAAGGTCGCGCAGCCGGAAGACATCGAAGAGATTCTCGGCAGATTGCAGACCGTGCTGACAGGCACGCCGCCGCCTTGGTTGCGCAAGGCCCTGATGAAGGGAAAGGAGCGCGAAATGAATTTCGAGGACGAAGGGGTGGGACATGCTTAAGACAGCAACGGCCTTGAAAGCGGACCCGATTGCCTCCGAGTTCGTCAACGAGCTGATCAAGCAGTGGCGGGCGCAGGATGCACATGGCGCCTGGGATAAGAAGAGCGACCTCGACCTGCTCAGTCCCTACATCCTGGACAAGGAACGCCGCAAAGAGATTCCGCTCATGGGCGATCCGGATCCGGAGACGATCTGGCGTTTGGAACTGTTCTACAACGCCGTCGGATTGTCGATCGAGCGAGCCACGGGCGTCATGGTTACGCCGATGATGAAAATGCATCACGAGGGTTTCGGCCGCATGATTCTGGCGGCCGGGCGCCTGATCGTGGTCAACAAACAATTGCGCGACGTGCACCGTTTCGGGTTTGCCAGCTTGGACAAGCTGGCCGAGGAAGGCGAGAAATTCGTCGCCGCGGGCGTGGAGATGATCAACAAGTATCCGGATGTTGCCCGCTACGGATAGCGGACGCCGAATAGGAGAAATGGTATGGACGAGCTCGAAGCCCTGAAGGCGCAGATCAAGAAACTCAGCGCTCAGGCTACGAACCTGAAAATGAATCTGCACGATCTGGCGGAGGACTTGCCGACCGGCTGGGAGAAGATTCCGGCAGTCGCGGAGCAGGCGTATCAGGCCTATAAGAATTTGACCGAGGCGCGTTCGCGTCTGGCGGCCAATGGAGGCTGAAGCATGGGTTTCGTCACCATCAAGATGCCGGACGGCCGCAGCTGGACACCGAAATTCGTCAAGGAGATCAATCAGGAGAAATGCATCGGATGTGGCCGCTGCTTCAAGGTCTGCGGTCGCGAAGTACTACAACTGGCGGGTGTCGACGAGGAGGGCGGACTGATTCCGCTGGCAGCGGATCTGGATGAGGACGACGACGAATACGAGAAGAAGGTCATGACGATCGCGAACCAGAGGAACTGCGTGGGTTGCGAGGCGTGCATGAAGATATGTCCGAAGAAATGCTACACACACGAGGCGATGATGGCGGAGGGCGCATGACGGCCGGCGCCGTCAGCAACAGCGCGCTGCCGGCGGAGGAATTCGACGAGCTGCTGGAACTCCTGCGCGAGCATCGGCGGGATGATTCCGAGGAGACGGAATGGCTTGCCAGGGCATTGGTGAGCGCTTGCGCCGGCGCCAATCATTTGTGGGAGGACATGGGTCTGCCCGATCGCGACACACTGTCGCGCCTGATCAAACACTATTTTCCAATCCTGTATCATAAAAATGCCGGCAATTTGAAATGGAAAAAATTCTTCTACAAGCAACTGTGCGATCGGGCAGAGACTCGTCTGTGCAAAGCGCCCAGTTGCGGCGTCTGCAGCGACTATGCGCACTGTTTCGGGCCGGAGTGATAGCTGTCGGAAACCTGACCCGATTTGGTACTCTTTGACGTGATTGCACGCGTTGATGTGATTGACGCGGGCGGTCGAGAACGTACGTAGTCATGACTTGAGCGGGAGATCCCCATGCCAAAGAAAGCCAAACCAAGGACCCATGAATCCTTAAAGAGACAATATCCGGATTTCATCGGCGCGCTGGATGAGTTGGGCAAAGCAGTGGGCGAGGCGGGACCGCTGAGCGAAAAAACCCGCAATCTCATTCAACTGGGAGCGGCAGCCGCAATTCGCTCGGAAGGCGCGGTGCACAGCCATGCGAGGCGGGCATTGTCGGCCGGAGCAACCCCCGAGGAGATCCGGCATGCGGTCATCGCAGTCACGAGCACGATTGGATTTCCCAACGTGGTCGCCTCGCTCAGTTGGGTCAGCGACGTAGTCGGCAAAAGTCGACGGTAACGAAATGGATTGCCCCGCGGGCGTTGCGCGCGGGCCGGGCCGGCCCGCGCGGCGTGCTCGTGCGTTGCGTTGCGTTCCTGCGGCAACTACTTAGAGACATAACAGTAGTCCGCCTCAATAATATGTACGGGGAATACATATTAAACCTGAGGAGGCAGCACTATGGGACTTTATGAGGAACTGGGCGGCGAAGCCGCCGTCAACGCCGCGGTCGACATCTTCTACCGCAAGGTGCTCAAGGACAATCGCATCAGCCGGTTCTTCACCGGCGTGGACATGGCCAAGCAGGCGGCCAAGCAAAAATCCTTCCTGACCATGGCCTTCGGAGGCCCGAACAACTACACGGGCCTCGACATGAGAACGGCCCACGCGCGCTTGGTCAAGGAGGGACTCAACGACTCGCACTTCAACGCTGTGGTCGAGGACCTCGGGGCGACGCTCAAGGAACTGAAGGTGCCCGATAACCTGATCGCCCAGGTGGCCGCGATCGCCGAAACCACCCGCAACGACGTCCTCGGTCGGTAAGGCTTGCGCGAATGTCCCGGGTCGCTTTTAAAGGATCCTCGTACGAGGCCGGCGGGCAGTCGGTGCTCGACTGCCTGACGTCCCGGGGACTTGCGGTCCCCAGTGCCTGTCGCGCAGGGGTGTGCCAGTCATGCCTCATGCGCGCTATCCGGGGCGGCGTGCCCGAACCGGCGCAGAAGGGATTGACGCCGACGATGGTGGCGCGCAATCTCTTTCTCGCCTGCCAGTGTTTTCCGACGCAAGATCTCGAGGTCGCGCTGGCGGACGATGTGATCGAACGTATCGAGGCAAGCGTTTGCGCGATCGAACGTCTGCACGACGAAATCCGCGCCGTGCACCTGCGGCCGTCGACCCCGTTCGAGTATCGCGCCGGCCAGTTCGTGCGCCTGTTCATGGATGCCCGGACCTCGCGCAACTACTCGCTCGCCAGCGTCCCCGCGCTGGACGATGACCTGATTATGCACGTACGCCGGGTTCCCGACGGGCGGGTAAGCGGCTGGATCTTCGAGCACGTGAAGGCCGGCGACAGCGTGACGATTTCCGAGGCGTTCGGCGATTGCTTCTACGTTCCCGCACGGCCCGAACAGAACATACTTCTGCTCGGCACCGGGTGTGGCCTGGCACCGCTGTATGGAATCGTGCGCGACGCGTTGAACCGCGGGCACGCTGGGCGGATCCACCTGTACCACGGCAGCCGCGACGCCTGCGGGCTGTACCTCGTCGATGAATTGAGCCGGCTCGCCGCCGTCCATCCGAACTTTCGCTATCGTCCGTGCATCTCCGAGGGGCCGTCGGCCGATGGATACTGGAGCGGAACGCCGCTTGACGTCGCGCTCGAAGAGACTCCGGACTTGACCGGATGGCGGATCTATCTGTGCGGCAACCCGCAGATGGTCGAGGCGGCGCGCATGCAGACCTTCTTGGCGGGAGCCGGCAGTTCGGAAATCTTCGCCGATCCGTTTCTGGCGTCGGGCACCGAGGCAGCCCCCGTGCTCAACCTGCAGTGATCCGCCGCACTGTGCAGGCGGAGAAACCTGTAGCCGTTAGTGTAATGAAAGGTAAATAGCTGAGATTGCGTGCAATTGGACAATTGCGCATCGAAAAAATCGTACGCATTGGGTATGTTATGATGCTATATGCAGCTGACTGTCTTTACCGACTACTCCTTGCGTGTGCTCATCTTTCTTGGCGTGCATCCCGATCGACTGTGCACCATCTCTGAAATCGCCAAGGCGTACCGTATTTCCGGTAACCACCTGATGAAGGTGGTCAATCGTCTTTCCTTGGGCGGCTACATCGAGACCGTTCGGGGCAAGGGCGGCGGCATGCGCCTTTCACGTGCGCCCAAGATGATCAATCTCGGTGACGTGGTGCGTCACATGGAAGATCGCTTCGACATCGTCGAATGCTTTAACGAAAAACACCAGGACTGTCCTCTACTTCCTGCGTGTCCGCTCAGGTCAGTGCTTGTTGATGCGCACCGCAATTTCATGGCGACACTGGACCGCCACACGTTGCACGATATCCTGGGAGACTGGGTCAGCGGCAGGCTCACGCTCGCCGGAGCCGTGCAAATTCCCATCAGGGCGTCGTAACTGCTGTGGCAGGGCTATCGATCGCTTGCGCAGGAGCACGCAAGTTCCTGCGTGAGCTGGAAAGTACTTCACGATGACGACCTAAGGTGGATCACGCTGCGCGGCGAGAATGCCGCTCAACTCGGACAGGCAAGAGCCGCAATTAGTACCGGCGCGCAGACGCTGCCCGATCAGCAGAGTGCTTGTCAGATTGAGGTCCCGAATCGCGGCGCAGATCGTATTACGGCCGACGCCGAAACATGAGCAGACGATGTCACCCGGATCGGCGCGAGAGCTCGCCGGCCGGCCAGCCAGAAGTCCAATTCGATCTTCAGTTTCGAGGGCCGGCTTTGCAAACAGGCTCGCGAGCCAAGTGCGCGAGGGCATATCCGGCCGTGGCGACAGAAACACACAGGCTTCTATGCGCTCGTTAATCACATGAGCGGCCCGATAGACCCCGGTCGCTCGATCGATGTACTCGATCCAGTCGGATTCCGGTTTGCCGGCGTCAAGCATGCGTCTCGCCCATGGTGACCAGTCCCCAAATACCCGCCGTCCTGCCAGTTCGTAGCGCAGACAATCGGCGCTCGGCGTCAAGGACCAGGCGGTGGCATCGCGGATGAGGAGCGCTTTGCGGCTCAATACAAAGCCCTGCCAAGCGACCACGAAGGGCGTCACGCGCGCCGGTGTGTGCTTGAACTCGGGTTCGCCGGAGATGGGGTCAACCGCGGGATTCACGAGCCCGCCGACGCGCGCGTCGCCGGCGAACTGGGAATTCCAGTGCATCGGTACGAATATCGTGTGCCGTGCGAGCTCGCCGCTGCTGCGCAGCCGCGCGACCAGCGAACCCCAGCGTGTCGTGACCTGCACCAATTCCCCCGTGCGTACGCCCGCGAGCAGCGCGTCTTGCGCATGCATATCGACGAACGGCTCGGGCGCATGGGCCATCAGGCGCGCGGATCGGCCCGTCCGTGTCATCGTATGCCACTGGTCGCGAATTCGGCCGGTGTTGAGGACCAGGGGATATTCGCCATCGGTGGTGTGTGCGGGCGCGCGCGGAACCGTGGCGACGAATCGGGCGCGGCCGTCGACATGAAAAAAACGTCCGTCCGCAAGAAGATCGCGCCGACTCTTGCGGGGCGGTTCATCCTCCGGCCGCTGAGAGCCGGACCCGGGTGAGCATCGTGAAAGCGGCCAACGTGTCGGAGTCAGACCGTCATATTCTTCCCGAGTGAGCGCACCGTTGAATAGACGACATCAATTCTCAGCTCGAATCAGCTCGTGTGGCTCTCGCTGAACGCAAGACAATAGAACGCGCCAAAGGAATATTGATGCGCAGCCGTCGGCTGTCCGAGAAGGATGCCTATACGCTGTTGCGGCAGACGGCCATGAGTCAGAACAAGCGGATAATCGAAGTTGCAGAGGCCATCATTAGTATGGCGGATATTTTCCGAGCGTAATTTTCGCGTGCGGTGGTTCCCTCGAGCACAAAACGCCGCCGCGGCGATTGGCATAAGCCTGTTGGGGGCCGAGATTGATTGTCGACTCTAGAACCGGCATATTATCTGCATCTTTTATCGTACACGCGTCCGCCATGATGTCCGCTCCCTCGATCTCGACCCTAAAGACACCCATCTGCGAGCTACTTGGCTGCGATGTCCCGGTGATTCTGGCCGGAATGGGCGGCGTCGCGCGATCAGAGCTCGTGGCCGCCGTGAGCGCGGCCGGGGGCTTCGGAATCCTCGGCATGGTGCGCGAGCCGCCTGACCTCATCCGGTTCGAAATTACCCGGGTTCGCGCGGCGACCGCCCGGGATTTCGGAGTCAATCTCATTCCAGCCGCCACGGACCCCGAACTTCTCGAGGCCGAGCTTGAAGCTGTGATCGCGGAGCACGTCGCAGCAGTGACGCTATTCTGGGACCTCCGGCCGGACATTGTCCGCCGGCTGCGTGATTCGGGATGCCGGGTTCTTTGCCAGGTCGGCTCGGGTCGGGAAGCCGAAGAGGCTGTCGCGGCGGGGGCCCACATCGTGATCGCCCAAGGCTTCGAAGCGGGTGGCCATGTGCGCGGCAAGACGAATCTTGCCGATCTGGTGTCCGAAGTAGTGGGACGAGTCAATGTGCCGGTCTTGGCGGCCGGCGGCATTGTGGACGGGCGGGGACTGGCGGCGGCCCTCCAGTGGGGCGCGCAGGGCGCCGTCATCGGCACGGCTTTTCTGGCTACGCGAGAATCCTTTGCGCACGATTATCACAAGATGCGCATTGTCGAGGCCAAGCTCGGCGAGACCGTTCACACCGATGCCTTTCACATCAACTGGCCGAGCGGCGCCCCGGTGCGGGTACTGCCCAGCAGCGTCACGCGCGGCGAGCACGGCAACCCGTTTTGCGGCGAGCGGCGCATCATCGGCGAGGAGGAAGGCCGGCCGATTTATCTGTTCAGTACGGACTCGCCTTTGCGCGACATGACGGGCGATTTCGAGGCCATGGCTCTCTATGCAGGGCAGGGGGCGGGGCTGATCACCGGCATCCCGACGGCCGCCGAGCGGCTCAACGCCATCGTGGACGAGGCGATGCGCGTCCTCGGCATCGCCGAAGATGTCCGACCGGACGATGGAGCCGTGGCTGAATTCAGCTCGCCCGCATGCTCGATGCACGAAGCAAGTGATGTCTATATGGGCTATGCCGGCAAGGATGAGCTGACCACCTTCCTCAATGAGTTGCTCGAGGCGGAGCGTGCGGGAGCGCTCGTCACGCTCGAAAGCGCACGCGCAGCCGGCACGGGTCCGCTCGCGGAACTGCTGCGAATCGTTCAGCGAGACGAAGCGCGCTGGTGCGCCATGCTCGTTCGTCACGTCAAGGCGCTCGGCGAGAGGCCCTCTCCGGAGACCGGTGCCTTCTATGGCAGAGCGATGGCGGTCGCCGAGGTCAGCGATCGCATCGCCTTTCTCAATCGCGGCCAGGGCTGGGTGGTTCGAAGGCTGCGCGGGATTTTGCCGCGCGTGCGCGACAATCAGCTACACGCCGATCTTTCGGAGATGTTGCAATCGCATGAGGTCAACATTGCCCGCCTCAACGGTTGTTTTTATGCATGACTTCGGGGCCCAGTTCGTGATTGCGACTGATGTTGATCCGGTGCGCGGCAAACCTCGCCCTTCAGGGCGGGGAAGGATAGCGCAGAGGGTGTAGCGGTCCTGCGGAGCTGTCAGTGCGGCGTTTTTTGCTGCTCGATGTACTGGCGAACGATCTCGATCGGTGCGCCGCCACAGCTTCCCGCGAAATAGCTGGGCGACCACAAAGCGCCGCCCCACAGCTTCTTGCGCAGGCTCGAGCTGTATTTCTTGCGAATCATCCGGCTGGAGGCGCCTTTCAGGCTGTTCACCAGAACCCGAGGGGGTCGTGCATGACCGCGACGCTGATGCTGCCCGTCAACATCAGCACGCCACGCAGCGCAAATAGACTGCCTGATAGAACGACGCATGCAATGTGTAACAGCTTGATCTGCGCGTAGTGGTCGAGCACTAGGGTGAGTATGGGCAGAATCTACGGATGCCCTGGTTACTTTGAGTGAACCAGAGCGGGGTGCACAGGTACCGCGTCACGCGACGCATCAGTGCAACAGAACGAACACGAGGCAGCCGAGCCCACCGACTGCGAGCAGTGCGTGCAGCACCACGACCACCCTGGGATGAGGTTTGCCACGCAGACGAAAGCTGAGGAGGAGGAACCCTCCCAGAGCGGCCACAACCAGAACGGCGACACCGTACTTCAGAATCGCAGCGACGCCGGGCGCGATCGCTACCAACAGCGCCAGCACGAGCGCCGTTACAGCGAGAACTCCGTGCCCCAGCGCTAGAGGCACCCAAGGCTTCGCACCTCTGAAAATGCCGGCCGCCATGACGAGCCCGCCGAGCGCAGCGTAGAAAAATAGAACAATAGAAGCAGTTAACATTTACCTACTCCCCGTATAGGGGTGAGATCACAATGAACGGAGTTTTTTGGTACTCCAAGCACAGAAGCATTTGATTTCTCGACTATCACGGGCGGCGAAATCTCGGCATAGGATGTGCAACGTGAGCGGCGTTTCAAGCGCCTCATTTTATGATGGTGCGGCGTCGCTATCCTAACCATTGAAAGGTCGCGCCTGAGGGGTACGTGCGGCAGGCGGACGCGTTCCCATTTATGAACGCGCATTAGATGCGACGCCGGTCCACTGCCCTCGCAAAACGGCAGCTACTTGTCCGAGCTGTCGTTCCCGTGTGCCGACGCAGGACAAGCAGCCGCGGCCACGAGCGCCCGGCAGCGCGCCAGAACACCAGCGACGACGCGATCGCAGCGCTCGCCCGCGAAGCGGAAGACATCGTCGGTTGCCATGTCGAGCTCGCGCGCTACCGACTCTCGCAGCATCCCCCGTGCGCGGAACATGCGCGACCGTACGGTCGCGCGGTGGCGACTGCGAAGTCTCGCGAGAGCCTGATTGATGACGATCCGCGTCAGCCACGTCGAGAGCCTGGCGTCCGCACGAAAGTCCCCAATACGCCGGTAGGCCGCCAGGTAGGCCTCCTGGAGCACATCTTCAGCGTCTGCGTCGTTCTTGTAGATGACCGAACGGGGGCTCGGGTTCCCGCAAAGCATAGGATCCGCGGAGTAACCGGACGCCGTGGGGAGATGACGCCCCGAACAGCGCTCCGGTCGCAAAGCCGACCGCGAAATAAAGGCGCCAACGCCGACGAGAAGGCTGCAAGCGCCAGCGCGGCGCGCTCATCCGCGATCATACGGGTTGACCTACTGCCCGCACAGCAGCCGCATCCCGCTCCATCGTCACTTCGGCTTGGAGGCTTTCGATATCGCGGAATATCGAGGCGACGGCGAGCACGCGCCCACTGCGTTTGAACCGCAGCAAACAGTCCCTCGCCGCGACGTCGCCTTCGATCGCGAGTTGGTCCCATTTCTCTGCATGGCCGACATAGTTAATCGGGACATCGTAGTGCTGGCTCCAGAAGAACGGGACCGCGGCAAATCTCTCGCGGTGCCCGAGCATATTGAGCGCCGCGGTTTGTCCCTGGCGCTCGGCCATCACCCAATGCTCGACACGAATGCTTTCGCCACTATGCGGATCAGGCCAGCGTGCAATGTCACCGGCCGCCCAAATCGCCGGCGCGCTCGTTTCGAGATAGGCATTCACGACGACGCCCCGATCAACGGTCAGCTCGGCCCTTTCGGCAAGTTCGATTCGTGGCCGCACGCCAATGCCGGCGACCACGAGCTCGGCCTCGAGCGTACGACCACCTTTGAGAATCACGTGATCACCATCTATGGCGCTCGCCGCGTCCTCGAGGTGGAAAATGACACCATGCTCCTCGTTGAGCGAGCGCACGAAATCGCCCATCTGCGGACCCAGGATACGCTCCATCGGCCGCTTGTCCGGCGCCACCACATGGACTTCGATTCCACGAGCGCGCAGCGCGGCCGCGACCTCGAGCCCGATAAAACTCGCGCCCAACACAACCGCTCGGCGCGCCGTTTTGGCGCGCTCAATGATCGCCCGACAGTCCGAGAGCGAGCGAAGCGTGTGCACGTGCGGTTGATCGGCACCGGGTATCGACAAGTGAACGGGCTCGGCGCCCGTTGCGAGCAGCAGCCGATCGTAAGGGACTTTGCGCCCGTTGGTGAGCACGACCTCGCACGATCGCACATCGATGTTGGTGACGTTCGACTCGAGACGTAGCTCGATGTGATTCTCGGAATAGAAATTATCCGGGCGTAGTGGGACCCATTCCTCAGGTGCGGAGCCTGCCAAATAGTCCTTGGACAAATTCGGTCGGTCGATCGGTGCCGCACTCTCGCTGCTCAACATGACGATGCTTCCCTGATACTGCTCCCGCCGCAGTTTCTCGGCCGCAGCAAAGCCGGCCGCCCCGCCTCCGATGATCAGGATTTTGTTGGGAGCTTTCGCGGACGCCTTACCGTGCGGTGGCATTGGCATCCGTTCGCGCTTCTCTCCCACGAAGATCCGGCCGTCGCGCTGTTCTACCGACCAACATTCGATTGGACTCAAGGCCGGAGCACGTAAAGCCTCGCCGGTGCGCAGGTCAAAGCAGGCGTGATGCCAGGGACAGCGCACGGTGTCGCCGACTACGAGCCCATCGACGAGCGGGCCGTGGTAATGCGTGCACTGTGTCCCGACCGCGAACACGTCCGTCCCAGACCGCACTAGCAGAACCTGCTCGTCACGTGCGTACCCAACCAGCTTGCCGCCGTCGGCAAGTTGCCCAAACGCAATGCCTTGCGTTAGATCGGGGCCACTTAACCTGGCTTCGTCTTGAGGCATTCTCTTCTCCTTTTCGGTTCACCTGTTACGACGAATCACATTCCGTCATCAGTCAACTGTCAACCATGGTGAGAAACTCTCGCCGGGTCAGCGCATCATCGCGGAAGCAACCCAGCATGCGGCTGTAACGAGATCCGTGTCAGGCTGATGCACGCCGCGCGTGCTCATGCACGGCCGATGATCGGCGCGAGGTGATGCTCGCAGTGGCTCTCGAAGCGGATGCCGCGGAGCACAATCATTTCGTCATAACCCTAGACGATCTCGAAGGTCTTCTGCAATATCAGCGCAGGATCTTGGCCGTACCCAGCGAAATACTCCTCGAAAGCCCGGGCGACGCGAGCAGGAGTGTCGACTAAGCCGTCGCGCTCCGGATCGTCGCCGGTCCAACGAATGATGATTCTGAACGCGCTTTCGACGTCGGCTCTATCGGGCTTACCGGTCTCGCTGCGCTTTAAGACCCTCACATTTGCCAACGTACACACAATTGAAGACATCGACACGCTCCCGGTTATTAGACAAACTGACGTCACATTGGATGTATGAGCCACCGCTGGCGTTCCGGGCCGCAAGGTTTGACCTTCACCCGTGGGCCAAGAAAATCAGCAACGCGCAAGGAGTAATCTGCAAAGCGTGTGAGCCTAAGTACTTTCCCACATAGGCACACTTTTGTAAGAGATGTATAAACACTACATCTTATGCGTCTTTCGGGACGTTTTATATCGTATGAAATGCTTCCTCTTTGCCTATGGTTTCCGATCACATTTCTTCCTGGCGGGCGTCGCGGCATTGCTGCTGGTCCCGCTGTGGGCAATGAGCTTTGTCGCAGGCACGCCCGCCGGTTCGGGATGGCCGCCGACCTTGTGGCATGGCCACGAAATGCTGTTTGGCTTCATCGCGAGTGCGATTGCAGGATTCATGCTGACGGCCGTTCCCAGTTGGACCGGCCAAAAGGGATTTGCCGGCCGCCCGCTGATCGCGCTAGCGTTGGTGTGGTTGAGCGGCCGATTGCTGATCGCGAGTTCTTTCTTGTGGCCGCCTTGGCTCCCGATGATCGCCGATTTGGCGTTCCTGCCCTTGCTGGCGGTGCTGGTGATGATCCCGCTGCTGCGCTCGAAAAACCGCAACACTCCGTTACTGATCGTACTCGGCGCGTTGTGGTTCACGAACCTCGTATTTCACGTGGCGTTGATTCATCGCGATGCACCTCTGGCCCAGCACTGCTTAATCGTAGGTATCGACATCGTCTTGTTTCTGGTAACCGTGATCGGCGGCCGGATCGTCCCCGCGTTCACGACATCGGCCCTGCACGAACAAGGCGTTGAAGGGGTCTTGAAATCGAGAACAGCCCTCACCGTCCTGTCGGTGGCGGCGATGGGCTGCGTCACTGCAAGCGACGTGTTCTGGCCGGACAGTCGCATCACCGGAGGGATGGCGGCTATCGCAGCACTCATCCAGGGCGTGCGATTGCTGCAATGGCAGACCTTGCGAACGTTGCGACAACCGATCGTCTGGATATTGCACCTCGCTTACGCGTGGTTGCCGCTCGGGCTGGCGCTAAAGGCGGCGGCATTGCTCGGCGGCTACGGGATCGCGGCCTTTTGGCTTCATGCGCTGACGATCGGTGCGCTCACGACCATGATCACAGCGGTGATGACTCGGGCATCGCTCGGCCACACCGGGCGACCGCTGGTCACACATCCGCTGATTACCGTCGCTTACGCGCTGCTCACGGTTGCTGCAGTTCTGCGAGTTTTTGGACTGTCAATGCTGGGATTGAGCTATCCCATGGTCATAACCTGGGCGGCCATCTTTTGGACCGCGTCCTTTGCGTTGTTCTTGGGCGTGTACACGCCGATTTTGTGGGGGCCGCGCGCGGACGGTAAGCCGGGTTAGCTGGCCCGTCGAGGACATACGGTAATGAACACTTCAGGGCCGCCGGGAAAGAGTCGCGCGAGATCGGTTCCGGTGGAGGGTTCTGATGGAACGTAATCTGGCAGAGATGCACCCAGCCTACTTTGGCTTGGTGATGGCGACCGGAATCGTTTCGATCGCCTCGCATCTGTTAGGGTTAATGTGGATAGGTCAGATGCTGTTTTGGTTGAGCGTAGTGTGCTATGCGATCCTGTGGTTGCTGATCCTGGCGCGGCTTGTTTTCTTTCCGCGTGCAATGCTGACAGATCTCGCCGATCATAACCGCGGCGTAGGATTCTTTACGCTGATCGCGGCCACGAGCGTCCTCGGCAGCCAGTTCCTCTTGTTCCGCAACGACGTGCAAATCGGAACCGCCCTGTGGTTCCTGGCCATCGCTCTGTGGGCGCCATTGCACTACACGATCTTCACCACCCTGACCGTCAAACGGATCAAACCCACGCTGGGCGTCGGCATCAATGGCGGCTGGCTGCTCTCCGTGGTCGCCGCCCAGTCGCTGTCCGTCCTTAGCGGACAACTCGCTCTCCATTTCGCCCCATATCAGGATCTTGTGTTGTACTTCGCGCTGGTCATGTGGCTGGGCGGCGGCGTGCTCTATATCTTGATCATCTCGCTCATCTTCTACCGCTATACATTTTTTCCCTTGGAACCGTCCGATCTGACCCCGCCTTACTGGATCAATATGGGTTCGGTGGCTATTTCCACCTTGGCCGGCACAGTTCTGATCGTTAATGCCAACGAAGCGGCATTTCTGGGCGATCTGTTGCCGTTCCTCAAGGGACTCACCCTATTGTTCTGGGCTACCGCGACCTGGTGGATCCCTATGCTCGTGATTCTGGGATTCTGGAGGTACGTGGATAGGCGCTTTCCTTTTACCTACGATCCTCTGTACTGGGGCATGGTGTTCCCCCTGGGAATGTACACGGTCTGCACCTATCAATTGGCTAACACCATGAAGCTACCCTTCCTTCTCGTGATCCCAAAATATTTCGTGTTCGTGGCCCTGTTGGCATGGTTGGCCACATTCGTCGGTTTGAGCAAAAGCTTAATCAGACAGTTATGGTTTCCTCCAGCCGCGTCATCTGGAGAATCGCAATGAGCCACTTTCTTGATCGGCTGAACTATTTCTCGAATCCGAAGGAAAGTTTCTCCGACGGCTTCGGCGTTACGAATGGTGAAGATCGCACCTGGGAAGACGCCTACCGTAACCGTTGGGCGCACGACAAAATCGTACGCTCCACCCACGGTGTCAACTGCACGGGTTCGTGCTCGTGGAAGATCTACGTCAAGGGCGGCATCGTCACCTGGGAAACGCAGCAGACCGATTACCCGCGCACGCGCTGGGATATGCCCAACCACGAGCCGCGCGGCTGCTCGCGTGGGGCGAGCTATAGCTGGTACCTGTACAGCGCCAATCGCGTGAAGTATCCACTGGTGCGCGGCCGGCTGCTCAAAAGCTGGCGCGAGGCGCGTCTGACCCACGACCCGGTCGAAGCCTGGGCATCCATCGTCGAATCGGAGGCCGGGCGCCGTGACTACCAGAGTGTGCGCGGCATGGGCGGCTTCGTGCGCTCGAGTTGGGACGAAGTCAACGAGATCGTGGCCGCAAGCAATGTCTATACCATCAAGGAGCACGGGCCCGACCGTATCGTCGGCTTCTCGCCAATCCCCGCCATGTCGATGATCAGCTACGCGTCGGGCAGCCGATATCTGAGTCTGCTCGGCGGCGTAAACTTAAGTTTTTACGACTGGTACTGCGATCTGCCCCCGAGCAGCCCGCAAGTGTGGGGCGAGCAAACCGACGTACCCGAATCGGCCGACTGGTTCAACTCCGACTACATCATCGCCTGGGGCTCCAACGTGCCGCAGACACGCACGCCCGACGCCCACTTTTTCACCGAGGTGCGCTACAAAGGCACCAAGACAGTGGCCGTCACGCCCGACTATTCGGAGGTCGCCAAGCTATCCGACCTGTGGCTGCACCCCAAGCAGGGCACCGATGCGGCGGTGGCCATGGCGATGGGCCACGTAATCATGAAGGAGTTCTATTTCGAAAAACGCAGCGCCTACTTCGATGACTACGCACGCCGCTACACCGACCTACCGATGCTGGTGCTGCTGCGCCAGCACACCACGCCGGCCGGTGAGACCATCATGGTGCCCGACCGCTATGTGCGCGCCTCGGACTTCAGCGACCAGCTCGGTGCGGCCAACAATCCGGAGTGGAAGACAGTAGCCTTCGATGAAACCGGCAGGGTGGCGCTGCCGCACGGTGCCATTGGTTTTCGCTGGGGACCCGACGGCCGCGCCGACCAGGGCCAGTGGAACCTGGAGGCCAAGGACGCGCGGCACGGCCAGGAGGTCAAGCTCAGACTGTCGCTGCTCGAAGGCGACACTACCGGCAGCGATACCGCACAGGTCGGGTTCCCGTACTTCGGCGGCATCGAAAACGCGCATTTCCGCAACAACGTGCAGCGCGACGTGATGGTGCGCACGGTGCCCGTGCAACGCCTGTTATTCGGCAATGCCAGCGCGCAACGCGAGGTGGTGGTGGCCACTGTGTTCGACCTGCAGGCTGCCAATTACGGCGTGGCGCGCGGCCTGGCCGGCGAGCAGGCCGCACGCAGTTACGACGACGACACCCCCTACACGCCGGCGTGGCAGGAACGCATCACCGGCACCCCGCGCGACCAGGTCATCACGGTGGCGCGCCAGTTCGCGGACAACGCGGAGAAGACGCAAGGCAAGTCGATGGTGATCGTCGGCGCGGGCATGAACCACTGGTATCACAGCGACATGAACTATCGCGGTATCATCAACATGCTGATGCTGTGCGGCTGCATCGGCAAGAGCGGCGGCGGCTGGTCGCACTACGTCGGCCAGGAAAAGCTGCGCCCGCAGACCGGCTGGACCGCGCTGGCATTCGCGCTCGACTGGATCCGCCCGCCGCGCCAGATGAATTCGACCAGCTTCTTCTATGCGCACACCGACCAGTGGCGCTACGAGAAGCTCGCGATGGAAGAAGTGCTGTCGCCGCTCGCGCCGCGGGGTGAAGCGGCCAAACCGTATCGCGGCTCGATGATCGACTACAACGTGCGCGCCGAGCGCATGGGCTGGCTGCCGTCGGCGCCGCAACTGCAGACCAACCCGCTGCAGGTGGTGCACGATGCGCAGGCCGCCGGAGTCGACCCCAAGGATTACGTGGTCAAGAGCCTGCAGGACGGCTCTCTGAAGATGAGCTGCGAAGATCCAGACCATCCGGACAACTGGCCGCGCGTGATGTTCGTCTGGCGCTCCAACATCCTCGGCTCGTCGGGCAAGGGCCATGAATATTTCCTCAAGCATCTGCTCGGTGCCGCCCACGGTGTGCAGGGCAAGGACCTTGGCGCGGACGATGCGAAG
This sequence comes from uncultured Gammaproteobacteria bacterium, assembly GCA_963769075.1. GTDB lineage: Bacteria > Pseudomonadota > Gammaproteobacteria > Steroidobacterales > Steroidobacteraceae > Bog-1198. The sequence continues at coordinate 2,476,491 of CAVYKH010000001.1, read as the reverse complement.
CCGCAGGAAGTGAAGTGGCATGCCAAGGCGCCCGAAGGCAAGCTCGACCTGCTGGTCACGCTCGACTTTCGCATGAGCACGACTTGTCTGTACTCGGACATCGTGCTGCCGACGGCCACCTGGTACGAAAAGAATGATCTGAACACCAGCGACATGCACCCCTTCATCCATCCGTTGTCGACCGCCGTTGACCCGGCCTGGCAATCGCGCAGCGACTGGGAGATTTACAAGGGCTTTGCGAGGAAGTTCAGCGAAGTGTGTTCAGGCCACCTGGGTGTTGAGCATGAAGTGGTGCTGACGCCGCTGATGCACGACACGCCGAGCGAACTGGGTCAGCCGCTCGACGTGAAGGACTGGAAGAAGGGCGATTGCCAGCTGATTCCGGGCAAGACCGCGCCGCAGATCGCAGTGATTGAGCGCGATTACCCGAACGTTCACAAGCGCTTCACCGCCCTGGGCCCGCTGATGAACAAGCTGGGCAACGGCGGCAAGGGTATCGGCTGGAACACGCAGACCGAGGTCGGACAACTAGGGGAACTGAATGGCTTCGTGACCGCCGAAGGGGCAACGTGCGGCATGCCCAGCATCGAGACCGACATCGACGCCTGCGAGGTGGTGATGATGCTGGCGCCCGAGACTAACGGTCAGGTGGCAGTCAAGGCGTGGAGGGCGCTCGGCAAGCAGACCGGCCGCGAGCATACGCACCTGGCGATCCATCGCGAAGACGAAAAGATACGCTTCCGCGACATCCAGGCCCAGCCGCGCAAGATCATCAGCTCGCCGACCTGGAGCGGCATCGAGTCCGAGTCCGTTTCGTATAACGCCGGCTACACCAACGTGCACGAGCTGATCCCGTGGCGCACGCTGACCGGGCGCCAGCAGTTCTACCAGGACCACCCGTGGATGCGCGCCTTCGGCGAGACGCTCGCCTCCTACCGGCCGCCGGTTGATCTTAAGGCCACCGCAGCCATCCACGGCCTTCGCCCCAACGGGAACCCGGAGATCCTGCTCAACTTCATCACTCCGCACCAGAAGTGGGGCATACACTCCACCTACACCGACAACCTGATGATGCTCACGTTGAGCCGCGGCGGGCCGATCATCTGGCTGAGTGAAGACGACGCGAAACGCGCCGGCATTGTCGACAACGACTGGGTAGAGCTCTTCAACGTCAACGGCGCCCTCGCGGCGCGGGCGGTGGTGAGCCAACGGGTGTCGTCGGGCATGGTGATGATGTACCACGCGCAGGAAAAGACCATCAACATGCCGGGCTCCGAGATCACCGGCACGCGTGGCGGTATCCACAACTCAATGACGCGCATCGTGCTCAAACCCACGCACATGATCGGCGGCTACGCTCAGCTGAGCTACGGCTTCAATTACTACGGCACCCTAGGCACCAACCGCGACCAGATCGTTGTGGCCCGCAAGATGAACAAAGTCGATTGGCTGGACTCGCCAGCCACCATTGAACCCGCTCTCGGCGCTCAGCAGGCTTGAGGAGACCCCATGAAAGTACGCGCTCAAATCGGCATGGTGCTGAATCTGGACAAGTGCATCGGCTGCCACACCTGTTCCGTCACCTGCAAAAACGTCTGGACCAGCCGTCCCGGCATGGAGTACGCGTGGTTCAACAACGTCGAGACCAAGCCCGGCATCGGCTATCCAAAGCAATGGGAGAATCAGGACAAATGGAACGGCGGCTGGGTGCGCAAAGCCAACGGCAAGATCGTGCCACACCAGGGGGCGAGGTGGAAGCTGCTGCTGCGCATCTTCGCCAACCCCAAACTGCCGGAGATTGACGACTACTACGAACCCTTCACCTTCGACTACGATCATCTGCAGTCGGCCCCGGAAATGAGGGCCGCTCCCACTGCCCGCCCGCGCAGCCTGATTACCGGCAAGACCATGGAGAAGATCGTCTGGGGTCCTAACTGGGAAGAGATTCTCGGCGGTGAATTCAGCAAACGCAGCCAGGATAAGAATTTCGACGACATCCAGAAGGACATCTACGGCCAGTTCGAACACACCTTCATGATGTATCTGCCGCGGCTGTGCGAGCACTGTCTGAACCCGGCGTGCGTGGCGAGCTGCCCGTCGGGCTCGATCTACAAGCGCGAGGAAGATGGCATCGTGCTGATCGACCAGGACAAGTGCCGCGGCTGGCGCATGTGCGTGAGCGGCTGCCCTTACAAGAAGGTCTACTATAACTGGCAGTCGGGCAAGGCCGAGAAATGCACTTTCTGCTACCCGCGCATCGAAGCAGGCCAACCCACGGTGTGCTCGGAAACCTGCGTGGGCCGTATCCGCTACCTCGGTGTGTTGCTATACGATGCCGACCGCATCCGGGAAGCCGCCGGCGTAGAGCACGATCGTGACCTGTACCAGGCTCAGTTGGACATCTTCCTCGACCCGAACGACCCCAAGGTGATCGAGCGGGCGCGCGCCGATGGTGTTCCTGACGCGTGGATCGAAGCCGCGCGCAAAAGTCCCGTGTACAAGATGGCGGTGGACTGGAAAGTGGCGCTGCCGTTGCATCCTGAATACCGCACGCTGCCGATGGTGTGGTATGTGCCGCCGCTGTCACCGATCAGCGCCGCAGCCAATGCCGGAGATCTGGGTATCAGCGGCGAGATACCGGATGTGAAACAACTGCGCATTCCGCTCAAGTATCTCGCCAACCTGCTGACCGCCGGTGACACGGCGCCGGTGGTGCGCGCCCTCGAACGCATGCTGGCGATGCGTGTTTACCAGCGCGAAAAGCGTGTGGAGAAGCGCGTCAACACGGCCGCATTGAAGCAGGTGGGCATGACCCCGCTTCAAGTGGAAGACATGTACCACGTGATGGCCATCGCCAACTACGAAGACCGCTTCGTGATCCCGAGCACGCACCGTGAGTACGCCGAGAACACCTTCAACATCCGCGGCGGCTGCGGCTTCTCGTTTGGCAACGGCTGCTCCGGTGGCGCAAGCAAGCTCAGCCTGTTCGGTGGCACCAAGAAGCGCACCATCCCCATCAAGGCAAAGGTTTGACCCATGACCATCACCGCGGAATTGCCCAACGCTGCCCTCAGCTTGCGGGTGCTCTCGCGCCTGTTGGGCTATCCCGACACCGAGTTGCGCACTCAGCTGTCCGCGATGCGCGATGCGCTGCACACCGAGCACGCCATCACGGTCGAGCGTCTGGCGGAACTGGATGGGCTGATGGATACGCTCTCAATCGATAGTCCGCTCGACACCGAGGCTGTCTATGTGCAGTTGTTCAACTGTGGTCGTGCCACTTCCTTGCACCTGTTCGAGCACGTGCATGGCGATTCGCGCGATCGCGGCCCGGCGATGATCGACCTGGCGCAGACCTATGACAAGGCTGGTCTCTACCTCGCGCCCGGCGAGCTGCCCGATTACCTGCCGGTGGTGCTGGAATTCGTATCCACCCAGCCGCCGCGCGAAGCTCGTGCTTTCCTGAGTGAGATGGCGCACATCTTCAACGCCATCTTCAGCGCGCTGCAAGAGCGCCAGAGCGCTTACGCCAGCGTGATCGGCGCCTTGCTGGAACTGGCGGGTGAGAAAGCACAAGCCGTAAAGCTCGCACCCGAGGAGCCGCTGGACGAGAGTTGGGTCGAGCCGGTGGTTTTCGATTGTTCCTCAAAAGGCCGGGCGACGCTCGGTCAGGCGCAACCGATACCCATCATTCGCCGAGACAAATCCGCACAAGGGGCGCCCCAATGAGAACTCTGTTCGGGTTTGTCTTTGGCGTCTATCCATATATTTGCCTCACGGTGTTTCTGGTGGGCAGCCTGATCCGATTCGACCAGAATCAGTACAGCTGGAAAAGCGACTCCTCGCAGCTGTTGCGCAGCGGCAGCCTGCGTTGGGGCAGTAACCTGTTTCACGCGGGCATTCTGTTCCTGTTTTTCGGCCACCTGCTGGGTTTGCTCACACCCCACTCGTTCTACGGCCACTTCATGGAAGCTTCAGTCAAGCAGATGATTGCCATCTACTCGGGTGGAGCTGCCGGAGTGCTTTGCTTCATCGGCTTGTCGTTGCTGATCCATCGGCGGTTGTTCGATACGCGAATCCGCGCGACCAGCCACCCCACGGACATTCCCGTTCTGGTCATCCTGTGGGTACAACTCGTACTGGGCCTGATCACTCTGCCATATTCATGGGCTCACTCGAACGGCAGCGTGATGCTGATATTGGCCGACTGGGCGCAACGCATTGTCACGTTGCGTGCAGTTGAAGGCGAAGTGCTGGTCAACGTGCCGTGGCCCTACCTGCTCCACATGGTGTTTGGCATGACGATCTTCCTGCTGTTTCCGTTCAGCCGGCTGGTGCATGTATGGAGCGGTTTTGCATCGCTCGGGTACCTTTTTCGTCCGTACCAGGTGGTACGCAGCCGGCGGCTGAATTTACCTCCGGACCACAATCAGCCCCAACCGCGCCAGCCCGGCGCCGGTGTTTAGTCCAGTCGCGACAAGCGCAATGCCCAGCAGGAATAGTGAGTTACCACGACTTGGTGCGAATTTACACGAACCTGTCGCTGACCCCGTTTCCCAGGACATCCTGCAGCGTATGGCGGTCCAGTGTCGCCATAAAATTGCGGTGCGCATCAGCAAGAACTGACCTGAGCATACACGCAGGAAGTAGAGGGCAGTCCTGGTGCTTTTCGTTAAAGCATTCGACGATATCGAAGCGCTCTTCCATGTAACGCACCACCTCACCGAGATTGATCATCTTGGGCGCACGTGAAAGGCGCATGCCGCCGCCCTTGCCGCGAACCGTCTCGATGTAGCCACCCGAGGAAAGACGATTGACCACCTTCATCAGATGATTACCGGAAATGCGGTACGCCTTGGCGATTTCAGAGATGGTGCACAATCGATCGGGATGCGCGCCAAGAAAGATGAGCACACGCAAAGAGTAGTCGGTAAAGAGAGTGAGCTGCATAGATTACGCGCAATCATAACATACCCAATGAATACATGTTTTAACTACAAACCTTCCATTTCAGCTCGCAGTAGTTCTGCCATTTAATAAACTACGTAGCGATTTGCATAATCTACTTATTGACAGCAAGCGGTAGAACATATATTAACAATACATCTTCAAAAGGCAGAGGTGCTGCATACGCGCCGTACGCCGTACAAATTCGCTAAGTGAAGGTGCCTGCGTTTTGGGCTGAAAGAATACAAAGTCGTTGCATCATTCTCGGGAGAATGGCTATGAATTGGTCTGCGGCGGTCTCAACGGTGTTCTTTGCGACGTTGGCGATGCTGCCCGGCGCATCACGGGCCGAGCCAAGAGAATTCAACATGACGATCGAGGAGGTGGTCCTACACGTGGCCCCCGATCTCGATTACAAGGTGTTCGCCTTTAACGGCCAGGTGCCCGGCCCGCTGATTCATGTCAAACAAGATGATGATCTTACCGTGCATGTCACCAACAACACTTCTCTGTCGCACACCATTCACTGGCATGGAACCCATCAGATCGGCAGTTGGCAAAGTGACGGTGTGCCCGACATCACGCAGCAAGCAATACAGCCCGGAGATACTTTCACCTACAAGTTCAAGGCCGACCGACCGGGCACGCTGTGGTATCACTGTCATTTCAATGTCAATGAGCATGTGGGAATCCGCGGCATGTGGGGTCCGATGATCGTCGATCCCAAGGACCCGCTGCCGATCGAAAAAACCGTCACTAAGAACGTGATCATGATGCTCTCGAGTTGGGAGAGCAAGAACGCCGAAAAGTATGGCGAAGGCAGCACCCCCTATGAGGTCGAGGACTACTTCTCCATCAACGGCAAGTCCTTTCCGCTGACCCAGCCGATCCGGGTCAAGAAGGGCGATGTGGTGCGCGTCAGATTCATCGGCGCAGGTGGTGATTTTCATGAGATGCACTCGCATGGACATGACATGCTCATCACGCATAAGGACGGTTTGCCTCTGCGCAATCCCTATTATGTGGACACCATCCTGGTTGGACCCGGGGAACGATATGACGCGATCATCACGATGAACAATCCGGGCCGCTTCATATTTCATGACCACATCGATCACCATGTGACTTCGCGGGGGAAATACCCGGGTGGACCAATCACGGTCATCGAATACGACGGTATTCCAATGGAAAATTGGTATGTCTGGAAGGACAAGGATTCAACGGGCTCCTACGACCCCAATTTCTTCTATAGCGAATCGATGAAAAAAGGTTACGGCATCTTCAACAGCCCGGGTTTCGCAGGACATCCGGCTGCGCAAGAGCGCCACAGGAACCAACCGTGAAGAAACCGGTTGAAAGGGCGGCTTGCCGTTTGGCGCTGGCAGCGACGCTTCTAGCGCTGCCGTTCGGAGCGGTGGCGGCAGATGGGATGGCGGTGCTGAAAGCGGGTTGCGTCGATTGCCACAGCATCACCGGACCGGCGCCGCAGACCCTCAAGGCGCTATGGGACAGAAAGGGGCCCGACTTGTTCTACGCGGGAAACAAATACCGCGAGGAGTGGCTGGTGGAGTGGTTGCAAAGGCCAACGCGGATACGGCCGGCAGGAGAGTTCTACGAAAATCACATTAAGCCGGGAGCAAAGCACGACGAGGTTGATGCGGCGACGCTTAAGGATCATGTTGCGCTTTCCAGCGCTGACGCCGCCGCAGTCGCCGCCGAGTTGATGAAACTGAAGGCGCACGATGACCTGATTGCCAAGGAGAAGATCGAACCCGGCACGATCTCCAAGCAAATGGGCGAGATGGCATTCGACAAATTCTTGGGCTGCATCGCCTGTCATCGGATCGAGCCGGACTACGGCGGCTTATCCGGCCCCGAACTCTATACGGCGGGAAAGCGCCTGCAACGCGAATTCATCGCTAGCTACATTCGCAGCCCACAGGCCTGGGATCCGCTCATCTGGATGCCGAATAAGCATGTGACGGACGCAAACATCCAGAAGCTTGTGCATTACCTGGAATTGCTTTCGAAGGACAGCGGCAATGACAAATAGCAAAATCGCTTTACTACTGGCGACAACGACTGTGACCGTGGCGGCAATGGGTCTGGCCGCATCCGCACAAACCAAGGAAGCTGCCGCTGACAACTACAAGACGTATTGCGTGCAATGCCACGGCATGCAAGGCAACGGCCAGGGGATCAACGTTCGCGACATGTCCGTACAGCCGCGCGACCACACCGATGCAAAATCGATGTCCACACGGACCGATGCCGATTTGTTCAAGGTCATCAAGGAAGGCGGACTTTCGATAGACAAGTCAGTACTGATGCCACCCTGGGGCGATACCTTAAGCGACGACGAGATCCATGACATGGTTCAGTACCTACACAAGTTGTGTAAGTGCACGGCCGGATCATGAGGCGAGTTCGCGGGGCATGCGCGGAAGGAAAGTGGGTAGTCACACCGAGCAAGGAGAAGCAATTGACGCATTAAAAGGGGAACGTTCGCTCGAATCTAAATCAACTACCGTTAACGAGGGGGGCCTAGACAATGCAAGCATTTAAGAGAATCGCCATTCCTGTGATTTGTGCCGGTGCGCTCTTCACCGCCCAGCACGCCTTCGCCAAGACCGTTGAAGTGACCATGACGGCCAAAGAAGTGGACGTTCCAATCGACAACAAGGGGACAAAATACCCGGCGTGGACATTTGATGGTGCCATACCGGGAAAATTCGTGCGCGTGACCGAAGGAGACACGGTTGATTTTACTTTGATCAATCCGCCCGAGAACAAGAACTCGCATGCGATGGATTTTCACGCCGCGCAGGCCGACGTCCTGGGAGAATTCGCGCAGATCAAGCCGGGCGAAACCAAGCACTTCAAGTTCGTGGCTAAGAACCCGGGAGTCTTTATGTACCACTGCGGTGCGAGCCCCATGGTCCAGCACATCGCGCGCGGCATGTACGGCGTGATCTTGGTTGACCCCAAGGATGGCTATAGCAAGCACTTTCCGAAGCCGGACCGAGAGTACGTGCTGGTTCAAGGTCAATACTTCCCGGATGCCGAGAACTACAAGGCGATGCTTGAGAATAACGGATGGGCCGGTTCGCTGATCAACGGCAAGATCCTGCACTACGATCCGGTGCATGACCCTAATGCAACCCAGGTCCTCGAAGCCAAGCCGGGCGAGCTCGTAAGAATCTATTTCGTGAATGCGAACATCAACATGCCGGTGGCCTTCCACCCGATCGCGGGGATCTGGGACCGTGTCTACATCAACGGCAACCCGAAGAACACGCTGTACGGCATCCAGACCTATAACGTAGCCGTGGCCGAGGGCGATGCCTTCGATTTGGTCTCACCGAGCGACCGACCCACCAACAACGCGATCGTGGACCACACCATGGGCGCGGCGCTCCGCGGAGCAATTACCGTCCTGATGAACAAACCGGACGCGGATCCGAAGAAGGGCCGCGGCGACGAACTCATCATCCAATGAGCGTCTCTGGGAGGGAACTACTGTGTAGTACAGGCGCGTCTGCCGCCGCGGGCGGCAGACCGCGGGCGGCAGACCGCGGGCGGCAGACGCGCTCTGGTGCGGGGACCGCGTGTACATCAACGGCAATCCGAAGAACACACACTGAAAAACCGTCTCCGTGCCCCTGTCGCATGGGGGGCCGGCCTTGGCGCATCCGGGAGGTCCGCTCCGGGCTTCTCGGGTGCGCCGGTTCTCGCGGTCGTGCACCGCGCGGAATGCTGACCGCTCCGCTGCTTTCTCTGATTCTCCTGCCGGTGATTTACGAATGGTGGCAGCGCGGCAGCGGTTCAATCAGACGGAAAGTCGATGCGCGCCGGTTGGAGCGCGCGAACGATATCGCTGATCGAAAGCATTCCGACCAGCGTCTTGCCATCAACGACCGGCAAGTGACGGATTCGGTTGCTGCACATGAGCGCCATGCATTCGCGAATGGTGTTGCCCGGGCTGACGCAGATGACGTTCTCGGTCATGAGGTCCTTGACCAGAATTTCCCAGGGCGGGACGCGTTTCATCACAGCCTTTCGGAGATAGTCGCGCTCGGAGAAGATGCCTATCAGATTCGCGCCACTCGTCACCGGTAACGAGCTGATATGCCTTGTGACCATCGTTTCAAGTGCCTCCTGTGCCGTGGCCTCCGGCGAGACGGTAAATAGCTGCCGGTCTTTGCTTGCCAAAAGCTCCCTTACTACGCGTGTCGACATGGGTGACCTCCTCCCCTGGCCCTGAATCTTGCGCTGACGATCGGGAATGCCGCGCCCGATTACCGGTTGATAGTCGCGCGCTAATCGCGCGCGCGTCAATCTATTTGCGACGGAACCCAAACCGGGCACCCTCGCATGGCTGTGCTGCCGACGCTCAGAACAAGCTCGACAGATACCGATAAGCCGCGGTGGCGCGGCGATACAGGGCGATGGATACATCCGCGAGGATGGGCAGCCAGACGAAGTTCAAGCGGAACAGGACGATGATGAGCAGGATCATCATGCAGCTGTACTTGAAGCCGACCCAGTCCTTGTCGGAGGCCTCAGAGGCCACCAATAAGTTGACGCCGCCCAGGATGGCGCACACGGTGGCGAGGCCACGGTTGATCCAGCGCCATTCACGGCTCGAGAGCGCGAAGTAAGTGCCGAGGATGGTCTTCACGGGGTAGCCCCAGCCGAACAGCGGGGCCATGATCATGATGGCGGCGAGGGTCCAATACAGGACCGTGGGTTTCCAGTGGGCAAAGTCCGCAGGTTCGGGATGGACGTATAGACCGATCCAGAGCGCCCAGGCGCCGAGTGCGCCAAAGGCGATGAGCAGGATCCAAGCGCTGGGACCCGCTGCCTGACGCGGTCGCCACAGCCAGGCGACGAGAAGCGGCAGGGCCCACAGGGCGGTTGCGGTCACCGAGCTCATCGGATCCACCAGTACGTGATCAGCAGGGCGCTGATCCAGAGAATTTCCAGGGCAACGGCGTTGCGGGTGGAGATCGGGGCGGGCGGTGCCAGCGGTACCGGCGTAAACTGCACCTGCGCCAGTGCGGCCTGGAACGGCGAGCTGTGGGTTTGCCGCAGGGTTTTCTTCACATACTTAAGGGTGCGGGCGGGCGCGGTCTGCACGCGCGCGAGGAAGCTGCGGCGGCGCACTTCGGCGCCGTGGATCAGCGCATCGCGCATACAGGTCGGGCAGGGTCTGCCGGAGAATCGCAGATGCCCCTTGTCGCACGGTGACATCTGCCCCCTGTCCTTGCTCGCGTAGATCCCCAGGGCACAGACCCATTCGTGGGCGCTCGGCCTGCTGTAACCGGAGAATGCAAAGGCGCGATCGAACAGTTCCCGCAGGCTGTCGGGGAAGGCCTCGTGCACGCTGGCCGGCACCTTGCGCGCTCTCCTGTGAGCGACCTTGCCGTAAGGGTACAGCCCCTGCTTGATGCGGCCCGCCAACTCGGTCGCATAGTTTTTATGGTCCGAGGACACCCCGCTGAAGGGGTGGATGCCGTAATTCAGCAGTCGGAAAATGATGGTGGCGAGTGCGAAGCGGTCCTGCGCCTCGGGGTGCGCCACGGCCTTGTCGTGGAATTCCGATGCCAGGTATTCGGGCGTGACCTGCGGGGCATCGGAGCGGAACTCGTCGGTGGCGATATGGAAACCGTCGCAGTCGAGGATCGACACATACAACTCTGCCTTGTAGACCTTCACGTTCATGGGTTTGAGGTCGACGATGGCAATGCGCTTGTCGTGCAGGCAGTTGATGAGGGAGGCGAGATTGATTGAGACCGTTACCAGCTTGCCATAATCCGCTTCGAAGCCTTCCTGAACGGCCTGCCGACGGTTGAGCAGATAGTCAAGCTCGAGGGTGCGGTCGAAGGCGATCTTGCGCATGGCGAAGCCGACGAAACGCGACTGGCGCAGGATCAACGCTTCGGGCCATGCGAGCTGCACGATGTCCTGGTACTCGGCCGGGACCTGCGGCAGCGCGGGCTTGTTGTCGACCATCCACTGGATCTTGCGCCGGTACTGGGCCAGGTGCGCCTGCGAGGTCGTGGCGTGGTAGATCTTGGCGAGATATCCCGGCTTGCTGTCGATGGAGAAGATCTCGCCGGCGCCGCCCGACTTGCCGGTAGCATTCAGCGTTACCTCCTCCGAGCGGTGTCCGGGCCAGATGAGCTGGACGATGTTTTCAGACTTGCGTTCCACGACGGGCACGGGATAGATCCGGAGTGGATCGCCGGTCACATGATAAGGGCGAGTAGCAGGGTCTTGTCGTCGGACGAGATTTCGCAGGCCCGCGGGCTCTCCAGCAGATTCCGCAGCGCTTCGTTGCCGTTCGGCGCCGTGGCCTTGCGCAGATAGGCGGCGATCGGATCGATGAAGGGGCGGAAAAAGCCGCTGCGCGCGCGGTTGACGGCGAAAGGCGCGGTGCCGTCGGACATCAGCCCGATCACGCATCCGCGCTCCGGCGCGGGAAGCGGAGTGAACCGAAGATGATCCTGCCAGTTCTCGTCGGTCACGAAATAGGTTTCATCGGCATATTCGCCGTTCTCGGGACGGGAGAGCACGGAATCCCCGGCCGCACCCTGCTGAATGGCGAAGCCGTCGCCGATATGGAAGAAGCAGCCCCCGCCGGGTGAGGCCACGCATCCCAACAGCGTGCATGAAAAGTCGTGGAGCGTGAGCTGGTGCGAAGCAGCGAGATCTGCGAGGTGGGCACGCACGGCCTCGATGGTGGAGCGGATGGTCGCCTCGAGGCGCGCGCAACCATCCGCCTGGACGTTGAGTAGATTCCGGTCGGCGTGCAGAGCGCTCGATAGTTGTTCAGCCAAGGTGCGTGCAATGAAGTCCGAACCCATCCGACCTTGCCGGACCGACCCGGCGCCATCGCACACAATGGCCACCAGTACATCGTCCGCCACGACGCAATGGCTGGCATCTTGTCCGGCCGCGCCCTGTTCCAGGTTGCGTGGGCCGATAGCCGAGGCAGAGAACACTGTCCACATAAATCTCGAGCCCGTGTGCGAGGCAGATCCGAAGCCCGTTGTAAAGTACCGCGCGGGTAGGGCGCGCGAGATCTTCAGGTGGACAAGTTCGCCCAGCTGTCCACCGGGTTCAACTGCACCGTACCGCCCGCAGGCGCGCGCGAGACCGCGCGAATGCTGCGGCTCAGCCAGATAAAGAGCTCCTTGAACTTGAGCCCGCTCAGGCTGAGTGCGCCCTTGTTGCTGAAGTGCCCAAGGGTTTCCTTGTTGGCCTTATCGCCAATACCGATGGCCATGATGTTGACCTTGTGCGCGGTCTCCGCGTTCTTGCACTCGGCGGCGACCTGGCGCCAGTCGTCGGTCGGCTCCCCATCCGAGAGCAGCATAATGATGGGGCGCTTGTACGACACGCCCGCGGTGCGCATCTGGCTCTTCTGCGACTCGACTTCATCCAGGGCGCAGCGCATCGCGGCGCTGAGCGGCGTCAGGCCGCCGGCCCGCAGTTCCGGTGGCGCGAAGTCCATGGCGTCGGTCCAGTCGCCCATGATCTCGACGTTACTGTCGCCGCCGAAGGATATGACCAGTACCCGACCGCAGCGGGCCGCGATCGGGTCAGCCTTGAGGTCCACCGCCAGTGCCTTGAGTCCCTCGTTCAGCAGCTGGATCTTGTTCTCGTCCTGCATGCTGCCGGAGCAATCCAGCACCAGCACCAGCGGTGCGCGCTCGTCGCTGTTGTCGATGAGGGCGACGTCCGGAATGACAGTGTTCATGCGTTTACATCCCTGGAATCTGAAAAGTGGGCACAAAACCAGGCTTCGCCGGCAAGTGCGTGGCTCGACGACTCATCTGCAGCATACTCCGGAATGCCCGAAAAGGGGCGGGCATACTTTTCCTGTCAAAAGGAGCGCCATCTCTTTGGCAGCGCAACAATCACTTGCCCCACTTTCTCAAACCCCTACAATGCGGATCGAGACGTGTCGCGCACGAGGCTGGCAACTTAAGTTCGCGGCAGCGAAGCGCAAAATGATACCGCGAGTCGATACCTGAAGGACGCATGATCACGAGCCGGCAACCGCGCGCATGAACCACACCGAAGTGCAGCCGGCGCGCGTCGCGGCCACGTGGCACGACTACTTGGAGCTCACCAAGCCACGGGTGGTGGCGCTCATCGTGCTGACCTCGCTGGTCGGCTCGTTATTGGCCGCTCCGGGAGTGCCGCGGCTCGATACGCTGCTGTTTGCGAACCTAGGGATTGCACTCGCCGCCGCCGGCGCAGCCGTCATCAACCATGTTCTGGATCGCGGTATCGATGCGCGCATGCGGCGCACTCAAGCTCGACCGTTGCCGACGGGGCATCTCAAGCCTCGACAAGCGCTGTGTTTTGCGCTCACCTTGAGCGTCGCATCGATGCTGCTGCTGGTGCGCGAAGTGAATGCGCTCACGGCCGTGCTGACCTTTGCATCGCTCCTCGGCTACGCCGTCATCTACACGGTGTGGCTCAAGCGGTCGACCCCGCAGAACATCGTGATCGGCGGCGCGGCGGGCGCGGCACCGCCGATCTTGGGTTGGACCGCCGTCACCGGTCACATCGACCCGCAGGCCTTGCTCCTGTTCCTGATCATCTTCATCTGGACGCCGCCGCATTTCTGGGCGCTGGCGATCGCGCGCCGCGCCGACTACGCCAAGGTCAATATCCCGATGCTGCCGGTGACGCACGGCGTGGCGGTCACGAAACGGGCGGTGCTGCGCTATACGATCGCGCTCATCCTGGTCACGTCGCTGCCGTTTCTAATGCGCATGAGCGGGGTTGTCTACCTGGGTGCGGCCGTGCTCCTCGATGCGGGGTTTCTCAGGCACGCGCTCGCGCTCAAGCGATCGCCGCATGACGCGGTTGCCATGCGCCTGTTCCGCTATTCCATCGCGTACCTGATGTGGCTCTTTCTGGCGCTGCTGCTGGATCATTACCTGCCGACGACGCAGCGTCTCATTTAGCAACAAACTCTAGCTAGTGGTGGTGAGAAGCGGACCGCCCTGAGTGTTCGAACACCACCCACAGCGTAAAATAGTAGATGCCGAGCATCATCCCGCCCAGTAGCAGGAGCCACATCCAGTCCAGGGCATCTTTGCTGCTTTTGCCTATATAAACTTCACTCGGAAGAAAGAGCCACGCACCTGCGAGCATAATAAAGGGCGCAAAAACGGCCGCGAGTACAACGGCACACTTCAACGCGAACCAGAGTCCTGTCTTCATTTGCTTTCCTCCGTAAAAGATCCCCGGGATCGAGCATGACGCCCCATATAGCTCGCACCCCTAGAATTCCAAAGCATGACGCTTAAGAACACCTAAATAAATACGCCCTAAAATTGCCGAATACAAGAGGCAACGATAAGTATTGGCATTTACATATGATATATGTGCATTGCGAGAAATCTCCGTCGGCGGCTTAATGCACCTAAGAGCGGCGACTAATAGACCACAGGCCAAACTGATAGGGTCGATCGACTGCGCGGCGGAGAAACATGTGGAATCGAATGAGCTAAACCGGTTATTGCGCAACTGGAAAGCCGAGCGCGATAGCGCAGCGCTTTACCAGGCTCTTGCCGGCATCGAACGCAATGGGAGCCTCAGCAGCGTGTTCAATAAGCTCGCGGCATCTGAGCGCGAGCATTCGATATTCTGGGAGGAACGCCTGCGCTCGGCGGGGTACCCGGTTCCGCAATTCCAACCCTCCCTGCGCACACGGATGCTGACGCAGCTGGCGCGCCAGTTCGGTGTCGCCTTCGTGATCCCCAGCATCACTTCACGGGAGCTTTCGGACCGTGATCACTATTCGGAGCAGGAAGACGCGAGAGCTGCCGGGTTGGCCAAAGAGGAACGAGCCCATGCTGCGGTCATGCGGACCATCGGAAGCTACGCGCCTGCGCGCGGCGAAGTGAAGGAGGAGGGCACAAGCTGGCGCGGCAGCAACTTAGCCAACAATTTGCGAGCCGCCGTTCTTGGCGCGAATGACGGATTGGTATCGAATTTCTGCCTGCTGATGGGGGTCGCCGGCGGCGGAGGGCGCCGCTCCGTTATTTTGCTGACCGGTGTCGCGGGCCTGTTCGCCGGGGCCTGCGCGATGGCTTTGGGTGAGTGGTTGTCGGTCACCAACGCCCGCGAAATGGCGGCGCGCCAAATTGACCAACAGATCGAGAATGCGCACGCTACTCCTGCGCTGGAAGGCAAGGAACTGGCGCTGATCTACGAGGCCAAAGGGATGACCGAGGACGGTGCTAGACGTGCGGCTGAGAAGATCCTGTCTGACGAGCCATCCGCTGTGGAGACGCTGGTGCGCGAAGCGCTCGGGATCGAGCCGGCTCATCTGGGCGCCAATCCCGTCAGTGCAGGCTCAGTTTCGTTCGTGCTCTTTGCGTTGGGCGCAAGCGTGCCCCTGCTGCCGTTTTTCGTGCTGACAACCCGATCGGGGATCATCGCAAGCATCGGGGCGTCGCTGATCGCGTTGTTCATGCTTGGACTTGTAACGTCTTTTTTCAACGGCCGCTCGCCCTTCTTCTCGGGTGCGCGACAGGTCGTCATCGGCGCGGCGGCCGGGCTGATTACCTATTACGTCGGACGTATATTCGGGACCATGGTTAGCTAAGATTGATCGAGGCCGCAACACCGAATTCCACTGGAACCTTCCTGATGTCACCAAACTCTGTCGAAGATTTATCAAACCAGCCGCCGATCTTCCAAATTCCAGCAAGGGTCGCTGAGATCAGCCAGTGGCTCAACTCCTACATTCACCTATTTGGACTGCGCGGAAAAGGCACGGCGTTGATTCTGGGCATTGTGGCCATCGGTTGGATCAGCGCGGGTATCTACAAGGTACAGCCTGACGAGCAAGGCGTGGTGCTGCGTTTTGGTAAATGGGTCGATACCAGTAGTCCGGGATTGCACTACCATCTGCCTTACCCCTTCGAAACCGTTCTGCTGCCCAAGATTACCCAGGTCAATCAACTGCAGCTCGGCACCGTTCGCCTGGCCGGGGCCAGCAACATCGCCGATGTCTCGCATGAGCGGCAGATGCTCACGGGCGACGAAAATATTGTGGAAGCCGACTGCGCCGTGTCTTGGCGCATCAAGGATGCCGGCCAATTCCTGTTCAAGGTCAACAACCCGGAGGCTGCGCTCAAGGTAGTGGCGGAAAGCGCGCTGCGCGAGATCATCAGCCGTACGCCGATTCAGGCCGCCATGTCGGACAAGCGCCAGCAGGTCGCCGAACAAACCAGAGATCTGCTGCAAACCCTGCTCGACAAGACGGATTCCGGGATTTTAGTCACTCAGGTGCAATTGCAGCGGGTCGATCCCCCTGGGGTTGTCATCGACGCGTTCAACGACGTGCAGCGCGCCCGAGCCGACCAGGAGCGCGCCCGCAACGAAGCGGAGGCATACGCCAACGACATTCTGCCGCGGGCTCGCGGGGAGGCATCGCACATCGCCGAGGAGTCGGAGGCCTACAAGTCGCAGGTGATCAATCTGGCCCAAGGTGACGCCAAGAGCTTCCAGTTGCTCTACGCGAGCTATGCCGCGGACAAGGATGTGACGGCCTGGCGGCTCTACCTCGAGAGTGTGGACGAGATGCTGAAGAAGGCGACCAAGGTCATCATCGATACGTCGGGCAAAGGCGTTACCGGCATCGTTCCTTATATGCCGCTGGCGGAGAAGGGCAAGTCGGATGCCGCCAAGGAGCCGGCGAAATGAGTGCGAAGCCCCGCCTCGTCATTGCCGCCGGCGCGTTTTTCCTGCTGTGGCTGCTGTCGGCCACTCTCTACACCGTCAGCGAAGTACAGCAGGCTCTGATCGTTCGCCTTGGGGCGCCGATCGGCGTCGTGAACGAACCGGGGTTGAAATTCAAGCTGCCGTTGGTCGATTCGGTCATCTATTATGATCGCCGCTTGCTGACTTTGGAGCCGGCGGTCGAGCAGGTCATTCTGGGGGACCAGAAACGCATCGAAGTGCAGACCTATACCCGCTTTCGCATTGCCGACCCGCTGCGCTTCTATACCGCCGTGCGCACGGTGGAACTAGCTGAACCACAGCTCGCTCAGCTGGTGAGCTCGTCGCTGCGCCGCGAGCTGGGTCAGGTGATGCTGCCGTCGCTGTTGTCGGAGAATCGCGCGCACACCGTCGAGGTCATTCAGAAAGAGGTGGCCGATAAGGCCAAAGATGTCGGAATCGAAGTCGTGGAAGTGCGCTTCCACCGCGCCGATCTGCCGTTGGAAACCAGTCAGGCGATCTATGATCGGATGACGTCGGAACGGCAACGCCAAGCCAAGGAATTGAGGGCACAGGGCTTCGAATGGGCTCAGGAAATCCAGGCAAAAGCCGATCGCGAGCGCACCGTAATCCTCTCCGAAGCGCAACGCCAGGCGAAGATCACGCGCGGCACAGCCGATGCCGAGGCCAACCAAATTCTATCTAGCGCGTTCGGCAAGGATCCTCAGTTCTACAAGCTGTACCGCTCCCTGCAGACCTACCGACAAGCCTTGGCGAATGCCGGCCCAACGATTGTGCTTTCGCCGGACACTGAGTTCCTGCGCTACTTCAAGACCGGTCCAGGCACGTCGACCAAGCATTGATGGTTGAAATACCGCAAAAGCTGTTCAACTGGCGGCAGCTGCTGGTCACGTTCGGCCCCGGTTTGGTGGTCATGCTGGCCAATACGGAAGTTGGCAGTGTGATTACGGTGGCGCAAAGCGGCGCAAAATGGGGCTACCGGCTGTTGCTGCTTCAGTTCTTGATCATTCCGCTGCTCTACACCGTACAAGAGTTGGCGGCACGCCTGGCGCTTGGAACGGGCATTGGCTACGCCGAACTGATTCATCAGAACTTCACTCGCGGCATGACCTTCGTCTCGATCACGGCGTTGGTGGTGAGTTGCTTCGGCTCGTTGGTCACTCAAATGGTCGGAATGGCGGGTGTTGGCCAGTTGTACGGCGTCCCCGTATGGGTCTCAATCTTCGTTCTGATTGCAGCCATCCTGCTAATGGTAGGCCTGGGGGCTTACCGATCGGTGGAGCGCACGGTAATTGCATTTGGCCTGTTCGAACTGGGTTTCCTGATCATGGCCTGGGAATCCCATCCCGACCTCGGTCAACTCGCCGCCGGACTGCGTGAGATGCCGCTCGGAAACCACGACTACCTCTATCTTGTGGCGGCCAACCTCGGCACCAGTGTGATGCCTTGGGCAATTTTCTACCAACAGTCCGCCTTGATCGACAAAGGGCTGGGGATCGGACATCTGAAAATCGCCCGGCTCGACATCCTGATTGGTGCCGTTCTCTGCCAGACCCTAACCGCCGCGGTATTGATCGCGGCCGCGGCCACGTTTGGCCATTACCCGCAGCCCGTGCAGCTGGAAAACGTGCCGCAGATCGTCACAGCCTTCAGCGCCGCCATTGGTCCCATCATCGGCCGCTTGGTGTTTGTCGTTGGCTTGGGCGGCGGGGCGCTGGTCGCCACCATAACGGTGTGCCTGACGGCAGCGTGGGCATTGGGCGAAGTGGCCGGCTTTCATCACTCGCTGGAGCACCAGCCGCTGCAAGCTCCCTGGTTCTACGCCTCCTTTGCCCTGATCCTGCTGGCAGGCGGCGGGCTGGTCGCCTCAGGCGTCAACCTCATCCGGCTGTCGATTGCCATGGGAGTGGTCAATGCCCTGCTGCTGCCGGTGGCGCTCGGCTTCCTGTTCCAGTTGGCGCGCACGAAGCTGGCCGAACCGATGCGACTCAAAGGTGTTTATGCCGCAGCGGTCGGAGCGATCTTTTTTTGCGCCGCCGCGACGGGGGTTTACGCAGCCCTCGCCGGCATCGCCGGATGAACTCGATGAAGGGCAGGCGTGATGGGCTTTGACAACCTCTTCCACTATTTGATCCTGACGCTGGAGGTGTTCTTCGTCAATCTGCTGCTGAGTGGCGATAATGCGGTGGTGATCGCGCTGGCCTGCCGCTCGCTGCCGCCGGCGCTGACACGGCGCGCCATGTTGATCGGAATCGATAGCGCCATTGTGCTGCGCGTGCTGCTCGGCGCCGTTGCCAGTTTTCTGCTGCGTATTCCGCTGCTGAAGCTGGCGGGCGGGATAGCACTGCTGGTCATCGCGATCAAGCTGACCGTCGAGGAGCAGGGAGAAACGCGATTGGGCAGCAGCCTGCCCAAAAAGCCCCCCGGCCTGTGGTCGGCCGTCGGCACGATCATCGTCGCCGACTTGGTCATGAGTGTGGACAACGTGGTCGCATTGGCGGCGGTTGCCCAAGGCAGCATCTTCTTCTTGGGCCTGGGCCTGGTGATGAGCGTGCCCCTGCTCATCTACGGCAGCCTATTCGTCGGCGCCTTGTTCAGGCGATACCCACTGCTCAAGCGCGGTGGCGGCGCGCTGCTCGGCTGGCTGGCCGGCGACATCGCCATGTCCGATCCGCTGCTCACGGATTGGGTCAATCAGCAGGCGCCGGCGCTGACCATCGTCGTGCCCATCCTCGCCGTCGTGTTCGTACTGGTCGAGAGCCGGATAATGGAAGAGGAGCAGGCGGCGGCGTTTGCGCTGCGGCCGAAGGCTAGGCCCAAAGCGGCGATGGTCGATTCTCCGCCGGCGGTCATCGAGCGCGCCCCGCCGCCGGCCATCCTCGATCTCGCCAGCCAATCCGTCGCAGCCGAGATGCCGGCGCCCATTTCCGCGGCCGAGCCGCCTAAATCCGCGGCCGAGA
Source organism: uncultured Gammaproteobacteria bacterium (assembly GCA_963769075.1). Taxonomy (GTDB): domain Bacteria; phylum Pseudomonadota; class Gammaproteobacteria; order Steroidobacterales; family Steroidobacteraceae; genus Bog-1198. The sequence goes on along the minus strand of CAVYKH010000001.1, from coordinate 2,456,809 downwards.
CTTATGAAAAGCGCCCCCAAGCCGATCGCAGCGGCGCGCTGCCCTCCGGCGATGCGACGATACCGTCCCGCGATGCGACGGCACCGTCCGGCGATGCGACGGCGAGCTACGTACGAGCGCCGCGGAAACGATTCAAGCTTTGGGTGTGGATTGCAGCTGCCGCTTCGGCGGTGCTGCTTTGGCTGTTTTTTAAGTCTTTATCCCTGGATTTCGCGCCCTCGACCCCCCCCATTCAGTGGACTCCTCCGATAGGGAAAGGCCCCCGATGAAGGCGCGCGGCCATTGTTCGAGTGATCTGATCGCACGGCGGGCGAGCCCCGCCGTGCGCCCGTTCGACTGGCTAGTGGATCGATTCCAGAAAGAACGCCACCGCCTTCATGTCAGGATCCTTCAGCGGAGCTGCAATACCGTTCATGACGACCTGCTCGCGTGAAGCGTAATGGAACGCCCGTAGCTGCTTCCACAGGTAGGAAGCATGCTGCCCTGCGAGTCGCGGAAACTGATCCGAGCCGCCGGCGTCGGCCTGGTGACAAGCCGAGCACGGCGCGACCCCGTCCGCAGGAACACCGTCGTTGTAGACGCTCTTGCCTTTCGCGACGTAGGCAGCCGTTCTCGACCCTGAGAACGGTGCCTGCGGGCCCGCAAACGGCGTTTGCTTGCTGAAATAGGCGGCCAGCGCAGCCATCTGCGTGTCGGTGAGCTGTGAGGACATCCCCCACATGAAGCCTCGCGCATACGGATCGCCGCGCGTTTGCGCCTTGAACGCCTGCAGCTGCTCGAGGATATACCACGCCTTCTGTCCAGCCAGCGACGGGTAGATCGGCGAGTTGCTGTGGCCCTGCGGACCGTGACAGAAGGCGCACCGGGTGATGGCCGTGACTTCGGCATCCGCCAAATCGGCCCCAGTCACCTCTGGCGGCGCAGCCTCTTGAGCCGACGCCACCCCGGACAGAAACGAAATCGCCACCGATGCAGCCATCGCGAGAACCGTCACTCCTGTAGTTTTCATATGATTCCCCTTGGCTTAAAACGCAAACCACATGTTGAAATACGTCGTGTTGTTGTCGGAGGCGTTGCGCCCCAGCCCATCATAGTTGTCCTTGGCACCATTAAACTTCGTGTAGTGCGTGTATTGCAAGGTCATCTTCACATTGAGCCAGGGCACGTAATTCAACTCGGCCACCCAGGCATTGGTTTGGGGGTTGCTGTTGGCGCTGTTGGTCACGCCGACCGGAAAGCTTCCCACCGAGCAGGGAGCATTGGTGGCGCCGCCGGGCGGAACCGCAGTACAGGTTGCCCCGGCGGGATATAGGAGCGGATCCGTCGACCCCGTGGCGGTGGTAATGCCGATATCGGCTCCGTACCTCCTCATGTAGTAGTACGTCAGATCCATTTCCGAGTAACTGAGCCAGTCGTTCGGGTTCGAGGTGCCGGCGGCAGACGACGCATAGAGATCCTGCTTCTCGTAAATATGCGTGCCCTTGAGCGTCACGATGTTCTTCTCACCGATCCATTGGAACTGAAAATCCTCGGCAACATCCTTGTAGTTGTTGGTCAGACCGGCGAGCGGGACACCATTGCCCGGATAGTACTTGGCGTACCAACCATAGGCGCCAACCTCCAGCGCATAGCGGTCTATGTCATACTCGTACGCCACCCGCCAGTACGGTGCATTGTTGGCCAGTACCTGCGACGAGTACGAGTCGGCAGGAGTCGTCCCCCCGGTGATGGGATTGAGCGACCCAGTCCTGGCGTCGCGATAGATCCCGATCTCGCCGTACAGTTGCTCATTCCACATGGCGTAGGCAGTCACACCCAGCGTATTCCCCGCCGCAGCCGCCGATTGAAGTATCGGTACCGCCAGCGACGGCACGGCAGTCTCTGTGAGGACATACGGCCAGCCGAACGGCGGCGTCGTATTCCATATATCCTCGACGCTGGGACTGTTGTTGAGCGACAGTCCGTAGGTGATCTTGCTCTTGTCCGGCAGAATGAAATTATTGGCAAACCGAAAGTCGGTATTGTCGATGCCGATCGTGCCCGAATTATCGTCATACGTCAGCTGCGCGAAGGCGCCGAAATGCGGTGCGATCTTGCCGCCATAGAGGATGGACACCTGCTGCGGAAAGGCGATGCCCTCCTTCAATGAGGTTGCACCGGGAATCTGGCTATCCGGCAGCGCCTTGTTGAGCTCCGTGTACCCCCAGTACACAAAGATCGCTATGCCCGGAAGACCGGGCAGGGCGAGCTGCTGCTTGCCCTCATCCGTCGTGTACGTAATGTCCTTCTCGTTATCCAGCTGGTAGCCGTTGAGCTTGAACATGCGCCCAAAGTGCGTGAGCTCAGGATAAACCGTGTGGCAGGCGAGGCACGCCATGCCGGTCTGACGCGCAAAAATTGGCAGCGCCTGCGCCGGATGGGCGCACACGATGCCAAACAGCACGAGCGCCAAGGCGCCGCATCGTCGATACCAAGCACTAAGCTGAAAGCAAGTGAACTTTCCCATGTTTGGACTCCCTTACTTACTATGGGCGCCATGAATGGCGCGTCTCTTATAAAACTAAACCTCGCAGTGATTCTGCGACATTCGTAGTTATGTCGGATGTCTGCGGAAAACACGTAGTCCGCACACAACAACAAATCCATATTCCCCACACTAGAGATCTACGCTTTATCCCGCACTTCCGCCGTCTGTGCGGCGTCAGCGCGACGGCTTAAAATGACATAAAGCCGGGATTTTCACAATGGCTCTTATTGTTGTAATTTTGCAACATGGCGCCAAATGCCCCTGTCGCGACGGCCACGGTAAGAGCATCGAGAAGATCGAGGCGGGCGGGCAAGATGATCTAGGAAGCTCGAATCTACGCGCGCCCCCAGGGACAAAGAGCGCGGAATTATTTGCCGGACACCAGTTACCGAGATCGACCTGTTAGCCCTTCTTTTTGCGCGGCATCAGCACGTACCACGACAACAACATACTGGAAAAGGCCAGGCCCAGGCAAAACGCTGTTGCAATCAGTGTGATCATATGAGTGTATTCCGCAGTTGGTGTTGATGGCTGCTCCCCGAACCGGCTCAGGCCGCCGCGCTTTCTGCGCTTTCTTCTTCATCGTGGCGCATCAGAGCAATCCACAGGATCGCGATATAGGCCAAGCCGAAGATGATCATGCACCAATCCATGAAGCCCGTGAAGGTACGCGGATCATAGGAGAGCGGCCACCAGCCGCCCCAGTTGGCAAAGCCGCCGCGACCCAGAAAGCACATCATGGCGGCGCCAAACACGCTACCGTTGCCCATGCCGGTCACAAAGCCGCCAATGATGATCAACCAGAATGCACGAGACGTTATCGACTTTCTTTCTATTTGCTTATTTTGCATTTGCTTAGCCCCTCTGATACTCGAATCTAAGCGCCGCGCCCCTTGTCGTCGGACTTTACTCGAAGGCGTCCATCGACGCAACGGAGAGCCTCATCCGGATATGTACTTATCCGGATATGTATGAGTTGAAGCATGGACGCTGCTTATTTGGGGCGCTCCGTTTATCATGCTGCTGTTGGGTGTGATTATCATTTACCGCGTTGCGCGCCGGCGTTCGCGCTTGCCGCTGGACGTGAGCCCTCGCCGGGGCGGACCTCGTCCTCACTCATGACGTGGGCCGCGACGGCGTACGCGATCTCGTGATCGGCTCGCGCGGATCACTCAGACAGGATCCTAGATGAGCGTTGCAAAAAATCTATTCGCAGGACGTATTCTCGATGACAGCCTGTTTCCCTATCCACGATTGCGTGAAAAGGATCGCGAAGTCCTCGGCATGATGGTCGAGGCGATCGATCAGTTCTTGGAACCCAAGCACCAGGACTTCAAACGTTGGGATCGCGACGCCTCGCAGCCCGAGGAGTTCATTCAAGGTCTGCGCGATCTGGGCTTATTCGGGCTCATCATCCCGGAGGAGCACGGCGGCCTCGGTCTGTCGAATGCAGGTTATGCGCGCGTGTTGAGCCAAACGAGTGCGCACGACAGCTCCGTATCGCTCACCATCGGCGCGCACAGCTCGATCGGGATGAAGGGAATTCTGTTGTTCGGCACGGCCGAACAGCGGGCGCGTTATCTGCCCAAACTCGCCAGCGGCGAGATGATTGCGGCGTTCTGCTTGACCGAGTCCGGCGCAGGCTCGGATGCGGCCTCGATCCGCGCGCGTGCCGAAAAAAACGCCGACGGCACGTGGACGCTCAACGGCGAAAAAATTTGGATCACCAATGGCGGAATCGCCGACCTATACACGGTGTTCGCGCGCACGGACTCCGGTGCCGGCAAGATCACGGCGTTTTTGGTCGAGGCTCGATGGCCGGGAGTGAGTCATGGACAGCACGAGGACAAGATGGGAATCCGTGCGTCCTCGACGACCTCGGTGAGCTTCGCCGACGTGAGAGTTCCGCCGCAGAATGTACTGGACGAGGCGGGCAAGGGTTTCAAGGTGGCGATGGCCATTTTGAACAACGGGCGTACCGGCTTAGGGGGCGGTGCGGTAGGCGGGATGAAATCCTTGATCGCGCTCGCCACAGCGCAGGCGCAGACACGCAAGCAGTTCGGACAGCCGATTGCCGAGTTTGAACTGGTGCGCGAAAAAATTGCCCAAATGACGGTCGACTGTTTCGCCGCCGAAAGCGTCGTGTGGATGGTTGCGCACTACATCGACTCCGGTGTCGATGATTACTCGATGGAGGCGGCGATCAGCAAGGTGTACGCAAGCGAGGCAATCCAGCGCAGCGCCTACGAGGCGTTGCAGATCGCCGCCGGCAACGGTTTCATGCGCAACTATCCGTACGAACAGGCCACGCGGGATTGCCGGATCTTGACGATATTCGAAGGGACCAACGAAGTATTGCGGCTCTACATCGCGCTGTCCGGCCTCAAAGACGTGGGCAAGTCGCTGGGCGAGTTGAAAATTGCGGTCGATGAAATCTTCAATAACCCGATCAAAGGCTTCGGCGTGCTCACCGAGTACGCGGAAAAGCGCTTGACGCACGCAACCGGCGTGGGCCGCGACAAAATCCTCGTCAAAATCCCGCTCGAGCTGCGCGAGGCAGCCGGCATCTACGAAAAATATACCGTGGAGCTCGCCAAGGCGTCCGACTACTTGCTGCGCAAGTACGGCAAGAGCATCGCCTCCCGCCAGCACGCGCTCAAGCGCGTGGCCGACATCGCCGTTGATTTGTTCGTCGGTCTTTGCGTATTGTCGCGGGCAACGACCCTTGCCGCCGAGCCGGGCAAGCCGGGCGAGCGGGCTTTGGGCATTGCGCAGGTGTTCGCGCGGCAAGCAAGACGGCGCATGGCCGGCAACGTGCGGCGGATCGATCGCAATGAGGACGAGGAGATGAACCTGCTGGCGGGATTCATCATGGACAACGGAAGTTATCCCTGGGACGTCGTCAGATGATCGTCAAATGAGCGCATCGGTCGATGAGGGGGTACCTGCCGCGGACGTTTGGCTCACCGCGCGGCGGGCCCTCTGGCTGCTCGCGATCCTCGCGGCGGTGATCGTCGCCGTGCTGGCCGTGCGCTTGACGCACGCGATCGCAGCAAGAGACGCGGTATCGAACAAAATTGGAATTCCCACGGTGTCGGTGACGGAGGCCGGCCGCAGTGCGACGCCGACGACCGCGAGCATCATCGGCACCATCGGCGCCCGCTACGACACGCCCATCGGCGTGGAAGGCGATGGCGGACGGGTCGCTGCGATCTATGTGGAGGCGGGGGATCGCGTCAGGCGCGGTCAAGTGCTGGCGCGTTTGGATGTGTCGGTGCTGCAACCCCAGGTTGCCAACCTGCAAGCGGCCCTGGAGCTGTCGCGAGCCGAGGCGGAGCTCGCCGCCGCCGAGTACCATCGAGCGGTGGCGGTCGGCGCCTCGGGTGCATTGTCGGCCGAGGAAACCGAGCGGCGCCGCTCCAGTTCGGTGACCGCCGCCGCGAAGGTCAAAGTAGCCGAGGCGCAATTGGCCGAGGCGCAGGCGCGCCTGGCGCGCGCGCAGGTGCGTGCGCCCGCCGACGGTGTCATCTTGACCCGCAGCGTCGAAGTCGGACAGACCGCGACCCCCGGCGGCGGCGCCCTGTTTCGTATGGCCGAGGGCGGCGAAGTCGAATTGCGCGGTCAAGTGGCGGAGCAGGACCTGCCGCTCCTGCAGGTGGGCCAGCCGGTGAACGTGCGCTTGACCGGCACCTCGAAAGTCTACCCGGGGCGTGTCCGCTTGCTGGGCGCCGTCATCGATCCGCAGACGCGCTTGGGATTGGTGCGGGTGTCGCTGACACCCGATCCGAACCTGCGGCCAGGCGCATTCGCCCGCGCCGAGGTGACGGTGAGCAATGCTGAGCGGATCGTGTTGCCGCAAACCGCGGTGTTGACGGACGACAAGGGCAGTTATGTGTTGATCGTCGATGCTCAGAACAAGGTCGAGCGGCGTACCGTGCACGTGTCGGGCATCGTGGAGAACGGCGTCACCATCGCAGATGGGATCAATGACAAGGATCAAGTGGTCGCCACGGCGGGGGCGTTCTTGCAGGTGGGCGAAGTCGTCAAGCCGGTCGCGAGGGGCACGGACTCGGTCGCGAAAACCACGGACAGCTCGTGAAGAACATTTCCGCCTGGGCCATTCGCCATCCGATCACACCGATCGTGCTGTTCGTGGTGCTGTTCTTCCTGGGCGTAGTCGCTTTCATCCGCCTGCCGATCAATCTGGACCCGGATATCTCCTATCCGGTCGTGAACGTAACGATCTCGCAGCCGGGAGCCGCGCCCACCGAGATGGAGACGCAGATCGCGCAAAAGGTGGAAGGCTCGATCGCGAGTATCGGCAATGTCCGCAACATCACCACGTATATCGCGGAGGGAACCGTCAACGTCGGTCTGGAGTTCCAGATCGGCACGCCGATCGATCGCGCGGTGTCGGATGTGCGCGATGCGGTCGCCAAGGTGCGCAACGATTTACCGCAGGGAATCATGGAGCCGCTTGTCCAGCGGGTGAATGTGGATGACGATGCAATCTCCTTCTACGCGGGAACCACCACGTCGATGGCTCCGCAGGAGCTGAGCTGGTTCATCGACAATACCGTCACCAAGCGATTGCTGGCGGTGCCCGGCGTCGCGCAGATCTCGCGCAGCGGCGGCGTCAGCCGGGAAATCCGCGTCGAGCTCGATCCGGCGCGCCTGCAGGCCCTGGGCCTGACCGCGGTCGAAGTCAACGATCAATTGCGCGCGCTGAATCTCGACGCCGCGGGCGGTATGGCCCAGGTGGGAGGAGGCGAGCAGGCGATTCGCGTACTGGGCGGGGCGAAAACGGCGGAGGATCTGGCGGAGACGCAGATCATGGCGAGCGGCGGGCGATCGTTTCGCTTGCGCGAAATAGCGGATGTGCGCGACGGCATCGCGGAGGTTCGCTCCATCGCGCGGCTCAACGGCCGGCCGGCGACCGCCTTCGGTGTCTTCAAGGCCAAGGGAGCCTCCGATGTAAGCGTGTCCAAGGCGGTGCAGGCCGAGCTCGATAAGATTCAAGCCGAGACGCCCGCCGTGCACATGACGCTCATTTCCACGACGGTCGATCATACGCTGCGCACCTATGATTCCTCGCTGAACTCCCTGACCGAGGGGTCGATCCTGGCGGTCGTCGTCGTGTGGCTATTCTTGCGCAGCTGGCGCGCGACCGTGATCTCGGCGCTCGCCATTCCTTTGTCCGCCATCCCGACCTTCGCCTTCATGCAGTGGATGGGCTTCACGCTCAACATGATCACGCTGCTTGCACTTTCCCTGGTGGCGGGCGTGCTGGTCGACGATGCCATCGTCGAAATCGAAAACATCGTGCGCCACATGCGAATGGGCAAGAGCGGCTACCAAGCGGCGCTCGATGCGGCCGATGAAATCGGTCTTGCGGTGGTGGCAACCTCATTCACCATCATCGCGGTATTTCTCCCGGTGAGCTTCATGGGCGGCGTCACGGGACAATACTTCAAGCAGTTCGGCTTGACCGTGGCGGCCGCGGTGTTCTTCTCGTTGCTGGTGGCGCGTCTCATCACGCCGGTGCTCGCCGCTTATGCGCTGCGCAGCGATTCGCTCAGCGTGGCGCACGGCGACGGCCCGGTCATGACACTGTACCTGTCCGCACTGCGCTGGAGCGTCGAGAATCGCTGGAAGACCATTGCCGCGGGCGGAGCTTTCTTTGTGCTGTCGATCCTCGCTCTGGCGATCATTCCACAGGGTTTCCTGCCGCCCGAGGATTTTGGCAACGCGCAGCTCTCCATCGAACTGCCGCCGGGCGGTACCCTGGAGGATACCGCGCGCGTCTCCGCCGACGCCGCGGCGCTCCTCAGGAAATCGCCCGAAGTGACCGACATCATCGAGTTCGTGGGCGACATCTGGAGCGGCACGGTCCAGAACTCGACTATCTATGTCAGTCTGGTGCCGCGCAGCCAGCGCAGCATGAGCCAAAAGGAGTGGGAACAAAGCATGATGCCCACCCTCAATCAGGTCCCTGACGGGCATTTGAATTTCTCCAGTCAGTCCGGCGCGGGCGGGCGCGACATCCAGCTATATTTGACGGGAGAGGATGCGCCGCTGGTCCAGAGAACGGCTCATCAGCTCATTGCGGAGATGAAGGGATTGAATGAAATCCGCAGTCCGCGCATCAGGGACGATCTGCCGCGTCCGGAAATCGTCGTGCATCCGCGGCTCGACATCGCTGCGCAACTGGGCGTGAGCGTACGCAGCATCAGTGAGACGATTCGCATTGCGACGCTGGGCGACTTGCCGCAGAACGGCCCCAAGTTCTCCTTGAGCGATCGTCAGATCCCGATCCGCGTCAGCTTGATCGAAAGCGCGCGCCGCGACCTGGCCACGTTGGAGAACCTCCCGGTACCGACGGCGTCCGGTACCGCGGTGCCTCTTAAATCGGTGGCAACCCTGAGCTTTGGGCAGGGGCCATCGGTCGTGCGCCGCTACAATCAAACCCGCCGCGTGTTTCTCGAGGCCGATTTGAGCCCGGGAATCGAGCTCGGCACCGCGACCAAGAAGATCTATGCGTTGCCGATGCTCAAAAGCCTGCCGCAGGGCATGCACATGGTCAAAAGGGGCAACACGGAATACTTCTCCGAAATGGTGCAGAACTTCGCACTGGCGATCGGCGCCGGGGTGCTGATGGTGCTCGCCGTGCTGGTGCTGCTGTTCGCGCGGCTGTTCCAGCCGATCACGATTCTATCGGCGCTGCCGCTGTCGCTCGGCGGTGCCGCGCTCGCGCTGCTGCTCACCAACCAGCCGCTCTCGATTGCCGTGGCGATCGGCGTTCTTATGCTCATGGGTATCGTCGCGAAGAACTCGATTTTGCTGGTCGATTTCGCGATCGAGGAGATGCGCGCCGGAAGATCCCGCGCGGAGGCCATTCTCGAAGCGGGACACAAGCGCGCCCGGCCCATCGTCATGACCACGGTGGCGATGGTGGCCGGCATGTTGCCCGTCGCCCTTGGGTGGGGCGGGGACAGCGATTTTCGCTCGCCGATGGCGATCGCCGTGATCGGCGGATTGACCACCTCCACCTTGCTCACCCTGGTGATCGTGCCGGCGGTGTTCACCGTGTTCGACGACATCGAGCGCTGGATCGCGCCGAAGGCGGGGAAGCTCCTGGCCGAGCCCATCGGCAGCGCGGCCGGCCGCGCCGCTGCGCGTCAAGTCTCGGCCGGGGGCGCCGCTGCGAGCCGGACAGCAATCGGCCGCGCCTCCGCCGGCCGCACTGATCCGGTCGCTTGAGGCTCGTGGCTCTCAGTGCAGTGTTTCGAACCCGGGATGCGCGGCCGCGCGTCGGTCGAACGTCGGCCGCATGAGCACCGAATTGCTCTATCCCCTCGAAAAGGAGCCCGAAACGGGCAATGGGTCCGCCGTCATGGTGGCGCCCGGGATTCTGTGGCTGCGCATGCCGCTCTTTGCCGGGCTTCCGTGGATCAATGTCTGGGCGCTGGCCGACGCAGGAGGTTGGTCGATCGTCGACACGGGACTGCAATCCGATGAAACCAAGAAGGCGTGGCTGAGCGCCTTCTGCAGAGTCTTGCAGGGCGCCCCGGTCGTGCGGGTCATCGCTACGCATATGCATCCCGATCATTGCGGCATGGCGGGATGGATCACGGAGCGATTCGAGGCGCGCCTTTGGATGAGCCGATTGGAGTATTTGACTTGCCGTCTGATGGCGGACGACACGGGCCGTCCGGCGCCGGACGATGCGATCGAGTTTTACCGCTCGGCGGGCTGGGACGAGCCAGCGATCGAAAGATACAAATCCAAATTTGGATATTTCGGCGCAGCGATTTATCCGATGCCCGCCTCATATCGCCGCATTTCGGACGGCGATACTCTGCGAATCGGCGATCACGAATGGCATGTGGTCGTCGGCAATGGCCATTCACCGGAACATGCGTGTCTGTATTGTCCCGAGTTGAGGCTCCTGATCTCCGGGGATCAGGTGCTGCCCAAGATCTCATCGAATGTGTCGGTGTATCCGCTCGAGCCCGATGCCGATCCGCTCGATGATTGGATGAGGTCGCTTGCGAAAATGGCAGCGGCCGTTCCGGATGATGTGCTGGTGCTGCCCGCGCACAATAGTCCTTTCCGGGGTCTGCACGCGCGCATCGGGAAGCTGGCCGCAGGCCACCAGCGCGCCTTGAGTCGCCTCGAGGGCATGCTGGCGGAGCGGAAACGCATCGTTGATTTGTTCGGCGCGCTGTTCCTGCGGCCGATCACCCCGGAGCTTCTCGGGATGGCGACGGGTGAAACGATGGCGCATCTGAATTACCTGGCGGCAAGGGGCCGCGCCGGCCGTGAGCAGGACGCCGAGGGCGTGTGGTGGTGGCGCGGTACGCAATGAAGGGTGCCGCGGCTCGCGCGCGTCGCCATGGGCTATCGCGGCCTCGCCGGTTCCTCCCGCACCTCAAAAATCCGAAACCCGGCGCGCTCATAAACGTGCAACGCCGCAGGGTGATCGGAAGCGTCCGTATGTAGCCAAATCCGCTGAGGATTGGAACGCCACTCGCCCTGCAGCGCCGTGGCGAGCAGCCACGGACCAAGCCCGCGTCCCTGCGCTTCGGGCACGAGTCCGAAATTCTTGAGCTCGATCTCGGGAAACGCGCTGCGGTCGAACTCGCAAAATCCCAGCGCATGGCCGTCAATGCCGCGCAGTACGTAAATGTGCAGCTGCTCGCTCGCGAGCAGCGCGTCCAGCTCGGTCGCGGGCATCAAGCGCCGCTGATCCCAACGCAAGGGCTCGCCCACTCGCCCATACAACTCAAGATAAGCCGCTGGCGTCATTCGCTCGACAGCCACGCGCTCGCTACCCCAGTACAGAGCGGGCGGCGGCGCAGGTGCGCGCTGCTCGAGATATATAACCCGTAGTGGTGTGTGCTTGGAGTGATCCTGATCCACGTCGAGCTGCGGCCTCTTCTCAAACCCAACCACAGCGGATTACACCCGTGCACTCGGGCCCCGCGCTAGAGGTCACACCCGGTGACGTTGAGTGCGGCATTCCCTGCAACGCACCATCGCCCGCACATGCACGAAGAGGCAGCGGGCGGCACGCTTGAGTCGGTCGAGGACTTCGGGATATGTTCCATTTATTTTGGGCAAGCGATAACCAAATGCTGTAGCGTCGACCGCCAATAACAAATTGCAGGGAGACTTCAGTCTCGAGCCCTCCGTCACGAGGGCGGTACCCTAGGAGCCTGTCTGGCGCCTTGCATCCGCTCCGTCGCTGAAGCGAAGCGGCTCACGCGGATTACTCAGACAGGCTCCTAGAGAAAGGACCATGATGTGAACTTTTTTGCGAGACTCTACTATCCCCTTCGCAAGGCATGGAAGGCGGTTGGTCTCTACCTGGTCATCGCCGGACCGGGTATCGTCGTCATGGTCGCGGACAACGACGCGGGCGGGATCACGACCTACGCTGCTACGGGGGCGAAGTACGGCTACCACCTGATCTGGTTCCTGCTCATCCTGATCCCGGTCGCCTACTACGTTCAAGAGATGACCGTACGCTTAGGCGCCGTCACGAAGCGCGGGCACGCCGAGGCGATCTTCGACGGCTTCGGGGCGTTCTGGGGCTGGTTTTCGCTGCTCGATCTGATGATCGTCGACTGGCTGACGCTGGTGACCGAGTTCGTCGGCATGACGGCCGCACTTGCCATCTTCGGCGTACCTCCGTGGATGACCGTCGTCGCGGTCATCGTGCTGATGGCGGTTATCGTCTTGAACGGCAGATATTGGACGTTCGAGAAGCTGTCGTTATTGTTTTGCGCATTGAACCTGGTTTACATCCCGGGTGCCTTTCTGGTACACCCCTCGGTTCGGGACGTGCTGCGCCAGGGTCTGATCCCAAACTTCGCCGGGGGGTTCGACGGCCAGCTGTTCTTCTTCCTGATGGCCAACATCGGGACAACGATCGCCCCCTGGATGCTGTTTTTCCAGCAAAGCGCCGTGGTCGATAAGGGCATGCTCGAGAAAGATATCCCATGGGGCCGCTTCGACACGTTGCTCGGCTCGATCATCACCGTGGTCGTGGCCGTATTCATTGTCATCGTGACCGGAACCGTCCTCCCGGGCATCGACATCGACAGCGGCGCCCAGGCGGCTCAGGCACTGATGAAGACCGACCGCTATGTCGGGACCTTTCTGGCGATCGGCCTGTTTGATGCCGGTTTGCTCGGTGCCATCTGCATCTCGCTCGCAAGTTCCTGGGCCTTCGGAGAAATCTTCGGCTGGGCGCACTCGCTCAATACGAAGATCCGTCAGGCGCCGTGGTTCTACGCAACCTATTTTCTCATGCTCATCACCTCCGGCCTCGTGGTGCTGATTCCGCGGGCGCCGCTGGTCTTGATCACCTTGTTCGTGCAGGTGATCGCGGTGACGCTGTTGCCGGCGGCCCTGGTTTTTTTGATCCTGCTGCTGAACGACCGGACGACCATGGGCGAGCGCTGCAATACGGCAAGCCAGAATCTCATCGGCAGCTTTATCGTCGTGTCGATCATCCTCCTGTCGACTCTGTACGGCTTCTCGGTGCTGTTCCCCAACCTGTTCAAATAGGGAAGGACGCATGAGCACATTGCGCAATCTGTTCGGCAAGTTCGCCGCGATAAATGCCCGGTATCGCGAGCCGCGCATCGAGATGTCCGGAGCGGTCCGACTCTCGCTGCTGCTGCTCCGGGTGTATCTGCTGGCACTGGTGGCCCTGATGATCTACAAATTCGTTCTGATCGTGACGCAGGGGTAGGGCCATGGCTACCGTCATTGAACAGGAGTTCTTCCTGAGCGAGATCCTGGGCCGGTGGGTGTTCGTGAAAAAGAAGCGGATCGGGCGCCTGAGCGATCTGGCGATCGTCGAAACCGGCAAGCTGCCCGAAGTCACGTATTTCGTTGTTTCGCGGCCCTTCGGATACCCGCCGCTGACGGTTCCTTGGGATCGAGTGCGGCTCATTTCCAATCAGGAGATCGTGCTCGACATCGGGGGGGACAACATGGCGCAGTTCGAGCGGGCGCCGCAGGAGAATCTGATCCTGCTTCAGGATCACATCCTCGACAAGAAGATTCTGGATCTGGACGACCACGAGGTTGAGATCGTCTACGACGTCAAGCTCGCTTTCCAGAACGATAAGCTGTATGCGACCGAGGTCGACTTCAGCCACTATCGGGCGCTGCGCCGGCTGGGTCTTCGCAAGCTGGCCAAACTGCTCACGAATCGCCACAAAGAGGACCGAGTGTCTTGGCTGTACGTGCAGCCGCTCCCGGAGCAGCTGGGGAGCTTCGCCGGGAACATCAAGCTCAAGGTGCCCAAGGCGGGCTTGAGCGAGATCCATCCGGTGGATCTCGCCGATATCCTCGAGGAACTCGAGGGCGGCCAGCGCGTCGCACTGTTCAATGCGTTGGACGCCGAACAGGCCTCCGACACGCTGGAGGAAGTGGAGCCGCGGGTGCAACGGGAGTTGATCCGCGTCATCGAAAAAGAGCGCGCCGCGCTCCTGATCAACGAAATGACTCCCGCCCAGGCCGCCGACATCCTCGCCATTCTGCCCCGCGACCAGGCGAGCGCGATTCTGAAGCTGCTCGACCGGGACAAGTCTTCCAAGGTCGAGCACATCATCGACAAGCACGATGAGCAAATTCTTCTCTACGGGTCGCCCGAGATCATCAAGCTGCCGCCGGCGACGCCGGCCGCGGAAGTGCTCGACCGCTATCGCGAGCTCGCGACGGGCAAGGCGGTCGTGACGTACGTCTACGTCATCGATGGGGCAGGCGCACTGAAAGGCGTCGTGGACATTCGCGAAATGGTTGCCGCAGAGCCCGGCCAGACGCTGGGCGACATCATGACGGAGCACGTGATTTCGTTGCCGAAGGACGCAACGCTGCGGGACGCAGCGTTGCTGTTCGAGCGTTACGACTTCCGGGCGCTGCCCATCACCGATGAAAATGATCAGCTGCTGGGTGCAGTCTCTTCTCGCGATGTGCGAAGTAGTCTCAGGCCGAGACTCGCCTGATCGGGATCCTCGGGAAACACCGCCCCTTAGCCCGACCTATACATGAATTACGGAAAAGCTCAAAGAAGGCTGGATTAGATAGGTATTTTCCGGAGCGTGAAAAACAGGATGTTTTTCACGCAGCCCCCAGGGATGGGTTCACGGCGGTCCGGAAAATACCTATCTAATCCAGCCTTCGTGCACGAGAATACTTTCGTTTGTGAATAGTTCCGGTTAGGTCGCCCTCAGTCGATGGGGGAGTGGCGCCCCCAGTCGAAGCGGCGGCCGAGTATGGCTTTGACGATCAGGTGGTCGGTGGCGGCGGTAGCGCCGATGCCGACGCCGAAGTTGATCTCCCATAGCGGCGAGACATTGAGATCGGTGACGACGAAGATCTGCTGCTGCTGGTTGTGCGTCGGGGCGAAGTCGCCGATGCGGCCGAAATCGCCGTAGTACTCGATGCCGCCGCTGACCACTCGGGTGAAGTCGTAGCCGATCTTGACGGCGGGCGCGAACTCAAAGCCCTGATTGACGTCGGGGCCGTGCAAGGTGCGCTCGAGCGCCGGATTGACGGCGAAGTACCAGCGGCCGACGGCCTTATCGATGATCGGGCGGATCTCCCAAGTCCAGGTATCGGGGGAGTAGACCGAGCGCTGGTAGCCGATCTCGGTGGAGAGGCTGACGCCCACCGGCCAGTCCCAAGAGTCGGGTACGCGGATGCGCGGGCGGATATGATCGCCCACCCACTGCACCCCGTGGCCGTTCTGTTCGCTGGTGAAGACGTAAAAGCCGATCTCGGACCAGCCATTGAGGCCCTCGGTGAGTTCGAGCGTCTCGTGTTCCTGATGGTTCGTCGGATACACGCCGTCGATGGTGTTCGTCTGGCCTTCGACGGTGAAGTTCGAGTGCAGCTCGACCATTAGGTTGTCTGCGGGGACCGTATCGGCGCCGTAGACTTGGATCTCGTAGTTCCCCTGGGCTCGAGCGACTAGAGGCAAGCAAGCAAGGGCGAGCAGGACGAGCCCGCGGCTCGCAAGCGCGACGCACCCGCGGCGCACTCGGGGGCTCCGTCTAGGCATATTCGAAGAGCATCATGAAGCCAAGATCCATGTGGTTCTGCTGATGGCAATGAAACAGCGTGGCACCCGGATGGTCGGCGTTGAACTCGACCTCGGCGCGCGTCTGGGAGTCGACCAGCACGACATCTTTGATGATGCCGCGGATGTCCTTGGGCGCCGCCGGCTGAGCGGAACCGAGCGACGCGCCGAGACTGCGCAGCTCGAAACTGTGCCGGTGCAGATGCAGCGGATGGTCGTCCATGCTTTTATTGATGAACTGCAGGCGGTAGCGTCGGCCCTGGATGAGCGGCGCGGCGCGACTGTCGGGGTAGGACTTGCCGTTGATGGTCCAGCCCTCCATGCTGCCGTGGCCGTGGAACTTCGACTCGAACACGAGCGGGACGACGATGGGCGGGACGACGATGGGTGATTCGGCGGGCTCATCGGCGCTCTGCGAGGCGGCGAACTGTTCGTAGTTCCAGATGAGATCCGGCGGCTGATGCCACTGCGGCGCGCCGTCCTTGTTCGCGTACTCGAGGGCGATGGCCATGCCCTGGGCCTGCACGTGCTTGCGGACCTCGCCGAGCACCCACACCCCGGGATTGTTCATCTCCACCAGGGCGCAGACGCGCTCGCCGGGTGCAAGCCTCAGCATGGGCACGACCTGAGGGCTGGGAACGGGATTGCCGTCGAGAGCGACTACGCGCAGATCGTGGCCGGCGAGTGCGATCCAGTGCACCTCGGTGGGACTGGAGTTGAGGACGTGGAGCAGGATGCGCTGACCCTGCCTGACGCGCAGCGGTTCGCCGAAGCCCATGACCTTGCCGTTGACGGTGGCGACGTTATAGGCGGGGGTCATCGCGCCGTCGTCGCTCGCGAGCAGGTAGCCCTCCCAATCGTGGAGGGCGAGGAAGAACTCCTCATCGTAGCGCGCGGGATTGTCGCGCGGCTCGATCATCAAGAAGCCGTGTTGACCGCCGTACTGCGAGCGTGTGAGATCGTCCATCGCTGTGGTGTGAGTGTGGTACCAGCGAAAACCCGCCGGACGCGGCGTGAAGGTGTAGCGTGCGCTGGCAGTGGGAGCGATGGGCGGCGTGCCCTCTTCCAGAGATCCGTCGACGTCGGGGGAAAGGAACAGGCCGTGCCAGTGGACCACTTCCGCTCGGTCGGTGTGGTTGGCGACCTCGATGGTCACCGGCCGGCCTTCCTTAAGGCGCAGGAGCGGCCCGGGCACCTGGCCGTTGTAGGCGATGGTCCTGAGCTTGCGGCGCGGCGCGAGATCGAGGGTGAGCGGAGCGATGTCGAGCTGGTAATCAGGCGCCGCCGGACCCTGCGCGAACGCGGGCGGCGCGCAGGCCGGCGGCGCAAGACCCGGCAGCCCCGCGGACACGGCGGCAAGACCGGAGAGCTTGAGAAGGTCGCGCCGTGAGATCATGCCGCAATGATAGATGAGTTCCCAAAGCCCCGAGATCTCATCTCACCGCGATTGCTGCATTAATCCATCGCCGCATGCGCCTCCACGACGGCGCTGCGTCGCGGGGCGCGCAGGATCAGCAGCAGCGGGATCACCGCCAGGGTCAAATAAAGCATCAACCGAAAGTCGTTAAGGTAGGCGATCATCGCAGCCTGCTGCGTGATCGCGCCGTCGAGGGCTGCGGCGCCGCTCAGGCGGTGCAAGTCATACACCGAGGCGACAGCCGGGTTCGTCCATGCGGGATTGGCGTAGGTGATCTTCTCGACGATACCGGCATGCGCCGTGACGGTGCTGCGCACGAAGATCGTCTGCACCATCGAGATGCCGATGCTGCTGCCGATGTTGCGCACCAGGCTGAAGATCGCGGTTCCTTGCGAGCGCATTTCGGGACTCAAGGTGGCGAACGTCGCCGCGGCCAAAGGCACGAACACCAACCCCTGGCCGACTCCCTGCAGCACTCCCGGCCAGACGATGTCGCTTTGCGACAGGTCGAGCGAATAGGCGGTCATTTCCCACAAGGAGAGGGCGGTGATTGAAAACCCTGCGAATAGGATGAGGCGCAGATCGACGCGGCCGACGATGCGCCCGGCGATGAGCATCGACAACGCGCTGCCGATGCCGGTTGGCGCGGTCACCAAGCCGGTGGTGGCAACGGGATAATCCAGTAGATTCTCCAGCATGGTGGGTATCAGGGCGCGCGTAGCAAATAGCACCACTCCGACGACGAAGATGAACAGGAGACCCGTCACGTAATTGCGGTTTTTTAGCAAGCGGTAATCGAAGAATGACTTGTCCGCGCGGGTCAAGGCGGTATGTGCGACGAAGTACGTGAAGCCTAGGACCATTGCGATCGCCTCGGCCCACGACTCATTCGATGAAAACCAATCGTTTTGCTGTCCGCGATCGAGGAGCATCTGCAGCGAGCCGATTGCGACGCTCAAGGCGGTGAAGCCGAACAGGTCGAATTGCATGCGCCGGGAGGCCCGGGCCGGGTGAATGTATCTCCAGATACCGAAGGCGGCGATGATTCCGACGGGTACATTGATGAAGAAAACCCAGCGCCAGTTATAACTATCCGTGAGCCACCCGCCCAACGTGGGCCCGAGAATGGGTCCCACCGTGACGCCCATGCCCCAAAAGGCCATGGCGGAGCCCTGTTTTTCCGGCGGGTTGATTTCCATCAGCACCACCTGCGACATCGGCACCAAGGACGCTCCGAACAGACCTTGCAGCAGGCGCGCCGCGACGATTTCCAGCAAGCTATTGGACAGGCCGCACAGCGCGGAGGCCACGGTGAAGCCGATCACGGAGGCGAGAAACACCTTTTTTTGACCGAAGCGATCGACCAGCCAACCGGTCAACGGAGTGGCTATCGCGACCGCGACGATATACGCGGTCAATACCCAGGCAATTTGATCTTGGGAGGCTGATAGGGACCCTTGCATGTGCGGCAGGGCAACGTTTGCGATCGTGAGGTCGAGCGTCTGCATGATCGTTGCCAGCATGATGGACAGCGTGATCATGCGCCGGTTGAGCGGTCTCGGGCTGATGGGACTACTCGTCACGGGACGCCTCGATGAGCCGCTGCAATGCCTCGAGGAGCTCGGTGGCCGCCGCGAGTTTTTTCGGGTCTATGTTCGCCAACAATTCGCGCCGTACTGCAGCGGCTTCATTTTTGACGGTGTCGAAAAGCCGGTTGCCGGCCTCGGTGAGCGCCACGCGCTTGATCCGCCGATCGGCCGTCGACGACTGGCGCACGACCAACCCCGCCTTCACGAGCCGATCCACCATCGCCACCATGGTGGCGCCTTCGACGCCGAGGCGATCCGCGAGCTCGGATTGCGACAAGGGCCGTCGCGCCTTCGCGGCAACGGCGATGGTCATCCAGCTCGCCTGGCTCAGCCCTAAGCTCTTGAGCCGGCGGTCCACCGCTTGGCGCCAGGCGCGTGCCGTGCTGTGCAGGGCGTCGGCAAACCGTTCGTCGAGTTCCGGCATTGAAAGTGCGCTAATCGTTAGCTATCTAATAACTCACTATAGCACGAAGGATCAAAATCTTGCTCCTTCCTTCACTCATCTGGCCCTTCTCACGCGCCTGATGCGGCAACTGAAGGGTGTGCGTTGACTTGAGCCTTTGAGCCGCGGCTAGCCGCCGCAAAACCACCGCGTCATGCGAGTCGCTGCACGCTGCTGCGGACGAGGAAATACAGCGGGGTACCGACCAGCAAGAGCACGCCGCCCCAAAGGACCGCCTCGAGGCCTGCGCCGACGATCGCCCACAACGAGAATACCGTGGCGATGACGCCGACAATCGCGAGCGGCACTATCCTGCCGCGCTGCGCTTGCATCCGTCCGGTCCACTGCAGGCGCAATAAGGCCAGCGAGCACAGCAAGTACAGCACCAGGCAGGCCGTCGTCGACAGCAAAATCATGAAGGTGAAGACAGTCACCATGGATTTTCGATAGTTCGTCAAAATCAGCAGGCTCACCAGGCCGCTCGAGAACAACAGCGCGAACACCGGTGTGAAGCGCGCCGAGTCTTGCGCAAAGATACGCGGAAAAACCCCGTTCTTCGCCATCACGTTGGGCAGCTCTCCCTGCAGCAAGACCCAGCCGTTGAGCGCGCCGAAGCCGCTGATGGCGGCGAACACGGCCAATGTCTTGCCGGCGGTAGCGCCCCAGAAATGGGTCGCCAGGTCGACGAACGGCGCGTTCGAGGATGCGAGCGTTGCCGGCGGGACCAGCAGCAGCACCGTGGTGCATGCCACGATGCTGATCAGAGCCGTCAGCACCGTGCCGACCAGCGTTGCGCGCGGAATGGTGCGCCCAGGATCGCGCACCTTGCTGGCCGGAATGGTGGCCGACTCCAGACCGAGCAGCGCGAACAGCGTCAGTGTGGCGGCGGCGGTCGTCCCGCTCACCGACAGCGGGATCCCGGAGGCCGCGGTCAGCGTCGCCGCGCGTACCGACCACAACCCCAATGCCGAGATCGCGACCAGCGGCAGCAGCTTGAGCACGGTGGTAACGCCCTGCACCCAGCCCGACGCCTTGATGCCGTAGCAATTGACGAACGTCAGCAGCCACAAGAAGAACAGCGTGACTGCCGCCGACGCGCCGGGCACGGTCGCAATCCACGGCAGCAGCGGGCTGAGATAGCTCACCGCGCCGGTGGCGATGGCGGCGTTGCCGACCCAGATCGAGACCCAGTAGCCCCACGCCACGATGAACGCGGTAAACGGACCAAAAGCCAGTTTGACGTAAGCGTAGGGACCGCCCGCCTGGGGAAATGCGCGGCTCAATTGCGCGAACACCACCGCGAGCAGCACGGCGCCGCAGGCCGCGAGACCCCAGGCAATCACGCTGTTGAGGCCGAACGGAGCGAGCGCGGCGGGCAGCAGAAACACGCTCGCACCGATGGTGTTTCCGACCACCAACGCGACGCACATCCAAAAGCCGAGCAGCTGCGGGCGCTTGTCTGCCTTCACGCGCGATCTTAAGCGTTGCGGGGGATTGAAGATCGCATCGCGCAGATCGTAATCGCTTTCACCGTGCGAATCAAAACGGCCGCGCGCGCGCCTTTTTTAGGGTGAATTCGGAGAACGGCGCGGGCGGACGATATAATGAACCGCCCTGGCACATGAGGCGGCCATATTGCGCAAGCGAACCGGGCGGACCGGACCGATGAAAAAAGCACACATCAAGACCGATTTGCCGGGCCCGAAGGCGCGCGAGTTGCTGGCGCGCGATGCGCTGGTCGATTCGCCTTCCTACCCCCGCGATTATCCGTTCGTGATGTCTCACGGCAAGGGTGCCGAGGTGTGGGACGTCGACGGCAATCGGTTTTTGGATTTCGCCGCCGGCATCGCGGTGTGCAGCACCGGGCACAGTCATCCCGCAGTGGTCCAGGCGATCAAGGACGCCGCGGATCGGTTTATACACATCTCGTCGGACTACTGGCACGAGGGTCAAGTGCGCCTCGCAGAGCGAATGAATGAGCTCTCGCCGATGAAGGTGCCGGTGATGAGTTTCTTTGCGCAGTCGGGGACCGAAAGCGTCGAAGCCGCGCTCAAGCTGGCGCGCTACGCCACGGGCCGCGGGCGTTTCATCGGATTTCTCGGCGGCTTTCATGGCAGGACCATGGGATCGCTGGCATTTACCTCCAGCAAGTACACGCAGCAGAAGGGCTTCTTTCCGGCGATGGCCGGCGTCACGCACGTCCCGTATCCCAATGCTTATCGTCCGCTGTTTGCCGGCGCCGATCAGGGGCGGGCGGCGCTGCGCTACATCGAAGAGGCGCTGTTCGTCCAAAATGTTCCTTCGAGCGAGGTGGCAGGCATTCTGGTGGAGCCGATTCAGGGGGAGGGCGGTTACATCGTACCGCCGGACGGCTTCCTCCCCGGACTGCGCGAACTGTGCGATCGACACGGCATCTTGCTGATATTCGATGAAGTCCAGTGCGGCGTCGGGCGCACCGGCAAGATGTTCGCCGCGCAGCACTGGGGTGTGCAGCCGGACATCATGACGTTGGCCAAGGGCTTGGGCTCGGGCGTGCCCATCGGCATGATGGTCGCGAAGCGCAGCATCATGCAGAAGTGGTCGCGCGGGGCGCACGGCAATACCTACGGGGGCAATCCCCTGTGCTGTGCGGCCGCGCTTGCGACCCTTGACCTCGTAGAACACAAGTACTGCGCGAACGCCGCCAAGGTCGGCGATCACTTCATGAAGAAACTGACCGCGCTCGCCGACAAATATCCGATCATCGGCGAGGTACGCGGCAAGGGGCTGATGATCGGCATGGAGCTGGTGACGGATCGGGCCAGCAAGACGCCGGCGAAAAAGCTCTGCGATGCATTGATCACGCGCGCTTTTCACCGCGGTCTGATTTTGCTGTCGTGCGGGCAGAGCACCGTGCGCTTCATGCCGCCGCTCCTGATCAGCGAAGCGGACGTGGATGAGGCTGTCGAGTTGCTCGTCGCGGCGCTCGAGGAGGTGCTGGCGAGCGAGCACCCGCCGGTCAGTCGAGGCGTTGCCGCCGGCTGAGACCTCGGCGCCGGCTGTCGGCACCGCGGCCGGCGCGATCCCGCGGCCCGTCCGCGATGGTAGACTAAGTCGATGGTACGCATCCGATTTCAGCCGGCGCGAGTCATGTTGCTGTTGTGCTGCGCGGCTGCCGGCGGCCTTGGCGCGCATGCGGCGGCGGCTGAGGAGAAGCGGCTGTTCATCTACAACTGGACCGATTTCATCGGTCCCGACACCATCGCGAAGTTCGAAAAGCTCACCGGCATCAAGGTGACCTATGACGTCTATGACGCGGAGGAAACCATGGAGGCGCGGCTCATGGCGGGAAGCTCCGACTACGATGTGGTCAGCGCTTCGACCGATTTCTTCAGCCGGGAGATCAAGGCGGGTGTGTACGAGGCCGTGGACAAATCGAAGCTGCCTAACTGGAAGAATCTCGACCCGCGCATTCTGGCGATTCAAACGGCCTATGACCCGAATAATGCGCATGCGGTGCCGTACCTGCATTCCATCAACGGGTTTGCCTACAACGTCGACATGGTCAAGGCGCGCATGCCGAACGCGCCGGTCGACAGCCTCGACATGCTGTTCAAACCGGAAATCGTCGCGAAGTTCGCCGATTGCGGCGTGACCTTTTTGGATTCTGCCGAAGACGTCATCCAGTTGGCGCTCAAATATCTGGGATTGGATCCGAATAGCACGAAGCCCGAGGATTTCAAGGCCGCGGAGCAGCTGCTCCTCAAGGTCCGCCCCTACATCCGCTCGTTCGATTCCGCCGAATATTTGAACGGGCTCGCGAACCGGGAGGTTTGCGTCGCGATGTCATGGTCGAGCGACTATGCGCAGTCGCACGCGCGCGCGCTGGCCGCGGGGGTCAACGTCAATCTCGCCTTTACCGTGCCCAAGGAAGGCGCCAACGAAACGTTTTCGTCGCTGTTGATTCCCAAGGGCGCGCCGCATCGCGAGGCGGCCTATCAATTCATCAATTTCATCCTCCGGCCGGACATCATCGCGGAGATCACCAACGCGATTTACTACGGCAACGACAACATCGCCTCGCGGCCTTTGGTCGATCCGCGTATTCTTGCCGACGTGACCCTGTATCCGACTCCCGAGGTCGAGGCGAGGCTGTACAAGTCCGCCGAAGTGAACGCCGCGACCGAGCGCATTCGTATGCGCACCTGGACGCGGATCAAGACCGCCAAGTAGTTGAGCGACACAATTGACCGAGGACATATCGTGGCCAGCGCAGATCGATCGCACATGAACCGCATCGTGAGCTTCAAGCGCATGCAGGACGGCACACGCGAGGACTATGAGCTGTTGGAGCGCTATGAACGCGACTACGTTCGCGAGCTCCCCGACCGGATTCTCGACGCTCTCGGGCAGCTGGAGCGTTCTCTCGGCGGTTATCCGGTGAGCCGGCTCGATCATTCGTTGCAGGCGGCCACGCGCGCCCTGAAGGATGGGGCCGATGATGAGCTGGTGGTGGCGGCGCTGATTCACGATGTCGGCGACGATCTGGCTCCCTACAATCATGCGGAGATTGCGGCGGGCATCCTGCGGCCGTACGTGCGTCCCGAGGTGACGTGGATCATCGAGCAGCACGGGCTCTTTCAGAGCTACTACTACGCGCATCACTTGGGCGGCAACCGCGACGGTCGCGAGAAATTTCGCGATCATCGGTGGTATCAATCCTGCAAGGACTTTTGTGCAAACTGGGATCAATGCTCGTTCGATCCGGATTACCCCTGCGAGCCGATCGCGGCGTTCGAGCCGCTGGTGCGCCGGATATTCACGCGCCCGGCATACGACCCGCGCTACGTGACCGCCGCCTAGGCTCCTAGCGCTCCGCCATTTGCGCGTCCAGCTGACGCTGGCGTTCGGCGCGGCGCATCAGGTACCCGGCGAACAAGACGCACACCCCGACGAGGCAGATGATCAGACTCGCGAGTGCGTTGACATCCGGGGTCACGCCGAGTTTCACCTTTGAGAATATCACCATCGGCAGCGTGCTCGCGCCGGGACCGGAGACGAAACTCGAGATCACCAAATCATCGAGCGAGAGCGTGAAGCTCAAGAGCCAGCTCGACACCAGCGCCGGCGCGATGATGGGCAAGGTGGTGTCGATGAAGGCGCGCACGGGACCTGAACCCAAGTCCATGGCGGCCTCCTCGAGCGAGCGATCAGCCGTCTGCAGGCGAGACTGCACGGTGATCGTGACGTACGCCGTGCAGAAGGCAATGTGCGCAATGACGATGGTCGTAAAGCCGCGATGCGGCCAGGAAAGGAAATTCAACATCGATATGAACAGCAGCAACTGCGTGATCCCGGTAATGATTTCCGGCATCACCAGCGGCGCATTGACCATCCCCGTGAGCAGCAGCCGGCCGCGAAAGCGTTTGAATCGCACCAGGGATATGGCCGCCAGCGTGCCGAGAATCACCGCGCCCGTCGAGACCGCGACGCCAATCTGCAGCGACAACCAGGCCGCATCGAGGATCTGGTCGTTGTGCAGCAGCTGCAGGTACCAGCGCGTGGAGAATCCTCCCCAAACGCTCACCAGGGCCGAGGCGTTGAACGAGTAGCCGATCAGCACCAGAATCGGGATGTAGAGAATGGCGATGCCGACGGTGAGTATGGAAATCAGTAGCGGTGATGCGCGATCGTGCATCTGCTACGCCTCGAGCTGCTTCGTGCTGTAATGCTGATACAGCGCGATCGGCCCGACCAGGAAGACCAGAAAGGCAATGGCGACCGCGGAAGCCACGGGCCAATCGCGGTTGCCGAAGAACTCGTCCCACAGCACCCGTCCGATCATGAGATTGTCGGGTCCCCCCAATAATGTCGGGATGACGAACTCGCCGATGGCGGGGATGAATACCAGCATCGAGCCCGCGATGACTCCCGGCATCGACAGGGGCAGCGTGACGTCGATGAAAGTGCGCCAGGGCGGGCTGCCCAAGTCCGCTGCCGCTTCGAGCAGAGAATGGTCCAGCTTTTCGAGCGTGGCGAACAGCGGCAGTACCATGAACGGCAGATATGAATAGATGATGCCGAGGTATACCGCCAAGGTGGTACGCATGATCTGCAGAGGCTCGTGGATGATTCCCAGCCAGAGCAGCGCCGTATTGAGCAGGCCTGTTTCGCGGATAATTCCCTCGAGCGCGTACACACGCAGCAGGAACGAGGTCCAAAACGGCAAAATGATGATCAGCAACAGCACGTTCTGGGTGCTCTTCGGCGTGCGCGCGATGGCGTACGCCATCGGGTAGCCCAGTAGCAGACAGATGACCGTGGAAAAAAACGCCGTTTTTAGCGAATAAACATAAGAAAGGCCATACACTTCATCGGTGAACAAATACTGGAAATTGCCGAGGCTCAGCGTCAGGTGGATGTGCCGATCCGGGCTGATGGATAGAATATCGGTGAAGGGGGGTACGCGCACCGCGGTATCCGCAAAGCTGATCATCAACGCAAATGCGAACGGAATGAGAAAAAAAACGAGCAGGTACAGCATGGGCGGCAGAATGATGAGCCACTTGCCGTGGCGCGCCAGCCACTCGCCTCGCAGCCTGCCGCGAGGCCCGAGGCGAACATCCGTTTCCGCAGCCGCCTCAATCATGCCGGGCCTTGCCTACGCCCAGCCAACGCGGCTCACGCGGAATACTCAGACAGGCTCCTAGGGTGACTTCGCGCAAAAGAAAGCTCGATGCCCCCGCCAGGGCGCCGCGTGCGGGGAACGGCCCCAGCCGGCAACGCCAGCGCTTGATCGATGCCTGCATCTCGGCCCTGCACATCTATGGTCCGTCGCGCACCACGGTGGAAAAAGTCGTGGCGATCGCGAAAATGTCCCCCGGCATTGTCAGATTCTACTTCGACTCCAAAGCGGCGATGCTGGTCGCCTCCTTGCAGTTCCTCGCCGCCGAGTTCGAGGAACAGGTTCTGGTCCCCGTTTCCAAGCTCAAGGAAAGGCCGGTCGCCGCCCTCGAGCTGATGGTGAACCTGTATCTCGATCCCGACATTGCCAGTCCCCGTAAGGTCTCCGTATGGTATGCGTTTTGGGGCGAAGCCAGCTCGCGGCAGGAATACTACGACATTTGTGGACAGAAGGACGAGAGCTTTGCGGCCTTGGTGCGCGAGCTCATCGGACGGCTGATCGATGAATCAGCCCAGCCGCAACTCGACCCGGGCGCCATCGCGCTCGGACTCATCGGGGTGCTGGAGATGCTGTGGCAGGACTTCGCGTTCCAGCCCGAAGGCAACATCGATCGTCAAGCCGCCCAGCGCCGAGCGATGGCGTACCTGCGTTCGATCTTTCCGCGGCAATTCTCGCCGTTAGCGGAGCGCGTTGGCGCAGATGCCCACTCGGCGGCGCAAGCCAAACGATTCGCGGGCTGGGTGTACGGCAATGCGCGCGCATTTGCCATGGAGCGCGACGCACTGTTTCAAAGCGCCTGGCAAATCGCGGGACACGAATCGCAGATTCGGCGGGCTGGCGACTTCTTGACCGTGGACACCGGTGTGGAGCGCGCCCTGCTGGTGCGCGATGCATTCGGGAGCTTGCATGCGCTGCGCAACAGCTGTCCGGAGCGGCCGCACACGCTCGCTGCGGAGCGCAGCGGCCGATTCGAGGGGGCGGTCGAGTGCAAGATCCATGGGCTCAAGTTCCGGTTGGATGGCCGGCGCGCCGATGCAGGGACCGGAGCTGATTCGAGTGTTCGAGCTGATCTGAGCGTTCTCGACTTGCAAGTCAGCGGCGGATTGCTGATCGTGAGATCGCCAAAGGGCGCGCGAGCCGCGGCGCTGAGCCCCGCCGGCGGGTGGGTGGGCAAGCCGCCGCACGGCCTCATGCCGCTCGGGCCGGCGCTGGAAAGCGCCGTCGCGGCGGATTGGAAAGTGCTCGTCGAACAATGGCTTGAGCGAGCGGCACCAGAAGCGGCGCCTAACCCCGCAGCGGACGTCGTGGATTGGGTGGTCCGACCGGCTGATGAGCCGAGCTGGAGCTCGCAGCGCTATCGACGACTGGCGGGGGCCGAGGCGAGCAATCCCTGGCAGATGCGATTCGTGGCGCCGAATCAATTGCTGGAGTCTCGGCCCGACGGCGTGTCGATCCTGCAGGTGTTGCCGAGCGCTCCGGGGCGCTGCCGATTGCGGCGGCTCGACTACACGCTGTGCGCGGCGGAGCGGGGCGCGCACGCGTTGCAGTATTTGGCCTCGCGGCTGTCTGCGCGGACGCGGCGCTCAGCGCTCGCGCTCGCCGAGTCGGTGCAGCAAGGGGTGATCGATTTTGGTTACCGGCCTGCGGCATTAAGTCCGATCCCGACCGCGGTCTCCTGGTTTCGACGTCATCTCATTGCGCGCATTCCCGCGCTTGCGCTCGAGCGGCCGCCGACCGATCCGTAGGGTTATACTGGTGTGCGTGAGCACCTACCTATCGGGGAGAATTGCGTCATGAGTTTGGCTTCCTTGAGTACCAGCGATTGGCAGGCACGCGCCGCGCGCCTGGGCTATGAGAGGCGGCATTTCATCGACGGAAAGTTCGTCGATTCGGCGGCAAAGGGCCGCTTCACCGTCGTCAATCCTGCGACAGGCTCGCCCCTCTGCGAAGTGAGTGCGGGCACCTCGGAGGACATCGATCTTGCGGTCGCCGCCGCCAAGCGGACATTTTATTCGAGAACATGGAGCCGCAAGGCGCCTCGCGAGCGCATGGCGGTGTTGGCGGCTCTGAGCCGGCTCATCGAGGAGAATGCGGAGCGCCTCGCATTGCTCGATACATTGTGCATGGGGAAGCCGGTCACCGACATGGTGAGCATCGATGTGCCCTCGGCGGCGAAGAATTTCGCTTACTTTGCCGAGCTCGTCGACAAGATCGACGGCATGGTGACCGCCACCGCGGCGGATGCCTTTCACTACATCCTGCGCGAGCCGTTGGGGGTGGTGGGCTGCATCGTGCCCTGGAATTATCCGCTGTTGATGGCCGCTTGGAAGGTCGCTCCGGCATTGGCGGCGGGCAATTCGGTGGTGCTGAAACCCGCGGAGCAATCGCCGCTGTCGGGCCTTCTGCTGGCTCAACTGTTCATCGAAGCGGGCGGGCCGCCCGGCGTGTTCAACGTCGTGAACGGCCTCGGTGAAACCGCCGGCGCACCGCTCGCGCTGCATAAGGATGTGGCGAAGATTGCATTCACCGGCTCGACCGAAATCGGCAAGCAGATGCTCATTTATGCCGGCCAATCCAATATGAAGCGCGTCAGTCTGGAGTGCGGCGGCAAGACCCCGCAGATCTTTCTCGCCGATTTACCCGATCTGGACACCGCCGTGACCTATGCCATCAACGGCATCTACGGCAACATGGGCGAAGTTTGCAACGCGGGCTCGAGGCTCCTCATCGATCGCCCGATCGCGAAGGAGTTCATTGCTCGGTTCATCGAAAAGGGCAAATCCGCCTATCGCGCCGGCGATCCGCTGAATCCCGCGACAAACTTGGGCCCGCTGGTCACCGCATCGCACCGCTCGCGCGTGATGAGCTACATCACGCGGGGCAAGACTGAGGGCGCGCGGCTGGAATTCGGCGGCAATACGCCCGATCTGCCGGGAGCCTACGTCAATCCCACGCTCTTTACGGGCGTGAACAACCGCATGACCATCGCTCAGGAGGAGATCTTCGGGCCGGTGGCGGCGGCGATCGAGGTCGACGGCATCGAGGAGGCGCTGCGCGTGGCGAATGACTCGATTTATGGCCTGGCTGCCTCCGTCTGGACGCGCGATCTGACGGTGGCTCACAAGACGGTCCGGGATTTGGAGGCCGGCGTGATCTGGGTGAATTGTTTCGATCACGGCGACATGACGCAACCGTTCGGCGGCTACAAGCAATCGGGTCAGGGGCGAGACAAATGCCTCGAGAGCCTGATCTCCTACACGCAGACGAAATCGGCCTGGATCAATCTCGGCTGAAGAGGCTCAAGCGGCGCCGCACCTTTCGGCCAGCCTCAAGCGAAAGATAGGCTAAGCGAACTGCTTCGGCGCATTCGGCAAGCGAAATTCGGGGATTCGTTCGCGCAGCAGATTGTGGAACTCGTGCATGTAGCGCTCGAGGCGCGACAGCGGGCCGGGCGTGTAGCTGCTGGAGGCGAGACCGCGTTGGACGCGCCGGCACAGCCACTTGTCTTCGTTGTTCACCTGCGTGTTGATGCGGTTGCTCAAGAACCGCACGGCACGCAGTTCCGCGCTTGCGCCGGGGAGACCGAAGGTCGTACCGCGAACGATGCAATTGCCCGCACCCGCCGGCAGCACCTGGAAAAAATCCATCTGGTCGGGAAACACATCGATGCCCAAGTTGGGCAGCGCGCTGTAGAAGCGCCAACAGCGGCGCTGCGCTTCGGGCAGATGCGCGGTGGCTCGGCCCACCAGCTTCTGATACAGCCGCTCCGACCAGACCGACGACGGCTGTTCGCGTAGCCAGCTCAAACCCCGCGCGACGCCCGGCACCGAGGCCGGGTCGTCATAGTCCGGCGTGAACATGCGGTACAGACCCGGATGGCCGATCGGCACGTGATACGACTCCAGGTAGTTGTCCATCGCGATTTTCCAATCGACGTTCCAAACTTCGGAGGAAATCGGCGCCAGCGGTACCATCTCCTCGAGGCGATACGGCGCCAATTCTTCGCCGAGCTTGCCCCAGATCTGCACGACCGGCGGCGGGTCGCCGGCGAGGCAGACGAACACGAAGCCGAAGGCGGTGTCGACGCGCACGGCGCGCAAGCCATGCTCGGCGCGCTGCAGGCCCGGAAAACTATCGCGCACCGGTACGCCGATCAGGCTGCCGTCATGGCGGTAACTCCAGCCGTGATACGGACAGGTGATGGTCGCGGGGCAGCTACCCGCGCCATCGAGCAAACGCGCGCCGCGGTGACGGCACACGTTGTGAAACGCCCTGATCGAGCCGTCCCGATCCCGCAGCACCAGGACGCTCTCGGGACCTAAATCGAAGGTCTCATAGTCGCCGGCTCGCGGTATCGAGTTGACGTGGCAGACGATTTGCCAGCTCGGCAGCAAAACCCGTTCGATCTCGATCCGGGTCAATTCCGGATGGTTGTACACCCAGGCGGGTAGGGCGTGCGGCAGGCCGACGTCGGAGTCGCCGTCGCTGTTGCGGTCGAGTTTCGCGGCGGCCAGACTGTTCATTGGCGTTTTCTCCGACACGATTATATGGACATTTAATTTACGACGAAGTGCTGCTCGCTGGCAAGGAGCGGTGCAGCAAGCCTGATTTCAAGCGGATTTTCGCATATTTGCGCGACTCCAACCATCACTGAAGCGCGCCGCGGATGCAATTTACTATATATTCATATAAAATCTGCACGCCCGGCGGCCGTCGGAGTGCACGGTCGCACCCGAACGTCGGGCAATCAATAACCAAAGGGGACGCCATGGCCAGAAAACTGACCAACAACAACGCGCATTTTCAACGCGCCGTCAAACGCCTGCCGTTGGGCGTCGCTTCGAACTTCCGCTACTGGGGGGAAGATCGAACCATCTATGTGAAGCACGGCAAGGGCGCGCGCATCGTGGATCTCGACGACAACGTCTATGTCGACTACCGCCTGGGCTACGGCCCCGCGATCTTGGGCTATGCGGACGAGCGCGTCGATGCGGCCGCCCGCGAGGGCATGAACGTTGGCGGAGTTTTCGCCTTATCCACGGAACGCGAGCTGCGGGTTGCCGAGCGCATCGCCAAGATGGTGCCGGCGGCGGAACTCGTGCGCTTCTCGAATTCAGGAACCGAGGCCGTCATGGCGGGCTTGCGTCTCGCGCGAGCGTACACCGGCAAGGACGATTACGTGATCCTGGAAGGCAGCTACCACGGCTTGTTCGATGCGGCCATGTGGTTCACGCCGATGGACAAATGGTCGCAGGTCGGCGACCCCGAGATAAAGCCCTACAGTGAAGGCGTGCCGGTGAGCACCAGGAGCTTCGCGCATTTCGTGCAGGCGAACGACGCCAATCAGCTGGAAGATGTGTTCAAGCGCCATGCGCCTCGCATCGCGTGCATGTTGATCGAACCGATCATGGGCAACTGTCTCGGCATCGCTGCCGAGCCGGAGTATCTGCGGGCCGCGCGCGCCTTGTGCGACAAGCACGGCGTGGTCCTGCTCATCGATGAAGTCAAGACCGGCTTTCGTGTCGCCCGCGGCGGCGTGCAGGAGCTGTACGGCGTCAAAGCCGATCTGTGCACGTTCGCCAAGGCGCTCGGCAACGGCTACCCCATTTCCGTGCTCGCCGGGCGCGAGGACATCATGCGCAAGATCGGGCGCGGCGTCGCCCACGGCGGTACCTACACGGCACACGCCGTGTCGCTCGCCGCTGCGGAAAAAACCCTGGAGATTCTCGACGAAACCGACGCTCTGGAGCGGATCGCCGATTACGGCACCCGCTTGCGCAGCGGCATGCGCGCCATCCTGGGGGCGCGGGGAATCGCTCACAGCTTCGTCGGCCATCCGTCCATGAGCGGGTTGTATTTTGCGCACGATCCGCCGCGCAACTATCGCGCGTGGAAGAGCAGCGACTACTCGTTCTACGACGCCATGGCGCAGGTGCTGCACGATGAGGGAGTGCTGTGTGAGCCCGACTCGCGCGAACCCTGGTTCGTGTCGGCTGCGCATGACGCGTCCTGTCTCACCGACACCTTGAGGGCGTTCGAGACCGCGGTGGATGCCACCTTGGAGTCGAGCGGCGCCACGCACAAAGTGCCGGCTTGAGCGCGGTGGCGGGGCCGACCGGCGCGCTCGCGAGCCCTGAGCGCCTCGACGCCATCATCGTCGGGGCCGGGCACAACGGGCTGGTGGCCGCCTGCTATCTGGCGCGAGCCGGCCTCAAGGTGCTGGTGCTCGAGCGCAAACCCTTCATCGGCGGCGCGGCGGTGAGCCGGCGCCTCTACAAGGACTTCACCTACTCGAATTGCTCCTATGTCTGCAGCCTGCTGCGGCCGGAGATCATGCGCACGCTGGAGTTGCCCAGGTACGGGCTGCAAATCATCCCCTACGAGGGCGGCTGCACCATGATGCAGGGCGGAGGTCACCTCGCCCTTTACGACAACCACGACGCGTTGCGCCGGGAAATCTCGCGCCACTCCAAGCGCGATGCGGAAGCCTACGACCGCTTCTCGCGCGACGTGATGCGCCAGTGCAAATTCATCAAACCGTTGCTGATGCGCGAGCCGCCCGACCCGACCTCGTTCAAACCGCGCGACATCGCCGAGTTGCTGTATCTCGGCCGGCGTTTTCATGATCTGGGCGAAGAGCGCATGTACGACACGCTGCGCTTCTTCACCATGAGCGCCGCGGATTTTCTCGATGAATACTTTGAAAGCGACATCGTCAAAGCGCATTTCGCCGGCAGCTCCATCATCGGCACGGCGCTCGGACCGCGCTCGCCGGGCACGGCGTATGTGCTGCTGCATCATTACATGGGCGACATCGACGATACCGTCGGCGCCTGGGGATTCGCGCGCGGCGGCATGGGCGCGATCAGCAACGCGCTTGGGAAGTCGTTTGAGGCGAGCGGCGGCGCCATCCGCAGCGCGGCGCCGGTGACGCAGATCCTGGTGAAGAGCGGCCGCGCGGCGGGCGTGGTGCTCGAGGACGGAGAGGAGATTCATGCGCCGTTGGTGATCTCCAACCTGGACGTTCGCCGCACTTTCCTCAAGATGATGGATGCCAAAGATCTTCCCGATGAGTTTCTGCACCACGTCAAGAACTTCAAGATTCGCGGCTCGTCGGGCAAACTCAATATCGCGTTGGACGGCCTGCCGCGCTTTCCGGCCATCCCGCAAGGCGCGCCGTGCATTCGCGGCGACATGCACGTCACCGACACGCTGGAGATGATGGAACGCGCCTACGACGACTGGAAGGAGGGGCGTTGGTCGCGCGCACCCTACATCGACATGCTGATCCCGTCGCAGATCGATCCGACCATGGCTCCGCACGGCAAGCACTATATGTCGGTTTTCGTGCAGTACTGCCCATACGAGCTCGCAGACGGCGAGTGGAACGCCGCCAAGCGCCAGGGCTTCGGCGACACGGTCATCGACACCATCGCGCAGCACAGCCCGAATTTCAAAGATCTGATATTGCACGCCGAAGTACGCACGCCGTGGGACATCGAAAACGAAGTCGGCTTGACCGAGGGCAATATCTTTCAGGGCGAATTGACCATGGATCAGCTGCTGTTCAATCGACCGGTGCCGGGCTATGCGCAATACCGCGCGCCCGTACGCGGGGTTTATATGTGCGGCTCGAGTACGCACCCGGGCGGCGGTGTGATGGGCGCGCCGGGCGCGAACGCCGCGCGCGCCGTGCTCAAGGATTTGGGCAGGGCGGCGCACTAGGCCGGGACTATTCATGAACAACAGAGAAGCTGGAAAAAGGCTGGATCAGATAGGTATTTTCCGGAGCGTGAAAAACAGGATGTTTTTCTCGCAGCCTCCACGGGTGCGACGCATGCGTCGCACGGGTGGCCATGGAAGGCCACCCCGGGCTTGCGCGCAGCAGGGACTGCGTAGCGCAATGGATTCGCGGCGGTCCGGAAAATACCTATCTGATCCAGCCTTGCTGCATGAAAATGCGTATCGTTCATGAATAGTTCGCGCTAGAGATTCCCGAAATGCAAAGCCAAGCCGCAGCAGCGCGCTACGACTGCATCGTCATCGGCGGCGGCCACAATGGCCTGGTGTGCGCCGCCGTTTTGGCGCGCGGCGGGCGCTCGGTGCTGGTTGTGGAGGCGCAATCGCAAGTCGGCGGCGCGGCACAGACGCGCGAGTTTGCGCCCGGCTTCCAAGTGTCGGCCTGTGCGCATTTGGTGCACCTGATGCCCGCCGAGCTCATTCGCGAGCTGCAGCTGGAATCGCACGGCCTCAAGTGGGCGGCGCAATCCATGCCGACGACGGTGTTGGCGGCGGACGGCGCGCCGCTGGCGGTGGGTCCGGGATTGGCGGGGAGCGAGGCCACCGCCTACGCTCGCTACTCGGAGCAGATGCGCCGCTTCGCGCGCTCGCTGGCACCGCTCCTGTCCCGGGTGCCGCCGCGGCTGGGGACGAGCGACTGGCGAGATCTCACGGCGTTGCTCGGACTGGGCTGGCAAATACGCAGGCTGGGACGGCGCGACATGCGCGAATTGCTGCGCATCGGCGGCATGAATGCGTACGACCTGCTCGAGGAGCACTTCGAATCATCGGCGCTCAAGGGTGCGCTGGGCTTCGATGCCGTGATCGGGACGAATTTCGGCCCGCGTTCGCCGGGTACCGTGCTCACGCTGTTGTATCGCATGGCGGCGGAAGTCGCCGGCGGCGCCGCCGCGTTGTCGCAGCCGCAAGGCGGCGTCGGTGCGCTGTGCGAGGCGCTCGCGAGAGCAGGGGGTGCGGCCGGTGTGACGATCCGCACCGCGGCGCCGGTTTCGCGGATCCTGGTCGAATCGGACCGGGCGGCCGGCGTGCTGCTCGAGTCAGGCGAGCGCATTGCGGCCGGGACCGTGATCTCGAGCGCCGATCCCAAGACCACGTTTCTGCAATTGCTGGGAACGGCACACTTGGACACCGGCTTCGTGCGCCGCGTGAAGCATCTGCGCTCGCGCGGGCTGGCCGCCAAGCTCCACTTGGCGCTCGACCGCGCTCCGCAGTTCACCGGCGTGGAGGCCGCCGCCTTGGGCGGTCGATTGCTGATTGCGCCGTCGCTCGAGTATCTCGAGCGCGCCTACAACCATGCGAAGTACGGGGAATACTCATCCGCTCCGGCGATGGAGATCACGGTACCCACGGTCAACGATGCGCGCCTCGCGCCGCCCGGCAAGCACGTGCTGTCGGCAATCGTGCAATATGCACCCTATGCGCTCAAAGGCGGTTGGCTGAAGGAGCGATCGCGCTTCACGGACCTGTGCATCGCCACCTTGGAGCGATATGCGCCCGGCCTCGCACGCAGCATCGTCAGCGCGGAATTGCTCACGCCGCTCGATATCGAGCACGAATTTCGCATCAGCGGCGGCCATTGGCACCACGGCGAACTCGCCTTCGACCAGTTCTTCATGGTTCGCCCGGTCCCGGGTGCCGGGCAGCACCGCACGCCGCTGCCGGGTTTGTTCCTGTGCGGCGCGGGCTGTCATCCCGGGGGAGGAGTCATGGGCATCCCCGGCCGCAATGCCGCTCAACAGGTTCTCAAGGAAGTCGCCTGATGAGTACACCTCAGCCGTTGGCGCCGCACTTCAAGCAGCCCCTGCTGAAAACCCCGTTTCACGAGCGCGCCCGCGCACTGAGTCAGGTGGACAGCTTCATTGCGTGGGCCGGATACACCACCGTCGATGTGTTTACCACCGTCGAGCAGGAGTATTTCGCGATTCGCAATGCGACCACGCTGTACGATTTGACGCCGATGGTGAAGTACCGCATCGCCGGCGCGGATGCGCTGCGGTATTTGAACCGGCTGGTCACCCGGGATCTCGCCAAACTCAAACCCGACCGCGTCGCGTATTGCGTGTGGTGCAACGATGCCGGACATTTGCTCGACGACGGCACCGTGTTTCGGTTGGGCGAGAGCGAGTACCGCCTGTGTACGGCGGAAAGGCAGATCAACTGGCTGCTCGATTCGGCGATCGGTTTCGAGGTCGAGATCAGCGAAATCACCGAGCAAATCGCCGCCTTGGCCATGCAAGGCCCGACCTCATGCGCGGTCCTGAAGGCGGCCGGCCTCGCCGGAGTCGAGCGGTTGAAACCCTTCGAGATCGGCTACTTTTCGCTCTCGGGACGGCCGCTCACCGTGTCGCGCACGGGCTTTACCGGCGATTTGGGCTACGAGTTGTGGATGGCGCCCGAGGCGGCGGAGCAAGTATGGGACGAGTTGATGGCGGCGGGAAGCTCGCGCGGCATCCGCGCCATCGGCTCGCAGGCGCTCAACATCGCGCGCATCGAAGCCGGATTCTTGAGTCCGCATGTCGATTTCGTGTCCGCCGAACAGACGATTCGCACCGGCCGCGACCGCACGCCGCTGGAACTGGGGCTCGCCTGGCAGATCGATTTTGATAAAGGACATTTCACGGGGCGTCGCGCACTGCTCACCGAGCGCCTCAAGGGCCCGCGCCGGCAACTCGTCGGATTGGATGTCGCGGGCAACAAACCGGCCCATAATGCACTGCTGTATGCGGCGGCCAACGGTAAGCGCGAAATCGGCAGCGTGAGTTCGGCGACCTGGTCGCCGACTTGCAAGCGTAACATTGCGCTTGCTATGGTCGACGCCCCGTATTTCCAGGTGGGCTCGACGGTCTGGGCGGACATCTATTTGAATCGAGAACTCGTTTGGGAGCGTCGAATGTCGCGCGCGCAGGTCGTGGAGCGTCCGTTTTTCGCGCCTGAGCGCCGCCGCGCGACGCCGCCGCCGGAGTTTTAGCGTGCTGTCGCAACAACAGAAATCGACCGCCGATCGCCCGTGGCTCGAACCGGACGCCAAGCCGCAAATCGTTATCGAAGGTGTCAACAAGACCTTCGGCGCCTTTACCGCCGTCGACGGCGTCAATCTGCGCATCTACAAGGGAGAGATGTTCGCGCTGGTCGGCGCCTCGGGGTGCGGCAAAACGACGCTGCTGCGCATGCTGGCGGGTTTCACGAGCCCGAGCGCGGGCCGTATCCTGATCGATGAAGCGGACATGACCGCGGTGCCGCCGCACGAGCGCCCGGTCAATATGATGTTCCAGTCCTACGCCTTGTTTCCGCACATGACGGTGGAGCAAAACGTGGGCTACGGATTGCGGCGCATGGCGCTCGAGGGGAGCGTACGGGCCAAACGCATCCAGGAGGCGCTCGATATGGTGCAGCTGGGCGCGCTCGCGAAGCGCAAGCCGCATCAGCTCTCCGGCGGGCAACGACAACGTGTTGCGCTGGCACGCGCGCTCATCCGGCGGCCGAAAGTGCTGTTGCTGGATGAGCCGTTGAGCGCTCTCGACAAGAAATTGCGCGAACAGACGCAGTTCGAGCTCATGAACATCCAATATCAGGTAGGCATCACCTTCGTATTCGTCACCCACGATCAGGACGAGGCGATGGCTCTATCCACGCGCATCGCGGTGATGAACCGCGGTCAGGTGGTGCAGGTGGGCACACCGTCGGAAATCTACGAGTTTCCGCAGAATCGCTTCGTGGCCGATTTCATCGGTACGACGAACCTGTTCGAGGGCACCGTCAAAGACAGCGAGCCCGGGCTCATCACCGTGGGGAGCGCCGAGGCCGGCTGCGACTTGATCGTCGATGAGCTCGGCCGCTTCGGCAGCGGGCAGCGCGTCTGGGTGGCGCTGCGCCCCGAGAAGATTCGCTTGAGCAAAGAGCCGGTCGCGGGCAGCCGCGTCAACCAAATCAAAGGAATGGTGTGGGAGCTCGGTTATCTCGGCAATCGCTCGACGTATCGCATCAAAACCGAGACCGGCAAGATGGTCACCGTGTTCGCACAGAATGACCGCCGCACTGCGGAGTGGTCGATCGATTGGAGCGACGAGGTGTACTTGAGTTGGACCGCCAATTGCGCGGTGCTGCTGCAGCAGTGATGCGGCTGACGAAAATGCGCCGATCGAACGAGCGAATTTCGAGAGGATTCGCCGCGCTCGCTCTGCGGCTGCTGTTCGCGGCGATCGCGTTCGCCCCCGCCGCGTTCGCCGCCACCGCACTCGCCGCCAAAACACAGAACGTCGTGCTCATCGTGAGCGATGGCTTGCGTTGGCAGGAAATATTCACCGGCGCGGAAGAGGACCTGCTCAACGACAAGCAGGGCGGCAGCTGGCTGTCGGAGGAGGAGCTGCGCAAGCGCTACTGGCGGCCGAGCGCGAGCGAGCGGCGTGCGGCGCTATTCCCCTTCCTGTGGGGAACGGTCGCGAAGCGCGGCCAGCTATTCGGCAATCAAGCCGTCGGCAGCGTGGCGCGAGTGACCAACGGCAAGGCGTTCTCCTACCCGGGCTACAACGAGATGAGCACGGGATTTCCGAACGATGCCATCGATAGCAATGAGTTCGGCCCCAACCCGACGCCGACCGTGTTCGAGTGGTTGAACAAATTCGATGAATTTAAAGGTCGCGTAGCGATCTATGGAACCTGGAAAGTGTACGACGATATCTTCAACAAGCAGCGCAGCGGCTTGGTGATGCAGACGGGCTGGACGCTGCCGAGGAAGCAGCACGAGACCCCGCGCGATGCGCTGCTGCGCGAGCTGTATGCCACGACGACGCGGTTCGACGACGAGGATGCGTCGAACTCCTTGCTGCAAATTCCCTTGCTCGATTATGTGAGGTCCGCGAAGCCCCGCGTGCTGTTCGTGGGCTACGGCGAGACGGACAACTGGGCGCACCAGGGCCGCTACGATCTCGTGCTCGACAGCGCTCATCGCTTCGACTACTTCGTGAAGCAGCTCTGGGACACGATGCAAGCGATCCCGGAGTACCGCGGCACCACGACTTTCATCATCACCGCGGACCACGGGCGCGGCAGCGGACTCAGCGAATGGAAGGAACACGGCGCCGAGTACAAGGGGTCGGAGAACATCTGGATTGCGGTGATCGGGCCCGATACGGCGCCGCTCGGCGAGCGCAGCCACGTGGCGCCGGTGACCGAGGCGCAAATTGCCGCCACCGTGGCGGCGTTCGTCGGCAAGGACTACCCTGCCGCCGTACCGCAGGCCGCGCAGCCGATCGCGGCCGTGCTGCAGCCTCGAGCCCGGGCTCAATCCCAGCCCCCGGCCCAAGCCGCGCCTGCGGAGCGTCTCGGGACGGTGTCCTTCTCCGTCTCGTGTGCGCCGTCGGTGCGGGCGCCCTTCGACCGCGGCGTCGCCCTGCTGCACGATTTCTGGTACGACGAAGCGCAGCGGCAATTCGAGCGAATCGCGCAGATGGATAAGGACTGCGCCATGGCGCACTGGGGTATCGCGATGAGCACCTACCACCAGATCTGGAATCGGCCCGATGAGGCCACGATGGCGGGCGGCTGGGCCGAGCTGCAAAAGGGGGCGAAAACTGCCGGCGGCACCGCTCGAGAGCGCGCCTACATCGCCGCGCTCAGCCGCTTTTTTGAGCCCGGCAAGCAAGACTATCAAGCCCGAGTCGAAGCGTACTCTGCGGCCATGGCCGGCGTGTATCGGCTCTATCCGCAAGATGTGGATGCGGGCGCTTTTTACGCCCTGTCGCTGCTGGCCGCCCAAGCGCCGGATGACACCAGCCTCGCGCAGGAACACAAGGCGCTTGCGGTGCTGAGTCCGCTGTCCGCGAGATATCCCGACCACCCGGGAGTGGTGCACTACATCATTCACGCGTGCGACACTCCGTCGCTCG
Organism: uncultured Gammaproteobacteria bacterium; assembly: GCA_963769075.1. Taxonomy (GTDB): domain Bacteria; phylum Pseudomonadota; class Gammaproteobacteria; order Steroidobacterales; family Steroidobacteraceae; genus Bog-1198. Next base: position 2,417,386 of record CAVYKH010000001.1, on the reverse strand, counting down.
CGTCCGACGGATTGGCCGCGGCCGAGCGCTACGGCGGCATCGCGCCGTCCGGTGCCCATGCGGTGCACATGCCCGGGCACATTTTTGCGCGGCTTGGGATGTGGCAGGCGGACATCGATGCCAATCTTGCCTCGGTAGCGGCGTCCCAAGCGGCGCAAGCGCGGGGTGAAAGCGACGGCATGGACCAGCTCCATTCGGACGATTTTCTGCTGTATGCCTATCTGCAGAGCGGCCAAGAGGGGCGCGCCAAGAGCCTGGTTGGTGAGACCGCCGCCCTGCTGGCGCACTTCGAGGCCATGCCGGAAATGACCTCGCACTTCATGCAGGCCATGTTTCCGTATTACCGGAGCAAATTGCCCGCTTTCTACGATCTGGAGATGCGGGACTGGAAATCCGCCGCCGCGCTCGAGCCGGTCGCCGGTGCGCGCGCGGAGACGCAACTGTTGACCTACTGGGCGCGCATCGTGGCGCAGGGGCATCTGCGCCGGCCGCAGCAAGCGCGGGCCGATCTCGCAGCCTACGAATCGCTCATGGAGCAGGTGAAGAAGGGAAAGGATGCTCATTTCGCGGACTCGACCGGAGCGCGGATCGAGCGCGGCGAAATCCTGGCCTGGGTCGCGTTTGCGCAGGGCAATGAGGCCGATGCGCTCAAGCAGATGCGCGCCAGCGCCGATCTGCAGGATAAAGTCGGCCAGGGCGAGGTGGATATCCCCGCTCGCGAAATGCTCGCGGATATGCTGCTCGAGTTTCATCACCCGCAGCAGGCGCTGGTCGAATATGAACGGGCACTCAAGCTGAGTCCCAACCGATTCAACGGACTGTTCAACGCCGGGATGGCCGCCGAAGCGATCGGAGACGACGCTAAGGCCGTGAGCTACTACACGGCGCTGCTCAAGTCGACCGGCAACGGCTCACAATCGGCGCGGCCCGAGTACGACCATCTGAAGAGCTTCCTTTCAGCCACTCAAGTGGCAGCGAAATAGATCGCGCGGCGGGCGGCGCCGAAACAAGCGATGTCCGCCCGTGACGGCGGCCCCGTTCGCCGCGGCCCGTTCCGGTCGCTATTTTTTTATATTATACTGGTTACAATTACAAAGATCGCGGCGCTTGCGAGGTATGAATCATGCGGGACGTGAGGACTCTCGGGCTCTTGGGAACCGGCGTCATCGGCGGCGGCTGGGCGGCGCGGGCGCTGCATTTTGGAATCGACGTCATCGCAGCGGATGTAAAACCGGAGATGGAGGCGTGGATCCGCGGCGCGGTCGCGAATGCCGAACCGGCGCTGGCGCGGCTCACGTTCGCGCCGCTCCCGCCCAAAGGCAAGCTGTCGTTTACGACCGATTTGCGCGTGATGGCGGAGGGTGCGGATTTCATCCAGGAAAACATTCCGGAGCGGTTGCCGCTCAAGCAGCGCATGCTCGCGCAGGTGAGCCGTCATGCCGGTTCGGACGTCGTGATCGCGTCGAGTACGTCGGGATTGATGCCCACGGATCTGCAGCGGGACATGGTCGCGCCCGAGCGCTTTTGCGTTGCACATCCCTTCAACCCCGTGTACCTGCTGCCGCTGGTCGAGCTCGTCGGCGGCGAGAAGACGGCGCCTGCCACCATCGAGGCGGCGGCCAAATTCTTCACCTACATCGGCATGCACGCCTTGCACGTGCGGCATGAGGTGCCGGGTCACTTGACCGATCGCCTTCAGGAAGCCATTTGGCGAGAGATCCTGCATATGGTGAACGACGGTGTCGCGACCACGGGTGAGCTGGACGAGTCCATTGTTTACGGCCCCGGCTTGCGCTGGGCGGCGATGGGTACCAACCTGATCTATCACTTGGCGGGCGGCGAGACGGGCATGCGCCACATGCTGGCGCAGTTCGGACCGGCGCTCAAATGGCCATGGACCAAGCTCGAAGCGCCGGAGCTTACCGAACAGTTGATCGACCGCATGGTCGAGGGCACGCAAAAACAGGCGGCCGGCCGTTCGATTCGCGAGCTCGAGCGTCTGCGCGACGATTATCTGGTCGCAATCCAGCAGGTACTGCGCCAGTTTGATATCGGCGCCGGATCGACCTTGCGCGCACTCGAGGAGCGGCTGTACAAGGATGCCGGCGCTGCGCAGGCTTCCGCCGAGGCAAGCGCCGCCGGTGCGCGCGGACCGGCGTTGCCTCGGTTCGACAGCCTCGTTCGGCCCGAGTGGATCGACTACAACGGCCACATGTCCGATTTCCTCTATGTGCATCTATTCGGGGAGGCAATGGATGCGCTCTACCGGCGCGTCGGAGTCGATGAGGCCTATCGCAAGACCGGCCGGATGTTTTACACGGTCGAAAGTCACGTGAAACACCTTGGCGAAGCGAAAGTCAGCGAGCCCCTGTATGTGACAACGCAGGTGCTCGCGCTCGACGACAAGCGTCTTCACGTGTTTCACCGCCTGTACTGCGGCCGCGACGAGGTGATGATCGCAACCGGCGAACAGCTGCATCTGCATGTGGATACCGCTGCGGCCAAGGCGGCGCCGGTGGACCGAGCGGCCCATGCGAAACTCGAGTCGCTTCGACAGGCGCATGCCTCGCTTCCCGTGCCGGAGGAAGCCGGCAAGCCGGTCGGCAGCCGCGCCAAACGCTAGGCTCCTAGACCAACATGCCGAAAATCGTCGATCATGCAAGGCGTCGCGAGGAGATTGCGCACGTGGCGTGCCAGGTGGTCGCGAGCCACGGCTTCGAACAGGCGACGGTCGCGCGAATAGCCCGAGCGGCGGGATACACCACCGGAATGGTCGCTCACTACTATGAGTCAAAACAAGACATCATTCTCGCGGCTCTGCGCCTTGTCCTATTGCGCATCGAGGAGCGACTGACCCGGGAGCGCGACGGCGGGGAAGCGGATTTGATCGGGGTGCTGTCGGAGGCCCTCGCGATCGATGCACAGCGCTTCACCGAATGCGCATTTTGGATGGCTTTTTGGGGCCAAGTGTCCGCGGACCGCAAGCTCAAGCGACTCAATGTATGGGTGCATCGGGAGTACATGCGGTTGTTTGCCCGCTGTTTCGCCGAGCATTGGTCGGAGTGGCGAGTGTGGCCGATGGCTGTACGCGACCGGGTGCTGCGCTCGGTGGTCACCTTCATCAATGGGCTGACGGCGGGGGCGGTGACGAGTCCGCGCGACTGGCCGGCGCGCAAACAGGTCGAACAACTGAGCTTGCATCTGGAATTGCTGCGCCGGTGGGCGAGGACGAAGCGCACCAGAGCCCGCGGCTCGAAGGGCCACGCCAATGGGCCGATAAAAGAAGGGGGATAGTCATGGATTTCTCGCTCAACGATGAACAGCAGCTCATCATCAAGACGACCCGCGAGTTCGTGCAAAACGAACTGTATCCGCACGAGAAAGAGGTCGAAGAGACCGGTGTATTGCGCGAGGATCTGCACCGCGAACTGAAGGCCAAGGCCATCGACGCGGGCCTGTATGCGGCCAACATGCCGGTCGAGGTGGGCGGTGGGGGACTGGATACCGTCACGTGGGTGCTGTACGAGAAGGAGCTGGGACGTACCAATTACGCGTTGCATTATTCCTGCGTGGGAAGACCCTCGAACATCCTCTTGGCGTGCGAGGGCGAACAGCGGGATCGCTATCTGCTGCCGACCGTGCGCGGCGAGCGAACCGAGTGTCTCGCGATGACGGAGCCCGGCGCCGGTTCGGATCTGCGGAGCATGAAAACGTCCGCCGTTGCATCGGGCGGCGACTTCCTTCTCAACGGCACAAAGCACTTCATCAGCGGCGCCGACCATTCGGACTACGTCATCTTATTCGCGGCATCCGGCGAGGAAACCGGCGCGCACGGACCGCGCAAAAAGATGACGGCGTTCTTGGTCGACATGGGCACCCCCGGCTTTGTGGTGCGTCCCGGCTATAAGAATGTGTCGCACCGGGGGTACACCAACAGCATCCTCGAATTCAACAACTGCCGCATGCCGAAGAGCGCCATTCTGGGTGAACTGCATCGCGGCTTCGAGGTCGCCAATACCTGGCTGGGCGCCACGCGCTTGCAGGTAGCGGCCACCTGCCTCGGCCGCGCCGAGCGTGCCATGGAGCTGTCCACTCAATGGGCCGTCGAGCGCGTGCAATTCGGCCAGCAGATCGGCAAGTTTCAGGGCGTCAGCTTCAAGCTCGCCGACATGGCGGTTGAACTGAGGGCCGCCGAGCTACTGGTTCTGGAAGCCGCGTGGAAGCGCGACCGGAAGATCGACACCGACATGGACATGGCGATCGCCAAGGTCAAGGCGACCGAGATGCTCGCCATGGTGGCGGATGAGGCGATACAGATTCATGGCGGGATGGGGCTGATGAGCGATCTGCCGCTGGAGCGCATCTGGCGCGACGCGCGGATCGAGCGGATCTGGGACGGGACCAGCGAAGTGCAACGTCATATTATTTCCCGAGGCCTGCTGCGACCGCTGGGCGGTTAGACGCACTGCCTGCGCGTCTTAGTGGATGGGGCGGCATTTTCTCGCGATATGTTGAATCCGATGTTGCACGGCTGCAGCAGGCGACCTGGGATCCCCCAGGAACGATGACCTGAATGACCGACAACGAGCGCGCCGGATTACCAGGCACTGCCCAAAAGATATGTCTCCATGTGCTTATTCTTCCTGCACTTACGGGAAGTTGTTGAGTGCCACACCATATGCGGGCATTGCAGTAATAGCGCAGCCGGTCATTGCCATTTGTCAGATGTTGGGGATATACAACATAACGTCGCAGCCACGCTTCGGATGAGAAATACGTAGTATTCCTACAGAATTTGCAGTCAAAATCCTTGACAATGTAGATGCAACCCCGATCTAGGTGTTGCTGGAAAAGTACAAGGGGAAAACAATGACGGATCAAGAAGTCGCGCGTTTGCGGCAGCTGAGGGGCAATGCATTGGGAGTGCGGGCGATTGCTCGCGCGCTCGGTTCTACCCGGTGGGCATGGGGCGATCCTCTGCTCTCCCGCATCGCCTGCTCGAGCTGGCGCATTGCTCGGACGGTCTCCGGTCGGTTACGGTCACATCCTTACGTGCGCTATCAGAAGGACGTGAGCGTCGGAAGCCTGGTGCGCAACAGCGTGCGGGCGAGATTGCTGGCGCTCAGCACGAGAAGTCGGATAAAGGCGCTCGTGTATTGCGAATCGCAGCTGCGACAGTTGGCGCGTCAGTTGGACGATGCCCGGGCACTTACGTTGACGCCCGATCTGAGCGACGCCTTCGGTCGATTGCAGATGGAAATCAGGTCGCTCATCGCGGCGTTGGGCCATCAGACAGCGTCGGCCCATGGAACCATGCGGTCGCCGGATTCCGAGCGCTTCGCGGAGCGTGCAGCGGTCGCCGAGGGCCGGCCGGCCATCGAGAGCGGGGTTGGCGACCTGGCGCCGCCCGTCTGGCCGTACTTGGCATTCTGAGGGCAACGCAGCCTCGCCGGCCAACCGCGCAGCGCGCGGTTGCGCATCGGCGCATTCTGACGAGAGAAGCGCTCCATGTCCGGGCGCGCACACACATGTCCCGCGATTATGGTAGCGATCATGTGGTGCAAGCTATATGATTTGCACGATCTACCGTAGGACGAATCCCGCTCATTGGGAGGACTCGTGCCATGCAGCAAAAGCAGACTATTGCGGTCGAGATTGCGCGACAGACGCTCGTGTTGCAGACATGCCCGATTCACAAGGAGATTTTCCGAGATGATGACGTCGATCCCTCGGCCGCCTTCGCGCTTGCCGTGGATCTAGTGCGGCAGCACAAGCCGTACGTCGATGAGTTTCACAACAATGCGCATGAGTTGACGGATCTGCTCAGCGAGACGATTGGCGCGGCACCGAGTTGCTGCCCGCATTGTGCGAATTCACCGGACAAACGCACGAACGCCGATGCGGAGAACCGGGCCGTATAGGAGCCTGTCTGAGTAATCCGCGTGAGCCGCGTTGGCTGGGCGACGGAGCGGATGCAAGGCGCGCGGCGCAGGCCGTGGCGGGCACCACGGCCAAGCCGCGCAACGCCGCAGACGCCCGTCCCCCAGCCAACCCTTCGGGACCGGGCACATTTCGCTTCATCCGTCGTTGTCGCCTCCTCATTGGGTGTTGACCCAACCGCGTCGGCTCCGCCTCGGCTGAAGCGAAATCTGCCTTAGGTAAGGCCACGGGGATTACTCAGACAGGCTCCCAGCCGCCGCCCGGTGCGCCGCCTGGCCGTGCCGCCCCAGATGCCCTCGCGCTCACGATTTCGCGAACGCGGCGGCCTCGGCCAAGGTCCGCTGCAGCGTCGGCATGTCATAGGGTTTGGGCAGCACGAACACATTGGGCTGGTGATGCCCTAAAATGAATTCCACATTCAGCGCGCCATATCCGGAAGCAATCACCACCGGAAGCTTCGGATATCTTTTGATCAGTTCCTTGGCAAGATCGATACCCGACATGCCCGGCAATCTCACGTCGGTCAACACCGTATCGAACGCGCGCTCACCGAGCTGTGCGACCGCCGATTCCGCATCCGTGACGGCCACGGCTTGGTGGCCCAATTCCGTCAGATACTCCACGGTAATCAGGCTCACCTCATGATTATCTTCCACCAATAACACATCCATGATTGCAGCATGGACGCAAATGGCGCCGGTTGCTAGAGGCGGGCGTTGCCGGACTAATGCCCGGACCCGCGGGCTAATGGCCGGACCCGCGGGCTAATGGCCAGTCCAGCGCGGCTTGCGTTTCTCGGCGAACGCCCGAGTGCCCTCTTTCAGGTCATCGGAGCGAATGACTTGTTGCACGATATCCAGAGAGTCGTGTAACTCGAACGCCTGGTGCTCGGGCACCATTTCCGTGTGCCGCAAAAGTTGCTTGATCGCCGGAAAGAGGAGGGGCGGCCCCTCGGCGAGTTGCCGCGCAATCTCACGAGCCTTGGCGAGCCCTTGACCCTTGGGCACGATATGGTTGGCAAGTCCCCAGTGCTTGGCTTCGGCGGCATCCATCCACCGGCCCGTCATTAGAAATTCGACCGCCACATGATAGGGAATGCGGCGGCGCAGTTTGATGGTACCGGCATCGGCGAGCACGCCGACGTTGATTTCGGGCAGCGCAAATCTTGCATGCTCCTCCATGACGATGATGTCGGTGCCGAGCACGACTTCGAAGCCGCCGCCACAGGCGATGCCGTTGACGGCCGCAATGATGGGCTTGTTGAGATTTCTGGGGTAATTGAGGCCGGCAAAACCGCTCACCCCCCAATCCTCGTCGGATTTCTCGCCCGCGGCTGCCGCCTTGAGATCCCAACCGGGCGAGAAGAATCGATCGCCGGCACCCGTGATGATTGCAATTCGCAGTGTCGGGTCGTCACGAAACGAGATGAAGACTTCGTTCAATCGGCGACTGGCCGCAAGATCGATGGCGTTTGCTTTCGGCCGGTCGATCGTGACCTCGAGTACATTTCCTTCTTTGGCAACCTTGATACCATCGGACATGACGGACTCCCTGCAGTCTTACGCGAGTTGTTTCAGGCGGATCAACGCATCGACTGCGACCGCGCCCTTGCCGGCGGGCCGTACGATGACTGGATTGACGTCGATTTCGATCAGCGCCGCCAGGTTGGCGGAGGCATAGCGGGTGACGTTGAGGATGGTGTCGATCAGCGCGTCGACATCGCCGGGCGGCTTGCCCCGGTACCCGGCGAGGAGCTTCGCGATCTTAAGACTCCTCACCGCCGATTCGACCGACCCATGGGTCCAAGGCGGAAGCAGCGTGACGCTGTCCGACAGTAACTCGGTGAGCACGCCGCCCGCTCCCAACACCAGGACTTGGCCGAATTGGGGATCGACGATGAGGCCGATGAGGATTTCAGCGACTCCGTCGCCGGTCATCTCTTCGACCAATAGAGAATCGGAGAGCTCACTCAAGCGCCGCGCCGCCGCACGTGCATCGGCTGCAGTGCGGACATTCAGTGCGACTCCGCCCACCTCGGTCTTGTGCTCCAAATGGGCACCCACGGCTTTGATCACGACCGGAAATCCCAGAGTTGCCGCGCAGTCCGCGGCCATGTCGGGTGCTGCGAGTTTGCCGCGCGGGATCATCACGCCGAATCCCGCGAGCGCGGTCTTGCCGTCGTACTCGCTTAACGTGTAGGCCGCTCCCGAGCAATGAGGTCCGCTGGGGGGTATTTGCAATCGCACACCGCGGTTCGCGCGCCAGGCCTGTCCCGCCGCGCCGGCCACCGCCAAGGCTTCGAGGGCCTCACGTTGCCCCTGCAGCGGGATGACGCCGCCCTGCAAACAGCGCTGGCGAACGCGCTCGCTGATCGTCTCGGGGAGGGATGCAATCAATGCTGCACGCGCAGGCGCGCCGCGTGATGCCTCGATGAACACGTCGATCGCGGCGTCGAAAGAGGCCGTATCGGCCTTTGCTTCGGGCGGACAGTCCAACATGAACCCGACGGCGTCGTACCCCGCGTTCAGAACCGTGGCGAACACGCGTCCCAACGCCGGCGGATCGAACCATAAATAGGTATGGATATCGAACGGATTGGCGATCGTCACACGGTCCGTCAACAGCTCGCGCAGAGTTGTCGACTGTTCTCGGGGGATGGGCGAAAAATCGAGATCAAGCGTGCGCGCCACGTCCGCGGTCATCGCCATGTCGCCCCCGGAGGCGCCCATGACCAGCACCTTGCGGCCGGCGAGGGCTCCCCCGGTGTGAAACAGCTTCAGCGTTTCGCACAGAGCGGCCAGCGTATCGCACCGCGCGAGCCCCGCCTGCCGGCAAAAAGCCTCAAATACGGTATCCGCGCCGGCCAGGGCGCCCGTGTGGCTGTGCGCCGTACGCGCCGCTGCCGCCGTGCGTCCAGACTTCACCACGGCGATCGGCTTGCCGGAGAGGCGCGCCTTGTCTGCGGCCCGCGCGAACCTCTCCGCATCCTTGATGCCTTCGAGATATAAACCAAACGCCGTGACGCGCGGATCGTCGCAGAGAACCTCGATCAGATCCTCAACGGCGAGTCGGGTTTGGTTGCCGACAGAAAAAAGATAACCGATCGGCACCGAGCGCTCGTTGAAGCTGAGCGTGAGCGCGATGGTGCCGCTCTGACAAATCAAGGCGACGCCGCGCTCGATGTGCGGCCCGACGACCTGATCGGGCAACAGCGCCGCCCGGTCGAAGAAATTCACGAAGCCATAACAGTTCGGGCCAAAGAACGGCAGCGCGCCCGCACTATCGAGGAGCGCCTGCGTCAGCTGCGTGCCCGATTCGGTTCCCAGTTCCGAAAAGCCGGAGGAGAAACAGACGAAGCCCCCGGCGCCCCGCGCCGCCAGCTGGCCGGCAACGGCGGGCGCTTCGTGGTTCGGTACGGCAATGAAGGCGGCGTCGGGCGCGCCCGGCAGATCGGCGACTGAGCGATAAAATGTGGTCGCGGCCGTCGACGTTCGGTTCGGATGCACGCGCCAGACCGTGCCCTCGTAGCCGACCGCCGCATTGCCCTTGGCGACCGCGTCCGTCCACGCGCTTGCGCCGATCAGCGCAATGCTGCGCGGCGCGATCAGTCGTTGGAGTGCCGCCGCCGACATGGTGCTCACCGGCGCATCAGTTCGATCTTGCGCGAAGCGGGGCCCCACGCCGCGAGCGCGGCCGGCGGCACCTTGAGGGCTTCGAGCCGCCGCTCGACCTCCAACGGAAAGGCGGCGCTCGCGGGCTTCTCGCCCTGATGCACGTGCAACAGCATGACGTCACCGGTCGCTACCGTGCCGCTTATTCGCGGGCAGGTGAATCGGCAGCCGGCATGGATCCGCTTGCGATCGAAATCAAGCACCGATGTCGCGACGCTCAGCTCGTCCGAGCTCTTGACCTCATGCAAGAAGTGCATGTGCAGCTCGAGCGTATACAGGGTGCACCGTGTGCGCTCGCGATAGGCTGCATCGAGTCCCAAGCGATCCATCACCTCATCGACGGCATTGCTCAAGACGACGACGTAGTACGCATCGCGCATATGCCCGTTGTAGTCGATCCATTCCGGCAGGATCTTGGCGCGGTGGGGGGGAAGTTCGGTCATCGGCGCTAGGAGCCTGTCTGAGTAATCCGCGTGAGCCGCGTTGGCCGGGAGACGGAGCGGATGCAAGGCGCGCGGCGCAGGCCGTGGCGGGCACCACGGCCAAGCCGCGTAACGCCGCAGACGCCCGTCCCCCAGCCAACCCTTCGGAACCGGGCAGATTTCGCTTCATCCATCGTTGTCGCCTCCTTATTGGGTGTTGACCCAACCGCGTCGGCTCCGCCTCGGCTGAAGCGAAATCTGCCACGGTCGCGGCCACGGGGATTACTCAGACAGGCTCCTAGCTCAATGCAATTGCAGCCGCTCCCGCGCCTGCGCGGCGGTGAGAATGCGGGCACCCATCGCCTCGATGATGGTGCGGGCCTTTTCCACGAGTTGGGCGTTGCTCGCATAGACGCCCTTGCTCAAGTACAGATTGTCCTCGAGTCCGACGCGGACATTGCCGCCCAACAGTATCGACTGCGCAACCCAGGGCATTTGCATGCGGCTGATGGCGAACGTGCCCCAATTGCAGTTCTCCGGCAACGCGTTGACCATCGCGAGCAAGTGGCCGACATCGGCCGGCACTCCGTATGCAATGCCCATACACAGCTGGATCAGCGAAGGCGCGGCAAGAAGGCCTTCTTTGATCATCTGCTTGACGAACCAGAGATTGCCCGTATCGAATACCTCGAGCTCCGGCTTGACGCCCAACTCCTTCGCAATCGCGGCGCCCTGCCGCAGGTAGTTCGGTGTGGACACGTAGGCGCGATTGCCGTCCCCGAAATTCAGGCTGCCGCAATCGAGAGTGGCGATATCGGGCCGGTACAGCCCCTCGTGACACAAATCGATGATGTGCCGCATCCGCTCTTCCTGGGTCACGAAATCGCTGCCCGGCGCCGGAGTGTCCTTCAAGCCGTGCTCACCGACGACGATGTAGCCGCCCATGCCGCAGGTCAGATTCACGATAACATCGACTTTGCTTTCGCGGATACGCTTGACCACTTCCCGGTAGTGACGCGTCTCCATGCTGAACGCGCCGGTTTCCGGATCGCGCACGTGGATGTGTACGATGGCGGCGCCGGCCTGCGCCGCCGCCACGGCGGTCGCGGCAATCTGTTCGGGAGTGATTGCGCAATGCGGGCTCTTCGTGACCTTGGTGTCGTCTCCGGTAACGGCACAGGAAATAATGACGTCGTGATTCATGGCGGTTCCCCCAGCGTTGCGAGCGGCGCTCCGATGTTTATATTATATTCATCATAATATTTAAAAACAATTCATGCAACTTATCGCACCGGTTCAATGAGTAGTCCCGGCTAATGCCGGCTAATGCCGGCTACCGGCGAGCGCGCGAATGATTTCAGTCTCGCCGCACACGCCGATGAATCGACCGCCCTCGGCGAGCAGCACCGGATGCCCCGTCGCCTGGCGCAATCGAATGATGGACTGCAGCGATAGCGAGGAGGGCGCGACCGCAAGGCCCGGCTCGATGCTCGCCAGCGCCGCGTCGTCCCGCACGTGGCGCAGCGCGTGCTCGACGCCGTCGAATTGCAGGGCGAGCGCTTCATCGGCGCCGTTCAGCGACAGCCGGTAGCGGCGGCGCTCGTCGAGCCACACTGCATCGCCTTCGCAGGGCAGCTGCGCCCGCTCGCGCATGATCATGCTGCCGGTCAGCACGTCGAGCGGATTCATGTGGCGCACGAATTCGGCCACGTAGTCGTCCGCGGGTGCGAGCACGATGTCCTCGGCCGTCCCGGTTTGAATGATGCGCCCGTTCTGCAGGATCGAAATTCGGTCGCCGAGCCGCAGCGCCTCGTCCAAGTCGTGGCTGACGAACAGAATGGTCTTTTTTACCCGCTCCTGCAGCGCAAGCAATTCCCCCTGCAGCTTGCCGCGGATCAACGGGTCGAGCGCGGAGAAGGGCTCATCCATCAACAGGATGTCGGCGTCGGTTGCAAAAGCCCGCGCCAAGCCGACGCGCTGCTGCATGCCTCCCGACAGTTCGCTGACATAGCGCTCGGCCCACTGAGATAGGCCGACCAGCTCCAATTTTTCATCGACGATCGCCTTTCGCGATGCCGCGCCTTCGCCGCGTAGTTCCAGGCCGAAGCCCACGTTCTCGCGAACGGTGCGCCAGGGCAGGAGCCCGAACTGCTGAAACACCATCGCCACGCACTCGCGCCGCACCCGCCGCAATTGCGCGGAGTCGCAGGTGGCGACGTCGATGGTCGAGTCGCCGTCGTGAATCTGTACATGGCCGCGGGTCACCGGATTCAAGCCGTTCGCGGCGCGCAGCAAAGTGGACTTCCCGGAGCCCGACAGTCCCATCAGCACCGAAATCTCGCCGCGCGCAATACTCAAATTGGCGCCGGCTACGCCCACGATGACTCCGAACTTGTTCTGAATGTCGCTGCGGGTTGCCCCGGCATCGAGTGCCGCAAGCGCGTCGCGGATGGCCGTGCGGCCGCCGCGGCCCGGCTGGCGGGCAAAAAGAATGTCGACACCTTGAAATTCGATTGCTGCGGTCATCGCGAAACCTCGCGCTCCTTGGGCCGGCTGATGCGGTCCAGGATGATCGCGAGCAGCACGATGGTGAAGCCGGCTTCGAAGCCCATGCCCACCTGCACCGAGTTGAGCGCACGCACGACCGGGACTCCCAGCCCGCCGGCGCCGACCAGCGCGGCGATCACGACCATCGAGAGACTGAGCATGATGCACTGGGTAATGCCGGCGATGATGGTACCCGCGGCGCTCGGCAGTTCGACCTTCCACAGCAGCTGCATGGGCGTGGCGCCAAAGGCCTCGCCCGCCTCGAGGAGAGGTCGCGGCACGGAGGAGATGCCCAAATGCGTGAGGCGGATCGGCGCGGGCAAGGCAAATATCACGGTGGAAATGAGACCGGGCACGACGCCGAGCCCGAACAACACCAGGGTCGGAATGAGATAGACGAAGGTGGGCAGGGTCTGCATCAGATCGAGCACGGGCCGCATGGCGGCGAACAGCCGCGGCCGGTGCGCCGCGGCGATCCCGAGCGGCACCCCGATGGCGGCGGACGCAAAAGTTGCCACTACCACCAACGCGAGCGTCTCGAGCGTTGCGCCCCAGTAGCCCTGATTCAAAATGAATAGCAGCGCCAAGGCGACAAACGCCGTGAGTGTCCAGGAACGCCGCAGGGCCCAAGCCAACGCCGCGAAGGCGGCGATCAGGACCGGCGCCGGGAGCGCCCGCAGCAGCGCCGTCACCCCGTCGACCGTGCCGCGGATCACCAGGGAAATGCCGCTGAACACGAGCGTGCCGTGCGTCTTGATCGTGTCAATGGCCACCGCCATGGCATCGCCCACCGGAATCTTGTGACTGATGATCCACTGCTCGAAGCCTCTTGGGCGCAGTGACGGCGCCGAATGCGACAGGGCGCTCGGCGCCGGGCGTCCGTCGAAGGTGCGCACGCCCTCGAGCCAGGCCTTTACCACTGTGGGGTTTGCCTTCAACCAGGCGGCCGCTGCGACGTCCGGCTGTTCGTGCCGATCCAGGATGGCGGCCATCATTTCGCTCTCGCCGCGCAGCGTGAAGGTGAGATTCGCGAGCAAGCGGCCCATGTTCGGGCACTCGGCGCTGTATCCCTTGCGCGTCACCGTGTAGATGGTTGCGCCGCCAAAATTCGGGCCGAACACCGCATCGCCCCCGGTCAAATACTTGATATCGAAGCGCATGTTCATCGGATGCGGTTCCCACGCCAGGAACACGATGGGTTGCTCGTTGCGGTAGGCGCGCTCGACCTGGGCCAACATGCCTTGTTCACTCGATTCGATCAACTTGAAATCGCCAAGACCGAATTGATCTTGCTTGAGCATCTTGAGCACGAGGCGGTTGCCGTCGTTGCCGGGCTCAATGCCGTAAATGGAGTTATTGAGCTGCGTTGCGAAGCGCCGAATATCGTTGAAGTCCTTCAGTCCCACGGCATACGTATAAGCCGGCACCGCCAAGGTGTACTTGGCGCCCTCGAGATTCGGCCGGATGACCACGACCGAACCATTGTCGATATAAGGGCGGCGATCGGCCTCTTCGGCCGGCATCCAATTACCGAGGAATACGTCGATGTCTTTGTTTTGCAGGGACGTAAAGGTCACGGGCACCGACAGCACCGTGATGGTCGGTGTGTAGCCGATCGTGCGCAGCAATTGAGCCACCAATGCGGTCGTCGCCGTGACATCGGTCCAACCGATGTCGGAGAAGCGCACCGCCTGGCAGCTCGGTGGGTCAGCGCTGCCGGCTGAGGCGCCTGATCCGCCTGACCCTCCTGCCTCGCCCGTTGAGCCGGTCGCCGCAGCTGGGGCCGCGAACGCCGCGAACGTCAGAGCGAGCGCCGCGAAGGTGAGCGCCGCGAACAGGTGCAAGCGCGTTGTGGACGGCGCTGCGCCGCGTTGCCGGCGATTCCCGCTGCAGAGCTTGACCACGCCGCCCCTGGGGCGGCATGATGGCGGCAAGTCAAATTTTGAATGATTGTTTAACGAGGCGTGGTTGGCGCTCACCATGCTTCCCTAGTTGTTTGAAATTTAAGATATATTTCTGGCAATTTTCATCTTAGTCTGAACTCGACGGGTGTCTCTACAAAGCCGCTCGGCGCGTTGCAAGGGCCATCAACTTGAACAATCAATCAACCGGTTTGACGGACCTCTCTCGAGAGCCCTTGGAGGAGACGCGACGATGCCAGCTGATCGAGGTCACGATCGATAGCCTAGCCGAACTTGGTTATGTGGGCACGACGCTTGCGCAGATTGCCGGCCGAGCGGGCGTGTCACCCGGGCTGGTCGCTCATTATTTTGGTGACAAGGACGGCTTGCTCGACGCCGCGTTTCGTTCGCTCGCGCGACGCGTCGGGGACCACGTACGGGCTCGATTGCGTCAGAGCAGTACGCCGCGTGCCCGCATCCAGGCCGTGATCGATGCGAATTTGGCGCCGGAAGAGTTCGAGCAGCGCACCGGAACAGCGTGGCTGGCTTTCTGGGGCCAAGTGCTGCAGGTCCAGCGCCTGAAGCGCGTGCAGTCCGTGTATCAACGCCGCACGCTGACGAATTTGCGCACTTCGCTCAAAAAGCTCGTGCCGCCCGATGAGGCGCAAAGTCTGGCCGCAATGATTGCCGCGATGATCGACGGCGTGTGGCTGCGGGCGGCACTGTCGGGATGGCGCGAAGCGGACAGCGAGAGCGCGCGCGCGTTGCTGACGGAATTCGTCGACGGACGACTCATAACCGGCCGCGCCGCAGCGGCGGCGGTCGGCAGCGATGAGGGCGCAGAGGCGGCGCCCGCGGCGGGCGAGCGTTTTGCTTCCATCAATCCGGCGACCGGGGAAGTGCTTGGCTACGTGAACGTCGCGGGCCCGGCGCACATCAATGCGGCGGTGCGCGCGGCGCAGCGTGGCCAAATCATCTGGGCTGCGATGACGGGCGCGGAGCGTGCGCGGGTGCTGCGCCGCGCCGCACAGCTGTTGCGGTCCCGCAATCAGGAGCTCGCCGAACTCGAATCGCGCGACACCGGCAAGCCCATCCAGGAGACTCTGGTGGTCGACGTCATTTCCGGCGCCGATTGTTTCGACTATTTTGCCGGCCTGGCGCAATCCTTGAGCGGCGAGCACATCGATCTCGGCGGCCAAGCGTTCGGCTATACACGTCGCGAGCCGCTCGGTGTGGTCGCCGGCATTGGCGCATGGAATTACCCCCTGCAGATCGCGTGTTGGAAGGCGGCGCCCGCTCTGGCCTGCGGTAATGCCATGATCTTCAAGCCGGCCGAGCTCACGCCGTTCACCGCGGTGAAGCTGCAAGAGATCCTGCTCGAGGCCGGACTGCCGCCGGGCGTGTTCCAGGTGGTGCAAGGCTTTGCCGATACCGGTCGTTTGCTCACCCGCCACCCCGACATTCGCAAAGTGTCGCTCACGGGTGAAGTGGGAACGGGCAAGGCCGTCATGAGCGATGCCGCGCAGACTCTGAAGAGCGTGACGCTCGAACTCGGCGGCAAGTCGCCGTTGATTATCTTCGACGATGCCAAGCTGGACAACGCGGTGGCGGGCGCTCTGCTCGCTAATTTCTACTCCTCCGGCCAGGTGTGTTCCAACGCCACGCGCGTGTTCGTGCATGCGTCGGTGAAGGCGGCCTTTCTGCAGCGTCTGGTCAAGCGCGTGAGTGTGATGCGGATCGGCGATCCTCTGGATCCAACGACGCAGGTCGGCGCGTTGATATCCGAGCAGCACATGCACAAGGTGCTTAAGCTTATCGCGCGCGGCCGCGCCGAGGGCGCGCGGCTTCTGATCGGCGGTAACCGCGTGACCAGCGGTACCTTAAGCAAAGGATATTTCGTGGCCCCGACCATCTTCGACGATTGCCGCGACGACATGGCGATCGTGCGCGAGGAGATTTTCGGACCCGTGATGTCGGTGCTGGAATTCACCGATGAGCGCGAAGTGATCGAACGCGCCAATGCCACGGAATACGGGCTGGCGGCCGGCGTATTCACCAACGACTTGACTCGCGGTCACCGGGTGATCGCCCAGTTGCAGGCCGGCACGTGCTGGATCAACCACTACAACGTCACGCCGATCGAATTGCCGTTCGGCGGTGTGAAGATGTCGGGTCTCGGGCGCGAGAACGGCCGTGCCGCGCTGGAGCACTACACTCAGCTCAAGAGCGTGTACGTCGCCATGGGCGATGTCGATGCGCCGTATTGACGCTGCGCACGCGCCCCGGTGGTGCACGGACCGGTAACGTATGAAGTTGGCGGACGCAAGCTTCGATTACGTCATCGTCGGTGCCGGATCCGCGGGCTGCGTCCTCGCAGATCGACTCACCGCCGAGGGTCGGCGCCGGGTGCTGCTGCTCGAGTACGGCGGCTCCGACCGCTCCATTTTCATTCAGATGCCCTCGGCCCTGTCGATTCCGATGAACATGCCGAAATACAACTGGTTCTACCACACGGAACCTGAACCGCATCTGAACGGCCGGCGCATGCATACGCCGCGCGGCAAGGTGCTGGGCGGCTCCTCATCGATCAATGGCCTCGTGTACATTCGCGGCAATCCGCAGGATTTCGAGCGCTGGGCAAGGGAGGGCGCGGCGGGTTGGTCGTACCGCGACGTGCTGCCCTATTTCAAGCGCGCCGAGAAGCGCGAGGAGGGCGGTGACCAATACCGCGGCGGCACCGGCAAGCTGCAAACGCGCTATGGCCGACTGACCAACCCACTGCACGCCGCATGGCTCACCGCCGCCGGCGAAGCCGGATATCCGCAATCCGCGGACGTCAACGGCTTTCAACAGGAAGGCTTCGGCCGCATGGACATGACCGTGGGCGGCGGCAGGCGCTGCAGCGCCGCTAATGCGTACTTACGTCCGGCCATGCGCCGGCCGAACCTCCAGGTCCTCACGGGCGCGCTGGCGACCCGCATATTGTTCGAGGGCCGGCGCGCCCGCGGCCTGGAATACAGCCGGGGAGGCGCCACGCATCGCGTGCGGATTGGCGAAGAACTCATACTCTGCGGCGGACCGATTAATTCACCGCAGCTGTTGAAACTCTCCGGCGTAGGTCCGGCTGCGGAATTGCGGGCGCACGGCATTGATCTCGTGCACGATCTGCCCGGCGTCGGCGAGAACCTGCAAGATCACCTGGAATTTTATTTTCAAGTCGCCTGCAAGGAGCCCATCACCCTGTATACGTCGATCAATTGGTGGAATCGTGCGCTGATCGGGGCGCGATGGCTGCTGCGCAAGGACGGCCTGGGCGCCACCAACCATTTCGAGACCTGCGGCTTCATTCGCAGCCGCGCCGGGGTGACCTATCCGGACATCCAGTATCACTTCCTGCCCATGGCCGTGGCCTACGACGGCTCGACCCTCGCGCAGGAGCACGGCTTTCAAGCCCATGTCGGGCCGATGCGCTCGAAGAGCCGCGGCTGGGTGCGCTTGGCCTCGACCAATCCGCTCGACAAGCCGCGCATTCTGTTCAATTACCTGAGCGAGCCGGACGACTGGATCGAGATGCGCGCCTGCGTGCGTCTGACGCGGGAAATCTTTTCGCAGCCCGCCTTCGATCGCTATCGCGGGCGGGAAATTCAGCCGGGCGCTGAAGTTCGGACGGATGCGCAAATCGATGACTTCATCCGCGGCAAGGTCGAGAGCGCGTACCATCCGTCGTGCTCGTGCAAAATGGGCGACCCCAAGGATCCGACGGCGGTGGTAGATCCGGAGGCGCGCGTCTGCGGATTGGAAGGGCTGCGGGTCGTGGATTCCTCCATCATGCCGTCCGTGACCACCGGCAATCTCAACGCACCGACGATCATGCTGGCCGAGAAGGCGGCGGACCACATCTTAGGCCGCGGCCTGTTGCCTGCCGAAGATGCGCCCTTTTACACCGCGCCGAACTGGCAGAGCGCGCAGCGGTGATCGCAGCCCCGATCGGGCCCCGGAGATCCGCATCCAGGGCGGGCGCGGCTCGCAGCGCCATTTGTTCGGCGCGGCGGCGGCCGCGGAAATAAAATACAAGCCCTGCTACTCCGCCGGCATTTTGCAACCACTTTGCGCGCTCGAGACCAATAATATTGAGGATCGTCGCAAACCACAGCACGGCAAGACAGAACGCGGTAGAGGATGAGAGCCAATGACCACGATTGCCAAACTGGAAACCTTCGCTGACCAATTCGTCTGCTTCGTGCGTGTCACGACCGGAACCGGCGACGTCGGCTGGGGACAGACCTCGACCTACAACGCCGATATCACGGCGACGATCTTTCACCGACAGGTCGCGCCGTGGGCGCTCGGCGCAGATGCGCTCGACATTGACGCGCTGGTGGAGCGGATCGAAGAGCGCGAGCATAAGTTTCCCGGAAGCTATCGTTGCCGGGCCATTGCCGGATTGGATACTGCACTGTGGGACTTGCGCGGCAAACTCGAGGGTAAGCCGGTGGTCGCGCTCATGGGCGGTGAGCCGAGGAGCCTTCGCGCATATGCGTCCTCGATGAAGCGCGACATCTTACCCGGCGACGAGGCAGACCGCCTCGTCCGCCTTCGCGACGAGAAGGGCTTCGATGCTTTCAAGTGGCGGATCGCAGCCGAATGTGGGCACGACGTCGACGAGTGGCCGGGCCGAACCGAGACCATCGTGCCGCGCGTGGCGCGGGCCCTCGGGGACGGTACGGCCAAGCTGGTCGACGCCAACAGCGGCTTTTCCCCGCGCCGTGCCATCGAGGTCGGCAGACTGCTGGAGTCGGAGGGTGTAAGCCACTTCGAAGAGCCCTGCCCCTACTGGAAGCTCGAGGAAACCAAGCAGGTCGCCGACGCACTTGACATCGATGTTACGGGTGGCGAGCAGGATTGGGACCTCGCCACCTGGGCGCGCATGATCGAGATGCGTGCGGTCGACGTGGTGCAACCGGATGTGATGTATATGGGAGGTATGGCGCGCACGCTGCGCGTCGTTCGCATGGCCGCCGACGCGGGCCTGCCGTGTACGCCGCACAGTGCAAACCTCTCGCTGGTCACGATCTGCACCATGCATCTCCTGGGTGCGATTCCAAATGCCGGCAAATATCTCGAATTTTCGATCGAAGGCCCCGACTACTATCCGTGGCAGGAAGGTCTTTTCCTGGGCGATCCCTTTGCGATCCGAGACGGCTGCGTCACCATTCCCGCAGAGCCGGGTTGGGGTGTGGAAATCAATCCCGACTGGCTGGCGCGCGCTAGCTATCGGTCGAGTTCCCGCGAGGAGGTATAGCGCTTCCTCGTGAGCGCCGGCCGGTCGGCGAAAACTTTGTCCGCAAGGGTGATGGTACCGGCATGCGAGCATAGAATGAATGACTTCGATTACATCATCGTCGGGGCGGGAACTGCCGGCTGCGTGGTCGCGACCCGTCTGTCGGCCAGCCGGAAAAACAATGTGCTGTTGCTCGAGGCCGGCGGTTCGGACCGCCGCTTCTGGATCCGCGTGCCGGTCGGCTACGGACGCACTTTCGGCGATCCTCGGGTCAACTGGATGTACCGCTCGGAGCCGGATCCGGCACTCGCGGGCCGGCGCGGCTATTGGCCGCGCGGTAAGGTCCTAGGGGGCTCTGGTTCCATCAATGGCATGGTGTATGTCCGCGGTTTCCCCTGTGATTTCGACGGCTGGCAGGCGCTCGGCAATCCGGGGTGGGGTTACCGCGATGTGCTGCCGTTCTTCAAGATGGCCGAGGACTACTGCGACACCGCCGATAGCGCGTACGTCGGCCACGGCGGACCGATTCACGTCAGCGACATGTCGCATGACGCACATCCGCTCTGCCGAACATTCATCGAGAGCTGCGAGGCTCTGGGCTACGCGTACACCGAGGACTTCAACGGCGCCGATGCCGAGGGCGTCGGAATCTACAAGATCACCACCCGAGACGGTATTCGCGAGTCGACTGCCCAGTGCCACCTGCGGCCCGCGCTCGGGCGTTCCAACTTGAGCCTGCGCCTGCACACGCATGCGCTGCGGGTTCTCTTCGACGGCACGCGCGCCGTGGGTGTCGCGTACCGGCATGGCAATCGCACGCTCGAAGCGCGCGCCGGGAAGGCAGTCATTCTTTGCCTCGGGACGGTCAATACGCCGCAGCTGCTGCAGCTTTCCGGGATCGGCGACGGCGCCTTGTTGCGCCGGCATGGGATTGCGGTCGTGGCGGACAACCCGGCCGTGGGGAGAAATCTGCAGGACCATCTGGACCTGACGTTCTGCTTTCGCTCCAAGGTCCCAACGCTGAACGATGAGCTCTATCCGCTCACAGGCAAAGTCAAGGCGGGACTGCGCTACCTGCTCACGCGGGGCGGCCAGCTGGCGATCAGCATCAATCAAGCCGGCGGCTTCGTGAGGAGCGATGCGCGGCAACCGATCCCAAATCTACAGCTCTACTTCAGTCCGCTCAGCTACAACGCCGAGCAATGGCCCATCCGCCGGCTGATGAATCCGGACCCTTTCTCGGCATTCATGCTGTCGTTCAACCCGTGCCGGCCGACAAGTCGTGGCCGCGTCGAAATCCGATCCGCGAACCCCTTCGATGCGCCCCTGATTTATACGGATTATCTGACCACCGAACACGACTTACGCGAAGCGGTTGCCGGAATGCACCTGCTGCGCACTATTGCCGCGACCGCGCCCCTCTCGAGCGTCATCGAAGCGGAGATGCTGCCCGGTCTCGCGCAACAATCCGATGCCGAGCTACTGCAGGACTTGCGCGAACGTGCGACCACGGTATTTCATCCGACGAGCACCTGCCTCATGGGACCGGACCCGGGCGCATCGGTCGTCGACGCTCGGCTGCGGGTGCACGGCGTTCCAGGCCTGCGGATCGTCGACGCGTCGATCTTTCCGGCGGTAACGTCCGGCAATATCAATGCGCCGACCATCATGGTCGCCGAGAAGGGCGCTGCGATGATCGCGGAGGACGAAGGGGGCTGATCGGCGCGGGGCGCGCCGGCGCTCTCGTTGTCAGCGTCCGGCCGTCATCGGGAGAGCGTCCATTTCATCGGTAAGCAGTCCAGATGGTCTTCAAATCCGCGTATTTGTCGATCGCGTGCGCCGAGCGGTCGCGGCCGAAGCCGGACTGCTTGAAGCCGCCGAAGGGTGTCGCGACCGTGGATCGATCGAAGCTGTTGACCCACACGGTGCCGGCGCGCAGGGCGCTCGAGAGCCGATGCGCGGCATTGATATCTTTCGTCCACACGGCTGCGGCGAGACCGTAGATGCTGTCGTTCGCCATCACGATCGCCTCGGCTTCCTCGTGAAACGGCGTCACGGCGAGCACCGGACCGAAGATCTCCTCGCGCGAAACCCGCATCTGCGGTCCCACCTCATCCAAAATCGTCGCCTCGACGTAGTAGCCTCCGGTGTCGGTCAGGGCCGGCTTACCGCCGAGCGCCAAGTGCGCGCCTTCAGCGATGCCGGCGTCGATGTAGTCGAGCACGCGCTGCATATGCCCCTGATCGATCAGCGCGCCCATCTGTGTGGCGGGATCGAAGGGGTGACCGAGAGTGATCTTCTTCGCCACGCGCGCAATCCCCTTGAGCAACTCCTCCCTGATGCTGGCATGGACGATGACGCGGGAGCCGGCGTTGCAGGTCTCCCCGGCGTTGTAGTAAATGCCCCAGGCAATGTCCTCGGCGGCAGAGTCTAGATCCGCGTCAGCAAGCACGACGTGCGGACTCTTGCCGCCGCATTCGAGCGATACGCGCTTCATGTTCGATTCGCCGGCGTAGCGAAGCATGAGCTTGCCGACTTCGGTCGAGCCGGTGAAGGTGACCATGTCGACGCCGCCATGCAGGGCGAGCGGCTTTCCGGCCTCCTCGCCGAAGCCGGGAACGACGTTAAGAACTCCGGGGGGCAGGCCCGCCTCACAGGCGAGCTCGGCAATGCGGATGGCGGTCAGCGGCGACTGCTCGGCGGGCTTTAGGACGACGGAGTTGCCCGTGAGCAGCGCGGGCCCGAGCTTCCAGGAAGTGATGATGAGAGGGTAGTTCCACGGAACGATGGCGGCGACGACTCCGAGCGGCTCGCGACGAACGAGCGCCAGGTCATTCGGACCCGTGGGCACTATTTCATCGAGGAGTTTGTCCGCGAATTCGGCGTAGTACGCAATCGTGTCCGCCGCCTTCGGCACATCCACATCAACGGAGTTGATGATCGGCTTGCCGACATCGAGCGTCTCGAGCATCGCCAGCCGTTCGAGGTCCTTGCGCACGAGCTCCGAGAAGCGGAGCAACAGGCGCTTGCGCTCCTTGGGCTCGGTGCGTCGCCACACACCCGACTCGAACGCCGCGCGCGCGGCGGCGACGGCGTCATCCACGTCCCGCTCGCCGCAGCGGGCCACTTGAGCGATGACGCGCCCGTCGATCGGGCTTTTCTTATCGAACACGCGGCCGTCGCGGGCGGCGACGAATTTGCCATTGATGAAAGCCCGGCCTTCCGGGCGCAATGGTGCGGTAACGCGTTCCCAATCGGTGCGGCTGCGACTCGCCAGGGATGTCATGAAAGTCCGCTGATTGAATTTGCGCGCAAACTAGCACAGCGGCGAGGTCGAGTAAATCCGCGATGAACGTTTTTGATGTGGCGTTGAATCACGGCGAGCACGATAATGACGGTCAGGTTTCCAGGTGCGCGATTGTGGCGGCAGTCATCACACATAGCAGCGCCATGAATACAATGGACGCCATGCATCCGCGACGCAATTCCGTCTCAGCGGTGCAACTCATTCGTCGCCGGTCCCGGCGCCTTGCTTGCCCCAGCGATAGGAGAATCTCAAGCCGACGACGCGCGGCTCGTTGCGCGTGTAGCGCAGGTCGAAATTGCCCTCGTTGGTGTAGATCACCGCATTCTTGTCGGTGAGATTCGTGATGTAGAGCTCGGCCAGCCAATGAGTTTCGATGTTCGTGAGGCCGAAGCGCAGATTCATGATGGTGTATCCCGGCTGCAGCACGCGCGGCAGGCCGTTCTCGCCGTCCGCGGTGATCTCATTCCACATATCGCCCTTGTGTGCGGCGTCGTACTGGCCGTACCAGTGCACAGAGTCGTGCAGCGGGGTCTCGTAGCGCACGTTGCCGCTCCAGTTGAAGTAGGGCACGTAGGGCAGGCGCTCGCCGGGGATGACCTGGAATCCGCCGGTACTGTAATTGTCGGTGAGCACGTGCGAGTCGTTGTAGCTCCCCATGACGTCGAACGACCAGGCGTTGTTGACCTGGTACTTGACCTCGGTCTCCGAGCCGTATATCTGGGCATTGCCGATATTCGCGGTGAAACTGGACGACGCACAGATGGCGGGATCGAACACCGAGGTCTGCAGATCGTGCCAGGGCATGTAGTAGAAGGCGCCGTTCCACAGCAGGTGACTGTCGAGCCAGGTGGTCTTCCAGCCGAGCTCGTAGTTGGTCAAGCTGTCCGGCTGAAACTGCACTTGAGCCCCACTCTTGATGCACGGACTGGGTAGGCCCGGGTTGACGCCGCCGTCCCGAAAGCCCTGCGCCGCATCGGCATAAAGCAGCACATTTTTGGTCACGTTCCAGCTGAGGCCCCCCTTGCTGTTCCACTTTTCCGACGAGCCGGCGGTATATGCCGGACTCTGCGGCGCGTACCAGTAGCCGCCGTACATCGAGTCGCTGAAGTGGGATTGAAAGTGCACGGTGCCGAGCTCGAGATGCAGCGTCGGCAGAATATCGATGACTTCGTTGGTGAACTCGGTCACCTGCAGATAATCCATGCGCGAGACGTAGCTGAACCAGTCGTCGGGCTTCGGCGGGGGCAAGGTATTGTAGTAAGAGGCGGCCGCGGCCTGCCACGCATCGCCTTTATATTGCATGCCCGGCATGTGGTAGTAGTTCGTGTACGGTTCTTTCGTTTTCTCCCAGTACGCGCCGATGAGCCAGTGGAACCTGCCGCCCTCCTTCGACTGCAGGCGCACTTCGTTCGACCAGCGCGAGGTGTCGCTGTCATAGTCGTAATACAGGATCGGTACGTTGCAGCCGCTGAAGGCCTGCGTGGGATTCGCGTAGTTCGGGCCGTGAGCGCAGGCATAGCTCTGCTGCGTGGTGGCGTTGTATCCGCCCACGCCGGGGGTGACGTTCAGGTACTGCATGTACTCCGAGTACTCGTTCACCCAGCGATCGTCCTGCGCCCACCAGGTGCTGGCAAAGACGAGATCGCCGATGCCGACATCGCCTTCGAGATGAAAGTCCGCGGTCTTGGTGTAGTACTGCTTGAACTCCGGGCCGAAGCGCACGACGGTGTCCGGCGGCTCGGGGCGCACAGCGCCGTTCGGGTATGCGCCGGTGAGCGCGTTGACCGCACCCCCGATGTACGGATCCTCGTCCCAGGCGCCGTGCGTGAGCTGGCTCTGATACATACCGGTCAGGGTGGCCTTCCAGCCGTCGGCGATCTTCTGGCCGACGGCGAAGCGGCCGCCCTCGACCTTCTCCGTGTTGTAGTCCTTGCCGGCCCACTGCGAGTTGTTGGACGTGACGCCGTTCACCCAGTTGCGGCTCGTGTTCACGTTGGTGATGAAGCCACCGTGGTAGTCGTCATACACCGACAGCCGCACGGCCGTCCAATCAGGAATGATCGGCAGATTAAGATACGCCTCCACGACGCTGTTCTTCGTGCCGCCATTGATCTTGCCGGTGTCGCTGTCGACGCCGGCGCTGAACGCGCTCGCGTCCGGTTTGTTGGTGATGAAGCGCAGCGCGCCGGCCATCGCGCCCGCGCCGAAAGTCGTTCCCTGCGGGCCGTTCAGCACCTCGATGCGCTCGATGTCGTAGAGATGCAGATCCGGGGTCACGCCGTAGTAGTTCATCGACATGTCGTCGACCAGGAACAGCGTGGTGGCCGCAGCCGCTTCGTTCGGGTTGCTGCCGTCCGACACCCCGCGCATGACGAAGGTCTGCGTGCCGGGGCCCGCGCTCACGAACGAGATCGAGGGCGTGATGGTGGCGTAATCCTCGAACTGCGTGATGTTGAGATTTTTCAGCTCCTTGCTCGTGAACACATCGATGCTGATCGGCACGTCCTGCAGATTTTCCGTACGCTTGCGCGCGGTGACTATGACTTCCTCGAGCGTCGCCTCGGCCGTGGTGGCCGACGCATCGGCGGCGAGCGCGGGCAGAGGATGTACGGTGCTCGCGGTGGACAGGACCGCTGCGACGGCGAGGGCGATTCTCGACTGCGGTTGCGGCAGCGTGGCCGGCGCCCCTCGCGACGAAGCAGTTCGAGAACGCGCCCCAGTTGTGCGCATCGCATCATCCCCTTGTTGCTGAATTCCCCCGGGCAGGCTCGCTCGAGCCGCCTGCACCGATCATGTCTTGGCGGGGCGCAGTCTGTCAATCATCTCGGGTCGAGGCGCTGAGCGGGCGTTCAATAGCGGGGTTCGTTCTCGAAGCGCTCGAGAGAATCGCCCAAGGCGCGCCGCAGCGGCGCGAGCCCGGCCTCGAAGTGCTTCCAGTAACCGACGCCGCTGGTGTAGAGCGGCTGGCGCACCTGCTCGGCGCTCGCGGTGCGCACCGGGCGCTTGGTCTCATGGAAGGCCAGGCAGGCTGGTTCGAACTCAAGCCCGCAGTGCTTAAGGAGCCTGCGGATGTGCGCCTCCGGATCCGCCACCAAGTGCTCGTATCGCAAATGCAACACCCGTCGGGGCAACACCTCATCCCAGTGGTCCATGAGGCTCAAGTAGCAGCGGTAGTAGCGGCCCAGGTCCTCGAGGTCGTAGCTGAAGGCCTGGCCCTCGGCAAAGAGTTGCTTGTAGGTGCTGAAGCACGCGTCCATGGGGTGCCGGCGCACGTCGATGAGCGTGGCGTTCGGCAGCATCGCATGGATGAGCCCCACGTGGCTGAAATTATTCGGCATTTTATCGATGAATCGCCTGCGGCCCGTGCGGATCGGCAAAGTCTCCTCGATATAGCGCTGACCGAGAGCTGAGAACTGCCCCAGGGGCAGGGCACGCACGGCCTCGGGGTAGGCGTCGTGCTCGGGATTGGCGTGGTCGAATTCGCGCACGATCGTGAGCACGTTGGGCAGCTCGAAAGTTCCCTCGACCTGCGAGTGGCTGGCGAGAATCTGCTCGATCAGGGTCGAGCCCGAGCGCGGCAGTCCGACGATGAAGATCGGCGCCGCATCCGGACAGCCGACTCGTGCGCGCTCGGCAAAGAATGCCGGATTGAAAAATTCCCGCACCCGCCGCGTCTTGGCCTCGAAGAACTCGATGTCGAAGGATACGGTCTTGCGGCGCCGCCGATTGCCCGCCGCGTAGTGATAGAACGCCGCCTGGAAGTCCTTCTTGTGCTCGAAGGCCCGGCCGAGGGCGAAGTGCAGCTGGGCCTGCTCCCGATCGTCGCCGTGCTCACCCTGCAGCAGGCTCTGCATGGCCGCGATCTCGGTCTCGCTGAACACGTAGGTCTTGAGATCCGCCAGGCTCCAGTAGGCCTCACCCAAGTTAGGATCGGTCTCGAGGCATTCGCGATAGGCGCGCTCGCATTCGCGGCGATTGCCGAGGGTCTTGTGAAGATGTCCGATGGAGAGTCGCAGCTTTACTTCCTGTGGATTGAGTCGCGCCGCCTCCTCGAAAGCGATCAGCGCGTCGGGCTGGCGCATGAGGCGCGTGCACACGGTGCCGAGCAGCACCCAGTTCTTCGGATTTTCCGGTTCGATCTTCAAAAGCTTGCGCACGGCCGTCTCCGCTTCCGGCAGGCGATTCAGATCGCCGAGCGTCTGACACAGGCCGCGCCAGATGAGCGGAAGGTGTGCCGACTGCTTGAGTGCGTGCCGCAGCAAGCGCTCGGCCTCGCGAGCGCGATTCACGACAAGCGAGACGGCGGCGAGGCCGCATAACGCCGCAACATGGCTCGGGTCGGCCTTGAGGATGTCACGAAAAATGAGCTCGGCCGTCTTGCGGTCCTCCGCAACGAGCGCCGCGCCGGCCTCTTCGACGCGGCGGCAGTGGGGATCGGCGAGCCGCGCGCGCTCGTAGGCCGCCTTCGCATCCGGGTATTTCTCGAGGTCGACGAGTACGTCGCCGTAGGCGAGCCACGCAGCCTCGAGCGCGGGCGCCGCTTGCACCACCCGCCGCAGCTCCTCGCGGGCCGCCTCCAGACGTCCATCCCGGCGGTACGCACGCGCCAAGTCGGTGCGCGCGTGCAGGAACCCCGGCGCAGCAGCGACCGCCTGTTCGAGCGCCTCGACGGCCGGCGCTACTTTGTCCTGGTCGAGCAGCGCGACGCCGAGCAGGCGCAAGCTGTTGACCTCGCCGGGAGCCGTGGCTTGGATCGCCCGCAGCTGCCGCTCCGCGGTCGCGGCTCGGCCGGTGCGCAGCGCGGCCAGCGCTTGGCCGTAGGCGGCGCGCAACTCTGCTTGTGACTGCTCCTTCGCCATCGTCTTGGAATTTAATTGAATTTCGGTCGAGTCGGGCAACCATGGACGTTTCCGCAGAAACGTTTCGGCACGTTGCTAATCGTAGAACTCCCTCGCGATCTCGGCGAGCACACCGGTGACATAGCCCGAGAACGAGCGCCATACCTCGATATGGAATGCGTCCGCCCGGGTTCGCCACAGCACGATATCGGCCTTGGCGAATACGGTGCGTGTGCACATGCCGATCGGGAATTCACTCAAATCCAGGTCCAGCGGACAGGCGCCGTTCAAAATGGCGGCAGCATGCGGGCCGCTGATTTCCAATGCAAATTGCCGGTGGCTGATGTCGACCAGCGCATGCGGCGCATCGGCCAAGGCGCGCTCGAGCGCGCCGGCGACGGCAGTGTCCGAGTCGGTGTCCGAGCCGGGCGCCGCATCCAACAACAGATACTCATCGGGTCCGAGCCACAAGGTCGCGCGCGTTCCCTCCGCGGTCGCGCGGCACGCCGCTTCGGCAAACGCAACGCCCCAGATCGGCGTCGCGAGGGCTCGTGCCCGAGCGTCGCCGTGCAGCACCCAGCGCCGCGCCGGCGCCAAGGCTTTGAGCCAATCGGTCGCCGCGATGCAGGGTGGACGACGCAGCGCGAGCTTAAGCATTGAGCCGCGCTCCGCTGGGATCGTAGAAAACCGGTGAGGTGACTTCGACTGCGAGATCGCCCGTGGGCATGGGCACGTACAGGGTCTGCCCGAGACGTGCGCGACCCCCGGCGATGAGCGCGAGCGCAATCGGATACCCCAGTACGCTGCTGGCATAGGACGAGGTCACGTGGCCGATCAATTCCATCGGAGGTTTTTGACCCGCCGTGGCGGCAATCTGCGCGCCTTCCTCGAGGACCGTCCCGATGTCGCGCGTTCGCAGGCCCACGAGCTGCTTGCGATCGGCCGCTCTCATCGAGGCGCGCTCCAGCGAGCGCTTGCCGACGAAGTCCGCCTTGTTCTTAGCTAAGGCCCAGCTCAAGCCCGCGTCGTCCGGAGTGACCGTGCCGTCGGTATCCTGGCCGACGATAATGTAGCCCTTCTCGGCGCGCAGCACATGCATGGTTTCGGTGCCATATTCGACCATGCCATGCGCCTGCCCCGCAGCGTAAATCGCTTCCCACACAGGCGCGCCGTAGTCGGCGGGCACGTTCACCTCGAAGCCCAGCTCGCCGGTGAAGCTCACGCGGAAGAGCAGCAGAGGCACACCGCAGATCCTGCCCCGGGCGACGCTCATGTGCGGCATCGCCGCCGCGCTCAGGTCGATGTCTTCGATTAACGGCTCGAGCACGCGGCGCGCGTTCGGCCCCTGCACCGCAATCACCGCCCATTGCTCGGTGGTGGATGTGAGCCAGACTTTGAGATCCGGCCACTCGGTTTGCCGATAATCCTCCATCATGGCGAGCACGCGCGGTGCGCCGCCGGTGGTGGTGGTCACATGAAATCGGTCGGCCGCGGTGCGCGCCACGACACCGTCGTCGTAAATGAATCCATCGTCACGGCACAGAATGCCGTAGCGCGCGCGCCCGACGCCGAGCGCCGACCAGCTGTTGACGTAGAGCCGATTCATGAACTCGGCCGCATCCGCCCCGACGACCTCTATTTTCCCCAAGGTCGACGCATCAAAGATGCCGCAGGCGCTGCGTACGGCGCGGCACTCGCGCGCCACCGCGGCATGCATGTCCTCACCCGGGCGCGGAAAATAGCGTGCTCGCTTCCACAGGCCGACGTTCTCGAAGACGGCGCCCTTCGCTGCCGCCCACTCATGAGTCGGCGTCGTGCGCACCGGATCGAACAGATCGCCGCGCGAGATGCCGGCAAAACTGCCGAATGTAACCGGCGTGTAGGGCATGCGAAACGTCGTGAGTCCCACCTGCGGAATCGGCGCGTCGAGAACCTCCGCCACGAGCGCGAGCGCATTGAGATTCGAGGTCTTGCCTTGATCGGTGGCCATTCCCGTCGTCGTATAGCGCTTGACGTGTTCGATGGACTGAAAACCCTCGCGGGAGGCGAGCCTCAGGTCGCGCGTGGTAACGTCGTTCTGCCAGTCGACGAAGGACTTTTCGGCGCTCGGCGGAGTCGCCTCCGGCAGCGGTCCCAACCAAGCATCCTCGACGCGCGGCAATGCGTCGACGGCGAAGCGGCGCGAACTCGGGGCGTGCGCGCCGCCGGCGGCATCTGCCCCGGCCGCCGCGCCGTCGGCGAGCGCTCGCGCAAGGTCCGTGACGCCGCGACACGCGCCCGCCGAGCGCTCGGACTCCGCCGATTGATGCGGTACGAAAGCTTGGAGCGATTCGTTCCATACCAGCTTGCCGCGCGATTGCGAAAACAAGTGCACGCTGGGCGTGAACCCACCGGACATCAAGACCGCGTCGCAGGCGATGCGCCGCGTGGGGCGCAAATATCCGCGGTTGTCGATTTCACCGAGCGCGATCGCGCTGACGCGCAGATTCCCCGCGGTACCGAGTACCGTTGATTTCGCTAGCACCTCGATTCCGGCGCGGCGCGCAGCCTGGGGCAAGGCGCCGGATGGCGCGGATCGTAGGTCGGCAATGGCGGCGACCACCGTGTCTGCCGCGTGCAGGTCGAGTGCGGCTTGATAGGCAGCGTCGCACGCGGTCACGATGACGACTCGATCGCCGACGCGTACGCCATAGCGGTTCAAGTAGGCTTGTGCGGCGCCGGCCAGCATGATGCCCGGGCGATCGTTTCCCGGGAACACCAGCGGTCGTTCGATCGCGCCGGTTGCGAGCACCACGCTGCGGGCGCGCACCTGCCAGAGCCGCTCGCGCGGTTGATGGGCCGGCGGCATCGCCAGATGGTCCGTGAGCCGCTCGCTCAATCCGATGAAGTTATGCGGGAAGTAGCCGAAGGCCGTCGTGCGGGCGAGCAGGGTAACGCGCGCGTTCCTTTGCAGCGTTCCTATCGACTGCTGCACCCAGGCGGGGGCCGCCGCACCCTCGATGCGCGCGGCACCGTCGTCCAGCAAAGTGCCGCCGAACTGCGCTTGCTCGTCGCATAAAATGACGCGCACGCCGCTGTCTGCGGCGGCGAGCGCGGCGGCGATGCCCGCCGGTCCCCCACCGACCACCAGCACATCACAGTGCGCATAACACTGCGCGTAGCGGTCCGGATCGGCCAGCGTCGGAGCCACCCCAAGACCCGCCGCGCGACGGATGGCGGGCTCGTACAACGCCTTCCAGGCTTTGCGCGGCCACATGAAAGTCTTGTAGTAAAATCCGGCCGGGAAAAACGCCGACAGCCAATCGTTCAATCGACCGATGTCGTACTTGAGGCTGGGCCAACGATTCTGGCTCTCGGCGATCAAGCCGTCGTACAGCTCGACCTGGGTGGCGCGCAGGTTGGGTGTGTAGCGCGCCGCATCCCGGCTCACGGTGACCAGGGCACTGGGTTCTGCGGAACTGGCCGCCAGAATGCCGCGCGGCCGGTGATATTTGAACGACCGGCCCACGAGATGCACGCCGTTGGCGAGCAATCCCGAGGCCAGCGTGTCGCCGATGCAGCCGCTATAGGATTTCCCGTCGAAGACGAATCGCAACGGGCGTGCTCGATCAATGCACCCACCGTGAGCGGTGCGAAAGCTCATATCACGGGCTCGGTGGCCGACCCAAGATCGGGCCGCGGCTCGCCCGTCTTGTAGGTCGCCAGAAAATGATCGGTCGTGGTATCGCGCAGTGCGTTGAAAAATCGCCCGCAGCCGCGGGCGTGGCGCCAGCGCTCGGCGTACACGCCTTTGGTGTTGCTGCGCATGTACAAGAAATCCGTCCAGGCTTGATCATCGAGGTCGGCGGGCTTGACGGGTCGAGCGAGGTGCGCCTGGCCACCGTAGGTGAACTCGATCTCCGGACGCTCGCCGCAGTAAGGACAGTCGATGAGTAGCATCAGGCTCCTTAGCTCGCATTATTCATGAACTACTCGCTTTCTCAGGCGCGGAGACTTGATTGGCAGGCATTTTCCGGGCCGCCGTGAACCCTTCCTTGGGGGCTGCGGGCAAAACATCCTTGTTTTGCACGCCCCGAAAAATGCCCTGCCAATCAAGTCTCCGCTTTCCATTTGCGTTGCTCATGAATTAATTCGGTTAGTGAGCCACGGCGGCGGCCGCGGCCTCGTCGATCAAGTAGCCGTCGCGAAAGCGCTCGATTGTAAAGGGTGCGTTGATCGGGTGAGGAGCGTCGCGAGCGATGGTCCAGGCAAAAAGTTGCGCGGCGCCGGGCGTGGCTTTGAAGCCGCCGGTGCCCCAGCCGCAATTCACGTAAAGACCCGGGACCGGCGTCTTGGCGATGATGGGCGAGCGGTCCGGGGTCACATCGACGATGCCACCCCAATTGCGCATCACAGCCAAGCGGCGAAACTGCGGAAACAACTCGCAGACCGCATCGAGCGTATGCATATTGAGATGCAGCGCGCCGCGCTGCGTATACGACGTATAGGCGTCGGTGCCCGCGCCGATGACCAGCTCCCCTTTATCCGACTGACTGATATAGGCGTGAATGGTATTCGACATCACCACGCACGGAAAAATGGGTTTGATCGGCTCGGATACCATCGCCTGCAACGGATAGCTCTCCAGCGGCAAATGCACGTCCGCAAAACCCAAGACCACGCTGCTGTGGCCGGCCGCGGACACGCCGACCTTGCGCGAGCGAACGAGGCCGCGCGTGGTCTGCAAGGCCTCTACCGCGCCGCTCATATCGAGCTTGATGCCCGTCACCTCGCAATTCTCGATGATGTCGACGCCGAGGGCATCCGCTGCGCGCGCGTAGCCCCAGGCGACCGCATCGTGCCGTGCCGTGCCGCCGCGTCGCTGCAAGGCTGCGCCCAACACCGGATAGCGAATATTGTCATCGATGTTGAGCGGCGGACAGAATTGCTTGGCTTCCCGGGGCTCGAGCCATTCATTGTCGACGCCGTTGCAGCGGTTGGCGTGCACGTGGCGTTTGAAAACTTGGACGTCGTGAACGGTATGCGCCAACATCATCACGCCGCGCGGCGAGAACATCACGTTGTAGTTCAATACCTGCGAGAGGTTTTCCCACAGCTTGAGCGAGTGGTCGTACAGAGCGGCGCTCTCGTTGAACAGGTAATTGGAGCGAATGATGGTCGTGTTGCGCCCGGTGTTCCCGCCGCCGATCCAGCCCTTCTCGAGCACCGCAATGTTCGTCAACCCGTGCTCTTTGGCGAGATAATACGCTGCGCCCAACCCATGGCCGCCGCCGCCGACGATGACGGCGTCGTAGCTCGCCTTGGGCTGCGCCTTGCGCCACTGCTTTTGCCAGCTGCGATGACCCGCCAAGCCGCGCCGGATGAGCGCCAGTGCGGAAAATGCTTGCCTGCTCATGATTCCTTAGTCGTCCACGAAGGCTGGATCGGATAGGTATTTTCCGGACCGCCGTAAATCCATTGCACTACGCAGTCCTGCTTCGCGCAAGCCCGGGGTGGCCTTCCATGGCCACCCGTGCGACGCATGCGTCGCACCCTTGGAGGCTGCGGGAAAAACTTGCGACGCGATGCAATCCTGCATCGCTGCAAGCCGGGGTTCGCCATCCCTGGCGAACCCGCTCGGCGCATGCGCCGAGCCCTGTTTTTCACGCTCCGGAAAATACCTATCCGATCCAGCCTTCTTCGAGCTTTTCCGTAATTCATGAATAGTACAAGTTAGCTCGTGCGCGTCGTCACTAGGCTCGAAGCTCCTTGTTCTCGGGATCGTAGGGCGAGTCGACGAGAACGGTGGCCCGCTTGCGCTCGCCCAAGATCTCGATCTGCAAATCACCGCCGACACGCGCGAACGGCGGCTGCACGTAGCCGAGACCCAGGCTCTTCGCCAACGCGTGGCCATAATAGCCAGCCGTTGCTCTTCCAACGAGATTGCCTGCGCCGTCGAACAGAGGCTCGTTGCCGAGGGGGTCGACGTCGGTCACACCGTGAACTTCGAAGGTAATGAAGCGGTGCGGCACGCCCTGCTTGAGCTGCATCTCGAGCGCCTCCTTGCCGATGAACGGGCCCTTGTTCAGGCGCACGAAGCGGTCGAGGCCGGCCTCGTAGGGCGTGTAGTCGGGCGTCAAGTCGCTGCCCCACATGCGATAAGACTTTTCGAGCCGCAGCGACTCCATCGCGCGCATGCCGGCCATGCCGATCTTGAATTCGGCGCCGGCGTCGAAGATCGCGTCGAACAAGTGATGCGCGTATTCGATGGGGAAGTGCAGCTCCCAGCCGAGCGCCCCGACGAAATTGACTCGCAGCAGGTACACATCCGTCGCGAGTCCGACTTCGGTCACCTGGCCGGTGAGCCATGGAAACCCCGCATTGTCGAGCGGGGAGTCGGTGAGCTTCGCCAAGACCTCGCGCGAGCGCGGGCCTGCCACCACGAAGCAGCCGCGGCTTGTGGTGATGTTACGCAACGTGACCCGGTCGGCGCCCGCGCCGTCCGGCAACATCTGCTGCAGATAATCGCTGTCGTAGCGTTCCGCCGCCCCCGCGCTCACCACGTAATAGTGCTGCTCGGCGATCTTGGTGATCGTGAATTCAGAGCGAATGCCGCCGCGTCGGGTGAGGGCATGGCACAGTGCCATTCGGCCGATCTTGGTCGGCACCTTGTTGGCGACCAAGCTGTCGAGCCAGCTTTCTGCACCGGGGCCGGTTATCTCATGCTTGGTGAAGGGCGTCAGGTCGATCATCCCGACGTGCTGCCGGATGCGCAACGCTTCCGTACCCACGTGGGGAAAATAATTGGAGCGGCGGAAACTCCACTGATCCTTCGCTGCGACGCCGGGCGGGGCGAACCAGTTGGCGCGCTCCCAGCCATAGCGCTGGCCGAAAACCGCTCCCCTGCGCGCAAGCTTGTCGTAGATCGGACTGGTCTTGGCCGGGCGGGCATCGGGGCGCTCCTCATCCGGGAAGTGAATGACGAACACGTTGCGATAGGTTTCTTCGTTTTTCTGAACGACGTAGCGCTTGCTGGTGTAGGGCCCATAGCGGCGCGGATCGACTGCCATCATGTCGATGCCCGGTTCGCCCTCGACGATCCATTCCGCCAATTGCCAGCCCGAGCCACCGGCAGCGGTGATACCGAAGCTGTGGCCCTCGTTGAGCCACACGTTGCGTACGCCCCAGGCAGGTCCGATCAGCGGGCTGCCATCCGGCGTGTAGGCAATCGGACCGTTCACGATATCCTTGATCCCGCAGGTGGCGAGCGAGGGTACGCGGCGCTGGGCGGCTTCCACGTGCGGCAAGAGGCGCTCCAAGTCGCCTTCGAACAGGCTCTTGCCGAACCATTCGGGCACGCCGTCGGCAAATCGCGCGGGCGCTCCGGCTTCGTACGGCCCGAGGATCCAGCCCATGCGCTCCTCTCTGAGATAATACGATTGATCTGACTCGCGCAGCACGGCGAGCTCGCGGCCTCCGCCTTGCCGGTAGGCTTTCAGTTCAGGCGACTCGTCGTACACGATGTATTGATGTTCGACGGGGATCGACGGCACGTTGAGGCCGAACAGGCGCCCCGTTTGCCGCGCGTAATTGCCGGTTGCGCACACCACGTGTTCGGCAACGATGTCGCCCTTGTTGGTGGTGAGATGCCACTCGCCCGAAGCACTGCGCTTCACTGCCGTCACTTCGGTGTGCTCGTAGATTTCCGCACCGCGCGCCCGCGCGCCCTTGCGCAGCGCCATGGTCAGGTCGGCGGGCGCTATGTGCCCGTCGTCGGGGTGATACAGCGCGCCGATGATGTTCGGTGTATCGCGGCCGTTGCCGAGCTCGACCAGCGGCCACAGTTTTTTCACTTCCTGCGGCCCGATCACTTGAAACGGCACGCCGATGGTATTCGCGGTGCCGCAATACTTTTGATATTCATCCATCCGCTCGCGGCAGGTCGCGAGGCGCAGATTCCCTGTGACATGAAAGCTCACTTCCTGGCCGGTTTCCGCCGGCAAGCGTTTGTACAAATCCACCGAGTACTTGTGCAGCTGGCCGACGGTGTAGCTCATGTTGAAGAGGGGCAGCAAACCGGCCGCGTGCCACGTGGATCCGGCCGTCAATTCGGCGCGCTCGAGAAGAACGGCGTCCGACCAGCCTCTGTGGGTCAAGTGGTAGAGCGTGCTGACGCCTACCGCACCGCCACCGATCACTACCACGCGGGCATGAGTTTTCATCTGGCAAACACTCCCAACACAAATGCGCCCCGCAGTGTAGCGAGCGGTGGTTTAAACAAGACGCCAATTGCGACAATCCCTTGCACAAATGCGCCATGGCCGCCGGGGCCGTGTGTCGTCGGCGCGGACCTTGAGCCCTCGGCGGATGCCTATCGGAAAAACGACATCATATGTCGGAAATAGACATTTCGCACCGCTCTGATGGCATAATGGTCGTCGATTCGCTGCTTTTGCTACGGAGGCTTCATTGGAATCGCCCGCGGTGCTGCGCAAGTGCAAGTACGCGTTTCTGACCTTACCCAATTATTCGCTGATTGCCGTGGCCAATGCGCTCGAACCCTTGCGGATGGCCAATCGCTTGGTCGGCAAAGAGGTGTACGAGTGGTCCATCATCAGCATAGACGGCCGTGCGATCGACGCGAGCAGCGGGCTCAACCTCTCGCCGACGGGCGGTCTCGACAAGTTGGGGCCCATCGACATTTTGTTCGTGTGCGGCGGCATCAATATCCGCGAGGCCGTGTCGCCGGCGCTGCTCACGGCGCTCAAGCGCCTGGCGGAGCGCCGAGTACCCTTGGGCGCGCTGTGCACCGGAGGCTACGCGCTGGCGCGTGCGGGGCTGCTGGATAACTTTCGCGCGACGATTCATTGGGAGAACCTGTCGGCTCTGCGGGAGGAATTTCCCCGCGTACGTATCAGCGATCAGTTGTTCACCATCGACCGCAATCGCTTCACCTGCTCGGGCGGCACGGCGCCTTTGGACTTGATGCTCAATCTCATTGAAGCGAAGCTCGGACCAAGAATCTCGCAGCGGGTGTCGGAACAATTCATCGTCGATCGAGTTCGCAAGGACAACGACCGTCAATATGTCCCGTTGCGTGCGCGAATCGGGGTGTCGCACCGCGGCCTGATCCGTGTCGCACAGCTCATGGAAGAAAACATTGAAAAGCCGCTGTCGCTGGAGAACATCGCCAAGTCCACCGGATTGTCGCGCCGACAGATCGAACGGCTGTTCAAGCGGGATTTGAACTGCGTGCCGAAGCGCTACTACCTCGAAATGCGCCTGAGGCGCGCGCGCGAGCTATTGCTGCAAACCGCCATGCCCATCATGGATATCACGGCGGCGTGCGGCTTTCAGTCACCGCCGCACTTCTCGAAATGTTACCGCAATCAATACGGCTATCCGCCGAGTGCCGAGCGCAAAATCGGTGGCGAGCGCGCCGCGAAGCCAAACTCGCGTGAGCCTGCCTCATTGCGCGGCTGAGCGGCCTTTGGGGATTCGCAACTGCCAACCTTAAAAGATTATTCGGCGTGGGGCTTGCTGCGGGGCGCGCTGTCGGGACACCGGCACTGGTCGCCTGCCTGGCGCGACGCCGCGCCGCGTCCAAGCTACGACGTGATCATCATCGGCGGCGGCGGCCACGGGCTCGCCACGGCCTACTACCTGGCGAAGAACCACGGCATCACCCGCGTCGCCGTGCTGGAGCGCGGCTGGATCGGCGGAGGCAACACCGGTCGCAATACCACCATCGTGCGCTCGAACTATCTATATCCCGAGAGCGCGCGCCTCTACGATTTCTCGCTGCGGCTGTACCAGGGATTATCTCGGGAACTGAATTTCAACATCATGCTGAGTCAGCGAGGGCTGATCCTGCTGGCGCACAGCCGTCACGACCTCGACTCCATGGCGCGATGGGCCAATGCCATGCGCATGAACGGCATTGCCGCGGACCTATTGACGGTCGCCCAAATCGGCCAACTCGCGCCGGCGCTCGATTTGTCGCCCGCGGCGCGCCTGCCCGTGCTCGGCGGATTCTTCCAACGGCGGGCAGGAACTGCGCGCCACGATGCGGTCGCCTGGGGGTACGCGCGCGCCGCTCAAGCGCTCGGCGTCGACATCATCCAGAACTGCGAGGTGAGCGAATTCGTCCAGGAGGGCGGCCGAGTGGCCGGCGTGAAGACTTCGCAAGGCCTGATTCGCGCCGAGCGGGTGGGGATCGCGGCCGCGGGACACAGTTCGGTACTCGCCAAGCTGGCAGGATTTCGTTTGCCGGTCACGAGCTATGCCTTGCAAGCGATGGTCAGTGAGCCCATCAAACCGGTGCTCGATACGGTGATTTTGTCGCCGGGCACGGGCGCCTATGTGAGCCAATCGGACAAAGGTGAGATCGTCATCGGGGCCATGCTCGATTTGTTTCCCTCCTATGCGCAGCGCGGCAGCTTCGCCGTCAAGCAGGCGATCATTGCGGCGACGCTCGCCCTGTTCCCCTCGTTCAGCCGTCTTAAGCTGCTGCGGCAGTGGGCCGGCATCGTGGACGTGGTGCATGACTCCAGTCCCATCATCGGTCCGACGCCGATACCGGGTCTGTATATCAATTGCGGTTGGGGAACCGGAGGCTTCAAAGCGATTCCGGTGGGCGGCTGGGCGCTTGCGCACGTGTTGGCGACCGGCGAGAGTCATCCTCTGGCGGAGCCCTTTCAATTGGAAAGGTTCGTCTCCGGACGTCTGATAGACGAGGCGGCCGCTTCCGGCATCGCGCACTAGCGCGAACTATTCATGAACGATACGCATTGTCATGCACCAAGGCTGGATCAGATAGGTATTTTCCGGACCGCCGTGAATCCATTGCGCTACGCAGTCCCTGCTGCGCGCAAGCCCGGGGTGGCCTTCCATGGCCACCCGTGCGACGCATGCGTCGCACCCGTGGAGGCTGCGAGAAAAACATCCTGTTTTTCACGCTCCGGAAAATACCTATCTGATCCAGCCTTTTTCCAGCTTCTCTGTTGTTCATGAATAGTCCAGGCTAGGTTCCCTGCGAAAGAGTCATCCTATGATGCAGATCCGCTGTATTTGCTGCGGCCCACGCGATGAAAATGAATTCATTGGTACCTCGCACCTGACGCGGCCGAGCCTTGAGGCAAGCGATGCGGTGTGGGGCGATTATCTGTTCTTCAGGGACAATCCGAAAGGACTGCACCTGGAGCGCTGGCGTCATGTGTACGGCTGCGGCCTCTGGTTCAATCTCGCCCGCGACACGCTGACGCACGAAGTGCTCGCCGTGTACGCCATCACCGATGCGCCGCCGGATGCGCTACCGCAATGACGGCCTATCGTCTGGGCGCACCCTGCGGTACACGTCTCGACCGGTCCCGCACCGTATCGTTTGAGTTCAACGGCGAACCTTTGAGCGGGATTGCGGGCGATACGCTCGCTTCGGCGCTGCTGGCGAACGGCGTCAAAGTCGTAGGACGCAGCTTCAAACTGCATCGGCCGCGCGGAATATTCTCTTGCGGCGTCGAGGAACCCATCGGCCTGGTCGACGTGGGGTCGGGTGCAACGCGCACGCCCAACGTGCGCGCCACGCAGCTCGAACTTCACGAGCATCTTGGGGCCGCCAGCGTCAATTGTTGGCCAAGCGTGGGATTCGATCTGGGCGCGATCAACGGTGCATTCTCGGCGCTGCTCCCGGCCGGCTTTTACTACAAGACCTTCAAATGGCCCAGTTGGCATCTGTTCGAGCCGTTCATTCGCCGCATGGCCGGCCTCGGGCGGGTCTCCGGTGAACCGGACCCGGACCGCTACGAGGAGATCGCCGCCGATGCGGAGGTCCTGGTCATCGGCGGCGGCTTGGCCGGCCTGCGCGCGGCGGTGTCCGCTGCGCAAGCGGGAGCGGATACGCTCTTATTGACGAGCTCTGCGCAGTTTGGCGGGCGCTTAAGCTGGCGCGTGGATGCGCAACGGCGCGCGGACTCGCCGGGCGCCGCTGCGCAGATCAGCGATCTCATCGAGACCGCCCGGCGTGTGGGCGTGCGCTTGTTGAACCGGACGCTGGCATTCGGCGTATACGATCACAACCTGGTCTGCGCGCGAGAAACGTTGCACCCGACGCCAGTGGTGGGCGATCCATCTGCGATGCTCGATGCACCCGCGGTGGGCTCGCGAAAGGCAGGGTTCCTGCGCGAGCGGCTGTGGAAAATTCGGGCGCGATCCATCATCGCGGCGACGGGCGCATTCGAGCGTCCGATGATTTTTCCGAACAACGATCGGCCGGGCGTGATGCTGGCGGGAGCGGCCGAGAAATACGCTCACGCCTTTGGGGTGGCATGCGGTCAACGCGTGGTCATTGCGTCCAACAACGATTCTGCCTATCGCATCGCCGAATCTTTGCGCAGCGTGGGCGTGAACGTGACAGCGCTCGTCGACCGGCGTGCGCCTGCCGACATCGGCGCGAGCGTTGCGGCCCAGGGGATGGACCTGCGCGTCTTTCAGGGCGCGGGCATCGTCAAGGTTTCCGGGGCGACAGCGGTACAGAGCTGTACGATCCTCTCTGCCGGTCGCGGCGGCGCGCGCCCGCAACGGCTCGAATGCGATGCGATATTGAGCGCCGGGGGTTATGCGCCGGCCGTGCATTTGCATTCGCAAGCGGGCGGCAAGCTGCGCTGGCTGGAAGAGTCGGCCATGTTCGTGCCGGACGGTGCGGTGCGCGGAATGGCCAGCGTGGGTGCTTGTGCCGGGATATTCGCACGCGACGCCGCGCTCGAGCATGCGGGCCAAGTAGGTGAGGCGCTCGCCCGCGGGCTTACGGCGCCGGTTGCGCCGGTGGGCGGGGCCGGCCGATCGCTCGCCGCAACCCTCATGCCGGGCGCTTCGGGGAAACAATTCGTCGATCTGCAAAACGACGTGACTCTGAGCGATGTGAGGCTCGCCGCCCAGGAGAACTATCGATCCATCGAACATCTGAAGCGCTATACGACGACGGGGATGGGCACCGATCAGGGCAAGACCAGCAACATCAACGCATTGGTGTTGATGGGTGAATACACCGGCCGCGAGCCGGCCGAGGTCGGCACCACCAAATTTCGCCCACCGTTTGCACCCGTGACTTTGGGGCTGCTGGCAGGTCGACGCACGGGCGCCTTGTACCGTCCGCTCAAGCACCTGCCCGATGAGGGCTGGCACCGGCGACAGGGCGCGTTGTTCGAGCAGTTCGGTCATTGGTATCGACCGGCGGCTTATCCTTTGCCGGGAGAGACCCTCGAATCCGCCGCGCAGCGCGAGGCGGGCACTGTGCGCAAAAGCGCGGGACTGCTCGACGGGTCACCGCTCGGGAAGCTGGAGCTGTTCGGGCCGGATGCTGCGCAGTTTCTCGATCTCATGTACGTCGGGACGATGTCGACCCTTGGCATCGGCCAAGCGCGCTATGCCGTGCTGCTCAACGAGAACGGCATCGTCATGGACGATGGCATCGTCGCGCGGCTGGGCGAGCAGCATTACTGGGTCAACACCACGAGCGCCGGTGTCGAACGCACGGCGGCGGCCTTCGAAGAGTGGCTGCAGTGCGAGTATACGAAGCTCAAGGTGCTGATTACTCCGGTCACGTCACGCTGGGGCAACGTGACCGTGGCGGGACCCAAGGCGTGGCACTGGCTTGCGGCGGCCGGCTTTGATTCCTCCTTCGCGCCCGGCACGATGGCGCACATGACGATGCGCTCCGGTACGTTGGATGGGGTGCCGATACGGGTTCTGCGGGCCAGCTTTAGCGGTGAATTGGGCTACGAAATCAATGTGCCCGCCGACCATGTGGGCGACGTGCTCGAACGCTTGTGGGCGCTTGAGGCGCAGTTTGCAGCGGTGGTCTACGGCATAGAGGCACTCGAGATCATGCGCACGGAAAAGGGCTTCATTCACATCGGCACGGACACCGACGGCACCACGTTGCCGGGTGATATCGGCTTTGCGCGTGCCATCGAGCGCAAGCACGCCAACTTTGTGGGTCGACGGTCGTTGCTGCGTCCCGCCGCGCGCGATCCTGCGCGTTTCCAGTTGGTTGCGCTGTCGCCGGCCGATGGCCGATCACGCCTGCCTGTGGGCGGGCAGATTGCGGCCGCTCCGCCGCCGACGCGCACCGAGGGCCATGTCACCTCCAGCTACATGAGCCCCGAATTGGGTGCGCCCGTTGCGCTCGGGATGCTCTCGCGTGGCTTCGAGCGCGTGGGTGAGCAGGTGCGAGTGCATCACTTGGGCGCGAGCATCGAAGCCGTTGTAGTCAAGGCGCCCTTCATCGATCCGAAGGGGGAGCGCCTGCGTGGATGATTCGATCGATGCGGCTTCGGTCATTGAAGTGTCAGGCCTGTCCGTCCATTTGCAGCGCGAATTGCAGCTCGGCTCGCTGCGCTACTTCGATGCGGCGGGGCCTTTTGCCGCCGAGGCTCGCGACCGCCTCGGCGGGCCGCTGCCGGAGCCGCTGCACGCCGTGACGTATCCCGCCGATGCATCGCAAGAAGAGCTCATCCTGGCCTGGCGCAGCCCGACCGAGACTCTGCTGCTCACCGCCGACGGCGCGGCGTTCGCAGCGATCGCGGCCGGCCTGGCGAACAAGCCCGACGGTTGCATGGTGGATCAGAGCGGCGGCTTATGGGCGTGGCAGGTCACGGGGGAGCGTGCCCGCGATTTGCTGCGGCGTCTCGGCTCGACCGCATCGATCCCTGCGCTTGGCGAAGCACGCGTCAGCCGGTTGGCGGAGCTGCCGGTGATGGCGCTGTGCGTTCATGAGGGGCAGATCTTGCTGTTGGTGGAGCGAGTGTACAGCGAGCATCTGTGCGGCTGGATCAGAGCAACGGCGGCAGATTTCTAGCCTCGTGGTCGCCGAAGTCTATTTTTTACGCAGGATCGGCCAATAAAGACCGCTGAGCCACGCATTGCCCGGCAGTGAGGTATCGCGCTCCAGCCATCGTTTGCACGGAAGCAGGAGCGCCTGTCTCCGCCATTCTGGTGATTGGATATTTCTAACGCTTTAGAAAAGGAATAGCGATGAGAGCGACCGCGGCGGCGAGCATCACATACCAGGCGGGCGCATACAGGGAACCGCCCGAGCGCTGCGTGAACCAGGTGAGAATCGTCGGCGCGAAGCCTCCGAACACCGTGAAGGCTCCGTTATAGACCAGGGCCGTCCCCGTCGAGCGTACGGCCGTCGGAAAAATCTCGGCCACGGCAGAAGGTGCGACACCGCAGAAACTAGACACCAAGATGCACACGATGCATTGCACGATGATGAGCGTGGAGGTCGTGGGATCCGCCTTCAGCCACATGAACAAAGGCATTACACACAGCAACAACAGCGTCGCGCTGATGAACAAGCTGGTGCGCCGGCCGATGCGGTCGGAAACGGCACCGAACACGACGCAGCCGATCACGAAGGGAACATTGCCGATGAGCGATGCGCCGAAAGCCTGACGTGCGCTGAAATTGAACGTGTCGGGATGCTGCACGTACGTGGGCATGAAAATCATCAGAACGTAGACTGCCACCGCCCACAACACCGCCACGCTGAAGCCGACAAAAAGACTCCGTCCATGAGCGCGGAATATCTCCCAGAGCGGCGCGCGCGTGCGGATGTGCCCCAAGCGGCGGCGATCCGAGAGCGCCTGAAACGCCTCGGTCTCCTGCAGCGATCGGCGCAAATAGAAGCCGACCGGCAGGATGAGAAGACCGAACAGGAACGGTATCCGCCACCCCCAGGATTGCACCTCGCCCGCGCTCAAGAACGCGGTGACCGAGAACGCCGCGAGAGCGCCCAGAATGTTGGACATGCCCATGCTGGCCTGTACCCACGCGACGATACGGCCGCGCTGCTCGAGCTCGGCATTCTCCAGCAAGAATGCGGTGGCGCCGCCGATCTCGCCGCCCGCAGAGAATCCTTGCAGCACGCGGCCCAGCAATAACAGGAGCGGCGCGCCGAGGCCGATCGAGGCGTAGGTGGGAGAAAACGCGATGACTGCGGTCCCCGCTGCCATCAGCAGAATGGTCAAGGTCAGCGCCGCCTTGCGTCCGGCGCGGTCGCCATAATTGCCGACGAGGACGGCGCCCAGCGGCCGTACCACGAAGCCCAAGCCGAATATCAGGAACGTCTTGAGGAGCCTGGTCGTCGGATCATCGCTGGCGGGAAAGAAATTACCCGCCAGGTAGCGCGCAAACAGTGCGTATACCGTGAAGTCGTACCACTCGAGCATGTTGCCGATGGATGTAGCGACGATGGCGTGTGTCCTGCGCGCGAACTCTCCGCGCCGGCGGCCGACCAAAGGTGCTGTGACCGGAACTGT
The DNA here is from genome assembly GCA_963769075.1 of uncultured Gammaproteobacteria bacterium. Classification (GTDB taxonomy): domain Bacteria; phylum Pseudomonadota; class Gammaproteobacteria; order Steroidobacterales; family Steroidobacteraceae; genus Bog-1198. Next base: position 2,373,181 of record CAVYKH010000001.1, on the reverse strand, counting down.
GTCGTCGCTGATGCCCACCGGGACGGAGATTACCCTAGAATGTCGAACGCCGGATGTGTGAGCGCTGCCAGCGGACGCTCTTGCCAGTAGCGGGTGGCTGCTTCGAAACACTCTCGCAGTACCTCGTAGGACGCGGCATCGGGATGCGCGAAGCGCTGCAGCAACAACTGCGCCATCAGGCCTTGCGTGCAGGCGTGTCGATCCGCTTCAAGAAACGCGGACTGAAGCGCTTCGAGTCCCGGTTGGGAGGCGATGAGCGGCGGGATGGGCGTCGGTGCGGTCTTGGCGACGATGCGCAGTTGCGAGGTCAGCTCCGGGCGATACCGCTGCAATAAGCTGAATGCATACGAGTCGACGGGCGCCACCTCAGCGGACCGGTTCAGCACGGCCGTGAGGACTCCCAACGGCGTGATTTGCGGCGCAATGATTTCACGAAACAGCGGAAAACGATCACCGGCACTCATGAAGTAGCTGAGCGCGGCGGCATATCCGGACTGCGAATCGGGCGTCGTAAATGCGATCCGCCGGCCAAACGTGTCCTGTGCCGTGTAAAAGCCGCTGTCCGCACGCACCACCAGATTGCTCCAATAGCGCGGCTGACCGTTGAATTCGGCGGGCGAGGGCACCGGCGCCGCCGTCAGGATGGGGCGAGGCTCGGCGCGCGCAAAGGGCAGTCCGCACATGAATACGGCGGCCTGGTCGGTCCGCGCCCAAAGCGCGGCAATCGGCGCAGGTTCCGCATGTTCGATCAGAGTAATTGCCAAGCCGGACTGCTCGATGACGGCGCTGAGCAACGCGCGCCAGAGACCGGCAACCTCCGGGCTCACGGCATACATGCGCGCATTGGCAATCATTGGGCGGTGGGTCGGCTGATGGGTCGGCTCATGGTCCTGCCGGAACCCGCGTCGGGTTCCTGATTGTCGTTCGGATAAAAGCTCACCGCCGCATGGCCGCGAATGAATGCGGCCGCCAGGTCATGAATCGGCAGGTCGCGGACTTGAGCCGCCTCGTCGTTGAAGGGCAGTATCTTGCGAAATGCCGTCCAGACGGCGGCGGGCGCGGGCCCGAAATTGCGCGAGGGATTCTGCGCCTTGCGCAAATCCAGCCATGAGGTGCCGGTCAGCAGGTCCTCGGCCAACAAGTCGATCGTATCCTCGACGATCGTGCGCGCGCGCACCACCTTGAGTCGAGTTTGCGCCTGCAAATCCTCGACGGTTTGAATCAAGGCATTGCCTTCGGGCGGCACGGGATTGATCAACCCTTGGACTTCCTGCATCAGCGCCGCGGTATTGTATTCGCTGCCCTCGGGCAGGTCGAAGCGCCCGGGCTCCCCGGCCACCTCGTCGGACGGCGAGATCACGGTAAAGAAGGTATTCGTGAAGCGCACGATGCGCTGTGCGATCACGACGTCCATGTTGGCGAGGGCGATGGAAAAAGCCTCGATCTCGTTGGCCATCGGGTACGGATCCCAGTTGGCATTGGAAAAAATAAAGCCGTGCTTGCCGTTGCTGCGAGGGCCGCCCTTGACGTAGAACTGGGCCAGCTGCGGTGTATTGAGCTCCCAGGAATCGGTGGGCGAGGCGCCGACGCGCACGGCCGGATTGTGATCGGATGAATTCATCTGAATGACGACGTCCTCGCGCAGCTGCGCCCAGGCCTGCCAGGCGGAGCCCTGGCGAATGGATGAGGCGCGCAAGCTCTCGGGATCTTGAATGATGCGCTTGTCGTCGAGATCGAACAGATAGCTGCCTTTCAGCATATCGAGCACGCGCGCCGCATCCCAATTCAGCCATTTGAACGGTCGATTCGCCTGCACCGGCTGCGACAGCGGCGAGACGCTGCTGTTCATGCCGTTCAAATCGATCGCGTAGATGAGATCCGCCCAGGACAGCGCTTCGCGCGCGTCGTGCAGCAGCAAGGCGGCCTGGCCCGTGGCGTAGGCATCGCTGCTTTGCAGCTCGCTGTCATCCGCCGCGAACGGCGCCAGCGGTTCGAGCCCCGCCTCCTTGAGCGCTTCGGCAGCCGGCATGCGCACGCCACGAAAATACGCCGTGCCGGCGCCCACCATGGCCGCGCCGACATTCGCGAACGGGTTCAGGTCACCCTCGCCGAGGGTGCCGCGCGACTGCACCACCGGCGTGATCCGCTCATTCAACAAGTCGAGCAGCCGCTGCGTGAGCTGGGGGCTCGCCGCCTCGAAGCTCATGGTGTTGGCGCGAACCACCATCATCGCTCGAACGATCTCCTCCTCGTCGACTTCGGGCCCGAGTCCTGCGTGCGCGCCGTGCCTGAAGATCGCCAGCTGCCGCGCCTCGAGGAGCGTTTTGTTCTGCGGCGCGAGCGGATCGCCGGTAAAGATGTACTTCTCACGCCCCGACCCCGAGCCGCGATTGAACCAGTACACCGGCACGCCCTCGGCGGCCGCTTCCAGCAGCAGTCCATAGGCATCGGAGGAGCGCTGCCGCGCCTGCGGGCTCAGTGTCACTTTCGCGCCGTAGCGCGCCACTTGCACGACCTCATCGACGGTCAGATCGCGCCCGGTCAAGACGATGGTCTTGTCCGCCATGCTCGGCGTGATCGCGCGGTAGGGTGGGGGCGATGCGGCACGGGCCGCCGTGCCCAGAAGGAGCAGCGACAGAGCGAGGAGGACGCGCACGTTCACTCGTTCAGAGCTTCCAGCTAAACCTCAAGCCGATTCTGAAGGTACTTGCATCGCCCGCGCACTTCAAAATTTGTAGCCGAACGATCCGCCGATCACCCGAGGCCGCAGGGGCGTCTGCTCGACGATGAATTGATCGGTGCTGATGAAGGTACTGGCATTCGAGTTGCTGAGGTTCTCGCAGAACACGTTCACCCACCACGGATCCTTGGCGATGCCGAACGAGGCGTTGTAGACCGAGTAAGCGGGAAGCTCGAACCGGCCTCTCGAGGTGTTGATGGCACCGCCCGGCAGAATCGTCGGATTCGCCCCCGCCTGCGTGAATGAATGGCCGTTGTGGGTGGCGCCGGCCTGAACGAACCAGTTGTAATCGGCCATGGCCCACTCGTAGCGGGCGCGCACGCTGAACTGGATCGGAGGCGAATTGGCGCTCGGCGCGCCGACCGGGCCGAACGGGTTCGTGACCGGAGTGCAGCTGGTCGGCGAGTAGGCGGAGCCGCCGCAGACCTGCGTGATCGGCTTGCCGAAGTTCGCGCTCGCGGGATTGTTGTTGATCAGGTCCGGCGAATTAGTCTGCTCGCTCTGGTTCCAAGAGGCCGCATACTGCACGGTGAGCCCGCTCACGACGCGGGCCACGAGCGAGGTCTCGATCCCCTTGATGCGGAAGTCCTGACCGTTCGTGTCATAGAAAAGATTGCCGACCACGCCGGGATTGAAGAACTCGATCTGAACGTCGTTCCAGTTCTCGCGGTAGAGGGCGCCGTTCCACTGCAGGCGGTGATCCAGAAATTCCGCCTTCCAGCCGATCTCGTTGTTCGTCAACTTGTCCGATGAGTACGACCTGGGAATGATGTACTGCGGCACGCCGCTCGCGTCGAAGGTGTGCAAGGCTCCGCCGTTCTGGTTGAAGCCGCCCGGGCGAAAGCCCTGCGAGAACGTGTAATACGCCATCACGTCCGGCGTGATGTGCCAGGTGAGATTCCCGCGGCTCTTCCAGCCGGACTCGGTGTCGTTCAGATTATCGGCATTGAGATTGTAGGCCTCGATCGCTGCGTCGGCACAGCCCCCCGGCGGCAGGCCCGCCTGGAAGCAACCGAAGCTCGAGACGACGCTCCCCTGCATGTTGTTTTCGAATAGGTAATGGCGCGTGCCCGCCGTCACCGTCAACACCTTCGGAACGATGTCGAAGTCGGTGGAGAAGAAAAAGGCGGTCTGCTTGGTTTCGCGATACTGATCCTGAAAGAACGAGGTGTTGTCGTTCTTGACACCAGGGCTCTGCACGTACGTGCCCGGGATCGTCCCGACGTTCGACAAGCAGCCGGTATTGCCATTGCCCGGCGTACCCGGCGTGGCGTTCGAGGTGCACGGAGGAATGTTCTTGTACTGCCAGGCGGTCTGATCGTACAGCTTGTTGTCCTCGTAGTAGGCGCCGACGATGCCTCGCCAACGCCAGTCATCCGGCGTGCTGAAGCGCAGCTCGTGCTGCTGGTGCAGGTTCTGCTCGCTCGTGTGCCAGGTGGCGCTCGGCGAGAAGCAGGTCGACGTCAGGGGCGTTTTACTTCCAGCGGCGGTTTGTGATGGACCGTAGCACTGATAGTAATCGGCGTAATTGCCGCGCGCATAGTTCGTGTAATCGCCGACCTGAGTGACGTTGCGGTCGAGGTAGCCGCCGGTATAGACGGCCTTGATATCCCAGAACTTGCCGTTCACCGTCCACGCGGTGTTCTCGAACTTGTCGTTGTCGTAGGCGTTGTTGAACAGCGTGACCTCGAGAGGCGAGAGCGGCGCGCCGTCCGAGGCATTGGGTTGCTGGTAGAACACACCCTGCGACTCCATGTTCTGGTAGGACTGAGTGACCAGCACGTTCCAGTCCTCGTTGAACTTGTACAGCGCCTCCACGCGTATTCCCTTGTAGGTGACCGAATTGATGTCGTTTGCGGCGATATTGTTGTTGTTGATGACCGGGCTGCCGGGGGGTACCTGGCAAGGCCCCACCAAAGTCCCGGAGCCGCAACCCGCCGGATAGTCGCCGTATCCATACAGTGCAATCCCGAGGTCGGTGGGCTTGCGCGTGAACGTCGCGGGCACGTTATCGATGTAGCCGCCGCGCGAGTCGGAGTAGATCACCGCGCGTACGGCCATGGTATCGGGGATCAGCGGAAGGTTCAGCACCGCCGTCCCGTTGCTGTTCGGATCGCCGTGAGCGGTCACCGAGTAGGCGGCGGTGACGTTGCCCTCGGTCACATCCAGCTTCGGTTCGTTCGTGATGTAGCGTATGACGCCGGCCTGGGCGCCGGCGCCGAACAGGGTGCCCTGCGGGCCTTCCAGAACCTCGATGCGGTTTAAGTCGGCGGCATAGATGTCGAGGTTGCGATTGGGGAGCTGAGCGGATTGATTATCGAGATAGATCGCGACGTTCGGCCACAATCCGGTCGAGCCGCTGCCCTGGCTGGCCTGTGAGCCGGCGCTCAAGCCGCGCATGAACACCTCGTTTTGGCCCGGCCCGTTGCTCGCGGAGGTCACGTTCGGCAGATACCTGATGTAGTCGTCGAAGGTCGAGATGTTGAGCTGCTGCAGCGTTTGCGCGGTCAGCGCCTGAATCGAGATCGGCACGTCCTGTATGTTCTCGACGCGCCGCTGCGCGGTGACCACGATCTCCGTAATCGTGTCTGAGGTGGTCTCGGCTTCGGATACGGGCGCGGCGGGCCCGGCGGGCTCGGCGTGGACGAAGCCGACGGAGGAGCCGCTTAAGATCGCCGCGATCGCGTACGACAACTTTGAATTGAAATTCATGATCCATCCCCTTTTTATAAGATATTTCTACGAGCGCCGAGGTACCGAAGGTTACCCCCTTGTGCTCATTGGTTCAATTATGAGGCTCCGCTCACATGGCATCGCTCGGCTCAGAATTTCCAACTGAATCTCAAGCCCCCCGTCCGCGGGCGATTGATCGTCTTCGCGTCGACGAATTGGTTGGCGTTCTCGTAAAGATCCACATGCACGTTGGCCCGGTTCAATCGACGCTTCGCGCCAAGTCGCCCAGCGCACTCTTCAGCGGTCCCAACCAGGGCTCGAAATGGCGCCACTGGTCGAGACCTTCCTTGAAAATGGGCTGGCGAACTTGCTCGGAACTCGCGGTTCGCACGCTGCGCTCGGTCTTGTAATACTCGAGACAGCCGGGCTCAAATTCGAGTCCGCAGAAATCGAGCAGCCGGCGCACATTGCCTTCGAGATCCTCGACCACGTCCTCGTGCTGCACGCGCAAGATCCTGCCCGGCAATACCTCCTCCCAATGACGCATCAGCCCGACGTAGCTGCGATAATAACGTGCAATATCCTCGATGCTGTACGTGAATTCTTGGCCGGATGCGAACAGCTGCTTGAAATTGCTGAAGCAGCACGCCATCGGTTCGCGGCGTGCATCGATGATTTTGGCATTGGGCAAAATCAAATGGATGAGGCCGATGTGCCGAAAGTTGTTCGGCATCTTGTCGATGAACCGCGGCTTGCCCGACCGGTAGATGCGGGTATCGGCAAGGTATTTCTCGCCGAATTGGCGGAATACTTCGGGTTTGAGATCGGCGAGAATCGCCGGATAGCGCGGATTCTCGGTATCGGGGTCGCGACCCTGCAGATCCCCGACGAATCGAAGAATGTTCGGGAGCTCCATGGTCCCTTCCACTCTGGAATGAGAGGCGAGAATCTGCTCGAGCAGCGTCGAGCCGGCGCGCGGCAAGCCCACGATGAAAATCGGGTCGATCGCATCGCAGCCGTACCCCTGCCGCGAGGCAAAGAACTCCTTCGTGCAGTGCTCGGCCTGCAGGCGGGCGTTGCGTTCGATCGGCTCGATCCGGAAGCGGATTTCCGCCTTCTTGAGCGAGTTGCCGCGCTCATAGTACCGGAACGCCTCAGCATACTCCGCTCGATCCTCGAGCGCCTTGCCGAGCGCGAAGCAGAGATGATAACGATCCTCGCGCGCAATGTTCGACGCCTCTTCTTGGGCGCGCATGCGAGCGATCTCCTCCGCGGGGAATCGATAGGTCTTGAGGTTCGCGAGACTCCAATACGCATCGCCGTAGCTCGGTCGACACGCAACCGCCGTGTAATACGAGTCGATGGCTTCCTTTTGTCTGCCGAGCGTCTTCAGAGCGTGCGCGACCGAAAGATGCAAGTCCGCCGCTGCGGGAGAGCCTTGGGGCGACTCGCCGATGATCGCGCGGTAGAGCTCTATGGCTTGCTCGTGGTTCCCGATACCCACGCAAGCCGTGGCATAGCTGATTCGATAGGCGCGATTGTGCGGCTCGATCTTCAGCAACCGCTCGAGTTCCTCGCGCGCCTGCACATGCTTGTGCCGCTGCAATAACGTAAGCACATAGTCGTAGCGTGCGGCATGATAATCGGGCGCCAGCAGCAACAGGCTTTCGAGGAGGAATTCCGCATCGTCGAACACCTCGAGTTTCATGCCGATCTTCGCCAGCAGCCGCATCGCCTCGACGTGATCGCCGTGCTTCAGTAGATAATCGCGAAGCAAGCGTTCGGCCGGAAAAATCTCGCCGTCGGCGAACATGCTGGTGGCGGTGACGACCGCCGGCGGGAGCTTCGCGAGCCGGGCGACGTGTGCTGCGGCCGTCTCGGCTTGGTCGGTTTGCCCGGTCATCGTGAACAAGACTTTCAGGGCGTTCCAGCTGGCAGGAAGCGCGGGATTGATATTCACCGCATGCAAGAAAGCGTCGATCGCAGGCGCGGCCTCGCGCAGCGCCACATAGCAGTGGCCGCGCTCCTGGTACAAGCGGCTGTAGTCCGGGTGCAAGCGCTCGAACTGCTCGAGCGTCGCAAGGGCGTCGGGGATGCGCTGCAGATAGCGCTGGCTGACGGCGATGATGTACCAGACGTCGCGATTTTCAGGGACCTCCTGAAGCAGCCTCTGAGCCCCGGCCAACGCATCGGCGAGTTGCCCCTTTTCGAGCAATGCGCGCAGGCGCAGCACTTCGGTCTCGACTCTGGACTTTGGGCGGCCGGAATTCACCGGCGAATCGGCCGACGGCCGCGCGTCGGCGCCCGGCCGACTGGAATCCGCGATACCGAGCGCTTCAGGTGGCGTTGTGATCGCTGATGGCATTGTCCCCGATGCTACACCCCCTTTACAAAAAGCGGGCATTGCTGCCCGCTTTCCATCGCGCTGTCGCCGAAAGCCTGCCCGCTCGGCTGCGAGGTCCGGCTAGAACTTCCAGCCAAACTTGACACCCGCAATCCTCGGTCGCAGCGGCGTCTCTGTAACGACGAATTGCGCGGAGTTCGTGTAGATACTGGCGTTACGATTGGCAATATTCTGTGCGAAGGCCTGCACAGTCCATTGGTCCTTGGCGCAGCCCACCGACATATCAAAGGTCGCCCAGCCGCCCATCTCATAATTGCCCACCGTGCCGACGGTGGAGAACGAAGAACCGTAGTATTGTCCGCCGACCTGGCTGAAGTACTTGTAGTCGCCCACCGGGAACTCATAGCGAATCCGCATATTCCCTTGAAACAGCGGCGACTCGCCGAGCGGGCTGCCCTCCAGCCCGAAGACGTTGGGAATTGGCGAGCCGTTGGAACCCAGGATCGGCTTGCCGAAATTCGGGCTCGACGGATTGTTGTCGAGCAAGGCAGGTGAATTGGACTGGGTGCTCTTGTTGTAGGAGGCCGATCCCTGCACCGTCAAGCCTTCGGCCAGGCGTGCCACCACCTGCAGTTCGCCGCCTCTCACCCGATAGTCGGGTCCGTTGGTGACAAAGGTGAGATTGCCGAATCCTCCTTGCGGGTCGAAGAACTCGACGATGGTGTTCTTCCAGTCCTCTTGGTAGATCGCGCCGTTGACCTGCAGGCGATGATTCAACCACTCGGTCTTGAAGCCGACCTCGCTGTTGATCAACGTGTCCGGACTGTAGGTATAGGGAGTCGCGTACTGATATACGCCTTGATAGACCTGTACTTGACTGCTGCCGCGGTTGAACCCACCCGGCCTGAATCCCTGCGACCAGGTGTAATAGAGAAGCGCATCGTCGGTGATGTGCCAGCTTAAGTTGGCACGGCTCCTGAACCCGTCGTACGTGGAGCCATTCGGGGTCTGCGCGTTGAAGCTCGATCCATTGCCGGTGGTGCAGGGACTAAAGTCGGTGGTCGGGGTAAACACCTTGCAACCGAAACTCCCATTGGCCCCACCGAGCTGTTCTTCGTCGAAATGATAGTAACGCGTTCCGGCGGTGATGATCAGCTTCTTCGGAATGATATCGTAATCCGCCGAAGCAAAGAACGCCCGTTGGATGATGGTGCGCACCGAATCGTCGAAGAATCCGGTATTGGCGTTGCGCACGTTCGGGTCATTCGACGTTTGACCGGGCCGCGGTGCGATCAGGTTGAAGCACTCGCTGTTGAAGGACGGCGTGCAGACCGGCACGGTTCGGTACAGCCAGTCGGTGTCGTCGTAGATGTTATACTCTTCCCAGTAAACACCGCCGATGCCGCGCAGCCGCCAGTCATCCGGCGTGCTCGCGCGAAGCTCCTGTGTGTTGTGAGTATTTCTCTCGGTTTCCTGCCATACGGCGCTCGGCGAGTAGCAGGTCGCGTTCTTATTACCGGGCCCGATTGGGTAAGCGTGTTGGAAAGAGGTCGGCGACCGGGTATAGGAGAGGCCGGTGCACTGATAATAGTAGCCGTAGACGCCGCGCGCGTAGTTGGTGTAATCCTGTTGCTGCTCGATATTGCGCACCAGGTAGCTGCCCGCATAAACGAGCTTGATATCGCCGATCTTGCCGTCGATGGTCAACGCGGTGTTCTCGAACTTGTCCTTGTTGTACGAGGGGTTGTACAGGGTGACGGACAGCGGCGGTAGCGGCTCGCCGCCGTGCGGCTTGCCGAAGCTGTCGAAGGTGACTCCCTCGGAGCCGTTCGGCATCTGGTAAAAGACGCCCTGCGCGTTCATGTCCTGGTAGCTCTGCGACAGCAGCGCATTCCAATCCTCGTTCACTTTCCACAGCATCGACACCCGGATTCCCTCGTAGGTGACCGGATTGATCGCATTGCCGGTCACGTTGTTGTTGTTGATCGACAAACTGTCGGTCGGCACCACGCCGCCATTGGCTCGCCCGAGACCTTCATCGGTACCCTGTCGCGAGAACGTGGCGGGCACATTGTTGATGTAACCGCCGCGGCTGTCGTCGTAGATCACGCCGCGGATCGCGAGGGTATCCGGAATCAGCGGCAGATTGAGCGTGGCATCTGCGTTCGTGTTCGGATCTCCGCCCGCCGTGTAGCTGTAGCCCGCGTTGACGACGCCCTCGGTGACATCGAGCTTCGGTTTGTTGGTGATGTAGCGCAGCACGCCGGCCTCGGCGCCCGATCCGAACAGAGTGCCCTGCGGGCCCTCGAGCACTTCGATGCGCTCCATGTCCGCGGCGTAGACATCCAGGTTGCGGCCCGGGAGGGCGGTCGATTGCTCATCGAGATACACCGCGACGTTCGGGATGGGGCCCGTTGTGCCGGTGCCCTGCTGGCCGGTGACGCCGACGGAGAGGCCGCGCATGAAAATGCTGCTCTGGCCCGGACCCAAATTGGCGGAGCTTACATTGGGCACATATTTTACGAGGTCATCGAAGGTGCTGACGTGCAGCTGTTGCAGCGTCTGACCGCTCAACGCTTGGATCGTGATCGGAACATCCTGGGCGACTTCCGTGCGTCGCTGCGCGGTAACGACGATCTCCTGAATCCCTTCGGAGCTGGTATCGGCAGTGTCGGTCGCCGGCTCGGCGTGCACCCAACCTGCGGCGCTGCCGCTCAGGATCGCTGCGATCGCATAAGACAACTTCGAGTTCGAGTTCATGCTTCTATCCCTTTGCGATTTATTCGATTCTGTCTCGGCGACTTGTGCACTCGCCGCGCGAAATTGTCATGTGAGAATAGCATCGCCGCCGCAGAACGGAAGCCTTATTTTGTTGTGGCCAAGCATCTTTGCATGCTGAATTTAGATTCAGCCATGCGAAAATTCGATGTGCTCCGCCGTCTGCCGAGCCCGTTACGCGTGCTCCGGTCCGAGCCGGGCGGGGAATCCGGGCGCCCGCAGCGGCGTCCCCACGGCATCCTCGAGGAGCTTCACGATCATCGACGACCAGGCTGCGCCCCCGTAGCGCGCCCGTCCCTCGATGAAGGTCTGCTCCATGACGCCGGCGAGCCGCAAGGGCACACCGAAGCGGCGCCCGAACTCGATCGCGAAGCCGGCGTCTTTGCAGGCTAAATCCATCGTAAATCCAATATCATAGCTGCCGTTGAGAATGACCTGACTCTCGGTCTCGTGCACGAAGCTGTTGCCGGAGCTGGCGGCGATCGCCTCATACGCCGCGCGCAGATCGACGCCGGCTTTTGCACACAGCATCAAGGCCTCGCCGGCCGCAATCAAATGGATGAAGGCCAGCATGTTGGTGACGACCTTGGTGACGGCCGCCTGCTCGATGCCGCCCAAGTGGATGACGCGGCCGCCCATGGCTTCGAGAGCAGGTCGGTGAGCCTCGAACGTTTGTTGCGCGCCGCCCACTAACACAGTGATGTCACCCGCTGCGGCGCGGTGCACGCCGCCGGTGACCGGGCAGGCGAGGGTGGCGATGCCTAGCTCTTGCGCGCGCGCCGCCAGCGCTTCGACCTCGGCAAAGTCATTGGTGCTCATCTCGATCCAGGTGCCGCCGGCGCGCATGGCCGGCAGGGCCTCACCCAATACGGCGGCGGTCGCCGCCGGGGAGGGCAGGCAGGTGATCAGGCCATCGCAGGCTTGCGCCAGCGCGGGAACGGATGCGACCCAGTGCCCGCCCGCGGCCACGACCCCGTCGGCCGCACGGCGAGCCAGGTCGTAGACCCCCACATCGAAGCCGCCGCGCACGAGATTCGCGGCCAGGTGTCTGCCCAAGTGACCCAATCCGATAAATCCGTAACGCATCGACTCCCTCTCTTTAATAGCCGAGACTACCCAGGAACGACAGAATAAACTGGAAAAAGGCTGGATCGGACAAGGTATTTTCCGGAGCGTGAAAAACATGGATGTTTTTCCCCGCAGCCTCCACGGACGGATTTACGGCGGTCCGGAAAATACCTGTCCGATCCAGCCGCATGAGAATGTGGATCGTTCCGGCGGTGTGCAGCGGCTCAACCCAGCGGGCGGTCGATCATCTCGAGGTGCAACTGGCCATCGCCCACGTAGGGATGGGCGAGCGCCACCGCTTCATTGAGCTCCACCCCCAGCCCCGGAGCGGTCGGCGGAATCACATACCCCGCTTCCCAACGAATCGGCGACTTGAGAAGCCGCGCGTGGAAGCCGCCCCATTGCTGAATGCTCTCCAAGATCAGGAAATTCGGTGTGCAGGCCGCGATCTGGATATTCGCGGCACCGACCACCGGACCGCAATAAAGATGCGGCGCGATCTGCGCGTAATGCACTTCGGCGAGCGCCGCAACCTTCTTCGCCTCGAGCAAGCCTCCCACTCTTCCCAAGTTCATTTGCAAAATATTGGCCGCGCCTGTGGCCAACACGCGCGCGAACTCATACTTGGTGGCGAGACGCTCCCCCGTGGCGATGGGGATACTGGTGCCGCGCGCCACGAGCGCCATTTGCTCCGGCATCTCCGGCGGCACCGGCTCTTCGAACCACAGCGGATCATAAATCTCCAGGCGCTTGGCGAGCCGGATCGCACCGGAGGTCGTGAATTGACCATGAGTGCCCACGAGCAGATCGGCTTGATGACCCACCGCTTCGCGCACCAAGCGCACCAGGCGCACGGTGCGCTCGAGCGCTTCCTGCGTCGGCTGCCGTGGGTCGTAGGCGGAGAAGCCGCCGGTCGGATCGAATTTGAGCCCGGTGAAGCCTTGCTTGACGTATTCTGCGGCGCGCGTTGCCGAGCGCTCGGGATCGAGGTAGAACTCCGCGCCCTCGCCCTTGGTCTCGTCGGGATAGAGGTAGGTGTAGCTCCTCAGGCGCTCATGCACCCGGCCGCCCAGCAGATTGTAGATCGGTTGCCCGACCGCCTTGCCGATGATGTCCCAGCAAGCCATTTCGAGCCCGCTGATCACGCCCATGAGCGATAGATCGGGCCGCAGGCTGAACCCCGAACCATAGGTCTCGCGCCACATCGCCTCGATCTGGAAGGGATCGCGGCCCGCGAAGCGGCGCGCAAAGACATCTTCGATCATCGATGCGACGATTTGCGGGCCGAAGGTGGCCGCATAGACCTCGCCCACCCCTTCGATGCCGCACGCGGTCTCGAGCTTCAAGAAAACGAAGTAGCGGCCGCCGTAACTCGGCGGCGGATTTCCCACCACAAACACTTTGACGCTATCGAGTTTCATACCATCCCCCGTCATCCTGCCATGATCAGATCGGCGGCCTTCTGGGCCACCATGAGAGTGGGCGCATTCGTGTTGGCGGATGTGACGGTGGGAAACACCGATGCATCCACGATGCGCAATCGCTCGAGCCCGTGCACGCGCAGCGCCGGATCGACAACCGAATCCCCGGAGTTCTTGCCCATCCGACAGGTACTCACCGGGTGATACACGGTGGCCGCGCGGGCGCGAAAGTCAGCGAGCAATTCCGCATCCCGCATCTGGCCGAGATCGGGCGCGATCGGCTCGAGGATCAGGCTGCGCATCGCTTGAGTGCGGGCAATGGCTTGCATCAGCCGCGCGCCACGCACGGCATCTTTAAGGTCCTTGTCGGTGCATAAGTAGTTCGGCGCAATGTCGGGCGCGCGGCGAAAGTCGCTGCTCGCGATGTCGATGCGGCCGGTGCTGGTCGGACGCGTGGGCTGGAAACACAGGATGAATCCTGAGAACGCATCCACTTCGATGCGCGTGCGCGTGGCATCGCCCGCGGCGTAAGTCACCGGATTGAAGTACAGCTGCATATCGGGACGCGTGGCGCTGGCATCCGCGCGCACGAATCCGCCGAAATGATTCACGCTCAAGGACAGAGGACCGCGCCGGGTCAGCAGGTAGCGCAGACCGGCGATGAACCGGCCCATCGCGGAATGGAGCTCATCGTTCAGCGTCGGCTGTGTCGCCTTGAACGAATACGTGACGCCCAAGTGATCCTGCAGATGGCCGCCCACCGCGGGATTGTCGAGCACCGGCGCAATTCCGTGCGCCGCCAATGCGCGCGCCGGACCAATTCCCGAAAGCTGCAGCAGCTGCGGAGAGTTCACGGCGCCGGCGCACACGATCACTTCGCGGTTGGCGCCGATGTAGCGCTGCTCATTGCCCTGAACATATTCCGCGCCCAACACGCGCCGCCCATCCAAGCGCAGCTTGCTCACCCAGGCGTGGGCTTCGAGCTTCACATTGCGACGCCGCAGGGCGGGACGCAGGAAGGCATCCGCGGCCGACCAGCGCCTGCCGTTGCGGATCGTCACTGGATAACAACCGAGACCCTCTGGATGATCGCCGTTGAAGTCATCGGTCCAGGGCAATCCCAACTCCTGGGCGGCGTCGATCCAGTGCGTACGCATCGGATGCAGGAAGGGTGTGACGTCCTTGACGTCGAGCGGGCCGGCGGACGTGGCGCGGCCGTGCGGATCGACGTGCCGCTCCGATTTCTCGAAATAAGGCCGCACGTCCTCCCAGCCCCAGCCCGTATTCCCCAAGTCGCGCCAGTCGTTGAAATCCGCCGGCATGCCGCGGCAATACACCATGGCATTGATGGAGCTCGAGCCGCCGACCACGCGCCCGCGCGGCCAATACATCGTGCGACCGTTGAGACCGGGACTGGCGAGGGTCTGGTATTTCCAATTCACTTCCGGGTCGGCGAAGGTGTAGCCGTAGCCGATCGGCATCTTGATCCAAATCCGCGCGTCCGAGCCGCCGGCCTCGAGAATGAGCACGCGATCGCGCCCGCTCGCCGACAATCGATCGGCGAGGACGCAGCCGGCGGTGCCGGCGCCGATGATGACGTAGTCGAAATTATCCACTGCGGGCAGCTTAATCTTATCCCTGGTCGGCGCTATGCCATTTCGCGATTCGCCCATGTCATTTTTAGAAATATACCGGCGCTTTACAGCCAAAACCCGCCGCCCCGGTTTCACCCGCCTCACGCGCTTGCATAGCCTTCGCCGGTGCGGCATGCCGACCGTCGCATAACTGTTTCGAACCATGTATGGTGCGCAAAGTTGAACCTAGATGGCAGCACCTTGAGCAGCACCGTAATTGACATCCCTCGAGCCCGAGCGCCCTCGTCAATCCTGCGCTGGTATGTACTCATCCTGACGTGCCTGATCTACGCGATCAACATCGCGGACCGTTACGTCGTATCCACCGTGCTCGAGCCGATTCGTCTCGAATTGCGTCTGGACGATGCGGGCGTGGCATTCCTCACCGGCGCTCCGCTGGCGCTATTTTATGTCACCTTCGGGATACCGATCTCGTGGCTCGCGGATCGAACGAACCGCCGCAACATTCTCGCCGTGTCTCTGATCGTATGGTCCGCGTTTACGGCGCTGTGCGGGCTCTCCCGAAACTACTGGGAGTTTTTGTTCGGACGCATCGGCGTCGGCGTGGGCGAAGCGGGCGGCACGCCCCCCTCGACGGCGATCGTATCGGACTATTTTCCCGCGGACCGGCGACCGATGGCGATGACCGTCCTTGCGCTGGGCGCGCCCATCGGCGCGTGGCTCGGCGCCAATATGGCGGGCGCCGTTGCGCATGCCTACACCTGGCGCGCCGCGTTCCTCGCGCTCGGCATCCCGGGCCTGCTCGTGGGCGTCATCGTCTATTTGACCGTGCGCGAACCGGCGCGCGGGCGCCTGGATGCCATCGTCGATGAGCTCAAGCCCTCGTTGTGGGAGTCGCTGCGATTTCTCTGGCACCAAAAGGCTGCGTTCCACGTGGTCATCGGTGGCGGCCTCTGCGCGCTGTGGGGATGGGGCCTCATTTACTGGACGCCGACGTTCCTACAGCGGACTTACAATCTCGACGTCGGCCAAGCGGGTGCGGTCACCGGGGACATTCACCTGTGGGGCGGCTCGATCGCGACGGTCGGAACGGCGTGGCTGCTGTCGCGACGCTTCATGGCGGATCCGCGGCGCTGCGTTTGGTTGCTTGCCGCAGGTATTGGTTTGGCTACCATCCCTTCGATGATCGCTTATTGGACCCACTCTTTGTGGACATGCAAGTTGATGTTTTGCCTGTTTATTCCCGCCATATATTTCTACATCGGGCCCTGCTTCGGATTGCTCAACAATCTCGCGCACTGCCACATGCGCAACATGTTCATTGCGATCTCGCTGCTGGTCGCCAACATACTGAACTTGATCGTCGCTCCCTGGGTGGTGGGAGCCTTGAGCGATTGGTTCGCCCGCGGTCATGCCACGGATGCGGCATCGCTGCGTGCGGCCTTGCTGGTTCTGGCGCCGACCGGATTCTGGGCGGCATATCATTTGTATCTGGCGTCGAGGACGATCATCGCGGATCAGAAGCGCGCCATCGGCTACACGAAGTCCTGGGCTCCCTGACACGTATGGGCAAGACCACCATCGATCGTCGCTGGCTGCCGTTGAACGCATTGCGGGCCTTCGAGGGCGTGGCCAAGCACTCGAGCTTCACGGCCGCGGCCAACGCGCTCTTGATTTCGCAAAGCGCCCTGTCGCGGCATGTGATCGCGCTCGAGAAATTGATCGGTGCGCAGCTGTTCGAGCGACGCCCGCATGCCCTGGTGTTGACCAAGGCGGGACAGCATCTGTTGCCCGCCGTCATGAAATCCTTCGACCGCTTGGAGTACGCGCTCGACGATATCCGCAACGAAGGGGCGACCAGCCTACGGACCTTGCGGGTGCAAATGCCGCCGAGCTTCGCAGCGCACCTGGCCGTGCCCATTCTGCGCGACTTTCGCCGCGCAGCCGCCGAAGTGGAGATCGATTTGGTGAGTCCCTACGGGGTTGGACCGCCGCCCAGCGACGTCGACGTCGCGGTGGTGTACTCGAAGCCGACCGTGACCGACATGGTGAAGGATCTACTGTGGCCGGTTCACTTGAGCCTTTTGTGCCATCCGAATATCGCGGCGCGCTGCGAGGGCAAGAGTTTGGTCGAATTCATCGAATCGAACGAATTGGTCCATGTACGCCTCTCCGAGTTGCCGCGTCATCACCTGTGGTCGCAATTCATTCGGCAGGCCGGCCTGCATGCCTTGAACATCGAACGCGGCTTGGTCTTCGACACGGCGCTTCTGGCGGTGCAGTACGCGTTGAGCGGCGAGGGCGTCGCGCTCATCGATACCTATCTGTTCGGCGACTACATTCGCACCGGTCGCCTGGTCAGGCCTTTCCCGGACATTCTGGATGACGGCTACGGTTATTATCTGATCACTCATCCGGAAGCCTTGAGCGACACCGCCGTCGCCTTGTTCCGCTCGTGGCTGATCGAGCGTTTTGGTAGCGGATCAGGCACGTCGGCGAACATCCATTTGGCGGTCTCCAACGAGTGATCGCGCGCCGGTGTCTACGCGAACCCATCCCATTTATTCATTTATCGTGAGTATCGACCGATGAAGGTGAGAATGCTATGAAAAGCCACGCCCAAGTGGTGGTGATCGGCGGCGGCGTCGTCGGCGCGAGCGTCTTGTATCACTTGACGAAGGCCGGTTGGAAAGACGTACTGTTGATCGAGCGTGCGGAGTTGACGTCCGGATCGACCTGGCATGCGGCAGGGGGCATGCACACCGTCAACGGCGATCCGAATGTCGCAAAGCTGCAGCAATACACCATCCAGCTCTACCAGGAAATCGAGCAGATTTCGGGGCAATCCTGCGGCGTGCACATCACCGGCGGAATCATGCTCGCGGGCACGCGCGAGCGGCTCGATTGGCTGAAGATGGCGAAGGCGCGCGGCCGCTATCTCGGGATGGAGCTCGAGATCATTTCGGTCGACGAAGCGGCGAAGCTCTTTCCGCTGATGGACAAGAGGCATTTCGCGGGCGCGATGTTCGACCCCATCGAAGGCCACGTCGACCCGTACGGCGTGACTCACGCCTATGCCAAATCGGCGCAGATCGGCGGCGCGGAAATCGCTCGCCACACTCGCGTAACGGATCTCAAGCCGTGCACCGACGGCTCCTGGGACGTCATTACCGATCATGGGAATGTTCACGCCGAACAGGTCGTGAATGCGGCGGGTCTGTGGGCACGCGAGGTCGGCCGCATGGTCGGCATCGAGCTGCCGGTGCTGGCCATGGAGCATCAGTATCTGATCACCGGCGACATGCCGGAACTGGTCGGCAAGAAGGAACAGCTGCACGCGATCGACTTCGAGGGGGAAATCTACATTCGCCAGGAGCGCGGCGGCATGCTCATGGGCACCTACGAGCGCGCCGGCGTTCCCTGGTCCCCGGTCACGACTCCCTGGGACTTCGGCCAGGATCTGCTGCCGAATGATCTCGAGCGCATCGCGCCGAGCCTCGCGGTGGGCTTCGAACATTTTCCCGCCTTGGAGCAGGCCGGCATCAAGAAGGTGGTCAACGGACCTTTCACATTCGCCCCGGATGGCAATCCGCTGGTTGGGCCGATCAAGGGCTTGAAGAACTTCTGGGTTGCCTGTGCGGTCATGGCCGGGTTCAGCCAGGGCGGCGGCGTCGGCTTGGCGCTGTCGCGCTGGATGGTTGAAGGCGATCCCGGCGCCGACATCTGGGGCATGGATGTCGCGCGCTACGGCGATTGGACCACGTTGGCTTATACCAACGCCAAGGTGCGCGAGAATTATTCGCGCCGCTTCAGGATTCGTTTTCCGAACGAGGAGCTCACCGCCGCGCGTCCGCTGCGCACCACGCCGATTTACGAGAAACTCAAGGCGCAGCATGCCGTGTTCGGCGATTACTGTACTCTGGAGCACCCGCTCTGGTTCGCGCCGACGGCGGCAGAGGCCCACGATGAGGTCAGCTTCCGGCGCTCGAACTCGCACCCGCACGTGGCCGCCGAGTGCCGAGCCGTGCGCGATGCGGTCGGTCTTTTGGAGATCTCCAACTACGGCAAGTTCGAAGTACGCGGGCCGAGCGCGGCCGACTGGCTGTCGCGCATGATGGCGAATCGAGTGCCGGCGGTGGGCCGAATCGCGTTGACCCCGATGCTGAACGAACGCGGCAAGCTGATCGGCGACTTCACTATGTGCCGCGCTTCGCAGGAGCATATTTTCCTCGTCGGCACCTACGCCGCCGAAACCTACTACCTGCGCTGGTTCGAACGGCGTCTGCCGCCGTCGGGCGTAACCGTGCGGCCCTGTGCGATGGAATACACCGGCTTATCGATCGCCGGGCCGAATTCGCGTGCGCTGCTGCAATGTCTGGTGCGCGATGATCTTTCCACCGCGGCTTTCCCGTTCATGTCGTTTCGGCGCATGGAAATCGGCATGGTTCCTGGTTACGTCGGGCGCGTGTCCTTCACCGGCGATCTCGGCTTTGAGATCTGGGTGACATCCGAGTATCAACGCGAGCTGTATGAGCTGCTGGTGAATGCCGGTCGGGAGTACGGACTCAAGCTCTTCGGAGGCCGGGCGCTCAACTCCATGCGCATTGAAAAGAGCTTCGGCAACTGGGCGCGGGAATTCCGGCCCATCTACGGCCCCTTCGAGGCGGGCCTCGGGCGCTTCATTGACTTCAAGAAGGGAGACTTCATCGGCCGCTCGGCGGCCGCCGAGGAGAAGGAGCGCGGCGGCGCGCTCAAGCTGCTGTGCTTCAAAGTGGCGGCCACGGACGCGGATGCGATCGGGGACGAGCCGATCTGGCACGACGGCAAAACGGTGGGCTGGGTAACCTCCGGAGCGTTCGGGCACCGCGTGGGCGAATCGCTGGCGCTCGGCTATGTGCCTGCGTCGCTGGCAGGGGCCGACGGCGGCTTCGAAATCGAAATCATCGGCGAGCGTCACAGGGCGACTCGTCTGGTGGAAGCCGCATTCGATCCGAGCGGTCGGTTGATGCGCGCGTAACCGGTTGCGCGCGGCGCTCTACGCGTACTCGGCTATAATTGCTCTCGGGTCAAGTGAGGTAACTCGCGGAGCGGAGGGCATATGCTGGGCACACCCGAGACCAAAGCACCGGGCTACAACGGGCTGACTGAACTCACGGCGGGCCTCTCGGCGGACATGTACTATGACCCGCGGCATTACGAGCGCGAGCTGCAGCGGATCTGGTATAGAAACTGGGTCTATGTGTGCCGCGCGAGCGAAATCGCGGGCGCCAGGGCGTTTCGCACATTCGAACTCGGCGACCAAAGAATGCTGCTGGTGCGCGACGATGCCGGAGTTCTGCAGGGGTTTTACAACACCTGCCGCCACCGCGGCGCCGTGCTGTGCCGGGAGAGCGAGGGCCTGCTGCGCTCAGGAGTGATCATTTGCCCCTACCACGCGTGGGTCTACAACCTGCAGGGCGATTTGCTGCGCACCTCGTCCAAGCGCAACCCTCAAGGCTTCGACGTTGCGGATTACCCGCTCTATAAGATCGACGTGCACGAATGGAACGGATTTATTTTCGTCGCGTTGACCGAGAACCCGCCGCCATTCGAGCGCATATTCGATCTGCCGCTGAATCGCCTCGACGCTTGGCCGTTGGGCGAACTCGTCGTCGGTCATGTGCTTCTGAAAACCATGCAGAGCAACTGGAAGATATTCTGGGAAAACTACAACGAGTGCCTGCATTGCCCGGGCGTGCATCCCAAGCTGTCGAACCTGGTGCCGATTTACGGCCGCGGCCTGTTGGAGGAGCGCGACGATCCCAACTGGACCGAACATGTGGCGGATCCCGACCCGAAATTTAAAGGTGGTTTGCGCGCCGGCGCCGCCACCTGGTCGCTCGACGGCAAGTTGACCGGAGCGGCGTTTCCCGGGATCTCGGAAGAGGACCGCCAAGCGGGCGCGATTTATATGACCAGCCTGCCGTCAATGTTCATCGTGGGCCATGCCGACTACGTGCGCGTGGTGCGGCTGCGGCCGTTGGGCCCGGAGCAGACGGAGCTGCGCGTCGAATACCTGTTTGCGCGGCAAACCTTGGCGGACCCTTCATTCGACCTGCGCAACATCGTGGATTTCACGAATCTGGTCATGACGGAGGACGCCGAGGTGTGCGAGCTCAACCAGCGGGGACTGCACGCGGCGCCCCACAGTCGCGGAGTCGTCATGCCCGAAGAATACGTCATCCGGCAGTTTCACGAGTGGATTCATTCTGAACTGGCGCGTGCATAGAACATACACGGCCGGCGTGATCGCCGCATTCTTGATATGCGCCTGCAGCAGGCATCAAAACGCTGCGCCGGCGCCCGAAGAGCAGGTGCTGAACATCTACAACTGGGCCGACTACATCGGCTATCACACGATCGCAGAGTTTGAGCGGGCTACGCAAATCAAGGTCGTCTACCAAATGTACGACTCCAACGAAACGCTGGAAGCAAACTTGATGGCGGGCCACTCTGGCTTCGACATTGTGAGCACGACCACCGGCTTCTACGCCCGCCAAATTAGGGCGGGCGCGTATCTACCGCTCGACAAGGCGAAGCTCCCGAATTGGAAGAACTTGGACCCGGCGGTGCTCGCAATTCAGGCGCAGGCGGATCCGGGCAACCGCTATGCGGTCCCTTATCTGCATGCCATGAACGGCTTCGTGTACAACGTGGACATGATCAAGGCGCGCATGCCCGATGCGCCCACGGACAGCTCGGCCATGATTTTCAAGCCGGAGGTCATTGCCAAGTTCGCGGACTGCGGGGTGACGTTTCTGGACTCATCGGAAGACGTCATACAGCTCGCGCTTGCCTACCTACACCGTGATCCAAACTCGCGAAGCGCTGAGGACCTCGACGCCGCAGAAAAATTGGTCATGGCGGTGCGACCCTACATTCGCACCTTCGATTCGAACGATTATTGGCATCAATTGGCGTCGAAGGAAATTTGCCTCGCGATCGCCTGGTCAAGCGATTATTCGGTCGCGCAGATCCGGGCTCGTGAAGACGGCACCGGCGCTCACCTCGCCTTCACCCTGCCCAAGGAAGGTTCCAACATCACTTACAATGCCTTTCTGATTCCGGCTTCCTCTCCCCATCCCGAGGCAGCCCACAAGTTTCTCAATTTTATCTTGGACCCGAAGATCATCGCCGAGATTACCAACGACATTCACTACGGTAATGACAATCTGGCGGCGCGGCCCTATGTCAATCCGGGTATCTTGCAGGATCCAGCCATCTATCCGCCGCCGGAACTGCGCGTAGGATTGTACTTACCCTCTGAATTCGGCCCGGACTACGACCGGCTGCGCACGCGGGTCTGGACGCACATCAAGACTGGGCAATAGGAGCGGCTGCCGCGGGACTGATTGGCGTCTACCCTCCACACCGCCGCGGGCGCATCCGCCCCGAAAGCCGCCTATTTTCCGCATAAATTGCAGGTTCTGCGACTTGGCGCAAGGGTCCAATTGCCGGGAAATGTTAGCTTCCGCCCGCATTGTATGGGACGTACGGCGGATGCGCGGCATTCGCTTGGGAAATGAGTTAGGAGATTTTCACATGCCTGGATTAATCGCTCGATGGGGCCACAACGCGCTATTCGTGGCTACAACCCTGCTGAGCATCGCGGTAGTCATCCTGACGAAATGAGTGGCGTAGCGTAGCTACGCTCGGCGGCGCGCCCACGCTAGGGAGGCGCTGCGACCGAGGGCGCTTCAAGGTCCTCCGCATTAACGTGCTTCGATTTCCATAGCACTCGGCTGTAGTAACACACGTAGTAGCCGATCAGCACGAAGAACAATCCCACCGTGACAGGGCTTCGCACCATCGAGGGGGCTGTAAAGCCCGGCGCGGAATCGGCGGTGCGTCCTGGATCAATTCCGTGGCCCATGGAATAGATCTGCACGGAGCGATACACGATCCTCCCCAGCACCAACAGCGTGACGGCGATGCCGGTGTAGGTGTGCGGTACGTAGTGGAGCTGTCCGTCGAGCCTCACGTAGCGCGTGCGGTGGGCGCCCCATAGCGCCAACCCCACACCTGCCCCGGCACCCGCGATTTCCACCAGAAGGAATTCATTGGACCGAAATGCGAGCGGAATGAGCGAAATGCCGAGCGCGATCAGAACACCCATCCGCACGGTCATGCGCACCGGACGCACCGGTTGCCGGCCGAAACTGCGGCGCAAGCGGCGGTAGATCAGCAACACGACGAGCGCTGCGATGAGGAAGGGCCAAATTCGCGAGTAGTCTGTCTGCATATCGCCGATACTACCGCACGGATGAGGCGCGTAGACCAACAAGGGATGGCGCGGCCCGAACTGACGCGGGGCGTGGGCGCTTGGGCGGCGATTGCCGTGAACGTCACCAATATGATCGGCGCCGGCGTGTTCTTGAAGAGCCGCGTCATGACGTGCAACGTGGGCGGCGCGAAGATCGTCATGCTCGTGTGGGTCGCCGCGGGACTATTGTCACTGGCCGGCACGTTCTCCTATTCGGAGATCGCCGCGATGATGCCGGAGGCGGGCGGCGACTATGTTTATTTGCGCCGCGCCTACGGGCGGCTTGCCGGCTTTCTCTTTGGCTGGATGGCCTTTGCGGTTTTTCGCACGGGCGCGCAGGCCGCCTTGGCGGTCGGTCTCGCGATCTTCACGAACGTAGCGCTTGGCGGGATTTTGCAGAATTGGCACATTGATGGCGAGCTCGCCGGTCTGCACTTGCAGCTCAGCGGCTTGACGATCGTGGCATTGGCGACCATATGGACCGTGGCGGCCATTAATTGCGCCTCGGTCAGTACGGGCGGCCGCACGGCCCTGGCGGCGACGATCGCCAAAGTGGCGCTGGTGCTGGGAGTCGGCATCGGTGCGTTCGCGTTTGCGCCGGGCGACTGGACGCATTTCGAGGGTTCGGGGCTGCTGGGAACCTGCGAGGGAGTAGCGGCGAGCGCACGCGGCGGCATAGCGGGCTTCGGCGCCGCCATGCTGGGAGCGCTGTGGGCGTACGACGGTTGGAACAACGTGGCACCGCTCGCGGGCGAAATCCGTGAGCCGCAGCGCAACCTGCCGCGCGCCTTCGTCGGCGGCACGCTGGTGGTGGCCGGCCTGTACCTATTCGTCAATACCGCGTATTTCTATGCGCTGACCCCGCTCGAGATTGCGAGCATTCCAACCAGTTCGTCCGTGGCGACGGAGGTGCTCAAGCGATTCCTGGGACCTGTGGCGGTGTCTTTGACCGCCGTGGCGCTGATGATCTCCTCCTTCGGATCAATCCACGCGAGCGTGCTCGCCAATTCACGCATACCGTTTGCCATGGCGCGCGACGGGCTGTTCTTTCGCGGCCTCTCGAAGCTGTCGCCGCGATCCAACGTACCGGTGAAGGCGATCGTGGCGCAGGCGGCGTGGGGCAGTGTGCTCGCGGTTTCCGGAACATACGACACACTCACCGACTCGGTCATTTTCGCCTCATGGCTGTTTTACGGTTTGAGCACGGCTTCGCTGTTCGTGTTCAGGCACACGATGCCCGCCGCGCCGCGTCCCTATCGGGCCTACGGCTATCCGGTCATTCCTGCGGTGTTCTTGCTGGTGACCGCCGCACTGATCGTCAATACCTTCATCGCGACGCCGCGCCAGGCTTTGCAGGGCGTGGTGCTGCTCGCGATGGGGCTGCCGTTTTATTGGTATTGGTCGCGGCGAGACCGTCTGCTTTGGTAAGATCGGCTCGGCTATAGGCGTCTGTCTTCACGATCCAACGATTCGCCACGACTTTTCACGAAGGTTTCTACCATGGTCAATTCAAGATCGAAGATAGAACGAGGGCTTGAGCGCGTAATATTTTCCAGCCGATGGCTTATGGCTCCCTTTTATCTCGGCATGGTTTTGGCGCTTGCGCTCATCCTGGTGGTCTTTGTACGCGAGCTTGCGTTGGAGCTTGCACATATTCCGAATGTGGACGCCGAGGCCGGACTTCTTCTAGCTCTTTCTCTAATCGATTTGTCACTGACCGGCAATCTGCTGCTGATTGTGATGTTCTCGGGGTATGAGAACTTTGTTTCCAAAATCCACGTCGCAGATCACGAAGATCGCCCGAGCTGGATGGGTACGGTGGATTTTTCTGGAATCAAATTAAAGCTGATTGCATCAATTGTCGCGATCAGCGGAATAGCGCTGCTGCGCGCTTTTCTGACACTGGGCGACTCCGACACTCCAATTGACATCCATCGTATCGGTTGGATGGTCGCGATTCATCTGACCTTCGTCGTATCCGGGGTTCTACTGGCACTAACGGATTGGATTACATCGAGGACTGAAGAACACGCGTCACCGCGAGCGGCGAGCATTGGTCAGATTGGCTGACGGCCAAGATCAAGTTCTGTACCGCACGCCTTGAGGTACAGGACTTAGCCGAATTAATTCATGAACAACGCAAATGGAAAGCGGAGACTTGATTGGCAAGGCATTTTCCGGGGCGTGCAAAACAAGGATGTTTTGCCCGCAGCCCCCAAGGAAGGGTCCACGGCGGCCCGGAAAATGCCTGGCAATCAAGTCTCCGCGCCTGAGGAAGCGAGTAGTTCGTGAATAATGCGAGTTAGGTGACATTGTTGAATTGCGTGACGTGGTAGTAACCATTAACGGCCATTTCGGCGGGGATGGTTTTTTTCAATAATCTTCCAGTCCGAACCGGGCTGGTGACGTCAGAATGCAATACGTGACAAGAATTGTCACAGGTTGCCGGGCAATCGTCTGAGTGCCCGTCTCCGAGCGGCGACACTGAATCCACATCGCGCGAGAAGCAATCTATAACGAGATTTGCTTCACATTGCGACGAGTTGGCGGCACGCGATATTAGTGACGTGATTCGGATCGGAGTTGGCCACGGGAGCAGCATCAATGGCGACGATTGACAGGATTTCGGAATTGCTCAGGCAACAAGCGGAGCTCGATCGTGCGAGGATGCGCTCGGGCGAAGCTTTGGGTACGGGTGAACAGCATCCGGACCGCCGGGGCCGGAAATTGGCGAACTTCCCGGATGTGATGCGGGAGGCCTTTCAAGAGGCGCTGCGCATGCGGCGGCGAGCCACCGACGTCAGGTGAGGGCGGTCGAGCTTCTCTATGTCTCGCGCGCTACCAGTGCATAGAGTTCCTTGCAAGGTCTGCTTGCTCCTTTGAATAAAGCCTCTGACTTTAGTCAGGGGTTTTGTTTTATCCGTCTAAGTTCGCAGATAGCTGGCGCCGTTGACGTCGATCACGCCTCCGGTCATCGCCGGCGGCGCTTCCAGCGCACAGTAGACGGCCGCGGCCGCCACTTCATCGGCGCGGTTCACGTGCCGCGCTGCGCCAACTGCATCGCGATCGCTCTGCCGATTCCGCGCGACCCACCCGTCACGAGTGCGACGAGGTTCATCAAATAGCCATCCGGAGTGCCGTTTTCCTCATAACAAACCTCAATAGTTTACATTCGCGATCTCGCGACGCATCATTTGCAAGGGCAGTTTTGTAAAAAAAAGTGTGCCACCGTCTCCCGATGTAAATTTTCGGTTTTTCGCAGCGCCAGGTGTGTTCCAATGCGCAACCTCGGTCCGCGCGCACCATCGTCGCGGCGTACCGGTAACGGAAGCTGTTGCTCTGTCGCGGTCCATTGTCGAAGGTTATGGGGAATTACAATGCGCAGAAATCGGAATGCCAAAATTATCGCGACTCTCGGCCCCGCGAGCTCCGATGGGGAAACTGTCCGAAATCTGTTCGCCGCCGGAGTCGACGTATTTCGTTTGAATTTCAGCCACGGCAACGCGGCCGATCATAGGGCCCGGTTCGCACTGCTGCGCGAATTGGAACAGCAAACGGGACGCCCGATCGGCATTTTAGCCGACCTACAGGGGCCGAAACTGCGGGTGGGTACTTTCGCCGAGGGGTCCGCGACGATGTTGAGTGCAGGGCAGGAGTTTCAACTCGACCTGGATCCGACACCCGGTGATGCGAGGCGTATCGGAATGCCTCACCCGGAAATTTTCGCCGCGCTGAAGGCAGGCACGGAACTGCTGCTCGATGACGGTCGACTGCGTCTAGTCGTCGAGCAATGCGGCCCGGATTTCGCAAAAACTCGTGTGGTCGTTGGCGGAAAGCTCTCCGAACGCAAGGGCGTCAACGTGCCGGGCGCGGTGCTGCCCATCACTGCACTGACCGCCAAGGACCGCCGCGATCTCGACTTTGCGCTCGAATTGGGGGCGGACTGGATTGCCTTATCGTTCGTACAACGCCCCGAAGATGTCGCCGAGGCGCGTGCGCTGATTGGCGAGAGGGCCGCGATCATCGCGAAGCTGGAAAAACCTGCGGCGATAGACCGGCTCGATGAAATCGTGCGGCTGTCCGACGCGGTGATGGTGGCGCGCGGCGACCTGGGCGTGGAATTGCCGGCCGAACGCGTGCCAGCGCTCCAAAAACGGATCGTGCGAAGCTGCAGGCACCAGGGAAAGCCGGTGATCGTCGCGACCCAGATGCTCGAGTCAATGGTTGACAGTCCCGTACCCACGCGGGCGGAAGCATCCGACGTCGCAACCGCCGTTTATGACGGCGCAGACGCCGTGATGCTGTCCGCCGAGTCGGCCTCCGGGAAGTACCCGGTCGCCGCGGTTGATATGATGAATCGCATCGTAGAGCAAGTGGAGGCCGATCCGGTGTACCGACAGCTGATTGATGCCTCGCATACTCCGGCGGAGCCAGGGCAGGCTGATGTCGCCGAGGCCGTATGCAGCGCGATGCGCTGTGCCGTGTCCCTCCTCCATGCGTCGGCCATCGTCTGCTACACGAGCTCCGGACACACCAGTTTGCGCGCGGCCCGCGAGCGACCTGAATCTCCCGTGTTGAGCCTCACACCGAATCTGTCCGTTGCCCGTCGACTCGCCTTGGCATGGGGCGCCCACTCTGTGCACATTGCCGACGTCGCCAACGTGCCCGAGATGACTGACATTGCTTGCCGAGTTGCCTCCCGCGAGCGCTTCGCAGCGGCGGGTCAGTTCATTGTCATCATCGCGGGCGTGCCCTTCGGCACGGCGGGCACTACCAACTTGATGCGCATCGTATGCCTGTGAGGGAAGAACACACATGAGCGCAGTCGAATTGGGCGATCTCGACCCCATCGAGACCGAAGAGTGGCTCGAAGCCCTGAAGGCGGTACTGCAGCATCGCGGCCTTGAGCGGGCCCGCGATCTGACGAGTCGGCTGGTCGACGAAGCAGGCCGCGATGGGATCTATGTGCCGCGCTCGCTGACCACCGCCTACAAAAACACCATCTCTCCAGAGCAGGAACAGAAATCCCCGGGCGACCGCGCCATCGAGCATCGGCTGCGTTCGGTCATTCGCTGGAATGCGCTGGCCATTATCCTGCGCGCCAACAAGGATAGCTCCGAACTCGGAGGCCACATCGCCAGTTTCCAGTCGGCGGCCACGTTGTACGACATCGGCTTCGGGCACTTTTGGCACGCGCCGAGCGACACGCACGGTGGCGATCTGGTGTTTATCCAGGGCCACAGCGCGCCCGGCATCTACGCACGAGCTTTTCTCGAAGGCCGCTTGAGCGAGGAGCAACTGCTCAGCTTCCGTCAGGAGACCGGCGGCAAGGGCCTGTCCTCGTACCCGCACCCCTGGCTGATGCCCGATTTTTGGCAGTTCCCGACCGTCTCGATGGGCCTGGGCCCGTTGATGGCCATTTACCAGGCGCGTTTTCTCAAGTACTTGAACGACCGCGGCCTCGCCGAGACCACGCCGCGCAAGGTCTGGGCCTTCATGGGCGACGGCGAGATGGACGAGCCCGAATCGCTGGGGGCGATATCGCTCGCCGGGCGTGAGGGCCTGGATAATCTGATCTTCGTCATCAATTGCAATCTGCAGCGCTTGGACGGCCCGGTGCGCGGCAACGGCAAGATTGTGCAGGAACTCGAGAGTGTGTTCCGAGGTGCCGGCTGGAACGTCATCAAGGTCCTCTGGGGCAGCGGCTGGGACAAGCTGCTGGCCAAGGACCATAGCGGCCTGTTGCTGAAGCGCATGGAAGAGTGCGTGGACGGCGAATATCAGGACTTCAAAAGCAAGAGCGGCGCTTACGTGCGGGAGCACTTTTTCGGCAAGTACGAGGCGCTCAAGGCGCTGGTGGCCGATCTGAGCGACGAGGAGATCTGGAGCCTCACGCGCGGCGGCCATGATCCGGAGAAAGTGTTCGCGGCCTATGCCGCGGCCATCCGGCATCGCGGCCAGCCGACCCTGATATTGCCCAAAACCGTCAAGGGCTATGGCATGGGCGAATCGGGCGAAGGCCAGATGATTGCCCACCAGGCCAAGAAGATGACGCAGGACGCACTGCGCGGCTTCCGCGACCGCTTCCAGATTCCGGTCAGCGACGAGCAACTGGCCGGTGTGCCGTTCATCAAGCTGCCCGAAGCGAGCCCGGAGATGCGCTACCTGCGCGAGCGCCGGGCCGCACTCGGCGGCTACCTGCCGTGGCGCCGGCAAAGATCGAACTCGCTGCCGATCCCGCCATTGTCGACTTTTCAGCGGCTGCTCGAGAACAGCGCCGGGCGCGAGATCTCCACCACGATGGCGTTTGTGCAGATGCTCGGCACACTCGTGCGCGACAAGGGTATCGGCAAACACGTGGTGCCGATCGTGCCGGATGAGTCACGCACGTTTGGTATGGAGGGCATGTTCCGCCAGTTGGGCATCTACTCGTCGGTGGGTCAGCTCTACCGGCCGCAGGACGCCGACCAGCTGATGTACTACCGCGAGTCAAAGGACGGCCAGGTGCTGCAGGAGGGCATCAACGAAGGCGGCGCGATGTCGAGTTGGATTGCCGCGGCGACCTCATACAGCACGAGCAACGTGCCGATGATACCTTTTTACATCTTTTACTCGATGTTCGGCCTGCAGCGCGTCGGCGACCTAGCCTGGCTGGCGGGTGACATCCGCGCGCGCGGCTTCTTGCTCGGCGGCACGGCCGGGCGAACCACGCTCAATGGGGAGGGCCTGCAACACGAGGATGGCCATAGCCACCTCATCGCCAGCACCATCCCCAACTGCATTTCCTACGACCCGACCTTTGCCTATGAGGTCGTGACCATCGTGCACGACGGCCTGCGACGCATGTACGAGCAGCAGGAGGATATCTACTACTACATCACCTTGATGAATGAAAACTACACCCAACCAGGCCTGGCAGAGGCCGGTGCGGGTGCAGCGGAAGGTATCCTCAAGGGTTTGTATCAGCTCAAGGATGGCGGCAAGAGCGCCGGCAAGGGGCTGCGGGTACAGCTCATGGGCAGCGGCACCATTCTGCGCGAGGTGATCGCCGCGGCGGAGCTGCTGAAGTCCGACTTCAATATCACCGCTGACGTTTGGAGTGCCACCAGTTTCAACGAATTGCGCCGCGACGGCATGGCGGTGGAACGCTGGAATCTGCTGCACCCGACTGAGCCGCGCCGCAAGAGCTGGATCGAGCACTGCCTCGAGGGCCACAAAGGGCCGGTGGTCGCCTCCACCGACTACGTGCGCAATTACGCCGACCAGGTGCGCGAGTACGTGCAGGCGGCGGGCCGGCGCTACGTGGTCCTGGGCACCGACGGATTTGGCCGCAGCGATTACCGCGTGAAGCTACGCCGCTTCTTTGAGGTCGACCGCCACTACGTTGTCACGGCGGCGCTCAAGGCACTGGCCGATGAGGGCGCCGTCAGCCGCACACTGGCGGCGGAGGCCATCATCAAGTATGGGCTGGACACCGAGCGTGCAGCGCCCTGGACCGTCTGACGCATTGACCTGATACGGACCAAAAGCATGGACAATCCTATCGATATCAGAGTGCCCGACATCGGTGATTTCAAAAACGTGCCGGTGATCGAGATCTACGTCAAGGCCGGTGACACGGTGAAGGCCGAGGATCCTCTGGTCGCGCTGGAATCGGACAAGGCGACGATGGATGTGCCCGCGCCGCTGGGCGGCGTGGTCAAGGAAATCCGCGTCCAGATCGGCGACAAGGTGAGCGAGGGCAGCGTCATCCTGACGCTGGCCACCGGTGCGCTTACCGCTGCCGCGGCTGCACCGACAATGACCGCTGCGGCTGCGACGCCCGCCGCACCGACGCCCGCCGCACCGACGCCCGCCGCACCGACGCCCGCCGCACCGACGCCCGCCGCACCGACGCCCGCCGCACCGACGCCCGCCGCACCGACGCCCGCCGCACCGACGCCCGCCGCACCGAGCCCGGCCGCCGCGGCCACCGGCGGCATCAACGAATCCGACTTCGCCCTCCCTTACGCGGGCCCGGCGGTGCGCAAATTGGCGCGCGAGCTTCGCGTCGATCTCGGCAAGCTCAAGGGTACCGGCGCGCACGGGCGCATCGTGCGCGAGGATGTCGAGTCCTTCGCAAAAATCGGCGCCGCGGCCGTCGCGACTCCGGCTGCCGCGACGCCCAGTAGCTCGGCGCGCGGTGCAGTTGGCGGCATTGATCTTCTGCCGTGGCCAAAAATTGATTTTGCCAAGTTCGGCCCGATCCAACGCAAGGAGCTGTCGCGCATCAAGAAGATCTCGGCGGCGAACCTGCATCGCAATTGGGTGGTCATCCCGCATGTCACGACGCACGACGAGGCCGACATCACCGATCTCGAGCAGTTTCGCGTGCAGATGAACAAGGAGCTGGAGAAGTCCGGCATCAAGCTGAGCCTGCTGCCCTTTATGATGAAAGCGGCGGTCGCGGCGCTGAAGAAGTTTCCCGACTTCAACTCCAGCCTGGACGGTGAGAGCCTGATCCAAAAGAACTACTACCACATCGGCTTCGCCGCCGACACGCCAAACGGGCTCATGGTGCCGGTGATCCGAGAAGCCGACAAAAAGACCGTGCCGGAGATTGCCCAAGAGATGGGGGAACTGGCGAAGCTGGCCCGCGAAAGCAAGGTGAAGCCCGAGCAAATGCAGGGCGGCACTTTTACGATCAGTTCGCTCGGCGGCATCGGCGGTATCTATTTCACGCCGATCATCAATGCGCCCGAAGTCGCCATCATGGGCGTGTGCAAGAGTTACTGGAAGCAACTTTCCAGCGACGGCAGGAATTGGGCCCCGCGCCTGGTGCTGCCGCTGTCTCTGTCATGGGACCACCGTGTGATCGACGGCGCCGCCGCCGCCCGGTTCAACGTTTACTTCGCCAATCTGCTCGCCGATCTGCGGCGCGCCCTGTTCTGAGGAGAAGGCTGCCATGGCACAACTGGTGGAAGTCAAGGTTCCCGACATCGGCGAGTTCAAGGATGTTGCGGTGATCGAGGTCATGGTCAAGCCCGGCGAGACCATCGCCGTGGACACGGCTCTGATCATGGTCGAGTCCGACAAGGCCTCGATGGAGATTCCCTCGTCGCACGCAGGCGTGGTCAAGGAGCTGAAGGTCAAGGTCAACGACAAAGTCAGCGAGGGCTCCGTGATCCTGGTCGTCGAGGCCGCAGGGACGGCGGTCGCGCCAAGCCCTTCGGCGGCCGTGCCAAGCCCTACGCCGGCCGCGCCAAGTACTTCGGCAGCGGTGCCCTCTAAGGCGGCCGCCCCGGCGATGCCGGCGCCCAGCGCGCGGGCAGGCCACTACAGCGGCAAGGTCGAGGTTGAAGTCGAGATGCTCGTGCTCGGGGCCGGCCCGGGCGGTTACTCGGCCGCATTTCGAAGTGCCGACCTCGGCATGCAGACGGCGCTGGTGGAGCGCTATCCGACGCTGGGCGGCGTGTGTCTCAACGTCGGCTGCATTCCCTCCAAGGCCTTGCTGCACACGGGGGCCTTGATGGACGCTGCGAAACACCTGGCCAAACAAGGAATCCGCTACGGTGCACCGGAAATCGACCTCGACGCACTGCGTGCCTTCAAGGATGGCGTGGTCAAGAAGCTCACGGGCGGCCTCGCCGGTATGGCCAAGGCGCGCAAGGTCCAAGTCCTCACGGGTGTCGGAACCTTCCTGGATCCGCATCATCTGCAAGTCGTGACCGCCGACGGCAGCAAGAAGGCTGTAAAGTTTCAAAAGGCCGTCATCGCCGCCGGCAGCCAGGCAATGAAGCTGCCGTTCATGCCCGCGGACGATCGCGCCGTCGACTCGACTGGTGCGCTGCAGCTGCGGTCCATTCCCAGGCGTATGCTGGTAATCGGTGGAGGCATCATCGGCCTGGAGATGGCCACGGTCTACTCAACGCTCGGCGCCCGCATCGACGTGGTGGAAATGCTCGACGGCTTGATGCTCGGCGCCGACCGCGATCTGGTGAAGGTGTGGGAGAAAATGAATGCCCCGCGTTTCGACAGGGTCATGCTGAACACCAAGACGGTCGGTGCCAAGGCGATGAAGACGGGAATCGAAGTCAGCTTCGCGGGCGAAAACGCACCGAAAGAAGCGCAGGTCTACGACCTGGTTCTCATCAGCGTGGGCCGCAGCCCGAACGGTAAGTCGATCGCCGCCGACAAAGCCGGCGTCGTAGTGACCGAGCGCGGCTTCATCAACGTCGATAAGCAGATGCGCACCAACGTGCCGCACGTCTATGCCATCGGCGACATCGTCGGACAGCCGATGCTGGCGCATAAGGCGGTGCACGAAGCGCACGTGGCGGCTGAGGCGGCGCACGGGCTAGCGAGCTTCTTCGATGCGCGGCAGATTCCTTCAGTGGCCTACACCGATCCGGAGATCGCCTGGGCCGGTAAAACAGAGGAGCAATGCAAGGCTGAGGGCGTGAAGGTCGGCAAGGCCGTTTTCCCGTGGGCCGCATCTGGGCGTGCCATCGCGAACGGGCGCGACGAGGGCTTCACCAAACTGATCTTCGACGAGGCCACGCACCGTGTCATCGGTGGCGGCATCGTGGGCACGCACGCCGGAGATTTGATCAGCGAGATATGCCTGGCCATCGAAATGGGTTGCGAGCCTGCCGATATCGGCAAGACGATCCACCCGCATCCGACGCTGAGCGAATCGATTGGCATGAGCGCGGAAGCTTTCGAGGGCGTATGCACCGACCTGCCGCCACAGAAAAAGGCACGCCAGTAATTCACGGGCGGCAGCGCGTTCCTCGTGTGGCTAGGAGCCTGTCTGAGTAATCCCCGTGGCCGCGGCTCACGCCGGATTACTCAGACAGGCTCCTAGATTCCAGTCAACACTAGAAAGCCGGCGAGCACAATTCCGATCATGGCCACGATCACGTTGATGGTCGAGCCCAACCGCACCCACGAACCGGCCGGCACGTCCTGCGGGGGCAACCCGCGAACGAAACGGCGGAACGCCATGTTCGCAGCGACCGCGACGGCGGAGCCGAGCAAAATCAACAGGACGCCGACGAGGAGCGAAAAGAATTGGCGTGTCGAGCTCTTGGGCTCTATACGCAGCAGAGAGAGAAACAGGCTGAAACGCTCGATTACGAAGCCAAACGCCATCAGCGCCAAGCTGGAACGCTGCCAGGCCAGCAGAGCTTGTACGGCAGCGAAAAACACGCGTGGATCGGATGAAGTTGACATTTCTGGTCGTTAGGATACTACGCACGGGGCTGCGGTGGACCCTAGAAAGGGGGCGGAGCTCCAAGATGAACCGGGGCGGTAATGCGGGTGGGGCGAGCGGTGGGACGGGCTGATCGGTCGCCGGTACATACTTGCGCGAGCGGTCGCCGCGGCGCTCGAGCAGGTGTTCGCCGAACCGGTGGGAGGGGTCCCCCAAACGCTCTCCAGACTTGCTTTGCAGAGTCAAGTTCGTGTACTTTGTATAGCAAAGTACAATAGCGAACATGCAACCGAGATTCAGGGGAGCCCCAATTGCACGCCGCATACATTTTGCTTTTGGTATTGTTGTTTGTATTGGCCTTCGTTTACTTTTACTTTCCGAAGGTAATCCAATCGGTTGCGATGAGAGCAGTGCAGACGGGGAATATTTCACGTTGTCGATTTCTCGCCGCCCTCGTTAATTCACGGCAATATCTTGCGGCTGTAAGAGCCGTGGGATTGATGTCTCTGGGCGCGGCCGTGTTTCTCTTGATCGCATCGCTAGGAGACGGCTGATTTCTCGCGCGATACGGCATTACCGAAAGTGTTGCTGTGGAACGTTGTCGGCCCGCGCGCCGCTCATTCCCGAGGCCAAGGCCGATCAAGGCGGGGGCGACGCTGGATTCAGCGCGAGTTCGGCTGATCGGCGTTCGTCCCAGATCACGAAAACGCCGGTGGCAATGACGATACCGGCTCCAAGCACGAGACCGGCGGAGGGCGCCGCCGACCAAAACACCCAATCAATCGCAAAGGCCCACAGAATGGCGGTGTATTCAAACGGCGCGACTACCGAAGGCGGCGCGCGGCGGAAGGCATCCGTCAGCCAGAATTGGCCGAGCGCTCCGGAAATGCCGATCCCGGCGAGCCACAGCCAGTCGCCGGCTTCGATAGGGCGCCAACCGTCGATCGCCAGAAAGCCCGAGCCGAGGCTGACCAACGCCAAGTACCAAACTACCATCGACATGCTCGAGTTGCGGCGACCGAGCGTGCGCACGGTCAAGGCACTCAGCGCATAACAAATTGCCGCAAGGGCGGCGGCGGATGCCGCGGCCAGGGAGACGAATGCCTTGCTCCAAGGTTGCAGGATCAACAAAACGCCGCTCAAGCCGAAAAGGATGGCGAGCCAGCGCCGGCCTGAGACCTCCTCCCCATGCAGGGGTACGGACAACGCAGTCATCAACAACGGCGCCGCCAGAAAGAGCGAATAGGTCTGCGCCAATGTCAGACGGTGCACCGCGAACACAAAGCTGGCCAACATGATGATGCCAAGGGCGCCGCGCGCCGCCTGCAACACCGGCATCGTAGCGCGCAGGCTTGCCCACGACCCTTGCCATGCGATGGTCAGCAACAAGCACAGCAAGGACGACACGCAGCGCAAGCAGGATACCTGAAGCGGCCCATAATGGTCCGACACGCGCTTCATCAATGCATCCATGATCGAAAATATGAATACGGCGGCGATCATGGAAGCGATCCCG
The DNA here is from genome assembly GCA_963769075.1 of uncultured Gammaproteobacteria bacterium. Classification (GTDB taxonomy): domain Bacteria; phylum Pseudomonadota; class Gammaproteobacteria; order Steroidobacterales; family Steroidobacteraceae; genus Bog-1198. Next base: position 2,337,550 of record CAVYKH010000001.1, on the reverse strand, counting down.
CGCAAGCGTTCTCGAGACTGCGGGCGGACGGCCGTGCGAATGGACAGCCTGGACAAATTCATCGGTGCGCGTCAGTGTGCCTGCGGGCGCTTCAGAAGGTCGGTTCGATCGACGGATCGCACGTTCAAAGTCAGACGGGTGCCGCCGCGCAGGATCCTCAGCGGCACGCCAGTGCTCGCCGGTCCCAGCGCCCATAGTCGGCGGTAGAATTCGGGCAAGGAGCCGACTTCTAGGTCTGCCACGTGGCTGATCAGATCCCCCTCGCGGATGTCGGCAAGTTGCGCCGGGCTGCCCTCGGCCACCCCCGTCACAAACACCTTGCCGTTCACCTCGACGGCGTACGCTCCGAGCCACGGCCTGGACTGACGTGTCGCACGGCCACGCGTCGTCAGATCGTCGAGAATCGGCTTGAGCAAATCAATCGGAACGAACAGATTGGCGTTCATTTCTTCCCCCGCCACTATCTCGCGCACGAGCAACGATCCCAACCCGACCAAACCGCCGCGCTCGTCAATGAGCGCGGCGCCCGACCAGTGCGAGTGCGCCGGTACGGTGAATATTGCGCTGTCGAGCAGGTACTCCCACGCGCCGGCAAATTCGCGCCGGGCTAAAATATGCACCGCTTGCGGCTTGGCGAATTCGGGATAACTCAGAACAATGCCTTTGTTTCCCGCGTGCAGGTCTGCTGAACTGCCGAACGAGAGAGGCGGAAGGGCAAGTTTTTCCAGGGGCAACACCAACCCAAAGCCGGTAACATGATCGTAGGCCAAAGCATGGCCGGCCACCTCGCGACCCTGATGCGCCTTCAGCCACACATCGGTGGCTTCGGCGATGAGATAACCAATCGTTAGAATCAATCCATCGGAATTGATGACCACACCGTTGCCGACGCGCTCCGAACCCAGAATGCCGGCGGTGAAGGCATCTTCCGGGATTACGGCGCGCAGCTTCACCAGCGATCGACAGAGCGCCACCGGGTCGAGCACAGTCGATGCAAATGTTGATGTCATGACCGGACGGTAGCGTGAACTTGCGCGGGTGTCGATTTACGTCTCGATCGCAAGGTCTGGTCAATCCACGGCTTAATCGCATTGATTATCGTTCGTATCAATCTTGAAAAGAACTCCATCCGCCCGGCGGGGGACATGCGGGTGCCTTGGACCGCTGCGCGAACGCGATGAACGTTTCGCCGATCCCCAGAATCAATTAATATTTCTTGTTTCTTTACCATAATTGTCCCGCAATACGATACCGGCCCGCCTTCCACCGATAGGAATTTCAAGATGCCTCACAAGATTTCACGCCGAGCACTCGTCAAGAGCGGACTCATCGCCGGCGCCCTGGTTCCAGCGATCGGACTCATCGGAAGCAACGCCAGCGCCGCCTTGCCTCCCTTGGATCCGAATGATCCGACGGCTAAGGGACTCGCGTTCGTAACCGACGCCACCAAAGTCAACGCCGGCGCGAATCCGACGTACAAGCCGAACCAGAAGTGCAACAATTGCGCGCAGTACCAGGGAAAGCCGACCGATCCTGTCGCGGGTTGTAATCTGTTTCCGGGCCACAGCGTTCCGGCAGGAGGCTGGTGCAAGGCCTGGGCGCAGAAGCCGGGAGCTTGAGGCCATCGCCGCTTAATTTAGGACGAGGGCGTCTTGCTTGAGGACGAGGGCGCTAAGTGCGCTCAGGGGCTTTGCAGCTGCCGCTCCAATTGATGCAGGGTTTGCATAGCGGGCAGGCACTGCGCGACGCTAGCATTCGGCTCGCGGCGCTCCCGAATGGCGGCGAAGAACTCGCGGTCCTGCAGCTCGATGCCGTTCATGGACAAATCGACCTTGGACAGATCGATCGGATTGTTCTCACCGTCCAGCAGCTCGTCGTAGCGCGCGATATAGGTTCCATTGTCGCAGATATACCGGAAAGAGGTGCCCAGAGGTCCGTCATTATTGAAAGACAGCGACAGCGTGCAGATGGCGCCCGACGGCACCTTCAATCCGATGCTCATATCCATGGCAATGCCCAACGTCGGGTGCCTGGGTCCCTGCAACGCAAAGCTCCTTTCGATCTTTTCGCCCGTCTGATACGCGAATAAATCCACCGTGTGGCACGCGTGATGCCACAGCAAGTGATCGGTCCAGCTGCGGGGATTGCCGAGCGCGTTGATATTCGTGCGGCGAAAAAAATAGGTCTGTACCGCCATCTGCAGAACCTTGAGCTCGCCCGCGAAAATTTTCTTGTGCACCCATTGATGACTGGGGTTGAAGCGGCGCGTGTGTCCCACCATCGCGACGACGCCGGTCTCCTTCTGCACTCGTACCAGCCGCTCCGAGTCTGCGAGCGAGTCGGCCATGGGAATTTCGATCATTACATGCTTGCCGGCGCGCATGCATTGCTCGCCCTGTGCCGCGTGCATCGGCGTTGGCGTCGTCAGGATCACCGCGTCGAGTTCCGGCTGCGCCAGGCTCTCCGCCAGATTCGCGGTCCAATGCGGTACTTTCCACTGCTGCGCCACTTCGCGCGCGGCTTCCGCGTTCGAGCCCGCCAGCGAGATGACCTGGATATCCGGAGTTTTCGCCATTGCTTCAAGATGCTTGATGCCGAAGGCGCCATGGCCGACGAGACACACTTTCATGCGGCGCTCCTGTTTTCGAGAATTTTGGGTCCGGCCGCGCTAGTGGTTTGCATCAGCATCATATACCAGCGTCCCTGTCGGCCGTAATGAAAGGCGCCGGCAGCGGCTTCGGGAGTTGAGGACATTCAACGGACACGACAGTCCCACCGTGCTCTCCCGGCCCGATCGACAGACGCGCGCCGATATTCGCCGCACGAAATTGCATGATCTTGAGACCCATGCCGGTGGACTGCGTCGTCGGCTGCGGCAAGCCGACGCCATCGTCCTGAATGCCGAGCCGCACGGTAGCCGGCTGGATATCCACCGTGACTTCAATTGACTTTGCCCCACTGTGCCGCCGGGCATTCGCGACTGCCTCCTGGGCGATTCGGTAGAGGTTGTCCAGTGCATCGGCTCCCAGCCGAATCGGCGCCGCCTCGTTCACTTCGTACCGCATATCGATTCCAAATGAGGCCCGATGCAGCGCTACCATCTCTTTCAGGACCTCTACGAGCCCGCCGTCGGCAAAGGTTACTGGCGAAAGCCCATGCGCTATAGCCCGGCAGTTGGCGACTGCCTGCCGTGCGACTTTCGCAAGATTCTCGAGTTCGGCAGCCTCCGGCCGCCCAGCCTTCCTGATTCTCGATGCGATCGCCGCGGTCAGCAGTGAGATGCCGGCGAGCTCCTGACCGAGACCATCATGCAGGTCGCGTCCAAGTTTCTGTTGTTCCGCGCTGGTCGAATTCAGCAGCGCCCGTTCGAGGCGGCGCCGGTCGCTGACGTCGTCGACGATCGACCATAGGTAGTTCTGGCCGTCGTCGCCGACAAACAACGCGCCATTGAATCGCAGGGGAATCCGGCTGCCATCCTTACGTATGTACTCTTTTTCGTAAGGGCCGAATCGTCCGGTGCGCTTCGCCAGTTCCAGCTGTTCGTCCGTCCCCGCCCAGTCCTTCTCGGCCGTAAGAGCCCTATATTCGAGCGCCCGCAATTCCTCGGCGCGGTAGCCGGTAAAGAGGCGGAACGTCTCGTTGAAATCGACATAACGTCTATTCATGTCCGTAAGCACAATGCCTACGTTTGAGGCTTCATAGAGGGCGCGAAGCTTGTGCTCGCTGGCGCGCAGTCTCGTGACGGATCGTCGCAAGCGGTCGGCGAGGAAACAGCTGAGGACACAGGTCAGCAAAAAGAACCCGAGTGAAACGGCGTAGCCGCCTGCGACGCCAAACGATCGGTACGGCGGCTGGAAGAAGTACGCCGCGCACGCCGCGCTGAGCAGGCTCGCGAGTAGACCTGGTCCGACTCCAAAGAGCATCGCGGCGGTTATTACGGCCGGGTAGAACGTGTTAAACGCGAGTCCGCCGTTCGCCGGCAGCATCGCGAATCGAGCTGCGAGAGCTGCAGCCACGAGCGCGATTGCGAGGGGGTAGCAGACCCACGGTGAGCCTAACGCGCCCTCTCCGACGAGAATTCTAGTCAGAGCGCCCGCCGGCTCGGGCGCGTGGGTGTCCGATGTGATGCTCTTACTCTCTATACGGTCGTTAAACAACTGGGGGGGAATAGTAATGTCGTTATCGAGCGGCCGCAACCGTGCGGCTGCAACCGTGAAGCGAGTACGCTCAGCGGGGCTGAAGATTTACTCAGGATGAGGACGCGCCGATCGGTCTGCGACATCAGTTCGTACAGCCACGTGGTATTCTTTTAGCATGGCTTACGACCCGCAAAACGTTTTTGCACGGATTCTCCGCAACGAATTGCCGTGCGTACGGGTTTTTGAGGACGCCCGCACGCTCGCGTTCATGGATCTCATGCCGCAATCGGAAGGTCACGCGCTGGTAATCACCCGGGAACCGGCTGAGACTTTGTTTGAGCTGTCGCCTGAAGGCGCCGCGGCGTGCATACGTACCACGCAACTGGTTGCCGCAGCCGTGAAGCGCGCATTTGACGCACCCGGAATCTTGATCACGCAAGTGAACGGCGCCGCCGCAGGTCAAACGGTCCCGCACGTGCACTTTCACATCATCCCCCGCCGCCCGGGAGAACAATTGCTTATGCATGCCGCGGTCAGAGCCGATCCGGAGCGGCTGCGCGAGCATGCGGAACGCATCCGACGCTGGTTCTAGAGTGGCGTTGCGATGAAGAATTTCTGGACGATGGGCGGCATGCTCACCGCATTGTCGCTGGCAAGCCTCATTGCGTGTAACGGTCAGAGCGCGGGACAGCGCGCGCCAGCGGTCGCCGCGACCAACGTGGCGCCGCTGGCCGGCGCAGTCGCGCAGTCGGACCAATGGCCGGCGCCAGGCCGAGACGGGGAGGGCACCTACTACTCGCCGCTGAAGGATATTCACGCCGGGAATGTTGCGCAACTCGGGTTCGCGTGGCAGTACCGGCTCGGGACGCACCGCGGTCTGGAAGCTACGCCGCTGGTGATCGATGGGGTGATGTATGCGACCGGTAATTTTGGCCGCGTGTACGCACTCGACGCCAGCTCGGGTCGTGAGCTGTGGCTCTACGATCCGCACATCGACGGCCAATGGGGCCGCTACGCCTGCTGTGATGCGGTCAACAGAGGGCTCGTCGCGTTTGGCGGCCGGCTCTATGTCGGGGCGCTCGATGGTTGGCTGCACGCGATCGACGCGCGCAGCGGCCGCCTCCTATGGAAGGCCGACACGCTCATCGGACGCGGTCCGCGCCAGCCCTACACGCTCACGGGTGCGCCTCTGATCGCCGAGGACGTAGTGGTCATTGGCAACAGCGGCGGGGATTTCGCGGGCGCTCGCGGATATGTGTCGGCCTATGATCTGGCGGATGGCGCCTTGCGCTGGCGGTTCTACACCGTGCCGCGCAATCCCGTCGATGGCCCGCAAGATCAGCCTCACTTGGTGGAAGCGCTTGCGACTTGGGACCCTCGCCATCGCTGGGAGGCCGGCAGCGGCGGCAACGTGTGGGACGGCATGGCCTACGACCCGGAGCTCAAACTCGTGTACGTCGGCACAGGCAATGCTGCGCCCTACAATAGCCGCTTCGGCGGGCGCAAAGGAGGCGATGAGTTGTACGCCGCCTCCATCATCGCGATCCATGTCGATACGGGTGGGCTGGCTTGGTACTACCAAACCGTGCCCGGGGATCGCTGGGACTACGACAGCACCCAGAAGTTGGTGCTCGCCGACCTCGATCTGGACGGCGCGCACCACAAGGTCCTCATGCAGGCCGCAAAGAATGGGTTCTACTACGTGCTGGATCGCGCCACGGGCGAGCTTCTCTCCGCGAACAATTTCGCGTATGTCAGCTGGACGAAGGGAATCGACGGCAAAACCGGGCGTCCGATCAGCGATCCGAGCGCCGACTACGATAAGGGACCGGCACTGCTGTTCCCTTCCGAGGCCGGCGCGCATAGTTGGCAACCGATGGCGTTTGACGCCCAGCGAGGCCTCACTTTCATTCCGGTGATCGAGGCGGGAAATGTAATCGTCGAGAGCGCCGACCGTCCCGCCGGCCTGGTCGAGGGACAGTTTACAACGCCCGCCATCTCTCCCGAAGCCTACGATCCAAAGGCGCTTCGAAGCTTGTATGGGGCGCTGCCCCCGTTCGAAGAGCTGGCTCGGGGAATCAAGACCAATACTGCCTCGCGCGGGGTGCTGCGCGCCTGGAGCGTGGCCGAGCATCGCATCGTCTGGGAGACTGCGACGGCGAGCAGCTGGGATGGCGGCGCACTCGCGACCGGCGGCGGGCTGGTTTTCCAAGGTGACGCCAACGGGTATTTGAACGCCTACTCGGCAGACACGGGCCAACGCCTGACCACGCTCGAACTCGGCAGTTCGATGATGGCGGCACCCATGACGTATCGAGTCAATGGCACTCAGTTCATCGCCATCATGGCCGGCTACGGCGGCGGTGCCGTCATTGTCGGTGAGCCACTGGATCCGGCCTCGGCGGCATATCGATACGGGAATGAAGGGCGCATCATTGCGCTCAAGATCGGCGGCTCGCAGCCACCTCTACCGCCCCCGGTCTCTGATCCGCCGCCGCCAACGCCGCCGCCGCGGCACGCGACCGCTGCCCAATTGCGCGCCGGAGAGGTTCTTTACAATCGATATTGCATGCGTTGCCACGTGTTTGGCCGTGGAATTCTTCCTGACCTGCGCAGGCTCGATCGGGCGACCCACGCGCTCTTCGATTCGATCGTCCTCGGAGGTGCGTACGCGCCCAAGGGCATGGGCCGCTTTGACGATGTGCTGTCCGCCGGTGACGCCGCAGCCATTCACGCCTACATCATCGACCAGGCGTGGCGGCTCACAAAAGGAACTCACTAGCGTTACCCGCCCGACTCGGCCGCGTTACCCGCCAGCACTCGAGTGGTGCGTGACATGGCGTATTTGAACTACGCCGGTGCGCGCAGGCCATGTAACGCCTCGGCGCCTCTTGATCAGTGCAAGTGAGAAATGCCAGCGAGATCAATCGCTTCTGCTTGATAATTCATTCGACCTCTCACAACGAAAGTGCCTGGCATGGTGCTTGCTCATCCTCTTGTGCCGATCGTGTGGATTCGGCGGTTCAATCTTTCAAGGAGGCTGGCGCCATGAGGTCCCACAAGGACGCTGACAAGCGCTTTCACGGGGTCGACCCAGCGCCACCGCGCAACGCCAAGTTTATGATGAGCCGCGCCGAGACTATCCCGCGGTATCGAATTAAAAGCGAGCACCTGAGCTCAGAGCTGCTGTCGCAGGAAGATGGGATTGCCGATGATTCGCCGATGATCACCGCGTGCTACGAAGCCCATCTGTCCATGGAAAAAATGCTGGCAGTCTTCGCGCAACTGCGCGGGGACGATGTTGAGGAAGCAATCGGGTAAGCTGACGGCGCGGTGCCGATTCAGGCTGTACACCGGCCAGCACGTCCGCGCAATTCCGCACCGGTTTCATGTGCGCACCGCGCCGAGGGTCCAGCGTCGATAAAGCCACGTCGCCAGGGCGATCAGGCTGCCGCCGGGTAAGAATGCCAGCGCCATGTAGGGCCCGAATTCCTGCAGCGCCAGTCTGGCGCGCCGCATTCCACGCATCAGTGGGGTCTTCATAGTGTTTTTCCTCTTAAATCACTGCTGTAGCTGTCAATGCCTAGGCAACCATATGCCCAAAAAATATCAGGTGTTTTGCAGCATGCGGACCAGGAAACCTTCGAGCTGGCGCGCCTCCGCTTCGCTGAAACCACGTAGAAAATGGTTCAACACCCGCACCGCACACGCGCGCAGCTTCGGTAGCGCGGCAAGGCCCGCCGCGGTCAGCTCCAGCTTGACTAACCGTCGGTCCTCCGGGCAGCGACGCCGGCTGATCAGACCCTTGGCTTCGAGACGGTCGACCATGCGAGTCATCGCGCCACCGTCATACGAAATGTCCTTGCACAGCTGCGCCGCCGAGTCCACTCCGCGCTGGGCAAGTACGCTTAAGATCACGTACTGAGCGGCGCTGATTTCGAGCGCTGCCAAGTCCGGTTCTTTGGCCAGCGCCTGGTCTAGCGCGCTCATGTGCGCCGCGCGCACCCGGTAAATCAGCTGTCCGACACATTTAGCCGGCTGAAAAGTCTCGACGTCGTAAATTTCGTTATCGGGACTCATGCTTGCACCTCCGGGCTATCATATTGCCTAGGCAATCATTGTCAAGGCTATAATTTGGATCACACGGGTTGCAATGGCGGACATGACCCAGGCGGCAAAACGCCTTTCTTCGACGTTACTGCAGATATATTTTATAACTTATTGATTAATCGATGACTACTGTTAGAGAGAACTTGTCCCGGTCGCAACCGCTAAATTGAAGCGCCCGGTCCCAGCGCAGCCGCGATCTTGTCGGCGGTCACCCCGTCGATTTCCAGTAGTTTCTTGCGGCTGCCAGCTCCCGAAACCACGCGCACGCAGCGTTTGGCGATGCCGAGGTGCTGCGCAATGAAATCGATCAACGCGCAATTGGCGGCATTCTCTACCGCGGGAGCCGCGATGCGGATCTTGGTGACACCGTCGTGTAATCCGGCAAGCTCCGTCTTGGAGGCGCGCGGTTGTACGTAGACCTCGAGGCGAACGGGCCGCATGTGAGTGTGATTCCGCCCAAATTCCGCCGGGCTACTCGCCCGTGTACACGACTTTGCCGCGAATTAGCGTCATAGTCACGCGGGTCTTGGCGATGCTGGTCCGATCAATGACGCACGCCTATCATGCGTACCGGCGCCCTCGTGAGATTTGGGATTGGCGAAGGACATTCATCAAACTGTGCGCGACGTATGCCTGTGGCTGCCGCAGGCAGAGGAATTCATGTCGCACGGCTCGCCCAATTTCAGGGTCCGCGGCAAGGCATAGCAGCGTGGCCGAACTGCCGCTCGCACGACGCTTCGCTCCGCCGGTGCCATTGTGCGCCGGGGCGTTCCTGCTGCCGGCGTTCGCGCGGCCGCTCGAGGCTGCGCTCATCGCCGGCATCGATGAGATCATCGCGGCGGCGCCGTTGCGTCACATGGCGACTCCGAGTGGTATGCGGATGTCGGTGGCGATGACGAATTGCGGGGAGGCAGGCTGGGTCACGGATCGAGGCGGATACCGCTATCAGCCACACGACCCCGACAGCGGCCGTGCCTGGCCGCGCATGCCCCCTGCGTTCGCCGAACTTGCGCACGCCGCGGCGGGCGCCGCCGGATTTCATGGATTCGAACCCGATGCCTGTTTGATCAATCGCTATGTCGCCGGCGCGCGCATGTCGTTGCATCAGGATAGGGATGAGCGAGATTTCAACGAGCCCATTGTTTCGGTCTCGCTCGGCCTGCCGGCGACGTTTCTGTTGGGCGGCCTGCGCCGCGCAGACAAGCCGCAGCGCATTGTGCTCGATCATGGTGATGTGCTCGTCTGGGGCGGTCCGGCGCGCCTGCGTTTTCACGGCGTCCTGCCGGTCGAGCCGGGCCATCACGATCTTTTGGGAGCGATGCGGATCAATTTGACATTTCGCAGGGCGCATTAGCCCCCGTGCGCAGCGGGGGGCAGCTTCGCTTTGAGACCCGGCGACGGGTAAAATAGCGTTTTGCGCTTGAAGGCCCACCGCGATCATGAACGCCGTTCCCGAAGCCGCCGTTCCGAGCGCCGCCGCGCAAGCGATGGTCGAACGCTTGATCGCTTTCAATACCGTCTCGCGGGATTCCAACTTGGAGCTGATCGAGTGGGTCAGGGAATATTTGCTCAAGTTGGGAGCGACGACACGTCTCACGCACGACGCCGGCGGCAAGAAAGCCAATTTGTTTGCGACGCTGGGCGATTCGAAGAAGCCGGGGTTGATTCTATCGGGCCACACCGATGTGGTTCCCGTGGACGGGCAGAACTGGGACACCGACCCGTTCGTGCCGGTCGAACGCAACGGCAAGCTCTTTGGGCGCGGCTCTGCGGACATGAAGGGCTTTATCGGCGTCGCTCTGACGCAGGCGCCGAAATTTCTGGCCGCGCTCAATGCCAAACGGCTCGATGCGCCCCTGCATTATGCGCTGAGCTATGACGAGGAAGTGGGGTGCCTCGGCGTGCGCGGTTTGATTCGCGACCTGGAGGAAAACGGGATTCGTCCGGCCGGCTGCGTCGTCGGCGAGCCCACCTCCATGCAGCCCATCATCGCGCACAAGGGAATGAATCGATTCCGCTGCGCCGTGCGTGGGCGCGAGGCGCATTCGAGTTATGTGACGCATGGGGTTAATGCCATCGAGTACGCGGCGCGCTTGGTGGTGTACATCCGCCAAATCGCCGACCGGCTGGCGCAATTCGAGCAGCGCGACTACGGTTTTTCCGTGCCTTATACCACCCTGTCGACGGGTCTAATTCGCGGCGGGATCGCGTCCAATGTGATTCCCAAGGATTGCGAGTTCCAATTCGACATGCGCACCTTGCCGCAGGCGTCCGCCGACGCGCTCTACCAGGAAATTCGAGCATATGCAGAAGCGCTGGCGCGCGAAATGCAAGCAGTCGATCCCGAGGCGGGCATCGATTTGGTGTGGGCCAGCCAGACCGCCGGTCTTGCGGCTGCTGAAACCGACGCCATCGTGCAATGGGCGATGCGGCTCTCGGGAAACACCCAGGTGGGCAAAGTGTCCTATGGGACGGAAGCAGGCTTGTTCCAGAAGATGGGGGTTCCGACCGTGATATGCGGTCCCGGCGACATTGCTGAAGCACATCGGCCCAACGAATTCGTCGCGCTCGAGCAGCTCGCGCAATGCGAGGCGTTCATGCATCGAATTCTCGAAACCGGCTATGCCCAGACCACGGGGGATGCGCGTGGTACCTGATTCCTCCGTCGTGACGATCGTGAAGGGCGCCTGCCCCCACGATTGCCCGGACACCTGTGCGCTCGACGTACACGTCAAGGACGGCGTGGCCGTCAAAGTGACCGGATCGGCGGACCATGCCCCGACTGCCGGCGTGCTCTGCACCAAGGTGGCGCGCTACACGGAGAGAACCTATCACCCGGACCGATTGCTCCATCCGCTGCGCCGCACGGGCAAGAAGGGGGAAGGGCGCTTCGAGAGAATCGGCTGGGATGAGGCCATCGCGACGATTGCGCAGCGCCTCGGCGCCATTGCAGCCGACGACCCGGAGCGGATCCTGCCATATAGCTATGCCGGAACGATGGGCTTGGTGCAGGGAGAATCGATGGCCCAGCGTTTCTTTCACCGGCTCGGCGCCAGTCTCCTGGATCGCACGATCTGCGCCTCGGCCGGTGCGGCAGGCTACAAACTCACGTTGGGCTCGCGCATCGGTGTCGATGTGGAGCTGGCGGACGAGGCCAAGCTCATTGTTTTCTGGGGCTGCAATGCCATCACTTCGAGCGTGCATTTCTGGGCACGCGCCCAGCAAGCCAAGCGCCGCGGGGCGCGGCTCATCGCCATCGACCCGTACCGTTCTCTCACTGCAGAAAAATGCCACTCGCACATTGCCTTGTTGCCGGGAACCGATGCCGCGCTCGCACTCGGAATGATGCATGTGCTCATCCGCGACGATCTCATCGATCATGACTACGTGAGCCGCCATACGCTGGGCTTCGATGAGCTGCGCGAGCGTGCGAAGGGGTATGATCCGACCAAAGTCGGGGCGATCTGCGGCATCACGACCGGCGAGATCGAACGGTTGGCTCACCTTTACGCGACCGCGCGGCCGGCGTTGATCCGCGCCAATTACGGCCTGCAACGGGTGCGCGGCGGCGGCATGGCGATGCGCAATATTGCCTGCTTGCCGGCGCTCGTTGGCGCATTTCGCGATGCGGCCGGCGGCATCATGCTCTCGACGGCCGGCAATTTCACGATCGACGATCGAGTGCTTTCGCGCCCGGACCTGCTGGCCGGGCGCACACCGCGCACCGTCAACATGTCGCTCATCGGCCGCGCGCTGCTGGACACTACGGGGCCGATTCGCGCGCTCGTCGTCTACAACTCCAATCCGGTGGCGGTTGCACCCGATTCCACGCGCGTCGTCGCGGGCTTCGCGCGCGAGGATCTGTTCACCGTCGTACTCGAACACTTCCAGACGGACACGGCCGACTATGCGGATATCGTGCTGCCGGCGACCACGCAGCTCGAGCACCTCGATGTGGTAAAACCGTACGGGCACTACTACATGGTCGCCAACAATCCCGCAATCCGGCCTTTGGGTGAAGCCAAGCCGAACACGGAAATCTTTCGGCTGCTGGCGAAGTCGATGGGATTTTCGGATCCGTGCTTCAGCGATTCCGATGAACAGATCGCGCAGTGCGCCATAACCGGGGATTGGGATTTCAATGCCGTCCGCGCGCAGGGCTGGAAGCGTATTGGCTTGCCCAAGGGCGTCGCTCGATTTGCCGACGGCGGCTTCGATACTCCGTCCGGCAAAGTGGAGTTTTTTTCAAAAACCGCGCAGTCGCTGGGGCTCGATGCACTGCCGGACTACATCGCGCCGCTCGAAGACACCCGCAGCGAACTCTCCGGGCGCTTTCCGCTGGCGTTGATTTCTCCCCCGGCACGCAACTTCCTCAACTCGAGCTTCGTCAACGTCAAGAGTTTGCGCGCGTCGGAAGGCGAGCCGTGGCTCGATATTCATCCGGCCGACGCGGCAGAGCGGGGCATCGTCGCGGGCAGCTACGTGAGAGTCTTCAATGACCGGGGCAGCTTGGAATTGCGCGCCAGGATCAGCGATCGAGCCCGTCGCGGCGTGGTGGTCGCGCTGTCGGTGTGGTGGCGAAAGCTCACACGCGACGGCAAGAATGCCAATGAATTGACGAGCAGCGATGCGCTCACCGACTTGGGAAGGGCGCCGCTTTTCTATGACTGTCTGGTGCAGGTCGAACCCGCGTAACGCGTGCGTCTAGGAGCCTGTCTGAGTAATAGTGGCCGCGACTCACGCGGATTACTCAGACAGGCTCCTAGCGGCGGGGGGCAGGCGTCTGCCGCTTGCGGACCAGTCTACGGCTGAGAAGATACAGTGAACGCAGTGATCGGTCAGAAGTTGCGCCTTGCGAGTGCGTGCCGATCTGCGTGGGGTAGCGCGCTCGTGCATATGATCGAGGCGCTTGCTTTAGCACAGGCCTTGGATGGCTGCACACAACCTAACACGGAGCCAATCCTCTATCAGGCAACTACGCCCGACTGCCAATTCTGGGTTGATGGCTCAAGATACGAATTGCCTCAGGGGATAAGCGTGTTTGCATCGCCTCCCCGCTCCATCGGGACGCATACCTTGGAACTAAGCCTCACCTACTTCATTCCCAAGGGAGCAGAGGCGACCTTCACGAACCAAAAATTCGTCATCCGACTACCCCGCGGTTCAGTTGTAGCGCGCGGCTCGGTCGCGTTCGTTGATCGACGCGTACCCGGCCTCTCCGACTCGAAGGCAGCATTGCTGTCGGAACTTCCGCTCACTTTGCACGGCGAGCTTGGTGGCGACGAAACGACGTATCGGGTCGACATCGACTTCGTCGGGAACCTCCCGGATAGGTTCGATTTCACGCCGCCCGTGATGATCATCGGCGGCGATAAATATCCGTTGCGCACTTACACGTACCGCTTTTTTAAACAGCGGCAAGCATATGGACTGTGCACGTAGGATCGCATGGCTGGAGAAGCGCCGCGGACGCGGATCCGTGCGGCAGGAGTTATGCCGAACGAGACGGCGGCGCCTGAATGGCCCAGAATTCACACTTCGTGTTGTTGAAAAAAGGAACCCGTCATGTCTGAATTTCCGCCCGAAGGTCTTCCTCGATATCGTTTGCTCACCGGCAAGGACGATGCCGAATTCTGTCGCCGAGTCTCGGACGCCATTGCATTGGGATACCAGCTGTATGGTTCGCCCGCGGCGACGTTCAACGGCGACCACGTTGTTGTCGCGCAGGCCGTTCTCTGGCCCGATCAAGACTGAGGCACTGCGCCTGACACATTGAGGAGCTGCCATCGCAACATCCGGCTTTTTTTCGCCGCCCTCAATCTGTGAGCCCGTAATACGGTTAAGATATCTCTATGAAAAGGCCATATCAGCAACTTCGGGCTCAGTTATTGCCGGCCGCCCTGACCTTGGCGATCTGCGGTGTGGCGCACGCGGTATCCTCAGTATCGAATGGGAGCCGTCTCTACAGGCCTTGTATCGTTTGCCATCAACCGAACGCCTGGGGCTCGCCGGATGGCGCCATTCCGAACCTTGCGGGCCAGCAAGTGCGTTATTTGGAAAAACAGCTGGCCCTGTTCCGATCGGGAGCGCGGGTCGACACCGCAATGCAAGTGGTAACGGCGCATTCGACGTTCGGCGACCAAGACGACATCGTCGCTCTTGCGAGCTATCTTTCGGGCCTGGAAGCGAACCCTCATCCGGTTAAGGGTTCGGGAGAGCATCTTCGTGCGGGACAGGAAATGTACGCTCACATCTGTGCTGCTTGTCACGGTGTCGCTGGTCGAGGTGAGCCGGGGAACCGAGTACCACGCATCGCCGGACAACACTATCCATACTTGAGACGGCAGATCGAGGCCGCCGCGAGTCTACACAAGGACTTCGCACCGCCCGAAATGACAAGCGCACTTCGGGGCATGAGCTCTCAGGAAAAGGATGCGCTTGCCGACTACATCTCCCGTCTCGGCAACTCAGAAGCGCTGCCGGATTCTGACCCTCCGGATGGAGCGCGGAAATATCCGCCGCCGTACTCGCCATAGCTCGTCATGTAAATTCGCGCGCAACGTGGTGGGCCAGGTGCTCTACCTTGAGGCCGAAGAGACGGGCATTCGCTTGACAGGGATTGGCTGCTACTTCGACGATCCGGTCCATGAGGCCTTTGGGATCATTTCAGGGGAGTGGCAGAGTTTCTATCACTTCACCGTGGGTGGCCAAGTCGAGGACACACGGCTTACCACGTTACCCGCGTACGATTTCGAGGAGTGAGCTGACAACCGAAATCGCGATGAAACGTCTTTTTATTGTGAGCTTTTTGTTTCTGTGCGTCCCGCGCACAGCGCCCGCGCAAGATGAAATCGGACACTGGTACTTGAGTCCGTACCTTGGCGGGATCACGCCCGACAAGCCCTGGGGCGGTAAGGGAAGTACCGCTCTCTATGGGCTCGACATCGGGACGAATTTCTCCCCGGCCTGGAGCGCCGAACTCGATCTAAACGGCGCGCCCTTGAGCGACCGGTCGGGTTCGGGACATACCGGCCTCTACGGCGGCGCACTGGATCTGCTGCGGGTCTTCAACCGCGGCGGAGGGTTCGCGCCCTACCTGTCGATCGGCGCCGGAGTGACGCACGTCGCGCCTCCGTCAGGCACCGGGCACGAGAGCCGGACGGAGTTCATGGCGCAACCGGGGTTTGGCGCCTTCATCAAGATGTGGGAGAGCACAGATGGTTCAAGCTCTGTTGCGCTGCGCCCCGACATCAAAGTGCGTTGGACCCATGGTTGGGCGCATGCGCCTGGCAATCCTGTCGACGTTCTCTACGTGCTCGGGCTGACCTTTTCCTTCGGACCGGGCCGGCCGGGCGGCGCCGCCGCGGCGGCGCCGGATTGGCCCAGGCAGACGGTCTGGGCGAGCGATGCGCCAAACGCGTACGCGCTCAGTCCCGAACTGGCCACTTGGTAACAGTTCGCGTTGATCCATACGATCCAATCGCCGTTGGCAGTTTTGAATCGTTCGCCGGCGCGGTGCTGTGCTTGCGGCCACCAATTGTCTTCCGCCGGCTTAATTGAGCTAGGCTGACGGTTGCGAATCTCGAATGCGTTTAGGGCGCGCCGCGCCTCCGCCTGCCAATCTACACCGGACCCGCTGCCGTCTGACGACGGCGCTGCCGCCGGCGACACCGAGGGTGAGAGTGAGTCGAGCACGGGTGGCGCGATCGTTATGGCCGTGTCACCGCTCAATCTTTGAGGGCGGGCGTTCTCCGAGCGCACCTTGGGGAGGAAGACAGGCGGCAAGTACAGCAGCTGAACGGCACCCATCGTTGAGGTTGGGGGATTTCGAGTTCCGGGCGTGATCAAAAGCGCCAGGAACAAAGCCAGATGGAGCATCAGCACGGCAAGCAGAGTCGCGTACCGCGAAATTCCCCACATATTTGACTCATCCATGGTCCTGTTCATACTCGCGTGACAGACCGGTGTCTGAGAATGGACCGCAGGCACGGGATATGGTTTCGGTTGGATTTTATAAACGATTTTAGGCAGGCGCGCTGCCCGTCCCCCAGCCAACCCTTTGGGACCGGGCAGATTTCGCTTCATCCATTGTTGTAGCCTCCTCATCGGGTCTTGACCCAACCGCGTCGGCTCCGCCTCGGCTGAAGCGAAATCTGCCTTGGGTAAGGCCACGGGGATTACTCAGACAGGCTCCTGAGCGCCGCAGCCGTAGCGCCCTTCGCCCAAGGCGAAAGCGCCGGGTTTTTGCCTCAGCCGACGCGACGGAACGCGTTTGCTGCAATGGCTCACGCTGACTGGACCTGGTTAAGTGAAAAAGCTCCTGCGATGCTCTAAACTGTCACAGAAATGTCATCAAGCATATCCTCCGCAATACATAGAGAGCCCGGTCACAAGGATGGACGCGAAGTGGAATGGCAACTCGCGTGCGCCGATCTCGGCTCCGTTCGCCGCTGGTTGGTCGACCACGGCACGATCGACGGGCTCGTACTCGAACCGCGCTCCAGTCTGCAGATCTTCGATACGTACCTGGACACGGATGACTGGCGAATCCATCGAGCGGGCTTCGCGCTGCGTATCCGCTCGGGGTCCGGAAAATCGGAAGCAACGCTCAAGTCGCTTCATTCCGCCAGCGCGGAGGTCGCAGACCGCCGGGAGTTGAGCGAAACGCTGGAGAACTCCGAAAGCGAGTCGATTCGACAATTGGTTGGGCCGGTTGGAACGCGCGTACACGCCGTGAGCGGTGCGCGCGAATTGCTGCCTTTGTTTGAGTTACGGACCTCGAGGCAGAGATTCGCGATACGCAGAGAGGACGAGGCAGAGCAACTGGGCGAGATTGCCCTCGATGAAACCGTCATTTCGCGCCCCAAGGGAGCGCCCCAGACCAGCATTCAGCGGGTGGAGGTGGAAGCCCTCACGGAGGCCCACGAGCCGCTGCGGTCGCTGGTGAAGACGCTCCGAAGCGACTGTGGACTGGAGGCGGCGTCCGACACAAAGTACGCGCGCGGCCTCAAGTCAGTAGGCTTGGCGCCGGTGCCCGCGCCGGAATTCGCGCCGACGGCGGTAGAGGCTTCCATGACCATCGCCGAGGCTGCTCTGGCGAACCTCCGTCGCTACATGTCTGACTGGCATCTCCACGAGCCCGGTGCGCGCCTGGGAGACGATCCGGAAGAATTGCACGACTTGCGCGTCGCCGGTCGAAGGTTGGATGCCGTCCTGCGCCAGTTCCGATCGTCTCTGCCTGCATCGCTTCTGCGGATTCGGCCGACACTCAAGACTGTATTGCGTGCTCTCGGTCACGCGCGCGACCTGGACGTCGCTCTCAGCGAGTTGGAGACTTTCAGCCGCGAGTTGCCGAAATCGGATCGGGAAAGCCTCGAAGCCCTGAATCAGAACCTCCTGTCGGAGCGCGGGCGGGCTCGCGCCCGGATGTTGGGCGTTCTCGATTCCGTGTGGGTGCAGAAGAATCTGCAGGAATTGACGTCACTGCTGGCCGCATCCTCTGCGGCATCCCAGCAGTCGTCACCGGATTTGGCGCGGAGCGCGGCGCCGAAATTGATCCGGCGACGTTACCGGAAGTTACGCAAGGGCGCGGAGCTCGTGACGTCCGATTCCACGATGGAGGCGTATCATGCGGTCCGCGGTCAGGTGAAGAAGTTGCGCTACGCGCTGGAAGCAGTGGCAGTCATCTACGGAAAACCTGCGGATGAGATGCTTCGTGCGTTGCGCCGCTGGCAGGAGCAGCTCGGAGTGCAACAGGATGCCGCCGTAGCGAGCCGTCGCCTGAAGGCGCTCGCAAGCGCGCCACCCAAGGATATTCCGCCCGATGCGCTGTTCTTAATGGGGCGGCTTGCGGAGCATTATTCAAGCGCCGCTGTGCGTGCGCGCAAGCAATATGCGAAGGGTTATCGAAAAGTTCGGGCAAGATGGAAGAGGCTGCGGATGAGGTTTGAGGATTCGGCTGCAAACGACGCACCGAAGCTTCCCGACTCCGAACCGTGACATCGGGGCCTCACGCGTGCCCCCCAAACAAGCCAACGCGATGAAGATAATCGCCGTGACGAACATCAAAGGCGGGGTCGGCAAGACGACCACGGCCGTCAATCTCTCGTATCTGTGCGCCGCGGGCGGTCGACCAACTGTGTTGTGGGACCTGGATCCGCAAGGTGCTGCGACGTATACGCTGAGAGGCGAGCCGCTCGAACGCGCTTCCCCGAAGAAACTACTGGGCGGCAAGCGTCATCTACCCGAACTGATCCTGTCGACGGGGTACCCAAGATTGGATCTCCTGCCTGCGGATTTCTCCTATCGAAATTTTGACGTTCGCCTGAGCGAGCGAAAGCGCCCCACCGAACGGCTTCTGAAAATGAGCCGATCGTTGCGAGAAGTCTATTCAGCGCTATTCCTCGATTGCGCGCCCGGCATCTCACTGCTGTCGGAGAACGTGCTGCGCGCTGCAGACGCGATCATCGTGCCGCTGCTCCCCACGCCGTTGTCCGTACGCATGCTGGCGCAATTGCGCGACTTCATTATCGGCGAGGGCTGGGTGGACTTGATGCTCTTGCCTTTCTTCTCGATGGTCGATCGCCGCAAGTCGCTGCACCGCGAAGTCATTGCAAATACGCGCGAGCAGTTTCCAACAATGCTCGGGACCGAAGTTCCGTACTGGAGCGAGATCGAACGCATGAGCCTCCACCGTGCGCCGTTGCCTGCATTCGCGCCAAGCAGTCCAGCGGCGCAGATCTATGCGGGGCTTTGGGCGGAGGTGGTGGCGAGAATGGGAGAGCCGCCGCAAGGGGCGGAAGAGCCACCGCCGGGGGCGGAAGAGTCACCGCCGGGCGCGGAAGAGTCACCGCCGGGCGCGGAAGAGTTGTCGTCGGCGGCGCGCGGGCAATAATCGCTTGACGGCATGAGGATTTTCGCGGGTGAGGCACCCCATTACACTCGTTCAATCAGTTTTAGGGCTTCGAAAAGATTTGGGATCACCGCATCCACATCCAAACCGGCCACAGGTTCGCCGTGGTTATAACCATAAGGGACGCAGAATACCGGGCAACCCGCAGATCGAGCGGCAAGTGCATCGTTGAGCGAATCGCCGATCAACAGCACCCGTTTTACCGGTACACAAAAAAATTTAGCGGCATGCAACAACGGCATGGGACTCGGCTTTTTCTCCGGCAGCGAATCGCCGGACAGTACGATGTCGAAATAATGCGCGAGACCAATGCCCTTTAGGAGCGGCTCGGTGTACCGCGCCACCTTATTGGTGATGCAACCTAACTTGAAGCCCGCCGCCTTGAGCGCATCCAGCCCTTGCACGACGCCCTCGAACGGCTTGCTCTGCAGCAACAGCTCGGTGTAATGCTTTCCGAAAATCGGCAACGCCTCGTTGTATAAGGCGCTGTCCGGCTCGGCATGCATGTCGCCTGTCAGCGCACGCTTCACCAGCCACGAGATACCATTTCCAATGTAGCTCTTCAGCAGGTCTTGCGACACGGCAGGACGGCCCATGTCGCGCAGCATGCGGTTCGCCGCTTCCGCCAATTCCGGTGCGGTATCCAGTAGCGTACCATCCAGATCGATAAGAATCGCTGAGATGCGTAACGGAAAATGAGGTTGCGCCATGATTTGCAGCCAGTTGCAATTTTGAGCGGTAACTGTACCTCTTTGAGGAGTGATTGTGGCGTCAGATCGATAAGAATCGCTGAGATGCGTATCGGAAATTGCAGTTGCGCCATGATTTGCAGCCAGTTCGAATTTTGAGCGGTAACTGTACCTCTTTGAGGAGTGATTGTGGCGTTGAAGGGAGGGTGCAGCTAGACTACGGCGGTACCGTGAATATCAAGGCCATCATATTTGACGTGGACGGCACACTGGCCGATACGGAGGAGGCGCACCGCATCGCCTTCAACAAGGCATTTGCGGAAAATCATCTGGATTGGAACTGGGATGTGGCACTATACGGCAAACTACTCGAGGTGACGGGCGGCAAGGAGCGCATCAAGTATTTTGTCGAGAGCTATCTGCCGTCCTTTACAAAACCCGCAGACTACGATGGTTTCGTCAAGCGCCTGCATTTGGTCAAGACCGGGCATTACACCGCCATGTCGACGGATGGACACATTCCCTTGCGCCCGGGCATCAAGCAACTCATCGACGATGCGCGCGCGGGCGGCATCCTACTCGCCATTGCCACTACCACTTCGCCGGAGAACGTTGCCGCACTTCTTGAGGTAGGGCTGGGAAAGGATTGGCAGAGCTATTTTTCCAGCATTGGATGCGGCGATATCGTGCCGCACAAGAAGCCCGCACCGGACATTTATTACTGGGTGCTGAATGACCTCGGCCTCGCCCCAGGTGATTGCATCGCGCTGGAAGACTCCAATAACGGTCTGCGTTCCAGCCTGGCCGCAGGCATCGAGACTTACATCATCACCAACCATTACACCCGCAATCAGGATTTCAGCGGAGCGGCCGCAGTGTTCGATGATCTTGGCGACCTGGAAGGGTTTTACAGGACAACCGGCTTGCCGCTTGCCAAATAGCCAAGCAATTCGCATGTCTAGATTACAGCGTTGCGAAGGCCGGCCCGCTCGTCGCGTATCGATGGGACGGGGAATCCGAACGCCTAGAGGTTGTCATGAAACACTTCCTGCTTTTCTACACTTTTGCGGATGGGTATCTTGAACGACGCCCGCGGTTTCGCGAGGCGCACCTTGCATTTGCCTGGGACGCTCACGAGCGCGGGGAGCTGTTGCTGGCAGGAGCGGTGGCGGATCCCGTTGACACCGGTCTCTTGATATTCAACGCAGAGTCTCGTGACGTCGTCGAGCGGTTCGCACTGAACGATCCGTACGTCTTAAACGGGTTGGTACCCGTCTGGCGCGTGCGCGAGTGGCTCACAGTGGTTGGAACGATGGCTGCAGCTCCCGCGTATCCCGAGGGCGTGTCTCGAGAATGAAGAACAATGTGTATGAGGACGTGAGGTGTGTCGGTCAATCAGCTGGCGCGCATTTTTGGCGATGTCGCGTCGCTTGCATGGAAGTGGAATAAGCCCTTGTCGGCACGTTTGCAGCCTGTCGCGGGAAGGAAGGCCGGCGACGTGACGGAGTTCGGCGGCCCTTTCTTGTTCAATACGACGCTGCACGAAGTGCCGTAACATTCCGATTCGCAAATGGCACACCAGGTCAATCGAACCAAGTTAGGCAAGGCACAGACCGGAGTGCCCGCCCGGCCAGCGGCGCAGCTGCCCGGCAGGGCAGAAGGCGTGCAGAAGAATTTGGCGCCCGTGGGGCACGTGGTCTTGGCCAGTGCAGATAGCGACAGTTATCGTTCCTTGCGCCGCCGTCCCATGCCGCGCGCCGAGCGATTGAAACTCGGCCGCAGCCTGCGCCAACAAGTTCCCCGCAGTTCGCTGGGTGACTGGAAGGCACCGGCGAACCGGCCGGATCCGGTTAAGCAGATTATGCAATCGCATGAAGGCAGGCTGAAGTGGTTGATCCCGACCCGGGTCGCCCGCATGGTGGCCTCCCCCTACGGGTTCCTGCGCGGCACCGCCGGAGTGATGGCCCAAGACATAGCGCAGTTGCCGGCGACCGGCATCTGCCCCGTCATCTGCGGCGATGCCCACCTCGGTAACTTCGGTTTCTACGCCTCCCCGGAACGAGACTTGGTCATCGACTTGAACGACTTCGACGAGTCGCATCCCGGCGCCTGGGAGTGGGATCTGCGGCGGCTGGTAGCCAGCATCTGGGTCGCCGGGCGACACAATGGCTTCAGAGAAGCGCAATGTCATGACTCGGTGGCATCCTGCGTCGCCGCCTATCGCCAGGAAGTGCGGTTCCTGGCCAATGAGCCGCTGCTATCGCGATCCTACCAGCGGATCGACGTCGACCGGTTGCACGAGACGACTCGGGAGAAATCGCTGCGAGGGGTGATCGTGCGTGCCGCAAACCGCGCGCGAGTCCGAACCAGCGATCGTGCGCTGCCGCGCTTCACCACACGGCGCGGCGAGCGGCTGCAAATCGTGGACGAACCGCCGCTGATCACCAGAGTCCCGGAGGACGAGGCAGAATGCATCGCCGTCGCGCTCGACGAATACCTGACTACCCTCGCGCCACATTGGGCCCGGGTGCTGGGTGGCTACACCCTGGTCGACATCGCGCACAAGGTCGTCGGGGTCGGCAGCGTCGGTTTGCGCGCCTATATCGCGCTGCTCGAGGGCAGCAGCGCGGACGATGTGGTATTCCTGCAGCTAAAACAGGCGCGGCGGTCGGTGCTCGCCCGGTTCGTGCACGGCGACTCGGCTTGGCATGCCCATCAAGGACAGCGGGTCGTGGAGTATCAGCAGGCCCTGCAGACGGTCAGCGATCCGCTGCTCGGCTGGGCCACCGTCGACGGCTTGCAGTACTACGTCCGGCAGTTCCGCAACATGAAGGGCACGATCCCGCTGGACGCGATCAAAGCGCCGGCACTGACCGATTACGCCGGGATCGTCGGCCGTCTGCTCGCCAAGGGGCATGCGCGCACGAGCGGAGCCTCGATGATTGCCGGATATGTCGGCGCATCGGACCAGCTGGACAAGTCCCTATGCCGCTTCGCTCGCGCGTACGCGGACCAGACCGAAGCCGACCATCAGGCTCTGATCAAGGCGGTGGCCCGCGGTATCCTGCCGGTTGAGAGTTGATCGGTAGCGTTCCGGGGATCACCAGACTCGGCATGGATCCTTTTTGACCAGTGGCGCGGTGACGGGGCAGGAAAAGGCGCGGGCGAATTCCGGCATGTTCACAACGAGGCCGTTGACTCGGTAGCGGCCGGGTGAATGAGGATCGGTCTTTACGTGGAGGCGCAGGTTCTCGGGTCGCTGGTTCTCGCAAGCCCATTGGGCGTAGCCCACGAAGAATCGCTGCTCGGGCGTCAATCCATCCCTCTCTTGCAGAGTCTGGCCGGCCATCTGGGCACGCCAGGCCATGTGGGCGAGGATCAGGCCGCCCAAGTCCGCCACATCCTCGCCGAGGGTGAGCCGGCTATTGATATGGATGTCATCGACCACGACATACTGTGCGTACTGATCGACAATGCATTGGGTTCGGTCGCTAAACTGCTTCGCATCGGCCTCGGTCCACCAGTTCTTTAAGTTCCCCGCCGCGTCGAATTGCCGGCCTTCATCATCGAAGCCATGGGTGAGCTCGTGGCCGATCGTGCCGCCGGTGTCGCCGTAGTTGGGCGCATCATCGAGCTTGGGATCGTACAAAGGCGGTTGCAACACGCCGGCGGGGAAATTGATGTCGTTCATTTGCGGATCGAAATAGGCATTCACGGTCTGCGGCGTGATCTGCCATTCGGAGCGATCGAGCGGTTTGCCGATCTTGGCCAACTCGCGCCTGGACTCGAATTCAATCGCGCGCTGCGCGTTGCCGTAGTATTCGCCCCGCTCGATGCGAACGCTACTGTAATCACGCCAATGGTCCGGATAGCCGATTTTGTTGACAATGGCCTCGAGCTTGGCGAGCGCCTGGCGCTTGGTGGAGCCGCTCATCCATGCGAGCCCCTCGATGTCCTCGCGCATGGCTTGCTCGATCTGCCGGGTCATCTTGAGCGTCGCATCCTTGAGCTGTGGGCCGAAGGTGCGCGCCACGAACTCCTGACCGAGCGCCTCACCAAGCAGCCTGTCCACCTGGGCGACGCAGCGTTTCCAGCGGGGCTTCTGGGTCGGTACCCCGCGCAAGGTGTGGTCGAAGAAGTCGAACCGCTCGGCCTCGAAGGCGTGCGCGAGGTACGGTGCAGCGGCGTGGGCGGCATGCCAGCGAAGGTATGTCTTCAGGTCCGCGAGCGAAGTGGTTGCGAGCAGCCGATCAAGCGCCGCGTAGAACCTCGGTTCTGTGACGTTGAAGGTGGCGATGTCTTCAAGCTTCAGGACGGCCAGGTAGGGCGCCCAGTCGAAATGCGGCGTTAGGCGGTTAAGAGTCGCTCGATCCATCTTGTGAAAGAGGTTATGGGGATCACGCAGCTCCACCCGAGTGAGCGAGTCTTTCGCAAGTTCGGTTTCCAGGCTGAGCACCGTCGCCGCGTGGGCCTGTGCGGCGGCGGGCGTGTCGCCCAGGAGAACAAAAGTGCGTGCCACGTGCTCGGAGTACAGACGGCGAAGCTCAACCGCATGCGCGTCCCGATCGGTGTAGTAATCGCGGTCTGGCATGCCGAGGCCTCCCGCCGTAGCGAAGGCAATGACCTGATTGGAATTCGCGTAGTCCTGGTTCGATCCGAAATCGAATAGAAAGCCGCTGCTCCCGGTTTGCACATGCAGCAGCGCGAGGAGCGTTGGCAATTCGCCGGCGCTGTGGAGTGCCTCAATCCGTGCGAGCGTGGGCGCAAGGGGTGCATCGCCGAGTCGCTCGATCGTAGTCTCGTCCGTGCAAGCGGCAAAGTAATCCCCGATTTTCTGTTGGTTCGCCGAGCGGTGCGCCGTCGCCTGCCCGAGGTTGTCGAGGATGCCCCATAGGAACTGCTGGTTGTCCTGATAGAGCTTCCCGTAGACGCTCCAGCTGGCCTGATCAGAGGGAATCGGATTGTGAGCCATCCAGCCACCGCAGGCATACTGATAGAAATCGACGCACGCGCCTGCCGATCGATCCATCGCCGAGACGTCCAAGCTTGGCGTGTAAGGAAGCCTATCGAGGGGGTGCTCGGCTGGGGTGGGGATGGCCGGAGGGGCGTCTGCGGTGGCGGTCTGCGATGCAGCGATGCCGCTGCGATAGAAGTTCGATAAAAAGAGCGCGATGAGGAAGAACTGACGCATACACTGTACGATAGCACGATCCTTTACAGTGCCGTATCGCGCTCAATTTGTGACGATCGCCCGGTTCTTCGGGCGGGGCGCTACAGATTCAACACCAACTCAAGTCAGCTTTGTGCACATCGCATCTGTTCGTGATGATTCAGAAACGCTAAAACGCGACTCTCAGTCTGGCGGGGCGCCGCGAGCCTCAGGCCGCCATTGAATGCGTTTTGGATTAGACCGGATCGCCAAGCGTCAAATACAACGGGGTTGATGTAGGATTTGCGGCACACTGCAGGGGTGTTGCGAAGTTGTGCGGCGACCTGCTTAACAACGGTAGCGATCTCACTCTTGAACGAGCGGTCACTGGCGTTTTCGGGAAGCGGCGTGTGAGCGAGCAGAATGACGGCCTGTAGTGTGGCGCCCCAGGTTCGGAAGTCCTTCGCGGTGAAATCATCACCCATGGCGTCTCGCAGATAGTCATTGACTTGCCCGGAATCGATGGGGGCGCGTTGACCTTCATCCGTCACATATTGGAACAGCTGCTGTCCAGGAAGCTCTTGGCAGTGTCTCATGATCTTAGCGATGCGCTTGTCGTCGATTAGAACTTCATGCTGCACGCCTCCTTTCCCCCGGAAATTCAAGATGGCGCGGCCGTCGCGTATAAAACTGACATGGCGGTTTAATAGCGTGGTGAGACCGAAGCTCTTGTTGTCCCGGGCATATTCGACATTTCCGACGCGAACGCGGGTGGCGTCCAGGATGCCGATGACTGCCGCGAGCACTTTTTGGCGTGGTAGTCCGCCAAGTGCCAGATCGCGTGATAGTTTGCGCCGCAATCGAGGCAGTGCTTCGGCGAAAGTAGTCATGCGGTCGAACTTGGCGTCATCGCGCACGCTCCGCCACTCGGGATGGTATCGATACTGCTTCCGACCCCGTGCATCGCGACCCGTCGCCTGCAGATGTCCGCGTGGGTCCATGCAGATCCAAACGTTCTCATAAGCCGGCGGAATCGCCAGACGCGCAATTCGCTTCAATTCCGCGGGATCGTGTAGTTGCCGGTTATCCGGCAGAAAGTAGCGAAAGCTCTTGCCCAATCGCTGGCGCCGATAGCCGGCCATGGTGTCGGAAACATAAATCAGGCCGGCACGGTTTGCCATATGCGCGGCCTGGGAGGCGGCGCTGACGAAATGTGCGACGGAGCTGCTGGCATTGGTCGTCATCTTGAATCGATTGTCAGGTCGGGCGGCCGGCTCAAACTATCGATTTGAGCGCACATTTCGGAGTCGATCGATGCAACGGTCGTCACTGATGCCTTCAGTTTGACGTAATAACGCCATCCTGCTGTAGCGGCCGAGTACAGAGGTCGCTCGCCTGGGGTCGGGCGAGAGAGGTCTCCGATCTTAAGCGTCGCCGAATCTTTCCGTTTCGTATGCGGTTTTAGTAGATGCCAGATGCGGGCGGGTGGCGGCGAGGTTCGCGACATACTCTACCGAGTCGATAATTCGACGGGGCAGGTGTAGATTCGCGGATTACCAATTCAAAGGGGAAGCAGTATGTGGACCAGGATTATCGTTGCGTCCTTCGTTGGATTCATCGGGGCGTCGAGCGCCATCGCGGACGATTCCGGACGCCAGTATTTCGAACAGAGCCCTTCCGCCCCAGGCACTGCGCTGCCCTTCAGTCAAGCGGTCATGGTCGGGGACACGCTCTATGTGGCTGGGCACATTGGTCTCGATCCCAAAACCCAAAAGGCCGTCGACCAAGTCGATCAGGAAGCGCACGCGGTTATGGACGCCGTCAAGCACACGATGGAATCGGCCGGATTGCAGATGGACGATCTTGTTTCGGTTACCGTCTATTGCACGGATTTGGAGCTGTACGATGCATTCAATGCCGTATACCGAACTTATTTTCGCGGCCACTACCCCTCGCGCGCTTTTATCGGGGTGAAAAGCCTGGTGCGTGGAGCGCACTTCGAGGTCTCGGGCATAGCGACCAGACCGGCGCGTCGCAAGTAATATCGTCTCCGTCCGATCGCTGGGCGCGGGGCTGCCTTCAGAGCCTACTGTGCGGGGGCACCTGGCGGTGTCGCGGACTCGGGAGGAACAAAGATGGCGCGTGCGTGACCCGTCTTCTTGAAAATACCTAACGATCCGCCCACCCCGACACCGACGGCTGTGTTGCCAGAAGCGGAGGCGGAACCGCTACCACCCCCGAGCGATCCGGTTTGCTGATCGGTGATGCCCTCCAAGATGATGCCGTTCGCACCGAGTTTCGCGGCTTCCTCTTTCAAGCGCTGCATGACCTTATCGACGGTAGCCTGTCCGCCGGTGCCGAACATACTGTCAGCAGATGCATTCAGAATGGCGATTTCTTCGAACGAAGGCGGCGGCCGCAGGTAAATCTTGACTTCCGCCGGGGGGATTGGCGGGCGTGCCGTGCCCACCAGGATATGCGCCGAAGGCGCACATGCCACGAGCGATAAGACGAACACGGTTGCAAGGGTAATCAAACGGACCACGGCGTCCTGTCCCTCCAGGATTTTCCTATAGGCCCGATCGAAGTATACCGTCAAGGCGCACCGCGGTTGCAAGCGGCGCGAAGGGCGGGAGACCCACTATAGCGCCAGTCCGCGCGCCCGCTCCCCGCTGTCAACTGGGTTGGTCTCTATGCGGCCTTCTGGCGTGACCGACTGGATCGACCAGCAGCCCTGTTGACCCGCGACAGCGGCGCGCCAATACTTTTGACCCAATCGCCGACCTCAGGGCGTTGCAACACGTGAAATTCGTGATGAAAGGGGGGCGCGTAATTAAGAAACGATCTCCCAGGCAATCTGCGTTGAGCGTACGTTCGGCTTTTCATATTCGCGAGGAACACCATGGCCGATAAATCCGTCGACATCCAAACGCCCCATGGCGTCTGTGACAGCTACGTTTCATTCCCCGATACAGACGCCCCTTTTTCGGCGGTACTGTTCTACATGGATGGCATAGGGATTCGACCCGTCCTGCGGCAGATGGCCGACCGGATCGCCGCAAACGGATTCTACGTTCTGCTTCCGAATCTGTTTTACCGTCACGGCCCGGCGCCGCAGATCAACGTCGCCGAGATCCTGAAGCCCGAGAACCGCGCCAAACTCATGAGCGTGGTTCTGTCCGTTACGCCGGAGCTGATCGTGAGCGACGCGGGTGTTTTCCTCAACTTCCTAGCCGCGCAGCAGGAAGTGAGCCCCAACAGCAGAGTCGGCCTGACCGGCTACTGTATGGGCGGCGGCATGGTGATGCGCACTGCGGCCCACTACCCCGAGCGGGTCGCGGCTGCCGCAAGCTTCCATGGCAGCAGGCTCGTTACCGATGCACCCGACAGTCCTCATCTTCTCGCTGGCAAGATCACCGCCGAACTCTACTTCGGTCATGCCGATCAGGATCAGAGTATGTCGTTGGAGGATATCGCGCGACTCAATGAGTCATTGAGCGCTGCGGGCGTTCGTTATCAGGCCGAGCTATATACCGGCGCTATGCACGGATTCACCATGCCGGATTTACCGGTATACAACGAAGCGGCTTGCAACAAGCATTGGGACCGCCTGCTCGCTCTATTCGCAAGGACTTTGAAATCTGGACATGACGAATTCGCGGACCAGAACCAGCCGAACAGCCGAGGAGATGCATCGTGAATCCCATTGAATCCCTCGACTCGGCCGCAATCCGCGCCGCCGCACAGGCGCGCCTAGCTGCGCTACCCCTTGAGGCACTGAATCCAGCCGATCCGCAGGGCTTCGTCGACGATACAGTAGGGTATGTCTTCGAGCGTCTTCGCCGCGAGGATCCCGTACACCGCTCGCATAGCCCGATACCGGGCATTGACACCTACTGGTCGGTTACACGCTACCCGGACATCATGCAGGTCGACAGTAGCCATCGTATCTATTCGTCGAAAGACGGGATCACCCTGATGGATTTCCCGCCAGGCGATGAACAGAAGCTGCCGATGTTCATTGCGATGGACCCGCCCAAGCATGACGAACAGCGCAAGGCGATAAGCCCAATTGTTGCGCCGGCGAACCTTAACAACTGGCAGAACCTGATTCGCGAGCGCACCGGCAAAGTACTCGACCGTCTGCCTCGCAATGAAACATTCAACTGGGTAGATATGGTATCGATCGAGCTCACGACTTACATGCTCGCGACGCTCCTCGACTTCCCGTTGGAAGACCGCCGCTTGCTTACGTACTGGTCCGATATCACCACGTCGAACAAGCTGACCAATCCGGACGCGCCCGAACCCGAGGTGCGCATGGCCGAACTGCGTAAGATGCTGGAGTACTTCACCCGGCTGTGGAACGAGCGCATCAACCTGCCACCCCGTACGGATTTGATATCGATGCTGGCCCACGGGCCGGCGACAAGAAACATGGGGCCAGCCGAGTTTATGGGCAACCTGGCATTGCTGATCGTCGGTGGCAACGACACCACGCGCAATTCGATGACAGGAGGTCTACTGGCCTTGCACGACCATCCGCAGGAGATGGCCAAGCTGCGTGCCAATCCCGCTCTGGTCGACAGCCTCGTTCCCGAAATCATCCGCTGGCAGACGCCGCTCGCCTATATGCGGCGCACCGCGCTAGTCGATACGGAATTGAGCGGCAAGCATATCAGGAAGGGCGACAAGCTGGCGATGTGGTACCTGTCGGGCAACCGCGATGAATCGGCGATTCCCGAGGCGAACCGCTTCATCGTCGACCGTGAGCGACCGCGCCAGCATTTGTCGTTTGGTTTTGGCATCCACCGCTGCGTCGGTAACCGGCTGGCCGAGCTGCAGCTGAAGATCCTCTGGGAGGAACTCCTGCGCCGCTTTAAGGTGATCGAGGTCGTGGGCGAGCCAACCCGAGTTCGATCCTCCTTCGTGCGCGGGTTCAGCCATCTTCCGGTGCGAATTGCTGCCTGACTCCGACGGGAGATTAGGGCGGACGGGAGATGAGGGCGGATAGTGCGGGCTTCGAGGAGTCGCTGGGCGGTGCGAGTGCGGCGCCTTTCGGCTCCCGCGAGCGCGTACGGGGCGGTCGTGGCCGATGTCTTCACGGCGTTCCAGACCGTAGCGTCCAGATCAGCATTCGGCGGCAAAACGTGCAACACCGGACTGCTGAATCCGGACGTCTACGACCAGTTCGTCTGTAATATTCATCCGGCTCAAACGGGGCACCGGCTCATCGCAAAGGCAATTGCTCGCGCCTTGCGAACCGCTTACCTGCACTAGGCCGCGATGTCATGCCGGTGGGGCGGTGAGGCGGCGCTACCGCGATGCCATCGCCCACCGGCATCCTCGACGAACCGCGTCGCTGCGCAAATTGAGAGTTCAAAAGGTGCAGCACTTAGCGGCTCGCCGTCGACGATGTGGACGCGCACTTCGAGCAGGCGAGGGTGGCAGGGGCCAAGATTTCAGAAGAGCCCAAAGATCAGTTTTACGGCGACCGCCGGTACATTCTGGGGCACGAACCGGGCGAGGAGTGCGCAGTTACAACCTACTTATCCCGCTGACAGAGGCTTGTCCAGCAATTCATAGCCAGATCGCCTTCGATACCCATGCCGTTCGTAGAAGCTCCGGGCGCGATCGTTTGTCACACTCAGCTGCAGCTGGACTCGCACAAGCCCAGTCGATCTCATTTCCCGCTCCATTTCGGTCAGCAGCGCTATTCCGATGCCGCCGGAGCGAAACTCGCGATGCACAAAGAATTCATCAATTTCCGCCATTATGCCGCCATGCTCAAGGCTGAACACGTACACGGCAATCAGGTAGCCTCGTATCGCTCCTGTGCTCTCTGCCACCCAACAATGACCGCGCTCCGGAAGTGAAATCAAGGTGGAAAGAAGTCTTTCGGTACGCTTCGGCTCAAATCCGGGAAGCTCCTCAAACTCCCAATAACACGCTACAAGAGCGGCGATACCCGCCACGTCTGAAAGTTGGGCGCGTCTGACTTTAGTAGGCTCCGGTTTGACGGTAGAGCCAAACCCAGGAGCTTCTTCACTCGCAAGTCGCCAGGGCGGATTACGGCGATTGGTCCCCGCATGATATAGACAAAGGACGTTGCCGTCGGGATCTCGCAGGTATGTTTCCCGCCAGAGCCAAGGTTGATCCTTCGGGGCGTGATCAAAATCGAAGCCTTGTGCTCGTAGACGATCATACGTGGCATCGAGATCATCGCATTCGAAATAGATAGTGGTTTCCGGCGTGGTTGGGGCGGTCACTTGATGAAGAGAAAACGTCGCGCCACCGTCCGGGCATTCAAATCTCGCATAGTGGGGTAAGTTGCTGACGATCTGTGTGAAGCCAAGGCGCCGATAGAACTCGGCAGACCGTTCAACGTTTGTTGCCGGCAACGTGACCTGGTTGAGATTCATAGAGCTTCCCCGCAGCCCTCACTTAACAGTACTCGCGCATCCGCCCTTTGTCCACCAGACGTCAACGGGGCGGCGGGTGACAACCGGAAAGTTGCCCAGCAATTTAATCGGTAGAACTACTGGACGATCCGCGGCTGCGCAGCCGCACGCGAATCATCAAAATTGCAAGAGATACCGACGATTGACAGTATGCGCCGGCAAGCCCTCGCATCGATTCATGATGGATGCTAGTTTTCTCCAACGTAAGCGTAAGATCCAAGTCCGCCGAGTAAAGCTGCTAGCGCCACTTGAGGAAAAAGATGAACTCTGAATTTTAGTGAGTCGTTGACTCATGAGAGTAAATCACTCGCCATCCTTCGGGACGCTTCTGCCAGAGTGCGGAAACTGCGAAATTATTTTCACTTACCTCGCCGCTTGGCATGCTACGGCTAGATTTCATGAAAATAGTCGTCACGACCAACCCGGGTGCGAATACGCGAAAATTCGGATCCCCTTGCATTTTGTAGACAACATCAGTCTTGCCGTTCTTCCACCACTGGCGTTGTTTGTCGCGTATCGCTTCCCAACCGACGATTGCCTCGCCATTGAAAATGAGCATGACTGATGGGTCGTGTGCATAAAAGCCAACGTGCCGCTCGATATCATGAACATTCGCCGCCGCGCCCATCTCCGCCAGCAACGGCGCAACCTCTCGCGCCGCGGCGGTAGGATCGTTGAGTGAATCGACGCACCACACCGGCGCCGCGACAGCGAGTGATAGTGATACAGCGAGCATCCAATACTTCATAGAGTTCCTCGCAAGGAAATACGTTGGGCCGAACCCTTGTGCTTTCGTGCAAGGCTCCGGTATGTTCGGGGGACTTTGCAAGGTCTGCTTGCTCCTCAGAATGAAGTCCCTCACTTTAGTCAGGGGTTGCTTGACGCGCAAGATCTCCTAATTCTGGACAGACGGACCTTTTTGGATTCGAATCCGCCTCAATGCGATTGACCGGCCGACGCCCAATCCTCGATGTCTTGCGCGCTCACCTCCGTAAGGGGTCGGTGCAAGGCGTGCGCGGCCTGCAGCACGGCACCCATGGCTTCGGAAAAATTCTCCAGGCGTCGGCGAACCACGTGCAGGTCTTGCTCCTCGGTGATGCGAATGCCGCCGGGTTGTTCTGTGACTCGGCTTCGACCGAGCCCGCAATTCTTCGCGAAAAAATGGAGGAGAAAAATGCAAATGCCGCCGAATTACCACATAGCCCCTGATATCTTCCGTCTGGATACCGGATATCGTCGCGGCCTGATTTTCGCGCGAGGATTGGCAAACGGGCCATCAGGTGAGTCGCTGACCGGAGCTTTGCGAAAGCAGGAGACGGCTCTTCGGACGGAGCTTCAAGGCCGACCAATTACGGAGCACCCCCGCATCGCCGCATGGCGCGATGTTTACCGTCGTTTTGGAGCTCGACCGTCAGAGTTTCGGTCGTCCGTCGAGGCACTCGGGCGGCGGGTATTGCGAGGTGATTCTTTGCCGAGCATCAATGCACTGGTCGACATTGGGAATATCGTGTCATTGCGATATCTGTTCCCGGTGGGTGTGCATCCGGTACCCAGCGGAAGCGCTCCGCTGCAGCTGCGGTTGGCCGAGCAAGGCGACACATTTCGACCACCTGATGGCGGACCAGAGGAGTCACCAGCTGCGGGTGAGGTCGTGTTCGTGCAGGACAAATCGGTGTTGACGAGGCGTTGGACATGGCGACAAGCCGCAGGAACATTAACTCTTGTCGACACTTCAGCCGTGTACTTCAACATCGATGCGCTCTCCGTAGTGCCGGGTGATGCATTGGCTGCCGCGACCCGGGATCTTGTCGATTTAGTTCGGACGCATTGCGCCGGCGAAGCCCGAGCGGCCGTTCTAGACGTGTCCAGCCCGCGGTGGAGTCCAATATCCGAGTGAACAGACGCGTCTCGTTCTAAATCAGCTCGACCTCAACGAATCGACATTCGTAGGGGTTCACGTTGATTACGTTGTGAGCGATGCCAGCGTGGCGTGCATTGAATCGCAACACGCAAAGGGCAACTTTAGACAAGAAATGGCCGGTTCGCTTGCGTCCCGGTATGATATGCACTTTTGCTAAGGGGAGCATTTGATGGCGAAGCGAAAGCGGCGTTTGGCATTGGCGTGGTCGAAAGAGGATGTGAAGAATCTGCGCAGTTTTGCAAAGGCAAAACTATCGGGACCGCAGGCAGCTAAGAAGCTGCGTCGGACGCCCGGTGCGGTGACTCAAAAGGCCATTAGACTGGGGATCAGGTTCCGTTCAATCAGAAGGAAGGCGCGGTAGGATTTCGGCGGCGAGGAGCAACCGCGCCGGATGAGGTCAGGCCCGGTACGCGTAGACATCGGCCGGGCCAGCGTCGAGCCGTCTTCTGGCGCAACGCGCCGCGCATGGGTACATAAAGAGATTCCCCGTCTTTCCTTGCACTGCACCCTGGTGCCTCAGCGCCCTTGCTCAATGAGCTGCGGGACGATCGTGCAGGTATGGATTCCTGGAGGCAAAAACTATGGCATTTCAGGTACGTTGCATCGATTACTTCTCCACAACCGTACGAGACGATCCGGGAGAGGCATACAAATTGCTGGCGACGCTCGCTCACTTGGGCGTAAATTTGCTTGCGTTTACGGCGGTGCCGATAGGGCCCCTGCATACGCAGCTGACGATTTTTCCGGAGGACTCCGCTAAGCTTGCCAATGAAGCAAAAAAGAATCTCCTCGTGCTCGATGGCCCGCATCCGGCGCTGCTGGTGCAGGGCGACGACGAGCTCGGAGCCTTGGCCGAGCTGCATATGAAGCTCATGAGGGCCAATGTCAACGTGTATGCGGCTACGGGTGTAGCCGACGGCAGAGGCAGCTTCGGATACGTGATTTACGTGCGGCCGGAACAGTACGATAACGCAGTCGCCGCTCTTGGCTTATAGCCCGACCCAGAGGCACGCGGATCACAGCCGCGGGGCGGGAACAGGGGATTCGAGCGCGAATCGCCAGTTGCGATTTGCCGCGCGGACATAGCAACGGACTCGAAGCCATCTTGGCCGAGAGTCCGGAGGCGAGGCGGGCTCGCGCGCCTGCGTCGGATCAGCCACCCTGCCCGTCGAAGAACGACTTCACGGCCGCCAGACGACGTGCCGTGGGCGTACTCGACGATGGGACGCGGACCCTGACAGCCGGAGGCCGATCCGCTCGGCACCATGAGCGCGCCGGTGGACGTGGTCGACTCGGACTTCGCCCCTACCGTCTCGTAATTCAACTGATAGATGTTCACGGTGCACACGGGCGAGTAGGCGAGCGTCAGCAGCTCCTGCCCGAGGGTATCGAGACCAAGCAGTCCGAGCACATCAGAGGTGCTAAAGGTGGCGACCAGGGTCGGCGGATTGGTTAGCAGCTGCCCGCGCTGCGGCGTCGAGGGTCCAGGCGTCGAGCTGCTGCTCGTGCCGGATTGACAACCGGCGAGCATGAGCAGCGCCACCGCCCCGACGGTCACGGGAGAAGTCAGACGATCCATGAAATACCCTCGGGCCCACGGGCGCGATCGCAAATGCATCCACCAGGTAAGAACTCCTGGTGCAGGCAAAAGTTCACGCGGACACACCATCCACGACTGAATCTTGGCATCTATCGTCGCGAGTGCGCTATTTGTCGTTCATAACCGACAGCACGGAGGTCTCCCGTAACTACGATAAAGGGCGGCGAGCTTGGCATCCAGCAGCACGCGATGTCCCCGCAGGATGAGAATGGTTTGGCTGATCCGAAATAGGGGCAAATCGCTGACGACATTGCGAGCCGTCGACAGAGCAATTCTGAGGTTGCCAGGGTTGGATCAAATGGGTTTCGGTGGGTAGCGTAAGTAAATTCCCGTTTCTTTAGGGCCCGGACATCGGAGAATATGCGGTGGATGGGCATGCGAAGCCGATGCGGTATGGGGGTCGCGGCTATCTATCGACAGGAACGCGGACAGCTTGAGGCGGAATCAACACAAGGAGAGAACACGTGAGCTCAAAAGTTGTTTTCATTTCCGGTGGCACCAGTGGCATCAATCTGGGTATCGCATTGGGCTTTGCGGCAACCGGCGCCAAAGTCTTAGTTTTCGGACGCGATCTGGACAAAGCGAATTCAGCAGCATCCCAAATCCGATCAGCCGCAGGCGGTACCGCGATGGCGGGCAGTGCCGATGTACGCAGTTTCGAGGCTGTTTCGCAGCTCTTTGCGAAGGCAACCTCTGAACTCGGGCCGCCCGATGTCGTCGTTGCCGGGGCAGCAGGAAACTTTATATCGCCCGCGGTAGGAATCTCTGCTAACGGATTCAAGAGCGTGATCGATATCGATTTGCTGGGCACTTATAACGTGTTCCGCGCGGCGTTTGATTTGGTGCGTAAGCCAGGCGCGTCATTGCTGGCTATTACCGCACCGCAGGGGGTGCAGCCGCTACCTCGGCAAGTGCACGTCTGCGCGGCAAAGGCGGGTGTGAATATGGTCGTCAAGGTATTGGCAATGGAATGGGGCCCTGCAGGCATCCGCGTCAATGCGATATCGCCGGGCCCCATAGCTGGCACCGAAGGCGTTGAGCGAATGGCACCGAGCGAAGCTGTTAAGCAACAAATTAGGGACAAGAATGCGCTGCGTCGTTTTGGAACATCCGAGGACATTGCTCGGGCTGCGATTTATCTTTGCTCGGACGATGCCGCTTACATCACCGGGACGATTCTTTATTGCGACGGTGGCATGGTACTCGGCGATTCCAGCGGCAATTTTCTTACGCCAACAAAGCGATAACGTTTCGCGAGCGATGCGCCCGAAATGCTCACCCTCCGGCTTGCGCAGGCGATTCTTGCCGTGACCGCCACGGTCGTTTCTGTTCTTGTCGTGCAGTTTGCGCTGACGGTTTAGCTCGAGGTGTTGGGACCCTCGCGCTCACGTCAGCGGAAAACTGGGGACGTATGCGGCGGCCTGATGTCTCCGCAAGTTGGTCGCTCGCAATCTACGCTGCGTTACCGACTTAAACCCGATAGGACGTTGACTACGCGGCGTTCGCCGGGACCCACATAAGTATCCTCTCGATAGACGACCGTGTCACCCATATGTATTTCCACTTTGTGGGCGCCGGCCGAGACGTTCAGAACTTGCGATTGGTCGTTGTGGGCCGCTGCTTGTCCAGTTTGCAAGCCGTCTACGAACACGAGCGAACCCGCAGGGGCGCCGGTCACGATGATCTCAGTCGGGTCTGGCAACTGGGGAGGTCTCCGCGAACCGAACCAACTGCAGGCGGACAAGCAGGTCAATGTAATCAGTACGAGGATTCTCACTCTTTACGCTCACACTTTACTGCGAAGGCATGAGCGTATCACGCAGCGCCGGTATCAACTACTCATCAGAGGTGGTCCCCGGCCGCCGGGATCGGCGCAGCCGCGCACGTCAATTATTTACTTAATACCCCTTAAATTTGTTCTGCGACATATGCTATAGCGCGTCCAAGTACTGACGCTGGAAATCAAAAGAAGGCCATACCACGGTGAACTCGCTCGCTTTTGCCTCAATCGTTTGGGTTTGCTCCTTCGGGGCCGCCATCATCGGAATGGTGCTACACGTCAAATTGCCAGACAATCATCTGGACGCGGATTCCAAGGACGTCGTAAAACTCGTGATGGGCATGGGAAGATAGCTGCCGTTCAGACCGCACGGCTGCGCAAGGCCAGATTGATTCGACGCATACCGGGCCCCGAGAACCACATTAGGCGCCTTCCTGCGCAAAATCGACCCGGATAGTGAGGAGGAGCATTGGTTCGGCACGCTCGTTGTGCATCGACGAGTGAAGCCACGCTACAATGACGCAATCCCGCCAACGTTTAAAAAATATTGAGGGAAGAATGATGCGCACTTTGCTCCTCGTAGTCGCCTGGTGTGGCGGCTGTTTCGCCTTGCTCGTACCGGTGGCCGTGAACCAGGCATTTGCCGCGGCTTCGATTCCGGCACCCCGCGACCAGCCGTTTGCGGGGGAGATCCACTTGGACGTCGATGCGAGTGATGTGGATCGGCGCATCGTTCATGTGAAGGAAACCATCAGCGGACTCGCTCCCGACGCGGTTCTGCTCTATCCGAAGTGGTTACCGGGGACTCATGCGCCCGAAGGGCCGATCGACCGGCTGGCGGGGCTAACGGTGACCGCCGGCGGGAAGGTGGTCTCATGGGAACGAGACACTGTGAACGTGTACGCATTTCGGCCTCACATGCCAGCGGGCACGAGGTCGCTCGAGCTGAGCTTCGACTACCTCTCGCCAACGAGCGGCAAGGTTGGTGACCCTCAAATGACCCAGGAGTTGCTGATACTCGAGTGGAATGACGTGATCCTGTATCCGGCGGGTCATTTCGCGCGACAAATCCCGGTAAGCGCGAGCGCGAAGTTTCCCCAAGGCTGGACGCAGGCGACGGCGCTCGAGCCGCAGGCGCATACGGGTGACCGGACTTCATACGAGCGCGCATCGCTCGAGACGCTCATTGACAGCCCGGTGTATGCGGGCCGATACGCGACCACCATCGATCTCGATCCGGCCACGCGCGTGCGACTTGATGTCTTTGCCGATCGACCGGAATTGCTCGAGGCCCGTCCGGAGGTAATCGCCGCACATCGCTCGCTCGTCACGCAAGCGTATCGGCTGTTCGGCTCGCATCACTACCAGCATTACGACTTCCTGTTCACACTCTCCGACCAGATTCCCTTCAGCGGTCTTGAGCACCATCAGTCTAGTGAGGACAGCACGGATCCGCTTTACTTCGTCGATTGGGACGGCACGCCGTACGATCGAGATCTACTGGCGCATGAATACACTCATTCCTGGAATGGCAAATTCCGGCGGCCCGCGGATCTTTGGACCTCGAGCTACGAGGTCCCCATGCAGAACAGCCTGCTTTGGGTCTATGAGGGGCAGACGCAGTACTGGGGTTTCGTGCTCACGGCGCGCGCGGGATTGTGGAGCAAGACGCAGGCGCTTGAGGCCTGGGCCGAGAACGCCGCCTGGCATTCCAACATCGCGGGACGCGCCTGGCGCTCGCTGCAGGACACCACCAATGACGAGATCATAAACCCGCGCAGGCCCATGTCCTGGGAGAGCTGGCAGCGCTTCGAGGATTATTACGATGAGGGCGCCCTGATATGGCTCGATGCCGACACCCTGATCCGGGAGCGATCTGCGGGCAAGCGTTCGCTCGATGATTTTGCCGCTCGTTTCTTCGGGGTGAACGACGGTAGCTTCGTGCCGCTCACGTATACCTTCGAGGACCTCGTCAAGGCTTTGAATGCCGTCGAACCTTACGACTGGGCCGTCTTTCTGCGCCAGCGCCTCGACGACGTCGCTCGGTCGGCGCCGCTCGCTGGGCTTGCCCGCGGCGGCTATCGCCTCGTCTACACCGACAAGCAGAATGAGTACGAGAAGGGTCGCGAGACTCAGCGCAAGGTCACCTTGCTTCGATACTCCCTCGGCGTCGGCATCGACGAGAAGGACGGCACCATCATCGAAGTGATGTGGGGCAGCCCCGCCTTCGAGGCGGGAATCACCGAGGGCATGCAGATCCTCGCGGTTAACGGCGAAAATTACAGCGGCGACTTGCTCAAACGAACGATCACTGCCACGGCAACCAAATCCGGCCGGATCGAGCTGATCCTGAAATTGAACGACCGATACCGCGTCGCCCATGTGGACTATCACGGTGGGCTTCGCTATCCGCATCTCGAGCGCGAACCGACGGCGCCGGCACTGCTCGATACCATTCTCGCGCCCCGCACCTAGCTTCGTTCCTGGGCAGGCGATGGCGCGCCAGGATTGCGTACTGGTCTATCGGGTCGAAAGCTGGTGCCGGCTACAACGGTTTCGAAAAGTAGACAGTGAGCAAGGCGACCGGTGGCGTTCGTAGGCCTCACCGGCCTGTCCTACAGGCAGCATCACGGGTCGACACTTGCCCGATGCCGACGCTTGGAAATTGGATCGCGAATTGGCGCAGTCAGCCAACCCCGGACGTTGCGGACCCGAAGATCGGCGTCGCCAAGCCATCATTCGATCGATGGCCCCGGTGTCGGCAATCACCAACCGACCCCTACAAGGGAAAGCTTGCCGACAAGCTCGGATCGGGATTCAGAGCTGCTCGATGTACTTCACGAGACTGTCGAGACAGCCAGCCCAACCGCGTTCGTGACCAGTGCGAGCCGCCTCGTTTGGAATCCGCTCATGGGTGATTACAACTTCGGTCAAATCTCCGTCGGCGACGAAACAGACCGTGACCCGTTCCGGCGGTCCGGTCTGCGATTCCAGTTTCCATGTATAAACCAGTCGGCTGGGAGCGTCGATCTCCTCGAACATGCCCGCGATCCAAATAATATTTCCATCAGGAAAACGGTTCGCGATCCGGTAGGAACCGCCGACGCGCAGATCGATCTCGGCGGCGGGACAGGCTACACCTTCGGGTCCCCACCAGCACATCAGCATTTCAGGCCGGGTCCATGCTGCAAACAACTTCTCCGGCATCGCTTTGATTTGTCTTCGCACTACGAGCATCGCGGCAAGCGTTGACGATTCCGAATCAGTCGCTGATTTTTGCATATGTCGCCTCCGCAGCTCACCGTCGATCTGGATCTTCCGCAAACCGGGCCAAGGCTTTGAGCCGTTCAGTCCAGAAGGCCCGGTAATCGGTCAGCCACTGCTCCACCTCCTGGAGCACCTCCGGCCGCAGAGCGCAACGATGCACGCGCCCATCGATGGTCCGCGAAACGAGCCGCGCCTTCTCCAGCACCCGAAGATGCTTCGATACCGCGACCCGGGTCATATCAATCGGTTCGGCGAGATCCCCGATGATGGCCGGGCCCGCCGCCAGGCGATTAAGCAGCTGCCGGCGTGTTCTGTGTGCTAGGGCATGAAGAATCGCGTCTAACCGATCGTCATCGGACCGACCCCGGGCTTGAGCTCTAGCACGCATTTATAACCTCCACTTGTATATGAAACCATTTGGTGTCATATTGCAAGCGCTCTGAGGAGACCACTAATAAAAGGGGCTGAGAAATGCCTGCACCGATAAGGCCAACGTCGATGCCGCATGCACTCAAACGCCGACAGGTCATCACGGGCGGTGCGCTCGCGATAGTCGGCGTGGTAGCGTGCCCATCACCTGTGATCGCGGAGCCAAACGCCGAGATTTCACGCAGTGAAGAATCCATTCATCAGGAGCGGACTTTCACCGCGCCACGCACTCGCGTCTACGCCGCGCTCACTGTCGAAAAGGAGTTTGACAGGATGGTGCGGCTAAGCGGGCTCATGAAGGCCGACGCCAATGCCAAGATGCAGAACCCAACGAAGCTGAGTCCTCATGTGGGTGGAACGTTCGCCCTGTTTGACGGATACATTGTAGGCCGTCAACTCGAACTTGTGCCCGATGAGCTTATTGTTCAGGCATGGCGCGTACTCAGTTGGCCACGAGGTGTGTACTCGATCGCTCGGTTTGAGCTTTCGGAGCAGGCGGGAGTGACGAAAATTGTGTTCGACCACACCGGATTTCCGAAAGGCGATGCTGAGCATCTGGCCTCCGGATGGCAAGAGCATTACTGGGATCCGCTCACCAAAGTTCTCGCTTAACGTCTCAATTGCTTGCCGGTAAGCCGCCGCTCGCGACAGATCGGTTAGGGTCGAGATTTGTCGGATGCCGACGGTCCCGGGTTCGTCGCGCTGAATGGCGGATTCGGAGGAGCAAATCGGTCGCTGATCGGCGAATTCCGGAAATTCGGCGGACCGAAATCGGAGCCGTAAACCGGCCGTTCGACCATAAGCGCTCGTGCGAACAAGCGTTGCCGTCATTAGGCACAGGAACGGGCGTGGCCGCGTTGCTCTGAATCTATAGCAACTCGACTTCACCCCGACGTGCTGGTTCCAATCTTGGCGTCGGCATCATCCAATCGCCTGCCGATTGCACGGCATCGACCCCCGCACCTACTTCGTCGACGTCCTGCAGCGTGTCTCCCTGCATCCCGCGAACCGCGTCGCCGAACTCACGCCGCGACTGTGGAAGGCGAATTTCGCAGACAAACCCCTACGGTCAGATTTGCACGCTCTGCCCGTCTGATCAACACGCCGCCTAGTTACGGCTTACCGTATCCGGTAACTACGCTAACTACGCGGCGTGATTGATTAGATGGGAAATTCAACTTATACCTGTTGCCACAAAATAAGTGATGGAAGCGATGAGGCCTATCGTTGCGGTGATCATGATAGATATAATGGTGTTCGAGGCTGATTCTCGAGTGGTCATAACTGCAATCTCCTGTTAGTTCCGAATACTGCGCCCCTGGCGTTCATTCATAGGTTGTACGGGGTTCATTTCCCGGGAATTACGGAAGGGAGCGTATCGGTTACGGATGAAATTCGCGGCCGACGGCGTTCGACTAATGATTTCAGATGAATTCGCACGGCCATCTCGTTTATGGGAAGGTTCGCGATTTCCTTCCTCGCAACCGGCCGGTCGCATCGGTCAGCTTGGGGTCGACTCCGGATACCCAAGCCGAATATCCCCTCATCAGCTCCCATGTCGCCGGTACGGCCCAACAGCTGAAAAAGTGACGCCTGAACAATCCTCGGCAGTGCGAACATTCGATGCTGCTGAGCAGTGCCGCTCTCGCCCGATCAAAGAGATTCCCGCCGTATTTCCGCTAGCGCCTTAGAGCAACCGAAACGAGACGGAGGGCTGGATTGTCCCTTCGTTTCAAATGAGACTGTCAAGGGGGTTTCGGCTCCGACGAGCTTTTTGCGTTCACCCAATTGTCGATCCGCCGGATGACGACCGCGAAGAACGCCGAGGTCGAGACTCCGCACATGAGAATTCCCGTCAATGCCTCGATTGGTGCGAACATTCGCCAAGGCCGCGCTAACACCAGATCGCCATAGCCAACGGTCGTGTAGGTAACTCCGGAAAAGTAGAATGCCGATTCGGCATCCGGCAGACAGCCCTGCCAAAAATAGAAAAGCCCCCATATTGCAATCTCAGCCAGGTGGACCAGGATCAGCCAACCCGTCAGGTTGATCATCAGCCAGGTGCTGGACCAGAAGCCAAAGGATGCCAGGGCGTGCCATCTAAAAAGGGCTCTTAGCAGCGCGGTGAATCCGGCCGCGTGCATGACCACGGTGATGGTCACCAGCAACCATGCCATAAGAATTATTAAGAGCATCAGCAAGTATAGCGAGCAGCGCAATCGGAAGTAATTGGGCCATGGCCCAAAGTCACCCGCACGCACGTCATTTCGTGGCGCAAGGAGTTGGATGCCCGGAAGCTCGCCTCAGCACTCTACAAGCCGCCAGCTGCCGAAGAATCCCTACGTTCGAAGCGCCAAGGCCGCCCGCAATGTTCAGCACAGAGAAGCGGCGGTGCCAAATAGTGCGACCGGATCGCGCTGCCCGATACCTGCCACTCACCGCAGGCGGCTGTGGGTCGAATTCGGACGAATGGCGCACGCCTGAATTAAGGTGGTCGCTTAGGGGATCAGTGCGCAGCGCGATCAGCATCCGAAGTGCACGCAACGCGTCTCTGGCGCCGTGCCGCCCCTCCTGCGCCTTGATCGTTCGTTGTCCATGTCGGTAATTCGGATGCTTCGGACCGCGAGGCGCACCTGGTATGCTTTGATCGTTATGACCAAAGTTGTGACAATTATTACGACGGTAGCGCAGGGGGAAGACGCGGCCAGAATCGCTGAGATGCTCCTACGCGACAAACTTGCAGCGTGCGTTCAGGAAATGACGATCCGGAGTCGTTATAGATGGAAGGATGAGATTCAGTGTGAACCGGAGTTGCTCTTGTTGG
The DNA here is from genome assembly GCA_963769075.1 of uncultured Gammaproteobacteria bacterium. GTDB lineage: Bacteria > Pseudomonadota > Gammaproteobacteria > Steroidobacterales > Steroidobacteraceae > Bog-1198. The sequence goes on along the minus strand of CAVYKH010000001.1, from coordinate 2,294,269 downwards.
TTAAGACAACAGGAGACCGTGCTGAGGCGGCCGTCACCGCAATACGCAAGATCCACCCATATGAGCTTCCGGAAATCATCGTGCTACCGGTTGTGGGCGGTCTTGCTGATTATATGAACTGGATCAATGTCGAGACTCGTGAATAACAAACAGGAGCACACCCATGTCGGAGCAGAACCCCCAAGGCACCCGCGAATTAGTCGTCTTGTTGACCCGAGGGACTGACCACGAGCTGTCGTCAGTGGCATTCACAATCGCCTGCGGCGGGATTACATCGGGAATGAAAGTCTACGCCTTCCTGGTTAGTTCCGCCGTCGACCTGGTGCGGCGCAAGGCGGTTGACGTCACCCACGTGCCACCGCTTGATCCGCTAAAGGCCCTGATGGAGGACTTCATCGCTCGCGGCGGCACGATCTGGGCTTGTCCGCCATGTGCCAAGGCTCGCGGCTACACGCAGCTGGACTTCATCGAGGGCGTAACCATTCAGGGCGCCAGCGCGATGCATGAGCGACTCAAGGCGGGAGCGGCCAGCTTGAGCTTCTAGCGTGCTGCATGAAAGCGAGCCTCGCAATGTAGCGCCGATGGCAGATTGATTGACTACGCTATAGCAACGGTCATTCGCCACAGGCCGCTTGGGGTCGAGATTTGCCGGATGCCGACGGTCCCGGGTGCTGCAATGCTGTCGTTACACGCGGCGGCAATGTCGCAACAATCACTTGGCCTGGCACAAGCCTGCACGTTGAAATTGATGGCTTACGCGGTGTCGCAATTAGCGATTCAAATCTCGCGAAGTAGAGTGCGCGATGCGGCTTTCATTTCCTGCCTTGGCGTCTAACAATCGGCTCGAGCGATCACACGGGCCGCAGCTTCGGTGAGCCATGGAGTGATTCGATGATTAGGATAAATCTGCTTCGATTAGCGGCTGCGCAATCCCGCGTCGCTCAACCTGATCGTTAGATTCCTAATGATTCTAATACTGCTAATCGCCGTGAATCTCGTGGCGCTGTATTTTGGCGTCTCGCGTTTCCTCGTTACTTTCGCGGAGCACGCTGTCGTTAACGGCTGCGTGCCGGTGGGATTTGGTCACTTCCATCATCAGGGTATGGAAGATATGCGAATTTTCCTTGGGCCAAGCCTTAAATGGCTTGTGGGCGTGGCTGTCTTGAATTTCTGTGTTGCGGTCGTCGCTTTGATGCGGTGTCAGCGTTCTAGAATCTAACTATCGGGCCATCGCGGGGTTTCGTCTTCTTGAGCCAAGGAGGGGATCGGTGTTTGAGATAAATCGGTTTCGTTTGTCGTCAGCACATTCCTGCGTCGCTCAACCTCATCGTTAGGCGCTTGTGGACACGTATACCCGGGCTTGGGCGCAGTACAAAACCTGGAGTCGCTTGGGGGCAGGCGGACTTCTCGTCGGGATTGTTTCGCTGGGCGTCGTGGTGTACCTAGACGAGGGTGCGCATGGCAAGCCCCTGGCTCAATTTCCCGGCTACCTTCTAGGTGGAGTAGGCGTAGCGTCCTTGCTAGTGTTTTTCTACTGCTACTTGCGACAACAGCTATTCCATTGCCCGCGTTGCGGGAAATTCTTCACGTTACGCACGGTCGTCTCGATTCACCAGGTTTTCCGTCGCCAGCGTTGCGGTCACTGCGGCCTGAAGCTTAACGCCAGCAGCTAATATCATTCGAGCCACGGCGTTTTCATTGCCTCAAAGCTGACGGTCGAGCAGCGAGCAGCGGTAGATTTCAAATCAATCTCTGGATTCCCGACCCTTCCCCGGTCCGCAATGCGACCCACGAAAAGCTCGTGCGCGATTTTCTTGCGAATTGGGGACCGGTGGTAGCACAAGATGCGGGTGATGCCGGGCCACCAGACTTCACCGCACAATGCGAGGCGCTGCTCGAGGCCCGCCCACCCATAGTCTCTTCGGTAATGGGACTTTACTCATCCGAATTCGTGGATCGGCTTAAGTCCCTCGGCATCGCGTGGTTCGCCAATACGTCGACCGTAGCTGAATCAAAGGCCGCAGAGGCAGCTGGCGCAGACGTGGTTGTGGTTCAAGCAATGGAAGCCGGCGGCCACCGCGGCTGCTTTGATTCCAATAAGGCCGAGCGCGAAATGGTGGGATTGGCTGCCCTTGTTCCGGCAGTCGTCGATGCTGTTAGGATTCCGGTCGTCGCCACCGGAGGAATTGCCGACGGCCGAGGTGTCGCCGCGGCGCTTGCATTGGGCGCGAGTGCAGCGCAGGTCGGCACAGGATTTCTGCGCGCTCCGGAAGCAGGGATTCATCCAGCATGGGCGGAGGCGCTCGCGAGGGCGGCGCCGGAAGACACCGTCGTTAGCCGGACTTTCAGTGGGCGCGCCGGCCGCAGTCTCTTAACCGGTTACGTGCGTGCCGCCATATCCGACGATGCGCCACAGCCAGCACCCTATCCAGTTCAGCGCGGTCTCACCGCCGCGATGAGAGTCGCCGCAGTGAAGGCGGGAGACGTGAGTCGCATGCAGGCGTGGGCGGGACAGTCCGCAGGCCTCGCACGCGCGGAGCCGGCCCGAAAACTCTTAGAGCGTCTTTGGGACGACGCACTCGCGATTCTCCGTTACTGACGGACGGCGGAGAGATTTGGGACGATAGAATTTCCGCAGTTCCTCAGCCGAACCCTGCAGGCGGAATCGCCGCCGGATAGCCGACGTTTGTGACCGTCGCCTTGGGGTCACAGATTTGCCGGGTGCCGACGCTCTCGGGTTCGTCGAGCTGACTGGCGGGTTTGGAGAAGCAAATCGGTCGCTGATCGGCCCATTTGCGGGCAGTGACGGCACCGAAATGATCGCCTGTTACCGGACGGTCGCGCTTCGCAGCGCCTGCGTCACGCTACCGCGCACGATAGCCCTTTGGTCCAGTAGGCGTGGCTGTTGACGGTGCTTAGAGTCAGCACAATCGCGCGGCAGCCTAACTTGCCAGTTCTCTTCCAGCGCCATTACAACCAATGGGAGCCTTCGCAATGAACCCCGCAAAATACTCTTGGGATCGTCGAGTCTCAGCGCCGGTAACCGCCTTGGTATTCGCATTCATGACCGTCGTGTTTGCCGCGCCGGCGAATGCCGCCGAGAACATAAACGGCCAGGTCCTGGGCGCGGGAGCCCCGATTGCCAACTCGACCGTAACGCTTTGGGCTGCGAGCGCAGGTGCGCCGAAGCAGCTCGCGCAGACGCGTACGGATGCGGATGGTCGCTTCGCGATTAGCGCAGCCGAAGCACCCGGAAACGACTCTAGCCTTTACCTGATCGCTAAGGGCGGTACACCCGCCGCGAACAAGGTTAACGGAGACAATCCTGCCATCGCACTCATCGCGGTGCTTGGCAGCAACTTTCCGGCCAATGTCACCGTCAACGAAATGACCACCATTGCGTCAGCGTGGACTCACGCGCAATTTCTCACCGGTACTGCGATTCAGGGGCACGCGCTGGGTCTTCGCATCGCTGCCGGTAATGTGCCCAACTTTGTCGATCTGGCGACGGGCGGCTGGGGTGAGGCGATCCAAAGCCCGCTCAACGGCGGTCAGACGCCGACGATGGCCAACTTCGCTACGCTGGCCGACGTGCTTGCCGGTTGTGTAACGCGCGTGACAGCGGATGCGTGCAGCAACCTATTCTCCGCCTCGACAGGACCTAAGGGGGCCGCGCCGACCGATACGCTGACAGCGGCGCAGTCGATTGCTCGCGCCCCGTGGTACCAGCCGCAGAGAATCTACGCTTTGCTCCGCCGGTTTTATCAAGTATCGCCTGCAAATCACATGCTGGCGGTTCCGTATATGCCGTATCTCAACTGGGAACCGAGCGCCTGGGTGCTTCCGCTCAAGTTTGACGGAGGTGGCTATCGGGCAGGCGGAAAATCCATGTTTGACAGCGAAGGTAACCTATGGGTCGGTGACAACTTCAGCATAGGTTGGCAGGGGCAGGACTCCCTGTGGCAGGGCAACGCGACCAAGTTTGCGCCCAACGGTAAGCCTCTCTCGCCCATCACCACCGGCTTCACCGGCGGAGGAATGGAAGGAGGCACATTCGGCGCCGCGGTCGATGCCAAGGACAATGCCTGGTTCACCACATATGGCAGCAAATCCATCGCGGTGTTCGACAAGAATGGCAAGCCCCTGACGCCGCCTGAGGGTATCAATTTCGGCGGCCAGCTTGGCCTCATGCAGGGAATCATCGTGACGCCGAGCGGTGACGTGTGGGTATTGGGTATCGAGAAAAGTCAGCTCGTCCACTTCCCCAAGGGCGATATCACCAAAGGCCAGATCGTTTGCGAGGGCGACAGTGCTGAGCCCTGCAAATCGTTCAAGGCTCCTTTTCACCTCGGCATCGATCAAAAGGACCGGATTTGGGTAGCGAGTAGCGGCGTTGAACACGTCACGCGCTTTCCAGCCTCCGATCCAAGTAAGGTCGAGAACTTTGGGACCGGAATCAACAATAGCGGTCTAGGCATCGATAGCCAGGGTAACGTCTGGGTTACCAACCGATTCGGCACCGGCCTGCTGGGCATGGCTCATCTGATCGACATGGGAATACGCCTGAAGTTCGAGGGCGTTGCCTCGGCTTCTGATTATCTGACCAAACAAATGTCCGAGCAGAAAGGCGGCACCATGAATGGTGGCAGCGTTACTCTTCTGCGGCAGGACGGGACACAATTTCCCGGCTCGCCCTTCAAAAGCGCCGGCCTCCCCGGCCCCTGGGCCGTGGCAGTGGATGGCAATGACAATATCTGGATCTCTAACTTCGCCGGTGCGCAAAGCCCGATTGTCGAACTGTGCGGTGCCCGGACACAGAACTGCCCTCCGGGCATGAAGACCGGTGACCAGATATCGCCGCCCGGCGGCTATGTGGGAGGAGGCCTGCAGATGATCACCGATATCGCTGTCGATCCCGCAGGCAACGTCTGGGCGATGAATAACTGGCAGGATATCGACGCTTGTATTGGAACGCCGCCAGAGGGGCTCTCAACGCGCTGCGGTGGACAAGGAGTAGTGATCTTCTACGGTATGGCCAAGCCGGTGCGTGCACCCCAGATCGGGCCGGCGCGAGCATATTGACGGCGGTAGTAAGTAACCGGAGGATGAAATGTTGACCTCATCTATTGGATGGATACTTACAGTTTCTGGACTCATGACCGCCCTTGGTGGAGTCATTGCGCTTCTCAACCCTCAATTTCAATTGAGATCAACGTACGGGGTCGAAACTCCCGCGAGCATTGCGGTATTCCTAATGCGGCATTGGGGAGTGCTGATCCTCGCCGTAGGCTGCCTGATCATTTATAGTGCTTACGACCTGGCAATTCGTGTCCCCGTCTTGATAGCTGCCATCGCTGAAAAGTTTGCCATTGGGTTGCTCGTGTTTTTCGGTCCTGTGAAACGCACGAATGGGATGACAGTCACCGCAATTGTGGATGGGATTTTCGCTATCCTCTACGTGGTATATCTTGCAGGTTGAGGAGCGAATCAGTTCCGCAAACTGCCGTTCGCCGTTCGTCCTACCCACCCATCAAGATTTCTGCGGGCGCGCTGCGTTGGGAATCTGCTCCCCAGAGCTGCCGGTCGCGACCGTCAACAACGGGTCGAATTCAGTCTTCGACTCTGTAGTATCGACTAGTATGGGCACACTACGTAAGCGCCGGAAACGCGAACATTTATGAAAACCGGGTTTGCAAGCAAGACTGCTCAGAGTGTGGCACTCCGTCGAGCAGAGCATCAACTGTACGATTTTCCGCACATCTTGGAAGATCCCGTTGCTCCCTGGATCCTCGGACCAGAAGCAGCCTTATCAATAATGTTCGGATGGTGGATAGCTTATTTTCCTGCATCGCGGTACTTGCGTGCTTTCATGGCCGTCCGAAGTCGATATGCCGAAGATCAACTCGCGAGGGCGATCGCATCGGGAACAACGCAATACGTCATACTGGGCGCTGGCCTGGACACCTTTGCATACCGAAACCCCTACTCCAACTGTGGATTGAGAATATTCGAGGTCGATCATCCCGATACCCAAGCGTGGAAGCGCCATCGCTTAGCTCTGACGGCTATATCCGTACCCTCTCAAGTGACTTTTGTTCCTATTGACTTTGAACATCAAAGGCTGGATATCGAGCTGGAACGGGCTGGATTTAGGCTCGAGGAGCCAGCTTTTTTTTCCTGGCTAGGTGTGACTCCGTATCTCACTAATGAGGTAGTGATGGACACATTCAAATTGATCCACTCCTTTTGTCCGGCCAACGCAATCGCATTCGACTATGCACTCCCGCGGCAAGCATTGTCTGAAGGAGAAAAAGTAGCGGCTGACGCCCTAAGCGAAAGAGTCGCTCGGGCGGGCGAGCCATTCAAGAGCAGTTTCAGACCCGAAGCATTAGCAAATGATCTAAAGCAGGTTGGCTTCCGTCGCGTAGAGAGTCCCACTACGGACCACATTAACGCTCTTTACTTTCGAAATCGCCTGGACGGACTACGAGTCCGTGGTCACCTCGGCGCATTGATGTGCGCATATTAATTTTGTTTGGCGCGACGCATTACCGAAGAGCCGTATACCGAGCCGACCGAAAGAGATTGACTACAAAAGCTCCCCGACCCGTAAATGTTGGGGCTTCTGGGCAGGTGCTGGCCCGCCGGATAGCAGACGCTCGTGAGCGTCAACAACGGGTCGGCTTTACCCGTTGGCGGACATCGGCTAAACCGTCACTGTCAAATTCGGCAGTTTCGAGCGGAATGACCGGTTCAGAGCGAACAATCGGTCCCACGGCCAAAAGCCGGCATTGCGACTGCTGAATACCACGCTCCAAAGCGGCCGGTCGGCCCTTGAAAATAGCTAGGAGCTGAGAGACTCAGCGACACCCTTGATCATGCATGGATGGTCAGAGCACGAGGTGAAGTAGTGGATGCCGGCACCCCCCAATACGGCCCTACAAACGCGGCCGCCGACACCTCGGTCGCACCAAGTGTCGCCTCAACCCCCTGTGGAGCGAGGCCATGACCGTCTGTTCGTGCTGCAGCGAGGTCTCCCACGCTTGCTTTGCAGTCGCTGCGATACGGGCATAGACTACCGATCGCTTGCCGGACCTGGATTCATCCACGTAGGAGGGAACCATGGTGACCTGGAAACCCGACCCGACGTTCTATCCCTCAGCGCGCATGGCGATGCAGGCCACGCCAGAGAAGCTCGCTTACGTCGCCATCTTGCATGTGGCCGGCGACAAGCCCGATGCGCTCGGTGTGGTCGATCTCGATCCCAGGTCATCGACCTATGGCAAGCTCATCGGCCGAACCCCGATGCCTAATGCCGGCGACGAGCTGCATCACTTTGGCTGGAACGCCTGCAGCACGGCGCTCTGCCCATACGCGCCGCATCCGCACGTCGAGCGGCGCTATCTGATCGTGCCCGGCCTGCGCTCCTCGCGCATCCATGTCCTCGACACCAAGCCCGATCCGCGCGCCCCGAAGATCGTCAAGGTGATCGAGCCCGCTGATGTGCACAAGCGCGCGGGATACTCGCGTCCGCACACGCTGCACTGCGGACCGGAAGGCATCTATGTGAGCGCTCTGGGTGCACCCAACGGTGAAGGCCCGGGTGGAATCTTCATGCTCGACCACGATGCATTTGATGTGCTCGGCCGCTGGGAGGTGGATCGCGGGCCTCAGTACCTCGCCTACGACTTCGCGTGGCATCTGGGCCATGACGTGCAGATCACGAGCGAATGGGGCACGCCCAACATGATTGAGAACGGTCTGGTGCCGGAACTGCTACTCAACTCGAAGTACGGGCATCAGTTGCATGTGTGGGACTTGCGGCGGCGTAAACATCTGCAGACGATCGATCTCGGCGGCGAGCAGCAGTTGATTCTCGAGCTGCGGCAGGCGCGCGATCCGACCAAGACATATGGGTTTGTCGGCGTGGTGATCAGCTTGAAGGACTTGTCCGCGTCGGTGTGGCTGTGGCACCGCCCCAACGGCCAATGGGCGGTCAAGAAGGTTATCGAGATTCCGGCAGAGCCGGCCGAGGCGGAGCAACTCCCGCCGCTGCTGCAGGGCTTCAAGGCGGTGCCCCCGCTGATCGCCGACATCAACCTCTCGCTCGACGACCGCTTCCTCTATGTTTCCTGCTGGGGTACGGGCGAGATGCGTCAGTATGACGTATCGGACCCACACAATCCGAAGCTCACCGGCTCGGTGCGCCTCGGCGGCATCGTCAAGCGCTCGCCGCACCCGGCCGCCGGGCCGGTCAACGGCGGGCCGCAGATGGTGGAAGTGAGCCGCGATGGTCGGCGTGTCTACTTCACCAACGGACTCTATCGCGCCTGGGACGTTCAGTTCTATCCCGCCGGCATCAAAGGCTGGATGGTGAAGTGCGACGTGGAGCCCAGCGGTGGCTTGAAGCTCGATCCGAACTTCTTCCTGCCAGCCGAAGACGGCTATCGCACGCATCAAATCCGCCTGGAAGGCGGCGATTCGTCGTCGGACACGTTCTGCTATCCGTGACCGGCGCGGCGCCGCGGTGTATTCCGGACGCTGCCTCACGTCGCCGGCCGTGACGACAGCGTGGCCGTGGCTGGCGCTCGCCGGGCTGGGTGCCTTTCACGGAATCAATCCGGCGATGGGCTGGTTGTTCGCCGTGGCGCGCGGTCTGCAACGCAAGAGCCGTGTGGCCGTGCTATGGTCGCTGTTGCCTATCGCCGCCGGGCACGCGTTGTCGGTGGCGCTCATCATCGCTGCAATCGGCGCGCTGCGCGCCTTAGTCGACCCCGTAGTGCTGCAAATCGGCGCAGCGGTCACACTCATTGCCTTTGGTCTGTATCGTCTGCTCGCTCGCCACCGCGTCCGAGTCGGCATGCAGGTCGGCGCCGCCGACCTGATGCTATGGTCATTTCTGATGGCAACGGCGCATGGTGCGGGCCTCATGCTCCTGCCGGTGCTGCTGGGAATGCCAATCGGCACCCTGCATCACGACCATGCGCACGTGGTGGTTGCGACCGCGGTTGGCAGCTCTGCCGTTACCGCGCTCGCCGCCGTCGCCGTTCATACGGCTGTGATGTTGGCGGTTGCCGGTGCCATCGCGATTGCGGTCTACGAGTGGGTGGGACTCGCGTTCCTGCGGCGTGGCTGGATCAATCTTGATCTAGTATGGGTGCTGGCGTTGATCGGTGCTGGAGCGATCTTGCTGGTCTTTGCGGTCTGGTGACGCGTCGCCTGCCCACCTCAGTGAAAGCCGAAGTCGTGCGGCGCGCCAGGGCCGATGGCACCAGCTTCAATCAATTTGTAGCAACCGCGGTCGCCGAAAAGCTCGCGGCAATGAACACTGCCGCGTTTTTCGCTGAGCGGCGCGAGCGCGCGGATTTTGCGGCGTTCGACAAGATCATGAAGCGCAAAGGCGGACAGGCACCGAAGCCTGAGGATCGGATGCCATGAGTTGACCATTCGATCGACCGAAAGATCGATCTTAGAGACACATGGTGCGGTCTAATCAGCTCACCTCGAGCGCGTTACGCTACCGCGCCGCGCGCTCACCTCTGCCGAATTCTCCCAGCTTGCGGATGTTCCCCCGGAGACCGATCAAGTGTGTCGCTGGAGCTGATTTTAGGGATCGATCCGAAGGATAGGCCAGAGCGGGTTTCGCTAAAAATCCAGCGAAACCCCTCCCCCAATCGTGCGCGATCTAGTTCAAAATTTGGCGCGCTGGAATTACAGGGGTTTTAGCGCTTGGAGCGCATCTTAGCGGAAGTCTCGGAACGTGGGGGTTGGTGCCGCAAGAGGGAGTCGAACCCCCGACCCACGCATTACGAATGCGTTGCTCTACCAGCTGAGCTATTGCGGCATTGCGAATCGAACGGTTGGCTATATTAACGATATCGTGCACTCGTTGAAAGCCGGCCGGGCGCCCCATCCGCCGAGTGCTCGGGGGAGCGACCCCGTCGTGGCCGTCGGTGCGTGCGATTGAGGCTGTCGGAGCGGTCGGTGCGAGGGGAGATCGAGGCGTTCATGCAGGCGAGGATCGCCGAGGGAGATCAACAATCGAGCGCTTCGGCGTCGCCGCCGGTATCGCGCTGTGCGCGGATGAGCGAGGTCACTACGACCACTCATTTGCGAAGTTGTAGCTGCGTTTGGTACCTTTCTTGCAAATCCGAATCTGCCAGAGCGTTTTGAGACAGAACTCGAACCTGAGATAAGGGCTACCGGACTATCCTACCCTCGCGCCGAATTCTTCAGGAGAACACTATGCCCCTCAATCACTTCGTCACTTTGGGTCGTTCAGGACTTCGCGTGAGTCCGCTTTGCCTGGGGACTATGACCTTCGGTCAGGATTGGGGTTGGGGCTCGCCTCCTGAAGACTCCGCGCGAATTTTGGATCGCTACCTCGATCTGGGCGGAAACTTCATCGACACCGCCAACATATACACCAAAGGGCATTCCGAAAAAATCATTGGTGACCATCTGGGAAAGACAACGAGCAAACGCCAGCGCGCCGTGATTGCCACGAAGTTTTTTGGATCGATGCTGAACGGAGATCCCAATTCCGGCGGATCAGGACGCAAGGCCGTGGTTGTCGCCTGCGAGGAATCGCTCCGACGGCTTCAGACCGATTACATCGATCTCTACTGGATGCACTGCTGGGACAAAAATACGCCGATCGAAGAGACAATGCGGACTCTGGACGACCTCGTAGCCGCGGGCAAAATTCGGTACATCGGCTTTTCGGACACGCCTGCCTGGAAAGTCATGGAAGCCCAAATGATGGCGAAGTTTCGGGGCTGGGCTCCGCTCATCGCGCTTCAGCTGGAGTACTCCCTTTTGGAACGCACGATCGAGGGAGAACTGATTCCCATGGCGCTCGAGCATTGCCTGGGAGTGACTCCTTGGTCGCCGCTCAAATCAGGAATTCTGAGCGGCAAATACGCCCGCGCGAACGCTGGGCAGGTCAAAGCCGGTCGCGGAGAATGGGCGACCGCCGCACTGACCGAAAAGGCATACACGGTCATTGAGGAGCTCATCAAGAGCGCGAAAGAGCTCGAATCGACTCCCGCGCGGGTAGCGATTTCTTGGGTACAGAACCGTCCTGGCGTCGCCTCCACGATCATCGGAGCGCGGACCCTGAAGCAGCTCGAGGATAACCTGGCTGCAGTCGACGTAAAACTGAAGATTCAACACGAAGAGCGTCTGAACGCACTCACTGCACCGACTCTGAATTTTCCATACGATTTCGTAACCAACAGAGCGGGGCCTGTCTCCAGCAGCGGCACGACCATCAACGGTGTGACTGCGGATGTGAATCCGATCGCTCCGGCTAACGAGAGCGATCGCTACTGAGATCAGTTATTTTTTTGAGGTCTGCGGGATACTACCGAGGGGTACAACCTTCGCTATTCTGTTTGGGCCGCGGCCAGGAAATGTCGGGGCGGTAAAATGGGACGGAGAGGGATTGGGCAAACGTGAGTACATAGCTTGGAGTATCCGATGAAGTTAAAAAGACTTGGAGTCTGGGCCGGAATCGATCCATTCCGCGCGGCGGATGCTGCTGCGTTCGCAAAACGCGTCGAAACGTGGGGTTACGGTGCGCTGTGGATCCCAGAAGCAGTGGGGCGCGAGGACGAACACTGGAAGGCCGGCGCCGATCACGTTTGCGTGCAAGCTGTCGGTGAGCAGGGACGGCCCGACGAGCGGCTGCTCAGTCTACTGGCGCCAGGTAGATAACTTGGGAATCTCCGTCATCGGGCAACGCGCCAGGTATTTCTTGCGCGCCACGCGTTGTGGCTAGAATGGCCGGTCGATTTTGCAGGGAGACGGAGCGTCATCACAGCTCAGCGGTCTGTGGCGAGGTCTGGGGGAATATTGCACTAGCCGATCGATATGTACGAGGTTAAGTACGCTTCCACTCGCGGCGAGATATGGCGCTGGTACTGGTGCGCCTGGGCCCGGCCCAGAGGCCTTTGGCGATTTCATGTGATAGTTGGCCTCCTTTTTGCGATCGCGCTCACCGGCCCGGGCACATCCCGCTCATATCGATTAGCCTATTGTTTGGCCGTAGCACTCGCATCAAGTGTTGCTGGCGTGGCAGTGCTGTGTTTATGGCCTCGGATTCGCTTCAAGGCAGCACCGCGGAGCCTGACAATCGACGAAAACGGCCTCAAGACAACGATCGGCCAGATCTCCGGCTCTCGCCGATGGAGTGATGTACGTTCGGTCGTAGAAACCGATTCTGCGATCGTCATTACCGGCACAAATGGCAACGTTCTAATCGTGCCATCACGTGCATTCGCCACTGAACGCGAACGTTTGGCCTTCTACAATGCGGCGCGTCGATTTCACGGTCAAGCGACCGCGTACGCGACGAAGATGACTTTGTGATGGATATGGCACTTCCGGGCGCACATCGGTGCGCCCGGCTTGCACGTGCATTCCTATCATTGCCCGGAGGCGAGCAGGTGAATCTGCTCATGAGGTTTCCTGCGCAGAGCTGGGTAGACCGAGTTGGGGGCACACGCAGACGACAGCCGTTCCACCGCCCGACCGAGCGGCGATCGTCAATGCACCGCCGATCAGATTAGCCCTGTACCGCATGCTGTGGATGCCGATGCCGGTGACCTCGCAACCTGTCGCGTCGAATCCCCTCCCATCGTCAAGAATCTCGAGCCGAACGCGGCTGCTTCGCACACTCAGGCGCATCACGATCGACAGTGCTTGGGAATGACGCAGCGCATTGCTGAGAGCTTCCTGCGCGATCCGGTAAAGATGGTCGGCGGCGCCATCACGCAATCGCAGCGGGGCACGGCCGACTTCCTCGTAGCGAACTTCGCGACCGCTAAGCTCGACGTGACGTGCGACCATCGCGCCCAATGCGGCGCGCAGCGCGCCGCGGCTATCGCCGAGTGGCGAGAGGCCATGTGCAATTGTCCGGCAAGTGGTGATGGCTTCGCTTGCCAAGGCAGCCAGGCGTTGTAACTCTGCCGCATTCGGCAGTGCCGAGGAACGCGCAGTATTCGCGAGGCCCGACGCCATAAGAGCGATCCCCGTCAGGTGTTGACCCAGGCCGTCGTGTAATTCGTTACCGAGCCGTCGCTGCTCCCGACTTGAAGTCTCGGCCAGCGCCCATTCAAGCTTTTTGCGCTCGCTCAGGTCGTCCATTACAACGGCAAACCGTAGCGGCTCCGGTCGATAAGCGATCACCGCGAACCATTTGCCGACAACTTGCGAGTATTGCTCGAGCCGAACAGTCCGGCCCGTCAGCGCGACGTCACCGAACACCTTAATCCAATTAGCGGGGTCATGCTCCGTACCCGGCAGAACTTCGGTCACGCGCCGGCCGATGGTGCTCGCGGCGCGCAGCCCGGTCATCTCGGTATATGCGTCGTTGAGGGCTAGGAACTCATAATCAATAGGCTCGCCGGCGGCATCGGTGACGATCCGGTGCAGCGCAAATCCGCTGTTCATATGGGTAAAGAGCAGTCGATATTGACGTTCTCGATCCGCGAGCTCGCGCTCGGTGCGCCGCCACTCCGTCAGATCCTCCACCATCACGAGGTAACTCGTGACCGTTTGGTCGGCTTTGCGCAAAGGTGTCGTGCGGCCGTGAACCCATCGCACTTCGCCATCCGGTCGCCGATAACGCAGTTGCAACATCCAAGAGGAACCGGTGCGGTTAATTTCGGCTTGTGCGGTGGCAAGTCGCTCGCGATCTTCGGGGTGTATCGCCGTGAGCCAACCCCTTCCGAGTGCTTCCGTCCTTGTCAGGCCTCCGATTGCAAGCCATGAGGCGTTTACGTATGTGCACTCGAGATTCGCGTCGCGCAGCAGGATGCCGATCGGGGCTAGATCCGCGAGCAACCGAAACCGCTCGTCACCATCGCTGGCACCACTATCGGGCAGCGGTGCGTTGAGGTCTTGCTCCCAGATTAATCCGCTTCGGGTCATTTGCTGGATCATAACCCGAGGCCTCTGAAGTAAGTATCTGGGCGTTGGAATTGAATTGATTCGCAGCGGATCCATGACGGGCATGGGCAATTGCGATGGATTCGGCGACAATACAGGTCCTCAAGGAAGCGCGGAGGGGCGGCAATGTTCTCGGGAGAGTCCACGTTTCGCAAGGGGCCCGGTGGCCTGCTTTTTGCGCAGATTGAAAACGACTTAGCCAAGGCGACGCTATGCCTGCAGGGAGCGCAGCTGACACACTGGGAGCCTCGCTCCCAGGCCGAGCCCGTGACTTTCATGTCGGCAACGGTGCAGTATTCGGAGGGCAAGTCGATCCGGGGAGGAGTACCTATCTGCTGGCCGTGGTTTGGTCCGCACGCCACCGATAAAGCGCGTGCCAGTCACGGATTTGCTCGCAACGTCCTGTGGGAAGCGCGCGCGCCGGTTTGCCTGGAAAATGGCGCGACGCAGCTCTCGCTGTTCCTGTCCGACAGCGAAAAATCCCGTGCGCTGTGGCCGTACCGTTTTGGCCTGGAATATCGCGTCACGGTCGGCGAGGTGCTCGATCTGGAGCTGACGAGCACCAACACCGGCAGCGAAGCCTTTCCGTTGAGCGAAGCGCTGCACACCTATTTCCAGGTCGGCGACATCGGCTCGGTGCAGGTGCTCGGCCTGGACGGCAGCGAGTTCGTCGACGTTGCCGATGGCGGGCAGCGCAAGCGCCAGGATGGCCCAGTGACTTTTGCTGCGGAGGTCGACCGGGTATATGTAAACACCGAAGCGACGTGCACGATTGTCGACCCCCGGCTCAAGCGGCGCATTCACATTTCCAAGCGCGGTGGCCATTCGACCGTCGTCTGGAATCCATGGGAGAAGAAGGCAGCCGGTTTGGCGGACCTCGGAGTTGCCCCGGCAACTCGGGGCGGGTGGCGGCAATTCGTGTGCGTCGAAAGCGCAAATGCTCGCGACAACACCCTGACACTGGCCGCGGGTCAAAGCCACTGCCTGGCCGTTCAGTACGAGGCCGAACCGATCTAGGAGCCTGTCTGAGTAATCCCCGTGGCCTTACCCAAGGCAGATTTCGCTTCAGCCGAGGCGGAGCCGACGTAGTTGGGTCAACACCCAATGAGGAGGCGACACGATGGATGAAGCGAAATCTGCAAGGGTACGAAGGCTTGGCTGGGGGACGGGCGTCTGCGGCGTTGCGCGTCTTGGCCGTGGGGCCCGCCACGGCCTGCGCCGCGCGCCTTGCATACGCTCTCCGTCTCCCAGCCAACGCGGCTCTCGCGGATTTACTCAGACAGGCTCCTAGCAGGGCGGAGGATGAGTACTGGCTGGCCTTCGCCCCCCGACGCGGCGCTTGAAATCGAAAATGGGTATGCCGTCGCGCTTATGTATAAATTACATGGGAGCGGTACCACGGCGGGGGTTCCCGCGGTTGCCCAAACTCTGCGTTTGCTGCGATACTTTGCATATTGGGGGCATTACACCAACGGCACGATGCGCAACCGGACCACATTTTGGATCGCTACGTTCATTTATGTCGCTTGTTGGAGCGCCGCTCGAGCAGACGCGCAGCCGGCCCCTTGCGACAACACCTTGGTGCGAGGGATCCCCGCGCGGTCCGCCGATGCGCCGGGCGGCCGAATGTTCGCCGAGGAAATCCGCGGTCTCAGCGACGATGAGCGCGAGAAGCGAATTGAGCGCGAATTGCTGACGGGGAATATTCCCGCGTTTCTGCGCCGGCTGGTGCCGGTCCGCCTGAATGAGCCGGTACCGGATGGTCAACCAGTCGACGTCGTCGTATGTGCGGCTCCGGATTATCTCGCGATCGGCTCCGACGATGATTTCATGCTAATACCGATGCGGCTCGGCACTGCCTTGTCCGTGGCCAACCGCTTCGGCTTCACGCTACCGACGCCGAGAATCGTCGATGCGATCTACGCCCAGGCGGCGGTACACTTCGTACCACAGCCGTTGCGCGCCAGCAGCCGGATGCGTTCCACTGATTACTACTGGCGCCATAACGAGCTGGTCGGCAGGCAACGTGCCGCACTCGATGTCTCGCCCGGAAGACTGGCCGCCGGCGACAAAAAAGATCTGGTCATCACGAATCGATTGTGGAGCCACCTTGACCGGGTAGCGATTTATGGCTGGCACGCGGCGAGCGGGCAGGCGATTCAGTCTCTGAGCACTTTCCATGGCTGGCACTATGCGGACTACAGTCACGGTGCGCGGCTGATCAGCACCTGGGTCTTCGTCGATGGAAAACCGAACTCGATTTTTCAGATCCTACAGGATCCCCGCTTGGCGGGCGCCTTGAGCGACGAAGGCGTCGTGATCAATGCGATGGAATTGATCAGGGCCTTGAGCGCCCGGGCGCAAGTCGCAATGGCAGCGGTATTGCCGGACCCGCATAGCACCGCCCTGCCGTAGCGGGCGTGCGGGCCGTCTCATTGGCCGGAATCGATTGTCTTGCAGCAGCGAAACCCCAAGTGATAGTTCGCATGGCTCGCTGGGTCCATCACCCGGGTTCCATGCCAGAATGGCGCGCGCCAACGGCACCAGTCGGGATGCGCCCGATAGGTGTCGAAGATGAACCAGCTCCCCTTCATTTCCGTGACTCCGAGTTCCTTGCTGCCGCGGCTTGCCATCTGCTCGGGACTCAGCGGCAGGTTCATATGCTCGGCGGCGTTGCCGTTAAGATCATAAACATCGAGCGGGCTGTGACAGGCGGGAAAGTCCCCAGCCGGGTAGGTATTGGAGCCGCATAGCTTCCAGCCGCCCCCAGGGCAGCCCGCGGTCTTGAAGCTACCGGTCGCGCAGATGCCGCCCTGATATTCCGGTCCATAGCTCCAGCTCTTGGTCGGCTCATAAAGTCTATTGTGAGCGGCGCGCATACGCTCGACGGCGACGTTCGGGGCGACGCCTCGCGCCAGGTCGAAGCGGTAGTCAGGCTCCTCGAGCTCGCCGGCGCAAGCGCCTTCCCACTCGTGTGCGTCGCACATGCGCTTGCCTTCGGCCTCGCACACTTGCGCCGCTTCACGCGCCTTCACCCAAACCACCGGGTAGATGCAGGGCATATCCGGGTATTCGAACTGATCGATGCAGGCCTTTGCGTGCTCCGCCGTGGTTTTTTTGGGATCATAGAGCGGTGCCATATATTTCGCGCCGCAGATCTTCTCAAACTGCGGATTCGCATAACTCACATGTTGCTGCTCTAGCTTCCTCTGGCATCCCTCTTCGGTCACCGGGTGCACGCTGATCGCCGGGTTGCCTTGACCCATGAAGCCCGAGCGCGTGAAGATCGTCCGCAATTGGCCGATCTGCTGTGGGGTCACGCCCCGCTCCTGCTGCATCTGCTCAAACATCTGCTCGTTTTGCTCCGCCAGCGTTGGCTGCGCAGCGTTGACCGAGACGCCGACCAGCAGTGTGCTCAAAGCCGCCGCAAGCGTCCTGGTGTTCATGGTTATGCCCTCCTCACAAGTAGAAAATAGCAATCTTCCGGATAGCCCAGGACCCTTGGCGTCAATCGGCGCACCTCGCCAGCCAGCTACTTTGATTCGCTCCGAACCTCGGCAACCAATTTTTGAAAGAAGCTCAAATCGGCGAAGCCAGACACTAATTGCCTCCCGACTAGAATACCCGGCGTACCGCGGAGTTCCAATGCGTGCGCTTCGTGGTCATTGCGCGCGAGCACCGCCGTGATATCTTGGGCATGCGAGGACAAATCCTTCTTAAGCCTTTTGACATTGATTCCCGCACTTTGCAAGAGCGCGTCAACTTGATCATCCTGCGACAAGCCGGAACCGCCCAGCAACGCATCGTGCGCCACAAAGTATTTACCTTGCCACTGGGCGGCTAGGGCACATCGCGCCGCGTACACTGAGACATCTCCCAATACCGGCCAATCCTTGTAAATGAGGGCGATTTTCTTGTCCCCGGCGATGAGCAGCCTCAATGTGGGAGCTAACCGTCTGCAGAAGGGGCAGTTATAGTCGAAGTACTCGACGATCGTCACATCGGGGTTACGAGCGCTGGTTATCTCGATATTGGGCTTGGCGAGAATCGACCGCTCGCCGGCAACCGTGATCTGCTGGATCTCCTG
Source organism: uncultured Gammaproteobacteria bacterium (assembly GCA_963769075.1). Taxonomy (GTDB): domain Bacteria; phylum Pseudomonadota; class Gammaproteobacteria; order Steroidobacterales; family Steroidobacteraceae; genus Bog-1198. Next base: position 2,276,229 of record CAVYKH010000001.1, on the reverse strand, counting down.
CGATGATGCGATCGTCGGAAGCCATCCGAGTGCCAATACCGCCAGCAATGCTCGCTTGCACGAGCCGGCAACCAGAGTTGCGTGCATATTGCGCAAGACGATATCACAAGAGTAAGCAACGCTGCGACGGGATGCCACGCCGAGGCATTAAAACTCGCTCTTTCCACTTGGGGCTTACCTGCCTCGTCATTTGAATTTCCACGTATGATTGATCGGTAATCTCGTACTTCGTGAGGGGAAGTACGAATGACCGCTGCGCCGGTTTGCGTTAAGCTTTTTAAAGTTGGCTTGTGGGGCTACGTAGGTATTGTGCCGCTCGCAACCGGATTCTGCGCTTTTATCCCGTTTACACGCTGCTGGGACTTCGCACTTGTCCGCTGCATTCGGAAAACAGCTAAGGCGCTTGCGCCGCCACGATTGGTTGGGGATTCATGGGCATTTGGCTCAGCATTGACGGCGTGTCGATGGTCGCCTTCAATCGTGCCGAAACAATCCTGTTCGTGTCGAGCTGACGGAGATCTTCGGGTGAGTCAAGGTCGGAGAGACTTCGGAGGGGTCAAATCATTCCGATGCAAAGACTCGATGCACTTATGGCACGATCTCAACGGGGGTGTGGTCTGCGGTTAGATCCCAGACATCTTGCAAGTCCTCATCGGAGAGGGCAATGCAACCGTTGGTCCAGTCGCGTGTTTGGTAATAAGAAATTGGCTTCGTGAGCCGATTAGGCTCTCCATGGATAAAGATATCCCCGCCCGCACGCAGGTGCAGTGCGGAGGATCGCTTCAAGTCCGCAGGGCTGGGGTAGGAAATGTGCAGCGCCTTGAAGTAATGGCTGTGTTCCAGGCGAAAATCGATGACGTATCTGCCTTCGGGCGTGCGAAAGTCCCATTGGTGCTCTTTAGCGCCGGTCGGACTGAGGCCAAGTGCAATGCGATAACTGCGCAGCGGATAATGATCATGCAGTAAGTAGAGCTTACGCTCGTGTTTGACAATGAGAATGGTATCCGCGCGCAGAGCGGGCGGGAAGGATTGGGCGGGGCTCTGCCCCTCAAACCCGAGCAACAGTGCGACACCAAGGCAGAGTAACCGGGAGCGAAATGCGGGATGCGCGAAGATGCCGCCCCCCTCAGCGGATCGGGGATGGGCTCGGTTTGGAGCGTGAGTAGACATATGCTCGCAGATAGCCACCCGTTAATCGATGGAGCTACCTTAGCCAAACCGAGGTCTACGAAACTCAGGCACGGATCGCAATTGAGCGCAAAATCCTTGGCACCAGCGCGCCATCACGATGACATCCGTCACACTTCGCACGGCTCATCGAAGCAGGCCGCGAGGCGCACGCCGCGATCGCGCGCACGGAAGCGAGGATCGGGACAGGGCGCGAGAAACGCCGGTCCGCGCGCGGCCACCCGGAAGCGATCCGATCCGGCGCAGACTATGTTCAACGCCTGTCTGTCGTCGGTAAGGCGAGGTGGATGCATGCAGCGGCGCTCGAAGTGGCAGATTGCGCCATCCCATCCTCCTGTAGCAGCGTCCGAGGGTTTCTCGCAAAACACGATCGGCAAGTACCTGTTTTATCAAAACAAATACGCGATCGATTGTTGGGCGGTGGAAGGGCTGGAAGATTCCCCGATTTCGAAGTGGGTGGCAGCGGTATGGTGAGCTTGCGAAGACGAACGCTGTGTCATACGCTCGGGTTTGTCAGCAGATTCGAGTAGAACTGGCGGCGGCGATCGAATCTCGGAAGGGAGCCCGGCAATGCAACGAACGAACTACAAGCCGTTGGCCTCGCGCAAGGCCCCGAAAGTGCTCGGCTATCAGCAGCCCAGCACGTTCGCCAACGTCACCGCCAGCTCACCCGCGATTACCGTGATGACGGACCTGCGTCAGGTTACCGCGGCGACGATCGGCGCCGACGCGACGCTGAGCGATGCGATGCGCACGATGATGGCTCGCAACGTCCGCCTCTTGCTCGTCGTCGCTGCTGACCATTCCGTCGTCGGACTGATCACTGCGCGCGATACGCAGGGCGAGCGACCGATCCAATGGCTGCACGATCAGGGCGGCAAGCACACGGATCTGCGCGTGAGCGATCTGATGATCCGCACCGAGGACATCGACGTGCTCGACATCAAGGACGTTCTGCATGCCGAGGTCGGGCATATCGTCGCGTCGCTGAAGGCATGGGGCCGCCAGCACGCCCTGGTGGCCGAGCAGGATGCGGCCAGTGGCCTTACCCGCATCCGCGGTATTTTTTCGGCAACCCAAATCGGCCGGCAGTTGGGCGTTGCGGTGCAGCCGTTCGATGTGGTAGTTACCTTCGCCGACATCGCGCGGGCGCTCGCGGATTGAGTCCGATCCGGCGTGGGGCCCCTCCCAAGGGTCCGAGCCGGAGATTTCGGAAGCCGAGAAGCATACTGTGAGGCAACGCTATTCCTTAATTTCCGTTTTCGCGCTGCTGGCTGGTTTTTGTCACGCGGCTGGGGCAATTGCGGATCAACCTCTTGCGAACTCGTACAATGGTTTTGCCTTTGCGCTTCTCGATCAGCTCGTCAAAGAGCAGCCTTCCAAAAACATTTCCATTTCGCCATACAGCGTCGCAACGGCATTACAGATCGTGGAAAACGGAGCCTCGGGCAAGACAAAGACCGAGATGCAGCAGATTTTGGGAACGAATGGAGTGTTGTCCGCCGATGTGAACGTGGCCAATAAAGACATCGCGCAGTCGCTCATGAGCGGGAATGCGAATGTCACGCTCATCATCGCCGACGCCATTTGGTATCGAATGGGTATGCCTGTTAAGCCAGCGTTCATCGCCGCTGCCAAGCAGTTCTACGATGCCGAGGTGTCCGCGCTCAATTTTTCGGACCCACGTTCGGTGGATGTCATCAATGATTGGGCTAGCGACAAAACCCACGGGAAGATCCGGCGCATGGCGGATGGCATGATCGACCCGACCGATACTCGGTTGTTTTTGGCGGATGCGGTGTATTTCAAAGGGAAGTGGACTTCGCCGTTCGCCGTGAAGGAAACGAAAGACCGCCCATTTTATCTGCGTGGCGGCGGACAAAAGATGATTCCCATGATGACGCAGACGAGAACTCTCGCATATCGGCAGGGCGCGGGTTATCAGGCGGTACGGCTGCCCTACGTGGGTGAAAATCTGGCGATGTATATTCTTCTACCGGATAGCAGCTCGAGCCCGGAGAACATTCTCGGAACGTTGAGCGGCGATACCTGGCAACGGGATATCAAGCCAGGATTCAAGTCCACGGAAGGAACCATCGTGCTGCCAAAGTTTAAAGTCGAATACAGCGTGGAGCTCAAGCAGCCGCTGCAATCTTTGGGAATGAAAGCGGCGTTCGATCCTTCGACTGCTGATTTCTCCGGCATCGGGGCAGGGCTTTTCATTTCCGCTGCGAGGCAAAAGACGTTTGTCGAGGTCAATGAAGAAGGCACTGAGGCGGCGGCGGTCACCGGTGTCGGAGTGTCTTTAACGGCGCTGAAGCCTCCGTCCACACCGTTTCAGATGATTGTGGACCGACCTTTCCTCTTTATGATCGAGGATAGGCAGACACGAACGATCTTGTTTGTGGGCGTTCTATTTGACCCGTCGGCATAGCCGCGCGCCGCCGACATCCTCAGCGGGCATGCGTTTTCGTCTCGGCAGCGCACCGAACGCCGGCGATGAGGAAATCGACGCAGTTGCGCAATATTTATCGTTTGTCCTCTGCCAGAGCGTTGATTATCGTAAACATGGCCCAAGGAATACGACCATGAACATGCGGAAACTCTTGCCAGGCGAGGCACCTAAGCTAAGGGATCATCTCGTTCGCCTTACGCCCGAAGAGAGATCGTTGCGCTTCATGGGCGCGCTGGATGATGTAGCCGTGGGGGAGCATTGCGAGCGCCTCAACTGGTTTCGAAGCGTGGTCATCGGGTTCTTTGACGCAGGCGTGTTACGCGGTGCGGCGGAGCTGCAGGTGGCGGACGAACACCTGCCAATCTTGTGTGAAGTAGCGATCACTGTGGAGACGGCGTGGCAGGATCAGGGCGTTGCGACGGAGTTGCTGCGTCGTGTTTTGGTAATTGCTCGCAATCGGTCGGCTCGCGGCGTACAAATAAACTGCCTTGGAGATAACTACCGGATCCAGCACGTTGCACACAAATTCGGCGCGCACTTCCACCACCGGGCCGGCGAGTCCGAGGCTGAGATACCTATCCCGGCCCCAACATATTGGTCACTCTGCGAAGAAATAATCGACGATGCATTCGGGTGGATGAGTTTCTGGTTTGGTCAAATTTCACCTCGACTGGGTTCCAGACCGATGGGAGCAAGAAGGACCGCACTGGCGGCATGTGGTTGGGCACTGGGTCCATGGAGCGAACTAGGTTAGCGAGCAGCCACACGAGCGTCGCGCCGGGCAATGGCTGTTTGACAGAGGCGATTCCGGCACACGATCGGATCAATGCCAGCAGAGTCAGGTCGCTGTCGGTGCGCATCGCGAAGGCCTCGCGCCTCCATCCGCTCAATTGCTGCCTTGGCGGTGTACAATTCCACGTATGGGGGTAGTGATTACGAACGAACTCATTGCAACCTACCAGGAGGAGGGCGTCGTCATCCTGCGCGGCATGTTTCGCGATTGGGTTGATCGGTTGGTGCAAGGCATCGCGGAGGTTCGAGCTCAGCCGAGCGAATTCGAGCGATCGGTCCACCCCACGGACGGTACAGCAAGTTTTTTCCAGGACTACTGCAACTGGTTGCGTATCTCGAGCTTTCGCTCATTCGTCTTCGAGTCGCCCGCGGGTGAGGCAGCGGCGCGGTTGATGGGGTCTAGTGAAGCCAGGTTTTTCCACGAGCATGTCCTCGTCAAGGATGCAGGAAACAGCACCGTTACGCCCTGGCACCACGACGAACCCTATTACTGCGTCCAGGCTGATCAGAGCGTGAGCTTCTGGATACCGCTCGATCCGGTCTCGCGCAACGTGACACTCGAATGTGTCGCAGGATCGCACCGCTGGAGCGGTTGCGGCTTTCGGCCAACGCGATTCGACGGTACGCCGCTGTATTCGGAGGATGACTTTCCGGCCATGCCGGACATCGACACGCAGCGAGACCGCTTTACGATTCGCGCTTGGGAAATGGAACCCGGAGATGCCGTGGCCTTCCATTTTCGAACGATTCATGGGGCGCCGGCCAACACTTCCATCATTCCGCGTCGCGTGTTCTCTGCACGCTGGATGGGCTCCGATGCTCGATTCGTTCGGCGCAAGGGGCGTACCTCGCCGCCGTTTCCCGGCCTAAAACTGGAAGATGGAGCGCCACTCGATGTGGTGGAGTTTCCTGTTGTTTATCGTCGGTAGAGGCGTGGCCGGGGAATGGTTCTTTCCAGAACCGTCTGTCTATCGTATGCCCGGCGGCAGGATGGCGAGCTCGCTTGCGAGGCGGCAAGAATGCACCAAAATCTCCCTTGGCTACGGCAACGCAATGACGGCTGATCAAAAGTCCCGTAGGACGGGCCGTCAAGCGCTTGTCTGGGTACGTCTTGTAAGCAGAACGGCGGTAATGACGAGGCCGCTGACGAGGAGCGGAAACCAGACTGGTGAGAACCAGGGCACCGGAATCAGGAACAGCACGTCGGAATCTGTGATCGCAACGGGCCACCGAATGGTGGCCCACAAACCGGCATAGTAGACGATGTCCCATATGGCGAACGCCCAAAGAAAAACGGCCGTTTGAACTCTGGGTATCCCGGAGGAAAGAAAAGCGATGCTAAATAGCATGAGGATCGTGGCCGCCTCGCGAAACGCTTCGAGCGAAAGAAGAGTCTGGGGAATCCGCGTGATATCATCATAATGCTGATGAAGCTCTGCGGGCGAGCGATTGACATGAGTGAGCGTTCCGTGGTATCCGGGCAGCAATCCAGCGGCTGCGCGCAGATACACGACAACGACAGCTTCGAGAAACCCGAACGCCGCCGCGAACACTCCACTGCTGATCAGCTGCCGCAGACCCACAGGGACGCGTCTGGTGCGCCATGAGAAGTAGACGGCTGGTGGCACAAGAATGAGTAGATTTACCCACCAAGGTTGGGCAATGAGTTGGATCATCCGAGGCTCCGAGATGTGCGGATGCGCATAACGCACGATGACACGAGCCTCATCCCTTGAGCAAGACGGCCTAAAGGATAACAAAATGCATCCTGGACGCCGGGCCGCGGCTTCCCTCTCGGGCTGCTAAGCCGGTGCGAACGTGGTTGGGCGATAGGCACGTACGGCGCTGCGGAGCTTCGTGAGATCGTGATGACGCGTGTTGATGTCGTGACGGTCGACAGCAAGTCGCAAGTCACGCAGCACTTCCAGCGAACGAAGCAGGACAGAAAGCGGCGGTCCACTGGCGGTGATTCCCTGCAAGTCTTGCTCTTTGAGATTTTCCGCGGGCTCCTCGATGAAGCGCTTGACGAGACCGTCGTGATGTTGCGCGGCCGACTGCCCGAACAGGTCACAGACCTCGAGGTATGCGCAGGCGTTCAGCTGAAACCAATCTGTGCGGGCATACTCATCCGCAAACAACAGCAGCTCATCCAGCAGACTCGTATGCGTCATGCAATCTCGAAGTCGTGCCTGATCGGACGGCAACATGAACAGCATTTTGTCGACCAACAGCTGTGAATAGTAAGGGTCGTTGGCGCGGCAAAGACCCAATAAAAGGTCGAGTTCGTTGATGCCGGAAAAATCCCCGGCATTTGCGCCGCGATACTCTTGTCGACCAACCCTGTATGGTTTGTAATAGGGCCGCACCGAATAGAAGAATCTCTCGACATCAAGCTGCTGTATCAGCCGATCGTTGAATCGTATGACGTCACGAAGCGCGTGCTTAGCCGCCTCGAACATGACGTCTACCACGGGGCTGGAGACGCCCAGATGAACGATGCTCGTGAGGGCATCCGCGGCGCGCTGAAGCGAAAGAATCCCTCGTGTGTTCTCGTCGATGAAAAGGAACTCATCGCTGAGCGACGTAAAGCTCTTGCGCAGGCCGGCATGCGCCCTGTTGTGCGTCGACAAATGGGCGGTAGAAAATCGCGGTGCCATTCCCAGAGAAGCACCAACGTGCAGCGCAAGTGATGAAGCTTCCGGGAACGGCGACCGTTCCTCTCGCAGCGGGTTGGTAAGTTCGTGCCGCCGCAGGGCGCCGAGGTACATTCCTACATTGCCTAGAACGTTAAAAGCGCTGTCGAATCCTTCCGCCGTGTTACCCTCCGCGAGCAATGCGACGACGTGCGTGTGCCCTTCATCGCGCAATTCCGCTTTGATCGAATCTCCATAGCCGATCACCTGTGCGCGGTTCGCCTGAGCGAAGTATAGATTTTCCAACTCGGTATTCATCTGAACAAAGGATGTCCGAATCCAGCGCTCGAATGCTTCTGCTTTGCCGCTCATTCGCAAGTCTCCGGAAAAGCAAATGCGGAGTGCGTCATGGTCACGCGTCAGTCCAACAGCGGCGGTCTGTTACCGACGGTCATGCGTCTTGAAAGACGTCATCCATATCATGGAAATCGCTCCCCAATAGTATTGCAGGAATCCCTTGGGATCTTTTTATTCGAAAATCATCCGAGAATGCGGCAACAACTAGTTTGCTCCCGATCGGTGCGCTGGTCAAAAATTCGTCAATTAATGCAAGCGGCTGAATCTCGATGACGTTCGGGTTACCGGTTGTGCACAGGGTTATGCCCCGGGATTGTGGACAGCGGAAAGTCAAGAGGACCTGGGCGGAATAAATCATTTGAGGAGCGGCAGAAGGAACGCCGATTGCAACGCAAACGCGCCGAGTATAAAAAGGACCCGTGAACGCCCCCTTGAGCTCGATGTTGCGGCAGGGGTCTTTTGGAGGAGTTAAGAGCATGACGAGTCTAGACGATTCCGTTAGCGCTCCGGACTTGGCGGCACCCGTGCCACGCAGAGGCCGCTTGCCGTTGTTTGAGTTTTTCCGCACGTTGCGCGACAACATGATCGCCACCTATGCAGAAGAGGCTTACCAGGCCGACATCGTCGAAAGGAAGATGTTTGGACGCCGTCGGTTCCTGGTCAACGAGCCGGCAGCGATCAAGCGCGTTCTGCTGGACAATGCGACAAACTATCGAAAGACCGAAATCACTCGCCGTATTCTCGAGCCTGGCCTCGGCAGAGGGCTCATCACCTCGGAAGGAGAGACGTGGCGGCTACATCGTCGCATCATGTCGCCTGCCTTTGACCATCGCAGCATCGTGTCGTATGCGTCGATCATGACCGGGGCTGCGCAAGAGTTGCTGGTGCACTGGAGCAGGCTCGGCGCGGGTGCCGGTGTCGACGTGGCCACTGCGATGATGGAAGTGACGCTCAACATCATCTCCCGCACGATGTTTTCTTCCGATTCCGAGGACATCGTCGCCCTGATGGAGCGTGGCGCGGGACGCTATCAGGCGCAGATGCGCCCGAATATGATGGATTTCGTCGGCTTTCCTGCATGGCTCGCAGGTTTGGGCCGAGTCAGTGTGGCCGATCGCACGCTCCGCGAGTTTGATATGCAAATCGACCGTCTGATCAAGATGCGTTCGCACAATCCCGAAAGCGGCCCCAAGGATTTGCTGGCGCGGTTAATCGCAGCGCGCGACGAGCAAACAGGCGGTGGCATGACCGCGCAGGAAGTGCGTGACCACGTGATCACGATCTTCATGGCGGGTCACGAGACAACTGCCATGGCGATGACATGGACCTGGTATCTATTGTCGCAACATCCGGCCGAGGAAGCGAAGCTGCACGCTGAACTGGAGACGGTGCTCCGGGGGGGCGTACCTCACTCGGAGGATCTGAGCAAGCTCATCTATACTCGAATGGTAATAGAGGAAGCCCTGCGACTTTACCCGCCGGTGCATACCATCGCGCGCGAGGCCCTCGCCGACGACATACTCGCGGGGCGGCACGTTCCCAAAGGCTCGACGGTGCTGATCGCCCCGTGGGTGCTGCACCGCCACTTGCGACTTTGGCAGAATCCGGGAAGATTCGATCCCGAGCGGTTCTCGCCGGAGCAATCCGCCATACGTACGCGCTTCTCGTACCTTCCCTTCGGGGGCGGACGTCGTATCTGCATCGGAGCCGCTTTCGCCACTGCGGAAGCGACGATTCTGCTAGCTACCATCGCGCAGCGCTACCGGCTGCGACTCGTACCAGGGCATCCGGTCGAGCCTCAGGGACTCATTACGCTTCGTGCTCGTCACGGGATGAAAATGGCGCTGATGCCACGGGTGTAGCGGGACACAAGACGCGGCGAGTGCGGAGGAGGGGCCCTCGAGGGCCTCTGATTTTCAGGCGGCCGACGGTATGAGCGCAATGCGGGCCTCCCGAATCGGCAGACCAATGACCGCCGCGGCAGCTGCGAGGGCCATATCTACCCACGCAGCGCGTTCATTGCGTTCGCTACTTGCCGGCATGCCGTGTGGATGCAAGCGTTCTGGCGCGCCTTGTTTCGTAGGCCTTCAGATGCGTATACGCAGTCGCAAGTGGCGACAGCTCGCAGCGGTCTGTGTGTACCGCGCCTCGGCGTCGCAGAAGGTCGCCTACGATATGATCGGCTTCGATCGGGGCGTTGCCTTCCAAATCACGGAGCATCGAGGCGGTCAGAGGCGAACCCGTCGCGGTCAACGCCGCAAGCGCCCGCTCCAGAAACGCGGCTTGCGGCGCGTGCCCCTCGAGCTCGGCAATGGCGCGACATTCCTCGAGAAGTAGGTGAATCAAGTCTTTGCCCCCGGGGGATGCCATGATATCTCCGATGGGTGCGCGCATGAGGCACGTGACGCCGGCCAGCGTAGCGAGGAACACCCACTTTTCCCACATCTCCTGCACGATATGGCCGCTCGGGCGGGCGTCAAAGCAAGCATTGCCCAGGGCGCTGGCGACAGTACGAATACGATCGGAGATCCCACCATCACGCTCGCCAAAGGAAAGTGTATGCACGTCGTTGAGATGAACGACCGCATGCTGCGCGTCGAGCGTCGCCGCGATGACACATAGGCCGCCAAGGACATGGTATTTGCCGAATCGCTCGTCCAGCATCTGAAGGTGGCTCATGCCATTGAGCAACGGCAGTACGAGGGTTTCGGGCCCAACCGCCGCGGCGAAGGAGTCCATTGCCCCGCTAAGATCGTAGGCCTTGCAACTTAACAACACGAGGTCAAAGGGCTGACGGACATTCTCCGAGAGGATCGTTGGGGGTGCCGGCCACGTGACATTCCCATGAGTGCTTTTGATAATCAGACCGGTATCGGCGAGTTCCGCAGCGCGGTGAGGCCGGACCAAGAAAGTGACGTCCCGACCTGCCTGCATCAGCCGGCCACCAAAATAACCACCGATGGCGCCGGCGCCGACCACAAGAATGCGCATTTCAATTCCCCCTGAGGGTAATCTCCGCCGAGCCCATTCGCTTAACATTTTAGCACCGCAGCCTTGAGCGGGGTTGCAGCAGGTTTGACGGGTGAAGGTCAGGTGTTTGGGCACAGCTCTTGATATATCGACTAAAAACCAAGACGCTACTCATCTCTGATCGGAAGATTGTCAGGTATCGAGCGGGTCAGTTCGCCGGCGCGTGATTTCGGAAACAAAGGAGATGCGGTCAATGTACAAGAATATCCTCGCGCCTGTTGACGGTAGCGAAACGAGCGTCCTCGGACTTCAGCACGCAACCCTTCTTGCGAAAGATGAAGACGCCCCCGCAGGACTGATTGCTGCGGCTGTTCCCCGCGCGACCATCGTCAATTCAGGACGCTTATGATCGATCTGGCCATGGAATTACCCCGATTGCTTCCGCTAGCAGTCAAATGGGCAGAATCTCGCTCCAAAGAGATTCTGGAGACCGGGATTGCACTTACTCCGAGCGAGTTGCAGCTTGCACGCTCGGTTGGCGTCAAATACACGCAACGAGTGCGCCTCAAGATTGTTCCCGTCGTGCCTTTACCCGAAGACGCCGATTTGCGTGCCGCTGCGCTTCAAGCCGGATTGTTGGGACCGTCAACCCAGGGCCTAACCCTGGGTTATGGAATTTACCTGGTAGAAGGATTCAATTGTAACCAACTAAAACGACATGAATGTCGGCACGTCTATCAGTATGAGCAAGCTGGGTCAATTCAGGCGTTCCTGTCGAAATACATACCGGAGGTTGTCCAACTCGGGTATGAAAACGCTCCCTTTGAAGTCGATGCGCGGGCTTATGAGAACGGATAGCGCGAGCAGCGGCCCGCCGGCAGCAACATCGTGACCAGTGACGTGGAAGAACGCATTCATCGGGCGCTGAAACCTCATCCGCTCGAGAGGATCGAGCTTGGGTATCGGTGCACACATGAAACGGGGAGCAACACGCTTCGGCTGTTGCCGATGAATGAGGTGCGTGGCGGATTGCACCTCGTGGCGATTGCGGAAATCGACACAAAATATAGTGCGAGGGCGGGCTTGCCCTCGTTCCATGCGACCGGCGTGCAGCGACTCAATGCAATGGCGGTTCACGGTGCGTACTATTTAAGCAATGGCAAATTGCGGCAGACGGCGCAATTTTCCATCTATTCCAACGAAACTGCTGTGCATCTCGCCGTACAGTGCGTTCTCAATGCTTTTGGGGGGCAGCTACCGATCGGTCGATCGACTGCGCTGGCGACTACTTCGGCGGCGGTCCTAGAGCAGCAACGCGCGCACCATGCGATGCCGCGTCAATGGCAAAACCCGCTGGATGAGGGGTCTCTGAAAGTCGCCGCGACAGCGCTCCAGGGTCGCGGTCTCGCCGCATCGAATGACGCCACCAGTGTGTGGGCCGAACTTCCCTTGAGCGGCGACTGCCCGTCGCGCGCAATTGATCCGCAGGCGGAAACGGCGTTGCTTCAAGTGAACGTGGGAATCCCACATCCAATCGCAGGCGCCGGGTATCTCGCAACCATTTCGCTCCCGCTGGCGCAGAGGCCTCCCGATGCCGCCGAGATCTGTCGCCGCCTCAACGCGCTGGAACTCGAACAGTCGGAATTCGTGCCCCGACTTGGTGCGTGGGGACTACAAGGCCCTAACGATCTGCCTGCGTACAACTGTTTCATACCTTGCTTGGAGCCATGGAGTGATTTTCATATAACGCTCATGTGGTGGTGCGTTAGGCGGGCGGCCTGGTTGAGGGACCGATTCTGGACGGCGAAAGTGGGCCTTCAGCTTGATGCGCTGCCGAAGGGTAAGCCCGTTTAGGTTCCAGCCATCGGGCCGGTCATGCGCTGGACTGCGCGTCAATGAACGGACCCTTTTGAGAGGGCGGCACGGGCTTGCGGCGCGACTTGCGCCACAGATCGTAAATGGCGAGCGCACCGGCGAGCGTCGCGAGTGTCGCATAATAGGCCCTTGGCCCGAAAGCGGCCATCAGACTGCCTGCAAGCGTGGGTCCGATGGCAGCGGCCGCTCCATTCAGCAGAAGGAGCGCGCTGCTCGCGGCGACCATTTGCGCGGGCTCAAGCTTATCGTTGACATGTGACATGGAGAGCGAATAGAGCGTTAGAGCAAAGCCACTGAACAGGGCCGCAAGCGTGAGGAACACGGCATGCGGCATGTTGCGGAATGCGACGATGCTACCCGCAACCATCGTTGTCAGCGTGCAAACACCGGCGATCACATTTCGGCGATCCATACGATCGGACAAGCGGCCGACGGGATATTGGGTTGCTACCGCAGCCAGAATGCTCACCGCCATGAACGTGGCAACCCTCGTGGTATCCAGCCCGCTGAGCCGTGCGTACACGGGACCCATCGAGAAAATGATTGAGGAAATGAGGCCGGACACGATGACGCCCACCACCCCGAGCGGTGAATCGCGATACAGGTCGAGAAGGCGCACTTTACGTGGGGCAGCTCGCTCCGGTAGTTGCTGTGCGGAAGCGACGATTGGAACCATAGCCAGGGAGATCAACACGGACACCAACATGAACGGTGTGGGCGTGCGTGGGTCCGACAGGATCAGCAGGAACTGTGCCGCGCCGAGGCCGACATACAACACCAACATGTACACCGCCAACAACCTTCCACGGTTCGAGCGGCTTGCGCGGTCATTGAGCCAGCTTTCGGCAACCACGTAAATGGCGGCAAAACACACTCCGGACACCAGACGCATAGCGCCCCAGGCGACCGGATTAACGAAAATGCCGTGGATCAGAATCGCCGTCGAGGCGACAGCCGCGAGGGCGGCAAATACGCGGATATGGCCGACTTGTCGCACCAACGGCGGCGCGATGCTGGTTCCAACGACATACCCCACGTAGTAACACGACATGATGACGCCGGTCACGGGAGTGGGGAATCCTTCGAGCGTGGCACGTAGGCTAAGGAGCGTGCTTTGCAGGCCGGCGCCCAGCATGAGCACACCCATACCGAGAAATAGCGGCCAGCTCTTACTGATTACACTAAGCGGCAAGGTTGCCTCTGAATTGTGTGGCCATGCATAATCTATTGATCGAATTGATAATTTGATGAATACGCCCAGGATGCGGCGCTGCTATCGTACTTAAAATCTCCGGCCTTGCTAGCTACCTCGCCGCGCCGCCGCAGGGCCTGCAAGGCCCGCGCCTTGCCGCCTCCTTTGCTCTCGATGGAATTGCTGAGCAGCGAGCACTATGCTTAACAAATGACCGAGTTGGCGATCTCGATTGCCGTGAATATCGTATTGGGCGTGGTTCTGCTCGCGCTGCTCTATTGGAAACGCACCGGCGACGCGGTTCGCTTGGCGGGGGCCGGTGAGGCGATGGATCTCTTTGCGATGCACTTTCCCGGCGCAGTCGGCGAGGCCACGGTGGCCGCCGACCATCGGAGCGCACTGATCGACTTGCAACGGGGCTCGGGCGTTGGGCTTCTGCAGCGGCAGGGACGCCGCTGGAACGCTCGTACGCTTGCGCCGGGCGAAGTCTCATCCGTCGAGGCGGACAGCGACGGAACCATCGAACTGAGGTTTGCGGATTTCGGCTGGCCCCGGGCGCAACTTCGTATCGCCGATGCCAATGCGCGCGCTCTGTGGTTGGAGAGACTCAACTCGCTGAAAGAGCAGCGCTCATCGCGACATCCGGGTTTGCGCCATGCCTGATCCCACTTTCGTTCAGACCGCGACCATTGCGCAGCTGTTGCTATTGCTGCTTATCCCGCTCGAGGTTCTGCTCGCCTCCGGCACGCGGTTCCGGGCCGAGTACGACATGCGCGACACGCTGGCGAACGTCGCCGTCAGCGTGGGAAGTATCTTCTTCTGGGGCATGCTCAGCTGGGTGTTCTTCGGCGGCGTCACCTTTGCCTACGCCCACCGCCTGTTCGAGGTTCCTTTTACCTGGTGGTCGTTTCTACTTGTGTTCGTGCTTGATGACTGCCGGTATTACTGGTGGCATCGCATCAGCCACCGCTCGCGCTGGTTCTGGGCCTCTCACGTGGTCCATCATTCCAGCCAGCATTTTAATTTGTCGACGAATTTGCGTCAGAGCTGGACGTCCCAGTTCAGCGGACTCATGCTGCTTAACGTGCCGCTCGCGTTCATCGGGTTTCACCCCGGCGCGATTGCTCTCGCGTTTTCGGTGAATTTGCTCTATCAGTTCTGGATCCACACGGAGATGATCGACCGCATGCCGCGCTGGTTCGAATGGCTGTTGAACACGCCCTCGCACCATCGCGTGCATCATGCCAGCAATCCGCGCTATCTCGACTCCAACTACGCCGGCGTATTCATGCTCTGGGACCGACTCTTCGGCACATTCGTACCCGAACAGGCCGATGAACCCGCGCGCTATGGGCTGGTCAAGAATTTGGCTACGTTCAATCCAGTCCGCATCGCGTTGCACGAATATGTCGGTATTGCGCGGGACCTGCTGCAGCGAAGACTGACGTTGACGCAACGGATCGGCTACTTCTTCGGCCCTCCCGGATGGAGCCACGACGGCAGTCGCGGAACGACCGAAGCGCTCCGCGCGGCGGAATCGGAGCGCCGCAGGCAGCTCAGAACGGCTGCAGAGGCTCCGCGGGCCGCGGGGTCCCAGAACCTCGCCGCAACATCCGGTTGATCATCGCCGCCCGCGCGCCGCGTGCCGGCAACTTCGCGGAGACGTGATGCTTTAGATCATCGTCGTCGCCAGACACAGGCTCACCGTGTAGGCGGAGAAAACGACGCAGGTGATCCATTCCCAGAATGCAAAGCTCAAGTACGCGGACACACCCCGTGCACGCCATTCGAGGCCTACCCACGGGAGTTGCGGAAGCGCATGTGACACATAAGCCTGCGTAACGCCCGCCAGCAGAATTGGCGACAGCGCTACTGCGGCCAGCAAACCGGCGTAGATCCGAGGATCGCCCGGGAAACTCCACGTCCGCAGCCGAAAGCTCCGTTCAGCACCGCGCAAGGATACCGGTTCGGGCTCAACAATGATGGATGTGATCAGCGACGTATTCAGCGTTGCTGTGACATGGTCAAATGCATGTTTCTCGCGATGAGGATCGCGCCTACAATTTTTGCACAGTAGGTAACCGGCAGATGTCCGAGATTTCAGGCGATGAAGGGGGAAATCGATATTGGTTTCCGGCCAAGCGCTACGGATGGGGTTGGGGCCCTCCTCGGACGTGGCAGGGGTGGGTGGTATTGGTGACCTGGTTGGCGGCGATCGCGGCAGCGGCGGTGCTCTTGATGCCGGGTCATCTCCTGGTGTTTCTGGGCTTCAACCTGATCATGGTCGTGCTTTTGCTGTTGATCTGCTATGCGAAAGGAGAGCCGCCCGCTTGGCGCTGGGGCGGGCGCTAATGAAGTTTGCTTCGGTCATGAATCAAGTCGTACCGATCGCCGATCTCCATGACGGCCGGTGCAGCCGCATTAAAGGCCGGCCAATGAGGTAACCCAGGTCCGTTAGGATTTCCGGTTTTGACAAAATTGACCCAGTAACCCGCCATTCGCCGGGAAACCTCCCGATCATCGGCGCTGAAGGGTCTTTGTGGCGCGGCCTCGAGAGTATCAAAGACATAGGGTATCTCGGCCGCATGGAATGCGCCCCAACGCGCCGATTCCGTTCCGGGTTCAACGTGATCGTATAAATAGAGATACAGCGGTGTCTGGCTTTGGGCGGCACGCCGGCCAGCCCAGTCGACCAGCGTGGCACGAGCCGCTCCGCTCGCAGCCAGTCGTGCCGAAGCACTCATCGAAGGTCGAAACGAGCCGCTTTCATCGGCATTCAGACCCGTGAGCATGGCGACATCATAGGGTTTGATGGCTGACGCCGCGTCGTCATCGTCTGGTATCGTGATGCCGTCCGCAATAGGCGGGAAATTCCGATCTGGCGCGGCGTCGCCGCTGCTGCCTGCGGCATATAGCTGCGCCACCGGTACCTCCCGCAACGTGTCAATCGATCGCTGCATTCGCGCCTGCAAGTAGCGCTCGCCGCGAGGCTCCGCTTCGCTAAGAGTGCGCCAGCGTATGTTGCGGCCGGCAGAGCCACTCTCGGCAATGGCTTGGTGGAACAATCCCTGCGCTGCGGGTGAGGTTTGCAGAAGTTCCACCGCGAAGCCGCCAGCCGATTGCCCTGCGATCGTCAGCCGCTGCGCATCGCCGCCAAAGGCAGCAACGTTTCGCTGCAGCCATTGCAGCGCGGCGATGATATCCATGAGGCCGTAGTTACCCGAGACTTTCCGCTCCGACTCGGCCGTCAGCTGCGGGTGCGCGAGAAATCCCAAGACGCCCAGGCGATAGTTGAGCGTAGCGACAATGATACCGCGCTCGGCGAGCTTGCGGCCGTCGTAGATCGGCACTGAGCCGGATCCGGACTTGAATGCTCCGCCGTGTATCCAGACCATGACCGCGAGGCGCTCGCTACCGGTTTCGGCCGGCGTCCAAATATTGATCGTCAGGCAGTCTTCGCTGACCCGTCCCGGGATCCGGTATTCAGCCGTCCACGGTCCTCCGGATCGTGGGCGCTGCATGCAGGACGGTGAGAAATGATCGGCGGCAAGCGTGCCCTTCCATGACACCGGCGGCTGCGGAGGGCGCCATCGCAACCGACCGATCGGGGGGGCGGCGTAGGGGATGCCGAGAAATGCATGCACTACACCCTCGTTAAGGCCGGATAGAACGCCACTCTCGACCCGCACCTCCGACAGCGGTTTCGGCAAGCTCGGGGCGCTTTGCGCTTGGGCCAGGCCGCAGACGGCAACCATGGTTGCAATCTTAAACACTGAATATCGCATAGACTTATCGGAGCCGGTGCTATGTCATCGTGGCGGTAAGATGCACAGACCCGGCGTACGATACTCTTGGAAGCCGGTGAACAAAGGAGACGCGGGTCAATGTACAAGAAAATCCTGGTGCCTGTCGATGGCAGCGAAACGAGCCTGCTCGGACTTCAGCATGCAATCCTTCTTGCGAAGGATCAAAAGGCCACGTTGCGACTGTTGCACGTTGTGCATGATTATTTGATCGCCGAGGGTCGTCATGGACTGGCGCGTTCGGGTGAATTGCTGAAGGAGCTTCGCGAGAGCGGCCAGACCATCCTGAAAGACGCCGCCAGCAGTGCTCGCAAACAAGGCGTCGAAGCGGATACCGAATCTGTCGAGACGCCGATGGGGCCGGTCGGTGCTGCGATCGCAGAGTATGCCGAACAATGGCCGGCCGATCTGATTGTGATCGGTACTCACGGACGTCGGGGCATCCGTCGTCTCGTCATGGGCAGCGACGCGGAGTACATCGTACGCACAACGCCTGTGCCGGTCCTGCTGGTGCGCGGAACGAAAACGCCCCCGCAGGATTGATGATCGGCGCTCATGCCGCCGCTTTCAGCGCGCTGGTCGATGCCTCGCATCGCGACCGCCGCACTTGCGCCATCTACCGCGGTCAGTCGCGGCTGCTCTGCTCCGCGACTGTCGCGCTGCCAGCCAAGGCCGATTGCAGACGCTTGTACTTGATGCGATTCACTTCATCGAGCTGGAACTGCAGCGCGTTTAGGGCTCGCTGCTCATCGGTCGACAGGCTGGTCAAATTGGCGTGCCGGATCAGGACCTGTAGAGCATCACCGATCTGGCCAATCTGTCTTCCGTAGGAACCTACGTCGTTTAGGATCTGCTCTTCCAGCTGCGGGTCGGATGATTTGCCTAGATTTATGTTGATCAGGCCAAACTGGTTGCCGAGCATGTTCACAAACCAGTTCCAGGGATTGATCGTTTGTGTCACATCTCCTGACAGGGGAAGGCGAAAAGTGGGCATAGCGGTACTCCGGTTTTGAACGTCATGGGAGAATACCTTACGGGGCCTGACGGCGACGATGTCGATCGATCTTCCCGGCAAAACCGCTCTACACAGCAAATAGAGATGCCGTCTGCGCTGGAGGTAGGATCATCGCAGTTGACTGTCCTTGCTGCCGCGCCGGTTATATCCGGCAAATTTGGCCACGTCGCGATCATGAGCGTCCTGACAGGATACGCACAGGCGAACACCCCTAAATGCGGCTCTTCGTGCCTCCGGGATCTCATTTCCGCATTCCGCACAGTGTGTTAAAGAGGGTCCCTGAGGCAATCGGCTTTGCACCCGGCTGATACCGTCTCTTACTGTTGCGTCGATTTGCTCCTGCACCGCACCGTCACCCGCCCAACCTGTCGCCACACTTCCTCCTACCTGCGTCAGTTCGCCGTGTCGTCGGCCGCGATTTATACAGCGTCGAATCGCATTTTTGCCGCAAGCAGGTGACATCGCAAGAGGTGGCTTGTGGTTCGCGGTCCGCGTCCCTCAGGGAGTACGAATTGATCGCAGCGCGCTTGCTTAAGTTATGGGCATAACAGATTGATTATATTATCAATCTTGACCAACGTGTAGGGAGCTTGCCCATTCTTGCGCGCTTTGCGGTCCCTCAAACGACCGCTCTCAAGGACCGCTGCCTTCGTGGACGTCATCGTCGGATTCGATGTCGATGGCCCCCGTGTAAATGAAGGCGAAATTTTCCTCGTTGTACAAGTCATCGATAGAAAATTCAGCCTCTCGTAGCTTCTCACTCAACGTCGCGTCCAGGAACTCGCGTATTTGCACTAGTTCCGCCTCGCTGGCATCCCAACTCGCCAGATGACAGTTCGCATATAGACGAAGGTCCCCGGTATTGAGCGCGTCCGCAACGACTGAGATTCGAAATCCTGTGAGCAACTCCTGCAAGCAGATTGGGCACTTTACCGGAAGATGAATTTCAGGCTCTGTCATTGTCTTGCGCCTCCGCAACGCGCTTTATCGCATCTGGAAATTCGGCGAGCTTTCGTCTCACGTCATGAAGCTCCTGCTCTTCGGTAACGCGAGCGCCGCCTCGCTGCTTCATTGCGCGTTCGAGTTGCGCCTGTCGCATGAACAGTTTCAACAGTTCGTTGACGGATTCCATGATGACACCGTGTTGCTGAATCCCAGCGTTCAAACGTCTCTACAAGTCCCGCGCCGCCGCGGCTGGACTCCTCGCGTATATGGTGGCTTGGCGCAAACCCGTCGCAGCGTGATCCATTTCCCGGTACCGATCGGCTTCTTGCTTCTGTAAACAGCTCCTCGGAAGCATTGTCGCCGCGCGCAGACGTGCGGCTGGCCGCCTGTGACCGGATTGCGTACACAAGTGACAAATAATGTCAGTGAACAAGCAAGGTTCACTGCAATGAGCGGCATCGACGCTCATGCCGCCGCTTTCAGCGCGCTGATCCGCGCCTCGCAGGATTACAAGCTGCGCAAGAACTCGATGATGGCGGAGCTGACTTCGCCGGGTCGTTCTTGTTGCGTCCAGTGGCCGCAACCCCGGAGCATCATGGTTGCGTGTAGTCGCGGTACGAAATGCGACAGACCTGCGATTACCTGGTCCATTCCGGGGAATGACACGACCACGTCACGATCGCCGGCGATGTAGAGCGCGGGGACGGTCACCGACGCACCGGCAAACGGGGCCAGTAGCTCCCAGTTGCGGTCGATGTTGCGGTACCAATTGAGTCCGCCACGAAAACCCGACTGTGCAAATTGTTCGGCATAAAAATCAAGATCAGACTCGGTGAGCCATGCGGGCAATGTTTCTGGATTCAGCATGTGCGTCAGGAAACCCTCCGACCGCGGCACCATCGCAACACCAGCGCCGGCCGCGCTTGGGCTGCGTCTCGGCGCATCGCCCGAAGCCGAGTACAGGATCTTGCGAAGGCTGAGCTTCACATCGCGTTCCAGCTCCGCTTCCGCCACGCCCTGTTCCTGGAAGTAAAGCTGGTAGAAGCTGGCATCGTTCGTGCGGGGCATGAGCGTGGTCGGGGGCGCCGAGCCGCGAGGCCGATACGGCACGCTCAAGGCAACGACGGCGCGAAAACGGTCTGGCCGCATCAGCG
The DNA here is from genome assembly GCA_963769075.1 of uncultured Gammaproteobacteria bacterium. GTDB lineage: Bacteria > Pseudomonadota > Gammaproteobacteria > Steroidobacterales > Steroidobacteraceae > Bog-1198. The sequence continues at coordinate 2,255,850 of CAVYKH010000001.1, read as the reverse complement.
CCGCATGCCAAGCTACGGGTGCGCCCCAGTCATGGCCTGCGATAACGCCGGTCGCTTCTCCTAACGCATCGAGCAATGCAACCATGTCGCCGACCAGATGCAGCAGCGAGTAGCGCTCGACGTCGGCCGGTCGGTCGGTGCGTCCGTAGCCTCGCATGTCTGGAGCGACGGCATGGAAGCCGGCGTGCGCGAGCGCTTGTAATTGATGGCGCCACGAATACCACGATTCGGGAAATCCATGACACAGCAGCACGATGGGTCCTGTGCCCTGCTCGGCGATGTGTATGCGCATGCCGTTGGCTTCGACGGCGCGCTGAGAAACTCTGTTCATGGCTGCCTTTCAATCTACGCCGATGCGATCCCGCGTGCGATGTTTCGTTGTATCACCTAGCGCCTCCGCCCATTGCTGCGCCTCAATTTCCGTTTTGCACCCCGGAGGGCGACAATCTAGCCCTGCAAGGCTCGAACAGGGGAGGGCTCGCGTATGAACTCGCAATTGTCGCGACGATTTAGAGCGCCTGGGCGCATTGCAATTGCACTCCTGGTGTTCGGTTATGGCGCGGCGGTTGGAGGCGGGACACAGCCGACCGCGCCGCTGGTCGTGTCGGGGGAACCGCTCGCGCTCGCGGCCATCCTCGAAGTGGCCGAAGATCACCGGCCGGTCGAGATTGCGCCTGCGGCGCGTGCGCGCGTGGCCGCGGCCTTTGAGGTCGTCCTGGATGCGGCACGCGCCGGCGTGCGCTTCGATCTCAGTGGAAGCGATCTGTGGCTCCCCTCGGCCAAGCGTCCGCTGCAAGATCCTCTGTCGTTTCGGACGATGCCGATCGTGCTCGGCAATGCCTGGGAAGCGCTGGCGGCAGCGGAGACCGAGCTCGCCTTCGAAATCTGGCACAGCGCGGACAACCCGCGGGTCGTGCTCGACGCGCCTGCCGCGGCCGAGGGTACGCAGGCGGCGCGGTATCGCGTGCCGGGCACCCAGGCCGCGGCTATCGTGCCGACGGCCAACTTTGAGGCGCTGCCGCTCGTGTCGGTGTTGGAACGGGCATCGCTCGCGCTGGCGCACGTATCGGAGTCGATCGCCACCTCGGTGATGCGATTTGAGAACCCGGCAATTACCGGACTGCCGAGGTTCCTGACGGCGCCGGGAAATCCCGGCCACAGCTTTGGTGCGATTCAGAAGGCCGTGGCGGCGCTCGACGTCGAGATCAAGAGCCTCGCGATGCCGGTGTCGCTCGAGAACGCCATACTCGCAGGCAACATCGAGGACATGACCAATAATGGCCCGCTGACCGTCGCGCGGCTGCGCGCGCTCGTTGACGACCTCTATCCGCTTGCATCGCTCCAGCTGCTGCACGCGGCGCAGGCGGTCGACCTTCGCGCCGGCTACCATCTGGGCACGCACACCCGCGTCCTGCGCGATGGCTATCGAGCACGCGTGCCGTTCGTCGCCCAGGATCGGATCTTTACGCCGGACATCGAGGCGGGGGCGCAGTACCTGCGGGGGCTTGCCCAATGAGCGATTTCGACTGGCAAGCATTATGGTCTCGAGGTTTTCCGATCAAACAAGGGGTGTAACCGTGACAAAGAAGAAGCCGCAACGCCGAGTAAAGTCGCCGGCGCGCACTTATGAAGTGAAAGCCGAGATTTCCAACGCGACACTCGCAAAGGCGAAGTCAGCGCTCTTTCTTGAGATCTATCGCAGGCAAGAGAAGCTCGGCGAGCTGCAGATCGGACGTGGATCTCTGTTCTGGTCGGGCGCGAGACGGCAATCGGCTAAGCGAATTCATTGGGGGAGATTCGCGGAAATGATGGACCGTCTAGCGTACGGCAGGGATTCGTAAACGCAGCCGTGTAGTCATTTGATCCGCTCGTTCTTCGGGTCGTACATCGGGCGCAAAGATGCCGTCGCGGGGTAACGAACGCCGGCGACTTCGATCTCATAGTTGTCTACGCCGATTGCATCGCGGGCGGCTTCTGCCGAACCTGCGGCGCTTTGGGGCAGGGTCACGTAGCCGAGCCCCACGGCTGCGCCGAGTGAATGGGCGTACATCCCGGAGCGAACGAATCCGACGATCGAATTGCCCTGCCAGATCGGCTCGTTGTGATACAGCAGCGGCTCGGGTGATTTGAGTTTGAATTGCACCAGGCGTTTGCGCACTCCGGATTGCTGTTGCCGCAGCAGTGCCTCGCGCCCGATGAAGCCGCCCGGCTTGTCGAGTTTGACCGCAAAGCCCAGACCCGCTTCCCACGGAGTGTCCTCGTCGGTGATGTCGTGCCCCCAATGACGATAGGCTTTCTCGATGCGCAGCGAATTCAAGGCGTGGTAGCCCGCGTGCACGAGTCCATGGCGGATGCCTGTATTGACCAATTCGTCATACACGCCGAGCATGAATTCGGTCGGGACATACAGCTCCCAGCCCAATTCGCCCACATAGGTGATGCGCGAGGCGCGCACCAGGGCAAACCCCAGTTCGATGATTCGGCTGGTCGCGAACGGAAAGGCTCGATCCGACACGTCGTCCGGCGTCAGCGAGTGCAGCAGCTCTCTCGCCCGCGGCCCCATCAGCGACAACACGCCCATGCCGGAGGTCACATTGGTCAATACGCAATGTGCGGCGGGGTCGATGTGCCGCTGCAGCCAGTTGAAATCTTTACTTTCGGTTTCCGCTCCCGTCACGATCAAATAGGCCGTCTCGCTCAGCCTCGTCACGGTGAGGTCCGCCTCGATTCCGCCTTGCTCGTTCAACCACTGCGTATAGATTATTTTCCCAGGTGCCACCGCCACGTCGTTGGCACAAATTCGATTGAGCACGCGCTGTGCATCGGGCCCTTCGAGGCGAAATTTGGCGAACGAGGATTGGTCGAATAGGCCCACGGCGCTGCGCACCGCGCGGTGTTCCCGGGCGCTGTGTTCGAACCAGTTCTGCCGGCCGTAGCTGTATGCGTAGGTTGGCTCGATGCCCGCCGGAGCAAACCAATTGGCTCGTTCCCAGCCGAAGGCTTCGCCGAAGCAGGCGCCGGCGCGGGCCAGGCGATCGTGCAGCGCGGATTTGCGAACGCCCCGAGCGGTTTCATACTGCCGAAATGGCCAATGGGTGGCGTACAGCAGGCCCAGGCTCTCCGAGACGCGGGCCTGCAAGTATTTGCGATTGATCTGAAACGGCATGTTGCGCCGGACGTCGACCTCCCACAGATCGAGCGGCGGGCGCCCGTCGCGGATCCATTCGGCGATGACTTTGCCGATGCCCCCCGCTGACTGTAGCCCGATGGAGTTGAGGCCGGCCGCAACAAAGCAGTTGGCGAGTTCGGCCGACTCGCCGAGATGGTAGCGCACATCCGGCGTGAAGCTTTCGGGGCCGCAGAAGAACTTTTGAATGCCGGCATGCTCCAGGGCGGGTATCCGACGCATTGCATCGAGCAGAACCGGCTCGAAGTGGCTGAGGTCGCCGGCGATCTCGCCGAAGGCGAAATCCTCCGGAATCCCGTGCACGCCCCACGGACGGGCGTTGGGTTCGAACGCACCGACCAGCAGTTTGCCGGCGTCGAATTTGAAGTAGCTGCAATGATCGTAATCGCGCAGCACCGGCATGCCCGGATGCAGGCCCGGGACATCCTTAAACAGGACATAGTAGTGCTCGCACGCGTGGAGCGGTACGGTTACGCCGATACTTGCAGCGAGGTCTCGAGTCCACATACCGCCGCACAACACCACGTAATCCGCATCGAGCCGGCCATGCTCGGTCTGTACGCCGTTCACGCGGCGGCCGTCGTGGTGAATGGCAGTGACGTTGGCGTCCTGAAAAATCCGTGCCCCGCCGCTGCGCGCACCCTTGGCGAGCGCCTGCGTGATATCGACCGCGTTGGCGTAGCCGTCGCTCGGTATGTGGATGCCGCCGATGACGTCTTCGAGATTGGCGAGCGGGTACAAGTCACGAACCTCGCCCGGCGACACGACATCGACGGGCAGGCCGAATACTTTGGCCATCGACGCGTTGCGCTTCAGCTCCTCCATGCGGCCGGTGGTGGTTGCCAGGGACAGAGAGCCGCATTGCCGATAACCCGTCGCTTGGCCGGTCTCCGCCTCGAGACCCCGGTACAGCTCGCCCGTGTAGCGCGCCAGCCGCGTCATATTGATGCTTTGGCGCAGTTGGCCGATGAGCCCCGCCGCGTGCCAGGTTGTACCGCTCGTCAGCTGTTTGCGCTCGAGCAGCACGACATCGCTCCAACCGAGTTTGGTCAGGTGGTACGCGATGGAACAGCCGATGACGCCGCCACCGACGATGACCGTTCCTGCGCGTTTGGGGAGATCGATCGCCATGCTCTAAACCCTCAGCCGCTCATTGATACCGGGATTCATCCCCGCCCACGACGATGCGTGCGTTTCGCGGCTTTGGGCGGGGGGAGACTTAGGGCGTCCCCGTCGCTCCACCCGGCGACGACGGCGGTACGCTGCTGCCGCGCGCATGCAGTGCCATGGCGATGAGCGCCGAGCCGCCGAATACCAGATTAATGCCCACCAAGAGTCCAATGGCCCACACCGCCGTTCCGGGAAGTCCGAGATATATGATCCCCGCCAGAATGAGGTCGATGATTCCGCTCATCAGCATCAGACCCCAGCGTGCGGAAAACCCATGGCGATGATTCAGCGCCAACATGATCGATGCGATCCCTTCGAACAGCAAAAACAGCGTTAGTATCAAGGCGAGCGACACCACCCCCGACAACGGCCAGCGAAGCAGTACGATACCCGCCGCGATACCGAGCACCGCTGAGAACAGCGACCACCAAAACCCGGGCGCCTGCCGCATACGGAAGGTGGTGATCAAACCGACGATGCCGCTGATGAGCAAGAGCCAGCCAATGATGATCTCAACCGCGAAAGTGGCGATGGCAGGAAGCACGATGGCTGCGCCGCCCAAGATCAGGAGAATGATTCCTTCGGTCAAAAAAAGTCCCCAATGTTCATGCAGCGACGCTGTCACGGCTGCCCGCATTTGCTCGATGTCGGATTTGTCCGTCGCCACGGCAATCTCCCGGAACGCTGCACGTTCTCTTCAGGACTGTTGTCGTTCAGCATAAGCCTGGATCCGATCGGAGCGCAAAGCGCCTGCCGCTCCTGAGTCCCCGGTTCCGCACCGAGGCGCATGCATGGCGGGAAGAGAGCGATGAGTCTCGCTTGATGAGCACTGCCACCATGCTTAATCGAATCACAACTAATGCTATAATTGACATGTAATATACATGATAATAAGTTGTAATATATAAATATAATATAAAAGGATAGGTCGCGAGGTTCGCCGTTCCGCTCTCGCCGCTGAGGCGAAGCAAGGCGCACTGCACCTCGCGCGGATTAAGTACACTGCCGCTCCACCGAACGGACGATCGAGGATTGCACGCACATGACGAGAAGCCGGGGACCCAGCGGATTTGGAATTCACGATTTGCCGAAGATTGCCCGCGGCAAGGGGGCGTATCTCTATGATGAGGCCGGGAAACGCTACATCGACGGCTCGGGCGGGCCCGCCGTATTCAGCGTCGGCCACTGCCATCCCGAAGTCAATGCGGCAATCTCGCGCCAGTTGGATGCGGTCGCCTACGGCTATCGATACTTATTCACGAGTTCCGCTCTCGAAGCGCTGACGGAAACTCTGCTGCGGGTGTCCGGAAACTGCTTCAAGAACATCATTTACGGCACTGACGGTTCCGAGGCCGTCGAATCCGCGCTCAAGGTAGCCTTGCAGCATTTCGCCGCGCGTGGCCTGATGAACAAACGCCATTTCATCGCACGCCATAGGTCGTGGCACGGCGATACACTGGGCGCCCTGTCGATCTCGGGTTTTGCCGCGCGCCGCCACGCATTCGAGGGCAGCCTCCTGGATGTGTCGTTCGTATCCGCCGCGAACATCTACCGCATGCCCGATGGGTGTTCGCCGGCAACGCTGGTGAGCTATCTCGCGGGCGAACTCGAGCAAACCATACTCGCCCTTGGACCCGAAACGGTCGCCGCATTTGTGTTCGAGCCGATCGTGGGTGCGGCCGGTGGTGTCGTTCCGGCGCCTGCCGGCTACGCGTCCGCCGTGCAGGCGGTGTGCCGCAAGTACGATGTGCTGTTGATCGCGGACGAGGTCATGTGCGGCTCCGGCCGCTGCGGCACGTGGCGTGCGTTGGAACATGACGGGGTGGTGCCGGATATCATGAGCATCGCCAAGGGGCTGGCGGGCGGCTACATCCCGCTCGGCGCAACTCTCGTCACTGCAAACGTGTCGGCTCCCATTCTGCGTGAACATGGGGCATTCATGACCGGCCACACGTTTTCCGGCCACACAACCGCTTGCGCGGCGGGACTGGCCGTGCAGCAGATCATCGAGCGCGACCGCCTGCTCGAGCGCGTTCGAACAGCGGGCGCGGCATTTCAAGAAGCCGTGCGCAGCTCGCTGTCGAATTTCGATGAGGTGGGCGATGTGCGCGGCCGAGGCTTTTTCATTGGAATCGAATTGGTACGCGAGCGTGAGACGCGCGCGCCGTTTCCGGCGGACCGGGCGCTGAGCCTCGACGTCGGCCAGCGTGCGTTTGCCGACGGCCTCATATGCTACCCGTGTTCGGGCAACGTCGACGGCGCCGCCGGCGACACGATCATCCTCGCGCCTCCCTATAATGCGACCGACGCGGAACTCGAGGAGATCACATCGAAGCTCGCCCGCGCGGTCGATGCCGCGCTAAGCGCTCGAATTTGACATTCTGCATTGCACTCGCAAGCACCTGCCACCTGCGAGGCACCGGCCTTCGTGTGATAATGCGCCGATGCGCCGAGCATCATCCCTCGCGATCGTTGTGCTATCGATGCATTTGACGCCGGGCACGGCGTCGCCGGCAATGGATACGGCATCGCCCGCAACGGATACGGCATCACCTAACCTCGGCGCGGGAGCGATTTCATTGGATGCTGCCTCGGCCGCGCGTTTCGCGGCGCTCGCGCTCAAGTGTTTGCATGAGGAGTACCCAAGCCACCTCTCTCACACGATGGACAGCGATGCCGACGCGCGTCCTCCGCACGAGCTGACCCCTGCGTTCTACGGTTGTTTTGATTGGCATTCGGACGTGCACGGCCATTGGTTGCTCGCGCGCCTCCTGCATCTGTTTCCGGATGCAGCGTTCGCGCAGGCGGCGCGAGCGGCCGTTGCGCGCAGCCTGACGGCGGAGAACATCGCCGGCGAGCTCGCATACCTCAGGCGGGAAGACCGACGCTCGTTCGAGCGGCCGTATGGCCTTGCTTGGCTGCTGCAGCTGTGCTCGGAGCTGCGCGGGTGGAAGGATCCGCAGGCGCAGCAGTGGTTGAGCGCCCTGCGACCGCTCGAGACCGAGGCCGCATTGAGATTGGAGATCTGGATTGGCAGGCTGCAGTATCCCATCCGGGCTGGCGAGCACGATCAGACTGCGTTCTCTTTCGGCTTGATTTGGGACTGGGCCGCTGTCGCCGGCGAGGCACAGATGCGCAGCGTGCTCGCGTATGCGGCGCGCAGGTTCTATCTCGCGGATCTCAACTGTCCGCTCAATTACGAACCGTCCGGTGAAGACTTTCTCTCGCCCTGTCTCGCGGAGGCGGACTTCATGCGCCGGGTGCTCGACCGCGAAGCGTTCGAGCGCTGGCTCACGGGCTTCCTACCCGGAATTCCCCGCCGGGCGGACAGGGTGTGGCTGCAACCGGCTCTCGCGACCGACCGCGCAGATCCGAAGCTCGCCCACATCGACGGTCTCAACTTGAGCCGTGCTTGGATGCTCGAAGGCATCGCCAGCGGCCTCGCCCCAGGCGATCGTCGCGTTCCGGTGCTCCTAATGACCGCCCGACTCCACCGGGATGCGGCTTTACCCGCCGTCACGGGGGAGCACTACGAGGGCGGTCACTGGCTCGGCACTTTCGCGGTGTATCTCACGAGCGAGGCGGGATTGACCGCAGTCAAGCCTCTGTCCATGCGATGAGAACAAACATGGAACCGAACTTCGAGTCGCTGCGCAAGGAATTCCCGGTGCTGCAGCGAAAAACCTATCTTAACAGCGGTTCCTACTGCGCACTCGCGAACGAAGTGAGAGCCGCCTTCGAAGCCTACATGGAAGACCGCCTCCTGCTGGGCGCGAACTGGGATGTATGGGTCATGAAGAATGAATCCGTGCGCGCGCTGGTGGCAACGCTGCTGCGCGCCGTGCCCGACGAGATTGCGGTCACCGCGTCCGTGTCCGCAGGACTCAATGCGCTGGCGAGCGCCTTGCATTTTTCCGGTCCCCGCAACAAAGTCGTCGTCAGCGACTTTGAGTTTCCGACGAACGCGCAGATCTGGCATGCGCAGGAGCCGCGCGGTGCGCAAGTCGTCCACGTACACCGCGCGTCGGACGGTTATGTTCCGCTGGAGATGTTCGCGGAGGCGATCGACGAGCAGACGCAGCTCGTGGCGATCACCCACGTATGCTTCCGCAACGGGGCCAAACTGGACATTCCCGGCATCGTCCGCCTGGCGCGCGCCAGGGGCGCAAAAGTACTGCTGGACTGCTATCAGTCCGTCGGGTCGCTCGACATCGACGTGAAGGCTCTGGATGTCGACTTCGCGGTCGGCGGCATGCTCAAGTATCTGCTCGGTACGGCCGGAATCGGATTCCTCTATGTCCGGGATTCCCTGGTGCAATCCCTATTGCCGACCAACAGCGGCTGGTTCGCGCAAGCCGATATTGCCGCGATGGACATTACCGCCAACCGGCCGGCGCCGAACGCGCGCCGTTTCGAAGCGGGAACGCCGGCCGTCGTCAACTGCTACGCGGCCGAGGCGGGTCTCAAGATGCTGTTGCGAGTCGGCACGGCGGAAGTCGAGAAGCGTGTTTACGCATTGACGCGGCGCTGCATGCAAAGGCTGGAGGAAATAGGGTGGCCGAGCATCACCCCGAGGCAGAACGAGCGCCGTGGCGCCACCGTCGCCGTGCCGTCGCGCGACAGCGGCCGGCTGTGCACAGAGCTCTTGAAGCGTAACATCGTCACCTCGTTCCGCGACGATAATGTCAGAGCGAGCTTTCACTTCTACAATAACGAGGATGACGTAGAATCCTTCATCGCGGCGATGAAAAGCCTGCGCGACCCGCTCACCGCCCAAATATCGCGAGGAAATAAATGACCGCTCATGCACAGGCACTCGCCACGCTCATCGACGGCATCCTCCACGGCGGCATCCGCGTGGTCGATCTCACCGCCCCGCTGCAGGCCTCCACGCAAACGATCCGGCTGCCGGCGCAGTTTGCTCCCTCGAAGCCGTTCTCGCTCGAGGAGATCTCGCGCTACGACGCGCGCGGACCCGCCTGGTATTGGAACAACATCAGCTGCGGCGAACATACCGGCACACACTTCGACGCTCCGGTGCATTGGGTGACCGGCAAGGATTACCCCGAGAACGCGACGCATGACATTCCGGTCGAGCGCTTCATCGGTCCGGCGTGCGTCATCGACGTCGCCCGGCAGGCGCGCGACAGCGCTGATTTCCTGCTCACACAAGGCGTCGTCGAGGAGTGGGAGAGCCGGCATGGCCGCATTCCGAGCCACGCCTGGGTCCTGATCCGCACCGACTGGTCCAAGCGCGCAGGCGAGGCTTTCCTCAATATCGGGGCGGACGGCTCGCATACGCCGGGCTTCCATCCGCAGTGCGTACCGTTCCTCGCGCGCGAGCGCGCCATTCTGGGGGTGGGCGTCGAGACGGTCGGCACCGACGCGGGCCAAGCGGCGACCTTCACTCCCATGTTCCCCTGTCATACGATCATGCACGGTGCCAACCGGTTCGGGCTGGCGAGCTTGACGAACCTCGATCAGCTGCCGCCAACTGGCGCCGTTGTGATCGCGCCGCCGCTCAAGATCGTGAACGGGTCGGGCAGCCCGCTGCGCGTTCTGGCGCTGGTGCCGGGGTAGAAACCATGGCAGAGCGCTCGTTCAGGAAGCAAGTCCAGTCTCTGCGCCTCGGCGACGGCGCTGAATTTCGGGGTGAGGGAATTCTTGCCGTCACCAAGGCGCTGCTGCAGTCCGGCGTCGCCTACGTCGGCGGCTATCAGGGCGCGCCGATCTCTCATCTGATGGACGTCCTCGCGGACGCGGACGACATCCTGCGCGAGTTGGGCGTTCATTTCGAGGCGAGCGCATCCGAGGCGACCGCCGCAGCGATGCTCGCCGCGTCTATCAACTACCCCCTGCGCGGTGCGGTTACCTGGAAGTCGACCGTCGGCACGAACGTCGCATCCGATGCACTCGCGAACCTGGCATCCTCCGGTGTGCGCGGCGGCGCGCTGATCATCCTCGGGGAGGACTACGGCGAGGGCGCCAGCATCATGCAAGAGCGCACGCACGCGTTTGCGATGAAATCGCAGATGTGGCTCATTGATCCGCGACCCCATCTGCCGCAGATCGTACGCGCCGTCGAGCAGAGCTTCGAGCTATCGGAAGCGACCAACACGCCCGTCATGCTCATGCTGCGAATCCGCGCGTGCCACGTATACGGCCGCTTCTTGGCGAAGGCCAACCAGCGGCCTGCGTTCTCGGCGGCCGATGCCCTGGCGGCGCCCTCGCGCGACTACGGACGCATCATCCTGCCACCTTCCACCTACGCGCAGGAGAGCGAGAAGATTCAGGTGCGGCTGCCGGCTGCCCTGCGGTTCGTGGCCGAGCGCAGGCTCAACGACCTGCAGCCCGGCAAAGCCGACGAGGTAGGCATCGTTCTGCAGGGAGGATTGTACAACAGCTTGCTGCGCGCGCTCGAGCTCAACGGGTGCGCAGATGCGTTCGGTACGAGCGACATCCCGCTGTACGTACTGAATGTCACGTACCCGCTGATCCCGGAGGAATGGGTCAGCTTCTGCCGCGGCAAGCGTGCGGTGCTCATCGTCGAGGAGGGCCAGCCCGACTATATCGAGCAGGCTGCGAGCCAGATCCTGCGCAAGCAGGAAGTCGACGCCCGCATCATCGGCAAAGGCGTCTTGCCGATGCACGGAGAATACACAGTCGATGTGCTGCGCAAAGGCCTCGCGCAGTTCATCGAGGAATGGGTCCCTCAGCTGCGTCCCCATTCGAGCCCCGCGCAGCCGGGCGCTGCGCGCGCGATGCCGCTGATGCCGCCGGAACGGCTCGCCGCGCTCATTCCGGCGCGCCCCTCGGGCCTGTGCACGGGATGTCCCGAGCGGCCGTTCTTTGCGGCTATGAAGCTGCTGCAGCGGGAGATGGGACCGTTGCACATCAGCGCGGATATCGGCTGCCATTCCTTCGCGACGCTGCCGCCCTTCAACATGGGCAACAGCATAATGGGCTACGGTCTCGGCGCCGCGGGCGCGTCCGCACTCGGAACAGAAGGCGGCAAGCGGGCGGTGGCGGTGATGGGCGACGGCGGCTTTTGGCACAACGGCTTGACCAGCGGCATCGGCAATGCGGTTTTCAATCAGCACGACAATCTGACCGTCATCATCGACAATGGGTATTCCGCGGCAACGGGCGGCCAGGATATCCTCTCATCACGCGCTGCGAACCCGCGTCGCGCGGGTAATCACTCCATCGTCGATGCGGTCAAGGGTGTAGGCATCAAATGGGTTCGCCGAGCGCATACCTACGACATGCGCGAGACGCTGGCAACGCTTCGCGAGGCGCTGACGACCACCTACCGAGGTCCCAAGGTGATCGTTGCCGACGGCGAATGCGCGCTCAACAGGCAACGGCGCGTGCAGCCGATCACTCAAAAAGCGATCCAGGACGGCCGGCGCGTCGTGCGCGAGCGCTTTGGCGTCGATCCGGATTTGTGCACCGGCGACCATTCATGCATTCGGCTCTCCGGTTGCCCATCGCTCACCGTGCGGGACAACCCGGATCCGCTGCGCACCGATCCGGTGGCGCATGTGGACAACAGCTGCATCGGCTGCGGCGTCTGCGGCGAAGTGGCGCACGCGGCCGTGCTCTGTCCCTCATTCTATCGGGCGGGGCTGCTGCACAATCCGACCCGGTGGGATCGTCTCCTGCACCGCGTACGTTCGGCGCTGATCGGCGTGCTGCAGCGGCGTAGCGAACGCCGGCGTCTGCGCTACGTCTTGTGAGCGAGCGGCCACTGCGGCTCGCCATCGCAGCCTTGGGCGGTCAAGGCGGCGGCGTGCTCACCGACTGGCTCGTCGAGATCGCGGAATCGGCCGACTACATCGTGCAATCCACCTCGGTGCCGGGCGTCGCGCAGCGCACCGGCGCGACGATCTACTACCTCGAATTGCTGCCGCGCGCGGCGGCAACCCGGATGGGTCGAGAGCCGATCATGGCGCTGATGCCCGCCGCCGCGGATGTGGACTGTGTGGTCGCCGCCGAACTCGCGGAGGCAGGCAGAATGATCCAGCGCGGCCTTGTGGATCCCGAACGCTGCACTCTCATTGCTTCGGCGCATCGGGCTTATACGATCGGCGAGAAAAGCGCGCTCGGCAGCGGCGCAGCTGACGAGGCACAGCTGATCGCGCTCGTGCGCGGCCAGGCGAAGCGCCTCATTCTGTTCGACATGGCGCAGGTCGCGGAACGGCACAGAAGCGTCATCAGCGCGGTGTTGTTGGGAGCGATCTGCGGCAGCGGCGTTCTGCCGTTCGGCAAGAACGCCTTCGAGGCCGCGATCCAGCACAGTGGGATCGCCGTCGAAACGAACATGGCGGCATTTCGGGAGGCGTACGAGCGCGCGGTGCGCGGCGAAAACGAAGCGCCCGATCGCGGCGCGGCGCCCGCTCTGCCCGCGCCTCCCGCTCGAGCGCGCTCGCCGCAGCTGCAATCGCTGCTCGATCGAATCCTGCGCCTGTCCGCGCCGCTGCAGCCGCTCGTGCTCGAGGGGGTGCGCCGGTTGATCGACTATCAGGACCCGGCCTATGCGGCGTTGTATGTGGAACGGGTGGAGCGGATCGCGGCCCTCGATGCAGATCGTTGCGGGCAGGACACGGCGGCGGCGGTCGCGTCGGGCGCCCCGCAGATTGCCGCGCAGACGCTTACCGCAACGGTGGCTCGCGCCCTCGCTCTGTGGATGAGCTTCGAGGATACGCTGCGGGTCGCGGATCTGAAGATCCGTGCGGCGCGCTTCTCCAGAGTGCGCGCCGAAGTACGTGCCGCGCCCGGCCAGATTCTCGAGATCACAGAATTCTTGAGACCGCGCGTCGCGGAAATCGCCGGAACGCTCCCGGCCGGCCTCGGCCGCCGGCTGCTTAACTCCTCGCGCGCCTGTCGCTGGCTCGAGCGCTGGAGCGGCGGCAAGGAGATTCGCACGACTTCTCTCGGCGGGTTCTTGCTGTTTCGCACGCTCGCGGGATTGAGGCGCTGGCGGCGCGGCACGCTGCGATATCAGGAGGAGAATGCGCGCATCGCGCAGTGGCTCGGCCTCATCGAGCGCCTTGCGGCCCCCCGGTACCGCTTGGCGGTGGAGCTGGGGCGGGCCCAGTCGCTCATCAAAGGCTACGGCGAAACATACGAGCGGGGCTATCGGAATTTTCAGCGCTTGCTGGACCAGGTCGAGACGCTGACGGCGCGCTCGGACGGCGCCGAGGTGATGGCGCGGCTGCACGCCGCAGCATTGGCGGATGAGGGGGGTGTTGCGCTGACGCGCGAGCTGGCAAAAGTCGATTGATTCAGCCGAGCGCCAGCTCCGCTGCCACGAGATCTTCGAGCGCGGTGCCGACGCTTTTGAAAACGGTGATGGCGCGCGCCTTCGATCGTTTGAACAGGCCCGACGCGAGCTCCGACAATTCGCCGCGCAACGCGCTTCCATCGATGACGCCTCGCGTAATCGCCCCGATGATTTCGCCGGATTCGCTGAGCGCACCGGAGCGTGTGTCGACGAACAGCTCGCAGCGTGCGAGCGCCTCGTCATCGACCTCGCACATCTGCGGCGTAAATGCCCCGACCAAATCCAGGTGTTGTCCGCCCTTGAGCCACGCGCCCAAAACGAGCGGGCGGCGCGAGAGAGTGGCACAGCTCACGATGTCGGCCCAGCGCGTGGCCGCCTCGAGATCCTCGGTGCACTCGACGGCCAGGTCGGCTCGTGCCAGGGATGCGGCGAGTGCCCGGGCGCGCTCGATGCGCCTGCCCCAAATGCGAACTTCACGAATCGGCCGCACCAGCGCGTGACTTTCGATGAGATGCGGCGCGAGCTTGCCGGTGCCCACCATCGTCAAGCGTGACGCATCGGGCGCCGACAGATAACGCGATGCCAGCGCGGATGCCGCGCCGGTGCGCCGCAGGGTCAGCTCGCTGCCGTCGAGGAGTGCACGGGGCTGCCCGGTCGTGGCGTCGAGCAGCAGATAACTGGCACACACCGCGGGCAAGCCCTGCAGTAGGTTGTCCGGGTACACGGTGGCGAGCTTGATTCCGAGCGCGCCGCCCGCCGTCCACGCCGGCATCACCAGCAACGTGCCGCCGCTTTGGCCCGCCACCGCCGGTTCCACCCGATATTGCTGACGCACCGGAATCGAGCATGGTTTGCGAAAGCCTGCGTCGAGAGCCTCGATGAGCGCTCGCCGGTCAAGGCGTGCGGCGAGAGCGGCGGCATCGAGCTGTAGCATCTTCTTTTCCCAGTGATTCAAGGCGGGGGAGGGGCGTCATATCACATTGAACTCGCGCAGCGGCTTCCTTGCCAGTAAGCGCGCATACGATAGCGGAGCGAGATCGATTGAGCGGTATTTGCCGAAACAGATGTATTCGGCCAACCCGCGACCGATGCCGGGCGCCTGCTGCAAACCGTGACCGCTGAACCCGCTCGCGAGCAACAGGTTTGGAATGCCGGGCACCGGCCCCACAAACGCATTTTGATCGAAAGTGTTGTAGTCATAATGGCCGGCCCAGGCGCTCGTCACGCGCACCGCCTCGAACGCCGGAACCCGCTGCGCGAGTATCGGCCACGCATGGTTTTCGAACAATGCATGATCCACCTCGAAATCGTCCACCGCTACGTCGGGATCGGGGTGTGCCGGAGGTCCGCACAGAAACCGATCGCGTTCCGGCCGAAACCACAGACCGGATGGGTCGATGACGAGGGGGCAACGGGGAATCGATACGGGACAGGTAAACACGAACACGTTGCGCTTGCGTGCGAACACCGGCAGATCAATTCCGGCGCTCGCAGCCAGCTCGCGGGAACGCGTGCCGGTGGTGTTCACGGCGTAGCGGCAGCCGATGCGGCCTCGTTCCTGCAGGCGCGCCGCCACGATTCGACGGTCAAAGGACTGCTCGAATCCGATCACCCGATCGCGCACATAGCGCACGCCGCCGCGCACGTTCGAGCCGCGCAGCGCCGACAGCAGCGCGTGGCCGTCGAACCAACCTTCCCCGCTCGCCGTATCGGATCCGCCCGCCAGGTCGGCGGTGTTGAGCCACGGGTAGCGCGCGGCGAGCGCAGCTCGATCATGCAAGGTGACGGGAACCGCCGCCGATTGCTGGATCGCCACACGCCGTTCGAGTGCCGGCCAGTCCCGCGACGTCGCCAGGAAGAGATAGCTCGATTCGACCAGCCCCATGTCAGCGGCCACCGCGGTGTGCGAAAATCGTTGCGGCGCATCGCGCAAAAACTGCATGCCGAACGATGACAGCGCGATGTTGATGGGCGAGGAAAACTGACGGCGAATGGAGCTCGCGGAGCGCGTGCTGGCGGCCGCGCGATAGCTGGGGTCGGGCTCTACCACCATGATCGAGCCGCGAAAATTGAAACTCGAGTGCAGGAAATAGGCGCACGCCGAACCCATCGCTCCGCCGCCCGCGATCACCACATCGAACTCACTCTGCAACGCGGCCTCCCTTGCCTGGCGAAGCATGGGTTGGCATCGCGCCCCGCTGGGAGGCTAAAATGGGTGGTTGCGCCTCGGTCGTTTCATCGGAAATGCTCCTGCTATCGATGAAAAATATAGCAGTCATTCCACTTATCGGCCTGTCTGAAAATGTCGGGGCCACCTCTGCGGTAATATTTCGTCATCCGTTCTGGACCACGCCGCGGTCGGTCGTTCCACTAATCGCGTCCTGACATCACGTCCATGCGATCCTGCAGTCGCTTGCGAAAACGTCGGCTCAACCGCAATCGAACCTTAGAATCCAAGACGACCGCGTACTCACCATCGTTCTGTAGTTCCAGCCCACGAATCCGATTGAGGTTCACGATAACAGAGCGGTGAATGCGAACAAACTTTGCGTCGCCCAAATCCCGCTCAAGCTCCAAAAGCGTCCGACGCATGATGTGCGTGTCATTACCGACGTGCAAGCAGGCGTAATAGTCCGCGGCCTCGATCCAGTCGATGTCCGCGACATTCACGAACACCACTTGGCCCAGACTCTTGACGACCAGTCGCTCCACCGGCTGCGATCGCAGCGGCGTGTAGTGCGCGAGCTTTTCCTTCGCACGATTTAAGGCACGACCGAAGCGCGCGTCGTCGAACGGCTTCAACAAGTAATCGAGCGCCCCCGCGTCAAAGGCGCGCAGCGCATACTCGTCGTATGCCGTCACGAAGATGATGGCGGACGGCAAATTGCTCCCCAACAATTCGAGCACGTCGAAGCCATCGCATTCTGGCATCTGCACGTCGAGAAATACTAGGTGAGGCTTCGATTTACGAATCTCCTCAATGGCGTCCAACCCGGACCCGCATTCGGCGATGGCGCCAATGTCCGGATCACGGCGCAGCAGCACGGTCAGGTTGCGGCGCGCCAATGGTTCGTCGTCAACCACCAGGGCCGTTATTGATGCCGGCGGCTCGTCCAGGGACACCATTCATGCTTTCCTGAGAGGCAGAGTCACCAATACTTCGACTCCCCCGGTATCGGCGTCGCGCAGCTGCAACTCGAATTCGCTCCCGTGCAGGATTTGCAAACGGGTACGCAGATTGCCGATGCCGATGCCAATATGTGTCGCCTGCCAATCTGCCGGCAAGCTCGGGCCATCGTTGAGAACACTCAGATAAAGATTGCCATTGCGACGGGCGCCGGTAACGCGGATCGCGCCCCCGGCGACGCGCTTGGCAATGCCGTGCTTGATCGCATTTTCCACCAGGGGCTGCAGCAGCAGGTTGGGAACCTGCGCTTGCAGAAGTTCTGCTGGAATGTCGACGCTCACCTGAAGACGTTCCCCAAAGCGAACCTTCTGAAGGTCAAGATAGCGCTGCAAATACTCAACTTCCTCCGCCAGCGTCACCTGCGATCGATGGGAATCCTCCGAGGCACGACGCAGAAACTCACTGAGCCCTACGATCATGCTCACAGCAGCGTCGTTTCTATGATCGCGAACCAGTGCAGCGATGGAATTAAGCGTGTTGAACATGAAGTGCGGCTCCATTTGCCGGCGCAACGCGGCAAGCTGCGCTCTGGAGAGTTCCTCATTGAGCCGCGCGGTCTCCGTTCGCTGGTGGGCCGCGCTTTCCCGCGAGTCCACCACATAGGTGATGGCCAATATCAGTACGTACACGAAAAGGTATGTCAGGACTTGGTAGAGGAGTGACGCGCGCCACGCGTCCATGAATGGACCCGGTGGCGGTGCATGGCCCCACGGGTTAAAAAGCATTACTAGCACGGCGGACCAGGCGGCGGCGATCAGGCTAATGACAGCGAAAGCCGCGAGGTGTAGGGCGGCCGTCGGCAGCGTCGTAAAGCGGATCACGGGGTGTCGCCGTGCTAAGCGAATGACTAGCGGAGTCGCCAGCCCCCACGGCAGCCAGGATGTCAGCTCTGTCCCGAACAACGGCAGCCACGCGTGATGCATGCCTTCCGAACGCATAATGAGCACTGTTTGACTCGCGTCAAATAGCCCGCCCGCGCACCACATCGCGGCAATCCAGAGCCAACGGTTGGAGTGAATGCCGCTGGGCGTCCCGCTCATAGCCAGCATCCTACGCCAAAGCGCTACTGCGGGCTCACGCATGCAGTGAATCGCCAGCCCGGTGCAGTAAGCGGTCTGGGTCCCTCCCGCCGAGGCTCCTACACTGAGGTCCGAGATGTCTTCAACGAGAACCGTACCGCTCTCGGAGGTCGCGCACGCGTTGGCAGCGGCATTTAAGGAGGGCGGCCTTAATCGTGCCCGTCTCGGCGTTGGTAGGCAGCACTGAGGACGCGGGTACGCGCGACTATGGCTCCATGGGTCATGGCTCAACGGCGCCGTCAATCTAGATGGTCTACTTGAATAACCTCTGATGTTACATACACGGGCACTGTTTCATGCCGTCGCAAGGGCGCGAGGGATCGCATCCGCGCTGCTGCTAGTATTTTTACCTGTCAGCACGCTTCGAGCTCAGCATGCGTCCGACGATCCGGTGGCTTCGGCCAGCGACGGCTTTGGACTGACCCTGGGACTCGAGAGTATCGGTATGTATAACCCCGGTAGCGTGCGCGGCTTCAACCCGCAGACGGCGGGCAATGTTCGCATCGATGGGCTGTATTTTGACCAACAAGGAGCCCTGTCCAATCGTGTGGTTGAAGGCTCAACGATTCGAATCGGCGTGAGTGAGATTGGCTATGCTTTCCCGGCACCGACCGGCATCGTGGACTACGACCTGAGACACCCAGGCAACGGCACACCGAGTGCCACGATCGTCGCCAGCGCGGGTCCTTTCCAGGCTCGCGGCTTAAGCATCGACGGTAATCTTCCGATCAACTCCAGTGAGCTTCAATTGCCGATGGGCGCGAGCTATCAGATCAGCACGCAAACCCCCCTCGGCGTTGCCAATCCTGGGTACACATCAACGGTCGCGAACTTCGGCGCGACGCCGCAGTGGAAGCCCAACGATCGGCTGATGTTTCGCGGAATCTTTGACTGGACAAAGACCACACACGCCAAGACATTGCCCATCGTCTTCACGGGAGGCGATTACCTACCCCCGGAGACTCCCCGAGGCTACTACGGTGAGAATTGGGCCGAAGGAAAAAGTCTATCGGAGAACTACGGCGGTATCGTCACGGCCCAACTGAGCACACCCTGGTCATTGGCCGCTGGCTTATTTCGTTCAATCGCTGACAATCCGATCAGTTACGCCGATTTGTACCAGAATACGCAGCCGAACGGCGCCGCCGAGCAATTTATCGTCGGAAACCCGGACCAGGTGACGTCGTCGACCTCCGGCGAAGCGCGTATCACGGGTCATTTTGGAACTGGTTCGTGGCGTCAAGACATCGTGTTGCTGGCCCGCGGGCGCGACACGCTCGCCCTCTACGGCGGGTCCGATGTCATTGACGTCGGGCCCGCCGTGATTGATCAGGGCATCCAGGTGCCCGAACCAACCTTCAGCTACTCGGCACGGACCAACGATCGCACAGAATTGTGGAGCGCGGGCTTGGCCTATCGTGCTCAATGGCAGGGGCACGCAGACTTCGCGTTCGGCATCCAGCAAGAGAGCTACGACAAAAACGTGACGTCCCCGGGTCTTCCCGAGGCGCGACTGACCGATCACCCGCTGCGCGCCTACGGAACCGCCGCGTTGGCCCTGAACGACCAAGTCACTGCCTACGCGGGCTATACCCAGGGGCTTGAGGATTCTGGGGTAGCTCCAAGTAGCGCCCAGAATCGCGGCACCATCCTTCCCGACGCCCGTACATGGCAAGTGGACGCAGGAGTTCGATATTTACTCACTCCGCAAGTGAAACTCATCGCGGGCGTCTTCGAAATTGAAAAACCCTATTTCAATATCGATAAGAGTAACGTCGATCGTGCGCTCGGACTCCAGCGAGCCACCGGCCTTGAAATGTCCGTGTCTGGCGAAGTCCTCAAGAATCTCAATGTCGCGGCCGGTGTGTTACTAGGTGAAGTCAAAATTGTTGGACCGAATCTAAGCGCTGAAGGCGTCGGTTCGATCGCTTTCGGTCAGCCTCGGGTCTACTCGGTGATCAATGCCGACTACAAGTTTCCGAGATGGCGCGCCCTTTCCGCCGATATCGCGATTTTTCACTTTGGTACGGCTCCGGCAAGCGTCGATGATGTGACGCAAAATCCTGCGCAGACGGTGCTACTCGTGGGTGGTCGATACCGGTTCACGATATTAGGCGCCCCGGCGACGCTGCGCGTGCAGGTGCAGAATCTAACCAATTTCTATTTTTGGAACATGGGCTACAGCCCCGGATTCTCCCAATTCCCGCCGCGTGCTTTTTTCGGCTATCTGACGGCCGATTTTTGACCATCATGATCGATCCATCCCGGCGATCTCGAGCCCGGCCGGAAAATTCGGTTCGTTCAGAGTCGAGTTGACGTAGGTCGCGATACCGGAGCCTTTCGCAACGGCGGGCCTTCCGCCCGCACCTGTCACCTGACGCCATTTCCCTCGATGGGAAGATCTTCATGATGTCAGACCGAAGCTTTGGGCGCGCTGAAATTCAGCGAAGATATTTTCCGGTTACAGCACCATCGAGCTTGCGAATACGCAGGGGTCTCAAAATACTGGGATCCATGAGTCTCGCGTTGACGCCCATGCGGTTCAAATGCTCATCGACCGGAGCCCAATGGGTAATACAACCGCACATCTTGCACCTGTGAAACCCGATGGAGCGGTCACCCCACATGTAAATGTCGGTTGCGCCGGCGGGCGCAACGATGCGCACCTCTTTCGGTGAATAGTACGCCCACAGCACGCCGTAGCGGCGGCATATGGAGCAGTTGCAGTCCGTCAGCGCTTCCGGAGGGTTTTCTATCTCCAAGCGTACGGCGCCACAATGGCAGGATGCCTCTATTGTCGTTTTCACTTTCGCCCTCCACCTTCAGTAATGGGGAAACTGCCGCGGCAATCCGATAAGACTCAGGTGGAGTATAAAGACCGATACAGGCGCCAGGGAAAGACACTGTTTAAATGGCTCCAATGGCGGCGCACGAATCGCCGCGGACGACGTCGCTATATGATAGGCGGGATGACGAGGTGGCGGTGGATGAAGTGGAGAGATCCGTTCGCCGAGTGCCCCATTGCGGCACTGAGTCTAGGCTAGGTTCATCGTGGTGAGACAATGCTTAAGACGGTAATACTCGTTTTGCTCGTCCTCGCGACCGGGCCTGTGATTGCCGTGTTGATGCTGATGGCGGGGTGCTCGGGGCGTCATCCACTGTTTGGGGGTATGTGTGGTCAAAACGCGCCAGTCACCTTGCTGTTGCTCCTGGTCATGTCCTGGATAGTTTTGATTGGGCTCGCGGTATTCCGTCTGGGACGAATGCGCCGTAGAACGTCAATTTAGCGGGTACACGCTGCCATCAGCACTGCCGAAATAGACCGCTCCATCTGCCATCGCTGGAGACGACAACATCGCCACGACGGACATCCGGGCGAAACGTTGAGCTGAGTGACAACTACCTGATTTCTCTGGTGGTGCACCGCCAATAACGCAAATAAAATCCCTTTCCTTGACGGTACCCCAAAGCTGCCGCTCGCCCCAGCACGGCTGAGAGAGTCCATCGGGTTGTAGCGGATAGGCATTAGCTATAGGTATTCAGCCCAATAGTAGGCCAACGGGATTTTCGTTAGGGTCCAGCAAGCTTATGCGGCGATCCAGCCGAAGCGGCCAGGCGCCCTCCGGGAGTCCAGTTTCCGCCGGGATCATAATGGCGCACGATCACCCGAAGCCCGACAAGCAGATGACACAACTGGTGCTCGACCTCCTTCGGCCATACCGGGGTTGGCTCGTCATCGTGTTCGTTGCGATGATCGTCGAGATCGCGATGAGCTTGGCGGCGCCGTGGCCGCTCAAGCTCGTTCTGGACGATGCGCTCCACAATCACAAGCTGCCCGAATGGCTCGCCTGGGCGCATAGCCACGGCATCGAACGCAACACGCTCGGGGTTGCGGTGTTCGCGGGGATCTCGACCCTGTTAATCGCCGTCATCGCGGCGATAGCGTCCTATGTCGACAATTACTACACGACCAGCGTCGGACAGTGGGTGGCGAATGACTTGCGCATCCGCATGTACGAGCACCTGCACGGGCTTTCGCTGCGCTTCTACGACAACACGCAGACCGGGACGCTGATGTCCACCATCACTGGGGACGTGTCGACGGTGCAAAATTTTGCCTCCTCCTCGACGCTCGGCATCGTCGTCGACCTCCTGACCATCGTCTTTATGCTGGGATTGATGTTTTGGCTCGATTGGGACTTCACGCTGATTGCCATTGGCGTCACGCCGTTCCTGTTGCTGTTCGTCATGCGCTTCAAGAAGGCGGTGAAGGACGTGACCAAAATCGTACGGGTCCGGCAAAGCGAAGTCCTCACGGTGGTCCAGGAGGGCCTGGGCTCGGTGCGGGAAGTGCAAGCATTCGGGCGGCAGGATCTCGAGGCGGCGCACATCGAGGCGGCGAGCCATGCCACCGTCGAGGCGGCGCTCAAGGCGCGTCAGGTCAAATCCTTGCTCTCGCCGGTGGTGAGCATCGTCGTCGCGCTCTGCACCGCCGTCGTGCTGTGGAAAGGAACGTCGCTGATCGTTGCCGGGACCATGACCGTCGGAGCCTTGACGGTGTACTTGGCGTACTTGTCTAAGTTCTTCAAGCCGGTGAAGGACTTAGCCAGCATGACCAGCGTGATTGCCCAGACGACGGTGGCGCTGGAGCGCATCCAAAAAATACTGTCTGCCGATGACATCGTGCCGGAGCGTGCCGATGCCATCGATCCGGGCCAGGTCAAGGGCGCGATCGGCTTCGAGCACGTGGCGTTCGGATATTCAGATGACGCTCCGGTGCTGAAGGATGTGTCCTTCACGATCGCGCCCGGTCAGGTCGTGGGCGTTGTCGGCCCTACCGGTTCAGGCAAGTCGACGGTATTGAGCCTGATTCCGCGCTTCTACGACCCGACCTCCGGGCGCGTCCTGATCGACGGACAGAGCGTCGACACCTTCAAGCTGCCGGCGCTGCGGGCGCAGGTCGGTTTCGTATTGCAGGAGACGATACTGTTCCGCGGCACGATTCGCGAAAACATCGCTTATGGGCGCCCCGGGGCAAGCGGCGAAGAAGTCATCGCCGCGGCCAAGCTCGCGAATGCGGATGAATTCATCAGTCGCATGCCGCACGGCTACGATTCGGTGGTGGGCGAACGCGGCGACACGCTCTCCGGCGGCCAGCGCCAGCGCATCGGCATCGCCCGCGCGGTGATCCGCAACAGCCCGATCATGATCCTCGACGAACCGACGGCTGCCCTCGACACTGAGTCCGAACGACTCGTGATCGAGGGTCTGCAGCGGCTGATGAAGGGCCGAACGGTCATCATGATCGCGCACCGCTTGAGCACGATTCGCGATGCCGATAAGATCGTCGTGCTGAAGGACGGGGTCGTGGCGGAGGAAGGCACCAACGACGAGCTGATCGCGCGCGGCGGCGTCTACGCCGAGTTGCACCGCATCCAGTACGAAACGCCCCCATCGCTGCCGACGGTCGCGGCATGAGCGCGTCGCAGCGTCACTCCCGCCGTCAAACCCCATTCATGCCGAGGAAATCCAAAAAATGGCACATACACTGATTGTCCTGCCGGATGACACGGCCAACCCCATCATCGACGCGATCAACGGCGCCGCACGCACGCTCAACATTCGGATGTTCCTGTTCACCGATCCGACGCTGCTCAACACAGTGATTGCCGCGAAGCAGCGCGGCGTCCGCGTGCGCGTGATGTTGAACCCGGCTCGCCGCAGCGGGGAAAACGAGAACGAGGCCTCGCGTAAGACGCTCGAGGATGCCGGAATCGAGGTCCGCGACAGCAGTCCGGCATTTGCCCTCACCCACGAGAAATCCATGGTGATCGATGGGACGGCCGGGTTCGTCGAATCGCTCAACTGGGAGACGCGCGACCTCACGGAGACGCGCGATTACGCGGTCGTAACCACCCACCAGATCGAGGTAGACGAAATGGTGAAGTGCTTCGAGGCCGACTGGCACCAAAAGAAGCCCTTCGAGCCCGATCCCAAATCGCCCCTCATCTGGTGCCCGAATAACGGACGTGAGCGCATCGCGGCATTCATCGACTCGGCCAAAAATTCGCTTTGGCTGCAGAATGAGCGTTATCAGGACACGGTGATCATCGAGCGGCTGGTGCAGGCGGCGAACCGGGGCGTCAAGGTTCATATCATGGCGCGGCCGCCGCATAAATTGAAGAAGGAGAAGCTGGTCGAGGCGGTCGGCGGTCTGCGTATCATGCACGATGTCGGGGCCAAGGTGCACAAGCTGAAGGGCTTGAAACTGCACGGCAAGATGCTGCTCGCGGACGAGGAGCGCGCCGTCGTGGGCTCGATCAATCTCGCCCCTGGCAGCTTCGATGCGCGCCGCGAGCTCGCCGTCCAGACCGACGCCGGCCACGTGATCAAGCGCCTGGTGAAGACTACGCGCCTGGACTGGGAAAATTCTCACCCGCTCGACCTGTCTGACGAAGGTCTGCTTGCCGATCTTGAAAAGCACGACGCCGAGGGTGCCGACAAGCTTGCCATCGGGGCGGATGAGGAGAAGAAGAAGCATTCGAAACACTGATGCGGACGACCTTGGCGCGCTATTGTCAGCTCCAAAGCGACTATGGCCCTTGTGCCACCCAGATCAAGGCAGCTTGTCCGGGAGTTCAAGAAGATTAGGGAGCTGGATCGGCTACGCCTAACGAGCGGGGCGCCGCCCGATCCTCTTCATCCACGGTCGCGACGATACTGTGGTGCCGTTTGAGCAAAGCGAGGTCATGGAAAAGGCGCAGTGGGTGATCGTCGCGTTACTGTGCCACCCCGGAAATCGGCACGAGCGGCGCGTTCGAGACCTCGCTTGTCGCCGGCGTAATGACGTACTTCAGGACCAGGCGCGCACTGTAGCCTTGATCGCCGTTCCAGGAGGAAAAGCTCGTGCACACCTGCTTCGCTTGGTCGGACTCGGCCCGCTCGAAAACCTTGTCTGCGAAGCGCGCGCGTCCGACGTCCTGGCCGGGGGCGACTCGACTTTCGGCCCAGGGCTGCGGTGAGTCCTCAGGCCGAGCGTACAGATCCATGACGGTCACCACCGCCGACGAGGGCACGCTCGCGCAGAGTGTGACACCCAGTGCTTCCTGCTCGTCGCACGCCGGAGCCGCATCAGGGGCGAACACAGCGCGGGCGCGGCACGGCCCAACCGTTGTCGTAACGGTGACGCCTTCGGCCCCACGGCGATCGTCAGCCGCATGCCCGCTCGAACCATGGTCGCTCAGAGTTGCCCGCTCCAGTCGGGCCGCAGTTGCGCTGATCTGCGCGAGCTGCGTCTGTAGCTGGCCACGCAGTGCCGCCGATTCGAGGTCCGACTGCCTCACCAAGTACTGTGAGAAGGCGAAACCGCCCACCGCAGCGCCGACGAGGAGCAGACATACGGCCAGCACCGGGCCGCGTCTCGATTTCTTTGTGGCCGGTACACCGCGTGCGCGCTCCGACACTTCCTTGCGCCAGACGGCGTGCATTTGGATCAGGGCGCCGACGACGGTGCCCGCGGCGGCAACGGCCGCAGCGGTCACTTTGTCGTCGAGATCGAATAGATTCATGAACACATCCGGAAGGGCTACCCAACAGCCGTTCCCTGCGGCCGTCGATCGGGGCCCGAGTGCAAGGATCTGGGGCAATCACAAAGCAATTTATCGCTGAACGCCGCCCGGGACTGAGAGATGGCTCCGGTTTTTCGGATGCCGGCATAAGTTGATCTCCGCCCTGGCGTTGCACCGCATGCGCCACCGAAAAAGGCGCTACCATGATTGTTGGTGCATCGCGTCACGCGACACATGGCTAATCAGCGTCGGAGGTACGTCTGCGGGCGGCGACAGTGATTCAAAGGAGCATTCACGGAAGCGAAAATGCGATCGGTACCGGGAAATGGATCACATTGCGACAGGGTTACGCCGCGTCACCATATACCAGGATGCGATTGGTCCGCGGCTGCAGCGATGGAGCAGCGATGCAGCACGAAAGACCATTTGCCGCGGTAGGATTTAAGCGATGGAGCATGTTACGGAGGTGCAAGACATGATAGAGCCTGAAATTCTTTTTCCGGTAAAGTGCCCGACCTGCTTGCAGGAGTCGCTCACGGGATTTCGATTCTCTGTCGTTGCGGCCGCGCTCGCCACTGGAGATCTTCGACTGTACGCCAACTGCCATCTAGCGAGCTGGGATGCGGGCGTGCGGGAACTAGAGCAAATTCGCGAGTTCCTGGACGCGACGTGGACTGAGAATCAAGAAGATTTCGAGGAATATTCCATCGATGAATTGTTGGACGACGACGATCTCGCCTTTACCTGCACCGGGGTCATAGACGACGTTGAATCCGACGAGGGCTTCGACGGAGGCAGCGCTTCTCGATAACGACCTGCAGAAACACCGACGGCAAGGGCTTGAGGCGCCTACAAAAAAAACAGTCACTAGAATTACCGAGAAATCCCACCGGCACTTTTGGCACCTAAATCAATGGGAGCCAACGCCCAGCCCCTCGCTCAGGCGCGCACACGCAGGTTTTTTGGGTCGTACAGCGGCGCGAGCGATGCGCGCGCCGCCACTCGAGCGTTGGCGAGCTCGATTTCATAGCGGCCGGAATGGATATAAGCCTCGCTGACGCCGTCCGCGTGCGCCACATAGCCGAGCGCAACCGCCGCCCCCAGGGTGTGGCCATACATGCCCGAGGTGACGAAGCCGACGCGCTCCCCATCGCGATAGATGGGCTCGTTGTGGTAGATAAGCGGCTCGGGATCTTCCAGCAAAAACTGCACGAGGCGCCGCCGCGGCAGCCCCGCTTCACGCAGCTCCGCAAGCGCCTCGCGGCCGATGAATCCGCCGGGCTTGCGCCAATCGCAGGTGAATGCGAGGCCCGCCTCCAGAGGCGTATCGGCGGGGCCGATGTCATGCGGCCAATCTCGATAGGCTTTCTCGATCCGCAGAGAGTTCAATGTGTGGTAGCCGCAGTGCTTCAGCCCGTGCTCTTTGCCGGCTTCGATCAAGGCGTCGTATACGGGCTGCGCAAACGGCGTCGGAATATACAGTTCCCAACCGAGCTCGCCGACGAAGGTCAACCGTATGGCGAGCGCGGTCTGATAGCCGATGCGCACCTCGCGGCACGTCGCGAAAGGAAAGCCGGGCGTCGAGAAGTCGTCCGTCGACACCGCCTCGAGCAGAGCGCGCGAGGCGGGACCTTGGACATTGAGCATCGCGTACGCGTCGGATAGATCGCTGATCGCGCAGAAAGCGCCGTCCGGGATCTGGTTGCGTATCCAGGCTTCCACATGCGGCTGTGTGAATGCGGCGGTCACGACCAAAAACCGATCGGCTGCGAGACGGGTAACGGTGAGGTCCGCCTCGATGCCGCCCGCGGTATTGAGAAACTGGGTGTACACGCAGCGACCTGGGGCGACATCGACATTGGCAGTTGCCACACGGTTCAGAACGCTCGCCGCATCGCGACCCTGCACCATGAGTTTCGCAAACGATGATTGTTCAAACATGCCGACGCGCTCGCGCACTGCAGCGTGCTCTTCGGCGTTGTTGGAGAACCAATTCTGCCGGCCCCATCCGTACTCATACGCGGGCGCCTGTCCGGGTCGCGCGTACCAATTCGGACGCTCCCAACCCGCCGACTCGCCGAAGCAAGCGCCCGCGGCCGCGAGGCGATCGTGAAGCACGCCTTTTTTGACTCCGCGGGCGGTTGCCGGCTGGCGGAACGGCCAGTGGTCCTGATAACCGATGCCGAGCGATTCAACGATGCGGTCCTGCAAATAGCGGTCGTTGTCCTGCCACGGATGCACCCGGCGCAGATTCACCGACCACACATCCATGGGCGCGCAGCCTTCGAGGATCCAGTGCGCCATTACATATCCCGCGCCGCCGCCGGTGAGGATGCCGAGAGAATTGAAACCTGCGGCCACATAGAAGCTCTTGAGATTGGGCGCCTCACCCATCAAATAGTTATGGTCCGCGGTGAACGATTCCGGTCCGCAGAACAGCAGTTTGATGCCCGTCTCGAGCAGGCAGGGCACCCGCCGCATCGCCTTCTCGATATGCGGGTACATCCGGTCCCAGTCGGGCGGTATGTCGCCGAAGCGAAAATCCTCTGGGATGCCATCCGTGCCCCAGGGTTTCGCCGCAGACTCGAACAGGCCGACCATGATCTTGCCGGCTTCCTCGCGGATGTACGCCGAATTGCCGGGATCTCGGAGAATCGGCAGCAGGGGATGCACGCCGGGTACGGGTTCTGAGATCAGGTAGTAGTGTTCCGCTGCCTGCAGCGGCACGTTGACGCCGGCCATACGGCCGACCGTTCGAGCCCACATCCCGGCGCAGTTGACGACGGATTCCGCCAGGACGTCGCCGGCCTCGGTCTGTACGCCGAAGGCGCGGCCCTGAGACTTGAGGATGCCGGTCACCTTCGTGTTTTCGAAGAGTTGAGCGCCGCCAAGCCGGGCGCCCTTGGCGAGCGCCTGCGTCACATCCGTCGGATTGACGCGGCCGTCGTTCGGAAAATAAAACGCCGCCTTGAGGTCCCCCACGTCCGCGAGCGGCCACATCCTCTTGACCTCGGCGGGCGTGATTTCGTGCGCTTCAACGCCGAAACAGGTGGCCATGTGCATACCGCGGCGCATCTCTTCGGCCTTGTCCCTGCTCATCGCCAACTGAATGGAACCGCAACCGATGAGGCCTGTCGCTTGCCCGGTTTCCGACTCCAGCTTGCGATAAAGGTCCTGCGAGTATTTGGCCAGCCGCGTCTGGGCTTCGGTGTCGCGCAGAGAAGTCAAAAGGCCCGCCGCATGCCAAGTCGTCCCCGCCGTCAGCTGCGCGCGCTCGAGCAGCACGACATCGCGGCAGCCGAGCTTGGTGAGGTGATAGGCGATCGAACAGCCGATGATTCCGCCGCCAATGATCACAACGCGTGCTTGTCCCGGCAGAGTTCTCTCGCTCATGTACGATACCCTCCGCGACCCGCGCGAATGACTAGCAGGCTGGCGAAAAAATATGTCAGAGCCGCCGCCGACACCGCCGGCAACGAGGCCGTCAGATAGGGGTACAGCCCTCTAGAGTGGTAGGTCAGGGGATTGAGCAATACCACATAGGTAGCGCAGCCTGCGGCGAGAGCGAGCATCGCGGCCGGGTTGATGCCTCCCCAAAAAAAATACCTTCCCGCCGCCTGATCGGCATAGATTGCGCGGATATCGATGCGGCGATGACGCAGAACGAAATAGTCGATGATCTGAATGCCACATAGCGGGGCGAATGCGACGCCGATCAGCGCGAGAAAATTGCCGAATTTGGCGAAGAACAGTTCGGGAATGAAGATGCCGACCAGCGCGACGGGCGTGATCGTGATCAGCAACAACGTGGTCCAAGAGCGCCGCTGCAAGGCGGCGAAATTACGCAGGCCCACTGCCGAGGCGTAGATGCCGGCGGTCGTCGTGCCAAAGTTGGCCGCCGTGACGAACGCGAGCGATATGATCGCGTAAGTGGGGCCGCCGACGGTGCGCAGCCACTCGGCCGGATCGGATGTCTTCAGCACCAGGACGCCGGCAAGGCCGATGAGGCTGAGCAGGGGAACCGGGGCCCCCATGCCGAGCATCACCGGCAGTACAATCGTGCGCCCATCGGGCGCCATGCGGATCATCGCGCCGATGTATGGCCACCAGGATAGGGTCGATCCGATGCCGAGCTCGATGCCCGTGGTGTAGTTCCACAGCCGGTCCGGGCTCGCCAGGGCGGGGCGCGCCGCCATGAGTTCGGGCCAGCGGTGCGACACCAGCAGGTGAAGCATCCAAAGGCCGACGAACACGTGCGCGACGAGGATATTCGACACCAGCGATACGCCTTTGGCGCCGCGACGCAGCGCAGTGAAAATGACGGCGCACGCAAGCAGCGTCAGGAGCGATACCAGAACCGCGCTGCGCGGCCCGGCCTCCAAGATGCCGAGCGCAACGCACAGCTGCACGGCGGACTTTGCGAAAAAGATGATCAGCAGGGAATTCCAACCGATGATCGAGATGCCCTGCAGCACCGCCGGCACGATCCAGCCGCGTGAACCGAACTGCGGCTTGGTTGCGGCGACCGAGTCGATGCCGAAGCGCACGCAGGTCGGACCGGCCGCAAGCAGCACCAGCAGCATCCCAATCATGCAACCCGCGGCCAGCGCCACACCGCCTTGGATGAAGCCCAAATAATTGCCCACGGACTCGCCGATCAAATAGAGCCAGGTTGCCGCGGCAGTCGTCGCGAGCGTCACTGCGAGGCGTACGGCGCCCCAGGTGCGTTCGGCAGGCAGCAGCGGCCACGCACTTTCGTCGGCAAGCGGATTCGCGCGGGCCGTCATGCCCGCCAGCCGACGGCCAGTAAGATCACCGGTAGCGCGATCCCCAGCGCGATCATCCAGAACCAGCTGGACCAATCGAAGTCCGCGTGCGACTCGGCGGCTTCCAAGGCCGCAATGCGCGCTTCAAGGTCGGGCGGCAGTGCCGGCGCCTGCTCTTGGATGGCGCTGTGCTCGGGGTCAGCCAACTTTCTTGCCCGGAAATGCCTCCGCGTCGGCATACGGAAACCACCAGAAATCGTGCGCTTTCGCGGTATGATCGATCATCGACAGTTTCGTGTGCCGGAACGTATCCAAACCCTCGGCCCCGAGCTGTCGCCCCATGCCGGACTGCTTGCGGCCGCCGAAAGGGCCGGCATCATTGTCGAGGAGCGGTGCATTGACCCATACCATCCCTGCTTCCAGCTCATTGACCGCGCGCATCGACTCATCGAGATCCGTCGTGTACACGGTAGCTCCGAGCCCGTAGCGGGAACGGTTGGCGAGCATCAGCGCCTCGTCGAAGCTGCTGACGATACACACCGGCGCGACCGGGCCAAAAGTCTCATCATTCATGATGGGGGCATCCGCCGAGACTTCACCCAGAACCGTCGGCTCGACGAACCAGCCTTTCTTGAGATGCGCGGGTCGACCGCCGCCCGTCAGAACTGCCGCGCCCCCGGTATGCGCGCGTTCGAGTATCCGTAGGTACCGGGCAAGTTCGCGCTTGGAGGCGAGGGGTCCCATGTCTACACGGTCAAGTCCGTTGCCGACGCGGATTTTCGATGTGTGATGCACCAGTCTCTCGATGAATTCCGAATACACTTGCTCGTGAACGTAGAATCGCTCGGCGGCTGCGCACACCTGACCGCAGTTGAGAAATGCGCCGAAAGCGGCACCGCGCGCTGCAATGTCCACGGGCGCGGAGGGCATTACGATGAATGGATCGTTACCTGAGGTCTCGATCAACGAGCGCTTGTACAAACGTCCGCAAGTCTCCGCGACGATCCGCCCGGTCTCGATTCCGCCCGTGAATGCGACCATGTGCGTACCCGCATGTTCAACCAACTGCTTGCCTGCGCCGCCGCCTCCGCTAACGACTTGTACCAGCCCGGGCGGAAGCGCATCGAATGCGGCGACGAACTGCAACGTGGTCAGCGTCGTTAGATCGGACGGCTTGATGATGACGGCATTGCCGCTGGCGAGTGCAGCGGCCGCCTGCCAGCACAGAAGGCAGAGCGGATAATTGAACGGCAAAATGATCACGACGACGCCGAGCGGATCCTTGGTCGTAAAATGAAACTGACCGTCCACGGTGGCGCCCAGCACTCTACCGTTTTCGTGGCGTGCAACTTCGGCGTAATAGTCGACTGCACTCGCGGACCACGCGACTTCGTCGAAGGACTCCTTGTACGGTTTGCCCATCTCGCGTGTCAGCATCTCGGCCACCAGCGGCCGGTTGGTCATCACATGTCGCGACACTTCGTGCAGCAACTCCGCTCGGCGATGGTAGTTCACGGTGCGCCAAGCGCGCTGCGCGGCATTGGCCGCCATGACCGCCTGAGCGATGTCGGCCGGCGTCGCATCGGCGATTTCCCCGATGCGCTCTTCGGTTGCCGGATCGATCACGCTGATCGATGCTACACCGTCGGAGCGCACCAATCGTCCGGCAATCAGCTGGTGCCCGCTCAGCCGCTGAAAGGCAGCTATTGCGTCAGTGGACTTGAAGGCGGCTATTGCGCTCATGAATCTCTCCTTCGTGAAAGGCTATGTGTGCAACTTAGCATGAGGCCGCACGGCGGCGTCCAGCCAGTTGCGGATTTCGAGGAGGCGAAGCGCCTCGTCGCGCATGGCGGGACCCAGCCCGTACTTCCATTGCAGCGGCGTATCGGATGGGCTCGCCTGCAAGAGGCGAAGGTCGGCGGTGAACTCAGCGAGCGCGGAACCGTCGCGGAACATCCCTTCGCCGACCAGCGCCTCGCCATAGCGCTCGGCCGCCGCTGCGATGTCGAGGTAATCGTACTCCGGATGGTACTGCACGCCCCAGAACGTGCCGCGTCCGCAAGTGAATGCCGCCGACTGCACGCCGAAGTCATTGACGGCCAATATCGTGGCGCCCGACGGCAGCGAGGCAATCTCGTCGCGATGGACGGTGGGCGCCTCGAACACGACCGGCTTGCCGGCGAACAGACGGTGTTCCCGGCCGGCGTCGCTGAGCAGGATGCGTCGGGCGAACCCGAACTCACGGCCACGCGGGTTCGCGCGCACCTCGCCGCCCGCTGCGGTGACGGCGACTTGCAGGCCCCAGCAGCTGCCGAAGAACGGTACGCCGGCGGCAAACACGGCCTTGGCGAGTTCGATCTGCCGCCTCACCGGTGCGCCGCCGTTGTAGATGTTGAGCGCCGATCCGGTCATCGTGACGCCGTGGTAATCCTGGATGCCGACGCTCGGCGGAAACTTGGGGTCGGCATCCGCGCCGGTCACGATGTCGATGTGCAGCGCAGGGTCGATACGGCGCAGCACCCGCGCGTACCCGTTGCCCGAGTCATAGCCGAGCGCGGCGATGAGCCGCGCTCGGATCTCGCCGACGTTGCCATCGACGACGAGGACACGCGGGGCGCTCACGCAGCGCGGACCGCGGCTTCGAGACTGCCCTCTACTGCCGCCCGGAAGATGTCTTCGAGCGCCGCGGCATCGACCGGGATCGGGTTACCGCCGGCCGACGGGTCGATCGCCGCTTCGCGGCCAATGATCTCGGCCTTGTCCACGCTGACGCCGATCGCGGCAAGCGAATGCGGTATGCCGAGCTCGCGGCGCAACTCGAGCACCCAGGTGAGGAAACCGTTGAAGTCGCGCGCAGGCAGATCCAGAACGCGCGCAATGATCCCCGTCTTGTCGACGATCGCGGTTCGGTTGAACGTCACGACGTAGGGGAGGATGACCGCGTTCGTCAGGCCATGATGAGTGTTGAACCAAGAACCCACGGGATGTGCAATCGCATGCACGCCGCCGAGACCTTTCTGAAAGGCCGTGGCGCCCATCGATGCGGCCGCCAACATCTGGGCGCGGGCCTCGATGTCCCGGCCGTCCGCGCAGGCACGCGGCAGGAAGCGCCGGATGAGCCGCATGCCCTCGAGCGCGACGCCGTCCGCGAGCGGATGGAAGCCCGGCGCACAGAATGCCTCGAAACAGTGAACGAATGCGTCCATGCCCGTCGCCGCGGTCACTGCACGAGGCAGCCCGACGGTCAGTTCCGGATCGGATATGACGATGCGCGGCATCATCTGTGGATGGAAGATGATCTTCTTCTGATGGGTCTGCTCATTGAGGATCACGCCCGCACGGCCGACTTCCGACCCTGTGCCGGCGGTGGTTGGGACCGCAACGACCGGCGCGATGCCGGCGGGGTCGGCCCGCGTCCACCAGTCGCCGATGTCTTCGAAGTCCCACAACGGGCGTGTTTGTCCCGACATGAAGGCCACGACCTTGCCCGTGTCGAGCGCCGAGCCGCCGCCGAACGCGACGACGCCGTCGTGATCGCCCGCGCGGTAAGCGCTTAAGCCCGCTTCGACGTGGCTCAAGGCCGGATTTCCGCGCACGGCACCGAACAGCGCCGCATTGCGCAGAGCGGCGAGAGCGCTCTGGATCATCGGCGTAGCGATGAGCCCCTCGTCGGTGACGAGCAGCGGCCGCTTGATGCCGGCGCTCGAGCATGCGGCGGCAAGCTCGGCGATCCGGCCGGGGCCCGCCCAGATGGTGGTCGGATAATTCCAGTTGCCGCGCAACAAGGTGTTCACGTCGTGATCCTGAAATGATAGGACTTCGGCCGCGTGAGCTGTTCAAAGCCGACACGGGATAAGGTGCAGCCGCGCCCGGAGTTTTTGACGCCGGTCCAGGCGAGGGCGGGATCGAGGTAGTCGCACCGGTTCAGAAACACCGTGCCGGTCTCGAGCGCATCCCCCAGCGCCTCGGCGCGCTCCGGATCCGCCGAAAAGATCGCGGCCGTCAAGCCGTACTCGCTGTCGTTCATCAGTCGCACCGCCTCTTCGTCCGAGGCGACTTTCATGATGCCGACCGCAGGGCCGAAGGTCTCCTCGCGCATGATCGCCATCGAGTGATCCACGTCGACCAGCACTTGCGGCGCGAGGTACGGCGTTCCGCAGGCAGAGGCCGCGAACAACGCCTCATCGATCAGTGGGCGGGCCCCGCGGGCGACGGCGTCCTTCACTTGGGAGCGGACGGCCTCGGCGGCGGAAGTGCGCACGACGGGCCCGATCGTCGTTTCCGGATCCAGCGGTGATCCCAGCCGATACTGTTTCGTCAGCTCGACGATCCCAGCGACGAAATCCTCGTAGCGGGATGCCGCAACATAGATGCGCTTGATCCCGCAGCAAGACTGGCCGGCGTTGAAGAAGGCGCCGTCCGTCAGCGTTTCGATGGCATGCGCAAGGTTGGCATCAGCGCGCACGTAGGCCGGGTCCTTGCCGCCGAGCTCGAGGCCGGAGGTCGCAAAGCCCGCCGCGGTCGCTGTGACGACGGCGCGTCCGCCCGACACCGAGCCGGTGAAGCAGACGCTCGCGACGCGTCGGTCGGCCATCAGGCGCGCGGTATCGGTGTGCGACAGATGCAGGTATTGGAACACGCCGACCGGCACCTCCGCGCTGGCGAACGCCTCGAGGAAGCGTTCGGCGCAGAGCGGTGTCTGGTGTGAAGCTTTGAGCACCACCGTGTTGCCCGCAATCAGCGCCGGCAGAACGGCATTGACCGCCGTCAGGTAGGGATAATTCCACGGCGCGACGACCACGACCACGCCGAGCGGCACCCGCTTGATCCGGCGCCGGAAGCCGGGTTTCTCGCCGGGCTCGATGGGGGCAAGCGCCTCGGGCGCGAGCTTGAGCATGTAGCGGGCGCGCTCCTCGAAGCCGCGGATCTCGCTCGGCGCGTGACGAATGGGACGTCCCATTTGCCAGGTGATTTCGGCGGCTATGTCGCTCGCCTTGGCGACGAAGGCGTCGACGGCCCTGCCGAGAATCGCGCAGCGCGTTGCGAGCGGCAGAGAGCCCCAAGCGGGGTGGGCGCGTCGGGCGCAGTCGAGCGCGCGATCAATGCCGCCGGCTGTCTCGAGCGGCCGCTCGACGTAGATCCGGCCGTCGACGGGGCTTATGGTCTTGAGGGTGTCGGTCATGAATACGCTCGGAATCATCTCGAAAACAGCCGGCCAGCGCCCATCTCCGGGCGCGGCAAACAACGCTGCGATTGTACGAGAAAGTCGCCGGCACGCGGGAAGGATCGATTACCGCCAAGCGGACTTGGGGGCAAGCAAGCGGGGCTCTGCCGAACCGCAGCTCCGGCCGTTTCAGCAGCCCAATGCGTCGTGCAGCGTCCCGAGTTCGTCTCGGGTGTGCTTCAATATGGCCATGCAGTCATCCTTGGCCAGGCCGAGGGCTGCAAACGCAGGGACACTCGCGCATCGCGAGAAGTCGCATTCATTGTCCCCCAGGGCATCGGCAAGGACGATGCCGGCGATGAGCACATCCGTTAAATCTGCGCCGCCTTTGGATTTGCGCTCGTACTCCAACTGATTCCCAACGGCATCGCACATCTCCGCGGCGAATCCCCAAGTTTCCAGCACCGCTTTGCCGATTGACGGATGCCAGCTGCCAACCAATTCGGCGAGGACGTGATCATACTGCGAGCCGGCCGATTCGCCGGCGGCGCGTACCATGATGTAGAGGTGTCCAATGCCGTGCAACAGACCTGTCAGGAATGCCTCGTCCTGCCGCACCTTGGTTCGTCGGGCTAGGACCTGGCAGATGGCGGCTACCGAAACGCTTTGCGCCCACAGCTGACTTAAGGGTCCGGCGATTGCGCGCAAGGAGCCCTCGCTCTTCATCTGTTGAACTGCAAGGGCCATGGTCGCGGATTGCACCAGCTGATGTCCGAGGCGAGTAACGGCGGTGCGCAGGTCCGTCAAAGGTTTGCCGGAGGGGTTGAACACCGCCGAGTTCGCCGTTTGCAAAAGCCGGGCGGCCAAGCGCGGCTCAGCGCCCACAATCTTGACGGTCTTTTCGGGGGTATTGGCGGGATCGCTCAGCGCTTTGCGGACTCGCAGCACGATATCCGGAAAGCAAGGAAGATTGACGTTTCCCCTGGTTACTTCAGCCGCCAATTGCCCGAGAAATTGAAACGCAGCGGCGCGCGCCTCGATATCCGCCGCAGTGCCGATCGATACCTGTTTGCGGCCAGACTGGTAAGTCGGCGCCGACGGAGGGCTAGACATAATGCGCGCCGGCTCCGCGAACCCATAATCGATATGCCATGCGATCAGCGTCGGCTAAGCGGCGAAAATCTTGAGAGATAAAGAAAGCAACGATGATCGCAGGCCGGGTGTTTATTCGGCCGGTGAAATGTGCGAGTTTTATCCCTTGTCTGTCAAAATATATTAAATAATTTCAATGGATAACATCTTATATAAAGAATATATATTAGGAATGTAGTCGCTTCTCCGCCGGCCGACGTCGATGCAGTACGTAGATATCCGAATCCTGCATGCGGCAAATGCCGTGCATAGTGCCACCAGCCAATCAAGTGAGGGGGAGGCGAAATGCCAGCACATAGTCGGAAAGATGCAGCGCAGCGACCCGCTTCAATGGGGCCTGCCGGGTCCGTGCCGGACGAGACGATCGTCTGGTTTGATCAATCCACACCGAGCGATGTGAATCGCGTGGGTGGCAAGAATGCCGGCCTCGCCGAAGTTACCCGTGCACTCGCGAGCGCCGGAATTCGCGTACCGCTGGGCTTCGCCACGACCGCGGCGGCATATCGCACGTACATAGAGGCCAACGATCTGGCTCCGAAGCTTCGCAAGCATCTCGATGCCTACCACCAGGGCAAAGAGTCGCTCGCCGAGACCGGTACCGCCATTCGACGGCTCATCGTTAACGGGGAGTTTCCGGCGCCCATCGCCGAGTCGATCCGCGCTGCTTACCGGGAACTCTCGCAGCGCTGCGGGACCCCGGTGGTTGCGGTGGCGGTTCGAAGCAGCGCGACCGCGGAGGATCTGCCGCAGGCGAGTTTTGCCGGACAACAGGAATCTTTTTTGAACGTGTGCGGAGAATCCGAGCTGCTGCGCGCGTGCCGAAAATGCTACGCCTCGCTGTTCACGGACCGTGCGATCGTCTATCGGGAGAATAACGGCTTCGATCATCTGCAAGTTGCGCTTTCCATCGGCATTCAAAAGATGGTGCGCGCTGACCGCGCCGGATCCGGCGTGATGTTCACGCTCGATACCGAAACCGGCTTTCCCGGGGTAGTCGTCATCAATGCCGCATGGGGGCTCGGCGAAAACGTGGTGCAAGGTGCGGTCAATCCGGATAAGTATCTCATCTTCAAGCGCTTCCTCGCGGATGGGCGCCATAAGCCGATCATCGAAAAGTCTCTCGGCGCGAAAGAGAAGAAGCTCATCTACGGCGAGGGCGGCGGCGCCCGCACGCACAATATCAATACGCCGCGCCCCGAACGCGAGTCATTTGTCCTGAACGACGAGGAGATTCTGCAGCTGGCCCGTTGGGCAGTTGCGGTCGAGACGCATTATGCCCGGCCCATGGACATCGAGTGGGCGAAGGACGGCGATACCAACGAGCTCTACGTCGTACAGGCGCGCCCCGAGACCGTGCAGTCCGCCAAGTCGGCGACCCTGGTGAAAAGCTACAGCCTCACTACAAAAGGCAAGGCTGTGGTGACGGGAGCCGCCATCGGCGAGGCGATCTCCGCCGGCAAGGCGTGCATCATTCACAGCACCGCCGACATCGATCGGTTCCGCGACGGCTCCATCCTGGTGACCGAGTCCACCGATCCGGACTGGGTGCCGATCATGAAAAAAGCGGCCGGTATTATCACTAATCATGGCGGTACTACCAGCCATGCGGCCATCGTCAGCCGCGAACTGGGGCTGCCCGCAATCGTCGGTACGTTAAATGGTACTGAACTGATCAAGGACAAGCAGCCGATCACCCTGTGCTGCGCCGAGGGTGAGCTGGGTACCGTGTACGACGGGATCTTGGAGTTCAAGGCAACCGAGGTCAATCTGGCCGAGCTGCCTCAGACCCGCACGGCCATGATGGTGAATATCGCCAGCCCCGCGGCCTCCTTCCGTTGGTGGCAATTGCCCGCCAAGGGAATCGGCCTTGCGCGTATGGAATTCATCATCAACAACATCATCAAGATTCACCCGATGGCTCTGGTGCACTTCGAGGATTTGAAGGATCCAGGCGCACGCCGTCAGATCGATCTGTTGACTCGCGGATATGCCGACAAAGAGGCCTATTTTGTCGACGCGCTGGCGCGCGGAATTGCGAAAATTGCCGCCCCGCACTACCCGTATCCGGTCATCGTCCGGCTGAGCGACTTCAAAAGCAACGAATACGCTCACTTGATCGGCGGCGCCCAGTTTGAGATCTTGGAAGAAAATCCCATGCTGGGCTTGAGGGGAGCGTCGCGTTACTACAGCGATCATTACAAGGACGGCTTCGCGCTGGAATGCCGCGCGATTCGCATGGTGCGCGAAGAAATCGGCTTTAGCAACTTGATCGTCATGGTGCCCTTCTGCCGCACGCCGCAAGAGGCCGATCGCGTGTTGTCCGTGATGTCCGATCACGGCTTGCGGCGCGGACAAAATGGCTTGCAGGTCTATGTCATGTGCGAGATTCCATCCAATGTGATACTCGCCGAGGAGTTCGCGCGCCGCTTCGACGGATTTTCGATCGGCAGCAATGATCTGACGCAATTGGTGTTGGGCGTCGATCGCGATTCCGCGGAATTGGCCGGACTGTTCGATGAGCGCGATGCGGCCGTCAAACGTGTGATTGCGGATGTGATCGAACGCGCGCATCGCTCGGGCACCAAGGTCGGCATATGCGGTCAAGCTCCGAGCAATTATCCCGATTTCGCTGCGTTTCTGGTCGAGTCGGGGATAGATTCCATTTCTCTGAATCCGGATAGCTTCGTGGCGACGACTCAATTTGTGGCTGCCACCGAGAAAACGTTGGGTCGGTCAGGCGCGTAACTGCGCAGCGCAGCCGTTGGCGGCATGCGCCGTCATCGCTTGCAGTGCTCAAGGGGAACGGAGATCGTCGGCGTGCAACGATTAGCGGTTCTGACCAGCGGTGGAGATGCGGGACACGGATTGGACCCTGCGAAGACCTCGTTGGCGGGCCTGATACGCACGCCCGTGGTAATCGCGCACGAGTCTGAAGATATGTCATGGCGAAGGGTGAGAGACATGAAAAGCAATCGCGCCCCTAGGCGCACCGGCGCGGCCGGCTCAGCTCATTTGCGGGGAGGCCGATGAAGCTGCACATGCGCCACTTTTGGATGGCGCTCATCGTCGCGGCGCTCTTGCTCCTGATCGCGACCATCGCGGTGGGTCTACGGCACGCGTAACGGCTCATCAGCGAGAGGCACTTCGCAATGCCCTATGAAACGAATGAGGATCTACCGCCGGGGGTCAGAGCACACCTGCCCCCGCATGCTCAGGACATATTTCGCGAGACCTTCAACAGTGCTTGGGACAGCTACGGCGCTTCACAGCAGTCACGGCGCGAGGAAATTGCGTTTCGAGTCGCGTGGGCCGCGGTGAAGCGGCGCTACCAGAAGGCGGGCGATTTTTGGGTGGAGAAATAGCCGGTCCGGCTCAGTACATCATGAAAACCGGGATTTCGGGAGTTTCCGCTAGCGCAACCGGCCGACATCGACCACGATCCGATCCGCTACGGCGCGCGCCGCGGCAGCGACCGCCGACGTCAACGGCATGCCGCTGTCGAACGAACCGCTCTCGACGGCGTAGACGATGATCTGCCGCGGCGCGAGGTTGAGCGTGCGGGCGAGCTGGATCACCTCGGCCAGGCCGAAGACATGGCTCGAGGTCAGATGCAAATCCCGTGGCAGTGCGCGCGTGCGAAGATCGATCCGATGGATGCGGCCGGGTTTGCCGAGCGGCGCGGCGGCATCCACGCACACGAGCCCATCGAAGCCGGTCCACTCTTCGATCAAGCCGAGCATGTCGCCGCGGCCGAAAAGTATCGGAACGTCGGCCGGGAGCCTCCCACACAGCTCTTGCGCGACGATCGCGCCGACCGCATCGTCGCCGCGATCCGGATTGCCGATACCGATCACGAGCACTTTGCGGGGCGCCACACCTGGGCCGATGCTCCCGATCACGTTCGGTGCACCGACAGCTTGAGGAAATGGGCGGAGCACGAAATGCAGGGATCATAATTGCGAATGGTCTGCTCGCAGCGAGTGCGGATGAATTCGTCGGGATGATCCAATATCGAGGTCGCCATCGCCGCCAGATCCGCCTCGATGCTCGGCTGGTTCTGGGAGGTCGGGGGCACGATACGGGCCGCACGGATCGTCCCTTCCGCATCGAGATCGTATCGGTGCCAGCAGATGCCGCGCGGGGCCTCCGTGCACCCGAAGCCGCGGCCGGCACGCGGCACGATGGACAGCGCAGCGAACTGCGGCGGCTCGTACGCCGCGATCAGTCGAAGCGCCTCCTCACAGGCGTAAACGATCTCGAGAGCCCGCACGATGATGCTCCGGAAGGGGTTGCGGCAGACCGGCCCGAGCCCGCATTCGCGCGCCAGGGCCTGAAGCGATGCCGGCAGGCGATCGAAATTGAGCGCGTAGCGTGCGAGCGGCCCAACCAGATAGGCGCCGCGCCGCTTCACGACCGAATGCAACGCGGTCGAATGCGCGACGTGCCGTTCCTCGAACTCGCTCTCGTAATCGGCGATGTCGATATCAATGTCGCGATTTGAGACGAGCCGTCCCTCGCCTATGGGATATTCGTCCGGTTGTCGCAGCGCGACGAACTCATAATCCCGCTCGAATTGCGGAAACGGAAATGCCGCGACCCAGCGCACCAGGCGGACCGCCAGCTCCCGCGCGTGCGCGAGGTTTTCGGCGACGGGCGCCAATTCCGCGCGGCTCGGAGCGCGATGAAAGCCGCCCACCTTGACGTTGACGGGGTGAATTTCGCGCCCTCCGAGCACGCGCAGCAGCTCGTTGCCTGCCTTCTTCAAGAGCAGTGCGCTGCGCACCATATCGCCGTGTTCGTGCGCCATCCGGATTGCATCGGGGAAGCCGAGAAAATCCGGCGCGTGCAGCATCGCCACGTGCAACGCATGACTTTCGATCCATTCACCGCAATAAATCAGCCGCCGCAGCGCGCGCAGTTGTCCGCCGACCGCGATGCCGAACGCATTCTCGATCGCATGCACGGCGCTCATTTGATAGGCGATCGGACAGATGCCGCAAATGCGCGCGACGATGTCCGGTGTTTCAGCGTAGCCGCGTCCGCGCAGCAGCGCTTCGAAGAAGCGCGGCGGCTCGAAAATGTCGAGTCGCGCCGAGGTGACGCGGCCGTCGCTGACCGTGAGATCGAGCGCCCCTTCGCCCTCGACGCGCGTGAGCAGGTCGACGCGAATCGTCTTACTCGCCATGGGTCTCGCTCGCGGTTTGAAACGCCTTGGCCTCGGGGGTGAAGCTGCGAAAGACACGCCTGAGGTCGCGCGGCGCGGCGCCGAGCGCCCGCCATTCGCGCGCCAGTGCAGCGGTATTCGGGCTCTCCATGGGTCCGTAGCAGCCATAGCAGCCACGCCGGAAGTGGGGGCAAATCGCCCCGCAACCCGCATGCGTGACCGGACCCAGGCAGGGGGTGCCCTGTACCATCACACAGACCGTGCCGTTGCGCTTGCAGTCGATACAAACGCTATGCGCGGCAATCGCCGGCTTGCGTCCGGCCAGGAATGCGGAAATCACCTCGACGAGCTGCACCTTATTGATCGGGCAGCCGTGCAATTCGAAATCCACCGGCACGTGCGCCGCAATCGGGGTCGAGGTCGCCAGCGTCTTGATATAGGAGGGCGATGCATAAACCGCAGCGATGAAGTCGTTCACGTCGGCGAAATTTCGCAGCGCCTGGATGCCGCCGGCGGTCGCGCAGGCGCCGATAGTGACCAGATGCTTCGACTGCCGGCGCACCTTGCGGATGCGCTGCGCATCATGCGCCGTAGTGATGGATCCTTCCACCAGCGACAGGTCATACGGGCCGTCCTCGATGGCGCTCGAGGCTTCCGGAAAATAGGCGATCTGCACCGCGCCTGCGAGTGTCAAGAGCTCATCCTCGCAATCGAGCAGCGACAGTTGACAGCCGTCACACGAAGCGAATTTCCAGACCGCGAGCCGAGGACGTTCACGCTCACGCTCACGCATGTCAGATCTCCCGCACCGCGAAGAACGCGGCAATCTTGTCGAAACGCATCACCGGCCCCTCTCTGCAGACGAAGGCAGGTCCGAATTGGCAATGACCACACAAACCGATGGCGCATTTCATGTTGCGCTCCATCGAAAGATAGATGCGGTCGGCTGCAATACCGGCCTCGCGCAGCGCGCTCACCGTGAAGCGCATCATCACTTCCGGTCCGCAGATCAGCCCGACGGTATCGCGCGGATCGAAAGTCGCGCGCCGGATCAGCGCCGGCACCACGCCGACGTTGCCATGCCAGTCGGCAGCCGCGTGGTCGACGGTCACTTCGATGTCCACGTCGAGTCGCTGGCGCCACTGCTCCAATTCGCGCCGATACAGCATGTCTTTGGGGTTACGGCTGCCGAAGAGAATGACCACACGGCCATAGCGGCGCCGGTCGGCCAGCACCTGGCGGATCGCGGGGCGCAGCGGCGCCAAACCCAAGCCGCCCGCCACGAAGACAATGTCCGCCCCTTGCGCCGCCGCGACCGGCCAGCCCGTACCGAACGGTCCGCGCAGGCCGACCGTGGCTCCTTTCTTGAGTTTTGCGATCGCACCGCTGACGGCGCCGACGTCCCGGACGGTGTGCAGGAAGCTCATCGCATCTGCCGCGCCGCTGACGCTGATGGCCGCCTCGCCGACGCCGAACGCGTACAGCATATTGAATTGTCCGGGCTCGAAATGAGGCCGCGGACCGGCCAACGGCACCAGCTCGAGCGTCGTGG
Organism: uncultured Gammaproteobacteria bacterium; assembly: GCA_963769075.1. Lineage (GTDB taxonomy): Bacteria > Pseudomonadota > Gammaproteobacteria > Steroidobacterales > Steroidobacteraceae > Bog-1198. The sequence goes on along the minus strand of CAVYKH010000001.1, from coordinate 2,212,575 downwards.
TATCGGCAAGCTCGCGGCGCGCTCGGGTCACCCGATAGAGCTGCGGGACGATGGCGTCGAGCTGCGGTGCCGCGGCCATCTCAACGCCTGCCGTAGACGTCGAGAATCTGCAGGCGCGTCGCGTGCAGCCGCTGCACCAGGATCGGTGTGAAGCGCTTCATCATCTCATAGCCGAGATGATGGTCCGTCTCGCATTTGCCGCGCAGACAGGCGGCGTCGATGCCGATCGCCCGCGTCAGCTGCATGGCGCGCGCGTCGAACACCCAGCGATAAGGCGGGACGAGCCAGGAGGCACCGACGATTTCCCCCTCGCCAAGCGTAGCGAACACGATCGGCGCCTGACCTGGCGCCACCATCTCCAGCGCCACCTGGCCGTGACGGATCAGGAAGAACTCATCGGCGGCTTCGCCCTCGTGAAACAGATACTCGCCGGCATCAAACCGATGATTGCGCGCACAGCCCGCGACAAGCCGGCTGTGCTCGGCAGAGAAGCCGGCAAAGAAAGGCTGCTCCGTCAGGATGTGCTCAAGATCCTCCATGCTGTTCTCCCTTGCCCGTGTTGGGGGTTGACCGGATGGCGGCGGCTTCCTGCGTGATGTCGATGCCCACCGGACACCAGGTGATGCAGCGTCCGCAGCCGACACAGCCTGAGGTGCCGAATTGATCGAACCAGCTGGCGAGCTTGTGGGTCATCCATTGCCGGTAGCGTGAGCGGCCCGTGGATCGCACGCTGCCGCCATGGAGGTAGGAGAAGTCCAGGGTGAAGCAGGAGTCCCACTTGCGCACGCGCTCGGCTGAAGCCCCCGCCAGATCGCTATGATCCTCCACGGTCGTGCAGAAGCAGGTCGGGCACACCATGGTGCAATTGCCGCAGGTCAGACAGCGTTGCGCAACTTCATCCCAGCGCGGATGATCCGGATTGCTCTGCAGAAGCTCCTTGATGCCGTCGGTTTCGAGGCTGCGGCCCATCTGGCTTGCCGCGCGCGCGACCACCGCTTCGGCGGCCGCGCATTCTGCCTCCGTGGCCGGACGATGCGGCAGCCGCTCGAGCAGTTCGGCGCCAGCTTCGCTGCCGACCTCAACCAGGAATTGGTGATTCGCCCCATCGAGCAGCTCGGTCAGGGCCAGATCGAAGCCGGCGTTCGCCTTCGGTCCGGTCCGCATCGAGACGCAGAAGCAAGTTCCTCCCGCTTGCCCGCAGTTGACGGCAACGATGAAGGCGTCCTGCCGTCGCATCGCGTACGCGGTGTCCGGATACGGCCCGTCGCGCAGCACTCGATCCTGAATGGAAATGGCGTGAATCTCGCAGGCGCGCACAGCGAGGAACGCCAATTTCGGACTCGTCGTGACGGGGCTTGAAATCGTGACTCCGTCCTCGCCCTGATGCATGGTCCACAGCGTCTCGACCGGCGGCTGCAGAAATCGCTTCCACGATTGCGGGCCGACCGCAAAACCAAAAAATGCATCATCGCTGCGCCGTTCGAGCCGATAGCGTCCGGCGTCCTGATGATCCGTCCAGCCGGCGGGCAAATCCGCAACGCGCTCAATGGCGTCGTAGACTATGGCGCCGTCGCGCATGACCGGGCCGAGAACGCGGTAGCCGCGGCTCGCGAGCGCATCAATGAGCGCCTGGAGACCGTCGCACGTGATAATCAGTCTTGGCTGGTTCACTAAGGTTCCTGCACAGGTCCGGCTTCGCGCTGAATTTCACCTTCGGCAAGCCGCCGCACCAGACAATCCACGGAGCCGTCGAGCGTAATCATCTTACCGTAGTCGGCTTACCGGTCGTGCCGCTGGATGCGGCATGGATGGTAGGCGGTGACCCGCCGACGCACAAGGCAGAAAACCCGCAATATCAATAAATTAGGATAATTAGCTGGCCGCTCAATTTAAGCCCGGACATCGACATGGATACCCTTGGGCATATCGCCGAGGCTATCTTGCGTACGCGCATACAGATCCGCTGGACTGAAGACGGACGAACCGCCGCGACTGCGCGCGAAGCTGCCGGACGCAAGCCGCAGGGAGTTACGCGGCTGGGTCAGCGAGCGCTGAGCGGAAATAGACGTCGGCACCGGGTTGGTGCCGCCATCGTGCCGTGGGGGCTCGGGATCCACCTCGCCAACGGCGGGGGAGTCGTTTGTCAGCCCAGTCCGCGGCGAGTAGTCGGCCCGAAGCAGAATCAACGTTGCATCTGGACGCGCCGCGACCACGGTAACGCGGTTCAAAACCGCGCCGCTTGCGGTCAGCCCCAAGGCCGCATTGAGCACGGCGCTCGAGGTGGCGCTCGGCGCGAGGTACTCGCTCGCGAGAATCAGCGACTGTTGACTGGGTGCGACTTTCACTTTAGCGCCGACAGATTGACCGCATCGGCCATAACCGATGGGCAGGGATCAATTGCGGTAGGTACACGAGAGATATCCAAAAGATACGAGCACTAGCTCATGAGGATTAGCGACTATCCTGAAGCGTGCGCCCAATGAGGACGCTGCGCAAGCCCGGGCGGGTGGGGTTGGTATTGTCCTGAGTCCGCAACAGCATGGGCGCCGACCACGGCCTAGTTGATAAGCGTTAAAACAACAAGTTAGCGGCGGAAGTAAATGCTAAAGATAGGACAGAAATAGTTAATAAAGGACTTGCTTAACTATTGCCAATCCATATACTTAACGACATGCTTAAGCGATCGGCCGCGCTTGATCTCACCTTCCAAGCATTGGCAGATCCGGCTCGTCGATCGATGTTGGTGCAGCTCACGCGCGGGCCGACCTCGGTCAGCGACCTCGCGCGGCCGTTGGATATGTCGCTGCCGGCGGTGATGCAGCATCTCGCGGTACTCGAGGGATCCGGTCTTGTGCGTTCGGAGAAGGTCGGGCGCATTCGTATGTGCCGGATCGTACCTCAGGCGCTGAGTCTCGCCGAACGATGGATCAATGAGCGGCGGATCGAGTGGGAGCAGCATCTTGACCGGCTTGGCGAGTATCTGAAAACCCTTAAAACCGACGGAGATCACACCAATGACGATTGAAACTCAGCTGGGCACAGAGCTTCGACCACTCGCGATATCGCGCACCTTCCCGGCATCGCGCGAGTTGGTGTTTCAGGCGTGGAGTTCCGCGGAACATTTGAAGCGGTGGTTTTGTCCGGCGGGCTTCACTGTGCCGCAGGCGCACGTGGAATTTCGCGTCGGCGGCGCTTTTGATATCTGCATGCGCTCGCCGCAGGGACAGGACTTCTGGACCCGGGGAAAGTACACCGAGATCGTGCCCCATAGCCGACTGGTCATCGATATGAATGCACTCGGGGCGGAGGACCGGCCGCTATTTCGCGCTTACACAATCGTCACACTGGCCGAGGAGGGCAGCGGCACGCGGCTCGAGGTGAAGCAAATCTACACGCTGTTCGAAGCGACCGCGGCGACGCGGATTCAGGGCGCCTCGCAAGGGTGGAGCCAAACCCTGGACCGGCTCGAGCAGGAAGTCGTGCGAATCGTACAATCAACGCCGGTCGGCCGCTCGATCGTGCATGCAACCTTTTGCATCGAGCGCACGTACCCTGCTTCCCGCGCGCAAGTGTTTCGGGCGTTGACCGATCCGGAGGCGAAGGCGAAGTGGTTCACCGGGGGCGGTGGATATACCGTGCTCGCCCGCGAGATGGACGTGCGCCCCGGGGGTCGCGAGCATCTGAAGGGACGCTGGGAGAGCGGTATGGTTTCGACTTTCGACGCCGTCTACTTCGATGTTGTGCTCAATGAGCGCATCGTCTATGCATACGAGATGCACCTGGACTCACGCAAGATTTCTGTGTCGCTGGCGACCGTCGAATTGAAGTCCGCACTTGCCGGGACGCGTCTGGTCATGACGGAGCAGGGCGCCTTTCTCGACGGTTATAATGATGCCGGCTCGCGCGAGCGGGGCTCGAATTCATTGCTCGACGCATTGGGTAATTCGCTGCAAGGGTAGAGCGGCATCTGCCGAAGATTCTACGGTGCATCGACTTCGTACCCTTGAGCGCGCAGCCCATCAAGCAACCCGCCGTGTGCGAGCAGCAAATCCATGTTGACGACCGCCAAAGTTACCCCGCCGTGTTGTAAAGACTTTTCCATGGACTCGAGCCACGTTCGGCGCACGCGGCCGACCAGATCGCCCGCCGCGGCGCCGGAGTCGAGCGCCGCGAGACACGCGTCCACCTCGGCGGGTTCCGGCAAATTCTCGATGCGCTCGACGTTACCGGTCGCCCACGCCCGTGCCCGGTCAATCAGACGTGGCAGACCACTCTCGATCGTCACTAACGAGGCTTCGACACAGGTGTTCTCCGTCGCCGGCGGCATGGTCTTGAGTGCCTCCAGCACATCGCCCACGCCGGCAATTTTGACTTCCTCGACGCGGACATCATGTTTTTTAGCGAGGGAACGCACCGCGGCACCTAGGTCCAATCGCGCCGATAAGCCCACTTGATGGAACGCAGCTTGCTGCAAGAATGCGGTTGCGACGATGGGCCGAAACCGTTCCCACTTGTCGGGATCGCGGGTGAACTTGGCGCGTTGAAGCGCAAAGCGAGTGTGTAAATTTTCCGGCATGACATCTTTGAGCCGCTTGCCGCCGCGTACCATCAAGACGCTGCGTTCCGTGATCAACAGCCACAGTATTCTGACGATCCCGATCTCGAGCGGTTTGGGCACCAGCACTTGGTTTGTGCTGTCCAGCAGTTGCTCGACCTGCTTCGAACGCCAAGTGATCCCTTTGGGCAAGGGCGTTATGCTGCCCAAAATCCACAAGTGCGCAGCGCCTCGATGCACATGCCACATACCGGGTCCGGTGCGCTCGCCGGTGACGAGGAGTTCCTCCATCACTTGCGACGGAGCCTGATCGGCGCGGCATGCCGTCGATGGCCAACCGCTGCCGAGCATGCTGACCGCGACAACTACCAGGGTTGATGTTCGAAGCATTTATATCGTAATATTAATCGCTTACAAAAATAAATAAAAGTTAATTCTAGGCACATCGCATAAGAGACCTCAGAGCTCAACACCCAGCTGCAGCGCACGGTTCTGCAGCGACAGGCGGTGTGCGACGTTCTCCCAGGGCATCTTGAAGTTGAGGCCCTCGCGCATGATCCGGTGGTACTTGCCGAACACCGTCACGACCGCCACTGTGGCTTGCGGCACGGTGCGAAACAAAGAACGTCCCACGACGATCAGCACGATCAATAGGATGACGACAAAAATTAACATGGTGCAGAAGCCTCTTGTGATGGGCCGTTGCTGAACGAGAGCGGAGTCGATGGGGCAGAGTATACCGCTACGCTGGTCGATCGGCCGCGTATCTGTCTTCCGACGGTACAGCAGAGGCGTAGAATCTTTTCGAAGCGACGAAGTAGTTGAAGAAGTGCTGGCCGAAGAGACGGTGCAGCGAGGTGCTCATATGGCTGGCGGTGCGTATTGATAGCGGCCGGACTCGGAGCGCAGGTCTCACATTATCTCAACCACTTTCGAGCATATAGGCGCGCAGCGCTCGGCAAGTGCTGTGTGGACAATCGCCCGATAGCGGGGTGTTTAAAACAACGGGGGAGGCTCGGGCTTGACGCAACCTCGATCAACTGCAGTCTCTTTGGCATGGTTTCTGTCTGCGGTGCTCGCCATGGTGACGTGGTCGGCCCACGCGGGTGAGCCCTGGCAAGTTCTGCCGCCGACACCGGACCTTCCGCCGGGCACAACGGGCCGCTTTATACAAACTCACGGCGCCCGTATCTGGTACGCGGAGTGGGGGCGGGCGGGGCAGGGCGTTCCCGTTCTGTTGCTGCACGGCGGTTTCGGGAATTCCAATTACTTCGGAAATCTGATTCCGTTCCTGGCAGCGAACGGATACCGCGTTATCGCGATGGATAGCCGTGGCCATGGGCGCAGTACTAGAACCAACGCTCCTCAGACCTATCATCAGATGGCTGACGACGTCCTTGGTCTGCTCGATGCGCTCAAAGTCCCGCGCGTGAACCTCGTCGGGTGGAGCGATGGAGGGATAACCGGGCTTGAGGTCGCCCTCAATCACCCGAATCGGCTCGAGAGTCTGTTCGCCTTCGGCGCCAATTCTGAGGTATCGGGCGAAATCGACGGCGGCGACAAGACTCCAGTTTTCGCCGCGTATTTGCTGCGAGTCCGGGAGGAGTACCGGGCGTTGTCGCCGACCCCCGATCAATGGGCCAGCTTCGAGGCAGCCATGAATCAGATGTGGGGCACGCTTCCGGCCTTCACGACCGAACAACTACGATCGATCAAAGTGCCAACAACCATCGCCGATGGGGAGCACGACGAGGTCATCAAGGCAGGGCATACGAAATATCTTGCCACCACAATCCGCGCTGCACGACTCGTAATCCTGCCCAACGTCAGTCATTTTGCAATGCTGCAGAATCCGCGCGCGTTCAATGCGGCCGTCGTGGAGTCACTTCAGCACCATTGACAATCATGTCAGCTCGATGGACTTGAACGGCTCGGTTTGACGGCGCTTTCAGCGGCCAACCAGTCCTCCATATCATGCCCGGGTTCGAAGTGCCGCCGCTCTGCGCGCAGATAGGCGGCCTCGGCAATTTTTGCGCGACGGCCCGGGGCCTCGTTCGACGCCGGAGTGTTGTCCCCGGACTTGGCATCCGCGTTGTCTGCCATATCTACGTCGTCCGCTGGTTCCGGGGAAACGCCGGTTTCCGCGTACAGATAGCCAGACAGATGTTCCAGCAAATCGCACACGTTATCGGCTAAATCCTCATCGACGCGGCGATCGATTTCTCGATCCACCGCATCGCGCAGTTTCGCCAGATCGTTGGTCACATGTAAACGTATCTGATCAGGGGAAGCCGATTGTTGGTGTAAAGCCGCTGACTCTGCCTTTAATTTCTCGATGAGAGCCCGCGCTTTGAGCATCAGAACTTCCCGCGGCTCCGGATCGATTCCCATCAAACAGATCTCATGCAAAGCCTGTTCTATCCTAATCATGCGCCTGCTCCTCAAAGGGTGAATGAATCCTATTCACCTTTTCGCCATTGCGCCAGATGTCGCGATGACTTCGTGCAAAGGCAGCTTAATGATTGCGCGCCGTCAAGGGCCTCGCCATCGGGACATCTACCTAAAGGGGAAAGCTGGAGGCGCCATTCGGACCAAGGAATATGTGTCGCATCGGCCGGGCGTCGGCCCCCCGTGACATACCAGACAACGGGGGCGAGCACCAGCCCGCTGCCAATCACGGACGCCCGGCGGCCCATCACGAGCTGTGCGCCGAAGGCGAGCGTCCAGTAATGCTCATTAGAGTTCGAGGCTGTCGATGAGTCGTGCGCCGGCCAACGTGGCGGCCCCCAAAATTACCAGGCGATCACCGGGCGCCGGGTCGCGCAAGTCAGCCTGGCTCCGTATCGCGATATAGTCAGGATGCCAGCCGCGCGCGGTCAACGCAGCGATCGCATCCCGTTCAAGGATCAGCCAATCGGTACGGCCGGATCTCACCGCGGCGGCAACCCTAGTGAGCGCGGCATTGAGCTGAGCGGCCTCGACGCGCTGCAGGTCGCTCAGGTACCCATTGCGGGACGACAGCGCAAGTCCCTTGGAATCGCGGACTGTTTCCGCCGCTACGATTTCGATCGGCAATGCGAGTTGTCGCACCATGTTCTGAATCACCAGCAGCTGCTGATAGTCCTTTTTCCCAAAGACCGCGACCGCGGGCTGCACCATGTTGAAGAGCTTCAACACGACCGTACATACGCCGGCAAAGAACCCCGGCCGCACGTTTCCTTCTAGGATCTCGGCCAGGCGCACTGGCGGACGCACCGTGTACTCCTGGGGCTCGGGATAGACTTCATATTCTAGAGGCGCAAAGACGACGTCACAGCCGCCCTTGGCCAGAAGTTCGCAATCACGCTCCAGCGTGCGCGGATACGTGGCGAAATCCTCGTGCGGCGCAAACTGCAGACGGTTGACAAAGATGCTCGCGACCACGATACCGTCGCGCTCGCGGGCAATCCGCACGAGCGACAGGTGGCCATCGTGGAGATTCCCCATCGTCGGTACAAGCGTGACGTTATGCCGCGCGGCAAGAGTGCGACGTAAATCAGCAACCGTTCGAGCGATTTGCACGGTAGTCCGGGATCAGAAACTATGAATCTTGTCGTCCGGAAAACGGCCCGCTTTCACGTCCGTCACATATTGCCGCACCGCAAGTTCGATACTGGCGCTGCCTTCCATGAAATTGCGCACGAATCGGAACGGTTCGCCTCGCGTGAGGCCGAGCATGTCGTGAAGTACCAGTACTTGGCCGCTGCAGCCGACCCCGGCGCCGATGCCGATGACGGGTATCGACAAATGCTGCGTCAGGTTCCGCGCAACGCCGGTGGGGACCATCTCGAGGACTAGCAGCGCGGCTCCTGCTGCGGCGAGTTCTTCTGCATCCTTTTGCAGCACATGGGCCGCCGCCTCGTCGCGCCCCTGCACGCGATAGCCGCCCAAGGTGTGTACGGATTGCGGCGTAAACCCGAGGTGTGCGCAGACGGGGATTCCGCGATCGACGAGGGAGCGCACGATCGGCACGGTCCAGCCGCCGCCCTCTAGCTTTACCATATGCGCGCCGGACTGCATCAGCCGTACCGCATGCCGCACAGCGAGTTCGGTCGACTCCTGGTAGCTGCCGAAAGGCATGTCCGCGATCACCCACGCCGTGCGGTTCCCTCGAGCTACGCACGCCGTGTGATAAGCCATCTCGTCTATCGTGACCGACAATGTGCTTGCCTGTCCCTGCAAGACCATGCCGAGGGAGTCTCCGACCAACAGCGTATCAATACCGGCATCGTCGAGCACGCGCGCGAAGGTCGCGTCGTAACAGGTCAGCATGGCGATTTTCTCGCCACTCGCGTGCATCTCACGAAGGCGGTGCAGGGTCACGGGCTTACGGTTACTCATGGCCCATTGTGATACACGGCGCGTTCATGAGCCGTATTATCCGCCGGAGCCGCTATTTAACATAATAATTGTAATCTTCGCGGACCCCGACGAGAATTCGCGCCTCGGCGGCCCGATGTGCCGCAGCGCTTGCGGGCGCGCATTGTGGCTGAGCGCGCGCGTCTCCTGCCGGAACTCGTCCCGGGTGAGCGTAGAGCAGCGTGCGTTGCAAGAGACCATACGCGTGTCGCCTTCGCACGCCTTTTCGCCGCGATCACAGGCTTTGCCATTTGCGGCATTTGCGGGCACAGTTTATAGATCACTGTACCGCAAGCAAGGCCACAGGAGATGTGAGCAAAACTATGTCCATTCAAAAAAAATTGATCTGGGCCGCGGTCATCGTACTGGGCGCGGTCTCCTTCGCAGTCGTGGCACTGACGCGCGGCGAGCCGGTCAACGCCGCTTGGCTCGTCATCGCGGCGGTGTGCATCTACTTCATCGCCTACCGATTCTATGGTCTCTTCATCGCCAACCAGGTGCTTGGGGTGAATCCGGCGCGCCAGACCCCCGCCTATCGGCGCAATGACGGCCTCGACTACGTGCCGACCAACCGCTACGTGCTCTTCGGCCATCATTTCGCGGCGATCGCCGGTGCCGGGCCGCTGGTCGGGCCGGTGCTCGCCGCGCAGATGGGTTATTTGCCGGGCACGCTGTGGATTCTCGCCGGCGTCGTGTTCGCGGGCGCGGTGCAGGATATGACCGTGCTGTTCCTGTCGACTCGCCGCGACGGTCGTTCTCTGGGCGACATGATTCGCTCGGAAATGGGCCCGATCGCGGGCACCATCGCCGGCGTAGGGGTGCTGCTCATCTGCATCATTGTCTTGGCGGTCCTGGCGCTCGTCGTCGTCAACGCCTTGAAAGGCAGCCCGTGGGGCAGTTTCACGGTGTTCTGCACGCTGCCGATCGCGCTCATCATGGGCGTCTACGGTCGTTTCCTGCGGCCGGGCCGTATCGGCGAGATGTCGATCATCGGCGTGGTCTTGTTGCTGGCGGCGCTGATCTACGGCAGGACCGTTGCGGAGACGCCGGATCTGGCCGTTTATTTCAATCTTTCCGGCACTTCACTGGCGCTGATCATCATTGCCTATGGTTTCGTCGCCTCGGTGTTGCCCGTGTGGCTGCTGCTCGCGCCGCGCGACTATCTGTCCACGTTCATCAAGATTGGCGCGATGGCGCTGCTGGCGGTCGGTGTCATCATCGTCCGTCCCGACTTGCAAATGCCGGCTCTAACGAAGTTCGTCGACGGCACCGGTCCGGTCTGGGCGGGGAGCGTGTTCCCATTCCTGTTCATCACCATCGCTTGTGGCTCGGTGTCCGGTTGGCACTCGCTCATCTCATCCGGCACCACGCCCAAACTCATCGAGAATGAGAACCAGATCGCCCTCATTGGCTATGGCGCTATGCTGATGGAGTCCTTTGTCGCCATCATGGCCATGATCGGTGCATCGGTCATCCACCCGGGCGTCTACTTCGCCATGAACAGCTCCGCCGGCCTCATCGGCCACACCGCCGCTCATGCGGCTGAGGTCGTCACGTCATGGGGCTTCGTGGTCACGCCAGACATGTTGACGCAAATAGCGCACGATGTGGGCGAAACCAGCATTCTCTCGCGCACCGGCGGTGCACCGACGCTCGCCGTCGGCATGGCGACTATCCTGTCAGGGTTCCTCGGCGGCAAGGCACTGATGGGGATTTGGTATCACTTCGCCATCTTGTTCGAAGCGCTGTTCATCCTGACGACGGTCGATGCCGGTACTCGCGTGTGTCGGTTCATGATCCAGGATTTCGTCGGCAACGCGATCCCGGCCTTCAAGGAAACCAAGTCTTGGAGCGGCAACATGATCGGTTCTGGTCTTGCCTGCATGCTGTGGGGATATTTGCTCTATGCCGGTGTCATCGATCCGCTCGGCGGCATCTTTACCATGTGGCCGCTGTTCGGGGCTACCAATCAGATGCTGGCTGCGATCGCGCTCACGCTCTGCACCGTGGTGCTTTTCAAGATGAAGCGCGAACGCTTCGCTTGGGTCACCGTCGTGCCGACAGCGTGGCTGGTCGTTTGCACCGTGACGGCGGGTCTGGAGAAAATATTTGATCCGAATCCGGCGGTCGGCTTCCTCAGCCATGCGGTCAAGTTCGGCAGCGCGGTGGCGGCCAACCAGGTGCTGGCGCCGGCCAAGACCCTTGGCGACATGCACCGTGTCATTTTCAACGACTACCTCGATGCCGCTCTCGCGGCCTTGGCGGTGTCGATCGTAATAATAATCGTGATCTATGCTCTCTCGCATATCCGCAAGGCGCTTTCCACTCCGCAGGGCACGGCGATCGAGATCGGCGGCGCATCCGGTGTCGCGGTGGGAGGCGGCCATGACTAAGGTCAAAATCCTATGGGGCTGGGCGGCTCAAACGGCTCGACTCATGGTCGGGGTTCCCGACTATGAGACCTACGTGGCTCACCGCAAGGCGCAGCACCCGGAAGAGCCGATCATGACCTACGCCGAGTTCTTTCGGGAACGTCAGAACGCGCGTTACGCGTGCGAAAAGGGACGCTTCAAGGGCTGTTGCTGAAGCGTCCGAGGAGATCGACCGCATAGGCGTTTAGCCAACCATCGTTGCGGCGGCGCGGGGTTGAGGATGGAGGTCAAGGCGATGAGGGGAGGGCGGTAGGGCGTCTGGTTCGGGCCGGATCCTATATGGGCTCACGGCTTGAGAGAGAATCATCACGCAGAGCCGTGCCGCCGGCGCTCGGAGCACGAGCGCGCGCACTCGTGCCCCGGGCTTATTGTGCCGAACCGTCAATAAGCAACGTCGAGCGTAGGCGGCGCGATAGACTCGACCGTGCCAAGTGAGAGCAGCCAGTGGCCATGGACTTTCCTCGCCCGGCCGGTGCCGGGCATTCCGGGAAGACCGAAGGTGACGTTGGAAACCAGCTTGTCATTATTATTGACGTCGAAGTAAATGCATTGGAAGTAGATGTCGGCGTTATGGCTATCAAGCACGGTGATGGTCTCGGTAAAGATCGGCGTCAGCGATACCCAGTCGTGACCCAACACAAAGGCCCCGGCGTGATTCGCGTAAAGGTCGCACAACGTATACGACGCGGGGGCGCAACTGGCCGTACCTGGTGTGCCCTTGCCGCTGTATGTCACACCCCCCACGATGAGAGTGCCGTCGTCCGTCCAGACCGCGGTTGTTGCACGTTTGCCGCGGAGAAAGCGCTGAAAAGCATGTCCCGGTGGTGCTACTATTAATTTAACATAATATACATTATGCGAAGTGTGCGGTAGAGGCTGTATAGAAGTGTCCCCATTGCGCCTGATAGAAATGTCCCCTTTTTGGCCATTTCTACATGCAGGCGACCAAGACCTACATCGAGCGCTACGGCAAACCTGTGTGTTTCTATAGCGACAAGCACACCGTATTCCATGTCAACAAGCGATCCGGTGTCGGCGGTAACGGCATGACGCAATACGGTCGAGCACTGCATGAGCTCGGCATTGATATTTTATGCGCTAATACGGCAGCGGCCAAAGGCCGAGTCGAACGGGCGCATGGCACGCTTCAGGATCGCCTGGTCAAGGAGATGCGACTCGAGGGGATCTCCTCGATCGCCGATGCCAACGCATGGATTGACGGCTTCGTGGAGATCTATAACGCTCGATTTTCGAAGCCGCCGAGCCTGCCGGTCAACCTTCATCGGCCATTGATGGACTTCGAGGATCTAGACGACACGTTCACGTGGCAAGAGCAGCGCTCACTCTCCGCCGCCTTAACCCTGCAATACGACAAGGTGCTGTATCTAGTGGATCCGAGCCGTGAGAACCAAAAGCTCGCAGGCAAGCGTGTCACGGTAATCGATTATCCGGATGGACGAATCAAGATCCGCTACGAGGGCCGAGATCTTGAGTACCGGCAGTTCGACAAGCTTACCCACACGCATCAAGGCGAGGTCGTGAGCCACAAGCGCCTCGGTGCCATGCTTACATTGATTGGAGAAAAACAAAAACAGCTGCCGCAAGAAAAGCGCAGCATCAAATGCCCCACTCGTCGCTACCCTGCCCCCGCCAGGCTCACCTGAGAACGAAAACCTCACCGTGCGTCGATTCTGATCGATCGATCGGTCCATAGATCGACAGAATCGAAAACCTCCGCGTGACGATATCTGATGGGGCTCTGGAACAAAGAAGCTTCTGGCGCCTTGCGGCGTCAGACCGCGTCTCGAAGAGCGATCAAGAAATATCAATCCTGGATATCCGATCAGGACATTTCTATTTGGCAGGGAATGGGGACATTTCTAACTGGACACGACAGACATTTCTAACTGGACACGACAGTGCGTGCGAATGTAGAGGCTAAGTAGAAATGTCCGCTTCCAGCTAAGTTCAAATGTCCGCCTGGTCGGTGATAACTGCCGATCTATCAGAACAACAGTGGCGAAGCGGGCAGTTTGTGAGCCAAGACAAAGTACGCTCCCGCTTCGGCATCAATGCTATCCCGGACGGATGTGGACCGTGCCTCTGTGATGTACTCGTCACGCAGATCACTTAGGCGGCTCGCGTCGCTCGGCGTGATGCCGTAAATCGGATTCTTCACCGCCATTTCCGGGATTGCCTCTAATTGATCTGCCGAGAAAAAGGTGGCCGTTGGCTCTGCCACTACCTCTGGTCGGACAAACCCAGCGGTAGCGAGAACGGCCCGGCAGCGCTCGCGCGTGCCAGTATCTTGGCCGATCAAAGCAACTAGGATGCCATGTCGAGCAGCGATGGCTCGAAGCAGATGACCAGTAGCATAGGAGTGCTCCGCCCAACAATTAAATGCAAGCCGGCCACCTGGCCGAAGCAGCGAGTGCCAGAGCCTCAAGGCTGCGGGAACATCGGTCATGTACGGCAAAGCGTTGCAGCAGAAAATGAGGTCGAAGCTGCCAGCAGAGTAATCCAAGGTTTCGGCGTCCGCCTGTATGAGCTCGACGTTGCCAACACCTACAGCCACGATGGCCTCCGCGGCCTGATCCAGCATGCCAGCAGAGATATCCACGCCGACTACCCTACCCCGCTCCCCGACTAATTGGGCGGCTAGGATCGCCACGAAACCTGTCCCTGTAGCGATGTCTAACACCCGCTCGTCAGGCTGCGGGGCCGCGAGCCGGACAAGTCTGTCGGCGAGCCGCGCATGAGACTTGCTGCGGCTATAGTCGGTGCGAGCATCGAAGTGTTCTGCAATTGCCCGCTTGTACTCGTCAAGGACTATCGGCGTAATTTCTACGTCTCCTGCCGCCTATTTTTGATACGAACGACATTTATCCGGCTCATTGTGGGATGTCAGTTCACTTTCTTATCTCGATAGTGTCCGATGCATCGTGCCTTTACTCAAGCGGAATGAAAATCCCGAACGACTGACTCGTCGCCGCTCGACGCTGAAACAAAGGCAGCGTCATCTTCCGCAGGAGCGCGCAATGCCGGGGGACGGGCTGCAAATTTGTCGAAAATCGAATGGCCTTAGGGGGCTCTGGGGCGACGTGATAGATTCATGCGATTGAGGGTAGATTAACCGCAGCACTGGAGGAAGGCGTCATGCCGAGTCCCAAAGACCACAAGAGCACATGCGAACCCGCAGCGCGCGCTTCCGCCGTCTCCCGCCGCGAGGTATTGGCGGCTGGCGCCGCTGCATTCGTGTTTCTACAGCGCCGCGCCGCGGCGAGGCCAATTGCGTCGGACTCGTTCTTCGACAGCGACATTCTAGAACAGACGGCCGACCGGGATCCGGCGCTGCGTCCCCCAATCGTCATTGATGCCCAGACACACGTCTGGTGGCGCTCCGGTGGGGTGCGCTCCATGACGCCGAGCGGCGAGCACTTTCTTAAAACTCTTGCAGGCAGCCGCGCCACAATCGTAGGCAAGCCCGTGCCGATTGCTGATATGGGCAGATTGATGTACGTCGAGGACATGTTCTTAAACAGTGAGACGGATATCGCTTTCTTAAATAGCTTCGGCATGCGCGCTGCGTTTGACGGCATTGACTTGTTCCCACCGCGTGAAGCGGCCATGGTTCGGTCGATGGCGCCGACGCGTATCAGGGTCCTGGGCGTCGTCGATCCGCCCGATGGGCATTCGGCGGTGGATTCTCTGACTTATCAATGCGAAGAGCTCAAGATTGACGGCCTCAAACTGTACCCGCCCGGCCCCGTCAAGACGGGGTGGCGTATGGATGATCAGAAGATCACTTATCCTTTATACGAGGTCCTGCGTAAGCACGGCATAAGGACCGTCTGCGTCCACAAGGGATTGCCGGGGCTGTTCCTCGAGGAGTACTGCCACACAGACGATCTGGCTCGCGCAGCGGCGGACTTCCCGGATCTGAATTTCGTTGCGTTTCACTGCGCATTCCCCTTTGAGGCGGAACTCGCCGCGCACGCGAAGCGCGCTAAGGCAAAGAACATTTACGCCGAGATGGGCGCCCTTGCGCCGTTTATGTATCGGCAGCCGGAGCGCTACGCGCAGATGCTGGGCACGCTTATTGACGGTCTCGGTGCCGACCATGTCCTCTGGGGCACCGATACGCCAGTCGTTGGTCCCCCGCACTGGCAGATACAGGCCTTCCAGGCCTACACGTTTCCGGAACAGTTTCGAGAGAAGCACGGCTTCGAGCAACTGACCCAACAAGTCAAGCTGCAGATCTTCGGAGAAAATGCGGCGCGCCTTTTTAATATCGACATTTCCGCGGTGCGCCGCGCAATCGAGAACGATCTTCTGTATCGGCTGCGCATGGATGGCAATCCACTTCCAACTGTGGTCGATCCTGCCACATGGCCGGCGAGTTGAGTACATCATTGGACGGGAGTCGAACTACTTCTGACTGTTACGGTTGGCCGCTCTGAGAAGACCCGCCAGAGAAACGGCGCGATTCTTGCCGATGTGCAATAGAGGGAATACACAGTGGCGTTTTATGCTGGGCGCGTTCGCAGGGATGGGGTCACGCCGATTTTTGGCAACGGAATGACATTTCGCCGAATCGCAGGGTATTTGGTAGCGAGCGCATTGTTCGCTGTGGCAGCCATTTCACCCCGCGAAGCGATGGCCAGAATTCACAACTGTGCGCATCCTTACCTGCTTCCCGAAGATGGGGAACGACTCTATTTGGTTGCCCGACGCGTGCTGCCAGCGCACCACGAGCTCATGTTGGCAGAGCGCTGCCGGTGGTCGGATAGCGCGTTTGCGTGGGTGACTACGGCAAGGGTCATCGGGGAGAACGGCGTCGCTCAATGGTGGATGGCGAGTTGTTCCCGAGATGCGCGCAACTGGACGTGCGAGCCGGGCGTGTTCCATCAAGAAATCGAGATGAGTTTCGATGTCGGCGGCATATCCCGTCACGTGAGGATCAGTTTTGATGGGGAAACGAGGCTCGATTCGGCCGAGAGCCTCTCATTGCAAGCATTGGAGATTTACATCAAGCCGACGGCAACTCTTCCCTATTGCGGGGGAGTACAGGGTCAAGAGTCGCGCTGGCGTGTTTTGCAGGAAAGCCACCCGTTACCCACGGCGAACGAGGAGATCCATATCACCGTCAACCGGGGGGAAGAGCGGACATCGGTATGGTTCGGTGACTTCCTGAGCCCTGACGACGTGCAAATCGGAATCGATTTTCCGATCCCCGGCGCCCAGCAACCGGGGCCGTGTTGGAATGCCAGGGAGTCATGAGGTCGATGGATCCTGCACCAACCGGAGCGAGTGAGGAGCTCCTCGATCGGCTCTGTGGACAGCGCGCCGCAATGATTACTGAACGCAATCCCAAAATTCTGGGAGGGATCGCATTTCAGAATTGTTATTTGGGCGAAACGAGGAGGTCTTGAACCAATGGAAGGTTGACAAATGGCTAAGGCCCGGGCTTCGACGCCCGCTGACGCGGTTTGGTTTGATACCGCGGAGCGCGTGCTCGAAGTTGAGTACACGGATCGCGAATTTGTTGGGGTTGTTGGGTCCCGAAGAGGTATCTGAGGTCGCGCGGCGTTGGGTACCGGTGGGGGAAGATGAGCTGCGCATCAGAGAGAACCAAAGGAGCTTCCATGTTGATCACCGGAGGGTGTTTGTGCGGCGCCGTTCGCTACCAGGTGACCGCCGCGCCTATCGTGACGCGAGTGTGTTGGTGTCGTCTCTGCCAATACCTCGGAGCCGGCAGCGGAACCGTCAATACCTGCTTTCAAACGGAAGCGGTGAGCATCCAGGGTGAACTCGCCGATTTTCAGAGCGTGGCGGATAGCGGCAACAAGATGCATCGGCGATTCTGTCGTATTTGCGGTACCCAGCTTTTCAGCGAAGCGGAATCGCGTCCGCATCTCATTTTTATCCGAGCTGGAACATTAGACGATCTCGAGGTAGCTCAGCCTGCGGCGACTATTTGGACTGCACAGGCGCCCACGTGGGCGTGCATCGACTTGCGTCTTGCGAATTTTGCGGGGCAAGCGCCACCAGCGGCTTAAATTGGGCTCCGGCGGATGCCGCGAAATGAAAGTGATACATGGGATCATTCGTACGGTGGATTGGGGGCAAATCTTGTCAACGTCGTGCAATGCTGATGCGCCCTACTCTGCTACCTGTCGGACCAGCGATTGATATAGCCATCCGCCATGAGAGCGAAGCCGGCCAAAGAAGCGAGCAGGGGTTGCCGTTCTGGCGTGAGCCAACCGAAGTCGTAGACCAATTTCAGAAAATATACGGCGGCCAGCAGTAATGCGAAACCCGCAGCCCACGCCATCAACTGGGTGGCTGAGACCGGTTCGAGCGGCTTCGTGGGAGCCGGTTTTGTCCCCGCTGATTGCGAGAAATCCGGCGCGCTGGACTTGCCAGCGGGCGCCTCTAGGTCAGCGGGCGGCCGTTCGTTCGCCGCTCGCGGACCCCCTGCCGGAATTGACTATCCGAACGCCATGTGGCGCGTCTTTGGGAAAATTTCATTTTTGCGGCATTGCAAACAAAGGGCAACATTAAAAGAACCTCGGCAAGACTCAAGCGAAGTTCGGTGACCTGAAGAGAAACATGAAAGATTCCTTGAAATAGGCCTCACGGAGCCTTCTTCGGTCCTCGCACCAGCAGCACGGGCACAGGCGTCCTGCGAACGACGTACTCCGCATCGCTTCCCAAGACGAGACGACGAACGCCTCGGCGTCCATGGGTACCAAGCACAATCAAGTCTGCCGGCCAGTTAGCCGCAAGCTCCACAATCATCGAGCCGACTGATCCCGCAGGCGTCTCTACTAGTCTTGTTTCGACGTCCACGCCTTGCTGGCGAGCGGTATCTGCTCCATCCTTCAGGATTCTCTCGCCACGCTCATGAAGGTCATGTTCCAACTGCGTTGTGTATACGGCTGCCCCGGGCCCGCCAGCCACCATAAAATCGTGGACCACATGCAACAGCCGCAACGTTGCCTTCTGATCCTTAGCGAGTCGGATTGCCTCCCCAAGTCCAAGCAAGCTTGTTTCGCTGCCATCAACAGGCACGAGAAGTTTTCTGTACATTGGATCGCGTCTCCTTTGTTGACGTGCAAGCGTCAATCGTAATGGGGTTATCCTAACCCCGAGGTGCGCTGACATGGTATTTCAGCAACGATGCGTGCCCTCGCGGCTTTCGCGGTGGAATGTTTTCCTCATCCCCGGCGCCCGAGATCTCGCGCGTCGTCAATGTCTTGCAACGGACATCTATGAGTCGTTCTGCGGGTCACGTTGCGCATTGAGGGCTAATGCGCCATGGACTTCGGGCGTCAGCAAACGATACCCGCGAAACACACGCCCAGAGAAATAGCCACAGGCCAATTTCACTCCCACCTGGCTGCCGATCAAACTGCACGCATTTCTGGCGTCCGTGAATAACTCGCAAAAATCCAGCCAAGAATGAAAAACCCTGCAAGAACAAGCGCAACGCACATCCCCGCCGCCGGATTGCTTTATGCCCACCGGCGCTCGGTTAAGAAAAACTGAAGCAGCGTGCAGCACTTCTAAATCTCCCGGTCCCTCCCGACTGGCATTCTTTGTCCATCCACAAAGGGTGGATAGGAAAGTTCAAAGGAGTTCTCATGTTCAATTCAGACCGAGACATCATTCGTATGGTTGCGGCAGCCACGCTTACTTTGCTAACGGTGTCGTTCGTCCCGGGTCTTGCCCGGGCGACGGACAACAGCGAGGAAGCAAGGTCGGTTACCTTGCAATACCACATCACGGATCTGAACACTCCGGAGGGAGTTGCTAATTTGTACCGACGCATCCGCGGGGCTGCGGCCAGCGTCTGCAGTCCATTGGAAAGTCGCCTACTGGAGCTTAAGGTCCTCTGGAACGATTGTTTCAGCCATGCGGTAGCGAACGCAGTGCAGGCTGTGCACAACCAAAAATTGAGCGCTTATCATTGGCAACGGATCCGCGGGTGGAAGGAGCCGCGGGACGACGGGTCATCGTCTCTCGCGGCGCGGTAACGCGGTAACGGACGGTTCGCAATCGACCCATAGAGGTGCTCACTGCCTGCAAAAGGAAAATTGACCTCAGGACGACCTCGGAGCTGAATTGGTCCGTGACGCCTGAGTCGGGGATGGCGTCGGGCGCTTGAGAGTACGACCACAATCTCCGATCCGTACCTCCTCAATGCGCAACGTGACCCGCAGAACGGGTTGCGGCGCCGTTTGAGCGCGCCACGAGACGCCTTTCGAAGACTGCCGCTCGGCAGTCTTCGTGTATTTATAGCCGTCGCCGAACATATGCACTTTACGCGCGCCGCCGAAGCGCTGGGCGTCACTGTGAGCGCCGCCCGCATGCAGATCCACGCTCTCGAACAATACCTCGGCGTAGCTCTGTTGCGTCGTCAGGGTCGGCTAATAGAACTCACCGAGCAGGGCGCGCAGCTGTTACCCAAGATCCGGGACGGATTGAGCGCCTTACAGGATGCAATTAACGACGCCCGATGGCGGCCCCAGGTTCGAGGCGCGAAGGTAGCAGGTCGACCTGCCCTCCAAGGAGTCGAGTCATAACGCTCGTCGGGTAGAGCTGTCAGTAGAGGAGCACGGCCTCGCGCTCGCTGCGCCAGCGGACCTCGTCGCGAACCGTCAGCGCCTCTAAATCAGCCGGCGTCCCCGCCGGATCGTCCACCCAACGGCGCAGCAGATCGCTCCCGTTTATCACGTCGATCGCGGGCCGGGCCTTCTCGTACTCGTAGGCAAAGTCGCGCCAGATCTCGTAATCCGGCCGCAGCCGCCGCAGAGCTTTGAACGCGAGCGCGAACAATCGCCAAGGCTTGAATCTTTCGTGGTCATAGTACGCGGCGTCTTCCACATGCACTTGGACACCGGCGCAGAGTTTCCCCGCGTGCTTATGAAACGTGGGCTCGAACCAGCAAGGCCGCAGCCGACACCCGCTCATCCACGGCATTGCAACCGAGCGCATCTCCGCCAACAACGCCCGCACGTCCAGATCCGGCCCACCGAGCAGTTCCAGCGGCCTCGTCGTCCCACGACCTTCCGACAACGTCGTAGCTTCGAGCATCACCGAGCCCGGATAGCAGCGCGCCATCCAGAGATTGGGCGCGTTGGGACTCGGGTTGACCCACGTGCGCCCGCCGAGCGGCCACCCATACCCCGGTGCGGCGTTCGGCTCCCAACCCTCCATCGGTACGACGCGGCAGTCAACGTCGAGATGCAGAGTCCTCACGAACCACCGCGCAAGCTCTCCGAGTGTCAAGCCGTGACGCATCGGCATCGCACCCGCGCCGACAAAGCTTTCGTAGCCGGCCCTCAACGTCAGCCCTTCCACAGGCCGGCCCACAGGGTTCGGGCGATCCAGAATCCACACGGCCTTCTGCTTCTTCGTAGCCGCCTCCAGGACATAACGCAGCGTAGTGATGAACGTGTAGATTCGGCATCCGACGTCCTGTAAATCAACGAGCAGAACGTCAAAGGTATCCATCATTTCGGGCGTCGGCCGGCGTACTTCACCGTATAGGCTGAAGACCGGGATGCCGTGCACGGGGTCGGTGTAGTCCTGCGACTCGACCATGTTGTCCTGCTTGTCCCCGCGCAGGCCGTGCTGAGGGCCGAACGCGGCGCTCACGCGTACGTCGCCGAGCGTCGCCAGCGCATCGAGGGAATGGACGAGGTTGCGTGTTACGGAAGCGGGGTGAGCCAACAGAGCCACGCGCCGTCCCGCCAGCGGCTTGCGCAGCTCAGGCTCTTCGAGCAATCGGTCGATTCCAAACCTCACGAGCGGGCAACTTCCAGTGCGAATCCGTCCGGATGGTGGAAATCGGGTTTGCGGGACGGGTGCCGCAAGCCCCAGTACGAAAGCCTACCATTCTCGTCTTCGATGACCGCGGCCAGAGCGATCCGCAGGTAACGAGCGTCAGGCAAGTCAGCCAGATGCCCTAAGCTCACAGCCGAGTGGAGTTCGAGCCCATCGTCGCCTCGGCGCGCGCAGATTTCCGGAGCTCGGCCGATGTCGGCGGGCGACATTCCACCCCGGTAGGCACTGAACCGGTAGATCGCCCAGTCGAGGGACGGCGAGAAATTGAATTCGTGGTAGCCGGGCGCATCCGCGGGCGCGACGAATGCCTCGAAGCACGTGTGCTCCCATAGGGTGTCCGCCCGTCTGCCCGCACCGGGCAGGGGAACGCGTATGCGGAACATGTCCGCAACTAGTGAATACTGGAACACCAGAATGCCGGGTTCCTCCGCTCGCAGCTGCACCGCCAGGCTGCGCACGGCGTCGTTGGGGGTCGAAGGGTGGGCAGTCAGCACGGCCGATTGCATATCAATGGACGACATGCAGCAATTGTAGTCGTACCCACCGTAACAGAGAAATCGAGAGTTCCTTATGCATTGTGAATCTATGTCTTGGAGCGCAAGGGAATGGCGCATGCGATAGGGAACACAATACACTTCACTTGTTGTGCAGCCCGTTGGTTGTCGCCCACAGCGTCAGACCGGCCAAACCCAGCACAGCGATAGCTGTGCCGCTGGCGGCATTAGAGCGAGCGACGGATCGCGACTAGGCTCTGTTTTTGAGCCCCATCCGAGTCGAAGTTGTCGGGCGCCAGCCAGCGTACGAACGCCTCCTTAACCTTCGGCCATTCGCTGTCGATAATCGAGTACCACGCGGTGTCGCGGTTGCGACCTCGGATGATCATATGCTGCCGGAACACACCCTCGAGAGTGAACCCCAGTCGCACGGCAGCCGCCCGCGACGGGGCGTTGAGCGCGTTGCATTTCCACTCATAGCGGCGGTAACCGAGATCATCGAACGCATGCTTCATCGGGAGAAACTGCGCCTCGGTACCCCCCGCGTGGCGTTGAAGTCGCGGACCGTACAGAATGCTGCCGATCTCGATGCAGCGATTCGCCGTCTCGATACGCATTAGTGCCTCATACCCCAGCGCGTTCCCCGACTTCGGGTCCACGATCGCGAAAAACATCGGATCTTCCGATGCAGCCTTCTTCACTAGATGATCGCGAAACGAATCTTCATCGGCGAACGGCGCCTCAAAAAGGTACTGCCAGCGGGCATCCTGTGCCGGTCCGTGCGTCTCGCGCCACAGCGAGGCCGTGTGGCGCTCGGCACTCAGGGGCTCGACACGAATGAATCGGCCCTCCATTATTCGTCGCTGCGGGTGCGGCGCCGCGTGCGCCGCAACCTCGGGACCTATCGGGAGTCCGGAGAGTGGATCGGCAACGAATCGCTCCATGCACAACTCCGCGGTGAGCACCAGGATTGTCTCGCGCCGTGGGGATGATCGCGATGCAATCTGGTGCGACAGTTTCCCGGTGCCACTAGGCCAGCGGTCTGGTTTGTCGCGCGCGGCGAATTGTTTCTGCTACGCTAAAGCTGCCTGTATCTCGTGCCCTCGCGAGTCCACCGCCGCTTCGGCGGCTACCCAATCTTCGAGTTCATGACCGGCCGCAAATCCGCGCCGCTCGGCGAGGAAATACGCTTCCGCCGCCACCAGCTGCCGTCGAACTTGCGGGTCAATACTAGTGGTGACTGCCGTCAGGGATTGCGCCGATTTAATACACGCAATCACCGCCCTGTCCGCCGCTTCGGGTGCCGCGGTCGCCTTTCGTCTCGTTGTCTTCGCACCTGGGGATACGATTTTCGTAACCATCACTTTGCCTCCGTGTCTGCGTAATGTTGAGTCCCTCAGCGGGATGTATCGCTCACCCCACTTCAACCCGGACTATACACTGGTGCCGCACGCATCTTGGCAATTGATCTCGAAACAGCAATTGGCCACGGCGGGCGATCTCGAGGAACTCGAACAAGACGATAGCTGCAATTGATGCCCACAGAGCCTTAAGATCCTCTCTTTTGGCCGGCTTGCCACTTCGCGACCGCGGCCATGGTATTTTCCACGTGCTTGTCCGGATTCAAGGCCGTGAATGCGTAGATGATCTTGCCGGTGGGCGCAATCACATAGGAAGTCCGATTGGAATAAGGGATTAGGAAAATCTTTGCGTCGTAAGCCTTCGATATTTTTAGATCCGGGTCAGAGGCGACAGCGAATTTATTGCGGCATTCGCTCACTGAAAATCGATTTAGCGTATCGATGGAATCGTGTGATACACCAATGACCGTCGCACCGAGCGATTTGAACTTATCGGTGGCCTCAGCGAAATCATGGGCTTCGACCGTGCATCCATGAGTAAACGCGGCAGGATAAAAGTACAGCACGACCGGACCAGATTTGAGCGCAGCCGCCAAGCCGAAGGTAAACGGCTTGCCCGCGAGCGTTGCTTGGGTTGTAAAATCAGGTGCATCAGCACCAGGCTTGAGTTCCGCGTATAGCGGGGACGAAAGTAGACAACAGGCGAGGCCCACAGCCATCAGGCGCTTCATGACCGATTCCTCTTCTTTTGTCTGAGGATGCCGTCCGATCCAATCCACCGCGAGCTCCGATTTCATACGCTCAGACGTTCCCTTCATTCACACTCACCCCTCCACGATCCCTTGGCTTTCGATTCCCATCCCCAAGGAGGCTCGAGTGTTGAGCCGTGGAACGGCCACGATCATCGCGCACTCGCTATGCGCAGTAGCCGCGCATAGGCTGTCAACTGCTCGCCAGAGAAACAGCAGAATATAATTTCTTCGAATCCCTCGGTTCGACTTGTGAACTCCCGAACGACCCGCACCGCAATGGGGGCCGCGAGCTCTAGCGGAAATCCGTCCATTCCACGCGAGGTCTCACCGCCCGCGGTCACGGCGCCGGTTCAATACCGAATGCGCGCCACCAATCCTCGCTGGCATGCAGAATTCGCACGATCGTCGCGCCATCTCGACGCGGCAGATAGAAGATCAGGAAGCGGTCGAAATCCTTCACCCGCCATATGCGCACGCCCGCCAGTTCCGGCAGCCGCAGCGTCAGCGGCGCACCCATTCCTGTATGCTCTGCCAGATCCGTAAAGCTCGCTTCGGCATCGACCAGAAAGCGATCAGCGATGATCGTCCCCGCGTGCTCGGCCAGGTACACATAGTGTGCAACCAAATCGCTCCACGCTACAGGACGCCTGAGGACACGCGACATCAGCGCGCCTGGTGCCGCGCCTGTATACGTGCCAGGGCTTCTTTGCGAATGTCCTTCCAGTCCGCGCTAGTCAATTCGGTTTCCTCACCCTGCAGGCCCTCGAGAAGCAGCGCTTCAAGCCGCCCCTCGACTGTGCGCTTCTCATCCTCGCGGATCAGTTCGCGCACGTACTCGCTCGCGCTGCTGTAACGTCCCGCCGCAATCTGGGCGTCGACGAAACGCTTGAGCGGCTCTGGAAGGGAAATATTCATAGTCTCCATAACCACCTCTATAGATATCGTACCCGGAGATGGCAAGTAATGGCGGCAGTTAGCAGCTTCCGAGATCGCCGCTACTCGGGTCCCCTCGGGCGAGTCCCCGTGTTCCTGCCACCAATTTCAAGCTCCCGGCCCAAACTATAAATAGCATATTATGTAGTAATTGTATGCTGTATTATTTCATACATGTCGGAATCGACCACACTGCCGCGTCGGTATTCGCCTGCGCGCGGCATCAGGCCGCGCGATGTCGAGCTCGCCGCCGATGCGCTGTTGCGCGCCGGCGAGCGCCCGACGATCGAAAGAATTCGCGAGAAGATCGGCCGCGGCTCGCCCAACACCATCAACCCGATGCTCGATGCCTGGTGGAAACGTTTGGCATCGCGACTTGACGCGGGCCCCGCCGCCCTCCACCGCCTCCCCGAATCCGTCGCGCACGTCGCCGAGGCCCTCTGGATGCAGGCCCTTGACGAAGGCCGCCGGCGTGCTGAGCAAGAGCTCAGCCGCGATGCACGCAGTGCCCTCTATGCGAAAGCAGATCTCGAAGTCCGCTCGCACGTGCTCACCTTGCGCGAAGGTGAGCTCGAATCCCGCCTCAAGGATCGCGAACGCGCCCAGGTCGCGCTCGAAACACAGCTTCGCGATCTCACCTTGCTTCTGCGCAAGGAACAAGCCACCCGCGACGCC
Source organism: uncultured Gammaproteobacteria bacterium (assembly GCA_963769075.1). GTDB lineage: Bacteria > Pseudomonadota > Gammaproteobacteria > Steroidobacterales > Steroidobacteraceae > Bog-1198. The sequence goes on along the minus strand of CAVYKH010000001.1, from coordinate 2,187,123 downwards.
CAAACAAAACGCATCGCCGCCCTCGAAGATCAGCTCTTGGCGCGACCCCAAACGGAATCGAAGCCGGCACGACCGAAGACGCCACCTAAACGGAGAAGTCGCCAGAAGCCCAAAGGCGCCGCCGAACTCTCACGTCCCGCGGCTAAACGCCGCAAGATGCCTTCTATAAAGAAGCCGGCAACCCGCAGAGCACGCCGATGACGGGCCAAATCCATCGCGTTTCGGGGCAAACGAGATGCACTGCATGTGCGGGTCCACGCGCGCATTGACAACCGGGACGCAGAGCGCGACCGGTGCGCCGGGCTGCTGGACTCACAGAAGGCGTTTGTGCCCAAGCCCACCACCGGGAGCATCTGGCCGGTAGATGGAATGGCCTTGAGGATAGGCGCCGCAGCATGCTGGCTCATCATCGGTCTCTTGCGGGTTGCTCCCCCCGGCATCATACGCCCGTGCCGGACCCGCGGGTCCGACCATCGGTTCGTGCGACCGCGCACTTGTACTGCCGCAAAGCTCCCTGTCGCGGGCGGAGGCTCCGAACCCGGCCTGCGGCGCGCTCGGCACGTGGCTGCCGCTAGTCCGGCAGAGTTACTCCCGAGCCTCCCATTTCTTTGGGCATGTCCTTCATCTTCGGCTTGCCATCGTGAATGCGCAGCACTGTTTCCTGGGGCCTGGAATATGGCACCGCGCCGGGAGGGCATCCCAAAACTGAAACATATATGGAGGACGATTCTTCGGATTCTTGCGATAAAGGAGTTCGATATGAGAAAAGGTGGTAGTTCGGCGATCCGCCGCGCGCATTGCCGCACGAGGATTCGTCCATGAGCACGCCGCTCGAGCATGACGAGCTCATCCGTCGCATCAGCCGCGATCTGGCCGACGGCTTCGACGAAGAATTGGAATTGGAGATTGAAGACCGCCATCCGCTCCCGGTCTTGCCAACATCCGCGGAAAACGATGCGGAGAAAGACTACCGAAAAGCTTATTTCCAGCAGCTATTTCGGCTCCAAGGCGAACTTGTGAAGCTACAGGATTGGGTGGTCGCTTCGCAGCAAAAGGTTCTGCTCCTATTCGAAGGACGTGATGCTGCCGGCAAAGGAGGTGCGATCAAGCGCATCACTCAGAGGCTCAACCCGCGGGTGTGCAGGGTCGTCGCACTACCGGCACCCAATGATCGAGAACGGACGCAGTGGTACTTCCAGCGCTACGTGGTGCACCTCCCCGCTGCCGGCGAAATCGTTCTGTTCGATCGCAGTTGGTACAACCGGGCGGGCGTCGAACGAGTGATGGGGTTCTGCACACCCGAGGAGTACGAGGAGTTCTTCCGATCCGTGCCTGACTTCGAGCGCATGCTCGTCCGATCAGGCATCAAATTGCTGAAATATTGGTTCTCGATCACAGACGAGGAACAATACTTGCGGTTTCTCGGCCGCATACACGACCCGCTGAAGCAATGGAAGCTGAGCCCGATGGACCTTGAATCGCGCCGGCGATGGGAGGACTACACGAAGGCGAAGGAAGTTATGCTCGAGCGATCGCACATTGCTGAGGCGCGGTGGTGGGTGGTGCACGCCGTCGACAAGAAGCGCGCGCGCCTCAACTTCATCGATCATTTGCTGAAGCAGTTTCCCTACGCGGAGACGCTGAAGCCGCCGATCGTACTTCCGCAGCGCGAGCATCACGAGCACTACTCGCGACAAGCGGTGCCCGCGGACATGCTGGTGCCGGAGGTGTATTAAAATGGTCCTTCCGGGACCCCTCATGCGGATCTAAGCTAACTGCTGACCGGATACTGCCTAAGCCGGTGAACATCAATCTCCTGCTCCGTGAGATTGAGAGTTTGCTCGGCGAGCGCACCTGATAGATCTTAGCAGCCCGCCCTGCGACGAATAATTACAACGAACGTCATTCGCCGACCCGGCGCCGGAGCGCCCGCTGTCCTCAAGGTTCGAAGAAACCAAATGCGCCGTAGCCCACCACTCGCTGTTTGTCGCCCGCGGTGTCGCCCGAATTGCGCAGGTCGAGTACTGCCGCGTGCAGCCCGTGAGCGCGCACCGCCAGGGAAAGTCCATTGACGAGCACGCAGCCACAGGCCTGCTCACCCAAGAGGTCCGTGCGGCCCTCAACGATCGCCTGCGCGGTCGCGCCGTCGAGTTCCCGGGCTGTGCGATAGGAATGATAGTGGCTGAGGTCCGAGCTGACGACGATCAGCGTTTGCGCTCCATCCCACAACTCCTCGATGACTCCCGCGACTTCAGCGGGAGAAGCGTCGCCGGCGACAACCGGTACGATCTCGGCCGCGGGCGCAACGTGCTGCAGAAAGGGCAGTTGGACCTCAAGGCTGTGCTCGAGCGCGTGCGCCGCATCCGACTTCATCACTGCGGACAGCGCACACAGCCTGCTCACCGCAGCCGTATCGACGCGCACCATGCCGAGCGGCGTCGCGAATGACTGCACGGTGGACACCGCGAGACCGCGAAACCACTCCCGATGGCTAGGACCTAGCAGCAGAACCCGGCGCAGCTCACGTGCTGCGGCCCCGAGCGATGCGTAGGCTTGCGCTGCGACGCTCCCGGAGTACACATACCCTGCGTGCGGCACGATGAGCGCCTTCGGCGGCTGCGCCGACCCATGCTTCCCGGCCAGCAGAGCCGCCACGGTGGCGCTGAGCTCCCGCGGATCCTGAGGGTAGAATGAACCCGCCACCGCCGCGGGCCGGACTGATATTCGTGGCCCAAAGGGGGCTGCCCCTTCATTGAAATTATATTCCATTGGCCCAATATGGCGCGGCGCGCGGAGTTGTTCAATGCGATTAATGATTGGAGCTTGAGGCGGTGAGCCAGCCCGATAGACAGCATCAGGAGACGGTGGTCGATACCCGTTACTGGCACGCGCGGCCCGACGGCCGGGTGCAGTGCGACGTGTGCCCACGCGCCTGCCGGATGCATGAGGGGCAGCGCGGGCTGTGTTTTGTGCGTGGGGTCGAGGACGGGCGCGTCAAGCTATTCACCTACGGGCGCTCCAGCGGCTTTTGCGTCGATCCGATCGAAAAGAAGCCGCTCAACCATTTTCTGCCAGGCAGCGCGGTCCTGTCGTTCGGGACGGCAGGCTGTAACTTGGCCTGCAAGTTCTGCCAGAACTGGGACATGAGCAAGTCACGCGAAATGGATACCCTCGCCGACTCTGCCAGTCCCAGCGTGCTCGCAGCTGCGGCCGAACAGCTCGGATGCGCGAGTATCGCCTACACCTACAACGATCCGGCCGTTTTCATGGAGTACGCGATCGATGTTGCCAAGGCTGCCCGCACCCGCGGCGTGCGCAACGTCGCGGTCACCGCCGGCTACATGTGCCCGGAACCGCGTGCCGAGCTCTTCGAGCACATGGATGCGGCCAACATCGACCTCAAGGGCTTTACACCGGACTTTTACCGCAAGGTCTGCGGGGCCGAACTTGCGCACGTTCTCGAGACGCTCGAGTACGTGCGTCATGAGACCCGCGTCTGGCTCGAGGTCACCACGCTGCTGATTCCAGGACTCAATGATTCCGATAGCGAACTGGAAGCAATGTGCGCCTGGTTCTGCGGACACCTCGGCCCGGACGTGCCGCTGCACTTCACGGCGTTCCATCCGGACTGGAAAATGCGTGACGTGCCGGCGACTCCGCTGGCCACCCTCAGACGCGCGCGTCAGATTGCACTACGGCATGGCCTGCGTTATGTGTACACGGGCAACGTGCGCGACGCCGAAGGCGGCAGCACCTGGTGCCACGCGTGCGGGGCCCCGCTGATCGGACGCGACGGCTACGCGATCGGCCAATGGGCTCTGTCGGGGGAGGGGCGATGCAGCCGATGCGGCACCGCTTGCGCCGGCGTATTCACTTCGAGGCCGGGTGATTGGGGACCGCATCGCGCACCGGTACGCCTGTCGGCCTGAAGGGGCGCCGCCGACTGGTCCGGAAATCCTTCTTTCGCGCGCGCTTGTCCGCCGCCATTGTCCCCGTCGAAGCGCCTAGCCGCAGGCGCCCTTCTGTGGGTGCAGCCAGCCGTCGGCGAACTCTGCACGCAACTCCGATTCCCGCCCGAGGTAGCGCGGCGAGAAGTGAAACGGCACGGCAGACTTGACCCCGGCTGTCCGGGCAATAGTGCCCGCAGCGCGCGCCGTTAGGTGCGCCTTGCGCTCTGCGTGCGCCTGGTCGGCATTGAGAAATACGGCCTCGATGAACAACAGATCGGCGCCCTGCAGGAATGCGGCCAGAGCACCCCTGTTGCGCTCGTTATCGGCCACATCCGTCACATAGCAGATTTTCTGGCCCGGCACGAATTCCAGTACCTTCTGCTTCAGTTCGCCCAATTCCATTTCCTCGACATGCGGACCATTGCGCGTGCGCCAGTGTATTCTGATCCGCGTGCTATCCGGTGCGCCCCCACGAACTCGCTGCTTCAGTTCGGTGAGCCACGGCCCGGTCGGGAGATGCAAGTCATCCAGCCGGCTCTTCCACACGTTGATGTGTACGCTTTCCTCGAAGGCAAAAGCCAGCACGGTGATGTCGTGATGCTCGAGCGGCACGCTGCGCACCCGGAACAGCGGTGCTTCCAGCAGCACTCCTTCAGGAGCTGAGGTATCGGGAAGCGTCTCGCGTTCGAAGCGGCGCGCGCTGCTGAACCGGGCGCGCCGCACGCACCCCCGGCTGTCGATCTCGTGAGCGAGGACGACGAATTCGGTTTCGTAATTCTCGACAAGATTCCACGTGTAGGCTGCGAGCTTGTGCTCGAGGTGCGTTATGAATTTCTCAGGACCGTATAAACTCACGCCCCTGTCGCGCCCCAGACAGACTCGCAGCAGGTGATCAAAACCGGAGAAGTGATCCATGTGCGTGTGCGAAACGAAGACGTCGCTGACGCGCAGCAGCTTCCGTGTCGGCAGAGCTCTGATGTCGCCGATATCGAAGAGGATCGCGCGGCGTTCAAATTTGAGGTCGACAAGGACCCCGGGATCGCCGAAGCTCCGATTGACCAGATCAGCCTGGAAGATAGGCCGCATCGGCCTCCACCTTTGCGGCGCTGGCTCAATGCGCGGCGTCGGCTTGAGTTGAGCTGCTCGGCGTGATCATAGCAGCTTTTGCTGCTGCTGGAGTGAGGATGCATCCATGCGACGCGGACGCAAGATCGGCCGCACACTCTCGTAGGCTCGAGCGCCGCGCAATACCAGCGCATCGCCGAACATCGGGCCGACGAGCTGCAGACCGATCGGCAGTCCCGCTGCCGTCAATCCGCAAGGCACCGTGCAGGCTGGCTGCTGTGTCAGATTGAAGGGGTAGCTGAACGGCGTCCAGCCCAGAAACGCCGCGGGGGCCATTTCACCCTGGCCGGCGGGCCGAGCGTCGAAGGCCGGTACCGCCACGGTCGGCGTGACCAGCAGATCGAAGCGCTGCATGAATTGGCGCAGATGTGAACCGAGCGCCCCGCGCCGTAGGATGAGCTGCTGCACATCGAGCGCGCTGTAGCCCGCCCCGAGCCGGGCCTCGGCCGCGAAATCAGGATCGGTGAGGGACTGCTGCTGCGACGTGAGCGTATTCCAGAGCGTCCACGCGCCCACAAACCACAGGCCGCACGTGATCTCCAGCGGATCTTCGATGCCGGGATCTATCGCCTCCACACGGGCGCCGAGCTCGAGCAGCTGCCGCACGGCCTGTGTGCAGGCCGCCGCCACCTCGGGGTCGACGTTCTTTGCATACCCGAGCGTCGCCGACCAGGCCACGCGCAGGCCGCGGATGCCGTCTTCGAGCCCGACGGTGTAATCTCGCGCATCGGGCGGCAGCGACGTCCAGTCGCGAGCGTCGGGCTGGGCCAGCACAGTCAGCATCAAGGCTGCGTCGCGCACGCTCATCGTGTGCGGCCCGAGATGGGAGACCGTGCCGAACGGCGACAAAGGATACGCGGGCACGCGGCCGAAGCTCGGCTTAAGACCCACGTTGCCGCAGAACGCCGCCGGGATACGCACGCTGCCGGCGCCATCCGTGCCGACCGAGACCGGCCCCATGCCTGCCGCCACCGCAGCCGCAGTGCCGCCCGAGGAGCCTCCCGGTGTCTTGCTCGGATTCCAGGGATTTCGCGTAACGCCGGTCAAAGGCGAATTCGTTTCCCCCTTGCAGCCAAACTCCGGTGTGGTGGTCTTGCCGAGCAGTACCGCGCCCGCCTCCCGCAAGCGTGCAGTGGCGGGGGCATCGATCTGCCACGGCTGCTGCGGATCGACGGTCCGGCTGCCGCGCAGCGTCGGCATACCACGCGTGAGGATCAAGTCCTTGATCGATGCCGGCACGCCATCGAGCGGGCCGCAAGGCTCGCCGCGCAGCCAGCGCGCCTCACTCGATCTCGCGCTGGCCAGCGCATCATCGGCCGCCACGAAGCTGTAGGCCCGCAGCATCGCGTTCAGTGCCTCGATGCGCGCCAGCACAGCGTGTGTCGCCTCCACCGGCGAGGCCTGACCCGACCGGTACAGGGCCAACAACTCGGTCGCGGTGCAATCGGCGAGATCGGTGCTGCTCAAGGTTTGTGTATATTACGCGCATCAGCGGCGCGGATCCTCGACGAATGCTACAGTTGCCGAGGAGCACAAATTCGATGCACGTTCCCTCCTCCGAGCCCCGCACGTCGGTCTTTTACAAGTACAAGATTCATCCCTATCGGCACACGCCGGACATGGACAGCGGCCGCGCCGGCGCGCCGGTCGTGATCGTGGGCGCGGGTCCAATCGGCTTGGTCACCGCGATCGATCTCGCTCGCTTCGGCGTCGCGTCGATCGTGTTGGAAGAGGATCTGCAAGTTTCTCACGGCAGCCGCGCGATCGTGCTCACCCGCCGGTCATTGGAGATACTTCAGCAGGTGGGTGTCGATAGACCGTTCCGCCAGAAAGGCTTGCCTTGGTCGTTTGGCCGTTCTTTCTTTCGCGGCACCGAGATCTATCGGATGGTCATGCCGCACGATGAAGATGACCGATTTTTGCCGGGACTGAACATCCAGCAGCAGTACATCGAGGAATACCTCATCGATTTCTGTTTGAGCAACCCGCGAGTCGATTTACGCTGGGGCGAGAAAGTGGTGGGCATCTCGCAGACGGCGGATGCAGTGACGCTGCGCATCGACACTCCGGAAGGCGAGTACGACATGACAGCCGATTGGGTGATCGCCGCGGATGGCGGCCGCTCGACGATCCGCAGACTCCTCGGTCTGCGCATGGAGGGCCGCTCCTATCCGGGCAATTTCGTCATCGCCGACATCAAGGCCGAGATCGATCTACCCACCGAACGTCTGTGTTACTTCGACCCCGCTTGGAATTCCGGCAACAACGTCTTGGTTCACCGCCAGCCCGATGACATCTGGCGCATCGATTTTCGGTTGCCGGACGGCGAGACGCCGGAGCACGCACTCGAGCCTGCGCGCTTGAGCCAACGCATCAATGCAGTGCTCGAGATGATCCGCCAGAAGACTCCGTGGCAGTTGGATTGGGCCACGGTCTATTCCGCCAACACGCTGACGCTGCCGGAATTCGTCAAAGGCCGCGTTTTGCTCACGGGCGACGCCGCGCATCTGCTGCCCATCTTCGGCGTGCGCGGCTGCAATACCGGATTGCAGGACTGCAACAACATGGCCTGGAAGCTCGCGTTCGTAGTCAAAGGCTGGTCGAGTCCTGCCCTGCTGAGCACCTATTCACGCGAGCGCGTCCAAGCCGCCCGCGAAATCTGTCGGGAGGGGGGCAAGAGCACGCGGTTCATGACTCCACCGACCGCCGGCGCACGCCAGATGCGCGATGCAGTGCTCTCCTTCTGCCTGTCGGAAGATTTTCTTAAGGATCTGCTGCATTGGCGCACCTCCCGCCCGCATGACTACCACCTCTCCCCGCTCAATAGCTTTCCGGAGGCCGATGCCGCTTTCAGCGGCGGTGTCGCGCGCGGACAGCCGGCGCGCAACGTCAAGCTGGCGGAGGACGATTACTTGCTGGACCGGTTCGATGCGCGCGCCGGTTTCCACGTCATGGTCTTCACCGGTGAAGAGGAGTTGACCGCCGAGCTCGAGCAAATCCTCATCGAGACGCAACGCCAGGCGTTTCCCGTCATTCGAGTTCTCATCGGCGCTCGGCCTGTTGAGGGTCACGCCGGGCGCGCCGACTTGGTCGTCGCCGACGCGGCGGGACGCATCGCGATCAAGTACGGGGCCCACGCCGGCACCGTATACGTACTGCGTCCCGACCTACACGTGTGCGCTCGCTGGCACAAGACCGACGCAGCCGAAGTTTGCCGGGCGTTGCGGATCGCGATGCAGCCCTCGAGCGATAAGCAGCGGTGAACGGCGCGCGCCTGGGAGCCTGTCTGAGTAATCCCCGTGGCCTTACCCAAGGCAGATTTACGCGGCTCACGCGGAATACTCTGACAGGCTCCCCGATCAGGATAGGTCGCGTAACGCCGCCTCGACGGCCTGCTTCACCTCTGCGGTATCGGCGACGAGATTGGCCAAGGCGAGGCATAGCTTGGCGAGAAACAGCTGCACCCTCGCCTCGCCGGCATGATCGATCCCCTCGGCAATCAGGTCGTAGACCTCTTCGAGCGCCGCAGTCGTAAGCTTCTTCTCCATCATCGCGCCGCCCTCCAATGACCCTGGCCTATTCCTCCTCCACGGCGTCCGTGAGGACCGCCTTGCGCGCGGCGATGAACTCGAGCATTGCTGCGTCGGCTCCCGGGTCGATGCCCGGATCCTGGTACTCGGCCAGCATCTTCTTCCACACGGTATGGGCGCGCTGCTCGGCGGACAGGTGCCCTTCCATCGACCACTGCTCGTACGATGAGTAATCCGCAATCGTCGATTGGTAGAACGCCGTTTCGAAGTTCGCCTGCGTATGTGCGCAGCCGAGAAAATGGCTGCCGGGGCCCACTTCGCGCAGCGCGTCGAGTGCCTGCCCGCGCTCCGACAAGTCCATCCCCTGCGACAGCACCTGCATCATCGCGAGCTGATCCGCATCCATAACGAATTTCTCGTAGCCGGCGACAAGGCCGCCCTCCAGCCAGCCAGCCGCGTGGGTGACGAGGTTGACGCCGGCCAGCAGCGTCGGCAACAGCGTGTTCGCGCTCTCGTAGGCGGCCTGCGCATCGGCGATCTTCGAAGAGCACAGCGAGCCGCCGCTGCGGCACGGTACGCCGATGCGCCGCGCAAGCTGCGCAGTGGCGAAGATCATCTGGGTCGCCTCCGGCGTGCCGAAGGTCGGCGCTCCGGTGCGCATCGAAATCGCTCCGACAAAGGATCCGAGAATCACCGGCGCGCCCGGGCGTACGATTTGGGTGAGCGCCATGCCGGCCAACGTCTCGGCAAGGATCTCGGACAGACAGCCGGCCGCGGTGACCGGTCCCATCGCTCCGGCGAGCACCGCCGGCACGACGATAGTTCCCTGGTTGGCGCCGGCGAACTCGCGCAGCGCCCCCAGCATTCGGCCGTCGAACACCAGCGGCGAATTCGAGTTGATGTTGCCGAGGACGACCGGATGCGTCTCAAGATATTCCGCGCCGAACAGCACGCGGGCGAGGCAGACGGCGTCGCGCGCGTGGCCCGGCGTCTCCGGGGTGGCCTCGCAACCCTGGTCGCTGTAGCGGAAAAACGAGTACTGGACGTCCAGGTGCCGTTTGTTCGGCGGGATTTCCATCGGCTCGCACATGCAGCCGCCGGAGAAGTGAATGGCGGGGGCCATATGGGCGAGCTTGATGAAATTCTGCAGATCCTCGAGCGTTCCGTAACGGCGTCCGCGATCGAGGTCGTAAACGAACGGCGGTCCGCCGACCGGGGAAAACACCGTCGCATCGCCGCCGAATCGCACATTGCGCGCGGGGTTGCGGGCGTACAGGGTAAATTCACGCGGCGCGCTCTTGAGCAGCTGCCGCGCAAGGCCGCGCGGGATGTGGACACGCTCACCCGCGACGTCGGCACCGGTAGTTCGCCACAGCCGCAAGGACTCCGGATCGCGCCGGAACTCGATCCCGATCTCCTCGAGAATCGTCTCCGCATTGGCCTCGATGATTTCCACCGCTTCGGTGCTGAGCAGCTCGACCACCGGGAGCTTGCGGCGGATATACGGATACTTGGCGGCCGGCGTGCGGGCGCGCGCCAAGCGAATATTGCGGCCGCGGCGCGGCGCGGTGGAGATGTCGGTCACGGTGTCCTCGCTGTGGCTCGCGGCTTCGCGGACGCGGAACGCCCGCGCCCTGCCGTTCACTATGCCTTGGCCGACGGCGCCGTACAACGGCTATTGAACGAGTGCACGATTACAGCCTCGGTTGCAACGATCGCACTCCGTGATAATACGTATCCTTCGCACACAACGCGTAAAACTACGGATACCACGCGTTCGAGCGCAGCGCAAAAATCGCGGCCGGGTCCTGAAGGGGAGAAGTCGAGAATTATGCGTCCAATCAAGCGAATTCTGGTGCCGGTCAGGAATCCCTCGGCGCGCTCGTTACCGGCCGTCGACAAGGCGGCGCAACTAGCGACGGCATTTGGCGCCAAGCTCGAACTGTTTCAAGACATCGCCGATCCGATTGCGGTCGATGCTTGGCACGGGCCAGGAAATGCAATGGCGCACTTGCGTCGGCAGGCGATCGAAGGCCTGGAACGCCTGGCGGCGCCGCTGCGAAAACGCGGGCTCGCGGTTTCAATCGCCGCGGTTTGGGATTACCCGCCGTTCGAATCGATCCTGCGCAGGGCCGTGGCTATCGGGGCCGATCTGATCGTCGCACCGCGTCGCGACCGGCATCGTTTGCCCACGTTGCTCGGCTATACGGATTGGGAGCTGCTGCGTTTAAGTCCGATGCCGGTGTTACTGGTCAAGACCCCAACGCCTTATCGCCGTCCCACAGTTCTCGCCGCCATCGATCCGACGCATGCGCACGCGAAGCCGAGCGCACTCGATCGAAGAATTCTCCAGTATGGCGCCCAAGTGAGCGGAGCGTTGCGCGGCGCGCTTCACGTGGTGCATGCATACGTGCCTCGGCCGCTGCCGCCGACGATTACCTTTGATGCCGAACGCCGCAAACAACTGCTGGCGGGGGACGAGCGGGAAGCGCGCGAAACGTTCGACGAGGCGCTTGCAAAGACGACGATTCCTGCTTCCCGCCGGCACCTGGTGCGCGGCGGCCCTGTCGCAGCGATCCCCGCGACGGCCCGCAAGACGGGCAGCGCCATTGTCGTCATCGGCGCGGTTTCGCGATCTGCCCTGAAGCGGCTATTCATCGGCAACACCGCGGAGAGCGTCATGGACGAACTTCGCTGCGATCTTCTGGTCGTCAAACCCGGTAAGTTTGCTCTGAAGGCCGGGCGCGCGCGACGGGGTCCGAAGTTCGTTTCGACCGCCCTGCCCCTTTGACTGCGCGCGTGAGCGCCTGCGGCCCTGCATCACGCCGGCTAAACCTTGCCATCGGGTGGCGTCGGTATAAGATTACCGGAGCTGTCGCGGAGAATTGTCAAATAAGCGCCGGCTCGGGCTGTCGCCGGACGAACGACGCCTTTGTCCATTTTACAAAGAGTACGCCATGAACGAGCACCTCTACCGCATTCCCGAGAGCTTCGCGGACTCCGCTCACGTCAAACGAGCCGACTACCAGCGGATGTACGCAGAGTCCGTTGAGGATCCGGACCGCTTTTGGGGCCGTGCCGGCCGGCGAATCGATTGGATCAAGGAATTCTCGCGGGTCAAAGACTCAAGCTTTACAGAGAGCGATTGCCACATACGCTGGTTTTACGATGGCAAGCTCAACGTCGCAAGCAATTGTCTGGACCGGCACTTGGAAACCCGCGGCGATAAGACGGCGATTATCTGGGAGGCCGATGATCCCAAGCGCTCGGAATACATCAGCTACCGTCAACTTTACGAGCGTGTCTGCCAATGCGCAAACGCTTTGAAGTCATTGGGCATCGAGAAGGGGGATCGTGTCACGATTTACCTGCCGATGATTCCGGAAATCGCCGTGGCGATGCTCGCATGCGCGCGCGTCGGGGCCATCCATTCCGTCGTATTCGCAGGTTTTTCGTCCGAAGCCCTGGGCAGCCGGATAGCGGACTGCGATTCGAGCTTGCTCATTACCGCAGACGAGGGGCTTCGCGGCGGCAAGCGCATTGCGCTGAAGCAAACTGCCGATGAAGCGCTGACCATCAAGGGTACGGAATGCGTCAAAAAAGTGCTCGTCGTGCGCCGCACCGGCGCGCAAGTTCCCATGTATGAGCCGCGTGATCTGTGGTATGACGAGATCGTGGCGCGGCAGGCAAAATCCTGTCCAGCCGCCGTGATGGATGCGGAAGACCCTCTTTTCATCCTCTATACATCCGGATCGACCGGCCAGCCCAAGGGAGTCCTGCATACCAGCGGCGGCTATCTCGTATATGCCGCATTCTCTCACCGGTTAGTCTTTGATCTGAGTGAGGAAGATATCTACTGGTCGACAGCGGACATCGGCTGGGTTACCGGACACAGCTACATCGTTTACGGCCCGCTGGCCAACGGCGCCACCACCGTCATCTTCGAAGGGGTACCGAACTATCCCGACCATGGCCGGTTCTGGCAGGTCGTCGACAAGCACAAAGTGACGATATTGTATTCATCGCCCACCGCGATCCGCTCGCTCATGCGCGAAGGCGAAAAGCCGGTGAAGGCTTGGTCACGCGAGTCGTTGCGCCTGCTCGGCTCCGTAGGAGAACCGATCAATCCGGAGGCGTGGGAATGGTATCACCGCGTCGTTGGCGATCATCGCTGTCCAATCGTCGATACCTGGTGGCAAACGGAGACCGGTGGGATTCTGATTACGCCCTTGCCGGGCGCAATCGATCTAAAGCCGGGCTCTGCCACCCTGCCGTTTTTCGGCGTGAAACCGGCCATCGTCGACACCGAGGGACGCATCCTCGAGGGCGCTTGCGAGGGTAATCTGGTGATACTCGACAGCTGGCCCGGACAAATGCGCACCGTTTATGGCGATCACCAGCGCTTCGTCGACACATACTTCAAGACTTACCCAGGGATGTACTTTACCGGCGATGGCGCACGACGCGACGCTGACGGCTATTACTGGATTACCGGGCGTGTGGACGATGTCATCAACGTTGCCGGGCACCGGTTGGGTACCGCGGAAATTGAAAGTGCCCTCGTGGCTCATCCCAAAGTGGCGGAGGCTGCCGTCGTCGGATTTCCCCACGACATCAAAGGCCAGGGCATCTACGTGTACGTAACCCTGATCACCGAGGCCGAGCCCAGTGACGCCCTGCGGGGCGAGCTTCGGGACTGGGTCCGCCGGGAAATCAGCCCGATCGCGACGCCGGATGTCATCCAATGGGCTCCCGGACTTCCCAAGACGCGCTCCGGGAAGATCATGCGCCGGATTCTTCGCAAAATCGCGGCCAACGAGCACGAGCAACTGGGGGACATTTCGACGCTTGCGGATCCGAGCGTCGTCAAGCAACTGATAGAGGAGCGCGCGCGCTCCTCGGCCGCGGCGCCATCGAAGAGAAAAGACGCGAACTCGCGGCAATAGGGCCTGCGAGAATGCCGGCGTTCAGCGCTCGATCGCGAGCGCAACGCCCATGCCGCCGCCGATGCACAGACTGGCGAGCCCCTTTTTTGCATCACGACGAATCATCTCGTACAGCAGCGTCACCAAGATGCGACAGCCCGATGCGCCGATCGGATGACCGATGGCGATCGCACCGCCATTGACGTTGATCTTCGCAGGGTCCCACCCCATTTGACGGTTGACGCCGATCGCCTGGGCGGCAAACGCCTCGTTGACCTCCATCAGGTCGAGCTCCTGATGCGTCCAGCCCGCCTTCCTCAAGCACAGTTGGCTGGCCGGCACGGGACCCATGCCCATGATCTTCGGGTCGACACCCGCAGATGAGTACGCGCGAACGAAGGCCATCGGCTTCAAACCCAGTTCGCCGGCTTTGCGTGCCGACATCATCATCACCGCGGCGGCACCGTCATTGAGGCCCGAGGCGTTGCCCGCGGTGACCGTACCATCCTTTGTGAAGGCGGGTTTGAGTTCGCTGAGCGCTTCGACCGTGGTACCGGGACGGATAAATTCATCGGTATCGAAAGAAGTCGTACCCTTGCGCGTCACGATCTCGATCGGCGCAATCTCAGCCTTGAATCGACCGGCTTTCTGCGCGGCCTCGGCTTTCTGCTGGGATGCGGCTGCAAATTCGTCCTGCTCGCGACGCGAAATGTCATATTTTTTCGCCACGTTCTCGGCCGTCGTTCCCATGTGGTAGTTGTTGTAGACGTCCCAGAGGCCGTCGACGATCATGCTGTCAACGAGCTTGGCATCGCCCATGCGAAAGCCGTCGCGAGATCCCTGCAGGAGGTGAGGCGAAGCGCTCATGTTCTCCTGGCCGCCCGCGATGACAATCTCAGCATCCCCACACTTGATCGCCTGCGCGGCGAGATGCGTTGCCTTCAGGCCGCTGCCACAGACCTTGCCAATCGTCATTCCCGGCACGGTGTCGGGTAGGCCGGCGCGGATCAGCGCCTGCCGGGCCGGGTTCTGGCCGACCCCGGCGGTAAGCACCTGCCCCATGATCACCTCGGATATCTGATTCGGTTGCACACCCGAACGGGCCAGGAGCGCTTTAATGATTTGAGCACCCAGGTCGGCCGCGGACACTTTGGCGATGGAACCGTTGAATTTACCGACGGCGGACCGTACCGCTGCCGTGATGACTACGTCGTTCATGTACCCATACTCCTATTGACATTTTCGTCTTGACCCGTCGCCGACGCGCCCTTAAAGCGCCGGCGGCCTATTTCTGCAGCACGTACTCTCCGGGCGCATCGGCAATCGGCGGGTAGCCCGCCGCCGCGGATCCAAGCGGCGGCGGGCTGACGCGGGCCGGATTGGAATGCTGTGCGAGCCAGTGCTGCCAAAACGGCCACCACGAACCGGCGTGAGGTCGTGTCGTCTCGTACCACGCGTGCGGCGTAAGCGCCTCGCTGTCGTTTAGCCAAGTGCGGGCGCGGTAGCGTCGCCGCGGATGAATGGGGCCGCTGACGATCCCCGCATTGTGTCCGCCCGACGTCAGCAGAAAGGTATAGTCCGTCGAGCGCGTCAAGCCGCGCGCCTTGTAGACCGACTGCCACGGTGCAACGTGATCGGTTTCCGTTCCGACGACGAACATCGGCACATGGATGGCGGCGAGATCGATTGGGCGGCCGTCCGCCTCAAATTCGCCTCGGGCGAGCGCATTGTTCAGATAGAGCTCGCGCAGGTACTCTGCGTGCATGCGGCACGGCATGCGCGTTCCATCCGCGTTCCAAGCCATCAAATCGTTGGGCGAATCACGCTTGCCGCGCAGATAGCTGTTGACGGCCGGCGTCCACAGCAGATCACGCGAGCGCAACAGGGCGAATGCCGCGCCCATCTGCTCGCTCTTGAGCACGCCGGTTCGGCTCATGACCGCCTCGAGCATTTCAAGCTGGCTCGGACTGATGAAAACCGACAGCTCGCCGGGCTCGCTGAAATCCTGCTGTGCCGCCAGCAGCGTCACGCTCGCCAGCCGCTCATCACGGTCCGCCGCGAGACCCGCGGCGGCAATCGACAACAGCGTGCCGCCGATACAGTAGCCGACCGCATGAATTTTCTGCCCCGGCACGAGCCGCGAAACGGCGTCGACCGTGTCGCGAATGCCAAGCCGCAGGTAGTCGTCCATCCCGAGCCCGTGGTCGCTCGCGGTCGGATTCTTCCACGACACCATGAACACCGTGTGACCCTGCGAGACCAGGTAATGCACCAAGGAATTACTCGGCGACAGGTCGAGCACGTAGTACTTCATGATCCAGGCAGGAATGATCAGAATCGGCTCGGCGAAGACCGTCTCGGTCGCCGGCGAGTACTGGATCAATTCGACCAGGTCGTTGCGCATCACGACCTTTCCGGGTGTCGCAGCGATGTCACGGCCGACGACGAATTTTTCGGTTCCGCTCGGTCCCTTGCCGTCCAAAGTGCGCTGGATATCCTCCAGCCAGTTACTAAAGCCGCGCACCAGATTCTGGCCTGCCTCGATACGGGTCGTATCGAGCAGTTCGGGGTTGGTGACAAGATAGTTGGCCGGAGAGATGGTCTCGAGCGTGTTGCGGGCCACGAACTCCAAGGTGCGCTCATTTTGTGGAGCAACGCCCGGAACGTTCGACCAGGCCTTCTGCCACCAGTCGACGTAATTGCAATAGCTGTGTGCGAGAACGTTGAACGGCCACTGCGCCCAGGCATCGCCTTCGAACCGGGCATCGCCCGCCGTCGGCGGCACCGGCGCGCCCGTGGCGGCCCGCAGCGCGAACGTCCAATTATCGAGCACCTTGGCGAGCGCATCCTCCATGATCAGCATTTGCTTGGGCGGATCCTTGGCGAGGTTCAGATACCAATCCCACCACGCGTTCACGTAGACATCGGGGGCCAGCCCGCCCGTCACCGTCGCGAGCTGCGCGCGCAGCGCACGCCCAAGCTCGTCCTGGTCTTGAAGGTGCGGCGATTCGGTCATGTTGGCGATCTTGTCCACTGCGTGTCCGCCGCCGATGCGGTATTACGGTCTCATTACGAGCTACCAAGTATACAGCCTACAGTATTCAGAGGCGGGAGCGCCTCATGGCGCCCCGCTCCCCTCGGCGGCCTCAGCTCGCCTTTTTCTTCGGCTCTGCAGCCACTTTAGCGGTCGTTTCGTTCACCACTTCGGTGAAGCTCGTCTGAGCGTCGGTCGCCAGAGTGACAAACTCGTGCGCGCGCGCCCGCAGCTTTTCACTGAGCGCCGTGGTCAGTTCCACTTGCTTGGAAACGAACTCGGCCGGCGACTGCGCACTGAGGGCCGCCTTCGCTTGCGCCAGGCTCCACTCCAGATAATCGCCGGCCACGGCGTACTGGTAACGGCTGAACCGGTCGAGCGCTTTCACGCCTTCCTGCTGGGCCTTCAGCGCCGGCGCGAACGCGTTGCGATAGCTCTCGAAGATGGCCTTGGGATCAAAAGTTGTCTCGGTCATGTTAGCTCCTTGGAAATGTTGGAATCATCGGTCAGAGCAATAATAGCACAGTTTGTATGCAGTGCAAGAAGAAGTTACAATGTAAATATTATATTATAATATTATCGTATATATTTGTTTTATATATATTAAGATAACGACACTAATCAGATCACTCAAGAAACAGTGTGCAATGCACTAGGGATTCACGCGCTTATCGACGCCTACCGGCGCCGAGCGCATGATGGGGGCCCGGCATCATCACGGGTCGAGCAGTGACAGCGATCCAGCACCACATCAGGTCTCTGGAATCCTACGTCGAACGCAGCGGCGCTCGCCTGGTTCGCACGAGCTTGCCCGAATCGGTGCAAGGGCGGGTTTTCAGCGACTTGATCACGCTGCGCGCGGACCTGAACCCGGAGCAGGAGCTGGCAACACTGGTGCATGAGCTGGCGCATTGGCTGATCCATCGAGACGCCGGCGCTCAGGCGCATTGCACTATTTTCGAATACGAAGCCGAAGCGGTGGAGGCGCTGGTGATGGCGCGCCTTGGATTGCCGCGCCCGGGATATTGTCTCGGCAATCTCGGCGAGGACAGCCCAACGGATGGTCTGCTGCCGGCTTCGGTGAGACGTGTGATCTGGGCGAGTAGCTGCATCTGCACTGCGCTCGGTCTGGAGCGAAGCGGCTGACCTTCAGAGCCGCAAGCCTCCGTCCACCTCGATGCAGCGGCCGGTGAAGAAATCGTTCTCGAAGATGAACAGCACCGCGTGAGCGATTTCCTCGGGCCGGCCCAGGCGCTTCAACGGCACCGGCGCCGTGATTTTCTCCAGCACCTCCGGCCGCATCTGGGCGAGAATCTCGGTATGCGTGAAGCCCGGTGCTATCGAACCGACGCGGATGCCGTAGCGCGCCAGTTCCTTCGCCCACACCACGCCCATCGATTCGACCCCGGCCTTGGCGGCGCTGTAGTTGCTTTGCCCAGCGTTGCCGACGCGAGAAATGCTCGAAATATTGACGATCACGCCGCCGTTGCCGTGCTCGATCATTTGCGCAGCGGCTTCGCGCGCGCACAAGAACACAGCGCTGAGATTCACGGCGATGACGGTGTTCCATTGATCCATCGTCATGCGGCCGACCACAGCGCCGTCTTTCACTTTCACGAGCAAGCCATCGCGCACGATCCCGGCATTGTTCACAAGCCCGTCCAATCGCCCGAAGTCGGCCGCGACGCGCGTCATGGCGGCGCAGACCTCGCCCTCGTCGGCGACGTTGACGCGGTATTTGTGTGCCTGCACGGACTCGGCGGCGCATAGCCTGCCTGTCTCTTCCAAGTCGGCCGCATTCAGATCGAATAAGGCGACATCCGCACCCTCGCGCGCCAGGCGCTGCGCTATCGCTCGACCAATGCCTCGCCCCGCTCCGGTCACCACCACAGTTTTTTTGCGCATATCCATGAGGTGTCACTTACCTTTTTTGCGGTCACTTGGGGTCTTCTCAGTGCGCGTCTTGGCGGCGTCTCGGTTCGCAGCTTTGGCCGGGGCTTCGGTGGCGTCTGGTGCCGCGTCGGTGCCTGCGAGGGCCCCGAACGCGTTGCGCGTCGCCGCCTGCATCTGCTGCCATATCTCCATATTTTTGCGCGCCAGCTCGGTCAAGGGCGCAAACGGCGTCTGCAATGCTTTGGCCATTTCTGATTGCATGGCCTCTTGCTGGCGCAACATCGTCGTGAACGCTTGTTCAAGATAGCGGCTAAGCAGCGCTTGCATCGGACCGCCATAGAAGCGGATGATCATTTCGAGCAATTCCGAGCCCAAGACCGGCAACCCGAACTGCTCCTGCTCGGCGATGATCTGCAACAGCACCGAGCGCGTCAGGTCCTCGCCAGACTTGTCGTCGATCACCTTGATTCTCTCGCCCGCTACAATCAGCTGCCGCAGATCATCGAGCGTCACGTGGCGGCTGCCGCTTGTGTCATAAAGGCGGCGATTCGAGTATTTTCGTATGAGGCGGGTTTGCTGCATCGTTGCGATCCGTTGCTGATATATCTTAGGCCATACTTTCGCATTGCACAACTCATCGCAAATGCTAAGCGTCTATGCTCGTCTGATTCTGAGATTATGAGTTTATGAAAAACAATGTGTTATATCCTATATCCAAGAGTTAGTTTCGGAATGTTTGCGCACAAATCTAGTTTTTGCAATGCATACGGAGTATCCGGTCGTGGCAGATGACGTCTGGCAGCAGTGGCGGTCGTTCGCCGCGCTGATGGTGCCGCCCGGCTCCGCCTCGCAGGCGCCTTTCGCCGGTGATGGCGCCTTCGCCTTCGTGCCTTTCATCAAGGCAGCCGAGCGCTTTATGACGGCCGCACGAAGCTATCTCGAAGGCACTGCCAACGCTTCGGCGCCGGCGGCAGCCGAGGCGGCGCGGACTTTCGGCGATTTTCTGCGCGAGCAGTTCGCCGCTCTTTTTCAACCGCCCTGGATCACGGATCTCGCCGGCGCCGCGAGCGCCGCGTCGTCGGCGTTCAAGGTCGACATGCCGGCACTCGGCCCGACCCGCGAACATCAGCTTCGCTGGGATCGCACGGCCGACGCTTGGCGGCGTACCGATGATGCGCAGCGTCGACTGCAACGCCTATGGTCCGATGTACTGCGCGATGCCGCCATCGACTTTGCGGCGCGGCTTGGGCAGCTCAAGCCGAACGCGGTGGGCCCCGAGGCGCTGCACGGTCTTTACGACACCTGGATCGACTGCGCGGAAGAAACCTACGCGCGCATGGCTCACAGCGACGCCTACTGCAACGCGCTGGCTGAATATGTGAATGCGGGCAGCCGATGGCGTCAGGCACTTCAAGCGAACATCGAACAGTGGGCAAAGCCGTTTGACCTGCCCACGCGCAGCGAGGTCAATACGCTGACGCTGCGCTTGAGATCCGTGGAGAAGGA
The DNA here is from genome assembly GCA_963769075.1 of uncultured Gammaproteobacteria bacterium. Classification (GTDB taxonomy): domain Bacteria; phylum Pseudomonadota; class Gammaproteobacteria; order Steroidobacterales; family Steroidobacteraceae; genus Bog-1198. The sequence continues at coordinate 2,167,160 of CAVYKH010000001.1, read as the reverse complement.
ACTGCGCGCAGCGTCGAAGGAGCTGAAGACGCGGGACCGCAAGCCGGACGAGGGCAAACGAGAGCAGCGCAAGTCGAAGGCTGCGGGAAGCCGTGCACGGCGCGGGCGCCGCGGGTCAAGCCCATGATGGGCGCAAGCTTGTATGCGGCACTCGCGGCGGTGAGGCATCGCGCCCCCGGTTGCTCAGAGAAGGAGGCCGTATGGCAATCGGGAAACCTCCGGCTCTATCGCTATCGGCCGATTGCCCGGCCGGCCGGCACCGTGCCTCTGCTCATCGTCTATGCGCTGGTCAACCGGCCGTACATGATGGATCTGCAAGAGGATCGGTCGCTCATCCGCGGCTTGTTGGCTGAAGGCTTGGACGTGTATTTGATCGACTGGGGCTACCCTGACGGGGCCGACCGGTTCACGACGCTGGCCGATTATATTGACGAATTCCTCGCCGGCTGCGTCGAGGAGATCTTGCGGATGCACCGGCTGGAGGCTCTGAATATCCTCGGAGTCTGTCAGGGCGGCGTATTCAGTTTGTGCTTTTCCGCACTCCATCCGCGGCGAGTGCGCAATCTGATCACCATGGTGACGCCGGTGGATTTTCACACCCCCGCGGACTTGCTGTCGAAGTGGGTCCGCAAAATCGATGTGGCCGCCTGGGTCGGGGATGGCAATGTGTCGGGCGATGTCCTGAATCAGCTGTTCTTGGCGTTGATGCCGTTCCGGCTCGCGCACCAGAAGTACATGGACCTGCTGAAGGGGAACGCCGATCGGGCGAGAATCGAGAATTTCATGCGGGTCGAGCAGTGGATATTCGACAGTCCGGATCAAGCGGGCGCTGCGTTCCGGGAGTTTGTGGTGTGGTTTTATCAGGAGAACCGCCTGGTAAGCGACCGGCTCGAAATCGCCGGTCGCAAGGTCGATTTGCACGCCCTACGGCTGCCCATGTTGAGTCTGATCGGCAAGAGGGATCATCTGGTGCCACCCGAAGCTTCCACGGCCCTGCAACGGCTCGTCGGAAGCGAAGACTTCACGACGCTCGAATTCGATCTCGGTCACATCGGCATGTACATCAGCGCGCGCGCGCAGCGCGAGGTGCCGGCAGCGATTGCCCGCTGGCTCGCGACGCGCTGAAGCACACGCGAGCCTACATGTACACCCCGCCGTTGACGTTGATCTGCTGACCCGTGACGTAGTCACCGTCGGCCGCCAGAAACAGCACTGCCTTTGCAATTTCTTCCGGATTCCCGAATCGCCCCATCGGAATGCGCGCCAGGATCTGCGACCGCACCTGCTCGGGCACTTTGGCCAACATGCCGGTCTCGGTAAATCCCGGAGCGAGCGCATTGCATGTCACGTTGTACCTGGCGAGCTCCATGGCGGCGGTCTTGGTGAAAGCGATGATTCCGCCTTTGCTCGCCGCGTAATTGGCTTGCCCGAAATTGCCGGCCTGGCCGACGAAGGAGCTGATATTGATGATCCGGCCGAACTTCTGTTCGGTCATCATCGGCATGACGGCGGAAACCCCAAAATAGCAGGCGTTGAGATTGGTGTTCAGAACCGCCAGCCAGTCCTCATCGGTCATCTTGCGCAGCGTCTTGTCGCGCGTGATGCCGGCATTGTTGACCAGAATGTCGAGCCGCCCCCAAGTCTGCTTGATTTTCTCGATCATGGAGCCCCACGTCGAGCGCTCGCCGACGTCGCCCTTGAATAGCAGCGTCTTGCGCCCAGCCTTGGTCAGCTCATTCGCCAGCGAAACCGCATCGGCCTCGCTCGACTGATAGTTGATCGCGACATTGGCGCCCTCGTTGGCAAAGAGTTGCACAATGGCGCGGCCGATGCCGCGCGCCGCCCCTGTTACCAGTGCGTTCTTCCCTTCTAGCCTGTTCATGTCAGACCCCCGCGGTGGATTCTTATATGGGACAACCGGTTTTACAGCATCGAATATGCCCGACTCCTATCTTAGGTTAACTAGGTACTTCCCGCACATAATGTCATGCGCGCGTACTGGTATTTATTGCACAGCCTGATTGCAGGACACTTGGCGGATGGACTTGAGCGACCGCGACGCCCCCAATTCCAATTCACGCGAGCCGAACGGCCCGTTGACGGGTATCAGGGTGCTGGACTTTACGCGCGTACTGTCCGGTCCGTACTGCACGGCACTCCTGGCGGACCTCGGCGCCGAGGTCGTGAAGGTCGAATCGCCGCAAGGCGACGAATACCGCCGCATCGGCCCATTCCGTCGGGGCGAAAGCGCGCTGTTCCAGCTCGTCAACCGTAATAAACTCGGCATGAGCATCGATCTCAAGCAGCCCGCAGGACAAGCCCTCGCCAGACGCCTGGCCCTCTCCGCCGACGTGCTCGTCGAGAATTTCAGGCCGGGCGTCGCCGCACGCCTCGGCCTCGGGTATCCCGAGCTGGCGAGCGGGAACGAGCGTTTGATCTATGCCAGCATCTCGGGCTTCGGCCAAGATAGCCCCAAAAAGGACGCGCCGACCTTCGACTTGATGGCACAAGCTATGTCCGGGCTGATGGCGATGACCGGTGATGCGGCGGGGCCGCCGATGAAGGTGGGAGAATCGATCGGCGACCTGGCCGCGGGCCTGTTTTGCTCTTGGGCCGTTCTCGCTGCAATCTACCAGCGCACTCAAACGGGGCTCGGACGTCAGATCGACGTCGGCATGATCGACTCGTTAGTGGCGCTCCTGCCCACCGCGGTCGCACAGTGGATGTTCGGCGCCGCGCCGCCGACTCGCACCGGCAATCGGCACCCGCTCTCGACGCCCTTCGGGGCTTTCAAGGCATGCGACGGCTATGTGGTGATTTGCGTGTTGAACGGCTCGCAGTTCGCGCGCCTGGCCGAGTGCATGGGCCGCCCCGAGCTTTCTGCAGATCCGCGCTTCGCCAACGACGAGTTACGCACCCGATTCGAGTCGATCTTGACGCCGATGATCGAAGAGTGGCTTGCGACGCTCAGCGTCGCTGCGGCCGTGCAAAGGCTCAACCAAGCCGGCGTACCGGCCTCGCCGATCGAGGAGCCAGCCGCGGTGTTCGCAAGCGAGCACGTCGCCGAACGCCAATTGCTCTCGAATGTGCCGCATCCGATCCTTGGATCGATTTCCGCCATGGAGCAGCCGGCGCATTTTCGCGGGTTGCCCCGCGGCCGTCAGAAGCCGGCCCCCGCACTGGGCGCGCATAATCGCGTCGTTCTGGAGCGCTGGCTCGGCCTTTCGGCCGGCGAGATCGAACATCTGGCGATTTGCCATGTGACCCACGAAGAATCGACATGACCGCCGCAACCGACCCGAGCAGTCTGAGCGACACCGACCTTGCCGCTGTGCTCGCCGTGCAGCGCCTCGCAAGCGAGGTAATCGCACCGCGAGCGAAGGAAACGGACGCACAATCCGCGTTTCCTTGGGCACAGATTAAGGCGCTCGCGGAGATTGGCGTCCTCGGCATGAATCTTCCGACGCACTGGGGCGGCCCGGGAATTTCCGCAGTCGCGTTTGCCGCCTGCGTCGAAGCCATCGCCGGCGCGTGCGGCTCCACCGCCTCCGCGATCACCGCACATTTCCTCGCGACGGACGCAGTGCTCATCGGCGGTGACGACAGCTTGCGTGCCCGCTACCTCCCAGATGCGGCGAGAGGCGCGCGACTGGGTGCCTTTGCGCTCACCGAACCGCGCGCGGGGTCAAACCCCGCAGACATGCGCTGCCGCGCCACGGCGAAGGGCGACAGCTATGAACTGCGCGGCGTAAAGCACTTCATTTCGAACGGCGGCGTCGCCGATTTCATCGTGGTATTTGCCGTCACCGACCCCGACGCCGGCCACCACGGAATCAGCGCCTTCGTCGTCGACCGGACGACGCCTGGCCTGGCCGCCGGACCCGCTGAGCGTACGATGGGACTTCGGGGAGGACATATCTTCGAGCTCTCATTCGATTGCCGTGTGGCGGCGACTCAGCGACTAGGTCTCGAGGGCAGTGGGTTCCGCACTGCCATGCAGGTGCTCGACAACGGGCGCATCGAGGTGGCCGCGATGTGTCTCGGGATCGCGCAGGCGGCGCTCGATGCCAGCGTGCAATGGGTGAAGCAGCGCCAGATCGGCGGCCGACCGCTGGCCGAGTACCAGGGCATTCAGTGGATGCTCGCCGACATGGCGACCGAGCTGCGCGCGGCCCGATTGCTGACCGAGGATGCGGCGCGCAAGCGCGCCGAATGTGCTCGCTTTTCGCTGGAAGCGTCGATGGCCAAGCTGTTTGTCTCCGAGGTCGCGGGCCGCGTCGCGGACCGTGCGCTGCAGATACACGGCGGTTATGGCTACAGCGGGGACCTACCGCTCGAGCGTTACGTGCGGGATCTGCGCATCATGAGAATTTACGAAGGCTCTTCCGAGATCCAGCGGACCATCATCGCGCGCACGCTGACCAAGAGCCGCTGAGACCGCGCGAATCGCACGTTGGAGCAGCACCGCTGCTGCGCAGCTGGCGCCGCAGCAGCCCGGGTCAAAACCACTTATTCTCTTTACCCGCTCTTCGTGGCCCCACGCCCTGGCTCTGGCTCGGGGTGTCGGGCATCACAGCCGCCGCCTTGCGGCTTTCGCGAACAACCCGCTCGCTCGTGATCTCGATAACCGCATGTTTGCCCGTCGCTCCAATGTCCTTGCGCGCTTTGAGCTGCTGATCGGCAAATCGCTCGCGCTCGGCCACACTCACTCGTTTGACGGTCGGCTTGTCGAAGAAGGCGCCCAGATAGCTCGCGACCGCGCCCGCGGCGACTTCTTCGCTGAAAAATCCCAGGCGCAAGGCGTGTGTGAGTCCGCCTTGATCGAACCCTGCTACGGAGTACAAGCGGTAGACACTAAAGATATCGAGGTTCGGCACATTGTCTGGATCGAAGCTCTCCTCCGACAGCGACAGTTGGATCACGAACCAGCGCAGCGCCGTGTCATCCTCGAGTTCCAGCGGCGTCAACGCGCGTACGGTCTGCGTGGTCTCGAGACTGGGTAAGCGGTCGCTGAGCTGCTCGACGGGGCGCAGGTCAGGCGTGGTAGCCGCGCCCGCCTCCTGAGGCGACTCGGGTACCGTGCCCGTAGCGCTGGCGGGCGGCGCCGAGAATCTCGTCCGCGGGACTGCCGAAGGCTTGGCGATCGGCATCGGCACGGCGGGCACCGGGGCGGCGGGCACCGGGGCGGCGGGCGTGGCGGCGATCGGCATCGGCACGGCGGGCGTCGCGGCGGCGACCCTCGGGGCGGCGGGCGTCGGACCGTTGGGTGCGGTCCTGACTTGCACCGGTACCTTGCGAGGCTCCGCCACGATTCGCACAGGCGATGGTCGAGCAGGTGGTAACCGAGCAGGAAGTACTCGTGCCGATGCCGGCGGTGACATCGACTTCGGCGCGGCAGAAAGCGGGCTTGCAACGCCGGTATCGGGCGGCGCAACCACCGCGGTCAGCACGGGAATCGGTGGAGGTACGTTCAAATGTCTGGCCGCAGTAGCCTCTTGGAGCGCCCTTACCGCCGCTGATCGCAGAGCATCGATCTTCGCCTGCGCGGTTGCTATTGCACGCACATCGTCGGCCTCCGCAGTTGCCGTCAAGGCGCTGGGATACATATCGCGTACCTTTTCAAGGACGGCATCCGCTTCATCCTCGCTGGCGAATGGTCCGAGCCGCAGGCGATAACGCACACGCCGATCCTCGACGCGTTGAATCTGGTACACATGCGCATGTTCGCAATCAGCGAAACCCTTCGAGGGCTGGCCAATCGGCGCGGTCGATGCGCTGAGGTTGATCACGAAGGGTCCCGGGCCACCGAGCCGCGGCGTCTGCGGCAAGGGAGCGAGCAGGTCGTCGATGCTCAGGTGCCAAATATCCCCGGTCAATGGCGCATTTATCGGCGTAGCCATAAATTCTTTTCCATGAACGATTCGGGAGCTTGGGAGAATAATATTGGCTAAGCGCCCCGAATGAAACCGTGATGAGCGTCTCTTGGCTGCGACAAACATGTCGAATTCGGTTTATGTCAAGCAAAGTGACAATTGTCATAAGCCGCGCCGCCCGCGACGAATCGCATCGGCATAAATTGATTGAAGCTTAAATTGTCTTGTGCACCAATCGCGAGCCATACTACTTCGAGTGAGCTCCGTAGTTTCCAAACCTGTGACGATCGCCGTTGGCGACGCAGTGCACGTCTCCGGCCTGATGCAACGCCCGCCCCGATCTCGAGCGTGTGTGGTGCTTGCGCACGGCGCCGGAGCCGGCATGCACCATCCGTTCATGGCGGCTGTGGCCAATGACCTTGCCGAGCTCGGCATCGCAACATTGCGCTACCAGTTCCCGTATATGGAAAAGCGCGGCAAACGGCCGGACTCGCCCGAGGTTTGTCACGCGACCGTTCGCGCCGCGGTCGCCTCGGCTCATCGACTTGAACCGCAATTGCCCTTAATCGCTGGCGGCAAATCGTTCGGCGGCCGCATGACCTCGCAGGCGCAAGCGGCATGTCCGCTCGCGGAGGTTCGCGGCTTGGTCTTCCTCGGCTTTCCCCTGCATCCGCCTAAGCAGCCGTCGGCTATCCGGGGAGAGCACCTTTTTCAGGTGCGGATTCCCATGCTATTTCTTCAAGGCGCACGCGACGCCTTCGCCGAATTGGCACTGCTTCAACCGCTCGTCGAGCGGCTCGGCCAGCGCGCGACCTTGATGTTGGTCCAGGATGCCGACCATTCGTTTCACGTGGCGGCTCGCACAGGCCGCACTGACGCGCAAGTGAGAATTGAAATGCTGAAAGCGCTCGCGGCCTGGGCGGAGTCGACGCTCCGCAACGGGTAGATTCGGTCAGAGCCAGCGGCCCTCACATGATATCTCGGACCGGGCTGCTCGTCGCTTGGCTTCGCTTGGCGGCTCCGCCGGTTGCAAGCCATGAGCCGAACAGAATGAGCGCAAAAAAGCGCAGTGCGTTCGGTAACGCCCGCCGGCGAATTGAAATCTTGCTCACCCATCGGCAGGGAGACATTGAACATTCCCCTGCGGGCGCACCAAATTCCGCGCTCGAGCAGATCTGCGCAATCGATCGCTTCGGTGTGCATCCTCGCGCTCGCGCAAAATTTGCCCGTCTGTGGGCTCAATGTGAAAACGTACCCGGCTGCGCCGTGCACGCCTGTGCTCGGGGCTTCCTCCGCCGGCGGGCTGCACAGTATAAACTAATCATCCGCGCACTAGACGCCGCCAACCACGGATCTCATGACCGCCACCAAACATCCAGCCAAGACGCCTCCGCGCGGCCACTTGGACCCAACAGCTCTCAGGCATGCCGGACCTCGGCGCATCAGGATCGATGAGCAGGAGGTCATTACACAGGGAATCGCGCGGGCAGTGCTGCAGGATCTGTACCACTATTTCATGACCGTCGGTTGGCCGCAGGTATTCGGCACAATTGCCGCGCTCTTCCTGGTGTTCGATGTCCTGTTCGGCTGCCTTTACCACCTCGTGCCGGGGTGCATCGCCAACTTGAATCCGCCCGGCTTCCTCGGCGCATTCTTCTTCAGCGTCGAAACGCTGGCGACGGTGGGTTACGGGGATATGCATCCGCAAAGCCTATACGGTCATGTGGTTGCGATGATCGAGATCTTCGTCGGTCTCATGATGCTCGCGCTCATCACCGGCCTCATGTTCGCCCGCTTCTCTCGCCCCAGGGCACGTTTTCTGTTCGCGAGCAATGCCGTCATACGCCCCATCGGCGGCAAGCTCACGCTGATGTTCCGCGCCGCCAATGCGCGCCAGAACATCGTTCAGGAGGCCAAGGCTCAGCTGCGCATGCTGCGCAACGAAGTGACCGAAGAGGGCTTTCGCATGCGCCGCATCACCGATTTGCCGCTGGTGCGCTCAGAGCATCCGGTATTCGCCCTCAGCTGGACCATCATGCACGTCATCGACGAGGGGAGCCCGCTGCGGGCAGAGACGCAGGAATCGCTGCGCGGGACGTCGGCATCCTTTATCCTCAGCCTCAGCGGCACGGATGAAACGACGGGCCAGGTGATGATGGGGCGGGCGCAGTACCCGAGCACGGCCATTCGCTGGAACGAAGCCTTTCGGGACATCTTGGAAGTCACGGAGGACGGCACCCTCCGGATCGACTACGGAAAGTTCGACGATGTCGAGCCGCTGGCGAATTGGCAGGCCGAGCAATCGGACCGCAGCTGACGGACATCTCGCGCGGGGTAACTGACTCGACCGGCCCAAAACAGCGCCTCCATGACCCCGTGGCCCGGATTGCGTACAATTTGCTTCGAGTTCCTCACTCGATTTGTACGCAAGCCTGTTATTTTCAATCAAAACACATCAGAAACAACAATGGAGCCTACATCCTATGCATCCGCTCAACTCCGTTAAGGGCGCGATCACGACCGGCGTCGTGCTCGCCGTCATAATCAGCATCTGGCTCACCATGTGGTATGGAATGGGCGCCGGGATTCACCTAGGGCGCATCGATCGGTGGCTGCACATTCTGTCGGGCGTCATGTGGATCGGTCTTTTGTACTACTTCAATGTCGTGCAGACGCCCGGGCTCGCGGCCGCGGCCGCCGACAAGGGCGGCCCCGGCGGCGCAGGCATATCGAAATACATCGCGCCGCGGGCGCTGCTGTGGTTCCGCTGGGCGGCGGTCGCCACCTGGCTGACGGGAGCGATCTACTTAATGGCCGGATACGGATCAGGTAACGTGAGCGCCATCGTAAGTGCGTTCACGCTGCAACCGGGATTTCGGACGATAGGGGTCGGCGCATGGCTCGGCACGATCATGCTGCTCAATGTCTGGGTTTTCATTTGGCCGAACCAAAAGAAAATCCTCGGCCTAGTGCCGGCGACGGACGATGAGAAAGCAGCGGCGCGCAAGACCGCGGGCAGGGCATCGAGGATCAATTTCATCCTGTCGTTGCCCATGATTATGTGTATGGGCGGCCAGTCGCATGGACTGCCGTTCTAGCGAGAAATCCGCGGCAGCGGGAGGAGATGAGCGTGAGCTCACCCCTCCCCCTCTCCCGCCGGATCGAATCGAGTGGTCGCGCCGAAATACGCGCGCGCCGCTCAAAGCCCGAACGGATAGGTATCTGGAACGTCCTTCAGCTCCTCGCTGCGCAGCGGGGTTATTGCGTTCGTCTTGTCGAACCAAATATATTCGTCGAACTGGCGGGGCAAAACCGCCTCAAAATAATGACTCTGAAGCTCGCTCTCGGGCCGATAAATCACGCCGATGGCTCGCTCGAGCTGGGGTTGCAGCAATTCTGCGGCGAGCGTCGCGGAATCCATGTGCCGCAAAGACAGCAAGAAGCGCGCAGCGCCGGTTTCGTGGCACAGCCGCTCGTAACTTCCGGCCAAGGCCGGACGGACTGTTTTGACTTGCATCGGTTCCCCCCAGTTCGAGGCTGCCGCAACCGTACCGCTGTCCGTCCCGAAGCCTATCGAATAGCTCGCCTCGCCGAACTCCTGCCGGCATAGATGACCGATGTTGTATTCATCGCGAGCGGACATCTCGGTCGCCGCCGAATCGCCTACATGGGAATTGTGCGCCCACACGATTCCCTTGCTTTGCGGTCCGTGAAAACTCAAGAGGCTCTGCAAAGTTTCGAACATGTGGCTGTCGCGCAAATTCCACGAAGCGCGCGAGCCGTAATACATCGTCCGATAATAGCGTTCGGCGTTGGCGACCAATCGGGCGTTCTGCACTGCGTCCAAGAAACGCTCGCCGTCGCGCTCGGCATAGGCGCGGCGCTTTTGCATAAGCTCCGTCAGCATGGATGTGACCTCACGCTCGCAAGTCTGATACTTGCCGGTGAGTGTCGCGTGTCCATACACAACGGGATCCGACTGCCATGGAGTCAGGCATCCGTAGCGGCGGCGCGCGATCTCCGCGGTGTCGGGGTCGACGGTATCGAGGTAGTCCAAGACCGATTGAATCGAGTTATACAAGCTGTACAGATCAAGGCCGTGAATGGCCACCCTTGCGGCCGGCTTGATTCCGGTGTTGTGGGCTCGCAGCCAATCGACGAACTGGCGCACTTCCCGGTTGCGCCACATCCACACCGGAAAACGCGCGAATGCCACCCACTCGGACGGCGGATATTCGCGATGCCGCACGTAATGATCGATGCGCGCGGCGTCCGGCCAATCACCCTCGATGGCGATGAAGGAAAATCCCTTCTGCTCGATCAGCTCGCGCGAGATCCGCTCGCGCATGCGATAAAACTCGGACGTTCCGTGCGTTGCCTCACCAAGCAGAACGACCCGCGCGTCCCCAATCCTCTTGAGCAGCGGCTTGAGATTTGCCGATTCGATCGTCGCAAACTGCTCGATCGATTTTCCAATCGCGCCCGCCGGCGTGCCATGTTGCGCTTTGACGGCGCGCCGCCCTTGTGGAGTCCATCCTTCCGCCCCCACCAGCGGCACGAAGCGCACGTCCGCAAGCTCCTCCGTCGTGTACTCGTGCTCGCTCACGCGGATTACGCGCACCAACTCCTGCAGGCGCCGATCGGCTCCCACCGGGATCACGAGCCGACCGCCGATCTTGAGCTGCGCCTTCAGAGATTCCGGGACTTGAGGCCCGCCGGCCGCGACCACGATCGCATCGTACGGGGCGTGATCGGGCCAGCCGCGCGTCCCGTCGGCGTGCAGCACATGCACATTGCGGTAGCCGAGCTCCGCCAGCGTCGATGCCGATTTCTCGGCGAGCTGACCGATGCGCTCGACCGTGTAGACATCCTTCGCAATGCGCGAGAGTACGGATGCGGCATAACCCGAGCCGGTGCCAATTTCGAGTACTGTCTCCCCGCCTTCGAGCTCCAAGGCCTCGGTCATCATCGCGACGATGTACGGCTGCGAGATCGTCTGCCCTGCGGCAATGGGCAGGGGTGAATCATCGTAGGCGAATTCCCCGAGCTCCTTCGGCAGGAAGGCTTCGCGCGGCACGCTACGCATTGCCGCAAGGACCGACGCCGAGCTCACGCCGCGGTGCGCTATGTAGCGATCGACCATTTCCGCGCGGCGTTTCGCAAAGTCCATATTGCTCATTTTCCAAGCACCTTCGGGCGACATTGGACCCGCGCGGCGATGCCGCCAATACGGCCATACCGAAACGCCCTGCGCAAATTCCTTATGCATTCGGCGCTGCCTGCCTCGGTCGCAAACGGTCGCGGTGTAGGCGCGCTTCCAGCCAGATTGTAGGCGTTTTCCGTCACTTAGGGGCCCGGTCGCTGTGACAAGCACGTCGCCGCTTTCAAAGTGCCGATTGCCGCATGTGGCTCCGCTCAATATCCTGCGGCGGGGTCGCGCTGCATGAACTCATCCAACCGTTGCATCACCTCGTCAGGCTGAATGAGATCCATCACCCCCGGTTTCTCAATCTTCACCCACCACGGCAATTCTTCCGGCTCCCGTCCCATAAACATTCGCGCCGCCTCGGGAAAATGATTCACGCACCATTTTTGACTGAGATAGGGACCGCTGCGCGCGGGGTTGGTCGGTGCGTATAGTCCAATGACCGGGGTGTTGACCATCGCAGCCATGTGAGCCGGCCCCGAGTCGGGCGCCAGAAGCAGTGTCGCGTCGCCCAACAGCGCCAGCATCTGCGGCAGCGTATCGCGGCCGACCTGATCGATGGGCGCATGCCCGGCAGCTGCGATGATACCGTCGCCCATCTCTCGTTCGATACGCGACGGGCCACCACAGAGCACGACGCGCATGTTCCATCGCTGCGCGGCATGATCGCCGACTCGAGCGTAGAATTCGGGTCGCCAGTTGCGCAGTGAATGGCTCGAACAGGGGCTGATCAATAGCGTGGGTTGCGAATCCGGAATCACCCGCCGCGCATAGGCAACCTCATCCGGCGGCAATGGTATGTTCCATTCGAGACGGCGTTCGAGGATGCCCAGAGCCTCGGCGAAGCCCCAAAAGCTGTCGAGTACATGCTCATGGCGGCGTGGTCTGATCTTGCGATTGGTGAACAACCATTGGAAATCGCGCGCTCGCGCACGGTCGAACCCCACCTTGACCGGCGCACGTACGAGCAGGCTCATCAGGCTGGCGCGAAAGCTCACGTGCAGGTGCAAGAGCAGATCAAAACGGCGCTGCGCGAGTTGCGAACACAAACGAGCGAGCTCGGCGGCAAAGTGGCGCTTATCGACGGTGAGAAACTCGATCTCCGGCATGAGCGACATCAACTTGGCCTCGACGCGACCAATGATCCACGTGATGCGCGCTTCGGGCCAGCTGCGCTGCAAAGCGCGAATCAGCGGCACGGTGTGACACGCGTCCCCGATTGCCGAGAGTCGAATGATGCAGATGCTCCTAGGGGGGGTCGCGAGCAACGGTATCGTGTCGATCAATTTCTCCATGCCTGTCGTGCGGCCGCCCGGACTCATGATGCTATGGACTATAGCCTGACCACCGTCGGTTTAGGCGAGTTCTCATCAATTGCGGTCCGGCAGAGATTGTGCCCGCCGACGCGATGTCGATATGTAGAAACGCCTATGTCGATGCGTCGATACCGCATTGCCCGGCGGTGCGCAAATTGAGTGAATGCGTGCAGCACATACATGGCAACGAAAACTTCGATCATCGGTGAATTGGGCGAGCCGGCGCTGCTGCTGCCGCAACGGCTGCAGGAAGCGTTGGCGGCTAACGATCGTCTCAAATTCTGCTTCACCTTGCTGCAGGCTGCCGAAAGCCATGCGAATCATCCGCAGGAGCCGCCGCTCGACCTGACGGCGGAACGCAGCGCGGCGCACCTGCCCGCCGGCGACCTCGATGCGGCCGTCATTGACAGCCGCAAAGAGGCGGATGGGAGCCTATACGTTTGCGGCGCGGCGCGGCTGCGGCAATGGATTCTCGAGGACGTTGCGGCGATGTCCGCACCGTTATCGCTGGCGCGGACGCCCGAGGCGGCGAATCTCGGCGCGCGCGAGCACAAGCTCGCGGCGGCCCTGCCGCAGTTCGCCGGCGACAAGGTGCCCCCCGGCCTGATCGGCGCAATCACCTCGGCAGATCGCTCCGCGGCAGACAGCCTGCACATTCTCGTGATGGATCTGCACAAGGCCATCAACGCGCTGCAGGCCGGTCTCGCCGAAGAATCCATCGATGGTGCACGCGTTTGGGGTATCGAGCCCGCGGACCGCCCTTTGATCCGGGCGTTCATGTCCGGGCTCAACGAGACCGCTCCCCTCAAGTTCGATCACCCGGGGCTCGGGACCATCGCGACGCGCACCGGCACGCGCCTCGTCATCGAGAACGACATCGGCACGACCGACGCCCATGTGCTGGTGCTGCACATTGAAGGATTGTCGGCAACGTTGACGTGCACCGACGTGCATGCGCAGCGGCTGAAATTCTTCCAGAACCTGTTCAAGCCCTACGGCGTGCATTGGGACGATACCCTGGCGCGCCACAGCGAGCGCCTGGGCGAAGAACCCAACTACTATCTGAGCATCGGCCGCTTCGATGCTTCCGAGGCGAAGACGCTCGAGCGCTATCTGGCCTTCCTCGCCTCACGCATCGTTTTTCTGATCGATTGGAACCGCGCACGCAAGAGGCTGCGGGAGTTCTTGCGCAAGGGCGATGCCGTGAGCCTGCTCAAATGGGCGGCCGACAACAACATCGGCCACCGCGGCTTCCTGAAGCTCGGTGGCGAACGGCTGCTGTACGAGGCGATCGAGTTCGCGCAGCGCACGCCGTTGCATGCCGGCGAGCGCCTGCATGAGGCGCTCGGGCCGGAAGCCGCGTTCGAATACCTGCAATTCGTGTTTCGCGAAGCGACCACGGGCCTGCTCCAGGGGCGCTCCGAGAGATTCATCCGCGATGCGATCAAGGCTGAGCTGGCGCGCCGCTTTCACACCGCACACGCGAGTCTGCTCGCCATCGGGCTGACGCATGCCGAGCGTGTCTTCGATCTGGCGGCCAGCGTATACGAGGGGCTGCTCGGCTGCGGCGATCCAGAGGCGGCGGCGTTGCTGGAGCGCATCGCACAGCGCGCCCGCGCTTGGGAGCATGAGTGCGATGCGCTCGTGACTCGCATTCGCTCGCTCGCACGACGTACGTCGACGCCGGAGGTGTACGGGGCGCTCATGCATGCGGTGGATGACGCCGCGGACGGACTCGAAGAAGCTGCATTCCTGATGACCCACCTGCATGATGCGGCGACCCCCGATGATCTGCTCGCGCCGGTGCGCTTGCTCGCGTCTCTGCTGCTCGATGCGGCACGCGAATCCGTGAAAATGTTTGAAGCGGCGAGCCACGTGACGCCCGAGGGAGAGAGCGAGGACCTGCAGGATTTCTTTGCCGCCGCCGATCGCATCGTGAGCCTCGAGCACGACACCGACGCGGCCGAACGCGCTGTGACCAGCGCTTTGCTCGAGAGCAGTGCGGACGTTAGAACCTTCCACCTCCTGTCACGCCTCGGGCAAGCTCTCGAGGGCGCCGCGGACGGTCTGGCGCTCGGCGCACTCAAGCTGCGCGATCATCTGCTCAACGACGTGCTGACCGGATAGGAGATCGAGTGACCGACATGCGCGAGAACTTGTTCTTCATTCTGCCGCAGTCGGTGCGGCAAACCACGACCGCCACGACGACCGCGGGCGCGACCTCAAACGCGGCGCGCGCCGCCGTCATGGGCTCCAAGGCGTCCGGGCTGCTGCAGCTCGCGCAGCTTGGGCTCCCCGTGCCGCCCGCATTCGTGCTCGGCACAGCCCTCTGTCGGGAATACTTTGTGCGTGGCGGCCGGCTCCCCGATGGCACTCGCGGGCTGCTCGCGCAAGGACTCTCACGTCTCGAGCAAGTGACGGGCCGCGCCTTCGGCGGCGCGCGCCGGCCGCTGCTGGTGTCCGTCCGGTCGGGCGCGCCGGTGTCGATGCCCGGCATGCTGCAGACCATACTCAACGTCGGGCTGTGCGAACACAATCTGCGCAGCCTGTTGCGCTCCTCGGGAGACCCGCGCCAGGTGCGCGATTGCTATCGCCGCCTGGTGCGCGACTTCACGGAGGCGGTGCACGGTGCCGACGCGGAGCAATTCGACTCGCTCGTGACCCGGCACTGTGTGCAGCAGGGGCTCGCGAGCTCGAGCGAGCTCGACAGTGTGGCGCTGCGCGAAATTGCGGAGGAATCGCTGCAGCTCGCTCTCGCCCTCACCGGCCAGCCGTTTCCCCAGGATCCGATGGAGCAACTGCAGGCGGCGGTGCAGGCCGTGTTTCGCTCGTGGAACGATGAAAAGGCGCGTCACTATCGGCGCACCAACGGCATCGATGATACCTTGGGCACGGCCGTGACCGTGCAGGCCATGGTGTTCGGCAACTGCGGCGGGACTTCCGGCGCCGGAGTGGGCTTCACGCGCGACCCGGCGACGGGTGAGAACCGCCTGTATCTCGACTTTCTCTTCAACGCGCAGGGCGAGGACGTCGTGTCCGGCCGCCATTCCGGGCACGAGACGGTGCGGTTGTCGCAGAGGCTGCCGCTGGTGGCGGCGGAACTCGAGCGCATGCGCGCGGTGCTCGAGGCCGAGTTCCACGACATGCAGGACTTCGAGTTCACGGTCGAGAATGGCCGCCTATATCTGCTGCAGACGCGTTCCGGCAAGCGCACGCCGTGGGCCGCGCTGCGCATCGCTGTCGATATGGTGTGCGAACGGCTCATTGCTCCTGCCGAAGCGCTGCGCCGACTCGATGGCATTGCGCTCGAGCGCCTCGAGCGCCTGCGTCTGGCGGATGAGGTGACCGCCCAACCCCTGTCGACCGCTACCCCGGCGAGCATCGGCGTAGCCTCGGGCAAGATCATCCTCGATTCCGCGCGCGCCGCGGAGTTGGCCGCCCGCGGCGAGTCCGTCATTCTCGTCCGGCCCGACATCTCGACGGCCGACGCCGAGGGTATCGGTGCGGCGCACGGTGTGCTGACCGCGGCCGGTAGCCGGACATCCCACGCCGCGGTGGTCGCCCGCCAGCTCGGCAAGGTGTGTCTCGTGAATTGTCAGGCGCTGCGTGCGCAGCCGCAGGAATCGAGCTGCACGATAGGCGACGTACACCTGCATGAAGGGGACGCGCTCACGCTCGATGCCAACACGGGGCGAATTTACGCCGGCCTGCTTCCAGTCGTGCGCGAACGACCTCAGGCCGCGCTCGCCCAAGTTGCCGCGTGGCGCTCATCGGCACCGTGATGCAGGCGGCATTATTTGAACATTCAGGCCAAGTTATGTGAATTCGGCCGCACGGGCAATGGGCGCTCCGTTAGCGTGACCGGAATCGCATACAGAGGACTGCGCATGTTAATCGAGACCAAGGTTGACGCGGAACACCCCGGGCCGGCGCGCGGGCAGCGTCGGTCGGGCCATCGCTGGCACGCGGTCGCCATCATCGGACCGGCCGCCGCGTGTGCCGCCGCGCAGGCGTGCAAGGGCAAGCGCTATCTTTCCTCTGAAGCCCCGCGGCTGCCGCTCAAGGGGTGCAACGCCCAGCGCTGCGAGTGCAGGTACCGTCACTTCGCCGATCGCCGAGGCGATCCGCGTCGCGAGGACGAGACTGGTGCCGCGCGGGAAGCGCGCAAGGGTAACGAACGTCGCAGCGGCAGCCGCGGCCGCCGCGCGACCGACTGACGGGCGCCGCGCGGGCGCAGACTTAGCGCGTCAGCGCAACGCTCGCTGCCCCGATAATCGGCGCCGGTTCCGTGATCGCTCCCACCGTGCATTTTGGCTAATTGCCCGTCGCTTGAGCCGTTTCAAGGTAGATTGCGATTCCGCTGCCGAACTTTTGCAGCAGGAACCCTGAGCCGCTCAATCCCAGACTGATGGACCCGTGGGCGCTAGTGAAGTCGGTTCCCACGCCGGTGCCGACTGATCCAACCGGTTCATCGGAGATTTCTTGCAGCAAAATGCCGTTGGCACCAAGTTTCGCGGCCTCTTCCTTCAGTCGCCTGATGACTACCTCTGTTTTTCCTTGGGCCGTAAAGGAAAAGGAATGCTTGCTCGACGTATCGAGCACCGCAATTTGCTCATACTTGCTCGCCGGCGGTTGCAGATAGAGTTGCACTTGACTCGGCAAGATAGGCGTGCGCGCATGGCCGACGAGCACGTGCGAAGTGACGCAAGCGGTTGACATGGTCACTGCGGCGCACCCGAGCACCGCCGACAGCGTTACCCTAGCGACTTTGATTCAGTGCCTCTGATTGATGTAAAGGCCCGGATCGAACCGGCACTGCTGCGTGTATCCCCCCAGCTCGGTATACCGGTCGCCGCCGCGCAGGGTCCAGTTGCGCCCGCCGGCACGGTCATTGTACTCGAGCACCTGTACTTGGTAGCCTGCCTTGCGCAGCTCATAGGCGGCCACCATTCCCGCCATGCCGGCCCCGAGCACGAGCACGGACGCGCCCGCGGGTGCACCGCTCAACTGGCTTGGGACCCTGACGTCGGATTCGGCCGCAAAGCCCAGACTGTTCATCGCCTGATACATCGCCGCGCTGCCTGCGGTCGAGCCGATCATCGAGAGCAGCCGGCGGCGCGTCATCGCGCCCCTGAACGCTGCTTCCTCGCCCATGCGATTCACCCTGTCCGGTTGTGCACGTGATCTCTGCGCCTGCTTGTGCATCGCATCTATAGCATAGCTGACCGCACGTCTGCAGGGTAAGCTCATTTGCAGCGTGGGATCATCCTTCTCCCGCGATCAGGTGCGCTTGCGCGAGCCTTGCGGGGACCTGGATTTCGTTCATGATGTGCGTGCTGCGTTGATTGAATTGATCGAACGGTGAACAGAGCGCTCGCGCGGCCCATGCACAACCAACGCAATGTCTCACCATCTGTTAAGGAAAATTAAACGTGCCATCCGCTTACGATCGACTGCCATTAGGAGCCTTACGGGTATTCGAGGCAGTAGCTACACACTTGAATTTTTCCGCAGCCGCCGATGCGCTCAATGTCACACCGGCGGCCGTTAGCCAGCAGATCAAAACGCTGGAGTCGTATATCCAGGTGCCGCTATTTCGACGCAACGGACGGAGGGTGGAAATTACCGAAGAGGGTCTCGAGTTGTTGCCTGCCATACGAGCGGGCCTCGACAAGCTCGAAACCGCAATCCATCACATCAAACAATACGGCCGTGCCGGGCCGCTGCAAATTAGTCTGCTGACATCGTTTCTGCAAGTTTGGCTGCTGCCTCGAATCCGGTCTTTTCGGCGCACATATCCCGACGTGGAGCTGCGCTTTCATACCTCTCGAGACTTGGTGGATTTCTCGCGCGCCGCTATTCACGTCGCCATCCGATTTGGGCGCGGCAACTATCCCAATTTGCACTGCGAGAAGTTGCTCGATGACTGGATCGTGCCGGTCGGCACGCCGGAATTGATCAAGCAATACGGAATGATCGAGCGCGGAGCCGATCTGAGCAAATATCCGTTGCTCGAGGGCGACGATGCCCCGTGGCGCGTGTGGCAACGGACCGATGAGGAGATCGCGTGGCATTCCCGTCCGCCGACCATCGATGACTCGGCGGGCCTGATGGTGGCGGCGGAAGAAGGACTCGGCTTTGCGCTTTCCCGCTGGACCGTGGTAACTCGTTCACTGCAGAAAGGCACGCTGCGGCTGGCCAGCAAGGAAGCCTTGCCCTATGGCTCAGCCTTTTATTTCGTATGCCCGAGGCCGTTCTTGGCGCTGCCCAAGGTGGCGCAATTTCGCGACTGGATTGTCGCCGCCGCGCGCGAGTTTCCAGGGCCCGCGGAGTCGGGCTCCGCGGCGCCGCGCTCTTCTAAACTCGGCGCCGCAGGGGGATAAGAAACATACGCTATCATGACCCCATCGTGGCTATTCGAATTGTTCGTCTCGGTACCGCCCGCCTCCCGAAAGAAGGGCTTCGCATCGGCACCGTCAGGCGCCCGCCTCGCGGAGTCCCCAAGTCGGAGTTCGCCTCGGAAAACTACTATGACGTGTGGCTTCCGACCCTCGCGCCGAGCCCCGAAACGGTCAAGCAGGGGCTGACAGCACGCTCGGACCGGGACTGGAATCGCTTCGTTCGCACGTATCGGCGCGAAATGGCCGCAACACCGTCGCGCCATACGCTCGACGTCCTCGCGGCTCTGTCTCATCAGGCTGATTTCTCGGTGGGCTGCTATTGCGCCGACGAATCGCGGTGCCATCGCTCCGTATTGCGTGAACTCCTCCTCGAGCGCGGCGCTGAGGTGAAGGAGACCGTGCCCCAAGGCATCGACGCAGACTGACGGCCAGATCCGTCATTTGACAGCCTGAATGGAGTGCAGGTACTCCACCAATTGATCGATCAGTTCTGCGGCACGCCGGCGGCGCGTCGCGTCCTCGCCTTCGAAGCCATAGAATTCCCAGCCCCACACGGGCATCTCCGCCGAGCCGTGCGCGCGCGGCGTCGATCGCCCGTCGATGATCTGATGGATCTCCTCGGCCGGGAACGTACCGCCACGCCGTCGAGCGAGCAAGGTAAGATCCGGCACCTTCTGCCGCAAGCTCGGCGCGACCGGACCATCGCCGTGCCCTGCCAGACCATGACAGGCCGCGCAAAATTCCCGGTAAAGTTCGGCGCCCGGCATGTCGGCGGCCCGGCCGGCACCGCAAACCACAATGAACATGAACGCCCACATGCCGGGGAAATATTTCCGGAGGCGCTGAGTGCTTGCACACAATCTCATCGAGAACTCCTACCCACAGTTGCGGTTGGTGGCCCAGGGAGCCTATCAGGCCGAATGCTCCGCGGCATCATCTCCTCATTACCGTGGCGATCCTCGAATTGACAGGAATGTTTTTTGAGTCAAGACCGGGCTTTTGGCCGTGAAGGTCAAACTCGAGATTCACGCCCGGCCGGACGATCAGGCAATGGGTGGAGCCGCCAAAGTGGAACATTCCGATCTGGTCGCCTTTCCCGACGTGCTGCCCCTCGTACACGGTCATTTGGCACGTGGAGACTTCGGCCATCCCAACGAGCAGCACGCACATGAGACCAATATCCGGGTTATCCGCTTCGATAAAGATGAGTGCCCTTGTCGCCACCGCCGTGATGTAGGCTTGCGAATCATTCGGGCCGACCGGATCGAAGCCCTCCGATGGAGCCTCCGAATAGTACGTTCCGTCCTTCACGTACGCTTTTATGACCGTGCCGCTCACAGGGGTGTGCCAGCGGTGATAGCTCAAGGGGCTCAGGTAGGCTTGGTAGACGGTTCCGCCGACGAACATGGGTGCCAGGCTGTCGTTCGCGAGCATATGCACGATCGAGTACGGCTGGGACTTGATCCAGAATCTATCGTGTTGCTTGACGTGGTGGGCGATTTTGTAGGGCGCGGATTCGCAGACGTTGACGATGACAGTGTCGTCGTCGGGACACGCAACGGGGCGCACTCCCGGTCGGAATTCCCGGACGAAGAAATCATCCCACGATTTGAAGCCATGATGTGGTTGACTGGGATCGCACTTGAAGTCCTGATCGAAGTTCGGCATGACTTTTTGGGCGTCTGCGCCGAACCAGCCCCGATGGGGGTCCCGGTTGAGAACATATGTGGAAGCGCTCGAGCTCAGAAATCGGCTCCACCCATTCAACACCTGCTTTAGCTGGGCGTTCACTCTCTCGTTCAAAAAGGCGGCGAATCCCGCTGCAGTTCCCATCGACCAGTCGAAGATCGTGTTGATGGGACATCCGACCAGACCCGACTCGTTGAACTCTGGCGCGTGAGTCATGATCGTATTCAACAGCTGCAGCATGTGTCGATAGTTCCTCACCTGTGGTTTGCCGGTGGGATCTTTGTTGTAAGGCGGTTTCTTGGGAACCTGTTCGAACATCTGGTTGAACAGCATGAAAATCTCCGAGTCGCTCTCGATGAGATTTTGAAAGTCCGCAATGGCAGGATGGAGCGCCCTCTCTTCCGCATGTGTTCTTTGGATGATCGCTTCCAGCCATTTGTCGAGGAAGACCTGATCCGATGGCAGCCATTCGCCAACCCGGTAGGGTGCGCTTGTTCCTGCGGTCGACACGAAAAATCCGTCGCGTACTTCCAGACGATGGTAAAAACGGCGCTGCTTGCGGCAAATGCCTCGAATGCCGGTCGCGGTTATTGCTCCCCAGTCACAGGTGCGAGCGAGGGGTCATCACCGCCCACCCAGCGATACACCACGCCGGCCAGTGAAGCGCCGGCGACGCGCCGCCCAGCACCAGCCAGAGGGTCCCGATAAATTCCGCGGTAAGGCGCTTTGCCATGTGCATCGGAAATTCCCGCGCTATATTTGTGGAATGACTTTACTGGTAATTTCAGCAGCCGTCCATTTTGCAGGAGCCTTGCCATGCCTCGAACCCTCACGATGGCCGTCCGCCTTCCCGGCTCTGCCGCCCGGCTGTACCGCATGTACCTGGATCCCAAGCTTCATGGCGCATTCACCGGTGCGCCCGTGAAAATTGCGGCACGCGCCGGCGCCGCCTTTCAGGCGTTTGGCGGCGCGATCAGCGGCACGATACTTCAAGTGATCCCCAATCGGCTGATCGTCCAGTCGTGGCGGTCGACTAACTTTTTTCGGCGCGACCTCGATTCCACGCTCGTGCTGTCATTCTGGCCGGACCGGGACGGCGCCAGAATTGAACTCACTCAGGTCAATGTCGCGGACGGCGATTTTGCCGGGGTCTCCGAAGGATGGTCCAAGTATTATTGGACCCCCTGGCGCAATTATCTGACGGGCGCGTCGAGAAAGGTGCGTGACGGCGCATGAGGGTCGGGGAGCTCATCCGGCGCGCGCGGCCACCGTCGGAGAGATTTCGCGCTGATACCGCATCACGAAATCCACGATGAGCCGACTGGCGTCAGGTCCGTCGGCGTCGTTGAACTCGTAACGGCTATCGCCGCCGCTCCAGGCGTGCCCCAATCCCTCAACGAGGACCTCGCGCAGCACGATTCGTCCTTGTTGCAGGTACTCCTGTTGTCGGTAGGTGCGGCCCCCGCTGTGAATGCGCCGCTCGCCGGACGCAAGCAGCGCACCGGCGCCTCGATCGATCGATTCAGCACGGTTCTTCAGCTGCTCGATGATTTGATCCGCGTTCACGGGATTGACAATCTTGTCCCGGTCACCTTGGATCACGAGCGTCGGCACCATGACCCCGGATTCGTCCGCCTTATCCGCGAGTCGTCGGGCCTGCTCGATAGACGCGGCCGACGGTCCGGAGCGCATTGCCGCGAGCGCCTGCACGGGGGAATCTGCAGCACCGTACATCACGCCGGAGTGAACGGCACAGGCAGCAAATAGGCTACTGTGCCGGACCGCCAAGACGCAGGCCATCGCACCGCCAGCGGACATTCCCACGACATGGACGCGCCGAGGATCAATGGGCCGGCGTTCGGTGACTTGATCGATCAGACGCGCAATCAACGCAGCCTCGCCCTGGCCTGCAAGTGAGGCCGCTTCGAACCAATTCCAGCAGTGCAGCGGGTTCGCACGCTTGCTTTGCTGCGGATACAGCACCGCGAAGCGACCCTCTTCGGCCAGCGTGTTCATGTGCGTACCCTCGGCAAAACTGAGCGCATCTTGCTTGCATCCGTGCAACATCACGATGAGCGGCAAGCTGTCCCTACCCGAGGATCCGCTCGGCAGATACAGCCGATAGTCGAGGTCGCGACGCATGCCCTCTCGAAATGTAGTCGCGGTGTGCGGATCTTTGAATTTCGCCGCCAGAAATCGGCTGCGGCCCATTTCTTGCGGCCGTGGTAAAAACGGCAGTCCGGCACCGAATTTTTTTTTGAACCATTGACGCAGCAAACGCAGCATGCATGCATTCTCCAAGAAGCCACCCGGGACTGTAGCATTACGCCGCGGCAACGATTGCGAAGATCTGCCGCGGGGACAACAGCCGAGGGCGCACAGCAGCCAAGTGCTTATGCCCTTGCTCACGATGACCGCCCTGGCGGCGAGCCCCTATCGGAGCCGGCGAGGATACACGTTGAGCTCAGTTCGAAAAACCGGCTAAACCCGCCCGTCACTCCGCATCAGTCGGGCACCTCGACCAGGCGGGTCGATTTTCCGAGCAGCCAAGCAAAGCCGACGCCCGCCGACCAATCGTAGTCCCTTTGCACGAGCGGACTGTCCGCGAACACCGCACCGCGCAGCGCCTCGTAATGAAGGTAGGATTCGAACCAGAATTTCGGGAACCTTTTTGTGAGCGTAATTCCAAATTGCGCTCCCGAATAACCTCCAGGCGCCGTATAGGCCGGACGAGATGCGGTCGCGTATTGCGGTGCCACCGAATAGAAATAATCGTGGTATCGCCTATCCGCATACATCGGGCCACTGCCCAGATCGACATCCCAGCCCCGCATCCCGAAGGTATCTTTAGTTCGCAGCATCAGCCTAGGTTCAAAGACCCAGCCGATGTCCTGCGGCGATCCGGAGATGGTGAAGGCGGCACGAGCCGGGAGATTGAGATCCAATTTCACCCGCCCCGCATCGCTGTGAATCAGGTGAAAATCCACAGAGGGTCCGAGCTGTATCGTCGGTCGCAGTTCCGGCATGCCCTCCCGCGCGGAATCGTTGCGCACCGGAGCGCTGAGGGCACCGCTGACATTGAGTTCCACCCAGTTCTGGTTTAACAGCAAGCCGCGCACTCCATTCCTGTCGGCTTTGAGAAACGTACCGTTGTAAACGACGTAAGCGGTAGGTATTGGGTATACGCGAGAGGTGTCCGAACCGGGATAATCTTGAAACGCGATCGCACCAATGCCGAGCCCATATTCCCACAAGGGCTCCTGCCTCGTTTCGGCGCGGCTCATTTGCATGACGCCGACCACCAGCGCCGATACAATCAGCACCTTGCGACGCATAGCGAGTACGATCATAGGTGCAGTCGGCGAACCTCGACAGCATGCTCTCGATATGAGTGCGGCAACTCGTCCGCTACACGTCCGTAGCGCTATCGACATTCGTCCGCTGAGCTCCACCGGACGACCATACCGGCTCTCGCTTACTCAAAAAAGCGTCAATTCCCTCGCATGCGTCGTGCTCCATCATATTCCGCGCCATCACATCGCTGGCGAGCGCGTAGGCTTCGCTCAGCTCCATTTGCCTCTGGCGGTGGAACATCGATTTACCGTATCGAATGGCTGCCGGACTTTTTCTTGCGATTTCTCGCGTCTTGTGCGCTATCGCCGTATCGAGGTCGTTCGCGGGAACCGCCGCGTTGATCAATCCCCACTCCACTGCCGTGGCAGCATCGATGTAGCGGCCGGTGACCAGCATGTCGAAGGCCCGCTTCGGCGACACATTCCGCGACAATGCGACGGACGGCGTTGCACAGAACAAACCGACGTTGATCCCGGACACGGCGAATCGTGCCGTATCCGACGCTATCGCTAAGTCGCAGCTGCCCACCAATTGGCAACCCGCAGCAGTCGCAATGCCTTGCACGCGAGCAATGACCGGAACAGGTAGCGACTGAATGCTTTGCATCAGCCGGCTGCAGCGGGCGAAGAGCGCTTGGTAGTAGGACAGGCTCCGATTGCGGCGCATCTCGAGCAGGTCGTGCCCGGCACAGAAGGCTTTTCCCGTACCGGCAATGACGACGCATCGTACGTCGGAATCGCCAGCAAGGGTGTCGATCTCGAGTTGCAATGCGCCGATCGCCGCCTCCGACAGTGCATTCAATTGCAGGGGCCTATTCATGCGCAGAGTTACGACACCGTCGCCGGCCTCTCTGATAAGCGCGGCGTCCGCAATAGGTTGGTTCTGGCTCATGGTATAGCCTTCAATGACGCTTGCGGGAGAATACTCCAAGTAGCACGGATCGCGGCCAATGTCACCTTGACATGGAGTTTCCGCCGCTCGGGCCCCGCATGCGTGGACCTTGGTCCAATTCTCTATTCGTCCCCCGACATGTAATGCTTCTTTCCGATCCCTGGGCGGCACGCGCCGGCACTCCGGCGGCGCCTGCGGTATCGAGCGACTTGGTGCAATTAGCAAGGAGTTCTCCACGACCATCAAATGCGGCCTCATCATTGCGAGCGCTTCGGCCGTGCTGCTCGTCGCATGTGCCGGTCAACCCCAGACTTATACGATGAACCAAGGCCAGTCGGTGACGATGCCCAAGGGCACGGTGACCGGCGGCGCCTCTGTGGGTGATGCCAACGCGCTCGCCCAGATGATCGTCAACAGCAACAACAACGCCATGGCCCAGTACGACCAATTGAACGGCGACATGACCAAGATGCAGGCCGCCCAGGCTCAGGAACTCCAGAACTCGCAGGGGGCGCTCGTCAAGCTCGAGCAGCTCTCCGATCAGCAGGGCTCGGGCGAAATCACGCTGTTCTTCACCGAAGGCTCGGCCCAGCTCAATCAACAGGCGCAGCAGCAGCTGATCAACTTCCTCGACTATCTCCAGCGCGCGAGCCACGGCCGCACGGTGATCCTGGTTTCAGTCGGAAGCGCATCGGCGGTGGGGTCGCCGGCCTTCAACCACAAGCTCAGTGAACGCTCCCAGGCTCCGGTGAACATCATCGAGCAGTATCTGGTAAATACCCCACACCAGTTCTACAAGGTCTCCGCGGTCGGCGACATGTATGCGCCAAAGAATGCATCGATGCAAGTCGAGCAGCGCTACCAGAACGTGCGCATCGTCGCAGCATACGACCAGTCGCAACTGAACGGCTCATGAGCCTGTGAATGGATCCCTGAGCCTGTGACAGTCGCTCGTACCTAAACGCGACAGCCGCGCCGTCGCCGGCATGGGTGCGGCAACATCTACGCACAGGCCGAATCGCGGGTAAAATTGCTTGATGAATGGTCACGCTTTCGGCGCGTCACTCGGCATTGTGTCGAGGGGCTGACTCAATCCAAGGAGAATCCGCATGAAGATCGGCCTGCAGGTACCCAGCTTCACGTGGCCGGGAGGACCGGCGCAGATTTCCGGCAAGCTGGCGGAGATCGCTCGCGTGGTTGACGACGCTGGATTTTATAGCTTATGGGTAATGGATCACTTTTTCCAGATCAGCATGATTGGTCCCCATGAGCGCGAGATGTTGGAGAGCTATACCACCCTCGGCTACTTGGCCGCGCTGACTAAGAGGGTGAAACTCGGCCCCCTGGTGACCGGCGTCATCTACCGCTACCCCGGGATCCTGGTGAAGACGGCGACGACGCTCGATGTGCTCTCGAGCGGACGTGCCTACTTCGCCATCGGTGCGGCCTGGAACGAGCAGGAGGCAAAGGGCTTGGGCGCGCCCTTTCCGCCGATTGCCGTGCGCTTCGAGATGCTGGAGGAAGCGCTGCAGATTGCGAAACAGATGTGGTCAGCCAATAACGGCCCTTATCACGGCAAGCACAATCACCTCGAAGAGACCCTGTGCAGCCCGCAACCGCTGTCGCGGCCCCATCCCCCGATTCTTGTCGCCGGCGGCGGAGAAAAGAAGACATTGCGGCTGGTTGCGAAATATGCAGACGCGTGCAATCTATATGGTGCCCCTGAGACGATAGGCGCCAAGCTGGCGATTCTGAAGCGCCACTGCGACGCGGTCGGCCGCGATTACGCGTGCATCGAGAAAACCACATTGGGCACCGTGGACTTGGCACCCGGCAGGATGAGTGCGCAAGATGTGATCGCGCAATGCAAGGTGCTCGCCGCCATCGGCGTGCAGCACGCGATATTCAACCTGCCGAACGTGCATGAGATCAGGCCGCTGGAAGTGTTCGGCCGAGAGATCATCCCTGCGCTGGCCGATCTTTGACGGTCTCATACCTGCGCCTGCGGAGCGCGAGAGACTACGTTGCGCCGACGAGCGATTGCGCCATGGCTGCGTCGAAGGTCCTCGAATCGACCTTGAGATAGGCGAGTTGTTCCTCGGCGATCACTACGGCCTCGGCGACGCCCGGTACCTGGCGCAGCCTGGCGGCGAGTTCATCCGCATCGACGGAGCGGCCGTTCCCGATCCGCATGAGGCGCGTCGTCAGATAGCTGGGCTGCTTCATCGTTGCCGCGACCAGCAGCCATAACAGCGCGAGACCCCCCGACCAGGCAAATACGCTGCCGCTGCCCGCCGTCTGGTTTACCCAGCCGCCTACGACGCCGCCGACGAAAATGCCGAGAAACTGCAAACTGGAATATATTCCGGTAGCGGTCCCCTTGGCCTCGGGCGGCGCAGTTCTGGTGATGAGCGAGGGCAGACTCGCCTCCATCACGTTGAATCCCGCAAAGAAAAGAGTGATGGCGCCGAGCACTACGTATACCTCGTCGCGGCCGACGACGAGCATGAACTGGCTTGCCGCCAGCGCGGCAACGGCCGCGACGAACATGACCTTCAACCGGCGGTGCTTCTCTGCAACGACGATCGCCGGCACCATCACCGCGACCGAGATCAGCAGTACTGGCAAATAGATCATCCACTGACTGTGGCTGTTCACATTCAACCGGGCGTGCAACAGCGACGGTACCACCAGAAAGCTCGCCGTCAGCATGGCATGCAGCGCGAACACGCCGAAATCCAGCCGCAGGAGTTCCCGGTTCTTCAGAATCGATCCCAGCATGGCCGGTATCGTTTCCGCGTCACGGTGCACGCGCAGGTATCGGGGTCGAGGCACGACGAATACGGTTATCGCAATGCCGAGCAACGCCAGGCCGACCATGAGCCAGAAGATGCCGGGGACGCCGACGACGCCGGCGAGTATCGGCCCCGCTACCAACGCCACCATAAAAGACATCCCAATCGTGATGCCTACCATCGCCATCGCCTGCGTGCGGCTGTCCTCGGCCGTCAAATCCGCGACCAAGGCCAGGATCACGGAGCCGACCGCGCCCGCACCCTGCAGCACACGGCCGACAATGACACCGTCGATCGAGGTCGACACCGCGGCTACGGCGCTGCCGACCCCGAAGACAATCAACCCCAGAACGATCATGGTTTTGCGGCCGACCTTGTCGGACAGGAGGCCGAAGGGGATCTGCAACAGTCCTTGGCTCAGGCCGTAAATGCCCAGCGCTAGTCCTGTTTTGTACGGTGTCGCACCGGAAAGGTGGCGGGCGTAATCCGCAAATACAGGATAGATCATGAACAGCCCCAACAGCCTCACCGAGAAGACGGCGGCGAGAGAGCCGGCGGCGCGGAATTCGTGTTTCTGCATGTCCTATAGTCTCAGTAGTCTCAGTAGGTAAGAACCGCCCGGAAATTCGAGCGTAAAGCGGCGGGAAACCCGAGGCAGGCAGACGCCGCCAGAGAATTTCACCTTTCACCATTCCTCAAGTTGCTATATTAATCTCAATCGGGATCAGCGCCTCCATCGCGGCATCTGCAAACGCGATCGGTACGATTGCGCGAGAATCGACCGATCGGCGAGAATCTTCGTTTTGTGCATCGTCCGTCGATGCACCGGATCCTGGGCGAGAGAATACCGATCCATCGGTATCCGAGTCGGACAAATGTCACAGGGGCTTCCCACACTGGTGTACGACGGCGACTGCGGCATCTGCCGCTACTGGGTGACCTATTGGCGCGAATTGACTACTGAGCGCGTCCTCTACCGGCCGTACCAAGAGGCCGCGGCGGATTTTCCGGTGATCCCGCTCGAAGCGTTTCAGCGAGCCGTTCAATTAATCGAGCCCGACGGGCACGTGTATTCAGGCGCAGCCGCTGCATTCCGCGTTCTGAGTCGTGCGCCCGGACGCGCAGCGTGGTGGTGGTGCTATTCACGCCTGCCCGGTTTCGCGGCAATCAGCGAGTGGGCATACACCCTCCTCTCTCGACACCGAGCGGTTCTCAACCGCCTCACAAAAATCCTGTGGGGACCCGCGCTCCGGGCGGAGCGCTACGCAGCGGTGAGCTGGATTTTCTTGCGGCTGTTTGGTGCGATCTATGTCGCAGCATTCGCATCGCTCGGGGTGCAGATTCTGGGATTGATCGGCCATGACGGAATCCTGCCGCTCGGCGAGTACCTTCAGGCAGCGCACCAAGCTCTTGGCAATTCGGCCTATCGATTATTGCCTTCTCTGTTCTGGGTGAATTCAAGCGATACGGCGTTGGTCGCCGGCACGACGGTCGGCGTGGTACTGGGATTGCTCGTGATCGTGGACAGATGGACACAACCTGCGCTGATCGGCCTGTTCGCGCTCTACCTCTCCTACGTTTATGCGGGGCAGGACTTCATGAGCTTCCAGTGGGACGCGCTGCTGCTCGAGGCGGGATTTTTGGCAATTTTTCTTACCGGCGGATCGAGAATAGTCATCTGGCTCTACCGCTGGTTGGTCTTTCGCTACCTGTTTCTTGCAGGCGCTGTGAAGCTGCTGTCCGGCGACCCCACGTGGCGCGCCTTAACGGCCATGGAGTATCACTTTTGGACGCAACCTCTTCCGACTCCGCTCGCGTGGTATGCCGCGCAACTACCTACCTGGCTGCTAATCGGCGGCACGGCGGCCACTTTGGCCGTCGAACTCGGTTGCGTGTTTCTGATCTTCATGCCGCGACGCCTTCGGGCCGCGGCTGCGTGCTGCGTGCTGCTGTTTCAATCGCTGATCGTGCTGACCGGCAACTACAACTTCTTCAATTTGCTCACGATGCTGTTGTGCGTCTTTCTATTCGATGATGCGGCGCTGTGCCCCTTGATCCCACGGTGGTTGTATTCGCGCGTGCAAAGTCGTCCGCCGCTACCGCGCCGCGCGGCGACCGCAATCGCCACCGCGCTCGCCCTCATAGTCGTACCGGTCGGGCTGGACCGGATCCGGCAGACGTTTGCGCGTACCGATCTGCCCATGCTCGCCACTCTTGCGAAAGCAGTCTCACCGTGGTTAATCGTGAATTCCTACGGGCTGTTCGCCGTGATGACAACCACTCGACCCGAAATCGTGATCGAGGGTTCGAGTGACGGGCAAGTCTGGCGCGAATATGTTTTCCGCTACAAACCGGGGCCGCTGTCAAGACCTGCCCTGTGGAACATCCCGCACCAGCCCCGCCTAGACTGGCAAATGTGGTTCGCCGCTCTCGGCAGCCTACGCGACAACCCCTGGGTCGAGAGCCTGATGCTGCGTCTGCTCGAAGGAAGTCCGCCCGTGCTGGCGCTGTTGGATTCCAATCCGTTTGCGGATCGCCCCCCCAAATATGTACGAGCGCAGCTCTACGACTATCGCTTTGCGGATCGGCGCACACATATCCTGACCGCTCAGTGGTGGGTACGTCGGCCGGAGGGACTGTACTTTCCGCAAGTGAGCTTGGCTGACTTCTAGCACGCCCTCGATCGCGAGAGTCCGCCGCCGGCGGCGGAAATCATCGAGCCGGCCGATCGGGAGCGATGGCCCGCCGAAGACCAGGAGCCTGTCTGAGTAATCCGCGTGAGCCGCGTTGGCTGGGCGACGGAGCGGATGCAAGGCGCGCGGCGCAGGCCGTGGCGGGCACCACGGCCAAGCCGCGCAACGCCGCAGACGCCCGTCCCCCAGCCAACCCTTCGTACCCTTGCAGATTTCGCTTCATCCGTCGTTGTCGCCTCCTCATTGGGTGTTCACCCAACTTCGTCGGCTCCGCCTCGGCTGAAGCGAAATCTGCCTTGGGTAAGGCCACGGGGATTACTCAGACAGGCTCCTAGCGTCGCATCAACCACGCCAATATTGAGAGCACTGCGCTCAAGATCAGCATGGTCGTGATCGGGAAAAAGAACTTGAATCCCGGGCGCTCGATGACGAAGTCGCCGGGAAGATGAAACAAATTCATCCTTTTGAGCCACGGCCACAGCAGGCCGGCAATGATGAGCACCGTTCCGAGTATGACAAGCAGTCGGTTCATGGGTCCCTGTCGCTCAGACAATGGTACGGCGCCGCGTCGGCGGACCGCGGCTCCGCCGTGCTCGCGTCGATCAATGAATGCACTCTATCTCGATCAGGGCTTCAGCTGACCGCGAAGCTCCCCGGACTTGTGTTCGGCGCTGTGGACATTCACATACAGTTTTCCGGCTTTGAAATCCGCGTACTGCTCATCCGTGAGCTTCGCACCCGCCGGGACCGACCACACGCCATCAGCGCCCTTACTGAGCGTGATAATGGGAGGCCCGCTCTGACCCGCGGCACCCACATGAATATGCACCATCGTCCCGTCCACACCCGTAGTCTTGATGGTGCCGCTGATGTTTTTGTCCG
This sequence comes from uncultured Gammaproteobacteria bacterium, assembly GCA_963769075.1. Lineage (GTDB taxonomy): Bacteria > Pseudomonadota > Gammaproteobacteria > Steroidobacterales > Steroidobacteraceae > Bog-1198. The sequence goes on along the minus strand of CAVYKH010000001.1, from coordinate 2,136,060 downwards.
CAGCGACCGAAATTGTTCCGGTTCCGGACGCCGATGTAGTCACCGGCGGCGTCTCTTCTGCGCCGGTCAAGTTCACTTTCAGATCGACCGCTAAGGCCAAACCGCTGCTCGCTAGCAACGCCGCAGCGACTGCAAGCCCGCGAACACGGGGTATATGAAAAAACTTACTCATGATTGACTCCACAGGATTGTGTGCCGACACATGCAAACGGCAGCGCGCATGCGCGCGCGATGTTCGCCGAAGCGCAATCGTAATCCCTTGGCGATATTGAATCGACTCTTCGATGCCCGCGCAGTCGAACACAAGCCCGCGCACCGCGTAATCCATGCACCAACCGTGCCAGCGCCGCAGTTGCCGCGGTCCCTAGGGCAGTCATAGGCACCCAATTCCTCCCTCCGGGAACAAGGCGTGCAGGTCCATGAGCGCGCGATGTTCCTGATAACGCATCTCAATCAGCTCTAAGGTTTCTTCCAGGGCGGCGCACTCTTGCCACTCAGAGGTCGGTACCGCGGCATCGGGTCGCGGTTGCGGTGCAATGCGCCGCGACAATGCTTGATCGGAGTGGACGCGCATATCTTCGGGTAGCGGTTGCATATGCATCGTTGGACTCCTCGCCCACAGGCGATAAAGGACAGACTTCAGTCCGAATCGCACCGTAGGCACAGTGCGCCCGCTCTGCCATGGATCGACAGACCGGCAAAGCGCGATACTTTCGGATCAAGCAAAAACCTATTGATGGTAGATCCGCCGCTAAAGTTCCGTGCGGTCGGCTCCGAGGCGAGACCTAAAAGGTAGCGGGCCCACTCAGGCTCGCTGCCGAGCAGCAATGATCACGGGGACAGCAGATGCCCGTCGGCGCAGAGCGACAGTGCTCGCAGCGTAGTTGCCGCGGCAGTCACGGCCGCGAGTGGCCGAGTAACCAGCGGCAAAAATATGTGATCTTGTTCGCTGTCAAGGTCGCTTCGCGGTAGAACAATGGCGCTTATGAGCGACTATAGGGATACAGACCTTCTGGGTTATATTTTAGGTGGTTTGATCATAGCGATCAGCGGAATCGCTGTCGGCGTCGCCTCCATCAATACCAAAGTGGCGGACAGTGGGAACGGCGCGAATAAAGTCGCCGTAACGGTACCGGCCGTGGTCACGACGCCTGGACTTCAAACGGCCCCTGCGAATCCATCGATGAGCGAGCGGGAAGGACGTGAACATGCTCCCGGGCATAGCGATCACGTTCAGAAAGACTAGTCGGTGACGATGCCGGCCCGTTCGCGTCCTACTGTGTGGGCCTGCTTGCCGACTGATCAGCTCTGCCGGTGTTCACTGCCGCCTTTGTCTTCGCGGCGATGTCTCTGGCGACTTCCTTGATCTCATGCGCCCCTTTTTTCGTCGCATCGGCCACTTCGTGAGCAGCTTTTTTCGCCTGCACCCCGATTTTCTCTGCGTCTTCCTTGACGGCAGCGACCACGACATTGGCATCCCGCTTGGCAGCTGTCCCGGCCGCCTTCATGCTTTCCGAAATATGCGCTTCCGTAGATGCTGATGGGTCGTCCGCGGCGTACCCGATCGCCGCGGGTGCAGACGCCGCAATGGCTAGACTGACGATAGTGGCGTACCGCTTCATTGACATGGCAGTGCGTATCAAAATGTTCCTTTCGAATAATACGCTAGTGTAGCTTATCCCTACTTCGCCTGGCTCGGATCAATGTCTATGCAGGGTACGGTTGTCGTCATCACCGGTGCGACTTCTGGAATTGGAGAGGTAGCCGCGCGACGGCTCGCAGGCATGGGAGCCCGGATCGTTCTCATCGCGCGCGACAAGACTCGCGGCGAAGCCGCACTTACGCGATTGCGCAGCGCAAGCACGGGCGTCTCCCATTCCATTCATTACGGCGATCTGTCGCGCATCTCGGAAATGAAACGACTGGCAAGAGAGATCGCCGCGGCAGAGCCGCGTATCGACGTCCTCATCAACAATGCCGGTGCCTTGTTCGGCTCGCCTCAGGTGACTGAGGATAATCTGGAGCTGACATTCGCGATCAATCATATGGCCTATTTCGTGCTCACACTGGGATTGCGTGAACGGCTATTCGCTTCTTCGCCGGCGCGGATCGTCAACACCGCCTCGGAGGCGCACAGAGGATGCCAGTTGGATTTCGATGATCTTCAATCCGCGAACGGCTTCTTCGGGTTGAAGGTCTACGGTCGCTCCAAGCTGTGCAACATCCTGTTCACGCGCGAGCTCTCGCGCCGCTGGGGCGGGAAGGGGATCACCGCGAACTGCCTGCATCCCGGTTTCGTTGCCACACGCTTCGGTGACGGCAGCGGTGGTTTTCTTTCGCGCGTCGTACGCGTGGGTAAGATCTTCGCTATTCCGCCAGAAAAAGGCGCAGAGACCATCGTCTATCTGGCATCGTCGGCCGATGTGGCCAACGTCAGCGGCGAGTATTTCTACAAATGCCGACCGGCGACGCCGACAATGGAAGCCCGCAATGACGTGGCGGCTATGCGTCTGTGGATTGAGTCCGCAAAACTCGCGGGGATCGAGCCCTGAAGGCGGGAATGGCATCGGACTAAACGTGCCTATAGGCTCGGGCCTCGACCTACTTTCGCCGGCTATCAACGCTCCAGGCTCCGGGGCCGGCTGCCCAAAAGTAGAGAAATACAAAACACCACTCGACCGCCAGTTCGCCCCCATTGAGTAATGGCAGGAACCCATGGGGGGCATGGGCGATGAAATAGGCGAACGCCATTTCTCCGGACAGGATAAACGCGACAGGCCGCGTGAACAGACCGATCAGCAGCAAGAAGCCACCGGCGACTTCCAAAATTCCCGCCAACCCGATCAGCGACATCAGCCGAACGCCGTCGTGCATGGGAACGTGTGGTATTTGGAAGAGTTTCGCCGAGCCATGTTGGATGAACATGAATGCGGTGACGATCCGCAGGATGCTCAAGAGCATGGGTGACCAGGATTGAACTCGACCTTCGAGCTTAGTCATCTTTTTACCCTCTCATGCTTATCGTGATTTGCCCTTGCGTAGCCGTACGCAGTAATCGGGTCTTATATAACGTCGTCGCTTCACTGCATACCCCTAGATCGGAATGCGTGACAGACCCGCCCCTCCGGGGCCGCCCGCATCCGCGGCGCCCGGATCATAGGAGCCTGTCTGAGTAATCCCCGTGGCCTTACCCAAGGCAGATTTCGCTTTCAGCCGAGGCGGAGCCGACGCTGTTGGGTCAACACCCAATAAGAAGGCGACAATGACGGATGAAGCGAAATCTGCAAGGGTACGAAGGGTTGGCCGCGGGACGGGCGTCTGCGGCGTTGCGCGGCTTGGCCGTGGGGCCGGCCACGGCCTGCGCCGCGCGCCTTGCATCCGCTCCGTCCCCCAGCCAACGCGGCTCACGCGGATTACTCAGACAGGCTCCTAGGGATCATCCGGCTGGTTGTGGGCATCGGCAGGAGACTTCCATCCCACCATTTTTTCGTCTTTCGACGGACAAGCGGCCGTGCACGGCCTCGGAGCGCAAGGCGAGCGACTGAAGCCCAATCCCCGCTGAGCGCTCGGCCGCTGGATCGAAGCCGAGGCCGTTATCCTCGACCGCGAGTGTGACGAACGCCGATGTAATCGTCGCGGTGACACGGATGCGCGTCGCGTTGGCGTGTTTCAACGCATTGTTCACGCACTCCCGGGCGATGTGGTACAGGTGCTCGCGCATCGGCAGCGGGACTGTGAGCGCGGACTCTTCCTTGATGTCTACCTCCAGCTTGCCGCGTGATTCGGGCGGGATGTGCTTTGGCAGATTTCGAAGCGCAGCGAATAGATCGCCGCCGGCCGCATCGAGCGGCGACAATCCATGCAAGATCCGGTCGCAGGACAGTCTCGCTTCGCGGATCGCTTCGGCCAAGAATTGCACGGCGTCGACGCTCGGTGTTCCGCCGCGTTCCAATACCCGGCGCAAGGTCGTGATGCCAAGGCTGAAACCCGTGAGAATCTGCCCCAGTTCGTCGTGTAAGTCGTATGCCAGCCGACGACGCTCGACGTCGGCTGCTTCGAGCAAGCGCCGGCGCAAGTTGTTCCGCTCGGTCACGTCGATCACAAAGCAGAGGTTTTCTGTCTCGACGCCGACATTGACGGGGGTCGCGGTCTGCTCCACCTCGAACTTCATTCCGGAGCGCGTGCGGTGGACGTTCGATGTTATGGCCCGGTCGGGCACGCTGCTTGCGGCCGCCGGTGCACCTGGCGACATGGCATCGGCAACGAGTGCGCCGCGGTCCATCCCGAGAAACTCGGCGCGCGGGTACCCGTATTTCTGGATCGCCGCGCCGTTCACCATCGTGATACGCCCGGTGGTCTCGTCGTATGCAAGAAGGGGCATGGGAACCGCCTCGAAGAATGCCTCGAAGCGCGCCTGCAACGCCTTGAGATTGCGCAAGGTCTTTTTGTAGTCCGCGATGACGGTCGTCACGAAGAGCGCGGTCGCTGCGAGCAATCCGATGAAGCTCCACAAGATGCCGGCTCCTTCGGCGGCATCCAGCGCCGCCAAAGGGCCACGCCCGATGCCGTAACCCAGCGTTGCGGCCAGTGACAACACGAGCGTCGCCGCCGAGGCGAGTGCGACTCCGAATCTAACAGCGGGCCAGACGACGATCACGAGCGACACCGCCAGCACCAGCAAGCGCCAATTCGACGAAGGACCCCATGCAACCGTCGCCGCGGCAAGGCCCAGGACCAAGGCGAACAGGAACGCTTCTTTCCACCGCTCCACGAGCGTCCGCCGGAACTCGCTCGAAACTGATACGACGATCGGGACGGACAACGTGATGCCGGCGAACCCATTAATCCACCAGCGGAGGGCACCGGTGATTTCTTGACGCATGATCGTGAGGAACAATTCGCGCGCCGGCGCGTAGCCAAAGAGCATCGCGGGAGTGAGCGTGCTCGGTGCAACCGCGATGGTGAGATAAAGGCCGAGAATGTCTGCCACGGTGGCTACGGTGCGACCGGCCGCTGCGGCCGTCACCAGAACAACGAGATCGCGAAGCCGGTCAAAGTTGCGGTGAAACCCCCAGCGCTTGAGCAAGCGCACAATGAGAACTGCGCTTAGCATTTCGCCAATGCCGTCGACCGCTACCGTGATCCACGGGTCGTGGGCAATCCCACCCCAGAGCGCGACGGATCCGATGAACACGGCGGGCGCCAGGCGCTCGCCGCCGAGGAACAGGCTCACCACGGCGACTCCGTTTGCCAGCCAAGGCAGCGCCAGCGGCGGCGGCACAAACGACACATGCTGGGAGTCGATGTATTGAAGGAAGCGAAGACTGATCGCACCGATGGCCACGTAGGCGAGGATGAGCAGGCAGCCGTGCAGCCAGGCGCGCGTGTCATTTCCGGCACGGCGCGAGGTGCCGACGGCGGGGACCCGCGGCCCGTACAACTCGACCGTTGCGGCCTCGGAGCGCTCCACCGGGACGGCGAGCGGCGCCGCCTCGACGGACTGGCGGCACTCGACGTTGATTCGACTGCCGCCGCCCGGACTCCGACCAACATCGAGCCGTGCCTGGGCAGCGGATGCGCGAACGGCGAGCGCGAAATCCTCAGAGATTTCCTCATGCCCGGCCGCGGTCGGCTTGCCGTCATCCTCGATGATCAACTCGATCGCATCGGTCGTTACATCCACCACAACACGCACTAAACGGGCACCTCGGCGCAGCGATGCAGCGCGCACCGCGTCCCGGGCGATACCGTAAACGTGCTCGCAGCGCTCGAGCGGCAATCGGACCGGTGCAAACGAGTGCACCACCACCTGAATTTCGGGACCGCCATCTACCGCCAGTTCCTCCGGCAGCCGGCGCAACGCCTCGATGAGGTCTCCCGACACGAAATGAATCAACGATGCGCCGCGGCTGAGCTGGCGACACATCTTGGTTGCCGCCACCGAGTCCCGCTCGATGGAAACCAGCCAGTCGCGAGCGATCGATAGCTTGCGACCGGCTGCTCGCAGCAGTTCGTCAATGGTCGATTCGAGATGCGTGAGCGTCGCGCCGAGACCCTCGCGAATCTGAAATCCAAGCCGCTGCCGCTCGAGGTCTGTGGCATTCAGGACGGCAAGACGCAGGTCCTTCCGCTCGCCGACGACGTCGATCAGGCATACGCGCAGCGCGGTGCCGTCCAATTCGACGGGGACCGAGATGACCTCAACATCGAGTGCCCGCCCCGACGCGGTACGGTGAATCGCAGCGGAAACCCGACTCACGCCCGGCGCGGCCTGCCTTGCGCCGTCAGCCGGCCCGCCCGCGTAGCAAAGATCGCGACTATTCAGTTGTAGAAAGCCCTCCTCCGTATATCCATACGCGTTGACGGCGGCGGCATTGACGGCCACGATCCGTCCGGTGGCGACTTCGTCCGCCCATATCGGGGTCGGATTTGCGAGGAAGAGGCGCCGAGAGCGCTCGGCCGATGCCGCCGACTGCTGTTGGACCCGCTCAAGGTCGGACAAGAGAGCGGTAACGAACAGCCCTGCCCCGGTCAGTAGCCCGATGAATCCCCACACGACCTCGACCCCCTCGCGACCCTGGATGCCTGCGAATGTCCCGAGTTGCAGGCCAAAGCCAACCGCGGCAGCCATTGAGAACACGAGTGTTCCGACTGACGCGACCGCGACCCCAAAGTGCCGCGCCGCCCATACCACCAACACCAGCGCACCGCCGAGCAGCGCGAAGCGGGGCGCGAATCCTGGGAGCGTCACGGCCGCCACCAGCCACCCGGATAGCGCCAGTACCCACGCACCGAACTCTCGTCGTGTGGTTCGTTCACGCCGTTCACCGGCCGGCGTGAGAAACGCCAGCAGCGGGACGACGAGGACCACGCCGACGGTTGAGTTCGCCCACCAGCGCAAGGCAAACGCAAATAGCGCGGGGTGTACGACGAGAAAGTCAGCGCTGCGGCCGACCCCTGCCGCTGCCAGCACAGCGCCGGCATTAGGGCGCGTATCCAGCCACACGGCCGTAATTGAAACCAGCATGTCAACGACGGATGACAGGACTCGCCCGAGGGCTACCGCCGCCACCAAAATGAGTGCATCCTGATACCGCTCGAGAGACGGCCGGTAATCCCACACACGGAACAGCCACACGATCAGCACGATACTCAGCGATTCGCCTGCGGCATCGATCAGCGCGGCGCTCCACGGGTCGTGCTGGATGACGCCCCACGTGATGCACGACCCGGCGAATACACCCGGCCACGCACGCGTACCAAAAAGTAGCAGCCCCGCCACACCAATCCCGACGGCGAGCCAAGGGACACCTAGCGTCGGTGCGACACCCGCGATGTCCGGTCTAAGAATATGATGCAGCAGCCAAACGCCCACTGCTCCTGCCAGCGTATAACCGACGCAGACCGCAATACACGCTGTGAGTGTTGAAACCCTGCTGCCGAAGAACGAGGGGACGAGGGGGGACGCTGGCACGTTCGGTGCGCTTGCAACTACAGCGGTAGACAGCCCGCAGCGGCTGACGCGCTAGCGAAGCCGCGATCCATGTCCGTCTGTCCATCTGACACGATTTTCTTGAGTACCATGTGAAATCCGACCGATCCTCACTTGACCTCAGATTGCCAAAGATCGTCCACCCGAAGATGTGCAATGACACACAGAAATGACCTTGCCAAGTCCCTTGCCGCCGCCATCCCGTGATGGTGCCCGGCGCATTTTCTTCAATGTACGCCCGAGTCGCCTCGGCAGAAAGCTCAGCGAGGCAATGGGGACAGCAGGGGTCAGGCGCTTGAACTTAAGGCACGGCCTTGAACCAAAGTCACCGCCACGCACGCACGAGGGCACTCACGTCGATATTAGAGTTGCGCTCGTTCACACCGGGCGCGACCCTTATAAGTGGCTGATTTGACGCTCGTTCATTGACGACCAGCCGTAGCGCCTGTTTAATACGCGCCTCCCGGTATGGCCAGGTAGCTCAGTTGGTAGAGCAGCGGACTGAAAATCCGCGTGTCGGGGGTTCAATTCCCTCCCTGGCCACCATCTAACTTTCTATTTTCCAACGAGTTTCAATCGGGCTGTGCCGTGAAAATCCGGTGGTTGTGCCGTATTTGTGCCGTGAACCTCCGTGTGGCCGGCATAAACCGCCAGATGCTCCGCGGCAAGGTGTGCGTAGCGGCGCACCATCCGCTCGGTCTCCCAACCAGCGAGCTCCTGGAGCGCGAAGAGAGGCGTTCCACCCTGCACGTGCCAACTCGCCCAGCTGTGGCGCCAGTCGTGCCAACGAAAGTTCTCGATACCGGCGCGCTTCAGCGCCTTGTACCACGCCGCCGTGCTCACCTGCTTGATCGGCTGACCCTCGTAGGTAAACACCCGGGTCGGGTGCTTGCCTCGTTGCGCCCGTAGGACCTCCAGTGCCGTGTCGTTCAAGGGCACGGCAATCGCCTTCCTGGCTTTCGCCTGGTCCGGATGAATCCAGGCCAGCTTCCGTGACAAGTCCACCTGCTCCCAGGCGAGCCCGGTTACGTTCGCCGCCCGAAGCCCGGTTGCCAGCGTGAATGTCGCCATGTCGCGCAGATGCGGCGGCAGCTCGCCGAGCAGCGTCCGCGCCTGGTGCCGGTTCAAGAATCGGATGCGCCGCGTGGGCTCTTTCAAGAGCCGCACCGCAGGTGCCCGGTCCAACCATTCCCAGTCGCGGGAACACTTGCGCAAGATGGCTCGAATAAGCGCGAGTGTTCGGTTTACGGTCGCGTTGCTGCATCCATCCGCCAGCTTGGCCTCGGTGATCGCATCGATCAATGCCCGATTGATGCTCTCGAGTTCCCGATTGGCCAGATAACGATCCAGCCAGCGCAGCTTATCCTTGTCATCCTCGAGCGAGGCCTTGTGAGCCTGCTCGCGGAGCCAACGAACTGCTGCGTCCTGCCAGATGCGCTTTGGCCGGTCCCCAAGTTTCTGGAGCCGCCAGACTTCGCCTTTCAGCTGGTCGTGCAGCTCTTGCGCCTGGGTCTTGTTGCCGGTCTCAGCAGATCGTCGTACTCGCTCGCCGCTCGGCGCGGCGAAGTCGATCCACCAGACCGACCCGCGCTTTCTAAGTGACATACAGCCTCCTGTGAAGTAGTCACTTGCAGCGCTTGCCGCCTCACAGGATACAGCGAGCGCACGAACTCGACGAGATCGGTTTCAATAAAAACCCAGCAGCGGCCAACCTTCGCGCCGGGGATGAGACCGCGCTTGGTACGGCTCCGGACTTCCTCGGGGTGCATCTGGAGGAATGCAGCGGCTTCCTCGAGGTTCAGAGTCCCGAATTGCGATGCGCTTGGAGTGAACCTGAACCTGGCCACTCCCGTGCGGCTCGCCGCGCGCCGGCGAAGCCTTGGTCGCGTAGCCCGATAGACACGAGCAGGCGATTCATCCGGAAATAGATCGAGAGTGACGTTCCTCGGCGATATTGCCGGCGTCGCTCTCGGCGCTTCAGCGTGCACAAACGACCTCGAACGTGTGGTTCCGGTCGTTTAGGGTCAAGTTGTCACTTCTCCATGGTGCGCGACTGTGCAGCGAGAAGCCATAGGCGGTTTCGCTGAAAATTCAGCGAAACTTCGCAAATCCATGGCCGCAACGTCCTCGCTCGGTCGGAACAGCTGTTCCTATGGCCGGGGCAATGAGCGCTGCTCGCGGCGAACGAGCCATCGCGTGATGGATCGCCAGAGGACTCTCAACAGCACAATACCGGGATGATGATCACGAGCCACGGTACCAATGCTGCCGTGAATCGGATCACCTGAGCGACCGCGTCTCTGAAATCCGAACCGAATGAACGAAGTGCGTCGCGGATCGGAGTTTGCTGCGCGGTGTAGGCTTCCTTCGGCGGAGAAAGCTCGATGGTAAGCAGGTCCGTGTCGACCCGTCGGAGAGGGGATTTGAGACAATTGTGGGCGTCCCCTCCGAATTGCTGGCGACCACGCTGCTATGTCTCTGATCGACCCTGAACCGCCTGCTGCGAGTGTCCGCTTTAACGTAAGCCAGAAGGCCCTAACAAAATGGGCGCTACATGTCCCCTAAGGCGTCCCTATGCGTTACCCGTCTGCCGCAAGTGCGATGGCCTCGATCGAAACAAGAACTCCGGGAACATCGGCCCCGAGCCGCGCAATGGCGCGCGCCGGTTTTGCACCTGGAAAATGTTCTGCGTATGCCTCATTCATCTCCTTATAAAGATCTGGGCGAGCGAGCAGAACGGTTACTTTCACGACGCGCTCGAGAGAACTGCCTGCGGCCTCGAGAATCGCCTTGACGTTTTTCAGTGCTTGGTGCGTCTGGTCCTGCATGGTCGTGCCGACCGCTTCCAGGGACCCGCCGCCTGGGCGCACGGCGATCTGCCCCGACACAAATACGAATCCATTTGCCACGACGGCGTGTGAGTACGGTGAGTGTGGTGCCGGATATCCCGGGACGCTGTTGACATAGCGAATGTTGTTCATCGCGACATCTCCTTCGGTTTTGCGCTACTTTGTAGAGTCGGGTCCCCTGATCTCTTCAAGCCATGCTATCAATCGAACGTTTCGGCTCGCCGGTGCCTAGAGGGTCCGGGCAGATGGCCAGTGCGACGCTGCTGGCCTCTCAAAGAAAAATCTCGGCGTACGGCCGGGCTCGTCGAGTGCATCAACCGTCTTCTGTTTCGTTCCTACCGTGATGACCCGGATTGGAGATGGTGACCGTGGTTCCGTCGAACTTTGTGATCGTGATCTTGAATGGCTCGTTGTAGGACTTGGCACGGTCGTTCAAGACGCTGATCCCAATCTGCTCGCCCAGTAGAATCGACCACACGGTTGAGCTGCGGAAGTGGATTCCGGCGTGAATCCCGTGACCAAACGAGATGTTGAACGCCAGTTTGTTCAGTTCGCCGTTGATGTCGAGAGTGTCGCGGTCCGCACCTGCGTAAGGGTTAAGCGAGAGGCCATCCACACTGGGCACAGACACATCCCGTCCTGCGGCGAGGAGGAGCGGTCTGATCTTCTGCGTGCAGTCAAAAAAGAATTTCAGCACTGTGATGCACGCACCGGCAACCGCACCGTGGCCTGTTGGGTAGCAGGGATGGGTCGGAGAACCCTCCGGATACGCTTGTGGCATTAAGTAGCTGCCATAAGTCGCGTGAATGATGGGAAGCACGGTTGAGTTCAGCACGTCCGAGTGCAGTGCTCCAGCCGCTTGGGGAAGCGGAGTCGTCCCCGTGCGGTTCGCCTGCACCAAGGCTCCATATTCTTCGGGCCGCATGCGTAAGTTTACGATCCACTTATGGAACCAGGCGCCTTTGAGCGCTCGCGTGGCCACTTCAGCAATCGTCGCCGCGGCGTCTGGAGTGCCAAGTGTGCCGAAAGGTTTTTCCGTCCTTGAGCGGATATACGGATTGCCCGGGTTCAGCGGCGTGTTTAACCCCGACAGTACGAGGAAGGCGATCATGTACGCCTCGTACAGGACGTCCGAGTGGCAATACGCGGCGAGGTCCCGGCCGTTCCGGATATATCGGAACCTCGGGTCAAAGACCAGTGTACGGCCGGACGAGCCGCCGTCTTGGACCAGCTGGTACTCGGAGACCGAGGTCATGTAATCGGCCCCGCCGCCCCCTACGGGAAGAAACACTTGATACTGCTGGCTAAGGAACCGCGCGCCCAAGAACGTCGACTGGACCAGGAATTGCGAGACGTACGGTCCCTGGACATTGCCGTCGTCGATGGCGATCTGCCCGCGGAAGAGATTGCTCGGCGTGACCGGTGTCGGATACTCCACATTTGCATTGCTGTACATGAATGAGAGACCGATCATGTCGGCAGCAGCTTGAGCAGCCAGCGGACTGGTTGGGTATTCGCTGAAGGGCACATCGCGCAACAGAGCGGCCCAATAGTGCTCGACTTCCTCAACCGCCGTCTGCGCGCTGGCGACGCTTGGTGCTGGCGGGATAACGGTGGCGTGGGAATCGACGCCTTCGAGGTCGAACGCGAGAGCGCCCTGGGGGCCATTGTTCTTCGAATTGGGTCCCCCGCCGGGCGTCCCGACAAGGATGTTTTCGAAGTCCGAGAATTCGCCGGTAGTGAGAGCATGCTTTAAACTAAGCCAGGATGCAGCGTTCGGAACGCCGAGAGCATCGTGCTTCAGGGCTTTGCTGTAGCTACCGCTGAAGTCCGTAAATCTGGTTGCGTCTCCATTGTCTGGCAGCTGGCCGACGTTGATCAGCTCGGAAGTGGCCGTGTCTGTGCGGTAGTCGAAGCTGGCTCGCTCGCGGCTTCCGGGGATGTAAGGCACGACTGATGCATCGGCTACCGATTCTTTACCACCGAGCAGGGGTTCCAAGCCGATGACGCCCGCGCTGGCGGCAGCGCTGGCAATGCCGCTAACACCGCCAAGGAACTGCCTTCGATTCGGGCATCTTGGAGTCTTGTCTGCAGAAGGGTCGTCGATTGCTGGAATAGCACCATCACGAGCAGTTGCGATGCCAACGCCGGTCTTACGCTTCATCTTCTACCTCCGGTAGCCCCGCTATCTCCCTCATATCGGGGGACCGGAGGCTTTGCGTCCCCGCCTTGCGGCGGGTTTGCCCTTGTCACAGCACAGGCTCGTCAATCCGCTACACGGCCGCATCCGGTGCGCGCGCCGTCGCGCCTATAGTTGACCGACTGTCGCCTGCAGCGATCATTAGTACTGTATCGCGTGTTTTGTAGAAACGGCGCCCGTCACAGATTCATGGCTCGCAGCAGCATCCGGCGATTGTTCAACTCATCGCGCGCTATCCCGCCGCCGGTCCGTCGGCGCGCGGCGACGTCCACGCTGACAACTAACACCACTGCGCGGGTGGCGATGAGTTCGAGCGGCAGACCATTTGCAACCTAACTAAGGATTGGACGACACAGGCTGTCGTGAAAAAACGCGAGAATAGTGTCCAATAGACAACCGTGCACTCCTTGTTTCCTTCATGGTTCAATAGATTATTTACTGCTCGCTCGGTCAAAGATCGGCGATGGGGAAATCAGCACAGCGGCACCGATGTTTAAGGGACCGCTGTCGACTTGAAGGGCCCCCGTTGAAGCGGACCTGATCGACGCCGTCTGCGACCCGAAGCCGCCCAACAGCCGGCGCGCGATCCGGCTGTGGCATCCTTGCGTGGATGTTTACGTTTCGAACCCGCAGGCGACAGTGGTGGCTCGGAGCGATCGCCACGGCGCTGGTCGTAAGTCTGGCCGCGCTGTTGCTGAGATCCATGCTCGAGCACGGGGTGCGAGCGCGGATCGAGTCCGCGGCCGTGCGCCATGGCGTAGTTGCCCGAATAGGGCTGGTACACGTCGGCGTCTGGCCGTTGCTGCGATTGGAGGGATTCGATCTCGACCTCGGTCATGGAGTGCGACTGCATGCCGACATGATCGCGGCCACGTGGCCCGGCCGTTTGCGACTCGCAGTTCGCGCCGCCACTCTCGCGGGGCCAGCAGGGGTGAGTGTCAGATCGCCGGCCACAGACTGGGACATGGCGGGCATTTTCGGGGAGGACCTCCGGCTCACGCTGGTGGCGCCACAGGCCGGCCTGTCAATCCGCAAGCTGGCGTATCCGGTGGGCAGCGCGTGGAACATCGAGGCACGTGGGCTCGACGTCGGACGTCTGCTCGACGTGCGGCGCGACGCCCACCCGCTCCTCGATGGTGGTATCGCGGACGGCCGCGTGGACCTTCAGGCCAGCACCGATGCGCTCCGTTTCCACGTGGACATGGGAGCGCGCGGCGCGCGCTTGGGAGCGCTGGCAGATAACGCCGCCGATGAGCCGCAGCTCGGCGATCCGACGGACGTCACCATACGATTCAATGGCGCTTGGCGCCGGATCGGGGGCACGATCGAGATCCCCGAGGTCCACGCGACGGTGGCCGGTGCCGCCCTGTCGGGCTCGATCACACTGCGCGATCTCGACACCGATCCGGTTATCGATCTCGCACTCGGCATACAGCATCTGGACTTCGCGCAACTGCTGGGTACATCCGGGCTCGCGGTGCCCGATAGCTTGGGAATGGCGCCCGGCGCAGGCCGTGACCTTGGCTCGGCCACGATCGACGTGCGTGTACGCGGACGCCCGGCGGACCCTGCCTCGCTCTCGGTGAGCCAAAAGATCGACTTCAGGCCGCCACGCGAGATGCCGCCGGCGATCGCGCGCCTGCGCGGCGATTTTATCTTCAGATCCGAAGACGGCCCCGGGCCGCACCGCCCCATCGACGTCTCGCTCGCATCCCCTGACTTCATCGCCCTGCGCGACGTTCCGCCGCTATTCGTGCGCACTCTGCTGCTTGCCGAAGACACAGGCTTTTACGGGCATCGCGGCATCGACCTGCGTGAACTACCCGTCGCGCTGCTCACCAACTGGTCGCGCGGCGGCGCCGCGCGCGGAGCGTCGACAATCACCCAGCAGCTGGCCAAGAACCTGTTCCTGTCGCGCGACAAGCAGCTCGGACGCAAGCTGCAGGAACTGGCGATCACGTTCCTGCTCGAGTCGGCGCTCGGCAAGGATCGTATCCTCGAGATCTACCTGAACATTATCGAATGGGGACCGGACCTGCGTGGCCTGCGGCCCGCGGCCCGCCGCTATTTCGGTCGCGAACCCCGAGAGCTGACGCCGGCCGAGATGGCCTTCCTGGTCGCGATCGTCCCCGGGCCGATCAAATACCAGAGTTCATTCGCGCACGGCACGCCGGGGCCTGGGCTGCGTTCGCTGATCGACGAGCTGCTGGCGAAGCTGCGGTCCGTGGATGCGATCGGCGAGGAGGAATATCGGCGGGCGCTCGGAGAACCCATCGTCGTTGCGGGCGGCAGGCCGCCCGGATGATCGGTGGCGAATGGAAACGGGCGGCAGGGGATCGACAAAGTCCCCTTCTAGTTCGGTTCAGGCTGTATCGCACTCCCGTTGGCGTCATATCGGGACTCATATTGTTTCGTTTAGTAGCGTTTTGGGGACGGTCAGCGATGGGTTGGCCCGTCCCTTTTTCGTTGGGAGAGTTTTTAGTCGAAGGACCGCTTCTGGCCGAGGGTGTGTGAAAACCCTGGGCACTTTCGCACATTGAGCGAAACGAGCCAAAAATCCTAAGTGCGATTCAAATCTGCGCGATTTCGAAGTTGGAATTTTGCAGAATTGATTTACAGCGAGGTCAGTTTTTCTTTTTACACAGCCTCGGCCGATTGCTGCTGTCGAGTTCACCGACGTTCCAAATCACGTCAATTGCACGGCCAGGCAATCGCAGCCGCAGCGCGGCTGCATAGGACGTTTCCTATAGTGATTGGGGAAACCAGCGGCTGTTTTAAGCGTGCACTCGGAGATTATCCTAAGTGAGGCCGACGTGCTGTTTTAGTACAGATGCATTTATGTATATCGAAGATCAGCTGCGCAAACCAAAGTTACGATATCGCCCTCGTGAAAGCGGCCGCGGAATGCTGACATCCTGGCCCCGGAGCACGATTACTCGTGCAATTGCGTTTCTAGCTCTTATCCTGATCCCATCGCTAAGTTCAGCGGCCATTTATAAATGCACTGCCCCAGATGGCAGCATCACTTACACCGATGCACCATGTCCCGCTGATACGACGACGCAATATATAGATCCAGCGGCGCCCTCGTGGCTAAACGAGTCATCGCGGAATGTGAATACTACCGCGGCGATTCCCGACGCAAACTCCCAATCGCAGCCTGAGATCCTCGCTATCCTCTGCGCCAATGATGAATTTAAATTTTGGCTCAAGGCGCAACGACATGGCTTGCCGGAACGGGACGCCAGAACAGCGAAATTTATCCGATTCAGCTACCTTTGCCGAAGGGCTCTTCACCTCCCAGATGTAGCAGCGCCGGTTCCGCCAACGCCCCTCAAGCGCGTTCTTGGGCAGGAGACGCCATGAGAAGTTTAACGGCCCCCTTCGACCCGGGGCTGCCTGTCGTCAACGTCCGCTCCAGGGAACTCCAATCGGGACTTCGGGCTCGGAGCGCCCAACGAAAAGCCGCGGCGGATGGCCGGGGGGCTCTGGGCGCGAATCGAGCGGAGACTTGGTTCGCCTTGCGCCGCCTCGCGAAGCTCAGACCGGCGAGGCCGAGATCGAGTAAGGAGAGCGTGGCCGGTTCGGGCACAGGCGCCAGGTTCGCCGTCGTAGAGTAGGTTAAGTTGTCTACCGTGAGGATGGGGTATGAATATGCATACCCGCTGTCTGCTGTCCCACCAGTAGGGTGAGATCACCACGCTCGTCACCCCGGTCCAGTCGGTGGTGCCTAGTGTGGGAACTCAGGCGCGCCTAGAACGAAGCTTGTACTATCGACTGTTGTGCCCCATTTCATGCCGACGGCAAAGACGGTCATCCCAGCACGCCACGCGCCCTGTTACGTAAGCGCTGCGCGCTGCAAAACTGAGGTGCTCGAACGTGTCGATCTCCAAACAGGCTCTGATCCTGATCGGCCTGTCGCTCTCGTCCGCGGCGACGGCAGCGCCGCCTGCCACCTCGGCCGCGGCCGCATCGCGCCTTGCGCGTTGGCAGGCGCAGGCACACGCCGTCACGCTGACGCGCGATGACTGGGGCATTGCCCACATCCGTGGTAGGACCGATGCCGAGGCCGTGTTCGGCATGATCTACGCGCAGGCCGAAGACGACTTCAATCGCGTCGAGACCAACTACATCACGGCGCTCGGCCGCACAGCCGAAGCCGAGGGCGAGAGCGCCGTTTACCTCGACCTACGGCAGAAGCTGTTTGTCGATCCGGAGGATCTGCGCAAGCGCTACGGCGCGAGTCCGCAGTGGCTGAAATTGCTGATGAACGCGTGGGCCGACGGCTTGAACTATTATCTGTACCTTCACCCGGAGATCACGCCGCGCGTCATCAAGAAGTTCGAGCCGTGGATGGCGCTGAGCTTCACCGAGGGCAGCATCGGCGGCGATATTGAGCGCATCTCGCTCAGCGAGTTCGAGGCATTCTACGGTAAGCACGAGCCGCCATCGGCGGCAGCGCGGCAGGCGGAGGAGTTGCGGCGTCACGAGCTGGTCGGATCGAACGGCATCGCGATCGCGCCCGGCAACACCGCGCACCACCACGCGCTGCTGCTGATCAATCCGCATACGTCGTTCTTCTTTCGCTCGGAGCTGCAGATGAGCAGCCGCGAGGGACTGAACGCGTATGGCGCCAGCACCTGGGGCCAGTTCTTCATCTACCAGGGCTTCAACGAGCGCGTCGGCTGGATGCACACGTCCACCGGCGCGGATAATGTCGATGAGTTCGCCGAAAGCATCGTGCATCACGGCAAGCAGCTGTTCTACCGCTTCGGTAAGACGGAGCGGCCGGTGAAGGTGTCGAGCATCCACGTCGCGTACCGAACGGCGAGCGGCGCCAAGGCCGAGCGGGTGTTCACAGTCTATCGCACCCATCATGGCCCGATCGTGCGTGCAGCGGAGGGCAAATGGATCAGCGTCGCGCTGATGTACAAGCCGGTGCCAGCCCTCAGCCAGTCGTTCCTCCGTACCAAGGCGCATGACTACAAGTCCTATCTCAAGGTCGCCGAGCTGAAGGCCAATTCCTCCAACAACACCATCTTCGCGGACGCCGACGGCGATATCGCTTACCTGCATCCGCAGTTCATGCCGAGGCGCGACGATCAGTTCGATTACACCCATCCCGTCGACGGCTCAAATCCGGACGCCGACTGGAAGGGGGAGCATCGGCTCGATGAGCTGCCGCATGTGCTCAATCCACGCAACGGCTGGATCGCGAACACCAACAACTGGCCGTATTCCGCAGCCGGCCCCTACAGCCCGCGGGCCCAGGACTTTCCGCGCTACATGGACACCGCCGGTGAAAATGCGCGCGGCCTGCACGCGGCCCTGGTGCTCAAGGATCGCGAGGACTTCACGCTCCAGTCGCTCATCGGTGCGGCGTTCGACTCGTTCCTGCCAGCCTTTGCGCGCCTGATCCCGACGCTGACGGCGGCCTACGATCAGTTGCCGGCGGCGGACCCGCTGCGCGAGCGCCTGGCCGGTCAGGTCGAGCTGCTGCGCACGTGGGACGATCGGTGGTCGGCGGACTCGGAGGCCACCTCGCTGGCGGTATTCTGGGGCGAGCGGCTATGGGACGCTGCCAAGAAACCGGCCGAAGAGTTGTCGATGCCGGAATACGACTACATCGTCGATCGGGTTCCCGGTGACGTCAAACTGAAGGCACTGGCGGATGCCTCCGATCGACTGGTGCAGGACTTCGGCTCCTGGCGGGTGAAATGGGGCGCGATCAATCGCTTCCAACGCAACAACGGCGACATCGTGCAGAAGTTCGATGACGACAAGCCGAGCACGCCGGTGCCCTTCACCGCATCGACGTGGGGCTCGCTCGCCGCCTTCAAGGCGCGCCGCTACGAGGGCACCAAGCGCTATTACGGCACGTCGGGCAACAGCTTCGTCGCGGTGGTTGAGTTCGCCGACAAGGTGCACGCAATGGCAGTGACGGCGGGCGGCGAGAGCGGTCGCCCCGCCTCGCCGCACTTCAATGACGAGGCGGTGCGCTACGCCACGGGCGCGCTGCGCGAGGTGTATTTCTACCCGGAGCAGCTGCAGGGACACGCCGAGCGCACTTACCACCCGGGCGAGTGACACCGGGCGCGGCCGTGCGCTCAGTGCGCCTCGGCAGCGGCGGCCGACTCCAGATGCAGAAAGACGGCGAGCGCGGCGAGCAGCGGGCCCGTTTCCCTCCAGCCATCAAGTGCTGACAGCCCTCGCGCAATTTCATTGTCGATCTTCTCCCGTAACACTTGTCCAGTTGGCTCCGGAGCACCACGTATAAAGGATGTTCCAAGAAACTCATTACGATGGCGCTGTAGGTCCGCGCAACGACTGCCCTAACTCATGAATGACGGCTTCGCGGCAGCCATTTCCGCTCTACGAATGTCCCAGTTCGACCCGTTGCCGTCCTTGGCGACCGTCAGCAATGCGGTAGTCAAAGTTATGATCGCTTGACCGTCTCCATGTAGCCCTGCTCTTCGGCATGGCTGACTGCTTCGAGCGCCTTGCGCAATGCCGAATGAAGCTGCTCATCCTGTCCAGCTTGCATAAATCGGCTGGCGATATGCCGCACCTTTTCGAGCAGCGCGACTCGCGCGTGCATGTAGAGAAGCGCCTGCTGCACGAAATCCGGATCGCGATCCGTGGCCGCTTGCGCTGCCGCCATGGCCCGGTCGAGTTGCTCAGCGCTTAGCTTGATGCGCTGCACCGCCCCGGACGAGCCCTGCGCCGGGCCATCGATATGGCGACCGAGCGCGGCATGCATGATGTCGGTCGTAGTGATGATGCCGAGTAGATGATCCTTCGCATTGACCACGACGAGCGCGTGCACCCCATGATGCGCCATCATCTGAGCGGCGGTCTCAACCGACTGGTGCGATTGAATCGTAAGCACCGGCCGCCGCACGAGGGGGCCCACCTTCATTCGCTGGTTGAGATACTCAATCGGCGATTTGCCTCCCTTCGGCAAGAACAACTCCAGTTTCATGACGTCTGCTGAACTGAGCATGCCCACAACCTTTTGCTGATCGAGCACCGGCAAGTGGTGAACCGGGTAACCCGCAAACAGCCGTAACACCTCGCCGGCCGGATCATTGACATCCACGGTCATTACGGCGGCCGTCATGAGGCGATTGACTGGGTCAGTGGGATGCATCTCGGATTCTCCGCGGAACTGTGTATGCCGATCAATTTACCGCACAGCGGAGAGTATGTCTCCAAGCAGGGGAGATAGATTGCGGCAAGAATATCTACGCGTGACCGCCCGCAGTCGCTCGTCGCACAGGGGCATCGGTAATTTGAATGAGTCACGTACACGGACTCATTGCAGTAGTTGGTGATCAGCGGTAGTGCGAACAAGGCTTTTGTGGATATGGCCAAATTTGCATGCAGGGTTTCATGAGCGCAAACGAGTTCGCATGGCCCCCGGCCACTCCAGGGAAGAAAGAGCGGTAGCGCCGAGGGACCGATCGTGGGCCGACTGGAACCGGTCGCCGGTGTTGTCATCCCCCAGAGGCGGGTATCGACCCCTTTGCGACGGTCGCGAATGTCCGCTGACGGGCAGGGCAATTCGCGCACGCTAGAGCCCGGTTGTGGCCGGTCAGCGTCCCGCCCACTGACTGGCACGTGCCTGTCAGTGCTGAGTGAATTTCGTCATGTTCCCAGCCGGTGGGTTTGGATACTGCTTAACTGACGCCTCGTACGCCGCGATTTCCTTGAGTACGGGAAACAGTGGCCATACGTTATTTCCGCCGACGTTTAGATCCTCGTGCGGATCCCACTCGATGTTGTAGACCTTCGGGTAGTACATTGGCGCGCTGTTGGCGAAGGTACCGCCGAGCATCTGTTGGCCCGTGCCGGTGAGCTGCATGTCGGTGAAGTAAAGGCGCCATTGCTGCCATCGCGCCGCCACTAGATCCGGGCCGATGAAGGTGAGCAGCGTCTCGCGGTGTCCTGTCTTGCTCTTGCCGTAGAGCACGTCGGTCTGGTCCACTCCGTCGATCGGACGATCCGTGGGCAGCTTCGCGCCAAGGATGGCCGCGAAGGTCGGAAGAAAGTCCATGATCGAGAACATAGCGTAGGAGGTGGTGTTTGGCGCGATATGCCCTGGCCAGCGGATAAAGGCGAAGGTCCGGATTGAGCCCTCCGTGGCCTCACCCAGCGCGCCGCGGAAGGGGCCCGAGCTGCCCATGTCGGGTGCCCCCAGCGCGCCCCAATCCTTCTGAGTCAGGCCTGTCGGTCCGTTGTCCGAAGCGAAGACAACGATAGTGTTATCGTCGATTTTGAGTTCCTTCAGCGCGTCGAGCACCTGACCGACGTGATAGTCACCTTCCATCATCTTGTCGCCGTACTGCCCGATGCGCGATTTGCCCGCGAACTGTTTGGACGCATAATCCGGCACGTGTCCCATCGAGAAGGGCAGGTAGAGGAAGAACGGCTTGCCTGCCGCCTGCTGCCGCTTCATGAACGCGATCGAGCGCTCGGTCAGATCGTTGTCGATCTCCGCGCGCACCTCGGGCGTGAACGGCTTTACCTTCTCCAATGGACCGCCCGCCTTCTGCTGCATGATCCACGGTCCCTTTTCGACCAGAACGCTCTCGGGTACGTTGCCATTGTTGTGCGTCTGCATGATCAGTGCGACCGTCACGGCGTCGATCCACGACGTGTTCGGCGGAATGCCGTAGAACTCATCAAAACCGTGCGCGGTCGGCAAGCTCTGCGGATCTTCGCCGAGATGCCACTTGCCGAAAAGAGCCGTCGCGTAGCCCGCATCCTTGAACAACTGTCCCATCGTGTAGGCCTTGCCCGGGAGCGTGTTGGGGGTGCCCGGTATGCCGATGAGCGATAGTCCATTGCGGATCGAATATTGCCCGGTCATCAGCGCGGCGCGCGACGGAGTGCATCCCGGCTCCACTAAAAATTGTGTGAGGCGCAGCCCCTCGCGCGCAAGCTGGTCGCTGCGCGGCGTCTCGTAGCCGCGAAGTTCGCCACCGCCATACGGACCCAAATCGCCGTAGCCGACGTTGTCGGCGAGGATGAACACGACGTTAGGTTTCTTAGCAGAAGAGCTGCTCGTGCTCTGTGCGTCGGCGTATCCGACCAGCAGGACAATGGCTAACGCGCAGCGCGTACAAAATAGAATCCCATCAGAAATCTTCATTTCTTTGTGCCTCTTCGTTCAGAAAAGAACGCATGGTTGAGTGTGCTTAAAAGCGGATACGAAAGCGGATTCCAGCGATGGTGGCGGTGTCCACGTTCATGAGTCCGAGTCCGGAGGAGTTGAGCGCCTTCTTCAGTCCCGGATCGACGACCTGCAGGTCAGCCGTGAGGTTGAGCCACCCGGTGAGCGCGAGGTTGTAGTACACCTCGAACGAATCCTCGTGGTCGAGTCCAAGGCCGAGTCGCTCGCGCAAGAAGGGCACAAACGCGCTGCTGAACTGGGTCCGCGCAAATCCCACACCGTAACTGTCATCGTTGCGCCCCGGCACACCCTTGCCACCTAAGCCTGCAATAAAGGCGTACTTGATGGGGTTCGGGTTTCCATCGGAGGTCCCCGCCGAGAAGAACACCCCGATGCCGTGCTTGGGATCCCCTGCGGGCTGCCAGACGTACTGATCGAAGGCATAGTAGGCGGACCAGGTGCTGCTCTCGCGGTTGGCAGGCACCGTGGGGACGAGCAGCCCTGGAAAGAACCGCGCCAGGATCTGCTCCAAGATCGGGCCGGGATCCCCGAGCCGAGGGAATCGATCTTGCAAGAGTATGAGAGCGATGTTCGAGGGATCCTGCTCGAGCGAAAAGCGTTCCTTGTTGCTCCACGAGAACCCGACGTTCTGGTGGCCGACGAGCCCGAACGGCTTGATGGTCACCGCGCCGCTACCCATTACAAACGCGCCGTTGCTGAAGGCATCGCCCACGTTGTTGTTGGTCGCCGTCCCGTCCGCGCCCAACGCCAATACGGACAGGGTGATGTCTTGTGTCGGCAAGGCAATGACGCCGCCACCGAACGCCGAGAAGGGAGCCTGGACGAGAGTCATGGGAAAGGCAAACGCGGCGTTCAGGAACTGCGTGTTGTAGTCGCCGTAGAACTCCTGATAGCCCAAAGCGAATGTATTGAACTTGCCGAGCATTAAGCCGAATTTCTCGCTCAAGAACTGCATGAACGTCGCGTTCATGAGCGCTGTGGTTTGATCGTTCGGCGCGGGTATCAGGGTGGCCGTGTTGACCGCCACGATGGCACCGGAATGTTCGAACAGGGAGTGGCCAAAGCTGCTGTCCACCGAGACGTTGAGAAAGCCGCCCGGCCACAGTCCAGCCTTCTGCGTGTCTACGTTGAGCGTGTAATCCGCGTTGCCCCAGGTATCGCCCCCCGTGCTGCGACCGCCGCTTAAGACATCCATGGGCGTGACCAGCAAATCCACATCGAAGACGACACCTTCCTTGCCGAGTTCATCGCGCAACCCGCCCCAGTCACCCGTTAGCCGGGGGCGCGACCAAAAATCTCCGCCCCAGGTGGGCGGCACGGCATACGGTTGTGCACTAGCCGGAGTCGAGGCGACCAATAAGGCAACGCCCACAAGGATTATCGAGGCTATGAAGGGGGCTCTTCTCGAGATACGACGCATTGCGCAGCCCCCTAATTTGGTGCCCGAACCCAGTGCCGGCGCATCGGGTGTACGCGCTGCCATTATGCAGAGGGTTTTCTGCAACGCGGCGTATAGCAACCATTGGACCATCGTCCATCAGCGCTTTCTCGAGCGCAAGGTTGAGCGGGTCGCCGCAAATAGTCTCCCGCCAACGGCAGCTTCCGAGCAAGCATTCTAGCTCGGCGTACGGCTGGTCGTGGCCGATCAGCGACCGATTGTTCGCTCTGGACCAGTCATTCCGCTCGAAATTGCCAAATTTAACGGTGTCGGATTGGCGGGTGACCGCGAACGAGCAATGTCGACCCGATCCGGCCGGTCACCAGCGGCGGCTTCCGGGCAGCGAAATTGGCGCTGAAATTCTCCAGGTAAAGGCAACGCGAAAACGCCCGCCCGAAGGCGGCGCTCTCGTGTGAACTGACCAAACCCGAGGACGGACGGCCTACGCCCTATTCGCGAGAACGGTCTCGTTGGTGAATCACCTTTCTACGGCAATACCAGGAAACCGTGGTTTACGTTTTTCGCGTCAATGTAGTACCCAGTGATTACCCCTTGGTCGTTGATGCTGTAAGGAAAGGTACCGCTAAAATCATTTGGGGTCGTATCTGCGCCGGGGGCATCGAAACTAATGAATGTGCCTTCCGGACTGCGCAGGAAGCCGTGGTATACGTTGTTCGCATCCAGGTAGCTGCTCGTGATCGCCCCCCAGTCGTTGAGGCCGATGGCACAGTCGCTGTAACAGGCCAAGCCATAGAGCGCGCTCTCGCCGGGAGGGTCGAACGTAGTGATCTCACCCACAGGACTGCGCAGGAAGCCGTGAACCACATTATTCCCGTCAATGTAAAGGCCTGCCGCGGCCCCGAACAGGTTGAACCCGACCGAACAACCGGGACATTCCGTGCCTTGGCCGCTATCGGTACCGGCGCCGGGAACATCGAATGTCGTGAGCTTGCCCTGAGGACTACGAACGAGGCCGTGGCCAACGGAGCTGTTGTTTCGGTAGTGCCCCACGATCGTTCCAAAGATATTGATGTTGTAGGCCCCCGTTGCTAGCGCGCCCGAAGCGCTCCACGTCTCAAAGGTGCCGTCGGGACGGCGTAGGAAGGCGCGAACCACACCGTTCTGGTTCGCGTAGTAGCCTACGACTGCTCCTTCCAGGTTAATGGCAATGGGATTCGTATACTGGCTGCCGCCAGGAACGTCGAAGGTCACAAATGCGCCCTCGGGACTACGCAGGAAACCATGACCCACACTCTGCACGTCATAGTAGATTCCCGTGATTGCCCCCGCGTCGTTGATGGCGTTGGGAAGGGTTCCGTTAAAATCATTTGGGTTCGTATCCGAACCTGGCGCCTCGAAGTTAGTGAAGGTACCCTCTGGGCTGCGCAGGAAGCCGTGGAACACGTTGTTCGCGTCCAAGTAATAGCCCGTAATCGCCCCGAAGTTGTTGATGAGCACCGAACAATCGGTATAAGCGAAACACCCAGTGCCTTGGCCGCTGCCCGTGCCCGCCCCGGGAGCGTCGAATGTGATGATTTTTTGTGCATTAGCCTGACCCATCATCGTCAGCACCAAGAACAGTGTCAGCGGGATAAGGAGAAGAAAGTTTGTGGATTTTTGAATTAGCTCGGCATAGCGACGCATGGTGTTCATGGTTCTTAATCCCCTCTATGAATTTTTCATTAATTGGGCGATCTATTCAGCCGAATGACCTCGTACGTTTGTGTTGGTTGGAGCTGTTAACATAATTCACGGCATTCCCATGCCGCTGCTAGGCTAGTGTTGATATTAGATTCGAGTGAACGCTACGCCGGCGCCTGTTCGAGTGTCAAATTGGACTTGCCAACGACTCCGCTTAAGACGGAAACGGGCAGCGTGCGTGGGACAAAGACTGCTCGAGCGTCAGCTATCTGGCGACGTGTTTGCAGCGCTGACCGTCCGCGTTTGGCCGACTGCCGACCGATGGGACAGAACCGGCGTCCATAGACCGGTCCCGACCCGGAGCTGACTGTGACGACTGACTGCTTCGCGGCGGCCTGTTCAGCTCTTCTGTTTCGACAGCGCCTCGCGAGACTCCTTAAGTTCTTTCCAATTCGGTGCGTACTTGAGCGCCTCCTCGTATTTCGCGAGCGCCTCTCTGTTGTTGCCTTGTTTCACCAGCACATCGCCCCAGGCTTTTAAGGGATCAGCCCAGTGCGGTCCGCGTTTGTTGGCGTCCTTGAGCTTCGCTTCAGCGCCGGCAAGGTCGCCGTGCTTAGCGAGTGCGACGCCCCAGGAGTAGTACGCAGCCGGCAGATCAGGCGCGAGTGCGACCGCGTCCGCGTAGGCTTTCTGTGCGCCCGGCCAGTCGCCGCGACCGTCGAGTATGTCGGCGCGAAATCGGTAGCAGTCCACGAACGTGATGTCGATCTTAAGCACCGCGTCGGCCTTGTCGGGGTGGCCCGCCGCTTCCTCTGCCGGGGCGATCCAGCAGTTGTAACCGGGATAGTTGATGGACACGGCAGGATCGGCGTAAGCAATGCCGAATGCTTCCAATTCGGCCGCGGCGCGTGCCGCATCGCCAGCCTCGGCCGCCAACCGGCCGCGCACGAAGTGGGTGATCGCGGCGATGGTGGGATCGTGCGCGTCTTCCTTCGTCGTCTGCAGAGCCAAGTCGGCGGCCTCGGGGTCGTGCAGTCGGGCTTGGACATCGGCGATTTCTGGCCCGGCGGCGTTGCTACCCGTCCCCGCTCCGGCGTTCTGTTCGGTGTCGGCCACAATTCCATCCAACCACGCACCCAGGTTCCCGGTCAGGTAGTCCCAGTTTCCGTAGTTATACTCGCGCACTCGACCCGGGCGGCCGCCGGCGGCCGCGCGCATGTCCTCGCCGGCCCGCCAGGCACCTTCCTCGTCTCCCAAGAGGATGAGCGTGTTCTGAATGTTAGTGTGGGCAACCCAAAAGTCGGGCTGCAGCTTCACGGCCGCGCGCAGGAGCGCCAGCGCCTCGCGCGTCGAGCCAGCGGTAGATTGAAGCGCGATGGCCCAACTGTTGAGCAAGTAGGGACGATCCGAGCGGCTCGCAGTTACATAGGCCGCTTGACAGAAGGCGATCGTCTCGGCACCGCGCCCCTCGTTGAACAGATACGTTGCATAAAGCGCCGGTTCCGACTGACCGTACACATACTCGGCAATTTGTGTCGTAAGCCGCGGCAGCTCATCCGCTTTCCCGTGGAAAGTTCTCTGCAGCACGCCATCGCCCCGCACGGTCAAATCCAGACCCCCGGCCTCTGTCTGAACCAACTCGCCATCGATATGCACGTCATGGCCGAATCGCCGCTTGAGCGTGCGTGATAGCTCACCGATCGAGACGCCTGCTTCGGGCAGCGCGAGCTCCACTTCCGCCGACCAGGCGTTCGTCAGGTCACGCTTCGCCGCCGAGCTCTTGGTCGCCGCCTGCAACCGGTTGAGCTCGCCCAATAAGCCTGCCGCGATAACCTTTCCGGTGACGCCACGGCCCGCGAGCGCGCTCGGGGCGTCGAAGGGCTCGATGACCACCCGTCGAGACGTTAAAGCATCATGGATCAATAAGACGCCTCCGAGGCCGATGACCGTCGCAACCAGGATCACAAGCACACGCAGACCCACTTTGAGTCGCTCGTCAAAGCGTTTAAGTTTGAGGAGCTGCAGGTTGACGGCGCGCTGCTCGTGCAGGTGTTCGGTCTGAACCTCGATCAGATGGCTTTGCTTGCGGAAATAGGCACAAGCCTCTTGGGCCAGTTCGGGACTGCTCTTGGCCGCCTCGGCGGCAAGCGCTGCTGCGGTTGGATCCACCGGGGTGTCGGCGACCGAGACTTCGGCAGCCGGTTCGTTACCCGCTCCCAGGATCTCTGAGACTCCGCCTGACTCGGCCATAGTGGTCCTCCGTAAAGTGACTGAATTACCGGAGATTGTGTGGTTCGACCGGGTCGGCCGTTTGCGGGCTCTTCGTTACCGTCCGCATAGCCTACCTTAAGCGGCGTGTGGCCGCTTCTGTGCAGTCATTTCCAGCACGGTGAACGGCAGGTAGTGGCCGGGTGGAGCCCCGTGGCGCCGACAGCGACCGCCAATGCGAACTCTCGACCCGAACCCGCCCGCGACGAGTGTCGCCTTTGCGGCAATCAAAAAACGCCCGCCTCTCCCATTTGATTGTGACGCTCGCATCAAAGCCAATCTCCGGTGACCGCCATTCCTCCAACGAATCCCGTCCATATGAGGCACATGAAATTGAGAACTTGAAGCCAATGAAAAATTCTACGGCCTCGAAACAGGAAAAACGAAGTTACGATAAGTGATAGGGGCAGGAGCAGTAGAAGTAAGTATGGCGTTGCGAGGCGCGGAGTCGAGATTCCAGCCCACCAGACCAAAATGGCAGTCACGTAAATCAGCGCGATGGTTACGCCATGCGCCGAGGCAGCAATTCGCTTAGAAAGGGGCTCTGTGCGTGGAGACGCACGAAAGTAAGCAACGCTAATGGAAGTGGCTAATAGCGGCGCTAGGACGCCCTGCATCAAGGCGAAGACGCTACCTATCATAGCCACCTCTAGTCTCGAAAAGATCGAGCGTTGTAGCTTACCGGAGGCCACGAACGGCTGCTTACTGGCGAGCATTCCAATGTGCTCTAGTACCGCTTTTGGCCGACTGCCGACCGATGGGACAGAAGCGGCGTCCATAGACGGGTCGCGACCCAAAGGAGCCACTAGCGACGGACCGCTTAGCGGAAGCGAGAATTTAGTTAGTGCCTCTGGTCCGACTGCTGGCTGAATTGCAGGCATGCTCTCGATCTCGGGGCCGTCGGCGCCGAAACGCAGTCCCAGCTCCTATCAATTTTGTGGCGCCCATGTGGTCAGAGCTGGCGGCGATGGACCCGAGACATCCGGATCTGGCTGCGATAGCCACATGCGCAGATTGCTATCGTAGTCCCATTCGCTGCTGGTCGTAGTGGTAGCCAGGCCGTCATATTTGCCGTTGAAGTAGCTGTATTGCGTATTGCAGTCCGAGATGGTCAGGGTGACATCGAAGATATTTTGCGCCCCGTTCAGATGCGGTTGGACTTGGCCGTTCCCGGTACAGCCCGAACTAGCACTCTGGAAGAACAGGACGCCTTTATCGTCAATTGTAATGAGGGTGTCGCCGCTAAGCGCGAAATCTGCGAGCTCTTCTTTATAGATGCCCGCGATGTCTACCGGAGTCGACAGGCCGATATAATTCGGGCCGTACAAACTCATGTTCAGCGACCAAGTCTCAGTTCCGGCGCTGGTTGTTACCAGAATGTCGCCCTGAATGACGGGAAAGTCAGCGCCGGTTGAGTAAGCAACGCTGATGTTCGCATGCCCGATTTCAGCGCAGAATTGGATCGGGTTTGGGGCCTCGCACTGCTGGCCGAACACCAGGCCATCACCGGATATCTGGTTCGTCGGTCCCTGGAGCGTGCCGACCAACTGCGCCGAAGTTGCGGGTACTGTGCCCGGCATATTGCCAGCGTTTGCACCGCCGTAATCAGCATCAATGGGACCAGCCACATACAGTCGAATAAGACCATCGGCCGTAAGCATCGCGTCGGCAAAGTATTGAACACCCGCAATCGTCACTGAGCCGACATACTGCCCCAGCCACGCATCCCCGCTTTCCTTCGTTACGCCGGAAGGCGGCGCTGGAGCTGACATGGCCGTCGACGCCGGCGCGGCGCTTTGGCCGCTACCGCCACCGCCACCGCAGGCGCACAGCGACAGCGATATCAGCAAGATCCCTGGGAAGGTAAGTTGAAATACATCGCGGGGAGTTGTTTTCACCTGTCACCCCCTTGTCAACGCGACAGCAGCTTATTTCCGCCGCTTATCGCTGTTGGCCCCCTGTCGGTTCGGCCAATCTATTGATTTTCTCGGTATATACACCTGTGATCGACACGGCATCAAGACGCGGTGCATCAATAGGTTAGGCGCGACCTACCGCTTATCGTGCAGCTCACTGTCTAGGCTCCGGCACTTTCGATATCGACTCCGAGCCAGGTCCTGTGGTCGTGACCGGCTGCTTTCTGGCATCGGTTTCAGATAGCGGAGCGACCGCAGTTGGCCGACTGTTGCCGGTGGCGACTCTACTTCCGGTGTCGACCCCGTTCAAGCCGCTCATGAGCGGCTGGTTTCGGGATGCAGAAATGCTACATTCACAATTTACGGGCATCCGGCGAGGCGGCCGCGACCGGCGCATCGTTGTTCCACACATCCCGATTCATAAGCCACTTGCCGTCAGCGCTCCGCGGCGATGAGTTGCTCGCATATGTCCCGAAGCTGAAGCAACTTCGATCGTTCTGGAAAAAGAGGCTGAGGTTCCTCTCCTTGGTTTCGGCAGTGCAAAGCACGTGTGATCACGTCGAGATCGATCTCGGGCGCATGGCTTTGCAGAAACGCAACGGCCTTGTCATTCGATCCCATTGCGCCAGTCTCCCAACTGTAGAAGAAACGCGCAGGGTAGAGGATTGCGCGCAGGAAATGTTTATGATCATCGATCGTCAGCTCGTCGAGTGCGGTCAAGCGCTGTACTTGTTGTGACCAGTTTCGGAAAGGCTCACCGCCGAGATAGGTACGGATTTCAGCGAGCGTTGGACGTGCGGCGCACACATGCCGTCGCTCCAGAAGGGTGACCCCATGATCGATATAGTCAACACGGTCAAGTGGTGGGAAGCGGCCAATGGAAAAATATTGATCCGTCCAGAAAAGCGACAGTCTTTGAGCAAGCGTGACCGAATGCGCGGCTACTTTGCGGTTTACCAGATCAATCTCACCGGACTCCAATGGCCCTTCGGCAATTAGCGCCATGTCAATGTCGCTATACCGCGCGCTGAAGCCCCCATGAGCTAAGCTTCCGATCAGATAAATGCCGATGAGACGTCGGTTGAGTTCGCGATCCCAGATCTTCGCAACGCCGTTAGCGAAGTCGACCGCAGTCTTTTGGGCTGGCATACCCGGCGCCAGGTGCAGGGGATCGACTGGATGCATAGAGGCTGACGGCATGAACGTTTCTCGGCGGCCAGAGCTGGTCACTTCAACTGTTTGCCGGCCGTTTCGGGCGCGGCCATCGTGGCGATCAAGGTGATGACGGCGAGCACGATCAGATAGACCGAGATCGGCCAGGTCGCCCCGCCGCTTTGAGCCATGAGCGACGCGGCGATAACCGGGGTCAGGCCGCCGCTGAGTGCGGCGCCGATCTGGAATCCTAGGGAGGCTCCGCTGTAGCGCAGCCGCGCTGGGAAGAGTTCCGAATACCAGGATGCGCCGATGCTGAAGCCCACCATTTGGCCGAGGTTGATAGCGATGACAACGGCCAGCGTGATGATGGTGGAATCCTTCGTGTCCAACAGCCAGAACAGCGGGAAGGCGAAAGCGATCGAGAACACGCAGCTCGCGATGAACATGGTCTTGCGACCGAGCTTATCGGCCAACCATCCGAAGGTGGGAATCGAGACCAGCGCGACGGCGGACGACATCAGGACGGCATTTAGGATCGAACTGCGCGCCAGGCCGAGATGGCCGGTCGCGTAAGCGATTGCGAAGACGCCGGCGATGCTGAAATAGGCGATTTCCGAGATCTTGAGTCCGACCGCGATAAAGAACGGGCGCCGGTGGCGGGTCAGGATTTCCATGATCGGCATTGCAGCGACTTCGTCTTGCATTTTGAGCCGGCGAAACACCGGCGTTTCGGCGAGGCTCAGACGGATGTACAAACCAACGCCGACGAGGAGAATGCTGATCAGGAAAGGGACGCGCCAGCCCCAGGACATCAGCTCTTGCTCGGGGAGCTTCGAGACCAAGGCAAAGATTCCTACCGCCGCCAGCACCCCGATGGGGTTCCCGATCTGCACCATGCTGCCGAGCAGACCGCGATGGCGAGTGGCGGCATTTTCAACGACCATCAGTACCGCACCACCCCATTCGCCGCCCAGTCCAACGCCCTGCAACAGGCGCAAAAAGACCAGCAGCAGGGGCGCGGCAACGCCGATCTGTCCGTACGTCGGCAGTAGCCCGATGAGGAAGGTGCCCACGCCCATAATGATGATGGTCGCGGCCAGCATCGCCTTGCGGCCGATCTTGTCGCCAAAATGGCCAAAGATAGCAGCTCCGGCGGGCCTCGCGAAAAAGCCGACGCCATAGGTCGCAAATGCAACAATAGTGCTAAGCGATGCTCCATGGGTTGGGAAAAATAGCTTGTTGAACACCAGCGCTGTCGCGGTACCGTAGATCGCAAAGTCGTACCACTCGACCGCCGTACCGATGACGCTCGAGACAACGATGCGTTTGATCTCGGTCGTTTTATCGATTGGACCTTCGGCAACTGAGTCCTGTACCGCAGTGTTCATGATGTGCCCCCTCCCTTCGCTGCGCCCAACAGCAGCGAGTGAGAGCTTGAGCCTCCGCTGCACAAATGTAGTAAAACGGTTCCGAAGAAGTTATAAAATGTTGCCGAATTGAGAGCAAATCGGGCGATGCCGACGATCCGCGCTTTCGGACCCTTCCGTCTTGACCCGGACACGGAGATCCTGTTCCGTGGTGCGGAGCCCGTTCCGCTCGGGCGACGCGCTGTGTCGTTACTGCGCGTATTGGTCGAGCGTCCCGGTGTGCCAGTGTCGAAACACTCGCTAATCGAGGCGGCCTGGTCCGGCCTAGTCGTCGAGGAGAGCAATCTCACTGTCCAGATTGCTGCTCTCCGTCGGGTGCTCGGCGAGACAGCCGGCGGCGAATTGTGGATCGAGACACTACCGCGCCGCGGTTACCGCTTTGTGGGTCCGGTCGCGAAAAAAGAGGTTGGTCATGCCCTTGGGCCGCACACCGACGTGCCGCCGGTTCTGGCGCTGCCCGACAAGCCGTCCATCGCGGTCTTGCCCTTCCAGAGCATGAGCGGCGACCCCGAGCAGGAGTATTTCGCGGAAGGCATATCCGAAGACCTCATCACGGGCTTATCCAAGTTGCGCTGGTTTTTTGTGATCGCACGCAATTCGTCCTTCACCTACAAGGGCAAGGCCGTCGACGTGAAGCGTGTCTCTCGCGAACTGGGCGTGCACTACGTCTTGGAGGGCAGCGTCCGCAAGGACGGCAACCGTGTACGCATCAGCGCCCAGCTGATCGACGCCGCGACCGGCAACCACCTTTGGGCCGATCGCTACGATCGCGACCTGACCGACATTTTTGCGCTGCAGGACGAGATCACCAGGAAGGTTGTCGCCGCAATTGAGCCCAAGCTGTTGGAGGCCGAAGGCATCCGTTCGCAAAACCGCTCGCCGGAAGATCTAGGTGCGTGGGACATGCTGATCCAAGCCAACTCCCTGTTTTGGCGACTGACCAAGGAAGAGAGCCAAGCCGCGATCGCAATCCTTAAGCAGGTCGTTGAACGACACCCCTTCTATGCACCGGCGCATAGTATATTGGCCTTTGCGTTGTTGGTTTCGCGTCAGGGCGGGTGGCACATTATGGAGCCGCAAGTCACCCAAGCTGCGATCCTGGCCGCCCGGGCCGTGGAACTCGACGACAGTGACCCATGGGCGCATCTTGCCCTGGGTTTCGTAGCCTTCACCAGGAGGCGCACTGACGACGCAGTCGAGGAATTTCAGCGCGCACTCGATCTCAATCCGAACTTTGCCGCCGCGCACGGCTTTCTCGGCTGTGCGCTCGCCTTTGATGGCCGATCGGACCAAGCCATAGACCATATCGAGCAAGGCATTCGCATGAGCCCACACGATCCGCAGAATGCGCTGTTCAATGCGGCCCTCGCTGCCGCTCACTACCTCGCAGGCCGGTACGCGGAAGCCGCCGCCTTTGGCGGTAAGGCCATTCAACAGCGGTTCGAATTGACCAATGGTCATCGAATTTACGTCGCGAGCCTGGCGCAGGCGGGCCGGATCGACGAAGCTCGCGCGGCTCTAGCGCGACTGCAGGAATTGCTTCCCGAAATTTCGATTGCGTGGATCGAGCAAAACATCCCCTTTACACCCGGCCCGATGGCGAAATTCCTCGAAGGTTTTCGCAAGGCAGGACTGCAGGCCCAAAGCTAGGCTTTGTGAGTGTCCGTTCTGGGGTCGAACAGAGCCTGTCGTCGGCATCCCGCTCACCACAGGCGACTCGCAACCCCCTCCTGCCTGTGGCGAAGGGCAGCTCTTGCGCATTGCAAATCGGTGTATCCATCACGTCCAAGCTTGAGAGCATTCTCGTCGTTCAAGTCCTATTTTGCGCGAATCTCTGGATTTATAATTCAACTGTGAATACGGCGGCCCATAGATTGCTGGCGCCTTGCATGCTGATCAGACCCGCATTACGAGAATTCCGAAATTGGACGACTGACAGTCGCCGTTGGAACGGCTACACGCCGCGGCCGGGCGACATTGTCGTCGCGACGGCACCAAAGTGCGGCACGACCTGGATGCAGCGAATCGTGTGTCTGCTGATATTCCAGGACACACGACCCCGTCCGCTGCCGGTGATCTCGCCTTGGATCGACGCGAGGTTCAGGGCGTCGGAAGCTGAAATGTATGATGTCCTCGAAGCACAATCGCATCGGCGCTTCCTCAAGACTCACCTGCCTGTCGACGGCTTGCCGCTCTACGATGAGGTTCGCTACATCCACGTGGCCCGTGACGGTCGCGATGCCGCCCTCTCGATGCACAACCACGCTACGGGCTTCTCCGATGCACAGTTGCAGGATTTCGATCGCATCGGACTGGACGATCCGACCATCGGCAGGCCTTATCCCAGAGCGCCGTCGGATTTTGGCGAATATCTGCCCTTTTGGCTCACCCGCATAGGCTACTTTCAGCTCGAGCGCAGCTATTGGGCCGAGCGTCGACGGCCGAACTTCCTGTTTGTCCACTACCACGATCTTAAGCGGAATCTCGACGCAGAGATGCGGCGCGTCGCCACATTCCTGAATATCGAGCCGGACGAGGCGATTTGGAAGTCGCTCGTCAAGGCGGCGGGCTTCCAGGCCATGAGCGCCGAGGGTGATGAGCTGATGCCCTTCACCAAATACATGTTCGTCGAAGGCTCGCGGCGGTTCTTCAACAAAGGTGTATCGGGGCGCGGGAGGGGGGTTTTCGGCAAAGACGCGCTCGCTCTCTATGATTCCAATCTCCGCGCAGAATGTTCGCCAAGCCTCGCGGCCTGGCTCGGGCATGGGCAGCTTGAGGCGGGCGATCCTCGGGAGGCACCCGAGTAACCGAGCCAGAACCCACCGATCCGCGTGATTCCTCCTCGCTGAGGGCCCCCTCACACGACTGCGGCGGTCGTCGGCCGCTTGCAGAGCAACAGAAACCAAGCGGCCGTGGCGGCAGCGCAAGAGATGGGCAGCAAGGAATGCAGCAACTGGCTCGCACTCATACCGGCGCCCAAGAGGACGCCCGCCATCGAGGGGCCTGCAATTGCGCCGAGCCGGGCCGCCGCCACCGCCACGCCCGTGCAAGCACCGCGCCGCGCCACATCGTAGTAGAGCGGCATAAGGCCGTAGAGGATAAAGGCGGCGCCGTGCACGCAGGGGCCCGCCAGACCGACGCCAATGAAAGCCATGGCGAAATCGCGTCCTGCCGCGGCGATGGTGACAAGGCCGACGCATAGGCCCAGGTAGCACAGCATCAGCACCCCACGCCCACCCCTACGCTCTACAAACCAAGCCAGGAGGATAGGCCCAAAGACGCCGGAGACGGCGAAGGGGAGCTGGATCAACAACGCATCGGTCTTGGAGAACCCGCGCATTCCCATGAGAACCGGCATCCAGGTCAGGAACACGTAAATGACGATGGAGGTGGCGAACGCGGCGACCCACAGCAAGAGCGTGGCCGGGGCGCTTCCGCGGCCGAAGAGGGCGCTGAAGGTGCTTTGGACGTTGCTGCCGCGATTCGCTTTCGCGCGGACCTCAATGAAGTCGCGAGACTCCCGCAGAGTGAGCGCCAAAATGGGCGCGAGCACAAGCGGTGCAATTCCGCCTACCAGGAAGATGGTACGCCAATCGCCATGCTCACCGTCGAAGAGCGCGATGTTGAGGGCGACGCTGCCGCCAAATGGCATTCCGGCGGTGACGACCACTACGTTGAAGAGCCGGCGGTCGCCGGCCGCTTCGGAGGTGAGGGCGATCAGGTTCGGCAGGGCGGCGCCGAGGCCCAAGCCGCAAGCAAAGCGGATCACAACCAATGCGGGGAAGTTGGCTGCAAACGCCGTAGCGAGCTGGAACGCCCCCACGATGATCATCGAGGCAACCAGGCCCCGTTTGCGGCCGAATGCGTCCGCTATTCGTCCTCCGACGAAAGCACCAAGCAGCATGCCGAGCGGCACACCGGAGAGCACCAAGCCGAGCTGAGGTTTGGTGAGATTAAACTCCGGCCCGAGCTTGGGCGCGGCGATTCCCATCGAGGATATGTCGAAGCCCTCGAGCGCCGCAGCCATGAAGCACAAGGCCAGGACTTTCAATGTGCTGGACATCCGGCCCAATCCTCAGAACTCTCCCGTACCTTTAGGCCGCCGGCGGCGCTTTCCCCACAAACATCCTCCAGTGATCAACATGGGACCTCCCTTATTCTGTTTGATACCAAGCTTGTTGGCTGATCTTCGCACTCCCGCCGCCAATGCGTCTGCACCGCAACGACTGGTCAGATGGCTATCGCCCGGATTTTCCCGCGAACATGGAACGTCGCCTTTCTGGCGCACATTATAGGGTTAGGTACGACCGGTTGTGGCCGCTATGCAGAGCTCTGCATAGCGGCCACTATGCGTAGCGCTCAACTATGCGGAGCAGCGTTTTGGGGATAGTGTGGCGGGCCGGTATTTCCTGCACGAGAGGCAAGTGAACGTCGATTGAACTACGCATAGTTTTAGCGTCGAGTCGAGGCGGTTTCAACTTCGGGAGACCGCGATGAACTCGATACCTCGACTCGATTTGCATTCCGACCGCGCGCTCGATGCGCAGGTTTGGCCACCGGGCGCTGAAGCTCTGGCGCGATATCTCAGGGAGCGCGGTTACGCACCGCAGACGATTGCTGGGTACGTCGCCACAGCTGCGCATTTGCTTCACTGGACCGAACACTCAAGCCTCCCCTGCGCCCCGATCGACGAGAGTGTCGTCGCCACCTTTCTTGATCGACACATCGCGCATTGCGACTGTGGATGGGGCAGGACCGAAGATCATAAGGAGGCTCGCGCTGCGCTGGGGCACTTGCTCCTGGTGCTTCGAACGCTCGGCATGGTTCCAGCACGCGTTGTCAGCACAACGCCGGTCGATGAGGAGATCCGCCGCTTCCAGGAGCACCTCGATCGCGTGCGGGGCCTGGCGCCCGAGACGCGACGGGCGATGGGGCGGATTGTTCGGGAGCTGCTCTGGCAGCGCTTTCACGATCGCCCCGTGGTGATCTCGGCGATCACGCCTGAGCATCTACGTCGCTGCTTTGCGCGACTGTGCCAGCGTTACCGAGCCCCAATGAGCGCGGGATCGGTCGTATCGGCGCTGCGCAGTTACCTGCGCTATCGTGCCGCCGCGGGCGATGCGGTCGGGGGACTGGTGAGCGCGCTGTCGTACCCCGCGAACTGGCAGCACGCATCGCTGCCGAAGACCCTTGCTGACGAGGAACTCGAGCGGCTTCTAACCTCGCTCGATTGGCCCGCCCCCTCCATGCGCCGCAGCACCGCGATTGTGCGCTGCGCGGTGGATCTCGGACTTCGAAGTGGCGAGATCGCAGCGCTTTCACTTGATGACATTGACTGGCGCGCGGGTACGGTGAGGCTGCGCAAGACCAAGAGCCGCCGCGAACAGCTGCTGCCCTTGCCCGAGCCGACCGGACGGGCCATCGCGGCCTATCTGGAGCACGAGCGGCCGAAGAGTCCGCACCGGGCGATCTTCGTGCGCCGTGTGGCGCCCCATGACCGGCTCGTGAGCGCTGACCTGGTGCGCAAGACGATCCGCGAAGCTTACCGGCGCGCCGGACTCCCCTACACGCGATCGCACCTGCTGCGCCACACGATCGCCCGACGGCTGCTCGAGGGGGGCAGCTCGCTCAAGGAGGTGGCGGACGTGCTGCGTCATCGCTCGCTCAACACCACCTTGATCTACGCCAAGCTCGATAGCCGAGCGTTGGGCGCGGTGGCCTTGCCCTGGCCGCCGTCTGTGCCACTGGATGCACCGCAGGTCGCATTGCCGTGGCCGGGGAGTGCGCCATGAGCCGCCGCATCAGCTTGGGGGAGCGCGCTCAACAGTACCTCGCTGAACGCCGGCGCCTCGGCTTCGAGTTATCCGACATGGAGGAGGCGCTGGAGAGCTTCACCGAATACGCCGAGCGAGTTAAGCGCCGTGGCCCGCTCACGCTCGAAGCGATGAGCGAGTGGGCACGACGCGATCACATCCAAAGCACTGATCCGCGCACTTGGGCACGGCGGCTGAAGCGGCTACGGCCCTTTACCCGTTGGCTGCGTCAGTTCGAACCATGCACCGAAGTACCCGACGACACCGTCTTCGGTCCGATCGGCGAACGCGGGACCCCGCATATCTACAGCGAGGAGGAGATCGGGCAGCTTATGGACGCGGCGGGGCAGCTCACGCCTGCGTTGCGTGGGGCGACCTACGCCACGCTCTTCGGTCTACTCCTGTGCACGGGCCTGCGGATATCGGAGGCGATACGGCTGCGTAACTGCGACGTCGATCTGAACAGCGGGGTGCTGACGGTACGGCGAACCAAGTTCGCCAAGTCGCGCTACGTTCCCCTGCACGCGAGCGCACTCGAGCGACTGCGACAGTATCGGCGCGTGCGCGACCGCTCGATCACATCCACCGAGGAAAGCGCGTTCTTCGTCGGTCACCGGGGTCGGCGCTGCGGTCAGCCGTTGAACCGGCGCTCCGCGGATCGCGTCTTGGGGCAGTTCCGCACGCAGCTCGGCTGGCTAAACCGCGGTGCCCATCACGCCCCGCGCGTTCACGACACACGCCATACCTTCGTCGTGAGGCGGATCTTGGCCTGGCAGCGCCAAGGCGTCGATATCGATCAGGCAATGCTGGCGCTCTCAACCTACGTCGGGCATGCGCGGGTAAGCAATACCTACTGGTATCTCACCGCCGTGCCGGAACTGATGGCGCTCGCCGCCAAGAAGTTCGAGTCGAAGATGGCGCCACGGGCGCGCACGGGAGAGCGCCATGCGTGAGCCCACTGCAGCCCAATCCCCGTCCTTCCCGGCACTCGTGCAATCGTTCTTCACCGAGTACTTGGTCACGCAACGCGCCATGAGTCCGCGAACGATCGCCTGTTATCGCGATGGGTTGATGTTGTTCCTCGAGTTCACCTCGCGACAGCTCGGTAAACTCCCCTCCGCCGTTCGGCTCGCCGATATCGAACCTGATTTGATCTTGGCGTTCCTCGATCATCTTGAACAACATCGGCACAACAGCATACGCAGCCGCAACCTGCGCCTGACCGCACTGCGCACGTTCCTGAAGTTCGCCGGCCGCCGCGACGTTCTGTCCCTGCACGTCGTCGAGCGCGCGCTCAGCATACCTTTGAAACGCTTCGAGCAACCGATGCTCGACTTCCTCACCCATGAGGAGATGCTCGCCGTCCTCGGGCAGCCGGGTCAGAGCTGGATATCGCAACGCGATCACCTCTTGCTCGCGCTCCTGTACAACACGGGGGCGCGGGTCTCAGAGATCATCGGTGTGCGAGTCGCCGACGTCGTCCTCGACACTGCCGCCTGCGTGCATCTGCGCGGCAAAGGACGCAAGCAGCGCAGCGTACCGTTGTGGAAGACGACGGTGAGCGAAATCCGTCACTGGCTGCGCGTGAACCCCTCGCTGCGGTGCGACTCTGCGTTACTCCCGAACCGAAACGGAAACCCCATGACGCGTTCAAACGTGGAAAAGCGTCTCGATCTCGCGGTCGCTCGCGCGACCCATCAGTGCCGTAGCCTCGCCAAGAAGCACGTCTCGCCGCACGTGATCCGACACTATGTCGCGCGCCCGACTATATCTGCGCGGAGGCCGAGCGCATCGTGGTTCTTCGGGAATTTGGCCGTGCGCGGCGTAGGGCCTCAGTTGATTACGCGACATAGTTTTGAGGCCCTCACAGGTCCTTCAGAAAGGCCAACAGCTGATCGCCTGGACGATAGCGGTTCGGCCTGCCGTCACGCGGAGTTGCCTTGGCGAGAGCCTTTTCCTTCATCGCGAGTGTGGCGTCGAGGTATATCTGGGTGGTCTGGACATGTTGATGACCAAGCCACAGAGCAATGGTGGACCGATCGACACCTTCTTGGAGCATATCAACGGCCATCGTGTGTCTCAGACGGTGGACGCTGACGCGTTTTTGTTCAAGCGAGGGACAGATGCGGGCCGCGGCGCGGCGGTGCTTGTTGAGCAGGTACTGAACGCCGTGAACGGTGAGGCGGCCGCCGCGGGCATTGGGAAAGAGGAGATGGTCCTCACCCCGTTGGGGTTCACCCATCCAGGCTTTGAGCACGGTGCGAGTTGCCTTGGCGAGTGGCGTGCATCGCTCACGTCTGCCTTTGCCGATCACTCTCAAATGGGCGCCAGCGCCAAGAACAAGATCCTCGCGCTTAAGCCCGGTCATCTCCGAGAGGCGAAAGCCGGTCTGTACGGCCGTCAGCATGAACGCGTGATCGCGACGGCCGGACCAAGTGTTCCGGCCGGGTGCGGCGAGCAGCGCATCGACTTCCGGGCGCGTAAGAAAGCTGACCAACGTGCGGGTGAAGCGCTTGCTCGGAATGGCCAGGACACGCTGGATTTGCGAGGCGTGCTCGGGCGCCTCAAAGGCCACATATCGAAAGAACGAATGGATCGCCGTCAGGCGCAGGTTACGCGTGCGCACGCTGATCCCGTCATGTTTTTCCAAATGGTCCAGGAACTTGCCGATCAAGGGAGCGGTGATCTGCTCGAATCGAAGTTGCGAGGGCCCCGTGTGCAGGTGCTGCTGAGTGAACCTCAGCAACCGACAGAACGTATCGCGATAGGAGGCGATGGTGTGTGGGCTCACCTGACGCTGCTGCATCAACCGTTGCAGGAAGAAGCGTTCAAGCAACGGAGCAAAGCTCGCCGTGTCGCTCATGCGGACCCTCCCCAGCGATGCTCGAGGCGACGCATCGCTTCGCGCATCAGCTCTGGAGATCCGCTCAGATACCACTGAGTGTCCGCGACATGAACATGCCCAAGAAATGCGCTCAAAAGCGGCAGGCGTCGTTCGGGGTCTTGCTTCGAGCGGTACCAGTTCACCAGCGTTGTCGTGGCAAATCGATGGCGAAGATCGTGCAGATGCGGCCCATGGCTGTCGCGCGCGCCGCGCAGACCGATGCGCCGCGAAGCCGCATAG
Source organism: uncultured Gammaproteobacteria bacterium (assembly GCA_963769075.1). Taxonomy (GTDB): domain Bacteria; phylum Pseudomonadota; class Gammaproteobacteria; order Steroidobacterales; family Steroidobacteraceae; genus Bog-1198. The sequence goes on along the minus strand of CAVYKH010000001.1, from coordinate 2,095,541 downwards.
AACGCCCGATGAACCTGTGCCCCATCCAGTCGGTTGCCCCAGCTCGATACGAGCAAGTACGGGGAGACCGAGCGTGCGCCCCAATGCCGCTTGCGTCGCTCGATATATCGGGACAAGACCTTGCAGGTGGTGGGGTGGATAGGCACCCATCTATCCCTACCGAATTTGCTGCCGCGAACGGTCAGCACGCCGGCTCTCAGGTCGACATCTTCGAGCTTGAGGTTGCGCGCTTCACCCAAGCGCAGGCCCGAGACGCTGAGCAGGCCAAAGAGGCAGTAATAAACCCACGGCAGCAGCGCACAGGTATTACGCTGCTGGGGCGACAGCGGCATATGCAGCGTCGTGTGCAAAAGCTGCTCGATCTCCTCATCGGTGTAGAGGTACGGCCGGGCCCGCTTAGGCTTGAATGGCAGCAGGCCGAGCGCCGGAATCTGCGTGCGCGGATCGCTTGCACTTCGGTAGCGGGCGAACTGGCGCACGTGGCAAAGCCGGCTGGCCCAGTGCGAAGGTTGCGCATGCTGGGGAATCTGCGCCCACCTCAACGCCAGCGCCTGCGTGATATACGCGGCACGGCGGCGTTCCATGAACGTGGCGAAGTCTGGCAACGTTCGAGCGGCATCGTTCATCTTGAAGCCGAGACTGCGTCGGACAGCCAGGTACTCGGCAATCGACTGCCGCAGCGTGTTCATGGCACGCCGCCTGGCCAGCGCTGAGCCAGCGCATGCAAGGACTTCAAATCGATCTTCGTGTAGATGCGAGTGGTATCGGGGTGCTGATGACCCAGCACCGCGCCGATCTCGGCAAGCGATGCGCCTTGGCGCAGCATGTCGCTTGCGAGTCCATGACGAAACTGATGCGTGCCAAAGGTCGGCGAGTTGATCCGTGCTCGCTTGAGGCGATGTCGAACCACGGATCCCACGCCGCCTGCGCCGTGGAAACCTCCAATCGGTGCCTTGGTGCGGAGAAAAACACGCCGAGACGCGCACTCGGGCCGGCCGTGGTGCAAGTACGCCGCGATCGCTTTGCCGACATCCGGCGTAAGCGGCAGCTGGCTCCTGCGGCCCTTGCCGCGCACGGTGAGCTCCCCAGAGCTCCAATCGATGTCATCGAGCTCCAAGGACATAACTTCGCCCGCTCGCAATCCGAGCCGGGCCAGCACCAGCAGGATCGCATAGTCGCGCCGTCCCATCGCGCTCTTCCGATCGATGCTGGCGAGGAGCCTTTGAGTTTGCTCCGCAGCGATCGCCCGTGGGATCGAGGTCATGGGCCAGTTGGCCACGATCGGAACGGCGGCGACCAGATCCAATGTGATCTCTCCGCGCATGCGCGCGTATTGGAAAAAGGAGCGCAGCGCCGTCGTCATGAGCTTCGCTCGCTTCACGTGCAGACGTCTGGCGCGACCCTGAACGAATGTCACGACGTCTTTGGCTCTCAAACACGAAAGATGTACCGCTCCATCGCCGAATCGATCTTTGAGAAAGTCTCGGACAAACGGGACGTAGTTGATGATGGTGGCCCGACACAAAGCTCGGTCTTGGCGAAGATACTGCTCGTAGCCCCTTGCACAGACATCGGCCGGTACGATCGGGAGTGCCGCGGTCTTCTCAGGTGGGATAGCCCGCTGACCGCGCAGGTACGCCATGAAATGCCTCAACGACGGTACATCTCCGCCGGAGGCTCGTCGCTGGCGATGTCGGCATCTCAAATACCGAGATACATGTTTAGAGTCGACGCGCCAAGCCGTCAATCGCCTGCGCTCGAGCCATCGACTGAAGCGCGCTGCGAGCATGACATGCCGCTGCAAATAGTGGGCTTCATATCCCTGCAGTCTCAAAGAGGTCGCATATGCTCGAAGGTGCTTCGCGAATGGACCCTCAGGCACGCCTGATAAAACGATCTGGGTGTCGAGTCGATATCTCATGACTGGCTCCTGTCCCGAAAAATCGGGGGCAGCTAGGAGCCAAGACTATATCGAGTCGGTTCGACGTGTTCGCCGTAAATTACACGGTTTTGGCTTACATACTCGACATAGTCCGCCACGAGAAATAGTGTCGACTATATCTTGAGAGATATAGCCGGCACGCGACCGCAATGCATCTGCTGCAGTCTGGGGTCGCCTTCAACATCATCGCCTTGTGGCTCGGGCATGAAAGCCCGAACACTACCCACCGCTACGTCGAAGCCGATCTTGCCATGAAAGAAAAGGCCCTCGCGCGGCTCGAAGAGCCGGCAACGCGCTTGCGTCGCTACCACCCGCCAGACGCCCTGCTCGCGTTCCTTCAACAAATGCAGAGTCGAGCCGACTCCGATGCCTGAAAACAACGGGGTCGGCTCCCTTCCTCCGCATAGTTGAGCGCTACGCATAGTGGCCGGGTGGAGCCGCTGGCGGATGCAATCGCCGTCCACCGACTCGTCGCGACCCTAACCTGACGATGGCCGATGTCCGCTCTCCCGGCGGCCAATCTATACAGGGACTATCAGCATGCCAACGCCCTATGGAAGAGAGGCGATCAGCGCCGTCACATCTTCAAGAGGCAGCACCGCGCGCGCGGGCTTCGATGCCGTCGTATTCCAGGCGCTCAATGAGACCGAGCAGGCTGCCTACCTATCGCGCCGAACTGGATCGCCGCCAGGCTTTGTCCGACTCTCAGGAGGGCACACCACGTATTCGAGATGGGACGCGCTGCGTCAAATAGGCGTGACGCTATCTCTGCGGTCGCGAAACGCGCGGGGCGGCTCTCGAAGGCCGCCCCGCAGGATCGATGCGAGGATGCAACTCGCTCACGGTTACGGGAGGAGATTCTTGTTGACCTCGATCTTCTTCGCCGTAAGCGTGATCCCGGTGTACGACGTCCCCGTTCCGACGTATGGGTCGGGTCCCGGAACCTCAGATGTTCCATTCTGTTTCCCGGTGAAGGTTTTGCCATCGTCAGAAACGGTTACAACGTAATTGAAGTACCCCGACGTCCCATCCCAAGTCCCAAGCGTCGCGCCGTCCCATGGTAATGCTGTAATAGTGCCGGCGTTGTAGTCGAAGAACGGATGAGTAAGTCCGTACTTGTGGTCCCCCAACTTGATCCAAGTTCCATAACAGACGTAGCCAGTCAGCATGGGCGACCCAGTGTCCTGGTCGAATTCCAGGCCGTCGCTCGTCCAGCCGGAGAAAACGTTGTCGGTGACGCTTCCCTGGTAACTAACCGTGATCAACCACAGCCCGACGATCGGCTCTTTAGCCTCCCGTTCCTCGCCCGCTTGCACCGACCAAGAGCAGGCGAACCCCAAGAATACAATAAGCACTTGAATTAGGCGGCATGTCATGGACTGCATAGTGTTGTCACGCAGCCTTGAGCTGCGTGCCTCCGTAGATTAAGATGACCATACAAAGGGGATTGGGACTCATAACCCGAAGGTCGCAGGTTCAAATCCTGCCCCGCTACCAATATACTTTCCATCCCTCCGGCGGCTCGCATCAGCGCATCAAACGCTACGCGCGTACCGCACAACCTCAATAGGAACATATACGTAAATTCCGACACGGAGTACGTAATCTCCGTAAGAGACGGATTCGCCTTTACGTTCGCATTGCTATTGCGTCTGCCCCAGATTCGGAAGTAGCAACACCGCAACGCTGTCGGTACGTTCGGACCGTGCGCGTAACGAGTGCGTTGGGGCAGCGCGGTCGGGCGCAACGACCGCTTTGGAGAAGGCAGTTCAGTCAGCTGTATGACCGAAGTTGGCCGGGCGGAGCCGTTCGCGGATGGTGCCGTCCGCCATCGGCGCATCTCGACCCCAAGCCGCCAGCGGTCACCGTCCGCTTTGCCAATCCGGGCACGCGCGATCCGTCATTCAAGATCGATCGTGGGCAGTCCCTACTTGTCGCGGAAATCACATTGGCCGGTGTAGTCGAATGTAGGATTCGCCTCGGCGTCTTTACCCGTTCCCACGACATGTAGCGTGCACTGCACTCGAGGACCAGCGATGTGGTCGAGCAGGTAGACAGATCCGGTATCTGCGCCAGTCTTGAGGTTCTCGTGGAAACTGAACGTGCCGTCGTGGATCATGACGGGTTCCGATCCGGCTATCGTTCCGGAAAAAACCTGATCTCCAGTGTTGACCAGGGTGTTGTTTGTAGAATCGAACGTCGAAGTTACATGGTACAGGACTCGCCCGATCAGGTCCCCCTTCAGCTCCACGGTCGCCGTGCTCTTCTGAATCATGCCGGTCGGCGTTTCTCTTTTAGAGTGAATAATTGCGCCGTTCAGCAAGTCCGTGCCGCTGCCGGCAACCTGGACCGATCGCACTTTGGAGGCTGATCCGTCGCCCGCAAAGGCCACACCATTGCATAATGAGATGCAGCTGATGGAGAGAGTCCCTATCCACCTGATTAGACCGGCCGAGGTAATGAGCATGACGAACTCCGTGCTGTGTAGCGAATGATTGCAGGGCTGAAATGCAAACTAGCCGAACACAAAGTCTTGACCAAGATGGCAACCATAGGATGGCTTATCGTGTCCCACTTTGGCCCATCTCGGTTCATCCGGCGCGCCTTACAGGCGATGAGCAAGCTTGATGCGGGCACCGCCAACCGATCGGCTGGGCTCCTGGAAGGCCATTGCGGCCTACCTTGACAGCAGTGTCCGTACAGTTCGTAGATGGGAGCGGGGGGAGGGGCTCCCCGTACATCGTCACATGCATCACAAGCTCGGACGGGTTTTTGCCCTTAGGACCGAGCTAGACGCTTGGCGGAAGACCCGGGCGCGTGGCCCGCATGCGGCATCCCGCCCTACCTCCGTCCCAGTGCCGGCTTCGTCGCGGTCGATTGCGGTTCTCCCGTTCACCAGCGCGGGTTCGGATGCCCAGGACGACTATTTTGCCGATGGCCTCACCGAGGAAGTGACCATCGCACTTGCGAAGGTGCAGGCCTTGCAGGTTACTTCGCGTAGGTCCGCGGCAGCATTCCGCATTACGAGCGCCGGAGTCAGGGCAATCGCGGGACAACTTGGTGTCTGCTACCTGGTGGAAGGAAGCGTACGTCGAGCCGGAAGCCACCTGCGGGTATCCGCCCAACTCATCGACGCATCGCAAGACGTCCACCGCTGGGCGGGCACGTACGATGGCATGATCGACGATGTCTTTTCGATCCAGGAGCAAGTGGCCCTTAAGATTGTCGAGGCGCTTGAACTGCGGCTGACCGCGACTGAGGAACGGCACCTCAGCGAGCGTGCCATCAACAATGTTCCAGCGTACGAGTGTTACCTGCGCGCACGGCACGACATGTGGAGCTGGCGTCGCGATGCGATCGACCGCGCGGTGCGACTCCTCCGACAGGCCCTGGCGCTCATCGGGGAAAATACGCGGCTATATGCCGCGCTGGGTCTTGCGCATCTCCAGTACCGGGAAGCAGGTATTGACTTAAGCGAGGAGCCACTCGTCGAGGCTGACGCGTGTGCCTCCAAGCTGTTCGCACTGGACGACCATTCGGCTCCGGGATGGCAGCTGCGCGGCTGGATCGCTTACTCCCGTGGTCGCATCCAAGATGCCGTGCGCGATCTGAAGATTGCATTAGATCTGGACCCGAACAATTCTGACACGCTGCTGCTACTCTGTAACTGCTATCTCATCTCCGGACGCGTCGCCTCGGCGCGGCCTCTGCTGACGCGGCTGCTAGCTGTAGATCCGTTCACACCGATCACGCGGTGCATGCCGGGATTTGCGGATATCATGGAAGGCAACCTCGAGGCGGCGATCGAACCTTACCGGCAAATGTTCGAGATGGATCAGTCAAACCCGATGGCGCGGCTATTCTTCGCTTGGGTCCTGATCCTCAATCGCCGAAACGAAGAGGTGAACGCACTACTGAAGTCATTCCCTCCAGATCAGAGGGACACCCTCCCAGCGCGACTCTCGTTCTTTCTGGCGAACGCGACCATGGGTCGTTCCCGTGAAGCAGAGGCAGAACTGACGCCGCAGATTGAAGCGATCGCGCGCGCAACTGACGTATTTCCACGCTTCCTTGCGGAAGGCTTTGCTTTGGCGGGTGCGCGCGAGTCTGCAATCCAATGGTTGCAAGTCGCAATCGACCGAGGCTTCGTCAATTATCCGTTTCTTTCCCGTCACGATCCTGCATTCGAAGCACTTCGGGGTGAGCCGGCGTTCAAGGCGTTGCTCGAGACCGCAAAGCATCGATGGGAGCGATTTGAGGTTTAGTGGGGTCATTACAAGATTACAAGCGAGGGACCATTGCGTTGGTTAAAGGCCACGGACCACCACAGCGAAATCGAACCGGTTTTTACAAATTTTTCGGGAACGTCGGCTTTATGGCCGAGACTTTTCGGTGTCGAATGGCAACTTTGGCCGATGGCGCCAGTTCGGGACAGCTCGCCGGGGGCGTCGATATGAGGTTAAAGCTATGTACGACAGGCCCCCATTGTCACCGGCCCGTATCGACCCTTCAGCGACGGCGAGCCTGCTCCATCATTCAGAACAGCCGCAGCGGACACTCCGAAGGGGCGGTGATGCACGAGAAATCGGTCCGACACTCGCCGCGTGGATTTCAAGCGCAACACCCACTGAGCAGCCCAGATTCGGAGCCGCTAATACAGTCTGCCGCCCGACGCGGTGTCGCGCGGGCGGGCAGAGCCGACGCGAACCTCATCGCGCATTCAGATGCGACGTGGCCGCAAAGAGCGCGGACACCTGCTCGTGGTGAATCTTGTCGACAGCAGCCGCAAGCGTGCTTTGGAAGCACGAGCTATAGACCTCGCGGTAGCCGAGGGACCAATTGAGGTTGGCATAGTCCTCGCAGACGCGGCTGGCGGCCTTGCTCAATCGGTCGAGGAGCTGACGCCTACCCGCGTCCGTGTTTAGATCGAGGTCTGCGAACTTTACTCTCGTGCTCGGCCCCTCGTTTACGGGTTGGTCGCCCGCGGATGCCGGGAGGCAGGTGGCTGCAGCGAGGAAGAAAACGAGGCTGATTAGAAGGTGGTGACAAGACGGAATCTGCAAGGTCATGTTCGGGCTCCTGCGCACCGCAAGGTGCGCGTTGGGTTTACTTGGTTTCCCCGCGAGTCGGACCCCCGAGCGCAATTGCCGCGGGCAGCGACCGTGGTCTGAACTGTCCTATGCCGCCTGCTTCCAAGTCTTGAGGCAGGAATCAAGGATCACTCAAGAACGGATTAACCTTCTCTCAAGGCCCTTCGCAGGCTGCGGCTCTGACCCGACGCGGGTATAGTTCCTTGGGGGGCTCAGGCCGAACACATGGTGCGCGACGAATCACGGGTCTGGCGGATTGGTGAGTGGCGGGTTGATCCAGACCTCGATGTGCTCGCGCGCGAGGGGCAGACGATTCGGGTGGAGCCGCGCACGATGCGGCTGCTCCTATATCTCGCAGCGCATGCCGGACGGGTCGTTGATGTGCAGCAACTGCTCGATGAGGTCTGGCCCAATGTGGTCGTGACGCAGAGCTCCGTCTATCAAGCCGTACTGCAGTTGCGCCGGATCCTGGGTGACGACACCGAGCACCCATCGTACATCGAGAACCTGCCCCGGCGAGGCTACCGCCTGATTGCTTCTGTTGCGCCATGGGATACACCGTCCGCGGCAGCGACGGACCCCACGCCCGCAGCACAAGGTCTCACGCAGATGACAATCGGCTCGGTTGGTGCGGAGCAGCCGGCTGTCAGCGATGTCCGCCAACCTCTCGGGAACAAGGTGGGGAATGTGTCGGCATTGGAGAAGTCCATTGCCGTATTGCCGTTCACCATTCTCAGCTCCGACCAGGAGAACGAGTACTTCGGTGATGGGCTCGCCGAGGAGATTCTAAATGCCCTGAGCCACATACCCGAACTGCACGTGGCCGCCCGCAGTTCCACGTTCTCGTTCAAGAACAAGGGGGTGAACGTCTCCGAAATTGCAGAGCGACTTAGCGTCGCGACAGTTCTAGAGGGCAGCGTGCGGCGCGCGGCTGATCGGCTGCGGATCACCGTGCAACTTGTCGATGCGAAGACGGGGTTTCACCTCTGGTCTGAGCGCTACGATCGGCGGTTTTCCGACATCTTTGAGATACAGGACGAGATTGCTGGGGCGATCGCGCAGCGGCTCAAGGTAACACTGGGGTCCGTGGACACGCGTCCGACGGCCAACGTCGAAGCCTACGAGCTCTATCTCCGGGGTCGCTACGCATGGCACCAGCGATCGCCGACGACGATGCACGCTGCGATCAAGGACTTCGAGCAGAGTCTCAAGCTTGATCCGAACAATGCGCTGGCCTTTGCTGGACTCGCGGACTGTTACGCCCTTTTGGGCCATTTTGGCTGGATGCCTATGGACGAGGCCCGGCGCCAGGCACACGAACCCATGCAGCGCGCGGTGACACTTGCGCCAAACTTGTGGGAAACGAACTACACGCGCGGTCTGCACATTTTCACGTTTGACCGCGCGTGGCGGCGCGCACAACCCTACTTCGAGAATGCTACGACAATCAATCCGCGGGCGGCGCTTGGACACTCATATTTCGCGTTGTTTCTGGCCCTGACGGGTCAGGCCGAGAAAGCCATCGCCCAGGCAGACCTCGCGAGACAGCTGGATCCGCTCTCACCCTTACCTCATGCGTTCGCCGCTACATCATTCGCTATACTCGGGCGGCTCGCGGCCGCCGAGTCCGCTGCGCGTCAGGCGATCGAGCTGCAGCCGGATTTCCTGCACGCCCTTTTTATACTGGGAGGGGTTCTGTGCACGATCGGGCGCAACGACGAAGCTATTCCGTACTTCGAAAGAGCAGTGCAGCTCTCACGAGCGCCGTTCTACGTGGGCTGGCTCGGCTATGGTCTCGCTCGTGCGGGCCGGGCCGACGAGGCTCGCAGGTTGCTTTCGGAGCTTGATGAACGCGGTAGTCGCGGCGAGTTCATTCCACCCTTGGCTCGGCTGCAGATCAACACCGGTCTCGCAGACATCGCCGCGATCCGGACCGCGTTTGCGGCGGCCATTGAGCTTTGGACGTCTCCTTTGACGATACGTTTCGCAGTGGATCTGCAACCATTTCGCACGGATCCTGAGATCGACCGGCTGTACGTAGAGCTGTTTGGGTCATGAGCAAGTGTTATTTACCGCGAATGAGGGTCGAGGTCTGACACTCAGATGGACTCAAAGAACTTCCACTGACTGTCCGCTAACAGGAAATGCACACCGTGGTGGTGACGGGCCGCTCCTGGCCGATCAGCGACCGATTATCGGCCCGGAAGCCGCCGTTCAGCCCGAGGAACCCGAGACGGTCGGCATCCGGCAACCCTGAGTTGCCGCTCGCGAATGACAGGTTTCGAGCGCGTTCGCTCGGCGATCTGGAAGATCGGAGGCGACCGCCGCATTCACCGAGCGGATGCGGCGGCCGTGCGATCGGTTATTCGCCGGGGGCGCGGTAGTGAACCTTCTTTGCCAGCGCGCGGTCGGTCTCCTCGACGGTCAGCAACGCGGTGGACTTGGTTCGCACTAGACCGGTGGCCGACACACCAAGGGACAGCGCAGCCCCAGTGACAATGTCAGGCACGTCGACGATCAGGATGACGTCGTGCTCGCCCAATGCGAAATACATCGCCTCGAGTTTCCCTTCGAGGCCCTCGAGAAGCTTCGTCACCGCTTGCTTGCGGCCGCTGGCCTTATCTTTCTGTAGACCTTTCAAGCCTTCGGCAGTATAGGACGCTTCAATAAGATACTTGGCCATGAGTTTCTCCTTTGTACTTAACCCCGATGGAGGCATTCACGAAGTGGGTCGTAGATGAGATCGCGCAACGGCACAACCGGCACAGTGAGGCAACAGTGCGATGCCCCGATGATCGAGCGCCGATAACCGCTGCGAGACGCATGAGCCTAGTGAACCTCCGCTCAATCGTCAATGCGCAAGGTCTCAGCGGTTTGGCGGCGCAGCAACCGCTGCCGTGGAAACGTCGGAAATTCGCACCGAATCGCGCTGAATCAAGAGCGCCTCGCGCTGCTGCCAGATGGGCCCAGACTACCGGTCCCGACCCGAAGCCAGTGCGATGACGACGAAGTCAGACCGGCGAGTCCAGCCGCTGCCGAACCGGCGATGAGGTAGAAGTTTCCCCAATCCGCCAGCGGTGACAAGGGTATCGCCCAATCTCCTGTTGTTTCCTGTGTTTGCGCGCGCAAGCACGGCCATCCCAGCCAGCAGGAGACATCCAGTCAATAAGGCTGTGCCAGCACCAGAGCTCCGGACGCGAATATGACCTGTGAGCCGCTGACGGCGCCTGAGCAAACAACGGGGCATATCGCGTTGGCGCTCGCCCAGCTGGGCGCGCCGGTCGTCAGCGACAGAATCGTATTAGTCTGCGGCGAATAGACGGTTTCGCTGGTCACGACTTGCAGCGACTGTAGCTCGGGAATGGGCGCGCTGCCGAGCTTGTTGCCCGCGGAATTAAAAATCTCCGCGCCGACGTAGATCGGATTAGGGTTCATGTTCTGTGAACCATACTCGTTCACCAGCAGGCGCTCGTTGTCGAGCCATCCTACGACCCAGCCGGGCACGGCCGTCATCGCGACGCCATTCTTGTAGACAGTGGTGGTCGTGCCAGGGACCTGTGAGGTCGATGTGGCGACCAACGTTCCGTCCGGCGAGAGCTGTACAGTGCCAGGCGTCCCGCACCAGATCGGAGCGCCGCCTGTGATAGCCACCGCCTCAGTACTGCACCCTGAGGTGATCGATGGCGAGAGCGCGAGAACAGTACCGGAGCCCGACAGCGACATATCGACTACGACGGGCGAGTTGAACGGGAAGCTATTGATCGGATTTGCGGATGGGAGCGAGTAGATGTTCACCGTCGAATTGGGTGGATTCTGGATGTCAGGGACGATCGTCGGTGCTGCCAGAACCGTCCCGTCCAAAGACATGGATAGCTGCGAGTTCGCGAAATTGATCGTGCCCACCATTGCGTCCGTGCTCGCGCTGAAATAAAGAATCTCCCCCGAGGCGGTGGCGACGCTGAAATACCCGGTGCCGGCGGCAATGCTCCCGGCCGTGCCCAGTGTGAGGTATCGCGGTTGGCCGGCGAGGCTCGCCCCATCGAGTATCACGTCGTGCTCATTCCCCGCGAGCCACGCGCTGGCTGAACTGGCAGCGTATGCGCTCAAATCATCAATTGGCAGCGTATAGCTGGTGCTCACCGGGGTCGCACCGGACAGGTCGATCACCGTGAGCTGGTCGGTACTGTCGGAATAGAGTCCGATCGTGGTACCCGACGGGATGACATACTCTGCGCCGCTCCCGGTGAATGCCGGCGAGGCACTTGCTCCAACCTGATAAATGTTAAACCCGCCACCAGTGCTCCAGAACCAATTACCTTGCCCGCCGAGCTCGCCGACAGTAGTCACCTGCTTAATGTCCAGCTGAACCGCAGCGCTTGAATATGTCCAGACGTCATTTCCCAGGTTCGTGAGAAAACACGTCCCATCCACGAACCAGGTATTGAACGCGCCTTGGAAGGCAGGGCTTATGGATGAGGTGCCGCTCGTCACGGAGACCGTTTCAATGACGTTTTGCCCCGCGGCTCCGAGCGCGACCTGGATTTGGCCGGGTGCTGAAAACGCGAGGGCATTCGAGTAGTTACCCGGGCGCGATACCACGACTTGCCCGGCGGTATTCCACGCAGTCAGGGCCGTCGTACTGCCGGTTGCGATGTAACTTCCATCGGACGCCAGCTGAAACCATGAAAACTGTCCAGGGATTGTAGCGAGCAAACGGCCGTCTACAACGGAGCGAACTTCCACGCCCCCTGCCGCAGCGTCAATCGCGGTAGTACCGGCAACGTCGACCGATGGGTAGACGAATCTTCCGAGCACGGGAGTGCAATTGACGCATGCGCCGTCGCCGCTCGCGAGCATCGTTCCGGAGGCATAATCCTGCAGCACCCAGTGACCTGCTTGGTCCAGGCTGATGAGGCTCGAATTCGCGTATCGGATCAGTTCGACCGTGCTGGAGTGACCCAGATCGAGCAAGGGCGCGCCCGCGATTGCGAGGGTCATGACCGCAATTGACTGTCCGCCGGAATTGGTCGCAGTGACCGTGTAGGTGCTTGGCGCCGCGGCAGCCGTGGGTGTGCCACTAATGCTTCCGTCGGTGTTACTGAACACCAGACCCGTAGGCAGCGGGGGCTTGATGTCCCAGGTTACGACCGCGCCGCCGCTGACAGCAGGTGTGATCTGAGCCGCTACGTTCGCCGTGAACGCGTAATAGGAACTGTAAAGGATCGAGGGCGCAACATCGTTGACCACGATCGAGACGATTGCCGTCGAACTGCCGCCGGCGTTTGTCGCCTTGATCGTATAGTTAGTCTTGGCGGCAAGACGTGTCGGCGTGCCAGAGATGACGCCGGTAGTGGTGCTGAGACTTAAACCCTGAGGAAGTCCAGGACTCACGGCGTAGCTCGTGACTTGCCCGACAACGGTCGGCGTCAGAGGTGCGATAGCTCTGTTGATGACAAATGCGGGGACAGTCGGATACTGAAGGCCCGATGGCGCTGCCGTCATCGGCGCACCAGTGCCACTACTACCGCCGCCTCCACCACCACCGCCACACGCGGTGAGTGCCAACAGACCATAGGAGAGCAACGCCAGCTTTGCACCGATCGGACATGCTTTTTTCATGGTGAACGCCCCGCCGTGCGACGCAATACGGGCCGATGGCTCCGATTTGTGTAGCCTCTCATAGCCTTAGAGTCCCCCGGGGGCAAATCGGGCACCACAATCTTGCGCCACACGGCTACAGAAGGCGAATGACCGCTTCGCGGCAGTCATTCCGGCATGGTCAACGGCCGGAATTGGCCGAGGCTGGTTGAGTAGGCCGGTGGAATTGCACCACCGGCCTCTCGCAGAACCAGGACGTGAACCTCTCGACTCATCCGGCTCCCATCAGGCAAACCCGCTGTTCGTATAGCCACGTCGCCAATGGACGAAGAGATCCGCGTGCTCCCGAGAGAATCTCTGGAGAAATTGGCTTGCGCGGATCTTGTGCCCTGCAAAGCGCTTGAACTTCCGCATCGCCCACGCTAGGAGCGTCTGATTGACGTATCGCAGCAGTGGAGCCAGCCCTGAAGGGGCGTATCGCCCGTAGTACGCGATCCAACCCCGGAGGAGCGGATTGAGTCTGTGGGCAATATCCCCTAAGGACAACTGTGTCCGATTGCGAATGTTCATCTCCCGAATCGTCGCTCGCATCGCCTTGAGCGCTGAGACACTGGCCGCCGGATTGAATCCGCAGAACAGGGTGTTATCCCGGGCATTCATAAGCAAACGAGGCCGAAAACCGTACCCAAGGAAGTCGAATTTGACATTCGGATAGGTACCTTTTCGCTTCCCGTCTTTGCAATAGACGATCTTGGTTTTCGTCGGATGCAGTTCCAGGTGGCACTCCGCCAATCGAACCTGAAGCGCGGCTTTGACAGCCATGGCTTGCTTTTCGGTGCGGCAATGAACCAGACCGTCATCAGCATACCGACACCACGGAAGGGTCGGGTATGTCCGCGTCATCCACAGATCGAACGCATAGTGCAGAAAAGCGTTTGATAAAATTGGGCTGACCACCCCGCCTTGCGGCGTACCGCGGCTTCGCTCTATTTTTACCCCGTCTTCCTGCATCATCGGCGGTCGGGTAAGGGACTGGCGCGGTACCGAACAAGATCTCGGTTCGTTTCCAGCCCCTCCCCATAGGAACTGCTCATGAAGTTTTCCTTCAAGCAGCTCGCCCGCGTGGGATTCGTCGAGAGGGTTATGAGTCGTTACGGTCATGACGGCCACTTTCACGTGAGCTTCCCGAGGCCTGGGAGTGTTTGAAGTGTCCAGTCCCAGTACAGCCCAAGAATCCCGTATAGATACTCGTTACTCCATCGCCGCCAGCCAATACTGCACTTTCGCCGCCGTCTGCGTCGACTGAGCAGGCTGCGGATCTTCATTTCCATGTAGTCGCGCACCTCACTGAAGGCGCGACTGGAGTTACCCACCCGGAAGTACGTGACCCATCCAGCGACGGCGGTGTTAATTCGCGTGACAATTTCTGCAGCGGTCAATGCCCCGCCGCTAGCAATGATGTCACGGATTTTCACCTTGATCGCTTTTCGAGCCTTCTTCTTCGGGGTCATGTAAACGTAGTATCCGGCCTTCTCCCGTTTGCGCACACGTCGCAGATCAAACCCCAGGAACCCGAAGGCTTCGCCTTTCAGTGTATCCACGATCTTGGTTTTCTCTCGATTCAGCGTCACCCCAAGCCGGGTGAGCTGTTCTTCGAGTCGCTGCAGGGCGCGTTCCGCCCAGCCTCGTTTCGTGGAGTGACCGCTAACGGTGATGACAAGGTCATCGGCGAACCGATGGTAGTTCACCGCCTCATAGGGTCCCTGTGCCGTTTCGCGGCGGATCGTGTCGAACATCCAGTCGATCTCGGTCAGGTAGATGTTGGCCGCCAGCGGGCTGAACGGACCGCCTTGTGGCACTCCGATCTTCCCAGCCGCCTTGAGAATCTGCTTGACCAGATGCATGACCTTGGGGTCCTGAATGCGCTTCGCGATTTTATCTAACAAGATCGAATGCCGGACCGTGTCAAAATATCCGCGGATATCGGCCTCGTACACGTAGTTGACCCATCCGAGCCTGATCTGCTCGCGTAGCGCATGCAGCGCCTGATGAGGACTCCGTGCCGGACGATACCCGTAGCTGACGTCGCAAAAATCCGCCTCAAAGATTGCTCCGAGAATGCGTGCCACCGCCTTTTGAAGCAGGCGGTCCGAGATCGTGGGAATTCCCAACGGTCTCGTGCCGCTCTTGCCCGGCCCCTTGGGTATCTCTACCCGACGAACCGGTGGAGCTCGATAGGCGCCAGCTCGAAGCTGTGCGCAGATTTCCTTTACCCGTTGTTCCAGCTCGCTTTCAAACTGCTCGATGCTCTCCCCGTCGACTCCACTTGCCCCGTGCCGGTTGATCGTTTTCCAAGTCTCCTTGAGAAACTCCGGCGTGAGTAAATGGGTTAGCGAGGTGAAACGCACCTTGCGATCCAATTGCGCCTTCTTGGCTATCTGGACCAATTGTGTTGACACCTTTATCCGCCTCCGCGTGTACGGTCAGTGTTTCCTTAGTCCAGTCTCACTCTGCCTCGCCCCTTCCCCCTGTACGCGGCTTTCCCGCGCTCCGAGTACCGTATGGGCAAGTCCGACTGGAGTTGCCCCGCTTTATTGGACTCTTCATTATTCACCTGAGGAGAGTCTGCCATGTCAAAGCCCAAGCACCCGAAGCGATATGCACCGGAGTTTCGGCAGCAAATGGTCGAGCTGGTACGAGCCGGACGGAAGCCGGCGGAGCTGAGCAAAGAATTTGGATGCTCGGTCTGGTCGATCCGCGGCTGGGTCAAACAAAGTGATCGTGACGCCGGCCGCGGCGACGGCGGCTTGACCAGCGCCGAGCGCGAAGAGCTGACGAAGCTCAAGCGCGAGGTGCGCCAGCTCAAGCTCGAGAGGGAAATTCTGTCAAAAGCCGCGGCCTGGTTCGCACAGGAGGTCGCGCCGAACACGAAGCCCTCTACGGATTCGTGAAAGCGAACCAGGCCAAGTTTCCGGTACGACTGATGTGCCGACTGCTCGGAGTTTCTGCGAGCGGTTTTTATGCCTGGGATGAGCGCCCGCTGTCGGAGCGGGCGCTCGAGGACATCGCCTTGAGCGCGAAAATTCATGCCATCCACCGCGGCTCGCGCGAATCCTACGGCGTGCCGCGGATCCATGCGGAGCTCGCCGACGATTACGACATTCACGTCGGCAAAAAGCGCGTCGCGCGCCTGATGCGTGCGGCGGGCCTGCGCGGGGTGTCGCGCCGGCGCTTCGTGCGCACCACGGTGGTCGATATTTACGCGGATCTCCCGCCGGATCTGGTCGATCGGAACTTTCAGATCGACCAGCTCGATCGGCTCTGGGTGGCTGATATTACCTATGTTTCGACGTGGGCGGGGTTTCTGTTCCTGGCGATCGTGCTGGATGCATGCTCGCGCAAAGTCGTCGGCTGGTCGATGGAAAATCATCTGAAAACTGACCTGGTACTCGCGGCCATCAATATGGCGCTCGCACAGCGCCGGCCCGAGGACGGAGTGATTCATCATTCCGATCACGGCACGCAGTACACGAGCTTCGCCTTCGGCAAGCGCTGCCGCGAGATGGGCGTCATGCCATCCGTTGGTTCGGTCGGAGATGCGTACGACAACGCCATGGCCGAATCGTTTTTCGCCACGCTGGAATGTGAGCTGCTCGATCGGCGCAACTTTCGCACGCAGGTCGAGGCGAAGCTGGCGATCTTTGAATGGATCGAAGGTTGGTACAATACTCGCCGCAGACATTCTTCCCTCGGTAACCGATCGCCGATGCGCTTCGAGAGCGAATTGATGGCCACCGCACCCGTGAATCGCGAGCATCGAGCTCCTCGCATGGGTATCTCCGGAGCGATGGGAGCCCCATGAGAATTGCTCAGCACCTCATTTCGGGGGGTACCCAAACCAAGGCCCCACCTTCGATCGCCGCTCATATCGCTTCTAATGCGATCGATTTTTTCAGGGTCATGAAAAAAAGCCAGCTTCTGCCGCTGAACGCGGCAGACCGCGCTTGGTCTAATCCCATTGGAATCGAAAAAGGAGGTGAACATCAGAGTCAGATCCTGTCATTCAAGAGAAGAACTACCTGTCCACTGAAACGGGGTAGGTCCAGTGAACTTTTCCTCCTTCCTTTGCTTTGCTGCTTGACGTACACGTTCCAGCGCCTGTGACACGCGCACCCGGCACTGCGTCCGGTGCGTGCTTTGCTGGTCCGTGTTTCCCTCGGCCCTCGTCCTTCGCTCCACCGACTCCGCAGCCGTTCCGAGCCCAGCCTTGTTCGTCGGTCTCATCGCTACTTTGACGAGGTCAGACTTCTTGGGGTCGTTCATCATCGGCTACGGCTCTTTGCCTTCCCGACGCGGACCGGTGATGCTCCCCGGCCAACCCCAAGATCTCCCGGTTCCCAAGCAAGGAGCGTCCGCACATGCCAGGGTCTTAGACCACGCCGGATCACAGCAGCACTTGCGCTGGCGCGCCGCTGTGTATTGCCTTCCACGTAAGTGACCGTGTCGGCATCCGGGATCAACCTTTCGCGGCTCAATGGCTGGCCTGTGCGCTCCCCTGTCAACGCTTCGCCTCCATCCTCGCGGACGGCAGCGCATGACTCGGGGTCAGCGTAGGTCGCTACTCTTTCACTGCGGTGGACTTCCACCACCTACTCCTTGCCGGTTTTGCCGGCGCACCACTTTCGTTCGTCTCTCGGATGCATACCTACACGAGTTCATCCTCGCGCTTTTGCCCCAACGCTCACCACCACGGCCTTTTACCGCAGCAGCTTGGAGTGGTTTGAGATCTGCTCCTGAAAGCCGATCCCGAGGGGCCCGCCCTCATCTATCACGCAGCTTTTATTCACACGGTTATTCAGTTCATGATGAACCCCCTATCCGTGTGCTTCTGCAGCACACTGTAAAAACAAAAACTGACCTCGCTGTAAATCAATTCTGCAAAATTCAAACTTCGAAGCTTCGCAGATTTGAATCACTCTTGGGATTTTTGGCTCGTTTCGCTCAATGTGCGAAAGTGCCGAGGGTTTTTACACAGCCTCGGCCGTCTGCTGTCCGATTGATTTCCCGGAACCCGACATTCAGAGTTGAAGCTAGCTTGGTCCAACGGCGGCGGTTGACTGGCCGCCGGCCTGTACGCACCTGGACCTGAAATCGCCGCCCCAATAGGCATGTCTATCCCCGAGGGGGCCCATGTACGCACTTCGGAAGAGGGGTGCTGTCCCGCCCGCCGGCCGGCCGGTAATAGCGCTGTTGGGTTTCGCTGAATTTTAAGCGAAATGCAGGATAGCCTATCGGCGGCTGTTGTCAGACGATATGCGTCATGGCAGCCAGTCCTTGCATCCAATGTCGTGTTGATCTGCAGACGAAGGCAGACCTTCGGACGTTTGCCGAGCGGCAGGGAATTACTGAGTCGGCGTTACTCAAGCGGCTGGTTGAGTGACGCTGCAATCCGCGAATGCGACTCCGGTACCCACGGTCGCAATCGATAGTCCTGTTCTACGGGACGCACGCGTGACGATACGCCTTGCCACGGACGATCAGCGGCTCCTGCGGGCGCGTGCCTCGGGGCGCGGCATACCGGCGGCAACCTACGTATCGGTGTTGGTTCGGTCCCACTTGCGCGGACTGGCGCGATTGCCCAACGAAGAGCGGCTAGCACTGAAGGAGTCTGTGGCCGAACTCGCGGCCATTGGCCGCAACCTCAACCAGATCGCTCGGGCGTCCGACCAAGGCGCGCGAGTCTCTGGGCCAACCCAAGCGGACCTACGTGCGATTCTGAAGGCGTGCGAGGCCCTTCGTCTCCATGTGAGGGGGATCTTGAAGGCCAATGCGGTGAGCTGGCAGGTGGGACATGGCGAAACGCACGTTTAGTGCTCGCGAAGGGCGTCCGCTCCTTGATCTCGTGAGCTATGGTCGGCGAGGTCCCGGTCAAGTCGATGGGCTCTCACCTGTACAGATCGAACACATCGCCCGAACTGTACGCCGCGTTCCCGAAGTGATGGTCAAGGTCTCCGGCGGTGGCAAGAGCGCGAAGGCCGTCCTGGCACACTTCAAGTACATCGATCGCCATGGAGACCTGGAAATCGAAACCGATGATGGCGAACGGCTCAAGGGGAAGGGAGTTGAAAAGGGCCTCATCAAGGACTGGGATCTAGAGGCTGATGCAGCCGACTCCGGATCACCTTACGAAGGGACCTCCGGTCGCAAGCCAGGGAAGCTCGTTCATAACATTGTTCTTTCAATGCCGGCGGGTACCTCACCGGCGAGAGTGCTTGCGGCGAGCCGCGCGTTCGCACGTGAGCAATTCGCGTTGAAGCATCAATACGCCATGGTCTTGCACACGGATCAGCCACACCCGCACGTTCACCTGGTCGTGAAAGCGATGAGTGAGCGAGGGCAACGGCTGAGCATTCACAAGGCGACATTGCGCGAGTGGAGGCACGAGTTCGCCAGGCACCTTCGAGAGCAAGGCATCGAGGCAAATGCGACAGAGCGCGCGGTGCGGGGCGAAACCAAGACCCATAAGCCCGATCGCATTTACCGTGCGGAAAAGGGCGGCAGGTCCACCCTACTCCGCGACCGCGTCAAAGCTGTCGCGGGCGAATTGCTGAAGGGCCCTTTGCGAGTCGAGGCGGGGAAAACCAAAATGATTCAGACCCGAATCCAGGTGGAGCGAGGCTGGCGAGCGGTGCGCGACAGATTGGTGATCGAAGGTCAGTCGGCGCTCGCCGCGGAGGTGGGACGATTTGCCGACCGGATCCCACGACCACCAACAGATCGCGAGAGAATTGCCCATGAGTTGCTTGAGCGAGTCCAGCGACACCGCGACGTGGACCAGCGTTCGCTTTGATGACGCCAAAGTCGTCTTACGTGCCGAGCCCATCCGTCCTAGACCGACAGCTGACAGCGGAGTACCTAATGTGTGGGCTCATTCGACACGACGGGGCGCAAGCCCAATCTCCCGGCATTGCGCTTCGCCGCTAAGCGCGCTAGTGCACAGAGTCGGCGGCGGAATTGAGGTACGCTCGGTCCGATCGGATTGTCGCACTCGCGTCCGTACGCAATAAGCCGCAAGCTGCGGGAGGCGTGGCTCGCAAGCGCTCACGCCATCACTGGAGTTCTCATGTCAATTCTCGCGTGGATCATCCTTGGACTCGTCGCCGGCTTCATTGCCAGCAAGATCGTCAATCGGCACGGGGAGGGCATTATTCTTGATGTTCTTCTTGGGATCGTTGGTTCAGTCGTCGGCGGTTGGCTCTTCCACAGCTTCGGGAGGTCGGGGGTAACCGGACTCAATCTCGAAAGCTTGCTCGTCGCCACCATCGGTGCCGCTGTGGTTCTAGTTGTGTACCACATGCTGTTCCGCTCCTCGCGGTTTCGACGCATCTGAGGATGACAAGCATGGCAAGACGGTGGACTTCCTGCTTCGCCCGGATCGCAGTATCACGGCCGCACAAGCATTCTTCCGCAAAGCGCAGGCGGACACCTCATGGCTAGCTTCGGAGATGTCGCCGTCAATGAGAATGCGCGACTCGTTTACCTCGTGCCGGAAATGTGACCAACTCAGATTGAGTGTGCCAGGATTGTGCCTTGGTGTGCCTGGGAAGGGGTCGGCAAGCGCTGCAAGTGGTTGATTAATAAGCCCCTACAACCCACGACAACGGACTGAAAATCCGCTGTCGGGGGTTCAATTCCCTCCCCGCTAAGTCCTTGAACTCTCTCAAGAAACACCGTTGCCAGCGTCCAATATTTCTTCGAAATGCCGGCAGATAAGCCGCTGAATAGTCTAGAAACGACGAGATAATATTGGACACTCAAAGACGCGTCTTTCGATCACGCCGCACCGCGCGTAGCGGACCGCACCGACACCAAATCCGTGTCGCGAACACTGCGAACGTCGCTGGTCTTCAACGTCACTAGAGCCTGGGTCTTTCCGGAAGCCCTGACGAACTCAACGTCTAGCCCGTCCGGTTCATACAGCTCGACGACCGCGCCGAGGTCGCCCTTGCGAAGTGGGGACCCGCTCAGCAGTTCGATGCCAGATTCGTCCGTCGTTGTCGTCTCTAAGAAACCGGACAGGGCTTCGCGCCCCAGATCTCCCGCGCGTATTCCGCGATTGTGCGATCGCTGGAGAACTTCCCGGACCCAGCTATGTTCAGGATGGCCTTCGTCGACCACGCGTCCCGGTCGGCATAGAGCTTCTCCAATCGCAGGTGCGCGTCGGCGTACGACTTCAAGTCGGCGAGGTGGCGGTAGAAATCACCCTGCGTCAGCAACATGTCGCGGATCGGATTGAACACCCCCGGCTCGTTGCGGCTGAAGTGGTCGGAGAAGATAAGGTCGAGCGCCGCACGCGTTTCCGGCTCGTTGTCGTAGTGCCAGCGCGGATTGTACCAGCCCTGGCTGTTTGCCACTTCCTCGGCGGTGAGCCCGAACAGAAAGAGGTTTTCCTCGCCCGCCTCTTCAGCCATCTCGATGGTGGCGCCATCGCGTGTCCCGATGGTGAGCGCGCCGTTCATCATGAACTTCATGTTGCCCGTTCCGCTCGCCTCGTAACCGGCCGTGGAGATCTGCTCCGAAACGTCGCTTCCGGGAATCAGCCGCTCCGCCAGCGAGACATTGTAGTCAGGCAGAAACAGCACCTTCAGGCGACTGCGAATCGTCGGGTCGCCATCGATGGTGCCGGCGATGTTGTTGATCAACTTGATGACGAGTTTCGCGAAATGGTACGCCGGAGCCGCCTTGCCGGCGAACAGGAACGTGCGCGGCGTGAACGCAAGGTTCGGGCTCTGGCGCAAGCGGTTGTAGAGAACGACGATGTGCAGCGCATTCAGCAGCTGCCGCTTGTATTCGTGAATCCGTTTGACCTGGCAGTCGAAGATGGACTGCGGATCGACCACTGCGCCGCAGGTGCTCTTCAGCCAGCTGGCGAAGCGCTGCTTCGCCTCCCGCTTGGCGTTGCAGATCTTGTCCCGGAAGCCCCTATCCTCTGCAAGTGGCTTGAGCCGGCTCAATTGGCTGAGATCAGTGATCCACTCATCGCCAATCGCCTCGCGAATCGCGCCTGCGAGCCAGGGATTGGCGAGCAACAGCCAGCGGCGCGGCGTGACGCCATTGGTCTTGTTGTTGAAGCGCTCGGGGAACATGTCCGCGAAGTCGCGCACCACGCGCGTGCGTAGCAGCTCCGAATGAAGGGCAGCTACGCCGTTGGTGCTGTGCGAGCCGACGATGGCGAGGTTCGCCATCCGGATTTTCCGATTTCCACCGTCTTCTTCGATCAGGCTCATGCGCGGGATACGACCCGTATCGCCGGGGAAGCGTTCCCGCACCGCATCGAGTAAACGGCGGTTGATCTCGTAAATGATTTCGAGATTCCGGGGAATGACTTGCTCGAACCATCCGAGCGGCCATTTCTCCAACGCCTCCGGCAGCAGTGTGTGATTCGTGTAAGCGAGTGAGCGTTGCGTCAGTGCCCAGGCCTCATCCCAGCCGAGATGCGCATCATCAAGCAGCACGCGCATCATCTCCGGCACCGCCATGGCGGGATGCGTGTCGTTCAGTTGGATCGCGACTTTGTCCGGCAAGGCGCTCCAGTCGGCGTTGGTCCGCCGGAAGCGGCGCACGAGATCGGCCAGCGAGCACGCGACGAGGAAGTATTCCTGCAGGAAGCGCAGGCCCTGGCCCATCGAGGTGGAGTCGTCGGGATACAGAACGCGCGTGAGGGATTCAGCCGCGAGGGTCTCCGTCAGCGCGCCGACGAAGTCACCGCGACTGAATTCTTGAATATCGAAATAATCGGGTGTTCCTGCGGCCCAGAGCCTGAGCGTGTTGATGGTCTTGCCGCCATAGCCGATCACTGGGCGGTCGAGGGGAATGCCGAGCAGGTTCGACGGCCGCCCGAATACCGCTCTGAGCGATCCCGCGTGCAGCTCGAACGAACAGTTGAGCTTCACCTCGACCGCTTCCTCCGGCCGCGCCACTTCCCACGGATCGGGCCATCGCAGCCAGTTGTCCGGCAGCTCATGCTGCCAACCGTCCTTGAAGGTCTGCCTGAAGATGCCGTATTCGTAGCGCAAGCCGTAGCCCATGCCCGGTATCTGCAGGGTGGCCATGGAGTCAATGAAGCAGGCCGCGAGTCGCCCGAGCCCGCCGTTGCCGAGGCCGGCGTCCGGCTCCGTTTCGGTGAGGGTCGGCCAGTCCACTCCTTTCATGCGCAGGGCCTCGAGTATCAGCGGACTCAGCAGCGTATTGGTGACGTTGTTGGCGAGGGAGCGACCCAGCAGAAACTCCATCGAGAGGTAATACACGCGCTTGGGGTCCTTCAGCGCGTAGGTCTTTTCCGTCTGGAGCCAGCGTTGCGAGATGACGTCGCGCAATCCGTGTGCCACTGCTTCCCACCTGTCATGCGGATCCGCCTGCTTCGGATCGATGACGCGGTCGAAGAGTAGATGCCGCTCGTAGAGCGCATCCTCCGTGCCGGAGAACTGAATCGGTCCGCATCCATACTGCTCACGCAGCGCGCTCAGATTGTCATTCATCGTTCTGCTCCTGCGGGAAATGCGCCGCGCTCAGGATGCTGGCGCCCACGCGCGCACGGGTTCGCCACCGCCCGGGTCTCCCGGGTCTCTCGTGTTCGCGAATAGCTCCACCACGAGGTCATTCACCGTGAAGCATCGTGACAGGTCATTTGCTGCCGGGGGATTTTCGCTGGCTCCGACCTCACCGCTAGGGCCTTCGCAAGCATCCGAGGTTGGTGGTCCATTTAGGGCCAATCCGTGTGCGCCAAAGATCCGCGCGGGCGCGCCACACTCCGGCTCCTTTCCAGCACGCTGTGGATCGATTTTCTCACCACACACGCACGATGCGCAATTGCCCAAAGGTGTATGGAGCGCAGCACTCCGTCCTGTCATCTCGCGGCGATCGGCATGTACACGCCAGCGATGGAAGGCGAATCGGCCGTAGTCTGAACGAGCCCCGCAGAACGTACTGGGACATCGACCGGTGGACGGGCGAGCCGGAGCACACGGCTGCAAATGGAATTTCGAAGACATGGGACAACGGGTCTTCGTGCGGCTCTGGGAAGTGATTCGCGAGAACGCAGGCAAACTATATCCCGGCATGGAGTTGTCCGGAGCGACGCTCTTCCGCCTGACCCGCGACGCCGAAGTAGAGCTGGCTGCTGATGAAGAAATCGATTTGCGCGAACGGGTCAAGAAGACGTTCGCTATAACGATTCGACGAGCTACTGCGAGAGGTCGGCGGCCTTATTGGACACTTTACGTCCGTGTCATTCTTGACTAACAATTTGATTTCATTGGTGGCCAGGGAGGGAATTGAACCCCCGACACGCGGATTTTCAGCCAGATTCCAAATTCCGCTGAGCTCCTGAACTCTGACAAGAAACTCGGTAGCCAGTGTCCAATATTTCTGCGAAATGCCGGCAGATAAGCCGCTGAACAGGCGGGAAACGCTTACATAATATTGGACAGTCAAGGGTTCGCCTCACGATTGACGTATATCCGGCCTCAGCATGACCTCGATCAACCGAGGTCGCCTTACCGGCTTTTCCGCCGCGCCCGCATCCGCAGCGCGAGCTTCGTCACCTCTGTAACCCACAGCACGGAGCTGCCAACAAGGAGACACCGAGCCCAATCACTCGCCGAGAGGGCAACCGTGGAAAACGCCTTCTGCAGGAACGGAACGTACACCACTGCGATCTGCAACAGGATCGAAAGCCCCACCGCGCCCCAAAGCCAGCCGTTCGAGAACAGATTCGCGAATGCGCTGCGCTCGTCGGATCGCGCGCAGAAGGCGGCAAACAGGGAAAAGAACACCAAAGTCGTGAATGCCATCGTGTGCGCGTATTGAATCGTGGCGGTGCCGTGGATGAGGCCGCCCGGCAGGCTCGCGTCGACGACATACAGGATCCCCGCAGCCATGATCACACCGACCTGCAAGATCCCGAACCACATTCTACGAGTGATCACGCTTTCACCCGGCGGCCTCGGGGGTCTCGACATGACTTCTTCGTCCGCAGGATCGATGCCCAGCGCGAGCGCGGGGGCACCATCGGTTACCAGGTTGACCCACAGAAGCTGCGTCGCCGTGAGCGGCAGCACCACCGCCTCCGATGAGGCCCAGGTCAGACCTATCGCCTCTGCGAACAGCACACCGAAGAACATAGTCAGGACCTCACCGATGTTGGAGGCCAGCAGGTATCGCAGGAATTTCCTGATGTTGCCGAAGATGGTCCTTCCCTGCTCGACCGCGGCAACAATGGACGCGAAGTTGTCATCCGCAAGGATGATGTCGGCTGCCTGCTTGGAAACGTCGGTGCCAGTGATGCCCATCGCGACACCGATATCGGCAGTCCTCAACGCCGGGGCGTCGTTTACGCCATCTCCGGTCATCGCCACGGTCGCTCCGGAGCGCTGAAGCGCGCTGACGATTTGCAGCTTGTGTTGGGGACTGACCCGTGCGTACACCGATACGTCTCGGACTGTGCGTTCCAGTGCGGTCTCTGTCAGTTTCTGCAGCTCCGCACCCGTAACGGCACGGGTACCAGGGATTCCAAGCTCACGGGCGATCACCGCCGCAGTCACCGGGTGATCGCCCGTGAGCATCATCGAGCGCACACCGGCTTGCGTTGCACGTCTCACAGCTTCGACCGCCTCGGCCCGAGGCGGATCGATCATGCCGACGAGTCCTGCGAGAACGAGCTGCTTCTCGATCCCCGCGTCGATTGCGTCAAGATCGGTACCACCTGGCAGGGAGCGGTAAGCTACCCCCAGCGTGCGCAGGCCCTCGCGTGCGAGGCTTTCGTTAGCCCGCAGAATCTCCTCACGTCTGACGTCAGTTAGCAAACGGGCATCCGTGCCAACCAGCTCGTGCGTACAGCGTGCCAGAAGCACATCGGGAGCTCCTTTTGTAAAAGCCCTGAGGATCTCGCTCCGCTGGGCGTCGGTGTGAATCGTCGTCATGAGCCTGCGCTCGGAGGAGAAAGGAACCTCCCCGACACGCACGAACCGCTCGCTGAGCACATCCTCCGCGATGCCGGCCTTTCTCGCGGCCACCAGCAAGGCCCCTTCGGTGGGGTCTCCCTGAACCGTCCAACGACCCTGCCGCTCATGCAGCACAGCGTTGCTCGCCCGATCTCCGACCGAGAGTGCGCGTTCGAGCTCGCTTCGCAAGGCATCTCCGAGCGGCTCACGCTCCGAAGATGTCGAGCGCTCGACATGCCGCCTGACCTCGCCCTCAGGCGCGTAGCCCGTGCCCGTAAAATCAACGCGACCGCTTGCCGTCACCACGCTGCGCACCGTCATTTCGTTTCGGGTGAGCGTCCCCGTCTTGTCGGTGGCAATGACATTCGCGGAGCCGAGTGTCTCAACTGAAGCCAGGTGGCGCACTATGGCATTACGGCGGGCCATCCGTTGCACGCCAAGAGCCAGAACCGCTGTGACGACGGCGGGCAGTCCTTCCGGAACAGCAGCCACTGCGAGCGCGACTCCTAGAATGAAAACATCAAATAGCGCCGAGTAGTCCCTGATTTGCTCCACCACGATAATCGTGGCGATCATCGCGATGGCGATCACGATGACGACGATCGCGAGCACCTTGCCAACTTGCGCAAGCTCCTGCTGCAGTGGAGTCGTTTCTGCCG
The DNA here is from genome assembly GCA_963769075.1 of uncultured Gammaproteobacteria bacterium. Classification (GTDB taxonomy): domain Bacteria; phylum Pseudomonadota; class Gammaproteobacteria; order Steroidobacterales; family Steroidobacteraceae; genus Bog-1198. Next base: position 2,069,251 of record CAVYKH010000001.1, on the reverse strand, counting down.
GTGCAGAAGCCAGCATTCCCGCAACCTGCCCCATCTGCGACCGCATTCCCGTGGCAGTGACAACGGCCTTGCCGCGCCCGTAGGTGACCGCGGTGCCGCCGAAAATCATATTGAGCCGATCGCCGACCTCAGCCTCTTCGACAATCGGATCGGTTTGTTTGGCTACCGGAAGGCTCTCTCCGGTCAGCGCTGCCTCCGCTGTCTGCAATGCGGCAATCCTGATCAACCGCGCATCTGCGGGAACCGTGTCCCCCTCTTCCACGATAATGATATCGCCAGGGACGACATCAGAGGCCGCAATGCTCTGCCGTTGGCCATCGCGTATAACGCTTGCGCGGGCAGCGGACATCTGCTTGAGGGCGGCGATGGCTTGCTCTGCCTTGGCCTCCTGCACGTAGCCCATCACGGCATTGAGGAGCACTACCGCAAGAATCGTGAGACCTTCATACGGCAGCGCGGATTCGCGCTCATAGACCCACAGACCGGTGGAAAAGAGCGCGGCGACGACCAGCAGAAGCACCAGCGGATCGCCGAACTGGGTTAAGAACTTCCGCCAGGCTGGAACCGGTTTCTCTTGCGTGAGCTCGTTGCTTCCGTACCTGACCAGGCGCTCGCGGGCTTGCGTCGAGCTCAGGCCGAGGCTGAGATCGCTCTGGAGTGCTGTGAGGACACTATCGGCGGAGCCTAAGTACGGCTCAAGCTCCTGTGGTCTGCGTGCCTGCATGATCCAGCGCCCTCTTCACACGCACAACTTCAAAATTCGAACGCCGTTCGATCCAATCCTCTCTACGGTTCGCTATGCTAGCGGCGCACGCGGATACATCGACCAGAATCGATCTTCCCGACTCGATTGCACAATTGCCCCTTAGGGCAGGCTGGTCGCCGGCGTCGCGTTGCGTCCGCCTCCCGGCATCCGCGACCCAGTTATTGGTACGAGCAAGTCGGACATACAACGGCTGGCGGCATTAGAGCGGATTTGGCACAGCCGGATCCGATCATCGCCGCCACCGGCAAGCATTACGGTCGTCTCACGCGACACCGCCGAGCTTGCGAAAGCGTGTGTCGCGGTGCTCAAAGCCTGGATAGAGCTGCTGCCCAACCCCAAGCGACGCTTAAGCGTGCGCTCGCGCGCGGATGTAGCACTGACGGCGCCGGGCCAATCGGGGCGAGCGAGACGAGCACCTCAGCGAGGCAGCACCGCTGAATCTCGTCTGCTCGCTTTCTCCATAGCCAAGTCAAGGTCCTTAGCGCCAGATCCCCACCGGGAGACTACCTGTAGTGCTTGCGTGAACGGCACATCCACGGGATGGACCCGTTTCCGTTCGAGAATGTACAGGGCGCCGGCAAGCGGGGTAGGGATCGACGGGACAAAGACGGTGTATCGCCCGTCCTCGAACTCTTCGATGATAAAGGCAGGGACGAGAGCCTCTTCGATCTCAGCAAGCGCAGGCTTCCAGCCCTCTTCGCGGGTGTCGCCAGCCAGCTGCCGGGTCAGACTCCGGAAGAGTGCGTACCCGGGAATTCGCTCGAAGAGCCTCGTCTCTAACCGTTCCCGGATCATCCGCCCCGTCCGAGTACGGACGGCAGCGCCGATCAAAAAGCACAGCGCGAGGACGAGGAGAAGGGAGAAGAGCTTCGGCGCCGGAAACGACTCCGGGAGGAGCAAAATGAAGGGGCGCAAAAGTTTCGCGATCGATCCCATCGCCTTTAGCAGCAGCAAGACACCGAGGTAGATCGGAACAATGATGAGAAAGCCGCTAAGTATCGCCGTCGCGGCGAACAGCAATGCGTTCTTCATATGCACCCTCCGGCGCCCGTGGCCGCTGAGCTGCAACTACGCTGCGTGCATGGGGGACACTCCAGCTCAAACGACTACTACATCATCCCGCCAGAGCAAGCAATTGGGCTTAGGTGCGCAGAAGCCCGAGCTGAAGCGGCGGGGCATGCGCCTGCTCCTGCCGCACCAGGCCGCGTTTGGAGTTCGTGTTCTGGACCGATATGCCGGCCGGATCGGGTGGGCTTCAACAGCCTCAAACTGCAACACGGCTTCAGGGCTCGGCGTAGATCACTACGTGCGCGTGCTCCTTCATAATCTGCGCATCCTCGACCTTGGTGAGCGGCGTCACCTCCTGGCCCTCGGCTACCGACTCCGCACGCATGAAATCGTCGAACCCGGGGTCAGAAAACACGAAGACGCCGTGGATCGCGTCGGTCCCGATGTTGGTCACCTCGATCCAGGTGTTGGCCGGGGCAAAGACCGTGGCGCCGCCGTGCACCTCTCTCACCGTGTCGCCCAAGCTCACCCGTGCACGGCCGTTCTGCAGAAAGATAATCTCGTCTGCGCCAGGGTGTCTGTGGCGATCGATCTTCCCCCCGGGCGGCAGGTCCTCAGTCACGAAAACCAAGTGAGCCGAGCCGCCGTTGTGCCGATCGACTTTGAAAATGAATGGACCGGGCTGGGCGTTCCAGCCTTTCGCCCCTTCGATGGGTCTCCAGGCCCGCCTCTCGCCCTCCTTCTTCTCGAGAATGAGGGGAGTGGCGCTGCTTACGCTGCTGGGTCCGTTCGACGTGACAGGGGACGCGCTAGTGGCGACGCCGGCCAGCACTGTGCAAATGGCCACGACTGTAAATCCCGTTCTCATGGAGCATCTCCTTGGGTCAGAATGTTCGCTTCGGGCCTCAATCGCTCAGACCGCAACACGGCGTCGCTGAGTGGGCGAAATGAAGCCAATCTCGTCGATGAGCTTGGCGCTGATCGCCTCGGTCCCGGTCATGACAGCACGCACCGCTGCACGCGTGACGATCGAAACCACCTCGCCATTAGGGGCGGCGATTTCAGGTCCAGGTGCGTACAGGCTGGCGGCCAGTCAACCGCCGCCGTTGGACCAAGCTAGCTTCAACTCTGAATGTCGGGACATCATAGCGCTGGCTTTTCGTCAGGCGGCAGCTGGAACGGACACTATGTTCAATTTATCGAAAATGGCGCGACAACTTCGTATGGGTGGCTCCAGTACATCGTGGTTGTGGTCGAGAAATGCATGTCACGAATTGGTGACAGCGCGAGTGTGCAGGCCGCAACGCGAGTGAACGCCGAGCAAGCCTCGAAAATGTCGATGCGCAGACCGACCCGGTAACCCTTTCGGGGAAGGTTGATACGACTTCCTTAACTTGCCGTTGGGCTTAGGGATGAACACTCGTCTGATCGGATCCGGTCGGTACGTCTCCTCCTTGAGCGCAATCGCCAGTTCGCCGAGCCATTCCTATGTGATCGCCAACGCTAACGGCCCATCTGCGCCAGGGCATCGCGCAGCGGGGCGCTGGAGACCTGCATCCACCCGCCGTATGGCTGATTCATCTCGATAATTAGGAAGATCGCACCCGCGACGGACAAGGAGCCCACGATGAGTGCCACGAGGACGGTCGCATTAAAGCGCGCGAAGAGACCGAAACCGAAGAAAAGGACGATCAGCCACGACACAAGCACGACGAGAATTGGCCGGGACAGCGCTCCTTGCGATTGCTCGACCAGAAGGCGCCGGGTCTCCCCGACACTTGCGAGCAGCTGCAGCGCGCGGTTCTGATCAAATCGTTGTAGATCGGTTTTCGGCGACAGGCTTGCAATGCCATCATAAAGCCCCTCGGCTTCCTGCTGCGCCGACAGCGGCATGTTTGTCGCGACCCCGACGCCGTCATTGGGCCATATCCGCGTGAGGTCGGCGGCCACGATTCGGCGAAGCAGGGCGCGCTCTTGAATCGCGTCCGGCCCGAAATGAGCGAGAATGCGATCTATTTGATATACATGAACACCGAGTTGCTGCAGCTCACCCTCTTGCGCCTCGTATACAGAATGCGCTGCGGAAATCAATAGACCGAGCACAAGCGCGGTGATAGTAGCGATTAGGCCCAGCACGAGCTTCAAAAACTCTTTGGAGTCGCCCTCCAAATGGTGCGTTGGCAATCGGGCTCGGACGAGGATTGCTACGGACGCCGCCCCGAAAGTGCATCCAAACGTCAGCAAGCTAGCCACCGTGGAATTCAAAATAACCTCAGGAACTCGCCCCCTGAGTATATTTTACGCCAGCAGCACCAAGGAGGTAAGAATCCAGCGGATGCACGCTGCAACGAGTGAATTCCAGGTTGAATCTCGCTGGCCCTCACCGCGTTTCAACGACACTATGCGTGTGTGGCGGACCATCGCCTTGGTACAAGTGCAGGCGCCCCTGAAAATACGCGCTTCTGCCGAAGTCGCAGCGTCCAGCCGACCTCGCCGATGCGACCTATTTATGAATCTACGTGTGAATTGGCGTTCCTTAAAGCTGTCGGTCGTGGCGGACTAGAGGGTCGATAGGACTCATTGGCTCGCGGGCCGCGCAACCGGCTCAGATCGGCCGGATGCGACCGGCAGGCGTTTCCGTCAATTCGGGTTAGTGGCGCCCGCCTGCGCCCGTGACTCTCCGCGCGTCTATGTGATGCCGCAGGTCGACTTGATTCTGGTAATCGCCTGGTCGAGAGCCTTGTTGTAATCGCCGGTGGTAACCTGTGCCTTTTCACCTTCGGTTCCCGTCAGCAAGCCCGCCACAGCGCCAACCGGTGCGATGGTCGAGACGCCGGCTGCGGCCTGCTGCGCCGCGCTCACCTTCTCCTTCTGAAGCATGGCGATGTCGCCTTGCGCGGTCGCGCAGTTCACCGGCATCGTCTTCGCCTGCTGTTCCTGCTTTGCCTCCTGTTTGTACTGGCTGGCGCACCCGACGAGGCCGATAACGAGACCCACGGTGGCGATGATGATCAGACTCTTCATGTATTTCTCCTCTAACAAGCCCGAGTGATGTGGCCCGGAAAGCCGTCCGGGGAAAGTGCTCAGGGTGGCCTCCGACGGCCTACCGGCCCCAAAGGCGGGTAGCGGTGCGGGGAGGGGCAAAGCTTGCATTGGGTCAAGCCTAAGCCACTGCCGCGTGCCCCCCCTCCCTCGAATGGGCCTTTCAACTCTTTGACGCAGCCTCCATCGGGCCAAGCTCGCAGGCAATTGGACCTAGGGCCTAACGGGCGTTAGGCTCTTGGGTAGAAATGCTGACGTGTGTTTGCGAGCTGCGTGAATGAAATTTTGGATTGATCTAGCCGCGAACGCGAAGGAATGCCGCAAAGCAATGGAATGGACGCCCCCACTCTAACCGGCATCGATGTGCCAAAGTGGAAGTGTCAAAGCAACCACTAAACGAATGGGAGCGTCCACGATGAAGATTACAACGGTCGGAATTGATTTGGCGAAGAATCTGCTTCAGGTGCATGGCGTTGATGAACGGGGTAAAGCAGGCGATCTTGTCGGTGCATCGCGTGCGCCAGGGATTTGTGAAGGCCCGCACGGCACAGGCCAATCAGATCCGCGGTCTGCTGGGGGAGTTTGGGCTCATCATCCCCCAAGGCATCATCAACGTGGCCAAACGCGTGCCCGAGATCCTCGAGGATGCCAGCAACGAGCTGCCGGTGCCGTTCCGGCATCTGATTGAGCGCCTGAACCAGCATCTGAAGGAGCTGGATCGGCAAGTCAAGGAGTTCGAGCGGGAGATTATCGCCTGGCACCGCAATAGCGAGCTCAGCCGCAAGCTCGAGAAGATCCCTGGCATCGGCCCGCTGGCTGCGAGCGCCCTGGTCGCATCGATCGCGGATGCGCACAGCTTTGACAACGGCCGGCAAGTCTCCGCCTGGCTGGGTCTGGTTCCACGCCAAAGCTCCAGCGGCGGCAAGCCAACGCTGCTCGGGATGAGTAAACGCGGGGACGCGTATTTGCGCACGCTGCTGATCCACGGGGCGCGCTCGGCCATCCTGGCAGCAAAGAACAAGGCCGACAACACCCAGGGATGGTTGACTAATCTGCTCAACCGTCGGCATCCAAATATCGCGGCGGTGGCTTTGGCCAACAAAAACGTACGCACCGTGTGGGCGCTACTCGCCCACGGACGAGAGTTTAAGGCCGATTATGTGCCGGTCCGCATGGCCGCCTAGAGGAACCTAGTGACTAACAGCGACGTATAGCACAGGAGAACACACCACCGATTGCTCAAGCGATCACGCAGTGATGGCAAAATAGGTAAGACCGTGGTTGATCGAACCCAGAACGGCCGCAGCACCTCGAGTGCGACAAAGCGATTGGGAACCAACCAGCTCATCCCATCAGGGACAGCGGCGCAAGCCGCGGCAAAAGTCCGAATGTACGAGCGCAATCTGATCCTGTTGGCCATCATGAACTGAAAGCTTGGCAAAGTGGGGGCGTCCATGTACGCGAGCGGCAGCGGTGGGTCGAACCCGGTCAGATTGTCCCGTTTCACATAGCGGCGCGCCCCCGAGTGGTCGTCTTCCCAACCGCCGGATGTTCACGGCACAGCCCGATTGAAACTCATTGGAAAATAGAAAGTTACGTGGTGGCCAGGGAGGGAATTGAACCCCCGACACGCGGATTTTCAGTCCCTGCTCCAAAACGCGCTAAGTACCTGAATGTAAATCGGAAACTATCTCGGCAGCGTCCAATATTTTATATTTTGCCGAGATTCGGGCACTTAACCACTTAACCCGCTGAAAGGCCGAGAAATGACCGGATAATATTGGACACTCGACCAGCGCTAGTTATCGCAGCGAAGGCCTGCCGCACCAACTAGCACCGCTTCTTTGTTGCGATCAGCCCCGAGCGCGTACCGACGCAGCCACAATGACAAACTCGCCCGGAATGCGATAGGTACGGTCCGGGTGCCGCCATGTCCCGATGGCCTCAAGGTAGCGGGCGCGCGATCGCCTACGGGCCTCATCATCGAGACGCGACCACGCGAGCGCCACGGGTCCTCCGATGAACGCCGCGTCGCAGGCCTGATCACCGTCGGAATAGTCCAAAGTGGTCGTGATTCGGGAGCACGTGGCGACGTCGAAGCCAGCCTTGGAACAAACGTCCGCGAGCGTATCTCCCTGTCCCAAACGAAAAAACAACGGGCAGACCTCGCTCGTGACTTCGGCATCAACGATCGGAAATAACTCCGCCCATCCGCATCGAGCGCGCTCGCCCCAGACCGCCAGGATGATACGGCCGCGCATGCGCAAAACCCGACGCATTTCCAAGATGGCGTGTTCGGGATTTGGTACGTACATCAGCCCCAGGGCGCACAGGGCGACATCGAAGCTTTGGTCAGGCAGCTCGAGCCCTTCGGCGTCCATCCGCTCGAAGCGAACGTTCACGCATTGCGCCTGCATCGCGCGCTGGCGGGCGGCTTCCACCATACGACTCGACAGGTCAACTCCGACGACCTTGCCACCCGGAGAGACTCTGGCGGCGGCATCCAGCGCGGTGACGCCGGTCCCGCAGGCAACATCCAACACGCACTCGCCGGGTATCAACCCAGCGCAGGCCATTAGCTCAGCCTGCGCTGGGGCCAATTGAGCTTGCCAGAGAAGCTCATACACAGAGGCCGCCAAGTCCCAACCGTAACGCTGTACCCGGCGTTGCAGTCGTGGCTCCATATTCAGCCGACCTTGACGGGGCGAGTTGCGGCCAGCGCTCGGACGTCGGCCGTGCTCAACGGCTTGCCGGCGATTCCCCACTCACCGCTCTTGACCTCCTCGATCACCGTCCACGTAACTTGCCGCATCGCCTCGCCTTCGATGTCGACCATCGCATCGGTGAGCTTGCGGATGATCTGGGTTTTTTGCTCTGCGGAAAATACGCCTTCGATGACTTTGACGTTGATTAGTGGCATGACAGGTCTCCTTTCGTAGTGGGTGGTGCACAGCAGTCGAACTTCGATTTACGCGGCGCCTAGTGCGCCCGAGTCCAATAAGACGCTTCGCCGGTGAGTTGCGTCCTGCCATAAAGTCGCTCGTAGCTGCCAATTCGTCCGGGAGCCTGCAGCTCGGCGATGCAGGCTGCCGCAGCGTCCGGATTTCCTGACCAAGCGTCCGGCCGTGTAACGCCGCACCAAGCGGAACTTGGCTGGGTACCCAATTGAGCCCAATATGCAAAGAGCTCAGAATTCTTTGAGGCGACGATGACGGCCGAGAATATTTCGAAGGCGATTCAGCGAGTGCGTGTAGTCCTTGCTCGCCGTCCGGAGGCAGCAATTCACGCCGATGAACCGGCGGTCGCGGGCTGGGAGGGAGGCACGCGGGTCGTTGCTCGTCATGCGAACGGCACCCAGATCACGACTGATATGCCTGTCGAACTTGGTGGAGCGGGGAATCAGGTCAGCCCGGGGTGGTTGCTCAGGGCCGGCATGGCGTCTTGCCTTGCAATACGTATCGCGATGGAGGCTGCCGCTACTGGGATCTCTCTCACGCGACTTGAGGTTTTAGCCAAGAGCACATCGGATGCGCGGGGTCTCCTCGGCATGGCGGGCGATGGTGGTGTTCAAATCACGCCGGCACCATGTGAGGTGCAACTTGAAGTGAGGATGGCCGCGCCCAATGTCGCCCGCGAGCGGCTTCAGGCGATGGTTGAAGAGAGTTTCCGCTGTTCACCGGTATCCGCCGCCGTCGAGAGAGCGGTACCAGTAGCTTTGCGAATCGAAATCGATCCGAGCTGATGGACGCGCTCTCGGAAACACTTCGGGTCGTGCGCCTTGTAGGTGCCATATTCATCCAAGGCCGATTCAGCGCGCCTTGGTGTTACCAATCGCCGTGCGCAGATTCGGCGGCGCCGCTGCTCGAGCCCGGTGCCGAGCGGGTCGTGATTTTCCATCTCATCACGGAAGGCGAGTGCTTCGTGGAGATTGACTCGCAGCCGCCGGTGCTCCTCAGCGCTGGCGACGCTGTAGTCTTCCCGCAGGGTCATGCTCATCGCATGTGCTCGGAGCCCGGGCTTCGACCCGCGAAGGGTGCTCGGCTTGAAGACGTGTTGTCCCGTCGGCCACGCAAGCTTATTTATGGCGGAGGCGGCCGGACGACGCGACTCGTCTGCGGATATCTAGCCTGCGATGCACGGTTGGCGCGAATGCTACTCAGCGGACTTCCTTCACTTCTGAAGGTGGGTGTTAGGGGGTCGAATGCCGGGATTTGGCTCGAAGCTTCTCTGCAGTACGCACTGACTGAAGCACGCTCACCGCGCCCCGGCGGTGCGGGTGTGCTGGCGAAGTTGGCCGAGGTACTTTTCATTGAGGTCCTGCGCCTGTATATGAACGAAGAGAATGTTGGCCGATCTGGGTGGCTCGCGGCGGTTCGCGACCGCATTGTCGGAGCTGCTTTGACCCAACTGCACACGCGCCCCGCGCATGCATGGACGCTAGAGACACTCGCTCGTGCGGCAGGAACTTCGAGGTCTGTGCTAGCGGAGCGCTTTCAGCATCTAGTCGGTAGCGCGCCGATGGAATACTTGACACAGTGGCGGATGGTGCTTGCCGCCAATCTGCTCTGCCGTAGTAATGCGCCTCTGGCGCGAATTGCCGAGGATGTCGGGTATCAAACCGATACGGCGTTCATCCGCGCCTTTAGGCGCGAATACGGCCTACCTCCGGCAGCTTGGCGTCGTCAACAATCGACTCGTCCGCACATGCCATGATTCGATAGCGGTGAACCGGGGGAAAAGGCGCAGGCGGCAGTGAAGGCCGGACGCTTATTAGACACGTTACGTCCGTGTCATTCTTGACTAACACTTTGATTTGACTGGTGGCCAGGGAGGGAATTGAACCCCCGACAGCGGATTTTCAGCCCGCGGCCTGGTATTCCAGGGGTTTATAAATCAACCACTTGCAGCGTCTTGCCGACCCCTTCCCAGGCACACCAAGGCACAATCCTGGCACACTCAATCTGAGTTGGGCACATTCCTGGCACAGGACCAACGACCACTTGAATCTGGCGTCACCTTGTCCGTACATTGTACGGGTGCTATAGTATACCAATCTAGAAGCGAAGGACCATTAAAATGCGCAGCTCCACGAAACGCCGAGAGGACCGCCTCGAGGTTCGTTTGACACCCAAGGCGAAGTCGATCCTGAAGCGCGCGGCGTCGGTCGAACGCAAGACCGTCAGTGCCTTCATTCTCGATAAGGGCTTGTCGGCAGCGGCCGAGACGCTCGCCGACCGGCGCGAGTTCCCACTGAGCGCCAAGCAGTATGACGCCTTTGTCGCCGCGCTCGATGCGCCGTCGAAATCCCGCCCGCGCCTTGAAAAGCTTCTCAGAACGCCAAGCGTTCTTGAGTGAGCGAACTCGGCGCGATCGAGAAGCTGCGCCGCGAGCACCTGCTCGACCGCTTCGACTGCGGCAAGGAGGATTTGAATCGCTACTTGATACGCCAAGCATGGAATAACCAGCAGGCCCATAGCGCACAGACCTATGTCCTCGCAAAAGACCTGCGCGTCCTCGGTTACTACAGTCTTGCGGCCGCATCCGTATCCCATGACGAAGCGACCGAGCGGGTCAAGAAAGGACTGGCGCGGCATCCCATACCGGTGATCCTGCTGGCGCGGCTTGCAGTGGATGTGTCGATCCGTGGCAAAGGCGTCGGGTCGGCGCTGCTCAAAGATGCCCTGCTACGGACTGCGCAAGCGGCCGAAACAATCGGCGCCAGGGCGCTGCTGGTGCATGCCAAAGATGACGAGGCCAGGGCCTTCTATGAACACTTCACGTTTGAAGCGAGCCCAAGCGACCCGTACCAATTGTTGCTCATCATGAAGGACTTATTGGCGATCGTCGAAGGATGAGGTTGGCACGTGAGCACTCTTTTGCTGGCGGACCAGTTTTACCTGATTGCCCGAAGCAGGACGTCCGCCCTCTGATCAAGTTCGGTTTCAGTGACTCGCTTGGGGATGGGTCACTTTATTCGGCCCAACGGCGGCCCCAGGAAACCAAGGTTACTTACTGTGGCCGTGGTCGCGTGGGCGCCGGCGGTAGAGAGGCCCCGCGCGGCGACGATGCTGCGTCCATCATCGAGCCGCCCCATTGCTCAGCGCACGCACGATGCTTTGATGAAGAGCCGCACATATCACGCGTCGGTCGCTCGCCACAGCATGAGGGAGGCGGCGAAGAGCGCTATCAGCGACAGTGCTAAATTTAACCAGCGGTAACCGGCCGATGGATTCATATTGCTCCCTGCAGTACGATATTCGACGCTAAAGCAGAGTTGCTCCGCGAATCGCGCGCGCAGCCGGCCCGTGCCGGCTCGCTGCTCTTAGGATTGCCTCCCTTACGGCAAATATTCCTTGGGCAGCGGCGCTGTGGCCGACTCGGCCTGCACCATGATGCCCGTAACTCGCCAGCCACCGGTTTCTTTGATCGCTGTTGATGCCGCGCGCGACTTGCTTGCCGTCGCTGTGCAGCGCGTAGCTGCTCCATAAGTGCGCGATGTTGCCGTAGCGCTCAATGTGAAATTTCAGCTGGTTTTCTTCCAGCATGGCGTGGCCACGGGCTCTGACGCGGGCGATCCAATCGTCCAAGGTCTCGAGCCTATAGCTTGGCGCTCCGTCCGCGCCGAGTGAAACGAACATCATGCGCGCTTCGGGTATTAACAGGGCCTTCATGCAGGCTCGATCCTTGTCCGCGGGCCCGGAGATTGCCGCATCGATCGCGGCGGGAATGCCCTTGGGCTCCGATGGCAACGCACAGCCGGCATCCGGCGCCTGCGCCATCGCACTTCCGGCGAGCGCGCCGGCCAGCGTTGCGGTCATCGCGAGCACCGCCAAGCCGGCGACGCCCATCATCACTCTACACACTGATCCGTTATGCTGCCTCCACTACCTATTGATTAATCGTAATCGATGGATCCGGAAGCCGCCGCTCCCGGTGTGCCGCCGGTCGCCTCTACAACGGTCATGCCGGGCTTGAGAACGCCCCGCCTCTCTGCATCTTCGATCAGGGCTACGCCCAAGCGATCCTTCACACTGCCCACGGGGGCTTTCACTTCGCGGAACGCCGTGAATTGCGCCATGCGATCGCCATTGAATTCCGGCGCAGACCAGTCGTGATAGGAGTTGATCAATACCACGTCCGGGAAGTCGGCTCCTAGCGCCTGTAGGCGGCTACGCAACGTTTCAAAAGCACGTCGGGTGGCCGTTTTGAATGTCTCGGGCGTTCGCGGACCGTCGGGTTGCCGACCCACGACCACGCCGGACACATACACATAGTCCCCGGCCCGCCGTGCGGGTGCGTAGTTCCACTCATCGTAGGCCTTGTGCTCGGCCGGGGTGCTGATAACGACCTCCCCTCCCGGCGTGGCGATGCGAGTCGGTGAGGAATTGTCAGCCATGATGGGGGTGCTTCCGCAAAAGAAGAGCCAGGCTAGTGCGGCGATTAATAATGCGAGTGACTTTAATTGTCGTACCATGGCGTTAGTCCGCCGTCGGAATGATCCCCGCGTTTTCCACCATCAGGATGACGGCGCGTCGCGGAGCACGGGTCCGATGTTCGAGGCCCTTGGGCACCACGAAGCACTGCCGGGGCCTCAGAGTGACGGTACGATCCGTCAGATCGACCAAGAATTCGCTCTCCAGGACGAAAAAGAATTCGTCATCCTTGTCGTGCTGATGCCAGTGGTATTCCCCCTGCGTCACACCCAAGCGCACGACTGAATTATTTTCTTGGCATATTGAACACGTATAACAATTTCATTTTAAAATAAGTTCACGAATATATTCAGTGCCCAGAACTTTTCTGTATTCACTCCGGGCCACTCTGGCCTTGTTCTGACACTCGGTGCTACAGATTACTTTCTTGGCCACATCTTCTAGCTCGACGCCTTTATCTAAAGCCGCCATGTTTTTATAAGTGATCCAGAGATATATATTGGGCTGATCCGGTGATTTTGGAGTGGCCCTGAAGGCCTTGTAATCGATGATTAGCCCAGCTTTCTTCGTGGCTTCCATGGTCGGCTTCCATGTCGAATTTAGCCAATCGATGTACTCTTCAAAATGCCCGTACTCAACTTGTATGTAGTCCACCTCAGTGACCGGGCCGTCAGTATACTGGCGCTCATCCTGGGCACGTGCATTAAGCGAAAGTGAGGAAGCTGCGAGACACATGGATAAGACAATAGCCTTAATCATTTTCTCTTCACCTGTTGTGATATATCTCTACTCGGCTAACACCCGGATTAACCTGACCTGTCCCGAGTGTTCCTGATATTTTTATGCAAAATAGAAAATTACACAAATTCATTATTATCACGATTATAGTTCCGATGGAGCACGATTCTGCTATTCGTCGGGAAAACGCCTTAGGAGACGCCCTTGCCCGATGATTTGCGCATCCTCGCTCCTGTCCGGTCCCCATCATCATCGTCGTGCCGCAACCCTGCGGATCTTCACGTGCTGAACGGCTTTGTGACCCGTCCGAGCTTCGAGTTCGACGCCTAACTGCTCACAGGCTTGGACGAGCGCTTCGAAGTCCGACCGCTGGCTCCGCTGGTTCAGGTTGCAAACCCTCACGCAGGATTTCCCGCCAATAGCGTAAAGCGACGGGATGGCGATGCCTCGCTTTTGGATTTCACTGACAAGACTCTCATTGAGCCGGTTCAAGGCTTTCTCCGATAGTCTCCGCGAGCCCCCTTGATATCGATCTTGCACAGCTGCGAGGTGAGAACCGCTGCGGGGCTCGGCTGCTCGACTGCATGGGATGGTTCCTCTGCGCGCGGGCGTTCGTCCGCGAACGCCGCGCCGCACGCACTCGCCAGGACAATAATGCCCACCGACCGCCACTTCGACATCGCGCGTCTCCCTAAAGCTGGTTAATAAGCCCCACGGCCCACTGTGGCAGCCTGCTCCTTCGCCGCCCTCGCCATCCCACCTCGCCGCCCACAGGGGTTCCCCATACCGCATCGACAATCTATTATTTTTCAACCGTCTATTCTTCGTCTGACCGGGCTGTTCGTCCGCCGCGCTCCTGAGAGAGTCCCCGGGAGGCAGCCGTCCTCATTACTTAGGTTTGCGGAACTTCAGGATGAACTGGTCGGTGTGTCCGCGAATCGTCTGGTCGAACACTTTGGCCGTGCGTGGGTCCGCCGGATTGGCGAGAATCGAACTCTCGGAGTCGAACTTGAACCCCGCGGCTTCGACCTCTCGGCGCACGGTCGAGGCCTCGATACGATGCAAAGTCTCGGTTACATTTGCGGGCGCACCCAGAGCTGCGGAATGATCGAGAATTACATATACGCCACCGGGCTTCAGTGCACTGTAGACGGCCTTGTTAAACGCGGCGGTGTCGACCGGACCCATGAACTCGTCGTGTAGGTCGTGGTAATTTTGGGAAATCCAGAACAGGTCGAGCTTCTCGGGGAACTTTAGTCCTTCGAGCGCCGCGGCAGTCGTAACCGTTACGTTCGGATGAGCGACGGCGTAGCCCTGAAGCTCCGCGACTGCCTTAGGGAAGCTCTGGAACTTGAAGAATGCGGTGGGCTCCACCGCATAAACGTGCCCCTTGGAGCCGACGACGCTGGAGAAGAGACGCGTGAAATAGCCTGAGTTGGCGACATAGTCAGCGACCTGGTCCCCCGGTTTGATGCCGCTGAAGGCTAGAGTTTGCTCCGGTTTTCGGTCGGCATCCCGTGTGGTGTCAGAGTCCGGGCGCGAGGAGTCGGCGACTGCCGCGGCAAGTGCCGCCGATACATCGTGCGCTTGCTCCCCCGCAGCGAAGGCGATAGCCGAAAAAGCAAGAGCGCAGGCGGCGAAGGCGACAGCCATGATTTGCATAGGGGTTCTCTGAAGACTCCGCTCCTTCGGGCGGTGGGTGAAGCTCGTATTGATGACGCTAATTATTCTCATGGTTCCACTCCTTTGATGATGCAAGCATTTGGTGAACTCTCAAATCACCGGCACCTGCGGTTCACGCGCATGGGGCACACTCGACGGTCTAAGACACAAGCGCGGACGGCGGCACCTCGATTTCGCCGCTTGCGATGTAGGCCGTGGCACCACTAACGCTGACAGAGGTCACGACGCCTCCGCTCTTACGCGCCTCCGCTTCGATTTCGCTTCGGCGCCCCATCGAGACACCTTGCTGGATCGAAAGGCGATAGGCCGTCCCGCCAAAATCCCGCTTCGATGCCATGGCGCCGACGAGGGCGGCACAGGCACTACCCGTCGCGGGATCCTCTTCGACGCCCAGCGCGGGTGCCCACATGCGAGCATAGAGCTTGCCGCCATCCCGTAGATTTCCCGCGAAGAAGAAGATGTGGGGAGACCAAGCTCGCGAGAGCGTTGCCGCCCAGGCAGCCCGATTGATCGCCGCTCGATCGACGGCCTCGTTCGAGTTCAGTTGCGCAAAACAGATTGGAACACCGACGCCCGCGAAAAACACTTGGTTCACCTCGGCGGGCTCGACGGATAGGACGGCGGCGAGTTCAGTCGGAGAAGGTGCGCCGGTCGGTGCGTCGATCTTCCCCGATAACGTCAACGTGCCGTGGAACCCCCCGTTTCGCCGAGCGACGTCGACCGTCACGGGACCGATATTCTCCTCCAGAATCAGTCGGATGGGATCAGCAGTCTGGACACGCTGTTTCATCACCAGGGCACAGGCGGTCCCGATCGTGGGATGCCCCGCGAAGTCGAGCTCTGCCCGGGGCGTGAAGATGCGCACGCGATAGGTGTTCGCAGGATCGTTCTTCGGCAGGACGAAGGTCGTTTCGCCGAAATTGAATTCGCGAGCAATCTTCTGCATGCCCTCGGTCGAAATGCCGGCCGCGTCAGGCAGAACCGCGAGTTGATTACCGCCGAACGGTGTCGAACTGAAAACATCGACGATGTGAAATGGGTACTTCATGAGATCAACCTCCGTGTGTTGCCTCAAGCCTTGACGACGAGGTCAATCTCAACGCAGGCCCCAAGCGGAAGTGCGGCCACCGCGATCGCCGTGCGGGCGGGAAAGGGTTGACTGAAATGCTTGGCGTAAATGCCATTCAGCGCCACGTAGTCACTCATGCTCGTGAGATAAACACCGGCGCGCACGACATCATCGAAACTCTTGCCGGCCGCCTTAAGAACCGCCGAGAGATTCTGGAAGACGCGCTCCGTCTCGGCCGCAATACCTCCCGCCACCAGCTTGCCCGTCGTCGGGTCTTGACCGACCTGACCGCTGAAATAGATGAAACCACCGACTTTGATCGCCTGGGAAAACGGGCCGACCGGCGGCGTGAGTTCGGGCGAGGTAATTGCGATCTTGCTCATGGAAAACTCCTGTGGATACTCGGTTAGATGGTCAGGATGGTGGAGCCGGAGGTGGCGCGCGCTTCCAAGGCTTTGTGGGCGTCAGCGGCATCCTTGAGCGCAAAACGCTGATTGACGTTAATGCGCACCTTTCCCGAAGCCACCACATTGAACAACTCGTTAGCGGAAGCTTCAAGCTCTTCTCGTCGCGCGATGTAGTGGAAAGCCACCGGCGGGACCGGCATAGGCCACCCGATCGCCGACTTTCAGACCACGCACATCCTGCCCGATAGCCTCGACGGTCCCGGCACCTTCGAGACCCGGAATAAAGGGAAGCGGCTGCGAGTAGTATCCCGTGCGGTGATAAACATCGATGTAGTTGAGGCCCGCCGCCGCCTGGCGCAGGCGCACCTGACCCGACCCGGGCGCACCGACCTCGATCGGTGTCCAGTTCAGAACCTCGGGACCGCCAGTCTGCCGAATTTGAATCGCATGAGGCATACAGATTTCCGCAAAAACATGAACTTCCTGATATCTTGATGCAAGACAGAAAATTCCACCACTTCATTATTATCACGATTATAGTACCATTGAAGCACGATTCTGTTATTCGTCGGGAGAACGCTTTAGGAGATCCCCTTGCTCGAAGATTTACGCGCCCTCGTAGAGTTCGCCCATGCCGGGTCCATCGCCGGTGCAGCCGATCGTCTATTCCGGACGCCCTCTGCGATTACCCGGCAAGTGCAAAGGCTGGAGGCTGCATTGGGTGCCGAGTTGCTCGACCGCTCGGTAAAGCCGCCGCGTCTGAACTCGCTGGGCTCCAGGGTACTTGAACAAGCGCGAGATCTGCTGCAGCGGACCGAGGCGCTGAAATCTCTTACGTCGAGCGACGCCGAACCTCACGGCCTCTTGCGCATCGGGCTCGCGCATGCCCTGGCCGAGGGGACGCTTATCGAACCTATTCAGGCGCTGACTGAGAAATACCCCAAGGTCCGACTGCGGCTGTTGAGCGAACTTACCGGTGAATTAATTAACCGGCTGCTCGCGGGTGAACTCGACGTTGCTGCCGTGCTTTTGCCCGAAGGTAAAACCGCGCCTCCACCTCTTCTGACGAATATCATCGCTAGGGACCGCATGGAGATCGTTCAAGGCGCCGCAGGCAACGTTGACGGTGATTGGAAAAGTTTGGGCCGAGCACCCTGGGTGCTCAATCCGCCCGGGTGCTTTCTTCGGGCGAGCCTCATCGATCGGATGGAGCGTGCCGGCTTCACCCCCATGATTGCGGCTGAAATCCACAACATGCATATGCAGCTGGCGTTCGTTCAGTCCGGTTATGGTGTCGGGCTGCTACCCGCTCGCTTTATTGCCAGGAATCATTCTATCGATCCCGTGAAAGTATTGCGTCCCCCATCGTTTGACCTGCACCGATCCGTCGCGATAGTCCGGGTTGGGCAACTCGGCGCCTTGGGGAAGGCCGTCGAACTGTTGGCACACGGGTTTCGGCAACTGTTTGAGGCAGCCGACACAAGGAAGCCCGTGACGAGGCACCGCAGAGGTGTGCCCGCGAATCGGCGGGCGGCGCGACCGCCCAGGTAGTCACCGGACATCGCTTATTCCAGCGTAAGCGGTCCCCACCGCTTGGTACGGAGTTGCATTACAGGCGCTCGAATTTGGTCGGCAAGCGCTGTAAGTGATTGATTAATAAACCCCTCGAACCCACGAAAAATGCCTGAAAATCCGCGCGTCGGGGGTTCAATCCCCTCCCTGAATCGTCAATTCGGTAATTCGGTCGAAGCGTAACGCCTTAGTTGATAGGCTTCCTGTATGGCCAAAAGACACCGTAGGCCACGATGCATTATTGTTGCGGGCCCAAATAGAGCGAAATGGTAAAGTCGTTGCCAAGGACCCGGACGACGATGCGAAATAGAACACCAAAAGTCAGGCCGAAATCTACTGCTATCGCCCGCGCGCCGAACAATAGGAGAACCTAAAATGAACGTATTTTTCGACCGACTCCGGTGCCATCGCGCGCGGGCAGTCTTCGCACTGCTGGCTTGCATGTTGTGCGGCGCGGCACTGGCGGCGCTACCGCTCAACCTTCCGCCCATCAGTGATCCTGCAAGCACCGAGCATCACCCCGGCAAGGTGATTTGGGCCGATCTGGTCACTCCGAACCTTGCCGCCGCGGAAACCTTCTACAGCGGGTTGTTCGGCTGGACCTTCCAAGACATCCACACGGTCGATTCCGACTACGCGATCGCGCTTGTCGATGGACGGCCCATCGCAGGCGTGCTGCAGAAAGCCATACCGGCGGGCGACCGGCGCCAACCGACATGGCTCACCTTCATCGCCGTGCTGGACGTCGACGCCGCCAGGCGAATTGCGCTGAGTCAGGGCGCCAAGAGCGTGTACGAGCCCAGAACTTACCCGAGGCGAGGTCGTCAGGCGGTGTTGTCAGATCCGCAGGGGGCGGTGTTTGCGATGCTAGCCTCGACCAGCGGTGACCCGCCGGATTATCTCGCGGCGCCCGGCGAGTGGATTTGGAGTTCAGTGTTTGCGCGGGATCCCAATCAGGATGCCGGCTTCTACAAAGCAGTCTTCGGCTACGACGTGTTCGATCTGCCGAGCGATGACGGTGCGCAGCATGTGATCCTATCGAGTGACGACTACGCTCGCGCCGGTATCAATACCCTGCCGCCCGGCCATCGGCTCCCCCATTGGCTCAACTTCATCCGAGTCGTGGACGCCGGGGAGTCCTCAGCCAAAGCCGTGGCACTCGGCGGTCGTGTGCTGGTCGAGCCGTTCGTGGATCGCCATGGCGGCAAAATCGCGGTAATCGCCGATCCCGTTGGTGCGCCGATCGGATTGATGGAGTGGTCGGACACGGACAGCAAGGTGGAACCGAAATGAGCATTAAATTCGCGCCTTGGAAAGTCAGCGTCATCGGGCTCGCAGCGCTCGGCATCGTCGCCGGCTGTCTTGTGGGACCGGGGGGCTATGACGGCACGGTGGGAGTCGGCTACGTCGGCGGCTACTATGCACCGGGAGGTTACGATTACGGCGGCTGGGGCCACGGCTACCGTGTCGCGCCTCCACGCGGCGGCGCACCTGCGGGTCACGGAGGCCGGGCCGCGCCTTCGATACCAAGTCACTCGCGTAGGCATTAATTCGCGACGGCGTCACGAAGTGTCAATTGCAGCCGAGGCGCGTCGCACGCAGAAATTAGTCTCGCGTTTCTGTTGTTCATGAATAGTTCGCGCTAGGAGCCACTGGCCGTCACGTCACGGGGACCGAGAACGACTATGTATTTGAACGCTATCGGAACCGCACTCCCCGAGAAACGCTATACCAAACGCGATTGCTGGGACGCGTTCAATGAGTCGGACTGGTTCGAGCGCCTCGACGCACGATCCCACGCGGTTACGAAGTTGCTGCTGACTCGAGACAACGGGATAGAGGAGCGTTGGCTCAGCGTGGGTTCTCTAGATGAGGTTTTCGCCATTGATCCTGACACTCTGCATCGACGCTTCGCCCTCCATGCGCCAAGCCTTGCCGCTGCCGCCGGGCGCGTGGCGCTACATCGCGCAGCTCTTGCGCCTGAAGAAATCGATGCCGTGATTGTCACGACCTGCACCGGCTACCTGTGTCCCGGCTTAAGCGGATATGTGATTGAGCAGATTGGGCTTCGGCACGATGTGCTGGGATTTGATCTGGTGGGACAAGGATGCGCCGGTGCGCTTCCCAACTGGCAGCTTGCGAACGCGTTTCTGCAGGCGGGGCAAGGTGACCATGTATTATCGATTTGCGTCGAAGTGTGCAGCGCGGCGATGTATCTGGATGATGATCCCGGCGTATTGATCAGCGCGTGTCTATTCGGTGACGGCGCCGGCGCAGCCATTCTTTCTCGCAATCGGCCGCCGGCTCAGCGTCGAGTTGAATGGCGCGAAACAGCGTCGCTGATCAATCCGGTCGAGCGCGAGGCATTACGATTTGAGCACCGAGGCGGAATGCTCCGGAATATCTTGACGCGCCCGGTGCCGCGGCTCGCTGCGCAGCACGCGGAAGAGATCTTGATGAAGACCATCGCACGGGCGGGACTCACGCGCGATCAAATTAACGGCTGGATTCTGCATGCGGGTGGTCGCGATGTGTTGATTGCACTCGAGGAGTATCTGCGATTGCGACCGGAGGCGCTGCGCCACAGCCGTGAAACGCTTCGTCGGTACGGGAATTTAAGCAGTGCGTCTGTCTACTTCGTACTCGACGCAGCGCTCGCGGATAGCGCTCCCGGTGGTTGGTGGTGGATGTCGTCTTTTGGCGCAGGGTTCACCTGCCATGGCGCCCTGCTAGCAGTCGAGTAATGGTCGTATGAGCCCGATGTGCCGTTGTGTCTGTCCCGAGGCGCTTGATGAGCTCGATCCAGAGGACCCGCGCGCTCAGCGCTCGCGCCGCGACTTGAAGCGGGTGCACCTCGCCATGGGCTCACTCGCCATTCTAAGGAATTCGGTGTCGCGCTTACGGCTGGCGGCGCCCCCAAAAAGCATCGTGGAACTCGGTGCCGGAGACGGCACGCTGCTGCTACGATTGGCGCGCGCGCTGAAGCCTCAGTGGGAGGGCGTTTCGCTCACGCTGCTTGACCGGCAGAGGGTGGTCGATCTTAAGACCCTTGAGAATTACCGCAAAATTGGCTGGCGCGTGCAGGTAGTGTGTGAGGACGCGCTTGTCTGGGCTAAAGAACCGGCAACGGAACGCTACGATTTGTGCATCACGACATTGTTTCTGCATCACTTCAAGGATCGTGACTTGCGCGCGCTGCTGGCCGGAGTTGCAGCGCGAAGTGAGTCGTTTATCGCGAGCGAGCCTCGCCGCGACCGTCTCGCGGGTCTCGGCAGTCATCTGGTCGGCCTGCTCGGTACGAATGCCGTCACACGAGCGGACGCCATCAAGAGTGTCGCAGCCGGGTTCACGAGAGATGAAATTTCGACCGCGTGGCCCAGGTGTGAAGACAATTGGTGGGTTGAAGAATTTCGCGCGCTCCCCTTTTCGCATTGCTTTCTTGCTGCCCGCGATCGCGCGCGCGGTGCACGCTAAACATGGCTACTGACGCCGATGCTCTGGTGATCGGCGCCGGCCCCGCCGGTGCATCAACGGCCATTTTGCTTGCGAAGGCGGGGTGGCGCGTGATGCTAGCCGAGCAGCAGGTCTATCCACGTCAAAAGGTGTGTGGCGAGTGCCTCACGGGCGGCTGTCTCGCGCTGCTTGATGATCTCGGTGTCGGCCGTGCTGTTATGGATAAAGCGGGGCCCGAATTGCGAATGGTCGGGTGGATGAGCAGTTCATCGACTGCCGTCGCGGATTTTCCGACGTGCACTGATGGACCCTATCGCTATGGCCGGGCGCTGGGTCGCGACCGGTTGGATGCGCTTCTTCTGGGGCGGGCTCGAGCGCTAGGCGTCGAAATTCTGCAACCGGCTAAAGTGCGAGCGGTGCGCAGGAATGCGGATCGTTTCGATTGTGAGATCGAAGCATATGGTACCCGGTCGCACAACGTGGCGCGTCCCAGGAATTCTCTCCACATTTGCGTATCGATTGTTATCGACGGCCACGGTTCTTGGGAGACGGGTCCTGAACAAGGGAAGGACGAGCCAAGCTTGCGCGCATTACGAAGCAGTTCGGATCTGTTTGGGTTCAAGGCGAGCTTTTACCAATCTTCGCTCCCCCGCGGCCTGCTACCGGTGCTTGGCTTTAGGGGCGGCTATGGTGGAATGGTGGTTGCAGAGGATGACAGACTTACGCTCGCTTGCTGCATCCGTCGAGACACTTTGCGGGACTGCCGTGCGCGGATTCCCGGTGCACCCGCAGGCGTTGCGATCACACAACATCTGCACGATTCATGCCGAGGGGTTCGCGAAGCTCTCGATCACGCGCAGCTTGCCGGATGCTGGCTGTCCGTAGGACCGCTGCGTCCCGGCATACGAATCGGCAAGACGCAAGGGTCGTTTCCGGTCGGGAATGCGGCGGGAGAGACTCATCCGTTGATCGGCGAAGGTATCAATATGGCACTTCAATCCGCCTACTTGCTGACGAGCGAACTCACTAAACAACCCGTCTCCGCGATCGATGTGAGCCGGTTTCGTGAGATTCATCGAGATTATGGTGCGGCTTGGCGCAGCGCGTTCGCGAACCGCTTGCGACTCGCCGCAGCATTCGCCCACCTCGCAATGCGTCCCGCACTCAGCGTTCCTGCGACCGCGGTGCTGCGGCGCTGGCCACTGATGTTGGCGGAAGCGGCTCGCTGGGCGGGAAAAGCCCGAAGCCCAATAGTTCCATCATCATTATGCGAAGACACTCCATGAGCACGCTAGACACCTTGGTGGAGATTCTCGTCCGCGATTATGGCGTCGCGCGCCAACAGGTGACCTCAGAGGCGACGCTCGCCACGCTGGGACTTGATTCATTAAGTCTGCTCGAGCTTATGTTTAAAATCGAGGATCGCTACGGCGTCAAGATTGCGGAGGATACGCCGACCGATTTGGTCACAGTCAATGACGTCGTACGATACATCGACGTGCTCATCACGCGAAACTCCGGATTGGGCGCGGCCTGCGCTTCCAAATTCCCGACCGGAACATGACTCTGCGCCGTGTCGCAATTACCGGCTTGGGCGTGGTGGCGCCGCTCGGCAACTCCAGTGAAGAATTATTTACGAATCTCGTGGCGGGTCGATCCGGTGTGCGGCGCCTCGCCGGATCTCAGGCTCAAGGACTGCGCTCCCCGATAGGAGCCTCGATCAATTTCGATGGCAGCGCACACTTCCCCGCACCGCGGCTTCGGATGCTCGATCGCGTGAGCCAGTTGGCGCTGGTCGCCGCAGGGCAGTCGATCGCCGATGCGCGGCTCGACTTTGCAGTTGAGAGGCGCGAGCGCTGCGGCGTCTTCGTCGGCAGTGGCATAGGAGGCGCCGGAACGACCGAAGAGGGGTATCACAAGCTGTACGCCGAGAGATCCGACCGGATACAGCCCTATAGTGTGCTCAATGCGATGATTAATGCGCCGGCGTCCTGGATTGGAATCGATTACGGGCTATTGGGACCCATTCTTACCTACTCCACCGCGTGTTCATCTTCGGCGGTTGCGCTCGGCGAGGCGGCGCGCCGAATTAGTTTCGGCGATATGGATGTCATTCTCGCGGGTGGTGCCGAGGCGCCGTTGGTTTTTGGCGTGCTAAGCGCCTGGGAAGCCATGCGCACCCTCGCGGCGGAAGATCCTCGAGATCCATCCGCCTCTTGTCGACCGTTCGCGCGTACGCGAAACGGCCTCGTGCTGGGCGAAGGCGCGGCATTCGCAGTGCTTGAGGAGTGGGACCACGCAGTCGCTCGTGGCGCACCGATTCATGCTGAGTTATCCGGCTATGGCTTGACGAGCGATGTGGCTCACATCACGCGGCCGACCGTAGCGGGTCAAGCGAACGCGATGCAAGCGGCACTTGACTCGGCGCGGTTGAATCCAGGCGACGTTGATTACATCAATGCGCACGGAACGGGTACCTTGCAAAACGATGCGGTAGAGACGGCCGCCATCAAAGCCGTGTTTGGCGAACGGGCGTATTCGATCCCCGTCAGTTCGACGAAGTCGATGCACGGTCACCTGCTCGGCGCGGCCGGCGCACTCGAATTCGTCATTGCGGTAATGTGTTTAAAGTGCGCTACCGTGCCGCCAACCATGCATCTCGACTCGCCCGACCCGGCATGCGATCTAGACTACGTGGTGGGCCAAGCGCGCTCTGGAGTGACGCTGCGTACCGTCATGTCGAATTCCTTTGCTTTCGGCGGCACGAACGCGGTGTTAATCCTCAAATCCGCTAAAACCCTTCCTGATAGCCGCGCAGGATCTTGATGTAGTTCGCGCGGTCGAAGGCGGCCGGGTCCGCGACATTGCGGTGGCTCATGCGCCCACGGATATGTGCAAGAGAGTCCAGCTTCCGCGCGGCGAGCCAGGTCTCGAGCCCGGTGAGCAGCTCCCTAATGTGCCGGATCCCGTGTCTGAGGAGCGCGGAGGTCGTCATGACGACGTCGGCACCCACGAGCAGGTATTTGATCACTTCATCGGCGCTCTCGACGCCGCTGCTGGCCGCGAGCGAAGACTTGATGCGACCTGCCAGCACGCCAATCCAGAGCAGCTGCAAACGGATTTCGCGCGCGCTGCTCAGTTCGAGATTGGAGACGAGCGCGAGCCGCGCCAGATCTATATCGGGCTCATAGAACCGGTTGAACATCACCAAACCATCGGCGCCGGCCAGTGCGAGCCGCCGCGCCATGTGTCCTATGGCGCTGAAGTGCGGGCCAATCTTGACCGCGACCGGACACTTCACCGCTCCCTTCACCGCCTTCACGATATCGATATAGCGCTGCTCGACGTCGCCGCCCGACATGTCGGGATCCGACGGGATGAAATAGATGTTCAGCTCGAGCGCATCCGCGCCGGCCTGCTCGATCTGCCTTGCGAATTCCACCCAGCCGCGGTGCGTGTAGCCGTTGAGGCTTGCAATGATGGGGACGTCGACTGCGTCGGCGGCGCGCCGAATCAACTTTAGATAGCGCTCCGGATCCGCCGCATAGGAGGTTCGCGAGGGGAAATACGTCAGCGCCTCTCCGTAGCTGTCGATCCCGGTCATGATCAGCTGGTCGATGAGCTGCTCCTCGTGTTCGATCTGCTCCTCGAAGATCGAGGGCAGCACGATGGCCCCGGCGCCGCAGTCCTCCAGCCGCCGGATGTTGTCCAGCTCGCCGTTGAGAGGACTCGCTCCGGCGACCAGCGGATTCTTGAGCTCGAGCCCGAGATAACGCGTCGTCAGGTTCATCGCGCCGCTCCCCCGATGACATCGCCCGCAGCCAGCGCTTCGTAACTCCGGTACTTGATGATGACGCCGGCCGCGGCCTCTCGCAGCAGGGTGGCCGCCTCCTCGGGGCGCACCAGCGCCAGCGCCCGGTAGCGCAACTCGTTGTATGCGTAGTCCTTGAATGGGATGGTCGGCCGCGGGGAGTCGAGCTGGAACGGATTCTGGCCGACGTTGCGCATGGCTGGGTTATAGCGGAACAATGGCCAATATCCGCTGGCCGTCGCGAGATCCTGTTGCTTCATGCCGTAGCGCAGGTCGAAGCCGTGTGCAATGCAATGGCTGTAAGCGAGAATCAGGGATGGCCCCTCATACGCCTCCGCCTCCCGATACGCCTGCAGGGTCTGCTGCGGATTGGCTCCCATGGCGATCTGCGCAACGTAGACGTTGCCATACGCGATGACCTGCAGCGCCAGGTCCTTGCGCGCAACGCGCTTGCCTGCCGCGGCGAATTTGGCAATGGCCCCGAGCGGAGTGGCCTTCGAGGCCTGGCCGCCGGTGTTCGAATAGACTTCGGTGTCGAGAACGAGCACGTTGACGTTGCGGCCGCTCGCGAGCACGTGGTCCAGGCCCCCGTAGCCGATATCGTACGCCCAGCCGTCGCCGCCCACGATCCAGACGCTGCGCCGGACCAGGTGATCGACCACGGACAGCAGATCACGGGCTGCTTCACTGCGCGCCGCCAGCGCGAGCAATCTGGTCTTGAGCTGGGCCACGCGGATGCGCTGCGCACGCAGCTCGGACTCCTGGATCTGCGGCGCGCTCAGGATCGCCGCGACCAGGGATTCGCCGAGCTCGGAGGAGAGGGACTTCAGGCGCAGGGTCGCAAGCTCCAGATGCTTATCGGCAGCCAGGCGGAAGCCAAGGCCGAACTCCGCATTGTCTTCGAACAGCGAATTGGACCAGGCGGGACCCGTGCCCTCGGCGTTCGAGCTCCATGGCGTAACGGGAAGATTGCCGCCGTAGATCGAGGAGCAGCCGGTGGCATTCGCGATCATCATGCGGTCGCCAAAGAGCTGCGAAAGAAGCTTCAGATAGGGCGTCTCGCCGCAGCCGGCGCAGGCGCCCGAGAACGCGAACAGCGGTTCCAGGAACTGCACGCCGCGCACGGTGGCGAAGTCGATTCGCGCGCGATCGTTGTGCGGCAGAGTCTCGAAGAACGCAATATTGGCGCGCTCAACCTCCAGCACCGCAGCTTTCGCTTCCAGGTTGATCGCCTTCACTCCCGGATCGACGGCGCTGTGAGCCGGGCACGCCTCGATGCACAGGCCGCAGCCGGTGCAATCCTCCACATAAGACTGCAGAGTGAAGCGCACATCCGGATAGCCGCGTGCGTTGACCGGCGCCGATTTGAAACTCTGCGGCGCGCCGGCAAGCCGGGCTGCGTCATAATACTTCGCCCGGATAACGCTGTGCGGACAGACGAAGCTGCATTGGCCGCATTGAATACACAGCTCAGGCCGCCACACGGGCACTTCGTTCGCGATATTGCGCTTTTCCCAGGCCGCCGTACCGGAAGGGAAGGTCCCGTCGACCGGCATCAGGCTCACCGGAATATCATCCCCGAGGCCCTCGAACATCCGGGCCGTTACCTGGCGCACGAACTCGGGGGCGCTCGCGGGCACAGGAGGTGGGCGGTCGAACTGGCTGCTCGGGGCGGCCGGGACTGCGACCTCATGCAGTCGCGCCAAGCTGTGGTCGACGGCCCTGAAGTTCTGCTGTAGCACTTCCTCGCCCTTCGCTCCGTAGGTCCTGCGGATCGAATCCTTGATCTGCCTGATCGCCTCCTCGCGCGGCAGAACGCCTGAGATTGCGAAGAAACAGGTCTGGAGCACGGTATTCGCCCGACCCCCGAGGCCGGCCTCCTGCGCGACCCGGCTGGCATCGATCACGAAGAACTTCAATTTCTTCCCGATCAGCTGCTGCTGGAGGGAGCGCGGCAGCCGGCTCCATACCTCGCCGGTCTCATAGGGGCTGTTGAGCAGGAAGGTGGCGCCAGGGGCGGCGAGCCTCAGGACGTCGAGGCGCTGCAGGAAGTGGAACTGGTGACACGCGACAAAATTCGCCGAGTCGATGAGGTACGGCGCATGGATCGGCCGTGGACCGAAGCGCAGGTGCGAAACCGTCTGGGCGCCCGACTTATGCGAATCGTAGACGAAATAGCCTTGCGCATGGAGGCCGGCTCCCTCGGCGATGATTTTGACGCTGTTCTTGTTCGCCCCCACCGTGCCGTCGGCGCCCAGACCATAGAAAACCGCGCGGACGACATCGTCCGGCTCGATTGAATAACCCGCATCGAATGCGAGACTGGTGTGCCGCACATCGTCGATGATGCCCACGGTGAAACCATTCCTGGGCGCCGGCTCTTTCAGCTCGTCGAATACCGCCTTGGCCATTGCCGGGCTGAAATTCTTCGACGACAGCCCATAGCGGCCGCCGCTGATCCTCGGCATGCGCGCACGCCTGCCGTGCGAGAGGGCTTGCGCGAGCGCTTCGACGACGTCCAGATAGAGCGGTTCGCCGCACGCGCCCGGTTCCTTGGTCTGTTCGAGGACGGCGACCGCCCGGCAGGTCTCGGGCAGGGCGGCGAGAAAATGCGCCGCCGAGAATGGTCTGTAGAGACGCACTTGCAGCACACCCACCCGCTCGCCGGCCCGCCCCAAGGCGGACGCGGTTTCGCGCGCGGTGTCGGCGCCCGAGCCCATCAGGATGAGGACGCGCTCAGCGTCCGGTGGTCCTTGATAGTCGAACAGATGGTACTGCCGGCCCGTCAGCCTGGCGAATGAGTCCATGCTGGCCTGAACGATTTCCGGCAGCTGTGCGTAGAAGGGGTTCACCGTCTCGCGCGCCTGGAAGAAGGTGTCGGGATTGTGCGCCGTGCCGCGAACGAAAGGGTGTTCGGGATTGAGCGCGCGAGCGCGGTGCGCGCGCACCAGATCATCGTCGATCATCGCCCGGATCTCGGCCTCGCCCACCACGCTCACCGTGTTGATCTCATGCGAGGTCCGAAAGCCATCGAAGAAATGCACGAAAGGAACCCGCGATCGCAGCGTCGCGGCTTGCGCGATCAGTGCCGCATCATGCGCCTCCTGGACGGAACCGGACGACAACAGAGCAAAGCCGGTGGTGCGCGTCGCCATCACGTCCGAATGGTCGCCGAAGATCGACAGCGCCTGTGTGGCCACGGAACGCGCGGCGACGTGGAATACCGCCGGCGTGAGCTCGCCCGCGATCTTGAACATGTTCGGGATCATCAGCAGCAAACCCTGCGACGCCGTAAAAGTTGTCGTCAGCGCGCCGGCCTGGAGCGCCCCGTGTACCGCGCCGGCGGCGCCCCCTTCGCTCTGCATCTGCTGGACGACGGGAACGTTGCCCCAGATATTCTGGATGCCGGCGGCCGCCCATTCGTCCGCGAGCTCCGCCATGGTCGAGGAGGGCGTGATCGGATAGATTGCGCAGACTTCATTCACCCGATACGCGACGTGCGCCACGGCCGTGTTGCCATCCATAGCTGTGACCTGCATGGCCATCTCAGCTTTGCACCCGCGGCTCGGATACCATGTCGATGGCGTGACACGGGCACTGTTCGAAGCAGACGGCGCAGCCGGTGCATCGGTCATAGGCGTAACGATAACGCCGGCCAGGCCCGAGCTTGATGATGGCGGCCTCCGGACAAGCGGCAAAACAGTTGTCGCATTCGTAGCAGTTGCCGCAAGAGAGACAGCGTTGCGCTTCGTAGCGCGCCTCGTGCTCCGACAGGCCGGCGACGATTTCCTCGAAGCCGCTCAGCCGTTCGGACAGGGTCAGGGTTCTCTGCGAGCGCGGATCGGCATCGCTGTAGACCGGTAGATGCAGCATGTCGAAGCTCACGAGCGGGTGCTTCGCGGGTTCCGGCACGCGCTCGCCGCGCAGCCATGCATCGATATTGCGGGCCGCGCGCTTGCCATGACCGACCGAGACAGTGACCGACCGCTCACCGCCCACCATGTCCCCGCCGGCGAAGATCCCCGGATGGCCCGTCATCAGGTCGTGCCCGACCGTGACAGTGCCGTCCGAGGCGACTTCAATGTCGGGCACGCGACGCAGAAACGTGCTGTCGGTTTCCTGGCCGAGCGCAAGCACGATGGCGTCGGCCTCGAGTGTCTCGTACTGCCCGGTGGGTTGTGGCCGCCCGTTTGCATCGAGCGCCATCATTTCCACCGTGAGGTTCGGACCCACGATCTCCCGGATCGTGGTGAGCCACCTGATCTTGAGTCCCT
Source organism: uncultured Gammaproteobacteria bacterium (assembly GCA_963769075.1). Lineage (GTDB taxonomy): Bacteria > Pseudomonadota > Gammaproteobacteria > Steroidobacterales > Steroidobacteraceae > Bog-1198. The sequence continues at coordinate 2,039,995 of CAVYKH010000001.1, read as the reverse complement.
CCGCCAGTGCTTCGTCGGCTTCGAACGCATGCGCCGGCATGTGTGCCCGATCGCGCCGGTACACGATCAGCGCCTCTTCGGCGCCCAGACGCTTCGCGGTGCGCGCCGCATCCATCGCCGTGTCCCCGCCCCCGTAAACCACGACGCGGCGGCCAAGGCGCGGCGGCTCGCCGGTTGAGACGTTGTGCAGAAAGGAGACGGCGTCGAGCACCCGCGCAGCGTCGCGCGCCGGAACATCGACATGTTTGCCGAGACCCGCTCCGATCGCGATGAATACAGCGTCGAAGCCTCCGGCCGTCTTCTCGGCCACCAGGTCCACAACCGGGTGGTTCAGCACAATCCTCACGCCCATGGCTTCGATGCGCGCGATTTCTTGCATGAGGTCCGGGCGCGGCAACCGGTAGGCTGGAATGCCAAAATGCATCATGCCGCCCGCGATCGGCCCCGCTTCGTGGACCTCGACCGCGTGGCCCAGGCGCCTGAGGTGATAGCCGGCAGACAGCCCGCTCGGCCCTGCGCCCACGATCAGCACTCGCTTGCCGCTCGGCTTCGCTTCGCTGCGGTATGCCCATTTCTGCTGCGCGGCGAGATCGCCCAGAAAGCGCTCGACGGCGTGGATGCTCACCGAGGCATCGAGGGCGCCGCGATTGCAGGAATTCTCGCACGGGTGGTAGCAGACCCGGCCATGCACCGCCGGCATGGGGTTGTCGGCCACCAGCGCGTCCCAGGCCTGGCGGTACTCGCCCGCCTGCGCGAGCGCGAGCCACGCCTGGATATTCTCGCCCGCCGGACACGCGTGATTGCACGGCGGGAGAAGATCTACATAGACCGGACGCCGAGTGCGGGAAGGGCCGGCCGCGTTTCGCCGGGTCAGGTCTACTGCGGGCGTCATATCTCTCGGCTTGATGCCCATGTGCGACCCTTACCGACACGCGTCTCGACGCTATCGGTGAAACATATCACTGCTCGCACGCCGGCGCAGCCCTCCAATGAGTCCCGGACGACGTTGGCGCCCCGAGAGACGATGAAAATCTGCATGTCGGCGGGTTCAAATCCCTCCCTGGCCAATCCAATCAGCATCTTGCGTTCGCGACCACGTCGTTCGAGTGGGCGGTGTTTCCAGTTGGTTCACCGGAAGTCTCCCGCGTAGGATACCTTCCCGGCGCGTCAGGGCAAATCGAGCGGAGGTCGGGGCAGTGGACCGGGCGCCCGCCGCGTGCCGGGGAACTCGCCCTTGTAATCGGCGCACGAAAGCGCGTTCGCTTGCAGGGGTAGCGCCGCGCCCGCAAGCCAACTTTGCCGAGCCGGATTTGTGTCATTAATTCGTCATCGGTGACGGGATAGCGATGTGAAGTCCGCCTCAAAGTTCGATGACGGTGCAATGAGGGACGATGTCGTTTTGGATGTAGTGTGTAATAATATACACACTACATCGGTTCCCCTGGAGCGACCGCCGCCATGAGCAGACGCATCAATATAATGATCGACGAGGATACCTGGGGATTCCTGGGCAGAGTTCCGGCGGGCGAGCGTAGCCGTGCAGTCAACGAGGCGTTGCGCGCGTGGATCGCGAGGCGTCGGCGCACGGATGCAGCGCGTGAGATGGATGCCCTACGCGCGCAACTGCCAGAGATCAGCGCGGACGAAGTGGCGAGGTGGATCCGAGAAGACCGGGAGCAAGGTCACTAATAATGCCGGCGCCGCTGGTGGTACCCGATGCATCGGTTCTGCTTAAATGGGTACTGCCATCGAACGAAGAGCCTCACGCAGATAAGGCTCTGCTCCTGCGCACGGCGATTGTGAATGACGATGTGCGTGCACTCTTGCCGGCGCTGTGGCTCTATGAGGTTGGCAACACGGTCGCGCGACGCTTCCCGATGCACGCTTCAGGCTGGATGTCCGCGCTGATGAAATTTGGGCTCAAGGAGGCGGCCCCATCGCACCGCTGGTTGATGGAGGCCCTGGACTTGACCAAGCGCTATGACGTGTCGTTCTACGACGCCGCCTACCACGCCATCGCGCTCATTCACGATGGGTTGTTTGTTACGGCCGATACCCGATATGTCAACCGGGTCACGGAATCGGGAGGGGTCGTCGCGCTTAGTGAGTGGCAGCCATCGCGACGCCGCGGTCGCTAGGATACAGACAGCGTTGCCGGTTGGCGCCAAAGCAATGGGTGGCGATGCGGGGCTCATCAATGTGATCGCGGTGCTTGGATCGATATCTTGAGGGTTACCGCATGTCCACCAGCCAGATAGAACTAACTGCCGTGCCTGCTGATGAATCAGGGAGGCTACGCCGAGCGATCGATTGGAAAGGCGCTTTTTGGGTAGCGAGCGGCGTGCCCGCGCTGGTGCTGTTTTCTATCGGCCAAGTTGCCGGAGCCGTCGGTAAGCTCAGCTTCTTAATTTGGTCGCTATCGATCGTGATGGGGTTTATCCAATCGTTCACCTATGCCGAAATTGCCGGGCTATTTCCCAACAAGTCCGGCGGCGCATCCATATACGGTGCGGCCGCCTGGGTGCGGTACAGCAAGGTGATCGCCCCGCTCTCGGTCTGGTGCAATTGGTTCGCCTGGTCACCCGTACTCTCCCTTGGCTGCAGCATTGCTGCGGCTTACGTACTGACGGCGGTCGCGCCAATTCATGATTTCAGAGAGTGGACGCTGCTCACTCAAACCATAGGTCCGGTGACGTTTTCGCTCAATGCGGCGTTCTTTGTCGGAACCGCGCTCATGCTGATCACTTTTGCGATCCAACATCGCGGTATCAGCGGTACTGCAAATATTCAAAAATATATCGGCTTACTCGTGATAGTGCCCCTGGTCATCGTAGGGGTGGTGCCGATCCTGAATGGACACGTGGACTACATTAATTTCGTGCATCTGGTTCCACCCTTTGCCAACGGCGGAGCCGCAGCTGGGAATTGGAACTTAAGCGGCTGGACATTGGCGCTGGGAGGCATGTTCCTCGCGGCCTGGTCCACCTATGCGTTCGAGACCGCGGTGTGCTACACGAGCGAATTCCGCAATCCCGGAAGCGACACCTTTAAGGCCATATTCTATTCGGGAGTGCTCTGTATCGGGCTGTTCATCTTGGTCCCGTTTACTTTTCAGGGTGTCCTTGGCGTCACCGGTATGCTCGCTCCGGCAATCAACGATGGATCGGGCGTCGCGGCCGCCTTGGCGGGAATGGTTGGCGGCGGCCGCACTACTGAGGCCTTGCTGGTCGTATTGATGATCCTGGCACTGCTTCTCTCGATCATGATGGCGATGGCCGGTTCGTCGCGCACACTCTATCAAGGTTCTGTCGATGGGTGGTTGCCGCGCTACCTCAGCCGGGTAAATTCCCACGGTGCGCCAACACGGGCGATGTGGACAGACCTGATCTTTAACCTAGTCGCACTGTCCATGGCTTGCGGAGGAGGACCAAGCTTCGTGTTTATCCTGACTATATCGAACTGCGGCTATATGATATTTAATTTTCTCAATCTCAACTCCGGTTGGATACATCGAATTGATTCGGGTGAGATTGCACGACCGTACCGCGCGCCAACGTGGCTGCTGGCTCTCGGTGGGTTCTTCGCCTTTGTAAACGCAGCGTTCATGGGTGCTGGAGCGAAAGTCTGGAACCCTTGGGCGTTGTGGGCCGGCGTCCTTGCAGCAGCGCTCATATTGCCGGTGTTCTGGTATCGTCACTATGTACAGGATAGGGGTAGATTTCCCGACAAAATGCTGGAAGATCTACAGGTCGGCGGAAGGCCGATTACCGAAACGAAGGCGGGCATACTGCCGTATGTCACGTTGCTGGCCGGACTCGCCGTCGTTTTGATTTCGAACTACATCTTTAGGCTTTGAGGCTTGGAACATGCTTTCGAGCAGCGTTACCGGGGCCGGCGTCAGCGTCTGGTTGGTGAGGCAACGGACTGATCGCATCTCGGTCCCCAGCCGCTTACGCAGCCAAATCAGTTACGCCACCGATCGGGAGAATCCACTTGGAAACGAGTTGTGTCCCTGTTGCAATCGTCCTAGCTGCAAGCGCCTTCGCCGCGCATAAACACCGCGACCAACGTCGCAAGGGCGCCGAGGCCAGTCCCTACATCAACCACCCAATCGCCGTGGCCAACGTGTTGGCCAACGAGGCCGGCATCACCGATCCAGAGATCCTGGCGGCTGCCTTGTTGCACGACACCATTGAGGACACTGACACCACAGCCAAGGAGCTCGAGGCCAAGTTCGGGCCTCATATCGCGGCGATCGTCGTCGAAGTCACCGACGATAAATCCCTTCCGAAGCAGGAACGCAAACGCCTGCAAATTGAGCATGCCGCTGCGATCAGCGAGCCTGCAAAGCTGGTAAAGCTCGCTGACAAGATCTGCAACGTGCGCGACATGAGTCGATCGCCCCCGGTCAATTGGTCGCTCGAACGAAGGGCCGACTATTTCGCTTGGGCAAAGAAGGTCGTCGACCAAATGCGCGGTGTATCTCCGGTCCTCGAAAGCCTGTTTGATGCGGCGTTTGCCAGCCGTCCGCACATCACTAATTGAACTACCCTACCGCGGGCGCAGCGTTGCGCCGACGGTGCCCGCGACGAGATTGAAGGGCTTGCCATGCTGGTCGATGCCGTCGTCTTGATTCATTTCGTTGTAGTCCTGTTCGTCACCGCCGGGCTGCCGTTGATCTGCCTCGGCGCCGCGCTGCGCTGGGCGTGGGTGAGAAAATGGCGCTGGCGCGTGATGCATCTCGGTACCATCTTGTTCATAGCGGCCGAGTCCTTACTCGGGCTCGCGTGTCCTTTGACGGTTTGGGAGGACGCGTTGCGCGGACGCCGGTCCGCCGGCGGCTTCATTGAACGCTGGATTGACTGGCTTATCTTTTACGACGCTCCGGCCTGGGTGTTCACGGTGGCTTACGTGGCGTTCGCTGCGCTCGTTCTCGCAACGTGGATAGCAGTACCACCGACTCGGCGAAAGCGCATGAGCGATGAAGCATGACTGCAACCGGTGCTGCGCCGCAGATCCGACCCAGCGATCCCACGAGGTCGACCCGATTTTTCTGAAATGGTTGCGATATAGGTACCAATAACTCGTGTATATTCAGCATCTTGAAATGTATAGTTGCACTATAGTCTCACGCGCCTCAAGTCGGGACGGCCTAGATCATTCATAACCTCTATCCCGACCTGCTGCGAAAGCCTTCCACTGGGAGCCGTATGGTGTAACTCTCCAAGTACGGTTCTGGCCCGGCATGCGCTCAAGCATCGCAGAGGTCGCATGTGGCTGACCTTTCGCCTCGATGAACATGAGTCAGCCATTCGCCGTAAAATTGGCTATGGCCAAGGATATGAACGCTGAGCTCCTGCCGTGGATACTAAGCGCCATCCTCATCGCTGCTTCTTACCGGATTTGAGCACCGATGTCCCCTTCCGGTATGCATTATTTCCCAGTCGCAACGCCCGTTCTGTTGGTATTGATCGGGTTATTCGGCCTCGCGGTCGGCATCGTCGCGTCGCAAATCTTGCGCTTTGCGTCGGCGAACTTGGGACTCAGCCCCCGGACGATGCTCGCACTGCTGTTGGCGTGTCTGCTCGGCAGCTATATCAACATCCCGATCGCTTACTGGCCCGAACGTCAGGTATCCACCGCCGCGAAGGTCACGTATTTCGGCATCCCGTACGTGATCCCATTGGTACGTGAATGGCCCGCGACGGTGTTGGCGGTCAATCTGGGAGGCGCAGTCATCCCGACGCTGCTCTCGCTGTACATGATCGCGAAGAACCGGCTCTATGGCCTGAGCCTCGTGGGAATCGCTGTCGTCGCGATCGCTTGCTATCTTCTTGCAAAACCCGAACCGGGATTGGGAATCGCGGAGCCGGTGTTTGTGCCTCCTCTGGTGACCGCGATAGTGGCCGTGATGCTGTCGCGACGCTACGCCGGGCCACTCGCTTACGCGAGTGGGAGTTTAGGAACGCTCATCGGCGCGGACTTATTGAACTTAAGCAAGATACAGGGGCTCGGGGCACCGATCGCATCCATTGGCGGCGCGGGGACATTCGACGGTATATTCCTCACAGGACTGTTGGCTGTGGTTTATGCGGGAGTGTTTGCTGCGCGCCGCACCTGATCAGCCAGCGCAGCTTACCGCGCCGGGAGGTGGGCAGGCGCCCATACGCAGCTCAAGGTTTACGCCAACTGCAAATCAAACCGATAGCTCTTCCTCCCGATCTCATCGCCTCCGCGATCCCATGACCACTCATCGAAGTACGCCCGCCGGGCGCGATCAATGCGAAAAACCGTGGAGCAGCGTGTGCCATATTCATCGGCGCGCACAAAAGCGCTGGACAGCAGCCGCTCCCACTCCAGGCTAATGCCTGTCTGCGGCAGATCTGCGTCCGGTGCCTGCCGGTCGTCGCGCAACAAGCTCATCAACGCGGTCTCATCGTGCATATCGGTGAGCGCAGAAGCTAGGCGAGACTTGGCGTTGCGCACCTTGGGCCATGCCGTGTCGAACAGATCATTGGATAAGCCAAAAATGCCGGGGCCTAGCTCGCTGCCATCACGGCGCACACTTTCGAAGACACCGAGCCGGTTTCCATCGCTGAAGATCATGTTGAAAGCATTGTAGTCTGCACCGACTTTTCGAAGGTGATCCAAACTATCCGGCATGGAATGGCCCGACTCCAATATCTCCGTCACGAGGTTGCCGCGACTCGGCACGTCTACACGTTGAGCCCGATGATCCCGGAAATTGGTCAAGGCTGCGAAGCGACCGCCGCGAGTTACTCCCAGCCACGTACCGCCTGCTGTCAGATCCCGTCCCGCTAGAATTCCCGCGTGGTCGGGCCACCACTCGGCGCTTTTGGTTGGACGCCGGTAAAATTCATCGCGGTTGGCCGCAAGTACGCACGGAAATTCCGGATGCACCTGCCAGGCAAGCAGAATCAGGCACATTGACTGTTCACTCCGTTACTCGCGGGCAGAGGTCCGCGCTAAACACCTAACCAGCGGCATTGCCCGCGGTGGTAGTGAGAATTTCGCGGCAAGCGCCCGTCGGCGTACCCCTACCTCTTTGAGCACCTCATTGTTCGCCTTGCATCGTGATAGCAGCCAGGTCAAGCGCTCCCGTGAATTCCAAGTACGCGAACACCGGCAATACGGCGAGCGAAATGAGGGCTGAAATTCGCACGAACCGAGCCAGGGATTTGGACTGACAGTTGCCTGCACACCGGTAGGTGGCGACCGTCACATAAACGCTGAAGATGAAGCCGAACACATCGTAGAGTCGCCCGGCGGACCCGTTGCTTGGACTAATCAGCAAACCCATCGCGCTCACCAAAACGGAGCCTGCTACCCCATACAGCCAAAATACCCTGGACAACGAGGTTTTTCCTTGCAGCGGGTCCCTAATGGCGGTCCAAGCACTCATGATCCGTCCTTCAATTGCGGCGACGCGGACGCTGGACGCTTAAGCCGACCGGACGGGGCGGCGGCGGCCAGCTATGTCACCGGTGCCGCCTGGTTGGTCGATGGTGGCAATACCGCCGGATGACGGCGGGACACCTCACGACCCGGCGGCCGACGTCGCGTGGCCGACCTGGGCCGGTGTGATTCATCAATTCGCCCAGGACGCCCTCCTCGCACGCACGTTCCCGTAAAGCCGAGCGCCATTGTACATGCCCTCCTCCCGTTCCTAGCGCGTAACGTAATCAGCAGGTACGAAGCGCCGCATGATCGCAGCGGCGATGCGTGCGGGCAACGGTCGAATTTTACCTGCGCCGGTACGCCGCGAGCTTGCTATGGGTCCGGAGCGCTTCTTCTTCGGTCAACGGCGGGGCTTGCAGCGTCGTTTCGCGGACGACGCGGGCGAACTCACCCGCCGGCAGCGGCCGGCTGAAGTGATAGCCCTGATATTCATCACAGCCGACGTGCTTCAGGAACTCGAGCTGCGCCGCAGTCTCGACGCCCTCGGCCACCACTTTGAGGCGCAAACTGTGCGCGAGGGAAACAATCGCACGTACGATCGATGCGTCCTCCGCGCGGCTCGCGATCTCGTTGATGAATACGCGATCAATCTTCAGCTTATCGATTGGAAACCGCCGCAGATAACTCATGCTCGAATAACCCGTACCGAAATCATCGACCGAGACCAGCACCCCCATTGCGCTGAGCTGCTCGAGGATCGCTATCGACTCCTCGGGGTCGCTCATCACGGCACTCTCGGTGAGCTCCACCTCGAGATACTGGGGCTGCAGACCCGCGTCAGCGAGCGCGCGGCGTATCGTATCGGTCAACCCGCTGCCGCGAAACTGCGAGGGCGAAAGGTTCACGGAAATCCGCAGCGGCGCCATTCCCTCATCTTGCCAGGCGCGGGCTTGCCGGCAGGCCTCGCGCACCACCCACTCGCCGATGGCGCCGATCAAGCCGCATTCCTCGGCCAACGGGATGAAGCCGTCGGGGGAAATCAACCCGCGTTTGGGATGTGCCCAGCGAATCAGGGCTTCGGCGCTGCGCACCGTGCCGGTGGTCGTGCTCACCTTGGGTTGGTAGTACAACTCGAATTCATTGAGCGCAATGGCATTGTGCAAGTCGCTTTCGAGCTGAACCCTCTCCTCCGACCCGGCATTCATTCCTCCTTCGAAGCATTGCACGTTGCCGCGACCGCGCTGCTTGGCGCAATACATGGCCGCGTCCGCATGTGCGGTCAACGCCTCGATCGTATTTCCATCCGCGGGATAAAATGCGATTCCGATGCTCGGTGAGGTATGCACGTCGATTCCCGCGATCCGCACGGGGGCCTGCAGGGCCTCGATGGCCCTCGCCGCCAGACCTTTCGCGTCCTCGGGATCTTCGATGGAGGTGACGAGCAGCACGAATTCATCCCCGCCGAAGCGCGCCACCGTGTCGACGGTCCGTACCAAGCCCGTCAAGCGGCGGGCGACCTCCTGCAATAGCTCATCGCCCGCGCGGTGCCCCAAGGAATCATTGACGAGCTTGAAGCGATCGAGGTCGCAGACCAACAGCGCGAACGAGCGGCCGTCGCGGTCGGCGTGCGCCATCGCCTGAGTCAGCCGGTCGTCGAGCAGCACGCGATTCGGGAGGCCGGTCAGTGCATCGTGAGTGGCCAAATGCCGGAGCTGCCGGTTCGCGGCCTCCAACCCCGTAGTTCGCACCGTGATTACCTGCTCGAGCCGTTCCATCTGCTCCCGTACCAAGCGCTCGTTCTGCCATTTGCGGGTGAGCGCGGTCGCGCACTGCAGAACCTCGATCGGCTCAGCGGGCTTGCGGAGCACGAGCAGCTTGTCCGAATGCTGCAATCGGTCGACCACTTCTGACCAGTCGTAGTCCGTGTGCGCAGAGCAGATGACCACTTGCACATCGGGATCCACTGCCCACAGGTGCTCAATGGTCTCCAAGCCGTCCCAACCAGGAGGCATCCTCATGTCGACGAACGCCATGGCGTAGGGGCACCCCTCACCCACGGCTTTGCGCGCCATCTCCACTCCTTCCTGCCCCTGATAGGCGGAGTCAATCTCGAAATTGGGGCGCGATGCCGCCCCGCGCGCTTCGCCGAAAAGACCGGCTTCAAGCACCGCAAGTGCGGCCTGCGCCGCATCCGCGGCATCGGCGCCGAGGACCTTGCGAAAATCTCCATGGATCGCCGCGTTGTCGTCGATCAGGAGAATGCGATGGGTGGCGGCGCCCGGATTAGACACGGACCACCCCCCCGGCTTGAGTGTTCATTCGGTTCGAGCATATCGGCCCGTCGTTGATAAAACTGAAGCCCGGTTCACAGTTCGCGCGCCCATTCCACGGTATGGGGGGATTCCCCTAAGGCGCGTCGGGCTTCAAGTGCTCAGCTCGTCGGCAGGCGCGCGAATTCGACGACTTCGCCGGCGATCCGCTCCAGCGTTTCGGCGACGCGCGGCATCAAGTAGTCGAGGATTTCGATGAATGCGGCGTGCGCTCAGTCTTCGGCGCCGAGGTTACGGCTTATGACCGCATCCGCCTCTGTGTTTGCGCTCGCAAGATCCTGCGTGTAGACCTGGGTATCGCCGACCGGCTTCTCGGACCCCTTCCCCGCGAGCACCGGTCCGTCTCGATGCGTCGTGTCCACGGTGACCGTCGCAGACAGCCCTATGCGGAGCGGCGACTTGGCAAGGTCCGCCGCGTCGATCTCAATTCTCACCGGCACGCGCTGCACTACCTTGATCCAGTTGCCCGAGGCGTTCTGCGCCGGCAATAACGCAAAGGCCGCTCCGGTCCCGGCCGACATGCCCGTGACGCGGCCGCGGAAAATATAAGATCCGCCGTACAGGTCGCTGCGCACTTCAGCCGGCTGGCCGATGCGCACATTGCGCAATTGCACCTCCTTGAAGTTGGCGTCGACCCACAGAGTATTCAATGGAATGACCGTCATGAGCGCCTGCCCCGCCTGGATGTGCTGGCCCAATTGCACGCTGCGCTCGGCAACATAGCCGGTGATCGGTGCGATCACGGCGTTGCGCTGCGCCGCGATCCACGCATCGCGAAAAGCGGTCTTTGCCTGCAGCACAGCAGGGTTGTTGTGCACCTGCGTGCCGTCGACCAAGGCGTGCGCCGCGCGTGCTTGGCGTATCGCCTGCGCCAGAGCCGCCCTGGCGAGCTCGACCGATTCGCGCGCATGCCGCACCTCTTCGGGCGCAATGGCGTTGGCCGGCACCAGCGGCTCGCGCTTCGCAAGGTCGATCTGGGCACGGGCAAGCTCAATCTTGCGCGCTGCAACGATCGCATCATTTTGATTGGCGGTCGAACGCTCCTGCCGCACCTGCCGCACCGTCTGCGCCAAGGCGCTTGCGCTGCGGGCTAGGCTGATATCCGCATCGGTCGGGTCGAGCCGCACCAATACCTGCCCGGCTTGCACGAGCTGCGTGTCGTCAGTGAGCACTGCGACCACTGTGCCCGGCACTTGCGCCGAAATGACCACCTTATTGCCGTTGACATAGGCATCATCAGTGCGCTCTCGCTTCGACAGAACGAGCACCCAATAGAACGACCACAGCACACCGATCACGATGAACACCGCCGCGATCAGCAGCAGAATCCTGCGCCGCTTGCCATTCTCGGCCGTCGGAACTTCGATGTTTGCGCTCATGGGGCTGATTTCGTCCTTTCATAACCGCCGCCGAGCGCGCGCTTGAGCCCGATGTCCGCCGAAACGGCCGCCGCATCGAGCGCGAGCAACGCATCCCGCTGTTCAATCCACGATTCGGTGGCGGTCAATTCCGTTCGCGAATCGGTGACGCCCTGGCGCACTCGCGCCGCGGCGCTCGCCCGCAGCTGCCGCGCCGCATCGAGCTCGATGGCGCGTTGCGTTCGCTGCGCCGCGATCTGGGCGAGCGTGGACGCCTGCGTAGCCACGTCCTGGGCGGCACTGACCACGGTTTCTTGGTAGCTCGCGACCGCCGAGTCGACCGCCGCTTGGCTCGCGCCGTAGCGCGCCTTCAACCGCCCGGCATCGAAGAGGGGCAAATGGACCGCTGCGGTCGCCGACGGCACACGGCTCGCGTATTGCAGCAGCGTGCCCACATCGACGCTCTGCACGCCGATCAGCGCATTGATGCTCACGTCGGGAAAAAATTGAGCGCGCGCCGACTCACGACTTTGCTCCGCCTGCTCCACGCGCCAGCGGCTGGCTGTGATGTCCGCGCGGCGCGAGATCAGATCGATCCGCACGTCATCCGGCAGAGCCGTGCCGATCGCCGGCAACGGTTTCGCCGCCAACGGCGGCAGCTCGGCGGCGGCACGGCCGACGAGTGCGGCGAGCACCACGACGCGCAGCGTCGCCGAGCCTTCGATCCTCGCGATCTGCTCGCGCACTGCGGCGAGCGCGGCGGCGGCGCGCTGCAGATCGTCCTTTGGATCGAGCTCCGCGCCGATGCGCGCCGCTGCGACGGCGTACTCGCGCTGCACAGTCGTCTCGCGCTCGCGGGCCAGTGCTAGGCGGCCCTGATCGGCCTGCCATCCAAAGTAGCTATCGGCAACGGAGCTTGCCAGCATCAGCGCGGCGGCACTGCGATCCGCTTGGCTCGCGTGCGCTTCATCCATGGCCGCTTCGACCGACTCGCGCTGCTTGCCCCACCAATCAAACGTGTAGCTCGCCTGCAATCCCAAGTCCGCTTGGTTGTACCACGCAAAACCCAGCAGTCGCGGCGAGAATACCCCGTTGTCGCTGAACCGCTGTCGAGAGAAATCGCCGCTCGCGTCGACACGTGCTCCCGTGGCGGCACTGGCGATGCGCACGGACTGCCGCGCCGACTCGTAGCGGGCGTGAGCGGTGGCCAGCGTCGGTGAGTAGCGCAGCGCCATTTCTATGAGCTGATCGAGGGTCGGGTCTTGATACTGCCGCCACCATGCCGGTGACGGCCAGGCACCGCCGCCACTGCCGAGATCGGACAACGGGGCCTCGGTGGGCAGCGCCACAGGCTTTGGCTTCGGCGGCAAGCCGGCGCACCCGGCAATCGCCAGCGAGAGCATCAGCGAGCCCGTCACTGAGTCGAGGCGCAGCCCTTTCACGGGGTGCGCTCCAGGCTCTCGTGCGCCATCACGGCATCCAGTCTTACACCCAACCGTTTCAGTTGGGCGATCAGCTGTTGCTGTTCGGCGTCCGACAGCTCGCCGAACATCTCGCGCAGGGGAGCAAACAGCAAGGGTAGCAAACGACGCACCAGATCTTCGCCCTGCTCCGTGATGCGCAGGACCATGCGCCGCCGGTCCTGTGCGCTCAGGCCGCGCGTGATGAGGTTGCGGCTCACCAAGGCATCGCTGATGCGCGACATGTTGGCGGGGCTTTGCGAGGTCCTCGCGCACAACTCACTCGGATGAGCCACTCCCTGCGGCTGCGAAAAGAGCGCTGTCAGTACGCGAAACTCGGCCTCCGCCAGACCGAAAGGCCGGATTTGCTGCTCCAGCATCGCGGCCATACCGCGCCCCAAATACAGCAGCAGGCGGCTCAGCGTCACTCCCGCCACGGGGGTATCCGGCATCCGCGCGCTCAGGCGCAGCAAACTGGCCTCCATCAATTCGAAAAGTGGATGTGCGGTATTCATTTGATTACTAATTATTTAATGTATTATATTTTATGAATGGAATGTCATTTTCGCAAATAATTCTTGCAATGGAAAACGACACATGTCATTTTTCTTCGGTGAACGACCCGAAGCAAGCAGTGCCGCTGGCAGCCCCCCGGGTGGGTCGCCCGCGCCGCGGTACGGAGCCGGCGCGCAGTGACACCTTGCTCGGTGCGGCCACGCGGGTTTTTCTACGCGACGGCTATGGCGCCGCAAGCATCGACAAAGTCGCGCATGAAGCCGGCGTTTCCACGCGCACCATATATGAGCGCTTCAGAAACAAAGCGGATCTGCTGGCCGCCGTGATCACTCGATTGGTCGAGCGCCACATGGCAACGGCGTTGGCGACGGAAGCACTGGACCGTATGGAGCTCAGGGAGGCGCTGATGGCGATCGGCGAGACCATCACCGGTCGAGCCTGCGATCCGGACGCGGCCGCGCTGTTTCGCATCGTGGTGACCGAAGCCCAGCGGTTTCCGGCTCTCGCCGCGAAAATGCGCGGCAGTACCAAAGCGCACGTCGACAACGCCATCGCGAACTATTTCCGCATCCAGATTCGCCGCGGCAATCTCGCCCTCAGCGACCCGGATCGTGCGGCGGCGCTGTTCATGCAGATGGTGTGCGCCGAATTGCATGAATGCCTGCTGTTCGGCTCGCTCGAGGAAACGTCAAAACTCGACTTCACGACGCACCTGAATCAGGTTGTAGAGATCTTTCTCAACGGCGCCGTACCGCGTGCACGGCCGACGACCGCGTGCACGGCCGACGACGCCGGGTGACCCATGAACGAAGCCAGATTCTGGATTTCTGCGTCGGCCATTTGCGTTCTCGCCGGCTGTACCGTGGGTCCGAATTTCAAACCGCCCCCTGCGCCCGCCGGCGCGGGCTTTGTCCCCCCGGGTGAGCTTGCCCCCGTCACTGCCGCAGCACCCCTGCCCGGCGGCCAACCCCAGCGATTCGTCAACGGCCTCGACATCCCCGGTCAGTGGTGGACCTTGTTCCAATCGGCAGAGCTCAATGCACTCATCGAGCGCGCTCTTGAGCACAACCCGACGCTCGAGGCCGCGCAGGCGGCCTTGCGCCAGGCGAATGAGAATGTCGCTGCGCAGCGCGGCGCGCTGTATCCGAGCGTTTCCGGCAGTGTTGAGAGCCAGCGCAGCAAAAGCTCCGCGGCGGAATTGGGCCTGCCGGCCAACGAGTCGTTTTTATATACCTTGAACAGCGCCTCCGTGAACGTGTCGTACACGCTCGATGCGTTCGGCGGCATCCGCCGTCAAGTCGAGGCCTTGCAGGCCCAGGCCGACTACGAACGGTTCGCGCTGGAGGCAAGCTATCTCAGCCTCAGCGCCAATGTGGTCACCGCCGCGATCAGCGAGGCATCGCTCCGTGGGCAGATCGCCGCCACCGAGGACATCGCGCGGGCGCAGCAGATGCAGCTCGACATCACGCAGCGGCGCGTCACGGCGGGCGGCGCCTCGCGCACCGACCTCCTGCAGCAGCAAGCGACGCTCGAAGCGACTCTTGCCACCCTGCCGCCCCTGCGCACTCAGCTCGCGCAGCAGCGCAACCAGCTGGCGACCTATGCGGGCTCGCTGCCCGCCGACTATGCAGGCGCCGAATTCCAGCTCGACTCGTTGACCCTGCCCGTCGACTTGCCGGTGAGCGTACCGTCGAAATTCGTCGAGCAGCGCCCGGACGTGCGCGAGTACTCGGCGTTGCTGCATCAAGCCACCGCGCAGATCGGCGTCGCGACGGCCAACCTGTTGCCGCAGCTCACCCTGACCGGCAGCTACGGCGCCGCCGCCGTACGATTTGCGGACCTCTTTTCGCCCGCTTCGGCGGTGTGGAGCCTCGCCGCATCTGCGACTCAGCCGCTCTTCAAGGGTGGACAGCTGGTGCATCAGCGCCGCGCGGCGGTGGCAGCCGCGCAGGAGGCGGCTGCGAATTATCGCGCCACGGTCCTGACCGCATTTCAGGACGTGTCCAATACGCTCTACGCCTTGCAGGGAGACGCCGACACGCTCGCCGCCGAAACGGCCGCCGAACGCTCGGCGGCGGGCAGCCTGGAGCTGGCACAGGCGCAGTACAAGGCGGGCGGTGCCAGCTATCTGCAGGTGCTGGCGGCCGAGCAGACCTATCAGAACGCGGCGATCGCGCTGGTCAAGGCGCGCGCGCAGCGCTACGCCGACACCGCGGCGCTGTTTCACGCGCTGGGCGGCGGCTGGTGGAACCGCGCCGACGTCGCCGTCAATTCAACCACCGCACGCTAAGGATCCCTTGTGAGCACGATGCAACCCGCAACGCCTCAGGAGGGCGATCCGGTCAAATTCAAGGCAATGATCAAGCCGCTCCTCGTCATGGTGCTCATCGTGGGTGCCGTCTTGGGAGGAATTTTCGGCTGGCAGGCATTCAAGGGCTCGATCACGAAAAAGTTCATGGCTGCGTTGGCGACAGCGCCGCAAACCGTGTCGACGGTCACGGCGACCTCGACGACGTGGCAGGGACAGATCCAAGCGGTCGGCTCGCTGCGCGCCATCCGCGGCGCCGATCTTTCCGCGCAAGCCTCCGGCGTGGTCGATGAGATCGACTTCGAATCCGGCAACGAGGTGCCGGCCGGGAAGCTCCTGCTGCGGCTCAAGCCGAACGACGACTTCGCCAAGCTGCAGCAGTTGGAAGCGGCCGCCGAACTCGCGGCGCAGACGCTCAAGCGCGATCAAGAGCAATTTGCGGCGCAGGCGATCAGTCAGGCGACGCTCGACACCGATGTCTCGACCCTCAAGTCGGCCCGCGCGCAGGTGGCGGCACAACAGGCACTGATCGAGGAGAAGTTCGTCAGGGCACCCTTTGCCGGCCGGCTGGGCATCCGGCAAGTCGATCTAGGTCAATACCTGACCGCCGGTACTCCCGTCGTCACCCTGCAGGCGCTCGATCCGATCCTGATCGATTTCTACGTGCCGCAGCAGGCGCTCAGTCACCTCAAAATCGGTCAGGCCGCTACGGCCGCCGTCGATACCTATCCCGGGGTCCGTTTCACCGGCGTCATCGAATCGATCAATTCCAAGGTCGACGCCGCGAGCCGCAACGTTCAGGTGCGCGCCTCATTCCGCAATGCCGATAGGCGGCTGGTGCCGGGCATGTTTGCGAACGTGGCGATCGACTCGGGCGCCGCGAGGCGCCAAATCACCGTGCCGCTGACTGCAATCACTTATAACCCTTATGGCGACACCGTCTACCTGGTGCAGCACGGCGTCGACGGCAACGGCAAACCCAAGAATACCGTCGAGCAGCGCTTCGTCACGCCCGGCGAGACCCGCGGCGATCAGGTCGCGGTCCTGAGCGGCGTCAAGGAAGGCGATGTGGTGGTTTCAGCCGGGCAGATGAAGCTGCGCAACGGCACAACCGTGATCATCAACAATAGCGTGCAGCCGGCGAACGACAGCAACCCCACCCCGCCGAACGAATAAGGCCGACACCCCAGCATGAAATTCACCGACCTCTTCATTCGCCGCCCGGTGCTCGCCTCGGTCGTGAGCTTAGGAATTCTCGTGGTGGGAATGCGCTCTTTCAGCTCCTTACAGGTCCTCGCCTACCCGAAAACGGAAAATGGCATCGTCACCGTCTCCACCAGCTTTCCGGGCGCGGATCCGGATTCCATAGCCGGCTTCATCACCACGCCGCTGGAGGCGGCCATCGCGCAGGCGAACGGCATCGACTACATGACCTCGACCAGCCAGAGCAGCACCAGCACGATCACGGCGTATCTGCGCCAGAATTACGACACCTCGAAAGCAGCCGCCGAAATCAACATCAAGGTCAACTCGATCCTGAACCAGCTGCCGACCGGATCCTTGCTGCCGGTCATCACCGTCCAAATCGGACAAACCACCGACGCTCTGTATTTCGGCTTCACGAGCAAAACGCTCGCCGCCAACCAGATCACCGACTATTTGATCCGCGTCGTGCAACCGAAATTGCAGGCCGTGGAGGGCGTGCAGACGGCCGAGATCATCGGCGGCCGCACATTCTCTCTGCGGGCGTGGGTCGATCCGAAAAAATTGCAAGCGTATGGCTTGACGGCGAACGATGTGTCGGCGGCCTTGGCGGCGAACGACTACATTTCCGCGGTGGGCAATACCAAGGGCCAGATGATCCAGGTCACTCTGGCCTCCAACACCAATCTGCATTCCCTGGATGATTTTCGCAATCTCGTCATCAAACCGGTCAACGGCGCCAATATACGTCTGAGCGACGTGGCCCAGGTCATCTTGGGTGCGGACAGCTACGAAGCTCGCGTCACCTTCAACGGCGCAACCGGCGTGTTCATCGGCATTCAGATCGCACCGACCGCCAACCTGCTGAGCGTCATCAAGAACGTCAGAGCCGTAGCCCCCGACATTCTCGCGCAGCTGCCGCAGGGTTTGGAGGGCCGCATCGTTTACGATTCGACCGATTTCGTGAACGCTTCCATCCACGAGGTCGCCGTCACGCTGGTCGAGGCGCTCATCATCGTCATGCTGGTCATATTCGCCTTCCTGGGCTCGCCGCGCTCGGTATTGATTCCCGTCGTCGCGATTCCGCTGTCCCTGGTCGGCGCCCTGGCGATCATGCTGGCGCTTAAGTTTTCGATCAATTTGCTGACATTGCTGGCGCTGGTGCTGGCGGTCGGTCTCGTGGTCGATGATGCGATCATCGTCGTCGAGAACGTCAATCGACACTTGGAGGGCGGCATGACGCCTCTCGCCGCGGCCATGCAGGCCGCGCGCGAGTTGGGAAACCCGATCATCGCGATGACCGTGGTATTGCTGGCCGTTTATGTCCCCATCGGGTTTCAGGGCGGCCTCACGGGGGCGCTGTTCATCGAATTCGTCTTCACGCTCGCCGGCGCCGTCACCGCTTCGGCGGTCATCGCGCTGACCCTTTCGCCCATGATGTGCTCGAGGCTTTTGCAGGCGTACCACGCGGATCAGAACGACTGGGAGAGCCGCATCGTCAAGTACATCGATGTGCGCTTCGAGCGCTTGCGCAGCGGGTACCTGAATCGCCTCGAGCGCAGTCTGCATTTCACGCCGGTGACGGCCGTGTTCGTCGTCATCGTGCTCGTCAGCATTGCGCTGCTCTATCGCAGCGCCAAGAGCGAGCTTGCGCCGCAGGAGGATCAGGGCTTCATGGCGGTGCAGCCGACCGCTGCGCCCGATGCGACGCTGCAGAATAAGTTGCTCTACGGCGCCGAGGCGTACAAGCTGCTGAGCAGTCAAAGAGGCATAGACGCCATCTTCCAGATCGAAGCGCCGGGCACATCGTTCGACGGTCTGGTATTGAAGCCGATCGCGCAGCGCCCGAGCGCGAACGAGATCCAGAGCAGCTTGCAGCAAAAACTCAATTCCATTGCAGGGCAAAAAATAGTGGTATTCCAGCTGCCCTCGCTGCCCGGCGCGAGGGGCTTGCCCGTGCAATTCGCCCTCAAAACCACCGAACCCGCGCTGCGCTTGAACGAGGTCTCGCGGGCGTTTCTGGACGAGGCCAACAAGAGCGGAATGTTCGCGTTCTTCGACACCGACCTCAGGTACGATTTGCCGCAGTCGGTCATTGAAATCGATCGCGACAAGGCGGCGCAACTCGGCCTGACGATGAGTCAAGTCGGTGCATCCTTGGGGAGCCTGCTGGGCGGCGGCTACGTCAATTACTTCAGCATGCAGACGCGCTCGTACAAGGTCATACCGCAGGTCGAACGGGTATCGCGCTTGAACGTGGATCAAATGCTCAACTATCCGATTGCCAACATCGGCGCGGTTCCCGTGCCCTTGTCGACGATCGCGCGCATCCGCACCGAAACGGTGCCCGAAACGCTGAATCACTTTCAACAGTTGAACTCCGCAACGCTGTCGGGCGTCGCCGCCTCCGGCGTGTCGCAGGCGGACGCGCTCAACTATCTGCGCGACCTCGCCGCGCGTACGCTGCCCTCGGGGTATTCGGTCGACTACGGCGGTCAAACACGCCAGTTCGTTCAGGAATCGACCGGCGTCATGGCGACGTTCGGCCTGGCGATCATCATCGCGTTTCTCACCTTGGCCGCGCTCTACGAGAGTTTTCGCGATCCGCTGGTCATTCTGATCTCGGTGCCGCTGTCGATCGCCGGCGCATTGATTTTCATCGCGCTAGGCGTCGGCGGCGCCTCCTTGAACATCTACACCCAAGTCGGCCTCGTGACCCTGATCGGTTTGATCAGCAAACACGGCATTCTCATCGTCGAGGTGGCTAACCTGGAACAGCAAAGCGGCAAATCCAAGCGCGCCGCCATCGTGGCGGCGGCGAGCGTGCGGCTGCGGCCCATCTTGATGACTACCGCGGCGATGGTGCTCGGGGTCGTGCCTCTGGTGTTCGCGCGCGGCGCCGGCGGCGCATCGCGCTACGCGATCGGACTGGTGATCTCCACCGGTCTTGGAATCGGCACGTTGTTCACGCTCTTCGTCGTTCCGGCTGTCTATATGATGATCGGCGCCACGCATCCCCAGGAGGAGGAAAGCCTGGAAATATCGGCATAAGCGGTGCCAAGTAGAATTGCATAACCTTGAATTCATAATATTTACTTATTATTTAATGGCTTACGAATCTTTTAATATCTAGATTCTAGAAAAGCGCTGTGAGCCAGCGCTAAATTCGCCGCAAAGAAAGCGTCAAAACCTTGACAAAGTCCGCGTTGCGTTTTGTCGAATGTCTTGTATATTCCAACCGCAGAGTGTTGATTTGACAAGATTCCGAGGGATGTACCAACCTCGAAATTACTTAAGGTTCTAGTCTTTGGCTTAAGTGGGGCATACATGATCAGCGCGTGGGAAAATTTGCACTTTGCAACTTTGGAACTGGTACGTTCGACGCCAATCAAGCAGCGCCTGATCGCCGCATACCGCCGCCATCTGGCGTCGGTGGTGGAGGAACAGCTGCCAAGCGAAGTGCGCGCCTCGTTCTCCCAAGTCATGCGCAGCTTCTGCGGTGTGCAGCCGCTGCGCGGCGAGGATGCGGTGGTCGCCTCGGTGCGCAAGATGTCCAATCAAGAAGCCGATGACTGTGCAGCGCACATCGTGGAAATCTTCGGACTGGTGTGCCGCGCCGACGTCAACGCCATGCGCCAGAGTGCCGCCGTCGTGCAACTGCGCAGCGTCGATTGCACAACCCCGGAATTCGAAGTTCCGGCGCTCATCGCCAGCAACTGATCACCCGCAAGCTCATCGCCCGCAAGCTCATCGCCTGCAGTAAATCGTCTTAAGCCGCCAATCACCCGCAGCTAATCAATCGAGCTTGAATTCAATCGTATCCCAGCGCGTCGTCTCTTGATGGCGCGCATGGCGCCGCAGTGCATCGATCAAACTGCGCTCGTTCCACGCACTCACCTCGTCGGCCGCGTCCTTGATGGCTTTCGCCAACGGTTCGGTGGAACCAAAGTTCTCCATGGCGACGATCGGCCGACCGGCAGCCTGCGCGAAAGTCATTTGAAACAGCACCAATTCGGGTGCAACGCGATAGACGGCGGGCAGTGCGATCACGACCTCACAAGGAGCGATTTGCCGGCGCAAATCCTCCCGCTGGCTCTCCTTATCGATCGGCCGCTTCGCCTGCGGCTGACTCGTATTGATGTAATAAAAGGTACCCGGCGCTTCGAGATATTCGAACACGCGCGTGTAGTCATCGTTCTCCTCCCAGCAGTGGGTGACGAACAGACGAATCGGATCATCGCGCGTCGACATAGGCACCTAGTGTAGCCTGACAATGGTCATGCGCGAAGCACCGCGCGTCGATACAATGCCGGCGTGCGTTTGCTCATTTATAACATCCGTTATGCTACCGGAACCGGGCCCGCCTTCCATCTTCCCGTGCCAGGAGCCGGGTATTTGCGCTCCAGTCGGCAGGTGCTGTCGCAAATAACCGACTTCATCAAGCGTCAGGACCCGGACGTCGTGGGCCTCATCGAGGTCGATACCGGGTCGATCCGCACCGGAATGATCAATCAGGCCGATTTCATCGCTCGTTCCCTGGGCCATTACTCCACCTTCGAGTGCAAGTACGGCGTATCCTCGGTGAACCAACTGGTGCCCATCATCCGCAAGCAGGCGAACGCGTTCCTCGCGGCGCCGCGGGTGCGCGGCGAGCGTTTCCATTACTTCGACACCGGCATCAAGCGGCTCATCATTGAACTGGAGCTCGACGACATCGCAATCTTCCTCGTACACCTGTCGCTGAAGTTTCGGCACCGTCAGTACCAACTGCGCTATCTGTACGATCTGGTGCGCAAGACCCACAAGCCCGTGATCGTGGCCGGCGACTTCAATACCTATTGGGGGGGCCACGAGATTTACTTGTTCATGCAAGCCGCCGGCCTGACGAACGCCAATGCGCGAGGCCTTCCTTCCTACCCCAGCAGCAGCCCGCGCAAGGAGCTTGATTTCATACTGCACAGCGCGCAGATCGAGGTGAATCGGTTCGAGATACCGGATATTCAGCTGTCCGATCACCTGCCGCTGATTTGCGATTTCACGATCCACGAACGCGCCCGACAGGCCGCATGAGCCATGTCCGAAATCAGCAGCTGGACCTTGCAAGTCGATGCGTTGCGCATCGCCTGGCTGGCATGCGATACGCCAGGAACCTCGACCAACGTACTGTCCGCGGCCGTCCTTAGGGATCTCGCGGCCGCGTTGACCAAGCTCGCTGAGATGCGACCTGCCGGAGTGGTGGTTCACTCGGCCAAGCGCAATGGTTTCATTGCGGGCGCCGACATCAAGGAATTCGTGAATATCCGCACCCCGGAGGAGGGGTACGCGCTGGTGCGCGCAGGACAGGCGGTGCTCGATCGGCTGCAGGATCTGCCGTGTCCGACCGTGG
Organism: uncultured Gammaproteobacteria bacterium; assembly: GCA_963769075.1. Classification (GTDB taxonomy): domain Bacteria; phylum Pseudomonadota; class Gammaproteobacteria; order Steroidobacterales; family Steroidobacteraceae; genus Bog-1198. Next base: position 2,018,015 of record CAVYKH010000001.1, on the reverse strand, counting down.
CCGCGCTGCACGGATTCGCGCTGGGCGGCGGCTTGGAACTCGCCCTCGCCTGCCGCTATCGAATCGGCGCCGATGACACCAAGCTGTCCCTGGGATTACCGGAAGTGCAGCTTGGCCTGCATCCCGGCTTCGGCGGTACCGTCCGCGCCGTTCGACTGATCGGGGCTCGTCCGGCGTTGGAGCTGATGCTCAAGGGCAAGGCGCTCAAGGGCGCGCGCGCGCGCGAGCTTGGCCTGATCGATGAGCTCGTACCGCCGGCGGAACTCACGCAGCGCGCCAAGCGCCTATTGCTGCGGCCGCCGCCGCACAAGACGGCGCCTTCCGTCGAGAAATTCTTGAACCTCAAGGCCGTGCGGCCCTTCGTCGCGCGCCAGGCCGCGTCTGCCTTGCGGCAGAAGGTGCCGCGCGAGCACTACCCCGCCCCCTATGCCATTCTTGATCTGTGGCAGCGCTACGGGGCCGTCGGTGCCGACAGCTACGAGGCCGAAGCGCGCTCCATCAGTGCGCTCATGTGCTCCCCCACTTCGCGCAATCTGGTGCGGGTGTTCTTTCTTCAGGATCGGCTCAAAGGGCTGGGCGGGAAGCCGCAAATTGAATTCAGACACGTGCACGTCATCGGTGCCGGCGTGATGGGCGGTGACATTGCGGCGTGGTCTGCGCTGCGCGGCATGAACGTGACGCTGCAGGACCGCAGTGAAGAGTTGATCAAGCCGGCATTCGAGCGCGCCAAGGCCTTGTTCGACAAGCGCTTGAATGAGCCGAAGGGGGCGACCGAGGCATTCGCCCGCATGCGCATGGACGTAGCCGGCGATGGTGCGGCGGCGGCGGACGTCGTCATCGAAGCCATCTTTGAAAATGCGGACGCCAAGCGGGCGCTCTATGCAGAACTCGAACCGCGGCTCAAGCCGAATGCGATACTGGCGACCAACACCTCCAGCATCAAAATCGAGACCTTGGCGGAAAAGCTGCAAGACCCCGGCCGGCTAGTGGGAATCCATTTCTTCAATCCCGTGGCGCAAATGCAACTGGTCGAGATCGTGAAAGGCGCCGCCACGCGGGCCGACGCGGTGCAAGGCGCGGTGCAGTTCACTCGCAGGCTCGACAAGCTGCCGCTGCCATGCAAGAGCGCGCCGGGCTTCGTCGTGAACCGCATTCTTACGCCCTACATCAACGAAGCGCTCTTTGCCCTCGCAGACGCAATCCCCGCCGCGGTCATCGATCGTACCGGCACACGTTTCGGCATGCCCATGGGTCCGATCGAGCTCGCCGACGTGGTCGGATTGGACGTCTCGCTGCACGTGGGCCGCGTTCTGGCGGAGGCGTTTCATCGCCGCGTGCCGGAAGTTTTGGTCAACCAAGTCGAGCAAAAGAAGTTCGGCCGCAAGAGCGGCGAGGGCTTCTACCTTTGGCGGGACGGCAAGCCCGTGCGGCCGCCGGCGCAAAACGCCGATATCCCGCCAGACCTCGAAGACCGCCTGATCTTGCCGATGCTGAATGAAGCGGTGGCAGCCTTGAGGGAGGGTGTCATTGAGGACGCCGACCTACTGGACGCCGGCGCGATTTTTGCGACCGGCTTCGCGCCTTTTCGCGGGGGTCCCCTGAACTATGCAAAAGCGCGCGGCGTCGATGAGGTGCTTCGGCGCCTCACCGAGCTCGAGCAGCGCTATGGCGAGCGCTTTCGCCCGGACGCGGGATGGAAGCAGTTGATCCCCGGGCAGCGGCCGCCGATGTGATCCATTACGTGGTCGGACTACGGCCGGCGTGTGGTAGCATTCGCAGCCAAATTCATGGGGTTGTAACCGAGGGCGTCAGCGAATTGCTTGATGGATGAACGACCGCTCGATCTTGCGATTTTGCGAACCTTCTCGCCCCTGGACGGATTGAAGGCCGAGAACTTGCATGCGCTCGCACGCAAGACGCAGCTCCGTGAGCTCAACGCCGGCCGCGTGCTGTTCAAGCAAGGCGACACCGATAAGCGCACGTTCTACTTGGTCGCCGGCCAGGTGGAACTAAGTGCCGACGACCGTGTCGTGGGAACCGTTCGCGCCGGCAGCCCGGAAGCGCGTGCTGCGCTCGCTCCCGGCCTACCGCGCAAGTTCACCGCGCGCGCCACAAATGACCTCGAATACATCATGATCGACAGCGACTTGCTCGATGTGCTGTTGACCTGGGACCAAACCGGCCAGTATGAAGTAGCCGAACTGAACGCCGATGGACTCGATGTGACCGGCGATTGGATGACGACCTTGCTGCAGACCAAGGCCTTTCATCGCATACCGCCCGCCAATATTCAAGCGATCTTCATGCGCATGCAACGCATCAACTACCGCGATCGGGATGTGGTGATCAAGCAAGGCACCGAAGGCGATTACTTTTATGTCGTGGTGTCCGGCAAGTGCGTTGTTACTCGCGAGACCCCGCTGAATAAAGAGGGCATCAAGCTCGCCGAGCTGGGCCCGGGCGACAGTTTCGGGGAGGAGGCCCTGATCGCCGAGGCCAAGCGCAATGCGACCGTAACCATGTCGGCCGATGGCACACTGATGCGGCTCGGCAAGGCCGACTTTCAAACCTTGCTGAATGAACCCTTGCTGCAATGGGTCAGCCACGACAAGGCCAAGGAAATAGTGGCCAGCGGCGGCAAATGGCTCGACGTGAGATTGCCGAGCGAATTCCAGAATTTTCGCATCGACGACGCCATCAATATCCCGCTGTATTTCATTCGGCTGAAGCTCAACGCACTCGACAAGAACACCCCCTATGTCATCTGTTGCGACACGGGGCGCCGCAGCTCCGCTGCAGCCTACATCCTGAGTGAACGCGGGTTCGAAGCCTATGTGCTCCGAGGCGGTCTTGCCGCCACCGAGGCGGCGCGCTCGCGCCGGGGGTAGGAGCCTGTCTGCGTATTCCCCGTGGCCGCGACCGTGGTAGATTTCGCTTCAGCCGAGGCGGAGCCGACGCGGTTGGGTCGACACCCAATAAGGAGGCGACAACGATGGATGAAGCGAAATCTACCCGGTCCCGAAGGGTTGGCCGGGAGAGGGGCGTCTGCGGTGTTGCGCGGCTTGGCCGTAGCGCCACTACGACCTGCGCCGCGCGCCTTGCATCCGCTCCCTCTCCCAGCCAACGCGGCTCACGCGGAATACGCAGACAGGCTCCCTAGCCTTGAAGAAACTCAAGCCGTTCAAGATCGAGCAATCGAAGGCGGTGTCGCCGAGGGTCTTTCGCGCCGAGGGACCCATGGTTTATCCGCCCCCGGGGATGCTCTACGACTACAAACCGCCATCGCTCCTGGCCGAGCACAAGGGGCTCGCGATCCTGCTTGCCCTGGTGTGCATCGCATTTGCCGTGTATTGCTTCAGGGCGCCGCACAGGTCGCTTGATCTGGAATCGCCCGCGGCGCCGCCCGCATCGCGCGACGTATACGTCGAAGCGATTCCTTTGGACGGGCAGTCCGATTACGCGGTGCGGCAGGCGGAGGAACCCGGTCGACCGCCGCCCGCCAAGCCTAGGAGCCCGTCTGAGTAATCCGCGTGAGCCGCGTTGGCTGGGAGAGGGAGCGGATGCAAGGCGCGCGGCGCAGGCCGTAGTGGCGCTACGGCCAAGCCGCGCAACGCTCAGACAGGCTCCCAGCGGAGAAGCCTCGAAAAGCTCGATCGTACGCGAATTGTGTGGATCTTTCTAATTAATAATCAAGTGGATATATGTCATTCATAAGTTCAATTCTTTATAATTATCAATCGATATGACCTTAAGGAACGGCGGAAGGCGCAGCTTGTGAGAGAGCCATTTTCATCGTCGCCAAGCATCAGTACCGGACTGCGGGAAGAAGCTCTCATCAAGGCCGTACGTCGTATATTTCCCAATGCCAAGGTTTCGATATCCAATCAAATAGATTACGAAGAAGGTTGGACTAGGCCCCTGCTGCGTGTCGAAACGGGAATTAACGATCTCGACAAGCTTGATGAGCTGGAGCAGAAATTCTACGAAGAGGTGGAAAGGCAGGAAACTCTTGTATCCGCACTAAACGCAACGACTGTTTTCTTTGTGTGATGAATGTCCTCGCCAATTCCGTTTGATCCCATTGAATATTATCGGCTGGCGCAAACGTGGAATGCTGTGCAAAACGCTCCGGAAGCGCTCACGAGGTCGGTCGCATCTCGCGCCTATTACGCCGCCTTTCTATCCGCGAGAGCCGCTGCCAGTCTCAGTCGCAGCACGCACCAGGAAATTATCGACCATTACAATCTGCGTCCCGGCACCGTGAATAGAGCCATCGGCAACGGGTTAAACCAGTTGCATGAATTACGCAAACAAGCTGATTACGATGTCTCGCCTCCGTTTCCAACGCCCTACGCCGCAAGGGCGCTTCACTTGTCAAAAGCAGTGCTGAAATTATTGCAGCTAGCGCCGTAGAGGGTTGCCCCCCGCCTTCACATGGTGTGCGTGGGCTTATCTCCCCCCAAGGCGCCCGCCAAGTAATTCTCGATTTTCTTTTGCGTGTTGCCACGGTCTTGATCGCTGAATTGCACGCCTATCCCAGCGGTCCGCTTGCCTTGAGCGCCTTTCGGCGTCATCCAAATGACCCGACCCGCAACGGGCAGCTTTTCTTCCTCGCCCATCAAATTGAGCAACATGAAGACTTCATCACCCAGGCGGTAGTTGCTGTTGGTCGGGATGAACAGGCCGCCGTTCTTCACGAACGGCATGTACGCGAGGTAGAGCGCGCTCTTATCCTTGATCGTGAGCGTCAACAACCCGGGTTTATTACTTGGACTTCTCAATTCCCACCATTCCCGCACAATGACTACGTCGCCAGAGCGGCCCGACCGCCGAGCAGCAAGGCTTCCAGCGCCAGTTGTTGATTCAGCCCGGTCGACGCAAAACGCCGCAACTCCCGGCCGGCGTCCAGCAGCTCGAATAGAGCCTGTATCTTGGGCTTAAGTAAAGCGGCAGGCAAGCGGACGGGTTCCGCACTTTGCAGCGAAGGGACCTCGCCCAGGTACGCACGTACGCTCCGTGTGATCCAGTTCTCAAGCCAAGTCAGCCGCAAGATTGGATCGGACTTTACCCAGCGCTCCGCCAGCAGCGTGACATCGACCGCGTCCGCGCTCAATTGCCGGAGACTAGCCTGCATATCCTCCTCGAGCGCGGTGATGCCGGCCGCCTGAAGTTCCAGCGCTTGCAGCGGCGCACCTCCCGCGAGCGCGAGTGCGGCATCCCAATTGTGCACCCCCGGCCGACGCTCCTCGAGCCAGCCGAGAGCCGCCGGCTTGGCGGGCGGATGCAAAGGGAGCCGCAGACATCGGCTGGCGACGGTCGCCGGCAAACGGTGGCTCGGCTTGGCAATCATAATCAGCAGTGTGTCATCCGTCGGCTCCTCCAATGTCTTCAAGAATGCGTTGGCACCATTCGCATTGAGCGCCTCCGCCCCTTCGATGATTCCGACCTTGTAACCGCCCCGAAAGCTCGAGAGCACCAGCGACTCGATGAGACCGCGGATCTGCTCGATTTTGATCTGCTGCGCATCGTCCTCAAGGCGCACGACGTAGGAGTCGGGGTGGCTGTCCGCGCGCAACAAGACGCAGGATGCACAGCCGCCGCACGGACGCTGCGCGCCCGACTCGCACAGCGCCAAAGCGGTGATCCAATTCGCCAATAGCTCTGCGCCGAGGCCGGGCACGCTCAGCAGCAGCAGCGCATGCGGCAGCCGCCGCGCGGTCAGCGCATCGCGCAGGCGCCGCTGCGGCCCGTGCAGCCAGGGTAGAGAATCAGCGCTCAGGAAATCCATGTTCTTGAACGCAGCACGCCGGTAATTTGCGCCGTGACCTCATCGGCCGAGCGGGAGGCATCAATCACTACGATGCGTTGCGGCTCCGCGGCGGCACGCGCCAGGTAAGCGGCACGCACTCGCTCGAAAAACTCCGCCCGCTCCGCCTCGAAGCGGTCCTTTGCAAAACGCATGTTGCCGGTGCTCGCATTGCGCAGGCGGGCGCGCTGCAAGCCCATTTGCACCGGCACATCGAGCAGCAACGTCAGGTCCGGTTGCCGTGTTCCTTGCACCAGAGTTTCCAATGGCCGGATGCTGTCCTCTCCGAGGCCCCGTCCCGCTCCCTGATAGGCATAAGTAGCATCCGTGAAGCGATCGCACAGCACCCATCGACCCGCCGCCAAATTCGGTTCGATCAGATTCTCAAGGTGCACCGCGCGTGCGGCGAACATGAGCAGCAGTTCCGCCGCATCGGGTAAGCCTTCGCTGCGCGCGGTCAGCACCAGATCGCGGATTTGCTCCGCCAGCGGCGTACCACCGGGCTCGCGGGTCACCACGTGAGCGATGTCACGGTCGGACAAGATCTTCGAGATGCGCGCGAGCTGCGTGGTCTTGCCGACCCCCTCGATTCCCTCGATCGTCAAGAAACGCCCTCGTTCGCCGCCCATCGAGCCCTCACCGCCCATCGAGCCCTCGCCGCTCATCGCGCTGCCTCCGCGGCCCTCTGGCGCTGGTGCGCCAGATACTGCGCCACGGCCGCGTTTTGCTGCTCGAGGGTAGCTGAAAAAATATGGCTGCCGTCGCCCTTACCGGAGGCGACGAAATACATCGCGTCGGTCTTTTCCGGACGCGCGGTCGCGCGAATGGCGGCGGCGCCGGCCAAGGCAATCGCCGTCGGCGGCAGGCCGCTGCGCGTATAGGTGTTATACGGTCCGTCGGTGCGCAGATCGACGGTTCGCAGATCCCCACTGTAGCGCTCGCCCAGTCCGTAAATGACGGTGGGGTCAGCCTGCAGCCGCATGCCGATGCGTAGGCGGTGCAGATAGAGGCCGGCAATTTTCGGCAGCTCCTGCGGCAGCCCACTTTCCTTTTGGACGATGGAGGCCATGATCAGTAGATCGTCGGCATTGTTCAGCGGCAACGAGGGATCACGCTCCGCCCACACCGTTTCCAACTCGCGGGTCAAGGCCGCATGCGCTTGGCGCAGCAGTTCCACATCGGACGTGCCGCTCGGAAAGCGATAGGTTTCCGGCAAGAATTGACCCTCGGCATCGATGCCCAGCGCTCCGAGCTTTTCCATCAAGTGATCAGCCGAAGCAGACAGGGTGGTTACGACATCGGGGTTTCGGCGCAGCGCGAGCAGCAGATCCTGCACGCGCCAGCCGTCGACGATAGTGAACGAATGCAGCAGCACCTGGCCGCTCACCATTTTATCGAGCAACGCGCGCGGCGTCGTGCCCGGTTCTATTTCGTACTCTCCGGCCTTGATGGCGGACGCGAGACCCTTCCACCGGGCGTACAGTACCCACGCCCGCGGCTCTGGCACGACTCCGCGCGAGGCGAGATCGGCAGCCACCTGCGCAAACCGGGCGCCGGCGGGCACCTTGAACCGCAGCGGCGCGGTAACTTTCAAGGGCTCGTCGAGGCTCTTGAGACCTCTCCAAACTGCCGCGCCGGCCAAAACACTCCCCAGCACCAGCAGCGCGACCGGGGCGAGGAAGCGCAGCGACTTCACAGCAACTCCAGGCGCGCATGCAGCTGCGCGGCAGTTTCCATGCGCCTGAGCTCAATGCGATCGGCACCCTGTTGGATGACTGCAACCGGCACGATTCCGGCGACGGCATTGGTCATAAACGCTTCTTCGGCTCCGCCAAGCTCTTCCCAGCGCAATCGACGCTCGAGCGGGCGCAGGCGCAGGCTCCTCGCCTGCTCCAATACCCAGCGGCGCATGACGCCCGCGATCCCGCAGCGATCGAGCATCGGTGTCATCAACACGGACCCCCGCCTCAAGAAGAAGTTCGACATGGTGCCGCACACCACGTTGCCCTCGATGTCCCTCATCAGTCCCTCCCACACGCGGGCGTCGACCCATTCGCCGCGCGCCATCACCGACTCGAGCCGATTCAGCGTCTTCAGGCCCGCCAGCGAGGGGTTGAGCCCGAGCCGCGTTTCGCACATGCGTACCCGCACCGGTTCCAGCATGGCCGCCGCTGAGTGGCGCGGCGGCGCATGCAGAGAGATCACTCGCGTACAGCGCTCCTCACCGCTCGGACGATAGCCGCGCGCTCCGATGCCGCGAGTCACGATCAGCTTAAGTATCGCATCGGCGCGCAGTGCCGCGCGCGAAGCGAGTTCACGCCGCAGCATTGCCGCATCCGGCGCCTCGATCTTGAGCCGCCGACAACCTCCGAAGAGCCGCTCCAAGTGATAATCCAACAGCCGCACACGGCCGCGGCGTACACGCATGGTCTCAAAGAGGCCGTCGCCGTATTGAAAGCCGCGGTCGCGATGGTCAATCGACGTGCGCGAGCGACCATTGATCCAGGTGCTCACCGCGAACCCGGCGTCCCGCTACCCAGCGCGCGCAACAGGCCTTCGGCCTTGGCACGGGTCTCGGCGAGTTCTTGCCCGGGGTTCGAATCCGCGACGATCCCGGCGCCGGCCCGAAACTGCAAGGCGTCGCCTCGCGCGGTGATCGTTCGGATCAGGATGTTGAGATCGCAATTGCCATCGCGATTCAAGTAGCCGACCGCGCCGGTATAGGCGCCGCGCCCGGTGCCCTCGAGCTCGGCGATGATTTCCATGCACCTAACCTTGGGACAACCCGTAATGGTGCCTCCGGGAAACAAGGCACGAATGGCCTGGATCGGGGAAACCCCCTCGCGCAGCAGGCCGCTCACATTCGACACGATGTGATGCACGTGGGCATAGGTCTCCACCGCCATGTACTCATCGACGCGCACCGAACCGCCCACGCAGATCCGGCCCAGATCGTTGCGTTCCAAATCGATCAGCATGACGTGCTCCGCGCGCTCCTTCTCGTTGCCGAGCAGGGATTTGATCAGCGCCGCGTCCTGGTCGGCCGATGCACCGCGCGGTCGAGTTCCCGCGATGGGACGCGTCGAGGCGATGCCGCTGCGAACGGAAAGCAGGCGCTCCGGAGAGGAACTGATCAGAGCGAAATCGCCGTGGCGCAGGAGCGCTGCGAACGGACTGGGATTGGCGGCGCGCAGACGCTGATAGACCGACGCTGGATCGATCGGCACGGAGGAGCGGCCCTGCCACTGCCGCGACAAATTGGCCTGATACACGTCCCCCGCCGCAATGTAGTCGAGCGCGCGCCCGACCGATTGCAGGAACTGCGCGGGTTCCTCCTCCTGCACGTCGAATCGCGCCGCCGCCTGCCGCTCGGGCGGCGCACCGGCACGGCACACATCCTCAGAAAAGCGCTCGAGCACCGCTTCGTAGCCCGACTCCGCCGCTACCCAGGCCCGCCGGCTCTGGCGGTCGCGTATCCAGGCTGCCGGCGCGCGAATAGCAAGTGCCATGACCGGATCGGCGCTGGGCGGCAGGGAAAGTCGCGGCTCGATCTCGCCGGCCAACTCGTAGCCCAGGTACAAAAGCCATCCGCCGGTGAATGGCAACGAAGCCGCCTCATTGCGCACGCGCAGCGCCCGCCACCAGTTCTCCAACGCGTGCAAAAATCCCCGTGCGCCCGCCGCGTGCGGACCGGACAAACCGCCATCGGCATCGAGGCGCAAGCACTCGCCGCAAGTAATCGGGAGAATGTCGAAGCGGCCGCCGCCGGTCGCGGGGCCAATGGGAGCGCTGCTTTCGAGCAGTCCCGGGTAGATTTCCGGAAACTGCGCGACCAGCCCCAGCGGCTCAAATTCGACGGAAAATGAGCGAACCGTTGGTGCCCCCGAAACCGAACGAATTGGACAACACGTGCTCGATGGCCATTTGCCGCGCATGTTTCGGCACGTAGTCGAGATCGCAACCCACGCCGGGCTGAACCAGATTGATGGTGGGGGGTGCGATCTGATCTCGCAGCGCGAGGACGGAAAATATTGCTTCCACCGCCCCGGCGGCACCCAGCAAATGACCGGTCATCGATTTTGTCGAACTGACCGCCAATTTCCTGGCCGCCGCACCGAATGCGCGGTGGATCGCCGTGGTCTCGGCACGGTCGCCTAACTCGGTCGAGGTGGCGTGCGCATTGATGTACTGCACTTGATACGGATTGAGCCTTGCATCGGCCAGCGCGTTCACCATCGCCTTGCGCGCACCCTCGCCGTCCTCGGGCGGCGCAGTCACGTGAAAGGCATCGCCGCTCATCCCGAAGCCGATGATTTCGGCGTAGATCTTGGCGCCGCGCGCCTTGGCCTGCTCATAGTCCTCGAGCATCATCGCGCCGGCCCCATCGCCCATCACGAATCCGTCGCGATCCTTGTCCCAGGGGCGGCTGGCCGCTTGCGGATCGTCATTGCGCTGTGACAATGCCTTGGCCTGGGCGAAGCCGCTCATGCCGGTGGGGCAGGTGGCCATTTCCGAACCGCCGGCCAACATCGCATCCACCTCACCGTATTGAATCATCCGCATGGCCATGCCCAGCGCGTGCGTGGAGGTGGTGCACGCGGTCGCGACCGCGAGATTCGGGCCTGTGAGGTTGAACGCGATCGACAAGTGACCGCTCACCAGGTTGATGATGCTGGCGGGAATGAAGAAGGGCGAGACTTTCTTCGGGGAGTGAGTCTCCAGATACTTGTCGTACGTTACCTCGATCGACTCGAGTCCGCCCATCCCCGAACCCATGAGCACGCCGATGCGGTCCGAATTGGCTTCGGTGACGACCAATTCCGAATCGCGCATGGCCTGCATCCCGGCCACGACGCCGTACTGCATGAAGGCATCCATCCGTCGCGCGTCCTTGGCGCTGATATACGGCGTGAGGTCGAGCTGGCGGATCTCGCCGCCGAAATGCGTGGGAAAGTTGCTCGTGTCGAATCGGGCCACCGGTGCGATGCCGCTGCGGCCCGCGACGATCGCGCCCCAAGCGGATGCAATATCATTACCGACGGGGGACACTATCCCGAGACCCGTAACAACGACGCGTCGTTTGCTCAACCGCGGACTCCTAGGCTCCTAAGGGATGCTTGAACGGCAACCAATCGATGTGCCCTTCGCACCTTGAGGCCTTGGCCCCAATCGGCTCTAAGTCTTGCCTTTGTGCGAATTGATATAGTCGATCGCCTGCTGCACCGTGGTGATTTTTTCGGCATCCTCATCCGGGATCTCAGTCTCGAATTCCTCTTCGAGCGCCATGACCAGTTCAACCGTGTCCAGCGAGTCTGCACCCAGGTCGTCGACGAACGAGGCGTCATTGGTGACTTCTTCTTCTTTGACGCCCAATTGTTCGGCCACGATTTTCTTAACCTGCTGCTCAACAGTACTCATCGTTATGGTGTCCTTTCGGGAAAGCCCTTTTTTCGAGAATTAACAAGTAACACGCGCCGCATAACATAAGGGCCCGCGGCCAGCCTCTGGTATCGGCAGGGCGCGTATTTTATGTGAACGCAACCCCGGCGGCTACCTGGAAACCACAATTGCCTGTTGGTGGACCTCAAGCTCGCTTGACAAACGCTTGTACTTGGGGGGCGCGCGCCTGCACTTGAGGTCACCATTTCAAGCCATGTACATGCCGCCGTTCACATGCAGGGTTTCACCGGTGATGTAGGCAGCTCCCGGGGAGACCAAAAATGCCACCGCCGCCGCGATATCGTCCGGATGGCCCAATCTGCCCAGAGGAACCTGGGCACTCAAGCTGGCGCGTTGCGTCTCGTTCAGCGCCCGCGTCATGTCCGTATCGATGAATCCCGGAGCAATGACGTTCACCGTGATGTTGCGCGAGCCCACCTCCCGCGCCAGCGACTTGGTAAAGCCGATGATGCCCGCCTTGGCCGCCGCATAGTTGGCCTGACCGGGATTTCCAGTCAGACCCACGATCGATGCAATGCTGATGATGCGGCCTTTGCGGGCTTTCATCATGCCGCGCAGGACCGCTTTGGAGAGCCGGAACACGGACGCCAGGTTCGTCTGCAGCACCGCATCCCAGTCCTCCTGCTTCATCCGCAGCAGCAAAGTGTCGCGCGTGATGCCGGCGTTGTTGCACAGAATGCCGATTTGCCCCTCTTGCGACTCGATGTCTGCGATGAGAGCGTCGATCGACTCCTGACTGACCACGTCGAGCACCGCGCCGCGGCCGCCGTGCGCGGCCAGATTCTCGCTGATGCGCAGCGCGCCCGCCGCGGTCGTCGCGGTACCGATCACCCGGGCTCCGTCCAAACTTAAGCGGCTGGCGATGGCCGCACCAATCCCGCGCGAGGCCCCCGTCACCAACGCGACTTCTCCGTTCAGCATATGGTTCCGTTCAACATGCAAAATCCTCCTTAGCCGGGCATCGTGGCGAGCGCTTCGTCGACGGATTGCGGATCCTCAAGCGCCAGCATTTTGAGATCGCGATTCTTGTCGATTCGGCGATTCAAGGACGTCAGCACCTTGCCGGGTCCGCATTCGACGATATGGGTGGCGCCCGCGGCGATCATCGTGCGCACGGTCGCGGCCCAGTAGACGGGCGTATGCAGCTGTTTGACCAGGCCGGCGCGTATGTCGTCCGGTTCAGCGTGCGTTTTCACGTCGACACCGTAGAGCGCGATGCCGGCCACCGGTGTCACCGCAACGCCTTGCAGTCGCACGCGCAGTCGCTCGGCCGCCGCCAGCATGAGCGAGCTATGTGCCGGGACGCTGATCGGCAAAAGCACCGCGCGCCGCGCGCCCATGGCCGTGGCGGCCTCGATGGCACGGGCGACCGCCGGCGCCGCTCCGGCGATCACCACTTGCCCCGGCGCATTGAAATTGACGGCCTCGACCACTTCGCCCTGCGCAGCCTCGTGGCAGGCCGCTTCGACATCGGTGTCTTCCAGCCCCAGGATGGCCGCCATGGCGCCTTGTCCCTGCGGTACTGCGTTCTGCATGGCCTCGGCGCGAAATCTCACCAGATCGACCGCGCCCTTGAATTCGAGACAGCCGGCCGCCGTCAGCGCGCTGAATTCACCCAAACTGTGTCCCGCCATGAGGGTCGGAACCGCACCGCCGCGCTCGCGCCACAGACGGTACGTCGCGACGCCGGCAGTCAACATCGCTGGTTGGGTGCACTCGGTGGCATTGAGCGCTTCGACCGGGCCCTCCTGACAGCGCTTCCACAGATCGTAGCCCAGGACCTCCGAGGCCTGCGCAAAGGTCGCCTCGATGGCCGCCGAGGATTTCGCCAACGCACTCAGCATGCCGACCGATTGTGAGCCCTGGCCCGGGAAAACGAATGCAAGTGACATGCTGAAGGGACCCCGGAAGGAATATTAGGCACGAGATCGGTGGCGAATTATAGCGACACGCCACGAGAGTGCAGCCCCTACCGCGAATCCGCAAGCGGCACCGTAAAGGTGAGCGTCAACGACGATCCAGGGCGCCTCATGGCCACCCAGCTGTTCGTAGGCCAATTTGGCGCACAAGCAAACGAGCAGGATCCAACGATCCCAGGCTCGCTCGGCAAGATGCTTGGCGCAGCCGGCGGCCATGATCGAGTGCAGCACCCCCGATGCGCCCACATACCAGGCGACATGCGGGCTGAGCCACCATAAGCCGGAACTGATCGCCAAAGCACCGGACAGGACGATTACGCACCACTCGACCGGGTCGTAATCACCCGCGAACAGCGCCCACATCAGCACCAGTCCCAACTCGTTCAGTATCAAGTGATGTACATCCAGGTGCACGGTGTGGGCCGTGAGCAACCGCCACCAGCCGCCCGCTGCGATGGCGCTCCGATCATAGCGCAGCAGCCCGCCGACGCTGTCGCCAAGACCCAACACGAGATCGAGGGCGAGCAAGATCAAGAGCAACCAACGCCAGCGGCCGCGGTCCCATTGCAAGGCCAGTGCGAACTGTGCAAGGCGATTTGCGCCTTCACGAGGCATCGCGGTCTCCTATTTTGATATGATTGATCGAATGAACGAGGTCATTATGTACAAGCGCCAGAGCGGCTTTACCCTTATCGAAATCATGGTGGTGGTGGTCATTCTCGCAGTGTTGGGTGCTCTCGTCGTGCCGAAAATCCTGGAGAACGTCGACAAGGCCCGCGTTACGCGGGCGGCGAGCGATATCCGCGCCATTCAGACGGCGCTGGACCTGTACCGTCTGGACAATTTCAAATACCCGACCACCGAACAAGGCTTACAGGCCTTGGTCACCCAGCCGACGGATCCGACCATCACCAATTATCGCGCCGGCGGCTACCTGCCGTCATTGCCGAAGGATCCTTGGGGTAATCCGTATCAATACGTCAGTCCGGGCGCCGACGGGCGCGATTACGACATCATCAGCTACGGACGCGACGGCAAACCCGGCGGTGAAGGCTACGACGCCGACATCAGCACCTCGACGCTCGAGCAAAGGTAGGTTTCCCGCTTGCGGGTGCCGCGCCATGCGCAGCAGGGGTTTCACTCTGGTCGAGATCTTGGTGGTCGTGGTGATTATGGCCGTGGTCATCTCATTGGCTGTGCTGTCGATCGGGGTGACGGGGCGCGATTCTCAGTTGGATGAGGAGAGCAGGCGCATCGAAGGCTTGGTCGACCTGCTGCACGAGCGTGCCGTGCTCGAGGGCCGCGATTTCGGACTACGCCTAGAACCCACCGCCTATGAGTTCGTAGTATACGATCCGGCGCGTGATCGCTGGCTGACGCTCACTCAGGAGCAAGAATTTCGCCACCGCGATTTGCCCAAAGGCGTGACCTTTCAACTGGAATTGGATTCAGTGGTTGTCGTGCTCAAACCCATCGGCCGGAATCTGGCGAGCGATGAACCGCCCCCCGCGCCCCAGGTGGCGATCGCGGCGAGCGGCGACGGAACCCCCTTTCGCTTGACGCTGCTGCGCGATGCGACTCGGGCCAAGGCATCCGTCGACGGCGATGCCTTCGGCAAGACGACGCTCGAGAGCTCGAACCAGCCGGAAAAACGCACGTGAGGCGTCGGCGGAGCCGCGGCTTTACGCTCGTCGAGGTGCTGGTCGCCCTCATGATCGTCGCGATCGGTTTGGCGGCGTTGATGACTGCCGTCAGCGGCACTGCGCGCACCAGCGGCTATTTGCGCGACAAAACCCTCGCCCAATGGATCGCTCTCAATCGGCTCGCCGAGGTACGCCTGACGGTGAATAAGATCGCATCCACCACCGGACAAAACACCGACGCCGGCCAACTTGATTTCGCCAATCGCACCTGGCATTTCGACACGCGCTACTTCGATACCAGCATACCCGGCATGAAGCGCGTGGTCGTCCGCGTCTGGGCGGGCGATGCCAAGACCAAGGGCAATCCCCTGGCCGAGTCCGCCAGCTTTCTCGGTTCCTCTCTCGGTACGCCGGGCAGCTCGAATGTTGTCGATTGGACCACGGGCACCACCGCCATACCCTGCACGCCGGCTACCGGCGGCACGACCGCCACTGGCACCACGACAACCTCAGGCACTGCAAACGCCGCAGGCACTACGCCCTGCACGCCGCCGGGTACGGCCACAGGCATACCTACCGGCGCAACCGGAACCGCCACCGGCGGCTCCACGGCCGCCGGCCAGACAACCCCGCAATGAGCATGCAGCGCCGATCCGCAACTCACGCACAATTCGCCGGCTTTACCTTGATCGAAGTGCTGGTTGCGCTACTGATCCTGGGCATCATGTCGGCATTGGGCTACGGCGCGTATCGCGCGGCGCGCATCTCCGCGGAACGTACTGAGGAGGCTTTGAAACGCTCGCGCGAAATCGAGTATGGCATGCGCGTGCTGGTGATGGACTTCGCGCAGATGGTGCCGCGGCCGGTACGCGATCCGCTCGGTCAGACACGCGTGCCGGCGCTGCGTGGATTTTCCGGCAACGGCACCAGCGCCGGCCCGGCCGGCGTGAGTTTTGGGAGCAGCTCATCGACCTTGGGCTCCTCGAGCTCCTCGAGCTCCTCGAGCATGCATTTCAACTCCGATCCCGGCTTTCAATCCAGTTTCAGTTCCGACTCGACCGCCACCACCACGATCGCGCTGGCCGAGCTCACGCACGCGGGCTGGTCGAACACGGCCGGGCAGCAGCGCAGCACACTGCAGCGGGTTTCTTATGCGCTGGTCGACGATGTATTGAAGCGCAGCTACACCACGGCGCTCGACACGGTGCAGGGCACGAAGCCCATGATCCAGGACGTGTTCGGCAGCGTGAAAACCGTCCAATTCCGCTACCTCGACGGCAACCAGACCTGGCAGAGCCAGTGGCCGCCGCCTTACTTGAATCAGGCAGAAGCTCTGTGGACCCGACCAGTCGCCGTAGAGATCACCATCGAGTTCAAGGATTGGGGCCGCGTACGCCGGCTGATCGAGGTGGCCGGGTGATTGTTAACCAAATTATCGGACGGGGTCGCCGCGACCCCCTTGGAAGGTGCGCGAAGCGCGTGAAAGGACAGCGCGGTGTGGCGCTCATCATTGCACTCATTCTGGTGGCGCTTGCGGCCATACTCGCGACCAAGCTGAGCTTTGACGGCTGGCTCGAGCGCCGCCGCACGATCGGCATCATCGCGGCCGAGCAGGCGTTCCACTTCGGCATGGGCGCCGAAGCGCTCGCCGCCGACGTGCTCGTTCAGAATACGCAAAACGGCGTGCAGCAAGACACGCTCGCCCAACCGTGGGCGCAACCGACTCAGCCATTGCCCATCACGCCGGAGGACGACCCCGAAGGCGAACCGATCGGCACCCTGCAAGGAGCATTGGAGGATATGCAGGGCCGTTTCAACCTCAATAACCTGGGCCATGTCACGGCCGACGGCAAACAGGATCCGCAGCCGTTGCAGCAGTTTCAACGGCTTCTGGCGTCGGTGGGGTTGGAGCCCAAGTGGGCGGGCATCGCGCGCGACTGGATCGATGCGGACGATGTACCGGGAGATCCGGACGGTGCGGAGGACGCGGTCTATACGGCACAAACTCCGCCCTACCGGACCGGCAATTGGCCGATGACCAGCCCCAGCGAATTGATGAATCTGCCGGGCTTCGGTACCGAGCGGTACCGCAAAATAGCGCCCTATGTGACCGCGCTGCCGACGGCCATTGCGACGATCAATATCTGCACCGCGCCCGCGCCCGTGCTCGAAAGCCTCGCTGACAGTTTAAGCGGCGAGTATTCCGATGAGGTGCTCGCCAACGGCCGCAAGACGGGCTGTTTTCCGGGCAAGACGGCGTTCGCCAATATCTTGGGCGCGCAAGCCGCAAAGATCGCCCCTCTGTACTCGGATCATAGCAGCTATTTCCGCCTCACGACGCGCGTCACGCTTGGCACTACGCAGTTCACCTTGTACAGTCTTTTGTACCGAGGCAACAGCAAGGTAACGCCCCTGCTGCGCACCTTCGGAACGCTTTAACGCCAATGCCTCACACACTGCTGCTACGCCTTCCCGCACCCGGCAAAGAAGATACCGAGTGGCTGAGTATCGACGAGGCCGGCATGCCGACAACTGCGAAGCAGCGTGGACCGTTGAGTTTGGCCGCTGCCGTGGCGCGTTCGGCCAAGGTCGTGGCGCTGGCGCCGGCAACGCAGATTCTATTGGCCGAGCCGGAACTGCCCCCCGGCAGCGGAGTCAAGTTGGCACGGGTGGTCCCCTTTGCCCTCGAAGATCAGCTCACCGAAGATATCGATCAATTGTGTTTTGCACTCGGGCGGCGCCGCGCCAACGGACGCACCCCGGTGGCCGTGGTGTCGCGCAGTGTATTGCAAGGCTGGATAACGGATCTCAACAGCGTCGGCATCGAACCCACTGCCATGTACGCGGACATGTCGCTGGTCCCGGAGAATCCGGGGCAAACGGTGCTGTGGCTGGAGAAGACGCGACTCGCCGTTCGCCGTCCCGGGTCGTTGCCGTTTGCCGTGGAACTCACGCCGGTCTGCGAGGCGTTGGTGGTCGCCGGCGTCGTTCCGGACCCGCTCGATGAGAGCATGGACCCAAGAGCCTTGGAGAGCGCCATCCTGTACGTGACCCGCGAAGACTGGGCGCGCGTGCAGGATGAGTTCGAGGAGCTCGCGCAGAAATTCGCGTCGCTCAAGATCCAGCTGCTCACGGACGGCCCGCTGCCCTGGCTGGCGCGCAATCTCGCCGCCGCTGATGCCGTCAATCTGCTGCAAGGCGAGTTCGCCCGATCCACCGACTACGCCGAGCGGTGGCGCCAATGGCGTACCGCGGCGCTGCTCGCGGTCGGGCTTCTCCTCACGCACGTCGCGGCTGAGGCACTGCAGATTCATCGCGCCAATCACGAAGCGGCCGCCCTCGACAGCGAAATCGCACAAGTGTTTTCTCAAGTCATGCCCGCGGAAAAAATGCTGGATCCGCGCCGCCAGATGCAGTCGCGTCTGGACCGCATTCACCGCTCGGGAGCGGGTCCGGAATACTTCTTGCGCATACTTCAGGCCTTGAGCGGCGCGGTCTCTGCTGCACCGAAGACGACTATCGATGCGCTTAGCTATCGCGAGCAGTCGCTCGACATGAAGGTGACCGCACCGAGCCTTGCCGCGCTCTCGCAGTTGTCGCAGCTGGTGGGCAAACAAGGCCTGACGGCCGAGATACAGTCCTCGACGCCGGTCGGCTCCGGCGTCGAGGCACATCTGCAGGTACGCACCGAAGGCGCGAAGGCTTCCCGATGAATGAGCTCACAGCCAAGCTCAAAGCCTGGTATGCCGGGTTGCAGGAGCGCGAACAGCGCATGGTCGCCGCAGGCGCCCTCGCGCTCGCCGCCCTGCTGGTGGTGGGAGGAGTTTTGCTGCCGCTGCAGTCGGCCGTGTCGACGGCCGTGAAGCGCACTGAGACCAAGCGCGAGGATTTGGCATGGATGCGCGTGAACGCACCTGAAATTCAAACGGCCGGCGCGGCGCTCTCGAGCGACACGGGAGAAGCCCCCGTCGTGTTGGTGGACCGTGTGGGCCGGGAGGCGGGCCTCGGCAGTGCATTGCGCGGCACGCAGCCGAGCGGCAACGGCGTGCGCGTGCAATTGGAGGCGGCGCCGTTCGATACGTTGATCTCATGGCTTGCCACGCTCGATGAGCGCTACGGTCTTGCGATCGAATCGATCACCGTCGATCGCGCCGCCAGACCGGGAGTGGTCAATGCCAACATCACCTTTGCCCCGCCGCGACGCTAGGCCGCGGGCGCCAGCCGCACCGGCACGCTCATTCCGGCCGTTCATCCTGCTGATTTTCGTGCTGACGGCGCTTACCGTCGCCGTCGTCGCCCTGCCCGCATCCATAGTCACGCACTTCCTTCCTGCGGCGGTGCATGCGGAAGATTTTTCGGGCAGCGTGTGGCACGGCTCGGCCGGCAGAATCACGGTGAACGGCCGCGATGCCGGTGCGCTCGAATGGCGCCTGCATTGCGCAGCGTTGCTGCATTTGCACCTTGTTGCGGACCTGCATTGGGTGAAGGGCGGGTTCGTGATCGATGGAACGGCCGATGCCGAGCGAGGCGGCCTCATGGCGTCCGACATACAAGGCGGTGGTCCCATCGAGGACCTGCGCGACTTCGGCTTAAGTTTTGGATGGCGCGGCACCGCCAAAGTCCAAGTCAAGGAGCTGAACGCGGTCTTCTCCGGCGCTCAGGCGAGTGTTCGATCCGCGGTGGGTGACGTCGCGGTGTCGGACCTGACCTTGCCGCAGGTGGCTGCCGGCGCCGATTTAGGCGGCTACTCCCTGCATTTCGCCGACGCCGCCATTGCTCCCGATAGCGATGCAACCGCCAAGCTCACCGACACCGGCGGTCCATTGGCGCTCGATGCCGTGATCCGCTTCTCGGTCAAGGAGCGCAGGGGCACGCTGACGGGCACCGTCAAGGAGCGCGCCGACGCGCCGGCGGCGCTGCACAGTCAATTGGACGATCTTGCGCAACTGCACCCACGCGACACCCAAGGGCGGATTCCGCTCGACCTCGAATTCACGCTGTAGCAATCGTGAACCCGATCACAGCTTTGCTTCGGAATGCGTTTAACATATGCGCACGAATTCAAAGGTCTCGCTCATGCTGCCCCTCGCCGCAATCTCTCATCTGATTCCTGCCCGCGCGCAGCCCGACCAGGGACTCATGGAGTCGAATCCCGCGATCGGCCACTTGGCCTTGACGATAATCGCGTTGGTTTACGTACTGATCACGCTGTGGCAGAGCTAGGAGCCTGTCTGAGTAATCTGTGGCGCTCTGTACCGCAGAGTACTTGACGATACAGCGGCATCTCGCTTAGAGTCGCGCCGTGCAAAGGCTAAACTCGCTGGCGCAAATGCAATCCAACGTCCCGGTGTCGATCGAGACGCGCGCGCTCGGAACGCTCGCCTACATCCGCACGTCCATCGAATTGTCCGGCTCAATGGTGGTGCCAGGAACGGCGGGCGTGGTGATGGGAAGCATTGGCCTGCTTGCCGCGATAGCGGCTGGGACGCCTCGGTGGGCCCCTCACTGGCTGGCAATCTGGGTGCTTGCCGGCGGCACCGCGTTCCTCGTCGGCGGGGCGCTCATGGCGAGGGAGGCCGCGCAAAGCGGCCACGCGCGCTATCTCGGACCGGTCAGGAAATTTTTGCTGTGCCTTTGTCCCGCCCTGCTCGCCGGCGCCGTGCTCACGTTCGTGCTCTGGCACGCAAGGTTGGAGAACCTGCTGCCGGGAACCTGGCTCCTGCTCTACGGATGCGCCGTACTGTCGGCGAGCACGGTGACCATCGCCAGCACGATGCGACTCATCTGCATCATGGGAGCGCTGTTCGTCGTCTCGGGATGTGTGGCCTTCGCTCTACCTCCTGCGGCCCATACGGCAATTCTCGGCGCGGGTTTCGGCGCGCTGCACATCATCTTCGGCCTTCTGATTGGACGCTTGAGCCATGCCGACAGCCACCAAGCGTCATGAATCATCCGCGGGTGTGCACTCTGCCAAGGCGGTAACGAGGCCCGTGCCCGTTCCCAACGCGCCCGGGATGAGCGACGGTTCGGGCTTCGACCGGCTGATCTATGAAAGGGTGCGACTCGGCATCATGAGTGCGCTTGCCATGAACGAACAACTCACCTTCAACGAACTCAAGGCGCTGTTCAATGCGAGCGACGGCAACCTGGGCGCGCATGCGCGCAAGCTCGAGGAGGCGGGCTACGTCGCATGCACGAAATCGTTCGAGGCGCGGCGGCCGAAATCAATATATCGCATCACGGGTCTCGGGCGAAAAGCCCTGCTGCGCTACCTCGAGCATATCGAGGCCGTCATCAAGGCGACGCGGCGGGATTAGCGGGGGCTCTTTCGCTTTCTCACTCTTCCTTGGCAGGTCGCCAGCAACAAACAATGCACGTCGCAATCATCATGGATGGAAACGGACGCTGGGCCACGCAGCGCGGGCTGCCGCGCACCGCGGGCCACGCCGAAGGCGCGAAGGCGGTGCGCACCGCGGTGGAGGTGGCGGCGCGTGCGGGCGTCGATACCCTGACCATGTACGCCTTTTCGGCCGCCAATTGGGCCCGTCCGCCCACCGAGATCGCTGCGCTGATGCGCCTGTTTGGACAATATCTGTTCACCGAGACGCGCCGTTGCGTCGAGCAGTCGATTCGCATCAATGTGATCGGCCGCCGCGATCGGCTCAGCGACAGTCTGCTGCGCTCGATCGAGCAGAGCGAGCGATTGAGTGCCGCGGGATCCGGCATGCTGTTGCGCATTGCAGTCGATTACTCGTCCCACTACAGCATCCTTGAAGCCGCGCGGCGGGCCGGCCGCGATGCGGACTTCGATGCCGAAGCATTTCATCGCGTGCTGCACGAAGTCGATCATTCTGCGTATCCGGCCGGCGAAGTGGATCTGCTGATCCGCACCGGTAGTGAGCAGCGGCTCAGCGATTTCATGCTGTGGGAATGCGCTTATGCGGAGCTCTATTTCACCGACTGTCTGTGGCCGGACTTCGATGAGCAGCGATTCCGCCGCGCGCTTGAGGACTACGCCGGGCGTCAGAGGCGCTTCGGGGCACTCATCGGCGACACCCGCTAGCATTCATGAACAACAGAGAAGCTGGAAAAAGGCTGGATCAGATAGGTATTTTCCGGAGCGTGAAAAACAGGGCTCGGCGCATGCGTCGCGCGGGTTCGCCAGGGGTAGGACGCATGCGTCCTACGGGTGGCCACGGATGGCCACCCCGGGCTTGCGCGCAGCAGGGACTGCGTAGCGCAATGGCGAACCCCGGCTTGCAGCGATGCAGGATTGCATCGCGTCGCAAGGTTTTCTCGCAGCCTCCACGGGCGCGACGCATGCGTCGCGCGGGTGGCCATGGGTAGGACGCATGCGTCCTACGGGTGGCCATGGATGGCCACCCAGGGCTTGCGCGAAGCAAGGAGAGCGCAGCGCAATGGCCACCCAGGGCTTGCGCGCAGCAGGGACTGCGTAGCGCAATGGATTCACGGCGGTCCGGAAAATACCTATCTGATCCAGCCTTGGTGCATGAGAATGCGCATCGTTCATGAATAGTTCGCGCTAGAGGCAGCGTTCGCGGCCACGGGGATTACTCAGACAGGCTCCTAATCAGTTGCCGGAATCCGGCGTATCGACCGGGGAACAATTGGTGCGGCCTTGCATTACGCAGTCTTGCAGGTCGGACATTTTTTTCAGCTCGTACACCAGCAACAATCCGCCGAGGACCAGCAATAGACAGATGACCAGGCCGATCAAAGCGGCGCGCTGCGAGCGGGAGTCTTCTCGGCGGTGCGACTCTGGGTCGGTCATAGCGGCGACCACTCGCGCCAAGCGCGCATGAGAGGAAAATACAGACCCACGCGTACCGGTTCCGGTCCCAGCTTCTTCGCCAGCATCGCGTAACGCTGCAGCTGCGGGCGGTAGCGCTCGACCTCGCGCTCCAGAAACTCCTCCACACCGGCGCCTGCGTGCTGGCTCGTCTTGTAGTCGATGACCCAGCGAACCCCATGCTCATCGATGAAGCTTCGATCGAAGACCACGCGCACCACTTCGCCGCGCCAATGACCGGATACGGCATATTCGCGAAAGTCATCGCGATAGCCGTCCTGTAAAATCCAGCGTCCGCGCGGATCGCGGTGCACGCCGATCAGCGCCGCTATCACGCGCTCACTGGCATCGTGCAAGCGCTCATCAGGCACGCCGTGCAGCGCCAACCAGCCCTTGAAATGCGCATCGCGCGCGCGAATCCCCGCCTCGTCGCTGCGCTTAAGATCCATCGCCTGAAGCTCCGCGTGAACCAAGCTGCCGACGCGCCGGGCCGTCTCTCCGGCCCAGTCGAACACCGGGGTTTCCTCGCGCAGGGCGTTAGCGCCAGGCGGACTCGTGCCCAGCAGCGGTGGAGTAATCGTGGGCGGGGCGGAGTCTAGGGGCACGCGGTACAGCGGACCGCCCCGCAGCGCCGTTTGCTCCTGCTGTGCCGAGGGAGTCTCCGTGGTCGATGAGCTCGCATCGGCCACCCGAAATTCCGCTCCCGCGATCGGCCAGAGGACGGCGAGCAGGCTGCCGATCCGCGGCTTCCAGATGGGCGGCGCGGCATCCGTGCCGCCGGCTTCGCCTGCGAGATCGCCTGCGGCATCGTCGGCGACATCACCAGCCTCACCCCCCGCCGCGTCGCCGGCCGGCTCGCCCGTCAGGTCCTCGGCGGCATCGTCGAACTGCGCGCGCGACCCAATTGTCGCGGTCAAATACAGTTGCCATTTTGCGCGGGTGCAAGCCACGTACAGTAACCTCTGCGCTTCGAGGCCCGCGGCATCTTGTGATTTGCGGCGCAAGAATTCGAATAGCCGACCCGCGTCGGCGCCGACCGGAGCGCGCGCCGCCATCACCATGCCGTCGCGACCCGTTCTTGCGAACTGATGGGTGAGCAGAAATTGGCCGCGATTGGGCCGGGTGTGCCGCTCGAGTGCCGGCAGTACCACCATATCGAACTCGAGCCCCTTGGCCTTGTGTATGGTCATGATTTCGACGGCGCTGGAGCCGCCACCATCGGCATAGAGATCGGCAAAACTTCCAATCAAGTCCGCCGCATCCGGCAGACCGCGCTGTTCGAGTTCCCGCAAGCGCTCAAAGACCACGCGCACAAAGGTAAGTTCCTGCGCATCCATCGCGCAGCCGGGGCCGCCGATGCCGAGCCAGGTGCGTTCCACCCAGCGTGCAATCGTAGTGTGGCTCTGCACGCGAAAAGCCGCCTGCAGGATGGGCCGCAATCGCCGGCAGCGTGCTCTGCCCTCTTCGCTCAATTGGCCGAGCACGGCGTCATCGCAGACGGCGTCCCAGACGATCGGCGCGGCGCGCGCCACGGTCAGAAGGTCGGCAAGTGTCAGTCCGGCCCATGGTGCGCGCAGCACGGCCAACCACGCTGTGCGATCGCCGAGATGCAGCAACGCGCAAATGAGCATGACCAGATCGCGCACCGCAGCGCGATCCTGCAACGGTTCGATTTCCACGGCGCGAAACGCGATGCCGCGCTCGCGCAGACTCATCGCAAGTTCGCGTGCGTGGGCTTTGGCGCGCACCAATACGGCTATCCGCCACTCGGGATGCTGCCGGCACCTCTCGTCGATCAATTCGGCTATCGCCGCCGCTTCGGCGCCGCGGGCGGCAAAGCCGCGTATGGTGATGCCGGGTTCCGCCGCTGCCGATGACTGCAGCGTGAAGTCGCTCGGACGAAACGCGATGGCACCGCGATCGCGATCGTCGACTCGCGGCATGACGCGTGCGAAGCTGGTGTTGGTCCAATCCACCAGGGCTCGGGCAGAGCGGAAATTACTTCTCAAGCGCTGCACGTCGAATTGCAGGTCCCCGATGCCGTCCTCGGCGAGCTCCAAGAACGCCCTGACTTCCGCTTGGCGAAATCCGTATATCGACTGCATGGGATCGCCGACACAGAAGACGCTCCGTCCATCTCCGCGCTCCCAGCCAGCGGTGAGAAGCCGCAATAGTTCGAGCTGCGCACTCGAGGTATCTTGGAATTCGTCGACCAATATGTGCTGCAGCCGGTAGTCGAGCCGCATGCTCAAATCGGTGGGCGCCGCGGCGGTGCCGAGCGCACGCAGCGCAGCCATCGAGACGGCGGGGAAATCAACCGCGCCCTGTTCGCGAAAGACCTGGTCCAATTCGGCGGCGGCGAGCACCAGCACCTGCGACACATCGCGAATCCGTGTCCAATCATCGTCGCTGTACTTGGGCTCCGGCAGCGTGCGAATCTCGGCGAGCGCACGCAACACCACGGGTTCACGCTCGAATTCGCTCAACAAGTTCATCATGGGCGCCTTCTCGGCGCATTGCGGCGGGAAGCCCTCGTTCTTCGTGAGCTGCTTGCGCAGTGAATCCCCATTCGTCAAGCAGAGAGTCGCCATGCCTCGCCAGCGTCCGATGTGGCCCGGCTCCGGCAGCAGCGGGGCATGCTCCCGCTGCCACTCGATCATTTCCGGCCGCCGGCCATCGAGGCGTTGCGCCGCGATGCGCAGCAACCGCGACAGTGCCTCGATCCTTTCCCCGCCCAGCGCCTCGGAGGCGTCGCGCAGCGTGCGCGTGATCAGAAGTTCGAGATCTTCGTCGAAATGCTGCCGCACGCGCTGCAATTGCGGCTCATCGAGCGCGCTGGCGGCCTGCAAGCGTCCGGCCAGCAGCGGCAGCCAGCGATCGCGGCTCGGAAGCATCTCGGCGATCAGCTCGACGAGTCGGCGCCAGCGCTGATCGTCGAGAGCGAGCACTCGATCGACGGCGCCGCCGAACGCGTCTGTCTCCTCATGCGCCAACGCGCGCCGCGCCGCCTGCGCATACAGCGGGCCGGCGTTGTCGAGCAAATTGAGCCGAGCTCCCGCGCCAGCCGTAACGGGCAGCTGACCCGCGAGCCAGGCATTGAACGCATCGATGGTCTCGATGCGCAGCCGCGAGGGATGTCGCTCGATGTCGATCTGCAGAGCGTCCATATGCCGTTTCGCGGCTGCTGCCAATGCCCAGGTACACTGGTTGCAATGCGCCGGGCGGTGCGCGAGCGTGGCAGCTTGCAATGCGTGAATCACGCGTTCGCGCATCTCCTGCGCGGCGCGGCGCGTGAACGTCAGCGCCAGAATGCGTTCCGGCGCATCGACCGACGCGAGCAGCCGCAAGTAGCGCTGGGCGAGCAGAGTGGTTTTACCACTGCCGGCGGGCGCTTGGACCAGGACGGAACCGCGCGCCGCGATAGCCTGCTCGCGCGCGGCACCATCCGCGGTGACGGCGTGCGCGTCAGTCATGGGCCGTCCGCATCCTCGAGGACCGCGGACATGTCGAGGGCCGAGGGAACCCGGCACAGCCCGTGCAGGCGGCAAGAGCGGCACGCGCGCGGGGTCGGATCCACCGCAGCGCGGCCCGCGGCAAATTCCGCGGCGAGCCGTTCGATGCGTTGCGACCACAGCTTCATCAGGTCAGCAAGGCTCGCCATACCTTCCATTTTGGATTTCTGTCCGCCGCGCTTGAATATCTCCGCCCTTTCGCTCTCAGCCACAAAGCCGCACTGAGCGGCATTGATTCGTCCGTACGCCACGGCTACCAGTGCCTTGGGATGCAACAAGGCATAGAGGGGCAATTGAGGATTATCGGGCCGGTCGCCGCGCCAATCGGCGTTGGCGACGCCGCTTTTGTAATCGATCAGAACCCGCGCACCGTCTTCAAGCCGGTCGACCCGATCGATGCGGACCTCGAACTTAAGCCCCGCGTGATGCGCGATCTGCGCGCCCCCTTCCACACGCTCCACTTCGAACGGCGCACGCTCCCGCTCGATCTCCAGCCATTTGCGCAGCAGGCCATGCAGTCGGATCCGCTCGCGATCGCGCCATCGCGCACCCGGGTCGCGCCGCCGACACAGTTTTTCGATGGCCCGAAGCGCACTCTCATTCAACAAACGATCGCGCGGCTCGGCTTGTGCTAGGAGCGCCGACAACCGGGCCGAGTCGCGCACATCGGCCCATATACGCGCCAACGCGTCGTGCAGCAGTTCACCGTGCTCGCGATCGTCGAAGCCGGGCAAGGGGCGTTCGAGGGGATCCGCCATCAGCCGCGTTTGCGCCAACCCGCGAAACGCGCAGCGCGACTGCGCTTTGAGCGTCGACACGCCACGGGTGCTCTCATCCGCGCCGAAAGGCGGCGCCATCTCATCGATCAGCTGCTCGAGCGTGGATGCGGATTGCAACAGCGCGAACCAGTGCGGCTGCGGCTCCGGCATGTCCGGGGGCTCCGGCATGTCCTGAGGCTGCACCGGGCTCGCTGCGAGCGAGCGCAGCAGTGGGCTCGGCCTCGCCGAGCGGCCATCGCCCGGATCAGCGCAGCTGAACACGCGCCTGGCGGCGCGGGCGTGCCACCGCTGCTGCAAGTCCTCGGCGAATTGCAGCTGCGAATGCACTGCCGCCGCGATCACTCCATATTGCCTTTGCAGCTGCACCGGCAGCAGCGGTAGCGGGTCGACCGGCGGCGGCCAGCGTTCCTCGTCGCATCCGGTGACCCACAGACCCTCGTAGCTGAGCCACGGGTCGATCAATTGCCCGCTCACCCAGATCGGCGGAATTCCAGTCTGCGCTTGAAACGCCGTATCGCGCGCGGCCCGCCTCAGGACTCTCTGCGCAGACGGGCGTGAATGCGTACCGAACAAGGAATCGCCGGTTGCAAGTGCCCCCAGCAAGTCGCGAAACGCTTCCGCTGATTGATACTCGGTGCTCGACCAGCGATGGCGCAAACTCCATGGACCTGCTTCGAAGGCGGTTATCCAGAGCGAAACCCACCGGCTCATCGGATGATTGCCGCGCAAGTCCGCGAGCGCGCGTGATGCGGTCTGCAGGCGCCGCAATGCGCCGACCGGACCGGGTGACACGGCGCGCGCCGCGCGCTCCGCAAGTGCCAACCAGTCCTCGAGCAAAGCCTCGCTCGGCGCACGACTGCGCAATGCCACATCCAACCGCGCCGCCGCGCTTGCCTCTGCCGCGTCCGCGTGCAGCTCCGGCGCCCGCAGCGTGGCGCTGAATTGCTCGAAAGAAACCGCTCCCGCGCTCGCCGATAGAAGGTCCAAGGCCGCACGCACCGGCGCATGCTCGGCGAGCGGCGTGCCGCCCGCGACGGCGTACACCGCGCCCTCCGGCGCGTCGTATAGCGAGAAGCGCTGCCGCGCCAATACGGCGTCGAAAGCGTCCACCACTTCGGCGCGGCGCAGCGCCAAGTCAGGAACGCAAATCCAGGCGCGGAAGTCGGATCTCGCCTGCAAATTCACCTGGGCCCACTGCGCGATGGCGGCCAGTTCGCCGGCGGGCGAGCGCGCCCTGAGCACGTGCAACGAGCCGGGGCGCTCCGCGGCGGACGGCTGCAGCGGCACGCCGGCATTGCTTTGCAGCCAGCGCCGAGCCGCAGGGCGCCAGAGGGGACTTTCGATCCACGCGATCGGCTCGGCGCTATGCTCGATGCCGGCGCGCCCTCGATCGGCGCGCATCAGCAACTCGTCGGCGCTGATACAGCGAAGAACCCGGCACTGTTCTGCGAATCGGGCATTCCAATCGAGCAAGGCGGCCGATTCCTCGGTACCGTAGCCGGCGACCGCACTCTCGGGGATGGCATATTCACGCATCGCACGGCGGGCGCGCCGAACCGCACGCGCCGCACCCGACGGTTCGAGGAACCCTCGGCTGGAATCGCTCTCGAGCACTACCCGGCGCCACAGTTCGTGCTCCTCGACGTCGCTCAAGCAGCGCGGCGTCGACGAGTCCGCGAACTGGCGCCGGACATGTTGTTCTCTCAGCCAGCTGCCGAAGTCGCGTACGCGCGGGGTGGGCCACACGTCGCGGCCGGAATCGCGCTGCGCGCGCTCGAGCGCATCGAACAGGGCCACCGCCAGCTCGGTGTTCGGTGTAAGGACGGTGTAGCCCGCGTTGGCGGCCTCAATCAAGCCGAGGGGCATGGCCGGCGGAGCCGACAATTTGCAGCGCAGGCGCGGTTGCCGCTTGCGCGTCGAGCAGCTCTTCGATTCGCGCAAACACCGTCTTCAGCACCTGCGGCTCGGGCAGATTGGTGATGCGGAAGCAATTGCGGTACGGCACGCTGAAGCTGACGCCAGGAGCCACCAACACATGCTTGCTTTCCAGCAGCTCGAGCGCAAAGATCTGATCGTCGAAGTCCGGCAGCACGTCGCTGCGCACCTCGACAAAGGCATACAGCGCGCCCATCGGTCGTGCCAGTTTGAGGTACTTGCTGCGCTCGACACCGTCGAGAATGGTCTGCCGGGACTCGTATAAACGTCCCGCCGGGCGCGTCAATTCGCGAATGCTTTGATAGCCGCCCAAGGCAGTCTGCACCGCCCACTGTCCGGGTACATTACTGCACAGCCGCAGCGAGCTCAGCAACTCCAGGCCGCTGAGATACTCGGCCGAATTCTCCACGTCGCCGGAGAATACCGCCCAGCCCACGCGATAGCCGCAGGCCCGATAGACTTTCGACAAGCCGCTCATCGTGCAGCACAGAGTGCCGTGCACCAGAGTCGCCATCGGCACGAACGCGGCGCCATCGTATAAAATTTGGTCGTAAATCTCGTCCGACAGCACCACCAACCGATGTTTCTCGGCGATGTGCGCGATCGCAGTCAGCGTCGCGCGCGGATAGACGGCGCCCGTCGGATTGTTCGGGTTGACGATGACGATGGCGCGAGTGCGGCGTGTGATGAGCGCTTCGATCTCTTGCGGATCCGGCACGAAGCCGCGCTCCACGCGACAAGGATAATGCACCGCGCGGCCGGTGTTTAAGTTGACGGCCGCGGTCCACAAGGGGTAATCGGGGCTCGGTACCAGAACCTCATCGCCGGCATTGAGCAGCGCGCGCAGCGTCAGATCGATGAGTTCGCTCACGCCGTTTCCGATGAATACCTCCTCCGCCGTGACCCCCCGAACGCCGCGCTCCTGCTGCTGCATCACCACCGCCTCGCGCGCAGGAAAAATTCCCTTTTGATGTACGTAGCCTTCGCTGTGCCGCAGGTTCTCGATCATCGCAAGGCGCATGGTCTCCGGCGTGCGAAAGCCAAATGCATACGGGTTGCCGATGTTGAGCGACACGATGTCGTAACCCAGCCGCTCCATGTCCAGCGCCCGTCGTGCCAGCTTGCCGCGAATTTCATAGCGGACATTCGCCAAGCCGTCGCTGGCGCACAGCGGTCTTCGCTGGGTCATGCGCTTCTTCGCCGGGTCATGCGACTTTTCCTCGTGTCATGCGCTCAAGAATACACGAGCTCGCGCCGGCGGTGGCAGGCAACGGCATGCTGAGCGGCCACTTGCTCGAGTTCGGGGGCCGACAAGGCGCAACTCGGCTCGGCGTATGCACAACGATCGCGGAATGCACAGCCGGAAGCAGCCTGATCGAGCGCGGGCAATTGCTCACCGGCGGCCATCTCTGCCCCTGCGACCATGGGCGTGCCCGCCCGTGCTCGCGTGGGGTCCGGCACGGCGGCCAACAGTGCTCGAGTGTACGGGTGAATGGGAGCGGCGAACAACTGGTCTCGGGCCGCTATCTCGACGAGTCTTCCCAGGTATATGACGAGTACTCGATGGCTGAGATGCCTGACGACCGCGAGATTGTGGCTGATGAACAGCATCGCGGTACCGAATTCACGCTGCAAATCGAGCAAGAGATTGACGATTTGGCCCTGAATGGACACATCCAGAGAGCTCACGGGTTCGTCGCATATCAAGAGCTTCGGGCGCAGCATCATGGCGCGTGCGATGCCGATGCGCTGGCATTGCCCGCCGCTGAACTCGTGCGGGTAGCGCTCGGCCATGGTGCGGGTAAGGCCGACGCGCTCCAACATGTCGTCGATTCGCGCTCGCCGCTCGAGGTTGGAGAGCGCCGGTTCGAAGATCTTGAGCGGCTCGCCCAAAGTCTCGCCGACCGTCATGCGCGGATTGAGGCTCGCCAACGGATCCTGAAATACCATTTGCAGGTCGCGGCGTTGGCGGCGCAAAGTGGCGGCATCACATGACAACAGATCCAAGCCGCGCCACCTCACGGAGCCGCGCGCCGCTGGGACTAGGCGCAATATCGCGCGCGCCAGCGTCGATTTGCCCGACCCCGACTCTCCGACCAGTCCCAGAGTCTCACCCTGCCTCAAGTCGAAACTCACGTCCTCGAGCGCGGCGAACGCGCCGAAGTCCACGCAGAGATTTCGCACCTCGAGCAGCAACTCGCTCACGGGAACAGCGGATAGTGGCACGCCACTTGAGCCGCCTCATGAATATCCCGCAGCGGCGGCCGCTCCGCCTTGCAGCGTTCCGTCACGCGCGGACAGCGCGGGGCAAATGCACAGCCGGGCTCGGGCTCCTCCGGGCTGGGTGCCTGGCCTGCCAGACACGGCATGCGCTCGCGGCGCGCCTCCCGCAAATTGGGTACACACTGCAATAGCAACGCGGTATACGGGTGCCGCGCGCGCTGCAACAATTCACTCGCGCGGGCATTTTCGACGACTCTGCCGGCGTACATCACGAGTATACGGTCGGCGAGTCCGGCGACGACGCCTAGGTCATGACTGATCAGGACGATGGCCATGCCCAATTCGTGTCGCAAAGAACCCAGTAAATCAATGAGTTGCGCTTGCACGGTGACGTCGAGCGCGCTCGTCGGCTCGTCGGCGATCAGCAACTTCGGCTCGCACAGCAGGCTCATCCCGATCATCACGCGTTGGCGCAGACCGCCGGACAATTCATGCGGATATTGCTGCAGGCGACGCTGCGGTTCCGGCACCCGCACGCGCTCCAAGACCTGAAGGGCGGCGCGTTTCGCATCGTGCCAGGACAGCTCCCGATGGCTCACCAGTACCTCCGCGAGCTGCACGCCGATCTTCAAGTGCGGCGTCAGCGCGGTCATCGGATCTTGGAATACCATGGTGAGCTTCGAGCCGCGCACCCGGTTGAGCGCCTGCCGCTCCAGCCCTAAGAGCTCCTGGCCGTCGAAGCGCACGCTGCCGCTCGCATGCGCATTCTTCGCCAAAAGACCCATGGTCGCCATGAAGACCTGGGTCTTGCCGGAGCCCGACTCCCCGACGATGCCAAGACACTCGCGCGAAGACACCGCCAGCGACACATCGCGTACCGCCGCGAGGGAACGGCCCGCAACCGCGTAGGTAACCTGCAAACTCTCGATGGCCAGCGTCGGCGTCCTCATCAACGCTCCTTTGCATCGAAAGCGTCGCGCAGTCCGTCGCCAAAAATATTCAAGCACAGCAACAGTATGGCGAGAAAGACGCCCGGCGCGAGCAATATCCAGGACGCCGCTTCCATCTCTCCCGCACCCTCCGCGATCAGCGTGCCGAGGCTGGCGCGGGGTTCCTGGATGCCTAATCCGAGAAAGCTCAAAAAACTCTCCAGCAAAATGATCTGCGGTATCGTGAGCGTGCCATACACGATCACCGGGCCGACGACGTTCGGCACGACGTGCTTGAAGATGATGCGAGCGGTGCTTGCACCGGACGCCACCGCCGCCTCGATGAACTCTTGCCGACGAATGCTCAAGGTTTGGCCACGTACGATACGCGCCATGGTCAGCCAGCCGACTGCGCCAATCGACAGAAACAGCAAATACTCGTTTCGGCCGAAGATGACGGTCAAGAAGATGACGAAGAATATCAGGGGTAGCCCGCTCAGGATCTCGATGAAGCGCATCATGACGTGATCGGTTCTTCCTCCGAGGTATCCCGCGACCGCGCCATAGCACAGCCCAATGCTCAAGCTCACCGCGCTTGCCACGAGACCAACGGCCAACGAGACGCGCGCTCCCTCAAGTGTCCGCACGAACAGATCGCGGCCCAGGCGGTCGGTTCCAAACCAGTGCGCGCGTGCCAAGCCGGGCTCGGTGGCCACGTGCGTCCAATCGAGTGTCTCGATGTCATTGGGGTTGATCCACGGCCCAATGAGCGCCGTCGCCACCAGTACCGCGATGATGCAGAGCGCAATAACTGCGCCCGGATTGGCGCGAAGACGTCGCCCGGCCTCGCGCCAGAAGCCGCCGCTCACAGGTTGTACCTGACGCGCGGATCGAGCCAGGCATACAGCAGATCGACGAGCAGACCCATGCCAATCAGTACCGTCGAGTAGAGGATCACCATTCCCATGACCAGCGTGTAATCGCGATTGAGGGCGCCTTGCACGAGGTAGCGGCCTACGCCCGGCAGTCCGGCGATCGACTCAACCACCAAGGAGCCGGTCATGATGGAAGCCACCGCGGGCGCCATATAGCCCGCAACCGGCACGAGCGCGGGTCGCAGCGCGTGCCGCAGAATCACCGTGTGCAGGGGTAGACCTTTTGCGATAGCCGTGCGGATGAAGTGGCTGCGCAGCACTTCCAGCATGCCGCCGCGCGTGAGCCGCGCGATAAAGCTGAGCGGCGGCAGCGCCAACGCGACGACCGGCAGCACGAGATGCCGAAGCGAACCGGGTTCCCACCCGGCCACCGGCAGCCAGTGCAAGTAGATACCGAAGAGCAAACCGAGAAACGGCAGCGCCACGAATGAGGGTACGGCAACACCTATGACAGCGAGCGACATCGTGGCGTAGTCCGCCCCGGAGTTATGGTGGAGCGCGGCGAATATGCCGGCAGTAATACCGAGGGCCAAGGCTAGCCCCAGGGCAATCGTCCCGAGCTCCAGGGTGACGGGAAATCCCTGCCCGATCAATTCGGTGACCGTGAAGTCCTTGTACTTGAACGAGGGACCGAAATCACCCTGCGCCAAGGCGCGCACGTAACGCGCGTACTGCACCCACATGGGCTGATCCAGGCCGTAAGCGCTTTGCAGGTTCGCCATGATCTCGGGCGGCAAGGACTGCTCCCGGTCAAAGGGACCGCCCGGAGCGACGCGGATGAGAAAGAAAGTGAGCGTGACAATAACGAACAGTGTGGGGATTGCCCCGCCCAAACGCCTGAGGAAGTAGCGGATCATCGCGGCGAGTCTATCGATTGACCGCAACGTGGACAAGCGAAGCGGTGACCCTTAAACTACTGTGATCCACCTTCGAGGTTTCATGGAATCAACACGCCCTATCCGCGCGCTCATGCGCGGTCTTGATGCGCTGACGGTGCTCAATATGCGCGACGGCGCGACTGTTTCGGAAGTCGCGCATGAGATTCGTTTACCGCGGACCACCGTCTACAGAATCCTGGAAACTCTGTGCAATGCCGGTTTTGTGTTCCGCGACGCCAGCGATGATCGCTACCGACTGACGATCATGGTGCGCACTTTGAGCGGCGGCTTCGATGACGAAGCATGGGTCACCCAGATTGCAAAACCGCTCATCCACGATTTGTGCCGCGAGATCGTTTGGCCCGTCTCGATCGCCACCCTATCGGGCACCACCATGGTGGTGCGCGAATCCACCGACCATCTGAGTCCGCTCGCCATCGAGCGCTATTCCGCCGGATCTCGCGCCCCATTGCTGACAACGGCCGCCGGTCGCGTGTACCTGGCTTTTTGTCCGCCGTCCCAGCGTGAAACGCTCATCGAAATCCTGGCGCGCTCCGCGAAGGAAGACGACAAATTGGCGCGCGCGCAACGCACCGATCTGCAGCGCATGTTGACCGATATCAAGGCACAGGGTTTCGCGACCCTGTCGTACGCGCGCCGTCGGGTCGAAGAGATCAGCTTGAGTGTGCCGATTCTACTGGACGACCGGGTGTTGGCGTGCCTAACGGTACGCTTTGCTTCCTCAGCCGTGCCGCTCAAGGCGGGGCTCGAACGCTTTCTCCCCAAGCTGCGCCAATGCGCGGCTAAGATAAGCACATCGTTTGCGGAACAACAGGCCAAGGCGCGGTTATCGGACGGGGTCGCATCGACCCCGTTAAATTCGGCGCGTAGCGTCTGAGGAGAGTGTAAATGCAGAAGATCATGGTTTGCATCAAACGCGTCGTCGACTACAACGTGCGGGTGCGCGTCAAGTCCGACGGCAGCGGAGTGATGCTCGACGGCGTCAAAATGAGCGTGAATCCGTTCGACGAGATCGCGCTCGAAGAAGCACTGCGCATCAAGGAGCGCGGCGCGAAGGATCACGGCGCGAATATTGAAGTGCTGGCGGTCAGCATCGGTGTGGCCGATACGCAGCAGCAGCTGCGCACGGCCTTGGCGATGGGTGCCGATCGGGCCATCTTGGTGCAGACGGACCTGCCGGTGGAGCCGTTGACCGCGGCACAGACTTTTTTGGCCCTTGCGAAGAGAGAAAATCCGGATTTGATTTTCTTGGGCAAGCAGGCCATCGACGACGATGCGAATCAAACCGGACAGATGCTTGCCGCGATTTGGGAACGGCCGCAGGCCACCTATGCCTCCAAGGTCGAAATCACGGGCACCAAGGCCGCGGTGACTCGCGAAGTCGACGTCGGGCTTGAAACCATCGAAGTGGATCTGCCGGCGGTCATCACCGTCGACCTGCGCTTGAACGAGCCGCGCTACGTTAAATTGCCCGACATCATGAAGGCTAAGAAAAAACCCTTGGATGTCACTTCGCTCGACGCGCTGGGGATCAGCGCCGGTCGGCTCGTCAAGACCGTGAAGACCGAGCCTCCGGCGCAACGCCAGAAGGGCGTCATGGTGAAGGATGTGGCCGAACTCGTCGATGTACTCAAGAAGAAGGGTTTGATCTAATGCACAAGGTACTCATCATCGGTGAACACGACGGTAAGGCGCTGAATCCGGCGACCTCGAAATGTGTCACCTGCGCCACGACCATTCCAGATGCCGAGATCAGCGTCGTCCTGCTCGGCGCCGACACCGCGGCCGTTGCGGCGCAAGCCGCAGCGGTCGCGGGTGTGAAGGCGGTTTTGCGGGTGGATCGCGCCGAGAATGCGCATCCGCTCGCGGCCATTTTTGCGCCGCAAATCGCCGCACTGGCGGCCGACTACACGCACTTGTTCGGTCCCTCGACCAGCTTCGGCAAAGATCTCATGCCGCGGGTCGCGGCATTGCTGGGCGTCCCGCAGGTCAGCGATCTGATGGCCGTCGAGGGCGCCTACCGGTTTCGCCGACCCACCTACGCCGGCAATGCCATCGTGACGGTGGAGGCCGATCCGGTACGCAAGCTGGTCGCCACCGTACGCGTCGCCTCTTTCAGTGCCGCCGGCAGCGGCGGCAGTGCATCGATCGACTCCAAAACGCTGAACGTCGCCCTGCCCTCGCATACTCGATACGTGGGCGCCAAATCCGGATCGACCGATCGACCGGACTTGCAGACCGCGCGGCGGGTCGTGTCCGGCGGCCGTGCGCTCGGCAGTGCCGAAAATTTCAAACTGCTTTTCAGCTTCGCCGACAGAATCGGCGCCGCCGTCGGCGCGTCCCGGGCGGCAGTCGACGCCGGTTACGCACCCAACGAAATGCAAGTCGGCCAGACCGGCAAGATCATCGCCCCGGAGATGTACATCGCCATCGGCATCTCCGGCGCCATTCAGCATTTGACCGGCATCAAGGACGCGCGCACCATCGTGGCGATCAACAAGGACAGCGAGGCGCCGATCTTCGAGGTAGCCGATGTCGGGCTGGTGGGCGATCTGTTCCAGATCGTCCCGGAGCTCGAGCGCTTGGTCGGGACTTAGGAGCCCTACCTAGCCCGCGTGCGCCTCAATGGCGGAGGCGGCGGCATCGATCGCCCCGACGAGCAAGTCGGCGTGTTCGGAGCGAAACGGCATCGGCGGCCGAAGCTTCAGCACGTTGGCGTGCGGTCCTTCGGAGCCGATGAGCACGCGTGCCTGTGACGCCAGGGTGTTGACGATCAGTTTGGCGCGCTGACGCGCCGTATGCGTCCGGGTTCCGATGATTTCGAGTCCGAGCAGCAGGCCGGTGCCGCGCACCTCGCCGAGGCACTGGTGCTCCGCGGCGATCGCTGCCAATCGTCGGCGCAAATATTCGCCGGTGCTGCGCGCATTCGCCATGAGCTGTTCGCGATCGAGCACCTCCAGCACCGCGAGCCCGGCCGCGGCGGCGACTGCGTTGCCACCGAACGTGGAGAAAAAACCATACTTCGCTTGGAATGCCTCGATCAGCGCTCTGTTGGCAATGACGACGCCCATCGGATAACCATTGCCCACGGGCTTTCCCAGCGTCACGATGTCCGGCTCAAGTCCGCGGCGCGCGAATCCCCACAGATGCGAACCGGAGCGGCCCAGGCCGTACTGCACCTCATCGGCGACGATGAGCCCGCCGGCAGAGCGCACCCGCGCTGCCACGGCGGCGGCCCAAGCCGGCGGCGGATCGTAGATGCCGGAGCTGGTTAATGCGGAGTCGATGAAGAATGCGGCGGGAGCGAAGCCACGAGCCGCCAATATGTGCATGGCGTGATCCGTATCCTGAGCTGCCGCCGCAAGCTCGCCGGGACCCATCGTGTCATGCGCGCTCAAGGACGCCGGCGGAACTGCAAGCGTCACGACTCGAGGATCACGGGGCTGGCCCGCACCGGGCGTGAGCGCTGCCACGGCATCGGTGATTCCGTGGTAGGCATGCTGCAGAACTATGCCGCCCTTATGGCCCGTGGCCGATTGCGCGATGCGCCACGCCACGTCGTTGGCCTCACTGCCGGAGTTGACGAAAATGCAGGCATCCAGGTGGGCGGGCAGCGTCGCCGTGAGCCGCTCCGCGTAGTCGAGAATACCGGCGTGCAGGTAGCGAGTGTGGGTCGCCAAAATGGCCGTCTGTTTCTGTACCGCAGCAACTACCGTCGGGTGGGTGTGGCCCACGTGCGGGACGTTGTTGTAGACATCGAGGTAGGATCGGCCATCGCCGTCGAACAGCCACACGCCGCTACCGCGCACGATATGCAATGGCTGCTCGTAGAAAAGTTCGGCGCCCGCCCCCATCAGCCGGTGCCTGCGTCCCAGGTCAACCCTGGGTGCGGGCGATACAGAGGCTCCGCCCGCGACCGTTGTGCCAGCAACCGTTATGCCCGCAAGCGTTGTGCCCGCAACGCCGTGCCAGATCCGCGTCAGCGAGTCGCGGCCTGACCGCATCAAGAGGTCGAGTGAGCGTGCGGCATGGGCCGCCGATCGGTCGAGAATTCGCGCGCCGTGGGCATCGTGCCTTGCTCGCCAGGCATGCAATAGAATCGTGATGGCATGGCGCGCCGCGATGAGATCGAAGAGAACCTCCACGTCGGCGGCGTCCAGGGGTTGGCACTGCGCGTAGCCGCGCAACACCGCCGACACCGCGTCCAGCGGCGCGAGATCATCGGTGAGCAGCTCCGACATCGCAACCGCCGGCTCCAAAACCAATGGTGCATGAATCATGTCGCCGAAATCCAAAATTCCGGCGAGCGCGCGCGCCTCGGCATCGACAAGCAGGTTGTGCGCGTGACAATCGCCGTGGATGGCCTGACTGCGCAACGCGCGCAGCGCGGGCATGCGCTCCTTGAGCGTGGCGGACACGCTTTCGACGGCTTTGCGCAGCGCGGCGGATTCTATGTAGGGGGCAAATTCGACGAGTTCGGGAAGCCTGCGCGCATCCCAGGCCAAGCGCGGTGCGAGCGCAGGATGGAAAAAACCCTGCAAGGCACGATCGAGTCGTGCGAGGGTCACTCCAACATTGTGCAGCAACGGCTCTGTGGGGGCCAATTGCGCAAGCAATTGCCCCGGCAGGTATCCCATGAGACAGACCGCGTGCGCAGTGCCGTTTGCTTTGACAGTCGCGACGTCCTCGCCGACTTGGGTGGCAAAGATGCGCGGTACCGGCAGTGTCGGATCAGCTTCAGCCAGGTGGCGCAGGACGCTGATTTGGCAATCCGTCGCTTCCGTACCGGCTTCGGGATCGACGATTTTCAGGACATATTCGCGCTGATCGGCGGTGCGCAGATGGAAGTTGCAGTCGCGCTCCCCGGGCAGGGGCCGGATCGAGACCGCGAGACCATAGGTGTCGCGGGCGATCCGCTCGGCTTCCGCCAGGGTGAAGACCGCGGACGAAGTCCTCAGAGCCAGCAAAGCGCGCGCGAAGCCTAAAGTTGCTTCAGGATGTATTCCGCCGCAGACACCTTGAATTCACCCGGCGCCTCGACGTGGACCTGCGTCGCCACACCGTCCTTGACGATGATGGCGAATCGCTGCCCGCGCATACCCATGCCGAAGCCGGTGGCGTTCAATTCGAGGCCGAGCGCCTTGGCGTACTCGCCATTGCCGTCCGCCAACATCAAGATCTTGTCGCCGACACCACCGGACTTACCCCATGCATTCATCACGAACACATCGTTGACGGCCGTGCATGCAATGGTGTCCACGCCTTTCGCTTTGATCCTATCGGCGAGTTCGACGAAGCCCGGTAAATGTTTGGCATCGCAGGTCGGGGTGAACGCACCGGGAACGGAGAACAGCACCACGGTCTTGCCCTTGAAAAGCTCCTCGGTCGTGAGCTTCTGCGGTCCGTCCTTGGTCATGCGGGTGAATTTACCCTCAGGCATCTTGTCGCCGGCTTTGATCGTCATCGCAACTCTCCTACAGCTTTGCCTTTGCCGCCTTTGCTAACTGAGCGTCGCGGCGTACAGCTCCCACAACCGGAGCACCCTTGGACTTATGTTCGGCACGATCTTCAAACTCGCGAAGGTTCTCTTGGCGTCCGCATTGTTCTTGAGCTGCGTCTCGGCAAGCCCGAGATAGACGTACGCCTCGTCCAGATGCTTGATCTGCCCCTTTTGCAGACCGGCAGTGATGATATCCACGCACTTTTGGTATTCGCCGAACCCATAGTACACCTCGCCGAGCTTGACACTCGCCTCGCCTGAAGCGTTCTTGTTCGCATCGGCCGCTTCTTGCTCCAGACCCTTTTGATCGGCGTCCGCACGGGTCTTCAAGGCATTCAGCAGGCGCGTGGTGCGCTCCTTTTGCGTGTCCTTGATCATACCGCCGCTCAGCGCCTTGTTCAGCACCGCATAGGCTTCGCCGGGCAGCCCCGCATCACCGAGCAGCTGCGCCATCTCGATGTAATCGGTCCCCTCGTTCATGGCGTTGGTAATGAACATGATGCGATAGATCATCAGCAAATTGTGATCGTCCCGCTCATCCTGGCGCTCGATGCGCAACAGCGTGTTCCAATAAGTCGACTTGCTGGTGAGCTTGATCAGATCACCCAACACCGCATCCATCGTCGCGGTGTCGCCGGCGTCGGATGCGCATTGCAGCTTGAACAGATACAGATTCTCCTTCGGCGCCTCGCCCGTCTTGCGCGTGGCGGCAATCGCCTTGTCCGCCCAAGTCGAGGAGTTCTTGCAATCCTTCAACTGATAATAGCTCTGCGCGATCATCGAGTAGTCGTTCGGCGTCGCGGTGCCGGCGTCGACCATCTGCTTGCCGTAATCGATGGTCTTCTGATATTGGTTCGTGCTCGCGGCGATGCCGTACAAAGTCCGGGTAATGCTGGCCGTTTCTTCGGGCGTCGCCGCACCGGTGGCCAAGACCTTTTCGAATTCCGCCTGGGCAGCCTTCAAATTGCCGAGCTTGACGTTCGCAAAGCCCTTGAATTGGTAGATGGTTTTTTTATCGAAGGCCGTGAGCGGGGACTTCGTCTCGGCCGCCTCCAAATTCTTGAGCGCTTCGCTCCACTGCCCCGCCTGCAGCGCCTTTTGCGCCGCGGTCATTTCCTTGGCAATGATTCGGCTGATCTCCTGACCTTTCGGTTTTTCCGCGGCCGCCGACACGTCCGTACTTGCCGCGAGCCAGATCATGGCGAGCACCACACCGAGGCCGACGCTTGCAGCCCAGGCGCCAAAAGGTTTTTTTGCGTTGTTCTTGATCGATTGGGTCATGATCACACCTTCACAAAGTTTTTTGTGGCGGACCGGTTAAACAAACGGCGCGTGAACCCGCAATTAAACGGGCTGACGCGCCGCAAACCCGCCGGGGATCCTAGGAGCCTGTCTGAGTATTCCGCGTGAGCCGCGTGGAATACTCAGACAGGCTCCTTATTAAAAATAGTCGTTGTTGACGAATCCAATCTTCTTTAGACCACGGTGCTGCAAATCGGCCAGCGCCTGCGCCACGATTTCATACTTGGCGAATTTATCGACCGTGATGTGCACTTCGGGCTGTGGACTCTTGACGGCCTCTTGACTGATATAGCTCTGCATCGTCGCCCGGTCCACCGGCGTTTTGTTCCACAGCAACGTGCCATCGAAGTCGATCGACAAATCGATCACTTCGGGCGGCGGCGGCGGTACGAAATTCGGCGGCGGCGGCAAGGGGTTGTCGATCTTGACCGCATGCGTTTGGCTAGGGATCGTGATGATGAAAATAATGAGCAGCACCAACATGACGTCGATCAACGGCGTCATGTTGATGTCCGAATACGACTGGCCTTCGGTGGCGCTCGTGGTCATCGCCATCTTGTCTCTCCTACGTTCCGGGGCCGAAGTGATCAGGCGTCGTTATGAACGCCACTTTGCGTATGCCGATCTGCTGAGTGGCGACGAGCACCTGACCGACGAACTGGTACCGGACATTTGAATCGCCGCGAATATGCACTTCCGGCTGCGGCTCTTCGCGCGCGATGGCGCGCAGCCTCGCCTTGAGGTCATCTTGGCCCTTCAACAGCTGGGTATTCCAGTAAATACCTCCCTCCCTGTCGACGGCGATGGTGATGTTCTCCGGGCGGGTTTGCGTCGGCAAATTGGTCGCTTTCGGCAGCTGCACCGGCACCTGCTGAATGATCACCCGAATCGTGATGATGAAAATGATCAGGAGCACCAACATCACGTCCACCAGGGGTGTGACGTTGATGTCCGCCATTGACTCCCCTTCTTCGCCGGTACCGACGGTCATCGCCATGGGCGTTGAACTCCTAGCGGGCCGCGACCGGCGCGGGCTTGACGACCGGCGGTACCGGTCCCTTTTCCATCCCTAAGCCCATCTTCGCGCCCGACAGCAAATAGGCATGCAGCTCATGCGTGAAGTGGCTCACGCGCTCCTGCACACCTTTGTTTCGGCGCAACAAGATATTGTAGCCCAACACCGCCGGCACGGCGACGGCCAAGCCGATGGCAGTCATGATCAGCGCCTCGCCGACGGGTCCCGCCACCTTGTCGATGGATGCCTGTCCAGCCACACCGATGGCGATCAACGCGTGGTAAATACCGATGACCGTACCGAGCAACCCGACGAATGGCGCGGTAGCGCCCACCGACGCGAGCACCGGCAGGCCCGCTTGCATGCGGCTGATCACGGCGTCCGCGGTGCGCTGCAGCGACTCGGTTATCCACTCGCTCGTGCCGATTGCGCCCGACAAGCGCGACTTGTTCACCTCATGGTACTCGTAGGCCTGCTTGCCGGTCTCGGCGAGCGCACGAAACGGATTCGAGCCGCCCTTCAACTTGCTGATGGCATCGTTCAGGCTCGTGGAATCCCAAAATTCCCTCTCCGCCTCGATAGCCTGAATACGGTGCCGGCGTTGATCGAAAAACTTGGTGATCATGATGAACCACGTCAGCAACGACATGATCAACAAGATCAGCAGTATCGACCGGGCCACAATGTCGCCATTCGCGATCAGCGCACCAAGGCCATATGGGTTCTCAACAGCTTGTTCTTGCATTGACCGATTCCTCTGCTTAATTAAGATAAGAATATGCGGGGTTTAAGAAAATTGCGTTGCTTTACTTACTGTGCGATGACGTTGCTTTCAACTGTGCGATGGCAATTACTTCGTGAGCTTCCAGACGATGGGTATCGACACCGTTTTCTCTACCGGTTTTCCGTCTTCCGTGGCGGGCAAGACGCGCTGTCCATGCACGCCCTTCAAACACGCCTCGTCCAGCCGGGGAAACCCGGAACTCGTTTGAATCTTCTCCGCCGTGATTTGGCCGTTCACTGAGACGGTCACCTCCACCACGCACCTGCCTTCTTCATTGGCGCGCCGGGACGCATCGGGATAATAGTCTTCGCCGATCTTCAGCGGATGTTTGGGGTCCATCCTGATGCTGGTAAAGGAATGCTGTACGGGCGCGGGCGCGGCGACCGGAGCGGGGGCCTTCTGTTGAGTCACCACACTGATTGCCGTCGTCTCTTGCTGCGGCGCCTGGATATCGACAAATTCCGGCGGCGGGACATAGGGCTTGATTTCTTCGAGCTTGGGCGGAGGCGGAGGCGGCTTGTCGACGTCCTTCGGCTTCTCGATCTGCGCGATTTCCACCGGTGGGATGACCTTCTGTACGAGTTTGCCGGCCAGCCCGGTATAAAAGGCCCAAACCAGTACCACGTGCAGAGCAATGACGACAAGGAGGGCTAAGCCCCTTCTTCCCGAAAATAGGGATGGCTCTTCGAATTTATACATAACTCCGTTTGCCATAGAGTAAGTTCGCCTGCGACCCTGCCCCTACCTAATAGTACTGCGCAATATGCCTAAAGCACTACATGCGCCCGCCGCCTGCGTCGATCGGCGCGTCCGCCGCACACGGCGCACGTATGGAACCGCGCCCCGGATTTTGCGGTGACGCCCCTTCAAGTCCCCTACGGATAGTAAAGAGACTGACACATCTCCCGCCCGCACTGCAAGCGCGAATTAACCTACAACGCTCACTCCAAGTCCGTCACCGCGCCCAAGGAGGCGCTGCTGACTTTTCTTGCATACTTGGCTAACGCGCCCCGGCGGGCGTAGGGTTTGGGCGGGCTCCAATTTTTACGTCGGCGTTTGAGTTCAGCAGCGCTGACGTGCAGCGTGATTTCACGACGCTCTGCATCAATCGTGATCTCGTCGCCGTTCGCGACCAGGGCCAATGGACCACCGAGCGCCGCCTCCGGCGCTACATGGCCGACGACGAAGCCGTGGCTGCCGCCCGAAAACCGGCCGTCGGTGATCAGCGCGACCTCTTGCCCCAAGCCTCTGCCGACGATTGCGCCGGTCGGGCTCAGCATTTCGCGCATGCCGGGTCCCCCTTTCGGGCCTTCGTAGCGAATGACGACCACATCCCCGGCTTTCACCTTGCCTCCGAGGATCCCTTGCAGCGCGTACTCCTCGGAATTGAACACCCGCGCCGTGCCGGTAAAGCGCAATCCCTCCTTCCCCGTGATTTTCGCAACCGCACCCTGTGGCGCGAGGTTGCCGTAGAGCACCACTAAATGACTGTCCTTTTTGATGGGGTCGCTCATGGGCCTGACGATTTCCTGGCCCGCGGCGTAGGGGGCGACTTCACATAAGTTCTCCGCCAAGGTAGCACCGGTGACGGTCAAACACTCGCCGTGCAGCAAACCGGCCTCCAGCAGCGTCTTCATCAACGGTTGAATGCCGCCGATCGCGACCAGCTCGGACATCGAGAACCGACCGCTCGGACGCAGATCCGCCAATACCGGGACGCGCCTGCCGATCCGAGTGAAATCATCGAGCG
Organism: uncultured Gammaproteobacteria bacterium; assembly: GCA_963769075.1. Taxonomy (GTDB): domain Bacteria; phylum Pseudomonadota; class Gammaproteobacteria; order Steroidobacterales; family Steroidobacteraceae; genus Bog-1198. Next base: position 1,973,814 of record CAVYKH010000001.1, on the reverse strand, counting down.
CCAGCTTGACGTTCGCCGATGAGGCGATCGCCAACAAGTGCAGTACTACATTGGTCGAGCCGCCGAGCGCAATGCTGACGGTAATCGCGTTTTCAAAAGCCCTGCGGGTCATGATCTGCCGCGGCCGGATGCCGCGCTTGATCAGCTCTACGACGGCAGCGCCGGCGCGTGTGCAATCCTCGCGCTTCTGAGTGGAGATGGCGTCTTGAGCCGAACTATTGGGCAGGCTCATGCCCAACGCCTCGATGGCGGATGCCATCGTGTTCGCCGTGTACATGCCGGCGCACGAGCCGGGGCCGGGAATTGCCGTCCGTTCGACGAACTTGAGCTGCTGCTCCGAGACGGTGCCCTTGACGTAGCCGCCGACCGCCTCGAATACAGACACGATATCGCGCTTATCGGCTCCCGGCCGTATGGTGCCGCCGTATACGAAAACCGCAGGGCGGTCAAGCCGCGCCAGCGCCATCAAGCATCCCGGCATGTTCTTATCGCACCCGCCGAAGGCAACCACGCCGTCAAAGCCTTCCGCGCCGACCACCGTCTCGATCGAATCCGCGATCACCTCGCGCGATACCAGCGAATAGCGCATGCCGGGTGTACCCATCGAGATGCCGTCGGACACGGTGATGGTGCTGAAGGTCACGGCCTTCGCGCCTCGCGCTTCGACTTCGGCCGCAGCCAAACGCGCGAGTTCGTCGATATGCATGTTGCAGGGGGTCAGGTTGCTCCAACTCGACGCAATGCCGACCTGCGGCTTCGCGAAGTCTTCGTCGCTGAAGCCCACCGCGTGCAGCATCGCGCGGGCGGGGGCTTGTTTGATGCCGTCGACGACGATTCGTGAATAACGGCGGGTATCAATAGACTCGGTCTTGCCAGGGCGGCTCGCGCCGGGCTTGGATTTCTTTTGCATGGTCACACCGTACCGTAACGTTCGAGCAAATAAGAATATACGCCGCGCACCGCCTGCGCCTCGGCACCGACCCCGCGGCCGGGACGCTCCTTCCCGTTCCAGGCATACAGATCGATGTGCAGCCAGTGCGGCGTCTCCGTGACGAAGCGCTTGAGAAACAGCGCACCGAAGATCGCGCCGGCGAGCCCCGACGCCGCGACGTTATTGAGGTCCGCTATCTTGCTGCCGAGTTCATCGTCGTAGCCCATCCACAGCGGCATCGGCCACAGCGGATCGTGGACGGCGGCGGAGATCCGCGCGAGCGCCGCCACCACCCCCTCATCCGTACCGAAGAGCGCCGGCAACTCTGGTCCCAAGGCGACGCGCGCGGCGCCAGTCAGGGTCGCGACGTCGATGATGAGGTCGGGATGGTCGGCGTCGGCCAACGCAAGCGCATCACACAGCACCAGGCGTCCTTCGGCGTCGGTGTTTCCCACTTCCACCGTCAGGCCTTTGCGTGTCGCAAGCACATCACCGGGACGGTAGGCGTTGCCGCTGATCGAGTTCTCGACGGCAGGAATCAGGACCTGCAGCTCGGCGCGGATACCAATGCTCATGAGCATGTGCGCAAGCGCCAGCGCGACCGCGGCGCCGCCCATGTCCTTCTTCATCAACGCCATGCCCGAACTCGGCTTGATATCCAGGCCCCCGCTGTCGAAGCACACGCCCTTGCCGATGAGAGCCACGCGCGGCAGAGCCGCAGAATGCGGCGGCGACCAGCGCATCTCAAGCAACCGCGGAGCGTTTGCGCTGGCGCGTCCGACCGCATGAATCGCAGGAAAATTCGCGGTGCGCAGCTCCTCGCCCACCCATTCGCGGTAGGCGGCATCATGGCGCCCGGCCACCTCGCGCGCGGCGGCGCCGAGCTGCGCGGGACCTAAGTCCGATGCGGGGGTATTGATCCAATCGCGCGCCATCTTCAGCGCTTCGCCCGCCAATGCGACGAACCGCAGGTCAGCGTTCGCCGGCGGCTCGATGGTCGCCGCGCGCTCCGCCTTGACCGGCCGGTAGCGCTCGAAGCGGTAGGCTCCATAGGCAAATCCCAAGCACAGTTGCGTGGCATCGCTGGCGCTCCAGTCCTGCGCCAATCGAAAACGGCGCGGCGGCAGGCGCTCCGCGAACCCCGCCGCATGCCAGAGCGACAATTCGCCCTGGCGTTTACCCAAGCCGCCGAGGGCCAAGGCCATGCCGCCGGCCGGGTCCGGTACGAGCAGCGCGCGATGCTTTTCGGCCTTGAAATTTTGCTCGGCGAGCCAGTTCGCGACATGCGCGCTTTGGGTCGCGCGCCACGCGTCGATTTCATCTTCGTAGATCAACCACAGCGGAACGGGAGCGGTGCCTTCGACGGTCATGAGGTAGGTCCTTGAAGCGCGGCAATACCCGCGGCAGGCCTTGCATGATAAGAGATTCTGTGTTGCTATTTGCGGCTACTTTGAAGGGCAACCACATGCGTTTGTATTCGCAAAAAGACGTCGACAAGAAAGCGCTGCGCGGGGCACGCATCGCCATCCTCGGTTACGGCAGCCAGGGGCGCGCGCACGCGCTGAATTTGCACGACAGCGGATTCGACGTGGTCGTCGGTGTTCGCAAGGGCGAGAGTTGGAACAAGGCCAAGAAGGACGGCCTGAAGGTGATGGAGCCGGCGGCGGCGGTCAAGGGTGCGCAGCTGGTGGCGATGCTCGTTCCCGACATGACGCAAAGGGCGCTGTACGAAGAACTGAAGACGATCATCGAAAAGGGCGCGACGCTGCTGTTCGCCCACGGCTTCAACATTCACTTCAAGCAAATCAAGCCGCGCAAGGATCTCGACGTGGTGCTGATTGCACCCAAGGGTCCGGGCGATCTGGTGCGCCGCCAGTACTGCCAAGGCCGTGGAGTGCCGTGCTTGATTGCAGTCGCGCAAAATGCTTCGGGGCACGCCAAAGCCAAGGCGCTCGCCTATGCCGACGGCATCGGCGGCACCCGCGGCGGCGTGCTCGAAACGACGTTTGCCGAAGAGACCGAGACCGATTTATTCGGCGAACAGGCGGTTCTGTGCGGCGGCGCCACCGAGCTCGTCGTCAAGGGCTACGAAACGCTGGTCGAAGCCGGCTACCAGCCCGCGGTGGCGTACTTCGAGTGTTTGCATGAGCTCAAGCTGATCGTCGACCTGCTGCACGAGGGCGGCATCACCAAGATGCACCGCTTCATCAGCGAGACGGCCAAGTACGGCGATCTGACGCGCGGCCCGCGCATCATCAACAAGGCCACGAAGAGGGAAATGAAGAAGATCCTCGGCGAAATTCAGCAGGGTAAATTCGCGCGCCAGTGGATCTCCGAGACCAAGAACGGGCGCCGTAAGTACTCCAAACTGCTGAAGGCCGATCTCGCCCACTCGATCGAAAAAGTCGGCGCGCAGCTGCGCGCCCACATGCCCTGGCTGGAATCCGCCAAAGCCTGACGCGGGCCGCCATGACCGCCCGCACACTGTTCGAGAAGGTTTGGACTGCGCACGAGGTCCTGCCCGAGACGCCGGACAGCCCGGCCGTCCTGTATGTCGATTTGCATCTGATCCACGAGGTCACTTCGCCGCAGGCGTTCAGTGTCCTGAAGTCGCTCGGGCTGCCGGTGCGGCGCCCCGATCGTACGCTCGCCACCATGGACCACTCGACACCCACCTTGAGCGAGCAAGTGTTCGGCAAGGTGCCGATCAGAGTGGATGCCGCGGCCAAACAGGTGCGTCAGCTCGAGCTCAATGCGGCCGAATTCGGCGTCGAGCTGTTCGGCATGCGCGATAGGCGGCGCGGCATCGTACACGTCATCAGCCCGGAGCTCGGCGCCACGCAGCCCGGCATGACCGTGGTGTGCGGCGACAGCCATACCAGTACCCATGGCGCGTTCGGCGCCCTCGCGTTCGGCATCGGCAGCACGGAAGTCGGCCATGTGCTGGCGACCCAGTGCCTGCTGCAGCGCAAACCGAGAACTTTCGCGATCAATGTCGAGGGCAAGATGCCGCGCGGCGTCACCGCCAAAGATCTGATCTTAGGCATCATCGGCAAGGTGGGCGTGTCCGGCGGTACGGGATACGTCTTCGAATATCGCGGCTCGACGATCCGTGCGCTCTCGATGGAGGAGCGCATGACGGTATGCAACATGTCCATCGAGGCCGGCGCGCGGGCCGGCATGATTGCGCCGGACGAAACCACCTTCGCGTACTTGAGAGCCAGGCCGCGCGCGCCCGCCGCTGCCGACTGGAGCGCCGCGGTGGCACGCTGGCAGGACCTTGCGAGCGATGCAGGGGCGGCTTTCGATGCATCGGTCGATATCGATGCGACGACGCTCGAGCCGATGATCACCTATGGGACGAATCCCGGCATGGTGGTGCCGATCGGTGCGTCGATTCCCAGGAGGACCGGCGATGCCGTCTATGACAAGGCGCTCGGCTACATGGGCTTTCACGGCGGCGATGCCATGTTGGGGAAGCCGGTGAACGTGGTGTTCATCGGCAGCTGTACCAACGGGCGTCTCGAGGATTTACAGGCCGCCGCGCAGATCCTCAAGGGACGCCAGGTGGCGCCCGGTGTGCAGCTGCTCATCGTTCCCGGCTCGCAACAGGTCAAGCACGATGCCGAGGCAGCCGGCCTGGCCGAGATTTTCAGGACGGCCGGCGCTGACTGGCGAGAATCCGGTTGCTCCATGTGCTTGGGGATGAACGGCGACACGGTTCCCGCCGGTCAGTATTCGGTCAGCACCAGCAACCGCAATTTTGAAGGGCGGCAAGGCGTCGGTGCGCGCACCTTGCTGGCAAGTCCGCTGACGGCGGCGGCGAGCGCGGTGCGCGGCAGGGTTACCGATCCGCGAGACCTCTTGTAATGCAGCCCTTGAGGCGGGTGCGCTCCCGAACCGTGGTCATGACGTCCACGAATGTGGACACGGATCAGATCATCCCCGCGCGGTTTTTGACAACCACGACCAAGGAAGGGTTGGGCAAGCAATTGTTCGCCGATTGGCGCTATTTGGCAAACGGCAGGCCGAATCCGGATTTCATACTGAACCACGCGGCAGCGCGCGGCTGCCAGGTGCTGGTGGCCGGGCGCAACTTCGGCTGCGGCTCCTCGCGCGAGCATGCGCCGTGGGCGCTATTGGACTATGGAATTCGCGCCGTCATCAGCACGGAAATCGCCGACATCTTTCGCAGCAATTCTCTGAAGAACGGGCTGCTGCCGATCACGGTGGACGAGGCTACGGCAGCGTGGCTGCTCGAGCATCCGGGCGCGGAAGTGGATATCGATCTCGAAACCGCCCGCCTGACGCTGCCGACCGGAGCGGTGATCGCCTTTCCCATCGAGGCATTTGCGCGCCATTGCTTATTGCATGGGCTCGATGAGCTCGGCTATCTGCGCAGCAAGCTCGGCGCTATCGAACGCTACGAAGCCGCCCGGGAGGCCAGGAGCCTGTCTGAGTAATCCCCGTGGCCTTACCCAAGGCAGATTTCGCTTCAGCCGAGGCGGAGCTCCATGCAGGCGCTGATCGCCGTGATCGCCGGCGACGGCATCGGGGCGGAGGTCACGGCCGAGGCCGCACGTGCGCTCGAGCGCGTAGCAGAGCGCTGCGGCCATTCCTTTCGCTTCGAATCGGCCCTGTTGGGCGGAGCAGCCATCGACGCCACGGGTGAAGCAATGCCCGCAGCCACACTGGCGCTCTGTCAACGCGCCGATGCCGTGCTGCTCGGCGCCGTCGGGGGCCCCAAGTGGTCGGATCCGAATGCCAAAGTGCGTCCGGAACAGGGATTATTGCAATTGCGCAAATCCCTGGGGTTGTTCGCCAATCTGCGCCCGGTAGTGCCGCATCCGGCGGTGCTCGCTGCCTCGCCCATCAAAGCGGAGCTTCTGCACGGCGTCGACATCATGGTTGTGCGCGAGCTCACGGGCGGAATCTATTTCGGCGACAAGCAGCGCACCGCCACCGAGGCGGTCGATGTGTGCCGCTACAGCGTGGCGGAGATCGAACGCGTGGTGCGCTTGGCGGCGAAACTGGCGCGCTCCCGCCGCCGCAAGCTCACCTCGGTCGACAAAGCCAACGTTCTGGAAACTTCCAGACTGTGGCGCTCGGTGGTCGAGCGCATATTGCCGAGCGAATTCTCCGACGTAAGCTTCGAGCACATGCTGGTGGACGCGGCCGCGATGCACCTGTTGAAGCGGCCGCGCGATTTCGACGTCATCGTCACCGAGAACATGTTCGGCGATATTCTCACCGATGAAGCATCGATGCTGGCGGGCTCGTTGGGGCTATTGCCGTCCGCGTCCTTGGGCTCAAGCGGGCGCGGCGGATTGTTCGAGCCCATCCACGGCTCCGCGCCGGACATCGCCGGCCGCGGCATCGCCAATCCGTATGCGACGATATTGAGCGCGGCCATGCTGCTGCGCTACTCGCTCAAGTTGGAAGCCGAAGCGCGCATTCTGGAAGCCGCGGTGTCCAAGGCCGTGGCGTCGGGCGCCCTGCCCGCGGACATCGCTGCGCCGGGTAGAACGCCCGTCACGACGCGCGCCGCCGGCGATGCGGTTCTGGCTGCGCTTTAGCGGCGTGCGCAGCGGCGCGCTCGAGGCCGGCGGAGAGGTCGGCGACCAAGTCCGCGGCATCCTCGATGCCGACCGACACGCGCAACAATCCCATCCCGATCCCGGCCCGCAGCCGCGCCGATTCCTGCATGCCCGCATGCGTCATGGTGGCGGGATGAGCGATCAAACTCTCGACGCCGCCGAGTGATTCGGCGAGCGTAAAGCATTCGAGCCCGGCGAGAAACGCCGCCACCGCAGGTTCACCGCCGGCGAGCTCGAAACTCAACATGGCGCCGAAGCCGCTCTGTTGGCGGCGCGCCAGCGCATGGCCGGGATGATCCGCAAGTCCCGGGTAGTAGACCCGGCTCACTGCCGGATGCCGGCACAGCAGCTCGACGACGGCCGCCGTATTCTCGGCATGCACACGCATGCGCGCGTGCAATGTGCGCACGCCCCGCAGGCTCAGGAAGCTGTCGAACGGCGCTCCCGTCACGCCGATGGCATTCGCCCACCACGCGATGCTCTCCGTAAGCTCAGGCGTGGCGGCGATCACGGCGCCTCCGACCACGTCGCTGTGGCCGTTCAAGTACTTGGTGGTGGAATGCATGACGAAGTCCGCGCCCAGCGCGAGCGGCTGCTGCCACAGCGGCGAGAGGAACGTGTTGTCCGCGACCACCAGCGCGCCCACCGCGTGGGCAGCTTCGGCGAGGGCGCGAATGTCGACGATCCGCAGCAGCGGATTGCTCGGCGTCTCGATCAACACCAGCTGCGGTTTGGCGGCGAGCGCCGAATCCAGGGCCGCGGGGTCGGCCTGATCCACGAAATCCGCCGTCACCTTGCCCTGCGTGTGCAACCCCGCCAGCAGCCGGTAGGTACCGCCATAACCATCGTAAGGCGCGAGGACCCGCGCGCCCTGGGGCAGCGTCGCCAAAATCAAGGTGATCGCCGCCATCCCGGTGCAGGTCACCACCGCTCCGGCGCCGCCCTCCAAATCCGCAAGCGCGGCCGCCAACTGGTCGCGCGTCGGATTGCCGGAGCGCGTGTAGTCGTGCTTGCGCGGCCGGCGGTAGCCTTCGAATGCAAAGTTCGACGACAGGTAAATGGGCGGCACCACCGCGCCGTACTGTGCATCCGATTCGAGCCCGGCGCGCACGGAGCGGGTGGCCGGGGATTTCCGAGGTTTGAACTTTCCGCTCATGGCGTCTGCTCCGCTAAGGCCTGCTTGATTATGGGAGTCAGCGCCGCGCCCTCTTTCAAGAACGCGTCGTGACCGAATATCGAATTGATCTCGATGAGCTGGCGCGGCCCGTTGAGGCGCGCAGCGAGGCCTTGCATGTCGTTGAACGGCACCAACTGGTCCTCGCGCACCGCGATCAACGTGGCCGGCGTGTGCACGAGCGTCGCGTCCATGCGGTGCAAGTCGATCGACTCGCTCAGCGTGAGAAAGGTTTCGGCGCGGTATTTCTGCACGTAATCGTCGCCGCGCGCGAACAGGTATTCCTCGATCGGGAAGCGAAATCGGTCCGCATCGCGCACCGGCGCCGCGCCGAAGCGCAGATCGAATTCCACCGCGCTGCGGTACGTCGCCATCGCCAGCGCGCGGGCAAGCTTCAGCCCCGACGGCCCGTCGCCTCGTGCGAGCGCTTCGCGGACGATTTGCCGCTGCACGCTGCGCCACGCCGTCGACAGCACCTGCGACTTGTCGGCGGCGCTCAGGACGACGATGCGTCCCACGAGTGCGGCGTGGCGCGCCGCGAAGCACAGGGCAACCATCCCGCCGTAGGACGCACCGACGATGGCGTGCAGCGACTGCAGCCCCAAATGCAGAACGATGTGCCGCAAGGCTTCAGCCTGGTCGAAGGAGCTCACCGGCGGAAATTTGCCGTTGGACTGCGGGGCAGAACTCTCGCCGCGACCGCCGATATAATCGATGCCGAGGACGCGGTATCGCGTCGTATCGACACCGCGTCCCGGACCGACGATTTCCGGCCACCAACCGCCGGCGCCGCAGACGATGCGATGCGCAGAAATTCCGCCCATTACGGCAACGACCGGTGCATCCTCGGGTCCGACCAGGCGAAAGGCGATGCGTGCGTTCGCAAGCTCATCGCCGTAGTGCAGATGCCATGGACCCGGCAGAGGGAGGGAAAAGTCGCGCACCGGCGGCTCGCCGCTAAGGGAATCGGCCGCTGAGTCGACCGCTTTGATATGGGGCTTTCTCGACACCTTTCACTGGCTCCTCAAAGGTTTGCTTGACCCCTGAAGAGCGGCGCCGCTCTTAGCCCATTGACGCAACGCGGTGAGCGCCGTTCAACTTGCCGCCCATCTATCGGAACCTAAGCCCCTCGGCCTAGCTCCGCAGGAGTTGGCACCGTTCCTTTGGCCCAAAGGACCGTCGGTGGTTGCCCCGGCTTCTAAGGGCCTTTCCCTCAGCCGGTCTAGATAAGCCCATAAATGGTATGCAGGCGGCGCGCTCGCGTCAAGCAATTTCAGCTTGCGCCACGTCTTCTAATGCATTAATGTATTAGCTCATTAGTACGCTGTAAGAATATGTCATGAAGACCAACCGCCCGGTCACCCTGCGCCAGGAACAACAGCACGAACGCGCGCTCTGCACGGCGATTTTGGCGTTGCGCACCGTGGAAGAATGCCGCAGCTTTTTCCGCGACTTGTGCACTCCGGCCGAGCTGCAGGCCATGGCCGACCGTTGGGCGGTGGTCGAGCTCCTGGAGCGGGGGCTGCCCTACCGCGAAATCCACAAACAAAGCGGCGTGAGCGTCACCACCATCGGCCGCGTCGCGCGCTACCTGACCTCAGGCAACGGCGGTTACCGCGCCGTCACCGAACGGCTGAAGCTCAACGCATGAACGCAAGCGCGCCCATGCGGCTGAAAATCGCCGTCCAAAAGAGCGGCCGGCTCACCGACGCATCGCTCGATTTGTTGTCGCGCTGCGGGCTCAAGTACAGCCGCGGCAAGGACCAGCTCATGTGCTACGGCGAGAACATGCCGCTCGACGTGCTGTTCGTGCGCGACGACGACATACCGGACTTGGTGCAGGAGGATGTCTGTGACCTGGGGTTGGTCGGTTTGAATGTCGTCGAGGAAAAGCGTCTTGCCTTTCGGGCGCGCGGCGTGGCGCCGCTGTTCGAGACGGTGCAGGCCTTGGATTTCGGGCGCTGCAAGCTGTGCATCGCGGTTCCCGACGGATTCGATTACCGCGGCCCGGTGTCGCTCGCCGGCAAGCGCGTTGCGACCACCTACCCCCACGTTCTCGGCCGCTTCCTCGAAGAGCGCGCGATTCGCGCCGAGGTCGTGGTTCTGTCCGGCTCGGTCGAGATCGCGCCGCGCCTCGGCCGCGCCGACTTGATTTGCGACCTGGTTTCCACCGGCTCGACGCTCGCCGCGAATCATTTGCGCCAGGCTGAAGTCGTGCTCGAGAGTCAGGCGGTGCTGATTCGAACTCCAGTACCCATCCCCGCCGAAAAGCAAGACTGGACGCGCCGTCTCTTGATGCGTATCGATGGAGTCGAGCAGGTCAAGGGCAGCAAGTACATCATGCTGCATGCGCCCCGCTCCGCGCTTCCCGCCATCGCGAAGCTCCTGCCCGGGAGCGAGGCCCCGACGGTCATTCCACTCGACGGCCTCGGCGATCGGGTGGCCGTGCATGCGGTGTGCCGTGAAAACGTCTTTTGGGAGACCCTCGAGCAGTTGAAGGGCGCGGGCGCGAGTTCGGTGCTGGTTCTGCCGGTCGAAAAAATGTTGGCTTGAGGAGCCGAGCCCGGCATGCGCATCCTTGACTGGAAATCACTGTCGCAATCCGAGCGCCGGACCGCCCTGCTGAGGCCCGCACAGCGCGAGGCTCGGGGCGTCGCGAGCGCGGCCCAGCAAATCATCGACGCGGTGCGGCGCGACGGCGATGCTGCACTCATCGAGTTGACGCAGCGCTTCGACGGGGTTCGGCTCGCTGAATTGGCCGTCTCGGCGCAGGAGTTCGCCGCCGCCGAGCGCGCACTGAACGCCGCCCAACACGCGGCACTCGATGCCGCAATAGCGAACGTGCACAAGTTTCATGCGGCGCAGACCCCCGCTGCGTTGCGCGTCGAGACGGCGCCCGGCGTGGTCTGCGAGCGCATCAGCGTGCCGGTGCGCGCCGTCGGCCTGTACGTTCCGGCCGGCTCCGCGCCCCTGCCGTCGACCGCCATCATGCTGGCGGTGCCCGCCGCGATTGCCGGCTGCCCGGTGCGCGTCATGTGCACCGCGCCGACCCGCGACGGCACCGCCGACTCTGCGGTTCTGGTCGCTGCCCGCAAGGCGGGCGTCGAGCAAGTCTTCAAGGTGGGCGGTGCGCAAGCGATCGCGGCCATGGCTTACGGTACGGAATCGATACCGAAGTGCGACAAGCTGTTCGGTCCGGGCAATGCCTGGGTGACGGCTGCCAAGTTGCTGGTGGCGAACGATGCTGCCGGCGCCGCAGCCGACCTGCCGGCCGGCGTCACCGAGGTCATGGTGATCGCCGACGAAACCGCACGCGCCGACTTCATCGCGGCCGACCTGCTCGCCCAAGCGGAACACGGCAGCGACGCGCAAGCGCTGCTGGTCACCCCCTCGGCGGCGCTCGCCGGCAATGTCGCACGCGAGGTGGAGCGGCAAGTGCGGCCGCTGTCGCGCGCGGCCATCCTGGCGCAGTCGGTGGCCCATATGCGTTTGCTCGTGGTCGACTCACTCGAGACCGCTTTCAGCGTTGCCAACGATTACGCACCGGAGCACCTGCTGCTGGAAATCCGCGAGCCGCGCGCCTGGCTGCCGAGCGTCCAGGCCGCGGGGGCGGTGTTTCTCGGCAACTGGTCGCCGGAGTCGATGGGCGATTATTGCAGCGGGCCTAATCACACGCTGCCGACGTACGGCTACGCCAAAGCCTACAGCGGCCTGTCTTTGGAGGATTTTCAAAAGCGGATCACGGTGCAAGAGCTGACGCCGGCGGGCCTTCGAGCATTGAGCGAAACCGCCCGGACTGTGGCGCAACTCGAAGGGTTGGACGGACACGCCGCGGCCGTGACGATCCGCCTCGCTGCACTCGAGGGCAGGTTCTCGTGAATCCGGTGCTCGCGCTTGCGCGACCGGAAATACTCAGCCTAAAGCCGTACTCGCACGCCGCCTGGGTGCCATCGATGACCCGATTGCATGCCAATGAGGCACCCTGGCGGCCGGCCGGCGATACCACCGCTGCCGGCCTCAATCGCTATCCCGAACCGCAGCCGGCGGCGCTGCTCGAGCGCCTCGCCGCAGTGTATGGCGTGCCGGCGACTCGCTTGCTCGCGACCCATGGGAGCGACGAGGCCATCGATTTGTTGTCGCGCATCTACTTGCGCGCAGGCACGGATGCGATATTGCAATGCGTACCGACCTTCGGCATGTATCAGGTGGCGGCGCGCATCCAGGGGGCGGGCGTGATCGAAGTCCCGCTCGAGCGCGCGCACGGTTGGAGCATGGATCCCCAGCGGCTGCTGACCGCCTGGCAGCCGGAGGTGAAGATCGTGTATCTGTGCTCGCCGAACAATCCGACCGGAAACCTGCTCGACATCGGCGCGCTGGAAGCGGTCGTAAGCGCCCTCGACGGCAAGGCGATCGTCGTCATCGACGAGGCGTACATCGAATGGTCGCGCCGCGCCAGCCTCACCTCCTGGCTGGCGCGATTTTCGACGCTGGCAATACTGCGCACGCTGTCGAAAGCTCATGCGCTGGCGGGCGCGCGCATCGGCGCCCTCGTGGCCCACCCCGAGATGATCCAATTGGCAAGACGCGTCATCCCGCCCTACTCCCTCGCGCAGCCCACGATCGAAGCGGCGATGCGCGCCCTCGAGCCGCAGGAAATTTCGGCCTCGCAAGAGAAGATCGATGCGCTTCTCAAGGAACGCGAGTATCTGCGAGAGCGCTTGCTGGTCTCGCGCTTGGTCGAGAAGGTCTGGCCGAGCGATGCGAATTTCCTGCTGATCGATTGCCGCGATGCCGATCGCTTCATGCGGTTGAGCACTGCGGGCGGCTCGATCGTGCGGGATATGCGCGCCAATCCGGCATTGCCGAATGCGCTGCGCATCACCGTGGGCACGCGGGCGCAGAATGATGCACTGCTGAACAGCCTGGAGGCGGCGTGAGCGGCCAGCGTATTTTGTTTCTCGACCGGGACGGCACCTTGAACGAGGAGCCGCCCGATGAGCAAGTCGACAGTCTGGAGAAGATTCGCCTGATGCCGGGAGTCGTGCCGGCGCTGTTGGATTTGCAGCGCGCGGGGTTCACGTTCGTCATGATCACCAATCAGGACGGTTTGGGAACCGACAGCTTTCCCCGCGAAAAATTCGAGCGCGCGCACGGGTTCATTTTGGACCTATTCGCCTCGCAGGGAATCGCATTCGACGCGGTATTCATCTGCCCGCATTTCAAGCACGAGGACTGCGCCTGCCGCAAGCCGAAGCTCGGCATGGTGCAGCAGTATCTCGAAGCGCGCCCGCTCGATACCGCGCGCAGCTACGTGATCGGCGACCGCGACACCGACCTTGAATTCGCGGCCAATTTGGGAATCCGGGGGTTGCGCGTCCGCTTGAGAGGGGACGCACAAGAGACCTGGGCCGCCGTCGCCAGGCGCATCATCGGCTCCGCTCGGCGCGCGCAGGTGCGGCGAAAGACCAAGGAAACCGAGGTCGTGATCGACGTCGATCTGTCGAGCGAAGGGCCAAGCAGCGTGAGCACGGGATTGGGATTCTTCGATCACATGCTGGAGCAGATCGCGAAGCACGGCGGTTTTGCGCTGCAACTGACCTGCAAGGGCGATTTGCACGTCGACGAGCATCATACGGTCGAGGATTGCGCCTTGGGGCTGGGCGCCGCGCTGCGCGAGGCCCTGGGCGACAAGCGCGGCATCGCACGCTACGGCTTCCTGCTCGCCATGGACGAGGCCGAGGCGCAAGTGGCGCTCGACATTTCCGGCCGCCCGTATTTCGTTTGGGAAGGCCGCTTCAATCGCGAGCGCGTCGGCGCGATGCCCACCGAACTGGTGCCGCATTTCTTTCGCTCGCTCGCCGAGACGCTGGGAGCGGCGCTGCACATCAGCGTGCGCGGCGAGAATACGCACCATATGGTGGAGTCGTGTTTCAAAGGTGTGGGGCGCTGCCTGCGGCAGGCCGTTCGCCTGGAAGGCTGCGAATTGCCCAGCACCAAGGGCATGCTGTGAGCGGCCAAGAGCCTTCGCGCGGCCAAGAGTCTTCGATCCGCGAACGCGATATCGTCATCGTCGCCAGCGGCGGCGCCAACATTGCGTCGCTTGAATTCGCCTTACAGCGGCTGGGCGCGGCGGTCGAGGTGTCGGCGGACGCACGGCGCATCCGGGCAGCCACGCACGTCATCCTGCCGGGAGTGGGCGCGGCTGCGGACGCCATGGCGCGGCTGCGTCGCAGCGGGCTGCACGAGGTGCTTCCGGCGCTGACCCAGCCGGTGCTCGGCATCTGCCTGGGGATGCAGCTGCTTTACGAGGCATCCGAGGAAGGCCAAGCACGCTGTCTCGGCATCATTCCCGGGCTCGCCGCGCGATTCATCGAGGCGCCCGGACGCCCGGTTCCGCATATGGGCTGGAATACGCTCGAGATGCGGCGAGACTGCGACTTGACGGCCGGCTTGGAGGATGAGGACTACGCCTATTTCGTGCACAGTTACTCGCTGCCGGTGAGCGAGGCAACCGTCGCAACCAGCTGCTATGGCGCGCCGTTCAGCGCGTGTGTGACCTGGAGAAATTTCTACGGTGTCCAATTCCATCCCGAGCGCTCCGCCGCGGTCGGTGCGCGCCTGCTCAAGAACTTCCTCACGATCCATTGAAGATGCCCCGCCATGCGCCTGATTCCCGCGATCGATTTGAAGGCCGGACATTGCGTAAGACTGCTGCAGGGGGATTTCGCGGCTGAAACGCGCTACGGCGCCGAACCGCTCGCGCTGCTCGCGAAGTATCGCGAGTACGGCGCCGATTGGCTGCATGTCGTCGACCTCGACGGCGCGCGCGACGGCAGCAGCGGTAACCGCGCGATCATCGCCGACCTCGCCGCCCAACATGCGGTCAAGCTGCAGGTGGGCGGCGGTTTGCGCAACACTGCGGCCGTCGCGCAGATGCTGGACCTGGGTGCGGACCGGGTCGTGGTGGGAAGCGCGGCCCTCGTCAAAGCGGACCAAGTGCGAACCTGGCTCAACTACTTCGGCCCCGATCACATCACGCTGGCGTTCGATGTGCGGCTGGATGACACCGGCACCCCGTGCGTCGTCACGCACGGATGGCGCCGGCAATCCAAGCTGGCTCTGTGGGACGCCGTCGCGAGCTTCGTGAATTCCGATCTCCGGCACGTATTGTGCACCGACGTGAGCCGCGACGGCGCGCTCTCCGGACCCAATGTCGAGCTGTACAGGGAGGCCGTGCGCCGCTTTCCGCAAATCGCCTGGCAGGCCTCGGGCGGCGTGCGCGATGCGCGTGACTTGCGCGTCTTGGCCGAGTGCGGCGCCGCCGCCGCGATCAGCGGCAAGGCGCTGCTCGAGGAACTCATTCCCGTCGAGGAGCTGCGAGCATTCTTGCCAAACGCATAATCCCCTGCCTGGACGTACGCGACGGACAGGTCGTCAAGGGCGTGCGCTTCCGCGACCACCGCGTTGTCGGCGACATCCTGGACCTTGCGCTGCGCTATCGCGACGAGGGAGCGGATGAACTCGTGTTCTACGACATCTCCGCGAGCCCCGAGGACCGTTCGGTGGACCGTAGCTGGGTGAGCCGTGTTGCGCGCCTGTTGGACATACCCTTTTGCGTGGCCGGAGGCATTCGGTCCGTCGCGGACGCCGAGCAGGTGCTGGCGTGCGGCGCGGAGAAAATCTCCCTCAATTCTCCCGCTCTCGCGGATCCGGACCTGATCGACTCGTTGAGCGAGCGCTTCGGCGCACAGTGCGTCGTGGTCGGAATCGACAGCCAGACGGTCGGGGGCGATTATCGAGTGCAGCAGTTCACGGGCGATCCCAAGCGCAGCCGCGATGCGTCGCGCAGAACTGTGGACTGGGTGCTCGAGGCGCAGCAGCGCGGCGCCGGAGAAATCGTGCTCAATTGCATGGCGAGCGACGGCGTGCGCCAGGGCTATGACATCGCCCAGTTGTGTACGGTACGCCGCATCTGCCGCGTGCCTTTGGTGGCTTCGGGCGGGGCCGGCTCGATGCAGCATTTCGCACAGGTGTTTCAGGCGGCCGGCGTCGATGCGGCGCTCGCGGCCAGCGTGTTTCATTCGGGCGAGATTGCGATTGCGGATCTGAAGAGGACGCTGCGCGCCGACGGCATCGAGGTGAGGGTATGAGCGGGCTCGAAAATCTCGATTGGGGCAAGAGCGCCGGATTGCTGCCGGCGATCGTGCAGGATGCCGACAGCGGCACGGTGCTCATGTTGGGCTATATGAATCGCGAGGCGCTGGCGCAGACGCAGACAAGCGGACGCGTCACCTTCTGGAGCCGCAGCAAGAAAAGCCTCTGGACCAAGGGCGAGACGTCGGGCAATTTTCTCGAGCTGCGCGGCATAACCGCCGATTGCGACGGCGATACGCTATTGATCTTGGCAAGGCCGCAGGGCCCCGCCTGTCACTTGGGCACGCGCACCTGCTTCGGCGAGAAGCCGCCGCAGTCCGCCGTCGAGAAGCTCGCATTTTTGGACGCGCTCGAGCGCATCATCACCCGGCGCATCGCCGAGCGGCCTCAAGGCAGCTACACCGCCAAGCTCGCGGCCGAAGGCATGCTGCGTATCGCGCAGAAGGTCGGCGAGGAAGGCCTCGAATTGGCTCTTGCCGGCGTCGCACAGTCCGATACGCAAGTCATTGGCGAAGCCGCGGACCTCCTGTATCACGTCCTGCTGCTGCTTCAGGCCAAACACCTGTCGCTGGCACAGGTGGTCGAGGAGCTCGAAGCGCGGCATGCGGGCAAGTGAGCCGGCGCGCTCCATGAAGTCGCGCAAACCGGCGGAAAGTCGCGATCACGACGCAACGGCGGCTCGAAAGGATTGTGAAACCACTTGCCATCGATCAGAATCGGTAATGCGGTAACCAAGAAGCTGCGGTAACCAACAAGCTGCGACATGGACAAGAAACAACAAGTGGTCGACCCGCCGCCAACCGTGCTGAAGGGCAGGGCACTGCGGGTGTATGGCATGTCCCTCGATGCCATCGTCACGGCGCTGGTCGTTGTCATGCTGCTGACCCTGCTCGGCGCGCTGGGGGGGCTGGTGATCGACTTCGTTTCCGCGGCGGGTGCTTTTCGAGCCGCGATGGTCACCCACACCCTCAAACACGGCGTCGTCGATGCGATCGACCGGGAGCTGGTCATCGATGTGCTCTCCGTGTTCGTGCTCATCGAATTGTTTCGCACTTTCACGGACTACCTGGAATTCCACCGTGTCCGCTTGTGGATTCTGACGGAAGTGGGCATCGCTTTCGTTCTGCGGGAGATCTTTATTGGTCTGTACGACCGCAGCATGGATTGGCCCGAAATCCTGGCGCTCGCCGCCTTGCTGGCCGTGCTCGTGTCGGCGCGGATTGCCGCTGTTCAATTTCAGGCTCCGCGCAGCAGCCAGAGCTAACTGCGAGAAACCTAAGATCGAATTGCCGAACCTGCCGCCCAGGACTGACGCCACGCCACGACCGAAGCAGTAAGAGGTAATACATTCGAGTAGGCCAGCGGTGTCGTTTGCACGTAGCGCGCCTCCGAGGGCCTCGAGGCCTTCGCACGGAGCAGTCCTTTCGCGAGGTCATTGCAGCAGCCAGTAGCGAACGCCTTGTTCTTCTAAAAACTCCTTGGCGCGCTCGCCGTGCAACAATGCGAGCGTCGATAGCAGTCCGGCTTCTGTGCAACTGCTCGCCGCAACCGTGACGGAGCGAGGCGAGTGCGGTACCGGCCATCCGGTTCGTGGATCCAAAATATGGCCATAGCGTACACCGTCCTTCAACAGATAGCGGCGCGAGTCGCCGCTGGTCGCGAGCGCGCCGTGACTGAGTTCCAGGACCATCGTTGCCTCTCGATCCGTATCCGGCCGCTCGATGCCGACCTGCCATGGTCCGTGCGACGGCGGGCGATTGGCACGCAAATCGCCGCCGAAATTGATGAGGAAAGGAGCCCGCTCGCGGGCCGCGAGCAACTCGTAAGCCCGGTCAACCGCATACTCCTTGCCGATGCCGCCGAAATCCAATTCCATTCCAGCAGGCAGCAACAGCCGCGGCGCCTGCCACTGGAGTTTTTCGAAGCCCACCAAGGGCAGCAGCCGCTGGATCGCCGCGGCGTCGGGAATACGATCCGAGCCATCGAATTTCCAGGCGTAGCGCAAAACGCCCGAGGTCACGTCGAAGAGACCCTCGCTCAATTCATGGCACTGGCTCGCAAAATCGATGAGCGAGGCCGTTTCTTCGTCCACGTCGACTGCGAGGCCGCGGCTTGCGTGGATCTTGGCGAGGGCGCTGTCGCTTCGATAGCGGCTGAATTTCCTCTCCACACGCCACGCTTCCTGCGCGACCAGCGTCCCCAGCTCTGTGGCTGCGGCGGCTTCGGTCGACGGCAAAAGCACTTCGCAAAGACTTGCCATTGCGGTAAAGCACACGGCGATGAGATTTTCACCCCGTGCTTCGACAACCAACGCCTCCGCCGAGGAATTGCCCGCTGCTTCCGCCACCTGACCACGCTTTGAAATTACCTTAAAACCGCCACCCGATCTGAACGAGGAATGCTTTGAGATCCGGATACAGATCGAGCCCTTGCAGACCCGCGATCGCCGGCATCCGCTCATCGAATATCTGCTGATAATACTCCACGCGGACACTGAATTCGGATTCGCCCCGGCTTCCCGGGCCTGGAAGCTTCTGCGCATATTTGAATCCATAAGTCAGGGCGTGAAACGGCCCAAGCCGAAAATCCGACGCCTCATAGGCCGTGGTCGGCTTAGCCGTGTCCAGGATGAACGGGGTGTAAAAATCTGCCGCGGTTTGGCGGTACCAGCGAACGGTGGGTTCGATATACCGCTCGCGACTGGACAACTGCCAACGTAGGTGAACTTGTGCGGTGTCCGAGCGCACTCCCCAGTTGTCGCTCATATAGCGCAGCGACAACGCCGTCGACAGCTGCGCATTCCAGGCCACTCGATTTTCCGAATACCCGCTCTTGCGCGTGCGCTGCCCCGGGCGGCTCTCATATTCATACCCGGTGGTATTGCCGGAGCTGTCGATGATCGAGGTGATTTTATACGGATCGTTCAGATACCCATGGAATCGATCGACCGAGACGTTGAATTCGGACAGCCAATTTCGGGTCATCAGCTGCGTGACCCCGAGCAACACCCCGACCCCATCCTTGGTTGGTTTCCCTCCTGTCTTTTCGGATAACGAATAGTCGCTGCCGGGCACGGGGGTGCCGCCGATCGGATGCAGGGAGTCGTACTCGTTGCTGATCCCGAAGGAGAGAGTGGTGTTCTTGTCGTTGAGGTCGCGGGCGAACGAGGCGTTCACCGTGGCGGAGAAAAAGTCGTCCTCATTGGATAACTTGGCGCCAACGCTCAGTTGATCGGTTCGGGTGAACGGCACGGTCCAGGTTCCGCCGAGCGCAATGCGATCATCGTGGTAATTCGGATCGACGGGCAATTGGCCGGGAGCGGTCGTGTACGCGCCCGAGCCCTTTCCGGACGGCGATCCGAACGTCTGAGGTGCATGGCTCGTCAGCGCCCCATTCGGAGTGGCGCCCGACAGTGCATCGAAGGTCACATTGAAGCTCAGCGCCTGTCCGTCCGCAAACACCTTGGCGACGTCGACGACGGGCTCGACGACTTTGATGCGGCCATCCTCGTGGTAATACGCCAACGCAGAATCGACGGACCAATCCTCCAGCAGTCCGCTGCCGGCCGGGGCCATGCGAGCTTCCTGGCTGCGCGCGGCACCGGCGCTCAGCAGAGCACAGCTCGCGGCGATCAAGCGCCGCCGCGCACTCGCCGGCTTGGGCAGCGGCTCTGCCTCGGTCCGGGGCGCCGCCGGCTTCAATTGCATCCGCAACCGCCACCCGCAAATGAACGGCCGCCCGACGAGGCCTCTTTACTGAAGTACATGTGATCGTCGATTGCCGCATCGAGAGGATCGGCATCGAGTTGCATTTCCTCGCGCGCCATCACGTCGCGCTGCCAGGGCTTGACCCCCAGAGAGGTGCAGCCGCTGAGGATCGCCGTGCTGCTCAAGACGAAAAAGACGCTCGCCTGCGTAATTATCCGGGCTCTCATTTTTCCCTCAGCAATTCACGCAGCTGTTCCTCGTAGGCCGCCCTATCAACGGGCCGAAACCCGATATGCGTAAAGCGCAGCACGCCATGCCGGTCGATGATCAGGCTGGTCGGCATGCCCTGAACCTTGAAATGCTCGGCTACCTGCCCCTGCGGATCGAAAAGCACGTCGAAGGTGGGATGAAATTTCGCCAGGAATCGCTCGGCGGCTTCGCGATCAAGGTCAAGATTGACGGCGATCACGGTGAGTCCCTGTCGCTCGTACGCATCTTTCATCGCCTGCATCCATGGAAATGACTGTTGACAGGGGGCGCACCAGGAGGCCCAAAAATCCACGTACACTACCCGGCCTCGAAAGCCGTCGAGATCGATCGGCGCGTCGGTGCGAGCCGCCGTGGTCAACAGAAGACATACGCACGCTACGCAGGCTCGCATCGCAACACCGCTCCTTCGGCTCTGTAGTTGCTCCTTTCGGCTGAGTAACCGTACCGTCAGTCAGCAGTCTTTTCAGTTCGACACGACCACGTTGACCGCGGCGGAGGTGCCAACATTGCCATCCACGTCGGTGGCCTTTGCTGTGAGCGCGACCGAGCCGTTGGCCACGGTCTTCGTGTTCCACTGCACGGTGTAGGGCGACGCTGTTACCGTGCCGATCGAGGCGCCGTTCGCGAAGAACTGGACGCTGGCGATCGCGACGCTGTCAGTCGCCGTCGCGGTGACGGCGACGGTACCGCTGATGGTGGTGCCGCCGCCGCCGTAGCCCCCGCCGCTACTCGGCGGGGGCGCCGTGATCGTGATCACCGGTGCCTTGTTCAGCATCGGCGGCGTCGCGCCGACGTCGATGCGGCCATATCCGCCGTCGGTTTGGTTATCGGGGCCCGCCGCATAGAACAGCGTATTGTGCGGCTGGTTGTCGCTGTCGTTGCCGAACACGATGCCCCAGAGCCCCGGTATGGCCAGCGGATTGCCTGCCGAATCGCTCAAGGCTGCGACAAACGCGCCCGTCGTGGGATTGTAGGCATTGATCTTGCCGTCACCGAAGTTGCCGATCAGGAGATCATTGCTGAGTGGCGCAAAGTCCGAGGGAGCGAGCGCAATGCCCCACGGCGCGTTCAGCGCTCCACCCACAGGAATGAGGTGCGAGAGCAGCTTGCCGTTCGTGTCGAAGACATCCACGAGACCGAGTCCGGCGCCAAAGGCGTTTTGAAGGTCCGCTCCACTGCCGGATCCTTGCTGCGCGTAGGCGACATAGATCTGCGTCGCGCCGCCTGAACCGTTGTTCACGGCCTGAATGCCAAACGGCGCATACCCCGCCGGCAGCGTCGAATCCGTGAATGAGAAGCTTGTCGCGGACGTTGTCTGCTTCTGATAGGTCGCATTGAACACGTCGATCCTGTTGTTGAGAAAGTCGGCGGCGTAGAGGAAGTTGCTGCCGCCGTTACTGGCAATGGCGAGCCCCGTATAAACCGCGCCGTCCGTGGCGGCGTAGGCCGTCACGGCACTGTCGACGTCGACCGTTGGCGCCCATCCGGCCAGCATGCCGCTCTTGCCGGAGTAGATGAAGAGCGCCGCGCCGGCGCTTCCGCCGGCGCTGACGACGAAGTCGGCGGTCGTGTTCGCGACGATGCCGGTCGGAGCGAAGGGCACGTTGCCGGCGCCGGCCGGAAGCTTGACGAGCGTCGTACCCGAGGCGGACTGTACCTTGCCGTTGCCGTCATAGAGCGTCGAAGTTTGGGTGCCGTTGTTGGCCACCCACACGGGGTCGCCGGGAGCCATGGATAGCCCCCAGGGATTGAGGAGGTTCGAATCAACCGTCAGCGCCGCGGTCCCATTGGCGTTTGCGACCAGGCTCGTCACGGAGTACGGTCCGCTGGCGGGTCCGGTCGGAGTCGGGGTCGGGGTTGGAGTTGGGGTTGGGGTCATCGGTGTGCCGCCACCGCCGCCGCCACCGCCGCCACAGGCGACAAGTATCAGGGCGAGTGGCAGCACCAGCGCTCGGAGCGGGTACCGAAGGTGGCGAGCCGATGTGCAGGCTTGGTCGCGCATAAGTCGGGTCCTCGAGGTTGAGCGTCTTCTCCACTGGAGCCTGGAGCGGCTAGTGCGGGCGTAGCCGCTCTCCGCCAGTGTGTACCCGGCCGACCGTGCGTAGTTTTATGGTCTTGAGGAAAAATTTCTCCGCGGAGGGCTCTGCGGTCGCAGCGGTGAAATTCCTACGGCCGGCCCCCCGCGCCGCTCACCTCATGCACCGCTTTCTCCGCCAATCGGCGATCGGTGTCGGAAGTGCTGCACGAGCCCCGGCCGACGAGTGCAATCACGGCAGCGCAGGCATTCACCTTGGGTTCGTCCGCCCTATCGTCCGCCCTATCGCCCGCCGCGACGTTTGCATGCGCGCTGGTGTCTCGCAAGAGCTGGTATGCCGCGGCTGCGGACAATCCCGGTTTTTTCGCGAGCAACAAGGCCACGACGCCGGTGACCTGTGCGGTCGATATCGAATCCCCGGACACAAAGTCGTAATGTCCCCCCGGCACCAGCGTCAGAATCTCGCGTCCCGGAGCATACAAGGCGGAGGCAAGCGCAGAATGACTCTCGGAACTTGCGACCTCGATGACACCTGGTTGGTGCAGGAGGCCCTTGCCCTCCGGTACGTCGGAAGAGGCGGCGCCGACGAACAGAATCCCCCGGCGCAACCCTTCGCGAATGAGGTCACTCAGCAATGGATCCTCAGGACCCGCGAGGCTCAGATTGACGACTTGCGCGTGCGCGTCCAGGGCCGCTACCAGTGCCCGAGCCAGCGTGAAGGAATTGCAGTAAGCGGCATCGGCGTCGATCCGGATCTGCCAGCAAGCCTTGAACACCAGGAGACGCGCTCTCGGCGCGATTCCGACGATGCCTTCGTGATTATTGGCGACGGCGGCGATGACACCGGCCATTTCGGTGCCGTGCCGATCGCGCTGAAACTGCTGAGCATCGGAATCGACGAAATTTGCCGCGGCTGCGATGCGTTGAGCCAAGTCCGGATGCCGAGTATCGACACCGGTATCGATGATGGCCACCTTGACTCCATCGCCCTGCGACCATGAATGAGCGTCGGCCACATCCAATTGGCGAAAGCCGCGTTGCAGCTCCACGTAGGGATCGTTGTATTCCGCCGCGCGGGTCGCAAAAGTCTGCAGCGGTTGCGCGAGCTTGACGCGCGGATCGGTCGACAGCTTGGCGAGCAAGCTCGAGCGGTCTGCGCCATCCGGAATCTTCAGCACCACACAATGCATGTGGAGCGGCTCAATCGGCCAGCCGCTCACTTCACTCAATCCATATTCGTCCTCCAGGGAACGCATAACCTGGCGCGCGCGCGGCGTCGCCGCATAAGTCCCGATGGTGTCGTAACCGCGGGGCGTGCTGCCGGCGCGCGCCAGAAACGCCACAGGATCGTTGTCGACGCCCGCAATGATGTAGCGCTCGGGCGACTGGGAGACCTGATTGCCGAGGGCACGCGATTCAATTCGTACCGGCGCATTGCTGCATGCACAAGCCAACGCGACCAGGAGAACTGCCGGCTCCCATCGCCTCATGGAGAGTCGACTGACCCCGTAGAATTGCCTGAATTAACGTTAGGCTGGGTGGCTTCTGCAAACCGAACCGCAGCATGCCGACGCAATAGTGCGAGGGACGAGCTCACCGGCCGGCGGGAATTCGCCGCCAACGAATACACCCCCGCTTCCGTCGGTCCGGAAATGATCCTCAGCTGAGCCTCATCGAGGATGCTCTGCAGTTCCACCAGGGTGATCGTTGGAGAAAACACCGCACGAATGACTTCATCCGGCGAACGCGGTTCGGAAGTCGTGACCGTGTGATAGTCGGGGGAAGATACTCGAGCGCGCCAATGCATCCATCGATCGGCTGCAATCAGGCTGAGCGCCACGGCCATCACGGCGACCGATGCCGCCACCGATCTCTGCCACGACGTCGTCCGGCGTACCGATTGTTCGACTACAGGTACGCCCGAGGGTGCCGCTTTGGCCTCAAGGCTATCAAGCCTTGCTTGCAGGCGCTTGAGCGAAGCCGCAGGCATGTATTCGATGCCCGTCTCCGCGGCCATGCTCTGGTAGACACGGCGCTCATGCAGCAACTCATCGCGACAGGACGCACAGGTGCGCAGGTGTGAGTCGACTCTCTGCCGGTCACGCTCGCCGAGAGTACCGTTGACATACCACGGGAGGAGCGCCGCGACCTCTGTGTGTTGCCGCATATCCTCGGTACTACGGCCGAAATTCATTCGCTTCTCGCCGGCAATTCCGGCGCGCTGCCGCCGAGCACCGGTAGGTACTGGCGCAATTTCTCGCGCGCGTGAAACATGCGTGCCTTGACGGTTCCAACCGGAGAGTCGGTAATCGCCGCGATTTCCTCGATGGAATGTCCCATGTGATACGCAAGCTCCAACGTCATGCGTTGTTCGACCGGCAGCTGATTCAAGCCTTGGGTCAACCAATCCGTCACTTCGGTATCGAGCGCCGGATCGATGATTCGCTCGGGATATTCGTCGAGGCTCAGCGCGGCCGTGTGGTTTTTCTGGAGACGCAGCGATTTCAGCGCCGTACGATAGGCAATACCGAAGATCCAGGTGGAGACCTGTGATGCGTAGCGAAAATCCTTTGCGCTCTGCCAAACCACCATGAACGTATCGTTGATGATCTCTTCGGCGTTCTCGTACCGCGGCGTGAACCGTGACAGGAAACGGCCGAGACGTCGGTAATAGCTGAGATACAGCTCCTCCAATGCATGGCGGTCCCCGGCCGCGACGCGGGCCAAAAGCTCCTTATCGCTCTCCTTGGCTTTGGGCAAATTTTTGGCCGGCATAGTCATCGGCAATAACCAACCCTCCTGCAAACGGATCCATCCCAGATGGACCTACCCACCGTAAGTACCGGCCACGAGCCAAACAGTTGCAACCGCGAGACTAGAATCGCCAAATAACCGTACCGGTCCACCGACCCCCGGCCGCCGTATTATAAAACAACGCCTTAGCCGCCGGCGTGGTATCGACGTACGACACCGCCAGAATCACCGGCGCCAAATCATAGACAGCGCCGACGCTCCAATAGGCGTAGCCGCTGGCATCCGGACCATTTAGAGCGAAATAGCCGATGCCCGCTGTGCCCCGCAGATTACCCAGCACAGGCCGCTGCACGTTTAACTCCGCTGAATCGGCCGTGACGCCGACCAGGCCGCGGTAAGCAATGTAGCGCGGCCAGTCCGGAGAATAAGATACGCGCAAATCCAGCCACTGTTGATAGGCGATGTCGAGATCGAGTTCTGCGTAGTTATATTGAGAACCATCTGCATTCCACGGGTAGCTGTAGTAGTTGGCGAGGACTTTGCCTTGCCAGTCATCGCCGGCAGACCAGACATAACCGAGGAATGCACTGAGCTCGACGTCGCGCGGTTCATCAGGATCGATTTGCGTATTGGACGCAAATAACCCCGCCACAAATCCGGAGCTGTTCAGATAATGCAGGTCAAGCTGCAGTGCAGGGTGATCGTCGCTTCGTGATATGCCGCGCACGAAGTAATCGCTCGTGATGCCGAGGGAACCACCCCACAGGTCCGCCCCCGGACAGCGCGGCGTTCCGACTAAGAGCCCCAAGAATATGACGCCACCGGCGAACAGGCGCCCCAACGCGCCACCGTCCTGTCTTCGCTCGAGTATTCTAGGAGCCTGTCTGAGTAATCCGCGTGAGCCGCGTTGGCTGGGAGACGGAGCGGATGCAAGGCGCGCGGCGCAGGCCGTGGCGGGCCCCACGGCCAAGACGTGTAACGCCGCAGACGCCCGTCCCCCAGCCAACCCTTCGTACCCTTGCAGATTTCGCTTCATCCGTCGTTGTCGCCTCCTTATTGGGTGTTGACCCAACCGCGTCGGCTCCGCCTCGGCTGAAGCGAAATCTGCCTTGGGTAAGGCCACGGCGATTACTCAGACAGGCTCCTAGAGGATGGCACGATGGAACTCCGAGTGCACGTCTCGACCGTTCGACACTAGAATTTGAGTACCTTCACGTACCGTACGTGGGGCAACGCACGCAGCTTCTGCTGAATGGCCTCCGGCACGACCTGATCAACACCCACAATGGCAATGGCGTCCTGGTCTGCGGCCTGACGGCCGAGGTGGAAGGTTGCAATATTGATATTCGCATTCCCCAAGAGCGTGCCCAGCGCGCCGATGAATCCAGGTTTGTCGATATTGTTGATGAGCAGCATCACCGGATGGAAATCCGCTTCCAAGGCCATGCCCTTGACTTCGACGATCTTCGCGGTACCCATGTTGACCACGCCAGCCAGCGTCCGCCAGCGCCCCCCCGTGAGAACCTTGATCCGGATCAGCGATTCGTAGATAGGGGAGGTATCGCGCTTGGACTCGGTCAACGGGGTGCCTTTTTGTTTCAGTACGACAGGCGCGGACACAATGTTCACGTCCGGCATCAGCGGTCGCATCATTGAAGCCAATGCGGTCGCGGTGAGTGGTTGAGTGTTGAGCTGCGCGACCTCCCCTTCATATTCGATCTCGACCGCCTCGAGACCGTGATCGGCAATCTGCCCGGCAAGAGCACCGAGCTTGTCGATGAGCCCGATGAAGGGTTTTAGACGAGACGCTTCTTCCGCGCTGATCGAGGCCATGTTGAGCGCATTGGTGACCGCCCCGGCCTGTAAATAATCCGACATCTGCTCAGCCACTTGCAGAGCGACGTTCTCCTGCGCCTCGTTGGTGCTCGCGCCGAGGTGGGGAGTAGCGACGAAATTCGGTGCGCCAAAGAGCACGCTCTGTTTGGCGGGCTCGGTGACAAAAACATCGAAACCCGCCGCCGCAACGTGCCCGCTTTCGAGCGCCGCACGCAGCGCCGCCTCGTCGACGAGGCCGCCGCGGGCCGCATTCACGATAATCACGCCCCTTTTGGTACGGGCGATTGCGTCTGCCGATAAGATGTTATTGGTATTATCGGTCAAAGGTGTGTGCAGCGAAATCGCATCCGCGCGTGACAGCAGATCGTCCAGCTCGACTTTCTCGACCCCGAGCTTGACCGCGCGCTCCGGCGAGAGGAAGGGATCGTAGGCGATCACTTTCATCTTGAGCGCCAGCGCTCGCTCTGCGACCAGTGAACCGATATTCCCGCAGCCTATGAGTCCCAGAGTCTTGGCGTAGAGCTCCACGCCCATGAAGCGGCTCTTTTCCCATTTCCCCGCCTGGGTAGAGGCGTCCGCCGCAGCGATCTGGCGGGCCGCGGCAAACAACAGGGCAATGGCATGCTCGGCGGTCGTGATCGAGTTGCCGAACGGGGTATTCATGACCACGATGCCGCGCGCAGTGGCTGAAGGGATGTCGATGTTGTCGACGCCGATGCCGGCGCGACCGATCACCTTGAGCCTCTTTGCGGCGGCAATGACCTCCTTGTCCGCCTTCGTCGCCGAACGCAGCGCCAGGCCGTCGTAGTCGGCGATGATACTTACGAGGTCGGCCTTGCTGAGGCCAATGCGTACGTCCACCTCCACGCCGCGGCTGCAAAAGATGTCGACGGCTCTCGGGCTCAACTCATCGGCAATCAGAACTTTGGGCATGGACATCCTCAACCGCCGCTCTCGAGTACCGCGATGCAGCTGGCAAACGCCCAGTCGAGCCACGGTGTCAGGGCTTGCAGATCGCTTTGCTCGACCGTCGCGCCGCACCAGACGCGCAATCCGGGTGGCGCGGACCGATACGAACCCGCATCGAGCGCCACGCCTTCCCTCTCCAGGATCGCGGCGAGATTCCCGGCAAACTCCGCCTGGCCGAGCTGCGGGAGCGAAGTCACGCGTTCATCGACCACTTTCAGGCAAACACTGGTGTTGCTGCGAATCGCCGCATCGGCGACCAGGAATTCGACCCAGGGCGTCCGCGCCACCCATTCCGTCAGCACGCCGGCATTGGCATTCGCGCGAGCCAGCAATGCCGCAAGGCCGCCGATGCGGTCTCCCCATTTGAGCGCGTCGACATAGTCCTCGGTAGCGAGCAACGACGGCGTGTTGATGGTCGCGCCTTCGAACAACTCCTGATCGAGTTTGCCTTTCTTGGTCATACGAAAGA
Source organism: uncultured Gammaproteobacteria bacterium (assembly GCA_963769075.1). Lineage (GTDB taxonomy): Bacteria > Pseudomonadota > Gammaproteobacteria > Steroidobacterales > Steroidobacteraceae > Bog-1198. The sequence goes on along the minus strand of CAVYKH010000001.1, from coordinate 1,945,918 downwards.
TCTTCGGCAACGGCCGAGGGGGCACATAACTTTCCAAACGCGCGATCGCACGGGGGGAAAGAATCAACATGCCGTGAGCCGCTTCTCCGCCCAGCACCTTCTGCCAGGAGAAGGTCACCACGTCGCACTTGGACCACTCGATCGGCTGCGCGAATGCGGCGCTGGTCGCATCATTGAACGTAATACCCTCGCGGTCAGAGGATATCCAGTCGAAATTTGGAATCTTCACACCCGAAGTCGTCCCGTTCTGCGTGAAGACGATGTCAGCCTTTGCGCGCGCAAGAGACAGATCCGGCAGTGCTCCATAGGGACGGCCGACATAGACACGGCAATCCGCAAGCTTCAACTGCTCGACCGCATCGGTCACCCATTCTTCGCCGAAGCTTTCCCAGGCGAACACATCGACAGGGCGGGCTCCCAGCATCGACCAGAGCGCCATTTCCACGGCACCCGTATCGGATGCGGGCACGATCGCAATCTTGTAGTCCGCAGGGACCGACAACAGCGCGCGCGTGCGGTCGATCGCCTCTTTGAGCTTGGCTCTCCCAGGTTTGGAACGGTGCGAGCGGCCGAGCAAGGCACCCTCGAGGGCCGATAGATTCCAGCCTGGACGTTTTTTGGTCGGGCCCGAAGAGAATCGAGCATCAGCCGGACGGACGCCCGGCGGCGGTATGCGCATCGTCAAGTTGTACTCCCACCCTCACAGATGAGCGTCCGCCGTTGGGAGCGGATGGCCCGGGAGAAAGGATAGAGATACTTTCCGATCTGTCAATCGATATGTGACCGCGCGACCGCCCTCACGATCATGCATACCGACGGGAGGCGGTTTCTCGCCCGTCGAACCGTCTCATCGGGTGACAGTGTCTCCAGGCCGCCCGCAAGAATGCGCGGGTTGGCGATACCGCGGAAGCGGTCGGAAGCGGCTCGAATGGCTTCGATGCGCTGAAAGAGCGACTCCCCCCATGCGTCCGAATCACGTCCCCCAAGAGTTTCCCAAGGAAACGGACGTCTGCGTTCTGAGTGACCGCCGGCGGGAGCTGAGTCACGATAAAGGAGGGCTCACACCGGCATCGGCCACCGCGACCGCGGCCATGTTGACGATGTCCCGAACCGTGGACGAGGGCGTCAGGATATGCACCGGCTGAGCTAGACCGAGCAGGAAGCCACCCACCGTCACACCTTCGCCAGTCGCCATCCGCAATGCGTTGTAAGTGATGTTGGCGGCATCCACGTCCGGCATGATGAGCAGGTTCGCGTCGCAGGTGAGTCGTGCGTCCGAAAGCTCGTTGCCGCGTACGGCGGCCGACAGCGCCGAATCGGCCCGCATCTCCCCCTCGACGGCCAGATCCGGCGCCTGGTCGATGATCAGCTGCAGGGCCGCGCGCATCTTCTGCGCCGACGGGGCATCGGAGCTGCCGAAGCTCGAATGCGATACCAGAGCGACACTCGGTGTCAGGCCGAACCGGCGCACCTGCTCGGCGGCGAGCAGCGTCATTGCAGCGATCTGCCCCGCATCCGGATCATGGTTGACGTGTGTGTCGCAGACAAACAACTGCCGGCTAGGCAGGATCAGCATCTGCATCGTCGCCAGGGTATGAGCCCCCGCTCGCAGGCCGATCACGCGCTTGACGTAGCGCAGATGATCCAAGTAATTGCCCACCGTGCCGCACAGCATCGCGTCCGCATCGCCGCGACGAACCAGGATCGCGCCGATCAGCGTCGTGCGCGTGCGCATCTCCTCCATGGCCTGGGCTCTTGAGACGCCCTCCCGCTTGACGAGCTGGTAGTACTCCTTCCAGACCTCGCCGTACCGTGGATCGCTCAGCACGTTGACCGCATCGGCATTCTCGCCAAGCTTCAGCCGCAGACCAAGCTTGGCGATGCGCGCCCCGATCACCTCGGCGCGTCCGACGAGGACCGGGCGGGCCAAGCCTTCGTCGACTAACTCCTGCGCGGCCTGCAGGACCCGATGATCCTCGCCCTCGGCGAGGATGAGCTTCTTGGGCCGATGCTTGGCGGCTGCAAAGACCGGCTGCATCGCCGAGGCCGACTGGTAGACAAACTGAGTCAGGCGCCGCCGATAGGCCTCAAGGTCGGAGATCGGCCGCGTTGCCACGCCGCTGTCCATTGCGGCCTTGGCGACCGCCGGCGCGATGCGCACGAGCAGCCGCGGGTCGAACGCACGCGGGATGAGAAATTCCGGTCCAAAGCCTTCGCTGGCGTTGCCGTAAGCGGCGGTGGCCACGTCGGATTGCTCGGCCTGCGCCAGTTCGGCGAGCGCATTGACCGTCGCGAGCTTCATCGGCTCGTTGATCGTGGTCGCACCCACGTCGAGCGCGCCGCGGAATATGAACGGGAAGCACAATGAATTGTTGACCTGATTGACGTAATCCGAGCGCCCGGTGCACACGATGCAATCGGGCCGCGCGGCCTTGGCCACCTCCGGGCGGATTTCCGGCTCCGGATTGGCCAGGGCCAGAATCAGCGGACGCGCTGCCATCCGCATGAGCATCTCGGGCTTGAGCACGCCGGGACCTGACAGACCGAGAAAAATATCGGCACCGGTCGTGATGTCCCCGAGCGTGCGTGCCGTGGTATCCCGCGCGTAGCGCAGCTTATCCGGATCAGTCGTGCCGACGCGGCCCTGATAGATGACGCCGCTGCGGTCGGCGATCAGCACGTTCTCACGCTTCAGGCCGACGGCGACGAGCAAATCGAGGCAAGCGATCGCCGCCGCTCCTGCGCCCGAGGCTGCAACTTTCACCTGACTGATGTCCTTGCCGACGACTTTGAGGCCATTCAGCACGGCGGCGGTGACGATGATCGCAGTGCCGTGCTGATCGTCGTGGAACACCGGGATCTTCATCCGCTCGCGCAGCTGCCGTTCGATGTAGAAGCACTCCGGCGCCTTGATATCCTCCAGATTGATGCCGCCGAAGGTCGGCTCCAGCGCCGCCACGATGGCCACCAGTTTGTCCGGGGCAGTCTCGCTCACCTCGATGTCAAATACGTCGATGCCCGCGAATTTCTTGAACAGGCAGCCCTTGCCTTCCATCACGGGTTTCCCCGCCAGCGGCCCGATGTTGCCGAGCCCCAGGACAGCCGTGCCGTTCGTAATCACGCCGACCAGATTCGCCCGTGCAGTCATCGTAGCCGCTTGCATCGGATCGTCCTTGATGGCCAGGCTCGCGTAGGCCACGCCCGGCGAATAGGCAAGCGACAGGTCGCGCTGGTTGGCCAGCGCCTTGGTGGGAGTCAGGCTAATCTTGCCCGGCGTCGGTAGCCGGTGGTAATCGAGAGCGGCTTGCTTGAGTTCATCTTCCATGGGGCTGCCTCGCCGAGCGCGCATCTTGGCCCGGCTCTACTCGACGCGTGCGCGGTGCGCAGCCAGCGCGTTTAGACTAGGTTTAGGGGAATGGACCTTCCCTGTCAATGCCAAAGAGCTATTTGCGGTCTCGCCTTTCAGATCAAATACGTGAGGACCATGGATTCTGCTATGAGCACATGCGTTTTTTTTCTAGCAGGAGGGAGTCTGGTCCCGCGCAATTCGCCCCCCGCCACCCCGCCCCGCCGACCTGCAAATATATTAAAACCGACGCACGGTTCAACGGCAGTTTCTGCCCCAATTGCACAGAAAAATGCCGGAACGAGCGCGGCATGAGCCATGCTTGACTTACAGCTGGCGGTTCTGCTCCACTTCGTTGCGCATCGGCCGCCGCTTCGGTCGCGTCATCCCTGACGCCGCCGCGCCAGAAATGCACTGCTGACCGGAACACCATGGCCACGATTGAGCCCGAGCGCGTCCTTACAGTCCACCATTGGAATGAGACCGTATTTAGCTTTACGACCACGCGAGATACCAGTCTGCGTTTCGAGAACGGGCAATTCATCATGCTCGGCATGCGCGTGCACGACAGGCCGCTGATGCGCGCTTATAGCATTGCGAGCGCCAATCACGAGGACTTCCTGGAATTCTTGAGCATCAAAGTGGCTGACGGTCCACTCACTTCGCGGCTGCAAAACATAAAGCCTGGGGATGAAGTGCTCGTCAGCCGCAAGCCCACGGGCACGCTGCTGCTGCGGGATCTGAAGCCGGGCAATCATCTCTACCTTCTCAGCACCGGTACGGGGCTCGCGCCCTTCATGAGCCTGATCAAGGACCCGGAGACCTATGAACGGTTCGAAAAAATAATATTGGTGCATGGCGTTCGCTACAGAAGCGAACTTGCCTACCGTGATTTCATCGAATGGGATTTGACGCACCATCACTACCTCGGAGAACAGGTCAGAAGGCAACTCGTCTATTATCCAAGCGTTACCCGTGAACGCTTTCGCTATCACGGGCGCGTCACGTCGCTCATAGAATCAGGCAAACTGTTTCAGGACGTCGGACTGCCTCCGATTGATGCGACGGCGGATCGAGTCATGATTTGTGGCAGTCCGGCAATGCTGACGGATATCGCTGCGATCCTCGACGCACGCGGGTTTCACATCTCGCAGCATCTCGGCGAAGCGGGCGACTACGTGATCGAGCGCGCATTCGTGGCGCGGTAAATGAGGTCTTCGATTCTGCCGTCAACCACGCGGCGCCCCAGTGAGTCGGAGCCAACGTGCGGCAAGCATCATTGGCTCACGAGCTTCTGGCCCGTGTACGGGTTGTAGTCGTACCGCTCGGGAAATTCCTCGCCGGTCGTCGGATCGATCTTCCTGCGCTGCACAGGTATCGGAGTCGCAGCCGGTGCGCGGGCCGGCGCGACGGCGGTGGCGGCCGGGGATGCAGCAGGGGGCGAGGGCGCGGCCACGACCGGAGCAGCCACAGGCACGGCGGCCGGGGATGCAGCAGGGGGCGAAGGCGCGGCCACGACCGGAGCAGCCACAGGCACGGCGGCCGGGGATGCAGCAGGGGGCGAAGGCGCGGCCACGACCGGAGCAGCCACAGGCACGGCGGCCCGAGCCACAGGCACCGGGGCCGGAGCCGCAGGCAAGGCCGCCGGCGTAGCGCGAGGCAGCTCCCCACCAGTCCACAGCGGCAGCTCCCAACCAAGCTCCTTGTGATAGAGGGTGTAGTTGAGCGTACCAAGCATGGTGGGATCGGGTGAGTGCTTGCCGGGCATTGGACGGTAGAGTGCGAACTCGATGCCGATCCCACTGCGATCCAGTATGGCCGCCAGCGCGGGCTTGATCGTTTGCAGGGCGGCCTGGGCGTCGGCGGCGTTCTGATCGGCGGGGGCGGCAGTCAGCGTCTGACCATTGACGACCAGGCGGGAATGACGCAGGAGATCCGCCCTGCCGTGCACGTTGACGAGACCGTGTTCGCTCACCTCTCCACGCGACAGTGCAAAGACGATATACGGTTCCAGGGCCCGGAGCATCCGCTCACGGTCGGCCTGCTGGAGGTTCGGCATGTCCCGCATGACCGCCTGTAACAGCACCTGCGGCAGCCACCAAGCCATGTAGAACTGGCCCTCGTCGTTGACCTGGCGTCGCGTCTTGTACGCCAGTGCATCCGTGTCGACGTCGCTTGCACCTGCATCGGCAGCGTGCACCGCCATCGGCGCCAACCCGAGCAGCGCGAACCCGACCACCAGCACGCTCGCCGCACCGAGGAATGCACGCTTGTTGCCTGTCCGGATTGCTGACCTCTGATCCATCCCTTGCCCCCTACACGCGAAATCACCACAAGTCCAATTTCTTGGACACGAAACTCTCGGCGTCGGTCACAACAGCTGCATTGGTGCCACCGATTATAGGAGCTTTTATCGGCTTGTGTCGGGGCAGTATCAGGAACTCCACAAACCTCCGAAGGCTGCCGTCCGCGAGGAGCCTAGGGGCTCGGGGTCGCGCCGCGCCGATTAACGAAGAATGCGATGATCACGATCGACAAGATCAGCGCTTGTGCGCCTAGGGATTGCTGTGAGGGAAACACGCCGAGCCAATCGATCCTCGGAAACGGCACGGGTGTTGTGGCGAGCCATCCGGCCTCCTGCAGCGCCTGCATACCCTTGCCCGTGAGAACCAGCGCGAGCACCGCGATGAGCAAGGAGCTCGCCGCGAAAAACGTGCCGACCGGCAGCCGACGACTGGCGCGCAAGAGCACCCATGCCAATGCGACGAGCGTCATTGTGCCCGCCATCAGTCCCGCGCCGATCGCAGCCTTTTGGCCTTGGGTCCACAGCGCCGCGTAGAACAAAATCGTTTCGAACACTTCGCGATAAACGGCAATGAAGGACAGCGCAAATAAGAAAATCACTGATCGCTGATCGAGCGCCGCCGAGAGCTTGGCGTGCAAATATGCCTGCCAGCGACCGCCGACGCTCTTCTGATGCATCCAGATACCAACGCCCAGTAAAACGACCGCCGCGAACAGCGAAGACAATCCTTCGGTGACTTCGCGGCCGGCGCCGCTGACCGCTATCACGTAGGTCGCTACCGCCCAAGTCAGCGCGCCGGCCGCCAACGCAAGCGTCCAGCCGAAATGCACATAGCGCACGGCATCGTCTCGATGTGCTTTGCGAAGGAACGCGATCATCGCCACCACGACCAGCAATGCTTCCAGGCCTTCGCGCACGAGAATCGTGAACGCGCCGAGAAAGGCCGTCGTCGTCGTTGCATGCGTCGCCGCGAGCTCTTGATCTATCGCATCGAGCAATCGGTTCAACGCAATCGCCTGTTGTTCAACGGTATCGGAGGCGTGGTTGAGGACCGCGGCGCGATACTGCGCCATGTGGGTTTCCAATTGAATGCGCAAATTCTCGTCGAGCGTGGCCAGTGCCGGTTCGATCGGCTCTATTCCGTCGAGGTACGCCGACAGCGCCAAGCGGGCGGCTTCCTCTGCGCGACCACTGCGGTAGGCGGCCAGACTCGCGGCCAATTGCGACCTCGCCAACGCGATACCATGAGGCCCCGCCGCGAGGACTTCGGGATGGGCGCGTAAGTAACCCAGCGCTGCCGCGGCGCCGTCGGCGCCGAAAAGCGGCGCCCATTGATCTTCACGACCTTTCACCAAAGTTCCGAGGTCCGGCACGTATGCGCGCAGCGCCGAGTCGTGCCGCCACCGGGTCTCGCCCGCGCTGACGTAGGGTGCGTAGGCGAAGCTGCCGGCGTAGAACGCGACCGCCCATCGATCCGCCGTGCTCAGCTGCGGGAAGCCCGGCATCGCGGTACCGGGTACGCCGCGAGTAACGGCTTGGTAAAGCGACAGCACGCTGCGCTCCGCAGCGCGTGAGCGATCAGTGAAATCAACCGGTCGGGGCTGCAGCTGGGTCCCGGCGGGACCGTCCCCATGGCCAGTGGCGCCGTGGCAACCGGCACAAGTGGTCGCGTAGACTCTCGCACCACGTGCTAGATCGGGCGGAGCGAGCGGTGCGGTCGGAATTGGGTAGGCGACGAGCAGCGCGTCGGCGAGCGCGTGCGCCTGCATTGCGACTACGCGGGGGGCTTCCTTATCGGCGATGCTTTGCGCCAATCCCTCGGCCGACTTCTGTAACTCGGAAGAAGCCGCCACCGGCGGCAGGGCATGGATCTTCGAGCGCACTGCTTCAGCGAACTCACGCATTTCCGCGTATTCGGAAACACTCGCAACCCGGCCGTCGGTGACCGCGCCTCGGTAATCATCGGCCAGATAATCGAGAATCTGCCAAGTCTGCGACACCTGCTCCGTTAAGTCGGGGGCATCATGCACATTCGAGATTTCCGCGTGCGCCGCAGCCTCGGTGACCCATGCACACAAAGCGCTTATGACAATAAGAATCGTTCGCACTTGTTGAATATACGCCGCACCGCACTCGCTCGCTACCTTGCACAGAGGGCTTTATCCCGGCGCGCTTTGCGCGCAAACGTGCGTCCTCATCATCCCCTAACCCAAGGCAAGAAGTGGGAGGTGTACAATTGGTTTATGGCAGCTCTTTGCTCCCGAACAGACACGCCCTTACGCTGAGCGCTAGGAGCCTGTCTGAGTAATCCGCGTGAGCCGCGTTGGCTGGGCGACCGGAGCGGATGCAAGGCGCGCGGCGCAGGCCGTGGCGGGCACCACGGCCAAGACGCGCAACGCCGCAGACGCCCGTCCCCCAGCCAACCCTTCGTACCCTTGCAGATTTCGCTTCATCCGTCGTTGTCGCCTCCTCATTGGGTGCTGACCCAACTACGTCGGCTCCGCCTCGGGTGAAGCGAAATCTGCCTTGGGTAAGGCCACGGGGATTACTCAGACAGGCTCCTAGACATTGATATCCGCCGCGGAAAATCTTCGGGTAGTTGTTCAGAAGCAGCGACGCGCGCTTCTGCTGTATGTTGAAGATCGCCTCGAACGTACGTATCCGGTGGCTCTCGGCCGGAATTGGGCCGCCGACAAGGCCATCGAAGGCGATGAAGCCACGCCGGTCGGTGAGTTCTACATTTGCGCCAAGAACCCGCGCAGCAAGTATTTTCGGTCCTTGTGCATCAGTTACCCCAACGCCGAGGATGCAGAGCGCGGCCGCGCCGCCGGCCTGATCACTGCCGAGGAGCACGCCGAGATTCTCGCGGCGATCCGCCTGCATAAAATGCCGCCGCAACGCACCCGTCTCGGCGGCGAGATCTACATTCACGGGCACGAGCGCACGCAACCGAATGGCAAATCGAAAGACTGGACGCGCGGGTGCATCGCCTTGGATAATCTCGCCATGCAAGAGCTCTACGACCGGGCAACCATCGGCACACCGGTCTTCATCAGCATATAAAGCAACTTTCCCCGGAGGGACAGATGACGTCGAAGCGCATTGATCTGAACGCAGTCGCCGCCGTTATCGGCTCCAGCTACCCTGCGCCGTTCGATGCGCCATGCGCGGCGCGGCTCCGTCGGCGTTTGGGTGACGCGGCCGGACTGACTGACTTCGGGGTAAACTTATTGCGTCTGCCGCCCGGCGCTTGGTCCAGCCAACGGCATTGGCACTCGGCCGAGGATGAATTCGTGTTCGTGCTGGAGGGCGAGGTGGTACTGGCAACGGACGGCGGTGAGGAGATTCTTCATCCGGGGGACTGCGCGGGCTTCAAGTCGGGGACAAAGGACGGCCATCATTTACAGAACCGCTCGCCGCATGACGCCGTGCTCTTGGAAATCGGATCCCGCAAGCCGACCGAGGACGAGGCGGCGTACCCGGATATCGACCTGCATGCGCCGCAGGGACGCGCGCGGTATACGCACAAGGACGGGAACCCGTACCCAAAGCGCTAGCGCACAAGCACGTGGTGTGCGAAGCGCGCAGACCCCGAAGCGGCGGTATCACGCGTTTCTGCGCTGGCTCCGAGTCTTCATCGGTCCTCTCGCACGGCGGCCCGGCGATTGCGCCGCAAAGAGAATACGGCGATGCCGAACCACACCACGTTGAGGCCTACCGACGGCCATACGCCGTACCAACCGGTGTTGATGATGAATCCAAGCGCGCCAAAGATATTCATCCACTGGTATAGCGGTGAACGTGCTTGCAGCTTGCCTGAGGAGATCAGGCCGTAGGCGCCGAGAATGAGCAACGCGGCGCTCCAGCCCGTAACGTCGACGAAGGTCTTCAAATGCAACGATGTCACCTCAACGCCAGTGCCTCCTCATATAAAGCGTCTGAAAGTACATCCCCGCAGCGATCGGGACCGCCATCCGCAAAACGGCCCGCCCCCTCCGTTGATCAACGCCGGATGGCGCCCCAATGGCCGGTGCGCCCGGAGCATGTCATTATAGGCGCCGACACGATTGCGACATTGGGTCCGCGCATGAGCTTCAACGCCTCTTTATCGGTGGCATGCCTCATTGTGCCATATCGCGAACACTTACTTGGACGTGCATGCAAATGCTAACCTTGGCCGGGGTAGATGGGGATTTTTTCAAGGTGACAGTATTATCGGCATGATGAACTCCGAGCCGCCGGCCAAGCGTTATCCGGACCTGGATACCCTGTCGCGCGAAGTCGCGCGTGACATCGCGGCTGACCTCGGTCGCGCCATCGCCCTGCGCGGCCTGGCGAGTCTGGTCGTCTCCGGGGGCCGTTCGCCGGTCAAATTGTTCGAACAGTTGCGCGCACAACCGCTCGATTGGAGCCGCGTCTGTGTGGCGCTCGCGGATGAGCGATGGGTCGAGCCGAGCGATGCCGGCAGCAATGAGCGATTGGTCCGCGAGGTATTGTTGCGCGACAAAGCCGCCGACGCGCGCTTCTCGGGGCTGAAGAACGCGGCACCGTCGCCCGATCTGGGCGCCGTCTCGGCCTGGGAAACCTTCGCGCGCGTGCCGCGACCTTTCGACGTGACGGTGCTCGGGATGGGCGACGATGGCCATACGGCATCATTGTTTCCCGGCTCGCCGAATTTGCGCAGCGCACTCAATCCCGCCGCAGCCGCCGGATGCGTTGGCATGTGGGCACCGAGCGCGCCGCAGCCGCGCCTGAGCTTGAATCTCAGCGCGCTGCTCGATTCGCGGCGCATCGTGATTCTGATCACGGGCGAGGCGAAGTGGCGCACCTATGCGGCCGCGTGTGAAGCCGGCGCCGTCGAGGATATGCCGGTGCGGGCCGTGCTGCGCCAGAAGCGAACTCCGGTAGAGGTGAACTGGGCGCCATGAGGAAGCTCGAGGACGGCCGAACGGCGCTTACCAAAGAGGCCATCAAGAACGCGTTCTTGGACGACTTATTCTACATGCAAGGCAAATTCCAGGCGCTTGCCACCAAGAACGATTACTACATGGCGCTTGCATACGCCGTACGCGATCGCATGCTGCAGCGCTGGATCAGCACGGCGGCCGCCTACACCATGCACGCATCGCGGACCGTCGCCTACCTTTCCGCGGAGTTTCTGATGGGCCCGCACCTGGGCAATAACCTCATCAACCTCGGCATCTTCGAGCCCGTCAAGCAGTGCATGACTGAACTCGGCTTGAGCCTCGAGGAGCTGCTGCACCAAGAAGAGGAGCCGGGCTTGGGAAACGGCGGGCTTGGCCGCTTGGCGGCGTGCTTCATCGACTCTCTCGCCACGCTCGAAGTACCGTCGCTCGGCTACGGCATTCGCTACGAGTTCGGCATATTCCACCAGGAGATCATCGACGGTTGGCAGGTCGAAAAAACCGACAAGTGGCTGCGCTTCGGCAACCCGTGGGAACTCATCCGCCCCGAATGGGCGGTGAGCGTCAAATTCGGCGGTACGACGGAGCACTACATCGACGAACACGAGCGGCTGCATGTGCGCTGGGTGCCCCACAAGATCGTCAACGGCGTGCCCTATGACACCCTCATCCTCGGCTATCACACGAATACCGCCAATACCTTGCGGCTGTGGCGCGCCGAAGCGCCTGAATCCTTCGATTTTGCAATTTTCAACAGCGGCGACTACTACGGCGCCGTCAATCAGAAAGTCATATCGGAAAACTTGAGCAAAGTGCTCTACCCGAACGATGAGCAGCTGCGCGGCAAGGAGTTGCGCCTTGAACAGCAATACTTCTTCGTTTCCTGTTCGATACAGGACATGTTCCGCATCCTGCGCACTCAAAGCGTGCCGGTGACGAAATTCCACGAAAAATTCGCGGTGCAGCTGAACGACACGCATCCGTCCATCGCGATCGCCGAACTCATGCGGCTGCTGGTCGATGAATATATGCTGCCGTGGGGGGAAGCCTGGAGCATCACCTGCAAGACTTTCGCGTACACCAATCACACCCTGCTGCCCGAAGCCCTGGAGCGCTGGCCGCTCGAGGTTTTCGGCCGCGTGTTGCCGCGCCACCTGCAGATCATTTTCGACATCAACGCGCAATTCCTGGAGGAGGTGCGGATTCGCTTTCTCGGCGACGAAGAGCGCATCAGCCGCATGTCGATCATCGATGAAAGCGGTGAACGGCAGGTCCGCATGGCCCACCTCGCCTGCGTCGGCAGTCATGCGATCAACGGCGTGGCGGGTCTGCATACGGAACTGCTGAAGCGCGACGTACTGAGGGATTTTTACGAGCTTTGGCCGCGGAAATTCAGCAACAAGACCAACGGCGTCACGCCTCGGCGCTGGATGGTGCTCTGCAACCCGAAATTGGCGGACCTGATCACCGAGCACATCGGTAACGGCTGGATCAAGGACCTGGCGCAGTTGAGGTTGTTGGAGCCGCTCGCCGAGAGCGCCGAATTTCGCGCGCGATGGCGCGCGATCAAACAGGACAACAAGCGCAGTTTCGCAGCGCTCGCTAAAAAGCGCACCGGAGTCGACACCGATCCGGACTCGATGTTCGATATCCTGGTGAAACGCATACATGAATACAAACGTCAGCACTTGAAGGTGCTGCACATCGTCTCGCTGTACCTCGGCATCAAATCGAACCCCTCGACCGCCGTGCAGCCCCGCACCTTCATTTTCGGCGGCAAGGCGGCGCCCGGATATCACCTCGCCAAGCTCATGATCAAATTGATCACCGCAGTCGGCGATGTGATCAATCGCGACCCGGACGTGCACGATCGGCTCAAGGTGGTGTTTCTGCCCAACTTCAACGTGACCAACGGTCAGCTCGTGTATCCGGCCGCGGATTTGTCGGAGCAAATATCGACCGCCGGCAAGGAGGCTTCCGGCACCGGCAACATGAAGTTCTGCATGAACGGGGCACTCACCATCGGCACGCTCGACGGCGCCAACATCGAGCTGCGCGATGAAGTCGGCGCCGACAATTTCTTCCTGTTCGGCCTCAGCGCCCAGGAAGGGTACGCGCTGAAAGCGAACGGCTATCGGCCCATGGATTATTACAGCGCCAACCAGAACCTGCGCGAGGTGATCGATCTCATTCGCAGCGGCTTCTTCTCGCGCGGCGATACCGAGTTATTCAGGCCTCTGATCGACAGCTTGATGCACTACGACCCGTACATGCTGTTCGCCGACTTTCAGTCCTACATCGACCGACAGGCCGAAGTGGCCGAGATCTATCGCGACGGCGAACGCTGGACCCGGATGTCGATCCTCAATACCGCACGCAGCGGCAAATTTTCATCGGACCGGACGATTCGCGAATACTGCGCGGATATTTGGCGAGTCAAATCCGTGCCCATTCACCTGCTCACGCATGAGGAACATTTACTCACGCATGAGGAAGCAGGAAGCGCATAGTGCGTCGCAGCGGCTCGGCGGCGCCCCACAGCAATTGATCGCCCACTGTGAACGCGGATAGATACTCCCCGCCCATGGCGAGTTTGCGCAGCCGGCCGATGGGTATGGTCAACGTGCCGCTGACGGACGCGGGGGCTAGTTCCTTGATCGAGGAAGCGCGGTCATTGCGCACGATTTTCACCCAGGAATTGCCGCCGGCGATGATCTCCTCGATTTCCGGTAATGGAATGTCGCGTTTGAGCTTGATGGTGAGCGCTTGCGAGTGACAGCGCATTGCGCTCACCCGCACGCAGATGCCCTCCACCGGCACGGGCGCCGCTTCGGTCCCCATGATTTTATTGGATTCGGCGCCGGCTTTCCATTCCTCCCGGCTCTGACCGTCGCCCAGATCCTTGTCGATCCAAGGGATCAGACTCGCCGCCAGCGGCGCACCGAAATATTCCGTTGGGAAATCGGCGCGGCCAAAAGCGCGCGTGACCGCACGATCGATATCAAGAATGGCCGACGCCGGATCGTGCAGCAGCGGCGCTGCCGACCGATAGAGGGCGCCCATCTGCTCGAGAAGCTCGCGCATGTTCTGCGCACCCGCTCCCGATGCGGATTGATACGTCATAGCCGTGATCCAGTCGACCACGCCGGCTCGCAGCAAGCCGCATACCGCCATGAGCATGAGCGACACCGTGCAGTTGCCGCCGATGAAGTCCTTGATGCCCTGCTCGCGCGCTGCCTGCATCACCGGCAGATTGACGGGGTCGAGAACGATGACGGCGGATTGCTCCATTCTCAGGGTCGACGCCGCATCGATCCAGTAGCCTTGCCAACCTGCAGCGCGCAGGCGCGCATGCACCCCATCGGTGTACTCCCCGCCCTGGGTGCTGATCAACATAGGTAAGCGGGCCAGGGCCTCGACGTCGTTGGCATCCTGCACCGGGCCCACCGCGCGGCCGATATCGGGCGATGCGCCTCCCGCGAGCGAGGTGCTGAAGAAAACGGGATCGACCAAGTCGAAGTCCCGCTCGGCGCGCATGCGCTCGAGAAGCACGGAGCCGACCATGCCGCGCCAACCGATGATGCCCAGCTGTTTCATGATGGGATAATAAACTCCGATGCGGGAGGCCGCCGATTATAGTTCGACGCCATGACATGGCCATATGCGCCGCAGGTCGCGATCAGCAGCACGTCGCCCTCTTCGGTCGGCGGCAACCAACGATCGCTGCCAAGCTGGTCGGCGGTTTCGCAGATCGGACCCACGATGGTGACCTTGTGCGCCAGCGGTTCTGCGAGGCGCGTCAGGTTGCGGATATCGTGATGCGCGCCGTACAGCGCGGGCCTGATCAACGAGTTCATCCCGGTCGCGATGCCCACGTACTCGACATCGCCCTTGCTCTTCAACTGCGTCACCAACGCGACCAGTACCCCCGCCTTGGCGACCAAGAAGCGCCCGGGCTCCATCCAGAAATCAATGCCCGGGAATTGCTGCTTCAGCCGGGCGACACCCGCTTCCAGCGCGAGGAGATCAATTCCGCCTTGGCCCGTCTGCTCGGGGACGCCGATGCCGCCGCCGAGATCGACCACTCGCACTTCGGGGAAGCGGTTCGCCAGGTCGCCCAGCAACGCACCCGTCTCGGTCCAGTTGGCAACGTCGAAAATTCCGCTGCCGGTGTGCGCATGCAGCCCCCTGACGCGAACCCCCGCAGAGCGCGTCAGTGCGACGAGTTCGTCCGCCTCGGCGATCGGCACGCCGAATTTTGAATGGACTCCGGCGGTGCGCACGTGGTGATGGTGTCCACGCCCGAATCCGGGATCGATCCGCAGAAATATTTCCCTGCCGCGGAACAGCTCCGGCCACATCTTGAGCGGATACAGGTTGTCCACCGTAACCCGCACACCCAGCGAGAATCCGTATTCATACTCCGCTCGCGGCGCAAAATTCGGCGTGAATAGCACGCGCTCCGGCGCGAGCTGCGGCACGCAAACGAATGCGTGGTCGAGTTCGCCCTGCGATACGCACTCGAGCATCAAACCCGCCAAATAGACACGCCGCAGGATCTCCGGATGCCAGTTGGCCTTCATCGAGTACGCCCAATGCGCTACGGACCGCACCCGATGCAGCGCGGCAATCGCCGCATCCAAGGTCGCCATGTCGTATACAAAGGCCGCGGATTCGCGAGCACCGATATCGAGCAGTCGGCGGCGCTTCTGCGGTTCTTCCCACCAGTCGGGAGCGGGCGCCGGCGAGGTTTCCTGCGGCGAGAACAACTGCAACCAGGTGGGCCCGAGCACTTTGTCGGACCCGATGCTCTGAATCAGCCGCTCGTGCAATTGATGCACCAGCCGGTCGCCCTGAGACTCGTCGATCACGAAGGTGAAGTTCAGATCGTTCGCCGCCTGGCTCACCAGGTATATCTTGTGGTCTTGGAATAATTCGAAGGCCGAGCCCAGCTCATGCAGGATGCCGCGGATGTTGTGGCCCAATAGGCTCAGCGAGGCGCAAGGTCCCAGGACCTCGACCCGGCACAGCTCGCCGAGCGCCGCCGTCAGCCGTGCCAAGGCCTCCGGGTCCAAGGTGTTGGCGGTCGGATCCAAGGATACGGTGACGTTGGTCTCCGAGGTCGAAATGAGATCCACCGACATGCCTTGCCGCTTGAAGATCTGGAACGCGTCCGCGAGGAATCCCACCTGATGCCACATTCCCGGACTGTCCATGGAAACCAGCGTGATGCCCTTCTTGATCGCAATTGCCTTGACCTGAGCGGCACTGCTGGCGACCGTCGCGGAAATGACGGTGCCTTCGAGGCCGGGGGCCTGCGTGGCATACACGTGCAGCGGGATTTTGTACTGCCTGACCGGCAGCACGCAGCGCGGGTGCAAGACCTTCGCGCCGTTGCTGGCAATCTCCTGGGCTTCATCGTAATGCAGCGCACGCAACAAGCGGGCCGTGGGCACGGCGCGGGGGTTGGCGCTGAACATGCCCGGTACATCGGTCCAAATCTCAAGGCGCGCCGCCGCGAGCTTGGCAGCGAAGTACGCGCCCGAGGTATCCGAACCACCGCGGCCGAGCAGCACCGTGTCTCCTTCTTCATTGGCGGCGATGAATCCCTGTGTAATCACGACTCGATCCAGCGCACGCCACTGCGCTTGCAGTCGCGCATCCGGCGCGAAATTGCAAGTGGCCGACAACAGGCCTGCCTGCGCGGTCGCACCGTGACGCTTCTCAGCGCGCAGTACCTGGCGCGCATCCACCCATACCGTGGGGATTCCTCGCGCGTTCAAAAATGAGGCACCCAAAGAGGTCGCCAACAGTTCCCCCATCGCCATGACGCGGGCCCGCATCCGATCGCTGACCTCGCGGCTCTCGGCGACGCCGGCCGCCATGCGCCAGAGATCAGCCATGAAGTCCTCGAAGCGCTCACCGGGAACCACGCTCAAGCGTTGCGCGAGGTCTCGGTGCATCGTCTCGATCCGCTCGAGAACGGCCGTGTGCGTGCCGGCAGTGGCAGCCGCCAACAGCGACTCGAGGCGATCGGTGACGCCCGACACCGCGGAATGTACGACCACCGGATGCAGGCCTGCGGCAATGCGATCCTTGAGGACGCCCGCGATGTTGTGCCAATTGGCCGCCGACGACACGCTGGTGCCGCCGAACTTGAGCACGACCCAAGGATGGCTGTTTTCAAACACGGATCATTCAAACACGGATCAGGTGCGCAGTGCGCGCGGCAGGCGGCAAAGCGGCGGACTTGTGCGCAATGGGATTAATCGTCTTCGAATATGTCGCGCAGTTCTTTCTCCAACTGCCGCTCGGCCAGCACGTCCTCAACTCGGCTCCAAGCAGCTTTGCCGCGTTTGCCGGCCGCGGCTACCTTCGGCCGCCGCTCGGCTCGCTCCAGCAGCGGATCGAAATCATGGGATTCTTCCGCTTCGCCAAGAAACTCATCGTCGATATCAAAATGTTGGTCTGCGCGTTCACTCATTGTCGAGAAAAGCCCTTGAAATCAATGGGATCGATTCGCTCAGTGCATGAAGTTCCGCACTATATCGGATTTTGCATCGCATTCAACTAGCACGATGATTTTCCGCACCCGGCCACAACCGCTCGACTCCGGCACGCCGTATGGTTCCAATGAGGGACTCCGAACTTGTCTTATTTCAAATTCTTACGCGGTATATCGTACATGCTACCCATAATGCAGCGCTTACGTGCCGGTGCGGGCGCTATCGCCGCGCGCGGTCAGGGCCCCCTGGGCGATGGCGCGATTCACCGCGGACAGAATAGCCAGCAGCGATGCCGTGATGATATTGGGGTGCATACCGACCCCGAACAAGGTTCGCCGGGAGCGGGTCGTAATCTCTATGTAAGACACGGCGGTGGCCGCACTGCCTTGCCCGCGAGAATGCTCTTCGTAGGAAAGTACGTCGAACGGCAAGCCCACGGCCGCGACCATCGCGTCGATCGGGCCCGAACCCTGCCCGAGCCAAGTTTCCGGCCGTCCATCTCGCTCCACAAGCAGCGAGATGCGTTCACTGTCAGCGCCGTCCGTCGACGCCGCAAGCTGGTGTGAGCGGTACACAAAAGGGGCTCTGGGCCACAGGTATTCCTGGGAAAACAGTCCCCATAATTCCTGAGAAGTCAATTCCTTACCGGTAATATCTGCAGCCGCCTGCACGACCTGGCTGAATTCGATCTGCAGCCGGCGCGGCATCACCAATTGGTAATCGCGTTCGAGCAGATACGCGACTCCGCCCTTGCCGGACTGACTATTGACGCGAATGATCGAATCGTACGATCGGCCCAGATCCGTGGGATCGATCGGCAGATACGGCACATCCCAGAGATCGGCCTCAGTCCGGGCGGCGAGCCCTTTTTTGATCGCATCCTGGTGCGATCCGGAAAAGGCCGTGAACACCAAATCGCCGACGTAGGGATGCCGCGGATGTACCGGCAATTGGTTACAGGTCTCCGCACACCGTGCCGCCTCGTTGATGTTGGAGAAATCCAGCTTCGGATCAACGCCTTGCGTATATAAGTTAAGAGCAAGTGTCACGATATCCACATTGCCGGTGCGCTCACCGTTGCCGAACAAGGTGCCTTCGATGCGTTCCGCCCCGGCCATGACGGCCAGCTCGGCGGCCGCCACTGCCGTACCCCGGTCATTGTGCGGATGCACGCTCAAGATGATGCAGTCGCGCTTGCCGAGATGGCGTGAGCACCACTCGATCTGATCCGCGTACACGTTGGGCGTGGCCATTTCGACGGTGGCCGGCAGATTGATAACGGATTTGCGCTGCAGAGTCGGTTCCCAGACCGCGTTGACGGCATCGCATATTTGCACCGCGAAATCGAGTTCCGTGTCCGTGAAGCTCTCCGGGCTGTATTGGAACACCCACTCCGTGCCCCGATTGCGTTCGGCATGCTCCCGCACATCGGTCGCCCCGCGGACGGCGATATCGATGATGCCGGCCCGATCGAGCCGAAAAACCACGCGGCGCTGCGCCACCGACGTCGAGTTGTACACGTGAACGATCGCTCGCCGCGCCCCTTTGAGGGATTCGTAGGTGCGCGCGATGAGTTCGGGACGCGCCTGCGTCAGCACTTGAATAGTGACGTCATCGGGAATCAGGCGTCCATCGATGATTTCGCGCACGAAATCGAAATCGGTCTGGGAAGCGGCGGGAAATCCGACCTCGATTTCCTTGAAGCCGATTCTCACCAGCATGTCGAACATACGGCGCTTGCGTGCCGCATCCATCGGCTCGATCAGCGCCTGGTTGCCGTCCCGCAGGTCGACGCTGCACCAGGCGGGAGGGGCGGCAATGACCGCATTGGGCCAGCTCCTACTCTGCAGTTCGACGGGGGTAAAGGCACGATACTTGGTCGAGGGATTACGCAACATGATGTTCTCTCATTCGCTCGGTGCATGCCCCATGTGCAAATTCACGTCAGGAAGGTTTGCATTTGGGGGATTTTTTCGGTCTTGTGGGCGCCGACCGATAGCGCTTGAAGTTTTGGCGCCTAGCGGCGCAGCAGCAGGGCGAGCGCTCCCACGCACAGCGAGCTGCGGGGACTGCCGATTGACTTGCGGGCCGATGAGTTCATGCACCAGGAATCTAGCATTGCTCGCGGTTTCCGCGCAATAGAGAAGCGCATTGCGGTCGATCACTGACTCGGCGCCTGACCGCGCGGCAGCATGCCGGGAAACAGCTTCCACGCCCCCCCCGAGCCAGGCCTACCGTCTGCGCTGCCTGGGTCTCCTCACCGAGATCGGCGGCGAAGAAAGCCGCTTCGGTGCCCGCCGCAAGCAACTCGCCCAAGACACGCTCGCCCTTGGCCCGACTGCGCCCCGTGATGGCGACCCGGGCGCCTTCCGCGGCGGCGCGCAGCGCAATCGCCCGGCCGATGCCCGAATTGCCGCCGGTGACGAGAACGATTTTGCCCGGCAGCTTCATTTCCTTCAGTCTACACTCAACTCATCGCAGCGAGCCCGCCATGTCACATGCCCTTGCCCCGCAGCCGGTTTTCAACCAGACCCCGCCGCTGACCGACTACAACCTGTTCACCACTGATGAGGCCCTGCAGGAGGCGGTACAGCGTGAGGGAGCCGGCGCACACGACGAAGAGCTGGCCGGCGCCGGCGCGGCCGTGGGCAGCGCCGCAAGCTTCGACAACGCGCGCCTGGCCAATCGCTACCCGCCGGTGTTGCAGAACTTCAACGCCCAAGGCGAACGCATCGACTGGATCGAATTCCATCCGTCCTGGCACGCGTTGATGCAGGGCATCGCGACGCGCGGCTATCACAGCGCGCCATGGGCGCTCGCGGACAGCCGCACTCCGGCGGGCGCGCATACGGCGCGTGCCGCGGGCTACCTGATGCAGGCCCAGGTGGAGTGCGGCACGCTGTGCCCGACCACCATGACGTATGGTGCGATTGCCGCCATGCGCCGCGATTCCTGGCTGGCGCGCGAATGGGTGCCGCGGCTCATCACACGCGAATACGACGCGCGCGACATTCCTATCGCACACAAACACGGCGGCCTGATCGGCATGGGAATGACGGAAAAACAAGGCGGCTCCGATGTGCGCGCGAATACGACGCGCGCGCAGCGCAGCGCCGACGGCTCGTATCGCGTCACCGGCCATAAGTGGTTTTTCTCGGCCCCACAGTGCGATGCCCATTTGGTGCTCGCACAAACGCAGGCCGGCCTGTCGTGTTTCTTCATGCCGCGCCGGCTCCCCGACGGCGCGCGCAATGGGATCTGCATTCAGCGCCTGAAGGACAAGCTCGGCAACCGCTCGAACGCCTCCTCCGAAGTGGAGTTCATCGATGCGTGGGCGCATTTGCTGGGCGAAGAAGGCCGCGGCACTCCGACCATCCTGGAGATGGGCACCTACACCCGGCTCGACTGCCTGATCGGCACCGCAGGAATGATGCGCCAAGCCGTCGTGCAGGCCCTGCATCACGCGCACCATCGCAAAGCATTCGGCACATTATTGATCAATCAACCGTTGATGCGCAGCGTGCTCGCCGATCTTGCACTGGAATCCGAAGCCGCGACCGCTTTGTCAATGCGTCTGGCCCGAGCCTTCGACAGCGAGGCGCCCAATGAAATCGCGCTGCGCCGCGCGCTCACTTCGGCGGCCAAATTCTGGGTATGCAAACGCGGCTGCGAATTAGCGGCCGAAGCCATGGAGGTGCTCGGTGGGAACGGCTACACGGAGGAACTGCCGCTCGCCCGCATCGTGCGCGAGATGCCGGTGAATTCGATCTGGGAGGGCTCGGGCAACGTCATGTGCCTGGATGTGCTGCGGGCCTTCGCCAAGTCGCCCGCCACGTGCGAGTCCGTGCTGAGCGAACTTTCGCCGGCGCGCGGACGCCACCGCAATTTCGATACGGCGTTCGAGCGCTTCGCCGCCGCGCTCGACGCGCAGTCATTTACCGAGGCACATGCGCGCCGCTTCGCGCAATCGTTCGCAACGCTGATGCAGGCTCGGCTGCTGCTGGGCGCGGCGACCACAGGTCCGGCACGCGCGGCGGCAGAGGCGTTCTGCGCGACGCGCTTGGGTGCTGAGGCGGGTTGGGGCGCCGTTTTCGGCGCCAGCGACGCCGCCATCGATACCGGCGCCATACTGAATCGAGCCTGGAAAGAGTGAGCTCGCGTTCGCCGTCGATCGATGCCGTTCACCGACGGCCGAATCACTTGCATCAGCCTGTGCCGTACGCTCGGTTCTTCCAGCTCGCGCCCGCACCGCGCCAATAATTCAGCGCCGAGCCCAGGGTTGCTGCCATGTAAAAGAGCGCGATCAGCGGCAACGCGAGAGCCCACAGCTTGCTGCGCGCGTAACGTCCGAGCGTCGGGAGGTAAGTGATCGCGGCCATCGCATACGCCGCCAGGCCCGCAGCGCGTTCCCAGCGGTGGCCGAACGCGATCGCCCACGCGGGAACCAGCCAAACCAGCGTCAGAGCGAGCAAAGTGAGCACGAGCAGCGTTGCCGAGTAGCGCAATTGCGTGAACGCCGTGCGGCAGATCATGCGCCAGATATCCATGACATGCGGATAGGGGCGGATCGAAGTGGCGAGAGCGGAATGGCCCAGATAGATGGCGCCGGTGGCCTTCACCGCTGTCGCCAGAGCGACATCGTCGATGAGCGCGTCCTTGATCGCTTCGAGGCCGCCGATGCGCTGCAAGGCTTCGCGGCGGATCAATACCGTGCCGCCGGCCGCAGCGGCGACACGCGATCGCGGGTCGTTTACTCTGGCGAACGGATACAGCATCTGGAAGAAATACACGAAGGCCGGTACCAGCGCGCGCTCCGCGAGGCTGGTGCAATTCAAGCGCACCATCTCGCTCACCAGCCCGACCGGAGGCTCGAGCAAGCGTGCGACGAGCGCCGATAGATGCCGCGCATCGTGCACGATATCCGCATCGGTAAAGAACAGAACCGTTGCGCTGCTCGCCGCCACGCCCTGCTTCAATGCCCATAATTTTCCCGACCATGACGGAGGCTTGGGCTCGCCGCGGATCACTTGCAGGTTCGGCGCCCTGCCGGCGCGCTCCGCCGTACCATCGGTTGAGCCATCATCGACGAGGATGACGCGGAAATTTCCGGCGTAGTCCTGCGCGAGGAGCGATGCGATCACGGCCCCGATGGTTTGCGCCTCATCGCGCGCAGGGACGACGATATCCACGGCGGGAAACTGCTCCGGCACGGCGGGCGGCAATTGCGGGCGCGAGATCCAGAATCTGCCGTGCGCGAGCAGCAGATAGAGCCAGATCAGCAAGGATGCGAGAGCGATCATCGGCGTAGCTCAGACAGGCTCCTAGATCCATCCTTTGAGCTGATTGCGTACGATCGACGAGAGCAGCTCGGCGTGGCGGTCATCGTCGTTGAGCGCGGGCACCAGGGTCAGGCGCTCGCCGCCGAGCTCGAGGAATCGATCGCGATATTCGATCGCCACCTCTTCCAATGTCTCGAGGCAGTCCACCGCGAATGAGGGCGACACGACGGTCAATTTGCGCAACCCGCGCTTCGCGAGCGCCTCGAGCGTATCGACCGTGTAAGGCTGCAGCCAGACCACCGAGCCGAAGCGCGACTGGTAACAATGCGACCACTCGTCCGCTGCCAGCCCCAGGCGCGCCACCACCAGCCGGGTCGTGGCCTCCGCCTGCGCTTGATACGGATCGCCCTCCTGCACGTAGCTCGCGGGTATGCCGTGATAGGAAAACAGCAGATGCGAGCGCCCGCCGGCGTGTGCCCAATGCGCCTCGATGCGCTCCGCCAACGCGTCGCCGTACCCGGCATTCTCGTAGTAGTCATTCACGAAGCGGGTTTCCGGCAGCCAGCGCCAACGCCTGAGGGCTTCGCTGGTGCGATCGAAAACAGAGCCCGTCGTCGATGAACAGTATTGCGGGAACAAAGGCAGCACCAAGAGCCGTCTCGCATTCTGCTCGGCCAGAGCTTTGACGGCACTTGCAATGCTCGGATTGCCGTACGTCATGCCGAGGGCAACCCGCACTCGATCCCCCAGTGCCGATCGCAATCGCTCGCCCATTTTGTCCACCAGGCGCTTCGAGTACACCGCCAGGGGCGAGCCGTCCTGCAGCCAAATCCTGCGGTACTTGCGCACGGTGCGCATCGGCCGAAACGGCAGCACGATGCCGTAAAGTACGGGCAGCCAAATCCAGCGCGAGGTTTCGATGACCCGGCGATCGCCGAGGAATTCGCGCAAGTAGCGCTGGACGGCAAAATAGGAGGGCGAATCGGGCGTGCCCAAATTGACCGCCAATACTCCGATTCGCTCAGGGGTCGACGCCGCCGCAGCGTCTGCGTGCGCCACGGCGCGATAATAGGGCATTTGCGTAATCGCGTAACCTGGCAAGTTGCGAGTTTAGGTGACCTGATCACTCAACACAAGGAGCGGAGCATGTGGTGGTTGAGCCCGAGCGAAAGCGAGGCGCTGACTCTCAGCTTGAGTGTGGCCACGCGCAGCGTGGTGTTCAGTCTGCCTCTGGCTGTTCTGTTCGCCTGGATCCTGACTCGCCGGCAATTCCCGGGACGTACCTTGCTCGACGCCGTCGTGCATCTGCCGCTGGTTCTGCCGCCCGTGGCGGTCGGCTATGTGCTGCTGTTGCTGTTCGGCACACGCGGCATCATCGGCGCGCCGCTCGAGCAATGGTTCGGCATCGAGCTCATCTTCACCCGCAACGGCGCGGCTCTTGCCACCGCGGTCATGTCGTTTCCGCTGATGGTTCGTGCGGTACGCATTTCCTTGGAGAACATCGACCGCGGACTCGAGGACGCCGCGCGCACCATGGGCGCCGGCCCCGCCGACCGGTTCGCGACGGTGACTTTGCCCCTCATGCTGCCGGGAGTGCTGGCGGGCGCGATCACGGCATTTTCCGCGGCGCTGGGAGAATTCGGCGCCGTCATTACCTTCGTATCGAATATTCCCGGCGAAACCCGCACCCTGCCGCTGGCCCTGTATTCGGCCCTGCAGGAGCCCGGCGGCGAGCACGCCGCGGCACGGCTCGCGATTCTATCGGTGGTGTTGGGATTGGGCGGCCTGTTGTTGTCCGAATGGTTCGCGCGCCGCGTGCGCCGCATGCTGGGCCGCTGATGCTGCAAGTCGCCGTGAGCAAACAACTCGGCTCCTTCGCCTTGGATGTCCGGTTCGAGCTGCCGACTCCGGGCGTGGTCGCGCTGTTCGGCCCGTCCGGCTGCGGCAAGAGCACGACGATCGATATCATCGCCGGCCTCGCCGCGCCGGATCGCGGCCGGGTGATGCTCGACGACCGCGTGCTGCTCGACACGCAGCGGCACATCGATCTGGCGGCGGAACGGCGCAGCATCGGCTATGTTTTCCAGGACGCAAGGCTGTTTCCGCACCTGAGCGTAGCCGCCAACCTGAAGTATGCGCAGAGGCGTGCGGTCGGCCGGCACTACGTGAGCTTCGACGTGGTAGTGCAGCTGCTCGGTCTCGCGTCACTGATGCAACGACGTACGCATCAGCTATCGGGCGGCGAGCGACAACGAGTTGCGATCGGTCGCGCCCTGCTGTCGCAGCCGCGGCTGCTGTTGCTCGACGAGCCCTTAGCCTCGCTCGACAGGGAACGGCGCGAGGAAGTGCTGCCGTATCTCGAGTCGCTGTGCGATCAGTTGGCCGTTCCGATCGTGTACGTCAGTCACCAGTTCGACGAGGTCTTGAGGCTGGCCACGCATATCGTGCTGATGCAGTCCGGGACCGTGGTCGCACAAGGCAGCATCGGAGAGATGAGCCTCGCCCGGCATTTGCGCTCCATCATCGGGCCCGACGCCGTCGGCGCGATCATTGACGGCGTGGTTCTCGGGGAGGATGCGGCGAGCGGGATGATGCGGGTACGGGTGGGTCACGGCGAACTGAAGGTGCAAGCCGCGGCGATGACGGCGGGGACGAGATTGCGCGTCCAGCTGCTGGCGCGCGATATCATCATCTCGACGCAAATGCCGCAGCGTTTGAGCGTGCGAAACAATCTAAAGGGCGTCGTTACGTCGATCGAGGAGGACGACGCGAATTCAGATCTCATAGCGATCGATATCGGCGGCACGAACATCATGGCACGAGTCACGAAGGCGGCGACGCGAGAGCTCTCGCTGGCACCGGGCCTGACTGCCTGGGCGTTGGTCAAGTCGGTGTCCCTGCGCGGCCATTCCTTTCCTGCGTCCTCTCAACACCGGACGGGCCCGGTTCACGCGTACCCAAATGAATGATTGCCACGATATGATCGCGCGGCTGCAAACCCACGACGGCTTTGACGCCCGGGTCATAGGCCGCCGCCCCGGTCTTCCACATCACGCCATACCCCAAATCATGCGCCGCCAAGAACAGATTCTGCGCCGCGGCGCCCACCGCAATGACCTGCTCGATCTCGGGAATTTTTGCATTCTCGCGCACCGCGCAGCCCACGACCACAATCGTCGGCGAGCGCATGATTTTCTCGCGTTCCGCGGCCAGCTGCTCGTCGCTCAAGCTTGGCAGCCGCGTGCGCTTGGCCGCCGCGGCCGCCATGGCAAAGCGCTCCTTGGACCGCTCGTCGAGGACCACCAAATGCCAGGGTTTTAAGCGCCCATGATCCGGCGCCCTTCTCGCAGCATCCAAAATGCGGGCAAGGTCCTGCGGCGACGGGCCGGGCTGCATCAAGCGTGCGGCGGATGAGCGGCTTTCAATGGCGGCAAGTAATTCCATTCAACCCCTTCAAGTTTCACGATGAAGACGCAGAAAGCGCGCTTGCGGCTATGATTTGCGCCCGAGATCGCGCGCAGCCGCGGCCGCCGTGCCGCCCGAGAGGAATTATAGAGCGAAATCGGCCCCTCGCTCCGCGCCTTTACGCAGCGCGGAGCGGATCGCCTATTGATGATTCCAGCAGATCCAAATGATCAGGGCCCAAGCGGCAATGCCCACCGAGATCCATGCCCAAGCGCCCGGCGCCGGGCCCGCGTAGTCGTCCTCGATTTCCCATTTCCAATTTTTCATAAATGCACCAGAATCAATGCACCGGATGTTCAATTACCAAATAACAGCCCCTGCGCTTCGAGCGCGATGCGCTGATTCACAAATCAAGATCTCGTCGGATTTCATGTCGCCGAAGCGCGACATTGGGCGGTGGATATGCCCACTGCGATGAGGTCAACGACGGCACCGGCCCTCCCACTCTACCTGTTCGCCGTAAGCCTGTTCGCACCGAGCAGCGCTCGCGCTCAGGGCGGACCGCCGTACATGACCAACGATCCAGGCACCCCCGGAAACGCCAATTGGGAGATCAATCTCGGTTCGATGCAGACCATTTATCGCGGGATGGCGTCCTACCAGGCTCCGCAGATCGATTTGAATTATGGCGTCGGCGAGCGGATCCAGCTGACCTATGAGATCCCCTACGTCTTTGATACCAGCAGCGGCCAGTCGACGCACAGCGGCTGGAGCAACGCCTACCCCGGATTAAAATGGCGTTTTTTGGATCAGGGCGAGGATGGTTGGCAGCTCTCGACCTTTCCCCAGATCGAAACCGGCGCATCGGCGTGGGCGCAGCAGCGCGGAATTGGATCGCCCGGTGCGCGCTTGCTCTTGCCGCTGGAGGTTGCACGAAAGCTCGGCCCGCTCGACCTCGACTTCGAAGCCGGCTATTACTTCCCCAGGCGCGGGCCGCGAGAACGAATCTTTGGACTCGTTGCGGGCCGTTCGCTCACGCAGCGGCTCGAGGTGGACGCCGAGCTCTACAACGATCGCGCGATGGGCGCGCCGCCGAATAACACGACATTGGATATCGGGGGCCGCTACAAGCTGTCTCGCGGCTTCATTGCGCTGTTCATGGCCGGCCGCGGCCTCGGCGGCAGTTCAGGCGGCCAACCGGAATTCATCGGCTATGTTGGGATCCAAATACTGTTGAGCGATTACGGTCGCGCGCTCGCCACCGAGCCCTGACGTGCGTTCGTTTAATACGCGTACGCAAGGCCTTAAAACTGGGTGAAACGTCGAATTTCGCGCACCCGCCGGTATCATTTTTGTGTCACGCTACCGCCGCAAGATATTCGACGCCGATACCACTGATTGAAAAAAAACCCAGCGAAGGAGCGGCACTTCCTCCCCGGCTTGAACGCCGGGGTTTCCATGCCGGAGAGCCGATGACGCACTCGATCGACGGCGTGCCGCTGCCGAAGCGCTATTGGGCCATAGCAACCACCGCGCTCGGCGTCACCATGGCCGTCATTGACAGCACAATTGCCAACGTCGCGCTGCCCACGATCGCCAATGACCTCAACGCTGACGCATCGTTCTCCGTCTGGATCGTCAACGGCTATCAGCTCGCCATCACGATGTCGCTGCTTCCTCTTGCGGCACTCGGCGACAATGTAGGGTACCGGCGAATCTATCTCGCGGGGCTCGCAGTGTTCACCGCAGCCTCTCTTGCCTGCTCCCTTTCACACTCGCTGGTAGCGCTTGCGCTGGCACGGGTCACTCAAGGATTTGGCGCGGCCGGCATCATGAGCGTGAACACCGCGCTGGTCCGCTTCATCTATCCACAGCGCCTTCTGGGACGCGGCATCGGCATCAACGCGCTGGTCGTCGCCATAGCGAGCGCGGCCGGACCCACCCTGGCGAGCGGCATACTATCGGTCGCGTCGTGGCCGTGGCTGTTCGCGGTGAACGTGCCGATCGGAATTGCGGCGTGCATCATAGGCACGTACGCCTTGCCCAAGACGCCGCGCGCGCCTCACCCGTTCGACTTCTTGGGCGCGCTCTTGAGCGCGGCCACGTTCGGCCTTTTGATCGGCGGTATCGAGGCGGCAGGACACGGCGAGAGGGGTCTGTTCTTCGCAGCAGAGATGATTGCCGCGACTGCAGTCGCGAGCGTGCTCGTGCGCCGCGAGCTTGCGCGCCCTGCCCCGCTGTTGCCGGTCGACCTTCTGCGCATTCCGATCTTCGCGCTCTCGATCGGCACCTCAATCCTGGCCTTCGCTGCGCAAATGCTCGTATTCGTCGCGCTGCCGTTTCAGCTGCAGCGAGAGTTCGGATTCTCAGCGGTCGCGACGGGATTGCTCGTCACGCCCTGGCCGCTTGCCCTTGCCGTGACCGCCCCCATTGCCGGCCGCCTCGCGGATCGTTATCCCGCGGGCATCTTGGGCGCGCTCGGATTGACGGTTCTCTCGGTCGGTCTGCTGGCGCTGGCTTTCCTGAGGCGCAATCCCGATTTTGTCGATGTGGCTTGGCGCATGGCCGCATGCGGCGTGGGATTCGGAATCTTTCTCTCGCCCAACAGCCGTACCATCATGGCGGCTGCCCCGCGCAGGCGCAGCGGCGGGGCGAGCGGCATGATGGGTAGCGCGCGCCTGCTGGGGCAGACCACCGGTGCGGCGCTGGTCGCACTGCTCCTGGGACGCATCCCGATGCGGGCCACGACGGCGGCGCTCTTCATCGGCGCCGGTTTTGCCGCGCTTGCCGCTCTGGTGAGCGCCTCCAGGCTCTTGGGAGGTCCATCCGCCGGCGCGCCGCGGCCAGAGCCTGCCGAACGCGATGCGAACCGGGCAGCAGAGTAGACGAAGTCGTCTGAAGCCTCGGTGTTCAGCCGAATGCCGCGCGCAGCCTGGGAAGCACCTCTTGCGAATAAAGTTTCAGGAAGCGCGCCTGATCCGGGCCCGGCGCATGGAAAACAAGATGTGTGAATCCGAGCTCGATATAGGGCCGGATCCGCTCCACATGCTCTTGCGGATCCGTGGAGACAATCCAGCGCCTGGCGGCCCGCTCGGCCGGCAGCTGATCGGCAAGCCGCTCCATCTCCAGCGGATCCTCAACCGTCACCTTCTCTTCGGGCGACAGCGACAGAGCGGCCCAGTGGCGCGTGTCCTGCATCGCGCGCACGGGGTCGGTATCGAATGAAACCTTCATTTCGATCATCAGTTCGACCGCTGCCGGCGTACGGCCGGCACCTGCAATCCCCGCGGCCACATTGGGCAGGAGTGTATCGCGATACAATTCGGGTGCCTTGCCGCTCGTGCAGATAAAACCGTCGGCGAACTGGCCGGCAAATTTTGAGATCAGCGGACCCGCCCCCGCGACATAGATCGGCGGTGCGGTCGGCGCCCGATCGTAGATCGTCGCCTTGTCGGTCTGGTAGTACTGACCCTTGAAGGTGACGCGCTCCTCACGCCACAACTGCCGGATCAGCACCAGTGCCTCCTTGAGCCTCGCGGTGCGTTCCTTCGGCTCCGGCCAGGCCAGGCCGGTAGCTGGCACCTCATTGAGCGATTCGCCGGTGCCGACTCCAAGGATCAGGCGCCCGGGATACATCGCCCCGAGCGTACCGAAGGCCTGTGCGACCACGGAGGGATGGTAGCGGAACGTGGGTGTAAGTACGCTGGTTCCCATCAGCACGCGCGAGGTGCGTGCGCCGAGCGCCCCCAGCCACGCCATCGAGAACGGCGCATGGCCGTTGGTATGGCGCCAGGGTTGGAAATGATCGCTGATGAATACGGAATCAAACCCCTGCTGCTCGGCCAGCACAGAGAACTCGAGCAGCTCGTTGGGTCCGAACTGTTCCGCCGATGCCTTGTATCCGAGTCGCAGCAATCCAACTCTCCTCGCGAACGCAGGATTCTCTAGATACCGCGCGTTGCCTCAAACTGTGCCGGCGCCTGTGCAAACACCGGCGTACCATAAAGAGTGGAACGCTGCCGCGCCGGTCGGCCGATACGCCGGGCGAGTCCCTGAAGCTGCGAGACATCGAGGCACTGACCGTGTGCGCCGCCGGCGGCACGAGTGATCGACTCATTCATCAGCGTGCCGCCGAGGTCATTGGCACCGGCATCCAGGCACAGCGCGGCGCCCTCTGCGCCCATCTTGACCCACGATGCCTGAATATTTGGGATCAGCGGATGCAGCACCAGCCTCGACACGGCGTGCATCAGTACTGCTTCGCGAAACGTCGGACCCGAGCGCGTGCGCCCCTTGCGCCATAGCGGTGCCTCCATGTGTACGTAACCGAGGGGCACGAATTCGGTGATGCCTCCTGTGCGCTGTTGGAGGCGCCGCAAATGCAGCAGATGACGTGCCCAGTGCCGGGGTTGCTCGACGTGCCCGTACATGATCGTCGCCGTCGTACGCAGACCCACCTCATGGGCCGCGGCAAGCACCGTCAGCCATTGCTCGGTGCGCAGCTTATCCGGACAGATGATGTCGCGAATCTCATCATCGAGGATTTCAGCGGCAGTTCCGGGCAGCGTCGACAGCCCGGCGTCGCGCAGCTGGCTAAGGTAGCGGTCGAGCGGCAGCTGGAGCGTACCGGCGCCGTGGAATATCTCCAGCGGCGAGAAGGCGTGCACATGCATCGCCGGAACCGCCTCCTTCACCGCCCCCACGATACTCAGGTAGGTCTGGCCGGTGAAGCTCGGGTGGATGCCGCCCTGAAGGCATACCTCCGTGGCGCCGAAGGCCGCTGCTTCGAGCGTGCGGCGTGCAATCTCCTGTAGATCCAAATTGTAGGCCGGACCCCGCAGGTCCGTGCTGCCCCGACCCTTTGCAAAGGCGCAAAATCCGCAGTGGTATTTGCAGATATTCGTGTAGTTGATGTTGCGATTGACCACGTACGTCACCGTGTCGCCTACGGTGTCGGCCCTCAGCGCGTCGGCCGCCATGATGACCGCGTCCAGATCGCGCCCTTGCACGCCGAACAAGCGCACGATGTCCGCTTCGACGAGTTGCCGGCCCGCTCGGGCCGCGGTCAGTACGGCGGCCAGGCCCGCGCTCATCCCGCGCCGAGGTGCCGCTCGGGTGGAGTACTGCGGCGGCATCGAGGCTTTCGGGTCCTCGCCGCTGGCTGCAATGCTCGACCAACGCGCAGCGATCGCCGGCAAATCGCAGCCTGCGCCCGAATACCAGTGGTCGGCTCGGGCAAAGCCCGATGCGTCGCTCAGGCGGCGTATGCGCGTCGTCACGGCAGCCTCCGTCCATCGTTCCGGGTGCCGGGCATAGCTCGGAACCAGTGCCAAGCGCTCCAGCAGATCGCGCCCGGCGGCAAGCGTCGATTGCTCGAGATCCGCCAGATGGGGCCAGGGTGCTTCCGGGTTCACGTGATCCGGGGTCACGGGAGAGACGCCGCCCCAGTCATTGACGCCCGACCGCGCGAGAGCGGTCAGTGCATCGGGCTGCAGATTGGGCGGGGCCTGAATCGACATCTGAGGTCCGAACAGCAGCCGCGTCACCGCGATGGTCCACAACTGCTCTTCGATGTCCGGCTCGGGAGCGGCAGCCATCTTGGTCCCGGGCTTTGCCCTGAAATTTTGGATGATCAGTTCCTGCAAATTACCGTACTGATCCTGTATCTCGCGTAGCGCCAGCAGCGACTCGATCCGTTCGCGCCGCGTTTCACCGATGCCGATCAGCAGTCCGCTGGTCATCGCGATCCCGAGCTCGCCGGCGGCGCGAAGTGTCGCGAGCCTTCGGGCCGGCAGCTTATCGGGCGAGCCGAAGTGGGGACCGCCGCGCTCGCACAAGCGCTCCGCGCCGCTCTCCAGCATCAAACCCATCGAGGCGCTGTGGGGACGCAGGCGGCGCAGGTCCTCGATGCTCATGACGCCGGGATTCAGGTGCGGCAGCAAGCCGGTTTCGCTCAGTACCAGTTTGGCCATGCGCTCCAGGTACTCGAGCGTGCTTGCCGCCTCCAGGGCATGCAGTGCGGCGCGCGCGACACGATAGCGATCCTCGGGCTTGTCGCCGAGCGTGAACAGGGCTTCTTTGCAGTCCGCCGCCTCGCCGCTGCGCGCAACCGCCAGAACTTCCGCCGCGCTCATGTAAGGACTCCCGAGACGACGCGGCGCCTTGGCGAACGTGCAGTAATGACACACGTC
This sequence comes from uncultured Gammaproteobacteria bacterium, assembly GCA_963769075.1. Classification (GTDB taxonomy): domain Bacteria; phylum Pseudomonadota; class Gammaproteobacteria; order Steroidobacterales; family Steroidobacteraceae; genus Bog-1198. The sequence goes on along the minus strand of CAVYKH010000001.1, from coordinate 1,913,961 downwards.
ACGGCACAGCTGCGTCAGCGGAAGAAATACCTTGCGCGAATAAGTCACCGATTCCCCAAAGCCGGCCAAGGTCAGAGATTCGGCGACGCGGCTCAGTTCATCAGCCCCTGCCGGCACGAGCAGCGTCAGCGCCTCGCTCGCCTCCGGCCGCCGACCGGCTTCCGTGGCGCGCAACAAGGCGCCCAGGTCTGAAGCTACGCGGACCATTGCAATCTCCTCAAGCGGAGCAAGTCATCGAGCCCGTCCACGTCGAAGGCCAGTCCGGGTGAGCGCACAACGCGGATGCCAAGGGCGGCGCTTTCGGCCTCCTCAATGTGCAATCGCTTGCTGTCCGGACCAAAGCGGAAGCGCAGTGGCCGGCCGGATACGATGCACAACCCGTTGGTGCCGCTATCCGCCGCGTCGGGCGCAATCGCAAAGCCTGCGCGACGTCCGGCGTGCACCAGCAGCTCGATCTCAGCCGTCGTGACCTGCGGCAGATCCGCCGGCAGTACCAGAAACTCGCGGCAGCCCAAATCCAACAGGGTGCGGTGGGCTTGCGTGAGCGCGGCGTTCAGCCCCTCGCCCGTGTCGGCGAGCACGGGCACCTCGGCAGGAACGGTGTCGCGCTCGGGACTGATCACGATGACCTGGCGCACGCTGTGCGCAGCGCGGGCCGCGGCCAGCACGTGAGCGAGCATGCCCCGCGCCAGCGCTATCCGCCCCGGCGCATCGAGCTGCTCACCGAGACGACTCTTGCACCGCGGGCGCTCCTTGATCGCAATCAGCGCGCAACAGCCGACGTGCCGCCGTCCCTTGAAATCGTCGAACAAACTCACACTCATGCGTACCCCTTACGGACCTCCGGCCGGCACCGCGGCCGTCAAGTCGGAGCCGGCCGCCAGCGCGCGGCCATATTCTCCCATCGCGAACTGCTCGACCTCCTCATTCCACCCGCACTTGCGGATCACCGTCACTCATCCTGCCAATCACGGCAGCGTGCGCAAAGCCAAGACGCGTGAAAGTCGCCTGCACCTTCGGCCATTCCCCGGGGTCGCACGCCACCAATAATCCACCCGATGTTTGCGGATCGGTGAGCACCGTTTGCAGCGGCGCATCGAGATGCGGCGCAAGTTGCACATCCTGTCCATAGGAGCGCCAGTTGCGGGCGGAGGCGCCGGTAACGATGCCGGATTGCGCCAGCGCCAGCACGCCGGGCAGCAGCGGCAGATGTGCGGCCGCTATGTGCGCGGCGAGTCCGCTGCCGCGGCACATTCCGAGCAAATGACCGAGCAGGCCGAAGCCGGTGACATCGGTTATGGCATGCACTCCCTCGAAACTCGACAGCTCCGTGCCCGGTACATTGAGTTGCGTGGTCGTGTCGACGAGGGCGCGATAGCCCGCATCGTCCAGCAAGCCTTTCTTGAAGGCCGCGGAGAATATGCCGACGCCCAGAGGCTTGCCGAGGATCAATACATCGCCGCTCTGCGCGCTGCTGTTGCGCTTCACATTTTTGGGATGGACCACACCGGTGACCGCGAGCCCGTAAATCGGCTCCACCGAATCAATACTATGACCGCCGGCAATCGGGATACCGGCCTGCTCGCACACCGTTTCGCCGCCGCGCAAGATGTCGCGAATCGTCTCTTGCGGCAGCGTATTGATCGGCATACCGACGATCGCCAGCGCCAATAACGGTCGCCCGCCCATCGCATAGATATCCGACAGCGCATTGGTTGCGGCGATGCGGCCGAAATCGAAGGGATCGTCGACGATCGGCATGAAAAAATCCGTCGTCGCAACGATCGCTTGCTCGTCGTTCAAGCGATAAACGGCCGCATCGTCCGACGTGTCGGTGCCGACCAAGAGGTCGGCATAGCGCCGGCCTGGCAGCGAGCCTTTGAGCAATTCAGCGAGAACCCCTGGTGCGATCTTGCAGCCGCAGCCGCCGCCGTGCGAGAGCGACGTCAATCGGGGGCCGGGGGTCGCCGGCACAGACGGAGTGACGGGTACTGCAAACGGTGTGCTCATCGGATTGCCGCAAGTAAGGTAAAAATTACATTCCCGCACGCCGCGAGATGGCGGAAGGTAGCAGGAGTCGAACCTACCGGGAAACGGTTGACGCCCCCCGCCGGGTTTGAAGCCCGGCCGCACCACCGGATGCGCATGCCTTCCGAATTACCCGCTATTGCCTCGATGCATCGGTAAGGCTTGAGTCCACATCGTGCCAGCTGCTGTCGACGCGCAGTACCCGCGCGTCGCGCGTGCGCCGAGTATAGCCAACGCGGTCGAAGAACTCCAAAATCTGAATCGTGCGCTTGCGCCCGATACCGATCGCGTCGCGATACTGGCCCGTCTCGACGGCACCGTGTTCATGTGCCAAGCCTGTCAGCACTCGAGCCAGTTCGCGCACGCAATCGCGGTGGTAGAAAAGATCGCGGACGATTTGCAATACCTCCCCCTGCACCACGTATTTGCGCAGCACCTGCCTCACCTCGTCATCGGACGTTCCCACCGTGAGGGCCAGATCCCGAACCCAAGGTGGATCGAAACGACCGGCGGCGATCGCCGTTTGCAATTTCTGCCCGAGCGCAAGTTCGCGTTCACTCAAGGCGATGCGGTGTTCCGGCAGATGCAGCCAGTGTCCCCGGCGCTGCACGACCTGCCTGTGCACGAGTTCATCGATCACGGCGCGCCAGAGCGCATCGGCGAGGCTCGGCACGGTCATGCGGCGCAGGCGCCCACGATCGATTCCCGCCTCCTCGGGTTGCTGCGCGTGGAATGTGCGCAGCGCACCCACGGTGCGCTCGCACAAATCCTGCCACTGCGAGTCGTGAAGCACGAAGCGCTCACCCCCGGCGTCGACGATCCGCACCTGCGCCGGCATCGCAATCTGTTCCTGGCCGCGGCCGCAGAGGCGGACCAGCTCCCGCATCTCGATGCCCTGCGGCGCGTTGCGCAGCAGGGGTTCGACCCCCTCTCCCTCGAGGAGACGCTGAATCGAATCCAGATAGGCAAGACGCTCGGGGCTGCGCCGCCGGCGGGCGGGCGCGCAAGGGTCGATGACCACACCGCCGCCGATGGTGTGCAGCGCCTGTGCATCGCGCGCAATGAAGGCATCGCCGGGCGCGGCGCAGACCGGCGCATCGAATACGAGCTGCGCGCGCGCGCGCGCGCCGCCGTTCAGCTGGTCGCCTTCGAGAAGCACGAGGCGCGCTACTCGATGCGCCGTGCCAAGATGAATGTGCAGCGGCGCGCGGTCCGCGAGTACCCCGCCCCCGGCCAGACGGCGCAACCGCACGTCGATCCGTGTGGCCGGCACGAGCGCTCGAGGATCGGCCAGCCAGTCGCCGCGCGCGAGTGCCGCCTTTTCGATGCCGACGAGGTTCAAGGCGCAGCGCTGCCCCGCCAGAGCCATTCCGGTGTCGCGATTCTGCGCGTGGATGCTGCGCACCCGCACCAGGGTACCGGCTGGCATCACGGCGAGCGTGTCCCCGACTTGCACTCGGCCTGCACGTGCGGTACCCGTCGCCACCGTTCCGCGTCCCGGCAAAGTGAACACGCGATCGACCGCCAGGCGAAACAAGCCATTTTCGGGGCGCCTCGGAAAGTCAGCCGCAGTCGCATGCAAATGCGCGCGCAGTGCGGCGACGCCGAGATCAGCGGGAACCGTTGCAACGAGGGGAAACAGCGGCGCATCGGAGAGCACCGTAGGTGCCAGCAGCGTCGCGATCTGCGCCTTCACGGCATGGATGCGCGCCTCATCCACCCGATCGATTTTCGTCAAGGCGACGGCGCCGCGGGTGATTCCGAGCAGCTCCAGGATCGCCAGATGTTCGCGCGTCTGCGGCATCACGCCGTCATCGGCTGCGATGACCAGCACCGCAAAGTCGATTCCGCCCACGCCGGCCACCATCGTGTGTACGAGGCGCTCGTGACCCGGAACGTCCACGAATCCCAGCACCTTGCCGCCGGCGAGCGGCGTGTACGCGTAGCCGAGCTCAATGGAAATGCCGCGCGCCTTTTCCTCCTTGAGCCGATCGGTATCGACGCCGGTCAGCGCACGCACCAAGCTGCTTTTGCCGTGATCGATGTGGCCCGCGGTACCGACGATCATCGATCGAAAGAACGCCATTGTGCGATGAACTCCGCCTCCTCGGCGGCGTCGAGACAGCGCAGGTCGAGCCACAGGGCCTTCTCGGCGATGCGGCCGATCACGGGACGCGGCATTTCACGCAGCCTGGACTCGAGCCGAATCAGACTACCGCGGCTCCCGGCGGCCTTGCGCACGCACAGCCCATAGCTTGGCAAGCGGTCGACGGGCAGCGCACCGCTGCCGATCTGCGAGCTCACGGGTGCCGCCGTCACGAGGTACTCCTCGCGCAGCGCCGCTTGTACGAACGGCAGCACGCGCTGCGTCTGGGCCTCGATCGCAGCCGTGTCGCGCGTCAACATACGCAGCGTCGGCAATCGATCGGCCAGCAGCTCCGGCGCCCGATACAGTGCGAGCACGGGCTCTAGCGCGGCGAGCGTCAGCTTGCCGACGCGCAGCGCCCGCTTCAGGGGATTTTTCTTCAGACGCCGAATCAGCTCCGTCCGGCCGACGACGATACCCGCCTGCGGGCCGCCCAACAGCTTATCGCCGCTGAATGCGACCAGGTCGGCCCCGGCCGCGACCGCCCCGCGCGCCGTGGGCTCCTTGGGCAGTCCCCACAGATCAAGGTCGATCAGGCTGCCGCTGCCGAGATCAACTCCCACCGGCACGCCGCGGACGCGCCCTATCGCGGCGAGATCGGCCACATCGACGCTCGCGGTAAAGCCGTTGACGGCATAGTTGCTGGTATGCACTTTCATCAACAGGGCGGTGTGCGGGCCCATGGCATCCGTATAGTCCGACGCGTGCGTGCGATTCGTCGTCCCGACCTCGACCAGCCTCGCACCGGCGCTGCGCATCACGTCGGGGATGCGGAACGAGCCGCCGATTTCCACCAGTTCGCCGCGCGACACGACGACCTCGCGCCGGTTCGCCAATGTATTGAGCATGAGCAGCACCGCGGCGGCGTTGTTGTTGACCACCGTAGCCGCCTCGGCGCCGGTCAACTCGCAAAGCAAAGGCTCCACCAGATCATCGCGATCGCCGCGGCCGCCCGAACCCAGATCGAATTCCAGGTTGACGGGCGCGGTGAGCGCGCGCAGCACCGATTGCACGGCCGCATCGGCAAGCAACGCGCGGCCGAGATTGGTGTGCAGCACCGTGCCGGTCAGATTGAAGACCGGGCGCATTCGCGGACGCGCGCGCCGCGCCAGGCTGGAGTCGACGTTTCCCGCGATCGCACCGGGACGCAAGTCATCGTGGGACAGATCGGCGCCGGCGGCTCGCTGACGCAGCCTGTCGAGTTCGCTGCGCAGCGCGGCCGTGACTTGCGTCCGCGCGTACTGCGCCAGCAAGGGCGCGAACGCGGCGTCATTCAACAGCCGATCCACCGACGGAATGTCGCTTACCCGCGCCGGCGTCGAATCGGGGGTCACGATATTAGGTGCCTGTCTGAGTAATCCCCGTGGCCGCGTTCGGCAACCACAGCAGCGGGTTGCCGCTGGCACGCTGATAGCCCTGCTCGCCGAGCAGCAGATCGAGCGCGAGGCTGGCCACATCATCGGCCACAGGCTCAACGTCCGGATCCTTTTCCTGATAGAGGATCTTGCGATACCCGTGGCATTGCTCGCAGGTCTCCGCGCGCACCGCGGCGCCGCCCGCCTCGATTGGGCTTTTGTCGGCGGTGTTGCGTTCGAGGCAGTGGTAGGCAATGTCCGGGCCGGAGGCGCCGCACTGAGTGCACTGCACGCGCACCATATGCCATTCGGTCGCGCACAAGGCGCAGTGCAGGTAGCGATAACCTTGATACGGCGCATTCGCACACACCAGGCTGGCTACGGGCAGCGTGCCGCACAGCGGGCACACGCCGGGCACATCCAGCGCCTTCACCTCGCCAGCGACGAAATGACCGGCAAGCGCAACCCAATGCACCTGCAATGCGGCCATCACGAGCGGCGCCACGGTCGCCTCGATCGCGTCGTTCTGCGCGTCCAGTATCGACTGCGCTTGAGTCTCCAGCCAAGCGGGTGTCGCCCGGCGGATCGTGGCAATGCTCTCACCGACCCCGGCGGGAAACCCCGATGGCGCCGCGAGCGCCGCGCATAGCGTCTCGAGCGTCTCTCGCCACCGCTCTCGCGGCCAGGTCGAGGCATGGATGGGCGGCATGCCATGCTCGCCCGACCGTTCGATGTGCTCCGCCGTGGGCGGCGACACCGACAGATTCTCGAGCGCCGTATGCTGTGCATCGACGAGCACCGCCAGAAATCGCAGATACTCGCCGATGGTCGCTTCCGCCGCGAGCTCACGCAGCCGCGCCGCGCGCCGCGCAAACACGAGCGCACGATCTGGCAAGCGAATGCGTGGTATCGACGCTCTAGCGAGCGTTTCGATTTGTCCGGGTTCGAGGATTCGTTGCGCCATGGCGGGCCGGCTTTGAGGATTTTCAACTATCCTCACCGCAACCATGGCAAACGTCCAGCGCTTTTGCGCGCCCCGCGCGTGCTACTTCTGCGCAACGCTCTTGGTGACCTCGCGGAACCAAGCGCGATGATTCTTCCACGCCCAGCCGAGGGATACCCGGCCGCGGGTCATCGCGCGGATCGAGCCTTTTTCCCAGATCGCCATATAGATGTGCACGACGATGGCGCAGATCAGCGCGAACCCGCAGAAGGAGTGCAATAGCGAGGCGAGACGGATCAAGCCGATAGGAAAGAACGCCGAGAAATAGACGCGCCAAATCACGATGCCGGAGAGCAAAAGGCCCAACAGGCATGCAATGATGGAGTAGAAGAGCAGCTTCTGCCCGGCGTTGTAGCGACCCGCCTCGGGCACGTTTTGCTCGCGGTTCGACATCACATCCTGGACTTTGCGCAGCCAGAGCCAGTCGCGCTCGTCAAAAAAATTATACCGCCAGATGCCCAGGCTGAACAGGTAAAACGCCGCGATCATGACGCACCCGATGAACGGATGCAAAATCCTCGTCCAGGGTCCGCCGCCCAACAAGTTGGTGAGCCAGAAGAATGCGGGATGAAACAGCGCGAGCCCGGACAGTGCGACCAGCACGAAGCTGATCGCCACGATCCAGTGATTGATGCGCGCGCCGGCGCCGTAGCGGACGATCATGTCGCGGTTATCTTCGGCGTTCATGGCTTCTTCTCCAGCTCGCGGCGTGCAGCCTCTTCGTCGGCTTCGTCGACCTCATTCGGCCCCGTGCTGATGTAGTGCAGGAACCCTGCCGCCGCGGTGGCGAATATCGCGAACAGAGCCAGCGGCTTGGCGGCGCCCTTCCACAGTCTGACCAGGGGACTGATCCTCGGCTTGTCGGGCAGACCGCTGTAGAGCCCCGGTTGATCGGCATGGTGCAGCACGTACATCACATGGGTTCCGCCGACGCCGGCCGGATCGTACAGACCCGCTTGGTCGAAGCCGCGCGATTTCAAATCCACGATGCGCTCTGCGGCATGATGCTTCATGTCCTCCTTGGTGCCGAATACGATGGCCCCGGTTGGACAGGATTTGACGCAGGCGGGTTCGAGGCCGACGGCAACCCGGTCGGAGCACAGCGTACACTTGTACGCTTTCTTGTCCTTCTTCGAGATGCGCGGGATGTCGAATGGACACCCCGTTATGCAGTAGCCACAGCCGATGCAGTTCTCCTCGTGGAAATCGACGATGCCGTTCGCGTACTGCACGATCGCGCCCGGCGACGGACAGGCCTTGAGACAGCCGGGATCCTCGCAGTGCATGCAACCGTCCTTGCGGATCAGCCACTCGAGGTCGCCCTTCGGATTTTCGTACTCGGTGAAGCGCATCAGCGTCCACGAGTCTTCGCTCAGATCGTGCGGGTTGTCGTAGTGGCCGGTGCAAGTGCCGATATCGTCGCGCAGGTCGTTCCATTCCATACAGGCCACCTGGCAGGCCTTGCAGCCGATGCACTTGGTGGTGTCGATGAGTTTCGCGACCTGGCCGGTGTACGCACCGCGCACCTCGGGCTCTGGCAGCGTGGTCGCCGAGCGGCGGATGACGTCGAGTGATTGCAATGCCATCGTAAATCTCCTACGCCTTCTCGACCTTCACCAGGAATGCCTTGAATTCCGGCGTCTGCGAGTTCGCGTCGCCGACCGACGGCGTCAGTGTGTTGGTCAGGAACCCGGGCTTGGTGACTCCCATGAATCCCCAATGCAGAGGCACGCCGACGGTGTGCAACACCTTGCCGTCGACGTTCATGGGCCGGATGCGCTTGGTCACCATCGCCACCGCCTTGATGTAGCCGCGGTTCGAGCTGACCTTGACGCTCTCGCCCGTGGCGATGCCGATTTCCTTGGCGAGCGCCTCGCCGATCTCGACGAACTTCTGCGGCTGAATGATCGCGTTCAAGCGCGCGTGCGTCGTCCAAAAATGGAAATGCTCGGTCAGGCGATAGGTGGTTGCGACGTGCGGAAATTCCGCGGCCTTGCCGAATGCCTCGCGGTCATCCGGGAACACGCGCGCCGCCGGATTGTTGGTCGCCTGCGGCTGGTGCGGATTCAAGGGATTGTAGCCGAGCGGCGTCTCGAACGGCTCGTAGTGCTCGGGGAACGGCCCCTCGGCCATCGCGGCGCGCGCGAACAGGCGCCCGACGCCTTCGGGATTCATGATGAAGGGATTCATGCCGCCCTCCGGATTCTCGCCAACCGGGAAGTCCGGCACATCGGCGCCGCCCCAGGCACTGCCATTCCAGCTGATCAGCTTCCGGCTCGGATCGTAGGGCTTGCCGGTCGGATCGCAGGAGGCGCGGTTGTAAAGAACGCGCCGGTTGGCGGGCCAGGACCAGGCCCAATTGAGCGTCTGCCCGATTCCGGTGGGGTCCGAGTTGTCACGCCGCGCCATGAGGTTCCCGGTAGGACCCCATGCCCCGCAGAAAATCCAGCAGCCGCTTTGCGTGCTGCCGTCGTCGCGCAGCTCGGCGAAGCCCGCGAGCTGCTCGCCGGCTTTGCGCGTGATCTTGGTCGGGTCCCTCGGATCAGCCAGGTCCTTGAGCGCGTTGCCCGTATACTCCTTGGCGAGCTCCTCCGGGCTCGGGCTTTCGACTTGCGCATATTTCCAAGTCAAGTTGAGAATGGGATCCGGAAAAGCGCCGCCGTCTTTCGCATACATCGAGCGCATGCGCGTGAAAATCCCCGCCATGATCTCCAGATCGCTGCGCGCCTCACCGGGCCCATTGGCCCCCTTCCAGTGCCACTGCAGCCAGCGCGCTGAATTGACCAGGGTGCCGTATTCCTCGGCAAAGCACGTCGTCGGCAGGCGAAACACCTCGGTCTGAATCTTGCTCGAATCGACGTCGTTGAGCTCGCCGTAGTTGCGCCAGAACTCCGAGGTCTCGGTGGCCAAGGGGTCCATGATGATGAGGTACTTGAGCTTCGAGAGCGCCGCCGTCATCTTGGCCTTGTTCGGCGCCGCGGCCAGCGGATTGAAACCCTGCGCCAGGTAGCCGTTCACCTTGCCCTGATGCATCAGCTCATAGACCTGCAGCATGTCGTAGAGCTTGTCGAGCTTGGGCAGATAGTCGTAAGCCCAGTCGTTCTGCGCAGTCGCTGCATCCCCCCACCACGCCTTCATGAAACTCACGAAGAATTTCGGCGTGTTCTGCCAATAACTGAGCTGGTTGGGGCGCAGCGGTTTCAGCGCGCGTGCCGCCATGAACTTGCCGTAGTCCTGCTCACTGTCGCTGGGCAGCGCAATGTAGCCCGGCAATTGGTTCGACAGCAGTCCGAGATCGGTCAACCCCTGGATATTCGAATGCCCGCGCAGCGCGTTCATGCCGCCGCCCGACACGCCGATATTGCCGAGCAGCAGCTGCACCATCGCGCCCGTGCGGATCATCTGCGAACCGGTCGAGTGCTGCGTCCAGCCGAGCGCGTACATGATGGTCATCGCACGCGTCGGCGTCGCCGTCGAGGCAATGACCTCCCAGATGCGCTGCACTTTGTCCTTGGGCGCGCCGCAGACCCGCTCGACCATCTCCGGCGTATAGCGCGCGTAATGCTGCTTGAGCAAATTGTAGACGCAGCGCGGATGGTTGAGCGTCGGATCGACCTTGGCGTAACCGTCGGCGCCGATTTCGTAATCCCAGCTCGATTTGTCGTAGCTGTGTTTATCGGCGTTGTATCCGGAATAGATGCCGTCGGTGAACGCGAACTCCTCCTTCACGATGAAGGACAGGTCGGTGTAATTCACGACATAGTCATGCTGGATCTTGTCGTTGGTCAGCAGGTAATTGATCAGGCCGCCGAGGAACGTGATGTCGGTACCGGAGCGGATCGGTGCGTAATAATCGGCAACCGACGCCGAGCGTGTGAAGCGCGGATCGACGACGATGAGCTTGGCTTTATTGTGCGCTTTTGCCTCGGTCACCCATTTGAAGCCGCACGGGTGGGCTTCGGCGGCATTGCCGCCCATGATGAGGACCACATCGGCATTCTTGATGTCGACCCAGTGATTCGTCATCGCTCCACGGCCAAACGTCGGGGCAAGACCTGCCACCGTCGGACCGTGTCACACACGAGCCTGGTTATCGAATGCCAGCATTCCGAACGAGCGCGCAACCTTGGCGGTCAGGTAGCCGACCTCGTTGCTCGATGCCGATGCGGCGAGCATGCCCGTGGTCACCCACCGGTTTACCGTCAGGCCGTCCGGCGTTTTCGCGACAAAGTTCGCATCGCGGTCCTGCTTCATCAGTTTCGCAATGCGATCGAGCGCGTCGTCCCAGGAGATGCGCTGCCACTGATCAGAACCCGGTGCGCGATACTCCGGATACTTCAGGCGGCTCTCGCTGTGGATGAAGTCGATCAGGCCGGCGCCCTTCGGGCACAGGGTGCCGCGATTGACCGGATGATCGGGATCCCCCTCGATGTGAAAGATGCTCGCCGGCGCGTTTTTCGCGCCGTCGCCGAGGCCGTACATCAAGACTCCGCAGGCAACCGAGCAATACGGACAGGTATTGCGCGTCTCGGTGGCGCGCGCGAGCTTGTATTCGCGCACCTCCGCGAGTGCCGGCTCGGGCGAGAAACCCATCACCGCCAGACTCGAGCCCACCAGCGAGTAGCCGGTGACCTTCAAGAACTGGCGTCTAGTCAATTCAGACATGACCTTCTCCTCAAATGCAAAGTCCGTCAGAAAACCGCTAGTAGCCTAAGAAATGAGTTTAAGTCGGTGGACCGGACACAACAAGGCGGCTCAAAGCGTTCTGAGTAAATCGCGAGCAACCGTCCGCTAGCCCAACCCCATCCGCCCGATTGAATGCTGTTGCAAATTTTGCAAGCCAACGGGAGCGGTGAAATCAGCCGCATCGCATGTCATAAATATTGTTATGTATATCTCATAATCTATTGATTATATTTAATAATTAATTGACTTATTTCGACGCGAGTGCGTGCCATTTTGCGGATCCCATCTGTACACCGCCATTATTCGTTCGACTCATCGCCGTTTGCTCAACGCCGGAGAGTCGGGATCAATAGCAAGCTCGTCGCCCGCAGCTAGCGGGCGTTGGACGGCATCTTCCAGATCGCCGAGGGACTTCTGGGCGTGCGCCAGCGCGTCGAGCCGTGCTCGCGCTGAAATCGATCGTTGGACGTCCACCGCGTCAAGATCGAGGCGATCCTGCTCGCCGGCCAGTACGGATTGCCGCATCGCCTGCCTTTGACTCTCTTGAAGATTCACGAGGCTTTCAGCATCAGCACCTACGAACAGGACAGATCCAAGGAGAGCAACGATTATTCCGGTTCGATACGTATTCATGATTTACGTCAATTACGGCATGCAGGACGATTACAAAGCAGTCCTCAACGGGAATTAGAACAAGGCTGCCGGTCAAAGATTCGGCGCGGGCTGATCCTTGGCTCGCGGGAATATTCTGTAATTGGTGCTCAATGGACCCTACCGTGCGGCAGTCCAAACTCCCTGTCGCGCATCGAGCTTGCGCGAGTAGAGCTGGCATCAGAAGCGTAATCCTCCGTCCACCTCGAGGCAACGGCCGGTGAAGAAATCATTCTCGAATATGAACCGCACGGCGTGAGCGATCTCCTCGGGTTGGCCCAGCCGCTTCAGCGACGCCGGCGTGGTGAGCTTGTCCAGCACTTCCGGCCGCATGGAGGCGAGAATCTCCGTATGTGTGAAGCCTGGCGCAATCGATCCGACGCGGATACCGTAGCGGGCAAGTTCCTTCGCCCAGACCACACCCATGGATTCGACCCCGGCTTTGGCTGCGCTGTAGTTGCTCTGCCCGGCGTTACCTACGCGCGCGATGCTGGAAATATTCACAATGACCCCGCCGTTGCCAAGCTCAATCATGTGCGCGGCGGCTTCACGCGCGCACAGGAATACACCGCTGAGATTCACGCCGATGACCGCGTTCCATTGATCGATCGTCATGCGGCCGACCACGGCACCGTCTTTCACTTTCACCAGCAAGCCGTCGCGCACGATCCCGGCATTGTTCACAATCCCGTCCAAACGGCCAAAGTCGGATGCGACGCGCGTCATGGCGGTGGATACTTCGCCTTCGTCGGCAACGTTCATCCGATATGCGCGTGTCCGCACCGACTCGCCCGCGCACAGCCAGCGCGTTTGTTCGAGATCGTCGCCGTTCAAATCGAACAGCGCGAGATTGGCGCCGCGGCTTGCCAGCTCCAACGCGATCGCTCGACCGATGCCACGCCCGGCGCCGGTCACCACTACGGTTTTATTGCGAACTTCCACACTGCGCCTCCGCAGTTATAGAGCATTTGGCAAGGGTGCGCCTCTCGGCGCCTGACTGCGCATTAAAGCCCATCGCGAGTCGACGAAAGTTGACCGGCGCCCGGGCGAGCGGCGCCGGTGTGCCACGTCAGGCCGCTTTCTTCTTGGTCGCTTCGACGATTTTGGCGGTCGCTTCGCTCACCACGGCAGTGATGCCGGTATGGGCCTCGGTCGCCAGCGTGACGAACTCCTGCGCCCGTGCACGCAGCTTCTCGCTGAGCGCCGTCGCGAGTTCCACTTGCTTGGCGAAGAAGTCAGCCGGTGTCTGCGAAGCAATAGAGGCCTTAGCCTGGGCCAGGCTGTACTCCAGATAATCGCCGGCAACGGCGTATTGGTAGCGGCCTAACCGGTCAAGGGCCTTGACGCCTTCCTGCTGGGCCTTCAGCGCCGGCGCGAACGCGTTGCGGTACACTTCAATGACGGCCTTCGGATCAAAAATTGAATCGCTCATCTGTGCTCTCCAGTCGGGTTGTTGGTACGAGCCCATTATAGCGCAATTTGTATGCAGTGCAAGAAGAATAAAAATCGATTATTTGGCCGCATTATCACCTATTTATTGCATCGCATAAACGACGACGGACAACGGGGCGGTAGATCGCAACAGCGGACGTGCGAGCAATAGCCGGAGCAAGATGGGGGGTCGGCACAGGAGTGCGGCCAGGTCCTCGCTTCAGCGCACCCCGGCCTCGTAGTCAACCAGCGGCAGCGACCGCGAGCGTTGGGTCGACTTCCGACGCCCAGGCGAGAAGCCCCCCCTCGAGGTGCGCCGGCGCCGTGATTCCCGCGCGCACGGCCATGGCACAGGCGGCCAGGCTGCGGCTGCCGCTGCGGCAGATGAACACCGGACTCCCCGATGGCGGAATTTCCCCGAGGCGCCGCTGCAGCTCGGTGATGGGGATGTTGATGGCACCCTCGAGGTGCCCCGTGTTGAACTCGCGCGGTTCGCGGACATCGACGAGCGGGAATGCGCTCGCGCGAGGGTTTTGATCGAGCAGCGTCCGCAAGCCCGTGGCAGTCAGCTTGCGAACGGATTCCAGCGCCGCAGTGCTGCACAGCTCTTGCACATCCCGCGGCTCCGTGATCGTCGGCCGATCGCCGCAAACGGCACAGTCGTGGCGCCGCTCGAACGTAAACTCGTGGAAGCGCATTTCGAGCGCGTCATACGTCAGAAGTCGCCCGATGAGCGGCTCACCGACTCCGAGGATGAGCTTGATCGCTTCGGTTGCCTGGATCGTGCCGAGCACGCCCGGCAACACGCCCAAAACTCCGGCCTGCGCACAGTTCGGCACCACTCCGTCGGGCGCTTCGGGAAACAGGCAGCGGTAACACGGGCCGCGGCCCGGCACGTAGGTCATTGCCTGTCCTTCGAAGCGATGGATTGCCGCCGCGACGAGCGGCTTGGCGAGGATCACGCATGCGTCGTTGACGAGATAACGGGTGGACAGCCGGTCGGTGCCATCCAGGATGAAATCGTAGCCGCCCAGCACCGCACGCACGTTGGCGGCCCGCAACTCAACCGCGTGCGCGACAACCGTTATCTGCGGGTTGAGGCTTTCGAGCCGCTCGCGCGCCGCGTCTGCCTTCAACCGCGCAATTCCGCTCGTGTCGAACAGCACCTGGCGGTGCAGGTTCGACGCGTCCACCCGGTCGCAATCGACGATGCCGAGTGTCCCAACACCCGATGCCGCCAGATACAAGGCCGCCGGCGATCCGAGGCCCCCGGCGCCAATCACGAGAACGCGCGCTGACTTCAGCTTCTCCTGCCCTGCGACCCCGATCTCGTCCAGGACCAGGTGGCGGTGGTAGCGGGCGCGCTCTTCAGGCGAGAGCGTCATCGCTCACCCTCCGCTCAACGCGCAGATCACATGAACCGTATCGCCGGCTCGCACAGACTCGGACAGCTTTCTCGCCTCGCTCGTGTTGACGAACAGGCGCATGTGCGGGCGGATGCGGTCCTGTTCGTCCACCATGCGAAAGCGGATGCCGGGAAAGCGCTGGTCGAGGTTGGCGAGAATCTCGTGCAGCGTCGCGCCGGCGGCCGTGACGCTCGATGCGCCCGAAGTGTAAGAGCGCAACGGGCTAGCAATTCTCACCGTACAGCTCACTGATGCCACTGATTCTACACCGCGTGCGTCACTGAATAGATCTCCGGAAGGTGTCTGGCGATGCAGCGCCAGCGCTCCCCTCCATTCGTGCTCGCCCAAACGTCCCCACCCGTCGTACCAAAATAAAGACCGGTCCGCGAATGCTGATCAACACACATCGCCTGACGAAGCACCGTGAACCACGCCTGCGAGCGGGGCAGTCCACGATCCAGACGCCGCCACGTCTTGCCCGCGTCTTGCGTACGATATACCGCCGGCTGGCCGTTGATGGCCGTGCGAGGCCAAACGGTGCGGCCGTCCATCGGAAACACCCACGCGGTGTCCGGATCGGTCGGGTGCAGCACGATCGGAAAGCCAATGTCGCCGATCTTCTTCGGCATGGCCTTGCCTACCCGGACCCAGCGCCGCTCGGGGCGATCGAGGCGATAGAGCCCACAGTGATTCTGGTGATACAGACGGTCGGGCTTGAGGGGGTGCATAGCGACACAGTGAGGGTCGTGGCCGAACGGCACCTCGGGGTCCGGCAGAAAGTCCGCCGCGACCCCCTCGTTGAGGGGCGTCCAGTCGCCTCCACCGTCCGTCGATTCAAAGATGCCGCCGATGGAGACGGCGATGTAAAGATGCTTGGGCTCGCGCGGATCGATGAGGACGGAGTGCAGGAACTCACCATCGGGGGTGCCGAACGTCACCCACTTCGAGCGCATCGGGTGGTCGTTGAAGCCGGCGACCGGCTCCCAACGGACCCCGCCGTCCTCCGAGCGGAACAGTCCGGCCGGCGAGCTACCCGCATACCACGTCCCGGATTCCGACGCATGGCCCGGAGTCAGCCAGAAGATGCGCTGAACGGCGCGGGGCTCCTCTCCGTCGGCCGCCTTACGGAAGGCCGGAGGCTGCGATGCCTCGCGCCAGCTACGGCCGCGGTCCACCGACCTGAAGACCGTCGGCCCGAGGTGGCCGGTCTTGGCCGCCATGAGCAATACCTTGGGCTCGCGCGGATCCTGCACGATGTGATGAATGATGTGCCCCAGGAACTGCGGGCCCGCCAGTTTCCAAGTCCTGCGCCGGGCGTCGGCCCGCAGCGTAAACGCCCCTTTACGCGTACTTATCCAGAGCGTGCTGGCCATGAGCGCAAGCATCCTCGCACCGGCTCGAGGATGTCAATCTCCCGTAGGATTTGTCGGCCGGCAGCTTCAGGACGACAGACCATTCCCTGCTCGGGCCGCCATCTCAAGACGAACCAGCTCGGAAAGCGACGACGCGCCCAGCTTTTTCATGATGGCGGCGCGATGCGTCTCAACGGTTCGCTGGTTAATGGCAAGCCGCCCTGAGATATCCTTGTTCGCAAAGCCGGCGACGACCAGATCCATGACCTCGCGTTCGCGCTTGGTCAGGCCTGCGAGGCGCAGGGCCGCCGCTTGGCGCCACGCAGAGCGCTCTGCGGGACTTGCGGCCTGCCGTAGCGCCCGATTGACGCAAGCGAGCAATGCGCTGGAATCGATCGGCTTCTCAATGAAATCCACGGCTCCCGCCCGCATCGCCTGAACCGCCATGGCGATGTCCCCTTGGCCCGTGATGACGATGGCTGGCAGGCTGTGGCCGGCGGCCGCGAGCTGGGCGAGGAGCTCGAATCCGTTCATGCCTGGCATGCGGACATCCGTGACGAGGCAGCCCTTCTCTGCGGGTCGATAGGAGCTGAGGAACGCCGCGGCGCTCGCAAAGGTCTTGACCGAATAACCCGCCGTCGCCAGCAGGATCTGCATGGCCTCGCGTGTACTTCGATCATCGTCGACCACGTAGATCGCTGCGGCCGAGGTGGCGATCGGCGGCTCGCCGGAGGCGACGCCCGCTGCCGGGGGTGGCGGCTGGAGGGTCCCCAGCAGCCGCTCGATGTCCTTCAGCAGCTCTTCCGCCTTCAGCGGTTTCTTGCGACTGAGATAGCCGTGTGCCGCAATATCCCGCAATACGGCCGCTCGGATGTCGCCGGTCAAAATGACGATTGGAAGTTGCGCGCCGAGCGCTTCACGCAGCCTGGCCGCGGTCCGCACACCATTCATGGCGCCCGACAGATTGTAATCGCAGATTACCAAATCGGGCCGCAGGGTGTCCTTGACCAGTGCCACGGCCGATTCACCGTTCGCAACCGCAGTTACTCGGTAACTATGCTTCTCGAGCAGCAACTCCAATGCGTCGCGCACCGACTCTTCATCCTCGATCAC
This sequence comes from uncultured Gammaproteobacteria bacterium, assembly GCA_963769075.1. Classification (GTDB taxonomy): domain Bacteria; phylum Pseudomonadota; class Gammaproteobacteria; order Steroidobacterales; family Steroidobacteraceae; genus Bog-1198. Next base: position 1,896,790 of record CAVYKH010000001.1, on the reverse strand, counting down.
GAGAATGGTTCCGAGGCGATGATTGCCGGCGCCGTCGCCCGGCTCGCTCGATCGGTGCGGCTGACCCGACGTCGCGGGAACCACGGGGACTTCGATGGACAAGACCGATCCCTTGCCGAGCACAGACCGCACGCCGACCGGGTGGCTTAACACCTCTCCCAGGTGCTGAACAATCGCGAGGCCGAGGCCGACACCGCCCTGCCCGGGCTGATCCGTGGCTCGATAGTATTCCTGGAATATGTGAGGAATCTGATCCTCGGCGATGCCGATGCCGGTGTCCCAGACTTCAATGCGCAGCTTATCCCCATGGCGCCGGCAGCCCAGCAGAATGCTGCCTGCATCCGTATATCGGAACGCGTTCGACAGCAGGTTGCGAATCATTTCCTCGAGCAGATGGCGATCACTGCGCACGGTGAGCCCGCAGGAGACCACCCGCCAGCGCAGGCCTTTGCGTGTCGCCAGGTCCGCGAATTCGCTCTTGAACATGCCGAGGATCTCGCTGATCGGCACATCGACTAGTTGCGGACGAATTACGCCCGCCTCAAGCTGATTGACGTCCAGCAGGGCGTTCAGCGTGGTGGACATGCCCTCGAGTGTGCGTTCGGCCTTGCCGAGGATCGCCAGAGACTCCTTATCCTTGATCCGCTGTCTGAGCGTTCCCTGCAAGAGACTCAAAGTTTGCAACGGTTGGCGCAGGTCGTGGCTCGCGGCGGCGAGGAAACGAGACTTGGCAAGGTTCGCCAGTTCTGCCGCCTGCTTGGCGGCGAGATCTCGCGTCGCGTGCTTCAGATGGGTCACGTCGCTGAATGTCACCAGTGTTCTCTCGTCGGCTTCACTCGCGCCTCTGACGGTCTCGCCTGTTACCACCAGCGCCCGCTGGCCGAGCAACGGCAGATCAATCGTGACCTCGCAACTCCTGGCGCTGTCGTTTGCACTCTTCTTGCGATCGAGGAATGCGCGTAATGCCGGGGTATCGAGGTGATAGGCATCGACGCCGAGGAGTGAACGTCCTAAACTGCCCTCAGGGCTGCCACCAAAGAAGCTATAGAACGATTCGCTCGCTGCTGCGATGCGTAGCTCGCGGTCGAGAACAACCAGCGGCTCGTGAATGCTGCCGATGACGGCCTGGGTATACGCGTACGCCGTACGGAGCTTCTCCTCGCCGGCTTTGAGCTGCGAGATATCGGCGAGATTGATGACGATCCCATCGATCCAGTCGTCTTGAGTCCGGTAGGGCGAGAGGCCGCACAGATACCAGCTTCCCGACCCGCTTTTGACCTCGAGCTGGATAGGCGTGAGGTTGTCGAGCACGGTGCGCGCCCCCGCTAGAAGATCGACGCCGATGAAGGGGATTGCAAGATCGGTCAGCGGCCGGCCGAGATCCGTGGCGATGAGCTTGAAGAGCGCGGTGGCAGCAGGCGTAAAGTAACGGACCTTGAACTCCCGATCGAGAAATAAGGTTGCGATCTGCGAGCTGTTCAGAATGTTCTTGAGATCCGCGCTGGTATTGCGCTGCTGCTCGAGACTCTCCTGAAGCTGGCTATTGCTCGTCGTGAGTTCTTCGTTGAGCGACTGCAGCTCCTCCCGCGAGGTTTCCAGCTCCTCGTTCGTCGACTGAAATTCCTCGTTTAGGGACTCCGCTTCTTCATTGAGCGCGGTCAGCTCCTGGTTCGAGGCGTTCAGCTCGCGGATCGTAGTCTCGAGCTCTTGGCGCGTGCTCAGGAGTTCCCGGTCGAGCTGTACGACGCGCGAGCTCTCTGCGGGCGGCGTCTTCGCGCGGACGGTCTTGTGCTCGAGCTCATCAACGAAACTGACGAGCAGCAGCTCTTCGCCCTCATGCTGCACCGGCCGCGCCGAGATGCTGACCGCGACGTTACGGCCGGCGCGCTTGGTCCGCGCCCCGCGGACAGTCACGGCGGCGCGGGACCGGCTTGCCTGGCGAACGGCCGCTTGAAACTTGGCGGCCAGGCCTTCGCGCAGCAAGGCGGGTAGAAATCGGCTGGGCTCGCCTGCCGCCACACGCAGATAACGATCCGTGGGTCCAAAGAAATAAAGTCCCTGATACTGACGATTGACCAGCACAGCGGCCGGCGCATAGGCCTCGAGCAGCAGCCGCTGCGCAAGATCGCCGAGATTGGGGCGCTTCGGTCCAACCTGTCCGACCGCGCGCGGCCATAGCGTCCGGGCGAGCTCGCCAATGCTCGAGGCAGCGGCCCGCTCCAGCCGCTCGTTGCCCCCAATGCGGCGAAAGACTCGCACGGCATTCGGTACCGGCTCGAAAAGATCGGTGCACTTGCCGATGGTTTCCGAGGTGCCCAGAAACAAGACCGCACCCTGCCACAGCGCTCGATGGAACAGGGACAAGACCTTCTCCTGTTCTTCGGGCTGCAGGTAAATCAGCAGGTTGCGGCAGGATATGAAATCCAGGCGCGAGAACGGCGGATCGGTCAGTAGATCTTGAACCGTAAAGACTATTGGGTCTCGCAGATCACGGCGCACCCGGTAGCCGTGGTTCTCGCGCGAAAAGAAGCGCGCGAGCCGCTCCGCCGAGACATCGTCCTTGATCGACTGGGGAAACACGCCATTGCGGGCGTAGGCCACGGCCTCAGGGCTGACGTCGGACGCGAACACCTGAAGCTTCGAGCTGTTCTTTTGCGCGGCGAGTTCTTCCACAAAGAGCATGACGAGAGAATAGGTCTCCTCGCCCGTGCTGCAACCAGGAACCCAGATGCGGATCGGCTGATCTGGCGCATGCTCGCGCACCAAGTCGGGAATGACTGACTTCGCCAGCGCCTCGAAGGCCGCCGGATCGCGATAGAAGCTGGTCACGTGAATCAGCAGATCCTTCGCGAGCAGCTCGAGCTCGGAATCATTCTGGCGCACTGTCTTGAGGTAATCGTCAATCTCCTTGATCCCTGCAAGGTCCATCCGGCGCCGGATGCGGCGAAGCAATGTCGTTTTCTTGTAGTGTGTGAAATCCTGAGTCGCGCGTGAGCGCAGAAGCTCGATGATCGCGGTGAGCGATATGTCCGTTTTGCGGTCCGGTGGCGCAGCCTTGCGAGCGGCGGCGAGTTCGGGATGCTGCGCGTGCCTGAAGATAGCCTGCGGGATTTTCGCAACCGGCAGCACGAGATCGACGAAGCCCGTGGCGATCGCGCTCCTCGGCATACCATCGTAGGCAGCCTCTGCCGGGTCCTGCGCAATGATGAGTCCGCCCTTGGCGCTGACCGCCCTGAGCCCGACGCTGCCGTCGTTACCGGTTCCCGATAGGATGACGCAAACCGCCCGCTCACCAAAACCGTGCGCCAACGAGCTCAAGAAGAGGTCGAACGGCAAGTGCACATCCCGGCGTGCCCGCAGTGGCGAAAGCCGGAGCACTCCCTCGTGGACCGACAGATCGGCTTGCGGCGGGATGACATACAGGCAGTTGCGCTGGATCGGCATGCCATCACCGGCCTGCAAGACGCTCATCGCCGTGTCCCGCGCCAACAGATCGACCAACATGCTTCTGTGAGTGGGGTCGAGGTGCTGGATGAGCACAAACGCCATGCCACTGTCGGCAGGCATCGCTGCGAGCAGCTTCCTGACCGCCTCGAGACCGCCGGCAGAGGCACCGAGCCCCACCACAAGAAAGTTATCGTTCTTGGGCCGAACCGTCCCCCTCAGCGCTGCATCGGCGCGCCGCCGCGGCGCCGTACGAGCAGCAAACTTGACCGGCTGTGGGGTTTTGGCGCGGACACTGCGTGGCTGGCGCTGTGATGTCCTCGGGCTTGGTTTACCTGCTTTTACCATGTCACATCCGGCGATTGCTTATTGCCACGCGTGACGGCCGACGGGGCGATGTCGGTACAATCCGGCCCCACGATCCTGAGAACCCAGGTAACTCAATGGACGCCGGGCAGCGCAACGTCGTACGTTCTCAGTATTTTCCGGGGTCATGTCCTGCTTGCGCGATAGGTTAGCATTATGTCGAGAGACGCGGGTCCGGATCCGTGAAGTGCAAGGGCTAACTGCCAGCAATCGCCCCCCCGGCGATCTGAGCTGGGCGCGCCATCGTTACAGGGAGTCGCCGTGCAGTTCTATGTCGGTCCCGGAGTGCAGACAGAAATCACCGATCGATCCCTGCTGTTCGACCCATGGACCGACGTTCTCGAGTATCTGCCGGATGCCGTGTTCATGGTGGACGGCGCAGGTATCGGCGGCAAGATCAAGTATTTGAACCCCCAGGCAAGCCGAATGTTCGGCTACCAGCACGGCGATCTCATCGATCACTCCATCGAACTACTCGTACCGGTGCAGCCGCGAGAGCGTCACGTGCAACATCGGCCCGACTATTCGCTGCCCGCACAGCTGCGCCCTATGGGCGCCGGCCTGCAGCTGCTCGGGCGCCGACGAGATGGAACCGAATTTCCCATCGATGTCATGCTGAACCATATCGGCGACCGCACGCCGCCGGTCACCGTCGCGGTCGTGCGCGACATGACCGAGCATAAGCAGTTGGAGGAGGCCCTTGGACTAGCCCGAGATTCCGCAGTGCGTGCCAATGAGGTGAAGTCGCGGTTCCTGGCTGCCGCGAGCCACGATCTACGACAACCGTTGCAGACCATCTGGAGTCTTCAGTCGGTACTGGGCCGGGCGCTCAAGGGCACCGAATTCGTTTCGCAATTGGGTTTGCTCGAAGAATCAGTACGCAGCATGGATGAGATTCTGTCCTCATTGATTGACATCAATCGGTTGGAAAAGGGTGCCATTCAGCCGGTGGTGCGGGATTTTCCGTTGCGTGAGATCCTGGCCCGTCTGCGCTCGGAGTTGGGCTATGCGGCGGCCTGCAAGTCACTCATCTTGGATGTTGAGGATTCCCCGGAGTTCGTGAGAAGCGATCCCATGCTCTTGCCCGTGATTCTGCGCAATCTAATCGGCAACGCCATCAAGTACACGCTGCGCGGCACGGTTCGGCTGCGCGTCCGCCCGACGGAGTCGCGAATCGAGATTGACATATGCGACAGCGGAGTCGGCATTCCACCTGAGAATCTGCAACGCATCTTCGAGGCGTTCTATCAGACCGACAATCCGAATCGCGATCAGCGTCAAGGGGTCGGACTCGGTCTCTCGATCGTTCAAACGCTTTGCCGGCTCCTCGATCACGCGATCACCATAGAGTCGCGGGTCGGCGTGGGTTCCACCTTCACCGTACAGTTGCCGCGCGGCACGGCGACCGCGCTCCCAGCGGAACGGGTGTCCCTCGACACACTGGCTGCACCGACATCGAGCGGCAGTAAAGTGCTGCACATTGAGGATGATCCGGGTGTCGCCAGGTCCATGGAGATGCTGCTGCGCCTGGAGGGGTACGATGTCGTCGGCGCCGCATCGCGCGACGAAGCGCTGCAGCGCGTTACTGTCGACGGGCTGCGCCCCGATTTGATCCTGTGCGACTATCAACTTCCGCTGGGAATCACCGGCGATGAGATTGTGACCGAGATCGCCGCTCTGCTTCACGCGAAGCCGCCCACGATCATGCTGACCGGTGATATCGCGGACCGGCACGTCGCTCAGGCCAGGAAAATCGCGGATCGGATATTGCCCAAGCCGGTGGACATCAATCTTCTCCTGCGCGAGATCGAGACCTTGCTGGCAAACGAAACTGCTCCCAACTGTCCGCTCTCTCCTTGTGATAACGACCTGGAAGCATCGGAGGGAACATAACCCGCCCCCACTGATTTGGCTCAGATCGCTCGGCATTTTTGACATCCAGTGCACGTCCAGGCCATCTTGTAACGACAGGATCGGTCGCGGCGAAGGTTTCGGATGGCGGAGAGAGACGCTGAGGCGATGATGTCGAAGCAGGGCCTACCAGGTGAGTTCGAGCTGATCGCACGGTATTTTGCGCCGCACGCACGTGCGTTTCCGGGCGCCTACGGGTTGCTCGACGACGCAGCTGTGATCAGCCCGGCATCCGGCAACGAGCTGGTGGTAACAACCGACACCATCGTTGGCGGCATCGATTTCCTGCCCGACGATCCGGCCAATCTCGTCGCGCGCAAGGCGCTGCGCGTCAATCTCTCCGACCTCGCCGCCAAGGGTGCAGTCCCGCGCGCCTATCTACTGGACCTTGTATTGCCGAGTACGGTCGATGAGCCGTGGATTGCTGCCTTTGCCGCGGGCCTTGGCCACGACCAAGCCGAATACGGCACGCATCTGATCGGCGGCGACATGAGTTCGACATCAGGCCCGATCACGATCGCAGTCACGGCCTTGGGCGAGGCGCCGATCGGTCGGATCATCCGGCGCGGTGGCGCACAACAGGACGACACCGTGTTCGTCACTGGCACGATCGGCGACGCCGCGCTGGGACTCTCGGTCCTGCGCGCCGCGCCGTCCGCGCTCGATGCGGCCTCGATCGCGTTTCTCATCGATCGCTATCGATTGCCCGAGCCGCGCGTCACCCTGGGCCCACAGCTGATCGGCATCGCGACCTCAGGACTTGACGTTTCGGACGGGCTGGTCGCCGATCTGCGGCATATCTGCGAAGTCTCGCGACTCTCCGCGGTCATCGAAGCCAGGTCGGTCCCGCTGTCGCCCGCCGCCCGCGTCGCGATAGCCGGCGATCCGCGTTGCCTCGCGATGGCGCTGACGGGCGGCGATGATTACGAAATCCTGTTCACGGCGCCCCCGGCAGCATCGGCCAGGATCGACGAATTATCGCGGTTTCTCGGTGTGCCGATCACGCCACTCGGCCGCATGACGGCGCTGCCGGGCGGCGACCAGCCTCGCGTGGTGGTGCTCGACAACCTCGACCGGCCACTCAGTTTCGACTCCGAAGGCTGGACGCATTTCAGCGACGGCCCTTGATGCGCTGTCTTTCCCGTCGGGCTATTTTGCCCGAGCTCCCGGTTCTTGCTCAGCCAACAATCTGTCGAAGTTGCGCTCGATATGATGGACAAATTTCCCCCTAAACGGCTTCAACAAAAAGCCGAGAGTTAAGCGAAGCCCGATCACCGAATCCGTCACGTACATCTGCCCATCGACACCTGAGCGATGAAAGTGCAGCGTGTTGCCCTGCCATTCGTACCTGAGATCATACTCAGCAGCAAGCCCGTCCGCCGTCTTCTGCACCAGCTCTTTTGCCTTGGCGATCGTCAGCGAATGGGGTTTGACAAGCTCGATATCGGGCACGCGGTTTCCCCCCTCGATTGTCTCTTCGATTGTCGGCTCTCGGCGGGACTCATACGGCGTGAGTTGCAGCGTCGGCTTTTGCAGCCTCCGTTGACACGCCCTTTTCAATGTCTCGGAAAAATATACAGCATCTTGATCCTATTTTTCGCATTATAATGTGCGCACTGATGCACCGACTGGGTAAGTAACTGTGCCTCGCGGTGACCCGTCCACCGGCCTTCTGAGCCGCGCTGTCCTCTCCGCGGCACTTCGGGATTCGTTGGCGAAGCTCGCCCCGCGTGTGCAGTTCCGAAATCCCGTGACTCTCGGGGTCTACGTCGGAAGCATCTTTGCGACCATCATCGGGTTGGCCATCGCCTTCGGTGCGCCGGATGGAGCGCGGCGCGCGGCGTTCATGCTTGCGATCGCGGCGTGGCTGTGGTTGAGCGTTTTGATGGCGAACTTTGCAGAAGCCGTCGCCGAAGAGTGGGTCAAGGCACGAGCGGCGGCGCTGCGATCGACGGGCCGGCATGTGCAAGCGAAGCGGCTGCTCGGCCGCAACCGCAGCGATTATCGTCTCGTCGAAGCGGGTACACTGCGTCGTGGCGATGTCGTGCTGGTCGAAGCCAACGACATCATTCCCGCCGACGGCACGGTGATTGAAGGGGCGGCTTCGGTGAGTGAAGGCGCAGTGACCGGCGAGTCGGCACCCGTGCTGCGCGCCGTCGGCCGGGAATTATCATCCGTGCGCCGCGGCACGCAAGTGCTCTCCGACTGGCTCCTCGTGCGCGTGAGAAGTCGTGAAGGATTTTTCGACCCCATGGTCACGATCTCGGAGGGGACGCCGCGCGCCCGCACCCCGCAGGAGATCGCCCTGTCGATGTTGCTCGCCACGGTAGCGATCGTGTTCCTGTTTGGTGTCGCGCCGCTCGCGCCTACAAGTGCGGGTCCAGGCGGCGTTCTGGCGCTCTCGGCGCTCGTCGCGCTGCTCATGTGTTCCGTTCCGATCACTGCCCGCGCATCGGTCTTCGCGATCGGTGCTTTCAGCATGGCTCGGTTGATGCGCGCCAACGTCATCGCAACCTCCGGCGGCGCGGTGGAAGCCGCGGCCGACGTCGACGTGCTGGTGCTCGACAAGACCGGAACGATCACGGGCGGTGACCGGCACGCTGTCGCGTTTCACGCAGCTCCGGGAATTGCCGTTCGGGACCTGCTGGACGTGGCGCGGCTCGCCTCGCTGGCCGATGAAACACCGGAAGGCCGCTCGATCGTGGCGCTCGCGGCGCAGACGGCGGATCGCCCCCCCCGGGATCTCGCCGACACCGCACCGACGTTCTGTGAATTCTCTGCGCAGACACGCATCAGCGGCATCGACCTGGAAGGACGGAGGCTGCGCAAAGGCGCTGCAGATGCAGTGCGCCGCTTCGCGGAGCAGGCGGGTGGCAGCTGGCCGTCAGTGGTCAGCGAGCTGGTCGATAGAGTGGCTCGCTCGGGTGCGACGCCGCTCGTGGTTGCCGACGGTCCTCGGGTCCTGGGCGTCATCGAGCTGCGCGACATCGTCAAGGATGGTATCTGCGAGCACTGTGCGGCGCTACGCCAAATGGGCATCAGGACCATCATGGTGACCGGAGACAACCGCCTGACCGCGATGGTGATCGCAGCCGAGGTTGGAGTGGACGATTTTCTGGCCGAAGCGACGCCGGAGAGGAAGCGTGAGCTCATTCGACAATACCAGAAGGAGGGGCACCGGGTCGCCATGTGTGGAGACGGGACCAACGATGCACCGGCGCTTGCGCAGGCCGACGTGGCCGTGGCGATGAACACCGGCACGCAAGCGGCCAAGGAAGCCGGCGGCCTGGTCGACCTCGATTCGAATCCGACGAAATTCATCGCGATCGTCGAGACGGGCAAGCACATGCTGATGAGGCGCCGTTCACTCAAGACCTTCAGCATTGCCGCCGAGCTGGCCAAGTACGTCGCAATTATTCCTGCGGTGTTTGCCGCAACCTATCCTGCGCTGAACGCGCTCAACGTCGTGCGGCTCACGAGCCCGCGGAGCGCGATTCTGTCGGCGGTCATCTTCAATGCGCTGATCATCGTGCCGCTCCTCGTGCTTGCAGTGCGTGCAGTCAAGGCCCGCGCGGAATCCGCTGCGCGTCTGTCACGCCGCAATGCGTGGGCCTACGGAGTCGGTGGAATCCTGTTGCAGTGGGTCGGCATCAAGCTCATCGACGTTTGCCTCACTGCATTCAGGCTCGTGTGACTCCTCGGGCATCGCCACCCGCCAGAACAGACATCAGGTCCCGGGGCCGTCGCTGCTAGAAAGTTGCCGGGATCTCAGTTCCGCGTTGGCGTGATTTGGAAGCTCTCCACGCCCTGATAGTGACGCATCATGTGGGCCAAATCGGAGACCCGGGCGCCCTTGCGCTTGTCGCGGGCGACGGCAAGGAAGTGCCACTCGGGCTGACCCTCGCGAAAACTGATCGCCAGTGAATTGCGAGCGATGTCGTAGCCGTTTTCGAGCGCCACCTTACACAGCATTTCTTCACTCGGTAAGAAATTTTTTTCGTAGCGCACTGCGATCGCAATTCCGCTTCTCGACGGGAGCCGATGTTCCAACGGGTATAGTACGGCCATCGCGAGCGCGCACAACATCGCAAGCAATATTGCGGCGGCGTAGAAGCCGACGCCAACCATCACGCCGATTGCCGATGATGCCCAGATCGAGGCGGCCGTGTTCAGTCCACTGATAGTGAGGCCTTCCTTGACAATGACCCCGGCTCCCAGGAAGCCGATACCGGTGACGATCCCCTGGACAACTCGCGTCGGATCGACGGAAGATATTGCCGCCGCCCCGTGTCCTCCATACCACATTCCCGAATATCCGGCGAACACCGTCAGGGCCGTGGAAGCCATGCACACCAGCCCGTAGGTGCGCATACCTGCGGCGCGGCCATGGAACGAGCGCTCATAGCCGACGAACAGCCCCAGCAGGAGTGAGCCCAGTAAATTTAGGAAAATGACGACGTTCACTGCCACCTCTGGACTGGACCAGTAGGCCGCCAACGCTTTCGGACTAAGGAACTCCATGGCTTTCTCCAATGTATGTGGTTTTAATTTTGCCGCACTGAACAAAGGTCTTGTCCACTTTCAACCCGCGGTTTTCCTTATACAACTTAATACCGATCGGCGGACAATGCGCGCCTCTAAGGTGAAAACCAGTGGTGCAAGGTCAAGCTTGCAGACAGAAGAGGCCGCATGAGTTGGATTAGCCTATCGGAATATTTGGTGTTCATCGCGGTTCTTACTGCCACCGTCCGGCCGCTCGGCTCATATCTCGCCGCGGTCTACGCTTTGGTTTTAAAGGAGAACGCCGGTGCCCTCATCAGTTCGCGCCGTACTGGTCAGCATGGTGCTGCTCACGGTTTTGGCGGGGCTTGTGTACCCACTACTCATTCTCGGCCTCGCTCAGGCATTCTTTCCGGAGCAAGCTGATGGCAGTCTCGTGCGGCGCGATGGCAGGATCATCGGCTCGACGCTGATCGGTCAGAAGTTTGACGACGCTCGCTATTTTTGGGGACGGCCGTCTGCGACGGACCGCGTGCTCGTAGGAGGATTGGCGACCGATTACTGCGTGAAGGCGAAAAATCTGCCACGGTCGAGGCCACGGGGATTACTCAGACAGGCTCCTAGCGCAGTTCTACGGCACCGCCCTCAATAGACCTTCGACCTGCACGTCGGTCGTCTGATCGAAGGAATCGTACCACCGGCCCACCGAGTCGAATGGATCTGGCGTCAAAAGGCATATCACCTCGTCGGCCTCCTTTTCCAGCGCGGCGCATGACTCTCGGGCCGCGACGGGCAAGGCAACGACAATGTGGATAACATTCATGCTCCGCAAAGCACGCACTGCGGCCTGCATGGTGGCCCCGGTCGCCGCCCCATCATCTATCACGATCACAGTTTGTCCGGTCAAATGCAAGGGAGGTCGGTTTTTGCGATACGCCTGTTCGCGGCGCTCTAGTTCAGCCTTTGCGCCCGCCAGGCTTTCCTTCATCAGTATCTCGGGCTTCCCGAGCCATCGCAGGACTTCGGGATTGCTTACGACAACGCCCCCGGAGGCGATGGCGCCCATGGCCAGCTCTTCATGGCCCGGAACACCGAGCTTGCGGACGACGAGAACGTCGAGCGGCAATTGGAGTGAGCGGGCAACCTCATAGGCCACGGGCACGCCACCGCGAGGCAGTCCAATGACCGTCACGTCCTTTCTACCCAAATAGCCTTGTAGCGCGTGCGCCAAGCGCCTGCCGGCGTCAATCCGATCGGCGAAGCTGTCTACTGCGTTTGCCATTGAGACAATTACCTAGCTCAGATCAGGTTCGCCGCAGTGACGCAAAATGTGGGCGCGGGCTGAGTCGCGCAGCTGTACGGCCGCGGTGAAGTCACCCTCCGCTGCCGGCATCGCGAGCGGTGCACCGACCACGGCCCGCACGGGCAGCCGGCGCGGCAACCGCTGGCCATCGCGCAGGACCAGACGCGTGCCGCGCAAACTGAGAGGAATGACCGGCGCTCCAGTGGCTACGGCAATCTCAAACGCCCCGAGCTGGAAGCGACGCAGCCCCGTAACGGCTGTAAAAGTACCTTCCGGAAAAATGATGATCGAGGTTCCGTGGGCCAACGTCCGTTCTATCCGCTCCATCTCGAGCAAGCGCTCGCCCGGTGCGGAGCGCTCGACAAACACGGTCCCCAAGGCGCGCAAATAAGCGCGCATCACGGGGATACGCTGCAGCTCGGCTTTCGCCACCATGATGTGAGGTTGAGGCAACAGCGCGGCGACGAAAATACTGTCCAGGTAGCTGCAATGATTTGCCACGATGACGTGGGGTACCGGCAGATCGGTCGCGGTCTCACCCTCCACGGAGAATGGGATGCCCCAGGCACGCACGAGCCGACCTGCCACGCGATGGCTCAAGCGCCAGGCTTGAGCGGGTTCCCGGCAAAACGCGATCCGCAGACCCGCAGGGACACCGATCGCGAAGAACACGAACCACGCATACAGGCCGTAGATCACGTGCGTGCCCGCCTCGCGAGCGCGGTGTATGCGCGCTACAGTGCCTTCGACCATGAGCCGAAACATCTGAACCGGAGGCGGCGCGGGTGTGCGCCCCAAGGAGCCGTCCTCATAGGCCGCGCGTGTCGCTGCGCGACGCAGCTTTCCGCTCGATGTCTTGAGGATCGCGTGCGGCAGGGCAAGCACGACTTCCTCCGGAGGCTCGCCGATGCAGTCCACGACGCACTCGTTGATCCGAGTCTTGAGCTCGGCCCGCAGCGTCGGGTCCGTGAACCGCGTTTCGGCCAGCACGACCAGTCTCTCCGTTGCCGTGGTGGGTTCTTTGCTGCCGAAGGCCACGACGCAGCCCTTGCGGACCCCTGCTAACCCGCCAATTGCGCTTTCTATTTCGTCCGGATAAAGGTGCTGCCCGCGGCGAATGATCACGTCCTTGACGCGACCGGTGATATAGAGCTCACCTGACGCCAGGTACGCGCGATCGCCGGTGTCGCGCCATTCCCCGTGCACCAGGTGTGCGGTCGCCTCCTCGTTGTGAAAATAACCGGCGGTTGCAGAAGGACCGGTGAACTGCAGGGTCCCTTCGACCCGCTCGGGTACTTCCGCACCGGCCTCATCGAGGATCCGCACACGATAACCGGGGAGCGGGCGCCCGCAGGAGACGAATCGAAGGACGTTGGGCAAGCTTGCCGGTCTCGAGACGGCTCGGCACTCGCGCAGCATAGTGGCGCGATCGATCGTATCCACGATCGGACCGCGGCCAATGGGTGGGAACGTCAGGCCCACGGCCGCTTCGGCCAGACCGTACACGGGCGTCATTGCCTCGGCTCGAAAGCCATAGGGCGCGAAACGCCGACAAAAGCGCTCCACGGTATCGGGATAGACCGTCTCTGCGCCGTTGAACGCGATTCTCAGCGAGGATAAATCGAGCCCTGCGAGTTCCCGATCGGTCAGTCGTTGTGCGCACAGCTCATAGCCGAAGTTGGGCGAGGCGGTCAACGTGCCACGATACTGATGAATAGCCTGCAACCAGCGTGCCGGCCGGGCCAGGAACGCCGTGGGCGGCATGATGACCAGCAGGCAGCCGAAGTACAGTGATCCGAGCCAAGCACCAATCAGCCCCATATCGTGATAGAGCGGCAGCCAGCTGACGAAAACATCCGACTCATTGACGCCCATTTGGGCGCCGATGCTGCGGATATTGGCTAGCAGGTTGGCGTGCGTCAGCGTGACTCCCTTCGGCGATCCTGTGCTGCCGGAGGTGTACTGCAGCATGGCGATCGATTCCGCGGCAGGCGGAGTGCGAAGCGGCCGGAAGGGCCCTCCTTGCGCCAGCTCAGCGATCGACCAAATGTGCCGCAGGTTAGGAACCCTCGCCTTCAACAGGTGTGCCACGGTGCGCGCTTCGGGGATCGTGATCAGCGCACAAACGGCGGCGTTGGAGAGCACACCGGCATGGCGATGCACGTGCTCTTCGATTTGCGACGCGCGCGTCGGGGGATAGATGGGCACGGGAACAGCGCCGGCCAGCAGTACGCCAAAGAATGCGTACAGATATTCGACGGCTGTGGGCAACATCAGTGCGACCGTTGCACCCGGTTGCACTCCAGCACGCTGCAGGGCTCCAGCCATACCCCGCGCGCCCTCCTGGAGCTGGGCGTAGGTCACATCGTGCGACTGCCCGTCGATAAGCACCACGGCGTGCGTCGCCTTCGGATGCTGCTCGGCGTGCCATGCCAAAACCTCGTTGAGGGTCATCGCGGTTCGCGGTGTACCGAGCAGCGGGCGAGACGGGAGAATCGGTCTGACCGGCCTTGCTGCGTCGCCAGGATGGATACCGCCAGCGGTCGCAGCGGAATTGACGAGAGCGATCAGATCCGCGACCGTCTCCGCCGAGCCCAAAACCGCATCGGGCAAGTGCACCCCGAAACGCTGCTCCAACCGCAGCACGAGCTCAACACGTCCGAGACTGTCAAATCCCAAATCTCGATCAAGATGACTGTTGAGACTCACTTCACCCGGATCAGAATGGACGTGATGAAGCTGCATGTACAGGGCGCTTACCACCTCTCGCACTGCATCGGCGGAGATTCCGCTTTCGAGCATCGAACCTTGAGCGGCCTTCGCTATCTCGTTCATCCAGCTACCGCCCCTAATAAGTTGGCATGATCGCGATTCTGGCCCGCTAGCTCATGATCCGCCAATTCCGTCCGCGGCGATATCCGGGCTTGTACCGACACCGTAGGTGCGTGAGTATTAGTCGCCGGCAGCATCCATTGTGGCCACCAGCTTGCGTAACGCGTCGGATATCAACACAGGAATTGGGCCCGACCCCTGCGTATCGCCCAAATCCCGAAGCGCCTGCGGGAGGGCCTGCAGCTCGCGAGAGCAGTATTCACGAATCTGCTTCAGTTCGGGAACATCCCCAACCCTCCGACCGGCACGCATCACCTCCGTTAATAGCGGTTCTCCTCGATTTTGCTCGCCGACGGGGGCTTGTTCGCCGACGAGGGCAATGCGATCGCAAACGATCTCGCCGCTTTGGCCGCGTTCTCGAAATACTTGCTTTGCCCCGGGCCAGGTCACCTTGCCCGGTGAGCGCTTGCGACGCGGAGTGCCGGAATATTCTTGCAACTTGTAAGCCATATCGAGTGCCGGTGCATCATCCGACACGTCGAGCGCCGTGCCCACGCCGAAGGCATCCATCGGAACGCCGTCACGCACCAGCTTTTCGATGCTGTACTCGTCGAGTCCTCCGCTCAAAAGGATTTGGATATCCCGATATCCCGCGCCATCGAAGAGGTCGCGCACCGCGCGCGTCTGCATCGCAAGGTCTCCGCTATCGATGCGCACGCCATGAATGGCTCGTGGTGCTCCGCGGCTCTCGAGCTCACGGGCCAGCGCAACGACACGACGAGCCGCACGCTGTGTGTCATAAGTATCGATCAACAGCGTGACCGCCGTGGGGCGGCTCGCAATGAAATGGCGGAACGCATCTTCTTCGTGATCGTGCGCCTCGATGAACGAATGCGCCATCGTACCGGATAGCGGGATCCCGAAGCGCCGGCCCGCTTCGACTGTAGCCGTCCCGTCGAACCCCGCAATGTACGCCGCTCGTGCCGCAAAAAGCGCGGCGTCGGCCTCATGGGCTCGGCGCATTCCGAAGTCAACGAGCTGCTTGCCGCGCGCGGCCACGACGGACCGTACCGCCTTGCTTGCGATCAATGTTTGGAAATGAACGATGTTGAGCAAGCGGCTCTCGACGAGCTGGGCCTCGGCAATCGGCGCGGTCACGCGTAAGATCGGCTCGTTCGCAAACAGCGGGGTGCCTTCCGGCATCGCGTGAACGCTGCCGGTGAAACGCAGAGTCGCGAGGTGGTCCAGGAACGCTTGCGGAAACGTGCCGAGACCCCGCAGAAACTCGAGGTCATCGGAGGTGAAGCGCAACTGCTCGAGGTACCCCATGGCCTGCTCGAGGCCCGCCGCCAGAAGAAAGGACCGATTTGGCGGAAGCTTGCGGACGTTTAATTCGAATACCGCAATATCGTTCATGCCATGATCGAAATAGACATGGGCCATCGTGAGCTCGTACAGATCGGTCAGCAGCGCCATAGCGGAAAGCATACGGCAAATCCGGTTATTGCCTCGCAAAGGATGGACAATTGCCGGAATGCCTCATGCGCGCAGTCGCGGTCGCAACCAAGCATGCCTGACAGCGCGAATTAGTCGCTCGCATGCGGGGGTTGTCCTGCCGGAACCGCGCCAATGGAAATTTGGTGAATCGCCGCATATTTCCCCGGGTCTTTCAGAAACATCGTCCAGCAGCCATCGCAGCAGAAGTAGTACGAAACGCCGGCGTACTCTTCAACGTGCAACGCATTGGCGGTGCTCACGGCCATTCCGCAAACGGGGTTGATGAATTTGACTTCTGCGGAAGCGCTAGCCGGCGCTGTGTGCGAAATCGACCGGCTCCCGTCCTGTCCTGCTCGTTCAGCGGCCTTCCGCTCGACTGGCTCAGCTTGCGGGAGCCCCGGCACTCGATCGCGCAGCGACGCCAGGACACCGGCGATCGCCACCAGTGCAATCTCCCCGGGTGTCTTAGCACCGGCGTCCGGGCCTGCGGGGGCCTGCAGGCGAGCAAGCTGTGATTCGTCGACGCCGCGCATCTTCATCAGGGTTCGGAGCCGATCTGACTTTCGCCGGCTTGCAATCATCAGCACGTGCTTTGCAGGGCTGCGCAAGGCGGCCTCGAGGGCTTCCTCATCACCTTGTCCTTGAGTCGCGACCAGAACGACGGGCGCGTCATCCGGGCTGTCGGTGAGCCGGATTCTGAGGCGCTCCGCAAGGAAACGTGCCTCGTCGGCCGCCGGCGTGCATCCGAGAACGCACAGTGCGTTGCCGAGGTTGTTGGGTTGGATGAACAGTTCGACACTACCGTTACTGGCGCAGGACATCGCGTAGTGCTCGACATCTTCCCCGGCGTAGATTTGCTCGTTACTGATGCGCACGAGCTTCGGCTCGCCCTTCTCGATGGCGCATTTCGCGGCGCCGATGACCAGGTCTCTTGCGCAGCCTCCGCCGATCCAGCCGTGCAGTCTCCCATCGGCGAGAATGATCGCTTGCGCACCCGGGTAGGCCGACGTGGGTGCCACCGCTCGAACTACCGTGACGACGGCGTAGGCCTCGCCGCGGGCGTCAAGTTCAC
This sequence comes from uncultured Gammaproteobacteria bacterium, assembly GCA_963769075.1. Taxonomy (GTDB): domain Bacteria; phylum Pseudomonadota; class Gammaproteobacteria; order Steroidobacterales; family Steroidobacteraceae; genus Bog-1198. The sequence continues at coordinate 1,879,865 of CAVYKH010000001.1, read as the reverse complement.
GCGCCATTTGCTGGAGATCTTCGTTTGTCATCTCAGGGTCTCCAGGATCTGAGGCAATACGGCCTCGAGAGACGCAAGGTCGGCGCCCGCCGCGAGCAGATCGATGTGCGGCATGGCCGCCTGCATGCCGCGACTCTGTGGCGAAAAGCCCTGCTGGCTCAACAACGGGTTCAGCCAGACCAGGCGCCGCGCTCGCCGCCGCAACGTGGCGAGCGATTCCGCCAGCAGTGCCGGCTCGCCGGTATCGTAACCGTCGCTCACGACGATCACCCCGGTGCGCGAATGAACCAGGCGAGTTCCATGATCACGATTGAAGTCCCTTAAACATTCACCGATTCGAGTGCCCCCGCCCCAACCGACAGCCAGCAAGTGCAGCCGTTCCTGCGATCGCCAGGGGTCCGGATCGCTGAGCGCCGCTCCCACGTCGGTGATGCGCGTGTGGAAGATGAAGCAGTACACGTCTGCCAACTCGCCGCACAGCGCCCGCGCGAGGCGCATGTAAAAAAAGCTGTAGAGGCTCATTGACCGGCTGACGTCCACGAGCAGCACCAGGCGCGGGCGCACGCGGCGGCGTTCCTTCCATGCGAGCCGAATCGGCGTGCCGCCGCAGCTCACGCTCTGCCGTATGGTGGCCTGCAGATCGAGGCGGCGGCCGTGGTGATGGGCGGCTTCACGGCGCAGATGCAGCTGCTTCAGTCGTTTCGCGAAACGCCGCATCAGCCTCTCGATGTCGTAGGCATGCTCCGCCTGATTCAGCTCGCGAAAATCCGTGGACGCCAGCGATTCCTCGCGGCTGGCTCCGTGCCCGGCGGAGCCGGCATCGGCGTCGCCGGCGACCTCCTCGCCCGTACCCGGCGCAGATTCGAATTCGGCCCGGGCGCGCGCCCCACCGGCCGAATTCTGCTCGCCGGCCATGTCGCGCGCTGTACCCCCGCCGACGTTGCCTTCCGTAAATATGCTCTTGTTCGGCGGCAGAAAATAGGCGTCGAAAAGCCCATCGAATCGGCGCCATTCGTCGCCTCGGCCACACAGCAGCGCCTTGAGGCTCCAGCGCAGCACTTGCGCATCAAGAATCCCTGCGTGCGCGCACGTTTCGAGCACGCCAATCGTATCGGCGGCGCCGACGCCGAAGCCGTTCGCGCGAAGGAACCCGGTAAAGCCGGCAAGACGCGAGCGCAGAACCGTGCCCAGCTCGACACCAGGGAGGGAGCTGCTAATCAACATGAGGCGGCAATGCGCGCGACGACCTCCCGGGTAAAGCCCGTCCGGTCATCTCGGGTTTTGATCAGCGCGCTGAGTGTGTCGAGAATGCGCTCGGCAGCGTCGTCGTTGATCACGGAAATTCCCACGCCCAGCAGGGCCGCGGTCCAGTCGAGCGTCTCTGCGATACCCGGCTTTTTTTGCAGATCCATGCGGCGCACGGTCTGCACAAAATCGACCACCTGGCGTGCGAATTGTCCCGCCGCCTGAGGCGCCCTGATTTCGACAATGGCCAATTCCTTGGCATGAGCGGGATAGTCGATGTACTGGTACAAACAGCGACGGCGCAGCGCGTCGGAGAGCTCGCGCGTACCGTTCGAGGTGATGATGACCAGTGGCGTGGTAACGGCGCGCACGGTGCCGAGCTCTGGAATCGACATCTGGAAGTCCGAGAGCAATTCCAGCAGATAGGCTTCGAACGCCTCGTCGGCACGATCCACCTCATCGATCAAGAGCACCGGCTGCTCGGCGCAACTGATGGCCTCCAGCAGCGGTCGCTTCAACAGATAGCGCTCCGAGAAGATGTCCTGCTCCTTGACGGGGGCCGGGCGCTCATCGTGCTCGAGCAGCTTGATTGCCAGCAATTGGCGCTGGTAGTTCCACTCGTACATCGCCGCATGTACGTCGAGGCCCTCGTAACACTGCAGACGGATAAGCCTGGCAGCCCGCACCGCGGCGAGCGACTTGGCGATCTCTGTCTTGCCCACGCCGGCATCCCCCTCCACCAGCAGCGGGCGGGCGAGCTTGAGCATCAGCAGGAGCGCCGCGGCAAGCGCGGGCTCGGCAACATAGCCGACACCCTCGAGCTGGCGTTGCAGAGCGATGATCTCGGTCATGCGCTGCGCGGGAATGTTCACGCGGTCTTCTTGGGAAACAGGCCCCGCAGCCAGCCTTTAATAATTGCCCATGCGAGCGCGAGCACATTCAGCTCCCGCGTTGCCGACACGCCGGCTGCCGGTTCGCCGACCGGCGCTCCCGGTGACTGCGCCCCGCTCTCCCCTGCGGCGGGTGCCGCTCGTTGCGCCTCAAGCGCGCTGACTTGCCTCGCGAAGTTGTCGGCGAACTGAAGCAGGATCTGATCGGCGACCGTGCTCATCATGCGCCCGCCGAAGGCAGCCGCCTTGCCGCTCATCGACAATTCGCTCACGCCCACCAAAGTGCATCGGTCTCCTTCGGCGGACTCGATGCGGGCAGTGAGGTTCATGGAAGCCCCGGAACTGCCGGTGCTGTCGGTTCCCTTGCCGAGCAAGCGCAGGGATCGAGCGGTCGCATCCACCTCCGCCATCTGCACTTCGCCCCGGAAGGACATCGTCACCGGTCCCACCTTGGCGCTGACCGTTCCCTTGTATCGTCCCGCGTCGATGCGCTCGGTGATCTTCGCCCCGGGCATGCAGCCGGCAACCGCCTCGATGTTCTGCAGGAATTCCCAAGCAATCTCTGCCGAGCACGGCAAAGGATACCTCTTATCGATCTGCACCTTCATGCGGATTGGTCGAGCGGATGTCTCATCTTGTGTTGATTCCGAGCGCCTTGCACCGCTGCCATACCCGGAACGCGGTGTGCGGCATGTCCATGTGCGTTACGCCCAAATGCGCAAAGGCATCCACGACGGCGTTGGAGAAGCAGGGGATGCCGCCGACGTGGGGCGATTCCGCCACGCCCTTGGCGCCGATCGGATGATGCGGCGAGGGCGTGACGGTATGGTCGGTCTCCCAATGCGGCGTTTCCACGGCCGTGGGCAGGAAGTAATCCATGAAGCTGTTGCCGAGGTGGTTGCCGTTCTCATCGAACGGGATCGCCTGGCCAAAGGCCACGGCAAATGCTTCCGTGAGACCCCCATGGATCTGCCCTTCGATGATCATCGGGTTGATCCGCGTTCCGCAATCGTCCAGCGCATAGAAACGCCGAACCTTGGTCTCGCCCGTAAGGCGGTCGATATCGACGACGCAGACATAGGCGCCGAACGGATAGGTGAGATTGGGCGGGTCGTAATATTCGCTCGCACCCAGTCCCTGCTCCATGCCCGGCGGCAGGTTCGACGTGTGCGCCGCCAAGGCGATCTCCTTCATGGTCTTCGCCTGCGCCGGGTTGCCTTTGACCTTGAATCGATCGACCTCCCATTCCAGATCGCCTTCACCCACTTCGAGCAGGTGCGCGGCGATCTTCTGCGCCTTGGCGCGGATCTTGCGGGCGGCCAGCGCCGCCGCCGCACCGCCGACCGGGGTGGAACGCGAGCCCCAGGTGCCGGCGCCGTAGGGCGCCTTGTCGGTATCCCCTTCCTCGATTTGGATCTCATCCGACGACAATCCCAGCTCGGTCGCGATGATCTGGGCATAGGTCGTCGCGTGGCCCTGGCCCTGGCTCATCGTGCCCAGTCGGGCGATGGCGCTGCCGGTGGGATTGACGCGGATGTCGCAGCTATCGAACAGTCCGATTCCCAAAATGTCGCAGACCTTGGTGGGGCCTGCACCCACGATCTCCGTGAAGGTGCTGATCCCGATTCCCATCAGCTCACCTTTGGCGCGCTTGTCGGCCTGCTCTTTGCGCAGGCCGGCGTAGTCGACCGCCTTCAATACCCTGTCCAACGCAGCGTGATAATTGCCGCTGTCAACCGTCCATCCGAGGCACGTCGTGTAGGGGAACTTGTCTGCCTTGATGAAGTTGCGCGCGCGAATTTCGGCTTTGTCGATCCCGAGCTTTTGCGCCAGAACGTCGATCATTCGTTCAATCAGATACACCGCTTCGGTGACCCGCAGCGAACACCGGTAGGCCACGCCGCCGGGCGCCTTGTTGGTATACACCGCATCGACACGGCAATAGGCCTTGGGAATGTCGTAGGAGCCGGTGCAGATGCTAAAGAGGCCCGCCGGCAGCTTGGTGGCCGATACGTGGGAATTGAATGCGCCGTGATCGGCGAGCGCCGCAAAGCGTAAGGCCTTGATGCGGCCGTCTTTGTCGGCTGCCAGTTCGCCGACACAGTGATAGTCGCGGGCGAATCCCGTCGTGGAGATATTCTCGATGCGCGATTCGATCCATTTGATCGGAACCCCTGTCACGATCGACGCTACGATGGCGATGACATAGCCGGGATAGATCGGGACCTTGTTGCCGAAGCCCCCACCGATGTCTCCGGAAATCATGCGGATCTTGCTTTCGGGGATGCCCGACAGCATCGCCACCACCGTACGAAATAGGTGTGGGGCCTGGGAGGTAATGTAGACGGTCAACTGCCCTGTGACCTTGTCGAAGGAAGCGACGCAGCCACACGTTTCCAGCGGACAGGGATGCACGCGAGGATTCAGAATCTCTTCCCGGACGGTCACGGCCGCGTTGGCAAACGCCGCATCGGTACCCTGCTTGTCGCCCGCTTGCCAGGTGAAGATGTGATTGGGGTGAGTACGCTTGCCGTGCCCGACTTCATCCTTGCCGGCAATGTCTTCGCGAATGATGGGCGCGTCGGCAGCCAAGGCCTTGTGCGGGTCGACGATGGCGGGCAATTCCTCGTAATCCACTTCCACCGCATCCACGCCATCCGCGGCGCAGTAGCGATCGCGGGCGATCACCATCGCGACCTCCTGCATCTGGAAACAGACTTTCTTGTCCGCCAGCACCGCTTGCACGTCGCCGCCGATCGTCGGCATCCAGTGGAGCTTGACCGGCTTCAGATCCTCGGCGGTGAGAACCGCCACGACTCCCGGCACAGCCAGCGCCTTGGCCTTGTTGATCGATTTGATGCGTGCATGGGCGTAGGGGCTGCGCACGATGGCGCCGAACAGCATGCCTGGCAGCTTGATGTCATCGACATAAGTGCCCTTGCCGCGGATGAAGCGGGCGTCCTCCTTGCGCAATCGGGAACTGCCCATTCCTTGAAGCTTGGTCTCGCGCTCGAGCGTTTCAGTAGCAGTCATTGCGAAATCTCCCCCTTAAGTTAGGTTCCGGTGCGTGCCAGCGACATTTTGTTGGCCGCGTACTGCACGGCCTTGACGATGTTCTGATAGCCCGTGCAGCGACACAGGTTGCCTGCCATCCAGTAGCGGATTTCCTCCTCCGAGGGACTGGGATTTTCCTTGAGTAACCGATAGGCGCGCGTAATCATCCCGGGCGTGCAGAAGCCGCACTGCAGTCCGTGTGCTTGCGTAAACCCTTCTTGCAGCGCATGCAAAGTCCCGCCCTGCTCGAGGCCCTCGACGGTGAGCACCTCGGCATCCTGACATTGCACAGTGAGCACCGTGCAGGACTTGACCGACATGCCATTGAGATCGACCGTGCACGCGCCGCAATGAGAGGTCTCGCAGCCGATATGCGGACCGGTATGCTGGAGCCGCTCGCGCAGAGTGTGGATGAGCAGCTCCCGCGGCTCAACGACCGCATCGACATCCGTACCGTTCAGCTTGAACGATACTGTTTGTTTCTTGACCATCGCTTAACTCCCCCTTCAATCGAATCAGTTTCTGGTACGCGAGCGGGCCGTGCGCAATGCGCGCTGGGTCATTTCGCCGGCCATTGCCACCTTGTATTCCGCATCGCCCCGCTGATCCGCCGCCGGATCGCAAATGCTCATCGCAAGACGGGCAGCCTCGGCGATCGCAGCATCATTCATCGTCCTGCCCCGCAGCGAGTCTTCAGCCGCACGCGCCTTCAGCACGCAAGCGCCGACGTTCGTCAGCGCAATCGCCACATCTTGAACGCTCTCGCCCTTCATGCGCAGCGTGACCGCTGCGGCCGCCGTTGCATAATCCCCGACCTTGCGCTTGAGCTTGGAATAGCTGTAGCCCGTATTCGGGGCGGGCACCGGGACACGAATCTCCGTCATGATCTCGCCGGGCTGCAGAAGCGTCGTGTAGCTGCCGAGGAAAAAGCCGTCGGACGGCACCACGCGCTCACCCGACGAGGACTTGAGGACGAAGGAAGCGCCCAGCACCAGCATCAGTGCGGGGTGATCGTTACCCGGGTCACCATGTGAAAGATCGCCGCCGATCGTTCCCTTGTAGCGTACCTGCGGATCCGCGATCAGGCGCGCGCCCTCGACCAGCAAGGGACACTTGTCCTGCAGCAGTTTCGACCAGATGATTTCATTCTCCGTCGTCATCGCACCGATGCGCAGCATGCCGCCTGCTTCGCGGATGCCTTTGAGTTCGCCGATGCCGCCGAGATCGATCAGATGACCGGGCTGCGCAAACCTCAGCTTCATCATCGGCAGCAGGCTATGGCCGCCGGCGAGCAACTTGGCTTCATCGCCGAATTGCTTCAGCAAGCCGAGCGCATCGGGAATACTTTTGGGGGCGTGATATTCGAATTCGCGGGGGATCATCGTCGCTCCTTTTAAGGTTCATGCCGCAGCCGTCGCAGCTGCGTCCGACAGCTCTATTCGACAGTTTCCTGCGCCGCCGGCAATTCCAGTTGCCAGCCGGTGCGCCGTACCAGGCTCTGCATATCCTCGAGCGTGTCTAGATCGGAAATGAAACGCCTGTTGCTTGTTTCGTATGCACACACGAGTTCGGGCTGGCGTTCGATCAGGTGCCGACAGGCCAAGTTCGTGGCACTGGCGAGAATCTGCGCGCGCGCGAGCTCGTCGAGCAAAATGGGGTTGCCGCGTTGTCCATCGACGATCGGAACGAGAATGTGACCCGCAACGCGCTTCTTGAAGGCCCCGATCAACTCCGTCAAATCGCCTGCGCCGATCAACGGCTGGTCGGAAGGCACGATGAACACCGCGTCGAAGCTGCCGTTCAGCGCTGCGAGTCCCGTCCGTACCGAGCCTTCCTGGCCGTCGCTGTACGCATCGTTGTGCACGAGCGTCACCGAAAAGCTTTGCACCTGTTTCTCGACCGCCGTGCGCGCGTGCCCCGTCACCACGACCACTTCGTCCACGCCGGCACCGCTCAAGGCGACCAGCTGCCGGCTAACAAGCGGTACTCCCCGAAGCCGGATGAGCGGCTTGGCCACGCCACCCATCCGCCGGCCTTCGCCTGCGGCGAGCAGCACCGCTCCAATGCGCAACCGTGGGTACAGCCCGCCGCCTTGTTTAAGCAAGCAACCCATACTCGTGCTTCCCAAGAATCGGTATCGCGAACGCGAAAGTGTGCACGCCGGTCAATCGAACGGCGTAGACGTCCGAAAAAGTATACGCCCATATGGTTAGCCGCCATATCCGCGACTGCGTGATCCCAGTGGGGTCGGTAGTCCGACAGCGGGCGCCTAGGCTCAGTGAGCAAATGCAGATAAGTTTAGATATAGCTTATAATTTATTGATTGTTATAATTAAATACAGGTGAGTGGACGGTGGGGTCATCCATGAGCTCGCCCCCGGCTCAAGCCTCCTCACCTAATTGCGTTACCGAAGCGCATGCCGGAGTCCGCCAGCAATACGCTCCGCCGGCCCCCATGCTCTGGGAGCGGCTCGCCTCGTCCCTCAGCCATTAGCCATAGCCATTAGCTCAGGCCGGGCGACAGGTCACTCAACAAGGCCGTTGTGGGGCTTAGGTCCGCTTTGCACCAGAACACCGCCGTACGCCGGCACAGGAATTGTACCGGCGTACGGCGCGCAGCATGACTCCTTTTTTGCTCGCGGCCTTTTTTTACTCTCCCGACGTGAAATCCCACGTCCATGTCGTGCCCGTCGTCTCGAGACCGCCGTAAGTGCCCTGTAGAGTGTCTCCGTTCGTGCTACTCGTATCTTGAATCGCCTCGAACCACAGCAGCGCGTGGTACGTGTCCGTCGTGCTATCGTTACACACTATTCCGATCTGTACGCTGGTGAGACCCTGCCCCCCGTAGGTCGGCGGATTCTGGCCGTAATCCACCACCAGCGCCGAATTTGCCGCGGAATTGCCGCTCGTGACGGCCCATGTCGTCGCGGAATTCGAATCCACAGCGCAACCGGGTTTGTGCAAGGTAAAAGTCAAGCTCCCCGAAGTGGGGACGAAGGCGACGAGCTGTTGACCCGCCGCTGAAGTCGGCTGAGTCGGGCTCAACTCCCAAGTGACTTGCCCGGACACCGTATAGGCCTGGAAGACGGCTTGCACCGTTCCGCTCCAGCTGCAGCTCGCCCCTTGCGCGCTACAGTTCGGCAGCACCGTGATATTGGACACGTACATTTCTGTCCCGGGGACGAACACCGCGCTTTGGGTACTGACCGCAACCGGATTGGCCTGCGGGACGGCGGCGGGTGCCGTGTAAGTTGCCGAGTCCTCGCTGCCGCTATCGGCCACCACCGTGCCCACCGACGCGTTGCCACCGGCAATGCTGTTGACCTCCCAGTCGCTCGCCAAATCAATGCCTGACGCGCATTTCGCCATCAGCGAGGTGAGCAGGCCGTCTGGCGTTCCGTCTAGCGTTGCCACCTTCTCGCAGAAGACCAACGTGAGCGCGACCGTGTTACCCACCTGGACACTGGCTGCGGGAGGCTGGATCTGCGAGCCCGCGAGCATCGACCAATCGCTGAAATGGCTCGAGGTCACGGTGAGCGTTTGCTGGGCCGTGTCGAGAGTAGCCGACTTATATGCCTGCCAGTAGTCCTGAGTGTTCTGATACGCGATCTCCAAGGCATCGGTTACCGTGCCGGCCAGATCCTGACTCGTGTAGTGAAAGGAAATCTGCACCGGCGTATCAAAGGTCTGACCCTCCGGCCCCAATCGATAGGCTGACCCGAGGCCTCCGGGAGCTTGGTTGGTAATCGGCTGAATCGTGAGCGTCGTCGCCGTGGCGACTGCATTCGGCGGGACGGTGACGGTCAAGCGATTGTCCGGGGAGACGATCGAGCCCCCAGCGGCATCAATAGTCTGAGACGAGGGTTGACCTACGGGTGTGCCGACCGCCGTGGCCACGGCCGTCAGGCTGCAGTCCACGACCACGTTGGTAATATTGCTCGAGCCTACCGTGCCCGAGCCATTGCTCACGGTGCAGGCTTGGGGCGGGTCGGTCGGCTGAGTCTTCACGGTCACCGAGTAGCTCGCACCGGCTGCCAGCGAAGTCGCGAAAGTGAAGCTGCCGTTGCTCGCGATCGCGCGGTCGTCCCCACCGTTGTCCTCGACGACGAGGCCCGTGCCGGACAGTGCGCTCACGGTACCGCCCACCGTGTAGTGCGCTGTCTCGAGCGTGCTGAGCGCGTCCGCGACAGCTTTGGCGCCGTCAGCGCCGCTGCACGCGCATAACAGGCCGCCGCTGATGACGATCACTGCGGCGGCGCGCAGGGGGTGCCGAGCGCCAATCGTACATAAATTCATCATGGTCCCTCTCCTCGTTGCTCTGTGGGTTGATGGGCTACTCACGGTTGTCCGGCGCGGGCGCCGCCGCAGCGGCCGGCGTAACCGGCGTGGCTGCATCGCTGGCGGGAGCTGCAGGGGTTGCGGCGGCGACCGTCGGGGGCGGCTGTGCGACGCTAGGCTGCGCGACGCTCGCGGGGGGCGGCTGGGTCCGCGGCGCCTGATCCCGTTCCGCGCTGCGCGCCGGCGCGGACGCAGGGGGCGTCGTGGGCGATACCGCCGCGTCGCGCAAACTGCGCTCCACGGCGACGAAAAAGTCGCCGTAGAACTGCGCATCGATAATCGTGCCTTCACCGGTCACGGCTGTCTGATACTTCTTGCCCGGCATCGGTATCATGAGCGGGCCGAGCAATGGCATCCAGGTATGCGAAGAGCTGTGCGTGACCGTTTGCTGGCTCGCCGCCATGGTGACAATGGCGCTGCGGCCTGAAGGGGCTCCGGAGATGTCCACCGTGGTATTGACGTTGTAGGAAATCTTCTTGTTCTTCTCATCCGCCAGGTTGCGGGCCGCCTTGATCAGGCCGCCCGAGGGGTCGGCCTGATCGATCAGGAACCCTTGCTGAACGAGAGTAAATTTGACGGCTTGAAAGGTCTGGTCGGCGGACGCCTCAAAGCGGTGACTGTTGCCGACCATGGCCGACTTGCCGGAGAACGCCTTCTCATAGCCTCTGTGTCCGGTGCAGCCGGTGCCGCACGCCATCCCAATCGCGACAAGCGCCACTACAGTTCTTACGCATCTCATATGTCCCCCTTGGCGACGGAGCAGCGATTCGCCCTCACAGGCTTTCCGCACCTGGCACCGCTCCGCCGAAGAAGCGCATGGCACGGGTCCTTGGTCCTTCACAAAGATCTGTCTTCCTCGGCACGCAAAGCGGAAGACGCGCGCGAACGGGCTCAAAAAATGCACGAGCCATCGCCATGCGGGGGGGCTCCCGGGCGCCATCGTCGCGGCCCCCTATTAATTGACATTCAGAATCGCTGCGCCTAGGTTCTTGCCGATGGTGTCCGTCAGGGAGGTCGGTGTGTCCGCAGAGCTGACCAAGTCGGTCACGGTGCTTCTTGCCCAATGGAAGGCCGGGGATGCATCTGCGCTCAAAGCGCTTGTTCCACTCGTGTACGAGGAGCTGCATCGGCTTGCCGCACATTACCTACGAGGTGAGCGGCCCGGCCACACGCTGCAGAGTACGGCTCTCGTCAATGAGGCATATCTGCGCCTCGTCCGGCAGAAACCGGGAGACATCGACAATCGCGCTCATTTCATCGGCGTGGCCGCACACATCATGCGACAGGTTCTGGTCGACCATGCGCGCGCTCATCGCGCAGCCAAGCGCGCCGGGGGCGGTAGGGTCGAGCTCCGCACCGAAGATCATCCACGTCAAGCCGCGGATGTCGACGTCATTGCTCTCGATGAGGCGATGAACAATCTCGCGAACCATGACCCGGACCTGTGCCGAATCGTCGAGATGCGCTTTTTCGGGGGTCTGTCGGTCGAGGATTCGGCCGCAGCCATGGGAGTATCACCGGCCACGATCAAGCGCGAGTGGGCCGCGGCCAAGGCATGGTTGAGTCGCGAATTGGCTGAACAAGCCTGAGTCCGAACGATACTGGTATATGGCAATCTGGGTAGGTACCTCCGGCTATAAGTCGGCCCGCGCAGCGCCCGCAACGCCTCCCCCCAACGCACTGGACAGCGCCGGGCAAGACAGGCATAAAGGCCCTATGTTCCGTTTCTAGAGGTCACGCCGTAACGGCCTTCGTCGAACGAGGTCAACCGCTCCCATAGCGTGGCTCGCGGCCGTGCGTATTGCCTACGCACATGATCATAGGCTTGCGCAACCTCCTGCATCATGCCTTCGCGCGCGAGTAGACGCGCAAGGGAAGCCCGGCGGTAGCGCCAATTCCGCCACGAGTCGTCCGGCCAATCTTCACGGTAGGCCCGCTCTGAAGCCGCTGCGTAGTACTTGAACGATTCGAGCAAGTCGGAGTTCCTTTTGGCGTCGCTCTGTTCGGAGAAGGCAGTGCGCGTTGCCCTCTCTGCGAGGCGAGCGAGTGCGTTCGGTTCTCCCGCCTCCGCAGCCTTCTCGTACCACGACCAGCTCCGCGTATCATCGGGAGCAATCGAGAATTCGCCTTCGTTGCCGGCGCTTTTCACGCCGTGCTCATAGAGATTGCCGAGGTCAAACGCCGCAATCGTCACACCGTCGCTCCAAGCGCGCTCGTAGAGCGAGATCGCTTTGCGAACGTCATCTGTTCCCGCAGACCCTTGCAATAGCCTTGCGAGATCAATTCCTGCTGCCCGATACCCGTGTGCAAGAGAATCTTCAAAATCGCGCATGGCCTCCGGGCTCTTGCCGCTTGCCATCTGGGCTCGGCCTCTCTGGTAGATCGACGCACTGTCGACCGAACGGCCTTTTTCTTCGGTGCAGGCCGCGACGGCGACGCTAGCGACGACTTGATCGAGCATGAGTCCTGGTGCGCGCCGGTCGGGATCATAGGGCGCGGCTGCCGCTTGATCGCATTTCGAGTTGTCCATCGGCCACTGGCGTACACCGGTGGGAGCGGGCAGGCCCAGTTGAAATCTTTCCGCACTCTCGAGCAGATCAAACTGCGCGGCCTCCGCCGATCCAATCTGAAACTCGAGGGCGACGGCACTGGCATCCCAGATTCGCGCGGTCGCATCCTCTGACGCAGTGAGGATCCGTCGGCCGTCGGGCGAGAACACCGCGCTTTCGACCGCGCCGGTGTGGCCGGCCAACAGCATGATTTGACGACCGGTTGCGGCGTCCCACAGACGCGCCGTCTTGTCGTCCGACGCAGTGACCACGAGCTCGCCGTCGCGTGAGAATGCAGCGAAGGTCAACCCGCTGCCATGCCCGCTGAGCATCACAATCTGCTGCCCTGTCGCAGCGTCCCAAATTCGTGCGGTCCTATCCGCGGATGCTGTGACGATATGCGTGCCATCGGGTGAGTATTCGACCGAGGGCAACAGGCGTGCGTGTCCGCTCAATACCATGATTTCTCGGCCCGTTACGGCATCCCAAATACGCGCCGTCTTGTCAGTCGAAGAGGTGACCACGCGAGTGCCGTCGGGTGAAAATACGGCTGACCATACCCGGTCGGTGTGTCCGCTCAGTACCAAGATCGTTCGACCGGTTTGGGAATCCCAGATGCGCGCAGTCTTATCGTGCGATGCGGTGACGACTCGACCGCCGTCGGGCGAAAAGGCAACAGAACTCACAGTGTCAGTATGCCCGGTTAGCAGCATGAGCTGCCGGCCAGTCGCGGCATCCCAAATGCGGGCTGTCTTGTCGTCGGATGACGTGGCGATGCGCTTAGCGTCGAGCGAGAACACAGCGGTGTTTACCGGGTCGCCATGGCCGATCAACTGGACGATTTCTTGGCCGCTCGCAACGTCCCAAATCCGGGCCGTCTTATCAGAGGAAGCGGTAACCGCCCGGCTGCCATCGGGAGAGTACGTCGCATTCCAGACACGTTGCGTGTGCCCACTGAGCAGCGCGATCTGCTGGGCAGTCGAGACATCCCAAATACGTGCGGTCTTATCGGTCGATGTCGTGACGACGCGCCGACCATCGGGTGAAAATACCGCTGACCACACGCGGTCGGTGTGTCCGCTCAGCAGCAGGATCTGCTGGGCCGTCGTGGCGTCCCACACGCGGACCGTTTTGTCGTCTGAGGCCGTAACCACGCGTCGACCATCGGGCGAGAACCAGGCCGAATTGACCCGGTCCGAATGCCCGATCAGACGTAGGATCTCTTGGCCCGTCGCAACATCCCAAATGCGTGCCGACTTATCCTGCGATGCGGTGACGATGCGGCTGCCGTCGGGCGAGAATGCCACCCTCCACACTCGGTCTGTGTGTCCACTGAGCAGTTTGATTTGTCGACCCGTTGCCGCGTCCCACACCCGCGCGATGTTGTCATCGGCTCCCGTCACTACGCGCCGACTGTCGGGCGAGAATGCGACACAGGTGAAGCGACCAGGTTGATCGGCGAGCATCATGATCTGTCGACCGGTTTCGGCGTCCCAAATGCGCGCGGTCTTGTCGGTTGATGCCGTCACGATACTGCGACCGTCGGGCGAGAACGACGCGAACATGACCTGCCGGGCGTGCCCGCTCAGGGTCATGAGCTCTCGGCCGGTTTCCGCGTCCCAGATGCGCGCAGTGTTGTCGCTCGATGCGGTGACAATGCGTCGACCATCGGGCGAGAACGATACCGAAAAGACACGACCGGCGTGGCCGCTTAATCGTGTGATCTCGGTACCCGTCAAGGTATCCCAGAGTCGGGCGGTCTTGTCCCACGACGCCGTTGCAATTCGTCGGCCGTCGGGCGAGAAGGTTGCGAACCATACCCGTTCGTCATGGCCGGTCAATGCCATGATTTGCACATCCGCTGCACGCGCCTCCTGAAACACGCTAAGAGCTTCTGGCGTATAGGGCCGTCTCGCTCCTTGATGTGGCAGCACCTCGAGAATGATGCCCATAGCTCCGGCGACGTCGAAATCCCTTAAGCGCGCAGCCGCGGTTTGAGTCAGGGATCGTAGTTGAGCTTGAGCCGCAGCGTCCCGCTGTGCGGATGCAACCTGGGCCTCGTAGGTGGTTGCGGCGAGTCCGCCCGCAAGGGCCAGGATCAGAGCACTAACGCCTGCAATGGCAACTCGATGCCGCCGCATAAACTTGAGAGCGCGATAGGCGACGCTGTCACGCTGAGCCAGCACCACCTCCCCTGACAGAGAACGCGCCACATCCTCGTCGAAGGCATTAGCCGTTGCGTAGCGCTCGCTCGGGTACTTCTTCAAAGCCTTGCCGGTGATGGTGTCAAGGTCACCCCTGAGAGCCCGCGCCAGCTTCTTTGCGCTAGTACCGCGCGCTTGTGCCGCCGTCTCGCTCAGAGCGACGCGACTGGGTGCCGCCGGATCGGTCTGCAGGATCGCCTCTTCGAGAGCCCCTCGCGAATCGCGCTTGAGCCGATAAGGCGGCTCTCCGGTCAGCAGCTCATACAGCATTACCCCGAGCGCGTAAACATCTGCAGCCGTCGTGATTGGGGCGCCGGAAATCTGTTCTGGCGCGGCGTAGTCGGGTGTCATCGCGCGACCGCCGAACTGAGTGAGCGCGGTCTCTTTCGCTTCACCTGCGGTCAGAAGCTTCGCGACCCCGAAGTCGAGCAGGTGAACCCGGCCCTCCTCGCTTACCAGGATATTCGAGGGCTTGAGATCGCGGTGGATCACAAGGTGCGCATGCGCATATTGCACTGCACCCAACACTTCCCGAAAGAGCTCGAGGCGCTCGCGAATTGAGAGGCGGTGCTCGTCGCAATATGTTGTCAAAGGCGTGCCCGAGATGTACTCAAGGGCGAGGTAGGGTTGGCCGTCCTCTGCAAACCCGGCGTCGAACAGTCGCGCAATATTGGGATGATTCAAACTCGCGAGAATCTCACGCTCTCGGGCAACGCGCTCAGTCATAACCCGGCCCATCAATGCCGGGTGCACGAGCTTCAGCGCGACCTGCCGCGTGAACATGCCGTCGACGCGCTCGGCGAGCCACACGCTCCCCATTCCGCCCTGTCCGAGTAGCGATAGCACCCGATAAGGGCCGAAGTGCCTGCCGATCAGCTCTGGATCCACATGCGTCGAGACCGCCGGTATATCCAGACACGGCGCTTCTAGGAATTCCTTGTTAAGCTCATAAGCGCGAAGCAGCGACTCTACTTCACTTCGGACAGCGCCTGGGTGCTGCTCAAGATAAGCGCCCCGCTCCGCTGGAGCGAGTTCCAGGGCTCCCTGCAAGACCGCCTTGATCTCACGCCACTGCTCTGGGGTCATCGCGAACCCTGTCCATCGGAAGCCACGGTTGGTCTACTGACGATGGTAATTCTTCGCGCTCGCGCCGGTCGCCGTCAAATCCTGCACTACCCCGATGCGCATCGAGCGCACGCAAGCCACCCGCAATCCAATCCGTGAGCCACTTGATCGGTCTTTTCCGCTCTACCTATCAGAAAGGGCACCGGCAGCTGCCGGGAGCAGGTCAAGTGTTGCTAGAGCGCTCATGCGCAGCGGATTTTCGTCCGCCTAAAGCCGAATGAGGTCATTTCATCCTGGAGGCCGCCATGCGATTCCATGAGCAGTTGTCAGTACCGGCGAGTCAAATCCGCCAATCTGGGAAGCATAAACCGGCACGCCGAGGTTTGTTTCTCTATGCCGCGTTGCTTTTTCTGCTCTTGTCGCAAGTGCTGACCGCGCAAGACAATCCCCCGGCCGCCGCACAAGCCGCAATCGCGCCTCTCGCCACAACTGCGGGTGGCCCACCGAGGCTCCACGGCATTTACCGCGCAGTCGCCAAAGACGGTGCCAACACTACCAGCGAGTTGACCATTTCAGATCCTGCCAAGAATTCACCTGGCTTCATGTTCCTCGTTTTTTTCCCCGACGGAATCGTTAAGAAAGGTTTGATCGACAAGGGAATCGACCAATTCATCCCGGAATCCTCTATGAGACACGATATCGCCAGCGGCGGAAATTTCGCTGCTCAGTGGGGCCTTTACCAACTTTCCGGAGGTCACGGCAGGATCGTTTTTGCCAGTCCTGCGGGCGGCCAGCAACTTGTGTCCGGTTTACGCGGCCCGATCTGGAACATCACCGAATACCCGGACCGGATCGAAGCCAATGGCAGTGTCTACTTGAGGCTGTACGGCGGCGGCAATGACCTGAAAATCGAGGGCACGTACAAACCCTCTGGGGACACCAACCAGCCGGGCATCCAATTTACCCGCGATGGCCAGTTCGTTGACGAAGGCATTCTCGACAACGGCACCGCGATGGCGCTCGGCCTGGGTGGTGGTGGGGTGACCGTTTTCCATGCTTTCACCTCGCCGAAAGCTGGCCGCGGCACATATAGCATCTCGTACTACGGCCTGCGCCTGAACTACGCGAATGGAAAACAGCCTTCTCCATTGTTCTTCCTGGAGCCGGGGACTTCGAAGACGGACCCGGAGGTCGTCTATATCAAGAACTTCAAATATGTACGAGTTCCTAAGGGATAGGTGGAAGGGCTTGGCCACGTGCCAGAGCAGTCGTACCTAATCATTTCAGTCGTACGGTTGCGAGCTTGTCGTCCTCAATCCAGACTTTCACGCTGCCCGCTGAACCGTGGCGGATCACCCATTTACCGTCAGGCTCTTCGGTGACGCTACTCGCATCGACCGATTGGGCGTTGATCAGGTCATCGAGCGCCAATCGCGCCTCAGCTAAGCTCGGATAGCCTTTGAAGTTTGGGCTTGTTGACGTTCGAAGGTAATAGGGATGAATGTTGTCGGACTCCATGACGCTCCCTCGTTTGCAGCCGCGTTGTTAACTGCGATTCGCCCTTGGGCTTTTTTCCATAACTTGTTTGCTTGTGATTGCTTGGGAATGCTAACCTCTCAGGGACTCGAAGGTCGTTCATTTTGAAAATCGCGTTGGGCATAAGAGTATGTGACGACCCCTTTCTCTGAATCAAGCGGGAAGATCTGGCGCTGGCCAATCAGGTATTGGAGAAGGGTACGAGTCGAGTGATTTGACGCGTGCGGCCATGCCGTATCGCCTGGTCAAGTCGCTGCGGGATAAGAGCCAA
This sequence comes from uncultured Gammaproteobacteria bacterium, assembly GCA_963769075.1. GTDB lineage: Bacteria > Pseudomonadota > Gammaproteobacteria > Steroidobacterales > Steroidobacteraceae > Bog-1198. The sequence goes on along the minus strand of CAVYKH010000001.1, from coordinate 1,862,713 downwards.
CGCTGTCTGCATCGTGACAGAGAAGCGCGGTAGTATGGCTTACAACTCCTGGACCCATCGCGTCGCACGCTGGATGGTGCGTCCACTGGCCAGCGGGCCGGTCACGCCGAACCATCTCACCACGCTTCGGCTCTTGACGGCCTTGGCCGCCTGCGCCGCATTCGCCGCCGGGCGCTATTACTGGGACGTTTGGGGTGGGGTGTTTTGGACGATCTCGACTTTTCTCGACAGGGCTGATGGCGAGCTCGCGCGGGTAAGCGGCCGCACGAGCATCCGCGGCCATTACTACGACTACGCGGTTGATGTCCTGGCACAAGCGCTGTTCTTCTTCGCTATCGGTTTCGGCCAGCGAAACAGCTCCCTCGGCAACTTTGCGATCATCGCAGGCTTGGTCGCGGGTACGGGGGTGGCGACCGCTGCCATTCTCTGCGAAGCCCTCGACCGGCGTGATGCGAGCGGGCGTAAGGCCTACCCCGGCACTGCTGGCTTCGATTTCGACGATCTGTTGTATCTATTCGGCCCAATCGCTTGGCTCGGCGGCCTTGGTCCGCTGTTGCTCGGCTCCAGCCTGGGCGGGCCCGCCTTCGCACTGATCACTTGGTTGCGGTTGCGCACGATTACTCGATCGGGCCAGATCGCGGGTATCGGCGAATGATTGGGGTGTGTCATGGTGCGCAGAGGTGGCACGTCACCGTTTGCGAATCGCATTTTCACGTTAGGAAGCCATGAAGGCGAGCCTAATCCTTACCGCCATAGCCGGGTTGGCTCTCGCCGGTTACTTGATTGTCCATCACGGCGTGGTGGCGATCGGCGAGGCATTGTCGACCGCAGGCTTCGCCGGGCTTGCCGCGGTTTCTCTTTGGCACCTGCTGTCGATCGTGCTGTGCGGATTGGCGTGGCGAGCGCTCCTCGACCCATCCCTGCCGGAGGGCCGGTTCCTCTTCATCTGGGCGCGGTGGATTCGTGATGGAGTCGGCAGTGTGCTGGCTTTCTTCTCGATCAGCGGCGAACTGGTGGGACTTAGGGTCCTGGCTCTTCACGGGCTTCGCCCTCTCGTGGGCGGTGCCAGCGTCGTGGTTGACGTAACGGCGGAGCTCCTGACGCAAGCCGTGCTCTCGCTCGTAGCGCTTGGGCTGCTGTTCCTGGCCCGGCCTCATGCGCCGAACCTCGCCTGGATATCCATCGGCGTCCTCGTAAGTTCACTCGCGTTCATCGGGTTCTTCGTGGCCCAAGCCAAAGGGCTGTTCCGATTGCTCGATCGCATCTCACGGCGTCTCGCCGGAGAATGGCAGCCAATCCGCGACGTGCCTGCGGGCGCCTTGCACGATCAAATTCTCTCGCTCTATCGCGACCGCGCTGCATTCGCGCGAGCCTGCCTGCTGCACTTGTTCGCGTGGTTGGTATCGGCAGCCGAGGTCTGGCTTGCGCTGCAATTCATGGGACGTCCCTTGGGCTTAGCGCAGGCGCTCGCCCTCGAGATGCTCGTCTCCGTTTGCCGCTCCCTCGGTTTCATGGTGCCGTGGGCCGCCGGTGTGCAAGAAGGTGCGTACGTCCTCGTAGGAGCAGTGTACGGTGTCGGCGCCGACACAGCACTCTCCCTTTCTCTCTTTAGGCGCGGGCGTGACCTCTTCATCGGACTCCCGGCAGTCCTGGCCTGGGAGTACTCCGAAGGCTGGCGGCTTTGGCGCCGTTTGCCGCTAAGAGTGAAAGCGCTCACGGGCAATGACAATGCAGGGCGCAGTTCGTGACGGCGCGCACGCAGACTGGGCCGTTGTCCTCGCAGCAAGGTCTGACTGAACGGCAGCTTGCTTCGTGGCGGAGCGATGGTTACCTCATCCTCCGTAGAGCCTTCGATGGTCGGACGATGCATGCGGTCGAGCATTGGACCGAACAACTCGCTGCGGCGCCCGAGCTTCCTGGTCGACACATGGTCTATCATGAGCTCAGCCTACTTGCACCGGACCGCCCGCTTATCCAGCGTATCGAAAACTTCTACCCCTATCATGAGGGCTTGCGCGACCTGATCGATGGCCCGGCACTCCTCGGCCAGGTGGAAACGCTGTTCGGAGAATCCGCCGTCCTTTTCAAGGACAAGATCAACTTCAAGCTCCCCGGCGGTGATGGTTTCAAGCCGCATCAGGATCAGCAGGCGGGGTGGTCAGTTTATGCAGAACTTTTCATTACTGCGCTTGTCGCGATCGACCCTGCCACGATCGAAAATGGCTGCCTCGAGCTCGTCACGGGCCATCACCGATGCGGCTTCGTCGGCCAGTTATGGCAGCCCCTCACCGAAGCCGAGACGAGCGGTATGACCTTTCTACCATGCCCCGCCGAGCCGGGCGACGTGGTGTTCTTCGATAGTTATGTGCCGCACCGCTCCGGCGCTAATCTGAGTGCCCTCCCCCGTCGCGCGCTATACCTCACTTGGAACCGGCTGCGAGAAGGCGATCAGCGCGAACGGTATTTCACGGACAAGCGCAAGAGCTTTCCCCCCGATATTGAGCGCGAGCCCGGCAAGAGTTACCGCTTTCGGGTCTAACGGATCCTCCTCTTTTGCTATACTCCATGTTAACTTAGTGTTCTAGATATATGCTTTTATTCATAATATAAATGAGAGCCATCATTCTTGCCGCGGGTCGCGGTTTGCGCCTGCAACAACCCGAAGATCAGCAACTGCCCAAGTGCCTGTTGCGATTCGATGGCAAAAGCCTGCTCGAACGACATTTTCATTTGCTGCGAAATGCCGGCATCGATGCAATCGTTCTCGCGCTCGGGTTTCGTCACGAGCTCATCGAGGACGAACTCGAGCGCCTGAGCTGGAAACCGCGTCCCGAGATCATCCTGAATGGGCGCTTCGACCTGGGTAGCGTGCTCACGGTCCATACCGTCGCCGACGCGATGACGCGCGGCGGCGAGGTCTTGCTGATGGATGCCGACGTGCTGTATGACGCGCGCATCATGAGGGCGCTGGTCGCGGGTCGACAGCCCGTGAACCGCGCGCTCTTCGACCGCGATTTCGAGGCGGGTGAGGAGCCTGTCAAACTCTGTATGCGCGACGGCGTGCCGATCGAATTGCGCAAGCAGCTTGCGCCCGACCTACGCTATGACACCATCGGCGAGTCAGTCGGATTCTTTCGTTTCAACGAAAGCGGTGCGCGGCGGCTCGCGGCACTGGCCGCCGGCTACGTCGCACGCGACAGCGCGCAGATGCCGCACGAGGAAGCGGTACGGGATTTGATCCTGGAGCGCAGCCAGATCTTCGAAGTCACCGACATCTCGGGCGCGCCGTGGATCGAAATCGATTTCGCCGCTGACGTTGCATGCGCGGACAGGGAAATTCTGCCGCAGCTTCAACCGTTGTAAAGAGTGGGGTAAAAGTAACTCTCGTTCTAAGTGCACGCTACTCGATAAAAATACTCGCGTGGCCGCTGAGACTGCGCAAAGAGTTGCAACCTCGGCGAGTCGTTTATTTCCGCGTACCCGATACCTGCCGAACCACGTCCAAAGTCTTTTCGACGTTTTCCTGCGGGCTCATGCCCCCGATTGTTGCAACGATCTTGTCGTCCACTCCAACGACGAATGTGGTGCGTTCGGCGAATCCATGGTCGATCGCCGCGCCGCGCGTGTTCTTCAGACCGGCTTGCGCATCCGCAATCTTGATATCGAAGCTCTTCGCGATCCGTCCGTCAGCATCCGAGGCCACGGCCAATTTGCCGGCGCAGTACTGTGGATCGGCGGAGAACTCGTTGAGCGTCTCGATCTTGTCGAGCGACACGCCGATGACTGTGGCCCCTGCGGACGTGAAATCGGCCATTTGTTCTGCAAAAGTATGCGCCTGAAGGTTACACCCGCGCGTAAATGCAGCCGGGTAGAAGTACACGACCACGGGACCCTTCTTGAGCGCGTCCTTAAGAGTGAACGTAAAGGCCTTGCCGGAGAGCGATGCCTGTGTCGTGAAGTCCGGCGCCTGCGCGCCCGGCGGCAGCGCCGCAAGCGCAGGAAGGGCGACAATGCAACACACTAGTACAGTCAGCAATCGATGACTCATAGGGCACTCCTAGGAAAACACGCAGACGCCCTGCATGGCGCCCGGCCGATGCTCGCGCGTTCGCAACTTTCGATCAAGACCTGGCGCGTCGCGCCAAGGCACGAGGCGCTCCGATCGAGATTTTTTAGGCCTCGGAATCCGAACATTTAGCGAATTAGTATCAACTCAAATTATATATCGCACTACATTGATTTTATTAATTATGTGGAGCGACTGGCCGCGATCTGGTGGCTGCCCTGGAGCAGCCGACCCGGGCGGTTGCGTACATTGACGCCAGCACCGCCTAGGTGCGCCACGATGCACTTTACGCCGATATGGGCGCAGGCAGCGGGGGCTGCTGGGCGTTTTTTGGTGATTTGCCGATGCCACTGGACGTCGCCGGAAGTCTAGGGATTCGGGACGGGCGGGGACGGGTTAGTCGAACGGGACACATTTTGTTATATCAAACAGTGTCGTCCCCTGTAGGGAAAAGAGGAGCCGGTCGTTCTGGTTCCAAAGCTCCGACTTCGACAACACAATTCCGGTACGACCGGAAGGGGACTTGCTCGAGCGCAGCACTTCGAAGCGAAGCGCTACTGTATCGTCGGGACGCACCGGGTGAAGCCACTTCAGCAGCTCAACTCCAGGTGAACCGAACGCTTCGGACTCCGCCAGAACGTTTTGCACCATCAATTCCATTGCAATGGCGCAGGTGTACCACCCGCTCGCTATGAGCCCTTTCCAGCGCCCCTCGCGCGCACGTACCGGATCGGTATGAAACCACTGTGGATCATAGCGCGACGCAAACTCGACCATCTCTTTCGCAGTGACGACGCGAGGCGGCGTTCGAATAACGACTCCTGGAATAAGGTCCGAGAAACGCAAGCGTGTCTCCTCGTAGTTAAACAGCATGCGAGATCCAAATATATCTGACCGCGATCGGCTCAGCGTTGAACCAGGAAGGCATCGCGGTACTGCCCAGGAAGCCAAGTCATCACCAGTACTTCGTAGGCCCGTTGGAGCCTCATGCCGGGGCGGCCGGCGAGCCGTGACAAAGGGCGCGATGACGTAAACCGGGCTTGGCGTGCTTTTCATGTCAAATAGCGCTTTCCCTGCGGCAACGCCGCAAAGGCATCCGCAACTCATTGATTGAGCGATCCAAAGCAGGAAAGGTGCCGCGAAGGATAGGCTATGAGCCAACGCTTCACTGATGAGCGCCTACGGGCTTTCTTCGCCGTAAAGGCACGGCCGTTGGCGCTACAGGGTCACCGTTACCGGTCGCACATTCCAGATCTCCTCGCAATATTCCCTGATCGAGCGGTCGGAGGAGAACTTGCCACTCCGCGCGGTGTTGAGGATCGACATGCGTGTCCACTGCTCTTGGTCCTGCCATGCCGCACTGACCTTCTCCTGACAGGCGACATAGGCGGCATAATCCGCCAGCACCAGAAAGGGATCCGAGAGCATCAGATTATCGACCAGCGGGCGGAACACCTCGGTATCGCCGCGCGAGAAATCGCCCCGGCTTATCATTTCCAGTGCCGCGCGCAGCTCATTTTTGCCGGCGATATAATCGGCCGGGCGATAGCCCGCGCGCTTGAGGCGTTCTACCTCCTCGGCGGTGAGCCCGAACAAAAATAAATTCTCCGCTCCCGCCTCCTCGCGAATCTCTACGTTGGCGCCGTCGAGTGTGCCGATGGTGAGTGCGCCATTTAACATGAACTTCATGTTGCCGGTACCCGAGGCTTCCTTGCCCGCCGTCGAGATCTGCTCCGATAGATCGGCGGCCGGATAGATAAGCTGTGCATTCTGCAGGTTGAAATTCGGCACGAACGCGACCTTCAGGCGTCCGTTCACTTCAGGGTCGGCGTTGACCGTCTCGGCGACGGCGTTGATCAACTTGACGATGCGCTTGGCCATGAAATAGCCGGGCGCCGCCTTGCCGCCGAAGATGAACGCGCGCGGTGTAATCTCGAGTGCGCGATTTTCCTTTAACCGCCGGTAGAGGGTGACGATGTGCAGCACATTGAGGTGCTGACGCTTGTATTCATGGATACGCTTGACCTGGATGTCGAACAGCCAACCGGGATCGAGTGCGATGCCGGTCCGCGCTTTGACGTAGGCGGCCAGCCGTTGCTTGTTGGCGTACTTGACCGAGCGCCACGCGGCCCGAAACGCAGCGTCATCGACATGGGCCTCGAGTCGACGCAACTGTCCGAGCTCGGAAAGCCATTGCTCGCCGAGGGTGCGATTGAGTAGCTCTCGCAACCCGGGGTTCGAGAGCGCCACAAAGCGGCGCGGCGTTACACCGTTGGTCTTGTTGCTGAAGCGTTCCGGCCAGAGGTCGTAGAAATCCTTCAATATGCTCGATTTGAGCAGGGAGGTATGCAGCGCGGCAACTCCATTGATGGCATGACTGCCCACGCTGGCGAGATGCGCCATGCGCACGCGCTTGTCTCCAGCCTCGTCGATCAATGACATTCGACTCACGCGCGCTTCGTCGCCCGGAAACCGTGCGCGAATTTCGGCCAGAAAACACTGGTTGATCTCGTAGATGATCTCCAGATGCCGCGGCAGGCATTCGGCGAACATCGGCAGCGGCCAGACTTCCAATGCCTCCGTCAACAACGTGTGGTTCGTATAGCCGAAAGTATCGACGGTGATGGCCCAGGCCGCATCCCAGTCGAGGCGCCGCTCGTCCACCAGGAGCCTCATCAGCTCGGCGACGCCGATGGAGGGATGTGTGTCGTTGAGCTGCACTGCGTAGAGCTGCGCAAATTTCTCCACCGGCACGCTGGCGAGGTCGAGCAGCTTGAGCATGTCCTGCAGCGAACAAGAGACCAGGAAGTTCTGTTGCGCCAGGCGCAGTCGTTTGCCGATCTCCGGTTCGTCGTTTGGATACAATACTTTGGTCACCGTCTCGGAGTTCAGCTTCTCCGCCACCGCCTGGTAGTACTCGCCGGTATTGAACGCCTGGAAATCGAACGACTCGACCGCCTCGGAGCTCCACAGGCGCAGCGTGTTGCAGGTATTGACGCGGTAGCCCTGAATAGGCGTGTCGTAAGCCGTACCCTTCACGACCTCGTTCGGGATCCAGCGCACCCGGTTCGCGCCCTGCTCATCGCGGTACCATTCGGTATGACCGCCCCAGTTGACGCGGTAGGCGACCTCGGGTTTGGCGATCTCCCAGGGATTGCCATAGTGCAGCCACTTGTCCGTGATCTCGGTCTGCCAGCCGTCGTGAATTTCCTGTTGAAAGATCCCAAATTCGTAGCGGATGCCATAACCAACGGCAGGACACTGCAACGTCGCCAACGAATCGAGATAACAGGCGGCGAGTCTGCCAAGCCCGCCGTTGCCCAAGCCCGGCTCCTCCTCGCAGGCCAGCACGACGTCGAGATCCTGACCTAAGTCCGTCATCGCATCGCGCACAGCCTGCTCGATATCGAGATTAAGGAGGTTGTTGCCCAGGTGCGGACCCAAAAGGAATTCCGCCGAGAGATAACACGCTACTTTTTGCTGCAGATCTAAATAGGATTGGGTCGTGGCGATCCAGCGGCGTTGCATGCGGTCGCGCACCGCAAGCGCCAGCGCACGGTAGTAGTTGCTCGGGCCCGCGATGGCGGGCAGACGTCCGAGCGAATAGTGCAAATGATCGGTCACCGCCTGCTTCAAATCCGCGGACCCGGTCCCCGTGCGCACGTCCTCAACAGCAGCGTCGGTGGTGGAAGCGGCTTGCTTCGTGGGCATTGGGTAGTCCTCGCTCGAGGCCTGGAATGCGCGGCGGGTAGGTGCGGAGCCATCCGTCGCTCCCCTCGCCAGGACCAAACGCAACAACAACGCCCGATCATGGGGTCCCTAGAGTGCGTTGGCAAATCGGGCGCAAATGGCCGCTTCCTACCCTTTTGCGCCGCGGCTTTCGTGGATCCCCCACCGACCGTTCAGGGCGGCACTTAGCCGCCGTTCAAAGGAAACTGCTGTGTCATTTTGATTGCGCAAACTGCAGAGAAGCGCTATCAAGGTCTTGCGCAGAGCTGATTCGCCGGTCTTTGTAGCCAGTCCATGCCTGATAAATGCTCTCCGAGAGGTCGAGATCTTCCTTTTCGAGTCTCTTGGTAAGTGCCGCCTTTAAGCACTCGAGTGCATCCACTGCCCAACCTGCCGCGGCGTCGTTGATTGTATTGAGGTCCGACAGTTCGTGTGCCATTACTCGTTGCCAAGAGCGAGCGTGTTCCATCGACGAACATTGGAAGTACGCTTCTGTTCCTAGGTCGACACTCTTGCATTCTGATACGATCAACGCGTCGTTGACATTGCTTCTTCGCTCGACCCTGGACGCAGCGTCCGTCGTGAGTGCCCGCAGTCGATCATTGGCACTTTTTATGGATTTAGTCATTGATACAATTCTCAGAGGGTTCGCACGTTTGGATTCTGGTTGAGCGAATTTGCACACTTTGTCTCGGGTATCCTTAAAGTATTTGGCGTCACGCCAGTACCCGTCTTCGCGGCCGGCACTGGCCGCCTTGGCGTCGGCTACCATACGATCCTCTGTAATGCGTACTTCTTCTATCCTCTTGGAAATCGAATTGCTTTGCGCGCGCCCGCTACCGGAGCCGCCGCCGCCGGCAGCGCAAGCGGCAACGATGGCAAGGACGGGCCCTACGAGAGCAAGACCGGAGACACTGAACGCAGGTCTGGTGGTGGATTTCACAGGGAGCGCTCGAGCGTTCGACGCGCCCAAGGCAACGAGGGAATTGAACCGCCGGAGCATTACCTTCGCCGTCTCCAGTATCCCGGCCGCCTGCGCCGGTGGGCCACGGCCACGACCTGCACCTTCGAGGACTTGAGTCGATAAATGAGCCCGAATGGAAATCGTCTTAATGCAAGCCGACGATGTTCCGCATCGAGTCGCGGTCCGAGGGATTGTTGCTCGCTCAAGCGCGAGCACACACGCTCGACCTCAGCAAGAAATTCGTCACCAAGACCCGGCACCCGTTCCTGGTAGTAGGCGGCTGCCGCGCGTAATTCTGAGTCCGCGGCAGGATGAAATTCAACCTTCACCGCCGCTTCAGATCGGCGCGCGCTTTGGCGAAAACCTCTTCTGCTGAAATCGCTTCGACTACACCCGCGTCGAGTTCGCGGCTGCGCCTCTGTGCCTCCTCGAGCCAGGCTTGCTCCACACCGATATCGGGTGGGCCATCAAGCTCCTCCAGCAACGCTCGTAAGAGATGTTCCTGATCGTCGGGTTCCAGAGCCCGAATCTCTCTCTCTATTTCGGATACGGCTCGTGCCATCCCATTGACCTCAGCTGCGCGAAGAACATTCAAATTATAGCGCCCCGCAGGGGACGCTACTAACCGATTGAACTGCCTGCTGTTCGGAGTGAGATGCGCGCTACCGCTTCACGCCGCTCGGTGAAGTAATCAAGCGCCCGAAATCGACTACTCTCCGAAGAGGTCGATTTATTGCACCGCAAAATAAGGATAAGACCGTCGACAAAGACAACATTGGGCGGTGAAGGTGAAGCACTTTTTACACACGGTTCAACATAATCCAGTTTTCAAGCCATTGATTTATATAAATAAAGCAAATTAGACGTCCGTCACAAACACTTCATTGAGAAGCCTCTATAATGCTGTGGCGTTCCATTGAATCGTTTCGATTTAATGCGACGCAAAAGGAGGGTTGTCCCCCAATGAATGAAATACCGCTTAAACATTATCTACTGGCTTCAGACTTCGACCAAACACTGAGTTTCAAAGACTCGGGACTCGTATTGAGCGAGCTGCTCGGCATTTCCGGATTTGAGGACCGTGTTGCCGGCCTTGCCGGCAGCAATCTCGTGCAACAGGGCGGCGAGCTAGCCTACTTGATCCGGCACGATCCGGAATTCCGCGGCGTTCGTCGTGAACATCTGGTGGAGGCCGGGCGTCGCGTTCGCCTCAAGAGTGCGATTCCGGCGCTGGTCGACTTCTTGAACCGGGGCACGGAAGGCTATCGTTTTTCCTTCTTCGTGATATCCGCGGCGCCGCGCGAGATCGTGGCCTCGGCCTTGGAAGGCGTCGTGCCTCCCGAACACATCTATGGAACCGACCTGGAATTCGATGCGGCTTCAGGCGAAGTTCGTGCCATCAAGCGCGTACCCGCCGGCTACGGCAAGGTCGCGGTCATCGAGGAACTTGGGCGCCGATTGGATATCACGCCGGACCGCATGATTTATGTGGGCGACGGCAGCTCGGACGTTCATGTCATGCTGCATGTCAACAATCGTGACGGATTCACGATTGCGGTTTCTGAAAACAAGCAGCTCGCGCGAATTGCCAAGAGTACCGTGCTCAGCGACAACGCGTTCAGCATCATGGTGCCGATTCTCGATCAAGTTCTGCACTGGCCAACGGGGGAAATTCGGACCTTATTCGAATCCTACGGCCTGGCGCTGAACGAGTGGGAGAAGGAACGAACTGATCGCGTGACGATCAGTGCAATACCTTCGAGCGGCGCGCCGGCGCAAGCAGAGGCCGCATGAGCCAAGTCTGGATCGATTATCTGGGGTGGGGGGCAACCGCGGTTTTCGTGGGGTCGTACTTCTTCGGCCGGCCGTCGTTGCTCCGCGGCGCGCAGATGTTCGGCGCACTGCTGTGGGTGACCTATGGCGTGCTGATCAAGGCATCGCCGGTCATTGTTGCCAATGTGCTCGTGTTTTCTGCGGCCGCCTGGACGACCTTTCGTCAGGATTTGGCACAGACTAAATGACGCCAAAGCGCGCAGGATCCACCCGGCCGTCGGCTGGCTGAGGAGGAGCTATTCGGTGTTTGCGGATACGTGCCATTTAATGCGGTTACCTATGGATAAGTTGCGCAGCGAGCGTTTCTCCTTTTGTTTTATGCTCGCGGGCATTCCCACAAGAGGCTCCCCATGCGCACATTTTCAATCTGTCGACGGCTTTGAATTCGATTTGCGGTACCACCATTTGGCGTTCAGTCAGTGCGCAGCTCCAGAATGAGCAACCAGGCGATCGACCCGCAAGACCTTGCCCGCCGCGAATCGGAGATTGAACTTCTGGCGCGTGAAACTGATATGCCGGTCGAAAACGTGCACGAAATTTACAACATCGAGTACGCGAAACTCGAACAGGTAGCGCGAATTAAAACCTATGTCCCGGTGCTAATCCGTCAGCGCGTGAAAGCACTTTTGCAAACGCAGCGTGCCGCGTCGTAAATCAATACAGTACTCACTGTGTTGGGCATTCGCTTCGGCGTGATCCGGCATCGTCGAGTCGGCGTGACAGATTGCGGTTGCTGGACCAGGTCTCGGAATTGTCCCCAGACGGTGCCCGGACCGCTCACATCGGCCTCGGGCATGTTGCGGATCTTGCTGACTATCTGGTGTGTCCATCAGCGAAAATCCCGCACGAGATAGGATTCTTGTCCCGATTGGGTCACGGTAACCCCATCAGGTATCAATGACGTGCCTGTGCCAAGCGCACGTTTCGGCGGAGTTCTCAGCGTTTTATGGGGGTCCAGCGTGTTCGGTGCAGCTCTTCGGACAGGCGCGGACGGCGGCGGTGGATGGAGTGAAGAGTTGAGCCTGGACATGCTTTGATTGCTGAAAATACCTGCGTGCTGGCTGCTAGCCTTCTTTCGACGCAAGTTCCCAGACCGCGGATGCGAATGCCGAGGGATCTTCCTGGGGCAGGTTATGGCCGGCGTTCGGAATGACGCGGTGTTGGCGCCCGCCGACGAACTTCGCCGCTGTCGATTTCCCATCCGTTGCCGGCACGACCCCGTCCGCGTCCCCATCCAATGTGATCGTCGGCACGGCGATTGTCGGTTGCGCCGCGAGCCGCTTCTCAAGATCCTCGTACGCAGGATAGCCGGGCGCAAAACCAAGACGATGACGATAGGAATGGATCACGACGTCAACGTAATCGGCATTCTCCCAGGCGGCGGCGCTGCGATCGAAGGTCGCGTCGTCGAAATGCCAGTTCGGGGAGTTGCGTGTCCACATGATCCTCGCGATGTCGCGCCGGTTCGCCGTCAGCCCTGCCCGCCCGCGTTCGGTGAGGAAGTAAAACTGGTACCAAAACGCCGCTTCGGTCTTCGCAGGCGCCGGCAGTCCCGCCTTGGCGATGTCCTGAATCAAGTAGCTGTTGACCGAGACCAGTCCTGTGCATCGCGCGGGCCAAAGCGCAGCCACCACGCAGGCGGCGCGTCCGCCCCAGTCGTAGCCGGCTAGCACCGCGCGGGGCATCTTAAGCGCATCCATCAAGGCAATCACATCGGCGCCGATCGATGCCTGCTGACCTGACCTCGGCGTAGCGCTCTCCAGGAAGCGTGTGGTTCCGTGACCCCGCAGGTGAGGCACTATCACGCGGCAGCCTCGAGCGGCGAGCATGGGAGCGACGTCCACGTAGCTGTGGATATCGTAGGGCCAGCCGTGCAGAAGAATGACGGCGGGACCATCGATGGGGCCCGCTTCAGCGTATCCGATATTGAGAACGCCGGCGTCGATCTGCTTCAGCGAGCCGAACGAGGTGTTCGTCCCCGGCTTAATCGGGGGCACGCTCGCCGGATTGTTCCTGACGGTTTGCGCTGCCGCAGAACCGGTGATGCCGAACTCCGCGGCAGCAATGGTCATGGCCGCAGTGCCCAAAAAGCCGCGGCGATCAAGGTTGATTGCTTCGAACATTTGTCTCTCCAGGTTGGCCGCGACATCGATGTTGCTGCGAGTGACGTCACCAGTGGCGCGCACATGCGCAATTGTGTTTGTCATGGTGTGTTCTCCTTCGTTGAAAGGGTCGGATGGTGGCGTGCAGTGCAGTTAGCTGCTTGCTGTATGTCACTTTCGCCATGCTCTCTCCAACGGTCGTATGCGGCATCCGATGACTCTCGGTATTAAGGTGCGTAATGGGTGAAGACAAAGTCGTGATCCGCGGCAGGCGCGTGGCAGGGAAAGCAGGTCTCGTGCAGTGCCTTGTCGCCCGGCTTTCCGCCCGTAAAGTCAGCGAACCCCCAGCCGCCCGTCGCGGCGTACTTCTTTGAGTCCTTGACCATGAACTGAACATTCACGGGGGACCCGACAACGAAAGATTGAGCGCCGGGGAATGGACCGGCCAGGACTTTGTTGTTGTTTTCCGACGGGACACGAGTCCAATGAATCGCGGCAATGATGCTGCCGTCTGGGAACGGGACCTTCCCTTCCTTAAAGGCCTTGATCGCTATCTCGTTGCCGAGTTGAGCGCGCAACTGGTCGACCTTGCCTATCACTAGGTGGTCCACAGCGATCAATTTCCAATCGCGGTATCCGGCCGGAATTGTGACGCCGTAGATCGGGGCGGCCTCTCCATCGGCCTGTCCAGATGCGGGGGCCATGTAGGTGACCACGCCGGCCAGCGCCGTAACTGCAACCATCACAAAGACAATCCGTCTCATATGTGCCTCCTTCTAATATGCGTAATTGAATTCATTCGTATTCTGACAATCACGGATCAGGGTTCAGAACAGGCGTCATCACAGGAAATCCCGAATCAGGGCTGCCGGTTGTTTGCAGCGTGTTGACCTCCTTTTCATCAGCTTTTGAGCTGTAGCTCTGAGCCTGGCTCGACACGAGCAAACCAAGGCCGAGAGCAAACGTAAAGATTGAGATCGCAGTGTTGCAAATTCGTTTGCGGCACGAAGTCGAACAGTTCATTGCTCCTCCTCCTTTCAATCCCTGCTCAGTGACCAACTCGGGCGGCGCAGCGCTCTCGCGAGACGAAGAGGGATAGATCTTCGGTGCTAGTGAGACACAGGGCCAGGTACCGTGAACGTTACCGTCTGTTCGGTGCCTGCGATCGCCTTATGCGTCGACTCCGCCAATACGAACCGGACCTTGTGTGGACCAGGTGCCAGTCCGACGAGGACCACCGTCTCGCCGCTGGTATCGACGATCGGAAAGGTGGCGTCATCCACAAAATAGTGCAGGTGTCCAACGCGTGGCGATACGCTCAGAGCACCGCTGCCGAACACCGGAAGAATGCGCAGATTCTCCGTCCGGTATTGGATCATCACGCGTCCCAATGCCAGCTGTTCGGGAATAGGTGGATCGACGATCTGTTTCGCTGGTGCCTCATTCTGGATTGCGACCAGCGGCGTCGGCCCGCGTATGTCCCTCGCACTCTGGGCGAAGGCACTCGTGGTGATCACAGTGCCGGCCGCGACTGCGGCAAGCGTCTTGATGAGCATCGGCATTTCATTCTCTCCTTTGATTAAGTTAGGGAAACTCTGGGCCGCATCAGCGCGGCGATTCCACGCCCTGCGCCGCTAAAGCCGACCGCTTTGGACTCGAGGTTCTGGCAGCTTCGTCGCCCAAGATCATCCGTCGCGCTAACTCCTGCGGGTCCGAATAGGTGCAGCACCGACCGATGACCTCCCGCTTTTTTGAAAGTGAACGAACTCATGACGATTCTCCAGCTTTGAGCAGAAGGAACAACAAAACCATCCGTAAACCGCTTGACTGCCTGTATAAACCAATGTCACAGCGAATTGCCCGTTAGGTTTTGCCAGATGGTGTTAGCGGTCCGGAAGGTGCCTCATCACAACCGTAAACATGAGCTGATGGAACACTGCCGAATTAGCCGAACGTGAAATCAAACGCCGCAACGCCTGGATCGAGAAATTCGATCTCGAAGTGTCGGTCCACGATGGGCTTCGGTTGTCGGATCAGCTGATACAGCCGCGATTCGGTAACCGTGCCATTGCCTTGGCCATCGACGTCAACTCCGTGAGCGGCGCCTGGCGGCTGTCCATCGATCAGCACGCGAAAGCGCACCGAAGCCCCCCGCACCGCCGGACCCATAATGAGATTAAGGTCGCGGGCATGAAAGCGGTAAGCGATCCGCCCGTCGGCCTTGTTGAGCACGGTGGCTTGTTTCCCTATCGTCCAATCACCCGAAAGGGCCCAATGATTGAGTCTCAACTGCGCAGGAGCCACATAGACGTGACGCTTGTCCAATATGGCACCGTCGCGAGACACAAAGTTCTCGGCGCGCTCATAGCCGACATAGTTTTCAGGAGACTTCAAGTCGCCCCAATCGGCTGCAGCTTCCGCACCACGGCCATCGACCGAAACCAGTCCATGCCCGATGCCGCTCACCCCGGCCTCCGCCAGCAATTGCTGAATGATCCCTTCAGACTTCTCGTATTCGCCCTCGCCGAATTGATGATGCCGAATATGCCCCTGCGCATCTATAAAATAGAGGGCCGGCCAATAGTCGTTTCTGAACGCGCGCCATATTGCTTGATCGCTATCGATCGCGATCGGATAATCGATCCTCATGTCCTTCGCGGCCCAACGAACGTTATCGACGTTTTTCTCGAATTCGAACTCAGGGGAGTGCACCCCGATCACCACCAATCCTTGATTCTTATATTTCTCGGCCCATGCGCGAACATAGGGAAGTGAGCGTCGCCAATTGATGCAGGAATAGGTCCAGAAATCGATGAGCACGACTTTTCCGTGCAGGTCGGCCGCCGTCAATGGGGGCGAATTGAGCCATTCTGTTGCACCGCTGAGGGACGGAAACTCGCCTTCAATGCGTAATTGAACCGCTTCGGGCTTCATCTGTTGCACTACGTTCCTCTCCTCAGCAAAGGCTATGACGAGAGCCCCGATCGCGCAGGCGAGCATCGCGGAGAGCGCGACCTGATTGGCTTTCATGATAAACGCCTAACCTATGATTGGATGCGAGCGCCGATCAATAGCCGTCGACGTCGATGATGGCTTGCGCGAATGCCTGCGGAGCCTCCTGTGGCAGATTGTGACCGACACCACCCTTGATGAGCCGGTATTCATATTTGCCCGAGAATTTCTTGCGATAGGCACTATCGTCCGGATAATGTGGCGCACCGTTGGCATCACCCTCAAGGGAAATGGAGGGCACGGTGATGACCGGACCTTCGGCAATTCGCTTTTCCAAATCGTCATACTTCGACTCGCCATCAGCCAGGCCGAGCCGCCACCGGTAATTGTGGATCACGACGCTGACGTGATCTGGGTTGTCGAACGATGCAGCGGTACGATCGAAGGTCGCATCATCGAAATTCCATTTCGGTGAAGCGATAGCCCAGATGAGCTTCGCAAAATCGTGCCGATATTTCTCGTAGCCTGCGCGCCCGCGTTCTGTGGCAAAATAATATTGGTACCACCATTGGAGCTCAGCCTTTGGCGGCAAAGGGTTCTTTTGGGCTTCTTGACTAGTCATCAGATAGCCACTCACGGAGACGAGAGCCTTGCAGCGCTCCGGCCACAGTACCGCGATGATGTCGGCCGTTCGCCCGCCCCAATCAAATCCGCCGATGATGGCCGACTTGATGTGAAGAGCATCCATCAGGGCGATGATGTCGAGAGCGACCACCGATGGCTGGCCATTGCGAAACGTCTTATCGGAAAGAAAGCGCGTCGGGCCATAGCCGCGCAGGTACGGGACGATCACTCGGTAGCCCGCCGAGGCGAGTAATGGGGCGACATCGACATAGCTGTAGATGTCGTAGGGCCAGCCGTGCAGAAGAATGACGGCGGGACGACCATCGACGGGGCCTGCTTCAGCGTATCCGATATTGAGAACGCCGGCATCGATCTGCTTTAGTGGGCCGAACGAGGTGTTCGTCCCCGGCTTGATCGGGGGCAGGCTCGCCGGGTTGTTTCTGACGGTTTGCGCTGCCGCAGAACCGATCATGCCGAACTCCGCGGCAGCAATGGTCATGGCCGCAGTGCTCAAAAAGCCGCGGCGATCAAGGTTGATTGATTCGAGCATCCGTATCTCCAGGTTGATCGCGACATTGATGTTGCCTTTCTGTGTTATCTGACGACGGCGTGCACGTGCGCGCCGCCCCCTCGCTTCAACTAACGCAGCGACCGGAAGCTCGCGCGAAGCTCTTCCGAAAATTCTCGCGGCTGCTCCCAGGCCGCGCTTATAACACCAGGCTCGCCGGCGCCATTGTCAGAGGAATGGCCAACTCGCTGTCGGCGAAGCGCCGACAAATGCGGCGGCGCGGCGGACGGCGCGACAAGTAGCTTCCTAGTTCACCGGCCAGTATCAGCCGCCGCCGATCAGCGCCACCGTCACGTTGATCGCGAAGCTTAGGATCGAGGCGTTGAACAGAAACAGCACCAGTTCGCGAGCGACGACCCCTTATGTTCGCGCGGTACCGGTGCCCGTCAAGGCTCGCGACTTTGTCTTCACCCATTACGCACCCTGATACAAAGAATCGAAACCTAGGACGCCCCGACCTTCCCGTTTGACCTGCAGTCCGCGCGCTTGGAGAATCACAGCGAGGGCCAGAAATCGCACTGAGGTAGGGAGCTATCGAAATGAGAACGCCGCAGCAGATAGAGGTCATGGTGCCACTCTCCGATCGGAGCGCTCAACGTTTTCCGCGGCTTCGCGAAGAGCAACTCGAGGTCGTCAAGCGCTTCGCCAACACCGAACCCAGGAGATTCTCGCCCGGAGAGAGTATTTACCAGGTGGGCGAGCGGGGGGTTCCCGCGTGGTTTCTGCTCGAAGGGTCGGCTGAGGTTTTCGGACGTGACGGGCTGGATCAAGAGATTTCTCTGCGACAAATTGAGAGCGGTCAATTTACCGGCGAGTTGCATCAGCTAACGGACCGCCCGACGCTCGCGGGCGCGCTCGCGGGCACGGACGGGTGCGTCGCGCTGCCACTCAATGCCGAGCGGTTGCGCGCGCTCATCGTGGGATCCGCGGAGCTTGGCGAACTCATCATGCGTGCCTTCATTCTGAGGCGCGTTGGTCTCTTGGAGCGAGGCGTCGGTCCGGTTTTGCTCGGCCGTGCTGGCTCCGCCGATCTCTTGAGGTTGCAGGCCTTCTTGACCCGCAACGCCTATCCTCATTTTGTTCTCGATTGCGCGAGCGAGCGCGGCCAGCAGCTCATCAGCGATATGGCGCTTCCCTCCGACGACCTTCCGATCCTCGTCTGTGCGTGCGGCCGCGTGCTGAGACGACCTTCGAATGAGGAAGCCGGTGTCTGGCTTGGCATTACTCCGACGCTCAACAAGGACGCCCTGTACGATGTCGCCGTGATCGGTGCGGGACCCGCAGGACTTGCGACGGCGGTCTATGCCGCATCGGAGGGTCTATCCGTCCTGGTACTCGATGCGGAGGTGCTGGGGGGCCAGGCAGGTGCTTCTGCACGGATCGAAAACTATTTAGGCTTCCCGACAGGGATCTCGGGTCTGGCGCTGACGGGACGAGCGCTCAATCAGGCACAGAAGTTCGGCGCTCAAGTGGCAATTCCGCTGGTAGCGACACGGATCCAGTGCGACGGAGGCGGCGACGGAGGCGGCGACGGCGGCGCCGAAACGGTAGAGATAGCACTGTCCGAACAGGGATCGGTAAGGGCACGTACGGTTGTCGTGGCATCGGGCGCTCGCTACAAGCGGGCGGCTATCGCCAACATGAAGCCCTTCGAGGGCGACAGTGTGCATTATTGGGCCTCGCCGGTGGAGGCCAAGCTTTGCGCCGGTGAGCAGATCGCGTTGGTAGGCGCCGGCAACTCGGCCGGCCAGGCCGCAGTATTCCTCGCGCCGCAAGTGAAACGTCTGACGATGGTCGTGAGAGGCGAGGGGCTCGAGGCGACGATGTCCCGCTACTTGATCGACCGGATCAGGATGCTCGAGAACGTCGAGGTCCTGGTTCACTCGGAGCTGGCGGAGCTACATGGCGAGCCGATGGGCCAGCTACACGGCGCGACTGTACGCAATCGAAGGACACAGGAGACTTCGCACCTCCCGGTCCGGCACGTCTTCATGTTCATCGGCGCGGAGCCGAATACGGCGTGGCTCAACGGATGTCTCGCTCTGGATGAGAAAGGCTACATCCTCACCGGTCCACGAAGCGAGAACGACACAACTGCGCCGGCGCACCTGCCGCTCCAAACGAGCCTGCCACGCGTATTCGCCATTGGCGATGTCCGGTCCGGCTCAACGAAGCGAGTGGCTTCGGCCGTCGGTGAGGGGGCGGCTGTGGTCGCGCAGATTCATTCTGTCCTCGGTGCTTCCGCCACGGCGGCGTAGGGTGGCCGCGTTCAGAGAACGCCACTCCGCTCGGCGCTTTGAGCGTGAATCTGCCTTGCGTCGCAAGAGCCTCGCTCAGCGAGCGTCTCCCGAGTCTCGGCGACCTGCGGCTTGTAGGATTCCACTGACACCAAGATTGAACCGACACCAAATAGACATTCCGCCCTAGGGTGGGCAGGCTGGGAGGCACCTTCACGAAAGCACGGGGATGCGGAATTACCTCAGCCGTGCGAAACAGAAGGGCCCCTGCGGCCCTTCGATGGAGAGTATCGCGGGTTCTTATTGCTTACTTCTCCTGGGCGACGCATCCCGGCAAGGTGTCGCCCGCAGCTGCGTGGAAAACAATCCCGTCGTGGTACATCGTTTCCTGATCCGACGACCAATCCAGAGATCGAACGCTTTCACGCGGCGCTTTCGCGAGACCAAGGTCACATTGATGGAACACTCCGCTCTCTTAGAGATTGATTCCTCGAGCAATGAGGTAGCTTCATGATCACCCTCACGATCAATGGCGAGCGGCGAGAGGTCGACGTCCCTCCCGATATGCCGCTCCTTTGGGTATTGCGCGATGTCATCGGCCTGACGGGGACCAAGTTCGGGTGCGGTATCGCACAGTGCGGCGCCTGTACGGTCCACTTGGACGGGAAGCCCGTCCGCTCGTGCCTCCTACCGGTGACTGCGATTGGTGCGCGCGCGATCACCACCATCGAGGCCATCGGCGCAACGCCCAACGGAACGAGGGTGCAAAAGGCGTGGCTCGGTCTGGAAGTCATCCAGTGCGGCTACTGCCAGTCGGGTCAGATCATGTCGGCGACGGCCCTGCTCGATGCGATCCCGCATCCCGATGACGCTGATATCGACGCGGCCATGGCCGGCAACATCTGTCGGTGCGGGACCTATGTGCGCATCCGGCAAGCGATCAAACGCGCAGCGGCAGAGGCCTGATTGCCATGCTCGACGATCGCAGGCACACGAATTCCGTCGCATCTTCCTCGGTCCCCGATGCATCCCCCAACCTGTCGCGGCGGAGCTTCCTCGAGATGTCGACCGCCACAGCCTTCCTGTTCGGCTTTTCTGTCCCGCTACGCGGGGCCCGCGCCGCTGCCGAAGCGGCAACCTTTGCGCCGAATGCCTTCATAAGGATCGACCGGCGAGGGGAAGTCACACTGATCATGCCGCAGGTCGAGATGGGCCAGGGCACCTACACCTCCATCTCGATGATCTTGGCGGAGGAGCTGGACGCGGACTGGAGTCGCGTGAGGGTCGAGCATGCACCGGCCGACGAGAAGCTCTATGCCAACCCGGACCTGACCATCCAGGCGACGGGTAACTCCAACTCGATCCGCGCGTTCTGGAAACCTCTACGCCTGGCCGGCGCCGCCACGCGCGCGTGTTTCGTCGAGGCCGCCGCGCGCAGCTGGGGCGTCTCGACCGCGGAGTGCCGGACGGAGACTGGCAAGGTAATCCACGACCGGACCCGTCGCACACTCGACTACGGCGCGTTAGTCGGCCGCGCCGCCGCGGTCACGCCGCCGAAGGACCCTCCACTTAAAGACGCCGGCGCCTTTCGGTTGATCGGCCGATCACTGCAGCGCCTGGATACTCCGGACAAGGTCAATGGCAAGGCCACCTACGGCATCGACGTCCTGCCGCCGGGAGTGAAGTTCGCAACCCTCGCGGCAAGCCCGGTGCTCGGCGGTACCGTCGCTCACGTCGACGATCGTCGAGCCAAGGCGGTTCCCGGTGTGCGCCAGATCGTGGTGTTGGATGACCTCGTTGCTGTCGTCGGCGATCATATGTGGGCCGCCAAGTGCGGACTCGAGGCGCTCGACATCACGTGGAACGACGGCCCGAACGCCGAGGTGTCCTCGGACCTCATCTGGTCACAGCTACGTAGCGCCAGCGTTCGGGACGGCGCCGTCGCGAAAGACGTCGGCGATGTCAAGAAAGCGCTCAGCGCCGGTGGCGAGGCTTCGAGCGAGGTGGTCACCGCCGCCTATGAGATGCCGCTGCTGGCGCACGCTTGCATGGAGCCCTTGAACTGCACGGTGCATGTCTCGCCGACTTCAGCCGAGGTCTGGATCGGAACCCAGGTCATGGAGCGCGTGCATGCCGCTGTGGCGAAGGCCGCGGGCCTGCCGGAGAGCCAAGTGACCGTACACAACCATTTGATCGGCGGGGGCTTCGGTCGAAAGCTGGAACCGGATATGGCATACAGCGCTGCGCGCATCGCCAAGCAGGTCGAGGGGCCCGTCAAAGTGGTGTGGACCCGTGAGGAAGATATCCGCCACGACCTTTATCGACCGGTCTACCGCGACCTGCTCTGGGCGCGCCTCGAGGGCGATCGGATCGTGGGCTGGAAGCATCGAGTATCCGGCTCAGCTGTGATGGCACGCTTTCTGCCCGCCTTCTTCCAGAAGGGCGTAGATCCCGACGGCGTCGACTCCGCCCGGGATATCCCCTACGACATCCCCAACTTGCGCGTGGAGTTCAATCAAGAGGAGCCGCCGGGCATCATCACCGGCTTCTGGCGCGGCGTCGGCCCGAACAACAACGTGTTCGCCATCGAGAGTTTCATCGAGGAGATCGCGCGCAAGGCGGGCAAGGACTCGATCGCCTTTCGGCGCGACCATCTCGACAAGACTCCACGCTTACAAGCGGCGCTCGACCTCGTGCGGGAGAAGTCGGCGTGGGACACGCCCTTGCCCGGCCGCTGCGGACGCGGGGTGGCGGCGCAGATCGCGTTTGCCAGCTTCATCGCAACCGTCGTCGAGTGTGAGGTGGACGAGGCTGGCGAGGTCAAACTACGACGCGTAACGAGCGCGGTCGACACGGGAATCGCGGTCAATCCGGACACCGTGATGGCGCAGCTCCAGGGCGGCCTCATTTTTGGCTTGACGGCTGGCCTCTACGGCGAAATCACCTTGAAGAAGGGTCGGGTCCAGCAGTCGAACTTCCACGATTACCGAATGCTGCGCATCGACCAGGTACCTGAGATCAATGTGCATCTGATCAAGAGTGGTGAAGCGCCCGGCGGTATTGGCGAGACCGGCGCGACCGCCTCGATCCCAGCGCTTAGGAATGCGATCTATGCGGCGACCGGCGTGGCGCTACGGCGCATGCCGGTTGACCGAAATCTTCTGGCCACCCGAGCGCGCACATGAAACCGATCTCGCGCAGGCTCAAGATCTGGCTCATCAGCGGCCTCGCGGTCCTCGTAGTCGGCGCCATCGGCACCTGGGTGATGCTGCCTCCACGCGCCTTGAGCTTCGCGGGCGGCCACGCCGTCACGCTGACAGCCTACCGAGGCGCGAGTCCCATCGGAGTGCCGGCGGAACTCCGTTCGGCGGACCTCGTCACTCGCGGGAAATATCTCACCCAGGCGGCGGATTGCGAAGTTTGCCACACCACCGAAGGCGGCCAACCTTTCGCCGGTGGGAGAGCGTTCTCGACTCCGTTTGGGGTGCTCTACTCACCGAACATCACGGCCGACCGCGAAACCGGAATAGGCGCCTGGACTGATGCGGACTTCATCCGCGCGGTACACAAAGGAATCGGGAAGGACGGCCGGCGACTCTATCCGGCATTTCCGTACGAGTCCTATACTCTGCTCGCCGACGATGATGTTCGCGCGATCAAGGCCTACCTCTTGAGCCTCCCAGTCGCTCATGCCACAGCACCGCCCAACGATCTCAAGTTTCCGTTCAATCAGCGCTGGCTGATGGGGATCTGGTCGGCCTTCTACAATCCAGATCAGCGATTCCGACCGCTCGAGAATCGCGGCCCCGAGTGGAATCGTGGGGCGTATCTGGCCGAAGGCCTCGGTCACTGCGGCGACTGTCATACCCCAAGAAACTTAGCCCAGGCGCTCGACAACCGGCGCAAGTTCGAAGGTACGGTCATTGGCGGCTGGCGGGCCTACAACATCACACCGG
Source organism: uncultured Gammaproteobacteria bacterium (assembly GCA_963769075.1). GTDB lineage: Bacteria > Pseudomonadota > Gammaproteobacteria > Steroidobacterales > Steroidobacteraceae > Bog-1198. The sequence goes on along the minus strand of CAVYKH010000001.1, from coordinate 1,839,682 downwards.
ACCGCGTCTCGGGCGTCGGCGAGTGGAGCGATGCTGAACTCGTCGAATATCTCCGCGCCGGCCACGCGGTCGGGCGCGGCTTGGCCGGCGGGCCGATGGCGGAGGTGGTCGATGCATCCTTGAGCAAGCTCGCACCGGGCGACCTGCGCGCTATGGTCGCCTACTTACGCAGCGTCCCAGCGATCCGGACGCCGGACCTGCCCGCGCCCAAGGCGAGCTCGGCCTCGGACAATCCCAAACTCATCGAGGCAAGTGCAGATCCGCGGGGCAAGCAGGTCTTCGAAGAGGCCTGCGCCAGCTGTCACGGCTGGAGTGGCGTCAGCCTTCTGACGAGCGATGCGACACTCACGGGGGATCGGGCAATCAACGACGCGAGCGCCATCAACGTCGCCCAGATCGTCCTCTCGGGCGAGCACCGGCGCACCTCGGACGGCGTGTTGTCGATGCCGGCCTTCGGGGCCGCTTACTCCGACACCGAGATCGCCGCAGTCGCCAACTACGTCACCGCGCGCTTTGGCGAGGCGCCTTCCCACCTCACGGCCAAGGACATCGCCGAGTATCGACGGTCGTCCTCACAGTAATTCTCGCCAACCCCAAGAGGGAGAACGCTATGTTGCATGCGTCAGAGCCTAACGAGACCGTTGCCCAGCCCAAGGAGCACCAGCCGGGCGAGGAACGGTTCCGCGTCATCCATTCCGAAGACGTGATGTGGAAGCCGTTCCCGGCGTTCCCGCCGGCCGTACGGCTCGCCATCTTGGCGGGTCCGCGTCCTGGCTAATATCATAGTGCAATTGATTCGGCTGTGCGCCCCTGCTCTAATGGACTAGACACTAGTCGAGGAACTTGGTCATGCCTTCAACTCCGTTCGACTCCGCGATTGCTGGTAATAGCGTGCTTATCACTGAAACCGGCATGGAGCCTCTTGAGCTGCTGGGCCGCGTGGGAAGCACCTCTTTCGTTATCGCCGACTCGCGTCGGCCTTTTTTCCCTGAAAGCCTCAATCCTTATGAACTTATGGCTGCCGCGCTCGGCTCCTGTACCGCAATGATTCTTCGTCTTCATGCAGATCGGATGGGTCTGGCCCTAGGTCAGATTCAAGTAAGTGTGTCGCATCACTCTGGCTATCCCGAAACCATGGCGCTCTTCGAACGAACGATTATCTTGGAGGGTTCCATAAGTGCGGAGGATAGGCTCCGGTTGTTAGAGGTCGCTCAACGTGGTCCGGTCGATCTAAGTCTGAGGGGTGGTGCTGAGATACGTACGATCCTAAGCACTGACAATTACCTTGCCGCTCCTCCGGCGACTTCTGACTATTTGAGCGACATTAGTCAGGCGGTTGCCGCCGGGCAGGAGACCCCCGGGGCGGCGCTAGCCGGGATCTCTCAAACGCGGGGGATGCATCGGGCCTCAGAGTGAGTGAAACTTGTTGTACCAGAACGAGTTATCACAACCACAGGAGAGGGCCTGAGGAACTCATGGGCTATCCGAACCACCAGCGCGGTTTAATCGACGCCTCGATTGGACTCTCCTCTGAAGGGTCGCTCACTCGCTAGCTCCCGACAGTGCACGGTCAGCCGCCCAATCCTGCGAACTTCCCTTCGGGACTTCCTTGATCCTTGGGGCTGTCCATATTTTCGACCCATTTCTTACGCCATTCGCTGGCCTCGAAGGGATCAGCGAAGTATTGTGTCTCGTGTGCAACCTTTACTCCGTGGAACTCCATTATGCTCACGGTGTAGAAGGGTTGATTATCGTATGTCAGGACATACTCACTGACCCACAAGTCGCCGCTTCCCATGATTCGATGAACCACAAAGCGCTTCTTGTTCGGCTGGAGGCTCCGGGTGATCTGTATGTTGTGTCGCCCGACGATTCGCTCGCGGGATTGCGGATAATCGAGGACGGCATCTTCCTGATAGATGTCGTGCTCTGTCGCAAAATCGCCGGAGTCGGATGCCGCCCAATGTTGATTCAGTGCCTCACGTATTTCTTGATCTCTCATACGACTGTCCTCATTTCTGTACCCGTCGCCTCCGCCGACCAATTCCTACCCGCGGTTACGCCGCGCTCAATCATCACCTCCAATTCCAACAGCGGCGTGCCGAATTAAGCTCACCTGGCATACCTGTGGACCTCTTAATGAACTGCGCCCTTAGCGCCCCGCCGTTGTGGGGCGAGCATGGTGGTCGATATGCTCTTCTCACCGTGGACCCCTGCCGTTTACAGTGCACTCGTACTAGCGGGTTCGACGACTAACCCGCAAACCTCAATCATAGAATGCAGGGAGCAGCTTAAGCTTGTCGGTTTGGCTTTTGTCATGATTGATGAAGAACGTCGCCTTGTACGCTGCGATCAACTGCCTGACTCTTTGCATTGACGCGATTGATTCTGCCTTATTGGTATTGAGGGACGGAACGATGTTCTCCTCGAAATTCTCTTTCAAATGAACAACGTCGCCGGACAGCATGATGAAGCCGGAATTCCTAAGATGAACCAGCAGCGACTGGTGGCCGGGGGTGTGCCCTGGCGTGGAAACCAAAGTGACGCTCCCATCGCCGAATACATCGGTATCACCGTCGATGAGCTGAAGGTTCTTCGGCGTGCCCAAAAGCTTACGCGCAAGCGCCATCAATTGATTTACGCTGTCGTTCGGCCCGTTGGGGGAATGTATCCAGCTGTACTCAGCTTGCTGCATCACAATTGTGGAGTTGGGGAACAACCCCACGTTACCTATGTGGTCTCCATGCGTGTGCGATATCGCAACACGGCCGATGTCTCCGGGCTTCAGGCCGATTTCGGCGAGTTGATCTGTCAGTGACTTGTCGAGGTGATAGACGATCAATTTGGGTAAAGTGGACCAACCTCGGGGGTCGTTGAGCGCGGCTTCCGGAACACCGGTATCCCAGAGCAGCCACTCGCTTCCATGCTTTATAAGCCAACAAGTAGACGAGAATTCGATATTGCGTCCGACGTTTTCGCCCGGCGTCCATACCGACTCGTCGTTTGCGAGGGAGTGACCACAATCCAACCTATAAAGCTTTTCGGCGACACCGGCGTTGATGGGATCTGGTAGTTTGGAGCGTGCGTTCGCATCTCTCGTGCCTTCCAACATGAGCATGAGGGCAAGCATGACAAATGATACCGCTACTCTTGTGTGTCCTAACATGACGACTCCTCCTCTGGGAAAAACGAAACGCTTATCGCAGCGACTGGATCTGCGCGGAGTACGGGCCCGAATCTGGTCGGAAATGCAGAGTTCGGCGACTGTGCAGATAGCCCTGCATAGGGCTGCGCCAACATCATTCGAGTGAGGCCCTCGGCTTCTCCCAAGGCCAATTGATTTTAAGGCTGGTCAAGTCTGGCTGTCCACCGGGCGCCGCACTAGTCATGGCCGCCCTGCCTCTCTACGGGTACAGGTTCAATCAGCGCCCCTGTGCGTCGCCTAGCCTGACTCACACCACGCTTTATTAAAACCAAGGGTGTCGGCGTGACGAGATCGCACGATGGGACAGATGCCTCCCTCGCGGCCGCTGGACACAGAACGCACCGCGCGATGTCGATAGACTCGGCGTGCGACTGCGCGTGGCTCCTGGGGGGATCCTCACGTCGGCTGCCCTAGCGTGTACTGAAGCAACCCGCGATTACGCGAAGAGGTACGATCCAAAGCTCGGGCAACGGCCGGCTCCTAAAATCGCGGCTCAATATCTTTTATCGCGAATCGGGGTACCATCGTCCAATAGACGCAACGCCATGCAAGTGGTGTGATGCCATCCGCGAAGTGCCTTGACTGGGGTGCGACTGCCCCGCGCCTGGTAAGCGTCGTGAAAAGAATTTTGAGCGGCCGTTGCTGTTATGGAGCCAAATCTGGACGTCGATTCACTCTGTCGCGATGACCCCGGAGCGCAATAAATCATGCATGTATTCCTCCTCATCACACAAGGCGCGCAAGCTCCCAACGCCGCGCTGACACTCAATCGCGTGGCGCTCGGGGCGTTCTTCGCGATCAGCGGTTATCACAAGCTATTCAACGCTTCCAGGCACGCGACACTGACACGTACGCTGCAAGACGACGGTGTGCACGCCGTGCCGATCATGCAATGGCTGCTGCCTAGCGTGGAGTTCGGCGGCGGATGCGCGCTCATCATTGGTTTATTGTCCGTGCTCGCGGCGTTCGGGCTCTTCGTGATTTGTGCCGGGGCCTTTGCACTCGACGCCGTCAAACGGATACGTGCATGGCGGCCAATTGATCGCGCCGATTGGCTCGGCGACCTGCTCTACGTCCCCGAAGCGCTCTACTGCATCGGGCTGACCGTCGTGATGCTGGCGGGGCCAGGAGCATGGAGCCTTGACGCGACAATCGCAGCACTCCTCGCAGGCTAGGAACCACCGTCACCCAACCTGGCGCGATTCTGATGACACACAGCGTTTTTACGAACCCGGTTATGCACACGTGAGCGGCGCCAAGAAACTGCGTCAATAGCCGTAGTCGTGAACGGGACGGATTGAAAAATGGCTCGACTGTTATCAGTGAATGTCGGTCTTCCGCGCGATGTTTCGTGGCAGGGCGAGAAAGTGTTTACAAGCGTGTGGAAGGAGTCAGTGCAAGGCAGCCGCAAGGTGCGGCGGCTCAACGTAGACGGCGATGGCCAAGGCGACCTCTCCGGCCATGGCGGTGAGCACCGAGCGGTCCTCGTCTACCAGATAGATTCCTACCGGTACTGGGAGCAGCAACTAGGCCGCACCGACTTTACCTTTGGGCAGTTCGGCGAGAACTTCACGGTTGAGGGATTGCCAGACGGCGAAGTGTGCATCGGCGACCGTTATCGAATTGGCGGCGCGCTGTTTGAAGTAACGCAGCCGCGTGTGACCTGCTACCGGGTGGGAATCCGCATGGGCGAGCCGCGGATGGCAGCGCTGCTGGTTTCGCATCACCGCCCTGGATTTTATATGCGCGTACTTGAGGAAGGCGAGGTCGCCTCGGGCGACGAGATCGTGAAGATCGCCGATGGACCGGAGCGCGTGACCGTCGCGGAAATCGACGCTCTGTTATACCTGCCAGGGCACTCACGCGAACTGCTGGAACGCTCGTTACGAATACCGGCATTGAGTCCGGGCTGGAAGGGCTCGTTACAGGCATTGCTCGAGCAGGAAACGAATCGAGCATCCACAGGAAACGCGGGACTCACGGGCGTCGCTACTCCGCCTCCCGCGTGGCCTGGGTTCCGGACGTTGCGAGTTGCGCGGGTGGAACGGGAAAGCACCAGCGTCATTTCTCTCTCATTCGAGAGCATGGATGATAACCCGCTGCCTGCGCCGTTGCCCGGCCAATTTCTGGTCTTGAGATTTCGTCTCAGACCAGACACGGCTCCTATCCGGCGCAGCTACTCGATGTCTGGCGCACCAGAGGCGGGCACATACCGCGTGAGCATAAAGCAAGAAGTTGACGGAGCGGGGAGCACGTTCTTGTGCAATCACGTGAAAGTTGGCGATGTTCTGGACGTCAGTGCGCCGCGGGGGAATTTCACGCTACGGCCGGGGGAGCAACCGGTAGTGCTGCTCGGCGCGGGTATCGGCGCGACGCCTCTCCTCGCGATGCTTCATGAGCTGGGCTCCACGGCTTCGCGTCGAGAGGTCTGGTGGCTGTATGGAACCCGCAGCCGCGGCGAGCACCCGTTTGCAATGGAATCGCGCGCGCTGATCAAGTCGTTGCCGCTCGGGCGTGGCTACATCTGTTATAGCAGGCCAAGCGCTACGGATCGACTTGGGCAAGACTTCGATGCGCCTGGACGGCTCGGCCTTCCTGTGCTCAAGCAGCTGGGGGTGCCGCATGACGCGGATTTTTATTTATGTGGACCAGCGGAGTTTCTGGGGAGCCTGACGTCGGCCCTCGCAGCGTGGGGCGTTTCAGCCCGCCGAGTGTTTACGGAAATCTTTGGCCCAGGCGAAGCCATACACCCTGGGATCCACGATGCTCAAACGCGGCCAGCGCATCAGCCTAAAGGGACGCCCGGTCCTGGGCCTCAAGTTTCGTTTACGCGAAGTGGATTGACAGTGGCGTGGCGTCCTGATTGGCACAGTCTGCTGGAGCTCGCGGAGGCATGCGACGTGCCTGTCAGGTGGTCCTGCCGAACCGGGGTGTGTCATACTTGCGAATGTGCTTTGATCGGCGGTGCGATCGACTATCTGCCCGAGCCTCTTGAGCCGCCCGCCGAAGGAAACGTGTTGATTTGCTGCTCGCAGCCGCGAGGTGACATCGAGATCGACCTCTAAGGGCGCAGACCGAGGATGGTCACCGACCATGAAAAAAAGCTTTGATGCAATCGTCATCGGAACTGGGCAATCCGGACCATTCCTGGCGGTGCGGATGGCGGCTGCGGGCCAACGAGTCGCCATCATCGAGCGCGGCCGCTTTGGGGGAACGTGTGTCAATACAGGCTGCATCCCGACCAAGACGCTAGTCGCCTCCGCCTATGCTGCGCACATGGCCCGCCGCGCGGGGGAATTCGGTGTCCAATTGGCGGGGCCAATATGTACTGATATGAGGCGAGTAAAAGCACGCAAGGATGAAATTACGGGAAAAACAAGAAGTGCGTTGGAATCATGGCTCAAGAACACGCCGAACTGCATGGTGTACCAGGGGCATGTGCGCTTCGAGTCGCCGAACGAGGTGCGGGTGGGCGAGGAGTTACTGGCGGCGCCGCAAATTTTCATCAACGTGGGAGCACGCGCGGCGATACCGTCCATGCCTGGAGTGGCGGACACGCCTTATCTGACCAATTCCACGTTGCTGGACGTCGACATTCTGCCGCGACATCTCGTCATTGTCGGCGGTGGTTATGTGGGACTGGAGTTCGGGCAGGTTTTCAGGCGCTTTGGCAGCGAGGTGACAATCATCGACAGGGCACCGCGGCTGATCGAGCATGAAGATGAGGACGTATCAATGGAAGTGCAGGCGCTCCTCGAGCGCGAGAGCATTCAGGTGCGACTCAACGCGACGTGCATCGAGCTGATGAATCACGGCGATGAGGTCGGGGCGCGCGTGGATTGCACTGAAGGCGCGGTGGAGGTGAGCGGATCGCACTTGCTGCTGGCAATGGGCCGGACGCCGAACACCGATGACCTAGGCCTGGAAAGGGCGGGGGTCGAGCGCGATGCCCACGGATACATCGTTGTGGACAATCAACTGCGCACCAATGTTGCTGGCATCTGGGCACTCGGCGATTGCAACGGACGCGGAGGATTCACGCACACCTCTTACAACGATTTCAAGATCGTCGCGGCCAACCTGTTGGACCACCAGATGCACAGCGTCACAGACCGCATCCGGGCTTACAATCTTTATATCGATCCTCCGCTTGGGCGATGCGGGATGACGGAGCGTGATGCGCTTGCCTCCGGACGGCGTGTGCTCATCGGGCGGTGGCCCATGACAAATGTCGGCCGGGCAGTCGAGAAGGGCGAGACCCAGGGATTCATGAAAGTGCTCGTGGACGCGGACTCGAAAGAGTTCCTGGGGGCCACCATTCTCGGGACCGGTGGCGATGAGGTGATTCACTGCGTGCTGGATCTGATGTATGCGCAGGCGCCGTACACTGTGATGCAATGGGCGATGCACATTCATCCGACGGTCTCTGAATTGATTCCCACCATGCTTGACCAATTGCGGCCTCTTGACGCGTGAACAGGCAGCCTACGTACGGGGCTCACGAAGCGCATGCCGTGGTCGACGTTTCTTCGAGCTCATCGGGAATGCCTGGTGGCGACAGATTTTCTCACCGTCGAGGTGTGCACGATCAGGGGACTGGTGACGTGGCTCCTCCGAATCGTGGGGCTTCAGCAGGCACCCACATTCATGGCACTCACGTGCCGGTGGAGGAACCGTCCACAGCATCAAAAGCAGACATCACACATATGAGGGCCTCTCAAACAGCAAAACCGCCGGTCGACCAGGCAGAAGACAGCACTATCTGTAACCGGTCGGATTCTCAGGCGGGGGCCTTGTGAAGCCGAGATCTGACCGCGTGGCTTGCGGCCGCACCAAAGAGCCGCCCCCTATTTGTGAAGCAGCGTTTGCCAGTTTGAAGGCACCGCTCCGGCCGGTCCCGGCACCGGTTGATCCAACGGATGCGAGTGAGAAGTGTGAAGCTTCGGGCCGGTGAAGAATTGCTCCGTACGATAGTCGTAAAACCACCGCTCGCCCGGCTCGAAGCTCGTGATTATCGGGTGACCCGTAGCGGTGTTATGTTTCGATGCATGCTGATTTGGTGAACTATCACAGCAGCCGATGTGACCGCATTCGGCGCATTTGCGAAGATGCAACCACCATCCGCCCAGAGCCAAGCATTCGACGCAACCTGTTCCGCTTGGCTTGGCCGCTGGGTTGATACCATCCCTCTCGGACTTCATAGGCCCTCTCTGACTTTTTTTGCTTCAGTTGCCCCTCATCGACGGGCGGACCAAAGGGGCGCTATTCGATAGCCTTGATCTGAACGGGTTTTGGCCGGCACTGCAGGACTGGTTCCAGATTCGGTTTGTGCCAGCCAAGTAGGTGTGCAGCGCTGCCGCGACTTGGGCGCCCTCGCCGACCGCGGCGGCCGATGAGGATCCCTCCTTCGGGACCTTTCGTCGCCGGAGTGTACGCGGTCACCACGGATGCGGCAAGCGGTACGCTGGGCGGTCGTGGTGCGACACCCTTGAAATGAGCTGTTGATGGTAGACTGCGGACACCCAACCATAAACGCTTCCGACTTTACGCGACGTGACGTTGCATCGTCGGCCCAATAGCACACAGGTTATGGCGCGGCGATACTGCACAATACATCGACCGAATATTTTCCCGCACCAGTAATGTACAACAGCAAGAAGCCTCCCATAATGCTGAGATTTTTGTAAAAGCCATCCATGCTGGCGACTTGATCTGCACCTGTTATTGTCCAATAGTGATGCCCAATAAGCGCAGTTCCCAGCGTGTATAAAACCAAAAGTAAAGCCGAAGGACGCGCGAACGCGCCAACAGCGACCGCGAACGCAACCGGAAGCTCCATGAAGATCGCTACGGCAGCAGCCAGTACTGGCGTCGGAACGCCAAGCTGCACCATTTGACTTACCGTGCCCGAATAGTCCCTCAGCTTTCTCCAGCCGAAAATCAGAAATAGTGTCGCGAGAAGGAGGCGGGCCGCAAGAATGAGCTCATCGTTGATATCGTTTATCATAACGCTACCCTCGCTCCCTGTTTTCTTGTCGTTACGACAGTGAACTAGCGCATGATCTAAATCTGCCCGGCGGGGCCTGGTCCTCTGCGGACCAGAAAGACTCATGCACTACATCAAACATGCTTTATTCGGATCGATCATAAGAAATCTCGGGCAATAGTGCGATTCCATTCGCGACGACACATTTCGTTCGCGCCCTCCCAGGCGCGCAAACTTGCCTGCAGCAGGAAGGCATTGCCGGTGGATGACAGCCGCAGCTCCGTCTCGACCCGGACTTGCCATTCGTTTCGCGACAGAGTCTGGGTATTGCGCAGTTCGGCAACGGCGCCGAGCGGATCATTCTCCTCGACGTGATACTCCGACTTGTACTGTGTGCCCAATTCCAGACCAATGCGGTCGATGTGTTCAACCCGCACACCATCGCGACGAAAGATGGTTGGCTTCTCGGGTGACGCCGTCTCCGGTTCAGGAAAAGGCGAGAGCCTGGCGTCTGCGACGTTTGGCGAGCGTTGCGGCAGATCGAGCGTGCCAGCAAAGATCAGCACAGTCGCCGTCTCCGGACTGGGCCAGATCATCGGCCAGTAAGCCGTAGATATCGCAAGCCTCACCCTGTGGCCGGGTGGAAATACCGAGCCTGCATCATCGAGCTGGATGCGCACTCGGTAGCGCTCACCTATCGCCAGCAGAGCGGGCTGTTCGTGGCCCTCGCGATGAGTGAGGTTGAGCACACCATAGCTGACACGCAGCGATTCACCGGACGGGTGCACATCGCATAACCGAACTACTAGATTCGCAATCGGCCGGTCGGACGCGACATCGAGCGTTACGATCGGAGCGCCAAGGATCTCGATCGGCTCATCGAGTGGCGTCGTCTCGAAAACCAAGGAGCGCATGTCATCTTCTTGCTGATCGCGCGCCTGATCGTGCCCACGACCGAATGGAACCCAGTCGCCTGCACACTTACCAACCGTCTGCGGCGAGCATACGGCGCGAGCCGTCAGAAGTGCCGCGGCTTCTCCCAGACCCTCATCAGTCAAGAACAGCAGCCGCGGCATTATTCCTGGCGGTGGCCACGAAGGTTCTGCAATCCACCGGCCCGGCAACGTGTCGTGGTGGGTCGCCGGTTTCACACTTTCCGTCATCCACGCACGCAGCATAGGTTCATCCATCACGCCCGTATCGACGCCCTTCAGCCAATAATTCCACCAACGCAGGATTTCTTGGAGGAATCCGATCTGGGGTCCGGGAAGTGCAAAGTGCGGATAGGCGTGTGCCCATGGCCCGATGAGACCCTTGCGGGGCACCTTCAGTCGCTCGAGAAGGCGCGGGATTGCATTCTTATAACCATCGGTCCAACCACCGACGGCATAGACCGGGCATTGGATCGCTGCGTAGTCCTCGCATACCGATCCGTGCTTCCAATACGCATCGCGTCGTTGGTGCTGCAGCCAATTTTCCAAGAACAGCGGTATGTTCTGCAGGCGCTCCAACCACATCGCTCGCCAGCTATCGCCGACCAGCGCCGGATCGGGCGGAAGGCACATCAAGCCGAAAAAGAAAAAGGCCCACTCAAGTCCAGCGGTGGTAAGAAGCGTGCCGCCCATGTAATGCGCGTCGTCAGCGTACCGATCGTCGGTTGAACAAATGGTTACGATTGCTTTGAGTGCCGGGGGGCGGCGCGCCGCGATCTGAAGTCCATTGAACCCACCCCAAGAGATTCCCATCATTCCAACAGCGCCATTGCACCAAGGTTGTGCCGCCAGCCAAGCGATTAGCTCCACGCCATCGTCTTGTTCCTGCTTGGCGTACTCGTCGAACAGCAAGCCCGTCGATTCACCGCTACCTCGAATGTCGACGCGGACGCCCGCGTATCCGTGACCTGCGAGATAGGGATGAGTCAGCGCGTCTCGTTCGTAAGTCCCGTCGCGCTTGCGATACGGGAGATACTCCAGGATTGCAGGAACTGGATTCTGCTCAGCATCCTCCGGCAACCAGATGCGAGCCGCCAGCGTCGTACCGTCTTTCAACGGTATCAAAGTATGCTCGATGACCCGCACAGCTCTGGGGAAGGTCGTGACAATCACAGGGATACTCCCATTGGCAACGATACGGAACCCGCCGAGCCGGTCAACCGGTGCGCCCAGTGAGACCCAATTTCTTCAGCCCGCGCGGGTCCTGTAGTGCGCGAGCTTCTGAACCGTCGCGAGCTGCACGCCTTGCGACTGATCCGCGACGATCTCCCGCTCGGGCCACCGTGTCGCCGCGATGCGGCGTTGCAGGTCGGCGAGCGCCTCGTCCAGTTAGGTCTCGTTGACACAAATTCATTTAATACAAAACGCTCCTCTGAGATTTGGCGCATATATACGAAACTGTCGCATTCGCAAGCGCTCATTCCACCGGCCGTGGGGTTAATTCTCGACCGAGACGGTCGCTGACCGCAAGAGATAGAAGACCTCTCTCGACAATCCGATGGTCATATTATGCTTCTACGACGCCAGATGTTCGTAATGGCCGATCCACGAATTCAGGATGCGGCGCGCCCGAGGGGCCGTTACCAAAGCGCGTCGAAGTCCTCGGCGACTATCTGATCGAGAAGCTAGCCCGAGCCGCAGTCGCGGAAAATCATGGGCGCGCCGCATCCCGTAAAACGATGAATCGGTAGCTGGGTCGCCACCAACGAAAACGCTGCCAAAGACTCTATATGCGAATGCGCGTTTCTGGGTACAGGGCTGCTTTCGGCGATAGTTTGTATGTGCTGACACTGGCCACAGAGTCTTACGGTCGCGCTCCCAATGGTTCTGAGTGAATCGTAAGTAATCGATTAGATGCGGTACTGGGCGCGTTCCGGTACCTGACGCAACACTGGGGGCGGCGGCCAGCATGCGGAATGGACCACTCTCGCATCGTGCTGGTCGAGGCAGCACCACAAATATCCGCCCGAGTTGCGCTCGTTCTCGTACAATTGGGAGGGGCGATTACGCCGAAGTAATCTAAGCAAGTCCGTCGACCGGGCCGTTCCAGTCCAAGCGGAGATTCCGGCCGGCGCGAGATCGTGAGATGGGGGACACAATATGCGTGATCTTGAGGGTCCACGGTGCCGTGTTGCATGGCGTCGGCGGGCTGACCGGACGCCTGATCGGGGACGCTGGGTCCGCGCTGATCATCGAGGTCAGCGAAGCCAGCCGAGCAGCGCAGGCGCGCCCTGCTGCGGGCTGAGGGAACAACTTTGGATGCTCTGTTGCTGCTTAGCCGGCTCCGGCGGCCCTCCTCCGCGAAGCACTCGCAGGCAAACGCCCAATCACCCGCTACTCGCCCCCTGAATCCGTCACTGTCGCGAGTTACGCCATGCCCGCCGCACCCGTACCTTCCACTGAACCTGAGAGACTTCTCGAGCTTCGGCGCTACCAGGTCCTCGATACCGACCCGGAGGAGGCCTTCGATGCGGTGACGCGCCTCGCGTCTCAGCTGACGGGTGCTCCCTTCGCGCTCGTCAGTCTCACGGACGAGAGTCGACAATGGTTCAAGTCCCGGGTCGGCGTCACGCTGGTGGAAATTCCTCGCGACTGGGCACCCTGCGCGCACGTGGTCTTCGAGCGCCGCAGTATCGTGTGTGAGGATATGCGGCTCGATCCCCGGTTTGCAGATAACCCTCTGGTGACAGGGCCACCGCACGTGAGTTTTTATGCGGGCATGGCACTCGTAACACCGCGAGGCGCGATTTTGGGCACCCTGGCCGTTATGGACACCGTACCGCGGAACTTGACAGAGTTTCAGCGGGAGGCACTCACGCTGCTGGCGCAGCAGATCGTCGATCAGCTCGAGTTGCGCATGGCGTATCGGGATCTGACGGTGCTGCGCACTCAGGAACGCGAATTCGAGAAACGGCTACGGGCCGAGCGCATGAACGAAGCCCAGCATCTTGCAGCCGAGCTGCACGATGACGTGGCCCAGGATCTGGTGGGCATTGCGCTACTGCTCGGAGCGTTGCGGCGCACGCCAGCTGCGCAGACCGAGAGCGTGAGTGAGCCGCTCCAAAACGCTTCACAGCTACTGAGCAGCGCAATCGAGCGTTGTCGCCTGCTGGCTCAGGGCTTTGGCGGATTTATGGTGCATACGGAAGGAGTCATGATGGCCCTGCGTCAATTCGTAGAGAGCCGGACCGCCTCCGCCATCCGCTTCGAATTCTCGGGTGACGATAGTTCGCCGCCAGACTGCCTGGATGACACCGTAGCGTATGAACTGTTTCGCATCGGCCGCGAGGCGATCACGAATGCGTGCCACCACAGCCAGTGCACGACAGTGCGAGTCATCTGCGAACACAACGGGAGCGAGATTCGGCTTGCCGTTGAAGACAACGGGGTTGGGCTGTCCGATGCACAGAATTCGAGTGCGGGGATTGGGCGATGTGTCATGGAGTACCGCGCGCGCACCATCGGCGGCGCGCTTCGCTACACAAGCGTCGACGGCGGTGGGCTGCGGGTCGAATGCAGCGTGCCCTGCTCGACGCCGGACACGCGCGCCGATACCGATCAAACGCGGGCGCCGGGGCGAAACAGGCAAATCCCAGCCGCCTGACGCAATTCGGAAATGCTGCGGGCAGTGCTGAGACCGCCAGTTTTGGCAGCTAGCGGACGGCAGCCAAACCTGCGATTTGCTAGTAGAGGAAGTCCCCGTGAATGCAATGAGGTTGCTTCGTTTCGCCTAATTCGCTCGGGTCGCGGCGACTGGCAAATGAGAACCGACCAGCCTCACCGCCTCACCGCCGATCACAGGAAACGAGGAATAGCTCCCAGCTCTTTCACACCGGCGACTAAATAGAATCTGCGTGCCGTCCGGCGAAAATCACGGCCAAAGATAGAGGGCACCCATGGTCACACCGACCCGAGGAGCAACGCCTCGTTCATCGCGAGCAGCTTTTCATGTAACTGGGCGGTCTCGTGCATTTGAGCGGTGTTCCTACTTCTTCGCCTTCGGTTCCGGCGCCGTTTCTTCTTCTTGCGCCTTTCGCGGGCCGGTGCGCATGGGGATTCCTGTGGTCAACCCGTAGTAGTCCGTGGATCGCGGGCGGATGACCACGACGCCCCTGTCCGTGATGACATATTCGCGGATGTCTTTGCTATGATTGCCGCCGCGCATTTTGATCACGACCATCACTTTGCGAAGCTGGCCGTCAATTTCCACATAACGCAACCGGATAATGTCATCGGTCAGGAACGAGATCGTGTAATGGCTAAAGGTAAACCCGGTAAATGTATCCTCCGTTTCAACCGTGCTGAGAATCGTGACCCCGGCTCCCGTCAACGCCACAATCATCCGGTAGAGCGACTCGCGAAAGTCCGTGCGGAAACCGGGCGCCAGCGCCATCTCAAGACTGACCAGCGAATCGATCACCAGCCGTTTCGCGCCGATCCTTTCGACGGCATCGAGAATCTCTTGCATCGTTTCATCCACCGAAAGGTCGAGCGGACGAAGGTAAAGGATTTCGAGTTTTCCCTTTTCCTGCGGCGTTTTTAAATTCAAACCAAAACTATCGGCGCGCTCCGTGTATCCTTGCGGGCGTTCTTCGAAGATCGCCATAATTCCCGGATCCCCATGGCGAAGTCCTTCGGCGATAAATTGCGTCGCCAGCGCCGATTTTCCCGTCCCCGAAGGCCCCGCCACGAGGAGACTGTCGCCTTCGCGAACGCCCCCGCCCATCATCTTGTCCAATTCGGGAATGCCCGTGGAAAGCCGCTGCTGACGCGCCGGTTTCTTCTTTTTGCGGACGAATCCTAACGTGCGCGAGAAGGCTTGCAACCCGCCATCGGTAATGCGGATGGTGTGCAATCCTGGCACCGAGTCCTGCCCGCGCACTTTCATGATTTGCAATTTTCGCACTACGGAATTTCTCTCCACATTCTGCGAAAGCCAGAAAAGTCCGTCGGCGATGGTGAACAGCGGATTGTCGCGAATCTCTTCCGGGACATATTCGCCGACCAAAAACGTCGTGGCTTCCCAACTGGTCAGAAACTGGGCGAGGCGCTGGATGAACGATTGCATTTTAATTTCGCTCGCCCCACCCGTCGCTGTGCGCACCACCGTGCGAAAGGAGTCCACCACCACGACGCCCGGATTGATCGCCGTGACTCGCTTGGTAATTTCATCGAAAACTGCACTCAAATCCTGATTCAGTACCACGTCGGCCAGGTTGATAAAGCGGACGGCGTTGCCAAGCTTGGATTCGTCGAAGAAAGAATATTGTTGCTGGTAGCGCAGCATTTTTATGGCGGATTCGCCGAGGACGGTGAAAAAGAGCGCGGGTTTCTTCGCCGTGGCATTGGCGAAAACGATCTGATGAACCAGCGTGGTTTTGCCGCACCCCGGCGGGCCGGCGATGATGTTGAAAGAAAATTCCGGGATACCGCCGCCCAGGATATCGTCGAGGCCGCGCACGCCGGTTGGTATTTTTCGGATCGCGACTTTAGAGGGTTGGCTCACGGCTTTTTTTGTCGGTTTGCCTTTATCCGCGACATATTGGTTTTTAATTCTTATCTCCTTTACCAAAATTCAAATCGTTGAGGGACAGTTTCGGCCACACGTCGCACACGATCCGCAGCGTTAAAGTTTCGCCGATGAAAGCCACCAGCAGGTCGAGCAACTGGGCGACCAGAACCACGCTACCCTTGGCACGCTCTTCCGGGTCAGCTTGCACTTCAGGTTTGTCCAACCCCGCCAAAGAGCCATCCGCTTTGACCTGCATCGCGCGCAGCGACGGAACGTCCGCCTCGGCCCGTACGAGCGCGCGGGAAAGAAGCGCGCGAAAACCGGTGTTACCCATGAGGGTCGCCAGATGCGGACGCAACTTCTCACAGACGGGAAAGGCCGCCGGAGTTTTTGTCCCGGAAGATTTCTTTCCCCTGGTCTCACAAGCAATGAGGCGCTCGGCGAAACCCAGCATCTGTGGAGTGCTCTGGCTCATTTACAAATCCGTGGTGCACGGAGGCACGCGCACGTTTGTGCGACGCGGGACAATTGTTCACTGTAGCACTTGCAGGGATCTGTGGTGCGCAAAAATGCGCGTCCCTTGTGGGTGGCGAATTCGTAGTCAAGCGGTGACCGGGAGCGCTACTCAAAGGCGGGAATAAGCAGGTTGCGCACTCGTCTCAGGTGGTAGGACGCATTCTCCCTGGCCTTGCGAGAATCCCTTGATCTGCCCAACGAGCCGATGCACCGGACGGGGCTTCGCGCCGCTGCTGATTGGCAGTTGTTAAGTCTGACTTATCGAAGATTATGTAGAATTCTTGTCACATGGTGAAACGAGTGCCGAGCAACGCGACGGTAGAGAAACCCGCTTTCTTGATTTCCCCGGTTGTTGGGTCAGCTATGTGAAACAACGGAATGCGAACAGCTGCCTCGATCGAACTTTCGGTTCCGCTGCTTCCCCGTGGAGTGCAGTAATTTGTTCGAACAAGAGCGCATCTATTCCGACGTCAATTCAAGGTTACCGCCTCGAGGAGCGCGACCTGACAGCGGCGCGATCCATTGTCGGGTACTTGTCTGACGGAGGAGTCCGCACCGGAAAGCCAGGAGGGTTATAACGGACACATCAAGCGACTTTAGCTTGCATTTAGATTTAGCAAGGAAGAAGCTTGCCCTTGGATATTTAAAGCGACGTTGACGGCGTTCTTGGCCTCGCTGTTTTTGTCTGACGCGGTCTTTGGCAGCACGGACGATTCAGGGCGGCCGTTGGCGCGCGTATCGCCGACGGAGGTGACGTATATCAATCGGTGGAATGAACGGACGAGTGCCACCCGTTGTGGGGGACTGTCCCTGGTTCTCGTAACGCTTGGGACCATCGGTTCTGCCGAGGGTGGTGCTCCGCTCAGTCCACCGAGTGAGGCGTTACCCGGTATCGCGACCTACCTTCCGATCCAGCACATAGGCGGCCCGGCGCTGCGGGACGGCTGGAGCGTGCTGGAATATTCGACGCTGATGGGACACGAGGCCTACCTCATCAAGCTGGCCAAGCCAGTGCGCACCTGACTTTCTACGACCACTTTGCATGGGACGAGCATCATCATTACGGTCAGCTGTGCGGCGAGGTGACTACCCGATCGGACGCGGCAGCGCCCACAGCAACGAGCTTCGGCAGTTCGCGATCACCGATGCCGGCATCGTCATCGGTGCCCCCGCGTGCGAATACGAAGCACTCCTCAGCGGCCAGCCCGACGCAGGCGACCACAGCCGATGCGGTTGACGGAGGCAAACTGGGATGAGTAACATCGACCACACTCGTCCAAAAGGCGCGACCGCACAGCCACTTGAGGTAAATAAGCGCGCGCGATGTGCGGCCTCGACCGCTACGACGCTCGACGCGCGCGAGGCCGCTGTACTTGCCCGCGAACAGGCCGCAGATCTGCGAAACGAGGTTGCTGACCGGCGCGAGGCCGCTGTACTTGCCCGCGAACAGGCCGCAGATCTGCGAGACGAGGTTGCTGACCGGCGCGATGAGGCCGCGAGGGCTACCGCCGAGCGGCGCGCGCACGCCGAGGCGCAGTTGCTGGAAGCGAACGAGCACCTTGTCGTCGCAGCGGTTCACTCACAGACCATGACCGATCTCGCCGAGCACGCCACAATGCAAATGTCCTTTAAGGCCGAACGCGACTTCCTTACCGGGTTGCCAAACCGTGCGCTGTTGACCGATCGCTTGGCGCAGTCGATCGCGCTCGCACAACGTCATGGCAAGAGAGTCGCCCTGATGTATCTGGATCTCGACCATTTTAAGGACATCAACGATTCGCTCGGACATTCAGTGGGCGATCAGTTGCTGCAGTCAGTCGCAAAGCGCCTAGAGGGATGCGTCCGCCACTCCGATACCGTCAGCCGCCAGGGCGGCGACGAATTCGTGGTGTTGCTGTCCGAAGTCGAGGCGGCGCAGGACGCGGCCCTCGCCGCAGAAAAGTTTATCAAGACCATGGCCGAGCCCCATCTCATCGGTATCCATCGGCTCAACGTCACCCTGAGCATCGGCATCAGTCTCTACCCGGACGACGGCGAGGACGCCGAAGCGGTTCTCACGAACGCCGACACCGCGATGTATCACGCCAAGAGAGGCGGACGGAATAACTACCAGAGGTTTACTCCGGAGATGAACGCCCGTTTAGTCGCGCGGCAATCCCTCTAAGTATTGCTGCGCCACGCGCTTGGGTGAGTCAGAAATTTCGCACTGATAGGTATGATAGCGGCGGGGCTGTCTCCTACCTCGATAGCCATACATCCGTCGGGAAAGTTCGCCTACGTGACGAATTCCGGCTCAAACGATGTCTCGATGTACAGCATTGGTTCCACCGGGACCTTGACACTCATAGCGACAATAGGCACGTGAAGGGGCAAATCTACGGAGGAGGAATCCGCAGGGAAGCGTATGCGTGCTTACCAAGGTACCAAGGCGCAGCAGAGGTTGTCTCAACGCGGACGCGCGGCAGGAGTCCATATGTCTAAGGTCCACGACCCGTAAGGGCGATGAAAACTGTATCGACTTAACACCCCCGACTCATACTCGGCAGTGAAAGGGATCACTCGCAAACCCGAGTCCAAAAGCCGGTAAACGGGCCGGTGCGAACAAACTGGCTGTAGCAAGTCGGACCATCGACCGGGATACCGTAGGCATCATAGGTCCAGTAGCCGGCGATTGCGGTGCCAATCGCGCCAGCGACGAGCGCTGTGATGGCCAGGACCCGAATCAGCATCTTTTTAGCAACTGTATCCATGGTCATCTCCAGCAAGTGAACTACCGGGAAGCCGTCCTGCGCCGCGAGATCACAGAATTGATCGGCGTGCGAACCAATCAGGTCCACGAGAAAGAGTTGAGCTTCTACTCCGCGGAATACTAACGGCGCTACGAGGAGACAAATTAACCAACGCCTCCATCAGGACGTCCGCGGAAAATGGCTTAAGTAAGAAAGAGACGCAGCCGGCTTCCATGGCTCGCCTTTTGAGCGATTCATTATCATCCGCAGTCATGAATATGACGGGGATGGTGAAGCCCGCGTTTGCAAGGTGCTGCGCGAATTCAATACCGCAACTCTGGCCAAGTTGAATATCGACAATGAGGCAGATCGCAGCGGTCGTCATCGCAGCATCAAGGAACTCTTTAGCCGAAACATATAGTTCTGTATCGTATCCGAACGCCGACAACAATCGGCTCATGGCGCCGAGAACACCGAGGTTATCGTCGATTATCGCAACAACATTACGCTTCATTGGCATGAACAAGTGGTCCGGAATGCGGACGTATGGCTCTGACGCCCGCCGTCGTGGCTTGGCGCAGCGCCCGATTTTACGTCCGCTTCCCGGCCAGGCGTTCCACCAACTCGGTGAACAACGGGTCTTGCTCATAGCGCGCATCGCCCATTGCAAATATCAACAGTTCATTTATCGTTAGGTTTCCGAAACGCATAATCTTCTCCTTTGATGCTTAACACGCTAGCGCTGCACTTGCGCGCCTCTTCCATTTCCACAAAGAACCAAGCTCGAGTGCCGTTTCGAGATAGGTTTTCTGGGTGGGCAGTTTTATACGTGTGAATTCGCATGATGTCTTGCTATCAAGTGCCAAAGCGTTGTCGCTGCGGGCCAGCAGCAACCGCGGCCATTGAACGCGAAGACCGTGAATGATGTCGATACCAAGCGTCTCGGCACGCTCCCGACTGCAACGGGGGGATCGCCCGGCTCGCCTATGCATGCGCGCGACGGGCTGGCATTGAGCCAGAACCGCTTTTGAAGAAGGCGGCACTGACCGATCCACAAATCAAGGATCGCAGTGGCGACTCGCTGTCCACCATCAGATCCAGTTCTTAAATCTCGCTGCGAATGCTTTGGGGGACGACTCTCTCGGCTGCCACCTCGCGCAATTACCTGATCTTCGAGAGCTGGGATTGCTCTTTTATGTTCCGGCTTCCTCAGAAACGTTGGGCGGCGCGCAACGAGCTTTTGGTGGCGAATTGCGAGCAAGCTCTTTCTCATCGACGTATGAACAAAGGCACGTTCCGAGTGGCGGTAGAGAATGCAATTGTTCCGCTCTTGCCGCATGGAAAGGTGCGCGCGTCGGGGATCGCCACGAGACTCGGCTTGAGCCAGCGAACTTCAGCGCGCCGGCTCGCATTGGAGGGCGTGACATTTTCGGAAGTTCTTGAAAGGTTGAGAGGCGATCTGGCGAGGCGGTATTTATCTGACCCGGACATATCTATATCGCGAATTGCATGGCTGCTTGGCTATCAGGAAGTCAGTGCATTCACGCATGCATTCAAGCGTTGGACGGGCAAGACGCCTCGGGACGCCCACGCTCGGCAGGATGTCATTGTCACGCGCGTGCCAAGCTTAGTTTCCAGCGGTTTTATCGTCGTTTTATTTTGGTACTCTATTCTTGGCTGGCTCATCGGGCGTCGGCGGACGTCGGTGGTGCTGGAGGTGGGGAGCTACTGCGAGTGAAAGCGCCAGTCAAGGTTCGGCGGGCAGTTCGGTCAGGCGAACCACAAGCTGCTCACGCGCCTGATCCCGGGCCGCGTCCTTTGTCGCTTCCTCAGCCACCTCGCGTGCGGTAGCCCGGTGCGCACGTTCGCCCGGATAGGGCGCGCGTTTTGGCCAAAGTGCAAATAGAAAATTCCTGAAGTAGATGGCTTTTTGGTTTTCAGTCCAGTCGTGTGCCCGAGGCACAACAACGTGAAGTGCTGCGAGCAGCCGCAGGGTCTGAGCGTCATCGCCTGGTATAGCGGGGCCGTAGGGGTGCACAGGCCCGACCCGCTTGGGGATCCGCAGGCAGTCGCCGTGCAGTCCAAGTTGTTCCGCTATTTCTCCACGCACTCCCTGCGCCTTCGCTTCTTGCACCTTCGGTTCGAGCGCCGCAGGTGTCATACGATCGCAGAGGCGCACGTCCCCGGAGTTGTAGGCAACCTCCAGGTAGCACGAGTCACGCGACGGCGCCGACGGATCATTGATTGCGGCTGTCTGTGGGATCGACTCGCACCACTGCGGGTTTTCGGTGGCGACGGCGGAAAATTGGGAGAGATAGCGTCGGTCATCGGCTGTCAAGGCATTGTCCGGGCTGGTCAGCAACCGTTTCGCTTGTGCGATCGCGGCTGGGTCATGGGGCAGACTGATATAAACGTCGCGGAGCCAGATTGCCGGCGGGATCACGCCATGGATGCTCATCTGGTCGATGTCATAGCCCATGCGTTCGAAGGTCCGAATCAGCAGTGCGTCATTCAGCGCGATGCCGGTCTGATACCTCGCCCGCGTGCGACGGCGGCAACTCAATGCGGAATAGCCACTGGACAGCGGATTGAGATCCAGCAGGGGTCGTACGCGCCAGCAGAGCGAGGGATCGTACCGAGCTTCGGCGGCTCGCTCGTAACAATCGGAGCGGGCGTACGATGCGCCGCCGCCGCCAAACATCACGCTGTAGCGTGCGTATGCGGCCCAGGAGATATGGTCGCAGAGCTTGGGTTCGCCCACGTTTTGCGCGAAATAGTACAGTACCCTCTCATATTCGTTGGCGGGGCGCCGCACCATAAATGTCCCGGGAGTCGCACCGGTCATGACGAGGATCGCTCCAGCGACCGCGAGACCAGCAAGCAGCAACGAACGGCGGCGACGAAGTCCTCTCATCGAATTAGCCTACTGGAGGCCGCGAACGGCCGCATTACGACGATGACTTTAGCGAGATGTATGTCTCAAAGTGGCCGCGTGGAGCCCGTCGCTCCCTCAATGGCAAGGCGTTCATGGCTTCGATCTGAGTCCGGCGGCCGTCGGTCGCTTCGCGACCCGAAGTTGCCGGTCATGGTCGACCGCTTCCGGGCAATGCAATGTCGATCTTGGCTAACTTGCTGGTCTACCCCGTCGGCGATACGCTTACGCAATGCGACCCCTTCGGTATTCCATCAACGTCACATTGGACGGGTGCTGCGATCATCGTGCAATGTTCGCGGACGAAGAATTGCATCGTCACGCGGCCGAGAACCTCGCCCAGGCCGATGCCCTCCTCTTTGGCCGGGTGACTTACGAAATGATGGAGGCAGCGTTTCGGCCGCCGGCGCGGACGGGAGCGAGGCCTGATTGGATGGAGCCCTTCGCTCGAACGATCGACGCGGCAAGGAAGTACGTCGTGTCGCGCACCATGGACCGGGTCGATTGGAACGCGGAGCTCGTGCGCGGGGATCTGGGGAAGGCCGTTCAGCAGCTCAAGCGGGAGTCGGGTAAGGGGCTGTTGGTGGGAGGCGTGACGCTCCCGCTGGCGTTGGCGGAGCTGGGATTGATCGATGAGTACGAATTCTTGGTACAGCCCAGGCTGGCGGGCCACGGGCCGACGTTGTTCGCGGGGCTATCGAAGCGTGTCGACTTGAAGCCCGTGAGCCGGTTGGAGTTCGGCTCGGGGGTGGTGGCGATGCGGTATGAGCCTAGAAGGTAGCCATTCGGCTTGCAGCGGACGGCCAAATTGCCCGCGCGAGTTGCTCTGCCCGAGCCGGGCTACTGCCGCGTCGTCTGGTCGTACGGTTCTGCGGCGTGTTCCCACTCTCGTTCTCCGTGCCAACGCTGGCGACAAAAGGTGGACTGCTTGCGCGGTAGATGCCATGCTTTTTGGCCTTGCACTTCGGACAGCAGCGAACGTCGGTGGCGCGGTGGCGCTGGGAGTGGTGAGTTTCCTACGAACGCATCCGAAGTCCACACACGTCCGGAATTGCGCCAGAACGCCTGAACCCTTGACTCGCGATGGCCCGCGTACCCACCGAATTGTTCGGGACTAAGAGGAGAATTGCCCAGATTTGCATTGTGAGAGCCAACGTACTAGTTCATGTACGGCTGGCTCTCGACCTCGCGTGCTTCCTGATTGCGCCGCTGGGCGCGCAATGCGTCGGCCAGCAGCCGCCCAGCCTGTGACTGAGTGCCATGATCGCCACTGGCGAGCGCAAGCGCCTTGCGACTGCAGATCTCGGCCTGGTGCGCGTCGCTCTCCGCGAGCCGCAGCCGTCCGAGCTCGATCCACAGCAGTGGATTATTCGGTTCGATGCGCAGCGCCCGATCGAGCGTCGACGACGCGGCCGGCAGGTCACCGCGCGCGACTTGGGTATGTGCCTGCGTCACGAGCGAGCGGGTGGCAGGCGAGAGGTGGTTCTCGCGTGCCGGCTGTTGCTGGGGCGGTGTTGGCTGGTATGGTAACGGCTGGGTCGACGGCGGCGACGGCGGCTCGGAGGGCGCTCGCAGGGTGGCGCAGCCACTGAGTAGTACCGTAGAGGTGAGCGCGACGGCGAGCCTTCTCAGTGAACGATCGTCTTGAACCATGCCTTGATCTTGTCAGTCAGCGTGCTAGTTGGCGAGGAGCCGCAGCTGGGATTGCCCGGTAGTGCCGTGCCCTTCGGCACCGCGACGGCGACCGCGTCCGCGTTACAGGCAGGCGTAGTCTCCAGTCCATCCCCGAATCCGATCCAGCGATCCTCGATGAGTTCCGGCGGTACGGGTTGGAATGAAGCAGACTTAAGGCTCGCCATCGTGTCGCCCCACACCGGCAGCGCTCCGGCGGCCCCGGTGAGCCCGGTGACGCGGTTGTCATCGTAACCCACCCAGACGACCGCGAGGTAGCTGCCGGTGAATCCAGCGAACCAGCTGTCGCGCGTGTCGGAGGATGTTCCGGTCTTGCCGGCGACAACCGTTCCCGGCGGCAAGTGCGCGAGCGCGCCGCGGCCGGTGCCTCGCGTGGTCACTAGCGTCAGCATTCTGTCCAGCTGGTAGATCGCAGACGGAGGCGCCGCGACCTCGACCTGCACCTCGAAACTCTTGAGCGGCCGGCCGTGCTCGTCGAGCACTGCACGCACCGAACGCAGTCGTGCCCGGAAACCGCCGTTTGCGAGCGATGTGTAGACTTGCACGACCTCGAGCGGGGTCATCTCCACGGTACCCAGCA
Source organism: uncultured Gammaproteobacteria bacterium (assembly GCA_963769075.1). Classification (GTDB taxonomy): domain Bacteria; phylum Pseudomonadota; class Gammaproteobacteria; order Steroidobacterales; family Steroidobacteraceae; genus Bog-1198. The sequence goes on along the minus strand of CAVYKH010000001.1, from coordinate 1,815,538 downwards.
GCAGTGACGGATTGAGTGTCGGGCGCGCCTCGAGCCCGAGCCGCTGCAGCGTATCGGCGATCCGCGGCAGGCCAATTTCGAGCCCCAGCCGCACGGTCGCGAGATTCATCGACTCGGCGAGCGCGCGCGCCATCGGCACCGAGCCGTAGATTTCGTGGGTGAAGTTCTGCGGCGCCCAAATGTTGCCGTCGCCGAGCTTGAGTTCTATCGGCGCGTCCTCGAGCATAGTGGCTGCGTTGTAGCGGCCGGTCTCGAGTGCGGCCAGGTAGATGGCGGGCTTCACCAGCGAGCCGATCGGCCGACGCGCATCGAGCGCTCGGTTGAAGTCCTCGGCGCCAGCTTCGCGGCCGCCGACCACGGCGACCACATCGCCGCTGTTCGGCTCGGCGACGATCACCGCGCCTTCGAGGTGTGCACCATGCACGCGGCTCGCCGCATCGAGGCGACTCAGGTGCCGCGCCAGCGCCCGCTCCGCCGCTGCCTGCGCGCGTGGATCGAACGTCGTGTACACGGCGAGCCCTGCCGCGGCGAGATCCGCCTCAGCGTAGTCCCGCTTTAGGTGCCGGCGGACGAGATCGAGATAGGCCGGCACGTAGCCACCCCCCGGCGGCCGCAGGCCGAGAGACTCCGCGGCGGCGCGTTTCGCAGTCGCGGAGTCGATCAGATGTGCATCGATGAACTCCTGCAGCACGAGGTTGCGTCGCGTGCGGGCGCGGTCGGCGTGCTTTCGCGGGTCGTAGAAGGACGGACCCTTGACCAGCCCGATGAGCAGCGCGAGTTCCCCGACGTCGAGCTCGGCGAGCGGCTTGGCGAAGTAATACTCGCTGCCGAGTCCGAAACCGTGTATCGCGCGCTCGCCGTCCTGGCCGAGATAAACCTCGTTGAGGTACGCGACCAGGATGTCCTCTTTGGAGAAGTGCGCCTCGAGCCGCAGGGCCATCACGGCCTCAGTTGCCTTACGGCCGATGGTCTGCTCGTCCGACAGGAAGTAGTTCTTGACGAGCTGCTGGGTCAGCGTACTGCCGCCTTGGACCACGCGGCCGGCCCGCAGGTTGGCCCACAGTGCGCGCACGATACCGTACGGGTCGACGCCGTGGTGCTCGTCAAATCGCCGGTCCTCGACCAGCTTGACGCCCAAGCGCAGCAGCGGCGGCACGTCGGTTGGCGACAGCACGATGCGGTCCTCGCCGTGGACGGGAAAGACGCTCCCGACCAGGAGTGGATCGAGGCGGAACACCGGTAGCTCCGTTCCGTCCGCATTCCTGAGGTCCGTGATCGAGTCGCTACCCGCGCGGATGGACACCCGATCGGGCTCCCGCAGCTCATCTACGAAGCGCACGCGGCGCGCATGGAGATCGAAGTCGCCGCCATGCCGATGGTAGACGCCGGGCCCTGCCGCGGGATCGCCGCTACGGTAGTGGAGGCGGCGCAGTTCCTCTTCGAGGTCGTCGGCCCCTACCAGAGCACCGACATACAGATCGAGCGGTTCGGCGTACACGCGCGCCGGCACGGACCAATGCCGACCCTGGAATTCCCGGGTCACGACGTGGTCGAGGTACACGACCCAGACTGTGGTGACGGCTGCGAGAACACCAAGGGCGCCGGCCGCGATGATGAGTAGGATGCGCCGGCGAGGCGACTTAGAGCGGGCCACGGGCGGCTCAGGTCAGGTCGGCGCGCAGCGCCCCGATCGCCACCACCGTCCTCGCGCGGATCTCGCGCGGCCCTCGGCGGAGCTGCAGGGCGTGATCAAACGACAAGTCGGTCAAAGTCGCGATATTTTCACGGAAGATCGACAGTCGTGGTCTGGTTTGCAACGACGGAGATGCTCGTTTTTACCGGATTGAATGCCCAAAACATGTTGTCCCCCTTCGTGGGTGCCGCGTATGACCAAAAAGCCAACGGGCGCACGCGGTTATCTTGGCCCCCTGCTCGGTATCCGGCAGCGCACGAAACGCAATCGCGCGACCTCAAGGAAGCTGCAGCGATTATCCCGCCGAGCAGAGTGGCGCCACTACTGTCTCCACTACACGACAGCGACCGGTCTGCCATGTGCCGAAGCGGCCGAACCAGTATTTCGGACGTTCGCGATACGGGGCCGATTTGACATTAAACGGCGATTGCGCCGTCCTTACTGGCGACATTTCATGCGACTGAGCACCGCCCGAGCAGGACCGTCACGATGAGGTTGGCTTGGAGGACTCCGATTGCTCGAAGGCAAACTTCAACAAGCACAATTCATCAGTATCGCGGTTGGCCTGGCACGCCGTTAGCAGCTCCTGCGCCACCGCGGCGATAGCGTGCAGATCGCGGGCAGGTTGTTCAACTCCAAGGACTGGCGCAAGGCGGTGCAACGATTCCAACAACAAATTGGCCGTCGTCGAAGCGCCAACCGCATTCAGTCCGTCGAATATTTTGAACAGCTCCGACAGGGATAAATTTACTAGTAGGTCCACCAGAGTATTGCAATCAACAGCGAGCAGAAAGCGGCCGACCATCAGTAGATGCCATTCGGCCGCTGTCAGCGCGCTCGCGCCGCCGCGCTCGAGCTTACTTTCCAATGCGCGACAAATATGCTTCGCAGGCAGCGCCACCGACCCTCCCCCATGGACCCCATCGTCCCGACACTCGCCTCTGTCGCATCCGGCGAAACCCACGGACATCATGTGTTGCTTCAGCCCACCATCAGCGTAACTGATCGAGGCGCAGAGAAACGATAATTGGGTCAAGTAATCCCCTCTCAGGTACGGGGGCGCAGATACAGCCGCGGCCGCCACACCGTTGTCCCGGGACGAATCTGGGGCAGTAACGTTCACGCCGGCGGCGGGGCGGACTCGGGCCGGTGGGGGCCTTGCGTTTGAGGCGTGAACAAAAAGCCCTCTCCCCGGTCATCGGAGAGAGGGCCTTTTCCAGCCGAACGCGATTTAATCGTCGACGTCAGCTAAGGTGGTAGCAGCGTTGTTGAACTCGCTCGCATCACGAACCTTCTTCTCGCCGGGGAAGGGGACCTTGAACCCGGTGGCCTCGTACCAGTCGTAGTGGCTGACGACGTCCGCGTTTTCGGCGTCGGGAATGTGATATTTGCCGGCGAAGATCTCCGCCTTCTTCTTGAGCCAACCAGCCTGCAGAGCCTGGATCGCAGGGGTAGCCTGCAGAGCCTTCATCGCAGGGGTGCCGGTGTTGAGGCCGAGGTTCGACGGAGCCACATACCCCGCAACGCCGTAAGTCAGCGGGACCCCGTTCGGCACGTGCGTCCACGGCAGGAAGTTGTCCGCGGGCGGATTGTCGACGAAGAGCGTCCTCATAGGCGAGGCCACGAGATCGTTCTGATTCATAGGCTTCAGACCGAGGATCTGCTCGATCGTGCGTGTCATGTTGACCTGTGTGTAAAAGGTCCTTTCCTCGGTTACCCCGGCTCCGGTGCCATCGGGGTTCACCTTCTGCTTGACGTAGGGGCTGATGACATAGCCCGGGCTGCGATGACCGTCGACGTGGTCGACGCCGTTCTGCGCGTCGTCTTCCTCGACGAATATCGCCGAAGAGGACCAAATGGGGCTGTGGCTGATGATGTCAACAAAGCGGCCAAGGGCCAAGTCGTTATCGGCCTGCATGGCTGTCGCGTTGGGCGGGCCGCCGGTGTGGTCGGAGCCGATCCACATGAATTCTAACTGGGGCACCGAATTGTTCTTGACGTCCTTCGCAAAGTCCTGCTCCCAGACATCGACGCGGTACTGATCGGGGATGCCCAGGTCGAACTGCGGGTAGTTCTGCACTGCGCACTTCATTACATTCGGGAGCGGGGAGACCGAGCCGATGTCGTTGAAGTACTGGAGCTGCGGTTCCTTGCCAGCCTCGTACAACAATGTGTCGTTGTAGAAATCCGTCCAGCTCGGCTCGCAGCTGTCCGAAGCAACAAACGGTAATGTAGTGGGCGGAATGGTACCATCGTAAGTGTTAGCGAGGGTCTGATTAGTCGGAGTGCAACCCGGCACGTTGAAGGTGTTGTACTCGACGTACTCGCCGTAGATCTTCATCCTGATGCCGGCTGCGGCCGCCACGTCGAACAGGTGGCCCTTCTTCTGATAAGCAATCGCATCGCCGCCGTTGGAGGGGTAGTCGCGGAGCCAGTCCGGCGACTGAACGTCATCGCTGTAGGGCGCCATGGCCTGGAGAATCCAGTTATGACCGTCGGCCGACTGGCGGCTAGGATCGTAGAAATTGTCCAGAAGCGGGAAGCGCTGCACCAGCGTGTGCGCGTTGGGTGTTACGACGGGGTATTCGGCGTAGGTCGAGTGGTCGCCAAAGACTGCCAGGCTCGGGTCGCCATTGCCGCCTGGCACGTCGCCCAGGATCTGATCGTAGGTGCGGTTTTCACGGATGATCACGAACACGTGCTTGATCTTCGACGGATCGCCGATCTTCGCCGGGATTGCGACCGGCTTGGCAAACCGGTTGCCCCCAGCGGCCGACCAGATGTTTCGCGCCAGATCCCAGTGGTTATTCTGGAAGGTCTGCTGCGTCATCGCGGCCAGGGTCGAGCGATTCGGCACAGGGACGATGCTGACGGTGCCAAGGTCCTCACGGCTGTTAAAGTCCGACACGCCGTAATACTTTCCGAACGAATTTTCGGCTGTATTTGTCGGAGGGGGTGCAACTGCGTAGCCCGTGGTGCCGATGCCCTTGTCGTTCGCAACGAGCAGCGCGTTGTCCGCCGTGTCCAGCACAACCGAAGCCGGCGCATAGCCAACCGGGATCATGCCTAGGACGGCGCTCCACGAGCGGGCGTTGAGGTCGACCACGGCGATAGCGTTGGCATTGTAGAGCGCGACGTAGGCAATGTTTTTCACGGCATCGACGGCGATCGAGTTCGGCCCGGCGCCGTAGGCGGGTTTCCGTTCTCCTGGTACGCCGATCGGCAACCCGAGGTCGATCTTCCGCTCCTCTGTTTTGGTGGTCGTGTCGATCACGGAGATGCTGTCGCTATAAGCGTTGGCGACCAGCAGGTGCTTGCCCCAGAAGGCCATGCCGGTCGGGTGATGCCCGGTCGTGATGCTGCCGGTGACCGTAAACGTGGACAAATCGACCACAGAAATGGAGCCGGGGGCCGTGGTGCCGGTCGGATACTCGGCGACAACCGGGGTGCCGTTGGAGTAGAGCTGGAAGTCGTCCGCGGTGGCAATCCGGCCGGCCTCGTTGGAGACATAGGCAGTCTTGCCATCCGGCGAGATCACGACACTGTGGGGGACGTTGCCTACGCGGATCTCCGGACCTTCGACCGGCGTCGCCTGGGTCAGGTCGATCTTGGTCAGCGTATCGTTATTGTCCAACACAGCATAGGCAGTCTTGGAATCCGGCGAGATCGCGATGCCCATCGGATAGGAAGTGAATTTCTCATCTGAGAAAATCGAATAGGGGTAGCCACACGGGATATTAAAGCTGCCCGTGGTCCCCCCAGGGCTGTTCTTGAAGCAAGTGACGTTGGTCAGATAGCGCTCGTTGTTGACGTCGATCGGAACGTTGACTTGGGCGTAGTTTGAGAGCAAGCCCGTTGTAGGATTGACGCTGGTGACGGAAACGTAGCTGGAGGGGCCGTAATTCCCGTCCTGGCTGAACAGCAGATACTTGCCGTCCGGCGTATAGGTGATGCCGGTGGTGCTGCCGTCTGAATCGTAGCTGGTCTCGCCCTTTGAGTTCTTGTAGGGAGCGCTGTAGGTCTGCAGGACTGCGCCGGTCTGGGTGTTGAAAATCGTGACGGCCTGTGGGGCGCCCATTTGAAGGACGGCGGCGGTGTGATTGCCAGTGGGGTTGAGCGCGATGGCCTTGGCGCGGGTCGTGGTGCCGAGGTAGACCTGGGTGCCGGCGGGGGTGATGATTGTGCCGTCGCTGACGACCCACGGGTTGGGCAAGGGCTGCGAGTAGGTCGGCCCGGTGCTGGCGTTCGTGTTCTCGCCGGGTGCGTAGGTCGGGAACCGCACCGACTGCGCGAGCGCCGGAATGCCCAGCCCCATCGACAGCAGGGCGGCGCAAAGACACAGACGGCTAATCGGAGATTGATTTTGAAAAGCCTTTCGGGACATGGATCGTTCTCCATCTACGACTGTAAGTTGTAGATTACCTACGCGGTTTGTAGCATGCTGATGACAATTCGATGGAGGGCGCGCCGTCACCAGGATATTCAACACGGGGCGCTGTCCAAAAGTCCTTCGGCGACCCACCTTACCGGGATGCGCCACTTGGCCGCGATAGCCCAGGGGGCTGACGACTTCTTTCTTCGTTTCAACGCGCGCGAGGCACGGAACTCAACTTGCGCGCTTGGGGACCACCGCAGTTGATGCGACCTGCCTACTTGGGCCATCGTTAGCCCGCGCGAGCATCCGCGGGTGGTTGCGCAACTCCGAGGAGATCTCTCATCCGAAAAACGTGGTTCATCACCGGCGCGACCCGCGGCCCGGCTTCATGGACACCTCATGGTTAGCTTTGGAGGTCGATTACGAGCGCGTCATGCAACTGACATCGGTCAAGGGTACACTTGTCACTCGCGTGCGTCGCTTAGACTTGCGGGAGAAGTAGCCAGTGACTGAGCCTTGGTGTGTCCTTCTGGCAAGTCGAGAAGACCCGCAGCCACCAACGATAACAGCGCGGGGACCCAGCGCTGCTCAACAGCCCGCACTGAACAAGCGCGAACCTTTTACCGCTACGCTGCGCCGTGCCGCTACGGTGACGTCACTCGACCGAATCGCTGCGGTCGTCGCAGCCCCTGCCGACGATCGGCGGCAGAGCACATTGAAAGAGCTTGATATTCGCAATCTCTTCGTTCAGCCCAAGCACCAAGGAACGGCATACGAAGTGTTAGTCGCGCTACTGCTGCTCGAAAGCCGCATCTCTCCGGCGACGGCAGTGTTATTCCTTCCCGCAGACCATATCGTCAACGATGAAGAGGTGATGACGAACTCTCTCATGACCATGGCCGAATGGATCGCTGACGAGCCAGGGCCGGTGTATCTGCTGGGTGCCGTGCCGCAAGGTCCCCATGACCAATTGGGCTACATTGTTCCTTGGTACGATGCCATGCTAATGCCGACCGATGTTTTCGAATTTGTCGAAAAGCCGGACGTACACCGAGCGCGCAAGCTGATCAACGCCGGCGGCCTGTGGAATACCTTTATATTCGGCGGCAGTGTTGCCTCCTTGCTAAAGCTATTTCGCCCGAGATTTGATGCCACAATTGCCGATCTTCGCGCAGCGCTACAATCTGATCATATCGAGCGTGACCTCGTCCGCTCATACGATCGCTTGACGCCCGTCGATTTTTCGCAGGACTTGCTCGTGAGGCAGACCGATAACCTTAAAGTGCTGCGTCTGTTACGCTGCGGGTGGTGGCCGCTGAAATCACCTACGCTCAATCCACCACTTCTCAGTGCGTCAGCATCGCGGCTCGGAAGGCGTGGCATTGCCGTGCGCTAGAGTGCCAGAATAAAATCCGCGATGGCCACAACGCTTTGTAGCCCATCGCATCGGCGATCAGCGTCTATTGAGTTAAACCTCGAGACTTGGCGAGACAGAACAGCGCCACGCATTCCATCTAGTAGCCGGTGCGTCCGGATGGTACCCTTCCACTATTCGGAAGGAGCCGCCTCTTGGCCGATGAAATCAGCGATCTGCGCCTCTTCACCCGAATGGTCGCGGCGGGCAGTTTGTCGGAGACCGCAAGACGCACCTACAGCTCCCTCCCGGCCATGAGCCGCCGGCTGGCCGCGCTGGAAGCGCGCTTGGGGGTGCGACTGATCAAGCGCGGCCCCCGCCGCTTCACCTTGACCGAGGAAGGGAGCCTGCTCTACGACCGAGCCGTTCACATTCTGAGCGAGCTCGACGAGGCCGAAGCCGAAGCGAGTGCCAAGTCGAAGACACCGCGAGGCCGTCTGCGAGTTGGGGCACCCCTGCAGATCGGCCGCCAGTTGGTTGTTTTAACCTGTTCTCCTCGACCGGCCAAAGGTACCGGTCAAAGGGCCGCTCCAGCATTTCGACACGGCCGGAGTGCCGAACACCAAATTTCCGCGCCAATCGAACCGACCGGACATTCTCCACATGTATGACGGAAATGACTGGGGGTTTCCGTCCGCTCGTAATGACGTAATCGAACACGCAGCCGGCAGCTTCGCTCGCATACCCGTTGCCCCAGTATTGGCGGCCGAATGTATAACCCAGCTCGGGCTCAAACACCACATCGACCCCCGCAGGCACCTGCGAGCGGGAAAACCAACCCCGTGGAAGTGTGCGACCGTCAGCGACTCGAGATTCCACCGCGAAGTCGCTCAGTCCGCAGCGTCCGATCAGCATCTCATCCGACTTTCGCACCACTGCCAACTGTCCAAGTTCAAGATTGTCGTACGATGAAAGGGTATCTTGAAACCACAGGAGCGTTTCCTGATCCGATCGAGGTCTCCCTGAGCCGATATATCGCGCGACCTCGGAATCAGCATGAATGCCTGCAAAGAATTGAAGATCGCTTCTCGCAATCCTGCGCAACACGAGTCGCTCAGATTCAAGTTGCTCCTTTCCCGATGCCAATGTCACGGCCCAATTGCCCTCTTTATACGGTCTTCGCCAACAGTCTAAGCGGAAAGTTCGAAGTTGCGCCACGAAGGCAGGCCTTGATCATCAGTGGCATGAACGCCTATTGGCCCGACGAGATGGCATACACTCACCCTTCATTTCCCAATCAGCGCGAGAATCCGCCACGTTGGATTCCAGATTGCGGTCATTCGCGGCCGTCCGCCTAGAAAGGGTCAGATGCAGTAACCACCGCGCTTAAATTTGATCTCAAACCTCGTATGCGCATATAATGCGCATAATGGAGATGTGCCATGAAATCTGATTTCGACACGGCAGCGCGCAAACGGGCGGTAAATCTAACTTTGAACGTCGATGTAGCCAGCGGCGTGCCATATGACGAGCGAGGCAGCGGTTAACGCCGCCCTAGCGACTAAAAAGTCCACTCGCAGTCGAGCGATTTCGGGATCGAGACGTGCTCAACCGGCCCAATAGATCTTGTACGTCAGCCGTCAAGTTGGGGACCTCTTGGCCCGGACCATGAAGCTCAAGTGCCACATCGCTGGCACCAGTTTTGCGCACATCGGCATCGGCGCGAATGGCTGGACCGTTGTCATTGAATGTTGATTCCATTGCGGTCTGCTCCACTGGATTGATGAAAACTCTGCATTACGCTCGGTTGCTGCGTTCCGTGAGGTCATTTGAGGAACCTGAGGCCCCTGCCCGAGTTCCAACCCCCACTGGCCCGCGCGGGCGCGCATCAGGCACGTCGTTGTCGACGACCGTTGCTAATATGTAGGCGTCACCGTCACTCATGGCCTCGCAGCGGCGCGTGATTTGGCCACAAAGGATCCAGGCGAATGAATCGAAAAACTGCGCCGCCACTCGGCGAGCAGAAAGTCCACTCGGGGTATCAGCCCTCCGAAAGCGCGGCCGCAATACCACAGGGGCGCCCTAGGCCGTTCGAACTGGACCGGGGAATGCAAGCCGCGCGCGAAACGGTCGTGGAAAAATCAGCTTGGATCCGGCCGCTGCAGCAGGAGATAGGCCGCGTCATCGTCGGTCAGACACATCTTCTGGACACGCTACTGATCGCCCTGCTCACCAACGGCCACGTATTGCTGGAAGGCGTGCCCGGGCTGGCCAAAACGCTCGCACTGAAGACCCTGGCGAGTTGCATTGCCGTCCGTTTCAAGCGGCTGCAATTCACCCCGGACATGCTGCCGGCCGACATCGTCGGCACGATGATCTACAACCCGCAGGATGGCGAGTTCCGGACCAAACATGGGCCGATTTTCAGCAATCTCATCCTCGCGGACGAGATCAATCGAGCGCCGGCGAAGGTGCAAAGCGCGCTCCTCGAAGCGATGCAGGAACGCCAGGTGACAATCGGCGATGAAACCTACCCGCTGCCCAATCCGTTTCTCGTTCTGGCAACTCAGAATCCCCTGGAACAGGAGGGGACATACCCACTTCCCGAAGCGCAAATCGATCGATTCATGATGAAGGTCATCGTCAATTATCCAAGCCGCGCCGAAGAGCGTGCGATTTTGGACGCAATGGCGACCACCGAACCCATGCTCGTTGCGCGCCCCGTGGTGAGCGCCGCGCAGATCGTGGATGCACGGCATGTGGTGAATTCACTCTACGTGGACGAGAAGATTCGCGACTACATCGTGGACCTGGTGCTCGCCACCCGCCCGCCCCTGGCAGCATCGTTGAACTTGAACGGTTACATTCAGAACGGTGCCTCGCCCCGCGCGACGATCGCCTTGACGTTAGCCGCGCGCGCCATGGCGTTCTTGAAAGGACGGCACTTCGTCATTCCGCAGGACGTCAAGTCGATCGCCCTCGATGTGCTTCGTCACCGTGTCTCCGTGACTTACGAAGCGGAGGCCGAGAATATTTCCTCCGAGAATGTAATCGAAAAGATCTTAAACACGCTGCCCGTACCTTGAAGACACCCGCGGATACCAGCCAGTCGAACAAGGCCATCCTGAGCCGGATGCGGCGATTGGAGATTCGCACGCGCCGTATGGTCAATGACAGTCTCGCCGGTGCGTACCATTCGGTGTTCAAAGGCCGGGGAATGGACTTCGATGAAGTGCGCGAATACGTCCCGGGTGACGAAGTCCGAACTATCGATTGGAATGTCACGGCACGGGCCGGCCGGCCTTTCGTGAAGAAGTTCACGGAGGAGCGCGAGCTCACGATTTTTTTACTGGTGGATATCAGCGCCTCGGGAAATTTTGGATCGGCCGCCTTGAGCAAGCGCGATCTCGCCGCGGAACTTGCCAGTGTTTTGGCATTTTCCGCCATTCGCAACAGCGATAAAGTCGGCCTGCTCCTCTACACCGACCGGGTCGAGCGGTATCTGCCGCCAAAAAAAGGCCGCCGTCATGTGCTGCGCGCCGTAAGAGATATCCTATACCACGCGCCCGAGGGGACCGGAACGGACAGCGTCAAGGCGCTCGATGTGGCCAATCATGTCCTGCACCGGCGCGCGATCGTGTTTCTGATATCCGATTTCGAAACGCCTGGAGATCAGACCGCCGCTCGGGCGGCACTGCGCCGGGCCATGCGCCAAACAAATCGACGTCACGATCTCATCGCCGTCCAGGTCGTGGACCCGCATGAGAAGGAGCTCCCCGACGTGGGCATCCTTGCGCTGGAAGATGCGGAAACTGGGGAAGTCCTCGAGATCGATACCGCCAGCGCTGCCGTACGCAAGCGATTCAAAGAGATGGCTTTGGACAGGGGCCGCCGGTTGGTGAGCGACTTTCGGTCGGAGGGCGTCGACACCCTCCAGCTGCAGACGGATTCGCCCTACCTGCCCGCCCTGCAGCGATTCTTTAAAGTTCGAGAGCGCCGGCGCGCATGAGCCAGCAGGCCTCCGCAATGCGCGGCCTACTGGCGCCCGGCGCGGTCGCGGCTTTCATCGGGGCTGTCCTCTGGGCGGCCTCCGGGGCGTCGGCGATCGCCGCCACGGCTACGGCCAGCGGTGCGCCACCTGCAACGGCCATCAGCGCTCCGGGACTCGCCGACTCGCCAGAGGACATTCGCGATATTCGCGGTCCACAATTTGTCGTCCCTGCGTGGCTGTTGCCGGCGCTTGTTGCCAGTGGGGCCGTGCTTGCGCTCGGCACATATGGCGTTTGGCGCTGGCAGCGCCTGCGGCGACGCCCGCATGCCCTGTTGCCGTACGAGGTGGCTCTGCAGCGCCTCGAGGGTATCCGAGCGCTGATGCAGCCTCAGAGCGCACGCGAGTTCTCCATCGCGGTCTCCGACATTGTTCGCAGCTACATCGAGCAAGGATTCGACCTCACCGCCACCCACCGAACCACGGAAGAATTTCTGCGCGATCTGCTCGAACTTCCCAACGCAGCTCTGGCGCGCCATCGCGCGTTGCTGTCGGAATTTCTCCATCAATGCGATCTCGTCAAATTCGCGGGCATCTCGCTCACCTTTGAGAGCATGGAATCGCTGCACCACAGCGCATGCGATTTCGTGCGCGCAACGGCCAGGCCCGAGCAAACCGCACAGATCCGCACCGCGGGACCCTCCCGCGACGATGAGAAGGCGCATGACTCGCTTCCTTCAACCTGAGTGGTTTTGGCTGTTGACGTTGCTGCCGCTCGTGATGCTGTGGTGCGGGCGGCAAGGTCCCATTGCCGCCATCGAATATTCCGATGTCGGTCTGGTACGAGAAGTGGCCCGCAGCAGCCGCAGCCGGATCGGTCGATGGGCATGGCTTCTCCCCATCGTCGCCGGCATCCTGATGATCGTCGGGCTGGCTCGCCCACAACGCACGCACAGCCACACCGAAGTGACCGTCAACGGGATCGATATCGTGCTGGGGCTTGACGTCTCTGGATCGATGCAGGCGCTCGATTTCATGATTGATCACCAGCGAGTCAATCGCATCGAGGTGGTCAAATCCGTGGTGTCGAAGTTCATCGAGGAGCGGCCCAACGATCGCATCGGACTCATTGCGTTCGCCGGGGTGCCCTTCTTGGTCAGTCCGATTACGCTCGATCATGACTGGCTGCAGCAAAACCTCGAGCGCGTCGGCATAGGATCCGGGGATGACGGTACCGCCATCGGTTCGGCGATCGCAGCCAGCGTCAACCGCCTGCGCATGACTCCGGCGAAATCGAAGGTGGTCATTTTGCTCACGGATGGCGTGAATAACACCGGAAGAATCGCTCCCCTGGCCGCGGCGGAAGCGGCCAAGGCCCTGGGGGTCAAGGTATATACCGTCGGTGTGGGCGTGCGCGGCAAGGCGCCGATTCCGATTAAGGATGATGCCGGACGCATGCACTTGATCATGGCGGAAGTGGATGTGGATGAAAAAACCCTGCAGGCAATCGCCGACGAGACTGGCGGTAAGTTTTACCGGGCGACCGACACTGATTCACTGCAGAAGATCTACGAGGAAATCAATCGCTTCGAGAAATCGGCGCAGACCGTGCAAAAGTTCGAGCACGTCGAAGAGCTGTACCCCTGGGCGCTGATTCCATCGCTGGCGATTCTCGGATTAAGCTCACTTCTGCAGCAAACCCGATTGCGGAGATTGCCGTGAGATTCAGCAACCCTTGGTGGCTGCCGGCCGGACTACTCGTGTGCCTCGTGCTCATCTGGATGTGGCACCGCTACGATGCCCGCCAACACGGCGCGCTCGCGAAGTTCGTCTCGGCGCACCTGCGGCGTCATTTGACGCGTTCGATATCGGTGGCGCGGCGCCGCGTGCAGCGCGGGCTGTACTTGTCGGCTCTGGCCTTTCTGTTCGTGGCGCTCGCGGGCCCGTTGGTGGGCTATCGCTGGGAACAAATCAGCCGCCGCGGCAACGACATCGTGTTCGCGATCGACACCTCGCGCAGCATGTCCACACCCGATGTGAAGCCCGATCGGTTGACGCGGGCGAAACTCGCAATCGACGACTTTGCGGGCCACTTGGATGGTGATGCGGTGGGCATTGTCGCATTTGCAGGCCGGGCCTTTCTGGTATGCCCTATCACGCTCGACTACGGCGCGTTTCATGAGACCTTAAGCGCAATCGACACCAACACGATTCCGCGCGGCGGCACCAATATTTCGCGCGCCATTCAGCAGGCGCAGGCGGCGCTGCGCCGCCGCCCTGGCAGCGATAAAATTCTGATCCTGGTGACGGACGGCGAGGACCTCGAGGGCGGTGCGTTGGCTGCGGCAGAGGCCGCGGCGAAACAGGACGGGCTCAAAATCTACACCGTGGGGGTGGGAACCGCGGCCGGCGACCTCATTCCGATCCCGCCGGCGCAGGGCGGCGGATTCGTCAAGGACGATACGGGAGCATTCGTAAGATCACGGCTGGACGAACCTGCATTGAAGTCCATCGCGGCCGCTACCGGCGGAATCTACGCTCCGCTCGGCGCGCAGGGCGAAGGCGTGGAAACGATATTCAAGACGGTATTCGGCTCCATGGCGAAGCATGATCTCGCCTTTCGACAGCGGAAGATCTATATCGAGCGCTATCAGTGGCCGTTGTCCGCATCGTTGGGGATGCTGCTTGGCAGCCTTCTGATCGGTACGCGCCGGCGATTTGGCGCTCGACAGCCGGCAGCGCGCGGCGTCGTGGCCGCCTCGAGCCTGATGTTGCTAGTGACTTTACCGATCCCTGCGACCCGGAGTGCGAGCGTCAATGCGGAGGACGCCTATAAGAAAGGTGATTTCGCCGCAGCCGAACAAGCCTATGCAGCCGCCGCGCAACGCGACCCGAGAAAACCAGTATTGCAATTCAACACCGGTGCCGCCGCATACCGGGCCGGCCAGTTTCCCCAGGCGGCACAGGCATTCGAAGCATCGATCAGCCGCGCGCCATCGAGCGATCCGAAGCGCTTGGCCAACCAAGAGGACGCTTACTACAACCTAGGCAATGCGCTGTATCGCACCGGACAGAAGACCGAACAGACTGACCCACAGGAAACCTTGCGAAAGTGGACCGAGGCGGTGAAGGCCTACGAGACCGCGCTTCAGCTGCGCGCCGACGATGCCGATAGCAAGTACAATCGCGATCTGGTGAAGCGCAAGATCGATGCGCTCCAACAAGAACAAAATCAGCATCAGAATCCGCAGCAAAATCAGGGTCCCAACCAGCAGCAGAACAAGGGACAGGGCCAGCAGCAGCCGCCGCGTAGCGCCGGCCAACCGCCACCCGCTCCCGCACCCGGAGAGCCTGCGCGCAACGAGCAGCCAGGCTCCGACCCGCATCCGCGCGCGGACGATGCGCAGGCTGCGGATAACCAGCGTCTGCCCGGTCAGATGAGCCGCGAGGAAGCGCGCGAACTCCTCGATTCGGCGAAGGGAGACGAACGGCATCCTCTCGGCGTACCCCTTGCCCGTCGCGACGATGACGAGCCGCCGGAAAAGCCGTACAAGAATTGGTGAGATGAGTACGAAGCGTAGCCACCGGGCCAATCTGATCGCGGTAATCACCGCGTATCTCGCCGCCGCATCCGCCTTCGCCGCTGCACCCCTGGTGAACGCGACGATCGAGCCGGCGCAAATCACGGTCGGAGAGTCGGCGCAGCTCACCATCACGACCTTAGGCAACGGCATGGAACCGATCAGCTTACCGGTGGTGTCGGGATTGGAATTTCGGGTCGTGGATCGCTCGCGCCGGATCGAAATCATCCACGGAGCAACGCTTGCAACGACGACAATCGTGGTGCGCGTAACCCCGCAAGTGGCCGGCACTTTCACCATTCCAGGGATCACGCCGACGTCGCAGCCCCTGGTGCTGCGTGTCAGTCCGAACAGCGGCATCGGCGCTGCGGCCAAGCCGTCCGTCTTGACGGGTGGAACAACCGCCAACGGTATTCGCATGTCGGCGGACGGCTCCGCTTTTGTTCGCTTGAGCGTGCCCAAACGGGAGGTCTATGTCGGCGAAAGCGTTCCGGTCGCGATCGAGGTTGGCATGCGAGCCGGGTTCGTCACGTCGCTCAACGGCCTGCCCACTCTTGCGGGCAGCGACGACTTCACGCTCAACAATCTCTCGCGCCAACCCGAGCGCAACGAACAGACCATCGACGGCAAACCCTTTACCTTACTAACCTGGCACAGCGTACTTGCGGCGGTGAAGCCAGGCACCTTTTCTCTCGCCGTCGAGTCACCGCTCACCGTGAGACTCAGAACCGGCCCGAAGCTCGAAGCGATGCTTGAGGATCAGCTGGGTGATCCGTTCATGCAGCATTTCTTTGGCGCGACCGTCCAAAAGGACATCAAGGTAGCAAGCCCGCCGGTCGCATTGACGGTTTCCATGCTGCCTGCGGAAGGCCGCCCGCCGGACTTCAGCGGCGCGGTCGGTACCTTCAAAATCGCGAGCGACCTGTCGTCCACCACCGCAGCGGCGGGTGATCCGCTCACGTTGCGTCTGCATGTGACCGGCTCCGGCAATTTCGATCGCGTCGATAGCACCATGCTCGAGCATGTCGAACAGTGGAAGACATACCCACCGAAATCCTCGTTCAAGTCTAGTGATGCGCTCGGGTACAAGGGCGAGAAAACCTTCGAGCAGCCTCTGATCGCCTCGAAACCCGGCGCCCAAACGCTTCCTGGGCTGACTTTCAGCTATTTTGACCCCACGATGCGCCGCTATGAAACGGCTCGCAGTTCGCCGCTCAGCGTGACGATTTTCCCGTCCCTGGCGGACAGTACGCTCGCGGCTTCCCAGATCGCCGCGGACAGCGCCGCTACACCCGCGAATCAATCGCCGAGCGGATTGCGGCCCGATCACCTCGCAGCTGACACCTTCGCCAATTCCCTGGTGCCCCTATATTTGCAGCCGCGGTTTCTGGCCATCCCCTCACTGCTGACGCTGGCATTCGCCGGCGGATGGCTGCGGCTACGCCGTCGCGCATCGGACCCGAACTATGAGACCTCGGTGCGCGATCGCCGTCTATCGAAAGCGGCCAATCGCGCCCTTGTTCAACTAGACGAAGCGGCCCGCGCCGGCGATACCGCACAATTTTTCAATTCGGCACGCTCCGCGCTGCAACGGACGCTGGCCGCTCGCTGGCGAGTGGCAGCAGGGCAAATCACCACGACCGACGTAGAGGTTCGGCTCGGCAGCGAGAGTGACGGCGAGGACATCCGTCAACTGTTTGCTCTCGCGGATGAAGCCAATTACTCCGGTCATGAACCCACGACCATCGATTTCGCGCGGTGGACGCAGGTTGTGCGCCGCCGGATGTTGGGCGAGAAAGCGTGATGACTAGCCGCACGCCACTGACCGCGTTCATCATCGGCCTGATCCTATTAGGGTGCCAAGCGCGCGCGCACTCAGCGCAGGCCGACTATTCCGCCGTCGGTCTGTACAATGCAGCCAACGCTTACGCCCGCGCAGGCAAGCCGGGTATGGCCGTTCTCAACTATGAGCGCGCGAGCTTGCTGGCGCCGAATGACCCCGACATCGAGGCGAACCTTCGCTTGGTTCGCGAGCGATTGCGATTGCCGTCCGAATCGCGGAACGCGCTCGCCCGCGTGGTCACCCTCGCGAGCCCCACCATGCTTGCGTGGATCGGCATCATTGGTCTGCTGATCGTTGGAGTCAGCCTGCTCGCTGGGCAGCTCTATCCCCGACATCGACTAGTGCGGCGCGCCGCTACGGTCGTCGGCACTGCGATGATCGGGTTGACCGTGGCAAACGGCGTGGTGCTCTTCCCCCGATTGCATGAAGCCGTCGTGATCGGGAGCAACACTGCCGTTCGTGTGTCGCCGGCGCCCATGGGAGATCCGTTGTTCGTACTGCCGGAGGCAGAGACGGTTAAGATGACGGCGGAGCACGAGGGTTTTGTACTCGTTCAGACCCGGGCGGGTCGGACGGGATGGGCGGCGCGCGCCAGTCTCGCGCCCGTCGTGCCATTCGAATAAGCGCTCACGCCGGTGTCAGGCGGCGCTTGGTTCACCGCATGTACCATTGGGCATAACCAGGCTCCTCCTGCACCTGATAGCCATCGGGCATATCCAGAAGCGATGCGCTGGGTACGCCTGGACGCATGGCCGTCAACGTGACTTCGGAGACTACGCTGCCGTATTTGAACTCACGAACCAGCAGCGGGATGCCGCCGAGGCTGGCGAAATCCGGCCACCACTCCGAGAGACCGAAGTCCACACCGAGCGCGACGTCGGAGCCTTGCCGGAACTGACTAAGGGTCTTCAGCCCACTATAGATTTCTGCACCGCCGGGCAATGCAGCCGCGGGCGCCACACATAGTTCCAACCGTTTGGCGTCATTCTCCCGTTCCTCCCAGATTCGACAGGCGTGTCCGTCAACCGACTCAAACCGAACGGTCACACGGTAGTCACGAGGCACAAACTGTCGCATCCGATCGCTGACCTCTCTCATGTTGGTCGCCTTGCGCTGCGCCTCCGCGCGCTCCTCAACCGGTGCGCTCTCGGCTGCCTCTTCCAGCTGCTTCACCACTTCGGCATAGTGGGCGGCGACCTCGCCCAAGGTCGCGCGCTTCAAAACATGAACCGTTCGCGACGTGTTGTCGATGACGTATATCGTTTGGTCGTTGAAGACGAAGACTCTCTTGGCGTGAGCACCACCGACCCGAACTTTGCCATCCTCCACGAAATATTCGGTTACGGTCGGCGTTGGCGTAGGCACGCTCGGCGAGACATGCTCAAGGTTCGATTGATCGACAGGCCGGACGGTGAGGTCGTAGAGCGCTCCAGCATTCGCCAACACGGGACTCAGACCGAGCGCGACTCGAGTGAAGAAGTTCATCGACTTCCTTGGATCAATGTATTTTATACTTTTATATTGTAATATATTGATTTTATTAATAACAATACTGGTGGGACGGCTGGGACTCGAAGCGTTGAAAAATATGGGAAGTCACGGATCGGCAGTTCGAGATCGAGTTTCTCGATCCCAGCGCAGAGGAATTTGTGTTTACGTTCGATGATAACCTTTTGTCTCAGGAGCGTGTACGCGCACCGCTCTGACAAGCGTCGGCGCTCTAAGCGGTTCCCAGGAGCGAGCACAACCTTCGGGATGTAGGAATCGCAGGTTGTTTGGATAGAAATGCAGCGCGCATGCACGGTAGGGTACGGTGGCTGCTCGCGCGGTTTCCCAAGCGGGCTCAGTCCGGCTCCCACGACGCATGCGATTCCGCAAGCCTCCGTTGTCATCCCGGTCGGTCGGATTTCCCAAGGACCGGTTGGCGACCATGACTTTCCCAGCAGACCTTCCCGTACGCGCGCAGGCTAAAGTTCTCACTAACATCCACCTAGGCAACCTCATGCTCAAATGGTTCACCGCCAACATCAACTCACTCGCGCAGGCGTACCGTCTGTCCCGCAACAAGCATATCAAGACGGCACGCACTGCCATTTCGCTCTATTGGACCAACAACCTCGCGATGTGGCTCAACAAAGGTCGATCATTTGCCCGGGCTGTTCTACCAGGCAGGCTATTACTATGGCAAGCAGGAAGAGCACTCAAGAAAAGAACTCGATACCTCACCAGCAGTGAAGCTTCGCTGGCGTTCGCTCTGTACCTGATGAGTATCAAATCTGCTCATGGGAGGTGGATTGCGCTGGATTACCTAGTAACACATTCGCGACTAATGAACGAATATTCGCTCATGTCCACACTCGCAAACAGGGAGGTTCTTGATCACTTGGTCGAAGGCACGCTCACTGCTTATGGACGCTTACCTGGTGAGTATCAAGCATCACCAATTCCAAAGGATTATTGGCACTACCGGTGCTTTCATATTGAACATGATGATGGAAGTGTATGGAAAATCTCACTCACGGATCGCGACAATATTGGTGAAGAGCGGAAGGCAACACTACCGGAATACACAGAACTTCTTTTCAACTCCGCAGAATTTGAGAGCCAATTTCCCATGCACGATCTGGCAACCGAAGTCGCCATTCGTCAACTTCTGAAACAAGCTAGCGCCAAGGGTCTAGTTGTCCCCGTGCTGCTATCGAAATAGCTCAGCGCTTCGTCTTTAGCAAACATCCCATGCACCGGCACTTGCGCAGGTATTAGCATGAGTCCCTGGCAGCTGTTTTCGCCGCGATCCCAGATTCACCCATCTCTGCGCCTCAACTGTGTCAATGCCACGACGCCGAGACCCCCGCGCTACCCGCTCGCGAATTGCGCATCCTCGCGGCGCATTATGTAAAGAATGCGCTCCTAATTGGTGTTGTAAGTCATTGATTTGTTGGCCGCGTAGAGAGCTAACCTACGACCGATCGAGAATAGGGGGTACTAACTCGGGACATTTCTTGTGAGAGCAGTTATGGTACGTAACGCCCGCGTGCGCCGCGTTTGCCAAGAAAATCTGCCGTTTGAACCATAAAAATGCGTGAATCTGCGTCGAAATCCCTGGCACTCGCGCGTATCGACCATTCTCATTCCGTCGAATAGATTTGACCTTGCATGGATTCCATAGTCTTGGAGCAGAAAATGCCGCACACGAAAACCACGCTTATATTAATGCTGGCCTTTGCCTTACCCGGCGCAGCCCAAGCGCTCGGCTTAGGTGAGATTCATGTGGACTCCGCTTTCAACGAGCCGCTTGCTGCCGAGATCGACATCGTCGGGGCGACGGCAGAGGACCTGGCGGGGATCACCGCTTCGATCGCAGATCGCGAGACTTTTCTGCGCTTCGGCGTCGACCGCCCCGCGTTCTTGTCAACGGCCGCGTTTAAAATCACTCGAGACAGCAAGGGGCAGCCAGTTCTCACTATTCGATCGACGGACGCCGTCTCCGAACCATTGGTCGACATGTTGATTGATCTACGCTGGCACAACGGTGAATTGATTCGTCAATACACCCTGCTGCTCGACCCGCCGAGTTTCCCATCCGCCACCCGTGTCGCCGAAGCAGTGCCGAGCGACAGCGCGCCCGGCGCCTACACGGCGCCGGCCGCCCCCGAACTGGTCAGCGAGACCTCGAAACCTGCGTCTCAGGCTACACCGAACACAGAGCAGACGAGCACAGCGGTTGGCGAGCCGGTTCCACCAGAGACCTTTAAAGTTGCCGCGGGGGCGACGCTGCGCGGAATTGCGTTGCGCGTAGGCTCTCGTGGCGATGGTGGTCTGGAGAGGATGATGATTGCGATCTTCCGCGCGAATCCAAAAGCGTTCGAGGGAAACATCAACCGGCTGCGCCTCGGCGCGGTGCTGACGATTCCTTCAGCCTCCGAAGTCTCGGCAATATCGGTGGCGGATGCCAATCACGAAATTCACGTTCAAATGGAAGCTTGGTATGCGTCGACCAAATTCGTGGGCCCGGCCAAGCCCGTTCGGCTGGCTGTGGCGGCGCCAGCTCCGGTGCCCTACGAGGCAGAAATTCCGAGCGAACCGGCAGCTGCGCGCCAAGAATCGACGTCGAAGGCACCTGATGGTGCGATAAACGCTCCCGGCAAAACCTCCGAGGCCTCTGACGATGTGGCACTCGATCGCAGAGTTCAGGCACTGGAGAAAGGGCTCAACGAATTGCAGGGTGCGCTTGACCGCGAGCAAGATAGATTAGCCGACATACAGGCAAGGGTAGGCCTTGCCGATAAAACGTCGGCGGCGACGATCGTCCCGCCAGTGGCGAAATCAGGACATGCAATTGGCGCCTCGATCGCAGCGGCTCTGGCGCTCGCAACCGGCGCCTGCGGGGTACTCTACGCTTGGCGCCGCCGTCGAACGCTCAATCCGAAGGTTTTCCCGGCCGAGCCGAAAACGCAGGACGCGGGCGCCGCTCGAGTTGCTGCAGCCGCCGCTGTGCGCGACGAAGTCACAGCCGCTGCGCCGGCCCGCGATGAACTACGGCGTGATGCGCGAATCGAAGCACAGCCGCACGCAAAGGACGAGGTACGACAAGCAGTCGCGGACGCTTCGGCCGGTGAGCGCACGATCCTGGGGGCCGCTGCCCTCGACGGCATCGATGTCGAATCGTTGGATGCCTCGCAAATCTCAGCACCCAGCGGCGGCGGGCTCGAGCACACAATCAATCTCGACACGGCCGAGACGGCCAACCTTGCGTCAACCACCATGAAGATTTGCGTTCATGACACCAATGCCGAAACTATGCCGCTCGAGGCGGCCCGCATTGTGAGGATAGCCGAGGCGTCGACTCCAGAGCATTCCGCCCCGGATAAGATGGTGTCTGCAGATAAGGTAGAGGCTGACACGGCGAAGCTCCAATACAAACTGATCGATCTCGACGGGACGGTGCATCATGTTCTGATGCCTAGCATTCTGCACGAAAAGGGGGGGTTCAAAGAACGTCGCACCAGTCTGGTGGACGTCTTGAAAGTCGCAGTTGAACGAGAGCCCAACCGTCGAGACCTGCGAATGAAGCTGCTGGAAACGTATTACGCTGCCGCCGCGACTAGCCGCCAAGGATTTCTGGAAGTCGCCCAGAGTCTCGCCAGCGAGCGCGAGAATATGACCGACGGCGAGTGGGGCAAAATCGCCGGGATGGGCCGCCAGATCGCGGCGGATAACGATTTGTTCGTACCCGACACCGCACGGGCGTGCGCCTAGTACCGAACGTTCTTTTGGATGGTGGGCCGTGTAGGGATCGAACCTGACATATCATCGGCCCTTGGCGTCGCTTCCCTCTGCGGGCTCGCGGCCGGCACCTCGCTGGCGCTTTCGGCGGGTGTTCTACTGCTCGCTCTTGTGCTCCACCGGCGCGGCGGCAACCTTGTGCTCGACCGGCTCAGCCTTGTGCTCCACCGGCGCGGCGGCAACCTTGTGCTCGACCGGCGCGGCCTTGTGCTCCACCGGCGCGGCGGCAACCTTGTGCTCGACCGGCTCAGCCTTGTGCTCCACCGGCGCGGCGGCAACCTTGTGCTCGACCGGCGCGGCCTTGTGCACCGCTGGCGCGGCAGCAACCTTGTGCTCGACCGGCGCGGCCTTGTGCTTCACTGGCGCGGCGGCAACCTTGTGCTCGACCGGCGCGGCCTTGTGCTTCACTGGCGCGGCGGCAACCTTGTGCTCGACCGGCTCAGCCTTGTGCTCCACTGGCGCGGCGGCAACCTTGTGCTCGACCGGCGCGGCCTTGTGCTTCACTGGCGCGGCGGCAACCTTGTGCTCGACCGGCTCAGCCTTGTGCTCCACTGGCGCGGCGGCAACCTTGTGCTCGACCGGCGCGGCCTTGTGCTTCACTGGCGCGGCGGCAACCTTGTGCTCGACCGGCTCAGCCTTGTGCTCCACTGGCGCGGCGGCAACCTTGTGCTCAACCGGCTCAGCCTTGGCCTTGTGCTTCACTGGCGCGGAGGCAACCTTGTGCTCAACCGGCTCAGCCTTGTGCTTCACTGGCGCGGAGGCAACCTTGTGCTCAACCGGCTCAGCCTTGTGCTCCACCGGCGCCGAGGTAACCTTGTGCACTACCGGCTCGCTCACCTTACCACCGCCTTTCGCCGCGACGACCCCCGCGCCGGAGAACACGCCCGGTTTCGCCGTCGCAGCGATCGGCGGATTGCCGTGGTTCGCGCTCGCGCGCAAGGCGGGATTGCTGCGCGCGGCTTGCACGTGCTGCTGCTGGGCCGCTGTTGGGGGGAGGTGCTGTGCGTGCGCGGCGGCCAACTCGCCTGCAGTCGGCTGGGCTTGAACGCCGCCACTGCCGCCGTTGTAGCTCACTCGATTGACGGTGATGTTGTTGACGACCGTTTTGTTGTACACGTTGGTGATATTCGTCGTTCCGACATTAACCACGGACGTGTTATAGAACAGATGCCCGCCCTGCCAATAGCCGCCCTGAAAGCCGCTGCCGCCGTACCCATAGCCGTAATTCACGCCGCCATAGAAGCCGATCTGCGTTCCCCAGTAGCCCTCATTCCATACAAAGGCGCCGCCATTGCTGCCCCAATACCCGGGAGTCCAAAGAAATCCCGGCTGCGGAACGAGAACCCACGTGCCCGGCACCCAGTAATAACCCTGATAGTCGCCGCTCCAGGCCCAATAACCCGGTGTCCAAAGGTAGCCCTCAGCGGGAATCGGCGGCTGTTCATAGACCGGAAGTTCCGGGGGCGCCAAATTGACTGAAATATTGATTCCCACTTGCGCCATGCTCATGACCGGTAGGACCAATAACAGCAAAGCCGGTAGTACCGAGACTCGCCAGTTCTTTAACATGGTTTTTCTACTCCGAGGACTGCAGTGAAAGAATCGAGACGCAAGATTGCCGACCATCATCAGCCAACGCACCTGATTTTCCAGTTTAGAGAATCTTCCGTTGGCTGGTTTGAGTAGCCATTGAAGCATGAGCGGCCGAGGTTGTCTGGACGCTACCGCACGCAGCCTTGAAACTCGGGCTCTTAACATATCGTTCGCTTGCAAGGCGCGGTGTCGGGTGGCGAAGAACCTACCTGGTCCAGCAGGTTCACCGCATTCTTGTGAATGAAGACTCGAACCCCGAACTTTGCGAAGAGCAGAATCTGAAAGGGATTTTCGCCGGACAGTATTATGCGAATGAATTCGCTCGGACGCTCGGGGGAAACTTGGGGCGAGAGCGGTTCCACTCCTCGCCGACCTCGCCCATTCGGACGGACTCCAACCACCGCTGCATCACCCACTGCTACGCATCGAGCTTACGCGCGTAATGCGCCGGCATCTGCGGGCTCCTCCAGCCGCCGGCAACTGATCTCGGATAAGGCCGCACCGGCCCCCCGGTGAGCAATCTCGTCGTTAGTGGAGTTTGCCCGCTGTTGCCGTGACTGGTCCAGAATACAGCAGTTGGCGCATCACGAAGCGAGGCTGGCTTGGACCTGTCGCCGAAATTCCAATGGGTTCGAGATCATGCGAAATGCCTCATGTGTACCGCCGACTCCCGATACGGTAATCGTTCCGTATCCGAGGACTCGACCGAGAAATCCCTGGTCGACGCCTATGCCCTCGACCTTTTGCAGCAGCAATTCAAGGGAGTGTCGACGGATGAGTCCAACCTTGATCAAAATACGCTTATTGGTAATGGCGAATTCGGAGCTGATTGATTTAATCCAAGGCGGCAGAAGCAGGACCAGGCCGATGACGCCCAACGCACTGCCGGCGATCCAGCTACCGCCCCCGAGTCCCACAAGAAATGCGATCACGAGCATGACCGCCGGGAATAGATAGATGATCCGGTGGAGTCTCGCCCGATAAGTTATTTGCTCGTTCGGCAAAAGGTTGCTTTCCACATAACTCATGAATCCTCCCGACTACTTGGACTGGAGTCCATTGACTGCCTATTCGTTGAAGTGAGTGTGCGTTCAGGCTCCGGTTATTCACACCCATTAGCCGGTCGGTGTCGAGTGCCGGCTCTTCTCTCTCGCAATGCCCCCTTCTCTCGCAATTCCCCTGCGAACTATTCATCTTTCGACTCGCGCCGGGCCTTCAGGTGTAGTTGTGCCCGTACGCCCTCCACATCGCGTTAAACCCAGGCCGCAGCAGGTCGGCGAGTCCGTTGAGGTGGTGCTGCTGCCCCGGGAAGCTGATCTGCATGCTCTCGGCCATCTCATTCGGCGTCAGGTAGAAATACGGGTCGTGCGCGGTGACCATCACCTCGGTGATCAGGCGCAGCCCGGCCATCATCTTGAAGGCGCGGTGTTCGTGGACCAGCGTCTTCATGCGCGTCTCGCTGACCTTGCCCCGGTAGCAGGTCAGCGCGTAGCGGTCGAAGTCGTCGTCCACGCCGGTCAGGAGGCTCATCTCGGCGATGTCCCACATCGGGTGCCCGTACGCACCGCCATCCCAGTCGATCAGCCAGATCTGGTCGCACGCTGGGCTGCTGTGCATGACGTTAACGTACGTCAGGTCGTTGTGAGTGAAGCACGGCGTGAACGGGCCGATGGCACGCTCGAGCCGGTGAGTTACGTCACGGAAGAATGGCACCTCGTCGATCCACTCGGAGAGCTTCCACTGCGTCGGCGCTGCGCCGGTCTCCATCGTCTTGAGGTACCGGCGCACGGTGTGGAAGGCCCACCAGTAGCTAATGGATTCGCCAATCGCTTGCGAACCCTCGTGCATGATCTTGATGGTCTTGATAAGCCTCGCGACGAAATCGGGGTCGCGCAGCTGGGTCAGCTGCATCTGGGGGCCGGTGACGAAGTCAGTGACCGTGAGGTTTGGCTCCGCGTAGCGCAACCGTGGGCCGATACCCAGGCGGGCTGCTGCAAGGGTGCACTGCACCACGCTCGTCTGGCGTGTCCGGTACTGGTCGAATCCGCAGCGCACGACGTAGCGCTTGTCATCGCCATCCGTCACGAAGTAGGTGCGGTTCTGCAGGCCACCGAATTTCTGACGCAGGTCGATGGTTCCGGTCCAGATCGGCAGGCTGCGGATGTGGGCCTGCGTTCGATGGGTATCCCAGTCCCGGCGCAACGTGGATACTTCGTTAATCAGCTGGAACTCGTCCTTCATTCAGTTGCTCCATCAAGGAGTTGCCGTGTATCGGGGTCCCGAGCCCGCCTCCGATGCGACGGGCGATCTGCGGGCAGCGCCTCTCCCCCAACCATGGGTGTCCCGCCGGAATGCTATCAACAGGGGCCCACGCTTCTATCCGGAACGGGCAATAGCCCCGGCACCCGGACCGCCCCGACGGGCTGCTCTCGTGTCGAGCGGCACCGCATGCGGGGCTGGCGCGAGGTGCACCCAAACACTATGATCTCGGTGTCATAGAACAAACGTGACGGCTCATCTAGTCAGACAAGATGGAGTTGTGGCACAGGGTCCCGGACGTCCGCGGGCTGAATGAGGCCCTCGGGGCGCTGGTGCATTCCGGGACTCTAGAAGGCGATCAAAGCAGGTGGCGACCACTCCTATCGCGCGACCCCAATTCAGCATCGACTCATGCGTCGCTCGCGATGCGTGGACTCACGGCGCGGCACTCAGCAAGTGGGAACACGAGTACGAGCAGGTGCGGCCTGGGCGCTTCAGCGGTCAGCTTGAGGTTGCATGGCTCGGTCCGCTGCAGCTCGCGTACGAGCGCATCGACCACGCGTTCAACTATCGGGGTACGGCGTGGCCCGGATCGAGGGTGTTCTTCTCGTACCTTCCGGGTAGTGGCGAATTGTTCTACGACAACCGCCCGGTTGGAACGAGCGCGCTCGTGACGCACCGATGGAACGGCGTCGAACGCGTCAACGGCAGCAATCGGTTCAACCTCGTGCTCGTGACAGTCGACGAGGAATACCTCGAGGAATATCTGGCGCCTGTGGCGGGGCTCGAGGATCTGTTCCGGACATCGCAACCCATCTGCTACGCGTCGGACCCGGCGTCGATTGCCGCCTTCCAGCGCACGGTCTACGGCGTGCTCCGGGAACTCGTCCAGTGTCCCAATCTCCTCGGCCACGAACGACTCCGCGCGGGCTTTCAGCAGCGGGTGCTCGACTCGATCATCGCCGTCATCGCCGACGTCAACGGAACGTCTGGCCGGCTGCCAGCACCGTCTACCCGCGCCTTCATCGTAGGCCGCGCGATCGACTACATAGAGTCTCGGATCGCCGACCCGATCTCGACCCGCGACATTTGTGCCGCCATACGCGTCTGCCCGCGAACCTTGTCCTACGCATTCGCCGAGGTACTCGGCGTATCACCGAAGTCATACCTGCTTGCCACCCGGCTCAACCGCGCCTACCGCGATCTGGGCGATGCGCGCGTGTATGGGTCGATTCAAAACATCGCCGGCCGGTGGGGTTTCTCGCACATGGGCCGCTTTGCACACTACTATCGCGCCGCTTTCGGGGAGCGACCGTCGGAGAGCTATCGCGTGCGGCGGTCTCGCAGGGGCGACTCTCGGCCTCGCCCGATCACAGATTCGTGTCACGCGAACTGGTGAGGCGTAGAGCGCCCTGCGGTCCCGGATCGCGGCACGCGCCGGAATGGCCTGGGCGAGCCTACGCACCGGACCCTGTCGAACGGGCGGGAGTGTGACGGGCCCGCTCGGTGCATCCTGACGCCTCTATCCGTTTTGAGCATGCAGTCGGAGCGTCGCTGCCCACCGGGGCGCGGCTGTGCAAGACTACGCCGAGCATCGCAAACCCCAGCAAGGACGGGGAGCGACGCGCGTGACAACCGCCTGATGGCGGACACCCGAGGACGGAGGCGCCGATGAACTTCGAGGGAAAGCGAGTACTCGTCACCGGCAGTACGACCGGAATCGGCCGCGGTACCGCGGAAATGTTCCTCGAGGCAGGCGCTAAGGTCGCCGTTAACGGGCGCAAGCCGGAGGTCGTCGCACAGGCCGTACGGGAACTGGCCTCACCGAAGGCCCTCGCGGTGCCCGGGGACGTGGGCACGGTCGCTGGCTGCGAGCAAGTCGTCGGCCGCGCGATCGAACTCATGGGGGGCCTAGACGTCCTCATTAACAACGTCGGCATCTGTCCCCTCAGCTACATGATGGACGTCACCGAGGAACACTGGAACCAGGTCATCTCCGTCAATCTGCGCTCGGCGCTCTTCTGCTCGAAATTCGCACTCCCAGCGCTGCGCCACTCGCGTGGCAACATCGTGATGGTGGCCTCCGTCGCCGGCGTCTGCGCCGGTCCGACCGACAGCTTTGTCTACGCGATCTCGAAGGGTGGCCTCGTCAATATGACGAGGGGCCTCGCGGTTGAGCTCGCACCCGACGGCGTGCGAGTTAACGCGGTCTGCCCCGGGTACATCGATACGCCGATGATCTCAGCCGAGAATGCCGCGACCGGCGGCCAGGTCCACGCCTTCATCCGCAACACGACGCCACTGCGCAGGCTCGGCAGCGTGCGCGAGTGCGCCTCTTCGATTCTCTATCTCGCGTCGGAACTGGCGGGCTACTGCACGGGCTCGCTGCTGCTCAACGACGGCGGCTGCGTAGCGAGCGGGAGCTGGGGCGGCGCCAACGCCGCTGCGCCGCCCGCGAATTCGGCAGCGCCGTACATCCCGACGCCGGTAAACGGCTGACGCTTTCACAGGTGATCGCGTGACCAACCCGTTCAACTTTGCGGACCGACGGATCCTCGTGACCGGAAGCACGCGCGGCATCGGCCGCGCGGCGGCAGAGGCTTTCCTGGCGCTCGGCGCCACCGTCGCCATCAACGGCCGCACGCCCGAGTCCGTCCGGCGTGCGATCGACGAGCTGGGCGGCGGGCCGCGCCTCGTGGCTGCACCAGGCGACCTCTCGGTCACGGTTGAGCGCCAGCGCACGATCGCCAACGCGCTCGCCGATCTCGGCGGCCTCGACGTCCTCATCAACAACGCCGGGCGCGGCGATGACTGCCTCATTGACGATGTGACCGAGGAATACTGGCAGCGGATGATCGACCTGAACCTCAAGGCCGCGTTCTTCACAGCCCAGGCCTGCGTGCCGGAGCTTCGGAGGAGCCGCGGCAGCATCATCAATGTGAGCTCGGTACTCGGCCTTATCGGAGGGCCCGCCGGCTCGGTGGTGTACGCGACAACCAAGGGCGCCGTTGTGCAGATGACGCGCATGATGGCGCTCGCGCTCGCGCGAGAAGCAGTCCGCGTCAACGCCCTCTGCCCCGGCTGGATCGACACGCCGATGATCCAGCGCGACAACGCGGCGGCGGGCGGCGATGCGCTGTACAAGTACATCGCCGGGGTCGTGCCGGCCGGCCGCGTCGGCACGCCGCAGGAAACGATCGGGGCGATGCTCTATCTGGCCGCGCCCTCGAGTACCTACACGACCGGTGCAATTCTCTCAATCGACGGCGGCCTCGCCGCCGGCCACTAGTGCAGCAACCCCGCGCCATAGCCATCGCGACCGGCACGCCGACAGGATCGAATTTTCCGCCGGGCTGCGATGCTCGCGCGCCGGACTAGAACAGGAGTACTGGAAGTGAACACGCACGATGCTGATGCGGCCGGCCTCGAGGTCGAGCGGCTCGACCGCGCCGACGTCATCCATGGCTTCGCGACGCTGCACGCGCAGGCGAGCAACGAAGTGGTGTTGATGGCCGAAGCCAAGGGCATGCGCGTCATCGATCAGCGCGGCCGCGAATTCCTCGACGCCGGCGCGGGGTTGTGGTGCATGAACGTCGGCTACGGCCGGCAGTCGATCGCCGATGCCGCGGCTGCGCAGATGGCGAAACTTCCGTACTTCCACACCTTCGGGAACTTCAGCAACGAACCGATGGCGCGGCTCTCCGACCGCCTCCTGAAGCTCGCGCCGCGGGGGATGTCGCGCGTCGTCTTCGCTTCGAGTGGCTCCGAGGCCAACGACACGCAGATCAAGATCATCCGCCGCTACAACAACCTGCTCGGCCGCCCGAAGAAGAAGAAAATCATCGCTCGCCTAAGCAGCTATCACGGCTCCACGGTCGCCGCCGCCAGCCTGAGCGGCCTGCCGATGATGCATCGGACCTTCGACCTGCCGATACCCGGGATCCTGCACACGCTCGCGACGGATTACCACCGCCGCCCGGCCGGAATCGAGACTCCCGAGCAGTTCACGCAGCATCTGGTCGACAACCTGGCACGGCTGATTGAAACCGAGGGGCCGGACACGATTGCGGCCTTCATCGCAGAGCCGGTGACGGGCACGGGGGGCGTGCTCACGCCGCCTCCAGGCTATTTCCGCGAGATGAAGAAGGTGCTCGACCGCTACGATGTCCTGCTGATTGCCGACGAGGTGATCACGGGCTTCGGCCGTACCGGCAGTTGGTTTGCGAGTCCGGACCTTGGCATCGAGCCCGATCTGATGTCGATCGCGAAGGGGCTGACGAGCGGGTACTTCCCCATGTCGGGCTGCCTGCTCTCGGCGAAGATCGCAGACGTTCTCTATGCCGACAGGAGCGCTGACGCGATGTTTGCGCACGGTTTCACGTGGTCCGGACACCCGGTCGGCGCGGCGGTCGCCCACGCGAACCTCGACATCATGGAACACGAGAACCTGCCCGGAAATGCCGCGGCCGTCGGGTCTTACTTGATCGGTCGGCTGCGCGACCGACTGGGCGGCCATCCGCTCGTCGGCGAGATCCGCGGCAAGGGCCTCCTGATCGGCATCGAGCTCGATGGCGACCGCGCGACGCGCAGACCGTTCGCGGAGACGCACCGCGTTGGCAGCATGCTGAGCCGCGCCTGCTTTGAGGAGCGCCTGCTGGTGCGGGGTGGCCACGGACGGGTGCTCGCAGCCCTGGCACCGCCGCTTGTTGCCAGCGTCGGCGACGCCGACGAGATCGTCACGCGGTTCGGTCGCGTGCTTGACCGCGTCGCAGGCGAGGTGAAGGTGGCAGGCCTCTCGGTCTGAGCATTCCCGCCATTCGCTTTCAGTCTCCAGCCCCTATGCAACATACGCCCGACAAGCCGTTGGCTGCTCGCACGCTCGATGCCCGTATCGGACACTATCGTCGGCGAGCCGAACAGGCGGACGCGACCGTATACTCGGCAGACCCCCTAGTGGAGAACTCCATGTCCGTCAGGCACCTGGTGCTGCGTTTGGTCTCGGCGGCCGCGATACTGCTACTGACACTCCCGGCAGTCGCGGGCGGAGAACTCAACATCCTGAGCTGGGAGGGCTACGCGGACGCGAGCTTCGTCAAGCCATTCGAGAAGATGTCCGGTTGCCGGGTCTCAGTCACGTACGTCGGCTCGAACGATGAGTTCGTCGCGAAGATCATTGCCGGTGGGGGGACCTACGATCTGATCACGCCGTCGAACGACACGACGATGCGCCTGATCGACGCCGGCGCCGTCGAGCCGATTGAGCGCAATCGCGTTCCCGCGATGAATGACTTCTTCCCGATCTTCAGCTCGCCGACCTGGATCACGAAGAATGGCGCGCTATACGGAGTCCCGTACGGCTGGGGTATCGTCCGGGTCCTGCTCGACGCCGACGCCGGCCTCGACAAGCCCGACAGCCTCGCCTTCTTGTGGCAGCCCAAGCTGCGCGGCAAGGTTGCGATCTGGGACGATGTCGAGGCCATCTACATGGCCTCGCGCTACCTCGGCTTCAAGAACACCTACGACCTCAGCGACGAGCAGCTGCAGAAGATTAAAGCGGCGCTCATAGCGCTGAAACCCAACATCCGCAAATATTGGGCGACCACCGGCGAGATGGGCACTCTCTTGCAGACGCACGAGGTACTCGCCGGCAACGCTTGGGAGCCGACGCTCGTGAGCCTGCGGAAGGTCGGCCGGCACATCATCGACGTGGTCCCCAAGGAAGGCCGGAGCGCCTATTCGGACAGCTGGATGGTCGTACGCGGCGCCGGTACGAACGCCTGCGTATACCAGTGGCTCAACTGGGTGTCGTCACCGAAGGCTCAGGCTCTCGCGCACGCGGTGACGGGCTTCGGCTATTCGAACGCCAAGATGCCGGCCGAGCTGGCACCGGCCGATCGCCGACAATACGAGGAACTGGGGATGACCGATCCGAATGTCATCAAGACGCTCGACTGGTGGCAGCTCGTGCGCCGCCGCGGCAAGTACCTGGAGATCTGGAATCAGGTCAAGGCGCAGTAACGGCGGCCCACCCTGGACAACGTGAGCACCGCATGACAGCTATCATCGAAGCACGGCAGCTGCAGAAACACTTCGGCGGTCCACTCGCCGTCCGCGACGTATCCTTCGCCGTGACAGAGGGCGAGTTCCTGTCACTGCTCGGCGCCAGCGGCAGCGGCAAGACAACGACGCTGCGGATGATCGCCGGGCTCGAGACGCCGACGCAGGGGGCTGTGCTATTCCGTGGCCAGGACATCACCCACGTGCCCGTCGCACAGCGCGACATGCGGATGGTTTTTCAGGACTTCGCGCTGTTCCCGAACCTGACGGTGTGGGAGAACGTCGCGTTTGGACTGCGGCTCCGGATCAATCGCGGCCGCGTGACGGGCGATCAGATCAAGGCCCGCGTCGGCCAGTATCTCGAGACCGTGCAACTGTCAGGCCACGCCGAGAAGATGCCTCACCAGCTCTCCGGCGGCCAGCGTCAACGCGTGTCGCTCGCGCGCGCCCTCGTCACCGACCCGCCGGTCGTGCTCTTCGACGAACCGCTCGGCTCCCTGGACGCCAACATGCGCAAGGTGATGCAACTCGAGCTCAAGCGCCTGCATCGCGAACTCCGCAAGACCTTCATCTACGTTACGCATGACCAGGAAGAGGCAATGGGCCTCAGCGACCGGGTCGCCGTGCTCCAGGACGGGCAGCTGCTGCAACTCGGGACCCCGGACGACATTTACTTCCGCCCGAACTGCGCCGCGGTTGCGGGCTTCATCGGCGCCGCCAACGTGCTGGAGGGTACCGCTGAAGCGGCGGGTAACGGCCATCTGACGGTGCAGCTCGCGGGCGGCGCGCGGCTTGCGGCCGGCGACAACGCGTGCGGTGTTGCCAACGGCGAGACGGTCACGGTCATGCTGCGCGCCGAGCAGGTGCACGTCGCACCGGTCGGCGCGGTTGCCGCCGGGGCACTGCGCGCGCGGATTACGGAACGTCTGTTCCTCGGTGAGAAGGTCCGCTACGAGCTGGAACTTGTGACCGCCGGCCTGCGACTGACGGCGATCGAGGCCTGTGATCACGGCCGACTGACCCTCGGCGACGAAGTGCTCGTCACAGCCGATCCGCGCCATGTTCGGGTGATCGCCCGCGGCACAGCCGCGAGGGTCGCTACGTGATCGCTGCGGCCGGGGCGGCGCGGCAGGACCGACGGCAGCTGCTGATCTGGCTCGTGCCGCCGTTGCTCTGGTTCACCGTGTTCATGGTGATCCCGTACTGCATGCTCTTCTATTACAGCCTCGGCTCCACCGAGTACATGACGTTCAAGCCGGGCCTCTCGCTCGCGAACCTCATCCGGGTGTTCCGGGCGGAGCCGTACCTGTCGGTGCTGCTCAAGTCCGCCCGCATCGGCGCCTTTGCGGCGATCGGGGCCACGGTTCTCGCCTACCCCGTGGCCTTCTGCCTTGCATTTCACACGCGCTCGTCCCGCACAAAATTCCTGATCTACCTGCTCGTGATCGTACCGTGGTGGGCGGCGTACCTTGTGAAGGCCTACGCCTGGAAGACAATCCTCGGGACGAACGGTATCATTAACGCGCTGCTTCTCGGCCTGCACGTCATCCACGAGCCGCTGACGCTCTTCCTGTACAACCAGTTCAGCGTCGTGCTCACGCTCGTCTACATTTTCACGCCGTTCTCAATCCTCTCGATCTACGCCCAACTCGAGCGCATCCCGACGTCGGTCATCGAGGCCTCGAGCAACCTCGGCGCCACCACGTTCGAGACGCTAACGAAGATTATCGTGCCGCTCAGTCTGCCGGGCGTGCTCGCCGGCGCGATCATCACCTTCGCGCTCTCGACTGGCGACTTCATCGCACCGGCGCTCGTCGGCGGTCCGGATGCGATCATGATCAGCAATGTCGTCATCAATCTGCTCGGCGTCGCCTTCGACTGGCCGATGGCGGCCTCGATCGGTATCGTCGTGATCGGAGTCGGTACGGCGCTGATCTCAGTCTCGCAGTACCTCGAGCATCGCGCGCAGGCGCGCTTCTAGGAGCTCCGATGCGCGAACTCGGCAGTCGCCGGACGGCATGGGCGCTCGGGTGGACGGTCCTCGCATTTCTCTATGCGCCGCTCGTCGTGATGGCGGTGTTTTCGTTCAACGACAGTGACTTCACCGGCCTGCCCTTTCAGGGGTTCACGCTGCGCTGGTACAGCATGCTGCTCGAGGACGACAGGCTGCTCGAGTCGGTATGGAACAGCGTCTACGTCGCCCTCGGCGTCGTCGGCCTGAGCACCGTCTTCGGCCTGCCGGCCGCGATCGCGCTCGATCGCTTCGAGTTTCCGGGAAAGGCGTGGTTCGGGCGCCTGGTGCTGCTGCCGATCGTGCTGCCGGGTGTCATCACCGGTGTCGCGTTGCTGCTTTTCTACATGGCGATACACTTCCGGCTGTCGTTGTACACGATCATGCTCGGTCAGGGAACCGGTCTCATGTGCGTGACGATCACGGAGGTCGCCGCCCGCCTGCGACGGATGGGGCGCAGTACCGAGGAGGCTGCGCGCACACTCGGCGCGAACGAATGGGAGGTGCTGCGCAAGGTGACGCTGCCGGGCGTCATGCCGGCGCTGATCGGCGCGATGCTCATCGCGTTCTCGATCTCCTTCGACGAGATCGCGGTCACCTATCTGCTGACCGGTCGCCAGAATACGCTGCCAATGACACTCTGGTCGCTCCTCCGGCGCGAAGCGACGCCGGAAATCAATGCCGTCTCAACGCTGGTCATCGCAGCATCGGTGCTCCTGATCGTGCTCGGGACATGGCTGTCACGCCGGGGCAGCGGCGAGCGAGTCGCCGCCCACATCTGAATGATGCTGTTGTTTGCGAGCTCGTACCGGAACAGCGCGTTGGCGGGATCGCCGTCTCAAGGAGCAGCGCAAATCAGTCTTGATCGAGCCGGCCGCACACTTTCCGTCCAACGTGCTCGTCGGATACCGGATCATGCGATCATCGCAAAGAAGCGATCCAGGCACCCGGGCGGACCGGCTGCCGATCGATACATTGTCCTTCTGAATCTTCCGCTAGGACGACGAAGATGACCCTACCGCTCACCGGCATCCGCGTGTTGGACCTCAGCAGGGTACTGGCCGGCCCGCTCGTTGCCCAAATGCTCGGTGACCTCGGGGCCGATGTGATCAAGATCGAGAGGCCCGGTGTCGGCGATGATTCGAGGAACTATGGGCCACCGTTCCTGATCAGTGACAACGGCGCGAAGACCGGTGAGTCCGGTTTCTATCTCTGCGCAAACCGCAACAAGCAGTCGGTCACTGTCGACCTCAGCACGCCTGAAGGTCAGGACATCGTCCGTAGGATCGCGCTGAAGTCTGACGTGGTGATCGAGAACTTCCGTGTAGGTGCGCTAGCCAAGTTTGGTTTGGACTACGCTTCGCTGTCGGCGCTCAACCCGCGGCTCGTCTACCTGTCGATCACGGGATACGGCCAAACTGGCGAGATGGCGCCCAGGCCCGGATACGACGCCATCTTTCAGGCCGTCGGAGGCCACATGGCAGTGACCGGCGCACCCGACGGTCTCCCAGGCGGCGGACCGACACGCAGCGGTTTGAGCCTCGTCGATATCCTCACCAGCCTGTACGGGAGCATCGCGATACTCGCGGCTCTGAACCACCGCCACGACGACCCCGCGGGCAAAGGGCAGTACATTGATGTTGCGCTGCTCGATTCCATGGTGGCAGCTTTGAGCCACCGGGGCGTGCAGTATCTAATATCCGGTAAGGCTTCTCCACGCCGCGGAAACGTCGGCGCCGGCGGGTCGCCCTCCCAGGCGTTTAAATGTGCCGATGGTCTAATGGTCTTGACCGTAGGGAACGACGCTCAATGGGTCCGCTTCTGCTCTGCGATCGGGCATACCGAACTCGCTGCTGACCCTCGATTCACCAAGGTTGTGAAGCGCATAGAGAATCGAGGGGCTCTGACGCCGATGCTGGAGGCGCTGTTTGCAACGCGAACGAAGGCGCATTGGCTAGAAGCGCTAGAAAAGGCTGACATCCCAAGTGGTCCAGTCAACGAGCTTGACGAGGTGTTTGCGGATTCGCAGGTTCGTCACCGAGGGATGGCCGTGCCCGTCCCTCACCCTCTTTCGGCCGCACTTACGCTGATTGCTAACCCAATACACTTCTCCGCGACACCTCTTGACCACTATGCGCCGCCACCAACGCTTGGTCAGCATACCGAGGCCGTTCTCAGTGGGCTCCTCGGCATCACTGATTTGGAGATGCGCGCCTTGCGCGCCGCGAAAGTGATCTGAACCGGTTTGAATCTCGCCTAGTTGTGACCACTGAATTGGCTCATTTTTCCCGAAGTCGAGCATGAAGTAGATACCCGGACGTCATTCCTCGCCTCCTGCCCATTCGTATTGGAGCCACCTGTATCAGCTGATCCGCCAGCCTGCGCCGATCACGGATCGGCAGTTCGAGATCGAGTTTCTCGATCCCGGCGCAGAGCATCGGCGGGACCGTGACCAGTGAGGCGCTGAGCAGCCTTGGTTTCGGCGGTGTGCTGACCACGTTTGGCTATTCCGCCGGACGCAAGACCACGATCGATGTGACGGACCTGATCTGGAAGCGTGCGCGGATGGCTGTCTTCTCCCTGTTCGCCCAATCACCGACCGCGAACGCCGCCGCGTGGCGGGATATCCTCCCGCTGGCTCGACGATCGGCTTGACGGATCCGCTGACGATCCGCCCTGAACCGAACGTCTGCCCCACTGCAAAATCTTCGAGGTAGCGCTCGCTCAACTCCAGTTTTAGGCGATGGTTTCGAGCGTGAGCGATGAATCCGCTACTTGCTTTCGATCAGCTTGACCATCGCATGCAGCAGCCGGTTGGCGGGCGTCGCGACGCCCAGCGCTTCGCCACGCCGCAGGATCAAGCCGTTCAGATGATCGATCTCACTGCGCTTGCCGCGCGCCAGATCCTGCGCGGTCGATGAGTACTGACCCGGCACCGTCTCAGCAATTTTGCGTACGGCGACATCGACATCGTCCGGAATCGTCACGCCATCCGCTTTCGCAACCGCCAAGCATTCATCGACGAGGTCGCGCATGACAACGGTCATGCCCTCACCTTGCACGAGCCGGCCGTACGGCAATTGTGTAATCGCCGATAGCGCGTTGTACGCGCAATTCAGGATTAGCTTCGCCCACAACGCACCGCGCACGTTGTCGGAAATAACGGTCGGCACGCCGGCTGCGATCAGCGCGCGCGCGACGTCATTGCTGGCCTTCGACGGCTCGATGACCAGTTCGCCGCGGCCATGATGCCTGACATGCCCCGGGCCAGCCATTTCGGTCCCGATATACACGACGGCTGCGGCCACTTCCTGTGGCAGCAGCGCGCGCAGTCGGTCCGCGTTCTCGACGCCGTTTTGTAACGATAGCACCAACGCATCCGGCGCAAGATGCGGCTTGATGGCGCCCGCACCGCTTTCGGTGTCGGTGGACTTCACGCAAAAGAGCACGAGCTGCGCGCCCTGCACCGCGCTCCCTTCGGTGCTGGCAGAGACGCGAATGCGTTCGTCGAAGGTTTGTGTTTCGAGCCTGAGCCCCTGACGCTCGACCGCCTCGACGTGTTGAGGGCGCCCAATTAGCACCACATCGTGTCCGGCGCGTGCCAGCATGCCGCCGTAGTAGCAGCCCACCGCACCCGCACCCATTACTGCGATTTTCATAGTCGGTCACCCCGCCAGCACGACTTTACCAAACGGCCAATCCTCGATCAGATGGCGCAGGGCTTCGCCCGCCTCGCCGAAGGGATAGACGGGGAGCGGGCCCTCGCATTCGCTGCTGAGTTGGAACAGTCATTGCTTAGATTTCGATTTGTCTCGCGATCTCGATCACCCTGTCTGGCGGGAGATTGAGTCGATCCACGATTTTTGCCGAGTTTTTGTTTTTACACAGCCTCGGCCATTTCCGGTCATTTGGCTACGGCGCTCAACCTGACGGAAATGGACGTTTCAGCTATTGAATCGCCTGAACTGGGTGAACACTCGCTAGAGCCGCTCGCGCACCAACACTGCCATACGCTCACCAGTAGTTCCCGGAGGAAAGAACGCGACATAGCGGCCCTCTTGATCAAGCAGATACGTCAGCGTCGCGTGCACGATGAAATACGTGCTCGATTTCTGAGGATAGACCTTGCGGAAATACAGCTTGTAGCTGTCGCGACGCGGCGGACCTGCGTTTCGCTCCCGCGTAGGGCAACAAGCCGCGAATCGAATGCCGCAACGTATTCCCGCAGAACTTCTGCAGTGTCACGCTGCGGATCGAGCGTGACGAACAGCGGCTGTACCTTCGCGCTGTCGGGACCCAGCAATTGCATCAGGTGTGCTATCGAGGCAAGGTTGGTTGGACACACGTCTGGGCAGAACGTATAGCCAAAATAGAGAATCACTACCTTGCCGCGGAAATCGGCAAGACTGCGGCGTCGGCCGTCAACGTCGGTCAGCGTGAACGGACCGCCGACTGCCGCGGTCCCTGACATCAAGTCGCGCATCATGCGCGCGGCGTCGCCGCGCTGCGGTTCGCCGGCCGCATCAGCGTTCGATCCTGCGAGTAGCGATGCTCCGATCAGAGAAACCGCGACAAGCGCGACCGGCACGATGCGCAGACGATGCATCACGCTCCGAACGTGTATTCGGTCCCGGTCGTGGAGGTAATCAAGCGATCGGGCATCTGCTCGCGAGTGACCTGAACGAATGTGGGTCCCGTACAATGCATGGGAATGACGACGTCAGGATCGAGCTGCTTGAGCTCTGCCACCGTCTTGCGCACATAGTCGTCATCGGCCGGATACAGATGGAACCCGCCAACCACCGCGTGGACCTTCGAAACGCCGGAGACCTCGATCGCCTGGCGCACGGTATTCACGATACCGACATGCCCACAGGACGAAATGACCACCAACCCGCGGTCCTTGACGTTGAAACAGATACCATGCTCGTCCCAGTGTTGGTCGGGTACGAACTTCCCTTCGGCCTTGGCGTCGAGCACAGGCATGTCGCAGCCGAGCCCCTCAGTCTTATGGTATTCGACGGTCGTATTAGGCAGCACGCGCTCGAACGTCCGACGGTCTATGTGGCCGGTCGAGAACGCGTGTCCCTCGATGACTCGGGGTTGCTCACACTTCACGATTCGCACTCGCAGCGCCTCGAGCTCCCTCCGATCGAGCACGCCCCAGTCGGCGAAATGACCAGGTGCGCCAATTACCGTCTTGCGATTGCAGAAGTTGTCCTCCCCCCCGACGTAGAGAGTCGGGTCGGAGGGAAGGTTGTCGCGGTACCTTTGCAGAAATCCGATGAGGCCGCCGAAATGGTCGAAATGGCCATGGCTCAAAATCATGGCTTGAACCTTTGAGGGGTCCACACTCATGATCTCCATGTTGTTGAGCAACGCCTCGGGCGTATAACCATAATCGAGCAGCAGGTTGCGCGTGTCGTTGCCAACGCGCGATTCCAACGCGAGTGCAAGCCCCCATTCGTTGTGCAACGCCTTGCGGTAGTTCGTTGTCGAGATGAACGACGTGCGTTTCACTTTCACCCACTTCGAGCTGCCGGCACGCGGCGTGTCATAGCTGCTGTCAGTGAGCACCTTGATCACGAGCGTGTCAACGGTGGGAACGGTGGCGAGCTTCGGCGACTGAGCCGAAGTGATTCGGGGGAGGCCACACGCTGCGATGACGGCCACGGATCCGACGACGAAACGGCGCCGCGATGGAATGTTCATAACTCCCCCTCCCATTGGTTGGTCAGACAAGGGAGATTGTAGTCCTCTAGATGGACGCCGGCGAGCGCAGCCAACGCGTAGCGCGCCACGGCGGGTCTCCTGATTTTGCGGGATTCGCTCCGAATCTTCGCGATTCAATATCTTTCGGCAAGAGCTTGCGGGCGCTCAAGTGCCGATAGCGCTGCGCCAGTCGCAGCTGTGCTCGCCAGGCGATCTCGCGCACGAGTTTCGGTTGGCCCTCCTGGCGGATCTGCAGCGGCCGACTGATGCGCGCCGGGAAGCGGTAATTCCACGCCGCTTCCACCAACACTCGGCGCGCGTGTCCGTTGCCCGTCTTGGTGATCTCACCCTGTCGGCGAGTTTTGCCGGTGGAGAACTCCGAGGGCACCAGCCCCAAGAACCCCATCAACTCGCGCGGGGTGGGCGAAGCGGCTGAAATCCCCGATTTCCGCAACCAAGGTAACGGCGGCCACGAAGTCGATCCCACGCGGGCTGCTGAGTGCCTGCACCATCCCAGCGCCAATAACGTCTGTGGCTGTCCACAAGACCCGGTAACTCAAGCGGAGCGAAATAAAACGCTGAGAAAGCCGCCGAAATCAAGCTTTTCGAAGGTCGCGTCACTGACATCTAAATCTCGTTCCTCGCATGCTTTAGCCAGACACACTCCTAGGCGACGTGCCGCTGCAGTCCTTCGACCAGTGCATCGAAGGTGGCTCGACAGCGCGGGCTGTTGCGCAGGTCTTCGTGCACGGTGATCCAGGTTTCCATGGGTAAAGAGAACTGCTTAGGGAGCAACCACACGAGGGCGTCGTCGCGACGCGCAATGGCTGTTTGACAGACTCCAATCCCAGCACCTGCTCTGATGAGCGCGAGGTGCGCCAAGTCGCTGTCCGTGCGCATTGCAAAGGCCTCGCGCCTCCAGCCGCTCAATGCCTTGGCGGCGTTACGAATGAATGCCGTCGGTTGGTCATAGCCGATGAGCGCATGCTGTGCGAGATCGGCGATCGTACGGGGTGTGCCGTGTCGATCCAGATACCGCTGATGTGCGTGGAGCCCCAACTTGATCTGGCCGATGCGCCGTGCCACCAGCAATTCCTGTCGGGGACGCACCATGCGTACCGCAATGTCGGCTTCCCTGCGCAGCAGATCCTGCACGCGGTTGGTGAGTACGAGTTCCACTTCTAGTTCCGGGTGTCGGTCCCGCAGAGTGGCAATAATAGGCGGCAGTACTTCCACACCGATGACATCGCTGGCGGTCACCCGCACGGTACCGCGCACTCCCGTGCCTTGGCTCGTTGCGGCGCGCTCCAGGGAGGCAGCCGTGCTCTGCATCGATTCCGCAAAGCCTCGCAGCGACTGCGCCGCCTCGGTTGGCATCAGCCCGGTTTGGGAGCGAGTGAACAGGGCAAGACCCAAGGACTTTTCCAGCGCCGCAACATGGCGCCCCACGGTCGGCTGCGTCAAGCCGAGTGCGCGCGCCGCGCCGGAAAGCGACCCTTCGTTGAGAACGCCGAGAAACGAGCGATAAAGCTCCCAGCTGATGTCTGATGCCATGCATAAATGTATAGCAGCAGGTACCTTTTGCGCAATTCCTTTAGTACGACGCAGAGTCCAGAATTTCGACATCGGTAACTACTTGGAGAGTGAAATGACGAGCAAGAGCTCGGTTCTGGTCTTGGGTGCAACCGGTGGGATTGGCGGCGAAGTGGCGCGTCAACTGCGGGACGCCGGATGGGATGTCCGCGCGCTACGACGGCGTGGGTCGCGGCCCGTCGTGCAGCGCGACGGCATAACGTGGATGCGCGGCGACGCCATGAATGCCCAAGATGTCTTATCTGCGGCGGGCGGCTGTTCGGTCATCGTGCATGCAGTCAACCCTCCGGGATATCGACGGTGGTCGGAACTCGTGCTGCCGATGCTGGACAACACGATTGCACCCGCATCCGCAGTGGGCGCCACCGTTGTGCTACCCGGCACGGTCTACAACTTCGGTCCCGACGCCTTTCCAGTGCTCACCGAGGAATCTCCTCAGCATCCCATCGCTAAAAAGGGTGCCATCCGGGTCGAAATGGAGCGGCGATTGTTGGCGGCTAGCAAGACCGGCGCGCGCGTTCTGATTGTGCGGGCCGGCGATTTTTTCGGGCCTAAGGCGGGGAACAACTGGTTCTCACAGGGGTTGGTCAAGCCGGGTAAGCCCGTCACGGCGGTGAGCTATCCCGGCCGTCGCGGCGTGGGGCACCAGTGGTCGTACCTTCCCGATGTGGCACGCACGATGATAGAGCTCCTCGCGCGTCGCGATTCGCTCGCACCGTTCGCCACGTTCCACATGGCCGGCCACTGGGATGCAGACGGATCACAGATGGTCGAGGCGATCCAGCGAGTGGTTGCGCGGCGGACTGGTCGGAAGCCACGGGTCAGCGCTTTCCCATGGTGGCTGCTAACCCTGGCTTCGCCTTTCGTCGCGACGTTCCGCGAGATGCGCGAGATGCGCTTCCTGTGGCGCGAACCGGTACGGATGGACAATGCTCGGTTGATAGCCGCTCTCGGGCAAGAGCCCCACACTGCGCTGGATGAAGCGGTCGAGGCCACCCTGGTCGGGCTTGGTTGCTTCGCCGCGTCCGTTAACTCCGAAACCCGAGCGCTCGCTTAACCGTTGCTCATTGGGACCGAAGCATGAAAAGACAAATCAAATCGTCGGGGGCTTGGATCCTCTTCAGAATTCAAATGGTCACTGCGAACTTCGATCCCGAGGTTCTGCAGTGGCCGGGCGGAAGTCTTATTGCACCCTTTCTTTGGCTTTACGTGACCGCACGGTCGTTCTGGTCGATCGGCACAGCTGGCGCGGCGGCGCTAGACACTATGGCCTGACCTTCCAGAGTCAAGGTCTCTCCGAGTAGTGAGAAGAGGTCTGCCTCCAGTATCGTGGGTTAGCCGGAAGGACCCACGCCCGCCCTCGCGCGTGCGCGCCAGATCACGGATCGCCTCATCACGCTCGTCTGGCACCACCACACTGATCAGATCTCCGCTGCGTGCCAAGCGCGCCAGAGTGAGCGCATCGCGCCGATCGGTCTTGATGCGCTCGCTCGGGCGGCGCGCAATTTTACCCGGCACGATTACCTCGCAGGCGATGCCTCGCCTCCGCAGCTCTCGCGCCAGTCCGTAGCCGCACGGTCCCGCCTCGTACACCACCGGCAGCGTGTTGGGTTTGCCCAGACTCTTCAGCGCTTTCAGCA
The DNA here is from genome assembly GCA_963769075.1 of uncultured Gammaproteobacteria bacterium. Lineage (GTDB taxonomy): Bacteria > Pseudomonadota > Gammaproteobacteria > Steroidobacterales > Steroidobacteraceae > Bog-1198. The sequence continues at coordinate 1,772,553 of CAVYKH010000001.1, read as the reverse complement.
GCTGCGCCAGATCCGGCCCCACCGTCCCGAGGAATCGGGGCGGCGCCTCACGGTTTCACTGCTGATCCACTGCTCTGATCCCTGCCATCGGTACCATTGTGGTCGAACCTGAAAGTACCGATGCACTTTCTAGTTAAACACCATAATACATTGATTTTATTAATACAAATACAGATGGGACGGCTGGGACTCGAACCCAGGACCAAAGCCTTAAAAGGGCCTTGCTCTACCAACTGAGCTACCGTCCCGATGAGCCGCGCATCATAGCCGAACTCGTCCGGCGGGGCATCGAGAATGCAAACGGCACCTCGCGCTCACGCGTCACGGGTCGGGTGCGCCGCACCTCACGCGTAGCGCGTCGGATCGGGTACGCCGGCGGCGGCGAACCCGGCCGCCCGCAAGCGGCATGAAGCGCATCGTCCGCACGCACGGCCTTGCGAATCCGCCTGGTAGCAGGAAACGGTCATGCCGTAATCCACTCCCAAGCGAACGCCTTCGCGGATTATCTCGGCCTTGGACATGTTGACCAAGGGTGCATGGATCTTGAAGCGGCTGCCTTCGACGCCGGCCTTGGTCGCGAGCTGCGCCAGGTTCTCAAATGCGGCAATGAACTCCGGCCGGCAGTCCGGATATCCGGAGTAGTCGACTTGGTTGACGCCTACGAAGATATCGAGGGCGCCGAGCACTTCCGCCCAACCGAGGGCGAGCGACAGCAACAACGTGTTGCGAGCCGGAACGTACGTGACCGGGATTCCGGCGGTCGGCTCCTCGGGCACGGCGAGAGTCTCATCCGTCAGTGCCGAACCGCCGATACCGGCGAGATCCACACGCATGACCCGATGCTGATGCGCACCCAGGAAATCGGCGATGCGCTTCGCCGCAAGGAGCTCGGGGTAGTGTCGCTGCCCATAATTCACGCTCAGCGCGAAGCTCTGAAATCTCTGTGCATGGGCGATGGCCAGCGTGGTAGCCGAGTCCAGGCCGCCCGACAGCAAGACGACGGCGGGCTTCATTTCCCCGGAACATCGCCCCACAGGATCTTGTGGAGCTGGAGTTGAAAGCGTACTGGCAGCCGGTCCGCCAAAATCCAATCCGCCAACAGGGTGGGAGAGACTTGCCCGTAGCTGGGGGAGAACAGTATCTGGCAACGCTCGGCCAGGTCGTGCTCCTGCAAGTACGCCTTGCTCCACTCGAAGTCCTCGCGCGAGCAAATCACGAATTTCAGCTGATCGCGGCGCGTGAGCAGGCTGAAGTTTTCGATCCTGTTGCGCTCAGCTTCGCCGGAATCGGGCGTCTTGACATCGACGACGCACGTAACCCTGCTATCCACGCCGGCGATGTCCAGCGCACCGCTCGTCTCCAGCGAGACCTGATGGCCTGCGTCGCACAGTCGGGTGAGCAATATGCCGCAATTCGGCTGCGCGAGCGGTTCGCCGCCGGTCACGCAGACGTGCGGCGTGTCAAAACTCTCAACCTTTTCAAGAATGGCGTCGATGTCACGCCATTCGCCCGCGTGAAATGCATATTCGGTATCGCAGTACCGACAGCGCAAAGGACAGCCCGTCAGCCGCACGAATACCGTGCGGAATCCGACGGCGTCGGCCTCCCCTTGCAGCGAATGAAAGATCTCATTGACGCGTAGCCGCTCGCGTTTGGTCAGCTTGTCACGCGTTCGCGCGCCGCCCAGTGCCGCTTCCATCTCAATGCTTCCTCAATGCTTCTCCGCCGCCATTTTCTCGAGGCGTTGCTGCGCCAAATGTCCGGCGGGCGTATCCGGATATGTCGCGGCCACCTGCGACAGCACATCCTTTGCGGCCTGCCACTGTTTCAGCTCGTAATCGCAATAGCCGACCTTGAGCAGCGCATCCGGGAGCTTGCGCGACTGCGGGTACTTGTCGGCCACGCGTTGAAAAGCGGACAGGGCGTCTGGAAACGATTTGTTCACGTAATACGCCTCGCCCAGCCAGTACTGAGCATTATCGGCCAGCGGACTGTCCGGAAAGGCCACCAAAAAATTCTGAAATGCGTCGATGGCGCGATCGTACTGGCTGTCCTTCAGCAGCCCGAACGCTGCTTGATAACTGGCCGTATCGCTCCCTGCGGGAGCTCCTGAACTCCCTGCGGGAGCCCCGGACCTGCCTGCCTGCGCCGCCCCTTCGGGACCCCCTACCGATACCGCATCGGGAACGGGCACGTTCGGCGATGCGCCCGCGTCGGTCGTCGTCGCTCCTCCGGCGCCACGCGATGCCGCCGCGCCGCCTGCCGTAGATCCGCTGCGCGACTCCAGTCTTTTCAGCCGCTGATCGAGATCCGCATACAGGTCCCGCTGTTGCTTGCGGCTCATCTCCAGGTTGTGCCCCAATTCGTCGACGTCATTGTGCATTGCGCGCACATCGTCGCGCAGCGCCTCGACGTCATTCGCGAGCTCGAGCAGGCTTTTGTTCGCCACGACCCGCTCGATCCGCGTCAACCGGGTATCGAGGTCATTGAGCTTGTTCTGCACCGGATCTTCGTCAGGCGGTGTCGCGGCGCAGCCTGCCAACGCCAGCAGGGCAAGGCAGACGGCGCTCGGCGGCGAGGCACGCATCCTCACGGGAGGTAAACCATATCCACGCGGCGATTCTTCGCCCACGCGGCCTCATCGTCGCCCTCGACCGCGGGACGCTCGGCGCCAAAGCTCACGGTCGTCAGCTGGGAATCCGCGACGCCTTGGAGCATCAGAGTCCGCCGCACGGCCTGAGCACGACGCTCACCCAGACCAATGTTGTATTCGCGCGTACCGCGTTCGTCGGTGTTGCCCTCGAGCCTGAGCTTTAGGTTCGGGTGGGCGACCAAGTTGCGCGCATGTGCGGTAATGAGGCCGTCAAATTCTGGTTTGATTTCGGACTTGTCGAAATCGAAATAGACGGTCCTTTGAGCCAAGAGGCCCGTCGCATTGGCGCCCCCTGCACTCCCACCCATCGTACCTTCAGACCCGAGAGCACTCGTCGTGGCCGAGGCGCCCTGCCCCGAGCCGCCAGGAACTTGCGCACCGGCGGTCGGCGGCTCGACGGTGGTGGCTTTCTTCGGACAGCCCGCGAGCAGCGCGGCGGCGGCCAACAAGCAGGTGATCGACACGATTTTTTTCATTGAATTCTCCACGTTAAACCCAAGCGTACCGGCGAACGCGATGATTGTGTACTTTGTTTGGCATTTGCCTGCTCTTAGAACGGCGACCATGCGGGCTCTTGCACCTCGCCCTCGCTCGACACCAATCGTTCCTGCACACGACCGTCTGCGCTCGTGAGCGCCAAAACGCCGCGCCCGCGATCGCGGCTCGCGTAGATGATCATGGCACCATTCGGTGCAAAACTGGGAGATACGTCAAAGCGTCCCTTGGTGAGCACTTGCACGTCGCCGCGGCCGCGCAGGTCCATGACCGCGATGCGATACGCACCGTCCTCCACGGTGACAAAGGCGAGCTGCGACTCGTCCGGCGAGATTCGGGGCCGTGCATTGTAGTTGCCTTGGAAGGTCAAGCGGCGCGGGTGATCGCCCGGTTGGATGCCGACGCGATAAATCTGCGGTCCACCCGCACGGTCGGAGGTGAAATACAGACTCTGACCATCCTTGGACCACTGCGGCTCGGTGTCGATCCCCGGATCGTCGGTGATGCGCGTGAGCTCCTGTGTGGTCAGGTCGAGCACGTACACATCCAGGTTGCCGTCGCGCGTAGACAGGGTCAGCGCCAGCTTCTTGCCGTCCGGCGACCACGCCGGCGCTTGATTGACGCCCGCTTTGGCCGAGACACGTCGCCGTTCGCCGGTTTTCAGAACCTGCACATAGACCGACGGCAGACGGTCCTCGAATGAAACGTACGCCAGGTTTTGGCCGTCGGGAGACCATGCGGGCGACATCAACGGTTCGTTCGACTGCATGACGACATGCGGATTCTCCCCGTCCGCATCGGCGACGACGAGCCGGTAGGTTCTGTTCGGCAAGGATCCCAGAACCGAAATGTAGGCAATCCGCGTCGCGAACGCACCGCGGATTCCGAGGATCTTGTCGAATACCATGTCGGCGACCTGGTGGCTCGCGAGTCGCAGGCCGGCGCGGTTTGCGCTGATCTGGTAGCCCAACAGGCGCTGCCGATTGAGCACGTTATAGAGCTCAAAGCTGATGCCGTAGCGATCCTGACCTTGAGGCTGCATTTGACCGACCAGGATGTAGTCGTTGCCGAGCCGGCGCCAATCATCGAAGCCGATGCTCGCGCCGGTGTGCGGCTCTTCGATCATGTCCTTGCGATCCATGGTCTTGAACCGGCCGCTGCGCGACAGATCGTCGCTCACCACTTGCGCCACGTCGAAAGACTCAGCGGCTGCCTCCGCTGCCGTAAACGGCACGATCGCGATGGGTATGGCGTCGTCCTGTCCGCGCGTCACTTCGACGACGAATGCACCCCACGTCCGGGGGCAGAACAATAAAATGCCGATCAAGGCTGCAACGGAAAGTGCTTTATTCATCGGGCTTGAACTCAATTTCAATATTTCTTTGGAAAAGCGCCGGGTCCGGCGGGTCCGGCAAGGGCGAGGCACGATACACCGCATTTTCGATGGACTGGCGCACCGCTGCATCCCCATTGCATTGCGTGACCCGCGCACTCGTGACCTCACCGCCGGGCACCTGCGTCACTTCGACCCTGCAATCGACGCCGACACGCGCCGAAGGCGGTTTGATCCACGCGTTCTGGATTCGGTTGCGCAGGCTCGCGACATAGCGATCGCGCAACGGGCTCGCTTCGACGGCGCTGATGTGCTCTTCCTCGGCCAGCTGCTGCCGCAATTCCCTCTCGCGCTGCTGGCGCGCCAGGCTATCAGCCGCGCTCTTGGCCTCCGCGGCCTGCTTGGCTTCGGCCGCCTGCTTGGCTTCGGCCGCCTGCTTGGCTTCGGCCGCCTGCTTGGCTTCGGCGGCTTGCCTCGCTTCGGCGGCCATTCTGGCCTCTGTCTGGCGTTTGGCCTCCGCGGCGGAGCGCGCCTCGTCGGCAGCCTTGGCCGCATCGGCAATCCTCGCCTCCTCCGCCGCTTTGGCATCTTCTGCGGCCTTGGCCTCGTCGGCCGCGTGCGCTTCGGCAGCCGCTTGTGCAGCTTGCGCCTCGGCGGCGGCGCGCGCGCGTTGAGCCGCGTGCAATATCTGCGAGTCCACGACCACTGCGTTTATGGCGGCGGGTTGTACGAGGGTTGGAGCGCGCGTGATCGACATCATCGTCATGAGCACCAACGCCGCCGCCAATGTCCCGTGCAGCAACACGGACCACAGTACCGGCCAGGAATGTTCGCGCAAAAAGTCCTGCATTCAGCGCACGCCGTCGACGGCTCCATGGGCCGCCCGCTGCACCTGCGGCGCGGGCCGCTCGGGATCGGTCAAGAGCCCCACTTTGTCGGCGCCCGCACGCTGCAGTAGGACCATGGCGTGCGCCACCGCGCCATAGGGCACGGCGGTATCGGCTTTGACCAGCACGGGAGTTTGCGGATCGCGGCGCAGGAGTGCCGCGGTACGGGCGCTCACCGTCGTTTCAGCGGCGGGCTTGTCGGGATTCGGCCCGAAATTGATGTACAGGCGCGCTCGTGCATCGATGGTCACGATCAGCGGCTCATGCTTTTGCAGGAACGCGGGGTCGATGGGCCGTGCGCCGGCGTTCGGCAAATCGACCTTGATGCCTTCCTTGAGGAGCGGCGCGGTAATCATGAAAATGATCAGCAGCACCAACATGACGTCGATGTACGGCACCACATTGATCTCACCCATCAATTTGCGTCGGCGCAATGGTGCGGGCATGGGGTTTTAGGATTGCGCACGGGAAGGCCCGTGGCGCTGCAGGATGGTAGAGAACTCTTCGACAAACGTATCGAATCGAAGTTCCAAGCGGCTCACCTGATCGGCGAACCGGTTGTAGGCGATCACCGCCGGAATCGCCGCAAACAGTCCCACAGCCGTCGTGATCAAGGCTTCGGCGATTCCGGGCGCCACAGCGGCCAGCGTCGCCTGCTGCACATTACCGAGGCTGTGAAAGGCGCTCATGATGCCCCACACGGTGCCGAACAGCCCCACGTATGGACTGGTGGACCCCACGGTGGCGAGCGTCGCGAGGTTGCGCTCCAGACGGTCGAGTTCACGCATCTGCGCCACGCGCATCGCGCGCCGTGCGCCCTCGAGCAGCTGATCGAACGGCGTGCCCTGTTGGCGCAGCCGGCTGAACTCGCCAAAGCCCGACGCGAAGATACTCTGCAGGCCGGTGCCGGCCCGTCCCTTGGTATCGATATTGCGATACAGGGTCGACAGATCGCCGCCCGACCAGAACTGCGAGTCGAAATGGTCGGCGGCGCGGCGCGAATGCGAGATCACGCCGCTTTTGCGGAATATGATGGCCCACGAGACGACCGAAGCCAGCAACAGCAGAGCGACGACCGATTGGACGATGGGGCTCGCATCGAGCACCATGGTCCAAACCGACAAGTCATTGGGCATTGCGCCACTCCGTGAATAAATCCTTGGGGATGGCACGCGGTTTCAACGTGGCCGAATCGAGACAGGCGACGCGGGCGGTCGCATCGATGAGCTGAACGTCGTCGCGCCGTATCGTTTGCTTGAAGGAAATTGTCGCACCGCTCAAGTTCGCAAGCTCGGCGGTGACGATAATTTCATCATTGAAAATCGCGGGTCGCAGAAAATCCACCGCGACGTGGACAACCGCGAACTGCAGCTGCCGCTCCGTTCGCAACTGACGCTGGTCCACTCCCAAAGCCCGCAACCACTCGGTCCGACAGCGCTCCATGAATTTCAAGTAATTCGCGTAATACACCACACCGCCCGCATCGGTGTCCTCCCAATAGACGGTGCAGCGGTGCGAAAAACTGGGATTACCCATCGAGGAGCTCCTAGCCGGGACTATTGAGAAGCTGGAAAAAGGCTGGATCAGATAGGTATTTTCCGGAGCGTGAAAAACAGGGCTCGGCGCATGCGCCGAGCGGGTTCGCCAGGGGTGCGACGCATGCGTCGCACGGGTGGCCATGGGTAGGACGCATGCGTCCTACGGGTGGCCATGGATGGCCACCCAGGGCTTGCGCGAAGCAAGGAGAGCGCAGCGCAATGGCCACCCCGGGCTTGCGCGAAGCAGGGACAGCGCAGCGCAATGGCGAACCCCGGCTTGCAGCGATGCAGGATTGCATCGCGTCGCAAGTTTTTCTCGCAGCCTCCACGGGCGCGACGCATGCGTCGCGCGGGTGGCCATGGGTAGGACGCATGCGTCCTACGGGTGGCCATGGATGGCCACCCAGGGCTTGCGCGAAGCAAGGAGAGCGCAGCGCAATGGCCACCCAGGGCTTGCGCGCAGCAGGGACTGCGTAGCGCAATGGATTCACGGCGGTCCGGAAAATACCTATCTGATCCAGCCTTGGTGCATGAGAATACGTATCGTTCATGAATAGTTCGCGCTAGGGCGCATCCCTGAACAGCGGCAGGTTGAGTTCCCGCTCGACGGCCGGGGCCTTGAGTCCGAAATGCGCATAGGCGCTGCGCGTGGCGACGCGGCCGCGCGCCGTGCGCATCAAGAATCCCTGCTGGATGAGGAATGGCTCGATGACATCCTCGATGGTACCGCGCTCCTCGCTCATGGCGGCTGCCAGGCTGTCGACGCCCACGGGGCCGCCCTCGAACTTCTCGATCACCGTCAGCAGGAGTTTGCGATCCAACATGTCGAACCCCTGCGGATCGACTTCCAACATGTCGAGCGCCGCCAATGCCACCTCGCCGCTGATGAGCCCCGCGGCTTTGACTTCGGCAAAATCGCGCACCCGGCGCAACAACCGGTTCGCGATGCGCGGCGTGCCGCGGGACCGCTCGGCGATGCGTTCCGCACCACCCGGCTGCAGGTGCAGCTTCAGGATCGAGGCACTTCGATTCACGATCTTCGTCAGCTCCTCGGTGGAATAAAATTCCAGCCGTTGCACGATGCCGAAGCGATCGCGCAGCGGCGAGGTGAGCAAGCCTGCACGGGTCGTGGCGCCGACCAGAGTGAACGGAGGCAGGTCGAGCTTGATCGATCTCGCCCCGGGTCCCTCGCCGATCATCAGGTCGAGTTGTGAGTCCTCCATGGCAGGGTACAAGACCTCTTCCACGACCGGACTCAGGCGATGAATCTCATCGACGAACAGCACGTCGCGCGGCTCGAGGTTGGTCAGCAGCGCAGCCAAATCGCCCGGGCGCTCCAGTACCGGGCCGGAAGTCTGCCGCAGGTTCACCTTGAGCTCATTGGCGATGATGTGTGCCAGCGTGGTCTTGCCGAGACCCGGCGGGCCGAAAATCAGCACATGATCCAGGGCTTCGCCGCGCATGCGTGCAGCTTGGATGAAGATATCCATCTGGGTCTTCACATTGGGCTGCCCCACGTAGTCGGCGAGGCTTTTCGGCCGCACGGCACGATCGACCACCTCGTCCTCGCGGATAGAGGTGCCGTCAATGATTCGATCCTGTTCGATTCCCATAACCGATTTTAAGTCTTAGCGGCCGATTTGAGGGCGCGTCGAATGATTTCCGTGGTCGACAGCCCCGGATCGTCCACCGACTTCAGCAGCCGCGTCGCTTCGGGCGGCTTGTAGCCTAGGGCGATCAGCGCACTGTAGGCTTCGCCGTGCGGGGTCGACGCCGCCGCCGCACCCAATGCATTGTCCCTCCCGGAGGCGGGGACCGCTAATTTTTGCACGCTGTCGCGCATCTCGATGATCACCCGCTCGGCGGTCTTGCGGCCGATGCCGGGAATTCGTGTGAGCATGGCGACGTCTTCCGCTTCGATGATGCGCAAAAACTCTTCGACGCTCGCGCCCGACAAGATGCCCAACGCAATTTTCGGGCCGACACCGGACACTTTGAGCAGGCCGCGAAACAGCCGCCGTTCGCTGTCGGTACCGAAACCGAACAAAATATGCGCATCCTCCCGTACCACCAAGTGAGTAAACAGTGCCACAGGCTCGCCCGCGGCCGGCAAGCCGTAGAAGGTCGACATCGGCGCTTCCAGCTCGTAGCCCACTCCATTGACGTCAACCATCAAAGTGGGGGGTTGCTTGGAAGCGAGGCGGCCTTTGAGAAAACCGATCATCCGCGACTCGCCGCCAGCTTGAGCGAGGCGCGCACCCGGCCCCGCAGCGCGTGACACACCGCGGCCGCCAAGGCGTCCGCCGCGTCCGCGGCTACCGGGCCATCGAGTTTCAGAATGCTCTTCATCATGAGCTGAACTTGCGCCTTCTCCGCATTGCCGGATCCGACCACGGCCTGTTTGATTTGGCGCGTCGCATATTCGAATACCTCGGCATTCGCGTCGACGGTTCCGCAAATCGCGGCGCCACGCGCCTGACCGAGCTTCAGCGCACTGTCCGCATTTCGATTGACGAACACTCGCTCAATGGCGATCTCTTGCGGCCGATACTGCGCCACGACGGCCCGTACGCAGCGGTATATCTCGCATAAACGCGCCGCGAATTCACCCTGTTGGGTGCGGATTACGCCGCTCGCCACGTAAGTCAATCGCGGCCCGGTTGCGTCCAAAACGCCAAATCCGGTGCATTGCGACCCCGGGTCGATACCCAGCACTCTTACCGTCGCAGACTTAAGCGGGCGCAAGCGCCTTGCCCATGGCGACACGGATTGCGGCCTTCGTCATTGGTTCTCGCATGGCCCAAGAGCCTGCCTGAGTGTTCCTCGTGAGCAGTATGATACCGGCAATGGGCGCTTAAACCCACCCAACCCAAGCGTTTAGGACTCGTGGAAACCACCGCACCAACCCGAACCGCGAACAGCAGACTGCAGGCAAGCTTCGCCGCCGTGCGCGGACTCGACCTGCCCGACGCGGCCGAGCCCACGCGCAGCATGGCGCTCGAGGTCGCCGAAATCGTACGCACGCTCGATGCCGACGAAGACGTGGTCGTCGCCGCGATGCTGCAACCGCTGCTCGATGACAAGCTGCTCGACCGCGAGACCGCCGGGAAGCTGTTCGGCGAAGAGGCGAGTCGGCTGGCGCGCGCCCTCGGTCAGTTGGGCCAGTTCGGCTTGCCGCCGGATTGGACTCCGGAACGTGGCCTGGAATCCGCGCAAGCCGAAGCGCTGCGGAAAATGCTGGTCGCGGTCGTCGGTGACGTTCGCATGGTGGTGGTCAGGCTGGCCGCGCAATTGCAGAGAATGCGCTCGTCCAAATCAGCCGACAATGCGCTTAGGCGCAAGTTGGCCATCGAGACGCGCGAAGTCTATGCGCCGCTCGCCAACCGGCTCGGCGTATGGCAGGTGAAGTGGGAGATGGAGGATTTGGCGTTTCGCTTTCTGCAGCCGGCCGAGTACAAGCACATTGCGGCCGCTTTGAAGGTGCGCCGCTCCGAGCGCGAACGCTACATCGAAGAGCTGAAAGAGCTGCTGCAGGGCGAATTGCGCGCCGCCGGCATCGAGGCGAAGATCGAGGGCCGGCCAAAGCACATCTACAGCATCTGGCGCAAGATGCAGGCGAAGCAGCTCGCCTTCGATCAGGTCATGGACATCCGCGCGGCCCGCGTGCTCGTGAACACCGTGGCCGAATGCTATGGCGCGCTCGGCATCGTGCACTCGCTGTGGCAATTCATTCCCGGTGAGTTCGACGACTACATCGCGACGCCCAAGGACAACCTATACCGCTCGATTCACACTGCCGTCATTGGACCCGGGTCCCAGCCCGTCGAGATTCAGATCCGTACCCACGACATGCACGCGAATTCGGAGCGCGGCGTGGCCGCGCACTGGCGCTACAAGGAGGGCGGCCGCGGCGACCAGGCGTATGAACGCAAGATCAACCAATTGCGCGCACTGTTGGCGCCGAGCGAGGACGCGGACAGCGCTCGCGATTTCCTCGAGCGGATGCGCGTCGATCTATTCCAGGACCGCGTCTACGTGCTCTCGCCCAAGGGCGAAATCGTCGATGTTCCGGTCGGCGGCACCCCGCTCGACTTCGCCTATCAGGTGCACACGGATTTAGGACATCGAACCCGCGGCGCGAAGGTGAACGGTCGCATGGTGGGGCTGGATTACCACCTCAAGAACGGCGAAACGGTCGAAATCATCGCCGCCAAGACGCCGCAGCCCTCGCGAGATTGGCTGTCTCCTCAGGCGGGCTTCCTCGCAAGCCCGCGCCACCGCAACAAGGTGCGGGCATGGTTCCGCAAACAGGACGCATCGCAAAACAAGCTCGAGGGCCGGGCGCTGCTCGATCGCGAGATCCAACGACTCGGCGTGAATAGCCCACCGATGCCGGAATTATTGAGCGAACTCAAGTTGGCGAGCACGGAGGAGCTTCACGAAGCGCTGGGATTGGGCGAGATCAGCGCCGCGCAAGTCGCAGGCGCGATCCAGCGCCTGCTGCATGCGCGCGAGACCCGCACCGACTTCATCCGAGCGCGTGCGCCGGCGCAGCGTGAACCGGAACTCGAAGTTCAGGGCATCGGCGATCTGCTGTCGAGCTATGCGCGATGCTGCAAACCCGTGCCGCCCGAGCGGATTGCCGGCTACATCACCGTCGGTCGCGGAGTGAGCATTCACAGCCAATCCTGCGCAAACCTCGCGCGCCTTGCGAGCAAAACACCGGCGCGGGTTCTCCCCGTCGCCTGGGGCTCGCTCGCGGCCGGCGAGTTCCCGGTGGACATCGAAGTGCAGGCCTTCGACCGTCGCGGCCTGGTACGCGACGTGAGCGCAGCGATCGCCGACGAAAAGATCAGCATACGCAGCATGAATACCGTGACGGATACGCGCGACCATGTCGCTCACATGCAAATCGGCGTTACGATCGCCGGCCTGCCGCAGCTATCGCGGCTGCTGGCGCGCATTGCGCAGCTTCCGAACATCGTCAGCGCCCGGCGCAAGAAATAACGCGCGCCTAGACGGGACTATTCATGAACAACAGAGAAGCTGGAAAAAAGGCTGGATCAGATAGGTATTTTCCGGAGCGTGAAAAACAGGGCTCGGCGCATGCGCCGAGCGGGTTCGCCAGGGGTAGGACGCATGCGTCCTACGGGTGGCCATGGGTAGGACGCATGCGTCCTACGGGTGGCCATGGATGGCCACCCAGGGCTTGCGCGAAGCAAGGAGAGCGCAGCGCAATGGCCACCCAGGGCTTGCGCGAAGCAAGGAGAGCGCAGCGCAATGGCCACCCAGGGCTTGCGCGCAGCAGGGACTGCGTAGCGCAATGGATTCACGGCGGTCCGGAAAATACCTATCTGATCCAGCCTTGGTGCATGAGAATGCGCATCGTTCATGAATAGTTCGCGCTAGGAGCCTAGCGGTTGATGGTGTCGATTGCCTTCTTGTCCGCCGCCAGCGCCGCTTCGTGAATGGCCTCGGACAGGGTCGGATGCGCATGGATGGTGCGCTGGATGTCCTCGGTGCTCGCCGAGTATTCCATCGCGAGCACGGCCTCACTGATCAGTTCGCCCGCCATGGGTCCGATCACGTGAACCCCCAGGACCTCATCGTCGTCCTTGGCGGAGATCACCTTGGCGATGCCTTGCGCCGCCTCCATGGCGCGCGCCCGGCCGCTCGCGGCAAACGGGAAGGCCCCGACCTTGTAGGGCCGCCCGCTCGCCTTGACCTGTTCCTCCGTTTCACCGACCCAGGCAATCTCCGGGGTCGTGTAGATCACCGAAGGAATGACCCTGTAGTTCACCTCACCGTATTGGCCGGCAATCAGATCCGCCACCATGATGCCCTCTTCCTTGCCCTTGTGCGCCAGCATGGGTCCGCGCACCACGTCGCCGACGGCCCACACGTTCGCAGCGGTCGTACGGCAATGCTCGTCCACCTGGATGAAACCGCTCTGATCGAGCTGCACCCCGGTGCCGTCCGCCAATAAGCCCTGCGTAAAGGGCCGCCGTCCTACGGCGACCACGAGCTTGTCCACCTTGAGCGTGTGCTCGCCCTGCGCATCCGAGTAAACCGCATCGACGGCGCCGCCTGCCGCCGCGGCGCGCAGCACTTTGGCCCCAAGCTTGATGTCGAGACCTTGCTTCTTGAAGTAGCGCTGCGCTTCTTTCGCGATGGATTGATCCACCATGGGCAGCAGCTCATCCAGGGCCTCGAGCACCGTGACCTCGCTCCCCAGACGCCGCCAAACGCTGCCGAGCTCGAGCCCGACGACCCCCGCACCGATCACTCCGAGGCGCGCGGGCACCTCGTCGAACTCCAGCGCATTCCACGAATCGACGATGTACTTGCCGTCATGCGGCGTCGCGTCGAGCCGGATGGGGACGGACCCGGAAGCCAAAATGACGTGTTTGGCTTCCAAGGTCCTCTCGACGGCGTCGGTGCCCGTAACGAGAACCTTGTTTCCGGGCAGCAGGCGGCCATGCCCTTGAATACCCACCACGCCGCTCGCCTTGAACAAAGACGTGACGCCGCCGCTCATGGTCTTGACGATGAGGGCGCGCCGCTTTTGCATCGCTGCGAGATCGAGTTTGATGTCGCCGAGCTTGATGCCGTGGATTTTGAACTCCTCCTTCGCCCGCTGGTACAGCTCGGAGGATTCGAGCAAGGCCTTGGACGGAATGCAGCCCGCGTTCAAGCACGTGCCGCCGAACGCATAGCTGCCGTCCGTATTCTTCCATTCGTCGACGCAGGCAACCCTCAGCTTGTTCTGAGCGGCGCGAATTGCCGCCGGATAGCCGGCCGGACCCGCGCCGATCACCACCACGTCGAAAGCATCGCTCATACGTGCAGCACCATCCGCGCCGGGTCTTCCAGACATTGCTTGACCGTCACCAGAAACTGCACGGCCTCGCGTCCGTCGATGATGCGATGATCATAAGTCAACGCGATGTACATCATCGGACGCACGGCGACTTGGCCGTCGATCACGACCGCGCGATCCTGAATCTTGTGCATTCCCAAAATCGCGCTCTGCGGAGAATTGACGATGGGCGTCGACAGCAGCGATCCGAATACGCCGCCGTTGGTGATGGTGAACGTACCGCCGGTCAATTCCTCCATGGTGATGGTCCCGGCGCGAGCCCGCTCCGCGAAATTGGCGATCGATTTTTCGATCTCGGCGAAGCTCAATTGATCCGCGTCGCGCACGACCGGCACGATCAAGCCGCGATCCGTGGAGACGGCGATGCCGATGTCGAAATACTCGTGGTAGACGATATCGTTGCCCTCGACCGAGGCGTTCACAGCGGGAAACTTCTTCAGCGCCTCGATGCAGGCCTTTGCAAAAAACGACATGAATCCGAGCTTCACGCCGTGCTGCTTCTCGAACGGCTCCCTGTAGCGGGCGCGCAATTCGCTGACGGCTTTCAGATCCACTTCATTGAACGAGGTCAATAGAGCCTGCGTGGCTTGCGCCTGCACCATGCGTTCGGCGATGCGTGCGCGCAGACGCGTCATGGGTACGCGCTGTTCGGCACGTGCTCCACGCACGCTTGGGGTTGCCGGCGTCGCCGGCGCCTTGGCAGCCGGCGCCGGTGCCGGCGGCGAAGCCGCGGGCGCATCCTTCGCCTGCAGATAGTTGACGACGTCCGACTTCGAGACGCGGCCGTCGCGGCCCGATCCGGTCACGGCTTTCACATCGACCTTGTTCTCCTCGGCCACGCGTTTTGCCGCAGGACTCAACTTGGCGGCTGTGGCGGCAGCGGCGGCTGTGGCGGCGGCGGCGCTAGCAGTAGCCGGGGCCGGCGCGATGCCGGCCGGCACGGCCGCCCCCGCCGCGCCGTCCTCGATCAGCGCCAAGATTTGGCCGCTGGTCACCGTCGTGCCGCCCGCGAGCTTGATCTCCTTGAGCACGCCGGAAGCGGGTGCGGGCACCTCCAACACCACTTTGTCCGTCTCGAGGTCGACCAGATTTTCATCCCGCGCGACGCTGTCGCCTGGCTGTTTATGCCACGCGACAAGCGTAGCGTCGGCTATCGATTCCGGCAGCTGCGGCACGCGAACTTCAATTGTCATGAACCGGTCCTAGTTTGGGCCGCCGGGAGGCGCATCGTTTGTCGTGAGGCCTCTTCCGGCGGCACGCCCTGCAGCGCCGCAGCGACCAGATTTTTCTGCTGTTGCTCGTGCAATGCCGGGATCCCCGTGGCCGGCGCCGCCGCCCCCGCCCGACCGGCATACAGAAGCTCGTCTTTCGGGCCCAGCGGCGCCTGCAGGCGGTGTCGGATCTGATACCAGCCACCTTGATTCTGCGGCTCCTCCTGACACCAAATGATCTCGTGGGCGTTCGGATACTTGTGAAGGATGGCGTCGTATTCATCGGATGGAAACGGATAGAGCTGTTCGAGGCGAACGACGGCCACCGTATCCACTTTGGCGTCGCGACGGGCCTTCAACAAGTCGAAATACACTTTACCGCTGCACAGTACGATGCGTTTGATCGCTGAGGCGTTGACATCGTCGATCTCGTCGATGACCGTGCGGAAGGCGCCGCCCGCGAGTTCCTCCAACCGCGACACCGACAGCGGATGACGCAGTAAGCTCTTCGGCGTCATGATGATCAGCGGTTTGCGTAAGGAGCGCAGCATTTGCCGACGCAGCATATGAAACATCTGCGCCGGAGTGGAGGGCACGCAAACCTGCATGTTGTACTCGGCACAAAGCTGCAGGAAACGCTCGAGCCGTGCCGAAGAATGCTCCGGACCTTGACCTTCGTAGCCGTGCGGCAGGAACAGCGTTATTCCGGAGAGCCGGCCCCATTTCGCCTCTCCCGAGCTGATGAACTGATCGATGATCACTTGTGCGCCGTTGCTGAAGTCGCCGAACTGTCCTTCCCAAATCGTCAAGCAACGCGGCTCGGCAGTGGAGAAACCGTACTCAAAGCCCATCACCGCCTCTTCGGACAGCACCGAATCGATGACCGTAAAGGCCGGCTGATTGGTGGCCACGTGTTGCAGCGGTACGTAGCGTCGCCCCGTCACTTGATCATACAGGACCGCATGACGGTGAAAGAACGTGCCCCGGCTGCTATCCTGCCCGGCGAGCCGCACCGGGTAGCCCTCCTGAAGCAGGCTGGCGTACGCCAAATTCTCCGCGCAACCCCAGTCGAGGGCGAGCTCTCCCGACACCATGCGCTCGCGCGCCTGCATGATGGCGAGCACCCGTGGATGCAACTTCCAGTCCGACGGGTACGTGGTGATGGCTCTGCCGAGTGCGCGCAGGCGGCTCATGTCGAGCGCGGTTTTGGGTTCCGACCAATCCGCTTCCAGATATTCGCTCCAATCGACGGTGTACTTATTGCCGATCAGACCGAGCGAGGCGCGTGCCTGCGGCTTGCCTGCGTCCAGGCCGTCGCGATACTGCTCCATCATCGCCGCCGCGTCGTTGGCCCTCAGCACGCCCGCGGCCGCGAGTCTGTCCGCGTAAATCTGCCGTCCAGTCGGCTTCTTGCGGATGACTTGGTACATCAGCGGCTGGGTTGCCGCCGGCTCGTCCGCCTCGTTATGGCCATGCCGGCGATAGCACACGAGATCAATCACCACGTCCTTGTGAAATTTCATTCTGTACTCGAGAGCAAACCGCGTCACGAAGCACACCGCTTCGGGGTCGTCCGCATTGACGTGCAAGATCGGCGCTTCGACCATTTTCGCGACATCCGAACAGTACAAGGTCGAACGCGCCTCGCACGGATCGCTGGTGGTGAAACCGATTTGGTTGTTGACGATGACATGGACCGAACCGCCCGTGTTGAAGCCGCGCGCCTGCGACAGCTGCAGCGTCTCCATGACGACGCCCTGGCCTGCAAACGCCGCGTCGCCATGAATCTGCACCGGCAGAACTTTGTCGCCCTTTGCATCGTTGCGACGCTCTTGGCGCGCGCGCACCGAGCCTTCGACCACCGCGTTGACCACCTCCAGGTGCGAGGGGTTGAAAGCGAGTGCGACGTGCACGTTGCCGGAGTCGGTCTTGAGATCGGCGGAGAATCCCTTGTGATACTTGACGTCGCCCGACCCGCGCAGTGTTGCGAGGTCGTATCGGCCTTCGAACTCGCTGAACAAGTCTTGGGGTGATTTGCCGAGCAAGTTCACCAACACGTTGAGACGGCCGCGATGCGCCATGCCAATGATCGCTTCCTCAACGCCGGCCTTACCGCCCTGCTGCACCAAATCGTCGAGCAGCGGTATGAGGCTGTCGCCGCCCTCGAGCGAAAAGCGCTTCTGGCCCACGTATTTGGTATGCAAGTAGCGCTCCAGCCCTTCGGCGGCCGTGAGCCGCCAGAGGATGTTCTTCTTCTCCTCGACGCTGAAGCGGCGTTGCATCCGCGCCGATGAAAAATTATCCTGCAACCAGAGCCGCTCGTCCGTGTCGGACACATGCGCGAATTCCGCGCCGATGGTGTCGCAGTAGATGAATTTGAGCGTCGCCAGAATATCTTTGAGTTTGCTGCGTTCGGGGATGGCGTCGGTTCGGCTGCCGGTGAAGAACTCGGTGTCCAAATCGGCGTCGGACAAACCGAAATGTTCAAGATCGAGTACGTACGGCTTGGCGCGTTTTTGCAGCCCCAGCGGATCCAAATTGGCAATCAAGTGCCCGCGATTGGCATAGGCCTGAATCAGCCGCGACACCGCGGCCTGCTTGGCGCTCGCCACGTCGGCAACCGGGCTCATCGTGCCGGCAGCGGCCGGCCTCCGCAGCCGCGCCGCCAGACGCTCGCGAATTTGACTGTGGTCGGCCTCGCGCGCCGAGTCCGATCCCAGAGTCCTGAAGTATTGCGCCCATGTCGAACCCACCGCTTGCGGGTCCTTCAGGAATTGTTGGTAGAGATCCTCGATGAAATCGGCGTTTGCGCCGTACAGAGCCGTCGTGGCCAATTGATCCGCAAGTGATTCGCTCATGAGTGCATAGGTGGGGTAAAAACCTCAAGAAATCAAGGTGATGAGTGACAGGACGCGATTCGGCAAGCTGGGCTTTAGTCTAGCCCAATGCGACAGAATATGGAATGTGACGCAGGCTGCGGAATCAGAAGAAGCGCAGGTCCGGGAACTTATGAAGCATGCCGACTTCGTGTCCAATCAAGATCACATAGGCGATCAGAATGCCGTACAGGAGCACCTCGACTCGCACCAGCCGCATGAACCGATAGCGCGCGAGGCACACCATCAGGATGACACTGCCGCCGGTCAATGCCATTTTCAGAATCGCGAACAGGGCGACATTGCCGGGGACCAGCACCGCCATGATCGGATTTGTCTCGATGGCGCCGCCGGACATCAGCGTCACCGTCAAGAATGCGTCCGCGACGTTCAAGATCAAGATGGCGATCGAGACGGCCAGCAGGTGAGCGCCATGCCAATCCAGAGAATGGAACCGCGAATCTTCCCCGCGGCGCGGCGGGCGGCGGCGGCGCGGATTGAAGCTGCCGTAGATGACCGACCACCAGATGCGATGTCGCCTGTCGGGATGATGCCGCCGCTCGTCCGGTGCGTCCGGCATCAGGTGCGTCCCGCCTTGCAACTGGCGGGAGGCCCAATCGTCGCGAGTTGGCCGAACAGATCGCTTCATCGGTACACTATCCAGATAATGCAGGGCCTTGGGCAAGCTCGATGCGTCATAATCCAGCCCTGCCTGCGATATTTTCTCTAAATAATTTCGCTACCGCCGCGGTTATTCTGTGCATGTCCCAGTAAACGGTGCCCTTACGCGGCGCTGACCAGCTGTGCCGCGAAGTCGCTGACCGGCATCGCCGCGAGCACCGCCCGATCGGCAAACATCTTTTTGATGGCTTCGGTCTGTTTGGCGCCAAAATGCGCCGCGACGCTGGCCTCGAACTTCTTCACCAGCACCGGCATGCCTTCGGCGCGGCGCTTGCGGTGGCCGATGGGGTAATTGACCTCAACGCGAGGGCTCGCCGTGCCGTCCTTGAAAAATACCTGCACCGCGTTGCCGATATAGCGCTTGTCCGCCGCATAGTACTCCTGAGTAAACGTGGCGTTTTCCTTCACCTGCATCTTGGCGCGCAGCGCATCGACGCGCGGATCCCCGGCGACCGGGTCTTCGTAGTCCGATGCGGTGAGCCTGCCGAACAACAGTGGAATGGCAACCATATACTGTATGCAATGGTCCCGATCCGCCGGATTCGCGAGCGGGCCGGTTTTGTCGATGATGCGCACTCCGGGCTCTTGGGTCTCAATCGTCACGCGCTCGATTTGCCCAAGCTTGTCTTGGATTTTCGGGTGCAACGTCATTGCCGCTTCGACGGCGGTTTGCGCATGGAATTCGGCCGGATAGGAAATCTTGAACAGCACGTTTTCCATCACGTAACTGCCGAACGGCTGCGGCAGGACCAAGGGCTTGGACCTGAACAGCACGTCCTGGAAGCCCCAGGTCGTCGCGGACAGCGCGGATGGATAGCCCATCTCTCCTTTCAGCGCGAACAGTGCGTGGCGCACGGCGCGGCTGGTCGCATCCCCGGCGGCCCAGCTCTTGCGCGAGCCGGTATTGGGGGCATGGCGGTACGTACGCAACGCCCCGCCATCGATCCAGGCATTGGACACGGCGTTGATGATCTGATCCCGGGTACCGCCCAACAGCGCCGTGACCACGGCGGTCGAGGCCACGCGAACCAGCAGCACATGATCGAGCCCGACGCGATTGAAGCTGTTTTCCAACGCCAGCACGCCCTGTATCTCGTGCGCCTTGATCATGCCGGTGAGCACGTCGCGCACCTGCAGCGGCTTGCCGCTGCGCGATAGATAATCGGCGATCGCCAGTATCCCGCCCAAATTATCGGAGGGGTGCCCCCACTCGGCGGCAAGCCACGTATCGTTGAAATCCAGCCAACGAATCATCGCGCCGATATTGAACGCCGCATTGATGGGATCAAGCTCATACGAAGTGCCGGGAACGCGCGCGCCGCCCGCCAGCGTTGCGCCCGGCACCACCGGACCCATGAGCTTGGTGCACGCCGGGTACTTCAGCGCCTGAAAGCCGCACGCCAGAGTGTCCATCAAGCAGTAGCTGGCGGTCTCGTACGCCAAATCGCTCTTGACCTCGTAGCTCAAGGCATAGTCGGCGATGGCGGCGAGGAGAGGATCGGGCGCCGAACGCTGCGCCGATTTGACATCGTGTGACATGGAAGCCTTCGGGGATTCGCTAGGGGCGCTCGGCCAAAGGACGGAACGTGAGGGCCTCGGGGCCGATGTAATTCGCGCTCGGACGGATGATCTTGCCGTCGATGCGCTGCTCGATGATGTGGGCGGCCCAGCCCGAGGTGCGGCTGATGACGAACAGCGGCGTGAACATGGCGGTCGGCACGCCCATGAGATGGTAGGACACGGCGGAGAACCAGTCGAGATTCGCAAACATGTTCTTGATCTGCTTCATCACGGTCTCGATCCGCTCGGCGATCGCGAAACCGTTGATATCATTGGCCGCGAGCGCGAGCGCCCTCGCGACTTCCTTGATGACCTGATTGCGCGGATCTGCAATCGTGTACACCGGATGGCCGAAGCCGATGATGACCTCTTTGTCGGCAACGCGCCGCCTGATGTCGGCTTCGGCTGCATCGGGCGTGGCATATCGATTCTGAATCTCGAAGGCGGCCTCGTTCGCGCCGCCGTGCTTCGGTCCCCGCAATGCGCCGATCGCGCCCGTGATGCACGAATAGAAATCGGCTCCCGTGCCCGCGATGACCCGGGCGGTGAAGGTCGATGCATTGAATTCATGTTCGGCATAGAGAATCAGCGACGTGTGCATGCCGCGCACCCATTGCGCCGAAGGTTTCCGACCGTGCAGCAAATGCAGGAAATGTGCGCCGATCGAATCATCGTCCGTCTGCACGTCGATGCGCCTGCCGCTCACCGCGAAGTGGTGCCAATAGCAAAGCATCGATCCCAGACAAGCCAACAGCCGATCCGCGAGATCGCGCGCGCCTTCGGCCGGATGGCCGGCCGCCTCGGGCACCCAGCAGCCGAGCGCCGACACGCCGGTTCGCAGCACGTCCATCGGATGGCTGGCGGCCGGCAGTTGTTCGAGGACGCTGAGCACGGCGGGCGGCAACCCGCGCAGCGCCTTCAGCTTCGCTTTGTACGCGCTCAACTCGGCTCGATTCGGCAATTTTTCGTGAACCAGCAAATAAGCGATCTCCTCGAACTCACATTCGGTGGCGATATCGAGAATGTCGTAGCCGCGGTAATGCAGGTCGTTGCCGGTCTTGCCCACGGTACAGATCGCGGTGTTGCCGGCGGTGACGCCCGACAGCGCCACGGACTTTTTCGGTTTGAAGGCCCCCGCCTGAGTATCCATCATTTCTCCTTCCCTTCCGCAAATAACTCGTCCAATTTCGCTTCGTATGCGTGATAGTCGAGGTATCTATAAAGATCCTCTCGGCTTTGCATTCGATCAAGTACATTCTTTTGCGTGCCGTCGCGACGAATGGCTCGATAGGTGGCGAGCGCGGCCGCGTTCATCGCCCGATACGCCGAGCAGCAGTACAGCACGAGATCGACGCCTACTGCGGCCAATTCATCGCGCGTATACAAGGGCGTGTGGCCGAATTCAGTGATGTTGGCCAGAATGGGCACGCCGACCGCGTCCTTGAAACGCCGATACAGGGCAAGGTCAGGTATCGCCTCGGGGAAAATCATATCCGCGCCCGCCTCGACGCAGGCAACGGCGCGCTCGATCGCGCTGTCCATGCCCTCGGCCGCCAGCGCATCGGTGCGCGCCATGATAACGAACTGCTCGTCGGCACGCGCGTCCACGGCCGCCTTCACGCGGTCTACCATCTCCTGCTTCGACACCACTTCTTTGCCGGGGCGGTGACCGCAGCGCTTAGCCTGCACCTGATCCTCGATATGCAGTCCCGCGGCGCCGAACTTGATGAAGGACTTCACCGTGCGCGCGATGTTGAACGCCCCACCCCAGCCGGTATCGGCGTCCACGAGCAGCGGCAAGGCACAGGCGTCGGTGATGCGGCGCACATCGATCAGCACATCTTCCATGGTGCTGATGCCTAAATCCGGCACGCCCAAGGAATTCGCCGCGACGCCGCCCCCGGAGAGGTAGAGAGCGTTAAAGCCGCACGCAGCCGCCATGCGCGCGGCATAGGCATTGATGGCCCCGACTACCTGCAGCGGGCGCTCTTCCGCGACCGCCGCGCGCAATCGCTGACCGGGCGAAGCCGCGGGCGCCGACACATTCACATTCACCATACGTTCGAATCCTCGAATGCAAAACTATAGAGACTGGGACCATACACGATGCACAAGCAGCGTAGTCTACGCGATGCGGCAGGCACAAGACCGCTACCGCACGCTGGTTCGAGGACGGCGCCGTCGCCGCGGGAGTGAATACGACGATCAGCCTCAAATGAGACCGATCCGCAATTCAATCAATCTCGACGAGTGTACGGCCGAGCTTCGAGCCGGCCGTGTATTCGGCAAACGCTCCCGGTAGCTCCGAGAGCTTGAGCGTGCGCCGCGCGATCAGATCGAGATGTCGCGGCTTGAGGTCGCTCGAGATGCGATGCCAGACTTCGAGGCGCTGCGCGCGTGTATTGGCGACGGAGTTGATCCCAAGGAGACTCACGCCTCGCAGGATGAACGGCATGACGGTCGTCGTCAGATGGGGGCCTCCAGCGAGTCCAACGGAGGCGATATTTCCCCAAAAATTAACGGTGCGCGTCAGCCAGGACAGGACGTCCCCCCCGACATTGTCAATGGCGCCCGCCCATTCGGCCGGTTCGAGCGGCCGGGTGCCGAACTTGATGTCCTGGCGCGGCAGCACGCTCGTTGCACCGAGATTCTTCAGATAGCCCGCCGCTTCAGGCTTACCACTCACCGCCACGACTTGGTAGCCGCGACCGGAGAGCATGTCGATCGCCAGCGACCCAACGCCGCCGCTTGCGCCCGTTACGACGATCCGGCCCGAATTGGGCGTCTGGCCGTTTTGCTCCATACGAAGAATCGCCAATGCGGCGGTAAAACCTGCTGTGCCAACCCGCATCGTATCGGCGAGCGTCAGCCCCCTAGGCAGCGGAATCACCCACTCGCCACTGACCCGGGCATACTCCGCGTAGCCGCCATCGTGTGTCTCGGAAAGCCCGCACCCTGTGACCAGCACTTCGTCCCCGAGCGTGTATCGGGCGTCGAGCGAAGTGACGACGGTGCCCGCGAGATCGATTCCGCCGACCAGGGGAAATCGCTTCAGGATGCGTCCTGCGCCTGTGGCGGCGAGAGCATCTTTGTAGTTGATCGAGGAGTACCGCACACGTACGACGACGTCTCCCTGCGATAGATCCTCGAGGGATAGAGTGTCGAAACGAGCGACGATTTTTTTGTCGATCTCGTGAATTCGAAGCGCTTTGAACGGCTTCATGGATCCTCCTCTACATCACGCCGCGTTGGCTGCAGCGTGCCGCGCGGCCCACCGAGCGAACACCGCGTGCAGCGCCGATAAGCCGTCGGTCAGGGCCGCCGGCCCGGGCTGCAGAATCAACGGCGACTTGATCTCGTGCAGCTCGCGGTCGCGCACCGCAGGAATCGCCTCCCAGCCCGGTCGAGAGGCCACTCGTTCCGGGCGGAAACGCTTGCCGCACCAGGAGCCCAAGATGACATCCGGTGCCCGGCGCACCACCTCGTTGGAATCGCTCAATATGCGCTCCCTGCCCAGTGCGCAGGCGGCGCGTTCGGGAAACACATCGTCGCCGCCGGCGATGCCGATCAGCTCGCTGACCCAGCGGATGCCGGTGATCAGGGGTTCGTCCCATTCCTCGAAGTAGACGCGCGGGCGGCGCGGGAGCAAGGCCGCCGCAAGCCGTATGCGTTCAATCTGCTGCTCGAGCTCGAGCGCATAGCGCTCGGCACGCTCGGAGGCGCCGATCAGCGCTCCGAGCCGGCGCACATAGCTTAAGATGCCTTCCACAGAGCGATGATTGCTGATCCAGACTTCGACCCCGGCTTTGATCAGCGCCTGGGCGATATCCGCCTGGATATCGGAGAATCCGATGACGAAATCCGGCTGCAACGCCAGAATACGATCCACCTTGGCGCTGGTGAAGGCCGAAACTTTGGGTTTCTCGCGGCGCGCCCGCGCGGGACGCACCGTGAAGCCGGAGATGCCGACGATTCGGTCCTGCTCGCCGAGCGCGTAGAGAACCTCGGTAGGTTCCTCCGTGAGGCAGACGATGCGGTGCGGGTAGCGGCGGTCCATTCGAGTCCTAGTTCGCATTATTCACGAACTACTCGCTTCCTCAGGCGCGGAGACTTGATTGCCAGGCATTTTCCGGGCCGCCGTGAACCCATTGCGCTACGCAGTCCCTGCTGCGCGCAAGCCCTGGGTGGCCATTGCGCTGCGCAGTCCCTGCTGCGCGCAAGCCCGGGGTGGCCATCCGTGGCCACCCGTAGGACGCATGCGTCCTACCCATGGCCACCCGCGCGACGCATGCGTCGCGCCCTTGGGGGCTGCGGGCAAAACCTGCTGCGCTTCGCAGTCCTGCTCCGCTTGCAAGCCGGGGTTTGCCCGTCCTTGGGCAAACCCGCTCGGCGCATGCGCCGAGCCCTTGTTTTGCACGCCCCGGAAAATGCCTTGCCAATCAAGTTTCCGCTTTCCATTTGAGTTGTTCATGTTAATTCGGCTCGGCGGC
Organism: uncultured Gammaproteobacteria bacterium; assembly: GCA_963769075.1. GTDB lineage: Bacteria > Pseudomonadota > Gammaproteobacteria > Steroidobacterales > Steroidobacteraceae > Bog-1198. Next base: position 1,747,949 of record CAVYKH010000001.1, on the reverse strand, counting down.
TAGGGACAGGCTCCTAAAGCACCCCTTCATCGAGCGCGCTCGCCGCGCCATGTAGGATGGCGTGTGCCAGCCCGGGTGCTTGCGACAGCATATGATCGGCATAGAAGCGCGCCGTCGCGATCTTGGCCTGATAAAAGGCGGGCGCGAGGCAGCCCGGCTGCGGCGCCGTGAGCCGCTGCTGCGCAATCGTCGCCGCGCGCAGCAGTTGCCAGCCCCCCGCTACGATGCCGAACAGCTTCAGCAGCGGTACTGCACCGACCGCCACTCGGTGCACGTCAGTGCCGTAGTTGGCCACGACGTAGTAGATCGAGCGCTCCAGCGCATCGACGGCACTTGAGTACACGGCCGCCACCGCGGACAAGCCCGGCGTCTGTACAAGGGCGCTATCGAGCGCATGCATCTCCCGCATGACGGTCTGCGCCGTGCGGCCCCCGTCGCGAGCGAGTTTGCGGCCGATCAGATCGTTCGCCTGAATACCGGTCGTGCCTTCGTAGATCGGCGTAATGCGCGCATCCCGAAAATACTGCGCCACCCCCGTCTCCTCGATGAATCCCATACCGCCATGGACCTGGACTCCAACGGAGGCGAGCTCGACTGAATTTTCCGTGCACCAACCCTTGACCACGGGAATCATCAGATCGGCGAACGCCTGATGTTGCCGGCGCTCCTCAGCATGCGGATGCAGGCGGGCCGCGTCGAGTGCCACGGCGACGACGCTGGCGAGCGCGCGCATCGCTTCCGTCACGGATTTCATCAGCATCAGCATGCGTCGCACGTCCGGATGGCGGACGATCGGCACGCGACCGCGCACGCCGGCCTCCGTGCCCTGCACGCGCTCGTGCGCAAAGCCGAGCGCACTCTGGAAGGCGCGCTCCGATACGCCGATGCCCTCCAGGCCCACGGCGTAGCGCGCCGCATTCATCATGATGAACATGTACTCCAGCCCGCGGTTTTCTTCGCCGATGAGCTCGCCGATGGCGCCGCCATTCTGCCCGTAGGCCAGTACGCAGGTGGGACTGGCGTGGATGCCGAGCTTGTGTTCGATGGATACGCAGCGCACGTCATTGCGTGCGCCCAGCGAGCCGTCCTCGTTGACCAAAAACTTCGGCACCAGGAACAGTGAGATGCCCTTGACGCCTTCAGGCGCACCCGGCGTACGAGCCAGCACCATGTGGACGATGTTCTCGGTCAGATCGTGCTCGCCGTAAGTGATGAAGATCTTCTGGCCGGTAAGCTTGTAGCCCCCGCCGCCGGCCGGCTCGGCGCGCGTACGGACGGCGGCGAGGTCCGAACCGGCCTGGGGTTCGGTCAGATTCATCGTACCGGTCCATTCACCGGCGACCATTTTCGGCAAATAAGTCTGCTTGAGCCGCTGCGAGCCGCGCAGCTCGATCGCCTCGATGGCGCCGCGCGTGAGCATCGGGCAGAGGGTAAAAGCCATATTGGCGCCGTTCCACATCTCCTCGACCAGCGCCGATAGCGCGCGCGGCAGATTCTGACCGCCGAACTCGCGCGTGCAGGACAATGCGTTCCAGCCGCCGGTGACGAATTGCGCGTAGGCCTCCTTCCAACCCGCCGCGGTGATCACCTGTGCGTCCCGCCAGCGCGCGCCCTCGATGTCGCCGCTGCGGTTGAGCGGCGAGAGGACGCCGCCGGCAAACTTGGCGGCTTCCGCAAGCACGGCTTCGGCCAGATCCAGCGACACGTCCCCAAAGTCGGGCAGCTGCGCAAGGAGCTTATGATCCACCAGCTCGCGCAGTACGAACTGCATATCCGCCAATGGTGCCTGATATTCGCGCATGTCGCTCACATGTTGCGGCGGTAGCGTCCGCCCACTTCGTACAACGCGCTCGTGATCTGCCCGAGCGAGCAGCTGCGCACGGCGTCTATCAAAACAACGAAGGTATTGCCGTCCTCGATCACGGTGCGGCGCAGACGCTCGAGCGCCTGCGGCGCCGCATCCGCATGCCGGGCCTGGAACTCGTTGAGGCGCGCGAGCTGCGACTGCTTCTCCGCATCGCTCGAGCGCGCCAGCTCGATTGTCTCCGGCACTGCCTCGCCGCGCGGACTGCGGAACGTGTTGACGCCGATGATGGGGTAGGACCCGTCGTGCTTCTTGTGCTCGTAGTACAGCGATTCGTCCTGAATCTTGCCGCGCTGATAGCCGGTTTCCATGGCGCCGAGCACGCCGCCGCGGCTGGCGATGGCGTCGAACTCCTTCAACACCGCCTCTTCGACCAGGTCGGTCAGCTCATCGATGATGAAGCTGCCCTGGTTCGGATTCTCGTTGCGGGCCAAGCCCCATTCCCGGTTGATGATGAGCTGGATCGCCATGGCGCGGCGCACGCTCTCCTCGGTGGGCGTCGTAATCGCTTCGTTGTAGGCATTGGTATGCAGGCTGTTGCAGTTGTCGTAGATTGCGCAAAGTGCCTGCAGCGTGGTGCGGATGTCGTTGAACGCCATCTCCTGTGCGTGCAGCGAGCGGCCGGATGTCTGTATGTGATACTTGAGCTTCTGACTGCGCTCGTTCGCGCCGTACTTGTTCTTCATCGCTACGGCCCAAATGCGGCGTGCGACGCGGCCGATCACCGAGTATTCCGGATCCATGCCGTTGGAGAAGAAGAACGACAGGTTCGATGCGAAGTCATCGATGTGCATGCCGCGCGCCAGGTACGACTCGACGTAGGTGAAGCCGTTGGCGAGGGTGAAGGCGAGCTGAGAGATCGGATTCGCACCGGCTTCCGCGATGTGATAGCCGGAGATCGACACCGAGTAGAAGTTCTGCACCTGGTGGTGCACGAAGTATTCCTGGATGTCGCCCATCATCTTGAGCGCGAACTCGGTGGAAAAAATGCAGGTGTTCTGCCCCTGGTCTTCCTTCAATATGTCCGCTTGCACCGTGCCGCGCACCGTCGACAGCGTCCAGGCTTTAATCTTCTGGTACTCGTCCTCGGTGGGGTCGCGGCCGTTCTGCCGCTGGAACTTGTCGAGCTGCTGATCGATCGCGGTATTCATGAACATCGCCAGGATGATCGGCGCCGGGCCGTTGATGGTCATCGATACCGACGTCGTGGGCGCGCACAGATCGAAGCCCGAGTAAAGCACCTTCATGTCATCGAGCGTAGCGATCGAGACGCCGGAGTTGCCGACCTTGCCATAAATATCGGGACGCGGGTCGGGATCCGAGCCGTACAGCGTCACCGAATCGAAGGCAGTGGACAGGCGGTGTGCGGGCATCCCTTCGGAGAGACGCTTGAAGCGCTGGTTGGTCCGGAAGGCGTCACCTTCGCCCGCGAACATGCGCGTCGGATCCTCGCCCTCGCGCTTGAACGCGAACACGCCGGCCGTGTACGGGAAGGAGCCCGGCACGTTCTCCTTCATCAGGAAGCGCAGAATTTCGCCGTCCTCTGCAAAGCGCGGCAGCGACACCTTGCGAACCTTGGTGCCGGACAGCGATTCGTGAGTGAGCCGGGTGCGTATTTCCTTGTCGCGGATCTTCACCACATACTCGTCCCGTGCGTAGAGCTCGCGGGTCTTCGGCCACTGTTCGAGCAGTTTGGCCGCGGCCACGGTGAGCTCGCCGTTCTTGATCGCGATCAACTGCTCGAAGCCGTCGGCCGGCTTGTCGGCGCTCTCGAACAGGGCCTTGGCGGTTTTCAGCGACTGGCGCTCGCGCGCTATGCGCGTCTGGGCGTCGATGAGCCTGTGAAAATCGCGCACCGTCTCGGCGATCTCCGCCAGGTAGCGGACGCGCTCGGGCGGCACGATGGCGCGGCCGCGCGAGGAGGCTTTAACGGCCGCTGTGGGTAGCTTGCCGGACGCGACTTTCAGGCCGTGCTCCTGAAGGCGCGGCACCAAGCCCTGATACAGGGCGGTCACGCCGTCGTCATTGAAGCGCGAAGCCATGGTGCCGTAGACCGGCATGGTATCGGGTGCCTGCTGGAACTGCCCGCGGTTGCGCTGGTACTGCTTGCGCACGTCCCGCAATGCGTCTTCCGCGCCTTTGCGGTCGAACTTGTTGATGGCGACGAAGTCGGCGAAGTCGAGCATATCGATCTTTTCCAACTGCGAAGCCGCACCGAACTCCGGAGTCATGACGTAGAGCGAGATATCGACCAGCGGGACGATGGCGGACCCACCCTGGCCTATGCCGGAGGTCTCGACCACGATCAGGTCAAAGCCGCTCAGCTTGCAGGCTGCCAGCACCTCGGGCAGGGCTGCGGACAACTCCGTACCCGTGTCGCGCGTGGCGAGCGAACGCATGAAAACCTTATCGGACTCGATCGCGTTCATGCGAATGCGATCGCCGAGCAGTGCGCCCCCCGTGCGCTTGCGCGAAGGGTCGATCGAAATGACGGCCACCCGCACTCGATCCTCCTGGTCGAGCCGCAGGCGCAGAATCAACTCATCCGTGAGTGAGGACTTACCCGCGCCTCCCGTGCCGGTGATGCCCAGCACCGGGGTTCTGATGCCGGCGGCCGCCTGCAGCACGGCCTGCCGGATGCGCATCGGGTAGGCCCGATTTTCCACCGCGGTGATGATTCGGGCGAGCTGTCGGCGGTTGCCGGAGCGCAGCGCCTCCAAGGCGTCGGTCTCGGCCGGAGCGAGCGCGCTCAGATCGTAATCGCTCGAGCGCATCACGTCATCGATCATGCCCTGCAGACCCATCTTCGCCCCGTCTTCCGGGGAGTACAGGCGGGTTACGCCATACGCCTGCAGCTCGCGGATCTCGGCGGGCACGATCACGCCGCCGCCGCCGCCGAATACCTTGATGTTGGCGCCGCCGTTCTCGCGCAACAGATCAATCATGTACTTGAAAAACTCGATATGTCCGCCCTGATAGGACGTGACGGCCACGCCTTGTACGTCCTCCTGCAGAGCGGCTGTGACGATCTCTCGCACCGAGCGGTTGTGGCCCAGGTGGATCACTTCGGCGCCGGAGGCCTGCAGGATGCGGCGCATGATATTGACCGTAGCGTCGTGGCCGTCGAACAGCGACGTGGCCGTGACGAACCGCACCTTGTTCGCGGGCACGTAGGGCAGCGGCTTGGCGGCGATGGAGACGGCGTTCATAAGAGCGGTTTGGAACCGGCGGAAGATCCCCCGCGCCTTTGACGGCGCTGGCCGGACCGCACCGGGGATATCGGTCCGGCCGCATCGGTCCGCGGCATCAGACCCAAATTGAAAATGCGCACGAAGGCTTCGGCAATCTCGGCGGCGGTCATCGACTGGTTCTCGCGATACCAGTGGGCAATCCAATTGAGGGCGCCGGCCAGTGCGAAGGCGGTCATCTTGAAGTCCTCGGTCTTGATGGAACCATCGCGAACGCCCTCCTCCAACAGCCGCCGGATGCCTCGATCGATCTCCGATTTCAGCTTCTTGATTTGCGCAATTGACTCCTGCCCGAGACCCAGATCCTCCGCGCGTACCATGCACCATCCGTACTCCGAGGCGATCGCCTGCGCATAGTGGCGGATCATGTCGTTGCACCGCTCGCGGGCGGTCGCGTTGGGGAGCGGCGGCCGGCGGAACGGCTCGAGAACGCGCTCGAGGCCAGTCATAATACACTCGAGCAGCAGTTGTTCTTTGTTGGCGACGTAATAGTAAATCGTCGGCTTGGTGACATTGAGCGACGCCGCAATCTCGTCGATCGAGGTGTTGTAATAGCCGCGCGCATTGAATGCCCGCGCCGCCGCCCGGATGACCGCCTCACGTTTGACATGACGGTCGTGCTGGCTGGTCCTGCGCACCGGCCACGGCGAGGCCTCCGCGGTGTCGATGTCCTCCGATCGCTCCAAGCGCTGCTTGTCCGCTGCGGTCATATACGTTCCTCGAAGCGATGTCTCATGTGGGACGGTTACGTCCCCGCGGCGCGGCGCCATCGACTGTACTTTCGAGTAGATTATACTATCTAGTAGATGATACCGTCAAGTAGGATATTGCGCTCGGTAGCCGCCGCCGGTGCTCCGTAGCCGCCGCCGCCGGGCGTGCTGATGACAAACACGTCGCCTGGTGCCATTTGCGCCTGGCCGATGGCCCCCAGCACTTCGATTCGTCCGTCCGCCCGCTCGATGCGATTCTCACCGGGGGCGCCGGGCCCGCCCCCCGCCATGCCGAAGGCACCGCCTTTACGCCCGTTGCTCAAGATGGACGCGGTCATGGGCTCCAGGAAGCGGATGCGCCGCACACCGCCATTGCCCCCCGGCCAGCGCCCCGCACCGCCCGAGCCGCAGCGAATTTCATAGGAATCGAGCCGCACCGGAAAGCGAAACTCCAGCACTTCCGGGTCGGTGAGCCGCGAATTGGTCATGTGAGTCTGCACCACGCTCGCGCCCGCAAACCCCGGCCCGGCGCCGGAGCCGCCCGCGATGGTCTCGTAGTACTGATACATGGCGTTGCCGAAGGTGAAGTTATTCATGGTGCACTGACTCGCCGCCATCACCTCGAGAGCGCCGTAGAGCGCATTGGTCACACAAGTCGAGGTTTCCACATTTCCGGCCACCACCGCGGCCGGCGGCCGAGGGTTCAACATGCAGCCTTCGGGAACGATGATGCTGAGCGGCTTCAGGCAGCCCGCGTTCAACGGAATGTCGTCGTCCACCAGAGTGCGGAACACATAGAGCACGGCCGCCACCGTGATCGCCCGCGGCGCATTGAAATTGTTGTGCAGTTGCTCGCTGCTGCCGGTGAAATCGATGCAAGCGCTGCGCCGCTCGGTGTCGACCCGGACCCTCACGCGGATCTCGGCGCCATTGTCCAGGGGGAGCGTGAATTCTCCGTCGTGCAAGGCCGTGATCACGCGGCGTACGCATTCTTCGGCGTTATCCTGTACGTATTGCATGTATCGAGCCACGGTGTCGCTGCCGTATTCCTCGACCATGAGCTTGAGCTCCTGCGCACCTTTCTCGTTCGCGGCAATCTGCGCGCGCAGGTCGGCGAGGTTCTGCGATGGGTTTCGCGCCGGATGCGCACCGCCTTTCAGCACCTCGAGCAGCGCATCTTCGCGCAGCACCCCCGCCTCGACCAACTTGAAATTGTCGATGAGCACGCCTTCTTCTGCGATACAGGCCGAGAACGGCGGCATCGAACCCGGGGTCGTGCCGCCGACATCGGCGTGATGACCGCGCGAAGCCACGAAAAAACTCGGGGCGCCGGGCGCGAGAAATACCGGCGTGACCACCGTAACGTCCGGCAGATGCGTACCGCCGTGGTACGGATCGTTCAGCACGTAGACATCGCCCGCCTGCAGGCCCGGGTTGCGGAGAATGACGGCGCGGATCGATTCGCTCATCGAACCCAAGTGCACCGGCATGTGCGGTGCGTTGGCGATCAATGACCCCGCTGCATCGAATACCGCGCAACTGAAATCCAGCCGCTCCTTGATGTTGACCGAGTACGCCGTGTTTTGCAGGCGCAGCCCCATCTGTTCCGCGATGTTCATGAACAGATTGTTGAAGACCTCGAGCATCACCGGATCGGCGCGAGTGCCCACGGCGGTCCTGGACGGCCGCGGACGAACTCGGCGCAGTTCCAGATTACCGGCAGCGGTGATGAGCGCACGCCAGCCGGGCTCGACGACGATCGTCGCATTGCGCTCGGCGATGATGGCCGGCCCATCAAACGATGCGCCTGGCTCGAGGATCTCGCTCGTATACAGACGCGCCGCACGCCAGCCGGCTGGTTCGTCGTCAGCGAGACAGTACATGGGCAACTCGACCTGCGCCACCGGCCGATAGGATGCCGCCGCCTTCTCCGGGTCGCGGCCGGCCTTGCGCCCGGGCAAGCTCCGGCCGGGGCGCTCGCCGAGGCTTTGGCCGGAGCCTGCGCCGGGGCCTGCGCGGAGGCTCTCGCCGGCAGCAATACATTCCACCGACACGGCCTCGATGACCAATTCGAGGTGCGGCATCAGGAATGCGAAGCGCCGCCGATACCCGCGCTCGAATTGCGCGCGTATCCCGACGTCGGCCGACTCCTGGGGCGTCGCATCGTCCGGCAGTTCGCAAGGCAATGCCGTGTCGGTGCCCTGATAGCGCACCTGCACGCGCTTCACGATGCGCAACCGCTGCGCCGCAACCCCCTGCATCATGAGCTCCCCGCTTGCTTCCCGCTGCAAGCGCGCGGCCAGTCGGCGCGCTTCGGCCACGCCGTCATCGTTCAGCACGCGCTCGAGCGACGCCTCGCGCATCGCGATCTGCTCCGCCAGCCCCATGCCATAGGCGCTGAGGACGCCCGCCAAGGGGTGGCAGAACACGTGTTGCATGCCGAGCGCATCCGCTACCCGGCAGGCATGTTGTCCGGCGGCGCCGCCGAAGCACTGCAGCGTGTAGCGCGTGACATCGTAGCCGCGCGCCACCGAGATGCGCTTCACCGCATTGGCCATGCTGCCGACAGCGATCTGCAGGGCCCCGGCGGCCACCTCCTCGCGGCTGACCGAACGACCCGCGCTCGCAGTCATGTGTTCGGCCATTTCGCCGAAGCGCTGCGCGACGACACCGGAGTCGAGCGGCTCGTTCCCTCGTGCGCCGAACACTCGTGGGAAGAAATCCGGCTGGATGCGCCCGAGCAAGACGTTCGCATCCGTAATCGTCAGCGGGCCGCCCCGCCGGTAGCTGGCGGGGCCCGGATTGGCGCCCGCCGAGGCGGGGCCGACGCGCAGGCGCGCACCGTCGAAGCGAATGATGGAGCCGCCGCCCGCAGCAATCGTGTGAATGCTCATCATCGGCGCGCGCAGGCGCACCCCCGCCACCTCGGTATCGAGCGCGCGTTCGTACTCCCCGGCGTAGTGGCTCACATCCGTGGAGGTGCCTCCCATGTCGAAGCCGATCAGTCGCTCGTGCCCCGCCGCCCGCGCGCTGCGCACCATGCCGACGATGCCGCCCGCGGGTCCGGACAAGATGGCATCCTTTCCCTGGAAGCGCCGAGCTTCGGCCAAACCGCCGGAGCTTTGCATGAACAGCAGCCGAACCCCCGGCATCTCCGCGGCTACCTGATCGACATAGCGGCGCAGAATCGGCGACAGGTAGGCATCGATCACGGTGGTGTCGCCGCGCGGTACCAGCTTCATCAGAGGGCTCACCCGATGCGACACGGAAATTTGCGTGAAGCCGACGGCGCGTGCCAGCGCTTCCGCCTCGAGCTCATGCGCGGGAGCGCGATAGGCATGCAGGAACACAATGGCGCAGGCACGAATCCCGGCGCCATATGCCGCCTGCAAGCCATCGCGCAGCGCGCCGCCGTCGAGCGCCGTGACGGCTTCGCCCCGGGCATCGAGGCGCTCGTCGGCCTCGATCACGCGCTCGTAGAGCAGCTCGGGCAGCACGATGCGGCGCTCGAACAGCCGCGGCCGCGCTTGGGTCGCAATCCGCAGTGCGTCGCGAAAGCCGCGTGTCGTCACGAGCAGCGTGCGTTCGCCGCGTCGCTCGAGCAGCGCATTGGTGGCGACGGTGGTGCCCATCTTCACCGAGTCGACGTGCGCCGGGGTGATCAGCTCATCGGACGCCAGCCCCAGCATACGGCGAATGCCCTCGAGCGCGGCGTCGCGATACCGCTGCGGATTCTCCGACAGCAATTTCAGCGTGCGCAAAGCGCCCTCCGGCGCACGCCCCACGATATCGGTGAACGTGCCGCCGCGGTCGATCCAGAATTGCCAGCGAGGCGTCGTCACGCTTGCGCGCTACGTTCTGGTGCGCAACCGCAGGCTTTCCCAGCTGGCATCGGCAAGCCACCCCTCATCCATCTCGGTCGTTGCTCCCCTAATACGCACCCGCCTCGCGCGTCACGAGCGGCGGTGTACCCGACTTGACCGGCGAGACAACCTGGATACCGAGCCATGCCACGGCGCTGACAACGGCAAACCCTACGCCGATGACGAAGGCCGTGTGCCAGGAGTGTTGGCCCGAAAAATAGGCGACGATCGGTATGCTGATGATGCCGCCCAGGTTGCCGCCGGTGTTCATGAAGCCGCAGACCGCCATGGTGTCGCCTCGGCCGACGGTCATGGCCGCTCCCCAGAACGAGCCTTCGGTCAGCTCGACGGCTCCGAAGCAAGTCGCGAGCGCAGCCACCGCGAGGTATGGATTGGACGCGTTCTCCGCGTACAGGAGCAGCGCCGCTGCGGCGGGCATGGCCACCAGGGGCACGATTCGGTATCCCCAGCGATTGCCGCAGCGCTGCGTCAAGATGCCGGTCACCAGACCGCCGACCCCCGCACCTACGGCGGCGGCCAGCGGTGGCGCGATGGCGAGCACCCCGCTATCCAGTACCGAGAAGTTGCGCTCCTGGACGAGGTAGAGAAATACCCAGTTGGAGAGCAAGTAGAAGGTGTAATTCATGCACATGTAGGAAATGAACAACAGCAACACATTGCGATTGGCGCACAGCCGCAGCAGCTGCCGGGCGCTGATCGAGGAATGGACCTGCGGCTGATTGCCGATCTCGACCAGTTCCTCTTCCGACACCGACGGATGCTGGCGCGGCGTGTTGCGCCCGTACCAAGCCCAGAGGGCAATCAAACCGAGGGCCGGGAGGCTCGACCAGAGCAAGGCGGGTTGCCATCCCAATGCCACCATGAGAGAGGAAATGAGCGGCGGTGTGAGCGCAGCCCCGGCCTGCAGTCCCATGGTCTGCAAACCCTGCACGAAGGACCAGCGCTTGGGCGGAAACCAGGCCTCGAAAACCCCCGCGGACACCGGGAATAGCGCTCCTTGCGAGCAGCCGAGCAGCAGCTGCGCGCCGAGCAGCGCCGCGAACAGACCCTGTCCGCTGAGGAAGTCGGGAGCAATCGGCATCGCGATGGTCGCGAGAAACGCCGTGAGCCCGATGATCACGAGGGTGCGCCGCGCTCCCAAATGCTGCCCAAAAATGCCGCCGGGCACCTGAAAGAGGGCATAACCCCACACGAACGCCTGTTCGAGCCAGCCGATCTGCAGCTGACTCAGGCCCAGCTCCGGCATCATCCTTTCGGCAGCCACCGTGATGCTCTTCTGCTGCAAGTACGCCAGAAATCCAAATGCAAATAGAAAGGAAAAAATTCGCCAACGGATGGGGACGACGCGCCGGCCCGTGGCAGAATCATTCATGTCGAGTCCGCACCAATTGTTGACCGCTCCCGAAGCCAATCGAGACAAATCTGCACCGCCTCCCTGAAGGAGCTCGCCGCATTGTCGGCGCCCTGTATACTGTCCATTGCCGGCCCTGGCTGCAATAACTTACCGGGTAGAAAAACCGTGACCATGCACGCATCCGGGAAGCGCCGGCGTATTTCTTGAGCAGCCGAGTCGGCGCGATTGCGCTCCTCGCCCGGCGAGGCGCTGACCAGGTAGACCATCGAGACGCTGCCGGGAGAGGCATCGGGGGGCGGCACCGAGTGCAAATCCTCCAGCGACAAATGCCGCGCGTCGATTTTCTGATTGCGCAGGATGCGGACCAACAGCTCGGTGGCCAAGTCATCGCGAATCGATCCCAAGCCCACACACAGCATCACCGAGCCGGGCGGCACGATCAACGGACCCTGCCAACGGCCGAACAACTGCTCTCGCTGCTGCCGCAGCTGCCGCCCCGCGGTCGGCTGATCGAGTACCGATACAGGCTTAGGGCGCCGCGAGAACTTGAGACGCTCGCCGCCGATTGCCGCGACGACCGCGACAATGGTGTCGCGAACCTTGATCTGCTGCTCGACGCTGATGGCACCCTGTCGCAGATCGAGTGCCGCCAAGTACAGCGCAGGCATCAAGACGAGGTCGCAATACGCGGCGAACGAATCGTGCTTGAGAAAATCCCGCGCGCTGGCGATGATCTCGTCGGAATCCGCGGAGAGCGAGCGCTGATAGAACCGTTGCGGCATGGTCAGCGCTTGAGTGTCCCCGAGCATGATGTCCAGAAAACTCAGCGCCTTGATGTGACGTCCCGCGACCACCAAACATAGGGTCAACGGAGTCGACAGGACGAGCCCGACCGGACCCCACAGCCAGCTCCAGAAGATCGCCGCAACGACCACCGACAAAGGCGACATTCCGGTGGCATGTCCATACAGCTCCGGTTCGACGAGCTGCGCGGCAATGAGCTCGACGATCAGGAACAGGCCAAATGTGGCGACTGCCAGCGACCACCCCGGATCGACGGCGGCCGCAAGCAGCGTTGACAGCAGGGCGGCGATCCACACTCCGACATACGGGACGAATCGCAGAACGGCGGCCAGCGCGGCCCACAACATCGCATGCGGCAAACCGATGAGGGCGAGTCCGCTCCACAGGGCGGCGCCCACCCCCAAATTCACTGCGAACTGCGAAACGAAAAATCTCGACAAGCGTTCGCCGGCGTCGTTGAGCGCAAGAGTGGTCGCCCGCAGGTCGCTACCGCCGGCGATGCGAATGAACCGGTCGCGCACCGCTTCGCGCTCGAGCAGCACGAACACGAGAACCACCAGTACGATGCCCGCGGTTTCGAGCGGTACCCACACCGAGGCCAGCACCTTTTCGATGACCTGCAGAGGAGTGGTGGGACGCTGGTGCAGCTCTACGGGGATCGGCACAGCCGGCTTCGGCGCGACCTGTTGAGGCACGGCCGGCACCGGCGCGCTCGAGATCGGTGCGGCCGGCGTCTGCCCGGGCGACTCGCGTGGATTCGCCTCTTGCAGGGATCCCCTTGAAGTCTCAGCCGCGGGCTGCTCGACGTGTTCGCCGATGATCCGCTCCGCCTGACCGGCGAGTGCGGTCAGCCGACCGACGGTCATTTGATTGAGCGTCGACAATTTGTGCCGGATCGTCGCTTCGTATTGCGGAAGACTCGCCGACATGCGCGCCACTTGCACGCCGAGCACGGCCGCGAGCGAGGCGACCAACAGGGCTAGGGCGAGCACGGCAACGAGCACAGAAGAGGTTGCGCCCAGCCTCGCGCGCCGCAGTCTACGCACCAAGGGCGAGATCAGCAGACTCAGAATGACGGCGAGCGTGATGGGCACCAGCACATCGCGTGCAAAGTACAGGATCGCCAATATCGTGCCCGTGGCGACGATGCCGCCGGCACGGTCACGCAGCGAAGGCACCGGTAGGGGATCGCTCATTTGCCCGCCGGCACGTCCGGCTCGGGTTTTTTCGGAGGATGCAGGCTCGAGTCCTGGATCAAGAGCTTGCGCACATAGAGAAAGCGGATCGTGTCGTACTCGAAGGGCGAGCCTGACGCGTAGTACCGGAAATCGATATTGGCGCGTTGGTCGACCGCATTGAGGACGCCCAAGCCCCAGGACTGATCGCCGCGATACAGATCCGCCAGGTTGATGCCATACAATGCGCCGTAGTCGCCGGCCAGCCCGATGCCCTCGCGCAGCGTCGAAGGACCGTAAAGCGGAATCACCAGGTAAGGACCGGGATGCATGCCCCACTTCGCGAGGGTCGTACCGAAACCGGTCGGCGCCTTGGGCAGACGCAGCTTTTCAGCCACATCGAACAATCCGCCGAGGCCGATGGTGCTGTTGATCACGAATCTGCCGAGGCTGCGCACACCGCGGCCCAACCGCCCTTGCAGGGTGTAATTGATGACGCTGTCCACTTCGGCCAGATTGGCGAAGAAATTTTGCACGCCGGCGCGCAGCGGCGACGGCAGCCGGCGATAGCCGTTTGCCACGGGCAGGAATATCGCTTCATCGAAGCGCGCGTTGAATCGATACGTGAAGCGGTTGAGGCGCGCCCAGGGATCGTAGGTCTCCAGGGGCGGCGCCTCGGTCGGTGTCACGGGCGCCTCCTCGGCGGCCGCTTGTTTGACGCTCTTCTCGGCACTCGCGGCCTTTGCCAGCGCCAGCGCTTTCTCGAGGCTCAGGGCGTTGTCCGCCGCCGGCGTCTCCGGCGGCCAGCTGCGAAAGCGCACCTCCTGCGAGGCACAGCCGCTCAAGGCAAGGACGGCCATGATGATGCACCCATACAGCCTCACTGCGCGCTTTCCTTCCAGCGCCCGCCGAGCATGGCGAGCATGTCGGAAACCTGCTGTCGATCGCCGAGGTTGCCGAGGTGACCGCCATGATCGTAGACCGCGATTCGCGGTCCCAGTGTATTTTGCAACCAAGCCAGCTCCGGCTCGTCGAGGATCAGGTCGTCACGGTTGGTCTGCGCGTAATAGTCCGCATCGTTGCGCAGCGCATCGCCGATCGCATCGAGCCGGTTTTCCGCAATCAGCGAATCTTCGGTCAATTGGGGCCGACGGTGCAAATAGTAAGGCGCAAAGACCCGTGTGAAATACTCCGAGAACGGTTTGCCGCGCAAGATTCGTAGGGTTTCCTCGAGCGAATCGCCCACCTTGGGCGGATGCTGCGGAGCGACGACGACGCCTGATCCTGAATACAGGTCGCCGGCGAAGAACATATTGACCAAGGCGATGCGAAAGGTCAGTGCAATGGCCGCCGAGAATTCGGCATCGGTTCTCAATATCGATGCGGCTGCGCCGAGCAGGAAGTCTTCGTCCAATTCCACCCGCTTCGACGCCCGATACAGGTTCGCGAGCTCCGCATAGAGCTTTTGATAAAAGCCTTCGATGCCCGCATCCCCTTGCCCCAGCGTAACGGCGTATAGCTTGTCGAGACGGCCCACGGTAGCGAACAAGCTCACGGGTGGATTGATCATCAGCACGCGGTGGATATTGAGCTTGTGCTCGGCGGCGTCGATCGATTTGACCATGGCCGCATTGGCGCCGCCGAGGCTGTAACCCAGGATATCGATGTCCGTGATCCGAACCCTGCGCGGCAGATGCGAGATGATCACCTGCATCGCTGCGTACAGATCGTGACCATCCTGCACGAGATCGCCGGCGACCCCGGTGCTCGAGGCGGAGACGATAAAGCCCGGAAAGGTCGGTGAGGGCATCGTCAGCACGTGATAACCGGCACCATAGAGCACGGCACGGAGGATGGACAGCTTCGCGGTATTGCCGTCGCCGCCGGTGCCGGAAATGACGATGGCCAGCGGCGCCGGGGTTTTCTGCGCCGACAACCACACCCGCAGCCTGCGGTCGAACCAGAATACGGCCGGCACCGGGCGCGCCCAGGGTAAGGCGAGGTCCATCTCGATGAGCGGCACCTTGTCGGGCAACGGCGCCATATCCTGGGGCGGTGTGCCGAACACCGTCGCGCGCAGCGCCGCCAAATCGGCGAGACCCGTGGGCGGACCGGGCGCGGGGGGCGGCGTGATCGGCGTCGGGTCGGAGGCCACTACCGGCGAGCCCAGCAGGGTAGCGAGCGCCAGAGCGACGAGGCGTTGCTTCATCGCCGCCTTTATAGCTTATAAGCGAGCCGGCCGCTTGACCCCCTCGCCCACGAAAGTGCCGCCGGCCCACACTCTCCTGAAAGTGCAGACCGGCGGCGTTTCAGCAGGTCACCCCGACGGGTTATCCGTGCGGGTCATCCCGACGGGTTATCGGGTCAACCCGACGGGTTATCCCAATTCCACGGGGACGAAAATTCGGCTGTCACCGCGTTGAATCAGCAGCGCCACCTGCTTGTCATGGTCGCGCAGCAGATCACGCAACTGAGCCACGCTCTGCACCGGCGTACCGTCGACGGACAGCACCACGTCGCCCTGCTGGATGCCCGCATCGGCGGCACGTCCACTCGCATCTTCCACCACTAAGCCGCCCGTCACTCCCATCTGCTCGCGCTCCTCCTTGGTGAGCGGCCGCACCGACATTCCGAGATGCGTCGCCTCCGGCTCGCTCTCACCGTTCCGCGCGACGGTTGCCGCGCTCGCCGAGCCGATGGTCGCGGTGACCGTCATCGGTTTGCCGTTGCGCATGATCTCGAGCGTTGCTTTCGCACCGGGCGCGACTCCGCTGACCTGTACCGATAACTGACCGGCATCGTTGATCGGAGCGCCGTTGAACTTGAGAATCACATCCCCGGCCAGGATCCCCGCCCGCGATGCGGCGCTGTTCGGCTCAACCTTCGCCACCAGAGCGCCGGCGGGCGTGCTCAACTTGAAGGACCGAGCCAGCGACTGGTCGACGCTTTGGACTTCGACCCCGAGTCGCCCGTGCTCGACCTTGCCGGTCTTGATGATTTGCTGCTCCACCCCTTCTGCAAGGTTGATGGGAATTGCAAAAGAGACGCCTTGATAGCCGCCCGAGGTGGTGTAGATCTGCGAATTGATACCGACGACGGCGCCGGTGGCATCGAACAGCGGTCCGCCGGAATTACCCGGGTTGACCGCGGCGTCGGTCTGGATGAACGGCACCGCGGCGTCGCCGGGGAGCGAACGCCCGGTCGCGCTGACAATGCCCGCGGTCGCCGTCTCCTCGAGACCGAACGGTGCGCCGATCGCCAGCACGTAGTCGCCCACGCCCAGCTGGTCGGAGTTCCCGATGCGCGCGGTCGGCAGCCCATGGGCATCGATCTTGAGCACCGCAATGTCGCTGGTCTTGTCCGTACCCAGCACCTTGGCCTTGAATTCTCGATGATCGCTCAGCGTAACCCTAACCTCTTTTGCGCCTTGTACGACGTGCGCATTGGTGAGCACGATTCCATCCGAGCTGACGATGAATCCCGACCCCTGCGCGTGCACGGGCACTTGGTTCTGAGGAATTGGTTTCCGGCGGAAGAACTGCGACAGCGGATTATCGCCCTCGTTACCGAACGGATCGAAGCTGAACGGCTGGACGGACGATACCGTCATCTCTCCGGCGGTCGTAATGCCGACGACGGCGCCGCGGTTCTGCGTCACGATGGCACGGTAGTTCGGCGCTGTGCCCAAGGGAATCGGGCCTGGTGCAGTCGCAGTCGAAGCGGAGGCCGTGGTGCCGGCGGCGGCCATCACGGTGTCGGCGCGCGCCGCGCGCAGCACGGCCGGCGCCATCCAGCCGGTGAACGCACCGATTGCAAACACGGCAGCAGCCGCTCCGACAAAGATACTGGTGGGGGTTTTCATCTTAAGTCTCCTCAAAAACGAAGCACCTCAGGTGAGGCTCCTGATGCCATCCTGCCTCCTCGCGCTTAAGCGAATCTTAAGCCGGCTGCGGGAAGCCGACGGCTACCTGCAATCCCCCGCCTGGGGCGTCATCCAAGGTGATTCGAGCACCGTGTCGATCCGCGATCGCCTTCACGATGGCAAGCCCCAGCCCGCTACCGCCTTCCGGTGCGTTGGCGCGCCGGTAGAACCGGTCGAAGGCGCGCTCCCGATCCGCCGCCGGGATCCCCGGCCCGCTGTCGGCGACCTCGAGCACCGCCCCTGCCGAGGTTTTGCGGGTTCGCACTTGCACGCGGCCGCCCGGCGGCGTGTAGCGCACGGCGTTGTCGACGAGGTTGCGCACCAAGGTGCGCAGCGCGTCGCGATCGCCGCGCACGACGCTGTCAGGCTCCGCCTCCAAACCGAGGTCGATGTGGCGCGCCATGGCGAGCGCGTGAGTATCGGCGATACCTTCCGCGGCAGCGGCCTCGAGCGCAGTCGGCGCGAGCTCACCGCGCTCATCGCGCGGCTCGTTGCGCGCCAAGGTGAGCAATTGCTCCACCAGGTGAATCGCGCGCTCCACCGCCGCGCCCAGGTTGGCGCGCGCCTCGAGCCGCGCCGATTCGTCCGGCGCTCGGTCGAGCAGCTGCAGCTCCAGACGAACCGCCGTCAACGGTGAGCGAAGCTCATGAGCGGCATCGGCAATGAAGGCGCGCTGCGTCTGAAACGCCGCATGCAAACGTACCAGCAGGCGATTGAGCTCTTCGACCAGCGGTGCGACTTCCTGCGGTAATCGGTTCGCGGCGATGGGCGTCAAGCTGTGCACATCGCGCTGCTGAACTTCCATCGCAACGCGCTGCAGCGGCAGCAGGCCGCTTCTGACGACGCCAACGATCGCCGCACCCAGCACCGGCAGCAGCAGCAGCAGCGGTATCACCACGCGCAGCGCAGCACCGCGCGCCAGTTCCTCGCGCACCCGCACCGGTTGCGCAATCTGAATCACGCCGTCCAACGCCTGCAGCCCGTAGGTGCGCCACTCCTCATTCCCCACGCGCACATCGGCGTAGCCCAGCGCGGTTTGATTGATCAACGGTAACCCCGGTCGAGATAGGTACACCCGCGTACCATACAGGTCCCATATCTGTATCACGAAGTCCGCATCGGCTTGGTCCGGCGGCAGCTCGAGTCGCGGCGCCATCGACACCTGACTGCGCAGCGACAGCGCCATCTGCCGCAACTGATAGTCAAACAGAAGCGAAGTCTCCGCGAGCACGCGCCGATAGGTGAGGGTACCGGCGAGCAACGACGTCGCCGCCACGAGGGCAAGCAGCGCGATCAGCAGTCGTGCGCGGATGGAAGTCATTTATTTCGGAATGAAATAGCCCACGCCGCGCAAGGTGCGGATTGCCTCGCTGCCCAGCTTGCGCCGCAGTCCGTGGATGTAAACCTCAATCGCATTGCTTTCAATCGGATCGCTCCAGCCATAGAGCCGGTCCTCGAGCTGCGCGCGCGAGAGCACTGCGCCCGGGCGTTGCAGCAACGCTTCGAGCACCGAGAATTCGTGTGCCGATAGCAGTACCGGCACGCCGTCGCGCTCCACGCCATGCGTAACCGGATTCAAAGAGATGCCGTGATGCTTGATGCAGGGATCGCCGCGGCCCGCCGCCCGGCGCAGCACGGAGCGCATCCGTGCGCTGACCTCATCGAGATCGAAAGGCTTGATGATGTAGTCGTCCGCACCGGCGTCAAGCCCCTCAATGCGATTCCTCACATCGTCGCGGGCGGTGACGATGATGACCGGCGTCGAATCTCCCCGCCCGCGCAGCTCGCGCAGCACCTCGATCCCGTCGCGCTCCGGCAGCCCCAGGTCGAGCAGCACGATATCGAAGCGCGAGGCGCGCAGCGCCGCCGCGGCGCTGCGCCCGTCGCTCATATGGTCCACCGCGTAGCCATCCTGCCGCAATGCTGTTTGCAGGCCTTGGGCGATCATCCGGTCATCCTCGACGAGAAGCACGCGCATGCTGAACTGTGATCCTCGACGCAGCGGCAGTGTTTCGCCGCTGCCAAGTCAGAAGGACTTCTTCCAGTCCTTTCCCTCGGTGTTGATGAATTCGCCGCCTAGCTTCCAGATCAGAACCCTGGTGGTCCCCTCGCCGTCGATGTAGCCTGCGGCGGGAACGGCGCGAAAGGAGTACTTGCCGATCATGATCCCGCCCGCGATGCTGCGCTGCTCCAGTTTGCCGCCTTTGCGAAACTCATCAAGCTCGAGCGGAGCGCTCGAGCGCATGTACCAGTATTCATCGTCCTGCGCTTCGAGAGCGTAGATTCCGGCGGGAAAGCGCAGCTCGTGCACCGGCGGTGATGCGTCGTACCACACCATCTCGTGCATGACGGTGATGCTCTTCGATGCGTCCTGATCCAAGTGCACATTCCGGCGTTCATTGGTCAGCGGACTTGTGGGAAGGCCCCCGCAACCGGACAGGTACGCGATCGAGGCGCTAAGCAGCATGACGACATGACGCACGACGAGACCTCCCCGGGGGGTGCGCCCGGCAGGATAAACTGTCTTTTTAGCATCACAACATCACGGCATCAATTTGCAGGGTATTCGCAAGAATCCACGAAAGCGCGCGCGGCCGCCGCGCGTCGGCGGTCCCAGCAGAGAATACGCAGGAAATCGCTCAACGAAGCGTCCAATCGCGGTCGTCGCTTCAAGTCGTGCGACACCCACGCCTGCACACTGGTGGATTCCGCTGCCAAAGGCCAAATGCCGGTTCGGCGAGCGCCCTATGTCGAATCTGTCGGGCTCGACGAACTCGTCGGGGTCGCGGTTGGCTGCGCCAATGCACAGCGTGATTTGCGTTCCCGCCGGCATCGCCACTCCGCCGAGCTCCACCGCCTGGGTGGTGATGCGATTGCCGAGCTGGTTGGGGCTTTCGTAGCGCAGGAATTCTTCGATGGCGCTCTTGATCAGGTCCGGACAGCCCAGCAGCCGATCGCGCTGCTCGGGATGCCCTGCAAGCGCGACCAGCCCGTTGCCGATGAGGTTCGTGGTTGTCTCGTGTCCCGCGTTCAGGAGAAAAATACAGTTTTGGATGAGTTCCGCCCCGCTCAGACGCTGGCCCGCGAATTCGCCGTGCAGGAGCCGTGAAATCAGGTCCGAATCCGCCGCGCCGGAGTGCTTGCGGCGATGTTCAATAAGCCCCTCGAGAAACGCTTCAAATTCCTTCACCGCACAGTTGCCTCGGCTCGCAGCCTCCGGGGTCAGGCGCGGTTCCAGCGCACCGAGGATGGCGAGAGACCAGTTGCGCAGCGGCGCGCGTTCGTCCCGCGGCACTCCGAGCAGGTTGCCGATCACTTCCACGGGGATGGCGGCGGCGAAATCCTCAATGAGGTCCGCCGAATCCTTGGCCGCCATGGCATCGATCAAGCGGTCAACCAAACCCTCGAGATCCGGCTGAATCTGCGCGATGGCGCGCGGTGTCAGCGCGCCGTTGATCAGCCGGCGCACCCGCGTGTGCAGCGGCGGATCATTGAACACCAAGCTCGTCGTGTGGTGTTCGAAGAGCGGCGTTGCGCCGAATTTGTCGCCGAATTCCCGCTTCTTGTCAGAGCTGAAGACCTTGGCGTTCTTGTAGACGAATTCCACATCGTCGTAGCGCGTCAAAAAAAATGCGCCGTCCGGCAGCCGCCTGACCGGCGACTGGGCGCGCAGCGCCGCGTAGTATGGATACGGATTTTCATAGAAATCGGCCGGCAAGCGGCGCAGGTCGAAGCCGCTGATATCGTGCCGGCTCGGATTCGGCGCGGGCTGACTCATGTCGCCGGCGCCTCCGTTTCGCTTATATCGAACAGGCTGGCGCCGATCATCGACAGCACTCTGAGATCGATCGGCATCTTAGTTGAAGCGCACATACTCGAAATTTTACGGCTCACAAGCCATTCGCGCTGCCTTGCGGCCCAAAAAAACGTGGCGGCATTCGAGGAAACGTCGGCGCCGAACAAATCGATGGTCACGGGTGTTTTCATTGAAAGCACACAATATCCGCGGAATTGAAGTCCTTCGTCAAGTCGCGCCTTGCGCGTTACAAGTACCTCGGGAAGAACCGCGGATCAGAGCTTCAAGGAACTCATCGACCTGATCGAGCGGCGATGAGAGGCGTTGGGCGGCGGTACGCGGATCGCGATAATTCGCGATGCACTGGATACCGCAGGCTCCGTCGAAAAAAACCCGCCGCATTTTCTAATCACCACGGACAGCGTACGATGCCGTCATGTGTGCGTGAAGCCATTGCTATTGCTCGCCCTCGCCGCCTTGCCGAGCATCGGTGCTGCGGATGAATCGTCCTCCGTGGCTGTTGTTGCGGACAGCGCGATTGTTGCGGATAACGAGGGCCCGCCGGCAAGCTTGCCCCGCATTGTCGTCATCGGCAGCACGCCGCTGGTAGGGTCGGATTTGAATCGCGACCAAGTCCCCGAAACCACCCGAGTGTTGGGCGCCGGGGACATCAACCGCGCCGGCATCCCCACGCTCGCCGGCGCCCTTCTCGACAATGTGGCCTCCGCGACGATCAACGACACGGAGGGCAACGTCTTCCAACCGGATATCCTGTTCCGCGGCTTCACGGCCTCGCCCGTGGCCGGCACCCCCGAGGGCCTCGCCGTCTACGTGAATGGCGCGCGCTTCAACGATGCGTTCGGCGACACGGTGAACTGGGACCTGATCCCGCCCGCGGCGATCGAAACGGTCAACTTGGAGGCAGCAAATCCGGTCTTCGGCCTGAACGCGCTCGGCGGCTCCATCAGCATTCGGCTGAAGAACGGATTCAACACTCAGACGGCAAATATAACAGCCTATGGCGGCTCTTATGGGCGCGCGTCCGCCATCCTGGAATTTGGCCAACAGTACGGTGATTTCGCGATCTATGCAGTCGGCGATGCCACCCACGACAGCGGCTTTCGCCTGACCAGCACCTCGGATCTGTACCGGCTCTTCACCGACCTCGGGTGGCGCCGCGGCGGCGGTGAGGTGCATCTGGGCATTACCGCCGCGAATGACTCGCTTGGCAACCCCGGCGCCACGCCGGAGCAGGCGCTCAACGCGAATATCGGCAACATCTTCACGGCGCCGAACGTGACCGACAATACCTACCTGGGCTTCAATCTGAACGGCAGCTTGAAGCTTGGTGAGGCCACTGCGCTGCAAGGCCTCGCGTACTTTCAAACGCTCAATCAGGTCATCCCCAATGGCACCACCGTCTCGGTGATGCCGTGCGGCAACGGCACGGACCTGCTGTGCAATGATGATGGCACAGTGGTGACTACTTACAACGGGCAGCCGGTGACCGATTTTCTGCGCGGCGGCCCCTACTCGGGCCTGAGCATACAGCAGTTGAACAGTCACGCGTATGGGGCGTCCGCGCAGGCCACCGATGCCGCACCCCTGGGGGGCCTCGCCAATTACCTCGTGGGAGGTTTGAGCTTCGATGGCTCCTACAATACCTTTGCAGGCGTGGCGGAAATCGGCGGCTTCAATCCGTATTCCCGCGAGTACGTGGGTCCGGGCGTCGTCCAGGATCAGCCGAGCGAAGGGGTGAACCCGGTGCGCGTGAAGAGCGACACGCGCCTTTACGGAGCGTTCGCGACCGATGTGCTCACCGTGGCTCCCAATCTCGACCTGACTGTCGCCGGACGCTTCAACGACGCGCAGATCGATCTGGAGGACGAACTCGGCGGCCCGGTGAACGGTGATCACACCTACAACCGGTTCAATCCCGGCGCCGGACTCACCTACCGCTTTACGACCTTGCTGCAGTTCTACGGCAACTATGCGCAAACCAATCGTGCGCCCACTCCGTTGGAGCTTTCCTGCGCGAGCGCCGCGGCACCCTGCAGTCTTCTGAACTTCTTCGTCGGCGACCCGAATTTGAACCAGGTCGTGGCGCACACCTATGAGTTCGGTCTACGCGGCCACACGGGAGCGACGGCTGCCGTGCAGTGGAGCTGGAATGTGGATGCCTACCACACCGAGAATACCAACGACATCATCTACGAGACGACGCTCTACAATCCCAATCTCGCGTACTACACGAATGCCGGGCGAACGCTGCGGCGAGGCGTGGAGGCGAATCTCCGCTATGACCGGCAACAACTGCATGTCAAGCTGGGCTACGCGTACACCGACGCCCAGTTCGAAACTCCCCTCCTGCTGGGCACGAGCAGTCCGGCGGCGGACGCCAACGGCAACGAACAGGTGCTGCCGGGAGCTCGCATGCCCGGCATCCCGCTCCATCGCGGCAATTTCGTGGTGGACTACGACGTAACCAGGTGGTTCAGCGTTGGCGGCTCCGCCGAAGTGCAAAGCAATGTGTACCGGTTCGGCGACGAAGCCAATCTGACGCAGCCCCTCGGCGGATATGCGGTGGTCGACCTCAATGCCGCCTTCCGTCCCAGTGATCGCGTCACGCTGTTCGCCATCGTGAACAATGTGTTCGATAAGCGCTACTACACCTATGGGTCGTTTGCACCGGTGAGCCAGGTGCCGTGGCCGAATATTCCCGGAGGCGTGACCGACCCGCGTACCGCCAGCCCCGGAACGCCCGTCACGCTGTATGGCGGCGTGCGGCTGACCTTCTAGGGAACTTTGATCCCGAGATTGAAAGTGCGGCCGCCGAGAGGCGCCCACACGTCCGTGATCGGATTGTTCACTCCGGGCACAGCGCTCGAAAGCGCATCGTGCTCGAACGCCAGCCCGAGCACCCACGCCTGTCCGTACGCGCTGCCCCTCAAGCTGAACGCATCCGGCTCATCACCCAACAGCGGCAGGCCGTCGGTCAATGCGCAGGTGGTGATACTTGATCGTTATGGTCGCGACGTGACGGTTGACGTCACGCTTCGCGTGCCAGGCGGCGAACAGCTCAACGAGCCGGTTGAGAGATACGGACTGATCATGACGAATTCCGAAACAGAAATTCGGCAGGCCGTGGGTTGTTGGATTGAGCGTCGTCGGGCAGCGATGACTCCGGCCTCAGCCCCAATCTGTCGTAGACCCCTGTAATGAATCCAACATACGCACGTCACATTCTTGTGGCATCGTTTGTGGTGCGACGACCCAATACGAAGGCGTTTTTGCTCAGGCGTCGATTCCAGCATAAACAATCTGAGGGGTCATACCAATGAAGATATTCGGAGCTTTAGCTTCCGCTACGCTGTTTATGGCTGCCTTGGCTGTTCACGCTCAACAGCCATTAGCCGAGGCACCTCAGGTGCTGGCGAACGGACAAAAGATCACTCCCTTGGCTGCGCCTGGTTCGACGATACGGACGCTGAACCCTGATCTGGCGGCCTACCCGGACTACGAGATCAGTCAGATCATGAGCGCGACGGCGAGTCCGGACGGAAAAACCCTGCTCGTGCTCAGCAGCGGCTACAACGACTTCTACGACAGCAAGGGCTACAACGCCCTGATATCGAGCGAGTTCGTATTTGTCTTTGACATCAGTTCCCGCACCGCCAAGCAATTGCAGGCACTGCCGGTGCAGAACGCTTTCGGCGGCGTCGCCTTCGCTCCGAACGGCAAACATTTTTATGTCGGCGGTGGCGTCGACGACGACGTGCATGTCTTCGGCCAGACGGGCGGCCTCTGGGCCGAAGCTGCTTCGTCACCGATCGCGCTCAACCATGAGGGCAGCGGCGCAGCGGTGGGTAGTGCGACCGGTCTGGGGATCGAGCAGTCCGCCGCGGCAACCGGTCTCGCGGTGACCGCGGACGGCAAGTACGTCATCGTGACTGATCACTATAACGACTCGATTTCAGTGGTGGACCTGACGAGCAACGCGAAAGTGGGGGAACTGGATCTTCGTCCGGGCAAGAACGGCGAAGTTCCCGGCACCCCGGGCGGCGAATCCCCGTGGGCCGTCGCCATCGTCGGAAATCACACGGCGTATGTATCCAGCGAACGAGACCGCGAGATCGACGTCGTAAACATTAAAAAGCCAACCAGTCCCGCGATTACAACCCGCATCCGCGTTCCTGGCAACCCAAACAAAATGGTGCTGAGCCGAGATCAGTCCACCCTGTACGTGGCGATGGATAATGCCGACGCCATTGCGGTAATCGACACCGCTAAGAACGAACTGACCGCGACAATCCCCACCGTAGCCCCGCCGTGGGATTTGCCTGTCTACGATACCGAGGCGAAGTTCTATCGCGGTTCGGCACCGAATGGCCTGACTATCTCTCCGGATGGCAACACGCTGTATGTCACCAATGGCGGTGCAAATTCGGTCGCCGTTATCCCGCTCAACCACCGGCGGAACGGCTACGCCGACGCTCGCGGCACCAGTGACGATCACGACGGTGACGGTCAGGGCGGGCAACACATCCCGGCGGTTGCCGGGCTGATCCCGACCGGCTGGTACCCGCAGGATGTCGCGGTGGGCGCCGACGGCAGAACGCTTTACGTGATCAACAGCCGCGGTATCCCGGGTCCGAACCCCGGAAACTGCCTGGGGTACGAATACCCGTGCATACCGCAAGTGCCTCCGGCCGACATCACCTGGGTGTCGAACGAGTACATACTGGAACTCGAGAAAGGCGGCCTGCAGACCGTGCCCGTGCCCAAAGCGGACGTGCTGTGGCAGTTGACCAAGCGGGTGTCCGAGAACAATGGCTACGGTTTTAAGCCGAGCGAGGCCGACAGGGAAACCATGGCGGCGCTCAAGTCGAACATCAAACACATCATCTACATCGTTCGCGAAAACCGAACATATGATCAGATCCTGGGCGATCTGCCGGTGGGCA
This sequence comes from uncultured Gammaproteobacteria bacterium, assembly GCA_963769075.1. GTDB lineage: Bacteria > Pseudomonadota > Gammaproteobacteria > Steroidobacterales > Steroidobacteraceae > Bog-1198. Next base: position 1,722,228 of record CAVYKH010000001.1, on the reverse strand, counting down.
ATGGCGACCCCATGCTGGCGGAATTCGCCTCGTTCACGCCGAATGCGCAGGCACTGGCCACCCAGTTCGTGACCTTCGACAATTTCTACGATCCGGCGGAAGTGAGCGGGGACGGCTGGCCGTGGAGCATGTCCGGCCGTGAAACGGATATTGGCGTGAAGACCATTCCGGTTGATTATGCCTATCCTTCCCGCGGCGGGTCCTACGACGTGGAGGGAACCAACCGCAACATCAACGTCGGCATTGCAAACCCGAGCCTGCGTGCGGCCGCCGATCCGCTGCAATCAGATGCCCTGGCGGCAGCGTTGGGTACCACGCTGAACGATCCGGACCTGCTGCCGGGCAGCAACAACGACTCCGCCCCGGATGGACCGGACGGCGAAGCGCAGCAGGGATACCTGTGGAACGCAGCGATTCGCGCAGGCGTGTCAGTTCGCAATTACGGATATTTCTGCGATCTGACCCGCTACAGCAGCAAGGTGAAGGCCGCCGGGATCTATGTCCCGCTGGATCCGAACCCGTATGCGGATGGTGTGCAGCAGGCATACCCGGCCGACCCGGCGCTGCAGAACATCACGGATCTTTACTTCCGCGGGTTCGACAACAACTATCCGGACTATTATCGCGAACAGGAGTGGCAGCGGGAGTTCAACCAGTTCGTGGCCGACGGCAACCTGCCGACGCTGTCGCTGGTGCGGCTGATGCACGACCATACGTCCGGCAATGTCAGCGAGGCCCCCTTCCCTTTGGCAATTTCCGGCGTCAACACGCCCGAGACACAGGTGGCCGACAATGACTTCGCTACGGGGCTGCTTTTGCAAGCCGTCGCTAACAGCCCATACGCCAACAACACGCTCGTGTTCATTATCGAGGACGACGCGCAGGATGGTGCGGACCACGTCGACGCACATCGCAGCGTTGCATTCGTCGCAGGGCCTTACGTCAAAACTGGCGCGGTGGTCAGCGATCACTACTCGACGGTCAATGTACTGCGCACGATCGAGGACGTGCTCGGCCTCGACCACCTGAGTGCATATACCGCCTCTCAGGGGCCGATGACGCACGCTTTCGATCTGAACAAGACCAGCTGGACCTATAAGGCTGTTTTCCCGGCGGTGCTGGCATCGACGTCCCTGCCGCAGCCGGACCCCTCCGTTGCCCGGGTTGGTGATCGCTCGAAGCCGCTGCATGACGCCAAGTGGTGGGCACGTCAGACCAAGGGCATGGATTTCACCGCGCCCGACAAGGTCGATGCGGTGGCCTACAACCGGATTCTTTGGAAGGGTGTGATGGGCAACAAACCCTATCCGACCGGGCGCAGCGGCAAGGACCTCAGTCACGATCGCAAGTCGCTGCTCGGCAAGTCGGATGCCGCCGTCGAAAGGACGTCCGGCGGCGGAGCTGGCATGCCCAGAGGTTGATTACCGCCGAAACCAAACCGGCTGCTTAATCAGGGTGGCGTTCATGGTGAACGCCACCCGCGAACCGCATCTACCCATCCCTACGTGCGGAAGATAACGGTGACCAGGCATGTTGGCCGCCCGCTTTTTTTTCTAGAGCTTCGTTCCACCGACGCTCCGTCGGCAAGACCAGCGGCCTCCGGGCCTAAGCTGCTTCGTCACCTATCGCGCTCAACCATGTGGGCAGCAAACCCCTGCTCTCGCTTCCTTCTGATGTCTGCGCGGCGCTTATCGACATCAATGAGGGCATTTCAGCTGAAATATGGCGGTGTCGACCGGGAAATACGGATGCGTTGCGACATGAGTACATTGCACGACATTGAGATGATCTGAGTTCAAAGGAAAGTCCATGAATACCATTCGAATGTTCGCCTTCGTCACCGCGGCGCTGATCACCGCTTTTCGCCTGCGCGTGATCGCGTATGGCTAGTGGTGCACAACGGGCCGGGCATCAGTGTCTCGGGCTTGCGACCAATGCGATATCTTCACGGTGGATGCGTTCAGCTCTTTTTTCCTCTGCAGCTCACCGTGCCACTCATCTTCGAATCCACACCTAGGAGGACAACACCAATGTCAGTTATACAGGCTACGTTGCCATTTGACCGAAGCGCCCTGGAACCCTATATGTCTGCGCGCACTCTCGACTTTCATTACGGAAAGCATCACAAGGCGTACGTCGACTTTACGAACGCTGCGATCAGAGGGACGCCCCTGGAACACGCCAATCTCGATGTAATCGTGAAGACGTCAAAGGAGTCCGGTGACAAACGCCTGCTCAATAACAGTGCGCAGGCTTGGAACCATGATTTCTTCTGGCAATCGATGACCCCAATAGGTGGACCTGGTCCCACAGGGACGCTGGCTGATTGGCTAGCACGCGATTTCGGAGGCGTTGACCAGTTCAAACAGGCCTTTAAGACGGAAGCAGTCGGCCATTTCGCATCGGGCTGGACATGGCTAATATTCGAAGGCGGCAAGCTTCGGTTGACTTCATATCACGACGCCGATACCCCGATTGTTCACGACTGCGTCGTGCCAATTCTCACCGCGGATCTTTGGGAGCACGCCTATTATCTTGACTATCAAAATGCCAGGGCGAACTTTCTCGATGCCTTCCTGAACCATCTTGTTGGTTGGCGTGCTGCAGGTGAGAGACTTGAACGTGCCTTGCTCTGCAGCGACGAATCGATTCGGGCGGCCTGACTATTTCCTTTCTCGTAGAGTGGCCGCGGCCCAGATCGGCGCGCTCTCGAGGGTGGGCACTTTGCGGAACGTACAGGGGGTACCGTCACCTCGCCTATCTACAAACCCGCATCGGCTATTCGGTCAAGCCTGTGGTGGTCGACAAGAGGCTCCTCCCCCGCGAGGATCCCGACATCGCCGAGGCGCCGCGTCCCAGCCCGCCGTTAGAAACTCGGCGCAACTGATGATCGATGAAATTTCGCGCTCTGAAAACGCGTGAACGTACAGTGCCGACTGGAATGCCAATCGCTCTACTGATTTGCTTATAAGTCAGGCCCTCTATTTCCCGCAATATGATTACCGTACGGAGCGCCTCGGATAGCGCCTGGAGCGCGGCATTAACGGTGGCATGGATATCGTCAACGAGAGTCAGCTCTTCGGGAGTTGCCAATTCCCGCAGGCGGGTTGAATGGAGGGCGGCATCATCGTCATCCGGCGAGTCGAGTGCGAACTCAGCGAGATGGCGCCTGCGCACCTTCAAGACATTCCTGGCGGTATTGATTGCGATGCGATAGAGCCATGTATAGAACGCGCTGTCGCAGCGAAAATGTCGCAGTGCTCTATACGCCTTAATGAATACCTCCTGGGCGGTATCTTCGGCGTCGGCGGAATTGCGAGTATAGCGCATGGCGAGCTGTACTACCGTGGGTCGGTACTTGAGCACCAACTGGTCGAAGGCCCTGCTTTGCCCGGACTGGGCGCTGCGCACTAGCTTCAAATCGCTCGCATCCGCAAATGGAGCCGTCGGCTGGCCTAGCGATGCGTTCATACTGCAAGCCACGCTGTCGCGCCCATCAGCGCGATGAGGACCTGACTCAATCGATCCCTGAGGGCGAAGACCAACGGATCGTCGGTCATCCGCCCGCGGTGCGCGGTCAACCACATGTGACTGATCCAGTACAGGAGCAGCGCCGAGGTCACCCAGATGAACTCGGAGCGTCCGTATGAAAGCTTGAGCGGGGAGGCTTGCATATACTGGGTTAGCATGAGCACCGACACGATTCCGCTGCCACTGCCCAGCGCCAAAATCACCTCCCGATCCTCGAGTCGATAGGCGCGCGCATGGGCTGCCGGCCCGTCGCGTACGCGAAGCAGCATAAGTTCCGTATAGCGCTTGACCAACGTCAGGCTAAAGAAGAAGAACGTACAGAAGCCGAGCAGCGCAGGGGAAGGAAGAATTTCCACCGCCACGGCCCCGACGACTACGCGAAACCCATAACCGGCCGCCAATATGAGTGCGTCGAGGAGCACGATCGTCTTGAGCTTGAGCGAGTACGCGATCATCAAAGCGACGTAGCTCGCGAGAATCCCTGCCACCATCGGACCCAAGGGAAGACACGCCGCCAGTGCCCCGGCGAACAGTACCGGAAGCAGCCCGACCGCAATCGATCGCGGTAATCTCCCGGAGGCGATTGGCCGACGGTACTTGTGCGGATGCAAACGATCGGCCGACACGTCACGCAAATCGTTGAACACGTAAATACCGGAGGCGCATAGACTGAAAGCGACGAAGGCGCAAACCGCGGAGCGCACGAGTTCACCCTCGCCCAACCGGTGAGCGGCTGCGAGTGGTATGAAAATGAGCACGTTCTTCAGCCACTGATACGGCCGCATCGATTCGAGTGCTGCGCCAATAACCGATACCGCGCTCGGAGCGCGACCGATCGAAATTGAAGCATCTGACTCAGGTACAGCGGACATGGCCATGGCACCCTACCTTGGTAATGCTGCTCACGGCACTTCCGACCCCCTCGACGACACCAAAAGGCTCGTGCCCGATGACTCCACCTTCAATACCGCGCATCCGGCCTTCGTAGAAATGCAGGTCCGTGCCGCAGATCGCGCTCGAGGTAACGCGCAGCAGGTTCCCCGCATCTCTGCATCGCGCACCTCCCTGACCGTCACCCGCTATAACTATGCCCGCATAGTCGCGTCCCGGAACCCGCGGCAACGTCGCCTTGAATGCGCCCGCGACGTTTTTTACATCACTGGGATTGAGGGCAGAGGCATGCAGCTCGACCAGCACCTCTGCCGCTTTGAGATGCGGCACAGGTAGCTCTTGAAGTGAGAGGACCGAAGGCGGCCCATATCTTTCGAAGCGCAAGGCATTCATCGTCCACATCGGGGTACTCCAATTCTCGCCGGCAGACGGCATGGGTCACAGCGAGGTGATGCGACCGATCAGTGACCAGTCGCATCACCCCGCCGGCTCGCCTCGAACAGAAACCAGGTGCGCCGCTCGGTCTCGTCGATCCACACCTCGATCAGGCTGGCCGTGGCCACATCGCCACCCTCGTCGCAGACGCCATGCACCTCGCGCAGCCGGGCGGTGAGCGCCTTGTTGTCCTCCCGCAATTCCGCAAGCATGTCGAGGGGCTCGACGTATTCGGCATCGTTGTCGAGCACTCGCTGAGTGCGCGCAATATTACCAATCGACCGCAATGTCCAGCCCCCGATCTTGCGAACGCGCTCCGCAATCGGGTCGGTCATCGCAAAGAGCTGGTCGCCCTGCTCATCGAGCAGGAGGTGATAATCGCGGAAATGAGGCCCACTCATGTGCCAGTGGAAGTTCTTCGTCTTCAGGTACAGGGCGAACACATCCGCAAGTACGCCGTTCAGTCCGGCCGCGATATCCCGGGTAGCACTTTCGGCGAGGTCCGTTGGCGTGGCAAGGGGTGAAGCCCTCCGCTGCTGAAGATCGGTCCGCTTTTGAGTTTGAGTCGTGTTCATTGGATCTCCGTGGTTAGGGTCTATGTGTGGAAATGCTGCGCCGGGCAGATCACTCGGTCGTTTCCGGACGCCGTCGGCGTGTTTCAAATGAAATTGGGTTCGACCAGTGGTAATTCCGCCAGCGCAAACGCTCTTGAACGCGCCAAACGCGGACTGCAAACTGCTTTGCGTCGAACAACAGCCCTAGTTTATCCATGGACGCGGATCGATCCTCATTGCCGTGAGACAGGCGGTTGACCCCTTATCTGTAAATTACGAGCCCTTGCAGTTGAATTCTTGTTTGAAATTGTCGTTATTTGATTCGGTATGCGCTCGCTCGCGGGATGCCTGTTGCGAATCGACCTACGAGCACGACGAAGCACAACCCAGTCACGCAGAACTCACTCACACTGGAGAAGGTCGAGTTACGCTGCTCGATCTCTCACGCACACACTTGTGGAAACCGCTACTCCATTCAGTTGCGGCCGGCAGTCTGAAGCCAAGCGAACACGAATTGGTGGCGCAAGCCTACGGGCATAACTTCCGCTTCCGGTTCGGCGAGATGGTGGGCGTCGATCGCAACCGCAAGCTGGTGATGATGGCGGCGACTTATGATGAGGACAACCGACTCATCACCCGTCCCGGGCAGCGGCCGCGTACTCCTGTTGAGCGCCGATCTGCGAATCATCGAAAGAGAGCTTGGCTGCATTGGGACGCTCAAGCGCATTGGACTGCTTCAAGGCTGCAAAAGCATTTGACTTCGAACTCATGTCCACCCAGCGACTGAAGCGTGCAGCGCGCGCGAGCATTCGCACCAGCGGGATTGGATGCGCGTTGCTCGACATCGCCTTCAATGCCGAGATGTAGTCGTCTCGATATACCGTCGGGATGATAATGCGCGTGAGTCGAGCTTGCGTCAGAAACAGATTCATCGCGAGGCGTGCGGTACGACCATTGCCATCGGCGAACGGATGAACTTCTGCGACTACGAACATGGCGAGCGCCGCGCGATTCTCCGGCGTGGCTGCGCTCATGATGGTCTCGTAGCCCTTCTCCAGCGTACCCACAACGAGCTCCGGCGCAACGAACACCGTATTGCCGGCACGATTACTCTCGGATTTGAACTCGCCAGGGTTCATCACACTTCGTGATTCGATAACCTGTCGATTCCATTCCCGAACTTGCGTCGCAAAGGTCTCGAAGTTCTGTGGGATGCTGGGGTCCGCCTTCGACTTGAGGATCGCTTGATAGGTACCTAGGATGTCATGTGAATCATCCTCGCGGTACTGAAGCGGACGACCCTGGACCACAATGTCGTGCGCCTCTTCGAGCTCAAACTCTGTGCCTTCAATGTAGTTTGAAAAGTACGTCTCGATGAATGCCTGCAGGTAGGTGTCAGCGCGTGGATCGGCAGGCGGCACCTGGAGTGAATTGCGCTGCAGCTCCTCGGCCAGCGTCTGAAACAACGTGACGCGTGCATCATCATATGGTTTGCCCGCTGCCCGTGCGATCGCCGCGCGCGCGCTCAGCCGCGCTGTTCGCGTGCCAAGCAGCGCACCGATCGTGGCGTCCAGCTGCTTGAATTCCTCTTGCAACCCCAGCGGCACCGAAATCGCTCTCGCAGTATCGCGAAGCTTGTTGATCCCGCCGCTGATATCGAGACTGATGAAGCGATCGAGCCATTCCTCGACGCCCTTGGCGCCCAGCGTACGTCGCTCCGCGGGGTCACCGCGGCTGGGAGTTAGATTCTCGAGCAGCGCGCGGGCCTGGCTTGAGATAAATGCATCCCCGCCAAAAGTGGGGATCCGAATATCAGAGTCGAGCGGGCCGGGGCCCTGTGCTATTCGAAGCTTCACACCGGGCAGGTTGATATCCCGACGATAGAGGCCGGTAAGAAAAACATTGCCGGCTGAGGTCGGGCGGCGGCTCTCAAGCGCCGAGCGATGGGAGATGATGCTGCCGGGGGCGACTATGGAGCACAGCGCGTAGAGCTCGCGGCGGGCCATGGATTCCAGTGGCTGCACAAGTTCGTCGGTGTAGACCCCGTGATAGATACGGCGCAACTTACCCTGCTCGGCGAGCCGTTGAAGGCGACGCGCCTCCGTTTTGTTATCCCCCGCCAATACGAGCGGCATGGTCGCTATTCTCCGCACAAGCTGGCCAGAAGTGGCCGGGCATGTCGCTATTTTATACGTAACAGGTAGTATTTGTCGCTATTTTAAACATAGATGCAGATCAGGTTGTCGCTGGTTTCCGCGGAAGTGGGCCTAAACCTCAAGATATGTCGCTTTTTTACTCATAAATAGCCATTTTTGTCGCTATTCACAACATAGCGACTGATGATGTCCTTCATCGTCATCATGATGATGGCGATGGTGACGATGTTCAGCAGGCCGGGCGCCGCGACGGCAAACACCTCAACACGGAATCACCATCCTGCACACCGGGCAGAGCGATGCCAGCCGTGCACGGTTGCCGGCTACGATTCATGGTTAGGTAAACGAGCTACCTACATCGACAAAGCACCGACCGGCGCGCCCCCTGATTGAATCGTCTCCTGGCCACCATTCAATGCCGGCTTACAATCGAGAGAGGGCTCTCCCGCACATTGGTCGCAAATTCACATGAATCGAAGGGACATTACCGGTCTATTCAGCCTCGACCATGTTGATCACTACGAATTGCTGAAGCTCTTTGACCTCGAATTCAAGACGAGTTGGCGGTACTCGGCGAGCGAGATTGCCTTCCCGGCCCAGCGTGATCATTTATTGCTCGTCCGTTGGGATGACGACGAAATCAAGTCCATTACGAAAGGAAAGAAACTCAAGCGAGAGTCACTCGATCGGTTGATTCGCCTGATGGAGTCGAACCTCATCGATCAGGCGTCAGCTGAGTTCGGGGCAGACGTCTTGTTGGCAGGGCGCCCAGTCCGGGGTGGATTCAGATGCGACTCAATCCCACTGCGGTCGGGCAGCGCGGCGTAGCTATTCTCGAACGCCGGCCCCGGCAGCTGCACCCGCGGCGACATGGAGGATTTCTCGCTGAGTTTCGTCGGTACCATGCCCCATGTTAACAGCGATCGGCGACGGATTTGCCCTCCGCTGCATCCTCGCCAGGCGGGCATACAGCTTGAGGTAGTTCTGCGCCATGCGATGCGCGGTAAAGCGGCGGTCGAATTCGGCGCGTATACGGCCGCGGTCAAGCGCCCCGATCCGGCCCACCGCTTCGATGGCCTCTCGCTCACTGCGCACGATGAAGCCGGTGACCCCGTGCTCGAGAACTTCCGGCACCGAACCATTTTCAAACGCGATGACCGGCGTGCCGCAGGCCATCGCTTCGATCATGACCAGGCCGAAGGGTTCTCGCCACGCGATCGGGAACAACAAGCCGGCGGCGTTGCCGAGAAACTCGCCCTTCTGGTCCTCGCCGATCTCGCCGATGAATTCGACCTGCCCCAACGACAACAGCGGCTCGATCGTGCTCTTGAAATATTCCTCATCGACTCGGTCTACTTTGGCCGCGATCCTGAACGGAATCCCGGCTTCGGCGGCAATGCGAATCGCCGCATCGGGCGCCTTCTCAGGGGAAATGCGTCCCAGGAAGGCGAGATAGCCGCCGCCTCCCGATCCCTTGTCGAGCAAGTCCTTCGGCAGACCGTGAAATATGGTGGCCACGTAATTGGCATGCGGTAACGGGGCGCGCTGCGAGTCGGATATGGAAACCACCGGGATGTCACCGTACAGTTCGTAGAGGGGCGGCAGTTCAGGCAGGTCCAGCCGGCCATGCAGCGTCGTCACCGACGGCACGCCCAACCGGCGCAACAACGGATACCCGAAGTAATCGAGATGCGAGTGGATGACGTCGAATTCATTGGCGCGGCGCGCCACCGTTTCCAATTGCATGAAGACCGGTGCAAACGGGTCCTTCACGCTCGGATCCAAGCGCAACGCCCGCGGCCAAATGGGAACCAGTGTTGCCTTCGTCGAACTGTCGCCGGAGGCGAACAAGGTCACCTCATGCCCGAGTTCAACCAATGCGTCCGTCAGGTAGGCGACGACGCGTTCCGTCCCGCCATACAGTTTTGGCGGTACAGCCTCGACGAGCGGTGCAACCTGCGCAATCCTCATATAATTTGGCAGTTCCCAGTCCCTTTCAGCTAGGTCGGTCGTCACTTTATGACGCGTCCGCGGCGCGAGAGTTCCGTTTCGGAGCGCGAGGAGTGGAACCGAATGATGTGCATCGACTCTTACCGCTCAATGCGTCGATGTGACGCATTCGATAGCGCGAGATTCAGCGGGAGAGTGACATTTTTACAAGTCGGAATCGACGCCCTACGAACCATCGAGATGCAAAAGCAGGAGCTCGCGTGAAAACATTCTCCGATCCGTCATCGACGGCGCACTCCGTGGATGAAGTGCCGGCACCTCAGTTCGCCATCGCGGTAAGCTCCAACGTGCAAGAGCGGCGCACGCGCACGCTGAAGCACGGCGATACCTTTGCCGTGTTCGACCATCGCGGCGACATCGGCGGCGAACCGGGCAATCCCGAAGGGCTGTATCATCGCGATACGCGCATGCTATCGCAATTCCAGTTGTTCCTGGAAGAGACGCGCCCGTTGTTGTTGAGTTCCATGACACAGGACGACAACGCGGTATTCAGCGCCGATCTGAGCAACCCCGATTTGTTGGCCGATGGACAGGTCGCGTTGCGCCGAGAGAACATTCACGTCAATCGGATCAAGTTTATCTTGTCCGGCGGCTGTTATGAGCGGTTACTGATCCGCAACTTCCACGATCGAGCGCTGCAGCTGCGCCTGACCTTCCGCTTTGCAGCCGACTTCGCCGATCTGTTCGAGGTGCGCGGCGAGCGGCGAGCGGCGCGCGGCGAATCCTCGGCCGCGCTTCAGAGCGATCGCAGCGTCCTCTTGCGCTACATGGGTCTCGACAACGTCGAACGCCTCACCCAAGTGTCTTTCTATCCAGCGCCGAAGACGCTGACGACCGGACGCGCCGCATTCGAATTGACGCTCAAGCCGCACGAGACGCGCCGCATCTTCGTGCGCTGCGGCGTGCCGAGCGGAGCCGACGGCGATTGGAGCGGCCGCTTGTTCTACCGGCGAATGCGCGCCTCCCGCCACGCGCTTCGGGCATCGAGCGAACGCGCCGCCAGCATCGACAGCTCCAACTCCGTCTTCAACGAAATCGTGCGCCGCTCGGTCTCGGATCTGTACATGCTCGTGACCGAGACCGCGCATGGACTCTACCCGTATGCGGGCACGCCGTGGTTCAGCACGCCCTTCGGTCGCGACGGCATCATCACCGCGCTCATGACCCTGTGGCTCGATCCGACCATAGCCAAGGGCGTACTTCGCTTTCTCGGCGCCACACAGGCCACTTCCGTCGAAGCGGAGCGCGACGCCGAACCGGGCAAGATATTGCACGAGATGCGCCACGGCGAGATGGCGAATTTGCGGGAAGTGCCGTTCGGGCGTTACTACGGCAGCGTCGATGCAACACCGCTGTTCGTGCTGCTGCTCGGCGAGTACTTCGCCCGCACGGGCGATCTCGAGACGGTGCGCTCGCTGTGGCCGAATGCAATCGCGGCGCTGGAGTGGATCGATCGCTTCGGGGATCGCGACGGCGACGGATTCGTCGAGTACCACCGGCAGACCAAGGACGGACTCGCAAACCAGGGATGGAAGGATTCGTACGACGCGATCTTTCACAGTGACGGCCGGCTCGCGGAGGGCCCGATCGCGCTGTGCGAGGTGCAGGCCTATGTCTACGGCGCGAAGCGGCACGCTGCGCTGCTTGCGGCGGCGCTGGGACACCAGAACCGAGCCGAGGCGCTGGCGGCGCAGGCCGAAGCGCTGCGCCAAAACTTCGAAGCCAAGTTTTGGTGCGATGAATTGTCGGTGTACGCCCTGGCGCTCGACGGCGCCAAGCAGCCGTGCCGCGTCGTCTCGTCGAACGCCGGACAAGCGTTGTTCACAGGCATTGCCGCCGCCGATCGCGCACAGCGCGTCGCGCGCACCTTGCTGTCGCCCGCCTCGTTCAGCGGTTGGGGTATACGCACCGTCGCCCTCTCGGAACCGCGCTACAACCCGATGTCGTACCACAATGGCTCCGTATGGCCGCACGATAACGGCTTGATTGCCGCCGGGCTTGCCCGCTACGGCCAGAGACAAGCGGCGTCCCAGGTATTTGGCGCCCTGTTCGATGCCGCGACCTACATGGATCTGCGGCGTTTACCGGAGCTGTTTTGCGGTTTCGTGCGCCGCCAACGTAATGCGCCGACGCAGTATCCGGTTGCGTGCTCTCCGCAAGCTTGGGCCGCCGCCACTCCGATTTGCCTGCTGCAGGCGACGCTCGGACTCGTGTTGCTCGACAGCAGCGGCGAGATTGCGTTCTATCGTCCGTCGCTGCCGGATTTTCTCGATCACGTGCATCTGCGAAACTTGCGGCTGAGCCACGGATCGGTTGATGTGCTATTGCATCGACACGGCACGAACGTCGCCGTGACCGTGACGCGCCGCGAAGGCGATGCCGTGGTCGTGGCTCGCTACTGAAAGCCGGCGTACGTCATCGCGACTTGCCTCGGCACGAGCGGCGGCGGGCAACCGCCTCGAGATCCGCCTCGCCCGCCGCCTCGGTGCTGCCCTTCTGCTGTGCGATCGCGGGGACCGGAAGCGGTCATCGCGCTAAACAATACCAGTGCGCAGCACGCGAGCCTCATACCGCGCGAATCCATAGAAGGGTTGAACCCGAGTTGAACCCGAGCGCGAGGCAAATACGTCCCTTCAGACGCATCCTAGTTGTGTAATTCATTAGTTCTCCCTCTTCCCTTACACGTGCAGGATCTTAAATCCCTAGTTATATGATAGGAATACTGTGAATTACACCAGCCTGTCAAGTGTTGAAGTAACATGAGGCAGCTGAAGAAGAAGGATTGCTCCCGTGCTCTCTCAAAAAACCCGTTACGCGCTGAAGGCCTTGCAGGAACTCGCCGCACTTCCCGCCGGCGCCACGTTATCCTCGGCGGCGATCTCTGCGCGGCGCACCATTCCGGTCAAGTTCCTGGAAGCCATTCTTGTCGAGCTGAAACGCGGCGGCTTGGTTCGCGGTCAGCGCGGGCGCAATGGTGGATACCAGCTTGCGCGAAGCGCCAAAGACATCTCGTTCGGCATCGTGGTCCGGCTGATGGAAGGCCCACTGGCCTTGCTTCCCTGCGTCAGCGAGACGCAATACCGTCGATGCGCGGACTGCGCTGACGAACGGGCCTGCGAGCTGAAGATAGCTTTTCGAGCCGTGCGCGACAGTACGGCAGCGATTCTCGATGGGTGGACGCTAGCTGATGCGCGCGGCCAGACCAGCCCGCTGGAAACTCACCTCAGCGCGCCGACGGCGAAGAAAGCCCGTCGGCGTTCATCAGTGAAGCGCAGGAAAGGTGCCGCGAAGGATAGGCTATGAGCCCAACGATCCGACCGGCCTCGAACAGGTGCGGTTATAAGAATTCAGCTCCGTGAATTGGCCTCGCCTGCCATTTTGTGCAAAAAGTGTACTTTTGTTGGTGCGGTGCAGAGCGGAAATTGGGTAATACGAGGCATGATGATGAGTTCGCCGATCGGTTTCCCTCGACGATTCGGTGTTGGCACCCGCAGTTTCTGGGGCGAACCCGTTAACCTCCCCGCAATGAGCGACCAAGTCCATTTCCATGCTGCCCGGGAGTGGCTCGTTCCAATCGGCAAATCGTGTGGCGCGCGGCGAATTTGTGGCGCGCGCGCCGGATCGGTGATCGCCGGATGATTGCGAACCACTCGAGGCTTCAGAGCGCCCTTTAGGTCTGGGCTGCGCGCGCTTCGTGCGCGCCTCTGCGCGATCGTCACGACGGGACAAGAACAAAATTTGAGGAATCTACAACCGCGCCGAGCGCCTCAAGGAGCGCACGCGCATGATGCAGGAATGGTCCGATCACTTGGACGCGCTCCGCATCGGCGACAACGATGCGCGAACTGCAACTCGATAGTTTACGTGTATTCGGCGCACTATGGCGGACGTTGCCGGACCGCCAAATAGTGCCCCGGGCCGGAATCGAACCGGCGACCTAGCGCTTAGGAGGCACTCGCTCTATCCACTGAGCTACCGAGGCGAGGTGATAAAGGCCGGAGCCACCTGGCATCCGGCCGGCGGATTGGTGGAGGAGAAGGGGATCGAACCCTCGACCTTCGCATTGCGAACGCGACGCTCTCCCAACTGAGCTACTCCCCCAAAAAGGGCCCAGAATACTAGCAGCAATGCGCCGCCAAGCCAAAGTATCACCCAACTTGAGCGAACTTAGCTAGGATGTAGTCTAGGAGGGATAATTAAAATGCTCACCGTGGGGGAACGCGCTCCGGAATTCACGCTGCCGGACGAGACGGGGACCGATCGATCACTCACCGAACTTCTGAGCTCGGGCGCAATAATCCTGTATTTCTACCCCGCGGATTTCACTCCCGGATGCACGCGCCAGGCGTGTGCGATGCGCGACTTGAATTCACAAATCCAGAAGGCGGGACTGCGAATCGTCGGCATCAGCCCGCAAAGCCCCGCCTCGCATGCCAAGTTTCGCGACAAATACCGCCTGCCGTACGTATTGCTGTCGGATGAGCAAAAAACCGTCGTTAAAATGTACGGGCTGAATGGTCCGTTGGGGATAGGGGTGCGCCGGGCCACCTACCTCATCGACGGCGGTCGCCGCGTGCGCGATGCCGTGCTCGCCGATTTCATGATCGGGCGCCATGCGGATTTCGTGCGCAAAGCCATTTTGCTGCGCGCCGGCGGCGGCTAATAGTTCAGACGTAGCACATTCGCCTGACCGATGCGCGGCACGGTGACGATGTACATGGTGCCGTATTCCTCGGCGCCGATCGGCGGAATATTTTTGGCGCCGCTCAGCGCGGCAACCACGGCGGGCATCGTATCGAGGTGGCCCACGACGAGAATTCTGCCGCCGGGGTGCTCCTGCAACACCCGGCGCGCCAGCGCGCGCGGAGCATCGGCCGCGACCGTCGGCGTCAAGCCAAGCCGCTGGGCCAGCGGTGCGGCAGTCAGCCGATTGCGCAGAGTGGGCGATACATAGATCGCATCAATGTGTCCCGGCAGCCGGGCGTCGCCGAACATGCGAGCGAGCAACTCGGCACGCGCCTGCCCCGCCGGAGAGAGCGGCGGATCCGCCCCATCGCCCTGTACTTTCTCCGCATGGCGAACCACTATAATCGTGGTTGAGTCACCCGTGACCAACAACCACGCCGCAAACATCAGCACCGCCGCCGCAGCCATCACTGTCAGCGCAAACAACCACAGGGGGGTCAAGAACGGCCGGCGCTGCAGGCGCGCAGGGTTTGTCATATGCGCATGATAGCAATGAAATCCTCCACGCGGCCCCGGTTGCAAATTGTCGTGCTGGCGGCTGGATTTTCCGCTCGACTGGGCCAGCCCAAGGCCTTGGCGCGGGTGCGCGGGACGAGCTTGATCCGCAACGCCGTCCGACTCCTCTCTCCGCTCATCGCGTCGAGAATCATCGTCGTGATACCCCCGCGTGCGGTGCGTATCCGTGCCGAATTACGCGGGCAGTGGGTGAGTTTTGTCGAAAACCCGCAGCGAGCGAATGGATTGTCCGCCTCGGTACGCCGCGGATTGGCCGCGGGCCGCCCCGGCGCTGGGGTGCTGCTGCTGCCTGTAGATTTGGCACACCTGAATCGCCGCGACCTCGAGCGAATGATCGCGCGCTGGCGCGGTGCGCGGCGGCGCGTCATTGCCCGACGCCTGGGAGAGCACGGCGGCACGCCCCTCATTGTGCCCCGCTGGCTGTGCCCGCGGGCACTCGATATCTCCGGGGATCGGGGACTCAAGGAGCTGGTGGGCCGCTTGCCGTCCGTACACCTTGCACTCCTCAATCTTCCCAGTGCGCAATGGGACGTCGACACGCCGCAGGACCTCGAGCGTGCGCGCCGATGCTGGCGCCCTCGAATGCTCCCGAGGGTGAACTAATTCCTCGCGGCTTGCTAAGTCCTGCCGGTTTGCACCAAGCGGTACCCGACGGCCGTTTCGGTCAAAATATGCTTCGGCTGCGCCGGTTCATCTTCCAGCTTTTGGCGCAAATGTCCCATGTACACGCGTACGTAGTGATCATCCTCGGAATGGGACGGACCCCAGACCTCGCGCAGAATCTGACGGTGAGTGAGCACTTTGCCGCAATTCGTGATCAGCAGAGTCAACAAGCGATATTCGATCGGCGTCAGATGGATTGCAGCCCCACGCTTGTGAACGGTGCGCAGACTCAAATCGATCTTGACGTCGCCGAACTCAAATATGGCGCCGGGCGCCGTGCTCATCTCCTGGCGGCGACGCGAGGCGGCACGCACACGCGCCAGCAACTCGCCGACGCCGAACGGCTTGGTCAGATAATCGTCGGCGCCGGCGTCCAGAGCGTCTATTTTGTCGCGCTCTCCGACGCGCGCCGACAGCACGATCACCGGAACCTTCGACCAGCCGCGCAAATCGCGTAAGAATTCCATGCCGTCGCCATCCGGGAGGCCCAGATCCAGAATGACCAGATCGGGCTTGCGCGTACCGGCATCGCTCAAACCCTGCCGCAGAGTATCGGTCTCGTGGACATTCCAGCCCTCCGCCTCCAGCGCCGTACGCACGAAGCGCCTGATCTGGCGTTCATCCTCGATGAGAAGAGCGACGGGTTGCGGCTCAGCCATTGACGGCTCGCACCTCGGATTCCGCCGCCGCTACCGGGGGATTTCCCAAGGGCAAGGTAAATGTGAAGGACACCCCGCCGCCGGGCCGATTGACCCCCACAATCTTGCCTTGATGTGCTTCGACGATCGCGCGACAGATGGAAAGCCCCAAACCTACCCCAGGGGTTGCGGGTTCGCGCTCACCGCGAGTGAATTTTTGAAAGACCGCTTCCTCCTGTCCCTTCGGCAGGCCGGGCCCGTTGTCGGACACCGACACGCTGAGTCGATCCTCGATCACCGCCGCAGACAAGGTCACCGTGCTGCCGGGAGGCGTGTACTTCGAGGCATTCTCCAGCAGATTCACGAGCACCCGTTCGATCAACAGCGCGTCGAAACGCACCAAAGGCAAATCCCTCGGGATGCTCACCTCAACCTTGTGGTGCTGCAGCATACTGCGGGATGATTCGAGTGCCACGCCGACGACCTCTTCGAGCGGCTGCCACTGCAAATTGAGTTTGACCTCTCCGCTTTCGATACGCGCCATTTCCAGTAGATTCCCGACCAAGGTGCTCATGCGGCGAGCCTCGTCTTGAATCGCATCGGCGGTTTCCAGCTGAGCCGGCGACAAGGGAGGTTTGGTCAAGGCCAGGGATTCGGCCAGCCCCACCAAAACGGTCAGCGGCGTCCGCAAATCGTGCGATAGCGCCGCCAGCAATGAATTACGCAAGCGCTCCGATTCCATACGCACCAGCGCGTCCTGAGCCACGCCGACATAGTGGACGCGCTCGAGCGAAATCGCGATCAAGGCGGCCAGAGTATCCAGCAATTGGCGCTGCTCCGGAATTCGCAGCAGGCGGCGGTTGCGCGCCTTGACGGCCAGCACACCGCGAGTGCGAATCGGCGCGCGCAGCGGGATATACAGCACCTCGCTCCCCGGCAGCGTGTCGGTGCCGAAGCCGGCGGGTTTCCCCTTGTCGAATGCCCATTGGGCAATTCCAATCTCGACCGTGAGCGCCGCCTCATCGCGGGGCATCGACGCGACCAGCTGGCCCTTCGCGTCGGGCCGCAGCAGAGCCGCACTCGCGTGAAATATGCGCTCGATGGATTCGCCGCTGATCTTGACGACCTGTTCGATCTGCACGGCACCGGACAGTTCGCGCGCTATTTCATAAAGGGCGGCCGCACGCTCTTCTCGATGCGCCGCCACCCGAGCCTGGAAGCGCAACCCGGCGGTCAATTGCCCCGTGATCAAGCCAACTGCCAACATGATGCAGAACGTCAGCAGATACTGCACATCACGCACGGCAAACGAAAATCTCGGCGCCACAAAAAAGAAGTCGAAGGCGCCCACGCTCAGCAGTGCCGCCATGGCCGCCGGCCCGCGGCCGAAGCGCACCGCGATCAACACCACCGTCAAGATGTATATCGCCACAATATTCGACCGGTCAAAGCGCGCCGCGAGCGGGATGGACGCCAGCGTCACGGCGATGCAGGCGAGCGCGGCCCATAGGTATCGCAGACGCATCGCCTTGCCCCGATCGGCG
Organism: uncultured Gammaproteobacteria bacterium; assembly: GCA_963769075.1. Lineage (GTDB taxonomy): Bacteria > Pseudomonadota > Gammaproteobacteria > Steroidobacterales > Steroidobacteraceae > Bog-1198. The sequence continues at coordinate 1,704,544 of CAVYKH010000001.1, read as the reverse complement.
GATTCGGCGCCGAGAGGCGCCGGCTGCGCCGCATTTTGCACACCCGCGTTCTGTGCGGCGGGTCCTGCTGCCCGACCGATCTCCACCAAGTCGATGTCCGGCGCGAGCAGCGCGAGCTTCTGCCCACTCGACCGTTGCCAGGGCCATAGCCGCCGCGCCGGGTCGCGGCCGATGACGAGCTTCGACAAGTTATGGCTGCGTGCATAGGCGATTACGCTTTCGGCGACTTGGGCATTGGCTATCACTGCGGTAGTCGCACCGAGTTCCTGAGCGAGATGCAGGGTGCCCAGAATTCTCTCGCGCTTCGCCGCGGGTAGGCGCTGCAAACTCGGCGTCTCCACATAGATCGCATGCCAGTCCGCACTCAGCTGGCTCGCCAAGCGAGCGGCGGCGCGCACCACCCGCTCCGCACCCGGATCGGGGCCGACGCAGGTGAGGAACGCCGTGGCGGTTTTCCACACGGATTCGATGGACTTATCGACCCGGTAAGCTTGGACATCGCCTTCTACCCGATCGGCCGTACGCCGCAGCGCCAATTCGCGCAGCGCCATCAAGTTGCCCTTGCGAAAAAAGTTGTGCGCGGCGCGCTCCGCTTGATGGGGCACATACACTTTGCCGGCCTTGAGCCGTGCAAGCAGTTCATCCGCCGGGATGTCCACCATCACAACCTCGTCCGCCGCGTCGAACACCGTATCCGGTACGGTCTCCCACACGCGCACATTGGTGATGCCGCCGACCACGTCGTTGAGGCTCTCCAAATGCTGCACATTGAGCGTCGTAAAGACGTCGATGCCGGCCGCGAGCAATTCCTCGACATCCTGCCAGCGCTTCGGATGACGCTGGCCTTGGACGTTGGAGTGCGCCAGCTCATCGACCAAAATCAGTTCCGGATGCCGTTGCAGCGCCGCGTCCAAATCGAACTCGCTGAGTTCCTTGTTGCGATAGGAAATGAGCTTCGGTGCCAGTACCTCCATGTCCTGGAGCAACGAGGCGGTCTCTTCGCGGCCGTGGGTTTCGACGATGCCGACGACTAGGTCGCGGCCCTCGCTCCTGAGTTTGCGCGCCGCGACCAACATGGCGTACGTCTTCCCGACGCCTGCCGAGGAGCCGAAGTAAATCCGCAGCTTACCCCGCTGCGCCGCCGCTTCTTGCCGCTGGACTCTCGCCAGCAGCATGTCGGGATCTGGACGATGTTCGCTCTGAGTCGGCATCTAAGCCTATTGTGCGCTGCCTATCCGACCGTGTAAAAGCGGTGTAAAAGCGCGATTTAGCCGGGCCAGCCGGGGTATTCCCGGAACGCGTGCAAGGTGGCTTCTATTTTGCCGCGCGCTACGTCAAGGTGTGTCACCAAGCGAGTGCGCGGCGCGATGGACGCGAGAATGCCGCGCCGTGCGAGGTGCGAGGAGAGAGCGGCGATTTGCTCTTTCGGGATGTCGACAAAAACGATATTTGTTTGCGGTTGCTCGACAGCGAGACCGATGGCGCGAAGTCCCGCGGCCAGTCGTTCGGCATTGTCGTGATCCTCTGCGAGACGCTGCACATGGTGCTCGAGCGCATACAGTCCGGCCGCGGCGAGAATCCCCGCCTGACGCATCCCGCCGCCCAGCGCTTTGCGCCAGCGACGTGCCGCGGCAATGACGTCGTGGGAACCCAGCAAAACCGAACCTGCCGGAGTGCCGAGCCCCTTGGAGAGGCAAACAGATACCGAATCGAAACCCGCCACGGCAGAACGTTCGTCGATCCCGACCTTCACAATGGCATTGAACAGGCGCGCGCCGTCCAAGTGGGTTCGCAAGCCGCGCGCATGCACGAACTCCGTGACGGCGCGCAAGTAGTCGGCGGGCAGCACACGGCCGCTGATGGTATTTTCAAGCGCCAACAATCTCGTGGGCGCGAAATGCACATCGTCGGGCTTAATGGCGCGGGCGATGCGCTCGATCGCGATTCCGCCATGCGGCTCATTCTCCAGAGGCTGCGGGTGAATGCTGCCGAGAACCGCGGCACCGCCCTGCTCATAGCTATAGGTGTGCGCCTCTTGACCCACGAGAAATTCATCGCCGCGTCCGCAATGCGCCATCAAGGCCGCCAAATTGCTCTGCGTGCCAGTCGCAAAAAAAAGCGCGCTCGGAAACCCGAAGCGTTCGGCGAGGAGGGCCTGTAAGCGGTTGACGGTCGGATCATCTCCGTATACGTCATCTCCCACCTCGGCAGCCGCCATGGCCGCGCGCATTCCAGACGTCGGGCGGGTCACGGTGTCGCTGCGCAGGTCGATCGAGTCACGCATCATGCTAAGATAACCGAATTCGACGGCAAATTGCCTCATCTCGGTGCCGGTGTGGTCATGAGCAAAACGCCGAACTCCAAGCCCCTATTGGGCGGCGTTGAACTCGGTGGAACCAAGTGCGTGTGCTTGATCGGCACCGGTCCGGATGACATCAGAGTCCAGATCTCGGTGCCGACGGGCAGCAACCCGCAGGCCACTTTGAGTCGCATCGAAGAGATACTGCGCAATGGCATCTCGCAGTGCGGACCCATTCAGGCGCTCGGCATCGCTTCGTTCGGGCCGCTCGATCTCGCACGCCACTCCCCTACCTTCGGCAGCATTGCCTCAACCGTCAAGCCGGGCTGGAGCTACACGCCGGTCGTTGCGCGTCTCGCGCGTGCATTCAATGTACCGGTCGGCTTCGATACGGATGTCAACGGCGCCGCGCTGGCCGAAGGACGCTGGGGCGCGGCCAAAGCCTTAGCGGATTACGCCTACGTCACCGTCGGCACCGGCGTCGGCGTGGGCATGGTCGTGAACGGATGCCTGGCGCACGGCTTCGGACATCCCGAGCTCGGGCACATTCGCGTTGCCCGCAAAGCGGGTGACCTATGGAAAGGCGCCTGCACCTTTCATGGCGACTGCGTGGAAGGCCTGGCCTCGGGAGTAGCGATTGCGGCGCGCGCGGGTGTGCCGGCCAACCTGATTCCCGCGGACAGCCCGATTTGGGAGCTGACGGCGCATGCGCTCGCGCAATTGCTGCATACCTTGGTGTTGGCAACCGCGCCGCGGCGCATTCTGGTCGGCGGCGGGGTCGTGCAAGAGCGGCCGGAGCTGCTTGAGCAAATGCGTCAACAACTCATCCTGAGTCTGAACGGCTATCTCGACCTCGACGAACTGACCGGGGGCATCGACCGCTATGTCGCCTACCCGGGTCTGGGGCCGCTCGCCGGACCGTTGGGTGCGCTCGCGCTCGCGGCGGACGCCATGTAGGCCGCCTTATTCACGAACAACGCAAACGGAAATCGGGGCCTCGATTGGCAAGGCATTTTTCGGGGCGTGCAAAACATGGATGTTTTGCCCGCAGCCCCCAGGGAAGGGTTCACGGCGGCCCGGAAAATGCCTGCCAATCGAGGTCCCGCGCCCCGGGAAAGCGAGTCGTTCGTGAATAATGCCCGTTAGGCGCTGCCGTCGCGTACCTCGTGCCGGCAATAGAGTTCTTGCTCAAGCCGCTTGCTGCGGCCGCGCCCGGTTGGCTTCCACGACCGTGAGTGCGGTCATGTTGACGATCCGGCGTACCGTAGCGGCCGGGGTCGAAATATGCACCGGAGCGGCGCACCCGAGCAAAATCGGCCCGATCGCGACGTTGTTGCCCGCGGCCGACTTGAGCAAGCTGTAGGCGATGTTGGCGCTGTCGAGATTGGGACAAACCAGCAGGTTGGCGCTGCCCTGCAACGTACTGTTGGGCAGCACCGCCTTGCGCACCGCCTCGTCGAGCGCGCAGTCGCCGTGCATTTCGCCGTCCACCTCCAGCTCCGGCAGACGCTGATGCAGGAGCGCCAATGCAGCACGCATCTTGAGCGCCGAGGGAGCGTTGCTGCTGCCGAAATTAGAGTGGGACAGCAGCGCCGCCTTGGGGAGCAGCCCGAACGCGCGAAGCTGGTCGGCAGCCAATTCGCTGATTTCCGCCAACTGCTCGGCGCTGGGATCCAGATTGACGTGGGTGTCGACCACGAAGACCTGGCGCCTGGGCAGGATCAGCCCGCTCATCGCACCGTAAACGTTGACTCCCGCGCGACGCCCGATCACCCGGTCGACGTAGTGCAGGTGCCGCGCGACGGTGCTGATGGTGCCGCAGATCAGCCCGTCGGCTTCTCCCTTCTTGAGCAGCATTGCGGCGATCAGCGTGGTGCGACGGCGCATTTCCAATTTTGCGTACTGCGCAGTTACTCCGCTGCGCTGCGTCAGCTCGTGATAGGCCTGCCAGTATTCCCGATATCGTGGATCGTGTTCGGGGTTGACCACGGTCACGTGTTCGCCGATGCGGATGCGCAGACCGTGGCGCTTGATCGTGTTCTCGATCACCGCCGGGCGCCCTACCAGGATCGGCGTGCAAAGCGTCTCGTCGACGGCGATTTGCACGGCGCGCAGCACCCGCTCGTCCTCGCCTTCGGCGAAGACGATGCGACTGCGGTCGGGTGAGACTTTTCGCGCAACAGCGAAGATCGGCTGCATCAACGTGCCGCTGTGATACACGAACTGCTGCAGCCGCTGGCGGTAGGCATCGAGGTCAACGATCGGCCGAGTCGCCACTCCCGATTCCATCGCCGCCTTGGCAACTGCCGGAGCGATCTTCACGATCAGACGCGGGTCGAACGGTTTAGGAATCAGATAGTCGGGACCAAAGGTAAAATCCTCGATGCCACCATAGGCTGCGGCCACGATGTCGCTTTGCTCTTGCCGCGCCAGCTCGGCGAGTGCGTGCACGGCGGCGATTTCCATCTGCCGGGTGATGGTCGTTGCGCCGACATCCAAAGCACCTCGAAAGACAAAGGGAAAGCACAGCACATTGTTGACCTGGTTCGGATAGTCGCTGCGTCCCGTGGCGATGACGGCATCATTGCGCGCCGCTCTGACTTCCTCCGGCAGAATTTCCGGCGTTGGATTGGCAAGCGCCAGAATCAGGGGTTTGGGGGCCATCTTCAGGACCATCGCCTGCGTGAGCACGCCGGCCGCCGAAAGCCCTAGAAACACGTCAGCGGCGCCGATGATGTCATCGAGCGTGCGCGCATCGGTGGGGTGGGCGAACCGCGCCTTTTCCGGGTCCATCAATTCCTTGCGGCCTTCAAAAACGACGCCCGCCAGATCGGACAGCCATATGTTTGCGTGCTTCAAACCCAGGTCCAGCAGCAAGTCGACACAGGCCAATGCCGCGGCGCCGGCGCCGCTGACGACCAGCTTGACTTGACTGATATCTTTGCCGACCACATGCAAGCCGTTGAGCACCGCCGCGCCGACGGTAATTGCGGTGCCATGCTGGTCATCGTGAAATACCGGGATTTTCATCCGCTGGCGCAGTTCCCGCTCGACGATGAAGCACTCCGGCGCTTTGATGTCCTCGAGATTAATGGCGCCGAACGTGGGTTCGAGCGCAGCAATGAGTTCGATCAGCTTGTGCGGGTCGCGCTGTTCGATTTCGATGTCAAATACGTCGATGCCGGCGAACTTCTTGAATAACACCGCTTTGCCTTCCATCACCGGCTTGGCGGCGAGCGGTCCGATCGCTCCGAGGCCGAGCACGGCGGTGCCGTTACTGATGACGCCGACCAGGTTGCCCCGGGCGGTGTAGCGAAACGCGGCGAGCGGGTTCTCGACGATGGCTTCGCAGGCCGCGGCGACGCCCGGCGAATAGGCGAGCGCAAGGTCGCTCTGATTGACCAGCTGCTTGGTTGGGGTGATCGAGATCTTTCCGGGCGTAGGGAATTCGTGATAGTCGAGTGCGGCCTGCTTGCGATCGTGCATTCCGATATCTCAATTGAATGTATGTCCATCCAGTATATTCAGATAGCACCCATTGCAGGAACTTTGGGATGCTTTTTTCTCTGTTGAGCAGTCAACCTTCTTTACCGCTCATTCGTTATGCTGATGTCGTGCCTTGCTCGTGCCTTGCCGCCTGAATTTTGCCGGAGAATCGCCATGAGGACACGCTCGAATCTGGCCGCCGCCGCCCGCCGCACCTTGGCTTTCGCCCTGCTTCTATCGAGCGCAACGTTGCTATCGGGCATGACCTTGGCCGACGTGTCATCGCCCGCACCGACGCACAGTCCCGGCGTCTGGCAGAAGCATCAGTATTCGTTCCAGTACATGGGCTTTACCTCCACGTACTCCTGCGACGGTCTGGCCGACAAGCTCAAGGTGCTGCTGCTCGCCGCCGGAGCGCGCGCCGACGTCAAATCGGAGCCCGGCGCATGTGCACAGCCCTTTGGCCGCCCGGACAAATTTGCGCGAGCCGACCTGACTTTTTACACGCTGGCGCCCGACCCTGCTGATGCGGGGAGCGGCGCAAAGCCGGTCGATGGGATGTGGCGCCCCGTGGCATTCATGACTCGATCACCGCGGCAACTGCAGATTGGCGACTGCGAAGTGGTCGAGCAATTCCGCAACCTGGTGCTGCCCATGTTCACCACACGAAGCATCGATAACCATATGACCTGCGTCCCGTACCAAGAGTCGGGCTCGGTGATCGATCTCAAGTTCGAGTCGTTCGCCGCGGTGCCGGCGCCGCCCCCGGCCGCAGTGCCGCCGGCCGGGGGCCCGCAACCGCGTATTTTCATGTACCCGAAGAACGGACAGAGTGAACAGCAACAGGTCATCGACTGGCGGGAATGTCAGCAGTGGGCTTCGCAGAATGGAGTCGCGGCAAACACCCCCGACTATCATCGAGCCTTGGTGGCCTGCCTCACAGGACGCGGATACAGCGTGAACTAGAACTCGCCCTCGACTACGGCGACTCGCTCGCGGGCGAGAGTATCGCCGCCGGCAGTCGTTCCAGTCCTGGCCGGCGCCAAACGAAAAATGCCAGCAGCAGCGCGAAGACGGCGCTGCCCGCCAGCAGCGCTAACGTGGCGTCGTATTTGCCGGTCAGGTCGATCCGCGGAAGTCCTCCGATTATGCGGTACGATCCGTGTACTGGTGCGTCAACAGGAGAAAATCATGCCCAAAGACCAAATCGCCGGCGCGGCGGACCCCTTCGTGCTCAAACGCCGCCGGGACAACGGGGGCACTGCACCGCTCTCTGATTGGGGGTTTCGGAACGAAACCGACCCTTTGACGGATGTGCTGCTCGGGCCTGCGGATCATTTGCGGCACATGGCGACGAGTTCCCTGTCACGCAAGACGCTACGTGAGCACCCCGCCGATATTCGCCTCGCTCAAGCGCAGCATCAAGAGCTGCAGAGCGCCTATGCCCATTTCGGCGTCCGGATCCACTGGCACCAGAGCGAGCCGGAGCTTCCCATGCAGGTCTATTCGCGCGATTCGAGCGTGATGACGCCATACGGCGCCATTATTACGTCGATGGCCAATTGGTGGCGTCGCGGGGAGAATTTCGCCGCGATCCGCACCTACGAGCGCCTCGGTATCCCGATCTATGACATGGTCACGGCCGGTACGTTCGAAGGCGGCGATTTCAACGTAATCGAACAAGGCTGCGTGCTGATCGGCTGCGGCGGTGCGCGCACCCAAGAAGAGGGCGCGCGACAGGTGGCAGGGTGGTTCAAAAAGGAGGGCTGGGAAACCCGCCTTGCCTTCTTTGACGAATATTACGTCCACATCGATCTGATGGTCGTGCCCATCGCCGAGCGGCTCACTGCCGTGTGTCTCGCCTGCACGGAACCGGCCATCGTCGCGTGGCTTAGAGCCAAGGGGCACCAGATCATCGATGTGCGCTTTGAGGATACGATCAATCTGGGCTGCAATTTCATGTCCCTCGGCCGCGACCGGGTCATCGTGCCGAAGTCGAGTCGCGCATTGATCTCTCAATTGCGTGCGCAGGGCTTTGAGGTCGCAGAGGTCGACATGAGCGAGATTTCCAAGACCGGCGGCGGGATTCATTGCATGGCACAGGCGTTGCGCCGCGTTCCCGTCGGCTAGGTTTTCGCCGCCTGACTCGCGTGGTCGGCCTCGACCTTCGCGATTGAGGGTCGAGCAAGCATGAGAGCGGTATGCGCGCCGAGTCCCGGCAGCCGCGCACGAAGCTCCGCCTGGTCGGGATGCCAAGAGGCCAGCATGTACAGATACACGTCGGCGATCGAATACTCGGCCCCAAGCACGTACGGACGCAGACTCCGGCTGATCAGTTCCGCGTGCGTCATGAAATCGGCCGTGCCCTGTTGACGGATCGCGTCGCCATCCGCCTCGCCGCGCGGTGAATATCGAGCCGAATAGTAAATTCGCAACACCGCCTCATAGAGGTTTGCCGAGAGGAAGACCAGCCACTGCAGGAACAGGGCATGCCGGCTCGTGCCCGGTTGCGGGGCCAGTTTCGCGTCGGGGTAGAGCAGCGCGAGATGGGTCAGCATCGCGGCCGATTCGAACATGAGCGTACCGCCGGGCAACACCAACGCCGGCACCTTACCGGTCGGGTTCAGTTCGCGAAAGCGCGCGACGTCCGCGGGTTCTCGACCCACCCAGATCCGTTCGTAGGGAACGCCGATCTCCTCCAGCGCCACCTGCACAGCAAGCGAGCCGGAACCCGGTCTTCCATAGAGTGTGAAAGATTTTTGCATGGGCGCGGCACCACTCTATGCGTCAGCGAAATCATAAAAGCCGTTCTCTTCCGGATCACCCTTGTGCGCGATGTGGCGGACGTTGTCAAGCTTCGTTGCACTTCCCGCGGTGCTTGGGCTTAGGATATGCCGACCACGGCTTTGGGACGGACGAAGCATGCTCACTGAAACTTCGATTACCTCGCCGGCGAATTCGGACGAGTGGCGGCTACGCTGCGAACTCACCGATTTTTATCATCTGGTCGATTTCATGGGCTGGACCGAACTCATCTTCAATCACATCTCGGTGCGGCTGCCGGGACCGGCGCACCATTATTTGGTGAATCCGTTCGGCCTGAACTATTGCGAAGTCACGCCGCAGAACCTGCTCAAGGTCAGCGTCGAGGGGCACTTGGTCGAGCCATCGGACTATCCGGCCAACCCTGCGGGCTTTGCGCTGCACGGCGCCATTCACGAAAGCCGTCCCGACGTGGCGTGCGTCGCCCACACCCATACCACGGCGGTGTCGGCAGTCGCGATGAAGCGATCCGGATTCGATCACAACAATTTTTACGGCGCGCAGCTGATCGGCCGCGTCGGCTACCACGATTTCGAGGGCATCACGCTTTATCGAGACGAGCGCGTGCGCATGCTCGCCAGTCTCGGCGACAAGCATGTCTTGGTGCTGCGCAACCACGGCGTTGCCGTGTGCGAGCGCGACATCCCGACGACATTCATGTTGCTGTGGGTCGTGCAGCGCGCCGCGGAGATTCAGTGCCAAGCGGGCCAACTGCCGGGCGAGGACTGCGAGCTCACCGACGCAGTTCGGCAGCGCTGTCGGGGGACCGCGGGGGATCTCGGCAGCAACATGAGCGTCGCCCGGCTTGCGTTCGAGGCGACGGTGCGTCGCATGAAATCATCCGCCCGATGATCGATGCGGCTCGCGAGCGCTTTAACGGTAGTTTCTGCCACAATTGCACAGAAAATGAGGGGACGAGCGCGCCATGAGCCATACTTTACGCGGATGCGCGCGCATTCCTCGCAGGTGCGCGCAGCCCGGCGCGCGCATGCGCCCAGCGACTTTGAGGAGTCGAATTGACGCGAGCCGTGCGGCTTCTGTGGGCAACGGCGGCGCTTCTGGCAGGTGCGCTCCTGATGGCCGCGGCGGCGGCCTGGCTCACGCTCCGCGCAAGTCTTCCAACCATCGACGGTCAAGCGGCATTGCCCGGTCTCGCGGCGCGCGTCTCGATCGAGCGTGATGCTGCCGGCGTTCCGACCATCACGGCGCAAAGCCGCGCGGATCTGGCGCGCGGCCTAGGGTACGTGCACGGTCAGGACCGCTTTTTTCAGATGGACCTATTGCGCCGCGCCGCGGCCGGGGAGCTCTCCGCGCTCCTCGGTCCGTCGCTGCTGCCTACCGATCGACAATTGCGGGTGCATCGATTTCGCGAAGTGGCGCGCGCCATCGTCGCCGCTCTGGATGCACCGAGTCGTGCACTGCTCGATGCCTATGTCGCGGGCGTCAACGCAGGAATCGCCTCGCTGCGAAGCCGGCCGTTCGAATACTGGGTGCTGCGGAGCAAGCCGCAACCGTGGAGCGCGGAGGACAGTGTCTTGTGCATCCACGCCATGTTCCTGCAGCTGCAGGACTCCGCGGGCCACGCGCAACTGCAACGCGGCTTGCTGCGGGCAACGCTGCCCGAGGCATTGTGGCGATTCCTCGAAGCGGGCGCACCGGAGTGGGACGCTGCGATCGACGGCAGTCGTAGCGCCGAGCCGCAGGTGCCCAGCGCCGATGAGTTCGATTTACGGAGGTTGAAGGGCCTGCCGGTGCAGCCGCCGCAGGAAGCGCTGAGAGAGCTCGATGCGCTCGGCAGCAACAACTGGGCCGTTGCCGGATCGCGCACCGCCCACGGCGCGGCACTGCTGGCCAACGACATGCATCTGGACTTCAGGGTACCCAATATCTGGTATCGCGCGCGCCTCTTGCAGAAGCCGGCCCGCGATCCCCTCGACCTCACGGGCCTCACGCTGCCCGGCACGCTCTCGCTCGTGGCCGGCAGCAATCGCACGATCGCCTGGGGCTTTACGAACAGCTATGGCGAGTTCACGACGGTCATACGCCTTGTGGCAGCGGCGAACGATGCCGCGGCGTATGAAACCGCGCAGGGCTCGCAACGACTTCGTTATGTGGATGAAGCGATCGAGGTGAGGGGCGCGCCGACGCAGCACCTCGAAGTAGCCGTGACACAATGGGGTCCCGTGATCGGCAAGGATTGGGAAGGTCGTCCGTACGCACTGCAGTGGACGGCGCAGGACCCCGCTGCCATCAACCTCGAGCTGCTCGAACTCGAGCACACGCACTCCGTCGAGGACGCCGTGCGGGCTGCTGCGGGCTTTGGAATTCCAGGACAAAATTTTCTGGTTGCCGACAACCACGGCCACATCGGTTGGACCATTGCCGGGCGCTTACCGGGGCATGGCGATGCGGCGCCCGGTATTCCGCAACTGTCGACCGACGCCACCGTCGGCTTTGTGGGATGGCTGGCGCCGCAGAGCCAACCGCACCTGATCGATCCCGCCGCCGGATTCTTGTGGACAGCCAATGCCCGAGTCATCGGCGGCCCGGCGGCTGCGCTGATCGGTGACGATGGGATGGACCGGGGCGCACGGGCGGCGCAAATTCTCGCTGATCTCCAGAGTGCACCCCACCCCTTCACACCGTCGGCCAGTTTGGCGGTGCAGTTGGACGATCGCGCTCTGTTCCTCGAGCGCTGGCGCGCGCTGTTGAGCGAAGTCATCGAGCGGGCTCGAGCGGGCGGCCGTCATGAGCAGGACGCCGCACATGAGGTGCTCGCAAGATGGAGCGGACATGCAGCGCCCACCGATGCGGCATACCGCCTGGTCCGGCTGTTTCGTGAGCAGGTGGAAGCACGCGCGTTTTTCATGCTCATTGCGCCCGCCCGCCAGAAGGCCGGGGACTTTCGCTTTGAAGTCCCGACCTCCTTTGAGGGCCCGCTGTGGCGCCTGCTGCAGCAGCGTCCCCGACACTTGCTGGCGGCGGATTATGCGGACTGGGACGCCTTCCTGCTCGAGGCGCTGATTGCAAGCGAGAAGCTGCCCGCGGCGTGCCGCGACCTCACCTCGTGCAGTTGGGGCGAAGTGAACGCGGTGCGGGTGGCGCATCCTCTGTCCGCGGCGCTGCCGCTCTTGTCCGGTTTCCTCGACATGCCGACGGTGAGGGTGGCGGGCGGCCATCACGACATGCCACGCGTTCAAGGCACGGATTACGGTGCCTCCGAGCGCTTCAGCGTCGCTCCGGGCCACGAGGATGAGGGCTACTTTCACATGCCCGGCGGGCAAAGCGGCCATCCGCTATCACCGTTCTACCGCGCGGGCTTCAGCGCCTGGGTCGAGGGAAAACCGGCGCCGTTTCTGCCGGGTCCCGCAGCGCACTCACTCATCCTAATCCCGTAGCGCCCGCCCGGTGCCGTGGCGCTATTTCAGCGCGGCGGCGGGCGCGAGCGAGCCAGTGCCGACACAGCCCCGCCCTTCTTTGCACACCTGATTCACGGGGCAGACCACCGGCCTGCCTCTGACGCAACCACGCGCGTCGGCATCTGCACTGTGCGGCGCGCAGCGCTCGTGGCCGTTGCAGGTGCGGTGATCATCGCAGTCCGCGTCCGTGACGCAGGCGAGCGTGCTCACGTCGCGCTCCACGGTCGATATTTCACCCTGTCGGTCGATTTCGCCCGACAGGGTTGTACCGAGCAGCAACTGCGGCGGCTCGCGTCCCGCCGACAGATCGACGTCCGCGGCAACGACCTGCCATGGCGGCGCCAGCGGACTGGCGGCGCGGTAGTACAGACTGAACCGCAGCACATTGCGCGGCTCCAGCGCCTCATTCAGTGTCAATGGAATGACCCGCGTGGAATCGCGCGGCCAGGCTTCGCCGCCCGTCAAGGGCAGCCGGCGCACTCCTTTGCCGGCCTCATAGATACGCAATTCCAAGTAGCTGCCTGCGCCGAGATCGGCAGCGCCGGTGACGATGCGCACCTGGATATGCGATACCGGCAGCGCCTGGGCCGCGGCCGCGCACAGTGTCAAGAGAAAGATGATCGGCCAAACTCGAATAAGCGACAGGCGTTGTTTCACAGCATCCCCTCGCAGCAAAAAGAGCAAGCTCAAAGTGTGATCATAGCTGATCCGGAGGTGCATCCGGGAGCGCTCGGGGAATTTCAATATGGGCAAAAGAGGGGTAAAGTGGGTTTATGACGGACTTATGTTAAAGGTGTGATGGCCACTCGAGTATGCACGGCAGGTGCGATCGCCTCAGCTCTAATCCTCGGCGGGTGTGCGACGACGGGCGGGAAAATGCCGGCGCAAGTTCAAAGCTCGGCGGCAACCGCGCAAGATACCTCTTGCCTGACTCAAACCGGGAGCCGAATTGCCGCCAACGGCACGTATTGCTCGGGAATCGGCCGCTCCTATACCGATCATGACGTGCGCATCTCGGGAGCCGCGCAGCCGGCTGGAGCGCTGCGACTTCTGGATCCTGACGTCACGATCAATCACTAGGACGCGGATCGGACGGCACCAACCCGCGATACTTCATCATGGCGTCGATGCTCGGCGCCCGGCCGCGCCAGCTCGCGTACATCGCCGCGAGGTCCTGCGTGTTGCCGCGAGAAAGGATCATCTGCCGGAGGCGATCGCCGTTCGCACGGGTCAGGCCGCCGTGATCGTCGAACCACTGATAGGCGTCGTCGGCGAGCATTTGCGTCCATAGGTACGCATAGTAGCCTGCGGAATAGCCGCCGCCCCAGATATGATTGAAGTAGCTCGAGCGATAACGCGGCGGCACGGTGTGTAAGTCGAGGCGAGTTTTGGCGAGCGCCTCAACTTCGAACTCGCCCGGATTCTCAAGAGATGCGCTCGCCGGCAGCGTGTGCCACTGCATGTCGAGCTCGGCGGCGGCCAGCACCTCGGTCAACCGGTAGCCCTCATTGAAGTTCTGCGTACGCTTGATCTTTTCGATCAGGTCGTTCGGCATCGGCGCGCCGGTTTTGTAGTGTTTCGCGTAATGATTGAGAATCTCGGGATAGATGGCCCAATGCTCGTTGAACTGCGAGGGAAATTCGACGAAATCCCGCGCCGTCGCGGTGCCCGACAGACTCGGATATTCGGTGTCCGCGAACATGCCGTGCAACGCATGGCCGAATTCGTGGAACATCGTCGTGACATCCTCGAAACTGATGAGCGCGGGCTCACCCGGCGCAGGCTTTTGCAGGTTAGCGACGTTGTAGATCACGGGCCGCGTCCCCAGAAGCTTCGATTGATCGACGAATGTCGACATCCACGCACCGCCGTTTTTGTTGTCGCGCTTGAAGTAATCGCAATAGAACAGCGCCAGCGGCTTGCCGTCGACGTCGGACACTTCGAATACACGCACATCGGATTGGTAGACCGGTATGTCCTTTCGCTCCTTGAACGTGATCCCATAGAGCCGATTGGCGGCGTAGAAAACGCCGTTTTCGAGCACGTTGTTCAGCTCGAAATACGGCTTGATCTGCGCGTCGTTCAGATCGTATTTGGACTTGCGCACCTGCTCGCTGTAGAAGTCCCAATCCCACGGCTCGAGCCTGAAGCCGCCGCCCTGGGAATCGATCACCGCTTGAATGTCCTCGGCTTCGCTTGCGGCCTTCGCCGTCGCCACGGGCACCAGCGCATCCATGAACTTGAGCGCAGCTTCCGGAGTCTTCGCCATCTGGTCCTCCAGCTTCCATGCGGCGTGGTTCGGGTAACCAAGCAGCTGCGCGCGTTGCGCGCGCAGCTGCGCGAGTCGCGCAATCGTCGCTCGCGTGTCGTTCGCGTCGCCCCGCTCGGTACGGTTCCAGGAATCCTCGAACAGCGTCCGGCGGGTCTCGCGGATGCTCAGTGATGCGAGCGCCGGCTGCTGGGTGGTGTTCTGCAGGGGCAGCAGATAGCCCGCGGCGTGGCGGCTTTGTGCAGCCTGCGCGGCAGCCGCAAGCTGCGCATCGCTCAACCCCGCAAGGGTCGCCGGTGTCGAAGTCAGGTACGCCCCGTCCTTGTTCGCGGCCAACAATTTCGTGATGAACGTGTTCGAGAGAGTCGAGGCCTCCTCGTTGAGCTTCTTCAGTTGAACCTTATCCGCCTCCGACAGCTTGGCGCCGGAGTGCACGAACTCATCATAGGTGAATTCGATCAAGCGCTTCGATTCGGGATCGAGCGCCCTGCTCGCGCGCTCCTCGTAGACTGCGGACACGCGTGCAAATAATTTCGCGTTCAAATAAATGGCGTCGCGGTGCGCGGCCAGCTTCGGCGCCAAAGCGGTCTTGGCCTGCTGCAGAACGGGGTTGATATTTGCGTCCGTTACGCCATTGAATGCGGCGGTGGCCCGATGCAGCAAACGGCCGCTCTTTTCCAGAGGTACGAGCGTATTTTCGAACGTCGGCGGGGCGGCGTTTTGGGCAATCGCTTGTATCTCGACGAGCTGCTTCGCCATTCCGGCCTCGATGGCGAGTTGGTAGTGTTCATCCTTGATCTTGTCGAACGGCGGCGCCTGAAACGGCAGCGCGCTCGGCGCGTAAAACGGGTTCTCCGGCCCGAACACGGCATTTGCGGCTGCGGCGGTGACCGGAGCGCTCAACGTGACCGCCCCCGCCGCCAGTACACTGCAAAGCTCTCGTCGCATGGGCTCTCTCCGGTAGCGTACATCGGTGCTACTGCTCGTGTTTGTAAATCGCGCCCTCTTTCATCACAAAGGCGACGTGCTCCAGCACACGGATGTCGGCGAGCGGATCACCCTTCACCGCGATGATATCCGCGGACTTTCCGGCGCTGATCGAGCCGAACAGTTCCGAGTGACCGATCAGATCGGCGGCATTGACGGTGGCCGATTGAATCGCCTGCATCGGCGTCATGCCGTACTTGACCATGAAGGCGAACTGACGTGCGTTGATGCCGTGCGGACAGACTCCCGCATCCGTGCCGAAGGTCATTTTCACCCCGGCGCGCACCGCTTTGGTGAAGTTGCGGCGCTGCGCTTCTCCCAGATCGCGGTCGTGCTGCAGAAAATCCGCCGGAGTGTCCGGGGAAGATTGAATGCACTCTTCATCGTAGATGTCCATGTCGAGATACGTTCCGTGCTGCTTGGCGAGAGCGATGCCTTCATCGTCGATGAGCGTAGCGTGCTCGACCGATGCGACGCCGGCGCGAATCGCATTCTTGATGCCCTCCGCCGCGTGCGCGTGCGCGGCAACGCGCAAGCCGAAGTTATTCGCCTCCTCTACAGCCGCGCGCAGCTCTTCCGGGGTGAATTCGATGGACTTTGGATTGCTGCCGTGCGTGAGCACCGCTCCGGTCGACAGAACCTTGATGTGATCGGCGCCGCGGTGCGCAAGTTCCCGTATCTTTTGGCGTACTTCCCAAGGGCTGTTTGCTACGCCGTATTGCAGATCCCACGGCAGCTGGATATCCGGAGACAGGCCGGTCATCGCGCCGGCGCCCTCACTGATGGTGATGTAGGCGCCCGCAACATACATCCGGGGCCCGATGATGATCCCCTGCGCAATGGCATCGCGCATGGCGACATCGTTGAAGGCCCGATACACGCCCACGTCGCGCACCGTCGTGAACCCCGCCAGCAACGTGACGCGGGCGTTCGGGATGGCGGCGTAGGCGGCCTGCGCCGCCGTTTTCTTCAGCACGTCGAGCGGTTCGGCGTTTGCGAGATCGGCGAGGTGGGTGTGGCAGTCGACCAAGCCGGGTAATACCGTCATGTTCGACAGGTCGATGACCTGTGCGCCCTCGGGAATTGCGAGGTTCGCCCCGACGGCTGCGATCTTCGCGCCGCGCACGAGAATGAGCTGGTTGTCGAGCGTACGCCCGGCCTCGACATCGATGAATTTGCCCGCGCGGACGGCGATCACCGCGGCGACGGAAGGTGTCTGTTGGGCGGGACAATACGCGGCTAGAAAGGCCAAGCAATACGCGAAGAGGCAGATTTTTTTGCTCACGAATATCCTCGTCGCGCTCACCTCAAAGCGACGGTGGCGGATCATACTGGCTCTAGCTCGCCATCGCCGCCTTACTCGCCTGCGCGATCACCTCATCGGCCAGCTGCCGCGGCACGGGATCGTAATGTGAGAATTCCATCGTATAAGACGCCCGGCCGCTGGTCATGCTGCGCAACTGGCCGATATAGCCGAACATTTCCGACAACGGCACATTCGCAACCACCGCGATATTGGTACCGCGTTCCAACTGGTCCAGGATCGAACCGCGGCGGCGATTGAGATCACCGATCACGTCGCCGAGATAGTCGCCCGGAGTCACGGTCTCGACCTTCATCACCGGCTCGAGCAGGATCGGCGAGGCCTTGCGAATGCCTTCGCGGAAGCACGCCTTCGCGGCGATTTCAAAGGTCAGTGCGTTGGAATCGACATCGTGGTAGCTGCCGTCGATCAGCGTCGCCCGAAAATCCACCGTCGGATAGTGAGCGAGCACTCCGTCTTCTTTTTGTATGCGCAGACCTTTTTCCACCGCCGGAACGTACTCTTTCGGTACGGACCCGCCGACGGTCTCATCGACGAACTCGAAGCCGACACTGCGCGCCAGCGGCTCGAAAACGATCCACACTTCCGCGAACTGACCGGCGCCGCCGGTCTGCTTCTTATGAATGTATTGTTCGGTGAGCTTCTTGGTGATGGTCTCCCGATACGCGACTTGCGGCTCACCCATGGTGCCTTCGACACCGAACTCCGTTCGCATGCGGTCCAGGGTCACCTCCAGATGCAGCTCGCCCATGCCGCGCAGGATGGTTTGGCCGGTCTCGCGGTCGGTCTCCAGATGCAGCGAGGGATCGGCGCGGACCATCTTGCCCAGCGCCGTGCCGAACTTTTCCTGTTCCGCCTTGCTTTTCGCCTTCACCGACACACTGATCACCGGCTCGGGAAAGCGCATGCGCTCCAGCACCACGGGGTTGGCCGAGTCGCAGAGCGTATCGCCGGTCTCGGTATCGGCCAGAGAGACGAGCGCGATGATGTCTCCGGCGCGCGCTTCCTCCACCGGATTGGCTTCCTTGGCGAACATCTCGACCATGCGGCCGATTTTCTCGCGCTTGCCGCGCGTGGAATTCATCACCGAAGCGCCCTTGGTCAATACCCCGGAATACACGCGGATGAACGTCAGCGCGCCATAGATGTCGTTGATGACCTTGAAGGCGAGTGCGGCAAAGGGCTCATCGTCGGAGCACTTGCGCTCGCCAATCGGATGGCCGTCGGCATCGACGGTCTTGATCGAGGCCACATCGGTCGGCGCCGGCAGATAGTCGACGACGGCGTCGAGCAGCTGCTGCACACCCTTATTCTTGTAGGAGGAGCCGCACAGCACGGGCGTGAAGGCGGAGTGCAAGGTACCCTTGCGCAAAGCGCGATGCAGCACTTCGGCCGATGGGACGGCGCCGTCATTGAGGTAGGCCTCCATAGCCTCGTCGTCTTGCTCGAGGCAGGTGTCCACCAGCTCGGTGCGGCACTTCGGGACATCCGCCAGGAGCTGGCGGTCGCTCGGCAGCGTAATGTGCAGCTTGTCGGCGAGGTCGGGGGTAACCTCGAGGACTTGCCACTGGGCGTCCTTGTCGTCGGAGTCCCAAACCAGCGCCTTCATCTCGACGAGGTCCACCATGCCCTTGAAATTGTCTTCTGATCCGATGGGAATCTGCACGGGCAGGGGTCTCGCACCCAAGCGCTTTTTGATCATGTCCACGCAGCGCAGGAAATTCGCGCCGGCGCGATCCATCTTGTTGACGTAACAGAAGCGCGGCACGCCGTAATTATTGGCGAGGCGCCAATTGGTCTCCGATTGCGGCTCCACACCGGCGACGCCGTCGAACACCACGACGGCGCCGTCGAGTACGCGCAGCGAGCGATTCACCTCGATGGTGAAGTCCACGTGTCCGGGGGTGTCGATGAGATTGATCTTCTTGTCGCGCCAGAACGCCGACACGGCTGCGCTTTGAATGGTGATGCCGCGCTTTTGCTCTTGCTCGAGGTAGTCGGTAGTCGTCGAGGTCTTCAAATCCTTGGTGTCATGAATGTCGATGATGGTGTGCTTGCGCCCCGTGTAATACAGGATGCGCTCAGTCGTCGTCGTCTTGCCGGCGTCGACGTGGGCGATGATGCCGATATTTCGGATATCGGAAAGGGGTATTGTACGAGCCATATCAAACTTCCATGAGAGTGTTGGGTGCGGTCGGGGTCGACCGGCAATCTTCAGACAGCAGCGAGAGCCGCGCAATCTCCCTCAGGATCACGTGGCGATTCGCGTCAACGCCGGCCGCTAACCGGAGCTATTCATGAACGATAGATATTTTCGTGCACGAAGGCTGGATCGGGTGAGTATTTTCCGGACCGCCGCGAACCCATCCCTGGGGGCTGCGCGAAAAACTTGCGACGCGATGCAATCCTGCATCGCTGCAAGCCGGGGTTCGCCATTGCGCTACGCAGTCCCTGCTGCGCGCAAGCCCGGGGTGGCCATCCATGGCCACCCGTAGGACGCATGCGTCCTACCCCTGGCGAACCCGCTCGGCGCATGCGCCGAGCCCTGTTTTTCACGCTCCGGAAATATCCACCCGATCCAGCCTTCTTGGAACTTTCCCGTCATTCACGAATAGGTCAGGCTAACGGGCGCAGAGTTTGACACGGCATCGTGGGGTGTGTCGAACGAGATTGATGTCACAGTCTTAATGTGCACCGCGGGCCGGGGGCCGCTCCGTGCGGGCCAGGGGCCGCTCCGTGCGGGCCAGGGGCTGGCGCGTACGGGCCGGCGGCCGCTGCCGTACGGGCCAGCGGTCAACGTGCTATGCCGGCGGCCGTTATGATCAATGCACGTGTTCTCTACCAACATCATTTCGACCGACCTGGAGGCAGCGTGGAGCGGCGGCGCACTGGACGTGAGCGTTTTGCGGCACTGCTGAATGCCGCGCTCGCCGTACTGCCCATCGCGCTGTTGGTCGCGTGCACCGGGCCTGCAGAGCGCGGCGAGTTACCCGCGACTCCCGCTACGAAAGGCCCGCCGCCCGCGGCGGCCGCACTGCCGGTGTTTCATCGGGAGGACGTGCTGTGGCTCGAGCGAGTCACTTTCGGCCTCGACAGCGCAAGTGTCGCCGAATACCACAGGCTCGGCCGCGAGCGGTATTTGGACCGCCAATTGAGGGGCGAGGACGGCGCGCTGCCGCCGCCGGTCGCCGCCGCGATCGCGGGGTTCGACGTGTCGAGCGCCGATCCGGCGCGGTTGCTCGCCGAGGTCAACGCGCAGAACAAAGCCATCAACGCCATGCCGAATGGACCGGAGAAAGAGCAGGCGCGAAAGGCGCTCAACGAGCGCGGCAATAAATTCGCCTACGAGGCGATTCGCCGCGAGCTGCTGCGCGCGGTGTATTCGCCGTCGCAGCTCGATGAGCAAGTGGTCTGGTTCTGGCTCAACCACTTCAGTGTGCACCAGAATAAAGCCAATCTACGCTGGCTGGTCGGCGATTATGCGGAGCGGGCGATCAGACCCCATGCGTTTGGACACTTCAGGGAGCTGGTGCTCGCCACGCTCGAGCATCCCGCGATGCTGCAATATTTGGACAATAGCCAGAACGCCGCCGGGCACATCAATGAGAACTATGCACGCGAGCTCATGGAGCTTCACACGCTGGGCGTCGACGCCGGATACACGCAGCAAGACGTTCAACAACTCGCGCGCGTGCTGACCGGTGTCGGCATCAACGTCGGCAATCCGCCGAAGCTCAAGCCGGAGTGGCAGGGATTGTATCGCCGCAACGGCGCCTTCGAATTCAATCCGGCCCGGCACGATTTCGGTGCCAAGGTGCTGCTCGGCCGAACGGTCGAGGGTCAGGGCTTCGCCGAAGTGGAGAATGCCGTCACGCTGATCGTGAAGCAGCCGGCGTGCGCGCGCTTCATCTCCCGGCAGCTGGCGACCTACTTCGTCGCCGACAATCCCCCGCCGCAGCTGGTCGAGCGCATGGCGCAGACCTTCATGCGCACCGACGGCGACATTGCGGCGGTGCTGCGCACGATGTTCCTGGCGCGGGAATTCAACGCCGCGCTGGGCGGCAAATTCAAGGATCCGATGCGCTTCGTCGTCTCGGCCGTACGGTTCGCCTACGATGGCCGGACCATCAGCAACACTCGCCCGCTGCTGAACTGGCTCAACGGTCTGGGCGAAGCACCGTTCGGCCGCCCGACTCCCGACGGCTATCCCCTGACGGAGCTGAGCTGGGCGAGTTCGGGTCAGATGAGCCGCCGCTTCGAGATTGCGCGTTCGATCGGCTCGGGCAATGCGGGCCTGTTCGAGCCGGAAGACGGCAGCGCGCCCCTCGCAAGCGGTTTTCCGCAGCTCTCGAACCGCCTGTACTTCGAGGCCGTCGAGCCGTTCCTGGCCGCACGCACCCGGGATGCACTCGAGCGAGCAAACTCGCAGCAGGAATGGAACACCTTCCTGCTGTCATCGCCGGATTTGAACTATGAGTGAAATCTGGACCCTTGTTCGCGATCCGAACTCTGCAGGAGGCCTTCCATGAATCGCCGTCATGTGCTGCAACTCGGCGCCGCCGCCCTCATGAGCGCGGGCGTGCGCGGTCGTCTCTTCGCCGCGCCCGCAAGCGGACCGCGCTTTTTGCTCGTGTTCCTGCGCGGAGGCTACGATTCGTGCAATCTGCTCATTCCCTATTCGAGCAGCTTTTACTACGAAGCGCGGCCGAATATTGCCATCGCTCGGCCCGACCCGGTCTCGAACACCGGCGCGCTCGCATTGGATGCCGACTGGGCGCTCGCACCGGCCGTGCGGGACACGATCGGCGCGCTGTACCTGCAGCGTCAGGTGGCGTTCATCCCCTTTGCGGGTACGGACGATTTGTCGCGCAGCCACTTCGAAACTCAGGACAGTATTGAGCTCGGTCAGTCCTCGAACGCGCGCAACTATCGCTCGGGTTTTCTCGGCCGGCTTTCCGACACCTTGCTCGGCTCCTCCGCGGATATTTTGCCCATCTCATTCACGGATGCGTTGCCGCTCGCCTTTGAGGGCGCCTCGACGGTGCCGAACCTGTCGCTCAAAAATGTCGGCAAGCCGCCCTTCGATGACCGGCAGGCGCGCATCTTGAGCGATATGTACGCCGGCCATCATCTCGAGGCAGCGGTCAGAGACGGCTTGGAATTGCGCCAGGCGGTGGCACAGGAGATGGCGGACCAGATGAATGCCGCCAATCGCGGGGCCATCAATACCAAAGGCTTCGAGCTGGAAGCCGAACGCATGGGCCGGCTCATGCGCGACAAGTACCGTATCGGATTCATCGACGTCGGCGGTTGGGACACGCATGTCGGGGAGGGCTCCGCTCAAGGCACACTGGCGAGCAATCTGGCCAGCCTGGGACGCGGCCTGCAGATGTTCTCGCAGACGCTCGGCACTGAATGGAACAACACCGTCGTCGTCGTGCTGTCGGAATTCGGGCGCACTTTCCGCGAAAACGGTAACCGGGGTACCGACCACGGCCACGGCACGGTGTACTGGGTGCTCGGCGGCGCGATCAAGGGCGGCACTGTTGCCGGCGAACAACAACCGGTGAGCCGCGGGACACTGTTTCAAGACCGGGACTACCCCGTCCTCAATGACTACCGCGCCGTACTCGGCGGCCTGTATCGCTCTCTTTGGGGCCTGTCGGCGGAGCAGTGTGCACGCGTGTTTCCGCAGGTGTCGCCGCTCGATCTGAAGCTCGTGTAGCGCCGGTCCAGATACGGTCTAACAACAGCCTCCGCCAACGGACCCCCTCGCTCCCTCCTACACGGTGATGAACAACGACGTCGGCACTCTGGATGTCATGGTCGGACTGCGCTATACGAGCGTTAGGGTCTCGCTTGCCTACGAGTTCACCGCCCCGCCCCTGCCGATCATGGTGGGCGGCGGGTTCTGGCCGACCACCGATTCGACGGACGGTCTTGTCGGCATCAAGGGCGCGCTGCGAGTCCCCAATCAAGCCAAGTGGTTTCTGACCCTATGAAGCGGACGTCGCCGATGGCAACAAAAACTGGCAATACAATATAATGGTACCCGGCGGTCGATTGTGTGAGATATATCCGACAACTCGAGAGCCGAAACCCTGTCGTGCGCGCAAGCGTTCAGGTCGGATGGGCGGCGACGAACCGGCGTAAAATGCGTCAAAGAGAATCTCTATGCGCGCTTTCAATCGGATCACGCTCGCCTACGTGCTGTTTTTTCTGTCGAGTACTTCGGTATTCGGCCAAGGCGGCTTGACAATCACGATTACCAACGACACCACCACGAACATTTTCGTGACTGTTTACGACTTAAATGCCAGCCCGCCCCAAAGGATTCTCTCCGGCCAGCTGATGAACGGCTTTGCAACCATATCAGTTACAGTGACGCCGGATTCTTCGGGACAGGGGCACTTGTCCTGGACGGCGACGACCCTGGACCAGGACATGCGACAGTGCGGGCATCGTGACAAGCCCAATCTGAACGACGGCGATACTATCCACGTCTCTGCCAACGATGATTGCGGAAGCTAGTAGTACCGTATTCGTCGCAGCCCTGTCGCACTACAGCAATTGCCCCGGTACGCAATTGGCCGAGAAACTGTGGCGCACTCACGCCCGAAGAAATCGGCTACACCCGCCGTGCTACCGCTGCGTGGGGCGTGTTTTATCGCCTGATCGCAGCGGCTCGCTCATTGGCTGAGAACTTCAGGTCGAGGGCAGCCTGCCGATAACCGTACAGTCGAGCGGAGTACGGATGGCGATCAGGTGTATGCCTCAAACGCAGGCTTTGCGGCCGTGATGCGGCTTGCGATTCGCGGCTTTCTCTCGGTACTGCTGCCCTTCGTCTGCACGAACGCGCTCGCGCTCGATCCGTCGTTGCAGCCGAGCCAGTATGTGCTCGACAACTGGCAAATTGCGGAAGGGCTACCGCAAAGCTCTGCGCAAGCCATTGCCCGCACGCCGGACGGGTACCTATGGATCGGCACTCAGGAAGGCTTGGCTCGCTTCGATGGGGACCGATTCACGGTCTTCGACAGCGGCAATGAAGCGGCCATTCCGAACAAGCACATCTCCGTATTGTTCGTAGACCACGCCGGCCGGCTGTGGATCGGCACACGCTCAGGGTTGGCGGTGCTCGAGAAGGGGCACTTCACGCCGTTCAACGCCATCGCGGGGCTCGCGCACGCCTACATCCGGGCCATTGTCGAAAGCAAGACCGGCCGCTTGTGGGTGGGAACGGAGGAGGGCTTATTCGAGATCGACGGCGGGAGCGCACGCTTCATCGATGCCTCGAGCGGACTGCGCGACGGGCGCATTCGAGCACTGCTCGAAGACCGCGATGGCGCACTGTGGATAGGCAGCCTCGGCGGCCTGCAGCGCTTCGATGGCCGGCGCTTCGACGCGGTGCCGCTGCGCTCGGGAAGCGCGGACGAGCCGGTCACGGCGATTCACGAGGATGCTGACGGAACGCTCTGGATGGGAACCGGGAGCGGAGCCTTATATCGGCGCGCCGGCGATCATTTCGACGTCGTGGCCGGGCCGGGGCGTCTCGGCTCATGGGTACGTGCGCTGATGCGCGATCACGACGGCAATTTGTGGATCGGCACACGCGGCGGCGGACTCGTGAGGTGGCGAGACGGGGAATTCAGCGCTCTGGTCAGCAATCAGTTCGCGAACAGCGATATCCGTTCCCTGCTGGAGGACGATGAAGGCAGCTTGTGGGTTGGCAGCTACGGCGTTGGGTTATTGCGTTTGCACGATGGAAAATTCGCCACGGCGGGCGAGCCCGAGGGCCTGCAAGGCAATCTGACCTGGGCCATTACGCCGCGCAAGAGCGGCGGCGTGTGGGTCGGCTCGGACGGTGGGGTCAGCGCCTACGTCAATGGCCGGTTTCAGCACATCGCCGGACCGCGCGGCAAGGAAAACGTCCGGGTGCGCGCGATTCTCGAGGATCGGCAAAATATGCTCTGGGTCGGCACGGACGGCGCCGGCGTATACCGGCTCGACCCGCACGGCATGACGCTGTTCAACCGCCACAACGGCCTGTCCGGGGACACGGTGACTGCGCTCATCGAAGATCAACAGAGCCGCATT
The DNA here is from genome assembly GCA_963769075.1 of uncultured Gammaproteobacteria bacterium. Classification (GTDB taxonomy): domain Bacteria; phylum Pseudomonadota; class Gammaproteobacteria; order Steroidobacterales; family Steroidobacteraceae; genus Bog-1198. The sequence continues at coordinate 1,679,843 of CAVYKH010000001.1, read as the reverse complement.
TGGATCGGGACGAACCAAGGTCTCGACCGTATCGAGCAGGGCAAAGTCACGCCGATGCAGTCGCTGCTGGGCACCTCAGGGCCTGCCGCGGTGCACTTGATTTTCGAAGATCGCGCCGGGAATCTGTGGGTGGCCACCGAGGCCCAAGGGCTTTTCTTGATCGACGCTCGCGGTACGCGCCACTTCGGCATGGCAGACGGCCTGCCGAGCGACTGGGTCATCTCCATTCATGAGGACGAGCGCGGCATCTTGTGGCTCGGCACGACCGACGGGCTGGCGCTGTGGCGCGACGGCAAGCTCAGCTCACTGGCGCGCTTCAGAGGCCCGCTGCGCGAGACCATCATGCAACTGCTCGAGGACGACGCGCATCAGATGTGGCTCACCACCAACAAGGGCCTGATGTCCGTGCCCCGCGCCGCGCTGGATGCCTTGGCCGCAGGCGGCACCAGCATGCCAGAGTTTCACATTTACGGCGTTGCCGACGGCTTGCGCACGGCCGAGTTCGATGGTGGGAATACCTCCGCCGGCTGTCGTTCGCCGGACGGGCTTCTCTGGTTCCCGAGCGTTCGCGGCATCGTGAGAGTCGATCCCAGCCACATTCGGACCAATAACCTGCCGCCGCCCGTGCACATCGAGCAGGTCGCCGTCGATGGTCGGCCGCTGAGGCTCAGCGACGGCATCGAGGTCGCCCCGGGCGCGCAACAGTGGGAGTTCAACTACACTGGGCTGAGTCTGCTGGTGCCGCAGCGCTCACTTTTCCGCTATCGACTCGAAGGCTTCGACAACGGTTGGATCGATGCGGGCACCCGCAGAGCTGCCTACTACACGCGACTTGCGCCCGGTTCGTACACGTTCCGCGTGATCGCAAGCAATAACGACGGCATCTGGAGCAATACGGGCGCGAGCTTTCGCTTTTCGCTCAAGCCGCATTTCTATCAAACCTTCTGGTTCGTCCTGTTGTGCGGCCTCGCGCTCGCGATCGCCGTCGTGCTCGCTGCGGGAGCGTGGCATCGCCTGCGGGTGAGACGCCTCAAGGGCATTGCCGGTGCTCTGAGCGATCAGGTGGCGCGGCGCACGCGGGATCTCGAGGCGGCCAATGCGGAGCTGCTGCAGGCGAAGGACCGGGCCGAGCTCGCAGTCAAGGCGAAGTCGCAGTTTCTCGCCAACATGAGCCACGAAATCCGCACGCCCATGAACGGCGTGATCGGTATGACGGAGCTGCTGCTGGAAACGAATCTTGATCGGACGCAACGCGATCATATGGAAACGATCCGCGACAGCGCCGCCGGTCTGCTCACTATCATCAATGACATCCTCGACTTCTCGAAGATCGAAGCGGGCAAGCTCGATCTCGAGCGCATCGACATGGATCTGCGCGGCACCCTGGACGAAGTCGCACATCTGCTCGCCATCCAAGCGCATGCCAAGGGTCTCGAACTGATCACTAACGTCGACCCGATGCTCCCCGACCGCGTCATCGGCGATCCGGGACGCGTGCGTCAGGTGTTGCTCAATCTCGGAAGCAATGCGGTCAAGTTCACGCGTAACGGCGAGGTGTCGATCGACGTGCGGCTCATTTCAATGGATGCACTCGGTACCACGATTCGCTGCGAGGTGCGCGATACCGGCATCGGCATCCCGGCGGAGCGCCTCGCATCGCTGTTCCAGCCGTTCTCGCAGCTCGATGCATCGACCACACGGCACTACGGCGGTACGGGTCTGGGCTTGTCGATCGTGCGCCGCCTGGTCGAACTGATGGACGGCGAAAGCGGTGTCGAGAGCACCGTGGGTATCGGCTCTTTGTTCTGGTTCACGGCGCGGTTCAGCACGTCCGCTCGCAAATCGGCAAGCCGGCGCTTCGATGTCGCATTATTCGCGAACCGACGCGTGCTGGTCGTGGATGACAATGCAACGAACCGCAAAGTGCTGAGCCGCCAGCTCGCGCATCTCGGCATGAACCCAACCTGCGTCGACGGCGCGGATGCCGCTTTGCAGGCGCTTCAAGCCGCCACCCGCAATGGCGAGCCGCCCTTCGATCTCGCCGTGCTCGATTACATGATGCCGGACTGCGACGGGTATGAGCTCGGCCGCCGGATTGCGGGCGACGAACGGTTCAAGGCGACACGCCTCGTGCTGCTCACATCCGCCCGCGGGATCCGCAGCGCCGAGGATTTCGCGGAGCTGGGGTTTGCGGCCTATCTTCTCAAGCCGGTGTCGCACCGCGACTTACACGACTGCCTGGGCCGTGTCATGTCGGTGGACGCCTCGCAATGGCATGAGCGCACACAACCCATCGTGATTGCCGAGCGAAGCCGCGACAGGCCGAACGAGCGGCGCGTTCTGCTGGCCGAGGACAACGTGGTGAATCAGAAGGTGGCGCGCGGCACTCTGGAAAAAATGGGCTACAACGTCGACATCGCGAGCAATGGTGCCCAAGCCGTTGCCGCGTGGGAGACCGGCCGGTATCACATCATTCTGATGGACTGTCAGATGCCGATGATGGATGGGTACCAGGCGGCCCGGGAAATCCGCTCACGCGAGCGCGGCCGGCAGCATATTCCGATCATCGCGCTCACCGCCGATGCGATGAAAGGGGCCGAACGGCGGTGCCGCGAAGCCGGAATGGACGATTACCTGACCAAGCCCTTGAATCGAGCGCGGCTGGCCGAGACCATGGATCGCCATCTGGCGTACGCAAGCCGAGGATCCAAACTCATCGAAGGCAGGCATCCCACGCCGCAGCCGCCCGAAAATGCCGATGCGCCGGTCGACTGGGAGCAATTGATGACCTCGACGGATGGCGATCGAGAGTTTGCACAGGAGCTCGTGCAACTGTTCATCGACAGCGGTGACGCGGCGCTGCGCGAGATCAGTGAGGCCCTCGATCGCGGTGATCTGCCGGCGATCGGGCGCGCCGCGCACTCGTTCAAGGGCTCGAGCGCGAACATTCGCGCCGAGTCAGCCAGCGCGGCAGCCGCCCGGCTCGAAGAGGCTGCACGGGCGGGCGCTGTGGATCAGATATCGCAGCTGGAGCAGCAACTGCGGCGGGAAGCGCAGCGCGCCAGGCAGTATTTGCGCGAGCGCCAGGCCTGAAGATGCTCGCGGCGAAGATGCTCGTTGGGCGCGATGGCGCCCTGAGGCCGAGGTAGCCGGGCCCATGTGTTTCAAGCCGCCGTGTTGAACTCCTCGCTGCGCACGGCCGGCAGCGGGGTGTGGCTGGCCGCCGCGTCGGCATGACTGGCCGAGAGCTTTTTCATCAGCGGCAGCATGGCAATTGCGATCAGCGTGCAGGTGATGCCGGCAAAGCCGAGCTTGTTGAACAGACTCGTATAAATAGTCAGCGATTCGAGCGGATTGCTGAGGTTCTCAGGGATGTGCGCGAGGTTCGCGACCACGCTTCCGAGGTACTGGGAGAGGCCGGAGGCCACAAAGTAGGCCCCCATCATGAAGCCGCCCATCCGCGCCGGTACATAGCGGGCGATCATCGCGAGTCCCAGACCGCTCACCAGCAGCTCGCCCAGCGAATACAGACCGTAGCCCCAAACCATGATCCACGACGACACCTGGCCGTTGACCGCCCACCTCGCGCCCACGCCGTAAATGAAAAAGCCGATCGCCACTGCGCCAAAGCCCCAAGCGAACTTCACCGCAATCGATGGATCCTTGCCGATCCGGCCAAGCGAGTTGTAAATGAACACCAGCACTGGGCTCAAGACCACGATCCATATCGAGTTGAGGTTCTGGTACTGCTCGGGAATCCACGTGAACAGGTGCCAGCCGAAGAGGCTGAAATTGAGATCCACGTTCTTCTGCGCGAATAGATTGAGCGAGGTGGACATCTGTTGGTAGAAGATGAAGAAAAAGACGGTCTGCAGGACCAGCACCAGCGCAGCGATCAGGCCGGCACGCTCATCGCGATGGCTGGTGCGGATCAGATGCGCGAATATTCCAAGGATGGCCGCGCCGGCGGCATAGACGCAAATGCGCGCCACGGTCTCGCTCTGCAAAACGAACGCTGAGACGAGCACCATGCCGGCGCCTCCAGCTAGCACGGCAGCGAGGCGCCGCCGCTTCACATGCGACTCATCTGCCGGCGATCCGATATGCGCCAGAGCGCGGCTCATCAGGGCGTAATTGGTCATGCCGAGCACCAGCCCGATCGAGCACACGCCGAAAGCGGTGTGCCAACCGGCCGAGTCGCCATAGTGCAGGCCGACGTAATCGCGAATCCACGGTGTCAGCGTCATCGAGATCATCGAGCCGATATTCACCGCCATGTAGTACATGGTGAACGCGCTGTCGATTCGGGTTTCATCGCCCTCGTAGATCTTGCGTACCAGGTTGCCTGCGTTCGGCTTGAAAAATCCGTTGCCGACGATGATCACGCCGAGTGCCAAGTACAAGAAGTATTCATTGTTGGTGGGCAACCACAGGAGCGCGTAGCCAAACGCCAGCACCAGCGCACCGATCCTCATCGTGCGCCGCGTGCCGATCAGCTTATCGCCGATCCAACCGCCGATCGCCGGTGTCGCGTAGATCAGCGCCGCCGCCGCTCCCCACACGAGATTGGCGCGAGTGTCGACGAAGCCGAGTTTCTTCATCATGTAGGTGACCATCAACACCTGCATGCCGTAGAAGCCGAAGCGCTCCCACATTTCGATCAGAAAAACCGTACTGAAGGAGCGAGTCTGAGAGACGGTCGGATTCAACGTTGCCATGATCTTTTCCGTGCGTAATTCATTCGCGACCAGCGATTCACCGCGCGCAGATTATCACCACCGCGGTTTCGTCAATAGCGTTATGTTCACTATCCGATCTAGATCCGGTTGCGCCGATCGCCGATTAGACAATGCGTCGATTATTGTGTGCCAAAAGCCACGACCGCGAATGAGCGTGAACAAAAGTCTCTCTTCGCCGACCTGATGTGTGACGCAGTTAACACCGCAGCCGCTACCCTCGGCATAACTTGGAAGCCCTTCGATCATCAGTGGAATCGCTAGGTCCTTGCGCTCCTGGAGTCGCGAGAAATGCAACTAAGCCATCGCTCATTCCTACTCGGCATTTGCTCGCTCGTGCTCCTGTGCGGCTGTGAATTCAGTTCCCCGTGGGGCAGCAGCAGCACCGGATCCGACTACGGCTCGGCCGCCGCTACCGGCGGCACGGGCAGCGGCACGGGCGGCAGCGGCACCGGCGACGGCGGCGGCACCGGCACCGTCGGTGTGGGCGGCGAGAGCGGCATCACGGGCACCGACGACACGGTGGTTGCGACCCCCTCGGTCGCCGGTGTGATGGTCGCCGTCGGAGCGAGTCAGACCATCAGCATAGCGTTCACCTCGAGCGACGGACTCGCGATCACGGGCTTCGGGATCTCGGGCACTCTGGGAACGCTTCCCGCCGGTTGGAGCGGGCCCGCCACCTTCACGTGCGCATTGGTCATTGCCGGCAGCGGTTGCGTTCTGAATCTGACTTACGCTCCGACAGCGCTCGATAGCGGCACGCTCACCGTCAGTTACGTGTACGTCGATAATGCGAATCAGCCGAGAGCCCCGGGCGGCTCCCTGACCATAACCTACGAGGCAATCGCGCAAAACAATGTCATCGCCACCGCATCGCCGGTGGGCCAGATCAATGCCATCGTCGGGGCAGGCACTCAGTCGGTCACCGTGAATTTCACGACCGACGACGGTAATGCGGCCACGGATCTTATGCTGACCACCAACCTCGGCGCCTTGCCATCGGGCTGGAGCAGCAAAGCAGCGGGCTTATCGTGTGCCATCGTGAGCACGGGCAGCGGCTGTCAGCTCGTTCTCACTTATGCGCCGACGGCGGCGGGCCGCGGTACGCTCACGCTGAACTATGGCTACACGGACGATTCCGGCGCGGCCCGGAGCGGCGCGTTGAATATTCCCTATGCAACAACGTCTGCCGACAATATCATCGCCACCGCGTCGCCCGCCGGGCAGATCACTGCGATCGAGAAAACAGGCGGACAAGCGGTCGCGGTCACGTTCACGACCGACGACGGCAAGGCGGCGAGCAACCTGCTTTTGACATCGGACTTGGCGGCTCTACCGCCCGGGTGGAGCAGCACTTCGCGCAGCTTCACTTGCGGCAGCGTCAGCACCGGGAATGGCTGTCAGCTGCCTCTCACCTACGCACCGACGGCGTTGGCCAGCGGCACGCTCACTCTGACGTACGCGTATAACGACGATGCCGGAACACCCCAGACCGGATCGCTGAACCTCGCCTACGCCGCCACGACGAACGACAACGTGGTCGGTACGGCATCACCGTCCGGCCAGATCAACGCCGTGGTGGGCATGGGCAGCCAAGCCGTCGCCGTCACGTTCACGACCGATGACGGCCGCCCCGCGACCGCCTTGCAGGTGACGAGCAGTCTGACGGCGCTGCCCGCGGGCTGGAGCAGCACCGATGCCTCCTTCGCGTGCAGCGGCCTCAGCAGCGGCAACGGTTGTCAGCTGAACCTGATGTATGCTCCTGCCGCGGCGGGCACCGGCACGCTGACTCTGAGCTATGCGTACAAAAATAACGCGGGCGAGTCCAAGACCGGCTCGGTGAATATCCCTTACCGAGCGACGACAAACGACAACGTCGTCGGGACACCGAGTCCGGCAAGCCCACTCGCCGTGCTCACCGGCAGCAGCACGACCGTCACGGTCACTTTCACGACGGACGACGGCAACCTCGCGAGCGGCCTGTCGGTAACCTCGGGACTGGCCTCGCTCCCGGCCGGGTGGAGCAGCGCGTCGACGAGCTTCAGCTGCCCGAGTGTGAGCGTCGGCACGGGCTGTCAACTCGCGCTCACCTATGCGCCGCCCGGTGCGGACGCGGGTACGTTGACGCTCGGATTCAGCTATACGAACGACTCGGGGGTCATGAAAACCGGAACCACGGCGATCGCGTACACAGCGGCGCCGTAGCGGACAGCGAAAAAAAGCTCCCACGCCCAGGTCCGCCCGACCCTCCTCCCCCCAAGGGCGAAGAAGAAAGAAGAAGCGTCAAACTTCGAGTTTGACATCCTCCCCTTCCTAAAGGGCACCCTGAAGGACGGGGTCTGCCGCGCTTTCGGATCAAGCCCCGCCTGGCGCGGGCCAGGCCCAGGCGTCGCTCTTATGCAACAGTTGCGGCCATCCACTAGGTACTTCGTCCAATTACGAGGTATTGCCCGATCTATACCATTGGTTGCACGCGGATTCGTACTTGATTTTCGGCCGCGTCGCGGCAGATCTAAGGCGGCAATTCACTTCAACAATGATAGGACTCTTATGAAACTCAAAGTTATTTCTGCGGCGGTGCTTGCTATAGCCGCAGTGGGCGCCGCACAGGCGCAAGACATCATCACCACACAGAATAATCCCTGGGAAGGCTTTTTCGTCGGTGGCAACATCGGCGGGGCGTGGAATCATACCTGCAACAGCTGGGACCCGGGTCCCGCCATAACGAGCGGCATGTATCCCGGCCTTTCCAATGCCTTTTACAATCGCAACTGCCCCAACAATGGCAATTTCATCGGCGGCGTGGATATCGGCTACAACTTTCAATACGATCAGTGGGTTTGGGGTTTCAAGGCCGATTATGATGCCGTCGGCAACAAGAGCTATAACCGGTCGTATACGTATACGGGGAATCCGAACACCGGCACCGGTGGGTATCCTATCCCTAACGGCACCTATGCCATCAGCGGCAAGGTCAGCCCGAACGGCATCGGCCTTTTGGGTCCACGGGTCGGCTACGCGATCGATCAGTGGCTGCCGTATTTTCGGGTCGGTGCGGCCTTCGCGGGCGGACAACATGAATCGACGCTCAGTTTCACTCCGGCCGCCGGCGACAATCCGGCTGCTGAAGCCGGTAGCATCAGCGGCGGCAAGAATTTCAAGTCCACCGGCTGGAACGTCGGCGTCGGTCTTGAATACGGGGTGAGCGGACCCTGGTCGGTCGAGGCGGCATACAACTACGTGAACCTCGGCAAGGGGACCAACTCAACCTTCTCGTGCGTCACCGCCAAGGGAACTACTCCGCCTATTTGCACCAATTACGCCAATTTTTCGCTGGATAACATCCACAACAGCTTCACGATGAATATGTTCCGCGTGGGCTTCCACTACGCCTTCCATTAACAAGAAAGATGCAACCGATGGGCGGGGCGCCCGTCTGAATACCGGCGCCCCTTCACCGGTTGCCTGTCCGGACTGCGATTTATTGCAGCGGATTCCACCGCTGCCGCCGGGGGGCAAGGCGGGCTGTGCGCGGTGCGGCCGATTGCTGGCGAAGCGGCCCGCGGGCCCGCGCGATCTTCCCCTTGCGCTCACCGTTGCGGCGACGATCGCGTATATTGTTGCCAATACGCTGCCCTTGATGGCTCTCAAGGTCGTCGGACGCGTCGCAAGCACCACGCTTGCGGGAGGCGCCTACCAGTTATGGCTGCAGGATGAGCGCATTACCGGTGTGCTCGTGGCGTTTTGCGCTGTCTTAGCTCCCGCCGGATATCTGTTGTTCATGCTGACGCTGCTGCTCGCCGCCCGGCGTTCGCCGCCACCGGCCTGGACGGGCGAGTTCTTGCGGTGGGTGGGGCACCTCCAGGTGTGGTCGATGCTCGAAGTCGTGATGCTCGGCATCCTCGTCGCATTGACCAAGATCGCCCAGCTGGCGACCGTGGAGCCCGGAATCGGCATGTACGCATTCGGCTCGCTGGTGCTGCTGATTCCGGCGATCATGGTCAACTTCGATCCTGCCGAACTGTGGCAGCGCGTTGCATGGATTGACGGCGAAATGCCGCTCGCGGCAGCGCCCTCTCTTCCCGGCGCGGGCGCGGGCGCGGGCGCGCGGCGATGATTGGCGCGGCGGTCAGCGCTGCGCAACTCGGACTCGTGTCGTGCGAGGCCTGCCACCTGGTGTCGCGCCCGGCCAGTGCGGAGGAGCCGGGCTTCTGCCGCCGCTGCGGCGAGAAGCTCGAAAGCCGCCGCCACGGTTCGATTGAGACGACCTGGGCTCTCACTTTCGCGGCCGCGATTTGCTACATTCCGGCGAATGCCCTGCCCGTGCTCGACACCACCACACCGGCGGGATCGGAGGCCGACACCATCCTCGGCGGCGTCGTGTACCTCTATACGTCGGGATCATGGCCGCTGGCGCTGGTGGTTCTGATCGCGAGCGTCATGATCCCGCTCGGGAAGCTGGTCTCACTCGCCTATCTGCTGATCACGATCCAGCGCGGCTCCGTCGCGAATAGCCGCGAGCGCACGCGACTGTATCGGATGGTGGTATTCATCGGCCGCTGGTCTATGCTCGATGTGTTCGTCGACACCTTCACCGTGGCCCTGGTGCAGCTGCAACCGCTGATGTCGGTGGCCCCCGGGGCTGGCGTCCTATTTTTCGCGGCCGTGGTCGTGCTGACCATGCTCGCGGCCGAGTCTCTCGACCCACGCCTGATCTGGGATTCCGCCCCCAGCGCCAATCCCGCCCACGCCAATCAGCCGACCGCTCGTCATGGCTGAGCCAACCGATCTGGGCGATCTTCCTGAGGCCACGGTGACGCGCACCAAACGCTTTCGCATTTCAATTGTGTGGATCATCCCGATCCTCGCCGCGGTGGTTGCGCTCGGGATCGCGATACAGCGCGTCCGCAACGAAGGTCCGACCATTACCATCATCTTCAAGGGCGCCGCGGGAATCGAGGCCGGCAAAACCTTCATCAAGTACAAGGACGTGACGATCGGCCTGGTGGATACGGTCCAGCTCTCCGATGACTTTGCCAGGGTGGTGGTCACGGCGAAGATCGCCAAGCACGCGGCAGGGCTCATCGTCGAGGACGCGAAGTTCTGGGTCGTCCAGCCACAAGTCTCGCTCAGCGGCATTTCAGGGCTCAGTACGCTGCTCTCCGGACAGTACATCGGATTTCAGGCCGGGACCTCGACCAAGCGCGCGCGCGATTTCATCGCGCTCGACGTGCCGCCCATGATTACAGACCAGCCCGGCAAGTTGTTCATACTGAACGCCGCGACCTTAGGATCGGTGGGAATCGGCGCGCCGATTTACTATCGAAGCGTGAGCGTCGGCCAGGTCGCCGCGTACCGCCTTTCCGACGACGGCAAGTCGATCAAGATCACGGTATTCATCAACGCTCCCTACGACAAGTATGTCACCTCCGAGACGCGCTTCTGGAACGCGAGCGGAATTCAGGTCTCGGCCGGAGCGAACGGCGTGGACATCCGCACCGAGTCCATCGTCTCGGTGCTGGTGGGCGGCCTCGCATTCGATGTGCCCGCATTCCGCCCGCCCGGCGATCTGGCTGCCGCGAACGCCGAATTCACGCTGTATCAGGACAAGACGACTGCGATGACGCAGCCGGATCCGGTCGAACGGCGTTTTGTGCTGTATTTCGACCAGTCGCTGCGCGGGCTGTCGATCGGAGCGCCCGTGACATTGTTCGGTTTGACGGTGGGCCGAGTCGCGGAGGTTGGACTCAGCTTCGATCCCAAGACAGCGTCGTATCGCCCGCGAGTGCTTGTCACGTTCTTGCCTGAGCGGCTCGCCGAGCGCCTATCCGCGAAGGATCGGGCCGCCGCGGGTCTAAGCTCAGGCGCCGCGACGCCGGAAGTGCGTGCCCGCATGCTGCGCCACTTGGTGGAGGACCGCGGCCTGCGCGCGCAATTGCAAACCGGCAGCCTGCTCACGGGAGAACTCTATGTAGGGTTTGAGTATTTTCCGAACGCGCCGAAGGCGAAGATCGAGTGGAGTCGGGAGCCGCTGGAGCTGCCCGTGGCCCCCGGCGGCGTGGCGACCATCGAGGCAAAACTCACCAGCATCCTGACGAAAGTCGACAATATGCCGCTCGATGCGATGGGTGCCGACATCAAGAAACTGCTCGTGACGCTCAACCAGACGCTGAAGGATACGGACAGACTGATCAGCAACGCCGACGCGCAGTGGGTGCCCGAGGGAACGAAGACCCTCGAGGAGCTGCACCGCGCCATTGCAGACGCCGACAAATCGCTGCTGGGCAATTCCGGCACTGCGCAAGATCTGCGCGATACGTTGCAGGAGCTCACCAATACGGCTCGTTCCGTGCGCGTCCTCGTCGAGTATCTCGAACAGCACCCTTCAATGTTCATCCGGGGCAAGAAACAGGAGACTCCATGATGCGCCGCATTGCCGCCACCGCCGCCGCATGTGCGCTCGTCGTGCTCTGCGCCGGATGCTCGAGCTCGCCGTCGCACCTTTACACGTTGAGCGCCGGTGCGACTGCAGCCGCCACACCCAATGCGGCCTTATCCGACGTGTCCATCCTGGTCGGGCCCGTATCGATACCCGCCATTGTCGATACGCCACAGATCGTGGTGAGCAAGGGTCCGAATCAGGTCTCGCGGGATGAGTTCAATCGCTGGGCGTCGCCCTTGCAGAACAACATCTCGCGCGTGGTCGTCGATGATCTTGCGTCGATGCTCGGGACATCCCGCGTCTCGCTGGCTCAACAGCCGCTCAATGCGGACGCCGATTACCGCGTCGGGATCGACGTGCAAGCGTTCGAATCGGTACCCGGTGAGGCGGCGACCTTGAGTGCGATCTGGAACGTGCGTCGCACCAAGGACGGCAAGACGCAGGCCGGGCGTACGGCGGTTCGCGAACCGACGACCGGACAGGGCTACGATGCGCTCGTTGCCGCCCACAGCCGCGCGCTTGCGCGCCTGAGCCAGGACATCGCGGACGCGATTCGAGCGCTCGCCCGCGCCGAGCAGTAACGCCGTTTGCTTCGCCGTGCGCGGCATTTGGGAATTGCCATATGTTTGGATTCCGAGCCGCGAATGACGCACCACGAAGAGCGCGGCCGCTGCGCGCGCTACTCGCTTGCGGCTCGGCGGCGCTGGCGATCTGCGGCTGCTCGACGATCCAACAGATGCTTCCTAGCCACAAAGCCTCGGCCCAGCATGCAGAGCAGCTGCAGATCCAGCAGTTCAGGGTCATGCGGTTTGCAGATGAGTATGTCGGCGGCATCATCGAGCCGCTGCAGCGTTTCCAGGCGAGCACGGACAACGCCGACGATCGACTGGCCGCCCAGAACTGGAAGCTGTCGCAGTCCACCGCCGCCTATACGATCGCCAGCGGACCCAGCGCTGTCGCCAATACGCTCGACATGATCGTGCTCGCGACGCTGAGCCGCATGGTCGTCGAAGATGCATGGATCACCGAGCGCTTCGGCGAGCGCGCGACACCGCTCCGGGACGCACACCGGCGCCTCGAAGCCCAGGCGCGAGAGCTTGCCGCGGGTGTCATAACGGCAGAGCAGCTCGCACAGCTACAGAGCATCATCGACGAATGGCGAAAAAAAAACCCGCACATCAACGCGGTCTCTTATGTGCACTTCAGTGACTTTGCGAAATCCATCGGCCACCCGACTGCGAGTGAGCATGGCTCTAGGGGCGGACTCTTCGCGATGCTCGGCATCGATCCGCTCAGCAATCTCGACCCCGCCGTGCGCGAGATCGCGCAGTCGAGAGAACTGGCGGAGCGCACCATCTATTACGCGCAGCGTCTGCCGAACCTTGTTGACATGCAGGTCCAGCTGGCTGCGGACCAGTTTGCAACAACGCCGGAAACAAGGCGCCTGCTCGCAAACATCGACACGGCAACCCGGGCCGCGGAAACCACCGGCCGCTTCGCCGGCGAGCTGCCCGACCTGCTAGCGCAGGAACGCGAAGCCGCGATCCGGCAGTTCATGGAGGCGGTCACGGTGGAGACCGCGCGCACGCGGGAGCTGGTGATTCAGGTGCGCGGCGCACTCGAGGCGGGGACGGCGACGTCGAACTCGCTCACCAACGCCATCCGGTCCTTCGATGAATTGATGGCACGATTCGAAAAAACGAAGCCGGCGGGCGAACCTCCGACAACGCCCAGCCGGCCGTTCGATATTACCGAATACACCGCAGCAGCGGCCGAGATCACGCGCGCGGCCGATGAGCTGCAGCAGCTCATCGCCAGCGTCGAGCGCGGCAGTCCGACGCTCGTACAGTCAGCGGACCATGCGGCAGCGGCGCTGCGGACAGTTGTTGACCATGCCTACTGGCGCATCATGCAGCTGGTCGGGCTGCTGCTGCTCGGCGGACTCGGCGCGGCGCTCGCCTATCGCGGCATCGCGCGACGGTGGCTTACATGAGCCGCCGGCGTCTATGATTTCGCCAAGCTAAGCGCCGGGCCACCCGGAAAAGACGGAGCAATCGATGCAACCTCACACTGGCGGCCGCTTCGTGGCGGCGTGCGCGATGATCGTGCTGCTGTTCGCCGCGGCCGCAGCATCCGCCCGCGACAAGACCGACGTCGTGACGCTTGCGAATGGCGACCGCCTTACCGGTGAGATTATCCAGCTCGAATATGGCCAGCTGGAGCTCAAGACGGACGCGATGGGCACCGTGTACATCGAATGGCCAAAGGTCTCGGGGCTGTCGAGCTCGATCGTGTTCATGGTCGAGCATCTCGGAGGCCAGAACGAGTTTGGGCGTCTCAGCGGTGGCGACGGCCATCTCATCATCGACGATGAGGGCCGCTTGACCGACTTGCCGCTGACCGACGTCGCGCGGCTGGGTCCCATACAGGAGTCCTTCCTCGCCCGCGTCCGGGGCTCGGCGTCCGTCGGGGTCAACTACACGAAGGCAAGCGACATCAAGGTGAGCAGTTTCCGCTTCGATGCCGAGTATCGTGGCAGCAAAACCCTCGCCTCACTGTCGGCCTCCGCTGATGTCACGTCGAGCCCAGACACGTCCAACCAGCGCCTGCTCATCGATTATTCCGAGCGGTTCTATCTCGAAGGCACCCGATTCTGGGTCTTTCTCAGCTCGTTCGAGCGGAATCCCCAAATGGGGATCGACGGCCGGCCGCAGGTCGGTCTGGCCATCGGGCAGAGCTTGCGGCGACGGCCGGAAAGCGATCTGGTGGCTTACGTCGGCCTCGAGGTGAACCACGAAGCGATAGATGAGTCGGGGGATAATCGATCCAACCTCCTGGGAGTCGCCGGGCTCGATTGGCGCATCTATCAATTTGACATCCCGGAGACGACGCTGACATCGAGCTTGAAACTCTTCCCGTATCTGAGCGATTTCGGCAGGGTCCGTGCGCGGATGGATGTGTCCCTTAAGCGAAAATTCACCCGCTCATTCACGCTAAATTTGTCGCTGTACGATGACTACGACAGCGGACCGCCCGGCATGCGCGTCGTGACGAACGACTATGGGATCGTTACGGGGCTCGGCTATACGTTCTGAGCGACCGAGCGGCATTCTGAGTTGAACCGGTCACCGATGCGCCGCGATTCTCCACGTATAGAGGGCGCAGAAAAACAGCTTTGATTCGAATGCGGCGCGGTGGCAATGCCTCACCGAAAGAGACCGCTGTCCAGTATCGTGCCCTGCCAGACGGGGCGGCCGAAACTTCAGAATTTGACTGTGTATTTCTTCGCCTCGAGACAGGCGGAGAAGGCCTTCTTGAATTCAGTCATTTTCGCGGCGGACATATTGGCGGCCGCCTGCGACTGCGCCGCCGCCTGCTGGCTCGCTTGGTTCGCTTGGCTCTGCGCCCGCGCGCGATTACCGACTGCTCCCACGCCAGCGCCGATCGCCGCACCCTTGCCCGCGTTGCCGGCGACGGCACCAATGATCGCCCCGCCAGCAGCCCCAGCCACCGCGCCCTTCACGGCCGAACCCGACGTGGATGCCTGCGCCTGTTGCTGTTGCTGTGCCGCCTGCTGCTGCTGTTCCGCGGCTTGGCTAGCGATATGGAAGGGGTCGCTTCCCGTTTCCGCCACCGCCCAGTTATAGCACTCGGTCTCGTCCTGCGATTGCTGCGCAGCGGCCTGGCCGGCGCCCGGGAAGGCATAGACCTTGAGGGTCGCCGCCAGCGTTTTCGTCCCGGTCGGTGCGCTGATGAGCGCTGTCTGCGCCTGCACTCCGGAAAGAACGCTCGCCGCCGTAATCACTGCAAGGAGGGTTGGGATTCGCATATGTCTATATGATCTATTAATCACCATGAGCATTCCAATGCGTCTATGAGACGCGCCTATGACACCTTGCCGGCATCAGGCACACCGCCTAGGCCGCATCCGAGCACGCGTGGCGCGCCCCCTTGGGGCGTTAGGGCGGTGGCACCACACGGTAGTAGACGCCGTTCGCGCCGTACGCCGGCAGAAACCATGTGTTGCCGCTGAGGTAATAGTTCACGCCGCCGACGTTCGTTACAATCGCGCCGGCGGGCGGCACCGCGTAGATCGCGCCCATGGTGAATGCTCCGCTCGCGCCCGCAGCAACGCCGGCGGCATACGCGTTCGAGGTGGCGGCCGCCGTATTGGCCGAGGCCACCGTGGCGCCGACTGCGACGCCCACCGCAACACCCGCCGCCGCGGCACCCGCGGATGACCACCCGCCGCAGTTATAGCAGCTCGAGCCGTAGTAATTCACGGTGGTCGGCGGGTGGTAGGCAGGATAGGCCGCCGTGCCGTAATAATTGCTGTGATAGGCGGTCGAGCCGCCGTAACCCGTGTACGTCGCGCCGCTGGGCGCGGTGTAGGTTGTCTTGCTCGCCGTGGCGCCGTAAGTGTTACCGTTCGGGCCTGTTGTCGCCGCGCCATAGGTCGTCGTGCTCTTCGAGCCCCCATAAGCACCGGTCGTGGTTGTTGTTGCCGACCCAGTGGTTGTCTTGCCGCCGTAAGCGTTGGTCTGGGTTGATGCCGACCCGTAGTGCGAGGTGGAGCCGCCGTAGGCATTGCTCGAGGTCGACCCGTAGTGTGTCGAGCTGCTACCGTAGCTGCTGGAATGCGACGCGTAGCCGCTACTACCGCCGTACGAGGACCCGCCGGCATGCACCCAGGCGAGGGCGGGACTGATCGCGGCGAGCGATACCAACAGGCTCAGCGAATTGACGGCGTTCCATTTCATGATGTGCATCCTCACGGGGTGGCGGCGGGCTGCGCTGCAGTGGCCTTGGTCTTGGGCGGCGGCGGCATCCCCGGTGCGTCGGCATCGGGGCGCTTGAACGCAATGCGCTTCGCGCCGGCTGTTTTCGCTGAACCGAAGGCGTCCGCGGCGAGCGGGGTGTCCAGTTTCCAATTGGAAAGCACCAGAACGTGGCGCAGCTGCGCGGGATCATTGAGGTAAATGGCGTACAGGCGGCGCGGCAGCTTATCTTCGGTGCCGATCCAAACCTGCGAGAACACATTGTCGGTGATGAATGCCACCATGTCGGTGGTCGTGTCGCCGACAGTCACCGACTGGCCGATGTAAAAAGCGGTCGTCATCCCGTCCGCGAGGTCTTTGTAGGGATCGGCGACGATCACGTCCGAGAACGGGAAATAGATCGCCGCCGTGTCGTAAGCCACCCGCAGCGTACTATCGATGCTCGGCGGAGCCTCAGCCACCGCGAGCAGATTTTCCGTCGGCGCGTATGCCATCATGAGCTTGCCGTCGTAATAGAACTCCGAAGGCGGCCCGTCGCCGAGCGTAATGACCTTGAGCTTGTTCGGCCGCTGCATCGCGACTTCCGATTTCGTGGAATAGATGAGCGGGGGACCGAGCAAGGTGGGGCCTTCATAGGAAACCACCGCCGTGAAAGTCATCGATTTGGCAGCGGCAAGGCGGGCGCACGCCGCCTTCAGGATTTCGATCGCCTTCGGCTCGAGCCCCTGTTTGAACGCGGACACGGGCGGCGGCGCCTCTTTGGCTGCGTGTCTCGCCGACTTGGCGGCTGGCGCCGGTGATGGCTGCATCTGCGGCGCCTGCTGCGCGAGCACTCCTGCCGCAAGGAGCGCGCCCAGCGCCGCAACGGCTACGGATCCTAAGATTCTCTGACGCATCGCGGCCTCCGATGTTGCCTCTGCATCCATTGACCACACCTTCTCGCGGTCGCATGCCCGAAGCGGCCGCGTTCGCAGGCCCGAGTCGGCCATGGAATTGCGGTGACGGTAGCTGAAAACACTCGGGGTGTCCGTTGGACCAACGCCCTATACCCGCGCACGCATTTGCGGCTCATATTGTGCAAGCGTTGATCTGTTGCGTCGGTTTGCGGGAGTCAAAATGATCAAGACAGTGCCTGGCTTAGGTGTTTGCGTGCTCGGCTTGGCGACATTGGTCGGGGTCGGCGGCTGCGCAGTTCAGGAGAAGAAACAGGAACAGCAGGCCCAGGCGATGCCCGTCAACTGTGCAACGGCAGACGGCGATCTGCGCGTCCTCAACAACGAGAAGAGGACAACCGCGGATAAGATTGGTAATGGCATCTCGATGATTGCTCCCATCGGTCTGGTCGCAGGCCTGGTCACGGGTACTGAAAAGACCAAGTACGAGGTAACGACCGGCGAGTACAACCAGATGCTCGACAAGAAGATCGCCGAGATCAAGGCGGCGTGCCCAGGAGCTACCGGTGGCTGAGCAGCCACTGCTTTGCAGCAATTGGTTTGTTTAATGGTCATGTTTGCCGATGGATCTATATGGAGGAAAGATCGATGACCAAGCGTCAATATTCGTGGTGCGTCGGCATTTCGCTGATGGCGCTTGTACTACTGGGATTCGCGGTGCTTCGCCCTCGGGAGGCCCACGCACAAGGTCCGTATCCGATAGTGGACGCGGTCGCCAACAAGATCATCCAGAAGTACACGAGCGCGACCTGCGAGCAGCTGTGGGTCAAGAAGAGCGAGCACACTCCACCCAGCATGGAGGAACAGCGGGCCATCACCATGCTGCGCAACGACCCGGCAATGCGTGCTGACTTCATCAACAGGATCGCACCGCCCATCGCCAACAAAATGTTCGATTGCGGGATGATTCCCTGAGGGCTACGCGATATTAGACCCAAGTCCAATCATCACTGCGCATTGGCAGGGCTAGACTTTTCTTTTGCGCCGGCCAGGATCGGCGATCCACGCATATTTACTCAACTCCCTCATGCCTGGCGTGCCGGCCGGCGACCCAATGAACAACGAATTCAACCATCCGCTGCTCATTTTTGGTGTCTCGATCGGCGTGCTGTGGCTAGCGGCCTGGGTCGGATCGTCGGTGCTCAGAAAGCGACAAGCCATGGAAGAGGCGGCACGTGACGATTTCGCCCTGCTTCTGGCTGCCACGCTGACGCTGCTCGGCCTGCTCATTGGTTTCAGCTTTTCAATGGCCATGGGCCGGTATGATCAGCGCAAGAATTATGAGGAGGCAGAGGCCAACGCCATCGGCACCGAACTTGTCCGCGCCGGCCTGCTGCCTGCCGCCGACGCGGCGACAGTGCGCGCGCTACTCGGCAAATACCTCGCTCAGCGCATTGCGTTCTACAGCACCAGCGACGAGCAACAGCTCCGCAAGATCAACATCGATACCGCGCAATTGCAGAGCGACCTGTGGTCCGCGGTCCAGGCTGCGGCCACCTCGCAGCCGACTCCTGTCGTCGCCCTGGCCGTCTCGGGCATGAACGACGTGTTGAACTCTCAAGGCTACACTCAGGCGGCCTGGTGGAATCGAATCCCGCGTGCGGCATGGGCGCTGATGGCATTGATCGCGATCTGCTGCAATCTGTTGGTTGGCTATGCAGTGCGGCACACCAAGATAAAAGGCAACCTGCTTCTGATTCTGCCGCTGGTCGTGTCCATCGCGTTCTTGCTAATAGCGGACATGGACAGCCCGCGCGGCGGCCTCATTCACGTGAATCCGCAGAATCTTCTGAGTCTGTCCGCGTCTTTACCTGCGCATTAGATGTGAAGCGCGAGCTTCTTTTCATCGCGCCGCCGACCCGGGCCCACCCGTAGGCGAACCGGACGAGCGCAGCGATTCAGCAAGGCTGATCAGATTCTGCGGATCGACGCGAATGATGCCTGCCCGCGGGCTTTCGATTTCGGCGATGAGCAGGAACGCGATTGAAAGCACGCAGGGCAGCACCATGAACAGGAGGCTTTCCGCCTCGGCCTTTTCGGCTCCGTAGCCGATCAGCAAATTGCCGATGACGGCGATTGCGATCATCAGACACCAGGCTGATTGGGGGATTCGGTTCAACCAGGCCGCTTGCGTGTATCCTTGAGAGTTCAAGACGTCATTCATACCGGCGGCAGCCAGCGCAACCGTCGGTGTCGGCTGAGCGACGCCCGCATCGGCGACCGTGCTCCACAGTTCGGTCTGCAGCCGTGCGGTACGGGCATTGATTTCCCGCAACGGCTTTTCACTGCGAGCCTCGTAGAACGCGATGCGCTGATCAAGGTAGCTGCTCAGCAGCGCGCGCACCTTGGCCGCAGCTGCTGCGGGCAATAGGTCGGCCCTTGCGTACTCCGTGCCGATCGCGTTGGCCTCCGCCTCTTCGTAGCTCTTGCGCACCTCGTACCGGCTTGTGGCCATCGAGAAGCTGAATCCGATGATGAGTCCATTGAGGGTTAGCGTGGAGACCAGAATCGTGCTGAAGTCGTCGCGGATGTCCTTTTCCAGGCCCCGCTTTTTCCTCAGGAAGGACGCCCCAAACCGCGTCGCGAGCCAAAGCGCGAGGAATGACAGCGCGAATACCAGCCCCGGATAATCGAATAGATTAGTCATTCGCGATGGCTTGGGTATATGACGCTGTCGCTCCGTAGACAGTGCTCCGCGGCTTCGGTCCTACTCCACTTTCTGCCAGCTCGGATCCGGATCGAATTGGATAATGGCGGCCGCGATCTTCTCCGTCTCGGGTCCTAGATCCTTTTGGTAAACCACGCCGTCTTGGTTCACGATGAAGCTCATCACACCGCTGACTCGATACGCAGCGGGATAGGCAATCAAGGCGAAGCCATCGCGCATCTCGCCATTGATGATGTAGCTGCGCTCGCCGCCCAGCGCGGACTTGCCCTGGTCGGTGAGGATACGGAAGAGGTAGCCGTGAAACGGTGTCGCCTGTCCTGCGCCACGGCCATATCCCTCCAAGGAGGCCGCGGCCGCGAGTTCGCCCAGCGGACTCAATTCCTCGGGATCCTCGGATTTCCAGTAAAGACCGTCGTGCTTGCCCTTCGTGCTCGCGATCTTCTGGGCGTAGACACCGGTGGATTTGCCGTCATGCGCGATGGCCGCATACTCCTGCTGCGCCTCGACGTAGGCTTGGCACAAGGCAATGGTGCTCAGCTCGTTGCGGCCGATACGCCGGAAAAGGATCTCATGCGCGCCCGCGGCGGTGTCGAAGCGCCAGGTGTCCCCTTCCTTCACCAGCGGAATGGGCATCGGCCAATCTTCGTATCCGACGTAGAGAACCCTGCTCGTAGGGCTGACCTCCATCAAGGCCGCGCGCTCGCCGTAGGCGACGAGAAAGACGTCGCGATTCCTCTGATCCATTACCGGATCGCCCGAGAAGAGCACCTTTTGCCCTTCCGGCCCGAGGATGGCGAGGAGCTCCTCCTTGTTGCCGGACAGTGTGCTTTCCACGAGCGCGACGACGGCGTCTTCCGGGGTCGCGAAGGTTTTCTGTTGCGCAGCCTGGGCTAGCGCGCAGAGCCCGAAGCAAAGCAGCGCCGCAACCGCAATTCTGGGCATGAGCGAGGAGATATTCATGGGTCGTTCTCTTTAGGGCCGCGAGCTGGGAGGCGTGCGTGACTGGCCCTTGGGCGCGGGTTTTTGGCTCCCGGCGACACTGCCCTGACCGCGTGCGCTGGCGGCGCGCTCCGCGCTGCCGTTCTGGTAGCCCGTGAAGGCGCTGGAATTCATTTGTGTCCGCTCGGTCGTACCGGCCCTGGTCGGCAGTTGTCCTTTGGATGGCGCTTGCCCTTTGGACGGTGATTGCGCGGAGCCAGCGTTATAGCCCGAGTTGTAACCGCGTGAACCGTAATCCGGTATTCCGGTTGCTGGCCGCTGCGCCGTCGCAGGTCGCTGCGCTGTCGTCGGAAGCTGTCCGGCAGTCGGGCCTGCCGGGCGCGGCGACACCCCGCCTGGCCGCGTGGCGGGCGGCGCAGCCGGAAGTGTCGTCGCGCGCGGTGGCACGGTGCCGGTGCCAGGGCGCGCAGCGGGCGGCGTCGCAGGCCGCGGCACCGGCGCGTAGGGCGTGGGCCGCGGCGGCACGCCGCCCGGGTACCCGGGACGGTTGTTCACAGTGACGTTGTTGATGGTGACGTTCCTGGGTGCGTACACATACGGTTGCGGACGATAGTAGGACCCGTAGGGGACCGGCACCGGCCGCACATAGGGATAGCGGGCATACGGCGGCACCCCCCACGGCTTCCCGACCACCACCACGGTATGCGAATGCCAACCCATGCCCCACGCGCCCCAACCCCAGGGTGCGTAATAGGAGTTGCTGACCATCGCTGCGCCAATCGCGATGCCGAGACCAAAGCCGATGACAACCGCTGCATTAGGCGGCGGCGGGTAATAAACCACGGCTGGGTTGTACACGGGCACATACACCACTTGCGGATTCGCGGGCTGAATCACGATGACCGTCTGCCCGTTCTGCTTCTCGGTGATGACCTCCTGCTGCGGCGTGGTGTTGAGGTTGCCGGCCGCCTGTGCCTGCGCGCGCAGCTTTTGCACGGTATCCATCACGCCCTTCGGGTCGCTCAAGAATGCCGTGCCGAGCTGGGTGGTCCAGTCGATATTCGTGGCCATCATGTTGAGCACATCGGGAAAGAGCGCGAGCGCCACAAAGCTCGCGTCGAAGCCCTTTTGACTGGCGGCGTCCTGTAATGCCGTGCCGTGCAGCTGCTGATTCTGCTGCACCCAGTTGTTCGCTTCGGTCACCTGTTTCGGACTGGTTGCAGCGGTCAGCACCTGCGCGAGCAGCGCATCGGGATAGAGCGCAACGGGCGCCAGCAGCTGCTCGAGCGGATCGAGTGTCGGCGGCGTTGACGGTGCCTGGGCCTGAGCCGCTGACATGGCGAAGTTCAAGCTACCGCCGCAAACAGCGCCCCACAGCATCATGCCGACTGTAAGCATTTGCGCGATGCGATTTAGTCTCTTCATGGATGCTCCGCCGCGCGCCGCAGAATGCAGCGAAATCCAATGTGGCTCATTCCCCTCGACGTTAGCCGCGGCCTCCAGCAGCGTCTATGTGGCCAAAGTCTCATTTGGCTGCAAGGTCCGCGCCATGCGCCCGCGCTAGGCGCATGGATTTTCATCATTCGCTCTCGGCCGAGAGGTCGAAGACGACCTGGTCGTACCACCAGAGCCGCTCAAAAAACGCGCGCGCCGTGTTAAGCCATGATGTTCTCGGTGAGGACGGCAGCGCTCGTTCCACGAGATCGCCGACGCTAATTTTGCCATCTATCGCATCGAACAGGCGCTTTTCCATCGCATCGATCGGCAGGAAAAGATCGCGGTAGGTGTGGGTCTGATTGATCAGCACGGCCGCCGCGCCGGGAGGCAGCCGCTCTTGTACGCACAGCGTATCGGGCATGCGAATGGGCACGTAGCCCAGCCACGCCTCGCCGGCAAAATTGGCGCGCTCCGGACCACCGTGGCGATCGTCCCGGTAGGCGATTGCGCTGTGGCGCACCATCGTGCCCCGGAACAATTCGGCGGCGGCATATTGCTCCGGCAGCGGCAGCCGCGCGATCCGCGGCGCCTGCGGAATCTTCGCCATCGCACCGCCCAGAGAGGAGTACGGCGCCTGTCTCACCCAGCGGCCGAATGTCAACCCGCCCTCTTTGAGAAAATCGAACAATTGCGGGACCGAATACGCGCGGTCCTGCGGGTGCAGCAGCGCATCCGCAAGCGCCGCCTCATCCCGGAAATCCGGCGCCTCGCGCAGCAGAATCTCCAGCGGATGTCCGGGAGGCAGGGCCTTCAGCGCGATGATGAGATCCCGGATCTCATCATCGCTCGCGCGGATGCCGATGCGCCGGCAGAATTCCTGCAGCATGTAGATGCCGGTCCGTCCGTAAGGCGCATAGATCATGAGGTGCATCGCCCCCTCGGGATTCAGCACCGCGCCCAGCGCACGCAGCCCCGCGTCGGGATCGGAAAGATGATGCAGCACTCCCGTGCAGACGATTTGATCGAAGCCGGTCTCTAGATCGCCTACACGTTCGATCGGCAGCTCGAGGACTTGAAGATTGTCCAGGCGGTACTTTCGCTTGAGTTCCAGGGTACTGCGCACGCTGGTCGCGCTCAAATCAATACCGGTCACGCGCGCAGACGGCCAACGCAGGGCATGTTTGGCCGCCTGGGACGTCCCGCAACCGGCAATCAGGATCGAGTAGTCTTCCCGATAGGGCTGGGCGGGCCAAAACAGATGATAGTCCGCGCGGCGCCGCTGAGGGTCCTGCCAGAGCCGGCGATACTTTTCGAGGCTGTCAACGGGGGGTGGATAGGGGTAACGATCGTAAAAGGCGCGCACCTCCTCGGCAGCGCCGGCGGCATCTGCACTTTTTGATTCGTGGTCTTTCACGATAACGGCGCTGCAAGAAAAGAACCCATGCATCGAATGGTCCCATGCATGGGTCGGTTAGGCCAGGGCGCGCGCCTTTGATCGCCTGTGAAAGCGGCAGCTCAGGAGCGCCAGCAGACCGCCTGAGCCATCCGCGTCTTCGATGTGGACCTTAGGTTCGTTTGTCATCGGCGCCCGGACTGCGCGGCGCTTTCCCGACGGACGCACTGTCAGGTACCACCGGTGGTCGAGTCATCAGCGCGGAAGCGATACGCGTGACCGGCCCACGCACGATCAGGTAGGGCACGATCGCCAGAAAGAAGGCGACGATGATCGCCGCGCGCAGATGAAAGGAGGATTGGACGAAGATCTGGTACACGAGATCAAGAGTGAACGCCAGCAAGAACAACCTCCCGACGCTCTTCCATCCGTCTTTGATTATCTCCAGGCGCTGGCGGCGGCCGGGAGTAATCAGGAGGGACCAGAAATAGGGACGCGCGCCGATTTTGGCGTCGTTCAATCCCGAGCGAAACGCGAGGAACGTCGCCATAACGGGCTGCAAGACAATTCGAAATTTCATCGGTCCGCTGACCCGGTCCTGCAACTGGTCCGCGAATAGTTTCCATAAATCGTCCATTGGCGAGGTCTCCTTGCGTGCAGTGTGCCGCGTGCAGTGTGCCGACTTTACGCCTGCGCGGATGGAATTTGGGAAGCGAAAGCAGGCGCGTGGAATGAGACGTTGGTCCAACGGCTGTGCTGTTGGTATCGAGGTATATTTTGTAAGTCGCCGCAGCTGAAGTTGCGCACTTCGCCCGGAAAGTTTTAGCGAAGGCTATTCGCCGCCTGATGCGGCGCTGCGTGGCGATCATGTCGGATCCGGGATCATCGAGATCATCGAGCGGCCACGTCGGAGGCCAATGTGAAAAAGAAAGTCCTTATCATCGTCGGCGTGCTCTTTGTAGCGGGCTTGGTCATAGGGGGAATTCTGTACGTCGCTTTCCCGGTGGCGATGACTACCTACGGCGGAATGGGGCTCAATTACCTCAAGACGCTGTCCACACCGACAGGCACGGTGAGCACGGAAGCGAATCCTGCCTACAAAGCTGCCGAAGTTGCTGCGCCGTCGACTCCTCCAGCGGACGCGGCATGGCCGAACGCGGCGGTCGGGGACTGGCCGAGCTACAACAGAACACCCACTTCGCAGCGTTACTCGCCGCTGGACCAGATCAATACGAAGAATGTGAGCCAGCTGAAAGTCTTGTGCACTTACGACCTTCATGAGTTCACGTCCTTTGAGTCCTCTCTGATCATGGTGGATAACGCTTTGATCGGCACGAGCGAGTACGATATTTTCTCGTTGAACCCCGCCACTTGCGCCGAGAATTGGCGCACGCACCTGAGCTACCCCGGCAGCCTTCTGCCGTCCAACCGAGGCGCCGCATACATGGACGGTATGCTGTTTCGCGGCACCCAGGACGCTCGGGTACTGGCCTTTGATTTCAAGACCGGCAAGCAACTGTGGGAGACGAGAATCGCGGAACCGAAACATGGCGAGTCGGTGCCGTCGGCTCCGATTGCCTGGGACGGCCTGGTCTACATCGGCAATTCCGGCGGAGACTACAAGGGCGGGAAAGGGCACATGTACGCGCTCGATGGGAAAACCGGCAAAATCGTCTGGGAATTCTTTCTCGTACCCAAAGTCGAGGGCGATGAGGTGCTCGGGCCTTTAAGCAAAACGCCGCTCGACATGTCGACATGGAATATGGCGCCCGGCTTGCCCGTCAGCGGCGGCGGGACCTGGACGTCGTACACACTCGATATAAAAAACGGGCTGCTCTACGTCCCAGGAGGCAATCCGGCCCCCGACTTCGCTTCAGGAGCGCGGGAGGGCAGCAATCTGTATACCGACTCGGTGGTGGTACTCGACGCCAAGACCGGCGACTACAAGAATGTTTTCAAAATTGTGCCGAAGGACTGGCACGACTATGACGTGTCCAACCCGCCGATCCTGCTGCAGACGATGGGCGGCAAGCAGATCATCTCGGTCGCACCGAAAGATGGGCACCTCTATGGCTACGACCTCGCCGACAACAAGCTGCTCTACCGCGTGCCGGTGACCACGGTCGAGAATGACGGCGCCACTTTCGCGATCGGCAAGGTCGTGCATTTCTGTCCGGGTCCGGTGGGGGGCGATGAATGGAACACGCCGGGCTACGATCCGACCACGAACCTGATCATCAGCGGTGCGGTTGACTGGTGCGACACGGTCACCATCGAGGATGAAAGCAGACTCAAGCGGGTGGCGATCGGGCAGCCTTGGACCGGAATGGCGACCTACAACCCGATCAACATGTTCGGCAAAGAATCCCGTACCGACGGATATTGGGCGGGATGGGTCTACGCCACCGACGCCGACACGGGAGTTTGGAAGTGGCGCGTGAAGTCCAACTACCCCGTCCTCAGTGCCATCACGCCGACCGCCGGAGGCGTCGTGTTCTTCGGCGATCTGGGCGGCAACTTCTATGCGCTCGATTCTTCCAACGGCCAGAAACTGTGGGGCCAGGTGCTCGACGGCGGCGGCGGGATCGGCGGCGGCATCATTACCTACATCGCGAACGGGGCGCAAAAAATTGCCGTGGCGGACGGCTTTACGATGGTTGCCTGGCCGACGAAACCCGTCACTGCCAAGATCATGATACTGGGGTTGGATAGCGGACCCGCGGGGCAATGAACTCTGTGGGCCAGTGAACGATGCACCTCGATCCCCTCATCCTGTCGCGCATCCAGTTTGCGTTCGTCGTCAGCTTCCATATCATCTTTCCGGCGTTCACGCTGGGATTGGCGGCGTGGCTGGCGACGATCGAGGGGGCGCGCCTGGTCACCGGCAACGCGCTCTACCGGCGCGTCTTTGACTTCTGGCTGAAGATCTTTGCCGTTTCGTTCGGTATGGGGGTGGTGACCGGCGTCGTCATGGCGTTTCAGTTCGGCACCAACTGGGGCGTGCTCGCTGAAAAAACGGGCCCGATCCAGGGACCGCTGCTCGGCTATGAGGCGTTCACCGCCTTCATGCTGGAGTCAACGTTCTTCGGCGTCATGCTGCTCGGGCGCAACCGCGTGTCGCCGCGCTTCTATTTCTTCGCCTGCTGCATGGTCTCGCTGGGGACGATGTTCTCCTCGTTCTGGATTCTCGTCAATAACAGCTGGATGCAGGTTCCAGTCGGCCACAGCATCGTCGACGGCAAGATCATCCCTGCCGACTGGTGGGTGATCACGACCGGCCCGGTCATGATGGTGCGCTGGCCCCATATGCTGCTCGCCGCGTTCCTGACGACCGGCATGTGCGTGGCCGCAAGCGGTGCCTGGTACACCCTGCGCGCCATTCATCGCGCCGAGGCGCGGGTGATGCTGCATTGGGGGCTGGGATTGGTCGCGGTGATCATTCCTGTCCAGCTCTTCTTCGGACATCTCACGGGCGAGTATGTGCTCAAGCATCAGCCGGCAAAATTCGCCGCGATTGAGGCGCGGTGGAAGAACGAACAGCCCGCCTCCGAAACGCTGATCGCGATTCCCGATCCGCAGCACGAGCGCAACCTCTTTGCGATCTCGGTGCCGAAGCTCGGCAGCATAATCGCCTCGGGCAATTGGACCGCACCCGAGGTCGGGCTCGAGTCATTTCCGCCGCAAGACCGGCCGCCGGTCGTCATCCCGTTCTTCGGCTTTCGCGTCATGGCCGGAATGGGACTCCTGATGCTGGCGGTGTCCTGGTTTGGAAACCTGTTGCGACTGCGCGGCCGGCTCCAGACGACGCGCTGGTTTCTCTGGGTCACTTTCCTCGCCTTCCCGACCGGCTTCATCGCCGTCTTGACCGGCTGGTTTACGGCCGAGGTCGGGCGCCAGCCCTGGGTCGTCTACGGACTGCTGCGCACCAGGGACGCCATAACGCCCTCGCTCGTCGCGGGCGATGTGCTGTTCTCGCTGGCCGGGTACATCCTGGTGTACGCCCTGTTCGTTTCGTTCGGCTTTTACTATATCTACAAGCTGCTGCGCGCTGGCCCAACGGGTGAAGCAATAGCGATCCCGGGCGCGACGCCCAACCGGCCGCTGGCCTTTGCCGACGACGCTGCCACGGCGACTGGCAGCCAACTGCCCACCAGGTAAGCCATGGAGCCCACCAACCTCTCCGTGTTCTGGGCCGGCGTCGTCGCGATCTCGATCCTCATCTACGTGATTCTAGATGGATTTGATCTCGGGGTAGGCATCCTGTTCGGGACCACGCGCATCGAGGAGCATCGCCAGGAAATGCTCAACACCATCGCGCCGTTCTGGGATGGCAACCAAACGTGGCTGATAGTCATTGGCGCGAGCCTGTTTGCAGCGTTCCCCGTGGTCTACGCGGTGTTTCTCGGTGCGTTCTACATTCCGGTGCTGCTGCTCCTCGTCGGTCTGATTTTTCGCGGTATCGCCTTCGAGTTTCGCGGGCGGGCCAAGCAGATGCTCTGGTTGTGGGACCGGGGCTTCTTCCTGGGATCCACCCTGGTCGCCTTCGTGCAGGGCGCCGCGGTGGGCGCGTTGATGAGGGGGATTCCCGTCGTCGATGGGCAGTTCGCCGGCAATGCGCTCGACTGGGTGCATCCGTTCCCGATCTTCACAGGTCTAGGCATGGTGCTCGGCTACGCGTTGCTCGGTGCGGGCTGGCTCGTCTTCAAGAGCCAAGGGGCACTGCGCGACTGGGCCTATGCACGGATACCCAGGCTGGCGATCGCCGTGATCGTCGTGCTGGCCCTGGCTTTCACCGTCGCGGTGACGTTCGATGCCGGCGCCATCGCGCAGAGCAATCTACGGGCACGCAGCTGGGGACTCGTCTTCCCGATCCTCGGAATCGCCGCGTTGCTCGGCGTTGTTGCCGGTGCGCACACACGGCGCGATGGCCTGCCGGTCGCGATGACCACACTATTCTTTATCGCCGCTTACCTCACGCTCGGCGTGATGTTCTGGCCCTACATGATTCCCTACACGGTCACGGTTGCCAATGCAGCGTCGCCGGATGCGTCGCTGCAGTTCTTGTTCTACTGTGGAGTCGTTGTCCTGCCGGTGATCGTCGTTTATACGTTCGCTGTTTACCGCGTGTTCCGCGGCAAATCTCACGAGCGGTACAGGTGAAGTGAAAGTCACGCGACCGATTTCCCAGGAAACCCATCGTTTTTGACCGTAGAAAAAAGGGCGCGCGCAGAACGCGCGCCCTTTGCTCCGATCGCCTTGCAACGCGGCAGCTCAGTGGTGGGGCTGAGTCACCTTCGCCATCACCTCGTCCAGGTTGAACGAAGCCGGCTTTTGGCGCGGCGGGTACGCGACGAACCCCGCGATCTGCTGCGCCACCAAGGCCTGCACCGCGTACAGCTGCGGGACGTGATCGACCATCCAGTCCCAGTACGTATTCGAGTTGAAATCGGCCCGCTCGAATGGATCACGGCGCAGGTTGAATATGTGCGGCACGCGAAGCTTGACGAGCGGCTGCGCCCATACGTTCATCTGAAACGCTGTCTGCATCGCGAACACCAGCTTCCAGTCGCCGTGCCGGACCGCCATGAGTTCGCCATCGTCGCTGAAGTAGAAGATGGCGGGTCTCGGGCTCTCTTTCAGCTCGCCGGTGAGGTACGGAACCATGTTGTACCCGTCGAGATGCACTTTGTAGGTCTTGCCCCCGACCGTGTAGCCTTTGAGGAGCTTTTCCTTGACGTCCGGATCACCGGCGGCGGCGAGCAGCGTCGGCAACATATCGACGTGCGAGAAGAGGCCGTTCAGCACCGAGCCGGCCTTGATCTTGCCCGGCCAGCGGATGAATGACGGCACGCGCCAGCCGCCCTCCCAGTTGGTGTCCTTCTGGCTGCGGAACGGGGTGTTGGCGCCGTCCGGCCAGGTGTCGTTCTCCGGGCCGTTGTCGGTCGAATACATGACGATCGTGTTATCGGCGATGCCCAATTCGTCGAGCTTGTCGAGCATCTGGCCGATCTGCTCGTCGTGGACGACCATTCTGTCGCTGTACGGGTCTTGCCCGCTCTTGCCGAGATTTTTTGCGGCGACGTGGGTGCGGAAGTGCATCGCCGTCGAGTTGTACCAGAGGAAGAACGGCTTGTCAGCCTTGGCCTGCTTCTCCATCCAGGCGAGAGCACGGTCCGTGATCTCCTCGTCGATGGTTTCCATGCGCTTCTTGGTCAGCGGCCCGGTGTCCTTGACCTCCTGCCCTCCCTTGCCGTCAGCCACGCAGTGGAGCACACCGCGGGGTCCGAACGCTTTCTTGAACGCCGGATCCTTCGGATAGTCGGGCAGTTCCGGCTCCTCTTCGGCATTCAAATGGTAGAGATTGCCGAAAAATTCGTCGAAGCCATGCATGGTCGGCAGGAATTCATCGCGGTCGCCCAGATGGTTCTTGCCGAACTGGCCGGTGGCGTAGCCCAAGGGTTTGAGCATTTCGGCGATGGTCGGGTCCTCCTTTTGGAGTCCGACCGTGGCGCCCGGCATGCCGACCTTGGTCAGGCCGGTGCGGATCGGATTCTGGCCGGTGATGAAGCTCGCGCGGCCGGCGGTGCAGCTCTGCTGAGCGTAGTAGTCGGTGAAGCACACCCCTTCATTGGCAACGCGGTCGATGTTCGGCGTCCGATAGCCCATCTGGCCGCGACTGTTGAAGCTGATGTTCCACCAACCGATGTCATCGCCCCAGAGGATCAGAATATTGGGTTTCTTCGCAGCCATGATTGGTTCCTTTCAGTGGTTGGTTACGTCAAGTTCACTCGTGTGCCCTGCGCTCGAGCGCGCAGTTGTGCTCCGTTGTTCTCGCGCCGCGCGGTTGCCGTGGCAGAAGCGGAATTTCTCGCCGCTGCCGCAGGGGCAGGGCTGATAGGGACCGCGCTTGGCGTCAGCGGCAGCGACCGACGCCATCATCTCGGCCGGCGCACGGCCCTGCTGGATCAGCTGGGCCATCGCCTTGAATGTCGGGCCCGTATGCATGAAAAAATGCTCCAGGCCGGCGCACAGGTAGTTCTGACCGGGTTCGCCGTCGCGCGAGAGCGCGAAGCGGTCCTTCGGACAGCCACCGTTGCACCAGTGCCTGACCTTGCAACTGCGGCACTGGGCGGTGAGCGTATCGCGCTTGTCCTCGCCGAATTTGCGCTGCTCGGGCGAGGCGACGAGCTTCAGCATGTGCGTTTGGTGGATATTGCCCAGCTTGAAGCGCGGCTCGACGAAATGATCGCAGGAGTAAAGATCGCCGTTGTACTCGAGCGCCGGGCCGTAGCCGCAGGTCGGCGCGTGAATGCACAGCAGATGGCGACCGAAAAACGCCTCCAGGGTCACATCGAAGAGTTGGACGTAAACTTTGCCCACATCGTGGCGCACCCACTCCTCGAAGACATCGACGAGAAAGCGGCCATATTGCAGCGCGCCCACCGTCCGTTCGGTGACCAGGTTGCCGGTCTGCGTATAGAGCAGCCGCTTGCCGCCGGACTGCTTGCTCCAGCCCTGGTTGGCGAGCTGCAGCGTCTCCTGGGTAGCACGCTCGACGATCGGGATGAACTGCACCCACTTGGCGTCCAACTCGTCGCGGAAGAAGCGGTAGACCGTGCGTCCGTGTTTCTCGTTGGCGGCGTTGACCGTGCACAGGATGTTGAATTCAACGCCGTGCTTGCGCAGCTGCCGCCAACCCTGCATCACGCGGTCAAAGGTGCCCTTTTTGCGGCGGTCGATCCGGTAGGTGTCATGCAGTTCGCACGGCCCGTCGACGCTCAGGCCCACCAGAAAATTGTGTTCCTTGAAGAACTCGCACCACTCATCGTCCAACAGGATGCCGTTGGTCTGGAAGGTGTGCTGTACGACCTGGTCCGGCCTGCGGTACTTTTCGACCAATTCGACGGATTGCCTGAAGAACTCGACCTTCATCAGCGTCGGTTCTCCACCCTGCCACGCCACCGTGACCTGGGGTGCGCGGTGCGATTCCAGCAACTGACGGATGTAGGCGTCGAGCGTGGCCGCGGACATCCGGTGTTTTTCGTTCGGGTACAGCGCGTCCTTGGACAGGAAGAAGCAATAGGTGCAATCGATATTGCAGGTCGAGCCGCTCGGCTTCGCCAGCAGGTGAAAGCCCGGCGGAGCATCAGCCGGCAGGGTATCGGCCGGCAGGGTATCGGCGGTCACCGGGACCGGGTTGGACATGCAATGAAACCTGTGGGCGACGCGCGAGAGGTCTAAGGCACGAAGCGTACCGATCGTGACGCGCAAGGGACATTGGACGTTGGTCCATCCACGAGGCTTAGGTTCTTGTAAATCCCGCCTTTAGGTGACCGGCGGGAGGAGCCGATCGGTCTCTCTCCTCACCACGCCATAACACTCGCAACACAGCTGCTCGAGCTTTTCCCGGTCCAGCACCGCGATCTTGCCGCGGCTGTAGCGAATCACACCGACCGCCTGCAGCTTGCGTGCCGCTTCGGTGACGCCCTCACGGCGCACGCCCAGCATGTTGGCGATCAGCTCCTGCGTCATGGTCAGCTCGTTGGCCGCCAGGCGGTCTAGGGACAGGAGCAGCCAGCGGCACAACTGCTGATCCACCGTGTGATGGCGATTGCACACCGCGGTCTGCGCCATCTGCGTGATCAGAGCCTGCGTGTAGCGCAATATCAACAATTGCATCTGCCCGTTAAGACGGAACTCCTCCTTGATGTGCTCTGCGGTCATCCGGTAGGCATGACCGGCGCTCTGCACGATGGCCCGGCTTGGAGTCGTCTCGCCGCCCATGAACAGCGAGATGCCGACGAGGCCCTCGTTGCCCACCACGGAGATTTCCGCCGACATGCCGTCCGCGAATTGGTACAGCAGCGACACGATGCAGTCCAGCGGAAAATAAACGCGGCGCAGCACGCCGCCCGGCTCGTACAGCACCTTGCCGAGCGGCATCGGCACCAGCCGCAGCTGCGGGTAGATTCGCTGCCGCGCCTCGGGTGCCAGGGCACCGAGCAATCGATTATGCTGGGGCTGGTGGAGTACCGGCGGCATTGAGGGCGCTTCCTTTAGCCAACGAGAGCGGCGCTTTGGCGAGATTATAAATCGGCCGTTCGCCCTGTGCACGGTTGCGCACAGAGCGTGTGTTGCAGGACAGTATGCGATGCGGATCGAGGGATAGTCGGCTAACCCAGGATCTTGGCGTAGGACTCTCGGGCCGCCACGTAACATGCACAGGCAACGGCTTGCAGGCCGCGCCGATCGAGAATGGCCAGATGCCCGCGACTGTAGCGGATCAGCCTGCGCTCCTGCAGCAAGGCGGCGGCGCGGTTAACGCCTGCTCGACGCACGCACAGCATGGAGGAAATGAATTCTTGAGTAATATAAAACTGATCCGAGTGCGCTCGGTCTGCGGTCGTCAACAACCATCGAGCGAGCCGCGCATCCACTCCATGGAAGTGGGTGCATAGGGCTGTCTGAGTCAGCTGGCGCAACCTCACATGCACGTAGCGGTTCAGCAGTCGTCGCAGTGGCACGCTCTGTTCCAGTTCCCGGCAGAATGGCGTCGCCCGCATGCGCCAGGCGGCGCCCGACCCCTGCACCAGCGCCCGCAACGACGCCTCCTTGATGCCGAGCAATAGGGGAAGTCCCAGCATGCCTTCATCGCCGACGAGGCCCACCTGGAAGTTCGCATCCGCAACGGTAGGGGCGATCAGAGAGATAACGCCGCCGGCCGGGAAGAAAACGTAGCGAATGCGCTGCCCGGGTTCGAACAGTACCTCGGCAAAGTCGAGCTCGACGCGCTCGCAGCGTGCGAGCAGATGTTCGCGACCCTGGCGCGGCAACGCCTCGATGAGGCGATTTTTCACCGCGGGCCGGGCTGGCCGCGACAGGGGAACTCTCTTGTCGAAGCGAGGCTGCTTCGCAGTGGCTAAGGACATCATATGGCTAAATCTCGCAAACTAGTCCAAGCGGAACAGCACGGAACCGAAAGCGAACAGTCCAATCAGCAGGATGACCATCGCGACGGCCATGAGCGGCGTCTGCCAGATGGGCCGCTTCATGGGCCTCGAATCGAGACCCGCGAGGACGGCGAACGCATCGCTCGACAGATAGCGCACCACGGTCCGGTACTGCCAGGTGGAGACGACCAGCGCCAGTACGCCGGCGCCGATGAGTGCCAATCCCAGTTCGCGCGGGGCCGCAGGCCTGCGTGCCGGGGCGACGCCCTGCATCTCGTTCATTCTTTGAAAGAATTGCACGATCGTGAATCCGAAGCCGATCAGCGCCACCGATGTGCGCACCCAGGCCATGAGGGTGCGTTCGAGGGCCAAACGTGTGCGAATCCAGGCGAAATGGCTATCCGAGGTCGTATGTACCGCGAATCGCTGGGTCGATGGTTCATTCGCGTTCATCACTCGGCTCCTTTTGCGTCACCAGGGCTCAAATCAGGAATTTAGTGAGGTCCTTGAGGACCACGTTGAACGGTAAGGCGATCAGCACGACCGGCAGGTATGGCAGCAAAGTCATCACGACCAGAGCAATCACGCTTCGCGTATCGACGGGTATGAACCGAGTCCAAGAAGTGTCGTGCGAGCACGCCCAGTCTCAAAATGCATGCGGGCTGCGTCGCGATGAGCAGGGGGACCGCGATCAAATAGCGTGCATGCACCGCGATATCGCGCAGGCGCTACTGGGCTACGAAGCAGCCGTTCCCCCCCTGTGCGCAGATCACCTGGAGCGTTTCGCGGTTGCCGCAGCCGGTGACGCCGATGGTGTATTGGGCGCGTTCGGTACCCATCATCAGGGGGCCGTTCAATGCGGGCTGCACCGTCTCGCTGTTCAGCACTTGTGCGGTCGCCGCCGGACAGTTCATGTCGAATCGCGCCTTATTGAGCGCGAACTCGAGCGCCGTCGGCTGCAGCTGGGTGGTGAGCGGGGTGGTGCTGCATCCCGAAGCAGCCGCCAGGGCTGCGATCGGCAGGATCTTGCGTAGTAGTAGTTTCGTCATCGGGGTTTACTCGCGGATTGTCGGAACCAGGGCCATTTTGTAGCAACGTTAGCGAGGAGGTCAGCGGCCGTCTATGCGACCAAAGTCCCTCTTCAGGCGCGGATCGCCCGAGCAGCGGTATCACCCTCGCCCGCCCGCTATGCAACCGGCGTGACGTCAGCGCCACTGGTAGTAAAGAACCAGCCGCAGCTCGTTCTCGTGCTCGTCGCTGGGGCCCCCCTGCGAGACGTGTCCATAGCGCGCGAGCAGCGTGAGCCCCTTCAGTCTGACGCTCTGCGCGTTCCATTGCACATTGGCGTCGTACTCTCTCTGGGCGTACTGCTTAGCAACGTTCGGGGTCGAACCATTGACCCACAGTCCGTACACGCTCAGGCCGGTCAATCTCGGAAAGTTGTACGCCGCGCGCAGCATCGTGGCATTTTCTCCCGCGCGGTAGAAATTCTCGATCTGTACGGCGGTGTAGCCGGGATAAGCGCCCCAGGGGTTGCGCATGTCGGTGCCGCTGGCGCTTTTGCTGGTCGTGCCGACGGCGGTGAGCGTGCGCGCCGCCGTCAGCAGCGCGGGGCCGAGACCAATTTCGGCTTTGAAGCCGTACTGGTCGGTAGTGAAATATTTGCCGGTGAGCAGGTCGGCGCCGGTGCTGTGCTGGTCGGCGTACTGGGCGCCGAAGCGCAGGCTCACGCGGCGGGCAAGCGGAACGACGTACTTGAATTCGGTGTAGGTGATGTTGATGATGTCGGAGCTGAAGTACTCGACCGCGCCGATCGATAACTGGCCGGCCTTGTAGTTTGCGCCGGCGACATACACGCCACGGTCCACTCCCGAGGGTGCGCCCGCGGCGGTGGCCATGGACTCGAAATCCTGGGCATTGCGAGGCTTGATCTTGTCGACATAGCCCGCGCCGAAGTGCAATGCCGTCGAGTCGTCCGTGCTGCCGGTCACCCCTTGAACGGCGTATACCACAAAGGTGTTCGGAGTCATCAGAGAGTCTTGGGTGTTGATGAAAGGCGTGTCGAACCCCCTACGGCCCGCGGTCGCGAGGATCCCGTCGCTCAGCTTAAACTGACCGTAGAGCTCTCCCAGCGCCGTGTAGGGCTGCTGCTCGGGTTGCAACAGCTTCGTGCCGTCCTTGTCCAACGGACCCTCGAGACGCTGCGAGGTATAGACCGTTGTGCCGAGCGCGAGAAGGTCGGCGAAATAGCCGGTCTTGAATCCACCCGAGCCGCCCAGGGTCCAGGCCTGGCTTTGGGAGTCGTCGAAATTGTCGCGGTCGAGATAGAAGGAGCGAAACTGCACGTTGATCGTCGTGTCGCGCAAGCCGACGAGTCTGGATTCGTGCAGCAAAGCCTCGATTGGTCTGTGCTCGAAACTGTCCGGCATCTGTGTGTGGCCCTGCTCCACCGAATCCGGCGTCTCGGCCTCGTTGCTGTCCGCGGCGGATGGCGCCGGGTTGGAGCCGGCAGGCAGCGCGGCGGCCGCCGCCTGTGTCATGGCCGCCGCCTGTGTCGTGGCCGGCGCCGGCTCGGGCGTCGGCGAATCCAGCGCGCACACGGGGATCGCGTACATCGCCATGAGCGACGTCGCTGCCAACGCAACGCCGGCTGACGGCGCCGGCCGCGACAGCGGTGCGCAGCAGGAGGAGGCTAATGGATTCTCGCGGCCGTACATCGCGGTTTCTCCGCGCCAAGGGCGGCCGTCCGTCTCACGAGTTGTGGCTTCTCAACGATTCGGACTGGCGAGCCATGGTCGGGGGCCGCACATCGCGAAACAGGGCGGACATTCGGAGTAGCAGCGCCACGAACAGCAGCAGCGTCATGACTTGGCAATTAGCCTTTGGTCCACTCTGACGATGAGCCGATGGCGAGGCGCAGTGCGTGGAGCAGCTCCCGTTCGTCCAACGGCTTGCACAGGTACGCGACCGCGCCTTCGCGCAGGCACTCCTCGCGTACGCCGCGGGAGTCGTGCGCGGTCATGACGACGACGGGAACATGCTCTCCCGCGCGGTTGAGCGCTCGCTGAACGTCGATGCCCGATAAGCCGGGCATTTGCAAATCTAACATAACGCAGTCGGGGCGATTGTCAGGCCACGACTCGAGGAATTCTTGGCCGGAAGCAAAGCCGCGCGCAGGGTGGCCGGCGGCTTGCAATAAGCGGACCAGCGCCTTGCGAACCGATTCTTCATCGTCGACTACAGCAATCATGCGCCACACGGGGTACATAGGAATGTTCGTTGTACCCAACCTCAAGGCGTCTGAATATGGGACGTTAGGCCCTCTTGAGCAGCCGGATGACGTTAGGCTCTCTCAAGCAGCTGCATCGGTACCGGCCGCTGCACCAGCCCAGCCGGTACCTGCAGCTGAGTTGGGCACTCCGACTCTGCTAGAGAGTTGCACGAGCTCTGCAACCGACCGCACTTCCATCTTTGACATCACGCGGGCACGGTGCACTTTTACGGTTTTCTCTCCGATACCCAGATCCGCAGCGATCTGTTTGTTGAGCCGGCCGCTGATCACGTGCTCCATCACCTGCCGCTCGCGGGGCGTAAGCGCCGAGAGCCGCTTTTCGATCTTGCTGCGGACCGCCCGTTCGCGACGCGCCTCCTCATCGAGACGCAGCGCTTCGTCAACCGCTGCGAAGAGGCGCGTATTATCGATGGGTTTCGTCAAGAAGTCGACGGCGCCGACCTTCATGGCATGCACGCTCGTCGGGATGTCGCCATGCCCCGTAAGAAACACGATCGGGCGTCCGCGCGAGGAGCCAACGAGCGAACGCTGCACTTCGAGTCCATTCATGCCGGGCATGCATATGTCGAGCAGCAGGCATCCCGGAGTCTCGCCGTCCTGCTCTTCGAGAAAGCGCTCTGCCGATTCGAACGAGTGCACCTGGTAGCCCGCTGCGCAAAGCACGCGTGATAGCGCTGTGCGGACCTCCCGGGTGTCGTCCACAATGAATACCGTACCCGCTTCCCCGCCCATTAATCTCTCTCCCTTGTCGCTGCCGGGAGCGTCAAGTGAAACGCGGCGCCGCGGTCGGGCCTGTTGGTAGCCCACAGCCGCCCCTTGTGCGCAGCGACGATGGAATGGCAGACCGCGAGTCCGAGCCCCAAGCCGCTTTCCTTGGTTGTGAAAAACGGCTCGAAGATACACTCGAGCTGATTATCTTCGATGCCGTTGCCGCAATCGAGAACCGATGTGCGAACGGCACGTCGCTCGGCGTCGAGAGCGATTACGATCTCGATCCGGCGGTCCGCTACGCCATTTGCACTCATCGATTCGCAGGCGTTCAGGATGAGGTTCAGCAATACCTGCTGAAGTTCAACGCGGTCTCCCAGTACCGCTGGAACCTCTTCCTCGATACGTGTGTCGACTTGAACGTTGCGTTCGTTAAGCACTCCGCGCGCAAGCGCCAGAACATTGTTCAACAAATCCCCGATTCCTACGGGCTGAATCTGCATTTCCCCGCGCATCAAAAGCGAGCGCAGATGCTGGATGATCTGCCCGGCATGCTTGTCGTCGCTGACGATGTCCTGAAGGATCTCGCGCAATTCTTCCACGTTGAAATCGGCTTTTGCGGCTAGAAGTTGTGCCGCCTGCGCGTTGCACAATATCGCCGTCAGCGGCTGCTGCAGCTCGTGTGCGAGCGCACCGGAGAGCTCGCCGAGCATGGCGACGCGCGTCAGATGGGTAATTTGCTGCTGATGCTTGAGCGATTCAGCCTCCGCTCGTTTGCGCTGCGAATTGTCGATTACGTAGCCGGACACTCTCTCGATCGCCCCGTTCGGGTCGCGAAATGCGCGCGCCTTCGCGCTGATCCAGCGGATCTCGCCGCCCTGCCCTACGACGCGCAGCTCCATCTCCACGGTGTCGCCTTTACGCGGGATCGCGCTGATCGCCTGCAATACGTGTACGCGATCTACCGGGTGAATCGCAGCAAGCAGCGCATCGCGTGTGACCAGATCGTGCTCGCCAAGCCCGAGAATCCTGCGCGTGTGTTTGCTTGCCCAGACTTCGTCCGTCGCCGCATTCCAGCTCCAAAACCCCAAACAGCTCACCGACGAGAGGAGCGCCAGACGCTCTTGAATCTTCGCGAGCAATCTTTCCGATCTGCGTCGCGGCCGTCGCGCCGCGTGTGGAGGCGCAATCGCGTCAAGTGCGATCACTACGTTATCTTCGAGCGTTTGCGGAGTCTCCCTTCCCATTATTTTCCTATCAAGGCGAGCGTAAACGCCCGGAACGTCACCACTTCTATCAGGTTGAGCGCGTGTATGCAATTTATACAGCACCGCTCAACAATGAGTTTGCCCTGCCCTTCCGTCTATCACGGCCGTATGAGTCCCGCTGAGCAGGTTCCTTCGCTCCACGATGCCAACCGCAAACGTGGATCGTCTGTGCGGTAGCGCACATTGTCCGCCCCATGGGTATCAATGCATGTTGATGCGGGGCATGAATGAAATTATTTTCATTTTTGCCGCAGGAACAAACAGGAACTATGAGCCTTCGGCTAGCTGCGGCAGAGTAGTCTTGTCGTGTGTCGGTCTCATGACAAGATCGCTCTTCCACAAATCATTTCTTGCAGGCATTCGCAATCTGCATTGCGTCTGCGCTCCACTTGCCATCGCAAAGTGAAGATCACTTCATGAAGCTGACGACCGAATCGAAAGTGTGTCAGAAATGGCACATCGCGCAACAGCGCCAGCGATTGGGCGTTCAACTATATGCACCGTCTCTAGCGCGAACTATTTATGAACAATACGCATTCTCATGCACCAAGGCTGGATCAGATAGGTATTTTCCGGACCGCCGTGAATCCATTGCGCTACGCAGTCCCTGCTTGCGCGCAAGCCCTGGGTGGCCATTGCGCTGCGCTCTCCTTGCTTCGCGCAAGCCCAGGGTGGCCATCCATGGCCACCCGTAGGACGCATGCGTCCTACCCATGGCCACCCGCGCGACGCATGCGTCGCGCCCGTGGAGGCTGCGAGAAAAACTTGCGACGCGATGCAATCCTGCATCGCTGCAAGCCGGGGTTCGCCATCCCTGGCGAACCCGCTCGGCGCATGCGCCGAGCCCTGTTTTTCACGCTCCGGAAAATACCTATCTGATCCAGCCTTTTTCCAGCTTCTCTGTTGTTCATGAATAGTCCCGGCTAGGGTCCTGCTGCGCGACGCCCCGAGCGCCTACCGGCGAACGGGGATCTCGATGTAGCTATCGTTATACCACCGGATGTTGAGAGGAATCTTGCCGTCGGCGATGGATTCCTCACTGACGTCATTCCCCGTGCCGTAGTTGATCTCTCGATCCGGCCGCTTGTTGATGCCGAGAACGATAACCAATCGGCTGCCCGCCTGGAGCTGCCGGCTCGTCATCCGCTCACTCCTGAACGTCAGCTCCTGGCGCTCACCCGCCCCGGTCAGGTGACGATGCTCACGGTCGCGTGCGTAGCTGGCGCGGAATTCGTAAGTCGGATTGAACAGGCGAACGTACTCGCCGTCGGCCAGGAGCTCGTACGGCGTGATGTGCAGGTCCATGTCCTTCTTGTTCACCGTGAAATCGAGCCGGCCGGAGAGCAGACCATTGAATTCGGTTGGTTTCGTCAGCGGTTCACTCACGAACATGATCCCGTTATGGGCTACCAGTCTATTGGTGATGAGATCGGTCGGTGGCATCCAGGCGGAGTCCGTGCGATCGGCGAAGTTTACTGTCTGCCGGACGAACGCAGCGCTCGAGGGCTTATGACGAGTCAGCCGGTGGCGCTCACCGGACCCGCTCAAGTCGAGATAAAATTTCAGCGAGCCCCCGGCCATGGCTTCGAGCGACGGAGCGTGGCGCCACTCGTCGGCTCCCATGACCTCGTAGTTGACGCGGTCCGTCAATAGAGGCGGCGCTGCGCCCTCTTTGAGGATGTGATCGAACCACTGATAACGCAGCTCACGCAGGTCGATGCGCGCGGCCGAATCGATTTCATAACCGCGCAGCACTGCCAAGGGGCCACGCTGCACGGCGTTGTCGTCGTAGGGGCCGATAACCAGCGTGTGCTTGGCGTGCGGGTTGTAACGATAGTGCTGGGTGAAGTAATACAGCGCGCCCGGCTCGCTGGCGGCGAAGTAACCGGTCATCGTCAGCACCGGCATGTTTATGTGCGCGAATTCTTCCCGGTATGGGACCATCTTTTGCCAGTACCGATCGTAGCTCGGGTGATTCAACCAGCGGATGAAGATCGGATCGGGATGTCCGTACAGACGGCCCATGTCTCGATATCGCTTTCCGCTCCGATACCACTTCTGATTGAAGGAGCGCCACAGCGCATCGTCGTTATAGCTATCTTCGAGCGATGCTTGGGTGTTAGTGACATGCAGCGACCACCGGTATGCGGAGTTTTGAAAGATGCTGCCTTCCATCGGGACATCGATCCCGGGGGCGCTCGAGGCCGACGTGGCAATGGCCTTGAGCGCGGGCGGCGGCCGCGTTGCAGCTGCCCACGGGGTAAAGCCGCTATAGCCCTCGCCGTACATTCCCACGCGACCGTCGCTCCAGGACTGCTCAGCGATCCAATTGATTACCGCGCGGGCATCGTCGCCGTCGTATTCATAGGGAACGACCTCGGCGGGACTCGTACGCTTTCCGCGGGTATAGGCCACGACCCCGGCATAGCCGTGGGCCGCGCACTCTTTGGCGTAGTTCTGCGAGTCGTAAATCGTGAACTCCAGCAGCGTGGGCAGCGGCTTGGAGTCGCTCCTCGGCCGAACCATCACAGCGGCGATGCTGGCCCCGCCGGGTGTTTTGATCAAGATCTCGTTGTCTACTGTGTAGCGTTGACGATCGTCCTCGGCGACGAGCGAATCAACCAAGGGGCCAAAACTCCCGTAGGCATCAAAAGAAAGGTACTCCCAGATCAGGTCCACCGCCTCTGATGCGCCAATGCTGTCCTTGGCTCGCAGCCGGTCGAATGACTTTTGTAGAGCCTCCCGAAACACCTGCGGGGAAGTGTCAAGCCATCCGGTCACTGCGTATGCATCCTGATCCGTGAGGTGAGGAACCACCTCACGGAACGACTTCGTGAAGGCGTCGTCGAATGAAACCCGACTTTCCGCCTCCATCGCGCGCGCGCGCGCGTACATGTCGTATATTACGGCCCGGCTGACCGGCCGGTCGGGATGCGCACTTCGCCGCCGCTCGCGCAGCGATTGTCGCGAAACGTATGCGGCCGCGTAGTCGCCGGCGACCATTTGCAGCGCAGACAGATTCGCAAGATAGCGGTCAGGATCGGTTTCCTGATAGACGGGCAGGAGCCGCTCCGCCAAATCGCGCATGATCGCCGGCGTGGTGGCGTCGCCCGCGACTGCGGGCGGGTGAAATTCAAGTTCCGGCGCCTCAGCCCATGCGTTGGACACTGCGACGAATAAAAAGACGATAAGGGCATTCGCCGTTCGGATCGCACGGATCGTTCCCGTTGCTATCGAGGTCCTTCTCACGGGCGATCTCCGGGCTCTTTCAGCGCCGTTGCATCCTTCGTCGCGCGCGGAGCCTTGATGAGATGCAAGACGCTCGAGAACAGACCGTGCGCCTCGCCGGCCCCGCCGATGTGGATGATACTGGTGCGCTGCAGTTCCTTGCTGAAAACATCGACGACCAGATCGAGCAGGTCGTTATCCAGCGAACCAAACGTGCCGTCGACGAGCACCCAGGGCGGCGCCTGCAGCAAGATGCGGGCAAAGACCAGGCACAGTTGCTCGTCTTCACTCAGTTCCCGATCCCAACGGTGAGTCTCGTCCAACAAGCGCACGAGGCGCTCAAGGCCAAGCCGATAGAGCGCGCGCGTGAAAGCGTTTGCGCTGAAACTCTCGGCCTTCAGAGGATATGCGAGCACCTCTCGCAGAGTGCCGCGAGGCATATACGGTGTGCCACGGGGCAGGTAAAATATCTGCTCGCCTCTCGGGCGCGTGATGTGCCCCGAGCCCCAGGGCCACAGGCCCGCCAATGCTCGGAATAGCTGGGTTTTTCCCGTTCCCGGCGCGCCCAAGATGAGGACGCGCTCGCCGGCCCTCACCACCACTCTCGTCTCCTTGAGCATATCGGCATTGGCGGAAGAGACGATCTCGAGATCATCGATGGTTATGGCGCCGGGCTCGCCTTCGGTGTAAGTGATGCGGCTTTCAAAGCCCTGCGGCTCATTGATGGTGATCAGAGCCTGGCGAAAGTTCGCGACTCGAAGCAACGTCGCGCGCCAGTCGGCAATGGAGCTGAAGTTGTCTATGAACCACCGCAGCGACGACTGCGCCTGGGTGAAAGCGCCCGCCGCCATCATGAGGCCGCCGAACGAGATCTTTCCTGTGAAATAAAGGGGCGTTGCAACGAGTATCGGAGCAACGATCGTGACCCAGCCAAAGCCTGCGGTGATCCACGTGAGATTGGTGTGGCCCCACACGATGCGGCGCGTCGCGGCCAGCACATCGCCGAGATTGAGCTCCATGCGGCGTTTCTCGTCCGCCTCACCCTCCGCCAACGAAATGTCATCGACATGCTCGTTGACCCGCACCAGCGAAAAGCGCAGATCGGCCTCACGCGCGTAACGCTCCGCGTTGCGGTCGACGAGACCTCGCCCGACCCAGTAGCTCAGAAGGGACCCCGCGCTCGCGTAGAGGATTGCCGCCCACAGCATGTAACCTGGGACCGCATAATCCATGTCGCCGATGCGAAAACTGAATCCGCTCGAAAGAACCCAGAGTACGCCGGCGAATGTAGCGAACAGAATCGAAGCC
This sequence comes from uncultured Gammaproteobacteria bacterium, assembly GCA_963769075.1. Classification (GTDB taxonomy): domain Bacteria; phylum Pseudomonadota; class Gammaproteobacteria; order Steroidobacterales; family Steroidobacteraceae; genus Bog-1198. The sequence continues at coordinate 1,636,743 of CAVYKH010000001.1, read as the reverse complement.
TGGAGTAATCCGATGCCGAGATCCGCCGACAGCTCGGTCAGGTGGCGTGCATCTTCGTGCAGGCGCTGATCCGGATTGACGCCTATCGTTCCCGCATTGGCGAGCCAGAACGCCCGGCGCGGCTGCATCCAATCCTGGAGGAGACTGCTTACGAGGCCTTCGCGGAATTTGACCTGCAACATCTCATTGAGCCACCTCTGCGCCACGTTGAGGACGAGGAGACATCCGGCGATTATGAAGAACACGCCGAGCTGGTAGAGAAAGTCCCGCAGGTCCCGGCGCGACAAAGCATCGAAGAAGGGCTTATTCCAGCGGTTGAGTCGAATCTGTCCGTAGGCCGTCGCAACGACGACGAGGACGATCGCAACCACCAGCACCATGAGCGTCTTGCCCACCGGCGAGGCGAAGATCGCATGGTTCATCGCGACGAGCTGACGTAGCAGGCCAGAATGGGCGGCCTCACCCTCGGATGCAGTGCCGGAGATTTTACTTGAGCGATCTGTCACCGTACCGAGCACCCTGCCACGCTTCGATGAGGCAGGATACCAGTAGGGTCGGCCGCACCGTTATTATCTTCCGTTGAGTATGAGGAATGCCGCACCCACTGACGGGGGCGGTGAATCAGAAGCTGGTGCAGGTGACTTCTGCCGGTGTATGAAGGATCGTCACGGATTCCTGATCAAAACTCGTGCATGCACTGCCGTCGACAATGACGCTGCGGAGCGGTCCCGCGAGCGGCGGGCGCAGAATCATTTTGGCTGTGATACCGCCGCCGATCTCGAATCGCAGCGTCTGCGCAGCGGTCCTTTGCAGCGAATAACTCAGGCTGCCGTGCAGAGTCGGCATGCCGTTCACCTGTACCCCGGAACCCTCGATCCATTCGGACGCAAGACCCCCCGCCAGCACCAGTGAACGATCGGCTTCGCGCTCGTAGGCGAACAGGCTCCGCACCGCAAGAGCGTACTCGGCGGCAATCCAGGTGTGCGGAAGATCGCCGATATGGGCGGGCGCCTTTCGGTCGCGCCACGCGATCTCCGGCCACTGATTCCAAGGCAGCGGACGACGGTCCGACAAAAAGAACTGCAACAGCTCCAGCGCCGCATCGCGCCTTCCCAGGCGCACGAAGGCGCCGATGATGCGTATTTCATACGGCGTATAGCTCGGCGATGCCACGGCGCCGCTGCGCTTACGGCGCCAGTCTGCGAGATACGCATCGAATGTTCGCTCGACGGCCGTGCGGTCCAGCCCGTCGGGCACGTCGAGCAAGTAAATCGCATTCGCAGTCGCCGTCGGATCGAAGTCCCCCCACTCGATGCTGCCCGGTATGAAGTCTAGCTTGCGCTCGGCTCGGGTCGCTTCAATCGAGATGAACAGCGAGGATGCGAGGCGCGCGGCGAGCGCTTCGCAGCGCTGCGCTGAAGTCTCTTGCCTCAGCGCGCGCGCCAGGTCCGCTGCATCGCGCAATCCTCGCAGAGCCCAGAAGTCGTCCCAATAAGAATGTACGGGCTGCGCAAGGTAGCCCTCATGGCTGACTGATATCGGTAGCAGCCCATCCGGACCGAGCAAGCGCTCGATGCAGCCGACCGCCTTGTCGACGAAGGGCCACGATTCTGCAAGGAACTGCTCATCCGAGGTGAATCGATAGTAGTCGCCGATCAGCGCGAGCAATTGTCCGTGGCTATCGTGCTCGACCAGCCAATCGATCCCCTCACGGTCGACACAGCAAGGCACAAATCCATCCGCGCGCTGGTGGGGCGCATACCAGCGTATGAACTCTCGAACTTCATCCATGTGCCCCATGCGCAGCAACGCAGCGCTCATCATCGCGCCATCCCGGATCCAGGAACGCGTGTAACGGCGAGGTCCCGGCTGCAGGGCCGGACCCGAGCGGGTGACCAGGATGTGCGCCGTCGCCGTGAGCGACGCGCGGACCGCGTCCGTGATCGAGCCATTGCCCGCCCATTGAGTCACCGGAAGCCTCGTGCCCCACTCGAACGCCGGATCAGCAATCGAACTCGCCGCCGCGAGCGACGTGCAGGTCAGCACGCGTTCGCAGAGCTGATGAGGTCGAAGCGACAGGTCGAAGCCGAATGCACCCGTGGCAAAGCCGAAGGGATCGTGCGCCTCGGTGTTCGCCGGCAGCCGGCCGGCAAGGAGATGCGCCGGCACGAATCCTTCATCGAAACACAGCGCTCCGAATCCGATTGGTTCACCCATCGGCGCGATCAGCGTGATCTCGTTGACCCGCACCCCGCCTTCGCGCCACGCCAAGTCGTGGATCGGGCTGACTCCGCCCAACTTGCGGAAACTCTGCCAGGGCGGGGTGACCTGAAACGGGCGCACCAAGACGAACAAGCGAGCGGACAACGCTTGATCGGTGAGGTTCTCGAATTGATAGCGCACACGCGCTGCGCCGCTCACAGTCGCCTCTGCTTGTATGCGCAGACGCCAATCCGCGGTGTCCCAAATCGAGGATGGCACCGGCATCCAATCTTCCTTAAGTTCCTGTCGCGCGGTAACGTCCGCCCAGGTGAAAAGTCGCTCCTTGGTCCACAGCATAGGCTCGATCGAGAACGACCCTTCGCCCACCTCGACCATGCCATCCTCATTCATCAGTGCGCAATGCGTGCCGTTCGAGGTGCCGAGCGGCGTCCACACACTTTGCTCACGATGCAGCCAACGCGGATGCCAGCCGCGTGCTTCAGCGTCGGCGATGTTGTGCCAGAAGGCATGGATTGAACGGGAGAATTCGAAGGATTGCAGACGCAGTGCCGCGCCCGCAGACGGCTCATCGAGTTGCAGACGAAGGAATCTGATTTTAAGCCCGGGCAGATACACATAGGCGCGTTTGCCACCCGCCCACAACGCGGTGTGCAAGGCTTTCCAGCGATGTCCGCTGTTCGAGCCACGAATGCGAAAACCGCTGGCGGGCGCATCGCCCAGCCAATCGATGATCAGACCACCTAATGTTCGAGGCTCGAGCGAATCGACCACAATCCAAGGCCGCAAATCATCAGGACGCGGCTTCCAGCCGGGGCCGACCAACGCCTTGGGGGCTTCAAAATCCGGCAGTGCGCTCGAAGCGCTGGCCGAAGGGGCTTGTGCAGCGCTGCAATCCTCGATATCCACATCGGCGATCCACATCGTGCCCTTGCCGCCTTGACGCGCGACGATGGCAAACTCGATGAAACCCAGCTGCGAAATGGCACTGCCGCTCGCGGGGCCCCAGGCAAAATCGATTTCCCGGCTCTCCACCCTGATTCGTCTCCATCGCGCCGGAAGCCGTAGATCTTTTTTCACGTATCGCCACACGTTCTGACCCGCAGCATCGAGCAGCTTCAGTTCCAGATCATTGACCGCGCCGCGGCCTCGCAGTCGAAAATGCACGGCATATTCCTTCGGCATCGCACGGCTGAGTGCGCGCCGTGCGACGACGAAGCCTCCGTCATTTTTGAAGTCGAAATCCATTTGCAGTGCAGGAACGCGCCCTGCCAATACCATACTCAGCTTCAGCTCCGCCTTACCCGAAGCCGTCGGCTGCCATTCGGGTGGATTGGAGGAATCAGGGTTCTGAATTTGCGCCATGGTTTTCGCGTCACTGTATTGAGCGTGCACGTTCAACCGTCAGGCTAAATGAAGGCGGCTGTTAACGCCATCGGCTTCGCACTACACTTAGGTACGGTTAAACTTCGCCGATCAACAATTGCGGGGAAATGCCATGGCCTTTTCGCTCTACGCCGCCACTGTCCCAGCCTATCGACAGATCCTGGAGGCCGTCTCCGGACTGCTCGGCAAGGCGGAGGCCTTCTGCACCGAGAGAGGGATCGCACCCCAAGACATCATTCAGGCCCGCCTCGCCGAAGACATGCTGCCCTTCCCTTATCAGGTGAAATCGACGGCAGTGCACTCCCTTGGCGCCATCGAAGGTGTGCGCCGGGGTGTCTTCTCGCCCGATATGACGCCACCCCCCGAGAATTTCGCGGCGCTCAAGGCGCGAATCGCTGAAACACTCGCTGCGCTCGAAGCGGTCGAGGCGGCCGAGATCGACGCTTTTGTCGGCCGCGACATGCGCTTTGCGTTCGGCGACCGCCATATCGACTTCACCGCCGAGAATTTCCTGCTCTCCTTCTCGCTGCCCAATTTTTACTTCCACGCAACCACGATGTACGACATTTTGCGCTGGAAGGGGGTCTCGATTGGCAAACGCGATTTCATGGGCAAGTTGCGCACCAAGAGGTAAAGGCCGCCATTCGTTGCGGTAACATGGCCTACTGTCCAGATAGAGGGAGGGCGGCCGTGGGAATCCTTCGAGTTACCGCTTCAACAGCGGGCGCGATGCTATTGCTGACGGGTGCTGGCATTGCCCAGACTCCACTGACGTCGCCACCAAACGAGACCGACGTGCATGCTGCTTATTGCATCGAGGTCATCAAATATCAAATTCGCTTGGGTGAATCAATACTGGCATCGCAGGACAAAAATACGGTGCCGGGCGCCGCTGCAGCGGCGCCATCGGAGGCAATCAAGGCTAACATTGACACCCAAAGGGCGACGTTGAGAAAGCTGAACCTGTATCTTCTGCCGCGGCTTGTCGACCTCGATCAGATTCGCATCGCGGGGGCGAAAAGTACGGCGAAGGATGACTTGGCCCGGTTTAATTCGGCCATGTCGGCCTGCCAGAGCCAGTGCCCAATGTCGCCCGGCTTTGACGCCGGCGCTCTCAGGAAATGCGCCGCCGAATGTGCAACGCGGGCGATGCCCGACTTCGCCACCATTCAGATGAAATTGGAGTCTTGCCAGGATCTACAATGGCTCCCCTCGGCACCGTGACGGCCACGATGAGTTTCTTCACGTCGACGCTGCCTTGTTCGCGGCGGACGCCGCTCATCCGGGACCGTCGCGGTCGCAACGCCCCACTCGAGCGACACATCCCCCCAACGGCGCCCCATGGGCTGGGGCCTTGTCAATACATAGGGTTGTCAATACATATGTATTGACATTCTGCACGGCGCCCCCAGATACTGCGCCCTATGAGCCAAGACACGAAAAAGGCGCAGCTGCAGATTCGCGTCACCAGCGCGGAAAAATCCGCGATCCATCAAGCCGCCAAGCGCGCCGGAATGGATATGTCGGCGTATGTGCTGAGCCGGGTGCTGTCAGCCCCATCTGTCCGGTTCCAGGAATGCGTGGCGGGCTGCGCAAGCGAGGCTTCGTCGCGTTTCGCGCTCGCTGAACTCAACTCGCTGCTTTCAGAGTTGACGCCCGGTGAAATGCAAGACGCTGTCGCCACGCCGCCGTCAGTCGCCCTCACGCCGTTCCTTGCAAACTATGTTGCGGCAATGGTCGAGTACGGCTGCGCTCGCTGTTCGCTGACTCCGCCGGCGTGGACGCGTTCCGTTATGCCGCTGCAAGAGCCCTCATTTGGCACCGCTCTCCAGAGTCTCCGACTGCACCTCTTAACGCACTCGCCGCCACCGTTCAGGCTCCGTAATATTTTTATCGACTCGAGCTTGGGACAGCGACTCTGAATATGGCCGCACTGATGCAATCTGACATTCGGCGACTCTTCGCTCTCCTAAACGAGGAACTGCGCAATTCGGCAACAGAGGGTGAACTTTTCCTCGTCGGCGGCGCCGTGATGTGCCTGGCGTACGCAGTCCGTCCATCGACTCAAGACGTAGACGCCGTGTTCCGACCTCCTGCCCAGGTGCGCGAAGCTGCGGCGCGGGTCGGCGCTCGTGCGGGTTTGCCTCAGGACTGGCTCAATGACGGCGTAAAAGGGTTCATGAGTGCGCACGGCGATTTTGCGCCATTCCTTGAGCTGGATCACCTGCGCGTCATGGTGGCCCAGCCCTCATATCTGCTCGCGATGAAGTGCCTTTCTATGAGGATCGGTGCAGAGTTTCACGATGAGGAGGACGTTCGCTACCTTTTGCGGCATTTAGATATTCGCAGTTACGATCACGCCCTTGCCGTTATCAAAAAGTACTATCCGCTCGAGCGGTTCCCGCAGAAGACGCTTTACGCGCTCACCGAACTACTGCCGAAGCGGAATTGATCTTCGGGCGACGCCTCTGGCGGAGAGGAGGAGATTGTTCGCGGCTTCGCCGCTCATCCCTCGCTAGCGCTCGGGACCGCCGTCGCTCCGCTCCGGCGTCCAACCCGGCTTCGCCGGGTTGTCGAACTCGCAGCTGTACTGGCGGAGAGGGCGAGATTGTTCGCGGCTTCGCCGCTCATCCCTCGCTAGCGCTCGGGACCGCCGTCGCTCCGCTCCGGCGTCCAACCCGGCTTCGCCGGGTTGTCGAACTCGCCAGTGCTTTTGGCGGAGAGGGCGAGATTCGAACTCGCGAACCCCTTGCGGGGTTGCCGGTTTTCAAGACCGGTGCATTCAACCGCTCTGCCACCTCTCCATTATCTTCTACATCAACAGCCTGCAACTGATTTTGCCTGATTTTGACTCGCTTTTCAGGAGAGGTCCTGATCGCCGGTCACGCATTGGAGTCAATAAGTCCCAATGCAAACCCTATGGCGCCGGCTGCCGCCTTCATTTTCCGTGCCGAAAGATGGGTGATTGGCGCACTGATGTTCACTTTCGGCACCGTTTGGATATTGTCGAAGTTAGCAGCGCAGGTGTCTGGTAGCCCATCGTCTGGCGTGAGTACAATTTCAGTCGGAATACTGCGGATGGTCGTTGTGATAGGTGCAACCGTGAGGCTGTTCAGCACCGCGATCGCGGAGTCGCGCGTCAGGATCAGCACCGCGCGTCGTTTGTTTGGAGCGGGGAACGTGTACCAGCAAACATCCCCGCGCCTCACTTGCAACCCCATTCCTGTTGATCAAGCCACGCGTCGAATTCTCCCGCGAGGACCGGTTGTGCTGCGTAGCCGGCGGCGTGCCGTGCTTCGAGCTCATGGACGCGCTCCCGTCGAAGCTCTGCTTCCAGTGCAGCGCGAATCAACGCCGACCGAGTTGTTTTCCGTGCGCGCGTAAGCCTATCGACTGCTTTGAGCAGGCGCGGGTCGATGGTCATCTGTATTGTCTTCATTACACCAGCCACCCAAACAGCATGTGGATTACTCTCCACATGATAATCCACATTGCGCGTCTTTGGCGACGGCCGTGATCAGCGCCCATTGAATGCCGCGCCGCGCACCCCATATAGGACGTGAGCGGGCGCTTTCGGCACGCCCCGGGCGGGAGTGCTAAAATCTTCCGTTGCATGAACCGGCAGAGGACAATTCGTAATGGCTAATTTTCCGATCAACAATGCGGCATTTCCCGGAGCGCGCGCCGACAGCCGCAGCGTCTTCATCACACGCACCTACACCCATCTCGTGGGCGGCATCCTCGGCTTCATCCTCGTGGAGCTGGGGCTGTTCGAATCCGGCCTCGCAGCGCAGATCGCGCGCTTCATGTTCGGGTTCAATTGGCTCCTCATATTGGGTGCCTTCATGCTGACCGGATGGCTGGCGTCGCGCACTGCGCAAACCAGCACCTCCATCGGCATGCAGTACTTCGCCTACGGCGTTTACGTGGTGGCCGAGGCGCTCATTTTCGTTCCGCTGCTCTATATTGCCGATGCCAAGGCGCCGGGCACCATCGACAGCGCCACGCTGGTGACCGCACTCGGTGCCGGCGGCCTGATGTTCGTCGCTCATCGCACACGGAAGGATTTTTCATTTTTGCGCGCGATATTGATGTGGGGCGGCGTGCTCGCGCTGCTCGCGATCATCGGCGGCGTTGTCTTCGGCTTCCAGCTGGGAACCTGGTTCTCCGTGTTGATGATCGGCTTCGCCGGCGCGGCGGTTCTTTACGATACGTCGAACATCATCAATGCCTATCCGGAAGATCGGTATGTCTCGGCTGCGATGCAGCTGTTCGCCTCGATCGCGCTCATGTTCTGGTACGTGTTGCGCCTGATGATGGGCAACCGCAGCTAGATCGGCAACCGCAGCCCCTTAAGGCAGCAGCAGCTGTCCGCCCATGTATGGGCTGAGCGCGGGTGGTAGCACGACGCTACCGTCCGCCTGCTGACCGTTCTCGAGAATGGCGACCAAAGCCCGGCCAACGGCCACGCCGGAGCCGTTCAAGGTGTGAACGAGCTCTGGTTTGCCGGTCGACGGGTTCCGCCAGCGCGCCTGCAGGCGGCGCGCTTGAAACGATTCACAGTTGCTGCAGGATGAGATCTCACGATAGCGATGCTGTGAAGGCAGCCACACCTCGAGATCGTAGGTCTTGGCACTTGCGAAACCGACATCGCCCGCGCAGAGCGAAACCACGCGATACGGCAGTTCCAGCGCCTTGAGCACTGCTTCGGCGTGGCTCGTGAGCTCCTCGAGCGCCGCGTACGATTGCTCGGCGCGCACGATGTGCACCAGCTCCACCTTCTCGAACTGGTGCTGGCGAATCATTCCGCGCGTGTCTTTGCCGGCTGCGCCCGCTTCAGACCTGAAGCAGGGCGTGTGCGCCACATATTTGATGGGCAGCGCATCGGCCTCCAATATCTGCTCTCGCACCAGATTCGTGACGGGTACTTCGGCGGTCGGGATGAGAAAAAATCCGGGATCGCCGCGCACTGCGAACAAATCCTGCTCGAACTTCGGCAACTGCCCGGTCCCCTCGAGCGCCGCGGCATGCACCAGATACGGTACGTAGGCTTCACGATAACCATGCTCGCGCACGTGCAGATCGAGCATGAACTGAATGAGAGCGCGGTGGAGCTTCGCCAAGCTGCCGGTCATCACGACGAAGCGCGCTCCGGATATGCGGCCCGCCGCCTCGAAATCCATGCCGATGCGTTCACCAACCGCCACATGATCCTTCGGCTCGAATTGGAATTGTCGTGGGACGCCCCAGCGCCGCACTTCGACGTTTGCGGACTCATCGAGCCCCGCGGGCACGCTGGCATGCAGGATATTGGGTAATCCCAATTGCAAATTCGTGAGTTCCGCTTGGATCAGATCGAGCTTCCCTTCGACCTCTTGCAACTTGGCGCCCAGCGATTCCCCCAGAGCAATCAAGTGCGCCGCATCCTCGCCTCGCGCCTTCGCCTGGCCCACTGCTTTGGCGTTTGAGTTGCGCTCCGCACGCAGCCGATCGGCCTCGATCTGCAGCGCCTTGCGCCCCTCCTCCGCGGCGGCAACTCGCGCCACATCGAGCACAAAACCGCGACGCGCCAGCTCGGCGGCCACTCCCGATAAATCGCTGCGCAGCAGCTTCGGATCGAGCACGATGAATTCCTTAAGCCCCGAAGATCGTCATTGTAGGCAGGTCACGTTCCATCCGCACCGCGCGGCGATCGATCTCGCGCACGGCGCGCCGCCAACGCCTCACCGATCTTTATCTCAAGACCACGCGGCACAGGCACATAGTAGCGACGATCCGGCATATCGTCGGGGAAATAGCGTTCGCCGGCGGCATATGCATCCGGTTCGTCGTGTGCGTATCGATAGCCCTTGCCATAGCCGATTTCCTTCATCAGCCGTGTCGGGGCATTGCGTAAATGCAGCGGCACTTCAAGCGAGCCCAGGCGCGCCGCATCTTCTGCGGCCGCATTGTATGCCGTATAGACCGCGTTGCTCTTGGCGGCGCAGGCCATGAACACAATGGCCTGCGCGATGGCCAGCTCACCCTCCGGGCTTCCCAGGCGCTCGTACACCGCGCACGCCTCCAGGCTCAAGGTCAGGGCGCGCGGATCCGCATTGCCGATATCCTCGCTCGCCATGCGCAGGGCGCGCCGTGCGATGTACAGCGGATCGCAACCGCCTGCCAGCATGCGGCACAGCCAATATAGCGCCGCATCCGGATCGCTGCCGCGGACCGACTTGTGCAAGGCGGAGATTTGGTCGTAAAAATTCTCTCCGCCCTTGTCGAAGCGCACATAGGTGCTGCCGATGACCGAGCGCATCGTGTCCGCGTCGAGCCGGCGCCCCGCGCCGTCGGGCACGCTCAGATCGGCCGCGGTTTCCAGCAAATTGAGCATGCGGCGCGCATCGCCGTCGGCGGCCGCAAGAAGCAATTCGCGAGCGTTCGGCTCGATCTGCAATCTCAGAGCTCCCAAGCCGCGTTCCGAGTCGCTAAGGGCGCGGTCGAGGAGCTTCCCCAAGTCCTCTGCGGTGAGAGGCTTCAGGACATAGACTCTCGCCCGCGACAGCAGCGCATTGTTCACTTCGAAGGAGGGATTTTCCGTCGTCGCCCCGACGAAGATCAGCGTGCCATCCTCGACGTAAGGTAAAAAAGTATCCTGCTGGGATTTGTTGAAGCGGTGCACCTCGTCGAGGAACAGCACCGTGTCGCGCGTGCCGCGCAAGGCTCGCGCCTGTTCGACCACTGCTCGAATGTCCTTGATGCCGGCCAGCACGGCCGACATCGCGATGAACTGCGCATGAGCGCCGGTTGCCACCAAACGCGCGAGCGTCGTCTTGCCGGTGCCCGGCGGACCCCACAGGATCATGGAGTGCGGCCGGCCGGACTCCAGCGCGCGGCGCAAGGGCGCACCGGCTCCCAGTAAGTGCGCTTGCCCGACGAACTCATCGAGGATGCGCGGGCGCAGCCGATCAGCCAGCGGCCTGTATGCGCGCTCGCCGATCGCGCTCACTTGCTGTCGCGCCCGATCACATCGACTCCCGGCGGCGGCGAGAAAGAAAACAGGTCCGGGGCGAACGTGGGATTGCGCGTGGGGTGAGTGAAGGTCAGCTGCGTCACTTGATTGAGCTTGTCGGCGAGGAACATGGATGCCAATTCGCCGTCTTTGTCGAAGCCGATGCGCACCAGCTGGAAGTCCGTATCCGGGTGCTTTGGAATGAGTTGGAACCACAGCAATCCGCCGCTGTCCGGCAGCGCCGTGATATCGAACTGGCTGCTCACCGAACTGCCGCCGGATAACAGCATGGCGGGCGTGCTGGCGAGGGTAGTATCCACATTGCGCACATTGGCTTGCGCCAGATCCTTGTCGTAGAACCAGATTTGTTTGCCGTCGGCCAAGACCAATTGCTCCGAAGGGTCCGTGTAATCCCAGCGAAACTTTCCCGGGCGCTGCAAATAGAACTTGCCGGCGGCGCTGCGTAATACCTTGCCTTGCCCATCATCGATGGTCTGTTGGAAGTCGGCAGACCAGCTCGAGAGTCCGGCCAGATATTTTTCAACCTCGCTGGCGGGCGATGCGGGACGCGTTGCGGCGGCGACCGCACCGCTCGGCAAGCCGATGCCGCTCAGAAACACACTAAAGAATAAAAGAGTGCCTGCCGCAATTCGATATCTCGCCAAGGGACTCATTCCTCCGGCGGCGCGGCACCAAAGACTTCGCGCGCTCCGTTCGACTGCAACGGACCGACCAAGCCGGCCGCCTCCATCGCCTCCACCAGGCGGGCCGCACGGTTGTAGCCGATCTTGAGCCGGCGCTGTACGCCGGAAATGGACGCCTTGCGCGTCTCGGTGACGATGCGCACCGCCTCGTCGTAAAGCGGATCTGATTCGGCGTCGCCCAAGCCGCCTTCAGCGCCCTCCTCCTCCTCATCCGGGAAACCGGGGATCGGATTGCGCGGACCCTCGAGAATCTCATCAATGTAGATCGGGGGGGACGCGTCCTTGAGGCCCGCCACCACCCGGTGGACTTCCTGGTCCGACACAAAGGCGCCGTGGACGCGCGTCGGAATGGAAGTGCCGGGCGGCAAAAACAGCATGTCGCCGTGACCCAACAGGGACTCGGCGCCGCTTTGGTCGAGAATGGTGCGCGAATCGACCTTGGCCGATACTTGGAATGCGATGCGAGTCGGGATATTGGCCTTGATGAGTCCGGTAATCACGTCCACCGAAGGTCGCTGCGTCGCCAAGATCAGATGTATGCCGGCTGCCCGCGCCTTCTGCGCGAGGCGCGCGATGAGCTCTTCCACTTTCTTGCCGACGATCATCATCAGGTCGGCCAGCTCATCGATGATCACGACGATGAACGGCAGCGTCGTCAGATCCGGCACGTCCTCTGCCACGACGCCGGGTACGCCCTGCGCGATCTTTTGCATGCGAATCGGATCCTTGATCGGCATGCCGTCGTCAGTGGCCTCCTTCACCTTGCGGTTGAAGCCGCCGATATTGCGCACGCCCAAGGCCGACATCAGCTGATAGCGCCTTTCCATCTCCGCTACGCACCATCGCAAAGCGTTGGCCGCCTGCTTCATGTCGGTCACCACCGGCGCCAACAGATGCGGGATTCCCTCATAGACCGAAAGCTCCAGCATCTTCGGATCGATCATGATCATCCGCACGTGTTCCGGAGTCGCCTTGTAGATCAGGCTCAGGACCATCGCATTGATCGCGACGGACTTCCCGGAGCCCGTCGTGCCGGCAATCAGCAGGTGCGGCATGCGCGCCAGGTCCGCAACGATCGGCACACCGCCGATATCCTTGCCGAGCGCAAGCGCCAGAGGCGATCCCACCTCGTCATAGGGTTTGGATTTGATGATCTCGCCGAGCGTGACGATCTCACGTTTCTCGTTGGGTATTTCCAAGCCGACGACCGACTTGCCCGGAATGATTTCCACGACCCGCACGCTGATGGCGGACAGCGCGCGCGCAAGATCCTTGGCGAGATTGCTGATTTGGCTGACCTTGACGCCGGGCGCCGGCCGCAATTCAAAGCGCGTGATCACCGGACCGGGCTGCACCGCCACCACTTCTGCTTCCACGGCGAAATCCCGCAGCTTGAGCTCCACCAAACGCGACATCGCCTCCAACGCCTCGTCGGAATACGACTGTTCGCGAGGCCGCGGCTCGTCGAGCAAGGACAATGCCGGCAATTCACTCGATTTCGGGGCATCGAACAGCGGCACTTGGCGTTCGCGCTCAACTCGTTCGCTCTTCTCCGGTACCGGCGCCGCCGCCTCGATGCGCGGCGGAGACCGGCTCGCGACTTTTTTCTGCTCCTCGCGCACCACTCCCTGACGCGCCTGCTTGCGCTGCTGCCCGAAAGCGAGCTCGCGCCGCCGATCGATCTTGGCGCGCGCCCAGTCGATGCCCTGCAAAACCCACGCGCCGAGCGCGTCCATGATCGCGAACCACGACAGCCCCGAGAACAGCGCGACACCGGCGAGCCACAGCCCGAGGAGCAGCAGCGTTGCGCCAAGAAAGCTCAAGCCTTGCGCGCTCCCCCGGCCCACCAACTCGCCAAGCACCCCACCGGCGCCGCCGTTGGGCAGAGCGGATCCGTCCCAATGCAAACTCGCCAGACCACAGCTGGTGACCAAGGTCAGGCCGAATCCGGCCGCACGCAGCAGCGTGTTGAGCCGCGAGCGAACGTCCGACGATGACTGGTCCCTGTGAACCAGCCAACCTGCATACGCCAACATGACAGGGAAGAGGTACGCAGGCCGCCCGAACATAAAGAGAAAAAAACCGGCAAGCCAGGCGCCCACCGGTCCGATCCAATTGCTCACCGGACCGGGTTCGCCGGTGTCCGCGAAGCCCGGGTCGCGCGCGTTATAGGACAGCAGCGCCAGCAACAACAGCAGCGCCAGCGCACATAAGGTCCAAAGTGTGCCTTCGCGCAAAGACCGCGCTACGGCTGCGGAGAGTTTCCCGCTGGATTTCGGCTTCTTGAGGGCGGCAGCTTCAGTCAACTCTAGACCTTTAATGACATTTTGCTCTTAAATTATTGAATATTATGTAATAGTAACCGATGCGGCGGTAGGGTACCAACACCTGCGGCGAACCCAAGCAGCGGCTCGTTTGAACTGGCTGGCGCCCACGGATTTACTTACCATGAGCCGGCGGCCCTGCAACACCGGCCCGGCATGAGAGAAGAGAGGCAAATTTTACATGAGCACGAGCGTCGTCAGGCACAGTCCACTCCTCATCCTGGGGTCGGGTCCCGCGGGTTATTCCGCCGCAGTTTACGCGGCTCGCGCCAATCGTTCGCCCCTGCTGATCACCGGCCTGGAACAAGGTGGCCAGCTGATGAGCACCACGGATGTCGACAATTGGCCCGGCGACGTGGAGCACCTGCAGGGCCCGCAGCTGATGGATCGCATGCGCCGACATGCGGAACGCTTCAACACCGAGATCGTCGCCGATCACATCAACCGCGTAGAGTTGCGCCAGCGGCCGTTTCGCCTGCAGGGCGACAACGGCGAGTATACTTGCGACGCGCTGATCATCGCGACCGGGGCCTCGGCCAAGTACCTCGGGTTGGCCTCGGAGGAGCTCTATCGCGGCAAGGGCGTGTCCGCGTGCGCGACCTGCGACGGCTTCTTCTACCGGGGCAAGGCGGTTGCGGTGGTGGGTGGCGGCAACACCGCCGTGGAAGAGGCGCTGTACCTGGCCAATATCGCCTCGCAGGTCACGCTCATACACCGTCGCGACAAGCTTAGAGCTGAGAAAATCCTTCAAAATCGCCTGTTTGCGCTTGAAACATCAGGTAAAATCGGCATCATCTGGAATCATGCAGTCGATGAGATCCTGGGGGATGAGGCCGGTGTGACCGGAGTTCGCGTGCGCGCCCTGCATGCGGCCGGGACACGTCTCCTCAAGGTCGACGGCGTGTTCATCGCGGTCGGTCATCAACCAAACACGCAGCTATTCGAGCAGCAGCTCGACATGCGCGGAGGCTATATCGTGGTCAAGGGAGGCAGCGATGGCAATGCCACCGCCACGAGCGTTGCCGGCGTGTTCGCCGCCGGCGATGTAGCCGATCACGTGTACCGGCAAGCCGTCACTTCGGCAGGTACCGGCTGCATGGCCGCGCTCGATGCCGACAAATACCTAGAACGAATTGAAGCTGAGCTTCACCTCAAACCCCGCGCCGCCCACGCGTGATCGTGTCTCGCCCGCGATTCCTCGACAGCATCGCCGATATTGACGCGGCCGGTTGGAACGCGCTCGTAGCGGTGGCCGGCCCGGGGACGGACCGTGAGGCCCGGCCGGGCGCCGGCCGGCTTGGAGCGGCGCAGCCGTTTCTGCGTCACGAATTCTTGTTGGCTCTGGAAGAGTCCGGCTCTACCACGCCGCGAACCGGCTGGGCACCCCGGCATCTGGTGGTAGAGGACGCGAGCGGGCGGCCGCTCGGCGCGATGCCGTTATTTCGCAAAGCGCATTCCCGCGGGGAGTTCGTGTTCGACTTCTCCTGGGCGAGCGCCTACGCCCAGTACGGATTGAAGTACTACCCGAAGCTTCTGTCGGCGGTACCGTTCACGCCGGTCAGCGGCCCGCGCTTACTGGTGAGTCCGGCCGTCGATGCCCGGTCGATGACCGCCACGCTGATCCGGTTGGCGCGCGACTATGCACGCTCCGAGAGGCTCTCCTCGTGGCATGTTTTGTTTCCAGGCGACGACAATCTCGAGTGCCTGAGGCAAGCCGGCCTCATTCTCAGGCGCGACTGCCAGTTCCATTGGCATAACCGGGGCTACGAATCCTTTGACGCTTTCTTGGCGACGTTTACCGCCGAGAAGCGTAAGAAAGCGAAACGCGAGCGGCGCCGCGTTGCCGAGGCGGGCATTGAGTTCGACACGCGCTTCGGCGGCGAGATGGCTGATGCCGAGTGGCGCACCGTTTACGAGTTCTACGCGGATACCTTCTATCGCCATGGCCATGAGCCGTACCTCAACCTTAAGTTCTTCAAGCTACTTGCCGCCAGCATGCCCGAGCACTTGATGCTCAAGGTGGCGCGTCATGGACGAAAGCCGATCGCCGTGGCGATGTTCTTCGTGGGCGAGGACGCTCTGTTCGGGCGCTACTGGGGTGCAGGCGGCAGCTACCACAGTCTGCATTTCGAGACCTGCTACTACCAGGGCATCGAATACTGCATTGACAAGAAATTGCGGCGATTCGAACCGGGTACCCAAGGCGAGCACAAGGTTCCGCGCGGCTTCGTGCCGACGCTGACGAGTTCGGCGCATTACATCGTCGATGAGCGCTTTGCTTCGGCCATTCGCGACTTTGCGGCTCGCGAAGCGCGCGGTGTCGACAGTTACGCGGCCGCGGTGAATGAACACGTGCCCTACCACCGCGCGCCCGATGAGGAGTTGCGGCTCTGAGCAGGTTGGTGTGGCTGGGCGAGAGCGCCGATCCGGATTGGTTCCCGCCGCTGGATCAAGCTTTGCGCGAGCCGCCGGGGCTGTTGGCCGCGGGTGGGGACTTGAGCCCGGCGCGGTTGCTCGCCGCCTATGAACGCGGCGTCTTCCCCTGGTATTCGGCGCAGCAGCCGATTCTCTGGTGGTCGCCGGATCCGCGCATGGTGTTGTTTCCGGACGAGTTCCATGCCTCGCGGAGTCTGCGCAAGACGCTGCGCAGCGGACACTACACGACACGCTTGGACCACGCATTTGGCGCCACGATCCGCGCTTGCGCCGCGCCGCGCCGCTCGGGTCCCGACACGTGGCTCAATGGCGAGATGATCAGCTCCTACGAACAGCTCCATATTCTCGGATTCGGCCACTCGATTGAGACCTATCTCGCCGAGCGCCTGGTCGGCGGTCTTTACGGCATTCAATTGGGCAGGGTATTTTTCGGCGAGTCGATGTTCAGCCGGGAGCGCGACGCGTCGAAAGTGGCGTTGGCCCGCTTGATCGAGGAGTGCCGCGCACGCGACATCCAGGTCATCGACTGCCAAGTTGCCAGCGCTCACTTGGCCAGCCTCGGCGCCCGCGAGGTCTCGCGCCACGAGTTCGCGGCATTGCTGCGCCGCTACGCGCGGCGCATGCCGCGCGGCAGCTGGTCAAGAGCACCGGCGTAAATTGCATTAACAAGGCGCTTTCTGCACAATGCGCGCGGCTTCATGTACACCACAAGGACGCATGTCAAAAGAAGAGGCAATTCAATTCGAGGGCGAGGTCGTGGAGACCCTGCCCAACACCACGTTTCGGGTCAAACTCAAGACTGGCCACGTGGTAACCGCCCACATCTCCGGCAAGATGCGCAAAAACTACATTCGCATCTTGACCGGCGATCAAGTCACCGTCGAAATGACGCCCTATGACTTGACCAAGGGCCGCATCGTTTACCGCGGCCGCTAGAATTTTTTAGGCACTTTCCATGCGCTTCGCGCAACTCTCCATGCGCTTCGCGCGGAATCTAACGCGGCCGCAACGGCCCCGCCCTTAAAGTTCGGGGTCGTCCCGACCCCGTTGAGAGTTGCGCGAAGCGCATGGAAACAGCCTAATTAGACAACAGCGCCGGCTCGTCCGTCGAGCGCATCTCGAGCTTCAACTTCTCGCCGTCCTCGCTCAACGTCACTTCGACGTGTCCGCCGTTCACGAGTTTGCCGAACAACAGCTCTTCGGCAAGCGGCCGCTTGATGTGCTCCTGAATGATTCTTGCCATCGGTCTCGCGCCCATCTTCGGATCATAGCCGCGCTTGGCGATCCATCGGCGCGCGCGCTCGTTGACCGAGATCGAGACGCGCTTCTGTTCGAGCTGCGCCTCGGCCTCGACCAGCAGCTTGTCGACGACACGCTCGATGGTTTTCTGATCGAGGCTGCCGAACTGAATGACGGCATCCAAACGATTGCGAAATTCCGGGGAGAACAAGCGCCGAATCGCCTCCATTCCGTCCGATGCCGTATCCGACTGAGTAAAGCCAATGCTCGGCCGGCTCATTTCGAACGCTCCCGCATTCGTGGTCATGACGATGATCACGTGGCGGAAGTCTGCCTTGCGCCCATTGTTGTCGGTGAGCGTGCCGTGATCCATGACCTGCAGCAAGAGATTGAACACATCCGGGTGCGCCTTCTCGATCTCATCCAGCAGCAGCACGCAATGCGGGTGCTTGGCAATGGCCTCCGTCAACAAGCCGCCCTGGTCGAATCCGACGTAGCCCGGCGGTGCGCCGATGAGGCGCGAAACCGTGTGCCGCTCCATGTACTCCGACATGTCGAAGCGCACGAATTCCACGCCCATGGCAATGGCCAGTTGCCGCGTCACTTCGGTCTTGCCGACGCCGGTTGGGCCCGAGAACAAGAAGGAGCCAACGGGCTTGCGCTGGTCGCCGAGCCCCGAACGCGACATCTTGATGGCGGCCGACAGCGCTTCGATCGCCTTGTCCTGGCCGAAAATGGTCAGCTTGAGATTGCGCTCCAAGTTCTTGAGCACATCCCGGTCGGACATCGACACGTTCTTGGGGGGTATGCGCGCTATGCGCGCCACGACATTTTCAATCTGCGTCACGGTAACCGACGCTTCACGATGCTCGACCGGCTGCAGGCGCAGGTTGGCGCCCGCCTCGTCCACCACATCGATCGCCTTGTCGGGCATGTGCCGGTCGTTGATATGGCGTGCGGCCAGCTCCGCCGCCGCCTGCAAGGCGGCGTCCTCGTATTTGATGCCGTGGTGCTCTTCATAGCGGGATTTCAGTCCGCGCAAAATATCGACGGTGTCCTGGACCGAGGGCTCCGTGATGTCGATTTTCTGAAAGCGCCGCGCCAGCGCGTGATCCTTTTCGAATATCCCGCGATATTCGTTGTACGTGGTCGAGCCGATGCATCGCAGCTCGCCGTTGTTCAGAGCCGGCTTGATCAGGTTGGAGGCGTCCATCACGCCGCCGGATGCCGCGCCGGCGCCGATTACCGTATGGATCTCGTCGATGAAGAGGATGGCTCCCGGCTGCTTCTTGACCTCGGCGAGCACCGCTTTCAGGCGCTTCTCGAAATCTCCCCGATACTTCGTGCCAGCGACCAGGGAGCCCATATCCAGAGAATAAATGGTGGCGTCCAGAAGCACGTCGGGAACCTGGTTCTCCACAATCATCCGCGCCAAACCCTCGGCGATCGCCGTCTTGCCGACACCCGCCTCACCCACATAGAGCGGATTGTTCTTGCGCCGCCGGCACAGGATCTCGATGGTGCGCTCAACCTCGAGCTTGCGGCCGATCAGCGGGTCGATCTTGCCCTTGCGGGCGGCATCGTTCAGGTTGGTCGCGTATTTTTCCAGGGCGCTGCCGCCGCCGTCCCCATCCCGTTCGGCATCGGTGGAAGTGCCGCTGTCCTCACGATCGCTGCGCTCTTCGCCGCCGGCCTTGGACAGACCGTGCGCAATGAAATTCACGACGTCCAATCGCGATACGTCCTGCATGCTCAAAAGGTAAGCGGCATGCGACTGCTTTTCGCTGAAGATCGCGACCAGCACGTTGGCCACGGTGACTTCCTTCTTGCCGCTTGACTGCACGTGGAAAACCGCGCGCTGCAGCACTCGTTGAAAACCGAGGGTCGGCTGTACGTCGCGATCCTCGCCGGTCGGCAATCGCGGCGTGGTTTGATCGATGAATTGTTTCAGTTCGTTCTTGAGTTTCGCGGTATCGGCGCCGCACGACTTCAAAATTTCCCTGACTTTAGGGGTATCCACGATCGCGAGCAGCAGGTGCTCGACCGTCATGAATTCATGGCGTGCCTCACGCGCGCCGGCAAAGGCATCGTTCAAGCAAAATTCGAGTTCTTGACTAAGCACTGGTTACGCCTCTTCTAGCGTTGCCATCAGCGGATGCTGATGTTGTCGCGCGTACGCGATCACTTGAGCCACCTTGGTCTCTGCGATTTCATAAGTAAAGACCCCACAGACTCCTTTACCCTTCGTATGGACCTCCAGCATAACCCGGGTTGCTTTCGTGCGGTCCATCGCAAAGAAGCGCTGCAGAATATCAACAACGAACTCCATAGGGGTATAGTCGTCATTGATCAGAACTACTTGATACAGAGGGGGACGTTTGACCTTTGGCGCCGTTTCCTCGACGACCAAACCCGTTCCTTCCCGACCTCGTTCATTGTCGCTCATGAATAAATAGTTTATAGGGCGCACTATCGCCGTTTACAAGCGCTGTTAGGTAGACCCTCGACAACTGGCCCAGTGTCGCCAAACGGTATCACTCTACTTTAGCAAGTAAAAACAAATGCTTGAGCAGACTAGCCGGTAGCCCTATGATTATCCGCCTTAGGTAACCTAAGAGGCGTGCGGTGGAGCCCGCTCGCGCAATTTTCGCGACAACGCGCACACTCTTGAATGCTTGAAACGCGCACGAACGAATGGCTGTCCCGCTTGCAGGGCAACGGCCCCAATCTCGTATCGCTCGCTCTGGCGGCGCTCATCGCCGTGGAGTTGGCGCGCATCGCCGTGTCGCTCTTGAGCGGGCCCGTAAAATCCCCGCAGCCCATCATTGCAAGGACCGCTCAGCCTCGCCAGCACCCCAGAGCGGATGTCCAAACGCTGGTCTCGGCTCATCTATTCGGCATCGCAACCGCCGACCCCAGTACGCAGGATCCGGCCAATGCGCCCCTCAGCAGTGCCAACCTGGTATTGGCCGGCACGATTGCAACCCAGGATCCGAAGCATGGCATCGCGATCATCAGCGCCGGTGGTCCATCGAAGGTGTATTCGGTTGGCGACAACGTGAGCGGCGCATCGCTGTATTCGGTCTATCTCGATCACGTCATCCTGGACCGGGGCGGCACCCTGGAGACTCTGTTGCTGCCGCGCGTTCTCCCCGTCAATCGCAGCAGTGCATCGGCCCGCAGGATAGGCACCGATACGCGCACTGTGGCGGCCGTGGACAACATCCGCCGCATGGTGCAGCAGGATCCGGGAATACTCGATCAGGTCATGCGGGTCGTCGCCTCCTACGATAACGCTGCGGGGAAATTACGCGGCTTTCGGGCCTATCCGGGTCGAAATCGCGCCATTTTCAACAAATTGGGTTTGAAGCCCGGAGACTTGGTCACGGCTATCAACGGCCAAGTGCTCGATGATCCCCAGCACAGCCAAGAGGTATTCAATACGATTCAAACTTCGGATCACGTCACAGTCAGCATTGAACGCGGCGGCCAAAAGCAGGACGTCAGTCTGAACATTGCCCAAGTTGCCAGCGAGGCCACCAAGGATTTGGAGGGCGATTCGAGCGCCGGCGGTACCGGGTCGCCCGATGGGGTAGCGGCGCCCGGCCCGTCCAACGGCGCCGGCCCGCCCAACGGCGCCGGCCCGCCCAACGGCGCCGGGACGTCCAACGGCGGCGGGCCGCAGCTCCCGCCGAACGGCACCAATGAGAATCTAAACGAATGACGCGCGCGCTGGTCGAAAAGACGCGCACGGTCCGAAAGCGTTCCATCCGCGGGTAGCCCATGATGCCGAAGTCAGTCAATCCGCAGCTCATCAGTCGCACGGCAGCGGTCTGCGCGCTCTCGCTGTTGCTCGTGTCGGTATCGCTGCCGCAGCCGCCTGCATCGCGGTCGCCGCAGGAAGGGGCGACCATTACGCCGAATTATAAAGACGCCGATCTGAGCCAAATCATCCAGGCGGTCAGCGAGGTAACCGGCAAGAACTTCATCATCGATCCGCGGGTCAACGCCAAGGTCACCATGCTGTCGGCGACCCCGATGTCAGCGGCGGCCTTCTACGAGGCGTTCCTCGCCGTGCTGCAGGTCTACGGCTATGTGGCGGTGCCCGCCGGCAAGGTCATCAAGATCATTCCGAATACCGATGCCCGCCAGTTGCCTTCCATCGATTTGCCGAACGAGGTGAGTTCGACCTCGGACGAGATGGTCACCCAGATCATCACCATGAAGAACGTCAGTGCGGCGCAGCTCGTGCCGCTGCTGCGGCCGTTGATCCCACAGCAGGGCCACCTGGCGGCCTATCCGGCGGGGAACATGCTGATCATCTCGGATCGCGCCAGCAACGTCGCCCGCATCATGAAAATCATCGAGCGCATGGACGAAAGCGGCGATGAGCCGATCGACGTCATTCCGCTGCAGAATGCCAGCGCGACGGAATTGGTGCGCACCGTCAATCAGCTGAATCAAGGCCCGGGTGCCGAGGGCGCCGGCGCCGCGATTAAAGTCGTCGCCGACGAGCGCACCAACAGCGTGCTGATCAGCGGCGAGAAGTCTCTCAAGCTCAAGGTCAAGGCGTTGGTGCTCAGCTTGGATACGCCGCGGCGGGGCGGCGCCGGCGATACCGAAGTGCGCTATTTGCTGTACGCGGACGCTGAGAAATTGGCCGACAAGCTCAAGGGACAGGCAACCGCCACTGCCAAGGCTCAAGCCGGCCCGCAGTCGGCCGTGCCTTCGGCCGGCGGCGGCGGCATACCCAATGTGGATGCCAGCGTGACGATCTGGGCGGACGTCCCCACCAATGCACTCATCATGACGGCACCGCCGAAGATCATGAAGAACCTGATGGCCGTGATCGACAAACTCGATATCCGGCGCGCGCAGGTCGAAGTGGAGGCCTTGATCGTCGAGGTCGATGTGAACAAGAGCGCCAATCTGGGCGTGCAGTGGCTCCTGGATGGGGGCCAAAACTTGGGCTACGGCGTGGTGAATCTGCCCGGCAGCGCCGGTACCAGCATCGTCAATCTGGCCGCCGCCGCCTTGAGCGCGGCGAGCGGCAATGTCAGCCAGTCAGTCACCGCAACCAACACGACCGGTGCGACCTCGAGCCTCACGACCGGTACGAGCGTGTCCTCGCTGATCCCGAACGGCGCCACCTTCGCCGTCGGCTCATACAACTCGAGAACGGGCAAGGGTTTCGCTGCGCTCATTCAGGCATTGCGCAGCGACGGCTCGAGCAACATCATCTCGACGCCGCGCGTGATCACCATGAACAACGAGGAGGCCGAGGTCAAGGTGACCCAGGAGATTCCGCTGATCACGGGCCAATATACCAGTTCGACCGCGGCTGTGAGCGGCACGACCAGTCCCTTCGAGACGATTCAGCGCGAAGAAGTCGGCACGATCCTGAAGGTGACTCCTCATATCAGTGAAGGCGACACCATACAGCTCAAAGTCGAGCAGGAAGACTCCTCGCCGGGCGCGAAGCTCGCGGATTCCGCCGACATATCCACGAACAAGCGCTCCATCAAGACCACCATCCTCATCGAGGACGGAGGCATTATCGTACTCGGCGGCCTGATGCAGGACACCGTCACCGAGAGCGAGGATCGCGTGCCGGTATTGGGCGCGATCCCGCTGCTCGGCAACCTGTTCAAATCCCGCAGCGGCTCGCGCCAGAAAAGCAACTTGCTGGTATTCCTGCGTCCCAAAATACTGCGCGATCAGCCCGCGACCGAGGCGGTCAGCTCGACGAAATACAACGAGATTCGCGATGAGGAGCGCAATCTGCACAAGGGCAAGATCACGCTGCTGCCCGGCGAGAAGCAGCCGTCGATGCCTGCCATTCCGCCGAATGCGCCCGGCAATGCGCATCCGGCGGCGCTACCCGCACCCACCGGAAGCGTGATCACCATCGCCCCGACGCCGCAACCGGCGCCGAGCGCGCAGCCGGCACCTGCCACGCAAATCGCTCCTGCACCCCAGCCGGCACCGCCGAGCTCGCAACCAGCCCCGGCCCCCCAGCCGGCACCGCCGAGCGCGCAACCGGCCCCGGCGCCGCAGCCCGCCGTCGGCCCGCAACCGGTGCACTCGCCATGAACGCCGAACTCCAGGAGCCGCTGCAACAACGGAAGCTGTCGTTTCCGTTCGCAAAACGCCACGGCGTACTGGTACGAGGTATCGCCAATGACGTCGCGGATACCGTATGCCGCCCGGGCGTCACGCCGCAGGCTCTGGCGGAGGTGCGCCGCTTCGTCGGCGTGCCGTTGAAGCTCGAACGCGTCTCGGTCGAGGCTTTCGATTCGATGTTGCGGATCGCGTACGAGGCGGGATCCGGCGCGGCCATGCAGATGCTGGAAGGCTTGGACGACAATACGGATCTCGCGCACTTGGCCGAGGACATTCCCGAGTCTTCGGACCTGCTCGAGAGCGACGACGAAGCGCCAATTATCCGCTTGATCAATGCGTTACTGACTCAAGCGGTGAAAGAGAATGCCTCGGACATCCACATCGAGCCCTACGAGAACCGCCTCGTCATTCGCTTTCGCGTCGATGGCGTGCTGCGCGAAGTGCTGCAAACCAAGCGTGCCGTGGCGCCGCTCGTGGTGTCGCGCATCAAAGTCATGTCCAAGCTCGATATTGCGGAGCGGCGCCTGCCGCAGGACGGCCGAATCTCGCTGCGCATCGCCGGTCGCGCCGTCGACGTGCGCGTGTCGACTTTACCGTCGGGGCACGGCGAGCGAGTCGTGTTGCGCTTACTTGACAAGCAAGCCGGCCGAATCGAGCTCACCTCCCTCGGCATGGACGCGCGCACGCAAGAGACGATGGATGAGATCATCCATAAACCGCACGGCATCATATTGGTAACCGGTCCCACCGGCTCGGGCAAGACCACGACCTTGTACGCGGCGCTCGAGCGCATCAACGACAATACCCGCAACGTCATGACGGTCGAGGATCCGATCGAGTATTACATCGACGGCATCGGCCAAACCCAGGTGAACACCAAGGTGGAAATGACCTTCGCCCGCGGTCTGCGGGCCATTCTGCGACAGGATCCGGATGTGGTCATGGTGGGCGAAATTCGCGACCTGGAAACCGCGCAAATCGCCGTGCAGGCGAGCCTGACCGGACACCTCGTGCTCTCCACCCTGCACACGAATACCGCCGTCGGCGCGGTCACGCGCCTGCGCGACATGGGCATCGAGCCGTTCCTGCTCTCCTCGAGTTTGATCGGCGTGCTCGCGCAGCGCTTGGTGCGGGTCTTGAATCCGGACAACAAAGAGCCGTTCCTGGCCGGCGAATACGAACGCCGGCTGCTGAACCTCGACCCGCACGGCAAACCCGTGCAGCTGTACCGCCCCTGCAGTGAGCCCGGCATCGGCTACCGCGGGCGCACCGGCATCTACGAGCTAATCGCGGTCGACGATCACATGCGCACGATGATCCACGACGGTTCCTCCGAACAGGAGCTGGAGCGCTATGCGCGCAACTCAAGCCCGGGCATTCGTGACGACGGCCGCAGAAAAGTCATGGCGGGCGAAACGACCTTGGAAGAGGTGCTGCGCGTCACCCGCGAGGACTAGCCGAATTAATTCATGAACAACGCAAATGGAAAGCGGAGACTTGATTGGCAAGGCATTTTTCGGGGCGTGCAAAACAAGGGCTCGGCGCATGCGCCGAGCGGGTTCGCCAAGGATGGCGAACCCTGGCTTGCAGCGACGCAGGGACTGCGAAAGCGTCGCAAGTTTTGCCCGCAGCCCCCAAGGGCGCGACGCATGCGTCGCGCGGGTGGCCATGGATGGCCACCCAGGGCTTGCGCGCAGCAGGGACTGCGTAGCGCAATGGGTTCACGGCGGCCCGGAAAATGCCTGGCAATCAAGTCTCCGCGCCTAGGGAGCCTAGGGAGCCTGTCTGACAACGATGCATGAAGCGAGATCTGCCCGGGCCCTCCGGGTTGGCTTGGTGAGGGGTGTCTGCGGGACAGGCTCCTGATGGGCGCGTTCGAATACACGGCACTCGACCCTCAGGGACGCGAACGCAAGGGCCTGATTGAAGGGGACACCCCGAAGCACGTTCGGCAGCTGCTGCGCGACAAGCATCTGCTGCCGATGGAGATTCAGGAGGCCGCGCAGCGCGAGCTGAAACAGAGCCGAGCCCGCGGTTTCATGCGGCGCGGCCTCTCGACCCTGGATTTGGCGCTCTTGACCCGTCAGCTGGCGACGCTGCTGCGCTCCGGCTTGCCCTTGGAGGAATCGCTGCAAGCGGTTGCCGAACAAACCGAGAAGCCGCGGGTGCAGAGGATCGTACTGGGCGTGCGCGGCAAGGTCGTTGAAGGTCACCCGCTGGCCGAGGGCCTGCGGGATTTTCCGCAGGCATTCCCGGAAATCTATCGGGCGACGGTCTCCGCCGGCGAGCAGTCCGGCAAACTCGATCAAGTGCTCGAACGGCTCTCCGATTACACCGAATCACGGCAAGTAATGGGCCAACAGGTCAGCAATGCCCTGGTTTACCCCATCGTGCTCATGGTTCTGTCGTTTGCCATCGTGTCCTTTCTGTTGGCGTATGTCGTGCCGCAAGTGGTCGCGGTATTCGAATCCGGCCATCAGGAACTGCCGATTGCCACCCGTATACTCATCGGCACGAGCGACCTCATCCGGCACTATTGGTTTTATGGGCTGATGCTGATCGCTGCAAGCACCTGGGGTTTCTCGCGCTGGCTCAAAGATCCGGAGGCGCGCATGCGCTTCGACCGATTCCTGCTGCGCGTACCGCTCGCGGGCAAACTCATTCGCGGACTGAATACCGCGCGATTCTCCCGTACTTTCAGTATCCTCACGGCGAGTGCGGTGCCGGTGCTCGAGGCACTGCGCATCTCGGCCGAAGTGGTCAACAACCTGCCGATGAAGAAGGCCGTCGAGGAAGCGGCGCTGCGGGTGCGCGAGGGGGCGCCCATCGGCAAATCGCTGGCGGCGCGCAAACTCTTTCCGCCGATGATGATTCACTTGATCAGCAGCGGCGAAAGCAGCGGCGAGTTGGAGAAAATGCTCGAGCGTGCGGCGACGAATCAGGAGCGGGAAATGGACGCTCTCCTTTCCACCCTCACGAACCTGTTGGGTCCGTTCATGGTAGTTTTCATGGGCGCGGTCGTAATGTTCATCGTTATTGCGCTGTTGCTGCCGATTTTTCAGCTCAACGATCTTGTCAAATAGCGCACTGTGCGCCAGGGTATTGCGCGTGAGGCGACTTTCCGTTTATAACGCGCGTGCTTCACCCTTGTACCCACATTGGCCTTCGGTAGGATGAGCGAAAAACCCGAATCTGACGAGTTCGAGGAAGAAGACGCCGAGGACACGGCCCCGGTCGACGATGTTGACGTGGATCACATTATGCGCGACGTCGAGTCGCAGCGCCGGCGGACGCCCAAGGGTGCCGAACCCGCTTGGCGGCGCCTCGAGCGGGTGATGGAAGAGCGGCGTACGGCGGAACTACTCAGCGACTTCGACGACTACGAGATCGGCGATGCGGACGGTGCCGACGCGGAGCCCGCGGACAAAGGCGGCCGGAAGAAAAAGAAAACCCGCTAAGCGGGAAAGCGCATGATTACGATATTCTCCGAAGAGCATGCGCTGCGAAACCCCTGTCGTCAGCCCTGCCACCGCATCGAAGCGCAGCCAGCCCTTTTGGTACCCCGTCAGCAGGCCGCCCAGCGGTGCGCCCTTTACTGCCGCGCCATCGCGATGCGGACGGCTTCCTCCGGCGAGACGAGGTGATCGGCGCTCACGGCAGCCTCGGCGATCGCCAACTGGACGCCCTTGACGCGACCGGTAAACTCGTTGCCCCGCGAGCCGTAGTCCGGTGAAACCGGAGATCCGGTGTCCACCCCGACATCGCACCCATCGTCGGCGGAGAAGACCATGGCCGCGGTCGCGGCAATCTTGCCCTCGCCGACCTTTTTGCCGTCCACGAACAAGGACGCCGTGCCGCCCTTGCCGAGGCCGCCTCCCGCGTAGGCGAACTCCATGCGCACCTGGTGCTCGCCGGGTGTCAGCGCACCCGCCGACTCGACGTAGAACTGCTGGATGCCCAAGAGGTTGTAGCAGTACTTGAGCTTGCCGCCCTTGGCGTACAGGCTCCAGCCGCCGATGTTGCCGCCTTGGCAGACGATGACGCCCTCGGCTCCGCTCGCGGGTACCACGATCTCGGCGGTCACCGAGTGGGACTTGTTCTTGATGTTAAGGACCGAGTTTTCAGACAGCCGCCCCATGCTGCCAAATAGAATCTGCGAGTTGCCCTTGATCAGCGCCGGCCGCCCCGCGGTTTCTGCACTCAACCGTTCAGCGGCCCGGTCATCGAGCGGTAGTACATTATAGCGGGTCGCCTCGATCAGCCACAGACGCTGCAGTTCGTGAAGCGTTTCGGGCATCTGTTTGGCGAGGTTGTTCGCCTGGCTCCAGTCTTTGCTGGTGTCGTAGAGCTCCCAGTTGTCGTCGTCGAACGCCGGGGTTTTCTCGCCGACCAGAAGCCAGGGGGTCTTGTGCCGCGTCACCGCCGTCCAGCCCTTGTGGTAGATGCCGCGGTTGCCGAACATCTCGAAGTACTGCGTCTCGCGCCGCTCGGCCGCCTTGGCGTCATTGAAGGAGTACGCCATGCTGACGCCTTCGATCGGATGCTGCTGCACGCCGTTGACGAAGAGCGGCTCGGGCAGGCCGGCCGCCTCGAAGATGGTCGGCGCGACGTCGATGACATGATGGAACTGCGAGCGCATCTCGCCTTTCCCTTTGATGCCCTTGGGCCAGTGCACGATCGTGCCGTTGCGCGTGCCGCCCCAATGCGAGGCGACCTGCTTGGTCCACTGATACGGCGTATTCATGGCGTGCGCCCAGCCCACCGCATAGTGGTTGTAGGAGTCCGGCCCGCCCAGTTTGTCGAGGCGCGCCGTCAAGAACTCCGGGGTCTCGAGGGCCGCGGCGCCGTTGAAATTGATCATCTCGTTGTACGTACCGTGCAGCGTCCCCTCCGCGGAGGCGCCGTTGTCGCCGATGATGTAATAGATCAGCGTGTTATCGAGCAGGTTGAGCTTTTTCAGCCCGTCGAATAACCGGCCGACATGGTGGTCGGTATATTCGAGGAACCCGGCGTACACCTCCATCTGACGAGCGAGCACGGGCTTGAGCGCGGCAGGCATCTCCTCCCATGCGGGGATTTCCTTGTGCCGCTGCGTGAGCTGACACTCCGGCGGAATGACGCCTAGTTTCTTCTGGCGCGCGAAAATCTCTTCGCGCAGCTTATCCCAGCCCTGATCGAACTTGCCCTTGTACTTGTCCGCCCATTCCGTCGGCACGTGGTGCGGGGCGTGGGTCGCGCCCGGTGCGAAGTAGACGAAGAAGGGTTTATCGGGAATGAGCGCCTTCTGTTGCCCGATCCAGTTGATGGCCTTATCCGTCATGTCCTCCATCAGATGGTAGCCCTCTTCGGGCGTCTTCTTGGTCTCGACCGGCGTGGTGCCCTCATAAAGCGACGGATACCATTGATTCGCCTCTCCGCCAATGAAGCCGTAGAAATATTCGAATCCGCCGCCCCCGGTGGGCCACGCATCGAAGGGACCCGCCGGACTCGTCTGCCACACCGGCACTTCATGACACTTGCCGAACTGCGCGGTCGCATATCCATTGAGCTTCAAGGTCCGGGCGAGCGGCGCGCAGGTGTTCGGCAGCAGCGAGTTATAGCCGGGCGCCGACGTTGCAATTTCGGTGATCCCGCCCATGCCGACCGTGTGGTGATTGCGTCCGGTCAGCATGGCCTGTCGTGTGGGCGAACAAAGAGCCGTCGTGTGAAAGCGGTTGTATTTCAGGCCGCCTGCCGCCAGGAGCTCCGCATTCGGCGTGTTGCAGGGACCGCCAAAGGCGCTCGAGGAGCCAAAGCCGGCATCGTCGATCAGGACGATGAGAACGTTCGGCGCGCCCTTGGGCGGGCGCAACGGCGTGATCGGCGGGAACTTCGTATCCGGATCCTTCGCATCATAGGTGACGAGGCCCGTGCGCGGCCGATCCGGGATAGGGAGGACGGTTCGTGGAATGTCGTCTTGCGAGCTCATGATGTCGTCCCCTTGATGTGGCGCTTGACGACGCGCGACCTTGCCGAGGGTCTGGAACACTGATTTTGTCCCTTAGGCTCCTGATCTCACCATTGGACTTTGGCCTAACTTTACGCGCGGGCGCGCGGCCGGTTCGCGCACCGCCCCCTTCAGCGAAAATTTCGCGATTCGACCACGAGGTCGCCGAGCAGCGCCGAAAGATCCGTCAGGCGCTGCGCAATCACGTGCTGCACGTCGCCTTCGCGTTGCAGCTTGCCGCGCACCTCGAGCAGCCGCGATTCGAGCAAGGCCGGACGCTGCGCGGCGGCCACGCGCTCCCAAACGATCAAATTCACATAGCCCATTTCATCTTCCAGGGTGACGAAGGTCACGCCGCTCGCGCTGCCCGGCCGCTGTCGGGTAATGACCAAGCCCGCGGTCGTGACCCATCGGCCATTGGGTTGAGCCCAGAGTTCCTGCGTGGGAATGACACCGCGTTTTGCGAGCTTGTCGCGCAGCAGCGCCAGCGGATGGCGCCGCAGCGTCAAACCCGTACTGGCATAATCGGCGACGATATCGTGCCCTTCCTGCGGCGCACGCAGCAGCGGGATGCCCTCCGGCGCCGCAGTTTGCGCAGGCAGCAGGGGCAGCGCACGCTCCACCCCGCTCACCTGCCACACGGCGCGATGCCGGTGTCCGGCCAGCTCCGCGAGCGCATCGCCGGCGGCGAGCGCTTCGAGATCTCGGCGGTCGAGCGCGGCCCGTTCGGCAAGATTGCCAACATCGGTAAAGGCGCGCGCCGCGCGCGCCGCGAGCAGCCGGCCCGCGCCCTCGCGCGATAAGTGCTTCACCAATCGCAGGCCCAAGCGCAGCGCCGCGCGGCCGTCGTCCCGCCGCTCGAGCGTGCAATCCCATTCGCTGACCGCCGCCGCCACTGGGCGCACCTCGACGCCGTGCGCGCGCGCATCGCGCACCAATTGCGCCGGTGCATAAAAGCCCATCGGCTGACTGTTGATGAGCGCCGCGCAAAATGCGGCCGGTTCGTAGCGCTTCAGCCAGGCGGATGTGTAGACGAGCAGCGCAAAGCTTGCCGCGTGGGAATTGTGCACAACGAAATTATTGGCCAAAAAATTATGATCGCCTTCGATCTGCAAATCATAAGTTTCCCGGCTCCCGACGGCCTCAATTTCCACAATTCTGTCCCAATAGACATCGGAACGTGACAAACACGAGAGATCAGGTGACCCCAATGCTGTGGCAAGACATCCGATCACATGGCGATGAAAGCCGATTTTGCCGCCGCCGTAGCCCTGGATTTCGCGCATTGCCAGGCCGGTCATCCGGCCGATCTCATTCCATGTCAGTCTCTGCTCAATGCGCAAGCGGCGAATGATTGCACGAACTTCGACCGCCTTCACGAACTCATCGCGATGCCGCGATTCAGTCGTGTAGAAATAAAATGTATTGGGATGACAGAGATTACCTTCGGCGATCAGATCGGCAAGAACAAGAACCTTGTGATGCGGCCACTTCCGGCGTCCCGGCACCGGCATAGTACGAGCCGTTGCGATCGTGTCGCCCACCTTGAGCTTGCCCAGCTGCAGCCAACCCGCCATGGTCATGAATGGGTGTTCCGCCGTCGCGACAATCTCATGGCCAAGAGCCGTGCGTAGACGCAGTACGGGCTTCACGCCGCTTCGCAATACGCGCAGCACTTTGCGCTTCCTCAAACGCAGTTCGCCATCGCACGCAAGCGTGCTATCAAGACGCGCCTGCCCGCCGATGACTTCATCAATGGTCAACCATCTTCCGGTGTCGGCATTCACAACGCGCGTCTCGCCAACGACACATTCCGGAAATCCGTATTCGCCGAACCCCAGTATCTGATTGAATATTTGATGTGCAAAGCTTTCGGGATAGCCGCGCTCGCGCATGCCGTCGATCAATTGGCGCTGGAAGGGTTCCAGGCCTCCCTTGCGCTTCCAGGCCGCCATCGCGCGGCGCAGCCGGTCCGCCTCGCCGGGCGAGAAGCCGGCCGCAACGATCGCCAGCTGCATGACTTGTTCTTGGAATATGGGCACGCCCAGGGTGCGCTTGAGCACCGCCTCGACGGCAGCACTCGGATAACTCACGGGCTCCTCGTGATTGCGGCGGCGCAAGTAGGGATGCACCATCTCGCCCTGAATCGGCCCCGGCCGCACGATCGCCACTTCGATGACGAGGTCATAGTAATTGCGTGGTCTCAAGCGAGGCAGCATGGCCATCTGGGCGCGTGACTCGATTTGAAAAACGCCGACGGTGTCCGCCCGGCAAATCATGTCGTACACCGACTCATCCTCGCTCGGTACCGTCGCGAGATTGAGTTCCCCCGCCACCGCGGACGAACCGCCGAAGTCGTTGATCAAGTGAAACGCGCGGCGTATCGCGCTCAGCATGCCAAGCCCGAGCACATCCACTTTGAGCAATCCCAGCGCCTCCAGATCGTCCTTGTCCCACTCGATGACCGTACGTTCGGGCATCGCCGCATTCTCGATGGGCACCAGCTCATCCAAGCGGCCGCGCGCAATCACGAAGCCGCCCACGTGCTGCGAGAGATGGCGCGGAAAGCCCAGGATTTGCGCGCTGAGCGCCATGAGGCGACGCGCTTTGGGATCGCGCGGATCAAAACCTGCGGCGCGAATGCGCTCGGGATCGATTCGTTGGCCATCCCACCATTGCATGCCGCGCGCGAGCCGGTCGACTTGCTCAAGATCGTAGCCCAACGCTTTGCCGACATCCCGCAGGGCGCTGCGGGGACGATAGCAGATGACGGTGGCCGCCAGTGCCGCCCGTTCGCGGCCGTATTTGCGATAAATATATTGGATCACCTCCTCGCGCCGCTCGTGCTCGAAATCCACGTCGATATCGGGCGGCTCGTTGCGCTCCTTGGAGATGAAGCGCTCGAACAGCATCGCCATGCGCGAGGGATCCACTTCGGTGATCTGCAAGCAATAGCAGACCACGGAATTGGCCGCCGAGCCCCTGCCCTGGCAGAGGATTTTCTGCGAACGGGCGTACTGAACGATGTCGTGCACGGTGAGAAAGAACGGCTCGAACTTGAGTTCGGCGATCAGGCGCAATTCGTGCTCGATCGCTTCGCGCACGGCGCGGGGCGCCCCTCCCGGCCAGCGCTTGGCGCAGCCTCGTTCCGTCAGGGTGCGCAGGTGACTGGCCGGTGTTTCGCCCGCAGGCACGATCTCCTCGGGATATTCGTAGCGCAATTCATCGAGATTGAACGTGCAGCGCTCCGCGATCTTGAGCGTTTCCGCGAGCAGCGGAGCGGGATAGATCTCCTGCAAGCGCCTCAAGGGCCGCAAGCATCGCTCGCCATTCGGAAATAGCTCCAAGCCTGCGGCATGCAACGGAGTCCGCAAGCGAATCGCCGTCAGCACATCTTGCAAGGCGCGCCGGCCGCGTCGATGCATGTGCACGTCGCCTGCGGCGACTCGCGGCAAATCGAGCGTCTTGCCCAGTGCTTCGAGGAGCTCCAAACGTCGCGCATCGAAGCCGCCGGTCAGCAGTTCCACGCCTATCCACAAGCGCCCGGAGAAGCGCTCGCGCAACCAACGGCCGTCCTTCTCATGTTGCGGCAGCGGCACCCTGCCCGCACGCGGCAGCCAAACTATCAAACATCCGTCGAGTGCGTTCTCGAGATCCGTACGCTCGAGCGCATAGCTGCCTTTGGCGCCGGCGCGGCGCGCTCGGCTGATCAAACGACTCAATGCGCCATAGCTCGCCCGGTCGGTGGCCAGCGCCACGAGTTTGAGCCCATCGACACAGTTGAGCTCCGTGCCGACGATCAGCGGCAGTTCGCACTGCTTGGCAGCGATGTGGGCGCGCACCGCGCCCGCGAGCGAGCATTCATCGGTGAGTGCGAGGGCCCGATAGCCCAAGCGCTTGGCCTGGGCGACCAGCTCCTCGGGCTGCGAAGCGCCGCGCAAAAACGAGAAATTGCTCAAGGCATGCAGTTCGGCGTACATGGCTTAGGAGCCTGTCTCACGCGAACACGCCGTGCAAATACCAACACTGGGACTGCCGTTCCTGAAAAATCCACAGCCGTGTGCCGCCCGTTTGGCGTGCGATGTAGTAATCGCGTGCAATATCTTTGCCGTCCCACCAGCCCGTCTCGATGCGTTCAGGTCCGTGCTCGAGAATCCAATCACATTGCGACGCGCAGAGCCTGGCAGGCTCGTTGAGCAACCACACGGGCCGCGGCAGGTCATGCTCGATCATGTCCCGAGAGGTCATCCGACCGCCAACCCGCAGGGCCGAGTCCAGGTGTAGTTGCCGGACCCGCTGCCAAGCCGCCTCGGGTCGATGCTCCGGGATCGAACAGATCCCGTAAACCGCCTCCTCGCCGAGCCGAGCGCGCAAACGCTCCACCAATTGCGGTGCCGTATCGCAGCCGCCGGCGCGCCCTAAGGGAGCGAAGACATCGAGCGAACCGGGCGATAACGGCTGCAGCGGACCTGCTAAGAGTTCCATGCTCAGGGCCGGTGCTGCGAGCTCGAGCCGGGACAGTTTCTGGGCGAGGACGTCCGCCACGCGACGCTGTTCACTCGTGATGCTCGCCAGCCCCAGGCGAACTCGTGTGGCAGGTCGCGCGCGGTGCCGCAACCGCAATTCCAAAGTCTGCACGCCAGCCTGCCGTTCGCGTAAAAATTGCGCACAGCGCCCGATCAGCGGCTCGAGAGCTTTTAACAGATACGCGACGGTCTCGATCTCCATCTCGAAATCGCAGCGCTCGCGAAAACGTTCACGCGGCACGAACGCCCTGCGCGGTGCGGCTTGCCGCGCCAGCGCGATGTCGAGATCGCGCAGCGCGGCTGCACTTAAGCGCCGCGCCATGCCAGCGCGCGGCAGGCGCAGCAATTCACCTAGCCGGGTCACGCCCATGGCGCGCAAGGTATGCAACCGCTCGGCGTCCCAGGACGTACAAGCAACGGGCAGCTCCGCCAGCGCACCCGCCAGCAAGCCGGGGTCCTCGATCAGTACCGGCTTGCCGGCGCGGGCGAACCACAGCGCCGCCAGAGGCGATGGCGCCGTCGCGCTGTGGGCGCACAGCTTGAGCCGACTCCAAGCGGTATCGAGACCGGCATGCAACTCTTCCAGCGAGCCGAACAACTTCACGCTGCCTTTGATCTCCAGCAGCAAGGCGTTGGGCATTTCCACACTGACCAACGAGGTGAATTGCTGCGCATGCAGGCAAAGGCGCTGCAGCACGGCTGCAGACTGCTCTGCCTCGTTCAGCTTCGGGAACACCACCGCATACCACACGTGTTTCGAACGCGACCGGGCTACAGCCTGCGGAGGCGGCGGCAAGGCTGCTACACGCGCGGGTGCAAACGGGGGCGTGGGCGTGGGTGCAAGCGGGGGCGTGGGCGCAAGCACCGGCCGCTGCACAGCCGTGGCATCGACAGCGGCAAATAAATCCGCCGTAGCGGATATCACCGCGCGCGACTTCATGACACGCGCTCGACGGGCCCGGGCCGGCCGCCTTGCACCTTGAGCAGCTCGAGATGCGGTTCCTGTTCGCCCTGAGTCAGCAACAAGCGTAAGGAAGCGGGCGAGGACTCGAACCGATGCCGCTCGGGACGAAAAAGTATGCCGAGTGCGCCGCCCGCCTCGGCCGCCAGTTTCAAACGCCGCAGCCAGCGATCATCGGTGCCTTTCAACCACAGCAAAACAGCCGCACAGATCCCCGAACTCAAAGTCTGCTCAGCGGCCCACAAGGCTTCTGTCGCGGTAGCAGGCCGCACCACCAATAAGCGGCCCAGTTCAATTCCCTGCTGCGCTAAAGCCGGTGCATAAGGTTCATGCGGTGGCGCAATCCAGACCAGCCACGGAGTCTCACCGTCGGCCCTGCGCTGACATTCCACCAGAGCCGGCAAAAATAGCTGGACTTCACCGAGGCCAGCTGCACCCAGCAGCACCTCGACCAGCGATGCCGTCGGCCAACCGCCGCCCGGCAAGCGCGCATCGAGCGCGCTTCGACCGGTGGACCAAACTGGACGAGCGGGAGCGGCCGAGGCGCCTTTTAATTTCCAGACACGCGCATCGGCCAAGATATCCGCAAGCGCCAGTGCCGAATCAACAATAGCCTCACGCGGCATCCACGTCTTTACCGCGACGAAGCACCCCGACCACCACCCCTTCGATAATCATGGGCTGTTCTTTGAGATTGATGCGAATGGGTTCGAAATCGGCGTTTTCGGGCAGCAGCCACACAATCGTGCCTTCTTGTCGGTAGCGTTTGACGGTGACTTCATTTTCCAGACGAGCGACGACAATTTGACG
Source organism: uncultured Gammaproteobacteria bacterium (assembly GCA_963769075.1). GTDB lineage: Bacteria > Pseudomonadota > Gammaproteobacteria > Steroidobacterales > Steroidobacteraceae > Bog-1198. Next base: position 1,601,034 of record CAVYKH010000001.1, on the reverse strand, counting down.
ATTGCGCACTTCGGGGGTGCGGTGCACGGCGACCAGATCGCCATGCAAGATCCCGGCGTTTTTCATACTCATGCCCTGCACTTTCAGCAGGTAATGCGGCTGCGGTTGGAATAATTGAGGATCGATTTGATAACGCGTTTCGATGTGTTCTTCGGCCAAGATCGGACGGCCGGCAGCGACTCGACCGACGAGCGGCAAACCCAATTGTTCTCGCAAAATATCCTTGAGCTGGATGCCGCGCGAAGCGCCGGGGATCAGATCGATGACGCCTTTGCGCTGCAAGGCGCGCAAATGCTCCTCGGCCGCATTGGGAGACTTGAAGCCGAGCGTACGCGCGATCTCCGCGCGGGTGGGCGGCATACCGTTTTCAGCAATGGCATCTTGAATGAGCCTGAGGATCTGGGTTTGACGAGGCGTAAGGTCCGACATGCATCACCTGTATATGTAGCCAGTTGCTGGTATTATATACAGTCTATGGACACTGGCAAGTGAGCCTGGAGCACGGTAATTTGCCGGATCCAAAAATCCCCCTCCCCTTCAGCACCCCATGAAAGAACCCAAAAAAGAGGATAAATCCAGTGATCGCACGCTCGGTATGGACCGCCCGATCACGCGGCGCGATTTTCTGAACGGCATTGCCATCGGCACCGCCACGCTGGCATCTGGGCCTCTCTTTGCCGCACCAGCCCCCGGCGCCGCACCAGCCCCGGGCGCCGCACCCGCCGAGGCCCAAGATGCCATCGGCTACTACCCCCCGCTCCTCACCGGCATGCGCGGCAGTCACATAGGTTCGTTCGAAGACGCCCACGCGCTGCGCGACGGCCGGCCCGTCCCGGCCCCGCTAGAGACCGGCGAAGAATATGATCTGATCGTCGTGGGCGGCGGTATCAGCGGACTCGCCGCCGCGCATTTTTACCGCGCACACACCTCGCCCAACAGCCGCATTCTCATTCTCGAGAACCATGATGATTTCGGCGGCCACGCCAAGCGCAACGAATTCAATTTGGACGGCCATCTAAACCTGTTGAACGGCGGCACGTTGGAAATCGACAGCCCGCGGCCCTACGGGCCGGTCGCGGCCGGCCTGTTGCAGACCTTGGGCGTGGACGTCGCCAAACTCATCAAAACTACCCAAGACCTGCAATTCTATGAACGCCTGGGATTGCGGGCGGGCGCCTTCTTCGATCGCGAGACCTTCGGCGCCGACAAATTGGTGGTCGGCCTTGGCGTGGCCGGCAGCGATCCGCATTCGCTCGCACGGGCGCTCGCGAACGCGCCGCTCGCGGATCGGGCACGCAGGGAAATCATCCAGATCGAGACCGCGCGCATCGATTACCTGCCGGGCCTGTCATCCGCGCAGAAGAAGGAGCGCTTGTCGCGCATCAGTTTCGAAGCATTCCTGCGCGATGTAGTGCGCGTCGACCCGGCCGTACTCAAGTTCTATCACGCGCGCACCATGGGCGAATGGGGCGTGGGTACGGATGCCGTTTCCGCGCTCGACTGCTGGGGTTTCGGCTTGCCCGGGTTTCAGGGAATGAAGCTCGCCAAGGGCTCCATCCCGCGCATGGGCTTCACCCCCGCCGGCTACGAGGATACCGGCGGGTCGCTGCGCCTGCACTTTCCCGACGGCAACGCGACGATCGCGCGGCTCTTGGTGCAAAACCTCACGAGCAAAATCGTGCCGGCCGCGCCGAACTGCTCACGACCTCGTTCGAGACCTTCGAGCGCAACATCCGCGACCAGCTGGCCCGCACGCTGCAGAACGGGGGATTCGATCCGGCGCGCGACATCACGGCCATCACCGTGAACCGGTGGCCGCACGGCTACGCACCGGAGTACAACCCGTTATTCGATCCGGAGCTTCCCGAGGCCGAACAGCCGCATGTGGGTGGGCCGCGCGCAATTCGGCCGGATTACGATCGCGAATTCCGATGCCGGTGGCGCGGCATATACCGATTCGGCGATCGATCAAGGGCATCGCGCAGTCATGGAGCTGCTGAAGAGCGCCGCCGCAGCCTCATAAGGCAACGCATGAAAATAAGCAAATACGCCTAAAGGATTATTGATAATTATAAGCGGTAGAACTTACATTCCTCGGTGAGTTTTCTAACAATGATTTAATTTGCATGTACGAAACTAGGGCAAAATGGTCGTCCTGTCCCGACAAAATAACGCTTTTCAGTTGCAATCGACGCGCGAATTTGGCTTGATGTACGACTGTGTTGCGACGCATTTGGGCCCGACATCGCGACTGGGCCCGCGTGCGACGACACCGGACTTTCCGAAACGAATGAATTAACAACCCTAAGGGGAATTTTTATGACATTTTCCACAATAGTTAAGGCCTCGGTCGCCGCCGCCTGCATTATGGCTTTCGCAGGATGCACCGACCTGAAGCCGATCCAAGCACAGATCGATGATCTCAAATCACAGGTCGCCAAGCTGCAGAGCGACTCGGCAGCAAATGCGAGTGCCGCGGCCGCCGCCATGGCCGCTGCGCAGGCCGCGCAATCGGCGGCCTCGGGCGCACAGAGCACGGCGAACCAGGCGCTATCGACGGCTCAGCAGAATTCGACGGCCATTGAAGCGATCAATGAGAAGATCGATCGCATGTTCAAGAAGTCGGTGTCGAAGTAAATCGAGCATTTTATGCGTACTTGAACGCCGCGGTGCATACCACCGCGGCGTTTTTTCTTTACCGCGGCGTTTCTCTGCTGAGGACCGGAGCGGTCCCGGGCGCGATCCAGCGGTCGATCGAGATGCGCGTCGGAATGCCGTTTGCCTCTTGAAATACCCGCTCCGCGGTATCCCAATCGATGATGACCCGGCGCTGCGCCGTCGCGGCCACGATGTTGCGGGTCAGCCCCGTAAGGTCCTCGACTTCCTTCAGATCCACGCCATCCAATGGATGGTGCACTTCGAGATACAAGGCGCCGTCGACCCAACCGGTCTTGATGCGCTGATTGACGATGCGCACACTCATGCCGACCGGAACCTCTCCGAACAGGTATTCGATGTCCTCCGGGTACAGGCGAATACAGCCGTGCGTGATCTGCATACCCACACCCACCGGCTTGTTGGTGCCGTGAATCAGGTAGGCGCCCCCGGGGATTCCCAAGCGCATTGCATATTCGCCCAGGGGATTGTCCGGCCCCGGGGGAATGGCTCCGGGAAGGATATCGCCGTCATCCTTTAGATGGGTTTCGCGCACCGATTTGGGCGGATACCAAGTGGGCTTTCTTTCCTTCTTGACGATGGTGGTGACTCCCAGCGGCGTCTTCCAGTCCATCTTGCCGACGCTGATGGGATCGGCCTCCACCACACGGTTGCCGTTTTGATCGGTACGGAAATAATACAGTCTCCCGTCAGGCAAATTAATCACGATACCCGTGCGCGGAACGTCGGGCAGCAAGTGCTGCATCGGCAGACGAATCACGCTGCCGGCGCCGGGCAGCCACGTATCGACGCCCGGGTTCGCCGCGATGATTTCATCAAATCCGAGGTGATAGTGGCGGGCGATATCCGGCAGCGTATCCTGCTGTTCGGCCTCGGTCTGGCCGGGCTCGCCGATCATGTCTTGGTCGGGCGCCAACGAAAAGATCTCCGCATGTGCCGGGGCGGCCAGCAAACCGAACAACGAGAACCATCCTGCAATTCGCATCTGATTTAAGGCACTGCGTGTCAATAGCGAATGAGTGCTGACCCCCACGTGAAACCGCCGCCGAAGGCCTCCAGCAATAGAAGCTGGCCGCGCCGCACGCGGCCGTCCCGCACGCCCGTATCGAGCGCCAAAGGCACCGAGGCGGCAGAGGTGTTGCCCTGGTCGTTGATCGTCACGATAACCCGTTCCATCGGCAGCTCCAGCCGCTTGGCGATCGCCTCGATGATGCGAATGTTAGCCTGATGAGGGATCAACCAGTCTAGTTGATCTTTGGTCACATTGTTGGCGTTGAGCGTTTCGGTCACCAGTTGACCGAGCGTGTTGACCGCCACTTTATAGACCTCGTTGCCCTTCATCTGCACGCTGGCCGTGCCGGCGCGCACCAATTTGAAGCCTTTGGACACGCCGTCCGGGTACAGCAACAGGCCCTTGTAACGGCCGTCGGAGTGTAGCCGCGTGCTGATGATGCCTGGCTCCGCGGACGGTTTCAGCACCACCGCGCCCGCACCATCGGCGAACAAAACGCAGGTCCCGCGGTCGCTCCAATCGATCATTCGCGTCAGTGTCTCTGCTCCGACCACGAGCGCGCACTTTGATTCACCCAATCGGACGAACTTGTCCGCCACGCTCAAGGCGTACACGAACCCGGTGCAGGCGGCCTCCAAGCTGAATGCCGGGCAGCCGTGATGGATGCCTAAACGGTCCTGCAGCAAGGTACCGACGTTCGGGAACACGAGGTCCGGCGTCGTCGTTCCGACGCAGATCAGATCGATGTCCGCGCCGGTGACTTGCGCCGCCGCCATTGCACGCCGCGCCGCGTGTTCCGCGAGATCGGTCGTGGTCTCGCCTTCGGCCGCCACGTGGCGCCGTTCAATGCCGGTCCGGGAGCGGATCCACTCATCGCTGGTATCGACCAAGCGCGCCAGATCCGCATTGGTCAATATCTTTTCGGGCAAATAGCTGCCGGTGCCGGCGATGCGTGAGTACATTGCAATCCTTTCATGCCCTAAAGTGGGGCGCCAGCCGCTGCGCGATTCTCGCCGGCACGCCGTTTCGCGCTTCCAGCACTGCGACCTCGATGGCGCGTTGAAAACCGAACAGATCGGCGCCGCCGTGACTCTTGATCACGATGCCGTTCAACCCGACCATCGTCGCACCATTGTATCGCCTGGGATCCAAGCGAGTTCGCAGCGCTTCGAGGCTGGGCCGTGCCGCCAGGGCACCCAACTTGCGCACCGTGCTGCGCGTGAGCTCCTCGCGTAGGACCTCCGAAATCAGGCGTGCCGCCCCCTCCATCGTCTTGAGCGCGACATTGCCGGTAAAGCCGTCGGTGACGACCACATCCACCTTGTCGGAAAAAATATCGTGTCCTTCGACGAAGCCGACATAGTTGAGGCCGCTCGCGGCAATCAAATTGTGCGCCGTCTGCACTGTTTCATGGCCCTTGATCTCCTCTTCGCCGATGTTGAGCAGGCCGACCCGGGGCCGCTCATGCGCCCCCTCGAGATCCTCCGCCAGCACCGAGCCCATCACCGCAAACTGGCACAGGTGCGCCGGCGTGCAAGAGGCATTCGCGCCCAGATCGAGCATGTAGGTGTGGCCGCCGCGCGAGGGGATCATGGATACAATCGCCGGCCGTTCGACGCCGGGCAGCATCTTCAGGACGAAATGCGCCATCGCCATGAGAGCGCCCGTATTGCCGGCGCTCACACAGGCGTTGGCATCGCGGGCCTTGACCAGATCGAGCGCCCGGCGCATCGAGGAGTCCTTCTTTCGGCGCAGCGCCTCGCGCGGGTGATCGGTCATCTCAACGACTTGGGCGGCGAACAGGCAATCCACGTTGGTGGGCTTCGCGCCGCCCGATCCCGTCGCCGCGCACCGCGCCAACTGGCGCTCCAGATCGGATTGCCTGCCGATCAAGGTAAATCGCACGGTCGGAAACTCGCGCGCGGCGGCCAGGGCCGCCGGCACGCAGACCGAGGGTCCACAATCGCCGCTCATGACGTCGATGGCAATATGGAGCAGCGCCGGCACGGGTGTGCGTCAGGAGGCTGTCTGACTAATGGGCGCCGTCACGAGGGCGACGTGGGGTGGCCGCGGTAGGCGCATCATTAGTCAGACAGGCTCCATGGCTCGGACGGCGAGCAAATCGCCGACAGGGTGGTGAAGGCTTATTCTTCTTCGGTCGATGCCGCGTCCGCCTTGGTCTGAAGCACCTTACGGCCGCGATAGTATCCTTCGCGCGAGATGCGGTGCCGTGAATGGGTTTCGCCGCTCTTTGAGTCGATCGACACCGCAGGGATGGAAAGGGCGGAATGAGATCGATGCATGCCGCGCCTCGACGGGGTCTTTCTGCTTTTTTGAACTGCCATGGGTGCTGTGTCCTATCAAGTTTTCTTCAACAAATCCTGCAAAGCGCTGAATGGCCGCCGCAACTCGCCCGATTTTTCGGATTCCTCTGCGTCCACGGCGAAGCTTGGCGCATGACCGCAGCTCTGCGGCGCGCTGCATACCGCCACGATCGGCACCGCCAACAATAATTCCTCCTCGGCCAGCTCGCGCAGCGACACCATGCCGGCGTCGATCAGAAATAGCTCCCGCTCGGTGTCCGACGCAGCCGCTTCCTCATCGCTCGTAAATTCGACCTCGCTGCTGCCGCTTACCGGGAAAGCGAAACCCTGCATGCAGCGCTGGCAGAGCAGCTGCGGTACTGCGCGTATGGCGACACGGGCTGCCGCCCGACCCGAGGCCGCCTTCCCAAATGCAAAGCTCGCATGCAAGGTGCCCCCGGGCTCCGCCAGCAAATCCTGCAACCGGGGCAATTCGCCCAGCGCATACACACGTTCGAGCACCGCGGCGTCCTCAGCCAGGCGTGCGCAATCGACGAACTCTGGCAAGCCGGCTGCCATGGGCCGCGTATAATAGGGCTCGTTCCCACCCCTGTCAAAAATGGATCAGGTGCAAGTCGTTGTTTTTGAAGTCTCCGCCTGAGCTTGTTTTAGCTTCCACTTCGAGCTACCGGCGAGCGCTCTTGGCGCGAGTGCACGAATCCTTTCAGTGCCAAGCGCCCGGCATCGACGAAACCCGCCGCGATGGGGAAACGGGGCTCGCTCTGGCCCGCCGACTGGCGCTGGCCAAAGCGCAGGCCGTTGCGGCACAGCACCCTGAATGCTGGGTCATCGGCTCCGATCAAGCGGCTGTCTTAGAGGACGGCGCTCAGGAGCAAGTCATACTCGGTAAACCGGGCACGCGGGCCCGCTGCATCGAGCAATTGCGCCGTTGCTCGGGTCAAACGATTGCCTTTCTCACGGCCGTGGCGGTCTTGCGCCACTGCGATGACGCCGCATTTGAATTCGTGGACACCACGCGCGTCAGGTTCCTTGTGCTCGATGACGCCACGATCGAACGCTATGTCGCGCGGGAATCTCCCCTTGATTGCGCCGGCGGGTTCAAGAGCGAGGGTCTTGGGATCAGCCTGTGCGAGTCCATCGACAGCGTGGATCCAAGCGCCCTCATCGGGCTGCCGCTGATCCGACTGTGCGCGGTGCTACGCCGCGTCGGTTTTCAATTACCGTAACGTCGGCGCACCACGCCGGCGCGGAGCAGTCCGCTGGGCGGTCTTGCGCTTCGGCACCCGGCGCTTCAAGGGCGTAATCGCGTCGAGCACCGCCGCCAGGTCGGCGGGCAGCGGCGCGCTGACATGAAAGGGCACGCCCGATCCCGGCCAGTCGAAGGCAAGGGACTGAGCGTGCAGGAACGTGCGCTTCAACCCCAGTCGCCTGAATTCGGCATTGCGATCACGATCGCCGTATTTCTCATCACCCAACAGCGGGTGTCCTGCGAATGCGGCGTGGACGCGTATTTGGTGAGTGCGTCCCGTCGGAATGTCCACTTCCATCAATGTGGCCAAGCTGCCGAAGAACTGCACCGGTTTGAACACGCTGACCGAATCCTTGCCGGCCGCTGCCACCCGGACATGCCGTTCGCCATGCCGGCGATTGTCGGTTGCCAGCGGCGCGTCGATGCGTTTGGTACCGAGCTGCCAGCTGCCCGCCACCAGGCACAAGTAGGTCTTGTGCATGCCCGAATCGCGGATCAGCGCATGCAGCGAGATCAAGGTCGCGCGATCGCGTGCTACGGCCAAACAACCGCTGGTATCGCGGTCGAGACGGTGCACGAGCTCGAGCGTCTCGTGCGGCCGCGATGCCCGCAAGGCCTCGATGACTCCATGGCTCATGCCGCTGCCGCCGTGCACCGCGACACCCGCGGGCTTATCGATCACCAACAGATGCTTGTCCTGAAAGATGACAGCCCGCTCGATCAATTCCTTAAGACTGCTGGATGGTCGAGCCGGCGCATCGCCGCTGTCGATGCGCACCGGCGGTAGGCGCACTTCGTCGCCGGCGACGATGCGATACTCCGCATCCACCCGCTTGCGGTTGACGCGCACCTCGCCCTTGCGCAGCAGACGGTAGACGCGACTGCGAGGCACGGCTTTGAAGTGCCGCATGAGAAAATTGTTGATTCTCTGCCCCGCCTCTTCGGCGGTAATCGTGCGCAGGACGAGGGGACTCTTGATTACCTGCAGCCCCCCAGAATGGGCAATTGGCGCGGCAGTTGCGGCTTTCATGTGGGACATCCTACGCTAAGCGATCCTCTAAGGTGTTGATTACATTGACCCTGCACGGCCCGTTGTGGTAGTGTTTCAGAAGCGTGTCAGGCGCTGCGCCCTTTGTTGAAGGGGCGGCGGTTTCTTGGCCCTTACAGGGTAAGGCAAGTTGACACCGGTTTCGGTGGCGCCCCCATCCGTTGGGGAGCCGCATATTAGTTGGTTCTGGACTTCCAGACCATCGCTCGGCCGATGAGACGGACGCAAGAGAGCTCTGGCTTGGAGCTCCGGCGTCTGACAAGCGGTTAACCGAGAACAAGGCCTCGGGGCTTGCCGTATACATATATGCAGAATTGGGTTGAATTGATGCCGGTCGCGTGGCTTGCGTTCGGCGTTTCCCTATTCATTGTCGCGGCCACCTGCGCCGCGCCCCCGGCTTCTATTCTCAGGCTCTCCTCGGCCCCTACCACTTTAGTTGGGGCAAATGAAAAGAATGCTCGTCAACGCAGTTCAAGAAGAAGAACTGCGAGTCGCACTCGTCGACGGTCAGAGACTCTACGACTTATCGATTGAGATCCCGTCCCGGGAACAGAAAAAGTCCAACATCTATAAAGGCCGAATCACTCGCGTAGAGCCGAGTCTCGAAGCGGCGTTTGTCGAGTACGGCGCGCCGCGTCACGGCTTTTTACCGTTGAAGGAAGTCTCCAAGGAATACTTCCGTTCGCAGCCCGCGAACCAAGGCCGCCTCAACATCAAGGATCTCCTGCAAGAAGGTCAGGAGCTGATCGTGCAGGTCGAGAAGGAGGAGCGCGGCAACAAGGGCGCCGCGCTCACCACCTTCATCAGCCTCGCGGGCCGCTTTCTGGTGCTCATGCCGAACAACCCGCGCGCCGGCGGCGTGTCGCGCCGCATTGAAGGCGAAGACCGCGATCAGATGCGCGAGGCGATGAGCGGTCTGCAGATTCCCGACGGCATGGGCGCCATCGTGCGCACCGCCGGGGTCGGCCGCTCGACCGAAGAGCTGCAGTGGGATTTGAACAATCTCAAGAGCGCCTGGGAAGCGATCGTACAGGCAAATGAATCGCGGCCGGCGCCGTTTCTGATATTCCAGGAAAGCGACGCGGTCACGCGCGGCCTGCGCGATTACTTCTCCGACGATGTCGGCGAATGTTTGATTGACCAGCCAGAGGCCTTCCAAAAGGCCCAAGAATACATGCAGCGGTTCATGCCGCCCGACGCACAGCGCAAGCTGAAGCTGTACCAGGACCCGGTGCCGCTGTTCACGCGCTACCAGATCGAGAGCCAAATCGAGTCGGCATATTCGCACAAAGTGACCCTGCCGTCGGGCGGCAGCTTGGTGATCGATCACACGGAAGCGCTGGTTTCGATCGATATCAACTCGGCGCGCAGTACGCGCGGCGGCGATATCGAAGCGACCGCCCGCAACACCAACCTCGAAGCCGCCGAGGAAATAGCGCGCCAGTTACGGCTGCGGGACATTGGCGGACTGATCGTCATCGATTTCATCGACATGGAGTCGCAGGCCAATCAGCGCGCCGTGGAAGACATGCTGCGCGACGCGGTCAAAATGGATCGCGCCCGCATCCAGTTGGGGCGGCTGTCGCGCTTTGGCTTGCTCGAGTTATCCCGCCAGCGCTTGAGGCCCGCCCTCAGCGAGACCACACATATCAATTGCCCACGCTGCAACGGCATGGGCTCGATCCGCGGCGTGGAATCGATGTCGCTTGCGCTGCTGCGCCTGATCGGCGAGGAAGCGCGCAAGGAGCGCACCGGTAGGGTGATCGCGCAAGTGCCGGTAGACGTCGCCACTTACCTGATCAACGAAAAGCGCGACTGGCTCAATCAGATCGAATCGCGCGACAAGGTATCGCTGGTGATCGTGCCGAATCCGCATCTGCAGACGCCGGCCTATAGCTTGCGGCGAATTCGCGACGACGAGAAGGAGTTGCCGGAAAACACAACCGTCAGCTACCAAATCGCGGATCAGCCGACCCTCGATGATTCCAATATCGGCAACCGCGACAAAAAGCCGCAAGCCGAGCCGCCCCTGGTGCCCGCCATATTGCCGGCCTCGGCTTCGCCCGTCGCGCCGTTGCCTGTTCCTGAGGCACCGGCCGCAGCCGCGACGGTCGCACCACCGCAGGAAGGCGTGTTGGTGCGTCTCTGGAGATGGCTGTTCGGCACGCGCTCCTCTGGGCTCACCCCGGCTGCAGCGGCGACGACCACGCAGCCGCGACGTGATCGACCGCCGCAGCGCGATGCACGCCATGATCGCTACCGAAGCGTCGATCGGGATCGCAACCGCGATCGCAATCGCGACGTACGGCGGGACGGTCAGCGTGAGGCGTCCCGCGATTCCCGCCGCGACGGCCGTCCGCGCGGCGACAATCGCGGCGACAGCCGCAACGATGCCGGCCCGCGCCGCGCCGAAGGCGGTGCGCAGCCGGAGCGAAATGCTATGCGCAGCGAGGCGGCGCGTCCTGAAGCGCAGCGTCCGGAAGGACCGCGCACCGATGGCGGCCCGCGCGGCGAACAACCACCGCGCATGGGCGAACAGCCGCCGCGCAGCGCTGAGCTGCAAGGCCGCAATGCCGAGCAGCCGCGCGCCGATCGGGAACCGGGAGACAACCGAAACGATCGTCAAGGCAACGAACGACCGGAACGCAGCGGGCGCAGTCGGCGGCGGCGCGGCCGCGGCCGGCGCGACGGCGCCGAATTCACCGGCAACGGACAAACACAGGCAAGCGAAGGGGAATTCGTGCCCGCAGCCAACTCGGCCCCGACCGTACCCGGCGCGGTGGCGTTCGCACCGCCAGCGGCGACGCCCGCCTTTGTAGCGCCTGCGGCCGTGACGCCCGCTTCGCCAACCCCTGCGCCCGCGGCGCCTGCCTCGGTGGCGACGCCTTCGGCGGTACCCGCCCCCGCGGCGCCGTTCGACGATGCCGTCCGCCCACGCAGCGTCTCTCCCATGTCCGAGCCAGGGCCGAACCGCGACGCGGCGCCAGTGGCGAGACCTGAGGCAACGCCCGCGCCGCGGCCGGTCGAAGCCGCGCAGCCGAACGCCGGAGGCGAGAGCAAGTACGTCGTGTGGTCATCCGCTCCGAGCGATGTGCCGCGCCGCGGCCCGGACGATCGTTAGCCCGAGGGAGGCGAGCGTGATCGGTATCTAGCACTGCGCAGGTGTACGCAGGCGCAAATTCAGGCACAGGCCCACGCCGAGCAGCGCGACTGCGAGGCCGCGAAGTACTGCGATTGCCGCGCCCCGTGATAAGCCCCAAGCTGCGAAGTCGGCGCGAAACTTCATCAGAAAGAACCCTCCGCTCAGGAGAGCTGCCAGCAGCACATAAGCGGCTATCCAGGCGTGCCGCTCGCCGGCGCGCAGCCGTCGATGGGCCGCCGATGCAGCGCCTGTGCCGCGACGCAGACCGTACGCGAGTATCACGACCACGACGACCAGTCCGAGCAGCGAGCTGACATCCTGCAGCAAGCTGGTACCCGCCAGATGATGGGCGCCGATCGCGAGCACCGGATCATCGAGCGCCGATATCATCCGCACGCCGCGCGCGCCCTCATGCGTGAACGCATCCCACAGCAGATGTGTTATCGCGCCGGCGAGCACGCCGCAAGCGGCCAAGATCCATTGCCGAAGACTGGAATACTCCGCCGGCGCGGCAAATTCACGCCAGCGCGAATATGCCCCGTCGGGCAACAGCTCCATCACCGGCGTCTTGATCAGCCGCTGAAAAACCCAATAGCTGGCCAAGCCGACCGGCAGGGAGAAGGTCACGAGACTGACGGCGCTGTGGGTTTCGAAGCGGGCCGGGTGCCACGGCGTGAGCCAGGCAAAATCGGGCACCATGCTGCCGATGATCGCGGCGGACAGGAGTCGATGCCGAGCAAGAAAGCGCGAAAACGGCAGAACGACGGCGGCGTGTGAAATCGTGAAGGGCATTAGGAGCCTGTCTGAGTAATCCGCGTGAGCCGCGTTGGCTGGGACACGGAGCGGCTCGCCTTGGTTGTCATGTTATCGTCATGCTACAGAACTATACATGTTGGGCTACGCCCGGCGCGTTTACGAGAAACCCAGATGGCCAATGTCGATGCAATCATTCCGCGCCCGGCCGCCTCGCCGCTCACAGGGCACAAGCCGAATCCCTGGGTCAACATTATCGCCGGCGTGGTCGTTGCCGCGGGCATCATATACGCCGGCTATCACTTGGCGGTCGACCTGTCGGTGGTCAGGTATACCCGCGCATATCCATTCATATTGCTCGGGATTGCGCTGGTCATTGCGCTGGCATTCGAGTTCGTCAACGGCTTCCATGACACCGCCAATGCCGTGGCGACGGTCATTTATACCCATTCCATGGCGCCGAACCTTGCCGTCGTTTGGTCGGGTGCGTTCAACTTCATGGGCGTCATGGCCTCGACCGGCGCGGTCGCTTTCAGCATCGTATCGCTATTGCCGGTGGAGTTGATTCTGCAGGTCGGCAGCGGCGCCGGTTTCGCGATGGTATTTGCGCTGCTGATCGCCGCCATCTTGTGGAACCTCGGCACCTGGTATTTTGGGTTGCCGTCGTCGAGTTCGCATACGTTGATCGGGTCCATCATCGGCGTCGGTCTCATGAACCAGCTCATGGCCGCACAAGCCTCCGGCACGAGCGGAGTGGATTGGAACCAGGCAACCAAAATCGGTGAAACGCTGCTGTTTTCGCCTTTGATCGGCTTTAGCTTGGCCGCGTTGCTGATGCTGATCCTCAAGGCAACGATCAAGGTTCCGGCGCTCTATCAGGAACCCAAGGGCAATCAGCCGCCTCCGTTTTGGATTCGCGGGTTGCTGATTTTGACCTGCACCGGCGTGAGCTTCTTTCACGGCGGCAACGACGGGCAAAAAGGCATGGGCCTCATCATGCTGATTCTCATCGGCACGGTGCCCTCCGCTTATGCACTGAACCGCGCCATGCACGAGCAGGACGTCACCAAATTCGTGGCCGTTTCCGCGCAGGCGCAAGCCGCATTGGATCGCTACGGCCGCGGTACAATCCCGGCGGATCCGCACGCCGCGGCGCTTGCCATCGTGCGCAACCGTGCTGTCGACCCGCAGGACATTCCCGCACTCGGCGCCCTTGCGGGGTCGATCGCACAGGAAGTCAGCACCTATGGCTCGATGGCGAAAGTGCCGGCGGCCTCCATGGTCAACATTCGCAATGACATGTACCTCGTCAGCGAGGGCTTGCGATTCCTGGCCAAGTCGAAAACTGTGCAGGTCTCGACGGACGATCGGAAAATACTCACCGAATACAAGAAGGAGCTCGACGACGCCACCAAGTTCATCCCAACCTGGGTGAAGGTCGCGGTGGCCATCGCTCTGGGTCTCGGTACCATGATCGGGTGGAAGCGCATCGTCGTCACCGTCGGGGAACGGATCGGCAAGACGCACTTGACCTATGCGCAAGGGGCGTCGGCCGAGGTCGTGGCAATGGCGACCATCGGTGCCGCCGAACTGTATGGTTTACCCGTCAGCACGACTCACGTCCTGTCGTCGGGCGTAGCCGGTACCATGGTAGCCAATGGTTCCGGCCTGCAATGGGCCACCGTGCGCAATCTGCTGATGGCCTGGGTCCTGACGCTGCCCGCTTCCATTGCCCTCGCGGGCGGGCTGTACTGGCTGCTACGCACACTCCAGTAAGTTTGCGATCAAACCGCGCGATGCGGCGGTGACGAGATCGAGCACACGCTCGAAATCTCCGGCCTCTCCGCAATACGGGTCGGGAACCTCGAGACAGCCGAGGCTCTGCGCGTATTCCATGAACAGCCGCAGCCGCGCCTTGGAACCTCGAGGGCGCATGGCCTGTAACGCCTGCAGGTTGGCCCGGTCCATGGCCAGGATGAGGTCGAAATGCGCGAAATCGGCCGGCACGACCTGACGCGCACGCAGATCGCTCAAATCGATGCCGCGCTGCATGGCGGCGCGCTGAGCGCGAGCATCCGGCGGTTTGCCGATGTGATAATCGCCGGTGCCCGCGGAATCGATCTCCACCGTGAGCTGCGGCGCTTCCGCGGCCAACAAGTGCTTGAGCACGCCCTCCGCCGTCGGGCTGCGGCATATATTGCCCAGACAGACGAACAGAATCCTCATGCGCAGCGCAGGCTCGCACGCACCCGCTCGAGATCCTCCGGCGTATCGACGCCCGCGGGCGGCGCTTCGGTCAGCGCCATCAAGTGAATACTCATACCTTGTTCCAAGGCGCGTAGCTGTTCCAAATGCTCGGTCGTCTCGAGCGGCGTCGGCGGCCAGGAGGCGAATTGCAACAGACTGTGTACCCGATAGGCGTAGAGGCCGATGTGGCGCCACGCCCCGGCGAACACCGTCGGTCGTCCGGCCGTCACGTGCTCTCGCGGCCAGGGAACCGGCGCACGGCTGAAATACAGCGCTTGGCCGTGTTGGCCGCGCAGCGCCTTGACGCAGCTGGTATCGAGAAACTCCGCCAGGCTCTGAATCGGCGCGACGGCCGTCGCGATGTCGACGAGCGGCCGCTCGCTCAAGGCTGCGGCGACCTCGCGCACCACCGCGGGCGGCATGAGGGGCTCATCGCCCTGCAGATTGACGACGATGTCATCGCGTTCAAGACCCCGCGCCCACGCCACCTCGGCGATGCGGTCCGTGCCGGAGGCATGCTGCGGCGCCGTCAGCGCACAGTCAGCTCCAAAGGCACGCACGGCCTGCTGAATGCGCTCATCGTCGGTCGCCACGATGACCGAGGCGGCACCGCTTGCGCACGCGCGTTCCCATACCCATTGAATGAGCGGCCGGCCGCCGATATCGAGCAGGGGCTTTCCGGGCAGGCGGGTGGCCGCAAAACGCGCCGGTATCACGACATGGAACACGGGACTCCTAGCGATTCAGCAGCGGATCATCGGCGCCCAACACGCGCGCTTCCTCCGGCAGCATCAAGGGGATGCCGTCGCGAACGGCGTAGGCGAGGCGGTCGGGACGGCAGATGAGCTCCAGCGTGCTGCCGCTCCCTGCGGTGCGCAATGGGCCCTTGCAAACCGGGCATACCAACAACTCGAGTAAGCGCTTATCCATTGTTGATCCCTGGCGACGGTGATTCGCGTCTTGCAATACTGTGCGTCACGATGTCGAGCAGTGTAGTCGATTCGGCACCGTCGAAACACGCGCTCACCGGCACGTACCAATGTCGCTGATCCGCCAGACCCTTGCATTTTACGGCATCTTTCTCGGTCATGAGCACCGGCTTGTCATCGGCAAAAACGATGTCCTGCGCCCTCATGCGGGCGTGATCGGCCAACGGATGGCCCATGACTTCGATTCCGTGAGCGCGCAGCATGTTGAAAAAACGTTCAGGATTGCCGATGCCGGCGATTGCGTGCACCGCTTTGCCCGCGAACTCTTGCAACGGCATCACGCGAGCGCCGAGCAACGCTACGGCGCTCTTGGCCTCGAGCCGCATACTGAGTGCCCCCTCGAGCAGCGCCCGGCCCCCGTTGACGACGATGGCGTCCGCCACAGCCAAGCGAGAGCGTGTTTCGCGCAACGGACCCGCCGGCAGCAACCAGCCGTTGCCGAAGCGGCGGTCTCCGTCGATGACCACCAGTTCGCAATCGCGGGCGAGGGCATAATGCTGCAAACCATCATCGCTCACGATCACATCGCAGCCTGCGCCCACCAGTAGCTGCGCCGCGGCCGGCCGATCGCGCCCGGTAGCGACCGGCACGCCGGTGCGCCGCGACAAGAGAATACTTTCATCCCCCACCAAACTCGGATCGTCGCACGGTTCGATCATCCGCACTGTTGCCGAGGAGCCGCCGTAGCCGCGCGTGACCACGCCTGGCCTGAAGCCGCGCTCGGCAAGGCGCGCCACCAGCCAGCACACGAGCGGCGTCTTGCCGGTACCGCCGACGCTCAGATTGCCGACTATGACGACGGGACGCGACAAGCGCGTCGATCGACGCAGGTGCTTGGCGTATAGGTAGCGCCGGGAACCGGACACTGCACCGTATGCGATCGACAGCGGCAGCAACCACCACGGCGGGGAGGCGCCCTCGTACCAAATGCGATTGAGCCAGGATTGAACCGACATGGCGCGCGGCGTATCAGGCGTTGAACTGCATCCCATGCAGCGCGGCGTACAGACCGCCACCCGCCAGTAATTCCCGGTGGTTTCCGACCTCGACGATGCGCCCCTGATCGAGCACGATGATCCGGTCGGCGCCTTCGACGGTGGACAAGCGGTGTGCAATGACCAGGGTCGTGCGTCCCTGCATCAGCACGGCGAGTTCCTGCTGCACGCGCCGTTCGGACTCGTTGTCGAGCGCCGCGGTGGCTTCGTCGAGTATCAGCACCGGTGCATCCTTGAGCAAGGCTCGCGCAATGGAAATGCGCTGCCGCTGCCCGCCCGAAAGGTTTTGTCCGCGATCGGACAGCACCGTGTCGAATCCATGCGGTTGCTGCGCGACGAATTCCATGACATTGGCGGCGCGCGCCGCCTCCTCGACCTGCGCACCGGTTTTGTCGATCGCATTGAAGGCGATGTTGTTGCGGATGGTGTCGTTGAAGAGCACGACGTCTTGACTGACGAAGCTCACTTGCGAGCGCAAATCGGTCAGGCGGTACTCGCGCACGTCGACGCCGTCCAAGAGCACCGAGCCTTGCTGAACATCGAAAAAGCGCGGGACCAGGCCGACGAGCGTCGTTTTGCCGCTGCCCGAGCGGCCGACGATGGCGATCGTTTCGCCGGGTCGCGCCCGGAAACTCACGTCGTGCAACACATCTCCCTGACTGCCGCCGTACCTGAACGACACGTTACGAAATTCGATTTCACCGCGTGCGCGCTCGATGGTGCGAGTCCCGCCGCTGCCCTCGGTCGGCTGATCCATGATGTCGAACACGCTCTGGCCCGCGGCGATGCCCTGCTGCAAGGGCCCGCTCATGTTGACCAGGCTGCGCAAAGGCGCGGGAATGAGCATCAACGCCGTCAGAAAACCGAAGAATTCGTCCACCTGCATGTTGCGGGAAAATACCTGCCGGATCGCCACGTAGAGCACGCTGGCGAGAGCGATCGATGCAATGCAATAAACCACCGGATTGCTGATCGATTTGGCGCGCACGAGCTTCATGTTCGAAGCGCGATTCAGCTCGTTGACCTGTTCGAATCTGTTGGTTTGGTGATCCTCGGCGTTGAAAATCTTGATCAAGCGATGCGCGTCGATCGCTTCTATGGCGACGCGCGTGATATCGCCCATCGAATTTTGAATCCGCTCGCTGTAGCGGCGGAAACTGCGGTTGGCAATCTGCATGAGCCACGCAATGACGGGCGCCGCCGTGATGCAGAACAGCGCCAGGCGCCAGTTCATGTAGAACAGCGTGATCAGCAGACCGATGATGGTCAGGCTGTCGCCGATCAGCGAAATCGCCGCGCTGGTCGCCGCGGCCGCCACGAGCTCGATGTTGTTGGTCAATTTGGAGAGCAAGTGGCCGGACTGCTGGCGGTCGAGGTACGCGGTGGGCAACCGTAGATAGTGCGAAAACACGTCGCGTCGCAAGCCCTTGATGACCTGACGGCCAACCCAGCTCGGATAATAGTTGGCCACATAGTCCCCGATTCCGCGCAGTGTGAACAGCACCACCACGCCGAGCGGCACTTGCCACAGGACTTGCGGATTCCTTTTGACGAATGCCCCGTTCAAGAAGCCTTTGACCAGGTACGCCAGCGCGGCATTCGTCGCGGCGAACAGCATCATCCCGAGCACGCCGATCAGGAAAACCCCGATATACGGCCGCGCGTAGCTCAGAAGACGCCGATAGATCGACCAGGAAGTGTTTTCGGGCTTGGGCGGGCTGGCGGCTGCGGCGGGGATCGCGCTCAAGACGAGGGTTCCTGGTGAACGGTCGCAATGTTGAGCTGCGCAAAGCCGAGCCGGCCGGCAACATCCATCGCCGTCACCACGGCCTGGTGCGTCGTGCGCGCATCCGCGCGGATTGTGATGGGCCCGCGGTCGCTGCCCGCCTCCTTCAGCAGCGCCGCCCGCAAGGTGTCGGGACTCG
Organism: uncultured Gammaproteobacteria bacterium; assembly: GCA_963769075.1. Classification (GTDB taxonomy): domain Bacteria; phylum Pseudomonadota; class Gammaproteobacteria; order Steroidobacterales; family Steroidobacteraceae; genus Bog-1198. The sequence continues at coordinate 1,582,674 of CAVYKH010000001.1, read as the reverse complement.
AGTTGATCAGGGTGCGTTCGTTGACCCGGTAATTGCCTTCTGCGGTCACGGTGATCACCAACGGCTCACGGGACCCGCGCGGCTGAGGAATCTCGCTCGCCTGCGGTAATTGAACCTTGACCCGCCCCTCTTGCTGGAAGGTGGTCGATACCATGAAGAAGATCAGCAGCACGAGCAAGACGTCGATGAAGTTGATCACGTTGATCTCGGGGTCTTCCCGATTGCGCGGACGCAGGTTCATTGCTGGGAGCCTGTCTGAGTCAATCGCGTAAGCCGCGTTGGCTCGATCTGCGCGGTGAGGTCGCTGCGCTCGTCCAGAGCATCGACCAATTTCATCGCTTCCTTTTCCATGCGAATGACCAGGCGCTCGACCTTGCCGCGCAAAAAGCGATACGCGATCAGCGAGGGAATCGCGACAGTGAGCCCCGCTGCCGTCGTAATCAGCGCCTCGCCGATACCGCCGGACAGAATCCTCGGATCGCCGAGGCCGTTCGCCGTGATGGCATTGAACGCATGGATGATTCCCGCGACGGTCCCGAGCAGGCCGAGGAGGGGCGCCACCGCGGCGATGGTGCCGAGGGTGTTGAGGAATCGCTCCAGATCGTGTACCACGTGCCGGCCGCCGTCCTCGAGCCGCTCGACCATCAACGCCCGCGGCTTGTTGCGATTCGCAATGCCGATGGCGAGCAGCTTGCCGAGCGGTGAGTTTTGCTCCAACGCGCTCACCAGCTTCTCGCTGAGCTGATCCGCTTCGATCCAGTTCCACACCTTTTGGGACAGATCACGCGGGATGACGCGGCTGCTTTGCAACGTCCAAAGGCGCTCCAATATAATGGCCACCGACGCGATCGAGCATAAAATGATCGGCCACATGAAGCCGCCGCCCGCGCGGATGATCTCCCACATTGTGTCCTCGTTCCGTAGCTCTTGAATCTGCCCTCATGATACTTGAGCGCTAACGGTTCAGATACCGTCATCGACTTGCCGTGCGTCACTGTTTTGCGAGCTGGTCGCTTGAGAGCGGTGCGCGATTGCTTGCTAAAGCGGCATAATAACGGCGTGGGAGTGAACTTCGGCTCGCGGGAGTGGGCTCGGATACATGCGACGCTGGCTCAAACGCATCACACCGGACCGCCAGACCCTGGAGAAACTCTGGTGCGTGAAGCCCTTTATCGTGCTCGTCATGGACCGCGGCTGCTGGACGTTCAGACGCAGCAGCGTGGTCCGCGCGTTTTCCTTGGGGTTGTTGATCGCGTTCGTGCCGCCCACTCCGCTCCCGCTTCACCTCACGCTTTGCGTCGTGCTCGGAATTCTTTTCAGGCTGAATTTGCCGGTACTGTTCGCTACGGTCTTCGTCAGCAATCCGTTGACGTGGTTTTTGCAGGTGGCCGGCTCCATTTGGGTCGGGGCGAAACTCATGGGCCTGGACTTGACGCCGCTGGCGCATGGACTTCAGCATCGAAATCTGTGGGCGCAGCTCGATCGACTCTGGCCGCCGCTGCTGCTCGGTGCGTTGGTGCTGGGTTTCGCTGCCGCCGGACTGGGCTACGTGCTCGCCCAATGCGTTTGGCGCGCACGCGTGATCTACCAATTGCGCCGTCGGCGAGCCCGTCTAAGCGCTCGCAGCGCCGTGCTCGAGCAGAATTCCATCGACTAGCGTCAGGACCCGATCGAGGCGCGCCGCCAAGCGCTCATCGTGGGTCACGATGACGAGGCTGGTACCGAGCTCGCGATTCAGTTCCAGCATCAGCTCGAACACGTGCCGGGCGTTCGTGCCATCGAGATTGCCCGTCGGTTCATCGGCCAACACCAGTTTTGGCCGCGTGACCAGCGCGCGAGCCACGGCGGCGCGTTGACGCTCGCCGCCGGACAGCTGCGAGGGACGGTGACTCAGCCGCTCGGCCAATCCCACCCGCGATAAAATTGCCGCTGCCTGCTGTTTTGCGCTCTGCGGAGTCGTGCGCCGCACGAGCAAGGGCATGGCCACATTCTCGAGTGCCGTGAACTCCGGCAGCAAGTGATGGAACTGGTAGACGAAGCCCACCGCGTAGTTGCGCAACCGGCCGCGTTCGGCGTCGTTCAATTCATTCATGGCCGAGCCTGCGATGCCCACCGTGCCCCTGGTGGGCAAATCGAGGCCGCCCAGCAGCTGCAACAGCGTGGTCTTGCCCGAGCCGGACGCCCCGACGATGGCAACACGCTCACCGGCACGCACGGTAATCGAGGCACCGCGCAGTACCTGCAGCTTCACCCCGCCCTGGATGAAATCCTTGGCGAGATCCGTCCCTTCGAGCACTACACCGTTGGAATTCGACATACGTGGGATCGGTCCTGTCCGATCCAGCCTTCGCGCACGAGAATACTTTTCGTTCATGAATAGGTCCGGTTAGGAGCCTAGTCGTTGCGCAGCGATTCCGCGGGCAGCAACCGCGCAGCTCGCCAGGCGGGGTAAACAGTGGACAGGCACGCCAGAACGAAAGCAATGCCGCAGATCTGCAGCACGTCCGAAACTCGCACGTGGGCCGGCAGGTCGCTCATGAAATACACGCGCGCGTCCAGGAATTTGACCCCGACGATGCTTTCCAGGCCGTGCACCAGCTCTTGCAAATTCACTGCGATGACGATCCCGAGGACGAGACCCCCGGCGATGCCGAGCATGCCGATCAAACTGCCTTGGACCACGAATACCGACAAAATACTGCGCGGAGAAGAGCCGAACGTCCGCAGAATGGCGATATCGCGCCTCTTGTCCTTGACCACCATCACCATGGTGGAGACGATGTTGAATGCCGCGACCGCCACCACCAGCGACAGAATGACGAATAGCATGCGTTTCGTGATCTCGATGGAGCGGAAAAAATTCACGTGCTGGTTGGTCCAATCGTCCACCTCGTAGCCGCCGCCGAGCGCAAGGGCGGCTGCACGCACGACGCGCGGCGCGGCGTACAAATCCGCAACGCTCAACCGCATGCCGGTGATTTCGTCGCCCATGCGCAGCAGCTTGGCCGCATCCTGCATGGCGATGAGCGCGATGCGCCGATCGTACTCGTACATACCGACCGACAGGATGCCGGTCACTCTAAAGGCGCGCATGCGGGGCAGCACGCCGACGGGCGTCACATCGCCCTGCGCCACCATGAGCACCACCCGGTCACCGACGCGTGCGCCCAAGCTCTCCGCCAAGTCCTTGCCCAGGATCACGCGGTAGCTGCCCGGCACCAGGTCGCTCAGATGGCCGGCAAGCAGGTGGGGCTCCAAGTCGGCGACGCGGCGCTCCGCCTCCGGTACCACCCCTTGCATGAGAACCCCGGCGGACCGCTCGCCGCGAGTCATCATGGCTTGCTCCTCTATGTAGGGGGCGGCGGCGACGACGCCCGGAAAGTGCGCGAGCGCGTCCAACTGCGGGCGCCAATCTGCAATGCGGCCCTCGAGACCGGAGATCGTCGCGTGCGCCGTGAGACTCAGGATTCGCGTGCGCAGCTCCTCTTCAAAGCCGTTCATGACCGATAGCACGACGATAAGCACGGCGACTCCCAGGGCCAGCCCGAAGACCGCAATGCCCGCGATCAGGGACAGGAAGCCGCGTCTCGGAGACGCGCGCAGGTATCGCAATCCTAAGAACCCTTCATACCAATAGCGCATTATTCGTATCGCAGTGCTTCGGCGGGTTGGGTTCTGGCGGCTTGATACGCGGGATAAATCGTGGCAAGGAAGGTCAACAGCAGGGCGGCCGAGGCAATTCGGACGACATCTCCAATGTGCAGCTCGCTCGGCAGCCCCGAGATGTAGTAGACGTCGGGGTCATCCATGATATGGATGCCGAGCGTATGCTCGAGAAACGGCACGACGACGTCGACGTGCAGAGCGAGAGCTACGCCGAGGCTCACGCCGATCGCGGTACCGATCCAACCGATGAGCACGCCCTGAGTCATGAACACGGCGAGCACTGCACGCGGGCTCATGCCCAGAGTACGTAGTATCGCGATGTCCGTGCGCTTATCGCTCACGACCATCACCAGAGTGGCCACGATGTTGAACACCGCCACGGCCACGATCAGCATCAGGATCAGCCCCATCATGGTCTTCTCGATGCGGACGGCGCGAAAATACGCTGCGTTCTCCTGCGTCCAATCACGCAGCTCAAGCCCCGGCGGCAGCCGCGACGCGGCTTTGCGGGCCAATTCGGGCGCCTTGAGCACATCATCGAACCTGAGCCGTATGCCGGTAGGGCCCGACAGCCCGCGAAAGGCCTCCGCATCCTGCAAATTGACGAGCGCCAGCACACTGTCGTGCTCCTGCAACCCCACCTCGAAGATTCCCACGACTTGGAATTCCTGCAATCGGGGCACCATGCCGCCTCCCGCGGCCGCGCTGCCGGCGGTCATGACGGTCACGGTATCGCCCGCACCCACTTGCAGCTGGTAGGCAAGCATGCGGCCGAGAATGATCCGGTTCATTCCCGGCTCGAGATCGCTGAGCTTGCCCTCGCGCATGGCATCCGCAATCGTCGAAACCTCGGTCTCGAGGGTGGGGTCGATGCCGCGAACGACGGCGCCGCTCATCGCCGGAGTCCGGCTCAGCATCGCATCGGTATCGAGAAATGGTGCGGCGCCAATAAGTCCCTGTGCGCCCTTAAGTTGCTGAATTCGCACGCGCCAGTCGGCAATCGCTGCACCGCGGGCAGTCAAAGTCGCGTGCGCGGACAGGCTCAGCAATCGCGTGCGCAATTCGGTCTCGAAGCCGTTCATGACCGAGAGCACCGTGATCAGCGCGAGCACGCCCAACGCGACGCCGAGTAATGAGACCCAAGTGATGAAAGAGACGAAGAAACTGTGCTCGCGCGCCAGCGAATACCGCAGGCCCACGAACACTGGAACGGGTTGGAACATGCGCGGCGATTAAACCATAGCCCGCCGGGTAACGGGTGGTGCCGCGCAAAATCGCAATATAATCAAAGTGTTAAATAGATCAACTATTGCCCTGTTTGAGAGTGGTATAGTTTTATTACGCACAGCATCCTACCGGTAACAATTGAGGTGTGCCATGGACTATCGAACCCTGCTGGTTGCCGCGGTTCTCGCCACTGGTTTCGCAGGCCTCGCATCGATCACCCGGGCCGACATGGTTGCGGTCGACAACGGCATTGCCGTCAAGGAATCCGATGTACCCACACCGTCGCGCGGGATGAGTATGGATCAAGTGGCGAGCAAGTTCGGTGCCCCGGTGACCAAAGTGCCGGCCGTTGGCAAGCCGCCGATCTCACGTTGGGAATACCCCGGCTTCGTGGTGTATTTTGAGGGTGAACACGTGATTCACAGCGTGGTTGCGTCCGCAGCGGCTGCGGCCCCTGCAGAGGCTGCGACATCTTCAGCGACCGCGACTCCTGCAGAGGCCACGACGCCTACAGCGACGCCGACCGCTACGACGCCTTCGGATTAGATCGCGTAATATCTTGACTCCTTGAAATCAGGCCTACCGCGACCCGCTCGCGGCGGGCGCGTTTTGTTGCATTTTGCGAAAGATGATGCCGCTACTCGACCCTACCCTGCCTTCCGCCGGATCACCTGTCGTCAAGTGGGGCAAGCTGTATGGCGCCGCCGCGGCGCTCGCCATCGCCGAAGCGGCGCTCAAGGCCGCCGGCCCGATCATCGTCATCACCCAAAACTCCCGCGACGCCGAGGCCCTCAGCGAGGAGATCGGCTTTTTCGCCGGCACGACGACCTCGGTGCGCCTCTTCCCGGATCTGGAGACGCTGCCCTACGACAGCTTTTCGGCGCATCCCGATATCACCTCTGCACGGCTTGCGACCTTGGCGGAGCTGCCACGCGCCCGCAAGGGCGTATGGCTGGTCGCGATCGACACGCTGCTGCAGCGCCTGGCGCCGCGCAGCTATGTCGAAGCCCATTCTCTCAAAGTGCACGTCGGCGAGACGCTCGATCTGGATGCGCTGCGCGCTCGATTGGCGATGGCCGGCTACGCCGCCGTGACGCAAGTGGCCGCCCACGGCGAATTCGCGGTGCGCGGCTCCTTGCTCGATGTGTTCCCCATGGGCTCGGACAGCCCCTATCGCATCGATATGCTCGACCGAGATGTCGACAGCATCCGCTATTTCGATCCCGATACCCAGCGCTCAGGCGACAAATTGGACCGGATCCAGTTGCTGCCCGCCCGGGAAACACCCTTGAACCCCGACGCGGTGCGCGAATTCCGGCGGCGGTATCGCCTGCGCTTTTCCGGAGACCTATCGGAGCAGGCGGTTTACCGCGACGTGAGTTCAGGGCAGGCGCCGGGCGGGCTCGAGTTCTTCCTGCCGCTGTTTTTCGAGCGCACTTCGCATCTGTTCGAGTATCTGCCGCTCAGCAGCGTGTTGATCGATATGCACGACGCCGGCACCCGCGTCGACGGTCTATGGAATGGCATCGTGGAACGGCACGAACAATTGCGCCACGACCGTCATCGGCCGATTCTGGATCCCGCGGAGCTTTACTTGCCGCCGGGCGAATTCCGCACGCAGTTCGCCGCCTGGCTGCAAGTGCAGCTGCACTCCTTCGAATGGCCGCCCGAAACCGCGGGCGCAGTGCAGAATTTTGCGAGTGTGGCGCCAGCCACGGTTCGCATCGATGCGCGCGCCGAAGCGCCCGCGGCTGAACTTGTGGCCCACGTCAGCGCCAGTGAAGCCCGCGTGCTGCTCGCCGCCGAGTCGGCGGGCCGCCGCGAACTGCTGCTCGATCTGCTGCGCGGTCGCGGCGTTCAGATGAAGATCTTCGAGGATTTCGCGGCCTTCGTCGCGAGCGATTTGCATCTCGGCATCACCGTGTCGGCGGCCGTATCGGGCCTGCGCCTGGAATCGCCTGCTCTGGAGATCCTCACCGAGTCGCAGCTGTTCGGGGATCGCGCACGGCAGGAGCGCAGACGGCGCCGCGCCGAGCGCGATCCAGCGAAAATACTCAAGGAGCTATCGGACCTGCGCATCGGCGCGCCGGTTGTGCACGAATCCTACGGCGTCGGTCGTTACGCCGGCCTCAAGACCATGGACGTTGCGGGCTATACGGGCGAGTTTCTGGTGCTGGACTATGCCGAAGGAGACAAGCTCTACGTACCCGTTCAAGCGCTGCATCTGGTTTCGCGCTACACCGGCGCGCCCGCCGAGACGGCGCCGCTGCACAAACTCGGCGGCGAGCAGTGGCAGAAGGCGCGCCGCAAGGCGGCGCAGCGCATACGCGACGTCGCGGCCGAGCTGTTGGATCTGTATTCGCGCCGGGCAGCTCGACAGGGCAGCTGCATGCAGGCCCATGAAGCCGATTATCGCGCCTTTCAAGCGGGGTTTCGCTTCGAAGAGACGGTCGACCAAGCCGCCGCCATCGAGCAGGTGCTCACCGACCTGAAGTCGGGGAAACCGATGGACCGCGTCATTTGCGGGGACGTGGGCTTCGGCAAGACCGAGGTGGCGCTGCGCGCCGCGTTCGTGGCCGTCGAGGCGGGAAAGCAAGCGGCCGTGCTAGTGCCCACCACGCTGCTCGCTCAGCAGCACTACACGACATTCAGTGATCGATTCGCGGATTGGCCGGTGCGCATCGAAAGTCTGTCGCGCTTTCGCACGAACAAGGAAGCGGCCGCGGTCATCGACGGCATCGCCTCGGGCGCGGTGGACATCGTCATCGCCACGCAGCGGCTGCTGCAGGGCAAGGTACGCTTCAAGGATCTTGGGCTCGTGGTGATCGATGAAGAACACCGCTTCGGCGTGCGCGACAAGGAAAAGCTCAAGGCGCTGCGCGCCGAAGTCGATGTTCTCACGCTGACGGCGACGCCGATTCCCCGAACCCTCAACATGGCCCTGGGCGGATTGCGCGATCTGTCTCTGATTGCGACACCTCCCGCGGAGCGGCTAGCCGTAAAGACATTCGTGTTGGAGTGGAATGGAACCGTGGTGCGCGAAGCCTTGTTGCGCGAAATTCGCCGCGGCGGACAGATCTACTTCGTGCACAACACCATCGAAACCATCGAAAAGACCGCCCAGGCGGTTCGCAAGCTCGTGCCGGAGGCGAATGTCGCGGTGGGGCATGGGCAGATGCGCGAGCGCGAGCTCGAGCAGCTCATGCTCGACTTTTATCACCGCCGGTTCAATGTGCTCGTGTGCACGACGATCATCGAGAGCGGCATCGACGTGCCCACCGCGAACACGATCATCATCGATCGCGCCGATCGATTCGGCTTGGCGCAAATCCATCAGCTGCGCGGACGCGTCGGCCGATCGCATCACCGTGCCTACGCGTATCTCATCACGCCGCCCCGCAAGGCGATGACCGACGATGCGGTGAAGCGACTCGAGGCGCTGGAATCCTTGGAAGAGCTCGGCGCCGGATTCATCTTGGCCACCCACGATCTGGAGATTCGCGGCGCGGGCGAGCTATTGGGCGATGAGCAAAGCGGCCAGATCCAGGAGATCGGCTACAACCTGTACATGGAACTACTGGAGCGCGCGGTCGCCGCGCTCAAGTCCGGAAAAGAGGCGGATCTGGAAACACCGCTCCATGCCGGCCCCGAGGTCGAGCTGCATCTGCCGGCGCTGATCCCGGAAGATTACGTGCCGGACGTGCATTTGCGCCTGGTGCTGTACAAGCGGATCGCGAGCACCGAATCGCGCGAAGAACTCGACGAATTGAAGGTCGAGATGATCGATCGCTTCGGGCCGATGCCGCAGTACGCGCAATCGCTGTTTCGAACCACGCAAATCAAGCTGCGAGCCGCACAGCTCGGCATTCGCAAGATCGACGCCGGGGCCGCCGGCGGCTACATCATCTTCGACGAGCACAACAAGATCGACGCGAAGCGGGTCCTGAAGCTGATCCAGGGCCGCCCCAAGGACTACCGGCTCGACGGCCCCTTGAAGCTGCGATTCGCGCACGATGCGCGCACCGAGGAGAACCTGTTCACGCGCATCGAAATGTTGGTGGAGCTTCTGGCCTAGGAGCCGTCTGAGTAATCCGCGTGAGCCGCGTTGGCTGGGCGACGGAGCGGATGCAAGGCGCGCGGCGCCGGCCGTAGTGGCGCTACGGCCAAGCCGCGCAACGCCGCAGACGCCCGTCCCCCCAGCCAACCCGTCGGGACCGGGCAGATTTCGCTTCATCCATCGTTGTCGCCTCCTTATTGGGTGTTAACCCAACCGCGTCGGCTCCGCCTCGGCTGAAGCGAAAATCTGCCTTGGGTAAGGCCACGGGGATTACTCAGGCAGGCTCCTAGCTAGTGAATCGCCCCCAGGTAATCCGCCTTGCCGATCTCGACGCCGTTATTGCGCAACAGCGCGTACGCCATGCTTACATGGAAATAAAAATTCGGCAGTACAAAATCGGTGACGTAGGCGCGGGCGGTGAATTTCCAGGCGCCGTTCGGGAATTTGATCTCGATGGCGCGATTCTCGTCGCCCTTGAGTTGATCGGCCGTGACGGTCTTGAGAAAATCCAGCGTTTTAGCAATGCGCTGTTTGAGGTCGGCCAACGTGATCTCGGTGTCCTCGTGCTTCGGGATCTCGATGCCCGCGAGACGCGCGGCGGCTCCCTTGGCCGTGTCGCAGGCGATCTGCACCTGACGAGAGAGCGGATGCATGTCCGGGTACAAGCGCGCCTGCACGAGCACGATCGAATCGAACTTCTTGGCCGCCGCGTGCGCGGCCGCCTTGTCGAGAATCGCAGACAGGTTGGTCAAACCGCGCGTCAGCGCGGGAATCGAAAAATCATACAGGGATATCGCCATTTTTCTGAGCTCCACAATTCCTCGATCGAACGATCCAGCCGGCCTCGACACTGTAGCGAAAGATCACTCGATTGAGTAAGAAAATACGTCAGGGTGGCAACGCATGAGTTTCGATGGCGATACGCCCCGTCTGGTCATGCTGCCCGGGCTGGACGGCACCGGAAAACTATTCGCCGAGTTCGTCCGCAGGGTGGGACCCGGTGTGCGCGCGCAGATCGTCATGTATCCCCGCGACCAGCCGCTCGGCTACGCCGAACTGGAAGTGCTGGTACGTGCCGCCCTGCCAACCGATCGGCGCTATGTCCTGCTGGGCGAATCATTCTCCGGGCCGCTCGCCATACGCATTGCTGCAAGTCCGCCGCGGGGACTTGCCGGTGTGATCCTCTGCGGCACATTTGCGAAGAATCCCCGGCCCTGGCTACGGTGGGTGCGCCCCATGGCCGTCCGGCTGCCCATCAAATCATTGCCGCGCTGGTTGCGAGCAGTACTCCTGTGGGGCTCGGCCAGAGCGCAGAGCGCACCCGCGCGCGCAGATCGGGCCATGACCGGCGTCGCGGCAGCGGTCATTCGACACCGCATCGGCGAGATTCTCGCGGTCGACGAGAGCCGCCGGTTAGCCTGCATCGAATTGCCCATCCTCGTCCTGATGGCGCGGCGCGACCGCATCGTGCCGCGCGCTGCCACCCGATGGATGCTGAACAGCGCCCCGTGCGCACAGATCGCGGAGATTGACGGCCCGCATCTGCTGCTGCAATCACGCCCCGATGAGTGCGCCGTCCCGATCTTGCAGTTTCTGCACCGATGGATTTGAATACTCTCCCGTGGTGAGAGTTGCGAATGTTGCCCTTCTCCGAAGCTTGCGAGCGCAATAAAGAGCCCATTCTCGCGGTGCTGCGCGATTGTTTTGCGGATCGAATACAGGTCCTGGAGATAGGCAGCGGGACGGGCCAGCACGCCGTGCACTTCGCGCGGCACTTGGAGCACCTCACCTGGCACCCCACGGAGCAACTGAGCTATCTGCCGGATCTGGCGGCACGCGTGCAGCTCGAAGGGCGCCGCCACAACCTGCGGCCGCCCACGGTCCTCGACGTACGCCAGAGTGTTTGGCCCGTACGCTCGGTGGACGCCGTTTTCACCGCTAACACACTGCACATCATGTCCTGGCTCGAAGTGGTTGCGATGTTTCACGGGGTTGGCAACGTATTGGCGCCCGGTGGAGTGATGTGTGTCTACGGTCCGTTTCGATACGAAGGGCGGTACACCTCGGAAAGCAACCGGGAATTCGACCGGGCGCTGCAGGAACGCGACCCATTGTCGGGCTTGCGCGATGTTCAGGCGGTCACCGCGCTGGCTGCGCCGTACGGCCTGCGGCTCTCCGCTGACCACGACCTACCGGCGTTCAACCGGCTCTTGGTATTTGCCAAGGAACCGGCGTGAGCGGATTTCCATATCGGACCGCTCTGATCGTCGGCACGGGGCCCGGCATCAGCACATCACTGGCCCGCCGCCTTGGCGCCGCCGTCGCGCGAGAACCTGACTCGTGCGAGAGGCCGCGGGCCGCCGGCAATTGATGGTCCGAACACCCCGCGGTGCCGGGAAGCGGCGGCCTAACCGGCGGCTCGGGCTGACTGGCGGCTCAGGCTAGGCGCCTAGCGGCTTGTACCAGAACTTCTGCCCCGCGACCGCGGCCTCGTACATGAGTCCGCCCTTGGCAATGGTGAACACCGCCATGCCTTTGTAGTAAACACCGGCAGTCGCGGCGTCCTTCATGCCGCCGCTCGCGCCGGCCTGCGCTCCATTGGTGCCTGCGCTCGCGCCGGCGGCTGCGGTCACCGCCACAACGCTCGCGTCCGCCCCGAATTCAAAGTTGCCTGACTCGAACTCATCCAGTGCGCGCTTGTCCTCGAAGAAAATAATCTCGCTGTACGCTTTGCCGCCGAGCTGAAATCCGAGGGTCACCTGAGCCATGATCGACGTACCCACCAGTCGGCCGCCGACGAACACTCCGCCCTTACCCCCCGCACCGCCCACCACGAAAGCCCCTTCACCCACCGTGGGAAACACAGCGTAGGCGTAGCTCTTGTTGAAAAATGCCGCGCTCTGGCCGGCGTTCTTGAAAAGCGCAATGGTATTTTGGTAGTCGGCCGCGTCGGGCGCCGCTCGAGCGGTTGCCACGACCATGACCAATGCCGCCGACGTCAATGCATAGAGTAATTTGTTCATAGTGGCTGAATGATATCAGTGCCGTCGGCCGAATCTGTAGGGATCTGAACTATATTCCCGGAGGCGGTTCCTAAAATCCTGCTGTCGGCATCCGCCGACAAGCGCTCGACTCATGTGGCCGCTCGGGCGATAGTACGCCGATGACTGCAACGAGACTATCGAGCGTTGCGCTGCTGGCGGTGTTGGCGCTCATGATTGCCGTGCCCGGCCGGCCGCAGCAGCGCGAAATCTACCCCGCCCCGGAACAGGCCGCGGCTGATCTCGCCGCCGCCCTTAAGACTGCCGCCGCCCAGCACAAGCGCGTCATTCTCGACTTCGGCGGCGACTGGTGCACGGACTGCCAAGTCCTCGACTTGTACTTTCACGATGCGACGAACCAGCCGATCCTCGATGCGAACTATGTTCTCGTGCACATCAACGTCGGCCACATGGACCAAAACCTGGATATCGCCGCTCGATACCGGATACCGCTGAACAAGGGAGTGCCCGCGCTGGCCGTTCTGAGCATGCACGGTAAGCTGCTGTACAGCCAAAGAACCGGGGAATTCGAAGCCATGCGCCACATGCAGTCGAGCGCGGTCGCGCAATTTCTCCGGCGGTGGAAGCGCGGCGAGGCTTAGCCGGGACTATTCATGAACAACAGAGAAGCTGGAAAAAGGCTGGATCAGATAGGTATTTTCCGGAGCGTGAAAAATAAGGCTCGGCGCATGCGCCGAGCCGGTTCGCCAGGGGTAGGACGCATGCGTCCTACGGGTGGCCATGGGTAGGACGCATGCGTCCTACGGGTGGCCATGGATGGCCACCCTGGGCTTGCGCGAAGCAAGGAGAGCGCAGCGCAATGGCCACCCTGGGCTTGCGCGAAGCAAGGAGAGCGCAGCGCAATGGCCACCCAGGGCTTGCGCGCAGCAGGGACTGCATAGCGCAACGGATTCACGGCGGTCCGGAAAATACCTATCTGATCCAGCCTTGGTGCATGAGAATGCGTATCGTTCATGAATAGTTCGCGTTAGGAGCCTGTCCGAGTAATCCGCGGGCGCCGCTATCCGATCAACCGCCTCAGGCGCTGGGTAGGTGTGCCGGCCGTGTTTTCAGCCGCCCGGCGGAGCAGATCGCCCGCGTCCGCGGCGGGCAAAGCGCGGCTGAACAAAAATCCCTGCGCCTCATGACACGCGTGCTCCTGCAGGAACAACAGCTGCGGAAAGTTCTCGACCCCCTCAGCCGTCACATGAATCCGCAAAGAACGCGCCATGCCGATAATGGCGGCTGCGATCGCCCGGTCGTCGCTGCAATCAATGAGCCTGGTAATGAATGATTGGTCTATTTTCAGCCGATCGACCGCAAAATGCCGCAATCGGCCAAAGCTCGAATAACCGGTGCCGAAGTCATCGATCGCCAGCAAGACTCCAAGTTCCTTCAACTGTGCCAGCGCCTGCTCCGCCCAGACTTCGTCCCCGATCACGACCGACTCGGTGATTTCCAGCTCCAACATCGATGGCTCTATCCCGGTCTCCTTGATGATCGCGGCCACGACCTGCGGGAATTCCTTTAGCGCGAACTGTTGCGCCGACACATTCACCGCCATACGCGCCACCGGCAGACCCTCGTCGTGCCATGCTTTGGCCTGACGGCATGCGGTGCGCAGTACCCACTCTCCGATCGATAGAATCAGCCCCGTTTCCTCTGCGATGGGGATGAACTCGCGGGGCGCCACGCTCCCCAATTCCGCGTGCGTCCAGCGCAGCAGCGCCTCCACCCCCGATACGCCGCCGGTGCTCACGTCGAATTGCGGCTGATAATGCAGTGTGAATTCGCCGCGCTCCAGAGCGCCGCGCAGCTTGGCCTCTATCGTGAATCGATGCAATGCCGCGTCGTTCATCGCGCCGTCGTACAGCGCGTACATGCCCGGACCCTTGCGTTTCGCGAAATACATCGCCAAATCGGCGTTGCGCAGCAGGGTATCGACGTCCGTGCCGTCCGAGGGGTAGAGCGCGATGCCGATGCTCGGCGTGACCACCACCGAGTGCAATGCCAGGCGCATGGGTTGCTGTAGTGCCGCGATGAGACGGGAAGCCACCGCGGCGGCATCGGCCGCCGAGCGAATGCTCGGCAGGATGACGATGAATTCATCGCCTCCCAATCTTGCGATGTGATTCGAGCGCGGGCTTGGATGTCCGTCGGCGCCGACAGCGTCGGCCGCCCGTAACGTATGTCTCAGTCTGGCCGCCACCAAACACAACAGTTCGTCGCCGACCGCATGGCCGAGCGTGTCGTTGACTCTCTTGAAGTTGTCGAGATCGAGATACAGCACGGCGAGCATCCGCCCGAGCTCTTGTGCGGCGGCGAGAGCGCTCGACAGGCGGTTGCGCGACTGCTCGCGATTCGGCAAGCCGGTGAGGGCATCGAAATAGGCCAGTTTGACGATGCGATGCTCGGCACGCCATTTGCTCGCCAGCGAGATCGTCATCTGGCGAATCTCGTGCGGATGAAACGGCTTTTGCAGGTACGAAAGCTTCTCCTCGGGAGGAACTATTCCGCCCACTTCACGCGGATCTATGTCGGAATATGCCGTGCACAAGACGATTTCAATGGCCGGGTCGAGCTCCCGAATGCGCGTAGCAGCCCACACGCCGTCGGGTCCCGGCGGCATGCGCATGTCGAGGAAGGCGACCGCAAACGGTTCGTCGGCGGCGATCGCGTCGCGCACGGCGGCGACCGCCGCCTCCGCTCCATCACAGAAAACCGGCTCGAAAACCGTGTTGCGCGCAGACAGTTTCTTGACCGCTTGATCCGCTGCGGGTTTGGTGAAGAGCCGGTCGCGCAAATTGCGGAACACGGCCGTTTCACCGGTCATATCGGCATCGCGCAGAACCTGGCGATACGCGTCGCGCACCTCGGCCTCATCGTCCGCGACGAGGACTCGAATCGCTTTCCGCTTCGTGTGAGTCATGTGTCACCTCAACCGTACGTCATGTCATCGATCCGGTTTCGCGAACCGCCAACGGCAGCATCAAATGCATCGATGCACCGAAACCGGGACCTTCGCTTGCCGCCCAAATTCGACCCCCGAGGGCCGCAATCGCATTCGCGCACCAATGCAATCCGATTCCGTAATTGGTGTCGCGCGATTTGGTGGAGAACCCCTTGTCGAATACGCGCTCCAAGTCCTCACGGGGAATCCCTACGCCGTCGTCTTTGCAATGCAGGTGCAGTTGCTCGCGCTCGGCTTCGCGCACTATTTCCGCCGCCACGTGCAATACGCCTTTCTCGCGACCCGCATCGCGCACCGCATCGGCGGCGTTGATGATGAGATTCTGCAGGACCAGGCGCAGCACGGTACGCGCTACGCGCACGACGCCGACTTTGCGCAGCGACTCATCGGCGTCCACCACCAGGCGCTGGCGGCAGACGTCGGGCACGATTTCCAGCGTCTGCGCAACCAGATCGGGAAGACGCACCGACTCGACCACGTGATCGTTGCGCGTGGAGCGCATCAGTTCGGTCAATGCCGTTTGAACGATGACGGCCTGCCGCTGAATCACTTCCACATCCGCCCGTGCGTCGGCGACGGTCAGCGCCATTTCGCGACAGCCTAGCCGCAAGAACTCGCCGAGATCATCGTGGCGCGCCGAGCCGGCCGGCTCGGCCGCGAGTTCGGCGCAGGCAAGCTCCAAGTCGCCCGCGGGCGCATCGCGCAAGCGGTCGGCGAGTTTGGACAATCGCACTCCCAACGGGGTCGTCGCATTACCCAAGTTGTGCAGCACTCCCTTGGCGAGTTCGGCAAAGCCGGATTGGAAGGATTGATCGACCAGCTCTCTGCGCGTGTCGGCCAAACGCGCCACCATTCGATCGAACTCGCGTGCAAGGCGCGCCACTTCGTCATGACCCGGCAGGTCCAGAGGCGCTGTAAGATCGGTTCCGCGGCCGAGCGCCACCGCATGGCGCGTGACGCGCGCCAGCGGCTCGAGCACCACCCGAGTGAGTATCACCATCAGCACGATCAACGCCGCGATTGCAGCGCCGATGAGGTATGCAGAGGCGTAACCGACTGCGGCTCGACCGCGTTCCGTGATCTTTCGCGGCACTTCGACGCGCAAAGTCAGGAGCGGTCTGCCGTATATGTCCTGGAAGGATCGGTTCACCTGGGTCAGCGCATCGGTTTCGACGATCCGATCGCCGAGGATCGATTTACCCCCCTGCGTCATCGACAAGGCCGCTTGCGCCCGCGCGCCGAGCAGATGAACTTGCTGCGGCGTCAGCAGCCGCCCCATGATCACCATGCCCAGCGGTTGCCCGCCGCCGCTGCCGTCGAGAACGGGCGCCGCCGCAATCATCATGACGCCGTGATTGGTTCGGATCAGACCCTTCGCGGGTTTGCCGTCCGCCAGATTCCGGCGCCACGGAAAATCGTCGGGCAGCGCTTTGCGATTCGCGAAGTCGAGATCCAAGCTCTCGCCCGCTTGCAAATCCAGCGCGCTGGTCAACACCAGATTGCCGTGCAGATCGGCGATCAACAGGGTGTTCACTTGCAGCTCCCTCAGTGCGACGGGCGTAATATTGGCACTCACGAAGGCGGCGTTCGGCACCTGCACGTAGTGGTACACATCGGCCCAGTTGCCCCAATCGGCGGCGCTCAACTGCAGTCCATCGAGCGTCATATCGAGCGCATAGCTGATGCGCTTCATCGACGTCTTTGCATCGTCGCGCTCGAGCTGTGCAAAACTCGGCATTAGAACCTCCTCTTGAATGGCGATCTCGAGGACGATCAGCACCACGAACAGCAGCGCGAGCAGCGACAGCATTTTCGTGCGGATATTCATGCCCTTTGAGTACCAGAATCCGCATTTCGGCGCCGTATGTTGAGTCCTGTTTCAAAGCGCGCATCGACGAGCAGATTGCCAGGTAATGAACGCCGTCACACAAGGCGCCGATTGAGTGCGAAGCCGTTCACGTTCGACGGCTGGCGAACTTCGCATTAACTCTGCTTAATTGGCAAGCCACCGCGCCGGCTGCGGCGTTGTATCACTAGAGCCGGTTCATCTGGTTGCACCGGCAATACGCAATATTAATCGGAGGACCGCTTATGTTGAATTCAGCCCGTAAATCCCTGAGCTTCGCCGCCGCAATAGTCGCGATTGCCGCGCTCGTCGGCACTGCCTCGGCAGAGGACAAATGGCAGAAGAACCACCCGCGGCGAGCGCAGGTGAACCATCGTCTGGCCAATCAGAACAAGCGTATCAACACCGATGTCAAAGACGGCACATTGAGCAAGGGCCAGGCGGCCGCCCTGCACCATGAGGACCATCAGGTGCGACAGGAAGAGCGCGATATGGCGAGCCAGGACGGCGGCCACATCACCAAGGCGGAGCAAGGCGTTCTGAACCAGCAGGAGAACGCCATCAGCGGCCAAATACCGCCCAAATAGCGGTTCAGAAGTGCAGCGAGCGCTAGCCTGAACTATTCATGAATTACGGTAGAGCTCGAAGAAGGCTGGATCGGATAGGTATTTTCCGGAGCGTGAAAAACAGGGCTCGGCGCATGCGCCGAGCGGGTTCGCCAGGGGTGCGACGCATGCGTCGCACGGGTGGCCACGGATGGCCACCCCGGGCTTGCGCGAAGCAGGGACTGCGTAGCGCAATGGGTTCACGGCGGTCCGGAAAATACCTATCCGATCCAGCCTTCGTGCACGAGAATACTTTTCGTTCACTGAATAGTTCCGGCTAGGCGCCGCGCTCAAGCAGCCCGGTTACGGCCGGTCTTCTTAGCGAGCTTCAGTTGCAGCTGCGATTTTTCGACTAATTCCGCCGGCGTGTCGTCGGCGCCCGGCACGGCGGCACACACGCCGACGCTGATGCTGATGTAGCGCAAAACGGCCGAGCGCGGATGGTGGATGCGCAGCTCCCGCACCCTTTCGGCCATGACCTGCCCGAGCTGCAGCGCCTGTTCCACCGTCAAGCCGGGAGCAAACGCCATCAAGCTGCCGCCATCGATGCGCGCCGCGACATCGCTCGAACGGCGCAAACAGCCCGACACGCAATGCGCTACGCGACGAATCGTAGAGTCGCCCGCCGCCCGCCCGAATGTCGCGTTGTACACATCCAGAGCATCGATATCGATGGCGAATACGGCGATGCTCCGATGTTCCCGCTGCGCGATCGCCCAGTCGCGCTTCAACAGCTCCTGCAGGTACGGCAGCGTGAACAATCCCGTCAAGCGGTCGTCGCGAACGGCGACGCCCGTGGGTTGATGCGCGCCGCTCAAGGAATCGCGCGCGAGCTTCGGATCGATGCGCAACCGGTCACCCGCATCGCGGTGGTGTCCGGCGTAGTGCGTCACCCGGCCTTGCGCATCGAGCAGGGGCAATATGGTCATCTCATTCCAAAACAGCGTCCCGTCCTTGCGGTAGTTTCGCAGCAGCACGCGGCAAGATACGCCCAGCCGCAGCGCCTCGCGCAAACGATGGCGGCCATCCTGTTCGCGGTCATCGGCCTGTAGCAGTCGCAGATTGCGACCGATGAGGTCGGCGGCGGCGTAGCCGGTCAAGGCCTCGAAGCCGGGATTGATGTAGATCACCGGGCGATCGGGTTGTTGTGCGTCGACCAGTACCACTCCCTCGGGTGAGGTTTCGAGCAGGCGCCGGTAGAGGGCCGCATCGATCTCCGTCATTCCCGGCCCTCGGTCAATACCAGCGGCGGCGCGATCGACAAATTCGCGACCCGCGTCACGGTTTCCCGCCAGTGCACGTTGTTCTTGAGGCCGCCCGGCGGCTCGCCGCGGGCGCGCATCCGCACGAGCCTCGCCTGCGAAGCGGCGGTCGCGGCATCCGGATCGAAACTCTTCAAAACCATCCTCACCGCCTCTCGATCATTGCAAATCGGCAGCACATCACACCCCGCGGCGAAGGCGAGCCGTGCGCGCTGCACCACATCGCCGAACGCGGCGGCGCCGGCCATGCTCAAATCGTCGGCGAATACGCATCCGTGAAAACCCAAGACCCCGCGCAGAATATCGGTGATCCAGCGGCGCGACAGGCTGGCCGGCAAGGCATCGACCGCCGGATACACGACGTGAGCCGCCATGACGCCCGGCAGTTGATTCTCAATGAGCACGCGATAGGGCCGTAAATCCGGCTCCATGTCGACGAAGTCGCGCCGGTCCACCGGCAAAGCGATGTGGGAATCCGCGACCACGGCACCGTGGCCGGGAAAGTGTTTGGCAACCGCCGCCATGCCCGCCTCGCGCATGCCCGCAAGGTATGCCGCCCCCAGCGCCGCCACGGCATCGGGATCGCGATGAAAGGCACGGTCGCCGATGACCTCACTCACGCCATAATCGAGGTCGATGCAGG
Organism: uncultured Gammaproteobacteria bacterium; assembly: GCA_963769075.1. Taxonomy (GTDB): domain Bacteria; phylum Pseudomonadota; class Gammaproteobacteria; order Steroidobacterales; family Steroidobacteraceae; genus Bog-1198. The sequence continues at coordinate 1,563,356 of CAVYKH010000001.1, read as the reverse complement.
GCGCAAAGCTGAAATCGATCCCCACGGTGCGCAATTCGCTCGCCATGAGCCAGCCGATCGAATGGGCAAGGCTCAGCGCCTCGCGCTCGGCTTCGTCGAAACGCCTGCCGAGCAGGTGTGAGGCGGGCAATGGGGTAAAAGCTTCGCGGAAGCGCTGGACGCGGCCGCCTTCGTGGTCGACGGCGATGAGCAGCTGCGGCGTGCGCAACGCCTTGATCGCGGCGGTAAGGGCTGCGACTTGCTGCGGGTTGCGGTAGTTGCGGCTGAACAGCAGGACGCTGCCGACCAGGGGATGGCGCAAAACCTCGGCGTCGTCGGGGCTCAGCTCCATTCCCGCAACATCGACCATGAGCGGCCCCAAGCTCATGCGCCTCTCTCGAACACGGCGATCGATTCGACGTGCGTGGTATGCGGAAACATATCCATTACCCCGGCGCCGATCAGCTCGAAACCTTGGGCCTGCACCAAAATGCCGGCATCACGCGCCAAACTCCCCGGATGGCAGGAAATATACACGACTCGTCGCGGCCGCCACTGTGCCGTACGTTCCATGATCGCAAGCGCACCCGCCCGCGGCGGATCGAGGAGCACCAAATCGTAGGGTGCTGCGGCCCATGGCCCGAAGCGGGCGGGTTCGAAGAGATTTTCCACGAAGAAATCGGCGTTTTTGACGCCGTTGCGGGCGGCGTTGGCTTGCGCCTTGGCGATCAGCGCCGCGTCGCCGTCGACGCCTACCACCCGCAGCGCCCGGCGGCCCAGCGGAAGCGTGAAATTGCCCAAGCCGCAAAACAGATCCAGGAGCGTATCGTTAGGCCTGGGTTGCAGGAGCTCGAGCGCCGCGCTCACCATCGCGATATTGACTTCGCGATTGATCTGGATGAAATCGGCGGGTCCGAACTCGAGCGTAATGTGGCCGCCGTCGATCGTATAGGTCAGCGGCGAACCCCGCTCGGTCAGCGGTCGAATCGTCTCCAAGCCGCCGCTTTGCAGGTAAATCTGCACACCGTGCTGCGCTCCGAATCGCTGCAGTTGGAGCACATCCTGCGGGCTCGGCGCCTCCATGACCCGAAATACCAGCGCCGCGGCCTGATCGCCGGCGGCCATCTCGACCTGGGGCAGCTTCTCGCGCAAGGACAGTGTTTCCACCAGAGCGGCCAGATCGGCCGGCAAAGTGGCAAACTCGTTTAACAATATTTCACAGCGCCGTATATCCGCCACGTAGGGTTTGTCGCGTTCGCGAAAACCGGCGAGTACTCGGCCCTTCTTGTGGACGTACTTGACGCCGAGCCGAGCGCGGCGCCGATACGCGAAGTCCAAGCCGCGCAGCGGAGCGAACACCCGTTGCGGCCGCACCCGGCCGATGCGTTCGAGAGTATCGAGCAATTGCCGTTCTTTTGCGGCCAATTGGGCCGCAGGCGCCAGATGCTGCAAGGAGCACCCGCCGCAGACTCCAAAATGCGCGCAGCGCGGGACCACCCGGTCCGGCGAGGCCACCAGCACCTCGACCAGCGCCGCCTCATCCAGTTGGCGGCGGCGCTTGAGTACACGAAAGCGCACGCGCTCGCCAGGCAACGCCCCTTCAATGAACACCGCCTTGCCGCCGGCTCGGGCGATGCCGCGGCCGTCGTGCGCGAGATCGACGACGTCCGCTTCCACGACCTGGCCCGGCACCTGCGGCCGCTTCAAATCCCGGGCCACGCGGCCGAAAATTCCTTGAAGTGCGCGGCGGGCGAGTCGTGCAACAAGCGCCGAACGCGGGCGATCTCATGGGCGTGCTCGGTCGCATTCAAGTGCCCGCGCAACAGCTCAAAGCGCAGATAAATCAGGTACGTGTTGAGGGCGTCGGTTTCGCAATAATCGCGGATGCGCTCGAGACCGCCCTGCAGAAACACCTCCCAGACCTGCGCGCCGTGCATGCCGAGTTTTCCCGGCAGCCCGAGCAAGCAGGCGACATCCTGCAAACTGGCACGCCCCCGTCCTTGAAATCCCGACAAAATGTCCATGAGATCCATGTGCCGCCAGTGAAAGCGGCTCAAGTAGTTGCTGTAGCGAAAACTCACGTCGCTGTCGCCGGTTTCCCAGTACCGCGCCGCCGTGATGCTGTGCAAGAGGCTGCGATAGTGCAGCACCGGCAAGTCGAAGCCGGCGCCGTTCCAAGACACCAACTCCGGCGTGAACTTATCCAAGCCGTCAAAGAAGCGTTCGATCAAATCCTTTTCCGAGGAGCTCTCCTCGCCCAGGCTCCATACCTTCAGCGAGTCGCGCGAGCGCATGACCACCGAAATGGCGACGACACGATGCTGTTCGTGCGACAGAAAGTCGCCGCCGGTTTCTTGGCGGCGCTTGCTGAACATGATCTGCCCCACCTGCGCATCCGTCAGGTCCTTGAGGCCGTACAGGCGCCGGCCGAGCTCGGTATCGGGCACGGTCTCGATGTCGAAAACCAGCGTATTTACGGCGCGCACGTCAAAGTCGGGGCGCCGGCCGCACGGCGCATCAACACCGCGACCGCGACCACCAGCCCGGCCTCATCCGTCAGCGTGACGTGTCCCTCGCCGATGCCGAGACCGTCGCGGACCTTGGCTCCGCGCGCGGAATAGATCACTTCAGGTTTTCCCCAAGAGTTCTGCACGATGCCGACATCGCGTATCCAGATGCCGTGCGCAAAGCCCGTGCCCATGCCCTTGACGATGGCCTCTTTGGCTGCAAAACGCATGGCGAGAAAGCGTACCGGGCGCGCCGTACGCTCGAGCTGCGCGCGCTCCTGCGGCATCAGCAGATGGGATATGAAACGCTCGCCGTGCTTGGTGAGCACCCGCTCGACGCGGTCGACCTGGAGCACGTCGATCCCGATGCCGTAAATCATCGCGCCGCGCGCATCAGCTCTTTCATGTCGCGCACCGCCTTGGGCAGGCCGTCGAACACGGCGCGCGCCACGATGGCGTGGCCGATGTTCAATTCCACGATTTCCGCAACCGCCGCGATGGGCTGCACATTGTGATAGTTGAGACCGTGACCCGCATTCACCGTCAACCCCAGGGAAGCGGCGAGCTTTGCCGCGGAGCGCACTCGATCGAGCTCGAGTGCCCGAGCGGCGCCGGTGGCTTCGGCGTACGCGCCGGTATGCAGTTCGACGACCGGCGCACCCACGCGCTGCGCCGCCGCGACCTGCGATGCATCGGGATCGATGAACAGGGAGACCCGTATGTCCGACGCGGCGAGCGCCCCGCAGGCTTCTGCGATCCGAGTCATTTGCCCCGCGACATCGAGCCCGCCTTCCGTGGTAATTTCTTGGCGCGATTCAGGCACCAGGCAGCAATCCTGGGGCCGCACCTGCCGAGCGATACGGATCATCTCCTCCGTCACCGCCATTTCCAAATTCATCCGGGTCTGCAAGAGCTGGCGCATGAGGGTCACGTCACGATCCTGAATGTGCCGCCGGTCCTCGCGCAGGTGCAAAGTGATGCTGTCCGCGCCGCACTGTTCGGCGAGCAACGCGGCATGTACGGGATCCGGGTAATGCACGCGCCGGGCTTGGCGCAGCGTCGCCACATGATCGATGTTCACTCCCAGCGCGATGCCGGTCGGCGTGCGGGCGTTCACGGCTGCCCCCGGGAGCTCGTAGGTCCGCCGCGGCTGGAAGGTCCCCGGCGCCGCATTGCCGACATGACCTCGCGCGATTTCAACGCTCGGCCCTCGAGGCAGGCATCGAGCGCCGCCCGCAGGACGCGCTTCGCATCGCGCAACGAGCGTGCATCCTCAAACGTCTCCGCGTCCAAATCCGCCAGAGACCGGCCGTAAATCGCGCCCGGGGCCTCTGCCACGCAAGGTTGCGGGCCGCGTTCTGCCGCAAATCGATAGTATCTGTCGGGCACGACGGGCTGCCCTTCGCCCGTCCGCGACAGCTCCAGACCATATCCCAAATCATCCAGCAAACGCTTCTCGAAGCGGCGCAGATTCGCCTCCTCGCCCTCACCGGCGCACAGCGCCGCGATGCACGAGGCATAGGAGTTAAAAATCTCCGGATGCGGATCGCAGCGCTCGGTCAGCTTCAGCAACAGCTCGTTCACGTAAAATCCGCTCATCAGCCGCTCTTTGCTCAAGGCGGTGAGATCTCCGTCGATCTCCGCCGTCACCAGCTGACACGCCTCGGTCCGGCCCACCCACGACACCAGCAGCCGCTGGAACGGCCGCAATACGCCCTTCAAGCTGGATTTCGGGCCATTTGCGCCGCGTGCAAACAAGGTGAGACGACCGTAGTCGCTGGTAAACACCTCGACGATGCGGCTGGTGTCGCGGTAGGGATATTGATGCAAAACGTAGCCGGGCGCCAGCCATACGCGGCGCCCGGACGACCGGCCCACGCTCTTCACAGCGTATCGTACCCGAATTGGCGCAGTGCCATTTCGTTGTCCGCCCAGTTTTCCTTGACCTTGACCCATAGCTCCAAGTGTACGGAGCGCTGCCACAAATCGTTCAGCTCGATGCGGGCGAGCCGGCCGATTTCCTTGAGCCGTTCGCCGCCCTGCCCGATCACGATGGCCTTCTGTCCGGCGCGCTCGACCCAGATGACTGCGTTGATCATGATGCGCCCGCCCTCATCGGCAAAGCGTTCTATTTGCACGTTGATGCCGTAAGGCAGCTCTTCGCGTAGCTTCAAGGTGAGCTTCTCGCGCACGATTTCCGCGGCATGAAACGGCTCGTCGCGATCGGTGAGAACATCCGACGCAAACAACGGCGGCGCCGTCGGCAGCCGCGATCCGACCACATCGATCAGGCGGTCCAGGTTGTCCATTTCGAGAGCCGACACCGGCACGATCCCTGAGGCGGGAACGCGCTGGGCCAAGTCCTCGAGGAACGGCAGCAATTGCTCCTTCGGAAAAACCCGGTCCACCTTGTTTACTACCAAGAACAGCGGCTGCTTCAAACCCCGCACTCGTTCCCACACCCAGATGTCCTCGTCGGTGAAGCGCAGCGCTTCGATCACGAACACAATGACGTCGGCATCTCGCGAGGATGATATCGCGACGCGATTCATGTACTGATTCATCACCCGGCGCGTGGACTCATGCAAACCCGGCGTGTCGACCAACACCAGCTGCGCCTCCGGCCGATTCACCACACCGAGGATTCGATGCCGCGTGGTCTGCGGTTTGGCGGTGACGATCGTGACCTTGCGGCCGACCAGCGCATTGACCAGTGTCGATTTGCCGACGTTGGGACGGCCGACGATGGCGACCATGCCTGCGCGAAATGCTGGGACGCTCACAGTTCGGGCCCGCTCACGGAATTGCGCATTTCGGGGGGCAGCAGGTCCAATAGCTTGCGGGCGGCCAATTGTTCGGCGCGGCGCCGGCTACCTCCCTCGCCCACGGCTACCAAGCCAAAGGTCGGCACTTCGCATGTGACGGTGAATGATTGTGCGTGCGGATCGCCCGCGACCGCGGTCAACGTATAGCGGGGCAGCGCAAGCCCGTGCGCCTGCAGGGCTTCCTGCAAGCGGGTTTTCGGATCCTTCAGCGCTTCGGCGGCCGGCAAGTCCGCAAGTCGCGTTCCGATGATCCGTTTGACCACGGCCGATGCCGCATCGAATCCGGAATCCAGAAAGATCGCGCCCAATATCGCCTCCAACGCATCCGCCAGTATCGATGCCCGGCGAAAGCCGCCTGACTTCAATTCACCCAAGCCCAGCCGCAGATGCTCGCCTAGACCGAGCTCGGCGGCGATCTTCGCCAGCGTGTCGCCGCTGACCAGCGTGGCCCGCAAACGCGACAGGGCCCCCTCATCGGCGTGCGGATGCGCATCGTATAGCAAGCGCGCCACGCAGCAATTGAGAACTGAATCGCCCAGGAACTCGAGCCGCTCATTGTGTTCACCACCGGCGCTGCGGTGAGTGAGCGCGGCATGGCACAGGTCTGCTTTCGCAAAAGCGTAGCCGAACGAGCGCTCGGCCCAACTTAGGAGCTCATCGGACTGGCGCTCTCGATTCACTGCACCTTCACGGTCTTCTCGAAGTGCACCGACAGCGACACGTTGGCGATGTATGGCACTGATTGATCGTAGGCCACATGCATTTCTACGCCATCATCGCCCTTGACGATTTCGATGTCCTTGAAATCCACTGCGGTGATGTCCTCAATCTCCCAATGCTTGCCCAACGAATTACGCATGGCGGTCGGATCGGGATTGTCGCTTTTGAGCTCCGTCGCCGTCGAATCCATGGCGCGCGCGACCGCCATATAGGTCAGATAGACCGGGACCAACCGTATGACTGCATAGACGATCACACCGGCCATCGCGAGGACGCAGAGTAATCCGATGAATGTCATGCCTTGCTGACGCCGCCGCATAATTTCCTCCCTAGGAGCCTGTCCGAGCATCCCGCGCAGGCCGCTTCGGCTCCGCAGGCTCCTTAGCTCGCTTATTGAATCGCATTTCCGATCCGTTTCCAGAGAGGTCCGTCACGAGTATCAAGATTAAGCCAAATTCGCACCGCCTTACCGACCAAATTCTGTTCCGGCACGAAGCCCGGAGCCTCAGGATCGTCCTGCCAGCGACTGTCCTTGCTGTTGTTGCGATTGTCCCCCATGAAGAAATAGTGCCCGGCGGGAACCACCCATTCGCCGCTCCTGACGCCGCCCTTGGCAAACATGATGCGGTGCCGTTTGGCCTCGAGCTGCTCGTAGGCGGTCGGAACACCCGCATAATTCCACATCTCCTGCTTCGGTCCGGTGTAGATCGGCCCGGGCTGCTGCGGCATGAGCACACCGTTCACATACAGCCGATTGTTCTCATCGACTCGAATCCGGTCGCCCGGCAGGCCGACCAGCCGCTTGATGTAATTGATTTTCGGATTCGGCGGCAGCCGGAACACGATCACATCGCCGCGCAGCGGCGTACCGGTGGGAATCAGCAAGGTATTGGTCACCGGCAAGCGCAGCCCGTAGGCGTACTTGCTGACGAAGATGAAATCACCGTCGAACAGAGTAGGCATCATGGAATCGGACGGAATGCGGAACGGCTCGAACAGAAACGAGCGAATCACCAACACCAGTATGATGACCGGGAAAAAAGAGCGCGCATATTCGACCGCAATCGGCTCGCGCACCCGCTCGAGCGGTGTCCCGGCGGCAGTGGCGCCCTTGATGCGTCGGCGTGCGAAGAAGGCCTGGTCCAAGCCCCAAATGGCGCCCGAGATGGCGCCGACCACGACCAACATGAAACTGAAGTCCACGGCCTCGTAGCGAAACAGGCGCCACAGCATCGCCAACGCGAGCACCACGAGGGCATAGCCTGCGAGCCGCGGCAGTACCGGTTCATCTACGCTGGTTGCGCCCGGGTCGCGCTGCGGCCGCAGGAACCAGCCGTCGACCAAAATCACCAGCACGCAGGCAATGGCCGCGCACAAAAGGCCTACGAATAGGCTATCGCCGTCACTCACGAAGGACCCCCGACAGGTATTTCCCAAAGGTTCAGCGGACGAGTCAAGTGGCCTTCTTGCCGACTCGCAGCACGGCCAGAAACGCCTCTTGCGGTATCTCGACCTGGCCGACTTGTTTCATGCGCTTCTTGCCGGCCTTTTGCTTTTCGAGCAGTTTGCGCTTGCGCGTGATGTCGCCGCCGTAGCATTTGGCGAGAACGTTCTTGCGCATCGCTTTGACGCTCGCGCGCGCGATGATGTGGCTGCCGATCGCCGCCTGCACCGCAACCTCGAACATCTGGCGCGGGATCAGCTCTTGCATCTTGTCGACCAGTTCCCGGCCGCGATCGTATGCATTGTCACGATGCACGATGAGCGAGAGGGCGTCGACCGGATCACCGTTGATCAGCACATCGAGCTTGACCAGGGGCGCCGGCTGGAAACGCTCAAATTCGTAGTCGAAGGAAGCGTACCCGCGGCTCGCCGACTTGAGTCGATCGAAGAAATCGAGCACTACCTCGGCGAGCGGCAATTCATATTGCAGCGACACCTGACTGCCCAGAAACAGCATCTTTTTTTGCACGCCGCGTTTTTCGCTGCACAGCGACAACACCGCGCCCACATGATCCGGGGGCACCAGGATATTGGCGGTGATGATGGGCTCGCGCAGCTCGGAGATCCGATCCTGCGGGGGCAGCTTGGTCGGATTGTCCACATTGACCACCGATCCGTCGGTCAACAACACCTCGTAGATCACCGTAGGGGCACTGGTGATCAAGTCGAGGTCATATTCGCGCTCGAGCCGCTCTTGCACGATATCCATGTGCAGCAATCCCAAAAAGCCGCAGCGAAATCCGAACCCCAGGGCAGTGGACACCTCGGGCTCAAAATGCAGCGCCGAGTCATTCAGCTTCAGCTTCTTGAGGGCATCCCGGAACTGCTCATAGTCGTCCGAGCTCACCGGGAACAGCCCGGCGAACACGCGCGGCTGAACCTGTTTGAAACCCGCCAACGGTTCCTTGGCCGGATTGGCCTCCAGCGTGATGGTGTCGCCCACCGGCGCGCCGTCGATTTCCTTGATGCCCGCGACGACGAAGCCGACCTCGCCGGTATTGAGCGAGTCCCGCGTCACCGGTTTCGGCGCGAATCGGCCGAGTTTGTCGACCACATGACTGCGTCCGGTGGACATGACGCGGATTTTGGCGCCTGAATGCAATGCACCATTCATGACCCGCACCAACGAGACGACGCCCACATAATTATCGAACCAGGAATCGATGATCAGCGCCTGCAGGGGCCCATCCGGATCGCCCTTGGGCGGCGGGATACGCTTGACCAGGTGCTCCAACAGCTCCGTGACCCCCTGTCCCGTTTTGGCGCTCACCAGCGCCGCGTCGTCGGCGGGTATACCGATGATTTCTTCGATTTCGTGAATCACCTTCGCCGGATCCGCCGCAGGCAAATCGATCTTGTTGATGACCGGCAGCACTTCCAAGCCCTGTTCCAGGGCCGTATAGCAGTTGGCGACGCTCTGCGCTTCGACGCCTTGGGCGGCGTCCACGACCAACAGCGCTCCTTCGCAGGCCGCCAATGAGCGTGATACCTCGTAAGAGAAATCGACATGTCCCGGGGTGTCGATGAAATTGAGCTGATAGGCCTCGCCGCTCTGCGACTTGAAGCCGAGCGTCACGCTCTGCGCTTTGATGGTAATGCCCCGCTCGCGCTCGAGGTCCATCGTGTCGAGGACCTGCGCCTGCATTTCTCGGGCATCTAGGCCGCCGCACTCCTGAATGAAGCGATCGGCCAAAGTTGATTTACCGTGATCGACATGAGCAATGATGGAAAAGTTGCGGATATTCTTCATCAAGGGCTTGAGGCAAGGGCAAACTACTAATTATACCGGTCAGCGGTCGTATGCGAGCGCCTTATGCACTTCCTCGACGTCCAAACGGCCGTGACAGACCAATGCTCCCGCAAATAGCAGCACCGGAATCTTGTGTCCGAAGCGCACGCGCGCGGCCTCGTCGGTGTCGACGTCGATCACATCGACCGGATACTGGCGCGCCTCGGGCACCGTGGCGAGTTCAGCCATCAGCTCCTCGCACAGGCCGCAGCCCGGGCGCGAGTACAGTACGAAGCGCGCAGTAGATCCTATGGGTGCGGCCCGACGGGTGGCAGATCGCCGCCAATGGACCTGACCGAATGGGCGATGAACTCGACGGTTTGCGCCGGGACCTCGCCCACCGCCGTCACCTGGTGGCCTTGAACCACGGTGGCAAACGCAAATCCGGATCCAACCCTCGCCAATCCCTGCATCGGCGGCTCGGGTTGCGTGTTCGGCTCCTCGGCAGCGGATTTGCGGTCGGGTTGGGCTTCGACAAATACCGATACGGTCGCCACTCCGTCCGAGTAGACCAGGTGAGCCGCGGGAACCGTCGCCCCGCCGAGCGTCTGTGCGCCGGCCACAGTCAGATGAAACCCGGGCGGCAGTTCGCTCGCACGGTAGGCGGAAAGCGCCGGAGATGCCGTACTGCGCGTGGGGCCCTGCCGCACCCAGCGCATGCCGTCGGTATGCACCGCCGGGGTCAAGTCGCTGTCGGGAATGTTCTCCGGCATCTCGAGCCGCGCGAATAGAATCTGCTCGATCACCTGCCCGCGCGAGTCGCACAGCTGGGTTTTAAGCGGCATCGCCGTGTTCTCATCGAGCCACAAGCGGTAGCCGAACCGGAACTGGTCCTTGGGATTGACCGCGATGACCCGGGCGGCGCGGCCCAGCACGTGCGAGGCGGGTAGCGACTCGATGCGGTAGAACTCGTTGACGTCGGCGCCAAACTGCGGCAACGAGCCCAGGAACGGGCCGCGTTCCTGGCGTGGTTCGACCAGCACCGTGCGCTGGTCGGGCAGGTAGCAGGTCAGTTCGTCATTGTTGCGCACGAATTCGCGACCCGAACCGTCCAGCGACAGCAGCCTTTCGGTGACGCGTCCCGCCTTGTAGCGGTGCACGATGCGCATGGTTTCCACACGGCCCTCGCTCAAATGGAAGAACGTACCGTCGTAATTGCGCGTCGCCAATGCGCGATTCATCTTCTCCAGCCATTCGCGAGGATCGTCGGCGGCGCGCGATTGCTGCGAAAGCGCTACAGCCATCGCGCCGACCACGGCGCACGGGATCAGCCAAGCAGCGCGGTAACGCAATGGATTTCTCATGGAGCGCTGTGTGCGTCCTGGGGCAGCGGCTGTTGTAAAGCGGTGTCATTCACGGCGCCGCCGCTCGCCGCTCGGCCACTGCTCGCCGGATCCTGCTCGTCGGCATCGGCAAGCAGAGCGGACAGGACATTGCTTTGTCCCAATACGGAGGAGTACTTGCTGTGCGCGAATACATAATTGGTCAGTCGCGCCGCAGGCAAGACCGCCGGCGCTTCGGGCACTGCGGGGACGGTGTACGAGATCGCTTCTCTCGACGGGGCCGCCCTGACGTTCTGCGCCGTGACCGGCGATACCGGACGGCCCGTCGGCACATCGGCTCGCTGCTGCAAGGCGACCACCGCGACAGCGGCCACGCCGGCCGCCACAGCCGCTCCTGCGACGGGTCGCCACCAGCGCGGAGGGCGTGCGCGCGCCGCTTGGGAGTTCGCCACCATGGGTTCACCATCGATAGCGCAATTCACCCGTCCGGCAAAGCCGCGGGTCAAGGGCGCGCGGCTTGCGCCCCGCAGCGACTCGCCGATCAAGGCGTAGCGTCCGAAGCTCTCGCGCAACTCCGCATCGCGCGTCAGGCGCTTCAGAAGCAGTTCAGTTTCCGAGCTGGGCAGTTCGCCGTCGAGAAATGCCGAGACTTGCTCACGAATTTGTTCGCTCATGTGTCCTCGGGCCGACCAAGGCCGCCTTCGAAAATGGGTCTTAGCTTCTTGTCTATCGCCTCGCGCGCGCGAAAGATTCGCGAGCGCACCGTGCCCACCGGGCAATCCATCGTCTGGGCAATATCTTCGTAACTCAAACCCTCCAGCTCACGAAGCACGATCGCGGTGCGCAGATCTTCCGGCAGATTCTCGATGGCGCGGTTCACGGTGTCGCGAATCTCATCCGTGAGCAGCAACGCTTCCGGGGTTTCGGATTCGGAGAGGCGTGCGTGCAAGTCGTATTGGTCGGGATCCTGCAGGTCGAGATCGTAGTCCATGGGCCGACGTTTGGTCGCAACGAGCGCGTTCTTCGCGGTGTTGATCGCGATTCTATACAGCCACGTATAGAAGGCGCTATCGCCGCGAAAGGACTGCAGCGCACGGTACGCTTTGACAAACGCTTCCTGTGCAATATCCTCAGCCTCGGTTGCATCGTGCACGTAACGCATGATCAGCTTCAGCACCTTGTGCTGGTACCGCAGGACCAACAAATCGAACGCCGCTCGCTCCCCCCGCTGGACTCGTTCGACGAGTTTGAGGTCACTCTCGTCAACACTCATTCGTGAACCCAAACCCGCGAGCTCACGACCCAGCCTGTCGCGATAGACCGACCCGCCGGGGAAAAGTTCGACAATTCCCGTATTACATCAACTGCAAGCGTGACTTCGAGCACAAGCTCGATTCTAGCAGCCGTGCTCGGCGTCAATTCGATCGTCGAAAGCGCCTAAGGTAATTCGCTCGATGAGGGACGTGAGCAGGACCGTCGGCGGCCGCTCCTGCCCCAGGCAGTAGGCGTAAATCAGCGTATCTTGCGCATCCAGCAGCTCCCGGAAGGCCGCTTGATGCGCTGCCGGAGCGGCGCAGAACTGCTCCTCCACGTAGCGTGTCAGCAATACATCGAGCTCCTTCAAGCCGCGGCGGCAGCGCCAGCGCAGCTTGCCGAGCTCCTGCGGTTCGATTGCGGCCATCCTCAGTGCCGGCGATGCGCCAGAAGCTGCTTGATTTCGCTGATCGCCTTGGCTGGATTGAGATCCTTCGGGCATGCCTCGGTACAGTTCATGATGGTATGGCAACGATACAGCCGGAAAGGATCTTCGAGGCTGTCGAGCCGTTCTCCGCTCGCCTCGTCCCGGCTGTCGACGATCCACCGGTAAGCCGCCAACAGGGCCGCCGGACCCAGGTACCGATCGCTGTTCCACCAATAACTGGGACAGCTCGTCGAGCAACAGGCGCATAGAATGCAAGCAGACGGCCGGTCCACCTTTTCTTGATCCTCCTTGGACTGCAGCCGTTCCCGGTCCGGGGGCGCGGGCGTGCGCGTTTGCAGCCATGGCTTGATTGATGCGTATTGGGCATAGAAATTGGTGAGATCGGGCACCAGGTCCTTGATCACCGGTAAATGCGGCAACGGATATATCTTGACGTCGTTCTTGGCGTCGGCGCAGGCGCTGATGCAGGCGAGGCCGTTCTTGCCGTCGATATTCATTGCGCAGGAGCCACAGATGCCCTCCCGGCAGGAGCGGCGAAAGCTCAAACTGGAATCAATCTCATTCTTGATCTTGATGAGGGCGTCGAGGACCATCGGACCGCAGCTGTCCATGTCGATTTCGTAGCTGTCGAGACGCGGATTCTCGGTGGAGTCCGGATCGAAGCGGTAAATCTTGAACACCCGCACGTTCTTCGCACCCGGGGGCGCTTTGAAAATCCGGCCCTCCTTGCGCACCTTGGAATTGGCGGGAAGCGTGAATTCGCCCATCAATCTTAGCTCCTCAATAGGTCCGTGCCTTGGGGGGAATGGACTCGACATCGGCGGTCAAGGTGTTCAAATGCACCGGCCGATAGTCGAAGGTCGTGGCCCCGCTCGCCTGCACCCAGCACAGGGTGTGTTTCAGCCAATTCTGGTCGTCACGATTTGGAAAATCCTCGCGCGCCTGGGCGCCGCGGCTTTCCTTGCGATTCTCGGCCGAATGCAAGGTCGCAACCGCCTGCCCCAGCAGGTTATCCAGTTCCAATGTCTCGATGAGATCCGTATTCCACACGAGCGACCGATCCGTCACGTGAACGTCGCTGAATGAGGCGAATACTTGGGCGAGCTTGCGCTTGCCGTCATTCAGCGTATCGGCGGTGCGAAATACCGCGGCGTCAGACTGCATGATGCGTTGCATATCCAGGCGGATATCGGCCGTGCGGCGCGAGCCTTTCGCATGGCGTAACCTGTCCAAGCGCGTGAGCGCAACCTCGGCGCAGTCGGCTTTGAAGGGGCGGTGCGGGGCGCCGGGTTTGAGAGCGCGCGCGCAGTGGCGTGCCGCTTCGCGGCCGAAAACCACCAAGTCGAGCAGCGAATTCGAGCCCAACCGATTCGCACCATGCACCGACACACAGGCCGCTTCGCCGAGCGCCATGAGACCCAGCACTACGGTATCGCCGCCGTTGCGCCGAGACAGCACCTCGCCGTGGATATTGCACGGAATGCCGCCCATGTTGTAGTGGACCGTGGGCAGCACCGGAATGGGTTCTTTGTTGACGTCGACGTTGGCGAAGATTCTGGCGGTTTCGGCAATGCCGGGGAGCCGTTCCTTGATCACCGCGGGACCCAAGTGTTCCAGATGCAGGTGGATATGATCCTTGTTCTTGCCCACGCCGCGACCTTCGCGAATCTCAATGGTCATGGAGCGGCTGACCACATCGCGCGACGCCAAGTCCTTGGCGTTCGGCGCATAGCGCTCCATGAACCGCTCCCCGGCCGAGTTCGTCAGATAGCCGCCTTCCCCGCGCGCGCCCTCGGTGATCAAACAGCCGGCACCGTAAATGCCGGTCGGATGGAACTGCACGAATTCCATGTCCTGCAGCGGCAAGCCGGCGCGCAGCACCATGCCTCCGCCGTCTCCCGTGCACGTATGAGCCGACGTGCACGAAAACCATGCGCGGCCGTAACCGCCGGTCGCCAAGATGACTTCGTGGGCGCGAAACCGATGCAGAGTACCATCGGACATGTCGAGGGCGCTGACGCCGCGGCACTCGCCATTTTCCATAATGAGGTCCAAGGCAAAGTATTCGACGAAGAAATGCGCATCGTGCTGCAGCGATTGCTGATACAGGGTATGCAGCATCGCATGCCCCGTACGATCCGCCGCCGCGCAGGTACGCTGCGCAATGCCCTTGCCGAAATGCGTGGTCATGCCGCCGAACGGACGCTGATATATCCGCCCGTCCTCTGTGCGCGAGAACGGTACGCCGTAATGCTCGAGCTCGATGACCGCCGCCGGCGCCTCCTTGCACATGAATTCGATCGCGTCCTGATCGCCGAGCCAATCCGACCCCTTCACGGTGTCATACATATGCCAGCGCCAGTCATCCTCGCCCATGTTGCCGAGGGCCGCCGAAATGCCGCCCTGCGCCGCGACGGTATGACTACGCGTCGGGAATACCTTCGTCACACAGGCGGTGGCGAGACCGGCCTCGGCCAAGCCAAAGGTGGCGCGCAGACCCGCGCCGCCGGCCCCGACGACGACGACGTCGTAGGTGTGGTCGATGAACTTGTATTCGCTCATGGGCCTCAAGAGCCGAAAGCGACGCGCAAGATCGCAAAAATGCCCGCGCCGCCGAACAAAACGTAGAGAAAGCGCAGCAGCAGCAGCGAAAAGAGCTTCATGCCGTTGCCATGCACGTAGTCTTCGATGACCACGGTGGTGCCGAGGTCGGAGTGATAGGTCAGCACGGCGACCAGCAACACCGAGAGAAAGCCGTTGAGGGGCGCCGCCAGCCACGCTCGGACCGTGCCGTAATCGAACGCCGGCAGAGCCAGCAGCGAAAAGAAGAACCACAAGGTGAGGGGCACCAGCGCCACCGCGCTGACCCTCTGCGCCCACCAATGCCCGGTGCCGTCTTTCGCGGACCCCGCGCCGAGCACTCTTCCCAAGGGACTGCGTAAGCTCATACGCGCGCGAAATACCACAGTAATGCCCAAATGCACAGCGTCAGGCCGAGCGCGCCGAGCACCGCCAGCCATCCCGTGGCCTGTCGCTGCCCGCGTTCGAACCCCAAGCCCACATCCCACAACAAATGCCGCACGCCGTTCAGCAGATGGTAGAAGAATGCCAGGGTCCAGCCGATGAGCAGCAGTACGCCCCAAGGGCCCGCGAACAGGCGCGCTGCCGCGCGGTAGCTCTCCTCTCCGCCCGCCAACGAGATCAGCCAGTAACTCAAGGCGACCAAGCCGAGCGCCAGAGCAATGCCCGTCAGTCGATGCATGATCGACAGGGTATTGCCGATCTGCCAGCGATAAATTCCTATATGCGGCGAAAGGGGCCGGGTGCGTGCGGGCATATTCCTTCCTGGTGACTCAAGCGGTAAGGGGCGCGTCGTGGTCAAAAATCAATACAGCGGCCCCGCAATTCCCAATCGCCGTAGCGCGTCGGTTCCGGCCCCAAGGGCCCGCCCAGCTCGCGTGCAGTCAGCTCGCGTGTAGTGTGTGCAGGCGTAGATGGTGTCTGCGACGCGGCCGGCAGCGGCGGGATGATTCTCGGCTGATCTTCGTTGTGCGGCGTCACAAACTAAAGTTTGCCAGAAAACAGGGGTGGATAACCACGTCGTTGACATCCTCCCGCGTCATAAATGACGAGGATTCCCTGGTGGCGATAGATGCCCCTATCGCGAAGCACTGGATGCTTCGTTATCCAACGAATCCTCGCAGCCAAAGCCACCGGACCGTTGCATCCGCCGGCAACAGGCGGACCGCTTTAATCATGCCAGCGCGTAATCGCGTAATCTGGCAAGTTGCGAGTCTAGGTGACCTGATCATTCAACACAAGGAGCGGCGCTTCGTCCCCGGCCTGAAGGCCGGAGTTTCCGCGCCGAATATCTGATGAGTATCGTCCCCGAACATCAAGGCGCTGATCAAGCGTCGCCGGCGAGCGGACCGGACGCGGCATCAGGTCGCTTGCGCCACATCGGCCTGCTGCGCTTCGTCGGCCCCGGCGCCCACAGCTTCTTGCAAGGCCAGGTGTCCAATGATACCCGCCGCCTGGAGCGGGGCGCACCGCTCCTCGCCGCCTATTCGACCCCGCAGGGGCGCGTCATCGCGCTGTTGCACTTGATGCCGCATTCGAGCGGAGTGATTGCCCTGCTGCCGCGCGAAATAGTACCGCCAACGTTGCAGCAACTGCGAAGGTTCGTGCTGCGCGCCAAAGTCAAGATTGAAGACTTGAGCGATCAATACGGCGTGGTCGGTCAGCACGGCTCGGAGGCGCTGCGCGCGGCAGGGATCCGTATTCCCGACGAATCGAGCGGCTATGTCGAGCAAGACGGCGTCGGCGTCGGCCGCGTGAGCCCGGGATCGAGCCGGTATTGGGTAATCGGCCCCGCGGCCTCCCTGGCGGCGCACGATCTCGCCGGCGACGCCCACGGCAATGGTCGCGACGGCAGCGGCGAAGCGCAACGCATCGAACGTGCCTGGCGCTTGGCAGACATTCGCGCGGGCCTGCCGCAGGTGTACGCGGCGACGCGCGAGTTATTCATCCCGCAAATGTTGAATCTCGATCTGATCGACGGCATCAGCTTCGCCAAGGGCTGCTATACCGGCCAGGAAATCGTCGCGCGGACTCAGCATCTGGGCCGCATCAAGCGGCGGATGTTTCGCCTGCGGCTGCCGCCGCTGGGAACCTGGACAATTGGCCAGTCGCTGCGTCTCACCGACGGCCGCGCAGGGCGTTTGACGGAGCTGGCGTCCGATGGCGAAGAATTCGAGGCGCTCGCGGTGCTCAACCTCGAGGCGGGCGCGGCGGATGCTGATGCGACGCCGAGCGATGCGGTCGCAGCGGTCGAATTGCCCCTCCCGTACCGGCTTGCGCAATCCGGGTAACTCAACGCGATGACGGCACTCGCACAACTGTTCGCGGCCGGGTTCCTACTGTCCCTGTCATTGTGCGTGGATCTTGGGGTGGTCAACATCGCGATGGTCCGGGCGGGACTGACGCACGGCATGCGCGCGGCCTTGGTCCTGGGACTGGGGTCCTGCGTCGGGGACATGCTGTACGCCGTCAGTTCGCTGTCACTGGTCACTGTGTTGTTCGCGCATCGCGACGTGCGCATCGCGCTGTGGATCGGCGGCAGCGCCGTCCTCGCGTGGCTCGCGCTGAAGATGCTGCGCGAAACGTGGCATCCGCGGCAATTGTCGATCGCACAAGGCAAGGATACCGGCGGCATCCGGCCGGTGCATGAATTTACGCGCGGGGTGACGCTCGCGTTGAGTTCGCCGTCGGCGATCCTGTGGTTTGCCGCGGTCGGCGGCAGCGTCATCGCCGCCCATGCCACCGGCACGGCGGCGCTGCTGCCGTTCTTGAGCGGCTTTTTCGTCGCGGGGGTGAGTTGGACGCTGTTGATGGCGACGCTCACCGGATACGCGCATCGGCGCCTCAGCTCCAGATTCATTCGCGGCTTGGCGCTCGCGTCGGCGATATTGTTCTGCTATTTCGCCGTCGTCGTATTCATGCACGGCTATCGTGAGTTCGTCTCCTAGAGCTCGCGGCGCCTCGCCACCTCGTCGGGCGTAACCTCGCTCTGCTTATTGCCGAAGTGCCCGATTACATAGTTGGTCAATGCCGCCACTTCGGTATTCGAGTAGCCTGCGCCGAAAGCAGGCATGAAAACGTCGTTGTCGCCTATCTTCAGCTTGACGCCATGAAGAATGGCTGCCGTGACATTGGTACCGCTCACGTCGTTGACCCCCCGCGTACCGAGCAGCGAGGCATAGCGCGTCTCAAGTCCCGCGCCGTTCCAAAGGTGACAGCTGGCGCAAGCGCCCGCGAATAACTGCAGCCCCTGTGTGCTCGCGCCCTCGGCTGGGCCGCCGGGCGCGAGTGCGGTGGATGCCATAGCGGGCGTCGGCCGCCCGTCGACGTCGATGGGGTGCTTGCCTGTTTGCGCCGGCACGCTGCGCAGATAGACGACCAGCGCCGCCGTATCCTCCGGGTTCAGGTATTGCAGGCTGTGCGCGACGGCTTCGCCCATCGGACCGGCAGCGGACCCGCGGCCGTCGACGTGGCCCGTGTTGAGGTACTGGGCAATCTCAGCGTCGCTCCAAGAACCGATACCATACTTGGGATCCGAGGTGATGTTGTAGGCGCTCCATCCCTGCAATTCCTCGCCTGCAAGCGCCTTGCCTTGCTCGAGGCCGAAGCCTACGTTGCGCGGCGTGTGGCATTCGCCGCAGTGGCCGAGAGCGGTGGCGAGGTAGGCGCCGCGGTTCCATTGCGCCGACTTCGAGGGGTCGGCGGCGAAGCGCTGGCTCTTGAAGAAGAAGGCATTCCAGAAGCCCATCATCCAACGTTGGTTGAACGGAAAGCCGAGCGTGTTGGGCCGACTCGCCTGGCGCATATTGGGCAGACTGAACAGGTAGCTCTTGATGGCCAGCACATCGTCGCGGCTGAGTTGCGTGTACGAGGTGTAGGGATGCGCCGGGTATAGGTGCTGACCGCCCTTGCGCACACCTTCGCGCACCGCGCGCACAAAATCATCATCGCTCCAGCGGCCGATTCCGGTTTCATCGTCGGCCGTGATATTGGTCGAGTAGATCGTGCCGAACGGCAGCCGGAACGCGACGCCCCCTGCAAAGGGCTTTCCCGAACCCGCCACGGTGTGGCAGGCCACGCAGTCGGCCGCCCTGGTAAGGTACTCGCCACGCACCAAGACATCCGCCGCCGAGGGCGCTCCGGCGAGCGAGGGCGCCGCACCAGCCGCGGCGTCGCTGCGATTGAGCATGGCGAACAGTACTGCACCGATCGCGGCCAGCACCGCAACGATCATCAGAAAGCGTTTCATGCGGCGACCTCCGGTACGGCGATGTGCGCGGCGACCACGCGCTGGAGCGCCGCTGCGTCCTGCACCAACAGCCGCCGGTCGATGGGCAGGGTGCGCAGGCGCACACCGGTGGCCGCGAAAATTGCATTGGTCAAGGCAGGCGCTGCGATCGCCGTACCGACCTCGCCAAGACCGCCCGGCGGCTCGCTGCTGTCAACGCGATAGACCTCGACTTGCGGGGCCTCGTAAATGCGCAGGTTACGATAATCGTGGAAATTGCTCTGCTCGATCGCCCCGTGCCGAATGCTAATGCGGCTGTAGAGCGCGGCACTCAAACCGAACAGCAGTCCGCCTTGCATTTGCGCTTCCACCGAGTTCGGATTGACCGCGATACCGCAATCCAGCGCCGCCACCGCCCGGCGCAGGCGCACTTCGCCCTGCGGCATGACTTCGGCTTCCACGGCCACGCACACCCGGCTGCCGAATGGTTCCCCTAATGCGATGCCCCTTCCGACGCGCGCCGGCAGCGATGTGGCCCAGCCGACTTTCTCGGCGGCCAGGTTGAGCACCGCCAAGGTTCGCGGATTCTTCTTGAGCAGTGCGCGGCGGAAGTCGACGGGGTCCTTGGCTGCCGCGTACGCCAGCTCGTCCATGAAGCTTTCGACGACGAACAAATTATGCGTCGGTCCGACCCCGCGCCACCAGCCGATCAGGACTCCTTGCGGCATATCGTGGCGCACCCATTCCACCTTGCAATTCGGAATGTCGTAAGGCAATTCAGCGGCGCATTCAACGAGGTCGGAATCCAAGCCGTCCTTGCCCATGTCGGTGGGCAGCCAGCGCGCCAGCACCGTGCCGCCGGTGATCCGGTCGCCGAACCAAACGGGATGACCGCCGCGGTCGAGCACGGCGGAGACGCGGTCGTAATACATCGGCCTCACGATATCGTGGCGTATGTCCTCCTCGCGCGTCCAAACCACCTTGAGCGGGTAGCTGACTTGCTTTGCGAGGGCGACGGCTTGTTCGACGCAGTCGGTCTCCAAGCGCCGGCCAAAGCCGCCGCCCAGGTATTGATTGTGCAGCACGATCTTATTTTCGGGCAGGCCCGTGATATTCGCCGCGGCGCGCACGCAGCGCGGCGGAACCTGGGTGCCGACCCAGATTTCGCATTTCTCGGCGGTCACCCACACGGTGGCATTCATCGGCTCCATCGGCGCATGTGCCAGCATCGGCAACTGATAGGTCGCCTCCACGGTGTTACCTGCGACGGGCCGCGCGCCCACCTCGCGGGCCACGATGGCCGTGCCGCTGCGCGAACTCTCGGCGAGTGCTTCGCTCAAGCGAGCCGTGGTGAGATCGGCGTTGGCGCCCGGTGCCCACTCGACGGCGAGCGCCTCGAGCCCTTGCTTCGCCGCCCAGAAGTGATCACCCACCGCCGCGACCGCGTCGTCGAGTCGGATGACGTCGATGACTCCGGGGACTTCCCGCGCTCGCGTAGCGTCGAGCGCGGCGAGCTTGCCGCCCAGGGTCGGACAGGCTTTGACCGTGGCAATCTTCATCGCCGGCACGCGCACGTCGATGCCGAATTGAGTGGCGCCCTGCACCTTGTCCCGTGAATCGACGCGCCGCAAGGGTTTGCCGATCAGCGAGAATTTTTTTGCCTCCTTCAGTGCCACCCTGTCGGGTATCGGGCGCGCGCCTGCCGCCTTGGCCAGCGCACCGAAACCGAGCTTGCGTCCGGAACGGGCATGCGAGACCACGCCGCGCGCCACGGAGCACGTGGACGGATCGACATGCCAACGCTCGGCCGCGGCCGCCACCAGCATGCTGCGCGCGACCGCACCCGCCTCGCGCAGCACCTGCCAGGAGCCGCGCACGCTGCTCGACCCGCCCGTAGCCTGCTCTTTCAGCAGCGGGCTGGCATAGAGTTCATCGCTCGGCGGCGCATGCTCGACTTTGATCTGATCGAGTCCGACGCCGAGCTCCTCGGCCAACAGCATGCACGCGCCGGTGTAGATGCCTTGACCCATTTCCACGTTCGGCATCACGAGGCGCACACTGCCGTCGGCATCGACGCGGACGAACGCATTCGGCGCGAACGGCGGGTTGCCGTCGCCCGCCGCCGCCGCAGCATCGCCGGGCTGGCGGCGCGCATTGATTATGGCGCGGGCCGTGCCGCTCGCGCCAAGCCAGAGAAACGCGATGCAGAGGCCGCCGGACTTCAGGGCCCGCCGCCGCCCCGGATCGGTGGGTGCCGCCGCGCTGCCTCGCTTCATGCTGCGCCTGCCTCCGCGGCGATGGTTTGTTGGATCTGTCGGTTGCCGGTTGCCGCCTGTTTGATGGCCGCGCGAATCCGCACATAGGTGCCGCAGCGACAAATGTTGCCCGCCATGGCCGCATCGATATCGCTGTCGGAAGGGTTCGGCGAGCGCGCCAGTAAGGCCGCCGCCGACATGATTTGACCGGATTGGCAGTAGCCGCACTGAACCACGTCGACGTCCAGCCACGCCTGTTGGATCTTCCGGCCGTTCGGTGTCTGGCCCACTGCCTCAATCGTGGTGACGGCCTTGGCGCCGATTGCGCTGACCGGCAACACGCAGGAGCGTACCGCCTGTCCGTCCAGGTGCACCGTGCACGCGCCGCATTGGGCCACACCGCAGCCGAACTTGGTGCCGGTGAGACCAAGTACATCGCGCAGCACCCACAGCAGCGGCATATCCGAGGGCACTTCTACCGAATGCTCTTCCCCGTTGACATGAAGCACGAACATCTCGAGTGCAATCTTAAAAGTAAACTACGCGCCCTACTACCCGTCGTTCATCGGAGACGCCTCAGGCCGCATGTGGGGAAACAGCAGTACGTCGCGAATCGACGGCGAATTCGTGAATAGCATCACCAAGCGGTCGACCCCCAGCCCGAGTCCGGCGGCGGGCGGCAGGCCGTACTCCAGCGCGCGCACG
This sequence comes from uncultured Gammaproteobacteria bacterium, assembly GCA_963769075.1. Classification (GTDB taxonomy): domain Bacteria; phylum Pseudomonadota; class Gammaproteobacteria; order Steroidobacterales; family Steroidobacteraceae; genus Bog-1198. The sequence goes on along the minus strand of CAVYKH010000001.1, from coordinate 1,541,280 downwards.
TAGTCGGCGTCGTAGTACATGGCTTCCTCATCGCCTGCCGCTTTGCGCTCGACTTGCTCTTTGAAGCGCTGCGCCTGATCCTCGGGGTCGTTCAACTCCGAGAAGCCGTTGGCGAGCTCACGGCCGCCGATGAAGAACTCCCATCGATCCGCGATGAACGGGTCCTGATCGTTGCGCCGGGACAGCGGCGAGACCTCCGCAGGGTATGCATACGCGAAGGTGGGTTGCACCAGGGTGTGCTCGCCGATTCTCTCGAAGATCTCTAGCTGCAGCTTCCCCGGTCCGTCGCCGGCTTTGTAGGGAATCTTCATGGCGTTGCACACACGCCGCAGGTACGCCGCATCCCGCAGCGACATCGGATCCAATTCAGGGTCGTTCGCCAGGATGATCTCTTCGATGCGCATGCGCGCGAATCTCTTGGACAAATCGAATTCGCTGCCCTGATATAGAAGCTTGCGCGTTCCGAGCAGGGTATCGGCGAGGCCTTGGAACAGCGTTTCTATCATCTCCATGAGGTCAGTGTAATCGGCATAGGCCTGGTACAACTCGAGCATCGTGAACTCGGGGTTGTGCTGCGTCGAAACCCCCTCGTTGCGAAAATTCCTGTTGATTTCGTAAACCCGCTCGAAACCGCCTACGGTCAGACGCTTCAGGTACAGCTCCGGCGCAATGCGCAAGTACATGTCGAGGTCCAAGGCATTGTGATGCGTCTTGAACGGCCGCGCCGCCGCGCCGCCCGGGATGGGTTGCAACATCGGCGTTTCCACTTCGAGAAATCCCCGCGCATCGAGAAACGCGCGCAGGTAGCGCACAATTCGAGTGCGCGTTTCGAACACCCGGCGGCTCTCCGGGTTCACGATCAAATCGACGTAGCGGCGCCGATACCGCAGTTCCATATCGGCGATGCCATGCCACTTGTCGGGCAGCGGCCGCAGCGACTTGGTGAGCAGCACCAACCTCTCCGCGCGCACCGACAGCTCCCCGGTCTTGGTGCGGAACAAGTTTCCCTCGGCGCCGATCAGGTCGCCCACGTCCCAGCTCTTGAACTCGTCGTACACGGCGCCCAAGGCTTGCTGTTGCAGGAATACCTGAATCGCGCCGCTCGAATCCTCGAGCTTGGCGAAACTCGCTCTGCCCATCACCCGCTTGGCGCGCATTCGGCCCGCGACCCTGACGCGAATCGCCTGCGCCTCCAAGAGCTCCGCGCTCTTTTCGCCGTAGGTGGTCACTAAATCATCGGCCAAGGCATTGCGACGAAAGTCGTTTGGAAAGGCGTTGCCGCGCTCGCGCAGCTTGTCGAGCTTCGCGCGCCGCTCGGCGATCAAATGGTTTTCGTCGTCTGTCATCGATGTCAAAGTCCTTGCTTTAGGCTGGCTTGCATAAATTCGTCGAGAGCGCCGTCGAGGACCGCGGTGGTATTGCCGATTTCCACCCCGGTGCGCAGGTCTTTGATGCGGGATTGATCCAATACGTAGCTGCGAATTTGATTGCCCCAGCTCACGTCCGACTTCGAATCCTCGAGCACCTTAGCCGCCGCATTGCGCTTGTTGAACTCCAGCTCGTAGAGTTTTGCCTTCAGCATCTTCATGGCGGTGGAGCGGTTCTTGTGCTGGCTGCGCTCGCTCTGGCAGGCGACGACGATGCCGCTCGGGATGTGCGTGATGCGCACCGCGGATTCGGTCTTGTTCACGTGTTGGCCGCCCGCGCCGCTGGAGCGGTAAACGTCCGTGCGCAAATCCGCCGGATTGATCTCGATATCGATGTCGTCGTCCACTTCGGGCGACACAAATACGGAGGCAAACGAGGTGTGCCGGCGATTTCCGGAATCGAAGGGCGATTTGCGCACCAGCCGGTGGACGCCGGTCTCGGTGCGCAGCCAGCCGTAGGCATAATCCCCGCTCATGCTGACGGTCGCGCCCTTGATGCCGGCCACTTCGCCGTCGCTTTGATCGATGATCTCGGTCGTGATGCCGTGCCGATCGGCCCACTTCAGGTACATGCGCAGCAGCATGGCGGCCCAGTCCTGAGCCTCGGTGCCGCCCGCACCCGCTTGAATGTCGAGGAATGCGTTGTGCGAATCCATCTTGCCGGGGAACATGCGCTGGAACTCGAGCCGTTCGACCTCGGCGCCCAACGCGGCGGCGTCCGCCTCGATCTCGCCGGCGGCCCGCAGGTCCGCTTCTTGTGCAGCCACATCCAGCAGCTCGCCGGCGTCGCGCAAGCCGCCCGTCAGGCGATCCAAACTACCGACGACCTGCTCGAGTTTCGCGCGTTCCCGGCCGAGCTCTTGCGCGCGATCTGCGTTATCCCAGATGCCCGGTTGCTCGAGTTCGCGAGTTACTTCCTGCAGGCGCTCACGCTTGCCTTCGTAATCAAAGATACCTCCTCAAAGAGTCGGCGCGCTCCTCGAGATCTTTGATGAATCGCTTGAGTTGATTGAGTTCCATAGTTTGCAACTCTAGCACACATATCAGCCCGCATGATTCACGAACAACGCAAACGGCAAGAGGCCGGGACTATTCATGAACAAGATAGTTCGCGCTAGCCGAGCTTCAGGTGCTGGCAATTGAGTTGCACCCTTTCCATACCGTTGTAGTCGTTTACCTCCAAACGATACGCGAGCCGCACGCTCGCGCCGGGCCGAAGCGATGCGTCCTCCGAAGCACCGCCCACGTAGCCGAACGCGATCGCGTCGAGCGGCGCGGCCCTCGCTGCGGCCGAAGCGGCACTCGCCGCGGTCTGTTCGCGGAGCTGCAGCTTGAGGTGCTTGCCGCCGACGATGCGTGCATCGATGATCTTGAAACCGCCGTCGAAGACAGGCTCCGGAAATCCCTGGCCCCAGGGGCCGGCTCCGCGCAGCATGCGCGCGGTCTCCACTGACAGCTCCTCCCCGAGCAATTCTCCGTCGCTGTGAATGATGCCGGCCAGCGAATCCAAGTCGGCGCGCGCCCCAATCTCAGCGGCAAAGGCGCCGCGAAACGTCTCGAAGCTCGTCTCCCGCAAGCTCAAGCCCGCGGCCATCGCGTGGCCTCCGAACTTATCGATCAGTCCGGGGCAGCGGGTAGCGATGCCATCGAGCACATCGCGAATATTGATCCCGGCGACCGAGCGTGCCGAGCCCCGCAGCGAACCGCCCTCGGCACGCGCAAAGGCAATGACCGGGCGATGCAGGCGGTCCTTGATTCTGCCCGCGACCAGACCCACCACTCCTTGGTGCCAGCTTGCATCGAACAGACACAACCCGAGCGTCTCGCTGCCGGCATGCTCGAAGCGCACCGCGGCGGCGAGGTCGACCGCCTCGAGCTGCATGCGTTGCTCGATCTCGCGTCGTTCCTCATTGAGCTTTGCGAGCTGCCCCGCGAGCAGCGTCGCCTGCTCGCCGTCGTCGGCCAGCAAACACGCAATACCCACACTCATGTCGGTCAGACGGCCGGCAGCGTTCAGGCGCGGCGCGACCACGAAACCCAAATCGGACGCGGTGAGCTGATCGAGCCGGCGCCCAGCCGATTCGACCAAGACGCGAATTCCCGGCACGCAGCGGCCGGCGCGAATGCGTCGCAGTCCCTGCGCAACCAACACCCGATTGTTGCGGTCGAGAGGCACCAAGTCGGCGATAGTCCCCAAAGCCACCAAGTCCAACAGTTCGGAGGCCCGAAAATCAGTCTGCCCCAGCACTCGTCCGAGCGCCGCGACGACATAGAATGCCACTCCGACTCCGGCCAGCGCGCCGCTCGCAAAAGTCGAATCCGCGAGATTAGGGTTCACGATGACTTCCGCACTCGGCAGCACGGCGCCCGGCAAATGGTGATCCGTGATCAACACCGGAATGCCGAGCGCATGCGCGGCCTCGACGCCCTCGACGCTCGTTACGCCGTTGTCGACAGTGACGATCAACGAGGGGCGGCGCGTCGCGGCCAGCGCGACGATCTCGGGCGTCAATCCATAGCCGAAGCGGAAGCGATTGGGCACCAGAAAGTCGACGCACGCAAAATGCAGAGCCCGCAGCCCCCGCACGATGAGCGCGCTCGCCGTCGCCCCATCGGCATCGAAATCTCCGATGACGAGGACGCGACCGCAGGCCTGATGCGAGGCCAGCAACCGTGCGGCCGCCTCGACGCCGCCGAGCGAGCTCACCGGCAGCAGCCGCTCCAGCGACAGATCGAGATCCTCCTGGCAAGAAATGCCGCGCGCCGCATACACGCGTCGCAGTACCGGATGCAGGTCGGCGCCGAAGGCGGGCGCGAGTCCTGCGGGGCGGCGGCGAATCTCAGTCACGTTCTTCAGCCACCTTCGCGGCCCACGTCATCATCGATCACCCCACCGACGCCATCGAGATCTGCAGCCACGCGAAAAGACTCCCACCACGGACGCGGACGCCGCCAAAATCGCCACCTGCCGCGCGCGCTCACGCTAAAGCATCGATCGCCCGCCGACAGCTCGAGCCGCTTCAGCCCTCCCGCTCGCAGCTCGGCGATTGCCGGCTCGAGCCATCGCTGCTGTGCCAGGCGCCAGGCCGCGGTGCCGGGCCAGTCGGCGATTACGACCACGCCGGGTCCCGCCGCGACGGGGTATTGCGCGCGGCCCGCAAAGGCCGTGAACAGAGGATCCTCGCCCGCCGTCCATCCGCACACCACGGGCAACGAGATGTCGGTGGCGCCCCCGCCCCACAGCCACAGCCCGCTGATGACAGGCGCCGCGCGCGCCCTGCGATGCTCGTTCAGCGGGTGCTCGAACAGCCACATCTCGATTTCGCTCATGAGCCGTCGTACGCGCGGCGCATCGTCACCGCGCGGCAGAAAAGCCCATATGTCCTGGCCCAATACATCCTCGGGAGCGCTTGTCGCCACGCGCAGCGGCATGTCGAATATACACAGCAGCAGGCTGTCGCGGCCTCGACTCATGCGCATGCCGGCGCCGGTGAAGACACGATTGAAATCGGCGGCCAAGGCGTCGGCTTCCGCCTGCTCGAGATCGAGGATGCCCTGCGCCGGCACGCTCACGCTGCTCAGGCCGGCGATGAAGTGAATCGGTGTTGCGACGAACGCCCATGCCCCAGCCGAGGCGCTCGAAGCCGTGCGCAAGGCCGCCGCCGCTATGGCTGGCAGCGCGTCGGCCTGCGGAGCGATAACCCGAAACGCCTGGGCACGCCAGTCCGGCACGCGCATCGCGGCATCGGCACGCGCGACCAAAAGCTCGAGCAAAGGCTCACGCACCGGGCGAACCGGTCCGCGCGCAGCAACGCGAAAATACACGGTCGACAAAAGACATCTCAAAGCGAATATGAGTATCTTAGCGGCATGCGCTTCACCCAGGACGTAAGTTCCGGCATCAACATCATTCGCGCCTATGGTGCAGGTGAATTCCGGATCAACGATACCGTGTTTCGCGGCTCAGTGATCGTCAGCTCATCCGCGATCGTTCCAGGACCGGCGATCGGCAGCACGGATGAGCTGGCCGCTGCCCACGCCGTGCACATCCTGGCGCTAGAGCCCGAGCTGGTGCTGCTCGGAACCGGCGCGCGGCAAACGTTTCCAGCAACGGTTTTTGCCGCTCAATTTCTGCGTGCGGGAATCGGCTTTGAAGTCATGGACACCGGCGCAGCGTGCCGCACCTTCAATGTGCTCGTCGCGGAACATCGGCGCGTGGTCGCGCTACTGTTGCCTTAAGTCCTAATGCTGCCGAGGGGGTCGAGGAGAAAATGGCGGGGCGCTAACGATGCGAGTAATTTGGTATAGAGAATAGTTCTATTTGTTATTGATCTTGTTCTCTTTTTTCTCTGACCGTATCTAACCGCTGCGCCCCGCGAATGGACTTTCCCAAACCGGCGCACAGTTAAACACACGCCTTCCGTGCCCGCAAGCTCCGTGAATCTTGGGCTGATGATGACTATTAATCACGCTAATTCAACTGGTTATATAGAATTTCTCCAAATCACTTCGCATCCGAAAGATACGGCACAGGATCCACCGGTTTACCGTTGAGGCGAATCTCAAAGTACAGCGCGGCAATCTGATGGGGTCCGAGCCCCATGCGGGCGATGTCTTGCCCGCTGCTGACATTCTGTCCCTCGCGTACCAGCAGCTCGCGGTTGTGCGCGTAGGCGCTCAGCAGATTGTCACCGTGCTTGATAATGATGAGGTTGCCGTAGCCGCGAAGACCGCTGCCGATGTACACGACGCGGCCGGTGCACGCAGCGCGCACGGCCTGCCCGAGTTGACCCAACAACAATATGCCGCCGCCCGGCACCGGCCGCGGCGCCGACGAGCGCTCTGTCGGCCAGACACAGCGCATCGAAGCACCGGGCAGTCCGGTTGCCTTAGACGCACCCATCGACGCAGCCACAGCACGCGGCGACGGCGGCGCAGCGGTCGGCGCCGGCGCAGCGGTCGGCGCCGGCGCAGCGGCAGCGGCCGGCGCGTTGCCGAGCGGCACGGGCGCGCTGACGCGCGGCACGTCGTGCGGAAGGGAAACGGGGTTCCGCGGGGGTAGCGAATGCGCCGGGGGGCGAGCCGTAAGCTTGGGCGCTACGGGCTCCAGCAGCAGTACTTGCCCGACCGTGATGCGATAATCGGGCCCGATATTGTTCCACCGCGCCAAATCGCGGTAGTCGAGATCATAGCGCCAGGCGATGCTGTACAGGGTATCCCGCGGCTGGACCACATATTTTTCGGGCCCATGGTGGCCGCTCGCCGCACAACCAAAACCCAACACGCAGCTGACCCCGATGACGCCGATTGCGCGGGTGAGGCGCACGCGGTCGCGGCCACGTGGAATGCTCAGACAGGCTCCGAGTCTACCGCTGCAACCCTGACAGCAGAGGGACAAAGCTCACCGCCCCCAACGATTCGCGATGCACGCGCGCTTCACCCTTGGTGTAACGGATGAGCTCCTGGCGTCCGTCGGGCCCCACCGGGGCGATCAAGCGGCCGCCGATAGTGAGCTGCTCCAAGAGCGCCGGCGGTACTGCGTGCGGAGCAGCGGTCAACAGAATCCCATCGAACGGCGCGCGCGCCACCCAGCCCACATTCCCGTCGTCGTGACGAAAACGCACGTTGCGGATCTTGAGCTCACGCAGGGAACGCCGCGCCCGCGCCAACAGGCTGGCGATGCGCTCGATGGTATAAATTTCGGTCACGAGCGGCGCCAGCACCGCCGTTTGATAACCGGACCCCGTTCCAATCTCGAGTACCTTGGGCGCCGGTCCCGCCGCGAGCAATGCCTCCGTCATGCGTGCCACCACATAGGGTTGCGAGATCGTCTGGCCAAAGCCGATCGGCAACGCCATATCCTCATACGCGCGACTGGCGAGCGCCTCGTCCACGAACAGATGCCGCGGCACATTGCGTATCCGATCGAGCACGCGCTGATCGACTATGCCCTGCTCGCGCAAGCGCTGCACCAGCCGCTCTCGAGTCCGGGCCGACGTCATTCCAATGCCGCTGAGTCGCGGATCTTCCATGAAGCTACTCAAGATTGAGCCAGCGCTCGAGTTCAGACAGAGCCGCGTGGCGCGTCAAGTCAATTTGCAACGGGGTAATGGACGCGAAGCCTTGGGCGATGGCGTGAAAATCGGTGCCTGGGCCCGCGTCCTGACCGGCGCCCGAGGATCCCACCCAATACACATTGCGGCCCCGCGGATCCTTGGAGGGTACGATGGGTTTGCTGCGGTGTCTGGCGCCGAGGCGCGTGACTTTGATGCCGCGCAGTTCACTGTCCGGCAGATCCGGAACATTGACGTTGAGAATGACGGGGCCTTGCAGCGGCGCGACCGACATGCGCTCGATCAGGCCCGCTGCGACTCGAGCCGCACTCGCGAAGTTACGCGGGCTGGCGGGCTCGACGCACAGCGACACGGCAATGGCGGGCAGCCCGAGAAATCGGCCCTCGATGGCGGCAGCGACCGTGCCGGAGTACAAGGTGTCGTCGCCGAGGTTCGCCCCATCGTTCACTCCCGACACGACGATGTCGTGTTCGAAGTCGAATAAGCCGGAGATTGCCAAGTGCACGCAGTCGGTGGGCGTTCCATTGACGTAGTAGCAGTCGACATCGTAACGCGCGGCGCGCACGGGGACGTCGAGAGTGAGCGAATTGCTCGCGCCGCTGCGATTGCGATCGGGAGCGACGATGGTGACAGCGCCTAGTGGTTCAATCGCCCGCCTCAGTGTCTCCAATCCCTCAGCGCGGTAACCGTCGTCGTTAGAAAGTAGGATTTTCACAAGATTAATAGCCTGACTAAAGACGGCCCTGCCGAATGATGGCGGGTCGCGGCTTGCGGACTATACTGTAACGCCGGAAACCCCGATAGCGGATCGAGTCGGCCACAGCATGGCAAAACATCGCACCTCGGACACGACGGCCGACGCCGACGCCACGGATGATGCGCTGGCATTTCGTGCCGCAGTACGCGACGTGAAGCCGCTGGCGAAAACCGCGCTCGCCAACCCACTGAAACCGCGCCCGCGCGCGCGCCGGCGCACAATGGCATCCGCTCGAGCAAGCGGCGAGCTTGACGAGCTCATGCCGTTGGTCCCCGACGCTTCGCCCGCGGACGATGCCATCGCCGGCGCGGATGCACTGTCATTTCGACGCCCCGACGTCCGCACGCACGTGCTGCGCCGCCTGCGCCGCGGTCTCTACCCGGTTGAAGATGAGTTGGATCTGCACGGCCTCAGTCAAAGTGCGGCACGCTCCAATCTCGCCGATTTCATCGCGTTCAATCGCAGCGCGGGACATCGTTGCGTGCGAATCATTCACGGTAAAGGCTACCGGTCGGGTGCGCGCGGCCCGATTCTGAAAATCGCCGTCAATTCGTGGCTGCGGCGCCATAGCGACGTGATGGCGTTCGCGTCCGCGCGCGCGCTCGATGGCGGCACCGGCGCCGTCTACGTACTGCTGCGCGCGTAGGAGCCTGTCTGTCAGGCAGGCTCCCGTGCTGCCATAGCCTCACTCATCGAGCAGGATGGAGGCGAGCGCGGCAAGCCCCTCGCCCCGCCCGATGAATCCCAAGCGCTCGGTGGTCGTCGCCTTAATATTGATGCAGCGTGTGCACGTGCCGAGATCGGCCGCGAGATTTGCGGCGATAGCGGCGCGATGCGCGGCGATTCGTGGTGCCTCCGCGAGCACTGTGAGATCGGCGTTGACCACTTGCAGGCCCGCGGAGCGCATGCGGGAGGCGACTTCGCGCAAGAATACGCGGCTGTCCGCTCCCCGGTAGCGCGGATCGCTGTCCGGGAAATGCTGGCCGATATCGCCTTCGCCCAGTGCGCCGAGCACGGCGTCGCACAAAGCATGGATCACGACATCGCCGTCGGAGTGCGCCACGACACCTCGGTGGTAGGCAATCCGCACGCCGCCGAGCATAATGTGTTGCCCGCCCCCGAAGGCGTGCACGTCGAAACCTTGACCTATCCTCATCTTGCTGGGCATCTTGCCGGCCTGCGCATTTTGCAAAATTCCCGCCGCCACGGACAAATCCTCGGCGCGGGTCACTTTGATGTTGAACGGTGATCCGCGCACGAGCAGCGGCCGGAACCCCAAGCGTTCCATGGCTTGCGCCTCATCGGTCACGGTCTCGCCCAAACGCACCGCCCGGCCGAGCGCCTCGTTGAGCAGCGCAAAGCCGAAGACCTGCGGCGTCAAGGCGCGCCATAACCCGATGCGGTCCACCGTTTCGCTCACCAGGCCGTCGCGTTCGCGTTTGACGGTGTCGAAGATCGGCGACCCGAGAACCGCGCCGCAGCCGCCGTCGCGCAACGCATCGATCAATGCCCGCACCTCCTCCGGGGTCAAGCACGGGCGCGCGGCGTCATGCACGAGGATCCAATCGTCCGGCGCCGCCAGCATCTCGAGAGCTTTGAGGCCGTTCATCACGGACTGTTGACGACTGACGCCGCCGAGGGCGGTGAGCAAGCGTCGATCGTTCAAGGAGGCGAGGAGATCAACCCCCTGCGTGTCGGCGGAGTTGAGCACGACGACGATGCGTTCGATACGCGGCTCGCTCACAAGAGCGCGCAGCGACCATTCGAGTACGCTCGCCCCCAAGAGCGGCGCGTACTGTTTGGGGGAAAGGTTTCCCGCCGTTGATGCTGCGAAGCGTTCACCGCGGCCCGCGGCCGGAACTACCGCGAAGATGCGGCGCGCTGCGACCGGGGGCGTCACTGCGCGCGGGCGGTGATGGCGCTTGCCGGCGCGGCGGGCGCGGGCGTCGCCGGGGTCACGATTTGATAGAACGTTTCGCGGCTGCCCACCATACCGAGCTCGCTGCGGGCGCGCTCCTCGAGCGCGGTGAGGCCCACTTTCAAATTAGTGACTTCCGCGAGCAATTCGCGGTTGCGCTCGCGCTGCTGCAAATTCGCGGCACTTTGCGCGTCGATGGCTACGTCCAAGCGCCATACCTCGCGCATACCTTGATCCGAGACCCAGACGCGGTATTGCAGGAGGGCCAGGCTCAAGCCAAGAACAAGGGCGAAAATCCTCATGGGGACAGCAGCTTAGCACGAACTCTTAAGAAACTGGAACGGCTAATGCGTTCATCCCCGCATATCTGGCCTTGGCGCCCAGTTCAGCCTCGATGCGCAGCAGCTGATTGTACTTGGCGACGCGGTCCGAACGGGACATCGATCCGGTCTTGATTTGCGTGGCGCTGCTCGCAACAGCGATATCGGCAATCGTAGCGTCCTCGGTCTCCCCGGAACGGTGGGAGACGATGGCGGCATATCGGGCCTTGGCCGCCATGTCGATGGCCGCGAGGGTTTCGGTCAGCGTGCCGATCTGGTTTGGCTTGATGAGAATCGCATTGGCGATTTTCCTGGCAATTCCCTCGGCAAATATCTTCGTGTTGGTGACGAATATGTCGTCGCCCACGATCTGCACTTCGCGCCCGAGCTTCTGCGTCAGCACCGCCCATCCGTCCCAGTCGCCTTCACTCATGCCATCCTCGATCGTGACGATCGGATACTTTGCAGCCAAGCCCGCCAGATAATCGGCAAATTCGCCCGCATTGAATTTGCGTCCCTCGGACTCGAGCTCGTAGACGCCGTTCTTGTAAAGCTCGTTGCTCGCGACGTCGAGCCCCAGGTAAATATCCTTACCGGCGCGATATCCCGCCTTCTCGATGGCTTCCAGAATAGTGGTCAGAGCCGTTTCGTTCGACGGCAAATCCGGAGCGAACCCGCCCTCGTCGCCGACCGATGTGTTGAGGCCCTTGGCATGCAGCACTTTCTTGAGCGTGTGGAACACTTCCGCACCGTAGCGCAGCGCTTCGCACAGCGTGGGCGCACCCATGGGCAGAATCATGAACTCTTGGATGTCGATGCTGTTGTCCGCATGGGCGCCGCCGTTGATGATGTTCATCTGCGGCACCGGCATGATCAGATCGCCGTCGCCGCCCAAGTGCCGATACAACGGCAGTTTGCGTTCGCGCGCCGCGGCATGCGCGGCGGCGAGCGAGACCGCCAAAATGGCATTGGCGCCGAGCTTCGATTTGTTTTCAGTGCCGTCCGCTGCCAGCAATTTGCCGTCGAGACCGCGTTGATCCTGGGCGTCCAGCCCTACGGCCACGCCGCGAATCGTACCGCCGATGTGCTCGACGGCTTTGCGAACCCCCTTGCCCATGAACCGCTTCGGATCCCCGTCGCGCAGTTCGACGGCCTCACGCGAGCCGGTGGACGCGCCCGAGGGCACCGCCGCTCGGCCGAGGGCGCCGGACTCGAGCAGTACATCGGCCTCGACGGTGGGATTGCCGCGCGAATCGATGATCTCACGGCCTCGAATATCGACAATGCGACTCATAGGTTCTGCTTTCTCCGGTACGGAAACCCCGGCATTTAAAGCCGGGAGGAAATGCCGCGGGGTTTGCTGCTGCTCGATGCATCGGCCATCGGCGCGCTGAGTATGGAAGTTGTTGCAGACGATACCAGAATTCCGCCGCAGCGGCGACCCGAGCTTGCAGAAATTACGTATCGACGCAATCTACCGCAGGATCGAGAATCATTTGCTTTCAACGGGTCGCAGGCAATCATCGCGGATGGAAACGGACGGACCCAATGTCGAGCAGCTACCATGGAGTCGCTACAACAGACCCGGCCGCAATCCCCGCGGCGCGTGCGAGCTCGGCGCGCGCCGTGCTGCTGATCATCGTGATTACCGGCTTGTGCCGCCTTGCACTCGCTGCAGCCGTGGGACTATCCGTGGACGAATCCTACACCGTTGCGATCAGCAGGCAGCTTGCGCTCAGCTACTTCGATCATCCGCCGCTGCACGTGTGGCTCGTTGGCGGATGGGCGAAGCTCATCGGGAACGAGGAAGCGCTGCTGCTGCGCTTGCCCTTTGTCGTGATGTTCGCGGGCTCGACCTGGCTCATGTACCGTTTGACGGCGTTCGCCTACGGCGAGCGCGCCGGTCTCTGGGCGGTGGTGGCGCTCAACCTCGCTCCGTTGTTCACGCTCGGCATCGCAAGCTGGGTGCTGCCGGACGGGCCGCTGGTGTTCTTCTGTCTGCTCGCCGTGCGGATCCTCGCTCGCGCGCTGCTCGTGAAGCCCTCGAGGCGGAGCGAGGTCGCGTGGTGGCTCGCAGCCGGCGCAGCCGCGGGCTTGGCGCTGCTGTCGAAATATCTCGCTGTCTTCCTGCTCCTCGGAGTCGGTCTCTTTCTGCTCACTTCTCGCTACCGATCCCTGCTTGCAACGCCTGCGCCGTGGCTCGCCCTGCTCGCCGCCGCCCTGCTCTTCACGCCTGTCCTGACTTGGAATGCCGCGCATGATTGGAGCTCGTTCGCGTTCCAGGGCCGCCGCGCGCTACCCGCGGGGCTTGACTTCAACCGATTCGCTCTCGATCTCTGCGGTCAATTCGCCTATTTGCTTCCCTGGACCGCGCTGGCATTGGTGTATGCGCTCGGCCAGACGTTGCGGCGCGGCTCACGAGAGCTGGCCGGTTGGCTGTTCGCGTGCCTGGCGATCGGACCGATCGCGCTTTTCGGGCTCTTGCCGCTGTGGAGTGAGGTCCTGCCCCATTGGCCGGCGATCGGTTGGACGTTCGCTTTTCCGCTGTTGGGGGAGATGCTCGCCCGGTTAGAGCGCACGCGGCTGCGGCTCGTGCGGTGGTCGGCCGGCATGAGCGCCGCCTTCCTCGTCCTGCTCCTCGCGCTGGCCACCAGTCAGGCGAGAACCGGCTGGATGGAGCGGTTTGCACCGGCGCTCGCCGCCAACGATCCAACCGTCGATGTCTTGGACTGGCGCGGCCTGAAAGGCTCGCTCGCAAGGCGCGATCTGCTTCAGCCGGGCATCGTCCTCGCGACCGTGAGCTGGATCGATGCCGGCAAGGTCGACTACGCGCTCGGCGGCGATGTGCCGGTGCTATGCCTTTCGCGAAACTGTCGTCAATTCGCGCTGCTTCGCGATCCGTGCGCCTTCGAGGGACGCGATGCGATCATCGTGGTGAACGCCCGGCGGCTCGAGTGGCGGCGGCTCGCCGAGCCGTACTTTCAGCGCATAGAGCCCTTGGCCGATCTGGCGCTGATGCGCGCCGGCAAGCCGGCCGTCATTCTGAAGATCGCCCGGGGTCATTACTTGGGATGCAAAAGCAAGGATTCCTCGAACGGTCCCTTCTTGACCGCAAGGTCCAAATCCACGAGGGTGGTCAACAATGAAGCCATGCGGTCCAACGGCCACGCATTGGGCCCATCCGACAGGGCCTTCGCCGGATCGGGATGCGTTTCGATGAACAGGCCGGCAAGGCCGGCCGCAACTGCCGCGCGCGCCAGCACCGGCACGAATTCGCGCTGTCCGCCGGACGCATCCCCCTTGCCCCCGGGCAGCTGCACCGAGTGCGTGGCATCGAACACCACGGGACAGCCGGTAGCGCGCATGATCGCCAATGAGCGCATATCGGAGACCAAATTGTTGTAGCCGAACGAAAAGCCCCGTTCGCATACCATGATCTGCTCATTGCCGGTGGAGCGCGCCTTGTCGACCACGTTGTGCATTTCCCACGGGCTCAGGAACTGTCCTTTCTTGATGTTCACGGGCTTTCCCTGAGACGCGACGCCGATGATGAAATTGGTCTGGCGACACAGAAATGCCGGCGTCTGCAGTACATCGACGACCTCGGCCACTTCGGCGAGCGGCGTATCTTCATGCACATCGGTGAGCACCGGAACGCCGACTTGCTTGCGCACCAGCGCGAGCGCCCTGAGGCCCGCCTCGATGCCGGGCCCGCGAAAGCTCGCGCGCGAGGAACGATTGGCCTTGTCGAACGAGGCCTTGAAGATGAACGGGATGCCGAGCTTGGCGGTGACGTCGCGCAGGCGACCGGCCACATCGATGACCAACGCCTCGCTCTCGACGACGCAGGGTCCGGCAATCAAAAAAAACGGCCGATCGGGCCCGACCTCGAAAGACAGCAGTTTCATGCAGTCGCGCGGCCCGGCTGCAATGCTGCGCGATACTCGCGGGCGGCGCGAATGAATCCGGTGAACAGGGGATGTCCGTCACGCGGCGTCGACGTGAACTCCGGATGGAACTGGCTCGCGACGAACCACGGATGAGACTCCAGCTCGATGAATTCCACCAAGCCGTCCGCCGAAAATCCCGCGAAAGTCAGGCCGGCGCGCGCCAGCTCGTCGAGATAGTGATTGTTGAACTCGTAGCGATGCCGGTGCCTTTCATAAATCGATTCCCTGCCGTACAGCGCATGCACCAGCGAACCCGGCAGCAGCCGCGCCTCTTGCGCGCCCAAACGCATGCTGCCGCCCAAATCGGATTTTTCATCCCGCACCTGTTGGCCGCGCGCCAAGTCCTGCCACTCCGTGATCAGCGCAATCACCGGATGATTCGTCGCGCGATCGAATTCGGTGCTGTTCGCGCCTTTCAGGCCCACGACGTTGCGCGCATATTCGATAATCGCAAGCTGCATCCCCAGGCAAATGCCGAGAAACGGAATGCGATTTTCGCGCGCGAAGCGAATGGCCTGAATCTTGCCCTCGATGCCGCGGTCGCCGAAGCCGCCCGGCACCAAGATAGCGTCCATGTTGCGCAGGACCGAGGGGCCGGAGCGCTCGATGTCCTGCGATTCGAAATAATGAATGTTGACCCGCGTACGAGTCTTGATGCCGCCGTGCATGAGCGACTCGTTCAACGAAATATACGAATCGCGAATCTGCACATACTTGCCGACCATGCCGATGTCGACGACGGCCTCGGGATTTTGCTTGGCGGCGACCACCGCGCGCCACTCGGACAGATCGGTCGCCGGCACGTCCAAGCGCAGCTTGTCGACCACGATGTCGTCGAGATCCTGCTCGTGCAGCAGCATCGGAATCTTGTAGATGTCGTCCGCATCGACCGCGGATATCACGGCGCGCTCCTCGACGTTGGTGAACAGCGCAATTTTGCGGCGCTGCTCGTCCGGCAGCGAGTGCAAGCAGCGGCACAACAAGATATCCGGCTGTATGCCGATGCCGCGCAGTTCCTTGACCGAATGCTGCGTGGGTTTGGTCTTGATCTCACCGGAGCCGCCGACGATCGGCACCAAGGTCAGATGCATGTACAGGACTTGGTTGCGCCCGAGCTCGACGCCCATTTGGCGAATCGCCTCGAGGAACGGCAAAGACTCGATGTCGCCCACCGTACCGCCGATCTCGACCATGCAGACATCGGCATTGCCGGCGCCCATGCGAATTCGGTACTTGATCTCATCGGTGATGTGCGGAATCACCTGTACGGTCGCACCGAGGTAGTCGCCGCGCCGCTCCTTGGCGATGACTCTTTCGTAGATCCGCCCGGTCGTGAAATTGCTGTTGCGGCCCGTGGTCGTGCGCACGAAGCGCTCGTAGTGGCCGAGATCGAGGTCCGTTTCGGTGCCGTCCGCGGTGACGAATACCTCGCCGTGCTGAAACGGACTCATGGTGCCGGGATCCACGTTGATGTAGGGATCGAGCTTCACCATGCTGATCTTCAGGCCCCGCGCCTCGAGGATGGCCCCCAGGGAGGCGGATGCGATGCCCTTGCCGAGCGAGGAAACGACGCCGCCGGTGACAAAAATAAATCGAGTCATGATGAGTCACCGCCGATCAATGATCGCAGGCCGCGAGCAAAAACCTCACGCGACTGCAAACAACGCCAAAAGGGAACAATTGAAATTCGACGGGAGTTCAGATTACCAGATCACGCTGCAGGCGACAATCGAGTTAAATGATGGCCGGCGCGCCGTCCCAGACGCACCCGAATCCCGGCGCCCCCGCGGCAACGCACCAGCGCGCGTCCTGCCAGAGATCACCGACGGCAATCAACGCATCGCCCGCGTACAGCATGGGCAGCGCATCGCGCATCCACGGCAGCACTCCTAAAGACTGACACAGGTGTTGTACGCTGTGGGTTTTCGCGCGACGGCCGACTTTCAGCGCTTCGCCGCCCCGGCGTTGCCGCACGCTCAAAACTTGCGGCAACCGGCTCGCATCCAAGCCTCCGATCTGCGGCGCCCAGCGCAATGTGCCGAGGCCGGGGCCCAAATCCAAACGTGATCCCGGAATGACGGGCCAATCGCGGCTCGCGCCCAATGCGGGCACTGCGGCCGCCGTGATGAACAAGCGCTCTCGATAGCGGCGCAGTGCATGCGGGCCCCACACGATCGCCGGCAAGTGATCGGCGTCGGCGGCGAATACTTGCCGCAGGGCTTCCGTCAGGCGCGCTGTCGGCGGCAGTGTGACCGCGGCCAGGGAGAGCCAGTGGCGCAGTGTGTTGATCTGTTCGAGCTTCGGAAGCGAGCGCAAGCCGGTCACGGAGATCGCGTCGCCGTCGCGCAGGCGCCGCAGACGGCGCTCTGCCGACTGATCCAACAATTCCTGTGCCTCGGCGAGGTGCCGCGCAGTTCGCGACAGAGCGATGGCCGCACCGGGCCAACGTCGCTCGATCAGCGGCCACAATTGCGAGCGCATATAGGAGCGGTCAAAACGCGGATCGTCGTTCATCGGATCATCGACGGCCGCAATGCCGTGAGTTGCGGCAAACTCGCGCAGATCCCGCTGCGCGAAGTTGAGCAGCGGGCGCAGATGCCAGCCGCCTGCAAAGGGACGGCACATCGGCATCGCCGACAGCCCTTTGAGTCCGGCGCCGCGCAGCAGCTGCAACAGCAGCGTCTCGGCTTGATCCTGCGAATGGTGAGCGGTCAACAAGCACTCGCCCGCTTGCAGCTCGCGCGCGAGCCCCCGGTACCGCGCATCGCGCGCCGCGGCCTCGATCGACACCCCACCCGACGTCTCGACCGCCACCGCAACGACCGAGAGCGGGATCTTGAGCCGTCGGCAGAGCACGACGCTGGCCTCACGAAGCGCGGCGGATGCACTCTGCAGGCCATGATCAATGTGCACGGCGCGCAAGGTTAAGCCGCGGATCGTGAACGGCGCACCCGATGGGGCACCCAATTGCGCCATCGCGGCCAACAAACTCGCAGAGTCGGCGCCGCCACTGACGGCAACGACCAGCCCTGTCGCGGCAGCCGGCAGATGCTCCTGCAGCACGGCACCCAGCAAGGCCGCGCCGAATTTCATACGCTTCAGGAGCCTTCGCGGAACACACCGAACGCGCGTAATCGGGCCTGCCGCGCATCCAGTAGCGTCGTCACGGGTTGGTTACAAAGTTCCGCTAAATCCTTGACCATGCACTGCTTCAAGGTTTCTGCCATGGCTTGCGGATCGCGATGGGCGGCACCATGCGGCTCTTTCAGGACTTCATCGACCAGACCCAACTTCTTCAGCCGTTCCGCTGTTCCGCCCATGGCATCGGCGGAAATCTCCTTCTTGTCGGTGCTCTTCCACAATATCGAGGCGCAGCTTTCCGGAGAGATCACCGAGTAGGTGCTGAACTGCAGCATGACCAGCCGGTCGCACACGCCGATTGCAAGTGCGCCGCCGGACCCGCCCTCGCCGATGACCACGGAGAGCACGGGAGCCGCCAAATGCGACATCTCGAAGAGATTGCGCGCAATGGCTTCGCTCTGTCCGCGCTCCTCGGAGCCGATGCCCGGGTAAGCCCCGGGCGTATCGATCAGGGTGATGACCGGAATGCGAAAGCGTTCGGCCATGCGCATCAGGCGCAGCGCCTTGCGGTAGCCTTCGGGCTTTGGCATGCCGTAGTTGCGCCGCACGCGCTCCTTGGTGTCGCGGCCCTTCTGGTGACCGATCAGCATCACGGGTAAACCCTCGAGCCGCGCCAAGCCGCCGACGATCGCCAGATCGTCGCTGTACATGCGATCGCCGTGCAATTCATGCCAGTCCGTAAAGATCATCGATACGTAATCGAGCGTGTAGGGCCGCTGCGGGTGGCGGGCTAGCTGCGTGATTTGCCAAGGAGACAGGTTGGAAAAGATGCTGGTGGTCAACGCCCGGCTTTTCGACTGCAGGCGTTTGACCTCTTCGGAGATGTTGACGCTGGCATCCGAGCCCAGGAATTTGAGTTCCTCGATCTTCGCCTCCAACTCCGCGATAGGCTGCTCAAATTCAAGAAAATTCATCGCCATGAAGAGGTTTCCTCGCCACGAATATCATTCCTCGGACCATACACCAGATACCAGCCGTCGCGGCCAACGAGCGCCGATAGTTTATCGAGAAGATCGCGCGACGCACGCACCGACCAACCTTCGCCCAAGTTGAGCCGCCCGGAGTATTCGGCTCGGCTCACGACCACACTGACTGCGCAAGGACCCTTAAGGTAGGGCTTCAACAGCTCCTCGAAGCGGCTTATTCCCTGCGGGCCGTCGAACTCGTCGGGCCAGCGCAACCAAAGCCGCCGCGCAAAGCGCTCACGGGCGCGATCGATGTCCATCACGCTCTTCGCCTGCAGACGCCACGCCTCGATGAAATCATCGAACCGCAGGGTCCCCTCGACGATCAGTATGGCGTCTTTGACGATGATGTCGCGATACTGCTGGAAGGTCTCCTCGAACAAGCTGACCTCGAGGCGAGCGCTGCGGTCGTCCAAGATCAACGTGACGCGATTCGGCCGGCGGCGGATCTCGAGCACGAGGCCGGCGACGGTAGCGGGCTTGCCTTGGCTCCAGGCGCGATCACCCGGGGGCGCCGTGGGCTTCGGACCGCCAATGTCCACGAGCCGAGCGCTGACCAAGAACTTGAGGTCCGGCTCGTATGGGGTAATCGGATGGCCGCTCAAAAAAAGCCCGAGCGTTTCGCGCTCGCCGGCCAAGCGTTGTGCCTCGCTCCAATCGGGAACGATCGAGTCCTCCGCGGCACTCAAACCGAATAAATCCACCTGACCGACGCTCATCGCGCGCGAGTTCTGTTCGCCCAACTGCATGGCGCGATCGAGCTGCGCGATGAGCGTGGCGCGATTCGGGCCGATCCGGTCCAAACTCCCGGATTTGATCAGCGCCTCGAGGAGGCGCCGATTGACCCGCTGCAGATCGATCCGGCGGCACAAATCGCGCAGACTCAGGTAGGGTGCACCCGAGCTCCGTTCCTCGATGATTGCCTGCACGGCGGATTCGCCCACGCCCTTGATGGCGCCCAACCCGTAACGAATGCTGCCGGAGCCGGCGACTCGAAAAAAGTAAGCGGACTCGTTCACATCGGGCGGGTGCACGGTGAGGCCCAGGCTCGCGCATTCATCGATCAGCGTCACGACCTTGTCCGTCTTGTCCATGTCCGCGGACAGTACCGCCGCCATGAACGCCGCCGGATAATGCGCCTTGAGCCAGGCCGTCTGATAGGACAACAACGCGTACGCGGCCGAGTGCGATTTATTGAACCCATAGCCGGCAAATTTCTCCATCAAATCGAATATATGGGTGGCTTGCGCCTCGCGAACGCCGCGCGCCACGGCGCCGCTCACGAATACCGAGCGCTGCTTCGCCATTTCTTCGGGTTTTTTCTTGCCCATCGCACGGCGCAACAGATCCGCGCCGCCCAGGGTGTAGCCGGCGAGAATTTGCGCGATTTGCATCACTTGTTCCTGATACAGAATCACGCCGTACGTCGCCTCCAGCACCGGCTTCAAATCGGGATGCAAGTAGTCGATGGTCGCGCCGCTGGTATCGTGCTTGCGAGCAATGAAGTCATCGACCATGCCGGATTGCAGCGGGCCCGGCCGGAACAATGCCACCAAGGCCACGATATCGCCAAAACGATCGGGCTGCAGCCGGCGGATGAGATCTTTCATGCCGCGCGACTCGAGTTGAAACACCGCGGTGGTCTTGCAGCTCTTCAGCAGCTGGTAAGTGGCGGGATCGTCCATGGGCAGGGCGCTCATCACCAACGGCGCTTCCTTGGCTTGCGCTCGGTCCGCATTGATGTCGCGGACGGCCCAATCGATGATGGTGAGCGTACGCAGGCCCAGAAAATCGAACTTGACGAGCCCGGCGGCCTCGACGTCGTCCTTGTCGAACTGGGTGACCGGAGTGGTGCTGCCCTGCTCGCAGTACAGAGGCGTGAAATCCGTCAGCACCGAAGGCGCGATGACGACGCCGCCGGCGTGAGTGCCGGCGTTGCGCGCCAGGCCCTCGAGTTTTCGCGCAAGATCGATCAGCTCGCGCACTTCCGAATCCCCGTCGTACAAACGCCTGAGCTCCTCTTCCTGTTCGAGCGCCTTATCGAGAGTCATGCCGATTTCGAAGGGGATCAGCTTCGCGATCTTGTCGACGTAGCCATAGTTGTGGCCGAGCACTCGCCCGACGTCGCGGACAACGGCCTTGGCCGCCAAGGTGCCGTAGGTGATGATCTGCGATACGCGCTCGCGGCCATATTTGTTGGCCACGTATTCGATGACTTTGTCGCGGCCCTCCATGCAAAAATCGACGTCGAAATCGGGCATGGAAACGCGTTCTGGATTCAAGAATCTCTCGAACAGCAGGTCATGTTCGATCGGATCCAGATCGGTGATGCCGAGAACGAATGCCACCAGGGAGCCGGCGCCGGACCCGCGTCCGGGCCCAACCGGCACGGCGTTGCCGCGCGCCCAGCGGATGAAATCGGCGACGATCAAAAAATACCCGGCGAAGCCCATGCTGCAGATCACGCCGAGCTCGAGATCGAGGCGCGCCGCATAGAGGTGCGCGTCGCGCAGCGCACCTCGCAGCAATCGCGCCTCGGCAAGTCTCTCAGCGAGGCCGCGCCGCGCTTCCTCGCGTAGAAACCCCTCGGTGGTGCTGCCGGACGGCACAGGGTAGGCCGGCAGGATCGAGGTGCCCAATTTGATTTCCAGCGAACAGCGCTTGGCGATCTCAACGCTGTTGACCAGCAGCTCCGGCGCATCGGCAAACAGCTCGGCCATTTCCGCCGGGGTCTTGAGATACTGCTCTTCCGAGTAGCGCCGCGGACGGCTCGGATCGGCGAGCAACGCGCCCTCGTGGATGCACACCCGCGCCTCGTGCGCCTCGAACTCCGCTCGTGTCAGGAAGCGTACATCGTTGGTCGCGACGGCCGGCACGCCGCGCTCGCGGGCCAGATCCAGTGCCGCCTCGCTGTAGGCGTGCTCGCCGCTGCGCCCGGTGCGCTGCACCTCGAGGTAGAAACGATCGCCGCACAATGCCTGCCAACGCGCGAGACAGCGGGCCGCTTCGTCGCTCCTGCCGCGGGCCAGTGCTTGCCCGATATCACCCTCCGGGCCGCCCGATAAGACGATCAAACCCTCGAGCATCCCCGGTTGCATCCAGCTGCGCTCCAGCATCGGCACGCCGCGCTGCTGGCCCTCGAGATAAGAACGGGTCACCAGTTGCGTCAGATGCCGGTAGCCGGCAAGATTCTGGCACAGAAAAACGAGGCGCGACGGGGGCGTGCGCTCGCCGCTTTCGCGAACCCAGACATCCACGCCAATCAAGGGCTTGATGCCCGCGGCCTGCGCCTCTCTGTAGAACTTGACCATCGCGAACAGATTGCTTTGGTCCGTCAGCGCGACGGCCGGCATGCCCGCCGCCGCAACCGCTGTCATCAGTTCGGGCACGCGCACGATTCCGTCGAGCAAGGAGTACTCGGTGTGCAGCCGCAGATGCACGAATCGGGTCAAGACTCTTCCAGCTCCAAAAGCGACTCGAACTCGCTCTGCCAGTTCATTGCCGGATCCCACTCGGCTTGGCAGCCCAAGAGGGATTCGACGGGAGCGAAGCTGCGCCGGTGCAAGGGGCACGGGCCGTGTTCCCTGAGGAGCCGGCGGTGCTGCGCCGTGGCGTAACCCTTGTGACTTGCGAAAGCATATTGAGGATAAACCGTATCCATTTGATCCATATATTGATCTCTCGCGGTTTTTGCCAAGATCGACGCCGCGCTGATCGCCGGCTCAGTGGCATCCCCACCCACGATGGCACGCGCCGTGAGCGGCGCTCCCAGGCCCTCGAGACGCGGCAAGCGGTTGCCGTCGATGAGCAATCGATGCGGACTCATGGTCATGGCAAGCACCGCGCGGCGCATCGCCAGAAACGTCGCATGCAGGATATTGAGCGCGTCGATTTCGGCCGGATCCGCCCAGCCGATCCCGAAACACAGTGCGCGGCGACGAATCGCACCGCTCAACCGAACCCGTGTCTCAGCGCTCAAGATTTTTGAATCGGCGATGCCGGCGATCGGCCGGCCGGGACGCAGGATCACCGCGGCAGCAACCACCGGACCTGCCAACGGTCCGCGTCCTGCCTCATCGACTCCCGCGGTCAGGGATACGGCTCGCGATTTCACGCCGCCCCCGTCGTCGCCGGCAAGCGCCGCGGACGCACCAGCGCCATGATCGCCTGCGCCGCGCGAGCGCTGGCGTCGCGCTTGAGCTCGACGTGAATCCCCAAGAACTGTTGCTCCAAATTGGCGCGCCGTGCGGTATCGTCCAGCCACATCAAGAGCTCCGCTCCGATCGATTCCGGGACGATCTGTTCCTGAAAATACTCGCCGACGATGCGGCGATCTGCAAGCAGATTCGGTTGCGAGAAAAACCTCGATTTCACCAGATTCAGGCGCCGCAAGATCCAGGCGGTCATGGCGCCCAGGCGGTACACCACGATCATGGGCCGCTTGCACAATGCCGCCTCCAGACTCGCCGTCCCGGAGGCAACAAGCGCCACATCGGCGGCGATCAGCGCGGTTTGCGCCTGATTGTCGATCAGTTGCACCCGAACCTCCGGGGCAACGCGGCGCAGCACCCGCACAAAGATTTCCCGGGTCGCGGGACTTGCCATGGGGGCGATGAGCCGCAATCGAGGACGCTCGACGGCAAGCCAGCGCGCCGTGGCGGCGAAATCCGCCGCGAGACGCGCCACCTCGCCGCGCCGGCTGCCGGGCAGCAGCGCCACGACCTGCTCGCCGGCCTCGAGGCTCAATGCAGCCCGCGCGTGCAAGCGGTCGACGCGGAGCGGGATCGCGTCGGCCAGCGGATGGCCGACGAATTCCGCCGCCACGCCCCGATTCTCGTAGAAGCGCTTTTCAAACGGCAACAGGCACAGCACCAAATCGACCGATCGGTGAATACTGCGCACACGGCTCTGTCGCCACGCCCAAACTTGCGGACTCACGTATTGCACCGTGGGAATGCCGGCGGCGCGCAAGTCGCGCGCGAGCGCCAGATTGAATTCCGGAGCATCGATGCCGACGAACACGTCGGGTCTGGCGCGCAGAAACCGGCGCCGCATGCGTGAGCGCAGACGCAACAGCCGCGGCAAATCGCGCAGAATTTCAAAGAGGCCCATGACCGCGAGAGATTCGGCCGGCTCCCAGGCCGCGCAGCCGGCGGCCTGCATTTTCGGGCCGGCGATGCCGAAGAACTGCGTATCCGGCGCGAGCCGCCTGAGCGCCCCGATCAGAGCCGCGCCGAGCGTATCGCCCGACGCTTCGCCCGCCACCAGACCCACCCGCAGCGGAACTGGCATTGCTAACCGGAGCTATTCATGAGCGACGGAAAGCTTGCATCGGATACCCTGTTGTTCGTGAATAACGCACGGCTAACGAACGATGCTGCGCGAGCTGCGCTTGATGAAATCGACGAACGGCCGGATCTCCGCCTGAGAGGCGGCCGCTTGCTCGAGTTCCTGCAAAGCCGCGTGCAATTTGAGCCCTGAGCGATACAGCACGCGGTAGGCGTGCCGGATGTTGCGGATTTGCTCGCCCGTGAATCCGCGCCGCTTCAAGCCTTCCGAATTCACACTGTGCGGCACGGCCGGCCGCCCGACCGCCATCACATAGGGCGGCACGTCGCGCGTAACCATTGCATTGTGCGCCAAGAAGCAGTGTTGGCCGACCTTCGTGAACTGGTGCACGGCCGACAGGCCGCCCATGATCACCCAGTCCTCGAGCTCCACATGGCCGCCGAGCGTGGCGCAATTCGCCATCACGATTTGGTCACCGAGCTGACAGTCGTGCGCGACGTGCGAGTAAGCCATGAACAGGTTGTCGTTGCCGATGTGCGTCACGCCCTTGCCCTGAACGGTGCCGCGATTCACGGTCACAGATTCGCGAAACACGTTACGGTCGCCGACTTCGAGCCGCGTCGGCTCGCCCCTGTATTTTTTGTCCTGCGGCGCATCGCCCAGCGAGGCGAATTGAAAAATCTTGTTGTTGGCGCCGATCCGCGCCGGACCGTTGATCACGGCATGCGGTCCAATCCAGGTACCGGGACCGATGACCACGTCCGGGCCGATGATGCTGAAGGGGCCGATCTCGACATCCGCCGCAATGTCCGCTTGCGGCGCGACGATCGCGCGCGCATCGATCACGTCACCTCTCCCCCCGGATGCGGCGCTGCGGTCTGCGGCCCCTCACCCTGGGAGCTCGGCGCCTTGGATACAGGCCCCTTGGTCTCCGGCGCCACCATGATTTCGGCGGAGGCCACCTCGGCACCGTCGACCTGCGCCAAGCAGGCAAATTTCCAGATGCCCTTGAAGGCGCGCTTCAGCGTCACTTTGAGCACGAGCTGATCGCCGGGCTCGACGGGTTTGCGAAATCGCGCATTGTCGATGGCCACGAAATAAAAGCGCGTATCGGAGTCGGGAACCACATGGGCGGTCTTGAAGGCGAGGATGCCTGCGGCCTGGGCCAGCGCCTCGATGATCATGACGCCGGGCATGACGGGCCGATGCGGGAAATGCCCCGTGAAAAATGGCTCGTTGAACGTGACGTTCTTCAAGGCGTGGATGTACTTCCCCGCCTCGCAGGCGAGCACGCGATCCACCAACAAGAAAGGATACCGGTGCGGCAACTGCCGCATGATCGCTTCGATATCCATCCTGGAGGGTTCCGCCATCATCGCTTCTTTTCACCGAATCGCCGTAAATGTGCCACCATGTGCCGCCATGCGCGCGTCGGCACGGCCGGCATGCCGCTCGAGTAGCTGCCCGCTTCCCTGATCGAGGCGCTGACCAGGCTGCAGCCGGTAATCACGACGTCGTCGGCAATCGTCAAATGCCCCGCGAAACCCACCATGCCGCCGATCATGCAGCGCTGCCCGAGCGTGGTGCTGCCCGATATCCCCGTACACCCGGCGATGGCGGTGTGCGCGCCGATCACCACGTTGTGGCCGACCTGTATCTGATTGTCCAGTTTGACGCCATGTCCGACCAACGTATCCTCGATCGCTCCCCGATCGATCGTGGTGTTCGCGCCGATTTCCACATCGTCGCCGACACGCACGCTGCCGATTTGCGGCACTTTCACCCAGGTCCCTCGATCGGAGGCGAAGCCGAAGCCGTCGGCGCCGATCACCGCCCCTGCATGCAGGATGCACCGCGCGCCGATCCGCACTCCTGGATACAAGTTGACCCGCGCTATCAGCCGCGTGCCCGCGCCGACGCGGGCGCCCCTTTGCACGATGCACCCCGGGCCGACCTCAACGCCCTCGCCGATCTCGACATGATCCTCGATCACCGCCAGCGGACCCACCGCCGCCGACGCCGCAATCCGCGCGCTGCCCGCTACCACGGCACTCGGGTGAATTCCCGGCGACGCCACGCTTTCAGGATGAAACAGCGACGCAATGCGCGCATAGACCAAATACGGATTGGGGGTGATGAGTGCCGCGACCGGACAGCCTTCCGCTTCGTCGGGCGCCACCACGACGGCGCTTGCACGGGTCGTGTGCAGGCTCCGTCGATAGCGCGAGTTGGCTAGAAAACTTAAGCTCCCTTCAGTCGCCTGCGACAGCGTCGCGACATGCGTGACCTTGAGCTCGGGCGCCCCGCGCAGCTGCAGGCCGAAGCGTACCGCCAACTCGCCTAGGCTGAAGTCCGCTGGCACTGGCGCACATCCCCGTGCGAAAGCCTTGAGGACGCTATTTGCCGTTGCCGACGGGCTTGGCCGGCGGAGTTTTGGACGCCGCCGCGGCCGGCGCGGCCGGCAAGGTTGCCGGTTTGGTGTTGAGCACGGACAACACGTTGGCAGTAATGTCGTACGGCGCCTTCGCAAAGAACACGCCCTCACCCAGCACTAAATCGAAGCCCTGTGCATTTGCATACGTTTGAATCTCTCCCACCAGGAAGCGCTGCACCTTGCCGATTTCCTCGTTACGCCGCGTCGAGGCGTCATCCTGGAATTCCCCGGCTTTGCGCGAGAACTCGCGCTGCTGATCGCGCAGCGTCTTTTCGGCATTGGCGCGATCGGCTTCGGACATGACCGCGCCCTCTTTCTGCAATTTCTCGTCCCTGGCCTTGAGGTCGTTCTGCATCGTCAACAGCTCACGCCGGCGCGGCGCAAACTCATTCTCGAGCGCTTGCATGGCGGTCTTGGTCTGCGGCGCCTCTTCCAACAGCTTCTGGAAGTTTACGACGCCCACTTTGATTTCCGCGCTCGCCTGACCGGCTGCCGTGAGACCGCACAGGCACAGAGCCAAGAGCGGGATGCTGCGATTGAAAGTCGACATGTTGATTTTTAGGACCTCGAATAATTGTGGTCAGAACGCCTGACCGATAGAGAATTGAAAACGCTCTGTTTGGTCGTTAAACGTCACCGTGTTGCCGGGAAACGCATTCAACGGAATTCCATATGAGAAACGGAACAGGCCCAGCGGGGCAAGCCACTGTACCGCGATCCCGGTCGATCTCTTCAGATTATCATAACTGAAGTGGTAATTGACCGGCGTGATGTCGTCCTCCCCCAGGAACTGGACCTTATTGCCCGTGTAGAACACGTTCCCCATGTCGTAGAACCAACTGACCCGGGCGGCGCTTTTCCACTTATCGGGCACCGGAAACAGCAGCTCGAGGCGGCTCACGACGCGAAAGTTGCCGCCGAACGGGTTGCCGATTCCGATGTTGTCCCGCGGGCCCAATGTGCTCTCGCGAAAGCCGCGAACGCTGTCCGGGCCGCCCGCGAAATAGTTCAAGTACGGCGGCAGGAACGTGGTTTTGCCGAGCGCCGAGGCGTAATCGACGCTCGCGTTGTACGACAGCAACCACTTGTGCCATACCGGGATGTACGTCAGGAACTGCATGTTGGTGGCGTAGTAGTGAACCTCGCTGAACGGCAGGGCGTACCGGGCCGACAGCGTGAGGTGCACTCCGCGGTCGGCGAACAACGCGCGGTTGCGCGTATCGAGATTCCAGCCGCCGCTGAGCTCGTAGGTGTAGAAATCACTGCCGTAGACCGTGTAGGGATTGTCGAGCGAGTTGACGATCCCGTCGCCGTTGGTATCGTCGAGGTAGCGCGTGAAGGTGTTGCCGTTATTCCTGACCCAATCGATGGCCTGCTGCGAGCTGTAGCCCTGGGAAACCACCAACTCGTTCTTGTTCGCGGATGCGCCGACCTGCACGTACTGATATTCGGTGATGGGGTAGGCAAAGCTCACTGCACCGGTCAATTGCTTGGTCGAGAACTTCGAGGCCGCCGCGACGAACTGGGTGACGTCCCGATAGGTCAAGGAGGTCGTGCGCGATATGCCGTCGATGGTCGTATACGGATCCGTATGCGCAAAGGTGTAGGTCTTGCTGTATCTGCCGGCGTTGATCTCGAGCGCGATACGATCGCCCGTTCCCATGAAATTGCTGTGTACGAAGTTGCCGTTAAGACTGAATTTCTGAGCCTCGGAGTAGCCGATGCCGCCGCCGAACTGTCCCGGCAAACCCTCCTTGATGTTGTAGTCCACATCCACCAAATCCGCGCTTCCCGCGACCGGTTTGGTTTCGAATTCCACCTTCTCCACGTACGGCAGGCGCTGCAGACGCTCCTTCGAGCGCTCGATCGCCGAGTTCGACAGCCAGCCGCCTTCGAGCTGGCGCATTTCACGACGCAGGGTTTCGTCGTTGATCGCCGTGGTGTTGTTGAAATTGATGTGCCGCACATAGACGCGATTGCCGGGCTCGATGAAAAACGTGATCGATACGGTTTTCTTCTCGTTGTCGGCCGTCGGGACCGGGTCTATCTTGGAGAATGCATAACCGTCCGCACCCAAGCGATAGCTCATCAATTCCTGCGAGCTGGTAACCTGCTTGCGAGAAAAAATGTCGCCCGGGTGGATCAGCAGGAGCTTCCTGAGCTGCGCCTCGGGTACCACCATCGTGCCGGCGAGCTTGATCTCCGACACCCGGAACACATCACCCTCATTGACATTGATGGTGATGTACATGTCGTCTTTTTCGGGAGCAATGGTGACCTGCGTCGACTCGATCTGGAAATTGGCATAGCCGCGATCCATGTAGTAGGAGCGCAGCTTCTCCAGATCGCCCGTCAGGGATTCGCGCGAGTAGCGGTCGTCTTGCTTGTACCAGGACAGCCAATTCGGCGTTTTCAACTCGAATGTCTCGAGTACGTCTTTCTCCTTGAACTTGGTGTCGCCGACCAAGTTGATCATTTCGATCTTGGCGCGCTTGCCTTCATGGATGTCGACCACGACGTCGACCTTGTTGCCCGGCAAATCGGTGACCTTCGTGTCCACGCGCACCGCGTACTTGCCGCGGCTGAAGTATTGATCGGTGAGGTACTGCTTGACTTCGTCGAGCACCGACCGGTCGAAGGTCTTGCCTTGAGCGAGTCCGACGTTGCGCAGGCTCTTTTGCAAATCCTCGGTCTTTATGTCCTTGTTACCCTTGATCTCGAACTTGGCAATCGACGGCCGCTCGACCACCACCACCAGCAGCGTATTGCCGTCGCGCCGCAATTCCACGTCGCGAAAGAAACCCGTCGCATACAGCGCGCGCATGGCCTCGCCGATGCGCTGCTGATCGAGGTGATCTCCGATATTGACGGGCAAATAATTGAATACGGTGCCTTCGGATATTCGCTGCAGTCCTTCGATCCGAATGTCGCCGACGATGAACGAGCCTTCCGCGGTCTGCGCACGCAGCGAGGCGGGCTGGATGGCGAGCGCCACCAAGCCAATCAGCAGGAATTCAAGCCGCACGCGACAACGACCGCATGCAATCTCGATGGGCAGCGCTTGTCACGTAGCGCCGCTCCTGCGGCTCAAACTTCAAGTAAATCATGATTTCCCGTTAGTTCAAATGTCTGGAGATATCGTTATAGAACGCGAGGCTCATCAATACGACCAACAAGGCTATCCCGACCTGCTGGCCAAAATTCTGTGCGCGCTCGGACAGGGGGCTCCCCTTGACGGCTTCCACCAATTGATAGAGCACCTGACCGCCGTCGAGCAGCGGCACCGGCATCAAATTGAGCACACCCAAGCTCACGCTGATGATCGCCAGGAATGCCATGTACGCGGTCGCGCCCAAATAGGCGCTGATGCCCGCGAACTCGGCGATGCTCACCACACCGCTGATATTCTTCGCCGATACCTGACCAGTCACCATGCGCCAGAGCATTTGCACGGTGAGCGATGACATCTCCCACGTCTTCTCGACCCCGACGCCGAGCGCAGCGAGCGGCCCCGACCGGTGTATCTCGACCATTCCCGGCGGCCACGCCCTGGGGCCCTCGGCGAGCGTGATTCCGAGCCGTCCGACCGCTCGACCCTGCTCCTGAACCTGCGGCACTTGGATCACGAGCGTCACGTGCGCGCCGTCGCGCTGCAATTCGATCGAAATCTCCCGTCCCGGAGAGCTGCTCACGACGGAAATGAAATCAGAGCTGTTGGCGATCGGTTCCCCGTTCACGGCCAACAGCCGATCACCCGCACGCAGCCCCGCGCGCGCTCCTGCGCTGCCCTGCGGCGCGGACTGCACGACGGTATCGGCGTTCCAGGTCGCCAGATCGAAGCCCAGGCCCGGCAATAATTTGCCCGGCTCCGTCAACGAACGCTTATCCTCGGTGACCCGCAGCGTCACAGCCCGTTCGCTGCCCTCACGGCGCACCTTGAGCGGAATCACGCCCTCGTCCGAGAACTGTCGCAGCAGATCAATCTGCAGCTGCTCGGTGTCTTCGACACGGTGATCGCCGACGCGCACGATTTCATCGCCGCGCTTGAGGCCCGCGAGCGCGGCGGGGCTGTCGGGCCGCACTTGTCCGACCACCGGTTTCACGGTTTCGGTGCCGACCATCGCCAGAATCGCATACAGCAACGAGGCAAAGATGAGGTTCATGGCGGGCCCCGCCAAGAGCACCGCGATGCGATGGGATATGGGTCTACGCGTGAACGAGCGAGGCAGCTCCTCAGGGGAAACCTCACCCTCACGCTCATCGAGCAGCCTCACGTAGCCGCCCAGAGGAATGGCGGCGAGGCAATATTCGGTGCGGTCGGCGTCGCGACCTACGCGCATCAGCAGCGGTTTGCCGAAGCCGATACTGAAGCGCAGCACCTTGAAGCCGAGTCTCTTCGCAACCCAGTAATGACCGAATTCGTGAACTGCGACCAATATCCCGATCGCGACCAAGAAGGCGGCGACAAATATCAGCATCTTCATGCAAGGGCTCCATGCGCGGGCGCTATCAACGCGATCGCCAAGCGTCGCGCTGCGGCGTCGGCATCCAATACATCCCCCAGAACTTTGACGGGGCGCGAATCGAGGCGCTGCAACACCCTGTCAATGACCGCGGTAATGCCGGTAAAGTTCAAGCGCCGGTCAAGAAACGCCTGCACTGCGACCTCGTTGGCCGCGTTCAGCACCGCCGGCGCCGTACCGCCGGCGCGCGCAGCCGCGCGCGCAAGGCCGATACTGGGGAAACGCACGTCATCCGGCGGTTCGAAGTCCAGCCGCCCGATTTGACCTAGATTGAGCGATTCTACACCGGAAGCCACGCGCTCCGGCCATGCGAGCGCTTGCGCTATCGGCGTGCGCATATCGGGGGCGCCGAGCTGCGCCAACAACGAGCCGTCGGCGTATTCGACCAGCGAGTGCACCAGGCTTTGCGGGTGAACCACCACGCTGACCTGGGATTCGGGCAGGCCGAACAGCAATGTCGCCTCGATCACTTCGAGCCCTTTGTTCATGAGCGTCGCGGAGTCGACGGAAATTTTGCGGCCCATTTTCCATTTCGGGTGATTGCAGGCTTCGGCCGGCGACACGCTCTCGAGCCGCGCAAGCTCCGTGCAGCGAAACGGACCGCCTGATGCGGTCAAGATCACGCGCACCACGCCGCGGGCGGCTTCGCCCGGCAGGTAGCCGGCCGGCATGCATTGAAAGATCGCGTTGTGCTCGCTGTCGATGGGGATCAGTTCGATTCGCGCCCGCCGCACCTCGTCCATGAGCAGCCGGCCCGCCATCACCAGCGCCTCCTTGTTGGCGAGCAACACGCGCTTCCCCGCGCGTACGCCCGCGAGGGTCGGCAGCAATCCCGCGGCGCCGACGATCGCCGCCATCACGATCTGCACGTTGCCGCCGGCGACCGCCGCCGCGAGCGCCTCAGCGCCCTCTTCCACCCGCGTCGAGGATCCGCACTCGGCAAGGGCCGCGCGCGCCTGCGCCGCCGCCTCGGAATCAACCAGAACCACGGTGTCGGGTCGAAACTTGCGCGCCTGCTCGACGAGGGTTTGCCAGCTGCCGTAGGCTCCCAGCACCGCGACGCGAAAGCGCTCCGGGTGCAGCGCGATGACGGCGAGCGTACTTTTGCCGATGCTGCCGGTCGAGCCCAGGATCGCGATGCCGCGCGGCGCGCTCATGCGATCACTCCCGAGCCGAACAATCCCAGCGCGTACAACGGCGCGGCGGCCGTCACGCTGTCGATGCGATCCAGCACGCCGCCGTGTCCGGGTAGCAGCGCCCCGCTGTCCTTCAAGCCCGCCGAGCGTTTGAACATGCTCTCGGTCAAATCGCCGACGATCGAGAAAATTCCCACCGCGCAGCCGAACGCGATGCAGGGCATCCGCGGCAAGCCGAAATGCACCGCCCCGAGCCAGGCGACCAGCACCACCGTGCAGAGCCCGCCGATGGCGCCTTCCCAGGTCTTCCCGGGACTCACGCGCGGCGCCAATTTGCGCCGCCCCAGCCCTCGCCCCGCAAAGAACGCTCCGATGTCCGCGCCGATCACCAGCAGCAGCAGCCACAACACGATCTGCGGCCCGCGCACCACCCCGTGGCCGGCGGCACTCTCGAGTCTCCCGAGCGCGACGAAGGCGGGCACCAACACCGGCACACCGCAGAGCAGCGCGAGCCGCGGTTGGTGCCGCTCGGGCGCGAGCACCAGCCACAAAAAGGCAATCGCCCACCAAACACAGGCAATGCTCAGCAGAATCAACAAATGCCCGGGCTCGCGCGTCCACAGCCAGCTCAACAGGAACAGCAGCGCCATCGTGCCTGCATACGCAAGCCGTGCCGGCGCGCGAGCCAAGGCTCCGATGCCGGCCCATTCCCACGCACCGATGGTCCCCACGGCGGCGAACGCGAGCACCACCCAGCGCGGCGCCAGTGCGAACAATCCCACCAGCGCCACGCAGCTTAAGATCAGCCCCGTGAAAATGCGAATCCTAAGCATCGGCTCTGGCCGCAAGCTGCGCGGAAGTTCTACCGAACCGGCGCTCGCGCTGGGTGAAAAACGCCAAGGCCGCATCGAGATGCGCGGCAGTGAACTCGGGCCATAACACGTCGATGAAGTACATCTCGGTGTACGCAAGATTCCACAGCAAGAAATTACTGATGCGCTGCTCGCCGCCGGTCCGAATCAACAGATCGGGGTCGGGGATGCCGGCGAGCGCGAGCCGCGAGCCGACCTGCGCCTCGCCGATTTCCGACGCCGTCAGCGCTCCCGCAGCTACGTCGGCGGCGAGCGAGCGGCAGGCCTGAACGATGTCCCAGCGGCCGCCGTAGGCCACCGCCACGAACACGCCGAGCCCCGTGTTGGCCTCGGTCAGCGACTCGGCGTCCACCATACGCCGCGCCAGCTCGCTGCTCAACAGGTTCCGATCGCCGATGAAGCGCAGGCGCACCCGATTGCGATGCAGATTCGCCACTTCCCGCACCAGTGCGTCGAGGAACAGGTTCATCAGCATGCCGACCTCGTCCGGGGGTCTGCGCCAATTCTCGCTCGAGAAGGCGAACAGCGTCAGGAACCTGACGCTGCGCTGCGCGCATTGCTCGACCACGCGGCGCACGATTTTGACGCTGGCGCGGTGGCCGGCCGGCCGCGGCAGGCCGCGCGAACGGGCCCAGCGGCCGTTGCCGTCCATGATGATTGCGACATGTTGCGGCGTGTCCGCCATTGGGTCAGGGGTCATGCGGGTCTTCGCGCGGTCAGACCTGCATCAATTCCTTTTCCTTGTCAGCCATCGCGTGGTCAATCTCCGCGACGTGCTTGTCGGTCAGTTTTTGGATGTCGTCCTGGGCACGCCGATCCTCATCTTGCGCGATCAGCTTCTCCTTGAGCATTTCCTTCAGTTCGTTCATCACCTCGCGCCGCACGTTGCGCACCGACACGCGAGCACTTTCCGCTTCGGAGCGCACGACCTTGGTGATGTCGCGGCGCCGCTCCTCGGTCAAGGCAGGCATCGAAATGCGGATCAGCTGCCCGGCCGTGTTCGGGGTGAGCCCGAGATCCGATTTGAATATCGCCTTCTCGATGACGGGCACCATCGACTTTTCCCAAGGCGTCACGGTGAGCGTGCGCGCATCCTCGACGGCCACGTTCGCCACTTGGTTCAACGGCATTTCCGAGCCGTAATAGTCCACCCTGATGTGTTCGATCAGGCTGGTGTGCGCCCGACCCGTGCGCAATTTCTTCAGTTGATCTTTGAATGTCGACACGCATTTCTGCATGCGCTGGGTCGCGTCCTTCTTGATGTCCTCGAGCATGGGTTCCCCTCGTTAAGGCCCGGCGGAGACGACGGTGCCTACGTCTTCGCCCCGAACAATACGCACAAGATCGCCGGCATGGAACAGGTTGAACACCTGCAGGGGCAGGTTATTTTCCCGGCACATCACGATCGCCGTCGCGTCCATGACGTTCAGCCGATCATTCAGAACTTTATCGAAGGTCAAGTGCGTGTAGCGCCGGGCAGCGGGATTCTGCAGCGGGTCGGAATCGTAAACGCCGTTGACCTTGGTCGCCTTCAGCAAGATGTCCGCATTGATCTCGATGGCGCGCAAGGATGCCGCCGTATCGGTGGTAAAGAAGGGATTGCCGGTACCGGCGGCGAATATGACCACACGGCCTTTCTCCAAATGACGCACCGCCCGGCGCCGAATGTAGTCTTCGCACACTTCGTTGATGCGCAGGGCCGACATGACGCGAACATAGGTGCCGAGACTTTCGAGCGCGTCCTGCATCGCCAGCGCATTCATCACCGTGGCGAGCATACCCATGTGGTCGGCGGTGACGCGATCCATGCCGTCGCGGGCCAGGCCGGCACCGCGGAAGATGTTGCCGCCGCCGAGCACCACGGCGACCTGCACGCCCATTCGGGTCAGGTCCCTGATTTCTCCCGCGATCCGTTTGAGCATTTTGGGATCAATGCCGTAATCCTCGCTTCCCAACAAAGCCTCGCCAGACAATTTGACCAAGATTCTGTGGTAGCGTGGCTGGGGCGTCGTGTCGGTCATGTTCTCGTACCCTACTATAAAAGACCCCGCCGGAGCGGGGTCTGGAGTCCAATGCACTGGTCGCGCCCACGTGGATTACTCAGACAGGCTCCTTAGCCGGAACTATTGACGAACGAAAAGCATTTTCGTGCACGAAGGCTGGATTGGATAGGTATTTTCCGGACCGCCGTGAACCCATTGCGCTACGCAGTTCCTGCTGCGCGCAAGCCCTGGGTGGCCATCCGTGGCCACCCGCGCGACGCATGCGTCGCGCCCCTGGGGGCTGCGAGAAAAACTTGCGACGCGATGCAATCCTGCATCGCTGCAAGCCGGTGTTCGCCATCCCTGGCGAACCCGCTCGGCGCATGCGCCGAGCCCTGTTTTTCACGCTCCGGAAAATACCTATCCAATCCAGCGTTCCTCGAGCTTTTCCGTAAATTCATGAATAGTTCGGGTTAGTGTTTTTTGCGACCGCCGTCTTTGGGAGCCTCTCGGCCTGCGATCGAGCCCGGCCTGTCCTGGTCCGATGCTTTCACCTGGGCCATCACCTCGCCGACGAAATCGTCGTGCTTCTTTTCGATCCCCGCCCCCACTTCATAGCGCACGAATTGCACGACCTTGACGCCAGACTTCTTGAGCAGCTTCTCGACCGTGATGTCCGGGTCCCTGACGAACGGCTGCCCGAGCAGGGTGATTTCCGCCAAGTACTTGCGCAGCCGACCTTCGACCATTTTGGCGATGATGTCCGGGGGCTTCTTCTCCGCCTTGGTCTGATCGGTCAGGATCTCGCGCTCCTTGTCGAGTACCGCGGCCGGCACTTGCTCCGCATCCACATAGGCGGGGTTGAGGGCGGCGACGTGCATGGCCAGGTCGAGCGCCAGGGCCTCATCTCCGCCCTTGAGGGCCACCAGGCTGCCGATCCGCGCGCCGTGCACGTAGGAGCCCAAGACCTCGGGCGCGGTCACCCGCACGAAGCGGCGAACCGAGATGTTCTCGCCGATCTTCGCAATCAACGCACGGCGTTGATCCTCCAAACTGCCGGAACCCTGCGCAAGGTGCAGCAACGCCTCAAGATCTGAAGGGGAATGCGCCAAGGCCGCTTTAGCCAGGTCCCGCGCGAATGCCTGGAATGCCTCGCTGCGCGCCACGAAATCGGTTTCGCAGTTGACTTCGACCAGCACCGCACTTCTGCCGGCGCGCTCCATGGCAACGGTACCTTCCGCCGCAATCCGGGTGGCCTTCTTGTCGGCCTTCGCCAAGCCGCTCTTGCGCATCAGCTCCGCGGCCGCGTCCAAATCGCCCTGGGTTTCAACCAAGGCCTTCTTGCACTCCATCATGCCGGCGCCGGTGCGTTCGCGCAGTTGTTTGACGGTCTCTGCCGTGATGTTCATTGCTCTCAAGCGCCTCGCGCCGGGGTACGCCGCCCTACGGGCCGGCGTCGTGGAGCACTCGCGGGCCGAGTTTCGGCCGGCGGGGTATCGGGAGCGTCGACATCGTCGGCTTCGACCTCGACTTCGTCGAGCTGGGCAGCCACCGCCGCGGTGCCCGGAATGACGGTCACCGTCACTTTGCGACGCGGAGGCGGCTTCTTGCCGCGTCCGGTCGAGGGTGTCGGGCGGCGTCCGCCCGCGACGCGCTTCTTCGGATTGCCCTCTTCGTCCAGCTCGACGAATTCGTCTTCGCCGACCGGGACCTGCGGGAGCGAGGCCTTGCCTTCCAGCACGGCATCGGCGACACCGCCGGCGTACAGCAGGATGGCGCGCATGGCGTCGTCGTTGCCGGGTATGACATAGTCGATGCCGTCGGGCGAGCAATTCGTGTCCACCACCGCCACCACGGGGATCCCGAGCTTGCGTGCCTCGTGGATGGCGATTTCCTCGTGACCGACGTCGATGACGAACAAGGCATCGGGCAGTGCGCTCATATCGCGAATGCCGCCCAAGCTGCGCAGCAGCTTATCCATTTCCCGACGCAGCATCTGCGCCTCTTTCTTGCCGCGGCGTTCGAGCGAGCCGTTTTGCGCCATTTCATCGAGCTCGTTGAGCCGCTTGATCGACTGGCGAATGGTCTTGAAATTGGTCAACATGCCGCCCAGCCAACGCTGGTTGACATAGGGCATGCTGCAGCGCATGGCTTCCTTCTCGACCGCATCGCGCGCCGAACGCTTGGTGCCGACGAACAGCACCTTGCCGCCCTCCGCTGCAACGCCCTTGATGAACGCCGCCGCCTGCGCATACAGAGGCTGAGTTTTCTCGAGGTTGATGATATGGATCTTGTTACGCTCGCCGAAAATGAATGGGGCCATCTTCGGGTTCCAGAAGCGAGTTTGATGCCCAAAATGGACGCCCGCTTCCAGCATTTGTCGCATTGACACGCTGATCATTAAAAAACTCCTGGTTCGGGTTGAGCCTCCGCGTGTCCCAATCGGCAACCCGGGAACCCCCTTGAATTCTTCAGGCCGAGCCTGCAATTCCTCAAGAGTGCGCCGGGCACCCGGCCGACTGTGACGACACGCGTGCGGGGTTGTTAAAAATAGCCGCGCTTTATACCATGAACCGCTACTGGAAACAAAACTCAGGGCTTTTATGAACGTGACCATCAAGACGCCCGATGAACAGGACAAAATGCGCGTGGCCGGGCGCTTGGCGGCGAGCGTGCTCGACATGATCGAGCCGTACGTTCTACCGGGGGTTACCACCGAGGAACTGGACCAGCGCTGCCATGACTTCATCGTCAATGAATTGAAGTCGGTCCCGGCCAACTTGAACTACCGCGGGTTCCCGAAGAGCATTTGCACCTCCGTCAACCATGTGGTCTGTCACGGAATTCCGGGGGATAAGCGCCTGAAGAGCGGTGACATCATCAATATCGATGTAACCGTGATTCGCGACGGCTTCCACGGCGACACCAGCCGCATGTACTTCGTCGGCGCGGCCCCCGTCCTCGCCCGCCGCCTCACCATGACTTGTTACGAGGCCATGTGGCGCGGCATCCAGGTGGTCAAACCGGGGACACGCCTGGGTGATATCGGCCACGCCATCCAGACCCATGCCGAAAGCAACGGCTTCACGGTGGTACGCGAGTATTGCGGGCACGGCATCGGCCGCGTGTATCATGAGGATCCGCAAGTGCTGCACTACGGAAAGCCGGGCATTGGCTTAGAGCTCGTGGCCGGCATGACCTTCACCATCGAGCCCATGATCAACGCCGGACGCCGCGACGTGCGGCTGCTGGCCGACGGGTGGACGGTGGTGACCAAGGACCAGTCCCTCTCGGCGCAGTGGGAACATACGGTTCTGGTCACCGATTCGGGCTTCGAGGTGCTCACCCTCGGCGCGCGCGACGCGCTGCCTGCGGCGGCCGCGGCGGCTTCTTGAGCGCGCGCAGCAAGATTCTCGAGCAAGCCGCTGACTGGGCCTACCTGACGGCCGTGCCCGAGGCGCTCGAGGCCGGTCAATTCTCGCCCCTCGGTTTTCGTCAGGTGCTCGATCGCGGCAGCGAATTGCTGAAGGAACGCTTCGCCGCCGATGATGCCATCGAAGATCTAGTTCGCGACCGTGCGCGCCTGGTCGACATCGCGTTGCGCGCCGCCTGGGTGCGGCACGCCGGCAGGTTCGCCGAAGACCTCGCCTTGGTGGCGGTGGGCGGCTATGGGCGCGGCGAACTGCATCCGAGCTCGGACATCGACATCATGGTGCTGTTGCCGAAGAGCGATTCGGCCGACTGGCAATCCGATATCGAGAAATTCCTCACCTTCCTGTGGGACATCGGCCTCGAGGTCGGGCACAGCGTGCGCTCCATCGATGACTGTCAGCGTGAAAGTCTCGCCGACATCAGCGTGGCGACTACCCTCTTCGAGGCGCGGCTGCTGGCGGGACCCGAGTCGCTGTTCGCCGGCATGCGCCGCGCGCTGGCGCCCGACCGGCTTTGGTCGTCGCAGGATTTCTTCGAAGCCAAGGTCAAGGAGCAGACCGAACGCCATCACCGCTATTTCGATACGGCGTACAACCTCGAGCCCAACGTCAAATCGAGCCCCGGGGGCCTGCGCGATATTCAGACCATCGGCTGGGTGGCGAAACGGCATTTCGGGACGGATACGCTCGATGAGCTGGTGGCGCACGGCTTCTTGACCCGCGAGGAGTTGCGCAAGCTCAAAGCCGGTCAATCCTTCCTGTGGAAGGTGCGATTCGGTCTGCACGTACTCACGGGGCGGCGCGAAGACCGCTTGCTGTTCGATTTCCAGATCAAATTAGCAAAACTGTTCGGCTATGAGGATGCCAGCTTCACCCTCGCGGTCGAACAGCTCATGCAGAAGTACTACCGCACGGTCATGGACGTGAGCTTGCTCAACGAAATGCTGCTGCAGCTGTTTCGCGAGGCGATCCTCACGCAAAGCGGACCGCCGGTGCCCATCAATGCGCGCTTTCAAATCCGCAACGATTACCTGGAAGTGACGCACCCGGACGTGTTCGCGCGCTACCCGTCGGCCCTGCTGGAGCTGTTCGTGCTGCTGCAGCAGCACCCGGAGCTGCGCGGCGTGCGCGCCGAAACGATCCGCCTGATCGGCACGCATGTGTGGCTCATCGACGAGGAATTCCGGCAAAACCCGCGCCATCACCGGCTTTTCATGGAAATTCTATGCGCGCCCGTCGGCGTGACGCATGAGCTGCGCCGCATGAATTTGTACGGGGTACTCGGCCGCTACATTCCCTCCTTCGGGCGAGTCGTCGGGCGCATGCAGTACGACCTGTTCCACGCGTATACGGTGGACGCGCACACGCTGTTCGTGGTGAGCAACCTGCGCCGGTTTGCGATGCCGAAGTTCAACGATGAATTTCCTGCGTTGAGTCAAATCATGCAATCCCTGCCGCGCCAGGAGCTTGCCTACCTGGGGGCGCTGTTCCACGACCTCGCCAAGGGCAGAGGCGGCGATCACTCCGAACTTGGCGCCGTCGATGCGGAAGCGTTTTGCCTGGAGCAGGGCCTCGGCCGTTACGAAGCCCGGCTGGTGGCTTGGCTGGTGCGAAATCATTTGATTCTGTCCATTACGTCGCAGAAAAAGGATATCAGCGATCCCGACATCATCCACGATTTCGCGCGCCGCGTCGGCGATCAGGCGCATTTGGACTATTTGTATGTGTTGACCGTAGCGGACGTCCGCGGCACCAACCCGAAGCTGTGGAATGCCTGGAAAGCGCGGCTGTTCGAAGAGTTCTACGAGCGCACCAAGCGCGCCCTGCGCCGCGGGCTGGAGACCCCGGTCGATCAAGATGAATTGATCCGCGAGACCCAAGCTCAGGCGCGCGCGCGGATTCCCGGCATAGACGCCGAGACCATCACGCGGGTCTGGTCGCAATGGACCGAGGCGTACTTCCTGCGCTACACGCCCGAAGAGATCGCCTGGCAGACCACCGTACTGGCCGGCCGCCATCCCTACGACGACGCCCCCCTCGTCGCTATTCGACAACTGGCGGAGCGCAGCGGCACCGCGGTGCTCACGTATACGCCGCATCGTCTGCACAGCTTCGCGCGCACGACCGCGGTGCTGGATCAGATGGGCCTCAATGTGGTGGACGCACGTTTGATCACCAGCGCCAATGGCTTCAGCCTGGAAACCTACGTCGTGCTCGAAGACAACGGCGCGGTGATCGCCGATCCGGCCCGCATCCGGGAGATCGAGCGCGGCCTGTGGCGAACTCTGCAGCAGCCCGAGGATTCGCCGTTGACCGTGACGCGCCGCGCGCCGCGCCAAGTGCGCATGTTCTCGACGCCGACTCAGGTCAACTTCAGCTTGGACAGCCGCAACAATCGCACGATACTGGAATTGGTCGCCGCGGACCGACCGGGATTGCTCTCCGAGGTAGGAAAGGTTTTCAAGGCGGAGCGCCTCGCCATCAACGGCGCAAAGATCATGACGGTGGGCGAGCGGGCGGAGGACGTTTTCTACATCACCGACATGGATGGCCGGCTGCTGGGAGAGGAAGCCTGTCAGCGGGTGCAGGACGCCCTGGTGCTGGCCCTCGATCGACGCGAGGCGGCGCGAGCGTGAACGCGACGGTGGACCAACTTCGCGCAACCATCGAGGCCGCCTACGAATCGCGGGCGCAGATCACCCCCGGGACCGCGCCCCCCGAAGTGCGCGCGGCCGTCGGGACCGCGCTCGGCATGCTCGATGCGGGGACCTCGCGGGTGGCCGAGAAGCGCAACGGCAGCTGGCAGGTCAACGAGTGGCTGAAGAAGGCCGTGTTGCTGTCGTTTCGCATCACTCAAAACGCGCCGATGAGCGGCGGCGATCTGCGCTTTTATGACAAAGTACCCTTGAAATTCAGCGCTTGGGGCGAGGCGCAGTTCGCCGCATCGGGCGTGCGCGTGGTGCCGCCGGCGACGGTGCGCCGCGGAGCGTACGTTGCGCCCAATGCGGTGTTGATGCCGAGTTACGTCAACATCGGCGCGTATGTGGATTCCGGCACGATGGTCGACACGTGGGCCACCGTGGGCTCCTGCGCGCAGATCGGCAAGAACGTGCATCTGTCAGGCGGCGTCGGCATCGGAGGCGTGCTCGAGCCGCTGCAGGCGAACCCCACGATCATCGAGGACGATTGCTTCATCGGGGCCCGCTCGGAAATCGTCGAAGGGGTCATCGTCGAGACCGGCGCCGTGATCTCGATGGGAGTCTTCATCGGGCAAAGCACGCGCATCTACGACCGCGAACGCGACGAGATTCTCTACGGCCGCGTCCCGGCGGGCGCCGTCGTGGTGCCGGGGACTCTGCCCTCGGCCAACGGCAAGTATGGACTCGCCTGCGCCGTGATCGTGAAACGGGTGGACGCGCAGACTCGAGCCAAAACCTCGCTGAACGAATTGTTGCGCAATACCGATTAACACTGGCAGAAGTTTGGTTGGGAAAGTACTTTCCCAACCAAGCTTCTGCTGGCAATAGGTGGTCTAGCGAGACTCGAACGACGGGATGCTCGAAGGAGGCGGTCCCAATTACTCAACCGAAACGGCCGGTGATGTAGTCTTCGGTGAGCTTCTGCTTCGGGTTGGTGAAAACCAGGTCCGTGGGTCCGATCTCGACCAGATCG
This sequence comes from uncultured Gammaproteobacteria bacterium, assembly GCA_963769075.1. GTDB lineage: Bacteria > Pseudomonadota > Gammaproteobacteria > Steroidobacterales > Steroidobacteraceae > Bog-1198. The sequence continues at coordinate 1,499,389 of CAVYKH010000001.1, read as the reverse complement.
CCGAGGTGAAAATATGCCGTGCGCTGCGACACGCGCGCCGCCTGCTGCATGTTGTGGGTCACGATCGTGATTGCGTAATTCGCGCGCAACTCGTCGATCAGATCCTCGATCTTCGCGCTGGCAATCGGATCGAGTGCGGACGTCGGCTCGTCCATGAGAATGACTTCCGGATTGACCGCAATGGTGCGCGCGATGCACAGGCGCTGCTGTTGGCCGCCGGACAGGCTCGTACCGAGCTGCGATAAGCGATCCTTGACTTCATCCCAGAGACCGGCGCGCTGCAGAGTCGTGGCGACGAGATCGTCCAACTCGCTGCGGCTCTTGACCAGGCCGTGAATGCGCGGGCCGTAGGCGACATTCGCATAGATCGAGTGCGGGAACGGCGTGGGCTTCTGGAACACAATGCCGACGCGCGCGCGCAGTTGCGCGACATCCTGCTTGCGATCGTAGATATCGTGGCCATCGAGCGTAATCGTCCCATCCACGCGTGCGCTGGGGATGGTGTCGTTCATCCGATTGAGGCAGCGCAGAAAGGTCGACTTGCCGCACCCCGAAGGGCCGATCATGGCAAGCACCTGATTGCGTCCGATGTCGAGGCTGACGTTCTTCACGGCGTGCTTGTCGCCATAGTACACATTGACGTGGCGCGCGCTCATGACGGGGTCATAAACCGAATCGCGGGCGGCCGCATGACTGCCGCCCTGCGGGATCGCCGCGGCGGCGAGCTCAAGGGGCCGGGATTGCTCTGCGTTCGACATTCTCATTTTGCTCAGCCGAAGCGGCCGGTGATGTAATCGTCGGTCTTGCGATTCTTGGGGGCCGTAAAGATCTCATTGGAAGGCCCGATTTCCACGAGCTCTCCCAAATACATGAAGCCCGTGACGTTCGACACACGTGCCGCTTGCTGCAAATTGTGGGTAACGACCAAGATACAGTATTTCTCCCTCAGCGCCTGCAACGTTTCCTCCACTTTCAAGGTCGAGATCGGATCGAGCGCCGCCGTGGGCTCGTCGAGCAGCAGCACCTCCGGCTGTACGGCAATCGCCCGAGCAACACACAGGCGCTGCTGCTGCCCGCCGGAAAGACTCCTGCCGTCGGCATGCAATTTATCCTTCACCTCGTCCCAAATCGCTGCGTCCTTGAGCGCCGACTCCACACGTATCTTGAGCTCGGCGCCGCGCATTCCGCCGGCGAGCCTCAAGCCGAAGGCGACGTTGTCGAAGACCGACATGGGAAACGGCGTCGCCTTTTGAAACACCATACCGACCCGGTAGCGCAGCTCCGCCACATCGACCGTGGGTCCGAGAATATCCTTGCCTCCGATCAATACCTCGCCTTCCGCGCGCTGATTCGGGTAGAGCGCGTACATTCGGTTCAGTACGCGCAGCAGCGTCGACTTGCCGCAGCCGGACGGTCCAATGAACGCCGTGATCGAGCGATCGGCGAGGGATACATTGATATCATGCAATGCTTGATTTCCCCCATAGAAAAAGTTGAGCTTGCGGATTTCTATCTTGGGCGGCCCCGTATCGACGGGCGCCCGCGGCGCCGGGGCCGGGGCCGGAAGCCGTCCGTGTGTTTTCAGGTGCTTGGGCGGTTTTTGCGACGGTATCATCATCTTCCGGACCCGCTATTCGCCTGCAACAGCGCCAGCAAAACCCTGGCGGAAATGCTCAGAATCAATATGGTCACCGTGATGATCAAGGCGCCCGCCCAGGCGAGCTCCTGCCAGTCCTTGTAGGGGCTCAAGGCGAATTGAAAGATGACGACCGGGAGATTCGCCATCGGCGCATTCAAATCCGTGCTCCAAAATTGATTGTTGAGCGCCGTGAACAGCAGCGGCGCGGTCTCGCCGCTGATGCGGGCAACGGCCAACAGCAAGCCCGTCACGATGCCACTGCGCGCAGCCGGGTACAAGATGCTCAAGATGGTTCGCCAGGGATAGGCGCCGAGCGCCGCCGAGGAATCCTTCATCCCGATCGGCACCAAGTTGAGCATGTCCTCCGTGGTTCTCAAGGTAACCGGGATGGCGAGAACGGAGAGTGACAGGGCCCCGGCGATCGCGGAGAAATGTCCCATGTGAACGACGATGATTTCATAGACGAAAAGGCCGATGATAATCGAGGGCGCGCTCAAGAGCACATCGTTGATGAAGCGCACCGTGACGCTCAAACGCGAGTTGCGGTCGTATTCCGCGAGATAGGTCCCCGCCAGAACGCCGATCGGCGAGCCGACCAGAATACCGAGCAGTGTCATGGCGGCACTGCCGTACAGCGCGTTGAGCAATCCCCCTTGGCCGCCGGGAGGCGGTGTCATCTGCGTGAAAATGCGCCACGACATCCCCGCGAGGCCGTGGGAGATCAAAGTCCAGAGGATCGCAGCCAAGCAAGCAAGCCCCGCCGACGTCGCAATAATGGACAGCGCCAGGAAAGCGCCATTCTTGATCTTGCGGAAGGTGCGTCGATTCATAGGGCCAGCAACGCGTGCCGCTCGAGCCTGCGCAGCATCGCTTGCGCCGCGGCGATCACTGAAAAGGTGATGAGAAACAGCAATAGCCCCAAGGCAATCAGGGAGGATGTGTAAAGATCGCCGACTGCCTCGGTGAACTCGTTGGCGATCGACGAGGAAATCGTGGTGCCGGGCGCCAACAGCGATGAACTGATGCGGTGCGCGTTGCCGATCACGAAGGTCACGGCCATGGTCTCGCCCAGCGCGCGGCCCAGACCCAGCATGACGCCGCCGACGATGCCCACTCGGGAATGCGGCACCACGACGTTCCAGATGACTTCCCAAGTCGTGGCGCCCAGTCCATAGCCCGACTCTTTGAGCATGGGGGGAACCGTATCGAACACGTCGCGCACCGTTGCCGCAATGAACGGCAAGACCATGATGGCCAGCACGAATCCGGCGGTCAGCACGCCGATACCGTAAGGCGGTCCCATGAACAGCTTGTCAAGGCCGGGTATTCCGGCCGCGTGATCGATCAGCCAGGGTTGAACATGACGCTGCAGCACCGGCGCGAGCACGAACAATCCCCAAATGCCGAAGATGATGCTCGGTACCGCGGCGAGCAGTTCGACGGCAACTCCAATGGGCCGCTTCAGCAGAGGCGGACACAGTTCGGTCAAGAACAACGCAATTCCGAATCCGGCCGGAACCGCAATCGCCATGGCGATCAGCGAAGTGACCACCGTGCCGTAAATCGGGGCCAGCGCACCAAACTCATCGGTGACGGGATTCCAAATCTCGCGAGTCACGAAAGCGAAGCGGAAATGGCTCAGGGCCGGCCAGGAACCGCGCAGGAGCGATAGCGCCACGCCGCCAAGAAGCAACAGCACGAGAATCGCCGCGGTCAACGTGGCCGAGCGGAAGATTCTTTCGTAGATTAGCTGCTTGGCGGCGTGTCTCGGATCGATGATCGCCACGGCGGCGGCTTCGCTGACCTGAGCGATGCTACTTGCCTGCCCAAACCGGATGACCGCCGGAGGTGATCTCCGTGGTCCAGGTCTTGTTGACCAGCGCAATCAACGATGCGGGCAGCGGCACATAATCAAGTTCGGAAGCCATGGCGCCGCCGCTCTGATAGGCCCAGGCGAAGAACTTCAATGCCTCCTTGACCGGTGCCGGATCCGCCGGTTGCTTGTAAAGGAGAATGAAGCTGGCACCCGTAATCGGCCAGCTCTTGGCTCCGGGTTGGTCGGTCAAAATCAGATAATAGGAATCTGCGGCAGCCCAATCGGCATTGGCAGCTGCCGCCTGAAACGACTCGGCATTCGGTGCGACGGCTGCGCCCGCTTTGTTGGTGAGCAGGCTGTATGCCATTTTATTTTGCTTGGCGTACGCATACTCCACATAGCCGATGGCGCCGTCGGTCTGGGTAGTCATGTTGGCCACGCCCTCATTGCCCTTTGCACCGATACCGATGGGCCATTGCACCGAGGTGTTGGCGCCAATGCTCGACTTGAACGTCGGGCTCTCTTTGGACAAGTAGTCGGAGAACAGGAAATTGGTGCCGGAGCCGTCCGAGCGGTACACCGGCGCGATGGCCGTGCTCGGCAACGCCAACGTCGGGTTCAAGCGTTTGATCCGCGCGTCATCCCATTTGGTGATCTCGCCCATGTAAATGCTCGCCACCGCGGCACCGTCCAAATGCAACTGTCCGGCTGACACGCCCTTGACATTGACCACCGGCACGACCCCGCCGATGATCATGGGAAATTGCAGGAGACCCGCGGCTTTCAAATCATCCGGCTTCAGCGGCATGTCCGAGGCTCCGAAGGTCACGGTCTTGGCCTTGATCTGCTTGATGCCGCCGCCGGAACCGATGGACTGATAGTTGAGGCCGATACCGGTGAGTTTCTTGTAGGCGTCGGCCCATTTGGCGTAGATCGGATAGGGGAACGTGGCGCCGGCTCCCGAGATTTCCTCCGCCGCCACCGCGGCCAGGGCCGCAAGGCTCAGTGCCGCTGCGGCACCGGCGATGGAGCATCGTTTGAGAATGTTCATTTGCAGGCTTGCTCCGTCGATTGCAGGTTCATCGCTCATCATACCGCGAGGCCGAGTGCCCCAATGATGAATACCGTGCATCCGAACGACTGATCAGCAGCGATTCGATGATGGTATTTTGCATGTGCTCGACGCGAAGCTCTGGCAATAGAGACGATTCTTGTGGTTGGGACATCCGGCTGTTTGCGAAAGCACGTCGGCCGCGGTTGGCCGATGTTCCGGGTCGAATGTTACATTTTCATGATAGAGCGCCCGACCTACGCCTAGAGCTCGCCGTGCGTTGCATTGAACACCGGCGTCAGCACGTCCAAGTTGAGAGAGCTCACGGCCCGTTTCGAGCCGTGAGCTCTACCGGCACCCGATTGCCTAGCCCGCATTATTCACGAACAATGCAAACGGAAAGCGGGGCCTCGATTGGCAAGGCATTTTTCGGGGCGTGCAAAACATGGATGTTTTGCCCGCAGCCCCCAGGGAAGGGTTCACGGCGGCCCGGAAAATGCCTGCCAATCGAGGTCCCGCGCCCGAGAATGCTAGTAATGCCCGCTAGAAGGAATATCGCACGCCGATCGTCGGATTGATGTTGGTCGTCTCCAGGTAACCGTTGGCGAGACCGTGCGTCACATTGCTCCACATCGCGCCGCCGAACACGTCAAAGCGCTTGGTCAAGCGATAGTCGGCGACCAGAGAGGCCGCGTTGAGATTGCCGCTGCAGGCGCCGCTCACGACGCTCGAGCAGTTCAAGTCCTTACCCGTCGCGTAGGCATCCTGCTTGTAGCCGTAGTAGGCCGCGGTCACATCGAAATTCGGCAAAACCGAATACTTCGCGCCCGCCCAATAGACTTGCAGAGTTTTGGACGACTTCGCATAAGCGGTGTTGTTGACGAACGCCAGGACATAGCCGCCCTCGTCGTTGTAGCCGGCCGGCAGGGGAATCGAAGGATTGTCGAATTCGATGTGTTCCCAAGCCCCATAGACCTTCAAAGGCAAAGTGCTGCCGAAATTGTACAGCGCCGCGATGGCATAGGTTTTGTTGTCCGAGACTGTGCCGGCGACCGAATTGCTCGATGAGTAGCCCAACCCGCCGAGCAGCGGATAGTCGGCAACGCTGATCGCCGAGGCCGATATGGCGTCCTTGATATAGATGTAGTAGGCATCGACCGACAGGCCGGCGTAGTCGAAGCCCAGCTGAGTCTCAATGGCGTTATAGGCCTCACCGCTGCCGCCACCGTCGCGATAGGCTTGCGCGCTGCCGTTGGCGAACTTGTACATCAATCCCAGGTGGACCAGGTCGAAGTTCCCCGTGTACTTCAACGAGTCATCGAGCCGGCGATCCTCGGTGTCGCCCCCGCCGGCGGACGTGCCGGACAATCCGATCACCGAAAACGCTTGCGAGGCGGCCATCGGGTCATACTTGGAGACAGCATCCGCGAAAATCGTGTTTTGGCGGCCGAACGTGATGGTGCCGAAGGTGGGCGAACTGAATCCCGCGAAGGACTGCTGGAACGCCTGGCCCGCCACGCTCGAATCGATGTTGGTGTTTTGCGCCGTCAGCGGCTTGCCATTGTTCTGGGTCAGTGACTTCAACGCGTCGCTGATCGTGCCCGCCTGCGGGTTGAAAAAGGTTTCCAGCTTGAACACGGCCGACCAATCCATGAACGGCAGCGGCTCTTTGCCTTGCAGGCCGACCCGCGACTGGCTCAAGTTGTTCGGTGTGACCCCAAAAACCGAATTGTTGCTGTTCTTTTGGACGATATCCGCGCTGCCGCCCATGAAGTAGTCGCTGATCGGAGCGGCATGGGTGTCGTACTGCAGGGCTATATCGACGATGCCGTACAGCGTGATGCCGTGCCAGGTCAGGCTCTGGTCCTCGGCAGGCGGAGCGGCGGGAGGAGTGCTCACCATTTGCGCCTGCGAAACGCCCGCTAGGGCCAATAAAACAGCCGAGAGGAAACCCGATTTATAGAGAGCCGATCCGCGATCGCGGTCTTTGGTCTTTCCGAAAGTGATGTCCGATTTGAACCTACGCACAAGTTTTACTCCGTGAGTGAATTGTTGATATGTTGCATTTAGCCAACATTATTGTTTACGGAAACCAATGCGGTGATGTCTCTTTCTTACTACAAATGATGATTAGACTTCGCGCAGCGGCCGAATACCGACTGTCAGATGCTACATTGGCCGATTAGTTCAGCACTCGAGGGAAAATCTCTGTGGCGTCCAGCCTGCGTCGCGCGCTCGCCACGATTCGAGGGCGTCAGAAGAAATGCCATCCAGCTATATTCTACAATGGATGTTACATTTTAATGACATCCGGTCGGCGGCAAGCTGATAGGACTGCTGGAGAGCAAACTACAGAAATCATTCCCGGTCCAACCGTCATCCAAGACGCAGCGAATGCGACTTAAATGAGCAGGCCCACACGATACGCGTTGACCTTCGGGCTCATCCTGGCATGCGCACTTGCGGGTTGTGCGACATACAGGGATTGCGGCTTCAAAGGTTGCGCCGGCGATGCGAAGATCACGGCGGAAGTTCGGGCGCTTTTCGATCAACATCCCGATTTGGAAGCTCCAAATATGATTTACGTGCAGACAGTGGATCATGTGGTGTATCTCGATGGTCTGGTCGATACGCCCTTTCAGCAACAGCTGGCGGCATCGGTCGCTCGCGAAGCCGCCGGAGTGGTGCGCGTCGTGAATTCGATCAGCGTGAGCAATGCCAGGTGAGCACTCGGTCACCGATCACGAGGCCGCGTTGCTCAACACGCGCCGGAATGCGGCGACGATCGCCGGAGATGACGTCATGCGACGACTAACACACACGCTGTCCGTAACGTTGGCTCTAGCCGTCCTGGTCAGCAGCGGCGCTTCCCATGCGCTCGCCGACGACCCCTGCGGGGGATTCAAGTGGGATGTGAGCAAGGAGCGCGCGCTTTTCGGCTCCTCGGCGCTATCACGGGCGGCGGGCAAGAACAGCGTGTCGGCGCCTGGCCTCGTACCGAATCGCTTGTACCAGTTGCAGCTGCTGCCTGCGAGCGAGGTGGCATTTTCCGTGTCGCCGGGCAAAAAACCGCTCATCGAAGGAACCTACGCGGGTCTTGCCGCATTGAAAATCCCGGCCTCGGGCAGCTATCGCATCTCGGTGGACTTGCCACTTTGGATCGATGTCGCCGCGAAGGGAAAGCTCGTGCCGGCCAAGGACTACGAAGGGCAGCAAGGATGCGACGCTCCGCACAAGATCGTCGAATTCGACCTCGACGCCAGACAACCCCTGCTGCTGCAATTCAGCGGAACGCCCGAGGCGAGCGTTCGATTGACGGTTACCCGCGTTTTGGTGGAACAATAACGCGCTATGCCGAGTGCTCCGACCGTGCGTTTTCGAGTGGACTTTGGCAGTCAATGCTCCATTGGTGTCGGGAAAATAGAACTGCTCGAGGGTATTGCGCGCACGGGTTCCTTATCCGAGGCCGCGCGTCAGATGCGAATGAGCTATCGGCGCGCGTGGCTGCTGCTTGCCGACATGAACTTGAGCTTCGATGAGCCCGTTGCCCACACGAGCACGGGTGGCCGCGGCGGCGGCGGCGCTACGCTCACCGCCTTCGGTAAACGTCTGGTGGGGGGATATCGAAAATTGGAAGATCGATTGCAGTCCCTTGCGGGCGCCTTTGTGCGTGACTTTGGACATCGAGTCAATCAGACCCGTCCGCGGAATCTCGTCCCGGTGGCATCGATCAAGCGTAAACAGCTAACGCGTCGTAAAAGAGCGCGCGGACACTGACTCCAATTCCAGCGCACCCGCGAAGTTGAACCGGGGGCTTCTTTTTTTGTCTTACTAGGCAGGAAGTTTGGCGATGGTTGTTGTCATACGCGGCTGGGGTGCGATATGAAAAGCCGAACGAAACATTCTGCAATTGCGATTGTCTTGTTGGCTTGTGTAGCGGCATTGAGCGCAGCTCCGGGGGCTGCCTTCGGCCACGGTGGTGGCGGGGGTGGGGGTGGGCATGGCGGCGGGGGCGGTGGTCACGGCGGCGCAGGCCATTTTGGCGGCGGCCGCGGGGGCTACGGTGGCTATCATGGAGGCTATGGCTACCATGGAGGCTATGGCTACCATGGAGGCTATGGCTACCACGGAGGCTATGGCTGGCGCTACGGCGGATACGGATACGGTTACGGCGGCTGGGGGTGGTGGGGCGGCTTGGGTCTGGGTCTGTATTTCGCGACCTTGCCTCTGTACTACGATACCTATTGGTGGGACGACGTGCCCTACTACTACGCTGACGGAACCTTTTACCAGTGGGATCCCAGCGTCAATGAATATGAAACGGTCGCTCCTCCGGCGCAGGTGGCGGCCCAGGCACAAGGGCAAGGCTCGAGCGATGTGATTGCCTATCCGAAAAACGGGCAGTCCGCGGATCAACAGGCGAAGGACAAGTTAGAGTGTCACCAATGGGCCGCCAGTCAAAGTGGCCTCGATGCGGCAGCGGGCGCGACGAGCAGCGTTCCGGCCGACAAGCGCTCCGACTACATGCGAGCCGAGGCGGCCTGTTTGGAGGGGCGCGGATACAGCGTGATGTAATGATGGAATGTACGGATGTCCATCCGGCGCGATGGCGCTTATAGTAAGAATTAGGGCTAACTTTGATTGGTGACATTATGAAAAGTCGAACCCAGGTCAATAAATTCTCGCTCCTGCTGGGCGGTTGCTTGGCCGCATTGGTGTTGAGCAGCGGCGCTTTCGCGCAGCACGGCGGCGGCGGGGGCGGTCATGCGGCCGGGTTCTCCGGCGGCCACGCGGGCGGGTACGGCGGCCACGCGGGCGGGTACGGCGGCTATCGAGGCGGATACGGCGGCTATCGAGGCGGATACGGCGGCTACTATGGCGGCTGGCGCGGCGGGTATGGATGGCGAGGCGGCTACTACGGCGGCTGGGGCTGGGGCGGTTGGGGTTGGGGTTGGGGCCTCGGGCTTGGACTGTACTTCGCGACGCTGCCCTACTACTACTCGACGTATTGGTGGGGCGGCGTCCCTTACTATTACGCCGACAATACCTATTACCTGTGGGACCCAAACGTTAGCCAGTACGTAACCGTGGCGCCTCCGGCCGGGCTGCAAGCCCAGCAAGGCGGGGGTGGGCCGGGCGGAGGTGGGCCGGGAACGGACCTCATCGCCTACCCGAAGAATGGGCAAAGCACAGAACAGCAGGCGAGGGACAAGTTCGAGTGCCACCAATGGGCCGCGAACCAGAGTGGCTTCGACCCGACGCTCGGTGCGGCAGCGGCCGGGACTGCTGCGAACAAGCGCACCGACTACATGCGGGCTCAAGCGGCCTGCTTGGAAGGTCGCGGCTACAGCGTCCAATAGCCGCGAACCGCCGCGGGCGGCGGGCGGCGCCGTTACGCGGCCGGGAGGAGCAGTTCGAGCGTGCGGCGATAGATGTGTTGCAACCGATCGATATCGGCCACTTGTACGCACTCGTTCGCCTTATGGATGGTCGCATTGATTACGCCGAGTTCGATCACTTGAGCGCCCATGGGCGCGATGAACCGACCATCCGAAGTCCCGCCCCCGGTCGACTGCTTGGGGCTGATTTGCAGTTCCTCTTGCACGGCTCGAGTAACCGCCTCCGACAGCGTCCCGGGCACAGTGAGGAAGGGGTGTCCGGAAATGAACCACTCCAGCGAATAGTTGACACGGTGCTGCTGCAAGATGCGCTCGACGGTCGCCTTGAGTTTTTCGACCGTCTGTTCCGTCGAGAACCGCAGGTTGAAGCGAGCCTTTAATTCGCCCGGAATCACGTTCGGCGCGCCCGTGCCCGCGGCGATATTCGACACCTGAAACGTGGTGGGCTGAAAGTGCCGATTGCCGTGATCCCACGTTCGCGTCGCCAGTTCCGCAAGCGCGGGCGCTACGGCATGAATGGGATTGTCCGCGAATTGCGGATAGGCGATGTGCCCCTGGACGCCGTGCACCGTGAGCCGCCCGCTCAAGCTACCGCGGCGGCCGATCTTGATGGTGTCCCCGAGCTCGGTTTCGCTCGAAGGCTCCCCCACCAGGCACCAGTCGATGCTCTCGTTACGGTCGCGCAGCACCTCGACCACCCGCCGGGTGCCGTCGATTGACGGACCCTCCTCGTCACTGGTGATCAGGAAAGCGATGCTGCCGCGGTGATGCGCGTTTTCTCTGACGAAATCCTCGCAGGCAGTCACCATCGCGGCGAGACCGCTTTTCATGTCCGCGGCACCCCGGCCGTACAAAACGCCGTTTCTGATGACGGGCGAGAACGGGTCGCTGTGCCACTCCTCGAGCGGTCCGGGGGGCACCACATCGGTGTGGCCGGCGAAGCAGAACACCGGACCTTCTCGCCCGCGCCTGGCCCAGAAGTTGTCGACCGGTCCGAAGCGCAGGTTTTCCACGCTGAAGCCGATCGCCTCCAGGCGCTCGCACATGAGCGCCTGACAACCGGCGTCGGCGGGACTCACCGAGGCGCGCGACATCAGTTCGCAAGCCAGCGCCAACGTATTCGACATTAGAATCGCAGTACCGGCGGCCGGTGCCGCAGATTGGCCCACAGTCCCCAGGCGCCTAGGCCAAGTGTGGCAATGAGTACCCAGGCCGGCATCGCAAGCCCCAAAAAGCGCCAGTCGACCTTGGCGCACTCCCCGGAACCGGTAAGCACTTTGACCAGTACATCAGTGAGCGGAAACACCTTGAGCATGAAATCGAGCGATGCGCCGCAGGCTGGGATGCTGCCCGGCGGCTGGCTTTGAATGTACAGTTGCCGCGCCGCTACTCCGATCGTGGCGAGCGCCGCCAGCCCGAGCAGAGCTGCGTAGACCCGGCGCGCCCAACCCTCGGGATCGTGGGCCGCCGCAATCGCGAATACCAGCGCGATGGCGAGCACGCCCAGCCGCTGAAATATGCACAACGGACACGGTTCCAAGTGCATGACGAACTGCGCGTAATAGGCATACGCCAACAACCCCGCGCAGGCCAGAAAGCCGAGAAAATTCGCAGTACGCGCCGTCATCAGCGGCGCGAAATGGCGTGCGCAGCGTCGAGCTGCTTGGCAACATCCTCGAGCGAGGTGTGGCGAATGTCTTTGCCGTGCACCATGTAGATTACATATTCGCAAATGTTCTTGGCGTGATCGCCGATACGCTCCAGGGCGCGAACGATCCACATGATCTCGAGGGCGCGACGAATGGTTCGCGGATCCTCCATCATGAACGTGATGCATTGGCGCTGTATGGACTCGTATTCCTCATCCACCATTTTGTCCTCTTGCGCGGTCTTCAAGGCAGCTTGCGAGTCCATGCGCGCGAAGGCGTCGAGCGCGTCATGCACCATCTGCGCCACCTGCCTGCCCAGATGCTTGACTTCGCGATACTTGTCGGCCGGCCGCTCCATGGTGGCGAGACGCGAGGCGATATAGCCGATTTTTTCGCCTTCATCGCCGATCCGCTCGAGATCGGTGATCGTTTTGATGATCGCGACGATGACCCGCAAGTCCCCGGCCGCGGGTGCGCGAATCGCCAGGATTCGGCTGCACTCCTCGTCGATCGACACTTCCATGCCGTTGACCTTGTAATCATCGGTCGCGACCGACTCGCCCAAACGGCTGTCGCCCTCGACCAAGGCGATGATCGCCTTGTGAAGCTGCTGTTCCACGAAACCGCCCATCTGCAGCACCTGGTTACGCACCTTTTCCAGGTCCTCGTTGAAGCGGCGGGAAATGTGGTGGGTGAGATCAGCCGTTTCCATGACGTTTACCTTGCAGCCAGCCGTGTATCGACACTCGCAGATACACCCGTGCGTTTACATCCGATTACGTCACACGTCAACCGCTTAGCGGATAAATGTGTGCAACCTCATGCACTCGCCGCAGCGCGCAGGCCCAAGTGCCAGATTCGCTGCGGCGGAAAATGACAGGTAAACGTGCTCCCCTTGCCTTCAACGCTCTGCACATCGAGCCAGCCTCCGTGGCGCTGCAGGGCATGCTTCACGATGGCAAGCCCGAGGCCTGAGCCCCCTTGGTCGCGGGAGCGTCCCGCATCCACTCGATAAAAGCGCTCCGTGAGCCGCGGAATGTGTTCCGGCGGAATGCCGATGCCGTTATCGATGACCGAAAAATACGCCCCTTCGTCATCGCTCCACCAGCGCATGCGCACGGTACCGTCCGCCAGCGTGTACTTCAGTCCGTTCACCAGCAAGTTGGTGAACGCGGACTCGATCTCGTGCGCCGCGCCGAATAGCCCATCCGCGGACTCCAGATCGAGCGACACGTTGCGCGGCCGATCGCCTTTGGCCAGCGCATCGCGATACAGTCGCTCCACCATCCTCGGCACATCGACCGGATCGCGCGGCGCTTCACCGTCGGTTGACTCCAGGCGCGACAGTTCCAGAAGGGCCGCGATGATGGCATTCATGCGTTGCGCCTGAGCGCGCATGTCCCGGATGGGGCCGGCCCACGCCTGGTCGATGGATGGGTCGTCGGCCAGGGTATCGAGGTATCCAGAAATCACCGTCAATGGCGTGCGCAGTTCATGCGAGGCATTCGCGACGAAGTCCTTGCGCATCGCTTCGAGGCGCATCTGGCGGGTGACATCACGCACCAGCAGCAGCGATTGTCCGGCGCCGTAGGGAACCAACTGCAGCGCCAAATACAGATCCACCTGCACCGGCGGACGTATCACCAAGGGCATCGCATAGTCTTCGCTGTGCAGATAGTGAACGAATTCCGGCGTACGAATGAGATTGTCGACGCGCAGGCCGATATCGATCGGGCGCTTCAATCCCAGCAAGCGCGCGGCTTGGCGGTTGAACCAAACGATTTCGTTCTGGCTGCTCAAAATGATGACGCCATCCGGCAGCGCCGCGGTCGAGCGGCGCAACTCGCGAAACAGCTGCACCAGCCGTTGCTTGTGGAACTGTTTGCGTCGATGCAGGCGCACGACCTGCGCGATGACATCGCCCCAGATGCCGCCGAGGTTGGGCGGATCGAGCTGCGAGCGCAGCCGCAGCCAGCGGTCGAGTCGATAAAGATTGAGGAGCTGCCACGCCAGATACAGACAGGCCGCAGCCAGAAGCCATAGCCAAATGGGATGGATCAGCAGGCCTAGACATAAGCCCAGCAGCAAAATGCCCGCGAGCCTCGCGAGCGCGAAAGTCCACATCGCAGCCATGTCTTGAAGAGCCGTCTCGCCTTATGTCTCTCGCGTGGAGAACCGGTAGCCGGCGCCGCGCACCGTTTGTACCAACCCCTCCAACAAAAAGGGCTCGAGCGCCTTGCGCAATCGACGGATATGCACATCGACCGTGCGCTCTTCCACGTAAGTATTGCCCCCCCACACCCGATCTAGCAACTGGCCGCGGCTGAAGACCCGCTCCGGATGGGTCATGAAGAAGTGCAGCAAGCGGTATTCGGTGGGCCCCAAGGGAATTTCGCGCTCCCCGGCGCTGACCCTGTGGCTTGAATCGTCGAGCTTCAGCCCCTGCACTTCCATCACGTCCGCGGCACCCGCCGGTGCGGCGCGCCGCAGTACCGCCTGGATGCGCGCGAGCAGCTCCCGCGGCGAGAACGGCTTCGTGATGTAGTCATCGGCGCCGCCTTCGAGACCGCTGACCTTGTCCTGCTCCTCGACTCGCGCGGTCAGCATGATGATCGGGATCTCTTCGGTATCCTTGGCGCGCTTGAGCGATCGAGTCAGTTCCAGCCCGCTCATGTCGGGCAGCATCCAATCGACCAACATCAAATCCGGTCGGACATCGACGATACGCGCGCGCGCCTCGCGGCAATCCTCTGCCTCCTTGACCTCATAGCCGGCACGCCGCAAACCAAACGCTATCATGTCACGGATGGCCTTTTCGTCTTCGACGACGAGGATGCGCTTGGCGGTCATTTTGATCTGCTAGTTCCTTGATTATGCTGGCCCGCTATTACAGCGTTGCCGTGTGACAGTTCCGTGACTCGCCTAGCTGCGCACAGAGCCGTTGCGATGCCCGGCGCCTTCGTGGGCGGCGCGCTCGGATTCGGTCAATGCGACTTTGTCGCGCAAATACTGTGGCGTTAAGTCGGCAGGATCCATTCCCTCTCCGCGCAACAGCCGGATCGCGCCGAGCCGCGCCATGTCGCGCGCATCGGGCAACGCGCGGCCATCGCGCAGATCGAGTTCAAGCCCCGGGAGCGCAGCGAGTTGCGGGTAGGCGGAAAAGCCGCGACCGATTCCGCGATAGGGACCGGCGCCGGACAATCTCACCGCGGCCGCGGGACTCACTTGCATCGTACCGCAGGCTACCAAGGCGCGCGCCGCGTCGGCGGCGAAGCAGCCCCAGTACACCTCGCCCATGCGCGCATCGAGACAAGCGAGCGCGTGGTGCGCGCCGCCCTGCACCGCCTGCAGAGCCAAAGCCTCCAGCGTGGTGACTGGAACCACCGGCAGGTCCGCGCCGAAGGCCAGACCCTGCGCCACGGCCACGCTGATCCTCACGCCGGTGAATGCTCCCGGTCCGATGCTGGCGGCAATGCCGTCGAGCATCGACAGCGACACTTCGGCTTCGGCCAAAACGCCATCCACCATGCCGAGGATCTGTTCGGCGTGTCCTCGCCCCACCTCGGCGAACCGTCCCACCAAGCCGCTGTCCGTGAGCAGCGCTGCCGAGCACGCTTCGGTCGCGGTGTCGAGCGCCAGTACCCGCACGCGAGGCTCCTAGATCGCTCGAAAGGCGGGGGGCGCGGCGTGCAATCTGTCCAGCCGTTCGGCCAGAAACTTCGCCGCCAGCGCACCCTCGGTAATCACCGGACTCGGCGGCAGAGCCTTTAAGAACACACGGCCGTAGTGTTTCGTCTCGAGCCGCGGATCACCGAGCACGATCACTCCGAAATCATCGCAATCGCGAATCAAGCGCCCGACGCCCTGCTTCAGCGACAGCACCGCCTGCGGCAACTGATACTCGACGAAAGGGTTGCCGCCGCGGCGCCGAATTCCCTCGAGTCGGGCTTTGAGCAGCGGATCGTCGGGAGAGGCAAAGGGCAGCTTATCGATGGCGACGATCGAGAGCGCCTCGCCCTTGACGTCCACGCCTTCCCAAAAGCTGCCGGTGGCCAGCAGCACCGCATTGCCGAGTGCGCGAAATTGATTGAGCAACGCCTCACGCGGCGCTTGCCCTTGCACGAGAACCGGAAAGGGCGGCTCGGGAAATCGAGCCTTGAGGGCCGTGACGCCTTCGGCCAAACCGCGGTAGCTGGTATAGAGCAGGAACGCGCGACCGCCGCTCGCCTCGATCAGCGGAGCGCAGGCGTCGATGAATTTGGCGGCAAAACCGCAGTGCTGCGGCTCCGGCATGCCGCGCGGCAGGTAAATACGTGCTTGGGTTAGGTAATCGAAGGGACTATCAATGTGCAGCGTGCGCGCCTCGGGCAAACCGATGCGGGCGGCGAAGTGCGCGAAATCTTCGCCGATGGCCAATGTCGCCGAAGTGAACACCCACGCGCACGGCCGCGCCTGTACGTATTCGCGCAGCCGGTCCGCGATCTCGAACGGCGTGAATTGCAGCGACAAACCGCCGGCGTTGGCTTCAACCCAGCGCAACCCGATCTCGTCCGACGATGCGCTCAGCGTCGCAAGCGACTCAGCGAGCGCGGCAGCGCGCCGCGCACAGTTCGCGGTGCCGGCACCGGCGCCGAGACTCTCGAGCTGCGTCGCGATGGCGCCGAGGGCGGCTTCGAGTTGCGGCAAAGTATCCAAAAACGAATCCGGCAGACTCGCCCATTCATAGCGCCCGGCAGCGGCGCGCAATCCGCCGCGCAACTCCTCGAGGAGGGTCTCGACGGCGGCGATGGCGCCGGCAATCGCCGGCGCGCGCACGCCGGCTGCGCTCATCTCGGCGGTGGCGTCGCGCAGCAGAACCTGCACCTGCCGCATCGACCAAGTCTGTCCAAAGAACTGCGCGGCGATATCCGGCACTTGATGCGCTTCGTCCAAAATGACTGCGTCCGCACCCGGCAGCAAATCCCCGAAGCCCTCATCCTTCAGCGCCAGATCCGCGAGCAGCAAGTGATGATTCACGACCACGATCTGCGCGGCTTGGGCCGCACGCCGCGCTTCGAACACATGGCAGCGCGAGAACTGGGGGCACTCCTGCCCCAGGCAGTTCTCGCGCGTCGAGGTAATCGTCGGCCACACCGCAGACTGTTCCGGCAGGTCGGTGAGCTCCGCCAAGTCGCCGGACTTGGTACCGGCCGCCCATCTCGACACTCGCGCCAGCACTCGAGCCGATCCCCGCTCCCCGCCGAGGAGCGACCGTTGCTGAGTAGCGAGTTCCAAACGATGCCGGCACAAATAGTTGGCGCGGCCCTTGAGCAACGCCACCTTCACCGGCAATCCCAACGCCTTGGCCAGCAGCGGCAGATCGCGGCGAAACAATTGGTCCTGCAGCGTGCGCGTACCGGTTGAAATGATCACGCTGCGCCCTGACAGCAGCGCGGGCACGAGGTAGGCAAACGTCTTGCCGGTGCCGGTCCCCGCCTCGACGATCAGCGGCTCGCCGCGCGCCAGAGCGAGACCCACTGCCTTGGCCATCGCGGACTGCTCCGGTCGATACGCATAGCCCGGCAGTGCCCGCGCAAGCGGCCCCTCGGCACCGAACACCTCTTGATAGTCAGTATTGATATTTACTCGCTCCGCGCTCGCTCGCTCGCCGCGCCGTCAGGCTCATTCGCCACCGTGCAGGAGCCTGCCTGGGGATTACTCAGACAGGCTCCTAGCCTACGACGTTTTTGCCGCGGCTATTTCACTACCGCGCGAAAACGTGCGAACGCAACCGAATTGCCTCTGAGGCTGTGCTTCAACTGCCACCGGATGTCGGTGTAGTCCGCTGCGGTGGCGGGACGCAGCTGCCCTCCCGGGCCTGCCACCTGGAGATTTTCCGGCCGATCGAAGCTACGCCCGCCATCGACCGAATAGCTCACGTCTGCGCCCGGACCCACCGCCGATTCCGCAATGTAGCGCATGTGTTTGGGAATCGGATAGCGCACGCTGGGCGCCGGCAGCGCCGCGGCACCGGTGTTGCGGATCTCCAGCGTGTAGATGACCTGATCGCCCGGCACCACAAGATCGGCCGGCGCCAACTTGATTATGTCGCGGCCATTGCGCGAAATCCGGGTTTCGACCTCGGCGATTGCCTTGATCGCTAGGGTCTTGTCCGTGCCGGCATCGGAGGTGCTTTGACTGCTCGCAGCCGTCGCCATGCACAGAAGCAACAAGGCCGTTTCGATGGGCTGCTTAGCTTTTAGTAATTTATCCAACGAGGACGCCAAGTAAAATCAACATCTTATTACCTTATTTCCCTACGCATTTGTCTTATTAGATCGAGGCCTTGCGAATGCTCCTTCGCCACGCGCCCGCAGGCGATCAGGGGAGTTGGCGTGTGCCCGACCATCTGTCATCCTGCATAGTCTAACAGCCAGCTTTTGAGGGGACCTCGATGGCCACTGCAGCCCAGCATGTTACGTCTCTAGCCTCCCTGAATCGCGACGTCTCGGCTTGGGTCGATGAGGTCGCACGGCTCACGCAGCCGGACAGGATCTACTGGTGCGACGGCAGCGAGGCCGAATATCAATCTCTGGAGCGCGAGTTGGCGGCCAAGAAGGAGCTGCTGCCGCTCAATCAGGACAGCTTCCCCGGCTGTTATTTGTACCGATCGAGCCCCTCGGATGTGGCGCGCGTCGAGCACCTGACGTACGTCTGCACCAAAAATCGCGACGACGCCGGCCCGAACAACCCCTGGCTGCCTCCGGATCAGGCGCACGCCAAAATGGACGCGTTGTTCGCCGGCTGCATGAAGGGGCGCACCCTATACGTCGTTCCCTACTGTATGGGGCCGATCGACTCGCCGTACTCACGCTGCGGTGTCGAAATCACCGACAGCGCCTACGTGGTCGTCAACATGAAGCTCATGACGCGCATGGGCCGCGCGGCGCTCGAGCGCATCACCCGCGACGGCGGCTTCGTGAAGGGTTTGCATTCCACCGGAGAGCTGAACCCGGACCGCCGTTTCATCATGCATTTCCCGGAGGAGCTGTCCATCAAGAGTTTCGGGTCCGGCTACGGCGGCAATGCGCTGCTCGGCAAGAAGTGCCATGCTCTGCGCATCGCCAGTTGGCAGGCGCGCACGGAGGGCTGGCTGGCGGAACACATGCTGATCGTCGGCATCGAAAACCCTCACGGCGAGATTCACTACATCGCGTGCGCGTTTCCCTCCGCCTGCGGCAAGACCAACCTGGCGATGTTGATTCCCCCGGCCCGGTACAGCGGCTGGAAGGTGTGGACGATCGGCGAAGACATCGCCTGGCTACACCCGGGCAAAGACGGCAGGCTGTACGCCATCAATCCTGAATCCGGCTACTTCGGCGTGGTCCCGGGCACCAACGCAAAGACCAACCTCAACGCGTACGAGACGATTCACCACGACACCATCTTCACCAACGTCGCAGTCACGGCCGACAACCAGCCTTGGTGGGAGGGCCTCACCGAAGGCAAGCCGGCGTTTGACTGGCAGGGGCGGCCCTACGACCCGGCGAACGGGACCGCCGCACACCCGAACTCGCGGTTCACGGTGGCCGCCAAGCAGAATCCCGCCTACTCGAAGCTCGCCGATGCCCCCGGGGGCGTGCCGATTTCCGCCATCGTATTCGGCGGCCGCCGCCGCTCGCTGGCACCGCTCGTGTATCAAGCGCGCAATTGGGTGCACGGGGTCCTGGTGGGCGCGGGAGTGGCGTCGGAGACGACCGCCGCGGCGACGGGCGCCGTCGGCGTCGTGCGCCGCGACCCGATGGCTATGAAGCCCTTCGCCGGCTACAACTTCGGGGATTACTGGGCGCATTGGATCAGCGTCGGCGCAAAGCTCAAATCGCCGCCGCCGATCTTCCACGTGAATTGGTTTCGCCAGGACGCCGCCGGCAAGTATCTATGGCCGGGCTACGGCGAGAATTTGCGGGTGCTGCGCTGGATCATCGAGCGCTGCAAAGGCGTCGCGCCCGCTCACGACACGATCATCGGCAAGTTGCCCCGCGCCGCCGACTTGGACACTGCCGGGCTCGACGTGGCGCCGGCGGCGCTCGATGAGCTGCTTGCCGTCAACGCCCCGCTGTGGCGCACCGAATTCGAAGCAATCGACGCATACTTTTCCGAGTTCGGCGAGCGGGTGCCGCAGGTCCTCAAGAGCGAACTGAAGCACGCCATCGTCCAGATCGGCGCCTCGTAGCGGCAGCGCCTCGGAGCGGCGCGGCGCAGCTACTCTTCGCAGATGTAGCGAATGACCTGCGAGGAGTTGCTGTCCGGCGCCTTGCCGAGGCCGATCAGTCCCTCGCCGCGAATCTGCATGGAGTCGCGGCGCACGAAGGCCTCTTCGCCGTCCTTGCCGATGACGAACGTCCCATTCGTGCTCTGGTCGATGAGCATGAACTTATTACGGTTGAATTCCACGCGGGCGTGCAAGCGCGAGATCAAATTGCCTTTGATGACCAGGTCGTTTTCCTCGGCGCGGCCCATCGTGATGTTCGCCCGGCCATCCTCGACCAGCACTTCCTGGCCTTGATAGCGCAAACGCAGGCGCTGGGTCTTATTCGCGCGCGCGCGCGCCGTGACCGCGATCGCCGGCACCATGCTGGTGACCTCTTCGGGCTGCCATAACACCTCGAACAGCGCCACTTCGCTCGAGCGCCCTTTGAGCGTCGCGACGTCGATTTGACGCACCGAGGCGCGCCACTCGCTCGACAGCTGCTCGACCATGGTGGCCGTGGTGATGATCTGGCCGGCTTTCGCCTGACTGGTCATGCGATTCGCGGTATGCACGGCGGCGCCAAAAATATCGCGATTTTCCAGTACCACCGGCCCGAAATTGCAGCCGATTCGAATAGCCACGGTTTGCTCGTCGACTTTGAGCGCCGGGTGCAAGGCGATTTGCTCCTGCATCTGCGCGGCAGCATTCAAGGCGTCGTCCGCGGTGGGAAACGTCGCCATGACTTCATCACCCATCGTCTTGATCACCGTGCCGCGATTCTGCTCGGTGGCAACGCGCATCACGTCGATACAGATGCCCACCATGTCGCGCGCGCGCAGGTCGCCAAGCAATTCGTACAGCTTGGTACTGCCGACCACGTCGGCAAACAGGATTGCCAGTTCGATTTCCTTACCCATCGCGCCGGCAAATTATACTTTACCTGGCATGCCACGCTTGAGCCGTTTTAGGCGGCGAGCCCCTGATTTAGTATCGGGAGCGCGGAAAACAGCGTTTCCGGCGGCGCATCCGGCCGCGCAGCGACTTCGGACAGAAACCGACGCCAGGCGCGCGCACCCTCCCGTCCGGCCATCAGGCCGTGCATATGGCGCGTGATCGAGTGCAGCCGAACGCCTTGCCGCCGCTGTGCTCGCGCATAGGGCACCACGCGTTCGATGATCTGCCACGGCTGCGGGATGCGCCAGGCCGGGTTCATCACCGCCTGTTCCACTTGCGCCAGCAGGGCCGGACGGTGATAGGCCGCGCGACCCAGCATCACGCCGTCAAGTCCCGTCGCCAGCTGACCGGTGACATCGGCGCAATCTGCGATGCCGCCGTTGAGCACAATGGGCAGCCGCGGTCGCTCGCGCTTCAAGCGGTGCACATAATCGTACTTGAGCGGCGGAATCTCGCGATTTTCCTTGGGCGTCAAGCCGCCGAGCACGGCGGCACGCGCGTGGACGATGAGCGCATCCACGCCGGCGCCCGCGACTGCGTCGACAAAGCTCGAGAAGAACTCGTAATCGTCGCGCGCGTCGATGCCGATGCGGCACTTGACGGTGACCGGCACCGGCGTTGCATCCCGCATGCGCAACACGCACTCGACAACCAAATCGGGACGCAACATGAGGCAGGCGCCGAATGAGCCGCTCTTCACCCGATCGCTCGGACAGCCCACATTCAGGTTGATTTCGGCGAAGCCGGCGGCGGCGCCGATGCGCGCCGCTGTCGCGAGCTCCCGCGGATCGCAACCGCCCAACTGTAGGGCAAGGGGCCGCTCCTGCGGATCGTGCTCGAGCAGCCGCTGCGCGTTACCGCGCACGAGGGCGGCCGACACCATCATCTCTGTGTACAACAGGGCGTGCGGCGCGAACAGCCGGTGCAGGTACCGGCAATGCCGGTCGGTCCAGTCCAGCATGGGCGCCACGTTGATGCGTCGATCTAAGATGTTAATTTCCCTCGCTATTTTACCGATCGCGGTCCAATAAGCCAGCGCACCGACCCGCAATTTAACATTCGGCATCGATTCGATCGATGACCGTATCACGAATGCGCGCGGGCAATCGCGTTACACTGCACACAGGGTTATCACGGCAATTCGAGGCGATGAAGCGAGAAACGATCGCAATTCACGGCGGGTTCGACTCGGACCAGACGACCAAAGCGGTGGCGGTGCCGATCTATCAAACGGCCGCCTACTCGTTCGACAGCGCCGAACACGGCGCTGCGCTGTTTAATCTGGAGGTCGAGGGCTACCGGTACACGCGGATCGGCAATCCGACGACTGCGGTCCTCGAGCAGCGGGTCGCCGAGCTCGAAGGCGGCATCGGCGCGCTCAGCGTGAGCTCGGGACAGACCGCCGTGTACTACGCGGCGCTGAGCCTCACGGAGATGGGCCGCAACATCGTCTCCGTCCCGCAGCTCTACGGCACGACGCACACGTTGTTTGCGCACATTCTGCCGAGGCTCGGCGTGCAAACGCGTTTCGCAAAATCAGACGGCGCCGCCGACCTGGAAGCCATGATCGACGACGATACCCGCGCCATTTTCTGCGAAACGGTCGGCAATCCCGCCGGCAATGTGTGCGATCTCGAGGCGATGGCTAGCGTCGCTCACCGCCACGGCGTGCCGCTGATCGTGGACAATACGGTCGCAACGCCCATGTTGGTGCGGCCGTTCGAGTATGGCGCAGACATCATCGTGCACTCGTTGACCAAGTTCATGGGCGGACACGGCACCACGCTGGGCGGAATCCTCGTGGACGGCGGCCGCTTTTCCTGGACGAAGCACGCGGCTCGCTATCCGATGTTCACCGAGCCGGACCCGTCCTATCACGGATTGGTGTACACGCAGCAATACGGCGCGGCAGCCTTCATCGGCCGCTGCCGCAGCGTCTACCAGCGCACCGTGGGTGCGGTGCTCTCGCCGATGAACGCCTTCCTATTGCTGCAGGGCATCGAAACGGTTGCTCTGCGAGTCGAACGACACGTGGAAAACGCCCGCAAAGTCGCCGAGTTTCTGCGCCGTGATCCACGCGTCGAGGCGGTCAATTTCGCGGGTTTTGCCGACAATCCGTATCATGCGCTCGTGCAGAAATATCTGGGGGGCCGAGCCTGTTCGCTCATGACCTTCGACATACGCGGCGGACTGGCGGCCGGCGTGCGCTTTTACAACGCGCTCAAGCTGTTCAAACGGCTGGTGAACTTAGGGGACGCGAAATCGTTGGCGTGCCATCCGGCATCCACCACACATCGACAGATGTCGGCTGCGGAACAACTGGCGGCGGGCGTCGGCCCGGGCAGCATTCGCCTCAGCGTCGGCATCGAGCACATCGATGACATCCTCGCGGACCTCGATCAGGCGCTCGCAGCAGCCGGTCCTTTCGAGCTCGGCACGACATAACGCGCCGCATCCGCCGGCACGCGCGTGTGCCTTGCGAAAGCCTCCGGACCTAAGCGATTATCGGAGTCCCCGCAAACTCGAGCGAATTCATTCCTTATGAGCAAACTCTCGGCTGCTGAATTGAAGACCGAAAACGCCCTGCATTTGCTGCATCCGATGGCGCACCCGGGTTCCGTGCGCGATGCGCCGCCCGACATCATCGCGCGCGGGGAGGGCAGCTGGATCTGGGACGTGGACGGACATCGCCTGATCGACGGCGTAGGCGGACTTTGGTGCGCGAACCTCGGCTTCGGCCGCAAGGAAATCCGCGATGCGATTGTCGCGCAGCTCGATGAGCTGCCGTTCTACAACACGTTTCGCGGCGCGACCCACCCGCGCGCCATCGAGCTGTCGCAACGGCTCGTCAGCCTGATGGCGGCAGACGGCGTCGCGGCAGTGCACTTCAGCTCCGGCGGATCGGACGCCGTGGAGGGCGCGCTGAAGCTCGCGCGCCAGTACTGGAAACTGCGGGGCCAGGCTGATCGCACGAAGTTCATTTCCCTGCGCCAGGGTTATCACGGCGTGCACTTCGGGGGGATGAGCGTCAACGGCAACACCGCCTTTCGCCGCGCGTACGAGCCGCTGCTGCCGGGGTGCTTTCATGTCGATACACCGTGGCTTTACCACAATCCCTACACGCAGGACCCGGAGAAGCTTGGCCAGATATGCGCCGAGCTCCTCGAGCGGGAGATCATCTTTCAGGGGCCGGACACCGTGGCCGCCTTCATCGCTGAGCCCGTTCAGGGAGCCGGGGGCGTCATCGTTCCCCCGGCGAATTATTGGCCGCTGGTGCGCCAGATCTGCGACAAGCACGGCGTACTGCTCATCGCCGACGAAGTGGTCACCGGTTTTGGCCGCACCGGGCATCTGTTCGGGACGCGACTGTGGGGCGTGAAGGCGGATCTGTGGTGCCTGGCCAAGGGCATCTCCTCGGGATACATTCCGCTGGGCGCCACGGCGGTGTCGGCCAAGGTGATGGCACCCTTCAACTCGGGCGATCCCGTGCTCGGCGCGATCAATCATGGTTATACCTACGGCGCTCATCCAATCGCGGCAGCCGCGGCCTTGGCGACGCTCGAGGTGCTCGAGCGCGAAAACATTCCGGCCCGTGCGGCCCGCGAAGGCGAATATTTCCTGGCGCGCCTGCAGGCCATGGAGAAGCGCTTCGAGGTGGTCGGCGACGTGCGCGGCGTGGGACTGATGGCCGGCATCGAGCTGGTCGCCGACAAGCGCACACGCACGCCGTTCGCGCGCGCAGCGCCGCAGCTCGCCCGCGTGCAGCGCGAAGCCTACAAGCGCGGCGCGATGATCCGCCTGTCCGGGGCCAACATCATCCTGTCGCCGGCGCTAACGATCGAACGGCCGCAGATCGACTTGCTGTGCGATGCGCTGGAGGGCGCGTTGGCTGCGGTAGAAAGATGAAGCCGGCGTTGACGGATGCCGCCGCGATTCACGGCGCAAGCGAAGCGCTGTTTCCGCCCTGGCCCGAGCGAGAGCGGATCGATGATCACCTGACTCGCGAGCTGGCCCGGGCTCAGCAGCGCGTCGCGGCCGGTTCGGCCACGCCGACGCTCGACATGGATGTCTTCCGGCGCGAGCTGGCCGGCTTTGACTTCGCCGCGCCGCGTCCGCTGCCGGCGCTGCTCGACTGGTCGGTTGGCGTGCTCGAGCACGGCATCGTCCATCTGACGCATCCGCGTTATTTTGGGCTTTTCAACCCTAACCCCAGTTTCCCGTCGCAGTGCGCCGACCGGATCGTCGCGTCGTTCAACCCGCAAGTCGCGAGCTCCGCGACCTCGCCGGCCGCCGTCGCGCTCGAGGCACACGTGATCCGGATGGTGGCGCAGCGCGCGGGGCTCCCCGCGCAATCCGGAGGTCACTTTACGTCCGGCGGGTCAGAGGCCAACTACACGGCGCTGCTGTGTGCGTTGACGCGCGCCCACCCGCAATTCGCTACCCTCGGGGCGCGTGCCTTTCCGGGCGCTCCGGTGTTCTACACCTCGAAGGAATGCCACCGCAGCTGGGTCAAGATCGCGCACGAGGCGGGCATCGGGCGCTCCGCGGCGCGGCTGGTCGCGACCGACGGCGCCGGGCGCATGGCGAGCGCCGCACTAGAGGCCGCAATCGCCGCCGATCTGGCGAGCGGCTGCACACCGGTCTTGATCGTCGCCTCGGCGGGCACGACCAACGCGGGCATGATCGATCCGCTGCCCGATTGCGCCCAACTCGCGCAGCATCACGGGCTCTGGTATCACGTCGATGCCGCTTGGGCCGGCGCGATGATCGCCTCCGAGAAGCTGCGCAGCGTGCTCACCGGTTTAGAGCGGGCCGATTCGGCCACCATCGATGCGCACAAGTGGTTCGCAACCACCATGGGCTGCGGAATGTTTCTGGTCCGGGACGCCGCTGCGCTGTCCGCCGTGTTCCAGGTCGCGGCCAGCTACATGCCCTCCCACGAGTTGTCCGTGGACCCGTACATGAATTCGGCGCAGTGGTCGCGCCGCTTTTTGGGACTGCGATTGTTCCTCTCGCTTGCTGCGGCGGGGTGGGCGGGCCACGCGGCCCATATCGAGCGGGCGGTCGAGCAGGCTGCACGAATCCGCGAGGGCCTCGAGGCGCACGGCTGGTCGGTCGTCAATGATTCGCCCTGCGCGGTGCTCGCGGCCGTCCCGCCGCCTGCGCTCGGGAATCCGCGCACGATTGTCGAGCGCGTGCTCAAGTCCGGACGCGCCTGGGTGTCTCTCGCCCGCTTCGAGGAGCGCGATGTCGTGCGCATATGCGTCACGCACGGCGAAACCTCCGAGGAGGATCTGTCGATACTCCTGAAGGCTCTTACGCAGGTCTAACGAAGCCGCCGATATCACGGTGTGCGTTCGCTTGGTGCGGCCAGGGCCGGACTGCGCTCGATCTTGGGTCACGCCGCGTGCGATCACGCCTGGCGCAACTGCTTTTTCTGCAAAGTTCGCTCGACCAAGTCTTGGATCGATGCGCAGGATTGGAAATTCTCCGGGGTGATATCCGCTTGCGGAATAGCGATATCGAATTCCACCTCGACCGCGAGCATCAGATTGACCATCTTCAACGAGCTGACGCCAAGATCACTGAGCTGTGTGTTCACCGGAAACGGCTCGGGATACTCCTTGCCCGGCCCGAGAATCTGTTTGACGAGCGCAATCAGGCGATCGCATACTCCATTTGGCCGCGAATCCACTCGATGAGTCTCCCAATATGCTGCGGCGGATCATACCGTGTTGCAGACAGAGCCGTCGAAAGATTACATATCGCCGTGAAATCGGCGCATTGCATCACTTACGTAACAATTCTGCTGTAAATTGGCTAGCGTCAACTTGTCGATGCATGGCTCCCCTGAGCATAATGGGAGAGTCACCACCCGGCTTAGGGATGATACCGTAACAATATGGAAGCTCCACAAATGTCTACAATGTCTACTACGAGCGCGCGAATTCTTAACCCTTCCGCGAACGATCTGAATCAACGGGCGCGCGCAGCCGCCGATGTGGCCGCCAGCCACGCCGCGGCCGTCGACGCGCAGGCTCGCTTCCCCGCCGAGGCGTTTGCCGAGATTCGCAAGCAGCGGCTGCTCGGCATCATGGTGCCGGCGGCTCTGGGGGGCGAAGGCGCCGGCCTGGCGCAGATCGCCGATGTGTGCTTCGCACTCGGCCAAGCGTGCTCATCCGCGGGGCTGATCTACGCCATGCACCAGGTCAAGATGGGTTGCATCGTGCGTCACGCCAAGGGGACCGCCGCGCTCGATCGGATTCTGCGGCAGGTCGTGAGCGATCAGCTGCTGCTCGCCTCCTCGACCACCGAAGGCCAGGCCGGCGGCAATATACGGTCCAGCGAGGCCGCCGTCGTGCACGAGGGCGATCAGGTGACGCTCGAGCGCAAAGCAACCGTGATCTCCTATGCCGTCGACGCGGACGGCATCGTGACGACCGCACGCCGGGCGGCCGACGCCGCAAGCTCCGACCAGGTGCTCTTGGTGCTGCTGAAGAAAGATTACACGCTCGAGCGCCTGCAGAGCTGGGACACACTCGGCATGCGCGGCACGTGCAGCGAGGGCTTTACCCTGCGCGCACGGGCGCCGGCGCAGCAGTTGCTGCCGGAGCCGTATGAAAGAATTCATGCGCAGACCATGGTGCCCTGTGCGCACCTGTTCTGGGGCTCGGTATGGGCCGGAATTGCCGCCGCCGCCACCGCCAAGGCGCAGGCGTTCGTACGCAACGTACTGCGCCATTCGAACGGTCAGATGCCTCCGGGGGCCGCGCACTTTACTCAAGCCGCCTCCTCGCTGCGAACGTTGCGAGGCGTGCTCGCCTCATCGCTCCGCAGCTACGAAGCGGTCATGTCGGATGAGAAAGCGATAGCGGCGCTGGAATTTCAGTCGATGATCACGCTGACCAAAGTCCAGGTATCGGAACTCGCTGCAGAGACGGTGCTCTCGGCGCTGCGCGCCTGCGGGCTATCGGGTTATCGAAACGACACCGAGTTCAGCATCGGGCGGCTGCTGCGGGATGTGCTATCCGCTCCGCTCATGATCAATAACGATCGCATCCTGGCAAATCTGGCCATGACGTCGGTGATGACGCCGCTCCCGACCACGATCAGTGGTTGAGGCAGCGGGGCCCGCCATGAGCGCCCATCATTCGGCTCCCGCCGATTTGGCGGCTGATCCGCTTGCGCATCTGACGGCGGCGCTGTTTCGGCCCATGGGCGTCGAGGGCGTCTACGCGCGCTGCGCCCTGTATATTCATGTATGCGAGCGGCTCGAGGGTTACATCTCACGGTTGCGGGAAGAGCACGTCGAGGTCATGCGATTTCCGCCGGTGATGAGCCGCACGCAACTCGAGAAGTCCGGCTACCTCAAGAGCTTTCCGAACCTGCTGGGTTGCGTCTGCGCCTTGCACGGCAGCGAAGCGTCGATTCGCGCGGCCGCCGATCGCCACGAAGCAGGCGGCGATTGGACCGAGGCACTGACGTCCTCGGATCTCGTCTTGTCGCCCGCGGCTTGCTATCCGGTCTATCCCATCGCCGCCGCCCGCGGCCAATTACCCGCCGGCGGGCTGCAATTCGACATCGAAGCCGAAGTGTTCCGCCACGAGCCGTCCCGCAGCCTGGACCGGCTGCAATCGTTTCGCATGCGCGAATTCGTGAGAATCGGCTCGCCTCAGGAAATCCTCGAGTATCGTGAGCGCTGGTTGGCGCGCGCGCCGGTGATTGCCGCCGACCTGGGACTGCCGCACTCGATCGATGTGGCGAACGATCCGTTTTTCGGACGCGTCGGCCAAGTGATGGCGGTGAGCCAGCGCCAACAGGCGCTCAAGTTCGAACTGTTGATCCCCTACTACCCAACGGCGACGCCAACCGCGTGCATGAGCTTCAATTATCACCGCGAGCATTTCGGTCAGGTATGGGGTATCCGAGACGAGCGGGGGGAGACCGCGCATACCAGTTGCGTCGCCTTTGGAATCGATCGCCTCCTGGTGGCGCTGTTTGCCATCCATGGGCTGGATCTTCACCGATGGCCGGCGGCGACCCGACAGGCATTGGCATTCTGACCCGCTTCGGGCTCAAGTCCCGTGCCGCTCGACCCGCGAGTCAAACGTTTCCTGGATGTGCTGGCCGCGGGCAATCCGCCGAATCCGTTGCACACCAGCGTGGCGCAGCGGCGCCTGCAGCTCGCCGAACTCATGAAGTTGTCGGGACCCGAGGTGCCGGTGGCTCGCGCCGAAGACAGGACGGTGCCCGGTGCGGCTGGGCCGCTCGCGGTGCGCGTCTATACGCCGCTCGATGCAGCGGACGAATCGCTCGCGGGCCTGGTGTATTTTCACGGCGGCGGCCTGGTCGCCGGCTCGATCGCCACGCACGAACCGATCGCACGCGCCTTGGCGCATGCGGGTACCTGTCGTGTGGTATCGGTCGAGTACCGCCTCGCACCCGAGCATCCCTTTCCCGCCGCTCTCGAGGACGCCCGGGCGGCCGTCGGCCACATCGCCTCGCACGCCCCCGAGTTCGGTATCGATGCGGCACGACTCGGCATCTGCGGCGACTCGGCCGGGGGAACACTGGCGGCAGCGGCGTGCCAGGCGGCAGCACGCGCCGGCGGTCCGCATCTCGCTCTGCAGCTGCTGTTGTGTCCGATCCTCGACTACAGCCGCATCACCGACTCGCGGCGCGACTTCGCCCGCGGCTACCTCGTCGAGCAGGCCACACTGGATCATGACCTGCTGCATTACGCGCCCGCCGGCACGGATCCCGCCGATCCGCGCATTTCGCCGCTGCGCGCCGCTGACTTTTCGGGTTTGCCGCGGACGATCATCCACACTGCCGATTTCGATCCGCTGCGCGACGAGGCGCAGGATTATTTCAAGCGCCTGACCCACACCGGATCGGCCGTGTCCTATACTTGCCACGCGGGTATGATTCACCTGTTTTATGGTCTGGGCGCGGTCATTCCATACGCCCGCACCGCCTTTGAGCAAATTGGGGCAGAAATCCGCGCCGCGTTGCCGAGGCGGCCGGCGAACGAGGAAGATTGGGTCCGCAAGGATATCCGAGGGAGCCAGCTCAGGTGAGGGAAAGGGTCGCAGCAGAGCGCATGATCCACGAATTGCATACCGCGCGCATCGCCGGCGACTTGGCGGGCATGTGCCGCCTGTTCGCGGACAACGGCCGTTTCGAAATCGCCGGTGCGAGTGCCGACAAACCGATTGCCATCCGCGCCAATGGGATCGCGGAATTTCGTCCGTGGCTCGCGATGATGACCAAGGTGTTTCGGTTGAGCGACTACATCCTGCTCTCGCTCGTCGTCGAATGGCCGCGTGCGTCGGCTCACTGGCGCGTCAATATCTACTCGAAGGTGACCGGCGTCACGGTTGCGACGGAACTCGTCGATCTCGTCGAGTTGCGCGACGGCCGGATCCAGACGTACAGCGAATTCTTCGTTCCCCGCTAGCGGAAACTATTCACGAACGACTCGTTTTCTCGGGCGCGTGAGTTCAAAGCCCGAGCGCGAGCTGCGCGCCGGGCGCAGGCGGACGAAACAGCGAAGTATCCAGCTCGTGGCGGCCGCTCGCGGGACTGAAGCCGAGTTTGCGCGACGCGAGCTCGAATCGCGTGCGCAGCAGCTCCGCATAAGCGCCGGTGCCCCGCATGCGACGGCCGAACTGCGCATCGTAGTCCTTGCCGCCGCGCGCCTGCTGGATCAGCGACATGACGTGCGCGGCGCGATCCGCGTAGTGAACCTTCAGCCACTCCCGAAACAGGATTTTCACCTCGTGAGGAAGACGCAGCAATACGTAGCCGGCGGAGCTTGCGCCCGCTTCGCGGGCGGCGGCGAGGATGTCCTCCATTTCGTGGTCCGTGATCGCAGGAATCACCGGTGCGATCAGCACGCCGACGGGAATTCCCGCCTGCGCCAATTGCTGGATGACGCGCAAGCGGGCCTGCGGCGAGGCGGCGCGCGGCTCGAGCGTGCGCTTGATATCGTCGGTCAACGACGTGATGCTCAGAACCACCGACGTGAGCCGGTCTTTGGCAAGGCCCGCTAGCAAATCGATGTCACGCAGGATGAGCGCGCTCTTCGTAACGATGCTCACCGGATGGCGGCAGCGCGCGAGCACCTCGAGGATGCTGCGAGTGATCCCGAGCCGCCTTTCCAGAGGTTGATAGCCATCGGTGTTGATTCCAAGCGCGATGGGCTTGCAAACATATCTCGGTTTGCTGAGCTCGGCTTCGAGAAGCTTGACCGCGTCAGCCTTGTAGAATAGCTTCGTTTCGAAATCCAATCCCGGTGAGAGGCCGAGATAAGCGTGGGTGGGGCGGGCAAAACAATACACGCACCCATGACTGCATCCGCGATAAGGATTGATCGAATAATCGAAACCGACATCGGGCGAATCGTTCGTCGTGATGATGCCGCGGGCGCGGTCGGGCAAGACGGTCTCGTTGAGGCTTTGCGGAGTTTCATCCTGATACCAGCCGTCGTCCACTCGCTCGAGCGTGAGTACGTCGAACCGCCCTGCAGGATTCGACGCTGCGCCTCTCCCCGCGAAGGGTTGCTGCCCGATGAAGCGGCGTGCCATGGGCAAACTCTACGCGTCGCCGGCGCAATCGTAAATCCAGTACCGGCGAGCGCGCAGCACTGTATACGCCGTGCACGCGGGGCCGCGCGATCGGCGGGCGTCGCGGTGCGGCCAAGCCGTGTCAGGTCCGGTCCGGCCCCGAGAAAAGAGCGGACGAATTGCGCGCGCTGCGAAACACCAGCGGCCTTTCCTCGGGCCCATTCGCCACATCCCGCGGCCCTGGGCGCCCGGCGCGGGCAACCGCCTCGGTCACGAGATGATGGTACGGAGACAGATCGCACACCGGGTCCGCGTTGGCGGCATCGCCCGTGAGCAGGTACGCCTGGCAGCGGCAGCCGCCGAAGTCCTTCGCCTTTTCCGGACAGCTCCGGCACGGCTCCTTCATCCACGAATCGCCGCGGAAATGATTGAAGCCCGCGGAGTCGAACCAGATCTGCTGTACGCTCGCCTCGCGCACATTCGGGAATTCGAGCCCCGGCAGCATGCGCGCCGCGTGACACGGGAGCGCCGTACCGTCGGGTGCAATGGTCAGAAAGATCGAGCCGAGACCGTTCATGCATGCTTTTGGGCGGCGCTCGAAGTAATCGGGCACCACGAAAAATATCTTCATGCGACCTGCGACGCGGTCGCGGAAGCGCCGCGTGGCTTCCTCCGCCCGTTCCACCTGCTCGCGGCTCGGCAGCAGTTGCTCACGGTTGTGCCAGGCCCACCCGTAGTACTGGGTGTTGGCGAGCTCCACGTATTCGGCGCCCATCCGCTCGGCCATGAGCAAAATCTCTTCCACGTGGTCGATGTTGAGCCGGTGCAGAACCACGTTGAGCACCATGGGATACTCGTATTGTTTGATCAGGGCAGCCACTTTTGATTTGAGATCGAAGGTGCGGGTGCTGCTCAGAAAGTCATTCATCTGCCGCGAGCTGTCCTGGAATGAGAGTTGAATGTGGTCCAACCCCGCGCTCTTGAGCGCTTGGATGCGCGGCTCCGTCAAGCCCACTCCCGACGTGATCAGGTTGATATAAAAGCCGAGCCGGTGCGCCTCGGCGACGATCACCTCGACGTCATCGCGCACCAGCGGCTCGCCGCCCGATAGCCCGAGCTGCACCGCGCCGGCGGCGCGCGCCTCACGCAAGACGCGGATCCAATCATCCGTGCCGAGTTCGGGTCCGGTGCGCGCGAAATCCGTCGGGTTATAGCAGAACACGCAGTGCAGCGGGCACCGATAGGTGAGCTCCAGCAGCAGCCACAGCGGCGGCCCGGGCTTGGCTTTCGCGGTGCCCATCAGCGCAGCTGCAGCCATCGTTTGGCAACCGCCATGGAGATGAAATTGAGCACATCAACGGACAGACCGGTGGTCGCGAAGGCGCGTTCCAGGTCCGCCGTGATGTCCGCGATCGTCGTGTTGCCGTCACAGCGCTTCATGATCTCGCCCGCACTGCCGTTGAGCTTGATCATGCCCTCGGGATACAGCAGCACGTGGGCATTTTGCGCAGCCTCCCACTGCAATCGAAAGCCGCGCTCGATCGCGGGCCGCGCTGTCGGGCGAATCGAATCGTCGGTCATGCCGGCACCCCGTAGCGCAATGCCATGGCATCGTTCATTTGCCACAACACATCCAGCTTGAACTGCAAAATCTCGAGCGCACGCTCCTGCAGGGCGCGCGTATTGAAGTGCTCCAAGGTGAAGGCGAGGCCGAATTCGACGTCGCGGCGCGCGAGACTGACGCGACTCTGGAAGTACCGAAGACCCGCCCGATCGATCCACGGATAATGATCGGGCCAGTTGGCCAGACGTTGTTTGTGTATCTCCGGGGCGAATAATTCCGTAAGCGAGGAGCACACGGCTTCCTGCCACGGCGCCCGGCGCGCGAAGTTTACGTAGGCGTCGACGGCGAAACGCACGCCCGGCAACACCTGCGAGAGGCTCTCCACGCTCTCGCGCGCGAGCCCCACTGCCGCGGCAAGCCGCAGCCAGGATTCGATGCCGCCCGGGTCATCGCCGTAGCCGTCGTGGTCGAGAATGCGCTGCACCCAGCTGCGGCGCACCGCGCGGTCCGGACAATTGGCGAGAATGGCGGCATCCTTGATGGGAATATTGATCTGGTAATAGAAGCGATTCGCGACCCAGCCGCGAATCTGCTCCGGGCTCGCCGCGCCGCTATTGAGCATCACATTGAAGGGATGGTGAATATGGTAAGCGCTTCCCCGTGAGCGCAATTGCGCTTCGAATTCCGCGCAGCTCCAGGGAGCGGTGCTCACAAGACGATCTCCATGCCGTCGCGCGCGATCTCAACGCCGCGGCGCGCAAGCTCAGCGTGCTGCGCCGAGCTCTCGTCGAGGATGGGATTCGTATTATTGATATGGATCAGTATCTTGCGCGTGCCGGAGGGGAGGCGATCGAGCCACTGCAACATTCCGTCCGGGCCGCTCTGCGGGAGGTGCCCGATCTCGCGCGCATGCTTGCGCGAAGCGCCTATGCGGATCATTTCATCGTCGGTCCAGAACGTGCCGTCAACCAGCACGCAGGCGGCGGACTGCATGGCGCGCCACACGGAATCGTCGATGGCACCCAATCCCGGCGCATAGAACGCACTCTTCCCCGTGACCTCGTCCTCGATCACGAGCGCCACGTTGTCGCCGCTCGCGGGCGCATCGCGATTGGGGGAATACGGGGCGGGCTTGCTCGCGACCGGCAGGGCGCGCCACTGCAAGTCCGCGATCCCGTCGATGACGAACCGGCGTTCCAGATCGATGCGGCGCCGGTCCACGCCGCAATAATGCGCCAGCACACCGAGAATCGGATTGCCGCGCGTCAAATCGGCGTAGGTGCTGTCGGTGCACCAAATAGGCCAGGGTCGGGTCGATTCGCGCAACATGTAAAGTCCGGTCGTATGATCAATCTGCCCGTCCACGAGAACGATCGCCACGATCGCACTATCGCGCAGCGCCCGCGCCGGCTGCAAATCGGGATAGGCCTGCAGCTGTGCGGTGATATCCGGCGATGCGTTGACCAGCACCCAAGAAGTGGCGCCGGCTACGGCGATGGAGGACTGCGTGCGGGCCCGCGCTTTCAGTGTGCCCGATCGGTAACCCGCGCAATTACGGCAATTGCAATTCCATTGCGGAAACCCACCTCCCGCGGCCGACCCCAGAATGCGGATTTTCAAGGAAAATGGGCGCCCGCCCGCTCATGCGGGCGGGTGCCCTCGCCCAGGAGCCTGTCTGAGTTTTCCGCGTGAGCCGCGTTGGCTGGGAGAGGGACCGGATGCAAGGCGCGCGGCGCCGGCCGTAGTGGCGCTACGGCCAAGCCGCGCAACGCCGCAGACGCCCCTCTCCCAGCCAACCCGAAGGGACCGGGCAGATTTCGCTTCATCCGTCGTTGTCGCCTCCTCATTGGGTGTTAACCCAACTTCGTCGGCTCCGCCTCGGCTGAAGCGAAATCTGCCGCGGTCGCGGCCACGGTGAATACTCAGACAGGCTCCTAGTCAGCGATTGCACACGTACATGGTGATTTCCATGCCAAAGCGCAATTCAACGGCTACTGGGGTTTCCCATTTCATCCGGAATCTCCTCGATGGTTACGGCGCCCATATTCACCTCATGGGTATCATGCCGTCAATGACTCTGCGCACGCGCCTGAATCGGGTGGTCCAGGAAGGCTTATTCGAGGTATTCGGCCAGAAGCTGGGGACGGGGCGCGCTTTGCTATACTCAAACTGGAAGAGCGGCACTTCTTTCCCGGCCTAAAGGCACGGTTTACCGTGCCGAATATCTGATGAAAACCACCAATAGTCTTACACGGTTCGCATTGCGCGCATGTTGCGCGGCACTTCTGGCCGCACTGCACATACCGGCGGTGCCGGCGCAAGGCAGCGCCATGGGCGGGGCGTATCAGATTTACGTCTCGAACGAGCGCTCCGGCGACGTCACGGTGATCGATGGAGCCGACTTCAAGGTCGTCGCGACGATTCCTTTGGGAAAACGGCCGCGCGGAATCCATGCGAGTCCGGATGGTAAGACGGTCTATGTGGCGCTGAGCGGAACGCCGATCCAAACGCCGCCGCAGCTCGATGCGCAGGGAAATCCGATCTTGCACAAGAGCGGTGACGACGAGGACAGCGACGTCAAGCCGGATAAGGCCGCCGACGGCATTGGACTGGTCGACGTCGCGCAGCGCAAATTGCTTCGTAAGATTTCCGGCGGCTCGGATCCTGAAGAATTCGCCCTGAGTGCGGATGGAAAACAGCTCTATGTGTCGAACGAGGACGTGGGAACGGCGAGCGTCCTCAATATCGCCAGCGGCAAGGTGGAGCACGTCGTTGTCGTGGCGCGCGAGCCTGAAGGGGTCGGAACATCGCCCGACGGCAAAACTTTCTTCGTCACCTGTGAAACGGGCGGCGATGTGTTCGCGATCGATGCCCGATCCTACAAGGTGCTCGCCCATATGACGGTAAATCCGCGGCCGCGTAGCGTTGATTTCCTGCCCGATGGGTCACGCGCATTCGTACCTTCGGAATCGGCGGGGGAGCTCAATGTAATCGATGCGGTCGATTACAAGATATTGAAGACGATCAGGCTGCCCGAGCATACGCGGTCGATGGAGGTCCGGCTGGCCCCTGGCGGGAAGACGATTTACGTGAGCGGCGGCCGTTCGGGGACGGTGGTTGCGGTCGACGCGAACAGCTATGCCTTAGTCAGCACGATCAAGGTCGGCACCAGGCCATGGGGCCTCGCGATGTCGCCGGATGGGAAGTATCTGTTCACGGCGAACGGACCCTCCAATGATATCTCGGTGGTGGATCTTCCCGCCGCGAAGGAAATTGCACGCATAAAGGCCGGAGACAGCCCCTGGGGAGTTACGGTCATACCGCAGGCGAAATAAGGCGGACGCGACGCGCTGCACATCATATGCGCAGCCAGCGGGCCGACAAAGGCGGAATCAGCAGCAGGCTGACGAGCGTCGAGGATACCAGGCCGCCGAGCGTCAAACAGGTCGGTAGTCGGGCACGGGTAATGTGGGCACGGGGAATGTGGTCCATTAGGAGTTCTATTCCATGAAGACAAGAGCGGCTGTTGCGTGGGAAGCGGGTAAACCTCTGCGCATCGAGGAAGTCGACCTCGACGGACCGAAAAGCGGTGAGGTTTTGGTGCGCATCGTTGCCACCGGCGTATGCCACACCGATGCGTTCACATTGTCCGGCGCCGATCCGGAAGGTCTGTTTCCAGCGATTCTGGGACACGAGGGCGGCGGCATCGTCGAGGCAGTCGGCCCCGGCGTAAGCAGCGTCAAAGCCGGCGATCATGTGATCCCTCTGTACACTCCGGAATGCGGCGAGTGCGAGTTCTGCAAGTCCGGCAGGACCAATTTGTGCCAGAAAATCCGCGTAACGCAGGGCAAGGGCCTGATGCCGGACGGCACCTCGCGGTTCTCGATCAAGGGCAAGCCCGTGTTGCACTACATGGGTACGAGCACGTTCTCCGAATACACCGTACTGCCGGAAATTTCGGTGGCGAAGATCAATCCGCAGGCGCCGCTCGACAAGGTGTGCCTGCTGGGCTGCGGCATCACGACGGGGATCGGCGCGGTACTCAATACGGCGAAGGTGAGGCCGGGCTCGACGGTCGCGGTGTTCGGGCTCGGGGGTATCGGTCTGTCGGTCGTACAAGGCGCGGTGATGGCGAAGGCCTCGCGCATCATCGCGGTGGATCTCAACCCGAGCAAATGGAGCATGGCGAAAGCGCTCGGCGCCACCGAATATGTCAATCCGAAGGACCATGACAAGCCGATTCAACAAGTCATCATCGATCTGACCAACGGCGGTGTCGACTATTCGTTCGAGTGCATCGGCAACGTCCACGTGATGCGTGCGGCGCTGGAATGCTGTCACAAGGGCTGGGGCGAATCGACCATCATCGGCGTCGCCGGCGCCGGCCAGGAAATCTCCACGCGGCCGTTTCAGCTGGTCACGGGCCGCGTCTGGCGAGGCTCGGCGTTTGGCGGCGTCAAGGGTCGTTCGCAACTACCGGGCTATGTGGATCGCTATCTCGCCGGGGAGATCAAGATCGACGAAATGATCAGCAAGGTGTTGCCGCTCGATCAAATCAACGAGGCCTTCGACCTGATGCATGAAGGCAAAGTGATCCGTTCGGTGATCAGGTACTAAAGCGAGTTTGGGGACGTAAATCGCAACGATTGACCACCCAACCAGCGCGGGCAAAGCGTGGTCCTTTTGCGAGGATCACGCAACCTGCATTGCAACAACCCGTCGCGACTGTACCAAAAAATGAGACAGGCTTACGGGTTGGCGGGTTCCGGGGGAGCGCCGTATTTATAGGCGGGATCGCCGTCGTACTTCGATCGGATGAAGGCGAATATTTTCCACAGATCGTCTGCATTCTTGACGATCGCGCCCATCGGCGGCATCGGCCCGACGACGTTTTCGTGGCCTATGCGCGTATAACCCTGTTTCTGCAGCTCCTCACTGCCGAGCGTCACCAGGCGGAACAGCGTATCGTCGTCGCCGCCATAAACCCAGACGTCGTTGGTCACCGGCGGGCACATTCCTCCCCCGCCGCCGCCGCCGTGACATCCGCTGCAGGAATAGCTCAGGAAGAGCTTGTGCCCGTCCGCCACGATGTCCGCCTGGGTGTCCTTGTAGGGATTGACGAGTTTTCCCTTCGGCGTGTTCTTGACGAGATCCGGGGGCGAAATCTTGGTGTAATCGACGTTTGCGGCCTCGCTTCCCCCGGCCCACGCCCTGCCGAGGATCCCGATCGCCGCCATGCACGCAAGGCACACGACGGCACTTGCGATTGATACTCGTCTCAGCACTGCACTCTCCTCATGAATCCGCCGGCGAGCACCGCGACTCGCCGGGTCAAGCTGCGCATCTTGATGTTCACTGCTCCCCCTTGAAGCGTGCACAGGCCAGCTGCGACAACGCTTCGACTTGCGCACCGGCCGAAGGTTTCACTTGCGTAGTCTCAAGTGATTTTACACGTCGAGGGTACGCCCTGCCGGGCGCACCCCAAGAAAAGCCCGGTGCCGCAGGGCACCGGGCCTAGTTCAGATCGAATTTGTCTGCCTCCCGATTTCGCGCTAATCGCCCAACCTGAAGGTGTACAGAGTTCCTCCCTGCGGTATGTGATTCAGGCCGGCCGCCTTGGTCATCGCCGTAGCGCCGATCGCACCTCTGACGTCGTTCGCATTGATCTCTTGCAATGAGCTATGGTGTGGGATGGCACGCGTTGCTTTGCCAAAGTCGTGACAGTTGAGCAGTCGCAATTGCGCCGTTCATGAGGCGCAGCGAAGTACGATCGTATCCAGGGTGTTCGCGAAGCAGGACCACATGCGGCCGTCCTTCAGTGCCATGAGCTGGATCTCAATCGGGCAGGACTTTGCCCCGCACGTACGGGAAGCCGGCGGTCGATTGCGGCTCGGCAATATGGAACCCCTGGGCGAAGCCGATGCCGAGCCGGCCCAGTTCGGCCAGGACTTCGGCGGATTCGACCCGCTCGGCGATCGTTTGAATGCCCATCGCCTTGCCGACTTGGCTGATCGCCTCGACCATGCTGCGATCCACCGGGTCGCGCGTGACGTTCTCGATGAACTGTCCGTCGATCTTCAGATAGTCGACCGGCAGGGTCTTCAGGTACATGAACGAGGATAAGCCGCTGCCGAAGTCATCGAGCGCAAAGTGGCAGCCGCGTGCTTTCAGCTCGCGCATGAAATAGACCACATTGCCGAGGTTCGCGATGGCCGCGGTCTCCGTGATCTCGAAACACATCGCGCCCGGCGCCAGATCATGAGCGCTCAGCTCGGCGATCAGGTATTCGAGAAAGCGTTCGTCGTTGAGCGAGGTGCCCGAGAGGTTCACGGCAACGGTATACGGCTTGACGCCGGAGGCGCCGCGATGCACGACACGATCGAGCGCCTGGCGCACCACCCAGCGATCGATGGAGGGCATGACGTTGTAGCGCTCTGCGGCCGGTATGAATTCGGCCGGCGTCACCAGCGAGCCGGACTCGTCTCGCAGGCGCAGCATGAGCTCGAAGTGCTCGCGCTCGTGAGGGGTCGCGCCGATCGGCACGATGGGTTGGTAGAACAACTCGAACCGGCTTTCATCGCAGGCGCGCGTCAGCTTCGACACCCAGTGCATCTCGCGGTGCCGCTCCGGCACGTTGTCGGGCTTATACACCTGCACGCGGTTACGGCCCTGGTCCTTGGCGGCATAGCAGGCGACGTCGGCAGCGCTCATCACACTCGCGACGGTCGGCGTGTCTCTGGTGATTTCCACGATACCGACGCTCACACCGACCCCGAGCACGCCGTCCTGCCAAACGAATCGATAATCGCGGATCGCCTGGCGCAATGTTTCGGCCACCCGCAACGCCTGATCGAGCGGACAACTCTGCAGCAGGATGCCGAACTCATCCCCGCCCAAGCGCGCCAGCGTGTCGCCGGTGCGCACGCGCGACTGCAGCACGCCAGTGATCTGTTTGAGCAGCTGATCTCCTGCGGGGTGCCCGCAGGTATCGTTGACCAGCTTGAATTGATCCAAGTCGAGATAGAGCAAGGCGTGGCGGCAATCCGCGTCTTGATGCACGCCTTCGACGGCGACAGTGAGTCGATTCTCGAATTCACGGCGGTTGATGAGCCCGGTGAGCGCATCGTGGCTCGCCTGGTAATGCAGGGCGCGGTGCAGACGGCGCTCTTTGCTGACGTCATGAAAAACCATGACCGCGCCGATCAGATTACCGGCGCGATCGCGGATGGGCGCCGCCGAGTCCTGGATCGCGATTTCCTGCCCGCGGCGTTTTACGAGCACTGTATGTTCGGCGAGACCAAGCATCTGCCCTTCCCGCAGGCAGCGCATGACCGGACTCTCGCCCGCCTCCCGCGTCGCCTCATCGACGACGGTCAACACGTCGCCGATCAGCTGCCCTTCCGCTTCGCGGCTCTCCCAACCGGTCAAGCTTTCGGCCACCGGATTCATGTAGTCGATGTGCCCTTGGGAGTCGGTCGTGATCACCGCGTCGCCGATCGACTGCAGTGTGACCTGGGCGCGCTCCTTGGCCTGGAATACCGCGGTTTCGGCCTTCTTGCGCTCCGTGATGTCGGCGATCGTGCCCTCGAAGCCGATGACGCGGCCCTGCTTGTCGCGTACCACCCGGCCGTTGTCGACGACCACGAGCATGGTGCCGTTCTTACGGCGCAACACGTATTCATCGTTGCGCACCTCGCCCTCGCTCTCCATGCGGCGCACGTAGGTGTCGCGGTCGCTCGGATACCAGTACAGGGAAGCGGCGGAGACCTGATACAGCTCCTCGGCTGAGGAGTAGCCCAGCATTTGCACGAATGCCGGGTTTACTACGAGCAATCGGCCGTCGCGCGTGGTGCGATACACGCCCTCCATCACGCTCTCGAACAGGCCGCGGAACTTTGATTCGCTGTCGCGCAGGGCGTCCTCGGCGCTGCGCCTCTCGATCGCAATGCCGGCAATCTGCGCCATGCGCGACATCAGCTCATGATCGCGGGCCAGAGGCACTCCGGGCTGGCGCTGATAGACGGCGAAGGTGCCGACCACTCGCCCGTCCGGGGCGACGATCGGCGCCGACCAGGCGGCGCGCAATCCCGCATGCTGCGCCGCCTCGCGTCGATATTCCCACAACGCGTCCGTTTCGATATCGGCGACCGTCACTTGCCGGGACAGATAGACGGCGGCGGAGCAGGAACCGAAGCGAATGCCGACCGGCGCGAGATCCATGGCGGCGATGAAGCAGCGCGGCAGGCTCGGCGCCACGCCGAAGCTCAAAACCTGCCGCTCTTCGTCGAACAGATTGATCGCACAGAAGCCCCCGACCATCACGCGCTCGATCACTTCGCAAATCGCCTCGAGCACCGTCGACAGAGGCGCATTCGCCGCAATCTTTTCGAACACCCGGCGCTCGCCCGCCGCGATGGCCTCGCTCCGTTTGCGCTCGGTAATGTCGGTGATGCTGGCGCGAATCAGCCGGCGATTGGAACTCGGGAGGCGCACGAAGCGCACCTCGCAGGGCATGTTGTGGCCCAGCGCGTCGCAATGCACCCACTCGAACACCGGTGCCCCACCGGCCAGCGCACCGTCGATATAGCCGCGCGGCACGCCAAAGGAGGGGCTGCCGTCCGATTGCCGTGATGGAGAGATCTTGTCCGGTCCGCTGGCCAGCAGCGTGGCGCGGTCCATTTTGAAGAAGCGACAGGCATTGTCATTAACGTCGGCGAACTTTCCCTGGTCGACGTCGAATACCACGATCACCTCGGGCGCATGCTCCACCAAGGTTCTGTAGCGAGCCTCGCTCTCGCGCATGGCTTGTTCGGCGAGGTGGCGTTCCGTGATGTCGCGAATGCAGACGATGTAACCGTCGCGCCGATTGAGCCTCGCCTTGCTGACGGCGATTTCGAGCGCGATGCGCGCGCGGTCCTTGGTGACGCCCCACGCCTGGTGCGCCGCGAGATCCACATGGGTATCGTCGATCTTCGCGGCGAAGCGCTCGAGAAAATCGAGCGAGCCGCGCGGACCGATCTCGGGCAGCAGAAAATCGAGCGTCCGCCCCAGGATCTCCGGCTGCGAATAGCCGAAAATCCGCTCACCGGTGGGATTGCACGTTTCAACGTGGCCTGCATCATCGACCGTGATGATGGCATCCTTGACATTGTCCAGGATGACCTGCAGGTGTGATGCACTCTGCTCGCGGATCTCTCGGGTGAGCGCCTGTGCCTCATCCGACATGAGCTGCATGGAGCGCACGATACCGCGTCGCTCGGAGTCGATTCGGTCGTAATGCGCGCTCACGATTTTGAGCAGCATCGGCAAATCGAGCTCGCCGCCGCGGCTCCGCGCGTCGGCCAACTGGCGCTCGAGCAGGCGATTGAAGCTCTCCTGCGCTGGCGATGGCTCGCTGAGCATGGCGGCCGCGTTATCGCGTGACAAGTCTAATCTCCCACACTCAATCCACGGCGCACCCGAGCACCTTGATTAAGTGGATGGTAGGGAGATCCCCGAGGCAGGGCGTGACGCGCGTCTCGGTTTGTCCAATAATTAGTTAAATTTGGGTCCCCTGGTCCGCCGTCTCGCGCTCGGAGCGCTTGCGGTCGTTTGCACGCAGGTTCCGCTTGCGCAGGCGAATGGAGGCAGGGGTCACCTCGATCAACTCGTCGTCATCGATGAACTCCATCGCCTGCTCCAGGGTAAACCTGATCGGCGGGGTCAAAACGACATTCTCGTCCTTGCCGGCGGCGCGGATGTTCGTCAACTTTT
Source organism: uncultured Gammaproteobacteria bacterium (assembly GCA_963769075.1). Classification (GTDB taxonomy): domain Bacteria; phylum Pseudomonadota; class Gammaproteobacteria; order Steroidobacterales; family Steroidobacteraceae; genus Bog-1198. The sequence continues at coordinate 1,456,766 of CAVYKH010000001.1, read as the reverse complement.
TGCCCTTGAGCGGGTTGACGACCAGGTCGTTGTCGCGGTTGTTGAGGCCGATGATCATGCCCTCGTAGACCTCCTCACCGGGTCCGATACACAGCCGGCCGCGCTCCTGCAGACTGAACAGGGAATAGGCCAAAGCCATGCCCTGCCCGTTCGAGATCAACACCCCCTGGGGGCGCTGGCCCAATTCCCGCGGCACCACCGGCCCGTAGTGATCGAACACATGGTGCAGCAGTCCGGTGCCGCGGGTCATCGTACGGAATTCCGTTTGGAAACCGATCAATCCGCGCGACGGAATCATGTAATCCAGGCGTACCCGGCCGCGGCCGTCGGCCTGCATGTCCTTGAGCTCGGCTCCGCGGCGGCCCAGGGCCGACATGACGTCGCCCTGGCTCTCGCTGTCCACATCGACCGCGACCTGCTCATAGGGCTCGTGCGCGACGCCATCGATGGTTTTGATGACCACGCGCGGCCGGGAGACGGCCATTTCATAGCCTTCGCGCCGCATGTTTTCCAACAAGACGCCCAAATGCAATTCGCCGCGGCCGAAGACCACGAATTTGTCCGGGTCGGCGGTCGGCTCGACGCGCAGCGCCACGTTGTGTATCGACTCGCGTTCCAAGCGCTCGCGGATCTGACGGCTCGTGACGAATTTGCCCTCGCGACCCAAGAACGGCGATGTATTGACCTCGAAGGTCATGCTGATGGTCGGCTCATCGACGGTGAGGCTCGGCAACGGCTCGACCGTGGCCGGGTCGCACAGCGTCTCGGACACCTGAGGCTGGGCAATGCCCGCGAACGCGACGATATCGCCCGCGCCCGCCGACTCGACTTCGACCCGCGTCAGGCCATGAAAGCCCAAAATCTGCGTAATTCTTTCGGCGCGCTGGCTGCCGTCGCGGCCGACCACGGTGACCGCCATGCCGCGCCTTACGGTGCCGCGCTTGATGCGGCCGATGCCGATCGCGCCGACATAGCTCGAGTAATCGAGCAGCGCGACCTGCAGCTGCAAGGGACCGTCGACGTCGACGTCGGGCGGCGGGCAATGCTCGACAATGGTCTTGAAGAGCGGCTGCATGTCGCCCTCGCGCACCGTCGAATCGAGGCCCGCAAAGCCGCGCAGCGCCGATGCATAGACCACCGGGAAATCCAACTGCTCGTCGGTTGCTCCGAGGCGGTCGAATAAATCGAAAGTCTGATCCAGCACCCATCCGGGCCGCGCCTCGTCCCGATCGATCTTGTTGATGATGACAATGGGCCTGAGCCCGTGCTTGAACGCTTTCTGCGTCACGAACCGGGTTTGCGGCATTGGGCCATCCACCGCGTCCACCAGCAGCAGCACGCAGTCCACCATGGCGAGCACGCGCTCGACTTCCCCGCCGAAATCGGCATGGCCCGGCGTGTCGACGATATTGATCCGGTAGTCGCCCCAGGTGATCGCCGTGTTCTTGGCGAGGATGGTGATGCCGCGCTCGCGCTCGAGCACATTCGAATCCATGACGCGCTCTTGCACATCCTTGCGCGCATCGAGCATGCCCGACTGGCGCAGCAGCTGATCCACCAGCGTGGTCTTGCCATGATCGACGTGCGCGATGATGGCGATGTTGCGAAGTTTCTGCGTCACAAATGGGTCCTAAAGGTAAACCTCGGCCTTGAGGTAAACCCTCCATTCTAGTATCTTCAGGGAGGAGTTGCCCCAGCTTTCACTCTTTGGCCCTTTCCATGGGGGACGGCCAGGAGCCTAAGCCCGCAGTGCCACAGGCTACCGCGTCTGGCTGGCGGCATTGGCCGGATTTGCCGCGTTAGCCGGAGTTGCCGCATTGGTCGGGCTGGCGGCGCCGGGTGCGCTTGTCTCAACGATGATCGGCACAGCAAAGATTCGGGAATCGGTCATTTCGTCGTGTTTCAAATTGACCGTGAGCCTCAAGAGCAGCACGCCTTCCGCGGTCGGCGTGACCTTGATGGTGTAACGGTAGACTTGGGCAGCATCGACCGAGGGTATTTCGATCCGGTCCTCGCCGGGGGCCAACTGCAGGCCGTCTGAGCCGGCGACCGCGATGGTGGCGGGGCTCGCAGGGATTTGCGGCATGAGGGCAATTGCAATCTGCAGCGGCTGGCCGACGGTCGGCCGCTGCAATAAGTCAAACTTGAGCGCCACCGGCACCTGCGACTTGCCTTGGCTGGCCGCCTCGACCATGTCCTTCGTCAATTCTTCAGCTGTCGGTCCGCGCGACGCCGCGACCGGTGCACGCTGCTGGGCGGCGGGCTTGCGCTGGGGCGCATGACTCGAATCGCGATGGCAGCCGCTCAGCGCGGCTATTGTACACAGAGCCGCGGCACACAGCGCCGCTGCAACCGCACCCAGCGACGCATCTCTCGGGTTCAACATCGGCCTATGATCCTCCAAATATGCCGGCGATCACAACTCGAGCGGCGGGCCGAGCACCGCCGCCAGCTGCTCATCGAGAGCGCGGTAGTGTTCCTCCCAGTAGCGAGGCTCGGCGAACCACGGAAACGCTTTAGGGAACGCCGGGTCGTCCCAGCGCCGTGCCAGCCAGGCGGAGTAGTGAATCATTCGCAACGCGCGCAGCGGCTCGATCAGCGGCACTTCGCGCCGGTCGAACGGCAGGAACTGCTCATAACCTTTCAGCAAATCGGCGAGTTGCGTGCGCATTTCCTGCCGACTCCCCGCGAGCAGCATCCACAGATCCTGGATCGCCGGACCCGTCACGCAATCATCGAGATCCACGAAATGCGGCCCAAGATCGGTCCACAGGATGTTGCCGCGGTGGCAGTCGCCCAAGATGCGCCCCTGCGCAGCACCGCGCCAGCCGCTCGCCTGCGCTTCGACTTCCTCCAATAGCCGATCTGTGACGTCCGCGTATTTCGTGGCGAGATAATCGGGCATCCAGCCGCTCGTGAGCACAAAATCACGCGCCCTGCGACCCAACTCATCGACGCTCAGACGCGCCCGTTCACGGAACGGGGCGCTGCGCCCCACGGCGTGAATTCGGCCGAGGAAGCGGCCGAGCCATTCGCGCTCGTCGGCCGTACCGAGCTCCGGCCAGCGCCCGCCCCGGCGCGGAAAGACGGCATAGCGAAATCTCTGATGGCGGTGCAGAGTTGCGCCCTCGTGCGACAGCGGCGCCACCACGGGAATCTCGTGGGCTGCCAATTCGGCTGCAAAGGCGTGCTCCTCGCGAATCGCCGCATCGCTCCAGCGACCGGGCCGATAAAACTTGGCGACCACGGGCTCGCCCTCTTCGATGCCAATCTGGTAAACCCGGTTCTCGTAGCTGTTGAGCGCCAGGACGCGCCCGTCGCAGCGAAATCCAAGGGCCTCGAGCGCGTCCAATACCGCTTCCGGCGACAGTTCGGAAAAAGGCGCGTCCAGGCTCATGGCCGGAATTCTACAGGTACGATGGACACACGCTCCTGCCGGAGCCTTAAGCTAGAATGCGTAACATGCGATTACCCCGACCCAAGTCACTGAGCGGCCTCATGCTGATCGGCTTCACGATCGTGGCGGCGCCGCTCCTGTTTGCGATCGTGAACGCGGCCGTGCAGATGAATCGGCTGTCGAATCGCAGCGAGCAGTTGGTGGTGCATGGGATGCAGGGTACGCGCAACAATCAACTCATGTTCGAGGAGATCGGGGCCCTGGAGCGCACCGCGCGGCTCTACCAGATCATCCCCAACACCGAGCTGCTCGATACCTACGCCCGCAACAACGAGCGGCTCGGCACCACGATCGATGAGCTGCTGACCCTGCCGCTCGATCAAGAGTCGCAAACCGATGCGCGCGCGCTGCGCTCGGACGCGGACCAGCTGTGGCGAGAACTGAAGACCGCGCCGCCGAACTCGCCGCGCATGGCGGAGCTGATCGCCTCCTATCCGCAAATGGCCGAATTGGCATCCAAAATATCGAATCGCGTCAACGCGCATATCGACCGCGAACTCACGACCCTGCAACTGGCGGCGCAGCTGGCCCAGCAGAAGCTTTTTTGGCAATCTCTGCTGCTCGTCCCCATGACCCTCGCGGTGGTCGCTGTCTTCACGTATCTGTTCGGCAGGCCCATCCGCGCCATCGACCGTGCGATCAGCGAATTGGGCCGCGGCACGTTCTCCAGGCCGATTGCCATCCGCGGGCCGGCGGACTTGGAGCGCTTGGCGGCGCAGTTGGAGTGGCTGAGAGTGCGTTTGCTGGATTTGGCGCTGGAAAAAAATCGATTCCTGAGACACATGTCGCATGAACTGAAGACGCCGCTGGCGAATATTCGCGAGGGTACCGAGCTCTTGATGGACGGTGCAGTCGGCGAGCTGCAGAGCGCCCAACGGGAAGTGACGGCCATTTTGCGCGAGAACGGGATGAAGCTGCAGCGGCTCATTGAAAATTTGCTCTCTTTCAGCGCCTGGCAAGCAAAGAGCGTCGGCCTGGAAGTCACCGAATTCAAGTTGCGGCCGTTGATCAAATCCGTGCTGGAAAATCAACAGCTGACCCTGGTCGCGCAGCGCGTACGACTCGATGTGCAGGTGCAAGACCTCGCGCCGCTGGCGGACCGCGGCAAGGTGCGGTTGATCCTCGACAATTTGCTCTCGAACGCCATCAAGTTCACGCCGCGCGGCGGCACCATCTCGATTCATGCGCGCGCCGAACGCGAACAACTCGTGTTGGACGTCATCGACTCGGGTCCGGGAATTCCCGAGCAGGAACGCAACCGGATATTCGAGGCTTTCTATCAGGGCAAGACACCGCAAGGCGGCCACGTGAAGGGAACCGGTATCGGGCTGTCGGTGGTGACGGAATTCGTCAACGCGCATGGCGGCAGCATCGAGATTCTCGAATCCGCGGCCGGCGGCGCCCATTTTCGCGTCCGCCTTCCCATGCGCCAGTCAGCGGCCGGTGCGCGTGATAAGGCCCATGCAGCATAGCCGGTTGCGCTTTGCAGCGTATGTAGTCGCACTCTCCGGCCTGAGCGGGTGCGCATCATTCGGCGGGTCGGGCTCCAAGACGCCCCCGCCCAGCGTGCCGGACCGCCAGACGTCGGATTTGGGTCCCGTTGCACCCCTTCTGGAGATGATGGCCGCGCTGCCGCAGGGGGACCCGGCTCGGCAGGCGGAGCTGTTCCAGTCCGCCAAGGACGCCGCGGCGCTCGCCCCCACCACCAGCAACCGGCTGAGATATGCGCTCGCTTTGGCGACACCGGGTCACAGCGGGTCCGATCCCGTCGCAGCGCAGCGACAGTTGTCGGAGCTGCTGGCGAGGCCTGAGACTCTGTTAACCGTTGAGCGGTTATTGGCCCTGGTAGAGTTACAAGAAGTCGATCAGAGGCTGGTTCTGCAGGCTGAAAACTCGCGCTTGCGCGATGAAACGGTGCACGATGAATCACGTGATAAGCTGCTGGCGGCCAATCGCCGCCTGGCGGCGGAGTCGGATGAAAACGCAAAGCTACGCAAGGCATTGGACGAGGCTCGAGCAAAGCTCGACGCCGTCACGCACATCGAGCGATCCATTAACGATCGCCGCGGCACCAGCGAACCGCACACCCCGTAAATGATGTCACCGGAGAGATCGCATTGAACGCCCATTCCGCCGCCACCACGCCCTTATCGTTCGGCCTCCCGACCACTTCGCGCGATTCGCTGACTCCGCAGAAGCGCAAGGCGCGGATTTTGGTGGTCGATGATGACCCCGGGCTGCTGCGCCTGCTCACCATCCGGCTGCGCGCGGAGAATTACGAGGTCGAAGCGGTTGAAAGCGCCGCGGCGGCGTTGGCCGCATGCACCCGGTTCCGGCCGGATCTGGTCATTACGGATCTGCGCATGGATCAAATGGACGGCATCGGATTGTTGAAGGAGCTGCAAAGCCGCTGGCCGGGCCTGCGGGTGATCATTCTCACGGCGCACGGCACGATTCCCGACGCCGTGCATGCAACCCAGAGCGGCGCATTCGGCTTCCTCACCAAACCGGTCGACAAGCAAGAGCTGCTGGACCACGTGCAGAAGGCGCTCAAAGTATCGGGATTCGCGCACGTCGACGAGGATTGGCGCGCCAACATCATCACCCGCAATCAGCTGATGGAGGACAAGCTGGCGCAGGCTTACATGGTGGCCGGCACGGACGCGCGCGTGCTGCTGACCGGCGAGAGCGGCACGGGAAAGGAATTGCTGGCGCGCGCCATTCACGAAGCGAGTCCGCGCCGCAACAAGCCGTTTGCGTCGGTCAACTGCAGCGCGATGGCGGAAAACCTGCTGGAATCCGAGCTCTTCGGCCATGAACAGGGCTCCTTTCCCGGCGCGGTTCGCTCGCAGAAAGGCCTGTTCGAGACCGCGGACGGGGGCACCTTGCTGCTCGATGAGATCGGCGACATGCCGATTCGCTTGCAAGTCAAGTTGCTGCGGGTGCTGCAGGAGAACCAGATTCGGCCGGTAGGGAGCACGGAGGCGGTATCGATCAATGTGCGCGTCATCTCCGCCACGCATCGCGACCTGCATCAGCTGATGGTCAGCGGGCAATTCCGCGAGGACCTCTATTATCGACTGAACGTCGTGCATATCGAGGTACCGCCCCTGGCGCGCCGGCGCGAAGACATCCCCCTGTTGGTCGCGCATTTTCTCGAGCAAATCGCCAAGGAGAGCGGCCAGAGAAAGATTTACGCGCCGGAGGCGGTGGAGCTGTTGGCGACCGCCGACTGGCCGGGCAATGTCCGGCAGCTGTACAACGTGGTACGGCAAAACGTGGCCCTGTCCCATGGCGCCATCATTACCGCGGAACTCGTGCAACAATCGCTCGGCGGCAATCCGACGCGCCTGCCCTCCTTCGATGAGGCGCGCGATGAGTTCACGCGCAATTATCTGTCACAGATATTGCAAATCACCGCCGGCAACGTCAGCCAGGCGGCACGCCTCGCCAAGCGCAACCGCACCGACTTTTACAAGTTGCTGTCGCGGCACCAGCTGCTGCCCGAGGATTTCAAAAAGGCCTGACGCGCACGCGGAGCCTCGATTGGAGGCATTTTCCGGGCCGCCGTGAACCCTTCCCTGGGGGCTGCGGGCAAAACATCCATGTTTTGCACGCCCCGTAAAACGCCTTCCAATCGAGGCTCCGCGTTCCCATTGCGTCGTGCGGCGGCGCCCTCAGGCGTAGAATTCGGCGATGCTCGCGACCACGTGCCCGAGCTGCGCCTCGCTGAGCTCCGGATAGATCGGCAACGCCAGCGTTTCCGCGGCAGCCTGCTCGGAGTGCGGAAAGTCGCCGCTTTGGTAGCCGAGAAAGCTGAAGCACTTCTGTAGATGCAGCGGGACCGGATAGTAGATCTCGGTTCCGATATGGTGCTCGGCGAGGTGTGTCTTCAAGGCGTCACGGCGCTGCGCCCGCACGATGTACTGATTGAAGATGTGCCGGCCGCCCATTGTCGCTCGCGGCGTGACGATTCTTTGCCCAAGAGATGCCCGGGCAAGCGCGCCGTCGTAAAAGGCGGCGTTGCGCTGCCGCGCCTGCGTCCAGGAATCCAAATATTTCAACTTGACTCGCAGCACGGCCGCCTGCAATTCGTCGATACGAAAGTTGCCGCCGATGACCGCGTGAAAATACTTCGGCTTGCCGCCGTGCACGCGCAGCACGCGCATGCTTTCGGCGAGATCGGGATCATTGGTCGTGCACATTCCGGCATCGCCGAACGCGCCGAGGTTCTTGCTCGGAAAGAAGGAAAAACAGCCGATGTCGCCGATCGATCCCACCCGAACGCCGTTTTTGTACTCCGTGCCGATCGCCTGCGCGGCATCTTCGATGACGCGCAAACGATGACGCCGAGCGATCTGCATCAACGGCTCCATGTCGGCCGATTGACCGTACAAGTGCACGGGCATGATCGCCTTGACCCGGCCTCCGGTAGCGCGGCTCACCAGGTGCGCGCCGTCCGGCTCGCAGTGTCGATCGATAAACGCCTGCACCGCAGCAGGCGATAGGTTGAAAGTCTGCGGGTCGATGTCGCAAAACACCGGCCGCGCGCCCACCCGCGCAATCACACCCGCCGTCGCGAAGAAGGTGTAGGGCGAGGTGATCACCTCATCGCCCGCGCCTATCTCGAGCGCCATCAGCGCCAAGAGCAACGCATCCGTGCCCGAGGACACGCCGATGCTGGACAACGCGCCGCAGTATTGTGAGATTTCTCCTTCAAGAGCGCGCACGTGCTCGCCCAAGATGAATTGCTGGCTCTCACACACGCGCTCGATGAGCGGCATGACTTCAGCGCGGATTTGCGCGAACTGCGCCTTAAGATCGAGTAATGGAACATTTGTCATGAAGCGCTAGGATAATACCACTGAGAGAGGCAATTTAGCCTTTTGGAAGCCCGTCACACCCGAGGGATGCAATTCAATGTCGCCGTCGCTTCGCCTCGCGCGCTGCCCATTCGACACGTGAAGCGCGTGATGAATCTATTGGACGATCATCGCTTCGAGTCGCCGCGCGAGATTAACGAAATCCGTTCCCGCGGCGCCCGGTATCCAATGCACGCAATAAAATGCCGGGCTCGATGCGTCGGCGCGTAGGGCGCTGTCATTGATGGGCAGAATCACTCGCCCCGAGTATCGCAATGCTCTCGCAAACTTAAACCCCAATACCGATCGCTGCCATCTGCTACTGTAACCGCTAAACTGGCGCTGGTTAGAATTGCACTTTCCATGCGGACATAACTTGTGAGTTCTACTATGGCGATCGAAAGCTCCATCAGGTTCGGGACCGAGATGAACAATTGGACCGACTGCCCCATCCATCCGGATTGGATCCTGGAGGGCGCACCGGTTGCGCGCGTCGAGCGCTTGTCGAGCAGCGCGGACGGCACCGCGAGCACTTATTTTTGGGATTGCACGGCCGGCCGGTTCAACTGGTATTACAGCTTCGATGAGACCTTACATATTCTGGAGGGGTCGGTCACCTTGAAGGATCCGCAGGGCAACTCGCGCCGGGTGGTCGCGGGCGACATCGTGTATTTTCCGGCGGGTTCGCGCGCTGAATGGACGGTCGACGGGTACATCCGAAAGCTGGCATTTTGCCGCACCGCATTGCCGAGCTATCTGGTGCTTGCGCGCAATGCTGCTCGTCGGCTCAAGCGGTTGATCCGCGGCGGCACGGCCAAGGGCACCGCCGCGGGAACGCTCTCCGGCGGCTGACGGAATCACCCATGCGGCGTAATAGCCCGTGAGATTGTAGTAACCCGTGCCGATCTGCGCGTTCAGGCTGGTGTCTGTGTACGGCTCGATCTCGCCGCGCGCCGGCGAGACCGCCGATGCGTTAGCTCCGCCAATCCTGCAGGAGCAACCCCTGGATACGTTCGAATTCACCGCCGTTGGAAGTCACCATCACGAGGCCACGGCGCAACGCCGTCCCCGCGATCATCACATCATAGGGCCCGATCGGCGTGCCGCGCTTGGCGAGGGCCGCACGAATGGCGGCGGTGGCGGTCGCATCTTCCCGCTCATAAGCCAGGAGTTCCACATCCTGAAGTAGCGCCCGGATCATCGGCTCGATCTTGCGCGCCCGCGCAGGATTGAGCATCAATCCGTACTCGATCTCCATCGCGGTGACCGTACAAATCGCCGCATCGCCTTTCGGAGTCGCCTTCAGCCGAGCGAGCACGGCAGGAACGCCGCGCGTAAAATCACTGACCACCGTGGTATCGAGCAAAAATCTCAACCGAAGGGATCCTGGGCGGGTTCCCTAAGTGTCGCGCGATGCGACTCGAAGGGCGCAAATTCGGGATCGCCTTGCCACTGCATCACCGCCTCCGACCACTCCTGCAAGTGGGTCTCCTTGTCGAGCAGATCTTGCACGGCCTTGCGGATTAAGGCATTGCGGGTCAATTTGCGCCGCTTCGCCAATCGTTTAAGGGCCGTCCCTAGCGCGCTGTCGAGATAGACGTTGAAATTCATCTTAAAGCGCCTCACGGCTAATATAACTGCTCATAGGTTATATCAACAGCGGCTGTGTGGCAATCTGCCGCGCGGTGCTCACGCCGCGCCGATGGGCAGGAGGGACACTCCGGCGGAAACGAATCCTTCGTGAAACCGGTACGAACCGAGCACAGCCGACGGCGCACGCACGGGCGGCGTCCTCACCGGCGGGGCGCGATCGAACAACGCGATCGGCCGCGTTGCCTCGACGGCAAATGCCCCATGCGCGGCGCCCCAGTCGAGCGGCGTTACGCGCAAGTCGTGAAAATTCAGCCATTCACCGACCAGAGGGTATTGGCACTTGTAAAACGCCTCCTTCGCCGAGAAGATCAAGGTGGCGGCGGCCGCCCGCTGCGCGGGATCCAACGTGTCGAGCCACGCCGTTTCCGCGGAAACGCAGATCGTCGGCCACAGTTCTGCTTTCACGGCCCCGACAGCCTCGGTATCCACGCCGAGCGCGATCAGGCGCGCGCGCTCGGCCACGACCGCCGCGCAGATACCCGCCGTGTGAGTGATGCTGCCGACGAGGAACCCGGGCCACAGCGGCTGCCGATCGCGCGCAACTCGGATGGGGAAATCAGCGACGCCGAACTCCGCCAGAGCCCGCCGTGCGCACAAGCGCCCGGCTGCGAACTCCTGCATCCGCTTGGGCACCGCGTTGGACATATCCTGCGCCTCCGCCGGCAGCAGCAGCGAGGCATCGCCCGGCGCACGCAGCTCCGCCGCCACGACGCCGGAGGGGAACAGACTCGCGAACGTGGCCGACAGGATCGCCGGATTGACCGCGGGCGCGGCGCTCGAGGGGCTGCCCGAAAATTGCGAGTCGATCGACACTTTTGCGCGAGTTTCCTTTGCCACGGCCAGCCCGGAATGGCTAAGCTCCCATCATGACATCGCTGTGGGATTCGTTGGCAACTTCGGGCTTGGGCGTGAGAGGCGCATTTCACGCCCCGGAGGCCTCCATCGCTCTCGCTGAGCTCACCACGGCCTCCTGCCTCCCAGGCAAGCTCGAAGCGCTGCGCGGCCGCTCGGTGCTGCTCGCGCTGCGCGAGCAGCTGAGCACGGCCGTCGCGCTGCTTGAGCTCGACGGGGTCGCGCGCCGCATGGTGCTGTGCACGCCCGACCTCTCGCCGGAGAGGCTCGCCGAAGTGGCCGCAGCCGCCGAAACCGATGCGGTGCTCGCGGACCTCCCGCCGGCAGGAGCATGGCCGCCCGGGTCGGTGAGCGTGATGCAGCCACGCCCGGTCCCCGCTCCGCTCGAGCGGCGGACCAGGGCGGAGAGCGAATGGATTCTCTTGACCTCCGGCACCACGGGCAGCCCGAAACTCGTCGTGCATACGTTGTCGAGCCTCGCAGGAACCTTGCCGCGGCAGTGGCCCGACAACGCCTCCGTTTGGAGTACGTTCTACGACATCCGCCGCTACGGCGGTCTGCAGATCTTTCTGCGCGCCGTGCTCTCGGGCTCGCCGCTCGTGCTGTCGAGCCCCACCGAGTCGACCGGTGACTTCCTGGCGCGTGCCGCGGCGCGCGGCGTCACTCACATTTCCGGCACGCCCTCGCATTGGCGCCGCGCACTCATGAGCGGCGCGGCGCAGCTCCTCAATCCCGCCTACGTGCGCCTGTCGGGCGAGGTCGCCGATCAAGTGCTGCTGGATCAGCTGCATGCGACCTATCCGCACGCGCGCATCGCCCATGCCTTTGCGTCCACGGAAGCAGGCGTTGCATTCGACGTCAACGACGGGCGCGCGGGCTTTCCCGCCGAGCTCATCGATGGCGCGCACAACGGCATCGAGATGAAAGTCGAGGACGGCACGCTGCGCATTCGCTCACAGCGCACCGCCACGCGCTACTTGGGCGCGGCGCCTGCCGATCTTACGAGCGGCGACGGCTATGTCGACACGGGCGACTTGGTCGAGCTGCAAGACGGCCGCTACTACTTTCGCGGGCGCAAGGGCGGGATCATCAATGTCGGGGGCTTAAAGGTTTACCCGGAAGAAGTGGAATGCGTACTGAACGCCGATCCCCGGGTGCGCATGTCGCTGGTTCGGTCGCGGCGCAATCCGATCACGGGCGCGGTGGTCGTGGCGGACGTCGTGCTCAAGGAGCCGGGGAATTCCGCGCTCAGCACCCCTGCCGCCGAGCACATCAAAAGCGAGCTGTTGACTGCGTGCCGGCGGGCCCTGCCGGCGCACAAGGTGCCCGCGATGCTGCGTTTCGTTCCCGCGCTCGAGCTCACCGCCGCCGGCAAATTGGTGCGCCCCGAGGAGCCTGGCCCGCGAAATACTCAGACAGGCTCCCATGCTTAACGTCATCGTCACCGGCGGGACTCGCGGACTCGGCCTGGCGATGGCGCGCGCGGTGGCGGGGGCCGGCTATCGCGTCATCGCCGTCGCCCGCAACCACAGCGAGGAGCTGAGGAACGCGAGCCGCACCGCTCTCGAGGCAGGCCGCGGATCGATCGAGTTCCGTGCATGCGACCTGTCCGACCTCGAGCACATCGGGGCTTTCGTACGCGCCCTGCGCACCGAGTTCGGACCCCTCTACGGACTGGTCAACAACGCCGGACTCGGCACCGCCGGAGTTCTCGGGACCATGCGGGACAAGGACATCGAGCGTCTCATCCGACTCAACACCCTCTCACCCATACTGCTGACCAAGTACGTCGCGCGCTCGATGATGACCGAGCGCAGCGGCCGCATCATCAACGTCGCATCGATCGTGGCCTCGACCGGCTACAGCGGTCTGTCGGTGTACAGTGCGACCAAGGCGTCCCTGGTCGGCTTCACGCGCTCGCTGGCGCGCGAGATCGGGCAGCTCGGCATCACCGTGAACGCCATTGCACCCGGCTTCATCGATACCGCCATGACGCACGAGCTGTCCGGAGCGCAGCGCGAACAGATCGCCCGGCGCAGCGCACTGCGCCGCATGGCCGATGCGGAGGATGTGGCGCGCAGCGTCGAGTTCCTGCTGGGCGAGTCCGGCCGCAACATCACGGGCATCGTGCTCACGGTGGACGCGGGCAATACGGCATGAGGCGGCTGCCGAGGTTGTCATACCTTGCCTATGCCCTAAGGTTGGATTGCGGTGCGGCGGCCGGTCGTTCGCCCTTGGCACAGGCCGAATTCGCTTCATGTGCCGGCATCGATAACAGCCGAGCGGTATTGACCAGCGCCATGTGCGTCAACGCCTGCGGAAAATTTCCGAGCATCCGCTTGGCGCGCGGATCGTACTCCTCGGCGAATAGTCCGACGTCGTTGCTCAATGCCAGAAGTCGCTCAAACAATGCCTCGCCTTCCTGGCGCCGTCCCGTCAGTATGTAGCTATCCGCCAACCAAAACGAGCACGCCAAGAAGGCGCCCTCGCCCGCCGGCAGCGCATCGACTCCCGTTTCGGTCGAATACCTCAAGACCAGCCCGTCGACGATCAACTCGCGCTCGATCGCCGCTATGGTGCCAAGGACGCGCGCGTCATCAGGAGGCAGAAAACCCACCTGCGGAATCAATAGCAGGCTGGCATCCAGATGCGGCGATTCATAGGATTGTACAAACGCCTTTTTGCGCGTGTCGAAGCCCTTCTCGCATACCTGCGCGTGGATCGCATCCCGCACCTCTCGCCAACGCTCGATCGGCGCCTCGAGAGCGTCCTGCTCGGCGTCCTTGATGGCCCGATCGAAGGCGACCCACGCCATGACTTTCGAGTGCGTAAAGTGCTGGCGCGGGCCTCGGACCTCCCAGATGCCCTCGTCGGGAAGCTCCCACTTGGATTCGAGGAATTCGAGCAATGCGCTCTGCACGTTCCAGGCGGCGGGCTCGGGATGTAATCCGCTCATCCGCGCAAGGTGCAGTGTATCCATTACTTCGCCGTACACATCGAGCTGGCATTGTTGCGCGGCCGCGTTGCCCACCCGCACGGGCGCTGCGCCCTGATAGCCGGGCAACCAGGCAAGTTCACTTTCGTCGAGGCGGCGCACTCCCGTCACCCCGTACAGAATCTGCAGATCCTGAGGCGACCCCGCCACCGCCCGCAGCAGCCACTCGCGCCACTCGATCGCCTCCTCAATATATCCGGTCAGCAATAGAGCATTCAACGTAAAGGTCGCATCGCGCAGCCAGCAGTATCGGTAATCCCAATTGCGCACGCCGCCCGGTTGCTCGGGCAACGAGGTCGTGGGCGCCGCAATGATTCCACCCGTGGGCTTGTAAGTGAGCGCCTTCAAGGTAATGAGTGAGCGAATGACGGCCTGATGCCGGCAACTTTGAAGATTGCAGCGAGCGGACCAGCGGCGCCAGTCTGATTCGGTCTGTTCGAGTGCTTGGGCTCCGTCGATTGGCGCCAACGTCTCCAGGTGAGAGGGGCGGTAATTGAGCACAAATGACTGGCGATCTCCCGCACCAACTGTGAATTCGGCGACCGTCTTCATGTTCTCGCCGGTGACGGCTGTCGAGGCGGTGAGTTCGAGCGTGTCGGGTCCGGCAGTGATCAACAGCACGTCGCCGCAGCGGCGTACCCAGGGCACGATGGATCCGTAATCGAAGCGCACGATCAGTTCCATGCGCAGCGTGACTTTTCCGCTCAGGCCCTCGACGATTCGGACGGCGTCCCAGCGTTCATCCGAGAGGGGCATGAAATCGATCAGCCGAGCGCTTCCCTGCCCGGTTTCGAAGTCGGTCTCGAGAATCAGTGTTTCACCGCGGTATCTGCGGCGTACCGACTTAATTCCCGCGGTAGGGGCTATCTGCCAACGGCCGTGTTCCGGTCCTCCCAACAACGCGGCAAAGCACGCAGGGGAGTCAAATCGAGGAAAGCAGAGCCAATCGATCGAGCCGTCGCATCCGACCAACGCCGCTGCATGGCAGTCGCCGATCAATGCGTAGTTTTCAATGGGCAAGGGCATCAAAGACCTCCGGCCCGAGCATGCGATTGCGCCCTAACAGTAACGCCGAGCTCGCAAATGAGCAAACTTCGCGCGGCCGACCCAGGATCGACCTGCCGCGCGCAGCCCAACATCGTTACACATGACATGACACGACATGACATCTGTAGGAAAATACTCGCGGGAAATGGATCACAGTGGCGATACACCAGGACGGTACACGATTGAATCGTATGCTGACACGGCCGAAGCCCACTGGAATGGAAATCGGTGTATGAGAGCATTTCGTCTCGTGTATGTTTCCGGTGCCCTTCTACTCGGCCTTGGCGGCTGCGGCGGTGGCAGCGGCGCGGCGCCTGGCTATACACTCACTGCCGCGGCATTAAATCCCGGTACCGTCACGGCAGGCAGCGCGTCCACCTCGCTCATCACAGTGACTCCGGCCAATGGCTATACCGGCAGCGTCAGCCTATCGTGCAGCATGGTCAGCGGTGGCGCCCCGGCTCCGACTTGCTCCTTGAGCACATCTGCAGTGCCGATTAGCGGTACCACGCCGGGCACATCCACGCTCACCCTCTCCACGGCGAGCAGCACACCAGGCGGCAGCTACTCCTTCTCTGTTAGCGCCATCGACGGCAATAAACTGACTCCGAGCAACGGAGCACAGACGCTGACCCTGACAACAGCGGCCGTAATCCTGCACGTTGTAGTCATTTTTCAGGAGAACCGCACCCCTGACAATCTCTTCCACGATTCTGTGCTGATCTCCCGGGGTGCCGATATCGCCAGCAGCGGCATCAATTCGCTGGGCGAGACCATCCCGCTCAGTCCCATCGACTTAGGTACCGTGGGCTCCAACCCTCAAAATTACGATAACGACCACTCCCATGGCTCCTTTGTCAAGATGTACAACGGCGGGAAAATGGACGGGGCGAATCTGATCCCGTCGTGCGTAGCACCCACCAAATGCCCACCCAATCCACCATTCATGTACGTCAAACCAGCGGATGTCCAGCCCTACTTCGCCTTGGCCGAGCAATACACTTTCGGCGACCGCATGTTTCAGACCAACCAAGGACCGAGCTTTCCCGCTCACCAGCTCATCCTGTCCGGTACGTCGGCTCCGACGGCCACCAGCCCCTTGTTCGCCGCCGAGAATCCAAGTACGTATGCGACTGTCGTCGGATGTATCGCTCCTCCGGGTGCAGTTGTCACCATGATCAATGCCACTGGCAGCGAAACCAGCTCGCCGCCCGAGTATCCTTGCTTCGAACATCCCACATTGACTGACTTGCTGGAAGTCAAGGGTATGACTTGGCGCTACTACGCCCCCAGCGCCGGTTCCATCTGGACTGCGCCCGACGCGATTGAGCACATCTGCCAGCAACAGACGGTTGGCGGCACGCTCACGTGCACCGGGCCAGAATGGACCAGCAACGTGATCATCCCGCAATCAAAAGTCCTTGGGGATATCGCCAACGGGCAGCTCGCTCAGGTGACCTGGATCATTCCCGATGGATCGTATTCCGATCACCCCGGATACAACGACGGCAGCGGACCATCCTGGGTAGCCTCGATTGTCAATTCGATCGGCAACAGCCCCTATTGGGCGAACACCGCGATCATCATTGCGTGGGATGATTGGGGCGGCTGGTACGATCACGTAGCCCCAAAAGTCATCGACGACGGCGTCAGCTGGGGATCAGGATATGTCTACGGCTTCCGCGTTCCCCTCATCGTCGTTTCACCCTACGCCAAGGCCGCTTATATCTCCCATGTAACGCACGATTTCGGCAGTATCCTGAAATTCATCGAGACCACTTTCGATCTCCCCTCGCTCGGCTACGCCGACGCTCCAGCCGACGACCTTGCCGATTGTTTCGACCTCACACATTCGCCCCTCAAATTCCAGATGATTCCCGCGCCGCTCGATGCGGCTCACTTCATGAACGACAGGCGTCCGCCGACCGACCCCGATGATGACTAACCGGGAGTTCTTCCCCTCTTTTCTGAATAGAGACTGCTGAGAACCTTGGAATTACTGGGGTTCGCGCACGGGCCTGTGGCTTTTGGCTGCGCATAATGTAGCCATGTAATTGTGATCTATTGGTTGTTTTTTGCCTTGAGTGGTGGCATCATGTAGCCATGCATATCGATGGCGTGCCGAACCGCACCTCCAGACCCACGTACCTGCTGCGCGAGTCCTATCGCGAGGGCAAGAAGGTGCGTAAACGCACGCTGGCCAATCTTTCAGCCCTATCCGATGAGCAAATCGATGCGATCCGCGCGGTGCTCTCGGGGCAGAGCGTGCGCCCGGTGGAGGAGCTTTGGCAGACCACTCGGTCGCGTTCCCACGGCGCGGTGCAAGCGGTGCGTGTAGCCATGCAAAGGCTCGGCTTTGAGTCCCTGATCGGCTCGCGCCCGAGTGCCGAGCGTGATGCGGTCTGTGCGATGGTTGCCGCCCGCATCCTCGCCCCGCACACGAAGCTTGCCACCACGCGCTGGTGGCACACGACGACGCTCGCCGAGGAGTACGGTGTCGTCGAGACCGACGAGACGGATCTGTACGCGGCGATGGACTGGTTACTCGAGCGCCAAGGGGCGATCGAGAAAAAGCTCGCCGCTCGACACTTGTCCGAGGGCGGGCTCGCGCTGTATGACCTGAGTTCGAGTTACTTCGAAGGGCAGTGCTGTCCGCTGGCCAAGATCGGCTACAGCCGCGATGGTAAGCGCAACACCTCGCAGGTCAACTACGGCCTGTTGACGACAAGTGCCGGCTGTCCGGTGGCAATCTCGGTGTATGAGGGCAATACGGCGGATGCGAGCACGCTCATGCCGCAGGTCAAGCAGCTGCGTGAGCAGTTCGGGCTTGAGCGTCTGGTACTGATCGGGGATCGGGGCATGATCTCGCACAAGGCCATCGACACCTTGCGCTCGCTCGAGGGGCTCGCCTGGATCACGGCCTTAAAGAGCTCGCAGATCCGCGCCCTCGCGCAGGGTGGGACGCTGCAGTTGGGCTTGTTCGATGAGCGCAATCTCTTTGAGTTCTCGCATCCGGACTTTCCCGGCGAGAGACTGATGGCCTGTCGCAATGGGGACTTAGGCAAGCTGCGTGCGCACAAGCGCGAGGCGTTGCTGGAGGCGACCGAGAAAGAACTCGAGAAGGTGCGCACCCGCATCGAGAACGGCTCGCTCGCCGGTCGCGATAAAATCGGCGTGCGGGTCGGCAAAGTCCTCAATAAGTACAAAGTCGGCAAACACTTCGAGCTCACGATCGAAGAGGAGCGCTTGAAGTTCCAGCGGCTCGAGCAGCAGATCGGCGCCGAGGCCGCGCTCGATGGGATTTACGTGATCCGCACCAGCGTCCCGAAAAAGCAGATGAGCTCAGCCGAGGCGGTGCGCAGTTACAAAGCTCTCGCACAAGTCGAGCGGGCGTTTCGTTCGATGAAGACCCTCGATTTGCATATCCGCCCCATCCATCATCATCTGGAAGACCGTGTGCGGGCGCACATCTTCCTGTGCATGCTCGCCTACTATGTCGAGTGGCACATGCGCGAGGCATGGCGCGAGTTGATGTTTGCCGACGAGCACCTGGAGCGCAAAAAATATCGCGACCCGGTTGCCGCGGCCGAGCGATCCGAGGCAGCACTGGAAAAAATCGCCTCTCGCACACTCAAAGACGGATCACCGCTCCACAGCTTTCGCACGCTGCTTGCCGAACTCTCCACCATCGTACGCAACACCTGCGAGGCGCGCGTCGGCAAAAACCGCGGTTCGACCTTCCAAATGACTACGACGCCGAATCCGGCACAACATCGAGCGCTCGAGCGGCTGCAGGCGATCGCTGTGTAGCCATACGCTCGACATCGAGAAATGCTTCAACTGCATGATCTACAAAAAAATATCTTTCACCCGGCCAAAGAACTCCCGACTAACGCCCATTCCAGACTGCTTAAGCTTCGCGCTGCGATCGAGAATGGTGGACGACAGCGCAATCCAGCCAAGCGCTCATCTCGCGACGACGCCACTTGCGCTGTGTCCTGTGGGCTGTCCGGAAACGCGAAAACGTTCCGTTACAACGTGCCGCCGAAGGGATCGCTGACCTGAGCGGGATCAAACCCTACGCGCACGAGCACAGGCGGCCGGGCTGCCTTTGGCGCCTGTACTGGTACAGTTCGAACTGTCCGAACGCGCGTTCTATGTAGCTCGCCACCTTCATAAGCACCCGAGCAGATTTCATCTATGACTTGATGGAGTACTCCAACATCTTTTGTTGGCGTGGATGTTTCCAATCACCGATGTAATGCATGACCCAGCCGGACGCATCACCAAACTTTGTCATTTCGTCCCGGGTGTAGGCGAATCCCGCGTGAGGATCGGAGCGCTCAGGGTTTTTTACTGGACGGCCTGACTCGAAGAAAGTCACATAGAATCTGGTATTTGCTTTCGCTACTTCCCGCAAATTCTTCAGACATAAAAGAATGTCACTCTCCGTCAGATGCGTGAAAAGAGATTGTGCAATGGCGAAGTCAGGCTGCTTTGAGAAACGACGAAACTCGAAGGAATCCGAAACCACGAACTCCGGCTTCTTAAGCGCGAAAAGTTTTTCCCCAAGCTCGTGTTCAATGCCTATGTCGATGAGCTGTTGTTTCATGTCCAAGCCGAGATAGCAACGAGGCTCAAGATATGGAATGAACCGAACGCCGCCGCGTAACGAGCCGCAAGCGACGTCTAGAAATACATGCTGTGGTTCGAGCCCCCTCTCGATCATAAACCTAAATTGAAGGCGGCCAATCGCTTCCCAAAAGCCACCGACATACGCGCGATGGCCCATGTTATCGACCGATTCGTTACCGATGTCGTCGTCCATATCGACGTGCAACATCTGCAGCAGTCGCTGTTTCGCCATTTGTTTGAGCGACATCATCCTGTACTCCTAATATCACCGCTCAAGCGCACCGCGCCGAGCACAGAAACACGTCATTGAGCGGAGGCTGTGCGTCAATGATCATCGCGCATCCCAATCTTCCAGTACTCTGTATCATTACTTTGGCGCCGAGTGGTAATGTATGGCGACGGTAAGGCGCATAGTATACCCATGTCTTACTCTATTAGCAGGTATCGACCATGAGTGGCACGCCTCCCACTACAACCGTCTCCAGCAAGGGGCAGGTCGTTCTGCCAGAGGCGGTACGGGACGCTCTGCGGATCAAGCCGGGTGCGCGACTCGGCGTTGCGATTGAGGGTACGCGAGTGATTCTCGAAACGGCGCCGGGGTCGCCTGCGCGTGGGTGGAAGCCCTTGAATCCTGCGGTCGAAGGCTGTCCACCCGCGAGTTGTGCAAGCCTGTCGATCTGAACCGGACAGCACACCAGGCGGCAACTACACCTTCTCTGTTACCGCAATCGACGGCAATAAACTGACTCCCAGCAACGGGCCTCAGACGCTGACCCTGACAGCGGCGGCCGTGCTCCAGCACGTTGTAGTCATTTTTCAGGAGAACCGCTCCCCGGACATTCTCTTCCACGATTCTGTGCTGATCTCCCGGGGTGCCGATATCGCCAGCAGCGGCATCAATTCGGTGGGCGAGACCATCCCGCTCAGCCCGATCGACCTAGGTACCGTGGCTCTAACCCTCAAAATTACGATAACGACCACTCCCATGCCTCCTTTGTCAAGATGTACAACGGCGGGAAAATGGACGGGGCGAATCTGATCCCGTCGTGCATAGCACCCACCAAATGCCCACCCAATCCACAATTCATGTACGTCAAACCAGCGGATGTCCAGCCCTACTTCGCCTTGGCCGAGCAATACACTTTCGGCGACCGCATGTTTCAGACCAACCAGGGACCGAGCTTTCCCGCTCACCAGTTCATCCTGTCCGGTACGTCGGCCCCGACGGCCACCAGCCCCTTGTTCGCCGCCGAGAATCCGAGTACGTATGCGACTGTCGTCGGGTGTATCGCTCCTCCGGGTGCAGTCGTCACCATGATCAACGCCGCCGGCAGCGAAACCAACTCGCCGCCCGAGTATCCTTGCTTCGAACATCCCACATTGACTGATCTGCTCGGAGTCAAGGGCATGACTTGGCGCTACTACGCCCCCAGCGCCGGTTCCATCTGGACTGCGCCCGACGCGATTGAGCACATCTGCCAGCAGCAGACGGTTGGCGGCACGCTCACGTGCACCGGGCCAGAATGGACCAGCAACGTGATCATCCCGCAATCAAAAGTTCTTGGGGATATCGCCAATGGGCAGCTCGCTCAGGTGACCTGGATCATTCCCGATGGAGCGTATTCCGATCACCCCGGATACAACGACGGCAGCGGACCATCCTGGGTAGCCTCGATTGTCAATTCAATCGGCAACAGCCCCTATTGGGCGAACACCGCAATCATCATTGCGTGGGATGATTGGGGCGGCTGGTACGATCACGTTGCCCCAAAGTCATCGACGACGGCGTCAGCTGGGGATCAGGATATGTCTACGGCTTCCGCGTTCCCCTCATCGTCGTTTCACCCTACGCCAAGGCCGCTTATATCGAAATCTGTCAAATCGGTCAGGACCTCGAGAAATGCTTGCCAGTGGCCCGATGGGTTGCGCCGGTTTGGTCCTAAAGAGTACAAATACCGGACTTCGTAGCGCTGCCACTCCAGTAAGTCATGTCGAGCACGCCCGAGGGGATGCCGGCGTGCCCGTATGTCTCGATCCCGCCTTTAAACGAAAAGACATCTGCCTCGCTGCGCGAGAGCGTGAATACAGGGGAACCTGGCTGCAACGGCACTTTGAACGACGTGATGCCGGCTGGCGCGTCTTGCGTATAACTCTGGCCACCAATGGTGATCTTCAGAACGCCCGGAGCGGTTAGAAACGCGAGCAGTTCAATGTTGTCCTCCTCTGGTCCTCCACCTGCGGTCACGACACTGAGCGGTAGACTTTGCGCTGGATGGTCTGCAGTGGAAGCCTCGCGACGATAGAAGTAATACAAGACATCCTGCGTGATGGAAGGCTGCGTTCCCGTCAGAAACCAAGCCGCAAAATAGGCATTCAGGTCGTAAAAACCGCTTCCAATACTGGGCGAGAGCGTCGCATCGGTGTAGGGCGAGATTTGGCCGGACTCGCTAAAATCGCTCCAGGTTACCAGTTGAACCCAATCCGAATCCCCCAAGATCGCGCTCATCCACGCATTTCGGAAAGCCACACTGTTGCTCGCTTCCCAGAACATAGAATCGTCTGGCCGATACTGTTGCGGATTGACCGGTAGCATGTAGATCAAACCCTCATTGTGAGCAATCGCCGGGTCAGCTTGCATGGCGCTTGACGCACCCGGAGTAGCGGTTCCCCACCCTCCAACCCCGTAGCTGATAGGCGAAAACGTTCCAGCGCCCGCTGGCTCACCCAGGAAGACCGGCACGAATGCGACGTTGATGCCTTGAGCATTCAACTGACTGATGACGGATGACCACCAACTCACCGGATTGAGATTTGCGTTGAAGGCCGACACAACGAGCCGATCGTCGGCAAGCCGGTAGACGGCGGGTTTTTCTGCGACCGAGGCAATGATCTGCACTGCCTCTGCCACTGTAAGCGGATGTGCGCTTGCAGTGTCCCCTAATGAACTGATGTCGATCATCGGCACTATTTTAAAGCGAGTATCGACAGCAGCTGCTGCAGCCAGCAGAGTCTGCAAATGTCCGGTGGGGCTAATGGCGTCGGCAAACGAAAGCACATCAAAGGTGAAGCCTGTAATCCCGCGGGAGATCGCCATCTGAACTTCGCGCTGCATATTTAACTGCTGCCAGTTAGTTGCCGTGCTGACAGGGACCGGCAGAGGGCGTGAGCGAAGGTAACCCCCTTGCTCGAGGTACTTGTCAGATTCCCCGGTTGGAGTTAGGTACTGAGTGTTGTAATAGTCCTGAGCCCCAGCGGGTTGATTGATTGCCAAAGGGAATGGATAAAAATAATGAGCAAAGACTTTTTTCGGTGAACTGAATAAGACATCTGTCGTCGGCATCGGGAACGGTAAGCAAGCGTCGCTGCTATTAGTGGTAGAGACTGGGCTCGGATTTAACTGCGTGACTGCCGGGGGTGGCGAGACCTGTACCGACGGGCTGGCGCCCGTTCCGGCGGTGTTGTTTGTGGCCGTCACTACGTCCGACTGATCTGGCTGCGAAGTAGTCTTTTCGCAGCCCCCGAGGAGTGCGTAGAGAGCCAGTAATAGGACAGAAACAGCATAAACGCCAACTCGTGATGTCATCGCAACACGCTCCCTGAAATGAACTATTCATAAGGACGCAAGCGATATCAAAAACGTCACGAGTTCACGCCAATAGCGATTTCGCTATTTCCGGTAACCCCGCTGTCTGCCACTACAGACCGGAAGCTTTGCGTCCCCGCCTCACGGCGGGTTTGCCGTTGATCGCTGAAGATTAAACCATGAAATTGTCAGGTCGGATTCCTGTCGCCGCTTACCGACGAGTGCGGGGCTGCGTTATGTCAACGCCGGACGAAAACTGCTCATTTATGGCGGTTGAAAATTGCACACTTTGATTAGGTAACGAACCTCAGTGCGCCTTGTTCTCCTTTTTCCGACTCTGCCTCGGTGATTGATTTACCCGCTCTTCGGCTTTGGGCCGGATGGCGTGCCAAAGATCGGTGTGCTCGCGCATCCGGTAGCTATTGCCCGACCACGTGGCAGTGGTGCATGAGCCGGTCAATCAGAGCAGCCGCCATGACCTCAAAGGAAATCGGTGCGCAAGCTGGAAGCGGAAAAAGAGTTCGCCAAGCCTGCCCCTCGGAAAACGGCTTGAGGAATGCCTCGCTTACCGATCAGAAGACCCAGAGCTTCTGCCGCTGACGCGGCAGTCGAGAAAATGATCGCCGATCGCACCGATGTCACAACGGTCGGCGACACCACACTGTTGACTGATCGTGACCGACGAGAGTAAAAAACGATAGCAGCGCCGACCCGGCGGAATCACCGGTCACGTTCGCCCGGAATCGCTGGTCTTCAGCGGAATACGCATTTCAGGTTCACTAGGGTCCGGTCCCGTATACTCGGGAAACGCCTGCCCTGGCTCCTCCAAGAGCTTAATCAGGGTCGTCCCGCTGATCCCAGTAAGCCGAGCCATAGCGCGGAGCGAAATGCCTTCGGCCATCATCTGGAGGGGTGCGTTTCTCGTCCCGCCGGTCCAGCCATTGAAGAGTTGTGCCTTAAGATGCTATCGCCTCCTGAGCCCCAGAACGGCGGCGCGGCGCCACCTCACAAGCGATGGCGCCCGTCACAGATCGCCGTGTACAGAGCGGCATCGAGCGGCACGTAGGCATTCGCGCGCGGATCATCGACATACAAGGGATCGTCGACCTGCGAGGGATCGAACCCTGCGCGCACGAGATCCTGCTTGCGTGGCTTGAACGTGCCGGTGGACTCGAGCGCCGGCCGCAGCCGCAGAAATACCGGACGCGCATAGGCGGGCAGGCGCTCGCCGACAGCGGCGCGAAACGCCTTGAGATCGAACTCGCGGCCCACAACGAGCGCGGCCATGCCCGCTCGGCCGTCGGTATCGGGCACGGCCACCCCGTACACTACGCCCTCCAGCACGCCAGGAGCGGCGGTGAGCGCCGTCAGCACCTCCGCCGTCGACACGTTCTCGCCCTTCCAGCGGTAGGTCTCGCCGACGCGGTCCACGAAGTAGTAAAAGCCGGCGGCATCGCGCCGCATGAGGTCCCCCGTGCGGTACCAGGCATCCCCTTCCTTGAACACATTGCGCAGGACCTTGCGCTTCGAGGCTTCCACGTCGACGTAGCCTTCAAAGCGACCAGTGCGCGAATTTGCGTCGTCCGGAATCAGGCCGACGGCTTCGCCCGCCTCGTCCACGCCGCAGCGCTCGCAGAAGCCGCTGCCGTTGCGCAGCGGCTCGCCGCTCTCGACGTCGAATCGCAACAGCGCCACCGGCAGCCGGTGCGCCAAGAATGAGGGGATGCGGCCGATGGCCCCCGGCTGTCCTTCGCAGTTGTACAGGGAGAAATTTCCCTCGGTCGATGCGTAATACTCGAGAATGCGTGGAATACGAAAGCGCGTTTTGAAGCTCTCCCACACCTCCGGCCGCAGGCCGTTGCCGCAGGCCATGCGCAGCGAGTGTTCGGTTTCGATGTCCTGGCGGGGCGCATTGACCAGGTAGCGGCAGAGCTCGCCGATGTATTGGAACAGCGTGCATCTCTCGTCCCGCACGTCGCGCCAAAAATCGGAGGCCGAGAATCGACGGCGAATCACCACCGCGCCGCCGCCCGCGAGCACCGCGCCGATCGCCACCACGCCGCCGACGCTGTGATAGAGCGGCAGGCAGTTGTACATCCGGTCCCGAGGACCGGTATCCATCAGCCCAGCAAACCACTGACTCCAGCGCATCAGCCGATAATGCGTGACATGGGCCGCCTTCGGCAGGCCGGTGGTGCCGGAGGTGTAGATGTAGAGCGCCGTGGTATCGAGCGTCGGCGCCGTGTAATCGCCCGCTGCCGGCGCCTCCCCCGAAAAGCGCTCGAGAGCGGGCTCGAGCGGCAGGAAGTCGTGCGCGCCGGCGCCGTACACCCAAATGCCCATATCGGGCTCGAGGCGCGTACGAATGGCGGCGAGGCTCGGTGCGAGCTCGGCGCCGGACACGATCAACCGCGGCGCCACGATCCGGATCGAATGCACTAGACCATCGCTCGCGAGATGCGTATTGAGGAGCGCAACCGTCACCCCAATGCGGGTGAGCCCGAGCCAAACAGCTACATACTCCGCGCCATTCGGCATGAGCAGTGCCGCGATATCGCCGCACTTGAGGCCCTGAGCAAGGCCCCAGTGCGCATACTGGTTCGATCGAGCCGCCAGCCCCCCGTAGCTCAGCGAGCCATCGCGCGACACCAGCGCCGGCGCCACGTCGAACTCGAGCGCGAGGCGCTCGATCAGCACCGGCAGCGTGAGATTGACGTCCGATTCGATGGCCCCGGTCCGCTGCAGCGCCCGGATCCACGCCTCGCGGGCAAATTTCGCGTCCGTATCGGTGGGCGAGGTTGTCACTAACGTTGAGGTTCCTGTGATAGGCCGCGCGGCTTTTTCGCTTCCGCCGGACTGCCGAAGCACACCATCATTGGCGGCAACGATTTGAAGACACTGCTCCGTGCTCCGACCACTGCCCCCATGCCGATTTTCACGCCGGGGCCGACAAACACATCGTTTGCCAGCCACGCTTCATCCTCCACGACGATACGAGTCGTCTCGGCATCCAAGACAAACGGGAAATCGCGTTTGGTGTAATCGTGACTACCTGCACATAGATAGCAACGCTGAGAAATTGAGACGTTGCTTCCTATGTCGATCCTCTCCAGCGAATAGATTACGGCTCCGTCACCCACCCAACTCCAGTCGCCAATGCTAACTTTCCATGGATATGTAATTCGCACCGAAGGCCTTATAAGCACGCCCTTGCCGATCTTCGCTCCAAAAATCTTTAGCAGCCAGTTTCTCCACCCAAACATGAATTGAGGCGACAAGCCAAATAGCGTTCCTTGGACGACCCACCAGCATTGGACGTACCAAGCCGGCCTCCCGCGAAATCCCGGAGGCGTCCTAAAGCTACTCAGGTCTTGTACCTGCGCAACCATCGGCGGTGTCAGCTTCATAATCCGGATTGGCCCAATTTCACGCGGAAAATGTTCTCTCTTAGATGACTCGCCAAACGCAGTGCAAGCGCAACGATGGTTAACGTGGGCGGCGCAGAGCCGCCAGTCGGGAAAACCGATCCCCCGGCCACAAAGAGATTCGACATGCCATGCACGCGTGCATTTGGGTCGACGACGCCGTGCTTGGCATCGGCGTGCATCCGCGTCGTGCCAAGCTGATGCCAGCCGCCTTCGAGATTACCGGGCCAATTGTCGATTTCCGCTGGCGTCAATGGCACCATGCTGCCGATGCCGAGGCGGCGCAGCTCGGCATCGATAATCTCCTCGCCGCGCACTGCCGCGCGCCGGTCGATTTGCAGCATGCGCCAGTCAACCTTGACGCGTCTCAGACCGAAGGCGTCGCGCGCGTCGTCGAGGGTGACACGGCTGTTTGGATTGGGTGCTTGTTCAGGCTTGCTCTCGAGCACGAACCCGCTGATGAAGCGATTCGGCTGGAAGAGCCGCAGCAGCGCGGCAAGGACCGTCCGGTCGAACTGCCGCACCATGTCGAATATCTCCAGCCGCGACAGCCCCTTGCGACCATAAGGCGGCAAGCGGACATACGGATCGGAGCGGCGCGAGCGCGACAGCGATAGGACAGCCTTGCGCAGTGCGAGCCAGCCTTGGGAGTCTTGCCCGAAATAAACCGCATGTAGGTTGGCACTGTAATTGAGCAACCTCTCTTGCCGTTGCAGTGCTTCGGGAAGCGAAATCCGCGCCATGACCGCGCGACCATGAAACATCTCGCCGTATAGCCCGGTCGCGAGCCGCCGCGTCGGCACGATGAGCTGCCGTTTCGTGTGCGGATGGGCCATGAAAAACCGGCCAACAAGGTCGTGCTGATTACCGAGCCCGTTAGCGACAACATCATTCGACAAAAGCAAAAGCCGCGCGTTCTCGATACCGCCGGCCGCGAGCACGTAGTGTCTTGCCGCCACCTCGAAGTGTACGCCGGATAACGTACCGACGGCGAGCCGAGTGACCGTGCGCGCCAAGGCATCGGTCTTGATCGCCAGCACATTGGCATTGAGATAGCAGCGCAGATTGTCCGCCCGCCGCAGCGCCTCGCGATAGACTTGGCCGAATCGGGTGGGCGGACTGAAACGATAGATGAGGGTCTCGAGCCGAGCCGGATCGAAAGGCAGCAGCTTGGCGCGTGGATGGCCGAGCTCGGCCACTGCACGTTCGGGATCGTAATCATCGCTTGCCACCTGGCAAAGCTCGTGGGCCCGACGGTAAAACGGCGCGAGTTCGCTTATTGCGAACGGCCAGCCGCTTTGCTCGACCCAGGGACGCGTTTCGAAGTCGATCGGATCGAGCGGCCGACACCAGCCACCCCAGGCGTTGGTGCTCCCGCCGAGATAGCGGAGCTGACAAATATCCAACGCGTGGTAGGGCAAGCCGACATTGAGCCCGCTGTACAGCGACTGGTTCGGCAAAGCGAACTTCATCCCCCCGCTTTCCAGCAGACAAACGGCAAGCCCACTGCCGGTCAATTCCAGCGCCAGACTGATTCCGGCGGCCCCGGCGCCGACAATGACGATATCCGCCTCGACCAAGGCACCATTCGACACCTGTCCCGCGTCAATGAACATCAAGGTTCTCGAACGGGAGGTGATCCGTCAAGGTTCGTAGATTTTGCAACCCAATATGACAAATCACGGTCCAAAAGTTTGGCAAAGGATATTCGCGTCACAATACTACGGTCAGCTCCTTTTCTCCGCCGTAACGATTCCGGTCATTTCGTTCAGTAATTCTGCTATTGCAGTATGCGCGACGCTGCGATTCCGTTGAAACTGCTCCTGAGACAGTCGCTGAGCGATCCTCAATTGCGCACGGTTACGACTAAGTCGCTCGATGTGCGACGCGGCACTCTGCAGAAAATCATGCCTGGTGAACACGAGACCAGCGCCATTTTTCAGCATTTCCGCGATAGCACCACGATCGCAGGCAATCACTTGTACACCGCTTCGCAGCGCTTCATGAATTACCAAAGGCTCGGCTTCATTGGCGTATTGCGTTGGGAATAAAAAAACATCCAATTGGTCATAAAACCGGTCCTTGGTATCGCCATAAATCGGCCCCAGATACACCGTATCGGGCGAAGAAGAAAGCAGTTGAGAAAATCTTGCTGATGCGTCTGGACTAACAGGCCCGGCAATCATCGCTTGATACGCGACACCGCGTTTCTTCAACTCCGACAGCACCTCAAAAAATTCGACAAATCCCTTTTCGAATGTAATGTTTGAAAGAAAACCCAGGCGTATTGGCACACAAGCATTTGCCTCCACCCTCGCGCTTGGATTCAGCGGAGCATAAAACGCCGCGTTCGAAACGACCCTCACAAGGTTCGAGTCAAGTTTATATGTATTTGACAGCGCCAAGCCCATGCCTTCACTCAACACGATATGGGTTTCATTTCGAACGAGCGCGAAGAAAATTCTATTGACAACGTTTGGCGAATTCAGATAGGCGAAACTGTGATGATGAATGAAAATTCGGCTACCAAGCATTTTCGCGATCATCACATAGGGCCAATCGAAAATTTGGCCGTGCCCTCCGGAGAGTGCAAGGTACAGCGAACAATCACGACCTTTGAGGCACCAGGCAATGTATCGAAACGGTTGAAGCAACTGCGTTATTCGTCTCAGCACGACATTGACATCGGGGGCAGCCGCCCGATCGAATACCTTCACAGTCGATCTGGCCGTCAAAAGATCGAGCACGTGGGCGCATACATTTGAGAATCCGTGCACCGGGGGCGGGAGCGGACCCACAAACGCAACGCGGCGAGTCATTACCCCGTTTCCAAAATGCTAACGCAACCGCTCAAGATTTCGGCCGCAGCGTGTTCGGGAGTATATTGCGCGATCAGATCGAGGCATTTCTTGGCAACCGAGAATCGGTCCTTGGACATTCGCACCGCCGAAATCATTGCCACGCCTAGTGCCCGGATGTCACCGGCCGGGAAGGAGTATCCCGTGGCGCCGTCGAGCACTAGCTCCGGCGTACAGCCACAGATATTACTCACGACAACCGGACAGCCATAACTGAGGGCTTCGTTGACCACCAAGCCCCAAGGCTCTTTGTGACTGGGAAGTATCAGGGCCGTGCTGCTCATGAGTAATTGTCCAATGTCCTCAGGATCTTTGGATCCGAGAAATGCGACGGCGGCCTCAAGTCCGAGTCCTCTTGTCCGCTCCCTTAGCTCGCCCTCCAGGTAGCCGGAGCCCACGATGTCCAATTTTGTCTCGGGCAATTGTTCGTGCACATAACAAAATGCCTCGAGTAAGTCGTAAAGTCCCTTTTCCTCCGCCAAACGGCCAATATAGAGGAATCTGGATATATCGGCCTCCGCAGGGTTCCTTTCGTAGTATCCAAGTATCGCCGCTGCGTCGTACCGATGCGACAGCGCGGCTGCTTGGCAGCGGTAGTATATTTTTTGCTTATGCACCCCATAGCTCTCTACATATTCCTTACTCCTGGTTCCGTAGCAAAAAACGCCGTCGCAATGTTGAAAGAAAAAGGCTTTAGCTATCTCCTTCCAGCGATATTTTTTCGCTTGGTCGTAAGCGGTTGAATCGCACCACACCGCGCGCTTACGCCGGAGTAAAATACATACCATGAGCATCGCCCAATATTCGATGCGTTCGTAGCCGGGTAGCACTACCAGCTCGCTCGGATTCCTGAACACATCTGCCATCAGTGCTGTTATCAGTCTGTACAGCGGGACGTCGTTGGAACGACCGGGAAACAAAAGACGGTATGGGTATTGATGATAAGAGAGATCCACGTTCCCAAGCATCGACCTCTGCATTTCCGTTTCCGTGACTTGAATAAATGACACGGCGAGGCCGCGACGACTGCTGTTCGAGTGGATTTTAGAAAAGACGGCACCCTTGTATCGTGCCCAAAGTTGATTGTGATAAATGCTGACTCTTGGAATGCGAGGCGTATTCATGAGAAGGATTTGCGTCTCACCGTGATGACTTGATGTCCGCGAGTGACGACACCTAGCATGGCGTTCTCACTACTGCAACCCGTTGCCGTTTGCCAACGAAAGTCTCAGCTAAATAAATCCGCAACAATTTGTTCTTCTCGCCCGCGTGCTAATCTGGCGCACTTTTGGTGGACCGTGCGTGGAGCAATCGCTGAACAAGCATTTCACGCATGACACGGCGATTTTCGGACTTGCTAGTGGCCGACTCGTCAGTCCACCACCAGCCGTCCTGTCGCATCGTATTGGCGGCGACGGCAAAACGGTTTACGACAGCGTCGAAATCCGCCTGTGTGTAATTTAGGCTAAAAATAATCCGACCAGTCCCGATCCAACTCAATGCCAGGCCCTCCGCGCGCAAATAATACTGCAGCATCCAGTTGTAGCGGCAAGGTTGCGTGTAATACACATTCCAAATCGAAATCATATTGGTCGCCCGCACCGGCACGCCCTCGTCCCGCAGGCGCTGATTGAACTGCTCTGTGCGCCGATCCCAGACCGTTTCCATATCCTTATACAGCTCCTGGACGTCCGGAGCCTCAATGCGCTCTAAGAACTCGTGCATCGTCGCCATCACATAGGGATGGGAGTTGAAAGTTCCGCGTGCAAAGCAAATATCGAGGGGGCGATCGTCGCGATATCGCTTCATCAAATCGTGGCGACCGCACACGACGCCGATGGGCAGCCCGCCGGCGATCGTTTTCCCATAAGTGACGAAATCGGCGCGAACGCCGAAATATTTCTGCGCTCCTCCCAGCGCCAAGTGAAATCCGACGAACACCTCATCGAAGATCAAAGCGATCTTCCGTTCGGTGCAGACAGTCCGAAGCCGCCTGAGCCAGTCGGCGTAGGCATCGCGATCAATATGCGCGCTTCCGGTTTCAGCTTTGGGGACCGGCGCCGAGTCCTGCGCAGAGTCCGGAGCAATGTTGGCGTTGGGCTGCAGGACCTGCGCTGGATTGATCAGCACACACGCAATATCGCGGCGGGTTCGCAAGACACGCAGAGAATCGTCCGACATTTCCGTAAGAGTGTACGTTTCATGCGCCGGAACCGGGTTACCCACCCCCGGTTGCACATCTCCCCACCACCCGTGATAGGCGCCGGAAAACTTCACCAAATGGAAACGGCCGGTATGGTAGCGGGCGAGCCGCACCGCCTGCATGATCGCTTCGGTGCCTGACATATGGAACGATATTTCGTCCTGTCCGGAAATCTCCTTCAACCGCCTGACGTTGTAGCGGAGCGCCATGTGGTACTCGCCAAGGACTGGACCGAGCGGGCGCGCGCGCTCGACGCCGCGCTCGATTGTTTCCTTGTAAAAATCATAACCAAAGACATTAACGCCGTAGGACGCCGCCAGATCGTAGAAGACATTTCCGTCAAGATCAGTAACCGTCACGCCGGACGAGGACTCGAGGAACCCGCCAAATCTGAGATGTTTGCGTACAAAACCGCTGAACTGAAATGGGACGCGTTTGAAATCAGTGAACTGAAGGTCGGAGACGTCCGGCCTCACCTCATCAGTGACCTGGATGGTCTTGGCGAATCTGCTTTGGTAAATCTCGGCAAGGCGCATGAATCCCGCGCGGCGTCGCTCGGCCACCTCCGCAGGCGCATCGTCGGAACAAAATATCCGCTCCGGGCCATATTCGTAGAAGGGGATCTGAGACGCCACCAGTCGGGCGACCCGGGGACGACTTCTGAGCGATCGGGGCGTCGCCTTGAACAGCAGCAGCCACGACCGTAATTTCGCCAACGCAATTACGATCGCAATCCCGCCGAGAACCAACATGAAGAGGATTGACCAATTCATTGCGCGTACTTTACCTCTTGACGACGTATCATGTGAGATTAAAGACGGTTTCTCGCTGCTTCGCGAGATCAGCTAATTCGTTCGTTTTGGGATTATGGCAACAGCACCATTTCCGAATACGTCAGGTCGCCGATACGCGGCGGTTCGGTTCCCTTGAAATATCTCGGGTAGCCACGACCCGGGAAATACTTGCCTACCAGTCCCGGCAACGGGTCAGCCGCGTCGAGACAGACAAGCAACTTGCCGCGCCTCGCAAGTGCGCGTCCAAGAGGACCGGCGAAACGCACGAAATCGCGAATATCGCGGCAATAGATGAGTTGTAACGCTGGCACCATCTTACGGCATATGCCGCGCGGCAGAAAGAGGAACGGATTGGCCTTGCCCTTCTCCATCACGACATAGGCCAGGCAGCCGTAATCGAGGTGCGAAGCCAGCATGTCGCGCTCCTCCTCGCTGAGCGTCGGGCCGTAATCCTCTGCGGCGTGGAACTCGCGCACGCAGCTGTTCGGAACCCTAGGGCTCAATGCGGGAAGCGCCACAACCTGTCCGCAGGCATAGCGCGTAAAACCTTGCGCTTCGATGATCGGCCGCGTCCAAATACCGGGCGATATGTTGACATAGGTGACTTCCTTGTGACGAACAGCGACCTTACTGAGGAAAGATGCATATCCTTGGTATAAATCCTTAACGTACCAGCTTGAGGTATGGCATCGAACGTGCGATCCGCTTGTCTTGCCTTGCCTCGAGAAAATCAGCAATATGACGCCGACCGGCCTATCGTCCACTTCAAGCAAGTAGCCGAATCGAGGATAAGGCGCGGGAACCTCGCGCCGCGCGAGCCGTTGCATACCGCGCCCCCAATTGGCTGCCGATCGACCTGGAAAGCCTTCCACCAACAGCTCGGTTACCGGGCCAAGGTCAGCGTCGCGGATTGGCCGGCAGCAGATGCGAGCCGGCCTCTCGCGCATCATTCGCATTTTATCGGACATCCGTCACGCTGGTCGATTGGCATTGCGGACAAGCCGGAGCTGCTAACGCGTGCGGGTCGACGGGCGTCGGTCCGGCCCGAGGTCCCGTCCAGAGACGAAAACATGGCGATTTTTCGCTCATCGAGACGCACCTCCGCTGCGCGCGCCAGCCAAGCAGGAATGGCCTGGCCACGGATCGCCGCATCCGTCGCTACTCGTTGCTTTATTGTCTGCTGACTTAGTCTTTTTTTATTTTGATCGAGCCCGGGGAGCGGCGCAATATTTCTAGCATACCAGAAATCCAAAATATCACAGCAGCATCGACGGGTGCTAGGACCCCGAACTCGACCCACGCGAAGCCTATACGAGCTCCCACAGATCCCGGCAATCATCGCTTCCTCGAAGATGCGGAGAACGGATTGCCTGCGCTCGCGCGCGAGGTGCTGGCCGGTTTGCTCGATCAATTTCATGACTTCGACACACGAGTCGCGGCGTACGACCGTCAAATCCGCGCGCTTGCCAAAGTCAGTGAGCCGGCGCGGCGGCTCATGCAGGTCAAGGCGATCGGACCGCAGACCGCGACCGCGTTGGTGGCGAGCATGGGCGATCCGCACGTCTTCAAAAGCGGGCGCAGTTATGCTGCCTCGCTCGGCATCACGCCGCGTCAGCACTCGAGCGGCGGCATAGATCGATTGGGGCAGATCACGCGCCAGGGCGATAGCTACGTACGTACGCTATTGGTGCACGGAGCGCGCGCGCGATCCCGTCAATGCGGGGGCCACATGATGCCAGTGGAGCAAAACAGGGGGTACCCGAGTGGCGGCCCGCTCTTGATCGCCGCTCCTGGAGCTTCCTACGCGGTCGCTTCAGACAGAGAAAGAAATAAAACAGATCGGCATAGGGGGCGCGGTCACCCGCGCGCCCCTGCCACACCACCGGACATGCGGATCCCGCATCCGGCGGTTCGGCGAGTTGAGCCGAGCATTAACGAATAGCAAGACGAAAGAGACCCAGCGCGTCGAAATAGGCATTGGGAAGCGCGACCTGAACCGCCTGCGAACGCGCGAGACGCCATGGGCCAAAAGCACTGGTGGCCGTTTTCGCGGCGAACCCAGAACTCACGCCTCTCTTGAGCAACTCAGCGTGTCGACGACGGGGCCGCCTCCACTGTTTCCATTGCACCGCCCGCAATCGACGGCGCACCCAGCTATCAAGGCTACCGAACACTTCGGGGGTCTGGCAGAAGCCGAAGTAGGCTCGCCAGCCACGCAGGAAAACCGATAGTTCCTCTACCATGCATTTCATGCTTACCCCGCGGTTCCGGCGCGTGATCTCCCGCACCCGCTCCTTGAAGCGCCGCATTGCCTTTGGCGCAACGCTGCGCTGAAGCTCTGCCGATGCTCCGAAGCGTCTGAAGGTGAACCCGAGGAACGTGCGCTCCTCGGGTCGAGCTACCGCGCTCTTCTGGGCGTTGACCTTGAGTTTGAGGCGCTTCTCGATGAAGCTCCGGACACTATCCATGACTCGCTGCCCCGCTCGTTCGCTGCGTACGTAAATGTTGCAGTCGTCCGCGTATCGAACGAAGCCGTGGCCGCGTCGCTCCAACTCTCGATCCAGCTCATCCAGCACCAGATTACTGAGCAACGGTGAAAGCGGACCGCCTTGCGGCGTCCCTTCTTTCACCGCGCTCACCAGCCCATTATCCATCACCCCGGCTGTGAGAAACGCCCGGATCAGCGTCAGCAACCGCTTGTCGCCGATCCTCTGAGCGATCCTCGCCATCAAGCGATCGTGGTTGACTCGATCAAAGAATTTCTCCAGATCGAGGTCAACCACCCACCCGTACCCCTCAACGATGTATTGCTGGGCACGGGCCACTGCCTGATGCGCCGATCGTCCGGGTCGAAACCCGTAGCTGTGATCGGAAAAGCTCGCATCCCAACGTCTTTGCAGTACCTGAAGTATCGCCTGCTGGACCCATCGATCCAGTACAGTCGGCACTCCGAGCTTTCTCATCCCGCCGTCCGGCTTGGGTATCTCTACCCTCCTGACCGGCTGCGGTCGATAGGTTCCGCTCAGGAGCTGGTTGCGAATCTCGGGCCAGTGTTGCGCCAGGTATCCCGGCAACTCGTCGACGCTCATCGCGTCAACGCCGGGGCTACCTTTGTTGGCCTTGACTCTCCGCAATGCTTCTCGACAATTTTCCTTCTCGCAGATCTCCTCCGTCATCCGCTCTGTCTCGGCCGGGCTTTCGTACAAATGCTTCGCCATGAGCGATTCAGCCTCTTCCCGAGCGGCAGCGCGGCTTCACCGCGCCACCGGGCAGGACGACCAACATACCCGGAACAGGGTCGGTAGAGGTGGCCCCGACATTTAAGACACGGGTATAAGTGGATTTCTGCCCGGGCACTAAGGTAACCGGAGGGAAGAAGTCCATGAAGAAGCCGAGACGGAACCACTCAGCAGCCTTTAAGGCGCGGGTGGCATTGGAAGCGATTCGGGGCGAGAAGACGGTGGCGGAGATTGCCGCGCACCATGAGGTGCACCCGAACCAGGTGAGCAGCTGGAAGACGCAGGCGCTGGAGAACATGGCGGGGATATTTGGCGGTGCCATGGTCGCCGACGACGGTAAGGAGCAGATCCGCCAGCTACGCGAGAAGATCGGGGAGCTGACGATGGAGAGGGATTTTTTGTCCGGTGCGCTCGGGAAATTTCCCGGCCTGAGCGGCAAGCGATGATTGAACGGGGCGGCGAGCTGAGCGTGAAGCGTCAGGCCGAGCTTTTGGAGTTGTCCCGATCGAACGTGTACTACCGGCCGCGGCCGGTATCGGAGTGGGATTTGAAGTTGATGCGCCGGATTGACGAGCTGCACCTGGAGGCGCCGTTCTACGGGGCTCGGAAAATCGCGGCGCAGTTGCGCCGTGAGGGGCATGAGGTTGGGCGCAAGCATGTGGCAACCCTGATGCGCCAGATGGGGATCGAGGCGCTGTACAGAAAGCCGCGCACGAGCATCCCGGCGCGCGAGGCGACGATTTACCCGTATTTGCTCGAGAACCTGGTGATCGATCGGCCGAATCAGGTGTGGTCCTCGGATTTGACCTATTTTGCCGATGGCGCACGGGTTTATGTACTTGATGGCGATTTTGGACGTGGCGAGCCGCAAAGTCCTGGCCTGGCGGCTGTCGAACACGCTGACGGCGCACTTCTGTGTCGAAGCGCTCGAGGAGGCGATGAGGAAATTCGGGCGGCCGGAGATTTTCAATACCGATCAAGGATCGCAATTCACGAGCGAGGATTGGATCACGCCGCTGAAGGCCGCCGGCGTTGCGATCAGCATGGATGGCAAGGGACGCTGGATCGACAACGTCTTTATCGAACGGTTGTGGCGGAGCGTAAAGTACGAGGAAGTTTATCTGCGGGCGTATGCGAACGGGACTGAAGCGCGCGAGTCGCTCCAAAAATATTTCAGCTTCTACAATGCGCGGCGCCTTCACGAGAATCTCAACTACGCGACGCCGGACGAGGTGTATTTCGATGCGCTCGCAACTTCGACGCGGGCGGCAGCGTGACGGGCATGACCACAAAATCGCACGCCACCTCGATTTCCGGTGATACCGAGGTAGGGGGTGTATCGGAGACTGTCAGAAATTTTGTGTGTTGAGCCGGTTCATTAACGATTGACCTCGAACCGATCGCCGAACACCACCGCGAACTGCGCCTTGGCTGCGCTCCACTCCCGAGGCGGCATCTTCCACTTTTGGGTGATCTCGCGCAATTGCAGCCAGATTAGTTTCATCGCCGCCTCATCGTTCGGGAAATGGCCGCGGATTCGCACCGAGCGGCGCAGCTTCGCGTTCAGACTCTCGATGGAGTTCGTGGTGTAGATCATTTTGCGCACCTCCTGGGGGTAGGCAAAGAACGGGATAACGTGCGCCCAATGGCGGCGCCACAAGGCCGTGATGGCCGCAAATCTCTGGCCCCAGGGTCCGTCCTCGAACTCCTTCAAGGCCGCGGCGGCGGCCTCTGCGTCGGCGGCTCGGTAGACGGTTTTCAGTTCCTTGGCGACTGGTTTGCGATCCTTCCAGGAGCAAAAATCGAGGGAATTACGGATCAAATGCACGATGCAGGTCTGAATCTGCGTCTCGGGGAATACCGAGTTGATGGCCTCCGGAAACCCCTTCAACCCATCGATGATAGCGATCAGAATATCGTTCACACCGCGGTTTTTGATCTCCGTCATCACTCGCAGCCAGAACTTCGCCCCTTCTGTCTGCTCGATCCAAATCCCCAGGACATCTTTGCGGCCCTCCGGCGACACCCCGATCGCCAAATACACCGCTTTGTTGCGCACCGTGCCTTCATCGCGCATCTTCACTCGCAGCGCATCGAAAAACACCAACGCGTACATGGGATCCAGCGGCCGGCTCTGCCAGCGGCTCACTTCCTCGAGCACCGCATCGGTCACGGTGGAGATGAGCTGCGGGGAGGCCTCAATCCCGTACAGATCGCGCAAATGCCCCTGAATCTCCCGCACACTCATGCCGCGCGCGTACATCGAGATGATCTTGTCGTCAAAGCCGGGAAATCGGCGCTGATACTTCGCAATCAGCTGCGGCTCGAAGTTTCCGCGCCGGTCCCTGGGAATCGACAGCTCCAACGCCTCGTTCTCCGTCAGCACCGTCTTCTTGCTGTAGCCGTTTCGGTGATTAGTGGCCTTTTCGCCTTCCGAAACCTCATCCTGCGTCGAATCTGAGAGGTGATGCTCCATCTCAGCATTCAGAACTCTCTCGGCCAGGGCCTTCTTGAGCTCCCCAAGCAATCCTTCGGAGGAAAAGATCGCTTTCGGATCTTTATCCTTCAGCAACTCGTCTAAAATCTCTTTCTTGATCGCCATACCTCGCTCCTTGTGAACGGCGGTTGAGAACCGCGTAATTCTGGCGGTCGCTGCGTTTTACGCCCGTGCGTTCTCGCTGAGGTGCTCTTGCTGATTGGTTGAGATGAAGGCCCCGTTCGGGGTCTTCGAGGTTCTGATTCCCTAATCCCACCCAGACGCCGTCTGCCGCGCAAGCGGCAGAAGCTCATGGGTTTGTTTTTCCGTCGATGGATGACACGAGGTGTCGTGCCGACCGAAGCGCGTGTGGCGACGCGGTTCTTCCGGCTATGCTGCGGCGAAGAACGTAGAGCGAGGGCCCGGGTGATTGATTGGCGTCACTACCCCGGGCCCCCGATGCGCAGCGCCTGGGAAAGGCAGTGTGCAGGCCCTTTATGCCTGCCCGCCCGAGCGCTGTCTAGTGCCTCGGGAGGGAGCTGTTGGGGGCGATGCGGGAGCCGGCGTACCGGCTCTACAACTGTGAGCGTTGTGAGGAGCAGGTGCGTATCTGTCAACGCTGCGATCACGGCAATGTGTATTGCGCCGGCGAGTGCGCGAGGATCCGCCGCCGCGAGTCGCAACGGCGGGCTCAGGCGCGGTATCAGAGGAGCCGCGGCGGTGCGCGGCGGCACGCCGCCCGGCAACGCCGGTGGCGAGAGCGGCAACGACAAAAGCAAAACATAGTGACGCATCAGGGATTCCCGGTCACGGTGCCCCAGTGCATCGTGGCGGTCAGTCCCGTCATCCGGAGCCAACCGATCGATGCGAGTCCCGGCGAGCCCGAGCAGTGTCCCCAGATCCGTCCACCACTCGAGCGTTGCGCGTTTTGTGGAGCCACGCTACCCGATTGGACTCGTCAGCGGCCGTGGCGCTGGAGCGGATGAGCGAGCGGGCGGCGAGTCGCGGGTCCTCTCATGATCTCTCGTGCCGTCGAGGCGGAGATCCTGCGTCTGTATCACGCCGAAGGCTGGCCGAACGGCACGATCGCGCGCCAGTTGCATGTGCATCATGACACCGTGCACCGCGTGCTGTGGCAAAGCGGAGTGCCGGCGGTCCGCGAGTGCGCGCGAACCTCGAAGCTCGATGCCTATGTGCCGTTCATCCAGGACACCTTCGCGCGGTATCCGACGTTGCGCGCGAGTCGGTTGTATCAGATGGTGCGCGAGCGCGGCTACGTGGGCAGCCCGCATCACTTCCGGCACATGGTGGCCCGATGGAGACCGCGGCCGGCGGCCGAGGCGTATCTTCGCTTGCGCACGTTGCCGGCGGAACAAGCACAGATCGATTGGGCGCACTTCGGTAAGCTCGCCATCGGCCGCGCGCAGCGGCCGCTGATGGCCTTCGTGATGGTGTTGAGCTATTCGCGCCATCTGTTCGTGCGCTTTTACTTGAACGCCAGCACCGGCAGCTTCTTGGACGCCCACGTGCAGGCCTTCGCCCACTTCACGGCCGTGCCGCGAGTGTGCCTCTACGATAACTTGAGGAGCGCGGTGCTGGAGCGCTCCGGCGATGCAATCCGTTTTAACCCGACGCTGCTTGAGCTCGCCGCCTGGTACCGCTTCCAGCCGCGGCCGGTAGCCGTGGCCCGCGGCAACGAGAAGGGGCGGGTCGAGCGCGCGATCCGGTTCGTTCGCGACCGCTTCTTTGCGGCCCGCCACTACACCGATGTCGCACACCTCAATGCCCAGGCGCTCGCCTGGTGCAGCGGGGAGGCGGCGGCGCGTCCGTGTCCGGAGGATCGGACCCGCAGTGTGCGCGAGTGCTTCGAGGAAGAGCGGCCGCGGTTGCTCGCGTTGCCCGATAATCCGTACCCGAGCGAGGAGCGTGTGGTAGTGCGGGTGCATAAAACCCCCTATGCCCGCTTCGACTGGAATGACTACTCGGTCCCGCACACCCATGTGCGCCGCACGCTCGAGGTCCGTGCCACCCCCGATACCGTGCGCGTCCTCGATGCCGGTGCCGTCATCGCCACCCATCCGCGCAGCTACGATCGCGGCGAGCAGGTCGAGGATCCACCGCATATCAAGGACTTGGCGGATCAGAAGCGCTCCGCTCAGCGACACCGCGCCATGGACCGGTTGCACCACGCGGCACCGAGCGGTGCGAAGTTCTTCGCCGCCGCGGCGCTGCGCGGCGTGCACTTGGGAGCGCTCACGCGCGGCCTCACCGATCTGCTCGATACCCATGGCGCCGCCGCTCTGGAGGCGGCGTTGACCGCAGCGCTCGCCGAGAACTCCGCCCACCTGGCCGCGGTGCGCCACTTCGTCGATCAACATCGCGCCCGGCGCGGGGCGCTGCCGCCGATCCCGGTGCATCTGCCCGATGATCCGCGCGTGCGCGCACTCAACGTCCGCCCGCACAACCTCGCCGACTACGAACAACTGACCCGCAAGGACTCCCATGAACGCATCCCTGAAGCCCTCGCCGAACCCGACCGAGACGAGCCCGTCGCTTGAGGCGCTGCGTGCACGCCTCAAGCGCTTGAACCTGTACGGCCTGCTGGCACAGGTGGAGCAGATCCACAACGAACCCTGGCTCCTGCGTGTGCTCGAGATCGAAGAAGGTGAACGCCAGCAGCGCAGTCTGAAGCGTCGGATCGGCAACGCCCGGTTGCTCAAGTTCAAATCCATCGCGGACTTCGAGTACGCCTGGCCCAAACAAATCGACCGTGAGCTCCTCGAGGAGCTGCTGACCCTGGAGTTCCTCGAGCAAGCCGCCAACGTCATCCTGGTCGGTCCGAACGGCGTCGGGAAGACGATGATCGCGAAGAACCTGCTGCATCAGGCCATCCTGCGCGGCTACAGCGCGCGCTTCGTCGTCGCCTCCGACATGCTGCACGATCTGGCCGCCCAGGACAGCTCCACGCAACTCGCGCGGCGGCTTCGCCGCTACACCAGCGTGCCTCTCTTGTGCATCGATGAGGTCGGGTACCTGTCCTATGACGCCCGCTATGCCGATCTGCTGTTTGAGGTCATCACACGTCGCTATCAGCAGCGGGCCACGGTCCTGACCACCAACAAATCCTTCGGCGAATGGAACCAGGTCTTCCCCAATGCCGCTTGCGTCGTCACCCTGGTGGATAGGCTGGTCCATCGCTCCGAAATCCTCGCCATCGACGGCGATAGCTATCGCTTCAAAGAAGCCCAGGAAGCGGCCGCGGCCAAAGCCGCGCTGCGCGCCGCTCGCAAACAGAAACGAGCACGGTAGCCTCCATGAAACCGAACGATATGCCTCTGGTATGCCTGCCCCTGGGACTCTGCGACGCCGATGTTGCCACGCTCCTTCAGTTCCTATACGACCTGACCGAAGCGCTCGAGCGTCACTACACCGCTGAACTCATACGTCGAAATTACCCACGACAGGACAACTCGACCGAGGACAGTCCCGACACCAATCCCGCCGATCCGCCGTTCTGACAAATCCCCGTGGTCGCCGGAAAACGTGGCGTTGCCCTAAAACCGCGTCGCATCGCCAAAATACTGCAGGTCTACGCCGCCCCTAACACTCCTTTTCTGAAGTATGGCTCAAACACACAAAAAATCAGACACTCCCGTGTATCGAGATCTCGGCTCCTGGGGCTTTTACGGAGCTCGGATTTTTCGACCCGGAGAAAAAACCAAGAGCTTCTGCCGCTGAGCGCGGCAGACCGCGCGAGTCGAAGACCATTGACGAAGATCAAAGATGAAGAGACGATCACTATCCACCGCCCAGGCAGATCCACTTATCCTGAAGCAAAATCTGTCTTAACAAGCGGAGCCACCCCTGGTCCAACGGCTGCCATTCCCCATGAGTCGCATTGCCTACTCCCCACTCCCTTTACCCTGCTTGCGCAGGACCGTTTGGGCCTTCACCGGTCATTCGGCTTGCGCCTGCCGGCTATTACGCCCGCTGCTGACTTCTGTCCCCCGATCAGCATCGATTACTCAATGCTCAGTCCACACCTTGCAGCATCGACAAGGAGACAGATCTCCCGAGGTAAATTCGACTGCCTTCCGCACACAACCGGCGGATCTACCCTCTGCGCCCTTGATGGA
This sequence comes from uncultured Gammaproteobacteria bacterium, assembly GCA_963769075.1. GTDB lineage: Bacteria > Pseudomonadota > Gammaproteobacteria > Steroidobacterales > Steroidobacteraceae > Bog-1198. The sequence continues at coordinate 1,414,551 of CAVYKH010000001.1, read as the reverse complement.
ACAGCACTTCGTGGCTGAAGGACCACTCGTGCCGGCCGCAGCTGGCCTCATATCCGCTTCTTGTTCATCGGCTCGTGCTTTTGCTCTACGCTTCTTCCGGACCCGCCTCGCGGCCGCAGCCCTTGCGCTTCGCTACCCTTCACCTCCATCTGGTTGGTAGAGGACTTTCACCTCCGGGCTGTCGAACATGCTCGGCACACCTTCTGGCGCCTTCGGCGTCAGACTGCGCCATGGGGTGGACCGATGATGAAGTCTCAAGACCGGCAAGAATGAAAGTCCCAACCGGCAGAAATAGTTGTTAGTTGTCACCAGCCACACGTTACCAAGCAAAAAACTTTGCTTGGAGCGTCAGGCTCGAGCCGTGAACGTTGATCAACGCGTGGCGCCCGATACAAGCGGAGTCAACCCTTTACCGCACGTCGGCGAAGCTACGCGCGTTCTGCGAATAGCAAAAAAGATATTGGCACTAATTAGGAAAATCAAACGAATTTAAAGCAATCAAAGATGCTTCGCTAAATGAACGAAGCAATCACGTCTAACGTAGTTCGAATATTCTTTTTTGCATCGAATCTCGCCTCCGCATCCTCACGCGCAGCCTCGCTCATTCGTAGTCTGGCCACCCGATCGTTTATTAGCATGCTGAGACTGTCATCCAAGCGCTGGGTCTGATCAATAGGTATTGCAAAACCAGTCACGCCCTGTATGACCATCTCAGGAATTCCGCCGACATCGCTTGTCACAACTGGCAAACCAGAAGCGAGCGCTTCAGCGATTGCCGAAGGGCTACAATCCACAAGACTCGGAAGTACAAATAAATCCGCAGTTGCGAACAAATCGGTCAACATCCGATCCTGCGGCGCTATTCCGTTGTGGATCACGATCCGCGAATCTGTCGTTGACACTCGATCTTGCGTCACAACGTCCAAATGCCAATTGCGATCTTTCGTACGCGCCGTCCAATCCAGTAACGTCCCGCCCCCTTTTCGTAGAAATGCTCCCCCAACAAACAAAATATTACAAATTTTGCTGTCGGTTTCTCTTCTCGCCCGCTGTTGCCAGCGATCTATCACCGCCCCGTGCGGTATAACGTGAACCTTGCCTGAATCTACACCGTAGTTTGCGACCAGCGACCGCTTTGCCCATTCAGAGAAGGAAAATATACCCGCGCATCGCTTGTATGCGCGACAACGTAGATTGTGCTTAAGACACTCGAGTTTGCTGGACTTTGATGGGTAAATCCCGTATCCCGAGCCGAAAGCTTGCAACTGCTTCTGCGTAGCGTCCAGCATGGTAAAAATCGGAATTCGGCTACTCATCCTAACCAAATTGAGTGCCATGTTCCCGATAAGAGCCGCGTCAGGTCTGACATCGCGCAGCTGCTTATTCACAGTCAGACTCATCTGCACACGGCCCAGAACTCTCTGAATTTCTCTATACCTGAAGTCTCTGCCGAATACAGGCTTCACCCGGTCGATATCTATCCAATCTGGAATCAACGATATGTCGCACGGGTATAAATCCTTCCAATTTTGGCGGACGGCCCTCCAGCCTAATGAAGTGTCAAGTGCAATCGATAATCTAGAGCAACGTTGCATCAGCGAATATTGCCATAGATGCACTCGTTGAAACACCTGCCAAAGAGATGCGGATCGTGGACCGGCAAGTGGTATTTGAGTTGTGACTCGGCTGAACCCATGCTTACGGCCACGACGTCGGGATAGTTCGCCGCGCGACCGCGGCGTCGTGATTAACCTGGGCGAATGCAATGTTAATCATCCCAGTAACAATCGCCATTGATCGCTGCCGGCATCCGGCGCTGCAACAAAATGAACGCGAGGACTGGTGAGATCGTGTCCCGGTTAGTCGTGTAAGAGTTTAGGCAGTTGAGGATTGTAGCGTGAAAATGAGAGACTTCGATCTGCTGCAGGCGACCTGTGGGTGGAGCGGAGTTTATGAGCAAAGTACAACGCATCTAAGTCTGCATCGGGAATGCACGCCGCGACTTCCTGCACACGAGCTCCACCACGATCAGCCAAAGCCACGCGATCGTGTGTGTCGAGGACCTGCGGGTACGGGATATGTCCTGCTCGGCCGCAGGCAGTGCCGATACGCCGGGCAGCAACGTTCGGGCCAAATCGAGCCTGAACCGCGGTATCTCGATCAAGGCTGGGGTGAATTCCGACGGCAATTGGAGTACAAGCAGGCGTGGCGGGGAGATCAAGTGTTGGCGGTGCCCCCGCGCAACACCAGTCGCAGCTGTTCGGTCTGTACTCACGTATCTGCGCACAGTCGGCGGAATCAGTCCCAATTTAGATGCGTGAACTGTGGTTTCGAGGATAATGCCGATGTGGTCGGCGCGCTCAATGTGTTAGCGGCAGGGCTTGCCGTGTTGGCCTGTGGCGGAACGGTGCGTATGGGCCGTCCGATGAAGCAGGAACCCGCCGAAGTGAGTCAGGCTGCTTGAGCCTGAACACCGTAGGAATCCCCTTCCTTTAGGAAGGGGAGGATGTCAACGCTCTTAGGCGGGTCTCTCGGGTTAACATGGGGACCAGGTATATAGGCACTCGATGAATTTCCGATATGTATACGCGCGAACACTTGGCACAAGGTCTCGGAGGGTTATTGTTCAATAACAGGACTAAGCTCTCGCCGGCGCTGATGTGCCCAACCGCAATAGTCGGATGGTGAGTAGCGCGAGTGCAACGATGCGCGTGCTGATTCTTGAAGTCAGCTCCTTTGGTCATCACCCGACCTATATCCGTTGGTTACTGGAATCTGAGCTCGCGAAATCTTCAGAGGTAATTCTTGCCGCACGCCGGGAGATGTTTGAACATCCAGAGATTCTTGCGTGTCGGTCAAATTTTTCGCGTTACCAAATCTGCATTAGTCAAAAGTTTGAGGATGATCTCTCTGACTTCAGTTCTGTTGGGCGGCTGCGCATGAGTTGGGCGATTGGCCGCCTTTACCGGGAGATCTGCGCGAGTCTCGGGCGGATGCATCATTTAGATTTTGTAATCGTTCCATTTCTCGATGATTGTATTCTCGGCCTCGCGTTGCCCCGAGAGGCTTTTGGCGGGATCCCTTGGATGACGATTACCATGCGTACGATGTTTCACTACAGTGAAATGGGCGTAACTGCCAAAAGACAACGATTCACCGCTGTCCGCCGATGGCTTTTTTTTAAAATCCTAAAACAGAAGAGCATGGTCTCTATATTGACGATAGACCCAACGTTAGCGGATTTCGCCAAAAGGCGTCATGACGGTATAATGCGCAAGGTGGAGTATCTACCAGATCCTGCCACACACCATCCGTTACTCCCAACCAAAATTGAAGCAAGGTTGCGGCTCCAAGTTCCAGCCGATGTAACACTTGTCCTTCTTTTCGGGGAGATCTCAGTTCGGAAGGGCGTGCATTCACTGTTGGAGGCCGCGGCAGATCCATCATGCTCACCGCACGTACACATAATGTTAGCTGGACGGTGTAGTAAGCGCAGCGAACTTTTGAAAAACGCCGCGTTCCAGCACCTCAACGCCGTTGGACGTCTTCATATTATTGACGGCTATTTGCGCGGCGAGCAGGAGCGACAGGTACTCTCAGCGGCCGATTGCATGTGGCTTGGTTACACCAATTTTTATGGAATGAGTGGCGTAATGGTACTTTCGGGCCGCCACGGTGTGCCGGTACTCGCGGCGCGCGAAGGCCTGATTGGTTATCTCACAAAGAAGCATGAGATCGGTGTGATTATCGAGCCCGAAAATCGTTCGTCGGTCGTTGACGCACTTAACCGGTTGGGCAGAGAACCCGACCTTTTTAGGCAGGCTGGTAAGAATGCCATTTCCGTATTTGAAAATCACGACCCGATCGAGTTACAACGGCTCGTGACTGAAAAAGGTATGCTGTTGGGTAGTCGATGAGCTGAGCGCTGTATCTACTGATTTGACTCAATATCCGCGTCTACAAGTATACGCGGAAAGCGCTATGAAGGATGCAATTGCCGTTCAATCGTTTCGGCTGGCCTAGGCCACGCGACCATGCCGCGAAACGCAGCGCGTTGTTTCGTCTAGCAATTATTTCTTCGAGCGTGAGCAAGGTTTTTGGTCTCGTGCTGCAGGCAATTGCGATCCCGTTGGTGTTACGCTCGCTCGGGCAACATCAGTATGAACTTTACCTGGTGCTTACTGCGATCCTGGCGACGATAGCACTGACACAAATGGGAGCGGGTCCCGGTCTTACTCAAGGGATCGCAAAAGCACACGCTGCGGGGAATCTAGAGAAGGAGGCTCTGCTGCTGAGCGCGGCTTTCCGGCTTACCGGTTTCGCAACGTTAATCGGGGGAGGTGTCATCTTTGCAGCCATTTGCCTTATACCGACGGAAACATTATTTGGGGCCGCATTTGGCAACGATCGCGTCGCCATTCTGAGCGCGTCAAAAGTTTTCATCGTGGTCTTAATGGTGCAGATCATTTCTGGCGTCGTAGATTCCGCCCTCGCCGGCTACCAAGAACAGGTGCTAATATTCGTTGGCTCGGCGATTTCTAATGTAATTAGCATCGGTTTACTGATTTTTGTATGTAACCATGCTCCTACGATCGTAAAAGTGATTTTGGTGCTCTACGGGATCCCGACGATCTTCCGCGCCTCGAACCTTGTCGTATTATTCCTCAGGAGGCCATATCTGCGGCTCGGCTTAGCCTCGACTTGCCGAGGCGTGTACGCGCAGCTGCTCAATGTGGGAATCGCCTTTTGGGTAGTTCAGCTTGCCGGCATTCTGCAACTAAATGGCGGTACATATATTCTTGCGCATCTTAGCTCCACTGCGGCAACTGATTTCTTTGGAGTCGTTTTCAAGGCGATATCCCTAGCCGGGGCAGTCGTTGTCATCATAACGCAGCCGCTTTGGCCGGCGATTACCGACGCAATTGCGCATCGCGATATTGGATGGATCAAGCGATCGTATGCGAAAATTCGAGTCTTTATCACAATCTATTCAACTGCGGTCGCGATTGTAATGATTGCCGGCGGCCCTTGGATCTTTCGGCACTTAACGCATATCGATGCGGTAGGAAGCAGCACGCTTTTTATTTTGCTAGGTGTCTATTTCGTTGCGAACAACTGGACGCATCTTTTCTACACGGTAATGATGGGCATGAATGTTATCTGGCAGGTGGTCGCGGTCTTGATACTTGAAAACCTCCTTATGATTATCTTGGGGGTTGTCCTGGTACCCCATCTTGGAGTACCCGGGATGGCTCTCGCATACCTTGCCGCAAGCCTTGTTTTGCCAGTTTGGTTTCTACCGCGATTGATGAATAGGGTAATCGATAAGATCAGTATTTAATTTAGTGCCCCCGGCGATCTGTATGTATGCGGGTATGAATTCCAAAACCGCGCCCAACATGTTAATTCGCAAGTCTGACACGGATTCCATTAGAGAACCCACATGCTTGCGGCCGCCATCACAGCCAGTACATTGACGGTGAAGCAAGAGGCGTTCGCGCGTTCGCGCAGCACTACGTCGAGTTCGGGAATGTGTCCGATGCATACCGAAACCCCTACCACGTGCGAAGCACAAGTTCCCATACGGTCCGTAACAACGGCTACATGCTGCTGAACCACCCCAAGGTTGCGGCCCTGTAAAGGCTCTACGTGCGGCCCTGTGCGAGCGGTCGCCGATGTCCACGGGCGAATTGATTGCAGACCTCGAATCGATGGTAAACGCTGAGAAATGAGTTGATGGCGCTGAGGGTCGTCAGGTCGTCAGAGTCTTACGGTCTCAGATAGAGTTAGTTACAGTCGGTCTGCGTTGAGGATTTCGCCACGGATGCAGTATAAAGGAAGAAAATACGTAAGCGTAATAGGAGAATAAGCCATGGGAAAACTTCGCACCGCGATTGGCGATGCTTTCAGGCTGCGGTACTTACTCGAATGCCAGCTCGTGACGTTATTGACCGAGGCGGAGAAGCGCGACCATATCAAATGGTGGCAACGGCAGACGGGTTATCGGGTCTTCAGCGAGACCGGGACCTTCCTCGGTAAGACCGCGCTTGCGATGGCCGACGTGTTCGATCGCTGCTACACCATCGAGTACGACCCCGCGCTCTACGAGAAGGCCAAGGCGAGCTTCGTGGGTCGCGACAATATCACCGCGCTACTAGGGGATAGCGGGAAACTCCTCGGAGAGATTCTTGGCAAGGTGAGCGAGCCTGCGATTTTCTGGCTGGATGCTCATTACTCGGGCGGGATAACGGGTCGCGCGGAAGCGGATACGCCGATTGAGCGGGAGCTCTCCGTTATCTTGTCCCATGCCGTCAAAAGTCACGTCATCCTGATCGATGACGCGAGATTGTTCGTCGGGCGGCACAACTATCCAAGAATCCGCTCCCTAGTGCAGCGCACAGCCCTCAACGGCTATAAGCTCAGGATTCGGGACGACATCATCCGCATATACCAGGATGACCTTTGAGTTAAATTAGTAAGAGCCAGTCTAGCGTGACGTACCCGAAAATAAAGTGGGCATTTCGTTCGACTTGACATGACGCGCCACATCTCCCTACGATAAAAATCGAATGCCCATCGCGCCGATCCGGAATACTCGAATGCCGTAATTCGGCGGATGCGTATCCGCAGCGTATTTTCATGAGTGGACGCATTACTAGACGCGGAAGCTCTAAACAGCACATGAAAGTAAGTCAGAAAGTTACTTCCTTGATTCAAGCCGGCGGGAAACGGCTCGGGTTGTACATAATCCGATCGGAAAATACGCTGGAGCGCAAACGTCAGCGAGTACTGGAAGCACTGTCCATCAACGTTGTGCTCGATGTCGGCGCAAATGTTGGTAACTATGGTCGCGAACTGCGGCGCAACGGCTTCGGAGCCAGGATCATTTCTTTCGAACCCATTCTCGAAGTCTTCGCACAATTGCGAGCGGCCACTGTGGGTGATCCTCAATGGTCTTGCTACAACCTCGCCTTAGGTGAAAAGGAAGCACAGACGGAAATTAACGTATCGCAACTTCTTCAGCAGTTCAATGTTGGAGGTAACTGGTGTATCGACCGCGGCGGAACAAACTACGGCAATCAACAGGCGAGAGAGCATTAGAGTCACAAGGCTGGATTCGCTGCGATCAACCATACTTGCACCCGGTGACCGAGTCTATATGAAGGTCGACGTCCAGGGGTTTGAGAAGCAGGTGCTTGCCGGCGCCGTCGAAACTATGGCCCAGATAGAGGCGGTAGAAATCGAGCTGTCATTGGTGGAACTCTATACGAATCAGACACTCATGCCTGAGATGCTTTCCAACCTTACTGCTCTCGGCTTCCGCCCAGTATGACTCGAGCGAGGATTCAAGGATCCAAAAACGGGCTATCTTCTCCAAATGGACGGCATCTTCATCAAGTAAAGCCATGCGTGCCATTCGGATTAAAATCAAATTATGCCAATGTCGTGAAGAATGCGGTCTTGCTCTCTAAATATTGAGACAATCGGCGGGCAGGGACCCATGTCGGCGATCTACTGGCCCCAAAAAGGTAAGAATATGACGAATCGAAACTCCGCCCTACTTGGTTGCTTGTATGCGCTCATCGCTGGTCTCCTAGCCTGCAAATGCATGGCCAATAATTTGAACTTCAGCGCCGCGACAGAGGCGGGAAGCCAAACGATGGACACGAACAATATCGATGCCTGTTTACCGTTCACGATGCCGGATTCGGCCAGCCTGTTTAGTTCCTCCAAAAAGGTCTTTGCTCATTATTTTTATCCATTTCCTCTGTCGATAAATAATAAGGCGCCGTCAGCCGATTACTACAACCGCAACTACCTGAACAAGAACGGCGAAAACAGTAAATGGCTCGCCCAGGGCGGCTTTCTTCGTCAAAGACCCTTAGGAGTGGACCCCAGTTCCGCCGCAAACTGGCCGCTGTTGAATGTGGAACAAGAGGTACGAATGGCAATTGCGCGGGGGATCACCGGATTTACGATCGATGTCATGTCAGTCAAAGAGGCGACCAATCCAGACAGCCACCTGCATCTATTGTTAAGTGCCGCTCAGGCGGTGGATCCACGTTTTAAAATTGTCGTGATGCCTGATATCTCCGCCCTGAAGTCCGACGCCGACACGGTGACTCAGATCATCGCGTCGGTCGCGTCGAGTCCCGCGGCATACCGGCTGGACGACGGGCGATTGGTGGTCACCGCGTTCAATGCGGGTGCGAATACACCACAATGGTGGGCATCCATCATCGCTCAGCTGAAGTCGCGCGGCATCGATATTGCCTTCGTGCCGACATTTCTCGGCTGGCGAGGACAAGCCAGCGCATTTGCGGCGATCAGCCACGGATTCGGCGACTGGGGTACAGCCACGGCGAGCGTTTCCGAGAGTATGAAAAACGATCCTGGGGTAGCGCACGGCAACTATGGAAGGATATTCATGATGCCGGTCGATCCCCAACAATACCGTCCCAAAGACTCCATTTACTGGGAAGCCGGCAACAGCGCCTCATTTCGCAATGCGTGGATGAGTGCAATCAATGGAAACACCGACTGGGTCCAGCTGGTCACTTGGAGCGATTTCTCGGAATCGAGCGAGATTGAACCGTATACCGACGCCACCCTGCGAGGGGATATCGGCACCGGTTTTTACGACTTGAACGCCTTTTACGCGACTTGGTTTCTATTAGGAAAGCAACCCGCCATCACGCACGATGTTTTGTACTATTTCTATCGCCGGGAGCCCACCAATGCCGCAGCCCCGGCCCAAAGCGCGCCTAATAAAATCGTCAACAGTTCACCTGAAGATGACATTGAGTTGCTGGCATTTTTGACTGCCCCTGGCGTCATCAAGATAACTATTGGTGAGCAAAGCTTCACGCAAAGTGCCTCCGCTGGCATCACCTCTTTCAAGGTCCACACGCAGCCGGGATTTCCTGTTTTTTCTCTTTCGCGCAATGGGTCGGAACTTTTCTCACTTCAGGCTCCGGTTGAGATCTTTGGGCTATCCGGTCTCCCCTCCGGCCTGATTGACATGACCTACTGGAGCGGAAGCGCATCGAAGGGCGGGGTTTGTTCTCTTTGACTCCGGTCAAACTGCTTTGTCGCAGTAGCTAAAACTTGAAAGTTATGCTTGCCTCGCCCGTAGCGTCGTTGTATTGGAACTGCGGCATGTTGGAATCGCGTAATTGATGGCCCGCGCTAAGTGTGAGAGTGATGACTTTGGTGGGCGTATAAACAATGTTGCCCATCTCACCGGTTAGCGTGTCGCGCCTCGTTTGCGGTACGACCACACCGGGGTTCGAGCCAACGTAATCGAGATTTTCCCGAGAGATGGACAGTGAAATCGTCACTTTTTCCGACACAACCCATTGCGGCGAGAGGCTCGCGCCTTTAGTAACGAAATAATCTGTCTGCGCGGTGAAATACGCATTTAGATTTTGCCATGCTGTCGCCACCAATTTCGTCTTGAAGGTCGGTTGCCACTGCAATAAGACTCGCCCCGTCGCGCCAGAATAGCTGCCAATCGCCGTGGCCGGATAGTTTCGCTGCAAATAGCCCACGCTCGCATCCACAAGCGTTTTTTCAGAAAGCGCATACGTGACCAGAATCCGCGCTCTCTCCTCTCGGTAATCCGGCACGAAAGATGTACCGTTCAACACGATGGCAATGGGAGAGCGTGAGTCCGTGTAGCGGTAATCGAAACCGAAACGGTTCGCGGCGTTGGTCGCATAGCCCGCACCCATTTCGACCGCCTTGCTACGAGAATTATTGTACGTCGATGGAGTGGTCGTTACGTCGAACACGGTGTCGAGCAGGCCCCCAAACAGCGTCCAGCGCGGCCCGACCTGATAGCGACCTCCGGCGAAATACTCCTCTTTGTTGACCAGCGTGCGCGAATATGTCTCGGTGTTTTCGAATCCGGCGAGGGCTCGAAAGTAATCCGCACCCACCTGGCCCGAAAGCGCCTCGCCCAAGCCCCAATTCCAAACCAATCGATCGCTACTCGAAATATTGTCCAAATCGCTATTTCGGAAGTATCGATTGTCAGCGGCACCCAAATCGAGATCAATGCTCTGCCTATTGCCGGCGAGCCACCTTGCATCGAGCCCCGCCGTCACGCTATCGATGTAATCCTCTCGACTGGGGTTGAGTCCTATTCCTGAAAGAGTTGTGAGGTTAGTAACGCTCGACGGTAGTCTATAAAGATTGCTGTCGTACGCAATATCATCACCGACAGACGGGTCAAAGTGGTCGGTGCGTTCATCGACATCGCCCTCCTCGGGTGCCGCGACGGCCCTATCGAGAGTGTCGCGATAGTCGGTTGCCGAGAAGACCATGTTTGAGCACATCGATGCGCATGTCGTCATGGCGACGGCAAGGGCTGTGCGACCAGTAGCTGTCTTCACATGGATATCCGCACGAGGCTCAAACCAGCCCTGCGCAGTTCTCTTTGCAAAAGTCGCCCTGCATGCGAGCCACTACCTTCTCCAGCTCAATTCTGTCCGAAGATCGAATTGATCCGGTATCATCGCGCAGACTTGAAAGGCCAATGACGGACGGGGCAATGGCCCGACGAATGCACGCAGGCCCGCTTAATGACGGTCAAGGTCGGGGCACCATGGTCGGGCGAACACCGATTTGCCGACCCACAGACCAGCGGCGCCGCACTCCCAGCCTCATTGACAGCAACGCGGACGCTAAGCCAAACGATAAGAACGCGGCAGTCGCAAATCCCAGCGCGACCATTAACGAACCGCGCAAAAGCATCACTAGGAACACTGACATGTAAGTGGCCATAGGCAAGGCGACCCATTTGTTTTTAAGAGCAAGTTTGTTTAGGAAGGTTACTAAAGCGGCGAGAGCGCCTGCATATACAATGACCCCCAAGTAACCAAAATCCAAATAACCCTCCGCCACTAATGGTGCAGATAGATTGGTGAACCACATACCGTAATTTGCAATCAGATAGTTGGCCAAAAATATACCGGTCGCGAGCGGTTTCGTGGTCCATATCGAACTAGGCACAAAGAACAACAGGGATCCCAACAGCTGATGGCCCCATTGCATTCCGTGCACTTTAACAATCTCAACGCTCGTGTATATATTCGCCCACGCATCATAGTCGGTGGAAAAATAACATTGCGCAATTCGCTCCCCGATGTCGCTCATTGTGAGGCCACCTAGGGTTTGTAGAGTTTGCTGGCGATTGTGAGTGAATAGCGAAATCGCGGGAAAAACAACAACCAGGCTGCTCACAAGCAATAGCATGCGCCTGCTGCGGCTCGCGAACCAGTTTTGAAACGCGATTAGTATCAACCCAAGATATAGAGGTCCCAGCGCGTTGCGTCTTTCGGTGTAGGTATTTTCGGTGATTACTACCAATACGATCAATAGCACTATCGCGCATATCCGGCTAAAGAGCCATTTACCCCGACTGCGAATAGTCTCGTTGAGCAAAATAAGGAGGGTTGCTGAAGGCACAAAAAGCAGAAACCTCTTCACGATCTCTCTTACCGGCGATGCAATCGCGGCATCTCCGGATGCGTATGCGTATGGTGCCGCCACCCCAGCCGCCAAGACACAGGCGAAAACCGCCAGCACAACGCTACCACCCGTAAACTGCAGTTGAGGTGCAGTCGCCGCGGCCGCCGGCACCGTGGCCACCTCGGATCGCCTGCTCAGAATCCCGTAAACAAGGGTGAACGTGATGATGAAAAGCGCACACACAACGTTTGTCACTGCAACCCTGTCGACAGCAACGGAAGACGTGTTGACCAGCTGTTGCGGCGAGTTGATCAATTGTATCTTCGGCGCCAAGTCGAGAAACAGCCAATTGAAAATAAAGACAGCAATGTCTGCCGGAGTGCCGACCTTTGGTCGTATGCCGAACCTAAGCTCTATCAGTAGCGCAATCGTCATCACGACACTGGACAGAACGACTTCGATCCCGGCTGACGCCAAAAAATCCAGGAACACAATTTCCGTCAGCACGATTAGCAGGCCCACAAATACCTGCAAGCTGACCGCGTGACTCGAGCTTCTTGACTTCATGAATGTAGCCAAACCTTCAGAACCGCTTACCCCCGTTTCGTTCGGGTTTGGCGCTGCTTAAGATGAAATCGGTCGCCGCCGCGAGCAGACGCAACTGCGCGATCACGGCTCGTGTGGTCGTTGATCACGCTCCCGATGACGTTCACACCCGTATCCACCAGGATTTGCATCGCCGCGACCAACTTTGAGTGGTGTGTGTAATTGCGGCGCGCGACCAAAATCGAGTTGCCCGCCTTTGCCGCCAATATCTGCGCGTCCGCAGTCTCGGATAGGGCCGGCGTATCTATGATCACGAGGCTGAATCGAGCATCGAAATGATCGAGGATCACATCGAGTACTGGACGGGCGAGCAATTCTTGCGGATTGGGCGGAAGGGTGCCCGCTGGCAGTACGAACAGCCGCAGCTGCGGATCGATGCGGCGCGCAATTTCCCTCCCAGCGCGCCCAGTCAACAAGGCGGACAAACCCACTGAATTATCAATATTGAATAAGCTGTGTTGACGCGGATGGCGCATATCCGCATCAATGAGCAGCGTTCGCTCCCCGAGTTGGGCAAACATGGTCGCAAGATTTGCCGCCAGCCAACTGCGACCCTCGCCGCGTTCGGCGCTGGTGATGGCCAAGACCGTGCGGTCTGCGTTTTTGAGCCAACGAAGAATCAATTGGCTGCGCAACGATCTCAAAGGCTCAACCGCTTCGCTCTGCGGTTGATATGCCGCGACAACCTCGTCAGCTACGCCGCCATCGCCGCCGCGGGCCAAGACCGGATAATTGTACTGCTTAGCAATGGCCGATTCGATGTCGTGTTGGGTTGTGAGCTGCAGTTGTACAGCGGCATCGCCGAACCGCACGCCCTGGTCGTTGGCGAAGCGCTGAATTACCTCCACATCTTCAGCGTTCAGCCGACCTTGTTCGACGAGTATCGCGCCGATGGTGCGACCACGGTCCTGGGGTACCTCTCGTGTCATCACGGCGCTATCGGTGGCTTTGTTCATAAACGCTCTGAGATCAAATTACCGATGGCTCGAGCTGGGCCGGCGGCAGGCGAACATCTTTGGCACGCACTACCACGGAGTTGACTTTGCCCAGCAGCGGGACACCGAGCTCCAGCATGTCTTCGTCCTCACGGATACGAGGGTCACGCATTTCCGCCGCCAGGGCGGCGCCAATTCCGAACAAGCCGCCCAAAAATACAGCCAATATCATGTTGATGGCCAGATTGGGACTGGACGGATTTTTGGGTGCAGTAGCAGTGGTCAATTGAACGACATTGGTCTTCTGCGTCACGCTTTCCAGGCTACTTTGCGCGAGACGCTGAGTAACGTCGTCCAGTTCTTTCTGCGCCGCCGTTACGTCGCTATCAAGAACGGCCGCCTCGTCGTGTTGATGCTTTAACTCCAGGACGCGCTTTTTCTGCGCCTCAAGCGCGGTCCGGACGTCGTTTTCTCGACGTATATTGATCTGGTTCGTACTACCGAGCGATGCCGCTATGTTGGCGCTCTCTCGAGCGATGCGATCGCGCAAGTTGGTAATTTCCGACTCTACTTGCCTATAATCCGGATAGTTCTTACCCAGCCGCTCGGCGACATCCTTCTGTTTCGCTTCGGCCACTGCCAGAGCGGCCTTTAAGTTCTGAATCGTCGGACTTTGCAGAACCTCAGGCAATGATTCAATGGCAGCGCCGCCGACCTGGCGTTGGTGCGATTCACTTTCTTGCCGCAGTGTTTGAATGGTCACCAATTCGGTCGAAAGTTCCGCCAGGCGCGCGTTCTCCACATCCAGTTTTTCGTCAGTCTCTATGATGCCATTGGCCTTTTGAAAGTCGGACAGCTGCTTTTGTTTCGCTTCCAAATTGGCACGCAAAGCCCGCGAGTGTTCATCGAACCAGCGTGCGTATTGCTTGGCGGACTCGACCTTCAATTCGATATTGGTTTCAATCGCGACCTGCGCAAAAGCATTCGCCAGGGCCGCAGCTATCGTCGGGTCCGACCATTTTACGGAGATATCGATGACGTTGCTTGAATGCGTCGGACTCTCATGTACCGGTGCCACGAGGAGCTTCTTATCCAGCAGATAATCGGCGATAGGAACGGTGATGTCATCGTCTGTGCTCTTCGCCCACCGCCGTCTAGCTTCCGGTTGTTGATCGAGCTTCAGCATTTTCACCACTCGCTCGGCCACACGGTGACTCTCGATGATGTCCGCCTGCGTAGTCACGTAGCTGGCGACCATTTGGCCGGCCATGTCCGCGTTGGCAACCGTTGCTTGCGGATCTGTCATGTCGACCACAATGGACGCGATGCCCTTGTATTGCTTAGGCCAAATTAAGCTCACGGCGAGTACGGTGATGATTACTCCGAACAATGTGTAGAATGCAATGCGCCATCGAGCACGCAATATCACAAGGAATTGGTTAAGACTCATAGTTACGTCGAATCTCCGTGCTGGCAATGATGCGACTTGGATGCGCCTCGAATAATCAAAACAAACTCTCTTTAACGTAGATAACGTCCTTGTCCTGCACGTTATTATCCAAAGAAACGCTCTCCTCCTTCACCTTTCCATTGGCGTCACGCCGAACTCGAACAATGCCCCGCTGAGTACCTTTGCCGGTGACACCGCCGCCGGAGGCCAACGCCTGCATCACGGTCATACCTCTCTCCAAGCGGACTTGCCCGGGTTTCTGCACTTGGCCGTAGATATAAAACACGGGCGCCCGATTGACGTACAACGTGTCGCCACCGAAGAGGTCGATGTCATCCTGTGAATTGCCGCTCAAAAACATTTGGACAATGTCTATCTCGCGTCGAAAGGGCTTGCCGCCGCGCGAACCGGTCACGATCACGGCGTCGCCGCCGGTCGCCGAGATAATTCCGCCGGCTGCCGCAAGCATTCCTGAAAGATGGCCGCCGGCAGCTTCTAGTGAATACCTGCCGGGGTGATTCACCTCTCCAATCACAGACACGAGATTACCTAGGGCCTGGGTAAGTAATATATTGACTTGCGGGTTGAGAACGAAGCCGCCGTCCTTGAGCATTTGCGCAATCTTGTGCTCCGCCGCCGGCAGCGTGAGTCCGCTCACAGCTACTGAGCCGATGAGGGGATAGCTGATGGCGCCCACTTCAGAGACTCGCGCGTCCAGGCTCAAATCGGGGTTCTGAAACACACTAATCTTAACGATATCGCCGGGAGTTAACACGTACTCGTGCTGCGCCAGCGCCGGCGGTGTCCCCAGACCCGATAAAAATATGAGGCAGGCAAGAATAGGAGTCCGGATCAGAAAATGCACATCGCGGCGTCGATGGCGCGTTTCCAGACTCATCACAGTTGACGCTCGAGGCTCGTGGGTATTAATTCGACCCCCTCAACATGGACCAACCGCCGGTCAGATGGCGTTCAACTTCATTGTGACGCATTTCACAGCACCATTCGAGCATATTTTACCTAACATGAGTCTTAAAAGAGCCCGATAAGTCTGTTGTTGCTACATCTGCCTCCTCACTCCGCGATGCCGAAGCGAATTCCGCAAAAGTGCGGTGGTTGAAGCCAATTCCCCGTTGGGACCGGTAGTAAGCCGAGATAACCCGCACAGCGCAACGTCGCCGGAACATCATGTCCTTGAAACGGTTGCCTTTTTGCACAAACTACTCCACATCGGGCCTTTGGCTTGTACTTAAATCAATTCGAAATCAGACCTAGCTAGATAGCGACCCCTCTTTTGTGTAATGTTGAACTCCCCGAAGGGCTGCAAATTGGCACCAGCGGCGTGTCAATCCTCGATACCGCCAGTCGCCCTATCCGCCCGGGTCCCTGCTAATCTTCGAGCTTAGGGGTCCGGCAAAGCGCGAGGAGCGTGTCCCGGCAACGGCGGAATACCGGCCTTGCCCTATTCAGAATCTCCGCATCCAGCTCGATCTGGTCGTGGCACGTGGCCGATTTTATGATCTGTCCTGATTTGATAGCGTTTGAGGGGTCACCCCAGAACGGTCGTCCGGTGGTCTCGAAGATCGCGTAGTGAGGACTTAGTTCCGTGGTCAGTCCTAGCCATTGCGTTAACTCTTGCAGAACCAGAGTCGTGCGCTTGAGCAGGAGCTCGGAGTCGAAATAGAAGGCGAGCGGAGCACCTGCTTTGGCACGCTCTTTCGCGATGTCTTCGAGCTGCGACAGCCTTGCGATGTAGTGCTCGAGTACTTTCCCGGGATCGCGATACCAGTCGGGACTTGGGTACTTCCGCCCCATGGCGATGATACTTTTCAGGCTCGATTCCGGTTCCCGCAACAGAAAAATAACTTTTGTTTCAGGGGCCGCCATTATTCGGCAGCTGAGAGTGTAGCCATGAAGCACTTTGTCCAGCACATAACGTCCGCTCAAGCTATTTGAGTTGTCCATGGACACTTTGCATCGAAGTTTCAGAAGATCGAAGCCATTTGAGTATCCCAGATGCATCTCCGAATGGCCGGATATCTCCGGATGGCTGCCGAGGATGTGCGATAGAAGCGAGGTACGGCCGCGCATATGGCTCAGAATGAATACATATTCCTTCCGCGGCGACAGGACTACCGGATTTTTCGCAGTCGCTGCGATGTATCGAGCAAATTTATCTAATTTATCGGGTATATACATACCGGTACAAAGGGACGGTATTGCTGCGATCTTGGTTGCGACGTGTCCTGATACCACGGGGCCCCTAATACAGGAAGGAAAATCCTCGCCCGCATAGGCAAGCGCTGTCAAGTCGGTTAGACATGGGGTTTGCATGACGTCCCATCCCGCGCTGGAACCCTGGTGGTCTATATGAGGGCAAAGATAACGGCCCTGCTGTATTTGCCCAAATCGGGCGGATGTGGGGTAAATTCGCGCCCCAATCGGAAATTGTTCCCTCGTGGGAACGCACATCAGCATAATGCGTGAACCCTATGTCGACGCATTTGCAAGGGACCTGCGCCCGCGTATCGCACAATTCTTTCGCGATAAACCGCAGGTAGATCGCGCGCCAGGCGTTGGGGCGGCGCGCTGAGGGCTAATCAAGCAACAACGTCATCCGGAATACTGGCTTCATCCTCTATCTGTCCAAAGAATTGCTATCCCCTTCCCTCGCAGCGAGAGTGATTTCTATTTAGGAAGCGCCGTAACGCGTCCCTATTCGGCAGTCGTAGATTTAAGAGCCAAATCGCTAAACACCTACGCTCCACATCACAACAAGAGAGATCCGCAAATGCAATACCTGTCGGCGTTAAGCGACGGCATCGTAGACTTCGCCGCCGGGGGTGCAAGGGTTGCTCCGCATCTTGCAGGCACTAAAGCGGCAGGCGGATGTGCCGTAATGAGCACGAAGGAAGTCGAGATCACCCCCAAAGCGCCGTGGGGGACGAATCCGACATCACGTTCCTAGATTTGGTAGGATAAGCTATTTATCAGCAAGGGCTCTAGCCGCGGTCGAGCTTGCGATGCTACGACACACCGGTAATCACGACTCGAGGCGAAATCTCTCGCACCCAACAATATGTCAACTGCCGATCCCCGCACAAAGATCGGATGCTCAGGAATTATTTTTCTGCGCTTGCGCTATTTGCGCGCAGCACCCGCCCCTATCGCAGCCGCCTTCTTCAATAAAGCCTCGGCCATGCGGATACTGGCGTAGTCGATCAGGCGCCCGTCGAGGGATACAGCGCCTCGGCCCTCTCGCGCAGCCTGCGCCATGGCTTCCATGATTCGCGCAGCCTTTGCCACTTCGGGCGGCCAGGCCGCGCACCGTTCCGCTGTATTCTATCTTGCTGTTACTCGATGAACTGATGCTCTCCGAGGCGCGTGGCGACTCGCGCCTGAATTCGGTGTGGGCCCGTTCCCCGGCCCAAGACCGTGAATCTCCGAGTAGGCGGGAGCATGATGCTCCCGCCCCTCACTGACCCCACCGTGCAGATTTCCCGCAGCGGGTTCGTCAAGACAGACTCACTGGGCCAGGGGTCCAGGCACGAGTGATAGGGGTGGCTCCGCTTGTTAAGACAGATTTTTCTTCAGGATAAGTGGATCTGCCTGAGCGGTGCTGGCCGAGTAGTTTACCGCCGATACGATCGACAAACACGAAGGGACTATCATCCAGCATCTCGATACGCCCGAAATTAACGTTGGGACACTGCGCAATGAATACATTCGGAACATTATTGTGGATAGACGAAAAGAGCCACCGTCCAGTTAACAATAAAAACTTGAGTGTTCATTCTTATTTCCGACAAGTTGATCTTCTGGCCAAAACGCTTCGGCTCAAATTTGGCAATGAGCTTGTAGTTTTCACAAACGACGAACAGAAAATACACTCCTGGTTTGCCGACAACGGACGTGAGCCTCCAACCATCATTCAAATCTCGTCGTCTATCAGCGTCCCACAGGGCATTTCCTTTTACGAGGCCCATCATAAACTGGATGCTTTGGTTGCCGCCCTTGATCTAGTTAAGACGGATGACGATAGATTTTTCTTGCTCGATTGCGATATTGTCGCGCTTCGTCGTTTCGATGACGAACAGCTATACATGATCCAACACGCCGATCTGATCGTATATGATATTTCCGATCAGGTATTTCCGGCCTATGGCGCCAAGCGCATCAAGGCGGACATCGAAATAGTCGCCGGGGAAACATTTGCTGATCCCCGCTGGTTTGGGGGCGAATTCATCGGCGGAAGCAGAAAAGGCCTCAGTCAATTAATCGAGAAGGCCAAGGGCGTCCTGCCGCATTATTTTGCCAATATTCCTTCGCTGCATCATGTTGGCGACGAAATGTTTTTCACAGCCAGCCTAAACATTTTACTGAATGAAAATGCGAAGAATAAAATTGTGAATCAAACGCCATATCTACTCGTCAGTCGGCACTGGTCGAAACACACGGACCGCTCGCTTCGACATCACCTGAGGCACAGCCTTGTCCACGCACCCGGTAGCAAGCCCGCCCTTGAGTTTTTGAGTCTTTTTAAGTCACCGCGAAAAAGGTTGATCCGCTGGACGCTGAGATTTTATCAACTTATGGTGCTAAGCTATCACGCCTTAAAAAGGGACTAGGAACTCGCCGCAGTAAAGTTGCGACAATGCGCCCAGTTGGCGGCGGCGAGTGCTTTAGAGCTTGTGGTGCATTTCCCGTTCGGTACTCTGTGCTGATCGACCAAGTGGGGAAAGCGGCGTTACCTCTGATGGATACGTTGCTCAAACGCCCGGGAAGTCATTCGTCTCGAGCAAGAAAATTCGGCGCGCTAGCCCGAAGTTCCCCCGCGTTGCGGTCAGTAATTTCCATGCCTGACAGGGACATGCGTTGATTTGAGGTGTTTAGTTTCTGACTACGCGCTGATCTGTTCGACGAGTTCGAAGGTGCGGCGCTGAAGAGGCGTGGGCGTGGTGAGGATATCGAAGGTCGCTGGATGCTCGGGCGCGCGGCAGGTGTTGCGCACGAGCGTGGCGAGTTCGGCGAGCAGTGTGCGCACGCTGTGCACGGGCTCGCCATCGCTGCGAGAGTGGGTGCGGACTTTCTCGAGCGCGGCAGCGGAGCGCTGGGCCGGTGCGACCGGATCACGGGTGGTCTTGGCGGCCTGATCCTCGTCGGCAAACAGCAGCGGTCGCCACGCTTCGATCAGATGCCACTCGACGTAGTAGGCGAGCATGCACAGGAAGATGTGCGCGCGCACTCGGCTCTCAAGCCAATGGTGGATCGGGCGGATTTTCAAGTCCACGGTCTTCAAGGAGCGGAACGCACGCTCGACTTGGGCGAGCGCCTTGTAACTGCGCACCGCCTCGGGCGCCGACATGTGTTTCTTGGCAAGCCCCGTGCGAATGACGTAGATCCCATCGAGCGCCGCCTCGGCGGCGACTTGCGCCTCGAGGATTTGATACTTGACTGCGGTGTCGGTGATGTTGAGTTCAAAGTGCTTACCAACTTTGTACTTGTCCAGCACGCGGCCGAGCTTCACGCCGATCGTGGCAGCACCCTTGAGCGCACCGCGCTCGACCCGCTCGCGGATCTTATCGAGTTCGAGCGTGGTCGCCTGTAGAAGCGCGCGGCGCTTGTGACCTCGGAGTTTGGCAAGCTCGGGGTTGCGACACGCAATGAGCCGCTCGCCCGGATAGGCCGGATGAGCGATCTCAAAGAGATTGCGTTCATCAAAGAGCCCCAGCTGCAGCGCACCAGCTTCGACGAGCGCGCGGATCTGGCTGCTCTTCAAGGCCGTGATCCAGGCCATCCCCTCCATCGCTTTGAGCTCGCCAATGGCCTTGTGCGAGATCATGCCCCGATCCCCGACGAGCACCACGCGCTCGAGGCCAAAAGACTCTTGGAGCTTTGCGACCTGCGGCATCAAAGTCTTCACATCCGCCGTATTGCCCTCATACACCGACACCGAGATCGGGCACCCCAATCGGGTGGTCAAGAGCCCATAGTTGACCTGCAACTTATTCTTCTTGCCGTCGCGGTTGTAGCCGATACGCCCCAGCGTACAGTGCGTGCCCTCGAAGTAGCTCGAGGACAGGTCATAGAGCGCGAGGGCCCCTTCAGTGTTAGCGGCGGCCCCAAAACCGGCGAGATTGGGCGGATTCAAAACCGTGGTGCAAAGGGAGCTGTGGGCGATAGGCATCATGGCGAGTCAGGGGTCTTCGACGCGATCTTTTGCACGGTAGCTTTTGCCCTCAATGACGGCAGTTTCGCATCGGTGCAGTAGACGATCGAGGATTGCGGAGGTGAGGGTCGAGTCGTTATTGAAGATTTCCGGCCACTTTTTGTAGGCGCGATTGGTGCTGAGCGCGATGGCGCCGCGTTCATATCGGGTGGAGATGATTTGGAACAACAGGTCGGCACCCAGTTTGTCGATCGGCAAGTAACCCACTTCGTCGATCAGCAATAGCGAAGGCTTCAGATAGCGCTGCATGGCGCGCTTCAGATCACCGGCACCGGTGGCGGCGGAGAGCGTGTGGATGATATCGATAGCGGTGGTGAAGTGCACGCTATAGCCGCGTAGGCAGGCGGTATGGCCGAGGGCGATGAGCAAGTGGGTCTTGCCGAGGCCGACGTTGCCTAACAAGATGGCGTTGGCTTTTTGTTTGACGAACTGTAGCCGGAACAGATTCTGGATTTGCGGGCGATTGATTTTCTTCGGCCAACTCCAGTCGAACTGGTCCAGGGTCTTGAGCACGGGGAAGCGCGCAAGCCGGATACGCCGTTGCAGACCGCTGTCTTCGCGCCGGTTCACTTCGCCCTCGATGAGCCGCTGCAGGTAGTCCAGATGACTTAAGTGTTGTTCAGCAGCAGTTTGTGCCAACTCGTGATGATGCTCGCGCAGGAACGGCAGCTGCAGACGCAGCAGCATTTTCGTGAGCGAGGGAACATCGCTTGACTCGGTGTACTCCCCGTTTGGATCTTTCATGACTCCTTGACCTCGTAGATGGATAGGTCCGGTTCGGGCAAGTCGAGTTCCAGCAGATCGGCGCTGCGCATCAGGGACAGGGGGCTCGAGGCGAGGGGTTTGCTGCGGGCGCGGGACTGCAGCAAGTGCGCGATGTATTCGCTGGAGAAGGCGTTGAAGGCGAGCGCATCGTCGATGGCGCGCTCGGTGTCGCTGCGGCCGTAGATGTCGGCGAGGGCCAGGATCTTGCGCACGTGTTGCCGAGCATTAAAGCGCCGGGCGACCAACCCTTCGTAGTACGCCCGGGCGTTTTGCGTCAAGGCGAGGAACTGCGACAGCAGCCGCTGCTCACGCGCATTCTGGCGCTGCTCGAGCAGCACTTTCGGATGATCGGGGTCTTCGATATCCTGGCGCCGATCAAAGCTGCGTGCGTGGCGGGCGATGAGTTGGTCCTGATGGTACAGGCAGAGCCGATCCGGATAGGCTTTCACCGTGAGGCGCTGGCCGGCATAGCGTGCCGGCACCGAGTAGCGGTTGGTGTCGAGGACGATGCGGAACTGGCTGGAGGCGCGCAGCGACAGGACCCGGGCCAGATCGTAGGGATTTAGGTTCGCCGACTTCAGGTAAGGCCGTTCTTCGGCGAACAGGTCCACCGGCCGGCGATGGGTCTCGCCATGGATGCGCACGTTGGCGATCTCGGCGAGCCAGACCTGTGCGGCCGGATTGACGTGCGCAAAGTCGCTCAGTTGTAGGCCATTCAGGAAGTTTTTCTTGACGTAACCGACGCCGGATTCGACCCGCCCTTTTTCGTTGCCCGCGCGCACGTTGCAAGGAGCAATTTTAAAGCCCTGATGGCGTGCAAAATCCACGTACCGTGGGTTCAGAACCGGTGCCTCGCCAATCAGGCGCTTGAGCACTGCGGACCTCAGATTATCGACCATGATTTTTTCCGGTACGCCTAAGACGACGAAGGCGTTCTGGTGGCATGCGAGGAAGTGCTCCATGGTCTGGGAGACCGTGAACTCCACATACATTTGGCGCGAGTGACACAGCACCATCACGAAGAAGGACAACTTGCGCCTCGTCGAGCCGACGGCGATCGTGCCGTATTCGCCCCAATCGACTTGAGCGCATTCGCCTGCGGAGAAGGTGAGTTTCAAAAAACTCTTCTTCTGCGGCGGCCGGATTGCACGCACGTATTCCTTGATAAGGGTCAGGCCCCCGGTGTAGCCGACCTCGCGCAGGCGCTGGAAGATCTGCTGCCCACTGTACGGGTGGGTGTCGAGCCAGCGCACAATCAGTGTCTTGTATTCATCGAGTCGGCTGCCGCGCTTGACACCCGGTTGCTGGCGATAGTGTTCGACGCGCGACCACTTCGAGACCGTCTCGGTGTGTAGACCCAACGCTCGGGCGGTCTGCGTGATGGTCAGCCCCTGGCGCTCACGGTGGTCGCGGATTTTGCAGTACGTTTCGTAGTTGATCATCGGTTCTTCTCGGTGGTGTTCGGTGGTTGATCGGCGAACGCGGCACGTATCCGCTCAAGCGTGCGCTGCAAGTCGCGCGTCCCCACCTCACACCGGGGTGGTGCCGGTGGGTCGAGTGCGAGAACCTGATACAGTGGCGCGGCGTAGGCGATCAGATTGAGGCGGATCAGATCCGCGCGCGCCTGCGCCAGCCGCGCCGCCGGCAGCGACAAGGATTTCGCCAACTTGGGATCGCTGTAGTAACTCAAGCCTTGGGCATCAGCGACCGTGACCAAGAACAAATACAAGGCGAGCGCGGCGGTATCGCAGCGCTCGAGGTGGTGATCGCTCACCAGGCGTTGATCGATCCAACTGAACTGCCGCGGTATCCGCCGCAGCGCCTCAGGGCGTAGCACCCGCTTGATGCGCATCGCGTCTCTTCCCACCCAGGATGTCTTGCCCGAGTTGTAGCAAGCGGCGGCTGCTGGCGACCATGTCCTCTTGTAAGGACGAGTCGGTCAAGGTGGCGATTAATCCAATCAATACAGGGCCTTGCTGGCGCATGGCATCTTGTAAGGCTAATAGGCCAACATCCACCGTCCGATCAATAGCTTGCGAGCGCCAGGGTTCTTGTAAGGTACGGCGTTTGTAGCGCCCGGTGTTGCGCCAATAGCCCGGATGCGCCCGTTGCCAGCGCCGCACACGAGCTGCATTCTCGGCGTCGCAGAAGTAATTGGCGTTCTGCGGCCGCGCCAGCCATCGACGCTGACATTGCGCCTTGCTGGCCGCACGACAACTGGGCTTTGAGCAGTATTTCTGGCGCCCGCGGTTACGCGCATCCGCCTTGAATAATTCCCGACAGTTCCGGCACTTGCTTCTGCGTTTGCTCGCCATCGCTCCCCCTGTGCAGGAGCGTATTTTGATCGTGCACGCGCCATCGCCGGTGCGCGCGACTGCGCGCCCGACGCTGGAACAAAATCCAAGAGAACAAAACGATTTAAATAAATCTCACCCGAAGAATACGGATGAGCACAACCCCGGCGTCCGTTCCGCCCAAGCTACCCGGAAATCAGACCGGCGCTGACACTTCAGCGAAGTGCCGCGCGGCGAGCTTGCGCTCGATGATGGGCTGATGCTCCAGCAGCCAGTCCATCGCCGCATATAGATCATCCTCATCAGCGCCGCTCACGCCGAACTCCTCGGCGAGCGTTGTGGTGTGCCACCAACGGGTGGTGGCGAGCTTGGTGTGGGGGGCGAGCACACGGGCGGCAATGAGCGCGCAGATCCGCTCTCGTTCTGGGCTCGCCCGCGAGCCAATCAGTGACTCAATCTTGAGTCGTTCCATCGCCATACGCACCGCGTGGACATGGCCGTGTGGGCGCGAGCCGAGTACCTCGAGCCGTGCCGTCACTGGCACGAAGGTCTCCCCGCGCAGAGCGCGGCGCACTACATCAATTAATGAGTCCGGCAGGTGCGAGAGGTTACCGAGGGTTTCGTTCTTGACGCGCCCATCCTCTCGATAGCTCCGGCGCAGCAGATGGGTGGCGTACACACGGCCTTTGTAGCGACGCCGTGTGGTGACGACATGCACGGCGCCTCCACGTTCTGACATCCGATGAAAACTAGCAGATTCGTCACGTATTGTCAACTATTTAGTGACTACATACTGTAGCCAGTAAATGGCTCAGATCGAACCTCAAACAAGGAAAAAATAGGGATCTGCTGACTACACAGGAATCAAAATGACGGGGAACTTCGGGCTAGCCACTCAAGCAACAACGTCATCCGGAATACTGGCTTCATCCTCTATCTGTCCAAAGATTCGTCCAAGAACTGCATCCCGTTCAATTTGTGCACAAATTACCCGGTTAACGAATGTTAACACTATCGCGAAAGGCGTTTTGTTTGTACTTTATTCAAGGAGTTGGCAAGCGCATTTGACAGAACATTGTTTCGTGTAAATAAAACACTGACCGAGATTGGGGCTCAGCGACCGGTCGCGATTGGCCTTCCGAATGTATAATTTTGGCTTGTTTGCGCCCTGCACCCGCGAAGTGCAATGGCGCGATGAATTTGCTGCTGGATTCCGCTAATGACATCGCCTCGCACCGAACTAACTAGCAACACCAACGTTTTGTTGGCGAGAGCATTACGCAACTCCGAGCAAATGATTTTGCCTGTCAACGACAGCGCCCGCAGCGTTGACCTACAACTACCGGCATTTTATTGCGTTCATTCCCTGTCCGGGACGACCGGAGAATTTGTCGATCTGGCAAAGCGGCTTGAGTCGACGGTGAGATTTTACGGCATTCAAGCGCCGCCCAAGCAGATGGAGAATACCGCATTCGGCGCCTCCATCCAGTCTATCGCCGATTACTACACCGATGCGTTGGTCAAATTTCAACCGAACGGCCCATTCGTGCTGGGCGGATATTGCCTGGGCGCGGTCATCGCTCTTGCGATGGCAAAGAATTTGCGCGCCAGGGGCCGGGAAGTCCGACCCCTGATCGTTATCGATGGGGTGCCTGAAAACACAGGGGCCGTCCTCGGCCGTTGGACGCCGCGCTACTTGCTTGAGCTGGTCCGCAATCTTCCGCGCTGGACCATCCATTCAGATCTGATGAGGAGCCGGTCGTTTCAGTCATTGAAATGGAGCTTTTCGAACAATGCCTACGCGATCCGGAAAGGTGCGCTCGGCCTCAAGCGCGGCGAGAAATTGGGCGGCGGATACTCGGTAGAGGGCATCATGGACGTGTCGCGCTATCAGCCTGCTCAAAAATCCTTCGTCAATCGGCTCTTCGCCTCCCTGTTTGCGTACGTTCCCAAAGAATACTCCGGAGATGTGGTGGTCTATGAGGCGAAAATAACGCCCCTGCTGTATCTGCCTCAAATCGGGCGGAGGTGGAGTCAATTCGCGCCCCAATCGGAGATTGTTCCGATCGTCGGAACGCACATCAGCATGATGCGTGAGCCCTATGTCGACGCACTCGCCATGCACCTGCGCGGACGTGTTTCGCAGTTCTTTCGCGATAAACCGCAGGTAGATCGGGCGCCAGGCGATGGGGCGGCGAGCTAAGGGGTAATCAAGCAACAACGTCATCCGGAATACTGGCTGCATCCCCCTCTATCTGTCCAAAGACTCGTCCAAGAACTGCATCCCGATCAAAATGGGTTTCCGCGTACGCGCGAGCGCGGCGCCCGAGGTCGAGCCGCATCGGAGCGTCGTCCGCGAGGCGACAGATCGCTTCGGCCAACGCCGCGCTGTCCTGTGGCGGAACCACCATGCCGCATTGTGAGACGACCGAGTCGAGCTCGGTTCCGGTCATACAAGTCGCAATCACCGGGCGACCGCTCGCCATCATTCCCGACAATTTTGAAGGCAGAACGAGATCGGTCGCGCAGATGCTCTGGGGAAGCAAATGAATATCCGCCATGCACAGCAAATCCCCCAAAAGCTCGAACGGCTGCAGGGGAATTAACCGGACATTCGGCAGCTCGGCGCTCGCCGATTCGAGCCAGGGCTTCATCAAGCCCTCACCGCACACGATGAACACGATATCCTTACGGGCAGCGAGGAGCCTCGCCACCGCTGGAATCACCGTCAGGCCGTGTTTGGCGCCCAATGTTCCCGAGAACATGACGACTACCGCATCAGGGGCGATACCCAATTGCACGCGGTATTTTCCCGCGGTCAGCGTTGGGGCAATGTGCGATACATCCACCCAATTCGGGAAGTAGCGAATGCGCTTTTGAGCCACCCCCTTCTGATGAAGCCGCTCGACCATACGGCCCGAAATTGAGGAAACCACATCAAATCGACGCAGCAGCCAGCGCTCCAGCCGCAAGACCAGCCGCTGCAACAGATTGCCCTTGAGCAGTCCCATCCGGAACGCGACGTCAACCTCGAAATCCTGAAGGTGCAGCCAAGCCTCCGCTCCGCTAAGCCGCGCCGTCAGCAGGGCAGCCGGCGCGCAAACCAACGCAGGAGCAACGGTAATCACCAGATCCGGCACCCAGAGGACTTGGCGCAGCATGACGGGAAAGGACAGCACCGCAA
Source organism: uncultured Gammaproteobacteria bacterium (assembly GCA_963769075.1). Lineage (GTDB taxonomy): Bacteria > Pseudomonadota > Gammaproteobacteria > Steroidobacterales > Steroidobacteraceae > Bog-1198. Next base: position 1,387,613 of record CAVYKH010000001.1, on the reverse strand, counting down.
ACGACAATAGATGCAGAACTCGCGTAAGACCGTGGGGTGATTTGGGGACCCAGAGCGGCGCTCGCCACACGTCAACGCCATTCCATTTCTCACGCCGGTACGGTGGCCAACGGTAATTGCTCGCAACTCGCCACTTTGGGTAATAGGGCGGCGCGGCAACCGCTCTTACCTCATGCCCGCGAGCGGCAAGCCAGGCAGCCATTTCTCCGGAATATTTGCCGATTCCCGTGGGTTCGGGCGCAAAGTTGGTGCTGCAAACAAGAATCTTCATTCTTTTTGAACTTTACGGTCCATCGGAGACCGCCCCTTCGATTTAACTTAAAGAACTAGCGCGTTCAAACTGATATTCCCTTCCCTCGCGATGAGAGCGATTTCTATTTAGGAAGCGCCATAACGCGTCCCTATTCGGCAGTCGTAGATTTAAGAGCCAAATCGCTAAACACCTACGCTCCACATCACAACAAGATAGATCCGCAAATGCAATGCCTGTCGGCGTTAGGCAACAGCATCGTAGACCTCGCCGCCGGGGGTGCAAGGGTTGGCCCCGCATTTTTTTTGCAGGCACTAAAGCGGCAGGCGGATGTGCCGTAGTGAGCGCGAAGGAAGTCGAGATCCGCCCCTTATATATAGCGACATTTCCCATCATAAACCGTCACTACGATACGATTTTTTTAGAAATGGAAATTTCCAATCAATCTAGAGTGGCGTGGCGCCGATTTTCGAGGGGCGGCTGTGGGACGAATCCGACATCACTTTCCTAAGAATTGGTAAGACAGGCTGTTCATCAGCAAGGGGTTCTAGCCGCGGTGGAGCTTGTGATGCTACGACATGGGTCACCTCGATTCGAGCGAAATCTCTCGCACCCAACAATATGTCAACTGCGGCGAATCAGCCCGCCGCAAAAAGATCGGCTGCTCAGGAATTATTTTTGCGCTTTTCTGCGCTCACCATTTGCGCGCAGCACCCGCCCCTATCGCGGCCGCCTTCTTCAATAATGCTTCAGGCATGCGGATACTGGCGTAGTCGATCAGGCGCCCGTCGAGGGAAACGGCGCCTCGGCCCTCCCGCGCAGCCTGCGCCATGGCTTCCATGATACGCGTGGCCCTTGCCACTTCGGCGGCGGAAGGTGTGTACACCTCATTGCACAAGGCGATCTGCGTAGGGTGGATCGCCCACTTGCCCTCGTAGCCGAGCACGGCGGCACGGTTGGCAGCGGCGCGAAAGCCGTCGGGGTCGTTGAAATCGCCGAACGGGCCGTCGATGGGGCGCAGGCCGTAAGCGCGACAGGCGATGAGCATGCGGGTCTGCGCCGCGTGCCAGGGATCGGTCCAGAAATACTCGCGCTTGCCCTCGGCGTCCCCCCCGGTTCAATACTAAGGTCTGGGTCTGCGACCCGCCAATAACTTCTCGAACTCTTCCAACAAATCAGGCATGGTCACGGCGTTCGAAAACTCGCGAACCCACTTTCGCACCACATCGACATCTGCGTCGGGGTGCGCGTCCAGCAATCCTTCGATATCGCGCAGATCCTGCGGCCGCTGCGCGATCGCTTTCATAATCAGCAGATCCTCGACTGCAGGAAGTTTCACGAGGATCTTGCACACCTCGGTTTCACGCTGCGTCGCGTTCTCAAACAGGTCGGCGGACATCATCAGTGTCCACAGCTGACGAAGTTTCAGCTCGACCGGCGCGCTACGCAATTCTTGGATCTCAAACTCATTGGCGATCGCCAATCCCGCCAGATACCCGCGCGCGTTTTCGGGACTCATGCTCGACATGGGCTGATTGTACCCCGGATTAACGGGAGCCAAGGCGTCTAAACTTGGCGTCTCGAAAGGGTACTGCGCCCTTGGCCCACGTAGACACCTGGCAATTCGCCGACCCGGATTCGGACCAACGACTCGCGCCTGAATTCGATGTGAACCCGTTCCCCGGACCAAGACCGTGAATCTAACCTCATTAATCCATGCTCCTTGCAAGAGACCAGTCCGTAGACTAGTCTTTCAATATCGAATGGAGGCTGCAACTCATGAAGATTGAGATCGGCGCATATGAGGCAAAAACGAGACTCCCGGAATTGTTGCGCCAAGTCCAGGCGGGCAAACGATTCACCATTACCAATAGGGGCAAGGCCATCGCGGATCTCGTTCCAAGCGAGGACCGGACAGCGAAGGACCCGGCGGCAGCCATCGATCAATTTCTTGCCTTCAAGAAGAGCAACCCGGTACGGGCGAAAATCAACATCAAGGCCCTCATCGAGGAAGGTCGCGAATGAGATTTGTGCTCGACGCCTCAGTAACCTTGTCCTGGTTACTGCAGGACACTAGCGCGCGCGACGAGGCTTACCCTTTGGCAGTCTTGCATGCCTTACGGGACCCCGGCACCGTGGCCATGGTACCAATGACGTGGGGCCTGGAAATTGCCAACGTGATCGCGCGTAGTGAAGCCAAACAACTGGTGACGGCAGCACAAAGCGGAGCGTTCATCTCGTTGCTTGAAGGCATAGCGATGGAGGTGGATACCGACACGTTCACGCATGTCCTTTCCGATACCCTGCAGGTGTCACGCCGCTATCGGCTGTCCTCTTACGACGCATCGTATCTGGAGCTTGCCCTGCGCGGCGGCGGCCCGATAGCGACTCTTGATGACGACTTACGGCGCGCAGCGAATAAAGCCGGCGTCAAGACACTTAAACCGTCGTAATGCGGGGACCGGGTCGGTGCGGCCCAATCGGGCCGAGCTTGCCGCTGTTTAAAATTGGCGTCTCCACGGGGATTCGAACCCGGTTGCCCTGATATTCGTGTATGGCGGGTGCTCCGCGCAAATAGTGCAAGCGCAGAAAAGTAATTCCTGAGCATCCGATCTTTGTGCGGGAATCCGCAGTTGACATATTGTTCGGTGCGAGACATTTCGCTCTAGTCGTGATTACCGGTGTCGTAGTATCGTAAGCTCGACCGCGGCTAGAGCCCTTGCTGATGAATAGCCTGTCTTACCAAATTCTAGGAAAGTGATGTCAGATTGGTCCCACAGTCGCCCCTTAAAAAACGGTGCCACGACGCTTTGGGTTTGGATCTCGACTTCCTTCGTGCTCATTACGGCACATCCGTCTGCCGCTTTTATGCAAAATGCGGGGCCAACCCTTGCACCCCCGGCGGCGAAGTCTACGATGCCGTTGCTTAACGCCGACAGGGATTGCATTTGCGGACATATCTTGTTGTGATGTGGAGCGTAGGTGTTTAGCGATTTGGCTCTTAAATCTACGACTACCGAATCGGGACGCGTTATGGCGCTTCCTAAATGGAAATCACTCTCACTGCGAGGGAAGGGGATAGCAATTTCAACGCGACAATAGTTCTCTTAAGTTCAATCGAAGGGGCGGTCCTCCGATGGGACCGCGAAGTTCAAATAGAATGAAGATTCTGGTTTGCAGCACCAACTTTGCGCCCGAACCGCCGGGGATCGGCAAATATTCGGGAGAAATGGCTGCCTGGCTTGCTGCTCGCGGGCATGAGGTAAGAGCGGTTACCGCGCCGCCCTATTACCCGATGTGGCGAGTGGCCGGCAATTACCGTTGGCCACCGTACCGGCGCGAGCAATGGAGTCCCCAAATCACCGCACGGTCTTACGAGAGTCTTGCATCTTTTGTCGTTAGCGGTAATGTCCTTTCCCGTCATGCTGCGCCAAGTCCTCGCATATAAAAGCTAGGGAGAAATGCGATGGCAGACGTATCAGAAGGAATCAGCGAAAGTTTGCCATCCAAAGGAGTACGGCCGCCACTGAACCAATACAGTGGGGAGAGTCCGTCATTGCTTTGCAACGGCTCGCTTCAGAACAAGGCAGTTCGCTTCGGCAGCATCGATCCCGCACCCATCACGCTCGTGAAGCGAGGCGCCTTGCCGCTGGTCGTCGTCGTCATGCTGGCGATTTGCATGCTGATTGGGGGTCAATCATTGTCACTGCAATTCTGCGCCCTTGCGCTCGTTGCCTTTCTCATCTCGGCGCGGTTATTCAGCCCGTTGGATTTGCGGGACCCACACGGCAGTCCCGGACGAACGCGCAGGGCCGCGTCGCGTATCTTTCTCGAGTGGAGCTGCGTCGCGGCCGGGCTGACATTTCTTGCGGTTGCATTAAAGCTCACACATGTATTTTCACGGGACGTGATGTTCGCGTGGTTTGTTGCGACACCGATCGCGCTGCTGATCGTCGACTCGCTCAGTGTTCCGATTACAAAATGGGTCGCGATGGAGCGCTCAATCGCTCAGCGCTACATCATCATTGGCGCCAACGATGTCGGTCTCGAACTCGCGCGCCGCCTCGCTGAATGTCAGGGCAGCGGAAAATTCTTGGGCTTTTTCGATTACCGAAACGCCAGTCGGTTGACGGGGGTTCACGACAAGCCGCTCATCGCCAATTGCTCGGCATACGATGTTGCGGAGTTTGTGCGGAGGAACTCGATTTCACGAGTTTACCTTGCGCTGCCAATCTCTAATCCACCGCGTATAGAGGCATTACTCAAAGAACTGAGCGACACCACCGCGTCCATTTATTTCGTGCCGAACATCTTTGCTTTCGATCTCGTACAAGCTCGATGTGTCGAGATCAACGGCATGCCCGTGCTCTCAATTTGTGATTCACCGCTAGATGGGATGAGCGGGTTTTGGAAGCGAGCATTCGATATCCTACTGGCGTCGGTTTTGCTGCTCATAGGTTGGCCTGCCTTGCTGATCCTCGCGTTGGCCATCAAGGTTTCTTCGCCGGGGCCCGTGGTGTTCAAGCAACGGCGCCATGGTCTGAACGGAGAGGAAATTTTGGTGTACAAGTTTCGCAGCATGACGGTGTGTGAGGATGGCCCCGTCGTTGCGCAAGCCATCGAGCGAGACCACCGCGTCACTCCCATTGGCGCGTTTTTGCGTCGAACGTCATTGGATGAGCTACCGCAAATCTTGAATGTGCTCGAAGGCAATATGAGTTTTGTCGGTCCCAGACCGCACGCGGTAGCGCACAACGAAGAGTATCGCAAATTAATCAACGGCTACATGGTGCGGCACAAAGTGCGCCCTGGCATTACCGGCTGGGCGCAGGTCAACGGTCTGCGCGGCGAGACCTCGACCGTGGAGAAAATGCAGCGGCGAGTCGAGTACGATATTGACTATCTCAACAATTGGTCGTTCGCGCTTGACCTCAAGATCATGGTCAGAACCGTATTGATCGTGTTGCGGGGCAGTAACGCGTATTAGGCCATCCGCGATTAACCGCGGAATGTCGGCGAAGAGGTCTTCTGGGGATCTATTCGAGCCCATATCCAGCTTTGACGGCATGGAATGTCGCCCAAAGCAATGTGGCGTCCCCACGGGGATTCGAACCCCGGTTGCATCCGTGAAAGGGTTGCGAATCTCCCCGACTCTTGGGCTAGTCCATTGTTGTCACGATACTAGAATTTAAGCAATTTATACGCTACTGTCCACTCGTGTCCATACGGCAACACCTCCATGTGTGGGACATTTGGGGGACACAAAGTGGCGCGAACCGTTCGAAACGCAAAGCTGGACTCGCGCAAGGCGCGGCTGAGCCTCGACGTTCGGTGCAAGCCGTACTGGACGACCACGGGGAAAAAAGGCGTTCTGCTCGGGTACAGGCGCCTCACGAAGCGCAGCGGTACATGGTCTATCAAAAGGTACCTAGGCCGCGATGAGGAGGCTGGCGGCGGTTATACGACGGAGAGCCTAGCTGCTGAGGCGGACGACTACGCACCCGCCGACGGCACCGCCGTGCTCGACTATTACCAGGCGATAGCGGCCGCAATCCAACGCGCGGGCCTCGAACTTACCGAGGAACAGCGGACGCGCCATTACACCGTGGCTGATGCGGTCACAGACTATGTGAGCTATCTCAAGAAGCACCGCAAAAGTGGACGGGCCGCGCAACTTCGCCTCAATGCGTACGTGGTGCCGTTCCTGGGCGAGAAATTATTGGCAGACCTCAAGGAAACTGATTTCGAGCGGTGGCTCGATTGGACTGAGGGACACACTCCCAAAGGGCGGCGGGGCAACAACCCGCATAAATCCAACAAGAACGCCGAGGACGACCTTCCGGTAATTGACGCTGCAACGCGGAAGCGGCGCAAGCGCGCGAATATCAACCGCGTCATCAACGACCTGAAAGCGTGTCTGAATCGTGCCCTTGATAAAAAGCCAACGCCTGTACAGAACGATGATGCGTGGCGGAAACTCAAGAAGTTCAAAGGCGCCGACGCGCCCCGCCCTCGATGGCTCACTGCCGACCAGGCTGCGCGATTGATAAACGCCGCTGCGCCAGACTTTAAGCCCGTACTGCACGCCGCGATGCTCACCGGTTGCCGATGGTCAGATCTCCGAGCACTCAAATGCGGCGACTACGACTCTGTATCCGGTGAGTCCTCCCATCCCCTCAAGCGCTTTGCCTACACGCGCGAGAAGATGGCCGAACTGGGCGTGAAGACCGGCTGGGGCATGCGATATATCGGACCATGGAACCATCCCCGAAATCAAATGATGGCGGAATATACGCGGTTGACTTAGGCCCGCGACGGAGAGTCATGATGGCGTTCGATTTCCTCAAAGGCATTTCCCGGCGAGTGCACGCCAAGTCCGCCCCACGGCAATGGTCGTCCGAGGCGATGCCCGATGCGGTCAACGTCAATATCCTGAAGAATTACGTGACATGGAACGATCGGTATCATTGGTCGGCGGACGGAGACGAGTGGACGGGCCAAGCCGCGCGCTGCGGCATTCCGTACGAGGCGTGGAAGGAGTCGCTTATCGAGCGACTGATACGTCCGCATGTCGGCCAGACGCGGAATGTGATCGAGATTGCCCCGGGTCACGGACGATGGTCGGAGGTGCTTGTCCCGAATTCGGCGTTCTGCACGCTCGTAGACCTCAGCTCCGAGTGCCTCGTCAAGTGCCGCAAGCGCTTTGCGAGCCACTCGAATGTCGAGTATTTCCTGACTACCGGCACGGCGCTTCCGCGTTACTGCACGGGGCAAATCGATTTCGTCTGGTCGTACGACTCGTTCGTCCACATGGCGCCCGAGATCGTGGCAGATTATCTCGGCGAGATCGCGCGCGTGCTCCGTCCCGGCGGGCTCGCCATCCTGCATCACGCCAACATAAGCGAACTTTCCTCGCATGATCAGGACAAGCACCCCGGCTGGAGATCGGCTGTGAACAACAGCGTCGTGCAGCGCTTCGCAGCGCGAAGCTCCCTCATCGTCGAACGCCAATTCATGTATTGGGACGAGGACCGGAAAATCGGTGTGCCGAATTTCGGCGATTCGCTGACCGTGCTCCGCCGCCCCGGGTAGAAAAACGGGGCTGTGTCGAGAAACGCCAGGCTTGCCGGACAAAATGATTGCGGCGCTTAGACATGTGGATTACGAGTGACCGATGATGAGTGGTACGAAATTCTCGCGCATGAGACGGCTAACCCGTCCTATTCGTGACGCTGCAAGAATTTGAGCGACGGATGTAGCGGCAAGCCGCGATTTATAGCATGATTCCGGTGTCGAAGCAGTCTCGCGCGAGGGATCGAAGTCAAACTGGCCGATCCGTGAGCGGCTCCAGGCCGATGTTGCAGGCCTCGGCGCGCAGAACCGCGCATAGACTCAGCTACAGATCGCTCGCGCGCGAAGCGCGCTCACTGATGTGGGTAAACGCGGCGGCAAAACCGGTACGGGCGGCGATTTCCAGAATGATCTCCGGTAGATCGACGGCCGGGAGCCGCGCATCGACCGCGCGGCGCAAGGCGATCAGCGAAGCAGGTTCGTCCAGCTTGTCGAGATGCGAGAGGACCAAATCTTTCCTCCCGCCGATCTCCTCGAAGCGGACGGCGGGATTCTCCGGCAGGCGTTCGATCACCGCCCGATAGGTCTGATCGAGCTCCTCGGATAGCGCGGCGATCGCGGGCTCTGGGTGCGCGGGCAGCGCCAATGTCCGACAGATCATGGGTCGCGTGGCTTGCCACTGGGCGTCCTCGATTGACCCGCTGCGCGGATCGGCGTAGCGCCAACTCGGGGCAACAAAGACATCGCGCCGATGTAAGGCCTTGCGCAGCCGATCGAGCACGCAGAACGTGTAAGCACGCTGCTACGGCCGCACGCAACACATCGTCCGGTATCGACAGGTCAACAACCAACGCCATGGTCTCGGTCAGCGTAATCGCCAGGCCGTCCAGATCCTTCAGACTGCAGCCGTGCCTTGCGGTCCTCCGCCTGCGCATCAGCGAACACCTCATCGAGGAGCATCTCGAACACTTCGAGCGCATCATCTTGCGCCGAGGCCTCGAGTGTGTGGATGAACGCGACCAATGTTGCCCAGCGGCGCGACTCCGGCAGGCGCTCCACGACCGACACCTTGGCTTTGTCGGCGAAGCGCGCGAGCACGGCGATCCGGCTGGACGGAATCGACACCGTGTTCGGCATCGTAAATGCCGAGGTCGCGCACGTCGCGTAGACGTTCGAGTGCACGCACGAGCGAGGGCCCGCTGATCCTGACTGGCCCGCTGCGTAACCGGTCTAGTTGGGAATAGCGTGCACCTGGCGGCACCTGCAGCAGCGCTTCGAGCTGCGTTCGCTGGGTACTGGAGAGTTGGCTGCCGAGCAATCGACACAGATGTGCGTCCACGCGCTCACGCTGGCGTGCCACGAAACTCTCGAGCACACTGGCACCAGGCAGCAGCACCGTCTGGGCCAGCATCCAGCTCGTGGCTCGATCGAACAGGTCGCTGGGCCGGTCCGTTCCGGTCCAGCACTGCGCGTATAGCCAGCGTGCGAGCGCAAAGCCGGATTGTCGGTCGTTGAATGTCCGGTAACCGTGCTCAATGCGGATTTGCTCGGCGTGCACCCAACGTTGCTCGCCTTGGGCGTAGTCGACGAGCGGGTCGGGACTACTAAGTCCGAGTTGTCGGCGCAAGGTTTGTAGCACAGAAGCTGGAACGGCGGCCAAATCCTCGAGAAACGTGCCCAGGTATCGCACCGTGCAGAGCTACACAAACTGCTGAATCAGCTCCGTAAAGGCGACGTGCTCGTCGTGTGGAAGTTAGATCGGCTCTCTCGTTCGCTGCAGGATGTGCTGACGATCATGGATCGGGTCCAGGAGAAAAAGGCGGGTTTTCGCAGCCTCACCGAAGCCATCGACACCACCACTCCGGCCGGACGCATGATGATGCAGATGGTCGCCTCGTTCGCAGAGTTCGAGCGCGCGATGCTCAAAGGGCGCACGAAGATCGGTCTGGACGCGGCACGCAAGGATGGGCGCATCGGTGGGCGTAAACCCAAACTCAAACCACAGCAGCAGCAGGAAATACTCCAGCTGGTCAGAAAAGGGAAGAAAACCGCGGCCGACGCCGCGCGGCTATTCGGGGTTCATCGGGCAACGGTCACGCGGCTTTTGCATAGAAAACTCGCTGCTTAACCGAAAGTTTGCTGTAGAACCTTTGGAGTAGTCATCATGGCAGTGTGGTCCATTGTTCGTTTCAACGTATTATCGAATTACAAGATCGACGTTACCTTTGCCGACGGCACGACCGGAGTGGCGGACTTCGCTCCACGTCTGTCACAGGGACGGCTGGGTGATGGATTCGACGCGCTATGCGATGAGACAGTATTCGCAAAAGTATACCTGGAGCACGGCGCGTTAACATGGCCGGGTGGCATTGATGTGGCACCGGATGCGATGTATCAGCGTATTCGAGAATCAGGCACCTCAACTCTCGCAGCAAAGAGCAGGAAAGTTGCGTGAGACGTTCTGGGCGTACCCGGATACTCGTTTAACTCCACCGCTTAACCCGGTTTTCTGTTCCATTGCTCCCGAGACACCTTGAACCTGCCCGGCTTCGTCACCGTCGGTCGGATCTGTACCGAGCGAGCGCGCCTGTGCATCGGTCCATGAGAGCACCGACACGCCGTCTGCCGCTGCGTGCCTCCCGAAACCTGAGAAGGACGACCGCGGAGCTGTCGCGCTTCGACATTTAGACCGAAGGATGGCTGCGCCCGGATAGCGATAAACGCGAGCCGCCGCGAAACTGGCGCAATGCGTGGTTCCAAGGACTGAGCCCGCCACCCCAGAGGTGAAAATATGGCGTCCCCACGGGGATTCGAACCCCGGTTGCATCCGTGAAAGGGATGTGTCCTAGGCCTCTAGACGATGGGGACGCAGGCCTCAAAATCGATCGCTCGGAGCACTGAAACTGGTGGAGCCAGGCGGGATCGAACCGCCGACCTCTTGCATGCCATGCAAGCGCTCTCCCAGCTGAGCTATGGCCCCTACTCGTAAGATACTGTATTTTAAGGCGAAATTGAACCTAATTTCGCCAAATTGTTAGCGAAAAATGCAAACCCGTCCATGCGAAAGGTCGAGAGGATATCAGGAACCTCTGCATTCGTTTCAACAAAATATTTGCTCAACGTCTCTGCGTGCAAGTATCTGTCTGTAATTGCGATCTTAATTCCGTGGTTGGATCATCGTTTCACTGCACGATGAGCATCGCCTGGCGCTATATAGACTGCAAATTCGGGTTTGGGCTTGGACAGCAGATTCGAGAGACTCCAACTCCAAGAAAGACCTCCCACCACCGATCGGCTCCGAAGGCCTGAAGCATCGGACTTTACTCGCGCTCCCGTGGAATTCCCGAACATTGTTTGGGTGCGCGCGCCACGAGCAGCTTCCTGTAGGCCAACAGAGTTACCGAAGATACCTCCCGCATTCGGACCAGCAGAGAAGGCACGGAATTGCGCATTGTCGAGGTTTGCTCGCATCCAGGCAGCGCCCGAGAATGCCCGTAAGTCGCTGCCAGAGACAAGAGGCAGGCGCCGCGGTCGAAGCGGCATGAGCACGCGTCCTTGGTATCGGGCGTTGAGCCACGGGTAGGCTTCAGCTCTTACCTTCAGGCGCAGCGCATCGGATGCACTGTGGGACCTCGGCGGCCATAGACTGCCCTCAAACCATTCCTGCCAAATCTAGGGTAAGCAGGACGCACCGCTCAATCTTCATTTCTGCAATCATCGTCAAGGAATGCAAGAACGAGAGCGACCTGAGCCGCGCACTGTTCTTTCGGTGTGCCCCCTTCTATGACGCACCCCAAAGCTCTCTCGCCTTTCGCAAGCGGGAGAGCGACTCCTCGCGGCCCAAGATCTCCAAAGTGGCATCGATGGGCGGCGAGACCGTTGCGCCGCAGACGGCGAGCCGAATCGGCTGGGCGAGTTTGCCGAGCGGGAGCCCCTTGGACTGCGCCAAACCGTTGATGAGTTCATGGATCGCCGGCGCCGACCAGTCCGACAGCTCGCCGAGCCGCTCCGATGCCTCGGCCAGCAGCGTCAACACCTCCGCGGACACGTGCTTGCGCACCGCCTTCTCGTCGTAGGCGGTGGGCGCCCGGAAGAAGAATACGCTGTTCAGCGCCATCTCGCGCACTGTCTTGGCGCGCTCGCGCTGCGCGACCACGATTTGCTCGAGCTGCGCGGCATCGTCCGCCTCGATGCCTTCGCGACTCAGGTGCCAGCGGAGCACCGGCACGATGCGCCCGGCGGGAGCGCGCATCATGTGCTGCTGATTGAGCCAGGTGAGCTTCTCGACATCGAAGGCCGATGCGGATTTATTGACCGCCGCGAGGTCGAACAGCCGAATCATATCCTCGATCGTGAAGAATTCTTGGTCGCCGTGCGACCACCCCAAGCGAACCAGGTAATTGAGGACGGCCTCCGGCAAAAATCCGTGATCTCGATACTCGAGCACGCTCACGGCCCCGTGGCGCTTGGAAAGTTTGGTGCCGTCTGGGCCCAAGATCATCGGCAAGTGCGCGTAGACGGGCGGCCGATGCCCCAACGCGAGCAGCATGTTCATCTGCCGCGGCGTGTTGTTCAAATGATCGTCACCCCGGATGACATGCGTGATGCGCATGTCCATGTCGTCCACCACCACGCAAAAATTATAGGTGGGCGTGCCGTCGGCGCGCGCGATGATCAGATCGTCGAGTTCTGCGTTCTGAAAGATGACCGGGCCGTGCACGACATCATCGACCACCACTTCTCCGTCCAGCGGATTCTTAAAGCGCACCACGGGCTCAATCCCAGGGCGCGAATCCGTCCGGTCGCGCCAACGGCCGTCATATCGCGGCTTTTCCCCGCGGGCGATTTGCTCGGCGCGCAGTTGCGCGAGCTCTTCCTTGGTGCAGTAGCAGCGATAAGCATTGCCACGGGCGAGTAGCTCTTCGATGACCTCCTTGTAGCGGTCAAATCGTTTCGTTTGATAGAAAGGCCCTTCGTCATGTTCGAGTCCAGCCCATTCCATGCCGTCCAGAATCTGCTGGATGGCCGCCTGGGTCGAACGCTCCACATCGGTATCCTCGATACGGAGCACGAACACGCCCGCATGGCGGCGCGCATACAGCCAACAGAAGAGCGCGGTGCGCAGCCCGCCGATGTGCAAAAAACCGGTCGGGCTGGGAGCAAATCGGGTTCGGACGGCCATCAGTCTCGCGTCAAGGGAATTGAATGGGCGAGGAGTGTAGCAGAGCGCCTACTACCGCCCACCACTAAACCCGAAGACCAGAGACGCGGTAGGGCCGATGCGGTCGCGCGACGCATCAGTCTGCCAATGTCAGCCCGCTTGCGTGGGGTCGATCACAGATATGCCATGGAAGCGCCGACGTCAAGTAGAGGCTTGCACAGTCCAGGCATGATTTCAGTCGAGCGAAGCCCCTTGTGGAGGTCGTTGAAGGGCTCAGTCGCGTTCGCCAGGCATGGGACACTCCTGGGACAGTTTGCCGATGACATTGCGTGACATCACGTGATGCCAAGTGACTGTTGCGCTTGCCCCTCCCCTCGCATATCGTTGATTGGTTGGTGAGCCCAACCCCCGTTTCACGCGGCAGGGTCACAGGTTCAATCCCTGTACCGCCCACCACTCACACGCAACGCAGCACGCCAGACTGCCGCCGCGTCAGACTCGCAAGGCAGCTTTTATCACTCTTGTGGAACTGGATCGATATGTCGATGCCTGCAAATTCCATGGATGCCAGACAGTCACATCGATGGGCGGCGCGGTTTGTTTTAGCGAGTTGTCAATGTCATACTTTATAAAAATTGGGCGGTTAGCTCAGCGGTAGAGCACTGCTTTCACACGGCAGGGGTCACAGGTTCAATCCCTGTACCGCCCACCATTCACAAGCGCTGGCGGAACAAGGATCTAGGAAGTTTCCTGGGTCGTTGTCATTTGCTGAATGGTCGCTTTTAAAGGCTTTTGGGACAGTTTTGGGACAGTACCTGTGGCGCAGCCGGGTGAAACGCCATCAAGGAGAACTGTCCGATGGCGACCTTCGAGAAACGCGGCAATTTCTGGAGAGCGAAGATCCGCCGCGCCGGGCTGCCGGCGCAGACGCGAACCTTCGATAACAAGACACTCGCCCAGCGCTGGGCACGCGGCGTCGAAGCCGAGATGGACCGAGGGATCGCCATCGATCGGCGCATCGCCGAGCGAACCACACTCGCGGAAGTCCTCGAACGCTACCGGCGCGAAGTGACCCCCACCAAGCGGGGCGCCGCCGACGAGAGCCTTCGGCTCAAGGCGATGGCGCAGCGCCCCGTCGCGCGCATTAGGATGGCCGCGCTCACCAGCTCGCACCTCGCGGCCTATCGCGATGAGCGCCTGAAAGTCGTCTCCGGGTCGACCGTCAACCGAGAATTCAACGTGCTCTCGCACGCGATCGACACGGCGCGGCGCGAATGGGACGTCTATCTGCCCACCAATCCCTGCACCCTGGTCCGCCGCCCGCCTCAGGGGCGCCCGCGCAACCGACGCCTGCAGGGCGATGAAGAGCAACGCCTCATGGCAGCGTGCCGCGGCGCGCGAAATGCGTGGCTCGTGCATTTCGTGGCACTCGCCATCGAAACGGGTATGCGGCGCAGCGAGCTCTTGGGGCTACAGTGGTCGAACGTCGACCTCGAGAAGCGCATCGCGCTGCTGCTGATGACGAAAAACGGCGAGTCGCGCGGGGTGCCGCTGTCGCGCCGCGCGGTGGCCATCTTTCGTGCCCTTCCGCCCTCCTCCAGCGGGCGCGTCTTTGGCGAGTTGACCGTGGAAGCTCTCAAGCTGTCCTTCAAGCGCGCCGTTCGCCGCGGCGGCATCGGCGGCCTGCGCCTGCACGATCTGCGCCATGAAGCCACGAGCCGCTTCTTCGAGAAGGGCCTGAACGTGATGGAGGTCGCATCGGTGACTGGTCACAAGACGCTGCAGATGCTCAAGCGCTACACGCACTTGAGCGCCACGGACCTGGTGGCAAGGCTCGGTTAGCGGGCCTGGCAGAAACCCAAGCGTTCGGTTACCATCGATGCCGACTATTCTTCGCTTGGGTGGCCTGCGGGTGGTGATCTACACGATCACGGCCCTCCGCATGTGTACGTCATTGCACGAGGCGCCGCGGCGAGGATTGCGCTGGGCGGCGAGGGAAAACGGCCCTGGCTGATCACGAACGAGGGGCTTTCTCGCCGGGAACTCGGGAAGGCTCTTGTGGAGATTGACCGAAACCGCACGCTCCTGATGCGGCGGTGGAGAGAAATTCATGGCGACCCCTGACTGGGTGAAGAAGGAGCTGCGCTCGAATTTCGCGCGGGCATCCCGCGCGGGACGCCGGGCGGCAAAGACCGAGCCGCGGGCGGCCCGCGCGACGTATCTGGCGCGCGAGGAAGCGCTGCGGATCGAGCTGATCAACGGGGTGGCAATCACCGTCCCGGTCAAGCTGATCCCTGGCCTCAAGGGCGCCGCGCCCAGCGAGGTCGGCGCCGTCGAGGTCCTCGCTCGAGGCGGCGGCCTGCACTGGGAGCGTCTCGATCTGGACTTCAGCGTCCCCGCCCTCGTCTCCTCGGTGTTTGCGGGACGCGAATGGATGGCAGAACTGGGCCGCGTCGGCGGCCGGCGATCCTCCGCGGCGAAGGCGGCGGCCGCGCGCAGGAACGGGCACAAAGGCGGTCGTCCCCGCGTGCACGTGACGGCTGACACGGACGTGTAAGAGTCCCGCTCACCGGCGTGAGCCTGGATGAACTGGGATGAAAACATCACCGCGTCCTTTCGAGTGTGCGATCGCGTACCAGGTCGTATTCCCTCGTCCGTGCGGATCTTTGAGCCTTGAGGTAGCCAATGAGCTGTGCAGCCACCCGTTCCCGATCGGTGCGCACGGGCGGCAGCGTCGTGGCGAACTGCCGCACCTCGCCGGCGAGCGTGCGCTCGCCCTGAGCCTCAAGGGTGCTGGCGACGCCCATCCAACCGGCGACCACGGTCCTTCGCGTCTCGGCGAGCTTTGCATGCGCAGGGTCCCGGATCGCGCGGGTTTTCGCCAGTTCGCTTACGATGCTCTCGAGCCTCTCGCGCAACGCACTTGAGCTTCCCCGGCGTCGGGTGCGATAGGCCGCATCGCGCTCTCCCCGCTTGCCTTGTCCTCGAACCGCGCGGGAGGTGGCGTTTGCCGCGATCCCTTGATCGCGCATCATCCGCGCGAAATCCTCACGCCACTCGCGCAGCATGGCCTTGTCGATGTGCAGATGTCGCCCGTCTGGGCCTTCGGCCTTCACCACCAGATGCACATGCGGGTGCTCCTGATGGGTATGGAGCGCCAGGGCGTATCGGTGCTTGAGCGCGAACTTCTCGCGCGCGAAGGTCCTTGCCGCCGCCAGGACCTTATCGGGGGGCGTCGGCGCCGGCATGCAGAGCACGATGTTGTGCACGAGTTGATACCGGCGCGGGGCGAGCTATCGCGCCTCGGACGATACTGACCGGCGGAAAGCTCGAGATGCCAGTCCTCGAGTAGCTCCTTATGGCCGGCCTTAGGTACTCGCTGTCCTTCGTCCGTCTCAAGCTCTAGCTCGCCGTGGTGGCTGATGTAGGAGAGATGCTCCGCGACGGCATGGACCTTCCGTCCGCCGCCCGTGACCTTGACCATGACTTCTGGCACCCGACTCACGGTGCGGCGGATCTGCTGAATGTAGGCCTGGGTGAACCCCCTGGATACCCTCGAGGCTGCCCGCCCGTGGCTAACGAGATCGACGAACGGCGGGCCGGTGGAAGGCACCCGGAGAAGGCGTTTAGTCACTATGGCTCTCCCAGGCAATCAGCGCAGCCTTGGCGAGATCGTGCGTACGCTGTTTCAGGGTAGCCACGGCGGCTCGCGTGTGACCGAGCTCCTCTCGGAGTGCCGCCCGCTCCGAGCCGCCGAGGGCGGGATTGCGGGCCAGCTGGGCGAGGCAGTGTCCGAGGCGGGACAGGACTTCGACGCTCTCCTTGAGCGCCGTCAGTTCGGCGACCGGCAGCGGTGGATTCGCCCTAACGTGTGCCCGTGCCAATGCCGCCAGGTAGGCCGAGGCCTTCATCCCCCGCTCGACCGCCCGCTGCGCGATTGCGGCCCCATCTCCAGGACGGAGCCGAATGGTGATTCGGTCGGTCGCGGCCACACGCTCCGGGCCCACTGTCGCGCTCTGAGGGGTCTTCGTGTTTGGGCCGAGGAACTCGCGAATCGCCACGAGGGCCAGCGCCGACTCCGAAATGCCTGCGCGCTCCACCAGCCACCGAAAGCGCGCCCGACCAGAATCGCCCGGCCCCAATATCGAAATGTCGCAGGTCCGCGGTGGTGTCCCTCTTGACTGCTTTCATGATGGACGTATTCACGGACGTGTAGAGGCTGGTCGAACGACTAAACCAAAGGCGCTTGACGGTGCTGTTCCTCCACGGTAATACTAATGGTATGAAAGTTGCGGTTTCAATCCCTGATGAGATTTTCGCTGAAGCCGAACACCTGGCGAAACACCTGAAGACCTCACGCAGCGAGATCTACAGTCGTGCTCTCGGCGAGTTCTTAGGGCGCCACGCGCCTGACCGCGTGACGGAAGCCATGAACGAGGTGATCGCTGAACTCGGCGACACAGCAGACACTTTCAGCCGACGCGCGGCGCGGCAGGTTCTGCGGAAAGTTGAGTGGTAATCGAACAGGCGGAAGTCTGGTGGGCTGATCTCGATGAACCCGCCGGGTCCGATGCAGGGTACCGGCGACCCATCCTCGTCGTGCAAGGCAACGCACTCAACCGAAGCAGCATTGGCACGGTGGTGTGTGTTCCGCTGGCAAGCAATCTCAAGTGGGCGACCGCTCCCGGCAACGTGCTCTTGCCGCGTCACGAAACGGGATTATCGAAGGATTCTGTCGCCAACATCTCGCTTATCGTGGCCCTCGACAAGCAGCACCTCACCGAGCTGGTGCGCAAGCTTCCGTCCCGGCGCTTGCAGCTTATTCTGGCGGGCATCGACACCCTCCTTGGCCGCTGAGCATCGCTGCGGCTTCGCTCGATCGCGCGACGCGCCGAGTTAGCCTCCGCGGCAAGCTTGCCGCCCTTGATCTCGAGATGACCCAGGATCGTATTGCTCCAGCTCTGCTGCATGCGATTGCCGGTCTTCTTCTCCCGCCAAAATGAACGATATTTTATAATAGTCTTGACCAAAATAAATAAGCCTTTAGAATGGCCAGATGAGATACCTCGCCGCACGACTGACGCAAGATCTGCGTAAGAAAATGGTGCTTATCGCCGGTCCACGTCAATGCGGGAAGACGACACTCGCCAAGTCTCTGCTGGATGAGCGCGGACAGTACCTCAGTTGGGACATTACCAAAGATCGCAGGATCATCCGGGAGGCCGCGTGGCCCAAGGACGCTTCGCTCATTGTACTGGACGAGCTGCATAAGGCTCCGAAGTGGAAGAACCTGCTCAAGGCAGTAGCAGACGAATTCGGCAACAAACCACCGCTGCTGGTCACCGGTAGCGCCCGCCTCGATGCGCTCCGGCGAACGGGAGACGCTCTGACAGGGAGGCAGTACTTCTACCGGTTGCATCCGATCGACGTGGCCGAGTCAAAGCGGTTCTTACCTGAACTTGCGCTGGATGAACGCACTCGACGTTTGCTGGCGAGCGGTGGCTTCCCCGAAGCCTTTCTCAATCCGGACGAAGCTGCACGTTTGCGCAATGACCGTATGGAAATTGTTACCCGTGAAGATCTGCGCGATTTGTCGCGAGTGACCTCCTGGCGCGGCCCCGCGGATCTCGTCGAACTCCTGCGCGAGCGCGTAGGCAAGCCGACAAACTATGACAACCTGGCTCAGAGCCTGGGGATCTCGCCGCCAACCGCGAAATCCTGGGTCGAGCTACTCGAGAAGCTGTATGTGGTGTTTTTGCTGCCTCCCTACTCGAGCAGCCTTTCGCGCAGCATTCGCAAGGATCGACGGGTCTTCTTCTATGATTGCGCCGCCGCATACGACGAGACTGGGGGTGCACAGCTCGAGAACCTCGTGGCTTGCAGCCTGTTGAAATACACACAATTCCGGAAGGACGCCGCAGGCGAGAATTGGGAGCTCTACTACCTGCGCGACAAGGAGGGCCGGGAAGTCGATTTCGTCGTCACACGAAACCGGCGAGTGCAGTGGCTGATTGAAGTGAAGACTTCCGACGGCGCCATCGGAAGTGCGCTCAACTACTATTCGCAGAAATTGCGGCCCAAGGAATCGTTGCAGCTCGTGCTCGATCTGGAACGCGCACAGGAGAAGTCCGGCATCAAGATCGTGCCGCTCGCCAAGTGGCTCGACGCACTGCCGTTTGAGAGTGGTACGCGATGACTTGGAAAGAAATCAGTGCGCCGGTGATTGCCGCGCCCAACAGCGACCGGCCCACCGCACTCCAGCTGGGACAGTTTTGGGACAGCTCGAAGATGACATTGCGTGATATCGCGTGACATCACGTGACGCCAAGTGATTGTTGCGCTTACCCCTTCCCTCGCATATCGTTGATCCGTAAGACCCCTAACCTCCGTTTCACACGGCAGATTGCTTAGCGCCCCCTGCCTGCAGACGGCAGGGGTGCCGGCGCAACGCTCATCACGAGCGTCAGGCCATTGCAGGTCGTCAGGAAGCCGAAATCGCGGAGAACCAACGAAATGACGTTAGGCCATAACGTCTGTGTCCACGTTGCTCCTCTGACGCAGCCGCCCAGTAGATCGAGATCGATTTCTATTATTGATAACATATTAGAATGGCCTGCGTAGACAGCTAGAATCTGGCGCCGTATAACTGATCCAAAGGCCACTGCACGGAGATCATTCATGACCTCAGCCACTTTGAAGCACGCCCTAGATCTCGCCCTGGAGCTCCCGGCGGACGAGCGTGCCGCTCTGGCTCACGATCTTCTCGCGAGCTTGGATGATCCACCGGATGTCGATGCCGCCCAAGCCTGGGAAGCCGAGATCGCCGTGCGCCTCGATGAGCTCGAATCGGGCCAGGCGCAGACGGTCAGTGCCGAGGAAGCGCTGCACAGAATCGATGAGCGGCTGCGGCGCTGATGCACTCGGTTCGGGTCCTCGAGGCCGCGGCCATCGAGGCCGAGGAAGCGGCCGCGTGGTACGAGGCGCGGCGCGCAGGCCTCGGAAGCGAGTTTCGCGTGGCATAGAACAAGAGCTCAGGGATCTTCCTGAGCCGTCGCCGGTGTTTGCGTCTTGAGCTTTTGGGATAGTGTGCCGTTCGAAGTGCGTGCTGATGGCTTGGGCCCAGCCTAACGCCGCAATACTTGGAATTCCCGCCGACTCATGTAGTGCTCGAAAAGACGAGTGTCGATTCGCCGCAGCTCGGTGCGCGCGGAGATCAACGCAGCGCCATAGCCGCTCCGCTCCAGATCCAGCAGTACTCTCATCAGCCGAAATGCCCTTGTCCAGAGCGCATCAACGTCCTCGGCGGCGACCTCCTCAGCCAGGCGAGTCCCGGGGTGTTCGATCAGGTACCAGGCGGGAAACCACGCGCAGCCCATTTCGTCCCGCTGATCGAGCCAGATGCAATCCGTCCAGAAGCGGTCCCAGTCAGTATGAAGGGACGGCTCAGACAGCGATGTTAGCGTCGCCGGCAGAAGTTGCGGCGCGGTGAGCGCAAGCGTGAAGAATGCTGCGCGGCACGCATACCATCCCGACAAATCGTGCCGCGCCAAGATCACACAGTGAAGGATAAACGGATCGAGGTCACGTCCCTCGACCGTAGCAACGGCCTGCAGGGCCGCGCGCGCATCCCCGGCGCGCAGGTAGCAGTAAGCAAAATGCGATCGCGGATGCGTCGCATCGTATGGCTGCCCGGCTACGGCGGCCGCAAGTTCGCGCCACAGCGAGCGCATGAAGCTCGGAGCCGCCGCTCCCAACGCGCTGGCCGCAGCGCGAGCGACCTCTGAATCAAGCCACTCGACCACGCTTGCAGTTTCGCCGGGTTCGGTCGTATGGGCCGGCCAGCGTTCGAGTGCTTTGCCTAGCGCACCGAATGCATTCAGCGCCGGATGTCCAGGCGCCTCTGCGCCCAGAAGCTCGAGAAGCTTACGCACTCGGACCGCATCGCGCTCTAGCACCGAGTTGCCGAGATCGTTGAGCAGCATCACCGCTCTTGAGTGCGCGAATAAATCGAGCTGCCCCGTCGGAGCGCGTGGCGCAGCACGCTCGTCGGTGAACCCAACATGCAATCCGGCGTGCATCAACTAGACTTGGGCAGCTCGAGATCCCGCAACATCTGCTCGGCAGTTGCGCGCAACGTCGGCAGATCGTTCTGAACCGCATACCACAGCGTTTCGTAATCTACGGCGTCATACCCGTGACTGATGCGGTCGCGCATACCGACGACGAGCTTCCAGGGCACCTGTGGATAGCGGTCGCAAAGCTCACGCGGCAAGCGCTTGACCGCCTCACCCAGAACTTCCATCACGCGCTCGAATGCGAGGGCCCGTTGCCAATCGGCGGCGATTCCCTGCGCAGTCTTCCCCGCGCAAAGCGCCTGCGCGTGCGCCACGTACTCAACGATCTGACGAAGGGTCAGACGATCGTCACGTTTGCTCATAAACCGGAACGGCTTCGCGGAGCACTTCGTCGCGCAGATGCCGGTTCAGCCATCCCGGCGTGTTGAAGTCCACCTTCCGACCAAGGATTGAGCCGAGCTCGTCTCCGTAGCCGAAGAACTTCAGTCCCGGATGCACGTGCGGCTCAAATTCCGCCAGCACATCCACGTCGCTCCGTGCTGGGTCGAAATCTGCGCGCAACACAGAACCGAAGAGGCTGAGCTTTCGAATGCCGCGAGCGCGGCAAAAGGCCGCCACCGCTTGACGGTCGACCGGGATCCGAATAGACGCAGCATTCATGGAAAAGAGTATGCCGCAACACAACCCCGGGAGGAACACCAAGTTTTCACTCTGTCGCATGAAGATCAACTGGTTACGCATCGGCGCGTCACCGCTGCAGGGGATCGCGCCCCGCGGTTGGGACAATTCTGGGACAGTTCGACGATAACGCTACGTGACATCGAATGACACTACGTGATGCTAAGTGACTGTTGCGCTTAGTCCTCCCCTCGCATATCGTTGATCCGTAAGACCCCAACCTCCATTTCACACGGCAGGGGTCACAGGTTCAATCCCTGTACCGCCCACCATTAAATAAATATTGCTGAATAGACAGCACGCTCCGCGGGCAGCACTTCGTACGCCCGGCACGGCTTCCCAGCTCGATCCTGAAGACTATCGCGCCTCTTCCAGGCGTAATACACGCTGCGCGGCACCCCGAGGACGGCAAGAGTTCGATACACCCGCCACCCTGAGCGCTGTTTGGTTTGCTCAACGATTTGCATCACAGCCGCCTTGGTTTCCGCCGGTACCCGAAATAAATCCTCCAATCTCAAATCTTTTTTTGAGCTCCAAGTTCTCCGCCGTGATCTCCGCGATCACGGCTTGCTCATTTTCTCGCTAGCGTTTTCGTAGTTTCCCCAATTGCATGACATTCGCACTCGCGCAACGCTGTCGTGCGCGTTTTCGGATTCGGCTTATCCATTGGATGGAGGGGCAATGACGAACGACAATGAATCGCATTTATTGACCGCCGGCAAAGCACCAAATGCCCCGCTCCTTCCGCAGGTTACCGTAGAAACCATAACCAGTGTCGAGGGAGTCGCGGCGCTGCAAGCGGACTATGAACACCTGTGCGGCATTACCGGGAACAAGCTGCCCTTCGCGTTACACGAGTGGCACTTGACGTGGTGCCGCCACTTCCTCGGCTGCGACCCCCACATTCATGACGAGCCGCTTTTTTACCTATTGCGAAATGCGGCGGGCAAGTGTGTTGCGATAGCGCCTCAAACGCAATATTCGTGAATCCCTGCGGCATTGCTACAATTCGCTGAAGCGCGACGGCCATCGGTTCGAATTGCAGGTGATCGAAGATCCCGCCGGTGTAAGGCAGGGCTTGGACAGATATCTGGCGTTGCATACGATGCGCGCGAACATCACGCATACGGTGATTCATCCGGACCGCTTCGCAAGTCGAATTAGCCGCGAGTTTCTCTACGCAATCTGTGAGCGGTTGGCGGCGCGCGGAGCGGTGCGCCTGTTTGCGCTCAAGATCGGCGCACAAATCGTCGCCATGCGGCTCGGCTTTGTTGTCGGCGACAGTCTCTATTTGTATTACTCGGGGTACGACCCGCTCTGGGCGCGCTATAGCGTCATGACCACGACGGTCGCCGAAGCGCTCAAGTATGCAATCGCATGCGGCATCAAGACCGTCAACCTCTCACCCGGCCGGGAGAATTCGAAGACGCGCTGGGGACCGCGCCAAGGCGACTATGGCTCCGCGTACGAAGCAAACAACCGTTTACGCTCGCGCTTGGCGAGCAGCGCCTACCTTACCGCCCGATCGGAAACGGGAATTCAGTCGCGAATTTTGCAGCTGATCACGACACACCGCAGCTGGAATTAACGCAGCTCCGGCCGCGCCCGATTGCGCTAACGGTCGAACACGCTCACTTTTTGCTGATACGGCCGCGCAACACGGTCACGCCGCCAACCAACAATGTGAGAGCGCTGATGGCCGATGTGGGATCGATTTCTGGCACATCGAAACGATGCTCAGGAAATCCTTGGTGGTCATTCCACTTGCCCGAAGAGGTGTCAGGCCCGGCTGCGGCAACTGCAATTCCAGATACCGAGAACAACAGGGCGGCAACTAATTTAGTCATGTCTCTAATCCCCTTTGGTTAGGCTTTAATACGGCTGCAGTGTTGCATATGGCATTTCAGAGGTCTGTGATCATGGTCGCAGCCCAATTTTGGTTATGTAAAGGCACTAACCCAGGGCCATGCGAGGCGGCAACGAGCCATCTGACTAACGCCATTTAGGGAATCGTTGTGGACCCAGTTTGCGAGGGCCTGCTTTTGACCCCAGTGGTGGTGAAAGCGACGATGCTGAAATAGTAGGTGCCGGGAGTAAGGCCATCGACCGTGTATGTTGTCATATAAGGATCTGAAAGTTTAATAGCACGGTTTAGGTTGGTCGGACTTGTGCCATAGTAAATGTAGTACCCAGCCAGATTGCTGAGCGCCGAGCCGTCCGAGTTTCGCCTTGGAGGCATCCATGACAACGTGGCCGTACCGGTTCCCAGTCGAAGGGCCGTCGCGAGGTTCGTCGACGAGGTGTCGGCTGTGGATGGCGCTCTGCTACACCCGTAGAAGCTTAATGTGACAGTCGCCGTAAGTATCGTCGCGCATCTACCCATAGTTGGCTGGCAGAAGGTTCTAACGAGACTCAAAATGTCTGGTAACCTAGGCGCCCCGTTGTCCCAAACGAAAACTCCGGCACCTGGCTGGGACCCTGTCTAGGCTAGTGGTCTGGCTGGGCGACGCCCGCGCAGAACCGCGAAGCCGCCGAATAGCAGCGTTAGTCCGCCTATTGCCGACGACGGGTCGATCTCGGGCGCGGAAGTTCCAAAGACGGTGATCGCATCCCCGCCAGCATTTGAAGGCTGAAAAACACCTGCAAATGAATTCACATCACCTGTGTTTTTGGCGCCGCTCGCCCAACTCTCAGCGGATGTTGAATTTCCTTCAGTAATCAAATTTATGAAATAATCTCCCGCGCCGAGGGTTATAGGTCCGGTCTTAATGGTCACTTCGTTGATCGAGTTTGAATTATTAACTGCTGGCACGAGTGTTTTCCAAGAAAACACTGTGGAATTTATCCCTTCCCCTGGTGCTATCCCTGCTTGCCCCGACGCAATTGGCAAGACAAGAGGCTCCCCACTAATACCGGATATTGGTCCCAATGCTCCTCCCGGCATGCCGTTCACATCGGTGTAAATGGACCAAAGGTAAACACTCTCTGGATATGCGCGTAAATCATCCACGGTAATGCTGAATGCTTGAATCGTAGAGGTATTGCTCAAGTCGATGACGGTTGCGCTACCGGCCGGCCCATCTGGACTCAGTCCACCGCCGCCGATCCCTTGCGGATCGTAGGGATTATTAAAGAGTACAGCGCCTTGCGCTGCCCCTGATATCAACGCCATACCAATCAGCGGCAGAATCTTTTTACTCATCCCGGCTCCCCATGCAAATTACTCGCCTCAGATGCGGACAGCTCTCTACTGGATATCCAGTATCGCTTAATCATCAAAAGTCTGTGACGATATCTCAAAATTTTTGGCGCCTAGATGTGATCGCCGTCACAGTTTGTGGGCGATAAGTCCATTATTGGAAGCGCATAAGCCCTTCTGCCATCCCTGTCTCCGTTTGCTTTGCCACAGGGTCCGTTCCGGACAGATAGGTAACTTTTTAGCGTCGAAGGGGTTTTCTACGCTGTGACCCTGCCGGCCTCCTGGTCGAAGAACCCCAAGTCGTATTTCATAAAGCTGAGGGCATTTAAAGTTAGGCTCACATCGCGCCCTGTTCAGGCTGCATTAGGGAATGACGGCCGCGCCGGTGTTCGACAAGGCGCTTTCATCTCCGGCCGAGTCATAGGCCATCACGCTGAAATACCAAGTGCCGGAAGTCAGATTGCTCACCGTGTAGCTTGTCGTGCTGGGCGAGGCGATGGACACCTTCTGGGTCAGCGAGGTCGGGCTTGTTCCGTAGTAGATGTTGAAGCCGCTTAGGTCACTCAACGTTGTGCCGTCGGTATTCGTGGTGGGTGCAGCCCAGGTCAGTGTGGCTGTTCCCGTGGCGGATGTGATGGTCACCGTCGCGCTCTGCGAAGCCGAACCTCCCGCACCGGTGCAGCTCAACGTATAGGTCGTCGATGCGGTGATCGCGCCCGTCGATTGAGAGCCGCTCGTCGCGAGGCTTCCGGACCAGCCTCCGGAGGCCGTGCAAGCCGTAGCGTTGGTCGAGGACCAGGTCAATGTCGAGCTGCCCCCGCTGGCAACGCTGGTGGGACTCGCGCTGAGCGAAACGCTGGGCGGGGTCGCCGAAACCGTGACGGTCGCGGATTGGGACGCAGAGCCGCCGGCACCGCTGCACGTGAGTGTGAACGTGGTCGTCGTCGTGAGGGCCGAGGTAGTGAGGGTACCGCTGGTCGGTTCACTGCCCGTCCAGCCGCCCGAGGCGCTGCAAGAGGTCGCGTTCGTTGAAGACCAGGTGAGGGTCGAGGTGGCGCCGTTCGCCACCGTACTCGGATTGGCGGAAATCGTAACGGCCGGGGCCGGCGTGGTCACCGAGACGGTCGCTGCCTGTACGGCGCTGCCGCCGGCACCCGTGCACGTCAGCGTATAGGTTTCGCTCGCTGTCAGTGCTCCCGTGGACTGCGACCCGCTCACGGCTTTACTGCCCGACCAGGCGCCCGAGGCCGTACAGGAGGTCGCATTGGTGCTTGACCACGTCAGGGTGGAGCTCGCGCCGCTCGCGACCGTGCTGGGGCTCGCCGTAAAGCTCACCGTCGGTGCCGCCGATGTCACGGTCACCGTCGCCGATTGCGCGGCGCTGCCGCCGGCTCCCGTGCAAGTGAGCGTGTAGGTCGCATTGGCCGTGAGCGCGCCGGTCGACTGCGAACCACTCACGGCCTCAGCTCCCGACCAGGCACCCGAAGCAGTACACGAGGTCGCATTGGTGCTTGACCACGTCAGCGTGGAACTCGCGCCACTGGCAACAGTGCTCGGACTCGCACTGAGACTGACGGTCGGCGCCGGTGGGGTCACGGACACCGTCGCGGATTGCAATGCGCTGCCGCCGGCTCCCGTGCAAGTGAGCGTGTAGGTCCCATTGGCCGTGAGCGCGCCGGTGGACTGCGTACCGCTCAGTGCCTTGCTGCCGGACCAGGCGCCGCTCGCGGTGCAGGAGGTCGCATTGTTGGACGACCAGGTCAATGTCGCGGCACTACCGCTCGCAACCGTGCTGGGGCTTGCAGTCAAGCTAACAGTGGCGGTCGGATTCACGGTCACCGTCGCCGATTGTGCGGCGCTGCCGCCGACTCCCGTACAGGTGAGCGTGTAGGTCGCATTGGCCGTGAGCGCGCCGGTCGACTGCGAACCACTCACGGCCTCAGCTCCCGACCAGGCACCCGAAGCGGTACACGAGGTGGCATTGGTGGACGACCAGTTGAGCGTGGAACTCGTGCCGCTGGCGATCGTGCTCGGACTCGCGCTGAGACTGACGGTCGGCGCCGGTGGGGTCACGGACACCGTCGCGGATTGCAATGCGCTGCCGCCGGCTCCCGTGCAAGTGAGCGTGTAGGTCCCATTGGCCGTGAGCGCGCCGGTGGACTGCGTACCGCTCAGTGCCTTGCTGCCGGACCAGGCGCCGCTCGCGGTGCAGGAGGTCGCATTGTTGGACGACCAGGTCAATGTCGCGGCACTACCGCTCGCAACCGTGCTGGGGCTTGCAGTCAAGCTGACAGTGGCGGTCGGATTCACGGTCACCGTCGCCGATTGTGCCGCGCTGCCGCCGGCTCCCGTACAGGTGAGCGTGTAGGTCGCATTGGCCGTGAGCGCGCCGGTCGACTGCGAACCACTCACGGCCTCAGCTCCCGACCAGGCACCCGAAGCGGTACACGAGGTGGCATTGGTGGACGACCAGTTGAGCGTGGAACTCGTGCCGCTGGCGATCGTGCTCGGACTCGCGCTGAGACTGACGGTCGGCGCCGGTGGGGTCACGGACACCGTCGCGGATTGCAATGCGCTGCCGCCGGCTCCCGTGCAAGTGAGCGTGTAGGTCGCATTGGCCGTGAGCGCGCCGGTGGACTGCGTACCGCTCAGTGCCTTGCTGCCGGACCAGGCGCCGCTCGCGGTGCAGGAGGTCGCATTGTTGGACGACCAGGTCAGCGTCGCGGCACTACCGCTCGCAACCGTGCTGGGGCTTGCAGTCAAGCTGACAGTGGCGGTCGGATTCGGGCTCACGGTCACCGTCGCCGATTGCGCGGCGCTGCCGCCGGCTCCCGTACAGGTGAGCGTGTAGGTCGCATTGGCCGTGAGCGCGCCGGTCGACTGCGAACCACTCACGGCCTCAGCTCCCGACCAGGCACCCGAAGCGGTACACGAGGTGGCATTGGTGGACGACCAGTTGAGCGTGGAACTCGTGCCGCTGGCGATCGTGCTCGGGCTCGCGCTGAGACTGACGGTCGGCGCCGGTGGGGTCACGGACACCGTCGCGGATTGCAATGCGCTGCCGCCGGCTCCCGTGCAAGTGAGCGTGTAGGTCGCATTGGCCGTGAGCGCGCCGGTGGACTGCGTACCGCTCAGTGCCTTGCTGCCGGACCAGGCGCCGCTCGCGGTGCAGGAGGTCGCATTGTTGGACGACCAGGTCAATGTCGCGGCACTACCGCTCGCAACCGTGCTGGGGCTTGCAGTCAAGCTGACAGTGGCGGTCGGATTCACGGTCACCGTCGCCGATTGCGCGGCGCTGCCGCCGACTCCCGTACAGGTGAGCGTGTAGGTCGCATTGGCCGTGAGCGCGCCGGTCGACTGCGAGCCGCTTACCGCTTTACTGCCCGACCAGGCACCCGAGGCAGTACACGAGGTCGCATTGGTGCTTGACCACGTCAGCGTGGAACTCGCGCCACTGGCAACAGTGCTCGGACTCGCACTGAGACTGACGGTCGGCGCCGGTGGGGTCACGGACACCGTCGCGGATTGCAATGCGCTGCCGCCGGCTCCCGTGCAAGTGAGCGTGTAGGTCCCATTGGCCGTGAGCGCGCCGGTGGACTGCGTACCGCTCAGTGCCTTGCTGCCGGACCAGGCGCCGCTCGCGGTGCAGGAGGTCGCATTGTTGGACGACCAGGTCAATGTCGCGGCACTACCGCTCGCAACCGTGCTGGGGCTTGCAGTCAAGCTGACAGTGGCGGTCGGATTCACGGTCACCGTCGCCGATTGCGCGGCGCTGCCGCCGGCCCCCGTACAGGTGAGCGTGTAGGTCGCATTGGCCGTGAGCGCGCCGGTCGACTGCGAGCCGCTTACCGCTTTACTGCCCGACCAGGCACCGGAGGCGGTGCAGGAGGTGGCATTGGTGGACGACCAGTTGAGCGTGGAACTCGTGCCGCTGGTGATCGCGCTGGGGCCCACGCTGAGACTGACGGTCGGCGCCGGCGACGTTACCGTGACCGTTGCGGATTGCGCCGCGCCGCCCCCGGGGCCGGTGCAGGTCAACGTATACGCCGCATTGGCCGTGAGCACGCCCGTTGACTGCGAACCGCTCAGCGCTTCGCTGCCCGACCAGGCGCCCGAGGCGGAACAGGACGTGGCGTTCGTAGCGGACCAGGTCAGCGTCGAACTAGTGCCGCTGGTGATGGTGCTGGGGCTGGCGCTGAGCCTGACGGTAGCCGCCGGCGGGGTCACGGACACCATCGCGGACTGAGTCGCACTTCCTCCAAAACCCGTGCAGGTTAACGTGTAGGTCGCGTTAGCCGTCAGCGAACCTGTCGACTGCGAACCGCTCAGCGCTTTGCTGCCCGACCAGGCGCCCGAGGCGGAACACGAGGTGGCATTGTTGCTGGACCAAGTCAGCGTCGAGGCGCTGCCCGAGCTGACGGTACTGGGACTGGCGCTGAGCGTCACCAACGGCGCCAAGCCCGGGACCGTAACGGTTGTCGATTGCGTGGCGGAGCCCCCGGGGCCCGTGCACGTCAATCGATAGTCGGTGGTGTTGGTCAGTGCACCAGTAGACCACGTGCCGCTCGTCGCCACTGCACCGCTCCAGCCTCCTGAGGCTGTACACCCACCAGTCGCGTTGGCGGAGTTCCAGGTCAAATTGGAGCTGGCGCCGTTGGCCACCGTCGTCGGCGTGGCCGCCAGCGTCACCGTGGGAGCAGGATCGGTCACAACAACCTGGGCCGACTGCGAGGCCGAGCCGCCGGCTCCCGTGCACGTGAGCGAATACATCGTGGTCGAAGCCAGAGGAGAGGTGGTCAAGGTGCCGCTGGTCTGTAGGGTGCCGCTCCATCCGCCGGACGCCGTGCAGCTTTTCGCATTGCTCGCATTCCATTTTAACGTCGTCGACTGACCGATGACGACGCTGCTGGGATTCGATTCCAGAGTAACTGCGGGCTTTGCGGCTGCAGAGTCGGGATCTGAGGAATCTGAGTTACTCAGCGGGGTCAACGTATTTTGCTGGCCGCAGGCCGCCAGCGCCGCAAACGCCGCACATCCGAAAGTCCAGCGCACTAGGCGCGAGCTGCGACCTACTAATGTCATTTTTGCGTCTCCCTGATGGGCATTCGCTACGCGCTGCACATAATTTGTGAGCGAGTACTCATAACGTCGACGCGCAGATAGTCATTCGCTTTTGCAAGCTTGCCAACCTGTCGCCAACCGCGTACGTCGCCGATTGGCGTCGCCATCGCAGGGCGCGGAAAATCGAGCCTCCCTTGGAATATCGACGGGATACGTTGAAGTATTAAAACGTCTGCAGATAAGCTGCGGGAGTTTGGAAAAGTGATCGCGACCTGCTTGAGTTCTGCGAATGAACTGGATCAGGCACAAACTGTGACGGTCGTCACATTTAGCCGCTAATCGATTTGAGGTGCGTCACAGACCTTTGATGCGCCATGGCATTGGTGATATTTGTTCTTTAGCGGCCAGAGTGCGTTCGTCTAGCAGGGATTACACGCAAACCCCCGACCAAGTGCCGGAGTTTTTTGGGACAAGCACTCCTGCTGCGATCAACCTAGCGCACCGGCGGCGCGTCACGAACCCCCGTGAGACAAGTCGCTTCTCTTTGCGCCACCGCTATACTGGAACGGTGAATGTCAGCATAGAAGCGCGACGGTCGTTGCACGAACGCTTGCAGAGCCTGCCCCTGAGGCTCGCGATTCTGGCGGCGATCTTCCTTTTAGAGAAAGTCCTGCTTCATTTCCTGATCGACATTCATGCCGCGGAGACCGCACATGGGCTGGCCGCGTTGGTTCGGGATGTTCAGTCACACGCATTCCATCTAGTGGCTACTGGTTTCGTGTGTCTAGTGCTGTTCTCTTATGTGCGGTCCGGAGAAACTGGAGCCCGCGTTTTTGAGGCCCGGGCGTCTACCCACATCCGCGTGCCGTGGCTGATCGTCCACGCACTGCTCGTTGTGCCGTTGGCTCCGCTGGCGTTTTTCCTGTACCGCAATGCCGGCGTTGAGCCACGCTTTGCCGTGCTGGCAGCGCTGTGCGTGCTTTTTGTTGCTGCGGCTGTTTTCGCGGCGTTCCGGGCGATGGCCCCTTGGTCGACCTGGCGAGACGCCGCCCGCAGGCTAGGTGACCTCTGGATTTATGCGGCACTGGTGGCCGCGGCGGCCACGTGGGCGCTGCCGTGGATACAAAAGCTGTGGCAGCCCACGGCGGCACTGACCTTTGAATTGGTGCGCTCTCTATTGCAACCGCTGTTGCCGACGCTAAACGCGGATCCATCGAGACTGGTGTTAACGACCAATCGCTTCGCCGTCGGGATATCTGACGGCTGCTCGGGAGTGGAAGGCTTGGGCCTGATGCTGGCGTTTTGCAGCGGGTGGTTGCTGCTTTTCCGCACGGAATATCGGTTTCCCCGAGCCTTGGTACTAGTCCCGATTGGACTGCTACTAGTTTTTGCGCTGAACGCAGTCCGCATTGCGGCCTTGGTCTTGATCGGGCACGCGGGGTATCCGGAGGTTGCCGTGTATGGCTTTCACTCACAGGCGGGCTGGATTGGTTTTAACTGCGCTGCCGGTGCGGTGGTGTTGCTCAGTCGGCGCAGCCGCTGGATGAACCGGTGCGCCAACGCCGGCGATGTTCCCGGGGATAACCCGACCGCTGCCTATCTGATGCCCTTTTTGGCAATGCTGGCCGCTGGAATACTTGCGCATGCCATGTCCAGCGGCTTTGACGCGTTGTACTCGCTGCGACTGGCGGCTGGAGTGGCCGCGCTGGTTTATTACAGATCGCGGCTAACAGGGCTCGACTGGCGATTCAGCTGGCGCGGCCCGATGGCCGGCGTTGTGACCGTTGTGGTCTGGGTGTTGGCCGCAAGGATATGGCTGACGCCAACTGGGATGCCGCAATCGCTGAGTGCTCTTTCACCGATGTTTCGCTCCGGATGGATCGCGAGCCGTGCTCTGACGGCAATCGCCGTTGTTCCGATTGCCGAGGAACTGGCCTACCGCGGTTACTTGCTGCGCCGCTGGATCAGTGCAGATTTCGAGTCCGTGTCGTTCGCAGCGGTACATTGGCCCGTATTAGCGTTGACTTCGGCGATCTTTGGCGTGACTCATGGCGTGATGTGGGCACCGGGAATCGTTGCAGGCTGGCTCTATGGTCGGCTAGTTTGCCGTACCGGGCGCATTGGTGAGTCCGTTGCCGCGCATGCCACAACCAACGGTCTTCTCGCCGGGTTGGTACTACTCGGCGGTCAATGGCAATTTTGGTGAGACCAGGAAGCGGATAGGAGTCAGGGAATGACGGCCGCGCCGGTGTTCGACAAGGCGCTTTCATCTCCGGCCGAGTCATAGGCCATCACTCTGAAATACCAAGTGCCGGAAGTCAGATTGCTCACCGTGTAGCTTGTCGTGCTGGGCGAGGCGATGGACACCTTCTGGGTCAGCGAGGTCGGGCTTGTTCCGTAGTAGATGTCGAAGCCGCTTAGGTCACTCAACGTTGTGCCGTTGGTATTCGTGGTGGGTGCAGCCCAGGTCAGTGTGGCTGTTCCCGTGGCGGATGTGATGGTCACCGTCGCGCTCTGCGAAGCCGAACCTCCCGCACCGGTGCAGCTCAACGTATAGGTCGTCGATGCGGTGATCGCGCCCGTCGATTGAGAGCCGCTCGTCGCGAGGCTTCCGGACCAGCCTCCGGAGGCCGTGCAAGCCGTGGCGTTGGTCGAAGACCAGGTCAATGTCGAGCTGCCCCCGCTGGCAACGCTGGTGGGACTCGCGCTGAGCGAAACGCTGGGCGGGGTCGCCGAAACCGTGACGGTCGCGGATTGGGACGCAGAGCCGCCGGCACCGCTGCACGTGAGTGTGAACGTGGTCGTCGTCGTGAGGGCCGAGGTAGTGAGGGTACCGCTGGTCGGTTCACTGCCCGTCCAGCCGCCCGAGGCGCTGCAAGAGGTCGCGTTCGTTGAAGACCAGGTGAGGGTCGAGGTGGCGCCGTGCGCCACCGTACTCGGATTGGCGGAAATCGTAACGGCCGGGGCCGGCGTGGTCACCGAGACGGTCGCTGCCTGTACGGCGCTGCCGCCGGCACCCGTGCACGTCAGCGTATAAGTTTCGCTCGCTGTCAGTGCTCCCGTGGACTGCGAACCGCTCACGGCTTTACTGCCCGACCAGGCGCCCGAGGCCGTACAGGAGGTCGCATTGGTGCTTGACCACGTCAGGGTGGAGCTCGCGCCGCTCGCGACCGTGCTGGGGCTCGCCGTAAAGCTCACCGTCGGTGCCGCCGATGTCACGGTCACCGTCGCCGATTGTGCCGCGCTGCCGCCGGCTCCCGTACAGGTGAGCGTGTAGGTCGCATTGGCCGTGAGCGCGCTGGTGGACGATGAACCGCTCGTCGCCTTGGCTCCCGACCACGCACCCGAGGCAGTACACGAGGTCGCATTGGTGGACGACCACGTCAGCGTGGAACTCGCGCCACTGGCAACAGTGCTCGGACTCGCACTGAGACTGACGGTCGGCACCGGTGGGGTCACGGACACCGTGGCGGATTGCGATGCGCTGCCGCCGGTTCCCGTGCAAGTGAGCGTGTAGGTTGCGTCGGCTGTGAGGGCGCCGGTGGATTGGGAGCCGCTCAACGCCTTGGCTCCGGACCAAGCGCCGCTCGCGGTGCAGGAGGTCGCCTTGGTCGACGACCAAGTCAGCGTCGCGGCACTGCCGCTCGCAACCGTACTCGGGTTTGCGCTCAAGCTGACGGTTACGCTGGGATTTGAACTCACGGTCACCGTGGCGGATTGCGCTGCGCTGCCCCCGCGCCCGGTGCAGGTCAACGTGTAGGTCGCCGTGGCTGTGAGAGCGCCGGTCGACTGCGTGCCGCTGACCGCTTTGCTGCCCGACCATGCGCCCGAAGCGCTGCAGGTGGTTGCGTTGGTCGCCGACCAGTTCAATGTCGCGCTGCCGCCTCTTGCGATCGCACTGGGACCCACGCTCAAACTGACTGTGGGCACCGGAGTATTCACGGTGACTGTTGCAGATTGCGCCGCGCTGCCCCCGGGGCCTGTGCAGGTCAATGTATACGTCGCGTTGGCGGTGAGCACGCCCGTGGACTGCGAGCCGCTCGCTGCCTTGCTGCCCGACCAGGCGCCCGAGGCGGAACAGGCCGTGGCGTTCGCAGCCGACCAGGTCAGCGTGGAACTCGTGCCGCTGCTGATCGTGCTCGGTGCGGCGCCGAGAGTGACCACAGGCGCCGGCGGGGTCACCGAAACCGTCGCGGATTGGGACGCAGAGCCGCCGCTGCCGGTGCAGGTCAACGTGTAGGTTCGGTTGGCCGTGAGCGGACCCGTGGACTGCGAGCCGCTCGCTGCCTTGCTGCCCGACCAGGCGCCCGAGGCGGAACAGGCCGTGGCATTGTTGCTCGACCAGGTCAGCGTCGAGGCCCTGCCCGAATTGATGGTACTGGGACTGGCACTGAGCGTGACCAAGGGAAGTAAGGACGGGACCGTTACGGTTGCCGATTGCGTGGCGGAGCCGCCGGGGCCCGTGCACGTCAGTTCATAGTCGGTGGTGTTGGTCAGTGCGGCGGTAGACCACGTGCCGCTCAGTGCTACCGCGCCGCTCCAGCCTCCCGAAGCCGTACATGCGGTCGCGTTGGTGGAGCTCCAGGTCAAGTTGGAGATCGCGCCGCTGGTCACGGTCGTGGGCATCGCGGCCAGCGTCACCGTAGGCGCCGGAGTGGTCACCACGACCTCGGCCGACTGCGAGGCCGAGCCGCCGGCTCCGGTGCACGTGAGCGTATAACTGGTGGTCGCGGTCAGGGGACCCGTGGACCGAGTGCCGCTGGTCGGTTGGCTACCGCTCCATCCACCGGACGCGGTGCAGCTTTGTGCGTTGCTCGCACTCCATACCAAAGTCGTCGACTGACCCATGGACACACTGCTGGCATTCGGTGCCAAGGCGACAACGGGTTTTGCGGCTGCAGTGCTGGAATCAGTGCTGGAACCCGAGCTACCCGGCCCAGTCAACGCAGCTGACTGGCCGCAGGCCGCAAGCGTCGCAAGCGCTGCACAACTGAAACCCCAGCGCACCAGGCGCGAGGCCATACCTGTGCGTGCGAGGCGGTGGCTGCGACTGAAACTCATTCTGCGTCTCCCTCAAAGGCTCTCGCACTAACTCGCGGCATATGTACAATGCGAGCAGTCATAACGTTGACCGCGCATAGTCATTCGTCTTTGAAAACTTGCCAACGTGTCGCCGATTGCGCACGTCGCTGATTGGCGTCATCGCAGAGCCTGGAAAATCGAGCTTCCCTTGGGATATCAACGGGATTCGTGGAAGTATTAAGCCCGCGGCTGGGTCATGAAACTGGCTCGAACGGCGTCGTGGCGTGCAATTAGGACCTATAGGCCTGAGGCGCTGCGCAAATGCATGGCGAGACTCGCAACCAGACCTGTTTATCCACACAATATCTCGATGGACAAGGTCATTCGCTTTCTGCGGCCGATTCAAAGAGCCCAAACTCAGGAACTGCAGTCGCTTCTGATCAGAGACTTTCCCGAATGGACCACCCTCGGCTTAGCACCAGCGGCACCGAAATCAGCGGCGGGCTGGTTTCGCGCGACGACTGCGCAGGACCACTAAGCTGCCCAGCAGAAGTGTGATGCCACCGGCAGCCGATACAGGGTCGATCTCAGGGGCTTGCAGGTTCATGTACGGTGTCAACTCCACACGTCGGGGGCGGTGAATCTGCAATTCTCAGTCGAACAGCCCCTCCCTCTCTTGCGGAACGGCCGGCCAAGGCTCACCGGCGGCGGCGCGATCGCCAGCGCTAGTCCTCCGGATCCAGGATGTACCCGGAGCCTCGTAATTGAGCAATCCGTCTCGGTCCAGAATGACGTGCTGGTATCATTACACTTTCGGGTGCCAACGGTGCTCACCGCAAGCCTACATCAGGCACGGACCGCGCTACACTAGATCGATATTGCAGGCCGCAGGCTCGGCCCGCAGGCAGCTACGAGGGCTCGAGAAGCATGTGTGGAATCGTCGGAGCGATCGCTGAGCGAAATATCGTCCCCATCCTTATGGAGGGACTGCGGCGGCTCGAGTATCGGGGCTACGACTCGGCGGGCATCGCCATCGTCGACGATTCCCATCACTTGGCGCGCCTGCGCACGGTCGGCAAGGTTCAGACGCTGCAGGATGCGCTCGACCGCACGCCCTGCCACGGCACGCTCGGCATCGCACACACCCGCTGGGCCACGCACGGCGTGCCGAGCGAGCGCAACGCACACCCGCACATCTCGGGAGACGGCCTCGCGATCGTACACAACGGCATCATCGAGAATCACGAGAAGCTGCGCGCCGAGCTCGAGCGCGCCGGCTACGCGTTCAGCTCGGAGACCGACACCGAGGTCATCGCGCACCGCATTCACCATCACCTCAAGACCGTCGGCGATCTGTTCAAGGCGGTGCGCGCCACGGTCGCCGAACTCGAGGGCGCGTACGCGCTCGCCGTGGTGAGCGAGCACGATCCCGACCGCATGATCCTGGCGCGCGAGGGCTGCCCGGTGGTCATCGGCCTCGGCGTCGAGGAGAACTTCGTCGCCTCGGACGTTGCAGCGCTGCTGCCCGTGACGCGCCGGTTCGTCTTTCTCGAGGAAGGAGACGTCGCGGAGATCCGCCGTACCTCGGTGCGCGTCATCGACCGGCAAGGCAACAGTGTCGATCGCGTCGCGCGCGAGAGCGAGCTGTCCGTGGACGCGGCGGAGAAGGGGCAGTACCGCCACTTCATGCTGAAGGAGATCCACGAGCAGCCCCGCGCCGTCGCCAATACGCTCCAGGAGCGCGTCGCGAACGGCCGCCTACTCGATGCCGCGTTCGGCCCCGACGCGGCCGAGATCTTCCGGCACACGGAGAACGTGCAC
The DNA here is from genome assembly GCA_963769075.1 of uncultured Gammaproteobacteria bacterium. Classification (GTDB taxonomy): domain Bacteria; phylum Pseudomonadota; class Gammaproteobacteria; order Steroidobacterales; family Steroidobacteraceae; genus Bog-1198. Next base: position 1,351,275 of record CAVYKH010000001.1, on the reverse strand, counting down.
ATCGTCGCGTGCGGAACGAGCCACCACGCGGGTGCCGTCGCCCGCTACTTCATCGAGCAGATCTGCAGGCTGCCGTGCGCGGTGGAGATTGCGAGCGAGTACCGCTATCGCAATCCGCTCGTCCCGCGCAACTCCCTGTTCGTGACCATCTCGCAGTCCGGCGAGACCGCCGACACGCTCGCGGCCCTGCGGCTCGCCAAGCATTCCGGCTATCTCTCGACGCTCTCGATCTGCAACGCTTCCGAGAGCTCGCTCGTCCGCGAGTCCGATCTCGTCATGCTCACCCGCGCGGGCCCCGAGATCGGCGTCGCATCGACCAAGGCGTTCACCACGCAGCTTGCCGCGCTCGACATGCTCGTGATCGCCCTCGCGAAGCATCACGGCGCGGATGCCGAGCGCGAGCGCGGTCTCGTCACGCGGCTGATCGAGCTGCCCGCGCTCCTCGAGCGCACCCTTACGCTCGATCCTGTGGTCCACAAGCTCGCGGAGCGCTTCGCCAACAAGCACCATGCCCTGTTCCTCGGCCGCGGCGCATTGCACCCGATCGCCATGGAAGGGGCGCTCAAGCTCAAGGAGATCTCCTACATCCACGCCGAGGCGTATCCCGCAGGCGAGCTCAAGCACGGCCCGCTCGCGCTGGTCGACGCCGACATGCCTGTGATCACCGTCGCGCCGAACAACGACCTGCTCGAGAAGCTCAAATCGAATCTGATGGAAGTGCGCGCCCGCGGTGGCGAGCTGATCGTATTCGCGGACCCCGAGGCGGGGCTCAAGGACGACGATGGGGTGAGCGTGATCACCATGCCGCACCACGTCACGTACTTCCAGGCTCCCGCCGTCTACACCATTCCGCTGCAGCTGCTCGCCTACCATGTGGCGATCCTGAAGGGCACGGACGTGGATCAGCCGCGCAACCTCGCGAAGAGCGTCACGGTCGAGTAGCGCGCGGGGATAGTGGTCCGAGACACCGGCGGAGGACGAGGGCGCGAGACGTTAACGCGCGCCCTTGCCCATCAGGACCACTTCCGCGGTCTGCACGAGGATGGCGATGTCGAACAGTAGATTGCGATTCTTGATGTAGTAAAGGTCGTACTGCAGTTTCTCCAGCGCGTCCTGCTCCGATGCGCCGTATGGATAGCATAGCTGTGCCCAGCCCGTGATCCCGGGTTTCACGCTGAGGCGCTCCACGTAGTACGGAATCTTCTCGGCCAGCTGCTTGACGAATTGCGGTCTCTCCGGACGCGGTCCCACGAAGCCCATTTCGCCCTTGAGTACGTTCAGGATCTGAGGTAACTCGTCGATCCGCAGCTTGCGAATCACGGCACCGACGCGAGTGACGCGCGAGTCGTTCTTCTGCGCCCAGAGCGCCTGGCCAGCCGTCTCGGCATCGACGCGCATGCTGCGGAACTTCAAGAGCTTGAAGATCCGGCCTCCGAATCCGACTCTCTCCTGCTGATAAAATAAGGGCCCACCGTCTTCCAGATTGATAGCCAGGCCCGTGGCCACCATCAAGGGGCAGGTCAGGACGAAGAGAATCGATGCCGCGAGGAGATCGAGCACACGTGAACTCTGCAATCGGATGGATCCGCGCTTGAAGCCCTCGCCAAAGATCAGCCAACTGGGGTTCAAGACATCGAGGCGGACTCGGCCCGTTTCGCGCTCGAGAAAAGTGACAAGCTCGGTCACATCGATCCCGGCCAAGCGGCAGTCGAGCAGTTCGCGAATAGGAAGCGCATCGCGCCGCTCGTGCATGGCAACCACGATCTCGTCCACTTCGTGACGCTCGCACAGGGCGAGGAGCGTCCCATCCGGGTGTTTCAGGCGCTCCAGCGGCACCGCGAGTTCCTCGCCAGGAGGCCGCACGAAGCCCACGAGCACGAAGCTGCGCTGATCCGAGCTACGTCGCAGCCCTGCGATCGGCATCGCACGCCGGCCAGTGCCGTACACGAGTACGCGGCGTTTGAAGGGTGTATGGTCCACAAGGCGCGAAAATCCGAGCCTAAGTATCAACATTATGGCGATCAACAGGAGGCCTGCTATCGTAAGAATGGAACGCCCGATCCACAAATTCGGAATCAGGTAAAAACCCACGGCTGTGATCGCAACGCCCGCCGCGACGGAAGCAACTACGCGGACTACGATGCCAACCGCGCGCGCACGTTGACGCGCGCTGTAAAGCCCGAACGCCATCGTGCAGGCGAACGTCGCACCGGTGAAGAGCAGACCGCGCTCCCAGATCGATCCCAGATCGTGGTCGATCGCGTGAGGATTCCAATGAAAGCTTAGGAATCTGGCGGCGATCAAGGCGCAAAAGACCGTGGCGACCTCGAGCATGGCGAGCATCGCGATCGAGAGAGGGATGTGGTGGCCGAACAGCCGAACGCGCATAAAATTCCACCGCTTGGGCCCTGTCCGTGGCTAACGAAATTATAAAGAACTTTCCGCGAGCAGGGGCAGAAGGTGCTCTATATTATGCCCCAATCACTGCGCAAAGGGCATTGTCCGAGCGCTTACCGCGTTGCCAGGACAAATGTGGATGGCGCGTCCGCGAAATATAACTGGCCGTGCGCTCTGCCGCCGACGTGCGCCCTGGATGGCGGTCCCTGCAGATGCCTGATTAAGTCTGATCGAGCGGCACTCACGGCCAGCACTGGCGGCGCACGGGAAGTGAAATACCTGCGCAAATCCGGCCAAGAGTCCATGCGAAGCCAAACCGGCGCGAAATGCGAAGCATTTCGCTGATCGGCATGCGGGCGATCATTTATACTTCGCGTGTTTTGCCCGCCATCAGCATGATCATCAAAGGTAGCGAAAGAAATGAGTGAAGTCGTCGCCGTTGTCGGGTTGGGATACGTGGGCCTGCCGCTCGCGGTGGAATTTGGTAACAAATTTGACACGATCGGTTACGACTTGTCGGCCGCCAAAATCGACAGCTACCGCCGGTTCTGCGATCCCACGGGGGAGATCTCGAGCGAGGAGTTGCGGGCCGCCACTCGATTGACCCCCACCAGCGATCCCTCCGATTTGCGTCGGGCCGATTTCATCGTGGTCGCGGTCCCGACCCCAGTGGACGTGGCGCACATTCCCGATTTTTCTCCTCTGGTCGGCGCCTCCACGACGGTTGGCCAGCACATGAAGAAAGGCGCGATCGTCATCTACGAGTCCACGGTCTATCCGGGCGCCACAGAGGAAGTTTGCGTCCCGGTGCTGGAACAGCACTCGCGCATGCGATGGAAACAGGATTTTCACGTCGGCTATTCTCCCGAGCGAGTCAATCCCGGCGACAAGGAGCACACCGTTTCGCGGATCATCAAGGTAGTCTCCGGTGATGACGACCAGACGTTGGCCAAAGTCGCGGATCTTTACGCGTCCATCATCACGGCCGGGATACACAGGGCCAGTTCCATCAAAGTCGCGGAGGCTGCCAAGGTGATCGAGAACACCCAGCGCGATCTCAACATCGCGCTGATGAATGAACTGGCGCTTATATTCGATCGCATCGGTATCGATACCTTGGAAGTCTTGCAGGCGGCCGGGACCAAGTGGAACTTTCTACCGTTCCGGCCGGGTTTGGTCGGCGGCCATTGCATCGGCGTCGACCCCTATTACCTGACCCATAAGGCAGAAATGATTGGCTACCATCCGCAGGTCATTTTGGCGGGGCGGCGAATCAACGACGGCATGGGCGCCTACGTGGCGCAACAGACGCTGAAGCAGCTCATCAAGAACGGAAGCCCGTTGCCGGGCGCTAAGGTGATCGTGCTGGGACTCACGTTCAAGGAGAATTGCCCGGACCTGCGCAACTCCAAAGTCGCGGATGTGATTCGCGAGCTGAAGGAACTCGGTTGCCAGGTAAGCGTTCACGATCCGATTGCGGACTCCCGCGAGGCCGCTCACCACTACGACGTGGCGCTTACGCCTTGGGAGGAGCTGCCTGCCGAAGCCGATGCCGTTGTCGCAGCCGTTCCTCACAGAAGTTACCTTGCGATGCCGCTGCGCGCGCTCGTGTCCCGGTTGAAAAGGAATGGGGTCTTTATCGACGTCAAATCCGCGTTTGACCGAAGCGCCATCAGCGAGGCGGGATTTCGCATGTGGAGGCTGTGATGCGCTATGAGCAGGTGCGCGCGGACCTTGCCAACGCTCCACGGAAGTGGCTGATTACCGGGGCCGCCGGCTTCATTGGCAGCAATCTTCTGCAGTCTCTGCTGGAACTCGACCAGCACGTAGTGGGATTCGATAACTTCGCCACCGGGCACCGCCGGAATCTCCGAGAGGTTGAACGCTGCGTGGCGCCCGTTCAGTGGCGCCGCTTCCGCTTTATCGAAGGCGACATTCGCGATCACGATGCTTGCCGGCGAGCCTGCGACGGGGTTGATTTTGTCCTGCATCAGGCGGCACTCGGAAGTGTCCCGCGCTCGGTCGAAGACCCGATCACCACCAATTCAGTCAATATCGGTGGCTTCCTCGACATGTTGACGGCCGCGCGATCTGCAGGTGTGAAACGGTTTGTCTATGCCGCATCTTCGTCCACGTATGGCGATCATCCGGGTCTGCCCAAGACCGAATCCTTGATTGGTAAGCCATTATCGCCCTATGCAGTCACCAAGCTCGCGAACGAGCTGTATGCCGATGTCTTTTCGAGCACCTACGGCTTCCCCTCGATTGGCCTGCGCTATTTCAATATCTTCGGTGCCCGCCAAGACCCCAATGGGCCTTATGCGGCCGTGATCCCTAAATGGATCGCCGCGATGATTCACAATGAGCCCGTCTACATCAATGGCGACGGCGAGACCAGCAGGGACTTCTGTTACGTCGCCAACGCCGTGCAGGCCAACCTGCTGGCCGCGACCACGCCCGACCCCGCCGCGGTGAACCAGGTGTACAACGTTGCTGTAGGACAGCGAACCTCGCTCAACAAGCTATTCGAGCATCTGCGCGCCATGCTCGCTCCGCGCTTCGGGCATTTGGCCGGATTTACGCCCATCTATCGCGATTTCCGCGCCGGCGACGTTCGCCATTCGCTCGCGGACATCAGCAAAGCCAATCGTTGGTTGGGATATGAGCCCACGCATACCATCGGCGACGGACTATCGGAAGCAATGGAATGGTATTTGGGTCACCTGAGCGGCGAACCGCAACCATAAGCGCGCGTGGGCTCGAGGGACATCGGGCGTTGCGTCGAGCTCCGGCTCTGCATTACATAACGAGGCCCTAAGATGACACAATTTCTGGCTTTTGCTGACAAGGCTCGCGAAACTGGTCCACAGGCCGCTCTGACAAGAGCAAAAAGTCCTCGGTTGGCTGCGCCTGCGCACCAAAGACGAGCGCCCAATGGGCCAAATTTGCAGCCAGGGAGACGCGGCACTAAAAAATATGCAAAATCGCGGTAAGTGGCTTAGTTCCTGCTTTCGCGGCATGGAGCCGATACAATTACGGACAGTATGCAATGGAGGTTAAAGGAATGTCGGTCAGATCTACTATCGCGGCACAGTTCGAGCAGGTGGCTACGGAGCAGAAAAGAAAGCTCGCTCGATTGTCCGACGATCTGAAGCTCCTCGATTCGGGGCTCGACTCTCTCAGTTTCGCGCTGATCGTGATGCGTCTGGAGGAGACTTTGGGATTCGATCCCTTCGATGTGGCGGACGAAGTGAAATTTCCCGTGACGTTCAGCGACTTTGTCCGGCTGTACGAAAGCCATCCCCGGTATTCCCATCATACTTGATAGGCATCACGCCTAACGCCGGATCGATTTTGCTGATGTGCAGCCAAATCTGGCTTTAATCCTGACCGCCAAGCATAGGTCCGCCCGCACAGCCTGCCCATCGCTGCGTTAACGATGGTCGAGTTCGCCCTGTAGCCGCCTTGGCAGACCAGGAAGGTCTAGCGCTTCCACTGAAAACTGCGGCCGGGGCAGCCGGACGGTATCGCCGGTGGGCTGGCGCAATTCGGCTTCACGCATCAGCCACTCCGTTTCCGGTTGCGTATTCATGATCGCCAAGCGGCACTCTTCGAGCTGGTGTTTCAGCAGCGGCAGCAACTCCCCCCGCGGTTCAGTATCGGCGGACTCCGTGCCGAAATGCGTACTACAAAAGATATTAAAGTACTCCGCGTATAGTTCCTGGTAGCGCCTCATCGGATCGAAAAAGCCGGGGTCGCGCACGACATTGCCGCCGACGTGGCTCGTGCACAGAAAACTGCAGGCCTTGCGAAGATACAGTCCATGCTCGGCAATGACGGATCGGGTGTAATCCTGTGCCGGATGGAAAGAGACGATGATGCGTCGGCGCACGCCGCCCCGAATTCGCTGATCGCGCAGATATTCGAACAGCGCCTTACGGTGGATCAGCCGAAATGTCGCCTTTTTAAGCAGGGCTGCTTGCGTACGCCTGAAGCTGGGGTTCGCGACCTCGCGCATCAGTCCAGAATGTTCGCTCTCCCAGGTCCGAAACGCCGATGGACTCTCCAATAGCCGGCTGGCGACCAATTGTTCGTTGGGGTTGTCGCTGTATAGCGCGTCGTGCACGCGATCGGTCGATTCGCGCATGAGTCGCTGATGATCTACGGAATTCCGGTGCATCTTTTTAGCCCAGCTAGATTATATTTGCTTGCTACGCCAGCCTATATTTGCAGATTCAGGGTTTTGCTGAATCATGTCAACGCCTCTCTTAATCGAATTTCTTGGCAGTGGCGGTAGCTGCGGTGCACAAAAAGACCATGGAGCCGCCTTTTTTAGCAGCGAATTCAAGAGCCTCAGTGACTTACTTCATCATCGAGCGCATTGGCCGTAGCAGAAACGTGGTCTCCCAGATTTTGGCGGCACCAGCACCTATTCGCGCAGCGGCTTTACCGGCGGCGAATGCGCCTCTCTGCCTACATCACCCGCTGTTCTAGCTGCCGATCACGGGACAAATTTGGCCGACGGGGCGGCGAACGCGACCCGCGTCAGCGCTCGAGTCTCAGCGAATTGAGATAAAAGGCGTAGGTTGGTGTGCTGCCGTCCTCGAACAACATGATCTTCTGCATATGCGCCAGGTCGATTGCGGGGCCATTTGGTGCTGACTCGATTTCCGCCAAGGGTATGCGGACTACCCGCCGACTCTGAGGCGCGAGTTGGAACTGTTGGTTGTAGCGGTCTTTGTACTGTGGGTCAGGACGGCGATCATCGATACGAACGAAAACCCAGAACGCTTGCGTACCTGGGTTGGTCAGGTCGATAACCAGTGTGGAGTAGCCGCGCCAGTCCGGCCAGACCTCCTCTAGCGATACGCCAGGCCAGCGGCCCCGCTCGGGTTGCACTAATAGGCCGCCGTCTCTAGTCGAGACAAAGTGAGCCTCTGAAGCAAAGAGAAAGTGACGCCCGAGTCTGGAATTTAACTGTACTAGTTGCGGTAACAGCGAAGCGCGTTGGATATAGGCTGCCGTTGTCAATGCGGTTGGGACTACGATAAACCCCCCGCTTAGCAAAGCGATGGCTTCGAGCGTGAGTCTGGTCACTGTATAGCGGTGTATCGTAACCGTGGCTCTGCTGTTCAGCCTGCATTAGGGAATGACGGCCGCGCCGGTATTCGACAAGGCGCTTTCATCTCCGGCCGAGTCATAGGCTGTCACTCCGAAATACCAAGTGCCGGAAGTCAGATTGCTCACCGTGTAGCTTGTCGTGCTGGGCGAGTCGATGGACACCTTCTGGGTCAGCGAGGTCGGGCTTGTTCCGTAGTAGATGTTGAAGCCGCTTAGGTCACTCAACGTTTTGCCGTCAGTATTTAATGTGGGAGCTGCCCAGGTCAACGTTGCCGGGCCGGTGGCGGGCGGCGCAACGACGTTAATCGAGAAGGTCGGCAAAGAAGCATTTGCCCCACCGGCGATGACGCTAATCACGATACCCGAATAGCTACCCTTCTGCGCAACGCTGGGAATCCCGCTGAGGAGCCCGGAGGTTGTGCTAAAAGTCGCCCACACCGGTTGATTAGTGATGGAGTAGCTGATCGCATCGCCGTTGGCATCGCTGGCCGTCGGTTGGAAAGAGTATTGGGTTCCGGCCGTGACCGAGGTGGCCGGCGTGCCGCCGATCACTGGTGGGGCGGCTGCGCCGGCATCGCCGGCAACCGCGGGCGCGCTGGTGACAACCGTGGGCGCGCCGCCGCCGCCACAGCCCGAAAGCATCGCGACTGCAACCAATAATGCCGGCAATATTTTCATCATGATGCTATCGCCTCAACGCTTCAGCATAAGCGCACAGACACTAATTGAAAGCAAATTATAGACGAGCCTATCGACCGATCCGAACGTCGCGAACTCGCGACGTCTAGCGGGGGCGTCGTACCGTTACTCGAGGCTGACGGATTGGCACCGCCACTCGCGATTGTATTTACCGGATAATACGCCGGCAACGGCCGATTCACGACCCTCGATCCCATCTTCGTTAAATTCGGATATCGCGAAATAATAGTTGCCTGGCCGGAGCCCAGTTACCACGTAACTCATGGTGAGCTCGTCCGGCACTGTAATCACTTCGGTCAATCGATTTGCACTTGTGCCGTAATAGATGCGATACACCCCGCCAGCCTTGAGATCGTCAAACCGTCTGTATTTGAGAATGTGTGACTTTGAGCACAGACTTGGTCGTTGCTGGTTAATCAAGCAATATGTCACGAATCTCTTGATTAATGGAACACTACAATTACATTGAGAGTGAACGGCTGACGTTCGAGTTAGGCCGCCCGCCCGCGGATTCGCAAATCAGATGAAAATGATGACCTCGTCCTCGGAACCGGCGAATATTCCATCGATTTCGACGCCATTTTTCTCGTCTGAGGGGACTGGCCCTAAGCTCAGGCTTGCGGTGCTCGTCGATGAGGAAGGTGTGCCCCGCTATGGGCGCGCGGTTCTTGATGATCTGCTGCGAGCGGACTTCGTGCAGGTTGTCGGCTGGCTTCGGTTATCGACAGCCCGACAGCGGCGTATGAAGCAGCGCTCGAGCGGGTTGGTGTTTCAGTTATTTTGCAAGTACGTCGAATCGCGATACCACGCGACACCAGATCCGTTTGAAATGGTTGACTGCGAAGGGCTACTCGCCGGAACCGAACCTGGGTCCATTCAGATCCTAACCGAGGAGGCCAGCGACACCGATCCGGGCAGACTGAGCTTGCGGTTGCGAGAATTGAATCCGGACATCGTGGTGGATTTATCGTCAGCGGCACTGCGTGGCGAGTTTTGCGCTATTCCGCGGTATGGATTTTGGCGATTTCATTTTGGGGATAGTAGGAGGTACCCGGACGGTTCTGGATTCCTACGGGAGATTATTGATGGAGAAGCTCTCACCGCGGTCGAGCTTAACAATCTTGCCGCTGATCCTGCCTTTGATGAGGTGCTTTGCCGCGCGGAGTTTAGTACAGAGCCGTACCCATCGAGGTTGATGAACCGACTTGGACCAGTCTGGAGCGCGCAGCACTTCGTGATTCAGCAGCTCTGGAAACTCCATGCTGTCGGTCCGGCCGCCCTGCGCAAGCGGGTGTTTCCTGCAGGGACGCGGGTCACTGGCAAAGCCGGGTGCCTGCCAAGCGACGCGTCGATTGCATTGTGGCTGTCAAGAAAAATTGCCAGACGGCTGCGCGGCGGGAGGAAGATCGCAAAGCAAGCGTTGACTTGGCGGCTCGCCACTCGCAAGTGTGCGGTTCCGCTGCACGTCGACGCGAGCAAGGATGCGCTCACGGTGTTCCGGTGGCTGCCGACCGCGCGCGGCCATAGCTGGGCCGATCCAAGGCTGTTTAGCCATGGTTCGTCAAATTGGCTTTTTTTTGAGCAGTGGCAGAACGGTTTAACCAAAGGAGAGATCTGGCGTGGGCTGCTTGGGCAAGACGGTTCCCTGTCGGAAGTAAGACCGTGTTTGCGACAGCCGTATCACTTATCTTATCCGCAGCTGCTCGAGGAGCAGGGTGAGATCTTTCTGATTCCGGAGTCCGAGGAGGCCGGCGGGGTCGATCTGTATCGCGCGCGACAATTTCCCGACGACTGGGTACTCGAAAGGCGACTGATCGGGTTTCCGTGCGTTGACCCGACCGTGTTTAGGTGGCGGGATCGATGGTGGATGATAGTTTCGCCACAGAATGTGAAAGGGGTCGCCGCTATCTCGTGGTTGTTCAGCGCGCCCCAACTTACGGGGCCGTGGCTCGTGCATCCGGCGGGGCCGGTCGCCGCAAGCGCGGAAAACGCGCGTGGAGCTGGTCCCATATTTTCATATGAATCCAAGTTGATTCGTCCCAGCCAAGACTGCGGACTGTCCTATGGAAGAGCATTGATCTTTAACGAGATACTTTCTCTCGACGGCGAGGGCTATGCTGAGCATGTCATCGCCCGTGTGGACGCGGGCTGGAAGCCCGGCCTGGCCGGTGTTCACACTTATAGTCGACTAAATGACTGGGAAGTCATTGACGGGGGATATACAGCTGATGGCGAGGATTCATTATTCTATTCACCAGAAACGGATGGCGGATCGGGCGGTGAGATTGGAGTGGCGAGCCGTGCAGTGGCGGGCTCTTGATGCAAGGCGCGCGATCGGTGCAGAAATGCACTTGAGCGGTTCTGGTCGTGGATCTTGTCAGCCGTTATGCGGCTAATTGCCAGGAGCGCTGACCAATTCGACGCGGCGATTGGCCAGACGGCCAGGCTCGTGCGCGTACGCTGATGCGCTGGGTGCTGCCGCGAGGGCCTCAGCGGCTTACGCGCCGCTGACGGACTTGATCAAGGGTCTGGATTTGATTCTGGCGATACCTACACGCTTGTAGCATTGCCTAGCCGCGCTCGCCGCGTAGAGGCGTGGGTGATGACTAAACAGGCGGCGTACCAACATCTCCATTCGAAGTAGCCAAGGGTTTTGCGAAGAGATTGTCCAGGGCTGAGTGAACAACACGAGAAATACAGGTGGTATCTCCAAACTTTCGATCATCGACAGTTGCTGATGAAGCCGCGATCGCGGCGCTATTGCGAGAGTCGCTTGGGCTGGGACCTGGCCATCCGATGGCCGAACCTAACCATCTCCATTGGAAATATTGGGAGCCTCGTGCGGACTGGGCCGGCTCCCGTTCGTATGTTTATTTGCGGGACGGCCAGATTGTGGCCCATGGGGCTGTCATTCCCAATGTGTGTCTGTGGCGAGAACACCGCATCAAGGCACTTCATGTTGTCGATTGGGCCGCAAAGCCGGATTCGAGCGGCAGTGGCGTGGCGTTGATGAAACAAATCGGCAGATTGACTGACGCGATCTTCTCAGTTTTTGGCAGTGAGCTGACGCAGCAGATTCTGCCTATCATCGGTTTTAAAGAGTGCGGTACGATCGTAACGCGGTATGCGCGGCCGGTTCGGCCGCTGCTGCGACTAGTGAATCCGGAGTACAGGAGCTGGCGGCTGGCGCCCCAGGTCATGCGAGGCGTATTCTGGACGCTAACCGCTCCCTCTCGCCGTGATGTCGAATGGAGTGCACACCGCATTCTTGCTGATCAGTTAGCAGCGGCCTCGATTATTTGGCCGAGTCCAAAATTTGGCACAACGGTGTTCGAGCGCTCGAACGCGTCGATGAGCTATTTGTTGCGCTGTCCGGCGACTCCGATGGAACTCTACTCAGTCCACAGTTTCGGCCGCCTCCGCGGATACTTCCTGTTGGCATTTGCGCCGGCTCAGGCGCGAATTGTTGATTGTTGGATCGACTCTGATGAACTGGCTGAATGGAGTGCCATGGTGCAACTTGCTGTGGCGCAAGCCAAAGCCCATGTACAGGTGGCGGAAGTTGTTTCAATGTGCAGTGATCTGCTGTTGGGTGCGGCTCTTGTTAAGTGTGGCTTTCACATACGGCATGCGGCCCCAATGTGGTTGCGTACCGCCAGCGGCGTTGCGCGTCCCGATGTAAGAATACGATTCCTAATGGCCGACACCGATGAGGCGTTCTTGCACAATGGACGCAATAGTCTGTGGGCGTGAAGGCGAATGCGACAATCGAGTCTTGCGCCAGATTGTTGCAGAAGCATCTGCTGGAGGGGTATCAGATATGACCGAGCGGGAAATAAGGGCGACTCGGAGAAACGTCAATTCCGCTCGCTCTCCGTCGGTCGAGGTCAAGCCGCTCCGAACGGAACGTGAAGACAGTCTGGTGCCCACATTCGGGGTCTTCTGTCTCCTGACGTTCTGCTTTGTCGCATTCTCGCAGAAGTTGCCGCTCGGTGCTATTTCGGCGGCGGGGGCCATCATTGCTGCGGCGCTACGAGGCAAGCAATTCGCAATCCCGCCATTCTACCGGTGGTATTTAGCCTATCTCGCTATCGGTGCGGTTGGCTTGGCCACCACGCGCTACCCGAGCATCGTGTCGGAGCAACTCGTCGATGTTATGAAGATCGCGCTCATCGGGATTGCGGCCTGCAATGTCATATTTACCCCGCGATCCGGCCGAGCATTTGTGCTGTGGTATCTGGCGCTGTTTGCGCTCTACCCCGTGCGGGGAGCGCTTTTTAACTACATTCATGGATTCACGGAGTTCGGTCGAATATCGTGGAACTTTTTTTTTCGCAATCCCAACGACCTGGCAATGGCGTGCTTTCTTCCTTTAGGGCTATGCGCCTATGTGATATTCGTGGAAAAGAACAAGTGGATACGGTGGTCGGCGTGGTTTGGCGTGGTAGTGATCACGGGTGTCCAAATGCTTACCCAGTCGAGAGGAGCAATGTTGTCTCTGGGCGCGGGCATTTTGTATTTTGCCCTACAAACGAAGCGCAAGCTCCGTACATTGCTGGCAATTAGTGCGCTGTGTGCGCTCGCAATTGCTGCGACGCCCAGTGACGTCTGGAATCGTGTAGCTGGACTTTCGAAACTTTCCACAGGGGATATGTCTCAGGTTGACACCTCTGCCGCTGGGCGCGCGACGCTGATGCACCTCGCCTGGAACATCGCCTTGAATAACCCAGTCCTTGGTATTGGTCTCGGTGCGTATTCGTCCGAGAACGCAAGGATAGCTAGTGGAGATTTGTCCATTGGACGAGATGAACGCGGCGAGCGTGATGCTCATAGCACTTATATCCGTGCGGCTGCTGAAACTGGACTGGTAGGTGGATTGTGTGTGCTGATGAATGTATTGGCGTCAATCGCATTTTGCCGAGCGAACAGAAAAACAATCTTGCAAAAGGATGATGAAGGCCGTTGGGCAATGGGGCTGTTGGCGCTCGAGGCGTCCATGGTGGCTTATGCATTGGGAGCGACCGTCAACTCCGCCGAGCGTAGTACGTTTTTCATGTTGCAATTTGTAATTCCTTGCGCGTTGGCATCAATCGTCTCCCCCGGAACGCGTTCGCCCGGTCGAGTAGAGGTGAAGCATGGAGCCAGATCACTGGACACCTGAGCAGGATTCGACTGGGTCATTACGACCGATTTGCCTTCGCTATCGGCCTGCCACACGGTTTGTTAACTTAATGACACAGTACTACCAGAGCCCTGTGATGTTAAAGTGTCTCTTGGCGTTCGACACGAGGAGTTGGCGGTGGCCGTTTCACCTAGAACCTATCTCAAAATTCTGGATTTGAACAAAAAGGCATAAAATTCACGTATGCAGCGCTTGAGCGATGTGCAATGGGAACGGATTCGGGAACATCTTCCCGAGGAAAATCTTCCCGATGATCGCCCAGGCCGCAAGCCAATCCCCTCGCAACGCAAGACGGCAGGCGCTTGCGCCGCTATGAGCGGCGCTGGATCGTCCAACGCTTCTTTGTCTGGTTGCAATGGCAGCGCCGATTACCTCGATATTTCATGCTCTTGACGTTAGGAAATCGTTCTGGCATTCGAATTGAGAGTGCAGTCGCGACCAATGATGTGATCTACAAGATCTCCGTCACAAAACCTCCTCTTGGGGTGATTCCACGGCAATCTATCTTGGCGCCAACCCTGTGATGGGAACGCTACAGTGAACGATATGGTCTTGAAAGCTGTCTTCTGGACCGCCATTGGATGGATCGCATATACGTATGCACTATATCCGCTGATTATTGCTCTGCTTGGGCGCAAGACATCCGACGTAAGAAACGCGCCGGCCTTTGCAGGCTCAATTAGTATAGTAATAGCCGCCTGCAACGAGGAAGGCGTCATAGCCGCGCGCGTAGAAGAGCTGCTTCGGTTAATTACAATCTCCGGGCTACCCGGAGAAATAATTGTTGTATCAGACGGCTCGGTAGATGCGACGGCAAGCCAAGCAAATGGGACTTCCGACTCACGGGTACAAGTTATTAGCCTACCTGTCAATGTCGGTAAGGCAGCTGCGTTGACACGCGGCTGTGCCGCCGCAAAGGGTGATGTCTTGGTATTCGCAGATGCGCGGCAGCGCTGGAATCAAGAAACACTACCCAATCTGCTACGCAATTTCTCTTGTCCAACAGTAGGAGGGACTAGCGGAGATTTGATCATTGAAGACCCTGGTGGCAAACTTTCGGGCGTTGGTTTGTACTGGCGCTATGAGAAATGGATAAGGCGAAATGAGGGGCGAATCCACTCTACGGTGGGGGTCTCCGGCTCTGTATGCGCAGTTCGTCGTAATCTTTTTACGCCTATTCCGGATCGCACGTTGCTCGATGATGTGTACTGGCCCATGCAAGTTGTTATGCAGGGCTATAGGGTCGTGCACGATTCGAGCGCATTGGCTTTCGACCGGCTTCCAACAAATGCGAAAGATGAGTTTCGCCGCAAGATCCGCACGCTTAGCGGCAACTTTCAACTTTGCGTGCGCCTCCCACAGACGCTGCTTCCTTGGCGCAATCCGGTCTGGATGCAATTCGTTTCACACAAGATAATGCGTTTGTTTGTGCCCTGGGCATTGCTGACTGTACTGTTTTGCAGCCTGATATTGAGCGGAGGGCTATATCGTCTAATTCTATATTCGCAATTGATCCTCTACGCCGCTGGCGTTGCAGGCCTGACCAGAGGAACGCTTCTGCACACGAGAATAACGGCCGCTCTCGCAGCTTTTCTAATTCTCAATGCCGCCGCATGGTTAGCCTTTTGGGTCTGGTGCAGTGGGCGGTGCGAGTCCTCCTGGTCCAAGGTGAACTACTGTCGGAACACTCCCACTTGAGGTCCCATCGGAGATGAGACAGCCCCTACCTGTCCGCATCGCGTTCTTGGCGGGGCCGCCGGAAGTGCCGAGGCTTCTCTCCTCTTGAGGCGAATTCACTCAGCCCGAGGGTTTTATAATCCCAAAGTAGACGTACGACCTTCGCGTCGCGCCGCAGACCAAACTTGACATGCTTGACCGACTGAAAAAGCTTCGCCGTCGTTCGGTCGATGAGTTGCGGGTGCGCGGCATCCAATATGTTGCGGCGCGTTTGGAGCGCTTCGGCCTGGGCTTTCGTGGTTTGCGGTCGGCCAAGTATCCCAGCCATGAAACACTAGATTCATTTCGCTTCCGGGGCTTAGCACCCGACGAGCCGTTGGATATTGCGCGGGCTGTTGCCGAACTCGATCCCGAGGTAATGACACGCTTTAGCGAGCAAACAAATTATATCCGCGAAGGAAGGCTTTCATTACTCGGTTTGGGCTTGATGCGCACTGGTAACCCGCCAAACTGGCACCGTGACGCATCGAGCGGCCGCTCCGCGCCCCGTAAACATTGGAGCCAAATACCTTTTCTCGATCGTCAGATAGTCGGCGATCACAAGGTGCTCTGGGAAGTCAATCGACATCAGTACCTGTACGCGCCCACGCTAATATGGTTGATCAAGCAGAATCGAGCAGACTTTGACCTTGTACAGAATCATCTGGCCTCTTGGCTAGATGAAAACCCGGACAAGATCGGCGTAAATTGGAGCAGCAGCCTCGAAGTCGCGTATCGAGCCATTACTTGGTGTTGGCTGCTCTGGCTCCTGCGAGATGCGCCCTGGAAACGAGATTTATTACAACGCTTATACCGCAGCCTTGAAACACATGCGCTTCACGTAGAGCGCTACCTATCCACATATTTCAGTCCAAATACCCACCTAACCGGCGAGGCGCTGAGCCTGTTTTATGTGGGAAGCATGCTGCCGCACGTCAAGTGCTCGGCGCGCCTTCGGGCCCGCGGAGCCCAAATCCTTGAGCGCTCGCTCACGGTGCAAGTTCACGACGATGGCGTCTACTTTGAGCAGGCCAGCCAATACCAGCGTTATACCGCGGATATATTTCTGCATTACGTTCAGTTGGCGCAAGCTAGTGGGTGGAACGTGGGGTCCTCCGTAGCGGAAAAGCTACGGAAACTGCTCTTTGTTCTACGCACGATGGCGAACGGAAGCGAAAACATACCACTGCTTGGTGATGACGACGGGGGTTTGCTTTTGCCACTGGACCATCGGCCGCCAGATTGCGTTGCTGGCCTGTTGCTCGCGGGCGCGGCCTACTTTCAGTGCCCCGAATTGATTCCGTCGGTGCCAACGCAGCCGACGCTGTCGTTGTGGCTAACGGGGATAGACCGCACTCGCGATGTGCTCTTGCTCCCGTCAGCGCCACCACCGTGGACTAACCATCATTTTAAGGAAGGAGGCATCGCGATAATTCGCGACGGCTGGGAGCCCCATGGGGCGGTTGCAAGCATTGACGCCGGCCCTCATGGCGCTCTCAACTGTGGTCATGCTCATGCCGACGCTCTCGCCCTGACTTTGAGCTTTGGGCGCCAGCCGGTCTTTATAGACCGCGGCACGTTTACTTACGTCGGAGATGAACGCGACGACTTTCGCGCGACCAGCGCTCACAATACTATGGAATTCGATGGGAGCTCATCCATCGAGCCACGCGGGCCGTTTCAGTGGGGCGTGGTCCCGCAAAGAGCCATGGGCAAGCTTGTGGAAGCCGCCGATGTATCGGTCTTTTTCGGCCTCGCCTACGGACATCCTGGCTCTGACCGGCCCTCCATCCATGAGCGTATGGTGATGCATATCCGGCATGGGCCGTGGTTGATTTTGGATCAAGGGAATCGTCCAGGTGCGACAGCCGTAGTTCGCTGGCAGTTGCATCCCGACCTTGGTGCTCTTAAATGTGGCGATGGATCACTTCAAATTGTGAATCACAACGGGGCGCTCGTCGCTGCCTTTGTACCCCTGCTTTCGAGCAACTGCGAATGTCGGACCCGCGAGGTCTCATTACGTTTTGGCCGGCGGGATCCCGCCTCGCTCATTGAAATCACCGCGGACCCGTCATTGCGCGTCTTCTCCTTGGTTATCCCAGCCAGTTCAAGTGGGCTATCGCTGGGCTTCACCACCAATACATCCCACATCGAGCGGGCATGGCGTTGGGAGGACGACTCCGGACGGCATCATCTAATCGCTCCCACTTCGAACTTCGGCGACCTTAGGGAATATGGCTGTGAGCTCGCGGCAGATCTGGTTCTTTTCAGCGAATCAGCAGCTGCCAGGGGAACCGGACCAATGCGTCCGGATACTATTTTACTTATCAATGCTCAGCGGTTGCGATTTGTTGGCACTGAGACATCCGTGCCAGAAATACCGTCCACCAGCTGCTTGCAATCTGCTTGGGGCCGCGTAGCAGTTCTTAGAAGAACAGCCGGCGGCTGGGTTATTATTGCTTTTTCTGAGCCCAATTGAGAGCGGGAACAAAATAAATGTGCGGCATCTGCGGCATCCTCAGCACGAATCGCGACGTCGCTCCTTCCCGCGCTCGACTCGAGGCCATGCGAGATTCGATGATTCACCGTGGACCCGACGCCGCGGGCTTATATATCGACGCTGGAGTCGGACTCGGCCATCGGCGACTTAGCATCGTGGACGTAGAACATGGCCAGCAGCCGATGTATAGCGACAACCGGCGATTTGTAGTCGTGTACAACGGCGAGATGTTCAACCACCCGAGCCTCAAGCCTCAGCTTGAGGCTGCGGGTGTCCATTATCGCACCCGCTCCGATACCGAAACCTTGCTCCACTTGTTCGAAAGTTACGGCGAGCAAGCCGTTATTCATATGCGCGGCATGTTCGCATTTGCAATATGGGATACCGTCGATCGAAGGCTGGTTCTTGGCAGGGATCGCTTTGGTGTCAAACCACTCTATTACCTTCTTCAATCCGACGGAACGTTGCTCTTTGCCTCAGAGATTAAAGGCTTGCTGGCGGCCACCGACTCATCTCCTAGGCTAAACCTGCCAGCGCTTCCGGATTTCCTCGCTAACCACGCTACCTCTGGCGAGGAGACCATGTTTGCCGGTATACGCCGCTTGGCGCCCGGCCACACCATGGTTTGGCAAGATGGGTCCATCTCCATACGCCGCTATTGGGATTTGCAATACGGCGCTCAGGCGGCCATATCACAACCCAGTCCTGCGGATGAGGCCGCTCTGGTAAGTGAATTTACGGACCGCTTTTCAGAGGCCGTTCGCATTCGGCTCATGAGTGACGTGCCCCTGGGTATGTTTTTGTCCGGCGGCATCGATTCGGCCGCCATCACGGCGGTCATGGCGGGTCTTGTTACCGATCCAATACGCACGTTCTCAGTCGCATTTTCTGAAAATGAAGCCAACGAGCTCGCTTACGCGCGAATCGTGGCCGATGCCTTTAAGACTGAGCATCATGAAGTAGTCGTTTCGCCCGAGCAATTCTTTGCGGCCCTGCCCCGTCTGATTTGGCACGAAGACGAACCGATCGCACACCCATCCAGCGTAGCACTTTACTTCGTCTCGAAGCTCGCCTCACAGCACGTAAAGGTCGTATTGACCGGCGAAGGCAGTGACGAGATGCTGGCTGGGTACAATCGCTACCGGGTAACGGACTTCAACGCGCGTTTTGGTGCGATCTACGAGCGGCTGTTACCCCGTCCGGCGCGTCGGGCGATTGTGCGAACGATCGCCGGGCTGCCGCGGGCTTCGTGGATTGCCCAGCGCGCGTCCCGAACTTTTCTGATGCGCGGTACCGACTTGGACAGCCTTTACTTTGATAACTTTGCGGTATTCGCGCGTCTTGCTCAGCGCGCTTTGCTAACCAAAAAGGTCCAGGCAAGTATAGGCGACGTAGACCCCTATGCTCAGTTTCACGCTGCCCTTGATCGGGTTCGTGACCGACCGCTCGTGTCGCAGCTGCTATATGCCGACGTAAACACCTATCTGCACGAACTGCTGATGAAGCAGGATCAAATGAGTATGGCCGCCTCGATTGAAAGCCGCGTTCCCTTTCTCGATCATCCGTTGGCAGAATGGGTTGCTACGTTGCCGCAATCAATGAAATTGCGCGGGACAACCACGAAGTGGATTCTGCGCGCGGCGATGAAGAATCGCCTGCCAGCGGCCATTCTTGATCGACCCAAGATGGGTTTTCCTGTGCCCATTGGCACATGGCTGCGACGGGCTTGGAAACCGCTTCTGGATGAGTACCTGCTGGGGGAACGCGCGCTCGACCGGGGCTTGTTTGAGCCCCAGGCTGTTAAAACCTTGGTGGCCGAGCATCTGGCCGGCTACAATCACTCGGAGCGCCTTTGGGCACTGCTCACATTTGAGATATGGGCTCGCATCACGCTGGATGGGAATGCTCCGTGGACATTGGAGCTACCGACGATGCGGGCAGCGGCCTGATTGATGCGAATTCTTTGGATTAAAACGGAGCTTTTGCATCCCGTAGACAAAGGCGGCCGTATTCGCACTTATCAGATGCTGCGCTCTCTCGCCAAGCGACATCACGTAACTTATCTCTGCCTGGACGATGGGACCGCGGCGCCGAACGCACGCGCCCTTGCGAGCGAATACTGCAATCAACTGGAGATCGTCCAATTTAATCCCGCGGCGAGAGGAGGGTTACGCTTCGTTCTTGATCTGGTAGTGAACCTCTTCTCGCCCCTACCTTACGCTGTAGCGCGTTACCAATCGACTGAACTGCGGGCCCGGATTGCAGAGCTTGCACGCGACGCCGGGTTGGTTGTTTGTGATTTTTTAGCGCCTT
This sequence comes from uncultured Gammaproteobacteria bacterium, assembly GCA_963769075.1. Classification (GTDB taxonomy): domain Bacteria; phylum Pseudomonadota; class Gammaproteobacteria; order Steroidobacterales; family Steroidobacteraceae; genus Bog-1198. The sequence continues at coordinate 1,331,347 of CAVYKH010000001.1, read as the reverse complement.
CTATCAATGTTCCGGAAGATCTGCCGTCGCGGAAAGTATTATTTCAGCACAACGTTGAATCGATGATCTGGGAACGCCACGCTACGGTGCCGCAGCATCCAATCCGCAAGGTCTATATGCGTCAACAATGGCGCAAGATGCAACGATTTGAGAGCCACATGTGCCGACATTTTGACCATGTTGTGGCAGTCTCGGAGAATGATGCACGCGTCATGAACGAGCGTTATCACATTTCATCAGTCTCCGCTGTCCCCACGGGCGTCGACATCGCTTTCTTTGCTCGTGGTGCGGCATCCTCGCACGAAGGCACCGAGCTTGTCTTTGTGGGTTCAATGGACTGGATGCCGAATGATGACGGTATCCGTTGGTTTGCGGAGTCCGTTTTTCCCCTGGTCCGGCTGCGGATCCCGAACGCACAACTTACTATAGTGGGCCGGTCCCCGTCTGCCAGCATGCGGCGTCTCGCGAACCGTGTGGCTGGAATTGACGTGATCGGTACCGTACCTGACGTTCGCCCGTACCTGGAGCGGGCTGCGATCAGCGTCGTGCCGCTCAGGATCGGCGGCGGCACGAGGCTGAAGATATTCGAAGCGATGGCCGTGGGCATTCCTATTGTGTCCACCTCGGTGGGCGCCGAAGGACTGCCGGTAGTGAACGGCGATCATTTGCTCATTGCCGATTCACCGGAGGCGCAGACTGCGGCAATCGTCAGTCTGCTCAGGGATCGCGAAGCGGCTCGTCGTATGGCAGAGCGGGCTCGCCAGTACGTTGTTGCCAACTGCAGCTGGGATGCGGTAGCTGAGCAATTCGTGGCGTCTTGCACAAGGGACTCAAAATATGAACGACTCGGTTAGCGTCTTTGGCCTGGGTTATGTCGGCTGTGTTTCAGCGGCGTGTTTCGCCGGTGAAGGGAATACCGTCATCGGAGTTGATGTCTCACAAGCCAAAGTCGATCAGATCAATGCCGGCCGCAGTACGATCATCGAAGAGGGAATAGCCGAACTCGTCGCCAACGGGGTTGCGTCGGGACGACTGCGGGCAACCACAAGTGTGCACGATGCGGTAACCCATACGGATCTGTCATTAATTTGCGTCGGCACTCCGAGTAGACCCAATGGCAGCATTGATTTGGCGCATGTGGTGCGCGTATCAGAACAGATCGGCGCCGCGCTGCGCGATAAGGGTCGCTGGCATACCGTGGTAATCCGCAGCACCGTGATGCCGGGGACCATAGATACGCATGTAATTCCGGCGATCGAGGCCGCTTCGGGCTTGCGCCACGGGCAACATTTTGCGGTGTGTTCAAATCCGGAGTTCCTCCGGGAAGGAACTTCCATCAGGGATTTTAGAGAGCCACCCTTTACACTGATTGGCGCCATTTCGCTCGAACATGCGAGCCCGTTGCAGGCTTTGTACGCCAACATCAAAGCGCCCTGTCATGTCGTGGCGCTTCGTGTAGCAGAGTCCGTCAAATACGCTTGCAACTGCTTCCACGGCCTCAAGATCGGCTTTGCCAATGAGATCGGCAATCTCTGCAAAGCTCTTGGAATTGACAGTCACGAGGTAATGCGACTGTTCTGTGAAGATAAGAAACTGAATATCTCCGCTGCGTACTTAAAACCGGGATTTGCATTTGGTGGTTCATGTCTGCCGAAGGATCTCCGCGCAATCGTGCACCGTGGACGGACCGAAGACGTACCCATGCCGATCCTCGAAGCTGTGCTGCAAAGCAACCGTAATCAAATTGATCGAGCGTTCCATATGGTTATGGCAACGGGTTCCCGCCGTATTGGCGTACTTGGATTGGCGTTCAAAGCGGGCACCGATGACCTGCGCGAATCTCCAATGGTTGCTCTGGTCGAAATGCTGATAGGCAAAGGCTGCCAGGTGGGGATTCATGATCGGGATGTATCGCGCGCCAACATATTCGGTGCAAATCGTGAGTACGTGGAACGAGAGATTCCCCACCTTTGGTCCCTTATGCGCACTACAGTCCAAGAGGTCATCGAAGCATCCGATACCGTTGTGATCGGTAACGGGTCCAAGGAGTACCGCGAACTAGGCGACGAGTTAAACGGGCGCGTGGTGATCGACTTGGCCCGTGCGATAGCCGATCGCCAGTCAACCCAGCATTACCAAGGAATTTGTTGGTAGATTGTTGAACGCTGGCAATCCGACTTTCTGCTTTAAGTTGAATTCTGATTCCGCGGGCTTTTTACGTCAGCTTGGGGAACTCCTGACGCGTAATAGCTGCGTCACATCGGCACTTCAATCTTATTTCGAGCGTTCGCGCGCCGCTTTCGGCCACCACACCGGGGCAATTGGACAGGCCTTATTCCCTCCAGTGATTGTGATTGAGTTAGTATCCGAGGTGCAGAAATCGTCATCCAATGAAGGGGTTTGCGCCATGACTAATGCGTATCATGGCATACCTGCTGTAAGATAACGCCCTTGGCAACCGGGAGCCTCGCATGTATTCGGGAGTTCCAATCATCTTATTGGAGTTTAACGAACTTACCCCATCTTTGATGTGGCGATTTATGTCAGAAGGCCGGCTGCCTAATTTCTCGCGCCTGTTTAAAGAATCACACACCTTCCTTACTGACGCAGGCGAAGACCCTCCTTGGCTCGAGCCCTGGATTCAGTGGGTCACCGTGCACACCGGCATTCCCGCGCACGAACACGGGATTTTCAACCTCGGAGACTCCCCAAATATTAAGCAACCAGCGATCTGGGATTTCGTGTCCGAGCAAGGGCATCCCGTCTGGGTGTGCGGAAGCATGAACGCATATTACAACTCGGGGATCAGAGGAGAGATACTCCCTGACCCCTGGTCAGTTCGGGTGCGCCCCACCCCCGAGCGGCTGAACCCTTATTTTGACTTCGTTCGAGGGCAGGTGCTGGAGTATACGCGTACAAAATCGATCTATGAAACAAAGGAAGCACTCCGGTTCGCCACATTCATGGCCCGCAACGGTCTGTCACTTTCAACGACGCTGGCGATCGTCCGGCAATTAATGCACGAGCAAGTGGCAACCGCGAGATGGCGACGTGCAGCGATCCTGGATCGCCTGCAATATGATCTCTTTGCGTCCCACTTTCGCCGCATCCGGCCCCGGCTTGCGACGTTTTTTCTGAATAGCACGGCGCACCTTCAACACGTCTATTGGAGAAATCTTGAGCCGCAAAAATTTTCGGTGACACCATCAGACGCGGAACAAGTGTCATATGGTGATGCGATACGCTACGGTTACGAACGGATGGACGATATCGTCGGCAAGGCCATATCCCTCGCAGGCAGCGAAGCTGCCATTATCTTCTTAACGGCCCTCAGTCAACAGCCATGTCTGAAGTATGAAGGACAGGGTGGCAAGCGCTTCTACAAGCCCATTAGTTACACTAAGCTTTTGGAAGCCGTTGGAATTGATGTCACTACGTGCGATCCGCAGCCGGTCATGTCCGAGCAATTTCATCTGCGATTCAGTAACGCTGAATCTGCTCGGTTGGCATACGATAGGCTTTGCGCCGCGAAAGTTGAGGGCCGACCGGCTTTTGCTTCGTCTTTGGACGGAAGCAGTGTGATGACTGGCTGCGCGATTACCCAAGAAATGCCGCCGGATGCTGTGTTGAGCGCAGCGGGTCGGACCGTCGTATTCGACTCACTTTTTTACCTGGTAGACCTGACAAAAAGTGGCATGCACCATCGCGATGGTATGGCATGGTTTCGTCTTCCAGATAGAAGGCATTCGGACGGCCATGAGTGTGTTTCCCTGATCGACGTCGCTCCTACGATTCTCGCGGTTCTCGGCATCGAGAAGCCTCCGTACATGACGGGACGGGTTATGGACATCTGTGACTTCGGAACCCTAAGCGGCCGCTGATCTGCCGATACTCTGTGAATCTCGGCGGGTCGTGTTGCGCCATGGATGCTGGTGCTAGTAGCGTGACACGTTAATTAAGAAACATAATGGCGGCTCAGCTTCCGATCTGCGTCGCGGCGCGTAAAGGTCCACTCGATCCCGCATCGAGCGGCGTTGCGCCGCCTCTGCCACGCCGCTATCTCAGTGGTGAGAATAGCTTGCTCACCAGCGCAGCGCGACAAGCATTGGCGCTGCAGAACCCCGATCTCGATCTCGGCCATATTCAACCAGCTCGCATGCTTGGGTGTGTAGTGGAACTCGATCCTGCGCAGCACTGTCACGGCCATCTTCACGCCCAGCACCTCTTCGAAGTTCTCGCGCAGGTGCGTGTTGAGGTTGTCCAGGACGAAGTGAACCTTGCGCACGTGAGAATAGCCGCGGCGCAGCAGCCGGCAGACGAAGGCCACGAAATCCACTTTGGTGCGCCGGGCGGTAACCTGCACGAAGCGGCGCTGACCGCGGGGCTCGACGGCGACAAAAATATTGCAGGTTCCGGCCCGCTCGTACTCGTAGTCCTGCTTGGCCACGATCGCAGGCTTGGCGGGCAGCGGGGATCGAGTTTCCCACAGCAATTGCTTGCTCTTCTCGTCCACACAAATCACCGGCTCGCGCGGATCGTGGGGGCGAGCGTACAGATCCAGCAGCTCGTACATGCGCCGGCGGTACTCCGCGGTGAGTTCGCCAATGCACCACATCAGCTTGCGCCAGGGTTTGAGGAGGTTTTTTTTAGGATCCGCCGGATGGTCTCTCGGCTGATCGTTTTCATCTGCGGATGGCGCCGCGCCGCTTCGGTCAGCAGCGCTACGGTCCAGCGCTGCGCCCCGGAGGGTGGATGGGAGCAGGCCAGCGCCGACACCTGTGCTTCCACATCCGCTTCGTATCGTTTGGGTTTACCCGGTCGGGCCTCGTCATGCAGCGCGAAATCCAAACCGCCCTCCAGATATGCCGAGCGTGTACGCCAGATGGCCGTGCGGCCCACATTCAGAATTTCCATGATCTGCTGTTCGGGGAGCTTCGAGTCCAGCGCCGCTAGGATATGGGCTCGATTGAACTCTCGCGCCATATGCAGGCCTTTGGAACGAAACTCATCCACCATCCGACGGTCCCGCTTGTTCAAACTCAGTTCTGTCTGTCGCATGCCTGACACCTCTGTGTATCCTAGACATGCGTAAGTATAATGTTTCGTTATTTACGTGTCACGCTACTAGTTGGCAGATCCTTCGCGCGGCCGCACACCTTGTATTACCCGTGGTTCAGGAGTTTGTCCCCTCGTAGATGGCCGCAGAAAACATATGTAGATCTCAGGTCCTGTATTCTATCAAGAGTCGCAGGTTCAACTGTCTGTCATTGTGGAGCGAATGATGGGTATTCTTGGAACGGCCCTCAGCTATCGGTTTCTCAAACATAGGTACCCGGGCGGCCGCGGCGTACCAATGAGCCAAGGTGACCCATTCAAAGAGAAAGGCATAAGCAAACTTGCGCACTATTTCGGTGAAAGCATCTTCGACGAGCTGCACAACAAGGTCGTTGTTGACTTTGGATGTGGCTCTGGTAGCAACGTCTTGGAACTCGCGGATCGCGGCTGTGCACGCGTCGTCGGTGTGGATATTCAGGATAGGCTGCTGGCAGATGGCCGGGACGCGGCAGCGACGCGGGGCGTGTCTGATCGAGTGCAATTTGTCACAACATTTGACGGAAAGGCGGACGTCGTCCTGTCTACGGACGCTTTTGAGCACTTCTTGGATCCCGCGGCCATGCTCAACCTCATGGGAGCAATGCTCAACAGAGACGGCTATCTACTAGTCGAGTTTGGACCAACATGGTACCACCCGCTCGGCGGTCACTTGTTCTCTGTCTTTCCCTGGGCCCATCTTCTGTTCACCGAAGCGGTACTAATTCGTTGGCGCTCCGACTTTAAGAGTGATGGCGCGAGGCGCTTCGAAGACTGTGCCGGAGGTCTTAACCGGATGACGATTTCACGTTGGGAAAAGATTGTTGAGGAAAATGGCTTCGAGTTTTCTTCTTACACATTGCGACCTATCAACGCCGTTCGGTCATTTCATTGCCGCCTCACCCGTGAGCTATTCACCGCTGCTGTAATTGCGCGACTGACGCGCTCAAGGGCAAAACATTAGCAGTCCACTACCAAAGGCTTGAGCCGAGCAATCATTTCTATTCTCTGCTGACGCAGCCCTGGATCTAGTCGCTGGAAGGCAAAATCCCCCCATCGGATCGAGAACTCGTACCTGTCGCTATATCGTAAATAATCGCTTGCTGACTCATATCTAGTGTTTCGGAACCTCGACTAAAAAGGCATCGACCCGGCCACCGTTATTGTACATATCGGAAGTAAACAGCACGATCAGACCGTCATCTGAAATGGTGTCATGAGGTTGTGCGCGATATGCCAAACCCGAGCCATTCGTGCCGTAACTATAGTGACCGTGCAAAATACCGGGGCCGCAAGACTGGTTTGACCCGAACTCCCGTTGCTGGCTTGAACTGCTTGAGCGACTGAAATAGTCATTAGCCCGCCACCTTCGGTAACTCGACCAAGAACGTCTCAATTTCTGCGCCGGGGGCGGACTCTGAACCAAGATACATGCAGGAGCTGAATATCGCGAGCAGCCCATCATCGGAAATCGTCGTATGCGGCTGAGCCCGATAGCCGTTTGTGCCGTTCGTGCCGTAGGAATAGTGCCCACAGAGAGTGTACACGCTGCCACTTTTCAAGTTGACAAAGGAGTTATTCCAATAGAGCTGTGAGGAATCCGACGAAGGATTCCCTTCTTCCCACCAGCAATTGAGCGACCAGATAGCAGATGCAGCCGCGCTCTGCGTCCAATGTCCTGTATTATCCATCGAACCAAAGTAGTAAGGCACCAGTACAGAGGAGTTAAGAGTACCGCCTTCGTTCATCTGCGTGGAATGCATCGTGCCGCCGCCCGTATTAGAGTCCATCGAGCCCCAGAATCCCGGGAAGGTTCCGGGGTGAACCGTGCCTGAATAGCCGCCAAAGCTCACCGAGGTGAGGACGTTGGTATCCAGGTTCCACACATATCCTGGGTTGTAGGCACTGAGGCAAAGACCCGCGATGTTGTTATATCCAGAATACCCTTCGTTGTAGCTACCGCTTGGAACAATGCGCACTGTCCCATCGGTGATTCCTGTCACGGGATCAGTGCCGATCTTCAAGGCGGTGAAATTATTGCTGCCACTCGTCGATGTAATATTAGTCGCCCACGTATGCTTGCGATTGAACTGCAGCCATCCCGCTCCACTACCTCCTGCGGTATTCCAGGTGTAGGGGTAAGAGCCGGTATTGGCGAGCGCATTGGTCGCCGTGTTGTAGCGATTGAGCTTCGTTGAAGTGGTGTAGTAAAGGATCTGCGCCTCGCCGGGCAGGCGCGAGAAGTGAATATCGCCCTCGCCGGCGGGCGATACGCGTGGATTACTGAACGTGCCACCCAAGGTGTAGTCGATCAGATAGCCGCCGCCAGCGCCCGCATTCAACACGAAGAACGTGTATTGATTGAGACTCGCTCCCCACGCCTGGCTGATCTGAAGCCCAAGCGTCGCATATTCATTACACCAACCCCAACTAGAGCTAGATGAGGAAATCGCAGCCGGAAAGGTCTTGCCGATGGCACTGTTCGCATTGGTGACTTTGTAAACCTTGAGCCCTGTGACCGGATCGGTATAACTGGATCCCGGCAACATGCTAGGTACGCCCAAAGCCGCATAAGCACTTGTGTTCGCCGTTCCAGAAGCCGCAGGAGTCAACCCGGTGATATTCGGCACATAGCCTGGACGGCTCTGGGTGGGGATCGTATAGGTGCCGCTGACCGTATTGCTCGCACTATCTTGCACCTGAACCGTAATCGTTTGACTCTCGACCGCAACAGGCCATGCGCCTATGCTCACTGTGCTGCCAGAAACACTGACCGTGGGCCATGTGCATGTGGTCGTATCGGCGGTTTTTGTTACTGTGTAAGGCGGCGTGCCACCGCTCACAGATATAGATGCAGAATAAACGCTCCCCACGGTTGCCGTCGGCAATGTACCTGAAGAGGGGGCTGATCCGATCACAAGACTAACGCTAGAAACGTTGACACCATTTATGGTCAGCAAGCGCGGTGCGTTTGGCGTAGCAGCTCGAGCCGCAAACGGCGTCGCTAAGAGGAGTTGCGTTAGCTGTCGTCGGGTTAACATAGTAATTCCTTATGCATAGAGTCCATCGGTTATTTCAAATAATCGAACTACCCTCGCCATCCTATTTGATGCCGGGCTGCGGCTTTTACATGGACGCCGCGGAACGAGTAAATTGTAGTCAATGCATACGAGATCGCTAATGTCGCTAATTACCAACGGTCTAGCAGCTGCAAGTTGCTCCCTAAATTGCTGCGCCAACTGGCTGGTATTTCTTTCAAGATTGTAGCTAATCAGCACTTTCTTGCGGCCAGATCTATCCGCAGGCACTCCGCGCAGGTGGTATTGCCGGCGGCCTACCAAGGCTCCCAGAGCGCAGCGCGGCCAGCCAATAGTCGAGCACTATCAGTCGCCAGAGCTGGCCGCTGTGGTCGCGTCGGCCGACCGAGTGCTCCGCTATCAACCTGTTCACCGCAGTGCGATCGACGAACGATTCGATTGCGGAACGGCGCGTTCTCAACTCCTCGATACGGTGTCGCAGCGGACCACGAAACCAGCGCCCGAGCGGCACCTCGAAGCCCCGCTTGGGCCTCGTGAGCACCGCATCGGGCACCAGGCCACGTATGGCGCGGCGAAAGAGCCGCTTGCTCTCGGTTGGCGTGACCCGCAGATGACCGGGTATCGCCATGGCGAAATCCACCAGGTCGAAATCCAGCAATGGCACGCGAGCTTCGAGCGACACAGCCATGCTGGTTCGGTCGACCTTGGTCAGTATGTCTCCCGGAAGATAAGTTTCGAAATCGGCCATCATCATCGCCGCCGCGTAGTCATCGCCAAGGTCCGTCGCAAACCACTCCTTCAGCTGGTCGTCGATGGTGGTCAGCCCACCCGGTTGGGTTGCCGAACCCACACCGCCCTCGTCCATGCGTACCGGCTGCAGGACCGTTGATGCGTAGCGTCCGCACCTCGATCTGCCGAGGTCACTCAGGCGGTTGCGGCCCGGAAACGAGTGCGGCAGCATCAGGCCGACGGCAGCGTACAGCCTGGCCAATCGCCGGCTGCGCCGAACGTCCCGCCGGAGGGCATCTCCGTAGCGAGTGTAGCCCCCGAAAAGCTCATCGCCACCGTCCCCGGACAGGGCCACGATCACGGATTGCCGCGCCAATTGGGCCACCAGAAAGGTCGCAATCGCCGACGAATCAGCGAACGGCTCGTCGAACATCGCCGCGATACACTCGAACATCTCTTCGACGTTCGGGTGCAGCACGAGCGCCGTGTGATCGGTGCCGAAGGCCGCGGCAACCTCCTGGGCGGCAGCAGATTCGTCGTACTCTTCCTCCGCAAACCCGATGGAAAACGTCTTGACCCGCCCGGCGGCATGCCGGCTCATCAGCGCCACCACGGTCGAGGAATCCAGGCCGCCTGACAGGAAGGCACCGAGCGGCACCTCAGACTCAAGATGCGAGGCCACGGCTGCGTCGAGCTTTTCGCGAATGACTTCCACAATCTCGGATTCGTCCAGCCGCTCACGCGTGGGGTGCGGGGGTTGCCAGTAGCGACGTACCTCGATATCCCGGCCCCGCTGCCACGTGAGCAGATGCCCCGCCGGGAGTTTTCGCACGCCAACAAAAATACTGTTGGGATCTGGCACGTATCCAAAGGCCAGATACTGCATGACCGCCGGCGCCGAAACCTGCAGGGCAGTTGCGTCGAAAGCGTACAGCGATCTGAGTTCCGAGCAATAGACGATACCGCCACCCACCGAGCGATAGCTGAGCGGCTTCATGCCGCTGCGATCGCGCGCAATCAGCAGCAGCTGCCGCCGCGCATCCCAGATCGAGAACGCGAACATTCCCTTGAGATGGCCGACCATGTTGGCGCCGTATTCCTCGTAGAGATGCACCAGCACCTCGGTGTCGCTGCGGGTTGCAAACCGATGACCCGCCGCCTCAAGCCTGGTACGCAGCAGGTGGTGGTTGTATATCTCGCCGTTGAACACCACCGTCACATCGCCATCTTCGTTGCAGATGGGTTGGCGGCCGCCCGCCACATCGATGATGCTGAGACGCCGCATGCCCATGCCAATGCCATCTGCCACAAAGTAGCCGTCTGAATCGGGCCCTCGATGCAATATGGCATCGCACATAGCACGCAAGCGCGCCGCGCTCTCTTCGCGGCCGAGCCCAACGCCGGCAAACCCCGCAATACCACACACCTTAGTTCTTCCTTTTGACTGCCAACGACTCTGCCGGGCGCGCTACCGGCGATAGCGCGCTTGCACAGGCGCCCAGGGGTACGCGCGTCGTGACTATGGTGGCTGTGAATACGCGTAGCCCGGTCATCGACAGGCTCCAGCCCACCTGATCGGACCTGGTGAGCACCACCGGCCGGGCCAGATGCGCGTTGCCGCCCGGGAGATCGCATCTTGTCATGGGCTCGGCCCACCGCTCATCGACCGATAGATTGCCATCAGCATCCCGATCACCTGATCCTGGCCATAGCGACTGCTCACGAATCCGCGACCCGCTTCGCCCAGGCGACGCCGCAATGCCGGGTCGGCGCGCAGCCGCGCAATGGCCTCGGCCATCGCCGCCGGATCGTTGCTAGGCTTGAGCAAGCCCGTTACCCCCTCCTCGACCACATCGAGTACGCCGCCAACCGGCGTCGCGATGACGGGCCGTGCCGCTGCCATGGCCTCGATGATGGAGTTTGGGAACCCCTCGCTCAGCGAACACAGTACGCTCACGTCGAAGAATTGGTGAAGATTGACCGGCGTCACTAGTTCCCCGGTGAAATGCACGCGGTCAAGCACACCCAGCTCCGCCGCAGCTCGCTCCAGGCTGCCTCGGGAAGGGCCGTCGCCCACCAATACCAAGTGTATGTCCGCTGGCAGCAGCGCCAGCGCATTAAGCAACAGTACGTGGTTCTTGACTGGTGCGAGCCGCGCCACCGTCCCGAGCACGAACGCACCAGCCGGTATGCCCCAGTCCGACCTTTGCTGCCTAACCCGCTCGTCCGGCAGTCGATCAAAAGCACGTGGATCGAGGAAATTGGGAATCAAGACCACCTTGCTCTCGGCAACGCCTTCTTCGCCCACCAGCAGGCGGGCGACACCCGGGCTATTGGCCAGCAGGCGATTGGCAAAGCGATTGCAAAGGCGATTGAGGGTAACCAGGCCAGGTCTGGGAGCATCGTACCACCAGCGTCGACTGGCGAGCACCTGGCAGCGCCCCGCAATCCGCGCCCACGGCGCGAAGAAGATATTGGTGTAGAGGTCGTGCGTGTGCGCGAGGTCAGCGCCCCACTCCCGCAGGGCACGGGCAAAATGCCAACCCTGGCAGGCCGTCTTAGGTGAGTAGAGGTTCGCGATGGGTACGTGACTCAGCGGCAGATTGAGCGCCTCGTATCTTGCCCGCAATGGACCGTCGGCAGCCAGGTGAAAGACCCGCATCTCGATGGTATCGGAGTCCAGCGCTTCGGCGGTGCGCACGGCATTGAGCTCAGTGCCACCGACCTCGAACGAGTCAATGCAATAGGCGACGCGAATTCTTCTGGCATTCTCGCTCAAGCAAGCTACTCACAAGTGATGACGTCGCCCCGATGATAATATAGCTTCCGGATATGAAGGCGTCGTGCTCAGCGTCACGTTCGGCACGCCATTGGCGCCGATAGCTGGCCGAAGCAGCGCCGAACCCGGCAATATTCAAGGGATTTCACTGATATGGCAAAACTCAGCGGTCGCGCCAGCAGGCGCGCAACCTGATGGCGGCGGGCTCCAAGAAGGTCGGTGTGCTCGGCCTCGCGTTCAAGGCAGGGACCGACGATTTGCGCGAATCGCCCATGTGAAACTGGGATATCTCATCAGCCAGTACCCGGCGGTCAACCACACCTTCATACTGCGCGAGGTGCTGGCGCTGCGGCGAGGGGGTCTGGACCCATGCACCGTGTCGATTCGCCGCAGCGACCGGGCCGCGGAAATGCTCAGTGCAGATGAGGCCGACGAGTACCGCCGCACCTTCTGCGTGTTCGGCTCGGGGTTGGCGCACGCGGTGCGCGCGAACCTGCGCACGCTGCTGCGCCACCCGATCGCCTATGTGCGCGCACTGGCCTACGCGTGGCGACTGAGCCGCGGTACGCCCAAGCTACTGGTCACCTACAGTGCCTATTTCATTGAGGCGGTCATAGCCGGAGATTACTTCGAGCGCCAGGGCGTCACATTCATTCATACGCACTTTTCCTCGACCGTACTGCTGATTTTGGCCCGCATATTTCCAGTCCGCTATTCCCTGACCCTGCATGGTCCCAGCGAATTCGCCGATGTCGTCGGCTTTCACATAGGTGACAAAGTCGCGGCGGCGACTTTCGTCGCGACGATCAGCCACTATGGGTCGAGCCAGGTGATGGCGGCGTGCGATCCGGTGCATTGGCATAAGGTACGAACCCTGCGGCTGGGCGTGGATCCGCAAGCGTTCCCGCCACGGGCACTGCCGGCCAGACATGCCGGCGATGCCTTCCGCCTCGTGTTTGTCGGCCGACTGGCGCCTGTCAAGGCGCAGCACATGCTGATCGAGGCCGTTGCGCTGCTGCGCAATCGGGGCCGGAATGTGCTGCTGACCCTGGTGGGCGAAGGCCCGAGCCGACCGGCGCTCGAGAAGCTGATTGGAGAGCGCGGCCTGAGCGCGCAGGTTCAGCTGAGCGGCGCCTGCAACCACGACAAAGTGGTTGACTTCTATCGAAACAGCGATGCCTTTATCCTCGCGAGTTTCGCCGAGGGGGTACCAGTCGTGCTGATGGAAGCCATGGCCATGGAGCTGCCATGTATTGCAACCTGGATCACGGGGATTCCCGAACTGATCGACAATGGCGTCGATGGACTGCTGGTACCGCCAGCCGACCCGGTTGCACTGGCAGATGCCGTCGAACGCCTGATGCAAGATCCGGAGTTGATAAGGCGCATTGGCGCAGCCGGACGCACCAAGATCCTGTCGAGCTATCATCTCGAGCGGAATACCGAGTCTCTCGGCGCGACGTTCCGTGAATACCTGTCTGTCGGCTCGAATCACTGAGCGCCCGCCATGCACTCAAATACCCAGTGAGTAAGAATCCATCTTCTGGCGGCGAAGTCGCTCGGCACTCGCTCATATACACCGTCGGCAGCACAATCTCCGTTATTGGGGGCATGCTGATGGTGCCTGTCTATACGCACACACTGTCCACCTCCGACTATGGTCTGCTGGATACGATCCTGCGATTTGTGACGATGTGCATGAGCGTCGCCTTTCTAGGTATGCGTCAAGCTTATCAGCGACTGTATTTCGACATGCGGACGGCAACGGACAGCCGAACTTTAACCTCGAGCATAGTACTGGCGAACTTTGCCGTTGCAATTTTCGTTTTGTTTCCGCTGTTGACGCTTGCTTCGCTGGTCGGTCGCCATTTTGGAGCCAGCCAGCTCACTGTACTGAGAAGCGCCGCGTTCGCGCTTTGGATTGCTTTCGAAGCAACGTACATGATCGGCCTCTCCCATATGCAGGTTCGAATGCGGTCTCGTCAATTCGTGATCGCACAGTCGAGTCGTTTGCTGTTGTTGATGTCCATTAACATTATATTGCTGAGAGTTTTTCATCTTGGTCTTAATGGAGCGCTGATCGGAAATCTCTCGGCGTCAGTGCTGTCGGGTCTATTCACTGCGACTGTGCTGCTTCGATCGGGGGGTCTTCAGATATCTACCAAATTCCTTAGGGAGGTAGTTACTTTTGGCTTGCCGTATATTCCGACGGTTGTCTTCACATACGTCATCGGGAACGCCGATCGACTGGCATTGATCCACTTCGGCGCAGTGGCTTCACTGGGGCTCCTGGCGCTGGCGGCGAAGATTGGAGAATTGGCTCTCATGGTGTTTTCAGGGCCGGTAGATAACGTTTGGACCCCTTACGCTCTGTCGGTCTTTACCGATGCAAATGGCCCGAAACGGATCGGTGCCCTGTATACCAAATTCGTCGCAATATACGTATTTATGGCGCTGGGTGCTAGCCTTGCGGCGCCCATTGGGGTTTCTTTATTGGCGCAGTCCGAATATGCATTTGCAGCGCGCCTGGTGCCAATTATTGCGCTGGGTTGGGTATTTAACGTCCTAATGACTCTGTCCGACATTGGAATTTTGATTTCGAAGAAAACATGGATGAAACCTCTAGCCAACTGTCTGGTGTCGGTGATTGCCGTTGCCCTTCAGTTTCTCCTTACCCCTCGATTTGGAGTGATTGGCGCGGCTGTGGCAACTGCACTAACTAACATGGCATGCTTCCTGATTGTCAGAACAATAAGCCAGCGCTTTTACCCTGTGGCGACGCGGCCGCGTGATTTCCTAATCATCACGGTCACGGCATCCGTCGCGTTGCTTGTGGGCGTTGATCTTATTGACGCCTATAGATCACTTTGGGTGAGTCTTGCCGCATCGGTCTTTGGGGTATTAGCATATGGGACAGTACTGCTGCGGACCGGTGTTATCGAAACAGCCGATGTGAGGTCGATTGCATCGAGACTGGGTATTCGCCTGAGTTTTATTAAGTAACGCGAGGCACTGCAGTAGCATTTTAAAGAACATGGGTGAATGCGGCCGGCCGGGCGCGCCGGAGCGGATCTGAGCTCTTTTTTGACTACACCTACTGTTTGAATAGCGGCGTATATTTGTGCCAGCTCTTAAACTTTCGTGGGTAACAACATATTCGAACAAGGTCTTTGCTTGTCTCATTACTCCAAATGTGCGAAAAATATCTTAATGTCATCACAACTTCACAGTAGCGTAGCAACACAGTCGACCGAAGGGCCGACTATCACCGGCTTGAGCCGTAATCCGAAGCCACCGGATTTAGTCGGTGGAGAATTCACTGATTACCGGAGTCAGCATGGTCAATGATGGCCTAACAGATCGGGCGTACTGGATCAAATACTGGAAGAACTATGTCGATGAGCCGATAGCCTCCGAACCGCCTTTGCCGGTGGCTCTACTAGAAACGGTGGCCTCGATCTGGTTGGATACTGGATTTCCTGGTCCAGGAAGTACGTTTCTCGAAATCGGTGGTTTTCCGGGTCGCTTTTGCGCCTACTTCAAGAAAGCATGCGGCTACGACGTAACAATTTTAGATTTTGTCGTTGTCGATGAGGTACTCCGGAGCGTGGAACGGGTCAATGGGATCCCTCAAGGCTCGATTAAATCGATCGAGGCCGATTTCTTGACGTTCCGCCCCAAACAGAAATTCGATGTTGTATATTCCGCAGGATTTATCGAGCACTTTACGGACACCAGAGCCGTGATTGAGAAGCATGTTGCGTGCCTGAATGATGGGGGCGGGTTGTTCATTTCGCTGCCAAACCTTCGCGGTCTCTCCGGATGGGTAATAAAACACTTCGATCGGAAAACCTATGACGCGCATAATATTTCCAGCATGCACATCCCTTTCCTCCGCGAGATCTGTGAGGGGCTCAACCTGATCTCGGTGACTGTTTTTTATTTCGGGCGCCCTTGCGTGTATCTCGACCACCCAGAAACGGTCCATCCAGTTATCCGTAAGCTTATCGGACTGACTTCGATGATAGTCTCTAGGTTGCCATGGAAGACGCGATGGTTATCTCCGCATATCGGAATTGTTGGTCGGCGTTTAGCATCAAGTTATCCACCATTCTCATAGCAGCCATTCCAGCGACCGCAACTCGGGCGGATACCAGAAGTCTGCGTTGGCGAGAGCGCTAGAGGAGCGTCCCGGCCAAAAGCAATACTGAATATCACGGGCTGATATGGCCTGACTTGTCAAATGGCACAACGCCCCTTCCTCGCATTTTCTTCACGATGATCATCTGCGTCACCTGGGCAAAGCGCACTCGACACCATCCGCAAGCGCGAGTACGGCCGGCTTCAAGGCAAGCCGCGTACCTTCATGCAGCGGCGAGTCCAGTACGACCTCGACTACCTCAAGAATGGTCGCTCGCTTTGGATCTGAAGATCATCTGGAGGACCGCATTGACGGTGCTCTTTCACCGAAATGCGTATTAGCGGTTAAGGGAATCCCCGTGCGGCACTCGCCTACATCCGCATGGAAGCTGAACTGATCGTTCACCCTGACGCAAATCGGCGACGTGCGCGCTTGGCGACACGTTGGCGAGGTTGCAAAAGCGCATGACTATACCCGCGTCGACGTTATGACAGCTTGCATGCACGTTATGTCAGATGGGCAGCGCGAGCGCCAACGAGGGAGACGCAATAATGATGTCAATCGGTCGCAACCGCCGCCTCGCACCCCCGTCCACGGTGAGCGTGTATGCGTCCGCTAGCACCCATTACGATCGCGAGCGCTCCCGCACGGTGCTTGCCTCGCGTCTGTCGCGCTGGGCCTTTGGGTTCGCGGCGATCGCAGCGCTCGCGGCCTGCGGCCAGCAGAATTCGTCGACCCCCGCGAGCAACGCGGGCGCTGCCACTGCAGCTGCAACGCCCGCCATCAATCTGCAATTAACCCCCAGCAGTGTGTCGATGGGTCAGTCGGCGACTTTGGCGTTGAGGACTCAGCCGGCACCCACAGTGACCCTCGTGGCTTCCCCCACGACGATCACCAAACTCGGCAGCTCCACCCTGACCTGGACCGCGAGCAATGCGGAAAAATGCTGGGCGCGCGGCGGATGGCACGGGCGGGTCGCGACCAGCGGCACGTGGTCGACCGGTACCCTGTCCAACAGTACTGACTATGAACTGACCTGCAGCGGTCCAGGCGGCTGGGCCACTCAATCGGCAACCGTGACGGTGAGCGCGCTGCCTCCCGCAGTGACCATCCAAGCGAAACCCAGTTCGCTGAGTTCGGGCGGTTCTTCCACCCTGACCTGGTCCAGTCAAAATACCACCTCATGCGCCGCCTCCGGCGCCTGGTCCGGCACCAAAGCCGTGAGCGGCTCACAATCGACGGGACCGGTCACGGCCAACTCGGTCTATACCTTGAGGTGCGCGGGTTTCGGCGGCAGCGCGAGTCAGTCGGCGACGGTGTCCGTGACTTCGCCTGCGCCCACGGTCAGCATCAGCGCGAGTCCGAGCTCGATCGCCTCGGCCGGCAGCTCGACCCTCAAATGGTCGTCGGCCAATGCGACCGCCTGTACCGCATCCGGCGGCTGGTCGGGCGGCAAGGCGACCAGCGGTTCACAGTCGACCGGTGCGCTCACGAAAAGCGCGACCTACACACTGACCTGCACCGGCCCCGGCGGCAGTGCGGCACAGTCCACGACGGTCTCCGTCAAGGCACCGCTGCCGACGGTCAGCTTGAGCGTGGGCCCGAGTGCCATTACCAGCGGCGCTAGCGCCACCCTCACCTGGTCGTCCACGTATGCGACCGCTTGCAGCGCCTCCGGCGCCTGGTCCGGCAGCGAGCCCACCAGCGGTTCGCACTCCACCGGCGCGCTCACAGCGAACGCCACCTATACGCTGACGTGCACCGGCGCAGGCGGTAGCGCCGCGCAATCCGCGACGGTCTCGGTCAAGGCACCCGCGCCCACCGTCAGCTTGAGCGCAAGCCCCAGCTCGATCACCCGCGGCAACGCCGCGTCCCTGGTCTGGTCGTCCACCAATGCGACCTCCTGTACCGCGTCGGGCGCCTGGTCGGGCGCCAAGGCCGTCAGCGGCTCTCAAGCCACGGGCGCCCTCACAGCCAATGCCACCTATTCGCTGACGTGTACGGGTACCGGGGGCAGCGCCGTTCAATCGGCCACGGTAACCGTTACCCCGACTCCGACCGCGACGGTGAGCTTAAGCGCCAGCCCCAGCACGATTGCGAGCGGCGCGGCGTCGACTCTGACGTGGTCGTCCACCAATGCAACCTCTTGCACGGCCTCCGGAGCCTGGTCGGGCGGTAAGGCCTTGAGCGGTTCGCAGTCCACCGGCGCGCTCACCGCAAATGCCACCTATACCTTGACTTGCACGGGTGCTGGCGGCAGCGCGACTCAGTCGACGACGGTCTCGGTGACCCCACCTGTCCCCACGGTGGCCCTGTCGGCGAGCCCGAGCACGATCGCGCGCGACGGCAGCGCCAGCTTGAGTTGGTCGTCCACCAAGGCGACGGTCTGCACGGCCTCGGGCGCCTGGTCGGGTACTAAGGCCGTCAGCGGCTCGCAGTCCACCGGTGCGCTCACGGCAAATGCCACCTATACCCTCACCTGCACCGGTGCGGGGGGCAGCGCCGCTCAGGCTGCGACGGTCTCGGTCACCCAACCTACTCCCGCTCCGACCGTCAACATTTCGGCGAGCCCGAGTTCCATTGTCAGCGGCAGCAGCTCGACCTTGAGCTGGTCAACCGCCAATGCGACATCGTGCGTCGCCTCCGGCGCCTGGTCCGGCAGCGAGCCCACCAGCGGTTCTAAGTCCACCGGCGCGCTCAAAGCGAACGCCACCTATACGCTGACGTGCACCGGCGCAGGCGGTAGCGCCGCGCAATCCGCGACCGTCACGGTCAGCTCACTCGCCCCGACAGTGGCCCTGAGCGCGAGCCCAAGCACGGTGACAAGCGGCAGCGCCTCGACCCTGTCTTGGACTTCCACCAACGCGACCTCCTGCGTTGCGTCTGGGGCCTGGTCCGGCAGCGAGGCCACGAGCGGTTCACAATCCACCGGCGCCCTCACCGCGAATGCGAGCTATACCCTGACCTGCACGGGCAGCGGGGGTAGCGCGGCCCAGTCCGCGACGGTGACGGTGACCACGCCGGCGCCGACAGTCACGTTCAGTGCCAATCCCAGCACGGTTGCGAGCGGCGCCACCTCGACCTTGAGTTGGTCCTCGACGAATGCAACCTCCTGCGCCGCGTCGGGCGGCTGGAGCGGCTCTGAGGCCACCCGCGGCTCGCAGACCACGGCCGCGCTCGCGGCCGCGACGAAATTCACGTTGACCTGTACCGGAGCCGGCGGTTCGGCATCGCAGAGCGCCACGGTCACCGTGACGCCCGCAACCACCGGAACGGTCAGACTGACCTGGGTCGCCCCGACGACGAATACCAACGGCACGACCGTCACCCCGCTATCGGGCTACACCCTCTACTACGGGACGTCGGCGAGTTCCCTGACGCAATCGGTGGTCGTCAGCGGCTCAACCACGACCAGTTACACGATTACGGGGTTGACTTCGGGCACCTGGTACTTCGCGGTCGCAGCGAACGCTGCGGATGGCACGCAAAGCGCGATGAGCAATCTCGGATCGACAACGATCTAATGCTCAGGCTCCTATAGAGTCAGCCGGGAACGTCGCTCGTCGCGGGCGGATTTCACCGTCCGCAATCAACAGCCGATTTCCTGCGCTCTCCGGCCGAGGACGAGATTATCTCCGGGCGTTTGCGCGTCCAGATGCTCGACAACGACGACGCTTACTTCCATCAGTGTTTCGTCGAGTTGTGGGCCTGATCGATAGCGCATTGCAATTTAAGGTGCCTGGATTTCCGCAAGGCCTTGTTGTGCGACGCGCGGCGGGAATAGGTACTTGAGTGCGAGGAAATGCTTCTCAAGCAGGTGGTAGCTCAAGTACGCAGCGCAGAAACTGACGAGCCCGATCGTCAGGCTATACGCGTAAATAATATACGCGGGTGGGTGGCTGCCGAACGTAGAGACCATCCATGGCTCGCCCAAGAGCTTGCTGATCAACTGGTGAAAGATGTAGATGGCATAGCTGTACTTCCCGCAGGAGCGCAACGGAGCCCAGCATAGGACCCTCGCAAGGATGGTCCGTCTCGCTTGCTCACCGCCGGCAGCAGCCGTGGTGACCAGTGTTGCACAACAAAGCGCGAGCAGCGTGTAGCCGAAGATCTGACACTGGATCGCGTTCGTATCGTAAGCACGCGTAATCGGAACGCCGACCACGAATAGCGCAAGTGCGGCGAGATTTACCGCGGTGAGTCGGGAAGCGAGCCAGGCACGCGCGGCCGGAATGCGCAAAAGGCACGCGCCTGCGCCGCCGAGTGCGAGGGCGTCCAAGCGCGAAGTCGTTGCCGTATACACGGTCCAGCTGCTCGCGCCGCTGAACACCATGATGCCGCGCATGACGAGCGCGCTCAGGGCAATGTAAACGCATACCGCAAAGAGACGGCGCGCCGAAAGCCGATGGACGATGAACGGCCAGAACAAGTAGAATTGTTCTTCGACGGCGAGCGACCAGAAGTGTCCGAAACCGTACGGCTCTGCATGCGTCCAGTTGATGGTGAACAGCCACAGCGAAAGCTTCTGCTTCGCGTTCACCTGCAGGAGGGTCGGGCCGCTGTGGAGTTCTGGCGCGACGATCAGCAACAGCACCAGCACGGTGTAGTACAGAGGGAGAATGCGCAACGCACGCCTGGCGTAGAACGCACGAAAGTAGTTCGTGGCGCGTTGCGTGTCGAGCAGCCCCCCCGTGATCAGGAAGCCGGAGAGCGCAAAGAACAGCTGCACTCCGATCCAACCGGGGTGAACCAGGAACGCCAACACGTGCCAGGCGCCGTGCAGCGTCGGCGGCAACAAGTCGGTCGTATTGTGGAGCACGACCCAAATGATGGCCAGGCCGCGGATGCCGTCGAGTGCGGGCAGGTGTCCGCTGGAACTCGCCCGCCGAGCCGCCTGTTCGAGGTTGGGGGCTGAGCTGGCCATTGTCAGCGAAATAGGCGCGTGCGGGGCATCGGAGTCCATATCGACGCTGCTGGTACGGGGTTGCCGTCTCGTAGCGGATTCTAGCGTCTGTGACCGCGCGCCAGAAATTTTTCAAGGACTGGACGGGATGAGGCCAATGTTTGCATGAGTGTTCGAGCGCTGTAATGCCCTTTACGGTTTCGCACATTGCTGCAGTCCTGCCCTTGCACAAGCCGCTGCGCCGCCTTGGACTGCTCTCGGCAGCGGCGATCGGCGCCATGGCCCCGGACCTGGATTTGCTCCTGCCAATCCACCTGACGCGCGAGCAGACACACGGCCGTTTAGCCCTGCTGACCTTCTGTTTGCCCGTTGGGCTGGCCACCTGGGTGCTGTTTCAAGCGCTGATCAAGCCGGCGCTAATCGAAGTGCTGCCCAACCGGGTGTACGCCCGGCTGTGTGCGCAGCATCTCGGTCCTCGGCTCGGGAGCGTGAAGGTGTGGTTCTATGCGGCATTGGCGGTGCTGTTTGGAGCGCTAACGCACATCATCTGGGATGGCTTTACGCATGAAGACGGACGCGGCGTACGCATGTTGCCGCTATTAGGGGAGCGTGGTCCGGAGCTTGCCGGTTCTCCGTGGCACCTGTATCGCTGGCTGCAGCACGGCAGTTCAGTGGTTGGGATGGCGGCAGTATTTATGGCCTTATGGCTCTGGGTCCGTCACGCCAGGCGGCCCAATCCGCCGCCCGAGCGGCGCCTCCCGGCGCGCGAGCGCCATCGTTGGGTAGCGGTCTATATCCTGATCCCGGTACTGCTGGTCGGGGCAGCGGTAGCACAGATCCATTACAACGGCTGGCCGCGTCTTTACTCGACGGCGGCGCTGACGCTGTTTGCCGGCATAGGGATCAATGGCACCGCCCTCGCCCTGGTGTTTACCAGCGCGCTCATTAGACGCCGGCTGCTCATTCTCGGTGCCCGGCGCCCCTTGCCTGATGCTTGAGCTACACTGGGACTCGCAGAATACTGACCCTTAGGGATTCTTGAGCGTCGCTATTGGGGCTCTGTCAACTCAGGCACTGAGCTGGGACGGTAACCCACGGTCAAGAACACCCGATTCTCGCTGTAGCCGCTGCCACCCGCCGATACTACATGTGAATTGTGATCGTAGCGCAGGCGGATCTCCAGACCGCGCCCATGCCGCCAAGTCAATGCGCCCCCGACCAGCCAATCGTTATATTTGGAGCTGGCGGTATTGGACGCAATAGCGGCGTTCGGAAAGTCCGTTTTGTAAAAGTGGCCTAGGAGCTGCGTACTGAAGGCGCGCGTCAATTGGCGCTGGATGTTGAAATCGGCGCCGGGGCGATTGACGTCGAGCTGCGGTTGGCCGGAATACGTGTCTTTTTCCCAGCGCGCGACGAGCGCAATGGTCGTGCGATTTCGTACATACTGCCACCCGACCGAGGCGTAATTGCTGGTGTAGTTATTTGAGGTCAGCGCAGCCGGTGCAGTGCCGATCATGCCGCCCGCGCCTATCGCTCCGGTTTGCAGCGTGCTGAAACTCGAGCTGGCATCGGTCAGCTCCCTCCCTGCTGTCAAGGTCAGCTTGGCCGCGGCCGACAGCTTGCGGCTCAATTGCACCTTGGCGAGGGACCCGTTGGTGGACGGCCCCTCCTGACTGATTCTGGTGGCGCCTAAGTCGCCCTCGAAGTCGGTGCGAGCGCCATGCAGCTCGTAGCGGCCAAATCCGCTGGTCCGATCAAAATCGGTGTTCACCGCGGTGTTTTCGAACATCACGCGCTCGAAATCCGCGTTGAGCGACACCAACGCACCGGCCGAGACGTCTCGGCCGACGGCCAGGGTGCCCAACCCGCGATTGCTGTTGTAGGGACTGGTTTCGTACTGGGCGCGCGCATAGCGGGCGCTCAGATTGATGAAGTTGACGCCGCCCAGACGCATGGATAGGTCCGGACCGGTGCTGAAGTAATTGACGTCCTCGATATTGTTCGGCGTCACGGGCGTATAAGGGTCGAGCGCCGCCTGGCCGAAATCATCCCGCATCGCCCACGTCAACCGCCCCGGCACGATAGCGAGATTCCCGACGCCGTCGAAACGCCCGAGCAGCTGGCTGCTGAAGGCATTCTGCAAGTAATCGAGATAGGTGAAGTCGCCCTTCGCATTCACATCGAGGAGTCGGCTCTGTTCCTTGACCGTGAAATCCGCATCGGCCGTCGCAATGGTCTGACTGATCTTGTCCGTCGGCGCCAAGGTCACGTTGTCCGATTCCCCGACACCGGCATCGACGCCGTAGGTAAGAACGGGCGCGCGAGCAGCTGGCGCCGCAGCCGGATTATTTGATACGCCGATGCTCGAACCGGCGCCCACCGGCGAGACTTGCGCATGGGCTGTAGGGGCCAGCGCAGTGACGAGGACGAATGCGATCGAGAGACTCTGAGCGTAGACTTTAAGTTTGCGCGCCGTCGGTCCCATACGATCCGTATCCGTAATACCCATTCGTGGGGCTGCCGGGGACTTCATTCAGGACCACACCGCCCGCCTGCTGCGTATCGAATAGCGCAATCGCGGCTTGCACCGCTTGGCGCGGCGTCCCTCCGGCGCGCACCACCAGCACGATTTGGCCGGCAATCTTCACCAAGGCGGACCCCTCGTTGGTCACCAGCAGCGGCGGCGAGTCGAGCAACAGGATGCGCCGCGGGTTGCGAGCGCTCAGGCTCGTCATAATTTTCCGCATCCGGTTGCTGCTCAACAGCTCCTCAGTGTTTGGCACACGCGTCCCCGCAGGTAAAATCGACAAGCCACGGGTGGTCGTAGGCACTATAAGCGACTCGGCGTCCATGTTGTCGTTCACGAGGAGATCCAGCAGCCCCCGTTGCTGGTCGATGGCGAATATTTGACTGACGTGCCGCTTGGCCACGTCGCTGTCGATCAGCAACACTGAGATATCGCGTTCGAGCGACATGCTGAGCGCGAGGTTGATGCTGGTGAAAGTCTTGCCGTCGCCCGGCAGCGCACTCGTCACCACGATGATTCGCGGGTCGCGCGCGCCGGCATCGCCCGACAGTGCCGTGTCGATGAGCGGACGTTTGATGCGGCGAAATTGCTCGGCGAACTGGCGCTCTTTTTCCGGCTCCGGCAGATAGCCGCCCGCCCGCAGGGCGGTGTTGTCAACTATGATCTGTTTCGCGAGGCTCGCGGTATCTTTCAAGCGCTCGGCAATCGGTCCGGGCACAGTCCCTTTGGCCGACACGTCGACTGAGCGGGCAACTGCAGCTCTTGCCTGCTGGTGCTTGAGCCGCGCGATCGTCTGCTCGACGAGGCTCACGTCATCACCAGGGACTTAATCACTTGGATGCTGAGCCTTGCTCCCGTCGAGTTCAATATCAGCACCCCGGCGAATGCAGCCACCCAGCATGCGGCCGCCGCAGAAATTCGCCACAGATGGCGCCGGAATTGCGCGCGCTGACGCGTGGGAAACGCGATACCCACCACACCGAGCACCGGAAAGGGGGTCAATTCATTTATCGCGCGCACCGAAACCACGATTGGTTTCAGAAAATGGAGCCCATAGGCAACGCCGGCGCCCACCGCAAGCGCGGCGATCCAAATCGCCGCAAGCAATATCCTACGACTCGGCCACACCGGCACCACCGGCGCTGTCGGCGGCAGCACGACCTCGAAGCGCACCGAGCCCGCCGTGTCCGCGCGCTCGCCGAGACGCGCCTTCTGATAGCTCTCGAGTAAGGCCGTGTACTGCGCTTTGTTCACATCGTAGTCGCGATTCAATTGCTGATACTCCGCCTCGACCTGCGGCGCACTGTTCAAGCGCTGCCGAAGTTCGGCCACGGTGCTCTGATGTTGCGCCAATTCCCGCCGCAAGGCGGCGATCTCGACGTCCACCTTGTTGAGTTCGAGCTGCATGCTCTGGTACACGGGATTGTTGCCGGCACCGCTCGCCGCCACGGCGGCGGCGTCGCCGCGGCGCAGGCTCTCGAGTTCGGCGACGCGGCGGCTTTTTAGCTCCTCGAGGGTTGCACGTGTGGCGATGACGTCTGGATGCTGGTCGGTGTATTTGAGCCGCAGCTCGTCCAGCTTCGCCTGTGTTTCCTGGATGCGGCTTAGCGTATCGCCGCCGCCCGCGCCGCGCCCTCCGGAGAGCGGCGCCGAGACCCCTGCTGCCGAAATCGCCTCATCGCTATGCAACTGCTTCGCCAGCTCCTCGCGGCGGCTCAACGCGACCGACAGGTCGGTCTCGGCCTTCTTGGCGTCATCCGTTTCTTTCTGCAGCTGTGCAAAATACCCGCCCTGCTCGCTCGGCATGAGGCCGACGTTTTTCTTTTTGAACGCCGCCAGCTTGTCCTCGGCCGCGCTCAGTCGTTGTTCGTAGTCCTTGATCTGAGTCTCGAGAAACTTCTGTGCATGTTCCGAACCCTCGCGCTTTCCCCCGAGTGTCTCTTCCACGAAGGTGTTGAGCAGCGTCTCGACCACTCTCAAGCTGCGGGCCCGGCTCAAATCCACGTATCGAAAGCCGTAAATGGTCCCCGCCATGCTGCGTTCGTCGCCCTGGCTGCCCGCGCTCAAGACAGTGAGCGTGATGCGATTGCTGAAATTGTCGAGGATCTTGGCGCGGGCGCGCTCGTCCATCGTCGATGGCGGCAGCACTCCGGTCGCTATCGCGATCTTTTCCAATTGCGGGCCTTCCAGCAATGACTGGCGCACGTAGTTGATCTGCGCATCGACGTTCTGTTCGACGGTGAGTCCCTGCAGCGCCGGCTTCAGTCCCGTGCGCGTATCGACGAACACTTGCGCATCGGCCTGATAGCGGTCCGGAAGTGCGAATACCACTGCCCATCCGATGAGCGCCACGACGAACGCAACTGCCACCGCAATATAGCGGAAGCGCCAGGCGCCGCGCACTTCGTCCAGTATTCTGAGGACTTCCGGCGTCATGGTAATACCTAGAACCGGGTTTCCGGCACGACCAGCACGTCGCCCGGCAACAGCGGCAGGTTCTGCGACAAGTCGCCGTTGTTGACCATCGACTCGAGCTTCACTTTGATCTCCTGTTGCTTCCCGTTCACGGTTCTCACGATCCGGGCACGATTGCCCGCAGCGAATTGACTCAAGCCCTTCACGCTCAAGAGCGCCTCGAGCACGGTCATGCCCTCGTGATAGGGCAGGGCTTGGGGCTCCTTGACCTGACCGATGACCTTCACCTGGCTGTAGACGCTCAGGGCCACCAGCACCACTACATTGACCTTCGGCGACTTGACGTACAGGCTCAGCGCCTTCTCGATGTCGCGCGCCAGTTGCGACGGTGTCTTGCCCACCGCGACCATGTCCTCCACCAGTGGGGTGGAGATCTTCCCATCAGGGCGCACCGGAACGGTCACGGATAGCTGTTCGTTCTCGAAGACGAACACTTGCAGGCTGTCGCCGGGACCGATCCGGTAATCGGGCGATGCCGCCGCGGTGGGCGCAGGCTCGCTCGCGGTCGGAGCTGCGCTCACCGGATAAGCAAGCAAAAGGACTGCAAGGACCAGGAACGCCCGGATATTCAACGAGTTGAGAATAGCCACAAGTTTAATCTTACCTCGCCGAAGCCATCGTTGCCGGATAATCGCGAGGGCATGCAGCCGCGCCCCGGAAAGACCAGATGTGACGGGATGCGCACAGCTTTATGTAAGGCCCGTCACCAATCGCTGACAATGCGGGCGGATCTGACCGACAATGCGCTCGATCCCCTCGCTCGCACCCGCCACCCCATCAAATGTTCGCGCGGCGTAGCTTCGCGCACAGCAAATGCTCGCCTGCGAAGATGTATAACGGCAGGTAGCAATTACCGGCGTGGTAGCCGTGAAATGCTAACATCTCGAGGTGAACACACCGGCCCCTTCCGACGCCTTCCTGGACCGACCCTTACCCAATTCCTATTGGGTCATCCCCGGCCGGCTGCTGGCCGGCGAACATCCCGCGGTCGCCGACCGCGCGGAATCGCGCAGCCGCGTGGGCCGGTTGCGCCTCGCCGGCTTGGATAGCTATATCGATCTGACGGAGCCGGGCGAGCAGCCCGAATACCGCCACTTGCTGTCCAAGCGCGCCGAATACGTGCGCTCCGCGATCGTCGATACGAGTATCCCCCGCAACGTGTCGCAGACGCGCGAACTGCTTTCCAAGATACGTACCGCGCTCGCCAAAAAACGGGGCATTTATGTACACTGCCGCGCCGGCATTGGGCGCACCGGACTCATCATCGGCTGCTATCTGGCGGAAGAAGAGCGCGACGGCAATGTCGCCCTCGAACGGCTGAACCTGCTATGGCGGCAGAGCGCGCGGGCGGCCGACTGGCCCCGAGTGCCGCAGACGTCGGAGCAGGCCGACTACATCAGACGCTGGCCGAATCTGCGCCCGACGGGTGCGAAAGCCTCGAATGGCCGCTGATCCGGCCGCCCCCGACCTCGCGCTTCCCGTCCCCCAGGGTGCATTGATCGTCGCCCCGCTCGATCCCGGTGCCGGCGGGACCACGCTGTTGTCGGTCATCGTGCCGACCTTCAACGAGGGGCTGAACATCGCCAATCTGGTCGGGCAGCTCACCCGGTTGCTCGAGGAGCCGTTCGGTGAGCGCTACGAAATCATCGTGGTCGACGACGACAGCCCGGATCGAACCTGGGAGCTGGCGCAGACGCTGGTCCAAGAGTTTCCGCGCCTTCGAGTCATGCGGCGCGATACCGAATCGGGACTCTCCACCGCCGTGATCCGCGGCTGGCAGGCAGCCCGCGGCGAGGTGTTGTGCGTGATCGACGCCGATCTGCAGCATCCGCCGGACGTCGCCATGGCCTTGTATCGAGTCATCGAGAGGGGGGCCGACATCGCGGTAGCCAGCCGACACTTGGAAGGCGGCGGGGTGAGCGACTGGAGCTTGCCCCGCCGCATCGTCTCGCGCACAGCGCAACTGATCGGCCTGCTGATCCTCCCGGGGGTGGTGGGTCGGGTCAGCGACCCGATGAGCGGCTACTTCATGATTCGCCGCAGCGCCATCCAGGGCGTCGAATTGAATCCGCTCGGCTACAAAATACTGATCGAAGTGTTGGCGCGCGGTAAGGTTCCCTGGGTCGGCGAAGTGCCGTATGTCTTTCAGGAGCGCACACAGGGCGGCAGCAAGGCGACGGCCCGGGTCTATCTCGATTATTTGCGGCATCTGCTGCGGCTGCGTCTCGCCGCATTGCCGGTCAACCGCTTCATCCGATTTGCCGTGGTGGGCTTCAGCGGCGCGATCGTCGATATGGGGCTGCTCTTCCTGTTGAGCGATCCGTCCATGTTGGGGTGGGGGCTCACGCGCAGCAAGCTGATCGCAGTGGAAGTGGCGATCCTCAATAATTTCTTCTGGAACGACACGTGGACCTTCCGCGATCTGTCCGCGAAGCAGCGCGGCTGGCGGCAGCGCCTGAGACGCTTGGGCAAGTTCCAGCTGATTTGCCTGGCGGGTGCGGCCATCAATACGACTTTGCTCAATATTCAGTTCAATTTGCTCGGAATGAACCGCTATGTGGCCAACGCCATTGCGATCCTCACCGTGACGGCCTGGAACTTCTGGCTGAACCTCAAGCTCAGCTGGCGAATCGCCGAGCCGCCGGCCGAAAGCCAGCGCCCTTCGGGCTGATCGGGCAAATCTGCCTCATCTACACTCGGATAGAGTGCTAGTCTGGGAGCCACCAGCCCCAAGGAGGCGTCCGTGACTCACTACAAGCCTACCGCCAGCATGGGACGCATCTCTGTGCCGCCCGGAGATGACCCCATGATGGATTTCCGGGCTCGAATTGTGCACCAACAAGCCGAGCACGCCGAGCGCCGTCGTCTGGATCTGGCGGATCAATCCTCGTGCCTCAAGACCGCCGAGGAGCGCATTCGCATCTGGGAGCGCCTCCACGAAGTGAATTTGCCGCGCGATTCAGCGCATCGGCTGGTGGAGATTATCGCAGCGCACACCGGACTCACCGACGCGGACGTGCGCGATGAGCAGCAGCGCCGCGCGGCGCTGCGCGCAACGAGCTAGCCTGCCCTAGCAGCCGACTGGCGCTGAGCGGTCGGCGCTGCCTCGCGGGGTGGCCGGAGCAGCAAGGGTCGCCGTCTACTCCAAATAATCCGCCGCAGTTTTCTGGCGCACTTGTTCGCGCGTGACGCCCGGTGCGGTTTCGATGAGCTTGAACCGATCCTTGCGCGTCGGTCGTGAGAACACCGCGAGATCGGTGATCAGCAGGTCGACCACATTGACGCCGGTCAGGGGCAACTCGCAGCGAAACTTGAATTTCGGTTCACCGTCCTTGGAGGTGTGCTCCATCACCACGACGATGCGCTTCACGCCGGCGACCAAATCCATCGCCCCGCCCATGCCTTTGACCACCTTGCCGGGCACCATCCAATTCGCCAGATCTCCCGTTTCGGACACCTCCATGGCGCCGAGCACCGCCATATCGATGTGGCCGCCGCGGATCATGCCGAAGCTGTCGGCGGAGGAAAAATACGAGCTCAGCGGCAGCGCCGTTACGGTTTGCTTGCCGGCGTTGATCAGATCCGGATCCTCCTCTCCCTCGTAGGGAAACGGGCCGATGCCCAGCATGCCGTTTTCGGATTGCAGGACGACCTTCACGCCCGGTGGGATATGGTTTGCGACATGGGTCGGGATGCCGATCCCCAGATTCACGTAGTAGCCATCGTGGAGCTCGCGCGCCGCGCGCGCGGCCATCTGTTCACGCGACCACGGCATGGGACACCTCCGTCCGTTTGCGATGCGTGTGCTTCTCGATCAGCTTGCGGTAGGGGGCACCGCAAATGATGCGCTTGACGAAAATGCCGGGCGTATGGATCTGGTCCGGATCGAGCGTGCCGACGTCCACCAATTCCTCGACCTCGGCCACCGTGATGCGGCCCGCCGTCGCCATGTTCGGGTTGAAATTGCGGGCCGTCTTGCGATAGATCAAATTGCCTTCCGTATCGCCCTTCCAGGCCTTGACCAAAGATACATCGGCGACCAAGCCGGTTTCGAGCACGTAGGTCTCGCCGTCCACCACGCGTTGTTCCTTGTGTTCGGCAACCAAGGTTCCGGCGCCGGTCTTGGTGAAGAAGGCGTAGATCCCGGCGCCGCCGGCGCGTATGCGCTCGGCCAAGGTGCCCTGCGGGTTGAATTCGAGCTCCAGTTCTCCGGAGAGGTACTGCCGCTCGAACTCCTTGTTCTCACCCACATACGAGGAGATCATTTTGCGGATTTGGCGGCTCTGCAGCAGCAACCCCAAACCGGCGCCGTCGACGCCGCAATTGTTGGACACCACCGTCAAATTCCGCACGCCGGAATCGCGCAGCGCGTCAATCAGCCGCTCGGGAATACCGCACAAACCGAATCCGCCGCACATCAATGTGATCCCGTCCTTGATCACTCCGCGCAATGCACTGGCGGCATCCGGGTATACCTTGGAACTCGAGGTTATGTTCATTGGTCGCCTCACCCCTCTCGCTCTCTAGCCACTGCGAATTTTCTTTAGCTAAGTAGTATACGGATCCCCCGTGGCTGCCGCATGTTCCAAATGGGACGGACGGCGACGTGCGCGCGTCATGACAGGTCTGCGCCTAATACCGGTAATGCTCCGCCTTGTACGGCCCCTGCTTCGCCACGCCGATGTACCTCGCCTGCACGTCGGTGAGCTCCGTGAGTTGGGCGCCGAGCTTGGAGAGCTGCAGCCGCGCGACTTTCTCATCGAGATGCTTCGGCAGCACGTACACGCCGACGGGATACTTCGCGGTTTGCGTGAACAATTCGATTTGCGCGAGCACCTGATTGGCGAATGAGGAGCTCATGACGTACGAGGGGTGGCCCGTGCCGCAGCCTAAGTTCACCAAGCGGCCTTCGGCGAGCAGGATGATGCGCTTGCCGTCGGGGAAAATGACGTGATCGACCTGCGGCTTGATGTTGTCCCAGGCGTACTGGCGCAGCGCCGCCACTTCGATCTCGTTATCGAAATGGCCGATGTTGCATACGATCGCCTGGTCCTTCATGCGCTTCATGTGCTCGTGCGTGATGACGTGAAAATTGCCGGTGGCGCTGACGAAGATGTCCGCCTTGTCGGCGGCATAATCCATGGTGACGACGCGGTAGCCCTCCATGGAGGCCTGCAGCGCGCAAATCGGGTCGACCTCGGTGACCCAGACTTGCGCCGACAGCGCCCGCAGTGCTTGCGCGGACCCCTTGCCGACATCGCCGTAGCCGGCGACCACCGCCACTTTCCCCGCGATCATCACGTCGGTGGCGCGCTTGATGGCGTCCACCAACGATTCACGGCAGCCGTACAAATTGTCGAATTTTGACTTGGTCACCGAATCGTTCACGTTGAACGCCGGAAACGCCAGCCGGCCTTCCTTGGCCATCTGATACAGCCGTTTGACGCCGGTGGTGGTCTCTTCGGTGACGCCCTTGATCTTGGCGAGCCGGGTCGAATACCACTTGGGATCGGCTTTGAGCTTGGCCTTGATGGCGGCGAAGAGATGCTGCTCTTCCTCGCTGGCGGGTGCCGCGATGATCGATGGGTCTTGTTCCACCTTGCTGCCGAGATGCAGCAGCAGCGTCGCATCGCCGCCGTCATCCAGGATCATGTTCGAATAGCCGCCGTCCGCCCATTCGAAGATGCGATGCGTGTAGTCCCAGTACTGCGCCAGGGTCTCGCCCTTGACGGCGAAGACCGGCGTGCCGCCGGCGGCGATCGCCGCGGCCGCATGGTCCTGGGTCGAATAGATATTGCACGAGGCCCAGCGCACTTGCGCGCCCAATGCGTTCAGCGTCTCGATCAGCACGGCGGTTTGAATCGTCATGTGCAGGGAGCCTGAGATGCGCGCGCCGCGCAGCGGCTGCTCGGCGGCATATTCGTGGCGGATGGCCATGAGCCCCGGCATTTCCGTCTCGGCGATTTTGATCTCCTTGCGGCCCCAGTCGGCCAGCGCCAGATCTTTGACGAGATAGTCGGACTGAGCTTTCATGGCTGCATTCATCGATGACTCCTTAAGGATGTGCTTAGTGTTAGGCGGCGCGCGTCGCTTTGAGCTCGGCCGCGAGAATGTCCGCTTTATCGGTACGCTCCCACGTGAACTCCTCTTCCTTGCGGCCGAAATGGCCGTAAGCCGCGGTTTTCTGATAGATCGGCCGCGCGAGATCCAACATCTCGCGCAGACCGAACGGGGTGAGATCGAAATGTGCACGCACGATTTGCGTCAAACGCGTGTCCGGCAATTTGCCGGTGCCGAAGGTCTCCACCATGATCGAGGTCGGCTCGGCGACGCCGATGGCGTAGGAGACCTGCACTTCGCAGCGCTCCGCGAGCCCCGCCGCCACGATGTTCTTGGCCACGTAGCGCGCCGCATAGGCCGCGGAGCGATCGACCTTGGAGGGGTCCTTGCCGGAGAATGCGCCGCCGCCGTGGCGCGCAAAGCCCCCGTAGGTGTCCACGATGATTTTCCGTCCCGTGAGCCCGCAATCGCCGACCGGCCCGCCGATGACGAAGCGCCCGGTGGGGTTGATGTGAAACTTGGTGCGCTTGTCGATCCATTTCCCCGGCAGCACGGGCTTCAAGATCTCTTCCATGACCGCTTCACGTAAATGCTTGGTGCCGATGGTGTCCGCATGCTGGGTCGACAGCACCACCGCCTCCAGGCCCACCGGCCGGTCGTTTTCGTAGCGCAGCGTCACTTGGCTTTTGGCGTCCGGCCGCAGCCAGGGGAGCTTGCCGTTCTTGCGCACCTGCGCTTGGCGCTTGACTAAGCGATGAGCGAGGGTAATGGGCGCCGGCATCAGCACATCGGTCTCATTGGTCGCATAGCCGAACATCAGACCTTGATCGCCGGCGCCCTGCTTGTGTTCGTCTTTGCGATCGACTCCTTGCGCGATGTCGGGCGACTGCTTGCCGATGATGTTGAGCACGCCGCAGCTCGCCCCGTCGAAGCCCATGTCCGAGGTGTCGTAGCCGATGTCGAGCACGGTCTTTCGAACCAGGGCTTCCATATCGACCCAGGCGCTGGTGGTGATCTCGCCGGCCAGGATCACTACACCGGTCTTGACCAGCGTTTCGCAGGCGACGCGGCCGCGCGGGTCCGCCGTCAGAATCGCATCGAGGACCGCGTCCGATATCTGATCGGCGATCTTATCCGGGTGGCCTTCGGAGACCGATTCGGACGTAAATGAAAAATTCTTGCTCATATAATGTCAAATCCTTCCGGTACTTGGCCAAAACTTTGCCGGTATCGATGGCGGAATTCAGCGCGTGTGAACTCATGATTCTGCGGCCCGCGCGATTCGATCTTGATCGAACCCATCAGAGAGGCCAAACGGCCCGTGATCTCCCAGTCGAGACCGTGCAGCAGTCCGTGGATTAGACCAGCACGATAGGCATCGCCGCAACCCGTCGGATCGACGATGGCCTGCGGTTTCACGCTGGGAATCCTCAACGTCCGGCCGGCGGTGTGGATCACCGACCCTTCGGCGCCCTGGGTGACGATCAAGGCCTCAACCCGGGCCGCGACCTCGGCGGCGGTCAACCCCGTCTTTTGCTGCAGCAGGCCCCATTCATAGTCATTGACCGCAACCCAGGCGGCCTGCTCGATGAAGCGCTTGAGCTCCGCGCCGCTGAACATCGGCAAACCCTGCCCGGGGTCGAAAATGAACGGAATCTTGGCCGCCGCGAACTGCGCTGCGTGCTCGAGCATCGCTTGCCGGCCATCCGGCGCCACGATCCCGAGCGCAACTTCGGCGGCGACGTCCGACACCTTATTGACGTGCGCATGCTGCATGGCGCCCGGATGAAACGCGGTAATCTGATTGTCATCCAGATCGGTGGTGATGAAGGCCTGCGCAGTGAACGTGCCCTCGACCACCTTGACGTGCTCGACGCTGATGCCGAGCGACACGAGACGCTCGCGATACGGGCCGAAATCATCTCCGGCAGCGGCCATGGGCAGTGCGAAATCCCCCAGCAAGCTCAGACTGTAGGCGATGTTGGCGGCGCAGCCGCCGAACTCGCGGCGCATTTCAGGCACGAGAAAAGCGACGTTCAAGATATGAATCTTGTCGGGGAGAATGTGTGCTTTGAAACGGTCGGGAAACACCAAGATCGTGTCATACGCCACCGAACCGCAAATCAATGCGGCCTTCCCGCCGCGCCCGTCCTGCACCATCCGCCACCGTGAGATCAGTCAAACCTTTATTCTAACCACTAACCGGTCCCGGCCGCTGAAGAGAATCGGCCGTGACCGCCGCCCCTCTCGAGCGATGCATGAAATAATTGCAGGCAGTGGGCGGTCTAGTAGGGCACGAGCCTTTGGGCCCGTATTCAAAATCCGACCAATCACGAACAGGAGTAGAGCGATGAAGAAGACCAATGCAACGATTGCCGCGATAGGAAGCTTGTTGACGCTGGGTATGGCGACCTTCGCCACGGTGGCCTCTGCCGGCCCCTATACCATGAAACCCGAGCAGGAAAAATGCTACGGCGTGGTCAAGGCCGGCAAGAATGACTGCGCGGGTCCCGCCCATGCCTGCGCCGGCCAATCATCGGTGAGTGCCGGCGGCAAGGAATTTATTGCGGTGCCGAAGGGAACGTGCGAGCGGTTGGCGGGCGGCAGCCTGACGATGAAGTAATCCGGCGGATTCACCCTCGATGAGTGAGTGCGTCAAACCATTGGAGCGTCGCGAACCGATGCCGGCATCCGCCGGCATCGGCCTGCGCGCGCAGCATCATCTGGAGGTGCTGTCCGGCGCGCCGCGCGTCGCTTGGTTCGAAGCGCACAGCGAAAACTACTTCGCCGACGGCGGCGCTCACGTCGAATCCTTGATGAGCATTCGCGCCCGCTACCCGCTGTCGCTGCACGGCGTCGGGCTGTCCTTGGGCTCCACCGACCCGCTCGATGGGGAGCACCTGCAGAATTTGCGGCGCGCGGTCGCTCGATTCGAGCCCGGCCTCGTGTCCGAGCATCTGTCCTGGAGCTCGGTGGGCGGGCGTTTTGCCAATGACCTGCTGCCGCTGCCGTACACCGAGGAGGCGCTGCGCCACGCGAGCGCGCGCATTGCGCAGGTGCAGGATTTCTTGGGCAGGCAGATCCTGATCGAGAACGTGTCGAGCTATCTGCAATTCAGCGCATCGCGGCTCACGGAGTGGGAATTCGTGGCGGGCGTGGCGGCCGAATCGGGGTGCGGAATATTGTTGGATGTCAACAATATTTACGTCGCCGCGTGCAATCACGGCTTCGACTGCCTCGATTACTTGCGCGGCATACCGCCGCACGCTGTGCAAGAGATGCACCTGGCCGGTCACAGCCGCATCGACCTCCATGGCGAGCAGCTGCTCGTTGATACGCACGGCGCGCCGGTGTGCGAGGCGGTCTGGGAGCTGTATCGCGCGGCGCTGCGGCGCTTCGGCAGCGTGCCCACGTTGATCGAATGGGACACCGACATTCCCGCATTGCACGTGCTGCAGGCGGAAGCGGACAAAGCGGATGCGCTGCGGGACAGCGTGCATGCCGTCGCTGCGTGACCTGCAGTGCGATTTTCTGGACGCCCTCTTGAGCGGCGAGCTCGAGCGCGTCGCACCGCTCCTGACGGGGAGCGGTGCGCAGCCTGCACGCCGCGTGGGCGTATACCGCAGTAATGTGCAAGGGAATTTCATCGACAGTCTGCACTCGAGTTTCCCCGCCATTTGGCGCCTGGTGGGTGAGGATTATTTTCGCCAGACCGCGCGCGAATTTCAAAAATCGCATCCCTCGCGGTCCGGCGATTTGCTGCATGTGGGGCGTGCCTTTCCGCAGTATCTGGCGGAGCTGCATCGGGACGATCAATACCGCTATTTGGCCGATGTGGCGCGGCTCGAATGGCTGTGCGAGGAAGCCCTGCTCGCCGCCGAGCACCCGCCCTTGGATTTGCAGAGGCTGCGCCTCCTCGCACCGTCGGCGTACGATGCGCTGCGCTTTGAATTGCACCCGGCGCTGCGTTTGTTCGAATCGCCCTATCCGGCGCTGCGCATTTGGGAGGCCAATGTGGCGAGCAAAGAGGAGCCGCCGTTGATTGATCTTGGGAGCGGCCCTGACCGATTGGCGGTGATGCGCCAGCGCCTGAAGCTCAAATTTTACCCCTTGGGCCCCGGTGAGCACGGTTTCCTCTCCACCTTGCGGAGCGGCGCCGCATTCGGCGCGGCGATCGAGCACGGCAGCGCCTGCGACGAGGAGTTCGACGCAGGCGCGGCATTGCAGCGGTTCGTGGCCGCCGAGATGATCGTCGATTTTCATGGCTGAATGACAGCGAGCCCGTTTTCCGTCACGACGAAATAGAAGGATCTTAAAAAACTCATGTCCGCCCTCGACAAGATATTGGCCCCGGACGCCGCAGCGGCCCGGCTGTTGAATCCGCTGCAATCCCTGTTCGCGCTCGGCGCGCGGTGGTACGTGAGCTGGCAGTTCTGGAAATCGGGTTATATCAAGATCACCAATTGGCAGAGCACCCTCTACCTCTTCGAGAACGAATATCACACGCCGGTGCTGTCGCCGCATGTGGCCGCGGTCACGGGCAGCTTCGGCGAGCTGTTTTTTCCGACCCTGCTGGTGATAGGCTTTGCCAGCCGCTTGGGCGCGATCGGTCTATCATTCGTCAACCTGATGGCGGTGATTTCTTACCGGCAGGTCCTGCTGGCGGAAGGCTACGAGGCAGCGTTGGCGCAGCACGTGCTGTGGGGCACCCTGCTGTTGTTCTTGATGATCTATGGACCCGGAAAATTGTCGCTCGATTATTTGCTGAACAGGTCGCGTTTTTGACCCTCGGTCGCGACAGCTGCGGCGATTGGGCTGAGGCCAGCAGCCATGAATGGCTGGTGACCAACGGGCTGGGCGGTTATGCCTGCGGCACGGTCGCCGGCGCCAATACGCGCCGTTACCACGCCTTCCTGATGGCAAGCCTTCATCCGCCCGTCGGGCGCACGCTCCTCGTGGCCAAGATCGACGTGAGCGTGGAGTATTTGGGACAGCTCTACCATCTGGCGGCGAATGAGTTCGCCGGCGGCGCCATCGACCCTCAGGGGTTCATCCACATCGAATCGTTTGCCGTCCACGACGGCGTTCCCACCTGGCGCTACGCGATCGCGGATGCTCTGCTGGAGCAGCGAATCTTCATGGCGCCCCTCGCCAATACCAGCTTTTTGTGCCTGGACCTCAAGCGCGCGTCCGGCCCGCTGCGGGTCGAGCTCAAGGCCCTAGTCACGTATCGCGACTACCACAGCGAGGGTCGCGGCGCGCGGGCGCATTACCGCATATTCGACGATGCGCGGACGGCGCAGTCCTTCCTGGCCCCGATCGCGCAGCACCTCGCTTACCGCTGCGTGGGATCGGTCAGCGAGATATTCGATGGTGACGCGCCTCACATTGCCCGCGGCTGCTTCGCGCAGGCCTGGAGCGTCGCTGAGATACTACGTTCCTGGATTTACCTCGAGCGCAAGATCTCAAAGCCTTAAGGATTCAATAATGAACAACGAGCGCGAGCGCCTGCTCGGCAACGATCCCGGCCGCGACGGCTGGCAACACTGGGGCCCCTATTTGAGCGAACGCCAGTGGGGCACCGTGCGCGAGGACTACAGCGCCGACGGCACCGCCTGGGAATATTTCCCGCATGATCATGCGCGCAGTCGCGCCTACCGTTGGGGAGAGGACGGCATCGCGGGGCTTTCCGATGCCGAGCAGCTCGTTTGCCTGTCGCTCGCGCTGTGGAACGGCCGCGATTCGATTTTGAAGGAGCGCCTGTTCGGGCTCACCAATACGCAAGGCAATCACGGGGAGGACGTCAAGGAGGAATATTTCTACCTGGACGCCACCCCTTCTCACTCGTACCTCAAGATGCTCTACAAGTATCCGCACCGCGCTTTCCCCTACGCGGACTTGGTGACCGAGAACGCCTTGCGCGATACGCAGAGTCCGGAATACGAGCTGCTCGATACCGGGGTCTTCGCCGGGAATCGCTACTTCGATGTGTTCGTCGAATACGCGCAAGCGGAACCGGGCGACATCCTCATGCTGATCACCGCGTGGAATCGGGGTCCGGACGCCGCGCCGCTGCACTTGATTCCACAATTGGTATTGCGCAACACCTGGACCTGGCATCCCGGCACCCCCAAGCCCGTGCTGCGGGCCATCGGCGACGGCGCCATCGGCATCGAGCCGGTCGAATTGGGCGTGAGCCGTCTGTACTGCAACGGCCCTGCGGACTTGCTGTTCACCGAAAATGAATCGAACGCGCCGCGTCTGTGGAACTTGGGCGGCGCAGGATATTTCAAGGATGGCTTTCACGAGCGCATCGTCGGCGCGCGGCGCGAGTGCGTGAATCCGGCCCGGATCGGCACCAAGGCGGGCGTGTGGTACCAATCCCTGGTGCCCGCCGGCGGCCATATGCAGCGTCGCGTGCGTCTGTCGCGCCGCGCCCTCACCGCCCCCTTCAACGATTTCGACCAGATGATGGCGCTGCGGCGCGACGAGGCCGACGAGTACTACCGCGATCTGCAGAGGGATATCGCCTCCGAGGACGCCCGGACGATTCAACGGCAAGCATTCGCCGGCATGATCTGGAGCAAGCAATTCTACCATCTCGATATTCCCCGCTGGCTCAAGGGCGACCCCGGCCACCCGCCGCCGCCCGAGGCGCGTCGCCACGGCCGCAACATTGAGTGGCGCAACCTCAACAATGCCGACATTCTCTCCATGCCGGACAAATGGGAGTACCCGTGGTATGCCTCGTGGGATCTGGCATTTCATTGCATTCCCCTGGCGTTGATCGATGCCGACTTCGCGAAGCATCAGCTGGTGCTGCTGACGCGTGAATGGTACATGCACCCGAACGGGCAAATTCCCGCCTATGAGTGGGCATTCAGCGATGTGAATCCGCCGGTGCACGCCTGGGCTGCGTGGCGCGTGTTTCAGATCGACCGCAAGCAGCATGGGGGGCGCGGCGATCTCGAATTTCTGGAGCGCGTGTTCCACAAGTTGATGCTGAATTTCACGTGGTGGGTGAATCGCAAGGACGCGCTGGGCCGCAACATCTTTCAGGGCGGCTTTCTGGGCCTGGACAACATCGGCGTGTTCGACCGCAGCGCGCGGCTGCCCACGGGCGGCCACATCAATCAATCCGACGGCACCAGCTGGATGGCGATGTACGCGCTCAATTTGATGCGCATCGCCTTGGAGCTGGCCGAGCACAATCATGTCTACGAGGACATCGCCAGCAAATTCTTCGAGCACTTTTTAAGCATCGCGGAAGCGATGAGCTGCATGTACACGGACTGCGACGGCCTATGGGACGAGGAGGATCAATTCTTCTACGACGTGCTCAATTTGCCGGACGATGCGCGGGTGCGGCTGCGCATTCGCTCCGTAGTGGGTCTCATTCCGTTGTTCGCGGTGGAGACGCTGGAACCGGAGATGCTCGACCGGCTGCCGGGCTTTCGCCGGCGCCTGGAATGGTTCTTGAAGCATCGACCGGACCTGGCCAGCTTGGTGTCGCATTGGGAAGTTTCGGGCCGCGGCAAACGGCGGCTGCTGTCGCTGCTGCGCGGACATCGCATGAAGAGGCTGCTGCGGCGCATGCTGGACGAATCCGAGTTTCTTTCCGACTACGGTGTGCGGGCGCTGTCGCGGACGCATCTCGAACGCCCGTATGTATTCAAACTCGACGGCATGGACCTTACGGTGCGCTACACGCCGGCCGAATCCGACACCCGACAGTTCGGCGGCAATTCCAATTGGCGCGGCCCCATCTGGTTCCCGCTCAATTTTCTGATCATCGAATCGCTGCAGAAATTTCACCACTATTACGGCAACGATTTCCGGGTCGAATGCCCGACCGGATCGGGGCGCTTCTTGACCATCGAGCAGGTGGCTATCGAGCTGTCGCAGCGGCTGTCGCGCCTTTTTCTCAAGGACGCCGACGGCACACGTCCCGTGATGCGCCAGCACTCCGCGCGGCAATCCGACCCCCACTTTCGGGAGTACATTCCGTTCTATGAATATTTCGACGGCGACAGCGGCCGCGGGGTGGGCGCTTCGCACCAGACGGGCTGGACCGCGCTGATTGCGAAGCTTCTCATGCCGCGGGCGCACGATCATGACCACGTCCCGCATGCATGACCAGGAGCCTGTCTGAGTAATCCCCGTGGCCTTACCCAAGGCAGATTTCGCTTCAGCCGAGGCGGAGCCGACGAAGTTGGGTCAACTCCCAATGAGGAGGCGACAACGACGGATGAAGCGAAATCTGCCCGGTCCCTTCGGGTTGGCTGGGAGAGAGGCGTCTGCGGCGTTGCGCGGCTTGGCCGTAGCGCCACTACGGCCGGCGCCGCGCGCCTTGCATCCGCTCCCTCTCCCAGCCAACGCGGCTCACGCGGATTACTCAGACAGGCTCCTAGGCTCAGGCGTTATTGCGCAACCACTCCCCCGGAGTCAGCGTTCTGACGATGCGTTTCGCCCGCTCCAAGATCTCCTGATCCAGAGTGATGAGCGGCGCCTCGAGCGCTTCTGCCAGTGCGGCATACACCGCATCGGCGCCACGCAGCTTGCAGCGCGCCGCCAGCGCCGCGGCCCTGTCCGCCAATGGGTGGCTCAATTCATGCCGCTGCACCCGCGGCAACGCCAGGACCGCCCGCACGGTGCGTGCGGCAAGTCGCGTATTGCCGGTCTGCCGGGCAAATACACCGGCGATCTCCGCAAGCGCTAGATTGGGTACGTGCAGGTCCTCGAGCCTGGCGAGGGCCGCCTCCAGGAACGCGATGCCGTCAGCGTGATGGCTGTCGTTGGCACGAAACACGGCGACCCACACCGAAGCATCGACAATCATCCCCGCCGCTGCTCGCGTACCGCAGTCACCGAATCCTCATTGGTCCGCCAGCCCGCGGCGTTCGCTTTCGCCAATTGCCGCACCGCTCGAAGCGCTGAATCCGCATTTTTCCTTCGGCTGGAAGCATTCAGGCGCAACTCGCGCTCGAGCGCTCCCGTCACGAGTTCCTTCAAGGTCTGACCGCGGGTGGCCGCCGCGGCCTTGGCGCGGCGAAACAAAGTTTGTGACATCTCCAGCGTGGTTTTTCTCGTGCTCATGGGCACTCCCGGCGACGGCGCAATTCCGAATGATATCCTACCCATAAATATGGGTGGGGTCAAAGTGGAGCACTGGGCGTAGCAATCACTGGTTCAAGCAGGAATTGAAGCGCTCGTCGACCCGGTGAGCGTACCAGTCGGTCGTCAAAGCTCGGCTGATTTTCGGGCCTTGCAGCTTGATGCGGGGCACCAGCTCACGGGGCAGCGGCCGCCCCTGCATGTGTTCGGCGAGAGCGAATGTCCGCTGGTACAGCGGCGTGTGTTCGAATTCTTTGGTCTTGCCCTGTTCGAAGGCGTTGTGGATCTCGTCGTCGCCGAGCTTGAGCCTCCCCGCGAGCGAGCGCGCCGCGACCTCGGTGCTGCCGGCGCCTTTCGCGTCGCTCTCGCGCGGCAGCAGCGCGCCGTCCGGTACCACGGGCATGCCCGAGGCGATACTCAAGGCGCTCTGAAAGGCGGCATTGCGGCTAGCGTATTGGCCGGCGTTGTAGTCCGCGAAGCGGTACAGGTAGCGATCGTAGGCGGCCGGATAAGCCAACAGATGTGCCGTGCCAAAGTACAAGCTTCCGCGGCGCGTGAACACTTCGTCGGCGATACTCACTTTCACCGGGTAGGGATAGGGCCTCACCGCTGCAAACTGCTCGGCAAATGCGACGTTGACCTGCATCGGGCCGCGAGTGTGTATCGGGTTCCAGCTCGCGAACAGGGTGCGGCCCAAGGGCACCGATCCGGTAAAGTCTTCGAAAATGTCGGAAAGTTCCTTCTCGGTCCTCGCGTGATCGATCCGCTCGGTGTAGCTCTGCCCATTGGGGGATTTAAACTGCAAGACGCCGTGCACAATCATCCGTGGTATCCCCGCCCGGTCCGCGCGCTTATCGATCTCCCGCCAGGCAATGGCTCCTAAATCGGGCACCACGGGATCGACCTGAAATCCCGACTCCTGCTCGATCACAGCGGCCACCGCGCAAATGTTCTCGTGAGTGGGTGGTATGGCGAGCACCGCAAACGCGGCATACATGTCCGCTGCCCAGCCGGCGCGGTCATTGACATTGCGCGGTATCGATCTCTCGATCAACGATCGGGCATCGGACGGGCGGGTTGCCGGGCCCGCGGTCTCGGGCGGCGCGCTCGCGCAACTCGTCAGCAGTACTGCGAACCCGAGCGTCCACAGTAAGAACCCGTGCCTCAACCCCGCCTCTCTACTCGATGTCGCCAAGGCGCGAATACTACCCTTGTTGCGGGCGGGCCGGTAACGCGCCACTGTGCTCGGACTGCCTATCGGAGCCCGTGGCGTGAGCGAGGATTTTTCAACGAGCCGTGCACAAGCGATCGACTGGCCGAGCGTCCGCGCCGCCCTGGACGCGCAGGGCTGGGCGATCCTGCCGAAGCTGCTCACCGGTGCCGAATGCGCTGCGGTGGCCGGACTCTACGGTCGCGATGAATGCTTCCGCAGCCGGGTCATCATGACGCGCCACGGCTACGGGCGCGGCGAATATCGCTACTTCGCCTATCCGCTGCCGCCGATCGTCGAAGGCATGCGCACCGTGCTGTATCCGCATCTCGCGCCGATCGCCAATATTTGGCATGAAAGGCTCAAGATCGAGGTACGCTTTCCATCCGAGCACGCCGCGTTCATCGATCGCTGCCATCAGGCAGGCCAGACGCGTCCAACCCCGCTGCTGCTCCAATACGGCAAGGACGACTACAACTGCCTGCATCAGGACCTCTACGGCGAGCATGTCTTCCCGCTGCAGATTGCGGTGCTGCTGTCCGAGCCGGGCAGCGATTTTGAAGGCGGCGAGTTCGTGCTGACCGAACAGCGCCCGCGCATGCAGTCACGCGTCGAAGTGGTGCCGTTGAAGAAGGGCGACGCAGTGGTGTTTGCAGTGAACAGCCGGCCCATCGCCGGCACCCGCGGCGATTACCGCGTCAAGATGCGCCACGGCGTCAGCCGGCTGCGCGGCGGCTGGCGTCACACGCTGGGTGTGATTTTCCACGATGCCAAATGACGCCTGTCGATCGGCTGGCGCACCATGGTTCGATGGTTTGTAACTTTTTCCAGCACCACGCGTCCCTTCCGCACGATAAAGGTCCCTTCCGCACGATAAAGCGAACTTCCGAATTGCCCTGGATGCCGAACTGATCGCGGATCTGGACGGGAATCGTCACCTGCCCCTTGCTGGTAACTCGCATGCGCACCTCTGGCACGTGCAATCGGCGCGCAGAAAGCCGGCGGGTCTTGTCCATGCGCACCGCCGCTTTAACGCGCCTCAACGCAGCACCTCGCGCAGCTCGCGGCACACGCGAACGACATCCTCGTCATGCAGGGCCGGAAACAGCGGCAAAGTGACCGTCTCGCGTCCGACTCGCGCCGCCACCGGCGTGTCATCCGGCCGATAACCCTGCTGCCGGTAGTACGTGAGGCCCGGAATGCACGGATAGTGCACGCCGATCCCGATGCCGCGATCCGCCATCTTCTGTTGAAATTCGGGGCGCGTCATGCCTTGCGCCGTGAAATCGATCAGCACCTGGAACATGTGCCAGCTATGGCCGGAGTCGCCGCGGGCCGGCAACACCACGGCGGAAAATCCGTCCAGCTCCTCGAAATATCGGCCCGCCAGTTCGCGGCGGCGCGCGTTGAAGCTGTCCAAGCGACGCAATTGGTCGATGCCGATCTGCGCCGCCACGTCGGTTAGATTGCTCTTGCCGCCCGGAAACAGGACGTCGACTTCGCCCTGCGCATTACGCTTGATGCCATGAAATCGGTGCTGCTCAAAGAGCTCCGCCGCGCGGCGTTCGCCGCTCGAGATGGCGCCGCCTTCGATGCTCGTCATGTTCTTATTGGGATGAAAGCTGAACACCACCAGGTCGCCGAAACTGCCGATCAGCTTGCCCCGGTAGCGGGAGCCGATGGCATGCGCCGCATCCTCCACCACGCGCAAGCCGTGCCGCGCGGCAAGTCCATACAGCGCATCCATGTCGACGGGGAGTCCCGCGAAGTGCACCG
Organism: uncultured Gammaproteobacteria bacterium; assembly: GCA_963769075.1. Taxonomy (GTDB): domain Bacteria; phylum Pseudomonadota; class Gammaproteobacteria; order Steroidobacterales; family Steroidobacteraceae; genus Bog-1198. The sequence goes on along the minus strand of CAVYKH010000001.1, from coordinate 1,287,504 downwards.
GCATGATGGCGCGCGTGCTGTTCGTGATCGCCGCCTCGACCAAATCCACGTTGAGGTTGCGGGTATGCAGTTCGATGTCGACGAATACCGGCTTGGCGCGCACCCGCGCGACCACATTCGCGCTTGCGGCAAAACTCATCGCGGGCACGATGACCTCGTCGCCCGCGCCGACGCCGGCGACCTCGAGCGCCATTTCGAGCCCCGCCGTCGCGGAGGTCATCACGCGCACGTGGCGGCCCGACCCCAGATACGCCGCGAGCCCCGCCTCGAAGGCCTGGACCTTGGGCCCGCTCGCCAGTTGACCGGAACGAAACACGTCCGCAACCGCCGCAATGCTCTCCGCATCGATCGAGGGGCGCGCAAAGGGCAAAAAGGGCTTCATGTAGCTCCTGGCAACGAAAAATTATTAATAATCGCGAAATCGCTCGAAGTTCCCACGATCCCATCGAATCCCGTGAAAGAACCAATCCGCTCTGGCGCGATTTCTATGCTCTGAATTCAGGGGTCATGATGAAATCATTCGCGCTCAGCAGATTTACGCCAGCCGCCAGTGCGGGCGGCTTGCTTTCGACATACCGCAGTCGCAGGCGCCTCGCGATCATCATGAGATGGATCTGCATCTCCATTCTCGCAAGATGTTCCCCGATGCAGTTTCTCGGGCCCACGGAAAAGGGAATCATCGCCAAAGGGTGCTGATCCGGCGATGCATCGGAACCGAACCGGTCCGGATTAAAGAGATCCGGTGCTTCCCAAAGGCCCGGATGTCGTTGGATATAATAGGGCGAGATATATATCTCCGTCCCGGCGGGCACGAAATATTCTCCGATCTGATCATCTTTAGCCGCTTTGCGCGTCATGAGCCATCCCGGCGGATACATGCGTAGCGCCTCTTCGATGACTTGCCTCGTGTAATTGAGTTTTTTCAGATCGTCGACGTTCGGGCGTTCGCTCGCAGACAATGCAACGAGTTCTTTAAACAGCTTTGCGTCGGCGTCCGGGTTCTGAGACAGTAGATACCAAGTCCAATTTAGGGTGCTTGCAGTCGTTTCATGCCCCGCAACGATGAGCGTCATGATCTCCTTGGTCAATTGGGCATCCGACATCCCTTGGCCGCTTTCCCTGTCGCGCGCCTCCATCAACATTCCGAGGAAGTCGCTGGCCTTTCGGTTCTCTCGTCTCCGCTTCTCGGCAACCGGCAAAATGGTCTTCCCCAGCGACGTAAAAAGAACTGCGAACTCGAGGTCACGTGCCGCCTCTTCTGAAACGACTCTGAATATCGGCGCCACTTCCTGATAGTCGTCGCCGAATATGGTCATGAGGACGATGTCGAGGATCATCAAGCTGACGTCGCGAGTGACATTGACGCTCGTGTTCCTTCGTGCCGCATCCTCCCATTTGCTGAGCAAGGTGGCATTTGCGGACGTAATCACGCCCGTCAGTGCGCCGAGTGCACTTCTATTGAATGCCGGCTGGATCATTCGTCGCTGACGCGCCCAAAGGTCGCCTTTACTCACCATGAGCCCGTTGCCGAGGAGAAAAGCGATTCGCTTGATGGCCTGGCCTTTAGGGTAGTTCTGCCAATTCTTCAGGAGGACGTGCTCGATATATTCGGGAGCATTGAGTACATAAACGTCGGTGCCATAAATTGACGCTTTGTAAATATCCCCAAACCGCTCGAATTGCTCTCCCAGCCAAAGCAAAAGATCTTCGGTGTTGCTATATGCCTCGACAGGTCCTGCTGGAATTCGCCGCGATTCGCTTGCCATGTAGACCCCTAAATCACCAAAATCACGATTTCCTATTCGCTTCGCAGGGCAGATCCATAGATTTTACACACTTTCGATACAATTCAAGCTATTGGTGGTCTTACGGTTTTTCTCTAAGATTTTCGGGCGGTGCTCGTCGGCTCTGGCGCCTGAATTGACGTGCGTTATGTCAGCCGTGTAGCTCACCGCCGCGCCACCAGGATCAGGGGCACGTCGCCGGCGACTTCACGCATCGGAACGCCGCGGCTTTCGAGCTCATGGAACATCTTTCTCCCCATCACCGCATAGGCCTCCGATTCCATGTTCCAACGCTCCACGAATTGCGCCACGCTCGCCGATTCGGCGCTCGGATCGTGCTTGAGACCGTAGTCGAATTCGCCTCGATAGGCCACGAGCTCGAGCGTGCGCCGCCAATAGAACGGCAGCGTTTGATCATACGTGCCGACGATGTATATGGGCGCATCGTGCGGCACGACGGGCAGCGCACGAGCGATCTGCACTCCCGAATAAATTGGTGCCACGGCCACCGCGGCCCGCATCATCAGCATTCCGGACAGGCACCAGCCGACTGCTAAGAATACCGCCGATCGCGTGATGGCGCGACGGCGCTGCGACACTACATACAAGCCGGAAGCAGCGAGCAGCACGGCTACCTGCGCGAGCGGCTTGGCCAGCGACACGAAATAGGCGCTGCGGTCGGACGGCGCGATGAGCTTCGGCCCGAACACGCAGGCGAATCCCAGCGCTATCGCGGCGGCAACGGTCAGCAGCGCCGTGCGCTGCACATCACGCCGCAGAGCATCCGCCGGCAGGGCGGCGACAGATAAGGCGAGTGCCGGCAGCGCCGGCAAAATATAGGGAATGAGCTTGGAATCGGACAGAGAGAAAAACACGCAGACGAATACCACCCAGATCCACAGGAACAGGGTGGGATTGAACTCGCCGCGCGCGCTGCGGCGCTGCCAGCCCCCGCCGATCACCCGCAATGCCGGCAGCGTCCACGGGACGCTGCCGAGCAAAAACACCGCACCGAAGTACCACCACGGCTGTTCGCGATGGGCGCTCGGCGTGAGATACCGTGCCACATGCTCATGCAAGAAGTAGAACTGCAGGAAATCCGGCAGGCGGCGCTGCGCAAGCCAGTGCCAGGGAACGATGATCGCCAGAAACAGCGGCAGGCCGCTCGAGACGTGCAGGCGGCGCCACGGTGCGAAATCGCGTGCGGACAAACTGTACAAGACCAGAACCGCCGCGGGGATCACCGCCGCCACCGGGCCTTTGGTGAGCACTCCGAGGGCCGCGGCGAGCCAGGCGATGAGCATCCAACGGCGTCCGCTCGGTGCGTCCTCGTGCTCCCGACTTCCGGGCGCGGGGCCGCGGCCCCGCCGACTTTCGCCGGCGGTCTGCGCCAACAGAAAGGCCGCCAGTGCCCAGGTCATGTACAGCGTCAAGCTCATGTCCAAGGTTAGGAGCTGTCCCAAAATGAGGAACAGACCCATGCTGTACAGCATGGCCGACGCCCGCCAAGCCGCCGCCCAGCTCCACAGCCGCCGCGCAACCAGCCACACCGCGAGCAGTGTGCCGAGCGCGCTCAACGCCGTGTAGCAGCGCGCCCCAAATTCGCTCTGCCCGAAAACGCGCAGACTCAGCGCCGTCGCCCAGTACTGCAGCGGGGGCTTTTCGAGATACGCGATGCCGTTCAAGTGCGGAATGATCCAGTCTCCGCTGCTCAGCATCTCGCGAGGAATCTCCGCGTAGCGGCCCTCGTCCGGATTGAACAGGGGCCGCAATGACAAGGTCGCAAACCACAACACGACCACGAACGCCGACAAGCTCCAATAGGTCCACCGCTCGCGCGGGCTGGGAACCTCTGGCTGGCGGCTGGGGACCTGCTCGCGCGGGCTGGGCACCTGCTCGTGCGGGCTAGGGGCCGCTTGCTGGTTCACTTCACGGCCGCGCCGGAGCCTGAACTGCGAGCAATCCCGACCGCCCCGGCACCTCGGCCATGATCACAGCGCGCTCCGGCAAAGGCCGCTGCATCGCAAGTGCGTGAATGGCGGCCATGCGGGTGACGATCGCGCCGGCCGCGCGCCACTTCGTCAGCAGCATCTCGAAGGCATCGCGCAGCCGCATCCCTTCCAGCTCGGCGTGCAAGGTAAACACTTGCAGCGCCGGCTGCGGTGCAGCCGCTGTCCCCGAGGCCGCCGGCTCCGCCGCGGCCGCCGAGAAACGAAACACCGCATCCGCGATGTTCGACTCATCGATGCGCTCGCGGCCGAGCAGCTCGTCGAATGTCGGTAAGGTCGTGGGTATCTGCGGGCACGAGCTGGCGCCGCCCGCGAGCAGCGGAAAAAACGCCGAGTTGCCGCGTGTGTCGCTGGCATACCGCAAGCCGTATTCGCGTTCGAGCTCGAGGCCGTGCGCGTTGATCTGCCAGCCCGCTGCCGCATGCGACTCGGGCAAGAATCCGAATACTCCCTCGAAGGCGCGCAGCCCGCATTCGAGCTCCGCGCGAGTCCATGCCGCATCGGCCCCGGCCACGTAGTCCTGCCAGCGCACATGATCATAGCTGTGCAGACCCACTTCGAAGCCGTCATCGTACACGCTGCACATCTCGGCGCCGGCGATGCGGGCGATATCCGGACCCGGCAGCAACACGCCGTACATCAGGGTCTTGAGCCCGTAATGCTTCAGAACCGAGGTGCGCGCCACCTTCTGCGCGAAGCCCTTGCGCAATACCCGGCGCATGGCGCGGCCGGTGTGGTCGGGGCCCACGGAAAAATAAAACGTCGCATCCACGCCGTGCTTTTTCAGGAGCGCCACGAGGCGCGGTACGCCTTCGCGGGTGCCGCGCAGAGTATCGACATCGACCTTGAGGCCGATGTGCGCGTCTTTAAGCATTGCTCGACAACAGCGCCGAGGCGGAGGGCAGACTTTGCGCGTAGGAGTCGAAGATCGCCGTCAACGCCGCGCGCATGTCGGTGCTCGGCCTCCAGCCGAGCTCCGCGGTGGTGTTCTTGATCGAGGGCAACCGCGCCGGAATATCGGCATATCCCTTGCCGTAGTACTCCAGCGCCGAAATGTCCACGAGCCGCGTGTTGCGCGCCGTGGGAGCGTACTCGGGCCTCGCCAAAGCGATCTCGAGCATCATCTCGGCCAGCTTGCGAATCGAATACAGATTGTGCGGATTGCCGATGTTGTAGATCTTGCCGTCGGCGATGCCGCCGGGGTTGTCGATGATGCGGGCCAGGCAGTCCACCGCGTCGTCGACATAGGTGAAGGCGCGGGTCTGGCTGCCTCCATCGACCAATTTGATCGGCTCGCCGCGCACGATGTGGCCCAAGAATTGCGTCAATACCCGTGAGCTGCCTTCCTTGGGATCATCCATGCTGTCGAGGCCCGAGCCGATCCAGTTAAAGGGCCGGAACAGCGTGAACTGCAGGCCCTGCTGGCCGTAGGCCCAAATGATTCGATCCAGCAGCTGTTTGACGCAGGAATAGATCCAGCGCTGCTTATGGATGGGCCCCAACACCAGATCGGAGGTCTCCGGATCGAATTCCTTATCGCGGCACGCACCGTAGACTTCCGAAGTCGAAGGGAACACGACGCGCTTCTTGTATTTCACGCAGTGACGAATGATGGGCAGGTTCGCCTCGAAGTCCAGTTCGAACACGCGCAGCGGTTCACGCACGTAGGTCGCGGGCGTTGCAATCGCGACCAGCGGCAGGATCACATCGCACTTTCGCACGTGGTATTCGACCCATTCCTTGTTGATGGTGATGTCGCCTTCCACGAAGTGAAAGCGCGGATTGCCGAGCTCCGTTCTGACGCGCTCGGATTGCAGGTCCATGCCGAAAATGTGCCAGTCGGTGCACTTCAGGATGTACTTGCTCAAGTGATGGCCGATGAAGCCGTTGACGCCGAGAATGAGAACGTTCTTCTTCAAGATAAGCCCCTTAGACGTAATTTGAGTTCAATGCGGGCGGCTCGTCAATGCGAGCCTCCGGTCAAGGCGACCGGCTGGCCAATGCGAGCGGTAAATTCGACAAGGCCGGCGGTGCGGCGCTTGGCGCGATCTCTCGTTGGTCGATCGCCAGCTTGAGTATCTTGAGGCGCTTGCCGTCGACGCAGTCGGCGTACCATTGATCGCGCACCGCGTACAAACAGGGCGCCTGCGCACGGTGGCGGGCGGGCCGCTCGTCGACCCGTGTTTCCAGGATATCGAGCCTACACCCGCTAACTTCGGTGAAGGCGCCCGGAAACGGCGGGGCTACGGCACGCACTAGGTTATGCACCGCGCGCGCGCCCTGCCGCCAATCGATGCGGCCGTCCTCGGGACGGCGCCGGCCGAAGTAGGATCCCTGAGTGAGATCCATCGCACGCGCAGGCGCAGTACCGTCGAGCAATTTGGGCAGACTGCGCTTGAGCACTTGCTGCGCAGCCTCCGCCACCTTCATCGATACCGCAAGCGCCGTGTCGTTCTCCAAAATGGCGACCGATTGCTGATCCACGAGCGCGCCGGCGTCGGGCTGTTCCACCATGTAGTGCAGGGTCGCCCCCGTGACTGGCTCGCCGTGAATGATCGCCCAGTGCACGGGCGCGCGCCCGCGATACTTCGGCAGCAAGGAGCCATGCATGTTCAAGGCGCCGTGCTTGGGCAGCGCGAGCCAGGCCGCATTCAGCAGGTGGCGATAGTAGAAGGAGAATACAAAGGCGGGGCGGGCGCGCCGCCCCTCGGCGATCCACTCGATGGTATTCGGATCATCGGGGGTTACGACTTTGAGGCCGTGCGCCTCGCCCAGCTCCTTGACGCTGCCGAACCATCGGTTCTCGCCCGGCTCGTCGGCGTGCGTGAAGAGAATCGCAATCTCGATGCCCTGCGACAACAGCTCGCGCACACAACGAACGCCGACCTCGCTGTAGGCGAACACCACCGCACGAGTCACTGGCGGACGCCCCCACCACGACCGGTCAGCGCCTCATCGGGCGGCACCACGGGCGACAACACGCCCGGCGGCACGAGGCCGCGAGGCAATTCCCCGCCGCCCTCCTCCAGTACCGCCTCCACGATGTAGCGCGGCCGCTCGCGAACCTGGGCGTAAATGCGGCCGACGTATTCACCGAGCAAGCCGATGCCGAACAAGGCCAAGCCGATGAAGAAAAACACCACGCCGAACAGCGTGAACACCCCTTCCACCTCGGGCCCTACGATCAGGCGGCGCACGAACAGATACACCACCAGCAAGCCGGACAAAAAAGATACCGCCATTCCGACCATGGAGAACAGCTGCAAGGGCACGGCCGAGAACCCGGTGATCAAATCGAAATTCAGGCGAATCAGGCTGTACAGCGAGTACTTCGACTGGCCGGCATGGCGCTCCTCATGTCCGATCGGCACTTCGACCGGATTCACGGCATACAGCGAGGCGAGCGCCGGTATGAAGGTATTGACTTCGCGAGTCTCATTGAGCGCGGCCACCACCGATCGCGCATAGCCGCGCATCATGCAGCCCTGATCGGTGATCCGTACCGGCGTGATCCACTCGCGCACTTTGTTGACCCCCCGGGAGAGCGTGCGGCGCCACCAGCGATCCTGCCGTTGCTGCCGGATGGTGCCGACGTAGTCATAGCCTTGGTCGAGCTTAGCGACCAATTTGCCGATTTCCTCGGGCGGATTTTGCAGGTCGGCATCCAGAGTCACGACATACTCGCCGCGCGCATAGGACAGGCCCGCCATGACCGCCGAATGCTGTCCGAAGTTGCCGTGGAACAGCACCACGCGGGTATGCTGGGGCCGCCGCTGAAACTGCTGGCGCAGCAGCGCCACCGAGCGGTCCCTGCTGCCGTCATTGATGAACACGCACTCATAGGAAATGCCGAGCGCGTCGAGGGCGGGGTAGAGGCGCGAAAACAGCGCCGGCAGGACTTGCTCCTCGTTGTAGACGGGAATGACGACGCTCAGTTTGGGTGCGGGCGTGGACATGTCTTAAATGATGGGCGGTCAATGATCTGCGGCAACGGCGCCGTGCGATTTCAACACCTCGAGCAGCTCGCCGGTTTTGGCGCGCATGAGCTGCTGCGAGCCGCGCGCCTCGACATTGAGGCGGATCAAGGGCTCGGTGTTCGAGGCGCGCAAATTGAAGCGCCAGTTGGCAAATTCGTACGATATGCCATCCGTGCGATCGACTTTGAGCGCCTGCGCGGCGTAGCGGGATTCAAGCGAGGCGAGCGCGGCGGCGGCATCGGGCAGCCGGTAGTTGAGCTCGCCGCTGACGGGGAACAACGCCATGCGCGCGCCCACCAGTTCGGAGAGCGGCTGGCCGGATTCGCTCACGATCTGCGCAATCAGGAGCCACGGAATCATGCCGCTGTCGCAATAGGCGAAGCGGCGAAAGAAATGGTGCGCGCTCATTTCCCCGCCGTACACGGCATCGACCTCGCGCATGCGCTGCTTGATGAAGGCGTGACCGGACTTCGACTCGACCGCGGTCCCGCCGCAGGCTTTGACGATCTCGAGCGTATTCCACGTCAACCGCGGATCGTGCACGACCTTGCCGCCCGGCTCGCCCCGCAGCAGCACGGAGGCGAGCAGTCCGACGATGTAGTAGCCCTCGATAAAGCAGCCGTTTTCGTCGAAGAAGAAGCAGCGATCGTAGTCCCCATCCCACGCGAGCCCCAGATCTGCGCCATGGGCGCGAATCGCCGCGGTCGTCGGCGCGCGATTCTCCTCGATCATGGGGTTGGGAATCCCGTTGGGAAAGCGCCCGTCGGGTTGGTGGTGCACCTTGATGAACTCGAAGGGCAGGTGCGGTTCGAGCTGATCGATGATGAGCCCCGCCCCGCCGTTGCCGGCGTTCACGACGATTTTCAAGGGCTTGAGCTTGCGCACAGCGACGTAGGAGAGGAGGTGCGCGACATACGCCGGCAGGGTGTCGAGCGGCGCGCGTGCGCCGCGATGTGGGGTTTGAGGAAACTGCGCGCGCTCCGCGAAGCCGCGAATGTCTTTGAGACCGTTGTCGACGCTGATGGGCCGCGACTCCTCGCGCACGAATTTCATGCCGTTGTAGTCGGGCGGGTTGTGGCTGGCGGTGACCATGATGCCGCCGTCAAAGCCGCCGTCGAACGTGGCGAAGTACACGCCTTCCGTGCCGCAGATCCCGATGTCGTAGACATCGGCGCCGCCGTCGGTCAAGGCACGGCACACGGCGTCGGCGAGAGCGGCGCTGGAGAGCCGGATGTCGCGGCCGACCACCACGCGCTTGGGCGAGAGGAACTCGGCATAGCCGCGTCCGACGCGGTACGCAATCTCATCATTAAGTTCACTGGGAATCCGGCCGCGTAAATCATAGGCTTTGAAGCAAGTGATCGAGCTCAAGTGCTGGTCCCTTGGCGGCCGTAATTGTCGTCGAAGCGCACGATGTCGTCCTCGCCCAGATAAGATCCCGACTGCACCTCCACGATGTGCAAGGGCACTTTGCCGGGATTCTCGATGCGATGCTTCGTACCGATCGGAATGTAGGTCGACTCGTTCTCGGACAGCAAAAAGGTCTTCTCGCCGCAGGTGACCCGCGCCGTACCCTGCACCACGATCCAATGCTCGGCGCGATGATGGTGCATCTGCGAGGACAGCACGCCGCCCGGCTTGACCGACAGGCGCTTGACCTGAAAGCGCTCGCCGTTGTCGAGGCTGTCGTAGCTGCCCCAGGGACGGAACACCTCGCGATGCAAGGCGGATTCGCTGCGGCCCGACTGCTTCAATCTCGCGACCAGCTCCTTCACTTCGGCGACGCGCTCCTTGGGAGCGACCAGGATCGCGTCCTTGGTCTCGACGATGATATGGTCGTCCATTCCGACGGCGGCCACCAGGCGGCTGGTCGAGTGCACATAGCAGTGGTGCGTGTCTTGCACCAATACATCGCCCTGCAGCACGTTGCCCTCCTCATCGGCCTGCAGGGCGTCGCACAGCGAGGACCAGGAACCCACATCGCTCCAGCCCGCATCGAGCGGCAGCACGACGGCATCGCGCGTTTTTTCCATGACCGCATAGTCGATCGAGTCGCTGCGGCATTTTTCGAAGGCGGCCTTGTCGATGCGCACGAAGTCGAGATCCGCTTTCGCCGCCTGAAAAGCCGCCTGGGTGGCCTCGAGAATATCCGGCGCGAAGCCGGCGAGCTCCGCCAGGTAGCGCTTCGCCTGGAACACGAACATGCCGCTGTTCCAAAAATAGTCCCCGGATCCGACGAACTGCAGCGCCACGTCCAAGGGCGGCTTCTCGATGAACTGCGCCACCGGGTAGGCGGGGCCCGCACCCTCGCCGCGGCGAATATAGCCGTAGCCGGTTTCCGGGGCGTGCGCCACGATCCCGAAAGTGACCAGCTTGCCTCGCTGTGCCAGGCCTGCGGCCACGGCGGCAGCGACCTGAAACTTGCGCGCGTCGCGAATCACATGATCGGCGGGCGCGACGATCAGGATGGCCTCGGGATCGATCTCGAGGGCCTTCAGCGCAGCCAGGGCGACCGCCGGGGCGGTGTTACGGCCCGCGGGCTCGAGCAGAATGGCGCACGCCTTTTGGCCGAGCGCGCGCAGCTGCTCGGCGACCGCGAAGCGGTGCGCCTCGTTGCACACCACGATGGGCTCGCCGGCGCCAGCGATGCCCGCCAGTCGAGCCGCCGTTTCCTGCAGCATGGTGCGCTTGCCGGTCAGCGCCAGCAGCTGCTTGGGGTACATTTCGCGGGACAGCGGCCAGAGCCGTGTGCCCGCGCCGCCCGACAAAATCACCGGAATCAATGTGCTCATAATTCGCCCACTGGAGTCTGCTTGCCCCGGCCGATGGCATAATAGCTGAAGCCGGCGCGCACCATGTGCAGGGGGTCATACAGGTTTCGCCCGTCGAAGATCACCGGCGTTTGGAGGGCACGCTTGATGTAGTCGAAGTCCGGGCTGCGAAATTCCTGCCACTCGGTGACGATCGCCAGGGCGTCTGCGCCCTCAAGCGCCTCGGGGCTGGTCTTGCACAGCGTGAAATCCGCGCGCCGGCCGTACAGGCGCGCGCATTCGGGCATCGCGACCGGGTCATAGGCCTGCACCCGGGCGCCCGCCTCCCACAGAGATTCCATCAGGACCCGGCTCGGCGCCTCGCGCATGTCATCCGTGTTCGGTTTGAACGACAATCCCCACAGCGCGAACGTTTTGCCACGCAAATCGCCGAAATGCGCCTTGATTTTGTTAAATAGCACGCGTTTTTGCCGGTTGTTCACCGTCTCGACCGCACGCAGGATGCTCGCGTCGTAGCCCACTTCCTCGGCCGAGCGCTGGAGCGCCTTGACGTCCTTGGGGAAGCAGGAGCCGCCATAGCCCACGCCGGGGTAGATGAAGGCGTAGCCGATGCGCGGATCGGAGCCGATACCGACGCGCACCGCCTCGATGTCCGCCCCGAAGTGCTCGGCCAGATTCGCCAGCTCGTTCATGAAGCTGATCTTGGTCGCGAGCATCGCATTCGCCGCGTACTTGGTGAGTTCGGCGGAGCGCACGTCCATGACGATCATGCGGTCGTGGTTGCGCGTAAAAGGCTCGTATAACAGCCGCATAAGCTCGGTGGCGCGCGTGCTGTCCACCCCGATGATGACGCGGTCGGGCTTCACGAAGTCGGCTATGGCGGCGCCCTCTTTCAAGAATTCCGGATTCGAGACGGTGTCGTACTCGAGCATCGCGCCGCGCGCCCTCAAGGACTCGGCCACCGCCTCGCGAACCTTATCCGCGGTACCGACCGGTACCGTCGATTTGGTGACCACCACCTTGTACTCGCTCATGTGCTCGCCGATAGAGTGCGCCACCGCCAGCACATGGCGCAGGTCCGCCGACCCGTCCTCATCGGGCGGCGTGCCCACTGCGATCAATTGGAACTGGCCGTGGTCTACGCCCTCCTTGGCATGGGTCGTGAAGCGCAGCCGCCCGGCCGCGAAATTGCGCTTGACGAGGGTCTCGAGGCCCGGCTCATGAATCGGCACCTCGCCCGCTTCGAGCATCGCGACCTTGCGTTGGTCTATGTCCACACAGACCACCTGGTTGCCGGCATCCGCCAAGCACGCCCCGGTGACCAGGCCCACGTAGCCAGAGCCGAAAATACTGATGCGCATTCGTAATATTCTGATTTAACAAGGAAAAAGGGCTTGAAAGCGTAGCTGTTTTGGGGGGGTAAGTAAAGGCGCGGGCGCGGACGCCCCCATGCGAGCTCGGAGGTCGACCGGGGGCCGCTTGAAGTCTTGAGTGGACTCGCTATGGCGGAGCGACGACGGCGGTAAGGCCGAATTCACTCCAATTTCCAGTCGTTACCCGCGCGTCAACTCCACGGCTCGCGCAGCAGTTTGCGCTCCCAGGCCAGCGAGCTCGACACGATGGCGTGCAGGTCCTCGTAGCGCGGCTGCCAGCCGAGTTCGGCACGGATGCGCTCGGCGCGCGCCACCAGGTAGGCCGGATCGCCCGCGCGCCGCGCCTCCTCGCGAATGACCAAGGGCTTGCCGCCGACCGCTTCGACCATCGCCAAGACCTCGCGCACCGAGTAGCCGTGGCCGTAGCCCACATTGAGCGTCACGGAGCGTCCATCGGCACGCAAATAATCGAGCGCCCGCAGATGCGCCGAGGCGAGATCCTCGACGTGCAGGTAATCGCGCACCCCGGTGCCGTCGGGGGTGGGGTAATCAGTGCCGAATATGGACACGTGGGGGCGCCTGCCGACCATGGCTTCGCAGGCGACCTTGGTCAGCAAGGTGGCCCCGGGGGTCGCCTGGCCAATCCGCCCCTTGGGATCGGACCCCGCCACGTTGAAATAGCGCAGAGCCACGTAGCGCAGGGGATTGACCGCCGCCACATCGCGCAGCATCCACTCGCTCATCAGCTTGGACGTACCGTAGGCATTGATGGGACGCGTCGGCGATTCCTCGTCCGCATAGCCCGTATCCGGCATACCGTAAACGGCCGCCGTGGATGAAAAAACGAAATTGCGCACTTTGTTGTCGAGGCAGGCCTGCAACAAGCTGCGCGTCGAGCAGGTGTTGTTGCCGTAGTACTTGAGCGGCAGTGCTACGGACTCCGGCACGATGGTGTGGGCGGCAAAATGCATGACGGTATCGATCTGATGCTCCGCCAGCAAGCGCGAGACCAGCGCATAGTCGCCGGCATCGCCGACAATGAGCTCGCCCGCGGTCACCGCTTGCCGGAAGCCCTTCCCCAGGTTATCGAGCACGACGATCCGTTCACCCGCCTCGCCCAACTGCCGGACCACGTGGCTGCCGATGTAGCCGGCCCCGCCGGTGACCAAGATAGCCCTATCAGACAATGTGACTCCCGACTCGATCGCGGCCGCTTCTAAAGGGACGCAGTGTTGCCTAAGGATGCAGCGTGTCGGTCGGACCTGTCGTGTTCGGGCCCGGGTTCCGTGCAATGCGCCGGACTTTGAGGCTCGTGACTTTACGATCGTCCGGCGCCTGGGTGGCCTCGCGTGCCCACACCAGATCGTGCGGTTCGGGTGCGGGCTTGTACTCCACCACGACCTCGCTCAACAACTGCTGCGCGCGCGGGCAGTCGAAGCGGTTCATGGCCGCCAGGAGCTCCTCCAACATGGCCCGCAGCCGCTCCCAGGGAAGCGAGTGCTCGATGGCCCGTAGGATCATGGGATGCTGCGTCCCGGTGACGTTATTGCCGATCAACAACTCCTCGTACAGCTTCTCGGCCGGCCGCAGACCGGTATAGGCAATCTCGATATCGCCATCAGGGTGCTCCTCATCCCGCACGGTCATTCCCATGAGATGGATCATCCGCCGGGCGAGATCGCAGATGCGCACGGGCTTACCCATGTCGAGCACGAAGACATCGCCGCCGTCCGCCATCGAGCTTGCTTGAATGACGAGCTGTGCCGCTTCGGGAATGGTCATGAAATAGCGGATGACCTCGGGGTGTGTCACGGTCACCGGACCACCCGCTTTGATTTGTTCATTGAACAGCGGCACCACCGAGCCCGAGGAAGCGAGCACATTGCCGAACCGCACCATGCAAAAGCGTGTCTTGGTTCCCCGATGATGCAGCGCCTGCAGCACCATTTCGGCAAACCGCTTGGTGGCTCCCATCACGTTGGTAGGATTCACCGCCTTGTCGGTCGACACCAGCACGAAGGTTTCGACATCGGTCTCATGCGCCGCCTCGGCGGTGTACCAGGTAGCGATCACATTGTTATAAATGCCCTCGATCACATTCTGTTCGACAATCGGAACGTGCTTATAGGCCGCCGCGTGGTACACAGTCTGAACACGGTACGCCAGGAATATCTCGCGCACGCGCAGCTTGTGATGTCCGTTGCCGATGAGCCCGGTCAGCTCCACGTGCAGTGAATTTTGTTCGGCGAATGTGCGCAGCTCGCGCTCGATGTTGTAGAGCGCGAGCTCGGACATCTCGAACAATATCAACCGCTTGGGGCCCAAACCGATGATCTGCCGGCACAGTTCCGAGCCGATCGAGCCGCCCGCCCCTGTCACCATCACGACGCGGTCGCGAATGCATGCCTCGAACAGTCCCGCCTTCGGCGGCACCGAATCGCGACCCAAAAGATCGCCCACGTCGACTTCGCGAATATCGCCCACATTTGCATCGCCCGTCACGAGTTGCTCGAATTCCGGGACGGTTTGCACGTGTACGCCCAGGGGCTCGAGCAGGCTCAGGATTTCGCGCCGGCGGCGGCGGGTTAACGAAGGCAACGCCAGCAAAATACGGTCTAGTCTGCGGTCCTTGATGAGCTCCGGCAATTGCTCCGGAGGGAAAACCTTGATACCGTTCACCATCCGGCCGTGCAGGCTCCTGTTGTCGTCGATGAACACCAGCGGATCGAACGCACGCGTGGTCGACAACACCGTCGACAATCGCGCGCCCGCCTCGCCGGCGCCATAGATGGCCACTCGAGCGACGGTCGGCTGAACGTGGCGAGTGAGCAGGTAGTAGCGAACGACGAAACGCGAGCCCGCGACATACAGGAGTGCGAGACAGGAGTAAATCGTCACTACGCTCCACGAGAGCGCGGACAGTCCGAGCGCAGCGCCGAGGATCCCCAATAGCACACCGCTAAGCGCGATCGCGAAGGCAACGGCGAACACGGCCTGGTGCCCGAGGAAGCGAATGACCGCTTGATACAACCCCAGGCGCACAAAAATGGGAATGCTGAGCGCGACGACCGCGACATAGGCGGGCCAATCGGTCAGTTTGAAGGTGGGGTAACCGGCTTTAAGGCTCACCGCGGCCCATAGCGCGAGCGGCATCATGACGGCGTCGGAGCATACTGAGATGATACGTTTGGTTGGACGCGGTATGTCAACCGTGTGCCGTACGTAATCGCTCGTGCTCTTTACGGTCTTCGGTCCCAACGCGAGCCTCCCTGACACCTGCTTACCCCCCGTCCCCGTGCTCGACGAACCTCAGTTCGCCAGGAGCAAGAAATGTCGGCTCCCTTGGCTCCAGTGTACAGAAAAAAACCCTGCGAAACGCGAAAGCTTACTTTGAGTTAATACAACTAACGCACCGGACCCATCAAGGTTGACTTCGCTGAAACCCTAGAGTCTGGCCTCCGCGGAATGTTCCCTGAACCAAGCGTAGGTTGTTTCGATGCCGAGTTTCAGCGGTATTTTCGGCCGCCAGCCAAGCTCCGTCACGCGCGTCACATCCAAAAGCTTACGCGGAGTTCCATCAGGCTTCGTCGTATCGAAGATCAGCCGCCCTCTGTAGCCGAGCACCGACAGTACGAGCTCCGCGAGTTCCCTTATCGTGATGTCCTCGCCCCAGCCGATATTTACAATGGGCTCGGCGTCATAATTCTGCAAAAGATACAAAACCGCATCCGCCAAATCATCGACGTGCAGGAACTCGCGACGCGGCGTGCCGGTTCCCCACACCGTCACGCTCGCATCCCCGCGCACTTTCGCCTCGTGGAAGCGGCGAATCAATGCCGGCAGCACGTGCGAGTTCTGCAAATCGAAATTGTCGCCAGGACCATACAGATTGGTCGGCATCAGCGATATTGCCTTAAAGCCGTACTCGCGCCGGTACCCTTGACACATCTTGACGCCCGCGATCTTGGCGACGGCATACCACTCGTTGGTGGGTTCCAGGGGGCCGGTGAGCAAATACTCCTCTTTGATCGGTTGCGGGGCCAACTTGGGGTAGATGCAGCTCGATCCTAAGAAAACAAATTTACCCGCCCCCGAGCGATATGCCGTGTCGATGACGTTGTCTTGGATGATGAGATTGTCGCGAATGAAGAGCGCTGGATGAGAATCATTCGCGTGGATTCCTCCGACGCGTGCCGCGGCCATGATGACCGCCTCCGGCCGCGCAGCTTCAAAAAAATGCCGAACCGCTTGTTGGTCCGTTAGATCGAGCTCTTCGTGGGTGCGAAGGAGCAGATTGTCGCAGCCCAGCTTTCTTAGTGCGCGCACCACGGCCGATCCCACCAGTCCGCGGTGCCCGGCGACATAAATGCGGGAGTTCTTGTTTATTCGCACGCTGCCTACTCGTGATGGTTATAGACCTTATAGCCTTCTTTTGCGATCAAGGCATCGCGCTTGGCCGCCTCAAGATCCGATTCCACCATATCCGCCACCAATTCCGAAAAGCCCACCTCTGCGGTCCAGCCGAGCTTTTGCCGAGCCTTGCTGGGGTCGCCGAGCAGGGTATCCACTTCGGTCGGCCGGAAGTAGCGCGGATCCACCCGAACCAGCGTTCGTCCCGTGGCCGTGTCGATGCCCACTTCATCGACCCCCTCGCCCTGCCAATAGATCTGCATGCCGAGCAACGCGCCGGCAGCGATCACAAAGTCTCGTACCGAGTATTGCTTGCCGGTGGCGATCACGAAGTCCTCAGGCTCGTCCTGTTGCAGCATTAGCCATTGCGCCCGCACGTAGTCGCGCGCGTGGCCCCAGTCGCGCCGCGAATCAAGATTCCCGAGGTGCAGGGTATCCTGCAGACCGACGTGAATGCGGGTCAGTGCGCGGGTGATCTTGCGCGACACGAAGGTTTCACCGCGCACCGGGGATTCATGGTTGAACAAGATTCCATTGCAGGCGTATAGGCCGTAGGCTTCGCGGTAGTTGACCGTAATCCAATAGGCATACACCTTGGCAGCGCCGTAGGGCGAACGGGGATAAAACGGCGTCGTCTCGCGCTGGGGGATTTCTTGTACCTTGCCGAACATCTCGGAGGTTGACGCCTGATAGAAGCGGGTCTTTCTTTCGAGCCCCAGAATGCGGATGGCCTCCAGCACGCGAAGCGTGCCGACGGCATCGGCGTTCGCCGTGTATTCTGGCGTTTCGAACGATACCCCCACGTGACTTTGTGCGGCCAAGTTATAGATTTCGTCCGGCTGTACCTCTTGGATAATGCGGATGAGGTTCGTGGAGTCTGTCAAGTCTCCGTAATGAAGTTTGAGCCGGACGTCCTCCTCGTGCGGATCCTGATACAGGTGGTCGATCCGATCGGTGTTGAACGATGATGCGCGACGCTTGACGCCGTGCACATCGTAACCTTTTGCCAGCAAAAACTCGGCAAGGTATGCCCCGTCTTGACCGGTTATGCCGGTAACCAACGCCGTCTTTGTCATCTACCCTCCGCCGAATCTATCACAAGCTCAGCGCGAGTTTGACACGAAACGCGATCAAAGCGTGACAACCCGGCCGGCATTCTCCTAGGATGCCATTGAAAGATTGCAATCGCATGTGCCGCGATCGTAATCGAGTACGGGTACGATTTAAGGATTGCATCATGCTTCGTCGAGACTTATCGCGTGCCTTGCTCGCATCCGCTGCTGGGTCTGCGCTACCGACCGCGCGCCCGGTAGCACAGGAACGCAATCGATCGGAATACTCACAAACTGCGGCAGAGCTAGCCGCGAAAGTTACGATCGAGGACTCTTCATTGCCGCCAGGCTGCGTTGATCGTTACAAAGTCAACTCAGCACCGGGAACTACCACCATGGTGGCTGCTTTCGAGTCCGCGGTACGCCAGGCACAGAGCGGCGGCGCACAGATAACCTACGGACGCAGCTGCCCATATCTCCTCGATTCCCCGGTGAATTGCACCTTCGCAGGGACCGCGAATCAGCATGCGGTCGTCATCCGCAACGTAGGTGATGCGGGCTTGAACATTCCCAGCCTCGTCGCCAGGCACCGCGGCGTTGCAGTCTTCGATTTCACCGGCACCGCAGCCGTCGAGTTATATGACGTGGTCATTGGCACCGATGCAGTCATCTATCCGCAGACCGGCGTGCTCTGGGCGCGCAACTCGCATGGCGGTAGCCTCTTCCACAAAATGCAGAACTGCCACGTTCTCGGCAAGTACAGCGTTGCACCCTTCTACAACTACGGCGCCGAGAATGACACCCTGATCGATTGCTACCTCGCGAACTTTGCAACGACACCGAATACCAAGGTTGCCGTTTGGACGGCCAACAATATCTCAGGGCTGCGATCCGTGGTGGACGGACTGATGGCCACTGGCCCGCAGTCCTGCATAGATCACAATTGTTTCGGGAATCAATACTACAACGAGGGCGGAGCGGCCACGTCCGACTGCGTTTATCTCGAGGACGCCGACTCATGGAAGAATTTCGGCGGGTGGGCGTGCAGCGCCTCTCAGACCTCCGACGGGGGGGCTCTGATCTACGTCGACATGAGCCACGGTGCGAGCAACTTAGCAATAGTCCAGGGCTTGACGGGCGAAGTCTCCGGGCACCTGCAATCGTACGGTATCCGCTTCAGCGACCATCCGGCCACGCCCACCGGATGGAAAGTCGACAGCTGCCGGCTGCCCAATGCGGTTCGGGCGATCCATGCGGGCGTGCGCACCACCCTCGATACGTTCCACGTCGCCAACCTGTCCGAACAAGCATCTCATGGTTTGGAAGTTGCCGGCACCCTGCAGAATTCCACGTTGCACACGGGCGCAATGGCCCTGCGCGTCGGACGGTCGCGAAGCAACTCGCTCAGCGGTTATTCGGCGAATTGGACGATCGGCACGCGAGCCAACGATATATGGTCCGACCAGGGAGGCGGCAATAGAGACTGGCAGGCGAATACCGCGACCATCCGTGTCAAGGGCACCCTCCAGAAGCGCGCGACATACCTCGCCCACGGCCCTTTCGTCACCGTGAACGTGGTCATGGAGGCATCGGTATCACTCGCCTGTGACAAGGGCACGGCTATTGCGGGCCTTCCCTTCGCCGCCGCGGACTATTCGGCGAACGTCAAGATAACCAACATCACGGCGCAAACGGATATCGGCGGGGGCTATGTCCGCGGTGCCAGTTTATATCTGCCGGCAATCGAGGCGGGAACCGACATGATCGTAATTACCGCGACGTATATGGTTTAGGCCGTCGCAGTGTCGCGCGCTTCCCGATAGGCAGCGACGGTCCGGGCCAGTCCTTCGTCGAGACTCACGACGGGTTGCCATTCGAGCCTCTCTCGAGCCGGCGTCGAGTCGAGCCGCAATGATTCACAAAGCCGTCGCATTTCCGGCCCGAAACCGATCAATCGCGCCACGTGCAGCAATGCCCGCGGCGGAAAGCGGAAAAGCCGCGACGGTCGGTGCATCAGGCCGGACAATTTGCGCAGTAGCTGCGGCGTCGATAAGTCCTCCCCATCGGATATCAGGAAGGTGTTCCCCGCAGCACGCGGATGCGTCATGCAAGTCTCGATGAAATCCGCGAGGTTCCACACATTGACGAGGCTGCGCCGATTGTCGATAGAGCCTAACGGCAACGGCACTCCGAGCGACGCGAGGTGCATCAGGCGATTGAAGTTGGCGCGCACGCGGGGTCCATATACGAGAGGCGGCCGAATGATCACCAGCTCCATCCCCGATCGATGACACAGGTCGCGCAGGGCAATCTCCGCCTCCCACTTCGAACGGCCGTAAAGGTCGAGCGGATTCGGCGCATCCTCGGCACGGTACGGCGTCGCGGCGCCGCCCTCGCCGTTTACCTTGATGCTGCTCAGGTACACGAACCGACGAACCCCCGCGCGCGCCGCTTGCTCGGCCACGAATCGCGAGCCCGAGACGTTCACCTCACGGTACGCAACTGCCGCCTGCTCATCGTCGCGCAATTGATGAACGTGTGCCGCCAGATGCACGACGCAGCGTACCGACGTCAGGGCCTCTTGCCAGTTCGCGTCTCGCGACGATAACGGCAAAAGCACACCTTCCAGCCCCGCGATGCGGGGCGTGGTGCCTGCCCTTCGGCTCACGCAGACTACCTGCCAGCCATGCTGCGCGAGAATGGGACAGAGTTGCGCACCGATGAAGCCGGCCGCACCGGTTACCAGAGCGCGAGAGCCTTTACCCGGCATATCCGCCAAGCGCGCGCGCACGCTCAAGCCTTCAGCGCAAATCCCGAAAATACCCGAGTAGTTTCTGCGCCAAAACGTCGGGGTCGAAATGCTTTCGATAATACACGCGTCCAGCTTCTCCCATTTGCAGCAATTCGCTTCGCGGCATTGCCCGCATTCGAAGTATCCGCTCGGCCAGCGCCGCGGCATCCTCCGCAGGGCAGGTCAAACCCGCACCCGCCTCCTCGACGATGCGCGCTCCCTCGCCGTCCAGACAGGCGATGATCGGGCGCCCCGATGCGAGATAGGCCTGAATCTTACTCGGGATGGTCTTGCTCATGATCGGACTTCGCACCAGGCTCACGAGCAAGGCCGAGGCCTGCGAGAACACCGCCGGCATCGCTTGCGGCGGCAGCCGCCCGACGAATCGGACATTGGATAATTTGCGCGAGGCGGCCTGCTCGACCAGCCAGTCATAGCGACTGCCGCTTCCCACCAGCACGATATGAATGTCGCGATGGGGGGCCAACCGCTCGGCGGCGTCGAGCACCGTGTCCAGGGCTTGAACCGTTCCTAAGTTACCGGCAAATACCACGTTGAATCCCGCCTCGAGAATGACACCGGAATCGACGTCTGCGCCATATCTTGCGGAGGTCAGCTCCCCGGGGTTCGGGTGATATCGCACCGGTACGCCGCCGGCCATCGACTGCACCTCGGGAATGAAGGCCTGCGATTGCACCAGCAGCAGGTCGCAGCGGCGATAGATCCAACGGACCAACGACCCGACGCGCTCGAGCAGCCAGCGATTACGCACTACACCGGTAACTGCAATGCTTTCGGGCCACAAGTCCTGAATCCAAGTCACCAGAGCCGCTCGCAGCGGTCCCTTCAGAAAAATTCCGGGAATTGCCTGAAGAATCGGCGACGGCGCATAGACCAGGATCACGTCGAATTGTTGGCCACGCAGCAGCCGGCGACCCTGAAGCGAGGCGCTCGCCACGAACATCAGGTAATTGAGGGCAAGCTGCCATCCCTTAGCGGACCCGCGGGGCACGATCGGAACGCGATAAATTGCATACCCGGCGCCATGGTCTTGGCGACCGGTGCTCAATGCATGATACCCGGGATAAACACTACCGTCGGGATAGTTCGGCTGGCCCGTCAACACACAGATCTCGCAGCCTGCTGCTTGCAGCGATTCCACGACCTCGTTGATGCGAAACGATTCCGGCCAAAAGTACTGCGATAGGATCAACACTCTCATGGCGGCTAGTCGCCTGGCAGACCGGCACCGCAATGCCATACATAGATGGCCAAAGGAGTCCAGGCGATCAGCCAGAGCGCGGACCCGAATGAAGGATGAAGTGCGGCGAGCCACGCCAGCGGCGCCAGCCACCCGATGTTAACGATCAGGAAGCCGAGCGTTACTTTGAGATGGCTTCCAAGCCGGCGGCTGAGGCGCTGATAAGCATGGCTTCGATGTGCCGCCGCCAGGGACTCGCCGCGTCGCCAGCGCCGCAGCAAGGTCACCGTCGCATCCACGAAGAAGGTTCCCCATAGGATCAGCCAGAACCAAATGGACAGTTGCCCAGCAGCGACGGTGGTCCAGGCCGCCGCGCCCAGGATGAACCCCAGGAACCCGCTGCCGGCGTCTCCCATGAAAATCCGAGCCGGCGGCCAGTTCCAGATCAAAAATCCACCGACGGCTGCCACCGTGATCCACATCAGCGCCGTGACCGGAGAATCGATGCCGTGCGCCAGGAGGAATATCGCGGCGACCAAGGCAACGGTGATCGCCTCCACGCTGGCTATGCCGTCGATTCCATCCATGAAATTGTAGAGATTGAGGAACCACACCAGGACCAGGACGCCCAGGACGCTTCCTCCGATGCCGAGATCGAAGACAGCGAATCCGAAGTGGATGGGAGGCAGGCGGCCCCGAGACCAGACGAAGACCGAAACCGCCGCGAAATGCACCATCAATCGAGTCGCGGCGGACACTTGCCATTTGTCATCGGCAAACCCGACGAGCGCAACGGCGCTGCCGCACACCGTGAGCGCCAGCGATAACCGAAATGGCATGAGGCCGGTGGTCTCGAGCACCCACAATGCCGCCAGCAAGGTGACGACAATCGCGAGGCCGCCCCCGCGCGGCGTCGGCGTGGCGTGTGAGCTGCGCTCATTGGGCACATCCAGCACCCTATGGGCCAATGCCAGCTGTCGCACCACGGCGGTCAGTATCGTCGAGACGATCAGTGACCCCAGAAAGCCCGGCAAGATCTCGAGCAACGCTTGCTGTTTCAATTGACGCCAATCGCCATGGCCGCAAATCCCAGGTACTCGTGAAGCGCGCGCTCCGATTTGCCCAATCCCGCGGAACTCGGCAGGAAACGGCGCCAGCGGCCCGGTGCGGTATTTACAAGTTGACCCGTGGGAGCCGCAATGGGCCGAGCCCCGGCACGGCGCATCAGCCGCATGGCGCGCGGCATATGATAAGCCGACGTTACCAGAATGAACGGTTCCGCACCCAAGAGCTTCACCACATCGCGCGCTTCTTCATTGCTGTCGAGCGGCTGGTCCGAGACCACGAGCGAGCGCGGGTCGATGCCGAGATCGCGCGCCAATACCGCGTAGCCCTGCGCGGGTCGCGGCATCCCGTCGGGAGCACCTCCGGACACCAAAAGCTTTGCCGCCGTATTGATGTGCATGAGCCGCACCCCCTCGACGATTCGCACGAGCCCATCCGAATCGATGGCAGCGGTCACAGGTTGGCCGTCCTGCGGCGTATAGGAGCTCCCCAACACGACGATCCAATGGGCCTGCGCCAGAGACTGATCGCGAAGCGACGGATATTGCCTTTCCAGTGGGGTCAACAGCCAGTCGCCCACGACCCCCGTCGAGGCACCGTAGACAACGATGCAGGCCGCGGCGAGGAACACAACCGCTGCGCGCTTGCGACCGCCCCAGCCCAAAATTCCCGCTGCGACCGTCAGCCATAGGCCCAGCGACAAAGGCGCCGTGAGAGCGCCGATGCACTCCTTCAACAAATATAGCATCGATCGCCGCGGTGCCGCGCCTCTAGCCTTCCCGCCAAACACGCCGCCGGACGAAGTCCGTGTAGCTCAGGATGATCCGCAGGACCTTGTCCGAGACGTTCGTCGGTTCGTAATCCCTGACCAGGCGTAACCCCCGATCGCAGCCGCGCCGCTGCTCGGCCAGCACCCCGAGCGCCTGGTCCACACGGTCCGAATTCAATCCTGACATCATGACCGATGCCTCCTCGAAACCCTCCGGGCGCTCGTGCACTTCGCGCAGGTTGAGCGCGGGAAAGTTGAGAATCGAGGACTCCTCGGTGATGGTTCCGCTGTCCGACAAGACCGCCCGAGCGTTCGTTTGCAATTTCACATAATCGCAAAAGCCGAACGGCTTATGCAGGAGAAATCCCGGATGAACGGACGAGCCGAGCGCATCGATTCGCTGCCGGGTCCGTGGATGAGTGGAGACGATGATCGGATCCGCGTATCTCTCCGCAAGATGCGCCAATAGCCCGAGCAATCGCTGCAAGCTGTCCGGGGCATCGACGTTCTCCTCACGGTGCAAGCTGACTAGAAAATACCGGTTGACAGCGAGCTTGAGCCGGGTCAATACGTCGGAGGCCTGTATTTTCTCCCAATTGTGCTCGATTACTTCCCGCATGGGGCTCCCGGTCGTGATGATCTGATCCGGCGGGAGGCCTTCGCGCAGCAGATAATCGCGTGCGATATCGCTGTAGGGTAAATTGATATCGGCGATGTGATCGACAATCCGCCGGTTGATCTCCTCCGGTACGCGGAAGTCGAAACATCGGTTGCCCGCCTCCATGTGGAAAATCGGTATTTTGAGGCGCTTGGCGGAAATCGCGGCCAGCGAGCTATTGGTGTCGCCCAGCAACAGCAAGGCATCGGGCCTCCGTTCCCGCATCACCCGATCCGCAGCGATGATCACGTTTCCGATCGTCTCGGCTGCAGTCGGGCCGGCCGCCGCGAGAAAACTATCGGGACGCCTGATGCCGAGCTCGACGAAGAAGATCTCGTTCAGCTCGTAGTCGAAGTTTTGCCCGGTGTGAACCAGCACGTGATTGCAGTGCCGGTCGAGCTTATCGATGACGCGGGACAACCGGATGATCTCCGGCCGCGTGCCGACGATCGTCATGACCTTAAGCATTCATCGCCTCGCGCACGAGTGCGAGCGTTTTCAGCACCTCCTTCACCTGCGCAACGCTGAACCGCTCGGTGCTGTGCGAGGTGTAGTCGCCGATCTGCGATATCGCCGTCTCTCCCTCGATGAAATACTTGTCGTAGTTGAGATCGCGGGAATCCGCCGGGATCCGGAAGTACGGGCCCAGGTCCTCGGCGCGCGCCATTTCTTCACGGGACACCAGAGATTCGTACAGCTTCTCGCCGTGTCGGGTGCCGATGATGCGGATCTCGTTGTCGCGGCCGAGCAGCTCGCGCAAGGCCATGGCAAGGTCGCCGACGGTGGATGCCGGCGCTTTCTGCACCAGGATGTCGCCGGGGCTCGCGTGCGCAAAAGCATGCAGCACCAGATCCACGGACTCGTCGAGCGACATCAGAAACCGGGTCATGTTGGGATCGGTGACGGTCAAGGGCACACCGTCGAGAAGCTGACGGAGGAACAATGGAATCACGGAACCCCTCGAGCCCATCACATTGCCGTAGCGCGTTGCGCACAAGATGGTGGATTCGGGCCCGCACACCCGCGACTTGGCGATCATCACCTTTTCCATCATGGCCTTCGATATGCCCATCGCATTGATGGGATACACGGCCTTGTCCGTGCTGAGAACGACGCATCGGCGCACGCCGCATTCGATGGCGGCACGCATGACGTTCTCAGCCCCGATGACATTGGTCTTGACCGCCTCCATGGGATGGAACTCGCAGGAAGGGACCTGTTTGAGCGCCGCCGCGTGGAACACGAAGTCGACGCCGGCCATTGCGTCGTGGATGCCGTCGTAATCGCGCACATCACCTATGTGAAATTTCAGGCGATCGTTGCGAATCGCAACGCGCATGTCCTCCTGCTTTTTTTCATCGCGGCTGAAGACGCGGATTTCCGCAACGTCCGTTTTCAGAAAGCGGTCGACGGCGGCATGGCCAAACGAGCCCGTGCCTCCCGTGATGAGCACGACCTTGCCCTCGAGCATGGAATCTTTTCCAGCCGCCAGCGGCGCGCTACTAACCGAAGTCATGCATGACTCGCAGCATCTCCTGCCAAGCGGGGGCAACATACCCGGTGCGCTCGCGAAATCGGGACGAATCGAGCGAGCGGTCGATCACGAGCTCCCCGTCCGGCACGATCTCGATCGAATGCCCGTACTCGCGGGCTACGCCGCGCAGCAGGTCGTACTTGCTGATGGGCGCCGAGGAAACATGATACAGCCCCGACAGATCGGCCGCCGGTATGACGAAATCCCGCATCACTCGCGCGAGCTCGACAGTCGGGAGGCCGGAAAAAATCGCCCGCGTGAAGCCCTTCACTCGACCTCGCTGGGCCAGGAACCAGCTCACCAATCCATGCGCGGTGCCAAGCTCGGGTCCGATGATGGAGGTCCGGAGCGTGACAGCCTGAGGATCGTTCAACTCGCCCAGGTATTTGCTTCGGCCGTACAAGTCGTTTGCGTCAGCAATGTCCGTTTCGCGATACATGCCGCGCGCACCGTCGAACACGCAATCGGTGCTGATGTGGATGAGCCGCGCCCGCGCAACCTTGCATAATCCGAGCAGCCGGTGCGGCAGCAGCGCATTCATGGGAATGGCGGCGAGCGGATCCTCTGCGCCCGGCAATTGCTTGACCAGACCCACGCAATTGACGACGATATGTGGCTTGGCCCGATCGAACAGTCTCATCAGGCCGTCGAGATCGTGAATCTCCACTCCGCCGACGATCTGCCCGTGCAACTCCTCGGGAAGCATATGCAGTGCGTTCGAGGAACGCACGGTGCCGGTCACGGCGTAATTGGGGCTCCGAGAAAAGAAGCGAAGGACCGCGTTCCCCAGCATGCCCGAGGCGCCAAGAACCAGAACTCTGACCTCATCTCCCATTTATGGCGACATCCGATTCCCGCGACGCTGCATCATCGCGCTGCCTCTAGTCCGAAAATAGCCCCTATTTTTTGCACCGTCGCGCGGGGCGGAAAAATAAGGCTAATGATAACACTCGGCGGTTCGCGCCATTGCGGAAGTTCGCACCCATCTCACCGCACGAGCCAACCGTGATTTCCGATGCCGACGGCCCCATCGCCTGCCGGCCGCTGGCAGACTCACCGACAAATGGTTAGCATCACACTCCCGAAAGCCCCGGGGGTAGAGATGATTTTGATCCGATGCACGTAGAGCTGTTGAGCATTCTTCGCTGCCCTAAAACCGGACAGCAACTCCAGTTGGTCGAACCCGAATATCGCGGCTCGCGAGTGTACTCAGGCTGGTTGGTCTCGACGGACGGCGTACAGCGCTATCCCATCCGGGACTTCGTGCCGCGATTCTCCCCGGAATCGAACTATGCCGACAACTTTGGAATGCAATGGAACAGGTTCCGCAGAACGCAACTGGATAGTTCTTCGGGAAAGCCCATCTCGTCGAATCGCTTCTGGACATCGACGGGGTGGTCGCCGGATGTGATTTCCGGCCGGTGGGTGTTGGACGCCGGTTGCGGTGCCGGTCGCTTCGCCGAGGTCGCCGTCCGGGCCGGCGCGAATGTGGTCGCGCTGGACTATTCCAGCGCAGTCGATGCGTGCTATGCGAATCTTGCGCAGTACGACAGCATGGACGTGGTGCAGGGCGACATCTATTGCCTGCCGTTCGCCCAAGAGACTTTCTCTTATGTCTATTCGCTGGGCGTTTTGCAGCACACGCCGGATGTGCCTCGCGCGTTCGCAGCGCTCCCTCCGATGGTTGCGAGGGGCGGCAAGCTGTGCGTCGACTTCTATGGAAGGCGTTTCGGAACGCTGCTGCATTCGAAATATTTGTTGAGGCCCGTTACCAAGCGGCTGCCGAAGGAGAGGCTTCTGCGAACTCTCGAGGGGGCGGTGCCCGTCATGCTTCCCGTCAGCAGGGCTGTCGGGAGCATACCGCTCGTTGGACGGATGCTGAAGCGGCTTGTTCCGGTGGTGAATTATCAGGGCGTATATCCGTTGACGTCTCAGCAGATCAAGGAGTGGGCGCTGCTCGATACGTTCGACATGTTGGCGCCCCAATACGACCAGCCGCAGACCGCCAGGACCGTTCGACAGTGGCTTCAGGATGCCGGGCTTTCGGCCATCGAGGTGTTCCAGGCCGGCCACCTCGTCGCGAGAGGCATCAAGCCACAGTGATCGTCGGAATCGACGCATCGAATCTTCGCGCGGGAGGCGGCGTCACCCATCTGGTCGAGTTGCTCCGGGCCTGCGACCCCGCGGCGAGCGGGTTCTCGCAGGTCATCGTCTGGGGCGGCCGCTCGACCCTATCGCAACTGGAGGCGCGCCCGTGGCTCGATCCGCGGCCGCTGTCCGTGCTCGATCGCGGGTTGATTCATCGCGTGCTGTGGCAACGCTTGACGCTCTCGAAACTCGCCCGGGAGGCCGGGTGCGACGTGCTGTTCGTCCCCGGCGGCTCATATTCGGGACGGTTTCGGCCGATCGTCACCATGAGCCGCAATCTGCTGCCCTTCGAGTGGCGGGAGCTGCGCTGCTTCGGCTGGTCCTGGATGACATTAAAGCTGTGCCTGCTGCGCTTTTCCCAGACCCGCACGCTGCGCCGCGCGGACGGAGTGATATTCTTGACTGATTATGCTCATCGAGTCCTCATGCCCATTCTGCGGGCCGTGAAGGGTGAGACAGTGATCATCCCGCATGGAATCAACGACCGGTTCAGCTCCGCGCCTCGCACGCAGGTCCCCGCGGATCGCTGCTCACTCGAGCAGCCGCTCCGGCTCCTATACGTTTCCATCATCGACGTACACAAGCACCAGTGGCACGTGGTTGAGGCCGTCGCGCAATTGCGTGCGCAGGGCGCACCCATCGCGCTCGAGCTGATCGGCCCGGCATACCCGCCCGCATTGCGCCGGCTTGAGGACGCGATCGAGCGATTCGATCCCAGCGGCGAATTCATCACCTATTCCGGGCCCGTGTCACACACGTTGCTGCACCAGAGATATGCCCGGAGCGACATCTGCGTATTTGCGTCGAGCTGCGAGAACATGCCGAACATTTTGCTGGAAGGAATGGCATCGGGTCTGCCGATCGCTTGCTCGCGCCGCGGGCCGATGCCTGAAGTGTTGGGTGACGCCGGGGTGTATTTCGACCCCGAGAGCCCGACCGACATCGCGCGCGCGCTGCGCGAGCTGATCGAATCGGCGGCGTTGCGTGCGCAATTGGCGCAGCGCTCTTTCGATCGCGTGCAGATCTTTTCCTGGAGCCGCTGCGCTAACGAGACGTTTGGATTCTTGGCGAGGGTGGCTGGACGGCGTCGCAGCCGCAGCGCGCCCTCTCGCTGATTGCAGATCTGCTCGGAGATGCTGGACATCGGACGACCTATCGATGCTCCCGCGCTTCAGGTCGGATGTTTAGACCCTGCTCATAATTCCCCGTCGAGCAGCGCGCGAGGGATCGAATCCATAGCAGAGCGCGCGTCAGGGACACGCCGATTCGGTTCCGGCACAGTGTGGCTCTTACACGCAGCGAGCATCGTCCAAGGCGCTCGCGTTGCGTGAGAGCCGACGCTATTTTTTGTTCGCAGCCTCAGCCGCGGCTTTCAGCTCGTTATTGACTTCGATGAGCAAATTCAATGCCCTCGCTGCGTGACCATTCATGTCCCAGTCATTTGACCTTCGCGCATCTTCAATTTTGTCGAACGCCTGGCGCGAGAGGTTCTGCGCCGCTGCAAGATGGGGGTGTCGAGCCGGATCGATATTCAGGGCCGGCGTATCCGCACTGACGAGTGTGGAGGCGAAAATTGCCGTGGCCATAAAGGCAGCGATAGCGGTGATCTTCACGATGAATACTCCTGTCTGTTAAGCCTTGCGTCCAACGGGTCAATATCTCGCCGTTGACACGGCGCCGAATCATTGTCAAGTATGCGCGCTTCGAGCGTCAAGTTGCCGGCTCGATACCCGGCGCCGCCCATAGCGGGACGGACAGGGGGTCCACGAGGGCATCGCCGATGGGCTGGGCGCAGCGCCTCAAGCGCGTCTTCTCGATTGACGTCGACAGGTGCGGGCGCTGCGGGGGCGGCTTCGGCAATACCGTGCAACTGGCAGACGGAACGTTCGTGACCGCCTATTCCTATCGCGGTTCCGATACTCATACCCACACAGAGATCGTCCGCTGGAGGCTCCCTTCGCTAGAGAAGTTTCCAGTGAACAACCTCAACGTGGGTGTTACTGTCGCTCCCAGGGGAGGCAACGCTGTCGCATAGCCGCGCTGAAAGCCCAATAGATCGCCATTCGGTGCAAGCGTGAACCAGAACTCTTCGAGCCAAGGTATGCCGTTTGCCGCTTCGTCATAGCCGGCGGGCGCCTGCACTTGCAGCGTCTTTGTTCCATGTCACGCCCTCGTCCTGAGAGCGCCACAAGTAGTCTACGTTGGTTCCAGCGCCGACGCCCAATAGGAGCGTGCCGTCAGCCAGCTGGATGAGATTACGGCTCGTAACCGTCACCGTTCCCGGCGGCACGTTGAGGACGTCCCCCGACAGGATCGACATGCTTGTCCACGTGGCGCCACTGTCTTCAGACCGATACACGATGGCGTATGTGTAGCCAGCGGTGTTGCGGTAGTCGGCCGAGATGAAAGACGCGGTAATGAATAAAGTACCGTCGCTCAGTAGCGTGAAGTACGGCTCTCTTCCGAGTAGCGGTAACGTATCGCGGGTCCCCCATGTCTGGCCGCCGTCCTCGGACCGATACAGGATCATGTTCTCTTGATACGTGCCGTTCGGGTTATTAACAGGCTGGAACATCACCAGCAGCATTGCACCCGACGACAAGATCACAAGATCCGGCTTGTAATCTCCGGTGAGGCCAACAGGCACGCGCTGCGCAGCTACCTGTGCAGGAAGCGAAACTGGATTGCGAACGTTTACGACGTCTGGCCACGCTGGTGGAACGGAGTTATCTGCGCCTCCCCCGTTGCTGCCTCCGCATCCGGAATAGCAGGTTATTGCAATTGCCAAAAAGACTGTGCGCAGCATCCCGACTCACTACAACCGAAGCTACCCTTGGAAGTCAATACGGCTGCACCAGCACCAGAGCGCCGGATGCGAAAATGACCTGCGAGCCGGTGACGGCACCTGCGCTAGGAGTAAGGCATCCACTGTAAACAACCGGGCATGTCGGGTCGGCGCTCGCCCAGATGGTTGCGCCGGTCGTCAACGACCTTCCGCGAAATGGGATTGAAACAGATCCGACGCTTCGCCAAAAACGAAGCATGTGATCTATGATGTGAGGTACCTCTTCAAGCGCGATGCGACGGATGGACGGCTCCAGAAAAACTCGCGGTCTCTTTAGGCCTCTCGACCGGCAGGGCCTGCAGGAATTATCGGCGTTGGATGTGTGCACGAAACGGAGTGGACGATAAATGATGCGGAAGGTCTTTCGTGGGTTGCTCGAGCATCGCAGGGCTGCGCTCGCGAATGCGTG
Source organism: uncultured Gammaproteobacteria bacterium (assembly GCA_963769075.1). Lineage (GTDB taxonomy): Bacteria > Pseudomonadota > Gammaproteobacteria > Steroidobacterales > Steroidobacteraceae > Bog-1198. The sequence goes on along the minus strand of CAVYKH010000001.1, from coordinate 1,256,708 downwards.
GGCTAACGACGCAAAAGTCTTGCTCGGCGGTAACGCGATTTCGTTCTTGGACGTGGGCGCCTCGGGCGGCATCATTCCGCGATGGCACCCATATCGCGGCGATGTCGCGTTTACCGGCATTGAGCCCGATGAGCGCTCCATTCCCGAGTTGCTGCATTCGCCGGATGCCAAGGCATATAAGAGTTACGACATAGTCCCATTCGGAGCGTGGAACCGAAGCGGCCCGGTACCCATTACGTTTACACGTAAGCCAATGTGTTCCTCGCACTTTTCCCCAAATATTCCCTTTCTGTCCCGATTCCCCAATCCAGAGCGATTTGATGTCGTCGGTTCAAGCGAGGTCGCCTGCCGTACGCTCGACGATTTGCTGGGCGGCTCGGGGAGGCCGTGCGACTTCATAAAACTTGATTTAGAGGGCGGGGAGTTGGCAGTTCTCGAAGGAGCGCGCGCAACGCTCGAATCTTGCCTGGGGTTGCACATCGAGGTTTCTTTTCAGCCAATTCGCGACACGCAGCCGCTGTTCGGGGATGTCGCCAAATTCTTGGCAGGCTATGGCATAGAGTTCATCGATTTCGTTACGCTTCTGCGCTGGAGCCGAGATGCATTCGACGGGCTGGGGCAATCGGTTTTTGCGGATGCATTGTTCTTGAGAGCGCCGGAAAGCCTGATAAATTCGTCTCAGGGAAACCCGCTCACTTCCCGAACGGCCAGGGTGTACCTTGCCATCCTCACGATCTACGAGAGATTCGACATCGCCCTGAAATTTCTCGATCTGCTCAACGATGACAGTAGCGTTCTGACACATGATCAAGTTCGTGATTTCGCGGCGCTGATCCGCCGGCGCAAGACCGTCTTCGACCGCCGTTATCGTTTAGCCGCCATGTTGGGTCGTATGCATTCGCGATACGCTGGGCCAAATTATGCGTTCCACTATGTGTACTGAGTGGATCTCGGAACATGTCCTCGCCGACGAGCTGCACCTTGCTGCCCTGCTTGCGGGTCACCTTCGCTCATGCCGTCTTCGACCGTCGATGGGGTACTTCGCCGGCCTCCCCACCACCGATCCGATTATTGTCTTGCCCCGATGCCGAGGGGCGCCGAAGGATGATCCAGTGGCGAGGGCATCGACGTCCGCCGCATGATCGGGCTGGTACGGAAAAAGAACGTGTAAACAAATACGGCCGCCACGACAGGCACCATCTCAATGAGAGTCCAGTCCATTCCGAAGCTGTTCACGATCTTCACGAAGGCCGCCAAGACGACGATTCTCTCCATGGCCAAGGCGAAGGGACTGGGACTTCTGAGCCGCACGTAGAGTCCCTTCAAAAAGAACGCCAGCAGGAAAAACAACGGCAGCGAGGCATAGCCGAATACTGCGTACAGCTCGCCATGGATGCCGAATTGATCGGATTGATATGACTCGGGGACCATCTCTTTCGATGGGGTGCCCAAATCCTCGTATATGAATTCCAGCGCGTTACCCAGTTTCGGCTGATCGTAGACATCGAAGCCCGGCGTCAGCAGATTATCCACGATGCTTTTGCCGTATTCGGGTAAATTAAATATCTCTTGGTATTGATCGCGGTGCGCGATGATTTCCGCGGAGTAATCGAAAAAACCTGCGCGATCGAAGATTGGGGGGAGAATGATATCGAGCTCAGTCTCGGCTCCCAGCTCCTTTGTCGCCTCACCCGCTAGCTGGATCGCCTGGCTGATGCTGAGTGATGCTTCGCCTGGATCCTTGTGCTCACGATTGAATGTGCTCAGCAAAAAGGCGCCAATCAGAAGCACGAGCAGCACGGGAGCCAGCAAGCTTCCCACGATGAACCATCCTCTCTTGATCTTGATGCAGCTCGATATCGCCAGCATGACGAGCATGATGTTCTGCACCAAAGTCGTTATGGTGCTCCTGCTGCCCGAGAGCGTATGCGCTACCAGTTCGAGAGCGATCAAGCCTGCTATGGAATACCTCGCGGATCTACTCAACGACCTCCTGAATAGGACGAAATACGCCAGGGCCATCAGGAAGATGACCGGCGGCGAGATGAAGAGGCCGAGCACACTCGCAATACGCGGCTGATCGTCCGCCGTCCAGTAGATGGCGCTCATGTACGAGTAGACTATCGACACCAGCATCAGCACCGAGACCCTGGTCGGGGACCTCGCGCGCCAACCGCTCGCGTCGACGGCGGCATTTCTTTTGAACTTGACCGAGAAGAATCCGGCATACAGGAAAAGATTCGCGACCAGCATGAAGATCAATGCAAAATTCGAATCCGCGGGCCCGTAGGAGTACCTCTCGAACACCACGGAATACGGATACAGAGCAAGCGTGAAAAGCCGAAGAGAGAAGTAAAATATCATCGTAAAGGCGAACAGAATGACGAAAGGGTCGCGACGCCTCCTCTCGAAGAACAGCGCGACATGGGTCTGCAGGCACAACAGCAGCCCCAGCTGCATCGTCTCCTGGTCGATGTAGGGATTGTTCGCGGCGTACGGCATCCCGTAAACGATCAGGCCGGCGACGAAAAGATTGAACGCCTGCAGGACGGTGTTGATGTCGATCGAGTTTCTTGCGGATATCGTCATGCGGAGAACCCGGGAGCGAAGATCTCGAGGTGCGTCAGCAGCGCCTGCCAGCGCGGGAGAGCGGCGTCCAGGAAGAAGAAATCTCCGCGATCGTTTGCGGGGGGCGTGCCGGAGCGGACCGCCATCAGCGCATTTGCCAGCTCGTCCGGCGTGCTGACGAAACGCACGCCGGCTTGCCCTCTCAGGGCGCTCAAATTCAAGTCGTTCCCGCTGAGATCCACGATCACCTGCAGACCTCCCAGGAATGCATCGAGCGACGCCGAGGTGCTGTTCGCCGCAATCGCCACATCATACCGATCGAGGACCTTGTGCAGCGATTCCGTGGTCTCGAGAGCGGTCAAGTCCGGGTACTCGCTTAGATTGACGGCGTGGCCGGGGTGCGGTTTGAACGTGAGCTCGTACCCTTCTGGCAGCACCTTCACGGCTCGGGAGACGAGAAGGAGAAAGTTATGCGTCGATTCCGCAATCATATCGCCCAAAACGAGCACCCGGGTGGGACGCGCAGCGCCCCCCGATTCGTCGCCGCGCACTTGAGGACTGCCTGCATGCTCAACGACCAGCGGCAAGAGATTCAGGTACCGAAGTGCCTCGGTGTCGACCAGCTTATCTGCGGGATAGCCGGTGCCGACGAACGCATTGCGCGCGGCGAGGCCGTTGACTGCAAAGAGGTCCGGCGATGGTATGGCGCAGCCTCGACTCGGATCCCGGCTGCGGGGATCGTCAAAGTAGTATAGATGCCAGAAAGGCGCCGTCGCGTGCTGCACGCCGATCAGTTTGCCATGTCCATGCTTGCGCCAGGCGCGCAGCAGCGCCTTTTCCCATGCCTGATTCTCGTAAAGGTAAAAGCCCGTCTGCTGATGCGGCATGTTGGCGAGCGCGGCATCGAATAGCTCCAGCGCAAGGCAGTTGGCTATAGCCGTGGGCCCGGTAAGAGAAGCGTGCCAGTCCTCTTGCAACAGCGGCCAGAGCCAGACGGCCGATTGCGCCACATCGAAGACGGATCCGATATTTCGCAGTTTCCAGCTCACGGCATTGAGCCGCAGCCAGGTCTTGAGGGCCCTCGACGCGGTTCTCAAGGAGAAATAGCCATCCAGAAATGAGTGGCATCCTTGATTGACTGCATCGCCGTTGAATCGGCGCAGCCAGTCGAGCCCGGTCGTCAGATTGGGCACGGCCGCGCCCAAGATGAACAGCTGGATCCAGTTGGTTCTGATGCCGCGCTCATGCAGGATTCCCGGCAGGCTTTCCCAGTGCCTGGAAAAAAACCGGCCCCGTGCGCACAAGGCGGGCTCCAAGTGGATGAAATAGGAGCAAAAGAACACCGAGTCTTTTCCGCTGGACCACTGCGGATTCCTGGTGCGCCGAAGACGCCATCGAGCAATGTAGTGCCTGAGACTGATCAATCCCTTCAAGGGAGACGGCAGCGCCTCGTAAAGTCGACGCAGGGGCGATCGACGAGGCGGCTTTCGCGTCGTTTGCACGCGGAAACCGAGTCCAAGGTTCTCGCACAGTCGGCCGATCGCCTGGGCCAGCGTGTCATCGTCACTTGCGAGGGTCACCGTGGATGCGCCCGATTCGAGAAGCAATTCTTCCAAGGCCAGGAGCCGCAGACAGCCGTATATTCGACGCGACTTGAACGGGCTCTTTTCGGCCAGATGAGTCATCCACCAGAGGCTGAAACCTTCGATGACCTCCAGATGATCGACGATGCGCCTTCCGGCAATGCGGCGTTCACCCAGATCGTGGATGAACGCAAGATACTTGCTCCTCAATCGTTCCGCATGAGACTCGAGGTAATGCGGAATCGAGCGAACCCGGCCCTCGTTCGCGTAGCTTCGCCAGCATAAAATCGAGTCGGCTGGGTGCGGCGGCTCGCCCTCTCGATCCCAGATCAGCAGCGCAGTAGTCTCCGCCACTAAGATTCCATGCAGCTTCGAATACTCTCAGGCAGCTTCAAATCGATCCGACAGGAGCCCGGGGAATCAACCCGCTTGCGGATTGCAAACGCCGCAAAACAGAGCTGCTCATAGGGAGTGATGGCGGTCGCCGAGGGAGCGCCCCAATAGCCGAAAGCGGCGATCTCGCTGGGGCGGAAAGACTTCAGCTTCCGCATGAGGTCGCGCGCGCCGTTGACCACATAGGAAGCCCGTTCTCCCTCGCATTTGCCCTCGAAATTGATGTATTGATAGGAGCGAGTGATATCGTTGCAGCCCTTCCCCTCCGTGAGCCGGAAGGTCGCCACCAGAGAGCCTCCCGGGGCGACGAAGCTCCAGGCCGCGGCCAATGTCTCGTCGAATCGAACGTTCCAGTCCACGCAGCTCAGCGAGAATACGACATCGAACCGCTGCTCGTGCAATTCCCCCTGTCCCAAGTCGAGGATGTCTCCGCACAGAATACGTGCTGCCGGATACAGCTTCCGGCCTACGTCCGCTGCCAGCGGATTTATCTCAACACCGGTATAGCTTTCAACGCCGAACTGAGCGCGAAGCGCGAGACCGAGGCCGCCGCAGCCGCAGCCGATATCGAGAATCGTTCGAGAGGAATCGAGGTGCAGACCCTCGATGATGACCCGCTCGGATTCGTAGAATTGCCCCCAAGCGATGCGGTTATGGACGAAATGACGCGCCAGTTGGTCAGTCTGATAAGGGATGTTGCGTTCCATGGGCGCGCGCCTTGACTATTTGTACAACGCCCAATACGGGTCCGTGACCATGCTCTGCTCGACCAGCGCAATGTCGTGGGGACTGTCGACCGACAGATAAGGCCGGTACGGAATGGGTGCAATCCGCTGAAACACCCCGTTATCGCATAGACGATTGCTGTCGCAGGCCTCCGCGCGCTCGAGCGGCGATTCCGGAGTGCTCGTGAACCACTGCAGCAGCTTCCATCGAAAGCCGAAAATACCGCCGACACGCATTGCGCCCAGGTCCGGCGAAAACTTCTTGCAGTAGGGTATGGGGCTGCGCGAGGTGTAGAGCACATTCCCCTTCACATCGTGGACCAGTTTGACGATGTCGGTATTCAAAAAGGTCGCCTCGTCCACGATCGGAACGGCAAGCACGGTGGCCTGGATCTCCTCGCTCTTAAGGAAGGGGCTCACCACGGCCTCGATGACGTCCGGTCCGAGGAGGGGCTCATCGCCCTGGACGCAAACAACCAAGTCATCGGGAGCAAGGGCCGCGCCCGTCTTGGCCGCGGCCTCGGCAACGCGATCGAGTGCCCGGATGTGATGCGAGCCGGTCATCAGGACGGGAAAGCCCTTGGTTTCGGCGAACGATCGAATCTCCTCATCGCACGTGGCCAGGTACAGACCGTCCCAATTCGGATACATGCGCGCCCGCAGAAAGCAATGCTCGATGAGGGGGCGACCCAGAATTGGTTTCAGAGGTTTGCCCGGAAAACGGCTCGCTGCCATGCGCGCAGGGACTATACCGACGATTTTCATGTTCGCTCTTTCAGAATTGAAACGTTGCAAGTCGGATCTCGACGGCCGCTGCCATCAGCACCTTGGCGGGGCGACGGAGCGATACAGGTTTGCCAATGCGTCATCCGGCCGTCCGAGACGGGCACTGTCCCCTGCCGCGGCGACATCCACCCACGACCTGCTCTCATGCGCCACATACAACGAATTCAGCAGCGAAATGGTGGCAAGAGTGTCCTCGTAGGTCACCGGGTACGGTCGCGCTCCATGCAGGCACGCAACGATTTCCTCGTAAATCTTCACGTGCCCAAAGCCGTATACATTTCCCGAGAAATCCTCCGAGCTTGCCGCGCAAGCCCCGGGATCTGGCGTGTAAACCTGCAGCTCGTTCACGGCGATCCCTCCGATCTGCGCCAATCCTTTTTCGCACACCAATGACAGGCTCGCCTCGTAGTCGATAGGACGCGCCGCGGTGGTGATTTCCAGCGCACCGACCGCCCCGCTCTGGAACGCAAGCGAGGCAGATGCGGTATCCTCGACCTCGATATCGGCGCCGAGCGTGGTCTGAATCGAGCAGACGCGGGCGACCTCCCCTCCCAGGTGCCTCAGCAAATCGATGTGATGAATGCCTTGATTGGTCAAGCATCCGCCATCCATGGCAAAGGTCCCGCGCCACTCGGCCAGCTCATAATAGCGTTGCGGACGGCACCAGCGCACCCGCACTGCCGCCACCCGGACGCGGCCGAGCTCACCCCCTGACAGGCCGCGCAGCACGCGCTTCACGGCCAGATTATGCCGATTCTGAAATACCGCGAACACCCGCACGCCCGATGCCGCGGCGAGCGCATAGACCTTCGTGACCTGCGATGGCTTCAGGAAGGTCGGCTTCTCCACGATGATGTTTTTCCTGTACCGGGAGATGATGTCGAGGGCGTGCTCGTAGTGCATTCCGGACGGCGTGACGATGGCTACGGTGTCGATCTGCGGGTTTTCGATCAGCATGCGATGGTAGTTGTCGTACGCTTTAGCCCCGAATTGCTCCCGGTAAAGGTCCGCTTTGGCGTGTACCAGATCGCAGACCGCGACGAGCTCCGCGCCGTCGGTCTGCACGATGGACCTGCAATGATGTCCGGATACTCGCCCGCAGCCGATGATGGCGACCTTCACGGCTCCCGTGCCCGCGCTCATGTTGCGGTCCTCGCCGTCGCATGCTCGATGAGATCGACCACACGGGCCATCACCGCCCTCGGAGCGACGCTGAACCGGCTGTAGCCGGCGAGGCAGGGCTGATCGAAGTTTTTGCGATAGAGGACCTGGTCGGACAGCGCCGCGTGTATCCTCGGCCCGCTATCGCCGAATGCGACGTGCACGAAGTTGCCATGCGTCGGCAGTACCTTGAATCCCAGGGACCGCATGCGCATCACGAAGAATGCCTTGCCGTCGTTGATCCTGTCGACCGCCCGATCCATCTCAGCCGTGTGCTCCATCATTCGCGACATGAACTCGACCGCCAGAGTGCTCACCTCGTACATCGGACGCATCTTGTGCAGCAGCTCGATAGTCGATGGATGGGCGATGGCGTATCCGATTCGCAGGCCCGCCGCCCCCCACGCCTTGGAAAACGTTCTTGCGATCACCAGGTTGGGCGACTCAGGCGTCCAGGGCACCGCGGACCACGGATGGAACGGATGGTAGGCTTCGTCCACCAGCAAGACCGTCCCTGCCGATTCGCACTCCGCAAGCACGCTGCGCAAGACTTCCGGCTGCACGATCGTTCCGGTCGGGCTGTCGGGGTTCGGTAAGCACAAGAGCTTCGGCCTCTTATGCCTCACGATCTCGATTGCCTTCGACACATCCAGGTACGGCTCGTCCGCGACGCGCTCGTACTCGAGCTGCTCCACGGAGGCTCCGAACATCCGGCAGTAGACGGGATACATCGCGAAGGTGGGATTCGTGTACACGACCGGATCGCCGGATTCGACGAATGCCTCGAACACGAGCCGGATCGCCCCGTCGCTGCCGGGGGTGAGGAGCAACGACTGCGGGCTCACGCCCACCCACCGGCCGAGCTTACGATACAGCTCGCCCGCTTCCGGATAGGTGGCCAACGCAGACGGTGGGATCGAGGACAGCACGTCCCGCGATAGGGCCATCAGCTCGCTATCGAGATTCTCATTCTTATCGAGCCACAGGCGTCGGACGTCTCTCGGCACGGAATCGAGCGCGCTCGGCCTCTTCAGATCCGGGTTCAGCAGCGCGCGTCTAGGACGTATGGTCATAGGTGAAGGTCGGTCATTTGGGGGAAACTTTCCGGGCAGGGTATCGCATTGACGTCGAGGCCCTCGATGGCCGCTCGGCCCATCGCCAGCATGGCTTCCTCGGCGCTGCCGCCGATATGCGGCGTGGCCAGAAAATTCGGCAGCGCGAGGAGCTCTGGGTCCTTCGGCGGCTCCTCTTCGAATACGTCGAATGCCGCAGCCGCGATGCGTTTCTCGAGCAGGGAGCGCCTCAACGCCCGCTCATCGACCAATCCGCCACGAGCAGTGTTTATCAAGACCGATCCGGGCTTCATCAACACAAGCCGATCGGCGTTCAAGAGTCCCCGAGTTGTTGCGTTCAATGGCACGTGGAGCGTCACGATGTCGGATCGCCGCAGCAGCGCTTCCAGGCTGACCGACTCGACCCCGTGCAGAGCATAAAAGTCCGGAAATTCGAGGATGTCGTTGGCCAGCAGGGTGCAACCAAATGCTTTCAGCAGCGGCACGAGGTCCTTGCCGATGTGTCCACAACCGACGATACCCACCGTTCGCCCCGTAAGGTAGCCGCCCACGTGCTGCCGCCAGACTCCCGATAATACCTCACGGTTTGCCGCGGGCACGTGCCGCAGCATGGCTATCGCGAATGCAATCACCAGCTCCGACACCGAGCGGCGATTGACCCCTCCGGTCCAGCCCAACCGCTTGCCATGGGCGCGCATGGCAGCCAGGTCGATCATATCCAGCCCGACGCCGTATTTTCCGATCACCTCGAGCTCAGGCAGACGCGACAGCACATGCTCGTCGATCACCTCCAAGGCAGTGATCGCCTTCTGGTGGTCCTTCAGAAAGGCCACGAGGGTGTCGCCATCCAACTGCACGCCGGCATCGTTGAAAGTCGCGTTCGGATAGCGCGCCAGCAACTCCGCACGCAGCACCGGATTCTTCGAAAAGGAACGGGAACAAACCGCCACCCGCTGGGGGCTGCGGCTCGATGAAGGAGATGAAGTGTTCACTCTTCGTCCGCGCAGCATGCGAGCAGAGCGGGGTTCGAGGCAAACACCTCGTAGCACCACTCCTCGCCGCCGGCATGCTTCATCACGTAGTCCCCGCCCGCTCCCTGAACGATAGCAATGCCCGCCGCGATGTCCCACAGCATGATCCTGCTCTCCGAATAGACATCGGCCGAGCCGTCCGCCACATGCAGCAGAGAGGCGGCTGCGGACCCGAGCATGCGGACCTTCGCGTAAGGCTTCACCGTCCGCCAGAACCTCTGCATGGAGCGCTCGAGATCCATATCCAGCCGAACCGGGAAGCCGGTGCAGATGGAAGCCAGAGCCCGTTCCGAGGTGTCCGATACCGAGATGCGCCGTCCCTCGACAAAGGCCCCGACATCGAGTCCGCCCCACGTCAGCCGCTGTTCGGGAAGGCTATAAATAACCCCGAATACAGGCCGTTCATCTTCCCACAGCGCGATCGAGATGGCGCTCGGACCCAGCCCCTTGACGTAGTTGAAGGTGCCATCCAGCGGGTCCACGATGAACCGGAATCTCGAAGGATGCTGCGATGCAATAATTCCCGATTCCTCGCTCAGTATCGGCAATTCGGACACGGCGAGCGCCCGCACGATCTCCTGCTCCATCACCGAGTCGATGATTGCCTTGATCTCTCTCGGGTAGGCGATGGAGTGCACGTAGCGTCTCTCCGCCGAGCTCGTCTGACCGAGTAGCCGCTCAGCGGCGCGCGTAGCAGTGGTCTTGGCTAGATCCAGCAAAACATCGAGTTCAGGCATTCTTGACGTATCGCATCAGATACGCCCCGACCAGGTGATCGAGCACCATGTGCGCGTCCTCGGCAGGCCCGTATTCCTTCGGGCCGGTCGGAACGTGAATCCCCTGGTCAGCGATCATTTTCATCTTGCCGCCGTCGAACCCGGTGATCGCCACGGTGGTAATGCCGACGGTTTTGGCGTGCTCGAAGGCCCGCAGCAGATTGGGCGAATTGCCGGAAGCCGATATCCCAACCAACACGTCATTGCTCTTGCCGAGAATGCGCAGCTGCCGGACGAAAATCTCCTCGTACCCAAAGTCATTGCCGAGCGCGGTGATCGTCGGAACATTGTCGGTCAGGCTCAGGGCGCGAAATGGCTGGTCGTAAGCATTCGTGCCGAGTGCCAGGTCATTGGCGAAGTGGCTCGCGGTCGCAGCGCTGCCGCCGTTGCCGATGAAGAAGATCGTGGACCCGCGTGATCGGGCCTGGAGCAAGGTCTGTACGAATCGCCCGACCTCGGTTGCGCTGATGCCCCTGAGGACGGATTGCACATACGCGAGATATTGCCGCGTGAACTCGACGGGATCGAGGGTGAATATACGGTCGAGATTATTCGTGGAGATCGGGGTTGGGGATATCATAGGTTTTGCGCCAATCGGAATCCGCATAGTAAATCCTGAACACCAGCTGCATGGTACGCAGAGCATCCTCCGAAGTCCCGCTTTGCACGGGCAGATCGTTCAAGATGCTGAGCGCAAATGCCGAAATCTCGCCGTCCCACGAAGCATCCCTATTATAGCGGGTCACCTGTTCCCAGGGGTCGCCCTGGTCGTTGTCCGGGTCCGCCCGCACCACCGTCAAAGTCTCCGCACCGTAGCTCTTGGTCCCGGACAAAATCCCCCCGAGAATCAGGCTGCCCCGCTCCAGGTTGATGTCCAGGTGGAAGCGATGCCGCCACTGGGTTGCCGAGGAGTTGAGCATCCCGACCACGCCGCTCGCCGTGCGCATGATCGCGTAGGCATTGTCCTCCACGTCATAGCCCCAATGGCCGTTGGAGATGAAACTGTGGATGTCGGTGAATTCGCCGCCGAACAAGCGCATGAGATCGACCATGTGGATGCCCTGATCGAGCAGCACACCGCCCCCCGCTATGGCGCGCTTCGTACGCCAGTCCGGTTGGTTGAAGGTGATCAGCTTGGCCTTTCCATACATGCCGCGCATGTTGATGACGGCCCCGAGTTCGCGCGATCGCAAGATCCTCAAGGCCTCCTGGACGGATTCGTGGTACCGGTGATTGAACCCGTACATGAGCTTGAGTCGGGGATGTCTGCGCTCGCGCTCAATGACTTTGAGGATGTCATCGACGTTGCGTCCGGGAGGCTTTTCGCAAAATACATGGAGCCCCGCTTCGAGGCCTGCGATCGTCACCTCAGCCGCAACGTCATTGGTCAAACAGACGAACAAGATGTCCAAGCGCTCCGTCAATAAACGCCGGTAATCCCGGTAATACCGGACGCCATCATCCAGCACTCCCTCATCCTCGAACGTCTGGTCGCACACGGCGATCACCCGCAGCCGTGGATGGCGAGCGATGCAGTTTTTACGGCGCTTGCCGACGACGCCGAAACCGGCGATGCCCACCTTGAGGTCGCTCATTGGTCGCAGAGTCGATCGCTGGGAATTGCGATTTTCAACGTGTATTCACCCAGATCTGATTGAATGTGAACCTCGCCGGGCCGGACTGCAGATCGAGATGCTCCGCATGGCGCTTTTCCTTGAAAGAGAGTCCTGCTTCCTCCAGGCACCTCTTCGCCTCGACCGCCTGCGCTGTGAAATTGTCGTTTATCTCGATCGATGCCTCTCGGATATCCCGCAATACCGGTAAACCGCCCTTCAAGATGAGGTGCTCTATCCCGTCGACGTCCATTTTAATGTAGTTGGGCCGCGGAATGTCCAAAAGCGAGACTGCATCCACCATGGAAAGGCCGATGGTCGAGAACTCGAAGACCTTGCTCAGCGTCGCGCCGTCGTGGCCGTAGGATTGACCAAACGTGGATAGCGAGCCTCCCCAACTGGTCGATGTCAGGTTGAGTTTGCTAACTGCCAATCGGTCGCAAAGCGGCAGCGGGACGATGGTGATTTGATCAGTCAGCTGATTCAGAACGATGTTGCGCGCCAGGACTTCCAGGTTGAATACGGAAGGCTCGAACGCGAACACTCGACAGCCGCGCGCCTTGGCTGCGTAGCAGGAATATAACCCGACATTGGCGCCAATGTCCCATACGACCGATTTCTCCGACATACGATCGATCCACTCGAGAGTCTCAGGCTCCTTCGTCGCAAAGGTGGCGGCGCGGTATCTGTTGAGCCCATTGGGAACGGCGAACTTGAGCCTCGTTCCCCGATGCTCCACCGTGAGGCTCCGGCCCATGGCGTTGTCGAGGATCTGCTCGAATAGATAGCGGCCTGCAGAAGTCTTGCCCATGAGGACCACGGACACATCGACGAATTGCCTGAGCGCGCTTTTTATCGCTGCTTTCAATCTCTCACCGCCCTCGACCCAGAACAGGGATCACTTTATCACCGGCCGGGCGAGAGGTTGCGCGAAGCTCGCGCTTTCCGACAGGGCTCAGCGCTTATTCGTCATCGAGGAGCAGGTGGAACACCCCCACGAGGCTGACGCCCGGAGTCGGCGCTTGTTGCGTTATCGTCTGCGCCCAGCCCGCCGCGGGCCGCCCCCAGCCCACCGCGGCATCGACCGGCTGAGTGTTAGCAGCGGTCTGGAATTCCGGCGGCACGATGATCGTCAGTGTGTTTTGACCCGAGTTGGCGATCCATATCTTGCTTCCGTCGAATGCGGCCGCACGCGGATTCCTTCCCGTCGGAAATGTGCCCATCAAAGCCACGTTCGAAGCGCGCAAGCGAGAGACCGTATTCGAATATGAGTTGCAGACCCAGATGGACTTGCCGTCGTACCCAAGACCACGCAGTTGCATGCCGGGTATGGTAAATGTTCCTTGGGGTGCGCCGTCGACCGCCCGTATCTTGGTCACGCTCCCCAACCCTAAACTCGCGCTGAAGCCGTTTGAAATCCACATGTTCGTGCCGTCGTACAGCATGTCGGTCGGAAACACGCCGGTTGAATACCCGCCGACCATTTGGCCGGTCTCGCGGTTGAGCGTCCACACTTGGGCGCTGTTGCTGTTCGCCACCCAGATGTACGTGCCATCGAAGGCCAGGGCATCCGGGGCACGGCCGACAGGATAGGTCCCCACGATGGTCCCGCTAGTTGCATCGATCTTGGTCACGCTGTTTGCAACGGAATCATTGGCGACCCAGACGTATTGGCCGTCGAACACGATGCCCTCGGGGTTCGAGGGCGACCCAGGAATCGAAATCGTGTTGAGGAGCTGGCCGCTTGAAGAAACGACCGCAACTGCGCCCGTATCGTAGTCAGTCACCCATGCTTTGGCGCCGTCATAGACGATTTCGTCCGGAATCGTGCCGACGCCGGTCGTCGAAACCACCGAGCCGGAAGTCGTCAGTTTCTCGAGCACGCCGCCATCGGGATTTTGTATCGTCGCCCAGATGTACTTACCGTCGAACATGACGCCGATTACATTGGATTGCGGCGAATCGCCGACCGGGAGGCTATAGATCCAGTACTGAACGGTTTTGGCGGTCGCCGTCGCGCCGGTGAGCGCGAGGGCGGCGAGCATCACGGCTGCCTTCATTGCATTGCCCATGGAACTGCCAAAGTGGCTCATCGAGAGCCGCCTACGAAGTGATGCTGACGGTCTGCACGTGACAGTATTCGCCGCTGGGAGACCCGGACCATAAATCCGAATTGTCGCCGTAAACGATGATGTAATTTCCGCCGATCTGGGCAGCGAGCACCGTGGCTACGGTTGATTTGAAGCCTGGATCGGAGGCCGCAATGTACCATCCGCTCGCGCATCCGGGCGCAGTGACGCTGGTGGAGAAGACGAAGTCTCCACCGTCGTAGTTGGTGTAGGCATAGGACTTGGTGATCGTCCCCGACGCGGTCGGAGTGACGATCGCCGCGGTGATCGGGCCACTGGCCAGAGCACATCCCCATGCGATCAGCAGGCATGCGCTTTTTCGCGCCGATGCAAAATTCTTTGAAGTCATCACGGCCTCGACTTTGTTGAACAGAAAGCTAATGAGTGGATCATGGCGCACTGCACGGCTGGGACGCCGCCAGCGCCTGGGCAATCTTCCAGTCCCATTCGGTGTCTATGTCGATGCATTCGGCCGGCTCCTCGATCATCAATGGCGTGGTGGTCTCGTTGCAAAACGATCTCCGTGTTCGCAGCTCATCCGGTTGGATGAGGTAGAAAGCGCCGTTCACGACATAAGCGGGAGGAAGGTCCTGAGACCTGAGAGACAGCTCTCCCCGTTCGATGAACGGACGAATGGAGTTCCCGTTGACCTGAACGCACCACAGCGGGTGGGAGAGGGCGCGCGACACCCCAATCACGGATCGGCCGCGATTGTCGCGGAAGAGATCGATACCCCGCATCACCGTCTCGCGGCTGCGGAACGGAGAGGTGGGCTGCAACAACATCAGTCCATCTACCTTGCCGCGTGCGCTTTCATACCAGTCGAGAGCATGCAGGCACACGTCGACCGAAGCGGCGCTAGCGGTCGCCAGCTCCGCGGGCCTAAGCCATGGAACCAGCGCATCCGCGCGACGCGCAACCTCGGCAATGGCGGCGTCATCGGTCGAGACCAAGACGTCGCTGATGTCTTCGTTATTCTTGGCGACATCGATGCTCCACTCGATCAACGGTCTGCCGCCCAAAGGTCGGATGTTCTTTCCGGGAAGGCGTTTCGATCCACCCCGCGCAGTTATGACGGCGAGAATTCGCACTGTATCGCCCTCGTGTGTGTCATTTTCAGTTTAAGCCTGCCGACTGCGCCGGTCATCTCTGAAAAATGTTAAGTTTTGATAAGGGTCAGCTCACGAAGGTCCTCCGTCCTCGAGGAACGCACGTAAAATCTTCAACCCGACTTCGCCGCTCTTTTCCGGGTGAAATTGGCACCCCAGGACATTTCCCCTGCCGATGACGGCTGAAATCGGCCTGTCTCCATAAAGGCACTCGGCGATTCGATGCCCGGGATCGGCCGGATTCGCCATGAACGAATGCACGAAGTAAACGGCCTCCCCCGGCTTCACATACCGGAGCACCGTATGGTCCCAGCTGGCGCCGCCGGGCTGGGGCAAAACCAGAGCATTCCAACCGATGTGCGGAATCTTGTGAGGATCTCCCGCCGCGGTCGTGGAGGGAACCGGCACCACGCGGCCCGGGATCAATCCGAGACCCGTCGTGACGCCGAACTCCTCGCTCTCATCGAGGAGCATCTGCATACCCAGGCAAATGCCCAAGAGCGGGATACCGGCGGCAGCCACCTCCCTCGCAACGCCGTCGAGACCGCGGTTGCGCAGTTCCGTCATGGCGTTCGCAAAGGCTCCCACCCCGGGCAGAATGACCTTGGGCGCGGACATGAGAGCATCTCGGTCGGCCGTCACCGTCACCGTGGCGCCGCAGTACTCCAGGGCGCGGCGCACGCTGAGCAAGTTGCCGACGCCGTAGTCCATCACGGCGACCTCACGCCCGCTCATAGGCCCGCACCTCGATCCCGCCGCTCATGGCAGCGCTGCGGATGTCTCCGATGGTAGCTCGGCCATAGTGGAGAATGTCGGCCATGGCGACAGCGTCGGCGCCGCCCTTGTGTACGGCATCGAGCACGTCCTGCGGCTTCCCCATGCCCCCGCTGGCAATCACGGGTACGCCCACCTCTTGCGTCACGGCCCTGATCATCGGAATGTCGAAACCCTTGCGAGTTCCCTCCCGGTCGACGGACGTCAGCAAAATCTCGCCGGCCCCGAGCGCGACCGCTTGCTTGACCCAGCGGATGACATCGAGCCCCGTTTTCTCGCGGCCATTGTCGGTATAGACCTCCCAGTGGTCCGGACCAATCTGCTTGGCCTCCACCGACAGCACCATGCATTGACTGCCGAAGCGTCGAGCGATATCGCTGATGAGCCGAGGATTTGCCACGGCGGCGGTGTTGACGGCGACCTTGTCCGCGCCGGAACGCAGCAGATAGGTCGCATCATCCACCGAGCGAATGCCGCCCCCCACCGTCATGGGCACGAACACGTCCTGTGCGGCGCTCTGGACGATATCCCCGAGACTATTGCGGCCGTACAGGCTCGCAACGCAATCCATGTAAATCAACTCGTCGGCGCCCTGCTCGTAATACCTCAAGGCATGCACATTGGGCGACCCGATCACGCGAAGGCCCTCCAGATGGACGCCCTTGATGAGATTTTGGCCCTTGATATCGAGACGCGCGATGAGCCGGATCTTTCTCATATCCTCACGATCTGGGACTCCTCGTCCCATATCGGGTGCTTCAAGCGCCAGGCGTCACCGACAAGTTCCCAGAGATGCTCCGAGCGCCAGCTATCGATGACCTCGTGGAACTGCTGCTCCGTGATGGAACAGTACTCCAGAAACTCCGCGAAATGCTTCTTCGGGAACTCGCCGTCGTAGCGTTTCACGAGGGCGATGCCTTCCTCTCGGGTGATCTTGCCGTCCCGGATCTCGTGGGCCGCATCGGATGTCGTGCGGCCGATACCGAACTTGATATACGCCAGATAATAGTGATAGCCGTCGATCCGGTCATCGAGGCTCGCGTACTTGGAATACGTTCCTTCCGAACGCTCTGTGTTGGGCGTGAAACCCGTATTTTCCGTGCAATAGTAAAAATTCTCCTGCGGGTCCCAGAATTTGTAATAGCCCATGAAATGGATCGTCGTGCGGTTGCGCACGATGTCCTCATGGGGGGAGCCATGAAAGGCCGCAAATCCGCCTCGGTGATTCCGTGTTCCACCCAGAATGCCGGGGGCAAGCCGGAAAAATAATGCGTGTCGTGATCCTCGATATCGCGATCCGGCCGAAAAGCATTCTTCATATCGCCGCCGTACTCGACCTCGCCATTCTCGCCATACATGATCAGCGATACGCGGTACTTGACGGCCATGTGCAGTGGGAAATTGGTCTGCCCATAGATGAAAGGTTGGAACGGATCGCCGAGGTGCGTGAACGCCAGGTTCGTCAATTGCCGCGTGACCTTGCCGTTCGGCGTGCCCAGAATGTTGTCGAAACCGGATGCAATGAATGCGTCGAGGTTCCGGCGGCCAATGGTCGTGGCCTTGAGGGGCGCCCAAGTCACGGTGAGAGGATTCATGCCGTATTTGTATTTCAGCTGATGAGCGACGAAGCCGCCGTCCTTGCCGCCGCTGCAGGGCACGATGACGTCGTAGTCTCCGTTCGACTTTCGGTGCCGGTCGCACAGCTCGATCAACTCTCGTTCGCGGACATCCCAATCCACGTGCTTGTCCTTGTATTCGGCGAATCTGCACGCCGAGCAGATTCCGTGCTCATCGAAAGTGATGCGAGGACGCTGGTTCGAGATCGTGCACTTTTTGCAAAACCTCACCTGCGCGGGCAGCTTGTACAGACCGATTACATCTCTTTTCTTCATGTTCCGTCGTCGCGTATCAATGGTTGGTGAGAGGAGATTTTTGCGCCCGTTCCAGGTCGTCTGCGCGGCCGACATCCAACCACGGCTCGTGCATCGGATAGACAATGGTGCGCGCCCCTCGTTCCTGCAGCCGGCCGAACAAGGTCGGCATATCGCATGGCTCACGGGGTGCAAGCACATCGAGCGCATCCGGCTCCAGGACGTAGATGCCGGCATTGATGTGGCTGCGGGTCACCGGCTTCTCTTCGAAGCCTAGAATGTCCACTCCTCTCGTGCGCACCACCCCGAAGGGATGCTGCCACTCGTGCTGCCGGACCGCCATGGTGGCTGCTGCGCCGTGCCGGCCGTGAAAGTCGAGCAAGTCGGCATAATGGATATCGCTCAGCACATCTGCATTTGAAACGAGAAAGGGCAGCTCAGGACGGGGATTCAAGAGCGCCAATGCCCCTGCGGTTCCGAGAGGCGAGTCCTCGCGCAGATAGTCGATCGTGATCTGCCAGCGACTGCCGTCGCCGAAGTGGTCCTCGATCATATGCCCGAGGTAATGCACGGTCAGCACGAAGTGCTCGAATCCCTCCGCTCTGGCGCGGTCGATGATGTGCTCCAGCATCGGCTTGCCGCCGACCGGCAGCAGGGGTTTGGGGCAGCTTTCGGTTTGGGGCCGCAGGCGGCTGCCCCGCCCCCCCGCCATGATCACCATCAGATTGGGCCGGCGCCGCGGTGCCATCAATTCGTCCCATAGGTGCAAACCCACGACGCGCCGCTCGGCATCCACCACGGGCAATTGATGGATCTTGTTGACGCGCATGAGCTGCAGCGCCGTCTCGCGGCTGAGCTGAGGAGGAACGACGAGCGGGTCGCGATAGATGATCGCGTCGATCGAACTGCTCATGTCCAGACCCCGCAGCAGGCCGCGTCGGATGTCTCCGTCGGTCAGCGTGCCCACCAAGGTCCCTTGCTCGGATACCGCCAATACGATCTGCAGCGACGTCTCCTCCAAGTTGCGGATTGCTTGCCGAAGATCCGCATGGATCGGCAGCATCGCCTTCCGCCAGCGGTCGTCGGATGAACACACCTCGCCCTCCAAGCCGTTGTTTGGCACAGGGCTCATCGAACTTCCTGGCTACCTGATATCAGACACATAAAAAGATTTTTTTAGAATGCCTTCAAGAGGATGGTCGCGCAAAACCGCGACCACCTTCTGGCTGGCGCCCGGCTCGCCGTAGGGATTCCGCACTGCCGGCAATTGTGCCCGGAATGCCGGCGAATAGGCCTGCTGCAAAGCAGCAAGGATGGCCGACTTCTCCGGCACGCAATCGATGACGCTCTGTGCCCTGAGACGTCCGCGCTGCCGATCGCCGATGTTCAGCGTCGCTTTCGCAAAGCTGGGAACCTCGATCAGCCCGCTGGAGGAATTGCCCACCACCGCGTCAACGTGGCAGATGCAGGACAGGTATCGCTGTTCACCGAGCGACACATAAGCGCGCGCATTGGCATGCTCCGCGACGAAGCGCTCGATCATCTGGATCGCAATTCGCCCTCCGGTGTCCGCGTTGGGCATGGTGAAAATCAGATGGGTATCTTCGAGTGATTCGAGTGCGCCGAGCAGCTCGGTCATCTGCGCTTCGAAGGTCGCATTCTCCAAGGTCGCGGGGTGAAACGTGACCAGGAGGTTTCTGCGGCCCAGCATGAAGCCCAGAGATGCCTCCAGCTCCTTGCGATCGAGCAACTTCAATTTCGCAAGATTATCAAGGCCCAATGCGCCCACCACCCAGACTCGCTCCGGTTGCTCCCCCATCCGGACCACGCGCTGTCGATATTCCGGCGCGGCCACGAAATGCAAATGCGACATCTTGGTGATGGAATGACGCAGCGCCTCATCGAACGCACCTTCCGTGGTCTCACCGCCGTGGGCATGCGCAATTGGAATACCGGCCACGGTGGCCGCGGCGGCGGCGGCGAAAATCTCGAAACGATCTCCCAGCACGAATAACAGATCGGGACGCAATCTCTGCAATGCCTCGCCAAAACCGATCAGTCCCAATCCCATGGACTTCGCCAATGCCACCGGAGTGTCCGCACTCAGCAGCATCTCGATCTTTGCGTCGATGAAAAACCCATCCTTCTCGATCTCAAGATGCGTGAGGCCGAATTCCGGGGAAAGATGCATGCCCGTGGCGATGATCTGCAGCTCGAGCCCAGGCGCCTCCGAGATTCCGTGCATGACCCAGCGCAGGCATCCGTAGTCGGCTCGGGACCCGGTCACCACGCAGATCTTTCTCGGAGCGGCGTTCATAGTTCAATCAACTCGTCGGCCGCAAAATCGCGGGGCGCCCGGCGGCCGATTACTTCGTCCCAGCGCGTCGGTGAGAGGCCTGTGCCAGGACGCTTGACGGCCAGGTTCACTATGCTGAAGATCTCGCCGGCGCGAATCGGGTGCGCGGCCACGAGCGATTTGCGGGCGATCGAAATGTTCTTCGCCTCGCTTGCGCTCGGTCGCTTGATCCCATCGCCCAGCGCCTGCTCGATGTTGCGAATGGCGAGGACCATTGCTTTGAGATCTCGAGGCTCCAGGCTCGCCTTGTGGTCCGGCCCCTGCAGCGTCCGATCGAGCGTAAAGTGCTTTTCGATCACGCACGCCCCGAGCGCCACCGCCGCAATCGCGACCTCGATGCCGAGGGTGTGGTCGGAATATCCGACAGACACGCTGAATGCCTCGGCGATCGTGCGCATCGCTCGAAGGTTCACATCTGCCATCGGCGTGGGGTAGTCCGTATTGCAATGCAATACCGTGATGCGCTCGCGGGGCGTTCCCGCGCTCTCGAGAACCTTGAGGGCCCACTCGATTTCTCGAAGCGTCGCCATGCCGCTCGAGAGAATGATCGGTTTGCCGTAGCCCCCCACCAAACGGAGGTAAGGCAGATTCGTGATCTCGCCCGAGGGGATCTTGAATCTGTCCGCGCCGAGCTCGGCGAGAAGCTCGACGCTTTGCGGGTCGAAGCCGCTGGAGAAGAACTTGATTCCGCGGTTCTTGCAATGGGCTATGAGCGCCTCATGCATGTCGCGCGTGAGCTCCAACCGACGCAGCATCGCATGCTGGGTTTCACCGTCGGTCGGGGATTGCCTCTGGTACGCCGCTTTCACGGCAGCGGAAGTGGCGATGCGATCTGCCCTGAACGTCTGGAACTTGATCAGATCCGCGCCCGCGTCGGCGGCCGCATCGATCAATCGGCGAGCCAGGGCCATGTCGCCGTTATGGTTGACTCCCGCCTCGGCGATGATCAGCGTCACGTCTGCCTCTCCTGGGGCGGCATTTGGGTCCCGTCCGGACAATCGGCGAGAATTCTCTGCCCCATGCCGATCACGCATCTCGCGCCGATGTGCACCAGCTGCCTCACCGTCGAATTGCTGCCGATGAACGTCGCCGCGCCGATACTCACCCCGCTGTTGATTGCCGCCGCCGTCGCCACGTGGCAATGATCGCCAATCACGGCATCATGCTCCACCAGGGACTGGCTGTTAATGATGCAATTGCATCCCACCGTGGCGCCCGCGTTCACGACCGCCCCGTGCATGACGATGGTGCCGGCGCCCACCGTGGCGTGCTGCGATACATGGGCGCGCGGGGAAATGATCACAGGAAGCTCATACCCACTCTGGCGCACCAGCTCGAACAATCGCATTCGAGGCTCCGGAGTCTTGATTTGACCGACGGCGATCAGCGCATGAGCGTGTTCGGCCCGCAGCCGGCCAAGATCGGCATCGCTGCCGAGAACGGGGTAGCCCAGGATACGCGAGCCGACCTCGTCGTTGCGCCCGACCAGTCCGGCGATCCTGAAGCGACCTTCGGTCTCGATCACGTCGATACATGCGCGGGCGTGACCTCCGGATCCCACCAGCAAAACGGCGCCCGCGCTCATGAGGGCGCCCGAGCACCCAGGAACGCGCTGCTCGGGATATTGATCAAGCGAGCCTCCAACGATTCCGCCACGCTGAGCGGCATCCTCGGCGAGTCCCGATAGGGCGGGAGCTTGTGCATCAGCGTCCAGGCCGGTCTCGTCATCAATCCGGCATCGTTGGTGAGCGCGAGAACCGCATCTCGTTGTGCTGCAACCGCGGGATTCAGCATCAAGGTTTGCAGCCAGAAGTTGCTCTTGCACCCTGCCGGCTCGGCGACGAGGTGTGCGTCGCACATGCCTGCAAAAGCCCTCGCGTAGCGCTCGAACAGCCGTCGTTTGTCGGCGAGAAACCCCGGCAGCTGCTCCAGCTGAGCGCAGCCGAGGGCTGCATTGATGTTGGGCATCCGATAGTTGTAGCCGACCTCGTCGTGCCGGTGCTCCCAGCGATGCGCCACCTTGGCCGTCGTCGTCACGTGCTTGGCGCGCGCGGCGAGCGCCGCATCGTCGGTGATCAGGGCACCGCCGCCGCCGGTGGTGACCGTCTTGTTGCCGTTGAAACTCAATATGCCCATCGATCCGAGCGTACCGGTGTGGCGTCCTTGGATGGTACTCCCGAGTGACTCCGCGGCGTCTTCCAGTAATACGAGACGAAAATCGCGCGCAACGGCCATCAAGCCCACCATGTCGACGGGATGGCCAAACGCATGCATGGGCACCAGTGCGCGGATCACTCGTCCGGTCGCGCGGTTAACGCAGTGCCCCGCGCGCATGTCGGTGGCGGCACGCAGATAGTCGCGCAGCGCGCCCGGGTCCAATCCGAGGGTGCGCTCCTCGCTGTCCGCAAAATGCGGCACGGCGCCGCAATAAACGACGGCATTTGCAGTGGCAACGAAGGTCATTGCGGGAACGATGACTTCATCGCCCGGCTGCACACCGGCCAAGCGCAATCCTATGTGCAGCGCAGCCGTGCCGTTGACCACGGCGATGGCGTGTTTCGCGCCGGTGAACGCAGCCAACTCTGCCTCGAAACGATCGACGTACTTTCCGACGCTCGACACGTAGCTCGAATCCAGACACTCCTTGACATAATTCCATTCGTTGCCCGCGAAGAGCGGTTCGTGCAGAGCGACAGGCCCCGTGCCGACGACCGTTCGAATCGCAGCGACAATGTCGTCGCCCAGCGCAGAAGAGCTCGTCGCGACGCTCACAGGTTGTAAACATCCGCCCGGTATGAGCGGAGGTGCTCCGGGTTCCTGAACCACTCTACTGTCCTGGATAGGCCCCTTCGAAATCCGTCCAGGCCGCCGAATTCCGGCTGCCAATCAAGAAGCTTGCGGGCCTTCGCCGTGTCCGCCCAGAGCCTCTCCACTTCGCTCGCATCGGGTCGAATACGCTCCCGGTCGGTGAGTATTTCGAGCTCGACACCCATCAACCCCCCGATCTCCCGCGCCGTATCCGCAATCGAGATCTCGAAGCCGCTCCCGACGTTGATGACTTCGCCCACGGCCCCAGCTGAGCGCAGCACCGATATGAATCCCGCCACCGTATCGGTCACGTAGCTGAAGTCGCGCGTTGGATGCAGCGCGCCGAGCTTGATTTGCCGAGCACCGCCTGCAAGCTGCAGAATGATGGTCGGTATGACCGCGCGCGCCGATTGGCGCGGACCGTACGTATTGAAAGGACGCACGATCGTCACCGGCGTGCCAAAAGATGCGTGGAACGACATCGCCAGCTGGTCGGCGCCGATCTTGCTCGCCGAATAGGGAGATTGGCCCTGCAAAGGATGTGCCTCCGTGATTGGTACGAAGCGGGCGGTGCCGTAAACCTCGCTCGTGGAAGTATGCACGACCCTGCCGACTCCGAGATCGCGAGCCGCCTGCACGATATTGAGGGTGCCTTTGACGTTCGTGTCGACATAACTATCGGGCGAGTGGTAGGAGAAAGGAATTCCGATCAAGGCGGCAAGATGCAGCACCGCGTCGCAATCCTTCAACGCAGTGCGTACTCCGTTTGGATCCCGCACGTCTCCCGCGAACACCTCGAACTGACCTCGGACGTCCGCGCCGCAACGGTCGAGCCACCCCCATGAGTTGAACGAGTTGTAGAAAACGAATGCGCGCACGTCATATCCCGACCGCACCAAAGCTTCCGTCAGGTGCGAGCCGATGAAGCCATCAGCGCCGGTAACCAGAACCTTCTTCAGGCGATCATCCTCACCATGTTTTGAAAACTCGCACTGGATTCGAGCAAATTCACGAATGTGCCCTGCGCGATCACTCGACCTTCGCCGATTTCCACTATCGTGTCGCACCGGCGCACCGTGCTCAGCCGATGGGCAATGAGCAGAATCGTGAGTTCGCGGTCGAGACCGTCGATCGCATCCATGACCGACTGTTCGGTGGCGTTGTCGAGGGCGCTCGTGGCCTCGTCGAACACGAGTACGCTCGCTTGTTTGTAAAGGGCACGTGCAATGCCAATCCGTTGACGTTGCCCACCGGATAGCTGGATGCCCCGCTCGCCGACCCGCGCGTCGTAGCCTTCGGGCCGATTTTCTATGAATTCCGCAATCTGTGCTCGTCTTGCCGCCTGCTTCACGCGCTCGAGCTCTATGAGGTGCGGGGGCACGCCAAAGGCGATGTTTTGAGCCAGCGATGTGTCGGCGAGGAAAATGCTTTGCGGCACGTGAGCGATCGCTTTTTGCCATGGCCGGATTCGCCCGCCCGCCAGGGGCTCGCCGTCGACCAGCAATTCCCCTTCCGTCGGCGTCAGCAAGCCCATCAGCAGATCGAGAACAGTGCTTTTGCCGCTGCCTGTGCTCCCCACGAATCCCACTCGGGTGCCCTTGCGAATGGTCAGGTTGAACTTGTCGAGCACCCAAGGAGCGTCCGGGCCATAGCGGAACCGGACGTTGATGAATCTTACTTCCTTGTTGAAAATCAATGCGTTGCGATCTGTCGGCAAGGTATCGGCTGCGATCGGCTGGTCGAGCAGCTCGAGCACTTTGACCATGGAGGCCTGACTACCCACGATGCCCGCCCAGGCGCTGTAAGCCTGCTGCAGCGCCGGCAGCAGCCGCTGAGCGCCCATTGCCAACGCCCCGAGTACCGGCAGCGCAGCGGCGATGCCCTCGGCACGCCGGCTTATACCGTACGCGAGGGCGGCGATCAGGACCATGCCGATGGCCTCCATGACGAAGCGCGGGCTGCCGCTGACGAACACGATGTCGCCCTGGGCGCGGCGCAAACCGTAGTCGGCTTTTCGATAGGTATCGCAATACACCGGCTGGGTTCCATCCAGCAGCACGTCGCGAATGCCACCGAGCCCTTCCTGAAGCGCCTTCACCACCTGAGTATGCTCATCCGCGATTCGCTGGCTGTCGCTCCGCAGCCGCCGCCGCGCCATCGCAGTAATCAAGACGTAGCAGCTGCCGAAACCGACGAGCGCCGCGAGCGCCACTGCCGGATCGATGGCAAACAACGTGAGGGTTATGAAAACCAGCAGCACGCACGAGCTCAGCAGCAACAGCAGAAAGGTCAATGTGTTGACCGTTTCGGCGACCTTGCCGGTGATTCCGCTGATCACATCGCTGCTGTTGGATGCAACATGCACGCGATACGGCTGATACAGGGTGCGGCGATAGACGCTGTTGCTGAAATCCGCCCCTGTGGCGAACGCGATCCGGGTGCTTACCCAGAGCACCAGCATGCGAAATGCTCCGGCCACGAGTGCGGTCACAGCGAATGCGATCGCAAAGGGCAGCACCAGCTGATCGGCCGATGTGATACCCCAGGCACGCATGAAATGCATGACGATCGGAAAGCTCAAGACACGCTGCGGAGAGGTCAATATGCCCAAAAACGGCAACACCGCACCGAGACTCACGGTCTCTGCGAAGGCGCTGAGCAATATCAAAAGGGAGAGCAGCGCCACCTGCCGCCTTCTACGCGGAGCGAGGTGATCCCAGAGGCGCCTTAACAGGTCCGGAAAAGTGAGCGGGGCGGCGCTGGAATTCGCCATCGGGGCACCTAGCCAGCCGGTCTGGCTCGGACGGAGCGCACATGGGCCGTCAGCAATCCGATGACAAACCCCAAGAAGGCACCAAACAAAGCGTAAAGGCTCCGTTTCGGGCTGAGTTTGCGTTCAGGCGGCACGGCGGGATCGATGACGGTGAATGCATATTCTGCCCTGGCACTCGCCACCATGAGAGTCTTCAGCTCGTTCTCGATGAGGTTGTAGATCGAGCGCTGGACTTCCACCACGCTGGTTTGCGGAATCTGCTTGTTGAGGAAGTCGATATTACGAGTCGCTTGATCGATCGCGCGCGCGCGGATGCGCTCGTTGGCGAGGGCCACGAAGCCGTTGGCCCATTGGGCAGCGACGGCCGGATCTGTCCAGTCCATGTCGATCGTGAGCAAGCCGCTGCGCTTGTCGTCGCGGATGGTGAGCACGCCCTCCTTGAAGTTCTTCACCGCAAGCCACATGGAGGGCGGTTTCTTTGAATCGGACAGCAACACGTTCAGCAAGTTGTTCTTTTTGACGAATTCCTCGACCAGGCTGCGCGATTGCAGGATGGCCTTGGACTCTCTGTCCGCGCTGCTTGTGGAGTCGAGGTTGACGCCAGCCATGCTCGCGATGCTGGCGAGCCCGCCGAGCTGACCCGACAAGGATCCATTACCGCCGAGACTACCGGAGTGCACCGGTGAGATGACGGTCTCGGCGCGAAATATCGGCTCGATGCTAAAAGCGATGCCAAGGAACACCAGGGCACACAGCAGGGTCGTCGCCGAGATGAGGTATCTGGAGCCCCATACGAACCTCCACATCGTGAGCAAATCGAGGTCGCCGCCTTGGTCGTTCGTATTCGACGCAAATGCCGAGGAAGTTACAGAGGCCATCCTAAGAGTGTAAACGATGCGTCATAAGTACTCATGTACCAAGAGGATCCCGACTGTCAGGTTATAAAGGATGGTGGTGATCGCCTGCCAATACAGCAGTCCGGGCACCCGCTCCGTGTCGAGCGGCACGACGATCGTGTCCCCGGGATGCATTTCGATATTTTGGGTCCGCCGGAACCAGCCTGAGCGGCCGCCGGAGATGACGTCACCGTTGGCGCGCACTACGTAAATGCGCTTTCGATCGGCATTCTGGGTGGTACCGCCACTCCTCGCGATGTAGCCGTCGCGGGTGAGTCCAGGCACATAGACATGCGAGGTCGGGCTCTGTACCTCGCCCAAAATGGTGATTTCCTGCGTCTTCTTGGGGATCACCAGCTTATCGCCGTCCTTGACGAGCACATCGTCTGGACTACCGGTCGACTCCGCCAGGACCGCCTGGACGTTGATGACAAGCCGCCCGACCGGTTTGGCGTTGCGCAGCTGGTTGAGCAGCTGCTGTCCGACCAGGAGTCCCTGGCTTGCCGCGGCTCCGCCGGCGCCGTTGGCAACCGTTGCGCTGCTGGCCACGGCCTTTAAGGACAAGGCGGCCAAATCGTTCTGCAAACGGTTCGCAAGCATCTCAAGCTGCGCTTTTTCGCGCTCTTTGAGCTCTTCGCGGATGTAAACCGCGCCCTCGGGGAATGCAACCTGCGTAAACCCGCCCGCTCGCTGCAGCACGGAATGCAAGGTCTCGCCTTGGTGAATGGGGTATTTTCCGGGGAACCTGACTTCGCCGGCCACCTCGATCACACCCGGCTGCATCCACATCGGAATGGGTTTAATGACCAGCGTATCGTAGGGCATCAGAACGAGGTCGGCGCTCGCGTCGCCTCGCCTGAGGTTGCCGAGATTGACCGTGATCAGATCGGTCTGGCGCTTATCCCCGTCGACGACCGCATAGCGCGTGAGCTCGGCCTGCCCGCGGTACGCCGAGTCCTCCAAGCTGCCGCCTGCGCGGATCAGGTCGCTGATATGCATCTTGGGCTCCAGGGGATAACGGCCTGGAGCTTTCACCTCCCCGTCGATGCTGACCACCTGTTCCGGCTTGTCCGGAGTCGCCTGCAACTCGAGGTCTCGGATGACCGGTTCTAGGACGCGAGCACGGTTCGCCGCAAGGTTGAACACCATGATCTCATCGCGCGGGCGAAGCTCCGGGTCCGCTGGCGAACCGGGCGCCCCCAGCGCTCGCCGCAGATCTGCCGAGACCACCTCGACCTGTTCCGTGGGCGGCATCAGCCGGCGGATCATGATGTAGTGCAGGTCCGCCTCGGGCTTCAGCTCATCGAAGCTGTTGAGCACATTGCTCAATCGGAGTCCAGGGTGGTAAGCGAAGGAGCCCGGCCGATAGACATACCCCGTCAATGTCACAGAGTTTTCGAGGATCGGCTTTATTTCGGGTATTTTCAGCTTGTCGCCGTTGTCGAGCGGAGTCATGCGGCCCGCCGCGGCGGTCAAATCGATATTCTCCATTTCTCGCAATCGCGAGGGCAGAATTCTTTCCAGCTCACCGCGTTTCGCATCGGCCTCAGGAGAGAGGCCGCCCGCGATGAAGATCGCCTGCTCGGCAGTCCTCTCCCTCTTCAGCTCGTAAATCGCCGGCCGGCGTACCGCACCGTAGACGGACACGGTGGGGCCGATGGGAGGAATGAAAATCACGTCCCCCGGCAACAGCTGGCGGTCGCCGCTGGTATCGCCGCGAAGCAATAGAGCATAGAGATCGAGCGTCGTGATCAGCTGCCCATTGCGTTTGAGCTCAATATTGCGCAGCGAGCCGATGGTCTTGACGCCACCGCTAACGAATAATGCATTGGTCATCGTCGACAAACCGCTCACCGTGTACGAGCCCGGCTTCTGGGCTTCACCCAGGACGAACACGCGGATCGAGCGAAGGTCGCCCATGGTCACGCTGACATTGCTTCCGACGAGCTGCTTGTTCACGTGCGCTTCGATGGTCTCCCGCGCGGCGTTGAATGTCATGCCGCTTACCAGGATCGGCCCCAGCTTCGGGAAGTTGATTCGGCCATCCCGCTCGACCGTCAGCTCATATCTCGCGGGCTCGTTCCCATAGAGCTGTATGTTCAGGGTGTCGCCGGGACCGACGATATAGTCCGACGGAACCTGAATATCGGCCACCGGCGCGAAGGTGCTCGGGACGCCCTCGAACAGGTCGTAGCCGAACGGCTTCAAGCCCTCCTGCCCCTCTTGCGTCAGCCGCAGCAACGTCAGGCGCGCGAAAAATGGCCTGAGCTGGGGATCGGAACTGAGTCGCTTCGTCGCCTCGGCCGCAGTAAGCCCCGCGAGCGGCATCGCCGGCAGGCTCGGGAGCTCAAGCACGCCGTATTGATTGAGCTTATAGGGATTGTTGCTGAGAATTCTTTCGCGAAATCTCGCCTCCGCCCGTTTCTCATCGTCCGTCTTGGGCTTGGTGGTCGACAGCGGACAGCGGCTCAAATCGATCCAGATATTAGGAGGCGGGTTTCCGCTGGCGCCGTTGACCGCGTTGAGGCTCTCGATTCCGTTGAGGCCGCTGATCGCGCTCATGCTGCCGGCGCTGTTCAGAGCGTTCAACCCGTTGAGCGCATTAATGCTGTTCGCGCTGCTTGCGGCATCGGCCGTCACGTTGGAATTGTTATCGGGGTTCTGAAGGGCCGCACCCAACGGGGTCTGGTTGCATATTTCTTCTACCGGCCGCAGCTCGATCATCACGCTGTCGCCGGGGCGCAGTTCGGGGTCCTCGCGCCACTGGCGCAGAATGCGGCCATCCTTCGTTTTGATGGTTCTCTGGATGATGTCGCTCTGATCTTTCTGCTGCACGCTCTCCGGTGTCTTGAGCTTCTGATCGGTCTTCTTCCCGGTGCCGCGCTCGTTGCCCAGAATGTTTTGCAGGATCGAGCCCTGATCGTCCTGCGACAAAGTGTCCTTCAACGCTTGCAGTTGGTCCGTAGTCGGCGTCTGCGCCGACGCGGCGAGCCCCATCGACAACATGACGAGCGCCGCGCCAAGGAATCTACTTCGCATGGACCGCTGGCATTTTGATTGATTTCACCTCCGAAGGGTCCACACCGACGGGCGCGAACTACCCTGACCAGCCATCATAATTCATCTTGAGCCACGCCGCGTAACTTGAGCTTGGGATCGTAGTAGGCGTTCAAGTTGTCGACGCCGACGACGGCATCGCCGCGCCCGAGCCGTGCGGAATCCGATGAAGCCGCGGCTCCGGTCACGAGAATCTTCACGCTATCCGCCGCACCGTCAGTCGTGCCATCGAGCCCAATAGCCGGCCACGTCGTCGGGCATCGCGCTCAACTGTCGTCCTCTCTAAAACCACTGGCGGGCTGCATTATCTTACAGGCTGAGCAAGTCGCACCAGCCGCATTTTGCTCGGCCGCATGCGGCTCATACATCGGCGAGGTCCGCGGCAGATGCTATTATGTACCAATTGTGCACCCGGCCAATCTGGTCGAGCGCCGTACCGTAGCCGATGATCTTGGCCCATGATCGGTCCCCGCTGCCGGCCGATCGCAGTCCCGTCCATGGAGCTTGTGAATGATCGAAATGACCTCTCTCTTGGTCTGCCCGAAATGTCGCGGGACCTTGTCGCGCGGCGGCGACTCCCTCGCCTGCGCGGGCTGCGGCCGCCACTATCCGGTCGTCGATGATGTTCCCCAGTTCGATCTGCCGGCATCGCCCGAGACCGGCTCCGCAGACGGCGGCCGGGACGTGCGGCGCGATTACTGGGACAACGGCTGGAAGGCGAGGATCCAGGGCGATCACGCGTTCCAGGCGAAATTGCGGACGCGCTCGGACTGGAGCGAGTATCTGGAGCAGGAGATGCAGGCACTGGGGGAGAGCCGGCACGTCATGGTGGTGGAAGCAAATCGCGCGGCCGTGCACGACAAGGTGGTGCTGGACATCGGCTGTGGCAGCGGTACGTCGGGCGCACTCTTCGGGTATCTCGGGGCGCACTACATCGGGGTGGATCACTCGCGGCATGCAGCAGCGCAAGCGCTGCGTAATCTGCGCGCGGTCGGTGGCGACGGCTTCACGGCGCAAGGCAATGCGGAGGCGCTGCCGATAGGGGACAGCAGCGTTGACGTGGTCTACTCGAATGGGGTTTTGCATCACACACCGAATTTCCTGACGGCCATGGACGAGGCGTACCGCGTGCTGAAGCCGGGCGGCAAGGCGATCATTGCTCTGTATGCAACCTATTCGACGCAGTTCGGTGTCACACGATTGCTGGGTGTGCTGAAGGGCAATATCACCCGGCGAGCCCAGGCCCGCTGGATGAATGAAGCTTCGGAGGGCGCGTGGCGTACCGGTGACAGGCTCAATCCTTGGACCCAGACATTCTCCAAGGGGCAACTTCGCAAGGTCATCCGCAAATATTCTCCGCGGAGTCTGACAATCCGCAAGAACGGCCATCCGATCGGCGACTTCCCCAGATACGGCGCTCGCCTCATGCGTTTCGGTCCGATTCGCACACTTGACCGGCTGCTCGAGCCGACGCTTGGCAGCATGCTGGTGATGTCCTTCGACAAGGATCTCGGCGCTCCGCCGCAGAGCGCTGCTCGCTGAGGCGAGGCTCAAGCAAACATTTGCGACTCGCCTCTTCTCCTCGCGCATCGGCGGACGGCTGAGCCTCTGGCGATAGGTGTATTTTGCCGTCGGACACTTGCATTGCAAGCAATCGCCGACCAGTGCAGACTTGCCGTCCTCCCATATGTGCGGAATCGTTGGAATCGCTGCTGAGGCTGCAGTAAACAATCGCGCATGGCTCGCCGTCGGCCGCGACGCCATGCATCATCGCGGCCCGGACGATTGCGGTGAATGGTGGTCGGCCGATGGTTGCGTAGGCCTCGGTCATCGGCGTCTCGCGATCATCGACCTGTCGCCCGCCGGACACCAGCCGATGACCGCGTCCGGTGGCGGTCTGTACATCGTATTCAACGGCGAAATCTATAACTTTCCCGATCTACGGCGTGAGCTCATTGCCAAGGGGCACAGCTTCCGCTCCGAGAGCGACACAGAAGTGATTCTGGAGGCCTACCAGGAGTGGGGTGCAGAATGCCTGACGCGGCTCAATGGAATGTTCGCGTTCGCACTCTACGACGAGCGCCGCCGCCGACTGTTCCTCGCACGTGATCGCGCGGGCGAAAAGCCTCTGTTTTACGCGGCGAGGGGCGGCGAGCTGCGCTTTGCGTCAGAGCTCAAGGCGCTGATGGCCGACCCAGACTTTGCGCGACGCATCGATGCACTGGCGCTCGATTGCTATTTGGCCATGGGGTTCGTCCCAAGCCCTCTTTGCATCATGCAAGGCGTCAATAAGCTTCCGCCCGCCCACGCGTTATTTTTCGACCTGCTGACGGCGGAGCTCAAGGTGTGGCGCTACTGGCAGCCTCCGGAACCGGCTAACCGGGCGGACGCCGCCGACGAAACGTCTCTCATGGAGCGGCTGGAGCCCTTGCTCGAGGATGCGGTGCGCCGTCAGCTCGTGGCAGACGTACCGGTCGGTGTGTTGCTCAGCGGCGGCGTCGATTCAAGCCTGGTTACGGCCATGGCGGTGCGCACCAAACCGAAGGTGAAGACCTTTACGGTGCGCTTCCCCGGGCACGGAAAGTACGATGAGACCGAGCATGCCCGGATGATCGCGCGGCATTTCGGGACGGAGCACATCGAGCTCGATGCGGGAGAGGTCAAAGTGGATCTGCTACCCATGCTGGCCCGGCAATTCGACGAGCCGATGGTCGACTCGTCCATGATCCCGACATACCTGCTCAGCCGCCTGGTACGCCAATACTGCACGGTGGCGCTCGGTGGTGATGGGGGTGACGAGCTGTTTGCCGGATACCCTCACTACAACCGCCTGCTGTGGATGCGGGCAAAATTCGGCGCGGTGCCGCCCGCCGTGCGGCGTCTCTTGGCCCGGACGGGCAACGCCTGCCTGCCGCTCGGCTTCCGGGGCCGCAACTGGCTGCATGCCCTGGAGGTCGACCTCAAGGAAGGCCTGCCTCTTAATTCGGCCTGTTTCGATCGGGCCTGGCGGCGGCGGCTGATGTCGAGACGACATCGCTGGATCCTTGGCGCGGAGAGTGTGCGGGAGGGTCGCATACCCCGGACAACGGATCTCCTGTACCGCGCGACTCGCATGGACTTCCAGAATTATCTTGCGGAGGACATTCTGGTCAAAGTGGACCGCGCGAGCATGCTGAACTCGCTCGAGGTGCGGGCGCCTCTGCTCGATTACCGGCTGATCGAGTTCGCATTCGGGCAAGTGCCCTCCGATCTGAAGGGCTCGGTGAGCACACGCAAGGTGCTGCTCAAAAAGCTCGCGGCCCGGGTGTTGCCTCCGCAGTTCGATCAGCACCGCAAGCAGGGGTTTTCGATCCCGCTCGCCTCGTGGCTGCGGACCGATGCGTGGGAGAGCTTTTTCAAGGACATTCTGCTGAGCTCAGACCTGTTCGACCGCCGCGCAGTGGGCACCGTGCTGAACGGACAGAAGCGAGGACTGCGGAACAGCGAGCGCCTGTTCGCCTTGACCTTGCTGGAGTTGTGGCGCGGCGAGTACCGAGTTTCGTTGTAGGTGCGAATGAGCTCCGAGCTTTCTACTCTCGGCACGGGGCCGGACGCGCCCCTGAGGCGCGATACCGGCAATGTCAAGTATCGGCCCGATATCGACGGCCTGCGAGCGATCGCCGTCCTCAGCGTGATGTTCTTCCATGTCGGATTTGGATGGTTCGGCGGTGGCTGGGTCGGTGTCGACGTTTTTTTCGTCATCAGCGGATTCCTCATCACCCGGTTGATCCGGGATGAGTACGAAGCCGGCACGTTCTCCTTCGCCGGATTCTACGCACGCCGCGCCAGGCGATTGTTCCCCAGCTTTTTCTTCACGGTGGCCGCGAGCTTCATCGCGGGCAGCGTGATTTTCGATCCGGTCTATCTGCAACATTTTGCCGGCGAGGTCGTCTACGCAATCGTCGCCGCCGCGAACTTCTTTTATTGGCTGGACGGCGGCTACTTCGGCGTGGCGGAGCAATACAAACCGCTCCTGCACACCTGGTCGCTCGGCGTCGAGGAACAGTTCTATCTGGTCTGGCCGCTGACGATTGTGCTCGCTCTGCGCTACTGCCGGCGCTACCTCTGGCTGGTGCTGACGGCGGCATCGCTCGCGTCACTCTTCTTGGCGGAGTATTTCTTTTGGGACGATAAGGCGAGAGCCGTCTTCCTGCTGTTGCCGGGAAGAATATTTGAATTCGCCATCGGCGCGATGCTCGTGTGGCTCGTCAAATACCAGAGCAGGAGTCGGCCGCTGCTCGACGCCGCCCTGGTGCTCGGGCTGGCATTGATTTTCGTGGCAGTGTTCGGCTTCACCACCAAAACGCCGTTCCCCGGCATTTACGCACTGGTGCCCTGCCTGGGCGCGGCGCTGGCGATCTTCGGTGGAACGTCCACGCACCTCCGCTGGATACTTGCCAATCGCCTCATGGTCGGAATAGGCAAGATCAGCTATTCGCTGTACCTGGTGCATTGGCCGATCATCGTTTTCTACCGCTACCATCGGCTCAACCCGCTCGATCACCTCGAACAGGCAATGATCTGCGTCGGCTCAATAGTAGCTGCGACGCTCATGTATACTTTGATCGAACAGCCGTTTCGCGACCCGCGCAGGGTGAAGTTTTCCTCGAGAGCGGCGCTGGGGCTCGCTTGTACGGTTGCGATGATGATTCTGTTGATCCCCTCCGCCATCGTCTGGGCCAAGGGCCGTTTGCTGTGGAGAGGGTCCGTGCTGGAGATCAGCGCCGGACAGCTGCAGGAACTCGAGCAGGTCCGCAAGCAGAACGAGGTGGATGACTTCCTCAGGGATCGTCCGTTTGCGGATGGTCATCGCATCAAGCTCATGTTCGTCGGGGACTCGCATAGCGGAGACATTGCCGCGGCAATGTTCCTGACATTGGGCGACGAGAAATACGACTACGCGCGCTTGACCTTCGCTCCGGACTGCTTCTCATCCATCGATCGAAGGCCTTGGATCCTGCGCATGACCCGCACGAAGAGCTTGTGTGAATCTCAGCTCGACGCGTTGCGAAAGAGCCGTTCCGTCGCGGAAGCTGACTATCTTTTCGTCGTGGACCGCTGGTCGCAGGAATCGATCAAGGGCTTCCCGGAAGGGCTCGCTCTGCTTCGAAATCTGACGAAGGCACGGATCATAATCGTCGGACAAAATGCCGTGTTTCCGACGTTCGACGACAGCCTGCGTTTCATCGACCGGAGCCGGCTTGCGCGTCTGAACAGGGTGATGTACGACGCAAAGTCGCCGGAGGACGTCCTGATCAACGAGGAGCTGCAGACGCTGGCGGCGAAGAACGGCCTGGAGTTCATCGATCGGCAATCGGTGGTGTGCTCGCAGGCTACTATGCTGTGCAAGCTTCTAGCGCCGGACGGCAAGTTCCTCTACACCGACACGAATCACTGGAGCTATGAAGGCCGTAGAGTGTTCGGCAGACTCATGGTCCAACGATTCGGTAATCTATTCGCATCGGGTTCCGATCAGCCCGCGGTCGCGCGCCATTGAGCAATCGCACGACTGTGCGGGCATCGAGCTCGAATTGAACCTGAGGATGTCATATGCACGCTAAGTTGATCGAGATTCTGCGGTGCCCGAAAACGGGAGATCGGCTCCGGCTCGAGGATGCCCAGTACGCCGATGAGCAAATACAAAATGGCTGGCTGGTCGCGGAAAAGAGCGCGCATCGCTATCCCGTCCGAAACTTCATTCCGCGTTTCGCTCCGGAGTCGAACTACACGGACAACTTCGGCATGCAATGGAACAAGTTTCGCCGAACGCAGCTCGACAGCCATTCCAGCCAGCCGATCTCCGCGGACCGGTTTTGGACATCGACCGGCTGGCGGCCCGAAGACATCGCCGGACGATTTGTGCTGGACGCGGGATGCGGTGCCGGGCGGTTTGCAGAGGTGGCCGTCGAAGCGGGCGCCGAGGTCGTCGCGCTCGACTATTCCAATGCGGTGGATGCCTGCTATGCAAATCTCAAGCAGCACCGCAATTTGCACGTCGTGCAGGGCGACATCTGCGCGCTGCCGTTCCCGAAAGGCATGTTCCCTTTCCTCTATTCGTTCGGCGTGCTGATGTGCACACCGGACACTGCGCGATCGTTCGGCGAGCTGCCGCCGATGCTCGCGCCGGGCGGCCGGCTGTGCGTCGACTTTTACGGGCTCGGATTCGGCACGCTGCTCCACGCGAAGTGGGTGTGCAGGCCCATCACGAGCCGCATGCAGCCAGAGAGGCTGCTGAAAATGCTTCAGTCCACGGTGCCCGTGATGCTGCCGGTCAGCCAGCTGCTGGGAGGAATTCCGGCGGTCGGTCGGTACCTGAAGCGCCTGGTCCCGGTGGCGAACTACACGGGCGTCTATCCGCTCAACCGGGACCAATTGAGGGAGTGGGCGCTCCTGGATACCTTCGATATGCTGGCGCCCAAATACGACCATCCGGAGCCCACTGCGGGGCGACTGCGACGCTGGCTCGAGGCCGCGGGCCTGGCGCAGGTCGAAGTCTTCCGTCCGGGCCATCTCGTGGGCAGGGGCACCAAGCCCACCTAGGTCTGCTCGACCTGATCGATGACGATGCTCCAGAGGGGTAGTTCGGGGCTTCCTTCGGTTTTCACGTACTTGTTTCGATAGCTCGCGTACTTGTCGAAGTCGATTGTCAATTCGTCGCGCCAGTCCACCGCGCGCGGATCGACCCTGTCCAGATTGATCGGTTTCTTGCCGAGCTCCGCAGCCGCCTGCTCGATCGACCTCCCCTCGTAAGCCCGGGACAACTCGTCCGTCGTGACAAAAATGGCCGGCTTGCCGAACAGGACGGCATACTGGATGGCCGTACTGTCGTGGCAAACGATCGCCCGGCACGCCTTGATCATCTCGGCCGTCCTGCCGCGCTCCGTTGGGAACTTCCTGAAAAATGGTTCCTTGCGTTGCTCATAGCTTGCCCGAGGATGTGCCGCAATCCGGATCTTGAGCCCCAAGGCTGCGGAGATGGCTTCGAGGGCGTCGCAGATCACCGGGAAATACCGTTCCGCGGTGACGATGGCCGGAGTGCCCATGTAGACAAACTCGAGATGAAAGCAATAGTCCTGATCGATGAAGACCGCGTAGTCATCGGCAACGACCGGCCCCGAGCGCATGAGCTTCAGATAGATGTCGTAATCAAAGTTGTGGGCCTTGATGACCCCGACACTCGGGCGAGCGAGTGTCATCGACTCGGTTCCCGAAATTACCGCGAAGTCGGCCGGGATGCGCGGGGCCACAACCTTCGAATAAAAGGCCGCACTCAGCCATTTCCACGCAGCACCGGGCCCCTTGGAGACGGCCTTTGCCAACCTTGAGATCAATGTCGTGTCGCGATCGGGAACCGGGATCGTGCCCACAGCGCAAACGATTCTTTTGACGCCTGCCCGCTTGAGCGCCGACTTCGCACGGAGCGAATGGAAACCCTCTCCCGTGAGATCGACAAAGCATCGGAACGTCGCGGCGGTGCGAAGCTTCGCCTCGAGCGCACGCCTGCTCGCGATGAGGACGTATCCTGCAAATGGCTTCAACCCGTGCCCTCGCCCATTGAAGTCTTGCCAGACACGCGGATGCGCCCACGGTGTGAGATCCCATACCTCGACGTCCCATTGCCGGTCGATCCAGGATTGGATGCCAAATCGCTCGAAATTGCGTTCATCGAACGGCTGCTCGATCAGATAAACGACGCGCTTCATGGAGACGGGGCTTAAGCCGGGCTTTTTTCCAGCACGACCACGGCCGTACTGCGTCGCTGCACGCTGTACTTCAAGACTCGATAAGCGAGCATTTGCGCGAAGAAGTAATAGTCACTCTCGCGGTAGTAGTGATCACCCAACTCGTCATCCGGCGGGAATAACTCGAAGAAATTCGTCGTCAGCTGCCGCCTCGTCAAGAGCATCTTTGCAATTCGCCGCACCACTGCCCAGCTGCTGATGTGGGTCTCGCCGATCAAGATCAGTCTGCCGCCGGGCCTCAAGACACGGTCGATCTCGGTCAACAAACGCAGCGGTTTCTCCGCGTGATGAAACGCCGATGACAGAAAGACGATGTCGAGGGACGAATTTTCGAACTTGAGCTGATAGAAGGAGCCGAGGTTGCGGCTGATTTTTGCCCAGTTACCGCCGAACATCTTCACTGCCTGCGGAAACAACAGCTCCAGCCGGTGCTGGCTAATCTCGACGGCGTGAACTCTGCCCACATTGGGGAGCTTCGACAGCAGGCTCGACGTCCAGCCGATGCCGGACGCGAGATCGGCGATCGCGAGCCCTGATGAGGTCACGCTGGAGACATAAGCCTCCCCGATCCTGTAGTCATCCATCAGGCCGGACTGTTCCAGATGAGCTCGCAGGCGAGCGTAGGCTGTCTTGCTTCCGTCGGCGATCCACCACTCCTTGGCACGTTCCGCCGCGAGATCATTCCAGTACTGCGAGGAGTAGATGGAGCTCAGCACCCTATCGTCCAGCCAATGCTCGACCGGCGACTCTACGTCGTGCGAGGTGGGTGAACCTGTCATCGGGCCACCGCATCTCTCAGCAAGCGCGGCAGGCTGCTGCGCGCATACGCGATCGCATCGCCGAGCTTCGCGTTTCGGATCGCGATCAAGAGAAGGCGGATTCGCCGGTGGAGGCTGCGCTGCTCTTGCCGCGACATCAGGAAGCTCGCGTGCGCAATTCGATGCCGCCGTACCGCCCCGTCCATGAGATGACGGTGCTTGAAGTAGAACCGCCGCGAACCCGCGTACTGCGAGAACATGTTGTTGGTGATCCTCGGCCCGTCATGTACGTGATAAAGAACCAAAGGCTCGCCGCAAACAACGATCTCGCCCAGTTGACGCAATCGCACCCATAGATCCAGGTCCTGTCCCGCCACCAGGCTGGTATCGAATCCCGCTATGCTGCAGAGCGCCTGCGCGGAGCCCAGGCACAGGGACGCACTGCCGAGCACGTTGGATTCGAACAGATCCGACAGTTTGACCGAGGCCGGAACCGCAACCACCTGGCGCTTGCGCGATGCGAACACGCGCTCGTAGCCGCAACTGGCAGCGACCGCCGTGGGATGGGCGCGCAAAGCGGTCAGCTGTTTCTCGAGCTTCGTCGGTAACCATCGATCATCGTCGTCGAGAAAAGCCACCCAATCACCCTGACTCACCCGTATGCCTTCGTTTCGCGCTCCGGCGCCGCCTCGGGGAGTCTCGAAGCGAATGGAGCGCGTTCGCCGATCCCGGCTCGTCAGCGCCGCGAGATACTCCGGCGTGGCATCCCTCGAGCCATCGTCGACTATGATGAGCTCGAAACGCTGCTCGGTCTGCGACAGCACCGATTCCACCGCGCCCGCGAGCAGGTCGACGCGATTGTGCGTCGGCAATACTACACTCACCAACGGCCGCTCGCGCCGGGATTCGGACGTCATGCTCGAAGCTTCTCTTCGGTCTGAAGCCGGAATCGCGTGACGATTCGAGCTGGCAATCGAATCTGGGAGCGCAAGGAGAGACCGAGAATGGGAGCCAGTGCAGCGTACGAGCGCGAAATCCAGCCTCTGTGAATCTTGGCGTTCCATCGCCCCGCGTTGTCCGGAGCGTCGAGCTCGACGATCTCAACGGACACCTCCCCGTCCGCACCGCTCATAGTCGACCGGAATGCATCAAAGAGTACGAAACTGGGACCGAACTGCCAGTGAAACTCCACTAGAGCCGCCCCTTGGCCATCGAACGCATCATGGACCCGGAGGCCGTTGGCTTCGAGCTCGATCGCCCTAGTGTGCCGACTCACCGGCGTCGCGCGCGCAAAGCCGCTGTGCGCGAGGGCGACTCCCCCCTCCGTCGGGAGCATCTCGAGCGTGGCGTCGGCATAAGGGACGGGCCTCCACTGAGCGCCGGCCTTCAGACTCTCGCACAGCGGGGCCAATCCATCGACGGTAGGAAGGTTATGGGCATCGGCAGCCGATTGATGCAACGATATGGCGTCCGATGTGTAGCGGTATCGTCCCGGATCAACGAGTATTTCCATATCGCCATGCAGCCATGCGAAGCTCGTGATGTCGTTGTGGCCGTGCGTGGGGAATTTCCGGGGCATCCGCCCCTGCGGAAAGTTGCCGATGACGATCTCCGCGCCGTCCGCGAGGCGAAACCAGTCATCCACCACTCTGATCCGCTCGGCAGGCATGCCGCCCGCTTGCCAGTGCTGCGCATACAGTAACGCAAGTCTGCGTATCGACCGGTCTGGATCCATGTCGGGCGACACATCCCCGATGACCGCCAGTAATCCCGACCGATGCGAGCACAGCATCCCCGCGGCCAGGAGCATTCGATGCAAGTAGTTCCCCAGGAAACGTGCGTCCTCGCAATCGACGGAGCGGCCAGCGCCCGCGAACCACCACGCATCCAGAATCCAATTGAGCACCACCAATTGATAGTGCGACGATCTCTCCCGAAGAAATCCGCCCTCCGAGATGAGCTCGGGCAGCCAGCGCCGGAATGTCTGCATCCCGGCCGAGAATGCGACGTCGCTCCCCGTGACCGATCCACCGACCACGAGCGCACGCGCATTATTGAGCACGTGGTTGTTCGTCTCCGTGGGTCCATAGTATTCGAGGTGCCGAAAAATCCACGCGACCGACTCCTGCAGAAACTCGCAAAGCCGCGGCGTGATGAATCGGGCACGCTCCGCGCTCGGCATTGCTGCGAGGAACACCAGCAGATTGGTCAGGCGCTCGCCGGCGGAATACGGCTCCCAGGCGAGATCGCTCTTGTCTTCATGACATTTCATCCACGCCATGCATCGCTCGATGGCAACGCGCCGATCCGGCGATCCGCCGAGCAACGCCTCGGTCAGAAACCCCCAGCGCTGGTCTGCCATGTAATCTTCCGGATCACCGTCCAACGGCACGGCAGGGGCACTCTGCTCCCGTTTGGGCGCAGCCGCCTCGGTGAGCCGGGGGTAGCTGGGCAACCTTCCTGCTACCTCGGCGGGGAAACTCTCGCATTCAAATAGCTTGTCGGCGGTCCGAAACCAGTCCGGCTCGAGCTTCCGTCCGCGATGCCTGCCGCCGAGCCTCACAGCCACTCGATTCCTGAGCACCCGGATGACCGACGAGACGAGCCAGGGCAGGTGCTCGGCCGCGAACAGCGGATCCCGCCCTAATCGCCGCCGCAGCGCTTTCTTCTCGTGTTCCACTCGGATGTCACAAGGTCAGCCACACCGTCTTGCCGCCGGAGGCTTTATCGAGCAGCGCCAGCGTTCAACGCATCTGATGGATTGACACCGCAAACGCCGTTAGCCCCGACAGCACCGCCACTGGGGTAGTTGCAGCTAAGATCCATGTCCGGCGGCGAGCAACCAACGAGAAAGACGCCCTGCATTCAAACCTCACTTGGATTCACGGACTTTGCCATGGATCGCTCGTTATTCCAGCTACACATCATAAACTCTGCAGCGCAGAGGGCAACTCCTGAAGCGATCCAACTCATTGACAAAACTTAACTGAGCGGGCCGCTAGCGCTTATAGTTCAGCTCGACCCACGCCGCGTAGTCGCGTCCCAAGAGCGCTTCCCACCAGCTGCGATTGGACAAATACCAATCCAGGGTCTCGCGTAAGCCGGTCGCCAGATCGCGACTCGGCACGTAGCCCAGCTCCCCCTGAGCCTTGCGATAGTCGATGGCATAGCGCCGGTCGTGCCCAGGCCGGTCGCGCACGTGCGTGATCAGATCCGCCGCCCGCTTGCCTTGCACGGCCGGTGATGCCGGGAATGCCTTCCGCAGGTCCGCCCGGCCGGCGAGACACTCATCCACCAGCGCGCACAGCGCTCGGACGATCTCGATATTGGTGGTTTCGCTGTTGCCGCCGATGTTGTACACCTCCCCCGACTTGCCTCGCTCCAAGGCGCACGAAATCGCCTCGCAATGATCAGCCACGTGCAGCCAGTCGCGCACCTGCAGACCGTCGCCGTACACAGGCAGCGGCTTGCCCAATAGGATGTTGATGAGGGTGAGCGGGATCAATTTCTCGGGGAACTGGTACGGCCCATAGTTGTTCGAGCAATTGGTGACCGTCGTGTCGAGCCCGTAGGTCTCGTGATAGGCGCGCACCAGATGATCCGAGGCGGCCTTGCTGGCGGAGTACGGTGAATTGGGCGAGTACGGGCTCGCCTCATGGAAGGGCGCATCGTCGGGGCCGAGCGAGCCGTACACCTCATCGGTCGACACATGATGAAAGCGATGAGCGGGCACGGTCTTGCGGTCCAACCATAAGCTCTTCGCCGCCTTGAGCAGCGAATGCGTACCGACGACATTCGTGCGGATGAAATCATCGGGCCCGAGTATCGACCGATCGACATGCGATTCCGCCGCGAAGTGAACCAGCGTATCGATTTGATGGCGTTCGAGGAGCGAGCGAACCGCACTCTCATCGCAGATGTCTCCGCGCACGAACACGTACCGTGCATCGCGCTCCAAGCCCGCAAGATTCTCGACGTTCCCCGCATAGGTCAAGGCATCGAGCACCACCACCCGCCCCTCGCCGGTGCGCTTGAGCCAATGGCGCACGAAGTTCGCACCGATGAAGCCCGCGCCCCCGGTGATGCACACGTTAAGCGGTTTGAAGCTCATTCAACATCTTCCTCAAGTTCTCGCGCCAATGGACCGCAGGCGTCGCGATCAGGGCGCGCGTTCCTGCGGTATTGAGCACGCTGAAGGCGGGGCGCTGCGCGCGCATGGGATATTCGGCGCTTGCGATGGGTACGATGGACGCGGCGCGCGTCAATAAGCCGCGGGCGAGCGCCTCCTCTTGAATGGCCACCGCAAAGTCATACCAGCTCGCCACCCCGAGATCGGTCCAGTGATACACGCCCGGAATCGCCTGCGCCGCCATGAGATCCCAGATTGCGGGGGCGAGGCCCCCGGCCCAGGTCGGCGTGCCGATCTGATCGCTGACGACGTTCACCTGCTCGCGCTCGCGCATCAGCCGCAGCATGGTGAGCACGAAATTGCGCCCCGCAGCGGCATATACCCAGGCGGTGCGCAATACGATGCCGGCGCTGGCGCTGCGCAACACTTGAATTTCACCGCCCAGTTTACTGGCACCGTAGACGCTCAAGGGCTGGGTGGCATCGTTCGGCAAATACGCGCGGCTAAACCGGCCGTCGAACACGAAGTCCGTCGATAAATGCAGGAGCCTCGCGCCGGCGCGCGCGGCGGCCCGCGCGAGTATCCCCACGGCGGTGTCGTTAATCGCCATTGCCTGCTCAGGCTGATCCTCCGCAAGATCCACCGCCGTGTAGGCGGCCGCATTGACGATCCAGTCCGGCTGGGCCTCGCCTACCACCCGTTCCACGGTGCGTGCATCGGCGATATCGAGGTCGGAGCGCGTTTTGAAGATGACTTCGTGCCCCTTGGGCGTTGCCCCGATGAGCGCACGGCCGACTTGGCCGCCGGCGCCGAGCAGCAGTACCCTCACGGGAATTTCTCGATCTCGGCGAAGCTCTTGCCGCGCGCATCTTTGACCGAAAGCTCCGGTACGGTACCGGCCGGCAGCGGCCATTCAATGCCGAGCGTCGGATCGTTCCAGGCCAACGTGCGCTCATCCGCCGGACTGTAATAGTCCGTGCACTTGTACAGAAAATCCGCGCTCGGCGAGGTCACGAGAATGCCGTGCGCCAAACCGGGAGGAACCCAGAGAATGCGGTAATTCTCGGCGGTGAGCTCCACGCCCCACCACGCCCCGAAACTCGGCGAACTGCGCCGCAGATCGACCACCACGTCGAAGACGCTGCCCGTGGCCACGCGTACCAGCTTGCCTTG
Organism: uncultured Gammaproteobacteria bacterium; assembly: GCA_963769075.1. Lineage (GTDB taxonomy): Bacteria > Pseudomonadota > Gammaproteobacteria > Steroidobacterales > Steroidobacteraceae > Bog-1198. The sequence continues at coordinate 1,213,385 of CAVYKH010000001.1, read as the reverse complement.
AGTATGCGCCACCTGCAGATGCAGGCCGCGCAGCGTCCATTGATTGGAGCGGCTGTGATTGTCTTGCAGAAATGCCGCCTCGATACCGGCCGCCGCGAATTTGTCGGCCCGCCACGTTTCCATGAAGAAGCCGCGCGCGTCGCCGAATACCTGCGGCTCGATCAGCATCGCGCCGTAGATGGGGGTTTCGCGAAACTTCATCGCCTCGACCGCCTCGTTCGCCTCGGCTGCCTCGATCGCCTCGATCGGGTCACGATTGCGCGCGCTCCGTCACGATCCGCATCAGATACTCACCATAACCGCTCTTCGCGAGCGGTTTGGCGAGCTCGAGCAGCCGGTCGGCATCGATGAAGCCGTGACGCCAGGCGATCTCTTCCACGCACGCCACTTTCAATCCCTGCCGCTCCTCGATGATGCGAACGAATACGCCGGCATCGAGCAAGGAATTGTGCGTGCCCGTATCGAGCCACGCCGTGCCGCGCCCGAGCCTCTCGACGTTGAGCGCCCCAAGCTTGAGGTACGCGCGATTGAGATCCGTGATCTCGAGCTCTCCGCGCGCGGACGGGGTGAGGGATTTCGCCAGCGCGCTCGCGCGCGAGTCGTAGAAATAGATCCCCGTAATGGCGTAGTTGGACGGCGGCCGGGCCGGCTTTTCCAATAATTCGGTCACTTTACCTTGGGCATCGAATTCGACCACCCCGTAGCGTTCGGGATCCTGAACGTAATAGCCGAAGACCGTGGCGCCTGCGGCGCGCGCGGAGGTCGATTTCAGCAGTTCGGACAGGTTTGCGCCATAGAAAATATTGTCCCCGAGTATCAGCGCGGACGGCGCGCCGTCGAGAAATTCCTCGGCAATGATCAACGCCTGGGCAATGCCCTTGGGTTGCGCTTGCACCGCATACTCGAAGGTGATCCCCCACTGCTGCCCGCTGCCCAGAAGGTCGCGAAAGGCGGTTTGATCCCGTGGCGTCGTGATGATCAAGAATTCCCGGATCCCCGCCAACATCAAGGTGGCGAGCGGATAGTAGATCATCGGCTTGTCGTACACCGGCAGGAGCTGCTTGCTCTGGGACAGGGTAATCGGGTGTAGGCGGGTGCCGGCGCCGCCGGCCAAGATGATCCCTTTGCGTGCTTTTGACAAAATCTCGCCCCTGTATTTGACGGGCGCGATTATAGAGTATTGCCCGGTGAGCCAAGTTGCAGAGTCATGGCGATCGCCTCTCCATGTAACGAGGCACCTGACTGCACCCCAAGTTTGTCTCCTGCACCCGATATGCGCTAGACTAGACCTGGTCAATTTGCCGAGAAATACCCCATGAAGCCTGTGAATATCTATGACGCAAAGACCCGATTTTCCCAATTGGTTGATCAGGCTGCGTCCGGTAAAGACGTGGTCATCAGCCGTAACGGGAAGCCGCTCGTGCGGATCACCCGTTTGGAGGGCGGGCAGAAACCTCGGATAAAGTTTGGCGTGCTCAAAGGCAGGGTAAAGGTCGCAGCAGACTTTGACGCCCCGCTGCCGGCCGATCTGTTGGCAGGCTTCGAGGGGCGCTGATGCGCCTGCTGCTCGATACGCACATTTTTCTGTGGGCGGTCAGCGGCAGCGCTTTACTGAAATCGCCTGCCCGCCGGCTCATGGAGGGGGCAGATCAACTTTTTGTGTCCGCGGCCTCGATCTGGGAAATCGCCATCAAAGCACGGCTGGGTAAGATCGATGCCGAGGTCCGCGAACTCGTTGAGGCCGTCGGCAAAAGCGGCTTTCTCGAGCTCCCGGTGCGGGCCGTGCACGCGGCCGGAGTCGCCACACTTCCATTGCACCATACCGACCCGTTCGATCGGCTGCTCATTGCTCAAGCGATTGCCGAGCCGCTCAAGCTGTTGACGGCCGAACCGACGCTCGCCGGATATGGCGACTTGATCGTGCTCGTATGAGTAGCCGCGCGCACGGAGAATCCGCGCGTGAGTAGTCCGCGCGCCTGCGGCCGAGCCGCTCAGCTCCGGCTCTGTACGTAGCGGATCAAAGCTGCAAGCCCCTCCGCTCCAGGGCCCGTGGGCGGCTTATCGCCCTTCATGGATATGCCGGCGGCGAGCTTCTTGCCCAATTCCACCCCGAATTGGTCGAAGGAATTGATGCCCCAGAGCGTGCCCTGGACAAAGACGCTGTGCTCATACAGCGCGAGCAGCCCCCCTAAGCTGCGCGCGGTGGTTTGCGGGTACAAGAGCAGCGAGCTCGGCCTGTTCCCCTCGTGGACGCGGTGCGCACGCAGCCGGGTGATCTCGGCCGCATCGGCGCCGGCCTTGCGCATCTCCGCATCGACCTCCTCGGGGGTGTGGCCGAACGCAAACGCCTGTGACTGGGCGAAGCAATTCTTGAGGGCGAGGTCTTGCGCCTCGGTCCCGCCCCACGAGCCGCGCAAGGGGGCGATGAAATCGAGCGCCGCGGTCGGCGTCCCTTGATGGAGCATCTGAAAGAATGAATGCTGCGCATTCGAGCCCGGCTCGCCCCACACCACGGGGGCGGTAGCGAAATCGACGCGCTCGCCCGCGAGCGACACCGACTTGCCGTTGCTCTCCATCTCGAGCTGCTGCAGGTACGCCGGCAGGCGCGCCAGGCGTTCATCGTAGGGCAGCACGGCGAGCGTCGGCAGCTGCAAGAAGCTCCGGTTCCAGACCCCGAGCACGCCCATCAGCACCGGTAAATTCTTCTCGAACGAGGCCTGCGTGAAGTGCCTGTCGATCGCGCTCGCACCGTCCAGGAATTCCCGGAATTTATCGCTGCCGATGACGAGCTCGGCGATCAAGCCCACCGCCGACCACACCGAGTAGCGGCCGCCCACCCAATCCCACATGGTGAAGCGGTGCCCGGGCGCGATGCCGAAGGCGTCCATGGCTGCGGTATTGGTCGACACCGCCACGAAATGATTGCCGGGCGCCTTATCCCCCAACGCCCCCACGATCCAGCCGCGCGCGGCGTTCGCGTCGGCCTGCGTCTCCTGGGTGATGAACGTTTTCGAGCACACGATCACCAAGGTTTCGGCCGGGTCGATGCTGCGGACCAAATCCTCGAGCTGCGTGCGGTCCACGTTCGACACGAAATGCGGCGTGAGATCGCCGCTCCATTCGGCTCTGAGCGCATTGCAGACCAACAACGGCCCCAGGTCCGACCCGCCGATGCCGACGTTCACCACGTGCTTGAATTTCTTGCCCGTCACCCCGCGCTTGTCGCCGCGCCGCACCGCACCGACGAAGCTCGACAATTTCTCGCGCGAGTCCTTGACTTCGGCCTGTATGGCCGCCGGGCCGGCGAAATCCGAGCGCAATGCGGTGTGCAACACCGCGCGCCGCTCGGTGCTATTGATCGGATCGCCGCGAAACATGGCGGCGATGCGCACCGGCAAATCCGCAGCCCGCGCGAGCTCGAACAGCAGCGCCAAAGTCTTCTGCGTAATGCGCTGGCGTGAGAAATCGAGCAGCCAGCCGTCGTGCTCGAGGTGAAAATTCTGCCACCGCTGCCCGTCGGCGGCGGTGAGGTCGCGCAAATGCGCATTGCCGATTTCGCGGGCGTGCGCCTCGACGGCGCGCCACGCGGCAAGAGAGGAATTTAACTGTGCCATAAGCCAGGCCTACTGAGGGAGTTTCGGTGGGCCTTCCATATTACTACGCGCGCGCTGGGCGCGGGGCCCGGCGCGCCGCTGAAGCCGTGGTAGGAGACTTCAGGGGCGGTAATAGGCGAGATACCACTCGACGAAGCGCTTGACGCCCTCCTCGATCTCGGTGCTCGGCCGGTATCCCACATCCCGCGCCAAGGCTGCGACGTCCGCCCAGGTGTCGCGCACATCCCCCGGCTGCATCGGCAGCAGGTTCTTGCGCGCCTTGCGCCCGAGACACTGCTCGAGCACTTCGATGTAGCGCAGCAGGGCAACGGGTCGTTGATTGCCGATGTTGTAGATTTTATACGGTGCGTAGCTCGAGCTCGGGTCGGGCGCGTCCGAATTCCAGTTCGGATCCGGCGTCGCCACATGGTCAACCGCGCCGATCACGCCCTTGACGATGTCATCGATGTAGGTGAAGTCGCGTTGGTGATGCCCGGCATTGAACACGTCGATCGGCTGACCCGCGAGAATGTTTCTGGTGAACAGGAACAGCGCCATGTCGGGCCTGCCCCAGGGGCCGTACACGGTGAAGAACCGCAATCCCGTGGTCGCCAGGCCGTACAAGGACGAATAGCTGTGGGCCATCAATTCGTTGCTCTTCTTCGTCGCCGCGTACAAGGTGAGCGGGTGATCGACATGTTGCCGCTCGGAGAACGGCATGCGTGTGTTTGCCCCGTACACCGAGCTCGTGGACGCGTACACCAGATGCTCGACGCCTTGCTGCCGGCAGCCTTCGAGCACGTGCAGGAATCCGGCGATGTTGCTCTGCACGTAGAGGTGTGGATTTTGAATGGAATACCGCACGCCGGCCTGCGCGGCCAGGTGCACGACGCGCTGCAATCTCTCCCGGTCGAAAACCTCCTGCAAGGCCGCTCGATCCGAGATATCGAGCTTCACGAAGCGGAAATTGCCTTCGCGCTCTAAAATCGCCAGCCGGGCCGCCTTGAGCCCCGGGTCGTAATAGGCGTTGAGATTGTCGACTCCCACGACCTCATCGCCGCGCTCGAGCAATGCTCGCGCGGTATGAAATCCGATGAAACCCGCGGCTCCGGTCACCAGCAGCTTCACAAATTCCGCCACACCGTCTTGCCGCCGGAGGCTTTGTCCAGCAGCGCCAGCACATGCTCATGCGCTGCCATTTCCTCCTCATTCGCGGTCACCACCGCGATACGCACGATTTCGCCGCTGCGGTTTGGCGTATCGAGCCGCAGCCGGCCGCGCGTGCTATCCGATTCCGCGCTCAAGATGAGCGTCGCCTGCCCGCCGGTCATGGCGAGATACACTTCGGCGAGGATCCGCGCGTCGAGCAGCGCGCCGTGGTATTCGCGATGTGAATTATCGATCGAGTAGCGCTTGCACAAGGCGTCGAGACTGTTGCGCTGCCCGGGGTGCATTTGGCGTGCCAGCGCCAAGGTATCGAGCACCCTGCAAAGCTCGGTGATGCGCAGCGTGGCCCCATCGAGGCGCGCGAGCTCCGCATTCAGGAAGGCGATGTCGAACGGTGCGTTGTGAATAACGAGCTCGGCATCGCGCACGAAATCCAGGAACTCGGCCTGAATCTGCGCGAACGTCGGCTCCTTCGCGAGTTGCTCGCGCGTCAAGCCGTGCACCTCGAGCGCGCCCTCGTCGATGTCGCGTTCCGGGTTCAAGTAGCGATGGAACGCGCGGCCCGTCAGCCGTCGGTTGTTGAGCTCCACACAGCCGATTTCGATGATGCGATGCTGCAGTTCGAGCTCGAGTCCCGTCGTTTCAGTATCGAGGACGATCTGGCGCATTAGGATTCGGGGCCTATCGGCGTGTTCTTGCGGCCCGCCAGCAGGCGATCGATGGCGCGATTTGCGAGCTGATCCACGTATTCATTGCCGTCGTGGCCGGAATGTCCTTTGACCCAGTGCCATTTGATATTCTGCTCCGCCGCGCACAGCTCGAGCTTCTCCCATAAATCCTTATTTTTTACAGGTTCGCGCGACGCGGTGCGCCAGCCGCGCGCCTTCCAATGGGGCAGCCACTCGGTGAAGCCCTGCAGCACGTATCTCGAGTCGGTGTAGAGCTGGACCGTACAGCGCCGTTTCAGCGCCCCCAAGCCGCCGATGGCGGCCATCAGTTCCATGCGATTGTTGGTCGTGTCCGCTTCGGCACCCGAGAGCTCCTTGCGCTGCTTGCCGGCGATGAGTAGAGCGGCCCAGCCGCCGGGCCCCGGATTACCGCGGCACGCCCCGTCGGTGTAAAGCTCAACCTCGGTCATCGACCGACTTTCGTGGTCGGCTCCGCCCCCGGCACCAGCACGCGCTGGCGCGGCCAGCGTTTCGGCCGCACCAGGGTCAGCGTTTGCACGCGCTTGCGCGCTTTGAGGAGGTAGGCACCGGCGGTGAGCGGGGCGCGCGGCCGGTACTCCGCCTCGCGCGCTGCACCATCGGCGGTCTTGCGCAGACGCCCCGTCATCGGCAGCGATCCGAGATAGCCGTAGACGCCGGCGACTTCAAAATCGAGCAACGCCATCCAATCGCGCAAGCGCCGCTCGGAAAGCATGCGCCGCGTCTGCGGCGGAAAAGCGCGGCGCCGGAAGTACCGCGCAAACAGGCGCCGTGCGCCCCAGCCGCTCAGGGGATTGAAGCCGCAGATCATCAAGCAGCCTTCGGCGCACAGCACGCGCTCGGCCTCGCGCAGCACGGCGTAGGGATCCTCGACCAACTCGAGGGTGTGGGGGAGAAAAATCGCGTCGATGGAATCGGACGCAAACGGCAGAGACGCGAGCGGCGCGCACAACGTCACACCCGGTCCCAGGTCAGGCGCCACCAGCGTCGTATGCTGCGTGCGCGCGCCGCCGAGCAAGTGGCGGCCGGGCCCCCACGCGCCCACCTGCAGCAGTTCGAAGCCGAACACGTCGTCGAGCGCGAGGCGCGCCAGAGCGGTTTCTTCCCCCAGCACGCGCGCGCCCAGAGGGCCGTCGAACCATTCCGCCGCCGCGTTGCCCCGGGTTAGTTCCAACATCGGTCCTTCATTAAAAACACTAGCAAACCTCGCATGTTACAGGTTAAATACGCCGCAAAATGTCAAACCAATCAACCACCCTATGTGTGCGGCCGGTACGCGCATTTGCCGATAATTATATCTGGCTCATCGAGTCACCGCGGGTGCCAAACCAAGTGGTTGCCGTCGACCCGGGCGAAGCCGCCCCCGTGATTGCCGAACTCAGGCGCTGCGGAGCAAGCTTAGCCGCGATTTTGCTGACTCACCATCATGCCGACCATATTGGCGGCGTTTCCCAGCTCCTCGAGCTCGGTCCGGTACCGGTTATCGGGCCGGATGACGCCCGGATTCCGCAGCGCACACGCACGGTGCGCAACGGGGATCGCTGTGAATTGCCAGACTTGGGACTTAGCTTCGATATTTTGCATGTGCCCGGACATACCTTAAGCCACATTGCGTTTTGGGGGCACGGCGCGCTGTTTTGCGGAGATACGCTGTTCAGCGCGGGCTGCGGCCGCCTATTCGAGGGTACGCCTGCACAAATGACCGCTTCTTTGAATCGGCTGCGCGATTTACCGCCGGAATTGCAGATGTTTTGCGGCCACGAGTACACCGCCGCCAACCTACGATTTGCGCTGACGGTCGATCCCTCCAACCGCGACGCGCTCGAATATCACGACCGCGTCGCGCGCCTGCGCGCCGAGGATCGCCCGAGCTTGCCGTCGCGGATGTCGCTGGAGATTCGCGTCAACCCGTTTTTGCGCTGCGAGGCCGCCGCCGTGCGCGCCGCGGCCGAAGCCCACGCCGGCAGGGCGCTGCACGAACCTGCCGATGTCTTTGCAGTCCTCCGTGCCTGGAAAGACCAGTTCCGGTAGCGGAACTTGAAGGGGCACCGTAGGATGACCTTATTGCCGTTGCGAATCCCGTTTGTTGCCGGCGTGGCGTTGCTGCTCGGCGCCTGCGCGCACCAGGCGACGACGCCCGCGCGAGAGCACGTTGTGCTGCCTCCCGCTGCGGCCCCGGAGAGCCCCGCGCCGGCCGCGACCAACCCGGCGACGGATGCAACGCCTTCTCTCGCCATGCCGCGCGAATGGCAGCACCACAACGGCGAGGACTATGACGATCTATTCGATCGCATGCGCGCCGGATTTGCGTTCGACGAAGTGCAGGAGCCGGCCATCGATCAGCAGCTCTCCTGGTTCCTGCACAATCAGGATTATCTGGAACGGGTCTTCCAGCGCGGCCAGCGCTACATGTATCACGTCATCACGGAAGTCGAGGCGCGCGGCATGCCCCTGGAGTTCGCGCTGCTGCCGGTAGTCGAAAGCGCCTACGAACCGTTCGCCTATTCCGTGAGCCGCGCCGCCGGTCTGTGGCAGTTCATTCCCGCCACCGGCGTCCGCTTTGGCTTGAAGCAGGACTGGTGGTTTGACGGCCGGCGCGACGTCATCGAATCGACGCGCGCGGCGCTCGATTACCTGCAAGCGTTGCACGATCAATTCGACGGCGATTGGCTGTTGGCGATCGCCGCCTACAATGTCGGCGAGGCGACGGTACAGCGCGAGGTCGACTACAACCACGCGCACGGCAGACCGACCGACTTCTGGCATCTGAACCTGCCGGCCGAGACGCGCGCCTATGTGCCGAAACTGCTCGCCATGAAGCGCCTGATGGCCGAGCCGGAGCGCTACGGCATGGACTTTGCCGCAATCCCGAACGAACCGTACTTCGCCGTCATCGATACCGGCTCGCAAATCGACTTGAAGATCGCCGCGCAGCTGGCGGGCACCAGCTATGACGAACTGGTGGCGCTCAATCCCGGCTTCAACCGCTGGGCGACCGATCCAGACGGCCCGCACCGCATGCTCGTGCCGATCGACAATGCCGATGCTTTCGAGGCGGCACTCGCGACCCTGCCGGCGGGGGATCGGGTACCGTATGTGACGCACGAAGTGGCAAGACGCGAAACCTTGGCGGCGATCGCCAGGCAGTACGGCACCTCGGCGGTGGTGATCGCCAAGGTCAACGACTTGCAGGGCGGGCGCGTCAGCGTGGGTCAGGCACTCAAGATTCCGGAGATCAGCGCGCAGTTGCCGGAGAAAGTGATGCTCGCGGCGGCGCGCGTCGACCGGCCGGAAACCGATGTCGGCCGCAAGCAGCGGCAGATCGTCTACCGGGTTCGCGCCGGCGAGACCCTGAGCAGCATCGCCCGCCGCCACGGCATGCCGGTGAGCACGCTGGCGCGTTTGAACGGCATGGGGATGGGTGATTCCTTGGTGAAGGGCCAGCGGCTGGTCATCAGGGCAAGCTCGCGGCGCTATCGCGATGAGGGCATCGTGAGCGGGCGCCGCGTGCTGTACACCGTGCGCCGCGGCGACACGGTCTACAGCATCTCGCGTCAATTTCAGGTGTCGGTCACTCAGCTCAAGAGCTGGAACGGGCTCAATAAACGCCATCAGATCAGATCCGGACAACGGCTGGTCATGTATGTCGATGCCGCTCGGCAGCAGGGATAGTTCGCACGATATAGTTCTGGCAAGGAGATCGCATGGGTTTTCTGAACGGCAAGCGCGCCCTGATCGTAGGCCTCGCGACGGATCGCTCCATCGCCTGGGGCATTGCACAGGCGATGCATCGCGAGGGTGCCGCGCTGGCGTTCTCCCATATCGAACGGATGACGGGGCGCGTCGTGCCGCTCGCCAAACAGCTGGGATCCGACATCACCTTTGCCATGGACGTCGCCAGCGACGAGGACATCGCACGCGGCTTTAAGCATCTCAAGACGCGCTGGGACGCATTCGACATCCTGGTGCATGCGGTGGCCTTCGCGCCGCGCGAAGCGCTCACCGGCACCTTCATCGAGGCCACCAGCCGCGAGGGTTTCCGCGTGGCGCACGACATCTCCAGCTACAGCTTGACCGCGCTGGCGCGGGCCTCATTGCCCTTCATGCAAGGTCGGCCCGGTGCGATCGTCACCTTGAGCTACCTGGGTGCGGTACGCTCGCTGCCCGGATACAACGTCATGGGTCTCGCCAAAGCGAGTCTGGAGGCCAACGTGCGCTTCCTTGCCGCCGACTTGGGGCCTCAAGGGGTGCGGGTGAACGCGGTCTCGGCCGGGCCGATCAAGACGCTTTCCGCGGCCGGCATTCCCGGTTTGCGCAAGATGCTGGCGCACGTCGCCGCTGCCTCGCCGATCAAGCGCAACGTCACGATCGAGGACGTCGGCAATGCCGCCGCCTTCCTCTGCTCCGATCTCGCGGCCGGAATCACCGGCGAGGTCACTTACGTCGATGGTGGCTTCAACTCCGTGGGCATGAGCTTTCCGGCCGAGTCCGCAGACGCGTGAGAACTTGTCAACGCAACCGACAGTCCAACGTTGGGAACTCATGGGTCGATGGCTTATGAGGGCGTTTGGGTCGGGGAGGGATATTATGTTAAGGCAAGCAACCATTTACGGTGTGCTCGCGAGCGCCGCGCTAGCGCTCGGCGCCTGCACCACACTGCCGGTCACCACAGACGTCAATCCCAACTATTCGGTGGCGAATTGCCACACCTATGCGTTCGCTCAGGAGCATGTGGCCAATGGCGATCACCCTGCGGCGTTCGGAAATCCCTTGAATGCCGACCGCGTGCGAGCCGCCGTTGAGGCGAACATGGCCGCGAGAGGTCTCCAGCGGGTGAACGATCCGGCCGCAGCCAATTGCATCGTCGGCTATGCAATCGGCACCCGCCAAGTGTTCGAGGATTACTACGGATGGGGGCCTGGTTATTATGGCTATGGCTATGGCTGGGGCTACCGCGGCTATTACGGTTGGGGGCCCGGCCCGTGGGGCGGCCCGTGGGTGACTAATGAAACCCGCATCGTCGTCGATGTGTTCGATGCTCAATCACACAAAGCCATGTGGCACGGCGCGGTCAGTCAAACCATATCGGATTTGACCGGCCCGAATGCCGCGGCGAAGATCAATACCGGCACCGCGGCCATCTTCAGCAAGTGGCCGGGTGCGGCGCCGCTCCCGGCTGCAGCGCCCTCGCCGGCTGCAGCACCACTGCCGGCTGCAGCACCACTGCCGGCTGCAGCGCCATTGCCGGTGGCAGCCGAACAACCGCGGACTTTCATGTACCCGAAGAACGGACAGAGTGAGCAGCAACAGGCCACCGACTGGCGCGAATGTCAGCAATGGGCTGCGCAGAACGGGGTGGCGGCAAACGGCCCCGACTACCACCGGGCCTTGGCGGCCTGCCTCAACGGACGCGGGTACAGCGTGAATTAACGTAGCTTCTGAGCTAGCGCGTTTTCTGGCGCGATGCGGGGCGTTGCACGAACACGTAATACAGCGCGGCGAGCACAGCGCCCACGGTCAGGACCAGGACGGCGAAGCGGTGCAGTGAGCCCTTGAGAAGCTCCGGGTGGCTTCCCACCGTCATTCCGAGCCAGGCCAGCACCGAACACCAGAGTAGCGACCCCGCCAACGTGACGGCGGAATACCAGCGAAAGTCCATCCGCAGGATGCCGGCCGGAATGCCGATGAGATGGCGGATAACCGGCAGCAGCCGCGAGAAGAAAACCCCGGGCCAGCCGTAGTGTGCCGACCAATGTTCAGCGAGCTCGATCTTCGCAGCCGCCAAGCCGATGTACGGTCCGAAGCGCAACATCAACGGGCGCCCCAGCCCGCGGGCGCCCCAGTACATCAAGGAGGCGCCCACCCAGGATCCAGCAGCGCCGGCAAGGACGATGCCCACCAGAGAAAGCTCCCCCTGGGTATTGGCCAAATAGGCAGCAGGGGGAATGATGGTTTCGCTCGGAATCGGCACGACCGTGCTCTCAAGGGCCATCAGTCCAGCAATGAGCCAGTAGCCGCCCTCACCGAGGACCGCCAGATACCAATCCGAGAATTGGTGCAGTAAGTGCCCCAAGCCTATTCGATAGCCTGTGGATTGAGCAGCACCTTGGCATCGGCGCGCGCCGCGGCAGCATAGCTTTGCGCCTCGGCGGACGCTGCTTGTTGCGCGAATTCCAGCCGCAACTGCGCCTGTTCCTTTTGTGGATCGGCGCTCGGCTCCTCGCGCACCGCGCTCAACGCGAGCACGGCAGCATCGCCGGCGCCGAGCGCGACGCTGGAATAAATCGGCTTGCCCGTGGGCTTGGGCTCCTCGAACGCATCGGTGCGAATTTCGAGCGGCACCGCTTGGTCTGATCGCAGCACGAACTTCGGCGGCTGCGGGGCGGCGCCCAAGGATTTGGCCACGCTGTCCCACGACTCGCCCGCCGTCAGCCGCTTGACCGCATCAGCAGCGGCTGCAGCGGCGAGTTCCGTGCCACGCTGCTTCTTCCAAGCGGCAATGATCTCGGTGCGTACCGCCTCGAGCGGCTCTTGCTGCGGCAGTTTGTGATCGGTCGCTCGCAGCACGACGCCGCGTCCTTTCTCCACCTCGACCATGGAACTCAAGTGCCCATCGAGCACATCCTGGCTGAACGCCGCCTCGAGCACGGCGGGCGATTTGCCGAGATCGCCGCCGCCGCCCGTACGGCTGAAGTTTGCGATCTCACGAACTGTCAGGCCGGCCTTGCGCGCCACCACATCGATATCGGTCGTGTTCTGCAGCGCGGCGTCAGCGAGTTGGTCTTGCGCGTTGTTGAACAGACGCTCGGCCTCGTTGCGGCGGTACTCGGTCTGCAGATCGCTCTTGCTTTGCTCGAAGGTCTTGACCGTGGCCGGCTGGATGCCGTCGAGCTTGAGGATGTGGTAGCCGAACTGGGTCTTGACGGGTCCGCGGATCTCGCCCTCTTTCATGCTGAACGCGGCATCGGCGAACGGCGCCACCCACACCTTGCGGTCCGACCAGCCGAGATCCCCGCCCTGCTCTGCGGAACCGGGGTCCTGCGAGAATTCCTTGGCCAGCTTTGCGAAATCTTCGCCGCCCTGGGCGCGCTTCAATATCGCTTCGGCTTTCGCCTTGACCGCGGCATCGTCCTTGGGATCGGTGACCTGCAACAGAATGTGGCGCACGCGGCGTTGCTCGGCTTGCGTGTAGCGCTCCGGCGTCTTGGTCTTCTGCTCCTCGAAGAACGCCTTCAGCTGCGCATCATCGACGTTGACCTTGTCCGCGAGCGCGGCGAGGCTCACCTCGACGTAGCGTAGGTTCACGGTTTCGGGCGTCATGTACTCGGATTTATGTGCATCGTAGTACGCCTTGATGGCCGCCTCGTCCGGAGTCGCCGCGGCGGCATATTTCGCGGCCGGAACGCTGAGCCAGGCAAGTTCCCGCTGCTGCCGCGTGAGCGCACGCAGGCGCTTGAGTTCGCCGGCCGTCACGAAGCTCGATGAGGAAAGAGCCGTATCGAGCTGCCGCAGCTTCACGTCGCGCCGAAACAGCGCCTCGATCTCCGCGACCGATCGGCCCTGCGCTTTGAGGACCGCCACGGCATGCGCTTGGTCGAATTTGCCGTTCACTTGGAACGCCGGGACCTGCGCCATCTCGGCGAGCAGTTCCTGATCGCTGACTCGATAGCCGAGCTCATCGGCGCGCGTGACCAGCGCCTCGCTGTTCACGTACTGATCGAGTACGTGTTTCTTGAGCTCGGTACGCTGCATGTCGTCGAGCGGGCCGTTAGCCTGCCGCTCGAACTGCGCGAGCTGCTGCTGATAGGTCTGGCGGACTTCGTTGCTGGAGATTTCGACGCCGTTGACCTTGGCGGCGTAGGTGGGAGCGCTCAGGGTCCAGTTGATGCCCCAAAACACGAACATCAATGCCATCCCGCCGAGGATGACGTAGGCCCATACTCCCGAGATTTTGTCGTGCAACGACTGCAATGCCATCCGTAATTCCTCCACCCCTACCGTGCCACAAGCCTAACGCCGCTTCATTACCCTAAAGCGCGGCCAGGCGGCTCGCGCGGGGCCCTTCGTCAGGAAATGGCGGAGTGGACGGGACTCGAACCCGCGACCCCCGGCGTGACAGGCCGGTATTCTAACCAGCTGAACTACCACTCCGCATGTCGGTGGGTGCTGAGGGAATCGAACCCCCGACCCTCGCCGTGTAAAGGCGATGCTCTACCAGCTGAGCTAAGCACCCCCTGGAAGAGGCGCCGAAGTCTACGCGAGGTCGTCTGCATTGGCTAGTGCCGGCACTTCTTCCTGCCGGCGCCGGCGCCGGCGCCGGCCCGGAGGCTTCAGTGGGCGTGGACCTGATTTTTCACCCGGGCGGGCTTGCGGCGGCGCTTGTCACCGGCAATGGCTTCCGGCGGCTTGGACTCCGCCGCGGGTAAGGGCACCGGCATGTGAGTCAGCGCCACTTGGAGCACTTCGTCGATCCATTTCACGGAACGGATATCGAGCTTCTCTTTGATATTGTCCGCGATTTCCGCAAGATCCTTGGTGTTGTCATCGGGGATCAACACGGTGGTGATGCCGCCGCGGTGTGCCGCGAGCAATTTTTCCTTCAGGCCGCCGATGGGCAGCACCTCGCCTCGCAAGGTGATCTCGCCCGTCATCGCCACATCCGAGCGCACCGGTATTTTGGTGAGCGCGGAGATCAGCGCCGTGCACATGCCGATGCCCGCGCTCGGCCCGTCCTTCGGCGTTGCGCCCTCCGGCACGTGAATGTGTACATCGGCCTTCTGATAGAAATCCACATCGAGCCCGAGCATGGCGGAGCGGCTGCGCACCACCGTCATCGCGGCTTGAATGGATTCCTGCATCACTTCGCCGAGCTGGCCGGTATGGGTGAGCTTGCCCTTGCCTTGCACCACGGCGGCTTCGATCGTGAGCAGTTCGCCGCCGACTTCGGTCCATGCGAGACCCGTCACTTGGCCGACGCGATTGCTCTCCTCGGCTTTGCCGTAGCGGAAGCGGCGCACCCCTAAGTAGGCGTCGAGATTCTTGGAGTTGATCGTCACAGTCTTATCGCTCGGCTTGAGCAACAACTGCTTGACCGCCTTGCGCCCGATCTTCGACAGCTCGCGCTCGAGGTTGCGCACGCCGGCTTCGCGCGTGTAGTAGCGAATCATGTCCATGATGGCGACGTCGGCCACGACCAATTCATCGGGTTTCAAGCCGTTCAGCTTGATCTGCTTCGGCAACAGGTAACGGCGCGCAATGTTGCTCTTCTCGTCCTCCGTATAGCCGGGAAGGCGGATGACTTCCATGCGATCCAGGAGCGGCGGAGGAATATTCAGGCTGTTCGCCGTGCACACGAACATCACTTCGGAGAGGTCGAAATCGACTTCGAGGTAGTGGTCGTTGAAGGTGCTGTTTTGCTCGGGGTCGAGCACTTCGAGCAGCGCGGAAGAGGGATCACCGCGAAAATCGGTCGACATTTTATCGACCTCATCGAGCAGGAACAGCGGATTGCGCACACCGCACTTGGCCAGATTCTGAATGATCTTACCGGGCATGGAACCGATATAGGTGCGCCGATGGCCGCGAATCTCCGCCTCGTCGCGTACGCCCCCTAGGGACATGCGCACGAATTTACGATTGGTGGCACGCGCCACGCTTTGCCCGAGCGAGGTCTTGCCGACGCCGGGCGGCCCCACCAGACAGAGGATCGGGCCGCGCAAATTCTTGACCCGCTGCTGCACGGCGAGGTATTCGACGATGCGCTCTTTGACCTTTTCCAAACCATAGTGGTCGGCTTCCAGCACTTTTTCGGCGGCGCTGATGTCCAGGTGCACCTTGCTGCGCTTCTTCCACGGCGCCTTCACCAGCCAATCGATGAAATTGCGCACCACCGTTGCTTCCGCCGACATCGGCGACATGAGCTTGAGCTTGGCGAGCTCCGAGTTGGCCTTCTCGCGCGCCTCTTTCGGCATGCCTGCCGCCTTGATGCGCTTTTCCAGCTCGCCGATTTCATTCGGCGCTTCGTCGAGTTCGCCCAGCTCCTTCTGAATGGCCTTCATTTGCTCATTCAGGTAGTACTCGCGCTGGCTCTTTTCCATCTGCTGCTTCACGCGGCCGCGAATGCGCTTTTCGATCTGCAGCACATCCATTTCGCCCTCGATGACGGCGAGCATGTGCTCCAGCCGTTTACGCACATCGGGGATTTCGAGAACCTTTTGCTTTTCGGAGAGCTTCAAGGACATGTGCGCGGCGACGGTATCGGCCAGTCGGCCGGCCTGTTCGATGCCGGCCAAGGAGGTGAGGATCTCCGGCGGCACCTTCTTATTGAGCTTCACATATTGCTCGAATTGCGTGATCACCGAGCGGGTGAGCACGTCCATCTCCCGCTCTTCATAGCGCTCGAGGTCCGGCATCGGGGTGACTTCGGCCGAAAAGAACTCGCCCTCGGAGAGCTTTTCGATGCTGGCCCGGTCCACACCCTCGACCAGTACCTTGACCGTGCCGTCGGGAAGCTTGAGCAGCTGCAGGATGGTCGCAACCGTCCCCACCCGGTACAGATCCTCGCCCTTCGGATCGTCGACGTCGGCTTGCTTTTGCGCGACGAGAAGAATGCGCTTGTCGGCCTTCATCGCCAAATCCAGCGCAACGATCGATTTCTCCCGGCCGACGAACAGCGGGATCACCATGTGCGGGTAGACCACCACATCACGCAGCGGCAGCACCGGCATGCCGGTGCGGGCGGGAGTCAGAGTCGGAACATCGGCAACGGGTTCATCGTTCACTAGGCTGGCCTTATTCGATTGTGGCACGTATTCATCATTAGATGAGGCCCCTCGTCAGGAGTTTCAAGCCGGATCTTTTTGGTGCAAAGGCCTCCTAACCACGGTGGGCTCAAAGATGGTCAGAGCCCGTGGGGCGCCGCTGTTCTTCAACCGGGGCCACCAAGCGAGTCTCCTCCGATCGATGGATGATATAGGGCTTATTCTGGCCTTCGATCACCTGCTCGTCGACCACCACCTTCTGAACGTTACGCAATGACGGCAGGTCATACATGGTATCGAGCAGCACATTCTCGAGAATGGTGCGCAGGCCGCGTGCGCCGGTCTTGCGTTGCATCGCCTTGCGGGCTACCGATCGCAGCGCATCCTCCCGAAAATCCAGCTCCACCCCTTCCATGTCGAAGAGCTTCCGATACTGCTTGGTGAGCGCGTTTTTCGGCTGCAGCAAAATGGAGATCAGCGCGTCTTCGTCCAATTCCTCCAGCGTCGCCACGACCGGCAAGCGGCCGACGAACTCCGGAATCAAGCCATACTTGATCAAGTCTTCGGGCTCGGTATCGTGAAAAACGTCGTTGCCGTGCGGCCGCGCGTTTTGTTCGCGCACCTCGGCGATGAAGCCGATGCCGCTCTTGTGGGTGCGGTTCATGATGATCTTCTCGAGACCCGCGAACGCGCCGCCGCAAATGAACAGGATATTGGTGGTATCGACCTGCAAAAATTCTTGCTGCGGATGCTTGCGTCCTCCCTGCGGCGGAACCGAGGCGATCGTGCCCTCGATCAGCTTCAGAAGCGCCTGCTGCACGCCCTCGCCGGACACGTCGCGGGTGATCGACGGGTTGTCGGATTTGCGGGAAATCTTGTCGATCTCATCGATGTAGACGATGCCGGTTTGCGCCTTCTCGACGTCGTAGTCGCATTTCTGCAGAAGCTTTTGGATGATGTTCTCGACGTCCTCGCCGACGTAGCCGGCCTCGGTCAAGGTCGTGGCATCGGCGATGGTGAACGGAACGTTCAGCAAGCGCGCGAGCGTCTCCGCCAGCAGCGTCTTTCCGGACCCGGTGGGCCCGATCAGCAGGATATTGCTCTTGGCAAGCTCGACTTCGTCCCGCGAGCGTACGCCTTCGGCGCCGCGCGTCTGCAAACGCTTGTAATGGTTGTAGACCGCGACCGAGAGGACCCTCTTGGCGCGCTCCTGCCCGATCACATACTCGTCCAAGACTTTTTTGATTTCCTGCGGCTTCGGCAGCTTGTCGCGGGTGCGTTCGGCGCGCTCCTCCAGCTCTTCGCGGATGATGTCGTTGCACAGCTCGACGCATTCGTCGCAGACGAAAACCGAAGGCCCGGCGATCAGCTTCCGTACTTCGTGTTGGCTCTTCCCACAGAAGGAGCAGTACAGGAGTTTACCGTCATCATGTTTGCCGCGCGAATCTTCGCTCATGCTGTCCTCACGTTAACCGTGCCGCCACTTGGGCAGCGGGCGCGGCGACGATACTGACTATATAGCACCCGACGGATCCGGCGCAAAGAAAGCCGCCCTCAGGCTGTGACCGGGGTCCCTCAAGGGACCATAAGGCGGCTGTCCGCAGCCGAAATCGAGCTCCCCAGGAGCCTCCTAGGCCTTTACAGGTTCGGCCCTTAACGGTGATTCGGCCTTTACCGGCACTTCGCCTCGCTTCTCGAGCATGGAATCCACTATTCCGTAGGCACGTGCGGTTTCCGCGCTCATGAAGTTATCACGGTCGCTGTCCTGCTTGACGCGCTCGATCGACTGGCCGGTGTGCTTGGCCATGATCCGGTTGAGGCGCTCCTTCGTTTCCAACACTTCGCGGGCATGGATATCGATGTCCGACGCCTGGCCCTGAAAGCCGGCCGAAGGCTGATGAATCATGATCTTTGAATTGGGCAGCGAATAGCGCTTGCCCGCCGCACCGCCCGCCAGCAGCACCGCGCCCATCGAGGCCGCCAAGCCCACGCAAATCGTGCTCACGTCCGGCTTGATGAATTGCATGGTGTCATAGATCGCAAGACCGGCGCTCACCGAGCCGCCGGGCGAATTGATGTACAGCGCGATGTCCTTTTCGGGGTTTTCCGATTCCAGGAACAACAGCTGCGCCACCACCAGGTTGGCCATGTAATCCTCGACCTGCCCGACGACGAAAATCACCCGCTCCTTGAGCAGCCGCGAGTAGATGTCATATGCACGCTCGCCGCGAGCGGTTTGTTCAACCACCATCGGAACCAAATTGAGTGCTCGAGTCGTCATGGATTTTCGCCTTCTAGATAACTTAACGCACCAGGGTTAGTGAGGACACTTATCGACAAATTCAAGTAAGCCGGTCAATGGGGTTCAGCCGTCAAAGTTCATCAACTCCTTGAACGTGGACCGCCTCTCGCGCACCGTAGCATGCGCCATAATCCATTCCACTACCTGGTCTTCGAGCGCCAAACTCTCCACCTGCCGCATCGCATCGGGGTTTTGCAGGTACGCTCGTTTCAATGCGGCCGCGTCGCCGTACGCGCCGACCATTTCATCGAGCCGCGCGTTCGAGCGGGCCGGATCGAGCACGATCTGCTCGCGTCGGATGATCTCGTTGATCAGCAGGCCGAGCGCCGCTCGGCGCCGCGCGGGCTCCACGAGAGGCTCACGCGGCGGCGCCTGCGATACGTCTTTGGCGCCGGACCGGCGCATGGCCTCGACCTGCAAGTCTTGAATCTGCGACTCCAGCAAGGCGTTCGGCACGTCGATCGGATTGGCTTGATAGAGCGCCTCCATGACCGCCGCCTTATTGCGATTGCGCAGCGTCTGGTCGAGCTCGCGGCGCATATTGGCCTCCACCTCCCCGCGCAGCTTCGGCAGGCCTCCCTCGGTCACGGCAAACAATTTGCAGAACTCCTCGTCCAGCGCGGGGAGCGACGCTTCCTCGACGCTCTTCAGTTCGACTTTGAAATTCGCGAGCTTGCCGGCAAGCTCGCTCGCCCGGTAATCGGCGGGAAAATCCACGCCGATCAGTTTGGTTTCGCCGGCGGCGGCGCCGATGAGCCCTTGCTCGAGCTGCGCCAACATGCGGCCCTCGCCGATCACGATCGCCGTGTTTTGTCCCTTGCCGCCGGCAAACGGGACGCCGTCGATCGAGCCTTCAAAATCGACCGTGACTCTATCGCCGCGCGCCGCGGGCCGCGTGACCGCCGTGTACTTCATCTGCTGTTTGCGCAGCCGCTCGACCATCGCATCGATGTCGCTCTCGCTCACGTCGGCCGTGACGCGCTCGATTTGCAGGGATTCGACGGGACGCAGAGCGACTTCCGGAAACACTTCAAAGGTCGCCACATAGGTGAGATCCTGCCCCTCGCCGACGGTCTGCGGCTCGATGCGCGGGCTACCGGCGGGGGACAGCTGCTTCTGGGTGAGCGCTTCGGTGAAGCTCGCCTGCAGCAGTTCGCCGATCACTTCGCGATGCACTTGCTGCCCGAATTGCTGGCGGATCACCGTGAGCGGAGCCCTCCCGGGTCTAAAGCCTTTCAATCGCGCGGTACGGCTCAGCCGCTTGAGACGCGTCGCAATTTCTTGGCTGATGCGCTCGGCGGGCACCTGCACTTGCATGCGGCGCTCCAATTTGCCGATACTTTCAACGGAAACCTGCATGTCGATCCTCTAAAGGCGCGCGAATCAGTCCTAGGGGCTCGCTGGTGCGAAAGGCGAGACTCGAACTCGCACGGGTTGCCCCACCAGGTTCTAAGCCTGGCGCGTCTACCAATTCCGCCACATTCGCATCGGAACAGCCGCTTAGTATAACCCAGGAGCTTGTCCGAATGTTCCGCGTGAGCCGCATTGGCTCAGCGAGGTTCGCTTTCCCGTACTCTTTCGCGTACCAGCAGGCGCGCCACTTCGCGCAGGGCCGGCAGGCCGTTCTCCAGCATATAGTAAAGCGGGCTGTCGCCGTCGAACGGCGCGCCTTCCCGCGGCGCATGCACCCAGGCCCAGGCCCGGTCCTTGTTCTCGGAGTCGAGGGTGAGGGAGTGCTGAATGTTGGCAATCAGTGCGGCGCGCTCTTGCTGCACGGCGGAGAGCCGCGGCGCCTGGCCTAAGCGGTAACGCGCGAGCACCTGCGGGGAGGGAATCTTCAGCAACCGGCATTGCTGCAGCGGCGAAAGTTCCCACGCGTCGGCAATCGCGAAGAAGCGCTTCAGGGCGCGAGCGCTGGTATGCCGCGCCGCGCGGCGGCCGGCGGGCTGCAGTACCAATCGCGGTCCGGCTCGAGACTTGCTTGACGATACCGTGCTCACTAAGCCCAAGCATACTCCCAATGCGCTCGCTATCATTGGCCGCATGCCGACGATCTTTTGTGAACGTCTCGATCGAGCGCACCTGACCACCAACGGCTTGCTGTGCGTCGGCCTGGATCCGGACCCTAGCAAACTGCCCGGCGAATTGCGCGACGATCCACAGCCATTATTCGCGTTCGATCGGCGCGTCGTCGATGCGACCTTCGACATAGCAGCCGCCTACAAACCGCAAATCGCGTTCTATAGCGCCCTCGGGAAGGAAGCCGAGCTCGCGGCGAGCATTCGCTATATTCGCGAGCGCGCACCGGCTGCGCTCGTGATCCTCGATGCCAAGCGCAATGACATCGGCAATACCGCGCAAGCCTATGCGCGCGAGGCCTTCGATCGCTATGGCGCCGATGCCGTTACGGTAAATCCCTACATGGGCGAGGACTCCGTGCTTCCCTTCCTCGCCCGACCCGAGCGCGGCGCCATCCTGCTGTGCCGCACCTCGAATCCCGGCGCGCGCGATTTCCAGGATCTGCTCGTCGGCGGCCAGCCTCTCTATCGGCGAATTGCCGAGCACGCGGCGGCCCATTGGAATGAGCATCAGAATCTGATGCTGCTGGTCGGTGCGACCTATCCTGAGGAAATGGCCGAGTTGCGGCGGGCGCACCCTGCACTGTGGTTCCTCGTTCCCGGGATCGGAGCGCAGGGCGGTGATCTCGACAGCACCCTCGCCGCCGGCCTGAATACACGCGGCACGGGACTGCTGATCAGCTCCTCGCGCGCCATCATTTATGCGGGCGGCGGCGAGAGTGCGGCCATCCGCGCCGCGGCGAAGTCGCTGCACGCCGCGATCAACCTCCGGCGGGCTCGGGCGGTGGGCAGCTGCGCGGTGCGCGGCGGTTAATCGGTGGTCGGCGGCGGCGCAGTGGTCGGCGACGGCGCAGTGGTCGGCAGCTGAGCGGTTGGCGGGGCGATGTTCAGAGCTCTTAAGCGCGCGGTCGCGCCCTTGGAAAAGGAGCGGCCAAAAGAAATCCGGTCCTTGCCGGCAGTCTTGGCTTCATACAGCGCCGCATCCGCTCGGCCGTAAACGGTCTTCCAGTCCGGGTCGTCGGGCTGGCTCAATGCCAGACCAAAACTGCCGGTGAAACGCAGTAGCCCTTTGGCCGTGGCGAGCGGCTCCTTGCTCATCTGATTGCGTATTCGCTCCGCCACATCATGCAGCGTTTGCTCATTGATGTCGCCGAAACATAGCACCGCGAACTCCTCTCCTCCCAACCGCGCCGCCATGTCGGAGGAGTTGCGCAATTGGGCCATGAGAACTTTGCCCAGGGCACACAATGCCTCATCGCCTACGTCATGGCCGTACTCATCATTGATGTGCTTGAAGTCATCCAAGTCCAGCAGGATGAGCCCGTACGGTTTGCGCGACAGCCGCAGCGCATTGGCGGCTTGTTCGCTGCGGCGGCTGAAACTGGGGCGGTTCGGCAGACCCGTCAGATAGTCGGTCACACTTTCCGCGGCGAGCTTGGCATTCGAAGCCTGCAGCGCCACCTGCGCCTGGCGCAGTGCCTCTTGTGTCTCGCGCACTGCCGCTTGGGTCTCGCGCAGCGCCTCCTGCGTCTCGCGCTGCTGCTGCTCGTGGGCCGCGCGCTGCTGCTCCTGCGCCTCGCGCTGCTGCTGCTCCTGGGCGCGCTGCTGCTGCTCCTGGGCGGCGCGCTGCTGCTCCTGGGTGGCGCGCTGCTGCTCTTGCGCCTCGCGCAGCTCCCGCTGCGTTTCGCGCAGCTCCCGTTGCATATCGCGCTGCGCCGCTTCGGCTTCGAGCGCGCGCGTGATCTGCAACTTCAAGGCATCATCGCGCTCCTGCAGCATCAGCGTTTGCAATGCCACTTTTTCCTGCAGGACATCACGGGATTTGAGTGCGTTCGCTTCGCCCTGCTTCTGGGCCGATATATCCTCGAGCACGACGATGCTGTAATCGGTTTGTCGCGACGAAGTGCGCTTGAGCGCGACCGAGACAAGCGCCCACACATAGCGTTGATCCTTGCACAGCAGGCGTTGTTCCAGTCGATAGCCGTCGATCTCGCCCGCGATCGTACGCTTGAATTCGCTGACGTTCTTCGGCAGGTCCTCGGGATGAGTGATATCGGGGAAGGTCAGTTCGCGCAGTTGCGCGGGGGTATAACCCAAGATCGCGCTCGCGCGTTGATTGCTTCGCAGGATCGCGCCGTGCAGCGAGGTATGCACGATGCCCGCCGCCGCTTGTTCGAAAGTCTCGCGAAACAGTTTCTCGCGCTCCATCGCGTACTGCAGAACGCCGTCGGCCTTCACCGCGAGCTCTTTGGCGCAGAGAAGTTCTTCGGCGATCTTCGCGAACTCCGTGAGCACGACACTTTCCGAGTCGCCGAAGTCGCGCACTTGGATGTCCATGGCGCACAACGTGCCCACCGTTTGGCGCCCGCGGGTATACAGCGGGATCCCCAAGTACGAGCGCACGCCCTGCGCCCCGATCACCAGCGGATGATTCGCGAAGCGCGGGTCCTGGGTGGCATCGCGCACGAGAAGCGGTTGGCGCTGCCACACGGCGTAATTGCAAAATGATCCATGGCGTGCGGTCTCGCGCGCCGTCAGGCCAATGCGCGATTTGAACCACAGGCGATTTTCGTCGACCAGCGACACCAAGAGAATGGGTACTCGCAGGGCTGCGGCGGCCAAGCGCGTGACGGCGTCGAAGGCCTCGGTCGGTTCGGTGTCCAGAAGGCCGAGTCGATGCAAGGATACCAAGCGCTCCGCTTCGTCCACGGGCACGCCTGATTCTTGCACCGCAACATTCGCCGCCGACTCGATCGCAGCTTTCATGCACCGAGGTTAAGGTCCCGGAACTGTTAAGTTAAGTACACTGATCACGGTTTTAAAATGCGCTCTTGACCACCCCACCGTCGACGCGCAGCGCGGCGCCGGTCGTGGCCGAGGACAACGGGCTTGCGACATAAGTCACCAGCGCCGCCACCTCTTCCGGCGTTGCAAAACGCCTGAGCAGGGACGTCGGGCGCGCGGTTTGGAAGAATTCCTGTTCGACCGCTTCCGGGGTCTTGCCCGCAGCAGCGGCCATCTCGGCCACGAAGTCGCCCACCCCCCGAGAGCGCGTCGGCCCCGGCAACACGCTGTTGACCGTGATGCCGGTGCCGGCCGTGAGCTCGGCCAGACCGCGCGCCACCGCGATCTGCGCGGCCTTGGTCATGCCGTAGTGAATCATTTCCGCCGGTATGTGATAGGCGCTCTCGCTCGATATGAATATGATCCGTCCCCAATTGCGCGCGCGCATGTGCGGCAAATACAGCCGCGCCAGCCGTGCGCCGGATAGTACGTTGACGTCGAAAAATCTCTGCCAATCGGCATCGGTGATCTCTTCGAACGCCTTCACCTCGAAAATTCCCAGGTTGTTCACCAGAATGTCGACGGCCGGATGTTGACTCACGAGCGTCTCGGCTACCGACGCGCGGCTCAAATCGCCCGCAAAGCCCGATACCTCGCTGCCGCTCTGCGACTTCATCTTCGCGACCGCGCCCTCGACCGCAGCCGGGGTTCTGCCGTTCACGATGACGCGCGCGCCTTCGCGCGCCAGCGAGGTCGCGATCGCGTTGCCGATGCCGGCGGTGCTGCCCGTGACTAGCGCCAGTTTTTTCGTGAGCTGCATTTCCATGGAACACCCTCGTGTTATTGCGCCAACGCGACCGGCGTTGAATTCATTTTGTAGACGATACCGTCCTTCATCACGAAACTCACGCGTTTCATCACGCTGATATCCGCGATCGGGTCGCCGGGCACGGCGACCACATCGGCGATCTTGCCCGCCGCCACGGTGCCCAAATCCCCATCGTGCTTGAGCAGTTGCGCAGCGTTGATGGTGGCCGCCTGCAGCGTGAACATCGGCGGCATGCCCGCCTGCACCATCAATTCGAATTCATGCGCGTTCTGGCCATGCGGATAAACGGCGGCATCGGTGCCGAAGGCAATCTTGACGTGCGCCTTGTACGCGCGGGCCGCGGTCGCCAGGATGAGCGGTCCGATCGCTGCGGCCTTTGCGGCCACTTGCGGCGGGTAATAGCCCGGCACTTTGGCCTGCCGCGCGACGAAGTCGCCGGCGATGATGGTCGGCACATACCAAGTGCCATGCTCCACCATGAGTCTCATGTCCGCAGCGTCCATGAAGGTGCCGTGCTCGATCGAATCGACGCCGCCGAGCACCGCGCGCCGAATGGCCTCGGCGCCGTGCGCGTGTGCGGCCACCGTGAAGCCGTAGTCATGGGCGGTAGCCACCACCGCCCGAATTTCTTCGAGCGTAAGCTGCGCATTATCGCCGCTGTTGCTCTCGTCGAGCACGCCGCCCGAGGGCATGATTTTGATCAGATCATCGCCCTCTTTGTAGTGCAGGCGCACCGCTTTGACGGCATCTTCAGGGCTGTTGATGATGCCGCTCGTCACGCCGGCGTCGCCGGCGAGATCGATTCGATACCCGTTGGTCTGATCAGCGTGGCCTCCGGTGGAACCTATGGCCTGCCCCGCGGTAAAGATTCTTGGACCCGGAATGATCCCCGCGTTGATCGCGTTGCGCAGCGCAACCGATTCGTTGGCCCGGTCGCCGACATTGCGCACGGTGGTAAATCCCGCCAGCAAGGTGCGGCGCGCATAGACCGTGGAGCGCACCGCGTAGTCAGCGATGTTCCAATGAAACTGATCCACGTACTGGGTGGGACTGGTCTGGCCGGTGAGATGCGTGTGGCTATCGATCAGGCCCGGCATACACGTCTGGCTCGTCAAGTCGATTTCTTGAGCGCCTGGCGGTGTCTGGGTACCGCTCTTCACATCGAGAACGCGGGCGCCCTCGACCACGATCGTGGTCTCGCCGAGCACCTTGCCGGCGGCCGTGTCGACGAAATGCCCGCAGTGCAAGGCGGTCACCGGCACCGCTGCGGGCATCGCGGCGTCGCTTGCGTACGCGCTGCCCGCAACAGCGCCGCCCAGTACTGCAGCGCCGGCAATGGTCACCAAGTCAATTCGCGAGGCCAGCATGGTCTGCGGGTGCGTCATTTGCCAACGACATCATCGCGCGCAACAGCACATTGGCACCGGCCTCCAAGTCGGGCAGCGAGGCGCTTTCCGCTTCGTTGTGACTCAACCCGCCGGCGCAGGGGACGAAAATCATCGCAGTGGGCACCACGGCGGCGAGGTTGCAGGAATCGTGGCCGGCGCCGCTCACCAACTCCATCGCATCGTACCCCAAGGCCGCCGCCGAGCGGCGCACCGCGGCCACACAGGCGGCGTCGAACACCACGCCGGGCGCTTCCCAGACGCAGCGAATTTCGCCCCCGAGCGCGTGCCGCTGCAGCGCCGCTGCAACCACGCGATTGACCTCATCGCACAGCGAGCGGTATTGCTCGCGGTCCGGATGCCGCAAATCGACCGTGAAGCGCAAACGACCGGGAACGGTGTTGGGGGAACCCGGCTGAGTCTCGATGATGCCGACGGTGAGACGTGCCTGCGGCCCGCGCCGAGCCGCCGCCGCATAAAGCGCGGGCAGCACATCCGCCAGCGCGCGAATGGGATCGCGCCGCACGTCCATGGGCGTGGGACCGGCATGTGCCTCCTGTCCCAATACCAGCACCTCATGGCGGCTCATGTGCTGCACTCCGGTGACGATCCCGATGGTCTTCGCTTGCTGCTCGAGAACCGGGCCCTGCTCGATGTGAACTTCGAGCGCGGCCTTGACCGGCTGACGTGACAGCGGCGTATGCAGATTAACGCCCAGCCGCTCGAGCTCCTGCCGCACGCTGCGGCCGCCGCGATCCGCCAGGGCATAGGCACTCGCCAGGGACATGCGCCCCGACCACACCGCCGAGCCCATCATGGCCGCGGGAAAGCGGCATCCTTCCTCGTTGCACCACACGGCGACTTCGATCGGGTGCGGCGTGCCGATCTCGTGGTCATTGAGCGACTCGATGACCTCGAGTCCCGCCAGCACTCCGTAAACACCATCGAATTTCCCGCCGGTCGGCTGCGTGTCCAGATGACTCCCGGTCATGACCACCGGCAACCCGTCATGACGCCCGCGGCGGCGCGCGAATACGTTGCCGATCGCATCGACGCGCACGGTGCAACCGGCGGCCCGGGCCCAGCTCATGAACAGCTCGCGCCCCGCCAGGTCCCCGTCCGTCAGCGCTTGTCGATTGCAGCCGCCTTGGGCGGTTGCGCCGATTTGCGCCATGGCCATCAGGCGTGACCACAGACGTGTGCCGTTCACTCGCAGAGCGTTTACGGGCGTGTCGTCGGGCATGTAGTCTCCTGGCATCCGATCTTACTCATTTGCGTGAACTGCGTCGAAGTCTTCGAACTCCGCGGTATCCAGCATCGAATTTTCTCGCATAGCATGACCTCCTCCGCCCGTTTGGAGCAGACCATGTCGCGCGGCCTGAACCCGTTCTTGTTGGCGCTGGCCCTGGCGTTGCCCGGGGCAGCCGGTGCCGTCGGCCTGGGCGACATCCGCGTGGAATCCTCGCTCAATGAACCACTGACGGCACAGATCGACATCGTCGCCGCAACCGCCGAAGAGTTGAGTGAACTCATTGCGGCGGTGGCAAGCCGCGAGACGTTCGAACACTACGGCGCGGACCGTCCCGACTTTTTATCGTCGACCCACTTCAAAGTCACGCGGGACCCTCAGGATCGACCGATACTTGCCGTTCACTCCGATCAGCCTTTTACGGATCCGGTCGTGCGCCTGCTGGTCGACGTGCGCTGGGGACGTGGTCAATTGATCAAAGAGTACTCGCTGCTGCTCAATCCCGCGGGCTCCTCAGACACGCATCATGCGTCCGAGATGGCCGCTTTGGGCTCATCAAAGCCTGTGAATTAGAAACGGCGTAAGATTTGCGATCCCGGCTGTAAAAGGGGCAGCCGACACGAACCGCTCTGATCCAGACTCAAGGGGCAGTATCTGCATGATGGACAGCGTGCCCTGCCGCCCAACGCGCAGCCAGGATGTATGCGCCATTGCGGTGACGTATCATCCGGATTCCGATTTTTCCACCCGAATCCGCCGCATCCTGCCGCAGGTCCGCGCGCTGGTGATCGTGGACAACGGCTCGGGCGAAGCGGAACTCCAGATGCTGCGTGAGCTCGCCGCGAATCCATCGATCACGCTCGTGTCGAACGCAGAGAACCTCGGCGTTGCGCGCGCGCTGAATATAGGCGTTCAGCGTGCAGCCGCGAGCGGAAACTCATGGGTCCTGCTTCTGGACCAGGACAGCGTTGTCGACGACGACATGGTGCAGACATTGTTCGCGGCGCTCGGCTCCTTCCCCGACCGAGACCGAATGGCGGTCATCGGATCCGGCTTCAGAGACGTCAACAGAGGATCGCACGAAGCGAGCAACGAGACGCGCGGCGCTGCCCGGGAGGGCGATCCATGGGAGGAAGTCGAATCGGTGATCACTTCCGGTTCATTGATCCCATTGGCGGCCCACGCCGCGATCGGACCTTTCAGGGAGGAATTTTTCATCGACTATGTCGACAGCGAATATTGTTTCAGAGCACGGGCTAAGGGCTTTCGGGTGATCAAGACTCGAAAGCCCATCATGTCGCATGCAATCGGTGCAGCCACCCAGCACAGCGTATTGTGGATGAACAAGTGGACCTCCAACCACTCACCCGACCGGCGCTACTACATCGCACGCAACGACACGGTGATGCTGCGCGAGTACGGTAACTACATGTGGGGCTTATGGGCGCTGAAAAGTCTCTCCCGCCGCCTTCGCACGTGCAAGCGCATACTCCTCTATGAGCATATGAAAACCCGCAAGATAATCGCCGTTGCGCAGGGTTGGAGGGATGGAGTCCGCGGACATCTCGGACCGCGGCATCCCGCGGTATCCGTCGGACACACATCCTCGGTGGGGCAACCATGAGAAGTCGCGCCCCCGTTATCCTGACGTTGTGTGCCGCGCTGTCGGTGCGAGCCGCCGCCGGTGCGCCATCGGCGCCCGCCCTCGCGTCATCGGCGCCTGTGTATGGCGTACAAATCAAAAAGACGTGGATTCCGATGCCGGACGGCGTCCGTCTCGCGGTAACTCTGTACATGCCGGCGGGCGCCCACGGGGGCGAGCGCTTCCCCGCCCTCCTCGAGTATCTGCCCTATCGCAAGGACGACGACGAGGCAATTCGCGACTTTGGCATCCATTCGTATTTCGCCAGGCACGGGTATGTGGGTGCACGCGTCGACATCCGCGGCTTCGGCAACAGCGAGGGTGCGCCGCCCGAGCGGGAATACTCGGCGCAGGAGCAAAAGGATGGGGACGAGGTGATCGCGTGGCTGGCGCGCCAACCGTGGTCGAACGGCAAGGTCGGCATGCTGGGAATTTCCTGGGGCGGCTTCAACGCGATCCAAATGGCCTTGAGGAGGCCGCCGGCGCTCAAAGCCATTCTCGCCGCCTGCGCCACCGAAGAGCTGTTCAAGGAAGACGTGCATTACATGGACGGCGTGTTTCACGTCGATGAGTTCGAAGTCACCATGGATTTAGACCAAGGGCGCAGCGGCGCGCCGGATTTCACCCTGGACGAGTCGGTGATCGGCCCGCGCATGGATTCGGCGCCCTGGTCGCTCACGTACATGAAGCATCAGCGCGACGGGGCATTCTGGCGCGCGCCACTGCGGCGGCCGATCGATGAGCTCGATGTCCCCGCTTTTTTGATCGGCGGTCTGGCGGACGGATATCGGGACAGCATCCCGCGAATGCTCGACCAGGTGAAGGCACCCATCAAGGCCTGGATCGGGCCGTGGAACCACAGTTTCCCGAACGACAGCGACTACGGACCGCGCTACGAGTGGCGCGACCAGGCGGTGCGCTGGTTCGATTACTGGCTGAAGGGGCGCGACAACGGCGTCCTGAAGGATCCGCGCGTCGTCATCTATCAGCAGCATGGGCACCCGCCCGGACCTCAGCCCCAGGACGTACCCGGGGAGTGGCGAGCGGAGAGCTGGCCGCCCCTCGGGCTCACTGCTACCACGTGGTATCTGCAGCCGGAGCATCGGCTGTCAGGGACGGCGTCGGCCGGCGGCCGCGATCAGCTGCGCTACGTACCCTCCGCAGGCATCGAGGCCGGCTTTTGGTGGGGAGAATTGTTAACGGATCAACGTCCGGTGGACGCGTTCAGCCTGACCTATGACTCGCCGCCGCTCGATGAAGAGGTGGCAATTCTGGGCGTGCCGCGCGTCACTCTGCAGGCTGCGGCGGATGCGCCGCTGGCGGACTGGTTCGTGCGGCTCTGCGACGTTGCGCCCGATGGGCAGGTCACGCTCGTCACCGGCGCGGGCATCAACGGCGCACAGCGCCACTCCATGGCCGAGCCCGAGGACTTGACGCCCGGTCAGACATATCGAATCTCATTCAATTTGCATCTTGCCTCTTGGGTGTTCCCCAAAGATCATCGCATCCGCATCGCTGTTTCCAACGCGCTCTGGCCCATGAACTGGCCGACGCCGTACCCGATGACCACCTCGCTCATGCTCGGCGGCAACGAGCCCTCGAGCGTGATCTTACCGCGCGTGCCGGTGCATGGGCCGACCGCTCCCGCGTTTGCGCCGCCCGAGCCCGTCGAAGCACCGGAAGGAATCAACACGGTCGGCGGCAGCGATTGGGCATGGCCGGGCGAGTGGACGGTGCTGCGCGACGAGGAGCGCCAGCGCAGCACGGGGGTATGGAAAGGCAAAGTCGCAGAGATCTATCCTTGGGGACGCTTCGATCATACGGAACGTCTGCAGTACGACATCGACGACGCGCATCCCGACCTCGCGCGCGTTCAGGGCGACTCGGAAAGCATTCAAGTCCTCAAGGACCGCACGCTCACTTGGCGCGGCCACCTCGATGTATCGAGCGACGCTCACACGTTTTTCTACAAGTACACCCGCACCTTATTGCGCGACGGCGTGCTCGTCCGGACGAAGACCTGGGAGGAGCCCATTCCGAGGGACCATCAGTGATCTCGCCTGCGAATTGTGCGCTGCCCGCGGTTTGGTTCGTTCACGCGCGAATCCCCCAGCAGAATGGATCTTCCGGGTCGAGACGCAGCACGGTCTCCCCGGTGACGTGCGCCGTACCGGTGATGGTCGGCGCAATCTCGCCTTTGGCGCGATCGCGCCATCGATAGCGACCCACAAAGGTACTGCCGATCACGCTCTCCTGCACCCACGCCTCGCCTTCTGCGAGCTTGCCGTCTGCGGCAAGACAGGCGAGCTTCGCGCTCGTGCCCGTGCCGCACGGCGAGCGGTCATAGGCTTTGCCCGGGCACAGCACGAAGTTGCGGCTGTGGGCGCCTGGCTGAATCGAGGGCGCAAACAGCTCGACGTGATCCACCAGCGGGTGACCTTGAGCATTGATCGCCGCGCGCACGCGCCAGCAAAAATCGGTCAGCGATTCGACATGCTTGAGATCGAGGATCTGATCGTGCTCGGAGATCAAGAAGAACCAGTTGCCTCCCCAGGCGACATCGCCCAGCACCGGCCCGAATCCGGAGACGCTCACGGCGAGCTGGCGCGCCGAGCGGTAGCTCACCACGTTGGCCACGCTGATCTGCCCATCCGCATGCAGCTCTGCCTCGACGGCACCGACGGGCGTATCAATCTTGACTGCGCCCGGGGCGAGCTCGCCGGCAAACTTCAGCGATGCGATCAGGCCGATCGTGCCGTGCCCGCACATCCCCAAGTAGCCCACGTTGTTGAAGAAGATCACGCCGAGCTCGCAGTCGGCGCGGTGCGGTTTGACGAGGAGCGCACCAACGAGGGCATCCGAGCCCCGCGGCTCGTTCACGATTGCGCAGCGATAGGCATCGAAGTGCTCGCGAAAGCGCTGAACGCGCTCCGCGAGGGGACCCGCGCCCAATTCAGGGCCGCCGTCGAGCACGAGGCGCGTGGGCTCGCCGCCGGTGTGAGAATCAATGACGCGGATCGCGGGCACCGTCAGGGACGCGTGTCGCGAGCGCGCTCGACCATGGCGATCACGGCGGCGCGGCGCTCGCCCGCCAGCGGCAGCCGCGGCGGGCGCACCCGTTCCGTGCCGCGGCCCATGATCTGTTCGGCGAGCTTGATCGATTGGACCAGATCGTGCTCCGCATCCAAGTGCAAGAGCGGCATGAACCAGCGGTACATTGCGCGCGCCTGCTCGAGATCCCCTTTCTTGACGGCGGCATAGAAGGCGAGGGACTCGGCCGGAAAGGCGTTACAGAGTCCTGACACCCATCCCCTCGCACCCAAGACCAGCGCTTCGAGGGCCACATCATCGAGACCCGCAAACAGCATGTAGCGTTCGCCGAAGGCGTTGATGAGATCGGTGAACCGCCGCGGATCGGGCGCGGCCTCCTTGATCGCGACGATATTGGGAACGTCCGCCAGACGAGCGAGCGTCGCGATGTCGATATTCACTCGGTACGACGGCGGATTGTTGTAGAGCATGATGGGAAGCGCGGTCGCCGCCGCCACCGCTCGGAAATGGTATTCAAGCTCTGCGGACGTCGGCACATACACCATCGCCGGCAGCACCATGAGTCCAGTAGCGCCGAGGCGTTCGGCATCGCGGGCAAAGCTCGCTGCCGCGGCGGTCGTGAATTCCGAAACACCTGCAATGATCGGCACTCTGCCCTCGCCCACTTCCACGGCCGCGCCGAGCACGCTGCGCTTCTCGCTGGGGCTCAAGGAATTGCCTTCGCCTACGGTGCCCGTCAGTACGAGACCGTGGACACCATCGTGCAGGAGCGCTTTTTGCACCCTCTGCGTCGCCGGCAAATCGACTTCCAGGGCGTGATCGAACTGCGTCGTGACTGCGGGAAAGACACCGGACCAAGTGCACGAGAAGGCTGTGGACATGGGATCCCCGCCGTTGCCGGACATTGCCCGCAAGATCTCAAATCGTATACGGTGTCGCCATGCGCGAGCAAGACACATCAGCCTCTCCCTGGGCCCTGGCCACGCTGTCCGCAATGACTCTGGCACTCCCCGCCTGCACATCAGGGGCCAACACGGCCGATGCTCGCTTGCAGGCGATCTACACGGCCGAGTGGCGCTGGCGTGATCAGCAATTGCCCGACACTGAAGACTCTCAGAAGCCGATTCAGGATCATCTGCCGAAGGTCGATCCGGCAACCCAGGAGATGCGGCTGCGCACTTGGCAAGACGTGCTCCGCAAACTCGATTCGATCCCACGGGCGGAGCTTTCGGCCGCCGAGCAGCTCAACTACGACGTATATCGCCCGCAGATCGAAACGCTGATCGCCAATCAGCGTTTTCGCGACTATGAGATGCCCGCCAATTCGGATACGACGTTCTGGACGAGTCTCGGCTACACGGCGCGTCGACCCTATCGAACCGTGCATGACTACCGCAACTGGATCGCCCAGATGCGGGATATTCCGCGGTATTTTCACGAACAGATGGACGAAATGCGCCGGGGGCTGCGGCGCGGCTTCACGCCGCCGCGAGTGACCCTGGCGGGGCGCGACGCCTCGATCACCGCGGTCACCGAGGCCACGCCGCAGGCCAGCCTCTTCTACACCCCGTTTAAGGATATGCCCGGCGTGCCGCCGGCCGACCAGGCGAGTCTTCGCGCGCAGGCGATCAGCACCATCCGCGAGTCCGTGCAGCCGGCATACGCGGAGCTGCTGACATTCATGCGCTCCGAATATCTCCCCGGCACGCGCACATCCCTCGCCGCGTATGACCTGCCGGACGGCGAAGCCTATTATCGAGCCAAGATACGCGAATACACGACGCTCGATCGGGACCCGGCCGCCATTCACGCGTTCGGTGAAGCGGAAGTCGCCCGCCTGCGCGAGCAAATGCTCGCGGTCATAAATGAAACGGGATTCACCGGTGATTTTCCCGCGTTCCTCGTTTTTCTGCGCACGGATCCGCGATTCCAGGCGAAAACGCCGGAGGAGCTCCTGATGCGCGCGGCCTGGATCGCGAAGAGGTTCGACGGCAAAGCCTCACAGTTCTTTGGACTGCTGCCGCGGGCCCGCTTCACCATCAAGCCCGTGCCGGAAGATCTCGCTCCGTTCTACACCGCCGGGCGCGGGGGCCCGGGGCTGTATTTGCTCAATACCTATGACTTGCCGAGTCGTCCCCTCTATAACCTCGTCGCGCTCACCCTGCACGAATCGGCGCCCGGTCACGCGTTCCAGATGGCGCTCGCCCTCGAGCACAAGAACCAGCCCGAATTCCGCCAGCACACGTACCTGTCTGCCTATGGCGAAGGCTGGGCACTGTATTGCGAACGGCTGGGCCTGGAGATGTGGATGTATGAAACGCCCTATGACCGCTTCGGAATGCTGAACTATCAGATCTGGCGCGCGGCGCGACTGGTGGTCGATACCGGAATTCATTCGCAAGGCTGGAACCGTGATCGGGCGATCGCGTACTTGCGCGAATACACAGCGCTGCAGGAACACGAAATCGAAACGGAAGTCGATCGATACATCGCCTGGCCCGCTCAAGCGTTGTCCTACACCCTGGGGGAGGACGCGATTCTTCAGGCTCGCTCCAAGGCGGAACAGGCCCTCGGTGCGCACTTCAACCTGCGCGCCTTCCATGACACGGTGCTGGAACTTGGATCCGTGCCGCTGCCGGTACTGACGGCGCGCATCGATCGGTTCATCGCCGAGGGCGGCCGGGGACCGTACCCGGAGGTGGAGTGAGGCATGCGGCCTCTCCCCGCGTTCCCGCACCGCCCCATGTATTGCCGTGAGGGATTTCTCGCAACGATCATACGAGGCCAAAGCCGCGCTTTTTGTGCAATGCGAATCTTCTGAACACCGTGCCCTGTGAATTCTGTGATCGCGTACCGCCGGCCGCGGTCATCCGATGCGACGATTGCGCGTTCGCTTAGTAAACGCTTGGACGATTACGCGGGTTGGTCGACGAGCGTCGAATTGCAGGATGGAGCAGCAGGAGCTCGGCGGGTGAATCGTTTATCTCACAGGCAGCTATGGCGCCTTTTGGTCCTATGTGGCGGTCTCTCGGCAGCTTTGACTGCGCGGCCTGATGCTGTTTCAGCGGTGCAGGTGCTTCGAGAGGGGGGGTGCGGCGGCATCCTACCGGCCGCGCGGCCGCTTCAGCACAATGCACTGCTGGACCGGGCGGCCGAACAGTGGGCCGCCGGGCGACCGGCTGCGGCGGCTGCGGCACGCAGCGGGTACGAGGCGGAGGCGACAGCCGCCGTACATGTGAGCGGTCCGGAGTCAGCCACGCTGCAGCTGCTCAAGCGGTCGGGCTGCCGCACGGTGACAGACCAAGGTCTGCGCGACATTGGGGTTTATCACCGAGGCATGGATACCTGGCTCGTGCTGGCTTCTGCCTATGTGGTGCCCTCAAGCGCACAGGCGCCGGTGCTGGCGACGCGCGCGCTGCAGCTCGTCAACGAGGTGCGCGCCCGCGGTACTCGCTGCGGCGAACGGTCGTTTGGACCGGCGCCGCCCGTGAGGCTGTCCGGGACGCTTGCGGGCGTCGCGTTTGGACATGCGGCCGACATGGCCAAGCACAACTATTTTGACCATGAGGATCTGTCGGGGCGCTCACCGGCGGAGAGGGTCCGCGCCGTTGGATACCAGGAAAAATTAGTCGGTGAGAATATTGCCTACGGCCCCAAATCGGCTGATGAGGTGGTCCAAGGCTGGCTCGACAGTCCCGGTCATTGTGAGAACATCATGGACCCCAGGTTCGCCGAGATGGGCATTGCCTTTGCGGCCGGCCAGGCATCGAGGCGCGGTCTGTACTGGGTTCAATTGTTGGCCGCGCCACGGACTTTGTAATTCAGTCCGAGAAAAAGATAGTCTCGGTATGCGCAGTCTCGCGATGCGCAATAAACAACGCAAGACCGCTCCGATGAGGATGTCACTGCCTTCCCCGTAAAATAGGCGTCGTGGCGTTGGACGCGACAGACGGCGCGCAAAGCGTCATTATTCGCCGTGCAGTTAGGACTATTAGTTAGGAGGCGCTCAACTTAATGCCAAGTAAGACTCCCCAGGGCGAGACTCGCGGTTGGATCGTGCCGATCGGCGGCGCGGAGAATAAGGAAAATGATCGCCACATTCTGGAACGCTTCATACGAGTGTCGGGCGGCGCAAGCGCCAATATCGTCGTGATTCCCACCGCGAGCCGCATGCATGAGACCGGGCCGCGCTACGAGACAATCTTCAAAGACTTGGGCGCCGCGCACGTGACGGTGATGGATTTTGACACGCGCCGCGACTGCCAGGAGGCGGGGCGATTGCGGCGGATCGAAGAAGCGACCGGCATATTCTTCACGGGCGGCAACCAATTGCGGCTCACGACTCTGCTGGGCGGCACGCCGGTGGCGAAACTCGTCCGCGTGCGCAACGCCCACGGCGTCACCGTCGGCGGAACCAGCGCGGGCGCCAGCATATTGAGCGAGCACATGATCGCGTTTGGCGACGAGGGTTCCGCAGTGATCTCGGGCAGCGTGCGGCTCGCGCCGGGACTGGGACTCACCAATCGATTCATCATCGACCAGCATTTCCGTGAGCGTGACCGCCTGGGCCGTCTGATCACCGCGCTCGCCTACAACCCGTTTTCTGTCGGCATCGGACTCGATGAGGACACAGCCGCCTTCATCGGCCCGGACGAAACCATCGAGGTCGAGGGTAGCGGCGGCGTGACGGTCGTGGACGCCTCCGACGTCAGCTATTCGTCCATCGGAGACGTGGGTGAAGGGCAGCCGGTCTGCATGCTGGGGCTTCGCTTGCACATTCTGGTCGCCGGAGCGACATTCAACCTGCATACACGGCGGGCGGCCGCCGATGGACTGGTCCGGGAAAAAGAATAGCAGGGCCGCGAACTATTCGAGGAGCAACGCCCATGCGCATTATCGATCGTTCCGTCTACGTCGGCCCGTCCCTGTACGCGCATTTTCCCGTCATTCGCCTCGAACTGGACTTGCGCGATCTGGAAGCGTGGCCCACCGGCCGGCTGGGGCCGGCATACGTCGATGCGCTGGCCGCAGCGCTGCCCGGTCTCGCGGAACACGGCTGCTCTTATCGGGAGCCCGGTGGTTTCTTCCGGCGCATGCGTGAGGACCAAGGCACCTGGCTCGGCCACGTCCTCGAGCATGTCGCCATCGAGCTTCAGAACATGGCCGGCGAGGAAGTGACCTTCGGTAAGACGCGCTCGGCCGGACCACCCGGAGTCTATACGGTCGTCTACGAATATGCGCAGCGCGACGAGGGCATCGCCGCAGGCGACCTCGGACTGAAGCTCCTGTGTTCGCTTCTGCCCGAGACGATTCGGCCGTCCGACTCCGCACCGGACGATTGGAGTTGGCAGGAGGCGCGCGATGAGTTCATCCGGTTCGCGCAGCGCCGCGCGCTCGGTCCGTCGACGTCCGCCTTGGTACGCGCGGCTGAACGGCACGGCATCCCGTGGCTGCGCCTCAACGACCAATCGCTGGTGCAACTTGGCCACGGCAAATACCAACAGCGCATCCAGGCGACGGTCACGAGCCGCACTTCACACATCGCGGTCGAGCTGGCGAGCGACAAGGAAGAAACCAACAAGATCTTGGCGACGCTCGGATTGCCGGTACCGAAACAGGAATTGGTGCAAAGCGATAGACAGGCGGTCCGCGCCGCGCACCGCATCGGGTTTCCCGTCGTCACAAAGCCGTACAACGGCAATCACGGCCGGGGCATTTCCATTCGACTCACGACGGACGAGGAAGTAGCGCAAGGCTTCGCCGCAGCACGCGAGCATTCGCGGTCGGTGATCGTCGAGACCTTTCTGGAGGGTGACGATCATCGGCTGCTGGTGGTAAACGGTGAACTGGTCGCCGCAACTCGACGCACGCCCGGTCATGTCGTCGGCGACGGCGAGCATACGATTGCGCAACTGATCGAGATTGTAAATCAGGATCCCCGCCGGGGCGTCGGTCACGAAAAGGTACTGACGCGCTTGGAGCTCGACGCGCAGGCGCAGAAAATGCTCGAGCGCGCGGGTCTGCAGGCCGGTTCGATTCCTGGTATTAACCAAGTCGTCTATCTGCGTTCCACGGCGAATCTCTCCACGGGCGGCACGGCGACCGACGTCACCGACGTCATTCACCCCGATAATCGCGAGATGGCCGAGCGTGCGGTGCGTGCCATCGGCCTGGACGTGGGCGGCGTGGATTTTCTCTCGAAGAACATTACGGAAAGCTACCGCACGATCGGCGGCGGTATCTGTGAAGTGAACGCCGCGCCCGGCTTCCGCATGCATGTGGCGCCGAGCGAAGGCAAGGCTCGCGACGTCGCCGATCCGGTGGTCAATATGCTGTTCCCGCCCGGTGCCTCCGCGCGCGTGCCCATTGCGGCGATCACGGGCACCAATGGCAAGACGACGACGGCACGCATGCTCGCCCACATCACCAAAATGGGCGGCCATACGCCTGGCTTGACCACGACGGATGGTGTGTACATCGACGGCCAGCGCACCGTGCAGGGTGATATGACGGGTCCGATGTCGGCTCGGACGGTGTTGGCCGATCCGCAGATCGATATCGCCATTCTCGAGACCGCGCGCGGCGGGCTGCTGCGCGCCGGCATGGGCGTTCGAGAGGTCAATGTGGGCGGGGTATTGAATGTGCAATCCGACCATCTGGGTCTCAAGGGCATCGACACGCTCGAACAGCTCGGCGAATTGAAACGCATCGTGGTGGAGGTCGCGACCGACTGCGCCGTGCTGAACGCCGACGATTCTCTCGTGCTCAAAATGTCGGGCTATACCGAAGCGAAGAATATCTGTTACGTGACGATGAATCCGCAGCACACGCTCGTGCGCGAGCACATTCGCGCGGGCGGACGAGCCTGTGCGCTGGA
This sequence comes from uncultured Gammaproteobacteria bacterium, assembly GCA_963769075.1. Taxonomy (GTDB): domain Bacteria; phylum Pseudomonadota; class Gammaproteobacteria; order Steroidobacterales; family Steroidobacteraceae; genus Bog-1198. The sequence continues at coordinate 1,174,961 of CAVYKH010000001.1, read as the reverse complement.
GGCCGGCGTCAACGGTCAAATGATTACGCTGTACGACCGCGGCGGCCACATTCCGCTGCTCTGGACGCACCTGATCCCGGCGACGCTCGAGGGCCGCGCAACCCATAACGTGCAGAACGCCATGTTTGCCGCGGCGATGGCGTTCTCGCTCGGCATTAAACTCGATGCGATTCGTCAGGGGCTGCGCACGTTCGACTCGACGTTCTTCCAGGCGCCCGGGCGCATGAACGTGTTCAATGAGCACCCGTTCAAGGTGCTGTTCGATTATGGGCACAATGCCCACGCGGTCGGGATGATGGCCGATCTCGCGAGCCGCCTCGACGTCACCGGCCGGCGCATCGTCGTGCTCGCGGGCCCGGGGGACCGACGCGATGAGGACCTTGTGGCGATCGCAAACGCCGTGGCGGGCCGCTTCGATCATTACTTCTGCCGGCGCGATGACAGTCTGCGCGATCGCGCACCCGACGAGGTACCGCGCATTCAGGCGCAGGCCTTGCGTGCCGCGGGAGTGCCCGAGAGCGCGATCTCGATCATTCCCGACGAGCAGGAAGCCATCGAGGCGGCATTGCGCATGGGCGAAGCGGGAGACTTGCTGCTGATCTTCGCCGATGCCTTGGTGCGTTCCTGGAAGCAGATCACGAAGTTCAAACCGAGCGGCGGGCCGGCGCCGAGGTCCGCCTCGCAGTCCGCAGCAGCGCGTGCGCCGGCGGCCCCCGCGGCCACCGAGTCGAGGGGCAACGGGGCGAGCGCCGGCGCGCAGCGCGATCTCGGCGCTGCGATACCCGTCGAGGCATTTCCGGCCTTCAACCTCGAAGGACTCATTCGGGATGAGCGCGGGATTCGCATGGCACCGGAGAGCGACGACTGAGCGCTGCGCACGCACTGCCGTTCGAGGATTCGCGGCGTCTCATGGGCAGCAATCTGTTCTTTGCGTCCGCCGGTGCAGTGCTAGAAGTGGTCGGTGTACCCATCGATGAGGGCCTCATCGCCGCTTGGCGCGCCCGGGTCGAGCGCGCGGCTGCTCGCTTGAGTTGGACCAACCGCCAGACCGTCGCACGCAGGCACGCAGGGGGTGCCTCGCTCGCGATCGCGGCACCCTATGATCAATTGTTCCTGGCAACCGAAGTGAACGAGTGGGCGCTGTGCGCAGCGCTGGTCGAGCGCGATCCGGCTCGGTGGGCCGCCCTTGAAGGGGGACTGGTTGCGCAAGCGTTGCAGGCCGCCGAGGGCGCCGCAATTCCAACGGCAGATATTCTCCCGGCGATCGCAGAATCTGCGGCGTTCGCGCGCTTCGAGCGGCTCTCTTCCCTGGAATCTCATCCGAAGCTCCGGGCATTGCTCGAGGCAGCCGCGGCGCGAGGGCTGCCGTATGTCGTCGATGAGTCGGAACTGACGCTGGGAGCCGGCTCGGGTGGGTGCAGTTTTTCGCTGACCGCCTTGCCGGGTGTCGCCGGCGTCCGATGGGACGAGCTGCGGAGCATCCCGACGGCGATCGTCACAGGCTCCAATGGGAAGACCACCACGGTGCGTCTTCTCGCCGCTTGCGCACGCAGCCACGGTTGGCACGCAGGGTACAACTGCACGGACGGGGTATTTCTCGACGATGAGGCGCTGGCGATGGGAGATTATTCCGGACCTGCCGGGGCGCGGATGGTGATGCGCGAGCGGCGCACGCAGGCGGCAATTCTCGAGACAGCGCGCGGCGGCATCCTGCGCCGTGGAATCGCGGTATCGCAAGCCGACGCCGCGGTCATCACCAATGTGAGCTCCGACCACTTCGGCGAATACGGCATACATGACCGCGCAGGGCTCGCGGAAGTGAAGCTTGCGGTGGCGGCCGCCGTGGCACCGAAGGGCCTGCTCGTGTTGAACGCCGACGATTCGCAACTGCGCGCGCAGGCCGATGGCCTCGTGCGGCGCTTTGGCCGCAGCCCGCCGCTGGGATGGTTTGCCGTGAGCTCGGATGATCGGACGCTGCGCGAGTATCGCTTGCGCGGCGCATCGACCTGCGGCGTGCGCGAGGGAAGGCTGCACCTGAGTCACGGCGGCGCCGAACATGATCTCGGGTTGATCTCTGCCATGCCTTTGTCGATGGGTGGTATTGCGGCCTACAACGTCGCCAATATGGCCGGCGCCGCGCTGGCCGCCGTCGCTCTCGGGATCGCACCGACGACGATCGCCGCGGTCCTCGCGCGGTTTGGTTCCCGCCTCAATGACAATCCCGGCCGGATGATGCGTTTCGAAGTAGGCGGAGTGAAAGTACTCATCGATTACGCTCACAATCCCGATGGCCTGCGCGGATTCCTCCAGGTGGCCGATCACTTGCGCGGCGGCACCGGCCGCCTCGGATTGCTGCTCGGCCATGCCGGCAACCGCAGGGACCACGATATCGAGGAATTAGCCCGAGTGGCCGCTGAGTTTCAACCAGACCTCGTAGTCGTGAAAGAGGATGAGGCGCATTTGCGGGGCCGCGCGCCGGGGGAAATCCCGCGTATCATCCGCGCCGAGCTTCGGCGTCAGGGATTCCCAGACTCTGCATTGCCCGTTGCGGACAGCGAAGTCGAGGCGGCGCGCTACGCCCTCGACTGGGCGCGTCCCGGCGACGTACTCGCATTACCCGTGCACTCGTCGAGCGCTCGTGCCACTGTCGTCGGGATGTTGGAGAATCGATGCCGGTCGAAAGAATGAAATCGCTCAATGCGTCACGAATTTTGCAAGTAACCCATGCGCCTCTCGCGACAGGCAAAGTGCAGAAGTTCATGCTCGTGGAGAAATACGCACAGGCACCGCTCCGAAGCAGATGATCAGATCCGGTCCCAATCAATCGGCCGCCGTATTTCCAGCAGCGGGATCTCTTCATGGACGGCTTCTGGGTATTTTTGGGCCGCACCGGTGTTGAACAAGACGATTCGTTCGTCCGGCCGAATATCGCCGCGTGTCCGAGAGCCAATTGCCTTAAGGGGCGGTGTCACGGTTTATTCTTGCGGGTGCTCATGTACCTGAGGTAGGCGATCAAATCCGCGAGTTCGGTATCTGAAATCGCCGCCTCGGAGAATCCACGCATCGCTCTGCGCGGCCAGGTCCGCACGCTCGCCGGATCCCGGATGAGCGAGGCGAGCGCCTTCGCTTCAAAGTACTCGGTCGGATTCATGGGAAGATTCAAGTCGGGTCCGATCGATCCTGCCCCATTTCCGTTCATCTTGTGGCACGCAAAACAATTCTTCTGGAACGACTTGAATCCGTTTTGAACATTCGGCGCCGCATCGGCGGCAGGGTAAGCTTTCGGAAATACGCTGCGCGGATCTGACAAGATAACGAATGAGGCAATCTGGTACGGCCATTCCTCCGGTCCTATGGCGGACGCCTGCGGGTTTGTCCAAACGAGGTAGAACGGTCCCGCTGAAGTTGTTTTTCCGGATAGATGCGGCCAGGGCCTCTTGGGATCCTCTATCGCAAGGAAGGCTTTCGATGCCTTGGGGTCAGTGCTGAAGAGACGTGTTTTCCCCAGATTGGCCGAAAAGCCGTCCATGCCATTGCATTGAACGACCGCGAGTTCCGGGATGGCAAAGCCCTTGAACAGATTCGCGATGGGAATCGCCTTGAACCGGGTAACTCGCTGCCGGTATTCGCTATCGGCAACGGAGATCGTTTCAATGTCGTGCCGGGAGAGCAACTGCGATTGGGAAAACGTCACCCGCTCTTGGTCGGTGACGATCACCAGCGTGGCCTCGGCTGCAACCGCGTTCAAAGCAAACAGCGCGAGAGCCGCCAAGATCCAATTCACTTCAATTCCGTGGCCATGCCGGCTACACCTTATTTCCAACGCGATACCACTGCAACTTTCAGTTGGACCGGAACTGAGGGTCTTCCGGATAGCGGGGAATCAAACCCCACACTCGAAGAACCGTGGAGAACAAACGCGGTTCCGCTTCCGCGGCCTCCAGCGCATACAGGCGCGGCGCAATTTTTAAGGCGTAATCATCGATCGGCCAACGGGCGATCACAACGATGGGCGATTGGTGTTTGTAGGACGGGTACCGCCTCTCCACTTCCACGACCTCCCTCGGTCTGTTGTCGCGAGCTTGCAATGCGAGCGCGGAGGCGACGCTGCCAAAATTGGCCTCCGCGGTGGGGGAACGATCGTTGAGGAGTTCTTCGGCCCAAGCCAGCCAGAATTCAACTTGGGCGTTGGCAGTGAAGCCGGTGCGGATTCGCGCAGCCGATCGTACGTCCTCTTTCGTCAGGAGACCTTTCAGACCCTCTAATGTCGATCGAAATAGGGCGTCGCCGAGCGTCACCAAGCCCCCGAAGACAGCGCCCGGATTTGCGAGACCTTTGCCGCGGAACAGCGGCTCTAGTTCGGTCATCGCGTCCGGTAGGCCGTCCTCGCGCGGCTCGCTGACTGCGACCATATCGATGACGGCCCTCGAGGCGACACCCTCATCCGGATCACACACGAGAACCGGAAGATAAAGAGATGAACTCAACCGATGCTTTTCCGCTGCCGCGGTCGATCGCAGTATCAGTTGCAGCCGTTCACTTGCGTCCGTGCAATTCACGACGTGCCGGTAGAGCGCGCCAAGTGACGGCACGTCTTCCGCGTGCAGCTCGAATCCGTACAGTACAAGAGCCGCTTCCACCATCTCGAGGAGTCCTGCTTTGTCGAGCGACCGCCAATAATCCTCGTTGTGAAGCCGCTCGCGGATCTCTGCGGGACTTCTTATTTCGACGAATTCCATGAAGTTGCCCCCAAGTATCGGCGAGCGATCATAACCAAAGCGCAACTGCTTCTGCACTGCCAATGCGCCGGCCAAAGAAAAAATAAGCGCTAATGGATATATACTCACCCCATGGTGCCAGTGATTCCTTTTGCTAAACCTGTACGGCAAGTGGCATGAAAACCCTATTTCTCGTTCGGCACGCGAAGTCGAGTTGGGATGACAATACGCTACCGGACAAAGACCGGCCATTGAATGATCGCGGCAAGCGCGACGCGCCGAGAATGGGTGAGCGTTTGGCGAAGCGCGATGTGAAGGCTGACTTGATCCTGTCGAGTCCGGCGAGCCGGGCACTCAAGACCGCGGAGATCATCGCCAAAAAGCTCGATTACAAGCGCAAGGATATCGTGGTGGATGATCGGCTGTACCCCGGCGCCGTGGACGACCTGCTCCACATCATCCACAAGCTCGGCGACAAGCTGAATCGCGTGATGCTTGTTGGGCATAACCCCGCGTTCGCGGAGCTCGCGCATCAGCTCTCAAACGAGATAACCGACATGCCGACCTGCGCCGTCGCCGAGCTCACATTCAATGCGAAGTCGTGGCAAGACGTGGGTAACGCCACGCTCGCAACGGCGGCGCTCGAGTATCCAAAAAAATCGTAGGGCCTTCGTCATGCCCAATAAGATCACCGGCCCTCTAAGGAGGTTCTGGAACGGCTCGATAAGATCGTCGGGGCATCGTTTCGACGGCCGTGGCACCGCAATGAGGACATGTCAGGACGGACTCAAGGGCGACACACGGATCCACGGGTTGTTTAAACACCCTCACTGAACTCGCCGATCAAGCCCTCACGGATCGTGAGCCCCCGACACCGGCGGTCAATCTCTTCGTACTGCTGCGAGAATTGCCTATGAAACGTGCGGTAAGCCTCTTGGCTCTCCCACCGATCCACCGTGACGTAACGCAACGGATCAGAGTGGTCCCGGAGAAAAAGGGTCTCAATATACCCCGGGGCGTTGCGAAAAAGCGCGACCCAAGAACCGCGCGGTCCGTACTCCAACTCGAACTGAGCCCGGGCTGAATGCGCGACGTAAAATTCCCAGATGTCTGTGTAGCGAGCCATCACCCCTCCCCGATCCCTTGGCGGCCGATCCCCGTCACCCCAAAAAACCGCCGTGCAATCTAATCTTCTCGATACCGTGCCCTACCCACCCGTCGGATCGTCCCACACCGGTCGCGCCTTGTAAATCAACGCGTCATGACCCCCAGCTCGATATTCGGTGACGCATCCGCCGCGCTGCGTCACTCCTCGAGAACCCTCAGGGCGCCGACCGCCCAATATTGCATTTCGCGCGGCTCAAATCGCTGCGGCTTCTCACCGACGAAACCGGGGAGCATTCGGCTCACTGCGACCATTCCACCGGCACTTCGAATGCTGCTCAGAGAATCGCTCTCATAGTGAGGAGACAGCGCTAGGTATCTCACCTCCTCCCCGTAATAACTCGTCGGAGTGAGGCACCTCGCCAGCATATACTTAGCTTGCCAGTCGGGTAACCTTGGACCTGCGATATTTCCTTCGTCCACAACGGTGATTAGGCCGATATCACCGGGACCATACGCTCCGTCACCAAGACCCAACTTGTACCGTTGAGATGTCATGAATACGAGCCGTTTTGATGCATTATATCAATGAGGGACAAAGCCGCATGGCGCCGCCTTTCCTCACAGCAGGGAGCCTGCTTCGGCATCGAAGTGAAAGCCGCACCCCCTTAGGTCGCATTATTCACGAACTACTCGCTTTCTCAGGCGCGGAGACTTGATTGCCAGACATTTTCCGGGCCGCCGTGAACCCATTGCGCTACGCAGTCCCTGCTGCGCGCAAGCCCGGGGTGGCCATTGCGCTGCGCTCTCCTTGCTTCGCGCAAGCCCAGGGTGGCCATCCATGGCCACCCGTAGGACGCATGCGTCCTACCCCTGGCGAACCCGCTCGGCGCATGCGCCGAGCCCTTGTTTTGCACGCCCCGCAAAATGCCTTGCCAATCAAGTCTCGGCTTTCCATTTGCGTTGTTCATGAATTAATTCGGTTAGTTTAGGGCGGCCTCCGCGGCCGCTGGGACAACGTGGTCAGGGGTGCGAAGGATCGCAAACGGGTGACCATGGACGGTCACCCAGGGCGGGAAGCTTGGAAAGCGCAGCGATGGAGGTGTTGGACGATTACGAGGTCCGGGGCGAAGGGCAGATCACTGCACGCGCTCGAATGAGGCGCCGAGCGCGCGGTCCGCCGCCTTCCGAATCTCGTACATGTCCCATACCGCAATACGCTCACACTCCTCCGCGATCGATGCTGCTTCCTGACGCGTCACCGCAGTAACACTAAAACTGATTGCGGTGACGCCGTTGCTCGCGATGAAACGGCCAATGCGAGATTCCTCCTCGTATGCATAGGAAAAACCCGATTGACGCCCGCTTAACATTTGGGCCAGATTGCGATGATCCTGGATCGGCAATAAGAGCGACGTTACCGCCGCTGGATCATCAAGGCGCACCTTCGTCAGAAGGATTTTGAGCATATCTCTCATTGAGCCCCCATCCCCAGAAAACCGGCGAGCATCGCGAGTACGAGCTTGGTGGTGCAATGGGCATATTTGCCGCAATTTTCGAGATATGCCGGCGCCACGCAGGGCTAAGCTGCGCATAAAACTGAATGGACGCCTGCCACGATCCGGCCGATGCACTGCTTCCGCTACGTTGCATACTAAGGTACCCCTAGCTCAACGCCCCCCGATGCCTGAACGATGTTCGTGCGATCTGCGATTCGTGGCAATGCCGCCGCCGCAAAATCCCGCCGCCTGTCGCAAGCTAAAAAACGTTATGTCACAAGAGCTCGCTCACCCAGGGCCGGTCCGTTGACTAGGAGCCCGCATCGAGCGTCAGTGCATCGAGGGATTTAAAAATTTTTGCGGCTGCGTCAGGCCCGCAACCGCGCGTTCCCGGGATCCCAGATGGGCTGGGGGATGATCCGCGCTCGATGCATCTCGCCTCGCAACATGATCTCGAACGATCCACCGTCCTTCACGAGTGCCGGCTCGAGATATGCGAATGCGAGCGATTTCTTCGCCGCAAAACCGTACGCACCGCCCGTGGTTACCCCGACGACGGCATCACCTCTGTAGACCGGCTCATTACCGAGGCAATCCTCGTCCTCCGTATCAACTTCCAGGTACGCAAGGAGAGTTCGTGGGCCGTTGCGCAGAGAGTTGGTGGTGCCCGCCTTGCCGATGAAGTCTTTCGTGAGGTCGGCGAAGCGCTCGAGGCCCGCCTCCGCAAGTGTCACTTCATTGGTCAGCTCGCTTCCCCATGCGCGGTACGCCTTTTCCATCCGCAGCGAGTTCATCGCGTAAGTTCCGAACGGCCTGATGCCGTGGGGTTCACCCGCGAGCGCGAGTGCATCGTAGATGACCGGCATCTGCGCCATCGGGATATGCAGTTCCCACCCTAGCTCTCCAACATAGTTCACACGCAACAGGCGCACAGCGGATACCCCGGCAACTGTACTCTCCTTCGCAGTGAGCCAGCGGAACGCGGCGCTGGAGAGGTCCTCACCCGTTGTCGCAGACAGCACTTCGCGAGCCCTCGGGCCCGCAAGCACCAGCACACCGTAGTCGTCCGTGACATCCACGATGGAAACTCGCTCCCCGGGCCGCTTGCGCCATTCCAGCTGGTCCTTGTCATGCAGCTGCGCGACAGCGGCTGACAAGACGTAAAACCTGTCGGGGGCCAGGCGCGTGATCGTCATCTCGCTCTCGATATAGCCGGCCGGAGTCAGCAGGTGGGCAAGAACGATGCCGCCGTTCTTCGCCGGCACTCTGTTGGCACAGATACGTTGCAGGAACTCCAACGCATCGGCTCCGCTCACTTCGTATTTTGCGAATGTCGATAGATCCATGATCCCGACCCGCTCGCGAACGGCCAGCGCCTCCTCCCTCACAGGTTGCCACCAGTTGGAGCGAAGCCAGGAAAACCGTTCGCCAACGCCGCTGGGACCGTACCAGCGAGGACGCTCCCAGCCGAACACTTGCGAGAACAGGGCGCCCTGTCTTGCCAGCTGCGCATACAGAGTCGAGGTGCGCAGTCCGCGCTCCACCTGTTGCTGCTCAGCCGGGGCGTAACAGTAGTACATATGTTGGTAGTCTTCGGTCGCAACCGCTTGCGTATATTGCTTGGTCGCCCAGTTGCCGAACCGGCGCGGATCGAATTCGCGCATGTTGATCTCTGCCTGGCCGTGCACCATCCACTGTGCCAGATACTTGCCGGCTCCGGCTCCCTGTGCGATGCCGATCGATGCTCCGCAGTGCATCCAGTAGTTGCGCACCCCGGGCGCGGGACCCGAGAGATAGACGCCATCCGGCGTGTGCGTGATTGCTCCGGAGATTACGGACTTCACTCCGGTCTTGCCAACTAGCGGCAGCCGCTCGGCGGCCTTCTCGAGCCACGGCAGCAACCGGTCGAGTTCCGCGGGGACAAGTTCGCTTTCGAAATCCCACGCCGGCGGCGCCCCTCCCCAGCACACGTGCGCGGTTTTCGTCTCGTACGGACCCACCAGCAAGCCATTCGCCTCTTCCCGCAGATATGAATTGGAATACGGATCGCGCACCACCGGCAGCTCTTTGGGCAGATCGATGATCTCCTGAAGCGGTTCCGTGATCACATAGTGATGCAGCATGTTGGCGATCGGTACGTTGAGCCCTGTCCATGAGCCGACTACCTCACAGTAGCTTCCCGCACTGTTCACGATGTGCTCGCAGACGATGTTTCCGCACTCGGTGACTACGTCCCACTCGCCCGAAGGCAGCGGCTTGATATCCGTCACGCGAGTGCGCCGATAGATTTCGGCCCCGAGTTGCCGGGCTCCGGCGGCCATCGCGGCAGTGACGTCGGCGGGCGCGACATGGCCGTCGGTGACCGTGAGGAAAGCCGCCTTGACGCCGAACGTCTCGAGATAGGGATGATAGCTTGGGATCTCAGCGGGGCCGATGATCCGGGCGTCGTAGCCGGCCAGCCTCGAAATACCGTACACGTGCTTGAGCCAGCGGACCTCTTCCTCGGTGGTTGCCAGACGCAGCCCTCCGCAGCCGTGCCAGCTCACCCCGCACCCCGTCAGCTGCGCGAGCTTCGGATAGAGCTCGGTCCCGTACAGGTGCACCTTCGCCATGTTCAGGGAGCCGTTGAATTGCGGACACTGACCCGCCGCGTGCCAGGTCGAGCCCGATGTCAGCTCTCCCTTCTCGACGAGCACCAGCTCTTGCCAGCCTTCAAGCGCCAGGTGATAGAGCAGTCCCACGCCCATCACGCCGCCGCCTACGATCACCACACGCGCATGCGATTTCATAGAGTTCCTAACGGTAGATTCCGGCCGGCCCCATCGTACGTGGCCGCACGCCGCGCGCGAAGTATAAGTGGTCGGTCATCGGCGGCACCACAGGTGCGCCGGCATTGTTGTCTTTGATAAATTCCGCGGCCGTACGTTATTATCGCAATCGCGCTGTTGAGTAAGTAGTTGTCGGCGACCGACGACAATACGTTCTCCTCAACCGGTCGGTGACCCCTGGCCGGAGGGCGCTTACAATACACGCAGGATCCAGCGGAGATCAGAACGCCTATGGCTGCTCAACACACTCCACCGGTACTTACCGAGCTGAAGCTTTCACCCGCGCTGAAGGAAACCGTCAATACGGCTCTCGCACGCGGCAGGATGATGAGCGTTGCGTACGTGTCGCCCGAGGGCCGGCCCGAACTGTCGTTCCGCGGGAGCGTGCAGGCCTACAGCGACACGCAACTCGCCATCTGGGTCCGCGATCCCGCAGGCGGAATCCTCAAGGCCGTGGCGAGTGGACATCCCCACATCGCCCTGCTCTACGGCGAGCTCGGTGCCCAATCGAAAGCCTTCGTGACATTTCGGGGTCGCGGTCGCGTGGAGTCTTCGGAGTCGGTGCGCCGCAAGGTGTACGACGCGACGCCCGAAGCCGAGCGCAATCTGGATAAGGACCGTAAAGGCGTACCCCTCATCATCGACCTGGATAGTGTCGACGGCTACTTCGGCGGCAACGTTCTCAAGGTGCGTCCCTGAGATCTTCTCCGTCCGGCCAGTTCGAAGGCCCGGATGGGCATCGCACTGGGGGTAGCGGTCGCCTGCATGCCGATGTGCCTTTGTTGACGCCCGTTACTTGGTTTGCGGTTCGGGGGCGCGCTCTTGCACCTCTTCAACCTTTTGCCACGTGGCACCGGGGTCGTATTTCTTCATGTTTTTAGCGATCACACCGGTCTCCTTCCCGAGATCCTTCTGGTATACGACTCCGTCGCTGCCGACGATGAACGTCATCACGCCGGAGGAGCGATATTCAGCTGGAAAGGCCACGAAAGCAAATCCCTCGGTCATCTTGCCGCTTGCGATGTAGCTCTTCGCGCCGCCCGCGCCATTTTTCCCCTGCTGCGTCAGGATATGGAAATAATAACCTCGGTATGGGGTTGAAGCGCTTCTACCGTCCGCGTAGCTCGCAGCAGCTGCGGATGCCACCAGTGGCCCGATGGGACTTGGGGGTTCGCCCATGGCCGCCTGCCAATAGAGACCATTGTGCTGCCCGTCATCACTAGTGATTCTCTCGGCATATTCGTCGTGCTGCACACGGTATTCTTTTTCCGCCGCCACGAGTTCCTGGCAAACGCGGATAGCCGATAATTCGTTCCGGCCAATTCGTCTGTACAAAATTTCCGTCTTGGCGACTTCGGTGTCGAAATACCACGAGTCACCTTTGTTCACCAGCGGTATGGGCGTGGGCCAGTTCCTCGCGCCAATGTACAAAGTAGTGGTTCCATCCGGCTCATTCACCAGACGGTGCATTTCCCGATATTTCTGCACGAAATTAGCGCGGCTATGGGCGTCCTCCGCCTCGTCCCCCGATGAGATGATTTGCTTTGCGTCCGGTCCGAGGATATCGAGCAGCGCCTTTTCGTCGTTGTTCTGCATCGCCGTGAACAGCGTGTCGCTCGCTTGCTCAGGCGATGAAAATGTTTTCTGACCTGGCTGCTGCGCCATGGAACGGAGGGAAAAGCACCCTATCAAGAGGATGGCTAATGCGGCTAATTTGGGGAGTTCGGCCCAATGAGGTTTTTCGACATTCAGCTTTGTCCGCCGCATGTGGCTCTCCATTTCGAGGTTTCTCCTGGCTCGAGGCATCATGAGACTTTGCTTACCGCGGTCTGCCGCCGCTGTGGACCGCACCGCCTCCATGGGCCCCACCGCCGCCATGGCCGCCCTCAAAGCTGGAGCCTCCGCGTGACGAAAAACTTCTCGCCTCACCGCCATGATCGTAGTCGCTGAACGCGCCGGAGCGGACGCCGCTCTCGCCATGGGGTTGCGCGTATCCTCGAGCGGCCTGGGTGTTCCCGCTGAAGGCGTGCGTCGTTGCGCCCGGCCTGTTGTAAACGCCGCCAGGGCGTTCCGCATATCCACCACCGTGGCCGGCGCTCACTCCGCGCTGAACGTTCGTTGCCACACCCCGCTCGCCTCCTCCCCGGTAGTAATAGCTTCGGTTGTAAAACGTATTGCTGTGGGAGTAGTACCGGGCTTGGTTATAAATTGGGTATCGGTTATGCCAATCGAATCCCCAATGACCCCAGCCCCATCCAAAACCTGCAAAGAAGCCGATTCCGAAACCGACCCCGAAGGAGAGATATGGGCCCGCAAACCAGATTCCTGGATATGGGTACCAACCCGGCCACCCCACAACCGGTACCCCGTAAACCAGCCACGGGTTATATGCAGGAACGTAAACGACATCGGGGTTAGCAGGCTGAATGACTATCGTCGAGCCTTGCGCCTCCACGGTTTGCTGTGGCGTGGTCTGCAGATTGCCCGCCGCCTGCGCCCGCTGACGCATCACTTGAATAGCATTCATCACATCCGGTTGCTGGTTGTAGTAGGCATCGCCCAGAGATGAGGTCCACGGAAGGTTCTTGTCCATATTTCCAAGCACGGATGGAAACGCAGTGAGCGCCTTGACGCTCGCATCCCAAGGTTGCTGGTCCGCCGCTTGAGCTAAAGCGGCGCCCTGCAAATCAGGATGCTCCTGCAACCATCGGTCGGCCTCGACGATTTGCTCGGGAAACGTGGACGCCGCCAGAATCTGCGCCACCAGCGAATCCGGATACAGCGCTATCGGCGCGACCAGCTGTTGCAACTGCTCGGGAGTCTGGGGCGCACGAGGCGGTAGGGGCGCAGCAGCCGGTGCCGGGGCTTGCGCGTACGCCAAAAGGTTCTGCTGAATCGCGAACAACACAGCCAACAGCAAGAGGGAAGTCAAAATCTGCTTGCTCAGCGGAGGTTTTGAGCACCGTTCAACACGTTCGAAAATCTTCATGTTCTTGAACCCATGATTAACCGTACCGCTACTCGGACCCCGGCTCCAGCAGTCTAGACGTGGCGAGCCGATCCGCGCAAACGTGCATAGCCAGCCGCTGAAACCCCCATATTATATTGCAGAGCACGCGCGCATGAGCGCAAGATCATGAAATCTTCGACCTCTGGCGGAGCCGACATGTGTGAACAGGACGACCTGGATGAATTTGCGCGACGCTCGGGCGACTTGACCCGCAGGCAATTCGGCGCAATGGCACTCGGTGCCGGATTGGTCGCGGCGTTGCCGAAGCTTGCAAATGCCGAGCAGACCAAGGGAGTCGATGTTGATATAAAAACACCGGACGGGATTGCCGATGCCTATTTCGTGCATCCGGCGAACGGCAAATCCCCCGGTGTGCTCATTTGGCCCGATATTTTCGGATTGCGCCCGACTTTCAAGCAAATGGCCACTCGACTCGCCGAGTCTGGATATTCGGTCCTGGTCATCAATCCCTTCTATCGCACGAAGAAAGCGCCGACAGCACCGGAGCACCCCGATTTCAACGATCCTGCGACGCGGCAGGCCCTCATGACCCTCGCAGGCACATTGAGTCCGGATACTGCTGTGACCGATGCCAAAGCATTCGTCGGGTTTCTGGACAGCCAGCCTTCCGTCGACAAGAACCGGAAAATGGCTACGACCGGATACTGCATGGGCGGTCCGTTCGTGTTTCGCACGGCTGCAACTTTCCCGGACCGCCTCGGCGCAGGCGCCACGTTTCATGGCGGCGGACTCGTCACCGACAAGCCGGATAGCCCGCACCTCCTGATCCCGCTGATGAAGGCGCACTTTCTAATCGCGATCGCCGAAAATGACGACAAGCGCCAGCCCGAAGCCAAGGACGTGCTGCGCGATTACTTTGCCAAGGCCCACTTGCCGGCGGAAATTGAAGTGTACGCAGGCACCTTGCACGGTTGGTGTCCGCCCGACTCGCAGGTTTATAACCACGACCAGGCGGAGAAGGCCTGGACTCGTATGTTGGCGCTGTTCAGCGACTCGCTGGCATAAATTCTCGATGCGCTCTCATCGACGCAAGGTCGGCGGCAGCTACCTCATTCCTCACACCCCAACTCGCCCCAGCTGAAGCCGGGGAGGGTGGCAGCCAAACTCTTTAGTTGATCGCGGTCTACGGGTTCGTTCCGACCGCTTGGCGCGCGCGGATCATCTACCACCTTAATAGAGCCGTCCCGATAGGTGACCTCGATCACTTCGTAGTGGTCGCACTTGATGATGACCGAAAGCCGGGCAACTTGTTTCGCCTGCAGCGCGTCATCCAGCATGGTGTCCAACTGGCTGCCGGCGCCCGTCACAGCGTCTGGGCTTCGCTTGAGAGCGTCGACGAACTGCTGCGCGTACGTATTAGCTTGAACAACTGCACCCGTCTTTTGCGCGATCGCCGGCACAATTGCGACCGCGAGCGCCACGACACCCGACAATGCGCAAACGAAACTCAATCCAGTTAATCTAGCCATTTCGCATATCCCCCTGTTGTCCTCCACACCAACGATTGCAAGTTTAAAAGGCTTTCCGTGATGTACCACTCACTAAAGACCGGTTTTTGCGAGGACTGAGTCACGGCGCACCGTTTCATTTGTGCTATGACAAACTCACCGTGGGGCTCTTCACCGTCCGAACGCTAAAGTACCGCCTCAAAGCCCTCGAAGTGCGGTGGTCCGAGGTACAGGCCGCGCTGCTGCCCGGCATGGGCATGAGCCTTACGAAAGGCTTCCGAGTGCGTCCATGCCTCGAATGCCGCCGCACTGTCCCAGGTGGAATGTGAAATGAACACCGTCGCCTGCGAATCGCTCGGCCCTTTAAGCAGATGAAAGTGTCGAAAGCCGGGCACGCCGGCGAGGTGGCTGTCGCGCTGACGCCAGACTTCGATAAATTCGGCCTCACGACCGGGTGCTATTCGAAATCGATTCATGGCGATGAACATGATGTCGGCCCCTACTCGAGACAGTTGTGCGAAGCGCTAACTCAGCTTCAGTCTGCCGGCGAGCTGGGACGCGTGCAAGTCGCAAGGTCATTTGCTGATCGGTCGCGATTGGTTGGCCGACCGAGAGCCGGACGGCTCTCGTTCGGTCCACGAAGCAAGACGCTCAATTCTTCCTAGCAGTGCGCACCTCGGCCGTGATACCGAACTCTTGTGCTGAACGTGCGCCATTTTTCTCGATGTAGACCTGCGCGAGGGCCGGACTCTTGGCATCGCGCACCGCTCGGGCAATGGCGTTGCGCACACAGGGGCCGGGACCGCTCATTATGACCTCGGCGTCCATGTTTGATGTGCCGCAAGCATTGTTGGCAGCTGCTTCAATGCGGGTATAGAGGCGATGGGCGCCTTGAACCGTATCCGTGTTCAAATCCGAGTACGTCACGTGCACTGAGACTGGCGAATCGTCGGCGTGACAGATCGGGGCGGACGCGATTACCGTTGCAGTGAGCGCGAGCAGGATACGGGCATTCGACTTTAAATCAAACATACCTAACTCTCCAGAGGGGTTGATGTCGCAGAACAAGCAGTCGACCCAGCTCGACGCCCAGCTCGACGCCCAGGTCGATACTAAGGTCGACCGATCCCTGGAGTTTTTGACTGCCGGCTAACGATAGTGTGACCGGCAACGCATGTATGGTCCTACCTCGTAGGACTTAAGCCGTTTCTTCAAGACATATTTCATAAACGCCCGCCAACAAGCGTGCGCATCGTTGCGATCGCGCATTGACCTTAATGGGCTATCGCCTAAAAATGCCGATAGGCGTGTTCTGCAAGGAGAAGTGCTGTGACTGAAGTGTTCATCCGATTCCCGGTGCACTGCCCAATATGCAAGCAGGAATGGACCTCCCAGCGGACTAAAAGTGAGATTCTAGACGCACTCGCCAACAACAAACCGATTCGCGCCTATGCCGAGTGTCATGACTGGCACTGGGACTTGAACGAGAGTGAGCGTAAAGAGCTCGCGGCAATGGCACGGGCCTGATCCTCGTACCGCCCTATAGACGGCCGCCTCCGTCGACGGCCTACAGCACGCTCTTGACCTGCGCGACGAGGTTATCCACGGTGAAGCCGAAATACTTGAACAGATCGCCGGCCGGCGCGGATTCACCGAAGCGATCTATTCCGAGCACCGCGCCTTCCAGACCGACGTACTTGCGCCAGATGTCGGTGACGCCCGCTTCGACCGCGACACGCCGCACACCCTTCGGCAAAACGCTTTCCCGATAAGCAGCGTCCTGGCGGTCGAACACGCTGGTCGAGGGCATCGACACGACGCGCACCGCGACTCCTTGCTCGTCCAACACCTTCTGCGCACCCATCGCGAGCTGCACCTCTGAGCCGGTGGCAATGATGACGGCGGAAGGCTTTCCGCGCGCATCCGACAGCACGTAGCCGCCCCGGGCGATATTGCGCGCGGCCTCGGGCGTACGGGCCTGAAACGGAAGATTCTGGCGCGAGAACATCAGACACGAGGGCCCGTGGCGCTCGATCGCAGCCGACCAGGCGATCAGCGACTCCTTGCTATCGCAGGGACGCCAGACATCCAGGCCCGGAATCAAGCGCAGGCTCGCCGTGTGCTCGACCGACTGGTGCGTAGGTCCGTCCTCGCCCAGTCCAATCGAGTCATGGGTAAACACGAAGATGGCGCGGATCTTCATCAGCGCCGCCATGCGCAGCGCGTTTCGCGAGTAATCGGAGAACGTGAGAAACGTGCCGCCGTAGGGAATAAAGCCGCCGTGCAGCGCCAGCCCATTCATGATGGCGCTCATGCCGAATTCGCGCACGCCGTAGAACACGTAGTTGCCCGCTTCGGTGGGCGTCACCGCCTTCGACCCCGACCAGAGCGTCAAGTTCGAGCCCGCCAGGTCCGCCGAGCCGCCGAGCAGCTCCGGCAGCACGGGAGCGAGACCCTCGATCGCGTTCTGCGATGCCTTGCGGCTGGCGATGTTTTCCGCCTTCTCCTTCGTCTTGCCCACCAGGGCCTCGACCCGCTCATGAAATGCGGCCGGCAGCGTACCGCTGAGCCGGCGCAGGAATTCGGCCGCAAGCTCCGGATACTCCTCGCGGTACCTCGCGAACAGCTGACTCCATTCCTCCTGCAGGCGCGCACCTTGCGGACGGGCGTCCCAGGCCTGGTAGATCGCCTGCGGAATCTCAAAGGGCGGATGCTCCCAGCCGATGTTCTTGCGCGTCGCGGCAACTTCCGCCTCCCCGAGAGCGGCACCGTGGACCGCCCCGGTGTTTGCCTTGTTGGGCGAACCCATCCCGATCACGGTCTTGCAGCAGATCAGGCTCGGCCGATCGGTGACCTCCCTGGCAGCGCGCAGCGCCCGATCCACGGCCCCGGAGTCGTGGCCGTCCACGCCGGGCACGACGTGCCACCCATAGGCTTCGAATCGCTTCGGCGTGTCGTCCGTGAACCAATGGTCAATGTGCCCCTTTTCCGAATCGATCGAGATCCCGTTGTCGTCGTAGAGCGCGATCAGCTTTCCCAACCCCAGCGTGCCGGCGAGAGAGCAGGCCTCATGGGATATGCCCTCCATCATGCAGCCGTCGCCGAGAAACACGTAGGTGTGATGGTCGACGATGTTGAATCCGGGACGGTTGAACGCTGCCGCCAGCAACTTCTCGGCCAGCGCCATGCCCACCGCATTGCTGATGCCCTGCCCGAGCGGGCCGGTCGTCGTTTCTATCCCCGGCGTCAGACCGTATTCCGGGTGACCGGGGGTCTTGGAGTGCAGCTGTCGGAAGCGCTTGAGCTCCTCGATCGGCAGGTCGTAGCCCGTCAGGTGCAACAGCGCATATTGCAGCATGCAGCCGTGGCCATTAGAGATCACGAAGCGATCCCGGTTCGCCCAAGCGGGGTCGGCGGGGTTGTGGCGCAGGTAGTGGCGCCACAGCACTTCGGCGATATCGGCCATGCCCATCGGCATGCCCGGATGGCCGGAATTCGCCTTCTGCACCGCATCCATCGCCAGGGCGCGAATGGCGTTGCTCAGGTCCTTGCGCGATGCACCCGAATGGCCGCGCTGGGTTTGCTCTTTCATAGGAGGATCCATCAGTTGACTGTCAACGGTCGGTGTCCGGTCTGTTCTTGGACCGTTGCATCATGCGCCAAACATCGAGGAGCGTAAAGAAAGTACGCACATCGTCCCCCCGGTCGACTACGTGTGTCCCCGGGCGCCTCAAACGGTGCCGGTGCGCGTCAGGGCTTTTGTGCCCGTTGCTTCAGCTCCTCAAGTCCCTCGCTCACCCGCTTGCTGATAACGTCGAAGGCTTTGTTGTTGGAATTATTGACCATTTCGGCCATGTCACGCATATTGACGACCGCCTGCTCGAACGCCGCCTTGGCCAGTTCCGCCTGCTTGGCCGCGGCTTCCTTGGGACCCCGTGCGACGACCGCTTGCTTTGCCACGTCGGCGGCGCCCTTGATGGCTTGCTGCAGGATTTCCACCTGCCGCCGGGCGAGCGCCTCCAGGCCCTCGACCACGTGTTGATTCGCCTGAGTCAAGGCGGCGATATTTTTTTGCTGCGCGCTCAGCAACTCCGGCACATCTACACCGGGAACCTTGAAATCGGCGAACATCTTTTGAACATCGATTTTGCTGAAATCGAATGCTGCAAAGGGACTTTTATCGTTGCTGGCCATGGCTGGATCTCCTCGTATGGGTCCGCGTTTCCAATAAAGAACAAGGCAATGTCGATTTCCCCCGGGGCGGCCCCAAGCGACCGGTTCCGATCCGAAACTCCGGTGCGCGTGGGTGTTTGTCCGCCCTCGTTTTAAGCTACGGTGCTGGTCGAGTTGCAGCTAGAGCTGGACGGTAACCGCCTTGGTATTGAGATAGTTGTCCAGTACGGCTTCACCCATTTCGCGCCCCCAACCGGACTGCTTGTAGCCTCCGAACGGCAGTGCCGCGTCGAAGATGTTGTAGCAATTGACCCACACGGACCCGGCCTTTATCTGCGCCGCCAGCAGGTGTGCCTTACTAACGTCGCGAGTCCAGATACCAGCCGCGAGTCCATAGATGCTGTCGTTCGCCTCTCGGACCAGTTCGTCATCCATTTCGGAGAACGGCATCGCGGTCACAACGGGGCCGAAGATCTCCTCCCGGACAATCTTCATGTTCGGGCTAGTATCGACGAACACGGTGGGCTCTACGAAATATCCTGATCCCTCCCGCGCCTTGCCACCGCTGAGAGCTCGGGCACCCTCCTGCTTGCCGGCGTCAAGATAACTGCACACCCGGTTGCGCTGCGTCTCGGACACCATCGGACCCATCTGGGTCGCGGGGTCGAGTCCAGGTCCAAGCTTTATCGTTTTCGCTTGTGCCGCCACTCCTTCAACGACTTTTTCGAAGATGCCTTTTTGCACGTACAGGCGCGAGCCGGCGCAGCAGCACTGGCCGTGATTGAAGAAGATGGCGCTTGCCACGCCCGGAATGGCGACATCCAGATCTGCATCCCTCAAGACGATATTCGGGGATTTGCCGCCGAGTTCCAGCGACACGTGCTTCAAGTCGCGGGCGGCCGCCTGGACGATGAGCTTCCCGACCTCGGTAGAGCCCGTGAACGCCACTTTGTCGACGCCTGGATGAGCCGCGAGCGCCGCGCCGGCCGTTTCGCCGAAGCCGGTAACGATATTCACTACTCCCGCCGGCAGTCCGGCCTCCAGAAGAATCTCGCCCAACCGCAATGCCGACAGCGGCGTCTCTTCGGCCACCTTAAGGACGACTGTACAACCCGTCGCCAGTGCCGGCGCCAGCTTCCAGGCGGCCATGAGCAACGGAAAGTTCCAGGGAATGATCTGCCCCACGACACCGATCGGCTCGGGCCGGGTGTAGGAGTGGTATTGCACGCCGGGCGTGTAGAGGACCGACAGCGGAATCGTCTTACCCTCGATTTTGGTACACCACCCCGCCATGTACTGAAAGATGTCCGCCGCCAGGGGGACGTCGGCCGCTTTGGCGACCGTCATCGGCTTGCCGTTGTCGAGCGATTCCACTTCCGCAAGCTCGTCGCGATACTTCGAGATCAGGTCGCCGATGCGCCAGATGATCTTGCTGCGATCGGACGGACTCATGCTGGCCCACGGACCCGCCTCGAAGGCGCGCCGCGCTGCCCGCACTGCGGCATCGATGTCCGCCTTATCTCCTTCGGGCACATGCGCGATCACATTACCCGTTGCCGGGTTCATAACCTCAAAGCTCTCGCCGGAGACCGCACTGACCCACTTGCCGTCGATGAGCATCTTTTTGGGCGCGGCCAGAAACTGGGTCACCGGAGTCGACGTCGGGATTTCCTTGAGAACTGCACTCATGGTCATATCTCCTGTTGATGGGTTGACGCTTGATTGCTTCGGAGCTTTTGCTCCAGCAGAGGCAGTAATTCCGCCCTATCGTATACGAATGTGGGCAGCGCAAACAGCTCAATAGCCACACACGGGCAGCGTGCGCTGCTTCAGATCGATGGTGTGGGGCCAATATGCTGCGCTGCCGAGAGAATCGTCGACTCGTCGCGTCGCGCGGTGCCGCAAGCGCCTGCTGATCGAACCGGGAAGGCGGCTAACCTCAGCGAGAACATGCTCCGAATCGATTATCCGGTTTCTGAGTCCTTTTGCTTCACGTAGTGTCCGGGCGCTGCCTCGATGGGCGGGTGTTTGCGACTGCCCGCCGTCTTGGGTGCAGGCACTTCAGCGCCCGCCTGCTCGCGAAGCCAGCTGCTCCACTCCGGCCACCAGCTTCCCGGTACATCTCGCGCGGTCTGCAGCCAGCGATCGGGATCGGGTCCGGCTGCACCGGCAACCCAATGGTTGCGCTTGTTCTTCGATGCAGGATTGATCACGCCTGCAATGTGACCGCTGGCGCCGAGGACAAAGGTCGTGTCCTGGAGAAGCAACTGCGCCGACGCGTAAGCCGTACGCCACGGCACGATGTGGTCTTCGCGCGATGCATACAGGAAGGTGGGCACCTTGACCAGCGACAAATCGACCGCCTCGCCGCATTGGATGGACTTGCCCGGGACCCGCACATTGTTCTCCAAGTACGTATTGCGAACGTACCAGCAGAACATCGGACCCGGCAGATTCGTACTATCCGCGTTCCAGTACAGCAAATCGAAGGCTGGCGGTACTTCTCCTTTCAGATAACTGTTCACGACGTACTGCCAGATGAGGTCGTTAGCACGCAACGACGAGAATGCGAAGGCGAGTTCTCTGCCTCGCATCAGTCCACCCCCGCCGATTGCCGCTTCGCGGGCCGCAATGCTCTGTTCGGTCACTAGGGCGCCAATCTCCCCGGTGTCCGAAAAATCGAGCATCGTGGTCAACAGCGTCATGCTCGCCACAGGGTCCTCGTTTCGGGCACGCATCACGGCAACGGCTGATGCCAGCATGGTTCCGCCGATGCAAAATCCCAGTGTATTGACCTTGTCGGCACGACTCACACCGCGTGCAACGTCGATCGCCCGCATCACGCCCTGCTCGAGATAATCGTCCCACGTCAAGTGGGCTTGCTCCGGCCCGATGTTGCGCCATGAGACCATAAACACGGTATGCCCCTGCGCCACGATATAGCGAACAATCGAGTTGTCCGGCTGCAAATCGAGGATATAGAATTTGTTTATACAAGGCGGGATCATGAGCAGGGGGCGCTCACGCACGTTCTTCGTGGCCGGCGCGTATTGGATGAGCTGCATCAGTTCGTTTTCGAAGATGACTGCGCCCGGTGTGGTCGCAATATTCCGACCCACTTCGTAAACCCTCTCGTCGGTTGACGAGACGCGTCCCTTGGCGAGATCCTCGAAGAACAAGTTCATGCCCTGCGCGAGGCTTTGTCCGCCGGTCCCGATTGCGAGCTGTATCGCTTCGGGATTGGTGACGAGAAAGTTCGACGGGCTCATTGCGTCGACGAACTGACGCATCCCGTAACGCATCTGCGCTTTGGTCTCCTCATCCAGGTCAACGCTCTCGACTGCGCCCAGAAGATACTCCGAATAACCGAGATACGTGCGGCGCAACAGAACGAAGTACGGATCATTGCGCCAGGCCTCGGCCGCAAAGCGCTTGTCGCTATCTTTCGCCGCCATTGGCGGCGCCGTAGATTCGCCACTGGCGCCAGTCCAGTACCTCGTCATCTGAGCGACGAACTGCTGCTGCATTTGCGCCATCTGTTGGGTGAACGCGATGAACACGCTCATCGGGTCAGAAGGCGATGGCGCACCCGAACCGGCAGCAACAGCGGAGCCGTGCGTCGCGGCGGAGTCGCCGGATGGCGATTGACCGCCCTTGAGCAAACTTGCGAGAAGTTGCGCCGGATCGTTCGAATGTCGTGCTCATGATCACTCCTACAGTGCCGCACAGCCATGTAGCACAAATCGCGGCACGAATTCAGTGAACTTGACGTGCGGCTCGGCATCGGGCCTGAGCCCAGCCCTTGGAACATCGGCCACCCTCAACGACAAAAATGTCGCCAGGGTAGCCCTGCAGTTCCCCCTTGAGTGCGCTTTACCCGCCGCATTGATGGGTATGCGCTTCGTACGACAACGTCACGTTCCTCGAGACCTGGCGGTTGCGAGGTCCTGCAGCGATCGCCGCGAGCTATGGTGCGGCGGCGTCATGGGGCGCGCGGTGGTTCACTCTCTTGACTGCCACCCGCCGCCCAAGGCCTTGAACACGGCGATTTGATCCTGAACCAAGGCGGTATCGGATGAGGCGACTTGCGCATCGAGGGCGACCAGGGATTGCTCGGTGGTGAGCAGATCGAGATAGCTCAGGGAACCGGCCTGCAAGCCATTGCGCGCGATATCGAAAGATACGTGGATTTTATCCTGAGCGTCGATGAGCGATTGGCGATTGTCGAGCGCCGCACTGTACGCGGCAAGCGCCTGCTCGGTCTCTTTGAGCGCGTTGAGCACGACCGAATCGAACGAGGCCAGCGCGGCCGCTTGCGATGCCTTGGCTTGCCGCACGCGCGCGCGCGCAGCTGCCTGGTTGGGGAAGTTCCAGCTGATCGAGGGGCCGATACCCGATATCTTGCCGAGATTCGTGGTGAGCTGGGAGCCCTCGAGCGCGGCGCCGCCGTAAAAACCGATCAAGCGGATGATGGGATACAGCTCGGCCGTCGTCACACCGATCTCCGCGGTCGCGGCCGCCAGCCGCCGCTCGGCCTGACGCACATCGGGACGGCGCTTGATGAGTGCCGCCCCGTCCCCTACCGGAATGAGCGAGATGAGGCGCGGCGGGACGATGCATGCCTCAATGTCGCTCGGCGCATGGGCCGGGGTGCGGCCGAGGAGCGCCGTCAGCTCAAAGAGCGCGGCGCGGCGCTGACCCTCGAGCGTCGGAATACTCGCACGCACCTGAGCGACCAGCGCTTGCGCCCGCTCCACATCGTAGTCGGAATTCCCTCCCGCCTCATACCGCTTCGAGGTGATGTCGGCCTCGTGCGCCACGACATCGCGCGAATGATGCGCCACCTTGAGCTCCTCCCCGAGCGCGCACACGGCCGCATAAGCGCGCGCAGTTTCCGCGGCGACCACCACCCTCACACTGTCGCGGGCCGCAGCCACCGAGTCCGCGTTGGCGTTCGCCACTTCGATCGCGCGGTGGACGCGGCCGAACAGATCGACTTCGTAGGCGGCCTGAAAAACATCCTCGTACAGCCAGATCGTCTTCGGACGATGACCATCGATCTCGAGGATCTCCTCCGTGACGGGATCGCGCCCGTACAAGCCGCTCGCCGCCAGTTCGGTCGATGGATAGCGCTCGGCATGCACCGCCGACAGCACCGCTCGAGCCGCGGCAAAGTTGGCGTCGGCCGCGGCCAGGTCGCGATTCGCCGTGAGTGCTTCCTGGACGAGCTCATCGAGCCGCGGGTCATTGTACAGCCGCCACCACGCATCGGGCGGCGCTGCCGTTGTTTCGGCCGTCGCATTGAGCGAAATGAGCGGCGCCTCGGCGTCCTTGGGCAGCGCGGGTGCGCGATAGTTCGGCCCCACGCGGCAAGCCGCCACCGACGCGGCGACCATGCCGCACACTAGCGCGGCTCGCCATGCTCGATTCATGGCGGCTTCGACTCGCGCGCGGGGAAGAGCGGCGAGGGGGACGCGGGGCCCTCGGGGGCGGCGCTTCGGAATACCACGATCAGCAGCGCCAGCGCGGTGAAGAACCCGACCGCGACGAAACCGTCCATCACGGCCTGTGTGGTTGCCGCCGATCGCACCACATTGGCGAGCACCAGTTCGCCGCGCTGCACGGCGCCCACCGGATCGATGACGCGCGTGGTCACCGCGCCATAGGCCCTCACGCGCTGAATCACGTCCGGATCGCCCACCCGCACGTGTTGCCCGATCAAGTTCGACGCGACCTGTTCGCGCACGCGCGCGAGCGTGGTTACGAACGCCGATCCTATCTCACCTCCCATGAGCCGCGCCGTTTGCAGCACGCCGCCGAAGGTCAGCGCATCCTGAGGCTTCAAGTGAAGAATACCGAAGAACACGACGCCGGACAGCGCAAAGGATTGCCCCGCGGCTTGCAGAAGCGCGGAGGGAAGAAATTGGTACGAACCCCAGATGGGAGTGAGGCCATAGGCCACCATGAGACAGGCGACGCTGATGAAGATGAATCCGATCGAGGTCACGAGCCTCGCGTCCGATCGGCGCAGCATCAACGCTGCAAGCGGACAGAGAATGAGCTGCGGCACTGCGATCCAGATGAGCGTCTCGCCCACTTCCAGATCGCGAAACCCGCGCACCGAACCCAGGAACAGCGGGATCAAATACACCGTGGAAGTAATCGTCAATCGCAAGAACGCGATCAAGAGGAATTGAGTCACCATGATCACGCCGAACACGAGCTTGAGATTTAATAGCGGACGAGGCGTGCGCGCCTCGTGGATCAAGAAAGCCGCGAGCAGCAAGGCGCCGGCCGACATCAGTCCCCACACGAGTCCCGAGTTGAACCAGTCGAGCCGATTGCCCTGATCGAGGGCCGCGTAGATCAACGCGAGTCCGGCCCCGCCCGCCACGAGACCGAACCAGTCGTTCGGCGGGGGCGTGGTGATGGGCTTGCTGGCGATACCTCGGTGCAGACAGAGCGACATGATCAGCGCGAGCGGCACGTTCTGCCAGAAGATCCATCGCCAGGTGTGATGTTCGGTGTACCAGCCCTCGAGCGAGGCCGATATGTTGAGCGAGAGCTCGAGGTTGAGCGCATAAATCGCGATGCCGAGCGCCCAGAACTTAGGGGGCGTGTTGAGCAGGATGAAGCCCAAGGTGAGCGGTATGAAGAATCCCGATGCCAGCCCGCCGAGAAACTGCATGGTGAGCAGCATGGGCAGCGTCGCCGAATACGGGGTCAACAGGGAGATGACGGCAAATGCGATCGAGGCGCCGATCAGCACCCGCCTGGGACCATAGGCGGCGCCCAACCAAAGGGACGCGGGCGTGATGAGCATCTGGGCGGTGGTTTGCGCCGTGGTAATCCACGCCCCTTCATCGAATCCGGCACCCACGGCGCCGCGTATGTCGGCGAGACCGTACGTCGATAGTCGGCCGTTCAATGTCGATATGAACGTGCCCATGAGCACGGCGGTGAGTCCCAGCCACGGTATGGAAGTGGGCGGCGAGGGCAGTGTCGGCGCGGCGATACCTGGACCGGTCGCGGGCGCGGGAGCGTTCATCAGCGCCGCCTGTCGCGCGCGTTGACGTTCGCTTCGACCGACATGCCGGGCACCAGTCGATCGGCAAGGCCGTCCGCATCGTCAATCACGATCTTCACCGCGATGCGCTGTACGACCTTGGTAAAATTGCCGGTGGCGTTGTCGGGCGGCAGCAGCGCGAACTCGGCGCCGGATGCCGGAGCGAACGCCAGCACATGTCCGCGCAGCGTGTGCCCCGGGAACGTATCGACGGTGATTTCCGCCTTTTGTCCGACGGCCATGTGCGTCAGCTGCGTTTCCTTGTAGTTCGCGATGACCCATACGTTCGGCAGAGGCGTGAGCGCCGTGATCTGGCTGCCCACGCCCACCAGTTGTCCGGGCTTGACCTGGCGCTGCCCGATGACGCCGTCCTGGGTCGCGGTAATGGTGGTGTACCCGAGGTTGAGCTTCGCGGTATCGAGGGCGGCGCGCGCCGCGGCAATGGCCGCTTCGCTCTGCGCGAGTTGCGCCTCGAGCACGGCGAGTTGGCGCTCGGCGCCGAGCTCCTGAGCCCGATTCTGAGCCAGTTGCGCAACGAGTTGGGCGTGAGTGGTCTCCAGCTTCTCGCTGGCCTCGGTCGAAGAAGAACCGGTCTCGAGCAGCCGGCGCTGACGGGCAAGGTCGCGCTCGTTCTGCGCGTTCGAGGCGATGGTGGATGCGACTACCGCCCGCGCCGCTTGGATGTTGGCAAGCTGCAGCTCGTGTTGAGCCTTCAAAGCCTGGGCTTGCGCCGCGGCAACCGCGACGTTGGCTAGCGCCTGGGCAACGGCGGCGCGATAGTCATCCTCGAGTATTTGCGCAAGTACCTGGCCTTTGTGCACGCGCTCAAAGTCCTGGATCGGCAGCGCGCGGAGGTAGCCTCCCACCTTGGCGGATATGGGCGTGAGATCCGCTTGCAGGTAGGCATCATTCGTCCTCTGCCAACCCGCCCCGCCCTCCCAGCGGTTCCAATTGGTCGACACGACGATGATGATGCCGATGGCCACGATGAATACGAGAATCCGCCATGCGAATTCGAAAACCTTGTTCCAGTCGATCTTCAAAATACTCATGGATCGATTTCTTATATGCTTCAAATACCCCGCAAACGTTACCGCAGGAAGCGCCCCACGCAGGAGAATTCTGCAACGACTGTCGACACGCCGCGGAAAACTTCTCAGCGAGGGGCAGTCAACCCCCTTCCAGGAAAGCCCCTTGGCATCTCTCGCAGTACTGCCTTCCGCGAGGACGATTCAAAGCGGCCGCCACAGGCGAAGGCGGCCCAACTTGATGAAGCGTCGTGCGGTCTTTACATTTTTACCAGCGTTTCTTGAGTTGCAACACACTGCCACTTGCCGTTAGGCATCTTCACCCAGGTATCAGTCCAGCGCGTATGAACATCGATAGGCTTGCCAGACGGATCGGTGCCCTTACCTTTGAACCCGCCCGTCGCTATGGCCGTATTACCAAATACCGTTATTTGGACATTTTCGTCTTCTGCACTGGTCCATTTGGTTGCTTTCGCCTCAGCCAGCATCGCGGCCTTATCGGTAACTTTCCCGTCTTCCTCCGTATTCACGAATTTGTCGGCGAGCAGTGGGGCGGCGAGGTCCGGATTATTCGTCTTTTCTGACTGAAGCCACTGATTCTCGAGCGCTGCGACAGCTTTCTCGGTCCCGTCGCTGGTCGGCGGAGCTTGCGACCAGGCGGCGCTACCCAGTGAAAGCAGGCCGAGCAAGCACCATACCCGTGTCTTATTCATAAATTCCCCCTCCTTATTTTTTTTGAAATTTGCGAGAAAAACAGACCTGGATTTTATAGCCGAAGTTTCGGCGGATTACATCCTTAAAACAGAAAGATGTCCAACTAAACTTAGCGCACCGTAGCAAAACCATGCGTTGTGCCCGCTAGTGTGCCCCCCCGCTCGCGGCGTGCGACCCGCATGCGGCTCACCCTGTCCTCGCCCGGCGGTGGCGAGTTAGAGGCGTGACTGCAACGCGACTCCAAATCGCCTTCGCGCGAATAACAGTCGGCACAGCGGGCTCCGAATGCCGTCGTCATGCCGAGCGATCTTGTCTCCATGAGGACACTGGTCTCGCTGCGGGACGCAGTTCTCAGAAATCAGCCAGATGCGTAATTAAGATCAAACAAGAAGGATATACGCGAGCGTCGCTCCGATGCCAACGACTGAACACATTCTGCTCGAGTCGGACTCCCGGCAGGTGCCGGATCTTCAGGACGCGCGGACGGTCCACGCGCGAATCGAGTTCCGCAGCCGACTGCGAAGACGCATCCTGCAGCTTGAGATCATCGACTACTACTATCTTTCCGTACGCTCGCGCTCACGCTCCATCCTACTCGAGTACGTCCTCGATCTGCGGTTCGTCGATGCGCCACGGCGGTTGAGGCACATCTCATGGCGATGGATCACCTTCTCGCTAGTCTCATTAGCTATGGCCCTGGCGCTAGGAATCGCTTCCCGGATCGAGCATTCAGCGACGCCGTGGTGGCATCACGATCGGCTTCCGGTGTGTGCCACCGTCATAGCGGTGTGGGCATTCGCGATGCTCGTGGGTGTATACAGGACGACTGAGACAGTGAGTCTGTTCAGTACCTACGGGGCGGCGAGATTGCTGGAATGCACGGGCGGCCTTGGAACTTTGCATGTCTTTCAGCGTTTCATGGCAAAGCTCGCGGCGCACATTCGACTCGCGTCGGGGGCGCGCCGACGCACGAAGGCCGAGCACCTCCGCGACGAAATGCGCGAGCATCTCCGCCTCAAGCAAATCGGGGTGCTGTCTGCAGGGGAGTACGAAACAGCCAAGGTGCGCATCCTCGATCAACACTCTCCCGCCGCGCAAACGCCGCCTGTCGCTCGTGCGTCCGCGAGGTTGTAAGACCCCTTGCACCCATTTGATTTTCCGCGCGATAAGCTTGGGGCCTAAAACCAATATATTGCATCGCACTAAGGTGCTAGCAATCTGCATTGAGAAGGGACTGGCATTACTCTACAGCGACAAGGACTTCGATCCGTTCGTAGAGCACCTCGGACTACGGACGGCGCTGTCAGAGGCAATAGGGATTTTCCCGCCTCGCCATTTGAATCATTTGTAACACTTTGTTTTTTTTACCTTTTATATATGACTACGTTCGGGACGTAGGGATCGCAGGTTCAAATCCTGTCACTCCATGGATTAGATACGATACCGCGTTTCGTACCCGGATCACTCGCGCTCAAAAGGCCGGCATCTCTGCCTGCGTCATTTCTTGACCGCGTTTGCTGCGGCCATCGCCTTGACGACCTCGGCCAGCTGCGCGAGCGCCGCGGTGTCTTCTGCGCTGACCGGCGCCCGGTTTTTGCACCTTGGATCTGTCCGCTGCAGGGCACCGCTCATGGCGATTGTGATCGGAATGGGAGCGCAACCGTGGGTGGTATCACAGACAAAATCCCATTCCGGACGTGCCGCGACGTGACAGCCGAAACAATTTCCGCCGAACCGGTTATTGACATCCGCAAAGCCGCGCGTGCGAATCGTCGACCCATTAGGGGACACGTCGAGCTCGAAGAACTCCCAGTCGTGCGTCGCCGCGTTGAAGCCTTTCTCACGTTTCACCATGACCTCGGTAGGCACGAGCTGGAGTACTGAGCCTACGGGATAGACTCCGCCGGTCGTCGATTTTGCCACTCGGATAGTGCCCTTGAGGTTGCCGGCCCAATTATCGACATAGAAGTGCCCGATGTGCGTCATCTCCCTGATGCAGCGAAACGACTTTTCGCTGATGGAGAACGGATGGGACACATCCGTCGGCGCCGCCATGGCCTGGACTGCAAGAAGCGCTGCGGCGCAGACACACCACGCACGGACCGCGCGAACACCGCTCCGAGGGCGCGGGCCACCAGTGCTGCCAATCTTGTGTGTGACGACTTTTTTGCCATGAGTGGCCAAGATTCTGATCCTCGCTTTAATCAAGAAGAGGCGAAGCATGAATTGAGCTGGGGTCCAGAGCCTCTTCCTCGCCGCCTTGATGCCTCCGCTGGCACGGAATGAAAGCGTACTGACCCGGGCAATTATACAGGCGTCCGGTCCAGGCTGCGTTTCTACCGAGGAGAGCGGAACAAACCGAGGGCTGGTTCGATACTTCCTCACTGAAGTGAAGTTCGCATTGACCCGGCGCCCGATGGCGGTATTATCGGAGTCATCTTGGAGCGCATACGAGTGTGCGGCGCCGTGTAGCCTGGTGATCCGGCGAATATTCGCGCCATCGTTCGGCCGTTTGGCGGCCGGACCCTTCCAAACCAGATTTTGTGAAGCTAACTGGCCGGCCGCCACGCTCCAGTCCGTGCCGGGCCGGAATGCGCCGGCACGTCTTGAATCGGTATGAGAAGCGAGCCTCGAGCTCCTGGGAAACTCATTGTGCAAAGCAAGCGCAACGCTCGTCCACGCCGTTGGCCGGGACAGCCGGAGAAGCAGGGTCTGTACGATCCCGGGTTCGAACACGAGGCGTGTGGTGTCGGCTTCGTCGTGGACGTGAAGGGGCGCAAGTCCCACCGCATCCTGCAGCAGGCCATCGAGGTGCTGCGCAATCTCGATCACCGTGGTGCCTGCGGCTGTGAGGCCAACACCGGTGACGGCGCTGGCGTTCTCATCCAGATGCCGCATGCGTTCTTCAAGGAGATCGCGAAGAAGGACCGCTTGTCATTGCCGGGTCCCGGGGAATACGCGAGCGGCCTTGTGTTCCTGCCGCGCAACCCGACCAGGCGCCGCCGCCTTGCCGAAATCTTCGAGCACATCATTCAATCGGAAGGTCAGACGGTGCTCGGCTGGCGCACGCTGCCCACGAATAACAATACGCTGGGCGAGACCGCGAAGGCGAGTGAGCCGTTCATCCGCCAGGTGTTCATCGCACGCAACCCCGCGATCAAGGAGGACATGGATTTCGAGCGCAAGCTCTACGTCATCAGGAAGCGCGCCTACAGCGAGATCCGCACATCGACGATCGACGGGGCGGAGTACTGGTACCTCGCGAGCCTGTCGTACAAGACCATCGTCTACAAGGGGATGCTGCTGACGGAGCAGCTGGCGCAGTACTTCATCGACCTGCAGCACCCGTCAGTGGAGACGGCGCTGGCGCTCGTGCATTCGCGCTTCAGCACGAACACGTTCCCGAGCTGGGACCGTGCACATCCGTACCGCTACCTTGCGCACAACGGCGAGATCAATACGCTGCGCGGCAACTACAACTGGATGAAGGCGCGCGAGGCGCTGTTCGAATCCGACGCCTTCGGCGAAGACATGCAGAAGATTCTTCCGATCATCAATCCGAACGGCAGCGACTCTGCGATGTTCGACAACACCCTCGAGCTACTCGTGCTCGCGGGCCGCTCTCTCCCGCACGCGATGATGATGATGATTCCGGAGCCGTGGTCGAACCACGAGAGCATGGACGACGCCAAGCGGGCGTTCTACCAATACCACTCGAGTCTGATGGAGCCGTGGGACGGCCCCGCGTCCATCGCGTTCACGGACGGCAGGCAGATCGGCGCCGTGCTCGATCGCAATGGACTGCGTCCGTCGCGCTACTACGTTACGAAGGACGATTTGGTCGTCATGGCCTCGGAAGCCGGCGTGCTGGACATTGCGCCGGAGAGAGTACTGCTGAAGGGGCGGTTGCAACCGGGCCGCATGTTCCTAGTGGACACCGAGCAGGGCCGCATCGTCGACGACGAGGAGATTAAGCGTACGGTCGCGATGGAGCGCCCGTACCGCCAGTGGCTCGATCGGTATTTGGTGCATCTGAAGGACCTGACGCCCGCGCCTGAAGTGCCCGCGTCGGATCCGGACACACTGCTGCAACGACAGATCGTGTTCGGGTACACGTTTGAAGACCAGCGCGTGTTGCTCGAGCCGATGGCGAAGAGCGGCGTCGAAGCCGTGGGTTCCATGGGCAACGACACGCCGCTTGCGGCACTGTCGAGCCGGCCGCGGCTGCTGTACGACTACTTCAAACAACTTTTCGCGCAGGTGACGAACCCGCCGATCGACTGCATTCGTGAAGAGTTGATCACCGCATCAGAGGTGTGGCTCGGTGCGGAAGGCAACCTGTTGCGGCCGCAGCCGGCCGATTGCCGCCGGCTGGAGTTGAAGGGGCCGATCCTTACGAATGAAGAGTTCGCGAAGGTGCGGCGCATGAACGTACCGGGTCTCAAGGTGGGCGCGCTGTCGATTCTCTTCCGCGCCACGCGCGGCGAGAAAGGCCTAACCAAGTCGATGGAAGAGCTGTGCCTCGCGGCGCGACGCATGATCGAGGACGAGGAAGTGAACGTCCTCATCCTCAGCGATCGCGGCGTTAACCGGGAGTTCGCGGCGGTGCCGGCGCTCCTT
Source organism: uncultured Gammaproteobacteria bacterium (assembly GCA_963769075.1). Taxonomy (GTDB): domain Bacteria; phylum Pseudomonadota; class Gammaproteobacteria; order Steroidobacterales; family Steroidobacteraceae; genus Bog-1198. The sequence continues at coordinate 1,142,732 of CAVYKH010000001.1, read as the reverse complement.
GCGGTGAGCGGCCTGCACCACTATTTGATTCGTGAAGGCCTGCGCATGCGCCTGAGTCTCGCGCTCGAGACCGGCGAGGCGCGCGAAGTGCACCACTTCGCGCTGCTCATCGGCTACGGCTGCGCCGTGGTGAATCCGTATCTCGCCTTCGAGACAGTCGAAGGCATGATCCACGAGGGGCTGGTCACCAACGTCGACTCGAGGCTCGCGTGCAAGAACTACGCGAAGGCCGCGACCAAGGGAGTGGTCAAGGTGATGTCCAAGATGGGCATTTCTGCCATTCAGAGCTATCACGGTGCGCAGGTGTTCGAGGCGGTGGGTCTGCGGCGGGACGTCATCGACCAATACTTCACCTGGACGGCGTCCCGCATCGGCGGCGTGGGCATGGACGTGATCGCGCAGGAAGTGCTGATGCGTCATCGTGCGGCGTTCCCGCAACGCCAGGTAGAGGGCCGTACGTTGCAGGCCGGTGGCCTATACCAGTGGCGAGCGCAGGGGGAGACACATCTCTTCAATCCGGAGTCGATCCACCGTCTGCAGAAGGCGGTGCGTACCAATAACTATTCCGTCTACAAGTCGTACGCGCAGCTGATCGACGACCAGTCGAAGAATCACGCGACACTGCGCGGGCTGTTGGATTTCAAACCGGCCGAGTCCGTGCCGCTGGATCAAGTGGAGTCCGTCGAGGACATCGTGAAGCGTTTCAAGACCGGTGCGATGTCATACGGCTCCATCAGCAAGGAAGCGCACGAGACACTCGCCATTGCGATGAACCGCATTGGCGGCAAGAGCAATACGGGCGAGGGCGGAGAGGATCCGGAGCGCTATCAGCCACTGCCAAACGGTGACTTGAAGAACAGCGCCATCAAGCAGGTGGCCTCGGGCCGCTTCGGCGTGACGAGCGAATACCTCATCAATGCCAAGGAGCTGCAGATCAAAATGGCGCAGGGCGCGAAGCCGGGCGAGGGTGGGCAGCTGCCCGGCACGAAGGTGTATCCGTGGATCGCGAAGACGCGGCATACCACGGCCGGCGTCGGCCTCATTTCGCCGCCGCCGCACCATGACATCTATTCGATCGAGGATCTGGCGGAGCTGATCCATGACTTGAAGAACGGCAACCGTTTCGCCCGCGTGAGCGTGAAGCTGGTCGCCGAGGTGGGTGTCGGCACCATCGCTGCGGGCGTCGCGAAGGCGCATGCAGATGTCGTGCTCATCAGCGGGCATGACGGTGGCACCGGCGCTTCGCCGCAGACTTCGATCGCGCACGCTGGGTTGCCGTGGGAGTTGGGTCTTGCCGAGACGCATCAGACTCTCGTGCTGAATAACCTGCGCAGCCGCATCGTCGTGGAGACCGACGGTCAGTTGAAAACAGGGCGCGATGTCGTCGTCGCGACGCTGCTCGGCGCGGAAGAATTCGGCTTCGCGACTGCACCGCTCGTCGCGCTGGGCTGCATCATGATGCGCGTCTGCCATCTCAACACCTGCCCGGTGGGCGTGGCGACGCAGGATCCACGCCTGCGCGAACACTTCGCCGGTAAGCCCGAGCACGTGGTCAATTTCATGCGCTTCATCGCGCAAGACATGCGCGAGCTCATGGCACAACTCGGTTTCCGCACAGTGGAAGAGATGATCGGCCGCGTGGACCGCCTGGTGCCGAGGCAGGCCATCGCCCACTGGAAGGCGAAGGGTTTCGACTTCAGCAACATCCTGTATCAGCCGGACGTGGGCACCGACGTCGGGCGCTTCCGGCAAATCGAGCAGGATCACGGGCTCGAGAAGTCGCTCGACATCACGACACTGCTCGACCTCTGCAAACCTGCCATCGAGCGCGGCGAGCCGGTGCGCGCGGAGCTGCCCATCCGCAACGTGAATCGCGTGGTCGGTACGATCACGGGGAGCGAGATCACGAGGAAGTGGGGACCCAAGGCCTTGCCTGCGGACACGGTGCGCATTCATTTCAGGGGATCCGCCGGCCAGAGCTTCGGCGCGTTCATGCCGCGTGGCATGACGTTTATACTCGAAGGCGACGCCAACGATTACCTCGGCAAGGGACTCTCGGGCGGCAAGATCATCGTGTTCCCGCCGGCTGGGTCCGCGTTCGTTCCGGAGGAGAACATCATCATCGGCAACGTCGGCCTATACGGCGCGACGAGCGGTGAGGCGTACATCCGCGGCATGGCAGGCGAGCGCTTCGCCGTGCGCAACAGCGGCGCGGATGCGGTCATCGAGGCGGTGGGCGACCACGGCTGCGAGTACATGACCGGGGGCCACGTCGTCGTGCTCGGCCCTGCCGGGCGCAATTTCGGCGCGGGCATGTCGGGCGGCATTGCCTACGTGCTCGACGAAGTGGGTGATTTCGCCGGCCGCGTGAACCGGCAGATGGTGGACATCGAGCCGCTCGAAGACGCCGCAGAGATCGCGAAAGTGCGCGGCATGATCGAGCGCCATCATCAGTACACCGGCAGCACGCGGGCGCAGCAGGTACTCGACAAGTGGGACACGCTGGTGCCGAAGTTCGTGCGCATCATGCCGAAGGACTTCGAGCGCGCGCTCGCGTCGCTGAAGCGCGCGCACGACCAGGGCCTGAGCGGGGATGAAGCCGTCATGCAAGCGTTCGAGGAGAATGCGCGCGATCTCGCGCGCGTCGACGGCAATTAGATCAACAATTAGAGAGAGTACGGATCTGGGATGGGCAAGCCGACAGGTTTCATCGAGTATCTGCGCGAGCTCCCGGTGGACCGCACACCGATCGAGCGCGTGCGTGACTGGAATGAATTCCATCACCATATGGACGAGAAGCGCCTACGCAACCAGGCCGCGCGCTGCATGGATTGCGGCGTCCCGTTCTGCCACACCGGCACCCTCATCAGCGGCATGGCTTCGGGCTGCCCGGTCAACAACCTGATTCCCGAGTGGAACGATCTCGTGTACCGCGGCTTGTGGCGCGAAGCGCTCGGGCGGCTGCATAAGACGAACAACTTCCCGGAGTTTACCGGTCGTGTGTGCCCGGCGCCGTGCGAAGGATCGTGCGTGCTCGGCATCAGCGCCCCGCCGGTCGCGATCAAGAGCGTCGAGAACGCGATCATCGACCGTGGCTGGGAACAGGGCTGGGTCGTCCCCGAAGCACCGCAGTCGCGCACTGGGAAAAAGGTGGTCGTGATCGGCTCGGGTCCCGCGGGTCTTGCGGCGGCGGCACAGTTGAACCGCGCCGGCCACACCGTGACGGTGCTCGAGCGCGACGATCGTCCGGGCGGCCTGCTGACCTACGGCATTCCGAACATGAAGCTGGATAAGGCCGAAGTCGTGCTCCGGCGCATCGAGCTCATGGAAAAAGAGGGCATCAAGTTTTTGTGCAACGCCAACGTCGGGGAGAACGTCGAGGCGATGCTGCTGCTGAAGGACTTCGACGCCACTGTGATCTGCACGGGGGCCACGCAGCCGCGCGACCTGCCGGTCGACGGACGCACGCTCAGGGGTGTGCATTTCGCAATGGAGTACCTCACCGCGAGCACGAAGGCGATTCTCAACGGTGTCGCGGACCAAAGCCCCATTCACGCTCGCGGTAAGCACGTTATCGTGATCGGCGGTGGCGACACCGGTACCGACTGCGTCGGCACCGCGATGCGCCAGGGCTGCAAGGGCCTCACACAGATCGAGATTCTTGCGCAGCCGCCGATCGATCGCGCAGAAGACAACCCGTGGCCGGAGTGGCCGAAGATCTACAAGCTCGACTACGCGCAGGAAGAGGCGGCGGCGAAGTTCGGGTCGGATCCGCGCGTGTATGTCACGACGGTGAAGAAGCTGAACGGGGATGCGACCGGGCGCGTGCAGTCGTTGACGACTGTGCAGATCAATTGGCAAAAGGATCAGAGCGGGCGGTTCGTGCCGGCGGAAGTGCCGGGGAGCGAGAAGGCGGTTGCGGCGGAGCTAGTGCTGCTTGCGATGGGGTTCACCGGGCCGGAGCAGCCGCTGCTCAAGGATCTCGGGGTTCAGTGTGATGCGCGGTCGAACATTGTGGCCGAGCATGGACGGTTCGCGACGAACGTCAAAGGTGTGTTCACGGCGGGGGATTGTCGGCGGGGGCAGAGTCTTGTGGTCTGGGCAATCAATGAAGGCCGTGGTGCGGCGCGTGAGTGCGATCGGTATTTGATGGGCACCACCGACTTGCCGTAGCGGGGGTGGCAGGCCCATCGGCACGATCGAAAGCTCAGAATGCCCGACGCTGCAAAGTTTTGGTTATGAGCTCATGAGGTCTGGGACTAAGGCGATGGGAGCACGCGGGATATCATCAACCTCTTGCGGACACAGTGTGTGGCCTGTGGTGCCGGATTTCTACGTGTGGAGCATGACGTTAAGATCGACTCTCAGTCAATGGCTGACCGGTAGCGAACCTGCGGACAAGGGCGCTCTTCAGAAAATTAACGAGGCGTTCGCGTCGTTCTCGACAGAACAACGAGTCGAGCAGGCGAGAGAGCTTCTGCCTGGAGCGCATGTGCTTACCTCGAGCTTTGGCGCTCAGGCGGCGGTCATGCTCCACCTCGTCAATCAAGTGATCCCGAAGATACCGGTGGTGCTGATCGACACCGGCTACCTATTCCCCGAGACCTACCGGTTCATAGACGATCTCACCGACAGGCTCAAACTTAATTTGAGGGTGTTCCGCTCCGATGCCTCGCCGGCGTGGCAGGAATCTCGTTTTGGAAAACTCTGGAATCAGGGACTCGCGGGCATCGAGCGGTACAATCGGATCAATAAGCAGGAGCCCTTGGATCGCGCGTTACGGGAGCTAGGCGCTGAGACGTGGTTTGCGGGACTACGCAGGGTTCAGGCCGAGACTCGGTTTCAGATCGCGCCGATCGAGTTCAAGCGCGGGCGCTATAAGGTGCATCCGCTCTTTGATTGGACCGATCACGATGTAGGCCGGTACTTAGAAACGTATAAGCTTCCGTACCATCCTTTATGGGAGAAGGGCTATGTCTCGATCGGCGATTGGCATACGACGCGCTCGTTGGCGGAAGTGGACAGCATGGAAGAGCTGCGATTCTTTGGGCTCAAGCGCGAGTGCGGGTTGCACGAGTAGTGACACTCGCGTGAAAGATGAGCAAGGGATAAATGCTCTGCTCACGCGACGAAAAGGCGTTCGCTCACGAATGCAAGCATGATCGCAATGAGCGTCCTCGTGAGCTGCGGCGGAAGGCGGATCGTCGCTCGCGTGGCAAAAATGACGCCCGGGATCGATCCTACGAGTAAACAAGCGAGTGCGCGAAGATCTACGTGGCCCAGTATGGCGTGACCCGCCGCAGCTATGACCGTTATCGGCAGCGCATGCGCGATGTCCGTCGCCACCAGGCGATCAGACGTTAGTCGAAGGGGGTAAAGAGCCACTAGTACCGCAACCCCAAGAGCGCCGGCGCCTACGGAAGTCAGCGTGACTCCAAATCCCAGTAAGGCCCCGGCTGCCACGGTAAGCGTGACTTTATGGCGCTCGGTACTGTTGAGCCAGGTGGCCGTAAATGTCAGGCCTAAGCGCCTCAGGGGATTTTGCATTAGTAGTGCCACCGCCGCGAGGGCCAAAATGACCGCGAGGCACCGAGAGATCAGCTGATCCACCACTCCTGGTGGTCGACCGTTGAGCCAAAACCATATAATGACCGCGCCGGTGGCTGGAACACTGCCGATGACGAGCCGCCCCACGATGCGCCAATCGACTCGCCGACTGAAGCCAAAAGAGGCGGTTGCCACGAGTTTCGTGCTCGCGGAAAACATGAGATCGGTGCCCACTGCCACGGCAGGAGGCTGTCCGAAGAGCAGCATCAATATGGGTGTCATCAATGATCCGCCGCCGACGCCGGTGAGGCCGACGAGAGCGCCGACGATCAAGCCGCAGAGGGCGTAGAGGAAGGGATTCGACATGTACGAGCAAGTGTACTAGGGCCCCGGGGTGGGTCATGATGCCCATCGCACATAAGCAAAGGCCCGTTCGTCATCACCGGAGACGCCGTCCGGTATGGGATCGAATGACGGCCAGATCCGAGACGACACGGCGGTCCGCGAGCTGCTCGACCGTTGGCGTGCTGCCTACGCCTGGTCCCAAGGTATCCTTAGCACCGATCAATCATTCATAACTGGGCGGCGCTTAAATATTCAAGACCCGCATCGTGGCGCGGGGGCACGACCTGGTACAACTCTTAATGCCGTAGGCCGCGCCATCGGCGAAGATTCTCTTACCAGAACACCATCGCGCAATGGCACGTTTGACCTCGATATGGACTTGTTCTAACGACAATGCATGAGCTTGTGCCAATACATTATTTTGATTACCAAGCCTCTCGGCGATAGCCTACGAGGACATTAACTATGGTAACGCTACCGTTATACACAGAACCGCACCCCTTACCCGCATGGTCTGCCTCGACGCAAGAGCGCCAGCAACATCTACCCCAGGAGATTTCCACCCTGTTGACGTTGACGGCACGCCGCGAGACCACCGACGAAGAATTTGAACTGATCGAGATGCGTTACCAGCAGGCGCTGGCGCTCATGAATCTTGAAGATCTATTCGCCGAAGGTCAGCTCGACTGTATATGAAGCATAGGATGAAACCAACCTCTGCCACAGCGCTCGACCACTCAAAAGAGATTTAACATGACAATGATGACTACTCGATTCTTGGGCGTGACGCTTGCACTAATCCTTGGAGCGGCTGTCGCGTACGCGAGCACATACGATGAGCCCATCGAGCTTTTCAAGCATGCCGGCGCAAGTGCGGTATTCTTCGACAATTGCTACTCGTACCGCAAGGCGCCTGGTGCAAAGCTTGGATGCAAAAGGCCGGTGCTAATGCCTACTGCGGGGCTGGCCTACGAGCGAAAAGCACAACGACAGAGCGCGGCCCCACCCGATACATATAACCTGGAACTGGCGGTGCTTGTTGCCATTCAATGATGTCATTTGGCGAGTCCATCGAAGTGTCGATCCATCGGCACCACGGGTCTGTTTTCCTGCCGCCGACTGCTGGAAGTTCGAAGTCGAGCGGCTTCCAGTACGCATTTAATACCAGGTGGAGTAGCAGACCTTCGCTTCGCACCTCGGCGCTAAACGCTACACTGTGCGACTGGTCACTCCAGTCTGGCTGGTTAAGTGTTGCTCCGTGCCAGGTTATAGTTGCGTCTCGGAGCAATTGGTTGAGGCTCTCGCACCGCCACTCTGGCTCCAAATGTCGCAACAGCCGTCGCGCGCTGAGCAGCCTCACGAACCGACGCACATCGGCGTGCTTCGCGACCAGCGTCCAGTCAAACCAACTGGTTTCGTCATCGTGACAATAGGCGTTGTTGTTTCCCTGTTGGGTACGCCGCACCTCGTCGCCCATCAAAATCATCGGCAGACCCAGCGAAAGCATCGTCACTGTCAAAAAGTTCTTTACCTGCCGGTTTCGCAGGTTCTCTACCGCAGTATCGTCGGTCGGGCCCTCGACACCCCAATTCCAGCTTCGGTTGTCGTTAGCCCCATCCCGGTTGTCTTCTCCGTTCGGCTCGTTGTGCTTTTCGCTATAGGAAACGAGGTCATTGAGCGTGAAGCCGTCGTGACACGTCACGAAGTTCACGCTCGCTTCAGCCTCGCGTTCCTTGTGACCGTAAATCTGAGGGCTACCGAGCAACCGATCAGCAAGGCGTGCCACGGAACCACCGTCCCCACGAAAAAAGCTGCGGACATCATCGCGGAACCGCCCGTTCCACTCCCTCCAACTGTCCCCAACGAAGCTACCTACCTGGTACAAGCCGGCCGCATCCCAAGCCTCAGCGATGAGCTTCGTGCCCGCGAGCGCCGGGTCAGACTCAATATCCCAAAGCACCGGAGGGCTCGGCATCAAATTGCCCGACTCGTCGCGCTCGAGGATTGACGCCAGATCGAACCGGAAGCCATCTACGTGCATCACGTCAACCCAATAGCGGAGACTATCCACGATCATCCGGCGGACGATTGCATGGTTGGCGTTGAGTGTGTTTCCTGTGCCGCTGTAATTGGCGTAGCGCGAGCGGTCTTGTTCCAGGATATAGTAGGTACTGTTGTCGAGACCGCGAAAACTCAGCGTCGGCCCGCGGTTGTCGCCTTCTGCGGTGTGGTTGAATACAACGTCGAGAATGACCTCGATGCCTGCCCGATGAAGCGCCTTCACCATGTCGCGAAACTCGTTTACCGGACCGAGCGGATCCTGGCGCGAGCTGTAGGCCTGGTGGGGTGCAAAGAACGAGACCGGCGCATAACCCCAATAGTTGATCCGTCCGGGCGGGGCAGCCTGCGAGTCAAACTGGAATATCGGTAGCAGTTCGACCGCCGTGATGCCAAGGTGCTGGAGATATGGAATCTTCTCGATCAAGCCGGCGTACGTGCCGCGTGTGTTTTCCGAAACGCCAGAACTCGGATGACGCGTGAAACCTCTCACGTGCATCTCGTAAATGATCGTCCGAGAGGCCGGCCGGCGCAGCACCGTGTCGCCTTCCCAATCGTAAGCGTATGGATCCACCACCACACTCTTCATCGCTGTGGCAGCATTGTCGCCTACCATGCGCGCAGCATCGCGACTATAGCTCTTGGGTACCACTACGCCGCGTCCATAAGGGTCAAGCAGAACCTTGGAAGGATCAAACCGCAAACCGTTGGCAGGGTCGGATGGCCCATGCACTCGATAGGCGTAGAGCTGCCCTGGCTGGACGCCGCGCACGAACACGTGCCAGTAATGGTAGGTACGGTTATCCGCGGGGTCGAGCGGAACGACCCGTGCGGGACTGGAATTCTCCTCCCGGTCAAACAGCAGCAACTCAACTACTGACGCGTTACGGGAGAATACGCTGAAATTTACGCCATCCAGACGGTTCGTTGCTCCCAAAGGATAGCTCCGCCCGGTGTTGGATGACACTGCCATGTACGCTCTAAAAACAGAATGATTTACGCCCTGCCCAACACCTCTTTCGCTGTCGCGACGACCCGGTCGGGCTCGAAACCAAATTTCCTTTGCTGGACCGCGTCAATCGAAAGGGTGCGAATCGTATTGATACACAACTGCTCGACTTCCGCGTCTGTCATGGGCTGAGCGATTTGTGTCGTACTCATGGTTTCTCCAATCTGTCCGATAACCCACACATCGAATATGAAGACCAGTCACAATCTCCTGCAACACCCGCCTTGTCAGCCGACTTGGGCGGCAACGCGGAAATCCTCCTGGTCCACGGCGGTTGGGTTATGCCAGCCTCCGGGGGGCGAGACTCTCTGGTCGACCTCACTCGGACCCCAGGCACCTTTCTCGTATTCGTAGATTGGAGTATCGATCTTCTGCACTGGATCGACGATCCGCCATGCCTCTTCCACATAGTCCTCGCGAGCGAACAATGTGGCGTCTCCTGCCATCGCGTCGCCCAGCACGCGCTCGTACGCCTCCATCTCATCTGGACGGGGATGACGGCTGGCCACCATCTCCACCGTCTCGCCTTTCAGCACCTCGCCCGGAGCCATGACCGTCGCGCCCACGGCTATCGTCATCTCGGGACTGATCCGGAAGCGCAGATGGTTCTGAGACAGAGCAATTTCCCGGATAACCGTTGGAGGGTTTCGAAACCGGGCGAGGACCTCCATGCAGGTCACCGGCAAGTTCTTTCCTGCGCGGATGAAGAATGGCACACCTTTCCAACGCCAGGAGTCGACCTCTAATCGAAGCGCGGCAAAGGTTTCCACTTTCGAATCGGGCCTGACCCCCTTTTCCTGGCAGTAGCCGCGGAATTGCCCTCGGACGAGATTGTTCGGCTCCATCGGTCGAATCGCTTTCAGTACCTTCACCTTCTCATCACGAATGCTCTCACTGTCGGTGCGGACCGGAGGTTCCATCGCGAGGTTGCAAAGGACTTGGAACAGATGGTTTTGAATGACGTCGCGAATAGTGCCCGTTTGGTCGTAGAACGCGCCGCGTCCCTGCACCCCGAAGTCTTCCGCCATGGTGATTTGCACGCTTTCGATGTAGTTTCGATGCCAGAACGGCTCCATGAACGCGTTGGCGAACCGGAAAATTACCACGTTGTTCACCGGCCGCTTGCCAAGATAATGGTCGATGCGAAAGATTGCGGACTCGGGGAAAGCCGCGTGCAGGATACGGTTGAGATCCTGCGCCGAGGCAAGATCATGGCCGAAGGGCTTCTCGACAATGACGCGAGCGCCCTGGGCGCATCCCGATTTTGCCAATTGTTCCACGACCGTTCCGAACAGGAGGGGCGGGATAGCCAGGTAATGCGCCGGCCGTTGCGCCCCCTTGAGTTCTTTGCGGATCGCCTGAAAACTGGCGGAGTCGGCGTAGTCGCCGTCCACATAACGCAGTAATCCGCTCAGCTTGTCGAAGGCCGCAGCATCGACTCCGCCGTGTTGCTCGAGGCTGTCGTGTGCCCGTGCTCGAAACTGTTCTAGATTCCAACCGGCTTTGGCCACACCAATGACCGGCACGTCCAGGTGGCCGCGTTTGATCATCGCCTGCAGCGCGGGGAATATTTTCTTGTACGCCAGATCGCCCGTTGCACCGTAGAAGACCAGGGCGTCGGAATGGAAATTACCCATTGCAAATCTCCTTTTCCCGGAACGTTATTTACCGGCGGCTTTCTCCAAGTGTCCGCCGAAGCCGAAGCGCATCGCCGACAGCAGTCTGTCCTGATAATCCGCCTCGCCGCGCGAGGTGAAGCGCTGGTAAAGCGCGTTGGACAGAACAGGCACCGGTACAGCCTCGTCGATAGCCGCCTTGATCGTCCACCGGCCCTCGCCTGAGTCCGAAACCCGCCCAGCGAACTGGGAGAGAGTGGGATCTTTCGCCAAGCCGGCCGCCGTTAGGTCCAGTAACCACGACGCGATCACGCTGCCGCGCCGCCACACCTCAGCGATGTCAGGCAAATTGAAATCATATTGGTAATGCTCCGGGTCACGCAGCGGCGTGGTCTCTGCGTCGATCGCATGCTGTTCCTTGCCCACGTTGGCAGCGCGCAAGACGCCCAGCCCCTCGGCGTAGGCAGCCATGAGGCCGTATTCGATACCGTTGTGTACCATCTTGACAAAATGGCCGGCGCCGTTCAGACCGCAGTGCAGGTAACCTTGTTCAGCGGTGCCGTCCAGTTTCTCGCGTCCCGGCGTGCGCGCCACCTCGCCCGCGCCCGGCGCCAGCGTCGAGAAGATTGGGTCGAGGTGCTTGACCACCTTCTCTTCGCCACCAATCATCATGCAATAACCGCGTTCCAGGCCCCACACGCCGCCGCTGGTCCCCACGTCCACGTAGTGAATGCCCTTCGCTGCGAGTTGCCTTGCGCGCCGGATGTCGTCGACGTAATAGGAATTACCGCCGTCGATGAGGATGTCTTCCGCCTCAAGATGCGGCAGGAGCTCGGCGATGGTTTTCTCCACGACTGCCGCCGGTACCATTAACCATACCGCCCGAGGCTTCCCGAGCTTTGTCACAAGATCACGCAGGGAGGAGCTTGCTGCAGCCTGGTCCAACTCGCTAACTGCTTGTGGTGACATGTCGAAAACGACGCACCGGTGGCCGCCTTTGAGGAGCCGGCGCACCATGTTCGCCCCCATCCTTCCAAGACCAATCATTCCAAGTTGCATGAATCGCTCCTTTCAATCATGGTGATTCCTTGAGTCTTCGACAACGGTGAATCTAGTTGTTCGTAGAACTATCATGGCCAAGCGTAGGCTCTGCCTTGCTCTCGAGTTCCGCGATCATTTGCTGAGTCCTCCAGACCTTGCGTTTGGTCAGCAGTTCGATTCGCTGGCTGTTACCCGTTCCAACCGGTGTTGCCATGTTCTTGCTCCTTTCGTCTCCTGTCTACTCTAAGATCCGTCCTCAGCTCCAGCCTTCAACTGCCTACACCCTGCTTGAGTGCTGCACTCTTGGAAGTAATCACCGCCATCAGTTCACTCCAGGACTGAACGAACGACTTCGCGCCCTCATCCTGAAGCTTGGCAGCCAGCGTATTGACATCGATGCCGACCTTGGAGAACTGCGCTAACACTTCTTCGCAGTCGCCACCGTCTGCCGGCAGAATCGCGCCCAATTCGCCATGATCGGCGAGGGCTTTCAAAGTACCCTCCGGCATCGTGTTAACGGTGAGAGGCGCAGCGAGGGCCTTGATGTAGAGGACGTCGGATGCCTTGGGATCCTTGGTTCCCGTACTGGCCCATAGGAGCCGCTGCGGACGCGCACCGGCATTGAAAGCGCGCTGCCAACGGGGGGAAGCAAGCAACTCGCGGTATGCCTTGTACGCACGTTTAGCAATGGCGACACCGAGCTCGTCGCGCAGCGAGTCGGGCACCTTACCCAGCACAGCGGAGTCCCAACGACTGACAAATATCGAAGCGACGGAGCCGACAGTAGGTGTAAGTCCGGCATCGATGCGCCGCTCGATACCCCGAAGGAATGCCTCGGCAGCCGCCACATAATGCTCGCGGGAAAACAAGAGCGTGACGTTTATCGGAATACCGGCAAAGATCGCATCCTCGATCGCAGGCAGGCCTTCCTTGGTTCCAGGAATCTTGATGAACAGGTTGGGTTGCCCCGCGCGCGCGTGCAGATCCTTGGCTGCAGCGAGGGTGCTGGCAGCGTCGTAAGCGAGCAGGGGCGACACTTCCAACGATACCCATCCGTCCACACCATCCGTCTGGTCGTAGACCGGTCGAAAAAGCGTGGCGGCACGGACAATGTCCTCTAGCGCCAGCTCGAAGAAGAGTGCCTCGCCCGATTTGCCCTTGCTTAGCTTCTCGCGGATCGCGGCGTCATAAGCAGTGCTGTTTTTGATGGCGTGGTCGAAGATGGTCGGATTAGACGTCAGCCCTGTTACGGATAATTCGGTGACGTAGCGCTTGAGGGTGCCGCTGTTCAGCAGGTCCCGTGTGATATTGTCGAGCCAGATACTCTGGCCCAGATTGTGAAGTAATTGTGTCGCTTTCATCGTACCTCCTTCGTATCGTGGCTGCGAGTCTCTATGGCACTGGGCATGGCTTCACCTCCCAGATCTGGGTTGCGTATTCGGCGATCGTACGGTCGCTGGAGAACTTCCCGGAGCCCGCCACATTCAAAATGACCTTGCGCGCCCACTCGTCCGGGTCGGCATACAGCTCGCGCAGACGATGGTCCGCCTCGATGTAGGACGTCAGGTCCGCCAAGTGCATGTAGTGGTCCCCGTGTGTCAACAACGTATCGTATAACGGGGCGAAGACACCGGGTTCATTTCTGCTGAAATAATCGGAGAAAATCAAGTCCAACGCGGCACGGGTCTCCGGCTCGTGCTCATAGTGCCAGTGCGGGTTGTACCACCCGCGACTGTCAGCCACCTGCTCCGCCGTCAGGCCGAAGAGAAAAAAATTCTCATCGCCCGCTTCCTGCGCCATCTCGATGGTGGCGCCATCGCGCGTGCCGATCGTCAAGGCGCCGTTCATCATGAATTTCATGTTGCTCGTGCCACTCGCTTCGTAGCCGGCGGTGGAGATCTGATTCGAGACATCACTGGCAGGGATCAGCCGCTCCGCGAGTGAAACGTCGTACTCGGGCAGGAACAGAACTTTGAGCCGACCCCGCATCGACGGATCGCCGTCGATTGTGCCGGCGAGGTTCTCGATGAACTTGATGATGAGCTTGGCGAGCACGTAAGCCGGCGCCGCCTTGCCGGCGAAAAAAAACGTCCGCGGCGTCATCTCAAGTTTAGGGTTCTCTCGCAGTCGGTTGTACAGCACGATGATGCGCAGCGCATTGAGCAGCTGCCGCTTGTATTCGTGGATGCGTTTGATGTGACAATCAAAAACCGTGTCCGGGTCGACCGTCTGGCCGGAGGTAGATTTGAGCCACGTGGCAAATTGATGTTTCGCCTGACGCTTCGCGCTCTTGAAACCGTCTCGAAAGGCGCTGTCGTCGACAAGGGGCTTAAGCTTGGTTAGTTGGGTGAGATCAGTCACCCAGCCGTCGCCAATAGCCTGCGTGATCACGCGAGTCAGCGCAGGATTCGCTAACAACAACCAGCGGCGTGGTGTGACACCGTTGGTCTTATTGCTGAAGCGCTCGGGAAACAAGTCGGCCAGATCCCTGACCGTTGTCGTGCGCAGCAGTTCGGAATGAATCGCGGCGACACCGTTGGTACTGTGTGAGCCGACGATGGCGAGATTGGCCATGCGGACGTGCTTGGATGGGCCTTCTTCAATCAAGCTCACACGCTGGACGCGTCCTTCGTCTCCGGGGAAACGGCCCCGAACCAAAGTCAGCAGCCGCCGGTTGATCTCATAAATGATCTCCAGGTGACGCGGAAGTAGCACCTCGAACCACGCGAGCGGCCATTTCTCCAACGCTTCGGGCAGCAGCGTGTGGTTCGTGTAACCCAGCGTCCTTTTTGTAAGGTCCCAAGCCTCCACCCACCCCAAGTGCGCTTCATCGAGCAGAATCCGCATCAACTCGGGGACCGCCATTGTGGGGTGCGTATCGTTGAGCTGCACGGCGACTTTCTCAGGAAGTGCGCTCCAGTCAGTGTTGCCCCGCCGGAAGCGCCGAATGAGATCAGCCAGCGAGCAGGATGCGAGGAAATATTCCTGTACGAAGCGCAACCCCTGTCCCATGCTGGTGGAGTCGTCCGGGTAAAGTACCCGCGTGAGGGATTCGGCCCTGAGCGTCTCCGCGACGGCGCCGACGAAATCGCCATGGCTAAACGCCTGAAAGTCGAAATAATCGGGTGCGTTCGCGGCCCAAAGCCGCAGCGTGTTGATGGTCCTGCCGCCATAACCGACTACCGGCCGATCGAACGGCACGCCGATCAAACGTGACGGTTTGCCAGGAATCGCGTGCAACGTCCCGCCGCGCACTTCGAAGGAGCAATTCAGTGTGATTTCAACTCTCTCATCCGGACGCGGAACTTCCCATGGGTCCTGATGACGCAGCCAGTTGTCCGGCCGCTCCTGCTGCCAGCCGTCACAGATAAACTGCTTGAACATGCCATATTCGTACCGCAAGCCGTAGCCAATGGCGGGTAGCTGCATCGTCGCCATTGAATCGAGGAAACAAGCCGCCAAGCGACCGAGTCCACCGTTACCCAGACCGGCGTCCGGTTCCTCTTCAAGCAGCCCTAACCAATCTATTCCTTCCTGTTTCACAGCTTGCTTCGCAAGTGGATCGAGCAAGAGGTTGGTTACATTGTTGGCTAGCGAGCGGCCAATGAGAAACTCCATCGAGAGGTAGTAGACCCGCTTCGGGTTCTCGCGCGCGTATGTGTTCTCAGTCTTAATCCATCGTTGCGACAGGATATCCCGTACGGAACGGGCGAGCGCTACAAAACGCTCACGTGGACCGGCAGCCGCCAGATCGACGATGTCGTCGAACACAAGGTGGCGTTCATACAACGCGTTGGCCGTGCCCGCGAGTTCAATAGCGTCGCTTCCGTACTGGCTGTAAAGGTTCGCAATACTTCCGGGCTCAGTTGGTGTCGGCGCTCCGATCGATTTTTGTGTGCTCATATGGGAGCTTCCTCAAACTGAAATTGAACTTCAGGTAACCATCTGCCAGATGTCACGTGGCGAGTATCATTCCATAGTTGGAGGGCCAGTCCCGATCTGCGCTCGCAGGCGGCGGCCACCGGCGAGCGCAGTCCACTAGATCACTCCGGGCCAGTGACTCACACAGGGCCTCAAATGTAACCCAGTATTGAATATTGACCAGTATTTCGGAAGCCACTCCTGTCGATTCAACGAGTTGCGTCGCCGGTCGGCGTCCAGAGGGCTTGATTTCGTGCAACAGGCCCTCGATGTCTTCCCTCTGCTGCACGCCGTCCATGACGAAGGACAGGATGCTGGCCTTGTGCCTTGCCGTGCCGACGATGCGCACGCCCGGAATCCGCCCCATCCCGGCGCTGGCATGGTTTAGCAATCCCGTGTCGATCATTTACTGCTGTTTGTTCAGTAACCGCCGCCTGTCGTCGTGCTTGAGGCGACGGTAATGCTGCCGAAGACACCGTCCGTCTGATCAGCGAAGCCGGCCGTATAAAACAGCGTGGTGAGGGGCTTGTCCGAGTCGCCGTTTCCGAATACGAGTGACCACAAACCCGGAAAGGACATTGCGTTACCGTTACTGGCCATCAAGTGACCCATAGATGTTGCCAACGCGGTCCCATTGGGAGTGAAAATATTGATCGTTCCATCACCGAAGTTGCCGATCAGCACGTCGCCTTGTAGAGAGCCGAATCCGGCGGGTGCAATCGCCATTCCCCACGGAGCGTTGAGTGCGCCTCCCGAGGCAAACTGACTTACCAGGTTGCCGCTGAAGTCGAATATGTCAACGTAACCAAAACCCGCACCCGGGATTTCGTCATGCTTTTCCGTATCCTGCTTGGCGAATGTGACGTACAGCTGGCCATTCAGCGCAGCTATGCCGAACGGCACGAAGCCAGTCGGTATGCTCGGGTCAATGAATTTTCCCTGCATTGCGGTCGGCTTCGAAAAATTGGTATCGAATACGTCGACCTTATTATTATGCAGGTCGGTCGCATAGAGGTACGTGGCGCCATTGACGGTGCCGAGCGCGAGCCCCTTGTACACCGCATGATCTGCACCGTTGACCACTCCGTCGTCGTACGCGGTGACTGCGGTCGCGCCGCTGTCCTTTGCCCAGGCGGCAATGGTTCCGCCCTCCCCGTCAAATATGAACAAGGCCGACTCTTGACCGTTACTCGTTGGAATAAGAAAACCGCCATTGCCATTGTAAACTTGGCCCGTGGGATTAGCCTGCACGCCCGCTGCAGATGCCGGGATAGCCACTCCGACGTCGGCCGAGCCCGTGACAGCCTGCGTCTCGATCGCGCCGGTGCCACTGTAAAGGGTAGCCAGATTGCTGTTGTTGTCCGCGATCCAGAATGGCAAGCCCGTTGCGGTTGCGATTCCCCAGGGATTCTGCAGGTTGGCGTCGATTGTGGCGGCGGTGGCGACCACTTCGGCTTTATCCACCACTAAGGCCGTATCGGTGAATGCCGTGGTCGCCGGTGCCGTGGTCGCCGGTGGATCTGTCTGACTAGCACTGCTGCTTCCGATACTGCCCCCGCCGCCGCACGCCGCAACCGTGAGCGCGCAAACCACGCCGATGCCAGCTGAAGCAGTGGCTCGGCGGGTGAAAATTCGATACAAATTCATGATGCACTCCATAAAGGGAAAGAACGTTGATTACCCGCATTAGTACCGGGCCATGGAGAAATGGTTAATTGCGCTGCAGAGATAATTTGGCGCAAGCAGCCAGGCGCTGCGTAGTCACCATGCGAAAACGCGCGGCCGCGGCTGCGTGGTTCTTTTGCCGACGCAGTAAATTCAGCGCCGTACGGTGCCGCTCTGCAGTCACCAGGTGGTCAGCAGGGTGAGTTTGTGAGACCGCACGATAGATTCCATTAATCGATTCCATTGATCGAATTTCGTTGATCGATCGGTGACCAAGACTCTACACTGCGCCCAATAGGTAAATTGCAAAGGCGCGAAGGAGAAAACCGTGTCAACTGAATCCAAATGCCCGTTCTCGGGCGACGCTCGCAAACACACGACTGCTGGAGCCCCATCGAACGCAGACTGGTGGCCCAATCAACTGAAGTTGAACATCTTGCACCAGCACTCCTCCAAGTCCGACCCCATGGGCGAGGAGTTCAACTACGCAGAGGAGTTTAAGAGCCTCGACCTGAATGCCGTCGTCAAGGACCTCGATGCCTTGATGACGGATTCACAAGACTGGTGGCCCGCGGACTTCGGCCACTACGGACCTTTGTTCATCCGCATGGCATGGCACAGCGCCGGCACATACCGCACCGGTGACGGACGCGGCGGCGCAGGGAGCGGCAACCAGCGCTTTGCTCCCCTGAACAGCTGGCCGGACAACGTCAACCTCGATAAGGCGCGGAGGCTCCTTTGGCCGATCAAGCAGAAGTATGGCCGGAAGATTTCATGGGCCGACCTGATGATCCTCGCTGGCAACGTCGCTCTGGAATCGATGGGATTCAAGACGTTCGGTTTCGCCGGCGGGCGTGAGGACATCTGGGAACCGGAAGAAGATATCTACTGGGGTTCTGAGAACACCTGGCTGGGTGACAAACGCTACTCCGGCGACCGGGATCTCGAAAATCCGCTCGCTGCCGTGCAGATGGGTCTGATTTACGTCAATCCGGAAGGGCCGAACGGCAACCCGGATCCGATCGCCGCGGCGCGGGATATCCGCGAGACCTTCGCTCGCATGGCGATGAACGATGAAGAGACGGTTGCGCTCATTGCTGGCGGTCACACCTTCGGCAAAACCCACGGTGCCGGCGATGCGGCACTGGTGGGTCCTGAGCCGGAAGCTGCCGGCATCGAGGAGCAAGGCCTTGGCTGGAAGAGCCGCTTTGGCACAGGCAAAGGTGGTGACACGATCACCAGCGGCCTGGAAGTCACCTGGACCGGCACTCCGACGAAGTGGAGCAACAACTTCTTTCGGAACCTGTTCGGCTACGAATGGGAGCTGACGAAGAGCCCGACCGGCGCGCACCAGTGGAAGCCGAAGGGTGGCGCGGGCGCAGGTTCTGTGCCGGACGCCCACGACCCGTCGAAGCGTCACTCGCCGGCCATGCTGACCACCGACCTCGCGTTGCGGTTCGACCCTGACTACGAAAAAATTTCGAGGCGCTTCTACGAGAATCCGGATCAGTTCGCGGACGCATTCGCCCGCGCGTGGTTCAAGCTGACGCACCGCGATATGGGCCCCCTGTCGCGTTATCTTGGACCGTTTGTTCCCAAGGAGCGGCTGCTGTGGCAGGACCCCATTCCCGCACTGGATCACAAATTGATCGACGGTGAGGATATTGCCGCGGTGAAGGCCAAGATCCTCGCTTCCGGTCTTTCCATCTGCCAACTGGTCACAACGGCCTGGGCGTCTGCTGCAACGTTCCGCGGCAGCGACAAGCGCGGTGGAGCGAACGGCGCGCGAATTCGACTGGCGCCGCAAAAGAATTGGGAAGTCAACCAGCCGGCTGAACTGGCCAAGGTCCTGCAGAAACTGGAAGCGATCCAGAAAGACTTCAACAGCGCACAGTCCGGCGGAAAGAAGGTTTCGCTTGCTGATCTGATCGTTCTGGGCGGCTGCGCAGCCGTCGAGGCGGCTACAAAGAAGGCCGGCCACGACGTGAAGGTCCCCTTCTCGCCGGGGCGCATGGATGCGCCGCAGGAGCTGACCGATGTGGACTCGTTCGCCGTACTGGAGCCGACCGCAGACGGGTTCCGCAACTACGTCCGTAAGGGATACGAGGGGTCAGCGGCTGAGCTGCTGGTCGATCGAGCGAACCTGCTGACGCTGACCGCTCCCGAGATGACGGTTCTGGTCGGTGGCATGCGCGCCCTGAATGCAAACTTCGGGCAGTCCGAACACGGTGTGTTCACCACGCGGCCCCAAACATTGACCAATGATTTCTTCGTGAATCTCCTCGACATGAACACGAAGTGGCAGAAGTCCGCCACATTGGAAGGAGTGTTGGAGGGGAGCGATCGGGCGACGGGCAAGCTCAAGTGGACTGGCACCATCGTTGATCTCGTCTTCGGTTCGAACTCCCAGCTCCGAGTCCTCGCGGAAGTCTATGCGTGCAGCGACTCGCACAAGGCGTTCGTGCGTGACTTTGTGGCGGCCTGGAACAAGGTGATGAACCTTGATCGCTTCGACCTTGCGTGATCTCAGAGGATAGTCTTAGGGCTCTTATTCTTATTCAGCGCAGCCACGACTTTGCACCGGGTTATCCGGACCGGGTCGGGGCTGCGCGAATCCCAGCCCGCGGGCGCACCTGACGCATGGAGCTAACGATGCACTACCCGAATCTCCTCCTGTTCTATGTCGAAGACCCTTTGCGAAGCGCAAAATTCTATGAGCAGCTGTTCGAGAGCACCCCTGTGGCGGCTTTCCCCACTTATGTGGCGTTCGAGTTCCCAAACGGTCTGACGTTCAGCCTGTGGTCTGTAAAGGCGAAGAACTTCGTCTCTGGAGGTTCGGGACATCGTGCCGAACTTGCCTTCATGGTCCCGAATGAAGCTGCTGTGCGCGCGTTGCGCGAGCGCTGGCACAACGCAGGCGTGCAGATTGAACAGGACCTGCAGGAGGCTGTCTTCGGCCTGACATTCGTCGCACTGGATCCGGACGGACATCGCATTCGGGTCTGCACGCCAGACGATTGAATCGAGGTCGAGCCGGCCAGCGACTGGCGGTTTTCGGGCAGCCGCTTTGGCATCCTGACTGACCGATCCTGGCCAAACTCCTCCGGGCGATTATCCCGTTGGCCGCTTTACCCGACGACGACTTCGCTTATCTGAATTATCGGAGCCTGGTCGGTATAGTTAGGGATATCAGCCATGATCTCTTGCGCATGCGGACCAAAGCCCTTTTGAAAGGCGTCGACGGACTCGCAAAAGATGTGACACATGCCTATGTAAGTCGCAGGCACGCCTGGAGCACCGCCCGCGAGTCCTTTGTCGACCGTGTAGTACTTGCAGTATTCACCCAATCGCTTCTTTACTAGCGGCATGTGCTTGTCGCGGTAGTACGTATGGTCGAATCGCGCGCCCGCTGCATTTGGATACATCACACTGACTTTGATCATCGTTCTCTCCTTGTTTCAGGTCCACGCAACGTTCAATCTCGGTGACAATAGCATGCCAGGTGACCCGCCCGTCCCTTCGCGATGCGCGGACAAGCACAAGGCAGCTCTTCAGAAACCGAAGCTCAGCGTGAGGAGGTTCTGACCGCGGTTTCCCGGTCTGATCCATGCGTCCGACCAGTGGCGAATGCCCAGCTCGACCACGCTGCCGTGCTTACCAAGATCGAAGCGCGCCGCGAGCAGGTAGGCGAATTCCAGTTGGTGGCCTCGAGGTAGTCGATCTCCGTCCGGTAGTTGGCGCCGAATCCCAGATAGAGCTTGCCCCGCCCTCGGTGCAGCACCTGCCAGCGTCGTATGGCGGTGAATCCCCAGTAGGGATTAGCCGCATGGTAGTCCGCAGGCACGGCACTGATCGGGATACTTTGCGCAGTCGCAAAACGAAAGACACCGAGTTCCCAGCGACTTTCATCCAGCTCGAGCGTCCCCGCCGAGACCAGTCCATCGGTCCAGGCGAAGTGGCTAAACGTTGTGCCGGCACCGATCAGCAGATCGCAGTATTCGCAGGGCGCCAGCAAGCCTTCGGCGCAGGAGGTGGCCGGCGCGCATGCGGCGAGCGTCGTCACGCAGATCAGAGCGGGCGCTCCAAGAATTTGCAAGTATTGAAGGTCATTTTCGTCAGTCTGCGCCGTCCTTCATCGGCAGTAACCGCGTAAGCGGCTCCGGCCTTGGAGCTCAACGCACGCAATTGCCCACACGCTCCGTCGTTACGCCTTCCGATCACGCTACCACCAGTGAGTGTCGCGTGCTAATCGCGCGGAGGATTGCAGGGCGGTGGCGTGGCATCGCTGCACAAGCCTGTTCTTTGGTCGAAATTCGGGCCCGTTACGCTATCGTCTTCCGGGACCGTGGTCATCGACGCGCAACCGGATACCAACCACGCAGTAGCCAGCAAACTGATGATAATTCTCATGGATTGTTTCTCGAAGGGGTCCTACTAGCCCGTAGCACGAGAGCAGTCTCCGGCCGTGGGATTGCGCTTCAATTTCCGGAATTGGCAATCGCGTTACAGCTGCTACAATCTGGCCATGTGCTTGTTCATCTAAGATCCCTCGCGTCGAGTGACGTAGAAGAAATCGCGATCGTCGGGGAAGGCCAGAAAGCGGGGCGCCAGCGCATTGCGGGCTTTGCGATCGACCGCCTGCATTCCCTCGACCAAGTGCTCGACCAGGCGATTTTGGCCCTGGGTCACATAGAGTGCGAGATAGGTATGCTCCGGAGCGTTGATGTCGGATTGCATGGCGTAGCGGCAGTGATACCCCTGGAAGATCCGCGCCATGGCCGAGGGCGTGGCGGATGAGAAATAGCCGTAGATCAAAAAGCGGTGCTGCCCCTTCTCTTGCAGACAAAGACCCGCGCGGAGCGTCCGCAGATCCTCGTTGGCAGATCCAGACCAGTTGCCCGGGCCCCAAAGATTGACGAATTCCCCTGGTACGCTCGTCCCGTGCGCGGCATCGAACTCGATGAGCGGCACGCCATTCTGTCGCGCATAGCGCACGCGTGCGAGTTGGGCCTCGTCCGGCGGCATCCAGGTCTTTAAGGTCACGGCACCGTCATTCATGACGAGCACAGTCGCGAGTCCCGGCTCGAGCTTGCTGAAGATGACCCCCTCTTCGATGAATCCGTAGTGACTGCCGTGGTTTCGCTCGGCGAGCGGCCCATAGCGGAACGCCCCGTGTTCGCGCTTGAAGCCGCCCGTAAATGTTGCGATCGTGCGCGCGATGTCGGCGGGGCTCACCATGCCGTTCCTCACCAACGGCGCCGCGCTTGCCACCCCGTCGGGGCCCGGAAGCTGGAGATTGCGTGATGAGGCCGGGGGTCGATCGGACCAGTCAAGGCGGGGATGCTCGGTGCCGAGAGCGAAGTGTAGGTCGAAGCGCTCGAGATCGAATGCCACGAGGTAAACGAGAGCTACGGACTCGACCGGCCCAAGCGTGTTCACACTCGCCTCATGTGCGAAGCGAATCGCGCTCGCCAAGTGCTCGGGTGCGATCACGCTCACCGATACACCCTCTAAGTCCCGCACCGGATACCACTGCCCTGGGAGGAGCTCTTTACCGGGAATCTCGAGCTCGAGCGACAGACGCTCGGGAACGATCCCTTGCTCCAGGTTTTCGGTGGGCGCCGGCGCGGGAAGACCCGTCCCGCCCGAGGGAACCGGTGGCGCGACGGCCGATGCGGGCCTATCTTTCTCCAGGAACGCATCGCGATAGAACTCATGCTTCACAAACGTAATCACGCGATCTCCACCCCAGATGTGATCGCGCAGAAAGTCCGTCACCCGCTCAAGGGAGGTCTGGTGGCCCGCGACGACGTTGCGAACGTACAGCTGCCCCGCGCAAACCGGTGCATACGGTAATCCGGAAGCGGCCGCTTCATCGAGGGCGCTATGCTCGCCGTTCACCCAAACCGGGCACGATGTGCCGCTCTCGAGTGCAATGCGCACACTGTTGTTGTCGTCCGCAAGCAGGTGGAGCGTTTGCCGCCGAGGACTTTCCAGGTGATAGATGAATGGTTTGGGGGTCCCCATTCGATCGAAGCTGAGCAAGTACCAAGTGTTGACGTAGGGATTGAGGTTTGTGAGCGTCGCAAGGCCCATCGATCCGTCCGCCCGTCGCAGGGGAACGCGGGTCTCGATGCGAAATGGCTGCAGCTCGAGAATCGTCTTCGGTGCATCCGCGTTAATTTCGGTTCGCTGCTCGGCCACCGTCGCGGACGAGGCTGCGCCGGGTTCAGCGGCGCGGATGCTGGCGGCCAGCAGGATCGCTGCCACGCCGCCGACGGCACTCAGCCCGCGTTGCGCCATCGTTTGTGGGATTGATGCGCTCAGACCGCAAGCCAAGCCGCCACCCCCATCAGTGTGATGAGGATCTGACTCAATCGATCCTTGATGGCGAAGACCAAGGGGTCGTCCGTCATCCGCCCGCGGTCGGCGGTCAGCCACAC
Source organism: uncultured Gammaproteobacteria bacterium (assembly GCA_963769075.1). Classification (GTDB taxonomy): domain Bacteria; phylum Pseudomonadota; class Gammaproteobacteria; order Steroidobacterales; family Steroidobacteraceae; genus Bog-1198. The sequence continues at coordinate 1,119,087 of CAVYKH010000001.1, read as the reverse complement.
GTGACTGATCCAGTAGAGGAGCAGCGCGAAGGTGATCCTGGTGAACTCGGACTGACTGTAACGTTCGAGCGCAAAGACTAAAGGCGACGAAAAGGTAGGCAGTGTTGCCCAACAATTCGCGTTCGCCGAGCCGGTGAGACGCCGCAAGCGGCACGAAGACAAGTAGGTTCTTCAGCCACTGATAAGGCCGCATCGTCTGCAGCACTGCGCCGACGATCGATGCTGCGGTCTGGCCGGGGACCACCGACAGGGAATTGCTCGACTCAGGAACAGCGGACATGTCAACCACCCTACAGGACGCTCAAAAGAAATAATTGTCGGAAAGTAGCATCCTTTGTCTCCAAGCCACACGATGCGTTACGCCCCGCAAGGAACTCAAATTCATTCCGCTGGGCAACGCCCATATCTTTCGAAGCGCAAGGCATTCATGGTGCGCATCGGGGGTACTCCAATTCTCGCCGGCAGACGGCATGGGTCACAGCGAGGTGATGCGACCGATCAGTGACCAGTCGCATCACCCCGCCGGCTCGCCTCGAACAGAAACCAGGTGCGCCGCTCGGTCTCGTCGATCCACACCTCGATCAGGCTGGCCGTGGCCACATCGCCACCCTCGTCGCAGACGCCATGCACCTCGCGCAGCCGGGCGGTGAGCGCCTTGTTGTCCTCCCGCAATTCCGCAAGCATGTCGAGGGGCTCGACGTATTCGGCATCGTTGTCGAGCACTCGCTGAGTGCGCGCAATATTACCAATCGACCGCAATGTCCAGCCCCCGATCTTGCGAACGCGCTCCGCAATCGGGTCGGTCATTGCAAAGAGCTGGTCGCCCTGCTCATCGAGCAGGAGGTGATAATCGCGGAAATGAGGCCCACTCATGTGCCAGTGAAAGTTCTTCGTCTTCAGGTACAGGGCGAACACATCCGCAAGTACGCCGTTCAGTCCGGCCGCTATATCCCGGGTAGCACTTTCGGCGAGGTCCGTTGGCGTGGCAAGGGGTGAAGCCCTCCGCTGCTGAAGATCGGTCCGCTTTTGAGTTTGAGTCGTGTTCATTGGATCTCCGTGGTTAGGGTCTATGTGTGGAAATGCTGCGCCGGGCAGATCACTCGGTCGTTTCCGGACGCCGTCGCCGTGTTTCAAATGAAATTGGGTTCGACCAGTGGTAATTCCGCCAGCGCAAACGCTCTTGAACGCGCCAAACGCGGACTGCAAACTGCTACGTCTGTCGCAACTTTCGAGAGCGGGCATATCACCCCAAGCATTGCTAGGCGGCATGCCTCGTACCTACGACATCCCCAACCAAACGGACAGGGCACGTCCGACTCGAATCATGAGGGTATTGCCCAGATGCCCCACCCGCTTGCCAATCTTTTCGCGTGGCAGCGTCAGTACCTTATCGACCATGATCTGTGACACACGATTGAGGCCATTTTGCCGACTCGGATCGAGAGTGATACGAAACAGCGGCGCATCGATAATCGTGCTGGTCAGCGGCACGACTGTAATGCTACTGTGAATATCGTTGAAGACGTCCGCCTGTATGATCAGCGCCGGCCGAGGTTTTCCGTAGTCCCCTGGCGCCGCTATCGTCACGATGTCGCCGCGCTTCAAGTCCAGCCTTCCACCGAACCCGCAGCAACGTTGAGCAAATCGTCCAACTGCGCCGATTGATCGGCAGCACTCGCAAGTCGCGATTGACGCCGGCATTCCTTACGAAACTTCGGTGACTTGGTGTCCGGAACCCAAATACTGATTTGCCGATATCCTTGTTGCTTCATCTTCGCCCGATATACCCGCACGCTTTCGTGAGCTGCGCTACGCTTGCTAGCCATATACGTCACTCCAGGACCGTAATGATAACTAGTAATATAACATAGTCATGGGTGGAGAAGACGAAGAATCGCTCCCCAAACCCGCACTTGGTTACCACTGGTCACGTCCCGCGATCCTCAGGGCCCCAATCTGAGGCAAAGTACGCGGTGTCGGCCAACGTGTTGAAACCATTCACGCCGCTCTGGATCAAGGTATCAATCTGATCGATACTGCACCGGTGTATGGCTTCGGCATGTCCGAGCGCAAAACCGGCGCCCCGCTCCGTCTGCGACAGCATCTCCCGAGCCGCCTCCCTCGGCCTCTCAATAGATGAAGATATCCTTCAGAAACAACGTTTCCGCATGATCACGGATCATGAAGTTGGCTCTCGGACCAGCCGCCGCCCAAGTCGCCGATCAACGACACGGCAGCGGCCAGACGACTCTCCTCAACGCTGAGCGCGGTTTGCTGGTCGCTCAACTGAACTTCCTGGGCCGCGGCCACGGTGGTGTAATCCACCGTGCCCGCCTGAAATTCGGCGAGAGCGATCTCCGTTCCGCGGATGGCGTCGTGCACGGCGGTGTCGAGCGCCTTCGCCTGGTCGGCGAGAATGCGCAGCCCGGAAAGATCGTTCTCCACATCCTGAAATGCGTTGAGCACCGTGCTGCGATAACTCGCGACAGCAGCCTCGTATGCGGCCTTTGCGGCCTGGACTTCGGCATGGCGCTCTCCGAAATCGAACACCGTCTCGGTGCCGGTCGCGCCGATCGACCAGACGTGATTGGCGGCGTGCAGTAGGCCTTGCAGAGGCGACTGCGAAAAGCCCGCCGACCCCGATAAGGAGAGCGTGGGGTAATAGGCTGCGACAGCGATACCGACCGCGGCGTTCTGCGCCTTCATGGTGCGTTCGGCGGCGGCGATGTCGGGCCGCCGTTGGAGCAACGTGGAGGGCACACCGGCCGGGACGGTCGGCAGCGTCGGCAGACCCTCGCTGTGCGGAATGTCGAGATCCTCCGGATTCTTGCCTACGAGTACCGCGATGGCATGGGCATATTGCGCGCGCGCGACGCCGAGACCGATGAGCGTGGATTGGGCAGTTTCCAGCGCGACCTGAGCCGTGATGACGGCCGACGGCGGGGTCGCCGTGATGCCGGCCGTTCCCTGGGCTTTCGTCACGCGCAACGCGTCTCGATACGCGTCGACTGTCTTTTCCTCTAAATCGATGTTGGCATCGGCTATGCGCAATTCTATGACGGTGGTGGCGAGTAAGGTCTGTTCTGACAGAGTGGCGTTCGCCAAGGTCGCTTGGTCGGATTGCGCTATTGCAGCATTTTCCTCGATCAAGCGGCGCACCTGTCCCCACAGGTCGGGCGTCCAACTGGCCGTACCCTCGAGCGTGGCCGAATTGATCACGCTATTGGTGCCTGTGGTAGCGGTGCCGGTGCCCGCGTAGCCGGGACCCCCCGACCGGGTCGCCGTTCCGGTGATGCCGATGGTCGGATACAACTGGGCGCGCGCGACCTTCACCTCGGCCAACGCTTGCTGGTAATTCTCGTAGTTCTGGCGCACGGTCTGGTTCGACACTGCGACCATCGGCTCGAGCGCGTCCAGCAAGGGATCGTGAAAATCGGTCCACCAATCGCCCTTCGGCGCCCCATCGGCCGGCGTGGCCGCCGTCCAGCTGGGCAGCTCCTTGTACTGTGCAGGCACCGGCGCCGGCGGGCGGTGGTAGTTGGGACCGACCAGGCAGCCGCCGAGCAATGCGGTTGCCAAGCCGATCAAACACAATTTGAAGCTGACTGTATTCATGCATCCGCACTCAAATCCTTGCGCCACGATGTTCCCGCCATCCACTCGCGCAGCTTCACGCGCAGACGGTCGAGATAAAGATAGATTACCGGGGTGGTGTACAAAGTGAACACCTGACTCAGGATCAGCCCACCCATGACCGTAATGCCGAGCGGCTGGCGGAGCGAGGCGCCCTGGCCGATGCCGATGGCGAGGGGCAGCGCGCCGAGCACGGCCGCCGCCGTGGTCATCATGATGGGCCGCAGACGCACGACTGCGGCCTCGTGAATCGCGAGCTGAGCCTCGATCTTTTGCTCGCGCTGCATGTGTATGGCGACGTCGATCATCATGATGGCGTTCTTTTTGACGATGCCGATCAGCAGGATGATGCCGATCAGTGCGATCACGGAGAACGGCGTGCCGAAGATCAGCAGGGCCAATGTCGCGCCGATGCCGGCGGAGGGCAAGGTGGACAGGATGGTGACCGGATGGATGGTGTTCTCGTAGAGAACGCCGAGCACGATATAGACGGCCGCGAACGCCGCGAGGATCAACAGCGGCATCGTCGACATCGATTGTGCGTAAACCTGCCCGGCGCCCGCAAAGCTGCCGTGAATCGAGGCGGGCATTCCGAGTTCGTGCATCGCCTTGTCGATGGCCGCGGCGGCTCGGCTCAGGGAGCCGCCGGGCGGCAGATTGAAGGAAATCGTCGCGGCCACGAGTCCGCTCTGATGGTTGACCTGAGTTGCGGTGTGATTGTTGAGATACGTAGCAAGGGCGGGCAGCGGCACCATGGTCTCGGCTGCGGTGCTGTCCGCGCTGCCGGTGGAGCTTCCACCCCTGCTGTTGGAGATGCTGTTGGTGACCGAATTCGCCTGGGCGTTCGCGTTGAGCGCATTGGTGCCGGAGGTGGGGCTTTGCGTGGTGGACACCGCGGTGTACGGCGTCACCCCGCTGACGGTGCCGCCTTGCGCTTGGGTCTGCTCGGTACCCGTTGGATTGCCGGCGGCGGTGCTGAAGTACATGCGGTCGAGCATCTGCGGGTACTGCCAGTACTTCGGCGCGACCTCCATCACCACGAAGTATTGATTGAAGGGATTGAAAATGGTGGAGACGGTGCGTTGGCCGAACGCATCGTAGAGGACATTGTCGATCTGATTCGGCGCAAAGCTATAGCTCATGGCAGTGGCGCGGGCGATGTTGACGTAGGTCTGCAGCCCGTTCTGCTGAAGATCGGAATTGGTGTCCACGATCTCGCTGCGGTACTTGCCCAGCTCCGTCAAGAGCTTGGGCGTCCAGGTGTTCAACGCGGCGGTGTCGTCGCTGGTCAAGGTATATTGATATTCGGCGGCCGACTGCCGGCCGCCGATATGCAGGTCCTGGACCGCTTGCAAGAACAACCGGGCACCGGACACCTGGTTGAGCTTTGGCCGCAGGCGCTGGACCACCTGATCGGCCGACAGGCGCCGCTGTGCGAGAGGCTTGAGCTCGACATACACGTTGGCGGTGTTGAGAGCGCGGGTCCCGGTAAAACCGATCACCGACGCGACGGCGGGATCGGTCTGCACGATGTCCTGCAGTTGCTGGAGCTTCTGCTTCATCGCCGGGAAGGAAATGCTTTGGTCGGCGATAATCTGGCCGAGCAGCAGCCCGTTGTCCTGCTCCGGAAAAAATGTCGAGGGGACCAGTCTGAACAGGAAGACATTCACCGCGATCATGCCAATCAGCAGCAGACCCACGAGCAGCGCATGATCCAGCACCGCGCTCAAGGTACGCGAATAGGCGTTTTTGAAGCGCTCGAACTGCGCCTCGGCCCACACCGCCCAGCTCGCCTTGGAGTGCAGTCCGTTGCCGCGGGCGAGCAAGTAAGCGCACATGGTCGGCGTGACCGTGAGCGAAATCAGGAGCGAGAAAAGGATCGCAATCGAGAGAGTCACGGCGAATTCGTGGAACAACAAGCCGACGATGCCCGGCATTAGCAAGATCGGTATGAACACGGCAATCAGCGAAAGGCTCATCGAAATCACCGTAAAGCTGACCTCGGCGCTGCCGCGCAGCGCCGCCTCGCGCACATCCATTCCGGCTTCGACGTGCCGGACGATGTTTTCCAGAACGACCACGGCATCGTCGACGACGAAGCCGGTGGCGATGGTGAGCGCCATCAGCGAGAGATTGTCGATGCTGTATCCGAGCAAGTACATCGGCCCGAAGCTACCCAAGATGGACAGCGGCAAAACGGCCGCCGGTATCAGCGTGGCGCGCCGCGATTGCAGAAACACGAAGACCACGCCGATCACCAGCAATACGGCTAAAACCAGGGTGCGCTCCGTATCTCCCACCGCGGCGGTTACTGATTGGGAGCGGTCGAGCGCTATGTACACCTGAATATTGGGCGGCAGGGTCGCCTGAACCGACGGCAGCACCTTCTTGATCTGGGCGACGGTCTTGATGATGTTGGCGCCGGGAAGCGGAAAGACGATCACGCCCACCGTCGCCACGTTGTTGTAGAGGCCGGCGTTACGGATATTCTCGTTGGAGTCCTCGACGTCGGCTACATCATGCAGCAGCACCGCCGCGCCGTTGCGGTAGGCAATCACGAGGTCGCGATAGTCCGCCGCCTTGCTCGCCTGGTCGTTGGAGATGACTTCATAACGCTGCTCGCCTTGATCGATGTAGCCCTTGGCGCTGTCGGCGTTGGCCGCGGCTATCGCGGCGCGCACGTCCTCGAGCCCGATTCCGTAGCTATCGAGTTTGTCGGGCTCGAGCTCAACCCGTACCGAGGGCAAGGCGCTGCCGCTGAGCGTGATCTGGCCGACGCCGGTGATCTGCGAGAGCTGCTGCTGGATGATGGTATCGGCCGAATCATAGAGCTGTGCCGTGGTCAACGTGCTCGAGGTCAACGCCAGGATGATGATCGGTGAATCCGCGGGGTTGTATTCGCGGTAACTGGGGTTATTGCGCAGCGTAGTGGGGAGATCGGCGCGCGCCGCCTGGATGCCCGCTTCCACATCGCGTGCGGCGCCGTTGATATCGCGGTTCAGCGCGAACTGGACGACAACCTGCGAGGAGCCGACCGTGTTGGATGAGGTCAATTCCGTCACACCGGCGATCGTCGCCAGGCGCCGCTCGAGCGGCTCGGCCACGGTCGAGGCCATGATGTCCGGACTCGCGCCCGCCATGGTTGCCTGCACCACGATGACGGGAAAGGTGACATTCGGCAGCGGTGCAACCGGCAGGTGGAAATACGCCAGCAAGCCCGACAAGCCGATGGCGATCGCCAGCAATGTGGTCGCCACCGGCCGGTTGATGAATAGCGAGGGAATATTCACACTGCGCTCTCGGCCGCGGGCTGGGCCGGCTTGCGGCTCAGTCGCCGTGACAACCCATCGAACAGGAGATAAATCACCGGCGTGGTGAACAGAGTCAGCATCTGGCTCACGATCAAGCCGCCGATGATGGCCAACCCTAACGGCCGGCGCAGCTCCGAGCCGGTACCGGTGCCGACCAGCAGCGGCAGGGCGCCGAGGATAGCCGCCAACGTCGTCATCAGGATCGGACGGAAGCGCATGAGCGATGCCTGAAAGATCGCCTCCTCCGGCGCCATGCCGTGCTGGCGCTCCGCCTCGAGCGCAAAGTCCACGATCATGATCCCGTTCTTCTTGACGATGCCGATCAGGAGCACGATGCCGATGATGCCGATCACATCGAGGTCCTTGCCGGCCCACATCAGCGCGAGCAGCGCGCCGATGCCGGCCGAAGGCAGCGTCGATAGAATCGTCACCGGATGGATATAGCTCTCGTAGAGCACGCCCAGAACGATGTACACCGTGACCAGCGCGGCCATCAGCAGGAACACCTCGCTCGATAGCGAGTCTTGAAATGCCTGAGCGGCGCCCTGAAACGAGGTGGTAATCGAAGGCGGCAGCTGCACCGCTTGTTCGGCCCGCGTGATCTCATCCACCGCCGTGCTGAGCGAGGCGTCCTCGGCCAGATTGAAGGACACGGTGACGGCCGGAAACTGCGCCAGATGGCTGATGACCAACGGCGATTTGGTCACCTTGATGTCGGCGATTCCGCTCAACGGCACCTGGCCGGTGCTGCCAGTCTGGGTCGGCAAATACAAGTTGCCGAGCGCCTTGAGATTCGGCAGGCTCTCGGGCTTGGCGACCAACACCACTCGATACTGATTGGACTGGTTGAAAATGGTGGAGACGATGCGCTGGCCGAGCGCGTCGTAGAGCGCATTGTCGATGGTCGCCGGGGTAATGCCATAGCGCGCGGCCAATTGCCGGTTGACCTCGACGTCGACGCTCAAACCATCGTTGTTCAGATCGCTGGTGACGTCGGTGATCGATTTGATCTGCTTCATCCGCCCAACGAGCTCGGGGACGTATTTCTCGAAGGCCTCTTGGTTCGGTCCTCTGAGTACGAACTGATACTGGTTCGGCGAAACCACGGTGTCGAGCGTGAGGTCCTGCTCAGGCTGCGAGTACAGCTTGATGCCAGAGACGCCGGCGACCTCATCCTGCAGGCGCCTCGCGATCTGATTTGCCGTGAGCGAGCGATCGTTGTGAGCCCGCAGATTGATCAGGAAGCGCCCGTTGTTGAGCGTCGTATTAGTGCCGTCGATGCCGATATACGAGGTAAGCGAGGTCACGTCGGGGTCCTTGAGGATGGCATCCGCTAGAGCCACCTGGCGCGCCGCCATTGCTTTGTATGACACCGAGCGATCGGCCACACTGATCGCCTGGATCACGCCGACGTCCTGCACTGGAAAGAGGCCCTTGGGAATTGCGATGTACAGGATCGCGGTCATGGCCACCGTCACAGTCGCCACCACCAAGGTCAGGGTCTGATGAGCCAGCACCCAGCGCAGGCCGCGCTCATAGGCTGCAAGCGTCCCGTCAAACGCGCGCTCGCTGATTTGTTCGAAGCGGCTCGGGCTCCTTTCGGCCTTCCGCTTGAGGATACGCGCGCACATCATCGGCACGAGGGTCAGGGAAACCACGGCGGAAATCCCGATGGTGATGGCGAGAGTCACCGCGAATTCGCTGAACAGCCGGCCGATCACTCCGCCCATGAACAGAAGCGGAATCAACACCGCAATCAGCGAGACCGTGAGCGACAGGATGGTGAAGCCGATCTGCCCTGAGCCCTCGAGCGCCGCTTCCAACGGGGTCTTGCCCGCCTCGAGATAACGCACGATGTTTTCTATCATCACAATCGAATCGTCCACGACGAAACCGGTAGCGATGATCAGCGCCATGAGCGAGAGGTTGTCGATCGAGTAGTCGAGCTCGTACATGATCGCGAGGGTGGCGATGAGGGAGACCGGCACGGAGATGCTCGGGATGATGGTCGCCGGCACGTTGCGCAGGAACACGAAGATCACGAGCACCACCAGCGCGATCGCCAGGAGTAGCTCGATCGCCGCGTCGTACACCGAGGCGCGGATCACGCCGGTGCTGTCGGCGACGATCTGCACATGCATCGCCTGAGGCAGGCTCGCCAGGAGCTGGGGAAGCTGTTTTTTTATCTGATCGACGGTGGCGATCACGTTCGCCCCCGGCTGGCGCATCACATTGAGCACGATAGCCGGCACGTGGTCGGACCAGGCGCCCTGTTCGATGTCCTGCGCGGCCTGGGTGACCCTGGCGACATCGCGCAAGAACACGGGGGCGCCGTTCTGGTAGGAAATGACAGTGCTCAGATAATCCTCAGGGTCCTGGATCTGGTCGTTGTCATTGATGGTGTAATCCAATTCCGGTCCGTCAAAATTCCCCTTGGGCTGGCTGACATTGATGTTCGCCAGCAAGGTGCGAAGGTCGTCGATATTGAGCCCGTAGCCCGCCAACTTTTGCGGGTCTGCCTCCACGCGGACCGCCGGCACGTTGCCGCCGGACGGGGTGACCAGCCCCACCCCCGGCACTTCGGAAATCTTCGAGGCGAGACGATTGTTGGCGATGTCCTGTAGTTGGGTGAGCGACAGGGATTCCGACGTGAGCGCCAACGTCAGGATGGGCTGATCGGCGGGATTGACCTTCGCATACACGGGCGGCGCCGGCAGCCCACTGGGCAACAGGCTGTTGGCCGCGTTGATGGCCTGCTGGACATCTTGTTCGGCGATGTCCAGATTGAGCGCGAGATTGAACTGCAACGTGATGACCGAGGCGCCGGCGGAACTCGAGGACGTCATCTGCGTGAGGCTCGGAATCTCGCCCAGCTGCACCTCCAGCGGCGCAGTCACGGTCGTCGCCATCACCTGAGGGCTGGCCCCGGGGTAGAAGGTCTGCACCTGGATGGTGGGGTAATCGACGTCCGGCAATGAGGACACCGGCAGGAACCGCACGGCGACCACGCCGACGAGCACGAGCGCAATCATGAGGAGCGACGTGGCTACCGGCCTTAATACGAACAGGCGGGAAATGTTCATGAGGCGCGCATCGACTGTTGCCGTTCGCTCAGTTGTTTGTGGACGCGCTTGCGCCTTGCGCAGGAGTACCGGACTTTTTCGTCCTCTTCCCAGGCTGCTGCAGGACCGGCGTCGCGGGCGCGGCCGCGGGCGTCGCGTTCGTCTGGGCAATGCTGATCTTGGCGCCGTCGCTGAGCCGATCAGTGCCATCGACGACGACCGTGTCCCCGACGATGACGCCGGAGAGAATGGCGGTGTTGGTGCCGTCGCTCGGACCTACCGTGACCTTGCGAACGGACACCGTGTTATCGGAATTGGCCAGGTAGACGTAGTTGCCCGGCGCGCCGCTGAGCACTGCCGGCGTGGGTACGAGAACGGCCTGACTCAGCGTATCGACCAGTAGCTTGACGTTGACAAATTCGTTCGGGAATAGCGCCTCGTCATCGTTGGGAAAGCTCGCGCGCAGCGTGACCGTGCCGGTGCTCGTCGCCATCTGGTTGCTGATCGCGTACAGCGTACCGGTGGCTATCTCGCGGTTGTTGTCGCTCGTATAGGCGGTGACTAACAGTTTCGCGCCGGAATTGGATCGTTCGATCACCTTGTCGAGATCGTTCTGGGCGGCGGTGAATTCCACGCTCGTCGGCTTCATGGTAGTGATGACGACGATGCCGGGCGAGCTCGAGGCCGTGACGTAGTTGCCCGGATCGATCAGCCGTAGGCCGACTCGCCCGGCCACAGGCGCTGTGATGTGGCAATACACCAGATCGAGCTTGAACTGGGCGATATTCGCCTCGTCGGACTTGACCTGGGCCTCATCCTGCTTGACCAGGAACTCCTGGTCGGTGACGGACTGCTCGGCGATGGCCTTTTGCGCACGCAGCTCGTGGTAACGCGCGAGGTCGGAGCGGGCCTGGTCCAGCGCCGACTGATCCTTGAGAAGCGCCGCTTGCGCCTGTTGTAAGTCTATTTCGTATTGACGCGGGTCGATTTGAGCGAGGAACTGCCCCTTCGCCACATCTTGGCCTTCCTTGTAGCCGACCTCGGTCAGATAGCCGCTCAACTGCGGCAGCACAGTCACGGTGGCGATCGGCGTGACCGTGCCGAGCTCCGCCAGCGTTTCGGGCATATCGCCGCGGGTCGCGTGGGCGACTTTGACCACTTGCGGCGCCCCGCCACGCGCAGCGGGCTTCCGTTCGAACAGATGCACCAGCATGAGGACGAGCAGAACTGCGGCCACTGATCCCAGGATCCAAGCCGTACGATGGCCTCGATGGCGTGTTGGCGGCTGTGGGTCCTGCGTTTCGCTCATACAGAAGTGACACGTCGCGCGCCACAGTCGAAGGAACACTGCTGTAGGGCAATCTTGATCTTGGACGCGCCCATTGATCTTCCAGCATCGCCTCCCCGATTCTCGAAACGCACAACCGGAAAGGTCAATGTCGGATTGCCGTTGCTATTGTCACACAACCAACTCACGGCACCAAGACCAATGCGATCGTCATGGTCAGAGACGCTCCGACGTGAAGGCGATGCAATGAGCCGTGCCCGCCGCCTCGATTCCACAGCGCGGGTTCGGCGGTGCTGACGCATATCCCGTTCTCCGCAATATACTCGCTGAGAAGATTGCGGATGCTGGCGTCATCGTCGACGAGGATGTACGACTGAATCGGCTCCGGCATAACTGCCACCCCCGTTGTTTTTGTCGGCGGCCAGCCGATCGAGCCTGAGCCCCTTGCGCCCACTGAAGAGGAGCGTTGGCAACCTGAGTTGTCTCCCAGCGGGCCGGTCAGCATCGTGCTCAGTCAAGGCAGTCAACGCGTTGTCGTCTATCGCAATGGGATAGAGATCGGCCGGGCCCGATTGACTGTCACCGGTGACGCACCGCTTGTTAATCACGCATTGGTGCTCACACAAGGCCCAAGCAGCGTGCCCGATCCCTACGTTCCCGATCCAACCAAATTTAGTTGGTTGAGAATCGGCGTGCCCGGGCACATGGGAGAGAAAGGTACCCAGGTCGATCCGATGGCGGTTGCCAGACTCAAACTCCCTGCCGACTTTGTGACCAGGCTTAATGGGATACTGATGCCAGGAGCGACGTTGTTCGTGACCAACGAATCCCTCTACCCGCAGACGACTGGACCCAACGTCCAAGTCCTGGACGCCGATCCGCCGACAAATAGTCAGCCCGTCCACTCTCGCGGCAGCTGATAAAGGTGTCGCGGTCTCGTTGGGACGGAACCGCGCGCTATAAGCCTCCTCATGGAGAAGGACGAGATTTTCAAGACGCTCGAGCTGCGCTATGCGGGTAAGGCACGCTACCCGAAGCTCGAACGCGATACCGCGACCCCCGATCTGTTGACGGTGATCGAGACCGCGCGCACTCGATAGATAGTGCTAACGCACTGAAAGTCTGATCATTCGGGAACCAGTTGCGGGTTTGCAGTTTCGCCGCCCCAAAGCCGACCATCGCAAACGACAAAATCACGGGTCGAGACTTGCCCGATGCCGACGTTTGCTGGTTCGCTTTTCGTCGACGGCCGTCGCACGCATCGCAATAGCCGTCACGATCAGAGTTTCGGAACAACCTCGGACGATCATGGGTCTGGAGGTCGAGTCGCGGCAGCGCCGAAGGGCCCTCTGGGCGCCCGATCGGATGGCTCAATGGAGTGCCACAGACTGCGTCACTCACAGTGCGCCATTCCCCAGGAAACGCAAGCTATTCCGCAGCAGTCGCCCGCGCTAGGCCCCGTGCATCGAACGCCGAGCGAAGCGCACTTCGCCTGTTGATTGCAAGGTCTTATGCAGCATTCGCCAAGCGCAATATTTCTTTTGACCAAATACGGCACGCGCCTCCTATAAAGTCCATACTCCGACGCCTCAGCCGCAAACGAGCTGAGTTGGCCGGCAAATTCTTGCCGGCTATACGTCGAGGTCTATATTTATGGAACAGCCAAAGAACACTTCTGCGAATCAACCAAGCAGCAGTCTCAATACAACCACCCCCGCGAAGAATATCGTCGACACGGCGAGCGCTGCGGGCAATTTCACAACATTTGTGGCCGGCATTAAAGCAGCAGGTCTGACCGATACGCTGACGGGCAAAGGCCCATTCACGGTCTTTGCACCGACCGACGAAGCCTTCAAGAAGCTTCCGCCGGGTGCGCTAGACGCGCTGCTCAAAGACACTTCAAAGCTTAAGGCGGTGTTGAGCTATCACGTGATCACTGGCTATGTCCTGGCCAAGGACATGAGGTCAGGGGAAGTGATGACCGTTCAGGGTAGTCCCCTGACAGCGGTTGTGTCGTCCTCGGGCATGCAGGTCAATGGGGCCCAGGTCAAACGGCCGGATATCGCTGCGACGAATGGTGTCATCCACGTCATCGATGTGGTGATCATGCCCAAGAACTGGCAACTAGTGGCGGCCGCAGCCTGAGGTTCGACTATTGCTCAGCATTTCGGTGCATTGCAAAGGCCCTGTTCGCAGGGCCTTTCTTTTGATGAGCTTGGCGTCGCAAAGCGCTGCCGGAGAAACGAAAGTGCTGGCTGTAGCGGCCCGGAACATAAACGGCCGGCTACCGAAATCCCGAATCTGGCAGTCCGCAGCGAAGACGCTTGCCCCGCGGTGACGGAAATTGGAAAGGGCCGTCCGCAACGGCCCTTCTGTGCGGTGTCTTGGGAATACCACATTGAGTAGCCCGTGACTTGCACGCCTCACACATTGCGCCGAATCGCTCATCAAAGCAATAGATGGAAAGTGAGGGGCTGGACACCCTCCCGCTTTCCTCTCGGTAGAGGTAGCGGGACGATCGCTACCACCGAGGATGGAAGCAGGGTTTCAAACAACTCTACCGCGTGCGGCCTTACTTGACGTAGACCGTATCTGAAGGACCATATCCTGTAATGTAGACAATTACGGGATCCGCCTTCGTTTCCGCGAAGTGCGCAACGCCGCCAGGCTCCGTGTAGAAACTGCCGGCCGGCAATGCCTTCTCTTCCGCTTCGCCTGCGATCGGACCGTAACCGAAATACCAGACGCCCGAGATCACGATGGCAGTGCGATTGTCGCGGTGGGTATGCGCCTGAATCTGTGCCTTGACAGCCCGGCTCCAAAGGTCCTTCGGCGACCCACCTTACTGGGATGCGCCACTTGGCCGCGATAGCCCAGGGGGCTGACGACTTCTTTCTTCGTTTCAGGGCGCGCGAGGCACGGAACTCAACTTGCGCGCTTGGGGACCACCGCAGTTGACGCGACCTGCCTACTTGGGCCATCGTTAGCCCGCGCGAGCATCCGCGGGTGGTTGCGCAACTCCGAGGAGATCTCTCATGCGAAAAACGTGGTTCATCACCGGCGCGACCCGCGGCTTTGGCGTCGAAATCGCCAAGGCGGCCTTGCGTGCCGGCGATCGGGTAGTCGCGACCGGGCGTAAGCTCGCCTCGGTCGCGGCCAGTGTCGGCCGCGACAGTGACCAGCTGCTGTGCCTTGAGCTCGATGTATGCGACTCCGAGAAACCGCGCGCCGCGGTGCGCACGGCCGTCGAGAAATTCGGCGGCATCGATGTTCTTGTCAATAACGCCGGCTACGGCCATTTGGGGTTCTTCGAAGAGAACACCCCGGCGGACGTTGAGGCGCAATTCGAGACAAACGTGTTCGGTGTATTCAATGTCACCAGGGCGGCATTGCCGGTCATGCGCGCGGCGCGGCAGGGGTTCATCTACAACATGTCATCCGTGGCCGGCGTGCGCGGTAACGAGTTTGGTTCGTTGTATAGTGCGAGCAAGTTCGCCCTCGAGGGGTTCTCCGAGTCTTTGGCGAAAGAAGTTGCGCCGTTTGGCATCGCCGTCACGATTGTCGAGCCGGGACCCTTTCGGACGGACTTTCTCACCAACGAGTCGCTGCGCTACGGCGGCAATACGATCGCGGACTACGACGAGCGCCGCGTCAAGGTGCGCGCTTCGTTTGAGGTGCGCAATCATAAGCAGCCGGGTGACCCGGTGAAGCTTGCCGACGCCATGGTGCGGTTGTCGCGGGAAGCGAAACCGCCACTGCGCTTCGCCGCCGGCGCTTTTGCCGTGAAGACTATCGGTGACAAGCTCGCTGACATGAGCGGCGAACTCGAGCGGTGGCGTCAAGCGTCGATCGACACCGACTTCTCCGCGTAGCGCGCGCTGGAGAACGGATATCGACCGGCTTTTGTGGAATCGACGATCAACCAACTCATTGCAAGCGGTTTGTTAAGAGACAGCAAATGCGATGGACCCCACGCGGTGCCCATCTTCTACTGCAGAGCGTTTCCGGGCTCGCATCAAATGTCGCCTCACTTTCACTTCCGCTACAAGCGTCGGGCGCGGCACGATCGCCGAGCAGGCACCAGGATGAGGAGCAAGTGAATTAGGGCCCATGTCCCGTGTCGCGGTTTAAGCGGTGAATTATTGCAGTGAGACGGGCAATTCCATCCAATCCCGATAGATGTGGTTGCGGTGGGCGAGCAGTTCTGCAACTTTCACCGGCGCGGTGTCTGCTGGCGTCCAGGTATAAAGATCTCGCCACACGGGAGCCATAGAGCATAGATCATTCGGCAGTGGTTGGATTAAGGCGGCAAATGAGGCCCAACCGAGATCGAGGGCGCTCAAAGAATTCCCCGCCAGAAACCCGTGCTTCGCAACATCCAGCGCCGCGAACGCGGCTACGATGCCCTCACAGCGCTGGCTCGATTCGATGAGCGAGACGCCCGGATAACTATACTTCGTCTCAAGATACTGACCGATCCCACGCTCGCGTGCGCCGTAGGTGTTTTCGGTTAGGAGTCGCTGAATCATCAAAAGCCGACGATGCCATCCGAAGCCGCCCTCGGCGCACAACTCAGATAGAAGTCCGATGACAAACGCCCGCTCGCGAGGAGAATCCGGAAGGAGTCTCGGGCTATCAGCTAATCGCTCGGCAAGTGAGAGTTGCTCAAGCCAATTTGAGCGTGGGCGCTCAGATTCCCAGAATACGACCGGCAGTGTATCTTGCGCTGTTGCGGCTTTGAGTTCTGATAGGCCAAATTGCGGATCGCGGGCACTAATGAGCGCAAACGGGATACGCTTCACATGAAACAGCGCGCGACACAGTTCCGACCATGGGGACGGAACTTCGCGCACGGGCGCAATTCGCAGGCCCGGGGTCGTTAATCCCTCTTTCAGCGTAAGCCACTTTGTCACAATCCCATGTCCTTACCGTCTTTGCTTTTGTGCGCGCATCAAACGGCCGCCAGCGCGTGGTCCGTCTATGATACGGCAGAGCGGCTAAATGTGGTTGTGCTGCATTGGTCGTGCACCTCCCGCTCCGTAGGCCAGCATTACCCAGCCCTCCTCGCTCCCACGAACTCATGCGCCCGACCTTTGTGCTCTGGGACTCTCGCCGTGCAGCTAATGGGCCCAGTCTTTGCAGGTTGCTGTGAGCCCCTGCTGCACTGAAGGTGCGTTCCCGACGTTATCTCTGCAATCTATACGTAGGCGCTTGATCCCATATCCCGCCGTGTTCTCCCGGTGCGCTTGCTCGCTTCTTCCGGGCAGACATTGACCTCACGTCAGATTTGAAACGTTCGGCACACAGAAGGATCCCTGCAATGCAACTTCTACAGGGGGGTTGACATTTCGAGGCTGCAGATATTCGCTAATGTTCAGGCTCCCACGCTCGCTAGGCCCCCAGATTGCACCCACCGGTGCAGACTTGCGTCTGCGCGGCGGCCGGGCCGTATACACCACGCCATCTCCTGGTTGGTTACCTGCCCCAGGCCGTGGTATCGCTTCGCATCCAACACGAGCAACTGATGCGGCTGGACTTTCACCAGCAGAATTGCAGCCTTGTCGGCTGCTCCCAAATCCTGTCACCCCGACCAATATAAACGGGTCCGTTCCGGACCAAGCGCGTCTCGTTCACCCATTCTTCGAAAGCTCGTCAACCGCTTCGACACCCAAACGTTGCCTTGCGTAGGAAGCACATAACGAGGGGCGACAATGAATGATATGCGCCTGGGGATCCATACATCTATTTCTCGATGGCGCAGCACAGGTGCGTTGTGCGCCCTGCTGGCGCTCACGGCATGCGGAGGCGGCGGTGGCAGCGGAACCGCGGCAGCCCCAACATCACCGACACCCCCTTCGACACCGACACAAACAGCGCCACTGGTCGGCGCTGCTGACGCGGCCCGGTTCCTCGATCAGGCCACCTTCGGGGCGACGGCAAGCGATATCGCTCATGTGCAAAACATCGGCATTGATGCCTACATCAACGAGCAATTGGCGTATCCGCCGACTCAATACACCGGGTACGCCTATTCACCGCATACTGCGCCGGCAGGCTGCGTGGGAGACGGATCGAATCCGCCCGATGCGTCGAGCCTCTGCGCGCGCGTTCAGTACTCGCCGTTTCAAGTGCAGCGCGATTTTTTCATTCATGCGCTGAAGAACCCCGATCAACTGCGCCAGCGGCTTGCGTTTGCACTATCGCAGATCATGGTGGTTTCGAGCGTCGAGATCTACGAAGCGTATGGGCTCGCCGATTACCAGAACGTGTTGCTGAACGATGCGCTCGGCAATTATCGGACGCTGCTCCAGGACGTGACATTGAGCCCGACCATGGGGCACTACCTCGACATGGCGGACAGCGACAAGACCAATCCTCAGAACGGTACGGTCCCCAATCAAAATTACGCGCGCGAAGTGCTGCAACTGTTCTCGATCGGGCTCGTTGAACTGAATCCGGACGGCACCCAACAGCTTGACGCCGCCGGCGCGCCGATTCCCACGTTCGACGGAGCCACCATAGAGGGCTTCGCGTCGGTGTTCACCGGCTGGACCTATCCGCCGCTGCCTGGCGCGAATTCGCAGTGGACCAACCCAATCAACTTCGACGGTACGATGGTGGTATTCCCCGATCACCATCAACCGGGCACCAAGGCGCTGCTGAACGGCTACACCGTACCGGCAAATCAGACCCCTGCGCAGGATCTCGCCAATGCACTTGACAACATATTCAATCATCCGAATGTCGGACCGTTCCTCGGTAAACAGTTGATACAGCATCTGGTCACGAGCAACCCGAGCCCTGCCTATGTGGCGCGCGTTGCCGCGATATTTGCCAACAATGGCCAGGGCGTGCGCGGCGATTTGAGTGCTGTCGTCCGCGCCATCCTCACCGACCCGGAAGCACGCGGCGCAGCGCCGGCCACGAACCTCTTTGGTCATCTGCGCGAACCGGCGCTGTTCATCACGAACACTCTGCGCAGCCTCGGTGGTCAATCGGACGGCGTCTTGCTGCGCAGCGCGAGTTCCGCGATGGGGCAGCCCATGTTCTCGCCGGATACGGTATTCAGTTTCTATCCGCCGAGCTACCAGATACCGGGTACACAAACGATCGCCCCGGAATTCGGCATCGAGAATGCCGCTACCGTGCTCGCACGGGCCAATTTCATCAACAAGGTGATCATGGAGGGCGGCGCGGCGCCCGATCCGACGGTTGCCGGCAGCACCGGTACGACCATCAATCTAGCCCAATTCTCAAGTGCGGCCAACAATGCGGCGCTGATCGCGCAGCTAAACCAGACACTGATGCACGGCAGCCTGCCGAGCGATGCGAGCACCATCATTTTGGTGGCGGCCAACGCGGCGGCGGAGAATTCGACCGATCCGCTCGCCGCGGCGCGCGCGGCTACCTACTTGATCCTGACTTCCGCGCAATACCAAGTGGAGCGCTAATATGAAACGTCGAAGCTTCTTGCAGCATGCCGGTGCACTGGCGGGAACCGCGGCCTTGGGCCAGCTCGGCGTCCTGGCCTCGCATGCTCAGTCAGCGAACGATTACAAGGCGCTGGTCTGCATTTTCCTTTACGGCGGTAACGACGCCAACAACACGATCGTGCCGCTCGATAGCGCGGGTTACGCCAATTACGCACAGACACGGAGCTATCTCGCGCTAGCCCAAGCACAGCTGCTGCCGTTGGCTGCCGCCAGCGGCGCGCCCCAATACGGACTGCATCCGTCGCTGCCAGGGCTGGCATCGCTATGGGCGTCAGGCAATCTTGCGGTGGTGGCCAACGTCGGCACGCTGGTGCAGCCGCTGACGAAGGCACAGTACTTGTCGACCGCCACGGCGAAGCCGCAAAGCCTCTTTTCGCACATCGATCAACAGCATCAGTGGCAGGCATCGATCTCGAATACATCCTCGGCGAACAGCGGGTGGGGCGGGCGTCTGTCGGATCAGCTCGCCTCGCTGAACGTCAACTCGAGTGTGCCGCCGATGATTTCGACCGGCGGGAATAATCTGTTCGTGACCGGCGCGGCGTCGCAAGCCCTGGTGATTCCGATCAGCGGTTCGTTCGGTCTGAATGGCTTCTCCAACAGTATTACCGATACCGCGCGACGATCGGCGCTGGAGCTGCTACTAAACGTCGATCAGAGCATCAATCTTACGCAAGCCGCTCAGGTCGTTATGAGTGGCGCGCTCACCAGCAGCGCCATACTGAATCCCATCTTGAAGACCACCGACGCAACTTTGCAAACCTACTTTGGTGGGCTCACGAGTAACTTCTCGCAACAGCTGCTGGCTATTGCCAAGGTGATCGAAGCCCGCAGCACGCTCGGAGCGAGTCGACAGGTGTTTCTCGCAACGCTCGGCTCCTTCGACACGCACACGAACCAGCTCAACGAGCAGCAAACCTTGTTGAGCGACCTCGATGCAGGGCTCACTGCATTTCACGCCGCTATGGCCGACATCGGCGCGGGCACGAGCGTCACCTCGTTCACTCTGTCGGATTTTTCGCGCAACTTCCTACCCAACACCGGAGGCGGGACGGACCATGCGTGGGGAAGCCATCCTTTGGTCATTGGGGATGCCGTCCACGGCGGCAGCATCTACGGGACGATGCCCACCTTGGAGCTATCCGGCCCAGACGATGCGAGTGACCTAGGCCGCTGGATTCCGACGATTGCCGTCGATCAATTCGCCGCGACCTTGGCCACCTGGTTCGGTGCCGACGATGCCGCGCTGGCCGCGGTGCTGCCCAATTTAAGCGCGTTCACACCGCCTACGCTCGGATTCATCTAACCGCGCCCGCAGGGCCGGGAACAGTCCGACCGTCAGCAAAACCGTTGATTTCTGAGATCGCAATCGACTCATGGTGGCTAAGGCTCCGTCTATGCCATCCACGGATTCACCTTCTCGGACGGCAGCGAACCCCGGTGTTGGATGGAGGATAGAGTACTCAGTTTATATTTTATTCCTTCGGTCTGGCGATGCTCACGAACCTCGAGCTAAATTTAGATGGCGAATTAGATGTCATTCACGCACCCCCGTTGCGCCAACTGTTGCCAGTAGGGACGCGGAAATGATCGCCTGTTACCAGACGCTCGCGGGTCCAGGTATGGCCACTTAATGCAGAATCGGCGAAATCAACGTGTGCTCTCGCCAATACAAGGACATCTGGACCAAGGTCCAGTTACGCCCTAGTCCCCGCATTGGTATTTTGCGCTTACTCCCCTGCCCGGGGCATCGGGTAATAAGTTGCGTCGGGGAGGCTGTATTCATTAGGGAGTTTAGAATGCGCAATACCGGCCTCCGCCTTGTGCACATGAAGTTCGCCTCCGTCGAGTGTGCTTCAACCGCAAGCCTCCGACGCTACGTAGCCCCTGCGCACGCTGCGAATCGCATCAACGCCGCTGTAGCGCCCGGCGCGATCTGGTACGCATTTGTCCGAATACCAGGGAGCGTGTCCGCGGAGTACGCTATTTAGCGGTTAGGAGGCAAGCAGATAAAAGGAGGTAGTTATGAACCTCATTCGTTTGGAACCATTCAATGCAATGGAGAATATGTTTACGGGCTTCCCGAGCTTTTTTGCCGGTTTCCCGCGCCTGGGAAACCTGTCAGGAAGCCGGGAGTATTTCGACTGGCAGCCGTCTGTTGACATCAGCGAGACAGATCAGGAATACCTGCTCCGCGCTGCGCTGCCGGCCGTGAAGAAGGAGGACGTGGAGATTACTTTCGCCGACGGCATGCTGACACTCAGCGGCGAGCGCCGGCAGAAAGAGGAGCAGAAGGACGAGAAGTTCTACAAGGTGGAGAGCTTGTATGGCAATTTCTCGCGCAGCTTCGCGCTGCCCGAGGGAATCGAGGCCGATGCGATCCGCGCCGAGTCGAAAGACGGAGTGCTGACCGTACACGTTCCGAAGAGCAAGGTAGAGACGAAGAAACCCACCACGATCAAAGTCCAGTAGGGGGGTCTGATCAGGAGGGTGCCGCGGGCGGCGACTCAACGGTCGCTGTCCGCAGCGACTTTTATGCCCGGTTTCGAGTCGCGTACACTCAACGACTCAATTCCAGGTGAACCGAACGATTCGGACTCCGACAGAACATTGCGCACCATCAACTCCATTGCGATCGCGCAGGTGTACCACCCACTGGCGATTAGCCCTTTCCAACGTCCTTCGCGCGCGCGTACCGGGTCAGTGTGAAACCACTGTGGATCGTAGTGCGAGGCGAACTCGATCATCTCTTTTGCCGTGACGATCCGAGGGGGCGTACGAATAACGACTCCTGAAGTAAGGTCAGTGAAACGCACGCGTGTGGCTCCTTGTAGTTAAAGCGAACATTATGCCGGACGCGAATATATCCGACCGGCGCGGCAGGGTCGCCAAGCGAGTCAACGCGCCCGTGCGGGAGCCAGTCCGCAGCGTGGCCGCGGTGTCGCTTCGGACTGCCCGTCGCCGTCGCCCGCTGCCTTGAATCCGCAAACCCCAACCACTTGGCGCGCCACATACAGTAATTCGCTGCACCGGACACTGGATAAACTCGGTCGTTGCTACCCTCTCGCAGGCGCTTCGAACGCCGCGATATAATGCCGCCATGTGTGGAAGATATGTGTCCCCCGACGAGGCCTCGATCGAGCGCGAGTTCAATCTCGTGCATCACGAGTGGCAATTCCCGATGAGCTACAACGTGGCGCCAACGCAATCGGTACCGGTCGTTCGGATCGCGGCAGACGGTGAGCGAACGGGCGTGCTCATGCACTGGGGCTTGATACCGTATTGGGCGAAGGGTGTTCAACCCAAGTATTCGACCATCAATGCAACCATTGAGAAGCTCACCGAGGCGGCGACGTGGCGCGGCCCATGGAGTCGTGGCCAACGATGCATCCTACCCGCGACAGGTTTCTACGAGTGGCAGGTGCAGGCTGACGGCAAGACAAAGCAGCCTTACTACATCACAACGAACGATCAAAAAATATTTGGCTTTGCAGGATTATGGGACCGCTCAAAGCGAGACGACGGCACGAGAGTTGAGAGCTGCGCGATTGTAACAATCCCGGCGAGCAAGCTGATGGCGGAGATTCACAACGCGAAGAAACGCATGCCCGTGATTCTCGCGCGGGAGGACCGCGACGCGTGGCTCAGGGGCGCGGCGGACAAAGCTTACGCCGCGCTCAAGCAGTACCCCGATTCGCATCTGGTCGCGACGCCGATCAGCACGCGGGTAAACGCGCCAAAGAATAACGACGCCAAGCTCATTGAGCCTCTTGCTGCCTGACAATTGTTTGTCGGCCCGGTCACTAAGGACTGCTCAGGGTCGCGAGCGACTGACGGCCGCTGAGCCCGAATCGAAAGCACCAATGCGTTGCCATGGAAGGTGCATCGGTCGCCACCCGGCCAACTCCGGCCGGTCACCATACGGAATTGCCAGCACCAAAGCGGTCATTCGCTGCGCACGGTAAACTGAACGGATGCAGGCCTACGGGAGACGCCGGAACATTCCCATTTGTGACCCTCATTGGGCGTGTTGCGGTCATGTACTCATCCACTCGTAAAAGACCATTGCGTGATGCGAATCACGCGTGGCGAGCCAGTTCCAGTCGATGATGGGGTATGTTTCGACTTTCAAACGATAGGACTACGGAAGAATAGGATGTTCATTCGCCATTCATTTGCTATTGCGGCACACACGATCGCGGGACTTGTGGTCGCACGCCCGGCCGCGGCCCAAGCGATCAGTCATCTCTAGAAGGATAGCGATGAAATCCATCAAGACATTGCTACGTGGCGACGTGTCACTGCCCAAAGCCTTCTGGCTCTTTGCAGCGGCGGGAGCCACCGCAATGATTCTGTTCTTTTATCTTTGGGATCGGGTCCAGCTAATGTTGTTTCTATTCCGACCGTCAGAAAACGTTTTTCGGATGATGTACATCTCGACGGCAATGAACGTACTTGCAACGGTCGCGTTTATTGCGATTGTCCCAATATCGATTTGGCGAAGTGCCCGGCACTATGCCGGGTCTAGATCTTGGGTGGTTCTCGCCAAAGTTGGCGTCGTGGTGTTTGCCGTGATTCTATCGTTGAGCTCCGCGGCGCGGTTGTCCGTTATCGGAATCCTTGCATATAGTAAGTTTGACCTACGCACGTCGAACATTGAACCAGGCGAGGCAGACTACCCCGTAAAAAATCCCAATGCAGAGCATACGTTCCGGCTCAGCGGTACCGCGGATCCAAGACTTCATTTCCAGATGTTTTTAACATGGATGCCGAGCAACAGAAGCTGTCGATATGCCACCTCAATCTTAGAGGGCGCTGATTCTTTGTACCGCGTGGATGAAGCTGTAGATCCGGTACGTCATGGATCGGAGTACGAGATCGTTATACAAACTGATCACATGATTCGTGGTCGCTGCGACTGGCATCTGGTCCAAATATTTGCACGTGGAAATGTCGCGGGGATGGTAGTCATCGATTTCATAACGCCCGAGGAGGCGACGGTCATTTCCGACCAGTCACTAGATTCTACTGTTAATTTTTACTGTGCTGACTTGGCAAAAACAGGTCGCGCAGATGTGTCTATTGTGCGATTTGTTTGCTCTACCAAAGCAGGCTCTAGGCAAGGCGTTGCCTACGTACTATCAGGTGGCACCTCGGCGCATGTCAATTTTGAAATTGATCCGGGGGTATGGGACCTTTCCCATAAATAACCGCAAATGGGCATGGTTAGTGGTCGAAAGTGAACCTACTGCGCTGCGAGCGGGGATTACAGTCGCCATCGGCAAGAATCAGGAGCCGCAAATGCTAAGAGGGATTTGGGTAGCATCACTATCGACAATACTGTCTGCGAGTGCCACGGCACACGGCTTTGCTTGCGAGCCGAATGATGATTCCACGCCATTATTCAAAACCTCGATCGCCTAGAATCCCTATTGCCGCTTCTGCCAAAACAGGAAGACCAAGCCATGGCAGATCTGGGAAAGCAAGCTCTGGGCCTCGACGCACGCGCCGCAGGAGTAGGTGCAAAGGCCTTTAGTGAACTGGAAAATAACCCTTATTACTACCTGCGGCGGGTCCGAATCGCTCTAAAGCGGGCCCGAGATGCGATGGGGATAATTCTGGTAGACGCCAAATCTCTTAGAAATGACAAATACATTGGCATGGGCTTCCCTCAACGATTCTACGACGATGAATACGCCGATGCCGACGCCGTCAAATTGGACCATGCCGGATTTGTTTTTTTTCCGCTCGAGTTGATGGAAGTCGAACTAAGGAAATTCCTGGACAGGGACGCGGAAGCGCTTCGTCCACTCTTGTCGGAAAATACTCGGGGAGAATTAGAAGGAAGGTCATATGGGTACGTGGCGGAGTTAGGCACGTACGTCCAGTGCAAGTTGTCGAATGTAATAGCGAATCAACGCCAAGAGAACGGTTCACAACACGCGAACCAAACGAAATAGGGACTGAGAGCCAAAAGGGTATCAGCAGCAGCAAGCGGTCACGATCTTTCCCATAAAGAGCGCCGAAAACGCGCGAGTTACTGGCTCCGAAGGTACGTTTCGCAAGCGATTGAATCTTCTATCGCGCGTAAGCGCCAATGCTCATTTTTGGGAAAGATTGAGATTTTGGGTGCCTTGAAGCGGCCACTCACCAGAGGCGGCAGTGGGTCGCGAAGCGACCCACTGCAGCTGAATCCCAGTGGAAAGCATTACTCCGTGTCATCGAGGGCGCATCGGTCTCCACCCGGCCATGAACGGCCGTTGGTCATGCTGAACCGGCCGCCACTTAGCTGCCATTCGCGTCTCAAGGTAGACTGCACGGGGCATAATTTGCCCATGCGCCGCAGCTTTGGAGGTACGCCTGCTGTGCAGGAAGTAGACCGGTTCGCGATCACGCGGGTGCTATTAAGCCCGGCGCCAAAGCTGTAGCACCTTGAGCCCCCGCCACGCGGTGGGTAGGTAGGCCGCGGCGGCCGGTACCACCAGTTCTATTTCCGTGCCGGCGGATTCACGACTGAATATCGCAATCTTCGCTTCCAACTGCTGGGCCCGTTCTCGCATGCCGGTGATGCCGAAATGTCCCTGGCTCGACTCCTCGGCCGCGGCCTGTGGGTCCATGCCGCAGCCATCGTCTCTGATACTCAACCTGAACCGGTCGCGGGCATATTCGAGCTCAACCTCCACGGAGGTAGCGTGCGCGTGCTGGCGCACATTGGTCAGCGCCTCGCGCGCGACGTGGTACACCTCTTCCGCGCAGGCCGGCCTTAAAGGTTTCGGGCTGCCCGTGCGGACCACGGAGAAGCGCGTTGGTGTGTCTGAGAAGAGCTCAATCGATGCGCGGCGAATCATCGCTTCCACGTCGAACTCGTTTCTCGCTTTGCGCAGCCGAGTCACCCGGTCGCGCGCCTCGTTCAACAAGTCCTCGGCCCGGTCGAGCGAAGCCTCCATCTGCGCGCGCAGGGGGCTGCCCGTGTCGATCTCCTCGGCTAGGCTCTGGAATGTATAGATCAGGCCCTGCGTACTCTGCAGCAGCGTGTCGTGGAGTTCCCGTGCGATGGCTTCGCGTTCTTGCATGCGCACGCGCAGGCGCTTCTCGAGCAGGCTCATCCGAAGGCGCAGCAGTTGCCACACGAGCAGCA
Organism: uncultured Gammaproteobacteria bacterium; assembly: GCA_963769075.1. Classification (GTDB taxonomy): domain Bacteria; phylum Pseudomonadota; class Gammaproteobacteria; order Steroidobacterales; family Steroidobacteraceae; genus Bog-1198. The sequence continues at coordinate 1,093,162 of CAVYKH010000001.1, read as the reverse complement.
GTGCGGCCAAGGAAAGCAAGGCATAGAACCAGCGGGTCTGGTAGAACGCCGGCGGGATTACGATGCTCGCCTCGGTGCCCGTGGGATTCCATACCCCGTCCTCGTTGGAGGCGGTGACGTGGAAGCGGTGCTCTCCCGGAGGCACGTTGGTGTAGAACGCTTGCCGGCGCGTTCCGGCGTTCTGCCATCCCGGATCGACGCCCTCCAGGTAGTACTTGAAGTGCACCCGGCTCGGCATCGACAGGCTCATCGCCGAGTAGTCGATCTCAAAATTCCGGGTCAAGGCCGGCAGCACGGCTTCACGCGTCGTGCTGTAGTGCCGGTCGCCGACGGTCACCGTGTTGATCACGACGGGCGGTGGCAAGGGGTTGCGATGGATGTGACGCGGATCGATCCAGTAGGCGCCGCTGCCAGTGACGAACCAGATGCGGCCATCGCCCCCCATGGCTGCCGTGGGAATCGGCCTGAGGTTCGGCGCGGTGCCGTCCAACCCGTCCTCATAGTTGTACGTTTCGCCGGACACCTGGTGACGGTGATCCGCCAGGAAGGCAGTGATCTCCGGCGGCATGATGTAGGTCACCCCGGAGCCGCCGTTGGTCCACAGGCCGCCATCGCGGTCCTGCACCAGCCCGGATACGTTCAGTAGTGGCAGGGTGTCCGCTGTCGTCAGCTTCCAGAAATGCTCACCATCGTACAGCGCGACGCCGGCGGGACCGCCCACCCACACGTTGCCATTCCTACCGGCCGCGACTACGGTGACGGGTCCCACCTGCAGCCCTTGCGCGGCGCCGAGCAGCCGTGCATGCCCGTGTTCGATTACACCCAGGCGGCCATCGACATAGCCGAGCCACAGGCGGTTACCGTCCCTGGTCATGGAGAGGGGCGGTTCGGTCGGCAGTCCGCTGAGACCGCCGTTTCGGATCCACTGCTCGCCCTGCTGCTGGAACAACCCAGATTTGATAGCGGATACCCACAACGAGCCGGCGGCGTCGCGTGTGACCGTTTGGATACCGTCGCCTTGCAGCGCAGGGTCCATGGCAACCGGGTAAAGCTTGCCGCCGACGTAGTGCACCAGGGAAGCTTTTTCGCGGGCAACCAGGAAGTTGCCGTCGTTCTCTCGCCACAGTGCTGACTGTTTATTGCCCATCATCGGGGTTTGGTCGACGGTGATCGGATCGTTCCGGCCGGCTGCGAACTGCGCCAGGGAGTGCCACCCCAGGAGCCAGAGGTTGCCCGCGGAATCCACGGTCATGGTCGGATTGTCGATGGGAGCCGGCAGATTCGGCATTGCCGAATGCAACTTGTTGTCGCGAAAGCGCGAGACACTAGTGGTCGTAGGCACCCAAAGATTGCCTTCCCGGTCTTCGAGGAAGTGCGTAGCGTCAAGATCGCAACGACTGCGACTGTCTGTATCGAGGATCTGGATGCCGGTGAGGTTGGGAGCGGCACTGGCCAGCTCGCGAGGTGCATTCGGAATGCGCCCTAACGCGCTTGTGCTGCCCCTGTTGATGCTCACCCACAGATTGTCGTCGCGGTCGATAAAACCACCATTAGTCCCGGCATCGCTGCCACCCAATAGCTGCCCCGAAATGCGCCGTTCCGGATGCATCAGGTTGATCAGCCCGGACTTGGAATCCGATACCCAGACGTCTCCGTTGGGGGCAGTAAAAAGCCAACCGAAGCCACCTGACATCGTCAGCCGTTCGAACTTGTTGGCATCACGGCGCAGTACAAAGGCACCGTCAGGGCCGTATGACCACAGCGCGCCGTCGCGATCCGTGATCAGGGAGTTGCCACCCCGCGCCGGATAACCCCAGTCGGCCCCCACGGCTTCCCATCTGGAGCCCTTGAGCAGGAACAGGCCCACCGTATTCTGGGCCCAGATCGTTCCGTCATAGCGAGATGCGAACTGCCAGATCGTATGGGCCGGCAGGCCCTCCCGCGGTCCGTATGCTCTCAGCACTCCATCATGGATCGAATAGGCCTGCCCGAATCGCATGCCGACCCACAGCCATCCGTCATTGCTTGCGTAGAGAGCCGAGACGTCCCCGGTGATGGGCGTCGTGCCGTCCGCAAGCGTGAAGGGTTCGAAGTGCTCGCCATCAAAGCGAAACAACCCCGTGCCGCCCCCGAGCACCAGATGGCCATCCGCTAACTGGGCAATCGTGCCGCTGTTGGTGGGCGCCCCTTCCCGAATCGACCAACAAGTGTGGCTCAGCTCTGCCAGATGCTCCGTGGGGCCAATGGCGAATGCGCCATTGGCAAGCGCTAGAAATAGCCAGAGAAAATGCCGCACGGTGATGCTGGATGTTTTGAGCCACTGGCACAGGTACAGGTCGATGATACCGTCTTTGGCCTGGATGTCAGGCGTCATGTGCCGGGGCTGATCCTATCATCGGGCTCAAAAGTCGGTTCCCCCCGAAAGAGGGGTGCGTGACAGATATCAACGCGAGGAACTCGGACTATAATCGAGCGCCGAGGCAGGGCGATAAATCACGGATACCAATGATGGCTCGTACGTTGACTCCGATCAGAATCCTCGCCGTTGATGATCATCCGGTTCTACGGGAAGGTATCGCGGCCCTGATTGCACGACAGCCGGACATGAGCCTCGTCGGCGAAGCGGCGAATGCACAGGAAGCCATCAGACAATACCGCTCGGTCCGCCCCGACGTGACGCTCATGGACATTCAAATGCCTGAGGGTAGTGGAATCAATGCCATCGTTAACATACGCAGCGAGTTTCCAGCGGCAAAGATCATCGTCCTGACGACGTACAGTGGCGACGTTCTGGCGAACCGTGCATTGAAGGCTGGCGCGTGTGGGTATCTGCTCAAGGGTGCAGTTCGAAAGGAACTGATTGAGACGATACGCCTGGTTTATTCAGGCGCGCGGCGCATTGATCCTGATGTCGCAATGGCGCTGGCAAGTCATCTGAACGACGGCGGCCTTTCCGTGAGGGAAGCGGAAGTTCTGACACTGGTCGCTTCTGGAAAATCCAACAAGGTCATTGCCGGTAACCTGGGCTTGTCCGAGGAAACCATCAAAGGCTACCTGAAGAGCATTCTGGTCAAGCTCGGTGCAAACGACCGCACACATGCGGTAACTCTCGCGCAGCGCCGAGGCATCATAGAACTCTGACGCCCTCGAAATAGGGGAATCCATACACCCCCGCATTGGGGCTCACTGCGGACGCGTGCCGACCTAGCATGCGCTCATGGTAATTCAACGCCTGTTCTCGAGCTTCCCAGATTCTTTACCCGGCACGGCAATACTCCTGCTTCGCCTTTGTGTGTCCACGGCAATCGTGTTCCATGGAATGCACTCCGGCATCCACACGGACGCGGCACTCATCTTGATTGCAGCCGCTTGGACATCGGCTGCACTGGTTCTGATCGGGCTCTGGACTCCGATTGCAGCCGGCCTGGCCGCAGTAACCGAAGTGGCCGGAGCGCTGGCAGGGGCGCCAGAGCTCTACGCGCACATCTTCGTCACTGCCGTCGCTACGAGTCTCGTGCTTCTCGGGCCCGGGGCATGGTCGATTGATGCGTATCTGTATGGTCGTAAACGCTTAATTTAAGTTTCCCCAACATCAAAGGAGATGACTGTCATGAACATTCGTACTACCCGTATTACCAAGCTAGCCGCTGCAGGCGCACTGGCCGTTGCCAGCTCCACTTCCATGGCCGCCGATGCCGTCAAGAATATCGTCCTCGTGCATGGTGCGTGGGCGGATGGCAGCAGTTGGGCAAAGGTCATCCCTTTGCTTGAGGAACGCGGACTACACGTCGTAGCGGTGCAGAATCCACTGACGGGTCTCGCGGACGATGTCGCCGCAACCAAGCGTATCATCGATGCCCAGGACGGGCCGGTTGTACTCGTGGGCCACTCGTATGGTGGCGCCCTCATCACCGAAGCAGGCAATAACCCCAAGGTCGCACGCCTGGTCTACGTCGCGGCGTTCGGCCCTGATACCGGTGAATCGTTGGGTACCACCGCGAAGAATTTCCCGCCGCCGGCGGTGGCCCCAGAGGTTAAGCCGATCGAGGACAATTTTGTGGTTTTGACAACAAAGGGGGTTACTGAAGACTTCGCCCAGGATCTCTCTGCCGTGGAAAAGCAAGTGTTGGTAGCCACGCAAGCGCCCACCTCGGGCTCTGTGTTCGCCGCAAACATCAGCGACGCAGCGTGGCGCCACAAACGATCCTGGTACGTCGTGGCAGAGAATGATCGGATGATCAATCCTGATTACGAGCGCTTCGCCGCGAAGCGCATGGGAGCGAAGACCCTTGTGCTGCCCACGAGCCATGTGCCGATGCTCTCGAGGCCGAAGGAGGTCGCGGCGTTTATAGCGGAAGCGGCGGCTGGCAACGGCACTTAAGCAACCAGTAAATGGACGAACGAGGTTTCTGCGGGCTCCTAGGTCCGCAGAAACCTTCGCATATCCACCAGTAACTCGCCGACGGACGCATCCGCATCAGGCGGTATCCATTGGGAAGTCTGGCCACCCAAGATGCCGGCCGTGAGTTCGTGACCGGAAGAGTTGTGCTGGACCTCCCGGAAGCGGTCACTATCGAATGACGGCATCGGGTCGACTCCGGCCTCACCAGCAACTTAAATCTCTCGATCATCCCGACACACATGTCCCTTGTTTTCTCTCTATCCCCAATCCCAGGTGATAACCCTGTGCAAAGCAATTTACCGGGACCGCACGGGAACCCGCTTATGTTCGAATCGATCGCGGAGGAGCCGAATATGATCGGGTCCGATTCCACAGCAGCCCCCGATGACCTGCACGCCGCGGGCGACCCAAGATTCCGCAACCGTGGCGAGTTCCATCGGCGATATGACCGAATCGAATCCCCAGTTCGGCGATGGCAAGTCGTCGCAAGACTTACCCCTTTGTGTGACGCTGAATGACTGGCTTGGAGCGGAAAATCGGACAATCGTCTACACTCAGGTGCGCGGTGGCGCAGACTCTAACAACGTTCATTTACTCAGGGATCGGGCCGTGCATCGATGCTACTCTGCGGTGCTGATGGGACTGGTGTGTCTGGCCGCAACCGACGCCTCGCACGCCGACAGCGCGATGGCGCCGCCGCCTGCCAGGGAACTGCTCCGGGAGCTGGTGGAGATCAACAGCACGCACGCGCAAGGCTCCACCGAAGCGGCCAAGGCGCTGGCCGCGCGCTTTCTCGCCGCGGGCTTCGCGCCGCAGGACGTCACGTTCCTGGCGCCCGCCGATCATCCGAGCAAGGGTAATCTCGTCGTGCGCCTCCGCGGTCGCGGGCAGGGGCGTCCCGTTCTGTATATCGGTCATCTCGACGTCGTCGAGGCCAAGCGAGAGGACTGGAACTACGATCCGTTCAAGTTGACGGAGCAGGACGGCTGGCTGTACGGCCGAGGTGTCATCGACATGAAGGGCCAGGACGTGGCCATGGCGGTCGCTCTGATGCGCCTGAAACAGGAGGGTCTCCAACCGGCGCGCGACCTGATCGTGGCCTTCACTGCTGATGAGGAGGCGGGCGGCGACGCCAATGGCGTCAGTTGGCTACTGGCGACGCATCACGACCTCATCGATGCGCAGTTCGTGATCAACCCCGATGGCGGCGAAGCCGGCATGAAACAAGGTCGCAAGCTCTATGTGGCGGTCCAGACCAGCGAGAAGAATTTCCTGACTTTTGGCGTCGAGACCACCGACAAGGGCGGGCACAGTTCCCGGCCGACCAACGACAATCCGATCTACCGGCTGGCCGCCGCGCTCACGCGCCTGTCGCAATATCGCTTTCCGGTGCATTTGACCGAGACCACCAGACAGTACTTCGAGCGCCGCGCCGAGCTTGAAACCGGGCAGACACAGGCTGATATGCGCGCCGTGGGTCTGGGGAGCGCCGATCAGGCGGCAATCGAGCGTTTATCGGCCGTCGTGGAGACGAACATCATGCTGCGCACCACCTGCACAGCAACTCAGATCGAAGGCGGCCACGCCGAGAACGCCCTGCCGCAGCGCGCCCGCGCCACCCTGCAGTGTCGAGTCATACCGGGCGAATCGCCAGATTCGGTCCAGGCGGCACTGCAGACCGTACTGGCCGACCCACTCGTCACATTCAGCACCATCACGCCCGCGACACCCAGCCCGGAATCACCCCTGACCCCGTCTCTCGTGCGCGAGGTCGAGAACGTGGTGCACGGCCTCTGGCCCCAGGTCATCGTGCTACCGGAGATGTCCCCGGGCGCGAGCGACAGCCGCTTCACGCGAGCGCTGGGCATGCCCAGCTACGGGATAGACGCCATGTTCGATGACTTGGACGACGGCCGCGCTCACGGACGGGACGAGCGGATCGGGGTGCGGGCCTTTGATCAGGACGTCGAGTTCACCTACCGCTTGATGAAGGTGCTCGCCCGGAGTTGAGCCGTCCCGCTCGGCTCGGCGGGATCGACATTTTTCCGCGAGAGCGATAATACTGTAACTGCGCGTCCGAGGGGCACTTGCCGGAGTTCCCGATAGCGGCCGCTGGCGACGGGCAGCTACGGGTCGGGAACGGAAGGTCAGGATGTCAGGCGACTGCCGGCCAAGAGCAAGCGACAACTTCGAGTTCTGGTCCAGTGAGCCGAATGTCGCGGAGCGGCCAATGGAGGCACGGGGATAGCTGAGGTTTGAGGTTCTGTTCCGTAAGTTGCGCGCGGACGTCCTTCAGATTCACCGCTGAAATGTTGCGTCCCGCGCTGAATCATTCCTCAAAACCTCTGCCGATTAGGCGACTGCATGGATGTGCGCGCATATTCCCAGTGTGCCAGACTTGGCGAACCCCAATCAGTCGCGGACTTCACATGACCTACGAGCTCTATTACTGGCCGGGCATTCAGGGACGCGGTGAATTCGTGCGCCTCGCGCTCGAGGAAGCCGGCGTCCGGTACGTCGATGCAGCGCTTGTGCCCGAAGCACAGGGCGGTGGCGTACCGGCGATCCTCAGGGTACTCGAAGGCAAAGGCATGCATCGTCCGCCATTTGCGCCACCGATTCTCCGCGTTCACCGAAAGTACATCGCTCAAACGCCGAATATCCTGCTGTTTCTCGGCGAGCGCCTGAGGCTTGCACCGGCGGATGAGCAGGGGAGGCTTTGGACGCATCAGCTGCAGCTCACCATATTGGATTTCTATCTGGAGATCTTTCACACGCATCACCCGCTCGGTGATGGGTATGCCTACGAGGAGCAGAGGTCGGCTGCGAAGCGACGCACAAAGGACTTCCTGGCCGTGCGGCTACCGAAGTTTCTCGGCTATTTCGAACGCATCCTCGAACTCAATGCGCACGCGCCCTGGATGGTCGGAGCGCGCCTCAGCTACGTCGATCTGGCCATGGCCCAGGTCGTTGCCGGACTGCAGTACGCCTTTCCCACCGCCAGCCGCAGAGCTTTTCGCCGCCGCCCAAGGCTCCTCGCCCTGCACGATGCCGTCTTCGCACGTCCGCGAATTGCGCACTACGTGACCTCCGGCCGTCGCTTGCCCTTCAACAACGAAGACCTCTTCCGGCATTATTCGGCGCTCGATCGGTGAGGGCGCCTATCATTGCCGCGAGGTTTCCTACAGCGGTCGTTCACGCGAAATGCCGCCTCCCCGGGATGCTTCTCACCCAAAATATCGGGTCGAGGGAGAACGGGCCCAGAATCGATACACTGCAAGCGCTCTGATACCATCCGGTAGAAGCGACACCTTAGGAGAAAAAGATGTCCAAAGACGGCTATAGCGCATTTCGCGCCCTTGATCCGTTCTTTTCCGTGGTCATGGAAGGACTCTCGAAATACACGGATGGGGAACACTATTTCGACACGCTAGCCGACGACGTCCTATTTGAGTTTCGTTACCACATGGCGAGTTGGCCGCAGGCGGTACGAGGTCGGGCAGACCTAATGTCGCTCTATTCCGGGTACGGCAACAACATCTTGCTTGAGCGCGGCGATGCGCTGGCCGTGCATCCTTCAAATGATGGTCACGTCGTGACCCTCGAGTACGAGGTTCACGGCAAAATACTCAAGACCGGCGTTGGCTACGATAACAGGTTTGCCTCGATTGCTTTTATTGAGAACCGCAAGATCGTGCGCTGGCGCGATTACATGGATTCTCTGGCGGCGTGGACGCGGCTGCCGGATTGCGGACGCTCGCGACCGGCAAAAATGGGTCGATTACGCCCATTCGAAGTCAGTCCCCAATTTGAAGGACGCCGGCCGGGCCGCCGCCTTCTCCAGACCCTACACCTCGGTCTGTTCCGCCATTTCCAGTGCGTCATCGACCTCGATCCCTAGGTATCTCACTGTGACGAATTGCACGACGCATTAGCGAGATAGCGAGCCATAGAGAGTTGAAGCCCTCCAACGGCGCAAGTCACTTTTCCGTCGACCTCCGACCTCCGCGCCTGCGGCTTTCGAGGCCCGCAAACCAGCGGTTTGTTTCTGTCGCTCCGAACAGGCGTCGATCGCTGTCGCGGCGGTCGGCATTCTTGCGGAACTTGCACGAACAATTCGTCGGCATCGTACAGGCCTCCAACGGCAGGCGCGGTGCTTCGTGCAGCAGATAAGGCCTTCCCGTAGCGTGCATCGCCGCCGTACAGCACATGAGACTCGGCGCGATCGAGACCGCGCGGAAATCGCCGCCGGTGTTCGACCGCTTAGGTCTCGCGATTGGCGTGGGTTTCTTCGCGGGCTGCTCGCGCGAAATCTTGCCAAGCAGCTCTTTCAGTACTTTGATCATGAGGGCGTTCCGGTGATCGACTTAGCGACTATGCATAGGATTCAACGTCAATACGTGCGCCATCTGTCCTTCAATCTACTTTTTTTCTTCCCACGGGCCGGGAATTTTGCGCACCACCATCGACAGGAACAGTGCCACAGGCAGACAGTCTTCGCAGACAAGCATGTGTGAGCATTGCGATGGGTGCCTCACAGCACGCCGCAGTAAGTTAAATGGGGTGGCCGCGTCGCGATGGCGGCTTCAGCATCTGCAAAGCATAACGAGTCCCAATGACCCAATGGCGAAAGACAGCTTAATGCGGCGAGTTTTATGCCGGCACTGACCGGATGTGGCCGGCAGGAGCCCGATGCAGCTGATGCAGCCATTAACCGGCTCAGGCCCGACGGCACGCCAGCGTCATCGATGACCGCTTCAGGGAGGGCACTTCAATGCACCGATTGGCCGCTGCTGGCCGGGCATCGACGTTCCCGTAGAAGGAAGCTCTCGCTGATGACGTTAAGGTCGATCAGTATCGTATTGCCTCAAACCATCCGCGGGCTTGTCCCACGCAATCGCCTCCGACATCCATGTATGGTCCGTGGGTGGCGTATCACTCGGCGCATTCAGGCTACTGATTGTAAGCGCAATCTCGTCCGGCCAGCCCTCGTGCCAATAGGTCAACGGCGTCCCGCATTTCGAGCAGAACGTCCGCACCACCGATACTGAGGAACGGTACTCCGCGGGAGAGTTGGTGGTGAATTGGAATCCCTTCCGCGCCACCGTCACTAAGCCGAGCGCATGAGATGCAAGTCGAGCAGTGGCACAGAGTCGAACGATCAGGCGGATTGGCACTCCGGTAACGTACTGATCCGCACAAACAACCGCCGGTGATTTGGACCATTGTTTAGACCTCTCTTAGGCAGCACAGGCCTCCATTTTACTAACGCCAGCGTGCCCCATGATGGGTCAGAAATGGGACTGCGCCTTTCATTTCGAATCTCTTCCTAGTTAGCTAAAGCATTTAGCAGGTGAGGGATCCATGGCGTTGTCCAGAGGTCTGTGGTGCGCGCCGTCAGGGGGCTCATGCTCAAAACGTTTGATGGTTTGGAGAACCTCAGTTTGCGCAGCTATCATAGGGTGCACGAATCTCGGAGAGCTCATCGTGCATCCATCGTTGCGCACACTCGCCGCTGGCCTGCTCGCGCTGACGCTTGCGCTCTCGAGCACAGCGGATTCAGCGGCCGGCGGCGTCGCGATCGCGCTGCCCTCGCTCGCGCCCATGATCAAGGTCGCATCGCCTGCGGTGGTCAATATCGCGACTCGCGGCACCTTGACCGAGCGCGTACCGCGCAATCCGCTCCATGAAGATCCGTTCTTTCGGCGATTTTTCAATGTCCCGGACCAGCCGGCGGTCCGGCATCGAAGGTTCCAGAGCGCGGGTTCAGGGGTCATCGTCGATGCGCACAAGGGCTACATCGTCACGAATCGCCACGTGATCGAGAACGCGAGCGAGATCACCGTGACGTTGTTCGACAATCGCCAGTTCGAAGCGAGGGTAGTCGGCAGCGATGAAGGAACGGACATCGCAGTGCTCAAGGTCCAGGAGCCGCACCTCACGGAGATGCCGCTCGGAGATTCCTCGCATCTCGAAGTCGGCGACTGGGTGGTTGCGATCGGCAACCCGTTCGGCCTCCAGCACACCGTCACCGTTGGAATCGTGAGCGCCCTCGGCCGCACCGGGATCAATCCTCACGGCTACGAGGATTTCATTCAGACCGACGCCTCGATCAATCCGGGCAATTCGGGCGGTGCGCTGGTCGATCTTCAGGGAGAGCTGATCGGCATCAATTCCGCGATCCTCTCATCCCGGGATGGCGGAAACATCGGCATCGGCTTTGCCATTCCCGTCAACATGGTGAAGGCCGTCATGCAGCAGCTCATCACCTATGGCGCGGTCAAGCGCGGCGCGCTCGGGATCAAGCTCGGCGATGTGACCACCGAGGAGGCGGAGTCGTTGGGTCTCGTAAAATCCCGCGGCGTCTCGGTGGTCGAAGTCGCCCCAGGCTCACCGGCCGAGCGCGCCGGCATCAGGCCGGGCGATATCGTGGTCTCGATCAACGGGACTCCACTCGCGAGCGCCGCACAGCTGCGCAACGCCATTGCGCTGCTGCGGGTGGGTCAGACCGTCGAGCTTCGGGTGTTGCACAAGGGCGCTATCCGCTCGGTCTCGGTGCCGATCCTCCGCTAGCGACTGCGTCGCACATGAGCGGCTTCATGGGGGTAGGCTTGATTTCCCTGCCAAGAGTGCCGGTAGAGACACAGCGTTTCTCCCGAGCGCCACGGATGCCGTCTGCGCAAGTCATTGATCGTGGCTGAGGTTCTGTTCCGTGGAAAACATCAAAATTTCCCGAGAAAAAAGCGTCAATGAAGTTATTTTCGAGAGGGAATTTGCCCACGATGATCGCGGGAATCACGGCACTGCAAGCGAACAGGAAGTTTCGATAATTCCGCAGGTTGTGAACGCCGCACTCTATAATTCTCGGCATTTCCACCCGGGCGGCGCGCATCAGCCTTCGTAGCTCAGTTAAGTCCTCCTGGGAAAAGCAAAACGGAAGGCCGGCCGACTCGCGCACTACCGCGATGATTCGTGCAACACGCAAATTCTTTCAAAGATCTTCGCTCTTGTCCCGCGGCTACCAACGGTAGTATACTTAGTAGTATGTCTAATCGTACACTTTCCCCCCGCCAGTTGGCCGAACTCGCGAAGTTGGCGGCCACACCGGCACTTAAAGCCAAAGCGTCGGTTACGCTCTCTGGCAACCTTCTGAGGGTCATCGATACGCTGGCGGGCGCAGAGCAACGCTCCGCATGGATCGAACGCGCCGTGCGAGCGTATGCAAAACGTGAGCTCAAAGGCAGGCGCCGCGACCGTGAGCTGGAATTACTCAACCGGCATGCCAAAGAATTGAATGCCGAAGGCAACGACAGCGCTGCATATCAGGCAGCGTGGGACCCTGAGTAGTTGTGGTGTCACCCGCAGTGCGGCGCGGCGAGGTTTATCGCGTTCGGCACCCGCAGCACGGTGACCCGAAAAAGTCCCGTTGTTTCGTCGTTGTAAGCCGTCAAGAGTTGCTCGACTCCAATGCAAATCGAGTCCTGTGTGCGCCCGCAAATACGTTGGGAGTGGGGCTCGCCACCGAAGTCGGCGTCGGCGTGGAGGAGGGCTTGAAGCAGCCGTCCGTCATCAATTGTGATCAATTAACTCGCCTTGAAAAGAGTGTGCTGACCGACTACATCGGAATGCTCTCGTCGAAAAAGCTCAGCGAGTTGCGCACGGCGCTACGAGTGGCTCTGAGTGTGGACTGAGAAGATCTCGGACCATGGTGGACGTGGCGGCACACGGAGTCATGAGGCGGGAGCCTATGGACCAGACATTCGGGACGAAGCGATGGTGGTCTGGTGCATGCTCAACCCGACTCGAGCATAGGTGCTGCGCCCTTCTACAAGGGCGATCATGTTTTCGGGGACCGTTATCTTCTCCAACGTCATGACCAGAACGAACTCGTTGGGTTCGAGTGCATAGGTCTCGCGCTTGCCAAAATCGTCTTGCAGCTTGAGCTCTTTGGTCTTCCAGAAACCGGGCAGGTGCCGCAGTCCTTGAGCGACGGAAATCTTTAGACCCGAAACAGCCTGAAGCTTGGTAAATTGAGTTCCCAGGCGCAGATCCACCGAAGCCTCACCCCACCGGCGCTCTTCGAGAGGCGGATCGAATCGGATTTCTCCTGCCGCTACGGCAGCACGCAACTCCGTTTGCGAGAGGATCACTGAGTAGTCCTTTAGGTGTTGGATCTCAGTCGTTCCTTGGAAACAGACGCTACTCCCAGCGCTGCCGTGAAGAATGATCCGGATACTTTACAGTGATCGAGCTCGGAGACACGGATACAAGGCGTGGGCGCAGCGATGCCAAATTACCGATGGAACTTGGCTTCAATCCGCTCCCACAAGGTCGGTGGGTGGGGAGTCCACTTGTCGATAATTGCGCTGTAGGCATCGGCCACCTGCTGCATCATGCCCTCCTTCGCAAGTATGCGGGCGAGCGTCGCACGACGATAGCGCCAGTGTTTCCAGGCATCCTCCGGCCAATCCTCGTCGTGGGCGCGCTCAGCAGCAGCCGCGTAGAATCTGAACGCTTGGAACAGTTGCGCATTCCTTTTCAACGGATCCGTCTCCGCAAGAGCGTCTCTCTCGTCGCGCTCAGCGAAGCGCCCCAGTGCATTCGGTTCGCCGGCATCCGCACCTTTCTGATACCACAGCCATGCTTTGGAGGTGTCTGGGTTAGATGCAACACTGGCGGAGGCATCGGAGGCCTGCAATCCATATTCGTAGAGATGACCGAGCTTGAAGGCCGCGATCGGCACCGCGTTCTGCCACGCCTTCTCGTAGAGCGACGTCGCACGTCCGGGATCGAGCATCCTCGCGGACCCGTCCACCAGCAGGTCTGCCAGATCGATACCTGCAGCGCGATAACCCTTCGCCACGGCACTCTCGAACTGCTGCCGAGCACCATTCGCGTCGCCTTTCGCGGCTAACGTGCGCCCCATCTGATAGTCCGTTCGCGCGGCGCGTTCCGGTTTGTTGATCTCTGCCGAGCAGGCCGGGTTGGCGATATCTACCGTGATATTTCCGAGCAAAACGCCGGGTGTCAGACGGTCTGGATCATGGATTGCCGCGGCCATCTGGTCGCACGCGGATCCTTTCGTCGACCAAGACCTCTGCCGGGGATCGCGCGGTAGGCCCAATTGAGCGCGATCGAGGTCGGGGAGCGGATCAGATTCGGTCGACGCGTTCCACAGGATCTGCACTGAAATATTGGCTTGCGCGCTCGCATCCCAGATACGCGTGGTGTTGTCGTCCGACGCGGTGACGATGCGTGTGCCGTCGGGCGAGTAGGCGACGGAAGAGACGCCACCGCCGTGGCCCGATAGCACGGCGAGTGGCGCGCCTGTGTGCGCATCCCAGATGCGCGCGGTCTTATCCGCCGACCCAGTGACGATGCGTGTGCCGTCGGGCGAGTAGGCGACAGAACCGAGGGTGCCGCCATGTCCGGAGAGCACGGCGAGCTGTGCGCCCGTACGTGCATCCCAGATGCGCGCGGTCCGGTCATTCGAGGCGGTCACGATGCGTGTGCCGTCGGGCGAGTAGGCGGCGGACATGACCCAACCGTCATGGCCGGACAGCACGATAAGGAGCGCGCCCGTACGTGCATCCCAGATGCGCGCGGTCTTATCGACCGACGTGGTGACGATGCGTGCGCCGTCCGGCGAGTAGGCGGCGAAGACAAGGCGCTCACCATGCCCCGACAGTACGACAAGTTGTGCGCCCGTACGTGCATCCCAGATCCGTGCGGTCTTGTCCAACGACGCAGTGACAATGCGCGTGCCGTCGGGCGAGTAGGCCGCGGACAAGACGTATTCGCTGTGGCCCGAGAGCACGGTGAGCGGCGCAGCCGTACGTGCATCCCAGGTGCGTGCGGTCTTGTCCATCGACGCGGTGACAATGCGTGTGCCGTCGCGCGAGTACGCGGCAGATTGGACGTATTCGCTGTGACCGGCGAGCACCGCGAGTGACGTGCCCGTGTGCGCATCCCAGATCCGCGCGGTCTTGTCGTCAGACCCGGTGATGATGCGCGCGCCGTCAGGCGAGTAGGCGATTGGACCATAGTCGCCGGAATGCTCGGAGAGCACGGCGAGCTGCGCACCTGTGCGTGCATCCCAGATGCGCGCGGTCTTATCTTCCGACGCGGTGACAATGCGTGTGCCGTCGGGCGAGTAGACGGCGGTTTCGATAACGTCGCGATGTCCCGCAAGTACAGCGAGCGGCGCACCGGTGCGTGCATCCCAGATGCGTGCCGTCCTGTCGATCGACGCGGTGACGATGCGTGTGCCATCGGGCGAGTAGCGGGCGGATTCGAAGTCGTCGACATGCCCCGAGATCACGGCGAGTTGCGAGCCCGTGCGTGCATCCCAGATCCGCACGGTCCTGTCATACGAGGCGGTGACGATGCGTGTGCCGTCGGGCGAATAAGCGGCAGAATTAACGCGATCACCATGGCCTGACAGTACAGCGAGCTGTGCGCCCGTGCGCGCATCCCAGATCCGTGCGGTCTTATCCGCCGCCGCGCTGACGATGCGTGTACCGTCAGGTGAGTAGGCGGTGGAACGAAGGCGGTCGGTATGGCCGGACAGGACAGCCAGCTGCGCGCCCGTGCGTGCGTCCCAGATGCGCGCGGACTTGTCCTGCGACCCGGTGACGATACGTGTGCCATCGGGCGAGTAGGCAGGGGAATAGACGTAACCCCCGTGGCCGGAGAGCACGACGAGCTGCGCGCCCGTGCGTGCATCCCAGATGCGCGCGGTCTTATCCGCCGACGCGGTAACGATGTGCGTGCCATCGGGCGAGTAGGCGGCGGAATTGACGCGCTCGCCGTGGCCGGAGAGCACGGCGAGCTGCACGCCTGTGCGTGCATCCCAGATGCGCGCGGTCTTGTCAAACGAGGCGGTGACGATGCGTGTACCGTCGGGCGAGTAGACAGCGGAATTGACACGCTCGCCATGGCCGGAGAGTACAGCGAGTTGCGCGTTGGCCGCGCGGACTTCCTGAAACACGCTGATGGCTGCCGGCGTGTGTACCTGCGCAAATGCAGGATTCGTGAGCACTTCGAGGATGATGCCCTGCGCGCCCGCGACATCGGAGTCCTTGAGGCGCTGCGCGGCTGCCTGGGTGAGCATCTGCGACTGGGCTTGCAGCGCCTGCGCAGTCCGATATTCCGCCTCATGCTGCTTCCGAACTGCAATCAATCCGGCGCCCGACGCCACGATCGCCAGAATCGCCATCACCCCGGCGACAACCGCGGCGATACGATGGCGCCGGATGAATTTGCCCAATTGATACGCAGAACTGGCCGGACGTGCCAGAACAGGCTCGTCGTTCAGATGCCGACGCAGGTCGGCAGCCAATTCCGACGGCGTACCATAGCGGCGCTCGCGCTCGCGGTCCAGCGCCTTCATCGTGATCCAGTCGAGATCCCCGCGCAGCTGGCTCACCAGTTGCTGCAGCTCGGTATTTCGGGCTACGGCAGTCTCGATCGAGGTCTCGCGGTCGGTGCCGAGCTTGGCGCTCGGGGTGGGCGGCTCTTGTTCGCGCAGCTGCCGCAACCACTGATCGAGCGCCGGCCTCTGGCGACGCTTCGTCTCGAAAGGCTGCAGCCCAGTCAACAACACGTACAGAATGACGCCGAGTGAATACACGTCGGTGCGGGTATCAATGTCCTGCACATTGGGATCCACCTGCTCCGGACTCATGTAGCCCGGTGTACCCATGAACTGGCCGAAGCGCGTATGCAGCGACTGGTCAGTAAGGTGCGGAGTCGTGGCCTTGGCGAGGCCAAAGTCGATGATCCGTGGCACCGGTTTGCCGTCCACCTCCACAACCAAAATGTTGGCAGGCTTGAGGTCTCGGTGGATGATCGCCTTCTGGTGGGCGTGCTGCACGCCGTCGCAGGCCTGGATGAACAGTTCAAGGCGCTCGCGGATCCTGAGCTTGTGCTGATCGCAATACTCCGTGATCGGCAGCCCCGGCACGTACTCCATGACGAAGTACGGCTGACCCTGGGGCGTGATGCCGGCCTCGAACACTTTGGCGATGGCAGGATGCTCCATGATCGCCAGCGATTGTCGTTCCGCCTGGAAGCGCTGCACGACCGTCTCGTCGTACATCCCCGCCTTTATTAGCTTCAAAGCCACCGGCCGCCGCACCGGCGCGGTTTGCTCGGCGAGCCACACCTGCCCCATGCCGCCTTCGCCCAGCTTGCGGATGAGCTGAAACCGTTGCGCAAAGACCTGCCCCTCTGCCAAGCCTGCGGCGCCAAGCCCACCGCCGTCCGCACTGCATGCGCCGGTCAGCGGCGTTCGCAGGAATTCGGCGCTCAGCTCATCACCGACCGCTAGCAACGACTCGAGCTCCGCGCGTAGCGCCGCATCCGACGCGCACACCTCATCGAGGAACTTCGCACGCGGCTCGGGGCCCAATGCAACGGCTTGGTGCAGTAGCTCTTTGACGCGCTCCCAATTGGGCACGGTCACGGCGAAGCGGTTCTTCTCATTTCACGACCCAACCAGATCCGCGCCGTGGCCCAGTCCCGCTTGACCGTCGCCAACGAGATTCCGAGCACCTGCGCTATCTCGGGCGCCGACAATCCACCGAAGAACTTCATCTGGACGATCTTGCCCTGTCGCTCATCGATCCGCATCAACTCCTCCAAGGCATCGTCCAAAGCCACCAGATCCTCATCCCCGACGACGGGCAGCTCCGCAATATCCTCCAACGCGACCCGATATCCCCCATCGCGTTTGTTTGCCCGGCGGCTGCGAGCATATTGCACCAGAATTTGCCGCATTGAGCGTGACGCGATCGCAATGAAGTGCGCACGGTTCTGCAGTTGGGTCGGTTGGCTCCCCATCAACTGAATGAAGGCTTCGTTGACGAGCGCCGTGCTCTGCAGCGTGTGATCCGCGCGCTCCGACTGGAGGTAGTAGTGCGCGAGACGCCGTAGCTCTCGGTAGATCACCGGCGCCACCGCGCCAAGGGCTTCTTGGTCCCCCTTGACCCATTGCTGCAACAGCTCGCTGACCTGACCCGAGGTATCCGACATTGGGCCCCCCTAGTTTTTACTAATTGAGACTATTCGCACCCATCACGGTCGTCAATCGCCGGCCTCGCACAGACCAGCTTCACGCGAGTGGTCACTGCGCCTTATGTCAGCATGGCAATCCAGATTGATATCCGTAGGGTCAGGTCAGGGCACTCATAGATGGAAGTTCGCGTTTCGATGGGCGCGGCAGGCGAAGCCATCTTGCTGAAAGCCGCGGTTATAAAACTAGGCGAGGAAAAGGCCGAGCAGTTGTACTTCAATAGGAACGGGCGCTCCAACCTGCAAAAGGCATTGCTCGGGCAATAGACCTAACGGTCTGCGAACCGAATTTGAGCGACACACCGGCCTTATTACGTATTGGCGCGACCAGTCAGCGCACGGGCATCAAGCAAGAATCAAAGAAGGCGAAGCGTACATGGCCTTAAGTGACCTACTCCGCTTTGCGCACTTCGCATCAGACAAATGGACCGAGCTAACAACTTAACCTAAAGCAACACGCGACCTTCCTCGAGATGCTCGAGGGACGAAACTTCGGATAGTCCCTTTGGTGCGTAGATCTGCGCTGTCTGCTTAGCTTCTGAAACCAATAACGAGCGCCGCGATTGACACCAGCAATGCAAAGACGATCGCTAACAACCAACACCTGTTCACAAAGAACACGGATCGTGAACTCACCGGATCTTCCTCATCCATGATTTCTTCCACGGTTCGCTGATCCTCACCCGGTGAGTTCTCGCTCAAATTTGGACTCCCTGCCAGCGGCGCGCCGAACTCACGGACGATGGCGCGGCCTTCATCAATTCACTCATGGCGAGCCTCCTAGCCGCTGGGTCCTGGGAAAACGCCTCGGGTAATCGTGGAGGAGGTCAGCTCCGTGGACAACGCACACCCGGTTGTCGAACGTTTCCTGCCAGTAAATGTCCGGAGGGGCCCGTCAAGGAACAGGTACCTGAACGGTCTCGTTCAACTAACCGTAGTAAGGCGGCGAGAGAAACAAGGAGGCTGCGGCCCGAGGTGGCGGCACCCTGCCCCCTGATCCAAGTGATCCGCATCAGGTCATTTATTCACTCGCGCTGTAGAAGCTCGCCCATGCTTACAGACCGGTCGGACGACATGAGCGGCACGAACAATTCCCCATTCGATAAAGACGAGATTGCTGAATCGGGGCTGGTTCCGCAATTGGCGATGATGAGCCGCGGATTGTGGGCCTCCCCGACCCGCAACACGGTGGCACTGCTCGCAATCGCGCTGTTCATCGTGATCGCGGCAGCGCGGCAGATCGCACATATCAGTCGTCATGAGCCTCATGAAGTTGCGCGGGACTCGCCGAACTCGCCTCCATTTCGCCGGTATATCGGCCGAGGCTGGCGGCCCCGTTGCATCGGGCCCGGTGCGACAGCGCATCCCGGAAACGGAGGAACGCGTTCGCCCCGCAAGGTCATGCGGAGGATCCCGTGGTACTGCCAATCGTTCTCGATCGCGCATTCATGGCACGGGGCACGGCTTAGCTTGCCAAATCTCGGTGGCATATTGAGCGATCGTGTGGTCGCTGGAGAATGTGCCAGAGGCGGCGACGTTCAGGATGGCCTTGCGCGCCCACGCTTCGCCATCGGCATATAAGGCCGTCAGCTTCTGGTCCGCCTCGAGATAGGATTTCAGGTCTGCCAAGTGCATGTAGTGGTCCCCTTGCGTCAGCAGTGCGTCCCGCAACGGAGCGAAGATACCGGGCTCGTTGCGGCTGAAATAATCGGAGAAGATCAGGTCCAACGCGGCGCGGGTCTCCGGCTCGTGGTCATAATGCCAGTGTGGGTTGTACCAGCTGCGCCCGCGGGCCACTTGATCGGCCGTCAGGCCGAACAGGAAGAAGTTTTCTTCACCGGCCGCTTCGGCCATTTCGATCGTCGCGCCGTCGCGTGTGCCGATCGTCAGCGCCCCATTCATCATGAACTTCATGTTGCTCGTGCCACTCGCCTCGTACCCGGCAGTCGAGATCTGGTTTGAAACGTCGGTGGCCGGGATCAGTCGCTCGGCGAGCGAAACGCAATAATCAGGAACGAACACGACTCTGAGACGTCCTTTTGCGATCGGATCTGCGTCGATCGTGTTCGCGAGGTTGTTGATGAATTTGATGATCAGCTTAGCGAGCCGGTAGGCCGGCGCCGCCTTCCCCGCAAAGAAGAACGTGCGCGGCGGCGGCGCAAGGGCAGGGTTGTCTCGCAACCGGTTGTACAGCACGATGATGCGCAATGCGTTGAGCAGCTGCCGCTTGTATTCGTGGATTCGCTTGATCTGACAGTCGAAGATGCTGGCGGGGTCCACGATCTCGCCGGCTGCAGCCTTGAGCCAATTAGCGAAATGCGACTTGGCCTCGTACGCCGCCTTGAGAAATGCCTCGCGAAAGCACTTGTCCCCGGCTAGCGGCGCAAGTTCACGTAAGCGCCGCAGGTCGCTGACCCAGCCGTCGCCGATCGCCTGAGTGATAATGCCGGCGAGCGCCGGGTTCGCCAGCAACAACCATCTCCGCGGGGTGACGCCGTTGGTCTTGTTGTTGAAGCGCTCCGCAAACATCTCGGCCAAGTCTTTGACCGTTGTCGTCCGTAGGAGGTTTGTGTGAATCGCGGAGACCCCGTTGGTGCTGTGTGAGCCGACGATCGCGAGGTGGGCCATGCGGATCTTGAGCTCGGCGCCTTCCTCAACCAGGCTCATGCGCCGAATCCGTTCCTCGCCGCCGCCCGGATAGCGGATGCGCACGGCATCGAGAAAGCGCCGATTGATCTCGAAGATGATCTCCAAATGGCGGGGCAGCAAGTCCTTGAACCAGGCGAGCGGCCATTTCTCCAATGCTTCGGGCAGCAGAGTATGGTTGGTGTAGGCCAAGGTCCGCTGCGTGAGATCCCAGGCCTCGTCCCAACCGAGATGCGTCTCGTCGAGCAGGATCCGCATCAACTCCGGCACCGCCATCGTCGGGTGTGTATCGTTGAGCTGAATGGCAACCTTTTCCGGGAACGTGCTCCAATCCGCATTGCCGCGGCGGAAGCGCCGGACGAGATCGGCCAGCGAGCAGGCGACCAGGAAATACTCCTGCACGAAGCGCAGGCCCTGTCCCATGCTCGTTGAATCGTCGGGATACAACACTCGGGTCAGCGATTCGGCGGCGAGTGTTCCGGCGAGGGCACCGACAAAATCACCGCTGCTGAATTCCTGGAAGTCGAAATAATCGGGCGCAGCCGCGGCCCACAGGCGCAGCGTGTTAATGGTCTTGCCGCCATACCCCACCACCGGTCGATCAAACGGGATGCCAATGAGTGTGGAGGGGCGGCCCGGTACGGGCTGCAAACGACCGTCTCGCAACGCGAAGGAGCAGTTCAGTTTGACTTCGACCGCCTCGTCCCGACGCGGAACCTCCCATGGATCCTGGCGGCGCAGCCAATTGTCCGGCTCTTCGTGCTGCCAGCCGTTCCGGAGGGACTGTTTGAACATGCCGTATTCATAACGCAGCCCATAACCCATGGCGGGGAGTTGCATCGTCGCCATCGAGTCGAGAAAGCACGCCGCCAGGCGCCCGAGCCCGCCGTTGCCCAACCCAGCATCGGGCTCTTCTTCCATGAAACCGAGTGGGTCGATTTTATGTCGGGCGGCAATTTCCTTCGCGAAGGGATCAAGCAGAAGATTGGTGATATTGTTGGAGAGCGATCGCCCGATCAGAAACTCCATCGATAAATAGTAGATCCGCTTCGGCTTTTCCCGCTCGTAAGTGCTCTCGGTCAGGATCCAGCGTTGCGATAGCACATCCCGTACCGAACGTGCGGCTGCCTCGAAGCGCTCGCGCGGACCGGCCGCGTCCAGAGCGACGACGTCGTCGAAGAGAAGGTGCCGCTCGAATAAGGCATCGTTCTCGCCCGAGAAGCGGATCGGACCGCAGCCGTATTGGGTGAGCAGCATGCTCGCCATTTCCGATCGCTTTGACTGTGGAGTGCTCATGTCGATTGTGCTCCTGATTCGGGTCGCATGACCCCTGGTATTCTTGCAGCGTCAGTGACGTCGTCTTCGACCTCGAACGCCGGATCGGAGCGGGCGTCGATGCGCACGAACAGCACCACCGCGGAACGCGGCATCACGTGATATTGGACCCCCGGCACTGGCGGAGCCGCCGGAATTTCTACGATGTCCTCGGGCGATTCTCGTGCCGTGTCGATCCAGCGCTGCCAACCCGATACGGCCGTTGCCGGCACAGTCGGCAGGTCGAAGTCGAGCGGCTCCCAATAGGCGTTGAACATCAGGTGTAGCCAGAACGGCAGGTGACCCGGGCCCACGCGAGTGGTGCAGGCGATGCTGTGCGAATCGTCGCCCCAGTCCGGCTGACCGAGTTGGATGCCGTGCCAGTCCATCTCGGAGCGCCGCAGTAACTCGTTGAGGCTCAGTTGTTCGAAGCTCTCAAGCCCGCTCAATATCAATTCCACCCACCGCAGGCGTTGGGCGATCGCCATGCGTACGAAGCGATGCAGATCCCGATGCTGCTCGAGCAGGCTCCAGTCGAGCCAGCTGATCTCGTTGTCCTGGCAATAGGCATTGTTGTTACCCCGCTGGGTACGGCGCATCTCATCGCCCATCAGCAGCATGGGGGTGCCGATCGAAATCAACATCCCCACGATGAAGTTCTTCACCTGGCGGCGGCGCAGTCCCTCGACGGCAGCATCCTCGGTCGGGCCCTCGATCCCGCAATTCCAGGACCGATTGTCGTTTAGCCCGTCCCGGTTGCCTTCGCCGTTCGCCTCGTTGTGCTTGTCGTTGTAGGAAACCAGATCGTTCAGCGTGAAGCCGTCGTGGCAGGTCACAAAGTTGATGCTCTGCTCGGGTTCCCTCTCGCGGTGCCCGAAGATGTCGGGGCTCCCGAGCGTGCGTTGCAAGAGCATCCGCACCGTGCCCCTGTCCCCCTTCATAAAGCCGCGTACATCGTCGCGGAAGCGGCCGTTCCATTCCTTCCAGCTGTCGCCGATGAAGTTGCCGAGCTGATACAGGCCGGCGGCGTCCCAGGCCTCTGCGATCAGCTTGGTGTCGGCGAGAACGGGATCGGATTCGATATCCATAAGGGCCGGGGGATTTTCGAGCACACGGCCGCTTTCATCGCGCGCCAGAATCGCGGCGAGGTCGAAGCGGAATCCGTCGACATGCATCTCCGCAACCCAGTACCGCAGGCTCTCGAGGATCATGCGCCGAACGATGGCCTGATTGGCGTTGAGCGCGTTGCCGGTGCCGCTGTAGTTGGCGTATTGCGCGCGATCCTCGTCGAGGATGTAGTACACCTCGTTGGCGAGACCGCGGAAACACACAGTGGGCCCCGCGGCATTCCCCTCGGCGGTGTGGTTATAGACGACGTCGAGGATCACCTCGATGCCGGCGCGGTGCAGCGCCTTGACGAGGTCGCGGAACTCATCGACCGGACCGAGAGCATCCTTGCGCGAGCTGTAGCCGGCATGAGGCGCGAAGAACGAGACCGGGGAGTACCCCCAGTAATTGGCGAGACCCGGCGGGCAGTCCTGCCCATCGAACTGGAATATCGGCAGCAGTTCCACGGCAGTGATCCCGAGATCGCGAAGATACGGGATCTTCTCGATCATGCCGGCGTAGGTCCCTCTCAGCTCGGCGGCGACCCCTGAGCTGGGATGGCGCGTGAAGCCGGCGAGGTGCATCTCGTAAATGACGGTCGAGGCAAAATTCCGACGCAGCGGCTTATCACCCTCCCAATCGTAAGTGCCGGAATCGAGCACCGCGCTTTTCATGGCGATCGTGCCGCGCTCTCCGTATCGGCTAGAGCGGTGGCGGGAATACGCCTCGGGCACGACCACGGCGCGCCCGTACGGGTCGAGCAGAGCCTTGCTCGGATCGAAACGCAGGCCCTGCTTGGGATCGAAGGGGCCGAAGGCGCGATAGGCGTAGAGCTGTCCGGCGCCGATGCCGGGCACGAAAACGTGCCAGTAGTGGTACGTACGGTGCTTGCGAGGATCGAGCGCAACCACATGCGTCGGATGCGCGTCCGCAGCACTATCGAAAAGTAGGAGCTCGATCCGGGTCGCCCGGCGCGAGAACACGCTGAAGTTGATGCCCCCGGGACAGACGGTGGCGCCCAGGGGAAAGCTCTGACCGGCTGCGATCGTTGCCGAGTGCACCGTCGGCCGCAGCGCCGGAACCGCTTCGTTGCCGAAGGCCACGGGCGGGATGCTAGAGCAAGTCATGAAGACCTCTCGGTGTCTCAGTCTCTGGCATGGCTATAGTCGGCTAACCATTTGCTGACCCTGTCATACACCCCTGAATGGCCCAGGTGGCGACAATCGTTCCATAATCGAATGACCGGCTCGGTAAGATTGCGTTGATAGCCGAGGATGGAAAGCGCGGCCGTGTCGAGGAAGAGATAGCGGCCCAGCACCCCATCGAGACCCAACCAGCGTGCGGCGAGCACGCGCAACAGATGACCGCTGGAGAACACGAGGACATCAGCGCCGATCGCGCGAAGGCGCGCAACAACGCGATCGGCGCGAGCGGCGACTTGTGCGAGCGATTCCCCGCCCGGACACCCGTCGCGGAAGATCTCCCATCCGGGACGCTCGCGCTGAATCTCCGCACGAGTCTTGCCTTCATAGGCGCCGTAATCCCACTCCACGAGATCCGGATCGATGCTTGCCACGGGACCAAAGCCCGCCAGCTCGCACGTTCGGCGCGCACGTTCGAGCGGACTCGTGACCACGCTCGCGGGCTCCAGGCCCGCCAAGCGCTCGCCAAGGCGGCGAGCGTTCCGCTCGCCTTGGGCGGTCAAGGGCAGATCGGTCCGACCGGTATGTTGACCCGACACACTCCACGCGGTCTCACCATGCCGGGCCAAATAGATTTGTGGCGGTGACTCAGGCATATGGGACACCCGTGTGTGCTATGTTTTGAGGGTAGGGCTTCCGGACAGCGTCCTTGCGCGGGGATTCGCGGCCATCATTGATCCCAGCGCCAGTTGCAGATCTCCGGGATATCCTCGCCATGCTCGCGGATGAATTCCTTGTGCTCGATCAGCTTGTCGCGCAGCGCTTGCTTCACATAACCGGCCCGCGCCTGAAGCTGTGGCAGGCGGTCGATCGCGTCACCGACCAAGTGAAAGCGGTCCATCTCGTTCAACACCGCCATGTCGAATGGTGTGGTGATGGTGCCTTCCTCCTTGTAGCCCCGTACGTGCAGGTTATGGTGGTTTGTTCGCCGGTAAGTGAGCCGGTGGACCAGCCATGGGTAACCGTGGAACGCAAAAATGATCGGCTTGTTGAGCGTGAAGAGAGCATCGAACTCCGGGTCCGCAAGCCCATGCGGGTGCTCACTCGCGGGCTGTAGTTTCATCAGATCAACGACGTTTACCACGCGGATCTTCAGCTCGGGGAAATAGCCGCGCAGCAGCTTCACGGCTGCGAGAGTCTCGAGCGTCGGCACATCGCCCGCACACGCCATGACCAGATCGGGCTCCGCCCCGCGGTCCGTGCTCGCCCACTCCCAAATGCCGATGCCCGCCGTGCAATGAGTGATCGCAGCGCGCATGTCGAGCCACTGCGGTGCCGGGTGCTTGCCGGCGACGATCACATTGACGTAGTGGCGGCTGCGCAGGCAGTGGTCGGCCACCGACAGCAGGCAGTTGGCATCGGGCGGCAGGTAGATCCGGATGATGTCCGCCTTCTTGTTGACCACGTGGTCGATGAAGCCCGGGTCCTGGTGAGTGAATCCGTTCTGATCCTGTCGCCAGACGTGCGAGCTGAGCAGGTAGTTGAGCGAAGCAATCGGCCGCCGCCAGGGAATCCCGCGGGTCACTTTCAGCCACTTGGCATGCTGGTTGAACATCGAGTCGACGATGTGGATGAACGCTTCGTAGGAGTTGAAAAGACCGTGACGGCCGGTCAGCAGATAGCCTTCCAGCCAGCCCTGACACTGGTGCTCGCTCAGGATTTCCATGACGCTGCCCTGCGCGGCCAGATGCTCATCGCCCGGGAGGATCTCCGCCGTCCACTGCCGTGCGCTCACCTCGAACACGGCGCTCAGGCGATTGGACTCGGTCTCGTCCGGACCGAAGATGCGGAAGTTTCGCGGACTCTGGTTGAGTTTGACGACGTCACGCACGAAACGGCCGAGCACACGCGTGTCTTCCGCGTCCACGGCGCCGGGCTGCGGCACTTCCACCGCGTACTCGCGAAAGTCCGGCATGCACAGGTCGCGAAGCAACATCCCACCGTTGGCATTCGGATTCGAACCCATCCGGCGCGGCCCCTTGGGGGCGAGCTCGGCGAGCTCCGGTCGCAGCCTTCCGCCCTTGTCAAACAACTCCTCGGGGCGGTAACTACGCATCCATTCCTCGAGGAGTTTCAGGTGCGCCGGATTGGTGCGAACCGCGGCCAGCGGAACCTGATGCGCGCGGAAAGTGCCTTCCACCGGCTTACCATCGACGACCTTGGGTCCCGTCCAGCCTTTCGGCGTTTGCAGAACGATCGCCGGCCAGCGAGGACGTCGTTTGAAACCTTCGGAGCGCGCCTGCGATTGGATGTCGCGGATTTTCCCAATGACCTCATCGACTGTCGCCGCCATGAGCTGGTGCAGCTTGCGCGGATCATCGCCTGCCACCAAGTAGGGCTCGTACCCACAGCCGCGCAGGTACTCTTTGAGCTCCTCGGGATCGATTCGCGCGAGCACGGTTGGATTGGCGATCTTGTAGCCGTTCAGATGCAGGATCGGCAGCACGGCGCCGTCGCAGGCCGGGTTCAGAAATTTGTTTCCCTGCCAACCCGTCGCCAACGGTCCGGTCTCCGCCTCGCCGTCGCCCACCACACAGGCGACGATCAGGTCCGGATTGTCGAACGCGGCACCATAGGCATGGCTCAAGGAGTACCCAAGCTCGCCGCCCTCATGGATCGACCCGGGCGTCTCGGGTGCGACGTGACTCGGGATGCCGCCGGGAAATGAGAACTGCTTGAACAGGCGCTTCATGCCCGCCTCATCCTGAGATACCTCCGGGTAGAGCTCGGTGTAGCTCCCTTCGAGGTAGGTGTTGGCGACCAGCGCAGGTCCACCATGACCCGGGCCGGAAATGTAGATCATGTTCAGGTCGTGTTGTCGGATGACCCGATTCAGGTGGACATAAACAAAGTTTTGTCCCGGTGTCGTTCCCCAATGGCCGAGCAACCGCGGCTTGATCTGCTCTGGCTTGAGCGGCTCCCGCAGCAGCGGGTTGTCATAGAGATAGATCTGGCCGACCGACAAATAATTGGCAGCTCGCCAGTAGGCATCGATGCGCTCGAGGTCCGTATCCGAAAGAGGGCCGCGCTCAATGTGAATTCGAACGCCTGTATCAGCTTTCGTACCCGATGGTGAGAGTGTAGTGCTCATGTTGATTGTGCTCCTGATATGGGTTGGGTAACCCGTTGTGTTTGTGCAGTGCCCGCTACGATGCCGCGTCCTTTACCTCGAACCCGGAGCGGGCGTCGAGGTGCGCGAACAGCACCGCCACGGAACGCGGCGTCATGTGATATTGAATCCCCGGCACCGGCGGAGCCGCAGATAGATCCGACGAGGTCGCGGGACTCATCGGCGGGGCCGAGGGCGTCCTTGCGCGAGCTGTAGCCGGCATGAGGCGCGAAGAACGAGACCGATGAGTACCCCGCGCCCAGGGGAAAGCTCTGACGGGCCGCGATCTTTGCCGGCGGAACCCCTTCGCAGCAGAAGGCCGCGGGTGGAGTGTTATCGCGAGCCATGAAGAGAGCCGTTACGCAAATCGCGACGGAAGTCGCGAGCGGCAAACAGTGCCCATACCAGCAGGTAGGTGAAGCTCGCCCAGCCGAGATACTTCCCCCATCCCCAAATGATCGTCCCGAATGCGGAGAGCGCCAATCCAAGTTTGGCTGTGAAGATGTCCTCCAAAATCTCCACAACGCTCGATTTCGGCTGCGCTTGCAAGACGGCCAACTCGAGCACGCTATATCGGATGTAGCGCCGCGAGGCCAACAGGAGGCCGATCGCCGTGGTTATGGAGCCGGACCGTTCGAACAGGTCCCAGCGACCAAATTCGCTGGCAAGAAAAGCGCACGCGATCGGCGGAGAAATGGCCACGAAAATGGCCGCGACTCGGCGCACACGATACTGCTTCAGAGGCCACACGCCTGTCAGTTCAAGATATCCTGGTTTGCCGCATGCGGTTGTCATGTCAGGATGGCCGCATAACTGTCACGCGATCGCTCGCGATCTCAGGTGCTGTTGCGCAACGCATCGCCAAACAGCGTCCGAGCAAGCCGTGTTGTGCCATCCGACATGTTCACCCTCCGTAAAAAATGCGTGCGCTTGATGCTCGCCGCGCGAGTGGTTTGCGCGAGCCGCTTGCAACGGCGCCACACTAGGTCATGCCATCCGTATGAACAATCGCGCCATACGAAACGAACGTTTCCTAACAGTTGATAACAGTGATCGGTAGGGACCGGTGGCCGGCCGGCTGCCGCAGTCCGGCAAACGCGGAGAGACTCGACCGCCGCCAGCTGGGAACGTTCACAGTCTGGAAATGTTCATCAACTGTCCATGGCTGGTTTCACCCGCGGAGTGGGCCCATTCTGGCCCGACGAAGAACGGCAACGAACTCAACGTGTGGGTGTGACATGAGACCGACGACATTTGATGCGCGGCGTACTCGAGGTACCCCGCTATCGGAGACACTTATGAGGGCTTACCAATGGCTCACCTGAGCGCGGCCATGGGCAGCGGAGGAGCCTTCCTGCGCCACATTGGACTCGCCACGTCGCTCGCATTCGCTCTGATGGGCTGTAGCACACCGGTCCTGCACCCCTCGGTCGAGGTGCCCGGCCAATTCGCGGCGGCCCCTACCTCGAACGAGGAGCCCGAGGCGGCCTGGTGGGACAGCTTCGGCGACCCGGTGCTGTCGGATCTCGTGCGGCGGGCAGCTCGAGAGAACCGGGACATCAAGATCGCCGCCGAGCGCGTGCGCGCAGCACGCGCCGGGGAGACGATCAGCCGCTCGTGGCTACTGCCCAGCATTGGGGTGAGCGCCGGCGCTTTCGATCACAGAACCGGCTTCAGCTCGGCCGACCAGCAAATCGTGCCCGAGGCGGCGAACACGAAGGGTGCGCAGGGCAGTCTCGACGCCGGTTGGGAGGTTGACCTGGCCGGTGGCCTGCGGGCAGGCGCCAAGGCGGCGTCGGCCGACAGGCAGGCAGCAGAACACACGGCGAGGGGTGTTCGACTGCTGGTGGTGAGCGACGTTGCAAGCAACTACTTCATGCTGGTGGGGGCGCTGCGCCAGCTCGACACCGTGCGCGCGATATCGGCCGCGCAAGACGACACGCTGCGGCTCGTATCGGCCCGCCAACGGGTAGGCCTCGCGACACCGTTCGACGTCGAGCGCGCGCAGACCGAAGCGTCGAAAGCGCGCGCAGCGATACCGCCGCTTGAGACGCTGGCGGCCGTGTCGCGTCACCGCATTGCGGTACTGATTGGAGAGCAGGCATTCAACGCCTCGAGCATTGCGCCCTCGCGCAGCGACTCCATTGTGCCATCCGCGCATGCAGGACAACCGGCTGCGCTGCTTGAGCGCCGGCCGGACCTGCTGGCCGCGCGGGCGCAACTTGAGGCCGCCAATGCGCGCCGGCGACAGGCCGCCGCGGAATGGTTTCCGCGACTCTTTCTGGGTGCCATGTTCGGGCGCGAGACCATCGATTTGAACGGCATGGCCTTTGGCCCTGCGCGCTTCAGCAATGTCATCGGGCTGCTAGCGATGCCGATCTTCAACGCGGGGCGGACGCGGGCCATCAACGAGATTGCCGAGAGCGGCCAAAAGGAAGCGGTAGTCCGCTACGAAGACGCGATCGTGCGGGCACTCGAGGATGTCGAGAACGCGCTCGTCGCGCTCGAGGACGAACGGCACCGGGCACAACTGCTGCAAAGCGCTGCAGGATCGGCCGACGCCGCGCTCGGCCGCGCGCAATCGCTCTATAACCGCGGGCAGATTGATCTTTTGCCGTTGCTCGACGCGCAGCGCGTGCAGCTCAGCGTGCGGGTCGGCGCCAATGATGCGCACACGCAACTGCGGCTCGACAGCGTGCAGCTGTACAAGGCGCTCGGCGGGGGCTGGCAGGTGTTCGAGCCGGCCGCTGATGGCGCGGCGGCAGGGGCTCCCCGTTCGCCACATTCATCAAACCAAGACGCGAGGACATCGCCATGAAAACATCTCTCGCTGCAGCGTTCGTCACCGTGCCGATCGCTGCGGTGCTGTGCGCATGCACGCCGCACAAGCCGGCCGAGGCGCTTCGATTCGTGCGCACCGTCGAGCTGCGCTACGACAAGGCGCAGCAGACGGATCGCTACGTAGGCACCGTCCAAGCGCGTCACGAGGTCGACCAGGCGTTTCGCGTCGGCGGCAAGGTCGTGCAGCGTAGAGTCGACGTCGGCCAGGCGGTGCGCGAGGGCGACGTGCTCGCGGAGCTCGACGATACCGATTACCGGCTCGCTGAGGAGGCCGCGCGACAGGAGGTGCTCGCCGCCGAGACGCATGCGCGGCAGGCCGACTCGGACCAAAAGCGTCTTAACGCGCTGAAGAGCGATGGCTCCGTCAGTCCGTCGGATGACGAGCACGCGCAGAGCGGCGCGCAGACCACGCAAGCAACAGCGGAGGCCGAGGCAAAGAAGCTCGAGCTCGCACGCAACCGGCTCAAGTACACGGTGCTGCGCGCGTCGCAGCAGGGTGTCGTCACGGCAGTACGCTTCGAGGTCGGCCAGGTGGTCGCCGAGGGTCAACCCGTCGTCGCCATTGCTAACCAAGGCGAGCCTGAGATCGTCGTCGACGTTCCGGAAGACCGGCTTGCCGCTTTCAACACGGCGAAATACAAGGCATACCTCGCGAGCGCGCCCGACGAAACCTTCGAGGTCGCGCTGCGCGAGCTGTCGCCACAGGCGGCTGCGCAAACCCGAACGTACCGGGCTCGATTGAAGCCGGTGAACGCCCGGCGGCTGCCGCTCGGTGCGACCGCCACTCTGATCGTCCAGCAGGCGGCTGCAGAAGCGCAGGTGGCGGTCATCCCCGCATCCGCGATCACACAGAGTAACGGACAGCCGGCGTTGTGGGTTGTTCGTCATGCGGGCGCCGAGGCGGTGGGAATTGTCGAGCTGATACGTGTCGCGGTGCACGGGTATCGGACCGATGAGGTGCTGGTATCCGGGCCGCCGGCCGGCGAGCTGGTCGTCACTGCGGGGGTGCAGAAGATGGCTCCTGGGTTGCGCGTCGCGTTGCTCGGGTACAGATCGCAGCACACCACTAACCAGACCGCCCGATGAAATCGTTCAACCTCACGGAATGGGCGCTCGGACACCGCGCCATCGTGCTATTCCTGATCCTCGTGATTGCCGTGGGCGGCGTGCTAGCTTTCCCGAGGCTTGGGCAGCTCGAGGATCCGAACTTCTCCGTGCCGTCCATGACGGCGCTCATCATCTGGCCCGGCGCAACGGCGCAGCAGCTGCAGGACGAGGTGCTGAACCGCATGGAGAAGAAGTTCGAGCAGCTCGACCATTTCGAGAAGGTCGTAACGTATGCACGCCAAGGCTTTGGCGGCATGACCATCACCGTAAAGGGCGGCACGAGCAAGGCGGACCAGCGGGAGGCGTGGTATCAGGCGCGCAAGAAGTTCAGCGACATTCGCATGGAGCTTCCCGAGGGCGTCATCGGCCCGATCTTCAATGACGAGTACGGCGACGTGTCGGGGCTGCTCTACGCCGTCAAGGGAGACGGCATCGGGCATGCCGAGCTGTCCGACGTGGCGGAGGACATCAAGCGCCGCCTGCTGAGGGTGCCGATGGTAAAGAAGGTCGACATCTTCGGCAAGCAGGACAAGAAGGTCTACGTCGAGTTCTCGCACCAGAGACTCGCCGCGCTCGGTATCACGCCGCTGGCGATTGCCGAAAGCCTGCGCAACCAGAACAGTGTTATCCCCGCCGGCTCGGTCGACACGCGCGGCGACCGGGTGCTGGTGCGCGTGACTGGCCAGTTTGCCAGCGAGGAGGACATCCGCAACGTGCCGATCGCGGCCGGCGGCCGGCTGATCAAGCTCGGCGATTTCACGACCATCAGCCGCGGCTTCGAGGATCCGCCCACCTACACCGTGCGCCATAACGGCCAGCAGGTGTTGATGCTCGGCATAACGATGACCAACGACGGCAACATCGTGGTGCTCGGCAAGGCGATCGAGAACGCCGTGGCGAAAATCGAAGCCGAGCTCCCGTACGGCGTGGAGCTCGAGCGCGTCGCCGATCAGCCGACCACCGTCGCGGATGCGGTATGGGAGTTCGAGCGCTCGCTGCTCGAAGCGCTGACCATCGTGCTCGCGGTCAGCCTCATCAGCCTCGGCTGGCGCACGGGAATCGTCGTCGGGCTCTCCGTGCCGCTCGTGCTCGGAGCCGTCGCCCTGGTGATGCTCGCCAAGGGCTGGAACCTCGAGCGCGTCTCGCTCGGCTCGCTGATCATCGCGCTGGGGCTGTTGGTGGACGACGGGATCATCGCGGTGGAGATGATGGTGGTGAAGATGGAGGAGGGCTGGGAGCGGGTCAAGGCGGCCGCCTTCTCCTACTCGGCCACCGCCATGCCGCGGCTCACCGGTGCGCTGGTCACCGTCTGCGCTTTCATGCCGATCGGGTTCGCAAAATCGACCACCGGTGAGTACGCGGGTGGGATCTTCTGGATCGTCGGCACCGCGCTGGTGTTCTCGTGGTTGGTCTCGGGGCTGATCACGCCGTACCTCGCGGTCCTGATGCTGCCCAAGGATTTGGGCAAGCAACACCATGGCGGCAACCCGTACGACACCCCTTTCTATCGCAAGCTTCGCGGGCTGATCGACCTCGCCCTCGTGCGTCGCTGGTGGGTGATCGGTGCCACCGTTGCCGCGCTCGCGCTGGCGCTGCCCGCCATGAAGCTCGTGCCGCAGCAGTTCTTTCCGAGCAGCTCACGGCCCGAGCTCATCGTCGACCTGCGGCTGAAGGAAGGCGCCTCGTTCACGGCGACGACCGAGCAAGTGAAGAAGATGGAGGCCGTTCTTTCGCAGGACCACGACATCCGCTACTTCACGGCGTATACCGGCGCCGGCGCGCCGCGCTTCTATCTCTCGCTCGATCCGGAGCTGCCAAACCCCGGCTACGCGCAGTTCATCGTGATGACGCGCGACCTGCAAGCGAGAGAACGGGTGCGCTCGCGCCTGATGGCCCGCGTGGACGAGGAATTCCCGCAGACGTGGGTGCGCATCACGCGCCTCGAGCTCGGTCCGCCGGTCGGCTTCCCGGTGCAGTTCCGCGTTGTCGGTCCTGACACTCAGGTCGTGCGGTCGATCGCGCGCGAGGTCGAGCGAGTGGTGGCGTCCAGTCCCAAGGTGCGCGACGTCCAGCTCGACTGGAACGACCCGGTGCGGACGATGAAAGTGGACCTCGACCAGGACAAGGCACGTGCGCTTGGCCTCGCTCCAGTCGACGTCGCGCTGGGGACCCAGACGGTGATGAATGGCGCGACGCTGTCGCAGTTGCGCGAGCACGAAGACCTGATCGACATCGTTGCCCGCGCCGTGCCCTCAGAGCGCCTCGACCTCGACACACTGAAGGACGTCGATCTCTTTACGCGCCAGGGCACGGTGGTGCCGCTCTCGCAGGTCGCGCGCGTCCGCTACGAGCTCGAAGAGCCTGTGTTGCGGCGCCGGAATCGCGACATGGCCATTACGGTGCGCGCCGACGTCAAGGACGGCGAGCAGGGTGTATCGGTAACCCAGGCCATTCAGCCGATGCTCAAGGACATCGAGGCGAAACTGCCCTTCGGTTACCGTATCGACGTCGGGGGCGCCGTCGAGGAAAGCGCCAAGGCGAACCGCGCACTGGCTGCGGTCGCACCGGTGATGATCGTGACGATCCTCGCGATCCTGATGCTGCAGCTGCAGAGCTTCTCGCGCGTGACGATGGTGTTCCTGACCGCGCCCCTCGGGCTCATCGGCGTCGTCATCGCACTGCTCTTGGCCCACGCGCCGCTCGGGTTTGTTGCGATCCTTGGCATCGTCGCGCTCAGCGGCATGATCATGCGCAACTCCGTGATCCTCATCGACCAGGTGCAGACGGAGATCGCCGAGGGGCGCGACCCGTGGAACGCGGTGGTGGATGCAGCCGTGCACCGCACGCGCCCGGTGGCGCTGACGGCGACAGCCACCGTGCTCGCCATGATCCCGCTGACGCGCAGCGTGTTCTGGGGTCCGATGGCCGTCGCGATCATGGGCGGCCTCACCGTCGCGACGTTCCTGACAATCTTCTTCGTGCCAGCGCTCTACGCTGCGTGGTTCAGGGTGGAGCGGGCTGCTGCGCCGAATCCGCCCTCATCCGTGCCGGCGCCGGCCGTATGAAGCGAACATGAACGCACCGGTGGCGGTTCAGCGACAAGCGGGGGCCGTTGAGCAAGCACCCATACGGCTGCGCGATAGCGGCGGCCGCGTCACGACTGTGACACTCGTACTCGCCCTTTTGTATCTCGGTCGTGCTGTGCTAATACCGCTCGCGCTCGCCATGATGCTGAGCTTCCTGGTGACGCCGCTGGTTCAAGCGCTGCGGCGCATTCGAGTCGGTCGGACCTCTTCAGTGCTTATCGTGATTCTGGCGCTCACGCTTTCGTGCATGGCCGTCGCAGGGGTGCTCGGCACACAGATGCTGCGCATCGCCCAGAGCCTTCCTCAGTACCAAGCAAACGTGCAACACAAGATCAGGGTCATTGACGAAGTGACCGTCGGACGGCTGCGCCTCCTTACGAAGGAAGCGAGCCGCCTGCTGGAGATCCACCACGACGCAGCAGAGCCGATCGGCGGTTCCGCCGGGGATCTCGAGCGCCCCGTGCCGACACGCCCGCCGGCTGTGGTGGTGTTGCAGTCACAGGAGGCCACACCGCAGCCGCTGCAGCTCGTTACGAAGCTGCTGAGCTCCGCTTGGGTCCCGCTCCAAGCCACGGGGATCGTGCTGATCGTCCTCATTTTCGTGTTGCTCGAATATGAATCGCTGCGCGACCGCTTCATCCGGATCGCCGGTGCGTCCGATATACGCTCCACGACCCTCGCGCTCAACGAAGCCGGCGAGCGACTCTCGAGGTATTTCGTTTCCCAGTTCGCGGTCAATCTGGTCTTCGCGGTGGCCATTGGGGTGAGTCTCGGCATCCTGCGCGTGCCGCAGGCAGCCCTTTTGGGCGCGTTCGCGGGAGTGATGCGCTTCGTACCCTACGTGGGCGTGTGGATAGCAGCGCTGTTTACGGCTGCGCTTGCCTTCGCTGTCGATCCGGGATGGTCGCTGGGGGTGAGCACACTGGGTGTCTTTATCCTGTTCGACACCATCGCGGGACAATTGCTGGAACCACACCTTTATGGCCATGCCGCGGGGTTATCGCCGCTCGCGGTGGTTGTCGGGGCGATATTCTGGAGCTGGCTGTGGGGTCCGGTGGGCCTGATCCTGTCCACTCCCCTGACCGTGTGTCTGGCAGTCGCCGGACAACACATCAAGGCGCTCGGGATTCTGAAGCTGCTATTGAGCGATGCCCAGGCGCTGACGTTGCCGCAGAGATTTTACGAACGCGCGCTGTCCGGAGATCCGCAAGAGATCATCGCCAGTGCCCGAGAGTTTCTGCGAGGTGATTCCCTCGCTGCGTATTGCGATCGCGTGCTGATTCCCGCGTTGCACCTTGCTCGTCTCGACGCTGACATGGGCAGGATCAGCGAGGAGCAGCACAAGAGGATCCATCGCGTCATTGTCGATGTCGTTACGGCCCTAGGCAGCCAGAGCCTCAAGCTCCCGCGAAGGCCTCATCGAGGCTCGGTACTCGAGGACGCGAGTGCCGGGCGGTGGCTGCGTCAGGAGCGCGAACTGCTGAGCGGACGATGGCAGGGTCCGCTCGGAGTGCCTCCCGGGTCGGTCGTTATCTGCACGGGGTTGGGCTCATCCGACGATGATCTTGCGGCGGAGCTGTTGGTGCGGCTGTTGCGCACCGAGAAAATAGATGCCCGGCACTTCTCTCCCGCAGACCTAGATGCGGGGCTGCCGCCGGGCGCGGACCCGGAGGGCGTGTCCATCATATACCTGGTAAGCGCTTTCCCCGGTCCGGAACGCGAGCGGGCCGACGCAATCGGCAAGCAAGTTCGCGCGCTGTTCCCTCGCGCGTTAGTGGTAAAGATCCTGTGTCCCGGAGTCACCGCGCCGGTCGAGCGCGGTGAGAGTGCCGGCAATGCCGACCATGTAGCCGGCTCGCTCGTGCAGGCGATCGAGATGTGCCTGTCGTGGCAGAAGCGCGAGGCAGATCGTCCCACTGGATCGACGGCACCCCTATAGTGAAATCGCTCGACTCGCCTGCTGCAGGATCTGGGCGCTGTGTTTCAGCGCCGTCTCTTCTTCCGCCGACAACGAGGGTTGCAAGGTCGCCTCAACGCCTTTGCAGCGTCGCACGCTGATACGCCCGCAGCGCGCCCTGCAGGAGCAGGCGTGGTCTACGCGGACTTCGTCTTGTCGAGCAGTGATCGCGCTTTGCCGGCAGCGGGTGTGTCGAGCGCTTCGGGAAGCTGGTCGACGAGCGCGGCAAGCGCGCGTCGGTCTTCGGCCGTTGCACTGTGGCGGTCGCACAGTTCAATCAGCGCCATCAACTCCAGCCACGGCACCTCCTGCGCTCTGGCCTCCGCGATCGCGCGTCGGATCGCGGCGTCGGCGGCTGCGCGGTCACCACGCGCGCGCGCGATGGCAGCCTGCATCACGAACAACTGCGGCAGATACACTCGCTCCCCGAGCGTGTTCGCCACTTGCAGCGCGTCCTCGAGTTCGTGTTGGGCGCCATCCCAGTCGCCGGCAAGCACCAGGGCCTCCGTGGCATACCCCAGGACTTCACTTCCTCCCGCCAGCATCCCGAGCCGGGTATTGTCTTCGTGCGCCTCTCGAATGCGGCGATAGCCGTCGCGCGGTCGTCCCATCCGGGCGTCCGCCCAGCCACGAAACCACCGGCACGCATTTCGACCTTGCGCGACCTCGGATTCCTCGAAGAGTGCGCGCATTTCGTCGGCCAGGGCCGCGACACGCTCCGTGTTGCCGAGTCGGACTTCGAACAGAGCGTTATACCAGAGTGCCGCCAGCCGCGTGTTCGGCCATCCCAGCAGACGAGCGCGCGCCTGCGCCCGCTCCAACCGCGCGCGCCCCTGCTCGACGAACCCGGAATGAATCAGGTGCATGCCGAGCAGCCCCAGCAGCGTGACCTGCGGATCGGCCACGAAGATTTCGACCGGCGCCAGTTCGAGAAGCTCCGCGGCCGCGAGCCCGCGCTCGATCCACGCGCCAGCCGCGCGCGATCGGCCCTGAATCTGGTCCACGTATCCGTGCACGGTGCACGTGACGAGCACAAGCACTGGATCGTTCGTTGCAGACGAGAGCGCCTCGGCTCGCTCCGCCACCGCCAGCGCCTCGGCATAGTCCGCCCGCAGACACAGAACGAACCCGAACCCGTGCAGCAGTCGTCTGCACATCGGATGTTCGGGGATATCGGCGAGAAGCGAGTACGCACGCTGGAACGCGCCCTTCGCTTCGGGACTGCTGATGCCATGCACGTGGGTGGCCGATACTCCGCGAAGCGTTGCGAGCGCGATCTCCAGCGCGTGGCGCTCGGTGCCCTCCGGCGCTTGGCCGAGAAGGGACAACGCATGCTCGGTGAGGTTTATGCACTCGCGCGGACTCAGGCGCGCGAGCGCCGCTTCGGCAGCCTCAACGTAGTAGCGCAACGCGGCCATTGGCTCGCGGCCAAATTCGAAGTGCGTGGCGAGTTCCGCCGCGGCGACCGGCGCGCCTGCCGCACGCTCGCGTTCGAGCGTGGTGGCGACTTTGCGGTGGAGCGGCGACCGAACCGACGGGTTCGTGCGCTCGTACAGCACCTGGCGAAAGAGCGCGTGCCTGAACGAATACGGCGACTCTGCCGCGTTGCTACCTCCCTCGGCACACGGGGCGACGAGCCACAACTGCTCGCGCGCGAGTTCGTCGCACGTCCGGTCGACCCAAACTTCGTCCCTTTCGAGTGCGCCCGAGATCGTATTGATGCGGAACTCCATGCCGCAAACTGCGGCGGCCGATAGCACCAAGCGCTGATCGCTTGTGAGCTTCGCGATGTAATGATCGATGATGGCCGCGAGATCCTCTGGAATCGCCATTTTCGCGAGCTGCGACCCGGCTGCAGCGTCGTCACCGGCTTGCGCGGTGCGCGTGATCACCTCCGTCATCACCCACGCGACGAACAGCGGTAGGCCGTCGGTGCGCTCGTGCAAGGCGCGCACGAACGCTTTGTTGGCGATCGCTGGCAATCGTTTCGCCACGTAGTCGGCGACCTCGCTTTCGGAAAACGGATCGAGCACGATCTCCTCGCACAAGTCATGCAGGCGCAGCTCGTGCCGTAACGAGTTGAGTGGATGGTCGAGCGCCACGACCTCGGCGAGACGAAAGCTTGCAAGCCACATGAGCCGCGCGCTGCCACGGCGCCGCGCGATGTAGTCGATGAGCTGGATCGTCTCGCGGTCGCTCCAATGCAGGTCCTCGGTCACCAGCAACAGCGGGCGACGCTCGGTGTAGCGATCGAGGAACTGGCCCATCTCACGCAGCATGCGAACTGGGCTGACGCCGGCGAGCTCTCGTCGCAGCGCTTCTCGCTCCTCCGTCGTGCTGAGCCACGGCAGCTGCAGCAGCCAGGTCGGCGCCACGGCGCGCAGCAAGGACGGCACTTCGCTGTCGCTGGGGCACAGCTCCTCCAGCGCTTCTAGAACAGGAAGATAGGGCTCGCTCGTGCCGTAGTGGTCGACGCATTGGCCGCGGGCGCACGCAACGTCGCCGAGGCTCGCAATGAACTGCTCGATCAGCGCCGTCTTGCCGATACCCGGCTCGCCGGCAATCCAGACAACCGCGCGCTTGCCGCTGCACGCGAAGTCCCAGGCGCGGCGCAGCCGTGACAGCGGTTCGGTGCGACCGATGAAGTAGGCCACGTGCACGGCGGCCAGTCCCGAAACGTTTGGCTGGACGCTCGGCACAGCGGGGATCGCACTGGGGGCGGCAATGAAGCGATACCCGCGCCGCGACACCGTTTCGATGAAACGCGGTTTGCGGGCGTCGTCGTCGAGCGCCGTCCGGATCTCGCTGATGGCGGTTCTTAACACCGAGTCGGTGACGAACTGGTGGCCCCAAACCTCATCAAGCACAGCGTTCGCGGTGAGCAGGGACCCGGGTTGCCGCACGAGCGCGCACAGGACGGCGAGTGGCGTCGGCGCGAGCGCGACAGCCGTTCCGTCGCGCAGCAAGCGTGCGTTCGCCTCGTCGAGCTCGAATCGGTCGAAGCGCACTCGTACCGGATTCGAACTGGCCGAGGATCGGGCGTGGTCGGTGCGTCCAGTCATCTCGATATCTCTATCCCTTGTGTGGCAGCGGCGTGCTTTGTGCGGTGGCACGCCGGCGGCCATTCTGTGCTTATACTATCGCTACGGTCTGCCCGCTCCGCACATTCAGGGTTTATCCCATGCTGTCACGGGGTAGCGGCGGCGGGTATACGTGGAAACCGCAGGGCCGAGGCCCCCCGCACCGTCAGGAATGGACTCGGCAGCGCAGCATGAACGATGGCCACTTCGGTATAGGCGGTAGCGCTACAGTCGAATATCTTCTGACCGCATCTCGGTCGCCGGATTCGGGACGCTCACATGGACTTGGGACCTGTGATCGCTGAACAGAGGTACCCCTCGAGCGATCGGCCGATGGCCGCTACGCCTGCTGAAGGCCACGCCGCTGCGCGGCGGCGATTGCAGGTGTGCGCGGCCCACTCACAAGTCGCAGCATCTCCGGGGACAGCCGACGACATTTACTGGTAGAAAACGTTCGACAACCCGGTGTGGCTTGTCCAGCTTATCGCTTTGTTTGAGCATCGGCGGCATGCGAGACGACGATAGGTATGGAGCTGACCTCCTCTACGATTACCCGAGGCGTTTTCCCAAGTACCCGACCCGACGCGCATACGTGGTGAAGGTGCGCGGCGATGCAAAGCCCGATGCGCTCGCCGGTCGTGTCGAGAACCTCGTAACCGGCCGGCAATGTGATTTTGCGTCCGGTTTCGAGCTGCTTGAGTCCATTGCCAGCGACCTCGAGGCGAACCTCCACGAGCGGCCGCCTGATGCGGAATGCAAGTGAGCGATGCCTTTCAGGGTCGTTAATTGGTGGGGAACTGCTACCTCTTCAGCTCACCACCGCCTGCAGCCGATCTTGCGGCAGGGAGCGTATGCGGTTGGCTGCGAACCCCGTCGGCCTCTCGTCCCGATGCTTGGTACCGGACTCGAGGACCAAATCGATGAAGGCGCGCGCCTTGAAGGGCAAGTGCTTGCGGTCGGGATAGAGCAGATACAGCGTGTGTTCCTTGAGGCGGAACTCGGTCAGCGTAGGCCGCAGCACGTTCACGAAGGCGGGATCGTTGAACATCGCTGCGGGCAGCAGACCCAGCCCCACACCGCCGGCGACCGTGATCGCAACGCCCGCCATCGTGCGGCAGCGCACGGCGACCCGCAGTGGAATCTCGAGCGTGCCCTGCGGACCTTCGATCGACAACGACTCGAGGCCGCCTGCCGTGACGAAATCGTGGGCCCCCAGATCCTCGGGGACTTTGGGTATGCCGTGCCGTTCGAGGTACGCGCGTGAAGCGGCGAGGCGAAAGGGAACGGCTCGGACACGACGCGCGATGATCCCTGCAGGAAGACGGTCATCGCTGACCAGGCGCAGGGCGAGATCGTGGCCTTCATCCACCATGTCCACCGCATGATCGGCGTGAGAGATGTCGAGCACGACCTCGGGGTAGCGACGGCGATACTCAGCCAGCACACCGGCCAATCCCAGGCTCGGGATGCAGGCCTCGCAGCACGCCACACGTAAGGTGCCGCAGGGTGCAGAGCTCAAAGATTCCATTTCGTGCTCAGCCTTCTCCAGGTCCTGAAGAATGCCCTTGCAGCGCTCGAAGTAGAGTTTGCCCGGCTCGGTGAGGCTGAGCTTGTGGCTGTTGCGATTGAGCAGCCGCACCCGCAAGCGCTTCTCAATCGACATGATGTGCTTGCTGACCATCGCGGTCGAGAGGTCCAGCCGCTCGGCCGCTCCCACGAAGCTGCCCGACTCGACCACCTGGCGGAATACGTTGATGCTCGTGAGCGTGTCCATGTGAGTAGTCCACCTTTTCAGTGTGTGTACGGCGTCATCGGGGATGAGCTGAAAACCACGTGCTCAGAATGATTCGAGCTCTGCAGGGACGCGGCTGCCCGTTCAGGCATGAGCTAGAATATTCGGCCCTCGCCAATTAGCCGCCCCTTGATTTCTATCTCCGCCGCCAACCAGTCTTCAAGCTCATGGCCGGGTGCAAAACCACGTCGTTCGGCTCGGAAATACGCAGCTTCGGCAATCGCCGTATGATGAGGGTCGTTGAAATGCGGAGCCACCGTCACCATTGCGTAGTAAGGTAACTCTGAGAGTAACAACGTGCTCTTCGCGTTCATTTCGGCTTCCGTTTCATATCCAGATCTACGATTAACTTCCTCTCTCGTTCCCATCCCCGATTCGCTCCGTCGCTTGAATCGTCATAATTAACGACCCAGAAAGGCATCTCTCACTTGCATTCCGCATCAGGCGGCCGCTCGTGGAGGTTCGCCTCGAGGTCGCTGGCAATGGACTCGAGCAGCTCGCAACCGGACGCAAAATCACATTGCCGGCCGGTTACGAGGTTCTCGACACGACCGGCGAGCGCATCGGGCTTTGCATCGCCGCGCACCTTCACCACGTATGCGCGTCGGGTCGGGTACTTGGAGTCAGTGTTGAAAGCCATCTCGGTTGTCGGTAGCGACTTGTCGCGGCTAGATGTAACGCCTCTCGTACGCCGAGTTGTCAGCGTAACGTCGCCATTTCATCCGGATTCGGCAAACCGACCGTCAATTCGCAAGCCGCTTTGAAAAGATCGAGCTTCCGGTGTGGGCCGAATCGGGGGAGCTCTATGCCAGAGCGAGAGCGTTTCTAGCGCGCTTAAGGATATGTAGTACTCGACGTCTACATGCCGCAGATGAGCGGGCTCGAGTCGCAGCTACGCTTAACATCGTTTGGGGACCATGCTGCCCATCATCTTCATCACCGGCCAGGCCGAGAGCCAGGGCATCGGATATACGCCTGATCGAAAGACGAACGATTGTGCTTCATGTGCTTACTTCAGCGAGTGGCGCAGGGCCGCCCCAGCACCTCCGCTGCCTGTGCCTTTTCTATTTCTGAAAATCGATCACGATACGTCCCTGGATGTCGCCCTGATGCATGCGGGCGAAGATGCCGTTGATGTTCGCAAGTTTTTCGGTCGCGACGGTCGCCTTGACCTTGCCCTCGCCGGCGAAGTTCAGGGCCTCCAGCAGATCGAGGCGCGTCCCAACGATCGAGCCGCGAACCGTGATGCCGTTGAGCACGGTATCGAAGATGGACAAGGGGAAATCGCCGGGTGGCAGGCCGTTGAGGCTTACCGTTCCACCACGACCGACCATCCCCAGCGCCTGTTCGAAGGCCTTCGGCGAGACGGCGGTAACGAGCACCCCTTGGGCGCCCCCGATCTCCTTCTTTACAAAGGTCACGGGGTCGGCCTTGCGGGCGTTGACTGTCAACGCCGCGCCCAATTGCGTGGCCAGATTGAGCTTGTTGTCATCGATGTCGACAGCGATGACGTTGAGGCCCATAGCCTTGGCATATTGAACCGCGAGATGGCCGAGGCCTCCGATCCCTGAGATGACCACCCAATCGTCAGGCTTGGTATCCGTCACCTTCAGACCCTTGTAGACCGTCACGCCCGCACAGAGGATCGGGGCGGCATCGATGAAGCCGAGATTTCCGGGCAGGTGGCCGACATAGCTGGCATCGGCAACCACATATTCGGCGAAGCCGCCATTCACGGAATAGCCCGTGTTCTG
Source organism: uncultured Gammaproteobacteria bacterium (assembly GCA_963769075.1). Lineage (GTDB taxonomy): Bacteria > Pseudomonadota > Gammaproteobacteria > Steroidobacterales > Steroidobacteraceae > Bog-1198. The sequence continues at coordinate 1,050,691 of CAVYKH010000001.1, read as the reverse complement.
TTGGGTCTCGCACAGTGTCTCCCAGCCGCCCAGGCAGTGCTTGCAATGGCCACAGGCGCTGTAGAGCCAGGGCACTCCGACGCGGTCGCCCTCCTTGACGGCACGCACGCCCTGACCGAGCGCCGCGACATGACCCACGCCCTCGTGCCCGGGAATGAAGGGCAGCCGCGGCTTCACGGGCCAGTCGCCGCTTGCAGCGTGCAGATCCGTGTGGCAAACGCCGCAGGCAGCCACCTTGACTTGGATCTGTCCGGGGCCCGGCGTGGGGATGCGGACCTCCTCTAAACGCAGCGGCGCGCCGAACTCACGGACGACGGCGGCCTTCATCATTTCAGACATAGCTATCTCCTCGTGTCGCCTCTGGGAACGCATGGCGCGTGCGGCTCGTTGCTGCCTCTTCGCGCTGCGGTTGACCGACCGGGCCAACAACGGAGCGGTGATCGAGCAACGAGACGTTCATGGTCATAACCATATGCGTGCTTGGAAACGGCAGCAACACTCAGCCGGTTCATGCAGGTTTCCTCCGAGTGAATGTTAGGCGGCCAACAATTTGCTGGGTAGGGGCGTTCGCTCAGCGTGCAGTTCGGAGAGACCGAGCGACTCGCCGCACTGGAATTTTCGAGTTGCACGCGTGCCGTCGCGCGCATCGCTCCCGTTGTTTCCTGCAGGGAAACGTGCATTCACCGGGGGCCGATTGTGCCCAGCCAGCTGCGTCTCTAGGCTAACGCACATGAAGTCGAGCACGCATCACTTCTTTTTTCAACTCTCCCCGGCACGCCTGCCGGTGGAGCATCAGTTGGTCGCGGAAAGAGGGGCGCCCATGCGCGTTTCGTTCAAAGTGGTTTCGATGACGGGGGGCGAAGCAAGTGCCTGAGGCTGTTCTGTTTCACACGCGAACTCTGTCGATCATCGGCGACATCCTCCGGATCGCATTGCCTAAGAGCGGCGGCGAGGGTCCATCCTTCGGAGATCTTGCCGAGGTGCGCGACGAGGACGGAAAACCGCGAATCGCACAGGTCATCAAGCTCGACGATGAGGTTGCATCGCTCCAGGTTTTCTCCGGAGCCAAAGGACTCAGCACGCGCGCGAGGGTCCGCTTCCTCGGTCATCCGCCGGATGTAGTCTTCTCTTCAAATATTCTGGGCCGCGACTTCGGGGGTGACGGCGCTCCTCTCGATGGCGGCCCGCCCCTCGACATGGACGCTCGGATCGCGATCGGTGGACCCTCCGTCAACCCGGTCCGACGCAAGCTCGCCACGAATATGATCCGCACGAACGTGCCGATGATCGACGTTTTCAACTGCCTCGTGGAGAGCCAAAAGATCCCGATCTTCTCCGTCTCCGGCGAACCCTACAACCAGTTGCTCGCGAGGATCGGTATCCAGGCCGACGCCGATGTCGTGGTCTTCGGCGGGCTCGGCCTGCTCTTCGACGATTACTGGCGCTTTCGCCAGACCTTCGAGGACGCGGGGGTGTCCTCGCGCACCGTGATGTTCGTCAACCAAGCTTCCGACCCGATCGTCGAGCGGTTGCTCGTTCCGGACATGGCCCTCGCGGTCGCAGAGCACTTCGCGGTCGAGGAGAAAAAGCGCGTCCTGGTACTCTTGACCGACATGACCGCCTTCGCCGACGCGCTGAAAGAGGTCGGCATCTCGATGGACCGTGTGCCCTCCAATCGAGGCTATCTCGGCGACCTCTACAGCCAGCTCGCACGCCGCTACGAGAAGGCGGCGCAGTATCAAAGCGGCGGCTCGGTAACGATCCTCGCCGTGACGACCATGCCCGGCGGCGATATCACGCACCCGGTACCCGACAACACCGGCTACATCACCGAGGGCCAGTTCTACCTGCATGACGGGGTGATCGACCCGTTCGGATCGCTCTCGCGTCTCAAACAGAACGTGATCGACAAGCGGACGCGGGAGGATCACGGCGGGGTCATGAACACGATGATCCGGCTGTACTCGGAGGCCCGCGACGCCCAGCAGAAGCTGGCGATGGCCTTCGAGCTGTCGGAATACGACCACCGGCTGCTGAAATTCGGCCAGCTCTTTCGCGACCGGTTCATGCACAGCGACGTCTCGCTGCCGCTCGAGAAGGCGCTCGACCTCGGGTGGGAGACCATGGCGCAGTGCTTCACCTCCGATCAGCTGCTGATGAAGCAGGCGCTGATAGACAAATACTTCCCCAAACAGACGCCGGCGGCGGCCTGACCCATGGCACGACTCAGCCTCAGCAAGACACAGCTCGCGAAAGAGAACACGAATCTCGCCATGTATCGCCGCTATTTACCGTCGCTTGACCTCAAGCGTCGGCAGCTCACCGCCGAGCGCAACAAGACGCAAGCTCGCATCGCCGAGATCGAAGCGCAGATTGAGCGCCGCGTGGAGAGGATCGGGGAGGAGATCCCGATGCTCGCTAACCAGGACATCGACCTCAAGGGGTTCGCGACCTTGAAAACGGTCACGATCGGTGAGCGCAACGTGGTGGGCCTGCGTCTGCCCAGCCTTGAGGAAATCGAGGTCGATGTGGCTCGTTATGGTTACCTGGTGCGGCCGCACTGGGTGGACCTCGTCGCCGAGCGCCTCAAAGAGGTATTGCGGCTCAAGGTGGAGGCGCAGGTTACGCAGCGCCAGGTGGCGTTGCTCGATGCGGCGGTGACGAAAGTGACGCAGCGCGTCAACCTCTTCGACAGGGTGCTGATCCCGCACACGCGGGCGAACATCCGCCGCATCGACATCGCGCTGGGCGATCGCGAGCGCTCGGCCGTAGTCAACGCCAAGATCGCCAAACACAAGACACAGTCGACATGAGCATCGCACACCTCAAGCGGGCAACGCTCTGCGGATTGTCCGAAGACAAGGACTCGCTCCTGGACGCGCTGCAGGAGGCGGGCTGCATGCATCTCGTGCCCCTGCGCGAAGTCGGGCCGCTGGAGCCGGCAAACCCCACGCTTCTGCGACGCACGCATTCAGCCTATCGCCATTTGAACGAGTCGCCCTACCCGCTGCGTCCGTGGTTGAAGAGTCACCCGATTGATCTTGAGGCGGTGATTGACGCGGCGCTGAAGAACAAGGAGCGCCTTCGCGCGGCGCGTGACCGGCGCGATTTCCTTGCGCAGCGGATCGCTGCACTCGAGCCCTTCGGCGACTTTGCGCTGCCGGCGGCGGAGGTGCTGCGCGGCATGAAGCTGTGGTTCTACGTCCTGCCTGCGAAGCAGCGTCGGGCACTCGAGAAGCTCGACCTGCCGTGGCAGATTCTTGGACGCGACCAAACGCGCCTGTACGTGGTTCTGATCTCGCGCGATGAGCTCCCGGCATCAATCCTTCCGGTCCCGCGCGTACACACCGGTTCGCTGCCGCTGCCGGCGCTGCGCGAGGAGCTCGCGCAAACCGAGATCGAGATCGAGGAGGCAGAGGTCGAGCGCGCCGAGCTCACCCGCAATCGCATCGTGCTGGGTCTTCAGCTTGCGCAGGCGCAGGACGCCGACGAGCGCCGTGCTGCGGCCCGGGTGACGCGGGACGTGGACCGGATCTTCGCCCTTCAGGGATGGGTGCCGGCGGCGCAGGCCGGGCGGGTCCGAGCGCTCGCCGAGGCGCGCGGCCTCGCTGTCGTTTTCGAGGATCCGGATCCTGATGACTCGCCGCCGACCCTACTCGAGGTTAAGGGACCCTTCTCGGGCTCGAGCGCGCTCACGAACTTCTACGAGACACCCGGCTATCGCAGCTGGGATCCGAGCCTGATCGTCTTCTTCTCGTTCTCGATCTTCTTCGCGATGATCCTTGCCGACGCCGCTTACGCTGCGATCCTCGGCGCGGTTGTCGCGCTCTACTGGCGGCGGATGGGCCGCTCCGCGGCCGGACGAAGCGCGCGGATCATGCTGGCCTTCACACTGGCCGTCGCCTTCATCTACGGCATGCTCGCGGGCAGCTGGTTCGGGGTGGCGCCGCCGAAGGGGAGTCTGCTCGATCGAATTGCATTCATCGACGTGAAGAACTTTCACACCATGATGCGCGTGTCGGTCATCGCGGGTGTTCTGCAGATCGCGCTCGCGAATGCCGAGGTCGCGTGGCGTAAGTGGGGCACAAGCCTCGCCGTCGCCAAGATCGGCTGGATCGTCGCGCTCGCCAGCGGACTCGGGATCTGGCTCGCGACAGCGCGTGCGCCCTGGTACGTGGCCCTCGCAGTGGGCCTGACGACGGTGGTACTGGGCACTGCGGCCGAGCGTCCGGTCAAGCGCCCGACAGACTGGCTCCTGCGTGCGCTCGACGGCACCCTCGCAGCGACCGAGGCGACGAAGCTGTTCGGCGACGTGCTGAGCTACATGCGGCTCTTCGCGCTCGGCCTCGCCAGCGCCTCGCTCGCGGCGACCTTCAACCAGCTGGCGGCAAAGATCGCCAAGGGGCTGCCAGGTACCGGGATCCTGCTCGCGCTTCTCGTGTTGCTATTCGGCCATGGCATCAATGTCGCACTGGGCATCTTGAGCGGCGTGGTGCACGGTCTGCGACTCAATTTCATCGAATTCTTCGGATGGGCTCTATCCGGAGAGGGTTATCCCTACAGAGCGTTCGCACGCAGGAGAGAAGACACATGAACGAATTGGCCATCATTCTTGGCTGGGTTGGAATCTACGGGGTCATGGCCCTCGGGGCCATTGGCAGCATCGTCGGCTGCGCGATTGCGGGGCAGGCCGCGATCGGGGCGATGATGGACATTGAAACGGGCTACGGCAAGTTCGTGGGTGTTTCGGCCATGCCCTCGACGCAGATCATCTTCGGCATCGTGGTGATGTTCTCGCTGAACCAGCCGGTGACGCCGGCGAACGGCGGCGCGCTGTTCGCAATCGGCATTCTTGCGGGACTCGCGCTGATGCTGTCCGGCATCTGGCAGGGCCGCGCCGTCGCCTCGTGCATCGCCGCATCGAAGGGCAAGCCCGAGATCTTTGGCCTATCGCTCGCTCCGGCGGCGATCGTCGAGGGCTACGCAGTCTTCACCTTCGTCTTCGCGCTGGTGCTCGCGGCTAGCATCCCACACGCGGCGGGAGGCTGAACCATGAGCGCAACCATCCCGCAGCCCGTCTCTTCCGGCATCGATGCGCTGATACAGCGCCTGAAACAGGAGGGCGCTGACGAGGGCCGCATCGAGGCGCAGAAACTCATCGCGGATGCCGAGGCGCGGGCGCGCGAACTCCTGGCGCAGGCCGAGGCGAAGGCGAAGCGTCGCACCGACGAGGCCACGCAGGAGTCGGAGCGCCTCAAGCGCGCCGGCGAGGAGGCGCTCAAAGTCGCGATGCGCGATGCGATTCTCGAGCTCAAGGAGGGTATGAGTAGCCGCTTCGCCCGGCAGGTCCAGGGCGCCGTTGCCAAGCTCTCGACCGACGAGGGGTTACTCAAGCGCATGATCCTCGCGGTGGCGAGCCGTGCCCGCGGTGAGGCCGACATCGACGATGCGAGGCAGCTGGAAATCATCCTGCCGCGCACGGTGCTGGGGCTCGATGAGCTGCGCAGCAACCCGCAGGAGCTGCGCGAGGGCGCGCTGAGCCAGTTTGCGCTCGCGTCCGCAGCGGACATGCTGCGTGCCGGAGTGACCTTGAGGGGCTCGAGCGATGATGCCGGCGGGATCCGCGTGGTCCTAAAAGACACGGGTTTGGTGGTCGACCTCACCGATGCCGCTGTCGCGGGCGTGATCCTGCGCCACCTGCAGCCGCGTTTTCGCGCCCTGCTCGAAGGCGTGGTGAGCTGAAGGCCCGATCGATGGGTGGCATCGAATACGTCCAGCTCATGGCGAGCCTGCCGGCACTGGGACCGATCCTCGCCGCGAAAAGAGCGCCGATCAACCGCATACGTCTGCTGGCGCGGCTGCAGATGCTCCGGCCAGAACACCTCGCCGAGATCGAGGCGGCAGCGAATATTCTTGCCTGGCCTGATCAGGCGAAGCTCACGAGCGATGCTGACTTCGTGAGCAAGGCGCGGAAGGTCATCGAAACGCTCAAGAGCGAGACCCTTCGGCAGCTCGTTCATCACCAGCTCGAGCAGCGTACCGTGCTTGCCGCGCTGCGCCGCCGCCACGCTGGACAGGCCGCTCCGGCCGCGGGCGAGATCTGGGGCTACGGTCGATACGTCGATCGCATCCGCACGAACTGGCGAGAGCCCGGCTTCGGTCTCGCGCAATCGCTCAGTTGGGTGCTGCCGGTCAAGGAAAGGCTGGATAAGTCCGATGCGCCAGGCCTCGAGCGCATTCTGCTCGAGGCTGCTTGGCGCCACGCCGACCGGCTGGTCGGCGCTCACTACTTCGATTTTGAGGCGGTCGCACTCTATGTCCTGCGCTGGGATTTGCTCGATCGCTGGACCCGCTACGATGCCGAGGCGGCAGCGGCGCGTTTCGGCGCACTCATCGCCGATGCAATGAACGCCGCCCCGACGACCGTGAAAACAGACGCTGACCTCATGAGGGCCGCTGCATGACCGCTGATACCCACCTCGCCGAGCCCATCTCGACCCGCCCTTCCGCCTCGCGCCGCACTGCTGACGCGCAAGCCGCGAGCGATACTCGCGTGGCCGCGCGACCGGAGCAGGCCAAAGTACCCACGGCGACCATCACTGCCGTGCAGGAGGACATTGTGCGCTTCCGGCTGACCAATCCCGGCGAGCAGGAGCTGGTCAAGAATGAGGTGGTCTACGTACTGCCCCGCCGCCAGCCGGGTGAGCGCCTGAAGGCGGAAGTGCTCCGCGTGGTGGGCGATCAGGCCGAGGCCCAAGTATACGAAAGCACAGGCGGAATCGGTCTCGGCGACCCGGTGGAGCAGACCGGCCGGCTCCTCTCGGTCAAAGTCGGGCCGGGTCTGCTCGGCCAGGTCTTCGACGGACTGCAAAACCCGCTCGAGGTACTGGCCCAGGGTCACGGAACGTTTCTGCCGCGGGGCGTCGAGGCTCCTGGCCTCAACGCCTCGACGAAGTGGTCGTTCACCTCGTTGGTGCGAATCGGCGACAAGGTGTGCGGCGGCGACGCGATCGGTACGGTGCCCGAAACGGCGATCACCCACAAGATCATGGTGCCGTTCGATATCGATGAGCCGATGGAGGTTACTTGGATCCGTGAGGGTTCCGCCACGGTCGATGAGCCCATCGCGCGCCTTCGCGACTCATCCGGCGGCGAACGGGAGATCACGCTCGCTCAGCGGTGCCCGGTGCGCCTCGCCATACCGCACAGGCTCCTTGCGCGAGGGGCTTCGACCCGACTCTATCCGGAGGCGCCGTTGGTGACGCAGCAGCGGCTCATCGACACCTTCTTTCCGATCGCCCAGGGCGGCACCGCCTGCATTCCGGGCCCGTTCGGCGCCGGCAAGACGGTGCTCCAGAATCTGATCTCCCGGCATGCCGACGTCGACGTGGTGATCGTCGTGGCCTGCGGCGAACGCGCGGGCGAGGTCGTGGAGAACATCACCGAGTTTCCTACCCTCAAGGACCCACGTACCGGCGGCTCACTGATGGACCGTACCGTGATCGTCTGCAACACCTCATCGATGCCAGTGGCGGCGCGCGAGGCGTCGATCTACACCGGCCTGACCCTGGGCGAGTACTACCGCCAGATGGGATTGCGGGTACTGCTCATCGCCGACTCCACCTCGCGGTGGGCGCAGGCAATGCGCGAGACCTCGGGCCGGCTCGAGGAGATCCCCGGCGAGGAGGGCTTTCCTGCCTACCTTGACAGCTCCATCAAAGCGGCCTACGAGCGGGCCGGTGTCGTCAAGACCAATGACGGCACGGTGGGCGCGCTGACGATGATCGGCACCGTATCGCCGGCTGGCGGCAACTTCGAGGAGCCGGTCACCCAGTCCACACTCTCGGCTGTGAAGTGCTTCCTCGGCCTTTCCGCCGAGCGCGCCTACAAACGATTCTTCCCGGCGGTGGATCCGCTCCTGTCCTGGTCGCGCTACCGCGAGCAACTCGCGCCCTGGTTCCGAGATAAGGCGGGTCCCGACTGGAGCGACCAGGTGAACCGGATGATCGCGCTCCTGCACCGCGGCGATGAGATCCTGCAGATGATGCAGGTTACGGGCGAGGATGGCGTGACGCTAGCGGACTTCGTTACGCAACGCGCGGCGCTGTTCCTCGATCTGGTCTTCTTGCAGCAGGACGCCTTCGACGATGTCGACTGCGCCTGCAAGCCCGAGCGGCAGAAGGCGCTGTTCGATAGGGTCTACGCCGCGACGACGCGCCCCTACGCGTTCAAGGACAAGGCGGCGGCGCGGGACTACTTCACCAAACTGTCGGGCCTCTACAAGAACCTCAATTACGCGGCCGCCGGATCGAACGACTTCCAGCGGATCGCGAAGTCGATCGAGGACCTCGACAAGTCCGTCCCGACGATCGCCGCCAACGTGGCCACCGCGAGCGGCACCCCTGCCGCACCGCGCCCCAATTGAATTGATTGAATTGATAATGGAGCAAATCAAGCTATGAATGCCAACACTGCTGTCAAGCCCGCCGCCTATACGAGCGACGCGGCCGATACGTCCGCGCCCCGAGCGCAGCAGACGCACGAGAAGTACGAGCGCCTGATCGCACTGGCGAAGGGTATCTCCGCGATCCCGACAGCAGTCGTCTGGCCCTGCGAGGAGCACGCGCTCGCAGGCCCGATCGACGCCGCCGAGGAGAAGATCATCGTGCCGATTCTGGTCGGGCCAGCCAAGCGGATGCGCGCTGTGGCCGAGAAAGCCGGCCTCGACATCAGCCGTTTCGCGACGGTAGATGTCGCAACTGAGGAGGAAGCCGCGGCCGCCGCGGTGCGCCTGGTGCGCGAGGGCAAGGCGCAGAGCCTGATGAAGGGGAGCCTCCACACCGACGTGCTGATGCACGAGGTCGTCGCCAAGGAGGGTGGACTGCGCACGGCGCGGCGCATCAGTCACGTCTTCGTGCTCGACGTGCCGACCTACCCCGAGGTTCTGTTCGTCAGCGACGCGGCCATCAACATCTTCCCGGATCTCGAGACCAAGCGCGACATCGTTCAAAACGCGATCGACCTGCATATCGGCCTCGGTTTGGGGGAACCGCGTGTGGCGATCCTCTCGGCGGTCGAGGTGATCAACCCAAAGATTCCCGGCACCACAGACGCGGCAAGCCTGTGCAAGATGGCTGATCGAGGTCAGATCACCGGCGCGATCCTCGACGGGCCGCTGGCGATGGACAATGCGATCAACGCCGAGGCCGCCGCGATCAAGGGCATTCACTCGCCGGTTGCCGGGCACGCGCAGATCCTCATCGTGCCGGACCTTGAAGCCGGCAACATGCTCGCCAAGAACATGATCTTTCTTGGCCAGGCCGATGCCGCCGGCATCGTGCTCGGGGCCGCTGTGCCCATCATCCTGACGAGCCGCGCCGACAGCGTGCGGACTCGCATGGCCTCGACCGCCATCGGTGCCCTGTACGCCCATTATCTGGCCGGGCAGCGGCTCCAAGCGGGGAGCCGCGCATGAGCGACACGGTTCTCTGTCTCAATGCCGGCAGCTCGAGCATCAAATTCGAGCTGTTCGAGGTTTTGCCGCGCGAGGAGTTGCAACTGGCGTTCCGGGGTCAATTCGAGGGCATCGGGATCCACCCTCACCTCACCGCCAAGCGCGGTAGCGATGTGCCGCTGATTGATCGAACGTACACGGCGCAGGAGGTCCCGAACGTTGCCGCGGCCATGCCGAAGCTGACTGAATGGCTGCGCGAACACATGAATGGCAAGCTGCCAATCGTCATCGGGCATCGTCTGGTCTTCGGAGGCACCCGTTATTCGGCGCCCGTGCTGATCGATGACGAATGTCTGCGCTACCTGCGTTCGGTCGTACCGCTCATGCCGCTTCATCTGCCGAGCGAGCTGGCGCCCGTCGAGCTCATCCATGAGCGGCTGCCCGATGTGCCCCAGGTCGCCGTGTTCGATACCGGGTTTCACCGCGGCCACGACGAGCTCATGCAGAGGCTGCCGATACCGGAGGCGCTGCACCGTGAGGGCGTTCTGAGCTACGGCTTTCATGGCATCTCCTACGAGTTCGTCGCCGGGCGCCTGCAGGAAATCGATCCAACACTCGCCAACGGCCGAGTCGTGGTCGCCCATCTCGGCAACGGCTGCTCGATGTGCGCGCTGGTCGGCGGCAGGAGTGTCGAAGCGAGCTGGGGCTTCTCCGCCCTCGACGGCTTGCCGATGGGGACGCGGCCGGGGCGGCTGGATCCGGGAATCCTCCTCTATCTTCTGCAGATCAAGCGGATGTCGGTAGAGCAGGTCCAGAACCTGCTCTATCACGAGTGCGGCTTGAAGGGCCTGTCGGGCGTCAGCAGCGACGTTCGCGAGCTTCTCGCGAGCAAGGATCCGCGGGCCCGGCTCGCTCTGGACTTCTTTAGCTTGCGTTGCGCGCGCATGGTGGCGGAGCTCGCCACGGTGATGGGGGGCCTCGATGGGCTCGTCTTCACCGCGGGAATCGGCGAGCATGCGGCGCCGCTGCGCGCGAATATCGGATCGAGGTTGTCTTGGTTGGGCGTCGCGATCGACGCGCAGGCCAATGCCCGACACGGGCCACGCATCTCCTCGAGCGCCAGCCCCGTTGCCTGCTATGTCATCGCAACGAACGAGGAACTCATGATCGCGCGTCATGCCCTGGCACTGGTTCGCCGGTCAGCCAGAACGGCCCCCAACGTTGAACTACCACCGCCCGCCGCAAGGGGCGCAAACGACACGCTGACAGAGCTTAGCGCTATCCCAGCGCAAGAAGGAGAATCTCGCCGTGACCGAGCCTAACCCTGTTACAACCATGCTTCCGACATCAGCCAAAGCGCCAGAAGAATCAAAGGAACAAACCAGCAAGCCGGCGCCGAGCGCTCTGCCTGATTTCAGCAAACTGACCACCGACGCAATGGAATATTGGCGTGACTTCGCGCAACGGTCGGTCCTGTTCATGGACATTTTGCGCCGCAGCGGCAATCAGTACGAGGATATGCGGGCGCATACCATCAATTCGGTGCTGATCTACGACTTCGAGTATGTGCTGCGCGGTGATGCTCTGCCACGACCGGTTAACTACGCGCTGGTCCGTGTCATTCCCCCGGCCGGCGTTAAGCTCGACGAGCGCAAGCGGCCGGTGGTCATCATCGACCCTCGCGCCGGCCAAGGACCCGGTATCGGCGGCTTCAAGCCGGTCAGCGAGATCGGGGATGCGTTCAAGTTCGGACACCCGGTCTATTTCATCGGCTTCTCAGCGGAGCCGCTGGAGGGCCAGCGCGTCGAGGATGTGGCGCGTGCGCACACGGTCTTCATCGAAAAGGTACGCGAACTGCATCCCAAAGCACCCGGCGGGCCCTTCGTCGTCGGAAACTGTCAGGCCGGCTGGCACGCGATGATGGCAGCCTGTATGCGCCCCGATCTCGTGGGGCCGATCCTCATCGCGGGGGCGCCGCTCTCCTACTGGGCCGGCGTGCGCGGCAAGAATCCGATGCGCTATCTGGGCGGCGTGCTCGGCGGGAGCTGGCTTACCCGCCTGACGAGCGATCTCAGCAACGGCCTCTTCGACGGCTCCTGGCTGGTCGCCAATTTCGACAGCGGCCACCCTTCCAACACCCTATGGGGCAAGCAATACAACGTCTGGGCGAACCCGGAACAGCAGGAGAGCCGCTACCTTCAGTTCGAGAAATGGTGGTCCGATTTCGTTCTGATGCGCGGGGAAGAGATGCAGTACATCGTCGATAATCTTTTCATAGGCAACAAGCTCTCGACGGCGCAGATCGTCACCAGCGACGGCCTGCGCCTCGATCTGCGTGATGTCAAGTCTCCGATCATCTGCTTCTGCTCGCAGGGGGACAACATCACGCCGCCCCAGCAGGCTCTTGATTGGATCCTCGACTGCTATGAGAACGTCGATGAAATTCGGCGTGCCGGTCAGACAATCCTCTACTGCTTGAATCAGAAGGTCGGGCACCTGGCGATCTTTGTGGGCACCGAAGTGGCCGCAAAGGAGCACGCCGGATTCATGAACTACATGGAACTCATCGACGCGATGCCGCCGGGGCTCTACGAGATCGTCATCGCCCAGAAGCCAGGCCCGGCAGCGGGCGCAGGCGATGTCGGCAGTTACGATCTGAGCATCGAGGAGCGCGGCCTCGCGGATATCCGGGCGCTCGGTTGCAATTCGCTCGAGGACGAGCGCGAGTTTGCGGCCGTCGAGCGAGTGTCGGAACTCACCAATGCTTTCTATCAGAATTACCTGCAGCCCTGGGTCAAGGCGATGATCAGCCCGCAGCTCGCCCTTGCCACCCGGGAGCTTAACCCGTTGCGCCTGCGCTATTCGGCCTTCTCCGACAAGAACCCGTTGATGAGCGCGCTCGCGCCTCTGGCCGAGCAAGCGCGCACCGAGCGAACGGTTCCGGCCTCCGATAATCCGTTCGTCGCGATGCAGGAACAGTTCTCGCGCGCGATGACCCAGGCGCTTGACCTCTATGGCAATGCACGCGACTGGCTCGAGGAGCAGATGTTCCACGGGATCTACGGCTCGCCCGTGGTCCAGGCTTTGTGCGGGATCTCGCAAAATGACGGTCCACCCCGTCAGCGGCCCGGACAATCCCCTGCGACGAGGGCGGCACTGGAGGCGGAGATACGTCGCTTGAAAGGGCGATTTGCCGAGGGCGATGCGCTCGACGCCGCCGCCCGGATTGTCGTCTACATCAGCATGACCCACCATCGCGTCGAGGCGAGCCAATTTGATGCCGTGCAAAGGCTGCTGGCCGCTCATCCGGAGGTCAGCATAGCTCGCTTCAAGGAGGCCCTGCGCGATCAGTGGGCGATTCTGTCCATCGATGAGCGCGCGGCGATCGAGTCGCTGCCGCATCTGCTTCCCGCAGATACCGGCGAACGCCGCGCCCTTCTCGATATGGCCAAATCGGTCTTCGCGACGGGCGACCGTGTCGATGCGGATGTGCAACGCCGGTTGCGCGAGATCGAGCAGCTGCTCCTCGTTGAGACCGAGCCCGGCACGCAGACCACGGGCACGCAGGCTGCCGGCACTCAAACCGCCGGCACGCAGACCCGAACCAAGCGCAAGCTCGAACGCGCGGAGGAGAGCTAACGTGCCTACTACTCCCAGCGGGTCCCTGGCCGGCAAGAAGGGTCTCATCATCGGCATCGCGAATGATCAGTCGATTGCTTATGGGTGTGCTCGGGCGTTCAGACGGCAAGGCGCCGAGCTTGCCATCACGTATCTCAACGAGAAGGCGCGGGCCTACGTCGAACCCTTGGCGCGCGAGCTCGAGGCCGCCATCTTCATGCCGCTCGATGTTCACTTGGAGGGGACGATGGAAGCCGTCTTTGCGAACATCGGGAAGACATGGGGTCGCCTCGATTTCGCCGTGCACTCGATCGCCTTCGCCCCGAAGGAGGATTTGCATGGACGCGTGACCGACTGTTCGCGGGAAGGGTTCCTCCTCGCCATGGACATTTCCTGCCATTCCTTCATCCGTATGGCCCGTCTCGCCGAGCCGCTGATGAAAGAGGGCGGGACGCTCTTCGCGATGAGCTTCTATGGCGCGCACCGCGTGGTCGCGCACTACAACCTGATGGGACCCGTCAAGGCGGCGCTTGAAGAGTCGGGCCGCTATCTCGCCTCCGAGCTCGGCGCCAAGGGCATCCGGGTTCATATCATCTCCCCGGGCCCGCTCATGACGCGCGCCGCCTCAGGTATCGGGCACTTCGACGAGCTGCTCGAGGATGCCGCCGCGAGGGCTCCCGTGCATCAATGCGTCACGATCGACGATATCGGCATCGCGACCGCGGCCCTCGCGGGCGATGGCGCCAGACTGATCACGGGCGATGTGATTTACGTCGACGGTGGCTTGCACATCGTGAGCTGAATCGTCTCGCACGCGCCGATCTTATTAGCTTTTGACCTCCGCGCAATCGGAGGGCCATGCTCAATGGTCACGGGACTGGCGGGCGAGGAGCGCGATGCGGGTCCGGCTCAACGAGAGGAATGCAGGGGGTTTCTTCATCTCCCGTGATCAAGTGTCATTGAGAGCGTGCGCCAGCTGGCGGCTAAGATCCGCGATGAGGTCGCTCAAGGTGACGACGGCGCCAGAGGGGTCGGTGTCGGGTGCCGGACCACTACGCGAGAGATGGCTTTCGCCGGCGCGCATAACCTTTTCTCCCCCGGGTGAGAGAATGCGCCACCTGGCGACGAGCACCGCCTGGCCGCTGGAACTCACGTCGAATTGCTCAATGGTGACACCGATTTTTGTCGCAAGGTCGTCGCTCGGCTCAACGGACATGCGAATCTTGTCCGTGGGCAACAACGAGGACAGATCAGCCGCTAGCACGCGCGGTATTACGGTATCGAGTCGCTCCGCCCAGAGTGTGTCTGGGGGATAGACAATTTCGTTTGCGCCTTTGCGGACCGCGAGCGATGAGTTGAAGAGATAGGCCGGGATCTTCACCCGAACCACACCCACGCGCGAAGCGCCAAGGGTGACGTTGGCCATCTCCGTCGCTGGCAGAGGTGTCAGGACGAAATGCCGAGAGGTGTCGGGCGCAGGTTTTAAGAAACTGCAGCCCGTGAGACAGGCGCAAACAATAAAGGGCATGAGAAACGCCGCGGGATGCACCACAATGCGGCCCGCAACGTTCGCGATGCGGCGGCAGGGGCTACCGCCCGCACGTAGCGGAGTATTTTGGCGGCATTCTGTGCCGAGTTCTTGGGTGTAAGCGACAGCATCGTTCGGGCGTTTCATGGCTTTTTCTCCAGTTTCTCGCGACCGGTAATGAGAGCGTTGGGATGCTGTTTCAGGAAGTCGAGCAGTGAGGACAGAGACTGTAGGGAGTCGGAGAGCTGGCGCAGCGCCTGGTCAAGGTCGTTCGGTAGTGGCGCATCGGGCGCGAGCTGGATGCGCACATTTTGCGCGGCACCGCGCACCTGAACGAGGGCGCGATCGGCTTCCGCGAGGGTTTTCGTGACCTCGTCAGCCAGCGGATCCACGCGGTTGTTGAGTTTCTCCGCCAGCAGCCGATATTGCTCCAGCGTCGTGTGCACGGCGGCCAGGTCGTTCTTAAGATCCGGGGACGAAACCAACCGATCCACGGAAGTCAGCGCCTTGGTGATGTCGTCATGGATTTCCCCCAAGTGAAGACTGCTGACGGAGGTATTGAGGTTGATCAGCAGCGCGTTCAGGTTCTTCTCGATGCTTTTGAGATCAAGGCTGGCAAGGTTGTTCATCAGTTGCTGAACACCGGTCGGCTCGCTGGGCACCTCGACATAGATCTTCTGGAGCTGATGGAATACCGGCGGAGGCCTATGCGGCTCAAAATCGAGCCCCACGAAAAGAACGCCGGTGAGGAAGCTCTCGGTCTGCAGGGTAGCGCGCAGACCATTGCGAACATGCCTCTCCATGGAGCCGCGCGAGAAGACATCTACACTTTCATCGCCCAACCGCTTCAGCAAGAGATTCTGTTCCACTTTCAGGATCACCGGCAACGCATAGTCTTTTGGGGCTTGGTTGAACCGGATCATGACGCGCTTGACGGAGCCGATGGTCACCCCGCGATATTTGACCGGAGCCCCTTCGTTAAGCCCGTTTAGCGAGTTGTCGAAGTAAGCAATCATCTCTTCGGTTCGCGAGAACAGCTTCGATGAGCTGAACAGCAGCAGGCCGATGACGCCCAGCGCAACGCCGACGACAATAAACAGTCCGATGGTGGTGGTATTGATTTTTTTGCTCATGTGACACGCGCGTTAATAGGGTTGGCGGTGGTGGCCTTGGCGGAATATTCGCCACGGGTGAGAAACTCCTGCACCGCGGGATCCGTGGAGTTCTTCAGCAGTTCGCGCGGGTTGCCGCGCGCCCGCATCGTGCGGGTATTGGGATCGAGAAACACCGAATTGTCGCCAATGGTGAAAATGCTCGCGAGTTCGTGCGTGACGATGACGAAAGTGGCGCCGAGGGTATCGCGGAGCTGCAAGATCAGATTGTCGAGATTCCGTGAACTGATCGGATCGAGACCGGCGGAGGGCTCGTCGAAGAACACAATGTCCGGATCGAGCGCGAGGGCACGGGCAAGTCCCGCGCGCTTGCACATGCCTCCGGAAATCTCCGCCGGGTAATAGTCCTCAAAGCCTTTCAAGCCGACCAGGGCGAGCTTCAGTCGAGCGATGCCGTGGAGTTCGGCCGGCGGGAACTCGGTGTATTCGCCCAGAACCAGCTCGATGTTCTCCGCGAGCGTCATCGAGCTCCAGAGCGCGCCGCTCTGGAACATCACGCCGAAACTTCGCAGCTTTTCTGTCCGCGCATCCTCATCCGATTGCCAGAAGGCAACACCGTCGTAGTACACGTCTCCTTTAGCGGGTTGCTTCAGCCCGATCATGTGGCGCAGCAGCGTGCTTTTGCCGCAGCCGCTGCCGCCCATGATGATGAAAATTTCGCTGCGCTTGATCTTGACATTGATGTCGCGCATGACGACGAATGAGCCGTAGGCCATCGTCAGATCGCGGATCTCAATCTTGCAGTCGTTGCCTGAGTTCATGGCTCAAATATTCAGCGCGTTGCAGATGACGGCGAAGGCACCATCCGATGCGATGATCCAGGTGATGCCCGTGACGACCGCCGATGTAGTGGCTTCACCGACCGCGGCGGCATTGGTGCCGCACTGCATCCCACGCAAACAACCGGTGAGCGCCACCAAGACGCCAAAAAATGCGCCCTTGAAAATGCCCAGCAGGAAGTTAACCAGGCTGATGGCCTCAACAGTGCGGTGCAGGTATAAGGCTGGGGTGATATCAAGCGTCAGGGTTGATACCAAGAAGCCGCCCGCGATGGAGATAAGGTCGGCGAACAAGCATAGAAGCGGCATCATGAGGATCAAGGCCAGCATTCTCGGAAGGACAAGGAACTCGAAGGGCGAGATGCCGAACGTCTGGAATGCTTCGATTTCCTGATTCACCTTCATCGTGCCCAATTGCGCGGCAAACGCGGCGCCGGTGCGGCCGCACATGATGATGCCGGTCATGATGCACGCCAACTCGCGCACCGTGGCGATGGCGACAAGATTGGCCGTGTAGATGGACGCGCCAAACTGGCTGAGTTCGGCGGCACCCACGAAGGCGAGGATGAGGCCAATGAGGAAATTGATGAGCGCTACGATACCCAACGCCTCCGGTCCGCACTGCTGGATGACCAGCAGCGTGTCCGACCAGCGGAATTGTGCCCGTCCGCGCAACATTTTAAGCAAGGCCAGCACGCTTTCGCCCATGAAGCTGAGCATCGCGGCGGCGCCGTTCCATGCGTCGAGGCCCGACTCACCGACTCTCTGCAGGAAAGTCTTCTTAGCGTCCTCGCGCGCTGCATCCTTCTTTTCCGGAACGGCCTCAGCCAGCGCGATGAGCTTCGCGAGCCCCTCCGGCAAGGTCTTCGCTCGGAACTCGACGTTTGCTTTTGCGCACAGATCGTTCATGGCGAGAATTCGCGCCATCAAGGCGCTGTCCCAGCGGCCGAGCTGCTTCGCCTCAAACTCCAAGGTGCTCACGCCGCCGGCCGCCAGCTCCTTCTCCAGCGGCCCGACGTCCGGCAGGGCGGTCCGATCCAGCCAATCGCCGGCAATGTCGACGGTGACTACGCCGCGATCGCCTCGCCGAGCGGCCAGCCGTGGGGGAATGACCTCAGCAACATTCACATTGACCACCGATCGCATCGAGCGGCCATCCGGCCTGCGGGCCGTGATGTCCGGGTTGTGCCGGGAAGAGCTAGCTCAGCATCGTCCCCGGTCATAAACTTACGCGCGCTGCGGATCTCGAACAATGCGCAACCGATTCATGCACGTTTCCTGTGAGTGGATGATCATGTTTTTCCAGCAATCCCTGGTCGGTGTAGCAGCAAAGAAACTAAATTAACTTGTGCATAAGACTGCTCGACGACCGCGAGCGCGTATACGGCAACTGGGGCCTCGCATTGATCGGCTTCGCCAATAAATAGCGATCGCCCAGCCACTCCACTGCTTCGGCAATCGCCGAACTGTAGTCATACACAAAGGGTGGCCGCAATTTATGATCGCGGTCGACAAGCAGGTGCGACCGCCGCGCGCCGGAGCTCAACCACCGTCCGCGAATCAAGGAAGAGGCAGTGTTCATGCTGAATACATCGCTTTGGTGCGAAGCTGCACCCGGCAGGAACTGTTTCCACCGTTGACCGGGCGAGGCGGTGCTACAAAAAATCGTCATTGGCGACCTCCTATACATGAGTCTTGCAGAAGGCTGGTACGCAGGGATCATGAATGGCTGAGAACGATCCGTCTTGAATTGATAGGCCGTATGTGTATCTGCCTGCGATGCGCGCGGTGATTCGAATGCCAGAAGTGAGTCGAGCGATTCGAATCGTCGCTCGCTAGCCTAGATGAAGGTCCCTTGCGGTTAGGACACGGATCGGCCGTATGGTCGGTGAGGACAACGCGGCCGCCGTGGTTGCTTACTGGAGCGTGATTTTCATACCGTTGGCGGACAGGTTAAATTTCAACCCACCGGACTGCGACTGCACCTTGATTACGACGCCCTTCTCGTTCTTGAGATAGGCGACCGAGCCACCGACAATGACCGTCATGCCGGCGGCGACCGCCGAATAGTTGCCACTGAGATCCTCCGGACTGTTCAGATTATAGACTTCACCCTGAGCGCTAATCCCAGCGGCGCCGACGTCAACGACCGATATGCCCGAAAGCTTGAAGTTGTACTGCTTCTGGTCTTTGCTGTAGTAGAGAGTGCCGTGCCCCCAGGTGTATCCGATGCCCGCGGCGACCGAGCCACCGCTAAACCAAAAGTAACCCGACGGTATCGCTCCCTCTGAAACCGGCGGCGACGAATCTGCCGCCATCGCGACAGTCGACACAAAGAGGGTAGCGAAGAGACTCAACATTAACTTGTACATGATTGTAACTCCTTAGATTGCATTACCTGTAGCCCGAAGAAGAAGGCCGCCAGCGCCACAGCAACCGGAATTGCGATCAGTAGCGCCAATGCGACCTTGAACGAAACGCGCACGGGTGCCCCCTTTTCGCGAACTGGTGCTCCGCCGGCAGGCCGTGCCGGGGAGTTAAAAAAGAAGTGGTGCGTGTTCGACTTCACGGGCGTTAGCCTAGAGACGCAGCTGGCTTGGGACAATCGGCCCGCGATAAATGCGAGTTTCCTCGCAGGAAACAACGGGAGCGGTGCGCGTGACGGCACACGTGCCTCGAATATTCCAGTGCGCAAGCCTGGACGCGTCGTTCGCATATTTCCTGTGGTCGCCGGCTTCTTTCTCGGCATCGCGCTCGGTGTCACGGGGCAGGCGACATTCGGTACCTGGTCTCTGTGCCTACCGGTTGGCCTCGCATGGTCGCGTTTGCAATGGCGCGCGATAAGACAGGGCGCGAGGCTCGAGGCTAGCGCCCTGGTTGTGGGTGCAGCAGATGGAGATCCATCGCAACGGGCTGCGATCGCCAACCTCGAACCAGGCTGACGACACGCTGTACTTGCTGCCTCACGCGATCCACTTGCGCGCTCCTGCTGTGTCCGATCTGACACCAATTGCAGAGGTGTTCGCAGTTGTTCCGCACAAGGCTGTAGCTACGCTCCCCCAATCGCGAGCGCGCCCGGCGCACTATTTCCGCGCCGTGTGCTGGATCTTTGGGGGGTCGACCTGCCCGGTACGGCCGCTTGCCGACGAAGTCCGCCAGCGGGATCTCCTCCACGAGCCCATGCAGGGTGCTGATCCAACCCCTATAGTGGATGACCCGACCACCGCCGACATAGATTCCATGGTGTTTGTAGCCGCGCTGATCGACGATCAACTCCGTTCCCGATGCGAGTTCACCGATCCGGATCGAGGCGGCAGCTGATTGGGTCATGTCAGCGCTCCTACCTTGACTGCCTCGTAGGCTAGAGCGCACCGCCCATGAACTGCCGGCGCCACGCACGTGGACTGCTTCCCACGACGCGTCGGAAGACCTTCGTGAAGTGCGCCTGATCGCACATTCCGCAATCGAGTGCGATCTGCGCCAGACGCTCGGGCGAGCCCATCATGAGCTGCTGGGCCTTGCGCACGCGCTGTTGCGCAACATAGGCGAGCGCCGGAATGCCGAAGCTCTGTTTGAAGACGCGACAGAAGTGGCTGGTACTGAGCTGAACGACCTTGGCGAGTTCCTCGATCCGGATGCTCGAGGCAAGATTGGCCTCGATGTACGAGGCGATGCGTTTGGCTTGCCAAGGTGCCAGGCCGCCGCGTGGTATCGGCGCGCGGACGGACCTGATGCGGTCGTCACTCAGCCCCGGCCGCAGCAGTTCTGCCGCCTGCTCGATGCACGCCCGTGCTGCAGTGACATCGCTTTCGATGGCTGCTTTTGCGTCAGCGAGAAGTTGCATGAGGCTCTCCGCGCAAGCAAATCGGGGCGTCACGATCGGCGCGCCAGTGGCATAGGCAGATGGGTACATGACGGTGGACATTCTCATCTCCTTATGGTCTTGGCAGACTGGGTGGTCTGCATGGCAATCTCATTCGGTCATATCGCTTCAGACCGCCAACGCCGCGACCTGCTCTGCGGCCATAAAGCGTCTGCGGTTGGCCGCGAGTCCCGCCTGCTTTTGCTCTTGACTCTTGGTACTTGACTCAAGGACCAGGTCGATGAACGCACGAGACTTGAACGGCAGGAACTTGCGACCGGGATAAAGCAGATACAGGTTGAATTCCTTCAATCGAAACTCCGTGAGCACCGGCCTCAGGACATTCGCGAACGCGGGATCGCTCAACAGGGTCGCCGGCAATAGAGCCAAACCCATGCCGCCCGCGACGGTCATGGCGACGTCCGCCATCGTGCGGCAGCGCAGGGCCACCCGCAGTGGGATGTCGACCGCGCCCTGCGCTGATTCGAGCGACAGCGACTCGGGACCGCCCGCGGTGATGAAATCGTGCTGGCCGAGATCCTCAGGGACTTTCGGTATGCCATTGCGTTCGAGGTACGCGCGCGAGGCGGCTAGCCGGAATGGAACGGATCGGACGCGACGCGCCACGATGCCCGCCGGAAGAGACTCATCGCGTACGAGGCGGAAGGCGAGATCGTAGTTTTCTTCCACGAGGTCCACACTGCGATCGAGGAAAGAGATATCGACTACGACCTCCGGGCAGCGACGTCGATATTCGGCAAGCACGCCGGCCAACCCCAGGCCGGGGATGCACGTATCGCAGAACGCAATACGCAAGGTGCCGCAGGGCGCCGAGCTCAAAGATTCCAATTCGAGCTCGGTCTTGTGCAGATCCTGAAGAATGGCTTTGCAGCGCTCGAGATAAAACCTCCCCGGCTCGGTGAGGCTCAGCTTGTGGCTGTTGCGATTGAGGAGCCTCACGCGCAGGCGCTTCTCAATGGCCATGACGTGCTTGCTGACCATCGCGGTCGAAAGGTCCAGCCGGTCGGCCGCTCCCACGAAGCTGCCTGACTCGACCACCTGGCGAAATACGTTGATGCTCGTGAGCGTATCCATGTGAGTAGTCCCCCTCTTCAGTGTGTGTACGGCGTCATCGGGGACGAGCTGGGAATCACGTCCTCAGAATGGTTCGAGCTCTGCGGGGACACGGCTAACCCTTCAGGGTGAATGAGCCGTACGTCGTAGGCCGCCTGCCAAACGATGCCCCGCCTGATCCTTTTGCGAGCTCGGTGCGAACAGGTCGTCTCGGAGATCTCCTCCACCAGGCGTAGCCCAAGGCTCGCGTCATCACTCATGGAGTGATTGACCGGTCGCGCCTTCGGCGTCTCGAGCGATGTGCGCGTGGAGCGTAAGCGCCGAACAGAAATGAACTCGTCCTCTTCGTTCATGGCTCTCTCCCTCGATAGACAGTTGACCTCACTGGCGTGCAGTGTGGAACGAACGCCCACGACACAGACACGGCCGATCGGTGCATTTTTTTGGGTATTTCGGCACGAACGACACATCCATTCGTACCATACCGCGTGCCAAATGCGCGGCTCAGGTCAGCTCGGAGAGTCTTGCCCCGACGGCCTGCGATCTGAAATTTTTATTTGTTTCCACCCGTAGAGCCAGGCATCAACAGACCACGCGCCCGGTCCGATCAATGCGAGAGCGGTCGTGATGATCGCAATCCACACAAATTGAGGCCGGGATGCCGGCTGCGAAACCATCTCCCAGAGAGTGATCACCGCCACCAGCGCCCCGGCGATCGGCGTCCACAGCCCCACGAGCAGCAGCACGCCCAGTAAGATCAACAGGGCGTGGACAGCCGCGGGTGCGAACGGTGCGTGTCTTATCAGGGGGGTGACACCGTGATAAATCAAGGCACCGCTGGTCATCAGACGCAACAACAGTAGTCCGATACCGGGTGCACCGTGCGCGAAGGTTGAGAATAAGCGCCGCATGAGCGAAGCGTACGGGAACGGGCTTCTCCGGCGACAGGTCCAAAAGGACGCTGCCGGACATCCTTTCGGATACGAACCTAGAGCTGGATGATCCCGCGCTTTAGCCCGATCATTGCGGCGTGAGTGCGGTCCTTAGCACCGAGCTTGGAGAGGATGTTTTGGACCTGACCTTTTACCGTGGCCTCGCTGATGGAGAGGCGCTTGGCAATTTCCTTGTTCGCCCTACCTTCGGCGATGAGGGCTAGTACCCTGACTTCACCTGCCGTCAACGCATCATCCGTGGCGTGCTCGGCAAGCTGGAATGAGACTTCGGGAGAAATGGCCTTCCGACCGGCGTGCACGGCCCGAATCGTATCGAGCAGCTCCAAGTCCATGGCGTCCTTGAGGAGGTAGGCGCGGGCCCCCGCCTTGAGCGCGCGTAACGCCTGCACGTCACCGGAATAAGTTGTCAGCACGATGATGCGCGCCTCGGGATATTCGCCACGAATGGCGCTGATCGCATCGAGCCCACTCATCTCCGGCATCTGCAGATCCATCAACGTGATATCAGGACGGTGCGCGCGGAACTCCTTGAGCGCTTCGCGTCCGTTGGTCGCCTCGGCGATCACCCGCATGTCCGATTGAGTCGCGACAAGGTCAGCAATGCCCCGACGGATGAGCCGGTGATCGTCGACCGTCAGGATGCGGATTACATCGGAGTCGCTGCTCATGACGGCGGCCTCTTGGGTCTCGCGGCAAATGCTCCTAGCGGCCAGAAACGTCTAGCTCTCTTCGCGGGGTCGTAGGCGAGCGCGCCCGGCACGCTGAGCACCAGTTCCGTGCCCGAGGCCGGCGCGCTCCAGACCGTCAATTGGCCGCCAATCTGTTGCGCGCGCTCGCGCATCCCGCGCAGGCCGAAGTGCCCGGCCGGGCCCTCATCGGTTAAGAATTCTGGATCGATGCCTTTGCCGTCATCTCGCACGCGAAGCTCAAAGCTCTTCTCACCGTAGCTGAGCTGCACCTCGATATGGCTCGCCTCGGCATGACGGAAGGCGTTTCGCAAGGCTTCGCTCGCGATCCGATAGATCTCATCGCGTATCAGAGGCCGCTTCTTTCGCGGGGTGCCTTCGACGTTCAGGTGTACTTCGGCACCACCGCTATGGGTGGGATCGCTCGCGAGCTCTCCCGTGAGTGTCTTGATGGCTTCGATGAATTCGTGCGTCTCGACTGCGGAGGACCGTAATCCCTGCACGGCCTGTCGCCCCTCAGTAAGCGCTTGTCGGGTCTCGTCGATAGCCTCCTCGAGAATCGTTCGCGCTTGATCGGGACTCTTTGAAAACAGCGCATGAACCGTCCGAAAGCGCAGCAATAATCCATTAAAGCTCTGCAGCAGCGTGTCGTGCAGCTCGCGCGCGATCCGTGTCCGCTCCTCCACGCGCGCCTCGAGCTTCATGTCGAACTCGTGTGCCAGTTGCCGCATGCGTAGCCGATATAGCATCAATAACAAGGCCAGAATGGCCGCCACACACAGCGCTCGGAACCAGGCCGTCTGCCAGTAGGCCGGCGCGATCGAGAAGTCGAGCGATGCACCCGTCTCGTTCCACACTCCGCTATTGTTGCTCGCGATCACTCGAAAGCGGTAGTTGCCCGGAGCGAGGTTTGAATACTGCACCTGGCGCTCGTTGACGACCTCCCTCCAGTCCGGGTCCTGACCCTTCAGCTGGTACTTGAAGTGGACCTTCTGTGGCGCGACTAGGCTGAGCGCGGTGTAGTCGATCGATAGGTCTCGGACCAACGGAGGCAAGCGCAGTCCGGATTTGGCATCATAGGTTTTGCGATCAGCAGTGATTTGCTCAATGTGGACCGGCGGAGCGAGCGTGTTGACAACGACCCGGGACGGATCAACGATACTCACGGTATCTCCATTCAGGAACCAGATTCTCCCGTCGGACGCCTTCGTTACCGACGGCCTGAAGCCCTTAAGAATCCCAACCGGCCGAATTCCGTCCGTGGTGTCGAATGTCGTCGCTCGGACCGTCCGCTTCGGGTCGGCCGCCCAGGCGTCCAACTCGGTTCGCGCGATATGCAAAAGCCCGCACCGCGTGTACAGCCAGTAGAACGACTGGTCGTCTTCGATGATCCAGTGAACGGCGTCGCAGGGCAAACCGTTGGCGGCGGTCAGGGTCGCCACGCGCCCTTTATTGATCCGGCTGACACCATTTTCAGCCGCTGCCCAAAGCGAGCCGTCGCGATCGCGCTCAAGCTCCAGCAGTCTCCGGGAGCGGCCCCCGTTGTCGAGTAATGGCAGCTTCCGGATTTCGCCGGCATGGAAGTAGGCGATACCGCCGCTCAACAGCCCGGTCCAGATGCCGCCGTCCGGCTCGGGCGCCAGGCCACTTCCCGGGCCGCCACCGATCTCTCGCCACGACACCTGCTCGATGATTTTGCCGCCGGCCAGATGCACCAGACCGTAATCGTCGGCGGCGAGCCACATGCTGAGCCACAGGCCGCCACGGTTATCGCTTGCGATCGCATGCACAAACCCGGCAGGAACTGACGGGATCGCCGTAAACCTACCGTTTTCGAAGACCGCGAGACCACGAAAGCCAGAAACCCAAATACGGCCCCTCTCATCTTCGAAGAGCGATTGAATCGAGTCACCCGGGAGGCCAGGATCGCTTCGCGTCCGATAGATCCTCATGTGTCCGTCTTTCCATCTGTTGAGTCCGTCCGCCGTGCCGATCCAAATGCTGCCGTCATGCGCCGCCAGGATGGAGGTCGTTGTCGCGCTGGATAGCCCCTCGTTTACGGAGAGGGAGCCAACTGGCGATTCGCGAAACTGATCAAGACCATTGGGGGTAGCGACCCAGATTGTCCCTTCATGGTCTTCGAAAAGGGCGAGGACCGAATCGGCCGTCAGGCCATCGGCCTGGGTAAACAGAAAGGTTTTCCCCTCGTACGAGTGCACAAGTCCGTGAGCTTGTGTGCCGATCCAGAGCCCACCATGGCGATCACGGAGAACAGTTCGGGCCGTCAGGGGCGACGGGGCGCCAAGAAGAGGGTAATTTTCGAATTTTTCGCCTACGCTTTGATAGACGCTGTCCGCGGCGACCGTCACGCCTGCGCCGTGATCGCCTTGCGTGACGGCGTGCAAGCTCGGGATTGGTATGGACAGACGGCGGGTTGGCGGACCCGGGTTCCATCGCCAGAGCCCTGTCGCCGCTCCTACCCACAGGCTGCCCTCGGCATCTTCATATAAAGACGCCACTGAGGCGCCAAGACTTCCGTCATCGCCGTAACACCTGGCATCTCGACCGCGAATCGCGCATAACTTTCCCGTCGGACTTCCAAAGCCGCCCGCCCACACAGTCCCGTCCCGCCCTTCGAGGAGCGCGATAACTGCCTGCTGGGCGAGCGCCGGATATTCAGTTAGCCGTCCATCGTTCCAACTCGCTAGCCCATCGAGTGTGCCGATCCAGAGGGTTCCGTCGCGAGCCGGCAGCAGGGCCGCTACCGCGGTGCTCGGAAGTTGTTGCCCGGGTGGCAGAGGCAACGGCACCGCACGAACGCCGTCGAAGCGCACTACCCCGGACTGGGTGCCCAGCCACAGATAACCGTCGGTCGTCTGCGCGATTGTGTAGACTGCCCCGTTTAAGAATCCGTTGCGCAAGGTCCACGCGACATGCGCGTACTGGCTGATGTCCAGCGATGGATCCAGCGCACAAAGAGCGGGAGACCAGAACAGTGCGCCAAGCGCGCCTAGGGTAATCAGCGCTAGCGCGGGTTTGCTTAGCGACATAGCTCGTTTGATTTGGAGGTTGCAGAGCGTCGGGCGGCTGATCAAGGCAAAGTATGGGCCGCCTATCAGCGAGAGCCAAGTGTGGAATTTCCCTAGTTCGCAACTGGGTGAATAGTGCGCTGCAACAACCCGCTCGCGCTGTGAGGAACTGCCTCTGGAGAAATGCGTGGTACACGCATTGCTTGGCTTGTGCTCCGGCAAACACGAACACTTCCGGGTTCGCGTACCTTTCACGTCAAAGTAGTGGTTTCTCCCTATCGACCGCAGCTCCGGAGCCGGATTAATGCTAATCAGTGGGCTACTGACTCTACTGAAATCGAAAGAAGACGGTGGGTTCAAGATGGAAAATCATTACGCCTCCCCACCCTGCCAACCTCTAGTTCGCGCCGTTACCGCTCTCGCGGCGGTCGCAGCGCTCTGCTGTGCGGTTACCTCTATCGCACAACAGCGGACAAGCCTCGCGTCTTCCGCAGGTAATGCAACTGACGAGGACACGGAGCTCACAGAGGTTATCGTGACGGCAGAGCGGCGCAACGAGAACCTGCAGACGACCCCCATCGCGGTCACAGTCCTCAACGACGATGAACTAGTGAGGAAGGGGGTGGTGCAAATGGCTGACCTGCAAAACGCGTCCCCCTCGCTTTCGATCTCTCCGGCCGGCTTGAGTGCCAGCGTCAACATTCGCGGGATTGGTCTCGACAGTGGGTCCCCAGCGGTGGTGCCTGGCGTCGCCACCTACCGTGATGGCCTGTGGCAGCCGCCGATTGTCACGACGGACACATTCTACGATCTCGGAAGCGTTGAGATTCTGCGAGGACCGCAGGGAACGTTTGTCGGCTCTAACTCCACTGGCGGTGCGATCTTTATCAACAGCCGCAGCCCTGATTTCAATGGGCTGCATGGTGACGTTCAGGCCCAAGTAGGCAACTATTCAGAATGGGCAACGGAAGGCGGCGTCAATCTTCCGATCAGCGACGCCTGGGCCGCGCGCGTTGCGTTCGATATACACGAGCGTGACAGTTTCTACGTAGACCGTGCGTCACAACTGACAGCCGTGCCGCAGCAGTTCAATCCTCCGGGCGCGCTGGACGAAAGGAATGCGCGCTTCGGCCTGCTTGGAAAGCCCAGCGACGATCTTGAGATCCTGCTGAAGGTCGAGGTCAACGACAAGAGTACCGGGGGTTACGCTTACAAGCCGGTTCCAACCACGGAGTACGCCCCGTACGCATCACCAGACCCCTTTACACTCAACTATGACCATTCGACTCTCAACGACGAGCTCGCCGTTCGAAGCAGCCTGAAGATCGACTGGGACATCGCCGGCAGCGGTGTCACTCTTCGCTCGCTGTCGGGCGATCAGTTCATGCGCGTGCACAATGTCTATGACATGGACGGTACGTCTTCTACCCTGCCGGGTCCGCCGGCACTGGTCACTACACAAGCCATTATAGAGCGCCCGCTCACGCAGGAATTCAACCTGATCTCGCCCGACGCCGGACGGCTGCAATGGATCTTGGGGACGTTCTATCTGCACGACAACCGCGAGGTCGTACTAAACATTCAAAGTCAGGCGATTCCCAATAGCATTGTGCCGGACTTTACCCAGATGCTGGAGTCTGCCGCCGCATTCGGTCAGGTGAGCTATGAGATCGTTCCGCGGCTGCAGCTGCAGGCCGGCCTACGTTACACCTACGACTGGAACTCAGTGCCAGGCGGGGAGGGCGTCACGATTACTCTTGGGATTCCGGGCGTGCCGCCGATCTTTGTCAATGAATCAGGTAAAGAAACCGATTCGGCAACAACCGGGAAGGTGTCATTGAACTGGACCCTCGATGACGCTAATTTTCTATACGCCTTCGTCGCCAAGGGCTTCAAGGCCGGCGGCTTCAACGCGGGAAGTGCGACTTTCCCGCAGTCGAACTTCGCCCCCGAGATTGTTTGGGACTACGAGCTCGGCTGGAAGGCGAATTTCTTCCAGGATCACCTGCGTACCAGCCTCGGAGGGTATTTCAACAACTACACCAATTTGCAGGTCGATGCGTTTGACCCAATCACCGCACAGCAATCGTTGATCAACGCGGGAAAATCCACCATCAAGGGCGGCGAATTCGAGCTGCACGGGCGATTCGAATCCCTGCACTTCGATGCCGGCGGGGCATACGTCAACTCGAGACTTGGGGCGATCAGCCTCGTCAATACCGAGGCGCTCCCGCCGGGAACCGTCGCCCAAGGTTTGCCGCAATGCGCTCCCGGCGCGGAGCCGCCCGGCTGCTTCAACTACAGCCCGTATATTGTGAACCTTGCCGGCAGCGAGAATCCCTTTGCACCGCGATGGACCTTCAATGCCGGCGTGGAATACGACATGCTCGTCGGGTCAGGTACGCTGACCCCGCGTATCAACTACTCCTATATCGGCCCCCAATGGACAACCCTCTTCGAGCAACCCATCACGGACTATCTGGGTTCGCAAGGTCTATGGAGCGGGAGTGTCACTTACAAGTACAAGGAATGGCGAGTTCAGGCGTACGGGTTGAACCTGGCGAATAAGGTCTACGTTACCGGGCAAACCGCATACGGCCAGAATCCGAACAATGAGTTCTTCGGCAATCCCCGTCAGTACGGGATGCGGGTCTTTCGCAGCTTCTAGAAGGTGCGTCTTGCGCCGTCAGCCCACTCATCTCCGGCATCTGAATATCCATCAACGTGATATCAGGACGGTGCGCGCGGAACTCCTTGAGCGCCTCGCGTCCGTTGATCGCCTCGGCGACCACGCGCATGTCCGATTGAGTCGCGACAAGGTCAGCAATGCCCCGACGGATGAGCCGGTGATCGTCGACCGTCAGGATCCGGATTACGGCGGAGTCGTTGCTCATGACTTCGACTTCTTAGGTCTCGCGGTAAATGCCCTCGCAAGCCAGGAACGTCTTGCTCTCTTCGCAGTGTCGTAGGCGATCGCGGCCGGAACGCTGAGCACCAGTTCCGTGCCGGAGGCCGGCGCGCTCCAGACCGTCAATTGGCCGCCAATCTTTTGCGCACGCTCGCGCATCCCGCGCAGGCCGAAGTGCCCAGCCGGGCCCTCATCGGTTAAGAATTTCGGATCGATGCCTTTGCCGTCATCTCGCACGCGAAGCTCAAAGCTCTTCTCACCGTAGCTGAGCTGCACCTCGATATGGCTCGCCTCGGCATGACGGAAGGCGTTTCGCAAGGCTTCGCTCGCGATCCGATAGATCTCATCGCGTATGAGAGGCCGCTTCTTTCGCGGGGTGCCTTCGACGTTCAGGCGTACTTCGGCACCACCGCTATGGGTGGGATCGCTCGCGAGCTCTTCCGTGAGTGTCTTGATGGCTTCGCTGAATTCGTGCGTCTCGACTGCGGCGGGCCGTAATCCCTGCACGGCCTGTCGCCCTTCAGTAAGCGCTCGTCGGGTCTCATCGATAGCATTCTCGAGAATCGTGCGCGCCTGGTCAGGATTCTTTGAAATAAGCGTATGAACGGTCCGAAAGCGGAGCAGCAATCCATTAAAGCTCTGCAGCAGCGTGTCGTGCAGCTCGCGCGCGATCCGTGTCCGCTCGTCCACGCGCGCCTCGAGCTCCACGTCGAACTCGTGCGCCACTTGCCGCATGCGTAGCCGATACAGCATCCATAACAATGCCAGAATGGCCGCCACACACAGCGCTCGGAACCAGGCCGTCTGCCAGTAGGCCGGCGCGATCGAGAAGTCGAGCGATGCACCCGTTTCGTTCCACACGCCGCTGTTATTGCTCGCAATCACCCGAAAGCGGTAGTTGCTCGGAGCGAGGTTTGAATACTGCGCCTCGCGGTTGTTGACGACCTCCCTCCAGTCAGCGTCCTGACCCTCTAGCTTGTACTTGAAGTGGGTCTTCTCTGGCGCGACGAGGCTGAGCGCAGTGTAGTCGATCGATAGGTCTCGGACCAAAGGAGGCAGGCGCAGTCCGGATTGGGCATCGTAGATTTTATGATCCGCGGTGATTTGCTCGATGTGGACTGGTGGAGCGAGTATGTTCCTGGTCATGCGAGAGGGATCGAAGAAGCTCACCGTGTCATAATTGACGAACCAGATTTTCCCGTCGGACGATTTTGCTACCTGAGGGTGCATCCCGCTGAGGGTTGAAGCCAGCCGAATTCCATCCGCGTCGTCGAATGTCGTTACCTGAATTGTTCGCTTTGGGTCGGCGACCCATGCGTCCAACTCAGTGCGCGCTACCCGCAAGAGTCCACACTGCGTATACAGCCAATACGAAGATGCATCGTCTTCGATGATCCAGTGGACTTTGTTACAAGGCAATCCGTTCGCGGTGGTCAGCGTGGCAACGTGCCCGTTGCTGATCCGGCTGAGACCGTTTTCGGTTGCGGCCCAAAAGGTGCCGTCGCGATTGCGCGAAAGGTCCAAGACCACGCTGGCGGCACCGCTTTCATCCCTCAATGGCAAGTTTCGTATTTGTCCCTGACGAAAGTACGCAAGCCCGCCGCTGAATAGGCCCGCCCAGACGCCACCATCGGGGTCGGGCACCAAGCCGCCAGTCCCAGGTCCGCCACCCAGCTTCTGCCAAGGCGCCTGCTCAATGATTTTGCCCTCGAGCAGATGCGCCAGACCGTCGTCAGCTGCGGTGAACCACCGACTGAGCCATAAGCCGCCGTGATTATCGCCTGCGATCGCGAACGTAGTGCCGGCCGGCACAGATGGCACCGCGGTAAACTTCCCGTTCACGAATGCCGCAAGCCCGCCGACCGCCGGTCGGCTCCGAAGGGGAAACTTCTTCGATCCCGGACGTTACGCGCTGACAGGCTCCCGCGTTTTCAGCATCGGCCGTGCCGCCAGCAAGCGTATCCGCGCTCGCAGCAGCGAAGCAGATGAGTGACGCGATGATGAGAACCGAGAACCGCACGCCGGCAATGCTTTGACACGGCGGTACGCGAAACAACGCGCGCCACGTTCACAAGCCCGCTGTACAGAGAGAACCGCCGCACTGGAATTTTCGAGTTGCACGTGTGCCGTCACGCGCACCGCTCCCGTTGTTTCCTGCGAGGAAACTCGCATTTATCGCGGGCCGATTGTCCCAAGCCAGCTGCGTCTCTAGGCTAACGCCCGTGAAGTCGAACACGCACCACTTCTTTTTTAACTCCCCGGCACGGCCTGCCGGCGGAGCACCAGTTCGCGAAAAGGGGGCACCCGTGCGCGTTTCGTTCAAGGTCGCATTGGCGCTACTGATCGCAATTCCGGTTGCTGTGGCGCTGGCGGCCTTCTTCTTCGGGCTACAGGTAATGCAATCTAAGGAGTTACAATCATGTACAAGTTAATGTTGAGTCTCTTCGCTACCCTCTTTGTGTCGACTGTCGCGATGGCGGCAGATTCGTCGCCGCCGGTTTCAGAGGGAGCGATACCGTCGGGTTACTTTTGGTTTAGCGGTGGCTCGGTCGCCGCGGGCATCGGATACACCTGGGGGCACGGCACTCTCTACTACAGCAAAGACCAAAAACAGTACAACTTCAAGCTTTCGGGCATATCGGTCGTTGACGTCGGCGCCGCTGGGATTAGCGCTCAGGGTGAAGTCTATAATCTGAACAGTCCGGAGGATCTCAGTGGCAACTATTCGGCGGTCGCCGCCGGCATGACGGTCATTGTCGGCGGCTCGGTCGCCTATCTCAAGAACGAGAAGGGCGTCGTAATCAAGGTGCAGTCGCAGTCCGGTGGGTTGAAATTTAACCTGTCCGCCAACGGTATGAAAATCACGCTCCAGTAAGCAACCACGGCGGCCGCGTTGTCCTCAACGACAATGCGGCCGATCCGTGTGCTAACCGCAAGGGACCTTCATCTAGTCCCCTTATCCAGTGTGTTCGTTCGCGGTACCTTACCGTCTCTCCTTAGCAGCTTCACGCGAGCGTCCTGTTTGAGAGAATCGCCTGGGCGTCACGCATCGAGTGCCGTTTGAGACAAAGAATGCAACGGTTTGCCAAGAATTTCTTTTGAGCGTGCCGTACGGTGACATGGCCATGTCCGCTGTACCTGAGTCAGATGCCTCACTTTCGATCGGTCGCGCTCCGAACGCGGCATCGGTCATCGGTGCAGCGCTCGAGTCGATGCGGCCGTATCAGTGGCTAAAGAACGTGCTCGTTTTCATACCACTCGCGGCGACTCACCGGTTGGGCGAGGGTGAACTCGTGCGTGCCGCGGCCTGCGCCTTCGTTGCCTTCAGTCTATGCGCCTCTAGTATCTATGTGTTCAATGATTTGCGCGACGCGCCGGCCGATCGTTTGCATCCGCACAAGTTCCGTCGGCCAATCGCCTCCGGGCGATTACCGCGATCGATTGCGATCGGGCTGCTTCCGGTACTGTTCGCCGGGGCACTGGCGGCGTGTCTTCCCTTGGGTCCGATGGTGGCAGGAATTCTCGCGAGCTACGTCGCCTTAATGATCGCGTACTCGCTCAAGCTCAAGTCAATCGTGCTGCTCGACGCACTGATATTGGCTGCCGGTTATGGTTTTCGCGTAGTCGTGGGCGCCGTGGCGGTGGACATTCATCCCTGCCCTGCCCTGCTTGGCTTCTGTACGTTCTTCTTCTTTAGCCTGGCGTTGATCAAGCGCTATACAGAACTGATGCTGCTTCGCCTGCGCGATGGGCCGGCGGCTCATGCGCGCGCCTATCGACTCGAGGATCGGGAGGTAATTTTGGCGCTGGGCAGTGGCAGCGGAATCGTGTCGGTCCTCATGCTGACCCAGTATATGCAAGCCTCTCCGCGCGAGTTGTCGTACGGACGCTCCGAGTTCATCTGGGTAACCTCCGCGCTGCTCCTGTACTGGATCAGTTACATGTGGTTGACCGCGCACCGCGGGCGTATGACCGACGATCCTTTGGTCTTCGCCCTTAAGGATCGAGTGAGGCAGGTCCTCATCGCGCTGATGGGCGCGACCGCGTGGCTTGCAGTATGAACGCGTCCCTTGGCCAGCTCATGGCTCCCTTTGCCGATGCGAGCGATTTGAAGCTAGTGCGAAGCGCTCAGTCCGGACAAAACAGGGCATTCGACCGGTTGGTGCGCTGCTTCGCGATCAGTAGCTCAGCGTCCGCCGAGTCGCTGATGCCGTTCGACTCGGCCTTCGATACGCCAGAGCACGACGTGCAAGTCGCGCAAGCGGGACTTGCCGCACTGAAGCGTTGATTGCGCCATGCATGGCGTTCGAGGTCAATCCTCTGATCATGAGGCAGAAGTCGGGATGGTGCCCGCAATTCCGATCAATGCACGATAAGCGCGCGCAAGCTCCTCTCGGCCCTAAAGCGCTAATGTTCGACCCTGCATATCGCGGTGGCGCACAAACGGAGTGTAGAGATGAAAAGTCATCGTTTGCAGTTGGTACTGGCACTGCTCGCCGCGATTGCGGCTGGTTGTACGACCACGGGAACGGGGGTCGGCTCTACGGCTTCAGGTGGGAGTCCCACCACATTTAGCTGGAAGAGTTCCGACGGAGTTTCCGGAACCGTGACCGCAACGCTGTCCGGCGGCCAGACATACAGCGGACAGTACTTTCAGATCACCAAAGACACGACAGTCGATAGCATCGGGTCTCTGTGGTATCCGGGCTGGGGCGGCCCAGGCGGCTGGGGCGGCCGAGTCGGTTGGGGCGGTTGGGGTTACTGGGATGCAGACCCGTCGCCAGACTTCATCATGCACTACACAGGCCGCGTGGTCGCCAATCTCGCCGCGCCCAACGGCACGCACATGCGATGCCAATTTCAGCTCGTGCATCCCTCCGACGGAATGAACGGGGGAGGCATGGGTCAGTGTCAATTGCCTGATGGCACGACCATCGACGCGAACTTTCCAACCGCCTAAAGGCGTCCCGTACGTCGAAACTACGGATGGTGTCGTTCAGAAGCGCACGCGTGAATTCGTTGCGGCACGCGGCTCGGAGACGAGCAAGTCGAGGCGCACGGCGAGTTCGGGAGGTTGAGCGGCAGGCGCGTAGCGCCCGCGGCCGCGGGGTTTTACCCGCCCTCACAGGCGGGTCGGATCGCCCAGCGCTAAGAGCTCGCAACGTCGGGTACGATCTGTCCCATTTCCATCGCCTGACTGGGTGGAACCTCCTGAATGCCCAGGACGATCTCCTCATCGGGCGCGCCGGTTGCGGTTTGCATCAGCGACCAGAGGCGTTTGAGCATTTCCCGCTTATAGTCCGCGGAGCGCCCGGCCCGGATCAGCACGACCCGGAAGAACGTGCTACAGCTGGCGCTCAGCATGGAGGGGTCTTTCGGCTTGGGTGCCGTCAGGTGGGGTCGGCGGTAAGATTTGCGGCTGCAATGAAATAGGGTTGCTGCTCCGCTCGCTTTTGTAGGGAGCGCGATCCTGCGCCCATCGCTAATGCTCCATGCGCTTTTCCGATGGCGATATCGGCCCGCCGAAGGGGCGTACCATCTTCCGCGGCAAATACTTTAAGTACCCCACGTGCATCCAATATGACCACAGTCATAGGCGCCAACGCGCGCTTTCGCGCATATTCGAGTGCAGCACTCAGAGCAAGTTGTGCTTTGACGAGCGGGAGTTGAGCCATTTCTTCATTCCTAGGTAGTCTGAGCGAATAGGATGCGCCATGAACGGGGCTGCGCCGAAAGAACGCTGGAGATCAACCAGCG
The DNA here is from genome assembly GCA_963769075.1 of uncultured Gammaproteobacteria bacterium. Classification (GTDB taxonomy): domain Bacteria; phylum Pseudomonadota; class Gammaproteobacteria; order Steroidobacterales; family Steroidobacteraceae; genus Bog-1198. The sequence continues at coordinate 1,015,871 of CAVYKH010000001.1, read as the reverse complement.
ATGAATTCGATGGGCAGTTAAGCCAGATATCGCTATCCAGGCGGCCAAGAACTTTAGAACCTTGCGGTCGCAGGGCATCACGATACGAAAAGCCATCGACACATTGATCGCCACCAGCTGCATTGAGAAGGGACTGACATTGCTTTACAGCGACAGGGATTTTGATCCGTTCGTAGAGCACCTCGGACTCTGCACAGCGCTTCCGCGGGCTTAACTGGAAGCTGCGCAGACCTTGGAGCTGATACGCTGCTACCCGTCACTGCCGCGTGCCACCACTGCCGGCAGGCGGACGATCGGAAGAAACTTACTCGCTGGTCTTGTTGTTTCGCGTCGCGGCCTCGAGCTTCTTGATTGGTAGTTCGAGGTTGCGCCCCAAATCCTTGACCTAGTTCCTGCGGACGTAGCTGGCGGCATTGCCCGATGGCGTCCGCCTGTCGCGCGACGTGAACGCACATATTCCGTGAAGAACTTATTTTGTCAAGGAAATGAATAGCTGGGGCAACTTTTCCGGCAGCGACTCTACGCGGTCAATGATGCTGTATTGTTTGCCAAAAATATCCGCGACATATTCATCTGCACCGGGATCAAGATTGATGCAGTAGGAGTAAATGCCCTGCTGATCCAGCTCCTTCACTGCCTGATGGGCGTCCTCGATCAATAAGCGCCCATCCTTGCTGTCGATGTCGGCCGGTTCGCCGTCGGTAAGTATCAGCATCAACTTTTTGTCAGCCTGTTGTTTTTCGAGATAGTGTGCGGCGTGGCGCATCGCCGCACCCATGCGCGTCGAAAAACTGGCTTCCATCGCGGCCAACCGCGCCTTCACCTCGTCTCCCCAGTGTTCGCTATACCCTTTGATGTGCAGAAAACGCACGTCGTGGCGCGTATTGGAATGAAACCCGGCAATGGCGAACGGATCGCCCAGTTTTTCGATCGCCCACGCCAGCAACGAGACGGCTTCCTGGCTCAGCTCCAGAACGGTCTGGTCGCAGCCGGCCACTTTCTCGTTGAGCGACTCGGATAGGTCCAACAGTATCATCACCGCGATGTTCCGCCCGTCAGTGCGATGGCTCATGTTGATGCGCGGGTCGGGAGTCGCCCCGCTCTTGTAGTCGATCAATGAGCGCAGCGCGATATCCAAATCCAGCTCGCTGCCCTCTTCCTGAAAGCGGATGCGCACCTTGTCTTGCGGCTTGAGCAAGTCGAGCATCTTCTTCAAACGCTTGGCCAGGGCGGCGTGCTTCGCCAAGAGCCTGTCGATGTCTGCCGCATTGCCGCCCGGATGCAGCGCCTCGTGCACGCTCACCCAGTCCGGACGGTAGCCGTGGGTGTGGTAATCCCATTCATGATAATGGCGCGGGGGCAGGCGGCTCAGCTCCTCGGTGGGCTCGGTCTTGCGCTGCTCCTCGAACGCGTCCTCCTCGTCGCCTTGCTCTATGAATTTCCATATCTGGCGATTGTCGTCGCGGTAATCTACCACGGTGTCCTTGAAGTGAGTCTTGGCGAGTTGATCGCTCTGTCGGCGCGTCTTGGCCACGAAAGAAACCGCGAGATCGGCCATCTCCCGGGTGCTCATGTTGCTTTCGCGCATCAGCGTGTGGAAGCGCTCGGCAAATTCGACGACGTGCGGATTGTGATAGGGATGCTTTTGGTCGAGCACGGCACGCGACAGCATCGTCAGGCGATGGCGTACGCCGGATTCGAGCTCGGGATCACAGGCGTCTTCAGCCGGGATCGGGTGCAGCGCCATGAAGATCCGACGCAAACCGGGATACTCGCGCATAGCAAGATATTCGACGCGGCTGTCCTCCAAGAACTCCGTTGCCATGCGCTGGAAGGGACTGAGATTGTCCGCAAAAATCGCGGTGGTCCAGCGGCGATGCGCGGCGATGTGAGCCAATGCGGCACGGTAGCGGTCGATGCCGGTTATGCCGTGCGCATCACTGTATACGTCGGGCAGGCGTATGCCGAGCTTGTCATAGTAGGGAATAGGCTGGCGCAGTTCATCGAACGCGCCGGAATAGGGAATCAATTGATCCTCGTCTTGCCACAAACCGCGCAAATACATATCCAGCTTGCGCTCGTTATTCACCAACAGGGTGCCGCTGCGCTCGCGCTGCAGCACGGCTTGACTGTCCGCCGACTGCAGACTGAAAAAATCGACTTGCCGATCAGGATGGTCATGGTAATAACGCACCCCATAATCCACCCAGTTTTTCAATCCCTTCAGGGAAAGCTGCCCAAGCAGGGCCGGCGCTTGTTTGAAAAAATCAGGCAACCCGGGGCTCGGAAAGGTCTGATGGATTCCGTGTATTGACCCGGTGGTTCGCTCCATCAAGTCGAGCGTGATGGCAAGAAAGTCGCTCAGCTGTTCACTCGAAGTCAGCTTGCGCGATATGGCCGGCAACCATTGCAGGAACGGCGTGATCGCCCTGCCATTGGGAGACTTCCCCATCCTGTGCACGAGATCCATCACGGCAGGCAACGTGGATTCACCCAGGGTCTTGGCAACTGCCGGCCATTCCTCGAGGAAGATCAGGATGGGCTCGGCACCGCGCCCCATCTTGCCGAGGAAGCGCGCACTCTCGATGTAGGCTGCCACTCCCTCCTTGGAAAGCGTCGCCAGGGCGTAGCTCAGACAATCGGCGAAAACCGGTTTGACGCGTGGGAAACGACAGTCAAGCAGCGCCCAATAGGTTTGAAGCTCAGCGGGTATTGCCACCGTTTCCATGATTTTTTCCCGGTCGCTTCAAGCAAATACGGCATCGATAGCGTGATCGAGCGTTTCGCGAATATCCGCATCATCGGTGATCGGGCGCACCAAAGCCATACGGCAAGCATCGCGAGCCGGCACCCCGCCTCTGATCAGGGTGGCCGCGTATACCAGGAGGCGCGTGGAAATACCTTCCTCCAGGCCATGCCCCTTCAGGTTGCGCGCCGCCGCGCCTATCTTCACCAGCTTGGCGGATATCGCCTGGTCCATACCTGTCTCTTTGCTGAGAATCTCCGCCTCGACGCCGGCCTCGGGATAGTCGAAATCAAAGGCCGTGAAGCGCTGTTTGGTGGATTGTTTCAGTTCCTTCAGCAGACTCTGGTAGCCCGGATTATAGGAAATCACCAATTGAAAATCGGGATGTGCCTCGATCAACTCGCCCTTCTTGTCCAGCGGCAGGGTGCGCCTGTGGTCGGTCAGCGGATGGATCACCACCGTGGTGTCCTGGCGAGCCTCGACAATTTCATCGAGGTAGCAAATCGCGCCGATACGCGCCGCCGTCGTCAGCGGGCCGTCCAGCCAGCGCGTTCCCTGAGCATCCAGCAGGTAGCGCCCGACCAGATCGCTGGCGGTCATGTCCTCGTTGCATGCCACGGTAATCAGCGGCTTGTTCAGCTTCCAGGCCATGTGTTCGACAAAGCGCGATTTTCCGCAGCCGGTCGGGCCTTTTACCATCACCGGCAGGCGCGCGGCGTAAGCCGCCTCGTACAGCCAGACTTCGTTTCCCTGCGGTTGATAGTAGGGCTCTTTGCGTACTTTATACTGTTCTGTATTGGTCATCGCTCGCTCTGGACCATGAGTAGGGTTAGAAGTTCTCCATCGGGCGCGCCCGGCCCCGAGGCGAGAAGCTGACGGACCGTGAGTGTAGGTTATCTCGCGATTGGGCTGGTAGGATTTGAGGTGGCGTTGGGATAGAGGTCGGTTGTTCCTTGGTGCCTTGAGCCCGTTTAGAAGTTGGACCCCGAACCCTGCGAGCACCCCGAATTGTTGGGCGGCCTGCTCGGGCGGAGCGCCCCAGCGGGCGTCAGTCCCCAGGGAGCGCCCATTCCGCCTGGAAGAACCGGCGGGGGTGGAGCTGCGCCAGGAGCTGCGGGAGGTTGTTGCGCAGGTTACCTCCTGGATTTGGCGCCGCAGGGGGCTGACCTCCGGCTGGTCCGGGAGGACCAGGAGCTGGCGGCGGCGAGCACCTGGCGAAGGTCGCGGAGGCCATATCAAGGCCGAAAAAGATTAACCGCGGCGAGAGTGGCAATGTCACCGGGATCGGGCATCACCACCTGCTGCGTACCGTAGGTAGATAAGGGTTTGTCCTACCTATACGCAGTCTTCTGCGGCGCGGAAAATATAAGAAAGGCGGGCGATTGCTCCAAGAACGGTGAGTTGGGGCGGGAGACATTGTCCATGATGCTGACCTTCCTCGGGTAATTCTTATGGTCAACACAAAACATCGTGACTGTTGCTTATGGATACTTACGACTAATCTCGCGCACCATGGAGCTTGAGGCAGTTATCTTCGATGTCGATGGCACGCTGGCGGACACCGCGGCTGCTCCGCACCAATCTCGGCCCGAACGCCGATGGCTGGTTCGAGGTGATAGGAGCGGGCGACGTGGTGGCTAGCAAGAAGCCCTCTCCGGATATTTATCACTGGGTGCTCGAGCGTCTCGAGCTGGGCCCAGGGGCCTGCCTTGCTCTGCAGGATTCCGCCAACGGCCTGGCAGCGAGCCTTGGCGCCGGCATAGTCACCGCGGTCTTAGTGAACGAATATACCCGCAATCAAGCATTCTCCGGTGCCGTCGCGGTATTATTCGACCTTGGTGAAGCGGGGACACCATGTCGCGTTCTGGCGGGCGACGCCGGCGAGCATGGTCTCGTCGACGTCGATCTGCTGCGTCGCTGGCACCATCTAGGATCGATTCCAGCTTCTGGTGGCTACAATTAAGAAACCGTGAAAGCTATTTATAGACCCGGCCGCGTAGCATTCGCCTGCAATTCCGAATCTGCCTAGCCGATACCCTCAGCGAAAGAAAGTCAGGAGACCCATATGGACCAATCAAACCGCTACGCCAATCTCAACTTGAAGGAAGCCGACCTTATCGCCGGAGGGCGCCACATCCTCGTCGCGTACACGATGAAGCCCAAGGCCGGCACTGGCTATCTGGAAGGCGCCGCGCACTTTGCCGCCGAGTCTTCCACCGGCACGAACGTCGAGGTCTCGACGACGGACGATTTCACGAAGGGCGTGGACGCGCTCGTGTACTACATCGATGAAGCCGCCGAAGATATGCGAATCGCGTATCCAGTGGAACTTTTCGACCGAAACGTTACTGATGGCCGCTTCATGCTGGTGTCCTTTTTGACCCTGGCCATCGGAAACAATCAGGGCATGGGCGACATCGAGTATGCCAAGATGATCGACTTCTACGTGCCCGAACGCGTCGTGCAAATGTTCGATGGTCCAGCCAAGGACATCTCCGACCTGTGGCGAATTCTCGGTCGGCCCATCAAGGATGGCGGCTATATCTCAGGCACCATCATCAAACCCAAGCTTGGGCTGCGTCCCGAGCCGTTCGCCCATGCTGCCTACCAATTCTGGCTGGGCGGCGACTTCATCAAGAACGACGAACCGCAGGGCAATCAAACGTTCTGCCCGCTCAAGAAAGTGCTGCCGCTGGTATACGACTCGTTGAAGCGCGCGCAGGATGAAACAGGACAAGCCAAACTGTTCTCGATGAACATCACCGCCGATGACCATTTTGAAATGTGTGCGCGCGCGGATTATGCGCTCGAAGTGTTTGGCCCCGACGCCGACAAGCTGGCGTTCCTGGTCGACGGCTACGTCGGTGGTCCCGGCATGGTGACCACTGCCCGTCGCCAGTACCCCGGTCAGTACCTGCACTATCATCGCGCCGGCCACGGCGCCGTCACATCGCCCAACTCCAAGCGCGGCTACACCGCGTTCGTGCTGGCCAAGATGTCCCGTCTGCAGGGCGCCTCGGGAATCCACGTGGGAACCATGGGCTATGGCAAGATGGAAGGCGAGGGCGAAGATAAGATCATCGCCTACATGATCGAGCGCGACGAATGCCAAGGTCCTGTCTATTACCAGAAGTGGTATGGCATGAAACCGACGACGCCGATCATTTCGGGTGGGATGAATGCGCTGCGCCTGCCCGGGTTCTTCGAGAATCTCGGCCATGGCAACGTCATCAACACCGCCGGCGGAGGCTCCTACGGTCACATTGACAGCCCTGCCTCCGGTGCCATCTCCCTGCGGCAGTCCTACGAGTGCTGGAAGGCCGGCGCCGATCCCATCCAGTTTGCCAAGGAGCACAAGGAGTTCGCCCGCGCCTTCGAGTCCTTCCCGAAGGACGCCGACAAGCTATATCCCGGCTGGCGCGAGAAGTTAGGCGTGCACAGATAGGTCCTGGCGCCTCCCCGGACTAAGCCCTGCCTGGCAGGGCTTTTTTTTGGACTTTCAAGTACTCCTGGTTACCATATTGTTGGGGAGCACTTCGGGCTCTGCTTGGTCTCCATGGATCAGGTCCAGCGACTTGCGTGCCAGCAATCTGCCATCTTCGCCCAATTTTGGTGCACGGTGGTCAGTGGGGGAACGAATGCTGCCAGCAGCGTGTCGTCATAGCCAATCACCGATATGTCTTCGGGCACCCGATGTCCTTGCTCGGCGAGCGCACGAATGGTGAAAGTCGACAGCGCGCGTGAAATTAGATTCGAGATTCTCCTGGACGGATTTTGGTTTCCGTATTACAGTATTGCTGTATTACATGCCAGCTTGGAGCGACGACATGGCCATGAGCGTGAGATTGGATCCGACATTGGAAACCCGCGTAGCGCAAGAATCTCGCCGGCTGGGCGTTACCAAATCGGAATTCGTGAAGGATGCACTCGAACGGGTGTTGGGCCTTAAGAATCCAGCGGACTTGCTCAGTACTGTGCGCAGCGGCAAAGCGATGGGAAATCCGAAAGCGTCACGCAATGTCTCGGCAAGAATGAGGGCCAAGCTTCGTGCGAAGTTGCCTGATTGATTCCGGACCGCTGATCGCGCTGTTCGCGGTGGATGACCACCACCACGCCCGCTTCGATGCGATGGTGAAAGAACTGTCGGTGGGTGGACTGCGGCTCATTACGACCTGGCCCTGTATTGTCGAGGCTTCGTATCTGCTCGAAATACCGCAGCGTTTTGAAATGCTCAAATGGATAGAACTGGGCGGCGCGGTGGTTTATCCGTTTGAGCCTGCGCACCTTGGCGACATCGTTCGATGGATGCGTCGATACAGCGAAGCCGGCAAGCGCGAGATGGATCTCGCTGATGCATCCCTGTATTGGCTGGCCGCCGAAACGGGCGTGACCGAGATATTGACCGTCGACGTCACGGATTTTTCACGCTATCGCCTGCCACGCGGCAAAGCCTTTACTTTGCTGTAACACGCTCGGCGGGTACCTCCCCACCTGCGCGCCCTCCCCAGCAAGGGGCCGCGCGTGGGAATCAGCGCACCCACTAAGAATTGTCGAACGGCAACTGTCGAACTGCGAACACCCAACCTTGGAATCTCCGAAGAACAAAAGCGGCCACTCAATTCGCACAGTTTTTCTTCGTCCTCGTCTTTCGGGCAACGGAAGATTATGAAGACACGTTCTTGAGCCGGCCGAACCGCATGTCGCTGGATCCGAGGACACGGCCGTCTTTCGAGCGGAGTTCGATGCGCGGGATGAGCTTGCGATTAGCGTAGGTGGTGATTCGCGCCGAAGGCGCCCATCTCGGCCGCGAACCGCGTCGTCAGGCCACGGACAGTTCTGCCGGGTCGATCGGCAGCTTGCGGATGCGCTTGCCGGTCGCTGCAAAAATGGCATTGCATAAGGCCGGAATGACCGGCGGCAGCGCCGGCTCGCCGAGACCGGTCGGTGGATTGTCGGAAATCACGAAATGCACATCCACGGGCGGGGCACGGTCGATGCGCAACAGCCGATAGTCATCGAAATTGCGCTGGACCGCGCGCCCGCGCTCAATCGTGATGGCTTGTCCGAGCGCCGCGCTGATGCCGTCGATCGCGGCCCCTTGGACTTGATTCTCGGCGCCCATCGGATTGATGACGTGGCTGCCGATGTCGGCTGCCACCCAGACTTTATCGACGCGAACATTGCCGCGCGCATCGACGGTCGCCTGCACGACCTCGGCGAAGTAGCCCAAATGGCTGAAGTAGAACGCCGCGCCGAGGCCGGATCGAGTTCTTAGCGGGCGCTTCCCCCAGCCTGACCGATCTGCAACCCGTTCAAGGACTGCGCGCATGCGCCCGGAATCGAAGTCGGGTGTCGACCCATTCGGACCCTGGGTGCCGGCATAGACGTGCGGCGGACCCAGGAGATCCAATCGAAATTGCACCGCATCGCGGCCCGCGGCGAACGCGAGTTCGTCGATGAACGACTGAAAGGCGAAGGCCAGCGCGTTGCTGCCCGGAGCGCGCATCGGACCGGTCGGAACGCCGAGCGCAATGAGCGTCGCGCCCAGTTCGAAGTTCGGCACGAATCGTGCGGGAAATTCGACCGATTGCAGCCCAGCGCTGTTAGCAAATTTGCCGCCCGTACCGAACGATATGAAGTGGTCACGAAATGCCACGAGTTTGCCTGCGCCATCGAGGCCCGCCTTGAAAAAGTGGAATCCCGCAGGACGATAAAAATCATGGCGCAGGTCGTCCTCCCGGTCCCACAGCAGCTTCACGGGCGCGCCGATTTCTCTGGAAATCCACGCGGCCTCGACCATGTAATCGTTCATCAGGCGCCGGCCGAATCCGCCGCCACAGCGCATCATGTGTATCGTGATGTCCGCTTCGGCGAGGCCCAGCGTATTGGCGACGATCTTGCAGCCGGAGTCCGGATTCTGCGTCGGCGCCCAAATCTCGGCCTTGCCGCCCTGAACATGCGCGGTGCAGTTCTGCGGCTCGAGGGCCGCATGCGCGAGAAACGGATAGCTGTAGGCCGCTTCGATGACATGGGCCGCACCAGCGAGCGCGACATCCACATCGCCTTCGCGCGCAATCGATAGTTCGGGCGGCTGCGGACCCAACACGGCGGCTTGAGCCGCAAAGCCGGCGCTGTCCTGCGCCGCGGTCGGGCCCTCGTTCCAGTCGACCTCAAGCTTGCGGCGCGCTCTGGCGGCCGCCCACCAGGTATCGGCGACGATCGCGACGCCGCTCACGAGGCCATCGAATGTCTGGCCGCCGCTGACGACGAACGCGTGACTTACGCCCGGCGCCGCACGAATGGCTTCGAGATTCGCGTGATTGACGGCACCGCCGAACACCGGGCATTTCACGAATACTGCGTGCCGCATGCCGGGCAAATCGACGTCGATGCCGAACAGCGGCTTGCCGGTGACGACCGCCGGGCTGTCGACGCCGCGCTGCGGCGTGCCGATGATGCGGAAGTCCTTCGGATCCTTGAGCGTCACCGCCTTTAGATCCGGCGCTGCAATCGTAGCCGCCTTCGAGGCAAGCGCACCGTAGTCGAGCGTTTGGCCGCTCGGTGCATGGCGCACGACGCCCGAACTGGTTTGACATTCCGATGCCGGAACCGCCCAGATTTGCGAGGCCGCAAGAACAAGCATCTGACGCGCGGCGGCGCCGACGCGACGCATCGGCTCCCAGTTCAACGGAGTCGCGCGGCTGCCGCCGGCAACCTGCCGCCCGAATGTCGCCGGATCGCTGAGCGCTTGGTCGATTCGGACCTTGCTCCAATCGGCGTCGAGTTCTTCTGCAATCAGCATCGGCAACATCGTCTTGATGCCCTGACCGATTTCCGGATTTTTGGAGGTGATCGTCACCAGGCCGTCGGGGGAGATGCGCACATAGGCGCCGAGCACCCCGCCTTCGGCCGGGGATTGCGGATTCGCGCGTGCAAATCCGCGCATCGGCAGCGCGAACTCGAGCAGTAAGCCGCCGCCGAGCGCAGCGCTTGCCCGCAGAAAAGCGCGCCGCGCATGGACAACGCCGCCGCCGGCCGGCTCTGCCGGAGTGATCCCGAGGTGCTTCATGCGTCTGCTCCCCGGGCATCGATCATCGGGAGACCGGCGGCCAGCTTGATTGCGGCGCGAATGCGCGGGTAGGTCGCGCAGCGACAGATGTTGCCGGCCATGGCATGGTCGATATCGGCATCCGAAGGCTTCGTGTTCGTGGCGAGCAACGCGGCCGCCGACATGATCTGGCCCGCTTGGCAGTACCCGCATTGCACGACATCGATATCCAGCCATGCCTGCTGGACCTTCTTGCCGACCGGCGTGTCACCGATGCCCTCAATCGTCGTAACGACGCCCGACCCGACATTCGCGATCGAAATCAGGCACGAGCGCCTCGCTGCACCGTTCAAATGGACGGTACAAGCTCCGCACATGCCCGTCCCGCAGCCGAATTTGGTGCCCTTGAGGTTCAGCATATCGCGGAGCACCCAAAGCAGCGGCGCATCCGCATCGGCCTCAACGCGTTTAATAGCGCCATTGACATGGATGGAGTACTTCACTGCGTCCTCCAGTGTTCACCGACCAGAGCGAATTCTACGCGCGATCGAGTTTCGACGCAGCAGCGACCGTCACCGAGTTGCAATCGATCGGCAATCGGCTGGATGATTCCCGGTGGTTCGAAACCTGCGAGGAGTCGGTCATGAAAGTGGACGGCAGCTGAGTTCTTGGTCATTCGGAACCCCCGTTTTTAATCTTACGGTAAAGTCCGCCGATGCACCGGAACCGCATTATCACGGGGCGTATTATTACCAGGTGCCCCCTGGTCTCGAAAAGCAATGGGATGGTCGCAAGCAGTTCCGATTGGGTGTAACGCTTGGGGAAGCTGCGACGGAATGGGCGAAGCGCATGAGCGCCTCGGAGCGATCCGCCGTTTGGATTCGCGAGTTGCTGGAGCGATACGCGCTCGAAGTAATTCCAACCAAAGCCGCCGCGACTCAACGCGGCGATAATTTGGCTCTGGTCAATCTTCGCAAGATCTTCGGCGATATGCGTCTCATCGATCTGGAGCCGCGTCACATCTACAAGTACGTTGATACACGTCTAAATAATAAACTCGGGCAAAAACGCTGGGGCGGTCCAGGATTTTATCGGTACGGGGAGGCCTCTGTAGCCGGCGCCTCCAGTCTTTGTGTCTCTAGCGAGTGTGCCGTCTGGAAGGGTATTTTGGCCTTACGGTGGATCCGGCAGGGCGGCCAGCTCGAGCTACCCGATCACATGGAACACCCAGATCTCGCATGGCCGCCAAATAGCGCGCGTTGATCTGCGCTTCGGCTTGGGCCTTGCGCGCAATGTAATCGTCTGCAGGGTTCGAAGCGCTCGCTCGCGGTCACATCGTTACTTAATACGTCGCTCACGCAGCCGACGCGCGGGTCGGCGGCTTTCTCAGGTACAAAGGCAGAGTGAGGATGCGATCCAACTTCCTTGTTTGTCATAATCTGTACAGTCAGCAGAGCCAACCTCTAACGGCTAACTTTCGACCGAGCGGCCCTTGCGGCCGGCAATCCGCCGCTCCGTAAATTCCGAATCTGCAGGGCTAGCGGCTGTCGCAGACGGGGTGATGGCCGCTTCGCTTCTCAATAACCTCTCCACCTCAGCCTTCGCGACTGGTTTGCTAAAGAGATAGCCCTGCATTTGGTCGCATCGAAGGAGGCGCAACAGCTTGTGCTGTTCTTCGGTCTCGACCCCCTCGGCAACGACATTGAGATCGAGCCCATGTGCAAGCGTGATAATGCTCGACACGATCGCCATATCATCGGGGTCGTCTGTCATCGCTGTCACGAACGAGCGATCAATTTTAAGCGTATCGATGGGCAGACGAGCGAGATATCGCAACGATGAATAGCCCGTTCCAAAATCATCGATTGCCACTTGAACGCCCATGCGGCGGACTGCATTTAACCTGTCAATGACCTCTTCGGTCTTATCCATCAACACACCTTCCGTGATCTCGATATCGATCGCTGCGCGGGGCTGCTCGCCGGCGGCTATGGCGCGCTCAAGCACTGTAATGAAGTCGCTATGGCGTAGCTGCAAAGGTGAGACGTTGACTGCAATTCGAGGCGCGCTCAGCCCCTGCTGTAGCCAGTCTCGATAATCTGCCGCCGACTGCCGCAGTACCCACGCGCCGACCTCGACGATCAAACCCGAGTCCTCCAAAAGGGGAACAAAATCCACCGGACTTACGAGGCTGTGACCGGGACGGTTCCAGCGGATGAACGCCTCGAGCCCCACGATACGTCCGCTTCGGATGTCCACTTTTGGCTGATAAAGCAATTTGAACTCGGCCGCGTCGAGTGCGTGGCGAAGGGCGGTGAGTGCCTGTTGGCGCGATTCATCTCCGCGCGTAAACATGGCGAGTCGCCGCCGGAGCTCAAGCCTTTCGGAGAGGTGAGAGTGCCATCTCAGGCCCTGAAAGATTCTCCGGCGTGCAAAAACTCTGACGATTTGCACTATTAGCAATGGAGCAGCGATCGCTGGTGCCGCCACACGGAACCATTCTGACGAGAAGGCGCCAACAAAAGCTGCCGCCGTCACTAGCACTGCAAGCACTGCAGTTAACAGTTCCGAGACAAGTCCCAAATCACCAGTGATGCTATACACATCCCGCCGCGTGAAGGGATAATCAATCGTGAAGAATTTAGAGGGAGTCTTCCCCTCCAAAAATTCTCGATATCGCCTTTCAGTTAGACGTTGCGGCGTCGCCGGTTCCGCAGACCTCCAAGGCCGCAACAAAGACTCTTCGTTTAAATCCTTAATGAAGAAGTCCGGAATCTCGAGATCAACTCCTTCGCTTATGCGAGTGGCGAGCTCGGCGGGGTCGATCAGCGAGAGTTCTCGTATCTTGCCGACGAACCTCTCGAGCGATACCTCGCTTCCTGGATCGTGTCCTGACATATACAGCATGATAGCCACAATGACCTTAGGAGTCCCGAGTATCTTTTAGCTCATTGACCAGCTGTCTGGCAAGGCTTGGTGTCGCATAAAAGTGACGACCATCACTAGGAATACTGACAATTCGCCTAGACATCTTTGGAACCCGCTTACCGCTTGGAGCGTTCATTAATTTGCACTTTCTCGAATAAAGATCGAAGAGAATTTGCCCTCCGTTAGGAGCCGCGTGCAACCACATTCGGCCGCTATGGCCAAGACTAATACTGGTAACTAGGGCAGTATCGATCAGAGTGCGCAGCAACGAAGGGGTCTTTGGGACTCCGAGTCTTCCGAGCGTTTTTTTTGGGGCCGACGCTAGAAACCATGTAAACGTACTCTGTCTGCTAAAAACATTACCGAGACGCCAGGGAGTTCGAAACAACCATGGATAGTCCTCAATAAGCAAAAGCATTCCAGCAGGAACACCCTTCCCGGCGGAGTTCTCTAACATGATAGTGAGCGCGCGGCAGCGCCGCCCCACTAACGACTGCGCTAGCGGTAACGCCATCCGAATCTGAACCCACTTCCAATGGTGGTCTGCGCGAGTAAGCGGCTTCAGGGTTGCCATTTCCTCTGCCGCGATAGCCCGAATGTCCGGCTGAATATATCTATCCCAAAAATGAGCTTCCTCAATTGTCATATGCTCGATCGATATGTCGACCCAAGTGGAAGACTCGGTATCCCACGCTCGCTTGGCGTAACCCACGCGAGTTGTCACAGGCACTTTGCCATCTCCAGATACCGAGAAAATGCATTCGCCATCTGCATCTGCTCCGGCGTCCTGCATTCCGGCTCGAACAATGCCGGCGAGCACGTGAGGATGCTCAAGCACTGCGCCCGCGATGTCGCGACATTCAGCCGGTTGAGGCTATAGAGAAAGCTCATTCCTCGCGGCGCATCCGAGTGCGTCAAAGTCGTCATCGAATAGATGACAATCGGCGCCTCCTGTCCCTGGAATTTGTACACCGTCCCAATCCTGGCACCCGGTATCCGATCCTTGAGGTCGAATACCTGTGCATTGTAAGGCGCAATGATCAGAATATCATCCAGAGTGACCGCCTACTCCTTGCCGCGTCCATCCAGTACTCGAATGACGGTGATACTGTATAAGCGTACTCAGGCAGACATGGACGCACTGACGGCACGATGAGGCCAGCGTGAACCCGAACTCACGGCCCGGGCCGCTGTGAATCCGTCCATGGACGCTGCGGGATCCGTGTTTTTCACGCCCCGGTCCATAAGCTCGGGCTCCCGCCTGCCCAAATCCGCGCCAAAAAACCGTCCGCGTCGCGGAACTTCTTTCACCTCAAACTTGCTGGCGGCTCCGCCTGATGAGCGACTGATGTCATCCGCAACACCACGGCTTGGCGACGTGCACTCAATGTCAACTGCTTGTCGCTGATTGGCGTCGCCGAAAATTGAGTTGTGTGAAGTACGTCGCAAGCTGCCGGGTATATTGCCAAATACTCCTTGAAGTGCAGATCTCCTCGCCGAGCGAGACTTGTCACTGTACCGAGTTAAGTCAAGTGCATCTTTCAACTGGGAGAGACGAGATAAGCATGCGCGGACGGTTCTTGAGAGAGGTGGCGTCGGCTGATCCGCCGATAAGGCTCTGAATGCATTACTTACGCGATTCTCCAATAGCACAGCCGCTGAAGGTATGGCGCCGCGAGGCCGTCCACGCTTGACATCACTGAGTATCTGCGGATGACAGCGCTTAGAGGTCCTTGAGCTACAGAGTCACGTTGAATCCTGCTGTTGACTCTCGTCGCCGAACTCCAAGGGTGGCAACATGGCCGTATTCATACTACTACCGCGCAATAGTTCGAGGAACTCTTCGCCCGTCAGAATCGGACCGAGCGCCGCCCCCTGCGCCAGTGGTGTTCCATGTCGAAGAACGGCGGACAACAACTCCGGTGAGTTGATACCCGTGGCACATACCAAGATGCCAAGTCCTCGGGCTGCGCCGATAATCCCGTCGAACAGCAGCGCCTCCGACGGCCCGTCACCCTTTCTGAGAAGCAGGTATGGATCCACGCGCAGCTTCGAGATCGGCAAGATGGACAGCAAGCGAAGATTGGAGTGGGCAGCGTTGAATCCGTCGATCGCTATAGATATACCGGCGTCGCGGACTTTGGTAACTAAGCGCAGTGCAGCCGCGCTTGGGCCGAGGGCAGCTTCCTCCACCTGGAGTTCGAGGCACGATGGCGCTAGTTCATTCTCCGCGAGAATTCTTTGTACGAGGGGCAAAAAAGCGGCATTTACAAGGCTGCGCTGCGAAACCGGAACTCCAATGGGGAATTTATGGCCGATCATTTTAAACCACGCACTCTGTTGGCGGCACGCATCGTGAAGCCGTCGCTCGACAAGCGCCAATCCGAGTCCAGCGGCCTCGATTTCGGTCGTGAGTTCGATCGCCGGTCGAAATTCGTGCAACGCTGAAACGCACAACAGAGCCTCCACTCCGGCCACTCGGCCGGTCTGCAGATCGATCTGCGGCTGATAGCGAAAGACGGCGTTGCTGGCTGTGAAGCGAGACCGCAGCGGATCTCGCGTCTGAGCTGAACTGAATCCAGCACTGATGGGTGTGTCCGGAAGATCGGTTGCACCGGAGTTCGGCACCTCGATCGGATTCTGGGCGTTGCTGTTTTGCGGCGCACTCAGCCACACTGTTTTTCGGCTCTGGCGGCGCGTGACTCCCGCCGCGACGATGGCAGCGGAAGTGATAATGACCATTAGGATAAGCCAGGGAACGAACCGTGCAGAAAATAAAGCGCCGGCCGACTCTACCGCCCCCTCCTGTCGCACCAGAGAAACGCTAAATATTTTAAATGGTCTTCCTTGGAGGTCGGACACTGCCATGAAGCCCCGGATATGCTTGGGTTCTACGCGCACGATGGGCGCAAGTGGTTCTTGGAGCGCCGCCTCAATATCGCCGGTGGATTTCGACGTATGGGGATCAAGTAATTGGACTGGCACGCGTGCCAATTCCTCGTAACGATGCCACTGAAGCGTGTCGAGGGGCCGCGTGGCGATGAGCCAGCCACGGGCAACTCCGGACCCCCTTGACGCATAAATCGGCATGGCTACCAAGAGTTTGGGGCCATGGACGAGCGTTGCCGCCCCGGCGAAACTGGGCACACCTGCCACGCCGGGCGTCCGAAGGGGCGGTAGCTCGGCTAGGAACAGCCGAGCATCCGGAAAACCGCGGTTGTTGCCTTGGTTTACGCGACGCCAAAACAGCGGCTTACCATGTAGATTTACAATGAGAACGGTGTCGATCCGTTCAGTGGCTAGCTGTCCCGGGTCGTAGTGTGCATCGACATAAGGGATGTTGGGACGCTTCACGAATTCGTAGGTGTCATCAGCCACCGCGAGTTCGCGAGTAGTGGCAATCAATTCATTTAATTGACCGAGCCAGGCGCGGCGCAACTCATGCAGGGCGAGAACTGCGGGTCGGGTGTCCAAACTCTCGACAGCGATATTCGTTGCGCGGGCAGCCGAAAATAACATCGAGAAACACGCAACAATCAAAAATATTGCGTGCACACTCGGATGCAGACCCCATGTTTCGGTCCTTAGTAGAGACAGCCTCCAGCTGTTGCTCCCAATAATGTGAGTTAGATTCGAAACAACGCGGTGAACGATTTGCTTCGATCCGAAATTGGCCAAGCGACCTCCGCCAGGTGGCGCGTCCACGAACGCTTAGTTTATCAAACTCCGGGTTATCGTCTGTCTCGCGCCGCACCGACTACGTGCGCAGGTCAGTTCTCGAAGTGTGCGGCGCACAATTTTTGGGGAGTTGTCAACCTCTGCCGAGCGCTGGGCTGTATCTTGCGCAAAGCGGATTTCGAGGCCGTTGAGTATCACTCGGCGGAAATTGCTGAATGCGATCCCGTGCCTCGTCAGGTGACGGACCGCAGAAGATTTCGCCAAGGGAAAGATCGCAGTTGGAACGTGCTGCACCGCGCAGAATTATGTCTAGCTGCAGCTGCTCCCGCTCACTCCACGGGTGTTGCAACTTCAGACGTTCCAGACTTTCCTTCGCCGCAAGTACCACGGTCTGCATCGCGTCGTGAGCTGCCTTCAGGTCCCCCGCTGCTTGCAATTTCACTGCGCTCACGAAGGCTTCTGCCGCGGCTTGGAGCGCTTGGGCGACCTTCGGTCTGGGGACCTTTTTTCTCGGCACTTGCTGATGCTCCGTAATCGTTCAGATGCCCACCGGCACTGTAAACGCCGATTCTCAAAGGCCCTTCGCTGCCACCAGTCGGTCGATTACCTTCGCCTTGTGATCGACAACGAGGTGCGAATAGCGCTTGACCATCGCGAGCGTCTTATGTCCGAGCACGTCGGCAATCTCCAACAGCGAAGCGCCCTGTGCGGCCAACATCGAGGCAGTGGTGTGCCGAAGATCATGGAAGCGCATGTCCTCGATCCCCGCGGTCTTCAGCGCCGCGTGCCAATGCGCGTCGAAATATTCATACGGACCTGGAAATCCCGACGGCTGCGGGAACACGTGCTCGCTGCGCGCCGACCCCCGCAATTTCAGTTCGCGCAGGGCTTCTAGCGCTTTACCAGCGAGCGGCAAAGTGCGCTGCTCTCCGTTTTTCGAGTCGCGTACCAGCGCACGACCCGTCCTTACGTCTACGTCTGCCCATGTCAGCCCGATCAACTCCCCGCGTCGCGCGCCGGTCGTGAGAGCTAACAGCACGAGCGTTCGAAGCGCCGGCCACTCAGATTCACCGCACGCCTTCAGCACTCGCTCGCGCTCATCGTCGGACAGGAATCGGGTACGGCCGCGCGACTCTTTCTTGCGGCTGATGTCGCCGACGGGGTTGCGGTCGAGCAGCCGTCGTTCCTTGACAGCGAAACTGAACAAGTGCGAGAGCGCTGCGATATATCGGTTGACCGTTGCGCCAGAGCGCTTGTACGCCTTTGGCTGGATCAACTCGCCGGTCTTCTTGTCCTCGCGCGCTTTGCCACGGGTGAAAGTCTCCGCGGCGCAGACGTCGCGAGCTTTCGAGACGCGATCGGGAGTAATCTCGGCAAGGGTTAGCCCCTTGAATTGCTCAGCCCACCACGCTAGCTGTTGCATGCGATTGGCACGCTGAACATCATCGAACTCGGCAAGCACGGTGGCCGCATAGTCCGTAGCCAACGCGTCAAAGCTCGTGCGGCGCGACTTCGCGTGAGGGAAGTGGCGACCTTCGCGGATTGCCGTCTCAACGCTGCCGGCCCAATCCTTCGCTTCCTTGCGGTTTGGAAAGGTCTCGCTCTCTGGTGTTCTGCCCTTAACTCGCACTTGCGCGCGATACGAAACCGCACCAGTAAGTGGGGAAACAATACGCTGAATCGATGCCATGTGCGCCTCCGTGCACTGTGTGCGGCGAGGAGTCAATCATTGCACGGAGTCTGCACGAAATAGCGCCGCTCGAAAGAGAACTAGGTCCGTATTCGCATAACCATATGTATTTTAATGAGATTTGGTGGGCCGTGTAGGGATCGAACCTACGACCAATTGATTAAGAGATAACTACATCAGCATTTACCCAAATGCACCAAAGTACATAAAGCTATACAAATTAGATACTTGGCGACAAGCATGTAGATCAGTGATAGCCTCAAGTTCACGAATTTTCACCGTGAACATAGCACCGGTGTAGCACCGACCGACCCATAGATCGTTTGCTACTCCGGCGCAGAGGCTGAATTGACCCGTGCTATCGCGTGCTAAAAACGTCTTAAATTTCACGAAATCTGCGCTTGCCGCCGTGAGCGCCGCACCACCCGGCAAGCGCAACTACTACAGCGATACGAAAGTGCGCTGCCTGCAGCTCGTCGTGACCGACCGCGGCGCGAAGTCCTTTGTTCTCTACCGGCGTATCGCCGGTCGCCCGACGCGCTACTTTCTCGGTCATTGGCCGGATCTCACACCCGAGAACGCGCGCAAGAAGGCCGAGGGCATCGCTGGCCGGGTCGCATTCGGTGAAGACGTCGTCCAAGCTGATCGCGTGGAGCGCGCGCGTCAAGTGACACTCGAGGAGGCATTCACTCAGTTCAAGCGTGTTCGCTCGAACTTGAAGCCCAGCACCACTCGGCTCTACGAGCATTTTATAAAGCTCGCCTTCTCTTCATGGAAAGCTCGAGCCTTGGTCGCGATTAGCAAAGACCACGTGATCGATCGACACAGGGCCCTAACCCGCGACCACGGTCCGTATTACGCCGATGGTGCCATGCGGTTCCTGCGCTCGCTTGTCAATTTCGCCTCCTCCGCCTACGAGGCGCCCGACGGAACTCCCCTCCTTCCCGAAAACCCGGTGAGCCGGCTTTCCCGAACTCGGGCCTGGAATGGCGCCAAGCGGCGCACGACGGTCGTCAAGCCGACCCAGCTTAAGGCTTGGTTTGAGGCCGTGGCCGGCCTACAGCGCCTACCGGCCGGCGGAGGGGTTACCAACACTCAGAGCGCGCTCGTGGCCGACTACCTCATCCTCCTCATCCTGACGGGCCTGCGCCGCTCGGAGGCTGCACGGCTTCAATGGGCGGATGTTGACCTCGAGGCGAAGACCTTGACGGTTCGCGATACCAAGAACCAGGACGATCACACCCTGCCCCTCTCGGACTACCTGCACGAGCTCCTCAAGCGGCGGCGTAAGGTGAGCGAGGGTGAGTGTGTGTTCCCCGGGACCGGCGAGAGCGGCTGCCTCGTCGAGCCGCGGCCGCAGATGGCCAAGGTGTCAAAGAGTTCGGGCGTCGCCTTCACGCTTCACGATCTGCGCCGCACGTTCGCGACAGTGGCCGAGTCGCTCGACATTCCAGCGTATGCCTTGAAGCGCCTGCTCAATCACCGATCGCAGGACGTCACGTACGGATACGTCATCGTCGACGTGGAGCGCCTGCGCAAGCCGATGCAGGCCATCACCGACCACATGCTCAAGTGGGCAGGCATTCGGGACTCGGCGACGGTGACGCCGATTACGGGGGCCGCCGCGTGACAAGGCGACGTCGCGTCGAGCGCATGACTCGGCTGGATGAGGAATTCGAGGACAACGTACGGCTCAGCGCGAGTATCAAAACTCCCGTCACCGTTGTGGTGGCGCCGGCCGCGCCGGACCCAAAGACGCTAGTCGAGCAACGACGCGAGTGCGTTCGAGATGTCGCGCTGGGGCTGGTGGCAAAGGGTCAAGGCACTCGAGTGAGTGAGACCAGAATAGAACTCTTCGTAAACTGGTACGAGTTTCAAAAAGAGTTCAACAAAGCCTACCCAAGGGCTGGTCACGTCATGTTCAACACTAAGTCAAGTCTTAAGCGCAGCCTCCGCAATCACCCCGCCTCACCCGAATGGCCGCATGTCTATCTGAAGAGCGGCGCGCCGAAGAAAGCCATCAAATAAGGCTCCAAAGAAACCGGGTCACCGTGTGACCATTCAAATAGGTCCGGTTGGTAGCTATTGTTTGTGGCCCATGTACTCCCATGATCGCTCCATGTTTTCGGACTGGGAAGCGACATGGAATCCAATTCCGACACTGGGCTGCTGACCCCTAGCCAGACGGCATTACTGCTCGGTGTGGAGCCGCACACCCTGGCTGTGTGGCGATCGAGCCGTCGCTACGGTCTTGCCTACGTCAAGGTCGGCCGGAAAGTCATGTACCGCAGAGCCGACATCGATCGCTTCCTCAAGCACCGGACGCGGCCTGGGGCGTACCTATGAACGGCGACCCGCAGGCCACCCATCGAGACCGTCTACGAAACGCGTATATCGAGTTCTTGGGACGCTACCCAATGCAATGGTTCTGCACGCTGACATTTCGCGACTCTGTGCACCCGGAGCAAGCGTTCAAGCTGTTTCGTGTGTGGACTAACGAGATCAATCGCCAGCTCTACGGCCGTCACTGGCACAAGTGTGGCGACGGTATTTACTGGGTGTTGGCATGGGAATACCAGCAGCGCGGCGTACTGCACTTTCATGCGCTGCTCGGGGATGCCATCGACCTCAATATGCGCGTATGGCGGCTGGAGCGGATGGACCGGTGGGATCATCTCGCCGGCTACGCACGCGTTGAAGAAATTGAGGGACATGAGGCTGTCGAGCGTTACGTATCGAAGTATGTCGTCAAGGGCGGCCAGCTCGACTTCAGTCGATCGCTTGTAGGGTTCACTCAGCAGTCCTCGTTGAACGCGCCGCGCCGTTAACCGCGGCCAGGGTGCGGCTCTGCCCGCTCTGGTGTCAGATCGCAACGCCGGGCTCTTGCGCACCGCTCTTACGTTGCTTGACGGGATAGGTGCGCCCTGAAGGAGACCACCGTGAAACTTGAGATAACGGTTGAAGTGAAGTCGCGCGACGTATCGACTAAGAACGTCGTCGCTAGAAAAACCGGCAAGCCCTTCGTGATTCACGAACAGATTGGCTACGTCGAACTCGATAAGCCCTATCCGTTGGAAGTGCGAATTCCAGTCGAGAGCCCTGACAAGCCGTACGCCCCCGGCACCTATCTTGTGGACCCGTCCTGCATCTATGTGAGTCGATTTGGGCAACTGCAGCTCGGACGATTAAAGCTGTCGCGCATTTCCGTCGGGGGCGCGAAATGAACGCTTCACGACGCGTGAAGATACGTATCAAGAAGAGGAAATATATTGAGACGCCGGGTAAGCCAGCGGAAAAGCCTCCAGAGCTACCGTTGCAGAGTGAATGGAGCTTCTTGTTTCCGAAGAAGCCTGAAGCGCCAGACGGCGAGGACGAGGAGGACAAAGAGGACGAAAAGGACGAATATGCTCTGCTGTGGGACCGCTAGGTGCGTCCGCCCAGAGATGGCTCGTCAGCCGGCTCAACCTGACCTAGGAATTCCTCGACCCGCCGGTTCAATTCCTCGCCGCCCGCACCGAAGTGAATCTGGCTGTGGCAGTTCGGACAGAGCGCAGCTACCCAGCGGGGATGGTCCGGGCCGCCATCCGAAACCCGCCGGGTGTGGTGAGGCTCCAGATACGGTCCTCCGGACTTGCGCGCGAAAGGCGCGGGCTTCCGGCACCCCTCGCAAACGCCGTCAGAACGCGCTAGGACGTATTGCCTGACGGCATCGGCACGCTGATACACGGTCTTCTCTGCATGCACGGAGCGGCTAGAAGACCTCGGGGCGGCCGCAAGATAGGCTTGCCGACGTAGCTCCGCGACTGAAGTGATAGGCGGCTCCGGCTCGACGAGCGTTGGGCTCTCAACTAGATCCTTATCGGCGCGCTCTTCGTCCAGTTTTGCCAGCAAAAAGACAATGGCCTCGCGGACATTATTTTCTCGGTCCGGCGCCTGGACCATCTCCCAGTCTTGGCAAGCAAATCGCCCGAGATAACGATAAGGCTTGCCTTTGCCCAGTGCCTGAAATAATAGCAGGTCTTTCCCTTCGCCCGCATGATCCCTAATTGCTCGATTGCCACCAGTAAAAGTCATTGGTCCTAATTGGCCTTCACCTGTGTAGCGAAAAATTCCCGAATTATGCGAATCCCAGCCGTCAGCGTATCCGAACGCCTCACCCGCTTCTCCAGTAAATAAAATAACGTACGGAGAATTGGCTGGCGTTGAAATGCCACCCTGGCGCTGGCCGCCAATTTTTTCGTGAATGTCACGTACGCGGTTATAGGTATTTCCAATTACGAACATGGCAATTTCCTAAGATTGCGAGAGCCAATTGACCGGGTAATCGTTTCACCGCTGTACGCTTAAACATCCGATTTTTTGGACGCCAATGCCAATCAAACTTTTCGTACTCCTCCCTATCGCCACAACCCAGTGTAGCGCGCTTGATCACGGGTAGGCCGACCGTGGTACAGAGGGCGAAGTATCCCACCCCCAGGGTCTTCCCGGGGCGGGCACTTCGCATTCACCACGGGCGGCAGGGCCCCGTGTCAAGCGCGCATACGGATGGCCACAGTGACGAAAGCCGGCAGGTGTACGAGAGCCAACAAACGGCCCATGACCCGTCACTGACCCATAGGAAATCGTTGCGCGGAAGCGGTCGTTCGCAGGGTACGTTAGACTCAAGCGCGAATTGATCGCGAGAAGCACATGCCGGACCTGCCCTACTCAATCGAA
This sequence comes from uncultured Gammaproteobacteria bacterium, assembly GCA_963769075.1. Lineage (GTDB taxonomy): Bacteria > Pseudomonadota > Gammaproteobacteria > Steroidobacterales > Steroidobacteraceae > Bog-1198. The sequence goes on along the minus strand of CAVYKH010000001.1, from coordinate 993,065 downwards.
CTTCACGACTCGCGGGTATCGACCATCGCCGTACAAGGCGGCATCGCTACTGTTCGACTGCGACCGGCATACATACACCGAGACGGTAAAGGTTGGAGCCAAGACGCCGACATTTTCATCAGGGAATCAATGGTAGAGGCAACTCAATCGGAATTTCCTGCGACTATCGCTGATGGTTCGCTGCGAACCGATCAATGTCCTTATCACAATCTTTTATATTTGCCTATGTCCGCGGCTGTACCAGTGAGTCTCGAATTGGAATTTTCTTCGGGCGGCGTCATAAAAGTTCGGGGCAACTCGGTAGAGGTTGTTCTCGTGGGCGCACCGGTTTTTCTCGAAGAGGTCACTGGTCGAGTATAGAAACTAACGAGGTCGAGCGGGCACCCTAGCAAATGATGGACGCTGACAATCTCACGGAGGTATATATACCTATGCATCACCGGATCGTTCCGCTTCTCATTCTTTCCATTGCCATGGTTAATTCCGTCATAGCCAAGTGTATGTATGCGCCAAAGATCCGCGGTAGCGTTTCGGTTGGATCCTGCGTGGGAGTAACGTTCGAGCCCGGTGAGATGGGGATCGATTTTGGTGGTGGGCGGATCGGCCCTTGGTACACGAAGGGAAGCAGTTACTCTGGGACTTTACTCTCCGTTCAAGTGAAAGAGGGCCGTTTCGTCTGGGATGAAGGTGAGCGTCACCATACGAACGGATTTAAGCCTTGGCCAAAGGGTGAAAGACTGACGTTGTTCGTGGCAGCGCCAGTTGGTGAAGTCTGTCCTAAGCTTTACGGCGACGTGATAGTCGTGGAGACAGATGACTACTGTTGCGATGTTCTGCCGGTCAAAGATAGGTGCCTGGTTCCAGGCTCAATCCTGTCCGTGCACTTATTAAAATGATTGGATTTCCGGAAGGGGAATCTATATTCGGACGGACCGGTGCATCGTCTTCGATGACCTGATTTCACTGCCCGATAGCCGCCTCACACGACCGTACGGATCGGGTCAACATCGCTCGCTCGCGGCAACCGGCTAATTGAGCAATGTTAAATTAGCGCGGAACGGCGGCTTAGGAGCCGGCCAGCTGACTCCTCCCGACCAATGGCCGCAAGTTCAGTAGTTTGCACTGGTGTCACGCGCCGTTCAATGGAGCTTGCGTGCATTTCGGAAAAGACGAACGGACCCGTGGCTTACGGCGCGTGCCTGAATCGGCAGATTGCTTCGTTGCAAAGCTCGCCCGGCATCCCCAATCTGAGCGGCCACGACAGTCAGACGCGACAGGCGGCACTACCTACTTCAAGAAGTGCGCGGGCGAATCCGGACAAGTCGAGAACACGAGGGACCGCGCTGCAAAGTTCGCCCGGCATCCCCAATCTGAGCGGCTACGACAGCCAGACGCGACAGGCGGCACTACCTACTTCAAGAAGTGGGGGGGCGAATTCGGACAAGTCGAGAACAGGAGGGACTGCTGCACATTCCGTCGACGAACTTGTTCCGTTCATCGCCCCAGTGATCATCCTGTTCATTTACCTAACACCTGTTATCTGGGTTCTATTATCGGGTCGGTCACGCGGGGGCTCCAAGTTTGGCTGGTTCATAGTGACTGTGCTCTTCTCTTGGTTAGGACTCGCCGTATTTCTCATCGTTACGCAGGCAACAAGCAATCGGCCGAGAACTTAGTAGAGTCCTAAGACGGATTGCGAGTGATCTCTCCAGCGTTGCCGGGAATGGGTCGGGCGAGTCCGACGACTCCCGCAACAAACAGACCACCCCATTTAAACCAAAACCTATTATTGCGCCAAACTCGACGTAACACCGAGTTAGAGGCCAAGCAGCGGAGCCTTGCAGCGGTCTAGAAATGTCCCCAATTTTGAGCGATACCCCTAGATGTCGAACAAGACTTCACGCATGACGGCGACTAGTTCCCTGTAGTCGCTAAACTCCCGCAGATTTCTCTGCTGCATGTTTGCGGCAACTTCCAGATTGTATGCGCGATGAACTTGAACGCGGCTCAACAATCGTAGATGCGTTGACTCCGCAAAGGCTAATTTGAACGGTGTGTCAAAGCCTCTCCTCACACACGCGTGCAGGCTGTCAAGTGCCACGGCGGGTGTCGCGATTCCCGCTGCGACGGCGGGAATCTCCCGAGCACTTCTCCCAACAACACCCGCGATAAAGACGAGCGTCATGGGAATTACTGTCGTCATCAAAGCTCGCGCACGTGGACACCCCGGAGCCGCTTCGGGGTCGCCGCCGAGCGCGAGTTCAATCTCGCAGAGCGGCTGACCCCTTAGCCACGCCATCACCCCCGGGAGAAGTTCTGACAGCACTTGAAACGACAGCGCCTCGGTTGTCCTCCGCCCCGTTGCTTTCATGACAGCGGTGCGCTCCCTGCCAAACAACGTATCAAATGAGTACTGGTCATCCGAGAGCCACTCGAAAATCCAATTAACCCAGTCGGGTATAGATTGCGGCAGCGCGCTAACTCTTGCCTCAAGGCGTTGTCGCAAGGATTGCAGCACGGCCACCGGTGTTCCGCTCTGTGCCGCAAGCTCCAAGAAAACCCTCTCCTCCGAACCAGTATTGCGCTGTTGGAGGACCTCATTCAGTTGCGAGATCTGCTGCTCGAATCTGTCGGAATCAGCACGCCGAGCTGACAAAAAGGCGGCAAATGACTTGCGGAGTGAGAATCGAGTTTCTACGGCACTCGCGTCACCTGCCATCTGCACGGCAGTTGAAAGCCTGTTGAGTGCGTACTCGACGTCAGGATCCCCCACGACTCCGCCCGAAATGCGATCCAATACCGTCTGTAATGGATCCGCCAAGTCGATGCAGCGGTCATCCTCGGGTAGAACCGAGCGAAGTCTTTGCACAACTTCACCGGAAAGAGGCTGTCCGCGCTCAAAGGTGAGGATAGCCTCAGGAATTAGGAGGACTAGTCCGTTCGCCAGATGACCCGCCCGACCTGCCCGGGCTGCTGCATTCAAGATCTCATGCGCCTCGAGAGATTCCCTGCCACCTTCTTCGTCTGCTCGCATGTCGCTCGCCAGAACGGCCATATGGGCCGGAAGATTCAAACCTTGTGCGAGCGTTGGGGTGGCTACTATGACTTGCGCCCCGCCCGGTCTACGAAACATTCTTTCGGCAAGATCCCTCTCCAGGCGGATCATCTGCGAGTTATGCGGCACTGCCGACGAAGGTCCCGAAAGCAGTGAATACTGTAGCCCTCCAAGTTCTGCTTCAAGGGCTTGCCAGCGCTCGTCCTCGTCAGGTGTTGATACTGGCACGTCGCCGATCTGCGCTGCGATGTCCCTGGCTGCCTTCACTGCATGAGACTTCACGTTCACGAACACAATAACCTTCAACCCGTTACGCGCCGCGGCGGCGGCGATATGAGCGGCAACTCCGTTCACGTTAGGCTTCAGAGAAACGCCATCACGTCTGGGCGCACCCGCCAAGGTAACTGGAGAATCGGAAATCTTATTTATTGCGATATCCGCTGTCCTATCGCGAAGATTTAGCCAATCGTACCTCAGCCCGAAGAGTGCAAATGGCTCGGCAAGAAGACGGTTCCGAGCTGCGACTCTAAGAGTTCTTGCCGGTGTACCGCTCGCATCGTCGCCGGCACGTTGCGCCTCGACGGCCGCTTGTTGAATTTGATTGATGGTGTCCTTCTGATAGAAAACGACGCCCCTAGCTTGTCTACTTGGCTTCCAAAGTGCATCGATGAAAATGCAATTCCGATCCGTTAGAGTCCCTATCCAACGAGCAAACTCCTCGCCATTCCGAATCATCGCGGAAAGGAACAAGAAGTCCGCGTCGGGGGCAATGCTGGAAAACGCAAGAACACAAAACATGCCATCCAAAGCTCGTCGTAGGCCAGAGCTCGGGCTCAAGAGGTGGCACTCATCGAATACCATCAGACCCACTTCGTCGAATGATTCCGGCGCATACGAAAGAAGCGCCAGGCAATGCTCGGGAGTCATGACTTCGATTCGCCTGAGGCTCGTGCCGGACGCGAACAACCGATCGAAGTCGCTCGATACCAGAGAGCCCAGAAGCTCCTCAGGGAACACCGCTTGAAGATCGGCAGTCAGCTGTTCGACAAGAGCGTGCGTGGGGGCAACAAATACAACGTTCTTGCTACTGGCGAGGGTACTTGCGATCTTCAAACATGACACGGTGGTTTTGCCTGCCCCTGTGGGTAAGACCATTACCGCGGAAGTACCAGGATTGTGAAAACCCTGACGAACGGCATCGAGATGATTCCGCCACAAGAATGGCGCCGTCATTGCGCGTTGGCGCAACCACCGTTTCCAGAAAACGTTGTCCACGCCCGGAGGAACATTGATCTTTGTAGCAGCATCGCTAGCAGTCGCGTCGTAAGCGGCCAATAGCAGCGCGGCCAGGTGCCGTGGGCCCGGGTATGTTGTCAGCAACGGCACGGGATCGAGACCTGTCGACGCATGACGGTGGCTAGACAACTCAAGGACACGGGCAAATACTGCTCGCGCTGAATCGAAGACATACCTGGCGCTTCTTGGGAGACGCTCGTCGAGTACCTCGGCGGCGAACATTTCTATCCCAACAAGTATCGCCTCAAGCAATGCCATGAGACCGCGCGTTTCGAGGTCGGCACTCAAATCGACGCCGGAGGCGCTTTGACGACTGCGTGCTCGCTCTAGGATGCCTTCCAGATCGCCCACGGCCAAGCCAATCAAATCCTCTGCCAATAGCGTGTCAAGCGTCCCATTCTCGGGAGATGCAAACTCAATTCTGCGGGCAGCTTCATTGGCGTCCGCATACTGCTTTGCTGCCAAGAAGAGAAGCGACGCCGCTACGTCGGGATTCAACCCATCGCGGGTAACGAACGACCCCTCAACTCGACCGCCACTGCCGAGTCGTTCTTGAGCCAGAATCTGGTGCGCGGTTGCTGCAACAAAAGCTGCCGCACGCTTGACTGCAGGGTCTCTATGAATTGAGGTCACAAGCTCGTACGCGTCCGCAATTCTGCTCAAGGGCCATTCACCCGACCGTCCGCGCGCTTCGGGCTGCGCACCCTCAACGGCCCGTAGCCTGCGTGTCACAAGCTCCGCGTACTGACGGGTCAGCGTCTGCGGCAACGTCTCGGGGTTCAAGTCCGGCAGGCCAGGCGCTGCCTTTAGCAATTCAGCCGTGACCGGGTCAAACATCTTGGGACTCTTCAAGCGCATCAATGAAGCCGATAGCGCGGCGGGCGAGGTCATCGAACCACAGTCGGAGATCATCAGAAGTTATGAACACGGCTCCGATCCTCTGTGCGGCATCGATATTCTCCAGCTCCTTATAGTCGGCAAACAGCGATCTTCGGCGGGCTAGTGAATCGTCTGAGGTTGTCACGGCTAGACTGCCACGATACGCACGATACCTGCGATCAAGCACCCTAGCCGCCGCCACAGTGACCTGGGCGTCACCTAACGCCGCATTGGTGAGCAGCGTCGCGGCTGTGGCTACAAGGTCGGCCGCTCGCTTATTGGCGTGGTGAATCTGAAATGCCGGCAAAACCTGGCTAAGAAAAATGGCGCGTGGATCCTCTGAGCATTTGTCTTCAAAGATCGTAGCGCGCGCCACGGCAGTCCCGGCTGAGTCGAGCTCTATCATCAGCCCATCTAGTCCTTGGGTAGTCGAGCTCAAATGAGGATCCCTCAGGAGAGCCGCCCCCCCAGTGCTTTGCTGGGCAGCGGCCCAGGAAATTATCTCAAAGATCAAGCCGTCTCTTCGGTACCGGGAAGCATCAAGCTGTCCGACGGACCCTCCGGTGATCGAAAGCCGGCGCTTGGCATCCGCACGCAGCGCCGCGTGATTTATAAGCGGCTCGGCCGGCATCAACTCAGTAATTATGTGGGCCGCGTGGATCGCTTGCCCCATCGCCACTACGGCGACTATCTGCGCTAATCGATCAGCGTCCGCTGCTGTCCAACGAGCTCCAACGCAATGCGAGTCAATTTCAACCTGTTCGATTGCTAAAGCAGGCGATCCGCCTGCGCCATCGAGTTCATCGGGGCTTTGCGTGTCCAGGTCTTCCGTTTCCGTTGTTCCGCTCATGCCGAGATTCACTGACGCCTCTGGAGTTACGGTCTCCCGACACAGGGTCAAAGCCGTCTAGAAATGGCGACGCTCATGTTCAGCCACCTTCCGTAGGGCCGACTGAGCCACTTTGAGGTGACCAAGTTCTTGTGACGCCCGCCAGACGATGAATAGAAACACACCGACGAAGGCCAGCAGCTCGGCGACAAAATCCTGTGTGACCAATCCGTAGCCGGCGAACAGAAGCATGGGAGTAAGCACGGCAGCGTAGAGACCGACTCTCGAGCTGGCTCCACTTCGATCTCGCGCAACTCTTTCGATGTAGTCGCGCTCCGCCTCGGTCAGATTCAAGTCACCCATGTTGATATTCCAACGCGCTTTGTGCGTGCGCGTCCGAGACGGATTCGCTTTTTCACGGATCTCGGACTGATGCAACAGGGAAAATTTGTTATCGCTCGCGTTTAGCGGCCCGTAGCACCTGTGTAGCACCCCAATCTACTAGAGTGGCATTGGCCCTAAGTCATTGAATTGGTGGGCCGTGTAGGGATCGAACCTACGACCAATTGATTAAGAGTCAACTGCTCTACCAGCTGAGCTAACGGCCCTAGACCACGCAAACAAACTGCCCGACGTCTCTCCCGACACCTGAAGTGGGGTGGACGACGGGACTCGAACCCGCGACGGCCGGAATCACAATCCGGGGCTCTACCAACTGAGCTACGTCCACCATCGTCGAACACCCGACAGAAGGTGGCGCGCCCGGCAGGAATCGAACCTGCAACCGCCGGCTTAGAAGGCCGGTGCTCTATCCGGTTGAGCTACGGGCGCTTTTAAAACAAGTACTTATAGCGCCAATCGTATTTCTTTCAGGCCGGTGCTCGGGTTTGCAAAACCGAAGTCGGGAATGCGCGCGAATTATATAGGACTTCGTCGGAATATTGCCATTGTGTACAGGGGGCCCGATGCTCGGGGTGCCCAACAACCTTTCGAATCGGTGCTTGAAAGATGGTAACCAAGTGGTCGGGGTGACAGGAGTTGAACCTGCGACATCTACGTCCCAAACGTAGCGCTCTACCAGGCTGAGCTACACCCCGTCTATCGAAATTGCGCCCTGCAATGGCCCGGTTTCGCTAACTATGCAGCCTCGGACAAAAGACACTAGCGATAGGTGCGCTAGCTTACGGGGTCGGTGGGCAATTAGGCAACCCGATGTTTCTGCGGAGCGGCATTCCGACATTAGTATCAACTGGCTCGAGCTTAGTTTGATGGCCCGCCGAGGCGGCGAGGATTGAATCATCAGGGCAACCCCGCACATGGCGTATCGAATTTCAAAAGCGGCAGCTCTCCTTCGGCCGTGGCCGATGGCCACGATAGATATTCTGCCGTTGATCTATGGCTGCTGTCATAGCGGTCGCAAGCGCCACACGATCCCGTTGGATGGATTGAACACCAATTTTCAGCGCACCGAACCATTAGGCGACAACCAACGGGTTGACGATTTTGACTGCGGCGATTCACCCGCTGTTAATGCGGCGTCGGACCCTGTGTGACGCGCACCAGGTCGTCCGGTCGTATCCACCTCTGAAACGCCATCTGTACTTGCGCCCCTGACAGCTCGATGTAATGGCGGGCCGCGACGGTGGGCTCGTCAAGGGGGAGATTGAGTTCTTGCCGCCCGATCAGGCCGCGCGCTATCTGCTGCACGCTCGATTCGTTGAGCGGAATGCGCCGCAGCGACAGCGATTTGGCCCGAAAGAGTTCGTCGGTCCTCACCGGCGTGCTCTGCATATTCTTGAGCTCTTGCACCACGACGTTGGCCGCCTTGCCGACGTTCTGCGGATCGCACGCATACTGAATGAAATATGCGCCCCGGGTCCGGCCAGCCTGCAGGCTCGAGCCGATTGAATACACAAGCCCGGTGTTCTTGCGCAGATCGATGCTGAGTCGCGTCGAATAGAATCCGCCGCCCAACACGGCGTTTCCGAGCTCAAGTGCGTAGTAGTCTGGGTCGGCTCGCGTTAGTGCGAGATTCTGTGCCAGGATGACACTGTCTTGGACGCGGCTGGCATCGGGAACCGCGATTGTATCGGCTCGGTTTGCAGGCGCGAGGGGCAGATCGGTGTCGGGCTTGGCCCCCTGGACGCGCCAATGCCCGAAATATTTCTCGATGGTCGAACTCGCCTGTTCGGGCGTGACTTTGCCGATCACTATAATGCTCGTGAGATCCGGCCTGTACACCCGACGGAAGTAGGCTCGGACGTCCTCGAGTGTGAGTGAATCGACTGTTTGCGGCGTGGCCTCGCGCAAACTTGGATCATCCGGCGGATACAACGCCGTGCGCAGCGAGCGCTGCGTCAGGTATCCGGGACTGCGATTCCTCGCGGCAACGATCTCCGCGAACCGGTTGGCCACAACGGTCATTGCCGCCGCCGGCAGCGCCGGATCGAGTTCATTGTCCGCAAGCAGCGCCACGCCGCGATCGAAGTCGCCGGAGAGAATTTCCACTCCAAAGTCGGTCCCTGCGTGCTCTGCTGCACCGATATCGTCCAAAGCGCTCTCGAACTGCAGCCGATCAAGCGTTTTGCTGCCATATGAGAACAACTGCTCAAGTACCGACGCCACCCCTTGCTGTTGCGCGATTGCTTCGACCTCGGGTTGATTGCGGATATGTCCATAAACGCTGACCGTGTCGCTGATGTCCTCCGGTTGCACGATAAGCGTTAGACCATTCGAACAGGGTGCTCACTGCCGTCGCCTTGATGGGCGGCGGCACCGTGAGGCGCCCGAGCGCGCTTTGCGCCCAATCGGGCAGCTGCGTGGGCATCGATTCTCCCAATGCAATGACTTCCTGTCCGCCAAAGCCCCCGCTCCCCGCCACCGGACGCCCCGTGCCTCGTGGAATTAATACGGCAGACACCGCGGCGTTAAGGTCGAGGTATTTGCGCGCGACGCGATTAACGTCCGCCACCGTAACTTTTTCGATGCGGGTCAATTCATCATCGGGTGAGTTGAGGCCAAAGAGCGCAACAGCGTCGGACCAGACCGAGGCCAGCCCGGCGATTGAGTTCCTTTGGAATTGCGCCGCTCGCCGCTCTTGAATCTTCGCCGCCTCGACTAGTGGTGCCGGAACCCCATTTTTCGCCACCTCGGCGAGAATCGCGCGTACCTTACTCTCCAACGCCACCGGATCTGCACCCATCGTGAACGACACCTCGCTGTACGCCAGTGACGCCTGCGGTAAGGCGTCGAGCGCGAATCCAGCGTCGATCGCCTTGCCTTGGGGAACCAGACCATAGAGATCGAAGCGGCGGCTACTCAGCACATCCGACAGCACCTCAAGCGCGGGAAAGTCCGGACTATTGAACTCGGGACCGCGCATTGCGAGTATCTGCGTACCCGTGGGCTGATCGGTGTCGAGTTGTAACGAAGCTCGCTTAGCGGGTTCGAGTAGGACACTCGGCCGCGCCGGCAGGCGCTTCGCAGCGATGCCGCCGAACAGAACCTTGATCTTTTCCAGCGTTACGGGCGGATCAAGATCCCCGACAACGATTAAAATCGCGTTGTTAGGCGCATACCAGGTCTCATAAAAATGCTTGAGCATCGCGGCGCTGGTCTTGTCGAATGATGGTCTTGTACCGAGCGCATCGTGCGCATAAGGCGTGCCGGCAAACATTACCGCGCGCAGTTTCTCGTACAGCACATACGCGGGATCGGATAGATCCTGTGCCACTTCTTGCTCGATCGCGCCCCGTTCGTGAACCCAGCCTTGCTTCGAATCGAGCACCCCGCGCATCCGGATCGCCTCAATATGCAGTGCGACATCCAGGTCACTCGCGGGGACGGTGAAGAGGTACTGAGTCAGACTTTCTCGGGTGTTAGCGTTGAAGTTGCCGCCCATCAAACTGCCGATGTCGGCCAATTGATCGACCGACAGGCCGGGGCTACCGCGGAACATCATGTGCTCCTGCGCGTGAGCGGTGCCCGGAAACCCAACGGGCGCTTCATCCGACCCAACCAAATAGTTAACCGAGGTTGCGACCACCGGTGCAAGAGTATTGCGCACGATGATGACGCGCAGGCCGTTTTTAAGGGTGGCTCGCAGCACGTCGCCGTCGGCTCCATGGGCCGGTGTGATGCAGGTAGCCAGCACTACCAGCACCAAGAGCATTTCGACGAGTTTGACCCCGCTGATACCCGGCAAGCGTAGCGAATTCGTGCGGATCATGCTTATGTCCCAGATCCCATTGGGGCGCTCCGAGTTTATGCAAGTTTGATCCAACATAATACGCGCAGGACAGTCCGGATTAAAAAAACTACAAATCGTTGTCTAGATTCGTACAACGATGCAGAATGGCTACAGCTGACGCTGATATTCGCTGGAGTGTCTGGAGTTCGAGGCCACGTGCGCTGGGGGTAGCGGTTGGCGGGCAAAATTCTTGGATGCCCTCCTGAAAACGGATCGAACCAATCCGTCAGCGAAAAGTACTCACCCCGGCGCAGTTCAAGAAGACGGGACCAACAAACAACCTGGAAAGAGTGATCTGAGAGTATTGGTAAGGCGAAAGACGGCGGGTCACCGTCGCAGCCTATTCGTAGGCGCCACCCCTGAATGGGGCAAGGCCGCCTATCGGGCACGGAAGGTACCGACAACTAGGAGCTCTCAGATCAGAGTGATCGACTCATGAACAGCGCCGAGTCGCCCATCCGGAGGGGCGCTAAAACCTCCTCCCCGGTTTGGATGTTCGAAAAGGTCTTGCGTGCATTCGAGACCGGTGGCTTCACGTACGCCGATGTTTTAGCGCAACTGCGGCGACTACTCGCGACCGGCGCATCGCCAACGGAGCTGTTGGAAATTCTGCGGCGCCGCGAGTTGATCGAACCGTTGCCAGAATCCGCGCGTGCGGGGGTACTCGACCTTCTCAATGACGCGATACGACGGGACGCGGCCGAAGCGGTCGTATCCGCCGAGGCGCAGGACGCAGATGCGCAAGCGGTGGCGCCGGACGAGGAGGTGATGGAGGAGCGTATCGCCCGGCCGCATGCCGACTATGAGGCGCTGACTCGCTCGTACGAGCGTTCCCGGGAGGCTGAGTCGGCCGCGGCGGCGCGCGCTACTGCACTCGCCGCGGACTTAGCGGCGGCCCGTACTGCACTTGAGTCAGAGCAAAGCAAGAACCGGGAAATTGACAAGGCATTCGCCGAGAGAATCGCATCGACAGAAGAGGCGCTCGCGCGCAGCGAAGAAGCGCAGCGAGAATCGGAGTACTACCAAACCGAATCGCGCACATTGCGCGAATCGCTCGCCGCGCGCGATGCCACCATCGTTCAAGTGCTGCACTCGCTCAGCGAGCGCGAAGCTCAGCTCACAGAGCTGCAGCAGGAACACGCGAAAATAGTACCCACGCTCGAAGCGCACGCGAATAGCGTCACACAGCTGGAGACCGATTTGCGGGCAGCGCGTGCGCGCGCGACTGCACTCGCCGCGGACTTAGCGGCAGCCCGTACCGCACTTGAGTCAGAGCAAAGCAAGAACCGGGACATTGACAAGGCATTGGCCGAGAGAATCGCTTCGACAGAAGCGGCGCTCGCACGCAGCGAAGAAGCGCAGCGAGAATCGGAGCGCTACCGGACCGAATCGCACACTTTGCGCGATTCGCTCGCCGAGCGCGAAGCCACCATGGTTCAAGTGCTGCACTCTCTCGACGAGCGCGATACCCAGCTCGCAGCGCTGCAACAGGAACATGCGAAAATAGTACCCGCACTCGAAGCGCGTGACGAGACCGGCGCGCAACTGGAGGCTGATTTGCAGGCGGCCCTTGCGCGCGCCGACGCAATTTCATTGGAGTTGAAGGTGGGTCAAGACGCTGCGGCTGTACTCAATGCGCATCTCAAGCGCAGTGAGTCGCGTCTGAATGCCGCCTTAACTGAATTGGGCGCCGTGAAGAGGCAGTCAAGTTCCTATCTCGAGTTATTGCGAACTCGCGAATGGCGCCGCGGATTCGATCAGACCATGTTCCATGAATTAGCCGCACGGGTCGACGCCGCAGACGTTGCGCGCGGCGCGTTGCAGGCGGAACGCGATCACTTGTATGCCCAAGTGGAGAGCTTGCAGAGGAAGCTCGAAACTCAGGGTGCGCTAGTTGACAAGGCGCAATCGGCCGCGAATGCCGATTCGCAGCGCGCGGCGGAATTGCATGCCGCGACGCAGCTGGGAGAATCCGAACGAGCCGCGAAATTTGCGCAATTGCAGGCGCAGCAAGCAGCGCAAGCCGCAGCAGTGGAATCGGCGCCAGCGGCACGGATCGCGCAATCGGTGCCGGACGCAGAAACGCGAGAATTCTCGGCGCCCGAACGCGGCGGGGGCTCGAAGCCCCGTGCGATCGCCCCCGCAATGGCGTTGAGCGCCGCAGTGTTCGTACTCGCCGTTGTCGCCTGGTTCTTTGCCCACCGCGCGCCGGTACCGACGCAAGTGCCGGCGGCCTCATCGCCGGCAGTCCCAAACCCGGGCACGGTGATCCGCGACTGCCCGACGTGTCCGGCCATGACGATACTGCCCGCGGGTCGATTTAGACAAGGTTCCGCTCGCGTTGACAGCGTCTCCGCGTCATTCGAAAAGCCGCTTCATTGGGTGATCATCCACCGTCCGTTTGCCATGTCGACGAATGCCGTCACCGTGGATGATTTCCAACAATTCATCGCGGCTACCGGACGGGACATGCAAGGCTGCGACACGTACGACGGCGAATGGAAACATCGGCCCGAGAACAGTTGGAGAAACCCGGGATTCATGCAAACCGGAACGCATCCAGTCACGTGTGCGTCGTGGAATGATGCCGAGGCCTACGCGCGATGGTTATCGACGAAAACGGGGCGTCGATACCGACTGCCAAGCGCATCGGAATGGGAATATGCCGCGCGCGCCGGCGGCGAGGCTGTACAGCCGTGGAGTGCGGACGGATCGGGCGCGTGTGCAAACGCAAACGTGGCCGACAAAAGCGCGGCACACGAGTATCCGGGGTGGGTGGTCTTCGCCTGTGATGATGGTTACGTTTACACGGCACCGGTCGGTTCGTTCAAAGCCAACCCATTTGGTCTCAACGACATGTTGGGCAACGTCTTCCAATGGACCGAGGATTGCTGGCACGCGGATTATGCCGGCGCGCCGATCGACGGATCGGCGCGCACAGACGGCAATTGCTCCGAGCGCGAGCTTCGAGGGGGCTCCTGGTTCAGTACCCCGGCCTATGTGCGGGCCAATTACAGAAACCATTTCGCTGCGGATTACCGGACCAGCAGCGTAGGAATTCGACTGGTTAGAGACATTGAGCAATGACGTTGTGCGTTCTCATGAGGCAGGACGGAAATCTCCGTGTCCACGGCTAGGCCTTTATTTCTGGCATTCCTGCTCCTATCCGCGACAGCACGGTCGCCGGAGGCGGCATCGCCTTCCGCCGGCAACGCCGCCGCAGCGGCGCTCACGCGTGACTCCGCCCGTTGCCACGCGCACGCGGATCTAGACGCATGCTACGACGCAATTCGTTGGGACCCCGGTGATCCTGCGCTTCTCGTTGCTCTCGGGGACGCTCTGGTACTTGCGAAGCGTCCGGCAGACGCAATTCGTAACTATCGTCGCGCCGCTGCACTGACACCGAGTATGCCCGGCATCGCGGCCAAAATCAGGGTGGCCGAGGCGGGGTTGACCTCCAAGCGCCCGGCGGCAAATCTGGCCCCGGGCAAGCGCTATACGAATGCTGCTCCGGAGGGGCAATCGCATTGATCGGGTTTGTACCTTAAGGCGCAGCGAACGGCAGACCTCAACGAAGTATAAAGCGCCGCCGGTCTCGTGTAAGCACGCAATTCCCTGCCGGCGGTAGGCGGCGGTCGGAAACCTCGTGACATGAAGAGCCGACTCGGGCAGTCTTTGCGTGTCCGAACGGCGGGAGATGGCTGTTCGAGATCACTCAGACGAATCGGGGTGCTCAAGTGACGCTTGGCTCGCTAATCATTCCCTTGCCAGCGCAGACGGCACGCTGAGTCGCCCGCATGCAATCGCCTGCGGAGCCACTTTCGTCTTCACTGGATTCATCCGCCGCGGCGGCCGCGGAACTCGCTCCGCGCTCCGACTCAGTCACGAGGGTCTACCCGTGGTACGTGCTCGGTGTGCTGTTCCTCGTCTATGTGCTCAATTTCATCGACCGACAAATACCCTCGATCCTCGCGCAGGACATCAAGGCCAGTCTCGGCCTCAGCGACGCGCAGCTCGGCTTTCTTTACGGCACGGCGTTCGCGATCTTCTACTCGCTGTTCGGCATCCCTCTCGGCCGCCTGGCCGACAGCTGGTACCGCGGCCGGCTGATTGCGGCGGGCCTAACTTTGTGGTCGACCATGACCGTCCTGTCGGGACTCGCCGGTTCGTACGGGCAACTGGCGCTTGCGCGCATTGGCGTCGGTATCGGTGAGGCGAGTTCCTCGCCGGCGGCGTATTCACTGCTCGGCGATTACTTTCCTGCCCGCCGCCGGGCGCTCGCACTCGCCATTTACTCGTCGGGCTTGTTTATCGGTGCCGGGCTCAGCCTGCCGCTGGGTGGCTGGGTGGCGCATGCCTGGTCCAGCGCCTACGCGCACAGTCCCGCGCCGTTTGGGCTCGCCGGCTGGCAGGCAGCTTTTCTTGCGGTCGGTCTTCCCGGCCTGCTGCTCGCGCTTTGGGTATTGACGCTGCGCGAACCGGCGCGCGGTCTTGCCGAAGGATACTCAGCTCCGGTAAAGAAACATGGCGCGTGGCGCGAATTCGCTCTCGGCGTCGCGGCGATCCTGCCGCCCTTCACGCTCTGGAGCGTCAGCCGGTTCTCTGGCGCTCTGCGCACCAACTTGCTCCTCCTGGCGGCGGTCGCAAGTGCCGCCGCAGTGCTCGTGCAGGTCACTCACGATGCGGCGCAGTGGATCGGCCTGGGAATAGGCCTTTACGCCGTGGCTTCTTGGTTGCAGACGCTCCGCGCCACCGACCGGCCGACTTTCGCGCTTCTGTTCGGGCAGCGTGCGGTCGTGCTCGCGCTCGTTGGATTCGGCGCCACTGCCTTCGTCGGCTACTCACTGCTCTTCTGGATGGCGCCCTACGCGATGCGCACTTTCGGCATTCGCGCGGACGTCGCCGGGTTCATGCTGGGAGTTCCGCAAGGGTTCGGCGCTGCGGCCGGTTGCGCGGCCGGCGGATACCTGTCAGACGCGTGGAAGCGACGCGACCCCCGTGGGCGGCTCTTCGTCGTCATGCTGGCGTGCATCTTGCCGGTGCCGCTCGTAATCGCGGCGCTCCACGCAACGAATGTGAGAATCATCTACCTCGTCAATCCACTGCTCGCGTGTACGGCCTCCCTGTGGGTCGGCTCTGCAGCGGCGACGATCCAGGATTGTGTGCTACCGCGTATGCGTGGCACCGCGGGCGCAGTCTTCCTTCTCGCAGTCTCGATGCTTGGACTCGCACTCGGCCCCTATAGCATCGGCAAGGTGGCCGCACTCACCGGCTCGCTACGCACCGGCATGCTGAGCTTGCTGGTCATGATGTTGGTGGCAGTGCTGCTGCTGTGGCTCGCCAGCCGGCACATCGGAACCGCCGAGGAGAATCGCGGCGCCTGGGCCCGGGCCGCCGGCGAGAAAGGGTGAACCCCCGAGCTCGGAAATCGGTTTTAAATCGCAGAATTGCTTGCAATCAGGAGGCGTTGTCATGACCAACAGCGATCATGTTTACAAGAAAGTCGAAATCACCGGCAGCTCAACGACAAGTTCCGACGATGCCATCAGCCGCGCCATCGCCAAGGCGTCCTTGAGTGTGCGCAATATCCATTGGTTCGAGGTCGTCGAGACGCGCGGCCTCGTGGAGAGCGGCAAAGTGGCGCGCTGGCAAGTGACGATCAAGGTCGGCTTCACATTGGACGATTGATCATATCCGCCGGTTATCGACTGTAGAAGGGTCTGGCGGTCGGCCGGTTGCAACCGGCGTTGCGGAAGACTTGGCCGCTTGTTCGCGTAGCAGACGCTCAACCTGCTCACGATCCATGACTTCCCGCTCCTGCAGCGCGGCGGCCAGTACATCGAGCGCGGGGCGACGCGCCGACAAAATCTCGCGGGCGCGCTGTTGGGCTTCCTCGACCAGGGCGCGAGACTCGGCATCGATGATGCGCGCGGTGTCTTCGCTGAAATTACGCTCCTCCTCGCCCGCGACCCCGAGGAAGGCGAGCTGTTGGCGCCGGCCGTAGGTCACGGGCCCGAGCTTTCGGCTCATGCCGAGTTGCGTCACCATGGTGCGCGCGATCTCGCTGGCGTGCTCCAGGTCGTTCTGTGCGCCGCTCGATATGTCACCGAGGACCAGCTCTTCGGCGACGCGTCCGGCGAGGAGGATGGCGAGTTGGTCTTTGAATTGCTGTTCGGTAGAGAGGAATTTTTCCTCGACGGGCAGCTGCAGCGTGTAGCCGAGCGCCGCCACGCCGTGCGGAATGATCGATACCTTGTGCAGCGGCTCACCGGTCGGAACGCTGAGCGTCACCAGAGTGTGGCCGGATTCGTGAACCGCGACGCGGTGCTTCTCCTCCGTGTTCAGTACGCGGTGTTTTTTTTCCGGCCCTGCAATGACTCGGTCGATGGCTTCCTCAAAGTCCGGCATGGATACTGCCGCGTGTCCGTGCCGCACGGCCCTGATCGCCGCCTCGTTCGCGATGTTGGCCAGATCGGCGCCTACGAACCCCGGCGTGCGCTGCGCGACCACGCGCAGATCGACGTCGGTGCCCAGTTTCATCTCGCGGGTGTGCAGGCGCAAAATCGCCTCGCGATCCACCAAATCCGGCTTGTCCACCACGATCTGCCGATCGAACCGCCCGGCGCGCAGCAAGGCCTTGTCCAGGATCTCCGGGCGGTTGGTGGCAGCCAACACCACCACCCCGGTGGACGGATCGAATCCGTCCATTTCCGAGAGCAGCTGGTTCAGGGTCTGCTCGCGCTCATCGTGCCCGCCCAGACTGGGACCGATGCCGCGGGCCCCGCCCACCGCGTCCAGTTCGTCGATGAAAATGATGCATGGGGCTTTCTGTCGGGCTTGCTCGAACAGCTCACGCACGCGGGCGGCGCCCACACCGACGAACAGCTCGATGAACTCCGAACCGCTGATGCTGAAGAACGGCACGCCTGCCTCCCCGGCAACGGCCCGCGCCAGCAGTGTCTTGCCCGTGCCGGGCGGCCCAACCAGGAGGGCGCCCTTGGGCATGCGCCCACCCAGGCTCTGGATGCGCGTGGGATCCTTGAGAAAGTCGATCACTTCCTTCAATTCCTCCTTCGCCTCCTCGGCTCCGGCCACGTCGTCGAAGGTCACCCGGACCCCGGTCTCGGCATGGATGTGGACGCGGTTGGCGCCCAAATTGAGCAGCCCACGGTTGCCCATCCGCCTCGAAAACCAGGTCCATACCAGGGACAGCGCGCCGATAGGCAATACCCAATTGAGCAGAAAATTGAGCAACCAGTGAGTCTGGTGCACCACCGTGAACTTGACCCCATGTTGGGCCAATGATTGCGCCAACGCATCGTCCTGCGGCCTTTGGGTGACGAACTGGCGCGGCTTATGCGTCTTCGGATCGGTTTCCGACAGCGTCCCACTGATGATCTCATCGCTCAGTGTCGCCTCCTTCACCTCACCCTTCCCTAGATGCTGCAGAAACTCGCTGTACGGGATTTGCTCCTGGGCGACCTGCTGTGCTCCCTCCCAGAACCAGAGCGACGCCAGCATGGCGAGCACGTAGAGCCACAACATATTCCCGGGTTGCTGCCAGAACTGTCGCGGTCCGCGCTTGTTGATCTCCAGTTCCGGCTTCTTCGGCCCGAGCTGGAAGCCGGTCTTCTTCACATCAGCCACGCCGCGTCCTCCCTGCGATATGGTACCCATCATCACGCCATGTGGTACAAAAATCTGGCGTCGAACAGAATCAGAACCCGAAAGTAATTATGCGAGCACTGCAGAAGGCTGTGGATAGCTGGAATCTATCGCAGAAATCCGCCGCGAACTATCCGCAGGAGGCTCACTCCATTGGCAAAAGATGCTGAGGTAAGTTCTGCCGGTCGTTTTCCATTTTGTTAACGATGCAGGCCGCATCAAGCGATTGGATGCTTCTGTGCCCTTTGAGAGGAATATTGTAGGTGATCGTTGCACCGAACCGATCCGGTGCTTGGCTGTCCAAGCGCACTTTATCGAACACCAGTAACCGCGTACCCAGGTGGAAGCTTTCTTTCAAATCATGTGTGACCATGAAAATCGTCATCTTATTCATATTCCACAGCTTGAGAATGAGCTCGTGCATATCGGCTGTGACCCCGGGGTCCAAGGCGCCGAACGGTTCGTCGAGCAGCAAAACTTTGGGCTCGCAGATGACCGATTGTGCTATGGAAAGGCGTTGCTGCATGCCGCCGGAAAGCTGCGCCGGATACTTGCTGCGCGCAGCGTCCAGGCCGACGGCATCGAGTAAACGATCGGCCTTTGCGATGGCTTCGCGCCGACGTGCGCCAAGGAGCCGGCCGAGCACACGGGAGCCGCTCAATTCGAGACCCAGGAGCAGGTTATCAAGGACTGTCAGGTGCGGAAACAGCGAATAACGCTGAAACACAATGCCCCGATCCGGACCAGGCTCTTGAGGCAGCTTTTGGCCGTCAATCAGCAACTCGCCTCGAGTGGGTATCTCGACCCCCAATAGCATCCTTAAGAACGTCGTTTTACCACATCCCGATGCGCCGACGATCGTGACGAACTCGTGATCCCCGACGCTCAGATTCACATTTTCGAGCACGACCTGATTTCCATATTCTTTCCAGAGCCGCTTGACGGTGATTTGCGTCATCGACTAGCGCACCTGCATTACGCCCATGGGAACGCCTTGGCGCGCACGACGCGCAGCAGCGCATCCATCCCAAAGGCGAGCAATGTGATCCAAGCGACATAGGGCAGGATTACGTCCATCGCAAGATATCGCCGGACTAGAAAGATCCGATAACCGAGACCTTCGGTCGAAGCGATCGCTTCCGAGGCGATGAGGAACAGCCATGCAGACCCTAAACTCAAGCGTAGCGCATCGATGAGTCGCGGCCACATTTGCGGCATGACGACTCGAATGATCAATTGCCAGGTGGAGGCACCCAAGGTTTGTGCTTTGATCATTTGCTCGGCCGGCAGCTCTGCGGTTCGCAGGGCGAGATCGCGCACCACGACGGGTGCGACACCGATGATGATCAGCAACACCTTGGCGAGCTCGCCCAACCCGGCGACGATGAATAGTATGGGGAGGATGGCCAACGGCGGAATCAAGGACAGCGCCGCGATGAACGACGCCAGCGTCGCTCTGACATAGGGAATCACCCCGATCGTAAGTCCGAGCGCTACACCGAGCAACGCGCTGATTCCCAGCGCCGTGAGGATTCTTTTGAGACTCGCGGACGTATCGGCCCAAAGCAGGATGTCTCCGCTGCGTTCATCCTCCTCGAAAGCGTAGTGGTGAATCGTGCTTGCAAGCGTGGCAGGCGACGGCAACAGCTTATCGCCGGGGTTGGCGGCGAGTCGCGCATTCGAATAGACCAGATACGCTGAAATCAGCAAAATGAACGGCATCATCGAGAGGAAGAGCATTCCACCTCTGCCGGGATGCTGATTCACGAGACGGCGCACGGGTGGTGCGCCCCTTACAACTGGCCGTCCAGGGCCATCTTGGTGAATCTCGGATCGAAGCGCATCTTCACATTATTCGCATCACCGAGCGATTTCGCCGCGGGGAATTGGATCCCAACCACGTCGGGCGAGCTCGCCCCCTGCCCCAGTATGCCGTGCTCGAATGAAAACCGACGGACCAAGTCCATGGTCTTGATAACGGCATCGCCCGTCATGAAGGCATATGCATCGGTTGGGGTAGCGAATAAATGCGTTGTCGCAAGTTGCGCGTCGAAACCCGCGGGATCCGTTCCCGAGGCCTTGGCCATCGCGGCGCGGGCCGATTTGCCGGCGGCGTCACTGCGCAGCATGAGCGCGATCGTTTCATACCACGCCCCGACCAAGGCCTTGCCGAGCTTCGGGTTGGCGGCCAGAGTCGCTGTGTTTACGACCATCAAATCGATGATTTCTCCCGGAATCTTGCGGGAATCGAAGACCAGCTGGGCATTCGGCGATGCCAGCACCGCGCTCAGCTGGGGCTTCCAGGTAACCACCGCGGTGGTCGCCGGGGCGGCAAAGGCGCCCACTATATCGGCATCCGAGGTGTTCACGACCTTGATGTCGCGTTCGCGCAATCCGATGCTGCCGAGCGCGCGAACCAGCAGGTAATGCGAGACGGAGAGTTCCACCAGGTTGACCTTCTGGCCTTTGATGTCGGCGAGCTGTTTGCCCTTTCCCTTGAGCACGACTCCATCGTTGCCGTTCGAAAAGTCGCCTACGATCAGGGCCGTCGAATCGAGGCCACCCGCCGCCGGGATCGTCAGCATGTCCATATTGGTCATCACGCACGCATCGAAGCCGCCGGCCGTATATTGGTTGATCGACTCGACGTAGTCGTTGATTTGCGTCAGCTTGATCTTGATGCCGTATTTGTCGGCCCATTTTTTCAATATTCCGCTTTGATCGGCGAAGTCCCACGGCATCCAACCCACATAGATGCTCCACGCGACATTGAAAGACGTTTTCTCTGCGGCGATACAGGGCGGGGCAACACTGCCCGCGATCAATGCGCACAGGAGCGCGATGATCTTGAAAAGGTCACGACGCGGATACATTCAAACTCCTTGGGGCTAATCCACCTTAGGCAACCGCACGCGTGTCGTTGCGACACAAAACGACCAGAGTTTGCGCGAAGGACACCGGGCGTCCCTCCGCACAGCGCAATTCGCTGACGGTACCGTCAACGGGAGCCGTCACGGCCACTTCCATTTTCATGGACTCGATGAGCACCAACGTATCGCCCGCCTCAACGCTTTGACCCCGCGAGGTGGGGATGCGCCACACGCTGCCCGAAACTGGACTCGCAACGGCCACGCAATCCGCGGGCAGTTCTTCAAAATCCGGCTCATCGTGAGCGTCGGGCAAATCTGCCGAGTAGCCGATTTGGCCCGTCGCTTGCCATCGACCGCGTTCTGCTTCAAACGCGGCTTGCTGGCGTGCCTTGTGGGCGGCAATGCTCGACTGGTTGTCGGCTAGGAATCGACGATAGTCCCGCAGCCGGAAAATCTCACCGCTGATTTGCACATGCGAGCGTCCATGCAAGAAATCGGCCCGAAATTCGAGCAATTCTTCTGCCGACACGGGATAAAAATGAATCTGATCGAAGAACCGCAGCAACCAGGGCCGGTCCTGGGCGAAGGCGTCGGTCACTTTGTACGTATTCCACATTTGACAGGTGCGACCGACAAACTGATAACCTCCCGGCCCCTCCATGCCGTATACACACAGATACGCCCCACCGATGCCCACGGCATTCTCAGGCGTCCAAGTGCGCGCCGGATTATATTTTGTCGTCACGAGTCGATGCCGCGGATCCAGGGGCGTCGCGACGGGAGCGCCCAAGTAGACATCGCCCAGGCCCAGCACCAGATAGCTGGCTTCGAAGACGATTCGCTTTACGTCATCGATACTTTCGAGTCCGTTGATGCGCCGTATGAACTCGATATTGCTCGGACACCACGGCGCATCCGCGCGTACGGACTGCATGTATTTCGCAATGGCGAGCTGCGTCGCGTCGTCGTCCCAGGACAGGGGCAGTTTGACGATGCGCGTCGGTACTTGCATGTCATCGATCGCTGCGAGCGTTGATTCGGCCGTCATCAACGTCAGCAGCAAATCCTCCACGGATAGAATGCGGCTGTCGTAGTGCACTTGCAGGGAACGGATGCCGGGGGTGAGATCGACGACGCCGGCAATATCTCTGTCTTCGAGCCAGGACATCAGCGCATGCACACGCAGACGCAATTCCAAGTCGAGCACCATCGGACCGTATTCCACCAGGATATTGCGATCGCCGGCGCGTCGATAAATGACGGCGGGCCGCGCCGCCTGCGCCGGCAGGCTCGCAAGAATCGGCGGGATGGCGCTCAGGACGCTGCGCCGCTCGATGCCGGCAAGAGGCGGCTGGCGCAAGGTTGCGATGGCCGACTCCTGCCTCTCGTTAAGTTCCTGCGCCTGCCCCGGCGTCAGGCGCTTGAACCGCACGCGATTCCCGGAACGCAGTTGTCCGAGCTTCCACAACTCGGCCCTCACCAACGTAGCCGGACAAACGAACCCGCCGAGCGAGGGCCCATCGGGTCCCAATATCACAGGCATGTCGCCGGTGAAATCGACAGCACCGATCGCGTACGCGGTGTCATGGATGTTCGAGGGATGCAGCCCCGCTTCACCGCCGTCGCTGCGTGCCCAGTTGGGTTTGGCCCCGATCAGGCGTACACCCGTCCGGCTGGAGTTATAGTGGACCGCCCAGGCGTCGGCGAAGAATGCCTCCATATCCTCTTCTGTAAAAAAATCGGGCGCAGCGTGGGGTCCGTCGAGAACCCCGAGCTCCCACTCATCGGTGATCTTTGGAATCAGCTCCACTGGCACTGCGCGCGGCTCCTCGCCGCCAGGGATCGCGTGCAGATGCAATACATCACCCGCCATCAAGGCGCGGCCGCCATGCCCCCCGAACTTGCCCAGCGTGAACGTGGCGCGACTACCCAAATAAAGGGGCACGTCAAATCCACCCCGGATAGCCAAATAGGTGCGGCATCCGGCTCCCTGCGGGGCGCCGATTCGTAAAGTGGCGCCCGCAGACACGGGAATCGGCGCCCAGAATTTGATTGGCCGGCCGTCGATGTCGGCAAGCATCTGTGCGCCAGCCAGGCAAATGATGGCATCGGTGTTGAATTTCAGCGTCGGACCCGACATGGTGATCTCAAGCGCCGCGGCATCTTCTGGGTTACCCACAGCCCGGTTCCCCAAGCGAAACGACAAGCTGTCCATGGGTCCTGAAGGCGGCACACCGACGTTCCAATAGTTAATCCGGCCGGGATAGTCTTGGATGGTGCTCTGAGTACCGCCGCTGAGAACTTCGAGTGTTCGCGGCATGTAGGAGAAAGTTTCAAGCACGCGTGTGGTCATGCCGCCGACCGCGAATACTTCGGCGGCGGCGAGTTGTCTCACGTAATCGAGATTCGTCTCGATACCGGCAATCTCAGTGCCGTTGAGCACGCGCCGTAATTTTGCCACGGCCGCGTTTCGATCCACGTCCGCAACGATTATTTTGGCAAGCAATGGGTCGTAGTACGGTGTGATTGTCGTTCCGTCCTCCACCCACGACTCAACTCGCGCTTCGGCCGCAAATCGGGCGCGCGTGAGCGTACCCGATGAGGGTCGAAAGTCGCGGGCCGGGTCCTCGGCATAGACTCGCACTTGAATCGAAGCTCCGGTTGATGTCGGCGCTACGAGCTTTAAGCCCTCATTCGCAGCTACACGCACCATCCATTCCACCAAGTCGACGCCGGTTACCTCTTCGGTGATACAGTGCTCAACTTGTAGGCGGGTATTGACCTCGAGAAAATAAAACTCGCCGCAGCGGACATCGTAGACAAATTCCACCGTGCCTGCGGACTTATAGCGAACGGCTCGGCCCAAGCGAACGGCGGTGTCATGCAAGCGATTGCGTAGGGTCTCGGATAGTCCCGTCGCGGGCGTCTCCTCGATCACTTTTTGATTACGGCGCTGCACCGAGCAATCGCGCTCACCGAGTGCGATAACCTCGCCCACGCCGTCGCCGAATATCTGTACCTCGATGTGACGCGCATGCTCGATGTAACGCTCCAAGAACACGCCGCCGTGACTGAAATTTTTCTGGGCGAGGCGCTCAACGCCATCGAGCGCGGCTGCGAGCTCGGATTCTTGCCTGACGAGCTGCATGCCGATCCCGCCGCCGCCCGCGGAGCTCTTCAGCATGACGGGATAACCGATGCGCCCCCCCTCCCTGCGTGCCTCCTCGATATCGGCGAGCAATTCGCTCCCCGGTAGCAACGGTATGCCCGCCCGGGCAGCGATGTCTCGAGCCGTATGCTTCAAGCCGAAGTCCCGAATATGCGCGGGCGTGGGACCGATGAAAACGATCCCGGCCGTCTCGCAGGCTTGCGCAAATGCCGGGCTTTCACTCAGGAAGCCGTAGCCCGGATGGATCGCCTCGACGCCGCATTCGCGTGCAGCCGCAATCAGCTTGTCTTCACGTAGATAGCTCTCGCTCACCGGGGAGGGGCCCAAATGGATCGCTTCGTCCGCTTGCAAGACATGCAATGCGTGCCGGTCTGCATCCGAGTACACGGCCACCGAACCGACGCCCATGCGGCGCAGGGTTCGAATGATGCGGCAAGCGATCTCACCCCGATTTGCGATCAGGACCTTACGGAACATTGGAGTCCCAGATCAGGATCTCCAGCGGCGTAGGGTTATAGGCGTTGCACGGATTGTTGAGCTGGGGGCAATTGGAAATGAGGACGATGATATCCATCGCGGCGCGAAGCTCGACATATTTTCCCGGCCCGCTGAGACCATCGGCAAACTCCAGTCCACCCTCTGCCGTGACCGGAACATTCATGAAGAAATTAATGTTATGAGTCAGATCGCGTTTGCTCAGATTGAAATGATCATTCTCGGCCACGGCCAACAAAAAACTGTCTCGGCAAGCATGCATGGTTCGCTTATCGAGCGCATACCGCACGCTATTCGACTCGGCGGCACAAGCGCCGCCGAGCGTGTCGTGACGACCCACCGTATCGGCGACGATCTCAGCGAGCATATTGCCGGCAGTCGACAGCAGCTTTGAACCCACGCCCAAGTACACATTACGCTGCTCGCGCATCGTATCGACGATGCTGTACCGATCGCCCGGGTCGGCCGCGGAAAACAACAGCGTATCGGCGGCTTGATTGCCTTCTACGTCGACGATCCTGAAGCGTTCACCCATCTTGACGACGTCAATCCAGTATTCGCCCGCCGGTATGACTTTTCGGTAGCGGGCGGCATCGGCAACTAGCTCA
This sequence comes from uncultured Gammaproteobacteria bacterium, assembly GCA_963769075.1. Lineage (GTDB taxonomy): Bacteria > Pseudomonadota > Gammaproteobacteria > Steroidobacterales > Steroidobacteraceae > Bog-1198. The sequence goes on along the minus strand of CAVYKH010000001.1, from coordinate 967,950 downwards.
CTCTGTCGCTGCATGGCTCAATCTCCAAGGGCGGGACAGGCGCATTGTCGATAGAGTTCCGTATTCTCAAATCCACGAATATTCTCGGGACGGGAGTTGCGGCAAAAGTCGTCATCCTGCACGGGTGCCGATTTGCGCAGCTGGATACGGACTGGCGCTCTGGGGTAATCGGGAGCCGGATTCAATGGGTGCGGACACGTGTGCAAGAGCACGAGCGTATCCATCTCGAATCGCAGGTCCACGATATCGCCGGGTTGCGAATTGGCGGTATCAAAGGTCATGTCGCCCGTGTCGGCGACGGTCACTTTGCTGAACCAATTGACGTTGGCCGCCAAATCGCGTCGGCCAAGGCCGTACTTGCCGCCTTCGACGAGAAATGAGTCGTGTCCGTTTTGGGTCCAGTCGTTTCGCCATCGCTGGTAAGTCTTTTGACCCCAACGCCGGGTCATGAGCGCTTTGTTGGAATTGCCGCACACGGTATCATGCCATCCCACGGAATCGTCGATGATGGAGCAGAAAATGCGTCCCATGTCCGAATACAGACAGTGCCCTTTCGTGAGCTTGAACGTATGCTGGCACTTCAGCGTATCCGGCGCGTTGTAGCGCTCGAGAAGGTTGCAGGGATTGTAGAAAAGCATGCCAACGTTTGCGCCGCCGTTCACATCGACCAGTCGTAGCACCGTGCCGCTGCGCAGCGTCAGCGACCAGTGCTTGCCGCCCTCGATCAACGCCTCGTGGAATACCGCTTCGTTACTCATGTTTTGCACGCTCATGTGATATCACTCAAACCGTGCTTGCGCTGGCGCCACCATTGATGCGCCCCCCGGACCGTATGGCTCAGTCATCATAGCTCTGAATGCAGTTCATCGCCGGTGATGGCGGAGATGCTGATCGCCACGTCCTTGATGTCTTCCGTGTGCTTATTGGCAGTAACCGCGATCTCCTGGAGTGCGTCCAGGGATCCCGAGTCTCGAACTCCAGACGACGCTCCCACCGCGTCGGCACCCACCAAGACAGCCTCGTCCTCGGCCAAAGCCCGATTGGCGGCGCTGACAAGGCAATTAGTGACGTGGCAGTCGCTATGCTGCCCGCGAGCAATCGATAGTTCGGATAGCCCATGGGGTCAAGCCTTCGTTAAGCCGTGCCGTCGGCACTACCTCGTGAAGGCTTCGTCTGTTTCGGGTTATCCCCTGTGCGGGAGACAATCCCGAGGACGCGGAAGCCTCCTCGACATTGATCTCCCGGGCTTTTGTCCCGCCGTGTATCCGCGGCGACAGCAACGTCGGACGCCGCTGACGACCATGGACTGCCTCTCTCGGACCAGACACCTGTTTCACCAGGTCGGAACCCTAGACGCACATTTATCTACCGTTCCTGAGCAATAGCTGTGCCAAATCCCTCCGCTCTCATCAGATCTATGAGAATTCAGTGCAAAACTAGGGATTTACGTGCGCAACCCAAACGACCGACGTGGATACTTTGCCGAGGCACACACAGTTTGCGCACCGGAAGCGCGCATGTGTATGGGTCAATGCCCCATCTTCGCGCGCTATATTTCGAAGCCATGCGCTCGTCCGAAAGCCTACTAAGGCTGCCGCGGCCACGACACACGCTCCCCAGTACCTTGGGCCTTGGGCACAAAAATACCTTGGGCACAAAAACATCACGCACACGGTACGCTACACTGAGTTCAGCGCTTCAAAAAGTTTTGGAAGGATTGAAACGTTGGCGCTGATCGGCCGAGTTCGACCCCGAAACCGTCCCAGAGTCCTAGATAAATGACGGCTTCAGGGGAGCTTCTTGGATTGAGTGCCCCGCCGCCGCATCATTGCTATTGACCTAGCGAACTTTTGCAGCGCGCTATAACGTCGTCCAGTTCGATCCGCGAGATCGTCCCAGCGTGATAGTTCGTCAGCCATATTGCCCCGTGGCCGATTCGCAGCGAGTCCCCGCCAGGACCCGCCCACTGGCAAAGCAGCGCCGCTGAAGTGCCCTCAATCATCGAGAGCGGAACCTTCCAGACCGTGGTCCAAATCATTCCTCCACCAAAGCTGATGTCCCCGCCTTTGCCAGGTGTTCCTAGGGCAGTCGTGTTGGTGACTTGTTTCGTGTGGGTGTCGACACGCGTCAACGATCCGTCGCCCTGATTGAGTGTCCAGACCGCGCCAGCACCAGCGGTCAGAAATCGCGGACCTGGGCCGGTGTGCGTTGTCGACAGTACATCGCCTGTAGCTGCGTCGATGCTCGTGAGTTCGGACCCGTCGGCACGTGTCACCCAAATCTGGCCATCGTCATAGAAAGGATTGTACGAGCCAGGCGGAATACGGATTATTTGGCGGATCATCCCAGTGCCAGGATCAATACGCGCCAGCGAGCCGTTCTTATCTACAACAAGCCAAACGCTGTCTGAACTCGTCGTGACACCACCCTCCGCAGCTGCGGGGCCGACCTTGAAGACGCTGATCAGTTCACTGGACTTAAGATCCACCTTCGCCAGTGTGGGAGTCTTGCCACAAAGCGGAACCCAAAGACTGCCGAAACCAGTCGCCAGCCCGGCGCAAGGCTCGCCGCGCAACTTCACGGTCGCCACCCGTTCGTTTGTCTTTGGATCGATCCTATGTACTGCAAAGGGCCCGGTGCTTCCGACCCAGACCGCGTCCGGGGTGATTGCAACCCAATCGGCGGTCTTTCCCAAATGCAACGTTGCCGTTTGCCTAAGTTCGCCGATCGGTCTCGGTGCAAACGCGTGCGAAACGTCCGCAGCGGCCACGCTCTTGCCTGGGGAACTAACCAAAATCGCGATGATTGCGACGGCTGAAAGGGTCGAGTGCATTGTCATGAAACACTGAGTCCTCCAACGAGTCGAATCAACGCTTAACCGAACGCCGTCGGTGTACGGCGCCTTTCAGTGCGGCGTCAAGGGAATGGGCGCAAGGCGTCCTTTCGGCAACGGGTATGGGACCCAGATCGGATCGGGGCGCTCGATGACCTAAACGCAATTTTGGTGCTCACGTTGCAAAGAGATGTTACAGACTTCAATCCTGAATTGCCGATGTCGAATCGCTGCGCGCCATTGTGATCGGAAGTTCTCAAGTAATCAATTGACGCTGGGGCGATGCCAGGACCACATCTTGGGACGACACAAAACTTAAGAACGCCTTCTATAGGATCTCCAAAGCAACAAATACGGGACTGCCACGACTACTCAGTAAACTCCAACAAAGGTTCTGGATATATGAGCGGCTGGCCGCCGAGTGCGTAGACGATCTCCCTCGACCATTCAGAGGCTAGGAGATAACCAAATAACAGGATGGACAGTTGAGCGGAATAAAAACAATCCTTAAAAGGATCTAATTTTCAATTCCTCGGCCTCGGACTTTACGAGATAACCCCGTTTCCTACGATCCCGGGGGAAGACGATCACGCGACGAGTGTTGTCGTCTCTAACCTAGAGGCCCGCGTTGCGAGCAACTATATGGCCCGCAAGATATTCGGCATCGTGCCAGACGCCCCAGATGAACGGCGAAGCCCTTCGCGACAGCCAAGCCAACCCCAGGAAGTAAAGTCCGGGAACAGCCGAAACACCACGTTGATGCACCGGATGACCTTTTTCATCGAAGGCGTTAACCTTTAGCCAGCTAAAATCAAGGGCGTAGCCCGTCGCCCATATGATCGACGTGATACCAGCGGCGGCCAAGTTCAACTGGAACAGGGGATTGGTCACGCATTGCGGATCGGGCCCAATCTCGCGGGCCTCAGGCTCGTCGGGCAAGTCAAGGCCCTTCTGGGCGACATAGGCGTCGGCCGCGTCTAACACCGACAGGTAGTTCGCGTCGCCCTGAGCAATATTGTTTGCAAGATTAGGCAGGAAGTGCATTACACCGTCTTTGTAGGTTTCCGTGCTGCCCAACAATGTAATGCCGCGTGCGGCAAGGTCCCGGAAGTCCACAGTGTGACCGCCATTTGCACCGCTCACGGCGATCGTTACATGCTCCGTACCGGGAGCGACGACCTTGGCATCCCACTCACCCAACACCCCCAGCCACCAGACGAAATCCCGTCCCCGATAGCGCCGAGGAGGCCGGTTGTGCGGGCCGACCGAAAGGTAGACGCGCCTTCCCGCGCGTACAAGCTCATCAGCGATTTGCACCCCCGACGAGCCGCCTCCGATCACCAGAACCGCCCCCTCGCGCAACTGGCCGGGATTGCGGTACGCGGCGGAATGGATCTGCGCGATCGCTGTACCGGCCGGAACCACGGTGGGGACGACCGGTCGCTGAAACGGCCCGGTGGCGACGACGACATTGGTGGCTTCGATAGCGCCTTCAGACGTATCCGCACGGAATCCGGAGCCATCGGCCTTCGTGTGAAGCACCGTTACCTCTACGCCACAGCGAATGGGGGCTGCGATTTGTTCCGCGTAAGCGACGAAATAGTCGACGATCTGGTCCTTGGCGGCAAAGCTATCAGGGTCGATGCCGGAAAACGTCATGCCAGGAAATCGGTCATGCCAAGCGGGACCGTTGGCGACAAGAGAATCCCATCTTTCCGAGCGCCAGCGTTCAGCAATCCGATATCGCTCGACGATGAGATGACGTGCTCTGCGTTTGCTCAGGTGCTCGCTTATCGCCAACCCTGCCTGACCGCCGCCGATGATTAGCGTCTCCACTTCTACTACCGACATGTTTCGCACCATTGCGATGGGCCGGGAAATGTAGCCGATGAGGCTAAGACTTGTCCTCTCCACACCATCTACGTCCCCGGCCTCATTACTAACTTTCCTTCCGCAACCAGCCGATCTCGTTGATAGGAAATGTCATTCCAAATATTGCATATTGGGTACAGCCACCGATAGGTGCGCACATATTTCGCTTGCGCCTCCGGATTTGGCGTCAGCAGTGTCTTTAGACCGTTGTCCACGCTGCTCGCGATCGATTTCGGCAATGTCTCGCCTCGTGTGGGCATTACGGCGAAGCCATCATATGTGTAGCTGTCTCACAGCGGATACTTTTGATGGAAGGGTATTGTGGGACAGCACTGCTGATCTACGCTTGCGGCTTCGTTAGCAACGGGCGCGGATCGTTCTGGGGTCCTGGATTGTACCTCTACCGGAATCGACTGCTTCACATTCCAACCGAGGACATCTACATACGTTATAGGCGGGATTGAGCGTTTGAGACGCCAATCAGGCCCAATTGTCGCGACACCATAGCGAGCAGGCAAATGGCTATGACGAAAATGGAGAATGTTTGTGACATAGATGGATTTCATTTTCGAAATGCTGGCCTGCTTGACTGGCGGCGGCGGATGCTTAATCACCGTTAGGAATTATGCAATTGAGGAGCGGGGTCGGAATCTGGTCAAACCGATCGGTGTTCGCATAGAAAACGGCAGACGATATCTCCTATTTCCAGGTGTGGGATTTCGAAGGCGAGCACTACGACTTGTCGTTTTTCTTTATCTCAGGCGCTTGCCTTCCGAGTGGCCGATCACATCGGTCAATTCGCCAACCGCAACGAAGTCTAGCTGCGTCCGCGATCTTGTAGTCGTCAAATTTGCTGACCGTCACCGTGATGCGGCGACGCAGGATCTCAGGCGCGTGCCGTCCATGCACCAATATGCATCACGAAGCACCCCCAGACCTCCTTTACATAGTGCATTATTGGGCGACCGGAGCGGCCGATTTTGCCCCTGACACCCACCGCTGCCATCTCTGAGGCGGAAGCGTTTGACTCAGTAAATTGCCGTGTTCGATGCGAGGTCTCCATCGCCCGCGCGAAGGGTGCGCGTTCCTACGTTGCCCTTGCCCATCCACTGGTGCTCTGTTACAGTGCGGACGATCAGAAAACCGCCCTGAAATAGAGCGCTGTCAACGGCAATGAGTTTTCTGGAGGAGACATCATGGCTATCGCTGCAAAACTGCTGAGAGGGGCCGCGCTGTCGGCCATTTCGCTCGTGTGCGCAGCCGCGTACGCAGATCCGCCGCCGGTCGAGTCGCACTCGACTATCGTGCACTACAGGGGTTTCAATCTCGATCGGCCGCGGGACGTCGCCAGGTTGTACTACCGCATCACCGTCGCCGCCGATCGAGTGTGCGGGCCGCGCTCCTTGACTGGCTCGTATTACAAGACGGCCATCTACGAGGCGTGCTACGCCGATGCGGTCGCTCAGGCCGTTGGTGATGTCGATCAACCATCGCTCACCGCCTATTACCGACAGCGATGGCCGGAGCCGCGAAAGGTCATTGCTCAGCAGTAAGGCGCGGCCGGTCGGTATTTCCTCGACCGGTTGAGCGGCGCGCCGGCTTCATCATACTCAATACATCGACAGTTGGGGTGTCAGGACGGTGACGTGATTGGTCACTTCGAATCTACCGATTGCCGCTGCTCAGATCGGCCGGCTGCAGAACTAATAGTGGCACGCGCCGAACATGATTGGATTGCTCGAAGGCGTATGCAAGTTTGAGTAATCTTGCCTCATCCCACAGCCGCCCGACAAAAATCATCTCGAAAGGGGTCTCAGACGAATAATACCCGGCGGGGACTGTGATCCCCGGAAAACCGCCGATATTGATTTGAGAGACAGTAGTTGAATCGATGACATCATCGCTGCGCAGAAGCGGGGCCTCGGCAACTGCCTGTGGGAATACCAGAGCGTCGAGGTGGTGCCGATCCATCACGGCCGTAAACGTTGCAATGTAGTGTTCCCGCACGCCGATAAAACCCCGCAGGTCCGGAGGCATCGAAGGTTCGGCGAGAGACTCGAGGAACGCCGGTTGCTCACGTTCGTATGCGAGCGGACCTCTTTCGGAGAAGGGATCCTGCCCGGCGAGCGTGATGAGGTCAGCCAGTGAGCGAGCCGCAGCCCTATGTCCGAGGTGTGCCAGATAGTTCTGCAGGTCGAAGGCAACCGATTCCTCTCCGCGTTGGTCATACCTCCAAGCACCCGTTGGCCTGGCGAGCGACGCAAAGTCGGAACCGGCGAACGGGTCTGAGACGAGCACAGCCCCCTGCCGCCTGAGTTCCGCAATAACCTTTTGATACAGGCTCCTCGTTTCGTCCGATAGCGGAATTGCGACCCAGCCAGGGCCGTAGAGGCCGATGCGTTTGCCGCGCAACGTCGCACCGACCATGCCGAACGTGTAGCCCTGAGGCGGTACGTGGCCGATTGCGGCAACGGTTTTTGGATCCGCGGCGGTATAGCCCGCCAGCGCATCGAGCGCGTACGCCGCGTCGCGAACCGTCCTGGCAAGCGGCCCGACAACGTCTCGAGTGCTACCGCCGAGCGGTACGACGCCAGTGTTTGGCACCAACCCGAATGTCGGCTTGATTCCAACGAGTGCTTGGTAGGCGGCCGGATACTGGATTGATCCGCCGGTTTCCTCTCCCAAACCGAGCACCGCAAAGCTAGCTGCGACCGCCGTGGCGCTTCCGGCACTGCTGCCGCCGGGGGCGCGTAACGGCGCCGCCGCATTATAGGTCGGTCCAGCCCAGCTGTCGTTGGCATTCTGGGCGCTCCCGCTGAAAACGGGCACATTCGTCTTGCCGAGGATCACGGCGCCCGCCGCTCGCAGGCGTTCAACGACGGGCGAGTCGAATTCGGGAATCAGATCCACGCCACCGGCGCGGCTGCTGAGCGGTGCCCAGCCCGCCGTGGTCGGAAGGCCGGCGACGTCCATCGTGTCCTTTACAACGACTGGAACGCCTGCAAGCGGCCCTAGCTTCTCTCCCGCACCTCGTCGGCGATCCACCTCATCGGCCTCCCGCAATGCGTTTGGATTGGGTGTGACGATGGCGTTGTATCCGGGGTTATAGATTGCGATTCGCGCAAGGAACGCCTCCGCCAGTTGCCTCGCTGTATAGCGACAAGTGCGGAGCCCGTCCTGTATAGATTGCACAGTTAACTCGACGACTTCGATTTGCTCGGGCGCCGCGCAGTTAGAGGGTAAAGGGTGGTCGTGATACATCCGCGTGATCCATATCAATTGGGATTGGAACTACTCTACGTCATCAAATCCCGGCGGCAGCGCTGACCAGAAAACCATGTACCTCTATGAATTCTATGACGGCTGCAACGCCATGACCCTCTTTCAAATTCGTAAAGACGAAGGGCCGGTCGCCACGCATTCTCCTTGCATCGGTATCCATGACTTCCAGCGAAGCTCCGACGTAGGGGGCTAGATCAATTTTATTGATGATTAATAGGTCGGACTTGGTGATCCCCGGCCCGCCTTTACGCGGTATCTTGTCGCCTGCGGCAACATCAATGACGTATAGCGTGAGGTCCGATAACTCCGGGCTAAAAGTCGCTGCCAAATTATCCCCGCCGCTTTCCACGAACACGACATCCAGATGAGGAAATCGAAGACTGAGTCGTGAGACGGCTTCTAGATTGATCGACGCGTCTTCTCGAATGGCCGTGTGCGGACACCCTCCAGTCTCGACCCCCAGAATTCGTTCTGGTGCCAGAGCTTGATGGCGCACCAGGAACTGAGCATCCTCCTCCGTGTAGATATCATTGGTCACGACGGCCACTTCGTATCGATCGCGCAACGCACGGCAAAGCGAGAGCGTTAGAGCCGTCTTTCCCGATCCCACGGGACCGCCTATCCCGACTCGCAGCGGCGAATGTTCGCGTATCATTTTAGGACCTGAATAATCGTGAATATTGAGTTTCGTGTTGAGCGGAGAGTATGGCGAGCCCGGGCGCAAAGTTTGAACGCTTTCTGTGGTCCTTGGACGGCCGGAGTTCCATGAGCTGCGCTATTTGCAAACCTATCTTCAATAGCATGCGTTGGCCTGAAGATTGACCTATCGGCACGCTTTTCATTGCAACCAGTACTTGATTCTCCGCCCACGACCAGAGGTAAGCAGTCATCGAATCGCACGGAGATATCGCCCACGCGGCGGCCGCGCCGCTCCACACGCAGGGCAGGCTCGGCTGCTGCATGGTTTGCAGCGACTTAATGAAAGTATCGGGTAAATTCGGCATGACTGCGAGAAGTTCCCTCATCGAAAATCCCATCTGCAGGGTCGCGCTGCGCAGCTCGGCCGACTCGCGAGTGGCGAGGAATTCGTCGTTGAGGCGGCCCAACTTCTCAAAGTCTTGCGCGATCCATGCGTCGCTCATTGCCTCGAGACAGGCTATCTCATATGAACCTATCGAGAACAACAGCATATCGGTGATCCAGTCCAGCACCGACGCCTCGTCGTGAACCAGCCCGGAATCGACAGCCGCTTCGAGCCCGTGCGAATGGCTGTATCCACCAATCGGAAATGCTTGGCTTGCGATTTGGAAAAGCCGCATCCGCGCGAGGATGGTCATGGCGGGGAATAAGAGTGAATTTTCGGCGCTCTCGTCGGCATTTCGCCGCCGTGAGAGTGGTGATGGCCATATGCGCCGCCTTCTGGTTCGAATGGCGCATTGAGTGCGGTTACCTTCAACCCAAGCCCTAGGACCATGTCAGCCAAGACTCGATCGGCGGGAAAGCGCAAGCCATCCCTTATGAACTGAACCGCAACATGTCGGTTTCCAAGGTGATAAGCCGCCCTTGCAATCAAAAGCGGGTCGCCGCTGATCGCCTCGAACAAGGGTTCATCGACCGCCACGATCTCGACATCTCGGCCGTCCTCGAGCTGCACCTGCTCTCCGCCGCGCAACAGCCGGCCGCGTTCGACGACCAGCGCGGCCTGCTCGCCGTTGTCCAGACGCAAGAGTAATCGGCTCTTGCTGCGGGCATCGAAAGTCAGGTGAGCACGAAGCTTCGTTGTTTGTGCCATCGTTAAAATAGGAAATATCGCTGTGTCATGGGCAAACTGACGGCCGGCTCGCAAACCAGCAGCTCACCGTCCGCACGTACAGCGTAGGTCTCGGAGTCAACTTCGATCCGGGGACGAGCGCTGTTGTGAATCATGTGCTTTTTTTGAAGGCGGCGGGTATTTTTAATGGGCTCGATTCTTCTTCGCAACTGCAATGACTTAAATCCTGCGTCGTCAAGTGCGGCCTGAGATACAAAGGTCACGGACTTTTCCAGGGCCCGCCCAAAGCAGCCGAACATCGGTCGATAGTGCGAAGGCTGCGGAGTAGGAATCGAAGCATTTGGGTCACCCATAGGGGCGGCAGCGATCATGCCGCTCTTGAGGATGAGACTAGGCTTTACACCGAAGAATGCCGGCTTCCACGAGACAAGATCCGCTAACTTACCTACCTCAACTGAACCGACCAGATGCGATACGCCGTGGGTAATCGCTGGGTTAATGGTATATTTCGCCACGTAGCGTTTCACTCGAGCATTATCGTGTTGAGCCGTATCCTCGTCGAGGGGGCCACGAGTCTCGCGCATTTTGTGCGCCGTTTGCCACGTTCGGATGATCACCTCACCTACTCTGCCCATGGCTTGCGAGTCAGAAGACATCATCGAAAAGGCGCCTATATCGTGCAGAATGTCCTCTGCTGCGATGGTTTCACGGCGAATTCGCGATTCAGCGAACGCTATGTCCTCGGCAATACTGGGATCCAAATGGTGACAAACCATCAACATATCCAAGTGCTCATCGACCGTATTGATCGTGTACGGGCGAGTAGGATTGGTCGAACTTGGCAGCACGTTTTCGTGCGACGCGATTTTGATGATGTCGGGCGCGTGTCCCCCGCCGGCCCCTTCCGTGTGAAAGGTATGAATGGTGCGTCCGCCAATTGCGGCTATCGTCGCCTCCAGGAAGCCCGATTCATTGAGGGTGTCGGTATGTATGGCGACCTGCACATCGAGTTCATCCGCTACCCTCAAGCAATTATCGATCGCCGCTGGAGTCGTGCCCCAGTCTTCGTGCAGCTTCAGACCGATAGCACCCGCCAATATCTGTTCTCGTGCGGGCTCTGGAACACTCACGTTTCCCTTCCCCAAAAAGCCTAGGTTCATGGAGAAGCCTTCTGCTGCGAGTAACATGCTGTGAATGTGCCAAGGTCCAGGCGTGCATGTTGTGGCGCTTGTACCAGCCGCCGGCCCCGTCCCGCCGCCGATCATCGTAGTGATACCGGACGTGAAAGCCTCTTCGATCTGCTGCGGGCAGATAAAATGAATATGCGTGTCGATTCCGCCGGCCGTTACGATCATGCCTTCGCCTGCGATGATCTCTGTGGCGGCGCCTATCGGGATCGTGACATCGGGTTGCACATCCGGGTTGCCCGCCTTTCCGATCGCCCAAATGCTGCCCCCCTTCAACCCAATATCGGCTTTGATGATCCCCCAGTGATCGATGATGAGCGCATTGGTGATCACGGTATCGGCTACACTCGCGCTGCTGCTCTGCCCTTGCCCCATCCCGTCCCGGATGACTTTGCCGCCGCCAAATTTCACCTCCTCGCCATAGACCGTGTAGTCCTTCTCGACTTGTACGATCAAGGCGGTGTCGGCGAGTCGGACACGATCGCCCACGGTGGGACCAAACATTTCCGCGTAAGCTTGTCGGGTAATTTTTACGGACATTTAAACGTTTCCCATGATTTTCCCCTGAAATCCGCACACGCGGCGCAGGCCGCTGTATTCGACCAGACGCACGGTACGTGCTTGGCCCGGCTCGAAACGCACCGCCGTGCCGGCCGGGATATCAAGGCGATAGCCCCGGGCCGACGCGCGGTCAAATCGTAGACTCGAGTTAGTTTCAAAAAAATGATAATGGGACCCGACCTGAACGGGTCGATCCCCCGTGTTCTCAACGCTTAACGTCACCGTTTTTCTACCGGCATTGAGTTCGATTTCGCCGACAGGGATGAGTAATTCGCCTGGAATCATTTTTGGGCGCCCTCACGCTATCGGTTGATGCACAGTGACTAACTTAGTACCGTCCGGAAAGGTCGCTTCGACTTGTATCTCTGGAATCATCTCCGGAATCCCTTCCATCACCTCATCCCGAGTAAGTATCGACCGGCCGTGGCTCATCAGCTGCGCGACGGTCTTGCCGTCGCGTGCACCCTCTATGATTGCTGCTGTGATCAAGGCGACCGCTTCAGGATAATTGAGCCTCAAGCCGCGAGCACGCCGCCGTTCGGCCAACAGCGACGCGATGAAAATAAATAGTTTATCTTTCTCTCTGGGAGTTAATTCCATTTCAGGCTCATTTTAAGATCGCTTAACATGTCCACACCCGCGGCGCGCACGCAAGTTTTTCCGATAATGCGGGACGCAGGACACTCCACAGATCCGTGAACCAGTTGAAAACTTCTTCGGTTGAGTTGCCAAGATAGCGCGCAATCAATACGCCCGGCACCCGAGTAATGCCGACTCGCGCTTCCTTGAGCATCGGCTGCACTCGGCGGCACGTCGTGAGTAATGCGCTCTCAACGTCATATCCGGCAACCACAAAAGTCCCACAGACAGTAAAGCCCGACAAACCCACCGAGGACTTCGCAAACCCACTGCCGGCGCTCTCGGACCAAAGCACTCGATTCGCGCGCCGAATAGAGGTGTGCATTTCAAAACTCCCGCGGCGCCAACTCTCGCCCGATGCACGTCTACCAAAGCTTAGAACTTCCCAGCCGAAGTACTTCGAGTTTGCGGACAAGGCGACATCGAGCGTCATTGAAATGTTTGATCCGTCAAAAAGTATATTTTCGCGCGGCAACCATTCCAGGACAGATTCTCCGGCCAGTGTAAAATGCAATTCCTGGCGAGCCCGATGACCATCGGAACGGTACCACTTCGTCGCGCCGGGCGTGGTCAGCAGGGCTTGCGACCTGCCCTCGAGCGCCGCGTGGACGCGCAGGCTGTCGCCTGCGGCAATTCCGCCGGGCGGGTGCAAAACCGCCACGTGACAAGTGCTCGAACCTTCCGGGTATAACGCCTTTTGTACCTGCAGTGGACCTATATGCTGATTTCGAATCAGCACCGTCCTAGGTTCTCGATACTGGAACGAGAGTTCCAAGCTCGCTTTCCAACCCAACTGCGTCGATTCTGAATTGGTTAGCAAGATGTTGTCTACCCGTCACGGTATTGCGAGAACAATTCGGCACCCGCGAGTGCCACTTTGGGATATGGATCGTATGCACGAGCTTTTTATCCTCGGCGACGAGAATCCGGCCGGATCCATTCTGGGCGATATACTAATTGCCGTCGGGTCCCAATTTGATACCGTCACGACCATTATATGGCTCGGCCGTGAGTTCCACGAGCGCCCTATCCGCATCTGCCCAATGCAACGGTACCTCTTGCGCTGGCACGCGGTCCGCAAAGCGATCTCGAGGCACTGCATCGGTTGGCCGGCCATGTTGATCGCGGCGAAGTTCAGTCGACGACTCCCATCTAGTCGCGCCATGCAGGAAACGCCACCCAACCACGATACGCCGCAAAATCGTGATTCGGCCAGAGTTCGGCATTCTCCGATCGAGACAGGGCATTGAGTCTACGGATGCTTGCGATGGCGAGGGCCTCGTTGTTTTGCCAGCAAAAGCCGGGCGCGACCTCATCCGTCAGATTTTCCTGAAGATCCGCCGCGTCACCGCACAGGATGACAGGCCTCCCCCTCGGCAGTTCTATGAACAAAGACATGTGGCCAGCGGTGTGGCCAGGTGTGTTGATAGCTTGCACTCCTACTGCGACTTCGTATTCGCCGCTCTGCATTTTCCACTGGGCGGCGTCAGCCAATTCATCGTCGAATACACCCTTGTCGAGCTTTGTCATCGCGGCATTGATCTCATCGCGATGCACATGGACCTCACAGCCCGGAACATCACACAACCCACCCGCATGATCGAAGTGAAGATGTCCCAGAAAGACGATGTCTATGTCCTTCGCGGTAAGGCCCAGCCCCCCAAGATAATGTGGAATTCGGAGATCTTCCGACATCTTCGGTGGCTCGAACATCGGGCGCATGGGATCAAAGAATTTCGAGCGCAGCTCCGGCGTGGCTATCTTTCGAAAGTCACACCCAACGTCGTAGAGGATTCTTCCATTCGGTGTTTCGATCAGATACGCCAGGATCGGGGCATCGATGAACTCGCCCTGGCCTCTGTTTCGGGTGGAGACCACCTTCTCATAGCGTTGCGTACCTGTAAGTAGCGGCCAAAGCCGAAGTGCACGGGACATCAAAACCTCCGCAGCCTTTGGGGTCTCCCCGATAAGTTATCGCAGCCCTGGACATCCTAGCTCAATGGCTCAACGTACGGGCAGTAGCGTTAGATCGATGCCAAAAAGCCGCCATCCACATAGAGTATTTGCCCCGTTATGTAGGCCGCTGCATCAGAGCACAGAAAGACCGACGCGCCCTGCAGATCGTCGAGATTACCGAATCTGCGTAGTGGGATTTTCTCGAGCATTCGTTTCTGCCATTGCGCATCTTCGTAGAATGACTCCGTAAGTGCCGTCCGAAAGTAACCTGGCCCAATACCATTGACGCGAATTCCCTTCGCTGCCCATTCAGTCGCCAATGCACGCGTCAGACCCGCGAGACCAGATTTCGAGGCGCCGTACGGTGCTGCGCATGGCACTCCGACCTCCGATGTCAAAGAACAAATATTGACGATCGCCCCTCCATTCTCCATCCGTCGCGCTGCTGCTTGCGCGCAGAAGAAAGCGCCCTTCAGGTTAGTTCCGACGATGTGATCCCAAAGCGTCTCGTCGACATCGAGAGAGGGACATGCCTGCTCGATCCCCGCATTGTTAATGAGTATGTCGATTCGACCCATAGACGTGCGGATCTTCTCGAAGGCGGCATCGATGCTTTTAGTATTTTCAACGTCGACGCAGAATGGTGCAACGCTATATCTGTCGGCCGCTAGCTCGCGATGCGTGTCGGCAAGTTTGCGTTCGTCGCGACCCATCAAAGCGACCGTCGCACCGACGCGCGCCAGGGCGCACGCAACGGACTTGCCGATTCCTCGCGAGGCGCCCGTCACTGCGGCGACCCTACCGAAAAGCGAAAAATTGGGTCCTTGCACTAACGTACCTCCGAATCTTCCGTATTCGAGCCGGGGGCTTCAGTAAATCCGCACTCTTGTCCGAGTATCTAACATGCTAGTGTTCATGATCTCGGACCGCACACATGAAGCAGTTGCGAAATTAATCTTACACTCCCGTTGCGGAGCCGGTTGCCTAAAAAGGATGGAAGAGTGGCAAAACTCGATCTTCTCGTCGTCATCGCGTACATGATCGGAATCACGGGGGCAGGAGCATGGGCGCGCCGGAAAGCTACCACGCAGGACCAATTCCTAGTCGCGGGACGATCCGTTGGCCCGTGGCTCTACGCCGGCACGCTCGCCGCCATCGTCCTCGGCGGCGCATCCACGGTCGGAGGCGTCAAGCTCGGGTACCAGTACGGCGTCTCGGGCATGTGGTTTGTGTTCATGCTCGGGCTCGGAATCATTGTCCTGAGTGTCGTCTTTGTCGAGCGGATCCTCGACCTCAAGCTATACACGGTTCCGGAACTGCTTGAGCGGCGCTACAGCGCCTCCGCGCGGATCGCCGGTGGCGTCGTGATGGCGGGCTATGATCTGATGGTTAGCGTAACGGCGACGATCGCGGTCGGATCGGTGATGGAAGTCATCGTTGGCATTCCGCGCACGCCGGCGATACTGCTCAGCAGTCTCGTCATGGTGGGCTATTCCGTTCTGGGCGGGATGTGGTCTCTCACGCTGACCGACATTATTCAGTTTGTCATCAAGACCGTTGGAATTCTATTCATTCTTCTGCCGGGTGCAATCATACATGCAGGTGGCCTGTCCGCCATGCACGCGCAACTGCCCAGTGGATTCTTGTCGCCTCTGCACATCGGCATCAGCAAGATCCTATCCTATTTTGTCCTCTACTTCTTCGGCATTATCATCGGCCAAGATGTGTGGCAGCGCGTGTTCACCGCGAGGAGCGTGAAAGTCGCGCGCAACGGAGGCATCGGCGTCGGCTTGTATTGCCTCTGCTACGCGCTGGCCGGCGCACTAATCGGTTCGGCGGGTCGAACCTTCTTGCCGCCGCTTGCAGATGGCGATCTCGCGTTTGCGGAAATTGTTAACGCGGTGCTGCCCGTCGGTCTGCGCGGGCTGGTGCTGGCCGCGGCCCTCGCAGCCATCATGTCGACGGCTAGCGCCTGCTTGCTGGGGGCATCCACAGTGCTTCTTGAGGATGTCTATCTTCGGCTGCGCGGAACGCGCGGCGGCGGTTCGGTTGGCCAGAGCCGCGGCGTCACCCTAGTTCTGGGCGTCGTCATGACGGTAGCCTCGTGCATGATGCACGATGTGATTAGAGCCCTTACAATTGCCTATGATCTCCTCGTCGGCGGCCTGTTGGTGCCCTTCGTAGGAGCGATGATGTGGCGCCGCGGCACGACCCCCGGCGCGCTCGCGGCAATCGCGGTCGGCACCGCTCTGGTCGTCGCTTTCCTCGCCCTGAAGGGCGTCGACTCCGATCTGCCGATCTACTGTGGCCTTGCTGGAGGACTGGTGGCGTATGTAGTCGTAAGCTTTACTGTTAGATCGCCCGCCGGGGGAATTTCTGCCGGCGCCAGATCCAATGCAGACGGGACTTCCTAAGTTAGGGCGACGAAATCCCGTGAAGAGTCGTGGCCAAGAGCCGGCAACAGGAGAACGACGCATGAACGA
Organism: uncultured Gammaproteobacteria bacterium; assembly: GCA_963769075.1. Lineage (GTDB taxonomy): Bacteria > Pseudomonadota > Gammaproteobacteria > Steroidobacterales > Steroidobacteraceae > Bog-1198. The sequence continues at coordinate 951,366 of CAVYKH010000001.1, read as the reverse complement.
GAAGCGCTACACGCGAACTGCAATCGGCGGCGCGAAGGAATACGAGCCGATGAAGGAGCCGCGCTACGCAGAGATCGCGACGTTTATGCGAACGCCACTCGCGAGTGCGCTCGAGGGCGTCGACATTGGTTTAATTGGAGTTCCAACTGATTTAGGGGTCACGAACAGACCGGGAGCGAGGCACGGGCCGCGTGAAATGCGCAATTCGTCAAGTCTGATGCGCACGTTCAATCTCGCGCTTGGCATCAACCCCTATGAACTATGCCGAATCGCCGATCTTGGCGACGTGCGCCTGTCTTACAGATACGATTTGGAGAAGCAAATCGAGGAAATCGAAGCGTTCTATCGCAAGGTACATGCGGCAGGCGTGCGACCGGTGACGGCCGGCGGCGATCATTCGATTACTTACCCCATCTTCAAAGCAATCGCCGCCGATGCGCCCATCGGAATGGTGCACATTGATGCCCACACGGACACTTGGGGCGAATTCTATGGATCCAAGTTCACTCACGGAGCGCCGTTTCGGTTAGCCGTTGAGGATGGTCTACTTGACCCAAAGCGCGCGATTCAGATCGGCATTCGGGGCGGCCAGAACTACATGGACGGAATCGAGTTTTCTCTATCGCGTGGCATGCGCGTGGTTTTCATGGACGAGTTCGCCTCGCTCGGTGTCGAGCGAGTCATCGAGGAAGCGCGAAGGGTGGTAGGCGACGGCCCAACTTACATCTCGTTTGATGTCGACGGACTTGATCCCGCATATGCACCCGGTACCGGAACGCCTGAAATCGGCGGTTTGACGACTCTGGAAGCGCAGCGCCTCTTGCGCGGTTTGCGCGGGCTGAACCTCATTGGCGGCGATGTCGTGGAGGTTGCCCCCCGTATGACCAGACTGGAAACACCGCGCTGGTCGGCGCGACGATCATGTTCGAGATTCTCTCCCTGATCGCGGATCGTCATTTTGGCATTCGTCGCGAGAAGCCTTCAATTCCAACTTAAGCCGATGTCTGACGTGCGGCCCCGTGAGCCGAACTGATATTTTGATCCTATCACTGGCGGCGGGAACTCCCGTACAATGACCCCCGTGCAAGTCTTGCCGATGGTGGGTTCAGAGCTAGCGAAGGGGTCACACAATGCCGTCCTTAGAGGAAGTACCAGCCCGGCAAGGGCGTGCCGTTAAGGTTAACAGCGGGCAGGCGTTGAAGATCATTAATACTTTCGGACACCAGGTTGTCGACTTTTGGGCCTTCGACGCGCGCAACCTTGGTACGTATCTTTCAATGGAGCACACTCGTGCTACTCTCAGCCGACTCACGCCGCGTGCCGGTGACATTCTCGTCGACAATTGGCGCGAACCGATGCTCGCCTTCGAATCGGATACTTCGCCGGGCGTACATGATACGGTAATCGCCCCCTGCGATCGGGCGCGGTATGTGAAGCTCGGCTGCTCTGCAGATCATGCCAGCTGTGCCGATAATCTGCATCGGGCTCTCGAGCGGCTTGGCCTCGCGGTACCCGCGTGCCCCGCATCCTTCAACCTGTGGATGAACATTCCGGTACTGCCGAACGGAGATCTGGAGTGGCGCGAAACGGTGGCGAGTCCCGGCGATAGTGTCATCTTTCGCGCGCTCGTCGATTGCGTCATGGTGATGTCGGCCTGCCCGCAGGACATCATTCGCATCAACGCCGGTCGCCCTGTTTCGGCGCACTATGCCGTCCTCACCGGCTGACGGGTCCGACAAACCGACTGTCTCAGAAACCACTCGCGCGACACCCATCGTCGACGGGCAGCGGCTTTGGGCGCGCCTGATGGCCATGGCCGAAATCGGGCGGCGCGGAGAGACGGGCGTGGATCGACCTGCGTTTTCGCTCGAGGACCGCGCGGCTCGCCGGCTTCTGTGCCGTTGGGCGCGCGAACACGGCTTGGAGGTGTCCCAGGATTCGATCGGTAATCTCTTTCTCCGTTATCCGGGCGAAAGGCGTGACCTCGCGCCGGTACTGACTGGCAGTCACCTCGATAGTCAGCCAACCGGCGGTCGCTGCGACGGCGTGTACGGCGTAGTTGCAGGCTTGGAGGCGGTCGCTGGCCTGTCGCGCGCGGGCATACGGCCTGCACGCTCCATCGACGTCGTCGCATGGAGCAACGAGGAGGGCAGCCGGTTCGCACCGGGGGCCATGGGGTCACAGATCTTTGCCGGCGTGTGCTCGCTCTCGGACGTGCTGCACATGCGCATCCGACTGGCGCTGCGATCGGTCGCTGGGCCCGCCGCTCAGCCAAGCCCGTAGCCCTCGTCGGGGTTCCTCGCGACTGGCTCCGGATTAGCGGATACCGAGAGTCCACATGGATCAAAAGCTCGAGAAACCAGAACCTAGGTTCTAGTAAGAAAATAGGCTAACGGGGGGACTATAGAAGCCTCGCCCGATCAATCCCACTGTGCCGTCGCGGTCGAGGATCGCCAAATTGATCAGCGGCGCGCCGGCCCCGCGCACGATGCGCTCGGGATCGACGATGCCGCTGCGCGGATCGATCAGACCTTGCCGGCGCGCAAGAGCGCCCGCGGGCAGCGCGCCGCTCCATTCGGCCGCCAGTAGCGGCGCTGCCGACAGTGCCTGCCCGCCAAGGCCGCAAAAGTCGATCACTGCACTATCGCCAATCGCCGCCAATGGCGCCACCGCATCCAGACCGGCGAAGCGCAAGCCTCGCGGCGCTTCCGCCGGCATTTGATGCCATGCCTGATCGCCGCAGCGTCGAACGCCGAAATCGATGCCATTGCCGCCGATTGCTTCAATATCACAGCGACGGGTTCGCAGTGCGGTTGCGGCGGCGGCCATTAAAATCGTCAAGACGAAACCTGAACTCGCGCGCAGACTGGCAGCACAGTCGGGATCGAGGCCGCACAGTCTCGACACCAGTGCCTCATTGGCTGCCGCGGTGCGGATATGGCATTCTTCGCCTGCCGCAACGGCGACCCGAATCACCTCATCGACGGTGAGCGGTTCGCGGCGCACGATCGGTGCGACGGCGCTGTTGATCCATGCGCCGACATTCCGCAGTCGTTGCAGGCATTCAGGCGCCGGGGAACCAAATCGCAATGCCGGGGCCGCACCTTCGACAATCGGCGCATAACAAATCTGGTTCCGCTGTTTGACCGCAACCAGCGGCATCGACGCCGAGACTACTTGTGCCAGGGGAGTAACGATTCCATAGTCCTGTGCCGGCCGCAGCTCTACGCCGCCCCGCAAGAGGAGATCGCGCGCTGCAGCCACGTCCGACGCCAGTCCCTCAAAGAGCAGAGCCTGGATTGCGGAATTCATTACCGGCGCGGGCGCCGCGCCGCGGTAGGGCGGGCCAGCGTGCAGCAGCACCAGGGCCGAAAGTTCGGGGCAGGCGCCCGTGCGCGGCACGACGTCGAGCCATCGCGCGTCGGAGAACGGCTTTGCATAGTCAATCGTCTCGTGAGTGAGCATCGTCCGACCTCTTCGCGGACAGCCCGAACCAACGTTTCAAGCGGGCGATGAGCATGGGCCAAAAGATCTTGCCAAAATCCAGCGCGGCGGCTGGTGTTGGGGCGGCACGCGTAGGGGTGGCGGCCGGCGGGGCGCCCGCCCGGTCCGCCGGCGTGGTCGCAGGCTCGGCGTGGCCGGCATCTAGCTTCTTGCGGAGATTGTCGCTGAACTGCGCAGTTATTCTTTCGGCCAGTTCGCGCACGATGCCGCCGCGAGAAAACTGCGCGAGGCTGCCGGCCATCGAATAGTCGACGCGTATGTCTATCCGAGTCGACGAAGTTTTCACGCTTTCGTCATGCAGTGAAAAGGATGCCTCACCCTTGACACGAGAACCGCTTTTCCAATCGCTGCCACCGCCGACGATGCGACCGCTGCGTGTAGCGTCATTCAGTGTCATCTCCCCTTGGCCGGCAAAATTAGCGACGATTGGACCCAGTTTAACCGTCATCGAGAGGACCAACCTCCCATCGCTGGGTGGTGCAGTTAGTTCTGCCCCCGGCAGGCAAGCGATAATGCCTTCAATATCGTGGAAGCAGCGCCAGACCTGATCCGGTGCGAATAAAACCTTGAAGCTCTGGTGGATCTCCAACCCGATATTCCTATGGCAAGCGAAACGGCACGCTGCCGATTTCGTTATTTGCCTCCACGAGCTTGATGAGTTGCAGCAAAAACAGATCTCGCTCGGACCTTTCTAGCTGATCGATCGTACGATCATGTGCGCGCTGCACCGCATGTGCCATTTTGTGCAACAGCGTCTTCCCCTTGCGGGTGAGCCGGACCAGCTTTACACGGCCGTCGTTTACGCTCCGGCGACGCTCCAAAAGGCCGCGCCCCTTTAACCGCGGCACCACTTCGGCGACGCTGGTGCGCTCAAGGCCGATTTCCAGCGCAAGACTGTTCTGATCCAGTTCACCACGCGCGGCCAGCGTCGTCATCAGGCTGTATTGCACCGGGGTGATATCGAAGTCGCGCGTCTCTTCAAGAAACAGCGAGCAATGCAATTGATGCAGACGGCGAATCAGGAATCCGGGCCGGCCGAGCAAGGGCGACTTTTGTTGAGCGTCGAGTAGTCGCGCGCGAACGCTTCGCTTGGGTTGGGACATCATGGATTGGATCGGTATATGGCGGAAGAACATCGCATTGGACGTGGCTAATTGCGCAAGAATAGTTGCGCGAACGGGATATTGCCAGAATGCGGGGTATACCACGTGATTTCGAGACGCGCGGTGTGCGCCCCGAAACAAGGCAAATCAATTGGCCGCGCGATAAATTGGTGCGCCAGGATGCCGGGTATCCCACTTGTTTGCTCGGGCGTGGCTCCCTCGACCGCATTCACCGCGCACAAACGGGGCCCGCCTGATACTCTTGCACTTGGGCGACCGATTGGTACGTCTCTTGCTCTATTGAAGTCTGGCGCAATTCTTAGACAGCCAAAACAGGATGAAAAAAGTTCTTTTGCAAGGGGGCCGCGTCATCGATCCGGTTTCCGGCCTGAACACCGTGTGCGACTTGCTGGTGTTGGGTGACCGCATAGCCTCCATCGCACCGCAGGTAGCGGCCGCCGGCGCCGAAGTGATCGATTGCAGCGGAAACCTAGTACTGCCCGGTTTGATCGATACTCACGCTCATGTCTACGAACATGTGACCGGCCGTTTTGGCTTGAATGCCGACTTATGCGGCGTACTATCGGGGGTCACAACCCTGGTGGATCAGGGTGGCCCGAGTTGCATGACGCTGCCGGGGTTTCGGCACTACGTCGTCGCGCCCGCCAATAGCCGCGTCGTCGCGTTCCTTTCGGCCTACTTGGCGGGCGGGCTGGAGGGTCATTATTATTCCGCGCTGTACCGTCCGGATTGCGTCGATATCGACGCCACGGTGCGGGCCGCCGATGCCAACCGGGATCTGGTCAAGGGCATCAAGGCCCACGCGGAGCTCGGAGGGTTCGCGCGCTGGGGTATTGAGGTAATCAAGTCCGCGGCGGAAATTGGTCGACGTGCCCGACTGCCGGTATACGTTCACTTCGGCCAGTTGTGGCCGCTGCCGCACCAGGGCGGCATGACGGTTGATCCCGACAGCATCCTGACGCAGGTACTCGACCTCATGAAACCGGACGACGTTCTGGCGCATCCATTCAGTCGCCATCCGGGTGGTTTCATTGGAAAGAACGGTTCCTTGCATCCCTTGGTACGCGAAGCGGTAGCGCGCGGCCTTAAGGTCGACGTCGGTCATGGGTCACATTTCAGCTTCAACGTGGCGCGCACTGTGTTGGACGCGGGCATCGTGCCGGATACGCTCGGTGCGGACATGCATGGCCACAACACCAGGGCGAGTGCGCAGGACGACCGGCCGGCGGTCGACGAGAGCGACGGGCATTTGTTTGCCGGTAAGACGCGCTTCAGCCTCGTCTCGGCGATGACCAGCATGATGGCGCTGGGCCTGTCGCTGGAACAGGTAGTACCGATGGTGACCAGCAACGCGGCCCGAATGATCGGCATGCAGGATCGGTTGGGCCATCTGCGCGTCGGCGGCGTGGCGGATATATCGGTGCTGTCGGATGCGCGTGGCCGCTGGATCTTGAGCGATAATGAGGGCACCGAGGTGCAGGCCAATCGCCTGTTGCAGCCGCTATTTTGCCTGCGGGCCGGCCAACGGTTCAATGCTACGGCGCCGATTCTACCGACCCCGCGTGCTGGATGACGTGAACGCGGAGCCGGTCGCGATTGCCGATATCACCGGTCAGGGAATCGGGGCATCCCTAGCGCGCAAGGAAGATGAGCGTTTCCTGCGCGGCCACGGGCAGTACGTCGGCAATATCCGGATGGTCGGCATGCGCGATGTGGCGTTCGCGCGCAGTCCGGTGGCGCATGCGCACATTCGGGGCATCCGAAAGCCGGAGGGAAGCCAGGATTCAGTTTTCGTGTTGGCCGACCTGATCGGCGTTAAGCCGATCGTCGCCGACTCCGGTCTCGAGGGATTCAAGTCCTCCAGACAAACGGTGTTGGCTGGCGACAAGGTGCGCTTGGTCGGCGAAATGATCGCCATGTGCGTGGCCGACACGCGCGCTGAAGCTGAGGACTTGGCGGCGCAGGTATTCGTCGATTTTGACGAACTTCCCGCGGTAGTCGACATGCTGACGGCGCGCCAGGCGGGCTCGCCGCTCGTGCACGAGCACTGGGGCGATAACATTTTTCTGCAAACCGCTGTCGACACTGACCCCAACGGCGACTTTGACAGGGTGTGTCGGGGCGCAGCGATCCGTGTGCAACGGCGCCTGCGCACGGCTCGACAGAGCGCGTCGCCGTTGGAAGGACGCGGTGTCGTGGCGCACTGGGACGAGCGCTTGGGTCAACTAGTCGTACATACCGCGGCGCAGATGCCGCACATCAACCGTACCGGACTGGCCTGCTGCCTTGGCCTGGACGAAGGCCAGATCCGCGTGATCTCGCCCGACGTCGGCGGTGGTTTTGGCTACAAGGGCATTCTGCTGCCGGAAGAAGTGTGTCTCTCTTGGCTCGCGATGCACTGCGGCCGTCCCGTGCGCTGGATCGAAGATCGGCGCGAGCAGCTCACCGCCAACGCCAACTGCCGCGAGCACTACTACAACATCACCGGCTATGCCGATCAAAACGGCCGCTTGCTGGCGATTGATTGCGAAGCGAGCGTGGATTCCGGCGCGTATTCCTCTTATCCGTTTTCCGCGTGTCTCGAAGCCGCGCAGGTGAGCAGCATTCTTCCAGGCCCCTACAAGATGGAGCGCTACCGCTGTCGGACTTGGTCGGTCGCCACCAACAAGCCACCGATTCTGCCGTACCGCGGCGTGGCACGGACCGGTGTGTGCTACGCGATCGAAACCGTTATGGACGCAATCGCCGTGCAAGCCGGTCTGGAACCGTACGAAGTTCGCTTGCGCAATCTGGTGCAGCCGTCCGACATGCCCTTCGATAACATCACCAACAAGCATTTCGACAGCGGCGATTATCCGCAGTCCGTGCGGCGTGCGATCGACGCGATCGATTTACGGGCAGTGCGTGCGCGTCAGGCGCAGGGTGAGCCCGATGGACGCCGCATCGGCTTCGGATTGTCCGTGTTTTGCGAGCAGGGTGCGCACGGCGCCTCGGTCTATCACGGCTGGGGTATTCCCATGGTGCCGGGACGCGAACCGGCGGTCGTGCGCCTGACGCCGGATGGTATCCTGGAAGTCCGCTGCGGCGTGCATTCCCATGGGCAGAGCATGGAGACCACGCTGGCCCAGATCGCGCACCAGGTGCTGGGCATCGCAGCGGCGCGTGTGCGGGTGGTCCTCGGAGACACGGCCGCCACGCCGTATTCCACGGGCACCTGGGGCTCGCGCTCGATCGTGATGGCCGGCGGGGCAGTCGGACAGGCCTGCAAGGAATTGAAGGAGCGCCTCATCAAGATCGGCGCCTGGCTGCTGCGGGATAAATTGACGCAAGTCCGCTGGGAAAATGCTGCGGTGGTGGGCGCTGACGCCCGCGTGCGCATCGATGAAATCGCGCAGGTGTGGTATCGAAAGCCGCAATTGTTGCCGGCGGACGTCGATCCTCGCGGTCTGGAAGTCAACATCACCTATCAGGCCCGGCGCGACACCGGCACGTTCAGTTACGCCTGCCACGCCGTGGTGCTGGCGGTCGACCCTGAACTCGGTAAAGTAGAAATCCTCGATTATGTGATCGTCGAGGACGGCGGCGTGCTGATCAATCCGATGGTGGTCGACGGTCAGGTGTACGGCGGCGCCGCACAGGGCATTGGGACCGCGCTTTACGAAGAAATGCGCTTCAGCGCCGATGGCCAGCCGCTGGCGTCGACACTGGCCGACTACATCCTGCCGGGCGCTACCGAGGTGCCGGCGATCCGCATCGAACACATGGAAACGCCGTCGCCGAACACCGAGTTCGGCCAGAAGGGCATCGGCGAGAGCGGCGCCATCGGCTCGACCGCCGCAGTCGCCAGTGCGGTGAATGATGCCTTGCGTCCGCTGGGCGTCGAGATCAATGCATTGCCAATTACGCCGCCGACGATCGTCGAAGCCATCGGCGCCGCACGCGCGAGGAGCGCGACGTGAAAGCTGCGCGCTTCGAGTATGCACAGCCGACAAGTTGCCTCGAAGCTACCAATCTGCTGCGGCAAAGCGCAGGCACGGGCAAGGTCATGAGCGGCGGGCAATCGCTCGGCGCGATGATGAACCTACGCTTGGTGCAACCTGAATTGCTGGTGGACGTGCGCGGGATCAACGCGTTATGCGGATGCGTGGTCGACGCGGATGCCGTCACGCTCGGAGCCAACACGACGCATGCTGCGATCGAGGATGGCCTCGTGACCGACCCGACGGGCGGCCTGATGCCGTATGTCGCCAGCGGTATCGCCTACCGTGCCGTACGCAACCGCGGCACCCTTGGCGGCAGCCTGGCCCACGCGGATCCGGCCGCAGACTGGGTAAATTTGATGCTACTACTGGAGGCGCAGTACCGCCTCGAAGGGCCCGATGGCACGCGCACGGTGGACGCGGCCGATTGGATGTCGGGTGCGTTCACCACTGCACTGCGCGAAGACGAAATCCTCACGACTGTGCGAATTCCGGCCGTCTCGCCGGCCTCGCGCTGGAGCTACTACAAGGTGAATCGCAAAACGGGCGAATTTGCAGAGGCCATTGCCGCGCTTATCGACGATCCGCTGCGCGGGATACGGCGCGGTCTAGTCGGCGCCACCGATGGCGTTCCGTACGTCTTCGCCGCTGGACCGCTGATTGATCACTGGGATGACGCGCTCGCCGATGCGCACCTGAAGGCGGCCGGACTGACTCCCGATACCTATGAATACCGGATTCACGGAACGGCGCTGAGCCGCGCGGTCGCCCGGCTTTCACCGGCAAATCGAGGGTCTGCATGAGCCGCCTCGACATCACCGTTAACGGCAAATTAATCAGCGTCGACGTCGAGCCGCGCACACACCTGGCTGATTTCCTGCGCGAACAGCGGATGCTTACTGGAACCAATCTCGGTTGCGAACACGGAGTGTGCGGCGCGTGCACCGTGATGATCGACGGCGCGCCGATGCGCTCTTGCATCATTCCGGCGGTGAGTTGTGCGGGTGCCGAGGTGCGAACCATCGAAGACTTCGACCGCGATCCGGTGATGAGCGAATTGCGGGCCGCATTCACGGCCGAGCACGCGCTGCAATGCGGCTACTGCACGCCCGGTATGCTGGCGACGGCGCGCGATATCGTCACGCGCCTGCCGCATGCCGACGAGGCACGCATTCGGCGTGAGTTGTCCGGCAATCTGTGCCGCTGTACGGGCTATGTCGGGCTGGTACGCGCGGTACGTCGCGTGCTCGATGCGCATCGTGTCGATGCAGCCTGAGGAGGTTGCGCATGACCGCGGCGTATGACTTCATCGTCTGCGGCGGGGGCACTTCCGGGTGCGTCGTGGCACGCCGCCTTGCGGAGAATCCGGCGGTCCGGGTCTTGTTGCTCGAAGCGGGCGATGACGAGCGGGTCGATGCGGTCCGCAACGCGACGATCTGGATGAGCAATATCGGGAGCACGCGGGACTGGCAATTCGAAGCGGAGCCATCGCCAGCGTTGCTCGGACGCCGTCCGGCGCTCCCCATGGGCAAAGTGCTGGGCGGCGGTTCCAGCATCAACGGACTCATCTGGGCGCGCGGTCACAAGAATGACTTCGATATGTGGGCCGAGCAATCCGGGGACAGCGGCTGGAGTTATGCATCGGTTTTGGAACTCTACAAACGCATCGAAAGCTGGGATGGTGCGCCGAACCCGTTGCGGCGTGGCCAGAATGGGCCCGTGTACGTAACTCAGCCGCGCGATCCCATACCGCTGACCGCCAGCCTGATGGAAGCGGCCGCAATGGCTGGCATTCCGGCGGTAGAAGATCTGAACGGCGCCGTCATGGAAGGCGCGGGAGGTTGCGGCATCCCGAATATCACCGTCAAAGAAGGCAACGAACGTGTATCGATGGCAGGCGCGTACTTGCGACCCGTGATGATGCAGCCGAATTTGACGGTGCTGTTGCAGGCCGAAGTGCAGCGCCTCCAGTTCGAGGGCACACGAGCCGTTGGCGTCGAGTTTCTTCTCGCAGGCGGACCGCACCGGGCGCGGGCGGACTGCGAAGTGATTCTCTCGCTCGGAGCCATCAACACGCCGAAAGTACTGATGCTGTCCGGCATCGGCGACGAGCGCCATTTGATGCGGCACGGGATTCCGCGGGTCCAGCACCTTCCGGGCGTGGGACAGAATTTTCAGGACCATATCTTGGTCGCCGGTTGCGTCTGGGAATATCGCACACCGGAGGCACCCCGCAACAACTCGGCGGAATTCACGTTCTTCTGCAAGAGCGATTCCTCGCTGCCGACGCCGGATTTGCAGCCCGTGCTGGAAGAATGTGCGTTCGGCAGCGAACTGACGCGCCTGCAATACGCGTTACCCACGAATCCGGCCGCCGCCTGGACCCTGGCGCCAGGCCTCGTGCGCCCGGAAAGTCGAGGTCACATCGCGCTGACCGGCAATCGCCCCGAGGATCGCGTGGCAGTGCATGCGAATTTCCTCACCGATCGACGGGATGTGGCTGCTTTGATGCATGCAGTGGAGCTGTGCCGCGAGATCGGCAATTCGCAACCGTTGCATCAATTCGCGCGGCGCGAACTGATGCCCGGACCTCTCAGCGCGGCGGACCTGGAGCAATGGCTACGCCGCGCGTCCGGCACATATTTTCACCAAACGTGCACGGCGAAAATGGGGCGCGACGCGATGTCCGTGGTGGATGGCTCACTGCGGGTGTACGGAGTGCAAGGTCTGCGCATCGCCGACGGTTCGGTAATGCCGGCGATTACGACCGGCAACACAATGGCGCCTTGCGTCGTGATTGGTGAAAGGGCGGCGGATCTATTGCTCATCGCCCATGGCGGCCGTAAGGGCTAAGAACATGGCCCATCCTATGCCCCCGCAATTTGTTCTCGCACTGAGGAATCCCTTATGAGCGCATCAATTCATCCGATGTACATCAACGGCGCCTGGCGCCAGGGCAGCGAGGGCGACCTCGCCGATGACATCGAAGTCGATGTGCGGTTCGTCCGAAATCGTCGTGTCGTTGCGGTGTCAAGGAAAGCGGCTTCGGCCGGGAAGGAGGTATGGCTTCGATCGCGGAAATGACGGAGGTGAAGTGGGTCACTTTTCAAATGGGGAAGCGGGAATTCCCGTTTTAGCAAGCGGCCGCTCGCGTGCTCGCAGCTAAACGTGCTGCCGCGAAAACTGCGTATGGCGAGCATCGCTTGACGTCCGCGCCGGTCCCGTCGGTTGCCGATGCGTTCGTCGTGCGCTTCGTGGTTGAGCCAGAAGCAGACGGCCCGCTGCGTGGGACCTCGTTCGCCGTGAAGGATGTGTTCGACGTCGCTGGCTGGCCTACCGGTTGCGGCAATCCCACGTGGCGCGCAACGCATTCATCGGCGAAAATCAACGCCACGGTAGTGCAGCTTCTGCTGCGCGCAGGCGCACGATTGATCGGCAAGACGCGTACCGACGAATTAGCCTACTCGCTCGAAGGGCGCAATTTCCATGAAGGGGCTCCTATTAATTCGGCTGCGCCCGAACGACTCACGGGAGGTTCATCGAGCGGTGCCGCTTCCGCCGTTGCCGCCGGAGAGACCGCCTTCGCCGTTGCCAGCGACACGGCGGGCTCAGTGCGTGTGCCGGCTGCGTGGTGCGGCCTCGTTGGAATGCGACCCACCCACGATCGCGTCCCCGTCGCCGGGCTGACGCCGCTGGCGCCGAGCTTCGACACGGTCGGATGGCTCGGGCGTTCGACTTCGCTGATGCGCACGATTGGCGCCGTACTCTTCGGCGATCGTACGATGACGGTACCCGCGTTCTCGTTGGTCCGGGATCGCAGCGTGGAGATTCATGCCGAAGCCGTGGGATCGGCGGCTCTGGAGCTGGTATTCGAGCGATGCGCTAGGCAGGTGCTTCAGGCAAGCGAGTTGTCGCTGGGCATCGATCTGAGCGCGGCGGCGGAGTGCCTGCGTGTCCTACAGGGCCATGAAGTGTGGAGAACGCACGGACGATGGATCGATTCGGCGAAACCGAGCTTCGGTCCCGAGATCGCCGAGCGCTTTGCGGCTGCCCGCGCAATTACTGCCGATCAGGTTAGCGAGGCTGCGCAAGAGCGCGCGGCGATCACCGCGCGCCTGGACGCTGCGCTGCCGCCGGGCCGAATATTGTGTCTGCCCACGGTCCCGGGGTCGGCACCTCGCCGCGATGCCTCACTCGAACATTTGCTATTACGGCGTGCGCAGCTCTTACCCCTCACGGCGCTCGCGAGCCTGACGGGTCGCCCTCAGATTACGTTGCCGCTACTCCTCGCAGATGGGGCTCCGGTGGGCGTTTCGCTGCTGGGATGGCGACACGGCGACGAGGCGCTGCTCGAGATCGCCGAGTTACTATCACCTTCATGATGAGCAGTACTCGATCGAGCGGGGGCATGGTAACCGCGCCCCACGCGCTCGCGGCGGAATCTGGCGCGCGGATCCTCGCCGAAGGCGGGAATGCGATCGAAGCTGCGCTGGCCACCGCCGCGACGCTGACCGTCGTCTATCCGCACATGACCGGCCTCGGCGGCGACAGCTTCTGGCTGATCGCTGAGCCCGGTCGCATCCCGCTGACGATTGATGGAGCGGGCCGCGCCGGCTCGGGCGTGAGCGTCTCTTTCTATCGGGATCGTGGTCTCTCCGAGATTCCGTGGCGAGGCGCCCTCGCAGCCAATACCGTCGCGGGCGCAGTATCGGCTTGGGCTGCCGCCTGGGAGATCAACCGTCAGTGGGGCGGCCGATTGCCTTTGGCGCGCGTTTTTGCGGAGGCGATAGCATTCGCTAAACGCGGGACCGTCGTCACCGACGGTCATGCCGACGCCGCTACGCGGTTCCGCGCCGCACTCGAGCCGGTACCTGGGTTCAGCTCTCTGCATTTCAGCGGTGGAGCGCCGCCGGTCGCAGGTACCGTGCTCGGCCAACCTGCTCTCGCCAGAACCTTCTCCATGCTTGCTCGCGATGGGCTCGCAAGTTTCTACTCTGGAAGCCTCGCTCGGCAGATTGCGGCCGAGCTAGCCAGCGCCGACGTCCCGTTGTGCGCCGCTGATCTCGCCGACCAGCGCGCGACACTCGGTCGCCCGTTGCTGCTCGCACTGCCTGTTGCCGACCTCTTCAACTGCGGACCGCCGTCGCAGGGCCTGGCCTCTCTGCTGATACTAGGTATTTTCTCGCGCCTACCGGCCGCGCAGGCCGACACGTTCGCGCACGTGCACGGAATCGTGGAAAGTACGAAGCTTGCATTTGCCATTCGGGATCGAGAGATCGGCCATCCCGAGGACGACGGTTCGGCACTCGAGCACTACCTTACGTCCCCGGAGCTCGATCGGGCGGCTGCGTGTATCGACCCCGGTCGCGCAGCGCCGTGGCAATGCGGCGCCGGCGACGGTGACACGGCGTGGTTCGGCGTGATCGATGGAGCCGGCCGCGCCGTCAGTGCCATCCAGAGTCTGTATTTCGAGTTTGGCTCGGGAGTCGGACTGCCGGAATCAGGCTTCGTATGGCAGAACCGCGGGTGCGCCTTTCGACTCACCGGCGAGGGACCCAACGTGCTCGCGCCGCGCCACAAGCCTTTCCATACGTTGAACCCCGCTTTTGCGCGTTTCCCGGACGGACGCACGATGGTGTATGGCGCGATGGGAGGGGACGGCCAACCGCAGACCCAGGCGGCTCTGTTCACGCGCTTTGCGCTCTATGGCCAGGATCTGCAGGACGCGATCTCAGCGCCCCGGTGGCTGCTCGGCCGCACCTGGGGAGAATCGCGCACCGCACTGCGTTTGGAGAGCCGCTTTCCCGCCGAACTCCTCGCCGAACTGGCGGCCGCCGGCCATCCGGTAGAGCGCGTCGCTCCGTTCGATCAGATCATGGGCCACGCCGGCGCAATCGTGCATTCAAGTGCACGAGGATTTCAAGGTGCAAGCGACCCACGCAGCGATGGCGCTGCGATCGGATATTCTGCCCACTACTAGCGAACGCACGCAGGGCAGGTACCTGGCCAGCGGCTGCTCGCTCGCACAACTGTTCTCGCGCGAATTTAGGGCGTTCGAGTAAGACACTGCCCGGCTCTGGTGCGGCGGGGCGACGGGGCGCGAGAGCACTTCGCATGCGATACCCGAGTGCAACGCATAAGCCCTAGTTTTTGCAGGGAAATCCAAACACTCGTGGCAAACACGGCGCACTTGGCACGGCGATTGCTACGTCAATTAACAAAATGTGCGTCTAGGGTTCCGGCCTGCTGCGGCGGCGACTGGTCCGAGAGAGGCAATCCTTAGCTTAAGGATACACGGCGGGACAAAAGCCCGGGAGAACAACGTCGAGGGGGCTGACGCGTCCTCGGAATGTGCGCCCAGCGCTGGGGGGAAATTCCGAAGCACGCGAACAGGCTCCTCAAGGGTGGCACGACCACGTCTGATCGAGGAACTCTATGTATATGAAGACACGTCTCCGAGCGCGACGCCGCCTAAACGCCCGCCGCTGTGGGAGCCGTCAACTCGCCGCAATGTCGTCTCTGACAGCCGCGGTGCTGAGCGCTTTATACGGTGCACCCGCCGTCGCCGAGCCTGAGCCCACGACCACGACCACGACCGCAACGGCAGGAGGGTCAAGCGACAATGCCCTGGAAGACGTCGTCGTCACGGCCTCCCGCCGCGCGGTCTCTGCGCAAGATCTTCCCATCAGTATTACGGCGGTCACCGGTGCGTCGCTGGAACAGGCCGGCATCCAGGATATCGCCGGCCTTGCTCATTCGATGGCCGGTGTCAACTACACCGATAGGGGGCCCTTCGGCGGCGTCAACGGCAGCACACTGATCATGCGCGGCCTCAACAGCGAGTCGCTCGCCTTCCAAGAGGGACTTGGGACGTCCGTCGTACCGCCCGTGGCAACCTATGTGGACGACACGCCCTTATTCTTCAACATGCGCCTGCAGGACCTCGACCGCGTCGAGGTCCTGCGTGGGCCCCAGGGCACCCTCTACGGCTCGGGCTCGCTCGGCGGCACGATTCGCTTCGTGATGAATGCACCCGACCCTAGCGGCTTCGATGCCAAGGCAGAGGTCGGCGTGAGCGACACCTATCACACGCATACCACCAACGAAGACATCAATGGGATGATCAATCTGCCGATCTCGGACACCTTTGCCGTGCGCATCAGCGCCGGCGCAAGCGACGATGCGGGCTTCGTCAATCAAACGAATCTCTACGTGCTCAACTCTGCGGAGGGAATCAGTGCTGCGCCGGTGTTGTCGCAACCGACGACGCCGGGCAATCCGGTGGGCTTGAATCCGCAGATTGCGCCGAAAATCTATTCCGAGGACGGCGTCAATTCATACCAGTATCGGAACGCGCGAATCGCGCTGCTGTGGAAGCCGAACGATGACCTCAAGGCGCAGCTCTCGTATCTTTACCAGCGCTCGACCGCCAACGGCTTTCCGTACATCGCGACCGGACCACTCGCTTATACGCAGCCGATCGCGGCGGCAACCCAGCAGGCGCCCTACGGAACACTGCAGCCCGCTTTTTATCCGCCGAACATACTCTCGCTCTTTCCCGCCACCGTGCCCCCCGGCACGGACCGCCTGACTGCCGCGAGCAACAGCTTGGAGGGCACCACGGACGATGTGAATGTAGTCTCGCTGAACGTCGACTACGATTTCGGCTTCTCGACGTTGACCTCATCCAGCTCCTGGGCGCATCACAACAATACGACTCATGATGATCTGTCGGCCGAGTACGAGAACTTCAACTTTTACCAGAATCTGTACGGTCAAAATCCCCTTTCCTACATTTACGCACTCGATCAACTCGACGATAAAATCTATGCGCAAGAATTTCGCTTGACCTCCAAAACCGGCGGCGCCTTCGATTGGATCACGGGATTTTTCTACAAGAACGAGAAGACCTACATCCAGGAGCATGAGTACTATCCGGGATACGAGGCGTTTTACCAAGCATGTAGTGGCTCAGGTTTATATCCTCCGCCGATCAATAACGGTCTCTCCGCGTCCGCATGCGGATACGGCGAACAACCTCCGGGCACGGTCATCGACGGCATCTCGAATCCCTTGGACCAAGCCTACATCGGCGACATCGAAACGACATTCAAAGATATGGCGGTGTTCGGCGAGTTGACCTGGCATATCACCTCGGACTGGGGTCTCACCGGCGGTACCCGCTTATTCAAACAAACCGTCTCGCAGGCACAACAGACGGGCCTCTTATTCGACGGGCCTGGCTATGTCTCGGGAAACAGCTTGAGCGATGAATGGAAAAGGGCGCTGTGGAAGATCAACACGTCCTATCAGCTCGATAAGACCAATCTCGTGTATGCGACGTGGTCTCAAGGGTTCCGGCGCGGCGGCGTCAACGCGCTCCCGCAGGCACAGCCCATTCCGCCGCGCCAGGGCACGGTCGGCACGACCTGCCCGCCGGGCACTCCGAATGCGGGCTTTTATTGCCTCCCTTCGTCGCTCCTCGAGTATCAGCCCGACAAGGCGGACAATTACGAGATCGGCATCAAAGGGGTTGTGGAAAATCGCGTGAATTATTCGGCCGACATCTACGACGTCGAGTGGCACAATGTGCAGGAAGGCACCTCCCTGACGCCGCTGTCGCTGCCTTCGGCGGCCAACGTGGGTAGTGCTTACAGCCGCGGCGTCGAGCTCGATATGACGGCCAGCATCACGCACAATCTGGCGGTGAGGCTCGGCTATACGTACGATTTCACCAAGTTGACGACGTTCGACTTTGTATTTTCCCAAAATGTCACCGTTCCGCTCCCGCCGCCGGGCGGCCCGCTGCCCGGCACACCGAAGAACAGCGTCGCGCTCAGCGTGGAATACGCGCATATGCCGTTCGCGGGAGGTGAGTTGCTGTACGCGCTCGACTCGCACTATCGGAGCTCAATTATCTCGTCGATTTCGGAAACGGCGATTCCCGTGCCCGGCTATACGATGCTCGACGGGCACATCACGTTCACGCGCTCGCATTGGCTTGCGACCGCGTATGTCGATAACATCACGAACACGCTCGGCATCAACGCGATTACGGATCCGACATTCTGGGGAAATCGTACCCAGGAGGTCATATCCCGGCCACGCACCTACGGCTTGACGTTCGGTTATTCATTCAAGGGGTATTGAATTTCGGAGACCAGCAGTGCTCGCACAACCGGCTATCAGATGAATACCGCCGCCCCCCTTTCAACTCGCACGCTGTTCCGCGACCGCGAGGCGGCGCTCGCCAACTCATTCGTGCTCCTATGGACGTGCGCCGGATGGATCGGCTCATTCGCGCTCATGGGGGCGCACGCAGCGCTCTTGAATATCGCCGGAGTGCTGCTGTGCACGCACGCGATGGTCCTTGCCGCCTACCTCATCCATGAGGCGGCGCATCAGAATCTCTTTGTCGCGCCTGGGCTCAATCGGCTTGCCGGGGAAGTGATGAGCTTCATCGCAGGCTCCTGCTATGCCTCCTTCGAGCGCATCCGGCACATGCACATTCGTCATCACGTCGACCGTGCCGACCTGACCTGCTTCGATTTCAAGAGCCTGCTGCTCCGCCGCCCCGGGCTGCGCCGCACTTTGCAATATCTCGAATGGGCCTATGTACCGGCCACCGAAGCGTTGATGCACTTGCAGGTCATCTGGCGGCCGTTTTTCGTTCGTTCGCAGCGCCGGTATCTGCCGCGAGCCGCGGCAATGCTGATTGTTCGCTGCTTACTGCTGGCGCTTCTCGGCCTGTGGTCTTGGAAAGCGCTGCTGCTGTATGTCGTAGCAACGGGATTGTTGCTGCACGTGCTGAATTTCTTCGACGCCTTCCACCATACCTTTGAACAACTCTTCGTCGACGCCGATCAGCCGGTACCGATGGAGGGCCGCAGCCGCCAGTATGAACAGGACAACACCTACTCGAACTTGGTCTCGCGCCGGCATTCCTGGCTCAATCTCCTCACCTTGAATTTCGGCTATCACAATGCCCATCATCATCGCCCCTCGGTGGCCTGGTATCGATTGCCTGCGCTTCACCGCGAGCTGTACGGCGATGAGGCGCGGGCCGTCCTGCCGCTCTCGGAACTGATGCGGACGTGGCATCGCAATCGCGTTCGGCGCGTGCTCACGGACGATTATGGTGCTCCTCGCCAGGGACCCGGACGCGCCGACAACTACGTCGGCGCGCACGGCGTGTCGTTTCTGACGGTCGTCTGAAATTGCACGCGCCGAGCCAGTCGCTCTCGGGCCTGCGCGCGGTGGTCACCGGCGCGGCGGGCGGCATTGGCGGGGCGATCTCGCGGCAATTGATCGCGCAAGGCGCAACGGTGCACGGTCTCGACCGCGACGCCGATGGCCTTGAGCGGCTGGCGCAGGAACTGGGCGGTGCGGCATTCGTCCCGTGCACAGTGGATCTGGCCGACCGCGCAGTCGTCGACCGTATCCTCGGCGAATTGCTCGACAAGTGGCAGCGCTGCGACGTCCTTGTCAATAACGCGGGCGTTGCGCGACTGAGGCCCATGGCGCAGACCGACGATGACCTGCTCGACTGGTTGTTCGCGGTGAATTTCACCGCGGCGTTCCGTATTACCCGCGCGCTGCTGCCGGCGCTGCGCGCGAGCAGACGCGGCGCGGTTGTCAACATCGCCTCCGAGCTGGCGTTGGTGGGTCAGTCGGAATACAGCGCGTACTGCGCCACGAAGGGCGCCGTGCTCGCATGGAGCCGAGCGCTCGCGGTCGAACTTGCCGCAGAGGGCATTCGCGTCAATACGGTTTGTCCCGGACCGGTCGACACCGCGATGCTGCAGGGGGAGTTCGCGACCCACGGCAATCCGTCCGCGGCGCGAATCGCGGAGATCGCGACGATTCCGCTCGCGCGGCTGGGCGCACCGGCGGATATCGCGGCAGTCGTTGGGTTTCTCGCGAGCGATGCGGCGGCTTTCGTTACCGGCGCCGCATGGTCAGTCGATGGCGGCAAGACAGCCCGATGAATCCTGAAAAACGAAACCAGCTCGGTGCCCGCTCACGGCGGAGCTCATTTTGATCCGCAATCCCGTGCCATGGCCGAACGGCGCAAAATGCGCCGTGTGTTTCACTCTCGACATGGACGCGGAGAGCCTGTTGCATCTGGCGCATCCGCAGCGCGCCCACAGCATGGTTTCAGCAGCCTCGATGTTGCGCTACGGACCCGATGTCGCCGTGCCGCGGATCCTCGATACTTATAGGCACTACGGCATGCGGCAGACATTCTTCGTGCCCGGGTGGTGCGCGGAGCGGTACCCGTACGCCGTCGAAGCCATGGTGCGGGCGGGCCACGAAGTGTCCGCGCATGGCTATCTGCACGAGTCACCGAACGAGCTGTCGGACGCGAATGAACGGCATTGGCTGCTCAAGAGCCTCTCGGCCGTTCAGTCGGTGACCGGCGAGAAGTCCGCCGGTTGGCGCGCGCCGCTCTATCGGTTCTCGCACCGCTCCGCAGATTTGCTGCTCGAAGCAGGCGTCGCTTACGATGCGTCTTTGATGGGCGATGACGTTCCCTACCTCATCGAGACGCCGCGCGGCCCGCTGCTTGAATTGCCGTCACATTGGGGCATGGATGATTGGCCGCCGTTCATGCACTCGAGCGAGCTCGACTTCGAGATGCCGATTCAATCCGCCGCCCGGGCCTGGGAGACTTGGTGGGAAGAATTCGAGGCGATGTGGGAATTTGGCGGCCTATGGGTTCCCGTCTGGCATCCATTTTTGTCGGGGCGCCTCGCTCGCTGGCGCCACACGCACCTGATGATCGGTATAATGCTCGACAAGGGTCGGGTGTGGTTCGCGCCGATGCGCGATATCGCCGCCCATGTGAGCGGGTGCATTACGAAGGGAACCTGGTCGCCGCGGGCGCAACCGCCGCTCGTCGCTCCGCGCGCGCAGGATTCGCACCCATGATCCTCGATCTGTTTGGCTACGACCGGCACGGGCAAGTCCGGGAGCTCAAAACGACGCTGCAGAAGAACGCGCTGAATACGCGCGATGTGGCGCTCGCGGCAATGGGATTCAACGCTCCGGCGTGGATCGCGGCCGTATCGATGTCGGTTCTGTACTCGGTCGTTGGAGCCGCGGCACCGCTCGTGCTCCTGATTTCGTTTCTGTTCCCTATGCTGGTGCTCGCTCTGTGTCTCGTGTATTTGACACGCCAGGCCCCCTCCGCGGGCGGCATCTTCACCTTCAGCAGCCGTTTCCTGCACCCGGCGGCGGGTACGATCCTCGGATGGGCCTATACGATCTCCTGTGCCGCGATCGTGCCGATGACGGCGATCATCGGCACGGAATACCTGCAGGCGCTGCTGCCCAAACTTAAGGGAACGTTCGCCGCGAATATCATCGGGACCGCGGTGACGCTCGCCTTCATGCTGGTATGTTTGCGCGGCGTCCTGTTGACGGCACGCTTGACCACGGTCTTTCTCGTGTGCGAAATCAGCGTGATCGTCGGCCTCGGAATCTGCGGGATCGTTTCACCGCACGTCGCGTTGCCATTCTGGAAACTTTACGTCCCGCCGAAGGACTGGACCGTATTGGGGTCCGGAGTGCTCCTTGGTATGTGGATGCTCGCCAACTTCGACTCGGCCATCAATTACATCGAAGAGGCGCACATTCCCGTGCGAACCGTGCAGCGCGCGCTCCTCATCGTGCTAACTTCGGCGTTCATGATCTACACGATCGCTGCCATTGGGTGGCAATATGCGGTCCCAGTCGAGATTTTGGCAAAAATAACCGAGAACGGCGATGGCGGGCCCATCGCTGCGATCGCGAGGTTGTATTTGCCGCCGGCACTGTCTTGGATCGCGATTCTCGTCGTGATCAGCTCCGCGATGGCCGGTCTGCAGGTCTCGATGACTGCCGGAGCGCGCACCGCATACCGGATGGCACAGGAAGGTCACCTGCCCCGCGCGTTCGGCAGCACGAATCGCTACCACGCGCCATGGGTCAGCGTGACCGTCATTGCCGCGATCGCGATTGCATTCGTCTGGTACAAACCCCTTTCCGACGTCAATTTCTACTACAACACGGTGGTCGTGACGCTGGCGCTGTCCTATATCTCGGCGCTCGTCGCCTTCATCAGATTGATGTTCGCGCGTCTCACGTTGCTACGAGCGGCGGCCGCATCGGTGCTGCCGCTGCTCGCGATCGGCGTGCTCGGCTACCTCATGTATTCGGCGGGTGCCGAGCCGGCCGACCCAAAGGACAAGTACCAGGCGTGGTACATCGGCATCGCGGTACTCATCTCAGGCATCCTGATCGTGCTGTTCGGCAAATCGTCGAAGCGATCCGAAGACGAGGTGCCGATCCGGCAGCAGGCCTGAGCGGGCCTCTGGCTGACCGGCCGGAAACGACTCAAAGGCTCGAGGAGTACAAGTTCAATGAGCAAACCCGTGCAGCTTACTCGACTCGAAATCGTACAGAGCACACGACTCGAAATCAGTACGATCCAACCGATCGCACTGCACGAGCGGCACGGCACAGCGCGGGATCTTTTCACGATTTGGTTCGGCTCGAACGTGCATCTGTTGACCGTCGTCACGGGCGCGCTGTCGGTGACGGTGTTCGGTCTGCCCTTTGCGTGGGCCGTCTTCGGTCTCGCGGTCGGCAATTTCGTCGGCGCCATTTTCATGGCGCTGCACGCCGCGCAGGGTCCGACGCTCGGCGTACCGCAAATGGTTCAGACCCGTGGTCAATTCGGTTCGAAAGGTGCGCTGCTCGTCGTCGGCATCGTCATCATCATGTATGTCGGGTTTCTATCGTCGAATCTCGTGATCGGCGGGGAAGCGCTTGCGAGCCTCGTACCAGGATGGTCCGTTACCCCCGGAATCATCGTCGTGGGTGTCATAGGCGTCGTTGCGACGATCTACGGCTACGACCTCATTCACGCCTACGCGCGGGTCATGTCCTACGTATCGAGCGTCGTGCTGTTGCTGGCGGCCGTCTGGATCGTCTTCGTGCATGGGTTACCAGCCGATTTCCTGATGCGCAATACCTTGAGCACGACAGGGCTGCTCGGCACCATTTCCGTGGCCGCCCTATGGCAGATCTCGTACGCCCCCTATGTGTCCGATTACTCACGCTACATGCCGGCCGACACGGGCTCGGTACCTGCGTTCTGGGCCAGCTACTGGGGTTGTACCCTGGGTTCGTTGTTGCCCATGATTCTCGGCGCAATGGTAGGTCTCGCCGTGCCGAAGGGTGGTCTCGTGCACGGACTCACGGTGCTCACGGCGGGGATTACGCCGCTCGTGCTGATCGTTTTTTCGATCGGCGTCGCCGCCTCCAATGCGATGAATCTTTATTGCGGCGCGCTCTCCACGATGACGTTCGGTCAAACCTTGGTTCCATCCTGGTCGCCGGGACCGAGGGCCCGGACCCTCGTCTCGTTGGTGCTGTTTGGTTTTGCGCTCGCCGGGGCGATCCTCAGCAAGGATTCTTTCATCGCAAATTATGAGGATTTCATCCTGCTGCTGCTCTACGTCCTCGTTCCGTGGACCGCGATCAACCTCGTCGACTATTATCTTCTGCGCTTCGGCCAGTACGACGTGGAGTCGTTCATGCGGCACGATGGCGGCATCTACGGCCACGTCAACGGAGTTGCAGTCACGTGCTATGTGCTCGGGATCCTGGTCCAGGTGCCGTTCGTGGCCTCTGCGCTGTACACAGGTCCGATCGCCCATGCGATCGGCGGGATCGATCTGTCGTGGATCGTCGGCCTGGTCGTGACTTCGCCGGTGTATTACTGGTTGGCCAAGCGCGTTCAGTCGCGACGTGATGCAGCGATTGTCCCCGCCGCATAGACGAAGAGCCGCGCGATCAGTCACATGAGTGATACACCGGTGCGCAAAAGGGTAGCAGAGCGGGAGCTCCTTGGCGCAGCCAACGCGTATCGCGAGGTGGCGCGCCTGATGCAGGCGCGAGACTGGCGCGCAGCCGATGCGGCATGTCAGCGCCTCAATGCCCAATACCCGAACTTTGCGGCCGGCTGGATTGCGGCGAGTCGGATTGCGTTGGCGCTCGGTGCCCCCGCAAACGCGCTCGATGCCATCAATCGTGGGCTGCGACTGGATCCCGCCAACCCGGCCTTCTTGATGCATCGTGCGCAATGCCTGTTGGCGCTGGGTCGACGCCGGGATGCACTGGATGCGGCCGATGCGGCTGAAGGGTGCGCCCCGTCCGATCCGGCAATTTGGGATGCAATCGGCACCCTGCGCAGTCACTTGGGCGACCAGCACCGCGCCCTCGCTGCCTACAATCGTGCGTTGGCCCTCGCCCCACAAAATCCACGGTTTAGCTACAACCGGGCTGCCGTGCGCCGCTTTGTCGGCGACCTTGAAGGGGCGGAAGAGGACTACGACCGAGTCATAGCCATCAGACCGTTGGACTACGAGGCATACTTGAACCGCTCAGAGTTGCGGGTGCAGACAACAGCGGGCAACCACATAGCGCAGCTCGAGACCTTGGCAGCGCAAAATATCGCAGATTGGCGCGGGGAGGTGCAGATCCGGTTCGCCCTCGCCAAGGAATATGAAGATCTCGGCGAGTACGCCAAGTCCTTCGAACACTTGCAAAGGGGCGCAAAAAGGCGGCGCGAACACATGAGATACGATGTTGCCACCGACGTGGCAACCGTTGACTGGATCATGGGAGCCTTTCCGGATGGCCCGAGCAACGCGCCGGATGCCAGTGAGGATGCGCCGATTTTCATTGTCGGACTGCCGCGCAGCGGCACGACGCTGGTCGAGCGCATGCTGGGCAATCATTCCTTGGCGTCATCGGCCGGAGAATTGGATTCCTTTGCATTGGCCGTCGTCAATGCGGTGCGCCGGCGCAGCGGTCGCTCAAATGTGCCGCGCCGGGAACTCGTGGCGCTGTCGGCCACACTGGATTTCACTGCGCTAGGTCAGGATTATCTGCAAAGAGCCCGCGCCGCATTCGGCGGCACCGGCAGGTTCATCGACAAAATGCCGTTGAACTATCTTTATTGCGGCTTGATCCGCCGCGCATTGCCCGGCGCGAAGATCATCCATGTGACCCGGCACCCCATGGCCGTTTGCTACGCGATGTACAAGACCTTGTTCCAAAACGGATACCCATTCTCTTACGATCTCGGTGAAATCGCCCGGTATTACATTGCGTACCGCCGGCTGATGCAGCACTGGCGGGCTACGATGCCCGACGCCATTCACGAGCTCCGTTATGAGAGCCTGGTTTCGCATCAGCGCGAGGAGATGCGCGCTCTGTTGAGATTTTGCGGTTTAGAGTGGGAGGAGGCGTGCATTGGTTTTCAGCAAAATACGGCACCGACCACGACGGCGAGCGCCTCGCAAGTGCGCCGGCCGTTGTACAAGTCATCGATATCGCAATGGCGGCACTATGAAACCCAACTCGCCGACCTGAGCAGTCAGCTTAAGTCGGCGGGAATCGACCTCGGAGCCTGAGCAGAGCGCGTCGAAAGCGATCGCGTCAGGGCTTTTGTGCCTGTTGCTTCAGCTCCTCAAGTCCCTCGGTCACTCGCTGGCTGATCACGTCCGATGGCTGCCATATCAACCGTGACATCGCGCAGCTCGTCAGTGGTGCCGGCCTCGCGCTGCGCGGCGTCGAACACCCACGGATGCGTGCGCCTCGAATCGCCGGCTACGTGTACCTCGGTGCACCGATTCGGCCTCTTACGCGAACTGCGGAAGACGAGGGAGCATCTGCCAATATGACGTAGATATCGGAAGGGGATCGCCAAATCCAGCATCCGCTTCGCGCTCTAGCACAGCCTCGGCACTTCGCAGCTCGCCTCTATGGCTACGGCGGGTTTTTGCTTGGAACTCCCGATGGGATCAGCATCGATGCCAGCACTCGGCCTTCGAGCACTTTGTGCGCGGCAATACCGTTCGTGCGCATTTTCAAGAACTCCGACTGTTCCGCCGAGGCGCGGCGGAAATTGTCGCGCAACTTAGCGTATTTCGGCAGCGCCGATTGACTTTCGCCAAATAGTTGATAGAGCTGGCGCCAGTCGCGGCGAAATGCATCCAGCAAGCCGCAATAGCGCGCTACCTGCTCCCGGGCCGCCGCACCGGGCGGAGCAACCAGTTCTGTCTGCAGGTCGAGCAACAAGAGATCGACTTCCGCAGGCGGCATCACGGGGCGCGGGCCAGCGCGCTCGGTCAGAGGTTCCGGATCGCGAGCGGCGTCGTAGCGATGTTCGTACGGCACGGCGCTTGGCGATTCGCCTTGTGCCACGAGTTGCCAAAAGGCAGCGTTGCCCGACGTATCTGCAACTAAGTGGACGCGGTCCGCATCGATCGGGTTCTCTACCCGATGTAACCGCCAGTTATCGAATATCCAGGCTTCACCCTCGGCCATATGCACGCCTGCACTTCCGCAATAGAAGCGAACGTCCGGATGTGTAACGATCGGAATGTGCAGGCGCACGCGATCGAACCAGTGGTGATTGATATCCGCATGCTGCGGTACACCGGCGTAAGGCGCGAGCTTCATCAGTCGCGATCGGCTCCAGACCACCCCGAAGCTCGTTAACACCTGCCGAATGTACGGCGATTGCACCAGGTGCGGGGTCGGCAACATCACGCCATAGACCTCGTCGTTCTCGCCGCCGCCCACACTGATCAGCCGGATCGAACTGTTGCCCTCGATCTCATTCGGATGTTTCGCCCATGCAGAGGCCGGCAATGCGGCAGTCTCTTCGCGCAGTCTTTGCGCATCGAAGTGCACGGGTAATCTGTAAAATGGTTTGGCTAGCTTCATCGTTTTGCGAATGCTGCCGGTCGCGGCCGCTGCAATGCCCAGCGCTTTCTCGACCGACTCGCGAAAATCACCGATTACACAGTCCCATGATCCATCTTTTGCTACGCGATGTACAAGACCTTGTTCAGGAACGGATACCCATTCTCCTATGATCTCAGTGAGATCGCGCAGTATTACATCGCGTACCGTCGCTTGATGGAACACTGGCGGGTTTCGATGCCCGAAGCTATTCATGAGCTCCGATATGAGAGCCTGGTTGCTGATCAGCGCGGCGAGACGCGCGCGCTGTTGGGATTTTGCGGTCTGGAGTGGGAGGAGGCGTGCCTCGGTTTTCACCAGAATACGGCAGCGACCACGACGCCCACTGCCTCGCAAGTGCGCAGGCCGCTATACGAGTCATCGGTATCGCAGTGGCGGCACTATGAAACCCAACTCGCCGAATTGAGCAGTCAACTGCAGTCAGCGGGAATCGAGCTGGAAATCTGACGCCGGCCGGCGGGTCGAAGGGGACGACGAAGTCGCGTTGGCTCATATGATAAGATTCGATATGGTGCACGTCCGGGCCGAGCAACATTCGGGACAAAGAATTATGCGAATTAGTCCTTACTATCCGGGAGCACCAATCTTGTTCGAAGCGATCGATGCAAAAAGCGAGCGCCTTCCACTGGCTTGTATGAAAGAAGGGCAAGCAGGATCGGCTTCCCCCAGGAGGTTAACTCGATTGGCAAAAGGTGCTCGGGTAAGTTCTGCCCGCCGTTGCTGTGCCACGGCGGTCCGCTCGCGTCCGGTGTATGTGATTTCACTACAAAACTAGGAACTTACGTGCACTGTCCAAACGACCGTGGCGGAAACCCACACGGGGTGCAACTGGTTTTGCACCGCGAGCGCGCAAATGCATGCGCCAGCGCCCTAACTTTGCGCGCACAAAGTGCGTGCGCAGTGCGCCACGCACGTTATATTTCGAACCCATGCACTCATCCGCAAGCTTTCTGATATCCGATCTCCTGCAGGGCTATCGCACTCGCCGTTTCACGCCGACCGAAGTGATCGAGAGCGCGATCGAGCGCGCAGACCAGGCGGTGCAACGGCACGTTTGGATCACACGTCTGTCGCGCGAGCAGCTGCTCGATCGCGCACGCATGATCGAACAACGTTCGATCGATGAACTTCCGCTCTACGGCATTCCCTTTGTCATCAAGGACAATATCGACCTCGCCGGCGTGCCCACCACCGCGGGATGCGCGCAGTATTCCTATGTTCCGGCGCTATCCTCCGCCGTCGTACAAAAGCTCCTCGATGCCGGGGCGATCCCGCTCGGCAAAACCAATCTCGATCAATTTGCGACCGGGTTGACGGGCACGCGCTCGCCTTACGGCGCTTGCCACAATAGCTTCAATGCCAAGTATATTTCCGGCGGGTCAAGCTCGGGCTCTGCCGTCGCGGTGGCTACAGGGCTCGCGAGCTTTGCGCTCGGCACCGACACGGCCGGGTCCGGCCGCGTCCCGGCCGCATTCAACAACATCGTAGGGTTCAAACCGAGCGTCGGCAGAATCAGTACCCGCGGCATCGTACCGGCATGCCGATCGATCGACTGCGTGTCGATATTTTCAATGACGAGCGAGGATGCCGCCCGAGTACTTTCGGTCGCGGAGGGATTTGACCCGCACGATACCTATTCTCGCCCTCTCGGTCATGTCGCAATTCACGGTCTTCGATTCGGCGTGCCGCGACGCGACCAGCTGCAATTTTTTGGCGACGGCGAGTATGCTGGATTGTTCGACCAAGCAATCGCGCGAATCGAATCCCTCGGCGGTTCGTTGATCGAGATCGACTTTGCTCCATTCTTAGACGCGGCACGGCTGTTGTACGAAGGGCCGTGGGTTGCCGAACGCTATGCTGCGGTGGAGGATTTCATCAATCGGCACGCGAGCGCCATGCATCCAATCACGCGCCAGGTTATCGAGGCGGGTAAATCTCCAACTGCCGTCGATGCGTTCAAAGCTCAATACCAACTCATGTCGTTGAAGCGCACGAGCGAAAGAGTTTGGGATAGGGCGGACCTGATTGTTACACCGACGGCCGGCACCATTTACGAGATCGCGCGAGTCGATGAGGCACCCATTCGGCTGAATACGACGCTGGGGTATTACACCAATTTCATGAACTTGCTGGATCTTACGGGCGTTGCAATACCAGGCGGATTTCGCAATGACGGCCTCCCCTTCGGGGTAACCATCGTCGGACGCAGTGCAACGGATCATGCGCTGCTCGCACTGGCTGGCCGACTGCACCGCGCATGCGCGAACAAACTTGGTGCAGTGGAGTTGGCGATGCCCCCGCCTTTGGAAAGCGCACCCGTGGTCGCCGAGGGTTTCTTGCCCCTCGCGGCATGCGGCGCACACATGGAAGGTTTACCGTTAAATCAGCAACTGCGCGATCGCGGCGGTTATCTGGTGCGAAGCACGCGAACCGCGGCCAACTATCGATTATATGCGCTGCCTGGGGGGCCGCCGGAACGTCCCGGGCTCGTGCGGGTGATTAACGGCGGGACTGCGATCGACGTCGAAGTGTGGGCAGTTCCGGCTGCCGATTTTGGCGCATTTGTCGCGAGCATTCCCGCCCCGCTTGGAATCGGCACAATCGAGCTGCAAGATGGAGAGATGGTGCCGGGATTCTTGTGCGAATCCTACGCGGTTGACGGCGCCGTCGACATCACGCGATTTGGCGGGTGGCGCGCATATCTCAACTCTGCGACGCTGCGGTCAGCGCCGGCGGGTAGCTAAAGCAAGCGCCGCGTTAGTGATAGCGCTTCGCCATCACCTCGAGCGCGATGGGCTGAATGCGGTCGGCCTGCCCGGCACACCCAAAGGCCTCGAAGCGCGCTTTGACCACCGCGCGCGCGGCCTTCCTGGCCGCAATCAGCGACTTGCGCGGGTCGAACTCGCTGGGGTCTTTGTCAAAGGCCTGGCGCATCGCTCCGGTCATCGCGAGGCGGATGTCGGTATCGATATTCACCTTGCGCACACCGCTGCGGATGCCGCGCTGGATCTCCTCGACCGGCACACCGTAGGTCTCCTTGATGTCACCGCCATGCTCGCGAATGATGGCCAGCCACTCCTGCGGCACACTCGAGGAGCCGTGCATCACCAGGTGGGTGTTAGGCACAGCCGCATGGATCTTCGCGATCCGTCCGATGTCCAGTATGTCGCCCGAGGGTTGGCGCGTGAACTTGTAGGCGCCGTGGCTCGTGCCGATGGCAATCGCCAGCGCATCGACCCCGGTCTTCGCCACGAAGTCCTTGGCCTGAGCGGGATCCGTGAGCATCATGTCGTGTGTGAGCGTCCCTTCCGCTCCCACGCCGTCCTCCTCGCCCGCCTGGCCGGTTTCCAGCGAACCCAAGCAGCCGAGCTCCCCCTCGACCGAGACCCCGATCCAGTGCGCCATATGGCATACGCGCCGCGTAATCTCAACGTTGTACTCGTAGCTGGCCGGCGTCTTCGCATCTTCCTTCAACGATCCGTCCATCATGACGCTCGTGAACCCGGAGCGCAGGGACTGCATGCACACGGCCGGGCTGGCGCCGTGATCCTGGTGCAGGACGATCGGGATGCTTGGAGAGGATTCGACCGCGGCCAACACCATGTGGCGCAAGTAGGGCTCGCCCGCGTATTTGCGGGCTCCGGCCGAGGCCTGCAGGATCACCGGGCTTCGGCTCTCCTCCGCTGCCTCCATGATGGCTTGTATCTGCTCGAGATTGTTCACGTTGAATGCCGGCACGCCATAGCCGTTTTCAGCGGCGTGGTCCAGCAGTTGGCGTAGGGATATGAGGGCCATGGGGTGCTCCTGATTGGTTTTGCGTTCCTTACTGTGCGCGTCTTTTCAGATCCATCAACCGAAGGATCATCGGAGTGAACATGAATTGCATCGCGAGGCCCATCTGACCCCCGGGCACGATAATATTATTGGGCCTGCTCATCCACGAGTTGCGCAGCATGGACAGCAGGTACGGAAAATCGATGCCCTTGGGATTGGCGAAACGGATCACGACCATCGACTCGTCGGCACTGGGAATATCGGCGGCGATGAACGGATTGCTGGTATCCACCGTCGGCACGCGCTGGAAGTTGACATGTGTGCGGCTGAACTGCGGGCAGATGTGGTTCACGTAGTCGGGCATGCGTCGCAGAATGGTGTCCACCACCGCTTCCTGGCTGTAGCCGCGCTGAACCCGGTCGCGATGCAGCTTCTGGATCCACTCGAGATTGATGATGGGAACGACTCCGACCAGTAGGTCCACGTGCCGCGCGACGTCGGCGCCGTCCCCGACATAGCCGCCGTGCAGCCCTTCATAGAACAGCAGATCGCTATCCCCGCGCATCGGCTGCCAGTCCGTGAAAGTGCCCGGTTCGCTGCCGAGCTCTTTGGACTCGGCGATGTCGTGCACGTAACGGCGAACCTTGCCGCGACCGGTTGCGCCGTATTCTGCAAATGTGTCGGCCAAGTCGCCCAACAGATTTGCCTCGGGCCCAAAGTGACTGATCGGCGGGCCCGCGCCGCTATCAGCCGCTTTCACGCGCTCGCGCATTTCGACTCGGTTGTAGCGGTGGAAAGAATCGCCCTCGATCACCTGGGCTTTGATGCCTTCACGCCGGAAGATGTGCGCGAAGGCCCTCATCACCGTCGTGGTTCCGGCCCCGGACGAACCGGTCACAGCAATTACAGGGTGCTTGGTGGACATGAGGTACCTGCTCAGTTACGCGTGTCGGGTCGGAATAGCGAGCGCTCGTTGAATAGCGGCGAGTTGTACGGGCGGTCAATACCCTTGGCATACTCGACGTGGTAGCGTTCGATGCGCTCGACTTCGTTGCGCGAGCCCAGGATCACCGGAACGCGCTGATGCAAGCTTTCCGGCTGGAGGTCGAGCACGCGCTCGCGTCCGGTCGTGGCGCGACCGCCGGCCTGCTCGACCAACAGACTGACCGGACTGGCTTCGTACAGCAGACGCAGACGCCCCGGTTTGCCCGGATCCTTCGTGTCCTTGGGGTACATGAATACCCCGCCGCGCATCAGGATGCGGTGCACCTCAGCGACCATCGAGGCAATCCAGCGCATGTTGAAATCGCGCGCCCGATCGCCGGTTTTGCCGGCCTGGCATTCGGTCACGTAGCGGTGCACCGGCGGCTCCCAAAATCGGGCGTTGCTGGTGTTGATGGCAAACTCGCTGGTGTCGGCGGGAATTTGCAGATTCTCATGCGTCAGGATGAAGTTGCCGATCTCCCGATCGAGGGTGAACCCGTGCGTGCCCCTGCCAACGGTGATCACCAGCATCGTGGCAGGGCCATAGATTGCATAACCCGCGGCCACTTGCTGCCGGCCGGGCTGCAGATAATCGGCCGCGGTAGGAGGCTCCGGCTTGTCGTGGCGCAACACCGAGAAGATCGTGCCGACCGAGACATTGACATCGGTGTTCGACGACCCGTCGAGCGGGTCGAAAATGAGCAGATAGCGCCCGCGGGTATATTCGCTCGGTATCGGATAGGGATCATCGAGCTCCTCGGAGGCCATGCCGGCGACCAGCCCGCCCCACTCGCAGCTTCCTATCAGCACTTCGTTCGCCAGCACATCGAGCTTCTTCTGGGTCTCGCCCTGCACGTTCTTGCCGCCATGCTCGCCGAGGAAGCCGCCGAGCGCCCCTTTGGCGGTCATCGCCGAAATCGCCTTGACGGCTGCCGCCACATCGACGAGCAACGCGCCCAAGTCATTGGCGCCCTCGATGCCGTCGACTTGCTGGATCAGAAATTTTGAGAGCGTCGTGCGTCCAAGATGCATGGGTTAAACTCCTTCAGGTCGACTTCTGAGCCGCAGCGAGCTCGAAAACCCGGCTCGCGCGAATATCCGGCTCGGCGATTCGCACGTCCGCCACGCTCTGCGCGGCGGCCCTGGCAGGCTGATCGGCCGGTGCCGCAGGGGGCGGTGCAGTTGCGCCCGGAATCGAGTACATCGGCGCGGCCATCTCAGGCGACCCGCGATGCGGGCGAGGCGCGACTGAGCTCCGTACGCATCGCGTTGATCACCGCTTTATAATCCGGCCTGCCAAAGATAGCGCTGCCCGCGACGAACGTATCGGCCCCCGCTTCCGCAACGTGGCGGATATTCTCCGCCTTGATGCCCCCGTCGACCTCGAGCCGGATGTCGCGGCCCGTGGCGTCGATCAACTTGCGGGCCTTCTGCACTTTGCGCAGTGCCGAGTCGATGAAGCTTTGCCCACCAAATCCCGGGTTGACGCTCATGATGAGCACCAGATCGACCTTGTCCATCACATACTCGAGCACGTCGAGCGGCGTCGCGGGATTGAATACAAGCCCCGCCTGGCAGCCGCCACTGCGGATGAGCTGCAGCGTCCGATCGATGTGATAGGAAGCCTCGGGGTGAAAACTGATCAGATGGGCACCGGCCGCAACGAAGGCACTCGCAAGCTCGTCGACGGGCTTTACCATCAGATGCACGTCCAGCGGCACGGCCACGCCCTCGGGCCGCACGCAATAAGGCTTCAGGGCCTTTGCCACCTGCGGACCGATCGTCAGATTCGGCACGTAGTGGTTATCCATCACATCAAAGTGGATCCAGTCGGCGCCGGCGGCAATGACGCTCGTCACCTCCTCGCCCAAGCGGGCGAAGTCAGCCGATAAAATGGAGGGCGCGATTCGGTACATGGCAGCTATCTCGGTGCGAGAGAACGCACGGGTCACGTGCCTCGTTCGCCCTCCGGCCGGTCGGTCGCAGGGTGTCCGTTTCCTTGGGAACATAATCCGCGTCCCAGTACCCCATCTGTCGGTATTTGAGGACCCCCGCGCTGTAGCGCTTCTTCTGGTCCTTGATGACGCCTTCGGCTACTTTCGATCGCTTTTGCCATGGTAAGAATGCGTTGTCTCTCGGTCGGTATGCGCACCTTAAGCCATTTATCGTTCATGTACAGTCAGATATTATTACTATAGGCTTAAGTATTTCTTCTTAATGAAGAACGTCACCCTTCGCCAGCTTCGGGTCTTCGCCGCGGTCGCCCGGCACTTGAGCTTCACCCGCGCGGCGGAAGATCTCAACCTCACCGCACCCGCCGTATCCATGCAGATCAAGGACTTCGAAGCGGAAGTGGGGCTGCCGGTGTTTGATCGAACGAGCCGTCAGGTCTCGCTCACGACGGTCGGGGAATACATGCTGGCGCACACCCGGCGCGTCCTTGCCGCAATGCGCGATGCCGAGGATTTGGTGGCGCGCTTTCGCGGCCTGCAGACCGGTCCACTCGATGTGGGAATGGTCAGTACCGCCGAGTATTTCTTGCCGCGCCTGCTGGCGCAGAAGGCCGCTGCGCGTCTAATGTGGCGTCCGGTGATATCGCCGACCCCTGTCGCATTTCAGCCGGACAACGCCCTGAATCCGGAAATCACGTCGAACAGCTCTTCGTCGATGCCACTCTGGCGCAACTGATGAAAAGTATGGTGAAGCCCTTCCAGCAGGTCGTTGATGTTCTTTTCGGCGCGCTCCATCGCCGCCAGGCGGCTAGCGTTCTCGCTGGTCAGAGATTCGGCGCAGGCCTGGAAGAGCGAGATGAAAAGATATTCGCGGACCAGCGCGCTCAGAGTCGCGATGCCGCTGCCGAAGACCTCGGCCAAGTTGGCGGTCGGCCAGCGGATTTGGGTCAAACTTCGCTGCCATTGCGCATCGAGCGGCAACAGCCGCTGGCCAACCGGTTCGTAGAGCGTCCTGGACAGCGGTCGGTTGTGGAACACCCAGAGAGTCGAATTCTCGCTCCTGTCCCGATGCGCTTCATAGTCAATTTGAATCTGTCCGACGAGCGGGGTGATGGCCTGAACGGAGTTCGGCACCGTGAAGAGTCCGACCGGCGGCAGGCCCCCGTCCGCGAGACGCGCATGCACGCGCTCGCCGACCGCCCAGACGTGACATTGTCCGGGCAGAGCTGCGAGGGTCTTGATCGCATAATCGGCCACAATGTCGTTAAACTGACCCACCAGTCCCTGATCGGACCCGAAAACGATTGCGCTTGCAACCGCGCGGGATGGCGCTTTGCGGTCCACGACGCCCTCCGCCGGCTCGTATTCCCGAAAGCACGCGCCCAGCCCCAGCTCCACCGTCCGGTAATAGTCGCTCAACGCACGCACCGATCTCTCGTATTGTCCGATACTCGATGCCGCCAAGGCTTTCATCGTGCGGACAACGGATTGCAGATCGCCGGCACTGCTGATCTTCCGGCGCAAGCTCTCCGTGGTGTCGCTCATGATTTATCTTCCGGCTTGGGTTGGAAAGGGCTGAGCGCCTGACGGGCGATTTCGATGATCTTGAAACGATCCTCATCGCTCAACGGCTCGGCGCTTGCGAATCGAGCGCACAATTCCGCCGAGATGCTCGCTGCCGCTTTTTGGACGGCGCGCTCCGCGTCCGGCATCCGGTCGAGCGCCACGCCGTCGAAGAGTCCCGCGGTCAATGCCAGCAAGACGGCGATTTGCGCAGGCACGGACACCGGCGCGGATTCCGGCTGGTTGAGGCAGGAGCGGATGCGCCGTCCGTGCTCAATGATCTTGCGAGTGTGCTCATCCAGCCGGGCGCCGAACCTGGCGAAGGTCTCAAGTTCCTCGAACTGCGCGTAGGCGAGCTTAAGGTCGGCCGCGACGGCACGGTATGCCGCGCGTTGCGCTTTGCCGCCTACGCGAGAGACGGATTTGCCGACATCGACGGCAGGCAGCACGCCCAATTCGAACAGTGACGGCGAGAGATAGATCTGGCCATCCGTGATTGAAATCAGGTTGGTCGGTATGTACGCGGAAATGTTCTGCGCTTCGGTTTCAATGATGGGCAGCGCCGTGAGCGAGCCGCCACCCAGTTCCTTGCGCAAGTGCGTCGCACGTTCGAGCAGGCGCGCGTGAATGTAGAAGATGTCGCCGGGAAACGCTTCACGGCCGGGCGGGCGCCGCAGCAGCAACGACAGCTCGCGATAGGCGCGCGCATGCTGCGTGAGGTCGTCATAAACGATGAGCACGTCGCGACCTTGCTCCATGAAGTGCTCCGCGATGCTGGTCGCGGCGTAGGGGGCGATGAAAGCCAGACCCGGCGGGTCGTTGCCCTCGGTCACGACGAGAACCGTGTAATCCATCGCCCCCTCTTCGCGCAAGATTGCCACGCTCTTCGCGACGGCCGACGCGCGCTGACCGATGGCGCAGTAAACGCACGTCACGTTCTGGCCGCGCTGGTTGAGGATCGTGTTGATGGCAACGGCGGTCTTTCCCGTCTGCCGGTCGCCGAGAATCAGCTCGCGCTGGCCGCGCCCAACCGGAATGAGCGCGTCGATGACTTTCAATCCAGTCTGCAGAGGAACCGTAACCGGCGCGCGATCCATGATCTGCGGTGCCGCGCGCTCGATGGGCAGGCGCTCGCCGGCGGCCACCGGCCCGCCGCCATCGAGCGGCTGACCCAGCGGGTCGATGACGCGCCCCAGCAACCCCTCGCCTACAACCACATCCATGACCCGGCCCGTGCGCTCGACTTCATCGCCGGCGTTCAAGTGCCAATATTCGCCGAGCAGGACGACGCCAATTTCAGCCTCGTCCACGTTGAAAGCCATGCCGAGCAAATCGCCGGGGAATTTAACGAGCTCCTCGTAGCCCACGGCGGGCAGCCCCGACACCTTGGCGATGCCAGTGGCGATGCTGGTGATCGTCCCTACTTCTCGCGGTGCCAGGCGCGGACTGAATGCGTCGAGCGCCCGACCAATTCCAGCAAACGCGCGCTCGACGACAGCCTGAAGGCTTTCAGGTTCAGTGATCATCGGGACTTCGTTTCTTGCAGAAGCTCCTCGACGTTCCTTTCCAGAGAGTCAAGGTAGTCCGCGACGCTCCAAGCTATTTTTTGTCCATTCGTGCTGAGCTCAATTCCGCCGACGAGGTTCGGCGCGGCCTGGAAACGGATGAGGACTTCGGCCGAAAAGGTCTCGTTGAGCGCATTTTGTATCGCCGTGCGCTGCACCGCCGGCAGATCAAACGCGCTGCGCACGAGCGCGGGCTCAGAGGACGTCCCGAGGGCCTCGGCGAGGCGTTCTTTGGCCGTCCCGTCCATCGTGCGCAGGCGATGAGTGAACACCTCGCTCATGCGCTCCTCCAGACTCGTCGTAGCCAGATCTTGGAGTGCCTTTCGCGCGATGGCGAACACTTCCTGCTGCGTGCGGCGGCGAATGGTTTGGTTGAGGTTGTCGGCCTCGATTCTCAGCGCCTCTTGGCGCTTGGCACTCAGGGCATCGGCTGCCTTTCGCGCATCATCGAGGAGTCGTTGGCGTTCAGCGCCCGCTTCCTCCCTCGCCCGGCTCAGAAGTGCTGCGCGCTGCTGATCGAATTCTGCGTTCTTGCGTTGGAACTCATCGCGCTCCTTTTGCGCTTCATACTTTTTTGCGTCAGCATCCGCGAGCTCTGCAGCGATGCTCTTCTCGCGCGCGTCGACGGCATTGAGGATCGGCTTGTAAAGGAAGCGCTTCAGCAGCCACACCAGGATGATGAAGTTGAGCGCCTGCGCACCGACGGTGAACCAATCGATGAGCATGCGCTACTTCCCTGCGGCATGGGCGATGACGTGATTCCAGAACGGATTGGCGAAAATAAGAATCATCGATACCACGAAGCAATAGATTGCAATGGACTCGATCATTGCGAGCCCGACAAAAAGCGTGCGTGTGATGGTCGTTGCGGCATCGGGCTGCTGCGCCAGAGAGCTCAATGCGGTGGCGATCGCTCGGCCTTCGCCGAGCGCGGGTCCTACACTTCCCACGGCCATCGTCAGACCGGCAGTGACGATTGAAGAGATCGCAATGAGCGTCATATTATCCATGGTGTCTCCTGTCGCTGGCGTTTTTCATGCTTTGAATTCTTGCGTCGCCTCGGGCGCGGACTTGCGACCGCGCGTAGCGGCCGCGATGTAGACCGCGGCCAAGATACTGAAGATGTACGCCTGCACCATGCCGGTGAGCAGACCGAGCGCACTCATGGCGATCGGGAAGAAGAAGGGCGTGATGGTCAGCAAGATGGCGAGAATCATCGTTCCGCTCATCATATTGCCGAACAGGCGGACCGCCAGGGCCAGCGTACGCGACAGTTCACTGATGATGTTGAACGGCAGCATGAGGATCGTCGGCTCCACATAGGATTTGAGGTAGCCGCCCAGCCCTTCCTCCTCGATGCCGAAAAAAGGCACAGCGGCCAATACACACAGCGCGAGCGCCGCGGTGGTGGATAGCGACCCCGTCGGCGGCTCATAGCCCGGAATAATGGTGCAAAGACTGGCTAAGGCGACGAACAGGAAGAGCGTGCCCAAAAAAGCGATGTACTTTTTTGGCCGGCGGAGTCCGACATCTTCGATTTGCCTCTCGATGCCGGTGACGACGATTTCAAGCAGGTTCTGCCAGCGGGAGCGTTTCAGATCCGTGGAAAGCTTGCGCGTGACGAGCTTCGAACCGAGGACAAGCACGAACATCAGTCCCCAGGTGAACGCAATCGTGCCGTTGATTTTGAGAAATCCGCGCTGCCAGAAGATCATCTCGTCGGAACTAAGGCGCATAGCGGGTCTCGGGCGCTTGGGAGTTGCGGTGTTCATCCGTCGGGCGGGTCAGCCGCTGCGCGACGAGACGCGCCAGGACAAAGCCTAGGAGGCACGGCGGCCATCGCTTCCAATCTTCGTGCCCGACAAAATAAAATCCCGCCAGGGTAATGCTCGTCCGCGCCAGCATGCTGGCGAAGAACCACAGCGCCGGTCGCCGGGACGAGATGCCCCTGTTAACCGTCCACCAGAGGCCGCCGAAGAAGCACGCGCCGAGCAACAGGCCCGCTGCCAATGGCGGCGCCAGAAACAAAGTCTCACTCATCGCTATCCTCCTGCTCTTCCCGAATCTTCCTGTCTTCCTTGGCCACCCAATGCCACGCATTCAAACAGCCGATGGCGAGCCCGGCTACCAACAGCGCCAGCGTCCAGGCATGCTTGCCCGGATAATGTTTGTCCAGCCAGATGCCGAGCGCCGCCCCGAGCAGCGTCGGAACCACCACCGACCAGCCGATCAGCCCCATCATCCCCAGACCGAACCAGACGCCCTGCGCGGAGTTACGCCGCGCCTTGAGCTTGCGCGCCGCCTTCGAGCCTACGTACTGGGTGAGCGAGGGTTTCGGCTTCATTGGCTTGCTTTGGGAGTCACTCCGCATGGTGAAGCCTCACCATGCGTCGTATGAGATCGCCTTCCATTTTTGCCAGCACCGAGCGCACGCTTTGCTCGTGCTCGCTCAGGGTCAGGAACTCTCGCTCCACCGCATGTCGCAGCTGACCGAGGTCCGGTCCGCCGAGCGCCCGGCGCACAGAGATGAGTACGTTCGGACCCGTCTTGACGAGCACTCCTTCATCCACGGCGACAAAGACTTCGCCGTCCGATGCGGTCTCATAGGCCAGAATCCCGGGCACGAGCGCCGCCACACAATCGAGTCGGTGAGGCAGGAGCCCAAAGGAACCATCGCGCGTTTCGGCGACGATGCGGGACACGCCGGTCTTTTCGGCGAAGATGTGGTAGGGCAGCAGGACTTTAAGATTCACGGATGCCGGCGTCCTTCAATCCGGGCTTCGTGGATTGGGTTGGCCGGGGCTGCGGGCTGGACGGGTTTGCTTTTGACTTCGCGTCGTCGATCCTCCCGATCATGTAAAGCGCGCTTTCCGGATAGTCCTTGAATTCATCGCGCAGGATGCGCTCACAACCGTCCAGCGCGTCCTCCAGGCTGACGAGCTTTCCCTCCAGGCCGGTGAACTGTTCGGTCGTGAAAAAGGGTTGGGTGAGAAAGCGCTCCAACCGCCGGGCACGGACAACCACGTTGCGGTCCTCCGCCGAGAGCTGCTCCAGGCCCAGCATGGCGATGATGTCCTTAAGCTCGGCATATTGCGAGAGCGTCCGACGGACTTCCTGCGCCAGGCCGTAATGCCGCGCGCCGACGATGCCCGGCGTGGCCATCTTGGAACTGGATTGTAAAGGATCGATGGCTGGGAAGAGCCCTTCGCTGGCCCGCTTGCGCGAGAGCACGATGGAGGCGGACAGATGCGAGAAGGTATGCACCGCCGCCGGATCCGTGAAATCGTCCGCCGGCACATACACCGCCTGAATGGAGGTAATGGCACCGGTATCCGTATTGGCGATCCGCTCTTCCAGCCCCGATAGCTCGGTGCCCATGGTCGGCTGATAGCCCAGCCGCGACGGCATCTGGCCCATCAGGCCGGATACCTCCATGCCGGCTTGGATGAAACGGAAAATATTATCCACGAGCAGCAGCACATCGCGGTGCTCGTCGTCGCGGAAATACTCGGCCATCGTCAGCGCACTATGTCCGACGCGGAACCGGGCGCCCGGCGGTTCATTCATCTGGCCAAAGACCATCACCATGTTCGGCAACACGCCGGCTTCCTTCATCGCGTCATAAAGCTCTTCGCCTTCACGACAGCGTTCGCCGATGCCGCAGAAAATGCTCACCCCTTCGTGATGGCCGATCATGTTGTGGATCATTTCGGTCAGCAGCACCGTCTTGCCGACGCCGGCCCCGCCAAAAAGTCCCGCCTTCCCGCCGCGCTCGAGCGGCACGAGGACGTCTATGACCTTGATACCCGTCTCGAAAACCTCCGATTTGGAGGAACGACGCGCGAGCGGCGGCGGGGAGCGATGCACCGAACGCCATTGGACATCGGACAATGCCTCTTTGCGATCGATGGTGTTGCCAAATACGTCGAACATTCGCGACAGAATCGCCTTGCCCACCGGCGCTCTCAACGGTCCGCCCGTGTCCTCCACCGGCATCCCACGAGCCAGGCCTTGGGTCGGCGTCAAGGCAATTCCGCGCACGTGACGGGCATCCTGCTGCGCCAGCACTTCGATGACGATTCGTTTGTCCGCTCCCGCGAGCAGCACCGAATAGATGGGCGGCAAATTCTCATCGAACCGGACGTCCACGACGCTACCGCGTACCGAGACGATCACGCCGAGATTTGATAAACGTTCCATCGCTCACGCTATCCAACGAACTCACTGGTCACGACAGCAGCATAAAGTAGGTCAAGCACCAGCGTCGATGCTAATTGTCCCCGGTACGCACACCTTTAGAGCGGGGCCGGTATCCCGGCCGGTGGGCGAATTGCAGCGGATTGGTCAGTAAATGATGCTTCCGACGGAAGTCCCGCCGCAAACGAATAGCGTCTGGCCGGTGATGAACGAGGCCGCAGGATCCGCAAAGAACCTCACCGCGCGCGCGACATCGGCGGGTGTGCCGAAGCGGCCCACCGGTATTTGGCGAACGGCAGCGGTCAACTTGGGGCTGCCCGGCGGAATGATTTCCTCGAACATCTCGGTATCCGCGATGGGTCCCGGCGCAACGACATTGACGGTCACGCCATAGGGGGCCAGCTCGAGCGCCCACGTGCGCGCAAATCCCAACATCCCCGCTTTTGTCGATGCGTACGCGGTTCGCTTCGCAAGCCCCAGCACCGCCCGGCTCGAGATCAGGACGACCCGCCCGTAGTGCGCCTGCTTCATTGCGGGCAGATTCGCCTGGAGCAGCGACATTGCGGCGGCCAGATGCAGGTTGGCGAGCGCCTCAAGGTCCGCAATGCTCGTCTCCTCGATCGGCTTTTCTCTTATGGCGCCCGCGCAGTGGACGATGGTGGTGGCTGGCGCTTCAGCGGCAAGCCCGAGGACGGCCGAGCGCGTCGCACCGGCATTCATGAGGTCTACCGTGATCGATCGAAGCCGCTCCGAGCGCAGCGGGCATGGCCGGCGGGCGATGCTGAGGACCTCGTAGCCAGCGTTCAGGAACGCCTCGGCGGTCGCCAATCCGATACCGGAGCTTGCACCCGTCAACACCACTCGATTCATGAGCCCAGCCACTGCGGCGCTACGGAAAGAGCTGCAGCGGAGGCAGCGCGGCTCCGCAATTCAGCAGTTCGACCTTCTTGAGTCCGATCATGAGCCGATCTGCGACCCGCCTCAGATGATGCCACGCGACGCCGGCATAGACGTCCTGATGATCCTGTTGGCTCTCGACGTACAAAAATGCCGTGCGCGTCACCGCAACGCCCGTGGCCGAGCCGCGATCCTCGATCGCCGGAGCCTGCAAAATGTGCTGGCACCAGCTCGGCTGCGCCTGGGAGTATGCATGCGGGCTGCGCAATCGGGTTATGCGCAACTTCAACAGCAGCTTGTCTTCGAACATCAGCGAATTCTCCGTGCGGCCGCTTTGCTGCCCCCGC
This sequence comes from uncultured Gammaproteobacteria bacterium, assembly GCA_963769075.1. Classification (GTDB taxonomy): domain Bacteria; phylum Pseudomonadota; class Gammaproteobacteria; order Steroidobacterales; family Steroidobacteraceae; genus Bog-1198. The sequence continues at coordinate 909,656 of CAVYKH010000001.1, read as the reverse complement.
CTCAGCGGCACCCAGTAGCAGCCGTCCTCGGCAAAAAGGTCATACCATTCCTCGAGCCGCTTCTCGTCGATGAGCCGCGCTTCGGCGTAGACGAATTCGATCAGTTCGCCGTCACTGGCAATTGCGGGCATCATCGCACCCGTGGGCCCGCTGTCATTGCGGCAAGCCAAGCGCGAAATTGACCTCGCACGGACACTTCGCTCGTCCCATTATAGATGCCGGCGAGGCCGCGCTCTTGCTCTTCGCGCGAGTAATCGCGGTGCACGCTGATCCATTCATTCCCGTCGGTCGCAAGGCCCTCTTGTATCGCTCGATAGCAGTGAAGATCATCGTGACCGACGACCGATGTGGGCGCATTGACGATCCGGTTGTACATCACGCTGCGCTCCAGCAGCGATTCCGGCGCCCCTACGAGGCGCAGCGTGAAGCTCTCGATCAGCGTGCGGTCGACGGCGATCGGGCGCGCGACTCGTATCGTCTGAATGGCGCCTTTAACCGTGAGGCTGGGGTAATACACGGTGTTGTGGCGGATCTCGCCGAGAATGGCGCGCGCGCGTTCGGCGCCGTAAGCCGCCTCCATCTGCGCTTCATAGTCGGGCATGCTCGAATACTTCGAGTGAATGGAAAAATTGACGCCCGTGTAGCTGTGGCCGTTGTCGTAGATCTTGACTCCCATTTTGTCGAAAAAATCATAGTTCGACACGAACGGCAGGAACTGTTCGATGACCATGGGTTTCGGTGCATCCGGGGGCTGATCCTTCCATAGGTCCCGCGCAGTTCCCGCGGAAGACTCGTGCGCCACCATGGGATGCATGGTGTCGTTGAGATTTTCAATGAACATCTTCCAATTGCAGTTGTGCATGAAGCGCAACGCTGCGCCGGCTACCTCGAGACGGCCTACCGGCGAGCGGTCCGCCATATTGTCGATTGACGACAGCGAATCCCCGAAATAGTCGGCAAAATTCTCGCCGTTGCGGCTCAAGCGCGCGAACACGAAGCCGCGATGGACCGCTACGCCCGCAACGGCGGTCATCCCGAGAGCTGCAGGCGATTCTGCAAAGCCGCTGTTCGCATAGCCGCCCTTGAGCGGCACGGTTCGCAACGCGCCGTCGAGTCGGTACGTCCAGCCGTGATACGGGCAACGCAGAACTGCGCCGCAGTTGCCCGAAGTCGCGCTGACGATCTTGGTCCCTCTATGTGCGCATCGGTTGTAGAGCACGTGGACTTCGCCGTCCTGTGCACGCGTCATGACGACCGGCTGGCGCGCAATCTCCGTTGTGTAGTAATCGCCCGCCGCGGGCACTTGGGAATCATGACCGACGTAAATCCAGGCACAGTGCCACAGGCGCTCCATCTCGAGATCGAACAACTCCGGGCTGATATACACGTCGCGGTGAACGTCGCCGCCGCGCACCAGGGAACGGATGGAGTCGGGGTCATCGCGATACTTGGTCACTGCGGCCAGCCTCCTCAACGTGCCTCGCCCGAGCGTGCGCACCGTCGCGAACATCGCGGCGCGCGGCCGCGAGCCGTCACTTTAGCGTACATCGCTTCATTCCGCAGTCATCGTGGAAGCCCTTGCTAGGTATCGGGCAACACGGCGGTCGCTTCGATTTCGACCTTTGCGTCCGCCTCGATCAGCGCCGACACCTGCACGACGGACATCGCAGGAAAGTGCCGTCCCATCACCGCGCGGTACGCCTCGCCAATCTGCGGCAATTGCTCGAGGTATTCCCGGCAGCTGGTCAGGTACCAGGTCAGGCGAACGACGTGCTCCGGTCGACCGCCCGCTTCCGCCAGCACGCGCACCACATTACTCAGCGCGGCGCGCACCTGGGGCGCAAGTGCGGTGTGCGCAAATTTTTGATTGGCATCCCAGCCGATCTGGCCGGCGATGAACACCTGCGTTCCTCGCGCCGCGATCCCGTTCGAATATCCTTTGGCACGCGCCCACTCTGCCGGTTGCAGAATTTGATGTTTCACCGCAAGACCTCTCGTTCGATGATGAGTTTTTGAACTACATGACCTCGCCAGCGATGGCCGCGCCGATGCCGCGACCGGCACCGGTCACCAGCGCATGACGTCCCTCGAGCGGCGCGCCCGCCATCAGACGGCGCCCAATGCCAGTGCGGCGCGCTCGAGATTGTGCTCCAGCTGGCTCTTGCCGGCGAGATACGGATCCGGCCACCACTGCGAGGTGTACCGCTGGCTCGCCGCGGCGTGCAACGTCCACGCCGGGTCCGCGAGATGCGGCCGGGCGATGGCACACAGATCGGCGCGCCCCGCACCGACGATGGTGTTGACGTGGTCGGGTTCGAAGATGTTGCCCACCGCGATGGTCGGAATGCCGACCACATTGCGAATTATGTCGGCGAACGGCGTCTGCCACATTCGGCCGTATACGGGCCGTTGATCCGGCACGGTCTGTCCTGTAGAGACGCTGAGCAGCGTCACGCCGGCCTCCTTGAAAGCGGTCGCGACGGCGATGAGATCGGCCTCGTCGAGGCCGCCGGGCGCCCAATCGTGCGCGGAAATTCGTACCGACAGCGGCTTTTCGGCGGGCCACGCGCCGCGCACGGCGCGCAGCACCTCCAAGGGGTATCGCAATCGATTCGCGACCGGCCCGCCATACTCATCGCGGCGCTGGTTGGTGAGCGGCGAGAGAAAACTCGCGAGCAGGTAGCCGTGCGCCATGTGCAGCTCGAGCATGTCGAAGCCGGCCGCGGCGCCGAATTGCGTGGCCCGGACGTATTCGGCGGTAACGCGCGCAAAATCGTCCGCCGTCATCGCGCGGGGGGTCTGGCTGACTCCGGCAAAATACGGAGCGGCGGAGGCCGATATCAGCGGCCAATTGTCCGCAGGCAGCGGGCGATCCATCTCTTGCCAGCCCAATTGCGTGGAACCCTTGCGTCCGGCGTGGCCGAGCTGCAGCGCGATCTTTGCCGGAGAGTGACGATGCACGAAGTCGACAATTCGCTTCCAGGCATCCTTCTGCGCTTCGTTCCACAAACCCGCACAGCCGGGCGTGATGCGCGCATCGGGGGCGACGCAAGTCATTTCGGTGACGATCAATCCCGCGCCCCCCGCCGCCCGCGCTCCGTAGTGCACCAGGTGCCAGTCGCCCGGCAAGCCGTCCTGCGCCAGGTATTGCGCCATCGGTGACACGACGACGCGGTTGACGAGCACCATGGATCCCAAGCGCAGGGGCAGGAACATCGGCGGCCGTGGCTCGGCAAGACCACTGCAGCGCGCCAGCTCGCGTTCGATCCTCTCGACATACTGTGGGTCGCGCAGCCGCAAGTTTGCATGGCCGATGCGCTGGCTCGCCGTGAGCAAGCTGTAGGCGAACTGCTGCGGCTCGAGATGCGTATAGCGGGCGACGTTCTCGAACCATTCCATGCGGTTGCGCGCCGCGCTCTGCAGCTTGAGCGCCTCGAGATTGCGTTCCGCCCGGTAGCGCTCGAGCCCGGCGCCGACATCCCGGGCACCGGCTACCCGCGACACCAGCGACATCGCATCTTCCATGGCCAGCTTCGTACCGGAGCCGATGGCGAAGTGCGCGGTGTGCGCCGCATCGCCGATAAGCACGAGATTCCCATGATGCCAGCGCTCGCAAAGCACTCGATTGAAGTTGAGCCACGCGGATCCGCGCAGGTGACGGGCGTTGCTCATCAGCCGATGTCCGTCCAGATAGCTGCCGAACATTTGCTCGCAGAACCCGATGGACTGGTCCGTGGTGCATTTGTCGAGGCCGTGAGCCTTCCATGTCTCCTCGCGTGTTTCGACGATGACGGTGGAAAGTTCCGGGCTGAACTGGTAGGCGTGGATCTGAAACCAGCCGTGCTCGGTATGTTCGAAGGCGAAGGTGAAGGCGGGAAATTTCTGTTCGGTGCCGAGCCAGATGAAGCGGCATTTGCGGACGTCGATGTGCGGTTTGAAAATGTCCGCATATCGGCCGCGCTGGACGCTGTTGACACCGTCGGCCGCGACGATCAAATCGGCATCGGCGAATTCGATCGCGGAGTCGATCTCGTGCTGAAACGACTGCTGCACGCCGAGCGCCGCAGCGCGCTCCTGGAAGATGTTCAACAGGCGCTTGCGCGCGATGCCGCAGAACCCATGGCCGCTGCTGCGGATTCGCTGCCCCTTGAAATGCACGTCGATGTCGTCCCAATGATAGAAGCCGCCCTCGATAGCATCGTGCGAGGGGATGTCCGCATCGCGAAATCCCGCCATGGTCTTGTCGGAAAATACGACGCCCCAGCCAAACGTGTCGTCCGGCCGATTGCGCTCATAGACCTCGACCTTGGCGTTCGGCAATGCCTTCTTGAAGAGAATCGCGGAATACAGGCCCGCGGGGCCTCCGCCGAGACAGACGATGCGTTTCATGGAATCTCCTAGTATGAGATAGATATTTTAAGTGTCAAGTATTATTATGTGCCACCTTTCACCCATCGCGGCGCGGAGCGGAGCATGGCCAATGCCGGTGTCTCGACGTTTTCTGACAGGCTCGGAGGCGCTGCGCATTCGAAGCAGTCCCTGCGCCTATGGCTGCGCCTGCTGAGCTGCTCGATGGTGGTGGAAAAAAGACTGCGTGCGCGGCTCGACGAGGAGTTCAAGACGACGCTGCCGCGCTTTGACGTGCTGGCCGCCCTCGAGCGCAGCGCCCAACGACTCAACCAGGGTCTGACGATGTCGCAGCTGTCCGAGTCGCTGATGGTTTCGAACGGCAACGTCACGGGCGTCGTCGCCCGACTGATCGAGGACGGCCTGGTGACGCGCACGGTCGATCAGCAGGACCGCCGTTCCGCCACAGTTCGCCTCACCCGCAAGGGCCGCGATATGTTCCTCAAAATGGCGGCGGCGCATGAGCAGTGGATCGAGACGATGTTTGCCGATCTGTCCGACAATCAAACCGCCGATCTGCTGCGGCTGCTGACCCACCTTCGGCGCTCGATCGAATCGCATCCGCTGTAAAGGAGCCCTCGAAGCTGCTCGACTTCCCAGTGCCCACCGGCGTTCAGCCGTCGCGCCTGTCTCAGCCTGGAACGAGCGCCAACGCTCGAATGGGACTGCCGGATCCGTTTCGAATCTTCAAGGGCGCGCAAAAGATCACCGCACCGGTCGGCGGGAGCAGATCGAGGTTCGTCAGACATTGCAGTCCGTACCGGCCCGAACCGTGCATAAAGTAATGACACGGATACGGCGGCTTCAAGTGATAGCCTTGCCCGGCATCGGTGCCGATGGTTTCGGAGCCGAATCCGACGACATTTCGATCGTCGATGAGAAATCGTACGGCGTCGGCGGCGGGTCCCGGCGTGTGCTGGCCCGTCTCATCGTAGTTTTGGTACGCGACGGGATCGGAGCGCTTGGACCAGTCCGTGCGCATGAGCACCCAGGAGCGCGGCGCAATGCGGCCGTGAATCCCTTCCCACCGGCGCACGTGATCGGCAGTCAACAGGAAATCCGGATCGGCGCTCGCCTCCGCGGAGCAATCGATCACGCAGGCGGGGCCGATGAGATGCTGCACCGGCACCGTGTCCGTCGCATTGTTCGGCAGGTCGCGGCCCGACACCCAGTGAACGGGTGCATCGAAGTGCGTGCCGGTATGCTCGCCGCAGGAGAAATTGTTCCAATACCAGGCCGAACCGCGCTCGTCATAGCGGGAGATTTCCTCGATTCTGAGCGGCCAGCACTGCCCCAATTCCGGCGGCAGCACGATTTGCGGAAATTCCGGCGACAAGGTTTGCGTCAAGTCCACAACCCGGATTCTCCCGGACGCCAAATCAGCCGCCAGTGAAATCAGCGAATTCGCAGCCATTCCAGCTCCCCCCAGTCCGTCCCGCCTTCCCGAGTCCGTCGCAACCGCGCTCAAATGCTCAATTCCCGCTCGAGCGTCTTCGGACTCTCCTCCCAGCGGGCGAGCCATTCCTGGGCCACATCGCCGGGGTAGACGTCCTCGACGCCGTCCTTCAGTGCATTGACGAGTGCCTTCGCCAAGGTTTCGGGCGTCAGCTTGGGCGGCGGCAACAGCTGGTTCCACTCATCGTCGATGGGGCCGGGGAACACATTGATCACTCGCACGCCGCCCGGCCGCATTTCCGCGCGCAGGCATTGCGACAGCGAGAGTGCCGCCGCCTTGGAGGCCGAGTACGTGCCATGCGCGGGATAGTTGCTGAGCGCGTAAATCGACAGCAGATTGACCCATGCGGTTGCGCTCGACTCACCGTCCGCGCCGCGCGCGCGCATCGCGGGCCCGAATTCCTGAGCCAGGCGCAGCAGCCCGAAATAGTTGACATCCATCTCCGCGCGGGCCGCCTCCACACCGCTGCGCGCAGCAATGCCGTAGGTGCGATGCACCTCGGCGGTATTGATCAGGATGTCGACCTTGCCGCCGATTTCACCCGCCAACTGTTTCACGGAGCGCGAATCGGTGAGATCCAGAGGCAGCAGTGCGACTTGCGGCAGCGTTTCGAGCTCTGCAAAGCCCGCGAACTTCTTCCACGGCTCGGCGTAGCCGACCCACACCAAATCCGCGCCGGCGGCGATGAGCGCACGCACGACGGATTGGCCGACCGCGGTTTTGCCGTCAGTCACCAACACTTTGCGAAATTTTGGGTCGCAAGTCATTTCACGAAGCTGTCGATCGTCCGCCATGTTGGGCACCTCATCAATGGGAAACGCCAGGAGCACTCCCTGGCCGGACTTGTCGAGACGAGCGCCGATGCGCACGCGACTCGGGGCGGGCGCGCATCCGCCGTGCAGATGCGCGACCACGGTTGGCCCGGCATCGAGCCGGACCAGCCCCAAGCGCCACGGCACGCGCTCGCGGAAGAACAAATCGTGACTGTGATGCACCGCCGTCGTCGATATCAGATCGCCCAAGCCCGACTGCTCGCGCCAGCGCAGTTTGTCGGACAGGCAGCGATGGCACGCCTCGCGCGGCGGATATTGAACGGCGCCGCAGTCGCCGCAGCTCTGCAACTCGAACCGGCCCAGCGCGGCGGCCGCGGTCAGGCCGAGCGCGGCGCGCGAGCGAGCCCACGGCGGCAGCAGCGGCTCCCGGGTGCGAAGAATAGGGTTTTTGCGTTGCGGCCGGATGAGGGGCGGAATCTGCGGCGGAATCATGCGTCCGCCCGGCTCAGAACCGCCGCTCCCGCACAAAGGCCGCGATCATAGGTGATCATGCCGAATCCCACCGCCAGCCCGAAGCGTGCATCGGGAACGGCGCGCGCGAGGCTCCGGCCCGTGAGCTGTCGAATAGACTCCACCAGGCCGAGAAATCCGGCCGCACAGCCGGCTTGCCCCACCGAGAGCTGTCCGCCGCTGGTGTTGATGGGAAACGAGCCATCCGCCGTAAAGGTATGACGGCGAATGAGCTCAGGCCCCTCGCCCTTCCCGCAAAAACCCAGGTCCTCGAGTTGAATGAGAGACATGACCGGATAATCGTCATAGGTTTCGACGAAGTCGATGTCGGGCGGCTCGACCCCGGCCGCGCCATACAGGTGCTCGCGGTCGAGGACCCAGCCGCCGCGGATCTGAATCGGATCGTCGGGAAACGCGTTGTGACGCTCGCAGGTGGAACGCACGATCGCGTACGGCAGGCCGAGCGCCTCGGCACGCTGCCGGGTCATGACGAGGAAGGCTTCGGCGCCGGCACAGGGCATCACGCAATCGAACAACCGGATCGGGTCCGCGATCAGCCTGGCCTCCAGGTATTCCTGCAGCGTGAGCTTCTTTTTGAATATCGCGTGCGGATAGCCGAGCGCATTGTCGCGCTGCGCGACGCAGAGCTTGCCGAAGTCCTCGCGAGTGGCCCCGTACAGGCGCATGTAATAGGAGGTAAGGAACGCGAAGCTGGCGTTCGGTCCGCCCGATCCATAGGGGAAGACGGCGTCGCGGGCGAACACGCTGAAGCTGCCGAGGCTCTGGCGAAACGAGTCGACGTGGTTGGTGTCTGCGCCAATGCACGCGACCACTTGCGCATCACCCGCCTGCACGGCGCGCAGCGCACGGCGCAGCGCGACAATGCCGCAGGCCCCGCCGAGCGGGACATGGTCGAGCCAGCGCACCGTGACGCCGAGATGCTGCGTGAGACCGATCGCCGTATCCGGCGCCAACATGAAGCTGCCCACGCACAGCCCGTCGATGTCGGATTTCTCGAGTCCGGACTCCTTCAACAGGCCCGCCAGCGCCTGCGCGACGAACCAATGTGCGTTGCGGATGGAGTAGCGGACGTAGGGCACGGTGACCGGCGCCACCAGCACCGCGTCGTCGTAATTTCCGGACTTACCGCGAACCCGTGTGCCGCGCCGCTTGAGACGGCGCAGATCGAATGCCTCCCCCGCACGCACAGCGGCAGCGCCGAGCGCTTTGAGCTCCGCTCGAGCGAGCTTCTGGGAAGCGGTCTGCGGCAACTCCTTGCGGAAACCGATATGCGCCGGCGCCTTGTAATAGGCGAGCAGCTGCCGGCAATGGCTGTGCAATTGCGTCGCGGTCTCGAGCGAGGGCGAAACACCTGCGCGCAGAACGACGCAGGCAAAGATCTCCTCGCCCCGCACGTCGTCCGCGACCGGACACACGGCCGACGCAAGCACGTCGGGATGGGCTTGCAGCGCGCTTTCGACTTCCACCGCCGCAATGTTCTCGCCGCTGCGTCGAATGAGGTTTTTCGAGCGGTCAACGAAAAAAAAGGAGCCGTCCTCTCCGACCCGCACCAGATCGCCGGTGTGAAACCAGCCCGCCGCCCACGCCTGCTCCGTTGCCTGCGGATCCTTGTAGTAGCCCGCGAAGAACCCGCGGCGCGGATCAGCGCCGTCGCGCCTGACCAGCAGCTCGCCCGCCGCGCCCGGCGCGACGTCGATGCCGGCGTCATCGACGAGCCGATAGGCCAAACCCCGAGGTGCCTTGCCAAAGCAGCGTTGCCCGAGGTGCCGAGGCTCGTGGTTGGCGGCGATCCAGGCTCCGGCCCCTGTCTCAGTCATCGCCCAGGCTTCGATCAGGGGCACTCCAAATCGCGCCTCGAACGCCGCGTGATGCCGCGGATCGACCCCGGCGCCGAAGCCGAAGCGCAGCTCGCCCGCGAAATCGTCCGTGACGGACTCGGGCGCCTTCAGCAGCATCGCCGGCATGACCCCGAGGTAATGAAACGCAGTGGCACGGCTCGTGCGCAGCGATTGCCACCACGTGGTCGGATGAAACCGGTCGAGCTGAATCAGGCAACCTCCGGTCATCAGCATCGCCATGAACGAGCAAGCGAGCGCATTCATGTGGGTGACCGGAAGCGGCGTGGCGAGCCGATCACCCGCGGCATCGAATCGACAGTAGCCGCCGAGCCCGGTGTAGTGGCGCCCAATCTCCAAAAAATATTCGTGGGTCAGGATGCAGCCCTTCGGCGTGCCGGTCGTGCCCGATGTGTACAGGAGCGACGCCTCCTGCGGCGAAGCGGCCGGCGGACGCGCTGCCGTCGGAATCGTGCAGTCCTCCCGCGCCGCGCTCGCAAGCGGCGCCACGACGTGCAGCGACACGCTCTGAGGCAGGCCGTCCTGCACGTGCGCGGCATGCCCCGCGTGCGTCACCGCGAGGGCTGCATCGGAGTGTGCGAGGACCAAGGAAAGCTCTTTGACGCTCATCGCCGCATTGAGCGGCACCACGCTGCAGCCGAGCGAATTGAGCGCCAGGAAGTAGATAAAGAATTCCGGACGATTGTCGAGCGCGACGGCAACCCGGTGGCCGGGACCATACCCCCGGGCCCGCAGCCGCGATGCAAGCGCCGCGACGCGAGCGCGGGCCTGCGAATAATCCATGCCGAGGGCCGCAGACGAATAACCGCGGCACGCCTCGATCGGAACATGCAGGAACTCGCGCTGCGCGCACATCGCAGCCGTCATCTCGAAGACCGCGAATACCGACTCGCCGCTGAAATTTGCCGCCATGTCGCTGGGATTTGCCATTTGCGTGCCGAACAACCATAAACCACTCGGGGTACGCCAGCATATAATGCAAAGGCGCGCAACAGGGGGACGTCTCCATGCCAACGGCGGTCATACAACTCTCACGACTGCGCCGCCGGCGCAGTCCCGTCTACTTCAGCCTCGGCGAGCATGATGAGCTGAATGTGCTCCGCCGCTAGCCGTCGCTGAGCTTCTGTACAATCATGGTCCTGCAGACTGGCTTCGACTTTCTTGCGATAACGCCGAAGTCGCCGAGCTATATCATCGAGAAGCTTTTTGGTCTCCTTGGCGCGAGGGCCGCCTGGTCGAGCCACAGCGGCCACGTTTTTTAGTCTGCGAATGTTCCCGATCAATTCGGTGACCGCCCGCACCAATTCGTCGGTTTGCTCGCTCATGGATTAATGGACCATCTTGGGCTTGCCGTCCGCGCCCACCACTATCCGCACAGCCTCGCCACGAGCATCCACGACCCTAACATCAATGCCGTTACGGCCGCGCAAAGAGGCAGAACAAACTCATTTTCAAGACAATCCATCACTACAAGGCCGATGGTCTGGGAGAGGTTGTTCATGATTGGCACCGTATAAGGTATCTCTGCCGGTCGACCGGCGACCCTGTTAGGATAGGCGAACTTTGATCATCGTGCGCAGATCGTCAATGGTCTGACGCTGTCGCTCAAGGTACTCGTCCTCCGCTCCATTGTGCTGGCGCACCGGGGGCGCTTGTGGGCGGAGAATCAGGCCGGGGGCGGTGCGAGCCGAACCCGCCTAGCCGGGCAGCAGGGGCAGGCCGAGTTCACTCCGTTCCTGCAAGATGTGCTGTAGCTCGGCCTGTGTGCTACTTGTCTTTGAAGCCGGGTATGCGCTTGGCGATCGGGCTGCGCGCCAGGCGCTGCCCGTCGAGCACCGCCTGGTGAAAATCGGCGATCACATCTTCGATCGCGATATTGCGCCTGAAAAAATCCGCCCAGATGAATTCCGCAAAGGCGGTGGGCGTTTTCTCAAAACCTCCCGCATCACGGACAAATCCCGCCAGCGAACGGTAGACATCATCGAGCAGCTGGTCCAAACGGCTCGGAATGGAAACATAGCGATGCCGGATTCCATTTTGGTCGAGCGGATGAACCCACTGGTTCTTGTTCATCTCTTCCCAAAACTCTTGCGGCCCGTGCGACGCCAGATCGGCCTCGACGATAAAGTATCCGGTGACCACGCCGGCCTCCAGCGCCGCCCGCGCCAGATGATGATGATCCGTAATGTATAGCTTCTTGCCGGGTCCGATCACCACGGGCATGGGGTGGGCTTCGAGGAAATCCTGCTGATCCTTGGGCGAAAGCGCCGCCAGGCGTTTTCTCTTGGCCTCGACCTCGATCATCCCCACCGTCAGCTGGGTGGGACACAAGCTCTTGATCGTCGCTTGCTGAATCTTGGACATGGCTGCCCGGTCTCTCAGCCAGCCTGCATCTTCAATCGCTGCTGCAAGGCGATCACCGTGTCCATCTCTTGAAGGCCGCTGAGCGGTACGTCGAACCTGGAGAGGTCATCGATTTGCGGGATGCGTGCGGCGATCTCCTCGGCGCTGGGCGCCGTCTCGCCCGCCTGGTACCAGCCCTCTGTGAGCCCCACGAATATGCGCGAGTACTTTCCGCCGAGCACGCCGGTCACGACCGCGACCCGCCCGGTAAAGTCGATTGCGTTCATTGGAAGTCCCCTCCCACCGCTTGCTGGCACACGGACGGCATCAGTCGATGATGCTCATGAGTCGATCGCGGATCAATTTTAGTGCATCGGTGATGATGCCGTCGATCAGATCCCGGCACGTCGGCACGTCGTTCATCAAGCCGACGGAGATTCCCGCGGCGAACGCGCCGCCCTCGGGATCGCCGGCTTCGGCGGCGCTGACCCAGCGTCGGCTCCCGGCCAGGTCGAGCAATTCCTCGTGCGCGGCGCGGCCGGTCTTCTCTATCTCGAGAATCTGATCGGTGAGGCTGTTTCTGAGTACGCGGGTCGAATCGCCGATGGACCGGCACACCAGGGTCGTATCGCGCTCGGTCGCCTGCAGATAGCGCTCCTTGACGGCCGGGTGCATGGGCGATTCGCGAGTCAGAAGGAAGCGCGTACCCATGCTGATTCCCTCGGCGCCCAAGCACAGCGCCGCGACCAGACCGCGGCCGTCGGCGAAGCCGCCCGCGGCCACGACCGGAATCTTCACTTTGTCCACGGTGGCAGGAACTAGAATCAGACTGGGCACGTAGTCCTCGCCGGGATGACCTGCCGCTTCAAACCCGGTAATGCTGACCGCATCAGCCCCGAGCTGTTCGGCCTTCACCGCAAAGCGGACGGAAGTGCACTTGTGCAGCACCTTGATGCCGGCGTTCTTGAAAGCGGCAATGTACTTGGCAGGGTTGCCGCCCGCAGTTTCCGCATAACGGACGCCGGATGCCATGATCACTTGGGCGTAATCATCCGGTTTGACGTCGAGATTGGGAAGAATCGTCAAATTGACGCCAAAGGGCTTGGCGGTGAGCGCTCGGGTCTTCTCGATCTCCCGCCGCAGGGCATCGGCAGTGGGACACGTGTGTGCGGAGAGAAAGCCCATGCCGCCCGCATTGGCCACGGCAGCCACCAATTCGGCGCGCGCCACGTGGCGCATGCCACCCTGAACGATGGGGTAGTCGGTGCCGAACAATTCGGTAATGCGCGTTTTGAACATGCTTCGAGTCAGTATCTACAGTGAACGAGGAGTCAATCGAATCGCGTGTTGACCGCTACGGCCTCCCACGCCGCCAGCTCCTGGGTCATTGCGGCAAGCTTGTCGCGCAGGTACTGAACCGAATCGGCTCCGAGCGGCAAGCGCAACGGCGGGTGCGGCGAGTCGACCGCTGCGATGATGGCAGTCGCACCCCTGGCCGGGTCGTTTTCCTGATGCCCGTGCATCATCGCGAGACCCGCGCGCACGGTGCCGGCGCTCGGCGCGTAATCCTCAATAACACGGGCGGAGCGTACGATGGCGCTGTCGGACGCCCATTGCGTGCGAAATGCGCCCGGCTCGACGATGGTGACTCGAATGCCGAGATGAGCGGCTTCGGCGGCCAAACCCTCCGAGAAACCCTCGACGGCGAATTTCGAGGCGCTGTAAATCGACATGCCGAGAATGCCCTTGTAGCCGGCGACCGAGGAGATATTGACGACGTGGCCGCGCTTCTGCGCACGCATGAAAGGCAGCGCCGCCTGCGTCACCGCCACCAGCCCGAAAAAATTGGTCTCCATTTGGCGGCGGATTTCCGCATCGGAGACCTCTTCGGCGGCTCCGGACAGGCCGTAGCCCGCGTTGTTCACGATTACATCGATGCCGCCGGCCGCTTGTATGGCCCGCGTGACGCTCGCATGGACGTGATCGCGGTCGGTCACGTCGAGCAGCGTCGCGAGCGCGCGTCCCGGCGCCAGTGCCTCGAATGCGGCCTGTTGTTCGCGTTTTCGCAGCGTCCCAATCACGACTTCGCCGCGACGGAGCACGGCCTCGGCGAGTGCGCGGCCGAGACCGGTGGAGACCCCGGTAATCAGCCAGGTGCGTTTGCGTTCAGACATAGGTCCCCCTCTCAGGTGAAGTCATCGAGCCTGATCCGCTCGGCGTGAGAGACGGCCGTCGCCTGAATCACGCGCCGCCAGCGGATGGTTCTCGCCGGCAAGGTGAGGTTGCCCCGGCTATCGCGGCTCGCCTGCTGGATATCGAAGAGTTCTTGCGTCGGCAGCATGAGCACCCTCGTGGACGCCAAAGGCGGGATCCGGCCCTTAAGCTTCGCAGAGCATCCCGCCACTTGTCAATTATACGTACGCTGTTCAGGTATTGGAATCGGCGCCGTCGGCGCTTGCCGGTCCGGAATCGACGGGCGAACCGCTCATTCGAGCAGCAAATTTCGCAGGTCCAGGAGCCGCTGCGGCGTCAGGCCGAGACGCCGCTCCACGTAGCCCTCGGCCGAACCGTAGTCACTGCACAGTTGCTCGAGCGCGGCACTCAAGTAGTCAGGGTCGGCGGTGAGGAGCGCATTGCGCACGTCGGACGGCACCTGCATCAGCGGATGCGAGCTCTGCGCGAGCCCAGCCGCACCCGCGCGATGTTCGAATATGAAGCGCTCGAGGTCGACCGCTCGATTGGTGAATGTGTAGTCCTGCAACACCGCCTCGCGTGTGATGCCGAGCACTTCGAGGATCAGGGCCACCGCGAATCCGGTGCGGTCCTTGCCCGCTGAACAATGCACCAGCAGCGGCAATTCTCCGGCGACGAGACGCTCGAACATCATGCCCATTCGCGATGCGAGTGATTCCGGCATGTCCCGATACAGACCAATCATCGCTTGGCGCATGCGCGGGAGAGTTGGAGCCCCTCGCAGGGTGAAGCGCAGCATCGGCGGCGGGTCCTGCAAGTTGTCCGCATCCAGCACGCACGCGCTCCGGTCCGCCCAGCGCGTAGGCTCCTTGCGCCGCTCATCGGCGCGGCGCAGATCGACAATAGTGCGAATGCCGAGCTGCGCCAGACGTTGCTGATCGACAGGAGTCAAATACGCCATCACGCCCGAGCGGAACAGACGGCCCGGGCGCAGACGGCGCCCGTCGAGACTGGGATAGCCGCCGATCTCGCGGAAATTGCAGCCGCCCTCAAGAGCAATGATTTTCTGCACAGAGCGCTCGCGACCCGCTGGGGGCAATCTCCATCCAGACGTTCGGCCAGGGATCCGCCGGTTCATCTCAATTATCCAGCAAATGACCGAGGTCCGACAGGACGTCTCCCAGCGCGCACAAAAAGACCGCTGTCCGGCCGGTCTGCCAGGCTTCGCGGCATTGACATAGTTGTGATAATATTCATACTAGCGTACAGCGTTCAACTATTCGTTCGACCTTAAAAGCGCGACCAGAGGGGTATCAACCCGTGAGCGAATTCGTAAAAGGCAAAGTCGTCGTTGTGACCGGTTCGGGCGGCGGCATCGGCCGCGATATGGCCCGCGTCATGGCGGCTCATGGCGCACAGGTCATCGTCAACGACGTGGGCAAGGTTCCGGGCACGGAGCGCAGCGCCGCCGAACAGGTGGCGCAGGAGATTCGCGGCGCCGGCGGCCAGGCGGTCGCCAGCACCGACAGCGTCGCCGGCCCGGAATCGGCGGCGCGGGTGGTGCAGGCCGCGCTCGACACCTTCGGACGCATCGACGCGGTCGTGAACAACGCCGGCATCGTGCGCGACCGCATGTTTTTCAACATGTCCGCGGAAGAATGGAAGGCCGTGCTGGACGTTCACTTGAACGGCTCGTTCTACATGTCCCGCGCCGCCGCGCCGCATTTCAAAGCGCAGAATTCCGGCGCCTACGTGCACATGACCTCCACCTCCGGATTGATCGGCAATATCGGACAGGCCAACTACAGCGCTGCAAAAATGGGCATCGTCGGGTTGTCGAAATCGATCGCGCTCGACATGGAGCGATTCAAGGTGCGCTCCAACTGCATTGCGCCCTGGGCCTGGACGCCGATGACCGCCACCATTCCGGATACGCCCGAAAATCAGCCGCGCATCGCCAAGATGAAAAAAATGGAGGCGGCGAAAATCGCCCCCCTGGCGGTGTACCTGATCAGCGATGCGGCGGCGCACGTGTCCGGGCAAATCTTCGGCGTCCGCGCCAACGAGATCTACTTTTTCTCGCAAATCCGCATGTTCCGCTCGGTACACCGCAGCGAAGGCTGGACGCCGGAAAGCATCGCCGAGCATGCCATGCCGGCCTTCGAGCCCAGCTTCTATCCCAACGTCGCATCGCTCAAATTGACACCGTGGGATCCGGTCTGAAGGCGACGCCATGGAAACCGTAGGACTGGGATTTTGCTTCGAAGACCTGCCGCTCGGCCGGCAGTTCAAAACGGTCGGACGCACCATCACCGAGGCAGATGTGGTCAATTTCATCAATACGGTGGGCATGCAAGAAGTGCTCTTCATGAATGTCGAGTTTCTCAAAGAGGAATCCCACATCAAAGGACGCGTCGCTCCCGGGGCGCTGGTGTTCTGCATGGCGGAAGGACTGCTCACGCAGGCGACGATGCAGGGAACTGGCTTCGCATTCCTCGGCATGCAGTTCGACATCAAGGGCCCCGTGTTCGTAGGCGATACGATTCATGTCGAGTGCGAAGTGATCGAAGCGCGCCGCTCGCAGAGCCAGCCGAACCGCGGCTTGGTGCGTACGCGTAACCGCATCTACAAGCAGGACGGTACGCTCGTGCAGGAATACACACCGCTGCGCATGATCAAGTGCCGCAGCGACGGGCAATAATGGATTCCGCGGGCAATGCCGGGCACCAACCCCCCTCGGGGCCGCTCGCGGGCGTGCGCGTCATCGACGTCACGGTCAACGTGTTGGGCCCGGTCGCAACCCAGATCCTCGGCGACATGGGCGCCGATGTGATCAAGATCGAGACGCCCCAGGGAGACCCCAACCGCGATACCGGTCCGGCCCGCCACCCCGGCATGTCGGCGATGCACATGAACGTCAATCGCAACAAGCGCAGTGTGACTCTGAACCTGAAGCGCCCGGAGGCGCTTGAAGCGCTGATGCGCCTGGTCGATACCGCGGATGTGTTCGTGCACAGCATGCGGCCCGCCGCCGCCGAGCGGCTGGGCATCGGCTACGCGAAGCTCGGTGCGCGCAGCCCACGGCTCATCTACGCGTTTGCGCCCGGCTACCGCCAGGACGGCCCGCACCGCGACTATCCGGCCTTCGACGATGTCGTGCAGGGTGAAAGCGGCATCGCCGCCCTGATGAGTCAGGTCATCGGCGAGCCGCGCTTCTATCCGACCGTGCTCATCGACAAACATTGCGGCTACGTCCTCGCGTCCAGCATCGGCATGGCGCTGTACAGCCGCGAGCGCAGCGGCAAGGGTCAGCAGGTGCAGGTACCGATGTTCGAGACGATTCTGTCTTTCAATTACCTCGAGCACCTGTGGGGCGCGGCCTTCGATCCGCCGCTCGATCCGGGGGTCGGCTACGTGCGCCTGCTCACTCCGCATCGCCGCCCGTACGCGACCAAGGATAGCTATATCTGCGTGTTGGCGGTCAACGACGAGCAGTGGCGGCGCATCCTACCGGCGCTTGGGCGCCCGGAGCTGGTCGCGGATCCGCGTTTTGCAAGCACGGCCGGCCGCGTGCAGAACTATGACGCGCTGTACGGCATCGTGGCCGCGCAGCTGAAGCTGCGTACGACCGCCGAGTGGCATGAGATTCTCGATCGCGAGGACATCCCGAACGGCCCGATGCATACGCTCCAGGAACTCTGCGACGATCCCTATCTCAAGGAGACCGGATTCTTCGTGCACTACGAGCATCCGTCCGAAGGTCCCGTGGTCACCACCGCCCCGCCGGTGAGCTTCTCGGCCACACCGGGCGGTCTGCACCGCCCGCCGCCGCGGCTCGGCGAGCACAACGAGTCGATCTTGCTGGAGCTCGGCTACAACGCCGCTGAAATCGCTGCCGTCACGGCTTGAGCCCGGGCGGGTTGTCTGTGGCAACGATTGCGCTCCATTGGCCGAGCCGCCGCCACAGCAGCTCCCGCGTCGAAGCGAAGTTGTGCATGTGTGCCATGTGTGGCACGACATAGAGCGAGACGTCGTTGCTGTTCCAGTACGCCGACGGCCCGGAAAGCCAGGGTGAACGCTGCCCTTGGCGAGACGGGCGAGGACCTCGGTGACCATGGCATGGTTGGCGTCCGCGATCATCTCGACGGTCAAAGCTTGGTTGTGCTCAGTTGTGCTTTCGCCCACTCCCAGGTGGTCGTAGGCGACGAAGATCAAACCCTGCGCTGCGTGATACTCCGCCTGACTGTAGCCGGAACGGCCGCCGAAGCGCAGGTCGAAGTAGCCGCGCGAGTAGCCGCCGCCCGGCGAGGCGAACATCACCACCGGCGGCGAGGCGAGCTTCGTGGGATCCGGCAGATATACGGACGCGGCAATCATCAGCGGGCCCGCCAGCAGTAGCGCCGAAGTGACGTCGATGCGAAGCTCGACGGGCGGCGCAGCGCGCCTGCGCTCGGCCGACTTATCCGGCATGACTGATCTCCTTGGACCGTTGTTGGACGTCGACGCGCAGGCGACGCAGTTTGAGCGGCTTGATGTACCAGCGCCCCTCGATGCGCTCATAAGTGTCGATCGGGTTCATGGTGACGGTCCTAAGGCTCGAGGATGATCTTGCCGCCGAGGCCGCCCGCCTCGAGGAGCCGGTGCGCCTCGATCGCGGCCTCGAGCGGCATGCGTCGCGCGATCGGGACCGGGATGCGATGAGCGGCGACATCCTCGGCCAGTGCGCGGAGTCCCTGGCAATCCTGATGCAGCGGCACGAACACGGGTTGAGTCGACAATCCCTCCGGATCGATCGGCGTCGTAGCCGCGGTCCGGATCAATCCACCCGGCGCGAGATGCCGGCATAGGCGAGCGACGGCCGGGCCGCCCACCGTGTCGAAGACATGATCGAACGGCGGGCCCGTCGAGTCCTCCGCGCCGAGAATGACGACTTGCGCCGCGCCGAGTGCGAGCGCCTCGGCTGCATGGCTCGCGCGCACGCCTGCGACCACCCGGACGCCGCGACGGATCGCCGCAAACAGGCCAAAGCGCCCGACGGCGCCGGTCGCGCCGGTGATCAGGACTGTCTCGCCGCGCTTGGGCTGGATGCTCTCCTCGATGATCTGCACGCCGGTAAGCCCCGCGCACGGAATCGCCGCGGCAATTGGGAAATTAAGATCCACGGGTATCTTCGCGGCCGCGTGCGCGGCGATCGCAACGAACTCGGCATAGCCGCCCTTGCTCCTCGTATCGAGCATGGCTGCCACCCGGTCGCCGCGAGCGAAATCGGTCACGCCGGCGCCGACCGACTCGATCGTACCCGCAACGTCATAGCCCAGGATGTGCGGAAAGACAATCGGCGCGTGGCCGCGGAACATGCCCGCCCGCCATTTCACGTCGGCCGGGTTCACCGCGGCGGCGGCGATGCGGATCAGGATCTGGCCCGCACCCGCGGAGGGTGTGTCGACTTCGCGCAGCCGCAGCACCTCCGGTGCCCCGTAATCGTCGAAGACGACCGCACGCATGAATTGATCCTTTCTCCCGCGTTCTAGGGACGAGCCGTGAGCATTCAGAAAGGCAGGACGAAGGGGGCGCGCTCGATCGTCAGGGGACGCTGATAAGAGGGATCGTTCCGATCGCGCGAGGCAACGCCGGTCAGCGCATAGACGGCCGCCGCCGCCACGGGCACGTCCACGTCGTTGAGCGAGCCGCCCCACTCGATCACGCATTTGCGCGCGGCGATCGCCCATTTGCCGCCGCGTTTCTCGAGCCGGTCCAGATAGCGGCCGCCGTGCAGCGAAAGGGCCGGGGCGAAGGTGTTGCGGCCGGCGAACAGCCAATAGGTTTCGGCGTGCGCCGTGTCGCCATCGAGCTCGCAGCGGTGATTCAGGATGTAGTGCTTATGGCCGTGCTGGTATTTGCCGTGATACGCGAACGCCCAGTTGACGAATTCCTCCGCCGTTCCCACGAACGCGCCATGATCGTCGATGGCGCCGGGATGATAGGCGGAGAGCAGCATCTCGCGATCGAACCGATCGATGCCGCTGCAGTAGCGCAGCTCGCAGTCGAGAATCTCCTGCCGGTCGATCAAGGCCTGAACCGCGGGCGGCACAGTCGTTTCGGTCATGACATCTCTAGCGCGAACTATTCATGAACGATACGCATTGTCATGCACCAAGGCTGGATCAGATAGGTATTTTCCGGACCGCCGTGAATCCGTCCGTGGAGGCTGCGAGAAAAACATCCTGTTTTTCACGCTCCGGAAAATATCTATCTGATCCAGCCTTTTTCCAGCTTCTCTGTTGTTCATGAATAGTACCCCGGCTAGTACTTGAAGTTGACTGATATTCCGTAGGTGCGGGGCAGGCCGAAGCTTCCGGCGGTGGTCGTCGCGGGTAGCGCTGAATTCAGCGTGCCGGTTGCCGGTGCGGCATACACGAACGTCTCGTAGTTCTTGTTGGTGAGGTTCTTGCCCCACAGCGACACATTGAGCTTACCGGGTCCCACGGGAATCTCAGCCAACGAGAACCGTCCGTTGAAGAGCGTATAGCCGCCGATCGCAATCGCCACATTCGGCACCGAGTAGTAGCTCGTCGTGAAGTTCGCGTCTGCATCCAAGCGCCAGACGCCGTAATCGGTTCGTACGATGTCATACAGCGCAGAAATCGATCCCGTCCATTTAGGCATCTGCTGCAGCTTGTCCTCGAACGGCACCGAGCCGCCGGCGGCGTACGGATTGGGATACGGAGTGGTGGTGGGACGCTGCTGACCGTGCAGGTAATTCGCCGCCAGGTTGATGGTCAAGCTGTCAATGGGCAGGAAGGCCGCATCCAATTCAACACCGTAACTGTAGATGTTCGGTCCATTGAAAAATTCCACGGTCGAGGAGCTGACGGTTTGGATGTTCTCCTGCGGATCGATCCATGTCGAATAGAACACATCGCCGTTCACGCGCACACGATGATCGAACCACTCGGACTTGGTCCCGAGCTCGAACGCGTCGACCTTGCTCGGCTCGATGAACTGAAAGAGTTGCCCGGCCAATCCGATGACCGCCGCCTGATAGCCGGTCGAGTAGCGCAGGTAACTGCTGACGTCCCTGGTCCAGTCGTAGGCAACGGTCGCCATCGGCAGTGCCAGCGTGTGCGTATTGGTCGCCGTACATTCCGCGGGGCGCGGCGCGGCGCTGCAGATGTAATTCGGCGGAGGCACCGTGTAAGTCGGCGGTGGCCCATAGGTGACTTGGGTATACACGCCGCCGACCGGACGCGAATCGTCCTTCTTGTCCTGACCCACGCGCAGGCCCACGGTGTATGAGAATTTGTCCTCCGCTCCGCCTGGCCGCCAGGTTGCCTGGCCGAATACGGCAGTTGAGGTTTGGCTGACATCGGCGCCGGTCTGGCTGCCGGGGCCGAGACTGTAGGGCGGATCGAGGGCGACGGCGTTACCTGCAACCACGGGCAAGAAATACGGCGGCCCCGATAAGATCGCATTCGGAAACGCCGTTCCGAAGTAAGTCTCTTCGAGCTGCGAAGCGTGCTCGCCCAACCAATAGAATCCGGTCACCCACTTGAGCGTGTCGGAGTTTCCCGTGAGCTGCAGCTCCTCGGATACTTGACTGTGCTGGATGTCATAAATCGGCGCGGGACCCGTGAGGAGACCCAACTGCGGCGCACCGACAAAAAGTCCCGGCACCACGGCGGAGGTGGACGCGGTGTTCCAGAGCGTCGACTGATCGCTGCGGTAGGCTGTAATCGATTTCAATGCCAACCCGTCGCCGATATCCCAATTCAACGTCACCCGATGTCCCAAGAATTTCTGCGGGTCATCCGGACGGTAGGTGGGATAGGCGATGCTCGTGATGCGCGCCGTCTGGATCGGCCAAATCGTTTGCGTTTCGCTGGGCGCCAGGTATTGAAACACATCATTGGTGGCGAGCAGCTGATTGAACACCTCTGTCGACTTCACCTGCATCCAATCGAACGAGTACTCCGCCTTGACCGTATCCGTCGGCTTCCACAGCGCGGTGAAACGCGCGCCGGTGTACTTGGTCTGTCCGAAATTCTCTTGTCCGGGCGCGGGATTCGTCTGCCAGCCGTTGTCGGCGCTATTCACGAAATCGATCTTGGTGGCGACGTCGGCGACGCTTGGGAGGTCAATGTGCGTGCTGGTGTTGTAATAGCCGTAGTTTCCGCCCTCGGCGGTTTGCCGAACACCGAACGTGCCGGTCGGCTCCTGTGTGATGATCCGCACGGCACCGCCTTCGGCATTCTTGCCGAACAGCGTGCCCTGCGGTCCGCGCAGTACCTCGATGCGTTCGATCTCGTTCAACTGCAACGCCACGGCCGTCTGACGGCCGTAGAACACGTCGTCGATATAGACGGGGACCGGATTTTCGTCGGTGACGTTGACGCCGTTCGGGTCGACGAAGCCGCGAATGGCCACTTCCAGCACCGTCTGGTTGCCTGCAAAGGGTTCGATGCGCAACGACGGCACCTGGCCACCCATCAAGTCATTGAGATTCACGATATTGCGTCGTTCGAGCTCCTCGCTGCCGAGCGCTGAGATCGAGAGCGGTACGGTCTGCAGGCTCTCGGAGCGCTTTTGCGCCGTCACCACGATTTCTTCGAGTCCGGCACTGGGTGTCGATGACGGCGCCGTCTGCGTCTGCGCCCAACCGACACTGCAGCCGAAGAGCGCCGCCACAGCGATTCCGATGCCGGCGCGGACCCTGCTGGCGCTCTGATTTGGCTCGTTCACGGACTCGTTGGCGATCGATTTCATAATTTTTGCCCCCTCTGTCTGCAAATTTGAGAATGCGCAGTTACGCCGCGTCTGCTGCCGATCTTACCGTCATAAAAACCAAAAGTCGAATTTTCGTATGTCGTTCAATTATGTGAATTGCTGTTGCAGGATACGACGCAAATCCGTTTTTTGACGAATCCGCCGGACCGGCCGCGCGGTGATTGCCTGGGGATTGCGAGGCAATTGTCCGACCTGAGGGCAGCGGCCGGTGCGGGTCAGAAAAAGCGGTGGCGCTCGCGATACGCGGCAAAGTCGTTGCGAATGCGCTCCTCGGTTACCCCGTAGCCGCCGACCTCGTACTGATGAGTGCCGTGCGCGGCGGTCGGATTCCTGGCGATCCATTGCCGCATGAGTTGTTCCGAATTCGCCGCGAGCGTGAGGCCGAAGTAGTCGTAGATTGCGCGCACCGTGCCCAAGGGGTCTGCATGAAATTTGCGGTGATCGACGTCGTAGAACTGTGCGGGGCGCGATTGGCGCATGCGCTCGGTGCGTTCCACGGCGCGCTGCCAATAGGTGCATTCGCGCGGCCCGAGCACCTCCGGCCGGGCCGCGTCCCCCTCGAACATGCGCCGCGCCATGTGCAGGGTGCTGCACAACGAGGGAATCGCCTTGAGCGGCTCGCGATGCGTCTGCACGATGCAGGCATCCGGAAACACCTCGAGCAGCGCGTCGATTTGCGCGATGTGCCCGGGATTTTTCAGCAGCCAGCGCCGCCCCTGTTCGTCGGCTCCGATGAGGCGCAGCACGTCGGCATAGCGGCGGTACGAATCGCGCTCGTCCTGTGCGAAGAGCCATCGGTCGTAGCTCGGCACGAACACTGCGGCGGCGAAACGATTGGAGACAAAGCTCTGGCGCAATACTTCCAGGCATTCATCGACTTCGTCGGCCACCATGTCGTGTGCAGTGCGCATTTCGGGCATCAATTTGAAATAGGCTTCGAGTCCCGCCACCGACTCTTGAAACGCCGGATGGGCGGCCCAGCAGGCACGCGGCGGGCGCACCATCGGCGCTTCGGTCAGCCAGCGCTCGAGGCCCTGGAACTGCGCATCCATCGACAGCAGCTTGTGCAGCGCCGTGGTACCCGTGCGCGGTATGCCGGTAATCACCAGCGGACGGCGAATCGGCTGCTCGAAACAGTCGGGCCGAGCGGCCCAGCCCTGCTGCGTGCGCAGCCGGGCCGTCAGCGTTGAGAGCACCATGCCATAGGCGAACTGGTAGCCAATGTCGGTGAGCGCCGGGTCGCTGTCCAATGCGGCCAGCAACACTTTGAGCCCGGTGCGGTAATCCGGATTCCCGAAGTCGCTGAGCGCCGTTTGCCGCGCGGCATCCCGGTGCAGCTCCTCTTCCAACTCGACAAAGGGCTTGCTCATTAGCGCCGCTGGATTTATAGACGTCGCCGGCTCATGAACCACCGCCGGATGCCTCGCGCTACCAGCGGCGGCGCAGCTGAGCGCCGCGAGCGCGAGCCCGCAGCATCTGGTCGCGCTCTGCGGCTGAGACATGCGGGGTCGCGGCCGGCAAGTGGCGGCGCACCTCGGCAAGCGGCACGCGCTTCATGAGGGGCAGCGGCTGCGAATCGGCGGCATACCAGCGGCCCATCACGGTGCCGCTCGAGTAGCCGCCGGTGTCCAGCCAGTTCGGAACTCCGGGATCCTCGAGCGCGAGCACGGTGCGAAAGCGCCGATCCGCATCCAAGTGCGCTTGATGCCCATTCAGGCTGCTTTGCCGGTAGACGTATTCGATCGAATTGAACAGCGGGTCGTTGAGTTGCACGTTCCAGTAGCGGCAGGTCTTGGGCACCTCGGTCTCGAGGATCAGCGCCTCACCGGGATCGAGCTCAAAAATGCACTGCCAATAATGCTGAATCCGCACCGCGCCGATGTTGCCGAAATCGGCAAACTCGAAGCGGTTGACGAGGTCGCGGCTGCGCATCGCGTTTTGGTACCTGAGCCACATTTCGGTGAGCCGCGGCACGAAGCCGCTGAGCAGCTCACGAATGGTCGCGGCAATCTGCTCGGGCGAAGGCCGTGGCTTGAGATCGGCGCAATCGAGCCGCTCGATGGCGAGGCGCGCGTCGCGCTCGCGCCCCCAATCGTAGGAACGCTGGCGAACGAGGATGTAGTCCGCGCTCGGATCGAGATGCCACCAATTGCCGTGGGCATCAGCCGGCCGCTCATGACTCATGATGACTTCGAAACTGCCGTCGGCAGCCAGAGTCAGCTCGTCGGCATCGTATTGTTCGTAGCCCTGCCCCGGCGTCGCCGACATGCCCATCATGCGGGCGCCGGTGGAAAAGGTCAGCAGCCGCACGCTGCCGCGTTCGCCGGAGATACGATAGACCCCGGAGCCGCGCACATGGGCCAAAAAATAGGTGTCGTCGGGATTCGGCTGCAGCAGGAACACCGAATTCATGAACGGCGTCCAATCCGGATGATCGGGATCGGACTGGAAGTAAACAAAGTATCCGAGCGCGACATTCATCAGCAGTTGCCGGTACAGATCGGCGCGCACGCGGACATCGTGCGGGTACCAGGTGAGCTCGGTCAGCTTGCCGGCGGGCAGCAGCAGCTCGATCAGTTCATCCCACGAAGGGATCACGCCGATCGGCGCCGCCACCGGTGTTGTCGGCGTTGCCGGCGTCCTCACTCCGTCAATCCTGCGGCGACGAAATGAGGATTGGCAAAGCCGGGTTTGCCGTAGCGCAGCTCGCGCCCGTCGAGCTCGGTCACTCGGCCGCCGGCGGCGCGCAGTACCGCGTCCCCGGCGGCGGTATCCCATTCCATGGTGCGGCCGAGGCGCGGGTACAGATCCGCCTCGCCGGCGGCAACCAGGCAAAACTTGAGGGAGGAGCCGGCGTTGACATTGGCGCCAACGCGCCGGCCGCTCAAGAATCGATCGAGGGCGGTCGCATCGCCATGCGAACGGCTGGAAACGACGGTGAGCCCGGCGGAGGGCACGCGACGGCAGGCAATGCGGCGGCTGTCCTTGGACTCCTCGACCCGCGCGCCCTGCCCTTCGACTCCGGAGAACAAGCGGCCGAGAGCGGGCGCATACACGACTCCGAGCGTCGGACGCTGCGCTTCGATCAAGGCGATGTTGACAGTGAATTCGCCGTTGCGGCTGATGAATTCCTTGGTGCCATCGAGCGGATCCACCAGCCAGAAGCGCGCGCCGATATCCGGTGTGTGACCGGCGGATGCCGCCTCTTCCGAGACAATCGGAATCTGCGGCGTGAGCGAGCGCAACTGCGCCAGAATCAGCGCCTCGGCCTTGACGTCGGCCTCGGTGACGGGCGAGGCGTCGGCCTTGCCGCGACTTGCGAAATCCGTGGCGTAGACCTGCATGATCACTGCGCCGGCTTGCCGCGCGATCGCGCCGATCCGCTCGCGAAGTTCGGCGCGGTCGAGGACTTCCGCCGTGTCGGACGGCTTCGATGTCATATGCTTTCGGCTTCGAGGCGCTGCAGATGCGTCGGTTTCGTCATTGGCGTGTCAGTGTTTCATCGAGGTGGCGGCAGATGCAACATGGATTTCACGATAGCCTCAATCCGGTATGCGCCGCGCTGGCAGCGCGGGAATGGGCGCCGCCAGCACGCGGGTGCGTAGCTCTCGGCGCTGCAGAACGACCATCGCCAAGCAAGCCAGGGAGGCGCACGCCACGTAGATGAAGGCCCGCGTATAAGCCAGGTTGCTCGGAAAGGGCGCCGCATCATGCACGCGGTTGGCGATCGTGTCGCTCGCTAGAATGCGGTAGAGGATCTGCGCGCCGACGCCCATGAACGCCATGAGACAGACCTGGGCAACCCCGCTGATCTCGCTGGTGCGTTCCATCGGTACGGACTCGACCACGATGATATTGATCGTCGGGAGCAGCATGCTGATACCGATCAGGCTCAGGACCGCAGCCGTGGCGGCGGCCGGCAGCGTCGCGTGGAACGATGCGAGCGACAGCCATGCGGCAATCGCGATGATGCCGCCGGCCATGCCCGTGCGCCGCGCGCCGAACCGATTGGCGAGCGAACCGGTCAAGGGCGAGAACAGCATGGATACCGAATTATTGGCGAGCATGAACCAGCCGAGCGCGGTGGCCGAAAAGCCGAACCCAACCCCCGTCCATGCCGGTTGTTGCAAGAACAGCGACATCACCTGCCCAATCTGGATACAGCCGATGGCGAGAAAAATCATCGCCAGATTGGCCATCGCCACCGCCCGCACGCGCAGCATGCGCACATCGATCAGCGGCTTGGCCTGCCCCGCTTGGTGATGAGTCCAGTAGATCAAGGTCCCCACACCGAGCACCAGACACGCGAGGGTTCGCGGATCCGTCCAGCCCCACTCGCCGCCGCGGTCGACGACGAGCAGCAGCGCGCCGATCGCCGGAGCAAACAGCGCACCGCGCAGCAGGTCAATACCCCGCAGCGATTCGACCGCGCGGCGCGGTTTGCGAGTCAATGCGAGCACCATGATCATCGTGACCAAGGCCAGGCCCAGCTTCAATATGAAGCCGCCGCGCGCCGCAAAATGATCAATGACCACGCCGGCCACCAGGTAGGCAATGCCTGCGCCCGTATTGCCGGCCGCTGCGATGATGCCGATGGCCACCGGCACGCGCCGCACATCGAGCGACTCGCGCGCGAGACCAATCGCCAGGGGCGTCAGCGCACCGGCGGTGCCTTGCAGCGCACAACCCGCAATGAGCAATGGCAGCGAAGAGGACAAACTGCTCAGCAGCGCGCCGGCCGCGGCCAGCCCCAGGACCACTAGGGTCATGAAGCGCCGGCCGAGCAGGTCGCCCAAGCGGCCGCAAAATGCAGATGAAATGGCGGCGATCAGAAAATAGGCGGTGACCGCCCAGCCCGCCCCGTGGCGGCCGCCGAATTCTCTGTAGAGCGTCGGCAACATGCTGTAGAGCGTCGTGACGCCGGCGGCCGAGACGAAACTGATCAGGATGACCACCAGGTACACGGCCCATGGCTTGGTGCGTTCATCCGCGTGGCTGGTCATACCTGCAATTCCGCCAATGTACCCCCCGCCCCGGTTGGTGGACCCGTGGATCTTAGTCCAATATTAGAACGACGTTCAACTAATTGTTCGGCTTCGGGTATGATAGAAGCGTCGAATGATGAGGGTGTAGAGGCATCAGATGGGCCGTTCGAACAATAAAATCGCGATCGTTACGGGCGCCGGCAGCGGCATCGGCAAGGCCGTGGCATTGCGGTTCGCCCGCGAAGGCGCGCGCGTCATCGGCGTGAGCGTGAGCGACAATGCGCTCAAGGTCGCCGCCGCCCCCGATCCTCCCTTCGAAGGCCGGCGTTGCGACGTGAGCGATCCTAAGCAGGTTGCGGCACTGTTCGAGCATTGCCGCGAAAAATTCGGGCGCCTCGATATCCTGGTGAACAATGCGGCGGTCGCTCCGCCGAATTTCCCCCGTATGCATGAAGTGCCGCTGGCGGAGTGGGATCGCATCATCGCGGTCAATCAGCGGGGCGCGTTCCTGGTCATGAAACATGGGCTAGGCCTGATGCTCCAATCCGGCGGCGGTTCACTCATCAACATGGCGTCGATCGGGAGTTTTCGAGCATCTCCCAATGCCTCGGCCTATCTCGCCGCCAAGGGCGCGCTGCTGATGATGACCCGGGCAGCCGCGCTCGAATACGCACAGGACAATATTCGCGTCAACGCCGTCTGTCCGGGCATGACCCGCACCGCCATATTTGACGGCGTATCGCCCGAGCGCATGGCGCAGTTGAGTGCCCGCAGTCCCCACGTCCGCATGACCGAGCCCGAAGAAGTGGCCAACCTCACCCTGTTTCTGGCTTCCGATGAAGCCTCGGCCATCAACGGCGCGGCCTATCTGATCGACGGCGGGCGCAGCGCCGGCGGCTGATGGGACCGCAGCTCAACCCTTGCTGGGGGGCACAAACGCGTCGGCGTAATACGGCTGATGGGCCATGAGTCCGCCATCGACGCACAGTAGGTGGCCATTGATGAATTCCGCCTCGTCCGAGGCGAGGAACACCACGGCCGCTGCGACATCGGCGGGTCGGCCAAGCCGGGGCGACAAGTGATGGCGCAGCATCATCGCGCCGATGCTGCCCGACGCATAGGTTGCCTCCGTCGCCGGCGTCACGATCAGGCCGGGCGCGATGGCGTTGCAGCGGATGCCCTGCTTGCCGTGTTGCGTGGCCAAATACTGGGTCAGCGTGACGATGCCCGCCTTGGACACGGCGTAGGCGGTGTAACCGATCGCCCCCCCGAGGGCGGCACCGGAAGAAATGTTGACGATGGCACCGCCGCCGCGCGCACGCAAATGCGGAATCGCGAATTTGCACGCCAGCATCGTGCCGCGCAGATTGACCCGCATGGTGGCATCCCACACTTCCGTATTCATCTGCTCGACGACACCATCGCGCGTGCTCGACATGCGCGTATCGGCCGCGTTGTTGCAGAGGATGTCGAGACCGCCGAAGTTGCGGACCGCAAAATCGATCAGCTCATGGACCGACGCCTCATCGCCGATGTCCGCCCGAACGGAGTCCGCCGTTAAGCCCCGCGCACGCAGCGCGGCCGCGTGGCTTGCGGCGCCCTCCGCATTGATATCCGCCACGACCAGCTTGGCACCCTGCGCAGCCATCGTGCGGGCGATTTCTGCGCCGATACCCGAGGCCGCTCCGGTGACGATCGCGATCTTGCCTGCAAGTCTGCTCATGCTTCGATCCTCCGTGCACTGCCGCGCACGATCCGAAAATCTTAAAGGGCCGTATACAGGCCGCCGTCCACCTGAATGCTTTGCGCGGTGATGAAGCCGAAATCGTCGCTGCACAGGGCCGCAACGGCACGGCCGATGTCCTCGCGCGGCCGCCCCAGGCGCCCCATCGGAAAATTGCTGAGGTACTTAGCGCGCACTTCGGGGTACTGATTGAAGAACACCTCCGTGGGTTCGGTCGCCGCGGACGGCTCGATGGCATTGACCGTGATGCCATCCGGACCCCATTCGCGCGCCAGCGCTTTTACAAAACCGCGGTCCCCGCCCTTGAGCGCCGCGTAGATGGGATTCATCGCAGCGCCGTGCAGACCAAAGCAAGAGCCGAGCATCACGAAGCGTCCGCGACCCGAATTCTTCAGGTGCGCGTGCGCCGCCTGCGCCAAAAAAAACGCGGCGTCCCAGGCGACCGCGGCCTGGGTATGCCAATTCTCGTCCGTGATCGCTTCGAGCGCGATCGGCATCGCCGAATCCCCGGCGTTGGCATTGTGCACGACGATGTCAAGCGCGCCGTACGCGGCAACGATCGCGCCAATCGCGGCGTGCACCTGCTCCTGCTGAGAGACATCGCAGGTGAGCGCAAGCGCCTCGCCCTGCTCGGCGCGAATCAGCGCCGCGGTCTGCTCGCCGGTTGCCGAACGCCGCGCGGCGATGGCCACATTGGCGCCTTCGGCTGCGAGCGCCAGGGCGATTCCCCGCCCGATACCGCCGCCCGCCCCGGTGACCACCGCGGTGCGTCCGCGCAATTTCCCGCCGCCGCTCATGGCACCGCCGCTCACGGCACCATCCAATTGCCGCCGTCGGCATTGAGTGTCGCGCCGGTCAGCGCAGACCCGGCAGGGCCGCCAAAAAATGCAACCAGCGCGGCGAGCTCGTCGCCCACTGCAGGACTGCGGCCCAACGCCGGCGGTGGGGGCCCGAGCTCCGGCACAACGGGAATCACCGCGGCGGCCAATTGTGGGTAGTTCGCATCCGCGAGCGCCAGCCAGTTCAAGCGCAGGCCATTTTTCCCCCACTGCCGGGCTGCAGACTTCATCAGAGAGCGCTGTGCTTCGAGCGCCGTCGTGAGCGGCACCAGACCGGCCGCACCCACCAGCGCCATCGCCGGCCCGAGCAGCAGCACGCACCCGCTGCGCCCTGCAAAATGCGCGGCGCCGGCCTGCAGGCAGTAGAGCGCTGCGCGTACGGTCTCATGCGTCAGCTGATTCCACTGCGCATAGGACTGATCCGTCACCCGCCGGGCGGCGGCCGGCATCGCCGGCATGGCATCGTGAATGAGCAGATCCGCGGGACCGAGCCTCTCCTCGCCCTGCGCGAACGCCTGCGCTACCGCATCGCGCGAGCCGAGCGACATCGGAATATGCGAGGCGCCCGCAACGTTGTCGCAAGCTGCGGCCCCGAGCGCGAGCACGCGATGGCCGGCGGCTGCCAGTGCCGCCGCCAGCGGCGCGCTGACCGCCGGACTCGCCGCCGTCATGAATATCGTCAGACCCGCTGCCGGCTGATGAGGCCGCGAAGAGACCGCGTTGTGCATGCCAATTCCCGCCCGAGTTTCGCTGCGACGCCGCGGAACGCTCTCGATGTCGCGCCGCCGGATCGCGCCGTTGCCCATAAACGCATAATTGAATGTTATTCACAAATATAAACGAGCGCCCTTGCATCGTCAATCCGCCCCGCCGCACGAGTTCCCTGATAAATTTACCCCTATCGGTTGCCAACGCCGCTTGAGTACGCTGCTCAATGTGCCGGCACGGCAGCGGACGCCGCTTGTAATTGACAGTGGGAAATGGCGTTTATATAATTGAACGCTATTCAGGATTTATAAAACGAGGCTCCGATGACTGATTCGGGTGCTGACTCATCGCTGCTTGCGCTCTTTGGTCTTCCGGACAAGATTGCCATCGTGACCGGCGCCGGGGCCGGCATCGGCAAGGCCATTGCGCAGGTGCTTGCCAAAGCCGGAGCGCGGGTGGTGGTCGCGGATATCAACGTGGATGCGGCTCGCACGGTTGCCGACGGCATCAATTCCGGGCGCAGCGGCGCGTCCGCGGCGGCGCTCGCCGCCCAGGTCGACATTGCCGATGAAAAATCCGTGGTTCGCCTGTTCGAACTGACCGGGGAGACTTTTGGCGGCATCGATGTGCTGGTCAACAATGCCGGCATTTATGAACACACGCCGTTTCTGGACACGCCGGTGGAAAAAGTTCAGCGCGTGCTCGCGGTCAACACGGTGGGCACTTATCTGTGCATGCGCGAGGCGATCAAACGCATGAGGTCTGGCGGCAAGGGCGGCGCCATCGTGAATATATCCTCGGCCGCCTCGCTCGCTCCCGTGATCTTCGACAACAATGACTACGGCGCGAGCAAGGCCGGGGTGAACAACTTGACGCAAACCGCTGCGCTGGAATTTGCACCGGATCAAATCCGCGTGAATGCGGTACTGCCCGGCGGGGTCGCCACGGAGCGCGCACTCTCGTCGGTGTCGCACAAGCCGGCACGCGGTCCGATGACGCAACCCGGCCGCTTTCCGCTCGGCCGCATGGCCACGCCGGAGGACATCGCCATGGCGGTGCTCTTTCTCGCCAGCCCCGCCGCCGCGTACATCACCGGACAGCTGCTGGCGGTCGACGGCGGTTTTCAAGTCAGCTAGACACGCTCGCTCCTTGCCGCTGCAGTGGAATATTTCCTGACAGGATCCAGATGCGCAAATGGCAATGTTTCTTTTGCGGCTACATCTACGATGAAGCCGCCGGCGATATGGACGGTGGCGTCGCACCGGGTACCCGCTGGGAGGACGTTCCGGAGAGCTGGGTTTGCCCCGGTTGCGGCGCCGCCAAGTCCGATTTTGCGATGATGGACGTCGGCGCCTGAACCGACTCGGCCCTGCGGCGCAGCCCACAGGCCCCGCCGGCGGATCCGCGGGTACGCGGCCGCCGAGGGGTTGGCGGATGAGGACGTCGCGGGCAGTCATGTAGAAAACGGCGGCCGGTAGTCTACTTCCTACACCGCCATTCGCGACTCTCCGATACCTCTGATGTCCTGGGTGACGGATAGTTGTCGCGGGACCGTGGCGCAATGTGTGGCGCATTACCACGGGGGGATCGATGGTGCTCAGAAAGGATGCCGTGTACGTCGCGGTCTGCGTGTGTGTGGTGTCTGCCGCAGCTAATGCGCAGCCTGCCTCTCTGCAGCCTCCCGCAGCGCCACCTGCCACTCAGCAGCCTCCCACTCAGCAGTACCCTGCTCAGTATCCTGCTCAACAGTACCCGCCGCAGTACATGCTCGTACCGGCGCCCGCTCAACAGGAGCCGCGAGTCCATTGGTACCTCGAAGGCGGCTACAGCGACACCGTAGGTGCGACGTTTGGCGGCTACTACTGTGATCCGTTTGTGGGTTTCTGTGGGGGCGGGTTCGGTGAGGTGAACGTCGCTTCCCACACGGTTACCAAATTTGGCTGGAATGCAGGCATGGGAATCGACTTTCCTCTGGGCATCGGAACCTCGTTTTTTATCGAAGGCCGCTATAACCGCATCCGCGTATCCAATGCGTCCACTCCCATTGAATTCGTGCCCATCACCATTGGCTTGCGTTTCTGACCACGTATTGGCGAGTAGTAACAACCGCGGCAATCGCGCATCGGCTTCAAGGAATGGAGGTACTTATGCAGGCTCGTCATCCAAGTGCGAATATCACTCTAGCGTTGGGCAGCGCTGTCTTGCTTTGCTTTTCCCCGCAGCTCACTCACGGTCAAGTAGCGGCGCAAACTCAAGCGTTCGTCGTCCATGGAACGCAGAGAACATGCAGCACGATCACGCAGCTAGATAGCGCCCTGTCGGAGAGTTATCAGCAATTTTTTGCCGGATGGACTGAGAAGGACTATGTCGACGCAATCGCGTGGTCTCAAGCGTGTTCGGAATACGGCTGGCATATACCGGGGCGCCCGCGCATTGCGCTCTTACAAGCGCAGCACGACAAGTCCCTGGGGTCGGCGCAAACGCAGATTGTCCCTAGCACGGCGACAGCCGGCGCATCACCGAGCGTTCCTGCCCAAGCTACTCTCGCGGCCCAAGTCCAACCGGCAGCGGGCGCAGCGACGGGCAGCGCACTGCCGAGCACGGCGGTTCAAGCTGCGCAAGCTCAAACCGTATCGGGCACAGCGGCCGGCAGCGCACTGCCGAGCGCTCCTGCTGATGCCGCTATCTCGAGCCAAGTCCAAGCGGTATCGAGCCCGGCGGCCGGCAGCGCACTGCCGAGCACGGCGGTTCAAGCTGCCCAAGCTCAAACCGTGTCGAGCACAGCGGCCGGCAGCGCACTGCCGAGCGCTCCGGCTGATGCCGCTATCTCGAGCCAAGTCCAATCGGTATCGAGCCCGGCGGCCGGCAGCGCATTGCCGAGCACGGCGGTTCAAGCTGCGCAAGCTCAAACCGTATCGGGCACAGCGGCCGGCAGCGCACTGCCGAGCGCTCCTGCTGATGCCGCTATCTCGAGCCAAGTCCAATCGGTATCGAGCCCGGCGGCTGGCAGCGCACTGCCGAGCACTGCGGCTCAAGCTAGTGTCCCAGCGCAAGCTCAAACCGTATCGAGCACAGGGGCCAGCAGCGCCAGCGCACTAGCGAGCCCCCCTGTTACTGCCGATATCCCGGCGCAAACTCAACTCTTATCGAGCGCATCGGCAGGCATCGCACTGCCGAGCGCTCCGGCTGAAGCTGCTATGGCGGCCCAAGTCCTACCGGTATCGAGAGTGACGACCGGCAGCGGCAGCGCATTACCGAGCACTGCGGTTCAAGCTGGTATCCCAGCGCAAGCTCAACCTGTATCGAGCGCAACAACAGGCATCGTACTGCCGAGCCCCGCCATTCGAGACCGCAACGCATATGACGGAGAGGGGGACAGCCTGCTGACTGATGATTACGTCAAGAAGCACTTCCACCAGGAATCATTATGGGTTGCCAATAAGGCCAATTTGGACATAGGCGACGATCGCGGGCCTTCGAGCTGGCCGAGCAACGAAGCATCGGCCCAAATGAAGAACCGAATTACGGCGGATAGGATCGTGCTCTACTGCACAAGGAAAACCGATTCTGGGGAGTCGCACAATCGACCGCTGCTTTGGGACTTGCGCTGGTGCGAGGCTGAAGAGGCTGCTGCCTACAATAGGCTGGTATCGGAAAATGAATTTCCGGCTGCGGGACGCGGCATTATCCTCGGTTGCGCCAATGTAGATAGTTACGTCTACCTCGAGCGGTGCATGGAGACTCTGACGGCGGCTCAGAAGCACTGATCGCAAGAGAGGCGGGAATCTGGCGCGATTGACGGCCGGCGCCGGATCGCGCCCAAGAGGGCGATTCCGCGGCGTCGCACGAGTCGCGCGGTCGGTTGCAACATTGACTCACAGGCCTCCAGACGCATGATCGACTGGCTGAGCGGGGGCTGAGCGATCTTGAGGCGCTTTGCCGCGCGCCCGCCCGAAATGCAGCTCTTCGGCGACCGCAACGAAGTGCCGAAGATGCCGCAGCTCCACGGTCAGCGTCCGCCTGTGCTCATTCTAGATACGGCCCGGCTCGCGAGTGCGGCGGATTCAGGCGAAGGCCTTCCACGGGTCGATCATCACTTTGCACTGATTCAGCGGGTGGCGCAGCGATTCGAAAACTTGAGGAAGCTGCGCGTAGGAAACCGTGTCGGTCACCATCGCGCGCGGTTCCAGGTGCCCGGCGTCGAGCACATCGGCAACGGCCTGAAATTCGCGCAGGCTGTAGACCATCGACCCCTGGATGCGCAGCTGCTTGAACATCGCGAGCGAGGGGTACACCGTATCGGGCAGCATGCAGTTGCCCAGAATGACGACGGTTCCGCGCGGCCGCACCAAGTGCATCGCCTGGGTGAGCATCCCCGGTTGGCCAATGCATTCGAATACCACATCCGGCGGTCCACCGAGCGCGCCCTTCAAAGCCGCCTCCGCACCCTCGCCGGACTGCACGAAGCAGCTCGCTCCGAGCTCGAGCGCCAGCTCTTCACCGCGCCGGCTTCGCGACATGGCCGCGATGCGTCCGCCCCCCAGCAGTCGCGCCCAATACACGGCGCCGAGTCCAATCGGTCCCGCACCGAGCACCAGCACGCGGCAGCCCGGTTCCAGTTGAGCGAGCGCCACGCCGTGCAGTGCGACCGCCAGCGGCTCGATGAGCGCGCCGTCGGTCATGGACAGGCTCGCCGGCAGACGCATGGCGGCATGCGCCTTGGTCGGCGCGTACTGGCCGTAGCCCCCGGTCAAGCCGATCAGGCCGGCCGTGCACCACGCGGTCTCGCCCTGAAGACAACTCGCGCACCGTCCGCAACCGACCACGGGCATGGCAGTCACGCGGTCGCCCACTTTGAAACCCGCGACTTCGGAACCGATAGCCACGACTTCGCCGGCGAACTCATGGCCGATCACCGTATCCACCGGAAACGTTTGTGCGTGGCCATCGGTCATGTGCAGGTCGGTGCCGCAGATTCCGCAGCGCGCGATCTTGAGCACCAAATCCCCCGCCTGGGGGGTCGGGTCCGGCAGCGTTTCCACTTGCAGTGGCTTGCCGACTCCCTTGAATACCGGTGCACGCACGCTAAGCTTGCCTAACCCGTCTGTGCGCCAGCGGAAAATTCGGGGTCGGGACGTTCGCAACGTTCCAGCTCAACGGCAGGTAGAGCACGCCGTTGACCGGTCCCGAGCTGGTGCGCGGCCGCGCTCCCGCTCTGATCCGAAACTCCGGAATGCGCCTCAACCATTCTTCCAGCCACACCCTGATCTCCATGCGGGCCAGGAACGAGCCCGGGCAGCGGTGCGGCCCATCGCCGAAGGCCGCATGCGGTGAACGCTTGCGGCGCAAATCCACGGTGAGCGGATCGGGGAAGCGCCGTTCATCCAGGCCGTGCAGTGTCTTGGACAACAGCACCTGCTCGCCGCGCCGGAATTGCACATTCCTGTAAACGAAGTCCCGCGTGATCTCGCGCGCCGTGTTCGGGATCCCAAAGCGGCGCAGGATCTCCTCTATTGCCGGGACGATCAGCTCGGGCTGAGCCTTGAGTTCGCGCTGCATGTCGGGTTTTTCCGCGAGGAATTTCGCAAAAAAGCCCAGCGAAGACGCCACGGTGTCGAGGCCGCCGAACAGGACATTCGACAGCATGCCGAAGGTTTCGTCCGGCGGCATGTCCACGCCGCCGATCTTCGCATTCACGATCTTGCTGAACAGGTCGTTGCCGGGGCGCGCACGCCGCTCGATGATCCATTTCTGTACATAGGCATACAGGCCCTGAAAGGCGCGCACCTGATCCTCAGGACTTCTCGGACGCACGCTCAATTCAGTCAATTCCAGCAGGTGCTCGCGGTCCGTGAGCGGTAAATCCACGAGCCGCAAGAAAATCTCGATCGGCAAGTGCTTGGCAAATTCGCCGACGAATTCGCACTCGCCGTGCGTTCTGAAACTCTCGATCAGCTCGATCGCCAGCGTGCGCACATCATCTTCCAATGCCTGGATGGCCTTCGGACCGAAGGCCGGGGAGATGATACCCCGGCGCGGCGTGTGCTCCGGCGGATCGTATTCGAGTGGACTGAGCCGCGCCGTACGCTCCTGCTGCGGCGGTATGGTGATGTGGCCGTATGAAAATCGCTCGTAATCCACCTGCATCACGTCGATGTCTTCGGCGCGGGTCGCGATCCAATGACCGCCGTGGTAAGGAGTCCAGACGATGTCCGGACCCGCGTGCAGCCGGCTCCAGGCGAGATGCACATCCTCCTCATGCCCGGGCGGACGCTGGTAGTCGAAGTCGACTACCAGCGAGGCGGGAACGTGCGCGGGAAGGGGGGCGAGCGTCGCGGACATCACACGGCCAAGCCTTTTGGATCGCCGAGCGCATCGGCGAGCGAGCGGACGAATCGGGCCGCATCCGCGCCATTGAGCACGCGATGGTCGTAGCTCAATGACAGCGGCAACATCAGCCGCCAGTTCATGGAATCCTCCGGGCCGCGGGCGGGCTTCCACTGCGACTTGGTCGCACCGAGGATCGCCACTTCGGGCGCGTTGATGATGGGCGTGAAACCCGTTCCGCCGATGCCGCCCAGCGAACTGACGGTAAAGCAGCCGCCGGACATCTCTGGAAGCGACAGGCCTTTCTCGCGCGCCTTCTTCGATAGGGCGGCAATTTCGGCGGCAATCTCGGTCAATCCCTTGCGATCGCAATCCCGGATCACGCCCACCAGCAGACCCACCGGCGTATCGATCGCGATACCGATGTGAAAGTATTTCTTGAGCACCAATTGCCCGGCGCCCGCATCGAGCGACGCATTAACCTTGGGATGCGCGCGCAGCGCCGCGACGGCGGCCTTGACGATGAACGCAAGCGGGGTGATTTTGAGGTCGGGATGCTGAGCGGCCAGTGCCGTGCGCACCGCCTCGAGCGCAGTGACATCCGCCTCGTCGTGATGCGTGACGTGCGGAATGCTCACCCAATTGCGCGCCAGAAAGCCGGCGCCGAGTTTCTGCACCCGCGCGAGCGCCACGCGCTCCACCGGTCCGAAGGCCGCAAAATCGACCTCCGGCCAGGGGGGCAGATCCGCACCGAACGGGGGTCGCACGGCGTTCATCGTCGAACCCGAATGCTCATAGCGTCCTCGCCGCTCACAGCGTCCCCGCCGCTCATAGAATCTCAGCCAGAACCGTGCCGACGGTATACGTCTCGCCGGTCTTCGCGATGATGCTGAGCTTGCCGCTCGCCGGCGCCTCGATCTCTTGCACCGACTTGTCGCTCTCGAAGGCGTACAGCGGCTGGCCTTCGGTCACCATGCTGCCGTCGGCCACCAGCCATTCCGTCAGGATACCTTCGTTCATCGAGAAACCGATCTTCGGTACCAATACTTGCGTACTCACTGCTGTCCTTCCCTTGCAATCATGC
Source organism: uncultured Gammaproteobacteria bacterium (assembly GCA_963769075.1). Taxonomy (GTDB): domain Bacteria; phylum Pseudomonadota; class Gammaproteobacteria; order Steroidobacterales; family Steroidobacteraceae; genus Bog-1198. The sequence continues at coordinate 871,626 of CAVYKH010000001.1, read as the reverse complement.
GGCTATTTCAGCGTCCGGCGCACCGCCGCTTCGATCTGCGCCTGGCCCGGGGCAAACGCGGTCTCCAACACCTTCGAGAACGGCACCGCGCAGAAGCTGGCGCCCACCCGCTCGACGCGGGCCGCCAGTTGTCCAAACAGGGCGTCATTGATCTGCGCCGCGATTTCGGCGCCGACGCCGAACGGCTTGACGGCCTCGTGCACGATCACCGCGCGCCGCGTACGCGCCACGGATGCGAGAACCGTCGCGCCATCGAACGGCGCAATAGTTCGCAGGTCGATGACCTCGGCTTGGATGTTTTCCTTCGCGAGCTTGTCCGCAACGGCGATGCATTCGCCCACCATCCGGCTGTAGCTCACGAGCGTGACGTCATCGCCGGCGCGCACCGTGTGCGCTTTGCCCAGCGCAATTTTGACGCCCGCCTGCGGCGCCGGCCCCGGCGTCCAGTAGCTCGGCATATTCTCGATGAACAGGCACGGATCCTCATCGAATATGCAGGACAGCAGCAGCCCATACGCATCGGCGGGAGTGGACGGCGCGACCACCTTGATGCCGGCGGTGTGCGCAAACCAAGCCTCGAGATAATCGGCGTGCTGCCCGCCGGTGCCGAAGCCCGCGCCGGTCATGGTGCGGATGGTCAACGGCACATGCGTCTGGCCGCCCGACATGAACCGCAGCTTCGCGGCGTGATTCACGATCATGTCCATGGCGACGGTGGTGAAGTTCATCAACATGATCTCCGCCACGGGGCGCATGCCGACGATGGCGGCGCCGATGGCCGCGCCGATGATAGCCTGCTCGGAAATGGGCGTCGAACGCACGCGGCTCTTGCCGAATTTGCTCGATAGTCCCTTGGTACAGCCGACGATGCCGCCGCCCTGTTCATCGGCCACTTCCTCACCGAGCACGATCACGTTCGGATCCACGCCGAGCGCATGCTCGAGCGCCAGATTCAGCGCCTGAATGGTATTCACCGTCTTCGGGCTCACCTCGGCGTTCATGCGCTCGCCCCGGCCAGTACGTCGCGCTGCAATTCCTCCAAGCCCGGGTTCGGGCTGCTCAGCGCGAACTGCACTGCTGCATCGATGTCCTTTTCGATGCCCGCCTCGAGCGCGGCGAGTTGCGCCTCGGCGGCATGACCTTGGGCGAGCAGCCAGGCGCGGAACATCGGTACCGGGTCTTTTTTCATGGCCTCCTCCTTTTCGCCTTTCTGCATGTATGAATCGGCATCGCCGAACACATGTCCCTGAAAGCGGAACGTGCACGCCTCGAGGAGGGTGGGACCCGCGCCCGCTCGCGCGCGTTCGATCGCCGCCTGTGCCGCCGCATAGACGGCGAGCGGATCGTTGCCGTTCACCGTCACGCCGGGTATCCGATAGCTCGCGGCGCGATCGGAAATCCTTGCAGCCGACGTGGCGATCTCGTAGCGCGTGTGCTCGCCGTAGCCGTTGTTCTGGCACACGAAGAGCACTGGCAGCTTCCAGACCGCCGCCATATTCAGCGCCTCGTGAAACGCCCCGATATTCGCCGCACCGTCGCCAAAATAGGCCACCGCGATGCGGCGCTCGCCGCGAATTTGCGCGGCCAGCGCCAGGCCGTTGGCGATGGGCATCGAGCTGCCGACGACCCCGGTGGTGACCATCACTCCGCTCGCCGGATGCGTGATGTGCATCGGACCGCCCTTGCCTTTGCAGGTGCCGGTCACTTTGCCGGCGTACTCGGCCCACAACTCGCGCATCGGCACGCCTTTGGCCAGCATGTCGTGCACGTTGCGGTAGATCGTGCAGATGTAGTCCTCGTTCGTCAGCAGCACGGACACGGCCGCCGGGATCGCTTCCTGACCGCGCGGCGAATAGTAAGGCGCAACGATTTTTCCGGATTTGATGACGGCCCGAAAGCGCTCGTCGTTCTGTTTGATCAAGGTCATGCGCCGATAGATCTCGATCAGCGTGCCCACATTCGGTATCGAGCCATTCATCAGGCAGCTCCCCTTTCCTTATTCGATGAGGCAGTATCCCGAGCGCTCGCAACGCCCTGAGCGGTATCGGCGCTCCCTGCGGTGCCGGCGCTCCCTGCAGCGCCAGCGCCCCGGGCGACGTCGGCGCCCAATGCATGGTTCGCGGCAATGTAGCCGAACACGAACGAGGCGCCGATGCTCGCGCCGGCGCCCGGATAGGTGCGCCCCATGACCGAGGCGGTGGCATTGCCCGTCGCGTACAGGCCCGCAATGACGGAGCCATCGGCCCGCTGCACGCGCGCATATTCGTCAGTCACGAGGCCGCCGGCGGTGCCTACATCGCCAGGATACATGGCAACTGCGTAGAACGGCCCGTGCTCGATCGCGCCGAGGCTGGGATTGGGCTTGATGGTGGGATCGCCGTGCGCGCGGTCGAAGGCCCGGCCGCCGCGCCCGAAATCCTGATCGACCCCGATGCGGCAAAACTCATTGAAGCGCGCGACCGTGCGCCCGAGCCCCGCGACCTCGATGCCGCACGCTCGAGCGAGGGCCGCGATCGACTCGGCGCGCTTCATATAGCCGCTGTCCAGCCAGGACTGCGGGATCTTGCCCGGGCTCGCCGTCCCCCACGGATAGTATTCGCGCTGTCGCTTGTCCATGATCAGCCAGCTCGGCACCGCACGGCCTGTTTCCTTGTGGCGCGCATACATGCGCTGGCCGATTTCCATGTAAGCGCCGGCCTCATCGCAAAAGCGGTTGCCCGCCTGATCGACCATGATCGAGAACGGCAGCGACAAGTCCAGATGATGCATGAAGGGGAGTGGCGATCCGTCCGCAAGCGTTGCACCTTCAGGAAAGGTCTCGTCGGGTCCGAGCGAGGTCACCACCCACCAGGCCTCTTCCATGCAATCGACCGCCGCACCCAGCGCCATCGCCGCGCGGATCATCTCGCCCGTATCGCCGGGGTTTGCATTGGTCCAACGGTACGCATTGGGCTTGGGCTGATAACGCTCGCGCATCTCGCGGCTGTGGGAGAAGCCGCCGGAATTGATCAGCACGCCCTGCCGCGCCCGGATGCGCAGATCGCGGCCGCCGCGCGCGGCGAGGACGCCGGTCACCCGTCCGTCCTCGACCACGAAGTCCTTGACGGGCGTTTCGCTCAAGATCGGCAGGCCCTCGCGCAGCGCGATTTGCAGCATGCGGCCCTGGATCGCCGCCCCCGATCCGCGCAGCTGCTTGCCCGTGAGCTTCGCAGCGAGCAGGCGCCCCAAAAGACGCAGCGCCATGCGCTTGCCGGCCCATGTGCGCTTGGCGAGGAACAGCGTCGGAAATTCTTCCGAACCCATCGGAGCGCCGAATCCCGGATACATCGACAATCGATCGCGCCACTCGCCAAGCTCATTGATATCGAACAGCTGCGCGACCAGCGAGCGGCCCCGCGCCTCGCCGCCCGGGCGGTCATCGTAATAATCGGACCAACCATCGGCGTATTTGAACTTCATGCCCTGCTGCTCGAGGAACTCGATCATCTGCGGGCCGGTGCGCAGGAACGCTTCGCGCCGGGCCTCGGAGGTGCCGGGACCCCGATACGTGACGACGGCATCGAAGTATTGCTTGGCGCGTTCGTAGGAATCCTCGACGCCCTTGCGCTTCATGACCGGATTGTTCGGGATCCACCACACGCCGCCTGAGAATCCGGTCGAGCCGCCGACCTTCGTAAGTTTTTCGATGATCAGTGCGCGTTTGCCGAGGCGCTTGGCCAGCAGTGCCGCACACATCGAGGCGCCGCCGCTGCCGACGATCACGAAATCATACGTTTCGTCCCAAGGGGTCATGACGAGTCAGTCGGTGCCGTAAACGTAGCCATGCACGGTTTTGTGGAAATTGGAGACCGAGCTTTCCTGCAGCGGGTTGGTGCGCGATCCGCGAAAGCCTCTAGATTTCATGCCACGCTGAACCTCACCCATGTTCTGGAAATCCTGCGACAGGATCAGTCCGAAATTCTCCACGACATTTTCCTGCCAGTCGTTCGGTCCGTAATAGAACTCGCGCTTGAGCGGCGGCTCGGCGCCCGGCGCGTAGCGCACCAGGGACCAGATGTCATAGATGCAGTGGTCCGGATCGTTGAGCTCGGGCCGAGCCCGATACGCCAGTACGCCGTCCGGCCACATCAAGAAAACCAGGTTTGGAAATACATGCCAGTCCGTTCCGGCCCTGCCGAATTGTTCGAGCGTCAGGTCGGGCCAGCCGGCCCCGCAAGCGATTGCGGCCTCCTTCTGAAATTCCATCCCCTTGAGAAACACATCCATCGGCGGCGTGCCCGCCGGCACTTCGCTCAGCACGCGGCGTACGGCTTCATTGTCGCGCGCGGTAAAGATTGCCTTGAGCGTGTCTTCCATTTCCTGATAGAACGCGACCAAGCCGGGCCGCAGATCCTCCGGCATCGGCTTGCCGGTGCGCGGCGAAGGGGCACCCAACGGGCGCGTCGCAGTGGGATAGGCGAACATCGCGTGCTTGCCCATGGCGAAGCTGCGCGTGACATCGTCGCCCGCGATGTTGAGCAGCTGCGGGTGCGTCGCTGCGACGTGGTAGCCCTCGTTGAACGCCTCGAGCGCCACTTTCCAATTGCAGGGCAGACGGATCGACTTGTACCAGCGGTAGCGCAGCGTCTCGAACTCGAAACAATCGATGTACTCAGGCATCGGCGCGAGGAACTCGGCGAGCGGTTCGCAGTGCGGGTCCATGTTGACGAACACGAAGCCGCCCCAGGTATCGACCTGCACATCGGCGAGCCGCAGGTCTTCGTTCTGCATGTCGGGACAGCCCTGCCAGTCGCCGTGATCGAGCACTTTGGCGAGTGTGCCGTCGAGCCGCCACGTCCAGCCGTGGTAGCGGCACATGAAGTTATTGGCGTGGCCGCAGCCGGCGGTCAAGCGCCGCCCGCGGTGCTGGCACACGTTGAAAAATGCTTTGATCTCGGTTGCGCTGGTGCGCACCACGATGATCGACTCATCGAGAATGTCATAGGTGACGAAATCACCGATCGCCGGGATCTCTTCGAGCCGGCAGGCCACCTGCCAGACCTTGGGCCAGATGCGCTGAGCCTCAAGGCGCGCAAATTCCGGAGAGATGTAGGCATCCTTCGGAACAAAGTCCGGCCGAACGGTGGTGGGTCGGTTGACGGCCAGAGGCTTGACGTTGCTCATGAATTACCTGCTCTAAGCGAAAGTCTTCCGCGAATTGCTCAAGGACAGCCATTGCCGCGCCGCACCTTCGTTCCAAGGCTCCGACCCGACTCTACCACGGCGATGTGGTTTTTTGAACGCCGTTCGATTATCTTAACGGCTGCGTTCCGCGTGTCAACGGCAATTTCGGGCGATTTTTAGGACCCGAAGCCCGCTTGGCACGCCACCGGCGAGGCGAGAAAGAATCGCCCCGACCGGTTATCTCAGTGCTAAAGGATATTTCGTGTGAGCTACTCGTTGACCGCAGACCAGCTTGCCATCCAGGATTTGATCCGGCGCGTGGCGCGGGACAAGGTGGCCGCACGCGCCGATGCGATCGACCGTGCGGCCGAGTACCCGCAGGACATGTTCGAGCTGCTGAAGGACCTGGGATTGTTCGCACTCCCGTTTCCGGAGAAATATGGCGGCACGGGGAGCCTCCTGTCCGGTTGCCTGGCGGTCGAGGAATTCGGACGCGTGTGCTACAACACCGGCTACTTGCTCGTCGTTCAGTGGGTGGCATTCGGAGCGCTGCTCGCCGCCGGCACCGAGGAACAACAGCAGCGTTTTCTGCCGGGACTGGCCTCGGGCGCGCTGCGCGGGGCGTTTTCGACGACGGAGGCGCAGAGCGGCTCGGATGTGTCGGGGATCAAGACGCGCGCCGAACCGGTGGCCGGCGGCTACCGGCTGCGCGGCGCAAAGATCTGGTGCACGAACTCCGATATCGCCGATTTCGTTCTGGTCGGAGCGAAATGCGCGGACGCCGGCGGCAAGGACAGCGTCAATTTGTTCATCGTTGAAAAAGGTACGCCGGGATTTTCGGTCGGCCGCAAAGAAGAGAAAATGGGCGCACGCGGTGTTCCGTCGTGTCCGCTGTTTTTCGATGATGCGTTCGTGCCCAATGCCAATCGCATGGGGCCCGAGGGCGGACACGGCTTCAAGCTCGTCATGGAGGCTTTCAATTCCAGCCGGCCCATCGTCGCCGCGCGTGCCGTCGGGCTCGCTCAAGGTGCGATCGATCACGCGGCAGCGTTCATCCAGAACCGCCATGCCTTTGGGCGCACGATCAGTGACTTTCAAGGCATCCGCTGGATGATCGCCGATATGGTCATGCAGACCGAAGCGGCGCGGCAGTTGACGTACAAGGCGGCCTCGATGGTCGATGCCGGCGTCACCGGCCCGGAACTGGCGAGCTTCTCGGCCATGTCGAAATGTTTTGCGGCGGATGTGGCCATGAAGGTTGCCACCGATGCGGTACAGCTGTTCGGGGCCGCGGGCATCTCCAATGAATACCCGATCAACCGCTACTTCCGCGACGCCAAAGTGGTGCAGATCATCGAAGGCACCAACCAGATTCAGCGCAACATCATCGCGAACGGCGTACTCGGCCGCGAATCGCGGCGCTGACCGACTCAATACCTTGCGAAGGGAACCCCATGTTCAAGACCGATCTGCTCAAGGGTAAACGCGCTCTGATCACCGGCGGGGGCACCGGCCTCGGCAAGAGCATCGGCAAGCGCTACCTGGAATTGGGCGCTGAACTGATCATTTGCGGCCGCCGGCGTGAGGTGCTGGATGCCGCGGCCGCCGAGCTCGCCGCGGCCACCGGTGGCAAGGTGAGCGGAGTGGTGTGCGACGTGCGCGACGCGGCGAGCGTCGAGGCGCTGATGGAAGAGGCGTGGCGCGGCGGCCCGCTCGACATACTCATCAACAATGCCGCGGCGAACTTCATTGCGCGCACCGAAAAACTATCGCCGCGCGCGGTCGATGCGATCTTGGGCATCGTGCTGCACGGTACGTTCTACTGCACGATCGCCTGCGGCAAGCGCTGGATCGAAGCGGGCCGCGGGGGCATCGTCCTGAGCGTCGCCACGACGCCCTCCTTCACCGGGCTCGCCTTCACCGTCCCGTCCGCGGCGGCCAAAGCCGGTGTGGTCGCCATGACCCGCAGCCTCGCCGTCGAGTGGGGACCGAAAGGCATCCGCCTGAACGCCATCGCGCCCGGTTTGTTCCCGACCGAAGGCGCCTGGGAGCGGCTGTATCCGGCGGGGTCTCAGGTAGAGCCCCAGGAGCTGGCCGTTCCGCTGCGCCGGGTCGGCAAACACGCCGAGCTCGCCAACTTGTTTGCCTATCTCGCCTCGGACGAGTCCGGATACATCACCGGTGATCTGATCGTCATCGATGGGGGGCGCTGGATGCAGGGAATCGGGGGCCCGACGTGGCGCTCGATGCAGGATTGGAGCGATGCGCAATGGGACGCGACGCGCAAGCGCTGACCATGGGACCGCTCGCCGGAGTCAAGGTGGTGGAGCTCGCGGGCATCGGTCCTGGGCCGATGTGCGCGATGCTGCTCGCGGATCTCGGCGCCACGGTGTTGCGGATCGATCGCAAGCAGCCTTCGGGCCTCGGGATCGAACGGCCGCTGCGATTCAACGTGCTGCTGCGCAACCGCAAGTCCATCGCCCTCGATCTGAAAAATCCGCGGGCCGTCGAGGCAGCCCTCGAGTTGATCAGCAAGGCCGATGCGCTGATCGAAGGCTTTCGCCCAGGGATCACCGAGCGGCTCGGCCTCGGACCGGAAGTGTGCTTCGCGCGCAATCCGCGCCTGGTGTACGGCCGCATGACCGGCTGGGGACAGAGCGGACCGCTCGCCCAAACGGCCGGGCATGACCTGGGCTACATCGCCATTACCGGGGTACTCAACGCCATCGGCCGGCGCGGCGAGCCACCCACGGTGCCGCTGAACGTGATCGGCGATTATGGCGGCGGCGCGCTGTATCTGGCGCTCGGCTTGCTGGCGGGAATTGTGGAAGCACGCAGCTCCGGACAGGGCCAGGTCGTCGATGCGGCGATTGTCGACGGCGCCGCCTCGCTCGCCGCGACGTTCTTCGGCATGCACGCGGCCGGCATCTGGCGCAACCAGCGTGGCACGAATTTCACCGACTCGGGTTCGCATTTCTACGACGTGTACGAGTGCGCCGATGGAAAATGGCTGTCGGTGTCGGCGCTGGAAGATAAATTCTATGCCGAGCTCCTGCGTCAGCTCGAGATCGACCCGGCCAGCCTGGGTCAGCAGCTCGACCCGGCGGCGTGGCCGCGTGCCAAACAAATTTTGGCGGCCGAGTTCAAGCGGCGCAGCCGGGACGAGTGGGTACAGGTGTTTGACGGATCCGATGCGTGCGTCGCTCCCGTGCTCGACTGGGACGAGGCTGCGCAGCACCCGCATCTTGTGGAACGCGCCACGCTGATCGAGATCGACGGCATTCGCCAGCCGGCGCCCGCTCCTCGCTTCAGCCGCACCGTCCCCGACACGCCGGCGCCGCCGGCGCCGCTGACTCCAGAAAATACCCAAGCCGCCCTCGAATCTTGGTGCGGCGCCGAAGAGATTGCGGCGTGGCGGTCAGCGGGCCTCATTGACTGACATCGCGACCGACGCGAGAGATCGAAGATGCAGGAGATCGAATGGACCTCAGACTGACTGACGAGGAAATCGCGTTCCGCGACGAGGTGCGCAATTTCTTTCGCACGGCGTTGCCGCCCGACATTGCCCGCAAATGCGTGTTCGGGCAGCGCTTGTCGCGCGACGAGCTGGTGCGCTGGACGCGGATCTTGTATGCGCGCGGCTGGGCGACGCCGGCCTGGGCCGCGGAGTGGGGCGGCACCGGCTGGAGCGCGGTGAAGCAATACATCTTCAAGGAAGAGCTGCACATGGCGCCAGCGCCGGAGCCGCTGTCCTTCAACGTCAACATGATCGGTCCGGTGCTGATCGCCTTTGGCACCGAGGCGCAGAAGCGGCGTTTTCTGCCGCGCATTGCGCGCCTCGACGATTGGTTCTGTCAGGGCTTTTCGGAGCCGGGCGCGGGCTCCGACCTCGCCTCGCTGCGCACGCAGGCGCGCCACGAAGGTGATCACTATGTTGTCAACGGCCAGAAGCTATGGACTTCGACCGCGCATCATGCCAACTGGTGCTTCTTGCTGGTGCGCACCGATCCGAACGCCAAGAAACAGGAAGGAATCACCTACCTGTTGATGGACATGAGCTCTCCCGGGATCACTGTGCGCCCGATCATCACGATCGACGGCTACCACGAGACCAATGAGGTGTTCCTCGAGAACGTGCGCATCCCGGTCGAGAACCGCGTCGGCGAGGAAAATAAGGGGTGGAACTACGCCAAGTACTTACTCGGGCATGAGCGCAGCGGCATTGCGCGGGTGGGCATATCCAAAATGCGCGTGCGGCGCGCCAGGGAGCTGGCCGCGCGGATCCCCGCCGGCAATGGTTTGTTGAGCGAGGATGCCGGCTTTCGGGAGCGGGTCGCCGCCCTGGAAGTCGAACTGAAGGCGCTGGAGCTGACCCAGATGCGGGTGATCGCCGAAAGCACCGCGGCGGCGACGCGCAAGCCCGATCCGAAATCCTCTATTCTCAAGCTCAAAGGCTCGGAGCTGCAGCAAGCCGCCACCGAGCTGCTGCTGGAAGTCGCCGGCTACGCAGCCATGGAGTTTGATCCTGAGTTCCTGAGCGGCGCCGCCGAGACCGAAGGAGGCGCCGATTGGGCCGCGACCATCGCGCCGAATCATTACTGGATCCGGCACGTGTCGATCGTCGGCGGCTCAAATGAAATTCAGCGCAACATTCTTGCCAAGTCCGTACTGGGACTCTAGCAGGGCAGCCGCCATGGACTTTGACTTGACCGAAGATCAGCAGCTGCTCTCGGAGACGCTGGCGAGGCTGCTCGCGGATCACTACGATTTTGAGCATCGCAATTCCTACCTCGCAAGCGCGGACGGCTGGAGCCGCGAACAATGGCACCGCTACGCCGACATGGGCCTGCTGGGCCTGCCGTTTGCGGAGGCCGACGGCGGTCTCGGCGGCGGCGCGATCGAAACCATGATGGTGATGGAGGCCTTCGGCCGCGCGCTCGTGCTCGAACCGTTCTTCGCCACGGTGTTGTTGAGCGGCGGCTTACTGCAGGAATGCGCTAGCGCCGAGCAGCGGGCCGCACTCATCCCGCCGATCATTGCCGGTGAGCGGCTGCTGGCCTTTGCACAGGCCGAAAACCACTCCCGCTACGACCTCAACGATGTGGACACGCGCGCCCGCCGCGTGGGCGGCGGCTGGATCATCGACGGACACAAGCGCCAAGTGCTGCACGGGGACTGCGCCGATCAGTTGCTGGTGAGCGCACGCCTCGCCGGCGAGCGGCGCGACCGCAGCGGTATCGGGCTGTTCCTGGTCGACGCAGGCGCACGGGGACTTAAGCGGCGCGGCTACGTGATGCAGGATCGCACGCGCGCCGCGGACCTTGAGCTTGTCGGCGTCGAGGTCGCGGCCGGTGCCGCGCTGAACGATGAGGGCACTGCGCTGCCGGCCATCGAACGGGTCGTCGATCGGGCGCTCGCCGCGCTGTGCGCCGAAGCGGTGGGCGCGATGAGCCGCGCTCAGGAAATCACCGTGGAATACTTGAAGGTGCGGCGGCAGTTCGGCACGGTACTCGGCTCCTTCCAAGCCCTGCAGCATCGTGCCGTGGACATGCTGGTGCTCACCGAACAGGCGCGCAGCATGGCGATGTATGCCGCGATGATGTGCCAGGACCCGAACCCGGCGGAGCGCTCCCGGGCCATGGCCGCGGCCAAGGTGCAGATCGGCAAGTCGGGGAAATTCGTCAGCGAACAGGCCATCCAATTGCACGGCGGCATCGGCGTGACCGAAGAATGCCAGGTCGGGCACTACTACCGGCGCCTCAGCATGATCGAGCTGCTGTTCGGCGACCGCCATTTCCACTTGAGCGCACTGGCGCGATCCGGGGGGTTGGAGCAGTAATATCGGAGCTTGACGGGATTGTTGAGCGCGAGAATGGCGAGCGCCCCGTCGCGCTCGCGGATGATGGGCGCCTCGGCGGCGCTCACTCGACGACGCTCACTCGACGGCGCTCATTCGTCGTTGAGCCAGCGGACGAACCGCGACAGCGGCAAGAATCCGTCATGCGGCAAACCGGCCACGATCGACATGGCGCGGCCGAGCTCGACCACCCGCTGCACGCCGGCCGACGCCAGGAGATCGCGCAACTCGACTTTGCGCTGCGCCGGGAACACCCCCACGGTTTGGGTCGCCACGTTCACGTAACGCAGCGCGTCCTTGAGGTCGGCCACCGGCACCACATTGACAACGCGGCCATCGGGGTAAAAGTCGACCGGCTCCTCCGAGCGGATGACGACGCCTTTGCCTTCGTAGCCGCCCCAGACGCGATAATAGGGTTCGAGGTCGCGCAGGCCGTCGATCGCCGCGCGCATTTCGGCGGGCAGCGGATTGCCGCAGGCCGAGCAGCTGGGACGCGCCACGCCGAGCCTCTCCTGCAGCAGCGCGCAAAACCGGTCGATCTCAGCGATGCTGCCTTCGATGAATTGCACGCGGCTCGATACGCAGGCCTGCTGATTCATCGCCGTCGCATCGATCGCCGCGCAGTCCGCTGCGTTCGCCAGAGTTTCCTCCGAGCTGAACACCTCGCGGCCGATCATCGAGATGGATGTCTTCGGGTCGAACGAGACCAGTTCGAAGCCCGGTCCGATGTATTTCTGCGCGGTCCTGATCGTACTCTCGCCGCCCCACGCCACCAATTTGTCGAAATACTGCGCCCGGAACAGGCGCCCTTCGACCTGCGCATCGCCGCCCCGCCAATACACCGCCGAGAAGGACTGCGCCAGCGGGTGTCCCGGCGCCACGGCGCTCAAGCCGCGCAATATGGCCGTGGCCGTAAACAGATCATTCGAGGGAATCTTGATCAGGTGCACGCCTTTGGTGAGCGCACCGCGAATGACGGTCTGTGCCGCGACCCCGGGGGCATTGCCGGCGATGATGTGCACCAGGCGCGGCGGAAAGGCGCGCACGCCGACGCGGCGTCCGGTGGGTGTGGCCACCTCCCGCCAGCCATCCACCGACGCCGCTCCGCCGAGCTCCTGCTGCACCTGGAATTCCATGCTGCGCCGATCGCAGAACATACGCCCAAGTCCGGCGTAGGAGGTTTCGAGCACATCCCGCGGCAGCGGACTCGAACGAACGGTGAATTCGAGCGCCTCGGAGACCCAGCCCTGCGGATCGGCGCTCAGCCATTGGCCGGCAGCCACGAGGATGTCCATGATTTCGGTGAGCGGCACGTCAAATGCCGGCCCGGGCGTTGTGCGCAGCCAGACCAGTTGATCCAGATCGAGCTTCGGCGTCGTGAAGCGGGCGCCGCTCGCACCGTACTCCAGATCGGCGCCGAAGACCGTCGCCCCTTTGACGACGTGACAGAGTGGGACTGTGGCGGGTTGCATCTGGGCATTCATGCGGCAATTGCTCCATGGATATACGAGTCGATGGTGCCGGCGCATCCGATATGGTCATCCTCTCCCGGCTGCGCCCAGCGGGTAATGGTATCGAGAATGGTCGGGCCGAAGCGCCCGCAGGCGCAGCGCTCGCCAAAATCAACGGTTACGCGATCTCCCGAGATCAGTCCGCCCCAGCGGCCGTCGTATAGCAGATCGAGAAAGGCGAAGCGGCCCTCGACCACGCCGCCGACGTTGCCCGGCGGGTTGAGCAGCTTTTCGCCGGGACCATCGAGAATCAACATGATCAGCCCCGGCGGGCAATGGTAGCGCCGCGCGGTGCATACCGGCATCACTTGCGCCTGCTCGGTCATGCCGTAGGCGCCGCCGTGATGCACATTGCCGTAAAATCGCTCCACGCGGGCTTTGTAGTCGGCCGGCAACGCAACATGCTTGACCCCGCCGCCCGCCGAGATATAGCTCTCGGGGTTAAAGTCTCCATCCGGAACACCGAGCTCGCGGGCACGCTCGATGATCGCCAGATGCTGCGCCCACATGCCCGCCATCACCATCGGTTCGCGGCGGCACTCCAGGATCTTGTCGATCAGGCCGTTCAAGCTGCTCCGCGCACGGGCCGCGCGCTCGGCGCTGTGGGCCTCGAACGCCGCGATTTCGCCCGGTGTCGCGCTGCCCTCGGCCATGCGCTTACGCATTGCGGCCATGGCGCTCACCTCCACGATTCGCAGCGGTTCATCGGTCAGAAAGTACGTCGCGCCGGGCCGTCCCCAGACCTCGGCGCCGATGTTGGCCGCCTCGACGCCGCTGTTCGGTCCGAAGTGCGGAAATAATTGAAACACCACCCGATCCCGGTTGGGTTTCAGGACCGGCCAACCGAGCGTGTGGTCGAAATGGCGTAGTTTGAGCCGGTAGTCGCTTTCGGTGGCATTCAGGAACGAGCATTTGCCGGTGGTGCCGCTGGTCGCGAGTATCTTGTGGCCGGCGGCGCCGAGCCTGGCGATCCACTCATCCACATCGCGTACACCGGCCACATCGGTATTCGTTACCTTCGCCACCGACAAGGTCTGCAGCCACTGCAGCATCCGGTCCCAGCGGCCTTGCTCGATGAAGGCAGCCGGGTAGGACTTGTACACCGAGTGCGCGAAAAGCAGCGGCACCAGATCCGCCAATGAATGAATCTCGCCAACCCCCGCCTCTTCGGCTCTGCGCCGCAGCACGCTGATCTGGGAGCGCCGCTCCCCGACCAGTTCGCGCGCCGCCGCGAGCTGCAAGGGCAGCAATTCCCCGGGCGGTCTGTTATAGGCATCCGGCTCGACGATCATGTCCAACAGCTGCTTGCGAATCGGCGTCATAGCACCTCCTCAAAACCATCAGTATGCGGCGCGGCAGCTGTCCCCAAACGTAGTGGATGGCCAGCCTTTCGCCCTGGGTGTCTTATAGCCTATGATGGGCAGGATATCCACATTTTGGTACGATGTTCTATTATATGAACGCTTGCGAGCGGCGCCAGCGGCGCCCCGCATCGCAAACTACGAGGAGATTTCCATGGATGAGCGATTGGAAAGAGGCCGGCAGGTCGTGCGGGAAATGTTCGGCGATACATTCCTGAAAGCGTATGACGAACAGGTCAACTCGGGCGGGTTCGGCGCCGCCGCCGGCCGCCTCGCCTTGGGCAGCTCGTTCGCCGATGTGTGGACGCGCCCCGGCCTGGAGCGCAAGTACCGCAGCATGATCGTCATGGCCGCGCTGATCGCCTTGCGCACGCCCCATGAATTCAAGAATCACGTGCGCGGAGCGCTGAACAACGGCTGCACCGTCGCCGAAATCGAAGAAGTCATCAACCAGACGATTCCCTACGTCGGGTTCCCGGCCGCCGCCATCGCCCTGGGCGCAGCCGGCGAAGTGCTGCGCGAACTCGGACTCCTGAAACCCGGCGAGAGTGCCGAAGATCGCGGCCTGCGCTGAAGCGATGGCAACGCCTTCCGGGTCCGGCTGAGCGGTATCGCACCCGATGAGTACCCGCATGGAACGCAGGGCGCTGAGCGTCGCTCGCCTCCGTGAGGACTTCGCGCCGCACGAGGTCCCGCCTCGCTAACGCTACCCGGTCATTTTCCCGGGCGCTGCGAGCCGCGCCTCCGCGAAAAGGTCGCCCACACCAGCAGCGCCAATATGAGCCCCGGCACACCGGCGGCGAGGAACCCTGCACGCCAGCCCCAACGGGAGGCGACCCAGCTGCCCATGGCGTAGGCGAGCACCAGGGCGACGGAGCTGCCGCTCATATACAGCGCGATCGCCGAGGCCCGCGAGCGCCGCGTATACAAATCCGTGATCAAGGATATGGACGCCGGCGGACCGCCCGATTCGGCTGCGCCCACCGCGACGCGCGCGGCAAACAGCTGCCAAAAGCTCGTCGTCAATCCGCACGAGGCGGTCATCAGGCTCCAAACGCCCACGGCCAACGCGATGATCCGCCGCCGCTCGATCCGGTCCGCCAGGATGCCGATCGGAATCCCGGCAATCGCATAGAACACCCCAAAGGCGAATCCGGAGAGTGCGCCGAGCTCGGTGTCGGTGAGGCGCAAGTCGTGCTTGATCGGCTCCAGCACGACCCACAGATGCTGCGGTCCACGCCGTTGAATACATAGATCAACGTCAGAACACCCAGCATGTAGGCGCGCATGCGCGGCGATGCCAACAGGGCGCCCGGTGTCATGATTCTCTCGGCTCAGCGGCCCTGAAACCGCGCCTCGCGCTTTTCGATGAAAGACTGAACGCCTTCCTTCGCATCCTCGGTGTTGTACAGGCGCTGCTGCGTCGCCGCCGTTCTCGCGTAGGCAGCCTGCCAGCCTTCGTTGGCGGCGATCCGGCCGCTCTCCATCGTCGCCTGCACCGCCAAGGGCGCCTGGCGCGCGATTTTTTCGGCCAGCTCCATGGCGCGCGTCAATTCCTGACCGACCGGCACGACTTCCTGCACGAAATTACAGCGCAGCGCCTCCTGTGCGCTGAATTCATCCCCGGTGAGCAGGATCTTCATGGCATTGCCCCAGCCGGCACGTTCGGCCATGCGGAAGGTCGCCCCGCAGCCGGCCATGATGCCGCGTTTGACCTCGAGCTGGGAGAAGCGGCAATTTTCGGCGGCGATTGCGATATCGGCGGCGAGCATCAGCTCGATTGCCACGGTGAAGCAGATGCCCTTGAGCGCAATGACCATCGGCTTCCTGCGGATGGGTTCGCGCAAGTTGAAGGGGTCCACCTCGCTCACGGGAATCAGCGGCTGGCCCGCCTTGCGCAGGGGGGCGATCTTGGGCATGTCCAGGCCGGCCGTGAAATGCTCGCCCTCAGCGTACAGAACTCCGCAGCGAAGCTCGTGCGTCGACTCCAGCCGCGTGTACGCGGCAGCCAGTTCGGCAAAGATTTTCGGTGTAAAGCCGTTACGCTTCTCGGGCCGGTCGATGCCGATCAGCAGCAGCTGATCCTTGATATCGCTCTTGATCTGACCATCGGGGTCGCGTTCCATCGGTTTCTCCATTTGGCTTCGTCATTGCATAGCAGGGGCTATTCGTCCAGTCGAAACTACGGGCTGGTGGATGCATATTCGGCGCGCAGGGCGATCTTGTTGACCTTGCCGCTGGCCAGACGCGGCAGCTGCGGCACAAAATCGATGCTCTTGGGGCACTTGTAGCCCGCGATCAACGTGCGGCAGTGCGCGATGAGCTCGGCCGGAGTCGCACCGTGCTGCGGTTTGAGCACGACGATGCCCTTGACCGCCTCACCCCATTTGGGGTCCGGCACGCCGATGACGGCCGCGTCGGCGACGGTCGCATGCGCCATCAGCGCCTCCTCGACCTCGCGGCTGTAGACGTTCTCGCCGCCGCTGATGATCATGTCCTTCTTGCGATCGACCAGATAGACGAATCCATCCTCGTCGATGTACCCGAGATCGCCGGTATGCAGCCAGCCGCCGCGCAGCGTCTCGACCGTGGCCGCGGAATTGTTCCAGTACCCGACCATGTTCTGCGGCGACTTGATGCAGATCTCGCCCACTTCTCCGTTGGGCAGCTCTTCATCGCGCGGCCCGGCGATGCGGATCTGCGTATCGAGCACCGCCTGGCCGACCGAGCTCAAGCGCTTGATGTCCTGCTCGGTGCCATCCGGCCGGTGATAATGCTTGCGCAGCGTGGTTCCCGCACCTTCCGTTTGACCGTAGCCGTTGATCAGTATCGCGCCAAAGCGCTTGATTGCCCGCCGGAGCGTCGGCAGCGGCATGGGTGCGGCGGCATAGTTGATCGTGCGCAGCGATGACAGATCGAAGCGCTCGTTATCCGGCAGGTCGAGCACCGCTTGCACGAGCGTCGGCGCCAAATGCAGCTGCGTGATCCGTTCGCGCTGTACGGTGTCGAGAACTTCCCGGGCATCGAAGGCGCGCAGCACGACCAGCGTGCCGCCGCGCACCGTGGCAGCCGCACCTTGGGAGCGGGCGCCGATGTGAAAAAACGGCATCGACAGCAGAATCTTGTGGCCCAAGTCCGTGCCGAGCTCAGATGCCCAGGTCTCGCACAATGCGAGCATGGCCGCGTGCGTGATCATCGCGCCCTTCGGGCGCCCGGTCGTACCGCTGGTGTACATGATCGCGTGCACGTCGCCCGGCCGCGGCCGCATCGGCGCGCCGCCGGCCGAGCCGGACCTGAGCACGGCGTCGAACCCGCTCGCCCATGGCGGAACGTCGTCGCCGATCACGATGTAGTGCTCGACGCTCCGCATCTCGGCGCGCAAGCGTTCGATGACCGGCACGTACTGCTGCTCGACGATCAGCGCCTTGGGCGCTGCATCGCGAACGATCCACGCTATTTCCGGAGGCGCGAGCCGGTAGTTGACCGGATTGACGATGAGGGCCGCTACCTCGCAGGCGCCATAGACGTCCAAGTATTGCGGACAATTCATCGCCAGGATCGAGACACGGTCCTGGTGGCGCAGCCCCAAGCCGTACAGCGCGCTCGCCAACTGCCGCGCGCGCTGCCCAAAGCGCGCGAACGTGGAGCGCTGCGCGCCGAAGATCAGATGCAGTTCGGCGGCGTACAGGCGGTCATTGCGATCGACCAAGTCCGCCATCGTCTGCAGAGCGCTCTGACTGCCGCGCATGCGCGCCTCAAACCGGTGTATCGGGCGAGAAGCTCGGAGCACGCTTCTGCAGGAAGGCGTCAATGCCCTCGCGGCCCTCCGGCCCCGCCATGCCAATGAACTCGAGCGCCAGCGATGCGTCGAAGATCGGTGCCGCCTGCCGCAGCCAATGATTGAGCGTCTGTTTCGTCCAGCGCACCCCCGCGGGCGCGAGTTCGGCCAAGCGCGTCGCAATCTCGAGGGCTTTGGCGTCGAGCTCGGCATCGTCCACCGCGAGGGACACCAGACCCATCTCGGCCGCCTGCGCACCGCTGAAGGGCTCCGACAGCAGCAGGTAATACTTGGCGCGCGCCATGCCGCAAAGCAGCGGCCAGAGAATCGTGGCGTGATCGCCCGAGGCAATGCCGATCTTCGCGTGTCCGTCGGAGAACTTCGCGTCCTTGGCGGCGATCGAGATGTCCGCGAGCAAAGCGCACGCGATACCCGCACCGACGGCCCAGCCCCGCACCGCGCTCACGATCGGTTTGGAACAGTCGATCATGTTGTAGACGAGATTGCGTGCTTCTGTCATGGCGTGCATGCGCAGATCGTAGTCATCGCACACCCGGCGCTCGTGGGCCAAGTCGCCGCCGGCGGAAAACGCCTTGTCCGACCCTGTGATGATCACGCTCGAGACGCTCTTGTCGGCATCCACATCCTTCCAAACCTCCGAGCACTCGCGGTGCAAGGTGGCCGTCATCGCGTTGAGCTTGAGCGGCGAGGCGATTCGGATGCGCAGCACCCGCGGGTGCGGTCGGTCGAATTGAAGTTGCTCGTAACGGCTGTAGCGCTCTGACATGGGATTAACCTCGGAATGGTTTTGGCGACGAAGGGGTAACACTAGTCTAGTGGGATGGGCGGCGGATGAGCAGCGCATCCACCGCGACGATGCGATTGGCGGCGCAGATCAGCGGGTTGACGTCCAACTCCGCAATCCGTTCGCGCTGATCCGCAGCGAACTCCGACAGCCGGCCGATGACCTCGCACAATTGCTCGATATCGATAGGCGGGGAGCCGCGAAAGCCGTGCAGCAGCGCGGCGCCTTTGAGCCGTCCGAGCATCCCGCGGGCCTCCGTGGCGGTCACCGGCGCGAGTTCGACCGCGGCATCCTGCAGCAGTTCGACGAAGATCCCGCCGAAGCTCACCAGTATCAGGGGGCCGAGCTGCGGGTCGATGCGGGCGCCGACCATCAGTTCGACGCCTGCGGGTATCAGCGGCTGCACCAGCACGCCGCGGATGCGGACGTGTTCGCCTGCCTTGCGCGCATTCTGCATGATGGCATCGAACGCCGCGCGTAGTTCCTCCTCATCACGTAGGCCGATGCGGATCACTCCCGCCTCGGTCTTGTGAGGCAGATCCGGCGACTCGACCTTGACCACGACCGGATAGCCCATGGACGCGGCCGCCGCCGCGGCGCCGGCCCGATCCTGGACCAGGCGCTCCGGGACCACCGGAACGCCGTAGGCAGCGAGCACCGCCTTCGCCTCGCGCTCCGTCAGCGTATCCTGCGGTGCGTTCGCAATCAGCTCTGCGGCGCGGGCCGCGGCCTCAGCGCCGGTACGCCGCGCAAGCAGCCGCGGCCCGGCGCGGCGGCTGTCGTCACGCCGATGCCACGCGGCGATGCTGCGAAAACACCGGTCCATCGAACGAAACATGGCGACATGCGGATCGGACTCGGCCTCGAGCGCGGCCGGTCCCTGCAGCCAGTCGGAGATCAAGACGTTGCAGGTGATCTTGCCGTAGCGCTGCGACAACTCGCTGAACGCCGCGATGCGCGGCTTATGAAAGTCGAATGCCACGGGCTGCGGCACCACCAGCACACCGAAGCACTCGTCGGACAGCAGCGCTTCGCCGCACGCCCAGAGCGATTGCGGGTTGTTCACCACCTGTGCGGTCACGTCGCACGGGTTGCGTGCGGAGCCAAAATCCGGAATGTGCTCCTCGAGCACCGCGCGAACCCGATCGCTCGGTTGCGGCAAGGACACACCGTGAACTTCCGCCTTGTCGGCCGCCATGATCGATGCACCGCCGGAGGTTGCGGCCACGGCGACGCCGCGGCTGCGCGGCGGGGGCGCCTTGGCAAAAAACGCGGCCGCCTCCATCAACGCCTCGAACTCATCGATCACTATCGCGCCGGACCGCGCGAAGGCCGCGCGGTACGCGGCATTCGACCCCGCCAAGGACCCCGTGTGCGAAATCGCCGCCTCGGCACCGAGCTGGCCGGTGGCGAGCTTGTGAATCAGCAGCGGCTTATCGGCGGCCCATGCGAGCTCCGCTGCCTGCAGCAACCGCTCGGGATGCGCCATGCCCTCGAACACGCAGGCGATCGCCCGGCAACTGGGCTCTTCGGCAAGATAAGCCACCAAATCCGCGACGTCGACGTCGCTTTGATTGCCCGCGGAGAACGCATGGCTGACCGAGGTTCCACGCTCCATGGCCTGAGCCAACGATTCGGACAAGGCGCCTGACTGACTGGCGATGCCGACCGCGGTGCGCGTCGGCACCCGCGGCGCCGGAAACTCGGCGAAACTGACGCGTGCTGCGCGTGTGTAGTTGACGATCCCCAAACAGTTGGGACCCAGGATCCGAAGCCCAAACTCAGCTGCGAGGGCCGTGAGCCGCTCCTGCTCGGCCATGCGCTCGGGCTTGCGCGTCTCGGCGTAGCCCGAGGCGTACAGGACGACCCCGCCCGCGCCCGCTTGACCGGCCTCGCGAACCACGGCCTCGGCCGCTTCGCGCGGCACTGCGACAGCCACGCAATCGGGCGTTTCGGGCAGCGCCGTGAGCGAGGGATAGCATTTGAGATCGCCGAGCTGCTCGTAGCGCGCGTTGACCAGATACACCCGGCCTTGGTAGCCGGAAAGATTGGCCTGCACACGCTCGCCGAACGAGCCCGGTCGCGCCGAAGCACCCACCACGGCGATACTGGCGGGATTCAATACACGCTCAAGTTCGCTGTGACGATAGACGCCCCGGCGAGTCGCTGCCACCTTGAGATCACTCGCCGGTGAAGCGCGGCGCACGCTTCTCGCGAAACGCATTCACGGCTTCCTGATGGTCCTTCGTGAGATTGGAGAGCGCCTCATACGCAAGCGACGCATCCATCACCTGCTGCGCCACCTGCCGCAGGGTCGTATTGACCGAGAGCTTGGTCCATTGAATCGCGCGGGAGGCGCCATTCGCGAGCCTCTGCGCCATCTCATCCACGGCGGCATCGAGTTCAGCGGCGGGCAAAGCCCGATTTATGAGTCCCATTCGCGCCGCCTCCGCACCGGTCAAGAGATCGCCCGTCAGCAGGTACTCCTTGGCGCGCGCATAGCCGATCAGCTGCGGCCAGATTACCGCGCCGCCGTCCCCGGCGACGTAACCCACCTTGACGTGCGGATCGCCGATCTTGGCGTTGTCGGCCGCATAGATGAGGTCGCAAAAGAGCGCTATCGTCGCGCCCAGGCCCACGGCCGGTCCGTTGACCTTGGCGATCACCGGCTTCGGACAGTCCAGCAGAGAGAAAATGATCTGCTTGGCCGCGGCCATGCCGTCGAGAAACAGCTTCGGCTGATCGATGACCCGCTGCATGTGCTCGATATCGCCGCCGGCACTGAAGGCGCGTCCCGCTCCCGTGAGCACCAGCACGTTGGTCGCCGCATCCGCGGCAACGTCGCCGAACAGCCGCGCCAGATCCCGGTCCATGTCATCGTCGATGGCATTCAGCGTTTCGGGACGATTCAGCGTCGCGTGCAGTACCTTGCCGTCGCGCCGGAACACCATTGCCCTGTATTCGGAAAACTCCATTGACGGTCCTCTTGCTGGGCAGAGCTAGGCCACGCGCGGCCGCTCGGGCACGCGCAGCTGCTCTGCCGCGCGTGGCTGCTCGGGCACGGATGTTGATTCGACGCCGGCCACCTGGGCGAGGTGATAGTCCGTGTCGCCATTGAGCTTCTCGAACACCACCAGATGCTTGAAGTAGTGGCCGACCCGGTATTCCTCGGTCATGCCGATGCCGCCGTGCAGCTGGATGCCGAGGCCGCCCACGAGCCGTCCCGCCTGAGCGGTCACCGCCTTGGCCGCGGACACCATGCGGCGGCGCGTGGCGCGCTCCGCATCGAGATGCGCCAGACCGCAGTAAAGAATGGAGCGCACTTCCTGCACTTCCACGAACATCTCGGCCAACCGGTGCTGCGTGGCTTGGAATTTGAACAGGGGCTGCCCGAACTGCACGCGCGATTTAGTGTACTCGGCACTGATGTCGAGCACGCTTTGCATGGCCCCCAGCGCATAGGCCACCTGCGCGAGCAATAGCCGGTCGGTAGCTTCCTCGAGCACGCGCAAGCCGTGCGCGGAGTCGATGAGCAGAGCAGCGGAGTCTACCCGCACGTCGGAGAGCTCGAGGTCCGCCGCCGGCGTGGCATCGAGCAGCCGGTAGCTGCGCATCCGCACGCCCGGCGCTCCGGCGTCGATGAGAAACAATCCGAAGCCCGCACCCTCATCCAGCCGCGCCGATATGATCAGCTGATGGGCGCTCGGAGCGTGCGGGACCAGGATCTTGGCGCCTGAAATCCGATAACCGGCGCCGTCGCGGCGGGCCATGGCGGCCACCCGGCCGAGATCATAGCGGGCACCGGGTTCGGCGTGCGCCACCGCCACGCGCAGCCTGCCCTCGCCGATCGCGCCCAGGGACTTGAGGCGCAGCGACGCGTCCGCGGCCTGCTCCAATATGCGCGCCGCGAACACCGCCGTCGTCGCATACGGCTCGAGGACCAGCGCCGAGCCCAGCTGTTCGGTCACGAGCGAGCTTTCAATGGCCGTACACCCGAGGCCCCCCGCGTCCTCCGGCAGCGTCAGCGCAAGCCAGCCCAGGTCTGCAAAGTGTTGCCATTGCGCCGCGCTGAACGCCAGCTCGCTCGCGGCCACGGCGCGGCGCACTTCAAATCCGTAGTTCTCCTGCACGAAGCGCCCCACGCCCTCGCGCAGCATCTCTTGTTCATCCGTCAGGTGAAAGTCCACGCTAGACCCTCAGCTGCCAAACTGCAGCTTGGCAATGATGTTCTTCTGCACTTCGCGAGCGCCGCCGAAAATCGTCGCGGCGCGGTAGAACAAGAATGCGCTCGAAGGACCGATCGTATATTCCGGCCAATGGGCGCCGCGTTGCGGATCGTCGATCGCCGGATCGCCGCGCTCGAAGTGCCGGGTGGAGAGCGGGCCCAGGGCGTCCATTTGCAGCTCCGTGACACGCTGCTGCATTTCCGAGCCGCGGATTTTCAGCGCCGACACCACGGCATCGAGATTATAGCGGTTCGGCTCGCCTGCCAGGATGCGCAGCACCGACCACTCGAGCGCGAACAGGTCGGTCTCTATGCGCGCCACCTTCAGCGCAAACGGCGGGTCGTCGATGAGCCGCCCGCCGCCGACGCGGACTTCGCGGGCGATGGCCTTGGCCCGTTCTAGCTGCCTTCGATTGAAATACAGATATGCGCTCGCCGTGCGTTCCTTCTCGAGGAGGTATTTCGCGTACGTCCAGCCCAGCCCGGCTTCACCGACCAAGTGAGCACGCGGCGCCCGCACATTGTCCAGAAAAACCTCGTTGAGATCCTGGCGCCCATCGATGGAGCGGATCGGACGCACGGTCACCCCCGGCGTATCCATCTTGACCAGAAGGAAGGAAAGGCCGCGCTGCGGCTTCACGGCGGCGTCGGTGCGCGCCAAGAAGAAGCCCCAGTCGGCATCGGCTGCATCGCTGGTCCAGATCTTCTGGCCGTTGATGACGTACTCTGCACCGTCAAGCGCCGCGGAGGTCTTCAGAGTCGCAAGGTCCGAGCCGGCGCCCGGCTCGGAGAACCCCTGGCACCAGATTTCCTCGCCGCTCAGGATCTTCGGCAGAAATCGCGCTTTCAACTCGGGCGCACCGAATGCGATCAGCACGGGTGC
This sequence comes from uncultured Gammaproteobacteria bacterium, assembly GCA_963769075.1. Classification (GTDB taxonomy): domain Bacteria; phylum Pseudomonadota; class Gammaproteobacteria; order Steroidobacterales; family Steroidobacteraceae; genus Bog-1198. The sequence continues at coordinate 848,043 of CAVYKH010000001.1, read as the reverse complement.
GAGCATGTGGGTGCCTTGCCAGCCGAAATCCGGAGCGCTTGCCGCGTAGACTTCCTGCATGAAGATGTGTTTGCGGATCGCACTCCAGTCCGTGCCGCCGTACTCCGGCGGCCAGTGCGGCGCGCCCCAGCCTCGGTCGCACAGGATTCGCTGCCAACGGCGGAAGTTCTGCATGCGCGGGTTGACCCAGCGCGACACATCCTGTGCGATGTCCTGAGGCAGATTCGCTTGCATGAAGCTGCGCACCTCGTGGCGGAAGGCTTCGTCTTCGGCGCTGAATTTGAAGTCCATGCGTGCGCAGCCATTCATTTATGTGAATACCATTCATTTTTGCAAACCTCGCGCCCGAGGTCAACGATTGTTTTTGGTATTAAACGCCCGCACCCACGGGAACGTAAGTCCATGATGTTTGCTGTGTTTCGAGGAGTTGGCCGGATTGGCAACCGCAACGACGCCGAGTACCTGCCATCGGTGGCGGCTCCCGTAGCGGGCGGTCAAGAACTCGTGGCTTGGCGCGTAGGAGCAATTTTCCCTAAAAGAGCTCGACGATCGGTACGTCGATGGATCCGGAGACCTTTTGCGCTGCGCGCAGCAGCTGCTCGGCGGGTCGGCCGGCCAAATAACCATCGATGAGCCGCTGGTAATTGCTGATCAGGCCTTCGACCTGATTGGACAGACGCATGTACTCGAAGCCCTTGGTATGCAAGCCGCGCTGCTGTCGCGGCAGATTGGAGAAGTCCTGGGTTGGAATGGGCGGCCACCGCGAATCGTTCCACTGCATCGGCGTCGGTGTCTTGATGGGCGGCGGCGCCTCGCCCTCCGGGAAGCGCGTCAATGACCACAATTCGAACAGACATTCCTCCGGGCCGAGGGGGCGGATGCGGTACGAGGAAGCGCTGCCGTACGTGGGCAGCAGGAAATAATGCGGAAAGCAGAAGTTGACCGCCGTGGCGTAGCCCTTCGCATCCACCTCGTTGAGTTCGCCAATGTCCATGTGCTTCGCCTTGTGGAACTCGACGACCGCATCGTTGAGCTTGCGCCGCCACTCCATCGTGGCTCCCGTAATGTCCGGCGGCAGCGGCGCTTCGCGCAAGGTTTCCGCCACTTCGATGTCTTTGCGGTGCGTCATGCCAGCCATGCCCTCGTTCAGCACCCGCATGAAGTGGATGTTCATCTCGATGAACTCTCGAGAGCCCACCTCGGTGGGCATCTCCTGCGTGGGTACCGTCAGGAAGCGCGTCATCGGCGACACGTCCGGCGGCATTTCGCGGTAGGCGAACGCCAGCGGATCGGGCGGGCCGGTGAGCAGCTGCGGATGCGTCGTCATGACGTGGTAGCCCTCCATGAACGCCTCCATGGCGAGCTTCCAATTGACCGGCAGACGCGCAGCGAGCCACCACTCCGTACGCAGGGATTCGACGTGCCAGGCGTCGTGCATGGTCGCAAACGGCTCGATGGATGCGCGCAACGGCGGAGCCTGGTCGTCAAAATTGATGAAGGCGCAGCCGCCCCACAGTTCGAGCCGGCATTCACGCAGCCGCAAGTCGTCGGGACGCAGCAACTCGCGTTCGAACAGGTGCGTCGAGTAAACCGTTCTGCATTTGCCGTCGAGCCCGAATTGCCAGCCATGAAAGGGGCACGTGAGAACGCCGGCGCAGTGGCCGCGGTCCCTGACGAGCTGCACGCCCCGGTGCCGGCAGGCGTTGTGATAGGCCCTCACCGTCTTCTCGTCCACTCGGGCGATGATCACTGACTGATCCAGAATGTCATACACCACGAAGTCGCCCGGATTGGGAATTTCCTCGAGGCGGCACGCCATTTGCCAGACTCGAGGCCAGAGGCGCTCGCACTCGAGCGCATAGAACCGGGCGTCGTAGTAGCGCTGCGCCGGAATCAGGTTGGGGCGCTCGATTGCATACGGGTGGGCTTCGGGGATCTGCTTGCTCATTGTGGACTCCTCATCGCGATCAACGCTGACCTCGCTTCCATGACACCGCTTAAAAGCCGAAGCGCGCGTTCACCGCGCGGGCACGCGCGGCAATCGTTTGACGACGCTGCTGCGGCGTGACCTGCGGTGTGTCCGGCGGCAGGAGACTCCGAACCGCGTTGACCGGAACCTTCCGAACCGATGGGATGGGGTGGCGGTCGGCGAGATACCAGCGCCATTGAGCAATGCCGAGCGAGGCGTCCACCGGATCGACCCAGTTGGGCACCCCCGGATCTTGGAATGAAATGACCATGCGGCACTTGCCGTCTGCATCGATGTGCGCCTGGTGGCCGTTGATCGAGCTGTGGTGGTGCGCATAGTCGGTCGTTTGCCACCACATGTCCGCCAATTGCAGGCTCCAATAACGGGCGATGGGAATGTGCGTCTCGATCAGCAGTGCCTCATCGGGCTTGATGTCATAGACCATTTGCACGTAGCAGGCGCGCGGATTGCCGCCGACGTCGTCGGCATCATGCATGGGCGGCGCGTAGAACGTGTTCTTGCCGACCGTCTCGAGCACACGGTTCGTCAGTTTGATGAAGAATTCCACGTCGAAGCGCGTCAGATGACCGATCGCCCGAATGCGCCGATTCATTTCCGCTCCACTGTGCGCGATCGGCTCATGATCCTTGAGATCGAGCGCTTCGATGTGAATCTTCATGCCGCGCTCGCGTTCCCAGTCATACCAGGCCTCACGCGTGAGCACCGTGACATTGCGAACCTCGGGATCGAGCTTCAGCCAGTTGCCGGGGTGCTCGGTGGGCGAAGCAATGATCTCAAAGCTGCCGTCCGGCCTCTTCTCACAATGATCAAAATCATAGGTGCCCAGCGTTTGCATGTCCCGATCGCCCCAGAAGCCGCGCAGCAACTGGAATTCCGTCCAACGCGTGGTTCCGCTCTCACCCCATATGCGGTACGTGCGCGCGCCGTCGAGAAACGTCCAGTAGTAGGAAAAATCCGGGCTCGGCGCGCCGAAGGCGGTCTCGAACGGCAGGAAGATGGTCTGCGAGTAAAATTTCGGAAACGCCGTGCGCGGCGCGAGATAGAGGTGAAAGCCAAAAGTCTGCAGCATCTGGATCAAGTACATGCCCTGTGCGCGGACGATCGGATTGCGGGACCACTCGTGACTCAGCACCATCTGCCGGGAAATCTCGACGTCGTTGCGGTAATCGGTCCACGCCTGTTCAATGTCCGAAGTAATCATTTGAGCTTGTCCTGCGTTGGTGGAAATAAAGTTCATGCGCCTGAGGTGCCGGGTTTGTATTCACATCATGATGATGCCGCCGTCAACCGCCACCAACTGGCCATTGATATAGCAGCCCGCATCGCTCGCCAGGCCGACCACGGCCGCACCGATCTCGCTACGCGGATCTCCCAGATGTCCCATCGGATTTTGCCTCCTGATCAGCTCGCGCAGGTTGGGATTGCGTTCCATGTGCGCCTTGGCCGCATCGGTCAGCCCGGCAGGCAGGATGGCGTTGACGGTAATTCCGTGGATTCCCCACTCGCGCGCCAGGGCGCGCACGAAGCCGCGCTGCCCGGATTTGACGGCCGTGTAGGCCGGATTCATGGAGCCGCCCGTTACGCCTTGCGCAGAGGCGAGCACGAGGAGGCGGCCCCGGCCGTGCACGCGCAAATGCACATATGAGGCGCGCGCCAGGAAGAACAGGGCGTCGAGCGCAATGCGCGTCTGTTCGTGCCAATTCTGTTCGGAAATATCGGTCAGTCGGGCCGGGATGCCCGACAGACCGCTGGCTGCATTGTGCACCACGATGTGCAATGCGCCGAAGGCGCTGAGCGCCGACGCAATGCTTCGCTCCACTTCGGCGCGCACGCTCACATCCGCTTGCACCGACAGCGCCCGGCCGCCTTCGCGCTCGATGAGGGCCGCCGTCTCGTCCCCGGTCGCTTGGCGGCGTGCGGCAATGACGACCTGCGCACCGGCCGCGGCCAGCGCCAGTGCAATGCCGCGCCCGAGCCCGCCCCCCGCGCCGGTGACGAGGGCGGTTCTGCCGTGCAAATCGAGCACGCCGCTCACGGCAGCATCCACTCCCCACCATCGAGCGTCAGGCTCAATCCGGTGGTGAAGCGTCCGGCCGCGCCGCCGAGCGCCATGATCATGTCGACGACGTCCTCATCGAGCTGTGGTACCCGACCGAGCGGCAGCGCAATGGCCTCCGAGCGCACCGGCAAATCAGCCTGCGTCAGGACAGCGGAGATTTCACCGGCCGCCACTGCGATCCACACGGCCCGGATGCCGTCGCGCCCCCACTGGCGCGCCGCGGATTTGAGCAGCCCGCGCTGTGCCTCGCTCGCGGCGGACAGCGCGACCAAGCCATTCGCACCGCATTGCGCCAGGCTCGGTCCGATCTGAACCAGCAGTCCCGCGGTCGCGGCCAGGCTGGCATGCAGTCCTTGCAGGCAGTGAAAACTCGCATCCAGCGCCGCTCCGCAAGCCGCTTGCCATTGCTCGTCCGATTGTTCGGCGAGCGCACCGGATGTCAGGCTCGCATCCGGCAATGCGGCATGCACGATGATATCGATCGGGCCCTGGCTCGCCGCAACCGCCTCAAAGGTGCGCCGCATGGCTGCGGCTGAGGAGAAATCCGCCGCGTGCGGAGTAACTCCGCCGGCGGGAACGGCACTTGGCGGTTCCGCCAGCAGCGCGACTTGAGCACCGCGCACTGCCAGTGCGCCGGCCAGCCGCTCGCCGATACCGCGACCGTACACCGCCACCGCGACCGAGCGCCCGGCGAGCGGCGCCGTCGTGGTCGTAGTCTTGGTCGTGGTCGTGGTGGTGGTCATCGAGTTGCGCTCCATATTCAGCGCTCCAGCTCAGCGCTCCAGCTGCACGCCGGAGCGCTTGATATATTCGCCGAAAACGCTGTCGACCTTGGCCACGTCCAGGTCGTAGTCTTCGAGCGCATACACGTGGCGCGGCCCCTTGCTGTGCTCGGCCCGATCGGTCTCGAGCCAGTGAGTCATTACCGCCTCACTGTGCGCGGACAGGGGCAAGCCAAAGTGCCGATAGACCGCACGCACCACGGCCATTGGGTCCGCCTGGACATCCAAGTAGTGAGCGTCCACAAATCGATCCTTGAATTGCGGCTGGGCGCGGAAGTCGGCCACGCGCTCGAGTCCCTTCGCCTGGGCTTCGAGCAAGCCAAAATCACCGCGCGGCACGAACTCCGAGAAGGTGCGGCGCCAGACCGCCAGGTTTTTCGATATCGAGGCCAGCACCTTGGCCGGATCGCGATGACACTGCACCATCAGCGCGTCGGGGTAAATGGCGAACAACGCGTCGAGCCATTGCATGTGCGCCGGAGTCTTCAATACCCAGCGATCGGCGCGGTAGCGGTGCTGCAGCTGTTGCAGGAACGCCCGATGCTCACGATAGACCGAGCGAAAATCATGGTTGTAGAGGGCGCGCGTGTAATTGGGCACGTGCCACCAAGCCATGAAATTGACCGACCACAGCGAGGTCTCCCAGATGAAATTGCATTCCTCTGGACGCTGCGCTTCGAATGGATGGATCGCCTGCAGCTCCGCGGCCATGAAGCCCTCGAACTCCATGGCCTCGCGTGCGCGCTGAATGCGCGGATCCCGATCGTGAGTCGAGCGCTCGGGCGGCGGCGACGGGTACATGATCTCCCAAGTCAGCGGGGCATGGTTGTGAGGATCCCGAGCGAGCAGATTGTGAAAGAACGTGGTTCCGGAGCGCGGCAGACCGACGACAACGATCGGCTGCCGTATCTGCTCCTCACCGATGCCGGGAAAGCGCTTGCGATCGGCGATCAACTGCAGGCGGCTGCAAAGTACGTCGTGCAGACGGCGGCGCGCGCGCCTGACCCCCAGTTCGCTGAGCTGTGCCTCGGTATTTAAATCCGCGACCAGCAAATCCAGCGGACGGCGAAAGCCCGCATCGCCCCAATCCGACAAACCCGTGGCGCGCTCGGCTTCTGAGAGCATCGCTTCGATCGAAAATGCCACCCCCATCGCGATCCTCGCTCCGGAAGGTGTCGCGCTCATACGCGTCCCGCGACCGGAATCAGCGCGCCCGTCACGGCGCTCGCCGCGTCCGACAACAAAAATGCGATCACCTCGGCGACGGCAGCGGGAGCCACCCAGCGACTGGTATCCGCATCCGGCATGTCGAGCCGATTGCGCGGGGTATCGAGGATGCTCGGCAGCACCGCATTCACCGTGACGCCCCGGTCCTTCAACTCTTCGGCGAGCGCCTCGGTCAGCTTGGCGACGCCCGCTTTGGATGCCGCGTAAGGACCCATGCCGGCGCCCGCCTTGATCGCACCCATGGCGCCGATGTTGACGATGCGTCCGTTGCCGGACTGCAATAGAAAGGGCAGCGCGGCTTTGCACGACACCACCGCCGTGCGCACGTTCAGCCGGTACAAGAAGTCCCACGTCTCGAGCATGCCGCCCTCGAGCTTTTGCCAGACGAATCCGCCGGCAATGTTCACCAAGCCGTCCACCCTGCCCGCTGCGCCGGCTATCCGCTGCATCAGCGCAGCGGCAGCGGACTCGTCCGCGAGATCGATTCCTCCGTAGAGCAAGGCGCCGGCCGGTTGCGTGCCGCTCGGCGGCGCGGCCTGGTCGACCAGCGCCACTTTCGCGCCCTGTCCCATCAACAGCGTACCGACCGCCGACCCGAGCACACCGAAGCCGCCGGTTACCACCAAGACCTTTCCCGACAAATTCATCGCCATACTCATCTCCTAATAAAATCGCCAGCCGCCGTTGACCGGCAACGTCATGCCGGTGATGTACGAAGCTTGCGGTGAGGCCAGCCACGCCACTGCACTGGCGATGTCCTCGACCGAGCCTAGACGCCGCAGCGGTATCTGCGCAAGGATGCTAGAGGTGCGCGACTCGTCCCAGTGTGCCGTTTGACCGGTCTCGGCGGTCATGCCGGGCGCCACCGTATTGACGTTGATGCCGCGCGGCGCGAGCTCGCGCGCCAGCGCCAGGGTCAACCCATGCAATCCGGCCTTGGCCGGCGCGTAGGCGGTGTAGCCCGGCACCGAGGCGCCGCTGTGCGCCACGATGGACCCCATGTTGATGATTCGCCCACCGGGGGAAGCCAGCAACGGCGCCAGCGCGTGCGCCATCAAAAACGCGCCCTTCAAATTGACGTCGACGACCCGATCGAAAATGGCCTCGGCCTCGGCGAGCGGCGTGCCGATGGGCACGGTTTCTAGTATGCCGGCATTGTTCACCAGCACCTGCAACCGGCCGTAACGCACGGCAACCGCTTTGGCGATGCGCTCGACATCCGTGCGAATCGCGACGTCGCCGGCTTCGATCGCTGCTCGAGAGCCGAGCTGCGAGGCTGCCGCCGCCAGTGACGCCCGATCCCGGCCGGTGATCAACACCCAGTAACCCTCGCTCGCGAAGCGTCTGGCGATCGCCAAACCGATTCCACGGCTGCCGCCGGTGATCACGGCAACCGGCTCTGCGGCACCCTGCAGCGATTCGCTATCCATCGATGGTCTGCATACCTTGATGTGCCCTGGTTGCGGTGATGGCGCCGCCTTTCCCCTCACGCGGATCGTACGGCCGGAAGGCGGCAAAATCCAGTTTTCTGCACACCGTGCTAATATATGAACGGCGCCGGCTGAGCTCCGCGGTCAATGTTCCGGTTATGATGAGCCTCACATGCGCCTCGAATCGAGTCTCGACGGCAACATCTTGCTGTTGCGAATGGCCAATCCGCCGGTCAATTGCCTGTCCCTGGAGCTGCGCCGGCAATTGCTGAGCGCGTTCACTTCCGCCTCGGCCGATCGACGGGTTGCCGCGATTGTATTGTGCGGCGCCGGAAAATATTTTAGCGCCGGCGGCGACCTGCGCGAATTGGGCACCACCGCCGCGATCACACCCCCGCGGCTCTCCGCCGAGTTGCTGCCGTGCATCGAGCGTTGTGCGAGGCCCGTGATCGCGGCGATTCACGGCGGCGCCATCGGCGGCGGCCTCGAGCTCGCGCTGGCATGCCACGGCCGCGTCGCGATGAGCAATGCGCAAATCGCGCTGCCGGAGCTCAAGCACGGCATTATTCCCCTGTCCGGGTCATTGCGCCTGCCACGCCTGTGGGGAATTTCTCGCGCCGTGCCGATGATGCTCGACTCCCGTGCGAGGAGCGCCGAAGAATTCCGCGGATCTGCGGTCTTTGATTGCCTGGTCGATGTCGGCACGGCGGGCACGGATCCGCTCGCCTCCCTGCTGCCAGCGGCGATCGAATTCGCGCGGTCGGCCGCCAGCGGGGCGCGCATCACCGCGCTGGTCAGAAACCGCCCCTTCGCCGACGCCGACCCGCGTGCGGCGCTGGCCGAGACCTTGAACCGATGCGCGCCGCGGGATCCCACGGCCGCGCAGAGCGCACTCATCGCCGCGGTGCGCGGCGGAATCGAGCTCAATGATTTCGACGCGGCGCTCGCGCAAGCGCAGGAAATCTACGATGACCTGTCGCGATCCGTATCGAAACGCACATAAATGTGTTTCGGCACGCGCATCATGATGCCGCGAATCTCGGGCTTCGGGCGCTCTCGATCCAATCGCAAATTGGGAAGGCGATCGAGAACGGCATTGAGCGCACGCGTCATCTCGACGCGCGCCAGGTGCTGGCCGATGCAAATATGCGGTCCGAATGCGAATGCAAAATGCCGATGCGGTGATTTGCGAAAGATGTTGAATCGATCCGGCTCGGAGAATTTCTCCGGATCGCGATTGGCTGCCCCGGCCGCCACGTCCAAAAAAGCCCCCGCGGGAATTCTGACGCCGCCGAGTTCCGTGTCCCGGGTCGCCATGCGGGTTTGAATCAACACGGGCCCCTCCCAGCGCAGCGCCTCTTCGATGGCCTGCGGCACGAGGCTGCGATCCTTGCCTACCGCCTTCCATTGATCAGGATTGCTCAAGAGTCCCGTGAGCAGCACGCTGGTGCCGCGATAGGTGGTGTCGCCGCCGGCATTCACCAGCTGCCGCAGGAACGATATCAGCACGTCCTCCGGCAAATGCTCGCCATCGACCTCCGCCTGCGCCAGAACGCTGATGAGGTCCCCGCCGGGATTGCGGCGCCGCTCCTCGACGATCGCTTTGAAATACGTGCCCAATTTGCGCGACGCTTCGGTGCCGTGCGCAATATCGAAGCTCACCACGATTTGGGCCATCGCGAGCTTGTGGAATGTCGCGACTTCGTCCGGCGGCAACCCGAGCTGTTTGAAGACGATCTGGAACGGATAGTGAAACGTGAATTCCTGCACCAGATCCGCGTGGCCGCGTTCGATGAACGCGCGCATCAGGGAGTCGACGACCGGATCGACGACGGATTCGCCCCAAGTCGACACGACGTTTGGCAAGAACGCCTTTTGAAAAATTCTGCGATAGCGCGGATGCTCCGGAGCATCCATAGTCGTGACGCTGCGCCCAAAGCTGATCCCGATATTGCGCAGATACGCCTTATTGGAGAAGGTTTCGGGATCGCGCAAAACCTGTCCGACTTCATCGTAACCGACCACAGTAAAATGCTCCACGTCGCTGCTGGTGATGTCGGGCGGCTCGCCCATGTGGACGCGATAATTGAGCGCGTGCACCGGCCCTTTCTCGCGCAGCTCGGCCAGCTTCGGATAGGGGTCGGGACAGGGACCGAACATCGCTTCGTCCGCAATGAACGGATCGAACGCCGCATCGTCGAAGTCCTCGAGACGTTTCACTGCACCCACGACGCTCTCCTTCGGATCGCACTCAAGGCCGCACCGCTCGCGCTGCTGCCGCGCTGCGCCTCATCCGCCACTCTCGAATAGGGCCGCGAGGCCCTGGCCGCCGCCGATGCACATGCTCTCCAGCCCGTAGCGCAAGCCGCGCCGCTTGAGCTCATAGAGCATGGTGGCAAGAATCCGCACGCCGGTCGCCGCGATCGGATGCCCCAGCGATATTCCGGACCCATTGACGTTCAAGCGCTGCGGATCATCCCAATGCCAACCCTTCAACACGGCCAGCACCTGGCATGCGAAGGCCTCGTTCAGCTCCACGAGATCGACCCGATCGAAGGAAAACCCCGTGCGGCGGAACAGCTTCGCCACCGCCGGGACCGGTCCAATGCCCATGGTCGCCGGCTCGCAGCCGGCGCCCGCCCAACCCACGAGAAATCCGAGCGGTTCGAGATTCAACTTGGCGAGTTGCTCTTCCGCCACCACCAGACAGCAGGCCGCGGCATCGTTTTGTTGACTGGAGTTGCCGGCCGTCACGGTACCATCCTTCAGCAGAGGCCGCAGCGCGGCAAGCGATTGCGCCGTGGTCTCGGGCCTCACTCCCTCGTCGCGCTCGACGTTAAGCGCCTCGCCTTTCTTTTGCGGGACGCGCAGCGGCACGATTTCATCGGCGAAGCGTCCCGTCGCCCAACTGTGGGCGGCGCGCTGCTGGCTGCGCGCTGCATACTCGTCCGACTGCTCGCGCGAGATGCCGAATTGCTTGGCCAGGTTCTCCGCCGTCTCGATCATGCCCGAAATGCGCCCGAAGCGCGCCTCGGGCTGCGAGCGTTCGCGACCGCGCTCGAGTCGATCGTGCAGCTTCACGCTTCCGGCGCGTGTCCCCCAGCGCATGTCCGTGGTGTAGTACTCGACATTGCTCATGCTCTCCACGCCGCCGGCGATCACTACATCGGCGGCGCCGCTTTGCACCATCATGGCCGCGTTGATGACGGCTTGCAGCCCGCCGCCGCAGCGGCGGTCGAGCTGCATGCCGGGCACGTCGACCGGCAGGCCCGCCTCGAGCGCAATCCAGCGGCCCACGCAGGGCGTCTCGCCGCTGGCGTAGGACTGCGCGAATATGACGTCTTCGATCAAGGCCGGGTCCAAGCGCGCGCGTTCCACGACGGCCCGCAGAACCGTGGCGCCCAGCACTTCGACGGGCACCGCGCGCAGGCTCCCGCCGAAAGTCCCGACCGGGGTACGGAGCGGTGCAACGATTGCAGCACGACGCATGGATTCTCCTACCGACCGTTGAATTGCGGTTCGCGCTTTTCCGCGAAGGCCGCCATCGCTTCGCGCGAGTCCTGAGTCAAGCGGCAGCGGACCATGTTGCGCAATTCCACCTCGCACGCACGCTCCAGAGGCTCATCGAGCGCGGCATGCACGTTGTCCTTGATATAGCGCAGGGCAACCGCCGGGCCCTTGGCCAATCGCCGAGCAAACTCGTAGGTCTGCGCCTCGAGGTCCGCCTCCGCCGCCAACCGCGTGATCAGACCGAGCCGCAGCGCCTCTGCGGCACTCAACCGCTCGCTCAACATGTACAGCTCCTTGGTCTTCGCCGGGCCGATCAGTTTGGTCATGAAGTAGCTGCCGCCGTAGTCGCCCGACATGCCGATCTTGGCGAACGAGGTCACGAAGTACGCATCATCGGCCGCGAAGCGAAAGTCGCATGCCAGCGCCAGCGAGAGGCCGGCTCCTGCGGCGGGCCCGCGGAGCATGGCAATGGTGGGCTTTCCCATGCGGTACAGCCACAGTGAGGCTTCGGTGAACTTACGCAACCGATCGACGCGCGCTTCGAGTTCACCCCACGTGGGATCGGCGCTGTATTGTTGCGCGAGCGGGTCGCCGGGATCGGCACTGCCGAGAGATTTCACGTCGCCGCCCGTCGAGAATGAGCGACCAGCCCCGGTGAGCACCACTACTCGTGCGGCAGGCGTTCTCGAAGCGTCGTAAAACACCTCCGTCATGCGGCGCTGCGTCGCCGTATCGAAGGCATTTTTCACCGCCGGGCGGTTCAACGTAACGGTCAACACGCCGTCGGCATCGAGCCGGGTCAATAGGCTATCGTCACTCATGGGATTTCTCCGACCGAAGCTAACGCAACACTTTCAATGACTCTTCGCTGAACGGCAGCAGATCCTCGCCGGCGCGCACCTTTTGGGTCCATTGCGGGTCGTGCAGCAGCGAGCGGCCGACCTCCACCAAATCGAATTCACCCCGGCCGAAGCGCTGCATCAGCGGCTCGAAGTTGTGCGCGGATCGCGACGCACCCTCGCGCTTGGAATCGTAGTAACCCTTGTCCAAGCCGATGCCCCCCACCGCGATGCTGAGCTTGCCCGTCACCTTTTTCGCCCAACCGGCAAGATTCATCGGCGATCCCTCGAACTCGGCGCGGTTGAAATAGCGGACGCTGGCGTCGAACACGTCGATGCCGGCCGCGGCGATCGGGCCGAGAACCTCTTCCAGCTCCTCCGGCGTAGCGGCGAGGCGCGCACGAAAATCCTGCTGCTTCCACTGCGAAAAACGAAATACGATCGGGCGCGCAGGGCCGATGGCGGCACGCACGGCCTTGACGACTTCCACCGCAAACGCCGAGCGGCGGCTGCGATCCCCGCCCCAGCGATCGGTGCGTCGATTGGTCACCTCCCACAGAAAGTTATCCGGCAAATAGCCATGCGCGCCGTGAATGGCGATGCCGTCGAAGCCTACCTCCAGGGCATGTGCGGCACTTCGACCGTAGGCGGCGATCACGTCGGCTATTTCGCTGTCGGTCATCGCAACAGTCGGCACCGCATAGGCGGCGATATCATCGGCAGAGAGCGCCGTCGTGCGTCCAACCGGCCCCCACAAACCCGAGGGTCTGCAGCTCGGCGCCTCGGGATGCGGGCCGGTGCCGGCCTTGCGCATCACGCCTTGATGCCACAGCTGCGGGAATATGACGCCGCCCGCCTCGTGTACGCCGGTGACGACGCGGCGCCATCCCGCGAGTGCCGCCGCGCCGTACATGTGCGGCAGATTACACTCGTTGAGCCCGGCATCACCAAGCGCGGCAGGATGATCGATACCCACCCCTTCCGTGATGATCAACGCCGTATCACCCTGCGCACGGCGCCGGTAATAGGCGGCCACATCGTCGCCCGGAATTCCATGCGGCGAGAAACCGCGCGTCATCGGCGCCATGACGATTCGGTTCTTGAGCGTGACGCTGCCGACTCGCAGGGGCCGGAACAGCGGTGCCACCAGGGGATTCACAATTGCGACTCCGGCAGACGCACGACGAGTCCGTCAAGCGCCGGGGTCACGTGCACTTGGCAGCTCAATCGACTGACTTCCGCGACGTGAAGTGCGCATTCGATCATGTCCTTTTCTTCCTTGGACGGCGGATTCGCGCGCGACGCCCAAGGCTCGTCGATGTAGACGTGGCAGGTGGCGCAGGCACAGTTGCCGCCGCAGTCGGCAATGATTCCCGGCACCATGTTGTTGATCGCGGCCTGCATGACGCTCTGCCCCACATCGGCGTCGACTCGATGTTCGGTGCCGTTGAATTCGATGAACGTGATCTTGGGCATGGAGCAGTGACTCGTTGCGGCTAAGGGGTGCTGAGGCTCTTCAAGGCAATGGTGCTATCGGCCAACCGCGCCGGATCGACCGGGGTTTGCGCCGCGACCATGCGCTTGGCCACCATGAACTCCCCCGGCCGGCTGACGGCGTCCGCCGCGATGATTCGGCCGCCGCGCAGATAGAAGCCGATGAAATTGCGCTCGGCGGTCGATCCGCGGATCACCAGCCGCTCATAGTCGCGCGAAATTCCGACCATTTGCAATTTCAGATCGTATTGGTCCGACCAAAACCACGGCACCGCTTGATACGGCCGGAGCTTGCCCGCAATGACGGCCGCCGCCGCGCGCCCCTGCTCGACGGCATTCGGCACCGATTCCAACCGCAATCGCCGGCCGAGCGCGGCATTCGGGTGATTCGAGCAATCGCCGATCGCGTGAATGTCCGGATCGCCGGTGCGCGTGAATTCGTCCACCCATATCCCATCCTCGGTCTTCAGACCGGCGGCGCCCGCGAGCTCGACATTCGGCTGCAATCCGATGCCGGCGATCACCAGGTCTGCGGCGATTCGTCCGCGGCTGGTTGCCACCGCGGCGACCGCGTCGCCCGATTCATCCAGTTCGAAGGATTCGATGATCGAATTGGTCCGCACGTCGACACCGGCTTCGCCGTGCACGCGTTCGTAGAATGCCGAAATCTCCGGCGCAGTGACCCGCGCCAGCACCCGCGGCAGCGCTTCGATCACGGTGACCGCGAGCCCGTGCTTGATCGCGACCGCGGCAACCTCGAGACCGATGTAGCCGCCGCCGATGATCGCCAGCCGAAATCCGGGCGAGAACTGCGCGCGTATCCGATCGACGTCGTCGATGGTGCGAAGATAGTGAAAATTGCCGCAGTCCCGCGCGCGCGCGGCCAGGCGCGAGTCCAGCCGCCGGGCCCGCCCGCCCAGTGCGAGGACGAGCTTCGCATAGCGATGTCGGCTCCCATCGGCAGTTTCCACCTCGCGTTGCGCTCGATCGATGCGGGTGACCTCGGTATTGAGGAGCATCTCGATCGAGCCGCGCTCGTACGTCGCGTGCGGCCTTAAGGTCAGTGCCTCCACCCCCATTTGACCGGCCAGGTACGCCTTCGACAAGGGCGGCCGTTGATACGGTAAGTGCCTTTCCGCTCCGATGACCAGAATCGGCCCGGTAAATCCTTCTTGACGCAGCGCCGTCGCGCACTCCCCCGCCGCGTGGCCCGCACCGACAATGACGACCCGGTCCGACTCGCTCATGCTACGAATCAAGACCGATACCGCTTTCGCAGCGCCGGCTTGTTGAGTTTTCCGGTCGGCAAACGCGGCAGCTCCGCCACGAAATCCACGCTTCTCGGACACTTATAGTGGGCGATTCGCGCTTTGCAAAACGCTATCAGAGCTTCCGCATCGAGTATGCTGCCTTGCTGCAAAACGACGACCGCTTTGACCGCCTCGACCCACTTCGCGTCGGCGACCCCGATCACGGCCACATCGAGCACGTCGGTATGGCTGGCGATCGCCTCCTCGACCTCGCGGCAATAAATGTTCTCCCCGCCGGAAATGATCATGTCCTTCTTGCGATCGACGAGAAACAGATAGTGCCGCTCGTCGAGCACGCCGATATCGCCTGTGGCGTACCAGCCGTCTCGTATCGACTCGATGGTCGCGGCGCTATTGTTCCAATAGCTGTCGAGTACCGCGGCGGAGCGCACCAGCACTTCGCCAGGCTGGCCGACGGCACAGTCTCTGCCCTGATCGTCCACGATCCGATAATCCACTTCTTGATTGACGTGGCCGACCGAGGCGAGCCGGCGAATGTCATCGGCCGTTCCATCCGGATTCACTTCGTGACGCGGCAAGGTCGCAATGCCGCCCACCTCCGTGCAGCCGTATTGCACCGAGAAGACGGGCCCCAGCACTTCGATGCCGCGACGCAGAAGCGGCACGGGAATCGGCGCAGCCGCGGTGACGATCATGCGGA
This sequence comes from uncultured Gammaproteobacteria bacterium, assembly GCA_963769075.1. GTDB lineage: Bacteria > Pseudomonadota > Gammaproteobacteria > Steroidobacterales > Steroidobacteraceae > Bog-1198. The sequence goes on along the minus strand of CAVYKH010000001.1, from coordinate 832,741 downwards.
TGCTGGATAGGTCGTAGCCGTTAAGATTCGGTGCGTCGAGGACGGCCTGCAGCATGGCGGCCACCATGAACGTCATGGTGATGCGTTCGCGCGCAATCGTCTGCAGCATCGCGACCGCATCGAACCCGCGGTGCAATACCACCGTGCCGCCGACCCAGCCCGCCCCGAGCGCATAGCCTTTACCGCCGATGTGATACAGCGGCGTCCCTTGCAGCACGCGCGTCGCGCCGGTCATCTCCGATGCGATCACATTGGCCCGCGCCGTTTCGCACGCCCTGTGTTGTCGCCACGGAACTCCCTTGGGATGCCCGGTAGTGCCGCTGGTGTACCAAAGATAGACGTAATCGTCCTCGCGCGGCAGGATCGGCGGCCCCTCCGGCGTGCCGAGCGCCACCACGGATTCGAAATCCGCCGACCATTCGGGTGCCTCGCCGATGCACACGTACTGCCTCACGTCGCGCAGCTCCGCGCGCAGCTGCCCGATCATCGTCGCGTACTGAGACTCGAAGACCAGAATCTTGGCGCCGGAATCGCGCAGCATGAACAAGACTTCGGGCGGCGCCAGCCGAAAATTCACGGGAGCGATGATGAAGCTGGCCACTTCGGCGGCCGCGTACAGCTCGTAGTATTCGAGGCAATTCATCGCAAGAATTGCCACGCGGTCCTGGCGCCGCAAGCCCAACTCGTAAAGTCCACCCGCCAAGCGCTTCGCGCGGTCGAACCACTCGCCGTGACTCAGCCGCCGATCACCGTAGACATACGCCTCGCGACGCGGGAAATTGCGTGCGTTGCGCTCGATTATCTCCCCGGCCGTGCGCATATCTCTCGCTGATCATGCAATATTTGAACAGTATTCGAAAATATAAACGAGGTCGTCCGGACAGTCAACCGGCTTGGGTCCGGCCGGTCAACCCGCGGCTCGCGCCCAGGCTCCTACGCCCGCCGGAGCGGAGGCGTAACGGGGAGGATTTTTCGCGGCGCGCGCGCAAAGTCGAATAAGGCATCGATGGTGCCAAACGGCGCGATTTGCCCCAATAGGGTCCATGTGGGCAGCATGAGCTCAAGGTCACCCGCCGCATGCTTCGCCAGCGCTTGCGCCGCACCGAGCCAAATCAAAGCGGACATTTCTTCGCCCGCCAGGGAGGCCAGTTGATGCGGCGGCGCACGCGCGATGAAAAATCGAGTATCGAAGCGACGCTGCATACCCACCGGCGTAATCCAATGACCGAAGTAGATCAACCGGTCGACCGCAAGGCGCCACCCTTGGGACGCGCACAGCGGCGCGAGTCCCGTCCGCGCACACTGCAGATCCGTGCGCAGCTGGTGCAGCCGCTCGCTCTCCCAGTGCATGAGATCCGCAATACGGCCCTGCGCATCATAGGCGTACAAAAGACCGCATTCCTCGAATGCCTCGCGCACCGCGGCGACGAAGAATCGCAAGCCGTCGCGCGGCAGATCCAGTTGTTCGCTGGCCGTCGCGTCAGTTACGCCCGCGCACAGATCATAGATCTGCTCCGCCGCGTCGTCGCCATCGACGGAGCCCCCGGGAAAAACGTAGGCGTTCGGCATGAAACGTGCCGCGGGACTGCGCTTCAGCAGCAGGATCTCGGGCGCCCGAGCGGCTGGGCGAGCAATGATGAGTGCTGCCGCGGCGCTCGGCGGAACCGCGCCGCTCGAGGGAGAGGATGCCTGCGGCGGAACCGGCGCGTCGGTCATTGCGCACTGCGCTCGTTGGCGCTCATGTCGTCTTCAGCCGGCCCGAGCCCGCCGCCGGCGCCGGTAACGATGCCGACACGCCCCGCGAATGACACGTTGCCCATGAGAACTCCCCCGAGGCCGGAAACACACCGTTGACAGCGTCCGGCATCGTTTATATTATTGAACGTCATTCAATTATACAATTGCGATGTCGATCCGGCAATGCGCCGAGCCGGCAATGCGATTTCAGACTCCGGCAATTCGGCAACCCGCTTTTTTGGAGAACGCGCCGTGTCCTCGATTCACTCCGCCGACAAATCGCCAGTGCCCGCTCATGTACCCTCGGAATTGGTCTTCGATTTCGATATCTACAACCCGCCGGGGGCGGAAGCGGACTTCCATCTCGCGCTCAAGCGTCTGCACGACGAGAATTATCCGGACATTTTTTGGTCGACCGCCAACGGCGGCCATTGGATCGCGGTACGCGGCGAGGACATTTACAAGATCTTCGCGGACTACCAGCATTTTTCCAGTCACAACCTCACGGTGCCCATCAGTTCCGCGCCGCCCTTTCCGCTGTATCCCATTTTCGCCGACCCGCCCGAGCACGGCTTGTATCGCGCATTGCTGAATCCGTCCTTTTCACCCAAAGCGGTCGCCGGCCTCGAATCGCGCGCCCGCACCCTGGCGATCAAATTGCTCGAGGAGATCAAGCCTCGAGGACGCTGCGATTTCGTCGTCGATTTCGCTCAGCATCTGCCGATCGAAGTGTTCATGAGCATCGTCGATGTACCGGCGGCGGATCGACGCGATCTGCTCGAATGGGCGGAGGGCATGGTCCGTCCCAAAAAACCCGAAGATGTGCATACCACGATCAAAAAGATATTCGAATATGCCGCCGCCAAGATAGCGGAGCGGCGCGCCAAGCCCGGGGAGGACCTGATCACCAAATTGACCCGTGCGGAAGTCAAGGGCCGCCCCCTCACCGACCAGGAAATCGTCGGCATGGTATCGCTCGTGCTGATCGGCGGCATGGACACCGTGGTGACGGCGATGTCGTTCGCCGCTCTGTTCCTCGCGCGCAGTCCCGCTCACCGCAAGCAGCTCGTCGAGGATCCGGCGCTGATCCCCAAAGCGGTGGACGAACTGCTGCGCCGCTTCCCGATCGTCAATCAGGGGCGCTACGTTGCCCAAGATCTGCTGTACAAGGGCGTCCAGCTCAAGGCCGGCGATATGATCGTGCTGCCGACCACGCTGCACGGATTGGACGAACGAGCTTTCCCCAACCCGCTCGTGGTCGATTTCAACCGGCCGACTCCCATCCATTCGACTTTCGGCAACGGGCCGCACCGCTGTCCGGGATCGAATCTCGGCCGCACCGAAATCAAAGTATTCATCGAAGAGTGGCTGCGGCGCATCCCCGATTTTTACTTGCAGCCCGGCCAGAAAATCGCCATGCGATCCGGCGTCAACGGTACCGTTTATGCCTTGCCGCTCGCCTGGGATACAATCGATGGGCAGCGCGGGGACCGGTAAATGACGGACGACGCGGATCTCTTCAAACGCCTGGACCGCATCGAATCGCAGCTTGCGATTCAGCAGTTGCCCATGCGCTACGCCTTGGCCATCGACTCGCGCGATTTGGACGCGTGGGTGCAGTTGTTCGTCGAGGACGTCGACTGCGGCTCGCACGGCGTGGGCCGCGACGCCCTGAAGCGCTTCATCGATCCGAACGTGCGCACCTTCTATCGCTCACACCATCAGATCTGCGGCCAGGTGGTCGATTTCATCGACGATGACCATGCCACCGGCAAGGTGTATTGCCGCGCCGAGCATGAAGCCCGGGGCCAATGGATCGTCATGGCGATTTGCTACTTCGATACCTACGAGCGGCGGCATGGTCGTTGGTTTTTCGTCAAACGCTCCGAGAAGCACTGGTACTCCACCGACATTCTGGAGCGCCCGACCGGCCCGAATTTCCAGCGCTGGGACCTCTGGCGCGACCGCAAGCCCGCGCTGCCGCATTTCTTTCCCACGTGGAGGAGCTTTTGGGAGAAGAGCGATCCGAGTCTGCTCAAGGAACTGTCGAGCGAGCCCTGATCGCTCACGACCCGCCACTCGGCGGCCGCGCGTTCGGCCAATTTTCGCCTCTCAAATGCCCGGATGTTCCGGCCGCCGCGTTGTCGAGACTTCAATCGTCGCAAGCTGGGTTGACCTCTCCGGGATGGAACGTTTATATTCTTGAGCACCGTTCATAAAATAGAATGCAGAGCAAGGGGTTCTTATGGGCAAGTATCTCGGCAACACGCAATACATTCTGTTCGACGTCAAGGATCGCATTGCGCGCATCACCTTGAACCGCCCTGAAAAACGCAACGCGCTTCACCCCCCCATGCTGGCCGAACTGCGTGATGCTTTGATCGAGGCGGATGCCCTGGTCGACGTCAATGTGATCATCCTCGAAGGGGCCGGGAAGGATTTCTGTGCCGGTTATGACCTGGCCGGCGCCTATGCCGGCTTCAAGGACGGCGAGAAGCCGCCTTGGGACGAGTCCAAGTACCGTACCGTCAACGGTTCTATTGATGACGATTGTTGGAACCTGGAACAGACCCAGAAACTAAACCTGGCCCTGTTCGAGATTCATAAGCCGGTGATCGCCAAGGTACAGGGCAATTGCATGGCCGGGGGTACCGATCTAGCGCTCATGTGCGATTTCATCATCTGTACTGAAGAGGCCAAAATCGGCTTCCCGGCAACTCGCGCTAACGGCACCCCACCCAGTCAGATGTGGGTCTATCACGTCGGTCCCCAATGGGCCAAGCGCCTCATGATGACTGGCGACTGCCTGTGGGGCCGCGACGCTGCCCGTATCGGCCTGGTACTGGATGCGGTGCCGGTCGATCAACTTGATGCCGAAGTGAACGAACTGGCCCGCCGCATCAGCTTTGTCGACGGCGAACTGCTGTCCGCTCACAAGCGCATCATCAATGCGGCGCTGGAACTGCAAGGCGCTAAGACCCTGCAACGCTTCTCCGCCGAAATGGACGCCCGTGCCCACCTCAGCAAAGGGCCGCGCCGCACCCAGTTCCGCGCCGACATGGCCGAGCATGGACTGAAGACCGCCCTCAAGAATCGCGATGAGCCCTTCGGCGACGGCATGGTCAAGGTGCATTGGCTGAACAAATAGCAAGGGGAGCGCAATGTCCGACAATTTTCTGATCGAACAACCCATCGAGGGCGTCAAGCGCATCACGCTGAACCGTCCCGATGCCATGAACTCCTTCACCTTTGCGATGTACACGGAGTTCGTCGACATCCTGAGTGGACTCAAGTTCGATCCCAATACCCGGGTGGTGATTCTTACCGGTGTCGGCAAAGCATTTTGTACCGGCCACGACCTGCGCAACGGCGGCAAGCCGGACTGGGTTGATCCGAAAGTAGGCAAGGCCTATCACACCAAGTACGCCATGAGCGTTCTCGCTTCTATCCCGACCCTGATGCGCTCTTTGCCGCAACCCATCATTTGCGGTGTTAACGGTACGGTTGCCGGTATGGGGTATGCCCTGCCCCTGGCGTCCGACATCGCGATCGCCGGTAAGGCAGCCAAGTTCGTTAACTCGATCCACAATGCGGCCACCGGTTGCGAATTGGGCATGAGCTATATGCTGCCCCGCGCCATCGGGACCCAACGTGCCGCCGAGTTGCTGTTGACAGCCCGGCCGGTACTGTCCGATGAAGCCGAGCGTATTGGTTTGGTATTGAAAACAGTGGCAGATGAGGAGTTGCAGAACGCCTGTCTCGAACTGGCCAAGAACATCCTGGTCAACGTGCCGATGGGCGTCTGGACGACCAAGCAGTCCCTGTGGTTCAACCAAAACGCCAGCAGTCTTGAGCAGGCGATGGAAATGGAAACTCGCGCAGTATTCATGGCTCAATCCACCGAGGATGCCGCCGAAAAGCGTAAGGCCTTTTTCGAAAAGCGCCCGCCCAAATTCAATAACACCTAGGAGCCTGTCTGAGTATTCCCCGTGGCCGCGACCGCGGCAGATTTCGCTTCAGCCGAGGCGGAGCCGACGAAGTTGGGTCAACACCCAATGAGGAGGCGACAACGACGGATGAAGCGAAATCTGCCAGGTCCCTCCGGGTTGGCTGGGAGAGCGGCGTCTGCGGTGTTGCGCGGCTTGGCCGTAGCGCCACTACGGCCGGCGCCGCGCGCCTTGCATCCGCTCGCTCTCCCAGCCAACGCGGCTCACGCGGAATACTCAGACAGGCTCCTAGGGAAGCTCTGCGCGCGGTGTACGCGACTCGGCAGGGCGACACCCATAGAGAACGCCAGTGAGGCCGGCGTTCCGCGCATCACCATCACGAGGACAAGTCAGGACCGAGGAGACCTAAATGAACTACGAAACGATCCGTTATGAAGTCGACAAGGGCGTGGCGACGCTGACGCTCAACCGTCCCGACGTACTCAATGCCATGAATAGGCAGATGACACAGGAGATGATCGACGCCTTTGATCAAAGCGACCGGGACGACAACGTGCGCGCAGTGATCGTCACGGGCGCGGGGCGCGGCTTCTGCGGAGGTGCGGACCTCTCTAAGGGCGCCTCCATCTTCGACAAGTCGGGCCGGGCCGATTCCGCCGTGCGCGCGGACGGCTCGATCGACTACAGCAAGCCCTCGGCCCGCGATGGCGGCGGCTTACTGGCGCTGCGCATTTTCCAGAGCCTCAAGCCTGTGATTGCCGCGATTAACGGCCCCGCGGTGGGCGTCGGTGCATCGATGATACTGCCCATGGATATCCGTCTCGCGAGCGAGAACGCGCGCGTCGGCTTCGTATACGCGCGGCGCGGCATTGTGCACGAGTGTTGCTCGTCGTACTTCCTGCCGCGCATCGTCGGCATCAGCCGCGCACTCGAGTGGAGCTACAGCGGGCGCGTGATGCCCGCGGCCGAACTCAAGGAGGGCGGGCTCGTACGCGACGTGCTCCCGCCGGAACAACTGCTCCCGGCCGCACACGCGATCGCGCGCGAAATCGCGGATTACACTGCGCCCGTGTCTATCGCGCTGATGCGCCAGATGCTCTGGCAAGGCCAGGCGATGCAGCACCCCATGGACGCGCACAAAATTGAAAGCCGCGGCATTTGCACGCGTGGACGCAGCGCGGATGCGAAGGAAGGCGTCCAATCCTTCTTGGAAAAGCGCCCGCCGCACTTCCCGTGTGTCGTCTCCAAAGACATGCCGGACTACTTCCCGTGGTGGCAGGAACCGCCCTACGGCTGAACCCAGGTCAATAACCCATATTTCCCTGGAAAAGAAGGCAGCTGTGAAAACATCCGTTACGGAATTGTTCGGCATCAAGTACCCCATTCTCAACGCCGGCATGGGCAAGGTCGCACTTCCCAGAATGGTAGCGGCTGTATCGAATGCGGGAGGGTTGGGCAACTACGGTGCGGGGTCCAGCCCACCAGATGTGACCAGGGCGGCCATTCGGGAGATCAGGTCCTTGACCGATAAGCCCTTTGCCGCCAATACCCCTCTCGCGTTACCGAACGGCATGGAGAACGCGGAGGTCCTGCTCCAAGAGAAGGTGCCTGTCATCAACTATTCCATGGGCAAGGGCGACTGGATCGTGAAGCGCGCCCGAGCATACGGCGGAAAGGTGATGGCATCGGTGAACGGCGTCCACCTCGCGCAGCGCGCAGAGGCTCATGGTGCCGACGCGGTCATCGCCACCGGACATGAGGCGGCGGGCCATGCAGGCGAAGTCACCTCCTTTGTCCTTATTCCCAGACTGGCGGAAGTGCTGAAAATCCCCATCATCGCGGCAGGCGGAGTCGCTAACGGTGCAGGGCTCGTGGCGGCGCTGGCCTTGGGCGCAGGCGGGGTCTCAATGGGAACTCGCTTTCTGACCACCCGGGAAAGCCCCCTGCATCAAAATTTCAAGAACAAGGCCGTCGAATTGGATATAGCTGACACGCTCTTTTCAGATCGCTTCGACGGGATACCGTGCCGAGTGATGAAAACGGTAGCGGCGGACCGTATGCTGACGTCCCGGATGAATCTCTGGCAAATCTTCAAGGACTCCTTCGCAATCGCGAAGGAACTTAAGACTCCCTACCTCAAGCTCCTCATGCAAGTCCTCTCCCTGGGGCCGGCGAAAATCGAGATCATGCTGCGCATGTCCCAAATGCTCAAAATGCACGTGATAACGCTCACCACGGGTGACCTGGAAAAAGGGATGACCGGCGCGGGTATGTCAGTGGGACTGGTTCACGATGTGCCGACCGTGGCCGAGTTAATGGAGCGGATCATCGCGGAGGCCGAATCGGTTCAACTCAACCTCTCCGCCAAGATGGCGGCCTAAATAGGGCACCGTGGCGCATCTCGAAGCCAACGCTGCCCAGCATCCTTTTCAACGCTTGTTCAGTACCTGATGGGAATAACCGGAGGCTCGCGAAGCCCCTTTTCGAAATCATGGCGCGCAGTTCCAGCAGGCGCAGCCTCAGCCGCTTGGTAGGTGCGGCGATGGCGATCACGGCGATAGTGCCATCGCCTCTGAATATTGGCGCTGCAATGGCGGCGGCCCCCGGAAGCATCCCACCGAGACTTACCGACAGCTTCGCTTTGCGACCGATTTTCTCCCGATCTACCGCTTTGACCTAATTCACAAAACCGCTGCGCACACGCACTTAGTCCGTGTGTCATGGACCTCGTTTTCCGCGGCGATTGTGCGAGTCGCCTCACAGGTCTGATGATCGAATCGCGCTCGTCAGGTTCACGCAAGCTTAGGCCTTTAGCTTGAACAGCATGAACACTGGCCACACGACAAAACACAGGGCGGCGCTCCCGCCGCAAGCCGTCGGCGGGACCGCCGGCGAGATTAATTTCGCGCGCGCGTCGGGCTTCACGCTGTTGGAATTGCTCATCACGATGGCCATCGCCGCGATTCTCCTCACGCTCGCCGTGCCGTCGTTTCAGTACGTCACGAATGCCAACCGCATCGCCGGCGAGGTGAACGGTCTGCTCGGCGACCTGCAATTCGCGCGCGCCGAAGCGATCAAGGAAGGGCGCACCGTCAACGTCTGCGTGTCCGCGAACGGCACGACGTGCGCCAACTCGACGAATTGGCAGAGCGGCTGGATCGTGGTTTCAGCCTCGACGAACACCGTCCTGCGGGTGCAAAACACGTTTTCGAGCACCGACACCTTCTCGGCTTCGAACAATGTCGCAACCATCTCCTTCAACCGCGAGGGTTATGCCGGCGGCATCCCCAACGGCACCTTGATCACGCTGCATGACGCAACGAACACCAGCGCCTGGACGCGCTGCTTGTCCATCAACCTGAGCGGGGAGATGGCGACGGAGCTATATGGAGCCGTGTCCAACGGGGTGACCTGCACATGAGCGCGCGCGATCGCTCCAGCGGCTGCACCCCTGCGCATGCGCGCGGCTTCACCTTGATCGAGGTGATGGTGGCGCTGGTCGTCGTGTCGATCGGCCTGCTGGGCATCGCGAAGATCCAAGCGCTTGCCTACGCGAGCACCGGCTCCGCGAGCGCGCGATCGCTCGTGGCGCTGCAAGCGGCGGGCCTCGCCGCGAGCATGCACGCCAATCGCGCTTATTGGTCGACCGGCTCGGCGCCCGTCCCAGTGACGATAACCGGTACCGTCATCAGCGATCCGACCCTGAATTCGACCGCCGCGAGCGCGACATACTGTGTATCCGGAGCCGCCGACGCGGCGACGCCCTGCAGCCCGCAGTCGCTGGCTGCCTTCGATCTGCACACCTATGCGGCGGCGCTGAACGGGATGCTCGGCAATTCGAATCCGGTCACCACCATCAACTGTCCGGTCGCCATCCCGGTCAACTGCACGATTCAGGTGACCTGGAACGAGAAGGCCGTGTCCATCAACACCCAAAGTGTCGCCGCGACCACGCAAGCGACGTTCGCGCCGACCTACACGCTGTACGTGGAGCCCTAGCCCATGCACGCCCCGCGCCCAAGGCTTCACGCTCTGCATGATGAACGCGGCTTTACGCTCATCGAGATCCTGGTCGCCTTGTTCATCGGCCTGTTCTTGCTGGGCGCGCTGCTCACGATCGTGCAGGCGAACCGCGCGGTCTTCGGCAATCAGAGCGCGCTCGCGCAGTTGCAGGACGGCGAGCGGATGGCGTTGACCATGATGTCCGATGTGATCCAGTCGGCGGGCTATTTCCCCGATCCGACCACCAATACGCTGGACACGACGCTCAGCGCCATCGCACCGTTCGCGGTGGGACAATCGGTCTACGGGATCTACTCCGCGAACCCTCCCGGCGATCAAGTCACTATTCGCTACATGACCGCGGGCGGCGACGGCATCTTGAACTGCAGCGGACAATCGAATCCCACCGGCGGCCCGAACACGCTGTATGTCAACACGTTTCAGGTGCTGAACGGCCAGCTGGTTTGCACGATGAACGGCACGCAGTACAACCTGGTGAACGGCGTCACCAATCTGAGCATCCTCTACGGCGTCAAAGCCAATGCGGCGGCGACCGGCAACAACGTCGACACTTATATGAACGCCACCCAGGTCACCGCGGCCGGCCTGTGGAGCAACGTCATTACGGCCCTGGTCCAGTTGACGTTCACCAATCCGGTGTACGTCGCCAACCAGGGTCAGCCGCAGACCATCGGCGTCCAGCGGATCATCAGCGTCATGAATCAGACCGGGCCAGTGCTATGAATCATCCTGTCCACGGCGCGCGCTCCGCGCAGCGCGGCATGGTGTTGATATCGAGCCTGCTGCTGCTGATCGTCGTCACCATCATCGCGCTCAGTATGTTTCGCAGCTTCGGCATTCAGGAGAAGATCGCCGGCAACACGCGCGAGCGACAGCGCGCATTGCAGGCCGCGGTATCGGCGGAGGCGTACGCGGAAATCTGGCTCAGCGGCAATGCGACCGCGGCGCCGGTCACCTGCAACAGCCTGCTCAACGCCAATATCGGCCAGGGGCAGATTTGCTCCAACAAATTGCCGACCGTGGTCGCCGACGTGACCAGCGTACCGTGGCAGATCGGCGGCGCACCGGTCGGGGTGACTTACCTGCCGCCCGGCATGTCGGTCAGCACCACAACGACCGTGAGTGCCGCGAACGTGGCGAATCCCACGTACTACGCAGCACCGGCTTTTTACATCTCCGACATGGGCGCATCGGCCGACCCGAACATTCCCGGCGAGATCTACCAGGTCGATGCGGTCGGATACGGCGGCGCCGGCACCACTGCAGCGGTCGTCGAAAGCACCTACGCCGTGTACACGAGCTCCAGCAACGGAACTTTATGATGAACACCAAACATTTCTGGGCGACTCTGTTCGTCCTCAGCGGCGCGCTTGCCGCGAGCCACGCCCAAGCGCAGATCACCTTCAGCGAGGACTTCACCGGTACCAACACCACGAACAGTTGGTACTTCTTTAATGGCGCGTGCCTGACGGCGGGAAATTCGACGTCCACCACGAATCCCGGTCCGGTACCCGCTTGCACCTCCGTGCTGTCGAGCTATTACGGGCTCCAGCAAAGCGCCGATCCTTACTTGGTCGGCGGCTACCTTGGCTACCTCGGCTCGAGCACGGCGCCCTCGAGTCGCGCGACCCAAGTACCCGATCCCATCATCGATCAGGTCGGCTACGGCGCGCTGCGCTTCACCAATGGCTACCCGTACGCAAAGCAAGAACGCGGCGCCATCCTCTCGACCAATACCTTCAACACCGGGTCGGGACTGCAGGTCACCTTCAAAACGATCACCTACATGGGCGACTCGGGCGGCGGCGGCAGCGACGGCGCGGACGGCATCAGCTTTTTCCTGATGGACGGCAGCAAGTCGCCGGGGCTCGGCGCCACCGGAGGCAGCCTTGCCTATTCCTGTTCGAACGCCAACGCCAACTACGATGGCCTGAACGGCGGCTACATGGGCTTAGGGATCGACGAATACGGCAACTTCCTCAACGGCTACGGCCTCATGCCCGGATACACCGGCACTAATACGCCGCTCACACCGTACGGATCGACCGGCGACAACACCAACCTCGGGTATGGCTATAAGCCCGATCGCATCGGACTGCGCGGCGCCGGCAGCGTATCCTGGGCGGCGCTGAACACGGCCTATGGGAACAATCCGAATAATACGGCGCTACCGTATTATCCGGCATCGCTCGCGACATCCTGCGCTAATGCGGGCGGCGTATACAGCGCGGCGACCAACAATTGCACCGAAATTTGCTCCGCCGGATCCACCTACGACCCCGTGACCCAGGTCTGCAACAAAGCGTGCACCGGCGGCGCCACTTACGATGCCACCACCGATACCTGCAACTCCTGTACGAGCGTGAGCGGAACTTATAACAGCACCACAACAACGTGTACGAATACCAACGCCTGTGCGAGCGGATCAACCTATTACGGCAATACCGCGACCTGCGATTCCTGCCCGGCGACGGGTTACGCCACCGGCACTTACAGTAATGGAACGTGCACAAAGAGTTGTCCGACCGGGGACGCCTATAGTTCCAGCGGGTCGGGATACTGCTATCCCTCCGCCGATGTCTTCGCCTCCGGATATTACTGTCCTAGTGGGTTCACCCCTACGTCCAACAGTGGTACCTATTTCTGTGATCCCACGAGCCTTTCGAGCGTTTCTTACAGCGCGGGAAAGTATTGTCCTTCCGGACAAACGATCAATGGTACGTCCTGCTATCCGACCGGCGACAATTTTGCCGGAGGATACTATTGTGCTTCCGGAACCCCCAGTGGTGGGTACTGCTATCCCTCCTCCATCGGCCAGTCCAGCGGGGGATACTACTGTCCTTCCGGAGACGATATCAGTGGGCAGTACTGCTATCCGAGCAGTAAAGTCTACGGTTCGGGACAATACTGCCCCAGCGGGGATGCGGCCCCCAGCTCGGGGGAATGCTGTCCCTCCGCACACCCCTATAATAGTGGTACCGGCAAATGTGCGAATGGCACCGCGGCCACAGGAGCAACCGCTGCCCCCGCTGCCACCGCTGCGACTGCTGCCACCGCGGCCACCGCGGCCACCGCGGCCACCGCCGCCACCGCCGCCGCCGCTGCGCAAACCGTCACAGCAAATCAATCGGCGACCCTGATCACTAGCCCAACGGAGACGGCGCCGAACACAGCGGCGCCCTCAACGGGTAATGTCGACTCGCTGTACGCGGTGCAGAACACCTGCAAAACGGGCACCCTGTACAACTACAGCTCCCCGGGTTCACCCACCAGCGCGGGAACTGCCACGCTCAGCAACTCCGCGAATACCGCGGGCATCCTGGATTACGCGCCGATTCCGAACGCCTACAAGGAGCTCACCAGTCTCAAGATCGCCAATGAAAGCGCCACGACGCGCGGCGCGGCGACGCCGATTTTCTACAACTTGAAAATCACCCAGGACGGCCTGTTGAGCCTCGCCTACAGTGTGAGCGGCGGAGCGTACTCCTACATCATCAAGAATCAATCCATCACGGCCTCCAACGGCCCGCTGCCCGCGACTTTTCGAGTCGGATTTGCGGGTTCGACCGGCGGCGACACCAACATTCACGAGATCATGTGCTTCAAGGCGGCCTCGGCCAATCAGTCGGGCAGCTCCGCAACCGTCAACGAGAAAGAGGCGGCGAAGGTCGAGGCGGGCACTCAGGCCTATTTCGCCTTTTACGACCCGAACAACTGGACCGGCACGGTGACGGCGAACTACTTGATCGACAACGCGGGCGCGGTCAGCGTGAGCACCACGGCCAACTGGGACGCCTCCTGCCTGCTGACCGGCACCGCGGCGGGCACCCCGTCGACCGGCGGCGGATGCGCCACGACCAATGCCAGCGGTCCGACCAGCGCGACCCCGGGGCCCGCCGGCCGCGTCATGCTCACTTGGGACACCGACAATAACGTCGGTATCCCCTTCGAATGGGCGAATCTCAACGCCGATCAGCAGGCGGCGCTCGATTTCGGGGATTCGACAGTCACCCCCTATCGCCTGAATTATCTGCGCGGCGATCGCAGCAACGAGATCAACTCGCAGGGGGTCGGGCTGTACCGCGCGCGCGACACCATCTTGGGCGACATCGTCGATTCGAGCCCCAACTGGGTGGGACCGCCTTCCTTGCCGTATACCCAGACGTGGACGGATCGCATCTACGGCGGCGCCATGCCGGAAAACTCCGGTACGCAGAACTACGTGCAGTTCACGGCGGCGGAACAGACGCGCCTCAACGTGGTGTATCTCGGGGCGAACGACGGCTTTCTGCACGGATTCCGCGCCGGAAGCTTCGACGTCAACGGCAACTTCGTCGCAAACGCCACGACACCCAACGACGGTGAGGAAGTGCTCGCCTACATGCCGGGATCGACGCTGGTGAGCGCCGCGTTGCCGTCCGCACCCGGCGGCTGCACCAACGACGCGAACACCCAAACTCTGGTGCAAGGCCTCCACGGTGTGACGCCGGCCGTCGGCACGAACACAGAATGCGTGGAGCCGGTCCTCGATTATTCGAACACGCAGTACGGCCATAACTTCTTCGTCGACGCAACACCGGGCTCGAGCGACTTGTTCTTCGGCGGTCAGTGGCACACCTGGCTCGTCGGCGGCCTGGGTGTCGGCGGCGAAGCCATCTATGCGCTCGACATCACGAACCCCTCCAACTTCAACGAAGGCAATGCCTCGAGCATCGTCATCGGCGAGTGGAATGCCGGCTCGATCAACTGCGCGAACGTCCAAAATTGCGGCAACAATCTCGGCAACACGTTCGGAACGCCGCAAGTCCGCCGCCTGCACAACGGCAACTGGGCGGTCCTCTTCGGCAACGGCTTGGGCAGTGTCTCGGGCGATGCCGGCATCTTCATCATGTCCATCGACAGCACAACGGGCGCGCGGACGTTTTACTACCTCAGCACCAATACCGCGGGCGGGAACGGCATCGCCTATGTGACGCCTGCGGACCTGGATGGCGACCACATCACCGACTACGTCTATGCCGGCGACCTTCAGGGTAATGTGTGGCGATTCGATCTGACCAGCAACAACCCGGCGAACTGGGCAGCGGCGGCCACGCCCCTGTTCACCACGCAGTCCGGACAGCCGATCACTACTCAGCTGTTGGTCATCCGCAGCAACCTCTCGGGCGGCTTGCCGCGCTGGCTCGTCGAATTCGGCACCGGCCAGCGTACCCAGCTCACCAATCTGGCTCCGGTGCAGTACGCGAGCGGCGTCCAGTCGATCTATGGTATCTGGGACTGGAACTTGTCCGCCTGGAACGCGATGTCGCCGGTCACCTACGCGAGTCTCCCGGCGACTGCGACAGGCCTCGCCGCGCCGTACACGCTGACCTATGCGAACTTGCAGGCGCAAACCCTGACTGCCAATACCGCGGAAGGTGTGGTCGACGGCACCAACGCGACGGTTTGCTGGCAGGGCAGCACGACGTGCAGCAGCGGCAATAATGCATTTGGCTGGTACGCGAACCTTCCAAACCCCTCGGAGCAGATCATTTTCAATCCGGTGTTCAATCAGGGCACGTTCTACGTCAATTCCATCGTGCCGGCGAACAACGTGGCGACCTCCTGTACCAGCAACTTGGATACCGGCTTCAGCTATGCCCTCTCGATCGTCAACGGCGGTGTGTTCACCAACACGTTCCCGACCTATTCGAAGAACGGAACGGTGATCACCGACTCGATGGAGGCCGGCGTCAATACGAACGCCACGGGCAGCGTGTATGTCGTCACCACCGCGCAAGGTACGACCAACATCGTGTACCAGACGATCTCCGGCACTCCGGGCGCGCAGCAGGTCAACATTCCATCGAACATCAAGGCGAAGCGCTTGACCTGGATCGAACATCGATGAAAACCCGGAGCAGTCCCGTATGATCAAGCAAACCACGCCGTCGAAAGCGGCTATGAGCGGCTACACGCTAATCGAGATCCTGGTGGCCCTGGCCATCGTCGCGATCCTCGCCAGCGTCGCGGTCGCGGCTTATACGAGCGAAGTACAGAAGTCGCGGCGCACGGATGCGCGCAGCGCCCTGCTGGACTTGGCCGGGAGAGAGGAAAAGCTCTTCAGCACCACCAACGCCTACAGCGCCACCCCGTCGGACCTCGGTTATGCGCCCGTCGGTACGCCGTTCCCGATCACGGTGGGCAGCGGCTACTATCAGGTGAGCGTTGCGGCTCCCGATCCGAATCAAGCTGCCGGCTCGCCCACCTATTCGATCACCGCGACCGCCATCGGGACCCAAGCCAACGATTCGCAATGCTTGACGCTGAGCGTGAATCAGCTGGGTGCGCAAACTTCCACCGGGACGGGTACTGCGTCCACGTGCTGGCAGAACTGACGATTCGACCCTCGCTTGCTTTGAACCCAACCTCGTAATCACGGCTCTCAGCGCCGGGTAAACGCGGTCCTCAGCGCCCGGTAAACACCGGCTTGCGCTTCTCGACGAAGGCGCGCGCCGCCTCCGCGAAGTCAGCGCTGTTTTGCAGTACCGACTGATAATTGACCTCGGTGGTGACCGCCATATCCACGGTGTCGTTCCCCGTATTCAGCGCGGAGCGCATCAGCGCCATCGCTACGGCCGGCATGCGCGCGAACTTGGCGCCGGCCTCGAGCGCCGCATCGAGCGCTCGGCCGGGATCGCAGACTGCATTGATCAATTGAATGCGCAGCGCCTCGGCGGCATCGATGCTCTCGCCGAAGGCGCACAACTCCATGGCCTTGCGATGCCCGACCTTGCGCGGCAGCGACCAGATCGCGCCCACGTCCGGTATGAGTCCCACCTTGATGAACGCGCAGGCGAATTTGGCGTCGCGGGCCGCCACCGCATAATCGCTCGCCGCGACGAACGACACGCCCGCGCCCGCGGCATTCCCTTCGACCGCGCAAATGAACGGCTTCGGTCCATTCACCAGCAGCTTGAAGATCCGCGCCGCAAGATCCGTACGGGTACGCGCCTCGAGGATTTCACGGTGCTTCATCTCGGAGATATCGCCCCCTGCGCATAGATTGCCGCCGGCGCCGGTCAAGACAATGGCGCGGCACGCGTCATTCGCCTCGATCTCGAGCAGGCGCTCGTACATGGCGGTGCGCATGGCCCAGTTGAAGGCATTGAGGCGTTTAGGATTGTTCAAGGTCATGACGGCGATTTCGCCCTCATAGCGCACTTGCAGCACTTCGGATGATGTCGCGCTCACAGCAAATCCCCATACGACTCGACGTGATGTTCGACATTGCCCCAACTCAGGTCGATGCAGGTGAGTCTCTTGAAGTAGTAGCCGACCGGCATCTCATCGGTCATACCCATGCCGCCGTGCAGCTGCACCGCCTGCTGCCCGACGAAGCGGCCCGAGCGGCCGATCATGGCCTTTGCCGCCGAAATGGCGCGGCGCCGTTCGACGCGATCCGGCTCCTCGATCTTCGCAGCCGCAAGCAAGGCCATGGAGCGCGACTGCTCGACCGCCACCGCCATGTCCGCGATGCGGTGCTGCAATGCCTGGAAGCGACCGATCGGCTGTCCGAATTGTTTGCGGGTGCGCAGATGTTCCGCTGTCAGCTCCAGCAGTTTCTCCATCGCGCCGACGGCTTCGGCGCACAGGGCCGCAATGGCGCGATCGACCGCCCATTCGAGCGGTTCGAATCCGGCACCCAATCCGCCGAGCAGCGCCTCTGCGGGCACTTGCGCCTCACGCAGCTCGATTTCCGCGGCCCGCTGCCCGTCGATCGTCGGGAAGCCTCGAATCACGATGCCCGCTGTCCTTGCGTCGATGAGGAATAGCGAGATGCCCGCGGCTGAATCGGCGGCACCGGCAGTGCGCGCGACGATGATCAAATCATCCGCGGTATCGCCGTGCATGACGACGGCCTTTCTCCCGGACAGTACGAATCCGCCGCGAGTCGGACTGGCGGTGGTCGAGACGCGCGCAAGATCGAAGCGGCTGTCCGGCTCGAGCGCCGCCAGGGCGATGCGTCGCGAGCCGGCGCCGATCTCGAGCAGCAGCTCCCGGCGCCGCGTTCCCGCCGGTGCGACGTTGAGCAACGCTACGGCAATGACGGCCGTACCGATGTAGGGATCGACGACCAACGCGCGTCCGAACGCCTGCATCACCAGCAAGGTCTCGACCGCGCCGCCGCCCAAGCCGCCGTCCGCCTCGGCAATATTGATGCCGAGAAGCCCCAGCTCCGCCAGTTGCCGCCAATTCGCCCGCGCTTGGGTGTGATCGGCCGCGAAACGGCGAAAGTCCTCGAAGCGATAACTGCTTTGCAGCCATCGGCCGACGCTGTCGGCCAGCATGCGCTGCTCATCGCTGTATTCGAAATCCATCGCTAGGAGCCTCCTAGAGCCCCAGCACCGCTTTGGCGATGATGTTCCTCTGCACCTCGTTGGTACCGCCATAAATTGAAACCTTGCGCATGTCGAAGTAGAGCGCCGCGACCCCGTTCAGGTCCGCGGCGCCGGCGGTTGCCCCGGCGAATCCGGAGTGCAGCGCCTCGGCGACAAACGGCACGGCATAGGGGCCGGCGCTTTCCATCAGAAGTTCGGCCAGACCCTGCTGTATTTCCGAGCCGCGAATCTTGAGCATCGAGGCCTCGACGCCGATGGGAGCGCCGGACTGTTCCGCCGCGATCAGGCGCATCAGCGACCATTCGTGGGACAGCAGCTCGATCTCGAGCGATACGATTCGATCGCGAAACCGCGGGTCCTCGAGCAGCGGGCGGCCGTGCTTCATCTGCCGCCGGGCATAGTCCTTGAGGCTTGCCAGCAGGCGCTTGCACATGCCGATGCCCGCGATCGTCGTGCGCTCGTGGCCGAGCAGAAATTTGGCGATGCTCCAACCTCGATTCTCTTCGCCGACCAGATTGGCGGCGGGAATGCGCACCTCGTCCAAGAACACCTCATTCACCTCGGCGCCGAGATCGAGCGTGCGAATCGGCCGAACTCGCACACCCGCCGACTTCATGTCGATGAGCACGAACGAGATGCCTTCCTGGGGCTTGCCTTCGCCGCGAGTGCGCACGAGGCAAAACATCCAATCGGCGAACTGCGCGAGCGTCGTCCAGGTCTTTTGTCCGCTAACTACATAGCTCTCACCCTCCCGGCGCGCGCTGGTCTTGAGCGATGCGAGATCGGAACCGGCACCGGGCTCCGAATATCCCTGACACCACCAGTCCTCCAGGGTGATGATGCGCGGCAGGAAATGCGCCCGCTGCGCCGGCGTACCGTACTTCATCAGCACCGGACCGATCATCGACAAGCCGAAGGGTATTTGGCGCGGCGCACCCGCCTTGTAGCACTCGTCCTCGAAGATCGAGCGCTGCACGGCGTTCCACCCGGTGCCGCCGTATTCGCGCGGCCACCCCGGCGCACCCCAACCGCGTGCGGCCAATATTTGCTGCCAGCGCACGTAGTGCTCGCGGCTGAGATGCTTGAAAGCCAGTACGTCCTCGCGAATATCCGGCGGCAGGCGCTCGGCCAGAAAGTCCCGCACCGATTGACGAAAGGCTTGATCTTCGGGCGACTCGGATAGATTCATCTTGCGTCTCCCCGGCGGCTAGCGGCCAGTAAAGTGCGGCGCGCGCTTTTCCATGAAGGCGCGCTTGCCCTCTTGGAAGTCTTCGCTGACATTGGCGCGCAGCATCTCATCGCTGTCCGTCAGCAGCGCCTCGTGCAGCGACTGGAAGGGCAGTTCCCACAGCTGTCGCTTGATGACCCGCGCCGATCGCGGCGAGACGAGCTCGGCCAGCTCCTTGGCATACGCATAGGTCGCCGCGGCGAGCTGCTCCTTGGGATGGATCTGATTGACGAGCCCCAGGCGCAGCGCCTCAGCGCCCCGCACCTTGCGCGCGGAGAGCAGCAGATCGAGCGCGTTCGCATGTCCCACGACGCGATTCAAAATCCAACCCATGCCGTATTCGGACGCGAGGCCGATGCGCGAAAAGGCCGTTGTGATCGTGGCCTCCTCCGATGCGAAGCGCACATCGCAAAACAAGGCGTGCACCAGCCCCAGACCCGCCACCGCGCCGTTCAGCATGGCGATGATTGGCTTCTCGATGCCGGGAAAGTACGCGGCGCGGCTCTGATAGTCCGGACGCCGGCTGAAGTCGTAGGCACGCGGCAGCTTGGTGAGGAGCTCTCGAGGGTCGGTGCTCTTGAATCCCGTGATGTCGCCGCCCGCGCAAAACGCGCGACCGGCACCGGTGAGCACGATCACGCGTACCGCCTCGTCCGCCGACGCCGCCCACATGGCGCCGTGCACTTCTTGCGCCATGACATCGGTCCACGCGTTCATGCGCTCGGGACGATTCAGCGTGATCGTCGAGATACGATCTTTGGTTTCGACGATGATTTCTTGATACGCCATGGTTAACTCTTGGCTTAGCCGATTAGACGACTTGCTCGCCGCGTAACCGCTCGATCCGCTCGCTCGATAGTCCCAATTCGCGCAGCACCGCATCCGTATGCTCGCCGAGCGCAGGCACGGCGTCCATCCGCGCTTCGACGCCGCGCAGCATGGCCGGAGGCTTCAAGGCGGGCACGCGGCCCGCCGGCGTGTCAACCTCCGTCCAGCGTTCGCGCGCGGCGAGCTGCGGGTGCGCCCACACATCCGCCACGGTGTTGATGCGCGCGTTGGCGATGCCGGCGGCGTCCAAGCGCGCGACGATCTCGCTCGCCGTGAGGGCGGCAAAGACCTCGAGAATGATCGATTCGAGCTTGACTCGTGCCGCCACGCGGCGCGCATTGCTGGAAAACTCCTCAGCCTGCGCCCACTGCGGCGCACGCAACACTTGCTCGCAAAACATCACCCACTCGCGCTCGTTCTGCAAGCCCAGCATCACCAGCCGGCCGTCTCCCGCTTTGAACGGGCCGTAGGGGTAGATGGTGGCGTGCGCGGCGCCCGTACGCGGCGGCGGTTCAGCGCCCTGATAGGCGTAATAGAGGGGGAAATTCATCCATTCCACGGACGTCTCGAACAGCGACACATCGATATGTGTGCCGCGGCCGGTCCGTTCGCGCTGCAACAGCGCGGCCAAGATGCTGCTGTAGGCATACATGCCCGCGGATATGTCCGCAATGGAAATGCCCGCCTTGCACGGCACCTCGGGCGTTCCGGTGACCGAGAGAAACCCGCATTCACTTTGAATCAGTAGATCGTAGGCCTTCTTATCGACATACGGCCCGGAATTGCCGTAGCCCGAGATGTCGCAGACGATGAGGCGGGGGTGTCGGTCGGCGAGATCCTCGAACCCCAATCCCAACCGGCGCGCTGCGCCGGGCGCGAGGTTTTGCACCAGTACATCGGCGCGCGCGACGAGTTGCGCCAGAATAGCGCGCGCCTCCGGATTCTTCACGTCGAGCGCGACGCTTTCCTTGGATCGGTTGGTCCACACGAAGTGCGAAGCCAGCCCCTCGACCCGGTGATCGTAGTGACGCGCAAAATCCCCGCTCCCGGGGCGCTCGATCTTGATCACCCGGGCACCGAGATCGGCCAGCTGGCGCGTGCAAAAAGGCGCGGCAATCGCGTGCTCGATGGCAACGACCGTGATGCCGTCGAGCGGCCGCGGCGGCGCCGCGGATTCAGCCGCCCGCGCTGACGGCCTAGAACGAGCGAGGGAGTCCGAGCACATGTTCGGCGATGTAGGAAAAGATCAGATTGGTCGAGATCGGCGCCACCTGATACAAGCGCGTTTCACGAAATTTTCGCTCGACGTCGTATTCGCTCGCGAAGCCGAATCCGCCGTGCGTCTGCAGGCACACGTTCGCCGCTTCCCACGAGGCCTTCGCGGCCAGGTATTTCGCCATGTTGGCCTCGGCACCGCAGGGCTTGTGCGCATCATAAAGCTCGCACGCCTTGAAGCGCATCAAGCTGGCGGCCTCCACCCCGATGTACGACTCGGCGATGGGAAATTGCACCCCCTGATTGCGCCCGATCGGGCGATCGAAGACGACGCGCTCGTTCGCGTACTTGCTCGCACGCTCCACGAACCAGTAGCCATCGCCGATGCATTCGGCGGCAATCAACGCGCGTTCGGCATTCAAGCCGTCGAGTATGTATTTGAAACCGCTGCCTTCCTCGCCGATGAGGTGATCGGCGGGAACTTCCAGATTGTCGAAGAAAATCTCATTGGTTTCGTGATTCACCATGTTCGGAATCGAGCGCAACGTCATGCCGTTGCCGACCGCCTTGCGCAGATCCACGATGAACACCGACATCCCCTCCGACTTTCGCCTCACCTCGGCCAGCGGCGTCGTGCGCGCGAGCAGCAACATCAGTTCCGAGTGCCTGACTCGCGAAATCCAGACCTTTTGCCCGTTGATCACATAGCGGTCGCCTTTTCGCAGCGCCTGCGTCTTGAGCCGGGTCGTGTCGGTGCCCGTGGTCGGTTCGGTCACGGCCATCGATTGCAGGCGCAATTCACCCGAAGCGATCTTGGTCAGATACTGCGTCTTCTGTTGCTCGGAGCCGTGGCGGACGAGAACGTTCATGACGTACATTTGGCCGTGGCACGCGCCGGAATTGCCGCCCGCATGGTTGATCTCCTCCATGATCACCGAAGCTTCCGCGAGACTTAAGCCGGATCCGCCGTATTGCGCCGGGATGAGCGCGGCGAGCCAGCCGGCCTGGGTCAGCGCCGCGACGAAATCGGCCGGATATCCCCGCTCGGCATCCACTTTGCGGAAATACTCGTCGGGAAATTGCGCACACAGGGCACGAACGCCGGCGCGGATCTCTTCATAGCCTTCGGGCGGCTTCATTCCGCTGCTGCGGCGATCGCCGCTCGTTTGCGGGGGGCGGGCGGCCGAGGTAGAGACGCGGCGTCGCCCGCGTCGGCTTCCGTACGCGTCCGGCCCGAAGCACGCCTGGCAATATCGGCGACGATGGGCCGCAGCTCGGCCAATCGCGGCTGCAGCCGCTCTGCCGGAGCACCCACGGCAATCGCCGCCGCGATCGTGCCGTCGGCGCCGAACACAGGCGCGGAAATCGCCGCGGATTCCGCGAACATTTCGCCGATACTGATCGAAATGCCGGTTTTGCGCACGCGTTCAAGTTCCTCGCGCAGGGCCTTCTGGGTCGAAATCGTGCGCGGCGTGCGAGCCTCGAGCTTGGTGGTGGAAATGTACATGTCCTGCCAGCGCTTGTCGGCGAAGGCGAGCAGTACACGCCCCGCAGCGGTTGCATACAGCGGTCGCACCGCTCCAACCGGGACGGAGTATTTCACCGAATGCGGGCTGTCTATCGCATCCACATACGTGATGACCTTGCCCGCGCGATCGAGAACGCCGAGATAAACGGACTCCCGCGAGCGCCGCGCGAGCTCCTCGAGATAGGGACGCACCGCATTCGAAAAATTCCAGACCGACATGATGGTGCCGGCCAGACGAAAGATCGAAGGGCCCAGCCGGTACTTGCCGGCCTCGAAATTCAGGTACCCGGTAGCCACCAGCGGCCGCAGCAGGTTGAGCAGGCTGCTCTTGGGCGACTTCAATGCGGTATTGAGCTCGGCCAACCCTAAGCCTTCTTTCGGCGACTTGGCCAAGGCATCGAAAAGACCCAGCAAGCGCATCAGCGAGCGCGGTCCGGCAACTTCCTTGGGTACATCGGTGGGGGTGCGCAATTTGGGCATAATGGAGAGACCTTGGTTACTCGGGAGGTGTTCCTATATTAGTATGTCGTTCGCATATGTGTCTACAGGCCGGCCGCTCAGCCGAGTTCCACCACACCATTATTCAGCACCACCGCGTCGCGGGAATCGATCCGCGCCCGTAAATGGAAGGACTGTGAATCGCGCGGCCACAGTTGAAACTTGATCGTTTCACCCGGATACACCGGGGAGGTGAATCGCACGGCGAACGCGCGAATGCGCGTCGCGTCGTAGCCGGTCACGGCGCGCATCACGGCATGTGCAGCCATGCCATAGGTGCACAGCCCGTGCAGTATGGGCCTTGCGAATCCGGCGGCCTTGGCCACCTCGGGATCCGCGTGCAGGGTGTTGTAGTCGCCGCTCAATCGGTAGAGCAGCGCCTGTCGCTCGAGGGTGGCGAGCTCCACCTCGAACGACGGCGGCGAGTCGGGAGGAGCAGGTAAGGCGGGCGGACCGGGATCGCTCTCTTCCGGCCCCGCGCTGTAGCCGCCGTCGCCCCGCAGGAAGGTTCCGTGCACGACTTCGGCGAGCAATTCGCCGCTCGCCTGCTCCTTGATTTCCCGCTTGATGACCGCGATGGCGCCCTTGCCGGCGCCCTTGTCGGTGATCGATGTCACGCGATTATACGAGACCACCGTGGCGCTCGGCGGCAGCGGTTTGAATACCCGGATGGCCTGCTCGCCGTGTACCACTTTGACCCAGTCCGCACCGGTGCGCGGATTGCGCCACCAAAACCCCGGAGTTCCCAGCACGGTCGCCATGGTCGGTACGGTCTTAAGATCCTTCTCGTAAACGAAGCGCAGCTGGCCGTGATCGAGCGGATCCGCCCCGAGTCCGATGCCCAGCGCATACAGCATGGAATCACGCTCGGCGTAGGACTGCGTGATCGCGCCGAAATCCCAATTCTTGACCGCTCGGTAATTCAGCATCGACGGTCTCCCTCAAGCGCGCGATGCGGCATCCGCATTTCCCAGCACCAACACCGCCTCGCTCGACAGCTCGCCGCCGTTGCCGTGCGAGAGCGCCAATTCCACATCGGGCACCTGCCGAGCGCCGCACACGCCCATGATCTGTTGAGCCGCTTCGACCAAGGTGAACAGGCCGTTCATACCCGGATGTACGCACGACAAGCCGCCCCCGTTGGTATTGACGGGCAGCGCGCCGCCCGGCGCGATCGCGCCGCCGGAGACGAAGCGGCCGCCTTCGCCGCGCGCGCAAAAGCCCATGTCCTCCAAAAACAAGATGGTATTGATGGTGAACGCGTCGTACAGCTCCACGACGTCTATGTCCGCCGGCAAGACGCGTGCTTGCGCAAATGCCCGCTGCGCCGCGCGTGCGGTCCCGCTGATCGTGATGTCGGGCATTTGTGCGATTTCGCGATGAGTCACCTCGTGCGCCGCTCCGAGCAGGTAGGCTGCGCGGGGATTCAACTCGCGCGCGAGTTCCTCTCGCACCATCACGACGGCCGCTGCGCCGTCGGTGACGAGACAGCAATCGCGCGCGCCGAACGGATCCGCAATCAGCCGCGACGCCAGATACTCGTCCATGGTCAGCTCGGTGCGCAGGGTCGCTTCGGGGTTGAGCTGCGCCCATTTTCGGGCGGCGATCGCCACCTCACCCAATTGACGCTTCGTGGTGCCGTACTGATGCATGTGCCGTGCGGCGGCCATCGCATACGAGGAAATCGGCCGCAGCGGCTTGTAGGGCATCTCCCAGGGCGAGGGTCGAGAGGATTGGACGAGTTTGCCGGCCGCGCTGCGCTGATCGCTCCCGTAGGCAATCAAAACGACGTCACACTGCCGGGCAGCGAGCGCCAGCGCGGCGCTGGCTGCGTGCAGTTGAAACGAAGAGCCGCCAGTGCGTGTGTTGTCCACGTAGCGCGGCTGGACACCTAAGTATTCGGCAAAATTCAGCACGCTCAAGGTCTCGTCCATCACGACGATGGCCAAGCCGTCGACGTCGCTCGGCGCAAGACCGATCTGCACCAGCGCCTTGATGCTCGCATGCGCCGCCAGATCGAAGTTATTGAATCCCGGCGTCGTACCGATCCCATAGGTCGCCGCGGCGACGATGGCGGTCCGTCCGCTTGGAAATGCATCCCGCATCACGTCACCGGCGCGAGTCACGTCACCGCCCGCATCACGTCACCGGCTCGAATACCACGAGCGGTCCTCCCTCCTCGCTCACGATCAGCGCACGCACTGCCATGCCAATCTTGACATCGTGCGGCGCCACATTCTGCACGCGGCTCATCATGCGCGGACCTTCGGCCAAGTCGACCAACGCCAGGTTGTAATCCGCCTTCGGCGGCTTCTGGCGGATGACCGTGGTCGAATACACGGTGCCGCGGCCCGAAGCCTCGACCCATTCCAGATCCGTCGCACCGGTCCTAGGCTCGGCGATCCGCGGATAGAAAATGAATGCGCCGCTCGAGCGGCTGCGCTGCAGCATGAATTTCCCCTGCTGCAAAAAGGCGAGAAAATCCTGTTCCGGATGCATGGCTCAACCGTGCATGGTGAGACCGCCGCTGACGCTCACGGTCTGTCCCGTCATGAATCCAGCGGCCGGCGTGGCGAAAAACAGGATGGCATGGGCTACCTCGGCGGGCTTCGCCAGCCGGCGCATCGGAATCGCCTTGACCAGCGCTTCGCGCAGCTTCGGGTTCTCGATACCTTCGTGGAACAGGGGCGTGTCGGTCGGTCCCGGCGCGATGCAATTGCAATTGATGCCGTAGCGCGCCACCTCGCGCGCGAGGCCCTTGGTGAACGCGATCAGCGCTCCCTTGCTTCCGGAATAAAACGTCTCGCCCATGCTGCCCACCCGGCCCGCATCGCTCGACACCGTGATGATGCGCCCGCCCGCATTGCGCTGAATCATGGCCGGCAGAAAGCGATGAATCATGCGTACGGGACCGACATAGTTGATCGCGATGACCTTGTCCCAGAATTCCGGCGTGTTCTCGAGAAACGGTCCCACCCGCTCCCAACCCGCGACGCTCGCAATCACGTCGACGGCATCGCCGCTGCGCGCTTTGACCGAATCGACGAATGCATCGATCGATGCCGGCCGCGATAGATCGAGCGTGATAAATTCCGCCGCGCCGCCGGCCGCCTTGATCTCCTCGATGGCCGATTTGCCGTCTTTCTCGTTGATATCGCCGCCGTAGACGATCGCGCCGGCGCCGGCAAATTGCTTGGCCGTGGCGCGGCCGATGCCCGACGCGCAGCCGGTGACGACGACTCGCTTGCCGGCGATGTCGGTCGCCTGACGCCATGTCATTTCCGTTGCTTCGACCATTTTCCCTCTTCTCCTCCTCTTTAACCGGTTCGTCCCGCATTGCGCTCGAGGAATGCGCTGATCAGGGCTTGAGTTTGCGCGGACTCGAGCAGCGCGCCGCCGAGCTCGCGTTCCAGCTCGAACCCCGCAGTCGATGATTCCCCGGCGGCGGCGATGCAGCGCTTGGCAGCGCTTTGAGCGTGCGGCGGAAGTTGGGCAGCGCGTTCGACAATAGCCCGCGCCTGCTCCTCCAGTTGTGCACGCGGGAACGCCCAGTCGACGATCCCCAGCGATTGAGCCGTTTTTCCGTCAATAGGCTCGCAGGTGAGGATCATGCGCGCTGCAACGGCCCGGCCGCAGAGCCGCGTCAACCGCTGAGTGCCGCCCGCGCCGGGCAGCAAGCCGATCCCGACCTCGGGCAGACCGAGTTTTGCCTCATCCGCGGCGATGCGCAGGTCGCAGCTGAGCGCCAATTCATAGCCGCCGCCCATGGCCGCGCCCGCGATCTCGCAGATGCTCACCTGGTGCAAGCCTTCGATGCGCTTGTACAAGCCCTGCAGACGGTCGATATAGGCTGCGAGCGCCGCGCCCGGCGAGGCCGCGTCCTTCCAGGAGCGTATCAGCGCAAGATCCGCGCCTGCGGCAAACACCTTTTGCGCGCTGCGGATGTGCAGGACCCGCCAGTCCTCGCGCCCCCCCAGCGCATCGAGTGCCGCGTGAAACTCGGCGATCATGACGTCGTCGATGGCGTTGACCGGCGGCCTCGCCAGCGTGACGATCGCGACACCCCCTCTCACAGCGGACTCGATGCTCATGATATGGCTCAACGGTTGGAAAATTTGGGGGCGCGCTTTTCGAGGAAGGACGCGCGCTTTTCCACGGCATCGACCGTCGCTTGTGCCCCCTTGAGCACGATGACGTTCACGTCGGCTCTTGCATCGGCCTCGATGAGGGCATCGTGCAGCGAGGCAATCATCGGCGGAGTCAGGGCATTGCGCTGGTCCGGCCGGTTCCGGGTGATTTGCGCAATCCGCTCGTGAACGATGAGCTCGATCGCATCGGTCGCTTCAAAATACTTACCCATAGGCTTCGAGGCCCCGGCGGCGGTAAACACATTTGTGAATAATGTTCAATAATATAAACGGTCACCCGGTCGCGGTCAACGATCGTCCACCGAGTGGATCCGGCGTATATGGGCATAGGGCCCGTCCCGCGCGGTCATGCGAGAACTTAAGTTGGATCCCGCGAAGGTCAATCCCAACGGCTCGGGCATTTCGTTGGGCCACCCGGTCGGTGCGACCGGCGCCATCATCACCACCAAGGCTCTCTACGAATTGCAACGCATTGCGGGCCGCTATGCGCTCGCGACCATGTGCATCGGCGGCGGCCAGGGCATCGCCGCAATATTCGAGCGCGCCTGAGCGCCTCGATCCTCGAGTTCATCGATCGAGGGCGGCATGGTGCATCATACTATGCGCGCAATCGGCGCAGCAGATCCAGGCACGCGACCGCCAGGGTTCGGCGATCATCCGGCGTGCGCATCAGGATCGGCGCCGTTTCAAGCGCCGGATCGTGCGCTTCCCGCAGCGCGAGCAGGCCGGCATCCGCCTCATCGACGAGCATTACATCGAGAAAATCGCGGTATTGCCTGGCGATCTCCAAGGGCGACACCGGCAGCTCGAGTTCCCGCATGATTTTTGCGGCCGGCCCTTTGACCGCGGCGCCGCCGATGATCGGGGACACCGCGACCACGGGCACGCGCACGCGGACCAGACGTTCCCGCAAGCCGGGAACGGCGAGAATGGGCGCAATGCTCAGGTAAGGATTCGAAGGGCAGAGGATGATTCCGTCGAGACCGGTGTCCTCGAGCGCAGCGCATATCTGCGTCGTCAGATCCGCGGCACCGCCGGCGCCGTAGCGAAATCCGCGGACCACGGGACGGCATTGATGCTTGACGAAATACTCTTGAAACGCCATGGCGCCACGATCAGTCAGCACGGTCGTCGGCGCGGGCCCGTCGCACATGGGCAGCAGTTCGCTCGCCACGCCAAACTTCCGCGCGAGCGTGCGCGAAACCTGCGTCAGCGTCATTCCCTGCGATTGCAGTTCCCGCCGATAAAGATGCAAAGCGATATCTCGGTCTCCCAATTGGAACCAGGTGTCGATTCCCAGCTCGCGCCATTGTGTCTGGACCTGCCAGGACTCATTGGCGCGGCCCCATCCCTGATTTACATTGGCGACGCCGGCGAGCGTATAGAGCACCGTATCGAGATCCGGACATATCGGCAGCCCGCGGTGTTCGAAGTCATCGCCGGTATTGACGATGAGGCGCAATCGGCCGGGCGAGAGGCATTGCTGCAACCCGTCGGCGAGCTTCGCCCCACCGACACCACCACAGAGCGCGACGATGTGCTGCATCGTAAGGACGGCTATCGAAACAGATCTTCGGCCAATGGCCTGAGCAGCTCCGCCGCCCGAGCCGCATCGCGCCGCCATTCGGGCGGCAATCCGCGCGCCAGCACCACGGGGCGTCCTTCGGCGCCCTCGCCCATGAGCAGAGCCGCGGCCGCGGCGATCCCATCCGCAATCGCCACTTGGGTAACCTTGAGCTCGCGTCCAAACCGATCCCTTTCGCCGCGGCGGTCCAGCAAAGTCACGATGCCCGAGGCACCGATCGCCGTGCCGCACACGCCTTGTCGCCATGGCCGGCCAAAGGTATCCGTGATCACGACCGCCGGCGACGATCCGAGAGCGAGCGACAGTGCCTCGCGTAGCGCCGCTGCTGATTCATCGGGATCCGCCGGCAGCAGCAACACCTGTGATGCGGAGTGCGGAATATTCGACTGGTCCACGCCGGCATTCGCCATCACATAGCCCAACCGGTGCCGCACGATCAGGACTTGCGGGACACAGCGCACCACGTCCGTGGATTCGCGCAAGATAATCTCCACCAGGCGCGGGTCCTTGCCGCAGCGCGCCGCTAATTCCTGCGCGCGAGCAGACACCTCGACCGTGGCGAGATCCACGAAGCGGTTTTCCGATTTGGACACGATCTTCTGGCAGACGAGCAAAACGTCGTTCTCGGAAACTTCAAGGGAATGGCGCTGCAGTGCCGCGGCAATCAAGGGCGCCAATGCCATTCCGGGTGCGACTTCCGGAATACCGTCGAGCGCCACGAACGACAACGAGCCGGGACTCAAGGGGCAGCGTCGACGGCAACAAGAATGCAGCAGCGCGCACGTTCTGCCAGTGTCTTTCGCGGCGAACTCGACCACCAAAAGCCGCCCGATGGCCGCGGATAATGCCCCAGTACGATGAGATCAACCTCCAATTTGTTGGAGTACTCGAGTATTCGGTCGATGGTATCGCCGCTCGTCAAGTACCCTTCGGCCGAGAGGCCACGCGCTTTCAGCCATTCGACCGATTCGTCGAGCAATTTGCGGAAAGTATGATCTTCGCCGACGATGCATGCATGACCGGCGGCGCCTGCCACCAGCACCGGATCCAGGGTGCCCGCTGGAACGATCGACAAGACGTATACTTGGGCGCCCATGAAGATTGCCAGGTCGGCGCCACGTCGCAGGGCACGACGACCCGCTTTCGAGCCATCGTAACAAAGCAGTACGCGCTTAAACATAACATCCTCCGGACATTAGGCTGTGCGAATGCAAGTAGAGCGCGCTGGCATTCGTGCCAATTAGACCACAAGCGTCCCGGGTACTGTATCAATGAGCCTGCTCTCCCCTGCCCACCTGGCGACTTGGCTGATCGTCGCAATCGCGATAAGCAGGGTCATTGTCAGGCGTTCGATGACGCCGCTCGGCACAGCGGTGGCTCCGGCCATCCTCGTCGCATGATTGCTTCCGCGGCGCTGGATTTAGCCCTACTATAGGTAAAAATGATCGGTATTCACCCCGCCGGCTCATTCGAGGTCGCTTGAAGATGGCAGTTCGCGAATTATTCGAGCTCGGGGGACAGGTGGCGCTGATTACCGGCGGCTCGCGCGGCCTCGGTCTGCAGATCGCTTCAGCCCTCGGGGAAATGGGGGCAAAAATCGCCGTCAGCGCGCGCTCGGCGGAGGAATTGGCGCACGCCGCGACGCTCCTGGCGAAGCAAGGCATCGAGGCATTCACGGTCGTCAATGATCTTTCCAAACCCGAGCAAGTACCGGCGCTGGTCGATGCGGTGCTCGAGCGCTTCGGGAGCATCGATATCCTGGTCAACAACGCCGGCACGAGCTGGGGCGCCCCGGCGGAAGAGCTGCCGCTCGCCGCCTGGGACAAAGTCATGCGGCTCAACGCCGGCGCCGTGTTCCAGCTCAGCCAAGCGGTGGCGAATCGATGCTTCATTCCGCGCCGCTCGGGCAACATCATCATCATCGCCTCGGCCGCGGCGCTGCGTACCAACCTGCACATGAAGACGGCGAGTTATTACGCCTCCAAGGCGGCAGCGTTGCACCTGACGCGGGCGCTCGCCGGCGAGTGGGGCCCTTACGGCATTCGCGTCAATGCGATATGCCCGGGCTTCTTTCCGTCCAAGATGTCGAGCGGCCTGCTCGAGAAGATCGAGGCGTCGGTGATTATGCAAACGCCTCTCGGGCGGCTCGGCGGCGACACCGATCTCATGGGCGCCGCGGTGTATCTGGCTTCGGCCGCGTCGCGTCACGTGACCGGCCAGTACATCTGCGTGGACGGCGGCGCCTCGATCGCATGAGTACCGACGAAGCGGGCGCGGGGCAAAGCGGCGCCGCGGACCCGTCCGCTGTTACGCAGCAACCGGGCGCTCGTCCGGCGCTCGACACGTCGCGACTCGGCGCCTGGCTCCGCGAGCACATCGAGGGATTTCGCGGGCCCTTTAAGGCGACGGAGTTCGCCGGCGGGCAGTCCAACCCGACATACCTGATCGAATCGGCGGGGCATCGCTATGTGTTGCGGCGCAAGCCGAGCGGCAAGCTGCTGCCGTCGGCACATGCCGTCGAACGGGAGTTTCGCGTCATCGCCGCGCTCGCCGGCACGGCGGTGCCCGTGGCCCGCGCGTGGGCGCTGTGCGCGGACGAGTCGGTGATCGGCACGGCGTTCTACGTCATGGATTATGTCGAAGGCCGCATTTTTTGGGACGATGCCCTTGCGGAGTTGCCCGCCGCTGCGCGCAGGCCGATTTACGACGAATTAAATCGCGTGCTCGCCGCGCTGCACGCGGTTGATTTCCGGGCGGTGGCCTTGAGCGATTACGGCAAGACGGAGCGCTATGTGGAGCGCCAGGTGGCGCGCTGGAGCAAACAATATCGAGCGTCCGAGACCGAAACCATCGATGCCATGGAGCGGCTCATCGACTGGCTGCCGCAGCACATCCCGCCCGATGAGGAGATCAGCATCGTGCACGGCGATTACCGGCTCGACAACGTCATCTTTCATCCGCATGAGCCGCGCATCCTGGCGGTGATCGACTGGGAGCTCTCGACCCTGGGTGTTCCTCTGGTCGATGTGGCCTATCTGTGCATGCGTTGGCACATGCCCGCCAAAGACTACCGGGCGCTCGGCGGACTTGACTTGAAGAACCTCGGCATTCCGAGCGAGACGGAATTCGTGGCCGACTACTGCCGGCGCCGCGGCCGGGATCCGGTGGCGCCCGACGCTTGGGCGTATTATCTCGCCTTCAACATGTTCCGCCTCGCAGGAATCTTGCAGGGTGTGCTGGCGCGCGGCCTGCAGGGCAACGCCTCGAACGCAACCGCGCTGGAAACCGGCCGGCGGGCGCGGCCTTTGGCCGAACAGGCCTGGCGCATCGTGCGTCAGTCCTTCGGCACGCATTGATCGCAGCACGCATTGATCGCAGGGGGACTTATGGATTTTTCGTACTCCGACAAGGTGCGCCGCCTCCAAGAGCAGCTCACCGCGTTCATGCAGGCGCATGTCTATCCCGCCGAGCGCGCGTTCCGTGAAGAAATGGAACGCAACCGCCGCAGCGGCAACCCCTGGCAAAGAACCGCCGTCATGCAGGAGCTCAAGCAAAAGGCGCGCGCCGAGAACCTCTGGAACCTGTTTCTGCCGCACTCCGAGCACGGCGCCGGTCTCTCCAATCTCGAATACGCGCCGCTGTGCGAAATCATGGGGCGCTCGCCTCTCGCGCCCGAGGCGTGCAATTGCGCGGCGCCCGACACCGGCAACATGGAAGTGCTGGCGCGCTACGGAACCCGTGAGCAGCAGCAGCGCTGGCTCAAGCCGCTGCTCGACGGGCGAATTCGCTCGGGTTTCGCGATGACCGAGCCCGACGTCGCCTCGAGCGACGCTACGAATATTCAAGCCAGCATCGTGCGCGACGGCGATCATTACGTGATCAACGGCCGCAAATGGTGGACTTCGGGAGCCGGCGATCCGCGCTGCGAGATTCTGATCTTCATGGGCAAGACCGATCCGAATGCACCCCCGCATCGCCGCCAATCGATGATCCTCGTGCCCATGAACACCCCCGGCATCAGGCCCATACGCCAGCTGCCGGTGTTCGGCTACGATGACGCGCCGCACGGCCATTCGGAGATCGACTTCGTCGATGTACGCGTGCCGGTGGAGAACATCCTGCTCGGCGAAGGCCGCGGCTTCGAAATCGCGCAAGGGCGCTTGGGTCCCGGGCGCATCCATCACTGCATGCGGTTGATCGGTTTGGCGGAGCGCGCCCTCGAGCTTTTGTGTCGCCGGGCCGACGCACGGGTCGCCTTCGGCCGCCGCTTGTCCGAACAAGGCGTCACGCTCGAGCGCATCGCCGAATCGCGCATATTGATCGATCAGGCACGCTGGCTCGTGCTGAACGCCGCCTACCGCATGGACACCGTCGGCAATCGCGAAGCGAAGCAGGAAATCGCCATGATCAAGGTGGCCGCACCCAACATGGCCTGCCAGGTGATCGATTGGGCCATCCAGATGCACGGCGGCGGCGGCGTGAGCAGTGACTTTCCGCTCGCGGCCGCGTACGCTGCCGCGCGCACACTGCGCCTGGCCGACGGCCCCGACGAGGTGCACCGCCAGCAGATCGGCAAGCTCGAGCTCGCGCGCTACCGCTCGCGCGGCCCGAATAGTGACGCGCAACCCCTCGCCGAGTAGGCCCCATGTCTAACCGCCATTTCAAATTCTGGCCGCCGCATGCCGGGCGGCGCCTGTGCGCGCCGGCCACGAATCTTTTCTACAATGCGGAGGTCGCGGCGCGCCGCTATCCCGACAAGCCCTTCCTGGTGTTCTACGACACGGAGGTGAGCTTTGCGGCATTTTTCGACGAGGCGCAGCGCGTGGCCGGCTTCCTCGAGCACAAGTGCGGCGTGCGCAAGGGCGATCGCGTGCTGCTCTACATGCAAAACAGCCCGCAATTCGTGATCGGCTACTACGGTATTTTGCGCGCCAATGCGGTGGTGGTGCCGGTCAATCCCATGAGCCTGACTCAGGAGTTTCTGCGCTATGCCGAGGACGCCGGCGCGAAAACCGCGATCGTCTCGCAGGAGCTGTATCCGCGCGTCGGCCCATTGGTGGGCGCCGAACACGGCCTTGCGCATGTGCTGATCGCCGCCTATTCGGACTATCTGCGCCGGCCGACGAACCTCGCAGTACCGGACACGATCAGCGCACCGCGCCTCGAGCTCCACGGGCGCGGTATCGCACTATGGAGCGATGCACTGTCGAGCGGCTACGAACCCGGCCCTCTCTCCATGGGGCCCGACGATCTGTGCGTGATGCCCTACACCTCCGGCACCACCGGCGTCTCCAGGGGCTGCATGCACACTCACCGCAGCGCCATGCACACCCTGGTCGCCGGCATGCGCTGGTACGAGATGCAGCCGGAGACGACGCTGATGGCGGTGGCGCCTTTTTTCCATGTGACGGGGATGCAGGGCAGCATGAGCGGGCCGCTCTACATGGGCAACACCGTTGTGTTGCTGCCGCGCTGGGACCGCGATGCCGCGGCGGCCTGCGTCGAGCGCTATCGGATCTCGGCCTGGACCGCCATTCCGACCATGGTGCAGGATTTCCTGTCGAATCCCAAGCTCGATCAATACGACCTGTCTTCGATGCGGCGGATCACCGGCGGCGGCGCCGCCATGCCGGCGGCCGTTGCGCAGCGGCTCGAGGACATGGGCGTAACCTATTACGAGGGCTACGGGCTCTCAGAAACCATCGGCGCCACTCACTTGAATCCCCCCGGCCGTCCCAAGAAGCAATGCCTCGGCATCCCGATTCACGATGTCGACTCGCGGGTGATCGATCCGGCGACGCTCGAGGAGCTTGCGGTGGGCGAGGTCGGCGAGATCGTGATCCACGGCCCGCAGGTTTTTCTCGGGTACTGGAACAAGCCCGAGGAGACTACGGCGGCCATCATCGAGATCGACGGCAGGCGGTTCTTGCGCACCGGCGATCTCGGCATGATCGATGAGGACGGCTACTTCTTCATGGTCGACCGGCTCAAGCGCATGATCAACGCGGCCGGGTTCAAGGTTTGGCCGGCCGAGATCGAAGCTCTGATGTACGCTCATCCGGCCGTCCAGGAAGCCTGCGTGATCGCGGCGAGCGACGCGCGCCGCGGTGAAACGGTCAAGGCCGTGGTGGTGCTGCGGCCGGATTGGCGCGGGCGCATCGACGGCGAAGAGATCATCGAATGGTGTCGGCAGAACATGGCCGCCTATAAGGTTCCGCGAATCGTCGAGTTCGCTGCGGAGCTGCCGAAGTCGGCGGCGGGCAAAATCCTGTGGAGGGAATTGCAGGAGCGCGAAAACACCCCCTACAACTCCCGCGACGCCTCCCGCGGCAACTCCACCCGCGAAAATTTCCGCGGAAACGCCGCAGGCTCCCACGACGAACAGAGCGGTCATCAATCATGAAAGCATTGCTCAGCCGACAGCCCGGTGGACCCGAAACGCTGGTACTCGAAGAGGTCGCGGAACCCATCGCCGGGCCCGGTCAGGTGCGCGTCGCGGTGCGCGCCTGCGCCGTCAACTATCCGGACCTGCTCATCATCCAAGACCTGTACCAGTACAAGCCGCCGCGGCCATTTGCGCCGGGCGCT
Source organism: uncultured Gammaproteobacteria bacterium (assembly GCA_963769075.1). Taxonomy (GTDB): domain Bacteria; phylum Pseudomonadota; class Gammaproteobacteria; order Steroidobacterales; family Steroidobacteraceae; genus Bog-1198. The sequence goes on along the minus strand of CAVYKH010000001.1, from coordinate 797,035 downwards.
GAAGTGGCCGGTATCGTCGATGCGGTGGGCGCCGGAGTCGAGCACGTGCGCGCCGGCGATCGCGTTTTGCTGAGCCCGGCACGCAGCGGCATGGCGGAGAAAACCGTCGGCGCGGCGCGCGACTGCTGGAGGATCCCCGACAGCATGCCCTTCGATGAGGCCGCCGCCCTGCTGATGACCTACGGCACCTCGCAGCATGCCCTCAAGGACCGCGCTCAGCTCAAATCCGGTGAGACGCTGTTGGTGCTGGGCGCGGCCGGCGGCGTCGGCTTGGCGGCGGTTGAACTGGGCAAAGCGATGGGTGCGCGCGTCGTCGCTGCGGCGTCGAGTGCGGACAAGCTCGCGTTGGCGCGCGAGCGCGGCGCCGCGGCGGGGGTGCAATACCCGGCAGGTCCGCTCGATAAGGCGGCCGCACGCGCGCTGACCGATCAATTCAAGGCCGCTTGCGGCAAGGAGGGCGCACACGTGATCTATGATGCCGTCGGCGGCGACTACACCGAGGCAGCGATACGCGCCATCGGCTGGGAGGGCCGCCACCTCGTCGTGGGGTTCACCGCCGGCATTCCGAAGCTGCCGCTCAATCTGGCGCTGCTCAAGGGCTGCCAGGTGATCGGCGTGTTCTGGGGTGAATTCACCGCTCGCAATCCCGCGAAGCACGCCGACAATGTCGCGGCGCTGATGGCGCTGTATCTCGACGGGCGCATTCGACCCGCCGTAACGGAGCGCTTCCCGCTCGCGCGCGGCGCCGAAGCCATCGCCCGCTTGGGCGCACGCACGGCGCGCGGCAAACTGGTCGTGACCGTCGACTAGGAGCCTGTCTGAGTAATCCGCGTGAGCTAAGGCGTGTTTCATCGGTCGGTGCCTTAGTCGTGACCGAATACAATAGCGGATCGCGCTTACCCGGCGAAAGGTCTCTTTAACCTCTAGAAAATGCCCATCGCAATGCCGGCGGCCAATGTGGCGCCAACTTCCTCGCACTGCCTCAGGTGCGCTGCGGATATTTGCTTCGGTCGCAGAATCTCTTCGGGCGTTTGCGCATGGGTGCACACGATCAATGGGGCGGCGATCGGCTTCAGGCGCCAGCCGGTTGCGATGCGCTCGATCTGCTGAGCGGCATTGCGGCCATCGCTGCCCGCACAAATGAGCACCACATACGGCTTGCCGTTGATCTGGTCCAACGCCGCGTAGTACGTGCGATCGAAAAAATCCTTCATTTGTCCGGACATGGCCGCGAGGTTTTCCGGAGTTGCAAAAACATAGCCGTCGGCCTCGAGCACGTCCACGGCATTCGCCTCGGCGGCCCGCAGCATCGATACGCGCAGCGCCGGTTCGGCACGCGCGCCTGCCGCCGCGGCGTGCGCCATTTGCATGGTGCCGCCGGTCATCGAGTGATACACGATGAGCAGCGTCTTCATATCTATCCCGCTCCACGGGCTGGCATCATGCGCCGCGATCGGCATCATGCGCCGCGATCGACAAAGACGCGGCTAACCGGGCTCGCGAGACTGCTGCTCGGCAAGCGTAAAAATCGCGTCCGGCATCGCCTCGAGCCTTTCGACGGGTATTGGCTTCCCGCTCGCATCCGACACCCCATAGGTGCCCTCGTCGATCTTTTGCAGCGCACGTTCAATGTGCGCAAGACGCTGGGCGGTGCGGCTGGCCAGATTGCCCTCGAGCTCCAGCATGGCGAGGCTTTGCGCGTCTTCCTCGGACTCGCGCGCCCGGCCGCCCGACTCGGACTGGATGTCTTTTTCCTCACTCGCCTGAGCTTCCTGCGAGTGCAGAAGTTCGGCGCGCAGAGCGATCAATCGGCGGCGTTGATGTTCGAGAAAAGACGCGGAGAATCTCGGCGTTTTGGCGTTCACGATTGCTCCCACGATGCATCATCGAGAGTGGAATCATACCGACCGTCTCACTTAACATCCTATCTCAAATGCAATGCCCCAGGCGATGCAGCCGCAGGCGATGCGTAATTTTTTCATATTGCGGAGCTTAAGCCGTGAAATATCGAAAACTAGGCAACAGCGAGCTGCTCGTATCGGAGATCGCCTTTGGATCCTGGTTGACATTTTCGGAAGGCGCGCAGAAGGACAACGCGATCGCATGCGTGCACCGGGCGCTCGATCGGGGCATCACGCTGATCGACACCGCCAACGTCTACGGCCGAGGTGCGGCGGAGCGAGTGCTCGGCGAAGCGTTATCGGGAATCAGGCGCGACAGCTACGTGCTGGCCACCAAACTCTACTTTCCAATGAGCGACACGGATCGAGGCCTGTCGCGCGCGCAGATCCACAAGCAGATCGATGCCTCTCTCGCCCGTCTCAAGGTCGCTTACGTGGATCTTTACCAGTGCCATCGCTATGACGCAAACACGCCGTTGGAGGAAACGATGGCGGCGCTCACCGAGGTGGTCCGCGCCGGCAAGGCACGCTATATCGGCTTCTCCGAATGGCCCATCGACCGCATCAAGGCCGCACTCGCGCTTGCGCACGTGGAGAAGTTCGTCTCCAGCCAGCCGCAGTACTCTCTCCTGCATCGTGACCCTGAGCGGGCGCTGCTGCCGCTGTGCGCGCGGTCGGGCATCTCGCAGATCGTGTGGTCGCCGCTGGCTCAGGGCGTTCTGACCGGTAAATATGCACCCAAGGGCCCCCTGCCCGCTGCGAGCCGTGCCGCGAACGACTCGGTGAAGGGCTTTTTGAACCCCTCTTGGTTCAAACGGAAAGTCCTCGAAGCGATCCAAGCGCTCAAACCGCTCGCCGCCGAAGCAGGCCTCACGCTGGCGCAGTTCGCACTCGCCTGGGTGCTGCGCCAACCCAATGTGGCCGCAGCGATTACCGGAGCGACCCGGCCCGAACAAGTCGATGAAAACGTCGCCGCCTCCGGACATGAAGTGCCCGCCGAGCTGTTGACCCGAGCCGAGCGCATCCTCGACAAAGCCGGCGCTTTTTGAACCGAACGCGCCCGCGACGCTCTAACCTTGCGCCGCACCGGCTGAAAGAGGTTCGCGATGGTTCCCATAGTTTCGCGCTGTGCAATGTTGTTCTCGCTGTTCGGCCTGCTATGCGGTGCGGCGCGGGCGGACGGTGCCCCATTCGATCTCGCCGGCCCGGTGCTCGAGGTGAAGATCACTCGCGGGACGACCACCCTGCCGGCCGCTCAAGTACCGAACCTTGCGGCCGGCGACCGCATCTGGATCAAGCCCGATCTGCCGGCCTCACAGTCCGCCCATTACCTGCTGGTGTCCGCGTTTTTGAGCGGCTCGACCAATCCGCCGCCTGAAAGCTGGTTTGCAGATTGTAAAATATGGACCGGAAAATGCGCGCGCGAGGGAATGACGGTCACGGTGCCGCAGAATGCGCAGCAAGTGTTGGTGTTCCTCGCACCGGAAACCGGCGGCGATTTCAAAACGTTGATGGGCACCGTGCGCGGCCGACCCGGCGCATTCGTGCGCGCCTCCCAAGACTTGAACCAGGCCGCTCTCGACCGGTCCCGCCTGGAACGATATCTGTCGTCGATTCGCAAGCTCACTGATACCGAGCCCGCCAAGCTGACTCAGGTTGCTCCGCTGCTGGCGCGCAGCCTCGCGATCAAGGTGGACGAAAAGTGCTTGGAGAAAATTCCCGAGCTGCAAGCGCCCTGCTTGATGACGGGCCAGGATTCGCTCATTTTGAATGACGGGCACAGCATCTCGATCGTGGAGGCACTGACCACAGGTCCAGGCGCCGATTTGGCGATGAACGCGAGCGACACCCCGCAGGCGAGGTACGGCTACTTCAGCCCCTATGTCGCCTCGGTGCTGGACATAGCGCGCATCATGGATTCGTTTCACACCGCGGAGTATCAATACATTCCGGCGCTCGCATTACCGCAGGGCGACAAGCTCAACTTGACGCTGAACACGGCGCCGTCCTTCCACAATCCGAAGTCGGTGTTGGTCGTGGCGCTGCCGGCCGTAGAGCAGCCGCAACTACCGCCGCTGCACGCGGTAGACCCGAAGGAAATTTACTGCGCAAGAAAAACCGCGCTGGTATTGCCGGTCGAAGGGGCACCCTTGGTATTCTCGACCGGCTACGCGCACGACATGACGTTGAGCCTGACCGGGAAGGACGGCAAGACCTTGGAATTGCCCGCAACCGCCGATGCCGCACAAGGCGGATTCGTCGTCGACACGTCGGGCTTAGGCTCAGCCGTTCTCGGCGACAGCGTACAGGCGGCGCTGCGAGGCTATTGGGGATTCGAGGCCTATCACGGCCCGAGCTTTCATTTGATGAACGCGCATGCCACGGACTGGAAACTGGCGTCGGGCGACGAGTCGGCACTGATCGTGGGCCGCCAGGATACGGTGCATCTGCGCGCCGACAGCGTCAGCTGCATCGACGGCATCATGCTCAAGGACCCGGCCGGCAAGGAGTTGAAGGTCGACTGGAAGCAGCTCAAGCCCGACGAAGTGGAAGTCAAGCTGCCGCTTCAGGAATCTCAGCCCGGCGCGATGACGTTGTTGGTCGCGCAGTACGGCCTCAGTCAGCCGCAGCCGATTGCCGTGCGGGGCTTTGCCGAGGCGGCGCGCTTCGATGGTTTCGACATCCATGCCGGCGATGTCCAGGGCACCTTGAAAGGCAGCCGGCTCGATGAAGTCGCAAGCCTCGCGATCAAGAACGTCGTCTTCCTCCCGGGTGAGCTGTCGAGCCGGCAAGGCAGCGATGAGCTTCCCATGGTGGCCGCAGACCCGCAGGCCGCGGCTGACTTGAAACCCGAGCGCGCCGTCGCCGTCAAAATCACCTTGAAGGATGGGCGCGTGCTGCCGCTCACTGCTGCGGTGGACGCGCCCCGTCCGCGCGTAACTCTGCTCAACAAGAGCGTGCAACTGTCACCCTCGAGCAACGACAGCAACATTCAGTTGAGCGATCCCGGCGAGCTGCCGCAGGACGCGATGCTGATCTTCTCGATGCGCGCGCAATCGCCGGCGTCATTTGTGCATGACGAGACGATCGAAGTCGCCACCAACGATGAATCGTCCACAGCGGTCTTGACTTTCGCAGGCAACGGCGCTGCCGGCGGCCTCGCGCTCGAGAATGCGCACGTCGCCGTGGCCACCATCAATCCCTCGAAGGCATTCGGCGCCTCGGCCTTCGGGCCGCTGAAATTTCGCATATCCGCCAAGGGGGTCGCGGGTGACTGGCAGCCGCTCGCCACCCTCGTGCGCCTCCCGACACTCAAAGAGCTCGAGTGCCCTGCGACGCCCGGGCGGGCGTGCAAACTGACCGGCGCCAGTCTCTATCTCATCGACTCGGTATCCGGCGACGCGCAGTTCACGGAGCCGGTGCAAGTACCGGAGGGCTTCTTGGGAACTGTATTGGCGGTTCCACACCCGACTGCCGGCGCACTGTACGTCAAACTGCGGGACAACCCGCAGGTCGTCAATCCGATCACGCTCTCGGCGCAGCAACTGCCGGGCGGCCCGCAGCCACCGGCCGCCCCGCAGTCGGCTGCAGCACCCGCCGCTCCAGAGCCGCCAGCTCCGCAGCCGGCCGGGATGCGGCCGGCGCCCCAGTCGCCCACGCCTCAGCAGCCGGCTCCTCAGTCGCCGACTCCCCAGTCGCCCGCCGCACAAGCGCCGACGCTGTAGCTGCGGAAGACGCCGCTGCCTTACCGCCGGTCGTCGACGCGTGACGCCTTGCCGCTCGAGCGTCGCAGCGAGCCGCTGCTCACCACCTTGATGGTCGCCGAGATGCCGATCATGGCTTTGAGTTTGTGCGCAAGCAGTGCGGCTTCGCCGTGATGTTCATGCTCGGCCAGCTCCGGGCGCGCTTCCACCAAGACCAGCATCTCGTCCAGCCGGTGCGGCCGTGAAATCTCGATTTCATAGTGCGGCGCCAAGCCCGGGCAGTGCAGGATCAATTCCTCGATCTGCGACGGAAAGACATTCACGCCGCGAATGATCAGCATGTCGTCGGTACGGCCGGTGATTTTGGCGAAGCGGCGCATCGCCGATAGATTTCCCGGCAGAAGACGCGTGCGGTCCCGCGTCCGATAGCGGATCACGGGCATTCCTTCCTTGGTGAGCGAGGTGAACACCAGCTCGCCCTCCCCGCCTTCCGCGACCACCTGTCCGCTCTCCGGGTCCACGACTTCGGGCAGGAAATGGTCTTCCCAAATCGTGGGGCCCTCTCGGGAACGGGCGAACTCCTGCGCCACGCCCGGCCCCATCACTTCCGACAAGCCGTAGATATCGCACGCATCGATTCCAAACGCCGTTTCGATCTCATTGCGCATCCCTTCGCCCCAGGGTTCGGCACCGAAAATGCCGATGCGCAGCGCGCTCGATCGAGGATCGATATCTTGGCGCCTGAACTCATCCAAAATGGCCAGCATGTAGCTCGGCGTCACCATGATGATGTCAGGGCCGAAATCCATGATGAGCTGGACCTGCCTTTCGGTCTGACCACCCGACATGGGAATGACGGTGCAGCCGGCCGCCTCCGCGCCGTAGTGAGCGCCGAGGCCGCCCGTGAACAGGCCGTAGCCATAGGCGACGTGGACTTTCATCCCGCGCCGCCCGCCGGCTGCACGGATGGAGCGGGCAACGAGATTGCCCCACGTTGCGACGTCGTTTCGAGTATATCCGACCACGGTCGGCTTGCCGGTGGTGCCGGAGGAGGCATGCACGCGCACGATCTGATCCATGGGAACGGCGAAGAAGCCAAACGGATAGGCCGCGCGCAGATCTGCCTTGGTGGTGAACGGAAACCGGGCCAGGTCGGGAAGGGCGCGCAGATCGTCCGGATGAACGCCGGCGGCATCGAAGCTGCGCCGGTAGCAAGGGTTGTTTGCATAGGCGTGCTGCAGCGTCCAGCGCAGGCGCTCGAGCTGCAACGCCTCGAGCTCGCAACGCTCCGTGCCGAGAATCGGCTCCATCGCCAATGCCTCGGAGAAGATTCTATCGCTCATTCAGGTCAATTTGCATGGTCGGGAACCGCGTGAATGCTGACCATCGTCAGCACGTCGTAAGAGGCCACGGTTTCATCGTTCTGATTGGTGATTTCCGTATCCCAGGCGACCTCGCCCCAACCCTTATCGGCCCGCAGGCTTTTCTTCGCGCACGTGAGCCGCACTTTGATTCGATCGCCGGGCTTCGCCGGCTTGACGAATCGCAGCTCCTCCAGGCCGTAGTTACCGAGCACGGGCCCGTAGTCCGGATCGACGAAGAGCCCGGCGGCCGCGGAAATTAAGAAATACCCGTGCGCCACCCGGCCGCCAAACAGCGGATTGCGCTTAGCCTCGCTCTCGCTCATGTGCGCATAGAAGGTGTCGCCCGACAGCGCCGCGAAGCGTTCGATGTCCTCGACGGTGAGTTCGCGCTCGCCCGACTTGAACGTATCGCCCAATTGAAGCTCGTTGAACGCGATGCGAAACGGATGGATCCCGGGGTCGCGCAGCCGGCTGCCCCGTACCCAGCGGCCGCCCAGCGCCGTGATCGAATCCGGCGAGCCTTGCACCGCCGTGCGCTGCATGTAGTGCAAAACGCCGCGGATACCCCCGAGCTCCTCGCCGCCGCCCGCGCGGCCCGGTCCGCCGTGCACCAGCGGAGCCAGCGGCGAACCGTGCCCGGTCGACTCCCTCGCGCAAACTCCGTTCACCACCAAGATACGTCCATGATAGGGCGCGAGTCCGAACACGAACCGGCTGGCCTGGGGCTCATCGGCGCAGAACACGGAAGCAACCAAACTTCCCGCGCTGCGGCGCGCGAGTGCGATCGCGTCCGCCGTATCCCGGTAGGGAACTACGGTGGCAACCGGGCCGAATGCCTCCACTTCGTGCACCGCACGCGCGGCGTGCGGCTCCCGGCACAGCAGCAGGAGCGGGGGCAAGAACGCGCCGCGTTCACGATCGGCGCCTTTGATCTCGAACGCATCGGGATTGCCGAGGACCAGATTAGCCTCGCGACGCAATTCGGCGAGATGCGAGAGCACGTCGGAGCGCTGCGCGAGACCGACCAGGGGACCCATGCGCACGCCGTCCGCGCGCGGGTCGCCGACCACGACCTGGCGGAGCGTGGTCTCGAGCGCCGCGATCACATCATCTGCAAGCGCCGCCGGAACGAGCGCCTTGCGGATGGCCGTACATTTCTGACCCGCCTTGACCGTCATCTCGCGGCCGACCTCTTTGATGAAGAGATCGAACTCCGTCGTGCCCGGCACCGCATCCGGCGCGAGGATGCTGGAATTCAACGAATCGGTCTCCGCGGTGAACGGCACGGCGTGTCGAATCACTGCCGGATGCACGCGCAGCCGCGCGGCCGTGTGCGCCGATCCGGTGAAAGAGACGAAGTCCTGACACGTCAGGTGGTCGAACAAATCGCCGAGGCTGCCGCACACGAGCTGCAGCGCGCCCCCCGGCAAGATGCCCGAATCGATGATTCGACGCACGACGAGCTCCGTGAGGTACGCGGTCGCGGTCGCCGGCTTGACGATGGCCGGCACGCCTGCGATCAGGCTCGGCGCAAGCTTTTCAAGCATTCCCCAAACCGGGAAATTGAAGGCATTGATGTGCACCGCGGCACCTTCGCGCGGCACGTAGATATGCTGGCCGACGAAGCTGCCTCCCTTCGAGAGGCCTTCGAGGCCGCCGTCGAGATACACCTTGCCGTTCGGCAGCTCACGCGTGGCCTTACCGGCCAGTGCGAACACCGTGCCGATGCCGCCGTCGATGTCGCTCCATGAGTCGTCCTTGGTCGCTCCCGTGCAATACGACAGCGCGTAGAACTCGTCCTTGAATTCCAGGAGTCGTTTGGCAAGCGCTCTCAGCAAGCCGGCACGCTCGTGAAAAGTCATGGTGCGCAGTGGCGGACCGCCTTGGTCACGCGCATACCGCAACACTGCTGCGAAGTCGATCCCGTCGGAAGAGGCCTCGGCGACCGGCTCGCCCGTCGATGCATCGCGCAGCGCGACGCCCGGGCCAGCCCCGCTCCGCCATTCTCCGCATACGTAGCTCTGCAATTTCATAGGGGTCCTGCCTTACGGCGATTCTGTCAAATAGGCTCCGCGATTCCGCCAAGCCTGGAATGACGACGCTTCACCTAGCGCGAACTATTCATGAACGACACGCATTCTCATGCACCAAGGCCGGATCAGATAGGTATTTTCCGGACCGCCGTGAATCCATTGCGCTACGCAGTCCCTGCTGCGCGCAAGCCCGGGGTGGCCATCCGTGGCCACCCGTAGGACGCATGCGTCCTACCCCTGGCGAACCCGCTCGGCGCATGCGCCGAGCCCTGTTTTTCACGCTCCGGAAAATACCTATCTGATCCAGCCTTTTTTCCGGCTTCTCTGTTGTTCATGAATAGTCCCGGCTAGGAGCCTAGGTGCGTTCCATGAGCATGGCGATGCCCTGACCTACGCCGATGCACATGGTGCACAGGGCGCGCCGGGCACCCGTGCGCTCCAGCTGGTACAGCGCGGTCGTCGCGAGACGCGCGCCGCTCGCACCCAGGGGATGGCCGAGCGCGATGGCGCCGCCCTGCGCGTTGACGTGCGCCGCGTCGTCCGCAATTCCGAGATCGCGCAGTACGGCGAGCGCTTGCGCGGCGAACGCCTCGTTGAGTTCGATGAGATCGATCTCGGCCAGGCCTACGGCGATTCGTGCAAGCAACTTACGCGTCGCCGCGACCGGCCCCATGCCCATGATGCGCGGCGGCACACCCGCCACCGCAGTCCCCACGACGCGTGCGCGCGGTGTGAGCCGATAGCGTTTGACCGCAGCGGACCCCGCAAGCAGCAGCGCACATGCGCCATCGTTGATGCCGGACGAATTGCCGGCGGTAACCGTGCCGCCCGCGCGGAACGGCGTCGGCAGTCTTGCCAGCGCTTCGAGGCTGGTCTCGCGCGGGTGCTCGTCGACGCTCACCACGGCGGGCTCACCGCGCTTGGACGGGACCGGCACGCCCACGATTTCACGTGCGAAAAAACCCGCGGCCTGCGCGGCCAACGCACGCTGTTGACTGCGCAATGCGAATCGGTCCTGGTCCTCGCGCGATATGCCGAATTCCGCGGCGACGTTCTCCCCGGTTTCGGGCATCGAGTCGATTCCATAGTTTTGCTTGAGCAGCGGATTGACGAAGCGCCAACCGATCGTCGTGTCGAACATTTGCACATCGCGCGCAAACGGCGTGGCGGCTTTTGACACCACGTACGGTGCCCGGCTCATGCTCTCGACGCCGCCGGCCATCACGACCTCCGCCTCGCCCGTGCGAATCATGCGCGAGGCGCTCGCCACGGCATCGAGCCCGGAGCCGCATAAGCGGTTGAGCGTCGCACCGGGTACATCGACCGGCAGGCCGGCCAGCAGCGCGCTCATGCGCGCGACGTTGCGATTGTCTTCGCCCGCCTGATTGGCGCAACCCAAAATCACATCGTCAACCGCGGCGGGATCGAGCCCGGCATTGCGCCTCAACAGTTCGCGCAGCACGGTCGCCGCCAGGTCGTCGGGACGTACCGCGGACAGCGCCCCGCCATAGCGGCCGATCGGCGTACGGAGTGCGTCGCAGATGAATGCATCGCCCATGGATCAAAGTCCTAAGGTTTACGGGTATCGGATGGTACGCGAAGCCGCGTGCAGCGTCCGCGAAAGTGCGCCAGCGGCTCGCCGCAGGCCTTGGAGATCGCCACGTCGTAGATTCCATGGCGCCCGCTGCGCGAGGTCTCGCTCGCGGTCGCGATCAGGCGCTCCCCGCCGCAGGCCGGCGCGAGAAATTCGATACTGGCGCCGGCGGCGACCATGGCTTCGCCGTGCGAGTTGCTCGCATACGCACACGCGGTATCGGCCAGCGCGAACAGTATGCCCCCGTGGCAGATGCCGTGGCCGTTGAGCATGTCGGCACGCACCGTCATCGCCAATCGGGCCCGCCCCGGCGCAACATCCAGCACTTCAATGCCGAGCGCTTGCGCAGCGGGATCGACGGCGTACAGCGTGTCCACGGCTTGGCGGGCGCCGCTAGCCGAATCATCCGGCGGCGCGCACGAGGCGCCGCCCATGCTCAACGCCTCTTTCATCCTCAACGCCCCGTAAAGCGCGGCGCTCGCTTCTCGGTGAACGCCGCGACGCCCTCGGCATAGTCCTCGGAGAACAGAACCGTTTCATATGACATAACCGCGCTCCGCGCGCTGCCTGAACCGGCTACTTTTCGTCATAGCTCAGCTCGAGCGCAGCAGTGGTTGGCCGGGCCTGGCAACACAGCAGGAACCCGGCATCGATCTCCCAGGGCTGCAGCGCGATGTTGTGCGCCATCACGGCCTTCCCCGCAATGATTCTCGCACGGCAGGTGGCGCAGATTCCTGAACGGCACGAGAACGGCAGCTCGAGCCCCGCGTGTTCGGCGGCTTCGAGTACCGAGGAATCGCTCGGCGTCATTGTAAAGCTGCGGCGCCTGCCGTCCATGATCACCGAGACCGTGGCGAGCACCTCCGGCGCCGCCTCGGCCGCGCGGCCGGTGCGCGCGCTCTGCGACGCACCGCGCGCCGATGCGTCCGCGGAGAACCGCGCGCCGTCCGTGACAAAGCGCTCGAATCTAACCGGCGCCTCGCCGTTCAAGCGCTTGATGGCATCGCGGACCTCATCCACCATGCGACCCGGCCCGCAGACGAAATACTCGTCCGCCGTCGCGATATCGACGATCTGGCGCGCCAGCTCCTGCACCTTGGCCGCGTCGATGCGCCCGTTGAGCAGCGCGGTCTGTTGCGGCTCGCGGCTCATGACGAAATGCACCGAAAATCTGCCGAGATAGCGATTCTTGAGCGCGAGCGTGTCTTCGAGAAACATCGTCCGCGCCATGCTGCGGTTGCCGTAGATCAGTGTGAAGCGGCTCGTCGGCTCGCGAGCGAGAATGTCCGTTGCCAGGGACAATACCGGCGTGATGCCGCTGCCCGCAGCGAATGCGACGTACGACCGGGTGCGCGCCGGGTCCACGGACGTGCGGAACCGGCCGAGCGGCGTACCCACCTCGAGCGTATCGCCGCGGCGTATTTGAGTGGCCAACTCATGCGACATTCGCCCGCCGAATTGCTCGCGTACCCCCAGGCGAAGCGCGCAACCTCCCGGGGGCGTCACGATCGAGTAGGTTCGCCGCTCCTCTCGACCGCCGATCACGCGCCGCACCGTCACGTACTGTCCGGCGTCGAAATCGAACTTCTCGCGCAGCGTATCGGGGATCGCGAGGGTCATGCACACGGCATCCTCGGCAATACGATCGACGGAGGTAACCTTGAGGGGGTGAAAACTCAGCACGCAAGTCCTAGCGCGAACTATTCATGAACGATAGGCATTCTGATGCACCAAGGCTGGATCAGATAGGTATTTTCCGGACCGCCGTGAATCCATTGCGCTACGCAGTCCCTGCTGCGCGCAAGCCCTGGGTGGCCATTGCGCTGCGCTCTCCTTGCTTCGCGCAAGCCCGGGGTGGCCATCCGTGGCCACCCGTAGGACGCATGCGTCCTACCCCTGGCGAGCCCGCTCGGCGCATGCGCCGAGCCCTGTTTTTCACGCTCCGGAAAATACCTATCTGATCCTGCCTTTTTCCAGCTTCTCTGTTGTTCATGAATAGTCCCGACTAGATACATTTGAAGCATTCGAAAGGCTCCAAGCACTCGCGGCAGCGATGCAAGGCCTTGCAGGGGGTCGAGCCAAACTGGCTGATGCACTCCGTATCGACGGAATGGCAGCGCGGACAGGCGATGGGCCGGACTTCGTGCAGCAGCCCCCGCGCCAAGACCGCTTCCGGCGGCGGCACGATGCCGTAGGCGGCGAGCTTGCGCCGGCCCTCGGGCGTGATCCAATCACTGGTCCATGCGGGCGAGAGCACGTGGCTGACCGCAAACCGTCCCACCCCCGCTTCGGCAAGCGCCCGCTCCGCCAATTGCCGGATGACCTCGGTCGCCGGGCAGCCGGTGTAGGTCGGTGAAAGGCCCACCTGCAGCGCACCGTCGGGTTGTGTCTTGACGAAGCGGACGATACCGAGATCGACGAGGGTCAGAGCAGGTATCTCGGGGTCCTCGACCGAGGCCAGCGCGCGCCAGGCGGCGGCCACGCGAGCTTCGGCCGTGCGTGCATCGGCCGTGCGTGCATCGGCCGCGCGCACATCGGCATCATCCAGGGATGCAGCATCGCCGATGGGTAGCGTGGGCACGCTCACCACCGAGCACCGGGATAGGCCCGCTGCAAGTATTGCATCTCGGCCAGAATGTAGCCCAGGTGCTCGCTGTGATCGCCGCGCTTGCCGAACCACGTATACGGCCGATCGCGGGGTCGCTCGAGAGTCGCCTGAGCAAGCACGCCGTCGATTCGCCTCGACCATGCGGCCTGCACCTCGGCGAGTCGCGGGGCGACGCCGCTGTCCGCCATCTCACGGTCCAATTCATCCTCTTCGAACAGCTCCACCGTATAAGGCCAGAGACCCTCGAGCGCCAACTGCACGCGCGCGCGGCTCTGCGGCGTGCCGTCGCCGAGCCGCACCAGCCAGTCCGAGCTGTAGCGCACGTGATAGCGGGTCTCCTTCACGGCTTTCGCTGCGATTGCGGCCAGCCGCTCATCGGCCGAGTTCGTCAGGCGCTCGTAAAGCTCGAGCTGAAACGCATCGATCAGCACCTGGCGTACGATGGTTTGACCGAAGTCGCCGTTCGGCTGCTCGACGAGCGTCGGATTCAGGTACTCGCCCTGCTCGCGCAAGAAGGCGAGCTCGTCCTCGCCGCGATCGCGGCCTTCGAGCTCACCGGCGTAGCCGAGCAGCAGGCGCGCTTGGCCAATCAGGTCGAGCGCCACGTTGGCCAGGCCCAAGTCCTCCTCGAGCGCCGGCGCGTGACCCACCCACTCGCCCAAACGTTGGCCGAGCACGAGGCTGAGATCTCCGACGCGCAGCACGTAGCGGAACAACAGCGGTGCCACATTGGTCGCCGCCGCATTCACAGCGTCTTGACCTCGGCGGGAATGTCATAAAAGGTCGGATGACGATAGATCTTATCGCGCGCCGGCTCGAACAGAGCCTCCGCTTCTTCGGGGTCGGAGGCGGTGATGTCCGTGGAGCGCACCACCCAAATGCTGACTCCCTCCTGGCGCCGCGTGTACAGATCGCGCGCGTGATCGATCGCCATGCGCGCGTCACTCGCGTGCAGGCTCCCGACGTGCTTGTGATCGAGGCCGCCCCGCGCACGAATGAAGACTTCGTAGAGTGGCCACTGCCGTTCATCCATTGGAATACTCCGGTAAGGGGATCCGCAAGCGCTCAAGCCGCGCGATGCGTGCGCCGGAGCTGCTTCCCGGCGTACGCCGTGGCCGCCTCGCGTACCCACGCGCCCTCGGCGTGGGCATTGCGCCGCGCGGCCAGACGTTCTGCATTGCAGGGACCATTGCCCTTGAGCACTCGATCGAACTCTTTCCAGTCGATCTCGCCGAACTCATGGCACTGCTTTTCCTCGTTCCAGCGCAGCTTTGGATCGGGCACGACCAGCCCGAGGAATTTCGCCTGGGGCACCGTGAAGTCGACGAATTTCTGCCGCAGCTCGTCGTTCGAGAAGCGCTTGATCTTCCAGCGCTGCGATTCGCTGCTGTGCGTCGAGTCGGCATCATGCGGCCCGAACATCATGAGCGCCGGCCACCACCAGCGATTGAGCGCCTCTTGCGCCATGCGCTTCTGCTCGCTGCTGCCTTGACTCAACCGCAGCATGATGTCGTAGCCTTGCCGCTGATGGAAACTTTCCTCCCGGCAGACGCGCACCATCGCGCGCGCATAGGGACCATAGGAGCAGCGGCACAGGGGAATCTGGTTCATGATCGCCGCGCCGTCGACCAGCCAGCCGATAGCGCCGATATCGGCCCAGGTCGGCGTCGGATAATTGAAGATGCTGGAATACTTCGCCTTGCCCGACAGCAATTGATCGACCAATTGATCGCGGCTGACGCCCAAGGTCTCGGCCGCACCATACAGATAAGCGCCGTGGCCGCCCTCATCCTGCACCTTGGCGATCAGAATGGATTTACGCAGCAGCGTGGGCGCGCGCGTGATCCAATTGCCCTCCGGCAGCATGCCGACGATTTCCGAATGAGCGTGCTGGGAGATCTGCCGAATCAGCGTGGCGCGATAGCGCGCGGGCATCCAATCCTTCGGCTCGATCTTCTCTTCCCGGTCGATGCGCGCCTGGAAGCGCTGCTCGAGCGCGATCTCATCGAGCTGCCCGGCCGGATCCGGCCCCTGAGCATCGAGTGCCTGCGTGTACATGCCAACCCTGCCTGTTCGCCAACCTCATTCGATTGAGTTATCGTGACACGTAAACTGCGCCAGATCAATTTTTTCTGTGTCATAACTCACCCCTGAACATGCGCCGACCGATGAACATGCTCCCGAAAATCCCCTGCGACCCTTGCGCCGCGGCCGCGGAGCTCGTCAATCGCTTCCGCCGCCAGCGTCCGCTGCGCGCCGGATCGCTGATCGTGACGATCTTCGGGGATTCGATCATGCCGCGCGGCGGCGCGATTGCGCTCGGCAGCCTCATTCGCGTCGCGGCGCCTTTTGGCCTGAACGAGCGGCTGGTACGCACGGCGACGGCGCGGCTCGCGCAGGACGGGTGGCTCGAGGGCCGGCGCGCAGGGAATCTGAGCGAGTATCGCCTCTCGGCCGGGGGCCGCGAGCGCTTTGCCGAAGCGACGGTGCGCATCTACGGCGCACCGGCCGCGGAGTGGCGGGGCCGTTGGAGCGTCATTGTGCTGCCGCCCCTGCGCGCTGCGCAGCGGCAAAAAATTCGCCGGGAACTCACCTGGCGGGGATTCGGCGAAATCGGCAGCGGCGTGTTTGCCCACCCGGAACATTCGATGGACGAACTCGCCCCCGAGGGGCAACCGACGGGATTGCTCGCTGACGCGCTATTTTTCGATGCCCGCTTGCCCGACGCCGCCGCCGCCGCGCGGCTGATCGCCCTCGGCTGGGATCTCCAAGATCTGGGCAGGCGATATCAAGGCTTCGTGAAGCGATTCAGCCACGCCCTGGCAGCGTGCCAAGCTCACCCGAGCGTCGATCCTGCAGCCGCCTTCATCGTCCGCACGCTCTTGATCCATGAGTACCGCCGCCTGCATTTGCGCGACCCGTTGCTGCCCGCCCGGCTGTTGCGCGCGGACTGGCCGGGGGCATGCGCCGCCGAGCTGTGCCGGGAAATCTATGCGCGGGTGTTCACGCCCTCCGAGGCGCACCTCTCGAGCGTCGCGGCCCAACTGAACGGTTCCTTGCCTCCCCCCGATACTTCGGTCATGCAGCGCTTTGGCGGCATTGGTGGCAGCTCAATCGTCGGGCCAGTGCTCGAGGGCAGCGACGATTTTCGATAGGAACGCATTGGCTTGAAAGGCGTCCAGGGCCCGGTGGTCGATCGTTAGCGTCAAATAACACATCGAGCGGATGCCGATTGCCTCAGCGCCGGCTGTCTGCAACACGCACACGCGCCGCTCGACCTTGCCGATGCCGAGAATCGCAACCTGCGGTTGGTTGATGACGATGGGAGCTGCGAGCAGGCTCCCGCTGACGCCGTGGTTGGATATCGTAAACGTACCCCCGCGGACGTCCTCGGGCGTCAACTTGCCGTCGCGCGCGGCAGCGACGAGCTGGCCGAGCCGCCGGGCGATTTCCAGCAAGCTCAGCCGCTGCGCCGCATGGATGACGGGTACGATGAGTCCCTCGTTGCCGAGTGCCGTGCCGACTCCGATGTTACATTCGGCGTGCAGCGCCAGCGCGTCTTCCTCGAAACTCGCATTGACTTCGGGTTGCTCGCGCAAGGCGCGAGCGCAGGCGGCGATGAAGTACGCGGTGAGCGTGAGGCGCACCCCCTGCCGCTCGCAGTCGTGCGCGTGCCGCTTGCGATGCGCGAGCACGCGCGTGAGGTCTGCCTCGAACAGCGTCGTGACGTGCGGCGCCGCAGCGACGCTGCTCATCATGTGCTCGGCAATGCGGCGTCGCATGGCCGAGTGCGGACGCCGCCTTTCGACGGGTGGTGTTTCCGCTGACACCGGTGGTGATTCCGCTGACGTGGCATTGGATACGCGGCGCTCAACGTCCTGAGCCGTAATGCGCCGATTGCGTCCGCTACCCTCGATGTCCGAAGGGGCGAGCGCATGTTCGCGCAGCATCCGTCGCACCGTAGGGCTCAACGGGCGCGCAGCCGACCCGCCCGCGGCCGCCGGCGCGCTGTCGGGCTGCGCGGGCCCGCGAGCGCTGGCACTCGCGGGCGACGGAGCGCCGGCTCCCGGGTGCGCCACCGGCGCCGCGTCGGTGAGCCGCAATCTGGCGAGCACTTCGTCCGGACGCACCTCGACGGCGACCGGTTTCAGAATTTCTATGAGCGTGCCGCTCGCCGGCGCCGGAACTTCCACCGTCACCTTGTCAGTCTCGAGCTCTACCAGCGCTTCATCCTTGGCCACCCGATCCCCGACCGCTTTGCACCAGCGCAGAATCGTGGCCCGGGTGCCCTCCTGATTGGGCGGAACGAGCACGTCGGCTATCTCCGGCATGCTCAAATCTCGGCCAGGTTCGTCAAGGCCTGCGAAATCGAACCGACATCGGGCAAAACGGCCTCCAAAAGAGCTGGGTTATGAGGACTCGGCACATCCGGCACGGCCAGCCGCTCGAGCGGTGCGTCAAGATCGAAGAACGCCTCCTTGGCGATGGCCGCTGCGATTTCTGCGCCGAAACCGGCCGTGATCGTATCCTCATGCACGATGAGGCAGCGTCGCGTCTTGCGCACCGAGACCAGCACGGCGTCTCGATCCCAGGGCGACAGTGTGCGCAAGTCGAGAAGTTCTGCCGACACGCCCGTGCGTTCGATTGCCTGCTCGCAGCGCTCGACCATCGCCCCCCAACTGACCACGGTCATCGCGCTGCCCTTGCGCAACACACTGGCTTTGCCGAACGGCACGACAAACTCATCGCCCGGATAAGCGCGCCGCGCCCAGCCGCCGTCGAGCAACGAGCGATGCTCGAAAAAGATCGTCGGATCGTTGCCGCGCAACGCGGTGCGCAGCAAGCCGACCGCGTCCTCGGCATTCGACGGCATGGCGACGCGCCAACCCACAGCATGCACCCACTGCACCTCGTTCGATTGGCTGTGCCACGGGTCGCCGCATTTGAAAAACCCGCCGGGGATCCGCACGACCATCGGCGCCGCAAATCGATTCGCGGTTCGCCAGCGCATCGTGCCGCAATCATTGAGTTGTTCGGCGGCGGGATCCGCATACTTGCGAAATTGTATCTCGGGCACCGGCATCAGTCCGGCGGCTGCCATACCGACGGCGCGGCCGATGATGCCTTCTTCGGACAGACTCGTATCGAAGACCCGTGCGCAGCCGAATCTCTCCTGCAACCCCAGGGTCGCCGCATGCACGCCGCCCTTGCGCCCGACGTCCTCGCCGAAGATGAGAAGCCGCGGGTTGATCTCGAGCTCATGCTGCAGCGTGCGGCGCACGGCCGTGAGTAGATTGATGCGCGGGCCTTGGCGTTGGGCTTGTTGCGTACCCTCAGGGGGCACGAACCCGTCGCAGCGCACCCCGCCTTGCTGCTGCAGCTCGACGGCGCCGTCGGCGAGAGTCTCGGAAAAAACATAGCGCCGAACTCGCGCGGGATCCGGAGAATCGCTGGCCTCGACGCTCTCGAGCGCAGCCGCGGCGCGGCGTCGGCCGCGGGACATTTCAAGATCCCAAGTCTCAGGCGGCATGAATTTCGGGACCAGCTGGGCGCGCAATCGGTGCAGGGGATCGCGCGCGCGCTCGGCGGCAATCTCCGTCTCGCTTTTGTACGCTTGAGTGTCCTGGCCCGAGTGGCCCGACAGGCGCGGCACCGCCAGCCGCAGCAACGCAGGACCATCGCCGGATCTGACGCCCGCCACGGCATCCTCGATGAGCGCCGCGGCGGTAAGAGGGTCGGATGCATCGCCATCGAGCACGCGCAGCCCGCCGAATGAGGCGAGATTTCGGGCGATGTTGCCTCCCGGCGTCTGCTGGTGCGCCGGTACCGATATTCCGTAGCCGTTGTCTTCGATGAAAAACAGATACGGCAAGCGCTCCGTCGTCGCGACATTGAGTGCCGCCCAGAACCCGTTGGTCGCGGTCGACGCATCGCCGCCGTGCGCCACGGCAATGCAATGCGCGCAGGTCTCATCGCCGAGAATGCGCAGCCGGTAGCGCAGCGCCTGCGCCCATCCCACCGCCGGTGTGTACTGCGTACCCACCCCGCCGCAGACCGGCAGCACACAGGGGCCGCCGCGCCGCGGCAAGTTGAATACGACGCCGATGTCGCGGCCCTCGCTCATGCCGCCCTCGCGCATCATCGTCGAAGCGAGCGCCTCCTCGGGCGACAGGCCCAGAGTCAGCAGCAGCGGCCGGGACCGGTAATACGCGCCGACGCCGTCCCGGCTGCCCGTGAGGAACGTGCCCAGTAGCACCTGCGTGACGTCATGTCCGCGCGCCGAGAACTGGTACAGGACTTTGCGCTGCGGTAACAGCCGGGATTCCTCCAGGTCGTCGAGCGCGCGTGAGGTGGCAACTTGACGCAGGATGGCACGCCAGTCGACCGACCTCAGGCAAGACTCCTGCGCTAGCTTCTCGGGACTTGCAACAACCATCGGATCTCGTTCCTGGAGCTGCGTAGGCACTAAGACTAGTCCAGGCAGATCGACAGGAATCGCCAAAAAGCTGTTGGAAAGGCATCATTGTTGGTGACATTCGCCAATTAGCCACTTCCGGAGAGCGAGAACATGGAGCTCGATCGCTTCGACGCACGTATACTTTCGGCATTGCAGCGCGACGGGCGCATCTCGGTCGTTGAACTTGCCGAATCCATCGGTTTGTCCCCGACCCCCTGCGCGCGCCGGATCAAGGCCCTGGAATCGAGCGGCATTATCGAGGGCTATGCGGCGGTCCTCAATCCGGCGCGTATCGGACTCAACGTGCTCGCGATCGTGCAAGTCAAATTGACCGAACACACCGATGAAACGGTGGCACGATTTGAGAAGGAAATCGCTTTGCTCGACGAAGTAACCAACTGCTACGCGATGACCGGGACCTACGATTTCATTCTGCAAGTGTATGGCAGGGACTTGGAATCGCTGAGCAATGTGGTGCTGAAGAAATTGATTCGCATACCCAATGTACGCGACCTGCAGTCGAGCGTCGTGCTCGCCACATTGAAGCGGTCGACGCGAATTCCGCTGGCCCACTTGCAGATGTGAGCGCAGCGCCCCCGTGAGCTGGCCTGAGGAAGTCTGGTGACGAACAAACCGATTCGGCAGGTCGGATTCATCGGCACCGGACTGATGGGAACACCGATGGTGCGCCGCTTGCTTGCCGGTGGTTTTTCCGTGCGGCTGTGGAATCGCACCCCGGAAAAGCTTCAGGGGCTGGTCGCGGCGGGGGCTGCTCGGGCCGCGTCCCCGGCGGAGGCGGCGCAGGGCGCGGACGTAATCTGCTTGTGCTTGGCCAACTCCGCGGCAATCGATGCCGTCCTGACCGGCGATCGCGGTATCGCGTCGGCCTCGAGCCCCGCGCCCTTGCTGGTCGACTTCTCGACCATCGGGCCGGCGCGCACCTTGCAATTCGCTCAGCGGCTGCGCGAGCACAGCGGGGCCTCCTGGGTGGACGCGCCGGTCTCCGGCGGCGTCACCGGCGCCGAGCAGGGCAAATTGGTCATCTTTTGCGGCGGGCCGGCTGCGGACATCGAGCGGCTCGGGCCGCTCTTTGCGGCGATCGCTCAACGCATCACGCGGGTCGGCGAGTTGGGCAGCGGACAGACGCTGAAATTGTGCAACCAACTCATCGTGGCCAGCAATCTCGTCGCCATCGCCGAGGCTTTGACGCTGGCGCGCGCCAATGGCCTCGATCCCAAGATTCTCCCGGATGCGCTGAGCGGCGGCTTTGCCGACTCAATTCCGCTGCAGATCTTCGGGCGCAGAATGGCGGCGCGGGTCAGGGATCCCAAGCTCGGCGAATTGTCGCTCATGCTGAAGGATCTGAACGGGGTCGACGAGCTTGCTCGAGAGCGCCGCATGCAGCTACCGCTGGCCGGCGCGGCGCTGGGTGTTTATCGACACGCAGACCGCGAGGGTCTTCTGCAACAGGATTTGAGCGCATTGATATCGCTCTATGAGCGGGACGCGACCGATTCATGAGCCGCAGCAAATATTGTGGCAAACATCAGTGTTGTTCATTCGTCGCTTGCAGACGATTTGACGAAGGCCGTACCGATACCTATAGTCAGTCACATGAATAATAGCGAAAACGAAGCCGATGAGTCCTGGGGTCTGGAGCAGGCCGCAACAGCAGCGGCGCCGGGTAAGCCAGTCCGACAGACATTCCTTGTCTAAAGAAATACCGGTCGGTTGTTTCCAATAGAGGACCTCAAGAGGATGTCGCTTACCCATCTGCAAAGGCTCGAGGCTGAGAGCATTCACATCTTCCGGGAGGTCGTCGCCGAAACGGAGAATCCGGTGATGCTGTATTCGGTCGGCAAGGACTCCGCGGTGATGTTGCATCTGGCCCGCAAGGCCTTCTGTCCTTCAAGTCCGCCGTTCCCGCTCCTGCACGTGGATACGACATGGAAGTTCAAGGCGATGTACGAATTGCGCGACCGCATGGCGCGTGAGAGCGGCATGAACCTGCTCGTCTATCAGAATCCGGAAGCCAAGAAGCGGGGAATCAACCCGTTCGATCATGGTCCGCTGCACACCGACCTGTGGAAGACCGAAGGGTTGAAGCAGGCGCTCGATTTGTATCATTTCGATGCGGCCTTCGGCGGCGCGCGGCGCGACGAGGAAAAAAGTCGCGCTAAGGAGCGCGTGTTCTCGTTCCGCTCCGCCAATCATCGCTGGGATCCGAAAAATCAGCGGCCTGAGCTCTGGCGGCTGTATAACGCCAAGAAGGCCAAGGGTGAGTCGATCCGGGTCTTCCCCATCAGTAACTGGACCGAGCTCGACGTTTGGCAGTACATCCATCTTGAGCACATCCCGATCGTCCCGCTCTACTTCGCGGCGCAACGGCCGACCGTCAAGCGCGACGGGCTGATCTTGATGGTCGATGATGAGCGCTTCCCGTTGAAGGAAGGCGAGCAGCCGGAGATACGCTCAATTCGCTTCCGCACCTTGGGCTGTTACCCGTTGACGGGCGCCATCGAGAGCGATGCCAAGACCTTGCCGGAGGTGATTCAGGAAATGTTGCTGACGACGACCTCGGAGCGCCAAGGCCGCGCGATCGATCATGATCAAACGGCCAGCATGGAGAAGAAGAAGCGGGAGGGGTATTTCTGAGATGGCAACCGAGAGGCAAACCGATTCCTATCAAGTCGACACGCTCATTGCCGAGGACATCGACGCCTATCTCGCTCGGCATCAACACAAGAGTTTGCTGCGCTTCATCACCTGCGGCAGCGTGGATGACGGCAAATCGACACTGATCGGCCGCATGCTGTATGACGCGAAGATGATCTTCGAGGATCAGCTCGCGGCTCTGGAGAGCGACAGCAAGCGGGTCGGGACGCAGGGTGAGAACATCGACTTTGCGCTGCTCGTCGACGGCCTCGCCGCCGAGCGTGAGCAGGGCATTACCATCGATGTCGCCTACCGTTTCTTCGCGACGGAAAAGCGCAAATTCATCGTCGCCGACACGCCGGGCCACGAGCAATATACCCGCAACATGGTCACCGGCGCGTCGACCGCAGACCTCGCCGTTATCCTGATAGACGCGCGCAAAGGGGTACTGACGCAAACGCGGCGGCATAGCTACCTTGCCCACCTCATCGGCATTCGAAATATCGTCCTGGCCGTCAACAAGATGGACCTGATTGGCTATGATCAAGAAAAGTATGACGCGATTGTCGCGGACTACCGCACCTTCGCAACGTCGATCGGGGTCAAGAACTTCCTCGCCATGCCGATCTCCGGCCTAGCCGGCGACAATATCACCAGCCGCTCGCCGAACACCCGGTGGTATGACGGACCGACGTTGATCGAGCATCTGGAGACGGTTGAGATCGATGCCGACGTCGATCAGGCGAAGCCGCTCCGCATGCCGGTTCAGTGGGTCAACCGCCCCAATCTTGACTTCCGGGGATTTTCAGGGCTAATCGTCAGCGGCACGGTAAAGCCGGGAGACGAGATCCGTGTGGTACCGTCCGGCAAGACCTCGACGGTCAGTCGAATCGTTACTTTAGATGGCGATCTTGATGTCGCAGTCGCGGGCCAATCGGTCACGATCTGCTTCACCAGTGAGATCGATTGCTCGCGCGGCGACGTGATCGCACAAGCCGACGATCCACCGCAAGTCGCCGATCAATTCGAATCGACCATCGTCTGGATGGCCGATGAACCCATGCTTCCTGGGCGACCTTATTGGCTCAAGCTCGGGACACAGACCGTCACCGCCGCGGTTCAGGCCCCCAAATATCAGGTCAACGTCAATACCCTCGAGCATCTTGCGGCGAAAACACTTGCGCTTAACGCCATTGGCGTAGCGAATCTCTCGACCGATAGGCCGATTCCTTTCGATCCCTACGACACCAATCACGATCTGGGCGGCTTCATCCTGATCGACAAGATCACGAACGCGACGGTTGCGGCGGGCATGCTGCACTTCTCTCTGCGCCGCAGCCAGAATGTCCACTGGCAGGCGCTCGACGTCACTCGCGAAACACATGCCAATCTCAAGAATCAGAAACCGGCGGTGCTGTGGTTCACCGGACTGTCGGGCGCAGGAAAGTCGACCATCGCCAATTTGGTCGAAAAGAAACTGGTGCGGATGAACCGTCATACGTTCCTTCTGGACGGCGACAATGTGCGCCATGGACTGAATAAGGATCTCGGCTTCACCGATGCCGACCGAGTGGAGAATATCCGCCGCGTCGGCGAGGTCGCGCGGCTCATGACGGATGGCGGCCTGATCGTGATCACCGCCTTCATCTCGCCGTTCCGCGCCGATCGGCAAATGGTGCGCGACATGATGAAAGGCGGCGAGTTCTTCGAGATCTTCATCGACACGCCACTGACCGAAGCCGAGCGACGCGACGTCAAGGGCCTGTACAAGAAGGCGCGCGCGGGTCAGCTTACCAACTTCACCGGCGTCGACTCGCCCTACGAGCCTCCCGAAACACCCGACATTCATATCGACACCACGAAGATAACAGCCGAGCAGGCGGCCGACCTCATCGTCGATAAGCTGATCCCATGAACGACGTCGCTCTCGGGGCCTCGACACTCAGCGGCAGCCGTTGACTAGAACCGAAACCGCCGTTGACTCGAACCGAAACCGTCCGCTCGCCATCAACTCTTGGTGCGCGACTTCCGCCCGCCACCGATCCGCATATCGAGCTCCGGAAATTTTTCGGGGCGGAGTGTACCGTGCAGAGACAGCCGCAACACCTCGCGCGAGAATCGCTTGGCCATCTGTTGCCGTTCCTTCGCATTGCGCGTGTGGGCGCGTGCCCAGACCGGCCACAGGAACATGCCGGCGAGCGTCAGCACTGAGACCACCTCGGTGTCGATACCTGGCTGCGCATACTCGGTCTTGGCGAGCTCCTCGAAGCTCGATTCATATCCCCGCCAGAACCGGTCACTCGCAGGCCGGCGCGAACTCAACAATTCAAACAGCCAAGCGCGACCAAGTTCCGGGTTTTCCATCGCAAAATCGGCGAGATACTCGGTCACCAGCTTGATGCCGACGCTATCCGCCGTTTGACCCGCTACTTCCGCCAGGTCACCGTACACAGCATGAAATAGTTTGTCGCTGACCCACTCGGTCGTCGCTTCAATGAGTTGCTCGCGCGTCTGGAAGTGCTGGTAGGCCGTACCACGATTGACTCCGGCACGACGCGCGACCTGGGAAACGCTCAGCCCTTCCTTGCCATCCTGCGCAAGCACCTCGCGCGCGGCCTCCAGAATGGCCTCGCGGGTCCCATCCGGATTGCGGGCCCTGCGCACACGTTTCCGTGGCGCTGGTAACTTAGCTCGATCGGCCATATGCGGAATCATAACCGAAACGACCGCCGGTTGATCAACAACGCGTTGATCAACCGCCGTGCCCGCAATCTCACTTCATCGTCGGCATCGAGAATTCGCTGCTCAGCGCATCGCGCGGCCAGCGCTGCGTGACGGCCTTCAGGCGCGTATAGAAACGCACGCCCTCGCGTCCGTAGATGTGATGGTCGCCGAACAGCGAGTTGCGCCAGCCGCCAAAACTGTAAAAGGCCACGGGCACCGGCAACGGCACGTTCACGCCGACCATGCCGACCTCAATCGCGAAAGTGAAGGCGCGGGCGGCGTTGCCGCTGCGCGTGAAGATCGCCGTACCGTTCGCGTACGGATGCGCGTTGATGAGTTGAATCGCCGCATCGAGATCCGGAACGCGCACGATGCCCAGCACCGGGCCGAAGATCTCCTCGCGGTAGATGCGCATTTCCGGCTGCACGCGGTCAAAGACCGAACCGCCAAGAAAAAATCCGCCCGAGTCGCCGCCATATCCTGCCCGCCCGTCGACGACGAGCTGCGCGCCCTCGCTGACGCCGGATGCGATGTAATCGCAAACCTTGGCGCGGTGTTCGCGCGTGATCAGCGGCCCCATCTCCGATGCATCATTGGTGCCGGCGCCGACACGCAGCGCCCGGACCTTCGGTACCAGCCGCTCGACCAGCCGGTCGGCGCTCTCATCGCCGACCACGACGGCAATGGAGATGGCCATGCAGCGCTCGCCCGCAGAGCCATAGGCCGCACCCATCAGCGCGTTCGCAACATCGTCGAGATCGGCGTCGGGCATGATGACCATGTGGTTCTTGGCGCCGCCCAGCGCCTGCACGCGCTTGCCGTGCTGAGTCCCCGTGAGGTACACGTGCTTCGCGACGGGCGTCGAGCCGACGAAGCTGATCGCGGCGATGTCGGGATGTGTCAGCAGGCCGTCGACCGTCTCTTTGTCGCCGTGCAGGACGTTGAAAACACCGTCCGGCAGCCCGGCTTCCTTCAGCAGCTCGGCCAACAGAATCGACGCCGATGGATCGCGCTCCGAAGGCTTCAAAATAAAGGTATTGCCGCAGGCAATGGCGACCGGAAACATCCACAGCGGGACCATCACCGGAAAATTGAACGGCGTGATGCCCGCCGCGACCCCTAGGGGCTGCCGCAGATTGAAGGCATCGACGCCGGTGCCGACGTTCTCGCTGATCTCGCCCTTCAAGAGGTCCGGGATGCCGCAGGCGAATTCGACGACCTCCACGCCGCGCACCACCTCGCCGCGGGCATCACTGAGCGTCTTGCCGTGCTCGCGGGTGATCGTTGCCGCAAGCCGGTCGCCGGCGTTTTCCAGCAGCTGACGGTAGCGGAACAATACCCGTGCGCGTTGCAGCGGGGGCAGGCCTGCCCACCGGGGAAACGCCGCGCGCGCCGTCTTGACGCAGAAATTCAGTTCATCGGCCGAGGCGAATGGCACGCGTGCCGTCACGCAGCCCGCGCTCGGGTCGAAAACCGGGCTGCTGCGCGCCGGCTCGCCGGCAACGGTCTTGCCGCCAATCCAATGCGGTACCATCGATACCTCAGTCATGTAACTCTTCTCCTCAGCAATAAATGCATTGCGTGAACAGCCATTGCGACGGCTCAGCGGAACGCAGCCGTGGCCGACATCGCCAACTCGCCATCGGGCCCACGCGCCCACAGCGCGAGCGAGCCGTCCTCGGCCTGCGATCCCTCGAGCTGGAAGGCGCGCCCGACAAACAGCGGGGTTACGCCACGGAAATCGAAGCGCGCAAGCGGACGGCCGGCACCGTGCTCCAACGCGAACTGCTGTAGTAGCGTGGCCGTGAGTGGGCCATGGACGACCAGGTCCGGATATCCCTCCTGTTCGCGCGCGTAACACTGGTCGTAGTGGATGCGGTGGCCGTTGAAGGTCAAAGCCGAATAGCGAAACAGGAGCGTCGTATCGGGCTCGAAACTGCGGCTCCATTGTGGTACTGCGTCGTAACGCTGCGGTAGTGGTAGAGTCACCGCACCCGGCGGGGTGGCCTCACGGTAGACGATGTCCTGCTCCTCGGAGATGCAGGGCGTGCCATCGCAACGGATGGTGTGTTGCACAGTCACGAACGACAGGGAGCCGCGTTTGCCCGCCTTGTTCTCTATTTTCAGGATCCGGCTGCGGCGCGTCGCCTGCGCCTCGACCGGCAAATCGGCCAGATAGCGAACGCGACTGCCCGCCCACAGGCGGCGGGGTAGCTCGATGGGCGGCAAAAACCCGCCCCGTCGCGGATGGCCGTCGATACCGAGCGCGTTTCGACGCACCACCGGATTGAAGAACAACCACTGCCATCCCGGAGGCAGCGGCTCGCCTGCATGCGGCGAGCGCTCGAGATCGAGTGTGGCGGCCATGGCCTTCACGATCGAGCCGAGAATCCGCTCACTGCACTCCTCCTCGCGGCCGATCCAACCTTCATAGGCCACAGTCACATTTCGCCTCCAAGAACAAAAGCGCCGAAGACCACACGCGCGCTAACGGCCCTTCCACTGCGGGCGTCGCTTCTCGGCGAAAGCTTTGGGGCCTTCCTGCGCATCCTCGCTTCGATAGGCATATTCCGACGCATGCCTTGCAGCGCGCAAAGCCGCCGAACGACCCATCTCTGTCGAGAGCATCACCATCTCCCGCGCCGCCCGAACCGACAGCGGCGCACCCTCGAGAATATCGGCGGCCAGCGAAAACGCCTCGGCCATCAGTCCATCGGGTTCCGCCAGCCGATTGACGAGACCGATTTCATAGGCGCGTTGCGCGCTGATCGGTTTTCCGGTGAGGACGATCTCCATCATGATCCGCTGTGGGATCATGTGGATCAGCGGCGCCGCCCAGGGCGAGCTCCTGCCCACCTTGACTTCCGTAATGGCGAATTGCGCGCGCGTACTCGCGACGCACAAATCGCAGGCTTGGGCAATCATCCAGCCGCCGGCAAACGCCACGCCGTTGACCGCCGCGATCGTCGGCTTGGTCAGCTCGATGTTGTCGCCCGGCACTGGAAACATGTCCCGCGGCGGGACAGTCAGTCGCAGCTCCGTCATCTCCTTCAGATCACCGCCCGCGCAAAATGCCTTGTCCCCCGAGCCCGTGAGGATGGCGACGCGCAGCGCCGGATCGCGCTCAAAGCGGCCCCACGCGGCAAAGAGGCCTGCGCGAATATCCTTGCCAAGCGCATTGCGGGCCTGCGGACGATTCAACGTGATGACCGCGATTCCATCATCGCGCGCGTCGAACAGCACAGCGTCGCTCATCAGAATCCTCTCCGCTGGATGGCATGGGCCGCTTTGTCCAGCTCCTCTCGAAAATCCGGATCGGCAATTGCGACCAGGCGGCGCGCACGCTCGACGAGCGTTTGCCCTTTGAGCTCAGCTGCGCCGAATTCAGTGACGATGACGTCCACATCACTGCGTGCGGTCGTGACCGGCCCGGACAGCGTGGCCGCAATACGGCTGACCTTCCCGCCCTTCGCCGTCGCGGGCAAAGCGATGATGGAGCGGCCGCCGGGCGAACGGCTGCCGGCTCGGACATAGTCCACCTGGCCGCCCGTGCCGCCCAGATATTGGGTATCGCTCTGCTCGGCATTCACCTGTCCCGTCAAATCGACCTCCAGCGCCGAATTGATCGTCACCAGCCGCGTCAAGCGAGACAGGACTGCCTCGCTGTGCGTGTATGAGGAGCTGCGCATGCCGATCTTCGGATTGTGATCGACGAAATCATACAGACGCCGGGTGCCGATCAGCGCGCCCGTGATGGAAACACCGGCGTCAATGGGCTTGCGCGCATTGGTGACCACACCCGCCTCGACCAAATCGACCAGACCATCGCCGATCATGCCCGAATGGACACCGAGATCGCGTCGATCGTGGAGCAGACGCAGGATTGCATCGGGTACCGCGCCGATCCCGACCTGAAGCACTGAGCCGTCCTCGATATAGCCGGCCACGATTTTGGCAATCGCCTGATCGGTTTCGCTGATCTGCGCCGGAAAGACCTCGACCGGCGTGCGCGCGACACGAACGGCGCAGTCGATCCGTGCGGCCGGTAACACCGCATCGCCAAGGGTAAACGGCACACGCTCATTCACTTCAGCGATCACCGCCCGCGCCTTCTTCACGGCCGCCTGCACAAAGTCACTGATTAGGCCGAAACTGTGATTGCCGCCCGCGTCGGGCGGGCTGACCTGCACCAAGGCAACGTCGCAACCGATCAACCCCTGCTCGATCATGGGTCCGATCTGACTGAGGTGACAGGGCACGATGCCCAGTCGGCCCGTCGCAGCAACCGCTCGCAGCGCGCCGATGGCGCCCATGCTGGAAAGGTTCAGCCTTTCTGCCGCCTCCGCGCTCAGGATCCCCGAGAAGCTGGTAGCCGCGAACGCCGACAGGCGGCCAATGCCTTCGGCCTGCGCGATCAGCGCCTCAACGAGCGTCGTGGGCTCACCGCACGCCTGGCCCCATACGATATGGTCGCCCGGGCGCAAATAGGCGCGCAGGTCCAGCCCGTCCGCATCGGTCGAGACCGTCATCGGCGCGCCGCGAGCGCCAACACCGCCTGCGCACGAGCGAGATGCGGCCGATCGAGCATGGCGCCCTTGTAGCCGATCGTGCCCGCACCCGGATTGTCGGCGAACAGATCAACGATCTCTTGCGCCGCCGCCAGCTCCTGCGCGCTCGGCGTGAACGCCTCATTGATTACATCGAGCTGCGCCGGGTGGATGGCGAGCATGCCGCGGTAGCCGTCGCGGCGCACTTGCGCCGCGCGTTTGCGAAGACCCGCTTCATCGCGGAAGTCGCCGTGAATCGTCTCGATGGCGGGCACTCCGGCGACCACCGCGCCCATGAGGCAGAGGCTGCGCGCCAGCTGAAAGGTGAATGTGTAGCTGCCGTCCTCGTTGCGATTCTGACTCGCACCCAGCGAGTCCGCGAGATCCTCCGCGCCCCAGCTCATGGCGACCAGACGCGGCGCACCCGCATAGCTTGCGGTGGTGAACATGGCCTCGGCCGTTTCCGTGACGAGCACGATCACCTTCGTCGAGCCCTGTTCGATGCCGCAGGCGACTTCCAGCGCCGTCAGGTAATGGTCGAGCAATTCGACATCAGCCCGGCCGCGGACCTTGGGCAGCATGATGCCGCCCGGACGGCCTTGGACCACCGCCGCGAGATCGGCGAGTGCGTGTGGACCCTGCAGCGGATTGATTCGCACCCACAGCCGCGCGCGCTGCTCCGTGTGCGCCTTCAGGAATGCGGTCACCATCGACCGTGCTTTGGGCTTCTCTCCCTCGGCAACCGCATCCTCCAAGTCGAGGAGGACGATGTCCGCCGCGCTGGCGGTTGCCTTTTCCATCTTCCGTTCGCTGTCGCCCGGCGCAAACAGCCATGACCGCGCGTTGATGCTTTCTGCCTGGGTCGCCATACCTTTCTACTTTCCTCGCTTAGACGTCCAACCGAGCATCAGTAGCCCATCATGGGAAGCGCACTGTGCTGATATTGGCTCAGTAAAGCAATACCTGACTGAAGTCAGAGGCTCTGTTCTAAGGAGCATGCAGACCTTGCTGTCGAGTTCAGCTAGGCATCGAATGCTTCACCGGCTACTTGATGACACCGCCGGGGTGCCGCCATTTCTCGAGCATGGCGGCGGCGTCGGATGAACCGCGAATGGCGCCCGGCGTCCGAGAAAAGCGCGGCGCGGGCGCGGCTTGCCGCAGCCCCGCATGCTCCACATAGGTCTGCCGAGCCTTCAGTTGTGGATGCTCCATGGCCTCCTCCAGACTCAGCACCGGCGCCACACAGGCATCGGTCCCTGCAAAAAGCTTGATCCAGTGCGCCTGATCGCGACTCGCGAAGGTTCGCTCGAGCAGGTGGTGTAGCTCGATCCAGCTCTCCGTCCGATCCCGCAGCGAGGCATATTGCGAGAGGCCGAGCCTCTGCATCATCGCTTCGAAGAACTTCCGCTCCAGCGGCCCCACGGCCAGCTCGCGCCCATCGGCGCAGCGGTAGCAGCGATAGAAGGGCGCTGCGCCGCCTAAGAAATTCTTATCCCGCTCGAGTGATATGCGGCCGGCGGGCAAGAGGCCCGCAAATATCGTCATCAGCGAGCTCACGCCATCCACGATGGCCGCATCGACGACCTGTCCCTTTCCCGACCTCTCCCTTTCCCACAAAGCCGCGAGAATGCCCACAGCCAGAAACATCGAGCCGCCGCCGAAATCACCCACCAGGTTGAGAGGTATCGCTGCCGGCTCGCCCGGTTTTCCCATGGCCGCAAGCACGCCCGTCAGCGCAATATAATTGATGTCGTGTCCGGCTGTCTGAGCGAGCGGGCCTGTCTGCCCCCAGCCGGTCATACGGCCATAGATCAGCCGTGAATTGCGCGCCAGCAACTCATCGGGCCCGAGTCCGAGCCTTTCCATGACGCCGGGCCTGAAGCCCTCAATCACGACATCCGCATACCCGGCCGCGTCACGACAAAAGTCGCGCCCTCCCTCCGAGCGGATATCGACGGTGACCAGCGCCCTGCTCCGATCGGCGATCGGATTGGGCCATCCATTTCCGCCTTCGCGGTCGATCCGCAGTACATCTGCCCCGAGATCTGCCAGGAGCATCGCGCAGTGAGGACCCGGGCCGATGCTCACGAACTCAACGACGCGAAGACCGGCCAGCGGGCCTTGTCCTTCCATGATCAGCCTCCGACTCCTCAAGTCTTGATGAGCGAGGCAAGCTTGCCCCGAATGATCGCTTCCGCGTCGCGGATGATCCGCTCGATCAGCTCGCGGCAGGTCGGCACATCGTGGATCAAGCCCTGGACCTGGCCGGCCCAGATGATGCCGGCATCGAGATCGCCGGTCTGCAGTGCCACGCGACCCTTGGCGCCGGAGACGAGGGAGCGGACATCCTCGAAGACCGCGCCGGGCTTCCTCAGAATTTCCACAACTTTATCCGACACGCTGTTCGCCGCGACCCGCGCCGTATTTTTCAAGCTACGGAAGATCAACCGGGTCGAGCGCTCGTCATTGGCAGCAATGAACTGCTTCACCGCGTCGTGGATCGGTGCCTCGACCGTCGCGCAGAAGCGCGTGCCCATATTGATGCCGTCCGCGCCCAGCGCCAGCGCCGCCACTAGCCCTCGCCCATCGCCGAAGCCCCCGCTCGCGATCATCGGAATCTTGACCTTGTCGGCGGCGGCCGGAATGAGGATCAGGCCGGGAATATCGTCCTCGCCCGGGTGCCCGGCGCATTCGAAGCCGTCGATCGAAATCGCGTCGACGCCCATGCGTTCCGCCGAGAGCGCATGGCGGACCGCGGTGCATTTGTGCACAACTTTGATGCCATGCGCCTTGAACTCATCGACATGCTCCTGCGGCTTGTAGCCCGCCGTCTCGACGATCTTCACACCGCTCTCAATGATGGCCTTGCGATACTCGGCATAGGGAGGCGGGTTGATCGATGGCAGGATGGTGAGATTGACCGCGAAGGGCTTGTCCGTCATCGAACGGCAGCGATCGATCTCGCGGCGCAGGGCGTCCGGCGTGGGCTGGGTGAGCGCGGTCAGGATGCCGAGGCCGCCGGCGTTGGAGACCGCACTGGCGAGCTCGGCCAGCCCGACCCACTGCATACCACCCTGCACGATCGGGTGCTCGATTCCGACAAGCTCCGTGAACCTCGTTCGCAATGTCATTTGGGTGCCATCCGGATGGCGCCATCGAGACGGATGACCTCGCCATTCAGCATGGGGTTGGCGATGATGCTCTCGACCAGCAGGGCATACTCGTCGGGCTTTCCGAGCCGGCTCGGAAAGGGCACCTGCCGCCCCAGCGAGTCCCGCGCCTCCTGCGGCAGCGATTCGAGAAGCGGCGTCAAAAAAAGGCCGGGCGCGATGGTCATGACTCGGATGCCGTACCGGGCAAATTCCCGCGCGATCGGCAGCGTCATACCGACCACGCCGCCCTTCGAGGCGGCATAAGCCGGCTGGCCGATCTGGCCCTCGAACGCCGCGACACTCGCCGTGTTGATGATGACGCCGCGCTCCTCGCCGAGCGGCTCTGCCGCATGCAGGTGCGCTGCGAATTTCGACAGCACATTGAAGGTGCCGATGAGGTTGATCGTCACGATCTTCGAGAACTCATTGAGCGGGATCGCCTTGCCGTCGCGCCCGATTACCTTGCCGGGCGGGCCGATGCCGGCGCAATTGACGAGAACGCGCGCCTTGCCGTGCACGCCTTCGGCGTGCGCGAGCGCCGCTTCGACGGCGGGCTCGTCCGTCACATCGACGGCGATGAAATGGGCTCCAATCGCTTTGGCGTGAGAGCGGCCCAGCTCGGCGTTCAAATCGAAGATCGTGACCTTTGCGCCCGCCTTGGCGAGTCGCTCGGCCGTCGCGCCGCCAAGTCCCGATGCGCCGCCCGTGACGATCGCAGCTGCCCCTTTGATATCCATCTGACTGATCCTTCCGCGTTCTATTTGAGTTCGCCGCCAGCAAGGTCGCCATGAAGGTGTTTCCCCTTCGATGCCGATCTATACAGCTGGCAGACTGATTTTGGGCTATCAGAGCGTGGCGCCGCAATCGCGGTTGGCGACCGTCTCCCAGGGCGGCCAGCGGGTGCCGGTGCCCCAGACAGCGCATCAAGCACGCGGCGCCGCTCCTTACGCTGGCGCCAGGACGCCGCGCCCGGTGCCGCCAAGCGTCAAGTCTGTCAGGATACGTTAGGATACGTATGTGAAAAATCCATTGATGGCGGCGACGGCGCTCGGCGCGCGGCATCCAAAGTGACTCAAACTGACATCATCGTCATCGGCGCAGGGATTGCCGGCGCATCGGTGGCTGCCCATCTGGCCGAGACGCATCGCGTCATCCTCATCGAGCGCGAGGATCGTCCCGGGTATCACACCACCGGACGCTCCGCGGCACTGTTCACCGAGATTTACGGCAACCCATTGGTTCGTGCCTTGACGCGCGCCAGCCGGAAGTTTCTTTTCGACCCGCCGGCAGATTTTACGGAGGCACCGCTCACTCACCCGCGCGGTTGCCTGTACATCGCAACCGCCGCGCAACTCGAAGCCTTGCGGCAATTCGCCGCACTCCCCGATATCGCTCCCGCGACCCGACCGGTGAGCGCGGTTGAAGCGCGTAGCCTCTGTCCGGTGTTGCGCGAAGAATACGTCGCAGGCGCATTGCTCGAACCCGACTCCAACGATATCGAGGTCCACGCCCTGCATCACGGCTATCTGCGCTGGTTCCGCAGACGCAACGGCCAACTCTTGACCAACGCTCCCGTCCTCGCGCTCGAATACTCGGTCCGTGGCTGGACCGTACGCGCGGGGGGTGACACATTGACGGCGCCGATCGTCGTCAACGCGGCAGGCGCCTGGGCGGACGAGATCGCCGCGCTCGCAGGGATTCCCACAATCGGCTTGGTACCTCGCCGGCGCACCGCCGTTCTCGTCGATCCGCCGCCCGGGGTCACCGTCGGCACCTGGCCGTTCGTCAATGACATCGACGAGCAATTCTATTTCAAGCCGGAAGCGGGCTTGCTGTTCCTCTCGCCCGCCGACGAGACGCCTGCAGTTCCCGGCGACGCGCAGCCCGATGAATGGGACGTCGCCGCGGCGGTCGAGCGAGTGGAGGCGGCAACGACCTTGCAGATCCATCGGCTCAAGGCTCGCTGGGCGGGCCTGCGCACCTTCGCGGCCGATCGGACGCCGGTGGTGGGATTTTCGCAGGAAGCCGACGGGTTTTTCTGGCTCGCAGGACAGGGAGGCTATGGAATTCAGACGGCGCCCGCGCTGTCGCGTGCCGCGGCCGCCCTTGCATCGGGCAGCCCGCTGCCGGGCGATTTGCTGGATGCCGGAGTCCACGCTACGCAGATGTCACCGTCGCGCTTCGCCGCGTGAGCTCCTCAAGGCCGGCGCCGCCGGTATCGCGAGGATCCTGTCCCATCGGCACCCGCTTCGCCTATCATAAGGACACGACTTGATATACACAGGAGTACGCAATGGATCCTCAAATCGACACTGCGCAAGGGAGCAAGGGCACAAATCCCGGCAACGGGAATATCGACGACTTTCTCGATGACGTCGAGGATTTGACCAAAGCCATCAAGGACATTCAAACCCCGGAAGTCGCCAGAGTCCGCGCCAAAGTCAAAATCGCGCTCGCCGCCGCAAAAAGTGCGCTCAGCGACGGTGCCGCGCAGGTTCGCGGTCAGGCCAAACAAGTCAGCCGAAACACCGACGCCTACGTGCGCGAAAACCCGTGGCAAGTGGTTGGAATTGCGGCAGCCGTGGGCATCGTCCTGGGCATGATGATGACCCGTCGCTCCGACTGACGGATCGATGCACGCCGAGGTGCGCAGAGCACTCTGTTCCTAGGAGCCTGTCTGAGTAATCCGCTCCGTCGCCCAGCCAACGCGGCTCACGCGGATTACTCAGACAGGCTCCTAGACGCGCCGCCATTCGGTGATACCGCCGGGCTTGTCTTCCAAGACGACGCCGGCGGCGCTGAGTAGCGCTCGGATCCGATCGGATTCGGCGAAGTTCCTCGCGGCTCGCGCCTTGCGGCGCGCCGCCAACAATTCCTCGATCTCGCGTTCGCTCAAGCTCCCCGCAGCGATGCCGCGTTTGAGATACAGGTCGGGATCCTGCTGCAGCAGGCCGAGCGTTTCGCCCATCGTGCGCAGCGCCGCGGCGGCCGCCTCGGCCTTTTCGAGCTCTCCGGCGGCCTTGGCGCTGTTGAGCTCCCGCGCCACCCCTTGCATCACCGCAAATGCCTCCGGCGTATTGAAATCATCCTCCATCGCGGCATGAAAATCGGCGAACGCGGATTGGAAACTGCCCGGCGAGCCGGGCCCATGCGACATGCCGGTACCTTTCAGCGCCCGGTACAAGCCGAGGAGCGTCTCGTCCGCCTGCGCGAGCTGCGCCGCGGAGTAGTTGATCGGGCCGCGGTAATGGCTGCTCAGCAAAAAGAACCGTAAAACCTCCGGATCGCGCAAGGTCTTGAGCACATCGCGCACCGTGAAGAAATTTCCCAGCGACTTCGACATCTTCTCATCGTCGATACGCACGAATCCGTTGTGCATCCACAGGTGCACGAACGGCGTGCCGCAGGCGGCGCAGGATTGCGCGATCTCATTCTCGTGATGCGGGAACTTCAGATCCATGCCGCCGCCGTGCAGATCGAAATAGCTGCCGAGTAAGCTGGTCGACATGGCCGAGCATTCGATATGCCAGCCGGGGCGTCCTGCGCCCCAGGGCGAGGGCCACGAAGGCTCGCCCGGCTTGGCATGCTTCCACAAGACGAAGTCGAGCGGGTCGAGCTTGAATTCGTCGACCTGCACCCGCGAGCCCGCGCGCAATTCGTCGATCTTCTTGCCCGACAGCGCGCCATAGTTCGGGAACTTGCGCACCGAATACATCACATCGCCGTTCGCGGCGACGTAGGCATAGCCCTTGTCGATCAAGGTCTGCGTCATGGCGATGATGGGCGCGATGTACTCGGTGGCGCGCGGCTCGAAATCCGGCACTTCAAGTCCGAGCGTCGCGCAGTCCTCCTGCATCGCCGCCGTGAAGCGGCGCGCGAGCTGCGCCCAATCCTCTCCGACATCAGCCGCGCGTTGAATGATCTTGTCGTCGATATCCGTGATATTGCGGACATAAGTGACCTTGAAGCCGCGCGCGCGCAAGTAGCGCTGCACGAGATCAAATACCGTCAGCATGCGCGCATGGCCGACGTGAATGTAGTCGTACACCGTGATGCCGCAGACGTACATGCGCACTTCGTTCAGCCGCAGCGGCTTGAATTCCGCCTTCTGGCCAGTGAGCGAATCATGAATTTCGAGCATGGGACTCCAGGCGGCGGCGGGCCGTTTCCTGCGGCATCAGCTTGAGCAGCGGCGCGAGTTCGGGCCCATGCGCCTGGCCGGTCAGCGCGACCCGCAAGGGCATGTAGAGGTCGGCGCCCTTGCGCCCGGTGCGCTCTTTCAATATTTTCGCGAGCCGCGCGAGATCCAGGCCCGCCTGGTCCAATGCATCGACGGCGGCGGTAAAAAAATCGGGTCCCGCCGCCGCGATGACGCGCTGTTCGTCCTGCCCCAGCGGAGGGAGTTGACCGCGCACCACCGCGACCCACGGCGCGGCATCCGCCGGCAGCACCACGTTGTGCCGCACCAGTTCCACGAACGCGTCGGACTCATCCGAGCCCAGCCAGGCACGGATCTCGGCAGCCGACATCCGCTGCACGGTCTCCCTCTGCCAGTGCATGAGCTGCGTCTCCTCGAACCGCGCCGAGGCCCGGCCCAGGTGTTCGGGCCGAAAATGCGCCGGCATATCCACTGGCGGCAGCCAACCCTCGACATCGCTGGTGTGTCCCAATCGGAACAGGTGATTGAGCAGCGCAGCGCGCAGGAATCCGCGCTCGCGAAACTCCTGCACACTGGTGCTGCCGTGGCGCTTGGACAGCGGCGCGCCGTCGGCGCCCACCAATAGTCCCACATGGCCGTAGCCGGGGCGCCGCAGCGCCAATGCATCGAGCAGCATCAATTGCCGCGGAGTGTTGGTGAGATGGTCGTCGCCGCGCAAGACGTGCGTCACCCCCATCACCGCGTCATCGACGGCGTTGCAAAAGAAGAACGCCGCCGTGGCGTCCTCGCGCCGGATGATGAAATCACCGATGTCGCTCGCGAAAAACCTCTGCGGTCCATGCACGAGGTCGGTGAATTCGATCACCGCCTCGGGAGGCACGGCGAAGCGCAGTGTCGGCTTCAATCCGCGCGCGATCCGCTCGGCACGCTGCGACGCCGACAGCTCTCGGCAGGTTCCCGCGTAGCGCGGCGGCTTGCCCGCCATGCGCTGCAGTTTTCGAGACAGCTCCAGCTCGTCGGGGGTGCAAAAGCAGGGGTATGCGCGGGCCTCGGCCTCCAGGCGGGCGAACAGCTCCTGGTAGAATGCGCCGCGCTCGGATTGTGCATAGGGTGCGGACGGACCGCCGACTCCGGGCCCCTCGTCCCAGTCCAATCCCAACCAGCGCAATTCGGCTATCAACTCCTCGCGGAAGCGCGGCTCGCTGCGCTCGACATCCGTATCCTCGATCCGCAAAATAAACCGCCCGCCGCTTTTGCGGGCCCAACAATGGCTGAAAAAAGCGGTGCGCACATTTCCCAGGTGCAGCGAGCCCGTCGGTGAGGGCGCGAAGCGCGTGATGACTGGTAAGGGCATATCTGAAGATTGTACCCATTCGAGTACAATCCAGGACATGAAACAGCTAATACTCTGCATTGGCCTGCTGACCGCAGCTCTCTGGTCGGCAGGCGACGCGGCCGAGCCGCCGCGCGCCTCAGCCGCAGCACAGCCCAAGCCGGCGCAGGCGGCTGCCAGCCCTCAGGTGCAGGTGGTCACGTCGCTGGGTAATTTCACGATCGAGTTGAATGCCGAGCGTGCGCCGCTCACGGTCGCGCACTTCTTGAAGTACGTCGATCAAGGGTTTTATTCCGGCACGATATTTCACCGCGCGATCGCCAGTTTTGTGATCCAGGGCGGCGGCTACGATGCCAATTACAGTCTCAAAGGCAACACCACCAAGGTGGTCAACGAATCGGGAAACGGACTGACCAATCAACGCGGCACCGTGGGACTTGCCCGCCCCCCGGAACCTCACGACGGGGACGTCCAGTTCTACGTGAACCTGAACGACAACGCGGCGCTCGACCCGAATCCGGCCCGCTGGGGCTACGCGATATTCGGCAAAGTCGTGCAAGGCATGGACGTGGTCGACCGGATCGGCAACGTGGCAACCGGCGCGAAGGGCCCGTTCAAAGAGGACGCGCCCATCCAGCCGGTCGTCATCGAACGCATCGAGCGCGTTGCAGCTCCTTGACGCGCGACGACGCCCGAGCGTGGCGATCCTTTTCATCTCCGATCTGCACATCGACGCGACTCGACCGGACATTACCGAGCGATTCGTCGAGTTTGCGCGCGCCGAGGCGCGCAGCGCCCGCGCCTTGTACATCCTCGGCGACCTGTTTGAATCGTGGGTGGGCGATGATGCGCCCGACGTCGGCCAGTCTGCGGCAATCGCGGAAATCAGATCCCTCACCGCGCGCGGCGTGCCATGCTTCGTCATGCACGGCAATCGGGATTTCCTGCTGGGGCGGCAGTTCTGCGTCGATTCGGGTGCAGAGCTGCTCCCCGATCCCCTGATCGTGACCCTGTATGGCGAACCGATCCTGGTGATGCACGGCGACACCCTGTGTACCGATGACCGCGCCTACCAACGCTTGCGTGCCACCGTGCGGGATGCGGATTGGCAGCGACAGTTCCTCGCACTATCCGTGGCTCAACGGCGCGCACTGGCCGGCGCCGCGCGCGTCGGCAGTCAGGCGCACACGGCATCCATGGAGTACGCCATCACCGACGTCAATGCCGAGAGCGTCGCCAGCGCGCTGCGAACTGCCGGCACCGCCACGCTGTTGCACGGGCATACCCACCGGCCGGGCATTCATGCGCTGGTCGTAGACGGTCGCCCCTGCACGCGCATCGTCCTCGGCGACTGGTATACCCAGGGCAGCCTACTGCGCTGGGACTCGAGCGGCCCCGAGTTGCTGTCGCTCCCGCGCTAAAGGAGCGGGCGAGCGTTGCGAGACGCTCCCTGCGCCGCTCCCTACGGAACTCCCGAATGAAAGCGAAACAGCTCATCCCGGCCGGTGATCAATTCCGCTTCGAGCAAGGCAAATTCATCGATGCGCTTGGGCAAGTCGACGCCGGCGCGCGCGGCGGCACGCCGCGCCAAATCGAGGTACACGTTGTAATGGCGAGCTTCGGCGGCATGCAGACTCTGGAACAGCTCGTCCAGCGGAGCGCCGATGACCGGAGTCAACGCGGCGAAGCGCTCGCAAGAACGCGCTTCGATGAACGCGCCGCAAATCATCAGATCGATCTCGCGCTGCGGCTCGCTCTTGGAGACAAGGCGGCGCAGCCGCTCCGCATAGCGGCCGGGGGCCAAGCGCTGCGGCGAAATTCCGAGCCTCTTGATGAGCTTGGCGACCCGTTCATAATGCCGCAATTCCTCGCGGGCAAGCCGCGACATTTTGTCGGTGAGTTCCAGATCCTCGGCATATGCGAACATCAGGGCGAGAGCGGTTGAGGCCGCCTTCTTCTCACAATTCGCATGGTCGATCAGCAGCACGTCGGGCGAGCGCTGAGCACGGCTGATCCAACTCGCGGGGGTCGGCGCTCGCAACAGCGGATGCGCAGCCGCATCGCTCACGCAGGGATCTTCAATTCGGCGATGGCGTCGAGGACTGCGCGGGCCGATTGAAACCGGTCATCCGGAGACTTCGCCAGCAGGCGCCGCAACAGGGGTTCATAGCTCGCGTACTGCGGGGCGATCGCGGGCAACTCCGCGCGCTTGTGCTTGTAGATGACTTCCATGGCGGAGCCGCCCGTGTAGGGTTTGCGGCCGATCAGCATTTCGTAGAACACGACGCCCACGCTATACAGATCGCTGCGCGCATCGATCAGCTCGGCGTGGCCCTGCTCGGGACTCATGTAATACGGGGTGCCGAAGATCTCTCGCGTGCCCGTCAGATCCAAATCCAGCTCATTGGCCTTGGCCAAGCCGAAATCGATCAAACACAGCGATCCGTCGGTGCGCAACATGACGTTGGCGGGCTTCAAATCGCGGTGTAACACGCCCACCGCATGAATGGCATCGAGCGCACTCGCCATCTGCTCGAGGAAGTGCAGCGCCGTCGCCGGCGCCAGCGGCGTTTTCATCCGCTGTCGCAGGTCGCCGGCGGGAAAATGCTCCATGGCGATGTAGGCATGGTCGTCCGCGACTCCCAAATCGTAAATGCGCACGATGTTGCGGTGCTTGAGCCCGGCGACGATTTCGTATTCCTGCAGAAAGCGATCGAAGCCGACGAAGCGCTCCGATACATCGGGCACTTGGCTGAACACTTTGAGCACCACGAGGGTTCCTGCGCGTTCGCTCTCCGCCAAGTAAATCTTGCACATGCCGCCGCTGCCGACTTGTCGGATGCAGCGGTGGCCGCGGATGATCACCGAGCCGAATCGGTAGCGTTGCTCGAACTCCGGATGCGATCGCAATACCGCCAATCTGTGTTTGTGCTCGCGTGACGCGTTCGTGAGCGTCCGGATGAGCTGATCCCGATCGATTTTGCGCCCATACACCCGGTGCAATCCCGGC
The DNA here is from genome assembly GCA_963769075.1 of uncultured Gammaproteobacteria bacterium. GTDB lineage: Bacteria > Pseudomonadota > Gammaproteobacteria > Steroidobacterales > Steroidobacteraceae > Bog-1198. The sequence continues at coordinate 755,794 of CAVYKH010000001.1, read as the reverse complement.
ACCGCCGCCGGCGGTGGTGCCGGCGCGTCCTCGAGCAGCAGCAGCACCAGAGGCGCGAATTCAGGTTTGGCGAGCAGAGCGGACGCGAATGACTCGGCGGCGGCGGTGGGCGGCGCTGCGACGATGATGACCGCATCGAAGCCGGCGGCGGAGAAATCCGCTTCGAGCGGCTCGTCCTCGCCCAGGCGGTGCTCGCGGACGGTCGCTTTGGGCCACTCGATCTCGACATGCTTTTTCACCAGCAGCCGGTATTCGGGGCGCTCCGCAATCACCAACAGAAGCAGGCTCAAGGTTAGGAGCCCGTCTGAGTAGTCGCGGCCGCGGCTCTACAGAATACGAACGGACTTGACATGGCCGGCGCCATCGCGACGTTGCTGTTTCGCTTCGTCTGATCGCTCTCCCTGCAGGCGCTCGAGGTACTCGGGCGTCACGTCCCCGGTAATGTATTCGCCCGAGAAGCACGAGGTATCGAAATCGGTGATTTTCGCATTGTCATGGCGAACCGCGTGCACCAGGTCTTCCAAGTCCTGGTAGATCAGCCAATCGGCCCCGATGATGTCGCGTACTTCTGCATCGGTGTGCCCGGCAGCCACGAGCTCCGACGCCTTGGGCATGTCGATGCCGTATACGTTGGGATAGCGCACCGGCGGCGCGGCGGAGGCGAAATATACTTTCTTGGCGCCGGCTTCGCGGGCCATGTCGATGATTTGCGCGGAGGTGGTACCGCGCACGATCGAGTCATCCACCAACAACACGTTCTTGCCGCGAAATTCGAGATCGATGGCGTTCAATTTGCTGCGGACCGATTTCGAGCGCTGTTCCTGCCCCGGCATGATGAAGGTGCGGCCGATGTAGCGGTTCTTGATGAATCCCTCGCGGTACTTGACGCCGAGGAGCTGCGCGACCTGCACCGCACTCGTACGGCTGGTGTCCGGAATGGGGATCACCACGTCGATGTCATGATCGGGACGCTCACGCCTGATCTTCTCCGCGAGACGCTCGCCCATGCGCAGGCGCGCCTTGTACACCGAGATATTATCGATGATCGAGTCGGGCCTGGCGAAATACACGTATTCGAAAATACACGGCGTGTGCCGCGTCATCGCCACGCACTGCTGCGCGTAAAAGCGCCCCTGCTCGTCGATGAAGACGGCCTCACCGGCCGCAACGTCTCGCACCATATCGAAGCCCAGCATGTCGAGCGCGACGCTTTCGGACGCCAGCATCCACTCGGTGCCTTTTTTGGTGTCGCGCTTTCCCATGACCAACGGCCGGATTCCGTTCGGGTCGCGGAAGCCCAGGATTCCGTGGCCGATCACCATGGCGACAACCGCGTAGCCGCCGCGGCAGCGACGGTACACCGCATTGGCCGCGGCGAATATATCGGCCGGCGTGACACGGGGCGTGCCGACGCGCTGCAGCTCGGACGCCAGCACGTTGAGCAGCACTTCGGAATCCGATCCGGTGTTCAGATGCCGCCGGTCTTCTCGCACCAGCACTTCGGTCAGTTCGCGCGCATTGGTCAGATTGCCGTTGTGGCCGAGACAGATGCCGTAGGGCGAATTCACATAGAACGGCTGCGCATCGTGCGCACTGTCGGCGCCGGCCGTGGGGTAGCGGACATGCCCGATACCGACGTTGCCCTTGAGTTTGACCATGTGCTTTTGCTGAAACACATCGCGCACCAGCCCGGAATCCTTGCGCATGAACAGCTCGCCTGCCTCGGTGGTCATGATGCCGGCTGCATCTTGACCGCGGTGCTGCAGCACCGTCAGCGCGTCATAGATCCGCTGGTTTACCGCACTCACACCGACCATTCCGACGATTCCGCACATGAGGGACCTCCGGCTAATTAGTTTTCTCTTTGACTCCGGTCAGGCGCTCGAGTTTGGACCAAGGTTCGCCGCGCTCGCCGACCATGGACCGCAGCCAATCGCCGACGGTTTCACCATAAGGAACCAACTTCGAGCGACTCCACCACTCTTCCTGATTCAGATGCAGCAATTCGCCGCCGATGATCATCAGCCCCATCAGCACCATGCCGCGCACGACGCCAAACAACAGGCCCACGAGCCGATCCAACGGGCCAAGCCCCACGCTGCGGGTAAAGTAGCTGAGCAGCATGCCGACCAACCCACCGATCAACAGCACGATCAACAAAACGACCAAACGTCCGACCCAGGGCGCCACCTTCGGATCGGCCATCAAACCTCCGAGGTGCGGCTCGACCACGGGGCCGAATTTCCACGCCGCCCAAATGGCGACGATCCAAAACGCCAGAGACGCGGCTTCGCGCACAAAACCGCGCAGTAATCCGATCAAGGTTGAGCCCAACAGAACCAAAAAAAGCAGAACATCGGCTCCGGTCAACTGCCCACCTCTGGCAAGGCGCCTTGCAATTGCGGCCTCGCCTCATGACAAAACCTCATTCTACCCAACCTCGGCGGCATTGGAGTGATACCAGTTGCACAAACTCAAAGTCACGATGCCGGATTGACGATCGTAGCCGCATGGCCCGCGGCCTTGAGCTTGAGTACTGCGCGTTCGGCGGCACCGCGATCCGGCAGGGGTCCCATGCGAACTCGATAGCGCAATGACGACCCCGCTCCGCTCGAGATTACGTATACCGGCGAGCCTCCTGCCTTCAATTGGTGCACCAGTTTGTCCGCATTGGACTTGCTGGCAAAAACCCCCAACTGCACCGCCCAAGCAGACCGCGCCTGAAGCGACGCTGAACCCGCGCTCTCCACAGCGGATTTCGCCGTCTCTGACGCCGATGTGGGGGATGAAGGCTCGGTTTCAAGCGCCGGTGCTGAGGCCCCTTGGGTGGGCAGTGTAGTGACCATGGACGGCGCACTCGGCGCAGCGGCGCCCGGCGGTTCAGCGGAGGTCGCAGTGGCAGAGTCCGCGGGCTGCGGCGCTGGTGTTGCCCTGCTCGTCGCCAGATCTACCGAGACATGGCGGGTTGGCGCGGGCAGGCTCGTCGCCCGCGGCGGCAATGCGGGGCGCTTCGGACCCGACAGCATTTCCGGCACGATCAACACGATCAGCGCCACCAATATCGTGGCGCCGATCAGACGCTCCTTGACGCGACGATCCATAGTTAGACCCCAATGATTCATCATCCGCCGGGCGAAGCAGTATATTCGGGAAGGCTTTACGGTGGCAGCATGCCGCGCGCCTCGAGCCAGTCGAGCGCCGGCCCGACTGTGTGGAAGGAGCCGAATACGACGATTCGATCCAGCGGCCCCGCGGCTGCCGAGGCCGCTGTGCAGGCGGCAGCGACGTCATGAGCTACCTCGAGCGGTGCCGCAATCTGCGGCGCGATCCGCTCCGCCAACGCTTCGCCGCTGATGCCGCGCGCACCATCGGTCGACGTCAGCCACCACGCATCGATGCAATCGCGCAGCTGCGCAGCGACTCCGGCGGCGTCCTTGTCCGCAAGAATTCCGCACACCGCGAGCGTTCTGCCTACGGTCGGCAGCGCCCGCAAATTACGGGCGAGCACGCCTGCCGCATCCGGGTTGTGCGCCACATCCAATATCCATGTCGGCTGGCCGGCCCCCGCCGGTGTATCGCCCGGCATGATCACTTGAAAACGCCCCGCGAGACGTACCGAGGCCAAGCCGCGCGCGACGGCCGCCGCCGGCACCGCCAGGCGGAGCGCGAGCTCCTCGAGCGCCGCGATGGCGGTCGCGGCATTGCAAAATTGGGTGTCGCCCCAGAGCGCAGGAGACGGCAGATCCGGCAAATCCCAGCGTGTGCCGCCGTAGCGCCAGCGGTCCGCTTGTCGTGCGAAGGTGTACTCGATCCCTAGGCGCTTGAGCGGCGCGCCCACTGCTTGCGCTATGGTCTCGAGCACTCGCGGCATCTCGCGGCTGCCGAGCACCGCCGGCTTGCCGTGACGAAAAATGCCGGCCTTTTCGCGCGCAATGTCCTCGAGCGTGCAGCCCAGGAACTCTTGGTGATCCAGTCCAATACTCACCACCACGGCAACCGTCGAATCGACGACATTGACCGCGTCCAAGCGCCCGCCCATGCCGATTTCGAGCACCCAAACGTCGAGCTTCGCGGACTCGAATATCAGCATCGCAGCCAGCGCGTTGTATTCGAAAAAAGTCAAGGAAACATTGCCGCGAGCCGCGCCCGCGCCGCCCGTGACCATGCAGGCTCGCTCGATTCTCTCGAAGGCCCACAGCAGCGCCTCGCGGCTGACCAGGGCGTCATGCAAACGGATGCGCTCTCGATAGTCGCGCAGATGCGGCGAGGTGAAAGTCCCGACCCGGTATCCCGCCGCCGCGAGGATCGCGGCACAGTACGCGGCGACCGAGCCCTTACCGTTGGTGCCCGCGACGGTGATCACCGGCACCGACGGCTGGCGCCAGTGCAGGCGATCGAGGACCCGCTCGAGGCGCTCCAGCCCCAGATCGATTGAGTGCGGGTGCACCTGTGCTTGGTAGGCCAACCACTGCTCGAGACTCCTACTCAGGCAGGCTCCTAACTAAGCCGCGGCGGGCTCTTTCCCGGTCAGCAATCGCAGCATGGCGCCGATCCGATCGCGCAGCTCGCGCCGATCGACGATCATGTCGAGCGCGCCGTGTTCGAGCAGAAACTCGCTGCGCTGGAAGCCCTCGGGCAAGGTCTCGCGCACCGTTTGTTGAATGACGCGCGGTCCGGCGAAGCCGATCAATGCCTTCGGCTCACCGATGTTGATATCTCCCAACATCGCAAGACTCGCCGATACCCCCCCGGTGGTCGGATCGGTCATTACCGAAATGAAAGGCAGCCGCGCTTCCGACAAGCGCTTGAGGGCGCCGCTGGTCTTGGCCATTTGCAAGAGCGAATACAGCGCTTCCTGCATTCGGGCTCCGCCACTGGCCGAGAAGCACACCAGCGGCGTGCGGTGTTCCAGACAGTGCTCGACTGCACGCACGAATTTCTCGCCGACCACGGAGCCCATGGAGCCGCCCAGAAAGCGAAACTCGAACGCACATGCCACCACGTCCATTCCGGCCAATTGTCCCGACATCACGACCAGGGCGTCGCGCTCGCCCGTCTGCTTCTGCGCTTGCACGAGGCGATCCTTGTAGCGCTTCGAGTCCTTGAATTTCAACGGGTCCTCGGGCTCGACCTTGCTGGCGATCTCCTGAGTCGAGCCGGTGTCCAGGAATTTCAGCAGCCGCTCGCGGGCATTGATATGCATGTGATGGCTGCATTTGGGACAGACATGCAGATTGCGCTCGATTTCAGCGCGATACAGCACCGCATCGCAGGCGGGACACTTGGTCCACAACCCTTCGGGAACCGAGCGGGTGCGCCGCTCGGTCTTGATGCGCGACGGGACGATTCGCTCGAACCAGGACATGCTGTAGTTTAGCAAAACCGCCCGTCAGGCGCAGGAATCCCATAAGCAGCCGGGTATTCGACTCGCCACAGATACAGGCCGGCGGCCGGGGCAGTTACGCCCGCCAGGCTGCGCTCTCCGCTCGCGAGAATGCGTGCCATGGCGCCGAATGGATCGGCTTCGCGCTGCACCTTAAGCAACGTCCCGACGATGTTGCGCACCATGTGGTGCAAGTAGGCGTTCGCCACGATCTCCAGCCACACACAATCACCCGCACGCTGCACGACCACACTATCGATGCGCCTCACGCTGGTTTTCGACTGACACTCGACGGAGCGAAAGGCGGAAAAATCGTGCTCGCCGAGCAGCGCTTGCGCGGCGCCGTGCATCGCCTCGACATCGAGCGAGCGATGGATCCACGCGGCGCGCTTGCGTTGCAGCGCCGAGCGCGCGCTGCGATTCAAGATGTAGTAGCGATAAATGCGGCGCAGCGCGGCATGCCGCGCGTGAAATCCCGGCGGGACCTCGCCGGCCCACAGCAACGCGATGGCGGGCGGCAATTGGGTGTTCGCACCCAACACCCAGGAACGCGCCGTGCGCACGGCAGCGGTGTCGAAGTGGATGACCTGACCGGTGGCGTGAACACCGGCGTCGGTGCGGCCCGCGCAGGTTGCGACAATGCGATGGCCGGCGACGAATGCGATCGCATCCTGCACCGCGTCCTGCAAAGACGCCGCATGCGCTTGCGACTGCCAGCCGGCGTAATCGGTACCGTCGTACTCAACGAGGGCGGCAATGCGCCGGGCGTCGTCACGCCGAGCCTCGCCGGACCCGGCCTCGCTGCGCGGCGCCTCGTCACGCCGGCCCAGGTGCGTCATGGAGAGCGTGAGCCCAGACAGGCTCCTAGCCGGGCAGCGATTCGATCAGGCGCGAAGCTTCCTGTTTCTGACTGGCAGACCCTTCCTGCACGACCTCTTCGAGAATGCTGCGCGCGCCTTCGGGGTCGCCCATATCCATATAGGCGCGGGCCAGATCGAGCTTAGTGCCCACCTCGCTCATGGTTACCGGTTCCAGTTCCGGCATCGCCAGATCGACGGGCTTGAGCTTGTTGGTTTGCACCTGCAGTTTATTGGTCGGATGCTCGGCGCCGTTCATCGCCTCACCCACATCGAGGTCCACGCGCCGACTGCGCTGACTGGCCTCGAACACCTCGCTCGAGAACACTTCCTCGGCCGCGCGCGGTTGCTCGCGGGTATCGCCGCTGCTGAGCGCCGTCGCCAGTCGATCCAGATCCAAATCGATGCTGTCGGCGTTGATGCCGCGCAGCTTCGACGTGGAATCGAGGTCGGGCCGTTCCGGATCTCGAATGTCGGAGAACTCCGGCGAGGACTTGTAGCGCATCGTCGCACTGACTTCGCCCTCGCGCGGCATCAATACCGTGGGGGCGGCCTCCGGGCCCAGCACCGCGGTCTTGATTTCCTCCTGGTGCGCGTCGAGGTCAGCGATGAACGAGGCTTCGAGCTCACGCTCCAGCTCGGTCAGATCGCGATCGCGCGCGTTCTTCGCCGCCTCCTCCATCATGCGCCGCGAACGCTCGTCGAGGCCCGCCACCATGGTGGGCGCATCGGAAGGATGGTCGGTTTCTGCGAGTTGCGGAATACTGTCGACGGAGGGCGAGCCGGTCTGTTCCAGGTGATCGAGATCGAGCCCCAGGTCTTCGATCGACACCTCGGCGGTTTGGGTTTGATCCGCCTTCGGCGCCGCAGGCTTCGATGCTTCGGGCTTCGAGGGGCTGCGACCACGGATCTCCGTGGTCTTCAGCTCCGCGGTCTTCAAGGCCGGCGACTCCGTCGTCGGAGAGTCGGCGAAATTCATCAATTCCGCTTCGACCGTCGGCTCGTCGCGCGGCGGCATTTCGCGCGTCGGCGACTCATCCGCGCCGCGTTCTGGCGCATCGAGCGTAAAGTCCAAATCCGATCGCGAGTGCAGCCCGGTCATTTCACCGGTGGTCGCGGTATCGGCGGCGCTCTCTTTGGCGAGCGGCTCAGCGAGGCTGCTGCGCTCGCCTTCGGGCTCGCCGAATAAATCGATGTCGACGCGATTCTCGCCGCCCTCGAGGTTGAGGTCGACCAGCGCGCCGGCGCCGCGTCCGCTGCCCTTGCTCATCGCAAATAGCGGCTCGTCCGGGCAAATCTGCTTGCCCATGATGACGATCTTGTCCCACTCGCCGGCGGGCGCGCGATCACGCGTCGCTTCAAGTCCCTTGGCGGTCTGCAGGAATGCGTCCTTGTTGCCCCACACGAAATAGACTTCCAACAGCTTGAGGCGCAGATCGCGCCGATCCGGCTCACGCTCGAGCGCGATGCGCACCAAATCCGCCGCTTGGTCGTACAGGCCGTACGCCATGTGGAAATCCGCCTCGGCCAGGGGATCGCCCTGATCGAGATTGACCGCGCTTTCGCTCGACAGGGTATCGTCGGCCGACTTCAATTCACCCGTATCGCCGAACCGGCCGGACTCGACGTTGAAGCGCCCCGACTCGGCGTTGAAATCCGGCGCCGCATGCGGACCCGACTCTTCGACGACGAACGAATCGTTGCCTTTGTTGCCTTGGCGCAGGGCGGTGAGCTTCGCGGCATTTTCGCCCATGTCGGAAACCTGCGTTTCCTCTATGACCGAACCCAAATCGTCGAGCGAGCCGCCGGGAGTTTGCTTGCGTCTCTTAAGGGCAAGAAAACCGAGTACGCCGAGCACTGCGACCAGGATTGCGGCCGGCAGCCACCAGTTGTCTGCCACCCAATCGATCCAGGATCCCGACTCGGCGGGCGCAGCCACAGGCTTCTTCGCCGGTGGCGGTATTGGCGCCTGAGTGACTGCCGGCGCAGGCGTCGCCGCAGGCGGCGGCAGCGGTGTGGCCGCTGGGGGGGCCGGCGGCGGCGCATTCGATGCGGCCGGCGGCGGGGCGGCGGGAGGCTGCACCGGCGCGGGTGCCGCCGCCGCCGGCGGCGGGGCAGCCGTCGGTTGTGCCGGCTTGGGCGGCGCCGCGGCAGTCGGCGGCGGGGTCGCCCGCTCACCGAGCTTGTGCTGCAAAGCGCTGAGCTCGGCGTTGCGGATGTCGATCAAGCGCTTCGACTCCGCCAGCTGCCCTTCCAATTCCTTGACTCGATCCCTGAGCGCCTGCGCTTCGGCGTTCGCCGCCGATTCGGCGCTGCCCGATGCGCTACTCGAGGTGCCGCCCCCGGCGCTCGGCGTCACGAGGCGCAAATGGCCGCTGGTGGCAGCCGCCATGCCGCCCGCGCTTCGCCAGGCGTCCATTTGGCGATGCACTTCGCCGATCGCCTCTTTCTGATTCAGGGCGGCGATCTCATCCGCATTGGGAACGCGCAGCACCGAGCCGCTCCGCAAGATGTTGATGTTGCCGCCGAACGCCTCGGGGTTCGAGCGATACAGGGCAATCATGGTTTGATCGATGTCCGCGCGGCTCTCGGCATGCAAGCTGCGGGCGATCTTAGTCAGCGTATCGCCCCGGGCGACCTGCACGGTTCCCGGGGTTGCGGAGGCTGTGGCCTCCGGCGGCGGCGGCGCCGCAGAAACCTTTGGTGCGACAGCTTCAGGTGCCGCGGTCTCGGCCGGCGCCGGCTTGGACTTGGGCGCGTGCTTCCGGCCCTTGTGAGGCGAGGCTGCGGCCAGGGGAGCCCCCACCGTCGAGGGCGCTGCCGGCGTGGGCGCCGCCGTCGAGGCCGGCCGCGACGGCAACGGCACCGCTGCCGGCGGCGCGGCGGCGGTGGCCGGCGCGGTCACGGGAGCCGCAGCGTTCGCGTTCTCGCCCGGCGTGTAAGCGGCCGGATCGAGCAGCACGGTGTACTCTCGCATCAAGCGGCCGCGCGCCCAGTTCACTTCCACCAGGAAGGTCACGAACGGCTCGGGAATGGCGTCGCTCGAGTGCACCAGCAGCACATCGCGGCCGTCCTTGCTCCTGCCTACCTTGAAAGTCATTGTCGACAGGAACGGCGGGCGATCGATGCCATAGCGCGTGAACGCGTCGCGGCCTGCAAGCGTTGCTCGAAGGGCGGCCAATTCGTCGGGCGTCGCCGAAATCAAATCGATTTCGGCGTTCATGGGCTCGTTCAATGCCGAGTTCAGGTGGATCTCGCCAAGCCCCAATGCCCGCGATAAAGACGGCCACATCGAGGACAGGGATAGCAGGCACGCCATCAGCATCATGCGAGGCATCGTCACTGACATTTCGACTCCCAGAATTCTGGTGAGCAAGCGGATAAAGTTCATTGTGCGGTAGGAGCTTGGAAGCGAGTTCTCACTTGCCTTTCACATAAGCGGTTGACTATATCTTACCGCGTACTATTTACCAAAATCTGGGCTACTGAAACTGCGTTATGTGCCGCACATTTCCGAACATTATCGGCAACGACCCAAAAATTTAGAGCCCGATCACGCGTCAAATCAGTTCGCAGGCGCCCTACATATACCTGATCCGGGGCCATGGCGAGTGTGGCCGGCGTCGGAATTTCCGCTGCTGCAGCGGCATCGATGACCGTCAGACCTCTGCCGCGCTGCAGCACTTGCGTGGCCTGGAGCACGCTCACCGCCCGTTTGAAGGTGGCATGGACGGCGAGGCTATGGCCGAAGAACACCGGCACCCGCACCGCCGTCGCATTGATCGCCAACTGGGGCAGATCGAGAAGCCGCCGCGTTTCATCCCATAAGCGCCGCTCCTCGCGCGTCACGCCGTCGGTTTCCAAGGCGTCAACCTGCGGAATGACGTTGAATGCGATTTGCCGCCCGAAGGCGCGCCCGCGCGTCTTCTTGCCGCTGAGCATGGCGACGGTTTCGCCGGTCAGTTGGTCCATGGCCGCGCGTCCCCTGCCCGATACTGCGTGGTAGGTCGCAACTTCCGCGCGCTCGAGCCCGGCGAGCGCGTGCAAGGGCGCAAGCGCGGTGGCGAGTGCCACGCTGGCGCTGCCCGGCAACGCAACTAGGCCGCGCTCGCCGGCGCCCTGAAGCGCCGCGGCGTTGACGTCGGCCGCCACCAGCGGCACATCCTCTCGGGTGCGAAACGTCGGCGAGCCGTCGATCACCCAGCCATGCGCGGCCGCCTCTTCGGCGTAGCGTTCGCTGAGCTCCGCGCGGCCGCAAAAGAAGGCCAGATCCACCCGCGAAAAATCAAAGGTGGAGAGCTCGAAAATCCGCAGCTCACGCCCGATGTCGCCGCGCGCCTCGTCGGCGAGCGGCCGACCGACGTTGTGTTCGTCTTCGAGCGCATGCAGTTCGGCGCAGGCGAACTTGCGTGCGCGCAGTTCCTCGAGTACCGCTTCACCGATGAGACTCGAGGCGCCCACGACGGCTACGCGCGGCAGCGCGGTTGCGGAGATCGTCAACGGCGGCTCCGAGTGATCACCGGCGTGGCGCTGACCACGTCTGCGCACTGGGCGCGAAATCGCAGGTAATGATCCATCAATACGATCGCCATCATGGCCTCGGCGATCGGCGTGGCGCGAAACCCGACGCAGGGGTCATGACGGCCGGTCGTCGCGATCTCTGCGGGGCGACCCTCGACGTCGATGGTCGCCCCCGGCACCGTGATGCTCGAGGTGGGTTTGAGCGCGATGCTCACCACGATCTCCTGGCCCGACGAAATCCCCCCGAGCACACCGCCGGCATGATTGCTCTTGAAGCCCGTCGGCGTGAGTTCATCGCGGTGCTCGGAGCCGCGCTGTTCCACAGCCTTGAAACCGGCGCCGATCTCCACACCCTTCACCGCATTGATGCCCATCAGGGCGCTCGCCAAATCCGCATCGAGGCGCTCGAACACCGGCTCGCCCAGCCCGGGCGGCACACCCTTGGCAACGATGGTAACGCGTGCGCCGATGGAGTCGCCCGCTTCGCGCAGACGCCAAATGAACTCCTCGAGCTCCTTGACGCGACTCGGATCAGGGCAAAAAAATGGGTTGTCATAGGCACTCGCCGGATCCACCGGATCGAGCACCAGCGGCCCCATCTGCGCCAAATAGCCCTGAATGCCCACGCTCAAGCGTTCGCGCAGGTATTTCCGCGCGATGGCGCCGGCGGCGACGCGCATCACGGTCTCACGCGCCGAGGAGCGCCCGCCGCCTCGATAGTCGCGAAAGCCGTATTTCTGCTGATAGGTGTAATCCGCATGACTCGGACGAAAGCGATCCTTGATCTTGTCGTAATCGCGCGAGCGCTGATCTTGATTCTCGACCATGAGTCCGATCGGCGTGCCCGTGGTCCTGCCCTCAAAAACGCCGGACAAAATGCGTACCGCGTCGGGCTCATGGCGCTGGCTCGTGTACTGCGATGTCCCCGGCCGGCGGCGGTCCACATCGGCTTGCAGATCGGCCTCGCTCAGCGTGAGCCCCGGCGGACAGCCGTCTACGACGCAGCCGAGTGCGGGGCCGTGACTTTCGCCAAAGCTCGTCACCGTGAAGACCCTTCCGAATGTATTTCCCGCCACGCGTAGTTCTCCTAAAATTGCGCCGCCCGCTCGAGGTCGGCCGCCCGCAGCACGAAAACTCCGCCGCCGCCCATGGCGATATCGGGCCATATGAACGGCAATCGCGGAAACTCCCGCAACAGCGCCTCCTCGGTATTGCCCACTTCCACAACCAAAATGCCGTCGTCGGCCAGGTGCTGTCGCGCCGCGGAAAGGATCGCCCGCACCGCGTCCAGGCCGTCGCGACCCGAGGCCAGGCCCAATGCGGGTTCATGGCCGTATTCGCGCGGTAAGACGCGCATTTCCGCGCGCCCGACATAGGGCGGATTGCTCACGATGATATCGTAACGGCATCCCGCCACGGCGGAGAAATAATCCGACAGCAGCACCCTGACTCGCTGCGCCAAACCCAAGCGGCGGACGTTGCGGCGACACACCTGGAGTGCGGCGGGGGAGACATCGAGCGCATCGACCCGTGCGCGGGGGAAGGCTTTGGCGCATGCCAGTGCGATCGCGCCGGAGCCGGTGCCGACATCCACGATCCGGCGTACCCCGCGGGCCTTTGCCCAGGGCGCAAAGCGCTTCAGTACCAGTTCGGCGATGGGCGAGCGCGGCACCAGGACGCGCTCGTCCACGTACAGCTCAAGGCCGGCGAAAAAAGCCCGATGCGTGAGATACGCCAGCGGCATCCGCCGCGTGATCCGCTGCTGCAGCAGCTCATCGATGCGTGCGCGGCGGCGTGCGCTCAGCGGCTTGCCGTAATCGGCTCTGCCGCCGGAATGCGCGAGCCCGGCCGCGAAAAACACCAGTTCGGCGGCCTCGTCGCGTGCATTGTCGGTACCGTGCCCAAAATGCACGCGCGCGCGCTCAAGCGCGCGCGCGCAGCGGTCGATGGCGACGCCGACGGTTTCGGGTGCCGTATGGGATAATCGGCGCATGGCACTTCCATCGAAATTCTTGAGTCTCGCGTGCATTTGTCTGGCCGGCATCTTAGGCGTCGGCGCCGCGCTCATCTGGCGGCATGCGGCGGCGCCGCTCGAACTCACGACCGGCACCTACCTCTCGCCGCGGCGCGCGCTGCCGGATTTTAGCCTGATCGATCAGCGAGGCCGGACATTTGGGCCTGGCAACCTGCGCGGTCATTGGTCCATGCTGTTCTTCGGCTATACCAATTGCCCGGACTTCTGCCCGACGACGCTCGCCACATTGGCGGCGATGGAGAGACGCCTGCGCGCGAGCGGCGCCGCCGTGCGGCCGCAGGTGATTTTCGTGTCGGTGGACGCGAAACGCGATACGCCGCAGCAGCTCGCGAAGTACATGCCTTATTTCGATCCGGAATTCATCGGCGTCACCGCCGCAGACCAACCGGCCATCGAGGCCGTCGCGCGCCAGCTCGGAGTCGGCGTGAGCATCGAGCCCAAGCCCGACGGCAACTATACGGTCTACCATTCCGGCGCAATTTTCGTGTTGGACCCCGGCGGGGCGCTGGCCGCGATCCTGACGGGGCCGTTCACGGTGGAGGCCCTGCAGGCGGATTTTCAGCGAATTGTGGCCGCTCACGCATGAGCGGGGCGAGTCCGGCTGAGGGGGCGGCCGGCGCGGGCATGGGCGGCGCCGGCCGCCTACGCGCGCGCCTGTTCATTTGGCTGCAGTACGTGCTACCGCAGCACCGAGTATCGCGGTTGGTGTTCGCGGCCGCGCGCGTACGCACGCCCTGGTTCAAGAATTTGCTGACTCGCGCGTTCCTCCGGCGGTTCACCGTAGACATGGCCGAGGCGGTCGAGACCGACCCGTATCGTTATCCCAGCTTCAACGACTTCTTCACACGAGCGCTGCGGCCGGAGACGCGTCCGATCGCCACCGGCACATCCGCCATCGCCAGTCCGGTCGACGGCATGGTGAGCGAATGCGGCATCATCGATCGGGATGAGCTGCTGCAGGCAAAAGGCCGGCACTACACACTGCGCGAATTATTGGCGGAGCAAGAGTGGGCCCGACGCTTCGAAGGCGGCTCGTTTGCCACAATCTACCTCGCGCCATTCAATTATCACCGTATTCACATGCCGCTGCGCGGGCGGCTGCTCGATACGGTGTACGTGCCGGGCCGCTTATTCAGCGTGAACGCAGTGACGGCACGGCACGTGCCCCGCCTGTTCGCGCGCAACGAACGCGTGCTGACGCTGTTCGACGGCGAGTGCGGCCAATTCGCGTTGGTGCTGGTCGGAGCGCTCAACGTGGGCAGCATTGCCACCGTCTGGGCCGGCGATATCACGCCCGCCGCGCGACGCGTCGTGGCCCACATTCCCGCGGGCACACTGGTGCTCGACAAGGGGGCTGAGCTCGGACGGTTCAATATGGGATCGACGGTCATCCTATTGTTCGAGGCCAACCGGGCACGCTGGCATCCGCTGCTGCACGCCGGTTCAGTGGTGCAATGGGGCCAAACCCTTGGGAGCGTCGCGTGAGCTCAGAGCCTGGAGCGCCGCGCAGCGGCGCATCGCCCACGGATTGGCGGCCTAGCACCACTCATGCCGCTTTGCGGCAGCGCGCCGCCCTGCTGGCGCGAGTCCGCGCATTTTTTGCCGCACGCGGGGTGCTCGAAGTCGAAACGCCGGTATTGAGCTCGGCGGGCGCCAGCGATCCGCAAATCCAATCCCTGATGACCCACGTGAGCGGCGTGCCCGGGACATTGTTCATGAGCTCGTCGCCGGAATTTCCCATGAAACGCCTGCTGGCCGCCGGCAGCGGCGACATCTATCAGCTGTGCAAGGTCTTTCGCGATGCCGAGCGCGGCCGCTGGCACAACCCCGAATTCACCCTGCTCGAGTGGTATCGGCTGGGGTTCGACGATGCGGCCTTGATGACGGAGGTCGAGACGCTGATCGCCGAGCTGCTGGCGCCCGAGCGCCGCCTCGAGCCCGCGGAACGCCTGACGTACCGGCAAGCACTGCGGCGGCATGCCGGAGTGGATGCGCATACTGCCAGCGAGCGCGAACTCGAACGTGCGGCCGAGGAGCACGGCATCGTGTGCCAGGGAGAACTCGACCGCGATGCGAAGCTCGATCTACTGATGGGAGCGGTGGTCGGACCTAACCTCGGGCGCGAGCGCCCATGTTTCATCTGCGACTATCCGGCCTCGCAGGCCTCTCTCGCACGCCTCAAGCCGGGTCTGCCGCGCGTGGCGGCGCGCTTCGAGTGCTATTTGGATGGCATCGAACTCGCGAATGGATTTCACGAACTGGCCGACGCCGACGAGCAGCGCGGCCGATTCGCCCGAGACCTTGCAATTCGCCGCGCGCAGGGCCGCCTAGAGCCACCGGTGGACGAGCGCTTGCTGGCGGCGCTCGCCGCCGGGATGCCCGACTGCGCGGGCGTGGCGCTGGGCTTCGATCGGCTGGTCGCCATAACCCTTAAGGCGACGCGCTTGTCGCAGGCGATGGCATTTTCAATCGATAACGCCTAGGAGCCTGTCTGAGATGCTCGCGCAGCGAGCAGCTCTAGGACGGGGTCGCATCGACCCCGTTGAATTCGGCGCGAAGCGCCTGAGAAGCCTAGCCTTTACCGCGCGATAGATACTCGCCGGTCCGAGTATCGATGCGCACGGTCTCGCCCTCGTTGATGAAGAGCGGTACTCGCGCCACGGCGCCCGTTTCCAGTTTGGCCGGTTTGGACCCGCCGGTGGCGGTGTCGCCGCGTACGCCCGGGTCGGTTTCGACCACCTTGAGCTCCATGTGCGCCGGCGGAGTCACCTGCAAAGGGACGCCGTTCCACAGCGTGATGATGCAGATCGTGCCGTCCTTGAGCCACTGTGCGCTGTCGCCGACCGCCTGTTTCGAGGCCGTGACCTGTTCGAACGTCTCGGGAACCATGAAATGAAAGAACTCGCCGTCGCTGTATAGATACTGCATCTCGGTATCCACGACGTCGGCCGCCTCGACGGTGTCGCCTGACTTCCAGGTGCGTTCAATCGTGCGGCCGGTCTTCAGGTTGCGGACCCGAACACGGTTGAAAGCCTGACCCTTGCCCGGCTTGACCATCTCGTTCTCGACGATGGTGTAGGGATCGCCGTCGATCAAGATTTTCAGACCGGATTTGAATTCATTCGTGCTGTAGTTCGCCATCGAAGGCCTCGGGTAGAAGGGCGCGTATGATAGCCGCAACGCCTACTGAAGCCAATTGCGGCTCGTGTGATGCGCTTTTGGTCCCAGTATCATCAAAAACGTGATGTTACACTTTCCATCCGTTTCGCGAGGAAATTGACTAGTGACCGAACAGGGCGCCGTTCCAATGATCGTCATGACGCGGTCGCAGGACCACGTCGAGGCCGTCAACAGCACGCTGCGTAAAGCAGGCCACCCCGTGCACTGCACATGGCTGCCGGACGCGCGCGATCTGGGGGACGCCCTGACGCAGCTCAATCCCGAGATGCTGATCACGTTCATCGATGAATTGGGAATCGACCTCGCGTCGATCATGGCGGTGAAGCAACAGACCGCCCCGGAGATCCCGGTGCTGATCGTACGCGAGAAAGTCGACGAAGCCGCGATTGCCGACGCAATGCGCCTGGGCGCGCAGGATGTGGTCACCCTGGTCAACCGCAGCCGCCTGCAATCGGTCGTTACGCGCGAGCTGCGCGCGTATCGCTTGGAGCGTGCCCTGTCGACGACATTGTCGTCGGCGCGCGAGTATCGCGAGCAGTTGCAGAAATTTCTCGATGGCTCGGCCGACGCGATCACGCACGTACAGGAAGGCATCATCGTGGATGCCAACCGTGCGTGGCTCGAGCTGTTCGGCTACTCCGGCGACGATGCGCTGACGGGCACGCCGCTGATGGATCTGTTCGAACAGGAAACGCACCCGGCGCTCAAAGGGGCGCTGGTCGCCTGCGCACAGGGCAAGTGGACCGACCACGGGCTCAAAGTTCAAGCGCTGCTCTCGGATGGCTCCAGCTTGCCGCTCGTACTGACGCTGACCAAGGCCAACTACGAGAACGAGCCGGCCATACGCATCAGCATACCCGCACGCAACAGAAAGGATCATGACCTCGAGTTACAGCTCGCCGAGGCGATCAAGAGCGATGCCTCGACCGGGTTCCTGCAGCAGCGCTATCTGACTGCCGCGGTGCATGCGCGCAGCGCCCACGGCATGAAGGGCGGCGTGCGACAGTTCGCCTACCTCAAACCAGATCGGTTCATCGATATCCAGAACGCGATCGGCGTACTCGCAAGCGAGGATTTCATGGCGCAGCTCGCGGAGCTGCTGCGTGTGCAGCTCACGGCCACCGACCTGTGCGGCAGGTTCGGCGGCAACGGCTTCTTGATCATGCTCGAGCGCGGCACCGCGCGTGATGTGGAGACCTGGGCTGAAAATGTCGTCAAGCGAGTCAACCATCATACCTTCGTTTTCGACGAAAAAAATCTTTCCGCGACCGTGACCGTGGGCTTGGGACTACTGCCTCCCGCCAATCCCGATGTCGCATCCGCGATCACCGATGCGGTCAGCGCCGCGCGCCGCGGGCGGGAACTCGGCGGCAATCAGATGTACGCGGTCGACAAGGCCGACACCGACACCCGCGTCCAGGCCTACGACAAGATTTGGGTCAAACACATCAAGAGCGCGCTGATGGAAAATCGCTTCCGGCTGGTGCAACAGCCGATCGCGAGCCTTCTCGGCGAGGACAAGGGCATGTTCGACGTGCTGGTCCGCATGCTGGATGAACAGGGCAACGAGGTACTTCCGGCGGAGTTCATCGCCGCGGCCGAGCGTAACGACTTGATGAAGAACATCGACCGCTGGGTGATCGGCGCCACGATGTCCTTTGCCGCCAACCGTAAGGCGTCGTGCATTTTCGTGCGCGTATCAAAGGACACGATGCTCGACAAGAGCCTGACCGGCTGGCTCGATACCCAGCTGAAATCGCTGAGGATCGAGGCGAAGCGCCTGTGCATTCAGGTCACCGAGGAACTGGCGACGCAATACGTCAGGCAAACCAAGGAGCTGTCCGACAACTTGCGCAAACTCGGCTTCCGCTTCGCGCTGGAGCATTTCGGCACCGGCCGCGATCCGCTGAAATTGCTCGGCGACATCGGCATGAACTTCATCAAGGTTGACGGCTCCCTGATGCAGGGTCTCCCCACCAACCAGCTGCAGCAGCAACGCGTGAAGGGGCTGGTCGAGGCGGCCAAGCGCAAAGGAGTCGAGACCGTTGCCGAACGCGTGGAAGATGCGAATACCATGGCCGTTCTCTGGCAGCTCGGCATCGAGTTCATCCAGGGCTATTTCGTGAACGCGCCGGAGGATGTCACGATGTCGGGCGATCGGTAGTGGTAGCCGGCTGGATCGGGAAGGCATTTCCCGGAGCGTGAAAAACAGGGCTCGGCGCATGCGCCGAGCAGGCCTGCGCCGCGCGCCTTGCATCCGCTCCGTCGCCCAGCCAACGCGGCTCACGCGGATTACTCAGACAGGTTCCTAACTTGCGGGCGACACCTCGAGCCGATCGACCTGTTTGTAGGCCCGCGAGAATCTCTGGCGGCGCTGACCCTTCTTGTCCTCGAACTGCTTGAGCTCCTCGTATTTGAGCTTCATCGGCGCACTGTTGCCGCTGTAGACGGTCAGCATATCGCCCGGCGCCACTACGGCCATCGCCGTCAAGTACTCATCGCGATCGGCGGACTTCTTTCCGGGAATTCCATAGAGATTCTGGCCCTTGCCCGCGGTCATTTCCTCGATTTGCGCCGCCGGCAGCGCCAGCACTTCACCGCCGTTGTTGACGAACACCGCGATTGCCGCGGGGTCCGTGACGGGCTGCGCGGGTAACACCCGAGCGTTCTCCGGCACCTTGAGCACGGACTTGCCCTTTTTGTTGCGCGCGTACAGTTCGCCCAATTTCACCTTGAAGCCGTAGCCTGCATCGCTCGCGAGCAACCACAGATCCTCCGGTTCGCCGATCAGCACGGCAGCGAATGTAGCGCCGTCGGGAGGATCCAGGGTGCCCGACAGCGGCTCGCCGTAACCGCGCGCCGCCGGCAACTGATGGGCATCCAGACTATAGGCCCGCCCCGTGGAGTCGATGAACACCGCCTGCTGCAGATTGCGGCCCTTGGCCGCCGCCTGAAATTCGTCGCCGCTCTTGTAGGAGAGGGCGCGCGCATCGATGTCGTGTCCCTTGGCGGCTCGCACCCAGCCCAAGCGCGACAGCACGACCGTGGTCGGCTCGCTGGTCAACAATGCCGCTTCGGAGATCGCCTGCGCGGCCTCGCGCTCCACCAACCGGGTGCGGCGCTCATCGCCGTACTCGTCGGCATCGCTCAGCAGCTCGTCTCGCACCAGCTTGGTCAGCTTCGCCTTGCTCTTCAAGATTCGCTCGATTTCGTCGCGTTCGTCGGCCAATTCCTTCTGCTCGCCGCGAATTCTCATCTCTTCCAAACGCGCCAGGTGGCGCAGCTTCGTCTCGAGTATCGCTTCGGCTTGGTCCTCGGACAGCTTGAAGCGCTTGATGAGGGCCGGCTTCGGCTGCTCCTCGGTGCGCACGATGCGAATCACTTCGTCGAGATTCAGATAGGCGACGAGCAGTCCGTCGAGAATGTGCAGCCGGCCGGTCACCTTGCCGAGCCGGTGGTTCAGCCGCCGAGTGACCGTGGCCTTGCGGAACTGCAGCCATTGCAACAGCAATTCCTTGAGTCCCATCACTTGCGGGCGCCCGTCCAGCCCGATGACATTGAGGTTCACGCGATAATTGCGCTCGAGATCGGTGGTCGCGAACAGGTGCGCCATCAGCGCCTGGGTGTCGACCCGATTCGATTTCGGCACGATCACCAGGCGCGTCGGATTCTCGTGATCCGACTCGTCGCGATAGTCCTCGACCATGGGCAGCCTTTTCTGCTGATGCTGCGCGCCGATTTGCTCGAGTATCTTGCTGCCGGATGCCTGGAACGGCAGCGCCTGAACAACGATCTCGCCGTCCTCGATTTCATAGGTCGCGCGCGCTTTGAAGCTGCCGGAACCCGTTTCGTACATCTGCACCAGCTCGTTTCGCGGCGAGACGATCTCCGCACCGGTCGGCAAGTCCGGGCCCTTGAGATGCGCCATGATCTTGCGCGTGCTCAAATCCGGATCGTCAAGCAGCGCCACGCAGGCTTTGACCACCTCGCGCAAATTGTGCGGCGGTATATCGGTCGCCATGCCGACCGCGATCCCCGAGCCCCCGTTCAACAGTAGATTCGGCACGCGCGCGGGCAACATCGTGGGCTCCTCGAGCGAGCCGTCGAAATTCGGCGCCCAATCCACGGTGCTCGAGCCGAGTTCCTGCAACAGCAGGGCCGCATAGCGCGTGAGCCGCGATTCGGTGTAACGCATCGCGGCAAAGGACTTCGGATCATCGGTTGAACCCCAATTGCCCTGGCCGTCGACGAGCGGGTAGCGGTAGGCGAAGTCCTGCGCCATGTGCACCATGGCCTCGTAGCAAGCGGTGTCCCCGTGCGGATGAAATTTTCCGATGACGTCTCCGACGGTGCGCGCGGATTTCTTGTGCTTCGCGCCGGCGGCTAGTCCCAACTCGCTCATTGCGTAGATGATGCGCCGCTGCACCGGCTTCAGGCCGTCGCCTAGATGCGGCAGTGCGCGATCCAGGATCACGTACATCGAGTAATCGAGGTACGCTCGCTCCGCAAATGACTTCAACGGCTCCTTCTCGATGCCTTCGAAGTTGAGTTCTTGATCTTTCATGTTGGCAGATTCATATGGGCGTGCGGCTACACGTGCGCCAGATTGCCCTTGCTCTCGAGCCACTCGCGCCGGTCGCCGGCGCGCTTCTTCGCAAGCAGCATGTCGAGCATTTGATCCGGGCTGTCCTTGGCCTCGATCGTCATCTGCACCAGCCGGCGCGTCTGCGGCGCCATGGTGGTTTCGCGCAACTGCATCGGACTCATTTCCCCCAAGCCCTTGAAGCGCGTGACGACCGGTTTGGCGCGGCCGTTCTCCGCCGCGATACGCGCTAGGGCCTTATCGCGCTCCGCCTCATCGAGCGCATACACCACTTCCTTGCCGATATCGATTCGAAACAGCGGCGGCATACACACATAGACATGCCCCGCAAGCACCAGCGGCCTGAAGTGGCGCAGAAACAGGGCGCACAGCAAGGTCGCGATGTGCTGCCCGTCGCTATCGGCGTCCGCCAGAATGCAGATCTTGTGGTAGCGCAGCCCGGACAGATCCGTCGCTGCCGGATCGACGCCGATCGCGATGCTGATGTTGTGCACCTCCTGAGACTGCAGCACCTCGCGGGTATCCGCTTCCCACGTGTTCAGTATCTTGCCGCGAAGCGGCATGATCGCCTGGGTTACACGGTCGCGCGCCTGTTTGGCCGAGCCGCCGGCCGAATCGCCTTCAACCAAGAACAGCTCGCTGCGTGCCGGGTCTTGGCTCACGCAATCGGCGAGCTTGCCTGGCAGAGCGGGTCCCGCAACGATGCGTTTGCGCGAGATTTTTTGGCTGTCTTTGAAGCGCTGCTGCGCATTGGCGATCGCCAGCATCGCGATCTTCTCGCCCTGGTCCGGATGTTGGTTGAGCCACAGGGCGAACGCATCCTTGATGAGGCTCTGCACGATACCGGCAGACTCGCGCGACGTCAGCCGCTCCTTGGTCTGACCGGCGAACTGCGGGTCGCGCATCTTCATCGACAGCACGAAGCTCACCCCATCCCACACGTCGTCGGCGGCCAATTTCAAGCCGCGCGGCACGAGGTTGCGGAATTCGCAAAATTCCCGCACCGCGTCCGCGGCTCCGGCGCGCAAGCCGTTGACATGCGTGCCGCCCTCCACGGTCGGTATCAGGTTGACGTAGCTCTCCGTGATGCGTTGCTCGGATTCCAACACCCAGGCGAAGGCCCACTCGAGCGAGCCCCCGTCGATGTCGCGCTTGCCGTAGTAAGTTTCGGCGGGCAACCACTCGCCCTTGCCCAGCTGCTCGGCCAAATATTCGTGCAGGCCGCCCGTGTAGAACCACTCGTCGTGTTCGCCGGTGAGTTCGTTGCTGAGCGTCACCCGCAGGTTGGGGCACAAAACGGCTTTGGCGCGCAACACCTGCTTGAGGCTCGCAATGGCGAACTTGTCCGTGTCGAAGTATTTCGGATCGGGCCAGAATCTGATGGTCGTGCCGGTTTTCGACTTCGGCACGTCGCCGACCACCTCGAGCTTGGAGGTGGGCCGGCCGCCCGCGAAGCTCAAGTTGTACTCCTTGCCGCCGCGGCGCACCCAGCACTCGAGATGCTTCGATAGGGCGTTGACCACGGAAACACCGACCCCGTGCAGACCGCCGGCGTGCTGGTAGGTCTTGTCGTTGAATTTTCCGCCCGCGTGCAGGCGTGTCAGAATCAATTCCACGCCGCTGATCTTCTCCTTCGGGTGAATGTCCACCGGCATCCCGCGGCCGTCGTCCTCGACTTGCAAGGAGCCGTCCTTGAACACGGTGACGTCGATGTTGTCGCAGTGGCCGGCGAGCGCTTCGTCGACGCTGTTGTCGATCACTTCGTGCCCCAGATGATTCGGGCGCGTGGTGTCGGTATACATCCCCGGACGGCGGCGTACGGGGTCCAAGCCGCTCAGTACCTCGATGTCGGAGGCGGTGTAAGACGATGCCATCAGTTACCTCATGCGGGCGACAAGAATCTGCTCAATCAGATCATCGTGCAGATGCCCAACGAAGGCGGCGGAGTCTAGCATGCGAATCCGACGCTGATCAGCTGGCGGCCAAGAGCCGATTGGGCTATCGTTCTCACCATCGTGGGAATCGCAAACGCTCAGAATATGGTGCGCACGATACCGGTGCTGCCGCAGCCCTACGGTATCCGCGTGCGCCTGCGGCGCGGCGATCCGTTTGCGAAGCTGCTCGGCACCGACTGGCAGAGGACCCACTGGTTCTTCACGGCGGCGGAACGCGATCGTGTGCTCGAGGACATGTCGCGCAAGCACGAGTATTCGCGAATCGGCGATCGGCCGGCGCTGGTGTTCGAGAAGGTCGAAAAGCTCGCCGAGAGCCGCGGATTCTAGCGCTTGCGGCTGCCGCGTACTCAAAACGTGCGGCCCAGAAACAGATAGTAGCCGGCCTGACCCGTCTGGTCGTAGCCCGTGCCCACATACACGGGTCCGAGAAACGTATCGAACGCCACGAACAGCGAGGCATCCTTGTGGGCGGACGCGTAATTGATGTCGCTGAAATGGTTCCATGTGTTGCCCACCTCGAAAGACATGCCGATATAGGCGGGAAACTCGAAGAAGCCCTCCCCGCCGCGGCTGATCTTGCGAAAGTAGACGGCACGCGCAATCGCATAGTTGGGTCCCAACAGCGATTGGGGCGCCAGGCCCGATAGATTCAAAAACCCGCCCAAAGAATAGAAATCCTGCACGGCCGTCGGCTTGAGGTTACCGTCGACGGTCGCGCCGGCGGAGGTCCACAGCAACAGCGTGTTGCGCCCGCGCGAAGCCGCGATCAACCAATCCGCGGTGACTCGATCAAATGCAGTATCGGCGCCCAGATTCGTGCGATTGGCGTCCCATTGCAGCGAAAACGTTTGTCCTTCGCGCGGGAAATGCACGTTGTCGAGCCGGTCATACGAGAATTTGAAAAAGTACTCGCCGTTGTTGTATTGCGGCTCGACGAGGTCCGGATTGCCCCAGCGGTCGTATTCCAGTCCGTTGATCCGGTGCAAGCCGGCGCGGATCTCGCCCCAATTGCCGAGGTTGCGGCCAACGTCAAGATCGGCTTCTACCTCACGATCGCGAAAATCGGCCACTTGCAGATTATTCACGTAGATCGGCAGATCGCGCGCCTCGACGCGTGCGCTCGGCGCCACGAACCAGGTTCTGAGCGCGTCGAGCGGCTGGTAGAACTCGCTGGTGAGTTTCGGATCGCTGCCGATTTGCACGTCCGTCAGCAGCTCCGCATCCAGCTCATTGATCTCGGTCATCAAAAAGCGCGCCGCCGCGTTGTATTGAGTGTTGCCCTGAAAATCGTCCTGCAAGTTCAATCCAAAGCGCACGTAATTTGGGCCCCAGGATTTGCGCCGCGCCCGCACCTCGAGTCCGGACTCTTGATCGGCCCCCTCGCCTCGCTCGACCAGCGTGTAGTCCAGAGTCTCGAAATAGCCCAGACCGTACAGTTCGGTGATGCGGGCGTTGACCTCGTCCACATCCAGCGGCTTGCCGATGAGCGGCTGCATCTCCGCCAGGATGGTCTTTTCATAGCGCTTCGATTCTTGATCGACGCGCACGAATTTGATCACCGGCAAGCCGGGTTGCCGAGCCGCACGCCGCGCCAGGTACGCCGCATACGCACCACCGTCGATGCTGAGCGCGGCAAGCCGCGGTTGGGCGCCGCGCGCCGCCTTCTCGCCTTGCGCGATGGTGTTGACCGCCGCCGAGAAATCCGTGACCGCGAAGGTCCCCAAGGCGGGCTCGATCAGAATGTCCTGCGGCCCCAATGTGGCTTTTTGCCGGTCCGACTCCTTGCGCACCAGGATGGCCAGCATTTGATTGGAAATCGATAGCGCGGAATCGAGCCTCTCGCGCGGCTGCAGCGGAAAGCTCACGTCGGAGACGATGAGAATGTCCGCGTTCATCGCCCGCGCCACATTGATGGGGAGATTGTCCGCGAGACCGCCGTCGACCAATAGCCGCCGCTGGTAATCGACGGGCGCGAACACGCCGGGCGCCGAGATGCTCGCACGCATCGCGATGGAAAGATCGCCTCGGTCCAGCAGCACGGCTTTGCCGCTTTCCAAATCCGTCGCCACGGCGCGAAACTGCGTCGGCAGCTGATCGAAACTCGGGCTGTCACTGTACGGCAGGGTGAGCTGGCGCAGCGTCTCCTGCAATTTCTGGCCTTGGATGAAACCCTTGGGCAGCAGGATGTGGTGATGCTGCAGGCCCAAAGGCAGGCGCACCAGAAAATTGCGATCGTCCTGTTTGCGCCGGAAGTCTAGATCGCGCCGCGGCGGCGCATCGCGAAAGGCGTCCTGCCAATCGACCGAACGCATGGTGGCGTCGATTTGCTCTGCGGTCATCCCGCTCGCATAAAGGCCCCCCACCACGGCGCCCATGCTGGTGCCGGCGATGCAGTCAATGGGGACCTTGAGCTCCTCGAGAACCTTGAGCACGCCGATGTGCGCCATGCCGCGCGCACCGCCGCCCGACAGCACGAGGCAAATGCGAGGGCGCAACAGACTCTGCGCCGGCGCCGGATTCGCCGCTGAGACGGGATTTTGTGCCGGCGCCGCACCGGCGGTTGACGCCCGTGCGCCCCCGCCGGCGCACCACACGCCGCCTGCAATCAGCGCCGAGGCCAATGCAAGCCGTGAACAGCGGATCCCCATAGTGGGGAGGTAGTTTAGAGCACGAAGTCGATGCTGGTCGCGGTAAACGTGTTGGTGGCGCGATCGTAAACGCCGCGGGCCTGCAGTTGCCGCGCTGGATTGTCCGAGTTCATCGCCGTATTCACCTCGGTAACGAACTGCGCAAAATTGCTGTACACCTCAAGGGTCGTGGTGGAAGTGACGGTGGAGGTCGTGGTGGCGGAGTTCGGATTGCCCACCGTATACTGGGGCGAGAAGATGCTGGTTGCGGGCAAAGTAGTCGGCACCACCAGCGGACTCGCCGGCAGCGAATTCAGATCGATGCTCTCCGGACCAATCCTGATGACCGCCGAGACAAGCTCAGCATCGCTCAGATTGATCGAGAAACCGGCGGCGGATAACGCTTCGAACGGGGTCAGGGTTCCCGGCGGGCTGGTCCATACGACTTGCAAGCTGGCCGGATCGCACACCTCACTGGCGACGCCGCACGTCTGGACTCCGGGGACCGGCGGAGCTCCGCCGCCCACCTGGGCGGCGGCCAATTGCACGGATAACTCGTTATTGACCGCCACGGCATTG
Organism: uncultured Gammaproteobacteria bacterium; assembly: GCA_963769075.1. GTDB lineage: Bacteria > Pseudomonadota > Gammaproteobacteria > Steroidobacterales > Steroidobacteraceae > Bog-1198. Next base: position 730,054 of record CAVYKH010000001.1, on the reverse strand, counting down.
AAATCGGGGGGCGCCTTGCCGAACGGCGTAACGAAGCCGTTGACCCACAGCGGATCGCCCGCAGCGGTGCCTGCGGGCAGCGGAATCGCTCCCGTGTCGACCGAGAAGGCGGCGGGATTCTGGGCGATCGCGCCATTGCCCGAGAAATCATAGTCGCTGACGGGCCAATTGTTGATGGTTTGCACATTCATCACCACGCTGCCGGGCGCCGAGGAGACCAATGGGCCCCACAGTTCGGTGGATTGCAGGCGCACCGAGCCGGTATTGGTGCTCGATGTGCCGGTTGCATTGAGCACCGTGACACCCGCAGCGTTCACGGTATAGATTCCGCGCGCCGAGATGTGCTGACCGACGGCAATGGAGTCGAAGTTGAGCCCGGTGAGCGTCGTATTGTTGTCGGCCGTCACTATGGTGCCGGGACCCAACAGCACCTGGGTATTGCCGACCTCATAGGTGTATGTATTGGCCGTGTTCAGGAACAGGGTGGAGCCGAGCAAGGTCAGCGTATTGCCGCTGCGTGCGATCACATCGCCGCTCAAGCCCTCCGTGTACTCATCCTCCAGGCTGCTCGCGCCGATGACGTAGACCAGATTGAATTTTCCGGCGTACGCGCCGTTGGCGGGGTTGTAATCCGTCTGGAAGGTCGTGAATCCGGCGGTTATCGTGATGCCGGCGGACAGGACCGACAGGGCGTCGAGGCCCGCGGGGCCGACATACGTGTGGCCGTTGATCGTATAAACGGTGGTCGGCTGGCTGAACAGCGTTAACGACCCGATATTGTTCGCCTCGTCGTAGAACGGCCGCACGTAGTTGGTGTAAGTCTGCACATCGGTGCTGGAGTTGATCAAAGGACCGCGCACTCGAATGAGCTTGTTATCGGCGGGCAGCGTGCCCGCGGAGAAAAACGGCCGCACGTAAACAATTGCCGGATTGGAACTGAGGTCCACGGTTCCCGAGGCCGCGAGATCGAAATCAAGGGCCAGACGTATCGCGCTCGTCGACGCGTACGTCGACGTGATGGTCGGCTGATGGTCGGGATCGAAGGTCACCGTAACCGCATAAGTGGTCGGGGTCGCATGAGTCGTATAATCCTGCACCGTCGCCAGTTGCGGCACGCCGTTCACCATGACGGTGATGGCCGCGTTCGTGTAATCCAAGGTGATCGTCGCAGACACGTAGGTGCCGGTCGGAATCGACCCCGAGCCCCACATTTCGGCGATGTTGTTCAGCTGCGCGAAATTAACCACTTCGGGAGTGGCGATAGCCGTGACCACCGCGCCGTCATTGCGGGTCAGTGTCACCGAATCGAGGACAACGACGTAGCTGGTGTAATCGCCCGGCTCGTCGGTCACCGTCATCCATTGGATGCCGTAGCCGCTGGTGTTGGGGGTGCCGTGGCAGCCGGCCGCGAGAATCGCGACGGCGCACAACAGCGCGCTCCCGGCTTTATGAGCGTATTTTACTAGCGATGGATGCACTACAGGTTCCAGTAGGGTGGACAGGTTGAAGAATCGAGGCTGCGTAGAATAATGGCTTTCGAGACCGAGCGCGCAGCAAAGTTCCCCCAACGGCGGCGCCAAAGCCTCAACGAGAACCGGGGCGGGGGACTTGCTGGGTGATGCAATGGATATTGCCGCCGCCGAGCAGCACTTCGCGCGAGCCGACGCCCACCACCTTGCGGGTTGGAAACAGGCGCCGCAGAGTGCGCATCGCGGCCGCGTCCCAGCGCCTATCGAACTGCGGCATCACGACACGTCTGTTGGCGATATAAAAATTGATGTAGGACGCCGGCAAGCGATCTCCGGCCCGGCGCGGATGCGTGCCGGCGCGTACATCGATTCCGGCGGCCTCCTCGGCGGTCATGTACAGCGGCCCGGGCTGGTGTATTTTGTGAACGCTGAGCGGCCGACCCCGCGCGTCACGCGCGTGTCGCAGACGCTGGTAGGCATCGTTTGAGATTTCGTATTGCGGGTCTGCGCGGTCTTCGGTCCAGGTCAGAGCTACCTGTCCGGGACTGGTAAAGCACGCCAGTTCGTCGATGTGGCCGCCGGTCTCGTCGAGGTAGACTCCCCTCCCAAGCCAAATCACCGTGCGCACGCCGAGGTAGCGGTGCAGCATGTCCTCGATGTCGGCGCGGGTCAGATCCGCATTGCGATTCGGATTGAGCAAGCACTCCTCGGTGGTCAAGCAGGTGCCTTGACCATCGACATGAATGGCGCCCCCTTCCAGCACGAACCGCGTGCGGTAGCGATCCGCGCCTTCGATCTCCAATACCTTCTGAGCGACCTCATCGTCGCGATCCCAGGGGAAGTACAAGCCGCCGGCGAGGCCGCCCCAGGCATTGAAGGTCCAGTCCACGCCGCGGCGTCGGCCTTTGGCATCGACGAGGAACGTCGGCCCGCAGTCTCTTATCCAGGCGTCGTTGCTGGTGATTTCAACGATGCGCACCTCGGGCGGCAGCCGTGCGCGCGCGTTTTGAAATTGCGCCGCGGAGACTCCGACCGTGACCGGCTCGCCGCCGGCAATCGCCGTCGCGATTGCCGCAAAAGCCGCTTGTGCTGGTTTGGCGCCCGCGCGCCAGTTGTCGGGCCGTTCAGGCCAAAGCATCCAACATCCGGAATGCCGCTCGAATTCAGCGGGCATCCGAAAGCCGTCTCGGGCGGGCGTCGAGGTGAGTGTGCGCAAGGTTCTGGGGGGCCTGTCAGAGTGTTCCGCGTAGCCGCGCATGCTAGCATTGCCGCTGATTTTATAGGAGCACCAACGAATGTCCGAAGCGAAGCCGATGACGGTGCGGGTCCCCGCGGGTGGCGAGAAAATGACGATCGCGAACGGCAAGCTGCGCGTGCCGGATCAGCCTATCGTCCCGTTCATCGAAGGCGATGGGACGGGCCGCGACATTTGGCGTGCAAGCGTACGGGTGTTCGACGCGGCGGTGCAAAAGGCGTACGGCGGAAAACGCAAAATTCACTGGATGGAAGTGTTTGCGGGCGAGAAAGCCAATAAGGCCTATAACACCTGGCTGCCGGACGAAACGGTGAGCGCCTGCCGCGAGTACTTGGTGTCGATCAAGGGGCCGCTCACCACACCCGTCGGCGGCGGCATTCGCTCGCTCAACGTTGCCCTGCGGCAATTATTGGACTTGTACGTCTGCCTGCGCCCGGTGCGCTGGTTCAAGGGCGTGCCTTCTCCGGTCAAAGCGCCCGAAAAGGTCGACATGGTCATTTTCCGTGAGAACACCGAAGACATTTACGCGGGCATCGAGTTCGAGGCGGGAACGCCCGACGCCAAGAAATTCCTGGACTCCTTCAAGCAGAACTTCCCGACGCAGTTCGCCAAGATCCGTTTTCCAGAGAGCTCCGGAATCGGCTTGAAGCCCGTGTCCAAAGAAGGCAGCGAACGACTTTTCCGCTGCGCCGTCCAATACGCGATCATCCACAAGCGCAAAAGCGTGACGATCGTGCACAAGGGCAACATCATGAAGTTCACCGAGGGCGCATTCCGCAACTGGTGCTACAGCCTTGCCGAGCGCGAGTTCGCGAACCAGGTGTTCACCTGGGAGCAATGGGAACGCATCAAAGCAGCGCAGGGCGAAACAGAGGCGAATGCGCAGATGGACAGGGCGAAAAAATCCGGCAAGGTCATCATCAAGGACGCCATTGCCGACATCACCCTGCAGCAGGTATTGACTCGCCCGGAGGATTTCGACGTGGTCGCCACGATGAATCTCAATGGGGATTACCTATCGGACGCGCTCGCGGCGCAGGTCGGGGGCATCGGCATCGCGCCGGGCGGCAACATCAACTACCTGACGGGACACGCCGTGTTCGAAGCTACGCATGGCACGGCACCGAAGTACGCGGACCTGGACAAGGTCAACCCGGGCTCCGTTATCTTGTCGGGCGAGATGATGCTGCGCTACATGGGCTGGGTCGAAGCGGCCGACGCCATCATCGGCGCAATGGATCGAACCATCGCACAAAAGACCGTGACGTATGATTTTGCGCGCTTGATGCAGGGGGCGACCGAAGTCAAGTGCAGCGAGTTCGGCGATCTCTTGATCCGTCAACTTTAGGAAACCTCTGATTTACCTATACGCGAGCGCGACCGGTGGGCTCGGCGAGCGGCGGCGCGCCCGGGCGCCTCTCACGCGGTCGCGCGCGCGCGTTGCAAGTGCTCAAGGGCGGGAACGGCGCGCTGCTTCATGACATCGAAGGCGGCGATTCGGTAGCTTTCCGTCATGGTGGGAAAGTTGAAGATCTGCTCGATGAAGAAATCCGCGGTTGCCGCACTTGCGACGGCCGCCTGCCCCAAATGCACGAGTTCCGTAGCCCCCTCGCCGAGCGCTTGAACGCCGAGTACTCGCGCGGAAACGCGCTCGCAGATGAGCGTGAGGAAGCCGGCAGCCTCTCCCGCAATATGGGCTCGCGCCACTTCGCGGAAATCGGCGCGGCCTACGATGACGTCGATTTTTTTCGCGCAAGCCTCTTCCTGCGACAAGCCGACGCAGGCGATTTCCGGAATCGTATATACGCCGGTCGGCACCAAACTGCTGGCGGCGGGCGGCGGCAGCCCGAACGCGGCAAGTGCGGCACGCCGGCCTTGATCCGCCGCTGCGCAAGCGAGAGCGGGCGGTCCGATCGCATCGCCTGCCGCGTAGATTCCGGCAATGTTGGTCTCGAAGCGCTCGTTGACCTGAACGTGGCCGCGTGCGCTGATGCGAAGCTGCAGGCGATCCAGGCCGATGCCGTCCAAGTTGGCAACCCGGCCAAACGCGGCGAGGACGATGTCGGCTTGCATGACGTCGCCGCCCTTGAGCGACACGTTGACCTGCGAGAAGCCGTCGAAACGCGCCCCAATCACATCGGCCCCGGCGCGGTATTCTCCGCCCATCGACCGGAAGGCCGCGAGAAAGCCCGCGCGCAGCGGGCCATCCAAGAAACCCAGGGGCTCGGTGGCCTTGTCCACCAGCGTCACGGCGCATCCCAGGGCGGAAAATATCGAAGCGTACTCGCACGCGATCACGCCGCTGCCGAGTACGATCAGGGTTCGCGGTAGGTACGGCAAACTCAAGATCGAGTCGCTATCCAGCACGTGCTCGTGATCGACTTGTATGGCGGCCACATGACGCGGCCGGGAACCCGTCGCCAGCAAGATGCGGGGCGCGTGCAGCACGCTGCGCAACCCGTCCACGCGTTGTACTTCGATGCGATTGGCGTCCAGCAGCACGGCCCGGCCGCGGATCAATTCCACGTGGTTGCGTGCGAGTTGCGCCTGCAGATAGCGGTCCTGGGCGGCGATTACCCCCTCGACGCCCTGTAACAACGCCGACAAGGGCGCGTCGCCGTGCAGCTCGACCGCCAGGGAAGAGGCGCTGCCGTGCATGCGCCGATAACGCAAGGCTTGTTCGCGCAAGGCCTTGCTCGGGATGGTGCCCGACAACAGACAGGCCCCGCCTACCAGCGATTCACGTTCGATCACTGCAGCGTGAAACCCCGCCTTCGCCGCCTGAATGGCGGCTTTCTGTCCGGCCGGACCGGATCCGAGGCAGATTAGATCGAAATCCGCCGGCGGCTGCATCGCTCAGATGCCCGCCAGGCTGCGCACGTGATCGCGCTTCGCCAGCATCGCTCTGCGATCATCCGGGAATACCCCAAGCTGCTCGAACACCGGGCTCTCGACCACCAGCTCTTCGCTCAACAGCTGCGGATGGAGGGTGTGGGTCGCCAGCAAATGCGCTGCATGCACGGTACCGGCGAGATCGCTGTGAGAGGATTCGCGATAGTTGCGCCAGTCGCTCGCGCCGTCCTGCACGTCGATGGGCAAGCGCCAGCTGCTCATCAGGAGGCGCCCGAACGCCGGTTCGAACTCCACGACGAGATCGGCGAAGGTGCGCGCATCCATGACGGTGCGCCGGTCCATTTCGAAGCACGAGAGAATCTTGAGCGCCAGCGCCGCACCGGTGCGATGCATCAGGGCCGCGAGGAACGCGCTTTCCACATGCTTGCGCCGTTCGCGCGCGATTTCCTTGGCCCACAAACCCGCCAGCGAGGCTTCCCGCCACAGCTCCTCCGATTCGGGTTCGTGGCCGGGCGCAACGAAAACCTCGCCTCGCAGCATGACCGCCATGGCGATATTGCGCACTTCGGCGACCCCGAGCCAGGAGACGGCTTGCTGCAGCGACACTATGGCGGCGCGCGGCCGCAGCGCCGGCGAATTTGCGACGCGCATGATCTCGCCGGCAAGCACAGGATCGGATTGAATCAGTCGCGCCAATTGCGCGGCGTCGGTACCCTGTTGGGCCGTTAGCCCGGCAAGTTGCGCACAGACGCGCGGCAGCGGCGCAATGGTCTGCGGAGCGCTCAAGGAATCGCTCAAATGCGCCCGTGCGGTCTGGCTGTGAAGCGCGGACAGAGCGACGGCGGATTCGAGACTCACTAAGAGACACCCCTGGCAACACGGCAGCCCAGCTCCATAGATCGGCAATCAACACCGATGCTTGAGGGCATTTGGGGCCTTATGTAAAGAAGATTATTATTAGTCAAACGCCCTATCGAGAGCCTGTGCCAGGTCCTCGAGCAGATCCTGCACGTCCTCGATGCCGATGGACAGGCGCACCGTACCGCGATTGATGAGCGAGGCGGCGCGCTGCTCCGGCGTGTATTCCTGGCCGCCCAGTAACTGTGGCGGCATCACCAGCGACTCGGTGGAGCCCAAGCTCGCCGCGATGGAGAAAAGCTGCAGGGCCCCGGCGAAACGATTGCCCTCTTCGAAACCAGCGTCCAATTCAAAGCTCACGATCGTCCCGAAATCGCTCATCTGCCGCTTCGCCAAGGCATGCTGCGGATGGGTTTCGAGACCCGGATAGAAGACGCGCTTTACTCGGGCGTGACCTTGCAAGAAACGGCTTACCGCCAGCGCATTGGCGCATTGCCGCTCATAGCGCAAGAAATAAGTGCGCATCCCGCGCTGGATCAAAAAAGCGGCGTGCGGATCGAGCGTCGGACCGAGCGACACGATGTCCTTGCGCATCTCGGTAATCAATTCCTTGCGCGCGATGATCGCTCCGCCCATCACGTCGCCGTGACCCGAGGCGTACTTGGTCAGACTGTGCAAGAAGATATCGACGTCGTAGCCGCCGTGGTTATGGAAGCCCGCAAAAGTATTGTCCATGACCGTGAGACATCCGGTGCGGCGCGCGTGCGCGGTCAAATGTTCGATGTCCGCTATCTTGGTCACAGGATTGGTCGGGCTCTCGAAGAGCACCAAACGGGTCCGCGTATGCTCGAGGACGCGCTCGATGGCGGCGCGGTCTTCGATGGACAGCAGGCTATGCGTGACTCCGTATTTGGCCAGCACATGCTGCACGATGTAGCGCGTCGGCCCGTAGGACTCGACGAACGCCACGACGTGATCGCCCTGCTTGCACAGGGCCAAGACGGTGGCGGCGATCGTGGCGACGCCCGAGCCCACCAGCAGACAGTCCTCTCTCCCCTGCAGCTGCGCGAGCAGGAGCTCCAATTGTTTCAGCGTCGGATTCGCAGACCGCGAGTAGAAGAATCCTTCGCGCTCGCCGCGTAAGTAGCGCAATGTCTCGGTCGCGTCATCGAACGAAAACTTCACCGACTGGTAGATCGGCGCCACCAGCGGCCGGTTGTCCGCGGGCACCTCAACCGAGGGCGGGTGATTCACGACGGTATTTTTTCTCATGACCGGAAAGATAAACGAGCCGCGCGCGCATTGAAAGCGCGCCGGCGCCGTCCTCGCATCTCAAGCGGAGAAATTCACGGTGCCAGGTAGCGGTCTAATTCGGCATTGATATCCGCAGCTGAATCGAACAGCGGTATGCCGTCTTCCGGCGACAGCCCCAGATTCCGGTATGCCGGATCGACGATGAGCAAATCGCGGGCAAGATACGTGGACTCGAGCACCGTGCAGTCCGCCAGCCGGTGCGCCACGTTCACGATATTGCATTCGAAGAGCGCAACGCCCGCGTTTTCGTAGGCTTCCCATTGTGTAACGACGGTGAGAATCGGCGGGGGCAGCTCCCATGCGTTCACGACGCGCGCCGCGACATCCCGATGAAAAGTCTCCACGAGCCGGTCGTAGTCTTTGCTCGAGAGCTTTCTTCCCGATTGCTGCGCGAGATCGTGGGCGGCTCCAAGCGTCACGGCTTTGCCGATGTTGTGCAGTAATCCGCACAGATAGCTCAAGCCGGCCTCCCGCGCCACCATCAGCGCGAGCTGCCGCGACCACAACGCGCTTGCGAGCGAGTGCCGCCAGAGCCGCCGCGCCTTGTGCTGATGCCCGGGAACATCGAGCATCTTGCCCTGTAGGGCCAGGGTGAAGGCGATGTTCGCGACTTCGTCGAACCCCAGCCAAGCGACCGCGTGTTGCAGGGAGAGGATCGGCGTCGCCGGTCTATTGACCGCCGAGGCGGCGATGCGCAGCACATACATCGTGAGCGCGGGATCGGCATTGATGATGTCCGCCAATTGCTGCGCGTTGCTCGAATCCCTCGAGCGCACGACTCGAACGGCCACGTCCGGCAGCAGCGGCACCGCAAGCTCATCGCGCGCCAGCTTTTGTTCCAACAGGCCGTGCACGAAATCGCAATTGCTGGTCTCGTCGAACCGATCTTGCATGGGTCTGTGCATAGACTTCAGTAACGGCCGAATCAGGGGCGACTTGAGGGTCATCACGCCGTGTGGAATAAGCGGGTAAAATCGCTTAGAACATGAACGCCGTCCCAGATTTGGCCGATGCCGCCGCTCTGCAACCTGTGGCCCGGAACCGCGATTCCCTACAACTACACCTCGCTCGCGGACCGTGAGATCGTCATCCGATTGCTGGGCGAGGCCGCTTGGGAGCTGCTCGACGACCGTGATCCCGCGCGGCGGCGGTACGGGTTACACCGGCTGAGCGGCGTGACGCGTCGCTATCGATGTGGATTTGCGTTCCGGTCCGGTTTCGCGCGGACAAAGCGCGCGAAACCGAGACCCGCCAGACCCAGCAACGTGAAGCCATCGAGAGCACCGCCGCCCCCGCCCGTATCCGCCGAGGCTGTGACGGTCAAGGTCACCGTGGTTGCGGGCGAAGTACCGGCCGCGTTCGAGCAGGTGAGGGTAAACGTGTAGCTGCCCGACGTAGTCGGAGTCTGGGTATTGGTCCCGTTGGGCGCCAGCGTGCCCATCCAGCTACCCAACGCCACGGTACTTGCATTGCCCGAAGCGGTGCAGCTCGTCGCATTGACCGACGACCAGGTGATCGATATCGAAGTACTGGCTTGAATCGACGTCGCGGACAGCGTCAGTGTGGGCGCCGCCGGTGGCACCAGCTTCGATGTAGCGGTCAGCGTGACCGAGCTCGGCGCGGATGGCCCGCCGAGATTGCTGCAGGTCAAAGTGAACGTCTGGGTTCCGACTGCCGTGGGCGTGATACTCGTGCTGCCGCTCGTGGCCAACGTCCCGCTCCAACTCCCCGCCGCCGTGCAGCTCGTCGCATCGACGGAGGACCAGCTGATCGTCGTCGAGCTGCCGACCGGAATTGAATTCGATGCGAGAGACAGCGTCGGCGCCGCCGGCGCCGTTCCCGAAGTGGCCGTCAGGCTCACCGAGCCGGCGGCCGATGTGCCGAACGCATTCGTACAGGTCAACGTATAGGTCGTGGTGCCTGCGGCGACGGGAGTCAGTGTCGTGCCGCCGCTCGTTGCCTGTGCTCCGCTCCAGATCGTGGCGGGTATGCTCGATGCGGTGCAGCCCGTCGCGTAGATCGACGACCAGGTGAGCGTGGTCGAACTGCCGAGAGGGATCGATGCAGCCGCCAACGAGAGCGTCGGCACCACCAGCGCGGAATCGGCCTGGATGAATCCGTAGCCGGAATTGAAATTGGGGGTCGTGCCGCTCATCGGCAGTGCGCTGCCGCGCAAGGAACTGTAGATCTGTGCCGGCGTGACGGCGGGGTTCGCTTGCAGCATCAATGCGGCGATCCCCGCCGCATGCGGCGTCGCAGCCGAGGTGCCGAAGAAATTCGGATAGCTGGGAGCGTTCTGGCATTCGCTGATCGTGGTATTCAACAATCCGTTGGATCCCGTGATGCCGGCCGAGGCCAGCGTGAAGCCGAGGAACGTATTGTTCACGCCGTCCGGGCCGACGAAGTCGGGCTTCTGGCGAATGACCGGCGTCGCGAGCCGGACGCCCGCGGTATCGAACAGGATCGGTGCGCCGCCCTCCGAGGAGAATGACTCCAGGGCCGCGGGAGTGGTCCCGCAGCGCGGCGTGTCGAAATAAAATGCCGCGCCCAGCGCCGCGGCCCCCGCGGCGCCGGGATGTCCCTGGATCGTCGCACTGTTGGTCGCAAAGGAATCGATCGTACTGCCCAAGCCTTCGTCCTCGACCGTGACGATGATGCGGCCCGGCACCGGCGTGCCATTGGCGTTGGAGGCCAGACCGACGATGATGTTCAGCGACTGTTGCGCACTGGTGCTGGCGGCATTCGCCGGATTGCCGACGATCAAGATCTGGTAGGAGTCGACGCCGACCGCATTGGGACCTGTGCAGCTGACGGCGTTGCCGTCGTAGTCGCTGACGGTGACGCCCGCCGCCCCCGTAATGCAGAGATCGATACTGCTGCTCGCCCCGGTGCACAGGCTGGAAGGCGTGGCCGTGCATCCGGTCACGTAGGGCTGATCCCACTCGACCACCACCGCAATGAAATCGCCCGGCGGAATCGGCGGGATGGTCACCGGCAGAGCGGTCGTGTTGGTGGCGCCCGTCCAATCAAAATTCAGCAAGTGCTCACCTGCCGTCGGTCCGCTGCTCGACAGGGTCGCAAAGCTCGGCGCCGTATTCTCGTAGGCCAGCGTCCCATCGTTACCGGCTGCGGAAAAATATGCGACGCCCTGCGCCTCGACGGCGTCGATCGCCTGCGCGACGATCCCATCCTGGAAGAACGGCTCGTCGTAATAACCGATATCGTCGGCGATGACCTTGGCGCCCGCCGCCGCGAGCTTGCCGATGCCGCTGGCAAAATCCGCCTCGCTGTTCTCCCCGGTGTAGAACGCGAGACTCGCCCCGGGCGCGACGTCATACACGATCTGCAGCATCGCCCGGCCCTCGTCGCTGAACGGCGTCTGAGTGGGCGCGCCGTAGTCGAGGCAGTTATTGAGATAAGGCTCCTCGAGCACATTCACGCCCGACGGCAGAGCGCCGGTCGATATGTCCGTAGCATAGTCGGCCGTGAAGCCGTTGCGGGCGTATCCCTGGTTGCCCGACACCGGCACGCCGCTCCCCGGCGCAGCATACACGGCATAGCAGTCGAAGCTGTCGGAGAGCACGCCGACGGTGATGCCGGTGCCGATGAGGGTCGGATAGTTCGTGCGCACGACGTCACTGCGCTGGGCAAAGTCGCCCTGCGTGGCCACCGGCCCGGTAGCGCGCGCGCGCGGCATCGCGGCGCGGATCGAGACCACCTCATTGCGGGCGGCCGCCGCTTCAATTTGTGCGACCGGCAGGAAGCCGCCCACATCGTTCGAGTACACCGCCGCACGCTCAAGTCCCAAGCTCTCGAGTGCGGATTTCAGTTGTTGCGGGTCGCCGCGGGTGACGGCATCGACGAGAACGAGCGGCGTGCCCGCCGCCGAGGTTTGCAGGAACCGCGCGGCCGGACTCAAGGAATGCAGGTCCGCGAGCACGTGGCCGGGGCGCGCCAACTTTGCATGGCGCGACAAATCCGCGAGCACCGAGTCAAGCTTGCCCGCAGTCGCACTCAGGCGCTGCTGCGCGCTGCGGCTGCCCACCACATACAGACGCGCGCTCCCGGGAGTCGACATCGGCCGCAGGCTCCTCAGTCGCAATGGCGCGACAGCCGAGGAGGCCGTCACGGCTGCCAACACAGCCAATGCGCCGATTGCCAAGAAACGTGAAGCCATCCCTAATCCCCCAGATTTACCAGCAGCAGTTGTGCTTCAGACCGACGCGTCGCGCAAAAGTTTGGCGGCGCGTGAAATAGACTTTCGTCCCAAAGCGAATGGTGGGCCACTACGCGGCGGTTCTTTCGAGTTTACCGGCGCGCGAGAACCAAAAGCCCACACCGACCATCATGAGCGTGACGACGGTGATGGTGAGGGTCGCGAGTACATTGATCTCCGGGCTCACGCCGAGCCGTACCTTCGAAAATACCACCATCGGCAGCGTGCTGCTGCCCGGCCCGGAGGTGAAGCTCGAGATCACCAAATCGTCCCACGACAGCGTGAATGCCAGCAGCCAACCCGACAAAATGGCCGGGAAAATGATGGGCAGCGTGATGACGAAGAACACCTTGAGGGGCCGCGCGCCCAGATCCATGGCGGCCTCCTCGAGAGCGGTGTCGAAGGTCGCCATTCGCGACTGCACCACCACCGTGACATAGGCCATGGAAAAGGTCATGTGCCCGATGGTCATGGTCGTGATGCCGCGGCCGGCGGGCCAGCCGATCGATTGTTCCAATGCGACGAACAGCAGCAGCAGCGACAGCCCGGTAATCACTTCGGGCATGACCAGCGGTGCCGTGGTCATGGCATTGAGCGTGAAGCGCCCCCTGAATTGCGCGAAGCGCGCCAAGGCGAATCCAGCGAGCGTGCCGAGAATCACCGATCCGGAGGCGTTGATCACCGCGACTTTGAGCGAGATCCACGCGGCGTCGAGAATCTCCTCGTTGTGGAGCAGCGAGTAGTACCACTTCAAGGTGGGCGAGTTCGCCGCATCCCACACCGTCACGAGCTTGGACGCGTTGAAGGAAAAGACCACCATCGAAAGGATGGGTACATACAAAAATGCGAAGCCGAAGGCAAGGCAGGTGAGGATGAAAAACGAGCGGCGGTAATTCATTGCGGGTCAATCATCTTGCCCCCGCCGACTCGCGCGCCTGCACGCTCTGATACCACATCATGAATGGCACCAGGAGAATCAACAGCAGAATCGCCACCGCGCTCGCCACCGGCCAGGCTCGATTCGAGAAGAACTCATCCCAGAGCACCCGGCCGATCATGAGCGCGTTCGGACCGCCGAGCAGCGCCGGTATCACGAACTCGCCGACCGCCGGAATGAAAACCAGCATGGAGCCCGCCAAGATGCCGTTGCGCGACAGCGGCAGGGTGATCTTGTAAAAGGCCTGCCAGGGCCTGCAGCCCAAATCCTCCGCCGCCTCGAGCAGCTGCCAGTCCATTTTTTCCAGATTCGCATACAGCGGCAGGATGAGGAACGGCAAATAGGAATACACGATGCCGACGTACATGGCGAACGGCGTGTACAGCATGGTGAGCGGTTCATGAATCACGCCGAAGCCTATGAGGATGTTGTTGATGACGCCGTTGGCCTTCAGCAGGCCGATCCAGGCATATACGCGCAGCAACAGCGATGTCCAGAACGGCAATACGACCAGCAACAGAAGAAGATTACGCGACGTAGCCGAAGAGCGCGCGATGCCGTAGGCGATGGGGTAGCCGATGATCAAGCACAGGAGCGTGGAGATGAACGCGACCTTGATCGAGTTCAAGAACGCGTTGACGTACAGCGAGTCGGTGAAGAGAAACGCGTAATTATTGAAGTTGAGCTTGATCGCCAGGGAATTCTCGCCGATCCATTCAATGAGCGGTTTGTACGGCGGGATCGCCAGATCCACGTCGGAGAAGGAGATCTTCAAGACGATGACAAACGGAACCAACAGGAACAGCAGCAGCCACAGATAGGGGAGCACCACCACCAGGCCGCGCCCCGACACACCTACCCTGCGCAATGCACTCACGCGTCTCATGCGGCTATCGGGTCACGACGACCGGGCTCGAGGCATCCCAAGACAGGTACACTTGCTGCTCCCAGGTGATCGCTTCGGCGTGGCGCGAGGTGTTCGGCTGAGTCACGCGCACGACTTTACCGGTCGGGAGCTTCACCAGATAGATCGACAGATCCCCCAGGTAGGCGATGTCCTGAACCGCGCCGCGTACCACGTTGTCGGTATCCTGTCCGCCGTTCTGGGGCGGCGCGGCGGACATGAAGATTTTCTCCGGCCGGATGGCGGCCCACACGATGGCTTCGGGGGCCGCGCTGATCCCGTGGCTGACGTAAATCGTGCTGCCCAGTTCCTCCGAGCCGATGCGCACGTGCTCCGGTTCGTCCTCGATGAGCTTGCCCTCGAAGATATTCACCGTTCCGACGAAATCGGCCACGAATTTCGAATTGGGGAATTCATATATCTCCGACGGCGTACCGGCTTGGACGATCTCCCCGTGATCCATCACGCCAATACGGCTCGCCAAGGTCATCGCCTCTTCCTGGTCGTGCGTGACCACGAGAAAGGTGACGCCCAGCTTATCCTGCAGGCTGATCAATTCGAATTGCGTGTGTTCACGCAGCTTCTTGTCGAGTGCACCGAGGGGTTCGTCGAGCAACAGCAGTTTAGGCCGCTTGACCAGCGAGCGCGCCAGCGCCACCCGCTGCTTCTGGCCGCCCGATAACTGGTGCGGTTTGCGCTTGGCGAAGCCGCCGAGCTTCACGAGCTCCAACATCGTGGCGACGCGCTCGGCGATTTCGGCCTTCGGCACGCGGTCCTGCTTCAGGCCGAAGGCGACGTTCTGTTCGACGTTCATGTGCGGGAACAGCGCGTAGGACTGGAACATCATGTTCACCGGCCGCTCGTACGGCGGCACGCCCGTCATATCCTCGCCGTCGATGAAAATCCGACCCGAAGTCGGGGTCTCAAAGCCGCCGAGCATGCGCAACAGCGTGGTCTTGCCGCAGCCCGACGCTCCCAACAAGCAAAAAATCTCGCCTTGATAGATGTCGAGGCTCACGTCATCGACCGCCGTGAAATCCCCGAAGGATTTGGTGATGCGTTCGATCCGTACGTAGGGGCGAGCGGCCGGATCCCTCCACGGGGCGGCTTTGAGGGCTTCACCGGCGTTGGTCATCGGCTATTGACCCGTCTTGAACTTTTGCCATGCGCGAGTAATGGCACGGGTCTGTTCGGGCGAATCCGCGAGTTGCACGGCCAGCTTTTGGCGCAGCTCCGGCGGGGGGTAAATGGCCGGATCGTCCTTGACCGACTGCAGCACGTAGGGCTGCGATGCCGGATTTGCATTGGCGTAGCGCTTGAAATTGGTTATGTCGGCGATGACTTTCGGATCCATTATGTAGTTCATGTAGGCATAGGCACTGTCCAGATCCGGCGCATCCTTCGGTATGGCCAGCATATCGAACCACAGGATCGAGCCCTCCTTCGGCACCATGTACTTGACCTCGATCCCCTTGTTGGCTTCCCGGGCCCGGTCGCGCGCCTGCAGCACATCACCGTTGTAGCCGACGGCGAGGCACAGATCGCCGTTGGCGAGCGCCTCGATGTACTCCGAGGAGTTGATGTTGCGAATGTAGGGCCTGATTTTGAGGAGGGTGGCCTCGGCCACCGCCAGGTCCTCGGGCTTCTGCGAGTTCGGATCGCGTCCGAGGTAATTCAGCACCGCGCGCATCATTTCCGCAGGCGAATCGAGCACACTGATCCCGCACTTGGCGATTTTCGACGCCACCGCAGGATCGAACACAAGCCGCCAACTATCGAGCGGTGCGTCGGGCATCAACTCTCTCACCATCTTCTCGTTGTAACCGATGCCGTTGGTGCCCCATGTGTAAATCACGCCGTGGGCGTTGCCCGGATCGTGCATGGCGACCCGCCCCATCAGCTGCGGGTCCATGTTCTTCAGATTCGGCAGCTTCGCCTTGTCGAGCGTCAAGTAGACGCCGGCTCTGATTTGACGCTCAAAGTACGACGCCGTCGGCACCACGATATCGTAGCCGCTGCTGCCCGCGAGCAGCTTCGTTTCCAAGGTTTCATTGGCATCGAAGTAAGCGACGTGCACCTTGATGCCCGTCTGCTTTTCGAAATCGGACAGGGTGTTCGGCGCCAGGTAATCGGACCAAATGTACAGATTGAGGACCTTGCCGGAATCCGCAGCTGCGCCGGCAGCGCTCTTGTCCGCTGTTGCGACCCCGCTGCCGGAGGGCGATAGGCCAGCCGATCCTTTGCTGCCGCCGCAAGCGCTCAACAACAAACACCCGAGCGCCAGAATCGCCGTCCAACGAACGCTGAACATTAGGCCCTCCTCATTGAGTCTTGACGCGACCGCGTCGGCTCCGCCTTCGCCTTTGGGCGAAATCCGCCGCGGTCGCGGCCAAGTGGAATACTTAAGACAGGCTCCTGTTATATCTCAGCCGGCGTCCGGCGGACAGGGCCTAGGCTCTTGAGCTCGACCGAACTTGCGCGTTCACCTGAGAACCTCAGACGTTCAGCAGCAGGTGTTCGCGCTCCCACGAGCTGATGACTTGCGCGAAGGTCTCGTACTCGGCCTCCTTCACCGCCGTATAGGCAAGCACGAAGCGATCGCCGAACACGTCCACCAGCGGCTTCGATTCGCGCAGCAGGCGCAGCGCCTCCGCCAGGGTGCGCGGCAGCGCAATTGCAAGATCATAAGCGCTGCCGGCGACCGGCTCGGTCGGCTTCAAACCTTCCACCATGCCGAGATAACCGCAGGCCAGGGAGGCGGCAATGGCCAAGTAAGGATTCGCATCCGCCCCGCCCACCCGATTCTCGACGCGACGGGCTTCGGAGGCGGACATCGGAACGCGCAGTCCCGCGGTCCGATTGTCGTACCCCCAATGCACGTTGATAGGGGCCGCGGAATATCGGCTGATGCGCCGATAGCTGTTCACGTTCGGCGCGAACAGCGACATCGATCCGGGCAAATATTTCTGCAGACCGGCGATGTGCCCGAAGAAAAGCGCGGAAGGCGAGCCGTCGGCATTGCTGAAAATGTTCTTGCGAGACTTGACGTCCACGACGCTCTGGTGCAGATGCATGGCGCTGCCCGGCTCCTTGGCCATCGGCTTCGCCATGAATGTGGCATACATCTTGTGGCGCATGGCGGCCTCGCGCGCCGTGCGCTTGAAGAGAAACGCCTGATCGGCGAGACTCATCGGATAGCCGTGCAGCAGGTTGATCTCCATTTGCGCCGCGCCAGATTCGTGGATCAGCGTATCGATCTCGATGTCCTGTGCCTCGCAGAAAGAGTACATGTCGTCGAACAGCGGATCGAACTCGTTGACCGCGGCGATGCTGTAGGCTTGGCGACCGATTTCCGGACGCCCTGACCGGCCCACCGGCGGCTTCAGCGGATAGTCGGAATCGATGTTGGGTTCAACCAGGAAGAACTCGAGTTCCGGCGCCACGACCGGCTCCCAGCCATGCGCCTCGTAGAGCTCGAGCACCCGGCGCAGCACGTAGCGCGGCGCCATAGTGACCGGCCGGCCGTCTCCGTAGAAGCAGTCGTGAATCACTTGCGCGGTGGGCTCTGCGGCCCAGGGCACGACCCGCACCGTTTTCGGATCGGCCTTCAACACGATGTCGATGTCGGACGGATTCATCGCACTTTGGTCGTCCGGGTAGTCGCCGGTGACCGTCTGCAAAAAGATCGCCTCCGGCAGCCGCATGCCCTCCTCCTCGGCGAACTTCTCGGCGGGCATGAGTTTGCCGCGTGCGACACCCGCCATGTCGGGGATGATCGCTTCGACTTCTGAAATTCCGTGTTCTCTCAAAAATTGCTGAATCGTACTGGCCATAAATTACCTTGAACCTGTTGCGCGCCGTCGACTGGCTTCACCGAAAGCGGCAAACAGAGCGCGAGAAAATGGATTGCTTTCGAATTGCCATTCCGGATGCCATTGCACGCCGAGCGCGAAGCTCGGCGCATCGGCAACGCGGAACGCCTCGATGACGCCGTCCGGTGCGCGAGCCTCGATGAGCAAATCGCTGCCCAGCATTTCCACTCCCTGCCAATGGAGCGAGTTGACCTGCAGGCGATCCTGTCCGGCGATTTTTCGCAGCGCCCCTCCAGGCTCCAGCAGGACCTCGTGTGCGGGGCCGTATTGCACCTCCAGCGGCGTCGATTCGTCCTCGCGGTGGTCCGAGTATCCTTGCACCTCGTGCAGGCGCTGATGCAAGGTACCGCCGTAGGCAACGTTCATTTCCTGAAATCCGCGGCAGATCGCCAGCACCGGCAGGCCGGCCGCAATGGCCTGCGGGATCAGCGGAAGCGTCGTAGCGTCCCGATTTGGGTCATGTAGCGTTCCCGGCTGACTCGCCGGTCCTCCGTAGTGATGGGGTTCGACATTCGAAGCGCTCCCGGTAAGCAGCAATCCGTCGCAGACTTCCAAAAGGGAAGCCAATTCGAGCTCGGGCCCGAGAGCAGGCACGAGCACCGGCAGCGCCGTCGCACCGACGGCGACGGCTTCGATGTACTTCTCGCCGACCATGTGGAAATAGTGCTTCCCACAGAGCCGGCGATCGGCTGGAATTCCGATGAGCGGCAAGCGAGACATGTTTAATATATTAAACGCCTAGATGGACGACTAGGCTATCTTAACGATCGTATTACACCACACCGCCGGCGACTCGTCCCGGCCGGCCAGGCAGAATTGGCTAAGATTTAGGCATTTCCGACACTTAGCGGCGATTGCTGCATCACGACAACGTTGCAATGGGCGCAATTAAGCCGGTAGGCTCACAGCCGTCAATTCCTGTCAATAGCCACAAAATTTTAAACACTGATATCCCCTTTGAGTTGTCAAGTGCGCTTGAATCTTCCGCCCGCCCCGTCCTACTACGCCGCTTTAAGTCCCGAGGGCGCGCGAGCGCGGCGCGATGCGCTCGAAGGCGAATTGCATACCGACGTCGCCGTCGTCGGCGGCGGCATCGCCGGCTGCTCGGCCGCGCTGCATTTGGCCGAGCGCGGCTTCAAGGTCGCCTTGCTGGAGGCACGCTTCGTCGGCTACGGTGCTTCCGGCCGCAGCGGCGGGCAAACTATTTTTGGTCTGGCCGCGAGCCAAAAAGCGCTCGTCGCCCAAGTAGGCCTCGAGGACGCACGCCGTTTGTTCGCCCTATCTGTCGAAGCACTCGATCTGACTCAGTCCTTGATTCGGCGCCACACCATCGATTGCGACTATCACCCCAATCACGTGCATGTTGCGACCAAACGGCGGCATCTTCGGGAGCTGGATGAGTGGATACGTGAATTGCACGAAGAATACGGTTATGAATCGGCCCTCCTGCTCGGGCGCGACGAACTGCAGGCCCACGTGCGCAGCGAGCGCTACCTGGGCGGAATCCTCGACCCGCGCAGCGGACATCTCGATCCGCTCAAATACACTCAGGGTGTGGCGCGCGCCGCCGAGGCGGCGGGAGTGCAGATTTTCGAGGCCACGCAGGCGCTGAATTACGCGGACGGAAAAGAGCTGCGGGTGCGCACGCCGCAGGGCATGGTGCGCTGCCGGCATCTCGTGCTGTGCGGCAACGCCTATCTGGGCGCTCTCGCGCCGGCGCTTGCGCGGCGCATTTTGGGTGTGGGTACGTACATCATAGCGACGCAACCGTTGGACCCCGCACAAGCCCGAGCGTTGCTGCCGAGCAATGCAGCCGTCGCCGACATCAACTGGATCTTGGATTATTTCCGGCGCTCCGCCGATGATCGCATTCTGTTCGGCGGACGCGTGAGCTACAGCGCTTTCGAGCCGACGCACTTGGCGGAGTCCATGCGCCGGCGCCTGGTTCGCGTCTTTCCCGAAACCGCCGGCGTCCAAGTGCAGTACGTCTGGGGCGGATATCTGGATATCACGATGAGCCGCGCACCCGATTTCGGCCGGCTGGCGCCCAACGTTTTTTATCTTCAAGGCTTTTCGGGGCACGGCATGTCGCTGACCGGGCTGGCAGGCAAATTGGTGGCTGAGGCGGTGGCAGGGACGGCGGAGCGCTTCGATGTGTTTGCACGCCTGCCGCATCGCGACTTTCCCGGCGGCCGACTACTGCGGCGCCCCTCCCTGGTTTTGGCAATGCTCTACTACCGGCTGCGGGATTTGCTCTAGATGAGAGGCTAGCTCGCATTATTCACGAACTACTCGCTTTCTCAGGCGCGGAGACTTGATTGCCAGGCATTTTCCGGGCCGCCGTGAACCCATTGCGCTACGCAGTCCCTGCTGCGCGCAAGCCCGGGGTGGCCTTCCATGGCCACCCGTGCGACGCATGCGTCGCACCCTTGGGGGCTGCGGGCAAAACATCCTTGTTTTGCACGCCCCGAAAAATGCCTTGCCAATCAAGTCTCCGCTTTCCATTTACGTTGTTCATGAATTAATTCCGCTAGGAGCCGTGCTGATCGGATGCATTTCACCGGTCACGCGGCGCCGCCGGCTCGACGTCGAGCTGCAGAATCGCCTCGAGGATCACTTGGGTGCCTGCCGCCAGCGCTTCGGCGCTGGCCCATTCTTCCGGCGTGTGGCTGCGGCCGTCCTTGCACGGAATGAAGACCATGGCGGCGGGCGCGACCTGCGAGATGAACGCCATGTCATGGCCTGCCCCGCTCGCCATGGCCATGCTGGATAGCCGCAGCAGGGTCGCGCTACGGCCCAGCACCTCGCGCAGGTAGGGATCGCAGGCCGCCGGCAGGTTATCGGAGAGGCACTTGAACTTGCTGCGCTCGACATCCGCGGCCTGCGCCGCGGCGCGGCTTTCGGCCTCGAGCGCGCCGCGGAACTCTTCCATCAAGCGACGATCTTCGCTGCGTGCGTCAATCAAAATGCGCGCGCTCCCGGGAATGACGTTGGTGGCGCCGGGCAGCGCTTCGATGACGCCCACCGTGGCGACGAAGTGGCCCCGCCCGCGCGCTGCGAGCTCCTCGGCGCAGGCGCGCACCCAGCCGACGAGCCGCGCCGCGGCCAGCAGCGGATCGCGCCGTCCCTTCATCGGCGTCGTGCCGGCATGTCCCGCCGCGCCCTGGAACTCGATTTCCAGCCGCGTGATCCCGACAATGGCGGTGACGAGACCGATATCGATTCCCTCGGCTTCGAGCACCGGTCCTTGCTCGATGTGCAGCTCGAACGCGGCCTGGATGTCGCTGCGCCGCGCAGATCCCAGCTGCGCAGGAGCTCCGCCAACGCGAGCCAGCGCACCCGCGAGCGTCTCGTTTCGCGGATTGCGCAGCGCCAAGTGTTCGGCCGTCAAGCACCCGCTGAGGCCCCTGCTGCCGATACACGACAGCCCAAACTCATTGGGCTCCTCGGCAAGAAAGTCGATGATTTCCAATCGATGCCGGAGGAAGTGGCCGTGTTCGGCGAGGGTGCGCGCGATGGCGATTCCCCCCACCACGCCGGCCATGCCGTCGAAGCGCCCGCCCGCTGGAACGGAATCGCTGTGCGAGCCAACGACGATCGCCGGGCTCGGCGGGTCTTTTCCGTCGCGGCGGCCGATCAAGTTGCCCGCGGCATCGATGTGCGTGGCGAGGCCGGCCTCCTGCATGCGCTGCGTGAGCCAGGCGCGCCCCTCGTCAAATACAGGCGAGAACGACCGCCTCGTGTACGGTCGGTCCGGCTCGGTGATGGCGCCGAGCGCCATGATGTCGTCCCACAACCGTTCGGCGTCGATGGACAAGTTGAGATCGGCGCTGCGCCCGCCGGGCGCCGGGCCGCCGGTCGCGCCGGAGCGGTTCGACACGCGGGGGCGGCCGGTCACCGCGCGCGCTCCCCGCCGTTCATCCGAGGTCGCAGGAATCGCCCGTCGCCCGCTTGGTTCACGACCCCGCGGCCGTCGAACGCCAGTTGCCCGCGCACGAACGTCGCGCCGACGCGGATCCGCATTTCGCGGCCGTCGAATGAACTCCATTGCACCGCGGACAAGCTCTTCGAGGCGTCAAACTTGAAGCGCCCCGGCTCGGCGACCACAATGTCCGCGTCCGCGCCGATGTCGAAAGAGCCTTTGCGATCGCGCAGCAGGAAATGACGCGCTGGTCCCTCGCACAACATTCTCACGACCATCGTCGGCGAAACTCCGCGCTCCTCGCAACCGGTCCAGAACGCCGGCAGCAGAGTCTCCAGACCAGGGCCCCCGGAGGCGTTCTTGAAGATGTTGGGGTTGGACTTGCGCTCGAGCCCCCACGACACGTGATCGGACGAGACGAAGCTGCAGTGCCCGGCGGCAATATGCGTCCACAGCAGGTCGACTTCCGACTGGGGCCGCACCGGCGGATAATGCTTGAGTTTCGCGCCCAGCCGTTTCATGTCGGACTCGGCGTTCAACATCAAATATTGCACGCAGGTCTCGATGCTCGCTTTGTGGCCCGCCGCCTTGTAGCTCTCGCACAGCTCGAAGCCGCGCGCCAGCGAGCAATGCACGACGTGCGCGCGCGCGCCTGTGAGCGCTCCGAGTTCGAAGATCAGCGCGGTGGCCAGATGCTCAACGAGCGGCGGATGCGCGCGAGCATATGCATCCCAGCCGGTGTCTTGCGCCTCGGTGAGCCGCGCGATGTACTTGCGCGTGAGCTCTTGAATCTGGTTGTGCACGCCGCAGGCGAGAGCGCTCGGAGCAATCAGCGCGAAGGCGTCGTGCAGCATATCCTCTTCGATCCGCGGGAAGCGGCCCGGCGCCGCTTCGAAGGTCGAGAACTTGAAGGCGCATGCCCCCGCCTCGATCAAGCCGGCGATGGTCGAGGTGCCGTATCTTTCGCTCACTGTCGCATACAGAGCCACATCGACGTGGGAATCGCGCTCCACCTGCGCGATCTTCGCGCGCAGTAATTCGCTATGCCAGACCGGCTCGGGGTCGTCGTACGGCATGTCGACCATCGTCGTCACGCCGCCGGCGGCGGCGGCGCGCGACGCCCGACCGATACCCTCTTGGTTGGCCTGGCTCCCGGCGTGCACTTGGCCGTCGATGATGCCCGGCATGACCCATCGGCCCCGCGCATCGAATCGCTCGCGTGCGGCCGGCGCCGCACCGCGCCCGACCAAGGAGATTTTCCCATCGGATACCGCGACGAAGCCGTTCTCGACGATCCGGTCCGCGAACACCAGATTGCCGGCAACGACGAGATCGAAGTCTGCCATGTGTCAATCCTCCTGTATCCTTATTAATTTTCTCAATTCCACCACAAATCCCAAGGTGATTGCTTGACCGTCATCCTCAATTCCCGCTCGGACGTCAATCTCAACACCGTCTATCGCGTCGCGTGGCAGCGCGAGGCCGTGCGCATCGGCGACGCCGCCCTGCAGCGGATCGCCGCCAGTCGCGCCTCTTTTCTCGAGCTGATCGACAAAGACCCGTCGGTGGTGATCTACGGGGTCACCACCGCCATGGGCGAGCGCGCCCGTCACCGGCTGACGCGCGAGGAGCGCGATCATCACGCGCGCATCAAGCCCTTCCCGGCCGCGACCTCCTTCGGCGACTATCTGCCCGATCGCGTGGTGCGCGGCATCGTCCTGGCGCGCCTCACGAACTTCATCGAAGGGCACGCCGCCACCACGCCGCGCATTGTGCAAGCCGTGGCGCAGATGCTCGACGGCGGACCGATGCCGCGGGTCGCCGCGGCCGGGCAGGGAGGCGCGGGCGAAATACTGGCGCTGTATCCGCTGTTCGCCGAGCTATCGACACGGTTCGAGCTCGAGGTGAAGGAGCGCGGATCGCTGATCAACGGCTCGCCCTGCGCCGCTGCGCTGCTCGCCGACGCGGCGATTGCGGGGCGCCGGCGGCTCAAGCTCGCGCTCGAGACCTTCGCCCTGTCGATCGAAGCGATGCGCGCGCCGCTCGAGCACTATGACGAGGCGCTCGAATCGCTGTGGGGCGATGAGGACGAAGCCGCCGTACTGCGGTCCCTGCGCGGCTTGCTCGGCGCAGCCGGCGGGCGCCGCAATTACCAGGCGCCGGTCAGCTATCGCATCGTGCCGCGCATTTTGGGTCACGCGCATCGCGCCGTCGCCGCCGCGGAATATGCCGCGAGCGTCTCGCTGTCGTCGATCTCCGACAATCCGGTGTATCTGGCGCCGGATGCGGCGCATCCGTTCGGCCGCTGCATCAGCACCGGCGGCTACCACAACGCCATGGCCGCCCCGGCGCTCGATGACTTGGCGGGAATCTGGGCCGACATCTGCCTGCTCTGCGACCGCCACAGCGCCAAGCTGTTGAGCGGTCATGTCTCGCAATTGCCCGACCAGCTGCTGGTCGGCCGCACGCCCGGCCAAAGCGACGGGCGCGGCAACGTCGGTTATTTGACGATGGCGGCGAACGGCTATATCGAACTCGCCAAAGCGGCGGCGCAGCGGACGTTCATCCCGGGCAACGATAGTTGCGCGGGCCAAGATGACGTCGCCACCCCCGGCTTCCTCGCGTGGAGCAAAGAGGCGCGCGCCGGTCGATGTCTGGATGCCTCCCTCGCCATGCTCGCGGTGGTGGCCTCGCAGGCGTTGTTCGTTACCGACCGTGAGGCACCGCTCCCACTGCACGGGTTCATGGAGCTCGTTCGCACCCACGTGGCACCGGTGGTCGAAGACCGCGTCCTCGGCCCGGAACTCGAGAAGCTCACCGACGCCATCACTGCGACGATCTTCAGCCCCGACGAGAACATCAACTTCAAGCGCGCGTGAGCCACTTCGACGCGATCCGCCGGCACGGCACAGCGGTTCACAATGCCGTGATCGACGACTACCTCGCCGGGCGGATCGACCGGCGGGCATTCCTGCGCTACGCCGCGGTGCTTGGCATGGCCGCACCGCTCCTCTCTGCGCTCACGCCCAGCCGTCTGCGCGCGGCGGCCAGCCGCACCACCGGGGTGACGGTCGGGATGCCGGTGCCGGCGGGCCTGATCGACCCGCTGACCGTGGCCGACACCGGTAGCGTCTGCCTGTTGTCCCAGACCGGGGAATACCTCGCGGTCTCCGACCCGATGCTGCATGTGCAGCCGGCGCTGGCGGAAAGCTGGGCGCCGAATGCGGACGGCAGCGTCTGGACCTTCAAGATTCGCCGCGGCGTCAAGTTTCATGACGGGCGCGCGCTCACCGCAGCCGACGTGGTCGCGACCATGGACCGGCTCGCCGATCCCAAGAACGGCTCAATCGCCCTCTCGGCCTTCGCCGGCACGCTCTCGAAAGGCGGCGCGCAGGCGCTCGACGACGCCACGGTGCGGTTTCAGCTCGATGCGCCGAACGGCAGCTTCCCCTACCTGGTCTCGTCGGACAATTTCAATGCGATCATTTTGCCCGCGGACTATGCCGGCGGCTTCGAGCGCAACTTCAACGGTACCGGCCCCTTCCGGCTCGAGCGGTACACCGCGAAGGCGCATGCGTCCTTCGTGCGCAACGACCAATATTGGGGTGCGAAGGCGATCCCGGACCGCGTGCTGTTCAGTTTCTACGACAGTATCCAAGCGCAGGTGCTGGCGATGCAGGGCGGCCAGCTCGACGTGCTGCTGCACGTGCCGGTGCAGGGCGGCCAAGCGCTGCTCGCCGACGCGGACGTGAACATCGTGGCATTGAAGTCGAGTGCGCACGAGCAAGTGCACATGCGCACCGACCAGGGCGCGTTTGCCGACGCGCGAGTGCGCCGCGCGATCGCACTGTGCCTGAATCGAGAAAATTTGGTTCGCGGCATGTTCCGCGGGCGGGCAGTTCTCGGCAACGACTCGCCTTTTGCGCCGATCTTTGCCGCAACGGACCCCACGGTGCCGCAGCGTGAACAGGACCTGGTTAAGGCCAAGGAGCTCTTGGCCGCGGCCGGTATGCCCAATGGCTTCAAGGCGATACTGACCAGCGAGCGTTTCCAGGAGTTGCCGGACTACGCCGTCGTGATCCAGAACGCGGTGCGCAAGATCGGCGTGGACCTTACGCTCAATGTGGAAGACCAATCGACCTATTACGGCCGTGCGGTTTTCGGATCATCGGACTGGCTGGATTCGCAGATGGGAATCGAGGACTACGCGCATCGCGGCGTGCCCAATACCATCCTGCGCGCGAGTCTCGGGAGCGGCGGCACGTTCAACGCGGCACATTTCAATAATCCGCAATACGACCGGCTCGTCGCGAGCTACATCGCCGCGCTCGACCCCGCCGCACAGCGCGCCACTGCCGGCCGCATTCAGCGCCTGCTGCTTCAGGAAACACCGGTCATTACCGCCTATTTCTACGACTGGCTGTCGGTGACGGCAAAACACGTCAGCGGCGTGCGGCCGACCGCCATGGGGCAGCTCAACCTGGCTGACACGCGCTTAGGGAACCTCTGATTCACCTATACGCGAGCGCGACCGTGTGCGATTTTCGCTCAGGACGCGAAGCGACGAGCGAGATGTACTGAGGAGTACCTGAGCGAGGAGCGACAAAGTCCTGAGCGAAAATCGCCCGGTCCCCAAGGGGTTGCGGCCAGGAAAGCGCTTCGCGTATAGGTGAATCAGAGGTTCCTTAGGTCACGCCGCGCCGGGTTGAGCCGTTCAGGTCGGCCAAACGCTGTGGGCGGCGCCGGATTGGGCCGTTTAGGTCAAAGCTGCGCCGGATTGGACCGCGGTGCGCAGCTGCGCCGCCGGTATGTGGCAGCGAATAGCATGCCCCTCGCCGGCATCCAGCAGGGGCGGCTCCTCAAGTTCGCAGATACTCCCAAGCTTGCGCGGACAGCGGGTATGGAAGACGCACCCCGATGGCAGGCTCGAGGGGCTCGGCAGGTCGCCCGTCAAGCGGATTCGCTGCGCCGCATGTCCTGAGGCGCCCGGGTTGGCGGAGAGCAGCGCCTCCGTGTAGGGGTGATGCGGGCCCGAGAAAACCGCCTCCGCTGGACCGATCTCCAGAAGCCGGCCGAGATAGAGCACGGCGATGCGGTCGGACACGTAATGCACGACGTTCAGATCGTGCGAGATGAAAATGTAGCTGACTTGCTGCGCCGCTTGCAGATCGATCAACAAGTTGAGGATTGCCGATTGCACGGAGACGTCGAGCGCGGAGGTCGGCTCATCACACACCACGACGCGCGGGTCGCCGGCAAAGGCGCGGGCGATGCCGACCCGCTGCTTCAGGCCGCCGGAAAGCTGGCGCGGCTTTTCGTCGAGATGCCGCTCGGTGAGGCGCACCGCGGCCGCCAACTCGCGCAGCCGTGCCTCTCTCGATCGCCCATGCAGCCCGACCAGGCGCAACGAGCGCCCGATCAACCGGCGCACGGTCTGCGACCGGTTCAGCGCCGAGCCCGGGTTCTGAAACACGATTTGCAGCGCTTTGAGCTGTGCCCGTGTCCGATCGTCGGCGCGCTGCGGCAGCGGTTCGCCGGCCAGATCCACCTGGCTGCCGGCGTCGGGAGTCGACAAGCCGAGCAACAGCTTGGCGAGCGAACTCTTGCCGCTGCCGGACTCGCCCACCAGCCCCAGCGTTTCCCCGGGCCAAAGATCGAAAGTCACCTCATGCACCGCCTGCAGCGGCTTGCCGGCAACTCGGTAGGTCTTGGACAAGTTCCGCGTGCGCAGCAGCGGCGCGGCGGCACCCGGCATTGCGGGCGGAAGCGGCGCGCCCGGCGCGGCGAAGGGCAGGGCCGGCGCGCGTTCCGGATAGAAGCAACGCGTCAGGCGGCCGCCGAGATCGAGCAGCGGCGGCGCCTCGCGGCGGCAGCGCTCGGTCGCGTTGCCGCAACGCTCGGCGAACACGCAGCGGCCCGTAATCGACCCCGCGGCCGGCAGAAATCCCGGAATGGTTTCGAGCCGGCCGTGATTCTTGCGCCGCCCATAGGCTGGCACGCAGCGCAGCAGGCCGACCGTGTAGGGATGGCGCGGATCGCCGAACACGCTCGCCGCCGGTCCTTCCTCGACCAGCTCGCCGGCGTAGAGTACGCCGACCCGGTCGCACATGCGGCCGACGACGGGAAGACTATGACTGATGAACAGAATCGAGTTATTGAACTCCGCATGCAATCGAGCGATTGTGTCCAGTACCTCGGCCTCGACGGTCGCGTCGAGCCCGGTGGTCGGCTCGTCGAGAATCAGCAGCGCTGGATTGGTCGACAACGCCATGGCGATGAGGACGCGCTGCTGCATTCCGCCCGACAGCTCGTGCGGAAAATTACTCAGCACCCGCTGTGGGCTCGAGATCTGCACGCGCGCGAGCATTTGCGCCGCTCGCTCCTGTGCGGCGCGGCCCCCCAGGCCTTCCGACACCTCGAACACTTCCGCCATCTGGCGCCCGATGCGCAGCGAGGGGTTGAGCGCCCGCCCGGGATCCTGGTAGACCATCGATACGCTCTGCGCGCGCAAACGGCGCAGCTCCGCCGGCGACAACGCCATCAGATCGCGCCCATCGACCAGAATTCGACCGCCGCTCACGAGCCCGTTGCGCGCCAGATAGCGGATCGCGGCGAAAGCCACCGTCGACTTCCCGCAGCCGGACTCACCGACCAGCCCGTAGGATTCGCCGCGTCGAATCGTCAGGCAGAGGTCGGAGAGAATCCGCCGTTCACGCCGCCCGACCCGGTAAATGACATCGAGATGCTCGATTCGCAGCGCGTCGGCGCTTCGCTGCGTGCCCTCGTCGCGGATGCCGTCGTTGCGATTCAAGCTTCGAACACGCTCTGCAGCCCGTCCGTGACCAAATTGACGCCGACCACCAGCGAGGCCGTGGCTGCCGCGTCGAACAGAACGGTCCACCAATAACTGCCGATCAGGCTGTAGTTCTCCGCGATGGCGATGCCCCAGTCGGCCGACGGCGGCTGGATGCCGAAGCCGATGAAGCTCAACGAGGCGACGAAGAAAATGGCGTAGCCAAGCCTGACCGTCATTTCCACGACGGCGATCGGCAGCACATTGGGCAGGATCTCGATAAACATGATCGCGAGCGCGCCATCGCCCCTGAGCCGTGCCGCCGCCACATAGTCCAACGAGCTCTCGATCAGCACCGCCGAACGGACCGTGCGGGCGATCAGCGGCGTGAACACGAAGCCGATGACCAGCACGACCGTGGCATTCGAGGTGCCGACGGCGGCCAGCGCCATCAACGCGACGATGACCAGCGGCAGCGCTTGCAGCGCTTCGATCACGCGGCTCACGACATCATCGAGCGTGCCCTTGAAATAGCCGATGCACAGGCCGAGCGCGGTGCCGAGCACCGTACCGAGCAATGTGGCGAGCGGCGCGACGATCAAAATATCGCGCGCACCCATGATGACGCGGGAAAACACATCTCGGCCGAGCTGGTCGGTACCGAACCAATGGGCCGCGGACGGCGGAGCAAGCGTCGCGAGCAGATCATCCGCGTACGGATCGAGCGGCGTCATCTTGGCACCGAACAGAGCGCAGGCGCTCCAGAACGTCAGAATCGCCAGGCCGACGATCAGAGTGGTCGAGCGTAGCGCGGCCTGCAGACGCTCGCGGGCAAGGCTGCGAACGGCCTGCGAAGCGTTCGACCGCAGGTCGGCTGCGGCCGCTGCGGTGGCGCCGCTCAAGCACGCTCCGCGCGCATGCGCGGATTGAGCGCCGCGCTCAGCAAATCGGCGAGCACCGAGGCCAGTGCATAGATGGCACCCACGGTCAGCACCCCCGCCTCCAGCATGGGGAAATCCTTGGCGCGGGCAGCGGAATAAATCAAGGCGCCGATGCCGCGGTAGTGGAACAAAGTCTCGATCACCACCAGCCCTCCGGCGAGATATCCCACCAAGCTCGCCACGACCGTGATCGTGGGCAACAGCGCGTTCGGCAACACGTGCCGCCTCATCACCGCCGGCATGGACAAGCCCTTGAGAATCGCTGTTCGCGTGAAGTCCGCATCGAGCGCCTCGATGGTGCCGGCGCGTGCCACGCGCGCGATATAGCCGAAAAATACCAGCACCAGCGGCAACGACGGCAAAATCAAATAGCGGACTTGAGTCAGCGGCCCCGCCCCTTCGGGCCAGTCCGCCGACATCGGCAGCCAGCGCAGCCACACCCCGAAGATCAGGATGAGCACGATCGAGGAGATGAATTCGGGGACGATCCCGAGGGATTGCCCGAGCAGCACCAGGCCGCGATCGCTCCAGCGCCCGACCCGCAGCGCCGCCCACACGCCGCCCGCGATGCCGAGCGGCACCACCAGAACGAAGGCGAGTGCCGCAAGCTTCAAGGAGTTTGCCAAGGCCTCGGCGATGAACGGCGCCACCGGCGCGCGGAAGGTGAAGGATCTGCCCATGTCGCCGGCCAGAAAGTGCGTGATCCACTCCCAATACTGAATCGGCAGCGGCCGGTCCACGCCCGCTTGGTGATTGAAGAGTGCGACGGCTCTCGCATCCGCCAGCGGGCCCAGGACGGCGCGACCCACGTCCCCCGGCAGGAGCTGTCCGCCCAAGAACACCACGATCGAAAGAATTCCGAGCGTGATCAGCGACAGCAGCGTTCGCTTCATCAAGAGCTTGAGAATCACGGGTTGCTCGTCGCGGATGGTGAGGCCGTAGCGGGAGATTAACCGAAGCCGGCTGCGTCTCGCCAATCATTTGCAGCGGATGAGGAAACAGCGATGAATCCGCGCATTGCGTTCGAAGTCCCTGGGGATGGTTTGGGCGCTGATGTCCTCTACGCGAAAATCCTCGAGCGCCGCGCAGTCGAGCTGGAAGCGGGTGTAATTGGTCGAGAAGACCAAGCGGCCCGTGGGACGCAACAGCTTCATGGAGCGGCGAATCATTCCGACATGATCGCGCTGCACGTCGAGCACGCCCTGCATGCGCTTGGAATTCGAGAAGGTAGGCGGATCGACGAAAATCAAATCAAAGCGCGGCCCCCACACCGCTCGGCTCTCCAGCCATTGCAGGCAATCCGCGCGATGCAATTCATGCTCGGCTCCGCCGAAGCCGTTCAGCACGAGATTGTCGTGCGCCCAATCGAGATAGGTGTTGGACAAATCGACGCTCACGGTGCTGCGTGCGCCGCCGGCGGCGGCGTAGACCGTTGCGCTGCCCGTATAACAGAACAGATTGAGAAAATCCGCATCCTTGGCCCACTCGCGCAACATCTGCCGGATGATGCGATGATCGAGAAACAGGCCCGTATCCAAGTAATCGCGGAAGTTGACCCAAAACTTGAGTCCGCCTTCCTGCACGGCGTGCCGCTCGGCGTCCTGCACGGCATGCCTCTCGGCGTCCTCAACGGCGTGCCTCTCGGCGGTGAGGGCGCGTTTTTCGTATTGCTCGCTCCCCTTTTGCGGTTTGCGCACCCGAAAGTGCACATGCGCCGGCGGCACCGACAAGACTTCCGGCAGCACCGCCAACGCCTCACGGCGGCGTTCCCGCGCGCTTTGCTGATTCACGGATTTTGGCGGAGCATATTCTTGCACGTGGACATGGCGCGCCTCCCGGCCGTAGAGGTCGATGGCGAATGCGTACTCCGGCATGTCGGCGTCGTAGACGCGAAAGCAATCGATGTGTTCACGTTCGGCCCAGGACGAAAGACGCTGCAAGTTCTTGCGCAGCCGGTTGGCGAACATTTGCGCGCCTGGGCGGCTCGACCAATCCGCTCGCACCGCCTCCGCCGGACGAGGCTCGTCCGGCTCATTCAAATCAAAACGCAGCAGCCGGCATTCGATGGTGCCGTTGAAGATGCGATGCGTGCGCTTCGCGTAGATCCCTAAATTGCGGGCCAGGGGCGGGTTGCCGGTGAGAATCGCCGCCTGCCAGCCCCGGAACCGTTCGCGCAGCGTGCGCCCGAGCTCGCAGTACAGCTCGGGCAAGCCCGATTCGGCGCCGATGCGTGCACCGTAGGGCGGATTGGTCACGATGAGTCCGACCTCGCCCCGCGGGGCGGCGACAGCGCTGAGCGCGCGCCTTTCTACGTGCAACCAGTCCTCCACGCCCGCGCGTGCGCCGTTGGCGATCGCCGTGCGCACGGCATCCGGGTCAAGGTCGGACCCTAAGATGCACCGCCGCGGCACGCGGGCAGCGCGGCGCGCGCGCGCCTCTTCCCGCAGACGGTCCCACAGCGCGGTGTCGTGTCCGCGCCAACCGCTGAAGCCGAAGTACTCGCGCTCGAGCGACGGTGCGGCGTCGGCCGCGATCAAGGCCGCTTCGGTTAGAAAGGTGCCGGAACCGCACATGGGATCGACTAGAAAACCCCCGCCCTTCTCGATGCCCGACCAGCCCACGCGCAACAGCACCGCCGCCGCCACGTTCTCCTTGAGCGGCGCACGGCCGCCCCCGATGCGATAGCCACGCCGATGCAGGCTCTCGCCGGAAAAATCCACCGACAACAGCGCTGCGGGCCCCTCGACGTGCAAGTGCAGCAGCACATCGGGTCGCTCGGGCCGGATGTTTGGGCGCTCGCCGGTGGCGTCGCGCAGGCTGTCGCAGACCGCGTCTTTCAGCAGCTGCGAGCCGTAAATCGTGTGGCGGATGGACTCGTTGCCGCCGCTGCAATCGCACGCCAGCGTCGCGCCCGGCGCGAGATGCTCGCGCCAATCGATGCGCTTCACGGCCTCAAAGATGCTCTTCGCGCTGCTGGCGTCGATCGAACCCACGCTCAGCAGCACACGGGTCGCGGTGCGCGACCACAGGCAGGCGCGATAGCCCACCTCGAGCGTGCCCTGGAATTTCACATCATGGCTGCGTTCGCGCACCTCGCTCGCGCCGTACTGCGTCAGCTCCTCCGCCAGCACCGAGGCTGCGCCGACCGGCGCCGTCGCGATCCAATAGCGCACGTCGTCGTTCACGCGCGGACGATCTTGCCGCAAGGAGCCTGTCTCAGTAATCCGCGTGAGCCGCGGGGATTACTCAGACAGGCTCCTTGGGTCGCCCGCGCCATCATCATGTTCATCATGCCAATTCAATTGGATTCGCGTCCGGCCACGCAAATCGTGCCAATCGAGCTTTGAATGGTTCGCGAAATAGCGCACCAGGATCCGATACACGTGCGGATCGAAAGCAGCAGGGGCCTCTGTCGCCGCGAGTGCGGCCAATTCCTCCTCGCACCGGGCGGTGCCCAAATAGGTCCAATGATCGAGGACATGCAGTTCGGCGCCGCCGAACGGCTCGCGCTCGCGCAGCGCCACCCGCCCGGGGAACGGCCACGCCTTCAATTTCAGCGGCGATAAGGCCATCTGCGCCCGCACATCGTGCAGGATGAGCGGTTCCTTACCGATGCAGGCGCCTTTGCATTTACCGACCTGGTAGGCGAAGCACGAGCCCGCGCTCTGCTCCAGCCCAAGGACCTTCAAGCAAAGCTGCTGCGCGCGGGCGATTTCGATCAGCGCCTTGCGCGCGTCCTTGTGCGAGCGAAAGACGCCGCAGCAGCGCATGAGTTCGGCTGGCTCCACATCGGCGATTGCCACCAATTCAGCGGCACCCGTATGCTCCGCGAGCCTGAGCGTGCAGCTGTCGGCTGCCGGCTTGAGGCGCCGGTTGTACGGCGGTTGCTGTGGCTTGAACCACTCGGCTTCGCGCAGCAAGGCCCCGAGCTCGCCGGCGGTCTCCAGCCAATCGACGCGCCGCACCTGTCGCCCCAACTTCCCTTCCCCGGAATCGGAGTGTTGCGCGGCAAAATGGCCGAGGATTCGTGCTCGCAGCGACTTTGATTTCCCGACATACAGAAGAGCATCGTCGGCCCCATAAAACCGGTATACGCCCGGGCCCTCGGGCAGTTCGTCCGCCAGACCTTCGGGCAAATGCGCCGGCAGGTTGTTCGCGGCGAGCACGGACCGCGCGGCCGCGGCAAGTGCCGCCTCGGGCAGTTCATCGCGCAGCTTGAACCAAAATTCGCTGAGCACGCGGGCATCGCCCAGCGCCCGGTGGCGCGCACTGCAAACCAAGTCGTGCCGCTCCATCAATGCATCCAAACTGTGACGCGGGTACTGCGGAAACAGGCGCCGCGACAGCTTCACCGTGCACAGAACCTTCGCGGAGAAGTGCACGTTGACGCGGCGGAATTCGGCGCGCAAGAACGAATAATCGAAGCGCGCATTGTGCGCGACGAACACGGGCGGCGCCGACGATTGCAGCTTCTCGAGCACGAGCTTTGCTATGTCGGCGAAGCGCGGCGCCGCAGCGACCATCTCGTTGCTGATGCCGGTGAAACTTTCGATGTACGAGGGAATGCGGCACTCTGGGTTCACGAGCGAGCTCCACTCCTCGACACTCACGCCTTTCTCGACCCGCACGATGCCGACTTCGGTGATGCGATGATAGGCGGCGTTGCCCCCGGTGGTCTCCAAGTCGACAAATACCAGATCCCGTGGAAGCCCGGCCGACTCTCGCGCACGGGTGGAAGCCTCAGCCGCCTTCGGAGCTTGAGCCGGGTCCGGTGCTTCAGCCGCGTCCATCGAGCGATAGGAGGGGGTAGTACAGATCGGGGCGCCGATCGCGGAACACGCCCCAGGCCCGGCGGTAGCGGCGCACGGCCTCCAAATCGAATGTGGCGGTCAGCACCGTTTCGCTGATCCGATCGGCTTCCGCCACTTTTTCACCGGTGTGCGAGGCGATGAACGATGAGCCATAGAACGTCATGGTGTACTTTTCGCCCTGCTCGGTGCCGATCCGGTTCGATGCCACCAAGGGCATGATATTGGCCGCGGCGTGTCCCTGCATGGTGCGCTGCCAATGCGCACTGGAATCCAAGCCCGGATCCTGGGGCTCGGAGCCGATCGCCGTGGGATACAGGAGAATTTCCGCACCCATCAGCGCCATCGAGCGCGCAGCCTCCGGAAACCACTGGTCCCAGCAGATCGCGACGCCCAATTTGGCGAGCTGGGTGTCGAACACCTTGAAGCCGGTGTCTCCCGGCGAGAAGTAAAACTTCTCGTGATATCCGGGTCCCTCAGGAATGTGGGATTTGCGGTAGCTGCCGAGCACCGCACCGTCGGCGTCCACCATCACCAACGAGTTATAGAAAGCGTTGTTGGCGCGCTCGAACACGCTGACTGGCAACGCCACACCGAGCTCGCGCGCGAGGCCGCGAAAATGCTCGACCGCCGGATGGCCCTCGAGCGGCTTCGCGAGGTCGAAATGCCGCGCCGAGTGGTCCTTGCAGAAATACGGGGTCTCGAACAATTCTTGAATCAAGACCACGTTGGCGCCGCGCCGCGCCGCCTCGCGGATCAGCGTCTCGGCGCGCGCCAGGTTGGCGTCGCGATCCCAACTGCACGCCATTTGCGTGGCGGCTACGGTCACTTTGCTCATGGAACCGTATGCTACCTGAAGGATCGACTAAAACGTGGGCGGTGAGCTCGCGCTCACGATCTCGCACTCCTCGCGTCCCGGATTGCGGAATCGATGCGGAATGGAGCTCTTGAAGTAATACGCATCGCCCGGCCCGAGCACCCGTGATTCACCGCCGACCGAGAGCTCGATTTTACCCCTGACGATGACCCCGCCCTCTTCGCCGGCATGTGCCAGCATCTCCTCGCCGGTGTCGGCGTTGGGCGCATAGCGTTCGTGCAAGATCGACATGGTGCGCTTGGGCAACCGGCTGCCGACCAGACGCAACTCCACGGCCCCGGTGCCGATGTCCGCGAGTGTGGCCCGCGGGAAGAACACTTCGGGCTTGCCGGCCAGATCCAAGGTGAAGAAATCCGCCAGCGCCATGGGGATACCATCGAGCACTTTCTTCAGCGAACTCACCGACGGACTGACTCGGTTCTGCTCGATCAGGGAAATCAGGCCGTTGGTGACGCCGGCGCGCTTCGCCAGCTCACGCTGCGACAGGCCGTACATCTGCCGCACAGCTTTCAAATGAGCGCCTACATCCAGACTCATACTGTTCATTATATTAAACAGTAAATCCCCCATTTGGAGCTAAAATTGAGGAAAGTGTTGAATTTTCTTATCATCCGTCGGTGCCGTTGGCAAAACGGCGTTGCCTCAAGCCCGAAAGGATCCCGCCATGAACGCCCGAATCACCCCTGTTCCCGCAAAAAGCGATCTCGACGCCTTTTGGATGCCGTTCACGGCCAATCGCCAATTCAAGGCCCATCCGCGGCTGTTGACGCGCGCCGAGGGCATGCACTATTGGACCGCCGATGGCCGGCAGGTGATCGACGCGGTCGCCGGCTTGTGGTGCGTGAATGCCGGTCATGGCCGGCGCGAGATCACCGAAGCCGTGACGCGGCAGCTCAATACCATGGAATATGCCCCCGCCTTCCAAATGGGCCACCCGATCGCGTTCGAGCTGGCTAATCGGCTGGCGGCGATTGCCCCGCCGGGTCTGGATCGCGTGTTTTTCACGAATTCAGGCTCCGAGTCCGTCGACACGGCGCTGAAGATCGCCGTGGCCTACCAGCGCGCCCGCGGCGCCGGCCAGCGCACGCGCTTTATCGGCCGCGAAAAAGGCTACCACGGTGTGGGCTTTGGCGGCATGTCGGTCGGAGGCATGGTCAACAACCGCAAATTTTTCGGTTCGTCCATGCTCCCCGGGGTGGACCATCTGCCGCACACGCTGGATCTCGGGCACAACGCCTTTTCGCGCGGCCTGCCGCACTGGGGGATGCATCTCGCCAATGAGCTGGAGCGTCTCATTGCGTTGCACGATGCGTCGACGATCGCGGCCGTGATCGTCGAACCGATCTCCGGGTCCGCAGGTGTGGTGTTGCCTCCGGTCGGATACCTGAAGCGCCTGCGCGAGATCTGCGACAAGCACGAGATTCTGTTGATATTCGACGAAGTGATCACCGGCTTCGGCCGCGTCGGCAAACCGTTTGCCGCCCAAGCCTTCGATGTGACGCCCGACCTCATGACTACGGCCAAAGGCCTCACCAACGGCGCCATTCCGATGGGCGCCGTGTTCTCGCACCGGAAGATCTACGACGCGTTCATGCAAGGCCCGGAAAACACCATCGAGCTGTTCCATGGCTATACCTACTCCGCGCATCCGGCCGCCTGCGCAGCGGCCCTGGCGACGCTCGACATCTATGCCAAGGAAGAATTGCTGACGCGCGCGGCAACGCTCGGCTCGACCTGGGAGGACGCCGTGCATTCGCTGCGCGGAGTGCCCAATGTGATCGATGTGCGCAACTACGGCCTGATAGGCGGCGTCGAGTTGGAGCCGCGGGCCGGTAAGCCGGGCGCGCGAGCCTTCGATGTGTTCCTCAAATGTCTCGAGCGCGGTGTCATGGTGCGCCAGACCGGCGAGGTGATCGCGCTGTCGCCGCCGTTGATCGTCGAGCCCAAACAGATCACTCAGATAATCGAGACCTTGGCGGGCGTGATTCGCGACACCGCGTGATTCGCGACTCCGCGTGATTCGCGACACCGCGTAATCCGAGCGGACCGGCCTTTCGCCGCGGCACCCGACAGGCTCCTAGGCCTTCGCCTCGAATATCGCATACCACTTCTTGCAGGGCTCGGCCACTTCCCAGGTACCCTCGAACCCGGCAGGGACCACGAAGGCATCGCCCGCCCGCAGATCATGCCTCTCGCCGGTGACCGACTCGAGCCGTACACGACCTTCGATCAGCACGCAGAACTCGTGCTCGGTATAGCGCACGCGCCATTTGCCGCTGGTGCTGCTCCATAACCCGCAGAAAAATTGCTGTGTGCTGTCGGTGTATTGATTCGAGACGCGAGTGCGGGGTATGCCGGCCAGAATTTTCTCGGGCGAGGGATTCGCAGATTCACCGCTTTGCAGGCGGTCCAGTACAACGATCTTTGGATGGTCGGCCATACGCTATCGTAGGCGCGTGGCGCCGGCGGAAACAAGAGCGGCTCGGCATCTCCTTCGGTGCCGAGCCGCTTGGGAGCCTGTCTGCAGGCTCCTACCGGGTCACTCGTCTTCACTCGTCTGGGCCGTATCGGCCGGAGCCGCGGCAGTTGGGGCACCGGCAGTTGGGGCCGCGGCAGCGGCGGGCTGCGCGGCGCCGCCCATCTGGGCGACCGGGGCATCCCCCGCAGCTTGTAGCGTCAGCCTTACGCGCCGCTCCAGCGCATAACCGTCGGCATCCGCCGCGACGCTCTGACTCTTGCCGTAGGCGTTGACTTCGAGCGCCTCGTCATCGACGCCTGCTGCGAGGAACAGATCTCGCACCGCGTTCGCGCGCGCTTCGGAGAGTCTGAGATTGGTGTCCACCGTGCCGCGCGGATCCGCATAACCGTCGACTCGAACCTTGAGCGCCGGGGATTTGGCGACGGCCCCCGCCAAAACCTGGATCTCGTGCGCCATCTCCGGCGGGATTTCCGCACTGCCGGTGCGAAACAGCACATCACCCTGCAAACCGTCGAGCACTTTGGCGGCGTCCTCTCGCGCAGCCTCATCCTTGGCCGTTTGCGCGGCCTCCACGCTATGGGAGAGTTCGTCGAGCCTGGCGCTGAGCGCTCGATTGGTCTCCGCCAAATCATTCTTCGCGCTCTCGAGCGCCGCCGCCTCGCTTTGCAGCTGCGACTTGTCGCTCTTGAGGGCCGCCACTTGGGCTTCGGCTTTGGAGGCCTCGCCCGCGCGGTGTACCCGATTACCCAGCCAGGTACCGAGGCCTGCGCCAATGACGGCGCCCACCGGGCCTGCCGCGAAGCCGCCGATCACGCCGCCCGCGATAAAGCCAACCGGCTCCTGAGGCGGTGCGGGCTTCGCATCCGCCAGGGCCGCCGTGCTAAGGCCCATCAATCCGACCGTCCAAACGATTTTTGAATACGCAGTACTCATAACAGCTCCTCACTTGGAATTTCGCCACATCAGGCGGCGACCTCGCCGCCTTGTGGGAGCTATTTCGCGCCGCCATTCGGGCGGGCGGCTTATCGCGTGGTGGCGAATTGTGGCGAAGCGGCGATCAATTCGGCAGGCACCATCGAGTTCCGTCACGCCTGCAGTGAGAAGGGCGTGAAGTTGGTGCAAATGTCGTAGTAGTCCTCGTTCTCCGCCCTCTTCAGGAACGCGACGATTCGATAGGTGAGCGGTGCGGCGAAGAACTCCCAGAGGCATTTCAGCGTGTATTGCGTGAACATGATCGCCACCAGATGGGCCAGCGGCTTAAGGCCGTAGAAGGCGGCGAAATAGAAGATCGCTGAATCCACCAGTTCTCCGCACAGTGTCGAACCGACGATCCGGGTCCACAGCCAACGGCCTTGAGTCCAGATTTTCATCTTCGCGAGCACATAGCTATTGACGAAGGTACCGCACAGAAATCCGCTGGTCGACGCGACGACGATGCGCGGCGTGTTGCCGAAAATGGCTTCCACCGCCGGCTGAGTGGCGCGCGAGCTCGCGGACGGCGGCAAATGCACGATCACGGCAGCCATGAAGGAGGCAAACACCAGTGCCCCGAACCCTGCCCAGACTACGCGGCGATCGCGACCGTAACCGTAAACCTCGGTCAATATATCGCCGAAAATGTACGAAATCGGGAAGAACAAGACGCCGGCCAAAAAGGTCAACGTGCCGTAAATCGGCACCTGAATCGTGGTTTCCTTGGTGGGCCCGATCAAATTCGAGCACAGCAGCACACAGACGTAGGCCGCCATCACAAAATCGTAATAGCGATATTGACGGGTTTCTTGGGTTGGAGCCATGGTTAACAAAGTGTAGTCACAAATAGAAAATACCGATGATATGTCATACCGACTACACGCCGATCCCTTTCTCGCCGGCGACCTGGCGCGAAGAATCTCCCGCGGTTTGGCGAAGACCATCACATCAGGAAAGGGCCCGGTACGGTAGATATGTAAGCTCAGCCTAAAACGTATCGGACCTATGGAGCAGGGCAAACCCTTCAGCGCAACGGAAAGTCCGCTCGTCGATTTCGATGCCGTCTGTCAAAAAGTGCGCGCGGCCGTCGAGCCGGCGCGCGCGCATGCCGTATCCCTGCACGATGAACATGGTGACGTGCTGTGGTTGAGCGAAAGCTCGATGGGGCCGGATGAGCATAATGCGGTCCGCGAGGCGCTCGAAGCATTCTCCAGCAATGCCAGTCCCCAGGTCCTAGCCTACGATCTCGGCGACTCCCGCTCCGCGGTGCTGCTGCACGCGGTCAACTCGCGCCGCGCGACGGTCGGCGCCATCATGCTGATCATGGATACGCGCGTCATCAAGCAGGATCATCGCGGCGTCGTCAAAATCATGACGCCGAAATTGCAGCGTGCGCTCGCCGATTTCGCCGGCATGCGCCCGGACTCCGAACCGGCGCCTCAGTCTGCAGCCGCGCCTGCGCCGGCGTCGTCCGTCGGCAAAGGCTCGCCGCTAGCGAGCGTCAAAGGGGTCGGCAAGATCGACCCACCGGCACGCAAAGGGGAAACCGCTACGGCTCCCGCGCGCGCGCCTGCGACTACGCCGGCCAAGCCATCGGCTCCCGCCCGTCCGGCGTCGGCGCACCCCGCCGCCGCCGCGCACCCCGCCACGGCGCGCTCCGCGGCCTCGCACCCCGCGGCCTCGCACCCCGCCGCCTCGCACCCCGCCGCCTCGCACTCCGCCGCCTCGCACCCCGCCGCCTCGCACTCCGCCGCCTCGCACCCCGCCGCCTCGCACTCCGCCGCCTCGCACTCCGCCGCCTCGCACTCCGCCGCCTCGCACTCCGCGGCCTCGCACCCCGCCGCCTCGCGCTCCGCGGCCTCGCACCCCGCGGCCTCGCACCCCGCCGCCGCGCACCCTCCGACTGCGCACCCCGCCGCCCCGCGTATCAACGGGTCGAAACCCTCCGTGCCCGCGGGCGCACCGATCGAACTTTCGCTGGCGGATTCTGTGCGCGTCAGGCCGACAAAGCCGGCCGTGTCCAGATCGGCGCCGGCTCCGCCGCCGGCATTCTCGACCGCGCCGAGTTCGGCGAGCACGCCGGACAACAAGCGTACATCGCCGGAAGTCACTCCTGAAATCGATCGCTTGCATGCGGCGTTGCGCCGTAGCCCGATCGCCCTCCATGTGCAACGCCTGGTCCCCTTGACCAAGGGCAGCCAGTTGAAACGCTACGAAGTGCTGTTGCGGTCCGGGTCCGACGACGCGCCCAATGCGGCACCGCATGCGATGCTGAAGGCGGCGGTCGACAACGGATTGGGTTCGATGATCGATCGCCGTGTCGTCACCGAACTCATTGGTTGGCTCGTCCACCACCCAGACGTGTGGCAGAGCAGCGCCGTGATGTTTTCCGTGAATCTCACCACGACGGCGCTGCACGACGAGCACTTCATTAAATTCGTCGGGCTGTGTTTGGCGAAGTCGTCGCTGCCGAAGGCAATGATCGCTTTCGAGGTCGACGTGCCGACGGCGGTCAAACTCGCGAACAGGGTTTCCGAAGTGGCAGCCGCATTGGACCGCCTCGGTTGTCCGATGGTGCTCGACGATTTCGCGCTGCGCACCGAATGCTTCGACCTGCTGCGCCTGCCGGGCGTTCGCTACATCAAGCTCGCTTCGGAGGTCACCGCGAAAATGCGCACCGACAAGTTGTCGCAAGCGGCAATCACGGCGGTCGTGCAAATGGCGCGCGTTCTCGGGATGCACACAGTGGCGAAGCGCACCGAAACGCCGGCCGAGCAGGAATGGCTTACGGCGCTCGGCGTCGACTTCGTTCAGTCGCACGCCATGTCACCCCCGGCCGCCATCGATTCGCTGTCGCGAGGACAAAAGCCACGGAGCTAGTCGCCGCGAGTCGCCAAAGCGCTTAATATTGCGTCATGTGTGACGCGCCGCACTTGCAAAACGAGGCAATCGAAGCAAAGAATGGGCGTCTGCAACGAGACACCGGGACCGAGCTAAGTGTTTTTGTTAGTCCCATGAGGTTCGGTTCCGGCTCTCGTTAGATCATGGCCCCATGACACTCACCGCACTGATCGCCGTCTTCGGGCTCGCCGGTCTCCTCCTTTTCATCATGGCCCTGCGTCGTTTGCAGCGGCGGCGCGTCATCGGCGGACTGTTGACAGGCCTTACCTCTCTCGCGCTATTTCTGCTCGCGGCGTGCGCGCTGTTCGTCGCATCCAATTTGCGTACCTATCAGCGATTGAGCGCGGAGCAGCCGGCCGGAGAGCTGCAGTTCTCGCGTATCGGTGCGCACCAATTCAACGGGGTTCTCACGTACCCCACGGGAGAGCGCGCCGCCTTTTCGCTGCGCGGCGATGAATGGCAGGTCGATGCGCGGATTCTCAAATGGCAGGCATTTGCGAATCTGCTGGGCTTCGACAGCGCATACCGGCTCGAAAGGATCGGCGGCAGATACTCGAGCATCGACGATGAGCGCAACCTGCCGCGCACCGTGTATCCGTTGAATTCCCCGAATCGCGTCGACCTGTGGGAATTGGTCCATCGCTATCACTCCTGGCTGCCGTGGATCGACGCGCTGTACGGCAGCGCGACCTATCTGCCCATGGCGGATGGGACGTTGTACGAAATCAAGGTCTCGCAGAGCGGCCTGATCGCGCGCCCGCTCAATCAGGCCGCGCGCGATGCGGTCGGCAATTGGCATTGAGCGCGTGGAACGCGACGAAACGCAGCAGGAGAATCGCGTGAACCCGGCACCGTCACATCAATCCGGCGGCGCGCAATCAGGCAGCGCGCGCCGCATCGCGCGCTACTCGCTGATCGGCGTCGTGTCGCTGCTCGCGGTGATGGCCAGCGCCGTCGTGTGGCTCAAGCTGCACGAAAGCGAACTCGTGTTCGCCACGGCGCGCAGCCAACAGCATCTGCGCAAGGACCTGCCCGCGGACGCCGAGCGGGTCTCGGTCCCGGTCTCCGCCGGTGTCGGCCTCGCGGGCCTCATATTCCATGCGGACAGCGGCAACGATACGGGTTATTGGATACTGCAATTGCACGGCAACGCCGATTCGGCTTTCTCAGTCTGGCAAATGCGGCATTGCCAGGCACTGCGCGGCGT
Organism: uncultured Gammaproteobacteria bacterium; assembly: GCA_963769075.1. GTDB lineage: Bacteria > Pseudomonadota > Gammaproteobacteria > Steroidobacterales > Steroidobacteraceae > Bog-1198. The sequence continues at coordinate 687,476 of CAVYKH010000001.1, read as the reverse complement.
GGGCTTTAGCGTCATGGACGTCGATTACCGCGGCTTCGGCATGACGCCGGGGAGCGCGTCCGAAGCCGGCATGTACGAGGATGCGGAAGCGGCTTACAAGGCGCTGCTGCTGCGCGGCGTACCCCCGAGCCGGGTCATCTTGCTGGGCCATTCCCTGGGGTCCGGACCGGCAGTGCTGCTGGCGACGCGCCATGAGGTTGCGGCGCTCATATTGTTCGGCGCGTTCACATCCATCCCGGATGCCGCCGCCGACAAGTACCCGTTGCTACCAGTGCGCTACGTCACCTCGGTGCAGTTCGATTCGCTGGCGCGAATGCGTGAGGTGCACGTGCCCGTCATCATCACCCATAGCCGCGCCGATACGCTGGTCCCGTACTCGCACGCGCTTCGCCTATATGCGGCCGCGAACGAGCCCAAACGTCTGATTACGTTCGAATCTCCGGCGGACGACGGCTTCGGCGGGCATGTCGATACGCTGTTCGAGCAACTGGACGTGCTCAAATCGGCGCTTGCCGGCGTGCTCCCTCCCGCCCCGCCGCCGCGTGAATTATGAAGATGCTGCACAAGGTTTGGGTCGCCGTCCTCGCGCTGATGCTGGCTGCGGCAGGCGCCGGATGGTGGCATACGAGGCCGCCCTCATCCGCCGTCGCCAAGAAACGCGCGGCCGCGGTGACTTCGGCCGCGCTGGTCGATGAGAGCAGCTACACCACGGCGCTACGGCTGGCTCAGCTCGCAACAACCTCCCAAGAGCAGCCGTATGCGCTGTCGGCGTTGCGGGTTGCCGACCATGAACTTGCACTCGCTTTCACCGCGGCCCTGCGCGACGTGGAGGCGCACCCGCCGAACTTAAGCCCCGAAGCGCTCAAGATCCAAGATCGCCTCGTGAAATCCCAGGCACTGCTCGACAGCGATCAGCAGCGTGTGACTCAGCTGACCGCTGCGCTCGCGGCCGCCCCGGCCTCGCAAAAGGACAGCCTGCAGGACGAGCTGGAGCTCGCGCAGTCGCAGCTGGACTTGGACAAGGACGAACTGGAGGAAGCCAACCAGGATCTCGTAGCGGCCGGCGGCAATCCGCAACAGCGCATCGAGGCGATGGTGCAGGAGCACGATGCACAGGTCAAAGCGCGCGCCGCGGCCGCGCCGGCCGCTGCGGGCGCCGCCGCAGGGCAGCGCGGATCCTTGCGGGAGTTCCGCGACTGGCTGCAATTGCGGCGCAAGATGGAGCAGCTCGCCGAAGCTGAAGACGACGCCCAGCAGAAGGCACAAACGCTGAGCGCACAGCGTGCCGCGCTGGCGGCGAGTTTGGAGGACACGAAGGGCGGAATCGCCGAGCTCTCCCATCATACTAAGAGCGCCAAAGCCGCCGGCGCGCCGGTGAATCCGGCATCACGTACGCAGCACAGCCATGAAGACGCGGCGGCGCTGCTCAACCAGACCAAGCAGATTACGGCGAACCAGAGAGTACTGACGCTGCTCGATCGGCAAGGGGCCGATCTGCGCCAGCTGACCGGCGTGTATCGGCAATGGGCCGGCGTCGTGTCGCTCCAGGCGAATGCACTGGCGCACAGATTGCTGCTGGATGGCGCGATCGTGATCGCAATTCTTCTCGTCGTACTGCTGCTCGATAAAGCAGTACAGCATCTGCTGCGAAATCCCAAGCTCGACCGCCGCCAGGCCGAGACGCTGCGCAGCATCGCTCGGGTGAGCCTGCGTGTGCTGGCAGTGGTGATCATTCTTTTGATTGTCGTCGGCATGCCGAGCCAGTTCGGCACCATGATCGGCATCGTCGGCGCCGGCCTCACGGTGGCGCTGAAGGACTTCATCGTGGCGTTCTTCGGCTGGTTGGTCCTCATGGGGCGCAACGGAATTCGCCTCGGGGACTGGGTCGAGATCAACGGCGTAAGCGGCGAAGTGACCGAGCTCGGCATGTTCCACACAGTATTGCTCGAAACCGGCAACTGGAGCGATGCGGGACATCCCACGGGACGGCGGGTGACATTCACCAATAGCTTCGCCATCGAAGGCCACTACTTCAACTTTTCGACATCCGGCCAATGGCTGTGGGACGAGTTGCGCGTCGTGGTACCCGCCGGCCAGGATCCTTACCCGATTGTCGATGCCATCACGAAGCAAGTACAGGAAGCGACCGCCGAGAGCGCTCGCCAAGCGGAGCAGGAATGGCAGCGAGCCGTTCCGACACAGCGCGCCAAAACCTTCTCAGGTGCGCCGGGCGTCAGCGTCAAGCCGGTCGTCGGCGGCGTGGAGATCGCCGTGCGCTATCTCACGCGGGCCCACGAGCGATTCGTGTTGCGCTCCAAGCTGTACCAATCGGCCGTGAACTTACTGGGACAAAAGCAGGCGGCGCTGCCGACGGCGTAAGCGTGGCGGCCGTGCGGCGTGTCGGCAGCCGCCCCGGCGGCCACGACAGCGCGGCGCACCACCGAACCGCCGCCTCAAGCGTGCGCCTCCTCCTCGAGGTTGAGCTCGCGGCGCAGGTGCTCGCGGATCAGGTACTTCTGAACCTTGCCGCTGATCGTGAGCGGGAAACTGGCCAAGAAACGCACGTAGCGAGGCACTTTGTAATGTGCGATCTGGTCGCGACAGAACTCCCGAATTTCCTCTTCCGTCGCCGTCGTGCCGTCGCGCAGCCGAATGCACGCGCAGACCGCCTCGCCGTACTTCGCGTCGGGGACGCCGACGACGGCGACGTCGAATACGGCGGGATGGCCGTAGAGGAACTCCTCGATTTCGCGCGGCGAGATGTTCTCGCCGCCGCGGATGATCATGTCTTTCAAACGGCCGACGATGTTGCAGTAGCCCTCCTCGTCGATGACCGCCAGATCGCCCGTGTGCATCCAACCGTTTTCATCGATGGCATCCCGCGTGCGCTCGGCATCATCCCAGTAGCCTCGCATCACGCTGTAGCCGCGCGTCAGCAGTTCGCCGGCGATACCGCGCGGCGTGACGCGCCCCTGCGCATCGATGATCTTCACCTGCACGTGCGGATGCACTCTACCGACTGTACTCACCCGTCGCTCGAGGGGATCATCGGGCTGACTCTGGAAGCTGACCGGACTGGTCTCCGTCATGCCGTAGCAGATCGTCACCTGCGGCATGTGCATCTCGGCGACTACCCGGCGCATCACGGCAATCGGACACGGCGATCCCGCCATGATGCCGGTGCGCAGCGACGAAAGATCGAAATCGCCGAACCGCGGATGCTCCAACTCCGCGATGAACATGGTCGGCACCCCATGCAGTGCCGTGCACCGCTCGCTCGCGATCGTCTGCAGCACCGCCAGCGGTTCGAAGCCTTCGCCGGGGAGCACGCTCGCCGCACGATGCGTCATCGCTGCAAGCACCCCCAGGACCATACCGAAGCAGTGATACAGCGGCACGGGGATGCACACGCGGTCATCGGCGGTGAGACGCATACCCTCGCCGACGAAGTACCCGTTGTTCACGATGTTGAAGTGCGTCAGTGCAGCGCCCTTCGGGGTGCCTGTGGTGCCGCTCGTGAACTGAATGTTGAAGACCTGGTCCGCGTCCAACCGATCCTCGATCGACGCCAGCAGCGTGTCGTCGAGATCGTGTCCCGAAGCCATGAGATCGTCGAACGAGAGCGTGCCGCTCAGCGGCTCCGTGCCTAGCTGAATCAGCAGGCGAAGTTCCGGAAAGGCGGTGCAAAACAAGCGCCCGGGCGCGGAGGCGCGAAGTTCGGGGATCAAGGAGTGCAGCATGGCCACGTAGTCGCTGCCCTTGAATCGAGGCGCAAAGACGAGCGCGCGACAGCCGACCAGGCGAAGCGCGAACTCAAGCTCGTGGGATCGGTAGGCGGGATTGATGTTGACCAATACCAAGCCGGCCCGCGCCGCACCGAACATGGTGAGCAGCCATTCGGCACAATTCGGCGCCCAAATGCCGATGCGCTCGCCGGGCTCGACTCCACACGCGAGCATCCCGCGCGCGACCCGCTCGATCTCGCGATCGAATTCGGCGAACTTGAAGCGCACCGACTGATGCGGTACGACGAGCGCGAGGCCGTCGGGACTTTCATCGACGGCGGCCTTGAGAACGCCGTCGACGGTACGGTACAGCAGCGGCTGAGCACAGGGGCCCGACACGAAACTCGCTGCCGAGGGCTTTCTGGTCGGTTGCATGTACTTAATCCGGTAACGAGCGCCCGCAGCGTAAATTCATGGCGATCTAGGGTGTATATACCCAGCGCTCGCCCTAGTCCATGCCGCCGAGGGGTGCGCGGCGCTTGGGGCAGCTGCAGGTTGCTCTCACCGCCGCCGACCACGGTAGAATGCGCAACTGCACGATGGATGCGCACAATTCTTCGATGCCGGCTTAGCACAGTGGTAGTGCAACGGTTTTGTAAACCGTAGGTCGGGGGTTCGAATCCCTCAGCCGGCAAAAACCCCTCCTTCCGAGGACGTCCATAGACGTCCGCAAAACGAGCTAAAAGACTGTGATTTACAGGGTTTCATCGTCCATAGACGTTCAAATCGATCTGTTGACAGCCGCTCCCAAAAGGGGGTAACTATGGGGTAACTCGCTTCGGCGGGGGAAACATATTCGGCTGTTCGCTTACGCGGCACTCTTGCCGGCGCTTGGCTGCGGGCAGCAAGCAGGCGAGGACCCACCGACTGTTAACGTCACTCATATACAAGGCGCTGCGCCTGCGGCCAACGCGCATATCGTCAAGTACCACGTTGACGACCCTTCGCCGGATTCCGGTTATGAAACCGGGAATCTGCATATTCTTTACAGCGACGGAACGGAGGTCGTCGAAACGCTACGTCCTAGGAAGGGGACTAGCGCGCGAGAACTCGCCGACAATGAGGCGGGCATTGACGATCCCAAGGTGGCTAAAGACTTGCGAACGATCGCCTGGACGGAAACGGTCGACAATCCCGGAACTTCGTATGCGGTCCCTGTCGTGCTGGCAGTCTACCGGTCCGGCAAAACAATCGTGCACATAGCGCAGGGGGCAAATGGTTTGGTATTGGACGTTCCTCGATGATGGCCACCGTATTGCCGCTGTATGGGGTTGCCCGTGTCGGCCCATGGCGTTATTCGAGAGGAGCGCATTCCCGGACCTTCACCCAGGCAACTGAGCACAAGTGAGACAAATCCGCTTCCCCAACGCTGCCGCTGGTCACTGCCGGCAGTGGGTCGAAACCGGCAGTAGAGGCCAATCCGTCAGCAGGCGGCCCCAACTGGAGCCACTTGCAACGAGAATCCTCGGACACTCGATGCGTAGGCCTGCGGGGGTCCTAGCGTCTCAGATCCCGACGTACCATGCCCAGCCGTTCTGCAGTGGCCCAATCTTGCCCAAGTCGTCGAACTCGTTCTTGACCACGATGCGCTCGAGAAACTTCACGCTCTTGTACCCTAGCTGAGTCTCGACGCGCACTCGCAGCGGCGCACCGTGCGCGAGCGGTAGATCATGGCCGTTCATGCCGTACGCGAGAATCGTCTGCGGATGGAGCGCATCCAGCATATCGATGCCGTCCGCGTTGTCGTCGTAGGCATAGAAGTTCACGAACCGTGCCGAAGGCTGGATCCCCGCCGCTTCGAGCACTGCTCGAAGGGGCACGCCGGTCCACTCGGCAATCGCCGACCAGCCTTCCTCGCACGTGTGCTTGGTAATCTGTGTCCGGGACGGCAAGGCCTTGAGTTCCGCGAGCGAGAAGCTTCTGGGCTTCGCGACGCGCCCCTCGATCTTTAGGCGCCAGTCCGCAAACGCTTCCGCCCTGAGTCGGTCGTAGAGCGCACCGCGTTCTGCGTTGTAAAGCTCTTGGTGCGGATCGGCGGGATTCGACGTACCGACTGCCGGGCTCGAGGTGATATCGCTGCGGCTGTACTCGCGCACGAGCGCATGTGGAGGTAGCAGCATCCGAAACGCGCGGTATGTCAGCAGATCGCCCATCCTGAGCACGTTGCCGTAGGTCGGCGGTAGCTCCTGGGATGAGCACCCTGCGAGAAGAACTCCACCCGCGGAAGCAAGCCCAGTAACCAGCTTCCGACGACTGATCATTACGAGCTTCTCTTTGTTCATGTCAGTCCCCGAATGTCATGGCACGCATCTGCCGTCTGAACCCGGTCAATGCCACCATCACGATGTGCACGATGACAAAAAAGACGAGCGCCGCAAAAACAAAAAAGTGAATTGTGCGCGCGGACTGCGAGCCACCGAACAGATCCAGCAATCCCGGATAGGCGGCCGTCACCGCCGGCGACATCGCCAGCCCCGTCAAAACCATGAGTGGTAGCGCAAGGAACATGACCCCAGCGTAGGTGAGCTTTTGCAGGAGCCCGTAGGGTGGCCCGCCAGCCGCCGGTGGCATCGGCAGGCGCAGGTGCGTCACGATGTCCTGCCACAGGAGCCGCGGCGCAAACTCGCGGAAACGCGGGAGGACGTGGCGCCACAGGTGCCCGCTTGCGAGTCCGGCGACAAGGTAGATCAGGCCAGTGACGACAAGTAACCAGGCCGCGAGAAAGTGTAGGCTTCGACCCCAACTGTTCTGGTTGAAGATATCGTAAGTGCGCGCGGCACTCACGACCGGACTCGCTCCCGCGAAGAATGTCACTGGGGGCGCCCAACCGCCGTGCTGGTAGTTGCGGCTGATCGGCAGCTCGAAGAGCGCCGGAGTGAGATCGTTGCCGACTCTGCCCCAGTACAGCCGCGGATGCACCATCAGGATCTCGAAGCCAGAGACTGCAAGCGTCAGCAGGCTCGCCGCGAGAATCCAGTGTGAAATCCGGACCCAGCGGGTGTGGCCCTTGACCAAATTCTTGGGCTCATCGACCGAAATCACTGCGGCCATCGCCCCCTCCCCTCCATCCGGCCGCACCCACATTGCGGTCCCGGCGAATTCTTCTACGCAGGCATCATTACGCACCAGACCGGCTCCCAAGTCCACTGTATTGAGAAACGCAAGCGCTCTGTTGACGGGGCGTCTCACGCTTTGCATTGAATGGGAAAAATACCCTGTGACGAAGATGAAATATATCGCTCGAACCGATTGGTAGAGGGCAGACGGCGCAAAAGGCAATACGAGAGCTGGCAGTGCCCCAGCAAACTGAGGGTCCGGAAATTCGGACGGACTCTCACGAGGTAAAGGGGTCGCGAAAACGCCGCCCGAAGGCGGCGCTTTCGTGTGAACTGGCCAAACCTGAGGGTGGGCGGCTGCACCCTATCCGCGAGATTCGTGTCGTCCGTCAATCACGGTCCTACGGCACCAGCAGGAAGCCGTGGTATACGTTCTTTGATGATCGGCCCTACGACAATCCCCATTCAGCTTGGGTCAGCTAGTTTCGCTTTCCATCAAGCGGTTGGACTCAATTAATTAATTGATATCGCGTGTTTCGGTTGCTCTCAAGCGGTCATTGGTGGTCGTTCGGATAGGGTCGACTTTACCCGTTGCCGGACATCGGCTAAACCGCACTGTCAAATTGCTGGTTTCGAGCGGAAAGACCGGTCTGGAGCAGCAAATCGGTCGCTGAACGGGCCAATTGCAGAAGCTCGGTAGATCGAAATGACCTCCCCGAAGCTGCCGGTTCAGCAGAATCGCTGCGCCGAACTCGCTCGGCGCAGCGGCAGGAGATGATTGACTGTTCTACTGATGCGCCATAGCGACGCTCAGTCGCTGTTCCGGCGTGATGAGATGATCGAGATTCTCCGAGTCCTTGCCGATGTCGATCTCGACCCAGTTCACCTCGCCGCTGAACCTGTTGTCCCTCGGTCCATAGTCCGTGCTTGAGGGCGAACCGGCTTGAAAGCCAACGTCACAGGTCTCATCCGCCGAGAAGATCATCGGCTCGGTCTGCTCCACGCGGCCTTCGCCCACTTTCGTGCCGTCGACGTACAGCATGACCGTGCCTCCCTTTGCGAGACCGCCGCCGTCGTACTTGAATTCCATGCGTACCTGGTGCGTTCCCGGTGGGATTTTCGAGGTGCCCTCAATCGTATATCGATGCACGCCGTAGAAGTTGTAGTGGTACCTCAACTTCCCGCCCATGGTGTACAAGCTCCAACCGCCTATGATCCCACCTAAGGCGACAATGACGCCTTCCGCACCCGACGCCGGCACGATTACTTCGGCAGTGATCGCGTGCGACTTGTTCTTCGTGTTCACGATCGTGCTCTCGGTCAGCCGCCCCATACCGCCAAACAGGATTTGCCGCGTGCCTTTGGTCAACTGGGGGCGGCCTGCGATGTCTGGATTGGCGCGCTCGGCGAATCGGTCATCCAAGGGCAATACGTTGTACTTGACCGCCTCAATCAACCAAAGCCGCTGCAGCTCGTGCAGTTTTTGCGGATTCTCCTTCGCTATGTCCTTGGCCTGACTCCAATCATTGGTCGTGTCGTAGAGCTCCCACACATCGTCGTCGAAGGCGGCGAGCTTAACCGCGCCGGTGAGCCACGGCGTGCGATGCCGGGTAACCGCCGTCCAGCCCTTGTGATAGATCCCCCGATTGCCCGCCATCTCGAAGTATTGCGTCTCATGTCGCTCTGCGGCTTTCGGGTCGTTGAACGTGTACGCCATGCTGACGCCTTCGATCGGGCGCTGTTGAACCCCGTTGACGAAGACGGGCTGCGGAAGATGCGCCACCTCCAGTATGGTCGGCGCTATGTCGATCACATGATGGAACTGGCTGCGGATCTCACCCTTGGCCTTGATCCCGTTCGGCCAGTGCACAATCGTGCCGTTGCGGGTGCCGCCGAAGTGCGACGCCACCTGCTTGGTCCACTGATAGGGGGTATCCATCGCATGTGCCCAGGCCACTGCATAGTGGTTGTAAGCCTCGACGCCGCCCAGCTTGTCCATCCGCTCAGTGAGGAATTCGGCAGTCTCCAGCTGTGGGAAGCCGGTGAGCGGAGCTATCTCGTTGAAAGCGCCCTGCAGTGACCCTTCAGCCGAGGCGCCATTGTCACCGATGATCACGTAGATCAGCGTGTTCTCCAGGATGCCAAGATCCTTGAGTGAATCGAGCAGTCGCCCGACGTGATGATCCGTATGCTCCATGAACCCGGCGTACACCTCCATCTCGCGCGCAAGAACCTTCTTCATCACCGGCGAGATGCTTTCCCAGGCCGGAATTTCGGGATGGCGCGCGGTGAGCTGGCACTCCTGCGGAATGACACCGAGCTTCTTTTGCCGCGCGAAAGTCTCCTCGCGCAGCTTGTCCCAGCCCTGGTCGAACTTGCCCTTGTACTTGTCCGCCCATTCCTTCGGCACGTGGTGTGGGGCATGCGTCGCGCCGGGCGCGAAGTAGGTGAAGAACGGCTTGTCGGGCATGAGGGCCTTCTGCTGGCGGATCCACTTGATCGCTTTGGTGGTCATGTCGTCAGTGAGGTGATAGCCCTCTTCGGGGGTTTTGTCCGGCTCGATCGGCGTCGTGCCTTCGTAGAGCGCCGGATACCACTGGTTGGTTTCACCGCCGATAAAGCCGTAGAAGTACTCGAACCCCCCTCCACTCCCTGTGGGCCAGTGGTCGAACGGGCCCAAGGGGCTGGTCTGCCACACCGGCACTTCGTGGCATTTACCAAATTGCGAGGTCGAGTAGCCGTTCAGCCGCAGCGTTTGCGCAAGCGGCGACATCGAGTTCGGCAGGAGGGAGTTGTAACCGGGTGCCGAGGTCGCTATCTCGGTAATGCCACCCATGCCGGCCGAATGATGATTTCGACCGGTCAGCATCGCTTGTCGCGTCGGCGAGCAGAGGGCAGTCGTGTGGAAGCGATTGTATTTCAGGCCGCTCGCGGCGAGCCTCTCGAAGTTCGGCGTCTGGCACGGTCCGCCGAACGCGCTGGTCGCGCCGAAGCCAACGTCGTCGATCAGGACGATCAGCACATTCGGTGCGCCCGCAGGCGGCCGCAATTCGCGGATCGGCGGATATTTGGTGTCCGGGTCTTTGGCATCGTAGGTCGTCAGACCGACAGGCGCCTGATCCGGGATGGGAAGCACGGTTCGATGGATGGTGTCTTCTGAACTCATGATGTTTGCGCCCATAGATTATTCACCGAACTTCGGTGATAGGCGGGATTCTCTGCAATATGGCCCTCAGCAGCCATTGGACCATGGTCCTCCTGACTACCCCCATACCTGACGGTCGTCAACGGCGGCAAGGGCCGAGAGGGTGAGTTCGCTGGCGATTCCAATCGCATCGGTCGCCACTCAATTTGCGACGGTCGAGGGGTGAAATTTGGCGCCACATAGCGGCGGTTCGCGTCCGGGTGCACCTTCTTTGAAAAGATCAATGCACTCGTGCAGGAGGAGCCAGCTGGCTCGCTCGACGTGGAACTCGCGGGCCAACTGGCCGCCATCGGTATCGTCAAGGGCAAGCCGTTTGCACCCGATGCGCGGATGAAAAAGATCCTCACAGACGCGGTGAATGTGGCCAACGCGACCGCCCGCACCCTGGATATGAATCCCCGCGAATCGGAGGGGTTCGCCTATTACCCGGGCTCTGGTTGGATCAACTCGCTGTTCCTCGGCGGTTACAACTTCGAAACACCGCCTCCGATGGTAACCCCGGAAGGCATCAAGCCTTTCCCACCCACTGGCGCGCGTACACTGAACTCACGGACTTCGATGTTCGTCTTTTACACTGTGATCACACCTGCGATGATCATGCGGTTGACCAACATCGGGTCGCAGTACCTGGTGGCTTCGCTGGATGCCAACAAGCGCTACTTTGACGGTGCGAAGACCTACAAGCTGACGCTGCCGCCTAACATCCCGCAGAGGAATTTCTGGTCGCTGACCCTGTATGACAACCAGACTCGCTCGATGCTGCAGACAAGTCAGCGCTACCCGAAAGCGGGCAGCCTGAGCTACCCGAGGCCGGCCGCCGTTGCGAACGCCGACGGCTCCACAACTCTCTACATCGGTCCCAAACTGCCGGCGGGGGTCAAGGACGGCAACTGGATCCAGACGGACCCCAACAAGGGGTGGTTTACGATCCTTCGGTTGTATAGCCCACTCCAGCCGTTCTTCGACAAGAGCTGGCGTCCGAGTGAGTTCGAGCTGGTGAAGTGAACGCGGACGGCAAACGCTAGTTCGTTTCTAGTCGATCCAGAGTACGCAGTGGAGTGACAGATGGCACGGCAACCAGTGAATAAACCCAACATCCTTTTTTTTCATGTCGACAATATAACATCGAGCCCGAATACATCCTTGAATCCGAGGGCAAAGGCGATATGCGAAAGGTTAAAGTCATCGACGCGGAGGTAAGGCGAAATATCGACCTCGAATTCCTCGACAAGGCCAAACGTTGGATGGAGGATTCGAAAAAAAAGAATGGCGGCTACGGCTATGCACGCGACTTTTCCGTGGAACAGCTCTGGCGAGACACCGGCTCAATATGATCCACGAGGGCACGCACGGCATTCAGGGGTTAGACCTCCTGGGTCGCAAAGTACTGGCGGATAATGGCGCAGCATTTGCGATCCTCGGTGGACGAATCGCCGGTACGGTAACTCGCGCGCTGTCGTGGATGGAACTTGGCGGATTTGCCGCGAGACTCGAGGATGCGTTCGAAAAGCTGCGGGAAGCTACGAAAGCGGCATGGATGACGGGTAATCCCGACGAGGCGCTCGCCAATGCAACGCCCTACCTGCAGGCGTTCGGTCACGTGATCCTAGCTTGGATATGGCTTGACGTCGCGCTCGCCGCAGCGCGCGCGCGTGACGAGGGGAAGGTCGCGGAACGTCCGCACTACTTGCGCGGCACTCTTCAGGCGGCTCGCTATTTCTTCGACTACGAGTTGCCTAAAATCGATACCTGGCTCGGCGTCGTCGCAACCCGCAATACCACTTGCCGCGACATGAGAGACGAGTGGTTCTCCGAATGAATCGGCTAGCGGGCTATTCGGTTTCAGATGCGGACACGACTGCAGCAGCAAGTATGAGAGGTTGATGGCCCCTGCGTTGTTCCCTCTCGGTCTCGTAGTTTGGATAATATTGCATACCGCCCGAACTGTCGGGTGGCAACTGCGTCAGAAGGAGAGGCTTTGGAGGGGAGAAAAACAACAATGAGATCCGCTACGCGAGTCCCGGATCCGATAGCGTTGATCTCAATGCTCTTGATAGGACTTGCACTCACATTTAACGCACCTTCGGTCCGCGCGCAGCCCTATGCGGTGCCGCCGACCTGGGGTGGCGACCTCGATTCGCGCCCCCGGCTCACCGGTGACTGGGGCGGATTGCGCGATGAACTGGGTAAGAAAGGTGTTGTGCTCGATGTGGATCTGCTCTCGACCCCTCTCGACGTCTTGAGCGGGGGACGCAGCACGGGCAGTGACACCTGGAGCAACGTCGATTACACGCTCAATATCGATACGGACAAGCTCGGCCTGTGGCCGGGCGGATTCCTGATGGTCTCCGCCGATACCGGCTTCGGCAACAACATATTCAGTAAGGCGGGCGCCCTCGTGCCGGTCAATACCGCTGCGCTATTTCCAGCGCCCAACGACGAGACGACCGTGCTCACGAACGCGACCTTCATGCAGTTCTTGAGCGAGAAATTCGGGTTGGTCATCGGCAAATTCAACACCCTCATTGCAGGCGAACAAGAATTCTACGGCAACTACAGCACGCAGTTTCTGAATGCCGCATTCGTCTTTCCCATGACTCTCGAGCAAGTGCCTCTCTCCGCTTACGGCGGAGGCGTGGTCGGCTTGCCGACCCCGGACATTGTCCTTTCAGTTGTGGCGTTGGATCCAGGCGGGACGGCCACGAACAATAGCTTCAACGATGTGTTCGACGACGGTGCGATGGTCGTGGGCAGCGGCCAGGTTACGATCAAACCCTTCGGGCTCGTCGGACATCAGAACGTGGGGTTTTCGTGGAGCAACAAGGATCGCTATTCGCTCGAGCAGGATCCCTCGAACCTGCTGCGCCTACTGTTGCAAACGCAGTTTCCGCGTCTCGCGGATCCGGGCCCGATCTTGGAGCAGATTCTGGAGCGCTTCTTCCCAGGACTGATCGTCCCTGCCGAGCCTGCCAACCGCAAGAGCAGCAGCTGGTCTGTGAGCTGTGCCCTCGATCAATATCTCTGGCAGCCAAAGGGCGATGCCAAGCATGGCATTGGCGTGTTCTTTTCCGCGGGAGCCTCCGATGGGAACCCCAATCCCATCAAGTGGGCGTTCCTCGCCGGGGTCGGCGGCAAAGGGGTCCCCGGTCGCGCCGATGACAGCTACGGCGTCGGCGTTGCTCGCACGCAGTTCAGCGGTGCGTTCCTTCCCCTCCTACGCGATCGCCTCGATCTCGGGCTCGATCATGAGGACGCCCTCGAGATGTATTACAACCTGGCCCTCACCGGCTGGCTCTCCGTGACGGCCGACCTGCAGGTCATCAATCAGGCACTCGACAAGAGTTTGAACCCGAACGGGTTTGGACTCACGAACGTCCCCCACGCCACCATCGGCGGAATTCGCTTTCGAGTTCGGTTCTAAATGCAATTGGACTGCAATGCTAGGAGGAACATAACTGTGACAATTTCGGGAAGAGAAGGATTTGTGGCCGCCGCGCTCGCTGCCATGATGCTGATGACGGGCGCTGTCGCCCAGGCAGCCGGCCAGAAGCCGAACGTCGTGTTCATCCTCGCTGACAATGTCGGCTACGGCGATTTGGGGCCCTACGGCGGCGGCGAGCTGCGCGGGTATCCGACGCCTCGATCCGACCAGCTTGCCCGCGAGGGATTGCGCCTCACACAATTTTTAGTCGAGCCCGGATGTACCCCGTCACGCGCCGCGCTGATGACCGGACGATACTCAATTCGCGAGGGACTATCGCTCATCGGCCTGCCCGGCACGCCCAATACGCTTTCGGGCAAAGCGTACACGATGGGGCAGTTGTTCAAGGAAGCGGGCTACGCGACGGCTATTTTCGGCAAGTGGCATCTGGGCGAAGATCCGCAGAGCGTACCCACCGCGCACGGTTTCGATGAGTTTTACGGCATCCCGCCAAACACGTCGTGGAACGATGCCGTGACCGTCGAATTGATCACGCAGACGCACTCCCTTCCGGCACCCGAAAGCGTTCTTGTGGAGAAGGGACCGTGGATCATGCAGCAGAAGGCGGGCGGGCCGATGCAGCGCGTGAAGCCCTTCACGCCCGAGGTACGTGCGGAGATCGACAACGACCTGACGGACCGGTCCATCGCCTTCATGAAACAGCAGCAGGCCGCAGGCAAGCCATTCTTTCTGTACCTGCCCTTCTCCATGGGGCACGCACCTAACTACCCTTCCAAACAGTTCGCTGGGAAATCACGGATCGGAAATTACGGCGACAAGATGATGGAAGGCGACTACCACGTGGGGCAAGTGCTGGATGCGCTTAAGGATCTAAAACTTGAGGACAACACGATCGTGGTATTCGCCTCCGACAATGGCCCGGCGGGCTGGCCATTGCGTGAGCTCGGCGACTTAGGATCCCCCGACATGGGAAGCCCGGGTCCTTTCCGCGGCGAGTTGGGCGAGGCGACCGAAGGCTCGATTCGGACTTTCTGCTTCATCCGCTGGCCGGGGCACGTGAAGCCCAACACCACCTCTTACGCCATGTTCTCAGAGATGGATTTTCTGCCGACGTTCGCGGCCATCCTCGCCGCCAAGCTGCCTACGGATCGCCCGATCGACGGCGTGGACCAGACGGCGGTGCTCCTGGGCAACAGCGAGACAGGGGCCCGCGAGTCGCTGCTCACCTTCATAGGACCGGATCTGGTGGCGTTGCGGTGGAAGCAGTGGCGTGTGTACTACAGGGACATGAAGTTGACGGGTACAGGTCAGCAGATGCTCGGTGGGATGTACGCGAACAGCTCCCCAATGTATTACCCGAAGATCTACAACATCGAGATGGACCCGCATGAGGATCTGAACGTCGGCGGCATCCATCTATGGCCCATAGTGTACGGTTCTAGTGCGGTCAGGGAATACCTGGAGTCTCTTAAAAAGTATCCAAACCCGCCCGCGGGCAACCTCACCAATTTTTCAGGACGCTGAGCGCCGGGCGAAGAATGAGTGCAGGCATGTCGAGAATCGCAAAATGCAGTGCGCTTGACGCCGGTCTGATTTGAAATACTTGAACACAGGCGAGGGCCGTGACTTCCCACTCACCGGCATTGAGAACGCGCGCCCAGAAACCCAGGCCGCCGGGCATCCGCGCGTGGATATATCCAAGCTCCCGTTTGATCCGTTCGAATTTATTAAAATGACTCCGGAGTGGAACAACATCGAGTAAAGCCTAGTTGCTGCCAGCGAGACGACAGCGATATTGATTTTGATCCCTTGGCGGCGTCGTTGATGGTGGCCCCTAGTTGCCAATCGCGTCGGAAAGTCCACTGACGCCGTGAATGTTGGCCAAGCAAAGTGACGCGGCGGCCAACAAGAGCCTCGACGTGGCCTGCACTGACATTCAGCGCGGAACGCCGACGCGGGCGATTTCCAACGTGCCCCTCGATTCCCCGGCGGCGGCGCGCGGGTTCGAATCCGGCGCGGTTGCGATCGCCAGGTCGCGGCCGTCCACTCCGCCGAGCGCGCAGGAAAAGGCGAACTGCGAGGTCTCCACGCGATCGAGAATCGCTCCACCTTCGCCGATACGCAGCGCTTCGCAGCCCAAGGCATTCGCAGCCCAGATAGCGCCTTCGCTGTCGACGCAGATTCCATCTGGAACAATGGACGGCGGCGCTTTGGAAAGCGTCGCCCAAGGACGCCGGTTGGTGAGCAAGCCGTCGGCGCCAAGATCGAAGGCAGTAAGACCGGGCATAAGACTTTCGGCGACGATCAACGAGTTGCCGACGATTGCCATGCCGTTGGGAAACCGGTGATTTTGAGACGCGACCTTTGCCTTGCCGTCCGTCGTCACCATGAGAATTGGCGCTGTCGGTGGGCCGGGTTCGGCGAACAGAGACGCCGCCCCATGCTCTTCGATGAACACGTGCAGGTCGAAACCGAAGCAGCCGATGAAGGCGTGGCCTCGCGAATCCACGATCATGTCGTTGGCATGGAATTTTGCGAACGGTTTGAGATCGGCATGGAGCACGACGCTGCCATCCGGTTCACGCCGCAGCAGACGCTGACTTGTCATCGCCACTACCAGGAGCCGTCCATCGGGCAACCAGCCCAGCCCGGAGGGCTGGTCGTCGATCTCGAGCTCGACTCGTGAGCCCCCGTCCGGTGCAACGCTCGAAACCTGATGCTTGAAGAAATCCGAATACCAGAAGCGGCCGTCGTGCCAGCGCACACCCTCGCCGAATTTCAATCCGCGCACTATCGGTTCTGCTTTCATTCGTCACTCCCCGGATGACATTCGAGACATTCATCAACACGATACACGGTCCGTCCCCAAGATCGCGGTAACTCCTTCCCAACGGGCCGGCAACCGACAAGCCGTGTCAATCGCGAGCGGCGCCTTCCCGGGAAGCATTTCAGCAATGACTCAGTTCGACGTGAATCTGACCGTCATCGAACCCGGCGCCTGGTCCAGCCAGCGTGACTGGCACAGCCATGAGGACGAACTGGTGTGGGTGCTCGAGGGCGAGCTGACGCTGGTCACCGACAGTGGCGAAGAAGTGCTTCGGGCCGGAGATTACGCCGCGTTCCGACGCGCGACCCCGATGGCCACCAGCTCGTCAATAAATCCAGCCACCATGCCAGGGTACTCGAGATCGGTAACAGCGATCCGCAGGATCGCTGCGTCTATTCGGACACCGATATGATCGCTGGGCCAGGCATGACGCGCTACAGCCACCGCGATGGCGTCCCGTACCCGCTGACGAAGCAATACCGGTATGAAGTCCAAACACCCCGGAAGGATTCCCGAGTATCTCCAGCACATCCTTGAGGCGATCAATCGCGCTTCGAGTTACTACTTCCTTATTTACTGCGGCTTTGTCCCGCCGGCGTCCACGGGCGTCCAATGCCGTCCAATAATATCTCGCCCTCGCGCGGGGTAACTTTTCGGGGTAATTCCTTTCTTTTATCTCTGTAAACGCTTACAAAACAGTTTGTTATGCTACTTATTCGAATCCCTCAGCCGCACCAAACTTACAAGGTCCATTCCGGACAGATGGGTAACGGTTTATACCGGCCGGAGACATGGGTGAACTCACCGTGATGTTCGCAACGGATTGAGGACCTCGAGGCCCGAAAAGTGCTTTTCATTGTCCGTTACTATCACGCACTCGTTCGCTTCGGCGACGGCAGCGACAATCATATCCAGGTCGTTTCTGGGTTTCCCGGCGGCGCGACCTTCAGACATGAGACGAGCCCAGACCAATGCCGCCTTCTCGTCAAATGACAATATCCTCCCTTTAAATAGCGACTGCGGACCCTCCGGTCCGGAAAACCACGCCTCCAATCGTTCGCGCTTTTTCCCCCTTGGTTTCTCTAGAATGCCGCGCCGGATTTCCGCGACTGTCAGGGAGGAGATGAACAAATCGCCATCGGATTGCACACCCATCCATTCTAATAGCGATTCGGACGGATCCGCCTTCGTTATATTACTGATGACGTTTGTGTCGAGAAGGTAGCGGGTCAAAGGTCGACCTTGCGGGCGGTTTCCTTGGAACGCTTGAATTCGATATCGGCACCTACAAGCGGCGACCGACGCAGCGCCTCAAGAATTCCGCCCCTCTTCGGCGGTTCGCCCGAGATCGTGCGGCCGATGGCGGCTCGAATCCGGGCTGAATCTGGGCCGTCTTCCGCGAGGCGCCGTGCGACGGAGCGGATCAAGTCACGATCTGCATCGAGTCCGAGCACCTCGAATCGAGCTATTCCTCGCTTCGTCAGACGGGAGCGATAATTTCGCAACGCTCGCTTCTGTGCCGTATCACCCATAGTTTCTCCGGATATATAGCCTGCAATATACCCGGTAATATCCTATAGAGCAAGTAGTCGCCTGGCGATAAATTTGCGTAGCAACCCAAATTGTGTGTAGACTCGTGTGTAAGAGGTGACACATGGCGACGAATCTCTCGCTAGATCCTGAGCTCATTGAGCAAGCCGTCAAAGTAGGTGGGGAACGCACCAAGAAAGCCGCTGTGACTCGTGCGTTAGAAGAATATATTGCGCGTCGCAAACAGAAACACCTGCTTGAGCTTATGGGAAAGCTCGAGTGGGACGAGTCGTTCGATTACAAAGTTGAACGCTCTCGCCGGTGACACTGTTAGTCGACACCAGTGTCTGGTCGCTGGCCTTTCGCCGCAACGGCAACCCAGATGCTCCCACCGTCGATGCACTGCGCGCCGCGCTCGCCGGCGGCGATTCGATTGTTACCACCGGGCTGATACTTCAGGAACTGCTGCAGGGATTCTCGGGTCCCCGCGCGCGCAAGGAGATTGTGGAAAGATTCGCGGCTTTGCCGCTCCTTATCCCCGATCGACGGGACTACATCGACGCCGCCGAGCTTCGCAATCGTTGTCGCCGTTCGGGCGTCCAGATCGGGACGATTGATGCATTGCTGGCTCAGCTATGCATCCGACACGACCTTACGCTGCTGACCACTGATGGTGATTTCACACTGGCTGCAAAGCACAGTGCACTGCGGGTCTGGAAGGCTGCAAGATAACAGTACTCAATCGTCCGCAGTCACGGAGGACTTCTTGGCGGTCGTATGCACCACAGGCGCCAACCCACCCACTTCCTGGCTTTCGACCTCGGACAATACGTGTATCAATCGATCAGGTCCGACAGAATCAAGACGCGATGGATGGCAGGTCGCGCCATGCTTCATCGTTTGTGAAGGCAGCGTGGCACCTACTCTCAGACCCGTAGCAAGCTGAATTGCGTCCGGCGTTCGCAATCGGTGGCCGGCGCGCAATCCCGCAGCCTGCAGCAGAATCTCCCGGCTGACCGGCTCGAACTCAAACTGGGAAAGTAGCCGAGCAGCAGATCGTAGTCGTCCGCAACATCCTGTCGCCCCAAGCTGTAACGGTCGAACGGTCAGCTCGATCCAACGGCCGATCACATGCAGGATGAGTGGAAGGAACGATGGAAAGAGGAGCGCGCCAGCGAACGCAGCGTCTCAGAAATGTTTGGATCACTCAGCGGCGATCGGGACTAGTAGGAGGCTCGGTTCTCGGCAACAATGGCTTGCGACACAGCATCGTGCCTGCATGCACTGGAAAGTCCCTACAGCATCTGTTCTTTGTTCTGCTGCTTGATGCTCGCGGGAAGAACAGATGCTGTGGGGACTTTTGCGGGAATCAGTCGTGCTTTTCGCTGCTCGGTCGTGACAAGTGCAACGGGCGTCACGCGGCGAGGGTTAGTGAATCATCAATCGAAACAGTCATTTGCAGTGATGGCGCTTTGGCGCCGATCCAACACACCTTATGCTATTTTCAATTTGTAAACCGTAGGTCGGGGGTTCGAATCCCTCAGCCGGCAAAAACCCCTCCTTCCGAGGACGTCCATAGACGTCCGCAAAACGAGCTAAAAGACTGTGATTTACAGGGTTTCATCGTCCATAGACGTTCAAATCGATCTGTTGGCAGTCGCTCTCAAAAGGGGTAACTATGGGGGTAACTCGCTTCGGCGAAAATGAGTTACCCCCAAATTGGCGATCAATATACTGACCCACACGGGCTTACGTGCCGCCAAACCTCGCGAGACGCCCTACAAGCTGAGCGACGGCGGCGGGCTGTACTTGCTGATCAATCCGAACAGCGCATTGTGGTGGCGGCTCAAGTACCGATTCGAGGGCCGCGAAAAGCTTCTGTCGTTGGGCGTCCATCCTCACGTCTCGTTGCAGCAAGCGCGTGCACTGCGTGACGAGGCGAAGAAAGCCATTGCCAACGGCGTCGACCCGAGCGCCAAACGGCAGGCCGAGAAATCCTCCACCGCGAATACCTTTGAAGCGGTCGCCCGCGAATGGCTGGCGCTTCAAGAAAAGAAACTGGCGCCGGCCACTTACGCCAAGGCCGTGTGGACACTGGAAAGCTTGGTGTACCCCTACATCGGCTCACGTCCCATCGCCAAGCTGGGCGCCATCGACGTACTCAAGGTGCTAAGGCGAATCGAAAACCGGGGTATTCACGAAACCGCACACCGCACCCGCCAGCGCTGTTCCCAGGTGTTCCGCTACGCCGTGCAAACCGAGCGCGCCGCGCATGACGTGACCGCGGACCTGCGCGGCGCCCTCGTCCCGGTGGTATCCGAACATCACGCCGCCATCACTGAACCCGCGCGAATTGGGGAGCTGCTCCGAGCCATCGACGGCTATACCGGCCACATCGTCACCGCCTATGCCTTGAAGCTTGCGCCGCTGCTGTTCGTGCGCCCCGGCGAATTGCGTCATGCGGAGTGGTCCGAGTTCGACCTGGACGGCCACGAACCGCAATGGCGAATCCCGGCGGAGAAGATGAAGATGGGCGAGCAGCATCTCGTTCCGCTGTCCAAGCAAGCGGTCGCGCTACTGCGCGAGCTGCAACCCGCCACAGGTCGCGGCCCGTACGTATTCCCGTCGCTTCGCAGCCGCTCGAGACCAATGAGCGACAATACGGTAAACGCCGCGCTGCGCCGGCTCGGCTACACGAGCGAGGAGATGACCGGCCACGGATTCCGCTCGCTGGCGTCCACTTGCCTTAACGAGCAGGGCTATCACCCCGATTTCATTGAGCTTCAGCTCGCCCACTCTGAGCGCAACAAGGTTCGCGCCGCATACAACAAGGCCCAGCGATTGCCCGAACGGCGCAAGATGATGCAGGCCTGGTCCGATTATTTGGATCCCAGTACCTCTGCGGCCCTCATCCAGGTTGATACAAGGGACCTGCGAGTCTCGAGCAACCTTTCGCGCACCGGATCCACGACCGTTCCGGAACGTGACAGCTCGGTGGCGATCCCGATTACCCGATCACGCATCGCAGTGGACTTCCCGTATCGCTGCGCTTTAAAGATCCCCTCCCGACGTTTTTTCCTGTTTTCGCCTCGAATGGCCCGAGGCGTGGCGTTCGCCGCAATCCCCTGCTCGCGCATCAATCGCGCGAAGTCCTCGCGCCAACCTCGCAGGATCTCCTTGTCGATACGGAGCCGCCGGCCGAGCTCGTTCTCAGCCTTCACCACCAGGTGCACGTGCGGGTGCTGCTGGTGGGTGTGCAAGACCATGGCGTAGCGGTGTTGCCTGAATTTCTCGCGGGCGAATTGCCGCGCGGCGGCCAGAACCTTGTCCGGTGGCGTCGGCGCCGGCATGGACAGCACGATGTTGTGAACGAGTTTCGTCGGCCGGCGCGCCGCGCCGTCTTTCTCCCGCCGGTACTGACCGGCCGTGAGCTCCAGGTGCCAATCATCGAGGAGCTGCTTTTGCTCTTCCAGGCGTCCGATGCGCTCGCCCTCGTCGGTTTCGATCTCCAGGGTCCCTTGGCGGCTGATGTACGCGAAGTGAGCCGCAACCGCACCCCTCCTCGTTCCTCCGCCGGTCACTTTCACCATGACCTCCGGCGTACCGGCAAGCTGCGCATGTGATCCATGATCGCCTGCCTTCACTTCTCGGACGCCGCCGTCCTCTGGCGTCGTGGCGATGCTGGTCGTGTCCGTCGTCCCGGGCGGCGCGAGCAAGTGGGCCGTGCTGCCTTGGAGGTAACTATGTACGGCTCGCTGGAATCACGTAAGGCCATATTCAATGCGAGTTGACCCACGAATGCTGGCTGTCAGCGTCGCGGATGATCCGATTCAGTCGTGGAACGCGAAGCTGGTTCGCCTATTAGCGGACGCTCGGCTGCATGCGTGCGATCCGGACCCGGCATGATCCAGCGCTACTGGACCAATTGCCAATTGCCATTTCTTCACTTCGCGTGAGTCGATGCGGTGCGTGCGCACCGCGATCATGACCGGCCGCCAATCGGTGCGGTGTGGCACGTACACAGTAATTCCCGGCCAGGGAAAGAACGGCCTTGCGCCCTGGGAGTACACGATCGCCAAGCTGCTCTCGGATGCCGGTTACGCGACCTCGATGTATGGCAAGTGGCATCTCGGTGACACCGAAGGACGCCTGCCGACGGACCAGGGTTTTGACGAATGGTGGGGCTATCGAAACACGGTCGATGAGGCCGGCTTTCTCTCGTACGCCACGTTCAGGGCGCTCGCCAAGGCGAAGGGGATTGAGTCGCCCAAGATCTGGGAGGGCAAGAAGGGCCGGAAGTCCACGGCGGTTCGCGAACTGGACATGCAGGTGCGGCCACTGCTTGACGAGCTGATCGTTGACAAGGCCACTGACTTCATCAAGCGCTCCGCCAAGGGCGAGAAGCCGTTCTTCACCTACGTCGCCCTCTCTCACGTGCACCCGCCGGAGAAGGCGCACCCGGATTTTGATCAGACTGATCCGTCACGCATGGGGATGTACGCGGATCTGATCGCGGAGATGGATCACCGGGTCGGACAGATTGTCGATTGCGTGGAGGAGACTGGGATTGCCAACAACACGATCATCGTGTTCTCCAGCGACAATGCGACTTGCTATGTCCCATCGTTTGGGTTCGGCGGTTCGAACGGACCCTGGCGCGGCGACTTCTTCACCCCACCCTCGGAGGGCTCGATGCGGGTCGCGGCCATGGTCCGCTGTCCCGGGACGGTGCCCGCCGGGGTGATCACCGAAGAGATGCTTTCGGCGCACGATTGGTACAAAACATTCGCCGCCCTTGCGAGCGCTTCCGACAAAGTGCCCACGGACCGACCGCTGGATGGCGTCGATGCCTCGAAGTTCCTGCTCGGCAACAGTGAGCACACCGGCCGCGAGGCGCTGATGTTCTTCGGGCCGGACGGGTCGCTGATGTCGGTCAAATGGCACAACATCAAGTTGTGGCTCCGGTACAGCGAGGGTGTCGAAAAACCCATCGTCACACCGCAGATTCCGATGGTCTATGACCTCGGCAGCGACCCCGGAGAGAGAAACAGCCTCTTCGGTGCCAAGATGGACATCGGGTGGATGTACGAAATGATCTTGCCGTTCGTCTACGAGTACGAGAAAAGCGTCGCCAAATACCCGAACATCAAGCCGGGTGAGGAATTCACCGGGTATCTGAAACCGAAGTAAGGATAGTGATGTGATCAGTACCGTTATCCAATACCCGTTAGCTCCCGGTCATGTATGCCCGCAACGGGTCGGGAGTACGCGTCGGCCGTCGCCGCCGACGCGACGGGCGCCACCCGGCCATGTTGTTCCTGAGCGCGTCCGCTGCCGCCCATAACTTCGCCTCGAACCCAGGTTCGCGGTGCCATTCCCGTTTCCGGTTCTTGCTGTTGCTCGACGTGTGGTCATCTCGTAGTTGTCGTCCTCGGTGGGAAATTTACGGCGGCGCTCCGTTGTTACCGATCAAGCTCGCGAGGAATTGCGCAAATGGCTTGATGTCTCCTCCTACACTCGCAGATTCGAGAGCCGCCATGTACTCGTCGCGTCTCTCGAGTGGGATGACGGTCCAGGGATAGCCACCGGAACCGAACATCAGGTTCATGAGGAAGCGGCCCATCCGTCCATTCCCATCATAGTACGGGTGAATGTAGACAAATATGAAATGGCCTAGAACCACGCGAACAGCGGGCTCTTGTTCCCGTTCGAGCAGTTCAAAGAATGTTGGCAGAAGCACGCGAACGGCTTCGTGATTTGGGGGTACGTGCATTGAGCGTCGAATATAGACTGGTCCACTGCGATATCCGGCCAGGTCGGCGGGTTTCACAATGCCGGCGGTACGGCAGCAGTCCCAATCGCAACAGCTTCGCCAGGTACGCCGCATCGGCTTCATCACCGCTGTACTTCAGTCCCTCGTACTTCTTGATCGCCGTGGTGTTCGCCAGGTGCACCGCATAACCCGCCTCCATCAGTCCCACCAACCAGTACCAGTTGTAGGTTGATTCCACCACCACCCCCACCAGCTCCGCACGATAGGGTTCCAACGCAGCCAGGATCCCGGCCAGATCGTTGGCATGGCGCCGCTCATATACAACCTGATCCGTCTCGTCGCTCACAACCACCACCGAATTGTTCGAATGCAGATCGATTCCGCTAAACTTGCTCATACGGCCTCCTCAGGGTCAAAGTGAGTTCGCACCTTGACTTTACCCCGCCGCGTCGCAAGACGCGGTGCGGAGGCCGGCTAGATGACTATCAGTGAGCGGTCACGTTCAATGAAATCAGCCTGTTCTGGGCCTTGGACTTAGGTCCACTACAACGTGGACTCGTGATCGACGCACAGTGTCGTCTATCTCGCGGCGATGGGAGCCGGTAAATATTACCCGCCGATAGCTCGTAGCGCCGCACGCCATCGAGCACCGCAACGGGTTTGCCGTTCGTACGTCAATTTCCAGGAGAACATATGGCTACCGACGATACTTCACAAATGCCCGTGAACCCGTACGGCGGGGGTCCGAGCACCGGCCTGCAGTTCCCGCCGTACTACAGGCCAACGCCGTCGGTCCACAGCCGCAACAACTACTTCCCCGGCAGCGAGACCCTCGGACCGGACGAGATGCGCATTTCGTTTATTGGCAGTTGCCCCTACCCGCCGCGGCGCGATCAAGCTGGCACCTGCATCATGGTAGAACTCGGCAACGGCAACCGCTTCTTCTTCGACTTCGGTCCCGGCTGCGTCAAGAATATCCTCGCCATGGGCGTCGCCATGCCGGCCATCAACGACATCTTTATTACCCACTTGCACGTGGATCACTACCACGATCTGTCCTATCTCCTCCCATTCTCGGCATGGGCAGGACGGTGGAAGATGCCGCTCAGGGTCACAGGGCCTTCAGGCCGCACGCCGGATCTTGGGACCAAGGCCATGGTCGCCGGCATGAAGCAGATGCTCAAATGGCACCTGGAAGCCTTCGATGCCTGCCCGATTGGGGATGGTTACGAGGTTGAGGTCAACGAGTTTGACTGGAAGGACGAGAACGGCATTTGCTACAACAAGAACGGCGTCACGATCCGCCATTGGCGGCGCTCACATGTCAAGGACGGTGCCTCGGCATACCGCCTGGACTGGAATGGTCTTTCGTTTGTGTGGACCGGCGATGGCCGGCCTGACGACCTGACGCTCAAGTATGCCAAGGGCGTCGATGTGTTTGTCACCGAGAATCAGCCCGATTTGGCGCTCATCAATCAGCTGAAGTATGGGCTTCCCCAAATCCTCTACAACTACACCGTGGACATCCACCATACGCCGAGCTACGCCGTGGGGCACCTTTTTAAGCAGCTCAATCCGCGCTGCGGTATGGTCACGCACACCGCGTTCGACAATGACACGCTTAACGAGACCAGCGCCGGCGTTCGCGCTCACTGGGATGGGCTCTTCCTGTATGGAGCGCCGGACGCGGTGGTGGTTAACGTGACGAAAGACGCGATCTGGCACCGGGAGGCCGCTCTGCCGGGATTTTCCGGCGCGTCCTTTCCAAGTCCCACCCTACTCTTCGGCGACCCGCTGCCGCTTGCGACAGGCAAGGGGATCGTGCCACAGCCAAAGTTGCCGCGTGAGGAACAGCAAGAGCAACGGACACGCGACCTTGAGATCAATCCGCAAAAGTATTATCCGCCGAACGTTTGGCGCGAGCAGCTCACTAAACTCGCGAACCCCGAGGAGGTTGATCTCCTCGCGTTGGCGAAGGTGATGGGAATTGATGTGAGTAAATTCAAGAAATAGCGCGTGCAGTCCGGTGTCCCGCCCCGTGGTGTGGCGGGACGCTCCGCGACCGAGGCCAGAATGATCCTCGCAACGTCTTTTTTGGAGCACCCCGCAAGCAATGGAAATCATCGACGATAAGGGCAAAGCCGTGCCAATCACGATCCTCACCGGCTTTCTCGGAGCGGGCAAGACTACGCTGCTGAGTCGCATCCTGACCGGGAATCACGGCCTGCGCGTGGGGATCCTCGTGAACGACTTTGGCTCGATCAATATCGATGCTGAACTCGTCGTCGGGGTGAAAGACAACGTGATCAGCTTGGCCAACGGCTGCGTCTGCTGCCAGATTCGCGACGATCTCGTGGAGTCAGTCGTCACCTTGCTCGCCAGCCAAGAAACCGCTGTCGAATACATTCTGCTCGAAGCCAGCGGCGTCGCCGACCCCGCCGGCATCTTCGTGACTTTCAACGATCCCAATCTGCGGGATCGGATCAGGCTGGACAGCGTCATCTGCGTCGTGGACGCGGACCAAGTCTTCGCATACCCCGAGTATCCCCCTCTGATGGACCTCAAGCTGCACCAGATTGGGTTTGCGGATATGCTGGTCCTTAACAAGGTGGACCTTGCCGGTCCCGCGCAAGTCGAGAAAGTGCGATCTTGGCTCGACGACCATTTCAGCCGCCTTCGCATCGTCGAGACCAATTACTGCGCGGTGCCCTACGAGATACTCCTGGGTGTCGGGCGTTTCGATCCGGTTCGAGCAGACCTCAACTCGTACGCCGCTGAGCATGGCTGCGCCGACCCGGCCAGTCACGACGACTCCCATAGCCGCGACCACCACCATGAGGACCACTCGAAGGTGTTCAGCACCTGGAGTTTCGAGACGGCGCAGCCGCTGGCGCTGGAGGCCTTGCGGGAAACATTGCGCAAGTTGCCGGGGACGATTTACCGAGCCAAAGGCGTGGTGTACACGAGCGACTCACCACAGCGGCGGGCGGTGCTGCAGGTGGTCGGCAGGCGTGTGGACATTTCGGTTCAAGAGGAGTGGGGCCAGCGCACGCCGCGCACACAGATCGTAGCGATTGGCGCGGCTGGCGGCATCGACGTGAGTCTTCTTGAAAAGACCTTCAGCTCCTGCATTTTTGCCCCGTCCACGCTCATGTGACAACTCAACGTGCGACGATTGATGCACAACCGGCAGCGTCATCCAATTGGCAACTCAGGTATTTGAGTGCCCGATTGCAGACGGTCGCGGTTGTCGCGTTAGGGTCGAAAGGACTCATTGGCTCGACGATCTTGCGCGACCGGCTCAGACCGGCCAGCTCCGGTCACCGCATGGTCCGAAATGGGCGCCGTAAAGCTGCCGGTCGCAGACGGCAAACAATGGATGCTGGGACGTGGGTCGCAACGCCCCGCCGGCGACCAGCCTTGCCCTAAGAGGCAATTGTGCAGTCGAGTGCGGAAGATCCATTATCATCGACCTATCCGCATGTGCCCCCAGCACAGGGAACCGTGGTTCCTGTCCTCGGCCGTGCCTGAAGATCCACCCACAGCGGATGATCAGACCATGTCCGAAAAATTACGACCGAATGATTGGAGCAAGCCGGCCGCCATGGCGATCCCCAAGGGCGGCTTCTTCCCCGACCGGATAGAGCAGGGACGCTACGGCTCGATCTTCCCGAGGACCCCAGCGTGTTATGGCTTCTCGATACTGGCGAAGATCATTCCCGGGCGCGAGGAAGTCTTCTATGAGTACGCGCGCAATATCGAGAAGACCATCGCTGCCCAGCCGGATGCCCTCGCGGCACTGAAGCTGCATTACCTGCGCTGGGTGCTGTTCCCAATCCAGGGCGACACCTACTTCATGTATCAGGGCATTTTTGATACAGACTTCGACAAGTACACGGAGGATGCGATAGCCCTCTTCGGTGCGACCGGCATCAGCACGGTTTTTGAAAATCTCGAAGGCTTTCCGACGGACTGGAAGACGAACGCACCGGCCTTCATCAAGTTCGTGCGTGAGCACCACTGCCCCAGTTTCTTGGAATATGGCGAATACCCGTTCGCGACCGCGGATGAGATCAAGAAGGCGCTGCGCGTGAAAGCAGCGTTATCGGAAATGCTCGACCAGATGCAGTGACCCGCACAACACCGCGCCGTGCTTGAGTTCGACGACATCCAGCACATCCTGCTGACCCGCGCTCCAGCGCTGACCGGGCGCTACGAGTTCTTGTCCTTCGGGAATCCGGCAGGCGGGCGTGCTTGGCTGCACGCCATTCTGGAGAAAGTGCATTCGGCGAAAGCGATGCGCGAGTCCGTGGACAAGGAGCAGCGCTGGGTCACAGTCGCCTTCACCTGGAACGGTCTGGCTGCGCTCGGAGTGGAAGAGTCAGCGCTCGCCACCTTTCCGCAGGAATTCCGAGACGGAATGGTGGCGCGAGCGCCGATGCTCGGTGACACCGGGTCCAATGCTCCATCGAATTGGGTCGATAAAACGGCCAGTCCGGATCTGCACGCGATTGCGATCCTATTTGCACGCAATGAGGCGGAGCGTGCACGCGCTGTGGTCGAGCACGGCAAATTGATGGCGGAGTGCCAGGGCGTGGAAGAACTCTCGAGCCTCGATCTCGAGGCGGTTCCCCCATTCGATTACGCGCATGACCACTTCGGCTACCGCGACCGCCTCTCGCAGCCGGTGATTGAGGGCTCCTGCGAGGAACCGACCCCCGGCTCGGGCGCCCCGCTCAAGGCGGGCGAGTTCATCCTCGGTTACCCGGACGAAAGCGGCCCCGGTCCGGCGCTGCCGCAGCCGCAGATCCTCTCGCGCAACGGCAGCTTCATGGCTTACCGGCGACTGGAGGAACACGTCGGCCGCTTCCGCGAGTTTCTGCGTGCTAATGCTAAGACGCTGAAGGAGCAGGAACTCCTGGCGGCGAAGCTAATGGGGCGCTGGCGCAGTGGCGCGCCGCTGGTGCTCGCCCCCGAGCAGGACGACCCTGCCCTCGGAGCCGACCCGCAGCGCAACAACAACTTCACCTATAAGCACGTGGACCCGCAGGGGTACGCCGTGCCGCTTGGCTCGCACATGCGGCGAATGAATCCGCGTGACACGGCAGCCAACATGAACCGCCGACGCATGATCCGCCGCGGCGCGACTTATGGTTCGCACCTTCCGGAGGGCACGCCTGACGAGGGTAAAGAACGCGGCATCGCGGCGTTCGTGATCTGCGCTAGCCTCATCAGGCAGTTCGAGTTCGCGCAGAACGTCTGGGTGAACGATCGCAATTTCCACGAGCTTGGTAATGAGCGCGACCCGATCATCGGCACGCAGGATGGAAGCTTGGAGTTCAAGATCCCGAAGCGGCCGATCCGCAGGAAGATCGCCAGGCTGCCGGCGTTCACCACGGTGCGTGGCGGCGCCTATTTCTTCTTGCCCGGGCTGAAGGCGCTGCGCTGGCTCGCGGCCCTCGGCAAGACAAGCTGACGTACAGGCGGTGATCCACCATGAGCACACAACCTCTACCCGCCCGCACCTATAACCAGAACCACATTGCGCGAAGGGCGACGCCCGGCAAGCGCCGGCTGAGCATCTACTGGACGTGGAGCTATCCGTTTGAGGCGCAGCGCGATCCGGCCGCGATGGAGAATCGCTTCTCGACCATGACCGAAGTGCGCACTGTGCTGTGGCCAGCCTACGAGAAGCCGGAGTGGGGTGCGGCGCAGTTCTTACAGGGGATCGCCGGCACGCTCGAGCTGTTCCATCGCTCCGCGCTCAACTTCCAGCAGCTCGCGGGCGAGGTCACAGGCCACCCCGTAGCGGTATTCCAGCGCGTCGACCAGGCGGGCTTCAGGCTTCCCATTGACGAGGGGATTCTCGCCGACACTGACACACTCATGGTGTTCGGGCTCGACCATCTACAGTCCGGGGAGGAGTGCACACCGGAGGAAGTCGCGGCTATTCACGTGTGGCTTGAGCGTGAAGGCACCTGCTTGTTGCTGGCGCCGCACCACGATGTCGGCTTCACCGATGACTTGAACCAGCGCCAGATGGAATACGTCCATCACGGTGATCGCCTCGTGCCGCGTCAGCAACGCTTTACGCAGTACGGCCGCTCGCTAATGAAGGCGCTCGGGGTACCGGTGCACAACACCTGGGGACTCTGTCCGGCCCGGCTCAGGGGGACGAAGGAGATCGCACCGCTCACGACTTTCCGCGACCTCGACAAGCCGGGGCTCCTCAAGGATGTCACGGCGCTCAGTTTCCATCGGCACCTGCCGCACTACGAAATCACCGAAAAGGACAGCAAAGCGATTCGCTTGCTGGCGCGCCAGCCGATCGAGCCGGAGCGTCCGCACCCGTTTACCACAGCAGGGAACACCGAGTTCAACTGCCTCCTGTGGATGCCGCCAGAGAAGCAACGTGCCGGAGACATCGTACTGGTGGACTCGACACACTTCACCACGCTGTTTGGCGTTACGGAGAGTCTGAAAAACTTCTGGCGGAATGTCGCCATGATGAAATGAACGCGGGCCTAGGTCATGACGGACACGTACGACCTTGTTGCCATCGGAGCGGGCCCGGCGGGCGAAAGCGCCACCGAGCTCGCAGCATTTTTTGGCCACCGGTCGGCGGTGATCGAGAAGGCCCAACCGGGCGGAACGGTGACGACGACCGGCGGTGCGCCGACGAAGACGCTTCGCGAGGCGGCGCTGTACCTCACAGGATTCTGTGAAGGCGACGTTTACGGACTCCGGATGGCAGCGCCCCCTGAGATCGCGACCGACATCGTTCGCAAGCGGACTCAGACTGTTTGCGAGCTGCTGCAAAAGGTCACGGCAGACAACATCGCGAGTCGCGATGTCGACTATATCCGCGGCACCGCCCGGTTCGATCCGGATGGCAGCGTGATCGTGTCCGATGGGGATGATCCGATACGCAGAATCCGCGCCAAGGTGATCCTGATCGCGTCCGGTTCGCGGCCCTCCCGGCCGAAGAACATTTCATTCGAGATCCCAGGTGTCTGCGACACGGACACCATCTTGCAACGTGGCAGCGTCCCAAAAGCCATTGTCATCGCAGGCGGCGGGCCGGTGGGCGTCGAGTTTGCGACCATCTGCCACGCCCTGGGTGCAAAGGTGACGCTCCTCGATCGCGGCACGCGCCTCATGACGGCAATGGATGGCGAAGTGTCGGAGTATATGGAAGGACTCTTCGGGAAGTGGCGCATAACCGTCCTGTTCGGCGCGAGCGTGGAGCGCGTCGCGGCGAGGGGTGCCGGTCTGGAAGTGGCGCTGTCGACGGGCCAAATGCTCTTTCCGGACACGCTACTGTTTGCCGCCGGCCGTGTCGCGAATACTCAAGGTCTTGGCCTCGAGGCCTTAGGGGTGGAGCGCGACTCCCGGGGGCGGATCGTCGTGGACCAGAACTTCTGCACGTCCGCTCCGGGTATTTACGCCGCGGGCGACGTGGTTCGGCCGACGCTGGCCTCGATCGCGATGGAGCAAGGACGAGTCGCGATCTGTCATGCGTTTGGTATCCCGTTCGAGGGAACCGTCGACCCTTGTCCCGTCTCAGCGATTTATGGGATGCCAGAGGTTTCCGGTGCGGGCGTCACCGAGGAGCAGTGCCGTGAGCAAGGCATCGATTACGAGGTGGGTCGTGCCGACCTGGCGCTCACTCCACGCGGCGCCATTGCTGGCCGGGGCGGACTCCTGAAGCTCATCTTTTTGAAAGTCGATCGGAAGCTGATCGGGGTTCACTGCATTGGCGACAT
This sequence comes from uncultured Gammaproteobacteria bacterium, assembly GCA_963769075.1. Lineage (GTDB taxonomy): Bacteria > Pseudomonadota > Gammaproteobacteria > Steroidobacterales > Steroidobacteraceae > Bog-1198. Next base: position 656,092 of record CAVYKH010000001.1, on the reverse strand, counting down.
CGCGTCAGAGATCGTCGGAATTGGCCAGATGGTGATTCGCTGCGGCGGAACCCTGAACACCATCTCTAACATGTCGCTCAACACTCCGACTTATAGCTACGCTTACAAGTACGCCGCGTTCGACGGTTTACGCCGTTTGGCGACCGCCCGAGGCGACAATCCCCTAAGCGTGCGGGAAGCGCCGGGCAGTAAGTGATGCGGCATGTGGCAGCCCGATCGACAGCGGTGGATCCTGGTTGCCGTTTTGGTATGTTTGGTCGCGACTTCAGCCCGGTCGCAGAACCGCGGCGTCTATCCTCTCGGCCTGAGTGCCATCAATTCCGGCGTCAGCGCCGAGCCCGGATTTACGTACAACAACAGCTTCCTGTTCTACTCGCGTAGCGAGCAGGTGGGAGGCAACGGTGAGGTTCTTGCCACGGGACAGCAATCGGTACTGCTGGACATGAACACGCTTCTTTGGGCGAGCACCGGGGAAATAGCGATGCTTGGCGGTGCCCGGTTTTCATCCGCCGTGACGATACCGATCGCCAACAATTCGCTCAGTTCCAGTGCTCAAGGTGCCATCAGTGGCGGCGGCGGCGTGGGGGATCTTTACTTTCAACCCGCTATTGTTGCCTGGCGCAACGAACGTGCCGACATTCGCGGCATTTTCGGCTTCCTTGCACCCACCGGTAAATTTAACGCAGGTGCGAGCGACAATGTGGGTAACGGGTACTGGACGCCGGTGATCGCAGCGGGCGAAACGTTCTACTTATCCGAGGATAAGGCGACCACACTCTCTGCCTTTGAGATGTACGAATTTCATAGCACTCAGTCAGGCACGCATATTCATCCGGGCGAGACGTTTGACCTCGACTATTCACTGATGAGGGCATTCACGTTTCCGGACTCACGACTGCAAGTTGGGCTGGTCGGCTATGGTGCATGGCAGACCACAGCGAAGACGGCGCCGGAAATCACCCCCGCACAGGAAGCGCAGCGCTACAGGGTCAACGCCCTCGGCGCGGGGCTGAACTTCGTGTTACCGGCCCGGAAGGTGACTCTGAGCTTTAAGTACTTTGACGAGTTCTCAAACCAGTGGACTTACCAAGGCTACTCAGTCCAGATCTCGGCAGGCTTTGGTTTCTAGGCTGCAATCGACGACATTTTTGCACACTGCTTATCAGCCAGGTACCGTCAACCTGCTTGACAAGAGGCACGGAAGAATTTTTCAGCAGCGCCGGGGGGGGTGGCCTGGATCCCGAAAGCAATTGGATGAAAGTCCGACAGCCAGCTCGCGCGCAAGCTGGCAGTCGGAGCGGAAACGAAAGGAACACCGTTATGCCCAGCTCGACAGATCCAGCTCAGCGGTGCAGCAGTATATAGATGCCTTCAATAAGGGTAACAGGAAGGCAATGGCTGCGATGTGCGCCGTTCGGGTGGTGGCTCCGGAGGCGGTAACAGCAGTGACGGCCCATCCCGTTATGGGCACTCGGCGCATCAGGCGCTGGGTTGATTGGAATCGCGAGGCGTCGATTGAAGAAGAGCACGCACACTAACAATTGACTGCCCGGAAGCTGACGGTGGTGACCGTCAGCAGTGGGTCGCTATGTATAGCTTTACATAGCGACCCCTATGTATAGATCTCAACTAGGTATAGTTCATGGTGCCAAACCACTTTCGCGCCTGCGTTTGAGTGCATGTGTTCTATACATAGTTTTAGCTGCTGTAGAAACATCATGTGCGCTTCGGGGGTGAGGTATCGACGCATATTGGCGTTGGGGTTCTAGAGTGAGGCCGACGATTTTTCCCTTCATGGCTAACGCAGGCACCACGTAGCGACGCGTGGTGTTGGGGCTATTCATAGCGCGATCACATTGAACGCGATGGTGATGGCGCAATATGTACTAGTCGACTTAGCGAATGGCAATACATCCGATCTGCGGCATCGCAGTCATGCGGAGCCCAAAGTGGAACCGCCGCGACCAGAAAACATCGGCGAAACTATGTCTAGTTCAGGCAGAGCCTGTTCTACGCTCGCACGGGAAATAGGCGGTCGTTGACGATGGCCGCCAACAAACTATACCTAGTTGAGATCTATACATAGGGGTCGACACCGGGCATCGGTGTTCGCGTAGTAATTACGGCCGGAGTCTCGTGACCCTGCTGTCGATCGCGATTCTGAGGGCTGGCAGATGCGCGCGAATTGCATCGGCAACATGACTTGGCGCCAGGGGCCCATAGTGCTTGCTGACCATGCGCGCGTGGGAATCAGCACTGCTTGCGCAGTGTTTCGGACGGGAGTTCTCCAAAAAGAGCGTGGTAGTCGTGTGCAAACCGGCCCAATTCCCATACCCCGAATTGGGTAGCGATTTCGGTGACGGTGTTTTTCAAAGGATCAGCCGCCTTGAGCCTTCTTCGAACCTCGTGAAGTGTTCTGAGCTTGAGATAGCGCACCGATCCCACGCTGAAGTACTCCTGGAATGCGGTACGCAGTGTTCGCTCAGAGATACCTGCAGCACTAGCGAGGTCTTCCACAAACAAATACTCATCGTCATGTTGATCGACGAAATCCATGGCCTTGCGGATGACTTCCTTGCGCGAAATGGCCATTCTGGCTGGCGGACCCGCCGCCCCGAAGTGCTGACAATCAACGGGAAAGCCGTGCTCGTGATTCAGGCTGCCGGTGCGTATCAGCGATTGCTCGACTCGCTCGAAAAGCTGAAAGGTACTTAGTCAGACAACCGAATCTATTGGTCTTTAGTCCCACGCACGACGACCCCGAACTCCGACGTGCTCTACGCGATGAGCTACGTAGATCTCGGCAAAGACGGTCCGCTGGTAATGGAAGCGCCGCCCGGCTTGCAAGGCATCCTGATGGATTTCTGGCAGCGACCCATCCCGGTGGATGGCGGCAAGTTTTTTGGTGATGTGGGTTTTTTTGGGCCTGATGCGGGCAAGGGTGGGAAGTTTCTGCTTCTCCCGCCGGGCTACAAGGGAGCGGTGCCCGAGGGATACTTCGTCTACCGCTCCGGGACGAACAACGTGTTTGTATTCTTGCGAGGGTTTTATCAGGACCCGAAGGATCTGACACCCGCCGTCGCGCACCTTGAACGGACAAAAATCTATCCCCTCAATGGCGAGGCCGGTGCGAAGCCAATGAAGTTCCCCGACGCCTCCGGCGTTCCGGTCAATATGCTACCAATCAGCGACGGCAGCGCGTTTGATCACCTCAAACAGCTCTTGGACAGCGAAGGCACCAATCTCGCCGGCCCCGACTGGCTCGGCATGCTGGCGGCGATCGGCATCGTCAAGGGCCAGCCGTTCACACCGGATGCACACACACGGAAGATCCTCGATCTGGCCGCGAAGACCGGCTACAAGACAAGCCGGGTCATTGGATTCGAAGATAACGTCAGCGGCCGCTCCTTGTTCAATTGGCCCGACCGTCACTGGGTCAACCCCATGAATGATGGGACGCCCGCCAAGCCGTACGGGCCGTTCAACTTGTCCTGGGACAGGGTTGCAGGCGGTATCTGGATCTCGACACCCGGATCTGGTTCTTCACCGACTACTACTCGGTGAGTCCGGGGATGCTCTCAAAAATACCGGGCAAGGGCGCCGCCTACATGATGGCCTTTACCGACAGCACGGGCACGCCTCTGTCTGGTGGCAGCAACTATCGGCTGAAGCTGCCGCCGAACATTCCGGCCGCCAACTTCTGGTCTGTGACGCTCTATGAGGCTGAGAACGCTTCAGGCCTCGCCAATGGCCAGCCTTTCCCCTCACTTGGCTCGCGCGACAGGCCGGTGCAGAACGCGGACGACAGCACTGAACTCTATCTCGGGCCCAAAGCACCTGCGGGCAAACAAGGCAACTGGCTCGCGACCGTTCCCGGCAGAGGCTATTTTGCCATCATAAGGCTTTATGGCCCGACCGAAGCCGCCATCGACAAGAGTTGGAAACCGGGCGACATTGAAAAGGTCCAGTGACATTAATTTGAATCGCCCAAGAGCTGCCAGTCGTCACCGTCTGCGTTGGGTCGAGAGCACTCAGCGGTTTCACCGCAAAGCCGCAGCACCACTTCCTGGCTTTCGCCTTCCGACGAACCATGTATTAATCGACCAAGTCCGACAGAATCAAGACCTCGATGAATGGCAGGTCGCGCCATGCTCCATCGTTTGTTACGGCCAGCGTGGCACCTACCCTCAGGCCCGTAGCAAGCTGAATTGCGTCTGGCGTTCGCAATCGGTGTCGGGCGCGCAATCCCGCAGCCTCCAGCAGAATCTCCCGACTGATCGGCTCGAGCTCAAAGTGGGGAAAGTAACCCAGCAGCACCTCATAGTCGTCCGCAACATCCTGTCGCCCAAGCTGTAACGGTCGAACGGTCAGCTCGAGCAGCGCCAACTCCGACGCGACGCCTCGGAACTTTCCCTCTTCAAGATCTTCGATGATTCGACCGGCGACCGAAGCGAACTGCGGATGCTGCTCGAAATGATAGATCCACACGCTGGTGTCGATGAGCACCCGTTTGTGACGACCCGGAAATCGCACTCTCACCAGTCTTTGCGCTCGCCTTGCAGATAGGCCTCCGCACCCTGCCAGACCTCCCGGTGCAGGCCAGCCATGTGCTTCGCTAGCTTCCGGGGCTTTGGAATTATGACCACGCGATCAGCTTTACAAAGGACGAGCAACTCGTCCCCGGCCGACAGCGACAGCGCCTCCCGCGCCTCCTGAGGAATAACGATCTGATATTTGCTGCTCAGCGTGACAGTAGTAGCCATGTTTCACCATAGCGGTAAAGCGATATACTGCGTTCACTTTACCACATGCAGACCCCGCCGGTGAAGACTCGCACCCACGGACGTCCAACGCGGTCCGATAGTGTCTCGCACCCGCGCGGGGGTAACCTTTGGGGTAACTCGTTTCTTTGATCTTTATAAGCGTTTACGAAACAGTCTGTTATGGCGCTTATTCGAATCCCTCAGCCGCACCATGCACCTTCAGGTGAGGAAACGGAATCGATACGTCCCGTTGGGCATCCGTGGTATGTAGTCCTAATTCAAGAATGGGGGCCCCATAGTTGATCAATGGGACGCAATCTCACCCCGCACGAGCCGACTCCAACAACTCTCGAAGCCTCGCCTGAATGGCGGGTTCAATCTCATGCGGTCCCGGATTCCAGGGATCATGCCAATCTGGGACGCCGAGATGACGCGAGACACGGTTCCGTTTTGCGATCGACCACCGGGTAAGTAGATCAATCCCGACCGCAGAACCCGGACTGTAAGGCCATCGTTCGAGGAGCCACGCGAGCAGTGCAAGACCTCCGTACCGGCTATCATTCCGGGCCCTGGACAAGACCGCGGCGCAAAAGAAGCAACTCAAAACGTATCAACCGGGCCTCGCCATCCGCTTCGAGAAGGATTATCGAAGTCTCGGGGCCCGCCGGGGTGACGCGGCGCACGTCGAGCGAGTCTTCTCAGACGCGATGATTGTGACACTGCCGCACGAGGCGATTCAGCGGGGCGTATTCGGCGCCCCGACATTTTTCGTCGGCGGGAGATGTACTGGGGGCAGGATCGTCTGTTCATGGTGGAAGAGGCGATCGCCCGCGGCGGGTACCGGCTTCGCACCCCAGGCCGCCGCCGGGGGCGTGTGATCCCCAAACGGGCCCCTGCAGGACGTTCAGTACGCCTTTCGGCGTATACCCACACCCCAGTGTTTGCGCGACCATTTGAATGCGTTTGAAGCTCGGGGGTTGCCACAGCAGACCGCACCGGCTGCCAGCAGGAGTCTCCCCTCACCTAGAAGCAAAGAAGGCCATTTGATGCATCACGACAGATTCCTGAGGCTCGGAGCAGCAGCCTTCGTTCTCGCCATCGGTGCGCTGGCATCGCGCGGTGTCGCGGCCGAGGACGTGAACATGTGGGACGGCCAATGGCACTACGAGGCAATCATCTACGGCTGGGTGCCTTGGCTGTACTCGACGGTGAACCTGCCGCCGATTGCCGGCGGGGGCAGTCAGACCATCGAGACCGAGCCGCACCAGTACCTGAAATATGTGGAGATGGGCGCGCTGGTTGAGGCCACCGTGCGCAAGGGCGATTGGAGTCTCTGGACGGACCTCGTCTATCTCAATTTGGCGACCACCCCCACGCATGTGAGGGAGATTGGCCTGCCCGGGGGCGACGCCACGCTGTCGGTGATCCGCACCATCGACAGCGGGATCCGGGCGTCGATCTTGACCCTCGCTCCCGGGTACACGGTGATGAATAACGACGTCGGCACTGTGGATGTCATGGTCGGAATGCGCTACACGAGTGTCAGCCTCTCGCTGTCCTACGAGTTCACCGCCCCGCCCACCCCGCTGATGAAGGGCGGCGGGTTCTGGCCGAGCGCCGATTCGACGGACGCCCTGGTCGGCGTCAAGGGCCACCTGCGACTCAGCCAAGACGGCAAGTGGTTCCTGCCCTTTGAGGCGGACGTCGCCGATGGCAATAAAAACTGGCAAAACAACGAATACGTCGGAATCGCCTATCACTTTCACTGGGGCGATCTAGGGCTCGGCTGCCGCAACCTGACGTATCAACTGTCCGACCGGCCCATCATGCAGAAGGTACGGATGACCGGCCCCACGTTCGGCGCGGCGTTCCGCTGGTAAGCGCAAGGGCGCGATCGCTGGGCCACTGGGGCTCCTTGAGAAACGCGCCTGGAGTCAAGGTTCTGACACCGAAGCGTTCTGTTGCTGACTGAAAATCATCGATGTTGTGGGTGACCAGCGCATCTGCTCGCCCGTTCACTGCGGCCTCCAGCATCAACTCGTTAGCCGGATCGCGAAGCTGCGGGCGCCACAGGAAACTGAGTTCGACCGGTTCTGCTGCGCTGGCGAATGCGGTGAGGAATCCTTCGACATCCTCCGGAGTCATGCCGGTCGCCAACCGTTGTTCAGTCGGTCCAAACGAAACAAACACGCCACTGATCATTAACGCGGATACTGTGCTGTCCTCTCGCCCCCACCACCGCCAATCTGCGCAACGTCGCACCGCGACCCCCTGGGGCAACATCGCCGCGGCCATGCAGTCGACCACGCCGCCGATCACCACGACAGCAAGTCGAGACCCGGAACGTCTCGAAAGTCGCCGGCATTCAGGGTTACAAGCGTCGCGCGATGGACAATCGCCTGAGCAGCGATCATGCGGTCCAGGAGCTTTCGGGGCGAATACCCGACCGCCTCGACGATCTGCCGATACGCATCGGCAGCCGTATCATCGAAGGCGAGCACGGGCAGCGCCGCGAACATCGCATCCAGCCGCGGCCGGCGAACACCGATTTGTGCAGGGTCTCGATAGACACCCCCTTCGAGTTCGACTCTGCTGATAACCGACAGCAGAATCGCACCTTCCAACGCCGCGACCTTTGCGGCTACGGCCTCATCGCCGTCGCGGAGATGGATTGCGACGTTGGTGTCCAGTAGAAACGCCAAGCGTCAGAGCCCCGGTCGTTCCGGTAGTACCTCGTCGTCGCGCCCCTCGATTCCTGATGGGCGCGGAAGCTCCGCAAGCTGTTTCACCAGTTCGCCGATGGGCTTGCGCGTCGGGTAAATTGTTAGGACATCACCAGACCGTACGATGGTCACTTCGACCTCGCGCCCGAACGCCACATTGCGCGGCAAGCGCACCGCTTCACTATTCCCGCTGCGAAACGTCCGACTGGCGGCGACGGCCATAGCAACCTCCTACGTCATCACACGTATATACGAGATGTTTCTCCAAATTGCAAGGCTTTCCCTCCCCTGCCTCGCCGGACACCGGCCATTCGTGCCCGTCTCGCCAACCGCCGCCTGACGTCCACGACCAGTCTTGCGGCAGCCAAACTGCGCCATTAAGCGCTGCTTGCTTGCCCAGGAATCCAATCCTTACTATAATTGATGCGGTAAGGATTATGGAGCCAATCATGAGTACAGAAGCTACCCTGACCAGCAAGGGTCAGACGACAATCCCCAAGCCGATTCGCGACAGTCTAGGTATGAAGACTGGGGACAGAATGAGCTTCACGTTGATGCCGGACGGCGTTGTCATCATGCGAGTAAAAAACAAGTGTGTGTCTGAACTCGCGGGGCTGTTGCACAAAAAGGGCAGGAAACCTTTGCCCATCGAGTTACTGTCACGCTGATGCTGGGCGTAGATACCAACGTTCTCGTCCGGTACCTGACACGAGACGACAAGTCACAGTATGAGAAGGCACGGCGACTGATCGATCGTGAGGTGGCCAAGGGCGAACCGGTCTTGGTGAGTCTGTTGGTCTTGCTGGAAACGGAGTGGGTGCTTCGAAGCCGATACGAATTGGCGAAGGCAGATATAGTCACGGCTTTCTCTGCGCTCCTGGACACAGCCGATCTGGCCTTCGAGGACGAGCCGTCTGTTGAGAACGCCGTCTACTCTTGGAAGGATTCGGCCGCCGATTTTGCGGATTGCCTGATTGAAGCACGCAATCGCCGGCTAGGTTGTCGTGCCACTGCGACTTTCGATGGTAGGGCCCTGAAGCTCGCCGGTTTCATTTCGGTCTGATATGCCGGATTCTCGCGCTGCTGGGCGCATTGGTCGCGGGGACAAGCCACGGGCATCCAATGCCGTCCAATAATATCTCGCCCTCTCGCGGGTAACTTTTTGGGGTAACTCGTCTCAAGTGTCTTTGATAAACGCTTACGAAACAGTTTGTTATGGCGCCTATTCGAATCCCTCAGCCGGCAAAATCCAATAAAATCAATTAGTTATACAATACTAAACGATCGTTCAATAATTGGGCAAGATTCGAACCCCCGACAGACAAGGATCAGGGTTCGGCAACTCGGCCGCTAGGCCGTGTTGAACGCCGGCGTCCTCGCCAGCGGCCCGACAGGGCGAGGAGCGCAATGCCAAGTTATACATTTGCACGTAGTCGTCAACACCGACTAACGCTGCGGTCATACAGACGCCTATCATTGCGTAGTGCTCAATGGGCAGAGGCACCGGAGTGCCTATGTGAATCGATGGCCCAGACGCAAGCCATCGGGATCTATAATACAACGGCTCCGGACAAAACAACTCCTGCACAGAGTCGCCGAGAAAATGCGTTATAGGCGGACGACATGTCGTCGTGCGAAATCAAATCGCCGTAGGCACCGGGGTGCCGTACGACGAGCGAGGCGGCAGTGGCGACGCGCTATAACACTTCCATACTTAGCGCCTGGCGACTAAATAGCCCACGACGAGGCCCGCAGCGACGGCGATGCCCACGGCTTGCCACGGCTGATCTCGAACATAGCCATCCCCCGCGGTCACTACGTCCTTCGCGTGGCGCCGCACCCGGTCCGCGCCGTCCGCAAGAGTCCTCTTCGCCGTCGCCAACCCACGTTCGACTTTTGCTCGGAGACGAGCGATTTCGGGATCGGCGACGTGCGAGACTCGGCCTAAAAGATCCTGCGTGTCAGCCATCAAGCTGCGGACCTCTTCGCTGCCCACACCGCGCACCTTGGCATCGGCGCAAATGGCTTGGCCGTTGTCATTGAATGTTGATTCCATTGCTGTCTACTCCATTGAATTGATGAAACTCTGTACTCTGCTCGACGCCCGACCCGTGAGTGACACTGCAAACGGATTGGGCTCTTTGGCGTTGTGCGTGCCGGCAGCTGCCAGCCCACGGCGTGAAAGTTCAAAGGGGACGATTACCAGTCACAAGTTACGAAGATTGACGCGCGGTCGCCCAGCCGTCGGTGCGCTGTCGCACACGGACGAGAAATACCCTTGCGGCCAGGCGAACGGTGGCGGGTCGAGTGGCGAGACTAGAAGTCGCTGATCAAAATCTCGCTACCGCGGCGGCAGATCTCGCGCCCATAATCGACGAAAATGCCCTGACCCCAGTAGCGCCATTCGCGATCGGCCGCTCCGGGTCCGCGGGACGTTGCTCCGATCGGACTGAGGTTTGGTCTACCGATGGATCGACAGCAACGTCTACCAAAAGTATACCGATCGACTCACCGCGACCGGATAACTTCGTGATTTCCGTGCAATAAATCGCTTCAGCGCCGACTATCACCTTGCGGCTACCAGGTCGTGCGCAAGCCCAGAGCCCCGTACTCGTGTAACCCACGATCACGCGTGATCAACGTCCACTGCCGCTGCAAGCACTGCCATATCAACATGCGGTCGAATGGGTCTTTATGCGCGACCTTGGGAAGTCGATAAAACCCTGCAGACTCCTCGGCGGTGGGAGCGGAAATGACGAGTCCCATCTGTCGCGCTGTTGCCACCAAGTCTTCTGGTGAGCACCCGGTCATTTTTAGTTTGCCGATAGCAAACTTGAGCGAGATCTCCAAAAAAGTGACCGTGCTGACATGAATCTCATTTGTCGGGTCCGCAATGGCGGCGCGCATCCTCGCCGACAACTTCTCCGGCGCCACCACCGCCCATATGAGGCTGTGCGTATCGAGGAGGCCGATCATGCCTTGAGAAAATCGTCGTCGGGCAGCAAGAATTCGCGAGCAAAGCCGATCCGGACTTTCGATTTCAGGAGACCGAGCGGTCGTTCTTTCGACGCCTTAAGTTCGGTGTAGGGCACCAGGGCCGCCACCTTCCGATGATTACGTCCGTACGATACAACAATCGTCTCACCGTCGCGAACGGCGTCTAATGCCTCCGAAAAGCGGGCTTTAAATTCGCCCACGGTCATGGTCTTCATAGCGGCAGCCTCCCATGCTCAGAATGCACTCGGATTCATTATTTGTCAACTTGACAAGTTAGAGCGCACAAGCGGCCGATAGAGCACTATCGCTTTCGGCGGCAACGGGGTCGCGAGCCGTAATTCACGTCGAAGTGTGCCGGCCCAATCGAATTACCGACTCACCTTGATATTCGCAACGGATTGAGAACCTCGAGGCCGGCAAAGCGCTTTTCATTATCCGTTACAATCACACACTCATTCGCTTCGGCGATGGCAGCGACAATCATATCCAGGTCGCTTCGCGGTCTCCCGGCGGCGCGGCCTTCGGACATTAGGCGAGCCCAGACGAAGGCAGCCTTTTCATCAAATGACAATACCCTCCCTCTAAATAACGACTGCGGACCCTCCGGTCCAGCAAACCACGCCTCCAACCTTTCGCGCTTTTTTCCCCTTGGTTTATCCAGAATGCCGCGTCGGATTTCAGCGACGGTCAGGGAGGAGATGAACAAATCGCTATCGGATTGCCTGCGCATCCATTCCAATAGCGATTCGGCCGGATCCGGCTTCGTCACATTGCTGATGATATTCGTGTCGAGCAGGTAGCGGGTCAAAGGTCGACCTTGCGGCCGGTTTCCTTGGAGCGCTTGAATTCGACATCGGCGCCTACAAGCGGCGAGCGACGCAGCGCGTCAACAATTCCGCCCCTCTTCGGCGGTTCGCCTGAGATTGTCCGGCCGATGGCTGCTCGAATCCGGGCTGAATCTGGGCTGTCTTCCGCGAGGCGCCGCGCGACGGAGCGGATTAAGTCACGATCTGCATCAAGGCCGAGGACCTCGAATCGTGCGATTCCTCGCTTCGACAGGCGGGAGCGATAATTTCGCAACGCTCTCTTCTGTGCTGTATCGCTCACGGTTTCTCCAGAAATATACCCTGTAATATACCCGGTAATATCGTCCGGGGCAAGCAGTCCCCCAAACACCAGGCGCAAGACATGATGGGTACCATCAATTCCGCTACTACAATTCCAGTCACCCGATGTTCGCGAGGCAGACCCCAAATTGGGGTTCATCATACCCATTATGGGATTCATGCTTAGGCTCTACGACAAAGTAACCAATCCAGAGGAACGTCGGGCCATTTCCGCCGCAACTGCGGCTGAAGGATGTCGAGTACGCATTAACGCTGGCCCGCAAGTTCTCAATCGGCAGTCCCTTCGGGAGGCTCGCAGGCGAAATGTTTCGTCAGCTCTGCGCGCTCGATCAAAAGCAACCCAACGAAAGCAAGGTCATCGACATCGCCCGAATCCAGCCTGCCCAAGACCAGTGAAATGAACCAAACCGCATTGCGGACGAAATCCCGTTCCAGGGTATCCGCCCTAGTCGGGAGGCGGTCCCCGGGTGGGCTTGAAATGCCGATGAACCTCTATTGGCCGGAGTCAACCCTAATTCCACACAGTGGCGAAGGTCTGCTTCGCGGCATCAGAGTCCGCAAACTGACGGATAACCGTGATCAGCTTTGGTTCGTCCTTTCTGTCGTCACTTACGGCGCCCGCGGCGGTCCGATCATCGGGGTACGAACGGGCTTCGCCATTCCATAGAACACCACCACGCCCTGGCCGCCGCCGAGCGTTGACAGTGCTTCATCGACCTTCTCGAGCGCCGCCGGCCAGTACTGCCAGTTGTTGGTGACCCACACATCGCCCGCGGGACCGATGCCCACGTCCACTTGCATCTGCAGCCCGCCGCCGACGTAGCCGCCGGGCGGCGAGATCGCATCGCCGGTGTTCATGCCGGGCGGGCAGGTGTCGGTGCGAACCCCGCACAGCTCCACGATTCCCGCCGAGGCCGAGGCCAGGTTGGAGATCCAGATGTGATCATTGCCATCGACCGACACCGCCCACGGTCCCACAATCCCTTTGCCATAGATTGGAGAAAACGGTGCTTCACTCCCGTCTGGCCGTAGCACGGTGATGCTACCCCCATCCTTGCCCGCCTTCTGCGCCGCCATGGTGCCGACCAGGACCTTGCCAATCCGGTTTTGCGCGTCGGGGTCATGGTCGAAATTGACTTTGGCGGCCAACATCATTTCCGCGAGCTTCAGCTTGCCGTGCTCGAAGCTGCCGAGCTTGTTGGTGATCCACACGTTGCCCTGGCTGTCGATGCCGAGCCCGCTACCGGAAAAGCCAGTCTTGAAGGTTTCCACCTTGCTCGGATCTGAGGCGGGGAAACGCGTGACGTGATCGCCGACAATGTTGGTGATCCAGATACGGTCCTGCTGGTCGATCGCGATTCCGAACGGGGCGACCAGCTTGCAGGGATTCTTCAAGGGATTACCGCTCTTGTTCTGACACAGAAGCTCGCCCTTCGCTGGATCACCCTTGGGGAGATGCACTACTTGACCTTTCATCGTGTCGAGCGCCCAGACATCGCCGTTAGGCGCGACGATGATGCCCTGCATCTGTCCGAGCTGGCCGTTGAAGTTCCAGCCCTCCGGCGGCGAGAGCGGCTTGCCCGAATTGTCGAACTTCGAAATCGACTTGGCCTGGAAGTTGCTCACCCACACGTTATCGCCGGCATCGAGCGCGAGCCCGAAGCCTGGGCCGCCGACGCCGCCGCCCGTGAATCCGGCCAGCGCCGGCGACAGCGGCTTGCCGTTCGGCGCTACCTTTGAAATTCCTCCCGCCCAAATCTTGTCGATGTTCTGCATGCCGACGATGAAATTATCCGCTGTCCAAGCATTGCCGTGGCTATCGATCATCAGTTTGCCGGGACCGCTCAAGCCCCCGCCGGTGAACTTGAGCGGAAACACCCAAGCGCTCGGCGCATACGTCAGATACGGCAGGAACGGTGTGGGCCGCACTACCACCGAGGGATTCTTCGGGTACGGATAGAACTCATCGAGCAGCGCAAATATCCTCTCCGGCTGGTAAGCGGGGTAACGCACGACGGATTCGGCGGCCGCAAGCGTGTCCGAGGGAGCACGGCCAGCAGGGCCCCTAGTCGCCGAGAACACGCTGCTGCAGGCGTCCTCTTTCACTCGCGTCGTGCAACCGGCGAGGACATTTACCAGTGTGGCGAAATTCGCCATCGTCGTCGTTTGCGCGCTGTTCACTCCATCCAAAATGGTAGCCCCGTAGTCTCCAGTCGACAGATCGACAAAGTTCGGCACGTTGCCCGCAGCAATACGCAGTGCGAGCGGCGAACCCTTGATCGCAGTGCTATCGATATTTTGGTTATGCGTGATCACCGAGGCCAGGGTGGTCATCTCGTTGATCGTGACCGTCGCCGGCGGTTTGCTGCCGATTACCGTCAACAGGGATATTGCAGAGTTATCGCCGCTGCCATTGCGAATTGTGGTCTCGCCGCCTTTGGCAATCAGGTACAGACTGACATCCGCGCCCGGCGCCTCCGCCGAGAGCGAAAATCGGCCACCCCGGTCGGATTTTGATTGAGCCAACTGTTTAGGCTCGCCTGTGCCGGCGGCCCACAGAGTGACGGTGGAATTGGCAAGCGCCGCGCCGCCCGCCTGCACCTGGCCGTCGATGCGCACGGCAGCAGCCACGAGACTGGACCCAAGAAGGCCAGCCGCGATGAGCATTGGGGCGAATGAGTATTTCTTGATTTTGGACATTTGCGTTCTCCTTTTGCGTCCCTCCGGGAACCGGGCCGTCCCAGTTCGGGAGAGTTGACACCGTGAAGCCGCGGTGTGCCAATTGGACTTTGGTGGCTCCTTCTGAGCTGTCCGCGGCGAGCGGCAGCCGACTCAAGATTTCCAACACCGCGCCGCGAAGTTCCCGGAGCGCCACGCGCTAGAATTTGCCAAACGTGACGTTTTGCCTCAAGTTCAGGTGGCACCGTACTGACGCGATGATTTGCAGCGGTGTGCATCGTAGTAGCTGCACACCGGCGCGCGCTGCCGATCGACACGCGCCCAAAAAAGATCGACGGCAGTCGGCGGCGCATCCACAGCGGGACTGGAAACCGCGTTCCTGGTGCATGAGCTGATCGTGATTGATCACGAGACGATCAACTGGCGAGACTGATGCACGCGGTCAGTCTCGCCGGTCTCTTGAGCGCCTTCAGTCATTCCTTTAGTCGCTAAAGGTTTGCCGCCTCTGTGGGACCAGAGTCCAATGGTATCTAAATCATAACGCGCTATCGTCTTGGCAGCGAAGTGCAGTTCTATTGCAATTTTATTGCGTGGCGTTCGGCAGCACCCGTGCCGTGCCTTAAATGAGGTTCAACATCATGGCGACCAAAAAACCCAATATCCTGATCATGTGGGGCGACGACATCGGCTACTGGAACGTCAGCCGCTATAGCCTAGGCATGATGGGCTACCGCACGCCCAACATCGACCGCATCGGTATAGAAGGCGCGACCTTCACCGACTATTACGCGCAGCAGAGTTGTACTGCGGGCCGTGCGTCCTTTATCACCGGCCAGAACCCGATTCGCACCGGTCTAACCAAGGTCGGGATGCCCGGCGCAACGGTCGGTCTTCATGCCGAGGACGCAACGATCGCGGAAATGCTCAAGCCGCTGGGTTACGCGACCGGCCAGTTCGGCAAGAACCATCTGGGCGATCGCGACGAATTCCTGCCGTGCGTGCACGGCTTCGACGAATTCTTCGGCAACCTCTATCACCTGAACGCCGAGGAAGAGCCGGAACTGCCTTGTTACCCCAAGGACCCTGCGTTCAAGAAGCAGTTCGGACCGCGCGGCGTGCTGCACTGCGTGGCCGACGGCAAGGGTGGGCAGACAATCAAGGACACCGGCCCGCTGACCAAGAAGCGCATGGAAACCATCGATGAGGAAATCACGGCGGGCGCTCTCGCCTGGATGGAGAAGCAAGCGAAAGCGGATAAGCCGTTCTTCCTCTGGTACAACTCGACCGCCATGCACTTCAGGACCCACCTCGCGGAGAAGAACCGCGGCAAAAGCGGGCAGGACGACTACAGCGATCGGATGGTTACCCACGACGAACAAATCGGCCAAATGCTCGACAAACTTGATGAGCTGGGCATCGCCGACAATACGATCGTCATGTACTCCAGCGACAACGGACCGCAGAACGACACCTGGCCGGACGGCGGCAACACGCCGTTCCGCAGCAACAAAGACACCAACTGGGAAGGTGCCTGGCGCGTGCCCTGCCTCATGCGCTGGCCCGGCAAGATCAAGCCCGGCACGGTTCTTAACGGCATCGTGTCTCACATCGACATGTTTCCAACGTTGCTCGCGGCAGCTGGCAACCCGGATGTAACCACGCAATTACTCAACGGCTGCAAGGTCGGTGCCAAGACTTTCAAGGTCCATCTCGACGGCTACAACCAGATTCCGTACCTGACCGGGCAAGTGAAGGAGAGTCCGAGAACAGCCATCATGTATTTCAGTGATGACGGTGAGGTCATGGCGGTCCGGTACAACGACTACAAATTTGTGCTGGCCGAGCAGCGCGAAACCTCGACGCGTGTCTGGCAGGAACCACTGGTAAAGTTCCGATTCCCGAAAATCTTCAACCTTCGGATCGACCCGTTCGAGCGGGCCGACTTTAACTCGAATCGCTACTGGGACTGGGTGGTGGATCAAGCCCCCATGATGTACGCGATGCAGGCGCTGGTAGCGGGGCAGATCGCGGACTTTGTAAAGTTCCCACCACGTCAGAAACCCGCATCGTTCAATCTAGACGCGGTGCTGGCGCAGGTGTCGAGTCACGACCACTCAAGCTGAAATTGCGTCTGACTTATCGCAGCCGCGAGCGGCCGGTTCGGGGCGGGCATTTCGACCGACCGTGTGTGGCAGGTTATGGCCGTTATGGTGAGCTCACCATGACGGCCAAAAGCCGAAGTGCAGCGGTTCAAACTGTACGGACGTAAGCAGCCATTCGCAGCAGCCGCTTCGGAGATAGCCCCAAGGTCTAATTGAGACGGTGCAGTTTCGGGATGCCAACTGCCAACTGGTTCAGGCTCGAAGTGATCAAAATGAAGCCTGTGGATGTCATGTGGGTGGGATTGGGCGGAGGCCTAGGATCCGTGCTGCGCTGGTGGATCGGGCGGCTGGTCGGCGAGGGCTACAAGGGCCTCTTTCCCTTGGGCACCGGGCGGATTACGAGTGCGCAGCGATCGCAGATCAGCGCCCACAACAGAGTGCCGGGGGAGTAGACGCAAGTAGCAGACGCTCGACTCGTTAAAGCTAAGTATTTCTCCGCATACTCGTTCACTTGCGCTGCACATTGAACAGGACCGACAGGTAACCGATGACCAAGCTGCCCGAGATGTTGTGACACCGAATTCGAGGCATGATAGTCTGCAGATGCCGTCTTACGTGATTCAGATCGATCGGAGATTTGTATGAGTACCATAACCGTATCCTCAAAGTACCAGATCGTCATTCCGTCGAAGATTCGTGAGGCGCTCGGGATCAGGCCCGGCGAGAAGCTGCATGCGATTGAGTATCGGGGGCGGATCGAACTTGTGCCGGTGCGACCGACTAAGTCTGCGCGCGGTTCACTCAAGGGAATTGACACCGACGTCCCGAGGGAATCCGATCGGGTATGAACGTCGTCGATTCCTCGGCTTGGCTCGAATACTTCTCCGACGGACCCAACGCCTCAGCATTCGCAAAGCCAATCGAAGCTACCCGGTCACTTCTCGTCCCGACCCTGTCATTGTTTGAGGTGTTCAAGCGGGTTAGCCAGCAGCGCGGTGAGGACGACGCGTTGAGAGCCGTCGCGGTGATGGAGCAAGGGAGCGTCGTAGACCTCGACCGGGCGACCGCGATAGAAGCGGCGCGGCTCTCGATCCTGCATCAAATAGCGATGGCGGACAGCGTAATGCTCGCGACCGCGCAGCGACATCGCGCGCCGCTTTGGACGCAGGATTCAGACTTCGACGGTTTGCCGGGAGTCAAATACTACGCCAAGCGCTAGAGTTCTGCGGGGCGTGATGTCGGCCAAAAACAGGCATAGAGTAGGCTAGAATCCGTCCTGGAAAGCAGACCTTCGATGTAACCCATGGGGGTGAAAATGCAGTTGCCGGCCCGACTTGTCGCTCTTACCCTCCAGGTAGTCGCGCTGGTCGCAAATTGAGGTATAACAGACCGCACCGAATACGACAACGCCGCATCAGTGCTTCGAATGTTCCAGTGCGTCACGCGCCGCACTTTGCAGCAGGCTGCATCAGGGTGCACTGCCCCTGTGTCTTTGGCCATTAGAGCCAGGCGAAGGGGGCATCGCCGCGGGCACTTTCGTCAGCGCGGCACCGGTGGCGCGACGGTACTGAAATAATCACCGCGGTCGTTCATGCCTTGCGGTACGCTAATCCGCAGATGACGAGCCTAAGGCTTCCGCTTCAAACCGCCCAGCCAGGGCAGCCGGACCGTATCGCCCGTGGGCTCGCGCATTTCGGCTTCGCGCTTTAGCCACTCCGTTTCCGTTTGCGGATTCATGATCGCCCTGCGGCACTCTTCGAGCTGGTATTTTAGCAACGGCAGCAACTCCACCCGCGGTTCAGTATCGGCGGACTCCACTTCGAGATGCGTACTGCAAAAGATTTGGAAGTACTCCGCGTAGAGCGCCTGATAGCGCCTCATTGGATCAAAGAAGCCGGGGTCGCGCACGACATTGCCGCCGACGTGGCTCGTGCACAGGAAGCTGCAGGCCTTGCGAAGATACAGTCCATGTTCCGCGATGACGGATTGAGCGTAATCCTGCGTCGGATGGAAAGAGACGACGATGCGCTGGCGCGCGCTGCCCCGAATTCGGTTATCGCGCAGGTATTCGAACAGCGCCTTGCCGTGGATCAGCCGAAATGTGGCCCGTTTTAGCAGGGCCGCTTGTGTGCGCCTGACGCCGGTGTTCGCAACCTCGCGCATCAGTCCGGAATGTTCGCTCTCCCAGGTCCGAAATACCGCCGGGCTCTCCAATAGCCGGCTGGCGACCAATTGTTCGATGGGATTCTCACTGTATAGCGCACTTTGTACGCGGTCGGTCGATTCGCGCATGAGGCGCTCGTGATTGACGGTATTCCTGTGCACCCCTTTAATCTCCTCCCTGATTTACTTCTTGCCACGCTATCGTCGCATTTTCGCAGTATTATTTTACTGAATCGTGTCAATGCCACCGGCCCGGTGAATACCTGCGCGTAAACCCCGCTGATTGGGAATGCGACTGAGGTCTATGAATGCCGCGGCACCGCATTCAACGTGCGCTATGAGCAAAAGAAAGGTTTTAAGCGATGACGATCGGCGGGCGATTATCGCCGGCTTCACTCGAGAGGACATCGAGCGCTTCAATCGATTGGCCCATGCGAAAAATCTGCGCAGCATCATCAAATGTACCAAGTGGCTCAACGATCACGGCGTCGAACTGCTGCGGCTATATCCGCAAGAATTCCGCGATGTTACAGGAATGACGGTGGAGCAATATCTGCACGCCCTTACCGTGCATGTCGATCGTTGCCGCACCTTTCTTAAAAAAATGGGAGGACTCGAGGACACGTGATGCGCGGCGACGAACACACAAGACGCTGGTCGCCGACGGGCTCACCGGGTGGGGAAGGGATGTACCAGCCCTTGATGACCTCGCGGATGAAGCCGTTCTTAAGCAGGCGCTCCCGGCGCGTGCGGCTCAGTTGTTCGGAGCGAATGGCAACATGCTGATCCTGCAGGGTTTTTAGTGCAGCGAGCGAGTGAGCCCCTTTTCGGACGGGGTCGCCATGGTTGCCGTCTCTAGCTCATCATACCTCTCGGTTTCTAGGCTTTCATATTTTAGTATCTCTAGGGTATTGTGTCATGCGGTTCCTAGGTTATTTTGCTGAGCATTCCATCCACCCTCGCCTGAGGCCCAGCACCAATTTTGGGTTCGGTCTGCTCGCCGTTGCGAGGTCGACGATAAACTTGGCGAGTTGATTGTGCAGTCGGCCGCGTTCTCTTCTCGCCGACCCGACAAGATGTCCGCTACAGAGGACATCGACCCTATGTCCCTATTAAAGGACATGTACTTTATAAAGTACATTCGGTATCATGTCCCTCATGAAGGACATCATATTACGAAACCCGGAGCAGCTTGGAAGATCTATCCGCCTAAAGCGGCTGGAAAAAGGCCTCTCTCAAAATGCACTCGCAGCACAACTCGGAGTCGGTCGAAAGTGGGTCATTCACCTGGAATCCGGGAACCCGACTGCCGAGCTTGGCTTGGTCCTAAAGACCCTAGATGCGCTTAACCTCCAGGCATCCCTGAGCGATGAAAAGCGACCTTCGCCCGGAAAAGATAGCCCCTCCGGGCCATCGCGGCTCGACGAAGTTTTTCGTCAACTGCAGCGGCCCCAGCGCAAGTGAGCGAGCTCCTAATCTTCATCGAAGGCGAACTGGCTGGACGAGTCCACGCCGACAATTCCGGTCGCCTGTCTCTGAATTACGAGAGTGCCTGGCGCGAGTCATCACAAGGCTACTCACTCTCCGTCAGCATGCCGCTAGCAGAGATTACCTATCCCCAGAAGGCGGTGTGGCCCCACCTCTGGAACCTATTGCCCGAGCATCCCAATGTCCTGCAACGCTGGGGGCAGCAGTATCATGTCTCGGCCGGCAATCCCTTCAAGCTCCTTGCGCATGTTGGTGCTGATGTTCCCGGTGCTGCTCAATTCATCCCACCAGAGCGAGGTGCAGAGATCCAATCAGAGCACTACCCCAGAATTGAGTGGATGAGCATCGACGAGCTTCGTGAGCGACTGCGCCAGCTGCGCGACGATAACTCAGCGGTACGCCGACCGGGGGATATCGGCAAGATGAGCCTGCCGGGTGCGCAGGCCAAGACCGCCTATTACTGGGACCCGCAGGAAAACCGATGGGGTGTCCCAGGAGGGCGCACACCGACCACGCACATTATCAAACCCTGCATTCCAGGCTTTGATGGCCTAGTCGAGAACGAGCACTTTTGTCAGGAGATTGCCGCGCGGTTGGGAATGCTCGCCGCGAAATCCTTCGTGCTCGCGCTGGATGACACGTACATTGTAGTTGAACGCTATGACCGACTGCCTCCGTCGCCAGGATCCCCATTCCCGCGGCGCATTCATCAAGAGGACATGTGTCAGGCCCTGAGCTTAATGCCTACGAAAAAATATCAGGAAGACGGTGGGCCTGGTATTGCGCAGATCGTAACGCTCATTCGACGCGTGAGTGCGAATCCCGGTGTCGATGTTGAGCGGTTTTTGAAGGCAAACATGTTCAACTGGCTGATTGGCGGTACGGATGGACATGCAAAGAACTATTCACTTCTGATCGGCGCGGGTGATGAGATCCGTCTCGCCCCACTTTATGATCTTTCCAGTCAACTTCCGTACCCGGATCTAATCGCACAGCGAGTGGCGATGAAGATTGGTGAGCATTACGAGATCGCTCGAGTGGGACTTGCCGATTGGCGAAATCTTGCTCGCAGCTGCACGATTGATGAAGAGCGCGTCATCAGCATGCTCACTGAAATGGCCAAGGCGCTACCTGATGAGATCTCTGCGGCGCGCGCTCAGGCGCTCGTCGATGGATTGTCAAAGAACATTATTGCACCCCTTGCTCGGCGCCTAATCACACATGTTCATGATCGGCTCGCCTCCATTGCAGCTGCTACCTCGACAAGCACGCCGCTTCACAGAAGGGCTCGGCGCCGGTAGTGATTGCCGACGGCGCACGCATGGGGGAGATGCTCATGAGTGACCGGGCAACCGCGGTCGTCGGAGTCGCTGGCGTCGGTCGCGGCCGGCGCCTCCAGGATGCGGTTGAACGGCAGCTTCGCCTCTTCGTTCACTCGCGTACGCGGCGTCCGAGCCCGGAGGCGAACCGCGCAGCGCCGCGTCTCGCCTCTTCGCGAAGCGGCCTCTCGCCCTCGCGACCTTCGAAGCGCAGGGCCTCATCGAGAGTCGTGCCCCACTGACGGTGGCACGAAAGGCGGTCGGTCCGAAGGCACGTTTGCGGGAAACGCGCGAGGTCGCGAGCGAGCTCTGATGCAGTTGCGATCGCTGTCCCCTCTGGCGTTAGCCGGTTCGCGAGGCCCATAACGAGCGCCTCTTCCGCTCCCACAGGCCGTCCGGTCAGGATCATGTCCATTGCGCGGCTCTGCCCGACGAGCCGCGGTAGCCGCACGGTCCCGCCATCGACAAGCGGCACACCCCAACGGCGGCAAAACACACCAAACACCGCTGTCGTCGAGGCAACACGCAGATCACACCACAATGCCAGTTCGAGCCCTCCCGCCACTGCATAGCCCTCGACGGCAGCGATCACCGGCTTCGAGAGCAGCATTCGGGTCGGCCCCATCGGCCCCTCGCCCTCCGGCTCATAGGCGACACCTCCCGCTGCGAGCGACTTGAGATCATATCCGGCGCAGAAGGCGGCTCCCGTTCCGCAGAGAACGGCCACTGAGACCGCTTCATCCGCGTCGAACTGGCGGAATGCCTCTCGCATAAGCTGCGCCGTCTCCTGATCTACGGCGTTGCGGTGTTCCGGGCGATTGATTTGAATTGTCGTGACCGGACCATCTGTCGATACGATAATTTTTGGCCCTGGCATGATAAATGGCTCCGTTACTTAACCTGTTGCAGTGTGCGGGTGAGCGACGCAAAATGAAAATTCGATAATGCTGAAAAAGGGCTGTAATTCAGAAAAATAGCGGTTAGGAGATCCTATGTCATTGCATTCACCTTGCCTCGATCGACGCGCGCGCGCGGCCTTTGCGGCAGCGCTCGTTCTCGCCGTCCTCTCTCCGTCCCTTGCGGCCGGCGATGCGCCGAGTTCGCCGTTTACCGGACTCGAACTCGTCCCCTCAAAGAATGTCGGCGCACTGTACCGCCGTCCCGAGGTGGATATATCCGCCTACGGCAAAATTATGATCGGTGAACCCGCGGTCGAGTTCAGCAAGAACTGGAATCCGCGCAATTACGGCACCTATGGTCTCTCAGCGGCGCAGCTGAAGAAGATCCGCACCGATCTGGCGGCCATGGCCAAGAGCACCTTTGCGCAGGTCCTGGGCGATGGCGGATATCAAATTGTCACCGAGCCGGGCGACGGTGTAATGACGATAACGCCGAACATCGTCAATGTCTTTATCAACGCCCCGGCCGTCCAGCAGCCCGGGCGATCGAAGACTTACACCATGGATGCGGGGTCGGCGACCCTCGCTCTACAAGTCAATGACGCCGTAACGGGCACATTGCTGGCGGCGGCGTTCGACCAGCGGCGAAGCGGCTCTTCGACCTTTCAGTGGGCCACGTCCGTGTCCAATCGAGCGGCGGCCACCGCCATGCTCAAGGATTGGGCCGAACAATTGAAACGCGAGCTGGACGCAGCGCGCGCCAAATAAATTCATCCGGCGGCCGGCTCTCCGCGGTCAATTCTGCGGCAGACCGGCAGCCACCTTAACTTCGGATGCTCGTCCTTCGGATTCCTGGGCGGCGGCTTGCTGGCATGCCGCTGCTGCTCCTGCTGCCGTTCCTGCAGTTCCTGTTGCTCTCGTGCATGCTGCTGCATCAGTTGTTGAGTTTGTAGTTGGTGCTGCCGCTCCAGTTCCTGCCCCTGCTGCTGCCGCCTTGCCGCCGGGCGACGTACTAGCCGGAAACATCGTCAATCGCCTCCTCGGCCCAATCGCGAGATCGACGGCGCGCTCAGGGCCGCCATCAGCGAAGCGACGTCTCCAATCCGCGTGCCGAGCGCGGCGGGCACGATATCGCATGCAGCAACCGCCTGCGGCAGCGCCTCCCGTGCGAGAACCTGACGCGCACTCTTCAAGACCCGCTCACCGAGCACGACTCCCAGCGAGCCGAGCACGATCAGCTGCGGATTGAGCGCATCGACCAGGAGCGCCAATCCCTCGCCCATCCGCCTTCCGGCTTCCGCTGCGACCGTGAGAGCGTCATCGTCGTCAGCCAGCATCGTTTCGACCAGATCGCGAATGGCGGTGTCGGCATGCCATCGCCTCGGAAACATGAAGCTCGCGAGTTGCACGAGGCCTGCCCCGGATGCAAAGGCTTCCCACGAGCCGCGTTTCCCGAAACCTTCAGGTCCATCGCTCGCGAGCCGCCAATGTCCCACCTCTCCCGCGGTGTCGGAGGCTCCGTGGAGAATTTTTCCGTTCAGAATCAATCCTGCTCCCAGCCCGGTCCCGAACGTGAGAAAGATCAAGTGCCGAAGGCCGCGTCGGCTCCGTCCGGCACCGAACCGGAACTCCGCCAGCGCACCCGCGTTGCCGTCATGTTCGACATGCACAGGCAGCGCGGGAAATTCCTCGAGCAGCCGTTTCTTCAGATCCACGTTGTGCCAACCCGGCAGATGCGGCGGATTGAGCAGGAAGCCGTCGCGGATGCGCAGCGGTCCCCCCACGGCTACGCTCAGCGCTGCGACGTGGCGTTTGGCGCTGCGCGCGCCGGCGAGCTGCTCCTTCACGAGATCCATCACGGCTGGAAACGTCCGATCGAAAGGGCGGATGGCGCAAGTGGGGATCTCGCGGCGCCGGTGAATCTGACCGTCGAACCCACCCTCGACACAGGCGATCTTGGTGCCGCCGATGTCGAGCCCGATGATTGAACGCCGGCCCGCTGCGGAAGTCATCGACCATCCCCGACATCTCATCTTGATTGCACATCATCATGCCCGCACGCCGCTAGAAGCGAAAGCTAGGAGCCGTAAACCGCCCACCGCATTCAGAACTGCTGGGTAAGCCCGACGAACAGCCCTCTGCGCGGTCCGAATTGGGGGGCATATTCCCCGATGCCGGTGCCACTGCGCAGCAAGTAGCTGCGGTCGAAGAGATTGACGGCGCTCAAGCGCAGCGAGAGCAGCTTCCCACTATGCCAAGGGTCGAAGTTGCGAGCGACCGCGGCGTTCCACTGCGTATATCCCGGCGTGTGCTGCTCGTTGGCAAAACCCGTACGCAGCCCGCTGCCGTAGATGCCATCCACGCTGGCGAACAGACCGCGCCAGCGGTAGGAGGTCCCGGCCGACGCGGTGATGGTCTGAGCGTCGGATGCGTAGGTATAGTTGTTCGCGAGGTAGTCGAGTTCCACGGGATCGCCGATGAGATATTGGTTCGAGACTACCTCCTTGGCCTTGGTCACTTCGGCCGCCAGGTTCGCGTAGGCCCGAAATCCTGCCCGGTAATAGTTGATCTTGAGCTCCGCTCCCCGGCTAAAGCCGCGCGCGTAATTGAACTGGTCCAGGACCACTGCCTGGCCGAACTGCCCGTCGTCGAGAGTATCAGTGGAGTGCTTGTAGTAGGCGTCGACGCCCGCCGTAAGACTCGGCAGCAGTTCCTGATCAACTCCGACGTCGACATACGTGGCCCGCTCCGGTCGAACCCGGTCATCGAGCGGGATCGCCGGCTGTTGCGTCGTGTTTTGAAACAAGGCGAGGTTGTTTGGTGTTGCCTGCGCCTGCATCGGCGGGGTGAAATAGCGCGAAACTCCGGCATGCAAGCTCGTGTCCGCGAAAGGCTTGTAGAGGAGGGCAATGCGCGGACTGAGCTGGTTGGCCGAGACGAATTGATTCATCTGGTCGAAGCGCACACCCGTGTTCAGGGTAAGATTCGGGCGTATCGTCCACTCGTCCTGAACGTAGCCTCCCAGGATCCAGCCGAGCTTTGATGTGTAGTCATTCAACGTCACAGGAGTCGGCAACGGGGTGCCGTCGACGCCTAAGGGCAAGACGGTCGAGAGGTCGTCCACCTTCGTCTGCT
Source organism: uncultured Gammaproteobacteria bacterium (assembly GCA_963769075.1). Classification (GTDB taxonomy): domain Bacteria; phylum Pseudomonadota; class Gammaproteobacteria; order Steroidobacterales; family Steroidobacteraceae; genus Bog-1198. The sequence continues at coordinate 630,697 of CAVYKH010000001.1, read as the reverse complement.
CGATGCTGAATACCAATCCGGCGCGTAGCGCATGCGAATCGCTCAGACGATCGGCAGCGTCGAATTGAATACCGCTGAGCAGGCTTTTGCGCATGACAGCCGAGGCGACATTGTTGAAAGCCAGGTCGTAGTACACGTCGGGCATGAAATCGACGGTCGCGTAGCGCGTGAAGACCGAAAGCTGCGTGTCGATGCTCTCGCAGTGTGTCTGCAGCGCGAGCAAACCGAAGTAAAATTGGTCGGTTTCGTTTTCGTTCATGTCGGCCGAGGACAGATCGCTCGGGCCGAAATCCCCGAGCGGCGCCTGGCCGACGACGTTCGGAATCTGGAAATGTCCCACCCAGGCGCCCGCGATGTAGGTCAGTCGGTTAGAATCCCCCAAGAGGGTCGATCCGTACCCGAAGAACTTACCCTGCGTCGTTCGGTCATGGATCGGATCCGCCGCCGGAATGGCATTCTCCAGGCCCTCATCGCTCTTTAGGTAACGTCCGGTCAGAAAGTATTGCGTCTGGCCCTCGCTGCCTCCGTACTCGATGCTCGGGGTTACCGTCCCCAGGCTGCCGGCGTAGACATCCAGATTACCGCCCGGATCGAACGTGGCTTTAGTCGTGATGTCGACAACACCCGCGGTCCGCAGCCCGTACTGCGCAGGCAGCGCCCCGTCAAGCAGGTTCAGGTTGCCGATAAAACCGGTTTCCAGGACAGGTCCCAGGGCTGAGACCCCATCCGGAAGCTGGATACCATTGATCCGGTACTGGACGTTCGCGTACTCGTTGCGCACGTGAAAATCAGGATTGCTGATCGCCGAATCGTAGGAAATACCGGGTGCCTGAAGCAGCACCTTGTCGAGCGGCGTGTTCTTGCCTTGCGGCAGCGCCTCGACGGCTTCCTGATCGATGTTGTACTTGGTGGCGCCGAGCTTGGGCAGCAGAGCCTCCTCGCGCAACTCGTCCAGCTCCTTGTTCTTTTGCCGAAGCAACTCGTACCGGCGCGCATTGACCACGATCGGAGCCAGCTCGGCGTTGGCGGGGGCGCTCGCGGGAGGCGTGATATTCGCTTCGGTCTCTTGATCGGCGCGCACCACGCCCGCGACCAGGATCGGCAATATGAGAACTGCGACTGCCGCCGAGCGCATGCAAAAGAACACCTTGAAATACGAATGAGAGTGATTCGCATTTAGTGTATCCCGGCGGGGCCTGGGAGGTCAATCGTCGCCATCGGTGGTCAGCGACCAAGCCTACGCCTCACAACCCGACTGGTTTGGAATGTTGTCATAATGGTTTGGGTCAGAGTATTTTCGGGCCTGGATGCGCAGAACAATTAAAGGGATCCGGCGCGGTGCAACTCCGTCATGGGCGACGCTGCTAGTGCTCGGGATGCTTTTCCTGCGCGCGCTCGTTCCTGCGGGCTTCATGGTTGCACCGGTCGATGGAGGTCTCGCATTTGTGCTGTGCGAGGCCGAGGTGCCGGCTGCCGGCCACCATCCTCCTGGTCACGATCATCATGCGATGCGTCATCAGGGCGCGCACGGCGACCCTACCTGTCCCTACGCGCGAAGTGCCGGGCCCGCACCTTTGCCGACGCTGCCGGTGCTCGCAAGTGGCACGGTGTACGAGCTGTCGGTATTGCCCACGGCTTTCGCTCAGACCTTCCTGAGCTTCGGGCCCACTCGTCAACAATCTCCCCGCGGACCGCCGCACCTCTCCTAGAACCTTGAACATCGACGTTGCGTGAGCAAGCCGCAGGATGGGGCTTGCGTTTGCGCATCGCTCCTATTTCGTTGGCTTCTCAAGACGAGGGCTGAAAGGTCGAGGGAAAAGCACATGAAAGCATCAGCAACGCAACGTGCTGTTGCGAGCACCCTGTTGATGGGCATCGCCTGCTCGTCGGCGCAGGCCGAGCAGGCTTTGGTCACGGATTCGAGCTCGGATGCCGCGGGCACGAGGAACTCCGCTTCGTCGTCACTGCAAGAAATCACGGTCACGGCCCAGCGGCTGGAACTGCTCGGCACTGCCTCGACCGCCAGCGAAGGGGTGGTTGATGATGAGGAGCTGCAGCTGACTCCGGAGATTCGCCCGGGTCAACTGCTCGAAACCGTGCCGGGCTTGATCGCAACCACGCACAGCGGCGAGGGCAAGGCCAATCAATATCTAATGCGCGGCTACAACTTGGATCACGGCACCGATCTCGAGACCTACTTGGACGGAATGCCCATCAACCAACCGACCCACGCGCACGGACAAGGCTATACCGATCTTAACTTCATGTTCCCGGAGCTTGCCGAGCAACTCACTTATACCAAAGGGCCTTACTACGCCAACGTCGGCGACTTCGGCGCGGTCGGTTCGGTGAATATCAGCTACCGGGACACCATTGCCGATCAAGCATCCGCGACGGCCGGCTCGTATGGGTATCAGCGCGTCTTCAGCGCGGGCTCGGAAACTTTGGGCAATGGACACCTGTTGGGCGCCGTGGAAATGCAGCATTACGACGGGCCGTTCCTGACGCCGGATGATTCGCGCAAGGAGAACGCGGTTCTGCGCTACAGTGAGGGCGACGAGCACAACGGCTATTCAGTGTCCGCCATGGTGTATCACAACATATGGACCGCCACGAACGTCGTTGACCTGCGCGCGATTGACGAGGGTTTGGTCCCCAACCGCTTCGGCACGCTCAATCCAACGGACGGGGGCCGCGCGTGGCGCTCGAGCCTCTCGTTTAATTATCACGCGACCCTGGGCGGCGGACAATTCTCGGCCAGCGCGTTCTTCATCGACAATCAACTGCATTTATGGAATGACTTTACGTATTATCTGGTCAATCCCATGACCGGCGATCAGGAAGACCAGTTCGAGAATCGCCGTACTCTCGGTGGCCAAGCGGATTACATCCTGCCGGTTCCGCTGGGCACGATCGACAACGAGATCCTGGTCGGCGTCCTCACGCGCGACGACAACAACCACGTCGGGCGCCTGCCGAGCGAGGCTCGCGTGCCGCTGCCGGTGTCTGATGATCCCCCGTCCTTTTCCAACAACGATATGGTCTACCTCTTTGCCGGCGCGGCCTGGGTGCAGGCGACCACGCACTGGAGCTCCACGTGGCGCAGCGTGCTTGGATTGCGCGTCGACTATCTGCATGGCAGCGACATGGACTATCTGGCGGCGCTGCATGAATCCGCAATGCCCGGATATACCAATGGTGGCACGGCTCAGCAGGCACTATTCCAGCCTAAAGGGAGCCTGATCTACAAACCGACCGACTACCTTGAGCTCTATTTGAGCGCCGGCAGGGGCTTTCACAGCGCCGATCTGCGCGGGGTGAATCAGGATACGAGCGTGGACTTGGGGCTGCCTCATACACCGCTGCTCGCGAAGCAGGAGGGCCAGGAAGTGGGCATGCGCGCCGAGGTTCGGCAAAATCTCGCCTTTACGTTCGCGCTCTATAATCTATGGCAGCAGTCCGAGACCGTTTTTGATCCGGACGTCGGCAATGATTCGGCCGGCCCCCCGAGCCGCCGCTACGGGTTTGAGATCAATGTGACGTACCAGATCAATCGTTGGCTCGAGTTCTATGGCGGCTTCTCGGCCAACCACTCGCGCTTCACCCAACTCTTCGACGACGGCACCGGACACTTGGGCGAGTACATCGCGAACGCGCCGGCTCAGACCGGCTCATTGGCACTGTATCTGACGAACTTTGGCCCCTGGAGCGGCGGACTGGAATTTCGCTATTTGGGCAACTTCCCGCTCTCCTCGGGACCCTGCGTCAATTCCGCCGCCGTGAACGACTTCCCGGGGGTGGCCACCTCGTGCGCCAATGCCCCGACGGCGCTCGGACAGGTCAACGGCCAGGGCTTTGGGGAACTCAACCTCGACGCGCACTATGCGTTCGCATCGGGGTGGACCGCCTCGCTCGGCATCTACAATCTCTTGAACACCCACGCGTACGCGATGGAGTTCTGGGCTGTCGATCGGCTGCAAAACGAGCTCGGTATTGCTGCTTACGATGACGGCCGCGCCGGTATTCAGGAACATCCGCTCGAGCCGATCTCCGTGCGATTCACGATATCCAAACGCTTCGGGCCCTGAGCGGGCTGGTCATTGCACAGGACGATCCGAATGGCAGCCGAGAACTTCGATCTTGATAGGTTATTGCACCCGGTTCTGGCGGAGCGGTTTTTCGCGGACTATTGGGAAAAAAGACATTTGTTCCTGCAGCATCACGATCCTCGTTATTTCCGACAACTGCTGACCCAAGTTGATCTGGAGACCATTATCTCGACCTCGGATATGCGCTATCCGGCAATCAGGCTAGCCAAAGGAGGAGGTTTCTTTCCGCCGGAAGCCTACACGCGCAATGTGAAGCACGGCGAGGAAAGTTTTCAGGGTGTACCGGACGTGCAAAAGATCTCCGAGCAATATCGACAGGGAGCCACCGTGGTACTGCCGGCGATGCATCGAACGTGGGAACCGCTTCGATTACTATGTGAAAATCTACAGGCGCAACTCGATCACGCCGCGCATGCGAATGTCTACATTACCCCGGGGAACGCGGCCGGATTCACGCCGCACTATGATGTGCACGAGGTGTTCGTGCTGCAGATTGCCGGAAAGAAACGCTGGTCCTTGTACGCGCCGCCGATTGAGCTGCCGCATCGCAGCCAGGTCTTCAACCCGCAAGGCTACACCGCTCCGGCGCCCACGGCGCAGGTAGATCTGAGCGCCGGAGACTTGCTGTATCTGCCGCGCGGTTTCGTGCATTCCACGACCACCTCCGAGAGCTATTCGGCGCACATCACGATCGGGATCAGTGTCTACACCTGGGTTGACTTGGCGAAGGAGATTCTTCAAACCTGCATCGACCGCCCACAACTACGGCAGGCGCTTCCGCCCGGATTTGCAAGCCGCAGCGAGTTGCGGCCGTTGCTGCGACAAAAGCTGATCGAGGCCATTGATCATATGCGTACCGGTTCCGACCACGACAAATTGATCGATGCGTTCACGCACCGTGTGCGGTTGAGCCAGGCCAAATGTGCGGAACGCTTCCGAGCCGATGTTTCGGTGATCGATCTAAAGTCACGACTTCAGGCCCCGGCGCCATCCGAATATCGAATTACGCAGGAAGGCACGCACACGATTCTCGAATTTGCAGGACGCCGGCACATTCTTCCCGCGGAGGTGCACGCTACCCTTTGCGCCATCGTCGAGAGCCCATCCTTCCGGACCTGCGAACTTTCGGGGTCGATTAGCCCCGATGCAGAGCTTGGCTTGAGCCGCTACCTGTACGACATCGGGTTCTTGAGCTCAGTGCAATGATTACCCGGAGCCGCGCTATGGGATCTAAATTCGAGTGCCGCACGGGGACCATTTGCTCACTTCCTGCTGCATTAGCGTTGGCGTGGCTCTGGCTTTCAGGGACACCGGCCGGCGCCGAAGCGCGCGCTGAAGCGCCGACGATTCAGGTCGTGGAAGCATGGATTCGCTGGCTTCCCGCAGGAGTGCCGGCGGGCGGTTATGTGACACTCACCAATACCGGCGCAAAACCCGTGAATTTGATCGCTGCCTCGAGTCCGGACTATGGAGAGGTCTCGATTCATCGCAGCATACACCGGGGAGGCACGATCGAGATGGTGCCGGCGGAGCAAATCACCATCAATCCACACTCGAGCCTCAATTTCGCGGCGACCGGTTACCACTTCATGCTGATGCAGCCGAGCAAGCCGCGAGTACCCGGCGATCACGTCCCCATCACGCTGCGCTTCGCCGACGGCGCGTCGTTGACGGTGCAGTTCGAGGTGCGCAAGTGAAACATTCGCACCACAACCGGGTTCAGCAGGGAGCCAAGGCTGGTACAGTAGCGGCATAGGCTGCAGACATTAAGGAATACCGTCCATGAATAATCCGTCGTTTCGGTTAGCACGCTTGGCAGGCATTGCCGCACTCACCGTGTGTGTCGGCGCGATCGCGGTTCCGGCACCAGATCCTGCGTTGACGGCGGTCGTGGCAGATCCCGCGCGGAGTGCAAATTTCGTCGCGCGCGACAAGGCTCGGCACCCCGTGGAGGAGCTGACGTTTTTCGGGATAGCGCCCACGATGACAGTGGTGGAGCTGTGGCCCGGCGGCGGCTACTGGACCGAGATCCTCGGGGCATACCTTGCCAAAGGCGGCACATACTACGTGGCGCAACCCGCACCGGGGGATACCGAGGAGGACAAGACCGTTGAACATTGGCGCTCGCGGGTGGCCGCACAGAAAGGCCGTCTCGGCACGATTCACGAGACCATCCTCGGCGCCGGCCATTTCGATATCGCGCCCGCCGGGTCCGCGGATGTCGTGCTGACATTTCGCAATCTCCATAACTGGATGGATGCGGGATATGCCGAGCAGGCGCTGGCGGCGAGCTTCAAAGCACTCAAGCCCGGAGGCATTCTGGGGATCGAAGAGCATCGGGGGCGTACTGACAAGCCGCAGGATCCGAAGGCGGAGGACGGTTACGTGCGCGAGGACTATGCGACGGCACTCATCAAAAAGGCGGGATTCGTGTTCGTCGGCTCATCCGAGATCAACGCCAATCCGAAGGACACCAAGGATTGGGTCGACGGGGTGTGGACGCTGCCGCCCACCTTGTCGCAGGGCGACAAGGATCGCGCCCGCTACGTGGCAATCGGCGAAGCGGATAACTTCGTGCTCAAATTTCGCAAACCCAAACAATAGTTCAGATTTCCGGACCGATGACGATGGGCGATCCATCGCTGAATCGCGAAACTCGAAACGGCGAGGGATCGACCGAAGGTGTCTGCCCCGTCGCCAGTTCGGCGGCGAGACGCCCTGCCCCGGGACCGATCCCGAAACCATGTCCGGAAAAACCAGTCGCGATCGTCAGACCGGGGATTGCGCCGGCGGCGCCAATGTAGGGCACGACATCCGGCGTGACATCGATGTATCCGGCCCACTCTTGTACGACGGGAACGTCGCCGAACTGCGGGTAAAGCCTGATCATCGCAGCCCTCGCCTCGCGATTCATGGTTTTGTTGGGTGAAGGATCCAAGACCCGTGTCCTTTCGAAGGGGGTGGGCCGATCCAGCGGCCAGCGGCGCGGCGCGCGCAGCTCGAGCAAGGACTGCGAGTTCAGCCGAGGCTTCATCGCGGCCCCTTCCTTGCGGATGGTGGGGAGATATTCGCGCAGATATCGCAAAGAATCCGGTACCAACGGGACGATGTAGCCCGTGCCTCTGGCGATCGTGTACCCTCCGTCGAGCCGCTTGCGGTAACCCAAGTCGTTCAGGTAGGTGCACGTATCGGGGCCATCGGCAACGGGCGCCGTGCGCATCACCGAGGACAGCACCTTCAGTTGGGGCAGACGAATTCCCAAGCTTGCGCAAAACAGGCTGGTCCAGGCTCCGCCCGCCAATATGACCGCATCGCATGCGATGCGTCCCCGTTCCGTGACGACGCCGTTGACTCGCCCGGCGCCGCGATCGATCCCCCGCACGGCACAGTGCGCGAGGATGACCGCGCCCTTGCGCTGCGCGGCACGGGCAATGGCGGGAGCGGCCTTTTGCGGCTCGGCACAGCCATCGGTGGGCACATACAAGGCGCAGCGGTATGCGTTGCGTGCACCCGGCATCAACGCCTTGACCTCCTCACCGCGCACGATGCGGGCGCCAACGTCATAGGGGCGCGCCATTTCGAGCCATGCGCTAAAACGCTCTTCATCGGCTTCGGATTCGCCCACGTACATGACGCCGCATTCGCGAAAACCCGTGGCGCTGTCGGTCAGCCGATCCATGTCGCGCCACAGACGGAGGCTCGCGACGATCAGCGACATCTCGCGCGCGTCGCGCCCGGCCTGACGACACCAACCCCAATTGCGGCTGGATTGTTCACACGCGATGTACCCCTTTTCGCACAGCACCACGGAGATGCCGCGGGCGGCGAGCGTCAGTGCCGCCGAGGTACCGATGATTCCGCCGCCGATGACGACGACGCTCGTCGCGGCGGGTATCGCTTCATCCGAGGTGACCGAATCGACGTAAGGGCCCATGACTTCGCCTGGAGTAGACGTATGATTATACGGCGCAAGGCAACCGTTTATGTCCACAGACCTTTCCATACCCGTCATCGACGTCTCCGCCCTGTTCGGTGCGCCGTCGCCGGCGCGCGACCGAACTGACCAAGCCATCATGGCCGCCGCAGCGACATCCGGGTTCCTTGTGGCGCGAGGATTTTCGCCGGACATCCCGATCGGCCGGAACGCGAGAGCCGATTTGCTGCGCTTATTTCAATTGTCCGAGCGCGAGATCCGGCCTCTATGGCGCCAGAAGTTCGATCCCTCGAACAAGAACGTATATCGCGGATGGTTTCCGCTGCAAAAGGGATTTCTAACCAGCAAGGAAGGCATCGATCTTGGCCCGGACGTGGCTTATGGAGCGTCCGTCGTACGCGACGATGATCCACTACGAGAGTCTACGCCGTTGCCCGCGGCGGATGTGTTGCCGGGTTGGCGCGACTCGGTGGCTCGGTATTATCTCGCCATGGTGCATGCAAGTCAGGCGCTCATGCGCTCCATGGCCCGCGGCTTGTCATTGCAGGAGCATTTTTTCGATTACGCATTCGACGAGGGACTGTCGACGTTGCGCCTGATTCGATACCCGGTACGTACAGACGCGGAGCGCGACGGCGAGGCCGTCGCCGATTTGTGGGTAACGCACCATGGCCATCGGCACTACGTGATCGGGGCGCCGCATGTCGATTCCGGATTTCTGACCCTGCTGGCGCAAGACGGCGTCGCCGGCTTACAGGCACGCCACCGCAACGGACAGTGGATCGATGTACCGCCGGCGGAGCGCACCTTGGCGGTGAATTTCGGCAAAGTTCTCGAGCGTTGGAGCGCTGGGCGCATCAAGGCCACCGAGCATCGGGTCATCGGGGCCGGTCGACAAAGAATGTCGATTCCATTCTTCTATGAGGCGCGTGCCGATGCCGAGATTCGCCCCCTGCCGATCGATGCCGGTGATTTGTTCGAACCGTTCTTGTACGGCGACTATTTGTGGGCGACAACGACACAATTCGTGGAGTTCAAGGGAATGGAGTCGTTGCGCAGGCCGCTGCGCCGATGATTGTATGCAACCGCGCTATGACCGCCGAGGGATACTTCGAAAAACGCACATTCATAGCGGCCTTTTCAATCGAAGCGCATGCGCACTCCCGCCCAGATCGCCCGCGGCGGCGCGGGAGAGACGGCGTTCTCATTGGGCCAATAATTTGGATTCGGAATGAACGTGCCATTCGGATTGAACGAGCTGCTGGTCAAGAATCCCGCCGTGGCATATTGCTTGTCGAATAAGTTGTTGAGGCGAGCGAAGATTTCAGCGTGCTTCGTGATGCGGAAAGTACTGTATAGATTGACCACGGCGTATCCGGAAATCCAGCCGCTTCCCGACACATACGCTCCCGCGGCATTCGTGGCTCCAGCCTGATTGGCGTTGTTCTCATTTCCATGCAGGTATGAGCCGGAGGCCGCGATCACGTTGCCTCCGAGATCCCATTTCGTGGTGAGCTCGTAGTCGATCACGATCCGGCCGGTATTCTTCGGAATCAAAGGGATCCGATCGCCCGGGCGCACGAGGATGTTGCCGTCCGCATCGGCGGTGCTGTTCGATGCGGCGCTGACCTCAAAATTCGACTGGAACGTGGCATCGACGAAGCTATAGGTGACGTGCCAGTTCAATCCGCCTTGCTTGCCCCCCAGCGACAAGTCGAACCCCTGCCTGAGCGTATTGCTGACGTTATCGAAATAGCCCGCATTGGTGGCAGTCGCGACGAACTGGATGTCATTGCTATTGACGGTGTGGAACACATCCGCGCTCCACACCAATCGCTGATCCGGCAGATTGCCCCGTACGCCCGCCTCCACCGTTCGAGCGACCACTTGCCGCAAATCCGGATCGCTCGCGAAGTCATTCGGCAGCCCGCAGGGCGCCGCGGGATTCGCGCAGCCGAGCTCAATCACCGTCGGCGCGCGGCTCGCCTCGTTGAAGTCGGCATAGAAGGTCAAGGCGTCGGTGGGTGTCACCGTAAATCCGAAAGCGGGATTCACGCGGCTGAAGGTGTGATCACTCGTCAAAGGACTCGCCTGATCGAACCCGGCGCCGAAATCGCCGATGTTCGTATTGATGCTATAGCCGTTGAGCGTCTCCGTGTTTCGGTTGTCCCGGGCCGAGAGTGTGAAATGCAATAGCTTGCTCGGCGAGAGCATATCGGTCACATAGATCCCATAGATTTTGTTGCCGCCGGTGAGCGAAATGACCGTTTCGCCATTGAAGGGCTTCGTCTCATAAATGAGCAATCGATCCGCCGACAGTTGTCCGTACTGATATGACTGAGAGAATGTGTCGTCCGAGTCGTTGTAGTCCGCGCCGAGAATGGCCTGGTTGGTCCAGCCGAATACATCCTGCGAATCGGTGAGCTGCAGGCCGACCCCTTTGGTGCGTTGGAGCAAGCTCGAGGTTGCATTTTGGCCGGGCGCGCAGTAGGCCAGGACCGCTCGGCTCGTGGGCGGCGCGGTGCAGTCGAACGGCGGGCCGGTGTAATCTTCCAAGTAGCTGTCATTGACGTTGCCGTTGATGACGCCGGTGCTCAAATGGCGATAGTAGACATTCCCGGACAAGAGGAGTTTGTCCGTCAGGAACTGCGTGCCGGTGAGGTTCACGAAATTGAGAAGATTCGCCGTGAAATCCGGCGTGTAGCTCGCTTGGCGCCGGTAGTCCAGCATGCTCATGGGCGTGGCACCGTTCCCCCAAAGGCTGGTGTCCGCATAGGTATAGCTCAAATCGATATCGGTCTTGTCGTTCTGCCAGCCGACTTTACCGAAGCCCTGATAGACCCGGGTCGGCGAGTAATCGCGCCAGCCGGTCTCATCGAAGTAATTCCCGGTCAGAAAATAATCGAAGTTGCCGACCGCTCCGCCCGTCTCCCCTTCGAAGGCGCGCCGTCCAAAAGATCCACCATACGCCTCAAACTCGGTTCCCGGATCATCGTGCCCACTCTTGGTCCTGACCGACAGTGCCCCTCCCAAAGTATTGAGGCCGAACACGGGATTGGAGCCGGACATGAGGGTCACGGTCGAGATCGCCGATTGGGGAATCAAATCCCAGTTCACGGTGTCGCCGAATGACTCATTGACGCGTACGCCGTCGACGTAGACCGACAAGCCTTCAGGCATACCAAGGAGCGGAGAGGCTGTGAACCCATGGTAGTTGATGTCAAGTTGAAACGGATTGTCGGCGCTCTCGTTCACATTGACGCCGCTGAAGTTGTTGTTCAGATAGTCCGCGAGATCCAAGGTATGCTGACGTTGCATGTCCCTGCTATCGGCGGTCTGGACATTCGACGGTATTTGATTCAAGGGCAGGCCGAGGCCCTCGAGCGGTGTGTTGCCGATCACGGTGACCTGCGGAAGCTCCTGCGCGGTGGCGGGATTGCTGGGAGGTCCTCCCGATGTGTCGGCCGCCGATGCAGAGATCTGCAGCGCCGCGGCCGCGAAGTAAATCAACCACCGCAACTGCAGAATCGGTTTCGAGCGTGCCGGCCGTTTTCCGCCCGCTGCACATTCAAGCCGAGATCCTGGAGCACACGGCGGGCTTGCCGAATTCGATTTTTGTTTGCTTCGAAGTTGATGAAAAACTTGCGGCCACCCGTCCCCTGAAGACTCCTCCTCTTCCCGCTTTTGGCAGTCGATTTGGCAGTAGGTCTGTCCTCACCCAGATCGAATTCTATCATGAGGAAATCGACGCGATCGGCGCAGAGCCGCACACTCGCGCGCTCCTTACCCCAACCCCGAGCAGCCGATGGAAGTCGTCGCTTCACGCGATTTTTTTGCTGTACTCACAGCGTCGGGCGCGTGCGGCCGGTCCGCACGTCGACGTCGAGCAGGATGTCCAGTGGTTGCAATCGATTCGCGATCCGCGTGGTGTCGTTTGCCATCGAGTCGTCCCCTCATTGTGTGCTTGCCGCGGTGCGCCGTTGGTGCAGGTTCCCGTTCCTTCGCGTTGTCGTCCTGTCGCCTCAAGCGGCCGGATCCGCGGCAGCGTCAAGCCTGGCAAGGTTCTTGGCAAGTAGTTTTTTGACCCGGTTGTTGTCCATGTCCACGACCTCGAAGCCGAGTCCCGCACACTCGAATCGATCGCCTGCGTGCGGAACGCGTCCGAGTTGTAGCATCGCGAGTCCGGAGAGGGTGTGGTAGGTCGCATCTTCCTCACCGGGCAACAACCCCTCGATCGCAAGCGCATTCCGGAATTCGTCGGGCGCAATGCTACCATCAACGAGCCATGAGCCATCATCGCGTCGGACGATGTTGGGCTCGGTCACGTCCTCGATAGTCACGATGTCGCCAACCAGCATCTCGAGCGCGTCGTTGATCGTCACCAATCCTTGCAACTGGCCGTACTCGTCTACCACCAGCGCGAAGTGATGGCGATGCTTCTTGAAGGTCTCGAGCAGCGCAGTCACGGTCAGCGTGCTCGGCACGTAAAGCGGCTTGGTCGCCCGCTTCAGAAAGTCCGGAGGTCGACCCTGGAGGGCGTCGTCGAGCAGCGACTTCGCCGAGACGACGCCGAGGACGTGGCTCAATCCTCCGCGACAGACCAACGACCGCGAATGCGCAGCCTCGATCATCTTACGGCGGTTGGTCTCGGGCGGGTCGTTGAGGTCGTAGTAATCAATGTCCCTGCGTGGTGTCATCACCGCGGTGATTAGCTGCTCGTCCATGCGGAACACGCGGGAAACGAGCGCCTGCTCATGCTCACGGAATTCCCCTTGCTCCATCAGCGCTTTGATCTCTTCGTGTGTCACCGGCGCGAGGGGTTGCTCGCGCACGCCAAGCACGCGAAGGATCGCGTCGCACGTCAGGGTCAAGCCACGCACGACCGGATGCGCGATCCGGGCTGTCAGTTGCATCAGCGGCGTGACGGCGGTGACGATGCGCTCGGGGTAGAGCACCGCAAGGCGCTTGGGAATGAGCTCCCCAAACAATACCGCCAGGACCGTGATGCCGGCAACCACCGAAACCAGCGCTGCCGGGTGGGCATATTGCCGAAGCCAACCGATTTCGGACCACTGCCTCTCCAACGGCGCGGCGAACGTGGCTTGCCCAAATGCGCCGCTCAGGATCGCGATGACCGTGATCCCGACGGTCGTGGTGGACAGAAATCGTCCCGGCTGCTTCGCGAGCGCGAGGGCGGCCCGCGCATCGGCACGGCCCTCGTTCGCCCATTGCTGCAGCCGGCTCTTGCGCGCCGATAGCAGCGCTGTCTCGGCCAGCACGAAGACTCCATTAGCGAGAATGAGAAGCAAAAGTAGCAGGAACTCGAGCATGTGGATCGGCTGAATTTCAGGCCTTCGGTGGACGTCTGTCGTCGATCGTACAGCGCGAGGATCGCGACGTCGATGTCATAGAAGAAATGCAGGTCGACGTGCGCAACGTCGAAATGCGTCGGCGCATCGTCGCCGGGGAAGAGGACGCGGGCTTGGGCGACGTCGCTGCGCCGAAATACGCGCATCGGCCGCAGGCTTTTATTTTCGTCGCCTTGTCCCTCGCCGTAGAGAAGGCGCTGCACGTAGGGCAGGAAGGTCACGAACTCCTTGTAATGGCGTTCGCTGAAATTCTCCGGGTCATCGGTGAACTCGTCGGCCACTTCGGTCCAACGGCCCGCAGAGATCTTCTCCAGCAACTCCCAATGGCGCTGGATCTGCTCCCCGCGCGCATGCGGGATCAGCTGTATCGGCCACAATACGATCTGGCGAAACTGCAGCACACGCGGCGGCAATGGGAATGCGGCAGCCGGCAACACGCCGCTGGGCAAGGGTGCTCCCACGCCGGGCGAATCCGCCATGTCCCTCCTCAGCGCGGCTGGTCATTCTCCTGTCAGCCGAAACGGACGCGACAGCGATCGGCCCACTTGGAATCGACCGACGCGTCCGGTACCAAGCTGGACTTCAACGCGGCGTTCACCGTACCACGGCCGCCGAGAGTGCTCAAGGCAGGTCGTGCGCAGGCAGGTCGTGCGCAGACCTGGCAGCTCTGGCATGCTCCGAATTGGGTCGGGCTCTTCGGAGCAGCCCAAATCAGGTTTTCTGCCTCGCCAAAGCCTCGCGCGCCAGGCCAGAACGTCGCGTGATTTACCCTTTTGGGTGTTCTACCTCGGGTTTGTGTTCTACTGGCGCGGCCTTGTGTTCTACTGGCGCGGCCTTGGGTTGTACCGGCGCGGCCTTGGGTTGTACCGGCGCGGCCTTGGGTTGTACCGGCGCGGCCTTGGGTTGTACCGGCGCGGCCTTGGGTTGTACCGGCGCGGCCTTGGGTTGTACCGGCGCGGCCTTGGGTTGTACCGGCGCGGCCTTGGGTTGTACCGGCGCGGCCTTGGGTTGTACCGGCGCGGCCTTGGGTTCTACTGGCGCGGCTTTGTGTTCCACCGGCTCGCTCACCTTACCACCGCCTTTCGCCGCGACGACCCCCGCGCCGGAGAACACGCCCGGTTTCGCCGTCGCAGCGATCGGCGGATTGCCGTGGTTCGCGCTCGCGCGCAAGGCGGGATTGCTGCGCGCGGCTTGCACGTGCTGCTGCTGGGCCGCTGTTGGGGGGAGGTGCTGTGCGTGCGCGGCGGCCAACTCGCCTGCAGTCGGCTGGGCTTGAACACCGCCACTGCCGCCGTTGTAGCTCACTCGATTGACGGTGATGTTGTTGACGACCGTTTTGTTGTAGACATTGGTAATATTCGTCGTTCCGACATTCACCACCGAGCGGTTGTAGTAGAGTTGCCCGCCCTGCCAATAGCCGCCCTGAAAGCCGCTGCCGCCGTACCCATAGCCGTAATTCACGCCGCCATAGAAGCCGATCTGCGTTCCCCAGTAGCCCTCATTCCATACAAAGGCGCCGCCATTGCTGCCCCAATACCCGGGAGTCCAAAGAAATCCCGGCTGCGGAACGAGAACCCACGTGCCCGGCACCCAGTAATAACCCTGATAGTCGCCGCTCCAGGCCCAATAGCCCGGTGTCCAAAGGTAGCCCACAGCGGGAATCGGCGGCTGTTCATAGACCGGAAGTTCCGGGGGCGCCAAATTGACTGAAATATTGATCCCCACTTGCGCCATGCTCATGACCGGTAAGACCAATAACAGCAAAGTCGGTAGTACCAAGACTCGCCAGTTCTTTAACATGGTATTTCTACTCCGTTGACTGCACGCAAGGACTGAACGCGCAAAACCTAGACGGCTTTGTTGCTGTTCTTTATAGCAATATCAAATAAGGGTCGTCTGTACGCGAACGTACAGTGGCATGAGACCTGAAGCCGCTCGGCGTGCCTATTGGACTTTGGCGGATTCTTTCTGGATCGCCCGCGGCGAGTGGCCGCTTTATAGATGGAAGTTATGGTGGCCGATAGACCGCAACGAGACGTATGCCCCAGCGGCCAGGAGAATCGATCTGGGGTAAAGTCGCAACGCCTCAAGTACTGGCGAGCGGTTTCTGCGCATCGGCTTGGTCGCGTAGGCGGGCGCATCGCGCGTTGAACTCCCGACTAATTGATCAACCGGTGAGGGTTTGGCTTGCTGCAGTTGGCGGAACGCCACCGTGTCCTCAATACGAAAATGGATGAATAGGCCGAGCCCGACGAGCGCGATGCTGAACAGGAATGGAATGCGCCAACCGTATGCCATGAACGCCTCGGGAGACGTCGCGCCGTTCGCGGCTAGGAACGCGAGGTTGGCCAGCACAACACCGACCGGGACGCCTGCTTGGGCGACGCTGCTGTACAGACCGCGCCTCGACTTCGGTGCACTTTCCGTGGCGAGTAAGATCGCGCCGCCCCACTGACCACCGACGGCGAGACCCTGCGTGAGTCGCAGCAGCACGAGGGCGAGCGGCGAGAAGACTCCTGCCGTGTGGTAGGACGGCAGGACTCCTACGAGCGTTGTCGCGGTTCCCATTATGATCAGAGCCACGGCGAACGCTGTCTTGCGCCCCACCCTGTCTCCCATGTGTCCGAACAAAACAGCCCCCACTGGCCGCGCCACGAAACCAACGGCGAAGGTGCTGAACGAAGCGATCAGAGCGATAAACGGGGACAATGTCGCTGGAAAAAACACGGTCGGAAACACAAGCGCCGCCGCAGTGCCGTAGAGAAGGAAGTCGTACCATTCGATACTGGCACCGGCCAAACCCATCAGTGCATGTTTTAGGGCTGCGGTGTCCTGCGCGCGGATCGAATCGACGAGCGCAACTCCGTCTTGGCTCATCATGAGTTCTCCCCGGGTCCGGCCGCCAGAATACAGCGCCCCGGCCCCAGTCGCGAGCGGCGGCTTTCGAACAAGCAATTCAGCCCGCTATACGACAGCAAATGGCCGACTGCGCCAATTCGCGGTCCAATTTCCAGCAAACGCCGGCATCGGGCAAGTGTCGACCCCAAGTCGTCCTCGTGACCGTCGGTTATCGGGAACTCAAAACGTGGGCACTTTCCTGTTAATTCTTCGGCCTTTTGAGTTTTCAGTGCCAGCTCTCAGCCTAGGCAACGTCGAGCAGCGCTCGCGGATTCTTGTCGGCCACGAGCAGCAACGTGCGCGCAGCTCCCGACGGCGCCCGCCGTCCCTGTTCCCAATCCTGAAAGGTGCGCACAGACACGCCTAGCAAGGACGCAAACCGCGACTGGGAGAGTCCAGTCTCTTCCCGAATCTTCGCAACATCAGGCACGTTAATCACACGACCGTACTCGCCACGCTTGATTTCACGTAGCCCATCCAGGATTTCACGACCCACGTTTCTCTTCGCCTTAGCCATCTTCCACTTCCTTCCGGATCTGCCGGAGCACGTGAGCAGGGATGTTGTCGGCAACGTTCTTCGGATACATCGTGAGCATCCAGATCACGCCGTGTGCCCGACGGACGTAGTAAATCACGCGATAACCGCCCCGTTTGCCGCGGAGAGGGTGGCAGCCGCATTGCTGCCGTAACCACTTGTTTTTGTGGAGCCCTTTTCGGTCAGGCTCTGTGGCCACCCCCACAGGTACCCCCACCTTTTTTCCCTGCAAACCAGAGCTGCTCGCAGAACCGTCGCGTCGGGTGTGCTTTAGGCTACCTTAAGTTCCCCCGTACGCAGCGAGATTTCATGCTTGATTTGGCAAGATCAGGGCGTTTGGGACGCATGAATCCGGTGTCCGGGGAGGGACGGACGTAGGTTCAAATCGTGGGCCTGATTGTTGAGTCGCCTCAACAACTCTCTATAGGCGCTAAACGATCCCCAATATTGGGGAGACGAGCGTTAGCACTAATAGTAGTCTCAGGTCATCAGCAAATTGGGATCAGCTATTCAGCAGGGTCGCCCCATACCTTGAAAATCTGTCAGTGCCTCCCCAGATGGTCGTGTAGCTGGCTGAGCCTAACCCTATGGAGGACGAGCGGAAACATGGAAACGATCGGCGCCGATTTACGCCAAATGCAGCGAACCCCGCTGTCCGCATCTCACGTTGAGGCGTTGCGCGAGATGGGCAGGATCGCTACCTATCCTGCGGGTACGTTTCTCGCAAGGCCCGGCGACCCGGTGGATCGCTTTGTCTATGTCGAGGAAGGCGAGATAGAGGTAGTCAATCCCTATACCGAGAAACGCCATTTGCCCTCCACCTTAGGTCCGACACAGTTCATGGGCGAGATCGCCTTTTTGAACGGCGGCGCCTGGTCGATGCCGATGCGCGCGGTTCGGGAAACGCGGGTGATCGAGGTGCCCCGTGAAGCGATGCTGAAGCTGATGTCTCAAATCCCAGAGATGTCAGACATCATCATCACGGTGTTTTCTGCGCGCCGTCGACGCCAGCTCGACGACCGCGACGGCGTCCTACGATTGATCGGCGAAGAAGAGGACCGCAACGTGCGCCGCATCGCAGAGTTTGCCAGCCGCAATCGCATTCCCTACAGTTCCTTGCCACTGCGAAGTCCTGAAGCGGAGGCGACCGCCCACAGCTGCTCGATTGCTCCGGGGGAGCCAGCGGTGATATTTGGGCGGAACGTTGTCGTGACCGATCCCACGCCGGACAAGGTTGCGCGACTGCTGGGTCTGCATCTCGACTTCCGAAACGACGAGACGTTTGACGTGCTGATCGTGGGTGGCGGGCCCGCGGGGGTCGCTGCGGGAGTCTATGCGGGAGCCGAAGGTCTGTGCGCGCTGGTCGTGGAAGACATTGCGATCGGCGGCCAGGCCGGTACCTCCAGCCGTATCGAGAACTACATGGGCTTCCCGACGGGCATTTCCGGTGCGGACCTGGTCTGGCGCGGCGAGGTACAGGCAATGAAGTTCGGGACGCGCTTCGCGATGCCGCGACGGGTTATGCTTCTCGAGAAGCTCTCGGACCAGAGCTTCTGTGCCACCTTCGACAACGGACAGCGCGTCCGTGCCAGAGCAGTGGTGGTCGCGACCGGCGTGCAATATCGCCGGCCGCCGCTCGACCGCCTAGCAGACTTTGAGGGCGCCGGCATTTATTATGCCGCGACCGAAATGGAGGCGCGCTATTGCAAGGGAACGGAAGCGGTCATCGTTGGCGGCGGCAATTCGGCGGGGCAAGCAGCGATGTTTCTCAGCCGCTCGGCGAGTTGCGTGCGCGTGCTGGTCCGCGGGGCGTCGCTTGCAGCGTCGATGTCGAGCTACCTCTCCAGTCGGCTCGCCGCAGATCCCAGAATCACAATTGAGTATGGCGCCGAGGTGAGCGCGTTGCACGGCGCTGAGCATCTTAAGGCGCTGACTATTCGTGACGTGAAGACCGGGGCGACCCGCCTCGTCGACACGCGCGCGCTGTTCATCATGGTGGGCGCCGCGCCGAATACCGAATGGCTCTCTGGCCTAGTGAGACTCGACGATAAAGGTTTCGTGATCACCGGTTCCGGGGAGGACTCGGCATCTTCGCCCTTCGCCACCTCGCTGCCCGGCATCTTCGCGGTGGGCGACGTGCGCGCAGGCTCAGTGAAGCGCGTGGCATCCTCGGTCGGCGAAGGATCGGTCGTGATCTCCAAGGTGTGGGAGTTTGTCAACGGCAAAGCCAGACGATGAGGTTCGGCAGGCAGCGAAATCCTATCTTCGAATATCGCAGATCGAGTCGTGCATAACAGTTATCGATTGATCCTCAAGGGCGAGTCCATGTGCCGCCACAAAACTGTCGCAAGCAACCGTGGGGGATGGTGCATCGGGATGCACCGGAGCTAAACTTTACGAATTCGCACCCCACAGGTACCGCGCAATCGCCTGAGCAGCGACCTCAGCATTCACCCACAGGAAACGTCCATGAATCGGCTGCGCATTGTTCGAGCTGCGGAGCGCGCGTACGGTTATGGCCGTGGATGATCTCGCTGCCGATCAGTCGCAACGTTGTCAGCCACGAACGGTCGCGATGCTCCCCCCTACCCTCGCGGAACGACCGTTTTTCCAGCGACCGGAAGGGATCTCTCCCTTCCGGTCGCTTTTCGCGGGGCTATGCGTCGCAACAGCCCGCAGTGCTGAGTCTGGCGAAGAAGTACGGCGTTCGCAGCGAGGCCGTGCAGGACGATACCTGTCATCTCGTCCTCGATCTCGGCGCACACCTCTAATGAGGCGCATTAACTGTCAGGCAAGGCTCGTTTCGTATAGCGCGATTGTTCGTATGGATGGCATGACCTAGTGTGGCGCTATTGCAAGCGGCTCATCCCGGGCTTTTACGGAGCGTGAACATGTTGGATGGCACAACAAGGCTTGCTCGGACGTTGTTGCGGATCGGTCCCGCATTCTTGCTGGCCTGCTGCGCAACAACACGTGAGATCGCGAGCGACTACGATCGCTCCGCGAACTTTGCCACCTATCACACCTTCGCGCTCATGCAGCGGGAACATGGCGCGATTCCGAACCCATTGGTGGCCATTCGCGCGGAGGAGGACACGTACTGTCGGTCGGGAGGATGCGCGGTTAAGCAGCCGACGTGATTCTCGCGTGTTGAACCTATGGAAGTCGCATATGTCTCAGCGCTATCAGCACTAGCCGGTTCGGTGGTCGGCGGCCTGACAGCGGGATTCACGACGTGGATGAGCGGACGTTCGCAGGCGCACGCCGGCCGCCTCGTGGCAGAAGTGGCACGACGCCAAGACCTTTTTAGGGATTTTATCATCGCGGCATCGAAAACATACGCCGACGCCCTGGTGAGCACCAAGCCCAACATACAGGAAGTCGTCGCTCTTTGGGCCATGGTCAGTCGAATGCGAGTTCTGTGCTCACCACCAACCACGGCGAGCGCAGAGAAGATAATGCGCCAGACTATGGACACCTCTTTTGCCCCCCCAAAGACACCCGAAGAACTGCACGAGCTGATAAAAAGGGGGGTAGGAATGGATCCCCTTCTGGAATTCAGCGAGGCGGCGCGGGAAGAACTGCGCGCTCTCACCCTTTGATGAGGCACATATCACGTGCGAACGCTTCGGATGGGTCGGGCTCAGGCGTGGTCGCACAGGCACTCTCCCGCCCAACTCCGGACGGCCGGCTGCTGATGTTGGATGCCGCAAAGCAACCATGCAGCTAATTCCTTTTTATCGCCTAGCGGGAGCAAAAGCTTGCATCGCTCCGCGAAAATTCTGGGCCACGCTGTGCTGCGCTTGCGACGGACCCGCGAGCGAATCCGCACGAGCCAAGACTCCCCCGAGCAGAAGCCCTACTCCCGTACCAGCGCACCTAAGTTTGCCGGTCCCACGAGATCACAAGGACAACGACCGTTTTTCCAGCGACCGGAAGGGGTCTCTCCCTTCCGGTCGGTCTTGGGCGGGGCTATCCGCCACACACGCCGCACGAGGTCTTGCCCGCGACTGCTGGCGGAGGTCATGCGCCGCAACAGCCACATGCTGCGTCTGGCGAAGAAGTACGGCCTTTTGCCGCGAGACCGCGCAGGACGACACCTGTCATCTCATCCTCGATCTCGGCGCACACCTTTGATGAGGCGCATTAACTGTTACGCAACGCTCGTTTCGTATGGCGCGATTGTTTGTATGAATGGCATGACCTAGTGTGGCGCTATTGCAAGCGGCTCGCGGAAACCCCTTGCGGCGAGCATTACGCCGCTTGCGTCCTTACGGAGCGTGAACATGTTGGTTGACACAGCACAGCTTGCTCGGACGCTGTTGGCGATGACTGCCGCATTCTCGCTGGCCTCCTGCGAAACAACATCTGAGATCGCGAGCGACTACGATCGCTCCGCGAATTTCGTCACCTATCACACGTTCACGCTCATGCAGCGGGAACACCGTGGGATTCCCAATCCGTTGGTAGCCATTCGGGCGGAGGAGGAGATCACGCAGGAACTGCAGCGCAATATCGATGTGCGCCAGTACCGGGAGGGAACGCTGGCGATTGACGTATTCGACGGGCACACGCACCGGCCGGAGTGGCATGGCTGGGCCCAAAAGGAGTTGACTCGCAAGGATCTGGAACAGTCCGCCGAACCCATCAACAAGGCAGTGAGTTCGGTACTCGCCAAGTTCCCCCCGGGGCGAGACTCAAGCTGCCACCAGCGCGGTTCGGAGTGCGTTTCGTGAGTACGCCATCTTCCTGGTCTGCCTTACGGACTCGAAGTCCTGCATCCGGAAGATGTCGGTCTATCGTGGCAGTCGTTGTCTCGGTTTCGTGCCTCTGCGCTTCTACTCTTGCCTTCGCGCAGCAGGACAAAACCGACCGGAGCATCGATACGTCGCGCGTAAGCACCGCTCTGACATCACATGCTCCCGACACGCTCCGGCAATTCAATGCGTCGCTCGTCACGCTCACGAACCGTGTTTCTCAGGCCGTGGTTCAAATCACGGTCACGGGATACGGACCGGCAATCGAGGAAAGTGATCGTAGCAATATCTCTGTCTCTCATCAGCGCAAGATCGGATCGGGTGTGATTGTCGATTCCGAGGGCTACATCCTCACCAATGCTCACGTTGTCGAGGGTGCACAAAGGATTCGCGTTGTCCTCCCGGAGCCCACGAGCACCTCGCCCCTGGAGATGTCTGCCGTTGGAAAGCGCAAGGTACTGGACGCCACGCTGATCGGAGCTCACAAGGAAAGCGATATCGCCTTGCTCAAAGTGGAGGCGCATGGCCTTCCGGTCCTGCCCCTGGCGGCGACTCGGCCGGCGTACCCAGGCGAACTGGTTATCGCGATAGGCAGTCCCGACGGATTGCAGGGCTCAGTGACGATGGGCATCGTGAGTTCAGTATGGCGTCAACCGAATCCGAATGTACCGATGGTGTACATCCAGACGGACGCGCCAATCAATCCAGGAAACAGTGGAGGTCCACTCATCGACCTCGATGGGTACGTGATCGGCTTGAATACCTTCATTGTCTCCAAAAGCGGGGGAAGCGAAGGACTTGGCTTCGCCGTGCCAGCGCGCATCGTTCGCTTCGTGTATGACAACCTGCGGAAGTACGGTTTCGTGCAACGCGCGGAAATCGGAGTCAGCGCACAAGAGATCACGCCCACCCTCGCGGCTGGACTTGGTCTGTCACGGGACTGGGGGGTCGTTATCGCAGATGTGACCCCATTTGGTCCGGCCGCGGCCGCGGGGCTCAGATTGCAAGATATCATCGATGCCGTTGACGACCGACAAGTTGTTGGGCTTCCCGGGTTCGCAGCGGCTTTGTACTTGCACCCGTCTGATGAGGATCTGAAGCTCGAGGTGTTGCGCGGCCGACAGAAAATCTCTGTGCTAGTTCCAGCCATCCAGCGTAAGGACGAACGATACGACTTGGCCGATTTCATCGATCCTCGAAACGTGATCGATGGCCTCGGAGTTTTCATGGTCGACCTGGATGATAGGCTCCGCAGCCCCCTCTCCAGCAGGCGGAATTCTTCGGGAGTCGTCGTAATTGCGAGGTCTCCAGGCTTGAACACTTACACATTGGACTTGCTCCCGGGGGACGTCGTTTACCAAATCAACCAGCAGACAGTCGAATCCGTTCAACAGGTCAGGTCGTTGCTTCAGCCTATGAGACGAGGACAACCGGTAGTGCTGCAAATTGAGCGCGGTAGCCAGCTGCAGTACATCGCATTCGAGTGGGGCGACTGAACGGCCGAGCGGCCGGATCGGATGGTGTGATCCCTATCAGTTTTTTTCATGTAGCGCCGGCACGCATCGCCGATCACTTCGGCGAGAGAGGCTGTCAAATCGGGGCTGCACGCAACCCGAATGTTATCGGTCCCGGGCGTTTATGTTCTCGCGCCGCTACAGTTAGTAACCCAGCTCCAGGTTTGACGGTTTATCGACGCCGAATGGTTGTTGGCATGGAAGGATCTTATGAAAGTGCTGGTCATTGATGTGGGTGGTACCCACGTAAAGGTTCTTGTCAGTGGCGAGCGCGAGCCACGGAAGTTTGACTCCGGCCCGACGCTGACGGCTAGGCAAATGGTCGCCAGAGTAAAGAAGATTATCGGAGATTGGAAATACGACGTTGTCTCGATCGGCTTCCCAGGGCCGGTGTTGCGAAACCGACCTGTTGCGGAACCATGCAATCTGGGAGGGGGATGGGTTGGCTTTGACTTCAAAGGTGCGTTCGGCCGTCCCTTGAAGCTTGTCAATGATGCAGCGATGCAGGGTTTGGGCAGCTATCGGCATGGAAAGATGCTGTTCCTGGGATTGGGAACCGGCCTTGGATCAACACTCATCGTGGATGGCATCGTGGAGCCCATGGAATTAGGTCATCTCCCTTATAAGCAAGGAACCTATGAGAGCTATGTCGGAAAGCAGGCGCTGGTGAAAAAAGGCAAGACGAAGTGGCGCCGCCACGTTGCGAATGTCGTCGAGCGGCTGATCGCCGCTCTCGAACCTGACGAAGTTGTGCTGGGAGGTGGCAACGCGAAGGAATTGAAAGAGCTGCCTCCAAAATGTCGACTTGGCGACAATCGCAACGCGTTTCGGGGAGGCTTTCTCTTGTGGGAGGAAGCAAGGCGCGCCCAACAACTTGGCTCGTACAGGATTCATTCCAAAGCAGTGCACAGGAAAGGACAACGAAGATGGCAACACGCGCACAAGCAATCTCCAGACGGCCAGCAGGCAAGCCGAAAGACACCTGCGACGCCTAGGAAAAGTGAGTGCGCTGGAGCCGGCATTGATCCTTGTGCACAAAACACATCACAAAGTCGTCGCAGAAGCGCACCAGCGTACTCGGACCGCGCAGTCGCGGCCGCACCTGCTCGGTGTACCAGAGATCAAGCACATGGTGAAGAAAAACGTTGCTTATGGTCGGTGAGACCACACCGGCTATCGGGCAGCCAAGAAAATTCGATGCCCCTCCGGTACGCTGGGCGCAAAATTCCCGGTCCGCCGCAAACCGCTACAAAATAGCGGCCCTTCCGTCGGAGCCGTCCTACAAATGGGTCGTCATTTGTCCTATCCACGATTCATGTCAAATGTGGCGTCATAACCGCCCCCTACGGGGAGGCGACACGATGTCCGCTGTCCTAGCTCTCGTTCTCACTACTGTACTTGTCGCGGTTATCCATCGCACTAACGAAAAATCGTTGCGACCATTGCGAGCGCGGGTAGCGCCCGCGGCCGGGTTATCATGAGAGCCGCCTCCCGTACGCTTGCGTTCCTGGTGGGCTTGCTCCTCGCGGGGTGCATGACTCCGCCGAAGGTATCGCCGGTCGAGAGGCCCGTCGATACTCGAACCGATTTGGGTCTCAGTCCGGTGCCCGCGCCGGTTCAGGATGACTGGTGGGTCGCGTATCAGGACCCGCAATTGGATCGGCTGCTAAACGCAGCACTCGCCGACAATCCCACGTTCGGCCAGGCTCTGGCGCGACTGCACCAGGCACAGTCGGTGGTCGACGCGACACGAGCGGAACTGTCGCCGTACATTTCGTATGACTTCGCGACAGCCCGTGAACGGATCAGCGGCAAGGACGCGGTTCCGGCGCCATACCAGGGCGCCGATGCGTGGAGAAGCCGCCAGGAACTGAATTTCTCCTGGGAATTGGATTTCTGGGGGCGGCAATCATCGCTGGTGCGGCAGGCTCGTAGCGAGGCCAACGCTACAGCGCTCGATGAGGCGGCCGCGCGACTGGCGATTGTGAGCGCGGTGGTGCGTACCTACATCGAACTCGAGCGCTCCTACGAACTTGTCGATGTAGCACGGCGCGAGGAGCAGCAGCGTCAGCAAATACTCGACATCACCCGACATCGTTTGAACGCAGGGTTGGACACGAACGTCGAGCTGAAGCAAGCGGCGGGTGCCGTGCCCCAGGCACGCGTCGAACGCCTTAGTTACGAGGCTGCGATCGATCGCGATGTGCATTTGCTCGCCGCGGTCTCGGGCCATGGCGCCGACAAGTACGGCGAGATTCAGCGTCCCAAGTTGCACACGGATACGGTGCTCTCCGTGCCGAACGCGCTGCCTATGGACCTACTCGCGCGTCGCCCCGATGTAGTCGCAGCGCGATTCCGCGTCAGTTCATCCCAGGCCGGGTTAGATGCGGCCAGGGCCGATTTTTACCCCAACATCGATCTGTTGGCTTTCGCCGGAACCGTCGCGGTCGGCCCCTTTGACAACCTCTTCCATGGCCACGCAGCTTCCTACGGCGTAGGTCCTGCGTTGCACCTGCCGGTGCTAACCACCGAGACTCAGGTGTTGGATGCACGGCGTCAACGTGTCGATCTCGAGGCGCTACGCGCCAGCGCTCGCGTCACTCTGCTCATCGACTTAGGTGGGGATTTCCGACCCGATTCCCCGGCGATTGCCGAGGCCGCCGGTCGCTGACCACATTTCCTTCCGGAGATTGCCCATGAACGAGTCTGTCACGGCTCCCGAGGCACGCACGACCCCCGAAGCACCCGTTGCTCCCCCAGCAGGCGCCTCTCACGCAGCACCCACAACCCCCGACACACCCTCCAAGTCGTCTGACAACCGCTCGCGGCGCCGCGGACTGACAATTCTGGCGCTTGTCGTGACCCTCTGCGGCGTCGGCTATGGAGCCTATTGGTTCTTGTACGCTCGCCATTTCGAAAGTACCGATGACAGCTACGTCAACGGCGATGTGGTGCAGATCACCACCGAAGTGCCGGGTACGGTCATCGGACTTCACGTCGATGACACTCAGTTTGTGTCTCGAAACCAGCCACTCTTGGAGCTGGATCCTGCCGACGCCGAGGTTGCAGTGCGACATGCCGAGGCCGATCTCGGCCGCGCTGTGCGTGCAGTTCGTACGCTGTTTGCGCAGGCTGATCAACTGCGAGCCGAGATCGTTGATCGGGAGGTTGCCCTTCACCGGGCCGAGCGAGACTACCAGCGGCGCACGGGACTGTTGAGTGACGGGGCCGTATCGAGCGAGGAATTCCAGCATACCGAGGACAACATGACTGAGATACGCGCAACGCTTACGGCCGCCCGTGAGGGCTTGAATGCAACTCAGGCGCAGATCGACGGTACGACGGTGGCTACCAATCCAACGGTACTTGCGGCAGCTGCCGCGGTTCGCGATGCGTGGCTGGCTCTGCGACGCACGCGCGTCACGGCGCCCGTTAGTGGCGTGGTCGCTCGCCGCTCGGTCCAAGTGGGAGAGCGAGTTGCTGCCGGCACACCACTTATGGGTGTCGTGCCACTGAATGCCGTGTGGGCGGACGCCAACTTTAAGGAAGTGCAATTGCGGGATATGCGCGTGGGTCTTGAATGGAACCGCCGCTCCTCTTATGGCAGTGCTCAGCGTCAACCGGCCGCGAAAGACGAAGAGTCGGTGGCTGGTTGCGCGCGATCCGTCTCGCCGCGTCACACTATGGAATCCGCTCTCAGCTTCCTAGAGCGTTCGGGTCGCCGTCGTGTTAGATGCCGTTAGGCGTTCTGAGCGGACCCGGGCGACTGCGGTCGCCGCGGGTCAAACACACAAGAAATCAGACACTCCCCGGTAGAGAGTGCAAGCAGGACGGGGAACTAGGAGGCTCGCGTGTCACCAATAGCGGCACCACAATCACCGATGAAGATCTCAACCGAAAGACAGCGGCTGGCCAACGACAGAGTGGGCGAGGAGAATTGGCGCCGCTGGGGCCCGTATCTCTCCGAGCGTCAGTGGGGGACTGTCCGCGAGGACTACAGCGCCTGGGGAGGTGCTTGGGATTATCTGCCGCACGACCACGCGCGCAGCCGCGCCTATCGATGGGGTGAGGACGGCATCGCCGGATTCAGCGACGACCATCAGTATCTGTGCCTGTCACTGGCGTTGTGGAATGGCAAGGACCCGATCATCAAGGAACGGCTGTTCGGGCTGACCAACTCCGAAGGCAATCACGGCGAAGACGTGAAGGAGTTGTACTACTACCTCGACGCCACGCCGAGTCACTCGTACCTGAAGATGCTCTACAAGTATCCGCAGGCAGCTTTCCCCTACTCGCAGCTCCTTGAGGAAAACCGCAGGCGCGGCCCCGAACATACCGAGTTCGAGCTCCTGGATACTGGCTTGTTCGACGACGATTGTTACTTCGACGTGTTTGTTGAATACGCAAAAGGCGCGCCCGACGAAGTTCTCATGCAGATCACCGCGCACAATCGAGGGCCCGACGCTGCACCGCTGACGTTGCTACCGCAGCTGTGCTGTCGCAACGTCTGGTCGTGGAGCCCGGACGTCGCGAAGCCGACGCTGATCGGCCGGCCAGACGCCGTCGAAGTCCAGCACCCGGATCTGGGTAAATTCCGGCTTGATTTCGATTCTCAAGCGACACTGCTTTTTTGTGACAACGAGACCAATGTTCGCCGGCTGTTCGGCCAGCACGAGGCGAGCGGCTACTTCAAGGACGCTTTTCACGAATACCTGGCGCAAGGCAAGCACGACGCGGTGAATCCCGAACAGACCGGCACGAAAGTCGGCGCGCTTTATGAAATGAACGTTGAATCCGGCACCGCGGCGAAGGTACGGCTGCGACTGTCCCCGGACAAGGGGGCGAAATCCATGATTCTGCCCTTCGCGGACTTCGACGCCATTTTTGACGCGCGCCGCCGCGAGGCCGACGAGTTTTACGCCGAACTGCAACAGCGGATCGTCGATCCCGACGCAAAGCTCGTGCAGCGCCAGGCGTTTGCCGGCATGATCTGGAATAAGATGTTTTACAACTACTCCGTGGAGGAGTGGCTCGATGGCGACCCGCAGCAGCCGCCGCCTCCGCCGGAGCGCAAGCATGGACGTAATCGGGACTGGCGGCACCTCTACAGCGCGGATGTGATCTCGATGCCCGATAAGTGGGAATATCCCTGGTTCGCCGCATGGGATCTCGCCTTTCACTGCATTACCTTTGCGGTCATCGACAACGAGTTCGCCAAGTCGCAACTCCTACTGCTGTCGCGCGAGACTTACATGCACGCCAATGGCCAGTTCCCCGCGTACGAATGGGCATTCGGGGATGTCAATCCTCCGGTGCTCGCGTGGGCTGCATGGCGTGTGTTCCAAATTGACCGCAGCCAGCGACAACAATCAGACCCGGGATACCCTGGCGATCTCGAATTCTTGAAGCGCGTGTTCAACAAGCTCATGCTCAATTTCACCTGGTGGGTGAATCGCAAAGACGAGCAAGGGCGCAACATCTTCCGGGGTGGCTTCCTAGGTCTTGACAACATCGGCGTATTTGATCGCAGCAGTCCGCTTCCAACCGGCGGTTTCATCAACCAGGCAGACGCTACCAGTTGGATGGCGATGTTCTGTGTGCACCTGTTGCGCACAGCGATCGAACTGGCACTGCATGATCCTGCGTACGAAGACATCGCCGCGAAGTTCTTTGAGCACTTCCTTTCCATCGCCGGCGCAATTAATGGCGCCGGAGAGGATAGGCTGGGCCTGTGGAACGACTCCGACGAGTTCTATTACGATCAGCTCGTCTTTCCGGATAATAGCCACGTTGAATTGAAGATCTACTCAATCGTCGGACTGATTCCACTGTTTGCCAATCAGGTCTTGGAA
This sequence comes from uncultured Gammaproteobacteria bacterium, assembly GCA_963769075.1. Taxonomy (GTDB): domain Bacteria; phylum Pseudomonadota; class Gammaproteobacteria; order Steroidobacterales; family Steroidobacteraceae; genus Bog-1198. Next base: position 601,729 of record CAVYKH010000001.1, on the reverse strand, counting down.
CCCGAGGTGATGCAACTGCTGCCCGAGTTCTCGGCGCGAATGCAATGGTTTCTCAAGCACCGTCCGAAGCTGGCCAATCTGGTCTCCAATTGGCATATCGCCGGTCAAGGCGATCGTCGCTTGCTTTCATTGCTGCACGGTCGCCGCTTGAAGGCGCTGCTCCACCGGATGCTCGATGAAAAAAGCTTCCTATCGGACTACGGCGTGCGCGCGTTGTCGAAGAATCACGAGCAGAAACCGTTCCGTTTCGAAGCATGTGGCACAACCCAAGAAGTAAGTTACTGGCCGGCTGAGTCTCGCAGCGGACTGTTCGGCGGCAACTCGAACTGGCGCGGTCCCATTTGGATGCCGATCAACTATCTCATCATCGAGGCCCTGCAACGATTTCACTACTACTACGGGAATGACTTCAAAGTCGAATGCCCGACAGGGTCCGGACAATTCCTCACCCTGTACGAGGTCGCCGAGGAACTGGGGCGTCGTCTGTCGCGTCTTTTCCTAAAGGGGGCTGATGGCCAGCGGCCGGTGCTCAAATATCACCCCAAGCTCGCCGGCGATCCGCACTTTGGCGACTACGTTCTGTTCCACGAGTACTTTCATGGCGACACGGGCCGTGGCGTGGGGGCGTCTCATCAGACGGGCTGGACTGGACTCGTTGCCAAGCTGCTGCAACCGCACACTACTGAGATAAGTACGCGTCGCGATGCCGTAGTCGGCGCGGCGCTGTCGGCGGTGTCCAAACGCCGAACGATGGCGCCATAAGCGGTAGTAGTTTCGCCATCATTATTATTGGCAGCGGCGCGGGCGGCGGGCGTTGACAAATCGCGATGGCCGCAATGTGGACCAGAAAATCCCTCCGCGTACGTACGGTCTGATGAGGAGCGTGAACGTCGAACATACCCGCTTTTGGCAGTACGTTTGGCAGTAGGTCTGTTCCGCGGCCCGCCCAACCGTTAGGCGGCGACCTCAACGTAATCGACATGGCTCGACGGAGGGGGAATCGGAGTACCGTCCTCGCGCAACCCCTCCAAGTGGAACTCAATAGCCTCGCGAATTGCCTGCTCCGTCGCTGCTAGTGTCTCGCCCGTGGCAATGCACCCTGGAAGGTCCGGCACATATGCGAAATAATTGTCGCCGGCATTTTCGATCACTATCGCGTAGCGCATGCCCAGATTGTCACGTCTGTTGAGAAACCTCTCGCACGCGAGGCCGACCCCCTCGTTTACCGTTAAGCCGCGAGCTGGACGCCTTGCGCGCAGAAGTACGCGATCCGGCATAGCGCGCCAGTTCGCTCATCCATGCCTTCGAACCAAAGATACCCGCAGCGAGTCCAGCGACACTCAGGTCCGCATCCAGCGCCTCCCAATGCAGTCCGGTGCCCAGAGGCGTCAACTCTACCTTCGCAAGCTGCGACGCCGTGGCGTTCTTCAAACCCTGCAATAACTTCGGCGGCAACATCAGAATCACACCATTCGTAAGCTCGATCACAAGACGTGATTTGCTCGCATCGTAATGCGCCTTGGCGGCGCGAGGTTGTCTCGCCAGGCGCGCTTCGCCCGCCTTGGTCGCGCGCTCATACGAGCGCGCTAATTCGTTTTTTATCCAGTCACCCATGAAACTTGCTCCATTTCTCCATCAGCAGCAAACGATGCTCAGAACGCCCTTCAATGCCTTCGACAAATCGCCCCGTTTCATGCGCCGATTCTCGATTAATCAAGGATGTCCATTTGACTCCCCCAGTTTGATCTTCGCTTCTGCTTCCGCTGAAAATACGTGCACGTGTGCAGGGTCATGGTCGTTTGGCCAAATCACAAACCGAAGACCGCCAATTCGGAGGACCGTGGGCATGGAAAAATATAACCTATCCGATAGGTTTATTCAACCAACGCAAAACATTTCCATTGACGCGGCGGGCTCAACGGATCGTAGGTCTGCTAAGCTTTCTTGACATTGTGTACCGTATACGGTACCGTGTACCTTTCGAGGTTCGAAACTGATGCCGGATAGAACGAAGCGCAAGATTCTTCCCGCGATCTTCTATCGGACGGCCGCAGGATCGGAACCCGTTCGCGATTGGCTCAAAGGTCTGTCTCGCGACGACAAACGCATCGTCGGTCAGGACATTGCGACCGTAGAATTCGGTTGGCCGATTGGGATGCCCCACTGCCGCTCGCTCGCCCCTAGGCGCGGGTTGTGGGAAATTCGAAGCTCGCTGACAGGCAACCGCATAGGCCGGGTCCTGTTCTTCATCCACGGGGGACAGATGGTGCTGCTTCACGGATTCGTCAAGAAGACGCAGCAGACACCCGATCGGGATTTGGACCTTGCCGTGAAACGCAAGAAGGAGATCGAGAATGACGGAAAAGCGAAAGAATAAGCATTTGGGCTCCTCGTTCGATGCCTATCTCGTCGAGGAAGGACTCTTTGAGGAAGCAACTTCCGTGGCCTGGAAGCGCGTACTGTCCTGGGAGGTCTCCGAAGCGATGAAGAAGGAAGGCATCAGCAAGAGCGAAATGGCCAAGCGTATGAACACGAGCCGCAGCCAGCTCGAACGCCTGCTCGACCCGGATAACCCCAACGTCCTCCTAGAGACGGTTCAGAAGGCGGCGGCGGCGGTCGGCAAGCGCATGACCATCAGCCTCGCGGATGCGCCCTCGTAGGGCTCCCGTTTTTGCCAACATAGAATCGCGGCCCGCGCTCCCGCTCGAACCGTCGGTTTTAGGCGGCTTGAAGGACCGCGCGCCGGGTCGAGACTGGGAGGTCCGCCGCGACGAAGCGCTGGCTGGGGTACCAGTAGTCCTCGCCGGACTCGTCGATAATTCTGAGGTATCCAGTGCGCTCTGCTTTCGCGTCTGTCAATGCGACGTAGATTTTCAGCCGCTCGAGGGAAGCCTCATAGCCCCCATTGTCGAGACAAATGAATAAGCGCTTTGCGGCTCTTGCCATCGATGTTTTCCCCTAAATAAACGCCTTGATCTTCATTTCGCGCCTACCGTGATAGCGCCGTCAACCCGAATCGGACGCCAAACTATCCAACGGGGCGCTCTCGACGCTGAACCGCCAGTCATGGTCGGGTCGAGGACTGGCGCGCCGACCTTAGGCTCCGGTGGGTGTTCCGCCGCTTTCGCGGTGGCCCTCAGTCCGGCTGCCATCGTCACGTTTCCAGCCCCCGCCGCATCGAACGTAGCGTGCGAGTTGCTCGCACTACGCTCACCTGTGAGCTTCTTGCCATGGCTTATGGGCTTAGGCAACTGAGGTGACTTTCCGCAGTTCACGCCGCACCCGGTAGCCGTTGAACAGCGCCAGTGTTGCGTGCAGCCACTGCGTACTCCATCGTTCCCAGCCCAGGCCCCGGCGTTTCCGGGCTCGCATCAAGTGGCGCCGCACTTTTATCTCTACCCAGCGTTTAACCATGACTCGCTCGCTGGCTAGTTAGTGCGACCGAGAGCCAGATGGCTCTCGGTCGATCTTAACTTCATTTCTTGGCGGTCATCACGTCGGTACTGATACCGAACTTTTGCGCTTCATTCTGACCATTTTTTTCGATGTAGACTTGCGCGAGGTTTGGGTTTCTGGCGTCGTGTATCGCACGGCTAATCGCCAGATGCACACAAGGGCCGGGAGTGCCCATTATTACTTCGATGTCCATGCTTGATGTACCGCATGCATAGTTGGCAGCTCTCTCAATCTGTACGTAGAGGTGGCGGGCGGCTTCGACGGTAGTCGGGTTCGAGTATTTCACCGTACGTGAGGGTGCCGACTCATCGGCGTGACTGCAGATGGGCGCTGACGCCATGACCGTGGCAGTGAGCGCCAGAAGTAGGCGCGCATTCGACTTCAATGATCTGGTGATCAACATAACTATCGCTCCGGGGGTTATTGAAAAGAGGTCGCCGACTAAAGGCGCATCGGCGATCGCCGGGAGTTCTTGACGGTGGAGTGTCGCTTGTGGGACCGGTATCACATGCTATCGGCCACGCCATCCATGTCTTTACGACATATTCCTATAATAATTGTGTTAGCCAAGCCTCACGATTGCCTCTTATCCACATCCTCAACGCCATCATCTAAGCCAGTGAGGACTGGAGTGTCAGCGACGACGCAGCGACAAAGTTTCGTATCGATATGCGCATTTGGAGGCTCGTCGCCGGCGCGAGGTGTCAGCGATCCGTGTTTCATTTCTCCCTCGTGAGGAATCAGAGTTCTGGTGCCAGCATGGCATTGAATGCTCTTCGATTCTGCGAACTGCGGCGTATGTGACACTCCCCCCACTCTGTATCAACAGAAATACCGGTAGCAACACCAAGCGAGCGATGAGCACGGCGACAACTATGTCGGGAAAGAGTTTGCTGCTGCCCAACCGCCAATAGAGGACGCCGAGCATTGCCGCGAGGGAAGCTAGCCCACCGATCGTCGGAATCAGCGACGCAAGAGCGCCACCGATCGCGGCCAGAGCGATATCGATCCATTCAAAGTGGGTCCTGAAGAGACGCAGAACCAGCGGAACGACCACGACTCCGGCGAAGAAATATCCGAGGGCAACTACTACAGGATTCATCGACGCTCTCTGGTCGTGGTTTTGCCAATATGCGCGTGTCGGCGTCAGACATCGAGTGTCGGCGTTCCGTACATACGACTGCATCACGAAATGCCCGCTCATGGCCGACAGCGCCAATTCGCGGTCCAATTATCAGGAAGCGTTGGCATCCGGCAAGTCTCGACCCGCTGCTGACGGTCGTGACCGTCCGCTTCGGAGGAAGGCAATTGCCGGCGATCCAGTAAGAAGACGGGTGCGGCAGTGGCATGAGCGTGGCACTCACTGCTATAGCTCGGCTTGGTGAGCCTTGAAACAGTGCATCCGCGATGAGAAGCGTGCGGTTGAGTGCACAATCGGTGCACGAGCCGCCGAAGCAAAGGTTGGACTCAAGCGGTTCTTTGTCCGCTGTGGAAGTTCCTCCTTGCACCTAGGTCATCGTATTCATGCAATGTGCGCTTGCAGGTGCTGTCTTACTTCACCCCGGCACCCTTACCCGATTCCAGTGCCTGCTGTTGGCTCCGTAGCTTCTCCATCACGTGACTGACGCTCCAGCTCTCCGGCGATTGCCGTGGCGGGAATTCGACCATGGTCTGCAAGTACTGGGCAACCATCGCGCCAGCCGGTACCAACGCAAAGGCGCGATCCGCCCGCCACTTGTCGTAGAACAACGTAGCGGCGATTTCGGCATTCTCAAACGGGTCGCTCCGCAGGTTGACGAGCATCGGGAATCTCAAATTGACGAAAGGCTCCTGCCAGGCCTTGAGCCCTTCCGAACGCTGCACCGCGAAATGGATTTTCCAGTCGCCGTAGCGCAGAGCCATCAGGTCGCCCTCATCGCTCCAGTAGAGAAAGCCCGGGCGCGGGTTTGCCTTCTCGCCCTTCCAATGCGGCATGAGGTTAAAACCGTCGAGTAGGCGCTGATGTTGAACCAGCCGATGTCATCGCCCCAGATGATCAAAATGTTCGGCTTTTTGGGCGCAGCCATAAGATTCCCCTTACCAAAGCGGGTTATCGGGATGAAATCGAAACGGTACGCCGACTTTGGAGGAGGCGTCTATTCGGCCAAGGTCCAACGGGAATTGTTCGCCCAGCCGTTATTACTAGGTACTATTGAGACTTCCATAAATGAGTGACACTTTTTCCAGAACTTGCGGTCCAAGTATCTCGGGTGTTGATATACGAGGTACGCATGGGTACGAAGCGAGATCTGGAATCGTTACGGGAATTGGAACAGCGGCGCCGACTAGCCGCGGAACTGCTGCGCCGTGGGCTGCGACCAGCCGAAGTTGCGCGTCGGGTCAAGTCCTCACGCCAGTCGGTGCTGCGCTGGGAACGACGGCTCGAGCAGGACGGGATTCGCGGCTTGAGGCGCGCTGGGCGGGTCGGCCGGCCGCCGGTGCTCACCGATACGCAGCTCGAGGAATTGGCGAAGCAACTGAAGGCGGGCGCGCTCGCGGCCGGATACGCCACGGAGATGTGGACATTGCCGCGCATCGGGTCGCTCATCGAGCGCGAGTTTGCGGTGCGCCTGGCGGCCAGTTCCGTGTGGCGCACCTTGCAGCGGATGGGCTGGAGTGTGCAGCGGCCAGCGAGCCGAGCGCGGCAACAGGACCCAGCGGCCATCATGCAGTGGAAGCAGAAACGCTGGCCAGCCCTAAAAAAAGCGCTGCGCGGCAAGGACGAGTAATCGTCTTCATCGACGAGTCGGGTTTGTCCGAACGTCCCTGCCGCGCAAGAACTTGGTCGCCCCGAGGCCAGACACCGATCCTGCAGTACAGCTTCACCTGGAAGCAGTTGTCGGTGATCGCCGGGGTAACTTTCTGGCGCTTCTACTTTCCACTCTTCCCCGGAGCAGTTAAGAGCCCGCAGGTGGTTGAGTTCCTCAAAGCCCTGCAGGCGCACATCGGTGGCAAGCTTCTGATCGTCTGGGACCGGCTCACCGCGCATCGCTCGCGCCTGGTGCGCGACTACGTCGAGAGTCAGCACGGCTCGATCCAGCTCGAGTACCTGCCAGCTTACGCGCCAGAACTTAACCCGGTCGAGCACATCTGGGGCCATTTGAAGAGCCACGAGGTGACGAACTTCTGTCCGGTGAACTTCGCCGAATTGAAGCACTTCGCGCGTCGCCGCCTGCAATCGATGCAGCGCCGGCCAACGCTCGTGACCGCCTTCTGGCAACAAGCCGAATTGTTTTGATATGTCACTCAATTATGGAAGTCTCAATAATACGTATTTCGCTTACGTTCATATCTGATTGCCGCGCAGGGGTGCGAGGGGCCGCTGTGCGGATGGATTTGTTTGGGGTGGAAGGGCCGGAAGTGGCCGTTAGCGTCGGTCCGACTCGATGGTGACTTGCCTGGGCTCCCGAACGCCACATCTCCGGCGCCAACGTGCTCGTGGCGGGTACGGCACTACGCCCGCTATTTGCAAAGCCTGTTTCATTTCGGGGCCTGGTTCTTGGCTAGTAGCTCCTTAAGATCTGCGAAGGAAGCATAGGTCGACACGCGGTCACCGACGGAGGGACGGCTTCTGCCGCCAGTCGCTTCTACCTGCCGCTGGTGTTCGTTGTCGTGGCAGTACAAACACAACAGCTCCCAGTTTCTGCCATCAGGCGGGTTGTTGTCGTGATTGTGGTCCCGGTGGTGGACGGTCAGTTCACGCACGTTGGCGCGCGTGAACTCGCGGGCGCAGCGCCCACAGATCCAAGGGTAGATCTTCAACGCCTGTTCCCTATAGCCCCGATCGCGAGTCTCGGCAGCGCGACGGGCTTCAGCGACGATGCGGTCCAGTTTGCTGAAGTCACTTGCGCTCATGAAGCCACCTGGCATTTCCAAGAACTGTCTGAAACCGCGCGATCGGATCTCCGATTTCTGCGGCAAGCGACCGCCATGGTTCGCGACCATCCCTACATGGGGTAGTAGTCAGATTCCTGTAGCGCTTTGCGATGGCGGCAACTGTTGGCCGAATGTACCGCTACGCCGGTCGACCGGCAAATGTGTGCCCGTAGCGGGCACCCGCGAGCGTCCGCTATAGGGCCGCACAAATGATCCATGGTAGCCATTCGATGCCGACACTTTGGTCATTTGGCAGGGTCACCGGCCCATTCGCGTTCAGTGAAGTCATGATTCTATAATAAGTGCGGGTGAGATAGACGGATAAGTCCGTTTCGGTTGCTTTCGCTGCAACCTCAAAAAACATCTCACTGACCCAGCCTCGGTGATACGTCTTGTGATTGATTACGTACAAAAACATGGCACCCCGTTGCATCTGTGAAGGTTGTCCTGATGTGAATCGAAAGGCTATGGTTTCGGACAAGCTCGCCGGGCTTCGGGCAGGCCGGTGACATCGTCGACTTCAACGATCCTCATGGCCTCATGACGCACTGCGAGCGAGGATCACGCGTCGCTAATATGACGATCCGATGACATTTCGATAGATGCAGGATCGAACCGGATTCACCCGGCCGCAGGATTAGCAAATAGTTTGTGCAGCGGGCATCGGATCCATTGACGTTCAGGGTTTCCAGGCGTCTACTTTGGGCCGATAACAATACTATCGAAGAGTCACTTCATGGATGAGCTGATTACTTTGCGCACATCCAAAATCATCGATCTAAGAGCTTCGAGCAAAGAGCGCTCCGCGTGGGCCGTACCACGCTCATGGCCAAAAACACCAATCCGACTGGAGGTTATATGAGAACGAATGAGACGCGTGAAAAACCCGCAGACAGCCACGACGAGTTAAGGTGCCAGTCTAATCAGGAGGGGGTCGCCACAGCAGCGTTCAATCCCTTGAGCCGTCGCTCATTCTTCGGTCGCATGGGCGCTTCCACCGCGGTCGCCGCCGCGACGGGCCTCGGTCTGCCAGCATTCTTGTTAAGTGAGAACGTCAAAGCAGATGATGGTGATGGCGATGCGGACGATTCGGGATCGCGTCGCGAGAGGTCCTATCGCATTCGCAAGAGGGCGGCGCTCGCCGAACGAGAAATTCCCACTCCACCGCATATCTCGAACGGTGATGAGACTCGGTATCCGAACTTCATCGGCAGCTATTCCCAGGGGCTCCCTCATGACAGCCTGGGTGAAGTGGTCCCCGCGGCGTACCAGGCGCTGTTGACCGCGTGCGATACGGGCAAACCCAGTGATTTCGCGAACATACCATTGGGCGGAAACATGAAGTTCGTGGACCCTCAAGGCGGACTGGCTTACGATCTGGAAGGCACCGATAGCGGCCAGCTGACCGTTCCACCTCCGCCTAAGCTCGCGAGCGCCGAGAGGGCCGGAGAGATGGTCGAGGACTACTGGATGGCCTTGGCTCGCGATGTTCCCTTCTCTCAGTACGGTGCGGAACCGATCACCGCCGCGGCGATCGCCGATCTCAACGCGCTGTCGCACTTCAAAGGGCCCACCGTGAATGGCAAGGTCACCCCCGCTACGCTCTTTCGTGGGGTCAACCCGGGCGATCTGATCGGGCCGTACGTCTCGCAATTTTTCTGGCTGCCGGTGACCTTTGGAGTCTTGAGTGTTACGCAGCAGTTCAACGCCTACGTTCCCAACACCGACTACCTGACCACGTTCGCCGAGTGGCTCGCGGTGCAGAATGGGCAAGGGCCTTTCCCGGCCAACAAGATTTCTGGCACGAGCTACATCAAGAACGGTCGCGATCTGGGGGCTTTTTTCCACTCGGATATCGCAATCCAGGCCTATCTTTTCGCGGCGCAGTGGCTGCTCACCCACGGAGCTCCTTTGAATCCGGGGAACCCCTATCTCACCATCAAGAATCAAGCTGGGGGGTTTACCTTCGGTTCGCAGTACATCACGGATCTCTTGGGTTTGGTCTCAAATCGGGCGCTCGAGGCGTGTTTTTACCAAAAGTGGTTCGTGCATCGTACCGTGCGGCCGATAGAGTATGGGGGCCTCGTGCACAACACCCTGACGGGCGCGGCAGACTACCCCCTTAACTCTGAGGTCTTAAACTCTCAGGCGGTTGACCAGACGTTCTCCAAGTACGGCACGTACCTGCTTCCGGCTGCTTTTCCTGAAGCAAACCCGCAGCATCCTTCGTACCCTGAGGCTCACGGTGCGGTCGCCGGCGCATGCGTCACCGCGCTGAAGGCGTTCTTCAACGAGACCTTCGTGCTACCGAGTCCTGTCGTCGCGTCCGACGACGGCCAGTCTTTGCTTCCCTACACGGGCGCCGATGCGGGCGAAATGACGGTGGGCGGGGAACTCAACAAGCTGGCCTACAATTGCAGCTTGGGCCGCGACATGTCCGGTGTACACTGGCGCTCGGACGGTGATCAATCTCTCCTGCTCGGTGAGGCCATCACCATCAGTATCCTGCGCGATCAGCGACCCACCTATAACGAACCCTTCAACGGCTTTACGTTCACCAAGTTCGACGGCGAAACAATAACCGTTTAGTGAGCCAACGGGCAGCCTGGAGTCTCCGGGCTGCCTGTCCCACTTGTGTTGGCACGCGAGAAACATGCCAACTAACATTCGTGTTCTGGCCTTCAAGAGCACTGACCGCCGGGCTCGTCAAACGTCGTGGAGAAGTCCCACTAGCCAAATGTGCGAGCCAGATAATTGTCTGATAACGACGCATTGCGAATGACTGGAAACCGGAAGGCAAACCTGCGCAGCGAACTACGGCTTTTGGCCGACTGCGGTAGTAGCTCGGCGAATGAGTACTCTCGACCCGTTGACGGTCACGACTGCTTTGCGGCGTCAGAGACCTTTGCTGTTGGCGATTACTTACAGATCGCCGCGCAGGCGCTCCCAGTTGGACATCCTTCGGGCCAGGACAATCCCATTATGGACAATTGAAAGGCTGCTCGGGCTGGCCCAAGACCAACCCGAGCAGCGATAAGAACACGCCTCGCACGCTGGCGATCGATTGACTCTTAGTCAGCGAGTCGACTTACCGTGACGTCCAAACCTTCCGCCTCGCCAGCGTCGACTTACTTGGCTTCGCGAGCCGCCTGCGCAATGAGAGCGGCCACAACCTTTGGCTTTGACACATAGACGGAATGACTGCCGGCGGATTCGACAACCTTTGACTCTGCGCGCTGCGCCATCGAGCGCTGGGCCGGCGGCGGGATCATCTTGTCGTCGGTAACGACAAGATACCAGCTCGGCTTGACGCGCCAAGCCGGCTTACTGACAGCACCTGCCAATGCCTCCACCCCCCACGGCACCTGCGAATCCGCCATGAATGCTGCGAGTTCAGGTTCAACATCCGCGGCGAACGAAGCTGCAAATTTCGAGCGATCGAGGAACAGAAAGCCATCCTGCGCCGGGAGAATTGGGGGGACGGGAGCGCCCGGGGCAGGATTGGCGATTAGGGACGAGACGGACTCCCCTTGGTCCGGTGCGAAAGCCGTGACATAGACCAAGCCTTTCACTTTCGGATCCGTTCCCGCTTCCGAAATCACGACGCCACCATAGGAATGGCCCACCAAAATCACCGGTCCATCCGAAGCAGCGATCGCCCTCTTGGTGACGGCTACATCATCAGCTAGCGTCACCGTTGGGTTCTGTACGATACGGACATTGAAACCCTCCCCGGTCAGGATTTTGTAAACGGGTTGCCAACCGGAACCATCCACGAAACCACCGTGGACGAGCACTATATTTTTGATCATCGCCAGCCCTCCTTCATCGATACCCGATAACACTCACGGCGTGCCCTCCGCTCGGGGGGTCACGGACGGCGATCGGAACCACCGTCACATTCGCAGCGCAACTGCTCGCGTCCAAAGGTATAGGACTTCCGCCCGCCACCGCAAGGGTGTCGATAGTGCCTCGAGAACCGACTATCGCTTCATCAAGGATGTACCGGGGCCGCAGAAACGGCGAACCTGCGATCAGGTCTTCGATGAGTTCCTCCTGGCCTGCGATTCCCGGGTCGCCAAAAAAGACTTGGCCTTCGTGACGGCCCAGGGGTATCGCAAGCTTCTCGCGCAAATCTGGCGACCCGAGATCGGGCCGAGGATTTTCGATGAAATCCGATACTCCGAGCTCGCCAAGATCGCGAACGCCTACCAATGGTCGAAGAAATCCTACAACAACGCGATCAGCGTGGTTCGCTGCGCCTTCGATTACGGCTATAGGGATCACCCGGAGAAGCACAACCCGGCCTCCGGTCTCAATTGTCTTCGCATGACCAAGAAAGACCGCCGCCCGGCCGTGGCCCCCTTCACCATTCAGGAGGCTGAGCTGCTGATTTCGAGGCTGCACGCCGATTGGGGTGAGGCTGTCGGCAACTATGACGAGTTCCGGTTCTTCACCGGTTTACGCCCCTCCGAGCAGATTGCCCTGCTTATAACGGATTACGACGCCCGTAGAGCCGTGCTGTCGGTCACCAAGGCACGGGGGGGGTCCTGCGGCGGGATAAAGACCGCACCAAGACGCTGGAGGATCGCGACGTGGAGCTTTGCCCGCGCGCTCTCGAAGTTCTAAGGCGGCACCTGGCACTCCGGGACGAATACGTCGAGGCCGGCAAAATCCGCCATGAGCACCTGTTCTTTCTCGAAGACGGAAGGCCGATCAGCGACCCGGAGATCACCCGCTGGCGCTGGAGCGAGAGCATCAAGGCGCTCGGTATTCGCCGGCGCGGACCCTACCACGCGCGGCATTCCTCGGTGACCTGGCAGCTGATGCTGGGAAAGAATCTGCTGTGGGTCGCGAAGCAGCACGGACATAGCGTCGAGGTAATGCTGCGCATGTATGCCGCGTGGCTCGAGGGAGCAACGGATTTCGACATTCACGCGATCAAACAGGCGATGGAAAGAAGCCCCTATGCGCGCGCGTTAATTCCCGATGCACGTGCTGCAATTTCCGCTCTGAATTCAGCGCAAAATCACGTAACGCAGATCGTGATTCGTCCCCCAAAGTCCCCGGAATTTGGCAGTAGGCTGGCAGTAGGAAAATCCGCTACTACCTTAAGTACCGGAAATGACTTGGAAAAGAGGTGGCGGAGAGGGTGGGATTCGAACCCACGAAGGCGCCGATAGAAATCAGCAAGTTCTTGATAAACTTGCGGCCCTGCGTCCCCTGCCGACCCCCCCTCTCCCCGAATTTGGCAGTAGATTTGGCAGTAGGGCTCAATCAGCGCGTTTGCGCAGTTCACGTTGCGCTAGGCAGCCGCCCTCTCTTTCGGACGCCCGCCGCGCTTCCCGTTCTCACGGGAGGCCTTCGCCTTGATCGAACTGCGGCTCGAACCCCCGAGTTTGCCAATCTGTTGCATCCACCGACGTGAACCGAAGGCACCTTCAATGAGCGCCGGCACATACAGATCCGCGTCCAGCAGCGGCCAATGCAGGCCGAGCCCGTTCGGGCTTATCTTGATTTTCGTCAACTTGGACCGCGGCGCACCTGCCAGCCCTTCGGCCAGGGCCACCGGGAAGGCAAATTCGCAGCCGCCCTCAAGCGTAATCACGATCAGCCCACGTCGCGAATCATAGCGAGCGGCTCGTGCGATCGGCCCACGCGCCACGGTCGCCGCACCGCGCGCATTCGCCGCCGCAAATTGATCTTTAGTAATTGCCATGAATCGCACTCCAAGCCGCACACAACGGTTGCACATGGGATTGCAGTAATCGCGCCACGCGGTTCACTTCCGGCCATGAAAACCCAAAGTTCTCGCGCAATTCGATCGGTCCGGCTGGACAGTTCAATTTGAATACCGCCTGCCGGCGGCCCTCCCAAACGTGCACATGAGCAGGACGATGATCGTTCTTGTAGATCATGACCCGAACGCGGCCGAAGCGGAGAACCGTTGGCACATTCCATCATAACCTAAGCGTGGTTAGGTTCAAAGCGGCGACTCTCCGGCAGGCCCCCCACAGGCTGTTGGCGGTGATCCTGGCCATTTCATTGTCGTCGTTTCGGGGTCGTCACCTATCAGGGCGCTCTTGACCCGTTTGCGACGGTCACGACCGTCTGCTTCGCGGCACTCCAAAACGCAGAACCCCGGCGCGTGGCCGGGGCGCTACGTGCGAATCGAGAGCTGCTCAGTTCGACTCGACTTTCTCAATGTCGCCCGGCTTCCAGCCCCGGTTCATCGCGGGCTCGGTCGGACCGTAGAGCCGGATGATCGCGAAGTACCCTTTGCCGGGCACGGTGGCGAGCCAGTTGCCTTGCTTGCCGCCCGGGGCCTTGGGGCCGAGATAGAGGTCTGTGCTGCCGTCGGCGTTCTGCGCGGGCTTGTCGCGCGAACCGAGTGAAGGGAACGGCTGGCCGTTGGCGAGACCGGAAGCGTTCTCCGCCTCGTAGAGCGTGACGGACCAGAAGTTCGCGGCCGGAATGTTCGCCGGCAGGTTCAGTCGATAGTTGCTGTCGCCCACCAAGGGTGCGCCCTGGCTGTCGGTGAAGCCGATCATGTACATGGCGCCCTTGCCCGGTATCTTTGACAGCATCCCCGGGCTGATCGAGTAGTAATTGGTGAAAAACCAGATCCGGGCGTCGAAGGCGCGATAGCCACCGGCAATGTTCATCCACGACAGATCCATATTCGTGCTTGGACCGGGCGGGGTGACGTTGTCCATGGGATTGATCCAGTGACGGTCCGAATACATCCGCAGCGAGCCACCGTTCAGGACCTCGTCGAAGCCGACGACGCGGCTCGTTTTGTACGCGGTTTTCGCGGCACGGTCGAGAATCTCGCGCGCGTGTGCATCTGGTGTGAACGGTTGGCCCTTGATGATTCCGATTGCCGCGAGCATGCCGCGCCAATCCGCGCCGGCTAGATTGTCGCCCTCCTTGTCCACGAGTAGTTTCAACTGATCGAAGGCGCTGCCATCGCTGATCGGCAACATGTTCGCTGGGACGCCGGAGGCATCGGGGAATTTCATCGGCTTGGCAGTTGCCTCGCCATTCAGCGGATAGATCTTGGTCTTCTCTAAGTGCTCGACGGCCGGCGTGAGATTCTTTGGGTCCTGATAGAACCCGCGCAGGAAAACAAAGACGTTGTTGGTGCCCGAACGATAAACGAAATAGCCCTCCGGCACTGACCCTTTGTAGCCTGGCGGCAGCAGCAGAAACTTGCCGCCCTTGCCGCCATCCGGTCCGGCCAGTCCGACGTCACCAGAGAACTTGCCGCCATCGACCGGGATGGGGCGCTGCCAGAAATCAAGCAAGATACCTTGCAACCCTGGGGGCGCGTCCATCACCAACGGACCGTCTTTCCCCAAATCCACATAGCTCATCGCATAGAGGACGTCGGAGTTCGGAGTCGTCACCAAGGTTTTGGCGTCGAGCCGCCTCTTCCAAATCGGCAGGACGTTGTAGCCAGCACCGAAGGTCTTCTCCGAACCCACCTGCATGCCGAGCGTGTTGATCAACGGCAGCGCCCAGAGATAAGTTTGCGTCGCCCTTTCGAAAAGCAGTTCGTCACGAAGTACTTGCGCAGTTTCTTTCGTGGGGCGGTTCTCCACGAACGGCGCGTTGGCCAGTGCGTCGAAGCGCGAGGTTTGCGCCGGTGCTGCCGAGACGCCGGTTAACGCAAGCACGCCAACGAGTGCGGCGTGGCGGAGTATTGTTTTCATAGTTGTGATTCCCTTGTCACTTCATTTTATCGACATTGGGCGGCGTCCAGGTGCCGTCGATGATCGCCTTGTCGGACCAATACGCGCGTATATACAGCGAGAACGCGCCGGCGGGCGCTGGCAGCCAGTTGGATTCCTTATCCTTGCCCGGCGACTTTGCGCTGGCATACAGAGTGAGCGAGCCGTCAGAGTTGTATTTGAGATCCTTGTTTTTCGTGCCGAGCGAGAAGCGTCCCAGCTGGTTGGCATTGAAGAAGTGTTCACTGTTGTAGAGAGTGAGCGACCAGAAGCCACGGACCGGCGGTGTCTCTCCCTTGGCAAAGGTGACCGTATAGAGGTTGCCGCCATCGAGTTGTTGGCCCTGACTGTCGTTATCACGATAGATGTATTTGGTCTCCTCCGGACGGTTGTCATACATGTTCGACTTGGCGGTGCCCGCGCGATTGAGATAGTCAGTGCCCCAGCGCGCGTTGTTGACCGGCGAGTTCCAGCCGTTGCCGGCGGACCGTCCGTTATTTTGCCATTGAAAGAGCGGGGCGATGAGTTCCTTGTCGGCGGCGACGGCAGATTCCACCAGCGCTTGTTTGACCGCCGGATTTTTTGCGGCGGCGTCAAGCACGCTGCCGATCCACCGGTAGAGAGCTTCCTCCCCGGGCAGCGGCGGCAGTTCCTTCATCACTTCTGGTAGCTGATCAAAGAATGTTTCCGGCACCACCCACTTGGTCTCGCCCTTACCGCTCGACGGCGGTGCCGGGAAGTTCGGAATCTTGCTCCAGTCCACGGTTTTCATCTTTCCGTCAAACTGGCTGAGCGGGTAGAATGCGATCTGGTTGAGTACGGCTTGGATGGCCTGGCTGTCCGCGGCCGTGTCGTCCTTGAAAATGCGCGGGGCGGCGAACGCCAAATCGGTGGAGGAACGCACCACGGCTG
Source organism: uncultured Gammaproteobacteria bacterium (assembly GCA_963769075.1). GTDB lineage: Bacteria > Pseudomonadota > Gammaproteobacteria > Steroidobacterales > Steroidobacteraceae > Bog-1198. The sequence continues at coordinate 585,713 of CAVYKH010000001.1, read as the reverse complement.
TGATACCCGCCGGTGTTGGTCCCTTCCAATTCGGCCCGACAATCAGATAGAAGCCGGGCTTCGTGCCGTAAGCTTTGCCAATCTCGCTGAACTCATCGGTACGGCCGTCATAGAGCGCATACACCCAGAAGCGGTCCCCGAAATCCGGTACCTGAAACACGACCGGTTGCTTATCCAGCGCAAAGTATCCCCCACCATAGACAACGTCCTGATTGGGACAGGTGACAAACGTTTGTTCCGGCTTGATGTAGCCCGTGAGCATCGTGACTTGACCGATAGGGGCAGCGGGCAGCACCCCTCCCACCAATCCAAGTGTGGGAGCTTTCGCGAAGGACTCGCGGCGGTTGTGTGAATTGACCAGCGGGTAGCCCCAGACATAGGCCATGCGCCCGATCATCTGCACATATTCCTTCGTCATCGTGTTGCCAGCGGCGGGCCCCGGAACATCCGCGGCCGTTTTGGCAAGTGGAAATTGCTGTGCTTGCAACGTGGTCCATGCCAGCGTGCCGACGAGCGCGGCGGCGAGAATGATCTGGTGGTTTTGGGCTTTCATGATTCTTTCTTCTCCTTCTTGAGTATCCCCGAGATGCGAAGCTTAGCCTAAAAACTCGGCCGCCCGACAAAGCAAATAGCCATCCACATCTGCCGCGACGCCGTTAAACGAGTGCGACGTTATCTTTCGGAACCCCGGTTCGTATCTGGACCTTGGTCTAGATGCCGTTGCGCTATTGGTCATGCGTAGTGATTCTGGCGACATCGGCACTATCAGCGCGCCGAAATCCGCGAGCGTCCGGTAACAGGCGATCATTTCGGGACCGCCACTGCCCGGTATTGGGCCGACTCGAGCCGCTCAGGGGACGGCTAGGCAGAGCCCCGCCAGGACCTGAGGTTCGCCAGGAGCATCCGCTTCAGGTTATCTCGAAGCGCCCCACAGACGCGTAGCATTGCTTCAACGTCGTTGTGCCCGGGGCTGGTCACAAGCTGGCCTTGGTTCGCGGCATGAGCGATCTGATTCAAGTTGCGGCCGATGCTCCCAAGCTCGCCGATGGTGCGCTTGAGAGCCAACAGCTCCTCCTTCGGCAGCGGCGCCAGCGACCGTAAGTGAGCTCGCGTCAGCACGGAAACGTACGTGGCCGGTGCGATCCCTCGGGCCGCCGCGCGCTCCCGCAACAGCAGTTGGTCGTCGGCGTCCAGACGGATCATCAATCGAGCGGTCCTCAGCGGCCTAGCCCCGCTCGGTGTCTCCGTGATTATCGGGGATAAGCCCGCCTTCAGCAGCACCAATTCAACGAAACGCCTGAGCAATGCCGACTCACTGATCTGTTGCCGCTCAGCGAGCGCACGCAGCCGCGCCTTCGTTTCCGACGAGACTCGAACCGCAATGATTTGATCTGCATTCACGTGGCCCAATTGTTCAACAACAGCAACCGATTGCCTATCCTGCATTTGCGCTAAATTCAGCGAAACTCTAACGACGCTCGCCTTCCCGGGGAGCCGGGCGCCAAGAGACCGCCAGGGATTAGCCAATGCGTATGCTCTCTGCGCGCTCCGGTAAGAGTTACGCGGAATTTTCCGCGAAACTCTCCCGCACTCTCTTGCACATCTCTGCGATAATTTGCTTCGCGTGACACGTTTGGCCCTAAACGACCGGAACCACACAAGGTCGTTTTATGAGTTTGCAAATTGTTCGACCCCGCGCCACTGAGACACCTATCGTGGTTGGAACGGCTCGATATGTGTTGCTCCCGCTGGCGAATCTGCTCACCGGATACTCCGTCAAGGCCATGGAGCGTAAGATCGAGCGGGGTGATTGGCAGGAGGGGAAGGTTTGGAGGCGCGCGCCCGACGGCCGTATCGTGATTGACGTTGTGGGTTATCAGCGATGGGTCGAAGGCCCAAGAGCGGCAGTCGACAAGGAGAAGATTGGAGGTCAGAAAGCGCAGCTCCCTGTGCAGATGGACCTGGCGCTCAGACGCGAGAAGGGAACCCAAGGGGACAGAAATGCGAAGGCATAAACATCCTGCATGCGGGACCGTCAGACACCTCATCCAATTGCCATGACGTTGCGAGCTTAAGGAACGCGCGGTGGGCCGCAAATCCATACAGGGTGGCGTGAGTGCCCTTGGGAGCAAGCGCATCCAATTCGATTTCGAGTTTGATGACGTTCGCTATCGGCCGACCCTGAATCGCACCCCCAGCGAAGCGAACCTCAAGCGCGCGCGCAAGCAGCTCGAGGAAATCAAACAGCGCATCGCAGCCGGCACCTTTATCTTTGCGGAGGAATTCCCCGACTACCGCTTCATCAAGAATGTGGCGGCGCCGCAGAAGCGGCGAACCTGCAGCCAGGTCTTCGACGAGTTCCTCCTCGCCTGTGATTCTCGGGTCGACAAAAAGGACCTGGCTTACGTGACGGCCCAGGGCTACCGCAAGCTTCTCGCACAGATCTGGCGACCCGACATCGGTCCGAGAATGTTCGATGAGATCCGATACTCCGAGCTCGCCAGGATCGCAAACGGCTACCGATGGTCGAAGAAGACCTACAACAACGCGATCAGCGTGGTTCGCTGCGCCTTCGATTACGGCTACAAGGATCACCCGGAGCAGCACAACCCGGCCTCGGGTCTCACGTGTCTGCGAATCACCAAGAAGGACCGCCCCGCCGTCGACCCGTTCACCGTGCCGGAGGCTGAGTCGCTCATTGCGAGGCTGCATGCCGACTGGGGCGAGGCCATCGGCGACTACGACGAATTCCGCTTCTTCACGGGCTTGCGACCCTCCGAGCAGATTGCCCTGCTCGTGACCGATTACGACGTCCGTAGAGGCGCGCTGTCGGTCACCAAGGCACGAGTCCTCCGCCGAGACAAAGACCGCACCAAGACGCAGGAGGACCGCCACGTTGAACTTTCCCCGCGCGCGCTCGAGGTGCTAAGTCGGCACCTGGCGCTGCGCGATGAATACGTCGCGGCCGGCAAGATACGGCATCAGCACCTCTTTTTCCTCGACGACGGAAGGCCGATCAGCGATCCGGAAATCACCCGCTGGCGCTGGAGCGAGAGCATCAAGGCGCTCGGGATTCGCAGGCGCGGGCCCTACCACGCGCGGCATTCCTCGGTGACCTGGCAGCTCATGCTGGGGAAGAATCTGCTGTGGGTCGCGAAGCAGCACGGACAGAGCGTCGAGGTGATGCTGCGCATGTATGCGGCATGGCTCGAGGGAGCAACGGAATCCGATATTCAGGCGATCAAACAGGCGATGCAAATAAGACCCGTTCGCACGTTGCCCGATGCTCGCGCTGCAATCTGCGCTGTAAATGCAGCGACAAATCATGCGAAACAGATCGTGATTCGTCCCCCAAAGTCCCCGGAATTTGGCAGTAGATTGGCAGTAGAAAATGGCGCGCGAAGCAAGCCATTGAATCGAGAAGAGATAAAGTGGCGGAGAGGGTGGGATTCGAACCCACGTGCCGGAATTACCCGACCATCCGATTTCGAGTCGGCGCCGTTATGACCACTTCGGTACCTCTCCATTAACTTAAATTGACCGCGTCAACTTAAAATTTTGCCGTTAACTTAGGCGTTTTCGCCCTGTGACGCGCTAGTCGATCGGGTTAAAAACGTATTTGTCAAGAGTCCATTGACATAAATAAACAGTTATTCTATCGCATCGGCGTAGGGCACACCTCTCGACAGAACTAATTGTGCCTCGCGGAATCTACATAGTTTACGACCGTGCGTAATTTAATTGTTCCAAAAACCTGGCGGCGGTGGTCAAAGCTCAGTATCGCGGTCTCGGCCGTCATGCTGCTTGGTACCTGCTCACCCCTACCGAGCCTGATCGACCAGATCAAGACTCTCGGCGAACTGCGCGTGGTGACGCGCAGCGGCCCATTGGTGTTCTATCGGGGGGCGGACGGCCTGCCGGAGGGACCGGAGTACCAACTCGCGCGTCGCTTCGCGGACGAACTCGGCGTAAAGCTCGTCATTACACCGGTGCGCAGCTATGCGGAAATCTATTCCGCACTGAACGCCGGGCAGGCGCACCTGGCGGCGGCAGGTTTGAAGGTGCCGGCGCAATCGATCGCCGGCATCGGATTCGGTCCCGCCTATCTGCGAGTGCGCGAGCATTTGATTTACCGCCGGGGCGCGACGCGACCGGGTTCGCTCGCCGAGATCGGCAATGGGGATCTGGAAATTGCGGCGGGTAGTTCGCATGCCAAGGCTTTGAACGCGGTGCGCGATTCCTTGCCCGAGTTGGTGTGGGTGGAAAATGCCAGCACGGATACACAAGCGCTCTTGGGTGGTGTGGCGGATGGCACCAACGATTACACGATTGCGGACTCCAGCGAGTTCGCGCTCGCTCATGACGCACATCCGGACCTGCGCATCGCGTTCGATTTTTCGGGAAGTCAATCCGTGGCTTGGGCGGCAACCACGCGAGATCCAAAGTTCCTGCGCACCGTGAGCGCTTATTTCGCACGCCTGAACAACAGCGGCGAACTGGCGGCTATCGTCCAGCGATACTACGGCCGCTCCGAGGATTTGGAGTTCGCCGGCGCTCCCGACTTCATGCATCATTTGCAGAGTCGCCTGCCGCTCTACAAGAAATGGTTTGAAGAAGCGGCTGCACAAAGCAGTCAAGATTGGCGTCTGTTGGCGGCGATCGGCTATCAAGAGTCGAAGTGGAATCCAAGGGCCGCCTCGCCCTCCGGCGCCAAGGGGCTAATGCAGTTGACTTTTCAATCGGCGACTGCGGTCAACGTGGCCAATCCGGCCGATCCTCGGCAGAGCATCTTCGGCGGCGCTCGCTACTTCAGGCAGGTTTACGAGAAGATACCAGCGCACGTCCCGGAGCCGGATCGAACCTGGTTTGCGCTCGCTGCCTACAACATTGGCTACGGACACTTGGAAGACGCGCGCGTGCTTGCGCAGAAGGCAGGTCGTGATGCGGATTCCTGGCAGGATGTACGAGAGTTTCTGCCGCTGCTCGCACAGGAATACTGGTATACGCAGACGGAGAACGGATACGCGCGAGGTTGGGAGCCCGTGCGTTATGTGGAGAACGTGCGCGGCTATCGCGATCTGCTCGAATGGGCCTGGAGCGGCAACGGCAACGGCAGCGGTGCAATCACGCTGAATTAGCGGGGCCGCGGTGCGCAAACACGGCCTCGTAAACAATCGAACACGCCGCGGCCGCCCGAACTAACGCCGCGCCTCGAAGAAGCGCCGCAACAATGCACTGCATTCTTCGGCGCAAACCCCGCCGAAAACGTCCATCCGGTGGGCCAATCGAGGCTCGCGGGACAGATCGAATACACTGCCGCAAGCACCGGCCTTTTGATCCCAAGCGCCGAAGACCAGCCGCGCCACTCGCGCATTGATGGCGGCACCGACACACATGGCACACGGCTCCAAGGTCACATAGAGCGTTGCCCCAGAGAGGCGGTAGTTTTTCATCTGGACAGCCGCAGCACGCAAGGCGACGATCTCTGCATGCGCGGTAGGATCATGGGTCGCAATCGGGCAGTTCCAGCCTGCTCCGGCCACTGCCCCGCCGAGCACCAATAGGGCGCCGACGGGCACCTCGTGCTGTGCATGAGCGCGATGCGCCAGCGCGAGAGCGCGCAGCATGAAGTCAACGTCACTGGATGAACCGCAAAGCGCCACGATCTAACTCCATCGCCTATTTCGCGTCACGAATAAAAACCCGTACAGAGTCAACAGCGCGGCCGCGCTCAGCGCCAACGAATTATGAATACCGAGATTCTCGCCGAGCAAGCCTACGGAGAGGCCGCTGAAGGTACGCAAGCCCATGGCCGACATGGAAAATACGCCGATCACGCGTCCGCGTATCTCGCCGGGTGCGTTAATTTGCACCAACGCCTGCGCCATCGAATTGAACGCGAGTTCCATGAATCCGGCGACGAACAGCAGCGAGACAGCGATCGCATAGCTATTGGCGCGTGCGAAGCCGACGAGCGCAGCAGCCCAAATCATGGCCAAGCAGAAAGCGGTGCGCGTCCGCGGCTGCAGCAAACCGCGGATTTCCAAGATCACGCCGCCGGCCAGCCCGCCGGCGGCATCAGCCGCCAGCAACATGCTGTAAGAGAAGTCTGCGCGCCCATGCCCCAGATCGCGCGCAAACCCCGGCATTTGCGCCTGATATGCGTTACCTACGAAAAATGAGGCGGCACCGATCAGAATGGTCATGGATAGCAGTACCCGACTGCGCGCCACGACCTGCATCGTGGACCAGACGTCGGCGAACCCTCTGACCGCCGGCTTCGGTGGCCGCCAACCTGCGGCGGCAAATCCATAGGGCGCGTTGATCAACCATAGGAACAGCGGCGCGTAGATCAGTGCATTGACGAAGATGCCGTAAGCGGGACCCAAGCTCAATAACAATCCCGCCCCCACGGCCGGGCCGACAAGAAAGCCCAGATAGCGGCCGGTCGCATTGATGCGCACCGCGCTCGGCAGCTGCTCCGCGGTAACGATTTGGTGAATCAGCACCTGTGACGCCGGTGCCCAAATCACCCCCGCGAGACCGTGGATGACGAGCAGCAACATCGCCATCCAGAGACTCACCGAGTTGGTTAAAAACATCAATCCCCAACTGACCGAGACGGCGATAAACAGCAGCATTCCGACTTGGATGAGCCGCCGAATATCGAAACGATCGGCTAGCCCCCCGGTGAATGCTGCGAAGAAAAGATACGGTACCCAGTGCGAAATGACCGCAAAGCCGCCCAGCGCGGGCGAATGAAACCGTTGGAATATCACCCAGTAGCTGATGACGTGTTCGATGTTGTCGGCCATCATCGCCGCGGACGCGGCGAAGAAGTAGATTCTAAAATCGCCGTTGGCGAAAGAGGTAAAGGCGCGGTGCTTGGATGCTGAGGCGCGAACGGCACTGATCTGCGGGTCCAATTGGATTAAGCGCCTCGAATAGCGTTGGTACCGAGATTGTAGCGGAATCGGGATAAAGAGCGCGCCGGCGGCGCAGGGGCGCGCCGCTGCTGCAGGCGCTGCGCAGCGACAAAAAGAAATCGAGCCGCGGCCACCCGCGAATTAGTAGAATCGCCGCTCGGTCCTGGCAACGAACGCTGAACCAACGAGAGCGGGATGCGCATAATATTCCTGGCATTGGCAATCGCCGCGGCCCTGCCGGCGCTTGCCGACGAAGGCATGTGGACCTTCGATAATTTCCCTTCGCGCGCCGTGCAGCAGGCCTACGCGATGGATATGACTCCGGCCTGGCTGGATCACGTGCGGCTTTCGACCCTTCGGCTCACGAACTGTACGGCCTCATTCGTTTCTCCCGAAGGCCTCATTCTGACCAATCACCATTGCCTGGAATCGTGTCTCGGCGAGCTCTCTTCCAAGGACAACAGCTTGATGGAGCGCGGCTTCGTGGCGGCAGATCGCCGCGCCGAGCGGCGGTGCGCCACGCAGCTCGCGGACGTCTTGGTGGGCACGGAGAACATCACAGCCGCGGTGGCAAAGGGCAGCGCCGGGCTCGGCGATACAGCAGCAAATGACGCGCGCAAGAAAACCCTGACCGTTCTCGAACAAGCCTGCGAGCAGGCAAGCGCCAAGGCCAAGTCCGGCAGACTCAAGTGCCAGGCCGTCACGCTCTACGAGGGCGGGCAATACTTCTTGTATAAATACAAGCGCTACGACGACGTGCGCTTGGTATTCGCGCCGGAGGCCGATATCGCGGCATTCGGCGGCGATCCCGATAATTTTCAATTTCCACGCTGGTCTCTCGACTTCTCGATTCTGCGGGCCTACGATCGCGGTAAGCCCGCAAAAACGCCCGATTACCTGCGGATCAATTTCGCGGGGCCGCAAGCCAATGAGTTGGTGTTCGTTGCGGGACATCCCGGCTCGACTTCGCGCCTGGAGACCCTGGCGCAACTCGAGTTCGAGCGGGATTTGCTTCTGCCGACGACCTTGCTGCGCTCCTCGGAGTTACGCGGCGGCTATATTCAATTCGGTCGCGCCAACCAGGCCGACGAGCAGTTGGTCGAGGCTCCGCTCAACAGTCTCGAGAACGGGATCAAGGTCCGCCGTAAGCTGCTCGATGCACTGCACGATGACTCTCTCATGGCAGGAAAAAAAGATGAGGAACACGCTCTGCGCGTCCTTGAGAGTCTTTCCGACGCGGATCCCTGGCAACAAATCGAATCGGCATCCGCCCACGAACGGACGATCTATTTGCCCTATACCTTCATCGAGGGCGCCGCCGGATTCAACAGTATCCTGTTCCGCTATGCGCGCTTGCTGCTGCGGGCAGCCGACGAGCGATTGAAGCCGAACACCGATCGGCTGCGCGAGTTCACGGACGCGGCGCTGCCGCGCATCGAGCAGCAGCTGGCTGCGCGAGTGCCGATCTATCCCGAAGTTGAGTCGCTGACGCTGTCCTTCTCGCTGGAGCGCATACGCGAGTGGCTCGGCCCGGATTATCCGCTGGTCCGCCGACTGCTCGCCAAGGAGTCGCCCGATGCGCTTGCGACGCGACTCGTGGCCGAGACGAAACTCGACGACTCCGGCGTGCGCATGCAGCTCTGGGAGGGCGGGAAGAGCGCGGTGGACGCGTCGCGCGATCCCATGATCGAGTTGGCGCGTTCCCTGGATGGCGAATCGCGCGCGATTCGCAAGCAATTCGAAGACGAAGTCGAGGCGCCGATCACGGCTGCATCGGCACGGATCGCCGCGCTGCGATTCAAGGCCTACGGCACACGAGTGTATCCGGACGCCACTTTCACGCTGCGCCTGAACTACGGGAAGGTCGTGGGTTGGGTGGAAAACGGTGTGCCGGTGGATCCCTTCACGTATCTCGAGCGCGCGTTCGAGCGCGCGACCGGTTCGTCGCCGTTCAAAATTCCTGACAGCTGGATGAGCGTCAAAGATCAGCTCGATATGGGCACGCCATTCTGCATCTCGACGAACAACGACATCGTGGGCGGAAACTCGGGCAGCCCCTTGATCGATTCGCGTGGCGACATCGTCGGACTCATGTTCGACGGCAACATCCATTCAATCTCAGGTTCCTATTGGTTCGACGCAGCGAGAAATCGCGCGATTGCCGTGCACCCGGCGATCATTCGCGAAGCTCTCGACAAGGTGTATGGTGCGAAATCATTATTGGCGGAGCTCGAAGCACGATGAGCGATCCAAAGACGGCAAAAATCGGTCAGCCCAGCGAGCCGAGGGTTCGCTGAAGCCGCTCATCGTCAGCCGGATCGGCACGCAGCGGGCGCAGCACTTCATCGACAATTGGCGCCAACTCGTGCTCGTTCTCAAGCGCGGCGAGCTGCGCCCGGGACATCTGAAAGCAGCCAAACCCGAATAGCCTCGGCTTATCCAACCACCGTGATAGACTTCCCGCCCAGTCCAATGTCTCGCTATCAAGCTCAAATCACTTGGCAGCGCCGGAGCGGCGAGTCGTTCGTTGATTCGCGGTACAGCCGCGCGCACCACTGGAAATTCGACGGTGGGGTCATCGTACCAGCGTCGAGCGCGATTCACTCCGTTCCGCCCCCGTACTCAAAGCCCGAGAATGTCGATCCGGAAGAAGCGCTCGTGGCAGCCATTTCGTCCTGCCACATGCTGACTTTCCTGTATCTCGCGGCAAAATCGCAGTTCGTCGTGGATTCGTACGACGACCTTGCCGTCGGCACCATGACGGTGGACTCTCGAGGCAGGCAGTCGATCACCACAGTGGTGCTGGCGCCACAGGTGCGGTTTTCAGGTGCCCGGGAGCCGAGTGATGCGATCGTCAGCCAGTTGCATCATCAGGCGCACGAGGAGTGCTACATCGCCAACTCGGTGCGCTCGGAAATATCGGTCGCCGGCGAATGGCACTACGCGGTCAGGTGACGCCGGCGAGGACGATATGCCCACCGCGTTCAGGAACATCGGACTGTGCGCGCGTCGGAATGTAGCGTTGCACGATCTGAGGTGGCGCGAGATCTTCAAGCTCGGAGAAGCCAGCGGCCGTGAGCCGTGAGCGCAGCGACTTCGGCTCGAAGTAACTGAGCCAGGGCTCGCCCAGTTCAGCGACGTGAGCCGCGCGGGTCAGGTGCGCCCGGCGCCTGATGTTTGTCGAAGACGACGGCGATTCGGCGTAGTCGAATACTACCTGCGTGCTGCGTCCGCGCTCGCCAATCGCCGCGAGCGTGGCGAACGCGGCCTCCTCGGTCAAGTAGGGAACCACTCCGAGCCAACTGAAGAACGCGGGTTGCATTGGATCAAGGCCAGCCGACGCCAGCGCCACACCGAGCGTGTCATGCTGAAAATCCACGGGAACAAAGGTCGGCGAACCGGATGCTGCAATGCCGCTCTCCGCCAGGCGCTGCCGTTTCCAGCTCTGAGTGGCGGGGTGGTCGACCTCGAATACGCGCAACTCCGTATAGGGGTTGCGATAGGCAAAGGTATCCAGGCCGGCCCCCAAGATCACAAGCTGTCGGACCCCGCGTGCAACGGCTCTGTGGAGCGCGTCCTCGGCAAAACGGCTGCGGGCGGCAATGAAAATTCGCAGCGCGCGCCGCGAAGGATCCTCACTCGCCTCTTCGCGAAGGGCCTGCGCCTCTCGTCCCAGGATCGGCAAGGCGAGCGGATCGAGGAAAATGCGACCCCCCTCCAATACCTGATGTGCGGCACGGTGCAACGCGGCAGCAATGGCAGTGCGGCTTGGCTGTCCGGTCTTCATCGAATCTGCGATGAGCCACGACACCACCCATCCGATCCAGAGTGCAAGGATGGCGATTCCAGGGCGCATCCGATTCCAGTCATCTGACTCTTATCGGCGCGATGCAAGGCCTATTGCCGCGCAATCGCAGTCTGCCGGCCGCGCAGCACGAACTTTTGGATCTTTCCCGTGGCGGTCTTCGGCAATTCACTCACCAAATGAAACGCGCTGGGAACCTTGAAGTGCGCGAGCGCGCTTCGCGCAAAGTCATGCAACTCGGCCTCAGTGGCGGCCGCTTCGGGGCGCAGCACCACGAAAGCGTGGGGGCTCTCGCCCCACTTCTCGTGCGGCATGCCGACTACGGCGGCCTCGAGTACGGCGGGGTGGCGCAGCAGCGCACCCTCCACTTCGATCGAGGAGATGTTTTCGCCCCCGCTGATGATGACGTCCTTGAACCGATCGCGGATTTCCACATACCCGTCGGGATGCATCACCGCAGCGTCGCCTGTGTGAAACCAGCCTCCGCCCAAGGCGGCCGCCGTCGCGGCTGCGTCGTTGTAGTAGCCTCGCATAACGACGTTGCCCCGCGCGACGATTTCGCCGAGCGTTGCGCCGTCACATGGCACATCATTCATGTCGTGATCCACGACGCGCAGTTCGCCGGACGTGATCAGCTCAACTCCCTGGCGAGCCTTGACGATCGCGCGATCGGCGCCGGGGAGCGACGCGTGCTCGGGCAGCGGCTCGCAGATGGAGATGAACGGCGCGGTTTCGGTCAGACCGTAGACGTGCGTAACTTCCCAGCCGAGATCTGATTCCATGCGCTCGATGGTCGCCGCCGCGGGAGGTGCGCCGGCCGTGAACACGCGCACGCCCCGGCGCAGCTGCCGGCGCATCGATTCGGGCCCGTTGGCGATGCCGATGAGGACGGTGGGCGCCGCGCACAGATGCGTCACGCGCTCGCGGTTCACATGTTCGTAGATGGTCGGTGCGTCGACCTTGCGCAAGCACACATGCGCCGCCCCAGCCGCGGTCACAGTCCATATGAACGTCCAGCCGTTCGCATGGAACATGGGCAATGTCCACAAATAGCGGTCGCCCGCCGTTATCGGCCAATGCGCCAGCGTACCCACTGAATTCACCCAGACGTTTCGGTGCGTGATCATTACGCCCTTCGGGCGCGATGTCGTGCCGCTTGTGTAATTGATGGCAAGCAGATCCGTTTCCGCGATTTGCTCGGACTCGATCGCGTCTGCGCTGTCTGCGCTGCCTGCTAGCAGGGATTCGTACTCGAGCCAGCCGGGCTTCGCGCCTTCGAGCGCGACGAAATGGCGCACACCGGGCATGCGCGCGCGAACGCCGTCGACCAAGTTGAGATAGTCCGAATGCGCACATAGCACCTTCGCGCCGCTGTGAGTCACCATGTACGCCAAATCATCGGCCGCTAGCCGATAGTTCATCGGTACGATGACGGCTCCCATCTGCGGGATCGCATAGAACTGCTCGAGGTGCTGGTGGGTGTTGGGCGCGATGGTGGCGACGCGGTCGCCCTTCTCTACGCCAAGCTTCGCGAGGCCGGCGCTCCACCGATCACATCGTTCGCCGAACTGCGCGTACGTAAGGCGGACGTCGCCGTCAACTACTGCTTCGCGTCGGCCGTACAGCTTGCGCGCGCGGCGGGCGAAATCTATAGGCGTAAGCGGTGTTTCCATCCTGTCACTCCCCTGCAATACGATAACGGGCCGGGCATTATCCGCCTACTGCGTTCCGAATAATAATGCGCGGAAGCGGTGGCGAGAACAAAGGATTTGCGCTCGGCTCAACGGCTGTGGAACCGTCCTACGCGGGCTTACGATGTGCCGCCGTGGATTTCACGGATTGCGGCGCGCGAAGCGGCGATTATCCCGCATAGGCGCGCTTCAATCCGGCGATATCGATTTTTCTCATTTGCAGCATCGCCGCCGTCACCCGCTGAGATTTTGCATAATCCGAGTCGTTCATCATCTCGATCAGCACGGTCGGAACTACCTGCCATGACAAGCCGTATTTATCCTTGAGCCAGCCGCACTGCTGCGCCTTTTCGTCTCCACCCTCGGACAGCTTTTGCCAGTAGTGGTCCACCTCGTCCTGTGTCTCGCAATTGATCTGGAACGAGATGGCTTCGGTGAACTTGAACAGCGGGCCGCCGTTGAGCGCAGTGAACTTCTGCCCGTCAAGTTCAAACGCCACGGTCATTACCGTGCCCGGTGCCTTCCCGTGAAATTCGCGTCCCGCTTCCCCATACCTGGAAATGGCGGTGATATTGGAATTCCGGAAAATGGCGCAATAGAACTTGGCGGCCTCCTCGGCTTGGTCGTCAAACCACAAAAAAGGGGCGATCCTTTGAAGTTTCTGCACGGCGTTCCTCCGTTCGGTTAACGCAATTGCCTCTCGAGTCACCGCGACGTGTTGTACTCGTCGTGGCGGCGCCACCACTCATACGGAGGGGATTGCGGCCACCCGGCCGGTGGATCCTCCCAGTTCTCCTGCCGGCCGTAAGGCGTCAGATCGAGCAATCCCCAGGTGCTGCCGAGGGCTTCGGTGCCGCGCGCGCTGGTGTAGTATGTGTAATAAATGCCGTCGCCATAGCGGAGAAATACATTGACCCGGTGCGTTGGTTGATCGCTGATGATGAGTCGTACGGGATTTCGCGAAATCGACACCGCCGCGCAGCTTTTCTTCAAGTCTTGATTGCCTTGTACGCCGCCTTCCAGAAATCACGATAGACGGGGGGCGGAACGGGTGAGGTCCACGCGGCCTGAGTCAGCAGGATGCCAACCATGTCCTCGCTCGGGTCCGACGCCCACGAGGTGCCGAGACCGCCGTCCCAACCGTAGCGGCCGACGTGACCGAGCAGTTCGTCCTCGGTCGTCACTACGGCCATGCCGAAACCCCAGCCGCGGCTTTTGTCGAGGATCATGCCGGCGGTTGCATGTTGCTGCGGCGTCAGCTGATCGTGGGTCATGAGTTCGACCGACGACGGCGAAATGATTTGCTTGTTGCCATGCCGACCCTTGCTCAGCAACATCCGGCCGAATGCCAGATAGTCATCGGCCGTCGAAACCAGCCCTGCGCCACCGGACGGGAACGCCGGCGGCCGGCTCCACTGTCCGCCGGCAGCCTCATCATACACTTCGAACTTGCCCGTCCTGTAATTGGTGCCGTAACTCGTGGCAAGCCGGCCAATATGGTCGGCGGAAACGCTGAAAGCGGTGTCCTTCATGCCCAGCGGCTCGAAGATGCTCTCGCGCAGAAAAGCGTCGAAAGCCTTCCCCGAGGCGCGCGCAACCAATACCCCCAGCACATCGGCGCCGGTGTTGTATATCCACCGCTCGCCCGGCTGGTGCATCAACGGCAGCGCGCCCAGGCGGCGCATCCATTCGTCGGGCTCGGGCGTCGTCGCCGGCGTCGGTGGCCCCTGCCCCAAAAGCTGACCGCTCATCGCCCGCAGTATCGGCGTCGAGTCCGGCGCCGCCATCACGATGCCGAATCCCATGCGGAACGTCAGCAGATCGCGCACGGTGATCGCCCGATCGGCGGGTACGGTGTCATCCAGCGGCCCGTCGAGCCGCCTCAGCACCCTGCGGTTGGCGATTTCCGGCAGTAGCCGATCGACTGACTCGTCGAGCTGCAGCGTGCCGTCCTCTACCAGCAGCATCGTTGCCGCGGCGGTAACCGGTTTGGTCATCGAGGCAATGCGAAAAATAGTATCGCGTTGCATCGGATCTTGACTGCCCATCTTCTTTGAGCCGATGGCGTCGACGTGCACTTCGCCATGCCGGCTGACCAGGGTGACCATGCCGGGCACTTCGCCACGCACGACATAGCCTGCCATGAGGTCGTGCAGATGCTCGAGCGCAGGCCTCGAAAATTCCTTGTAACTCATGATTTACCCTGATGCGCGGCAGCCGTGGCTCCTTTGTGCGTCTCGACCTGCCGCTTGAGGACCGCAAGGCGATCGGTCCAAAAGACCTCGAGGAAGGTGCGCAGTTCACCGAAGGCCTGCTTGTGCATCCGATACAATCTCTTGGTCCCCTCGCGCCGCTGTTCGAGCAGTCCGACACGGGTGAGCAGCCGCAGATGCTGCGAAATCGCCTGGCGCGTGGTCTTGAACTGATTGGCGATCTCCCCGGCGGGCAGTTCCTGCTCGTGCACGAGGCGCAGGATCGCGATGCGCTGCGGCTCACTGAGCGCCTTGAGCACTTCATGAATGCGTTCCGGATTCTTCCGACTTGATTGCATGCTCATCTTTGCGTACGCGGGCTCCCAAGCGGCAGACCCGTGACGTTACACCGGAGTCAGTTTGCAATGCAAGTGTTGCGCAACTACGCCATTGCGCAAGCAAAGACTTGCGAAGCGGCGAACTTTTAGGTAACTTCCGCCCTCGCACCCTTACCTACTGATGCCGACGAGATCGGACATCGTGTGCCGCGGCGGGTGTTTTCGCAAAGGACGAGGCCGGCGAGGTCTTTCGCACTTATTCGACCTACGCGCGGGGGGTCGACATGCTGAACGGCGCGTATCACTATCTCGACCTCGTACCCAAGGGACGCGACGAAAGCGGTCTCAACCACACGCAGGAATGGTTGCGCCGCCACGACCAATATGACCGCTGATTGATCACCGCTGATTGCCCTCTTCTTTGTCGCAGGAAACATTCGTGTTCCAATCGGCAATGTGCAGGTGACGGTATTCGGCGATACGGCCATAGCGACCGGCGGGTTCAAAGGCAAGGGCACCGACGAGAAGGGGAGGCCATTTGATGATCATTCTCGCTGGACTGATACTTGGGGGAAGATGCCCAGCGGAAAATGGCAGTGTGTTGCAACCCAGGTAACGACGATAAAAATGTAAAGGCTGCACGACGCTCCAAAAGAGGTTGCTTGGGGTGGCGAGTCGGCGTGCCTCCTCCCGGGCGATGCGCTGTAACGTGAAAATCATCGACGCCTTCTCCGACATAGCGAGGCTCTATGCGACGTCGCGGCCGACCTATCCCCCCGCATTTTTCGAGCCGCTGGCGCTGCTGGCGCCGGCCAGGGGTTGCGCGTGGGATTGCGGCACCGGCAACGGTCAAGCTGCCGTGGGGCTCGCGGAATTTTTCGACTGCGTAGCAGCCACCGATGCGAGCGCCGAGCAGATCGGCCACGCCCTACCCCACCCTCGCGTACACTATCGTGTGGCCCTGGCGGAGGCTTCAGGTCTGCCGGATCGATCGGTAGACCTGATCTCCGTCGCCACGGCGCTGCACTGGTTCGACCTGCAGAAGTTCTACGCGGAGGTGCGCCGCGTCGCCCGGCCCGGTGCCCTGCTGGCAGTTTACAGCCACGATTGGTTTTATCTGTCCCCGGAGCTCGATCCTTTGGTGGATCGCTGTCTGTTGCGGCCCATCGAGTCGTATTGGCTGCCCAACCTGCGATTGCTCTGGAACCATTATCGCACCATCGACTTTCCATTCGAGGAGGTCACCGAGCCGCACCTCGCGATGTACTTGAGCTGGACCTTGGATCAGCTACTGAGCTACTACCGGACGTGGTCCGCGACCCGCAGCAAGATCGGCGCCGAAGGCGAGCAATTTCTCGTTGATGCCCGCAACGCTTTGGCGGCGGCCTGGGGGGATCCGGATCAGCAGCGCACAGTGGTGATGCCGATGGTGGCACGCTTGGGCAGGCTGCCGTGAGCCCCTGGCCGCCAGGGTTACGGCGTCGGCGCTGGGCTCACACTCGTCGGCGCGCTGCGTGCGTAAACGATTTTCTTGCTACCGCCCTCGCAACTGCCGACCACTTTTTGATCCTTGACCGCATCGTTGGCAACGATGTCCAGTGTGTAATTCTTGGCGCCCTTCGCTTGTAGCTTCGCATCGATTTCGCCTTTCAGCTCTTCGCACGGCTTCTGTGCCCAGGCGGCCATCGACAGCATGCTGAGCGCCGCCGCGATGAAAAGCATCCGTTCCAGATTATTCACGTTCACTCCTATGTTTGTTGTCGCCCGCGCGTGCATGCGCAAGATTGCCCCGCGCGTCGGGATATTACTCGGCACCCGCCTGCCCTTTTGTGCAATCGGTACCATTTTCGAGAAAACTGGTTAACAAGACAAATAACCCATGCCGACGGTTCGGCGGGCCGACAGGAATCTACTGGCTGGCAGTATTGAACGGGGGTTAGGTCCGTCTCCGACCGGTCGTTTCGTAACTACACTTGACGTATGCTGTGCGGCGACTACAACAGGTGACGGGAATCGCTACCCTTGATTCTTCTCCTCCACGCAAACGGAGACGTCTATGCTGAAGATCTTTCATGCGCCTCGGACACGCTCGAATCGCATCGTGTGGTTGTGTGAGGAAATGGGCGTACCCTACGAGATAGCCGCGGTAAAATTCGGCGATCCGTCTCCGGAATTGCTCGCCGCAAATCCACTGAAGTCACTTCCCGTGATGCAAGACGGCGCGGTCACGATGATCGAATCGATCGCCATCATGCTCTACATCATGGGAAAATATGGGCCAACCGATCTCGAGTTGAAGCCCAGCGATCCCGATTACGCCAGGTTCCTGCAGTTTCTTTTATTCGGCGAAGCCGGGTTGGCAATGTATGGAAATCCGTTGGTAGCGACCAAGTTTTGGGCTCCGGAAGGCAAACGTGCAAATTGGACCAGCGAGTATCTCAAAGCCGCTTTCGCGAAGCGCCTCGGCTTCGTTGATACTCATTTGGGCGACGCGCAATACATCGCAAGTAACCGCTTCACCGCGGCCGACATCTCTGTCGGCTATACGATCGGCATGGCCAGTTTCGCCGCCAACATCGAGCCGTCAAGAAGACTGCAGGCTTACTACGATCGCTTGAAGGAGCGGCCCGCCTATCAGCGCGCCGTGAGTCGCTCGATCTGACTGCGGAGCGCATGGAAAGCATCATGGCCGAACGTAATCCTGCAATTCAATAGCAAAGCTGCCACGTACCGATTTTGGGGTTCATCTCAGCTTGAACACACGCTGCGCATTGCCTGCCAGAAACAAAGCGTGCGCCTCATCGTCCAGTCCGAGCGAATCGACACCTTCCAGCGCAAAACGGCACGCCTACCTCGCAACAGGCCGCATAAACCGGATAAAAGCGCCGGTCGATCGGCGGCAGTTCCCATAGCCAGGGCAGCACTCGAATGGCCTTAAAGCCCAGATCCTGCACGCAGCGGCGGATCTCACGGACTGCAGTCATAGGCTTACTGATGTCCACCGATCCCACGCCGACAAGCCGATCGGGCGCCTGGGCGACGAAGTGCGCCACCTCGTCGTTGGAGATCATCACGTTGCGTGGCGCTACCCAGGCGCAGATGAGCGCCTTTGCGACTTTGCCCTGGTCCATGGCGCTGATGGTCGCAGCCACCGGTAGTTCCTGGGTCGGCATGGACGCCTTTGTCCAGCGCCGCAGCGAATTGAACATCGGGTCGGTGGAGTGGCGCAGCGTAGGGTGTTGACACCAGGCGTCGATAATCATCAGTCGGTTTCCTTTAGGCTCGTGTCAAAATGATCGCCTGTTGCCGGACACCCGCGGGTTCTCGTGCGCCGATCATATGGGGTGCGCGCAAGGATGCAAAGTTTAGGTACGATAGCGGCGCTGTGAGTTCGCAGACGCGCCCTGAGTCAGATTGTGCAATTACTCCGTCAATCATTTTCTATGATCGACGTGGCAACGTTGTAACCCCCGATACGCAATCAATTATCAAGCCGCGCCGAGGCGTTTTTGCGCTGGTGGTCGCCATTAATGACAACGCGATCATGCTTTCCGCCGAGGCCTGCGCGCCGGACGTGCCAGAACTTCCCGGCGGTGGCATCGAAGATGGGGAAACGCTCGATGAGGCTATAAAGCGTGAATGGGCCGAGGAAGTCGGCATTGCTTTTAACGTCGAGGGACCCTTTCAGGGATTCCGGCATGTGCGCGGCTTCTACGCCGATGATCGCAACGAGTTCTGGATTTATGACCAGACTTTCCGCCTTTATCATATTCTTGACCATGTGAAAATTGGACAAAAATGGCTCAATTCAGAGGGCGGAACGGCCGGTTGGGAGGCGATAGCATCACTGCGGAATTTGTCGATCAATCGCGCACATTGGTGCGCCATCCCCACTTTGTTATCCAGCCTCGCACAACTGTAAGTGTAGACCAGCCCGCAAGGAGATGCCCTGATAGAGAGGGAGCAATTTCAGGACCCCGGCTGCGGGGCGGTCGATATGGCACTGCTCGCCTCCGTCCTGCTCACTCCGGACGCTGTGCTATGGACCATCGACAAAAAGTTTGATGCCTTGGCGGCGCGATTGGACGTGGCCTTCGGCGGCGTCATCGGTTGATCCAATCTTCCAAGCGTCCCCGCTGACCCTTGAGCTCGACTATGTCCTTGGCGACACCGAGCCGGGGCAGGATTTTCTGTCCACGCCATCCGAAATGAATGCCGCTGCACCGTGTCTACTCCCACTCAGTAATACACTTCTTTATAGAACAATGAGTTAGACGGCACGGGTATGTGACGGGTATCTCCATCGTCGGTGCACGGGAGCTTATAAATGGATTCTTCACGGTCAATTCCCCCTAAAGTTGCCCTGTATCTCCGCGTAAGCACGTCGAGTCAGACCACTGATAACCAGCGCCACGAACTTGAGCGCATAGCAGCCCTTCGCGCCTGGACGATCGTTGAAGTTTACATCGACCAAGGCATCAGCGGCTCCAAAGGGCGCAGTGATCGTCCTGATCTTGACCGGATGCTAAAGGATGCAGTTCGCGGAAAGTTCGATCTGATTGCCGTCTGGTCCCTCGATCGACTCGGTCGCAGCCTTCAGCACTTGATCGAGACCGTAAACGAGCTACAGGCAGTTGGCGTCGATTTGTATATGCACCAGCAGGCACTCGACACGACGACGCCATCCGGGAAATTGGCTTTCTCCATTTTTGGTGCCTTTGCCGAATTTGAACGTTCATTGATTCGGGAACGAGTCAAAGCCGGTCTGGAACGCGCCAAGCGCAATGGCACCAAACTTGGACGACCCTCGAATTTGAACGACACAGTGCGGGCTGCCATCGTCGCGCTGAGAGCCAAAGACGTACCGATCAGGAAAATAGCATCGCAGCTTAAGGTGGGTACGGGCACGGTCTACTCAATTTTGGCTTCAGCTGCATAGGAACACCAGATATGGAAACCGACAAAACAGAAGATCAGACGGCTGCCGCCTACGCTGGCGGATTCGTGACTGGTCTACTCACCGCTCGCTACTACGCCCTTCGTCATCCTATGACTGCCAGCTTCTTTCAAGCTCCGGTACCAGACCAAACGCCGGATGTGGTTTATAACCTTCTATCAGGGATGTGCAGAGCGGCTGTCGACGAGAACCTATTCAAAAAGAGTTGGGACTCCCTTGACCGTTTGTTACTTTGCGAAACACCGCAAGAGTTGGAAGCGGCTCTGTCCATTATTCCAGACGCAAGTCTTCAATGAACTACTTCGTCATGCTCGACCACGAGCAGTCCGCTGCCCTATGCGACTCGCTGGCGTCTGCACGAGCTACCGCACGGCGCATTCGGGATGCCGAGCCGGAATACCTCGTGCGCCACGTTTCGATCTACACCGAGGACGAGAAGTGGATCGAGGATGTGCCCATTCGCGGCTCAGCGGGTCAGAAGACGACCTAAAGACCGGATGCGCTAAAACCGCATACGACAGCCCACAAGCGCCCTTGCTGAATGTCTTGCCTCTTGGGCACCCCGACTTCTCGAACGGTTTTAGAACCCCTACGACTGCGCCGTGTATGCATTTAGTGGACCCACAGGAGGCTAATAATCTCTTGTCGCGTTCGACGCGACTGCCACTTATACTTCAGCAAGCTATTGACGAGCTTCCCTCTCAAAGCAGGGAATCAGGGGACCGCATTGACAATCAATTCGGATAGCCTAAAAGGCGATCTTGCTATTGAACTCGATGCTGACAGTATCTCGGCAGGTGATTTTTACATCGCCTTAGAAGCGTTCCTAACTCTTCTCCGCGAAATCACGCGGGGAGTAAATAACAAAATGCCCCGCGATGCATGGTTGCTTAGGGTACAAGAAGGTAGTCAAGTAATCGCAATCCACGCAGATTCCTCTCGCCTTTCGCCTGAAGTCGCGTCAAATGTCTATTCCGCCATGTTCGACGGACTAGATTCGCTGGAATCCGAGGCAACGATTCCAATGTACTACACGGAATCTGCCCTTGAAAGTGCACGTACACTGAGCCGAATTGCGCAAGGCAAAAAGGACCGGCACGTACCGATTCGAATATTGAGCCGTAAGCGTTCTCATGTTGTGACTAGAAACATGTTTAACAACGTATCCGAGATCCTCGACTGGAAGTACGAGGACTTAGGTACGGTAGAGGGCACCCTGGAGGTTGTGTCCGCTCACAACGGCTACGAGTTCCGTATATACGAACCCGTCTGGCAACGCGTAATACGCTGCAACTTCGACGAAGAACTCTTGAAAGAGGCACTCGGTTGTTTCAAAAAGCGTGTTGAAGTTCAGGGTCTAGTTCGTTATACGAAAGATGGATTCCCCGTAAGCATTAAAGTTTTAAAAATTGCAGAATTTCCGGATAGCTCGGATTTGCCAAGCTTCCGCGAAATGAGGGGAATTCTGGGACCTTCACAGTGACGATCGATCGTCGATACTGGGACTCCGACGCCTTTCTCGGTTATCTAAACGATGAGAAGGACAAAGCAAGCGCTTGTCACGGCGTATTGGAGGCAGCTCAAAGTGGCAGGATTCTAATCGTTACGTCCGCTCTAACAATTACTGAAGTCCTGCATGTGAAAAATCAGAAACCCGTTCCGGCGGAAAAGCGCGATCTGATCGCAAAGTTCTTCAAGCAACCGTATATTTCTGTACAGAACGTGACCCGCAAAATTGCTGAATTCGCGCAGTCCGTCTATTGGGATCATGGAATCCAGCCGAAGGATGCTATCCATGTCGCAACCGCGATAATCAATCGAATACCCGTACTTAATACCTTTGACGACAAGCTATTAAAGTCCACCGGTAGGATCGGCGACCCGCCGCTGAGAATCGAATTACCGCACGAACCAGGACAAAACAAACTGGATCTCTAACAAAGCGAATCTGCTTCAACGCGAGGGTATCGCAGGATGTCAAGAACGAGCACCCCGGCGCGAACGCGGAATCAGCCGTGATTAAACGTCCGAATTGACTTGATCCAGTGAACCCTCAAATTCGTCGTCAGGTATTCCATCAATTAGATTCTCTAGCTTCTCTAAGAGTTCATATGGAAGGTAAACGCTATCATAGCCAGCCATCGACTTGAGGGTGCCGACGATGTACTGCTTGACGATGTCCTTGTCGGTCTCCCCTTGAATAGTCCATTGTCCGATGGTCACTCTTTTCACATCCCCACCCCCGCTTGAGTTCTCCGTCAATCTGCCACTTAAAGTTCGTTCACGTTTCCAACAGGGTTGGCGTTCTTTCCAGCTCCCCACGACTTGAGGGATTGCCTTTCCCGTTCCGCCTTCGTTCGCGTAATACGAACAAAAGTTAAGTCTTCCTTCTTTCGTCCACCGCCTTTATTTCTCGCGGCAACCCCAATGTCGGGGATCCCCATTTTATCCAACCGAATCCTAAGCTTCTTCGAAAGCTGTGCCCCGTAGTAGCCCTTGCCGGGAAACTGTCCTTCGGCGACGTTCAACAAAAGATGCTTCCCGCTTAGCCTCCAGCGGCTGACCTTTTTTGCGTCGATTCCTTTACGGAGTTTCGACTCACTATCAAAACTGTCAGGATCGCGAAACGACAGTTTCTTGGAGATCTGCGCCTTGCCAGCGGCACGCAAAGTTGCCTTCTGCTTTTCCAGTCGCGTCTTGATCTTGCGATAGACATTCCGCAGTGCCTCTGTCTTCTCCTCAATGGTTTTGCCATTCTTCGCGTCGAACTCAATCTCCAAGTACCGCTCGTACTGCTTAAGTCGCTGTATAGCTCCGGATTCTCTGGACACGAGGTAAAGTGATACCAGAGGTTCGGAGGTATGCGATGGGTAAGAAGTCGGAGTTGACGGTTGAGCAGCGCACCCAGTTGGTGCTGAGGCTGTTATTGAAGGAGGAGCCCGCGGCGCAGATCGCGCGCCGCGCCGGGATTTCGGAGCAGACGCTGTATCGATGGCGCGATGAGTTTCTGCGCGGTGGGGCTGCAGGGCTTTCTGGTCGTGGGGGCAGTGATGTGCAGGCGAAAGAGATTGGGAAGCTCCAGGAGCAGCTCGCCGAGCGAGACCAGGTGATCGGAGAGATTACGGTCGCCAATCGGATTTTAAAAAAACTCTCGGGCCAGTAGAGCTCAGCGAGGAGTTGCGGGTGATGGTGCGCGAAGGGCTCGAAGCGGACGTTGAAGGTTCTGTGCGGCTGAAGCAGCTGCTGTGCTGGCTCGGGGTCGCCCGCTCGAGCTGGTACGGGCGGCGGAGCGGAGAGGAGCCTCGGCGCCCACCGGGCCGCAAGCCCAAGGTGATCGACCCGGCGCTTGCGGCGGCGATCGAAGCGCTTGCGCAGCGCTATCCGTGGTGGGGCTACAAGCGAATCGCGATCATTGCCCGGCGTGAAGGGCTTGGGGTGACGAACAAGCAGGTTTACCGGGTTTTCAAGGCGGCGCGGCTCTTGCAGAAGCCCCGAGTGCGCGAGGCGGCGATCTACCAGACGGCGCGGCTCTTTGAGCTCTTGCCGTCGGGACCGAACGAGCTGTGGCAGGCCGACGTGACCTACCTGCACATTCCCGGCCACGGCTGGTGGTACGCGGTGACGGTGATTGACTATTACTCGCGCTATCTGCTGGCCTGTCACTTTACGGCCAGCTACAGCGCCCGCCAGATCGCCGCAGCGCTCGATGCAGCGCGTGCCGAAGCCGAGCGGCTGCACGGGCCGCTCGCGAAAACACCGTTCCTGGTGACCGACAACGGCTCGAGCTTTCTTGCCCGGCATTTCCAGGCGCACATCGCCGGGCGCTACGCGCACGTGCGCATCCAGTACCGTACGCCGACGCAGCTCGGGCTCCTGGAGAGATTTCACCAGACCCTCAAGACCGAAGAGGTGTACTGGAAGCTCTATACCAGTCCCGCCGAGGCACGCGAATCGCTGGAGCAGTTCCGCCGTCGCTACAACGGGGTCCGCCCGCACTGGGCGCTCGAGCCCCTGGGGGGCGGTGACGTGGTGACTCCGCAGGAAGTGTACGTTCATGGCTGCGCGGTCAAGCTCCCGAAGTGGCAGGGTTGGGCGAAAGCGGCGCGGGAGAAACTCGCTGCGATGGTCGCCGGCGCCCATCTGCCGACGAATAATCCAGTGCCGGCGACAGCGACGCTCGCCATCTCGAGGGAGGCGACAGCGTGAAGCTCACGACCGAGAAATCGCTCACGGCCTCGATTTGCAGGGGTGCTGGGGTAGCGGGCCTCGTGAGATCTCGGCTCGTAAGGCTTTTACGGGGGCCGGATTTTCCGACCTTGGGGAAAAAAACCGGAGCTTCTGCCGCTGAACGCGGCAGACCGCGCTATTCAAAAAGTATTCACGAAGATCATAGACTGCCGCACGTCGTCAGCACTCACACAAAATCAGATCGAGCGTGTCCAGTTGATTTCGGAGCCAAGACAGTCGCTTGTAATTCACATCACCCACAAACCCAAGCGGCGCCTTGACTTTGATCCGCTTAGTGCCTCGATGCCTAGCCATCAACGCACTGACCTGCTTCTTCACTTGCACCGCATTCAGCGAAGTCGGAATACGCACCGTCACCGATTCGTCACTCGCCTCGACAAGCGACACCACCGGCACCGCGCTCTCGAATAGCCCCTTACCGCGTTGCTTCCACCATCTATTGAAGCTCAGCGCCGATAGCTCCTGTTTTGTACCCCACGCCTCATAGAAACTCTCGTTAATCGGTACGCCCTGCCGTATTGCCAGCTTCAGCAAGCCGAACCAGATCTTCACCGATCCCGTTTTGACGTCTGTCTTCATGCCTGTCCTTTAGTGCCTCTCAACATTATGTTTCCGTTCTGTTGGGGTCTGCCGCTCTTCTATCACACCCTACAATGATTCTCGTGGTGAAGATACGCAATGTGATCAACACAGATCCCAACTCAACCGATCCCATTTTGTTGGGGTCTGCCACTCGACACAGTAAGCGTATCTTAGATCATGTCGAAAGGATTCAGAAGGTGCTTTTCCTCCCTTCGCTTTCTGAATCGAAACAATTGAGGGAGCGGTTTATTAAGAGTGAGATTTTGCAGTGAATAGTGATTATAGAAATGTGATTCGTGAGGCTGTCAGGCAAGGAATGATTTATGAGTGTATAGCTCCGGATTCTCTGGACACGAGGTAAAGTGATACCAGAGGTTCGGAGGTATGCGATGGGTAAGAAGTCGGAGTTGACGGTTGAGCAGCGCACCCAGTTGGTGCTGAGGCTGTTATCGAAGGAGGAGCCCGCGGCGCAGATCGCGCGCCGCGCCGGGATTTCGGAGCAGACGCTGTATCGATGGCGCGATGAGTTTCTGCGCGGTGGGGCTGCAGGGCTTTCTGGTCGTGGGGGCAGTGATGTGCAGGCGAAAGAGATTGGGAAGCTCCAGGAGCAGCTCGCCGAGCGAGACCAGGTGATCGGAGAGATTACGGTCGCCAATCGGATTTTAAAAAAACTCTCGGGCCAGTAGAGCTCAGCGAGGAGTTGCGGGTGATGGTGCGCGAAGGGCTCGAAGCGGACGTTGAAGGTTCTGTGCGGCTGAAGCAGCTGCTGTGCTGGCTCGGGGTCGCCCGCTCGAGCTGGTACGGGCGGCGGAGCGGAGAGGAGCCTCGGCGCCCACCGGGCCGCAAGCCCAAGGTGATCGACCCGGCGCTTGCGGCGGCGATCGAAGCGCTTGCGCAGCGCTATCCGTGGTGGGGCTACAAGCGAATCGCGATCATTGCCCGGCGTGAAGGGCTTGGGGTGACGAACAAGCAGGTTTACCGGGTTTTCAAGGCGGCGCGGCTCTTGCAGAAGCCCCGAGTGCGCGAGGCGGCGATCTACCAGACGGCGCGGCTCTTTGAGCTCTTGCCGTCGGGACCGAACGAGCTGTGGCAGGCCGACGTGACCTACCTGCACATTCCCGGCCACGGCTGGTGGTACGCGGTGACGGTGATTGACTATTACTCGCGCTATCTGCTGGCCTGTCACTTTACGGCCAGCTACAGCGCCCGCCAGATCGCCGCAGCGCTCGATGCAGCGCGTGCCGAAGCCGAGCGGCTGCACGGGCCGCTCGCGAAAACACCGTTCCTGGTGACCGACAACGGCTCGAGCTTTCTTGCCCGGCATTTCCAGGCGCACATCGCCGGGCGCTACGCGCACGTGCGCATCCAGTACCGTACGCCGACGCAGCTCGGGCTCCTGGAGAGATTTCACCAGACCCTCAAGACCGAAGAGGTGTACTGGAAGCTCTATACCAGTCCCGCCGAGGCACGCGAATCGCTGGAGCAGTTCCGCCGTCGCTACAACGGGGTCCGCCCGCACTGGGCGCTCGAGCCCCTGGGGGGCGGTGACGTGGTGACTCCGCAGGAAGTGTACGTTCATGGCTGCGCGGTCAAGCTCCCGAAGTGGCAGGGTTGGGCGAAAGCGGCGCGGGAGAAACTCGCTGCGATGGTCGCCGGCGCCCATCTGCCGACGAATAATCCAGTGCCGGCGACAGCGACGCTCGCCATCTCGAGGGAGGCGACAGCGTGAAGCTCACGACCGAGAAATCGCTCACGGCCTCGATTTGCAGGGGTGCTGGGGTAGCGGGCCTCGTGAGATCTCGGCTCGTAAGGCTTTTACGGGGGCCGGATTTTCCGACCTTGGGGAAAAAAACCGGAGCTTCTGCCGCTGAACGCGGCAGACCGCGCTATTCAAAAAGTATTCACGAAGATCATAGACTGCCGCACGTCGTCAGCACTCACACAAAATCAGATCGAGCGTGTCCAGTTGATTTCGGAGCCAAGACAATGAGCCTTCTAATGGACACGGACGCATAACGAACCCCCAGACAAAATACTTTGTCGGGTGCGCCAGTAGTCCTTCTGACATGAACGCACATAAAAATTTATGGCGGCAAATGAAAAAGACGCTGAACGTACTCGAGCCCGATGAGTTTGATGCGCAGAGAAAAATGAATCGACAGTCCCCCATTTCGGCGAATTCCACGGACTATTTTAGTAATATCGATTATGCGGTTACTCAAACGGCGCCCATTGAGAATGACAAGCCCAAGCAAGCGGCGAAGCATGGTGATCGAGCCAAGCGTATAAGAGCGTTGATTCTCAGTAAGCCCATTGGGAAACAATTTACCTCACACGATTTGGCTACCGAATTGAACTACACCACGCAAAGTGAAATCGGTTCCATTCAGGCTATCCTAAAGGAATTTAAAGTGGCGGGTTTCGTCCGAGCACTGGCGTTGGACTATCGCGATTCCAATAAGAAGCTACGAGGTGCACCACCTATCGTGTATGAACGCACCAATCCACAGCCGATAAATGGCTCGGTTGTCTCGGTGCCCGTCACCGTGCCTGCCGTCAACCTTACCAGTGGCACAACCGATTTAATTTCCGTAATTGAGACGGCAATAAGCGTCAAAAGCGATGCCATCACAAGACTTGATAATGCGATCTTGGAAGAGATGGCTATCGAAGACGAACAGAAGCGAATTATTCAAGACGCTACGCATCGCTCTCAAATAGCGAAGGATCGCATAGCCGAATTGCAGTCGATGAGGACTCGTCTAGACTCGTCTGTCAGTTCTACGAGTTAGAACGCAGTGTAATTATTATCGAATGGAGGAAAGTCGCCACCTTGACCGGTGGCTTCTTTCTGCTTGTGTTTCTTCCAGAGCGCCCGCCCAATTCGCGCAGCGATTGAGCCAGTGCTTATGGTCCTAACCATATAGATCCCTTTGTGTTGAGGTCTGCCACCCCCGCATATCGGCGGATAATGGCTTTCATGGTGAAGAAACACAACGTGATGAGAACGGATCCTAAGTCAACCGATTTACTTCTGTTGGGGTCCGCTACTCGACACAGTCCGCGTATCTTAGATCATGAAAAGACGTTTCAGCATGCGCCTTGGCTTCCTGCGCTGGCTGAAGGTTGTTTATTTGGAAGTCACATTTTGATTGTTGGAGTTTAAGATGCCTAATTGGTGCGAAAATAAATTGGTCCTTAAGCATAAGGACCGTGCGATGCTTGAGCGTGTAGTTTCTTCAGTAAAGGAAAACGGTCCCGGTTTGTTTTCCGAGTTTTTGCCGATGCCCAAAGAACTTGAGGGCACGACAGCGCCTGGCGACGATCCGAACTGGTACGACTGGTGCTGTGATAACTGGGGCGTCAAGTGGGATGTTACTGACGTTGACATTAGCGAGATCGAGGACGACACCGTCACGCTGTGGTTCCAGACTGCATGGTCGCCGCCTATGCGTTGGTTGGCAATGATGGCTACTCTTGGTTTTGTCTTTAAGATTGCCTACGAAGAGCCCGGTATGGCGTTCTATGGCATTTTCACGAATGCAAGCGGCGTGCGTAACAACAACTACTGCATTGAAGGCTCTAGTCTTTACAATGCAAGGACTGGCGAGCGGAACACAAGGAAGCGCCACGTCTTCGATAAGCGATTCGACAAGATTTGCTTGGACAAAGCTGCGCCCGACTTTGCATTACCTATTTCGATAACCGCTATGGATTCCAAGGCACTTAAGGAACTTGTCAAACTATTCGTGGAGAGGCTTGCGAAACCAGAGGATACCGCGGTTGCCCACAAGCCGGAGTCGACGGAGTCGCCAATTCATTGATGCGTTGATTTACCTTTTCCAGGGAGGCGGACTCTCACGCTGATTTATTGCCTGCAGCGCCACACAAAAGCGCGCCGTCAAGCTAAATTCCAGTGAACTCCGCAGGTCTCATCCGACGCCTTTCAGCGCCGCGCAACCAGACCCCTCCATTAACCGCAGCTATTGCTGCTGGTTAGTGGGCAAACTAAGTAAGCAGGTTGCCTCTCGCCTGTGGTCACAAGAGAGGCACGTTTTTTGATTGAAGAGAAGATAGGATTTTATGAAACTGACGATTGAACAAGCAAAGCCAGTGGTAGCAGAGCGTATCCAAGAGGAACTTGAAGATGTTCACTTCTTTGACGATTCCGCAGAAGTATTAGCAAGGTCAAAAGACCTTGAATCTGATTTCAACCACAACTACACGCTGTTGGTGAAGATAACCAAAAGCGACGACGATTTTTACAATGACGATGAAGTTGCTTGAGTAGATAGCGGACATATTGAGATAGGCGATTGCGCCACGGCGCAATTGCTCTTGCCAACAAAGCATGGTGACGGCGTATACCCAGTGTATGCGCTAACAATGAATGGTGAGGTTTGCGGATATTTCGTCAATGTGGATGCCACGACAGATTGGCGAGTTGAAACCATCAGTCAAGGCAGCAAGAAGGCTGCTTGATATGGCATCTGCTTACTTCCTAACGCGTATGAAGGAACTTGGTGTTGAGCCTGGTTCTTGCTGGCGCGAGATTGCCCGCACAGATGCGCTGTTCAAGCGACAGAATGAAGGTGAGTATTCCGGGTCATCCTGACCGCCGATTCCGGCTGAACGTGACCGGCCGTTCCGGAGGAACGTGACCGGTCGTTCCGGGGGAACGTGACCGCGATTTCCGCTCGAAGGTGACCGATTTTGGGCCATGACCGGAATCGCCGGTCACGATCCGGAATCATCGGTCACGTTCGGCCGGAATGACCTGCCGGGTTTGCGCTGAGCTTTCAATTTCTGGCCTAAGCTGCCCGATTTTTCATCGGGGAAGCCAATGCCAGCTAAGCGGAGTGCCATGCGCAAAATCAAAGATGTTCTACGCCTGAAATTCGAGGCAAAGCTGAGTCATGAGCGGATCGCGGCCGCCACCGGCATCTCCAAGGGCGCCGTGTCGAATTACGTGCAGCGAGCGCTGCAGAAGGGTTTGGGCTGGCCGTTACCGGCCGACCTGGACGAAGGGCAGCTCGAGGGCCTGCTGTTTCGCCAGAACGCGCCTCGCGGACACTACGCGGCGCCGGACTTTGCCCAGGTCCACCAGGAGCTGAAGCGCAAGGGCGTGACGCTGCAGCTCTTGTGGGAGGAGTACCGCGCCACCCACGGCGAACGAGCGTACCGATACACCCAATACTGCGAGCACTACCACCGGTACCGAGGCAGCCTCGCGCGCTCGATGCGCCAGGTGCACCGCGCCGGGGAGAAGTTGTTCATCGATTACAGCGGCGACACCGCCGCCGTCATCGACATGGCCACCGGCGAGGTGCGCGCCGCGCAGATCTTCGTCGCGGTGATGGGCGCGTCGAAGTACGCCTACGCGGAAGCGACGTGGACGCAGACGTTGCCGGACTGGATCGCCTCGAATATCCGAGCACTGGAATTTATGAACGGCGCGCCCGCCCTGCTTATTCCGGATAATTTGAAGAGCGCGATCAAGAACGCGTGCCGCTATGAGCCGGAGGCGACCTCGACGTACGAGGATTTTGCGCGTCACTACGGCACGGCGATTTTACCCGCGAGACCGGCGCGCCCAAAAGACAAACCTGCCGTGGAAATGAGCGTGCTTGTGGTGCAGAGATGGATACTCGCGCGCTTACGCAACCGCCAGTTCTTCTCGCTCGCCGAGCTTAACATCGCGATCGCCGAATTGCTCGTGGATCTGAATCGTCGGCCGTTCAAGAAACTGCCGGGCTGCCGCGCTTCAGTCTTCGAGGCCATCGACCGACCGGCCTTGAGAGCGCTGCCCGCCACGCGCTATGAATATGCCGAGTGGTCCAAAGTGAAGGTGAACATCGACTACCACGTCGATGTCGAGCGCCATTACTACAGCGTTCCGCACGCGCTCGTCGGGCAATACCTGATGGCGCGTTACACCGACACCGCGGTCGAGTGCTTGCACAGGGGCGGACGCGTCGCCGTGCACGTGCGCAGTTACCAGGTCGGCAAGTTCACGACGTTACCCGAGCACATGCCGAAATCCCACCAAAAACACCTTAAATGGACGCCAGGCCGGCTCTTGAAATGGGGCGAGAAGATCGGACCCGGAACGCGTGCCGTCGTGCAGTGGCAGTTCGACAACCGACCCCACCCGGAGCAAGGCTACCGCGCGTGTTTGGGGTTGCTCAGCCTGTCAAAAGAGTACGGGGACGAGCGTCTGGAGGGCGCGTGTCGGCGTGCGCTTACCATCGGCTGCCCGACGGGCAAGCGCATCAAGATGATCCTGGTCGCAAAACTCGACCAACACCCCGACATGTTCCCCGCCGCGCAGACGGTGGCGCCCACCGCAAGCCGTTCCCACGCCAATGTACGGGGTGCGACTTACTTCCGATCTGAATCGACGATGACTGATGAAACTAAAACCACTGACGAAGGAGACAATGACTCATGCTCATCCAACCCACGCTCGATAAACTGAACGCACTGAAGCTCAACGGTATGGCTATCGCGTTGAGCGATCAGATGACCCACGGTGCCGCGCAGGGTCTTGCCTTCGAGGAGCGGCTCGCGCTGCTGCTCGATCGCGAAAGCCTCTACCGGGAGAACCGCCGCATGACGCGTCTCGAGCAGCTCGCGCAATTTAAGCAACGCGCGGCGCTTGAAGATCTTAACTACCGCGACCGCACCGGCCTCGACCGCTCGCAAATCGCGGCGCTTGCCGCGTGTGACTGGATCCGCGCGAATCAGAACGTCTTGATCCACGGCGCAACCGGCAGTGGTAAGAGTTTTTTGGCGTGCGCTCTGGGGCATCAAGCCTGCCGTAACGGCTTGAGCGTACTGTACGTGCGCGCGCCGCGGCTGTTCGAAGAGCTCACCCTCTGCCATGCTGACGGGAGCTTCCGCAAGCGCCTCGCCACCATCGCCAAGATCAGCGTCTTGATCATTGACGATTTTGCGATCGCGCCGATCGGACCCCGAGAAAGAAACGATCTGCTTGAGTTGGTCGACGATCGCGTCGGGACCAAATCCTGCATCGTGACGAGCCAATTACCGATCGAGGACTGGCACGAC
Organism: uncultured Gammaproteobacteria bacterium; assembly: GCA_963769075.1. GTDB lineage: Bacteria > Pseudomonadota > Gammaproteobacteria > Steroidobacterales > Steroidobacteraceae > Bog-1198. The sequence continues at coordinate 553,903 of CAVYKH010000001.1, read as the reverse complement.
TACATTGGTGACCCGACGCTTGCGGACGCGATCTTGGACCGCATCCTGCATCGGTCGCATCGAATCCATCTCGAGGCAAGGGAGTCGATCCGAAAGACCGAGGCCGAGGAGGAGTTCGCCAGGGCCCGCACCAAAAAAGGCGCCAAGTGATGCATCGATCTGCGACCACAAGATCCGGAGCTTCTGCCGCTGACGCGGCAGACCGCGCGTGGTCTTGCATCACAAAAATCGTCCCCAGCCGAGTCGGCGTGATAGCGCGTAAAAACCCGAAAACATTGACTGATCGTGACCGAGGAGTGTAGAAAACCGTAACAGCGCTGACCCGGCGGAATTACCGATCATGTTCAGCCGGAATAGTCGGTCACGTTCAACCGGAATGAACGGTCATCTTCGCCGGAATACTCATGAAGGCAAAGATTATTTGGCATTTCTTGAAGCGCAAAAGCGATTCAAGCAGTTTGAGTTGAACAAAATAAACAGATGACCAACTGTGCCTTTGTGTGTCTCACTCCACACAAGGCAAAAAACTATGCAGGTTCGTCCCTTGCCTGTGGTCACAAGGAGGGCACCTATCACTGCAAGAGCAGCGAGCATAATTTGGGATTTGAAAAGAGATTGATTGATATGAATACTTACACGGTTGTCAAAACCACATACACCAAGAATACCTACATCACGACAGTTGAAGCAGTCAAAAGACGAAGCAATAGAATTTGCCGAGGGAATGCCGCCGGCAGATCAACGCGATCATAACCAGCCATCGATTTGAGAGTGCCAAGGATGTATTGCTTGACGATTGCCTTGTCGGTCTCCCCTTCGATAGTCCATTCACCGATAGTGACAGTCTTCACCGTTCATCCCTGTAAGAACCAAGAACAAATAAGAACGTCAAACTGCCCTGAATGGTCGTCGATAACCTTAATAGTATCAATCGCTTCCACTTGACTATTAAGGTGGTTTATGATATACTATTAAAGTAGTCAAAGAAATCGAGATCTTAATAATAACGATCCACGAGCCTTCGATTATCGGAGCAATTTACTCCGCATAGTTACCGGATTTGCGCACAATACGAATGCGCAGTACCCGTGATTCCGCGAGTAATCAGCAGGACTTTCGCGCACGCTATCCAGCTGCGCAACCAGACCCCCTCCATCACTGACAGCATTGCTGCCAGGTAGCAATACAAATCGTTTTGGCAATTCGGCACGATCTTCCCAGATTTGTCGCCTATTCCACAACGACACCAATCTGCAGGCGCTCTTGCTCCCTCCGCCCGCTGGATTGGAATCTTCGAGGGAACATTTGAAGACAATTTGAGATTTATTATATGACTACTCGACTAAAGCCGCGTGACGACCAGAAGGACGCCATTCGGGAGATTCTACAAGCCTTTCAAATTCATGACCGCGTGCAGTCCATAAAAGCCTGCGGATCTGGCAAAACATTGGACGCCCTTTGGATTGCCGAGAAAATGCAACCTAAGACCGTTCTGGTACTGGTCCCCTCACTGAGTTTGGTAAGCCAAACACTGAAGGTGTGGAAGGAACAGCTAAACATACCATTCGATTTTCTCTGTGTATGTTCCGATCCCACGGTCGCGGCTGAGGATGCAATAGTTTTACAGGAGGACGATCTATGGTTTCCGGTGACAGGGGACCCTGAGGCGGTCTCTGGCTTTCTTAAGGGCACGTCGACGGTAATGAAGGTCGTCTTTTCAACCTACCACTCGGCAAAGAAGGTCGCAGCAGGCATGAGCGATTGCCTACCCTTTGAATTTGTAATCTTTGATGAGGCACACAGGACTGCCGGATACAGCGCCGGAATGTTTTCGTTTGCTCTGCAAGACAAGAATCTGCCAGCTAAGAAGCGCTTATTTTTGACTGCCACCCCCAAGCACTACAAATTGCGAAGGAATAATGTTAGCGGTGAAGAAATGGTCTCGATGGACGACGAAAGTATCTATGGTCCTGTCGCCTATCGACTTACTTTTAAGGATGCGGTTGAGCGGCGAATTATTTGTCCACTCAAAATCATTATTTCGATTTTGACCCGTGATGAAATTGAAGAGGAACTTAAGGCTAGGAATGTTGCAATTCCAAAGAAAAGGTGTAAGAACACGGTCGGTGGAATGGACTGGTTAGCAGACCAAATCGCGCTTTCTAAAGCCGTTTGCGACCACAGCATTAACAAGTCCATCGTCTATCTGTCACGCGTGGAACGAGCGAGACAGTTTTCGCTAGACCATCGCAATGCCGTGAGCCGATTTCTTCCTAAGCATTATAGAACGTTCCACGTTAACGGTGGGCAGACAACAGCCGAACGTGATGCAACGATGGACCGGTTTGCCATGAGTCCGCGCGGACTAGTCGCTAATGCTCGGTGCCTAACGGAGGGCATAGACGTGCCAGCCGTTGACATGGTGTCGTTTATAGATCCAAGGCAGTCGCATGTCGACATTGTGCAGGCTATTGGGCGAGCTATGCGGGTTTCGCCCGGTAAAACGTGTGGCTACGTATTCGTCCCGCTTCATGTTGACAAAAAGGCTGGTGAAACCATTGAAGAGGCATTGATGCGCACCAATTTCGAAACACTTGCCGAAGTGGTCAATGCCGTGCGTGAACACGATTCGGACATAACTTCCACCATTCGCGCTGTCCAGATTGCCAGGGGCGCAAAAGAGTCGACGTCTCAGCCAATTAAGGACTTGCTCGATAGGCTCATCGTAGTCGGTGGTCGCTCTGGTGCGATTAGTAAGATTAAGGAACGGCTCGCAATTGAGCTTGTCGATCGTCTGGGGACGTCTTGGGATAAACGTTATGGCGCCTTGAAGGCATATGTCCAGAGGCACCGCGCCTTCCCCCGTCGGCAGGACGATACATTGAGTCGTTGGTGTACTAAACAACGCGGACTTAAAGCAGGAACGGTTAAACGTGGCTTATTAAATGAAGATCGCATACGGCGATTAGAGGAGATTCCCGGATGGTCCTGGTGCATAAATGATGCGAAATGGGAGAAGCAATATAGCGCTTTGATTGCATACGTACAAAAGCACCGCGCTTTCCCAACCGCTGGTAAAGGAATCTTAGGAAGATGGATTCAGACTCAACGGAGTCAACAAGTAACAACGTCTGAAGATCGCAGGCGACGGTTAGAGGCAATTCCGGGATGGGTCTGGCGCGTTACAAAATGGGACCACAAATATAACGCACTCAAATCATACGTGAATAAACACGGCTCGTTACCACAAGATCGAGGCTCGATACAGTGGTGTTCGATTCAGCGCGGGATCAAGAAACAGCAACGTTTGAGCGAGGAGCGCGTCGCGAAGCTAGAAGCAATTCCAGAATGGGTTTGGGATGTTGAGGAAGCATCCTGGGAAAAACAATACGATGCTCTGAGGGCGTACGTGACGAAGCACCAAGAGTTTCCCCGATCCCGTCAGGGACAGGGAACGTTGGCTACTTGGCGCACGAAACAACGCAAGAATCGAAGGACGGGCACGTTAACACAGGAGCGCATTAAGCAATTAGAGAAAATTCCCGGCTGGCGCTGGAACGGTCGCGCCAAACCGTCTCGCCAATCGCAAGGGACATGGGATACAAAATGGAAAAAACAGTATGACGCCCTAAGACTATACGTCGAGATGCACGATGCCCTACCGCCAAGATCCACCGGCTCATTGGGATCTTGGTGCGACACTCAGCGCCAATTTAAGAAAAAGCAGCAATTGACCAAGGAGCGAATTGGCAAATTAGAGGAGATTCCGCGATGGCAATGGAATCCGAAACCGCGCTCGACCGCGTTGCGGCTAAAGCAAGCTGCGTAACTAACCGCACGGAGTCGCTCAATCAAATGGATACCAGCCCCAGGAACGCCTATAACGCCGCTCAACAGGCTTGCGAGATCCCTAGCTTTTCCCTCCCCTATTGCCGCGGTGCCCATGGAGAACCTGTGGGGTGACGAAATTAAAGGTCCTGGAATATTCGAGCTTTTCCTGCTGTGCGAGATGCCTGCGCGAATTCTTAATAACGGCTTTGGCGGGCTACGAACAATTTTTTGGGAAGTGATATGTATTTTTTTGAGGTTTTTATTTATGAACGCAAAGCGATTAACGATAGACGAAGCAAAGACGATAGTGGAAAGCGAACTCTACAGATGTATTTTTTGGGCGCGCGAAAAGGCTTTTCAGCCCGACGCGCCGAGTACGGGCGACGAGAGTATTGACGAGTTCAATGACCTTCTCATAACCAACCTGTGCTGGGCACACCGACTCGAAATCAATATTGAATGGATTGACAAAGACGTGACCAAAGCATGTGAAGACGCCATCGCCACATTCAATGAGGAGGACAGTTTCAATGCCTAACTGGTGCGAAAATAAATTGGTCCTTAGACATACGGACCGTAATTGGACGAAATGAATGACCGACAAGAAGACGAGACAACCATTTGGGATGATTCAGGAAAGTGAATTTGCTGCTTTAGACAGCATCGAGTCGCATGTCGCTTTTAGAGTTTTCGCACAACTCAAGCGCAAGTATCGTGGACCAGGAACCAAGCCAGACTTCCTGAATGCCGACGAACTGAAGCGTTGCGGTATCTCACCAAGCAGTTACAGCAGGGCAATAAAGACCCTGACTGGATGCCAACTGTTAAGGATTGCGGCATATAAGACAATCAACGGCTATGAATGTCCATTATTCATGTTCCCACATGAAGAGAATGGAAACGGTCATCACCATGACAACATTGAACAGCAAACCTGCGTCACCATGAGGACATATCCCGTCACCATGAGGACGGATGACAGAAACGGTCGTCACCGTGACGATATAGTTCGTCACCATGATGACTGCGGTCGTCACCATGACTTACCTCTTAGATTAGATAAAGAAGATAAGAAAAAAGATCAAGAAGAGACTGACAAACTACCAAAAGGGCAATCTTTATGGAATAAAGGAATTGAGTCCGACAAAGAAACCGTTGAACCAACACTGATCACTGAAGAAACCCCGTTTGACCCATACGAATCAGACGAAGAAACACAGGAAGGGACTAAGACTAAACCTACCAGTGGATTGTTTGACCCCAAAACGCTTGAAAAACTGCGAAGAAGCCGGGCTCTCAGTCAACACTGATGGCACCCTGTCAGAAATTCCTCCTTCTTGACCGCCTATAACGCCCTACAGCAGGCTTTATGGAGTCCGATGGCTTCTCTATTTCCTATCTCCAATGTGCCCACGGTGAGCCTCTACGACGACGAGAGAGCATGGTGAAGAATGATCAAATGATCTTGAAGGTACCAAAATGGTCGCCTGGATAATCCTCGCAATATCCCCGTCTGCGAATCCTTAATAGCACCGATCGAGATGCGACTCGAGGTCAATCTAATCGCTGAATAGACCCTTCAATACCATTAGGCAATAGATCGCTTTCGCTTCTCCTGCCTGCCCTATGGTGGTGATCATCGTCTCACTGAACCAAGAAAACATCTGAAGCAATCACGCAGTGATGTCACCTTGTACGATAAAGACTATTAAGGGAAACCCCCAACGGCTTCAACGCCGAGATTCCTTGGAACTCTCGAATAGCACAACTAGTTTTAACAACGCAGACCCTACTGCTTCCTGCTTGCAGCCATTTCCCCTGCAATGGGTCAGAATCTCCTCTGATCGGACAATGGACGTGTGAGCATCCAATGGCAACGATTGGTTGTGGCGTGTGTAATGAGATACATCAACTCATTACGGGTCGAAACTTCCACCCTTTCAAATGGAGTAAATCACCCGGTTGCCAGTGCTGTGTCCTTGCTGGCTGGACGTCTCTGTATCAGGCACCCTGAGACTGGTCCGTGGAACTATTTCCTTAAAAAGGTGGAAGCGACAATCCACGCGCTACCACCTTATGTAGGTGAACACCACGGTTAAACTGACGTCTCTTAAGAATATTTCTTCAACTATTAACGATATTTCTCGGAGACCAATGTTTCCTAATAGTTGCCGGTTCCAGTTCCCCAAATTCGCGGTGTTCAATTTCGTGATCTTATAAATATCACTATCGTTGAACCTTTAACGATGGAAACGGCATCGGAAATTACCATTTCCGGTCCAGGGATTGAATAAGAACAATTGCATCACGGAGACAACTACAATGAACATCGACCCATTGGGTTTAAATGCGGTCCCTACACCAGAGATTATTCGCTGTGACCGTGCAGCACCGTTACCGGAAATTTCTCACCTACATAAAAGATTGCTGAGTAACGAATGCGCCGATTCACTCGAAACAAAGGTCGTGATTCTCGCGCACATGCTGTTTCTCGCGTACACCGACATTAAGGACCATACAACAAAATGAACCAGACACAAGAACGTATTTACAACCAATTCGTCGGCTTCCGAGCACCCGACGATTTCTTGAACCGATTTGAGCGATTCAGCAGAAGCGTGGGTAGGAGCAAGAGCCAAGTTTGCCGATACCTAATCGCACAGTGCTTGAGCGCATACGAAGCCGACAAAGACGCAATAGCGAAGATACGACAGGAGATTCTATGATGATTACACAAATAAAAAGCAAGCAAGACTTGGTGAAAGCCCTCGGTCTTAAGGAACTTACCTTCATTGGTGAGTACGAGGCGGTGAATGACGACGGGCTAAAGATTGCCACCGACAAAGCGAAGACACTTATCAGAAACAAAAAGAAACTGCATATTGTGATTATTGAACGAGCGTGACCCAGTCCGCGACAATCCTGTTGCGGTGATGGCATTCTCACTCATTCCTACTCATTTCGGCTTCCACTTGCAGACGAACTGGATGATGATGCTCCCCATGGTGTCGGGCGGACGGGGTTTCCATGGCTCCGGGAAGGAATCTGCTGGCTGGCTTTGATAGGTGCCATCCTCGAAGTAGATGGTGTACGCTTCCCCGCGCATTGTCTCCTCTCCGCAATTGAACGCGTCACGTTCCAAGGTGTAGCTCTTATGTGGCGGATACGCGATTTTTATCCATGCCCGCCGGATCTCGCCCTCGATCAGAATGTCCGAGGCATCTACTAAAGCCTCCATAGCGCCGTTGTCGCTTTTTCCAATGGGCACCCACTCCGATCCCTGCGCCGTGCCGCAAACGACGAGCATCGTTAACAAATATTTGCCCTGTATCACTTTGCTACCCGCACTATTACCTACAGCCCGTTGCGGCTGCCTCTTGCACCTTACCCATCTGGACGCTTCCGCCGTTCTCATATCAAGAGGAACCGACGTAAGCCCGTGGGTCGTGGATCAGTGTCGTTTTGCGGTTGTGAAAATCCCAGAAATTGCCCAATTGTTACTTAGCCGAGCACATCTGCGCGACCGTCATCTGTTGCTTGCACTTCAAACTCCTTTCCGTTCCAAATTGCCTCACAGCTTTTGAGTCTCCATGTATCCCCTTGACTCCACCGACCGCCCACATAGTCATCGATCAAATCTTCCAGTATGACCATCTCACCAACCGCTATATCTTTCGGGATCAAGTAGGCAGCAAATGGCGACTCAAACTGGTTGGGGTAGTAAAACGTGAAGTCGACGACGCACTCATAGTGTCCGTCTTGAATGTCAACTGGGTAGAATCGCATATCCCCTGAAACCTGAATCCTTCCCGTCTGCTTGTCTTGGAATATTGCGAACTTGCTACGAATCTCTGGAGACGGCTCAAGTTTTTTAACCAGCGGATAGAATCCTGCGTCAGCCGCCTCATTTATCGCTTTCTCACTTCGAGCAGTCTTTATAACTCTCAGCCTGTCTTTTTGACTCACTCGCAGCCTGTATTTTTGACTCTCAACCATATCAACCGGCTCCAGTTCAGGCATCTCAAGATAAAAAGGGTCAGACATTGCAGTTCACCACCCTGACGTTTTCCTGCGTCAAGCCAACTTTGAGACACACCGAAGAATCCTGCGTGACAACGTTCAATACATGCTCATCAGTCAACCCCTGCGTGTCAATAATGTGTCTCTTACAGACAGAACAAAGCCTACTGTTCTTTTTTTCACCGGAAGGCAATTCATGCCATTTAATGGAGTACGGGCAATTGAGTCTTTTTATCAGAACATTCGCATTTGTATATAACTGTCGTGTCACTGGATTAAACTTCACGATCGGTCTCCCTCGTTCGCCCACCATGCATGCGCCCACCGATCATTCGTCGTCGGCAGATTTAGCCAGACTACGACGTCCTTAGGACAGTGCCGCTGCGCTTGGGCTTCAGTATCAAACTTATCCAGCGCCAATGCTGAAAACGCCAGTGCGACACCCAGTACTGCTGTCGCCATTGTTAGGAATGGAGTTCGCATCGATTACCAGACTTCGGTAGCCTTCAGGGACTCGCTAGGGAGTCATGCATCGCTCATTGAAATATTCCCACCACGGATTTAACGCTCAGGGCATCCTAAATTCCGTTTCAGTCTGTCAGCCGGCACTGCAAATCAAGTTGCTCGACGAGTTTAATCAAGGAATCTGGCAACCAAACCGCGTGGCTGACTATTCTCACGAAATCGTTCACCGCGACCACTTACTTCGGAGCGGTTGGAGTGGTGCACTGATATGCGACCGTAACCCGCCAAGTGACGCAGTCTCCGTATCCATTTCTAGCAACGCAGTTGGTTTCACTGCTACCAAATGCTTCAGCGCTTGAGTATCCCCAAGCTGCGCAGCGAGCTGTTGCGGTGTGGATAGCTTCATCATAATCCACGACAGGTTTTTGAAACATTCCATATTGGTAACCAAGCCTTACAACGCCATCAGCCCTACTACCACCAACAGGCACCAATGTTTCGGTTGTTGCGCAGGCAGTTGCAAGAAGTATAGAAATTAGAATCGCAGCGGCATGAAAAACTCGGGTATGCATTGTATGTCATCCTTGGTGTCTAAATCGTTGTCAACGCCACGTAATTCGAACGCATGTGCTTCACGTTACACGTTACTGCTTTGGAAAGATTCCTATAAAGACGTACGCCTGTTCACTTGTGCTTGTGCCCTACAAATGCTTGGCGTTATAGACTACTGCGCAGTAACCGTCAGGTTGCCTTGTGCCATCTGCGAAGTTGTTATTGATTGAACAGTTGAACCCGCACCAGTAGCCGTAATGATGTAGGTGTCTACTTCGGTGCCTGATCCATCAGCGTTGATGAATGTGACTTGAAACAGGCAAGTTTGTCCCGAAACATCAGCAGCATTCGCCAAAGTCTTCCAACTCATAGCCCTTGTCCCAAGGCTTACGCTTTCAGTACTATCTGTGTAACGCAACAGTGTGGCTTCGCCAGTCTCACCAACTGAAATCGTTGATGGTAAGGCAATAGGATTTTGTGCCAAATCAAACTCTGCTGTTGCACCAGTGAAAAGCACGTTGAAGCCTGGTGCTTGTTGAATAGCAAGAATTTCTAATTGTGGGTCATTGGCATAATAGACGTTGAAGAGAATTTGAAAATTGCCATCAGCACCAATACCTTCTCCATAATATGTTGCAGATGATTGACCGCAACACTGTCCATTCGTTATTGCAGTAGTAGAAAACGTTGCTGAACCTGAAAACGAACCTGAGACCGTAACAGGCTCATTCAACGGTTTAGCCAACCAAGCCTGCCGAGCAGCCAGCAGGTTGAACGTTCCTGGCGTAGGTGCGGGATCGCTGGTTGAAACACCAGAACCACCACCGCACGCCGATAACAAGCCAATTGTCAGAAGCGAGACTGAGCAGGGGAGCCAATGGCGGCTCGACGGAATCGAGCTAAGGTTGCGATTCAGCATCACCCATCTCCCTATGGAATCGAAATCGTGATAAACGCCGATCAGTACTCAAGGCGCGATACGATATGTCGTGGCGATTCCACGATAAATGACACAGATCGCGTAATTACCGTTGAATATTGTCGACTACGTTGCAGATCGCAACGTTCTGAATGGCGTGGTGTAAAAGAATTGCTAGAGCCTGCAGAACGGCTGACAAAAAATCATCTATTCAAAGCTACTGCCCGTTGCGACTCCCTCTTGCACCTTCGGCAGCAGCCTCTTCGCGGCAGACATATGCCCCATTCTTGGTGACTCCGTACCAGCGTTCACCTTTGGTGTGCCAAATCATCGTCGGCAAGTTTAGCCAAACAACTACGTCCTTCGGGCAGTGGTGCTGCGCTTGTGCTTCAGTATCAAACTTCTCTAGTGCCAGTGCCGAAAACGCCAGTGCGACGCCGAGTATTACTGCTGCGATCTTTTGGAACGGGCTACGCATCACTTACCCCTACATAGTCAATTCTGACGAATGATACTGCCTGCGGATAACCTGTGTTGACGTGCGCATACCTTTTCTGCCCGAAGGTGGTCCAATTCAACAATACGCGACGAGCGACTTAGATTTTCCTTCAGTCTTCATGCCACGTTCCGTAGGCTCTTCTTGCCAGATAGACCCACGCCGCATTGCAATCTTCATGAAATCCTTCCAAGCCTTCACCAGTTCGGATATCTTTTTTTAGATACAGTACTTTGCCAACCTTTCTATGTTCTTTTCTGTTCTCGGGAAAGAAGCTATGAGCTATCGCGTTCCTTATGGAGTTTACGCGGTGAACTGTGCTTCGTACCTCTCCCGGCAAGGGTCTAATTGCATGCACCAACTCCATCTTTTTTATTAGATACATTTCGTCCATGATGTAGTTGACAAAGACTTGAAACTTCTTTTGACGCCAAAGAATGAACCGCCTGCCTTTCTTCTTGAAGTAATACCGACAGGCGAGGTCCGTCAGAATCTCGTCGAGAAGTGTATATTGCGTGACAACCTCTGCGATGACCATTTGATTGATCGCAAGACGCAGTAGTGTCGTTCGGGCTTCCTTGTCCTTGTTCTCAACATCCCAGAAATCCACTTTCGCTAGGGCGGCTATGCTTCTGGCTTCCTTCAGTAGCAACTTTTGTGTCTTGGTCAGTGCCATTGAGACGCCACAATTGTAGAACCCGCAATCGCAGATTCACAAGCCCTCGATTCTGTGCAGTTGCGACTATCGTTAATGGGACTATTCAAGCGGTTTTGCATCCTTTTCATACTGTCTAACAAGGGCGACGGGAAACATCTTCCAACGCATAACCTTCGGATCTTCGGATTTGTTGTACTGAAGAGCTATTTTTGTCAGTCGGGGCATCATGCCGAGAGCCATAAAGTATTCGCAGAACTCAAAGACATTCCTGTAAAGGATCTCCATCAACTGTCGAATCGTTTGATCGGCGTGAAGACGAGGCGTCCATGTCTTGATCTCGTCTCCATCCTTCTGTGCCGACACAGTGAATGTTTGCAAGTCGATGCCACCACTTTTGAAATGATTCATTCTGTCACGAACATCGATTGCCATCTTAAGCCACGGCTTATTGTCCTTGATTACACGAGCCAAATGGTTGGCAGGACCTTGAAAATTAGTGGCGACGTTATTCTCAAGCTGTCTTATGATCTTATTGCCTTTGTCGCCAAACGTCGTGAGTGCCGAAAAGGGGATATTGAATCCAAAGTTAAGGACGTTTATGGAGTGGTCTAATGTGCTTTTGAGCTGGACAAGGAATCCATCAAATTCGATGTAAAGCTCTTGTGCCGATGCGACGCGATTCGGATTGTTAGTTGTGAAGTCGATTGGATTTGCGCGAGCCTCAGCGAGTAACCTGTCCTCGATCTCGCCGTATCGCTTCATGTGCTGATAAATGGCAATTAGCTTGAGTGCAGTTGTAAAAATCAGATTGGATAGCTCTAATCGTTCTCTCTCGCTGCCGTCTGACCCTTCATTAAGAATCATCATTAACGCCAAAACAAATCGAGTGTTGATCATTCCATCCGTTGGATCTACCAACATCGTTCTCATCACCATCTTTGATGGGTTGAGCTGCATCTGAGCGGAGCCTCCTACCTGAGTTACCGGCAGACCAACTGGCGAGCCACCACCCGGTATCGCCGCCTGATATCCTATTTATCGGCTTTTATACTCGCGTGCCTCTACGATTGCCTTATTTGTTTATCGTACTAAATCCCCCAAACCGTGCAATGCAACTGACCCAATAGGATCAATTGGTTACAGGACAAGTCCCAAGGGGAAGACATGCGTTACCAAACCTGAAGAATTAGGAACCATCTTGCAAAGTTAATCTTTGCTTAGCCGACTACCGCTTATAAAGCTCGAAAACAATCAACACGACAACACCCCACAAAATCCACTTCTGCTTTCCGATTTCCCCTTGCATCCTCAACGCGATGGCGTGAATCTGCGCTAGATACTGTAACGATGGATTTGTGTTGGCATCAGACAATAGCTCTTTAGCTATCGATACACTAAGAACCGTCTTGCTTTCGTCTGCTTCAGCAGACTCGCCAGCGTCATCGAGTTTTTCTATAAACCATTCTGGATGTTCTTTCTCTAATTCGGCTTTTTTCCAATTAAAATGATTTGCGCAATCTAAATAATTGTTATTGTATTTTGTATCTGCATCCCAACAGATATCATGCAATGCTTGCCGACTTTTCTCGTCCTTCCATACATGCCAGTTTCGAATAATATATTCGAACGCTACAAGTCCATCTTTTTCGTACCCATGCGTAATTTCGTCGGCATTTAAACTGAGCTTGCTATAAGCGGCTGCTCGAAACGCGACGTCGTCGTGATTGAGATATGACTGACGCACTTCGACCCGATCTTTCCCGTAACTTTCTTTAATCACGGGTGAATTTCGATACAGGGCATAGCGGACTGACTCGAAGCCGTTTAAATACTGCTTTTTTTTCTCTCGCTTCTCCGTTGCCTCTACGACGTTCCATCTTGCCGCGACTTCGACCATATTCATATCGTAGGCGCCGCCAACGACCTTCTCCAACAAGAACCCGAGCCACTGCGCCCACGTCGCTTCTACGGGTAACGTCTCAGCTAAATGCCATATCGCATTTGCAACTCTGCCGTGTGAGTACTCCTGTGAACGGCGGTTGAGAACCGCGTAATTCTGGCGGTCGCTGCGTTTTACGCCCGTGCGTTCTCGCTGAGGTGCTCTTGCTGATTGGTTGAGATGAAGGCCCCGTTCGGGGTCTTCGAGGTTCTGATTCCCTAATCCCACCCAGACGCCGTCTGCCGCGCAAGCGGCAGAAGCTCATGGGTTTGTTTTTCCGTCGATGGATGACACGAGGTGTCGTGCCGACCGAAGCGCGTGTGGCGACGCGGTTCTTCCGGCTATGCTGCGGCGAAGAACGTAGAGCGAGGGCCCGGGTGATTGATTGGCGTCACTACCCCGGGCCCCCGATGCGCAGCGCCTGGGAAAGGCAGTGTGCAGGCCCTTTATGCCTGCCCGCCCGAGCGCTGTCTAGTGCCTCGGGAGGGAGCTGTTGGGGGCGATGCGGGAGCCGGCGTACCGGCTCTACAACTGTGAGCGTTGTGAGGAGCAGGTGCGTATCTGTCAACGCTGCGATCACGGCAATGTGTATTGCGCCGGCGAGTGCGCGAGGATCCGCCGCCGCGAGTCGCAACGGCGGGCTCAGGCGCGGTATCAGAGGAGCCGCGGCGGTGCGCGGCGGCACGCCGCCCGGCAACGCCGGTGGCGAGAGCGGCAACGACAAAAGCAAAACATAGTGACGCATCAGGGATTCCCGGTCACGGTGCCCCAGTGCATCGTGGCGGTCAGTCCCGTCATCCGGAGCCAACCGATCGATGCGAGTCCCGGCGAGCCCGAGCAGTGTCCCCAGATCCGTCCACCACTCGAGCGTTGCGCGTTTTGTGGAGCCACGCTACCCGATTGGACTCGTCAGCGGCCGTGGCGCTGGAGCGGATGAGCGAGCGGGCGGCGAGTCGCGGGTCCTCTCATGATCTCTCGTGCCGTCGAGGCGGAGATCCTGCGTCTGTATCACGCCGAAGGCTGGCCGAACGGCACGATCGCGCGCCAGTTGCATGTGCATCATGACACCGTGCACCGCGTGCTGTGGCAAAGCGGAGTGCCGGCGGTCCGCGAGTGCGCGCGAACCTCGAAGCTCGATGCCTATGTGCCGTTCATCCAGGACACCTTCGCGCGGTATCCGACGTTGCGCGCGAGTCGGTTGTATCAGATGGTGCGCGAGCGCGGCTACGTGGGCAGCCCGCATCACTTCCGGCACATGGTGGCCCGATGGAGACCGCGGCCGGCGGCCGAGGCGTATCTTCGCTTGCGCACGTTGCCGGCGGAACAAGCACAGATCGATTGGGCGCACTTCGGTAAGCTCGCCATCGGCCGCGCGCAGCGGCCGCTGATGGCCTTCGTGATGGTGTTGAGCTATTCGCGCCATCTGTTCGTGCGCTTTTACTTGAACGCCAGCACCGGCAGCTTCTTGGACGCCCACGTGCAGGCCTTCGCCCACTTCACGGCCGTGCCGCGAGTGTGCCTCTACGATAACTTGAGGAGCGCGGTGCTGGAGCGCTCCGGCGATGCAATCCGTTTTAACCCGACGCTGCTTGAGCTCGCCGCCTGGTACCGCTTCCAGCCGCGGCCGGTAGCCGTGGCCCGCGGCAACGAGAAGGGGCGGGTCGAGCGCGCGATCCGGTTCGTTCGCGACCGCTTCTTTGCGGCCCGCCACTACACCGATGTCGCACACCTCAATGCCCAGGCGCTCGCCTGGTGCAGCGGGGAGGCGGCGGCGCGTCCGTGTCCGGAGGATCGGACCCGCAGTGTGCGCGAGTGCTTCGAGGAAGAGCGGCCGCGGTTGCTCGCGTTGCCCGATAATCCGTACCCGAGCGAGGAGCGTGTGGTAGTGCGGGTGCATAAAACCCCCTATGCCCGCTTCGACTGGAATGACTACTCGGTCCCGCACACCCATGTGCGCCGCACGCTCGAGGTCCGTGCCACCCCCGATACCGTGCGCGTCCTCGATGCCGGTGCCGTCATCGCCACCCATCCGCGCAGCTACGATCGCGGCGAGCAGGTCGAGGATCCACCGCATATCAAGGACTTGGCGGATCAGAAGCGCTCCGCTCAGCGACACCGCGCCATGGACCGGTTGCACCACGCGGCACCGAGCGGTGCGAAGTTCTTCGCCGCCGCGGCGCTGCGCGGCGTGCACTTGGGAGCGCTCACGCGCGGCCTCACCGATCTGCTCGATACCCATGGCGCCGCCGCTCTGGAGGCGGCGTTGACCGCAGCGCTCGCCGAGAACTCCGCCCACCTGGCCGCGGTGCGCCACTTCGTCGATCAACATCGCGCCCGGCGCGGGGCGCTGCCGCCGATCCCGGTGCATCTGCCCGATGATCCGCGCGTGCGCGCACTCAACGTCCGCCCGCACAACCTCGCCGACTACGAACAACTGACCCGCAAGGACTCCCATGAACGCATCCCTGAAGCCCTCGCCGAACCCGACCGAGACGAGCCCGTCGCTTGAGGCGCTGCGTGCACGCCTCAAGCGCTTGAACCTGTACGGCCTGCTGGCACAGGTGGAGCAGATCCACAACGAACCCTGGCTCCTGCGTGTGCTCGAGATCGAAGAAGGTGAACGCCAGCAGCGCAGTCTGAAGCGTCGGATCGGCAACGCCCGGTTGCTCAAGTTCAAATCCATCGCGGACTTCGAGTACGCCTGGCCCAAACAAATCGACCGTGAGCTCCTCGAGGAGCTGCTGACCCTGGAGTTCCTCGAGCAAGCCGCCAACGTCATCCTGGTCGGTCCGAACGGCGTCGGGAAGACGATGATCGCGAAGAACCTGCTGCATCAGGCCATCCTGCGCGGCTACAGCGCGCGCTTCGTCGTCGCCTCCGACATGCTGCACGATCTGGCCGCCCAGGACAGCTCCACGCAACTCGCGCGGCGGCTTCGCCGCTACACCAGCGTGCCTCTCTTGTGCATCGATGAGGTCGGGTACCTGTCCTATGACGCCCGCTATGCCGATCTGCTGTTTGAGGTCATCACACGTCGCTATCAGCAGCGGGCCACGGTCCTGACCACCAACAAATCCTTCGGCGAATGGAACCAGGTCTTCCCCAATGCCGCTTGCGTCGTCACCCTGGTGGATAGGCTGGTCCATCGCTCCGAAATCCTCGCCATCGACGGCGATAGCTATCGCTTCAAAGAAGCCCAGGAAGCGGCCGCGGCCAAAGCCGCGCTGCGCGCCGCTCGCAAACAGAAACGAGCACGGTAGCCTCCATGAAACCGAACGATATGCCTCTGGTATGCCTGCCCCTGGGACTCTGCGACGCCGATGTTGCCACGCTCCTTCAGTTCCTATACGACCTGACCGAAGCGCTCGAGCGTCACTACACCGCTGAACTCATACGTCGAAATTACCCACGACAGGACAACTCGACCGAGGACAGTCCCGACACCAATCCCGCCGATCCGCCGTTCTGACAAATCCCCGTGGTCGCCGGAAAACGTGGCGTTGCCCTAAAACCGCGTCGCATCGCCAAAATACTGCAGGTCTACGCCGCCCCTAACAACTCCGCCCATCCATCCATCATTTTGTGATCGTAAGGTGTAACGATCCGTTCGTTGTGGTACAGCGCCGACAATGCTTCTATTCTGCGCTCCTCACTTATTTCCGACCAGTATTTCTTGCCTTCCAAAAACTCCCCCAGAAATTCGTCGCTGATTGTGGGATTTCTAAACAGCGCGTCGATTGCCGCACTGGTAATATTTTTAAACCACGCCTCGACTTCATCTCCATTTCTACCAAACAAACAATAGGGTATTTTGGAAAACACGAACTTCCTGCGACCCACTGAAGTGTTCGAAATACATGCAAGCGTCAACGTGGTATCCCCTTTTTCTCTCGCCTTTTTAAATAGGGTTACTAGCGTCTCAGCACACAAACAATATTGCGCCAACACTACGTTGAGAAATGCGTCGTTCTTATCTAGCAATCGTTGCTCGATGAATTCATCCACTTCGACGTTCAGCACTTCTTCTTTTATCGTCGATTGCTCAACGTAAAAATTGTAAACAAAATCTAGGGAACCGCTTACTAATTCCGCTTCTTTAATTAGGGTTTTTATCGATGCGTTTCTTTTGTCTTTCATTAAGTCACCTTTTTCGCACCTGTCGCGTTAGACGATAACCGACTCAAAGAGAGAATTTGGACCGTTCCTCCGCTTCACGAATTTTTCTTCCCCTCTCCAGTGTCTCCCCTATGCGTTTTCACGGCTCGTCATTAAATGCCTGTGAGCAGCTAGTTAAGAACTTGGTCAGTTCTGGTAAGTTATGAAACTCCTTTACCTCTATACCGCCATCTCGTATCCCGCCATCTTGCGAGAAGAACACCTCACAGCCCCAACCAATCGCCACAAGGAACCCACTGTTCGGGTTATTCAGCGTACACCAAACTAAGGAAAGTCACGAGTGACGCATCATTCGTTTACAGCGAGACTAAATCAGAATCAGTAACTTCAGGCACTATTTTTTTTGAACTTCAATGCACCCCAAATCGCTCGAAGCTTCTCGTATGAAGCTTTGTGCTGTTCTGTATACGATTCATATTCACGGATTGCCTTTAAATACGTTTCATCCCACTCTTTTTTGGATTTTTCAATATATTGCCCCTCCGAAATAATTTCCTCAGATAATAACGATGGAAACCGATTAAGTTTCGCGGTATGGGCATTCATTTTTAACAAGCACTTCATTCGCTGTAATGTGTGATTAATAACCAGGTTACGCAACTTCATACATTTATTTATTTCCGCAAACTTCTCTTTAGTCAGCGAACTGAGCAACTGCTCAAGGGTCTCATTGCTTAAGTCTGGAATCGTTAGCAAATCATAAAATGGGGCGCCCACTACGTTATATAACGTAGAAACTCTGTTAAACGAAATGAAACTCGACAAATTTTCATCCGCCATGCTTTGCTCTTGAAACGCCTTCTTAAGCTCTTCACTGGAATCCACCCCATCAACGTTCCTGCCACGCCCTTTCATCATCTCCCTTAGTTGTCCGTCCTCGACTACGTTAAAATATTGAGACGTCGCTTTTGCGAATTCGTCCCGTTGCTTTTCAATCACCGCTTCCAGCTTCTTTGTATTTTCATCAAGCTCTGCAAGCTGCTTCTGCTGGTAGTCCATCGACCTCTCCAGCGCTACTCTCGCCAATAGTCTCTTAATAGCTTCTAAACACACATACACGCCAAGTGCGAAAGCAAGTCCGATCACCACCAGTACTACATTCATTTTAGCTCCCCGTCAGTGACTTACTTTCTCAGGGATCACCCCGCGAACCCTCTATGTCCTGCCTTTGGAAATATCGCGTAATTCCGGCGCATTAAAGACCGGGACCGGTGCCTTGATACGGTTAATTACCTGTGGCGTGTTCATAGGCATCTGCGCGCTGGTCACGGCTCTTCTTCCTCGTTATCTTCAGGAGCGTCCCACATTCGTTTGGGTGCCCCCTCGTTAGTGACAATTCTTTTACGAACCCACATTGGATGATTGATATCTACACCCGGTATCTTGTCCTGCTTGCCAAGCCACTTCAGGCACGCATCCTTCCTTATGGTGCCATCTGTGACGCCGCACCCTTCCTTCATCGCAGCCTCAGGATTGCCGTTGTGATCAGCCAACAAATTCTGCCACGCCCACGCGATTATTTTCTCAAAGCCCTCATATCCGTGAGGATCTGCGGGTGACTGCATACTCAGGCGAATATTCAATCTTAGTAGATCATCGTCTTCAACCGGGTACCCAGTGATATTGAAAATGTGAGATTCGCAGGCATTGCACCAGCGGTAATAGAATTCTTTGTGAAATTCTAGTGCCGTGCCGTTGGGTGTGAACCTCAGATAGTCGGCACACGCTAAGTCACGGATCTCTTCAAGTTTAGTGCGCGTGATTTTGCCTTCTAGGCAGTCATCTATCGCGTCGCGCCACTGAGTTTCAATTTCTTCCCGTTTGTCAGCCAATGCTTGATATTTTTCTGCTTGCTTATTCTCTAGACGACTGACGACTATAGCAACCACAATAAAGAGAACGAGCATCACCCACCACGGAACTCCAAAGTGGGAAAGCACCAAACTTACAGTTCCCCAAAAGACTGCGAAGACCAGGATTGACCAGATTATTTTCATTGTCGCCGATCCTCTGCTGTTCACTTGCAGATCCTACCTGGTGCTGGTGGCGGCTTCATAACTAATATCCATTAGCGCCAATCTATTGGCTTGCCAGTTTTTAGCTGAAAGTCCTCGCGTCTGGCATAAGTGACATAGCTTTACATCCTAATACCGTTATGGCTCAAGGTAACTTCCAGGTTCGCAACCTTTTCCTCAATTGACTTTGCCAACGCTGATATCCTGACTAACTCTGAATCCGCGATTGCGGAAAGCGTCTTGTATTGTAGTGCTTCCGGTGCCCCGCTCAGTGCAGCCGCGAGGGCTAAATGCAACCAGATATTGCCAGTAACAAGCCAAATAACGAGACGCGCGCCTGCTTCTAGTAATTCCCTTTAGCCGGAATCACATGTCTTACCCCACCCCTTGGTGATGGCGTGTCGCCCATTCGCCGTGGAATTAGATGCACATGGCAATGAAAGACAGACTGCCCTGCCGCCTCTCCACAATTCATTCCGACGTTGAAACCTTCAATGGTCGAATCTCGCTTCTGCAATGATTCTTTCTGCTCAGTTAGCAGCCGATTTATTGCGTTGATTTCAGGCTGCTTCAACCCGAAATAATCAACGACGTGCCGCCTTGGGATTATCAGCGTGTGATGCGCAGTTACCGGGAATGAATCGCGAGTCGCGTAAGCCAGCGCACTCTCAGAGACCATCCGCTGCGTGTCAGATACCTGTACATCGCAGAATAGACACCCATTCTGTCGCTCATCGTACAGACGCCTCAGTGCGTGAAAATCGGTGTTACTCGTATTTCGTTTCGATGCATTGCACGAATAGCAGAGCGCCTGATAGTTATCAATCTCATCCTTCCCACCCAAACTTTTCGGCTCGATGTGGTCGACTTCAAGCGCCCTTTCATCGATTGACACGCCGCACACTTCACAGCGCGTACCTGCTCGCTCAAATACCTGCCATTTGATCGAGCCGCTGATGGGACGATGCCCGCGCCTGCGGTGGCTCCAAATCGCTTCTCCACGCGCTTCAAGATACGACTCAATGGTTTGGTCACAGATGCGCATCAAGTCCTTGCGCTGTTCGTCGGAGAGATCATCGGCACCGATCAGGGAATAGGTATCGCCTTCCCTCGTCGTGATCCCACGGTTCTTGGTCAGGACACGCCCCACCATGTTCTTGACCACCTGCGAGTAATACTCAACCTGAGTTGGATCGTGCGCAAGAATGGCTTGGGCTATATCTTCGGTCTTGCTGGAGCCGCCCTTTTCGAGAAGTTCCTTGACCATTACCGGCTGGTAGATATGTGACTGACGCATCTGCTCGGTCAGGAACGTTTTGAGGCGGTCGTAGGTAGTCATTCACTCATTCGCCTTTGATCCTGGAGATAAACGCCACAACAAGTCGGTACGAGCTCTAAAGCCTTTATCTTTAGGAATTACCACAATTCATCGAGGTACATTGCTTTAGAGATCTTCTCTCTCGATGTGTAGCGAGCAGCTTGCGGTTGTGATCCGAGTTTCCCTTCACGAAGCTTGATAGCGGTTGTTAACGGTTTCGCGGCATCCTTGAACTTGATGATCATTTTGCCGCTGTTTTCGTAAGGGACTATCTCTTCGATTTCTGCTATGTAGGTTACGGCTGAAATCGGCGCCACTTGGTATGCGGCGATATATTTGAGCTTCGGTATATTCTTTTCAGCGATGCGGACCGCATACCAGCAGTTCTTACCCAGAAACACTGAATGAAAGCCGTCCTCCTTGGCAGGGACCACAATTGTGTCCCAATCGCTTCCAACAGCGCTGACAGCCTCTTGGTCTTCTACACTCCTCAAATTCGCGTTCTTCGTCGCCTTCGCTTTGCTGAAGGCGCGCACTCCTATCAGCGGCAGAATTAGCAACATCTCACTTAAGAAGACGGCAGCAGTAGCCTCTGACTGTCGCGACATGTTTGGCTTGGTTGGCACGTTTCGATTCATAAGAATCGACGTCCTATTTTCGTGTGCAATTTTCACCAATTCTGATTCAAGGAACTGAACTTCTGTTTTTCCCAAGCCATGAGAGTCTACAAAGAAGACGCCCCATGACCAGTCTTTCGCTAAATGCTGCTTTAATCGAACAGCAACAGGATCGGCTTCTCCGATGTACACAGTCTCTTCAGCGAGGTCGCCAACCAATACATAGACACCGGGACGCCTCGCGTACTCTTCCTTAATTGCCTCATTTGTAAGTTCTCGTGGAAAGACAACCCCAACCCCGGACCAATTTGTCTTCGTAATGATTCGGATGCCCTCCGGATCACCCGAAGTTGAAAATATCTCAATCGTAAATGGGTTCGCCATGGTCCTGCCAAATCCTGTCCTAAGACAATTAAGTCTCCAGGTTCCGCCGCTTCACATCTGCGCGATAGAGCTCCCGCTGAAAGCCGATGAACGTCGCACGCGCCTTCTCCGTGCCTCCCAATGCCTCTATCCCTTCCATTTGAGAGCGATACTTAATAGCGAGTAACTGCGGCAACCGCTCCTGCTGCAATTCGTCAACCCCGAGGTCAACGTATTGGGAAAGCACGAAGTCAATAAACTCGCGCTGGTTCGGGTCCAGGTCCTTGTCTATTCTCTTCCGTGATCTGTTGACACGTTCCGCGCGCGTCAACGTGGGCTTCGCGTAAGCAATATATTGAAGCACGTCGAAGAGATCACTGCTCTGCGCATCAATGAGTGCCTGAATCGCGGTTAGGTCATCACGGCTGAATCCCGCATCGGCAAGCCGATCCAGCAGTGCAGTCCTCGTTGCCGGGTCCGACCACACTTTGCGCAGGTGTTCTTCGGACTTCAAGAACTCAGGTAACCGAAGGGTGTCGTAGAGACTCTGAACGAATTGCGCTGCCGACATTAGATTGCCGTCAGGACCAAAGAAATTCGTCGCAGACATGTGCTGGATCCGGCGTTCCTTCCCGTCGGCAAGCTTGATTACCAATTTCTGCGCCTTCTCTCCATAATCGCCATCTTTATCCTGAACGCCATCTACGAGCTTGTTGCCCTCCTTCTTGACCTGCTCGCGGCTCTCAGCGGGTGCTTCCGGTTCCAGGGGTTCCCCATCCCATTCTGCGTCATTGAAGTGGTGGTGCGCCTTCACAAAATCATAGATGGTGAAATAGTCCTTCCCGTCAAATAGCCGAGTGCCGCGACCAATGATTTGCTTGAACTCAATCATTGAATTGATAGGTCGCATCAGCACGATGTTCCTCACGTTTCTCGCATCCACACCCGTAGATAGCTTCTGCGAAGTGGTGAGTATGGTTGGTATTGTCCGATCATTGTCCTGAAAATCACGCAAATGCTGATCGCCAAGGGGACCGTCGTTCGCGGTTACTCGGTGGCAATAGTCGGGATCAGTGTTTGTCTTTATTTGGTTGATAATGTCTCGCACCATCAGAGCGTGAGTCTGGTTGGCACAGAACACGAGCGTCTTATCATTCGGATTGATCGTCGCCATAAAGATCTCAACGCGCTTTCTCTCTCGCTCGTCTATCACGATCTCTCGGTTGAAATCCGCTTCCTCATAGATCCGCCCTTCTTCCACTTCACCCTCAATAACTCTGTCATCGGAGACGTAACGATATTCATCAATCGTAGTGGCAATCTGAACGACGCGAAATGGCGTAAGAAAGCCATCGTTAATGCCCTCCTTCAGTGAATAGATATAGACGGGGTCGCCGAAGTATTTGTAGGTATCAGCGTTCACGTCACGTTTGGGGGTCGCTGTAAGTCCAATCTGAACCGCTGGCTTGAAATACTCCAGGATACCGCGCCAGTTGCTTTCGTCATTGGCACCGCCACGATGGCACTCATCAATAATCACAACGTCAAAAAAGTCCGGTGGGTAGCCTTTGTAATTGATCTCGCCTGACCCACCACTCATAAACGTCTGAAAAATTGTAAAGAAGATGCTGCCGTTCATCGGAACGTAGCCCTTCTTGGTGATGTCAGCCGGATCTATTCGAACGCAAACGCCATCGTCAAATGCAGAGAAACCGAGGTAGGCTTGATTCGCAAGGATATTGCGGTCTGCCAAAAACAGAATGCGTGGTCTTCTGCCACCGTCCTTCGCCAGGTTCCATCTGCTGTGAAACAGCTTCCAAGCGATCTGGAAGGCAATGAATGTCTTCCCCGTTCCCGTAGCGAGAGTCAGAAGGATGCGGTCGCGCCCATTGGCAATGGCATCCATCGCCCTGTTGACCGCAATCTCGATGTAGTAGCGAACCGTGGTATCACCGGGAAACAGCCGAAGCGGTGTGGCGGCGAAGTTGTCCCGCCACTGATTTGCTTTACTGAAGCAACGGCTCCAGAGATCATCAGGAGTTGGATATGCAGGAACATCCCCTTCCGTCCCGGTCTCCATGTCCGCGCAATAGATTTTTTGCCCGTTTGTGGAATACGCGAATCGCGTGGCGAGTTTCTGCGCGTAGTGCTTGGCTTGTCCCAAACCCTCGGTATAAGGAGAGTCCCATTTTTTGGCTTCAATAACCGCCAGTTTGCGGTTGCGGTATTCAAGAACGTAGTCGGCAATGTCTTGTTTGCCGCGCGTGCCGCCGCCCTGAATCCTTCCCAGCGTGATGACTTCACGCCGAATCCTGCTGCCCTCAGCAATACCCCATCCTGCTGCCTTTAGCGCCGGGTCGATGTGTTCGGCACGAGTTTCGGCTTCGTTCATCATTAGGCAGCGAGTTTGCCACTGAAGGCATAGTGTAGAACGGATGCTTTAAGACTGTCGCTTGCCACGCCCTTGGCAGTGTAGATACCAGCAAGCCGCCTACATTCCCTTTCGACAGCGGAGAGTGATTCCGAAATGCGCTTCTGTTCATCGACGCTTTTGGGGAAGTACACGCGCACGTCGCCAATCTTCTTCGGTGACGTGTGGCGAACCTTTAAGCCTGCCGCACTACGATGTATCTCATCACGGACACGGCGCGTGTTGAAGACATGGAAGAAGAATCCGTTGTGCCAAGGGATATTTGGCTTAGCGACGACCAATCCAAGCCGTTGGTTGTGCAGGAATCGGTTACTTGTCGGGACAAGAATGGGACTACCTAATAATCCGGCTGCTTGCTCCGTCATCGCCACAAGGAGGTCTCCTTCTTTTAAGATGAACCCGTCAGGTATCTGTCCAGTGAAGTATTTTTGCTTATCTCCCCGATTTCGATACCCACCAGTCTCATAAACGTTTCCCGGCGTGAGCAGCGCATAGTCTCCTTCAGAGGCAAAAAACTCACCTTCAAAGGCATACCCATGCTTAATATCGCAAATTGTCCCAAGCGGTGCCTCAAGCCAGTCATCAATCCGTGACGAAAGTATGCCTTCGCGGTAGCTTTCAAATATCCTTTTTCCGCTCAGCAAGTTCTTATCAGCATTAGCTTTGACAGTACTTATCGCCTCCAACTCCTGGTCGACAAATGCCACGACGCGCTTCTGCTCGCCCATCGGCGGCAGACAGATGTGAAATGCTTTTACTTCCGGAAAGTAGATAGTCTGATGCACTGCGCCGCTGGCGAAGCGGAGAAGCCCATCGCCCTCCGCCATGAAGAGATACTTCAAGAACTGGGGGTCCAACTCATCACTGCAAACCCAATTCACGAAATCTTGGCTCGTCGCCATGGGTCTCCCAGTTACTACGACGTACCCCACCGATGCCGTCCTGGACAAGCACACGGTGTTAGTCGGCAGCATTCTTGCTGACGAGTTCTGTATGCCACGTTCATTCGTGTGTTCTTGAGTATCGAGAATCGTCCCACCGTGATTCGCCTTGGCATCCTGAATGCTTATCCATGGAATTGACCCACCCCAGTATTCGGGGTGCCGCCTACTTGGCGTGTGTCCCGATTCAAGTCGAGCCACATCTCCCAGCGCCAGCCATCGCCACCCGACTGGCGCTGAACTCAATGGCATACCGACCGAGAGCGCTAAATTGGGCGGAATGTGTCGAGTGGTCGCTATTCGCCCACCTGTTGTCGTGGCACCGTTCCCCGCCCTCATAGCAAATCGCGAATCAATTGCAAGGCTTTGGCACTCTCGGCATCGAGCGCCGCAATCTCTTCGACAATTTCTTGCGGACTTCGGTGCGGAGCCGCCTCTGTGTCACTCGGATTCTTCACGGAAAGATCATAAGTTTCCGAGTCCAGGTCCTTCGCATTGACTGTCCAGCTCTTGGCGGTTTGTGCCTGCTGCTTCTGAAGTGTGACGAACTCGCTCAGGTCATCGTCGTTGAGCGGGTTGGTCTTCCCCATGTTTCGACCGGGATCAAGTTTGTAATACCAGATGTTTTTTGTCTTCGATCCTTTGTCGAAGAACAGCACAACAGTCTTCACGCCAGCGCCCTGAAAGGTGCCCGACGGGCAGTCCAATACCGTATGCAGGTCGCACGTGTCCAGCAGCAGCTTGCGAAGGCTTATGGAAGCATTGTCCGTGATACTTAGGAAGGTATTCTTGATAACGATACCAGCGCGTCCACCGGCTTTCAGGGACTTTATGAAGTGTTGAAGGAATAGATAAGCCGTCTCGCCTGACTTGATTGGAAAGTTCTGCTGAACCTGTTTCTGCTCGCTGCCACCAAATGGTGGATTGGCGAGAATCACGTCGTAGCGATCCTTCTCTTGAATATCGCTGATGTTCTCAATCAACGTATTGACGCGGATGATATTCGGCGCCTCGATACCGTGGAGGATCATATTCATTGTGCCGATCACATACGCCAGCGACTTCTTTTCCTTTCCGAAGAACGTCCGCTTTTGTAGCGTTTCTACGTCTTTTACGGTTAGTTGCTTCGATGCTTTGAGATATTCGTAGGCTTCGCACAAAAAGCCAGCTGAACCGACCGCAGGGTCGTAAATCCTCTCTCCAATTTTGGGCGCAACAACTTTGATGATGGCGCGAATCAATGGACGTGGCGTGTAATACTCGCCCCCATTCCGACCAGCGTTGCCCATGTTCTTGATCTTGTCCTCGTAAAGGGAGGACATTTCGTGCTTTTCAGCTTGAGATCGGAACCGAAGTTCATCTACACGATTCAGGATTTCGCGCAGACTGTAACCGCTATGAATCTTGTTGCGTATCTCCCCGAAAATCTCCCCGATCTTGTATTCGATGGTGTCGGGATGATCGGCAGTCGTGTGAAAGCGTGCGAGATATGGGAACAGCTTCTTGTTTGCGAACTCGGTGAGATCATCACCCGTTAGTGCTGTGTTGTGATCTATTTCGCCGTTCTTTGTCTTAGGCACAGCCCACCGTCTCCAGCGATATTCAGCACCCAGGATGGGCGTATACGATTTACCTGATAGCTCAGCCGCCGCTTCACGATCGGCTTCCAAGTCATCGAGGTATTTGAGGAAGATAATCCACGAAGTCTGTTCGATATAGTCGAGTTCGCTTTGGCAGCCTTGTTCGGTCCGAAGGACGTTGTCGATGTTCTTGAAAGTCTGCTCAAACATTGCGTTCTACGTTCCCTTATCGATGCGCTTGCATCACTGATTCTCATCTCATATATGCCGGTAAGTGAGGGTTACCCTTCTTCTGCTTCCTGATCGTTACTGCTCTGGCTAACGACTTCCCACGATCCGTCAGGCTGATAAATCACTCGCTTATTGCCGAACTTCCGCGTCGATAGTTCGGTCAAGACGTGCGAGTATGTGGACTCGATTTCACTGACGGAAGTACCAGCAGCCTTCGCGACCAAATGAATTGGCTCTTCAGCCAGCAGTCGGTTCGTGATCCAGAAATGCCTGCAATGGTATGTGTCGAACCAATCGAGCTCGATCTCCGCCAGTTTTTTTCGAAGCTGCTTGTAGGCATGGTAATACGTGTCCCTGGCACTTATTGAACCTTTATCAAATCCGGAAAACACGAAATCATTTGGGTTCGGATGGCGCTGGTACTCGTCAATCCATCGGATCAGGTAATTGATTCTCCTTGTGTCCTTGGCACGTCCACCGGAAGAAGCGGATAACGTGATCCTCCGTCCCTTTCTGACCTTTGACGTCTCAGGTCGAATCGTCAATACGCATTCTGCCGTCGTCGCACGCACATCGACATCACGATTTCGTAGCCCAAATACTTCGCCGCTGCGCATCCCCGAATTGGATATCAACAGGAAAATGCTTTGCAGCACTCGTCGATGGTAAAGGTCCTTTTCGTTCTTCGCTTCTTTTACCCACGAACGAATCGCATTCGTTACGTCGGTGTAGTTTCGTTGGGTCATGCGCCGTCTGGCAGGCGCTTCCTTTTCGATCACGAAATCCCAATGTGGAACACTTTTTTCGGTGCAAAGCTTCTCTTTCTTCGCATAGAGAAACATCTTACGGATGCTCAATAGCTCGTCACGGATCACATCCCGACGAATTGTTGCACCAGTGTGTTTAGTCGCCCTCTTCTCTACTCGCCATTTCAGGTACCGATCAAAGACCGCACCGTCTATGGCGCTGACTTTGGTCGCCATACCCGCTTCATAGACGGTTGCCAAAAATTCGCATCCGTGGGCGACTCTATACAGATTCAACCGCATTGTTGTTCTCGCGAGTTCCCCAGAATCCATCTGACTCTGAAGATGCAGCTTGTAGCGGCGAACTAAATCTTTGAGCGCAATAGCAAGAATGCGCACGCCCGTCTGGACCTTGGCGAGGATCGCAACGATTTCATTATGTGCGAGGTCGAAGGCTTCCTTGCGATCCGCAGTTTTCAGGGACTTGCGGTAATGGCGCTTTTCTTCCTTGAGGTACAGCCGGAAGAACCAACTACTATTCTCGATGTCACCACGGCGGTAGATGGTTGCGGTTGCGCGACCGAACCGTATTGGCTGCTTATCTCGCTCCGCACTACGAGTGCCATAGTCCCGTTTTGCGACATACCCGCCAGAACGCCGTAGTGACGCATGAATAGCGGCTTGTGGAGCTTCTGGGGCGCTTTTAGAAGATACCCGTGGCATTAGTTAGACTCAGGGACCCCTGCGGGAATGTTCACGGGCATAACTCTACCCTAAGTTGTTGATTACGGGTATCTCACGGGTATCTTTTTTATTTCTGTAAGCTATTGTTTTATATAAGATTTAATAGCTTTACAATTACTCCCACTCTATCGTCGCCGGCGGTTTCCCCGAAATGTCGTACACCACGCGGGAAATCCCGGGCACTTCGTTGATGATTCGACGCGCGACCCGATCCAGAAATTCGTACGGCAGGCGCGCCCACCGTGCCGTCATGAAATCGGTGGTCTCCACGGCGCGCAGCGCGATCACATGATCATAGCGCCGGCCGTCGCCCATCACCCCGACCGTACGCACCGGCAGGAAAACCGCGAACGCCTGACTTACCTTGTCGTAGAGATCATCTCGCCGTAATTCTTCGATGAAGACGGCATCGGCGCGGCGCAACAGATCGGCGTGCGATTTGTCGATCTCGCCTAGGATGCGCACGCCGAGGCCCGGGCCGGGAAAAGGATGGCGGCGCACCATGTCGACCGGCAGATCCAGTGCCAAGCCCAGCCTGCGCACCTCATCCTTGAACAACTCGCGCAGCGGCTCTAACAACTTGAGCCGCATCTGGCGCGGCAAGCCGCCCACATTATGGTGCGATTTGATCACATGCGCTTTGCCGGTTTTGGCGCCTGCGGATTCGATCACGTCCGGATAGATCGTTCCCTGCGCGAGCCATTTCACGTCCTCGAGCTTCGCCGCTTCCTCATCGAAGACCTCAATGAACACTCGCCCGATAATTTTTCGCTTGGTTTCCGGATCCGCTTCGCCGGCGAGCGCCCTCAGGAAGCGCTGCTCCGCATCGACGCGAATCACGCGCACTCCCATGTGCTCCGCAAAGGTCGCCATCACCTGGTCGGCCTCGCCGAGGCGCAACAGCCCATGATCCACGAACACGCACGTGAGCTGCGGGCCGATGGCACGATGCAGCAGTGCCGCAAGCACCGAGGAATCGACACCTCCCGACAGCCCCAGCAGAACTTTGTCGGATCCGACTTGAGCGCGGATGCGCGCCACGCTGTCCTCGATGATGCTGCCCGTCTCCCACGTCGCTGCGCAGCCGGCGATCTCGCGCACGAAGCGCCGCAGAATCTCGCCGCCCTGCAAGGTATGTGTCACTTCGGGATGAAATTGCAGCCCATACAGCCCGCGTGCCTCATCAGCCATGGCCGCCAGCGGCGCGTTGTCGCTCGCGGCAATCACACGGAACCCCGGCGGGACCACGACCACGCGATCGCCATGACTCATCCAGACGTCGAGCACCCGCCGGCCCGCCGCATCGCGATTGTCCTCGAGACCGTCGAGCAGGCGCGAAGCGCCGATGGGCCTGAGTTGGGCAGCGCCGAATTCGCGATGAGTGGATGATTCGACTTGTCCGCCCAGCTGTGCGGCCATGGTTTGCATGCCGTAGCAGATTCCGAGGACCGGAACGCCCAATTCGAACACTTCGGGCGGCGCTGCCGGACTCGCCGCTGCGTAAACGGATTCCGGCCCGCCGGAGAGGATCACGGCCTTGGGTCGGAAGCGCTTGATGTCGCCCGCATCGACGTCGCAGGCGCAAATCTCCGAATACACGCCCAGTTCGCGCACGCGGCGGGCGATCAGCTGAGTGTACTGGGCTCCGAAATCGAGTATTAGGATCCGATCCGCATGAATGTCGGTCATTCAACCGACCCGGTAGTTCGGCGCTTCTTTGGTGATCGTCACATCGTGCACGTGACTTTCACGAACACCCGCGCCGGTCACGCGCACGAATTGCGGGCGAGTACGCATCTCCTCCACGCTGCTGCTGCCGGTATAACCCATGGCCGCGCGCAAACCGCCCGCCAGTTGATGCAGTATCGCCACGAGGCTGCCTTTGTAGGGCACGCGGCCCTCGATCCCCTCCGGCACGAGCTTCTCCAGCTCCGTAGTCGTGTCCTGGAAGTAGCGATCGCTCGAGCCGTGCGCCTGGGCCATTGCGCCCAAAGATCCCATGCCGCGGTACGCCTTGTAGGAGGCGCCCTGATACAGCTCCACTTCTCCGGGAGACTCTTCGGTGCCTGCGAACATACCGCCGATCATCACGCAGTGCGCGCCGGCCGCCAACGCCTTGGCGATATCGCCGGAATAACGGATGCCGCCGTCGCCGATGACCGGCACCCCGGTGCCCGCAAGCGCCTTGGAAACCATCGAAATGGCGCTGATTTGCGGCACCCCCACACCCGCCACGACTCGGGTCGTGCAAATCGAGCCGGGGCCAATCCCCACTTTGACGGCATCGGCCCCATATTTGACGAGTTCGAGCGCAGCTTCGGCGGTCACGATGTTGCCGCCGATCACCTGAATATCCGAGTATTTCTTCTTGATCTTGGAGACCGTCTCGAGGACCCCGCGGGAATGGCCGTGCGAGGTATCGACCACGATCACGTCGACCCCGGCCTCCCGCAAGGCAGCCACTCGAGACAGGGTGTCGGGCGCAGTGCCCACGGCGGCGCCGACGCGCAGGCTCCCAACGCTGTCCTTGCAGGCGTTCGGAAATTCCGTGGCCTTTTGGAAATCCTTGACGGTGATCATGCCCTTCAATTCATGGTCGCCGGCAATCACCAGCACTTTTTCGATGCGATACTTGTGCAACAGCGCGAGCACTTCTTCCTTGGGCGCGTTCTCGCGCACGGTGATCAGGCGCTCCTTGGGGGTCATCACTGAGGACACGGGAGCGTCGAGTTTGGTTTCGAAACGCAGGTCACGGTGCGTCACGATGCCCACGACTTTCTTGCCGAGCACCACCGGCACGCCCGAGATGTTTTTCGCCCGCGTGAGCTCGATCACCTCGCGAATGGTCATGTCCGGATTGACGCTGATCGGATCGGTGATGACACCGCTCTCGAACTTCTTGACGCGGTCGACCTGCCGCGCCTGATTCTCGACCGACATGTTCTTGTGAATGATGCCGATGCCGCCCTCTTGAGCGATGGTGATCGCCAAACGGGCCTCGGTAACGGTATCCATGGCGGCTGAGACCACCGGCAAATTGACTCGTATTTCGCGGGTGAGCTGACTGGCCAACGAGACTTCGCCGGGCAGCACTTCGGAGTATGCCGGCACCAGCAGGACGTCATCGAATGTGAGTGCCTCTTCCAGAATGCGCATGAGCGTTCACTTAAGGTTCATCTAAGAGGCGTCGCATTGTACCTTGCGCCCGCTGTGCGGTAAACCGCTATCATTTCGACATGGAGACTGCCCAAATCCCCGGCTCCGTCGCGCGCCCCGACCGCGACATCTACACCGTTTCGCGCCTCAATCGCGAAGTGAGGGTGCTGCTGGAGCGGGGTTTTGGCAGCCTCTGGCTGGAGGCGGAAATTTCAAATTTTGCGAAGCCGAGCTCCGGACACTGGTATTTCTCGCTGAAAGACACCGCCGCCCAGGTGCGCTGCTGCATGTTCCGGCAGCGAAATATGTTGTGTTCCTTCAGCCCGCGCGACGGGCAAAAGGTGCTGGTCCGCGCACGCATCGGCCTGTACGAGCCGCGCGGCGAATACCAGCTCATCATCGATCACATGGAGGATGCGGGCCTCGGCGCCCTGAAGCGCCAATTCGAGGAATTGAGCGCCAAGCTCAGCGCCGAAGGCCTGTTTGCCCCCGAGCGCAAGCGTCGTTTGCCGGCTCTCCCGAAGCGAATCGGCGTGATCACTTCGCCCACCGGAGCGGCGCTTCGCGACATCCTGCACGTGCTCGCTCGACGCTTTCCTGCCGTTGCCGTGCTGATCTATCCGGTCGCCGTGCAGGGCGCGCAAGCGGCGGCCGAAATCGTCGCAGCGCTCAAGCTTGCCGGGCGGCGCGGCGAGTGCGATGTGTTGATTCTGGCGCGCGGCGGCGGCTCCTTGGAGGATCTGTGGGCGTTCAACGATGAAAGGCTGGCGCGCGCCATCGTGGTCTCACCCATACCGGTGATCAGCGGGATCGGCCACGAGATCGATTTCACCATTGCCGACTTCGCCGCCGACGTGCGCGCACCCACACCCTCCGCGGCCGCGGAGCTCGCAGTGCCCGACATCGACGAATGGCTGACTGCCTTCGTGCGCCTCAGCATGCGGCTGCAGCGCTGCGTGCGCCGGCGGCTCGAGGAGCATCGCGGACGTCTCCGTTGGCTCGAGGGGCGAGCGGCGCTCGTGAGTCCGGTTGCACGATTCGCGCAACAGTCGCAGCGCCTCGATGAGCTCGAGCAGCGCCTGTCGCGCGCGATGCGTCGCCGCCTCGATGAGCATCGCGAACGCCTGCGCTGGTTGGCCGGGCGCGCCGCGCTGGTGAGTCCAGCTACGCGGCTCATGCAGCAAGTGCGGCGCTTGGAGGATTTCGAGCAGCGCATGTGCCGGGCGCTTCGCCACGTGATCAACGTGCGCAGGTCCCAATTGAGCGATCATCAGAGCCGGCTGTGGCAGGCAAGCCCGGTCGCGCGCGTACGCGACGCCGCCGCCCGCCACGGTGCCTTATTCGTCCGCCTGCAGACGGCGGGGCTCGAGCGCGTGCGCCGCGCGCGTGCGCGTCTGTCGCCGCTGGAGCGCACCTTGAACGCCGTGAGCCCGCTCGCCACGCTCGAGCGCGGTTACGCCATCGTCAGCAGAGAAAGCGGTGAGATTCTGCGCGATGCGGCCGATGCCGCGCCAGGCACGATAATCGAAGCGCGTCTGGCGAAAGGCCGGGTTCGCGCCAAGGTGGAGAAGCCGTGACCGCAGTGCGGTACCTCATCGTCCTCG
Source organism: uncultured Gammaproteobacteria bacterium (assembly GCA_963769075.1). Classification (GTDB taxonomy): domain Bacteria; phylum Pseudomonadota; class Gammaproteobacteria; order Steroidobacterales; family Steroidobacteraceae; genus Bog-1198. The sequence continues at coordinate 521,101 of CAVYKH010000001.1, read as the reverse complement.
TCATGATCGTGATTGCGCCGCCCCCGGCGAACTCCATGGATCTACCGCGTGAAAGCGCGGTCCCGGGAGGCGTGAAAATCATCCGGCTGAACGTCCTCGGCGATATCCCTCCCTACGTCGAAGCCGACGGACATCGCGCGCTGGTCGTGCAAGACGGCGCGGCCTGGGTCGCGGTCGTGGGCATCCCGTTGACGGCGCCGCTTGGTCCGCGGCAAGTGACGCTGCGCGGCGCGGTGGGGCGGCAAGAGATCGAATTCACGGTGGGCGCCAAACGCTACGCCAGCCAGACGCTCAAGGTAGCCCCGAGTCAGGTCAACCTATCGCCCGCCGATCTCGCCCGCGTGACCGGCGAACGAGTGCGCATCGATCGCGCCCTGAGCCATTGGAGCGAACCCCCGCCCGAGTCGCTGCGCCTGCCGCCGCCGGTTCCGGGCGCGCGCAGCAGCTCGTTCGGCATGCGCCGCATCTTCAACGGCGAATCGCGCAATCCGCACACCGGCATGGACATCGCGGCGCCCTCCGGGACCCCGGTCGTGTTGCCGGTGGCCGGCACGGTGGTCGATACCGGCGACTATTTTTTCAACGGCAATACGGTGTTCGTCGATCACGGCCGCGGTCTCATCAGCATGTACTGCCATTTGAGCGAGATCGACGTGCGGCCGGGACAGCGCATCGCCGCCGGAACGCGCATCGGTGCGGTCGGGATGACCGGTCGTGCGACCGGCCCTCATTTGCACTGGGGACTCAATCTGAACCGAGTCTGGGTCGATCCGGAGCTGTTCCTGCCTTAGGAGCCTGACTGAGGGGACTTAACTTAACCTACAGAATTCGCTTCAGGCTCCTAGGTCGCGCTCAACACCTGATCGACGGCGGCTGGTTCTATGGGGGACGCGGTCATCGCGGCTTGGCGCAGCCGCGCACTGTGCTCCTGCACGGCCGCACCGGAAGGCTGCATCTCGACTTGGCCTTGGAAGAAAGCGCCCTCGGTGATGCCGACGCGCGGCGCGAACACATTGCCCTTGACCTTGGCGGTCGCCCGAATATTGACCGACTCGGTGGCATACAGGTCGCCCTCGACCTTGCCGTCGATGACGATGACGCGGGCGCGAATGTCGCCTTTCATGGTGCCGTCGGTGCCGACTGTGAGGCTTTGCGTGTGGGTTATCGACCCCTCCACGCTGCCCTGAATGATTAGGTCTTCTTGCGCCGATAATTCGCCGCGGAACTTCAGCGTGGGCCCAAGCACGGACGCGCGTGGCGCGCTTTCCGGCGTGCGTGCTTCATGTGCACGAGGCTCCTGAGCGCGAGGCTCCGGCGGACGCACGGGCGGCATGCGCGGTTCGACGCGGGGCTCTCGGGGTTCCGGTCGCGCCGCGACGGGTTCTTGAGCGTTCGTGCGGCCGCTTGGATTGGCGTTGATCATTTCACTATCTCCATCGTCCGATTTTTTGAACCAGGCCATCGTTACGCCGCGCTGCCGGACGTTCTAACCATACGGGCAGTTGCGGTCTCTTGCTTGAGGTGAGCTTGGCCGGACTTCTTGCCGTCCATGTCAATGCTGCCGCTGAAATTGGCGCCCTCGACGATGCTGACGGTGGGCGCATAGATGTTGCCGAGAACCTTCGCTGTCTCTTTCACGAATACGGACTTGTCCGCCTGCAAATCGCCGTCGACGGTGCCCTCGACGATGATGAGCTGCGCGCGAATATTTGCCTTGACGGTGCCCTGCACACCGACGGTCAAGCGCTGCGTATGCGTAATCGACCCCTCCACCCGACCTTGTATCAATAGGTCTTCTTCGGCGCTCAAATCACCTTTGAAATATAACGTCGGGCCGAGAACCGAAGCGCGCTCAGTCGCGCTGTTGTAGGGATTGCTCATGCGGTCTCTCCAGGTGTCAACGACTTCGAACTCGTGGGCGCAGACTACCTGGCATAATTGGGTGCAGAGCGCGACTCCGGTCACGAAATCAGGGAGTGAAAAATTTCCAAGTTCCGCCTGTCGCCGTTTGCAGACGCCCTCGGGCGCCCGACACGCGCCGGTCATCTGCGTGTCATGGATTGCACTACAGCCGGCGGCTCCGGCCTTAGCCCGCATTATTCACGAACAACGCAAACGGAAAGCGGGACCTCGATTGGCAAGGCATTTTTCGGGGCGTGCAAAACAAGGGCTCGGCGCATGCGCCGAGCGGGTTCGCCAGGGGTAGGACGCATGCGTCCTACGGGTGGCCACGGATGGCCACCCCGGGCTTGCGCGCAGCAGGGACTGCGTAGCGCAATGGCGAACCCTGGCTTGCAGCGACGCAGGGACTGCGAAAGCGTCGCAAGTTTTGCCCGCAGCCCCCAGGGGCGCGACGCATGCGTCGCGCGGGTGGCCATGGGTAGGACGCATGCGTCCTACGGGTGGCCATGGATGGCCACCCTGGGCTTGCGCGAAGCAAGGAGAGCGCAGCGCAATGGCCACCCAGGGCTTGCGCGCAGCAGGGACTGCGTAGCGCAATGGGTTCACGGCGGCCCGGAAAATGCCTGCCAATCGAGGTCCCGCGCCCGAGAAACCGAGTCGTTCGTGAATAATGCCCGTTAGGGAGTATTACCGTGGCGGCGAGGAACCGGCGGGCGCGGGCGGCATTGCGCTAGCGTCGGCGGGGGAAACACCCGTAAACACAGCTTGATCATCTCTGCGAATCCCCTCTAAATGGCGCTCACGTCGCGCTCGCCCGTGCGTATGCGCACGACTTGCGTGAGTTCAAATACGAAAATCTTTCCGTCGCCCATTTTGCCGGTCTGCGCGGACTTGGCGATCGCCTCGATGACTCGGTCCAGCTGCGAATTCTCCACCGCGATTTCCAATTTTGTCTTGGGTACGAATTCCACGACATATTCCGCGCCACGATAGATCTCGGTATGACCGCGTTGCCGTCCGAAGCCTCGCACCTCGGTTACGGTGATGCCCTGCACGCCCGCGTCGCCGATCGCCTTACGCACCTCATCGAGCTTATAAGGTTTGATGATTGCCATAACGAGCTTCATATTTGAACCTTGAAATTACTTATGGGTCTTGCGGCTCGCGGCTGCTCACTCATCGCAGTGATAGTTCCAAGCGCACCGCGCCGTCCTTGCCGACCGCCTTGTCGTTCGCGACCAAGAACACACGCTCGGGCTCGACTTGCGTGTCGGTGAGCAGTGCCTGCTGCAGAGCCGTCGCGCGCTGCTCGCCGAGCGCCCTGAGCTCGGCATCTCCGACGACCAAGTGCTCGCGTATGCCGCTGGTCAAGAAATCAATCTTGGCCGACACGGCGTCGGCCTTTTGCTTGATGGCGACCACCGCATCGGGATATTTCGGCTCCGCACCCACGTCACGCGTGTAAAGCTGCGTCAAGAGGCCCAGCTTAGCGGTCGGATCCAGTTGCTCAAAGGCGGGGGCGACTGCACCGGGCGCGGCCTTTTTACCACTCCTTTGAAGCGATTGGACTTCCTTGAGCTGCGCATCGAATTGCGCGGCAATGAGCGCCGGCCGGTCGATGTCAGGCACGACGCCGATCGGCACCTCGATCTTGAGCTGCGGCCGTGCATTCAGGGCCTTGGCGACCGTTTTTACTTTTTCGGCGGCAGCCGCATCCAGCGTACCGACGCCCGGCTGGAAATCGATGAACTGTATGTCCGGACCCTTTCCAAACAAGCGTCCGAGCAACGCGAACGGTGCGGTCACCGCCTTCTCCAAAATGTTGACGAAGATCTTCCAGATGATGGGCGCCAAGCGAAATGTCGGATCGTCTAACGAGCCCGCCACCGGAAGATTCAAATCGATGACACCGTTGCGATCCTTGAGAAGAGCGACCGCCAGCTTGATCGGCCACGACACCGCTTCCTTGCTTGCCGTCTTATCGCCGAACTCGAGCTGATCGATGACAATGTGATGTTGCGCATCGAGCTTGCGGCCCTCGACCTTGTAGTGCAGATCGGTGGTGAGTTTGCCCTTCGCGATGTTGTAGCCCGCAAACTTTCCGGAATACGGATTGAAGATGCTGAGATCGATATTGCTGAATTTCATTCCCAAATCGGTATAAAGCGCGGCGCTCAGCACATTGACCTCACCGTTGATCGAGACCGGTGAGAACTGACCCACGCTGCCGTGCAAATCCACTGTCGCACGCGAGTTCGGCTTCGAGGATAGACCGAGCACGCTGCCTTCGAGGCCTTGAATGCCCGCGGAGAAGTTCGGAGTGACCGACAGATCCGTGAAGTTCGCTTGGCCGCTCTGCACTACTATTTTCTTGATCGACATCGGCATGGAATTGGCCGCGACTTGGCCGGATCCGGCCGCCGCGCTTTGCACCGCCGTCCTTCCCCGTTGGCCGCCGGCTGCGGCCGTCTTGCCCGCGGCCGGCTGCGCCGCGGATGACGCCGCCGCGGATGACGCCGGCGCGGACGCTGCCGCGGATTCGGGCCCGGTCAACACGCGCTTCACGTTCAGGCTGGTATCCGATTCGATGATGACCCGCGCGTAGGGCTTGTGCGCCACAACCTCGACAATGTCGAGCCGATCGGGAGCCTGCTGGTAATTCAAACCGAGCATATCCAAGCGTTCCCAATTGACGAAATCATCCTGCAGGGCGTTGTCGACGGTGTGCAGGTTTTCCACACGGATATTGCCGGCAAATTGCAGGGCGGGTTTTTGCCCCGATGGGCCATAGCGCAACTGCGCCTCGCCGCCCAGCAGGCCGCTGCGCAGGGTCATTGAGGTGTGTTGTGCGATGTACGGCTGAATCGCGGTGAGATCGATGCCGGCGAGCTTGAGGCTCAGGGAAGCTGCCGCCGGCTGCGGTGTCACGTCGCCGGTCATCGTCAGCGAACCGGTCTCATTGATGCGCGTATCGAGCGCCACGCTCAGCGGCTTGGCCAAATCGAGGCTGACCCCGCTGACCTGCAATGATAGTGGCGCCAGCATCACTTTGGCGACCGGGCGGGTACTGCGATCCTCGGCCGAGAAACTGGCGTCGCGCAGCGTGAACTGACGTAAATCGAACTGCCACGGCGGATTCGCTGCAGCCGGCGCCGGATGGGCGGCCGTGAGCGGGGCCGGCGCGCCGGCGCTCGGCTCGGCTTGCGGCTTGGGCGGCGCAGCCCAGAGCCGCAGCAAACTGAAGGAGCCGTCGGGCCCCAGCCAACTCAGCAACTTGACACCGGTCAAGGATAGAGAATCCACATGCGCCCGGCGCTTCGAGAGATCCACGGTGGCCTCGGTCAACGCCAATCCGGGAACGGTGATCCAGTCGATATCCGAATCCTTGGGTCGGATGGCGAGATCGGTCAGCGCCACTTTCGACACGTTCACCTGCAAGTCGACCGCATCTTTCAGAGAAAACTTGTACGTCGCATTCAAATCGAGGGTTCCGGAATTGACCACGAAGTTGAGCTGATCTTCGAGATATTCCCAAATCGTATGCGCGCGCAAGCTCTCGATGCGAAACTCGCCGTCCGATTCGATCGGCTGCACCGACACGTGCCCGTGCCACTCGAATCGCTCGCCGAGCTTTGAGGATCCGTTGAACGTGAATCGCCCCCCCTCGACGCCGGTGGTGAAGTCGCGCAGTTCGAAACTGATCGGTTCCAGACGTGCCACGAATTCGGTCGGCCGACTACGATCCTCGTAGCTCACCGAGCCTTGGGTGACCTTGAGCAAACGTACGCGAATGGCCGGCAGCGTCTCGCTCTTCGCCGCATGCTCAACAGGCCTCGAGGGCGGACGCAGCTTGAGCAGGTTCAGCGCTCCGTCCTGCGCCAGCTTCGCGTCGATGCGCGGCCCCGCAATCTCGATATCGCCGAATGTATAGGCGCGGTGCCAAACGGAAGCGGAAAGCTCGAAATCGATGAACAGCCGCTCGAACCCCAGCAACTTCTCGCCCCCCGCAGAAGCGAGCGAGAAATCCTCGACCACCACCTGCAACAAGAAGGGGTTGATGCGGATTTCGCCCACCAAAGGCGTGACTGGAAGAGTCTTCGGGATGTACTCGAGCAGCGCCGAACGGACCATTTTCGGCGCGATGACGAATCCCGCCACCGCGTACAGTGCAACAGCCAGCGCCACGATCGCGAGAACGCGCACGAGTGTTCTTCCGACGGACTGCAGCACGGGAAATCACTCCCCTATCCCACCGGTGTGCCGGCGCTAGTCTAGCAAAAGTACGCTCAGCGCTTGTTGCGTTGAATGAGCCGCTTGCGCTTGCGCACTTGACGGGGGGTCAGCGGATTGCGCTTGCCGGCGTAAGGATTCGCTTCCCCGCGGAACGTAACGCGCACCGGCGTACCCGTCAAATCGAAGGCCTTGCGATAGACGTTGACCAGATAACGACGGTAAGCGTCGGGTACATGATCGGTTTGATTGCCGTGAATTACGATCACCGGGGGGTTGCGACCGCCCTGGTGGGCATAGCGCAGCTTGATCCGCCGCCCGCTCACCAGCGGCGGCTGATGGCTCTCGATTGCAGATTCCAGCACGCGGGTCAATTCCGGCGTACCCATGTCGCGAGTCGCAGCGGCGTAGACCTTGCGGACCGCCGCGAACAGCTCCCCCACACCGCTGCCGTGGCGGGCGGAAACGAAGTGCAGCGGCGCAAAGTCCGCAAATTGCAGCCGCTGTTCGATTTGGCTGCGAATCAGGTCGCGCTGTTCGGCTGGGATGTTGTCCCACTTGTTGACGGCCAGTACGAGCGCTCGACCTTGTTCGATCGCGGCGCCCACCAGGCTCGCGTCCTGCTCTGCGACGTTGTCCTGCGCATCCATCAGGGCGATGACCACGTGGGCGGTCTCGATCGCCTGCAGAGTTTTGATCACGCTGAACTTCTCGACGGCCTCTTCGACCCGCGCCCGGCGCCTCACACCCGCCGTATCGATCAGCGTATAGTGCTCGCCATCTCGTTCAAAGGGCACCATCACGGCGTCGCGCGTGGTGCCCGGCTGATCGAAAGCCACCATGCGGTTCTCGCCGAGCAGGCGATTGATCAGCGTGCTCTTTCCCACATTGGGGCGGCCGATGACCGCGACCTTGATGCCGGTCATTTCCGGGCCATCCTGCGGATCTGCGGCGAGTCCCGCGAGGGTCGCCTCGAGCAATGAAACCACGCCTTGATCGTGCGCGGCCGAAATCGGATGCGGCTCGCCCAGCCCCAGTTGATGAAAGTCGGCAACGGCCACATCGTGGTCGAAGCCCTCGGTTTTATTGACCGCCAACAGTACGGGCTTGCCGCTGCGACGCGCCAACTGCGCCACGAATTGGTCCTGTGGCGTCACCCCGGCACGGCCGTCGACCAGGACGATCAACCGATCAGCCTCGGCGATGGCACGCTCCGTTTGCGCCATCATCAGGCCCTCGATGGCGCCGGCGTTTTCCACGAGTCCACCGGTGTCGACGACGATGCAAGGCACATTGGTGCGGCGGGCGAATCCGTACTGCCGATCGCGGGTCAGACCCGGTAGATCGGCCACCAGCGCATCGCGCGTTCCGGTCATGGCATTGAACAAGGTCGATTTGCCCACGTTCGGTCGACCGATCAAGGCAACTACGGGCAGCACGCTGAAGTTACTGTTTTGTAGGAGGCATAGCGCGGAAGGCGGCCAAGCGGCCATCGTCGGTGAGCACCACCACCGTGTCCTGCACCGCCACCGGCGGATTGCTGACGCGAAATTTGGCTACACGTTCCCTGGCCACGAGTTCACCCGTAGCCTTGTCCAGCCAATGCAGATAGCCCTGGTAGTCGGCGACCGCGATAGCCGTGGTGGTGACGGCCGGGGTGCTCAGGCCACGCAGCTTCAGTTTATTGTTACGCCACAGCTCGGACCCGTCGCGCTGGCGCAGCGCCACCACGATGCCGTCGGATTGCGTCACGAACAGATTCTCTTCATCCACCGCCAAGCCGCGATAGCTCGACATGTCGTGCGCCCACCAAATCTGGCCGGAATCGAGCGCGAGCATGGCGGTGCGGCCTTGAAATCCCACGGCGAACACATTGTCCCCGAGCACGCATACCGCCGAGTCGATGTCGACCAGGCGGTCGAGCTCCGTTCTGCCATGCGGCGAGGCGAGCGCCGTATCCCATACCGTATCGCCGGTGCTCAAGCTCACCGCCATCACTTTGCCGTTATCGAAGCCGCTGACGGCGACGTCCTTGGAAATGACCGGAATCGCCGTGCCGCGCAGGCTCAAGCGCGGCACCTGCTGCTCCACGGACCATAGCTCCTTGCCGTTGCCGGAATCGAAGCCATGCAAACGACCGTCGACCGAGCGCATCACGACGACCTTTTCACTGATCGCCGGTGCCGACAGCAGTTCGGAATTTACATGCGTGTGCCACCGTACATGCCCAGTCGCACCATCCAGCGCAACCACCGTACCCTTGCTCGAGCCGACCACCACCATCCCTAAGCCGGCCGCGGGACCTGCGGACAGGGGCAACTTGAGCTTCTTGAGCCACACCTGCCGGCCGGTGTTCAAATTGACCGCGAGTAGTTCGCCCTTGTCCGAGGCCGCGAACACCACGCCGTTGTCGACCGCCGGACCCAAACCGAGCCGCAGCTTCACTTGCTTCTTGCCGCCGCCGACTTTGTCGCCCCAGAGCTCCTTCACGGGAAGCTTGGCCGGAAATTTCACTAGCGCCGCCGGTGGCTCGACATCCTTATCCTTGCTGCAGCCGGCGGCGATGAGCAGCGCCGCGAGGGCTAGGGGAAACAATAGGCGCATCAGGGCTTAGCCTTGTTCGAAGTGTCGGCCGGAGAGGAGGAGGCTGCGGGGGCGGCAGCGGCAGGGACCACGGCAGCAGGCGCAGCAGCAGCGGCAGGCGCAGCAGCAACGGCAGGCGCCGCAGATAAGCCCAGGTCCGCTATCTTCAAGGCCAGCAGTGCGGAATCCGCGCTGCCCCCAGCGCCGTCGCCAAGCGCTGCCGTGTATTCGCTTACCGCCTTACGAAATTCATTCTTGGCATAAAACGCATCGCCGCGCACTTCGTGATAGCGCGCCGCGAATGCACCCGGGGCGTCAGAGAGCGTCTTGAGCGCATCGTCCGGCTTGCCTTGATCGATCAGAACCCTTGCAAGGCGCAGGCGGGCGATGTGCCGCAGCTCCGTGTCCTTCGAGTTGTCCACGACGTCGTTCAGCAGCGGGATCGCGCTCGCATCCTGACCGTCATCGACGTACAGCCGCGCAAGGCTCAATTTCGCTTGATCTGCGTACGGCGAATTCGGGTAATCCTTGATCAAGCCGCCGGCGATCTGCTGCGCCCTGGTGCGGTCGTTGTGTTGAAGCGCGGATGCCATGTCGCCGAACTGCGAGGCCGCTTGCAGCGCGCTCTCGTTTCGATGATTTTCGTAATAGCGCAGGCCGGACACAAAAGCCAATCCAATCACGACTGCGCCAATCATCCACGGGCCGTACTCCGCCGCTAGACGCTTGACGTGCTCCAGCTGTTCGTCGTCCGTCAAAAATTCTTCCGGCATGACTACTCCGCTACCTCCGGTCCCTTAAGACCCAACAATGCCCCCAAGCGTTCACTGATTCGGTCCATCGGGCACTGCTCCTGCGGCAGATCCTGACGCAAAGCCTTCAACGCGACGACCCCTCGAGCCACTTCATCATCCCCCAAGACGATTGCATACTGCGCACCGCTCTTATCCGCGCGCTTGAACTGCGTCTTGAAGCTACCGCCGCCCAGATTGATCTGCAGCTTCAGATCCGGCCATGCGTCGCGCAGTTGCTCCGCCAATTTGAAGCCTTGAATCTCGGTCCGCTCCCCGACCAGGACCAGATAAGCGTGCGGCCGCTCGCGCTGCAGCGCCAATCCCTGCTTTTCGAGCAGCATGACGATACGCTCTTGCCCCATCGCCCAGCCGATGCCGGGTGTGCTGGAGCCGCCCAACTGCGCCACCAAGCCGTCATAACGTCCGCCGGCGCACACCGTGCTTTGTGCACCGAGCGCATCGGTGGTCCATTCGAACACGGTGCGCGTGTAGTAATCCAGCCCCCGAACCAAGCGCGGCTCGACATGATACTCGATGCCCGCGCTTCGCAGGTGTGCGCACAAAGACTCGAAATGCGCCTTTGACTGCGCATCGAGCGCCTCGAGCAATGGCGGCGCACCGGCGACGACGCGCTGCAATTCCGGATTCTTGCTGTCGAGTATGCGCAGCGGGTTGCCGTGCAGGCGCCGCTTGCTGTCCTCATCGAGCGCAGCCTCGTGCGCGCCGAAATACGCGGTCAACTGGTCCCGATAAACGGCGCGAGTTGCCGGCGTCCCGAGCGAATTGATCAGCAGTTTGATGCCGGTCAAGCCAAGCCGCCGCAATAGCCGCGCCGCCAACAAAATGATTTCCGCGTCGACGTCGGGCCCCTCGAAACCAAAGGCCTCGGCGTCGATTTGATGGAACTGACGGTAGCGTCCCGCCTGCGGCCGTTCGCGTCTGAACATCGGGCCCATGCACCACACTCGCAACCGGCCCTCGCGCAGTAATCCATTCGAGATCAGCGCGCGCACGATGCCCGCGGTCGCTTCGGGGCGAAGCGTGATGTGATCCTCGCCCTGATCGACGAAGCTGAACATTTCCTTTTCGACGATGTCGGTGAAATCGCCGATCGAGCGCTTGAACAATTGCGTCTGCTCGATGATGGGCACCCGAAATTCCTCGTACCCATAGCCCGCGAAGACTTCACGCGTGATCCGCTCCAGGTGCTGCCAGGCCGCGGCCTGCGCAGGCAACACATCGTGAACGCCACGCAAGGGCTCGATGACCTTACCCAAGGGAGTTCCTGAGCTCAGCCGCGCGGCGAGGCGGTGCCCGTTTGCACGCCGTTCGCTGGCAGGGCGCGCGAGTCGCGCCGCAGTACGCCGTCCGCACCGGCTTCAAAGCGGGCAACATCGCCGGTGACGAATTGCGGCCCAATCGCGACGGCGCGTTCGTTGACCTCGAGCTGCACACCGCTGGCGAAGCCCAAGTACACCTTCAAGGGTGCAGTGCCGGAAATCGTCTTGACGCTGTTGGCACGGCCGTTGCCGGCGAATACGCGCCGGCCGGTCGAGTCATGCACTTCGACCCAGGAGTCCGCCGAAAAGCTCAGGCGCAGGCGGGCCGGGCCGGCGCCCGGCGTCGCATCGGCTGCGCTCGCGGCGCTTGCGGATTTCGCAAGCATCGCCGGCATCACCGCAGATGCGGCAGACGCAACAGACGCCACGGGCGGGGGCGACGCGCCTGCGACACTGGCCGCAACGACGGGCCCGGTCGATACGTTGCTCGAATTCTCGGGCTCGGGTGAGCGCTGCGCGTCTTGTGCCACCCTGGACGAGCCCGCGTTGGACGAGGACGAGGCCGCTGCGGGCGACACCGCGCTCGATGGCGCGATCGGTGACGGCGCGATCGGCGAACCAGCCTGCGCGACGACAGTATGTGCGCCGGACCGCTGCTGCCACGGGCGCCACCAGAGAATGCCGACGACCCCCAGGACGATCGCCGCGGCAGCCGCTATTTGCCGCCACGGCAAGTCGGTTGCCTCAGGAGGCGCGGAGCGCACCCGCATGCTGGCGGGCTGCGGCGCGAGTGCGACGGCCGGCGCGGATTTCGGCTCGTATTCGGCCGCAATTTCCGCGGGAGGCACTCCCAAAATGCTCGCGTATTTCTTCAGATGCCCTTTCGCATATACCGACGGACCGATGCGCTGGTAATCGCCGGCCTCGAGCGCGTCGATGACCCACGCGTCGAGATGCATTTCGTCCGCTGCCTTCTGCGTGCTCATGCCGCGCCGTTCACGCTCCGCCTTGAGCCGCTGTCCGAGCGGTTGCGCGAGATCGCTCATCGGACGACCCCGGAGCGAATCGATTGTGCTTGCGCAGAATCAGGGAACTCGGTCTGCACGCGGCGGGCATAATCCGCTGCAGCGGTATTGTCGCCGATCTTGCGTTCTGCGCGAAACCCCAGCCAGAGGATTTCGGGGGAAGCCGGGTTCACTGCCAGATATCGCTGCACTAATTCAAGCGCCTGCGCAGCATCGCCGCGCTCGAACTCGAGATTGCCCAGCTCCAGCAGCGCCTCCGGCATGTTCGGCCGGATCGCCAGCGCGCGATTGAAATAGCGCTCCGCATCCACGACATCGCCTGAGCTGCTGACGCAGACCCCGGCGTTCACCAGCGCCACCTCCGGCGTTTGGTAGATCGGGTTGCGCGCGACCTCGACGAACAACTTCTCGCCGGCGGCGGCCTTACCGGTTCGGCACAGAAATCCGGCATAGCTGTTCTGAATGGCCGGGTCCTGCTTGCCCAAACGCGCCGCGGCCGAGAAGGCGTGCTTGGCTTTTGACATTTCGTTGAGGCGCTCGTACACCAGACCCGCGGTTTCCTGCACGTTCGGATTGTTCGGAGCTTCGTCGAGCGCGCGCTCGATGCGCACGCGCGCCTGCGCAAGATTGTTGATCCTCATGTATTCGATGGCCATCTGCATGTTCGCGTTCGCCGCTTGTGCCGGATCGGGCTTTTTGTGCCGATCGATCGGCTCGTAAGGGGGCGGCGTGCTGTGGCAGGCCGACAAGAGCACCGCCAGAGCCACCAGTGCCGCCGGCAGAGCCGCGAGGCGCGTGACACTTCGCGTCCTCATTGCACCTCCGTCGCCGCGCTCGACGCCGTCAACTTGGCGCCGAGCCGCACCAGCGTACGATCCGTTACCCGGCCCGCAAGTTGACCGCAGGCCGCATCGATGTCATCGCCGCGCGTGCGCCGCGTCGTCGCAATCACACCGTGCTCGTTGAGAATGTCGCGGAACCGCAGGATCCTCGCCGCCGGCGAGCAGCGAAAACGCGTACCGGGAAAGGTGTTGAAGGGGATCAAGTTGAGCTTGGCCGGCCGGCCGCGCAACAGCCGCGCCAGCGCCTTCGCATGTTCGGGCTGGTCATTGACGCCGTCGAGCATGACGTATTCGAACGTGACGCTGCGGCCGTTTTGCCTGTCGATGTAATGCCAGCATGCAGCGAGCAATTCATCGATCGGGTGTTTGCGGTTGATGGGCACGAGCTCGTTGCGCAACGCGTCGTTCGGGGCATGTAGCGACACCGCCAGCGCAACATTGCATTCCTCGGCCAGTCTATAAATCTGCGGCACCAGACCCGAGGTGCTCAAGGTCACTCGACGCCGCGACAAGTCGTACCCCAGATCATCCATGAATATGCGCATCGCCGGAACGACGTTGCGGTAGTTGGCGAGCGGTTCGCCCATGCCCATGAACACGATGTTGGTGATCACACGGCCGTCGGCCCTGCCCACGGCGCCCGCCTCGGTCAATTCGCGATGCGCCAACCAGACTTGGCCGACGATTTCCGCAACGCTCAGGTTGCGATTGAAACCCTGCTGCGCGGTCGCACAGAAAGCGCAATCCAATGCGCAACCGACCTGACTCGAAATGCACAGCGTCCCCCGATCGGGTTCCGGGATGTAAACCGTTTCGATGCCTTGCACCTCGTCCATGCGCAGCATCCACTTGCGCGTGCCGTCCGAGGACCTCTGCTCTGTGATGATCTGCGGCACGGCGATCTCGGCCACATCGTTGAGGCGTGCGCGAAACTCCTGCGCGAGATCGCTCATCACGGAGAAGTCCGCTGCGCGCCGCCGATAGATCCATTTCATCAATTGACGGGCGCGAAACGGCCTCGCGCCCAGGCGTTCTGCCACGAACGCCTCGAGTTCAGCGCGCGGCAAGCCGAGAAGATTCACGCGATCGCCGACCACAGGCTCCGATGCTCCCGGTAACGCTGCCGCATACGCTAGCGCGTACGCGGGCAGACCTCAATTTCGCGAAAGAAGTACGCTATCTCCCAAGCGGCGGTATCGGGTGCGTCCGAGCCATGAACGATGTTTTCATCGATACTGCGGGCCAGATCGGCGCGAATTGTGCCTCTGGCCGCCTTCTTCGGATCGGTCGCTCCCATGACCTCCCGATTCTTCGCGATGGCCGCCTCGCCCTCGAGCACCTGCACCATGACAGGACCCGACGTCATGAATTTCACCAAATCCTTGAAGAACGGCCGCTCGCGATGAACGCCGTAAAAGCCTTCAGCCTCGCGTTCGGAGAGCTGCATCATGCGCGCCGCCACCACCCGCAAGCCCACTTGCTCGAATCGACCCAATAACTCGCCGATCAGATTCCGGGCGACACCGTCCGGCTTGATGATGGAAAGAGTGCGCTCAATGGGCATGATCACCTCGAGTACTTGGGAATTTACCCCTTCAAGGGGGCCGACAAAGAGCGCGAAGTGTACTGGAGCGGGTGCCTCCAGGCAATCAGGATGGCAGCCGAAGTGCCTGTATTACTTGGAAAAACGACGCCCTCGCGGCGATCGCCCGAGCAACCTCTTCAGACGTTGAAACTCTCGCCGCAGCCACATTCGCCCTTGGCTTTGGGGTTCTGAAACTTGAAAGCCTCGTTCAGGCCCTGTTTGACGAAGTCAACCAAGGTGCCGTCGATCATCGGCAAGCTCGCCGAATCCACCACGACTTTAACGCCGCGCGCCTCGAAGACCGCGTCGTCGGGATGAATTTCATCAGCGTAATTCACCACATACGCAAATCCCGAACATCCGGTCTTCTTGATACCGACGCGCAGACCGATCCCCGCGCCACGTTTAGCCAGATGTGAGCGAACTCGATCAGCTGCCGATTCCGTCAACAATATCGCCATATCCTCTTGCCCTCTCCTCTCACGGATGACCCTAAATAGCACGCATGCAGCCGCCGCGCACGGACCTTGAGCGCATTTTTTCGCACCTGGCGCGTTGCGCCGCAAAAATTGCACTCGAAATGGCCTCGCTCATACATTGGGGATGCCGCGGCCAGGACTCAATACGCACCGCGAGAGGCTCCGGCCGCACCCATCGCCGCAATCCACGCGTCTTCAACGATCAACAGGCGCCCCAGTTTCTCAACCGGCACGGCAAAACGCTCCCGCAGGGACTGCACGCTCTCCGGCAATTGACCTCTCGCCTCGAGTCCGACCGCATGTTCCGCCACCCAAGCCGACACCGCGATGACGTGCGGACATGCAAACGCCAGGAAACGCACCGCGTGAATAGCCCCCACCCGGGTATTCAAGTCCACTTGCACGTCGAATTGCACCCAAGTTCCTTGCGCCCGGCTACCGGCCGCGCCCCGGAAGCTGCCGGGCCCCGTCAGTACCCCGGTGCACGAGGCATTTTCAAAATATCGGCGCGTCAACTCACTGTATTTCATGCACCGCTGATCCTGCGCAGCCGCTGCACGGCGTGCGTCACCACGCTCACTGCGCGGTCGACATCGGCCTCGTTGGAAAAGCGGCCGAGACTGAATCGCAGGCTGCTTTCGGCGAGACGATCGTCGCGGCCCAGGGCGCGCAGCACATAGGAGGGCTCCCGAGTAATCGAGGCGCAGGCCGAACCCGTCGACACGGAGATATGCGGCCGAATCGCGGCGAGCAGGCTTTCCCCTTCGACGTTCTCGAACGACACGTTGAGCAGATGGGGCACCGAGCGCGTCGAGTCGCCGTTGCGCAGCACGCCGCCCAGCGACGCGAGACCACGCCATAGACGGTCCTGCAACAGCGCGATGCGCTCGGCCTCGCACTGCGGCGCGGCTGTTGCCAAATCAAACGCCGCGCCCATGCCCACCACCTGATGCGTCGCCACCGTCCCTGCGCGCAGAGCTCGCTCCTGCCCACCGCCGTATTGCAGCGGCGTAAGTTGCACACCGCGCGCTCGAGACACGACCAGAGCGCCGACGCCCTTGGGCCCGTACGCCTTGTGCGCCGAAAGGGACAGCAGATCGATGCCCCACGCGTCGAAATTTATCGCACACTTTCCGGCGCTCTGAGCCGCATCCACGTGCAGCCGCGCGCTCCCGAATTTGCCGCACAGCGATGCGATGGCCGCGATGTCCTGAATGACACCGATTTCGTTGTTGACGTGCATGATCGAGACCAGCACCGTGTCGGACCGCAGCGCCGCGGCCACTTGCGCAGGATCCAGCAAGCCGTGCCGATCCGGTACCAGATAGGTCACGCGCCACCCGCGCCGCTCGAGCTCGCGGCACGGATCGAGAACGGCCTTGTGTTCGGTACGCACGGTGACGATGTGGCGGCCGGCGTCGCGGTAGTAACGGACGATGCCGAAGATCGCCAGGTTATTTGCCTCGGTAGCACCCGAGGTCCAAATGATTTCGGCGCTCTCCGCGCCCACCGCCGCGGCCACCTGCGCACGTGCCGCTTCGACGAGCTCGCTCGCCGCCTCGCCGTAGTCATGGCTCGCAGATGCCGGATTGCCGAATACCCCGTCGCGCGTGAGGCATTGCGTCATGCGCGCGGCGACTCTGGCATCCACCGGCGTGGTCGCCGCATAGTCCAAATACACGTTCGGCGCGTTCATTTGCGCTGTCCGTGCCTTCATTCGCGCGGGCGGCGCGCGGACTGGCCGCGCCGTCCCTGCACGGCGCTCAATATGCCGCGCATGATGTTGAGCTCGTTGCGATCGAGCTGCGCGCGATTGAAGAGCCGGCGCAAGCGCTCCATCAGGTGCCCGGTACGATCGCCAAAATCTATTTCGTCGAGAACCTGGTGCAAATGCGTGTAAAAGTGTTCGACATCGCTCGACGGCGCCAGCGGCAGCTCCAATTGCACGCGCGATTGGGGCTGCTCGCTCGCCATGAAGATTTCGTACGCCAGCAACTGCACCGACATGGCCAAATTCAGCGAACAATAATCCGGATTGGCCGGTATCCGGACCAACACATTGCAGTACTGCAAATCGTCGTTAGCGAGTCCATAGCGCTCCGAGCCGAACAGCAGCGCCGCGCGATTCTCTTCGCCGAGAGCTGCGATACGGCCCGCCACATCGCGTGGGGTGGTGAATTCCCAATAATAGGAACGCGGACGCGAGGTCGTGCCTGCGATGAAACCGCAATCGCCGATCGCCTCGGCCACCGTACCCACGATGCGCGCGCTCGACAAAATGTCGTCCGCACCCGCGGCCAGCGCATTGGCCTCCGCATGCGGAAAGGCACGCGGTCTAACCAGCACGAGTTCGTGGAGCGCCATATTTTTCATGGCCCGTGCGACCGAGCCGATGTTGCCCGGGTGACTCGAGTCTATCAGGACGATGCGAACGAGAGCAGTCATACTCTGTTATTCTACCGCCAGCTTATGCAACCCCTGCTCAATATCGGCATGCGTGCTGCGCGGCGCGCCGGCGATTTGATCGTACGCAGCCTATCGCGCCTCGATTCACTGAAAATCGACACCAAGGGCCGCAACGACTTCGTCAGCGACATCGATCGCAAGTCTGAGTCCGACATCATCGCGACGATTCGGCGCAGCCATCCCGACCACGCATTCCTCGCCGAGGAAAGCGGCCGCAGCGGCGACAGCGAATTCGTCTGGATCATCGATCCCCTGGACGGCACGACGAACTTTTTGCACGGCTTCCCGACTTTTGCCGTCTCGATTGCTCTCGAGCACCGAGGCCGTCTGCAGCACGCAGTGGTTTACGACCCCATGCGTCAGGAGTTTTTCACCGCATCGCGCGGTGACGGCGCACAGCTCGAGGGCAAGAGGATCCGCGTCAGCGGTCAACGCTCTCTGGACGGGTCACTGATCGGCACCGGCTTTCCCTATCGCATGAACGCAGCCCACGTCGATGACTACCTGGCCATACTCAAGGTGATCATGGGCACCGCAGCGGGCGTGCGCCGGCCCGGCGCCGCCGCACTGGATCTCGCCTACGTGGCGGCCGGCCGAATCGACGGTTTTTGGGAGTTCGGGCTGGCACCCTGGGATACCGCTGCCGGCACGTTGCTCATTCAAGAGGCGGGCGGGCGCGTCGGCACGCCGGCCGGTGTCGAATACGCCCTCGGGCCCAACATCGTCGCCGGCAATCCTAAGGTGTACGAGGGGCTGCTCGAAGTGATCGGCCCCCTCACGCCGTCGGATTTGCGTGGTTAGCGCATCCGAACCCTCTTAAGGCGTCCCGCCCCCCTGTGGAGCCCGTCTGAGTAATCCCCGTGGCCGCGCGGATTACTCAGACAGGCTCCTAGAGCGTCCCGTCCCCGGCGGGTTTGGTCCACGCAGCAGCGGCAGCGGGCGCTGCCTGGGGGGAATCCTCCGGTTGGCGCAGCCGGCTGTTTCGATATCCGTAGACCAAGTAAATCACGATACCGACGGCGCTCCACAGCACCAACCGCAGCCAGGTGGCGTTGGGGAGCGATGCCGCCATGCCGGCGCAGAAGATCACGCCCATGACCGAGGTGAACCACACGGCCGGTACCCTGAAAGGGCGCGGCAAGTCGGGCCGCGTGTAGCGCAACACCAGAACTCCCACACAGACGACGATGAAGGCGATCAGCGTGCCGATCGAGACGAGCTCGCCCAGAATGCCGATCGGCAACAGTCCGGCGAAGGTCGCCGCCAGCACGCCCGTGATCAACGTCGCAATATGCGGCGTGCGGAACTTGGGATGCACGGCGCCGAAGAATTTCGGCAGCAGCCCATCATGCGCCATGGTGAGCCAGATACGCGCCTGCGGGATAATCATCGTGATGATCACCGATGTGAGGCCGAACAGAGCGCCCCAGATGACCCAGCTCGACAGCCAGAACAGCTGCGGATGCGACTCGAGGGCGACCGCAACCGGGGCGGCGTCGTTGAGTTGCGGGAAGCGCACTAGTCCCGTCATGACGCTCGACATGAGGATATAGAGCACCGTGCAGATGCCGAGGCTCCCCAGCATGCCGATCGGCATGTCGCGCTGCGGGTTCTTGGCTTCCTGGGCCACGGTGGAAACCCCGTCGAAGCCGATATAGGCGAAGAAAATGATGGCCGAGGCCTGCAGAATGCCGCTCCAGCCAAACTCGCCGAAGGTGCCGGTGTTCTTCGGTATGTAGGGCACCCAGTACGCCGTGTTTACGTACACGGCGCCGAACACGATCACGGCGATGACGATGCCGACTTTGATCGCCACGATGATGGTATTGACCAACGCAGATTCTTTGATGCCCTTGTAGCACAGGGCCGTTGCCGCCGCGATGATCGCGATCGCCGGCAGGTTCAAGTAAGCGCTGCTACGGTGCACTTGAAAACCCACCTCGGCCGCCTCGAACGGCGCCGAGCTGAGCCACCCGGGTACGAAATTGATGCCATAGTGATCGAGCAACTTCACGAAGTAGCGGCTCCAGCCGACCGCCACCGTGGAGCACGCCATCATGTATTCGAGAATCAAATTCCAGCCCACGAACCACGCTACGAACTCGCCCAAGGTGGCGTAGCTGTACGCGTAGGCGCTGCCGGCCACCGGCACCATCGTGGCGAACTCCGAATAACAAAGCCCCGCGAACATGCAGCCAATGCCGGCGATGACGAAGGAAATGACGATTGCGGGACCGGCGTGCTGCGCGGCAGCGAGCCCTGTGAGCACGAAGATGCCGGTGCCGATGATGCCGCCGATACCGAATGTGATCAGGGACGGGATGCCGAGTGCCCGCACCAGCCCCTCTTCGGAGGCTTCCTTCTTGTATTTGGCAATCGCCTTGGTTGCGAACATCCCGCTGATATTCATTTCGTGCACCGAACGTAAGCCCGTGGTAGCGGCACTGTACTCTTTACCCCCGCCGTCGCAAGCGTATGTTGATCCCTTCCACCGCTGCTGAGAAAGCCATCGCAAAATTCAACTAACCCCGGGGTATCTCCAGGTGTACGGATTCGGCGATCAATGCATCGAGACGACGATGGCCGCGACCATCACTTCGCCACCGCGCTATTCACGACGAGAAACGCGCCGCCCGCGCCAAGCCGCGGCTCCTAGGGTAAACCGTCGATTTCTTCGGGCTTGGCGAGTTTTCGCTCCATCAGATCGTCCGTCCGCAGTCCCAGATCCAATGCAAGGGCGGCCGAAATATAAATCGATGAATAGGTGCCCGCGAGGATGCCGATCACCAGGGCCGCCGAGAAGCCGTGCAGCGTTTCGCCGCCGAAAATCAGCAGCGCCACGACCACCAGCAATGTCACCAGCTTGGTCATCAAGGTTCGCGACAGCGTCTGGTTGATCGATTCGTCGATCACCTGGGCGATGGCGAGCTTGCGAGCGGTGCGGGCGCGCTCGCGAATTCGGTCGAAGACGATGACGGTGTCGTTCAGCGAATAGCCGATCACCGCAAGGATGGCCGAAATCGCCGTGAGATCGAAGGTGATCTGCGTCACGGCAAAAAATCCGACCACGCAGATCGGGTCGTGCAATACGGCGAATATCGCGCCCAGCGCCAGTTTGGGCGTGAATCGCAGCAAGACATACATCAGAATGAGCACCAGCGTCGCCACCAAGGCCCAAGCCCCCTTGACGAACAGTTCCTGGCCCACCTGAGGCCCGACCACTTCCGTGCGCTGCAATTTCACGCCGCCGTCGACCGTCTTGAAAACCTCGAGAATCCGCGCACCGATCTGTTCACCCTTCATGTTCGGATCGGGCGGCAAGCGCACCAAGATGTCCCGTGAACTGCCGAAGGCCTGAACCTGAACTGCCGGCACCCCCGCCTTCGCGAGGGCGCCGCGCAGCTGTTCGATATTCGGCGCCTGTGGAAAATTGGTCTCGACGACGACGCCTCCTGTGAAATCGACGCCGAGATTCAGGCCGCGCACCGCCACCAGAACGAGCGACGCGGCGATCAGCACCGCGGACAGCCCGTACCACACCTTACGGGTGTTCATGAACGGGAAGCGCGTTACCTTATGAAAGAATTCCATGAACTTGAACCTCGGGGCGAACTATGCTCTGTTGAGATTGGCCTCTCAGATGGATAGGCGTTCGACCTTACGCTTCCCGCCGTAGATGATCTGAACCAGTGCGCGGCTCCCCATCAGCGACGTGAACATCGATGTGGCGATTCCGAGTACCAGCACGACGGCGAAACCGCGGACCGCGCCGGCTCCGAACAGCCACAGTACCAAGCCTGCGATCAGCGCGGTGACGTTGGAGTCCGCGATGGCGGAGAACGCCCGATCGAAGCCGGCCGTGATCGCCGCGCGCGGCGATACGCCGTTGCGCAATTCCTCGCGGATGCGCTCATAGATCAAAATGTTGGCATCGACCGCCATACCGACGGTCAATACCACGGCCGCGATGCCGGGCAGCGTCAGCGCGGCTCCCACCAGCGACAAAAATGCCGTGAGCAACACGACGTTCGCGACGAGCACGGCGTCCGCGATCAAGCCGAACAGCTTGTAGTAGATCGCCATGAACACGAAGGCCGCCAGCATACCGAACACCATGGCGTTGACGCCCTTGTCGATATTGTCCTGACCCAAGCTCGGGCCGATGGCTCGCTCTTCCACCTCGGTCAACGGCGCCGCCAAGCCCCCGGCGCGCAGCAGCAGCGCGAGTTCGCGGCCCTCGATGGGATTGACGCCCGTGATCTGGAAGTTGTTGCTGAACACGCCGCGAATGGTCGCGCGGTTGATGACCTCTTCGGTGGTGCGATCGACCTCCACACCCTGGGCATTCTTTTCGCGCGAGCGGTCGATGAATACCACTGCCATCAGATGACCGATGTTCTCCTCCGTGTTTTTCAACATTTTCGCCGCGCCGCGGCTATCCAGACTCACCGACACGGCAGGGCCTTCTTGAGTGTTGGGCTGGAACGAGGCGTCTGTGAGCTGATCTCCAGTCACCACCACTTCGCGCTTGAGCAGCACCGGCTGCTTGTCGCGCGTGTAGTAGAGCTTCGAGCCCAAGGGCACATGCCCGGTTGCCGCGGCCTCGAGCGGATTGTTGGCTTCATCGACCATGCGAAATTCCAAGGTCGCCGTCTTGCCGAGGATTTTTTTGACCTCGGCGGAATTCTGCAGACCCGGCAATTGAATGGCGATGCGATCGACGCCCTCGCGGGCGACTTGCGGCTCGGACACCGCGAGTTCCGGACTATTCAAACGATTGCGCAGGATGATGATATTTTGCTGAACCGCGTAATCCTCGCGCTCCTTGATTTCCTGCGGCGTCAGCGTCAGTTCCAGGGCCGGCGCGCCGTTGACCGTGGTATCGGTCAAATGCAAATTGCGGTTGTCCGCGAGAATTTCCGCCTTGCCTTTGGCGAGAGCGTCGGCGTCGCGAAACAACACCCGCACGCGGTTTGCCGGGTAATCCACCTGCACGTCTTGATAGGGCACGCGTGCAGTTCGCAAGGCGGCGCGAAAGTCCTGTTCGCGATGATCAAGCTGCTGCTTCACCGCCCCCTGCACGTCTACTTGATACACGAGGTACACGCCGCCCCGCAGGTCCAAGCCCAGCTTCAGCGGGCTCAAACCAAAATTGCGCATCCATTCGGGTACGCGCGAAGCCTGCGACAGCGCAATGGTGAACTGATCGGGGCGCTCCTCCGCGATCACATCCCGGGCCTTCAACTGATCCTGTTTGCTCGCGAATCGCAGCGTCAAGCGGCCCTGCTCCAAGAACGCTCCGCTCGGCACGACACCTTTGGATTTGACGAGCTGCTCGATGCTCGTGCGATCATCTGCGGTGACGACCGCGCGATCGCGCGCCAGTTGCAGCGCGCTCTCTTCGCCGAACAGATTCGGCACCGCGAGGAAGATCCCGATCAAGAGAACAACCGCCACCAGCGCGATCTTCCAGCGCGGATATGAAATCATGCGCTCTTGACCGTGCCCTTGGGCAACAGCTGTGCGACTTGGAATTTTTGCAGCTTCACGCTCACGCCGTTGGCGATCTCCAGAGTCAGGAACTGATCGCCCACCTCGACGACTTTGCCGAGAATTCCGCCGGTGGTGGCCACTTCGTCCCCGGCCACGATCTTCGACAACATCTCGCGCTGCTCTTTGGCGCGCTTGTTCTGCGGCCGAATCAATAGAAAGTAAAACACGACCAACAGCAGTACGGGCAGCAACATGGCGCTCATGATGCCTTGGCCGCCCGCGCCGGAGGCCTGCGCCTGGGCCGAGCTAATGAAGAAGTCCATAGTATTACACCCATTGTTTGCGGCGAACGCCGCCACACAAAGCCGGAAAGTATACAGCAGGCGGCCCGAACGCGCCGGGACACCAAACCTTTGCACCCCTCGGATCCTGCCCGCTGCCTTAACTCGGCGCGCACCCGCGTCAGCGCCTGCCCAAGTCAGCGCCCGTCCGCTCGCGTCGATGCCTGTTAGCCGGTGACTGGTCCCCCAAGCCGACGGTCTTGCAGCGCGTAGAACTCGGCCGCATACGCCGCGAACCGCTCCGCTGCGATCGCCGCGCGCATCTCCGCCATCAACCGCTGATAGAAATACAGATTGTGGATCGTGTTCAAGTGCGAACCGAGTATCTCGCCGCACTTATCCAGATGGCGCAAGTAGCTGCGGCTGTAGTTGCGGCAGGTATAGCACGCACACCCCTCCTCGATCGGGCCGGTATCCTTCTGATGCACCGCGTTGCGAATGTTGAGCACGCCCGCGCGCGTGAAGAGATGTGCGTTGCGCGCATGCCGCGTCGGCATGACGCAATCGAACATGTCGATTCCGCGCCGCACGGCCTCGACGATATCCTCCGGCCGACCGACGCCCATCAGGTAGCGCGGTTTGTGCGCAGGCATCAGGGGCAGCAGAGCATCGAGCACCCGGCTGCGTTCCGCCTCGCCCTCGCCGACGGCGAGGCCGCCGATGGCCAAGCCCGCAAAGCCGATGTCCTCGAGCGCCGCGAGCGACGCCGCACGCAAATTGGCATGGATCCCGCCCTGCACGATGCCGAACAGCGTGCCCGGCGGTTCGCGGGCGTAGTATTCGCGATGGCCGCGCAGCGCCCAGCGCATCGACAACTCCATCGAGTGGCGGGCCTCGGCCTCGCTCGCCGGATACGGTGTGCATTCATCGAAACTCATGGCGATATCCGAGCCCAGGACGCGCTGAATGCGCATCGACTCCTCCGGCGACAGGAACACCTGCGCGCCGTCGACGGGTGAGCGAAAGCGCGCGCCCTCCTCGGTAAGTTTGCGCATTTCCTTGAGGCTCCATACCTGAAATCCGCCTGAATCGGTGAGAACGGGCCGCCGCCAGTGCATGAATCGGTGCAGCCCCCGATGCGCCTCGATCACGGAAAGGCCGGGCCGCAGGTACAGATGGAAGGTATTGCCGAGTACGATCTCGACCCCGATGTCCTCGAGCTGTTCGGGCGTCATCGCCTTCACCGTGCCGTAGGTGCCCACCGGTATGAATGCCGGCGTCTCGACGCTGCCGCGCGCGAATTGCAGCCGGCCGCGCCGCGCCGCGCCGTCCTCGTGCAGCAACTCGAAACGCATGGGGGGCGGCGCGCTCATGCTCGCTCCACAGCCGCCGCCGCGGGAGTCAAGAACATCGCATCACCGTAGCTGAAAAAGCGGTACCGCGCCTGCACCGCGTGCGCGTAAGCCGCTAGCAGCGGTTCGCGTCCCGCAAAGGCCGCACACAGCATGAGCAGAGTCGATTCGGGCAGGTGGAAATTGGTGACCATCGCATCCACGATGCGAAACTTGTAGCCCGGCTTGATGAACATGCGCGTCGCGCCTCGATAAGGGCGCAGCGGGCCGGCGTCGGCAGCGGTCTCCAAGCTCCTCACGACGGTCGTGCCCACCGCGATCACGCGGCCGCCTGCAGCGCGCGCGGCGGTGATTGCATCGCAAGTGACTTGCGGCACCTCCAGGAATTCCGAGTGCATCTCGTGCCTGTCGATGTCGTCCGCGCGCACCGGCTGGAAGGTGCCGGCGCCGACGTGCAATGTGACGAATGCGTGCCGCACCTGCCGCGCCTCGAGCTCGGCGAAGATGGCGGCGTCGAAGTGCAATCCCGCCGTCGGTGCGGCAACCGCGCCCGGCGCACGCGCATATACGGTCTGATAGCGCTCACGGTCGGCGTCGTCGGGCGCGCGATCGATGTAGGGCGGCAGCGGAACGTCGCCGTGGGCTTCAAAAAAAGCCAGCACGTCGCAGGAAAACTCCAAGCGAAACAAGTCTCCGTCCCGGCCGAGCATGCGCGCGGTGTGGCCGCCGGGCAGCCTCACGAGGGCATGCGGCTTCAGGCTCTTGCTCGCGCGGGCGTGCACCAGCGCCGAACGGCCCGTGAGCACGCGCTCGAGCAACAGCTCGATCCGGCCGCCGCTCTCCTTCGTTCCGTGGATGCGTGCGGGTATGACGCGGGTATCGTTGAACACCAAGAGATCAGCCGCCGTCAACAGTCCAGGGAAATCGCGAAAGTCGAGATCTCGCAGCGACCCCGAGTTGCCGTCCAGCTGCAGCATCCGGCTGGCGGAGCGCGGCGTCGCGGGCCGCTGGGCGATGAGCTCCTGCGGAAGCTCGAAGTGAAAATCCGTGCGCTGCATCCTTAGGCAATACTACCAAGGAGCCTGTCTGAGTAATCCCCGTGGCCGCGACCGTGGCAGATTTCGCTTCAGCCGAGGCGGAGCCGACGCGGTTGGGTAACACCCAATAAGGAGGCGACAACGACGGATGAAGCGAAATCTGCCCGGTCCCGAAGGGTTGGCTGGGGGACGGGCGTCTGCGGCGTTGCGCGGCTTGCATCCGCTCCGTCTCCCAGCCAACGCGGCTCACGGGGATTACTCAGACAGGCTCCCAGTGCGCCGATCGCATATACTCTGCGATCTGGCATGCCCGGATGGCGGAACTGGTAGACGCGCCGGACTCAAAATCCGGTGGTGGTGACACCGTGTGGGTTCGATTCCCTCTCCGGGCACCAGGCTTTAAATTTATGGACATCCTTTGAATTTCTGCAGTCACTGCGGCGCACCCGTCATATCGAGAATTCCCGCCGGGGATCATCTGCCGCGCTTCGTCTGCACGGGCTGCGGCATGATTCACTACAAGAACCCGCTGCTCGTCTTGGGCTGCGTGCCCCAATGGGAAGGCAAGATCCTGCTGTGCCGGCGCGCCATCGAGCCGCGCTTGGGATTCTGGACGGTGCCCGCGGGATTCATGGAAAACGGCGAAACCATGCAGCACGCGGCAGCGCGCGAATGCTACGAAGAGGCCTTGGCGACGGTCGAAGTCGGCTCCTTGCTGGCGGTCGTCAACGTAACCCATGCCCGCCAGGTGCACGTGATGTTTCGCGCGCAGCTGGTGAAGCCGGAGTTTGCGCCGGGTCCCGAGAGCCTGGAGGTCGGCTTGTACGACGAGGCCGAAATACCGTGGGGCCAGTTGGCGTTTGCGAGCGGCGAGTTCACGTTGCGCAAGTATTTCGCCGATCGTGCCGCCGGGCGTGAGGATCACCATTTCACGGAGCTGACGCGCTCGTTTAAGTCCGAGGAGCCTGTCTGAGTATTCCGCGTGAGCCGCGACCGGCCTGTGGCAGAATAGGGCATTCAATCGAACATTCACACATTCAACTGTTCATCAAGAAGGGTAAGTCATGGCGTTCGTGGTCACCGAAAGCTGCATCAAGTGCAAATATATGGACTGTGTGGAAGTGTGTCCCGTGGATTGCTTTCACGAAGGGCCGAATTTTCTCGTCATCGATCCCGATGAGTGCATCGATTGCACGCTGTGCGAGCCCGAGTGCCCGGTCGAAGCCATTTATTCCGAAGAGGATATTCCCAAGGGGCAGGAGAGCTTTCGGCAGCTGAACGCGGAGCTCGCGAAGAAATGGCCGGTGATCAGCGAAAAGGGCGAAGCCCCCGCCGATGCCAAGCAGTGGGAAGCCGTCAAGGACAAGCTGAAATTGCTGGAGCAGTGAACTAGCGGTTCGCCAGCTGCAGCTGTTTGATCGTCTGCACGAGCTCGCGCGGCGGCATGTACCCGTCGATGAAAGCGCCGCTCTCGGTGACGATTGCGGGCGTGCCGCGCACCCCAATACTCTGTCCCAGCGCATATTCGCGCGCCACGGGGGTAGGTCCGCAGGTTTTGTTCATATCCAGCTGAGCGCCGGCCTTGGCCCGAGTGAGCGCTTCATTGCGGTTCGCCGAGCACCACACGACTTCCGCCTTGCGCCAGCTTTCCGTGTTCGGACCCGTGCGCGGAAAGAACATGTAGCGTACGCGCACGCCGAGCTTGTTGATTTCCGCGATGTCGCTGTGCAGCCTGCGGCAGAACTGGCAATCCAAGTCAGTGAACACCGTGATCGTGTACTGCGGATTCTTCGGCGAGAAGATCACCATCTGCGATTCGGGCACGGCATTGATCAACATGAGCCGCCCATGCGCTCGAAGCGCCTCCGTCAGATTCTCGCGGGTACTCATGTCGTACAGATTGCCCTCGAGATAATATTTGCCGTCGGCGGTCAGATAGCTCACGTCCACGCCTTGCACGAATTCGTAGATGCCGGGGATGGGCGACGGCCTCAAATCCTCGATCTTCGATCCAGCGGGCAACAGCTTCACCAGCGCCGCTCGCGGATCAGCAGCCGCTCGCGGGTCAGCAGCCGCTCGCGGGTCAGCAGCCGCTCGCGGGTCAGCAGGCTGATCGGCCGGCGCAGCCCGCAGGTTCAAGCAAGCGACGGTCATGATCACGGCTAGCACGGCACGGTTATTCAACATAGAAAGCTCCAACGATCGGAGCCAATTGGACTCCGCGGCAGGCGAGTGGTTCAGGAAATTCTATCTTTAGGGGGCAGCGCGAAGTCAGGATCGCGCGGCGCAATGGTGAGCGCCGGCGGCGCGGCGCGGTGCTTACGGCACGATGGCACGGTCTCAAGCGCCTAGCCGCGGGGGTGGTGTTGCGAATGCAGCTCTTTCAGGCGCTCGCGCGCAACGTGTGTATAGATTTGCGTCGTCGAGAGGTCGCTGTGACCCAAGAGCATTTGCACCACCCGCAGGTCCGCCCCGTGATTCAACAAGTGTGTGGCGAATGCATGCCGCAGAGTATGCGGCGAGAGTTCCTTTTCGACCCCGGCCTTTTTCGAGTAGCGCTTGATGATGTGCCAGAACGCCTGCCGAGTCATGCGGTCGCCACGGCGGGTCGGGAACAAATAGTCGGTTTGCCGTTCCAATAAGATCTCGACGCGCGGCCCTTGCATGAACTGCTGCAGCCATTTGACGGCTTCATCGCCCAGCGGAATCAAGCGCTCGCGGTTGCCTTTGCCGACCACGCGCATCACTCCCTGGTTCAGATTGACCTGGTTGTGCTTGAGGCTGACGAGCTCGGAGACGCGCAATCCCGTCGCATACAATACTTCCAGCATGGTGCGATCGCGATGACCCAAGGGGTCGGAAACGGTCGGCGCCTCGAGTAGGGCGTCGACCTCCGCCTCGGTGAGCGACTTGGGGAGCGAGCGGCCGATTTTCGGCATCGCGATTTGCGCCGTGGGATCGAGCCCGATCAGACCTTCGCGCACCATGAAGCGAAAGAAGCGCCGGAAACTCGACAATTGCCTGGCCGTCGACCGTGGCCTGGATCCGCCCTCGACGCGCGCTGCGATGAACCCTAGCAAGTCGATGCGCGTGGCTTTCAGCAGCGCGCTATCGCGCTCCTCCAGCCAACGTGCCAGTGCGGTCAAATCGGCGCGGTAGGCTGCGAGAGTGTTCGCCGACAACCCGCGCTCCATCCAGACAGCGTCGAGGAAGCGCTGCAACGCAGGGTCCGTCGCATCGCGGGAGGGCGGTACCCCTGAGCCCGAGGAGCGTGTATAAACCGTCCGTTTAAGAGCCGTCGCCATAATTTCCCGCGTGTAAGTGGCACAAGGTAGTGCTGTACGCGCTAACTAACCGCAGTATGCGAGGGGCGCTTGCACGTCGGCGTGACCAGTCTCACAGTAACTGTAACTATTAACATAAGGAGAACCAGATCACAGAAGTCAGCTCTGCACCGTTCCCGCAACGTCTCTATTCGACCTATTGCCTGTTGCTTTTTGCAGTCATGTCCACGTTCGCACTGGCGCTGACTCTGTTTCTGCCCAGCCTGCGCGGACGCCGACAGGTGGCCGGCGCGTTCTCGCGCGGATTTTTCCGAGCGGCCGGAATCCCGCTGCGGGTTCAAGGGATGGAACGGCTGCCGCGCACGCCGTGCGTAGTGGTCGCCAATCACGCCAGCTACATCGATGGCATCGTTGCAGCGGCGGCTTTGCCTCCCGAATTTGCCTTCGTCATCAAAAGAGAGATGGTGCGCATACCGCTCGCCAGCCTGTTGCTGCGCCGTCTCGGCTCCGCCTTCGTGGAACGCTTCGATCGGCACAAAGGTGCTTCGGACGCGCGTCGGGTGTGGAAGCTCGCCGCTACCGGCCAGTCCCTGGTGTTTTTTCCCGAGGGCACCTTCCATGCGACCCGCCAGATCGGCAAATTCTTGGGCGGTGCCTTCGCGACCGCCGAGCGCTCGCGGATGCACATCGTCGCGGTCGCGATACACGGCACGCGGGAAGTGCTGCCGACCGGCACCCTGTGGATCAGGCGCAGACCCATCCGTTTCGAGATCTTGGGAGTGCTCGATCCCCGGGGTGCCCGGCAGCGTAGCCGCGAGCTCATCGCGCAAGCTGTCGGGGAACCGCTGGCTCCCTAGGAGCCTGTCTTACCTCAGGCGGATTTCGCTGCGCCTCGCTCGCCCGCTATACTCACCGGCCGCGCATCACGGAATACACTCATGAGTTCGGATCCCGTCGTCATCCTGGCCGCCCGGCGCACGCCGGTCGGGGCCTTCCAAGGCGTTTTCGCCGGCGTTACCGCACCGCAACTCGGCTCTGCGGCCATCAGGGCTGCCATTGCGGATTCCGGCGTGGCGCCTTCAGAGATCGAGGAAGTGATCATGGGTTGCGTGCTGTCAGCCGGTCTTGGCCAGGCACCCGCTCGCCAAGCCGCCCTAGGCGCCGGCGTGCCGGCGAGCGTCCCGGCCACCACGGTCAACAAAATGTGCGGATCTGCCATGCGCGCCGTGATGCTGGCCGCCGATCAAATTCAGGCGGGGTCTGCCCGCGTGCTGGTGGCCGGGGGCTTCGAGTCGATGAGCAACGCACCCTACCTGCTGCCGAAGGCGCGCGCCGGCTATCGCATGGGGCACCAGGAGGTGCTGGACCACATGTTCTTCGACGGCCTGCAAAGCCCCTGGGATGGGCAACTCATGGGCTGCTTTGCCGAGGCGACCTCCGCCAAATGCGACTTCACGCGCCAGGCACAAGACGATTTCGCGAGAGAGTCGGCACGCCGCGCACAAGCCGCCGTCACCGGGGGTGCGTTTGCGCATGAGCTGGCGCCGGTGACGGCCAAGACCCGCAAAGGCGAAGCGCTGATCGACAAGGATGAGACGCCGTCCACGCTCGATGTGTCGAAGATTCCGTCACTCAAGCCGGCCTTCAAAAAGGACGGAACCGTGACCGCCGCCAGTTCCGCAAGCATCTCCGACGGCGCGGCGGCCGTCGTGCTGGCGCGCGAATCCTGGGCCAAGGCTCGGAGCCTGAAGCCGCTGGCGCGCATCCTGGGCTATTCGAGCTTCGCCAGGGAGCCGGAGTGGTTCACGCTGGCGCCCGTTGGCGCTATCCAAAAATTGCTGGGCCAGTTGAAATGGCACGCGTCGGATGTCGATCTGTACGAGGTGAACGAGGCGTTTGCGGTTGTCGCGATGGCGGCCATCCAGGAATTGGGGTTGGACCCTGCGAAAGTGAATGTCAATGGCGGCGCCTGCGCACTCGGACATCCCATCGGCGCCACCGGCGCACGCATTTTGACGACGCTGATTTATGCGCTGAAAAGCCGCGACAAGAGCCGCGGCATTGCCAGCCTCTGCATCGGCGGGGGCGAAGCGACGGCCATTGCCGTCGAAGTCATCTAGATGACAAACGCAAACGGGGGTGGGCGTCCCTGCCCTAGCCATGCCCGAGATCCCTTCGGCCTTCCTTAGTTGGCGGCATCCGTGGCCTGTCAACATGGTGATCCCCACTAATTAAAGCGGCAGTCGTGCGAGAATCCCCTCATGCCCCGTCCGCCAGGTGGATGTATCGTTCGAAATCATAGTTTGTGGTCTACTACGCCGCCATTTTTCGGCGGCATATGCATTCAAAGGACCCGCCCTAGGGAACCTCTGATTTACCTGTACGCGAGCGCGACCGTGTGCGATTTTCGCTCAGGACGCGAAGCGACGAGCGAGGTGTACCTAGGAGTACATGAGCGAGGAGCGACAATGTCATGAGCGAAAATCGCCCGGTCCCAAGGGGTTGCGCCCAGAAAGGCGCGCCGCTGTGTTGCTCCCCTTGCCCATAGTACCCACTATGGGCGGCGGGTCGCGCCTTGCGGCGCGCCTTTCTGCTGCGCAACGCGCTTCGCGTATAGGTAAATCAGAGGTTCCTTAGGTGCCAATTCGATGAGCGAAAGCCAACGTGATGTCATGGAGTACGAGGTTGCCATTGTCGGCGCCGGCCCGGCTGGACTCGCCAGTGCGATCCGACTCAAGCAGTTAAAGCCCGACTTGAGCGTCTGCGTGCTCGAAAAGGCCGCGAGCTTGGGTGCGCATTCCCTGTCCGGGGCGGTCTTCGAGCCCGGGCCGCTCGATGAACTGCTGCCGCAATGGCGCGAGCACACACCGGCCATCTGCGTGCCGGCGACGCGCGATGAATTCATGATCATGACCGCGCGCAAGTGCTACCGCCTGCCGCTGCCGCCGCAAATGCGCAATCACGGCAATTTCATCATCTCCCTCGGGCAACTGGTTCCGATCCTGGGGGCGGAGGCCGAGAAGCTGGGCATCGACGTTTTTGCCGGCTTCGCCGCCGCCGAAGCATTGTTCGACGCTTCCGGCGCCGTGAAGGGCGTGCGCATCGGCGACATGGGAGTGGAAAAGAGCGGCGCGCCCGGGCCGAATTTTACCCTGGGACCGGAGATTCACGCGAAACTCACGATGTTCTGCGAAGGCTGCCGCGGCAGCGCCTCCAAGCAGCTGATCAGGCGCTTCAAGCTCGATGCCGGCAAGTCCCCGCAGACCTATGGCTTGGGGTTCAAAGAGCTTTGGCAACTGCCACCCGGGCGCGTCGAGCCCGGCCTCATTCAACACACGGTGGGATGGCCCCTCGACAGCCGCACTTATGGCGGCAGCTTTCTTTACCACCTCAGCAACGACCGCGTGTACGTGGGCTTCGTCGTGGGCCTGGACTACGAGGATCCGCGGTTCAAGCCCTTCGAAGCCTTCCAGCAGTACAAGAATCACCCGCAGGTCAAGCCGCTCTTACAGGGCGGCGAGATCATCGCCGGGGGTGCACGCACCGTGATCGAGGGCGGATACCAATCCATGCCGACGCTCGAAATGCCCGGTGCGATGCTGGTGGGCGATGCCGGCGGCACGCTCAACACGCCGAAGATCAAGGGGATTCATCAGGCGATTCGATCCGGCATGACCGCCGCCGCCCACTATGTCGAGAGCGGTACGAGCTCAGGGTTCGACAAGCGCTGGCGCGAATCGGCCGGCGGCCGCGAACTGTACAAGGTGCGCAATATCCGGCCCGGATTCAACCGCGGCCTGTGGTTCGGTCTTGCGAACGCGGCGTTTGAAACCTATGTGACGCGCGGCAGCTCGCCTTGGACTCTCGCCAATCACGCCGATGACAAAGCGCTGAAGCACTTGGACTACGCCTCGCCGGAGCGCGACTGGGGCGACCGGCAACTGCCGCCGCGCGATCGGCTGGCGTTCGTATTCTTCGCCTCAACCACGCATGATGAGAACCAGCCCGTGCATCTGCACGTCGCCGACACTTCGCTCTGCGCCGCGCGCTGCGCGACGGAGTTCGGCAATCCATGCACCAATTTCTGTCCCGCGAACGTGTATGAAATGATCGCGGACGGCAGCGGCGGCAAGAAGCTGCAGATCAACGCCTCGAACTGCGTGCATTGCAAGGCCTGCGATATCAAAGAACCCTATACGGATCAAATCACCTGGGTAACACCCGAAGGCGGTTCCGGTCCCAACTACCAGAGCCTGTAACCTAGGAGCCTGTCTGAGTAATCCGCGTGGCCTTACCCAAGGCAGATTTCGCTTCAGCCGAGGCGGAGCCGACGCGGTTGGGTCAACACCCAATAAGGAGGCGACAACGACGGATGAAGCGAAATCTGCAAGGGTACGAAGGGTTGGCTGGGGGACGGGCGTCTGCGGCGTTGCGCGGCTTGGCCGTGGTGCCCGCCACGGCCTGCGCCGCGCGCCTTGCATCCGCTCCGTCGCTGAAGCGAAGCGGCTCACGCGGATTACTCAGACAGGCTCCTAGTGTCGCGGCGTTCGTGACCAGCGAACCGAAGACGGTGAGCGCCCGCCTGGGGAAAGAGGTGGCCGCCCGTCGTTTGGAGTTCGATGCGGCTCAGCAGGACGCAGCCGCGCGCCTCTCCGCGTTGAGCGAGAATCTGCGCCGCCAGTCGCCGACCTTGCTTCAAACTCTGCGCTCGCGGGTGCCGTGGCTGTCGCTCGACTCGGCGCACACCGCGCAGCGCGGGATGTACCTGTGGGGCGGTGTGGGCCGCGGCAAAACGCTTCTGATGGACTTGTTCTTCGCCTCGCTCCGCATTCGACGAGCCGAACGCTGCCACTTCTATGGCTTCATGCGCCGCGTGCATGCGGAACTGCGCAGCATCAAAGACCGCGCGCAGCCTTTGGAGCTGGTAGCGCAGCGGATCGCCCGGCACGCACGTGTCATATGCCTCGATGAATTCTTCGTCGCCGATATCGCCGATGCGATGATTCTTGCCGGACTCTTCGAGGGGCTATTTCGCCGCGGCGTGACGCTCATCGCAACCTCCAATGTTCCGCCTGCGGAGTTGTACAAGGGTGGGCTGCAGCGCCAACGGTTTCTCCCCGCCATCGCGCTCATGGAGTCCCATGTCGAGGTCCTGCAGTTGGACGGCGGCATCGACTATCGGCTGCGCCGGCTCGAACAGGCGCCAACCTACCTGGATTCCAAGCTGCCGGACACACCGGCGGCGCTTAGGGCACGCTTTGCCGCGCTCGCCGGCGGCTCCGCCGCGGGGGCCGCGACGCTCACCGTAGAAGGGCGGCCGTTACGCGCCGTCGCCACGGGCCCGGGCATGGTCTGGTTCGAGTTCAGGGAGCTCTGCGAAGGTCCGCGCAGCCAGAACGACTACATCGAGCTCGCGCGCCTGTACGGCACCATTTTGATCGCGAACATCCCTGAATTCACGCGACACCACGACGATGCGGCGCGGCGCTTCATCATGTTGATCGACGAACTCTACGATCGGGGCGTCAAGGTCGTCGTTTCGGCCGCAGCGGCGCCGGCGGCGCTGTATCACGGTGAGCGATTGCACTTCGAATTCCAGCGCGCCGCGAGCCGGCTCGTCGAAATGCAAACACAGCGTTATCTCGCGGGCCAGCACCGTGCCTGAAGCACCGCTCTGCAAGCCCTGGCATAATTCGCACATGCCGACGGTTGCCGAATTCAAAATAGAATACAAGCAGATACTCGATCCCCGCGGCGACATCGTGGCGCCGCTGCCGAAGTTCGCCGCCGACCTCGGCGAGGTCCTGCGCATGTATCAAGCGATGACCCGGGTGCGGGTGTTCGACGCCAAAGCCGTGAATTTGCAGCGCACCGGACAGCTGGGCACGTATCCGTCCTCGCTCGGCCACGAGGCGACGCACGTGGCCGTCGGCGCGGCCATGCGGCCGGAAGATGTGTTGGCCCCCGTGTACCGCGAGTTCGGCACGCAGCTGTGGCGCGGCGTGACCATGGCGGAGATCTTGCTGTACTGGGGCGGCGACGAACGCGGCAATGACTTTGCGCGCCCTAAGCACGATTTTGCCTGGTGCGTGCCGATCGCTACCCAGACCTTGCATGCGGCCGGTGCAGCGATGGCGTTCAAGCTGCGCAAGGAGCCGCGCTGCGCACTCGCCTACATAGGCGACGGCGGCACGTCCGAAGGCGCTTTCTACGAAGCGCTGAATCTGGCCGGGGCCAGGTGCTTGCCGATTGTGTTCGTGATCGTGAACAACGGCTGGGCGATCTCCGTCCCCGTGGCGGCCCAAACGGCAACGCAGACGCTCGCGCAAAAGGCGGTGGCGGCGGAAATTCCCGGCATACAGGTGGACGGCAACGATGTGTTCGCCGTACGCGAAGTGGTCGGTGAGGCGCTGGAAACGGCGCGCCGCGGCGGCGGTCCGTGCCTGATCGAAGCCCTCACCTATCGCCTGAGCGACCATACCACCGCCGATGACGCCAGCCGCTATCGGGGCACGCAAGAAGTCAAGGACGCGTGGAAGCTCGAGCCCCTGATTCGCGTACGCGAGTACCTGTTCAAGGCCGGCGCCTGGACCGACGCGCAGGAGCAGGCTCTGCTTAAGGACTGCACGCGCCAAGTCGATGGCGCGGTGAACGAATATCTGAGCAGCGCCAAGCCGTCGACCGACGCCATGTTCGATTACCTGTTTGCGGAATTGCCGCAGCATCTGCGCGAGCAGCGTGCCACTGCGCGCAAATACGGCGCCAAGCCCGGCGGTCATTGAATTGGCAAAAATAACCATGGTCGAAGCCATCGCAATGGCGCATGGCTGGGAAATGCAGCATGACGACCGTATCGTCGTGATCGGTCAGGACGTGGGCGCAAACGGGGGAGTGTTTCGCGCGACTGCGGGACTGCAGGCGCGCTTCGGCACCGACCGCGTACAGGACACGCCATTGGCCGAAGCAACCATCGCCGGTATGTCGGTCGGCATGGCGACGCACGGCCTCAAGCCGGTCGCGGAAATCCAATTCATGGGCTTCATCTATCCAGCGCTCGATCAGATCGTAAATCACATGTCGCGCATGCGCTACCGCACGCGGGGACGCTTGACCTGCCCCGTCGTCATTCGCACGCCGCACGGCGGCGGAATCCACGCGCCCGAGCACCACTCGGAAAGCACCGAGACCATGCTGTGTCACATTCCGGGGATTCGCGTCGTCTGCCCTTCGTCGCCGGCGCGCGCCTACGGCTTGCTGCTCGCCGCAATTCGCGATCCCGATCCGGTGATGTTCCTGGAGCCGGTGCGGCTGTACCGGGCGATGCGGCAAGAGGTGAACGATGACGGGCAGGCGTTGCCGCTCGATCAGTGTTTCATTTTGCGCGAGGGGAGCGATGTCACCATCGTGACGTGGGGCGCCATGACCGTCGAAACGCTGCGTGCCGTCGGCGAACTCGAAGTCCAAGGCGTCAGCGCCGAAGTCATCGATCTTGCGACCTTGAGCCCGATCGACAGTGAAACTATCCTCTCGTCGGTCGCCAAGACCGGTCGGCTGGTGATCGTGCACGAAGCGGCCCGCAATGTCGGCGTCGGAGCGGAAATCGCGGCGATCGTGGCCGAGCATGGCTTATACGATTTGCACGCGCCCATCCAGCGAGTCGCCGGCTACGACACCGTGATGCCGCTGTTCAGGCTCGAGCACGACTACATGCCGGGCGTACAGCGCATCGTGGACGCCGTGCAGCACACCCTGACCGACTAGGAGCCTGTCTGAGTGATCCCCGTGGCCGCGACCGTGGCAGATTTCGCTTCAGCCGAGGCGGAGCCGACGCGGTTGGGTCAACACCCAATAAGGAGGCGACAACGATGGATGAAGCGAAATCTGCAAGGGTACGACGGGTTGGCTGGGGGACGGGCGTCTGCGGCGTTGCGCGTCTTGGCCGTGGTGCCCGCCACGGCCTGCGCCGCGCGCCTTGCATCCGCTCCGTCGCTGAAGCGAAGCGGCTCACGCGGATCACTCAGACAGGCTCCTAACATGAGCACATTCAGACTTCCGGATTTGGGCGAAGGATTGGCCGAGGCCGAAATCCTCGAATGGCACGTCAAGCCGGGCGATCGCGTTTTGGTCGACCAGCCGATGCTGTCGGTGGAAACGGCCAAAGCGGTGGTCGAGGTGCCGGTGCCCTACAGCGGTGTCGTCACGGCGCTGCACGGCGCCGTCGGTGACATAGTGGCGACCGGCGCGCCGCTCATCGATTTCGATTCCGGAACGGTGGTCGGCAGCATGCCGATCACGAGCGAAGAGGAATATGTCGAGAAGGCGACCATCGGGCGCCCGCGCGGTAACGGCGACGCCCGCAAGCGCGCGGTGCCGATGGCGCGAGCGCTCGCGAGGCGCTTTGCGCTCGATCTTGCGAACATTGCCGGCAGCGGCCCCGGCGGATTGATCAAACTCGATGACGTTCTCGACCACGCGCAGATGAGCGGGGGAATTTCGCGCCTCGAGGGCGAGCAACCCGCCGCCGACGGAGCAATTCCGGCCGTGCCCGCCGTGCCCGCCGGGGCCGCGTTGGAACCGCTGCGCGGCGCGCGCCGCGCCATGGCGCGCAGCATGACGTTGTCGCACGATCAAATCCCCTTGAGTACCGTCTGCGACGATGCCGATATCCATGGTTGGTCGCCGCGCGGCGATTACATGCTGCGGCTCATCCGCGCCATGATCAGCGCCTGGCGCGCCGAGCCCGCCTTGAACGCCTGGTACGATTCAGCCAGCAAATCGCGCATTCTGCTCAAACATATCGACCTCGCGATTGCCGTCGATACGCCGGGAGGCTTGATCGTGCCCGTTTTGCGCAATATTCAAGACAAGACGCCCGACGAGCTGCGCGCGGCCATCGTTGCGCAAAAAACGGCGGCACATCAACGCAGCACCACGCCGGAAGATCTGCGCGACTTCACCTTGATGTTGTCCAACTTCGGCACTCTCGCCGGTCGCTACGGCATTCCGCGCGTGGTGCCGCCGGCGGTCGCGATTCTCGGGGCGGGCAAGGCGCGTCAAGATGCCGTGGCGGTCGCCGGCGCCGTGGTGGCGCATCGGCGCATGCCGCTGTCATTGAGCTTCGATCACCGCTGCATCACCGGCGGCGAGGCATGCCGGTTTCTGGCCGCCGTCATCGGTGATCTTGAGAAACCTGAATAACGTTGAGGACACGACAATGCTTCATGCGACCACCGAACAATATCGCAAGACCGTCTTCGCCGTGGCGGCGGCGGCGGCGCGCTTGCCGAAGTCCATGCGCGGCACGGATCGCAAGCGCTTCTTGCAAACATACTATGCCAACGTCGACCCGGAGGATGTTGCCACGCGCGATCCCGCTGCGCTCGCCGCGGCGGCCTTGTCGCACCTGACGTTTGCGAGACAGCGTCGCGGGCGCGCTTTGGTCCGCGTGTTCAACCCCACCCTGCGCGAACACGGCTACACCTCGCCGCACACCGTCATCGAGATGGTGAACGACGATATGCCGTTTCTCGTCGATTCGATGGGCCTCGCGCTGACGCGGCGCGCCCTCACGTCGCACTTCTTGGCGCATCCCATCTACGCCGTTGCGCGCGACGGGGCCGGGTTCTTGCGCTCGATCGAGGAGCGCGGCGCCGCCGCCGACAAACATCAAAGGCTCGAGTCTTTCCAACACGTCGAAGTGGATCGAATGGTCGATCCGGAGATGCTTCAATCCCTGTGTGCGGAGATCGAGCGCGGCATGCGCGACGTGCGTGTGGCGTGTGCCGATTGGACCAAAATGCAGGCCGCCGCTCGGCAAACGGCGGACGAATTGAATGCGTTGCATACGCGCTTCGATCCGCGCGACGTCAGTGAATCGCAGGCCCTGCTCGCGTGGATGGAAAAGCAATTCATTTTCTTGGGCTTCAGGGAATACCTCCTGCGCAGCCGCAAGGGTGACGATGCCTTGATCCCCGTGGAGGAGAGCGGCTTGGGGATTCTGCGGCCGGGTCACAAGCGTCAGAAGAGCACCAGCCGTACGCTGCCAGCCGACATTCGCCGCCAGAGCCGCGCTCGCGACCTGGCCCTCGTGACCAAGGCAAACCTTCAATCCACGGTGCATCGGGCGGGCTATCTCGATTATGTCGGCATCAAGCATTTCGATCTCCAAGGTCGGCTGATCGGCGAGCGGCGTTTTTTGGGTCTATGGACTTCGGCCGCATACAATACCAACCCTCGCGACATTCCCTTGGTGCGCCACAAAGTCGCCCAGGTGGTACTGCACTTCGCGCTCGCGCCCGACAGCCATGACGGCAAGGCGCTGCAACACATTCTGGAAACCTTTCCACGAGACGAGCTGTTCCAGGCGAGCGTGCCCGATCTCAATCGCATCGTCACGGGGATCCTCGGTTTGCAGGAGCGGCCGCGCGTGCGCCTCTTGTTGCGGCGCGACCCATTCAGCCGGTTCTATTCCTGCCTCGTTTTCGTGCCGCGCGAGAAGTACAACACCCAGGTCCGCCAACGCATTGAGCGCGTCATCGGCGAGGCCTTTTCCGCGTTCAGGGTGGAATCGCAGGTGCAGATCGCCGAGTCGAACCTCGCCAGGATCCACATCGTCGCCCGCACGCAGCCGACTGAGGCGGCGCGCATCGATGCCGACGCATTGGAACGGCGCGTCGCGATCGCCGCCCGCTCCTGGGCCGATGAATTCAAGACCACGCTATTGGCGCGCTTCGACGAATCCTACGCGTTGCAGCTGTTTACGGCCTATGCGCAGGCTTTTCCCGCCGCCTACACCGAGGATTTTGGGAGCGATGCCGCCGTGCTGGATGTGACCTTCCTCGAGGCGGCCGAAAAGGAACCGCAGCGCCTGTTTCTCGATATATATCGATCCGAGCCGGGCCGCAAGGACAAGTTTTTCCTCAAGATCTTCCGCGTCCGGGATGCCATACCGATTTCGGATTTATTGCCGATGCTCGAAAACATGGGACTGAAGGTGATCGCCGAACGGCCGTATGGATTGGAGTTTTCGGACGGACGCCGCGCCTGGATCCAAGACCTCGAGCTCATCATCCAGGGCTCGGCGGCGGCCAAATTCGAAGTGCTCGAGAAAGAGATCAAGAGCGCGTTCACGGCCGTTTGGACCGGCCACATGGACAACGACAGCTTCAACCGGCTGACTCTCGCGGCAGGGGTGCCGTGGCGCATCGTGACGGTACTGCGCGCCTATTGCCACTACCTGCTGCAAACGGGTCTACCCTTCAGTCAAGGGTATATAGCGCAAGTGCTGGTGAACAATGCAAGCATCGCGCGCAATCTCGCCGATCTGTTCGTCGCGCGCTTCGACCCCGACCTCTCGGATGCGGCGCGGCGCGGCGCACTCGCCCGACTCGAGCAGCAAATCCGCTCGGGGCTGGAGGAGGTCACCCGCTCGGACGAGGACCGGATCCTGCGCGCCCTGTGGAACGCCTTGTCGGCCACCGTGCGCACCAATGCATACCAGCCGGCGAACGGCGGAGAATTCAAGGATTATCTGTCCTTCAAGCTCGAAAGCCAGAAGCTGCGCGAGTGCCCGCTGCCAAAGCCGATGTTCGAGGTATTCGTATTCTCAACGCGCATGGAAGGCGTGCACCTGCGCATGGGATTCGTGGCGCGCGGCGGCATCCGCTGGTCCGACCGGCGCGAGGACTTCCGTACCGAGATCCTCGGGCTGATGAAGGCGCAGCAGGTCAAAAATACGGTGATCGTGCCCGTCGGCGCCAAAGGCGGATTCGTCGTCAGGGGGAAGCTCGCCGGCGACCGCGAGGCGCAGCAGGCCGAGGTGATCGCGTGCTACCAAACGCTGATCAGAGGTTTGCTCGATATCACCGATAACATCGTCGATGAGAAGATCGTGCCTCCGGTCCGCGTCGTACGCCATGACGGCGACGACGCGTATCTCGTCGTCGCAGCCGACAAGGGCACCGCGACGTTTTCCGATATCGCGAATGCGATTTCCGAGGAATACGGCTTCTGGCTGGGTGACGCATTCGCCTCCGGCGGCTCGGCCGGCTACGACCACAAAAAAATGGCCATTACGGCGCGCGGCGCCTGGGAATGCGTCAAGCGCCACTTTCGCGAAATGGGCGTGGACATCCAAACTCAGAATTTCACCGTGGCGGGCATCGGGGATATGTCCGGCGATGTATTCGGCAACGGCATGCTGCAGTCGCCGCACATTCGGCTGATCGCGGCCTTCAACCACCAGCACATTTTTCTGGACCCGCAGCCCGACGCGGCGCGCTCGTTCAGGGAGCGCGAGCGGCTGTTTCGCTTGCCGCGCTCCTCTTGGGAGGATTACTCGCGAGCGGCGATCTCCAAGGGCGGCGGTGTGTATTCGCGCGGCGCGAAGAGTCTGACGCTGTCGCGCGAGGCGCAGACGCTGCTCGATTTGCCGGCTCAAGTCACTCCCAACGAGGTCGTCAAGTCCATACTCAAATCCCGCGTCGATCTGTTGTGGAACGGCGGCATCGGCACTTACGTCAAGGCGAGCAGCGAAAGCCACAGCGACGTCGGCGACCGCAGCAACGACGCGGTGCGCATCGACGCCAAGGAACTTAACTGCAAGGTCATCGGCGAAGGCGGGAATCTGGGGTTGTCGCAGCTCGGGCGGATCGAATTTGCGCGCCGCGGCGGGCGGCTAAACACCGACTTCATCGACAATTCCGCCGGCGTGAACACTTCGGACGTCGAGGTGAACTTGAAGATCTTGTTGAATGGCGCCGTTCGCTCGGGGGAAATCACGCGCGCGGCCCGCGATCGCTTGCTGATGCAAATGACGGATGAAGTGGCGGCTCTGGTGTTGCGCAACAATTATCTGCAGGGTCAGGCGGTCAGTACCAGCGAGTTCCACGCGAAGGAGCGCCTGAGTGAGGCCGCCTTCGTGATCCGCGCGCTGGAGCGCTCCGGCGATTTGAACCGCTCATTGGAGTTCTTGCCGTCGGAGGAGGAAATCGCGGAGCGCCGCAAGGCCGGCGAGGGACTCACACGCCCGGAATTGGCCATCGTCTTGAGCTACTCCAAAATCTGGCTGAACAAGGCGCTGGTCAATTCCAACGTGCCGGAAGATCCTTACCTGTCCGGCGAGCTGAATCGCTATTTTCCGGACCCGGTGCGCCAGCGCTTCGCCGCGCGGTTGAAGCGCCATCGCCTGCGCCGCGAGATCATCGTCACGGCCATCACCAACAGCCTGATCAACCGCGTGGGGCCGGTGTTCCCGGTGCGCGCGCAGGACGACACCGGCGCGGACCCGGCCGCCATCGCGCGTGCTTACACGATTGCGCGCGAAGTGTTCGCGGTGCGCGACATCTGGGCGCAAATCGAAAGCCTCGACAATCGCATACCGACCGCCGTTCAGTACACCGCCATGTTTCAAACCACCCGCCTGGTACGGCACATGAGCTATTGGCTGCTCGAGAACCAGCGCGAGAATCGGGACATCGAGCGCGCGGTGCGGCGCTACGGCGCGCCGGTGAGCGAGCTGTGGCACGAGCTCGACTCCGTGCTGAGCGCAAGCGCCGGCGCGGAGCTGAGCGTCAAGCGCTCGCGGCTCATTGAGCAGCACGTGCCCGAACAGCTCGCCACGCGCATCGCATCGTTGGACACGCTGCATTGTGCGCTCGACTTGGTGGAGGCGGCCATGCAGGCACGTGTGAAGATCGGCTACGCAGCCAAGGCGTATTTCGACCTCGGCGAACGGATCAGCCTCACCTGGATCAGGGAGCAAATCGAGACTCTGCCGGTCGAGGGTCACTGGCAGGCGGTTGCGCGCAGCACCTTACGGGACAACCTGTATGCCTTGCAGCGCCAGATCACCGGCGCGGTGCTCAAATGCAAAGGCCGAGAGGCTGCAGCGCGCGTCGAGCAGTGGACCGTGCGCCATTCGGTCGCCGTGGATGCGCTGAAGCGCATTGTCGTCGACTTGCGCACCGGTACGCAGGCGGACTTTGCCACCCTTTCCGTTGCGCTGCAGGCCGTGCGACGGCTCGCGCAGGACTGAGAGAGCCAAGGTCAATGCAGCTGGACTCGCCCTATGGCCGGGAATACTTGCAAAATCGAATCATCTGCGAATTCCCGCTCGCCCGGCACATCGGTATCGTCGTCGAGTCCGCCGAGGATAGCGGCGTGGTCCTCTGCGCGCCGCTCGCCCTGAATGCCAATTACAAGGGAACCGCCTTTGGAGGGAGCCTGTTTTGCGTCGCCGTGCTGACCGGTTGGGCCTGGGTCACGCATTACCTCGCGGTGCGTCAACTCATTGCCGACGCCGTGATCCAAGAGTCCACGATTCGCTATCTGGCGCCGGTACAAGGCGCGTTGCGCGCGAGCCTGACCGCCCCATCGGTCGAGCGAATCGAGAAGTTCGGCAAAATGCTGCAGCGCGCCGGGCGGGGGCGCATTCGCCTGCATGTCGACATACACTACGGAGCGGCCGTGGCAACTCAATTCGACGGTGTATTCGCGGCCACCATTCGTTAGCGAGGAGGACTGAACTTGCCTGGAAAATTGATCCTGGTCCGTCACGGCCAAAGCACTTGGAATCTCGAGAATTTGTTCACCGGCTGGCACGATGTCGATTTGACTGACCTCGGGCGCGAAGAAGCCACGCTCGCAGGCCGACAATTGCTGAGCGAGAAGCTCGAACCGCAGATCGCGTTCACGTCGGTATTGAAGCGCGCGATTCGAACACTTTGGTTGATGCTCGATACCACCGATCGCATGTGGATCCCGGTCGAGCGCAGTTGGCGGCTCAATGAGCGTCATTACGGCGCCCTCCAGGGGCTCAACAAAGCGCAGACCGTCGCGCAACACGGCGAGGCCCAGGTCAAGATCTGGCGCCGCAGCTACGACGTCCCGCCGCCCGCATTGGCAACGGACGACCCACGGCACCCGCGTTTCGATCCGCGCTACGCCGACGTCGATCCCAAACTGCTGCCCGCGACGGAATCGCTCAAAGATACGTTGGCACGCGTCTTACCTTTCTGGGAAACGCGGATAGTTCCTGAAATCAGGGCCGACAAGAACGTGCTCGTGGTCGCGCACGGCAATTCCCTGCGCGCACTGGTCAAAATGTTGGATCTCATGTCCGAGCGCGATATCGTCGAGTTCAACATCCCGACCGGCATTCCGATGCTCTATGAATTGAACGAGCAGTTACAGCCCGTCAGCCGGCGATTTCTGGGAGATCCCGCCGCAATCGCCGCCGCGCAGGAAGCCGTGCGCCGGCAAACCGAGGGTCGCAAAACCGCGTCGAATTGAGGTCCTCAAGTGTCCGCGGCGATCGCCAGCTTGATGCCGCTCAGCGCCTCGGTGAACTCGACCTGACAGGACAGACGCGAG
The DNA here is from genome assembly GCA_963769075.1 of uncultured Gammaproteobacteria bacterium. Classification (GTDB taxonomy): domain Bacteria; phylum Pseudomonadota; class Gammaproteobacteria; order Steroidobacterales; family Steroidobacteraceae; genus Bog-1198. The sequence continues at coordinate 477,096 of CAVYKH010000001.1, read as the reverse complement.
GCGCCCTCGCGGAAATCCGGTATCTCCTTGAGCAATTCCAGTTCATCGCTCTGCGGCTTCGGCACGCGCCCGACCCAGCTCTCATCGATGTACACGTGGCAGGTCGCGCAAGAGCACAGACCGCCGCAAATCGCGGCGACTCCGTAGTCGAGCTCACGCAGAATTTCCATTATCTTGAGGCCGGGCTTAGCCTCGATCTCATGCTCCTTCCCGTCCCGGTCCAGCACGATCATCTGCGCCATTGAACTCTCCGTTCCATTGAACCTTCAGTCGGTCAATCCCCCTCAAGGAGGGCTCGCCGCAACGATCGGTTAGTGTGCCGGAAGTTACCCGGCGCGACTACCGGGCCGTTACCGGAGCGCTTCAGGCGCGGCCGGGGCCATGCTCGAGGCGCTCCGCCAGCCATTGCCCCCGGGCACATATGCCGTCGCCGGCGACGCCCGGCCGGAGCCTCGAGTAAAGCTCACACCACAGCAGACACACGTAGTCGTACAGCCAGACCAGCCGCTTAAGACGCGCCGCCTCGGGCGGCGTCGGTCCCCGCTCCAGATAGCGCGCCAGCAGTAACTGCCGAGAATCCTCGCTCAAGTCATTGTTGCAGATCCATCCCGCCAAGTCCCACAACGGCTCCGACACGTGGGCATACTCCCAGTCGAGCAGGATCAGCCCATGTTCGCCGACGACGACATTGTGGCGGTGCAGGTCGCTGTGGCAAAGCACGGACGCAAGCGGCGGCGATGCAGCGAGAGCCAGGAGGCTCCCCGTCGCTCGGCATTGCAGGTCGACCGACCTGCGTCCGTCGATCAGCGGATTCCCGGTGTCCGCGGCATGTCGGATGAGCACTTCCTGATAATAAGCAATCCACGCCGCGGGGCTCATGATGCGCGCCCCCTGCGGCGCGTGCAGCGCGTGAATGCGCCGTGCGAGTTGCGCCATGCTGTCGATGTTCTGCGTGCTCCTCACCTCCGGGACGGTCCACGCTCGCCCCCCCGCCCAGCGCGTCACGAGGATCCCTTGGCAGGGATCGCAGCACTCGACGACCGGTGCAATGCCCGCCGCCGCCGCGCGCTCGAGCACACGGCATTCCCATCCGCGATCGAGGCCGAACTCCGCGGCATGCGGCGCCGGGACACGCAATGCATAGAGCCGGCCGCCACGCGCCACACGATAACTCTCGTTGACGAGGCCCGCTCCGAGGGGGTCAATGACGATTGCGCCCTCGCCGGGCACATAGCGCAGCGCGAGATTCTCGAGATCGCTAGGCCGCATGCGCCGCGGATTGCAGACTGCGGCGCCACGCGCGCATGCCGATCACGATCAGCACCAAGTACAGCGCGAACAACAGCATCGTGAGATACAGGCGTCGCGTGAAATACAGGCACAGGCTCACCGCATCGATGACCAGCCACCAATGCCAGTTCTCGTACACCTTGCGCGCCACCAAGAATGTGGCGAACACACTGGCCCAAGTGACCATGGAATCCATGAACGGCCACGCCGCAGGAGTGAACCGGCGCAAAAAATAGGAACTCACTGCGGAGAGGCCGACGACGCCCGTCAACCCCATCGCGTTACGCACCAAGCTCCAGCGGTGCACATTGAGAGCCGCGCCGCCCTCGCGTTCTCGCCATTGCCAAAACCCATATACGGCCATGGTTGCGTAAAATCCATTCAGAGCCGATTCCATGTACAGGCGCGCCCAGAACATCACCCATACGTACAGGCAGGAGCTCACGAACGCGGCCACCCAACAACTGATCGACTGGCGAATCGCCAGCAACAAATAGGCCACCGCGAGCGCGGCCGCGGTGAGTTCGGTCCAACTCGTTCCGCGCCATGCGTGGAGGAGCTGGCCCGAAAGTTCTTCGATCACGGCGCGGCCAAACCCGGCAATACCTTCATGACGAAGATCAGCTGCGGTCCGGCCGCCGCACGCTCCATTTCTTCGGCAAGGATTGCCATGACTCGATCGAGAGCGCCCCACACCTGCGTGCTCAGCGTATTGGTTCGCACGACCAAGTCGGGGTAAGCGTTGAGGCGATCGATGAACGCCTGAATCGGCGGCCGGTAATCGCCGATCAGCGGGTACATGCTAATTTCGACAGCGCAGCGCATTGGCACGGATCTACCTGCTCCCTACGCCGGTACTAACCGGGTCAGGTTCAACGGGTTCGCGGTGGTCGCATAGGCGACTTGCCGCATCTCAGGTCCTCGCACAGACCACCCCAAGGCTCGCAGAAGTGTAGCCTAGCGGCCGGATGCGTGCAAAACTGCGGGAGCCTGTCTTCAGTAACGCGGGCTCGCGCAGAGTACTGACAGGCTCCCGGATATCAGCTGTGGAGACTCGCTTGAGAATATTTCACGTAGACGCATTCACGCGCATACGCTTCACCGGGAATCCCACGACCGTCGTCCTCGACGCGGACGGCCAGAGCGATGCCACATTGACGGCCATCGCGCGCGAATTTGCCCATGCCGAGGTCGCGTTCGTATTCCCCGCCTCGGCTGCGGATCACGACGTTCGGCTGCGATTCTTCAACGCGCGCAAAGAAGCGCCGTTCGTCGGGCACGCCACCATTGCCACTCATGTGGTACTTCTCGCCCTCGGTCGGCGCGCTCTCGGCGTGCTTCGACAGCATTCCGGGACCGGCATCGTCGAAGTTCGCGCGCAAGAGACGCCGCACTCCTCGGGGCGCGAGACCAGCGTCGAGTTTCGCCAAACGGTGCCCGAACTGGATAACCCGCTGCCGTTCAAAACCACGCTGCGGGTCGCCGAAGCGCTGCGACTGCCGGCAACCCAGCTGCATGAGATCATGCCCGCGCGCATCGCCCGCAAAGGCAGCACCCGCCTGCTCGTGCCGATTGGGGATGCGCGCGCCCTTGACTCCCTCGCACCGAATTTCGATACCTTGATCTCGCTAGGCAACGAGCTCGGTACCGACGGTTTTTTTGTATTTGCCTTGAATCGCGGTGCGAGCGCAGATGAATTGTCGACCGAATCGCGCATGTTCTGCCCTGCGCTCGGCATCCCGGAGGATCCCGTGAGCGGCAACGCGCACGCCATGCTCGCCTCCTACCTGTTCGAACTCGGCCAGTTCGGCAAGCACTCAACGGGCTTTGTCGGCTATCAGGGCCGACAAATGAAGCGGCCGGGACAGGTCAGCGTCAAGCTCGAGACGGATCATGGGGGCCTGGTCGCCGCGCACATCGGCGGCAGCGCCGTCATCGTGAGCGAGGGAACGCTGGCGCTTTGACGACCGCCCTCTCGCGGCAAGACCACCCCCGCGGTACTACGGCTCAGGTAGCCGGCGTCGCGGCCAGCGCCGGCAGTTCCATCTTCAAGCCGCTCGCGACTGCCTCGAGCCTGCTCTTGACATCCTTCGCCGTCGCCACGGCTTCCTCCATATTGCCGTTGCCGAAGGCACCTTGCGCCTTCGACCACAGTGACGTTGCATCGCTCAATGCGGATTTCGCTGCCTCCAGATCTATTCCCTTGACGAGTTTGCGGCTCGATTTCTTGCTCAACAGGTCGATCCGGTTCTGGATCGCCGTCATCCGGCCGGGCACCTCGGCCGACAAAGCGGCCCACTGATCGTTGAGACCCTTCATCACCTCGGCCTTCTTGGCGGCCGCGGCGCCTGCCAGACCCTGCGCCTCGCTCAACAAGGCGGGTCCTTTGGCCACCACGACCTTATAGTCTTGCGCGGTGAAAGACGTCTTTAAGTCATCGAGCTTGGTCTGCACATCGTTCAATTGATCCGGCACATACTTGGCGGCATCCGCCGATGCTGCATTCACCGCCGCCTCGATGTCGTTCATTATCTTCTGCGCAGGCTCGCGCTCACTTGCGCACGCAGCGAGCATGACGGCTGCGAGGGAAATCAAGGCGAATTTTCTAATTCGGTGCGGGCACAACACGGCGAGCCTCCAATCGCAATTGGTGAGCCACCCATTTTAGCCCAATGCACCCAATTCGCGCCGCGCGCGATCCAGCCACTGCGCTTGCGCCCTGCGGTAATGCGCCGGCCCCAGTTTCGCCCCGTCCAGCAAATCCTTGAGAATGCCGCGCGCCTCTTCGAGCTTGCCGCGACGCTTCAGCAACAAAGCGTAGCGAAACCGCGCTTCCGCGCCGGGGTAACCCGGCGCCACCGCTGCATACTCGTGTTCGGCCTCATCGAGCGCGTCCTGGGCCTCCAGAGTACGTGCGTACAGTAACTGCCCGTCGGCCGATTTGAACTCCGGATTGTGCTGGATCAGGCGCTCCATGGCCACGCGCGCCGCAGCAAAGTTGTTTTTGGCAAATTGCGCTCGCGCGAGGCCCAGCAACAGCGTTGGATCATGTTCGAAGACGCCCTTCAGGCCGCCCTCATAGATTTCGATGGCTGCGTCGTATTGGTTGCGATCGAGCAGTTCCTCCGCAAGGCGGCGGCGCGCATCGACGTTGCCGGAAATCTCCACCTCGACGCTGGCGCGGCGCAGCTCGCGGTCCGGATCGATCATGCGCTGCATGCCTGCCCTTGCACGTCGTGCCGTTCTGCCGCCGACCAGTTCCGGCAAGATCTCCACCGCAACATAGGCGATCGGGCCGACCGGCGGCAATAGCGCAATGGCCCAAATCCACAGCGAATTACGGCCGGTCTTAATCACGTGCACGATCAAAGCGGCCTGGACGGCAAGCGATAGAACGACGATCAACGACACTTCGAACTCCGGGCGCGCCTGCGGCAGGCTAAGCGTCTATTGTAGGCCGTGGATTGCCCGTTTCAGCAGAGGCAGTGCCAAGCTGGCGCTCGGCGGTGCTAACGCTCCGCTACCCGAATCTTGCGCTCCACCTCGCCGCATTTGGACCAGCCGATGTTCGACAGTGAGTAGCCGAGCACGTGCTCCGAGCGGGCGTCAACCGTCACTTCCATCTCGCAACCGTGAAAACCAGCCGGCGCTCCGTTGGGCTTTTGCTCCAAAAACCAAACGTACACCTGCTTCGTCGGCGTAGTGTCGATCTTGCGCGGCGGTCCAAACGCCTCCTTCAGCCGGCTCACCGGTTTGCCGACGCTTTCGGCCGCGATGCGCGGTACCGGGCGCACGGCGTAGCCGGAGCCGTGACAGCCGGCCAGCGCCAGTACGGCGGCCCCGAGGGCCGTAGCAAGGACACGCGACATATTCCATTCCCTGTGCCGGAATCGAGTGCGGCAGTGTTGCTCAAGGTACCGCCGGCCGCCGCCGACTCAGTTCGCAGAATAGCAATCCATGAGGTATGCGCGCCGTTTGTGTAAGCGTAAACCGTGCGTCATGCCGCGCGGCAGATCCTCGGCATGGTGCGCGGCAATGATCACGGTTAACTGCGTGCGCATCAGAGGCTCGAGCAAGCGTTTCACGGCGGCGCGCTGGCGCGGATCGAGGCCCGTCAGCGGTTCGTCGAGCAGCAAGATGCGCGGCTGACCGGCCAGCGCTCGCGCAATGAGAGCCCGTCGCATCTGCCCGTAGGACAATTCACGCGGCCGCCGGCCCGCGAGTGATAGCAGATGGAAGAATTTGAGCCAGCGCCGCGCAGTCCTGCGGTCTTGTGCAGTGGGCGCATCGACGAGGCCAATGCTCGCGTAGCGTCCGCTTGCCACCAAATCCAGAACGGTCACCTCCACCGCATAATCGGCCTGCAGCTCGGGCGAGACGTAGCCGACCTGTTGTTTCCACGCAGCAATCGGCGTACCTGCGGGGAAACCTTCGCGCTCGATGCGTCCCCCCAAAGCCGGTGATAGATCTCCATACAACAACTTGAGAAAACTCGTCTTGCCCGCGCCGTTCGCGCCGAACACCGCCCAATGCTGCCCCTTGCGCACTTCCCAGTTGAGATCGCGCAGCACGGGACGATAGTCGACGTAAAGATCCGCTCGAGTGAGCCGCAGCAGCAGCGGCTGCGCGGCGGCTGCGCGGCGCAGCGCGGTGCCTGCACCCGTTCGTCGCTTGATGTGCCGCTGCCGCTTGTTCGGAGCGCTTTCTCGGGCGGCAACGGCGAGTCGGGCGAGCTCCGCGCGGCGCAGTGCCTTCATCGAATGCAGCCGGCCGCCGCGCAGCTCGATGATTCCCCGAGTTCCCCGCGGGACATCGCCAGCCCGATGCGTCACCACGATCCAAGAGCGGCCGGCGGCGCGCACCGCATCCAGGATCCGGTCAACGCGGCGGCGATACTGCGTATCCAGGCCGTTGTAGAATTCGTCCAGCAGCAGCCAGTCGGGTTCTCGAACCAGTGCGCGAGCGAGCAGCGCGAGCCGCTTCTGCCCGTACGACAACGACGAGAAATTGCGCGCCGCGAGGCGGCTCAGGCCGCTGGCGCGCAGCATCGAGCCGATCCGCCGCCGCTCCGCGCCGCTCGCGGGCCTAAGCAAAAGATCCGTCCTATGCAGACCGGTGGCGATCAGATCGTGAACCCGCAGATCCCAGCCGTAGCGGGCGTATTTATCGTGTAACTCGCCGCCGATGTACGCAATACGCTCTTTTGCCTCGATCACATCGACCTTGCGGCGGCCTAGGCGATAAATGCGCTCTTCACGACCCGTGGGGGTCGGCCACACGTCGGCGGCGAGCAATTTGAGCAATTGCGTCTTGCCCGAACCGTTGTCCCCGATGAGCGCCCAGCGCTCGCCGGCTCTGAGCCGCAGGGTGATGTCGTTCAATACCCATTTGTCGCTGCGCCGCACGCTGACATCGTGCAGCGACACGCTCAGACGCGCGGTCATCCGCGACGGACTTGCCAAACGCCGTTGCGCTCGCTGACTCTGCCTTCGCGCGCCAATTTGACCAGGTGCGCTTGCAAGGTGAGTCTTGCCCACGGATGGCGCTCCACGGGCACATCGTCATAGACGTCCGGTACAAGGCTGTCCAGCGTTGCCGCGAAGATTGCGCTCGAGAGACAGCGCAGCACCTTGTCCTCGCGCGCCGTACGGTGCGCGTGCAGCATACTGATCACCTTCTTGCCGTGCCCCATGAGATCGCCGTGGCCCGGCGCTATGCGCTCGAAATCGTAAGCTCCCAGCGTCTCGAGAGAGTGCATATACGCTCTCATATCGCCATCCGGCGGCAGGATCACCGGCGAGACTCCCTCGAGCACGTGATCGCCGGTGAACAGCAGACGCTCGGCCTCCAGCAGGTAGCACACGCAATTGGAGGCGTGCCCGGGGGTATGGATAGCGATTAGTTCGGTATCCCCCAGCACCAGCTTTTGACCGTCGCGGGGCAACTCATCGGGCTGGAAACTCTCGTCTTGGCGGCCGTCCGAGGGAGGCGGCAGGCCGATCAGGCGCGCTCCGGTCGACCGCGCAAGCGCGGCCGCCATCGGCGAATGATCGCGATGCGTGTGGGTCACGATGATCCATCGAATGGATTGTTTGCCGGCAGCAAGGATGCTATGCATGTGCTGTGCATCGTCGGGTCCCGGGTCGAGCACCGCGACCTCGCGAACTCCCAGCAGATAGGTATTGGTGCCCGGTCCGGTCATGAGTCCCGCGTTGCGGGCGACGATGCGGCGCACCCCCGGTGCCAGGCGCGCGGGCTTGCCCGGGATCAAACCGCTCGATGTTTCATTAAGTTTTTCGGGGTTGCGGCGCACGGCTCACACAGCACCGGCCTTTTGCAGCCGATCCGCACAGGTCAGTGAACTTGGTCGCATTCTGACATAGTTGCGATGATCCGCGGAGCCGCTACACTGGGAGCCATGCCGAACTCTCCCAACGCTAGGCGACTGGGCGGCCCAAGGGTCTGGGCCGAATTGTCGCGACCGGACGCGGAACAGAGCCAGCGATTCTTGGCCGAAGCATTGGCGTTGCTGCTCGCGGACTTGCTTCGCTCCGTGCTGTCCGATGCGAGTCCGGCGCTGCCCGCGGACGAATCCGCGGTCGAGCACTACCGCAACTTGGCGGACTCATTGGCGGATGGGGAAACGCGCCGGCGCACCAGTGTCGGGATCACTCGGGCGGGTCTTGCCAAGCGCTGCGTGACGTGGCTCAAGCTCCTACTCACGCCTCCTCCGAACGTTCAAAGCAGTGCGCCGATGCGGGAATTCGTCGATGCGCTGAGTTTGTTCCCTGCGCTATTTGACAGCGAGCCTTCGGCACGATCGCGTCGTGCGCGGCTCACTTGGCTGCTCACCCACGACCGGCGGCTCGATGCCAGCACCCGGGAGGCTGCCACCGCCCTGATTGAGGCCTGCGAGCATTTGGGGGTTTTGCTCTGGCCGGATGCCGAGACCGCCTGACGCTAGTTCCAACAGCCTGACGCTAGTTCAAACAGTCGGGACGTAAGTCCTATATGAGGCTGCCGCAAGGCGTATAATTGTTGGTTATCTCGTCATGCGCCGCCGGAGTTTTCAATGCGCGCCCCTTCTCCGCCCCAGACTCAACCCGTTGCGGCGCCCCCGCCCGGCAAGTCCCGGTTCGCATTCCAGAAACTACTGCAGCCGTTCACGCTGGAACGCGGCTTTGCAACACCCATCGTGTGGTTTTTGCTGGACTGGCTAGTGCTCGGTGTCGCCATCGCAAGTCTGCTCGTCGTCGAGGCGTGGTGGGTCAAGGTGTTCGCCTCTCTGGTGGCGGCCCTATGGATCGCGCGCCTGTTCGTCATCGGCCACGATGCCTGCCACGGCTCTTACACCCCCAATAAGCTGCTCAATCAATGGATCGGCCGGATTGCATTCCTACCCTCGTTGACGCCGTACAGCTTGTGGGAAATCGGTCATAACCTCGCGCATCACGGCTTCACGAATCTTAAGGGCCGCGACTATGTGTGGACGCCTTTTTCGCCGCCCGAGTTTGCGCGTTTGCCGTGGATTCGGCGCCGGCTCGAGCGCATCTACCGCAGCGGCGTCGGGCAGGGCGTCTATTACATGATCGAGATGTGGTGGAAGAAACTCATCTTCCCGAGCCGTAAGCACGTGGCTACTCGGCGCATCAGCTACACCTGGGATAATCTTTTGGTGTCCCTCTTCGCCCTCGTTTGGATTGGCGGCCTCACCGTCTGGGGCATATATAGCGGTAGATCGATTTGGTCGCTGCTGGTATTCGGCTTTGCCGTGCCGTTCTTCCTTTGGAATTGCCTGATGGGTTTCGTGATCTACGTGCAGCACACGCATCCGCGCGTCGCATGGTACGAGCGCCGCGACGAATGGAGCGCAAATGCGGGCTACGCGACGACCACGGTGCACGTGAAACTCATACGCCCGCTCGACGGCTTGATCCACTACATCCTCGAGCATGGCGCACATCATGTGAATATGGGCATTCCCCTCTACCGCCTCAAAGAGGCGCAGGCGCGGCTCAGCGCCACACTCGATGAGCGATTGAATTCGGAAGTGTTTACGTGGCGCTATTACTGGAATACCGTGCGGCGCTGCAAGCTGTATGACTTCGCACGACATGTGTGGACCGATTTCGACGGGCACATCACGTCGGCGCCGGTTGTCTCGCGTTAGTCACCTGTCCGAGTAATCCCCGGGGCCTTACCCGCTTCAGCCGAGGCGGAATCGGCGCGGTTGGCGCTTATTGCTTCAGGTAGGCTGCGTGATGCCGCAGGTGATCGGCCATGAAGGTTTGAATGAAATAGTAGCCATGGTCGTATCCGGGCTGCATGCGCAAGTTGAGTGGCTGTCCCGACTTCGCAGCGGCGGCTGAAAACTTCTCCGGCAGCAGTTGCTCGACAAGGAATTGGTCGGCGGTGCCCTGATCGATCAGGATCAGCCCGGGGAATCGGTTGCGCGCCACCAATTCGCTGGCGTCGTACTCGCGCCACGCGCGGCTGTCCGCGCCTAGATAGTTCGTGAACGCCTTCTGTCCCCACGGGCATTGCAGCGGCGCCGCAATCGGCGCGAACGCAGACACCGATTTGTATTGCGACGGATTGCGCAGCGCGCACGTCAATGCGCCGTGACCGCCCATCGAATGGCCGAAAATGCCCGCCGCACCCGCAAGCGCAGGCAAGTTGGCGGTCACGACCTCCGGCAGCTCGCGCGTCACATAACTGTACATGCGATAGTTCGTCGACCATGGCGCTTGGGTGGCGTCCACATAGAAGCCCGCGGCTTGTCCGAAATCCCAATTGTCGGCATCGCCCGGCAGGCGCGGCTCGCGCGGACTGGTGTCCGGCGCCACCAGCATGAGCCCCAGTTCGGCGGCGACGTGTTGCGCGTGGCCTTTTATCGGGAACGTTTCTTCCGTGCAGGTCAGCCCGGCCAAGTAATACAGCACCGGCACTTTCGCCGTGCGTGCCTGCGGCGGCAGGTATACGGAAAACCTCATCGAGCCGCGCGTCTCGCGCGACGCGTGCTTATAGAATTGCTGCACGCCGCCGAAGCAGCCGTGCTCGGACACCAATTGTATCGTGCTCATGAGTACACCATCACGCCGCCGCTCGACACTTGAGTTACCCTAAAACATCTCGGGCCGCCTTGGAAGCTCACGAAACCATGAATATTGAATTCTCTGCCCATGAAGCACGCGTAATCGGTTGCCTGATCGAGAAGGAAATCACGACGCCGGATCAATATCCGCTGTCGCTGAACGCGCTCACCAATGCGTGCAATCAGAAGACCAATCGCGAGCCGGTACTCGATTTGTCCGAGCTGGCGGTGCAGCAAGCGGTGGATTCGCTGATGAAAAAGTACATGGTAAGCGATAAATCGGCGGGCTACGGCGGGCGCGTCACCAAGTACAAGCACCGTTTTTGCAACACCGAATTCGGTTCTCTGAAGTTCTCGAAACAGGAACTCGGGATCATATGCGTGCTGCTGCTGCGCGGACCGCAGACGCCCGGCGAATTGCGCTCGCGTACCGCCCGGTTGTGCGAGTTTGCCGATGCCGACGAGGTCGAAGCGACGCTCAAGGCTCTCATGGCGCGTGAGGACGGTCCCTTCATCGCCCGTCTGCCGCGCGCCGCGGGAGCGCGCGAATCCCGCTACGCGCATCTGTTTTCCGGAACCATCGAGTCGGCGCCGGAAGCCACGGATACGCCGGATGCGCCGGAAGCCGCGGCGAACGTGAATCAACGGCTCATGCGCCTCGAAGAGCTGGTCGCACAGCTGCGCGCGGAGCTCGATGCGCTCAAAGGCGCCGGACCGCGCGAGGCCGCTCCGCGCTAGTGCGGGAGCGATGCGGTTTGCTTCGCGATTCCGTCGCGCTCCATCAGCCATTTATCGAATGCGTCGACGTCGGTGGCGCGCATGCCGTGAGCGTCGGCCCGATGCGCGGTCAGCCACTTCTGCATTGCCAGCATCAACTGATCGGCGAGATTGGGCGCATGATTGAACAGGTCCATATAGGCGATTTTGGCCTCTTCCAATCGATCGACGGCGAGATACGCCTCGCCGCGGTGCTCAACCGCCTCGAGCAGCTCGGGCTTCAGCGCCAGAGCGTGATTGTAATCGTCGATGGCTTCGGCATAGGCACCCAGCCGCAAATGCACGTAGCCTACGTTGTCCCACGCTTCGAGCATGTCCCCCTTGTTGCTCAAGGCCTCGGTGAATTCGTCCAAAGCGCGGTTGTAAGCGTCGCCGACCTTTTCCATTTCCTTCGCCTTTTTGTCCGCATTCTGCGCGGCCGCGGCCGCGGCTTCGAACTCCTTGGCCTTATTGAGCGATTTCATGCCCGCCTTGAAGGCTTTTTTGGCGGCGGCGTCGGGCTTCTCGACCGACGGGCTGCTGCTGCTGTCCGCGTCCTCCGGGACAACGGACGAAGGCGATCGGCCGGGCATTTGCCCGGGTCCTCCGGGCAGCATCTGGCCGCTGGCCGGCGGGGCGATCAGCGCGGGGGCAACGAGCACCGCGGCGGCAACGATCATCGCGAAGCAACTCGATAACTTTCGATGCATTGTGCCCTCCCGGCGGCTATGTCCGAATTCGTGCAATCCTTCTCGCATGGGAGCTAATTTTAGGTTCTTGCTCGCCTGCGCGCTGGGCTTTTTGGCGCGGCCAGCGGTTGCCGCGATGTCGATCGATCAGACGGGAGGAGCGGCGCGGATCAAACCACCCCGGCCACCAGGAGGTGGCCGGGGCGCTTCACCAATACTATTACTTGGCGGTCGTAGGAGCGGGGGCCGCGGGGGTCGCCGGCTTTTTCGCCTTGCTGGTGCCGCCCTTGCTGCTGTGGTGCTTGCCGGACGACTTGCCGGACTTCGCAGGAGGGGTGGTGGCAGTGCCGGTGCCGCCGGCGGCGGGAGTATCGGCAGCCATCGTCGTCGCGGCCGTCGGCGCATTGGCAGCCATCGCGCCCGCAGCGATTCCAAAGGTCAATAGAGCAGATGTAATCAAGGTTCCGAACTTATTCATGGGGTCTCCACCGGTGGTATTAACGAGCGCCACGAAGAATACGCCGGATCAGTGAAATTCGTCCGAGATGAAGATCATTTCACAAAGCAGCGCGCTGCCGGCGGCGAAGAGCTTCGCGCGGCGGGCGCAGAGCTACGGCGGTCGGAGCGGTAGCCAGCCAACCCTTCGTACCCTTGCAGATTTCGCTTCATCCGTCGTTGTCGCCTCCTCATTGGGTGTTGACCCAACTACGTCGGCTCCGCCTCTGCTGAAGCGAAATCTGCCTTGGGTAAGGCCACGGGGATTACTCAGACAGGCTCCTAGACGAGCCCCTTCGGGTGGGGCGTCCTGCGGTGAGTGGAAACGTGCCAGTACAGGTACGCCACGATCGCCACGTTGGCTGTCAGCACCACCGCCTTGCCGATATTGGGTCTGTAAACCAGTTCCCACAGCTCGAAGGGAATCAACGAGGCCGTAATAATCGTGGTCAGCCACTCGGCCCAGCGGCGCCGCATCCACAGTCCGATGCCTTCCACGGCGAACACCGCCGCATAGGTCAGCGTTACCACGCGCAGCGCGTGAATTCTCGATTCACTCAAGCCGCTGAACCACTGAAGCAAGCGCGTCACCACGTCGTGCTCGAGCCCCGACGGCTTGGCCGCCGCCCAGGACAGGAGCTTCGCCGACAGCGATGCGTCGCGCAGGTGCAATTCGCCATAAGCCGCCAACATCAGCAGCAATACTTTCAGAAGCTTGTACAGAGCGATGGTGCGCAGCATCCCAAAGCGCGGCTCGGGCGCCGGGTCTTCGGCGATCTTCATAAGACCCTTAGGCCTGACCCGCGGGGGGTTGGAACTGCAGGGTAGCGTCGAGCAAGGCGGGAATATCGAAAACGGCGCGCTCGTTGTCGATGAGCAGAGGTGCAATCCCCGCCGCCGCCACCAGCGCGGCAGGTACTTGAATGCGGTCGCGTTCGCGAGCGACGGTCCAGGACTCCAAGCGCTTGTCCTGGAAGGCGAGGTTCAGCGCGCCCCAGCGCAGCAGCGCTGCGCGCGCGAGGGGCGTATCGCCGCCCCAATGGCGCCGCGCCAGCTTCATCGCCGAACCGGCCGCGATTTCGCCCTGCGGCAGCATCATGAGATCTTGGATGTACTTCACCATTTCATCCGGTGGTACATGCAGCTGCAGGTAGGGCGAAGCCGGGTCACTCATGATTGCCCATTTTAAGACGGATTCTCGAGGCTGAACATGGCGTTCTCATCATCGTAGGCAAATGCCTCCGCGTAGCGCCCCCAGCTCACTATCGCGCGCAAGGTCCCGTCCGCTTCTTCCTCGGTCATGAAGTCCTCTAATTCGTCGATGAAGCGGCTCTTGCGCGCGGAATGGCTGGCGCGCTCATCGAGCACACGGCGAACATGTGCGGCCAGCGGCACATAGGTCAGCAGATGGCGCAAGAAAATCCGCTTGCGCTCGTCGATGGCGGAATGGGCAAACGCCAACCCGTCCTCCGTGAGTTTGAGGTCGCCGCCTTCGAGTTCGGCGAAGCGCAGCAATTGGAGCGTCTCCGCGACGGGGAATAGCTCGTCGATCTCCATTTGCAGGTTCGATGCGATTTCCGGCAAATCCGCCTTGCCGTTGAACGGCGCCGCCGCCACCGCCTCCATCAAGCCGGACAGCAAATTGGAGGACACATGCGGCAATATGCTGCCGATTCCCAGCCCAGGGAATCGTTCCTGCCGTCCGCCCGCGGCGCCGCCTTTCGGGCGTGCGGTCATTTCCACATAAATGCGCTCGACCAACTCGCGAAAACTCGGGTCGAGACGGTTGCGCGGCTGCGGCAGCGCGACTCGGATCTCGCTCAAGATCCTGCCCGGATTACTGCCGAACACCAACACGCGATCGCACATCAGCACCGCTTCTTCGATGTTGTGAGTGACGAGTATGACACCCTTGATCGGCATCCGCCCCTCCGCCCACAAATCCAGGAAATCGGTGCGCAGAGTTTCCGCGGTCAGCACGTCGAGCGCGGAAAACGGCTCGTCCATGAGCAGAATATTCGGATGTACGACCAGCGCACGCGCGAAACCGACTCGCTGTCGCATGCCGCCGGACAGCTCCCGCGGATAGGCGGACTCGAAGCCGTCCAGTCCGATCAGATCGATGGCGGCCAGGGAACGCTTGCGGATTTCGCCCCGCGGCATGTGCTGCGCTTCCAAACCGAGCGCGACATTTTCAAACACCGTGAGCCAGGGGAACAAGGCAAAGCTCTGAAACACCATGGCGATTCCGGGCGCCGGACCCGAAATGGGCTGTCCCAGATACCTGAGTTGACCGGAACTCGGTTCCGCCAGGCCCGCTATCAGACGCAGCAAAGTCGATTTGCCCGACCCCGAGCGGCCGAGCAGCCCCACGATCTGCCCCTCGCGCAGCTCCAGATTCATGCCCTCCAGCACCAGCAATTCCGCGCCGTCGGGCTTGGGGAATGCTTTGCGCACGTCGGAGCATTGAAGTAACGGACAGTCGTTCATTGCCACCCCGGTCAGGTTAGTCGATATTTGCGCTCGGCGTAGTAATACAAGGGCCGCCAGAAGAGCCGGTTGATGGTGACCACGAACAGACTCATCACCCCGACCCCCAGAACGATTTGATGAAAATTATCGGCCGCCGCGGCGTCGGCTATGTACGAACCAAGGCCCCGCGCCCGCTCTTCGGTATGCCCCCAGGTGACCAGTTCGGAGACTTGCGCGGCATTCCACGATCCGCCGGAAGCGGTAATGGCCCCGGTGACGTAAAACGGCAGCACTGCGGGCAACGCCACTTTGCGCCACCACAGCCAGCCCTTGACGCCCAGGTTTTCGGCGGCGTAGCGCATTTCGGCCGGAATCGTCGACGCGCCCGCGATGATGTTGAACAGGATGTACCACTGCGTGCCCAAAATCATCAAGGGACTCAAGTAGATGTCCGGATTCAGTTTCCACTCCACGATGCCGAAGACGGCGATGGGAAACAACAAATTCGCCGGAAACGCGGCCATGAACTGGGCGATCGGTTGCACGATCTGCGCCGCGCGCGGCCGCATCCCGACCCAAATCCCGACCGGCACCCACACGATGCTCGCCAAGGCGATCAAAACGAACACCCGCAGCATCGTAATGATCGCCAGCCCGCAGACGTGCAAGGCCTCGCGCGGCGGCGTGTTCGCGATGAGCCCGGCGACGATGTGCCATAACCCGAGCACCACCGCGACAACGACCAACGATACCCAGAACAGATCCAAACTGCGCTTTGGCCGCCGCACCGGCTCGGGTGCCTGCGGGTCGCTGCGCTTCACCGCCCGGCTGGTCCACAGCACCGCGGCGTGAAAGGCCACCGTCGCCGCCTTGATCAGGCGCGAACGGCGCATCATGGTCAGCGCCCATGAATCGGGCACACGCTCGCCGGGTTCCTGTTCGACCCGGAAGCGATCGACCCAGGCAACCAGCGGACGGAACAGCAGCTGATCGTAGAGCAGAATCACGATCAACATGGTGAGGATCGCCCAGCCGATGGCGAGAAGGTTCTTTTGCTGGATGGCGAGGGCTATGTACGATCCCACGCCGGGTAAGGCGACCGCCGAATGCCCGACACTGATCGATTCGGAAGCCACCACGAAAAACCAGCCGCCCGACATCGACAGCATCATGTTCCAGACGAGCGCCGGCAATCCGAACGGCACTTCCAGCTGCCAGAAGCGCATCCAGGGCGAGAGCCGAAACGACTCGGCCGCCTCCATGAGTTCGATCGGCACCGTACGCAGGGATTGATAGAAACTGAACGCCATATTCCAGGCCTGGCTGGTGAATATGGCAAAAATAGCCGCGAACTCCGCACCGAGCACGCGCCCAGGCGCCAACGACAGGAAGAAAACGCTGGTAATCGAGATGAAGCCCAGAATGGGTACGGATTGCAGTATATCGAGGATGGGCACCAATAGTCTGCCGGCGCGCTCGCTCTTGGCGGCCCAAGTCGCATAGGTGAACGTGAAGAGCAGCGAGAAGAAAAGCGCCGCCAGCATGCGAAAAGTGGTCCGCACGGCGTATTCCGGCAAATGCCCCGGGTTCAATGAGAGGGGCGAGACACTGAGCTGGGTCAGAGGCGCGAACAAGCCCCGCGCGGTCTCGCCCAGAAAGGCGATCAAGCCGATCACGACGATGAACGCCAATACGTCCCAGCGTGACGGCAATTCCCTCAAAAAAACATAGGGCTCGAAACGCTTCATCGGCGCATTCTCGCAGGACAGACGACGAAGTAGTAGGGTAGTCGGTTCGGGGCGTTCGTACGCCGGAATTTTCGAGCACGAGCCATGCAAGACGGTATCGCCGACGACTCGGCGGCAATGAGCCGAGTTGCGCACATTCGCTTCCAAATCCTAGGCGCGATCAGTTTCTCGCACTTTCTCAACGACATGATTCAGTCTCTGATCGTTGCGATCTATCCGTTGTTGAAAGGCGAGTTTCGATTGAGCTTCGTCCAGATCGGTGCAATCACATTGACCTACCAGATTTGCGCGTCGGTGCTGCAGCCGCTCATCGGCATGTACACCGACAAACACCCGACACCCCATTCGTTGAGTGCCGGTATGGGCTTTACCTTGATCGGCCTGGTGACCTTGGCGCTGGCGCCTAATTACGCGAGCGTGTTGGTCGCGGCTGCGTTGGTCGGCGCGGGTTCCGCGATTTTTCATCCGGAGTCCTCGCGCATCGCCCGCTTGGCCTCGGGCGGCCGCCACGGCCTGGCCCAGTCCATATTTCAAGTCGGCGGTAACACGGGCAGCGCGATCGGGCCGTTGCTCGCCGCTTGGATCATCATTCCGCATGGCCAGATGAGCCTTGCCTGGTTTGCGGTTGCGGCGTTGCTCGCCATCGCAGTGCTATGGAACGTGAGCGCCTGGTTCAAGCGCCAGCATCTCGACCGATCCGCCCGGCTAAAGCCGCGCTCGCCGACGCCGTCTCCGGTGTCGCGGCACCGCGTCGCTTGGTCGGTGTGTATCCTGCTGGTGCTCATCTTCTCAAAATTTTTCTACATGGCTAGCATTACGAGCTATTTCAGTTTCTACCTCATCGAAAAATTTCATCTGTCGGTGCAGTCGGCTCAGATGTACCTATTCGTATTCTTGTTTGCGGCGGCGCTCGGCACCCTGATCGGCGGGCCTGTGGGCGACCGCGTGGGGCGCAAACGCGTCATCTGGTTTTCGATTCTGGGCGTCGCGCCGTTTACAATGATGCTGCCTTACGTCGGTTTGCTGTGGACCGCAATCTTGAGCTTCGTCATCGGACTGATATTGGCCTCCGCCTTTTCGGCGATCCTCGTGTTCGCGCAAGAACTCATGCCGGGTAAAATCGGCGCGGTATCGGGACTGTTCTTCGGCTTCGCCTTCGGAATGGGCGGCGTCGGTGCCGCCGTGCTGGGCGGTGTGGCCGACCGGCACGGCATCGAGTACGTGTATCGCCTTTGCGCATTCCTGCCGCTGCTCGGCATGACTGCCGCGCTGCTGCCGAATATCGAACGCCGCGCCGTTCGTACAGATCTTGCTTGACGCACTCGGTCGCATTGCTCGTCGCGCAGTACGGTTTGCTGATCGTAGGTGCGAACGTGCTTCTGAATCAGATCGGCCTGCCCGTGCCGGTAGTCCCGACGCTCCTGGTGGCCGGCGCGGTTGCCGCGCACGGCAGCTTGAATATGGGTCTGCTGCTCCTGTTGTGCGTGATCGCCTGCCTCGTTGCCGATTGCATCTGGTATCTCATCGGGCAGATCTACGGCATCCGGGTGCTGAAGATCCTGTGCCGCATTTCCCTCGAACCGGATTCCTGTGTCAGCCAAACACAGTCGCGCTTCGAGCGGTGGGGAATCAATTCATTGGTGATCGCCAAATTCGTGCCGGGCCTCGCCACCATCGCCCCTCCTCTCGCAGGCGCCATGCGCATCGGTTGGCCGCGGTTCATCGCGCTCTCCACGCTGAGCGGCGCGCTTTGGGCGGGCAGCGGCCTCGCCGCCGGCGCGCTGTTCAAGTCGCAGATCGACGCGTTGCTGATCCATCTGGATCGCATCGGAAGCGTTGCCGGATGGGTGATCGCGGGGCTGTTGGCGGCGTACATCGCATTCAAATGGTGGGAGCGCAAGCGCTTTTACAAGGTGCTGCGCATGGCGCGCATCAGCGTCGCGGATTTGTACGAGCTCACGCAAACCGGCGCCGCACCCGTCATCATCGACGTGCGCTCGCCCACGGCCCGTGCGCTCGAGCCCCGCTGGATACCGGGCGCCGTTCACGTCCCGCTGCAAAACGTGGATGAGCACATCGGGCATCTGCCGCGCGATCGGGAGATTATTCTCTATTGCGCCTGCCCGAATGAAGCCTCCGCGGCCCGCGTCGCCAAAATACTCATGAACCACGGCTTCCGAAAGGTGCGCCCGTTGCACGGAGGACTCGATGCCTGGATCGCCGCGGGGTATGCCGTGGCCGGCACACCGGTCGAATCGGCGATCGAGGTCGAACCTTGACGCCAGTCAAGCCCGACGGCAGACCGCTTGCCGTGATTACGGGCACGACCCACGGTATCGGCCGGGTAACCGCACAGGAGCTCGCGAAGGCGGGCTGTTCCCTCGTCATGCTGTGTCGCGATCCGCAGGCGGGGGCTGCCGTTCGCGATGAGATCCTCGCCGATGCCCCGGCAGCGGCCGTTCACGTGCGTCGCTGCGATCTTGCGTCTCTTGCCTCGGTGCGCGAGTGCGCGCAGAGCGTGCAGCAGGATTTTGGATCGATTGCGCTCCTCGTCAACAACGCCGGCATGGTGAGCACACGACAGAGAACGTCCGTCGACGGCTACGAGCTCACATTTGCAAGCAATCATCTCGGACCATTCCTGTTGACGGCACTATTGCTCGCGCGAATGGCCGCGGGCGGCCGCATCATCAACGTCGCCTCGCGAGCCCACTACCGGGGCGTCATGGATCTCGAGCATGTGAGCACGCTGCAGGCGCATTACGATGCGAGGGCGGCCTATGCACGCTCCAAGCTTGCCAACGTATTGCACACGTTTGCGCTGGCGCGCCGCCTCGCCGGCAGCGAAGTCACCGCGAACTGTCTGCATCCGGGCGTCGTCGCCACGAACTTGTTGCCCCGCTGGCTGCGCATCGTGCAACGGTTGATCACCCGCCACACCTTCGATGAGGTACGCGGCGCGCGCACCACGCTGTATCTCGCTTTGTCGAAAGACGTGGCGCTGGTCAACGGCCGCTACTTCGACGAGCATCACCGCATCCAGGCGGCATCGCCATTGGCGAACGACCCCAAGCTGCAGGAGCTGCTATGGACGACGAGCGCTCGGTGGACGAGCCTCGAAGCCGACGATACGGCGCTTTGATCCGATACTCGCCACGGAAACTCCGGACAGGGAAACTCCCTCACCAATGGGCGGGAGGATGTCAGGAAAACGCCTGAATGCCGGTCTGCGCCCTGCCCAGGATGAGGGCGTGGATATCGTGAGTGCCCTCGTACGTGTTCACGACTTCGAGATTCACCAGATGTCGGATCACCCCGAACTCATCCGATATGCCGTTGCCGCCCAGCATATCGCGCGCGGTGCGGGCGACGTCGAGCGCCTTGCCGCAGGAATTGCGCTTGAGCATGGAGGTGATCTCGACCGCGGCGATGCCTTGATCCTTCATGCGCCCCAGGCGCAAGCAGGCCTGCAGTGCCAGGGTGATCTCGGTTTGCATATCGACGAGTTTCTTCTGAATGAGTTGATTGGCAGCGAGCGGGCGACCGAATTGCTTGCGCTCGAGCACGTAGCTGCGCGCGGTGTGCCAGCAGCTCTCGGCCGCACCCAGCGCGCCCCACGAAATGCCGTAACGTGCCGAATCGAGGCAGGTGAACGGACCCTTCAGCCCCCTGACGCCCGGCAAAAGATGATCGTGCGGCACGAAGACGTCGTCCATGACGATCTGCCCGGTAGTCGAGGCCCGCAGACCAACCTTGCCGTGCAACGGCGGCGCCGAAAGTCCCTTCCAGCCCTTTTCGAGAATGAACCCACGGATCGCATCATCATCGGTTTTCGCCCATACGATGAACACGTCCGCGAAAGGACTGTTGGAAATCCATGTCTTGGACCCCGTCAAGCGAAACCCGCCGCTCGCGGCGCGGGCGCGCGTGACCATGCTGGCGGGATCCGAGCCGTGATCGGGCTCGGTCAGACCAAAACATCCGATCATTTCACCGCGCGCCAACGCGGGCAGATACCGATGTCTTTGTTCCTCGCTTCCGAATGTGTATATCGGCAGCATGACCAGGGATGACTGCACGCTCATCATGGAGCGATATCCCGAATCGACGCGTTCGATCTCGCGTGCGATGAGCCCGTAACTGACATAATTGAGCCCGCCGCCGCCGAATTCTTCGGGAATCGTCGCGCCCAGCAGCCCCAGGTCGCCCATTTCGCGGAATATCGACGGATCGGAATGCTCTTGCCGAAAGGCCTCGACGATGCGCGGCGCCAAGCTTCCTTGCGCATATTCGCGCGCCGCATCGCGCACCATCTTCTCCTCCATCGTCAATTGCTCTTCGAGCAACAGCGGATCGTCCCAGTGAAAGCCCGCAGACGCCATGTCAAGCCCTTAACTTCCCGAGAATCGCGCGAGCATCTCACAATCGACCGCCAATGTCCTCAAGGCCCGTGCGGGCGGCTTGCATCACACGCCCTTCCGCACCTTCGCGCACTCCCAGAGTTTTCCGTTGTGCCTCCTCAAATGCGCCGTTACGACGGCATTGTCACGGGATGGGACCGCGTGAACAGAGCCTACCTTATGTCGCTCGGCGCCTCGGCGCTAGCCTGCGCGCGCTTCTCGTCAGTGATGTCCTACAGCTGCTCGGCGCAGCCCGGCCTAATATTAGGCGCGCACGTGGATTAAGGTCGGCGGGGGGGATGTTACGTGGATACATCAATCGATAACGAGGATCGCGTACTTCCGGAGACGCCGCGTGGCGCCGGCCGCACAGTCCCGAGAAAAATCACCGCAGTTCGTGTCTTGGTTGCGATCGCTATCGGTCTTCTGCTCTACGTTGCGCACGTGGCGTTCGTCCCCGTGGCCCTGGCCTTTTTGTTTGCGCTCGTGCTTTCCGGGCCCGTCGAGTCGTTGCATGGGGTGGGCGTACCGCGCAGCGCCGGCGCGGTGCTGATCATGCTCGTCATCGTCGGTATCGCGGTCGGCTTGTCGGATCTCATGTTGGAACCCGCGCAACATTGGTTCGCCGAAGCCCCGCACACGGTAAGGGTGATCGGAAAAAAGATTCGACCCTTGGCGCAATTCATGAATCGCATCGACGAACTGCGAAATTCGGCCGGCAATATAGGGAATGCAAGCCACGCGCCGGCGCCGGCAGTCAGTGCTCCGGAGGAGAGCGCGCCGGCGATGCTGTTCGACGCCACTCGAGACGCCGTACTCAGTACCGCCACCGTGCTCATTCTGACGCTGTTCCTGCTGGCCGGCGGCCCGCCGATGCTTGCACGCATGACTTTGGCGCTGGTGAGTGACCTCAATTCCGCGCACGTGCTCGGCGTGATCGAGAAGGTTCGACGCGAAGTCGGCCGCTTTTACGTGACCACCGCCCTGATCAACGTGGGGTTGGGGCTCGCGACCGGCTGCGCGATGAAGTTGTGCGGGATGCCGAACCCGTTTCTGTGGGGGACCGTCGCCGGGCTGCTGAACTTCATTCCCTATGCCGGTCCGACGACCACTCTGATTTTGTTGACCTCGGTGGCGATCGTATCCTTCGATGGGTTCGCCCGCCCGGCCGCCGTCGCCGGAAGCTATTTGGCGTTGGTCGCCGTCGAGGGGCAGGCGTTGCAGCCGCTGTTGGTCGGTCGGCG
Source organism: uncultured Gammaproteobacteria bacterium (assembly GCA_963769075.1). Classification (GTDB taxonomy): domain Bacteria; phylum Pseudomonadota; class Gammaproteobacteria; order Steroidobacterales; family Steroidobacteraceae; genus Bog-1198. The sequence goes on along the minus strand of CAVYKH010000001.1, from coordinate 454,908 downwards.
TCTGCAACTCAATCCGATGCTGGTGTTTCTGGCGCTGTGGTTCGGCGGACTGTTTTGGGGAGTTGCCGGTATTGTGCTGGCAACCCCCGCTCTGGTCGCCCTGAAAGTGATCGCCAAGAATTCCAATCAGGGCAGAGCGCTTGCGGAATTCTTGAGTCCCCACGCGGGCGCTTGAGCTCCTATGCGCAAGCGGTATTGCGTCCGCGCCGCGCCCATGTGGGCGACAAAACCACCGATTTGCAGAAGTCGGCGCTAGAATATCTTCGTGAAGCAACTCAACGAGCCGACAACCCGTGTGCAGACGGAACTGAGGCGCCAGGGTGCGCGTATATCTTAGGTATTCCATGTCCACCCTCGACTCATCGAATTACCAAAGCGGCTTCGGCAACGAGTTTGCCAGCGAGGCGCTGCCGGGCGCTCTGCCGCGCGGGCAAAACTCGCCGCAGCGATGCCCGTATGGGCTCTACGCAGAACAGCTTTCGGGTACCGCGTTTACCGCGCCGCGAAGTGCGAATCGGCGAAGCTGGTTGTACCGTATTCGGCCCTCGGTGATGCACGGTCCTTTCCAATCCTTGGAACGCGATGTGTTTGCCGGCCAGGCTCACGATGCGCCGTTGACGCCGAACCAGCTGCGCTGGGATCCGCTGCCGCTACCGACGACGCCGACTGACTTTGTCGAGGGTCTCCTGCCCGTCGCGGGAAACGGCTCGCCTGAAATGCTTTCCGGCTGCGGCATTTATCTCTACGCGGCCAATCAGGAGATGCGCAACCGTTACCTTTACAGCGCCGACGGCGAATTGCTGATCGTGCCTCAGTTGGGCGCCCTGACCCTCGACACGGAGCTCGGCCGCATCAACCTCGAGCCGCAGGAAATCGCGGTCATTCCGCGCGGCCTGCGCTTTCGAGTGGACGTGCAAGCGGGCGCCGCTCGCGGCTACGTCTGCGAGAATTTCGGTGCGCCTTTCAAACTCCCCGATCTTGGGCCGATCGGCGCCAATGGCCTTGCCAACCCGCGAGATTTCCGGATACCGCGAGCGCGCTATGAAAATGCCGACGGCCGGCACGAGCTGATCGCGAAATTTCTCGGACGGCTGTGGATTGCGCAAATGGACCACTCGCCACTCGACGTGGTCGCCTGGCACGGCAACAACGTTCCCTATAAATATGACTTGCGCCGCTTCAATGCGATCGGCTCCATTTCTTACGACCATCCTGATCCCTCGATATTCTTGGTGCTGCACTCGCCCAGCGACACTCCCGGCACCAGCAACCTCGATTTCGCCGTCTTTCCGCCGCGTTGGCTCGCGATGGAAAATACCTTCAGGCCGCCGTGGTTCCATCGCAATGTGGCCAGCGAATACATGGGCCTGATCACCGGCGTGTACGATGCAAAGAGCGCCGGCTTCGTGCCGGGCGGCGCCTCGCTGCACAACTGCATGAGCGGGCACGGTCCGGATGCCGCGACCTTCGAGAAGGCGATCGCCGCCGATACCTCGCGGCCCGTGCATATCACCGACACGATGGCATTCATGTTCGAGAGCCGCATGGTGATCAGGCCAACCCGCTACGCGCTGCAGGGCCGGCCGGCGCTGCAAAAGGACTATATGGCTTTCTGGTTGGATCTTAAAAAGCGCTTCGACCCCGATCGCGCGTAACCGAATATCGCGCTCGCCCATGAGTGAGGCCATGCCGCTCGATGTCACCAATGACCCGCATCGCCAGAGCTGGGTGTCGACGGCGAATCGCATGGACGGCGATTTTCCGATTCAAAATCTGCCGATTGCCGTCTTCCGTCGGCGCGGCTCTTCTTCCGCGGCGTTTCGCGGCGGCGTGGCGATCGGCGATCAGATCCTCGACCTCGCTGCACTGGCGGCAACCGGTGCGTGCAGGGGCGACGCGGCCTCGGCGGTGCGCGCCGGTGCGCGTTCCTCGCTCAACGAATTGATGCAGTTGGGTCCAACGAGCTGGAGCGCGCTGCGGCATTCGCTGTTCGAAGGTTTGCTCGAGGGCTCGGCGCTGCAGCGGACATTTCAGACTTGCCTGGTGCCGCAAGCGGAGGCGGAGTATTCGGTGCCTGCGCGGATCGGCGATTTTACCGATTTTTATTCCTCGATCCATCATGCGACGGCCGTCGGGCGCTTGCTCCGTCCCGACAATCCTTTGACACCGAACTACAAATGGATACCGATCGGATACCACGGCCGCAGTTCATCGATCGGCGTGTCGGGCCAGATGTTTCATAGACCTCAGGGACAGCGCCTGCCGCCCGGTCAGTCACAGCCCGTCGTCGGCCCGAGCGTGCGCTTGGACTACGAGCTCGAGCTTGGCGTGTTCTTGGGGAGCGGCAACTCGTTGGGATGCCAGATCCCCGTCGCAAGCGCCGAATCGCATGTATTCGGGCTGTGCTTGCTCAACGATTGGTCGGCGCGGGATCTGCAAGCGTGGGAGTACCAGCCGCTGGGTCCGTTTCTCGCCAAGAATTTCGCCACGACGATTTCACCGTGGATCGTTTCATTACAGGCGTTGGCGCCCTTTCGCGTGCCGCTCGCGCGCGCTCCGGGCGACCCGGCACCGCTCGGTTATCTGACGTCGCAATCGAATGAGGCGGCCGGCGGCATCGATATCCGCCTCGAAGCGCTCCTACAGACCGCCTCGATGCAGGATCGTGGCGAGCCGCCGCAGCGGCTCTCCTCCACCAACTTTCGCCATTCCTATTGGACGGTGGCGCAGCTGGTGGCACACCACACGATCAACGGATGCAATTTGCGCGCGGGGGATCTGCTTGGAACCGGCACTCAATCGGGTCCGGCGCTCGACGAAGCCGGGTCGCTCTTCGAATTGAGCGCAGGCGGAAAGCACCCGATTCGCGTCGGGTCAACCGAGCAACGGACATTTTTGGAGGATGGCGATACGGTGATCTTTCGCGCTTGGTGTGCGAAGCCCGGCGCCACCCGGATCGGCTTCGGCGAGGTGCGCGGCGGCGTTCTGCCGGCGCTCGGTCAGAACTTCCACGACAGCCCGCCGTAGAACCCGCGCCGCGGTCCGTACTGTGGCGCAAAGACGCCGATGCCCGTACCGCTGCGAATCTGATAGACCTTGTCGGCCACGTTGATGACAGCGAGGCGCAAGTTCAGCGGACCGGAGCCGGCGATTTCAAAGGGATGAGTCAAACCGAGATTGATCTGCGTATAGCTCGGGGTGTGATCCCCGTTCGGGATCACGCTGCCGTCGGGAAGTGTGAGATCGTCGCGCAATCCGGTACCGAATAGCGCATCGACGCTGAAGCGGGTCCCCAGCCACAGATAGGAGACCCCGCTCGAAGCGGACACCCGCCCCTCGTGATCGAGGTGGATGTAGTTGCTGGCAATGTAGTTGAGGTCAGCCTGGGTGAAGTTGAACTGCGCCGACTCCACCTCCTTGCCATGCGCGGCCTGCCAGGCGGAGTTCAAGTAGGCGGCAAAATTGCTGACCGCGTAGTTGGCAGTGAACTCGACCCCTCCGATCAAACCATAGCGGTAATTGAACGGCGTGAGGATGATCGGCGCGCCGAACTGCCCCTCGTCGATCAGGTGCTGCGCCTGCTCGTAAAAGCTGTCGACGCCGAGCGTCAAGGTTTTGTCCAATAGCTTCTGCTGCACGCCCAGGTCATAGTAATTGGCGCGCTCGGCGATCGGGGCGGTATCCTGCGTCACCGAGCCCGGCGGCACCGCGCTCGTGCCGGCGAATTTCGTGAAGGTCTCGGAGCCGATCAGCTCGAACGGCGGCGGAGTGTAATAGCGCGAGTAGCCGCCATGCAACGTCGTGTCGGTCGGGAACTCCCACACGATATTGAAGCGTGGACTGAGCTGGCCGCCGCTGGAATACGCGCTGTAATGATCGTAGCGCAGGCCGTAATTGACGGTGAGAGGCGATAGGGGCTTCCACTCATCCTGCAGATAGACGCTCTGAATCTGCTGCACCTGTGTGCCGTTGTCGATGACCGTCATTGGCACGGCGTAATCGCTCACCGGCAAGCCGTCTGCGTTCGTTTCCACGACCTGCGAGCTCGTATCGCTCTTGGAGCTGTCGTGCTGAACATAGGTGCCGGCGCGCACCGTATGCGCATCGTTGAGCTGGTACGCGGCATCCGTTTGCCAGCCGATGGCCGTGTCACTCTTGAACGCAGCCTGAGCGATGCCGTTATAGAGCAGGTCCCCGACCAAATCGGGCTCGAAATTCAAGCTCGTATAGCGGGCGGAAATTGAGGTTTGCCAGTTGAGGGCGCCTGCGGAGTGCTGCCAGCTGAGGATCGCATACTCCGCGAGCTCGCGCTGCGTCTCGTCCAGGTTGTTGCTCAGAAATTCGGTTTGACCGTAAACATTGAGCCCCAGCGTCGGCTGCAGCCCTTCCTGGTTCGGAATCTGGAACTTATCGTCCGAGATGCCGAGAATCAGCGACAGGCGGTCGTTGGAATCGATGATGTTCTCGAAATAGCCGAAGCCCTGAATCTGGGTCGTGTGATCATGGATCGGATTGGCACTGTCGTTGGGCGATTCGATGCCGAGATTATCCTGCTTGTACGAGCCGGTGACATAGTAGGTGTACTTGCCGTCGCTGCCGCCGTATTCGGCGGCCGGCTGATAAGTCGAACGGCTGCCGCCGTAAACCGACACCTCGCCGCCGGGCGTGAGCAGGCCGCTGTTGGTGGTCAAGTCGATGATGCCGGCGGTGCGCAGGCCGTACTCCGCCGGCAGCGCGCCCGTGATCAATTTCAAGGAAGATATCAGCCAGGGACTCAACGTCTGGCTGAAGACGCTGATGCCCTCGGGCAGGATGATCCCGTTCAAGCGGTATTGCAGGTCGTTGTGGTCGGCACGCACATGGATCTGTCCGAAGGAGTCCTGCACCACGTCCGGGGCCTGCAGCAGGACCTGATTGAGCTGGACGTTATCACCGCCGGGCAAGGCCTTGATCGCCTCGCTATCGATCGTATAAGTCGACGCGCCGGTCTGGGTCTCGATGGTGCTGCGGGCTTGGTTCAAGCGCTCCGCAGTGACCTGGATCTCCTGCAGCTGGGCCGGGGTCGAGGTGTTCGATGCAGCGGACGCATCGGCGCTTGCCGCCATTGAATCGGCCGTGTCGGCGATTGCCGCGGAACTGAGGATGAGCGCCGCAGCGGCAGAAGACGCCGCAAGCGCAATTGAAGATCTGGACATTAAAATGACTCCGCAAAAGCTGAATGGATATGGGCCGCTCCGATCGCTCGGGCGGCGCATCGCTCAATGCAACGATCAGCTTAAGGAAGGCGGGCCGCGGCTTCGCGGCGTGGGAATCGCGGCGTCGGCGCCCTCAATGGGCGGCTCGGAACTGCGCTCAGCCGCGGCGCGGAGGAGTGAAGGAAGGTCGAAGGAATGGCTGAAAGCGGGGGTAACGACTTGCGCAAAGGCGGGGCACAGCGCGCAATTGCCCTCCGCAACGCCCCCCGAGTCGTTTTGAACATCAGGCCCGTGAAGGGCGTAAAAGTGGCTGAGCTCGTGAACAACCGCACCCTGCTGCGCGCCGATCAGCAGCAGCACGAGGCACAGTGCTCGGTACACCTGTCTCACGAGATCAGAGCTCTTTGCGCCGCGGGAGCATATGCAAACGCTAACAGAATCCGGCCCTCATTGCAGTACACATCGTGCGCCGGTGCCGTAACGCGACGATTGGGTCCCTAAAGTGCAGGCTTTAGGCGAAGGCACACCATACGGCCAGCGGTTGCCTTGCTCCCTGGAATTGCGTATCAAGACGTCTTGGCGTCGGCGCGCGGAGAGGAGAGATCTCACGAGATCGAACTTGGACAACATGACCCGGCGCACCTTTGTCGCCGCCACGGTGGGCGCCGCAACCGTGATTCCGGCCCTGGCGCTGCGCCTCGGCGCCGCGTCCGAAAGTTCCGTGACCACGCCGCCGAACCTCGCCAGCACCGTGCTTGCGGCAACGCCCGCGCCCGGCTACTTTTTCTTCAGCGCCGCCGAGGCGCGGTTCATCGAGGCTGCCTGCGAACGGCTGATCCCCGCCGACGAATCCGGCCCGGGTGCGCTGGGCGCGGGGGTGCCGCATTATCTGGACGTGCAGCTGTGCGGCGCATGGGGCGCCGGCGAACGCTTGTACCGCAGCGGACCTTGGCAACCGGGAACCCCGCCGCAGGGGTCTGTTGTGCCGCTCACGCCGGCGGCACTCTTCCACACGGCCTTGCGGGCGATCAACCACGGCTTCGAAGCGCGTGGCTCGGCGTTCACAGAGCTGTCTGCCGATGCGCAAAATGCGTACCTGAAATCTCTCGAGGCCGGTGCTACGGACCTTGACGGCATCCCGTCCGCGGTATTCTTCGACCTGTTGCTGCAAATGACGGTGGAAGGCTTTTTCAGCAATCCGATCCACGGTGCCAGCCGCGACTTGGTCGCCTGGCGCATGCTCGGCTTTCCCGGCGCCTGCGCCGATCCTCGCTTGCACCGAGTGCCGTTTCTGGTTTAGTTTTCGCCGCCGGTGCTGTTTACGATTTTCGCCGCCGGCTAATTTGAATAGCCAACGAGGATTCCCGATGAGGCTTCGAACCCGAGTTGAAGGCGGCGGCACGCCACGCCCCGAGCGTTGGGGCGTCGACAGTGAGTATGGCCGATTGCGCGATGTGCTCATCGGCCCGATCGATCATTTCAGCTGGCAGGCGGGCAACGCTGTCGCTCAGCGTGCAGAGCGGGTCGGCTTGCAGTTCGATTTCAAGGTCGCGCGCGCGCAGCACGACGAAATGCTCGACGCATACCGGCAAGCGGATGTGAACGTTCACGTATTGCCGGCCGAAGCGGTTCTGCCGTATCAAATTTTCGCACGAGACAGCAGCGTCATGACGCCGTGGGGCGCAGTGATCATGCAGTGCCAGAAACCATACCGGCGCGGCGAATTTGCGGCCTGCCTGCGCTTCTACCTCGAGGCGGGCATCCCCATCTACGATCTGGTCAGCGCCGGTAACGTCGAAGGCGGCGATTTCATGGTGCTTAAGCCCGGGGTTGCCGTCTGCGGCTTCTCCGGCGAGCGCTCTATCGAGCCCGCGGTGCGGCAACTGCAATCTTGGTTCGAGGCGGAAGGTTGGGAGTTTCGCACCTACGCGTTCGATCCGCATTTTCTGCATTTGGACGTGCAAATGGGCATGATCGCCGAGGGTCTAGCGGTGGTGTGCATCGAAGCGGTCGAGCCGGAACTGGTCGAGTGGCTGCGGGCGAAGCGTATTCGCGCGATTCCCATCAGTTACGGCGACGCCATGCAGTTGGGAAGCAATGTGGTTGCGCTCGGCAGCGAGCGGGTGCTGGTCCCGGCTTCCAGCAAAAATCTCATTGCGGCCTGCCGCGGCGAAGGTCTTACCGTGTATGACCCGGACGTTTCGATGATCAGCGATGGCGGCGGCGCCGTGCATTGCATGTGCCAGGCATTGAAGCGCGATCATGCCCGAATTACATGACGCTACGCGGCGCACCTTCGTTCTCGGCGCAGGTTTAGCCGCCGTCGCGGGCGGCGCGCGGGTAGAATCACCTCATGCCAACCGTCACCTCGGATGCCACCATGGCCGTGTTTCTCGATCTGGAGAACATCGCCTTGGGCGCACGCGACGCCAATTACCCGAGCTTCGACATCGAAAAGGTGCTCGAGCGCTTGCTGCTGAAAGGTCACATTGTCGTCAAGAAGGCCTACTGCGACTTCGAGCGCTACAAGGACTTCAAGCGCGGCCTGCACGAAGCAGCCTTTGAGCTCATCGAAATACCGCACGTGCGGCAGTCCGGCAAGAACTCCGCCGACATCCGCATGGTCGTCGATGCGCTCGACCTGTGCTACACGAAGGGGCACGTCGATACCTTCGTCATCATCAGCGGCGACTCGGATTTCTCGCCGCTGGTCAGCAAGCTGCGCGAAAACGCCAAGACCGTGATCGGCGTCGGGGTCAAGAATTCGACCTCGGATTTGTTCATCAACAACTGCGATGAATTCATCTACTACGATGATCTGGTCCGCAGGGAGCCTTCCAAGCGCCGCCGCACCGCGGCCGCCGCGTCGCGCGCGCCGGCCGCGCCGGCGGAGAACAAGGGCCCCGATCCCACCGATGCGCTTGACCTGGTTGTGGAGACCCTAGAGGCGGTGACTGAAGAGCGCGGCGAAAATGAGCCGATTTGGGGCTCGATGATCAAACAGGCCATCAAGCGCCGCCACCCGGGCTTCAACGAGCGCGCTTACGGATTCCGGTCGTTCAACGATCTGCTGGCCGATGCGCAGAAGCGCGGCCTGCTGACGTTGCGGGCGGACGAGAAATCGGGCGGCTATACCGTGCGGGTGGCGGAACGGCCTGCGCCCGCCAAGCCTTGAACTGAACCCAACCGCCCTCACTGTCTATTTTTCATGCAACCCCGGGGGTGAAATGATGAATGGGCCGCGCAGAAAATCCTGGATGTGGGCCGAAGCCTGTGCGCTGCTCGATGAGGCCGAGCGCAGGCATCGGCGTTTTTACGAGCTGTTGGCCGGGCCCTCGACAGTGCCCGTTTGGGAGCCCCCCGCCAACATCTTTGCACGCGGCGCCGAAGTGCACGTCATGGTGGCCTTGCCCGGCGCGCGCACCGAGGACGTCGTGGCGCAAGTCACCCCGTCGGGCTTGCTGATTGAGACCACCGTCCCCCCGCCGGCTTTCGAGGCCGGCGTCGATGTCGTGCGCCTGGAAATCCCCTATGGCCGGATGCGGCGGAGCATCGAGCTGCCGGCCGGAAGTTACACTCTGCTCGAGCATCGCCTCGAGCGCGGTTATCTGTTTTTGCGCCTGACGGGGTCGCGCCTATGAACACCAGCGAGAATCAGCCACAAAACACCGTCCTGTCCGAGGATGTGCTCATCATTCTGCCGGTGCGCGATCTGGTGCTGTTTCCGGGAGTCGTGCTGCCGGTTGCCGTCTTCGGCAAGCACGCAATCGCTGCGGCTCAAGAGGCGGTGCGCACGCAGCGCCGTGTCGGATTGCTCCTACAAACTGAGGCGAGCAGTGACCCCGGCCCTGAGCAGCTGCATCGCGTCGGCACCGTCGCGTCGATCGTCCGGTTCGTTACCGCGGGCGACGGCACGCACCATCTCATCGCCCAGGGCGAAGAGCGGTTTACATTGCTCGATTACGTGAGCCGCGAGCCCTTCCTGGTCGCCCGCATCGAGACCCACAAGGAGGCCACCGTCTTCGACCGCGAAATCGAAGCGCGCGGACTCAGCTTGCGCGAAAAGGCTATCGAGGCGTTGCAGCTGTTGCCGCAAGCTCCGGCGGAACTCGTCAATGCCATTCGCGCCATCGAGTCGATTCCCGCGCTCGCCGACATTGTGGCGAACTTCATGGATCTGAAGGCTGCGGACAAGCAGGAAATTTTGGCGACCTTCGATCTAAAGACGCGCCTGGATCGCGTGCTGGCGCTGTTGAACCGTCGAATCGAAGTGTTGAAGGTTTCACGACAGATCGACGAGCGCACCCGCGAGGCGTTCGACGAGCGGCAGAAGGAGGCGGTGCTGCGCGAGCGCCTGCATCAGATCCAGAAGGAGCTCGGCGAAACCGGCGGTGCCGGCGCCGAACTCGAGGATTTGAAGAAGGCGATCAAGGACGCCGCGATGCCTCCGGAAGCGGAGGAGCAAGCGCAACGCGAACTCGCGCGCCTCGAGCGCATGCCCGAAGGCGCGGCCGAGTATTCCATGACCCGTACTTACCTCGACTGGCTCATCGCCATGCCGTGGTCGAAGACCGATCCGGAGCAGCTCGACATCGAGCGGGCGCGCGCGATCCTGGACGAGGACCACTATGACCTGGAGAAGGTCAAACGACGAATCCTCGAGTTTCTGGCGGTCCGAAAACTGAATCCGCAGGGCCGTAGCCCGATTCTGTGCTTCGTGGGTCCGCCGGGCGTCGGCAAGACCTCACTCGGCCAGAGCATCGCCAAGGCGCTGGGACTTAAGTTCCGGCGCGTGAGCTTGGGCGGCGTACACGATGAGGCGGAAATCCGCGGACATCGGCGCACGTATATCGGTTCGCTGCCCGGCAACATCGTGCAGGCCGTGCGCAAAGCCGGCCGGCGCAATCCGGTGCTCATGCTCGATGAGGTGGATAAGCTCTCCGCGAGCTACCAGGGCGATCCGTTCTCGGCGTTGCTCGAAGTGCTGGATCCGGAGCAAAACAATACGTTCCGCGACAATTACCTCGGCGTCCCATTCGACTTGTCGAAGGTATTGTTCATCGGCACCGCCAATGTGTTGGACGCGATCCCGGCGCCGCTCCGCGACCGCATGGAAGTGATCGAGCTCACCGGCTACACCGAGGAGGAGAAGCTGCAGATCGCCCGGCGCCACTTGCTCCCTCGCCAGCTACAGGCCAACGGCCTGTCTGCGGATCAAGTACAGCTGTCCGACGAGGCGCTGCGTCGGGTCATCGTGGACTATACTCGCGAGGCCGGCGTGAGAAGCCTGGAGCGGCAAATCGGCGCACTGCTGCGTAACGCGGCGGTGACCATCGCCTCGGGCCGCGCAGCCAGCGTCGCGATCGAGGCCGCCGACGTGCCCGGCATCCTGGGCCCGGCGCGCTTCGAAAACGATGTGGCGTTGCGTACCAGCGTGCCGGGTGTGGCCACCGGGCTCGCTTGGACGCCGGCCGGCGGCGACATCCTGTTCATCGAATCGAGTCGGGTGAGAGGTACCGGGAAGCTCATCCTGACCGGGCAGCTCGGCGATGTCATGAAGGAAAGCGCCCAGGCGGCGGTCACCTGGGTGAAATCACAGGCCGACCGGCTGGGAATCGATCCCTCGACGCTCGAAAATTGCGACCTGCACATTCACGTGCCGGCGGGCGCCATCCCGAAGGACGGACCCAGCGCCGGAGTGGCGATGGCCACATCGCTGGCGTCGCTCCTGACACAGCGCACGGTGCGGGCCGACGTTGCCATGACCGGAGAGATCAGCCTGCGCGGCGTCGTGCTGCCGGTGGGCGGCATCAAGGAAAAATGCGTGGCTGCCGCACGAGCGGGCATCCGCACGGTGATTCTGCCCGCCCGCAATCGCCGCGACTTGGAGGATATCCCCGAGAGCGTCCGCAACCGGTTGGAATTCGTGTGGGCGGAGAAGATCGAAGACGTCCTCGCACGCGCCCTCGAAGCAGCACCGGTACAGCGGGCGGCGGCTTGAGGGCCGGCCGGCGGCCTTGGTGGAGCAAGCGTCTTGCAATGGCCGCGGCGCTTGCGTCCGGCGGCCTATTCAGGTGACAGCGGGCGCATCGCCGCTGAGCTCCGCGAGAGCGGCCAGCAGTGCACCGGTATCGACCGGTTTGCTGAGAAAGCGGCAGCGCGGAATCGACGTCTTTACGACGCGCATCATCGACTGCAGATCGCCGCTCAACAGGATCGCGGGTACCTCGCGGTGCTGCCTGTTGCGCAGCTGTTTCAGGACGTCGAGCCCGGTGAGTGTGCCGTCCAGATGGTAGTCGGTGATGAACAAATCACCGGGCTTGATGTCGGCAAGCATGCTTTCGGCTTCGGCGATGCTCGCAGCGCTGCGTATTTCGTAGCCTTCGAGTGTCAAGAATAACTCCGTCGCCGCACGTACCGCATCATTGTCCTCGAGCAGCAGAACGCGGCAGTTGGCCGCAGGCTGAGCTTTGGCGGGCTCCGGGTCGCGGCGCGCCGGCACGGACGCTGGGCGCGGCTGCATCTGGATTTGCGAGGACACCCGCTGCGATGGAATGCGCACGCGAACTCGAGTTCCCGCGCCCAATTGCGACGCGACCGCGACCGAGTAGCCGAGCAGCCGCGACACCTCGCGCACGATGGCGAGTCCCAGACCCACGCCGGAGCGCTGCGCGCCCTTGACATCCACCTGGTAGTACTCGTCGAAAACCCGCTCGAGTTTGTCTTGCGGAATCCCCACGCCCGAATCCTCGACGGTGAGGATCAGGGCGTCCGCGTCGGCGCTTTGCGCGATGCGCACGAACCCGCTCTCGGTGTACTTCAGCGCATTGCCGATGAGATTCTGCAACAGCTGGACAAATAGAATGCGATCCGTCGTGATCACCGTCTGCGTGTCGGCGAATTCCAGCCGCAGATTCTTTGCGGCCGCGATCGGCTCGAATTCCCGCGCAAGATCGGCGAGAACGGCGGCCATACCGACCGGCGCGAGCTGCGGCTCGATGGCACCTGATTCAAGGCGCGTGATATCGAGCAGGGCATTGAGCAATCGGCTCGCACTATTGATGGCCAGCTCCTGTCGCTGCAACAGCTCGTGCACTCGCGAAGCTCGCTCGGTCAACGTCAGCACCGAGGCATTGAGGAGGCGGATCGTTTGCAGCGGCTGGCGCAAGTCGTGACTCGCCGTGGCGAGAAAACGACTCTTTGCCTGGTTGGCGCGGTCCGCCTCCTCGCGTGCGGCGATCAGCGCGTCGTTGACGGCGCGGCGTTCGGTCATATCGCGAATGGCCGCCGCAACGTAAGTCTTGCCGCCGTCGCGAAACGGCCCGAGCCGGATGCCGGCCGGGAATTCTGAGCCGTCCGCGCGACGGGCAACCAAATCGACGAGTCGAGCACCCATTTCGCGATTGGTCGGATCTCGCAAATAAGCGGCCACGTGCGCCCCATGACGGATCCGGAATCGCTCGGGCACCAGCAGCTCCATTGGCTGGCCGACCAGCTGCCCGGATGTATAGCCGAACAGCGCGCTCGTCGTGGCGTTGGCAAATAAGATGATTCCGCCGGCGTCGACGACGATGAGCGCGTCCGGCGAAAACTGCAGCAAATGCTGAGAGATAGAACCGAGTTCATCCATGGCTGAGCGCTAGGAGCCTGTCTGAGTAATCCGCGTGAGCCGCGTCCCCCAGCCAACCCTTCGTACCCTTGCAGATTTCGCTTCATCCATCGTTGTCGCCTCCTCATTGGGTGTTGACCCAACCACGTCGGCTCCGCCTCGGCTGAAGCGAAATCTGCCTTAGGTTAGGCCACGGGGATTACTCAGACAGGCTCCAAGTATAAGGGGTCGGCGCAAGTCGCTGCGGCAATTCGCAGCTGTGCGCCCGCGCGCGATGCGGTAAATACTTTCGGGCGGAATGGCTTGGCAATTGCGAGAGGGTAGGCGACGAAGTAAGGCATCCATTGAGCGAGCGGAAGTCGAATCTGGTCGGTGCGGAGGCCATTCTCAATCAATTGATGGAGATTGCCCGGATCTCTGCGCTTGCCGAGATGGCGAGCGGCATTGCGCACGAGCTGAACCAACCGCTCGGCGCGATCGCTACGTTTTCCCAGGCCGGCGAGCGGCTGCTGAATAGGCCGGAGCCGCTCCTAGAGCGAGCGCTCGAGGTTTTTCGCCACATCAGCGCGGAGGCCCTGAGCGCCGGGGAAGGCATTCGCCGCATCCGGCGCCTTTTCGATCAGCACGAGCCGACACGTGCGCCCTGCCGCATGGACCAACTGATCGAAGAGTTGCGGCCCGTTCTCGCTGTGCTCGCTTTACGGACCAAAGCGGAGCTGCGGGTCGACGTAGCGCCGGACCTGCCCGAGCTGCTGATCGACCGGTTGAGAATTCAGCATGTACTGTTTGCATTGGTGCAAAATGCCTTCGACGCCAGCTCGCAAAATGCCGACCCGGCACGCGTCACGATCGCGGCGAGCTCCGATCGCTACGCCGTGGAAACCAGCGTCACGGACTCCGGAGCGGGAGTTCCCGCAGAAATCCGCGACCAATTGTTTCGGCCGTTCTTCACGACCAAACCGCGGGGCACCGGGCTCGGATTGGCCTCCACTCGCGCGATTATCGAGGCTCACCAGGGCACGATCGGTTTTGAGCAAGCGCCGTCGGGGGGCAGTCGTTTTTGGTTTCGCTTACCCGTCGCCGAATGACGCGCGTCCGAGAGGCGCCCGGTAAACCCCTTCTACTGAAGGACATTCTACGGACGGACGATCGACCGACGGACGAGGAGCAATTTTCCGCGCGCGCGCACGTGGAAGTACGAATATAAAATGACGTAGGTATTACGGAGACTAGCGCCAGAGAAGATATTGAGGACGAGGCGCGTGCAGTCACCGATCAGCCTGACGTTTCGACATATTGAGCGTTCCGGCGCCTTGGAGGCGCGCGTGCGCGAAATGGGGGAACGGCTGCGGCGCTACCACGCGGGCATCACGCAGTGTCGCGTGACGGTCGACGGCGATGGCGCCGACGGCGCCCCGTATGCGGTGAAGATTCACCTGAGCGTACCGGTCGCGCAAATTCACGCCGATAGCACGCACCGTAACGGCGCAGGGCATGCCGACGTATATGCCGCCTTACGCGACGCCTATATGAGCGCTCGACGCCAATTGCAGGACCTGCAGCGGGATTGCAAGTCGAGTCTGCTCGGTGACGCGCGTTCGGTGTTGCGCTCGGCTCAAGGGACCGGGCAGCGTCAGCGCTCCAAAGAATAGCAGAGCGTTACGCCGACGGCGCCGCTCTGAAGCGAAATCTGCCACGTCGCGGCCACGGGGAATACTCAGACAGGCTCCTAGAGGGTATCGCAGATGAGTCACCTTAAGATAGTTCGGTGCCGGATCGATGTCAGTAGCCCACCCAAGCGGGTACGTAATGCCCGCTATAATAGCGGGAAGTACTTATTGGCGTGCGCCGCGCTTCGATGAAGTCTAGTCTGTGATGAAAAAGCTCGCTCAGAGGCGGATATGACGGTTGCGACCGCCGTCTCCTTCGATACCGATCTCATGCGGCGCTATGACCGTGAAGGTCCGCGCTACACATCGTATCCCACCGCCCTGCAATTCCGTGACGGCATCGAGGCGGCAGACTACGAGCGGGCGGCGGCAACCAGTCGCGGTGCACTCGAAGGGCATCCGCTGTCGCTGTACGTGCACATTCCCTTTTGCTTCAGTCCTTGCTTTTATTGCGGTTGCAACAAGGTCGTCACGCGTCATCTGGACCGCGCCGATGCCTATAGTCGGCATCTGCTGCGGGAGATCTCCCAGCGCAGCGCCTGCTTCGATCGGAGCAGAGTCGTCGAACAGATGCATTTCGGCGGCGGCACGCCGACGTTTTTGCCGCAGAAGCTGCTGGTCGAGCTGGTCGACGGGATCGATCATCATTTCCAGTTGAGCGACGCGCCGTCTCGAGATTATTCCATTGAGATCGATCCGCGCGGGGCCAATGGCGACCTCTTGCAGCTGTTGGCCGCTCTTGGGTTCAACCGGATCAGCTTGGGCGTGCAAGACTTCGACGAGAACGTGCAGCGTGCGGTAAACCGGGTGCAGCCCGCCGATACGGTGGCGCGAGTGTACGATGCGGCTCGCAAACTGG
The DNA here is from genome assembly GCA_963769075.1 of uncultured Gammaproteobacteria bacterium. GTDB lineage: Bacteria > Pseudomonadota > Gammaproteobacteria > Steroidobacterales > Steroidobacteraceae > Bog-1198. Next base: position 439,575 of record CAVYKH010000001.1, on the reverse strand, counting down.
GCTTTCGCTCGATCAACTTCGATTTGATTTACGGTCTGCCCAGGCAGACCCCGACGACTTTTGCCGCGACCCTGGATCGCGTCGTCGAGATGCGTCCGGACCGCTTGGCGGTCTACGGCTATGCCCACATGCCCCGCGTATTCAAGGCACAACGGCAAATACGCGCCGACGAACTCCCCGATGCCGCTGCACGACTTGAACTGTTGCAGCTGGCCGTCGACAAGCTGGGCGCGGCCGGCTACATATACATCGGCATGGATCATTTCGCGCTGCCCACCGACGGTCTCGCCCTAGCGCAGCAAGACGGCACCTTGCATCGTAGTTTTCAAGGTTACACGACCCATGCGAATCGAGATCTCGTGAATCTCGGCGTCAGCGCCATCGGTCAGGTCGGCACCCTGTATGTTCAAAACTTCAAATCGCTGCAAACGTACGAGGCCGCGGTTGCGGCCGGCGCGCTTCCTTCGCATCGCGGCGTGTGCATGAACGACGACGATGTGCTGCGTAAGGACGTCATTCACGAGATCATGTGTCACGGCAGCATCTCCAAAGCGGCCGTCGAGTGCCGGCATGGCGTTCACTTCGATGATTATTTCGCGCCCGAATTGCAGCGGCTGCACACTTTGGAAGCCGATGGTCTCGTGCAGCTGTGCGGCGACCGCATCGGCCTCACGCCGGTGGGCCGGCTCCTGATGCGCACCGTGGCCATGACGTTCGACGCATACATCCCCGCCGGCTCGCGGCCCGCCGGCATGTCGCGCGTGATTTGAGCGCGCTCGGCGCAGCCGCGTGCTGCTCGGGGCTTGAGAAGCTGGAAGAAGGCTGGATCAGATAGGTATTTTCCGGAGCGTGAAAAACAGGGCTCGGCGCATGCGCCGAGCGGGTTCGCCAGGGGTAGGACGCATGCGTCCTACGGGTGGCCACGGATGGCCACCCCGGGCTTGCGCGCAGCAGGGACTGCGTAGCGCAATGGCGAACCCCGGCTTGCAGCGATGCAGGATTGCATCGCGTCGCAAGGTTTTCTCGCAGCCTCCACGGGCGCGACGCATGCGTCGCGCGGGTGGCCATGGGTAGGACGCATGCGTCCTACGGGTGGCCATGGATGGCCACCCTGGGCTTGCGCGAAGCAAGGAGAGCGCAGCGCAATGGCCACCCAGGGCTTGTGCGCAGCAGGGACTGCGTAGCGCAATGGATTCACGGCGGTCCGGAAAATACCTATCTGATCCAGCCTTGGTGCATGAGAATGCGTATTGTTCATAAATAGTTCGCGCTAGCGGGCGCCGAGCCGGCGCAAGCGCGAAATCCGCTCGAGCGCGGGCGGATGGGAATCGTAGAACGCCGAATGGACGGGATCCGGTGTCAGCGTGGCCGCGTTGTCCCGATAGAGCTTGACGAGGGCGCCGGCCAATTTGCCGGCGTTGGTATATTCGCTCGCAAAATCGTCGGCGGCGCGCTCCTGCGTGCGCGACCACCACGACTCGAGCGGCGTCGCGAAGAATGCAAAGACCGGTACGATCAGCACGAACAGCAGCAGTGCCGTCGCGGGCGAGCCTGCCGGCACACCGAGTGCGGTATAAAAGCCGGGCTGGCGCGCGAGCCAGCCGAGCAGCGCCAGCCCCGCGAGCACCGACACCGCCGATACGCCCAAGCGCTGGCGCACGTGATGCAGACGGAAATGGCCGAGCTCGTGCGCCAGCACCGCCTCGATTTCCTCCGCATCGATCCGCGCCAACAACGTATCGAAGAACACGATGCGTTTATTGCGTCCGATACCCGTGAAATAGGCATTACCGTGGGCCGAGCGACGCGAGCCGTCCATGACGAACACGCCGCCGCGCACCGCGAAGCCGCAGCGTTCGAGCAGCGTCTCGACACGTTGCCTCAGCGCCGCGTCGCTCAAGGGAGAAAATCGATTGAACAGCGGTGCGATGAACCGAGGGGCCGCCCAGGTTAGACCCACTGTGACGCCCAGCCACACGAGCCACGCCCATACCCACCACCATGCTCCGGCTCTCTCCATCAGCGCCAGCGTGGCTGCAGCCAAGGGCACTCCGAGCGCCAGGCCCAGCAGCAGCCGCTTGCCAAGATCCTGGAAAAAGAGTCCCGGCGAGATGCGATTGAACCCGAAATGTGCCTCGATGCGAAATGTTCGCCAGAGCGCAAAGGGCAGGCCGAGCAGCTGCAGGAACAGAAGCACGCTCAACAGCAGCACAGTGCCCTGCCAGGGCTCACGCCAATGCACGTGCCGCACGAGCGCATCGAACGCCGCAAGACCGCCGCCGATCGTCATCAGCAGCTTGATCAGCGCCTCGAAGAGCGTCACCCAGCGCCCGAGCCGCACTCGAGCGATCGTGTAGTCGGCGGCGCGCTGCTGCTCCGTAAGCGCGATCTGCGCGGCAAACAATTCGGGTACGCGGTCACGATGCGCGCGCACGGCGTTGATCTGCCGTGACGCGAGCCAAAGTCGCAGGGCCGTCTCCGCCGCAAGAGCGACGAGGAACAGCTCAGTCAGCCACGGCCATGGATGCACCGATCCTCCAATGCGACCGCCGCCGGCGGCACAGCCATGGATACCTCCACTATTGGGCTACAATTGCCGTCACAACCGACAACATACAGACGCCGCTGGAAATCTCAAATGACTGTATTAACGACCGGTCAGGTGATTACCGAATCACTCATCGCACATGGTGTCGATACGGTGTTCGGCATCCCGGGCGCTCATCTGTACGACTTCAATGATGCGCTTGCCGAGCGTCGCGACAAGATTCGCTTCCTAACCGCCCGCCACGAGCAGGGCGCGGGTTACATGGCGTTCGGCTACGCCAAATCCACCGGCCGCGTGGGCGCCTACACCGTGGTTCCCGGTCCTGGAGTATTGAATTCCGCTGCGGCACTGTGCACGGCGTACGGCGCAATTGCGCCGGTTTTGTGCATCACGGGCAATATCATGTCGCACTTGATCGGGAGGGGCCGCGGACAGCTGCATGAGCTGCCGGACCAGCTCGCTCTGCTGCGCGGACTCACCAAATGGTCCGAACGCATCAACCACCCGACTGACGCGCCCGGGGTTATGGCCGAAGCGTTCCGGCAGCTGACCTCCGGTCGCGTCCGCCCGGTGGCGGTCGAAGCGCCCTGGGATGTATTCGGCATGAAAGCCGAGGTGACGGTCGGCGCGCCGCTCGAATCGCTCGCGCCGCCAGCCCCGGACCCGGATTCGATAACGGCTGCGGCCAAACTCATTGCCGCGGCGAGACGCCCGCTCATCAGCGTCGGCGCCGGCGCGGTCGATGCAGGGGAAGCAATACTGGAGCTTGCAAGGCTCCTGCAGGCGCCGGTGACCGCTCATCGCAGCGGCAAAGGCATCGTCAGCGACGAATCTGCGTATAGCATGAATTCCGTTGCCGCTTATGAGTACTGGAAAGACGCGGATCTGCTCATCGGGGTTGGCAGCCGCCTGGAGCTGCAGTACTTTCGTTGGCGCTGGCTTCCGCGAGACCTCAAGCTGGTGCGCATCGACATCGATTCCACCGAAATGGTGCGCATCAAACCCGCTGTCGGCATCGTCACCGATTCCGCCATCGGCACCCGGGCGTTGGTGAACGCGCTGCAGCCCTTGATCGGCAAACGGGATTCGCGCGCGTCGGAATTTGCCGCGATCAAGGCGCGCGCCGATGCGGCCATCCAGGCCGTTCAACCGCAGATGGGCTACATAAACGCCATCCGGCAGGTGCTTCCGCGAAACGGATTCTACGTCGAAGAGATCTCGCAGGTGGGCTTTACCTCGCGGTTTGGGTTTCCCGTCTATGAGCCGCGGCACTACGTGACGTGCGGTTACCAGGAAAGTCTCGGCTTCGGCTTCAACACGGCGCTCGGCGTCAAGGTGGCCCATCCCGACCAAGCGGTCGTAGCGGTAACGGGCGACGGCGGCTTTCTATTCGGCGCCCAGGAACTGGCCACCGCCGTTCAACACGGCATCAATCTCATCACCGTGGTGTTCAACAATCGCAGCTACGGCAATGTAAGGCGCGACCAGCTTCAGCAATACGGGGGTCGGCTGCTCGGGGCCGATCTCGTGAATCCAGACTTCATAAAATTTGCAGAGAGCTTCGGCGCGATAGGCCTTCGTGCCACCAACCCGGTTGAGCTGCGGCTCCACTTGCAGACGGCGATCGACGCCGAGGCCCCCGTCGTCATCGAGGTTCCGCTGGAGCGAGGCGCCGAAACCTCGCCATGGCCCCTGACTCTACCGGCGCCGCATTTCAAGCACTGAGCGCGGGAACCGCACCAATATTTCAGCGACATGACGGTCATAGGTATTTGGCACACTGCGACACCGGTATATGCGTATATAGGCATAGCCAGTTTGCGGTTTATTATGTTTAAATGGGGAATGTCGACGGATTATCGGATGTCGTTCCTGTCGGCTACGCGCCACGGAACAAGCTGCTGGCCGCGCTTCCGGTCGCCGAATGGAAGCGGGTGCAGCCGTACCTCTCTTCCTTCGAAGCGCCCGCCGGCAAGACTCTGTGCGAGCCCGAATCGGCGCTCGACTACGTATACTTTCCAACCACGGCGATCATCTCCTTGCTGCACGTGGCGGCCGACGGGGCGTCAACCGAAATTGCCACGATCGGCAATGAGGATCTGGTCGGGGTCACTGTGTTCCTGGGCGGGGGCAGGATAGCAAACCGAGTGGTGGTTCAGATCAAGGGCCAAATCTACCGCCTGAAGAGCGAGCTTCTCAAGGAAGAATTCAACCGCGCCGGCGCCATGCAAGATTTGCTCCTGCGCTACACGCACGCACTGATGCGCCAGATTTCCCAGACGGCGGTTTGCAATCGACGGCATTCCATCGATCAGCAATTCTGCCGTTGGCTGCTGCTGAGCCTCGATCGGCTCGCGTCGGACGAGTTGACGATGACGCACGAACAGCTCGCCAACACGCTGGGCGTGCGCCGCGAAGGAATCACGGAGGCGGCGCGCAAATTGCAAAATGCCGGCCTCATCACCTACCACCGCGGTCGCATCACGGTGATCGATCGCCCGGGCCTTGAAGCCCTTTGCTGTGAATGCTACCGCGTAGTGCGCCGCGAGTACGATCGCCTGCCAGGTCCCTTTGCGGATGCGCTGAACGGCACACCGACCGCGGCGGCCCCGGGGGCACGTCGCTCGGCCAGCGGCAATGGAGCCGCTCGCATCAATGCGCCGCTAGCCGTCGGAAATTGACCGCCCGCCGACGGCGCTGTCTACTTTGGCTCGTTGCTCGAAATATACGCCGCGACATTGGCAACGTCGGCGGCGCTCAAGGTGAGCTTCTTCTTGTGCTTTACGGTGCCCGCCACGATCCCACTGATCTTCGTTTCGAGATCCGTCTCCGATTTGCCCGCATAGTCCTTCAGCTCGTGACAGTCCGAGCAGATACCTGCAAAGATCTTTTGTCCCGCCGCGCTGTCGGCCGCGTAGCCGGGAATAGAGAATGCGAGCCCACCCAGTATGGTGGCCGCGACAATGGTTCGTGTTGTCTTCATGATCAAGCTCCGTTACGCTAAGTTTTGCGCCGGCATGGGATTGGCGGCGCGACCGAATGAAGCCATTCCAGAGTACCCGGCGTCTGTTCGGAACCGCACCGAGCGCAGAGTCTACTGAATCTCAGCAAATGCGCGGCAGCGGATCGTCCTCGAGTTCATCGAGTACGCGTAGGCCGCCGAAAGAGGTCGCCAGGATGACCTGCGGCGGGCCTTCCATGAACTCACCGATCAGCGCCGCCCGCGGCGCCACCGTGCGCAACGCGGTCAATGCCGCCTCGGCGCTCTGCGGTGCAACGACCGCGACGAGCCGACCTTCGCACGCCAGGTACAGGGGATCGAAGCCCAGCAGCTCGCATACGGACTGGACCGAGTCATGGACCGGAATTTGTGCCTCCGAGAGGCGCACGGTGAGCCCGGCAGCACGGGCGAATTCATGCGCGACAGTCGCCAGCCCGCCGCGCGTGGGATCGCGCATGAAGCGCAGGTTGGGCACCCTCATCAGGGCCCGCGACTGCGGCAGCACGCTGGCCGCATCCGACTTGAGATCGCCTCTCAGCCCAAATTCTTGGCGGGCGAGCATGACGGCCGCGCCATGATCGCCGATCGGGCCGCTCACCAGAACGCGATCGCCGGCGCGGACGCGATCCAAGGCGAAACAGGTACCCGGCGGCCGGTATCCGATGCCGGTGGTCGCCAGGTACATCCCGTCACAGTCGCCGCGGCCCACGACCTTGGTATCGCCGGCGACTACCGCGACGCCGCTCTCGCGCGCCGCTTGCGCCAATCCCTCGATCACCCGCCGCAGCAGTGCAATTTCCAGTCCCTCCTCCAGGAACACGCTCAAGGTGATGAAGCGCGGCTCGGCGCCGCTCACGGCGAGATCGTTGACGGTGCCATGAATGGCCAGCGAGCCGATGTTGCCGCCGGGAAACTCGAGCGGCTGGACCGTGAACCCATCCGTGGTGACGACCAACTCTAGATCGCCCGGCACCGGCAGAGGCACGGCGTCGGCGCGTGTGTCGAGGTGCGGATTGGCTAGAGCCGGCGCGAATAGCTCGTCGACCAGCTCGCGCATCAGGCGGCCGCCGTTGCCGTGCGCCAGGCTGATGTGGGTGTCGCGAAATTTCAGGCTACGCTCCTCTCGGCGGCGATGGCCTCGATCAGCTGACCGAAGCTGATCGCCGCGTCGTTGACCGGGAGCCGTTGTGGGATGAGGACTTCGAAGCCCTCTGCCGACAGCAGCGCCTCAGCCTGCTCGGTCAAGACGCGATTTTGAAAGACGCCGCCGCTCAAGGCCACACGGGCGACCCCGCTCTGCCGGCGCACCGCAAGCGCCTGTTTGCACAAGGCGTGCGCAAGGCTCGCATGAAACAGCGCGGCGCGAGCGGCCGGACTTGCCCGTATGTCCAGCAGTGCCGGCAACAGTGGCGCCCAATCGCTGCGCCAAATGCCGCCCGCATCGATTTCTAGCGGCAGCGCGACGGGCGATCCCGCAGCGCGTGACGCCGCGGCGTCGTCGCAAAGGGCCTCCAAACGCATCGGCCCCTCGCCTTCGTAGCTCGCGTGCCGGCACACGCCCAGCAGCGCGGCCGCGGCTTCGAACAAGCGACCCACCGACGTCGTCGTGGGCGCATTCACACCGCGTTCCCACGCGGCGCGCAGCAGCCCGAGGGGTGCCGGAGCGCACAGCGACGCGCCCTCCGGCCACGCCAGCCCAACCTCCCAGCACACGCCGAGGGCCGTACGCCAGGGCTCGCGCGCCGCACGCTCGCCGCCGGGCAAGCGGAACGGCCGCATGCTCGCAACGCGCATCCAGGCGCCGGGCCGCCCCAGCAAGGCCTCGCCTCCCCACAGCGTCCGATCCGCGCCGAGGCCGACGCCATCCCAGGCGAAGCACAGCAGCGGCGCCTCGCTTGGATACTCGCCTGCCACGGCGGACGCATGTGCAACGTGGTGCCACACGGCGCGGGTCTGCAGCCCCGACTCACGCGCCCAGCGCGTATTGGGAAAGTCCGGATGTGCATCATGCGCAACGCGTGCGGCATGCACGCCGTAAAGCTGCTGCAAATCGCGCGCGACCTGCGCGAAAACCTGGCGTGCGCGGGGGCTCGCGAGCTCGCCGATATGCGGCGAGACCACCGCCCGATCATCCCAGGCCAATGCAACCGTCGTCTTCGAGTACGCGCCGACCGCGAGCGTTGGAATCCGGACGCGTACAGGCAGATTGAATTCAAGCGGGGCAGTGCCGCGTCCGGGCCGCAGAGGCCGCACGACCCCAGCGACCATGCGAACCACCGGATCATCCGCCGGCCGCGCGATCGGTCGGTCATGGTGCAAAAAGCCATCCGCCACATCCCCGAGGCGCGCCTCCACCTCTTCAGGCTCCGTCAGTACCGGCTCGCCGCTCAGGTTGCCGGACGTCGCCACCAGCGGTCCGCCGAAATCCTCGAGCAGCAGATGATGTAGCGGACTGTAGGGCAGCATGACCCCAAGCTCGCGCAAGGCCGGCGCCACCGCTTCAGCGAGCGGGCCGTGCGGATTGCGCGAGGCGAGCACGATCGGGCGAGCCGCGCCGCACAGGACAGCGGCCTCGAGCGGCAACAGCCGCACGATGGACCGCGCATATTTCAGGCCGTCGGTGCCGCGCCACGGCACCATGACCGCCAACGGCTTGGTAGGCCGGCCTTTCCGAACTCGCAGGCGGGCGACGGCGTTCTCATCGGTGGCATCGCACAGCAGGTGATAGCCGCCGACGCCGCGCATGGCGACGATCCGCCCGTCGCGCAATGCCGCCAGAGCCGCCGCCAGCGCGGGTGCGGTGCCCTCGACCTCTAAACCGGATGCGCACCAGCTGAGAGACGGTCCGCAGTCGGCACACGCCAGCGGTTGCGCGTGGAAGCGCCGATCGAGCGGATCGGTATATTCGCCGGCACATCGTGCGCACAGCGTGAAGCGATCGAGTGTCGTGTTCGGCCGATCGTAGGGCATGGCGCGGATCAGCGTGTAGCGCGGTCCGCATTGCGTGCAATTGATGAAGGGGTAACGGTGGCGCCGCGCGGCGCGATCGCGCAGCTCCGCCAGACATTCATCGCAGGTGAACAGGTCCATGGGCACGTGGGCATGAAGCTCCTCGCCCAAGGTGCTGGAAAGAATTTGAAACGCCTCGCCGTGCTCGAGCTCGGCCGGCCGCACCTCCAGCAGGCGCGCCGCCGACGCCGGCGGCGCTTGCGACAACAGCGCGTCCCCGAACAGCTGCAGCCGCTCCGGCGGCCCCTCTGCATGAATTTCCACTTCTCCGCCGCGGTTGCGCACCCATCCGGTGAGCTGATAGAGGTGGGCAAGGCGATAGACGAAGGGCCTGAAGCCGACGCCCTGCACCCGGCCGCCCATACGCCAGAGGCGTGCGACGCTCTGCACGGCAGACATCGCAGGCCCGGGTCCTCCCTGAACGGCGACGCTCATGCAGCCGTGCGGCGGTGCCGCGCCAAGTGCAGCGGCGTCCACGCGTGCGGTGTGCGGTACACGAATCGATGGCGCGCGATGTGATAGCTTGGATCGAAGCCGTAGAAATTCAGGCGCATGCGCGCCAGCTCCTCGGCGCGATAATCCGCAAGGGAGCGGCTCTGCTCGTCCGACGCGCGACGCTGTCGCTTATCAGCCAGGCTTTGCGCAAACCGGCTCTCGGTCGCCAACCCGGCCGCATGGGATTCGACGAGCGCGCGGAATTCCCCTGCATCCACCCCCGCGTGATCATCGATCAGCCCGATGGACCGCGCCTCGGGCATGCCGAGCGGCAAGCGGCGGGTCATGATTGCGTTCGCCTGTTCGGCCCCCACGCGCTGCGGCAGCAGATATGTCCAGTATTCCGACCCGTATAGATTGCCCATGTTGCGATAATGTGGATTGAGCACGATGCCGCTGCGTGCCAGGACGCAGTCGGCCGCGAGCGCCAGGAATACTCCGCCCGCCGCCGCATTGCCCTGCAACGCCGCAAGCGTCAGATGCGTGTCGGTTTGCAGAATATCGCATGCGAGATCGTCGATGCAGTTGATATTGGCCCAGGAGGCATCGGCGGGGCTGTCCGCGGCTTCGATGCAGTGCAGGTGCATGCCGTTGCACCAGAAGTCCGATCCGCCCATCAACACGATGACTCGAGTCGGTCGCCGCCGCGCCCGCGAGTAGGCGGCGCGCAGCCGCTCGCACTGTGCCGTGGAGAGCGCGCCGTTGTAGAAGTCGAAATGCAGGTAAGCGACGGCGCCCCGCTCTTCGTAGCGGATATCGCCGGCGCCGCGGATATCGCCGGCACCCGAGTCTTCATCGATGCGCGGCAGAGCATCGGCGAGCTCGCCCAAGGCGAGCACTGCGGGACGCTTGAAACTGCGTTGTGGCCCGTCGGCCGGCTGCAACTGACCGATCCACACGGCACCGTCGATCGTGGCGCGGCACACGGCCTCGTGACGGCGTGCGATGACTCGACCGGGCTCGCCGGCCAAGCGCATTTCCCGATGCGCATCGAACATCCTGAAGCGATGGCCGAAGAGGGTGTCCTCCACGCCCGGAAATCCGTCGGCTGAATGAATTTTGCGCAAGACCGTCGTGGTGTCGTCGCGCGCCCAATCGATCGCGCGTTCGGCCGGCCGCAGCGGCGGCTGCCAGCCGCGCTCGGATCCTCGGCAGTCGTCGGGCAGCGGACCCGAACCTGCGGCCACGCGCGCGAGCGCCGCTCGCACGGCGCTGACCGCGGCTTCCGTCACCTCATTGCGATACAGACTGCTCTTGCGTGCGCTGCGCATCGCAAATGGGGCGCTGCCCCAGACCGGCCCTGCGTCCAGCTGCGCCTCGGCCTGCAGCACCGTCACACCCCAATCCTTTGCCCCGCGCAAAATCGCCCAGTCGAGCGACGCTGGGCCCCGATCGCCCGGCGGCCCTGGATGCACGATGAGGCAGAGGTGCCGCTCCCAGAGCGCGGGGGGAATCGCACGCTTCAGGAACGGCGCAAGAATGAGGTCGGGCCTGAACAGCTCCACCGCCTCGCTGGTCACGCTGTCATGGATGTCGAGTTCCACGGACAACTCGTGGCCGTCGTGGGCGAGCTCGACATGAAGTCGCTGTGCAAGGCTGTTGAACGCGTGCACCAACAGCAGGATGCGCATCAGCTCACCGCCCGCACCGCGCCGCGACGATACTTATAATAGGCCGCGCAGGCGCCTTCCGCGGACACCATGCACGAGCCGATCGGATTGCGCGGCGTACAGGCCGTGCCGAACAGCGCACAATCGGTGGGTTTCTTGACGCCGCGGATGATCGCGGGGCATTGACACGCCGCATTCTCCCGGACTGCCTGCACCTGCATGGCAAAGCGGCGCTCGGCGTCGAATTTCGCATAGGCCGATTTGATGCGCAATCCGCTGTACGGCAACTCGCCCAGGCCGCGCCACTCGAAGCTCGGGCGCAGCTCGAACACCTCGGCGACCAGACGCTGCGCTTTGACGTTGCCGTCGCGGCTGACTCCGCGGGTAAACTGATTCTCGACGCAGCTGCGGTGGGCGTTGAGCTGCCGCACGAGCATGTGGATTGCCTGCATCACGTCGAGCGGCTCGAAGCCGGCGATCACCACCGGTCGCTGGTATTCCTCGGCGAAATACTCATAGGGCCGGCTGCCGATCACGGCGCTGACGTGCGAGGGACCGATGAAGCCGTCGACGCGTACCTGTCCCCATTCGCGCACTTCGGGCGAATCGAGAATGCTCTGGATCGCGGCGGGCGTCACGACATGATTGCAATAGACGCTGAAGTTGCTCAGGTTCAGCCGCTGCGCCTCGCGGATGATGTGCGCCGTCGCGGGCGTCGTCGTCTCGAAGCCGATGGCGAAGAACACCACCTGCCGGTCCGGATGAGCCGCGGCAATCTCCAAGGACTCGGACGCTGAGTACACCATGCGCACGTCCGCGCCCTGCGCTCGCGCCTTGAGCAGGCTGCGGCGACGCGACGCCGGCACGCGCAGCATGTCGCCGTAGCTCACCAGAGTGACATCGGGCCGGCGCGCCAATTCGATGGCCGCATCGAGCCGCGGCACCGCCAGCACGCAGACCGGGCAGCCGGGGCCATGAATCAGGCGGACGTTGGCGGGCAGCAGATCCTCCACGCCGTAGCGGAAGATGGCATGCGTGTGGCCGCCGCAAAACTCCATCAAGTGATATTCGCGCCGCGGGTCGACCTCCGCCTCGAGTAGTTCCTTGAGCCCCGCCGCAGCGGCACCTTCACGGAATCCGCGGACGTAGCGCATCGGCGGGCCTTCCGAGATGAGCCGCAATCTCATCGAATAACGCCAGAGTCTTTTCGGCTTCCTCCACGTCGAGACGCGTGATGGCGAAGCCGGCATGGACGATGAGATAGTCGCCGAGTGCGACGTCATCAATCAGTGCGATCGACACCCGGCTGCGAATCCCACCCATCTCCGTCTCGACCCACTGGTCGTCGAGGAGCGCCACCACCTGCGCGGGCACCGCGAGGCACATGCATCACGCCCCGGCCGCTGCGGCTGCGACGATCCGCGCCGGCGAAACGCCGAGCACCGCCCGCGGCCGCCGCAACTGCTGCTCGAGCCAATCCAGCCAGGACTTGAGCTCTGGGGTGCGCCGCGCCGCCGTGTGCATCATCGGCGTGGCGCGGCCCAGTGCGGCGAGCGCGGCCGCTGCGCGTAGCGGGTCGAAATCGTCCATCACATCGAGTAGATCCGTCTTGCTCAACAAGACCAGATCCGTGGCACGGAAGATCACCGGGTATTTCGCCGGCTTGTCGTCGCCTTCGGTGACGCTGAGCAAGGTGACGTTCAAGTGTTGCCCGAGATCAAAGCTCGCCGGACACACTAGGTTGCCCACATTTTCAATGAACAGCAGGTCGAGTCCGGCCAGCGGCAGTTCGTGCAGCGCCCGATGCACGAGGTGGGCGTCGAGATGGCAGGCCGAGCCCGTCGTGATCTGCACTGCCGGCACGCCATGGGCCCGGATGCGCGCCGCATCGTTGTCAGTCTCGAGATCACCTTCGATGACGGCGATGCGGTAGCGGTCGCGCAGCGCCACGATCGTCGCCTCGAGTAGAGCGGTCTTACCGGCACCCGGCGAGGACATGAGATTGATCGCGAGGACGCCGTGAGCATCGAAGTGTTCGCGATTGTGCCTCGCCACGCGATTATTGGCGGCGAGCAAATCTTGCAGCACTTCTACAACCGTGCCGGCGCCGTTGCCAACCGACCCGGGGCCGGCGTGAGCCGTGCTCAAATGAGCATTGCCGGGGGTCACGCCGCAGCCGCAGGTTTCGCACATGATCAACCCTCGCTAAAGTATCAATCCTCGCTCAAGCCGCATCATGCCGCCGCCGAGGCCGGTCGCGGCTTCGACACCCGCAGTTCGACGCGACGCAGGCGCAGCTCGTCCCCCGCCACGATCCGTGTACGGTACCCGCCGCAGACGCCGCAAAGCAAGCGGTTGGGCGCCGCGTGCGATTGCGCGCCGCAGCCGATGCAGCTGACCGTCACCTGTGTCGTTTCAATCGATAGTGTAGCGTGCGCCGCGCAGCCGCCGGCGCTCGCGATCGCAAAAGCTTGGGCGAGCAGCGCCGGTTCGACGCCTGCGAGCGGACCGACTTCGATGACGATGCGCTCGACGGCACTTGCACCGCGTTCACCAGCGATTTCAGTGACTTGAGATAAAAGGGATTGGCAGATGGACAGCTCGTGCACGACACGCATGCTAAGGCCGCGGTGCCGGCAATGTATGTACGCAACCGCACAGACTAAACGGCGATGAACTGCTTTGATTGCCAATTAAAAAGGGGGACGGTCGCGTGACGTCATGGTTTGCACTGGACAGCGCGAGACACCGAGTGGAGCGCGATCTTCCCGAGGCGGCGCCACCATTGGTGCTCGGATTTGGCAATTTGCTGCTGAGTGACGACGGCGCCGGCATACAAGTGGTGGAGCGGCTGCGCGCAGAGTTCGGCGGGGACGGGGCGGATTTCATCGACGCCGGTACCTTAAGTTTCAGTTTGCTGCCCTACATCGAGGCGACGGATTCGCTGCTCGTGATCGACGCCGCCGATATCAACGGTCCGCCCGGCGCCATTGGCCTGTTCGAAGGCATGGCAATGGACGCATTTCTCTTAAGTGCGCGCCGCCGTTCCGTTCATGAAGTGGGGCTGATCGACCTGTTGGATATGGCTCGGCTTCGTGACTGCCTGCCGCGCCGCCGAGCTTTGTTGTGCATCCAGCCCGGCCGCATCGACTGGAGCGAGCAGCTTTCCGCTCCGGTTGCGCACGCTCTGCCCGAGGTCGTGCGAGAAGCCGCGGTGCTGCTGGAGCGGTGGACGAACCCGTGAGCCGCCTCGCCGAAATTCCGATCCGCATCGAAGGGCCCGCAATACCCGGCGGACCGGCATCGTCCGGCGCAGCGGCGTCCTCCGGCGGGCCAGCATCCACCCGTGCGCTGGCGTCCTCCGGCGGGTTGGGCGGGGGCATCGCCGCAATTCTCATGGAACTCGCCACTCTGCTCGAACAGCTCGCAGCGAGCCGACAACCCGCGGCCATCGATTTACGGAGTCTCCCCATGAGTCCGCAAGACCGTACCGAACTCGAGCGTGCGCTCGGCGAGGGTGAGGTTAAGGCAACGGTCAGGGCGGCAGGACTCTCGACCGTTCGAGAGACGCGCATTGCCGGGGTCTGGTGGGTGGAGCATCGCGACGAGGCAGGCGAACCGATCGCCGAGTTGCTCGAAGTGACTCAAGTTCCGGCGATTCTGGCCAGCGCATCCGATGAGATCGCCGCGGCCGCCCGCGCACTGCGCGAGCAGCTCAGCGGGACCTCACGGCCATGCTAGGGAGAACACGATGAACCAGGGGACTAGCGAGCTAACGGTGGGCGAGATGCTGCTGAAGCACGGCTTCAGCCGGCGCAGCTTCATCAAGTTCTGTACGGCTACGGCATCGGCCATGGCGCTGCCCCCGTGGATGGGCCCGGCCATAGCCGAACAATTGCGCAATTCGCCGAGACCCTCCGTCGTGTACCTGTCGTTCCAAGAATGCACCGGCTGCCTGGAGTCCTTGACCCGATCCTTCGCGCCCACCATCGAGAATCTGATGTTCAACACCATCTCGCTGGACTATAACGACACGCTCATGGCGGCATCCGGCGAGGCCGCCGAATCGGCCCGCAGCAAGGCCATGCAAGATAATTTCGGAAAATATGTGCTGGTGGTGGACGGATCGGTCCCGACGGGCGCCGGCGGCGCCTACTGCGCGGCCGGCGGCCGCAGCGCCGTGGACACCTTGCGCGAAGCGGCCAAAGGCGCGGCGGCCATCGTGTGCGTCGGCACCTGCGCCTCGTTTGGCGGCATCCCCTTTGCCGATCCCAACCCGACGGCCGCTTGGCCGGTATCGGGCATCGTCAGCGACAAGCCCATCATCAACGTCTCGGGCTGCCCGCCCATGCCGGAAGTGATCACCGGTACGCTGCTGCAATTCATTTCCACCGGCCAAGTTCCGGATCTGGACGAACATCGGCGTCCCAAGGTGTTCTTCGGCAATACCATCCACGACCGCTGCTATCGGCGGCCGTTCTATGACCAGGGCAAATTCGCCAAAACGTTCGACGATGAGGGTGCGCGCAACGGCTGGTGCCTTTTCGAGCTCGGCTGCAAGGGACCGACCACGTACAACTCCTGCGCAACGATCAAGTGGAACGGCGGCACCAGCTTCCCGATTCAATCGGGACACGGATGCATCGGCTGCTCGGAGCCCGGATTTTGGGACAAGGGAAGTTTCTATTCCGCTCTGTCCACCGCCGCTTGGGGCAAGGCGGGCGAGGTCGCACCTCGCCAGGTCCTCGAGCTTGCCGCCGGTGGCGCGGCGGTGGGCGTCGCCCTGGGAGTGGCATCGGCCGGCGTGAGCCGCCTGCGTCAACGTCACAGCGAACAGCGCGCCGACAACGAACCGAAGGGGGGCTGAACTCATGGATCTCTTGGGCTTCGCGCGCGGGCCGGCACTCAAGGTGGCGCTCGCCATCTTCTGCGTAGGGGTGGTATGGCGAATCGTCGGCTTTGCGCTGCTGCGCCTGCGCCGCGATCTCAGTAAGCCGCGCGCTTCGCTGCTTGGATCATGGGCTGGCGGCTTGGTGACGGTCGGCTCACGCTCGTGGCCGCACCCCGAGTTCATCGGCCGCACCGGTGCCGGCGAGGCGCTCGGCTACAGCTATCACATCGGCCTGTTCATCGTGGTACTGCTGTTTGGGCCGCACATCGTGTTTCTCGGCAGCCTGTTTGGCTTCACCTGGCCGGGCTTGCCGAGCAGCCTGATCACCTTGATCTCGGTATTGACGTTGACGCTGTTTCTGGCGGTGCTGTTCCGGCGGATCACGAATCCGGTGCTGCGCATGCTGTCGAATTTCGACGATTACTTCAGCTGGTTAATCACGGCCCTGGTGCTGGTCACGGGCCTTGCCGCCACCGCTCACATCGGCGCGCCCTACGAGAAGCTTCTCGCGTGGCACATCCTGAGCGTCGATGGATTGTTGGTGTGGTTCCCCTTCGGCAAGCTGATGCACGCCTTTTACATCTTTCCATCCCGCGCCATCAACGGCGCGCATCTTGCCCGCAAAGGAGCCGTTTCATGAGCGACGCCACCGGCGCATTCGCCGCCGATATCGCGCCCGAGCAGGCCAAAACTCCCGAAGACCGTGTGGCCGGCGCCATGCGCAGCTTCGCGCAGGAAGTCGGCGCGCTCAGCGCCTTCAGGCTCGAGTCCTGCATCCACTGCGGCATCTGCGCGGACGCCTGTCATTTCTACATAGCGACCGAGGATCCGCAGTACACGCCGATCTGGAAGGTGGAGCCTTTCAAGCAGGCCTACAAGCGCGAGGCGAGTCCGCTCGCGCCGCTCTACAGGGCGCTCGGCCTGAAGCGCAAAGTGACCGCGGACCAGCTGGCACAGTGGCAGCATCTGTTGTTCGACAGCTGCAATATGTGCGGCCGTTGCAGCCTGATCTGCCCGATGGGCATCGATGTGGCCGCGCTCATCGAGCAGGCGCGGCACGCGATGTTCGAGGCCGGGCTCGCGCCGAAAGAGCTCTATCAAAAGGCGGCGCATCAGCGCTCGACCGGCCAGCCGGAGGCGAGCGCGGAGCCCTACCGCGCGCAGCTGCTGGCGATCGGCAAGCGATTCGGCGTCGAGATACCGCTCGATAAACCGGAGGCGGACGTCATGTTGTGCGTGCCGCGGACCGACATCGAGCATTACCCGAGCGCCGTGGCGGCGCTGGCACGCGTGATGCGGCATCTGGGAATCTCGTGCACATTTCGCAGCGACGGGCTGGTTGCGGAGAACTATGGCTATTATGCGGGCGGCAAGAGCTGGCAGCGCGAGATCAGTCTGCGGCTGATCGAACAGGCCATTTTGGTCAAGGCGAAGACCCTGCTGGTGCCGGAATGCGGCCATGCGTACACCGCCCTGCGTTGGGAGGCGGCCGATTTGTACGGCAAGCCGCTGCCCTTCAATGTGCGTCACGTCACCGAATTCCTCGCCGACGAGCTGCAGGCGGGGCGCCTGAAGCTTGCGCGGGCGGCGCCCGGTAAAACCACTTTCCATGATCCCTGCCAGCTGGTGCGCAAGGGCGGCGTCAATGAGGCGCCGCGCACGCTCATGAAAGCGCTGGGCATCGACCTGAATGAAATGAAGAATCACGGCGGCTTCAGCTTCTGCTGCGGCGGCGGCGGCGGCGTGCTCGACATCGAACGCGCGGCACCCTTGCGCTACCGCGCGATGGAAATCAAGCTGCGCGAAATCGACGCCACCGGCGCCGGGACTTTCTTGACGAGCTGCTCGGACTGCCGGCGCACCTTTGACGACGCCAAGGCCCATTTCAGCTGGAACAAGACCCCGCACAGCCTGCTGGAGCTGGTGGCCAATAACTTAGCCAGCGCTGGAAGCCGAACATGAGCGCACAGACCATCGTCGTCGATCCCATCACGCGGATCGAGGGACACCTGCGGATCGAGGCTGAATTCGACGGCTCGGTGATCACCCGCGCCTCGAGCTCCGGCACAATGGTGCGCGGCATCGAGATCATTCTGCGGGGCCGCGATCCGCGCAACGCCTGGGCTTTCGCGCAGCGCATCTGCGGGGTATGCACGCTGGTGCACGGCATCGCCTCGGTACGCGCGGTGGAAGACGCCCTGAAAATCACCATTCCCCCCAACGCGCAGCTGATCCGCAATCTGATGATCGGCGCTCAGTATGTGCACGATCACGTGATGCATTTCTATCACCTGCATGCGCTCGACTGGGTGGATGTGGTCTCGGCACTCAAGGCCGATCCGAAGGCGACCTCGACGCTCGCGCAGTCGATCTCGAGCTATGCGCGCTCCTCGCCGGGCTATTTCGCCGATGTGCAGGCTCGCGTCCAGAAGCTGGTCGAATCCGGACAGCTCGGCATTTTCTCCAACGCCTACTGGGGTAGCTCGCTCTACAAGCTGCCGCCGGAAGCGAACCTCATGGCCGTGGCGCATTATCTCGATGCGCTCGAGTGGCAGCGCCAGGTGGCGCAGCTGCACACCATCTTCGGCGGCAAGAACCCGCACCCGAATTTCCTGGTCGGCGGAGCGCCCTCCGCGATCAGCGTGCACAGCGGTGCGGGGACGGGCAGCACCGCGGTCAACGCGGTCGGCCTGCAGCAGGTGGCGCAGATCATCGAGCAAATGCGCACCTTCGTCGACCAGGTCTATGTGCCCGACACCCTGGCGATCGCCTCCTTTTATAAGGACTGGTTCAAGACCGGCGAAGGGACCGGAAATTTCATGACGTACGGAGATTTCCCGGCAACCGGCAGCACGGACCCGAAGACCTTGCTGGTGCCGCGCGGCGCGATTCTGGGCCGCGATCTGTCGCGCATTCATGACGTCGATCTCAACGCCGACGCGGACATCCAGGAATTCGTGGCGCATTCCTGGTACGACTACCGCGGCGGCAAGGACATCGGCTTGCATCCCTATCGGGGCGAAACCCAATTGCACTATTCCGGACCCCAGCCGCCGTACCTGAATTTGGATACCACGGCCAGTTATTCCTGGCTCAAGTCGCCGCGCTTCAAGGGCCACGCCATGGAGGTCGGGCCGTTGGCACGCGTGCTCATGCTGTACGCCAGCGGTCACGAACCCACCAAGGATCTCGCTCACAAGGCGCTCACCCAACTGGACCTGCCGCTGGAAGCGATGTTTTCGACCCTGGGCCGCACGGCCGCCCGCACACTCGAGTGCAAAATCTTCGCCGACGCCCTGCCGCAATGGTATGGAAGCCTCATGGCCAACATCAAAGCCGGCGACGTGCGCACCTTCAATGAGACGCTTTGGGAGCCTTCGACATGGCCGAGCCACGCCCAAGGCGTGGGATTCACGGAGGCGCCGCGCGGCGCTTTGGCGCACTGGATCGTCATCGACGACGGCAGGATCACGAACTATCAGGCGGTGGTGCCGAGCACCTGGAACGCGGGCCCGCGCGATGCGGCCGGCACCGAGGGTCCGTACGAGGCGGCACTCAAGGGCCAAACCGTGCAGGATCCGAAACAGCCGCTCGAGATCCTGCGCACCATCCACAGCTTCGATCCCTGCATTGCGTGCGCTGTCCATATCGTCGATCCGGACGGCGAGGAGTTGATTCAGGTTCGCGTACAGTAATTCGCCTCCCGTACAATAGCCGGACTTTGTTCCGTTCAACGCGTTCGGATCCGGATCTGCTGCTGCTGCACGCGCCGAGCGTGTACGATTTCCGTCAGGAAGCGATCCTGTACGGTCCGGTGAGCGACATGGTCCCCTCCTCGACCGTGTTCGAGATGTATCCTTTGGGATTCCTCACGTTGGCGAGCTACCTGCACGATCGCGGCATGCAGGTGCGCATCGTCAATCTCGCCCTGCGGATGATGAATAGCCGCCGCTTCGACGTGCCGTGCTTTCTCGCGCCCCTGAAGCCCAAAGCCGTCGGCATCGACCTGCATTGGCTGCCGCACGCCCACGGCGCCCTGGAAGTGGCGCGCATCGTGAAGGAATTACACCCCGACGTGCCGGTCATCATGGGAGGGTTGTCGTCGAGCTACTTTCATCGCGAATTGATCGGCTACCCGCAGGTGGACTACGTGCTGCGCGGCGACAGCACAGAGCCGCCCCTGCATCAACTGCTGGTGGCGCTCGGCAGCGGCGCGCCCGTCGACGAGATCCCGAATCTCACCTGGAAGGATGCCGCCGGAGTTCACGTCAATCCCCTCACGTTTGTGCCGATGAGCCTGGACTACGCCGATCTGCGGCCCGATCTGATGGTCGAGATGGTCATGCGTTACCGCGATCTGGAAAGCACCCTGCCCTTCAACGGCTGGTGGAACAACCCGATCACGACGGTGTTCACCGTCAAGGGCTGCGCCTTCGAATGTGTCACCTGCGGCAGTTCGCAGACCACTTGTACCCGCTTGACCCAGCGGCAAAAGCCCGTGTTTCGCAGTCCCGAAAGTTTGGTCGCCAACATGCAAGCGATTTCTCGTCTGACACATGGGCCGATTTTTCTGGTCGGCGACCTGTGCATGGCCGGGCCGGAGCACGCGGCCGAAGTCCTCGAACGCCTGCGCGTAGCGGATTTGCCCAACGAGATTGTGTTCGAGATGTTCGCCTTGCCGACGGCCTCCTTCCTCAAGGACATCGACCGCTGCGTGCGCCACTGGAGCATGGAGTTCAGTCCCGAGAGCCACGAGCAGGCGGTGCGCGACGCGCAGGAGGGCGAGGCCGGCTACACCACCGAGGACATGGAAGCGATCATCAAAGAAGCGGTGCGCCTGCGCTGCACGCGCATCGATGTTTTCTTCATGATCGGGTTGCCGGCGCAGAGCGCCCAGTCGGTCCGGGGCACCGTCGAATATTGCGGACACTTGTTTCAATTGGGAGACCAGCGGCTCTCCTGCTTCATATCGCCCATGGGTCCCTTCATCGATCCCGGCAGCCGCGGGTTCGAGGAGCCCGATCGATTCGGCTACCGCTTGTTCGCGCGCACGTTGGAGGAGCACCGCCGGCTGCTGGTTCAGCCCACATGGGAGCACATTCTGAATTATGAGACGATGTGGATGACGCGCCGCGAGCTCGTGGATGCGACCTACGACGCGGCCGAACGGCTGAACGAGCTCAAAGTGCAGCACGGACGCATTTCGAAGCGGCGCGGTCGGCGCGTTGCGCGCAGCATTGCCGCCGCGCGTGCGCTGCGCGCCCGGCTCGACGCGGGGATGGCCCAAGGCCGCCGGGCGAGCGCGGATGCTGCGCTGCTGGGCGAGATATCGCGCTTCAGCATTTCGACGGTGTGCGACAAGCGCGAGCTGTTCTGGCCGCGCCGTGTCTTCAATTTCAAGATTTCCGAGATCGCGCGCATCCTCGGCCGGTACCTCAGCGGACGTTCGACGTCAGCGGCCGTTCGCGAGGATGCATGACGTGAAAGCTTCGGCACCCGCGCGATTTGTGCGGTTGCGTACATACATTAGTTGCATTGCGGACTTAGCATGCGACTCTCAAGAGCGGCGAGATCATGCGCGCTCAGATCGCGGGAGAAACTGACCTTGGGGAGCGGAAGCGGCGCCAAGACCGACACCATGCGGCATTTCCCGCGGGCTCTGCGCCGGCGGCTGCGGCTTATTGGCGCGCGGTTCGCGCTCGCGATCATCATGGTGAGCCCGCTCGTCGGGAAAGCCGCGCCCGTCGACCCTGCATCGGCGCCCGCGGCGATCCCCAATTCGAAGTGCCAGGGCTGTCACGATGACCCAGAGTTCAAGGACGACGCGGGCCACCCGCTGAACGTCTCTGCCGAGATCTTTGCGGCCTCGGCGCATCGCAAGCTCGCCTGTACGGATTGCCATCAAGACGCACAGAGCGTGCGCCATCCGCGCGAGAAACTGGCCCCGGTGGCGCTTGCGACCTGCGCCGGCTGCCATCAAGAGAACATCGACAAGCTGAAGGATAGCGTGCATTCCACCCGGGGTGTGTCGGCTGCGACCTGCGCCGGCTGCCACGGCAATCCGCACTCCGTGCTGCGCGGCAGCGACCCGAACAACTCGATGTCTGCGCTCAACCAGGTGCGCAACTGCGGCCACTGCCACCAGGAGATGATGAACGGCTACCTCGCCAGCAAGCACGCGCGAGCGCTCTTTGTCACCGGCCTCGTCAGTGCGCCCGCCTGCACCGACTGTCATGGTAGCGGCCATGAGATCCATACTTCCCGCGCCGCTGCGGCGCCGACGTCCCACGCGCAGATCCCGCTTACGTGCGGCAAGTGCCACACCGGAATCCTGAAGGAGTGGCAGGAGAGCGCGCACGGAGCGTTGTGGCGGCAGGGTGGCATGTCCGGGCCGGTCTGCACCACCTGTCACGAAGCGCACGCAATCAACGCGCCGCAAAGCGCCGAAATGCGCCACCGCTTTCCAAGCGATTGCGGCGCCTGCCACGCAGCACTCTACAAGTCCTATCAGGACAGTTTCCACGGCAAGGCCGGTGCGCTCGGCTACACCGCGGTCGCGATGTGCGCCGACTGCCACACGCCGCACCACAACTTGAAGGCATCCGACCCGCGTTCAAGCGTCAACCCGAGAAACCTCGCCGCGACCTGCGGTAAGTGTCACCGGGGAGAGGTCAATGCGTCGTTTCTGACCTTCGACCCGCACGCCGATCCCACCAACCCGCAGCGCAACCGCTACCTGCACTGGGTGTGGCTGCTGATGAACGCGCTGTTGCTCGGCGTGTTCGGTTTCTTCGGTCTGCACGATCTGCTGTGGCTGCAGCGCTCCATCGTGGGCAAGCTCCGCGGTGAGTACCCCGTCGCGCCGCCGGACACCGGACCCTATGTGCGCCGGTTCACGACGGGCCAGATCTGGGTGCACGTCACGGTGATCGTCAGCTTCCTGATGCTTGCCGCGACCGGCTTGCCGCTCAAATATGCCACCGCATCCTGGGCTCCCAAACTGATGGCCTTCTGGGGCGGCCCGCAGACCGCAGGCATCTTGCACCGCATCAGCGCGGTGGTGACGTTCGGCTACTTCGGCGTGCATCTGCTGAGCGCGCTGTACGACATGGTCGTCAAGCACGAGCGCGGCTATCTGTGGGGTCCGCGCTCGATGGTTCCGCAGCCAGTCGACGTGCGCGATTTCATCGCCAACATCGGATATTTCCTGTATTTGCGGCAGCGGCCGAAATTCGACCGCTGGACGTATTGGGAGAAGTTCGATTACCTCGCGGTGTTCTGGGGCGTGGGCATGATCGGCGTCACCGGCCTCATGCTGTGGTTCCCCGGACCTTTCACTCACCTCGTACCAGGCTGGGTGCTCAATGCCGCCTACGTTGCCCACAGCGACGAGGCGCTGCTGGCCACGGGCTTCATCTTCCTATTCCACTTCTTCCACACCCATCTGCGACCGGAGACATTCCCGATGGATCCAGTCATCTTTACCGGACGGCTGCCGCTCGAGCGCTTCAAGGAGGAGCGCCCGCTCGAATATCAACGGGCGGTAGCGGAGAATCGGCTCGATGCCATGCGCGCGCCCGCGCCGACCAAGGCCGAGTTCGCGCGTGCCTACGTGTTCGGTTTCGTCTCCGTTGCCATCGGCGTCGCGCTCGCCGTCGGCATCTTCGTCGCTTTGCTGGGTAACTTGCACCGTTGAGTCCGACTATGCCCCCGTTGAGGCCGTCTATGTCCCGAGCCCCGAGAGGTTGTCATGCAGAAGCTTGATTTCGCGGCGCCAATGCGCAACTCCGTGAGCCGCGTCGGTGCGATCGTCGCGGTACTTTGCGCGATCCTCATTATAGTGATCTCGGGGCTCGCGCTCGCGGGTCTCGCCGGCGGCTTGCATCTGAGGATAGCGGCCTACCTGATACTGCCGGGGGTCTTCGTCCTCGGCCTCGCTCTGATTCCGATCGGACTTTGGCTGCAGCGGCGCCGGGAGCGCAAGGCGGGCGGCGGCGCGACTCCGGCGTCATTGCCGCTCGTCGATCTCAACAGCGCCGCTACGCGCCGCGCCCTGCTCCTCTTCACGCTGCTCGGCTGCGGAGCCGTGATCATTCTCGTCGGGGCAGGCTATCAGGGGGTCGAGGTTCTCGAATCGGTGGAATTCTGCGGCCAGGCATGCCATACCACCATGCAGCCCGAGGCCACCGCCCACGCGCGCTCGCCGCACGCGAACGTCGCCTGCGTCACGTGCCACGTGGGTCCCGGTGCAAACTGGTTCGTGAAGTCGAAGATCAACGGCCTGTGGGAGATGGTCGAAGTCGCCACGAACCGCTTCCCGAGGCCGATTCCCACGCCCATAGACAACTTGCGTCCGGCTCGGGTGGTGTGTGAGCAGTGCCATTGGCCGAGCACGTTCGTCGGTGATCGGCTTGTCATACACACGCACTACGGCGAAGACGCGGCGAATACGCAGACGAAGACGGTGCTCATGCTCCACGTCGGCGGTCAGGTGGGCAACGCGAACTCCGGCATACACTGGCACGTCGGGAGCGGCAATCGCATTCGCTATCTGGCCGATCCATCGCGCGAGGCCATCTATACCGTCGAGCTCACAACTCCCGACGGCGCGCAGAAGATATTCAAGAATGACGCTGTCCCGCCAGTCGATGCGCAGTGGCGGACCATGGACTGTGTCGATTGCCACAATCGGCCCGCCCACGGCTTCGGCGACCCCGCGCATGAGGTTGACGCAGCGCTCGATGAGGGGCTGATCGACACCTTGCTGCCCTTCATCAAGCGTGAGGCAATACGCGTGCTCACGCAGCAGTATCCCTCACAGGAACAGGCGCGTGCCGCAATCAGCCGCGAAATCACAGACTTCTTTCGCACGAGCTATCCCGACGTGGCGACTGGACATGCTTCGGCCGTGTCGCAGGCAGGCAAGGCGCTCGGCGGAATCTGGAGTGAGAACGTGTTTCCGCAGATGAAGGTGACGTGGAACACCTACCCCAACCATATCGGGCACCAGCAGTCGCCGGGATGCTGGCGCTGCCACGACAATACGCATGTCGCGGCGAGCGGCGGCGAGAAGATCAGAAAGAAGTGCGATCTCTGCCACAACCTGGTGGCGGAGGATGAGGCCGCGCCGGCGGTCCTCAAGGAACTCGAGTAGCGCCCTCGCTCGGATCGAATGCCGCCGCGGCGTTTTGCGCCCGATCCTCTGTGCGGTTCCGTACAGATCGCGCAAACGCCGCGGGTTAGGCTACACCTTGGCGTTCACGCCAGGCGAGCCAATGCGTTTGAACCGCGCGCGCAATTTGATGAATCGCTGGGAGAGGGGTATGGACTGCAAGAAGAAGACCCGCGGCTTGGATTGCGTACATGGGCCGGCGAGCACCGCCGGCGCGCTGCTTCTCGGCCTGCTGCTCGCGGCTTGCAGCGGCAGCACCGGTTCGCCTGGTCCCGCAGGGCCGGCGGGCCCGGCCGGGCCGGCAGGTCCGCAGGGACCGGGAGCGGGCGTGGCGGCGCTCGAGGTCGCGACGGCCACCGCCATCACCGGCACCGTCACCAATGTGGCCATCAGCGGCCCGCCGGTCGTGAAGTTCCAGCTCGCCGATCAGAATGGCGTGCCGCTGAAGGGATTGCCGGCGGCCGACTTGAACTGGATGATTGCACAGCTCGTGCCAGGCCAGAATGGCGCATCGAGCCAGTGGAATTCGTATCTCTCCCAAACGGTAACTCCATCGGGGTGCCCGAGCGGCGTAGCGGCCTGCGACACGACGCCCAAGGTGCAGCCCGCCAGCGAGAACGCCGCGACCGGCACGTTGGTCGACAATGGCAACGGCACCTACCAGTATACTTTCAAGACGGACATCACGAAGGTTGCTAACGTCGTCTATAACGCGACCCTGACCCATCGCATCGCGTTCTTTATCGACGGCTTGGCGCCGGCGAACAACGGCAGCTACACCTTCCAGCCCTCGACCGGCGCGACGACCGGCATCTTCAGCCGCGAAATCGTCGAGCTGAGTACCTGCGACAATTGCCATACGGCGCTGAGCGAGCACGGCGGCCTTATGGTCGAGGTGCAAGCCTGCGTCGTGTGCCACAATCCGGGAAACACCGATCCGTACAGCGGCAACACGCTGGACTTTAAGCAGATGGTGCACAAGATCCATAGCGGCAACACGCTGCCGAGCATCAATCCGCCGGCCTTGCCCGCCCAGGATACGACCCCGACGCTCGGTCAGGGCTACTGGATCGTCGGCTACATGCAGGCGGTGAGCAATTTCAATACCCTGCTCTTCCCGCAGGACACGCGCAACTGCACCACCTGCCACGCTCAGAACATCCCGGCGGCGACGCAGGCGACCAACTATTATACGGTGCCGACGGCGGAGGCCTGCGGCGCCTGCCACGACAATGTGAACTTTGCGACCGGTGCAAATCACGACAGCGGCATCGTGGCCACTGATGCACAGTGCACCACCTGCCACGGCCCGAACTCGACCCTGACCACTAGCCAAGGCTCGCTGCAGGTCCTCGCCGTTCATGCCATTCCCGCGGCCGCCGAGGCGGCGAAGTTCCAGTTCATCGTCAACAGCGTCAGCTTCACGACCACGGGCGGCAACATCTACCCGGTGGTGAATTTCTCGGTCGTCGATCCGACCAACAGCAATGCGCCGTACAACATCCTCACGTCCGCGCCGTTCGCCGGCACCAATCCGGCCACCGGCTTGCCCGTCTGCGAGAATTCCGCGGCCGGGGAGGCTACCGCGCGGCTCGCGATCGACATCGCCTGGGACACGAGCGACTACACCAACTGGGGCAGTGCGGCGACGCCGACAGCATCCACGTGGGGCCAGCCGATTTCCTTGAACCCGCTCTCCGGCTGCGGCACTGCGACTCCCGCCCCGGGGCTGACGGGCCCGGACGCGACGGGCGCGTTTACCATGACCTCGCCCACGCCGCTGCCGGCACCGCCGGCCCTGCCGGTCGCCTGCCCACCGAACAGCGGTACGGCGTGCCCAGCCATCGCCAATGTCGGCGTGGTCATCGAAGGACACCCGGGTGTCGTCCTCAGCGGGTGGGGCGCTGCTACCCCAGCGGCGGCTGCCGCGATCCCCGTCACCAGCGCGGTCGGCTACGGCAACGTCGCCGGCGGCGCACCGGTCGCGCGGCGCACGGTCGTGGATACCGCCAAGTGCGACGTCTGCCACAACCTGCTCTCACTGCACGGCACCAACCGCAATAACAACACACAGATCTGCGTCGCCTGCCACAATCCGGCGTCCACCGATGTGGGTATGCGGCAAACACTGACCGCGACGACTCCGGGAATCGACGGCTTGTGGGAGGAGTCGATCGACTTCAAGTTCATGATCCACGCGATTCACGACAGCGCCGATCGCGCTGCGGCGGGCATCCCGTTGGTCATCTACGGCTTTGGCGGTTCAATCAACAACTTCGGCAACGTTGGCAAGTGTTCGGCGTCCTGGCCCTGCCCGGTCGTGTATCCGAGCCCGATCAATCGCTGCGACACCTGCCATGAGAACACGACCACCAACGCCAGCTATTACCCGGTGGAGGACAGCGCGGTGCAGGCAACGACGTTCCAAACCGGACTCGCCCAGAACGCGCCGCCGCCGCCGGCGCCGGGCAGTCCGGGCAGTCCCATTTCAACCTCCGCCAACATGACAGTGTGCTCGGCCTGCCATTCCACCTACGACTGGACGGCCACCGCGGCGCACATTGCGCAGAACGGCGGCTCGACCACGCTCATGAAGGACGCGGAAGGGCGGACGATTCTCGGCGGCCCGGCGAGCTTGGAGAGCTGCGGCGTGTGCCACGGTCCGGGCGGAGTCGCCGACCTGCAAGTCGTGCACCACCTTCCCCCTCCCACCGCGGGCAATTGAGTGAGGCAGGTAGGGCGCAGCTTCGCGACCGTCGCGTTGGCGCTGCTGGTGACGGGAGTCGTGCCGTCGTTCGCGGCCAATGAGGAGGCAACGCCAGCCACAACGGCAACGCCAGCCACAACGGCAACGCCCGTCACAACGGCAACGCCTGCTGCTGCGGCGTACAGCCGGCATGGCGCCGATACCTGCCTCGGGTGCCACGACGATCCGGCCGTCACCGGCATCTTCCGCACCAAGCACGCGCGTCCGGACGATCCGCGCGGACCCTTCGGTCACGGCGGCCTGCAGTGCGAGGCCTGCCATGGACCGGGCGACGCACACACTCACGCGCACGGCCAGCTGGCGGGCCTCATCGATTTCGGCCCCAAAGCGCATGCCCCCGCACAGAAGCAAAACGCGAATTGCCTCCTCTGCCATCAATCGAACGCCGCGCACGATTGGGCATCGAGCGCTCACGCCGCAAGCGACGTGGCCTGCGCGAGCTGCCACCAGCTGCACGCGGCCAAAGATCCGGTGCGGACGGCGGCGACGCAGATCGAAGTCTGCGCCACCTGTCATGAAGCGCAGCACTCAGATCTGTTGAAGCCTTTCCATCATCCGCTGCCCGAGGGCAAGATGGCCTGTACCGCCTGCCATTCGCCGCATGGCTCGACGGCGCCGGCGCAGCTCGTGAAGAACACCGTCAACGAAACCTGCACCAGCTGCCACGCCGAATACCGCGGGCCGTTCCTCTGGGAACACCAGCCGGTCACGGAGGACTGCAGTAACTGTCACAATGCGCACGGGTCGGTGCAGGCGGCGCTGCTCAAGATACGACCGCCATTTCTCTGCCAGACTTGTCACGAGGGCGCGGGGCATCCGTCGATCGTCAATACGCCGCAGGGATTGCCGGCAGGCGGCATGCCGAGCGCATATCTCCTCGCCGGCGGCTGCGTCAACTGTCACTCGCAGATACACGGCTCGAATCATCCGTCAGGTCGGGCGTTCATGCGGTAGGCGCATCATGAAATCTAATTTTCGGTCCCATCATGCATGGCTTGTTCTGGGGATCCCCGCCGCATTCGCTTTTGCGACCGCGTCGGCCGACGGCCCAAGCGCGGACACGAGCGATTGGAAGTGCACGCAATGTCCCTTCCTGCAGGGCTACGCGGCGGAGACGGAAGTCGGCGCGCTCGGCGTCAGCGGCGCGAACGCGTACTTTGGCCGCTATACGGGCATCGATCACGACGGTGCATATGCGGATGCCTCGGGGTCCGGGCAATATCGCAACGCAGACGGCTCTTATGCGGACTACGATCTCGAGCACCTCGGGCTCGCCTCGCGGGAGGGCTACGTCGAGGGCGGTAGCGAGGGACGCTATGACCTGCGCGTCAGTTACGATGGCCAGCCCGTACGTCTGTACGACACCGGGTCGACTCCGTTCAAAGCCGATGGCTCGAACGTCGGGCTACCGACACCCTGGATCCCGGCCGGCAGCACCGACCGAATGCTCCTGCTCGACCGAAGTCTCACACCCATCGATATCGAGTCGAATTGGAGCACCGTCGCGCTGCTCGCTCGCTACTTCGCGAGTCCCAGCTGGACCCTCTTCGGGGAGTTTCGGCACCAGGAGCATGACGGCACCGGCCTCACCAGCGCGAGCTTCCTGACCGAGGCCATGCAGCTGCCCCAGCCGTTCGACTATGAGACGAATTCCTTGCAAGCCGGCGCCGCCTGGTCGGGCAGCATACTGGGCCGCACGGCGAGTGTTCGCCTCAGCTACCTGGGATCGTGGTTCGATGACGGGTACGATTCGATCACCTTCGCGAACCCCTACCTGCCGATCGTGCCGGGCTCGACGCAGGGGCAGCTCGCGACGCCACCGGGCAACACTCTGCAGCAGGGCACTCTCACGGGCAACGTGCAGCTGCCGTGGTCCTCGACCCTGACGTTCGCCGCATCGGTCGGTACGCTGAAACAAAACGACGCTTTCCTGCCGGTCAGCACGCTGCCTGGCTCGACGGTTCCCGCTCCGGGCTCGCTCGATGGCGACGTGCATCTGTCCCACTATGCGCTGGGATTGGCTTCGCGGCCGCTGCCGGGCTTAAGCCTGCGCGGTAATGCAACCTACGACGGCCGCGACGATAAGACCTCCCCTCTCACCATCGCCTACATCGTCACGGACACCTTCCCGGCTGGCACGGCGACCACGCCCCGCTACAGCGAGGATCGCGTGCGCCTCGACGGCGGTGCCGATTATGCACTGCTGCATTGGTTCAAGATCGGCGTCGGCGGCAAGTTGGACGACATCCACTACGGGCCCGGACAGGTCGTCACCTGGACGCAAAATGCGGAGAGCTGGGGCCACGCCACGATCACACCGATCGACTCGCTGAGCTTCACGTTGAAGGGCGGCAATGGCCTGCGCAAGACCTCCTCCTTCGACACCGGCGCGCTGCCGCCCGCAGAGAACCCGCTGATCTGGGAGTATAACTACGCACCGCGAGATCGGGTGTTCTACACACTCACCGGTGCGTGGAACGCCACATCGACGCTCACGTGGTCGATGGAGGGCTCCATCGCCAAGGACGACTATCGACAATCGCCGCTGGGCCTGCAAAGCGTGCACGAGGTCCGCGGGTCGACCACCCTGACCTGGACACCGAGCGACAAGCTGAGCGCCTATATCGACGGCGGGTACGAGCGATTATTCAATCTGCAGAACGGGTATTCGGGTCTCGACCTGACGCCCTGGCTCGTCGCCGACACCGAACGGTATTGGAATTTAGGGGTCGGCGGACGTTGGACCCCGCAGGAGCGCTGGACGCTGTCGTTGGATTATCTGCTGGCGCCCTCGTATGACAATACGGACACCACCCCGGCCATCGGCCTGCAACAGGCATTCCCGCAGGATACGACCAGACTCAATTCCACGCGGCTCGATCTCGCCTACCGCGCAACGTCCGCGATGCAGATCCATTTTCGCTATACGCGCGAAACCTACAATTCCAGCAATTGGGCGCTCAACGGCGTGGGGCCTTCGACCGTGCCCAACCTGCTGGCGATGGGCATTCAGCCCTATCAAGACAACGTGAATCTATTTGCCCTTTTGATGCGCTATCAATTTGGGCGGAATAACGCCGCGCCCAAATCGCAATGAGCTGGGAGCCTGTCTGAATATTCCCCGTGGCCGTGACCGTGGCAGATTTCGCTGCACCCGAGGCGAAGCCGACGAAGTTGGCGAACCGGCATCCCGCTGCTGACTGCACACGCAGCGCTCGCGGCCAATTTACACGCAGTTTCGCAGAACGTAGACTCGAGTCCACCATGAAGCTCGCCAAGTACACGAAATTCCGCGAAGAGAAATTCGGCGGTGTCCTGTTCGAGACCCGATCGGAGAGGGTGTACTCGCTCAACCCCACCGCCGCCGCGGTGGTGCGCGAGATCGCTCCGGGGGTCGATGAGCGCCAGATCGTCGAGCGCTTGAAAACTCGATTCCGCGATGCCGGAAGCGTGATGGAGCGCGAGGCGCTGACGTTCCTGGCGGAGTTGCGGCAGAAGGGCCTGCTGGAGGACTGACCCGGTGACGCTGCGAGCCGCCACCGATCCCGCGGCGGCCCCTCCACCGCAGGCGGCCCCTGGACCACAGGCGGCCTCTCGGCCGCCGGCAACCTCTGGGTCACAGGCGAGCCCGGCCGCAGAGACCGGTTCCAGCGACCTGCGGGCGCCGTTGTACGTCGCGTGGCAGATTACGAATGAGTGCAATCTCGCGTGTCTGCACTGTATCGAGGAAAGCGGACCGGGCAAAGCGTTCCGCGACGAATTGAGCGAGCGTGAAGTCTTCGCAGTGCTCGAGCAGCTCATGGACGGCGAGGTGCCCTACTTGTCGTTCTCGGGGGGCGAACCCATGGTGCACGCCCGATTCTTCGAGATGGTCGAGTATGTCTGCGCGCGCCAGGGTCAACTCAAAATCGAGACCAACGGCCATTATTTGAGCCCCGAGAACTGTGGACGCCTCGCGCAACTCGGCGTCAAGGCGGTGCAGGTGAGCCTCGACGGCGCATCGCGTGAGACATTCAACCGCATGCGCGTGCGGGGCGATTTCGATTGCGCGGTGGCGGGTATCCGCACACTCCACGAGGCCGGCGTGCCGATCGAGATCAACTATTCCCCGACACGGTTCAACGTGCATGAGATCGCGGCCGCCGTCGACCTGGCGCACGAGCTCGGCGCCTACAGCTTCTACACCGGACGCACCATGTACACCGGGAATGCCGTGAAAACTTGGCGCCTCCTGGCGCCGTCGGAGAGCCAATATGCGACGTTCTTCGCAACCTTGCACGCGAAGACGGCGGAGTATCGCGGCCGCATGCGCGTCTATTTTCACGAGATGGGGTTGCTCGAGGAATTGCGCTACCGCCTGCGCCATCCGGCCGCCCTGCTCATCGTGCTGCCAAACGGGCTCGTCAAGCTCGTCAATGCGCTGCCGTTCATCTGCGGAGATTTCCGGCGCGAGTCCTTGAGCGAGATCTGGTCGAACTTTCAGCGCGGCTGGCAGGATCCGCGCGTGAGCCGCTTCGTGGAAGAGCTCGCAACCGATTCGCAGAAGACCGCAGCCCTGCACCAATGGGTGTATCTGTGAACATTACGGCGCCTCAGGATCTTGCACATTCACGCGCGACGAGCCGGCGACTGCGGCGGGTACTGCGGTTGGTACGCTACCGGTTCTTCCTGTTCGCGGGGCTGCTGCCCTATTTCTTGGGCGCCGCCTGGGCGTTCGGCGTGGCGGGCGTGTTCGATGCTTGGGGCTTCTGGAGCGGCCTCGGCGGCGTGGCATTGGCGGTGCTCGGCGTCGAGGCGTTCAACGAGTTCTTCGATTCGAGGATGGGCACCGACCGCGTATTTGACGTCGAAGATCACGCGCCCGTCTCCGACGCGGTGCTGTGGCTCGGGATTGCGGCATTCGCGGGCGCCTTGGCGGTCGGCGGCTACTTGACGGTGCGCGCAGGATGGCCGGTTCTGGTATTTGCCGCGCTCGGCGGCGCGGCCGCCGTCTTCTACGAGGCACCCCCGATCCGCTGGTCCTACCGCGGTCTCGGTGAGACGGTCATTGCACTCTCGTACGGGCCGGCGATGGTGCTCGGGAGCCTGTACCTGCAGACGCGCAGCATCTCATTCGGTGCATTGTGGGCGTCGCTGGTACCGGGTTTCCTCGTCATGGCGCTCGCGGTGGTCAACGCGATTCCAGATTTTCACCAGGATCGCCTGGTCGGCAAGCGCAATCTGGTCGTGCGGCTCGGCCGGCGCCGAGCGGTTTGGCTGTACGTGGCCCTCGCCGGCGCCGCACTGCTGGCTGCGGCAGCGGGGGCGGCTGCCGGCGAATTCCCCAAGCCCTGTTGGGCCGCGCTCTTGGCGCTGCCGCTGCTCGTCGTCAGCGCGCGCCGAGCATTCAGCAGCTATGAGTCCGCTCGACGTTTCGTGCCGGCCATCGGCAGTCTATTGGCGTGCTATGTGATCGGCGTATCGCTGTTTACCGTCGGCATCCTGCTCAACGCGTGGCGTTGATCTCACGATGATGCTCTCACGATGATCGGCATCGACGGCCTGAAAGCCCCGCTCTTCGTTTCATGGCAGCTCACGCGCGAGTGCGACCTCTCCTGCGTGCATTGCTGCACCGAGTCCGCACCGGGCAAACGCCTCGCAAGCGAGCTCAATGCCGGCGAAGCGCTCGGGCTCGCCGAGGAGTTGATTCGCAGCGAGGTGCCTTATGTCATGCTCTGCGGGGGCGAGCCGCTCGTCGTACCGCACTTCTTCGGCATCGCCGAAACGCTCGGCAAGGCGGGCATCCACCTCAAGATCGAAACCAATGGCCAGCGATTTGACGCGGCAGCGGCCGAGCGCTTGGCGCATTTGCCGGTGCGCTCCATCCAAATCAGTCTCGACGGCGCCAGCGAAGCAGTGTACGGGCGCCAGCGGCCCGGCGGCTCACTCGCCAGGGCGCACGCAGCGTGCCGCGCGGCGAGAAGTGCCGGGCTGCCGCTCGAAGTCACCTTCGCCCCCACCCGGCTCAATATCCACGAGGCGGAAGCGGTCATCGAGCAGGCCTCGGCCCTCGGGGCGTTTCGATTCAACACCGGGAAGCTCATGCGGATCGGCACCGCGGCGCGCTTGTGGAACCGGTTGGAGCCGGATGCGGAGCAGTATGGGCATTTTCGCCGGATGCTCGAGCGCCGGTCCGAGCGGCGGGGCGACGATACCCTGGAACTTTGCTTCAGCCCATTCTCGATCGAGGAAGGGCTGCGACGCAGTCTCGCGGATCCGCCCGCAACCCTGCTGGTACTGCCCAATGGTTGGGTCAAGGTTGCAGCGCCGCTGCCGTTCATCTGCGGTGACTTGCGGCGTGACAGTCTTGAGCAGACATGGGATGCCTATCGTCGGTCATGGCGGGATGCTATGATCCGCGGCGAAGTGACTCGGGCGATCGCCGCTGACTCGCTACACGTCAAAGCGAACGAATGGCAGTCTGCATGGGTTGCTCAATAGGTACCAGTGGGAGGCAGTCGATGAACGAGACGGCAGTGACGGTGAAGGAAGGCGACACGCCCATGCAGGACCGGACCGCAGCGCGCGAATCGAGCCCAAAACTCGAATGGGTGACGCCGCGGATGGAAGACGTCTCCGAGCAGGTAACGGCGCAACCGTATATCCGCTTCACCTGAGGGCTGCGCTCTTCAGGAAAGAGGCGGTCGCGACGGGTGATCCCTATGGCGGCCCCTGCGGGTGACCCCTACGACCGGGTGCCGATTGCTCGGGACGCGAATTGACGAATACCGCGCGCCGC
Source organism: uncultured Gammaproteobacteria bacterium (assembly GCA_963769075.1). Classification (GTDB taxonomy): domain Bacteria; phylum Pseudomonadota; class Gammaproteobacteria; order Steroidobacterales; family Steroidobacteraceae; genus Bog-1198. The sequence goes on along the minus strand of CAVYKH010000001.1, from coordinate 405,304 downwards.
TGCTGGTCGCGTGGCAGCTAACCAATCGCTGCGCGGCGACTTGCGTGGCGTGCTGCGAGGACTCGGGTCCCGCTCGAGGCTGGTCCGATGAGCTGACGCACGCGGAGGCGCGGCAGCTGGCAGAGCGCATCGTCGAAGCGCGGATTCCCTACGTCGCCTTCGGAGGCGGAGAGCCGCTCGGTGTGTCCCATTGCTGGGAGCTCTTCGAATGCCTTGCGGCGGCCGGCATCGGACTCAAGCTCGAGACGGACGGGCGCTACATCGACGCCGCCGCCGCTGACCGCTTAGCGGCCCTGCCCGTGCAATGCATCCAGATTTCGGTTGACGGCGCATGCGCCGGGACTCATGAGCGCGTCCGCCCCGGATCGAGCTTTGCGGCTGTGATCGGCGCGATCGAGCGTCTGGTGGCGCGGGGGCGCGCGCCGCAACTGGTCTTCGTACCGACTCGTCTCAACCTCCACGAGATCGTCGCGACCTATGAGATGGCGGAGCGACTCGGCTGCGAAGCCTTTGTCACCGGTCCGCTCATGCGGCTGGGCCGGGCCGCGACCGGCTGGGGCAACCTCGCTTGCAGCGAGGAGGACTGGACACGGAGCACGCAAGTCTTGCGGGAGCGGGCGCGCACGGGCGCCTCGAGCATGGGCCTCGCGATCTATCCGTGGGACATTCTCGGCGAACTGGAACGGCGCCTTGCGAGCCCGCAGGCCATGCTGCTGGTCGTACCGAATGGCATGGTGAAGCTGATGAATGCGCTGCCGTTCGTCGCGGCGAATCTGCGCCGCGATACCATCCCCCAGGCATGGGAAGCGTATCGGCGAGCTTGGGCGTCGCCCGAGGTTTCCGAATTCGTTCTCGCTTGCAAGTCGAGCCCGAAACTGCTCAGTCACGCCAATGAGACTTGGCCGCTGCAGCTCCTCTCTGATCCGCAATCAGCCGGCTAGGTCCGCGCTAGGCGTCATTTGTCCCGTTCGCCGCTTTCATACCACATGGCATTGATGACGCCGAACGTCAACGCAAAAGCAAGCCCCAATATCCAGCTGAAATACCACATCACACACTCCTTGCAGTGCTAGTAAAGCCCGGTGTGGCGGCGTATTGCCTCGAGCGTGATCTGGCCGCGCAACACGTAGTAAACCCAGGCGGTATAGGCAAGAACGACGGGAAGAAGGACGACGACCGCCACGAGCATGATGAACAATGTCTTGTCACTGCTCGATGCGTCCCAAATCGTGAGGCTGTGATTTGGATTCGTGGAAGAGGGCAGCAAAAACGGGAACAGTGCAATGCCCGCCGTCAATATCGTCGCGGCCACGGTGAGCCCGCTGGTGAAAAAAGCCGCCCCGGACCAGCGTAGCCGCAGCAGCAGATAGGTAAGAACCGCGCCCGCGATGCCTCCAATTGGCGCGAGCTTAAGCACCCCGTGTGTGCGGTAATTATCGAGCCATGCACTGCGTACCGTCTCGACGCTCTTGAGAAGAGGATTCGAGGGGCCGGCATCGTTCACGACCGATATGATTCTCTGTCCATCGACACCGGCAAAAATCCACACTCCGGCCACCAGGAAGAAAATCGTGAACAGCACGGCGGCGCCTCTGCCGACACCGGCGGCGCGCGCACCGATGGCTCCTTCAACCTTGAACGACGCATAGGTCGCCCCATGCATGACGAGCATCGAGAGGCTGACGAGTCCGCACAACAGCGCGAAGGGATGCAGCAGATTGAAAAAACCCCCGGTATATATCGGGCGCATCATCGCATCGAAGTGAAATGGCAGGCCGAGAAACAGATTTCCGAACGCCACTCCGAACAACAGCGACGGCAACGCGCCGCCCGCGAACAGCGCCCAGTCCCAGGCATTGCGCCACTGCGCTTCGACACGCTTGCCGCGAAATGCGAAGCCGACGGGCCGCAGGATGAAGCCGACGAGAACCAAGAACATGGCGAGGTACAGCGCCGAGAACGAGGCGGCGTAGAGCAGCGGCCACGCCGCAAACGCCGCGCCTCCGCCCAGAATGAACCACACTTGGTTGCCCTCCCACACAGATTCGACGGATTCCAGCAACGCACGGCGCTCCTCATCGGTACGCCCGACGAACCGAAAAATGACGCAGATCCCCATATCGAAGCCGTCGCTCACTGCAAAACCTATGAGCAGTACCCCGAGGATCAACCACCAGACGAGCCTCAACCATTCATAGTTCAACATATCGCGACCTCGCTTCAATGCGCCGCAGCGCGAGATCTAAGGATCGGCGACTGGCGCGCGCCAATAGCCCAATCCTTCCGGGCCTTGGCGAATCATGCGCGTCATGAGATAGACTTCCACGACGGCAAGCGCGGTGTAGAAGACAGCGAATCCCACGAGCGACAGCCACACATTCGCGGCCGACCTCGTGGATACGCCGAGGAACGTGGGCAACATGCCGTCGATCGCCCAGGGCTGCCGGCCATATTCCGCAACGATCCATCCGAGCTCCGCCGCAATCCACGGCAACGGCAGGCAATAGAGCGCCAGCCGCAGAAACCATCGGTTGCGCTCAAAACTACGGCGCGCCGAGAAGCAGAAAGCCGTAGCAAAAAGCAAAATGAATAAGATTCCCAATCCGACCATGAACCTGAAGCTCCAGAACAGGACAGGTACATTCGGCACGGTCGCCCAAGCGGCGCGGTCGATCTGCTCCGGGGTCGCCGCCGCCGGATCTCGGGCATAGCGCAGCAGCAGCAAGCCGTAGCCGAGATCCGCCCGATGCGCGTCGAATTGAGCGCGGGCGGACGCATCGGCCTGCCCGCTGCGCAGCGCCTGAAGCGCCGCATGCGCCAGCATACCGCTCTTGACGCGTTCCTTCGCGCGCTCGACCAGATCGAATATGCCCAGCACCTGCTGATCAATCGAGCGTGTGGCGATCAATCCGAGCAGCCAGGGCACTTTGACTTGCGCGTGGGTTTTGCGAGCGGCCACGTCGGGAAAGCCAAACAACGTGAACCCCGCGGGAGCCGGAGCCGTGTGCCATTCCGCCTCAATTGCCGCGATTTTCATCTTCTGGTTCTCGCTCGCTACGTACCCGGATTCATCGCCCAGCACGACGACCGACAGCGAACAGGCCAGGCCGAAGCTCGCGGCGACCGCCATCGAGCGTCGAGCAATTTCCTTATTGCGTCCCTTCAACAGGTACCAAGAGCTGATCGCGAGAACGAATACCGAGCCTACGACATAGCCCGCCGCCACGGTGTGCACGAATTTAGCCTGCGCAACCGGATTGAAAAGCACTGCGCCGAAGGAGACGAGCTCCACGCGCATCGTTTCGTAATTGAACTGCGCGCCCGTCGGATATTGCATCCAGGCGTTCGCAATGAGAATCCACAGTGCGGAAAGGCTGGACCCCAGCGCCACCAGCGCGGTGGCGATCAGATGGCCGACCTTCGACAGGCGGTCCCAACCGAAGAAAAACAGCCCGATGAACGTGGATTCCAAAAAAAAGGCCATCAGACCTTCGATGGCGAGCGGTGCTCCGAAGATATCGCCCACATAATGGGAGTAGTACGCCCAGTTGGTGCCGAACTGGAACTCCATGGTGATGCCGGTCGCCACACCCATGGCAAAGTTGATCCCGAACAGCACGCCCCAGAATCGTGTCATCTGCCTCCAAATCTCTTTCCCCGTCATCACGTACACCGATTCCATGATGACCAGCAGCATCGACAGGCCGAGCGTCAGGGGTACGAACAGAAAGTGATAGAGCGCCGTCAAGGCGAATTGCAGGCGCGACAGGGTTACGACGTCGAAATCAATCACAGCGGTCGCCTCCTGGAGTATCGATCGTCAGATGCGCGGCCCATCGGTACACCGACGCCAAGCGGCCTGAGACGGCTCCGCCCATCGCCGCGGTCAACAAGCGTTGCGCCTGCGGCTTGCACCGAAGGCGCGGTGCCATCGCCGACCGGCAGCCGCGCAGCACTTAAGTAAATCTCAAATGATCGGGTCGGGCAAGTTCGGCTAAAGTGACGATCATCGGCAGCGAATCGGAGGGTGCGAAATGACCTCTAGCAGCGCGGCGGTCGATCCCGGACAAAACCCGGATGCCGCGGAGTTCAAACCGGCGGAATTGCTGACACCATCCGCGTTTTCTCATCCCGTGACGCAATTGGAGCTGCGCGAGACGAGCATCTCATGGATCATTCTCACCGGTCCGTTTGCTTACAAGATCAAAAAAAGCGTGCGATTGGAGTTCCTCGACGCATCGACTCTGGCATTGCGGCACCACTTGTGCGAGGAGGAACTGCGGCTCAACCGGCGCTTGGCGGCGGATCTATATCTGGAGGTCGCCGCCATCACGCGGGAGGCCGGTGCCGTGCGCATCGGCGGGCCCGGTCAAATCATTGAATACGCCGTGCGGATGAAGCAATTCGATGCATCGCAAGAGCTATCGGCGCTGCTCGACCGCGGCGAGGTGAGTCTCGAGGAGATCGCTCAATTCGCGGAGCTCCTGGCGAATTTTCATGCCGGCGCCGATCGGGCAAGCGGCCAAGATTTTCGGCACACCGAGGAGCTGCATGATGTGGTCTTGGGCAATTTGGCGGTTCTTTTGTCGCACCTCGACAGCGCCGCGGCGCTGCCCGAAATGGGGACTCTCGTCGAGTGGACGCATGAGCGTCTTCGCGATTCGCTGCCGCAATTGCGCAGGCGCGAACAGGGCGGCTTCGTGCGCGAGTGCCACGGCGATTTGCACGCGGGCAACATCGTGCGCTGGGGCGGGCGGCTGGTGCCCTTCGACTGCTTGGAATTCGACCCCAAGCTTCGCTGGATCGACGTCGTGAATGACGCCGCCTTCCTGCTGATGGACTTGACGGCCCACGGCCGGCGGGATTTGGCATGGTGTTTCCTGAATTCCTACCTCGAACGGAGCGGTGATTACGAGGGCGTTCGGCTTCTGTTCTTCTACGCCGTGTATCGCGCGCTGGTTCGTGCGATGGTCGACAGCCTGAGTGCGCAGCGCGTTCCCGCACACCGAAAAAGCTTTCAAGACCGGCTGAGCAGGAGAATAGCGACCGCAGCCGACTTCATGAACCGGCCATCTCCCACGCTCTTCATCATGCATGGCCTCTCCGGCTCCGGAAAATCATGGCTCAGCGCGCGCCTTGCAATGCAGTTGGGAACGGTACGCATACGATCCGATGTGGAGCGCAAGCGCCTCGCAGGCACGGAAACGTCCGCCGGCGAGGGAGCGGGATTCGAGAAAGGCGTGTACACGCCGCAGTTCAGTCAGCGTACCTATGCACGCCTGATCGAGTGTGCGGAGAGCTGTCTCGAGGGCGGTGCAGACACCATCGTCGATGCCGCGTTCCTGAAAGGTGCGGACCGGCGTTCATTTCATGACCTGGCCGTGCGGCACGGAGTTCGATATTTGATTATTTCCTGTGAGGCGAATCATCTCGTCATGGAGCAACGCATTGCACGGCGGCGGCAGTTGCACACGGACCCTTCCGAAGCCGGCATTGAGGTGCTCATTCACCAGTCGCAGACCCTCGAGCCGTTCGAAGCAAACGAAGGGCCGCATGTTGTGGCGGTCGACACGGTTGAGCCGGACGCGCTGCAAACAGCGCTCGGCGCGATCCGAGAGCGTTTGGCCGCGATGACGCCGATCTAGCCGGGGCTATTCATGAACAACAGAGAAGCTGGAAAAAGGCTGGATCAGATAGGTATTTTCCGGAGCGTGAAAAACAGGGCTCGGCGCATGCGCCGAGCGGGTTCGCCAGGGGTAGGACGCATGCGTCCTACGGGTGGCCATGGGTAGGACGCATGCGTCCTACGGGTGGCCATGGATGGCCACCCAGGGCTTGCGCGAAGCAAGGAGAGCGCAGCGCAATGGCCACCCCGGGCTTGCGCGCAGCAGGGACTGCGTAGCGCAATGGATTCACGGCGGTCCGGAAAATACCTATCTGATCCAGCCTTGGTGCATGACAATGCGTATCGTTCATGAATAGTTCGCGCTAGGAGCCCCCGGAAGCGGCTTTGGCGTGGGAGGATTTGGCCTCCTTCCCCGTATCATGGACCAAGAGCACCGGAACGGGGGCACCGCGCAGCACGCCCTCCGCATCGCTGCCCATGGCAAACCGCCGCAGCCCGCGGCGGCCGTGCGTACCCATGACAATGAGATCCGCCGGCCACTCTCTCGCTTGCGCGATGATCAAGTCCGCAGCCGGGCCGCCGATGGATTCGAGCAGCACGCTGTCCGCTTGCACACCCTGTTGCCGGACGAAAGTCTCCGCTTGCTGAATGATCTTTTGACCGCCCTCCCGCAAGGACTCGATCAGGTTGGCGCCATAGAGGCCGGCGCCGTACGAATAATCCAGGACGAATTCGTTCACGACGTGGAACAGACGCAGCTGACTACCCAGGGCTTTGGCGAGTCTGACCGCTTCTTTCAACCCGCACATGGCCGTTTCGCTGCCGTCGATCGGCACTAGGATCCTTTGATACACCTGCACTTCCTCCCGCGTTTGCTGTGTACGCTCGACGTGCCCTGCCGGGCGGCAAGCGATTGCTCCTTATAGCTCATTTATCGCTCTTATAGCTCATTTTTTAGCCTCCGCAAGACATATTGCCTGTGCGGAGTTGCCGCCGTGCTCTGCGGCTTTTGCGTATCGAGCTGCGGCGTATTACGGTTTGTCCTCATTGTTCGCGCCGCCGGCGCCGGGCATCGGGGGGCTGGTGGAACGCACAGCACGCCGATGCTCACCCCGCTTCACCGACGGTCAATTGAGCGCTCGATGCGATGAGCGGATTTGGCCGCCGCAGCTTTAGGGAACCTAGGAGCGCATGGCCGCTCATGCGGCCAGCAATGCTCGCAGCAACTGCAGCAGCTCCTCCGCTTTGATGGGCTTGCTCGTGATCCGCAGGTACGGATCGCGCGGCAGCTGCTTGATCGCAGAGGACGTGTCTCCCGTCGTGAGTACGGCGCGCAATGAAATACCCAGGATCCCGCGCAATGCATCGATGACCTGCGTGCCGGTTTCACCAGATAGATGATAATCAGTGATCAGCAGATCGACACGATGGCCTTGCTCAACGTGTTGCAACGCTTGCGACAGCGAAGCAACCGGCGCGACATGGTAACCCTCCAACTCGAGCAACAAGCACGTCGCGCGCCGCACGGATTCATTGTCTTCCACGACCAGAACGCGCGCTTCGCCGATCTGCTGTGGCCCGGCGGCAGATCCCATGGACGCCTGCTGCGCCGTCAGCTGACCGCTGCTCGCCGGTAGGACCAGCGAGAATTCCGAGCCCCGGCCCACCTCGGAGCGCACATCGAGTTTGAGGGTGAGGAGCTTCACCAGCCGCTGCACGATGGAGAGTCCCAGACCGTAGCCGTCGCGCGAACTGTTGGCCGGGACGCCCACCTGATAGAACTCATCGTAGATGTACGGCAGCTGATCGGCTGGAATGCCGACGCCGGTGTCGAGCACCTCGATACGAACCAATGCCGCCTCATGCTGGCAGCGCAAACGCACCCAGCCTTCACGAGTGTACTTGACGGCATTCGAGAGCAGATTCCTCAAGATCTGCTCGACCAGCGAGGGATCACTGTACACCACGTCGTTGCAGTGTTCGACTTCGAGCCGAAGTCCCTTATTGGCCGCGATGCTCGCGAATTCCATGCGCAGCTCCTCGAAGATGGCGGCCACGGTGAAATCGGTCGGCTCGGGTCTGATCGCTCCGGACTCGAGCTTGCTGATATCGAGCAAGGCATTGAGCAGTCTCGACATCGCGCCGATGGCCTGGCCCTGTTGCGACAGGGCTTCGATCGCGTGGTGATCGGTGACGCGCCGCCGCAAGGCGCCGTTGAGCAATTCGAGGGTTTGCAGCGGCTGACGCAGATCGTGACTGGCGGTGGCGAGAAAGCGGCTCTTGCCCAGATTGGCCCGGTCGGCGATTTCGCGCGCCTGATCGGCGAGCGCCCGCGCCGCCTCCGCGGCCTCGCGTGCCACGATCAGCTCGGCCTCGACCCGCTTGCGGTCGGTCACATCGCGAATGGCGGCGGCGACGAGCGTCCGGTCCGCGTCCTCGACGGGACTCAAACTGATCTCGACGGGAAACTCAGCGCCGTTGCGCCGACGTCCAAACAGTTCAAGCCCCGCGCCCATGGGGCGCGCGCGCACGTTACCGACATAGCGCACTCGGTGCGCGACGTGCCGTGCTCGAAAACGCTCGGGCAGCAGCGTCTCGACGCTCTCGCCGATGATTTCATCGTGCTCGTAGCCGAATAAAGCCGAGACTTGTCGATTGGCAAACCGGATGACACCGAAGGCATCAATGATGATCATCGCATCCGGGGCGGCATCGAGCGCGCTGCGGGCGAGATCAGGCGGGGCATTGCGCATTGATGGGACCTCTCAGCTCGACCAGGCCGATAACCAGCGCAATTTACATGCATGCGGTCCCGGCAGGGGATCCGCACAACGGCAGCCCACTCTGTTGCATACAACCAACGATGCGCCGCCACCCCGCATGCGGATGTCTCTTTTTTGGCACTTTAGGTTAAATCAATGGCCGAACACTAGTCAATTGGGCTAAAAAATTAATACGGGCACCCGGTCCCTGGCTTGAACCGACGTTTCCTCGCCCCCGCGGATCAGTACCTCAAACCCTCGATACGCCGCCGCAGATTCTCCTATCATCGGCAGATGAACGCATCGGACGCAAACTTGGATCTGCTCAAGCGCATTGCGCGCCGGGCGATGCTCGAGCGCGGCCTATTGCCGGAATTCTCCGCCGCGGCGTTGAATCAGACCCATTCCATCACCGCGCCGGCCGCGGCGACGGGCCCCGAGATTCGCGATCTGCGCGCCCTGCTGTGGGCATCGATCGACAATGACGATTCGCGCGACCTCGATCAGCTGTCGGTCGCTCAGCCGCTCAGCGGCGGAGCGGTAAAGATATTGGTGGCGATCGCGGACGTTGACGCCGTCGTCCAGCGAGGCTCGCCCATCGATGACCATGCCCGCACGAATACAACCTCCGTGTACACCGTCCCGCAGGTCTTTCCGATGCTGCCCGAAAATCTCTCGACCGACCTCACCTCTCTGGCTGAAGGGCAGGATCGCCTCGCCGCGGTCATCGACATGACGGTGAACGCCGACGGCACGTTGAGCGGGTCCGCACTGTATCGCGCGCTGGTGCGCAATCAAGCCAAACTTGCCTACAACGCAGTCGGCGCGTGGCTGGCAGGCAGCGGTCCCGCACCGGCCCGCTTGGCTGCGGTTCCTGGACTCGATGAGCAGTTGCGCATCCAGGACCGGGTGGCGCAAACGCTCAGGGGCGTTCGGTATACTCACGGCGCGTTGACCTTGGAGACGATCGAGGCTCGGCCGGTGTTCGACGGCGCGGTCTTAAGCGACTTGCGGCCGGAGGAGAAAAACAGAGCCCAAGAACTGATCGAGGATTTGATGATCGCGGCCAATGGCGTCACCGCGCGCTACCTCGCGAGTAAGGGTGCGCCGTCGCTGCGCCGAGTGCTGCGAACGCCCGCGAAATGGAGCCGGATCGTTGCGCTTGCACAGCAGCTCGGCGAAACCCTTCCCACGGCGCCTTCCGCACTGGCGCTCAATTCCTTCCTCGCCAAGCGTCGCCAGGCGGCTCCGGCGCACTTTGCGGATCTGTCGCTTTGCGTCATCAAGCTTCTGGGCAGGGGCGAGTACGTGCTCGATCTTCCCGGGCAGCCCATCGAAGGACATTTCGGTCTTGCAGTCAACGACTACACCCATTCCACGGCACCCAATCGGCGCTTCCCCGATCTGCTGACGCAGCGGCTGCTCAAATCGGCGCTGAGCGGGACCGCCGGCGGATATGCGGCGGACGAATTGCGCTTACTGGCCGCGCATTGCACCGCGCAGGAGGACAACGCGGCCAAAGTGGAGCGGCAAGTGGGCAAGTCGGCGGCAGCTCTCTTGCTGACACCGCGCATCGGCCAGCGCTTCGACGCGATGGTGACCGGGGCCGCTGAGAAGGGAACCTGGGTGCGCATCTCCTCGCCGACGGCCGAGGGTAAGGTGGTCAAGGGATTTGAAGGCCTGGATGTGGGCGATCAGTGCCAAGTCAAACTGCTTCACACGGATGTCGCACGCGGCTTCATCGATTTCGAACGTTTGCGGTAAAACTCATGCAATCCAACACCCCTCACTCCCCCGCACTCGCCTATGAAGACGAAAGCTTCCTCGACAGCGAGGACGGCCGCCCGGTGCGCATTTTGGCGGAATACTTGGAGCCGCTGCGCCGCTTTCGCCTGGCCAACATTCACGACACCATCGTCTTCTTCGGCTCGGCGCGGCTGCCCGCCGACGGCCCTCTCGGCCGCTACTACCACGACGCGCGCGAACTGGCTCGTCTGCTCACCGTGTGGTCGAAGAGCCTGCCATCGCATGCGCATCGCTACGTGGTGTGCTCCGGCGGCGGCGGCGGAATCATGGAAGCCGCCAACCGCGGCGCTGCGGAAGCCGGAGGCCGAACGATCGGCCTCAATATCAGTCTGCCGCATGAACAGCGCCCGAATGCCTATGTATCGCGCGAGCTGTCGTTCGAGTTTCGTTACTTCTTCATGCGCAAACTGTGGTTTGCTCACCTGGCGCGCGCGCTCGTGGTGTTTCCCGGCGGTTTCGGCACCCTGGACGAGCTCACTGAAATATTGACCCTGGCGCAGACCCGAAAACTGGAGCGCGCGATTCCGGTGATCCTCTACGGCAGCAGCTACTGGAGGGAGATCATCAATTTCGAGGCTCTGGTACGGCACGGCATGATCGATCGCAAAGACCTCGCGCTGTTCCAGTACGCCGACGATCCGGCCACGGCACTCGCGCAGTTGCAGAGCGCGCTGCCGGCGGAGCCCGCACGGGGGAGCCCCTGCTTCGCGCACTCGAGAACGCGCGAATCGCGCGATCGCTGAAAAGCCTCGCGACTGAAGACTCAGGCGGGGCCCTCGCGACGGGGGCACCCGCGGCGAGGCCGAATGCCGATACGCACTTTCCCGCATATCACGGCCTGCGGGCGCGGGGCAATGTTGCTTTTGCCACCGAGTTAGGAGCTGTGAATGAACATCAATGTGGGCGCTGCGCAAATCGGTCAGTGGTATATGCACCTGGACAAGGGCGAGCCCTTTCTTGTCACCGGCTGCGACGAGAAGTCGCGGACGATCGAGACTCAGGCGCTCGACGGCGATCTCGATGAGATCGATGAAGAAACTTGGAGCAGCCTGCCGCTCGAGCTGGCGGAACCGCCGGAAGATTGGACTGAGGCGGTTGATGAGGCGGAGCCGGCCGAGCCGGAGAGTACGAGTGCACCGATCGAGAAGATTCTGGATGAGCGATGATGAGCCGGCGTCACGCCGCGACGGGGATTCTCGCGGGCACAGCGATTCACACCTGCGATCGGTGTGCGGCGCCGGCCCTCACGCGGCCGACTTGACCTCAATACGGTAGTCGGAGCCGATCCAGTGATCGCCCGGTAAGTACCGAAACGTAAAATCCAGCGTCTCCCCGGCCGTCATGCGGGCGGTATCAACGTGCAGCACGTGCAGCCCGAGACTGTTGGGAGTGGTTTCCCGTTCCACGATGTCCTGCCAGCCGTTGAAGCCCCAGCGCACGCTGGCGGGTGCGCGCAGCGCAAGGACCAGTGAGACGCCCGCCGCGAGCTCCGAGATCGGCGCATGCTCGCACCAAACCGCGCGCCGCGCATTGCAGCGATCGCCCCGGTAGCGGCGCCACACTGCCTCGGGCCGGTCGAAGGCGCGCCCCAGGGCACGAGATGCGACGAGCTTCAAGTATTCGGCGTGCGTCCAGGCAAGCGGCATGGCCGACCCGGTCGGGCGGCCGATGCTGAGGCCTCGTCGTGGAATGGGGTCCGCGTCCCATACCTGTTCGGGCAGCATGCCGCCCGGTGAAGCCATGCGCGCCATTGCCTCGAGGAACGGCAGCGGATCATTGCCGCAGGCGATTTCATAGTGACCGCGCTCGCCAGTGAGCAGCGGCCATGCCCGGCCGCGGCCGATCCCGTCAAACGCACTCCCATCATCGTGCTCGCCGTAACCATCATCGTGGTAGCGGCGCCAGCAGGGGCCGTAAGGAGTATCGACCTTGAGAAAAGCATCGGCGAGCCGCACGCTGCCGACGATCAGCGGATCGTCGGGACGGCGCAGACCGAAGCGCACGAGCTGCAGGAAATCGACGCCGAACTGCGCGGCGGCCGGCAGACCCGGGTCGAACGCCTGGTTCTTGATCGATAAGACCCGCTCGAACGCACTGCGATCGTTGAGGGCTTGCGGCGGAGCCACGCGAACGTAGTAGCCCGGAATACCAAACTGGCGCGCGAGCGGCGTATCGCGCACCGCGGTCCAATCCTCGAGCCGCGAGTTCCAGTAGTCCGCAACATCAAGCGCCAGCTCGCGCGCGTCGGCGGCCAAGTACTGCGCTCCGCCGACGAGCGCGGCAATGCATGCGGCGAGAGTGAACGTATTGAGCCCCGCGGTCTCCTCCCAGCGGTCCTGATCGCTCGTGGGTCCATGGCGCACGATGTACGACAGAGCACGCCGCACCATGTCGGCGACCTCGGTTCCCCCGAGCGCATCGCGTTCGGCGAGCAAGGCCACCAGCAGCACCGGCAGCGCGGTCTCATCCAATTGGACTCCCGTCCAATACGGCTTGCCGCCGAGCCACTGATTCTGGTTCCAATGCCCGTCCGCGAGCTGCGTGGCGCGCAGGTATCTCAAGGTATTTCCCGGCTCGCGCATGGCGCCGACGGCAAGCAGCGCTTCGGCGCATTCCACCAAGTCGCGCGGCCATACGAGGTGGTAACCCTCGCGCTCCTCTTTGGTGTTGCCCCATGGAATGCTCAAGCTCGCGACCATCGCGCCCGGATAGGTCCTGTCCCGATGCGCTCGCAGCACCATGGCTGAGATGCGGAATTGCTCGGCGCAGATCGCGGGCAAGTTTCTCAGATATTCCGCCGGCACATGCGACCTCGAATACCACTGAGTCCAGACGGCGATGTGCCGGTCGCGCGTGCGCTCGAAGGGCTCGAACAGTGCGGTCAGCGCCAAAGCGGCGGCAGCCTCGGCGCTGCTGCCGAAGGCGAGCGCCAGAACCGATGACCGGGGGAGCTCCGCCATCAGTGCGACGTTGCCGGGGCCCGCGGAGGAGTACTCCCAGGTCATCGCGCCGTTGCGGGCAAAATCCTGCCAGCCGTCGCTCGCGCCCACGTAACCGGCGCTCGCACGCCCGAAGGCGTCGCACTGTGCATCGGTGACCGCGGCGAGCGCCAGCCCGAACGGTCCCTGCTCAGCCCATAGCACGCGGTGCCCGCCGTACTCAGCGACCTCCGCACGGTTGCCCATGCCCGTGCCGCCCAGGTGGGGAGCGAGCAGGGCATAGGGCCGCAGATGCTCATCGCCGGTGAGAACGACCTCGACGAGCAGCGCGTCGCGCTCCAGACCGGGCACGACTTGCAGCGTGAGCTCGAAGCGCTCATGACGATGGACCACTCTCACGGCGGGGATGCCCGGTGCGATGAGTTCGACGGTGTGTTGCCAAAGGCGCTTCACTTCCACCCAAAACCCTCGTCCATCCGCCACCAGAAAGCCGAGATCGCGGATCTGCGGGATATCGACGCGCGGGTAGTACACCTCGTTGACGATGCCGCCGCCGATCGTGAACCACAGCCGGGACTCAGCCAGCGCGCAGCCGACCATTTCCTTGTTGCTGCTGCACCAGGTCGGCGGTATGCCGGGAGCCCCGGGAGCCGGCCCGCCGGTGTGCATGGTCAAGGGCCCCCGGACGAGCGATCGGGAACGCCGCCGTTGCGGCTTCGGCTTTTACCTACCTCGCAACCAACACTACGGGCAGTTGAATTTTTTGCGAACCGGCATCGTTTCATGCAGAGATTGTTTCTCAATGCGGAGCGGAAGTCGATTATTGTAGAAATTCCAATCCATGCGTTTGCCCCGCTGCTGCTCGCTGCGGGCGTGCTGGCGAGCAGCAATACATTCGCCGGCCCGCAGCGCTTGGAATGTACGTTGACCGAAACGGATGCAGAGAGCGAGCGGCGCTCGCTGCGGCGCAAGCATCGCTCGAGCTGTCTCAAGAGAGCTACAAAGAGGGACAAGCGAGTTTTGTCCAGGTGCTCCAGGCGCAACGGCTCTTCGGACAGGCGCGACTCGGCTAGGCGCAGGCGAGAAGCGAGCGCTATCTCGACACGGCGCAGCTGTTCGAGGCGATGGGCGGCGCCTGGCGAGACTGGAAGGACCCGGCGATGAGATAATCTCATCCGGAAAATCTGGCGGGACCTCTTGTGTTGCTCTCGATTGAGAGGTGAAATCCGCGTTGCGCCCCGCCCACCCTGTGTGAGTGATCCCATGCACACGGTACCGCGATATTCGACCATAGGCATCCCGCTCATACCTGGCGTGAACCGGGCCGCCGGCACCGGCACAACGTGCGCCACGGTGCTGTTTGCCAATTTGCACGGCTACGATGCGCTGGTCGAGCGACTGCCGCCGGTTGAAGCGGTAGCATTGCTGCGCGAATTCTTCGATATTCTCACCTGTGCCGTTCTGGAATGCGGCGGGCAGATCTTCCAGCTGGGCGAAGCCGATATGTTGGCGGGATTTGGCGTCGGAGATTCTCGCCATTCCCAAATCCACGAAGCGCTGGCGGCGGCACGGACGATTCAACGACGCTTTGCGCCTGTCGGGATAGCCTGGCAGAAAAAACACTCGATCGACGCCGGCGTCGGCATCGGGATCCACCGCGGAGAAGTTGCGATCGGAGTGTTCGGGCCGCCCGAACATTCGGCGCTCACCCTGGTGGGTGATGCGGCGCATGTCGCGGCTCAACTGTGCAGGCGCGCGCGCGCCGGCGAAATGCTTTTTTCCGCCGCGGTGCATCTGCCTCACATCCCGGGATCAGCCGCCGTTGGAATGGGCGAATTCGCGCCGCTCCTGCATCTGACGAACTTGCAACTGCAGGGGCGCAGCGCGCCTTTGGATGTCTGGTGCGCACCGGCGGCCGCGCGCCTGCAGATGCCCCACGCCGCCGGCTTGGGCCGCGCAGCGCACCACTGATGCTAAACAGCGCTGAGCGCTACCGGCAAGTGGCAGTGAGCGCGACCGGCCGCTACCGGCGGGATGGCGATGCGGGTTAGCGCTGCCAGAGAATATACGGAGCCTCCAGTGCCACGTTGATGCCCGGGTAGTTCGGGACAATGCGCGCGGTATACTCGCCGGCGGCCCGATTCGCCGGGACGCTCGCTACATACAGGTTCGTTCCCGAGTCACCGGACTGGCTCTCGAGGCGCGTCATTTCCTGACGGAACACCGGATGCCCATCCGATGTATCCGCGTACAATTCCACTCGCACCGCGTGCGCAGCCAATGCGCCGAGCACGACCTCCACCGTGAAGTGATGGCGGTCGCCGGCTGTATCGACCTTCACGCCGCCGAAGCGCAGCCCTGCCCAACCGTTCTCCAAGGTGCGCAGCCAGACGCTGATCTGTACGCCCAACGCGCCGTTGTTCTTCGCCCGCTGTTGGTAGAGTGCCGCGGCGGGCAAATAGGCGCGCTCCACATACTCGCGCACGCTGCGATTCGCCGAATAAATCGGCGTCAGGCTCGCCATGCTCTCGCGCACGCGCGCCAGCCACGAGCGCGGAATGTTGCTCTCGTCGCGGGAATAGAACTCGGGAATCACTTGCTCTTCCAAGAGATCGTACAATTGGGCGGCTTCAACGGCGTCGTGCGCCGGATCATCGCCATGCTCAGCACCGTCACCCAATGCCCACCCCACGCCGGGCGCATAGGCTTCGGCCCACCAGCCATCGAGCTCCGATAAATTGAGTCCGCCGTTGACGAGCACTTTCATGCCGCTGGTCCCGCATGCTTCCCAGGGCCGCTGGGGCGTATTGATCCAAACGTCCACGCCCTCAACCAGTCGTTCGGTCATCAGCATGTCGTAGTCGCTCAAAAAGATCGCGTGGGGACGTACGTCATAACGCCGCACGAAGCGCACCCAGTCGCGGATCAGCGCCTGACCCGGGAGATCCGCGGGATGAGCTTTGCCGGCGAGAATGAGCTGCACCGGCCGCTGTGCGTTCGTCAGCAGGCGAGCTAATCGCTCCGGATCGTGCAACAGCAGATTCGGGCGCTTATAGGTCGCGAACCTGCGTGCAAAGCCGAGCGTGAGGACGTCTGGGCTGAATAAATGCTTGGCACCTTCGATCTCTGCGGCGGCTGCTCCCGAAGCGGCGAGTTGTGCGGACAGCTGCTCTCGGGCGTACGCGATCAGAGATGCGCGCGCGACGCTGCGGCAGCGCCAGATCGCGGAGTCGGCCGCACTGCTCATGCGATCTTTGACGGACTCGAGGGATCCCAGCCAGCGGTCCTTACCGCAGCAGCCGGTCCACAATTCATCGGCTTCGGGGCTGTCCCAGCTCGGCGTGTGCACCCCGTTGGTCACATGGCCGATCGGCACTTCGGCGACCGGCCAGCGGGCGAACAGCGGCAGAAAGATGCGGCGGCTCACTTCGCCATGCAATCGACTGACTCCGTTGACGGCCGAGCAGCCGCGCACCGCCAGATACGCCATGTTGAAGGGCTCCGAGTCGTCATTCGGGTTCTCGCGACCCAGCGCGAGGAACTCGCGCAGCGTGATGTGCAGCGAGTTGCCGACATAGTGCCCGAGATACGGCTCGATCAACTGCGGCGAAAACCGATCGAACCCGGCGGGTACGGCGGTGTGCGTGGTGAACACATTACCGGCACGCGTAGCCGTCAGTGCCGCGTCGAACGAAACACCGGTCTGTTCCATGAACGTGCGCGCCCGGTCCAAAATGGCCAACGCCGCGTGTCCTTCGTTCAAATGACACACATCGGGCTTGAGGTCCAAGGCCTCGAGCAGCCGCCAGCCGCCAATGCCGAGCACGATCTCCTGCTGCAAGCGAAGCTCGGGGCTGCCGCCGTAGAGCTCGCTCGTGATCCCGCGCCGAGCGGGGTAATTGGCGATGTCGTTGCTGTCGAGCAAGTACAGGTGCAAGCGGCCGACCTTCACCTGCCAGACGCGCAACCAAAGACTGTAGCCGGGCAGGCGAATCTCCAGACGCAGCCATTCTCCATCGGGTTTTCGCAAGGGAGTGACCGGAAGCTGTCCTGGATCGTTATAGGGGTACAGCGCCTGTTGCGCGCCATCTCGGTCGATCACCTGCCGGAAGTAGCCCTGCTGGTAAAGCAGACCCACTCCCAGCACCGGCACGCCGAGATCGCTCGCGGCCTTGAGCTGGTCCCCTGCGACATTGCCGAGACCGCCGGCATAGATCGGCAGCACTTCGCTCAACATGAATTCCATGCTGAAGTAGGCGATGCGCGTCAGCGCGGAATTGGGATGCGCCTGCTGAAACCAGGTCGAGGCCTGCTCCGCTTCCCGCGCCTCTTGCATGTGCCGCTCCAGCGCCCCGCAAAATCCCGGGTTGGCCAGTATCTGCGCCAATCGCTGGTATGAAACGGTCCTCATGACCACCCAGGGATTATGCGTGCGTGCCCACAAGTCGGGTTCGATCTGCTTCCAGAGCTCATCGGTCGCGTGGCTCCACGACCAGCGCAGATCCAGCGCCAGCTGGCGCAGCATTTCGATGTCCGGGGCCATGTTCATTGCGAGGGCCTCAGGCCGCGATATTCACTGCCGGGCCCGAACGCCCAGAATTTGCCTCTGAGATGTGCAGCATACGAGATTATCCGCCTCGATCCATAGGTACTACCCGCAAACGGCTCTATTGAACCAGCTTGGGGTAGAGTCTGACCGCAATTGCGAGCAGTGCCAAGAACACAAGAGTCAGCACTGCGCAATCGAGGCCAAGGCCGTACACGCTTTGTTCATCGTGGACCATCAGGCCGCGCAAGGCGCCGGCCTCGATGCGACGTTATCGGTCGCCATGCCGATCGCAGTGTAGATCCGCTCAGCGGCGTGCGGCATTCGTAAAATCAGCCAGACCCTAGGTGATTGTCGCTGTGCCGCGAGTGACGGATACTCAATACCTTATTGACGAAACCTTGACGGAGCGCCGCTTCGGCGATCGATCCTGGAACATCATGCGCAAGTGCTGATCGGCGGCGTCTGGCGGCAGCGGCTACCGAACTGGCGGGACCTTGCCGCCATCATCCTGGTGATGGCGGCATTGAGCTTCATTGCAACTGCCGGTCGTCAATCGGTTGCGCCTTGGGCCGCGGCTCAGCAGCCGGCGATTTCGCTCTCGCCGGCGGCGCTCCCACTCTATGCTTTGCGCACGACGGCGCGGATGTTCGCGGCGCTCATCGCCTCTTTGCTGTTCACTCTCGTTTACGCGACGCTTGCCGCGAAGAGCCGCCGCGCCGAGACCGTGCTGATTCCATTGCTCGACGTCTTGCAGTCGGTGCCGATCCTCGGTTATCTGTCCTTCACCGTCGTGTTCTTCGTCTCGCTGTTTCCCGGCAATGCGCTCGGCCTGGAACTCGCGGCGATATTCGCCATCTTCACCAGCCAGGCCTGGAATATGGCGTTCAGCTTCTACCAGTCCTTAAAGACCGTTCCGCATGACCTCGATGAGGCGAGCCGTAGCTTCCGTTCCTCCGGCTGGCAAAGATTCTGGCGTCTCGAAGTCCCCTTCGCCATGCCCGGACTCATCTGGAACATGATGATGTAAATGTCCGGCGGCTGGTTCTTCGTGGTGGCTTCCGAAGCCATATCGGTGGGCGACATTCAATACACGCTCGCTCGGCATATTTATAGAGCGGCCGCCACAACACTCGGTTCATTCCGATGACGAGGAAGGACATCACCGCGATTCCCAGCGCGATTCGGGGGTAATCGCCGGATTCCGTCATGCGCGCAATGTATGCCCCGAGTCCCGAGCCGTCGAGCTTCGTAGGACACGACTCGATTAGAAGGCCAGAATGGACGCACCCCGAAATCCCATCATCGAGTTCCGCCGGATCTGCCACAGCTACGCAAAGCCGTCCGGAGAGCCGCTGGTCGTTCTTGCCGAGATCGACGCTGCTCTACGCGAGGGTGAGATTTTGGGCCTCCTGGGACGATCCGGCTCCGGCAAGTCGACTTTTCTGCGTATCGGGGCAGGTCTGATCAAGCCCACGTCAGGCGAAGTCCTGTACCGAGGAGCGCCGCTCTCCGCGCCGTCGGAAGGAATTACCGTCGTATTCCAAACCTTCGCTCTGTACCCGTGGTTGAGTGTCGTCGAGAACGTCGAGGCGGGCCTCGATGCCCTGCGGCTGCCGCGGGCCGAAATGCGCCGCCGGGCGGAGGCTGCCATCGATCTCATCGGTCTCGATGGATTTCAGCCCGCCTATCCGCGCGAGCTCTCCGGCGGAATGCGCCAGCGCGTGGGGTTTGCACGGGCCATCGTGGCAGATCCGATTGCGCTCCTCATGGACGAACCATTCTCCGCGCTCGATGTCCTGACGGCCGAGACACTGCGCACCGATTTTCTCGATCTGTGGATCGGGCATACACTGCCGCTTAAAACGGTGCTGCTCGTCACCCACAACATCGAAGAGGCCGTGCTGTTGTGCGACCGCGTTCTGATTCTCTCCTCCAACCCCGGGCGTATCTGCGCCGAGATTCCGATCTCTCTTGCACACCCGCGCGATCGGCTCGGCGAGGAATTTCGCGGCATCGTCGATGAGATCTATTCGACGCTGACGCTGCGCTCGCTCGAATCCATCCGGGGGCATGGCCAGTCGCTGGGCGGCCTGGCGCTGCCCCTGCCGCGCGCCTCCGTCAACAAGATTTCAGGCCTCCTCGAAACCATGGCCGCTCCTCCCTATGCCGGCCACGCCGAGCTGTCGCAACTCGCGCGCACCTTGGCGTTGGAGGTCGATGATCTCTTCCCGATTGCCGATGCCCTGCATATCCTCGGCTTTGCCGAACTCACCGGCGGCGCACTCAAACTGACCGCGGCGGGGCGGGTATTCGCGCAAAGCGCAACGGACGAGCGCAAACGGCTGATGAAAGAGCATTTGCTGCGCTACGTGCCGCTTGCATCGCACATTCATCGCGTGCTCGAGGAGCGTGAGGAGCACTGGGCGCCGCACTTGCGTTTCAAAACCGAACTAGAGGACCATCTGACGCGCCAGGAAGCGGAGCGAACGCTGGGCGCGGTGATTGGATGGGCACGCTATGCGGAGCTGTTCGGCTACGACGCCAGGCTGCGCCGCTTCGCGTCGACGGTCGGGTAGCGTTTTGCCGATCGGACACTGCGGGTGGAGCGGCCGGGGGGCGCCGCAACGCGTTGCACACGCCTTGGGACGCCGATTCCGCGGCGGGGAGGTCGGCTGTGCAAATAAGCGAGATGATCCCGCGAGAAAGGTCTTAAAATCACTAAATACAATCCAAACAGCGATCCTCGATGTCCGCACTGTTGAGAGAGTCCGTCTCGCTATTCGCGCCGGCCGCTTCGGCAGCGTTCGCCGTTGAGGTAGCCGCCGCGCTCGGCATACCGCTCGGTGGACACGAAGAGCTTGTATTCGACGGCGGTGAATACAAATTGCGCCCGCGCGAGAGCGTACGCGGACGCTCGGTCTACGTGGTTCAAGAGTTGTTTGGCGATGCGTTCGGCTCCGCGAACGATCGGCTGTGCAGCCTGCTCCTTTTCATCGGCGCACTCAAGGACGCCGGCGCCACGCGCGTAAGCGCTTGCATACCTTACCTCGCCTATGCGCGCCAAGACCGGCGCACGGCAGCGCGGGACCCGGTCGCAACACGCTACATCGCCCGGCTATTCGAGGCGGTGGATACCGATCGAGTGATCGCGCTCGAGGTGCATAACCGGGCGGCGTTCGACAACGCGTTCCGCTGCGAGGCCGTGCATCTCGAAGCAGCGGCCCTGTTCGCCCGGCATTTCTCCTTAGATTCCGACGGCCACGACTATGCCGTTGCCACCCCGGACATCGGCGGGGCCAATCGAGCCCGGCATGTTCAGGAGCTGTTGCAGACGGCCCTCGGCCGTGCGGTGAAATTTGCCATCATAGACAAGAAGCGCGGCCAAGGCGGCCTCATCAGCGGCGACTTGTTCGCGGGAGACGTCGCCGGGCGGCGCGTGATCATTGTCGATGATCTCATCAGTTCCGGAACGACGGTCGTGCATGCGATTGATGCGTGCCGTCGCGCCGGTGCTAGTCGCGTCGATGTTGCGGCCACCCACGCGTCCTTCGCCCCGGCGGCACGTCGGGTGTTTGATTCAGGTAAGCCGGACTCGGTGGTCGTGACCGATTCGGTTCCGCTTGGCGACGGCTTTTCGGCCTACCTGCAGAAATCGCTCACCGTCCTCACGATCGCGCCCGCCTTTGCGGAGGCGATTCGGCGGCTGGAGTTGGGGGGTTCGCTATCGGAACTCGAGGGACTTTGATCTTCGCCGCGCAAGCGGCATTGCCCCCTCATCGGCCGCGGATTTCCCGTCATCGGCCGTCGGCTGCTCGCCATCGGCCGTCGCTCTTACGAGCCACATAAAAGAAATCCCGGTCGTCCGGAAACGCCAGGAATCGCGGCGCCAGCTCCTCGCCGCCTTTGCGATCGACTTCCGCCATGCCCTCGATCAGATGCTCGACGACGATCCGTCCATTCTTATGAGTGTAGGCCGCAAAGTAGGTATGCTCGAGCGCGTTCATATCCAAGTGCATGGCGTACCGGCAGCCGTAGGCCTGAAAGACGCGCGCCATTGCGCGCGGTGTGGCCGTCGAAAAGTATCCATAGATCAGAAACCGCGCGGTGCCGCTCTCTTGCAAACAGAGGCCGGCACGCAGCGTGCGCAAGTGCTCCTCGCTGGAGCCGGACCAATTGCCCGGCCCCCAGCTGTCGACCAAAGCGCCCGGAGAGGAAACGCCCCGCTTCTCATCGTACTCGATCAAGGGCACGCCGTTCTGACGCGCATCTTTGATGTGCGGCAACGATGATTCGTCATCGGCCGTCCAAGTCTTCATCCGCACGGCGGCTTCGTCATCGATTATGAGCGTAGCCAATCCCGGCTGCAGCTTGCTGAACACGACTCCCTGCTCCATGAAGCCGTAATGCGTGCCGTGATTCTGCTGCGCCAGCGCTCCGTAGCGAAATGCCCCGTGTTCGCGCTTGAAGCCGCCGGCAAAGGTCGCGGCCGCCCGCTCGACGATCGGCGGACTCACCATGCCGTTGACGACCAGCGGTGCCACGCTCCCAATCCCGTCCGGACCCGGGAGCCTTGAATCGCGAACCGATTCGAGGGCGCGTTCCGACCATCCGACGCGCGGATGATCGGTGCCGAGTACGAATCCGAGGTCGAACTGCGCGAGATCCAGGGCCACCATGTAGTCCAAGGCAGCCGCCTCAACCGAATCGATTCCGCTCACGATGCTTTTGTCGCCGCGTGAACTCGGCGCGGCGATCGCTTGCGGCTGGATGACGCTGACGAACATTCCCGGTGCGTCGCGAACGAGATACCAATTGCCCATCGAAACACTTCCCGATCCTTGGCCGATATCGATACCAAGATGTTCGGGTACGACGGACTGTGCGGCGAACGCCGCAGCGATCGGCGCCGGACGCGGTCCGGTCTGCGACGGAACGGGAGCCTCGGGCGGCCGGGACGCCGCGCCCGCCTCATTCCTTTCAATGAACGCATCGCTGAAGAATTGCCGCTTCACGAAGCCGACGATCTGCTCGCCGCCCCAGACATGATCTCGCAAGAAATTCGTGACGCGCTCAAGATGCGTATAGGCTCCGGAGACCCGGTTGCGCAAATAGAGACGATCCTCGCATAACGGTGCATACGGCAGCTCCGAACGCTGCGCTTCCTGCAACATCGACGTCCGCCCGGCCGGCCACAGTTCACAGTCCACATCGCGGCCCCCGGCGGATATGCGAAGGCCGTAGGGACGAGCTCCGCTGAGCGTCAGGGTCTGCGCTTCCGGCAGCGGATTCTCCAAATGATAAGACAGGGAATCGGGGGCTCCGGGCCACCACAGTTTTAGCAGAAACCACGCATTGATCCGGGGATTCAGATTGATGAGGGTCGCCTCCCCCCAATCGCCCGACATCTGAAATTCGACACTCTCGGCGCGCCTGAACGGCTGCAACTCGATGATCGTTTTCGGCACGTCCGCTTCGTATTCCTCCCATTGGGAAGCCAGTATCTGCGAGGCCTTCGAAGCGGCTATCGGGTGCTGCGTGCCATCCAGGGCGTGTACCGCGAGCGCCGCAACGCCGCCGAGCGTGATCAGTGCCGCGAGCGAGATCAGCGCCGATCTCATATCGCAAGCAAAGCGAACAATCCCGTCGCCGCGATCGTCCAGAGGCTGCCGCGATCGGAGAGAGCGAAAATCACCGGGTCGTCGTGGATGCGCCCGCGAGTCGCCATCAGCCACAGGTAGCTCACCCAATACAGCAGCAACAGACATACTCCCCAGAAGAAACTGTGCCCGGCGTGAAGACGCTGGGCGATGTCGGTGTTGGTGTAAAGGGCCAGCACCAGCACCGCCAGATACCCGCTCGCGATTCCCTGAGCAACGAGCACCGTCTTGTCGCCGCCCAAATAGCCGCGTGCATGAGTCGCACCCGGTGCGGACTCCGCCGTGACCAGTTCCGAATAGCGCTTGATGAGGGCAAGGCTGAAAAACAGAAACACGCAAAAGGTCAGGAGCCATGCGGAAATCTTGATATCCACCGCGACCCCGCCGGCCGCGACCCGCAACGCATAGCCGCCCGCGAGCACCAGCACATCCACGATGACGATGTCCTTGAGCTTCAAGGAATATCCAACCACGAGCAGCGAGTACACGGCCAGTATGCCGGCAAAGCCGATCGACAGCTTGAAAGCGATGACAAATGCGCCGATCATAAACAGCGGCATCAGCAAGAGCGCGTGTGCGAGCCGGAGCCTGCCGGACGCAAGCCGCCGTTCCCGCTTTTTCGGATGACGCCGGTCGGCGGGCAAGTCAAGCAGATCGTTATGAAGGTAAAGGCTCGACGCACAGAGGCTGAACGCCACGAATGCCAGCGACGCCCGTGCCAACAGTTCGGGGTCAAAGAGCCGATGCACCAGCGCCAGAGGCATGAAGACAAGACAATTCTTGATCCAGTGATGAGGGCGCAGAGCATGCAGATAGTCGAGCCATCGAGCGCCGGGATCGCGAAAGATCCTCTCGACCGGCGTGCTCATGGCCACCTTTTTCGTTAGACGCGGCGACGCCGATACCAGTACCGCTCGCCGCGCAGCACACCATACGGGGTAATCGCTCACCCGGTTTCCGATGTAATCGAACCCTCTCTGTCCAAATTCCGCAATCAGGCGTTCGCGTTTGCGATAGCCGTTCAAATTCGTATGCCCATCGCTCGCCAGGATTTCATCGAACAGCCCGACATCCCGGTCTATGGATCGCGCCAATTGCTCATCTGCAGCGGTGGCGAGAATCAAGGGGCGGCCGAGGGCCTTTTGCTCGCGCAAAAACGCCAGCAGATCGGAGCGGTACGGCAGTAGATGCACATCGGGCATCGCAGCTTCTGCCAGGCGGCGCTTGAAGTACGCAGTGCCCCTGATCCACCAGGCGGGCAGCTTCAACAAGCTCAGCGGCTTCGTCCGCGCGAATACGAATATGGATTCGATCAAGGAGTCGGTGCGCAGCAACGTGTCATCGAGATCGACGACGAGGGGTACTCGATCGAGTGCAGGGCTTTCGGACGGTTCGAGGTTCGCGGCTGTGTGCATCGCGGTCAAAAGAACCATTTCGCCAAGCTCAGCGCCCCCTTGCTCCACGGAAGGCGATGCGTGATGCCGGTTTTTCCTTGAAATTCAGATCGATGCGCAACATACCAGTCGTAATTGCGAATGAGCGCCATGCGATTCGAATACAGCGGAGTGAATCCCAATTGCCGTTCTATTCGCTCGATCGACACGAAACTCTCGCACGCCGCCGTCTCATAAATCCACTGATACAAGGGCGAAAGATGCAATCCTTCGAGCACCTTGAGCAAGGCAATCACCGGCTGGACCGGCAAGCTGATGACGCGCTTCCCATGACCGGCGCGGTCGAGCACCGCTTGAAAGTTCTCGCGCATGGTGCCGAATACCTTAGCGCCCACGTTGAATGTGCCGTTCACCGCGTGCGCGCCCTGCGCCAGGCACAGCAGAATGGCGTCACATAAATCCGCGACATCCAACAGCTGATAGCGATTATTGCCGGATCCCAGCACGGGGAAATTTCTTCCCTCATAAGCCCAATCGTACAGCAGCTCAAAAACGCCCAGCCGCTCGGGGCCGACAAAGCTCTTGGGGCGAAGGATGGGGACGCAAAGTCCGGTGGCTCTCGACTCGAGGCATAGCTGCTCGGCACTGATCTTCGCTGCGCCGTAGGGTCCAACGCCCCGCAACGGGTCTTGCTCGTACACCGGGTGATGATCGGGGATCCCGTAAACGGACGTCGACGATATGAATACGAAACGTGTGATCGCGCGCCGAGCCGCGATTTCGAGCAATGTTCGCGTGCCTCCCACATCCGTCGACTGGATCTCCTCCGTACTGCTCAGCGGCAAAGCGGCCGCGCAATGAACCACCATGTCGATGCCCGTCATCGCCCGCTCCACCGCGGGCGGATCGCGAATATCCGCCTGCAGCACCTGCACTTGGTCCCTTTCAGGATAGTCGAACGGCGCGATATCCATTGATCTTACCGCGAATCCATCCGCCAATAGGCGTCGGCACAGGTTTATTCCGAGAAAGCCGGCGCCGCCGGTGACGAGGATTGTTGGTTGCGCCACCACGGCACCTGGAAGGGCTTACCCTTCGGAGTCCACCGGCGATGCGGGCTCTTTCTTGTGCTCCGGCTTTTCGGTCAACGTTTTCGCGATGGCGACGCCGTCGTTGCATACGATGGGCGAGCCCCATTGCTTCTGGATCAACACCGACTTGGACTTCGGCCCCAACGTGATGCGAACGGCTTCCGCAAGCTGCGTCGCACCGCGCAGGATTTTTTCGCGCGCGACCGATCGAAACAACAACTGTTTGTACGCCATGTTTGATCCTCAATTGCGAATCGGTCGACAGCGAAGATCCTGAGGATACGGCAAAAGACCGGAGGCGGAAAAGGCCGGCGGCGGCGAAAAACGCTACCGCCGGGCCTCAAGGGCCGCTTCAATGTCGCCGATCATTGGACGGCAATCTGTTTCGGCTTCTGCTGCGGCATTTCAACTTTGGGAATGTGGACGGTGAGAACTCCATCCTTGCTCTCACAACTGATCGCATCCGCGTTCACATTGTCCGGCAGCGAAAATCGCCGCTCGAAAGTGCCGTAGAAACTCTCCATGCGATGATATTTCTCGTTCTTGTCCTCCTTTTGCTGCTTACGCTCGCCCCTGATCGTGATCATTCCATCGTCGAATGTCACCTGGACGCCTTCTTTCTTTACCGCCGGCAATTCGGCCCGGATAAGGTACTCCTTCTCGGTCTCGCTGATGTCCGCCGAGGGCGCCCAGTCGAGCTTCCTGCCGCCTTCCAACGCCAGGCGCGGCCAATTCGCAAGGGCACTCGGCACCATACGGTTGAAAAAGGAATCGACGTCCGCGAATGGATCCCATCGTATCAAGCGCATACATTTCTCCTTAATCAAGTCCGAACCCTGCGGATTGATAATGAACCCGATGGCCGGAACTTTTGATCCGAGAATGTACTTATTCGTTTAGCGCGGAGCGTTAGTGCGGCGGATTTTGACGGGGGATGACTCCTGAGGCGCAAGCCAGTACGAGGCCTGCGCGCGCCGCACCGAGCAGCGCCGCGTCAGGGTTCACGATCAGTTTGGTCGGGATTGCCGCCACGAACGGCGATAGTCGGCCCTTGCTTTCGAAACGCGTGCGAAACGAGCTCTGTGCGAGAAATCCCTCGATCTTCTGCGCGATGCCGCCCGCGATGTAGACTCCGCCGCGCGCGCCGTGCGCGAGCGCGAAGTCGCCTGCGACGGCACCGTAAATCGAGCAGAACATCATGACAGCGGCACGGCAATTGGCTTCGTTATTCGTCGCCCCGGCAACGATCTGCGGGGCGCTCAGGGCAGGCGCCTCGCGGCCGCCCAATTGCTCCAAGGTCCGGTAGAGATTTTCGAGGCCGGGGCCCGACAGTATGCGCTCGACCGACACGCGTCCAAACTGCTTCCAAAGCGCATGCAGCACCGCCAGCTCCTCATCGTCGCTCGGCGCAAATCCGATGTGCCCCCCCTCGGTCGCCAACGCTACCATGCGATCGCCATAGCGGGCGAGGCAGGAAACGCCGAATCCGGTCCCGGCCCCCAGGATCGAAATGGTCCCTTGATCGAGCCCCTTGAGTTGCGGACCCAGGGTGCGCAAACCGCTCTCGCCGAGAACCTCGACCGCGAACGCGAGTGCGGCGAAATCGTTGATCAGCAAAGCTTCCCTGAAGCCGATTTTTTTCAGCTCTTCCTCGGAAATCTGCCATCCGCGATTCGTGAACTGAGCGGTCCCCTGCGTCACCGGTCCGGCCACGGCGATCGCTGCCGTCGCCGGAACAGCCGTCACTTTCGCGCGTTCGAAATAGCTGCGCAACGCGGCACTGAAGGTGGGAAAATCCTCTGCCAGATCTTGTCGCTGTCGGATGCGCCACGGCGCAGGCCCGGACGCATCCACGATCGCAAATCGAGCGTGCGTGCCGCCGACATCGCCGACGAGAATGGCGTTGGCGCCGCTCAGCTCGATGTTGCTATTGGATGGCAAACTGCGCAGTGGGTGCTTGGGCAGCGGGCGATAAGACCAGGTTCCGCACCACTCGGGCGACCGCCGCCTGCGCACGCGAATTCACATTTCCGATCAGGCCGATCACGTTCGCAATGACCCCCTCGTCGCTGACGGCCGGCGCCAATTGGTCATCTTGCATGACGTTATAAATCGATCTCGCTGTGCCGTTAATGAGGACTTGCGTACTGATCAGCCGCGCACCGTGGCTATAGTCCGCATAGCGCCAGCCGTGCACCGTGCTCAACGACTGAATCGGCTTGCCGTCTCGCAAATGCCAGCCGTAGATCGCGACGCGATCCATGTGGCTTCGCAAACGATTCGTCAGGACCAAGTCCTTCTTGTCGCCGGCGACCAGATCCCCCAGCGAAGCTCCGAGCGCCGTACGCTGCACGCCGACCAGCTCGTTATGCACCAAAGAATAGTCGGTGGAGCGCATTTCGCTCCCGGCGGGCAGCGGCTGAGGAGCCAGATGAACGGCTGCCTGGGCATAAATAGCGTCGACGATTCGCGTCGTCGGCAGCGTGAAGCCGAAGGCTGAGGCCATCGACAACGCGGTCGAGAGGCGCATCGGCATGAGAAGGAAATCCTCGTCCGATCCGATCGCAAGATAATCCGGAGCTGCGCAAATGACCACATCGACCGGATTCCCGTCCGCGAACGGCGACGGCAGCCGGATCGGTACGAAGCGGCGCAGGAACTTCGGGATATTTCCCGCCATCAATTGCTGCCAGATGCGCGACTCCCGCTCTTCATCCGTGACTCCGCGGATTTCCTCGCCGAATGCCCGGCCACCGGGCGCATCTGCCGCACGCACCGGTATCTGCCGTGTCAAGGAATCAGGACACGGAGTTCGCGGTTCGGCAGCAAGCGCGCCGCCGCTGGTGCCCGCGGCCAAAGCGATGAGCGTTGCTGCAATCCGAATAAGGCGTCGATTGGACATTGCGCTAACCTACCCCAAAATTGCGCTAATCTAGCCCGAAACATATAAATTTTCTAACAAAACGACCCCGCCGGCAAGGAACTGCCGCACACGGCGCCTTTCACCGCCCGTTGCGGCGGGCGGTAACCAACTGCAACGCCTCGGTTAAATCAGGAAGCCCGACCCTCGCCCATCAGACGTTGATCTACTTCTTCTTCTGCCGCCAGCCAATCCTCGAGCTCGTGGCCAGGCGCAAAGCCTCGTTGTTGCGATCTGAAGTAGGCGGCTTCGGCAATCGATGCATGACGATCCTCGTGATAACACGCCATAGTCTGCGCCGCACGATTAGCGCGCCGGCGCTTCTTGACCGCGCCGGTCACCGGCACGACGCTGGGCGAGACTGAACCCTGCTCGGGCGGAACAGCTTTGCTCGCACCGCGTATTTTGCTCTTGCTGGTGTTCATCGGATCTCCGGAAGATAAATACCTGCTAGGAAAACCGTCACTGATATTAATTCTAGAACGGCGTCGCCACCAGTGATTCTAACCGCCTAGCTGCAGGAGAGCTGCAATGCCACCCAAAGGGCGGGTAATCCCGCTCAGAATGGCAGGTTCTCTGCGAAATCCGGCGCTTTTATCACGAGAACGTCGCAGGGAAGCGTCTCCAAGACCCGCTCCGCAGTGCTCCCGATGAACATGCGTCTCAATCCGCTGCGCGCAATGGCCCCCATCACCACGATGTCCGCATGGCATTCCGCCGCCATGTGCGGAAGATATTGCGCAGCCGCACCCATGTCGACATGCAGGTTCGTATCTGCGACGCCGTACTCGCCGCCCAGCTGCTTTATCCGAGAACGCCGGAGCGCTTGTTCCGCGGCGAGCGCTTCCGCGGACACGCCCGCCAGCGGCGGCATGCCGCCGGGTCCGGCCACGGCAATCGTGGCAGGAAAATACGCGTGCATGACATGCAGCTCGGCATCGAATCGCTTCGCCAGCGTCGCGGCAACATCCAGAATGTCCCGATCGAGCGCAGCCGGCGCATCGTTTGCATGGCCGGGATCGACGGCGGCGGCGAATACCGGAGGAGTGCCCCAAGGCTTCGACTTGGTCAACAGCAGCGGCAGAGGACACCCGCGGATCAAATTCCAGTCCGTATTGGTGATGAAGGTGCGCTTGGCGAGGGAGTGGTGATGGGTGTCCTTGACGAGCAAGTCCGCAGGCGAGTTGCGCATCCAGGCGAGGATAGATTCATGCAGCGGATCACCCGTGATGAGGTGCGTCGTGACATCGATACCGCCGCTCCGCAAGGGCTCCGCCAGCCGATCGAGCATCGGTTGCAAGTCCTCGCCTACCGGCGCATTGCCGGCTGCGGAGAGCGCTGCCGCCATGCGCATCTCCCGCGAGTACTTTGTGTCGCATGCCAGCAACTCGATTCCCGCAGCGAAGCGCGTTGCCAAAGCCCGGGCTTTCGCGACGGCCGGCTGTTCGATGACCGTGGGATCCACGATGACCAGGATATCGGCTATTCGATCCATGCTGTCAGCCTCTGCAAAGCGTGCGATCAGTCGACGACGGCGCACCTGCCCGATATATAGTTGTCAAAATCCCTAAAGGCGCCCGCGAGCGGACTTTACATTATGCCCAGCCGCGGATGGCTGCGTCTATAATAAGGGACCAGCGCAGCGCCTTGCGGCAAGCCGCAATTGGACGACGCGCGCGGATGCCGCAGACTTTAATACTCTGCGAAGGCATTTTCATCGCCACCGGCCTGCGGCGGACAACGAGGCGAATTTTGGTCGACAACTTTGAAGCAACCTGGCCGGGCTCGGAAGTCATCCTGCATCAATTGATGGAAATCGCCCGCTTCTCTGCGCTGGCGGAAATGGCCAGCGGTCTTGCGCACGAACTCAATCAGCCGCTCGGCGCCATCGCGACATTTTCGCAAGCCGGGGAGCGCATGCTGAATCGGCCGGAGCCTCTCGTAAATCGCGCCTTGGACGTCTTTCGGCACATCTATGACGAAGCGCTCGGCGCCGGGGAGAACATACGGCGCATTCGGCGACTATTTGAACGCGATGCACCGGAGCGCACGCGATGCCAAATGCCCGAGCTCATCGAGGAATTGCGTCCGGTGTTGCACGTGCTCGCGCTGCGCATCAACGGTGATCTGCGGGTGACCGCCGGTTCCGCGCTGCCTGATTTGATCATTGACCGGCTGAGTATCCAACATGTGCTTTTTGCCTTGACGCAAAACGCGGTGGACGCAAGCACCGAGATGTCGGGGTCGCCGTCGGTTTGGATCGACGTTTCCGCCGATCGCAACGCCGTTCACACCAGCGTCACTGATTCCGGTCCGGGTGTGCCCGCGGAGCTTCGAGATCAAGTGTTCCGCCCGTTCTTTACCACCAAGCCGCGGGGGAGCGGTCTCGGCTTGGCCTCGAGCCGCGCGATCGTCGAATCGCACGACGGGACGATAGGGTTCGATAATTTGCCTGCAGGCGGCAGCTGCTTTTGGTTCCGCTTGCCGATCGCAGAGAACGGATCGGAGCACTCATGACAAAACCGATTGACAAAGTCGTTGCGCCCACGGTCTATGTGGTCGACGACGACGATGGCATGCGCCGCGCATTGGATACGCTGTTGAGCACGGTGGGCTACAAGACGGCGGTTTTTTCGCGGCCCAGCGAGTTCTTGGCGTACTTCAACGCCGACACGCCCGGCTGCCTCGTGCTGGATATACGCATGCCGGAAATGAGCGGCCTGGAGCTGCAGCAGCAGCTCAACCGCATGGGGTCCATGCTTCCCGTCATCTTCATCACCGGCCATGGCGACGTGCCCATGGCCGTGCAGGCAATGAAGGAGGGCGCGTTTGAATTCATTCAAAAGCCGTTTCGCGATCAGGAGCTGCTCGATTGCATCAATCACGCGCTGAAGCAAGATGCTGAAAACCGCAATACGGCGGCGCGCCGCTCCGAAGTGCTGCACCGGCTCGAATCCTTGACGCCGCGCGAACGGCAGGTGATGGACTTAATCGTCGAGGGCAGCGCGAACAAGGTGATCGCGATCGACCTCGGTCTGAGCGAACGCACGGTCGAGATCCATCGTGCCAAAGTCATGGAGAAAATGGGCGCGCGTTCGGTCGCGCATCTAGTGAAACTGCACTTGACGATGAGCGATGAAGGCTAATTGAAATGCTTGCTGTATCGCCTCGCGGCTTCCAGATCGTGGCCAAGGTGCGCGCGCATTTTGGACTCAGCGCACCGCGCTTTCAGCAGAAGAAATAGCCTTAAGTCCCGCAAGCGCGAAATCGACCAAGTGGCGCGTGAGCTGCGGCGCGGAATCGGCGCTGAGATTGAGGCTCGGCAGCATCCCCTTGAGCCTGCGGCGATTGACCAGCAGCAGCAGCGCGCATGGTGCAATGGTACTGATGCAGCCGCGCGCCACCAGCGGGTCGTTGGGCGGCCTTCCGGTGAGCGCAGCGACGATCGATTTCAGCAGCTTGGCTCGCGCCACGAGCGCGCGGTCGTGCGCGCGTCCATAAATGCCGGACGGCGTGACGAACTCCCGGCCGAACAGCCGGCCCGCCCAGGTCCGCGATACCGGGCTCATCAGCGCATCCACGATCATTCCGAGGAATGCCTCGAGCTGGCGCCGCGGATCCTTCTCGGCCTTGACGGCGGCCGCAAGCGCTTCCGTCGTGACCAGCCGGCGGCGCGCTTCCTCGAGAACTGCCCGGTACAGTCCCGCCATGCCGTCGAAGTGATAGACGATCGCCGCCGTGTGCACGCCGGCCTGGCGGCAGATATTCTGACCGGTGGCCCCGTCAAAGCCGAGCTCCGCGAACGCCTGCCCGGCGACCTCGATCAGTCGTGCGCGGATGCGGGTGCTGCGTGCGGCAATGCGCTGCGGCGGGGCGCGGCCGGACCCGGCTCGGCGCGCCCCGCCGCGCGGCGCGCGCGCAGCAGCGCGGGCAGCGGTGCGCGTCACGCGTGCGTCGTGCGGCACGGGATTTACTTGGCTCATGGATCGAGCCCGGATATTGAGCCGCGCTCGGACTGGTCCGATCATCGGCGTACTACAGCACTTCGGAGCGGCGGGTTCAAGTGAAATTCAAATTCAAATTAGAATTTCACTTGACTGAAGGGGGAGATTCATCTTAACTGCCCCGTAAGCAGGTGGTCACATGCCAAGGATTTTGCGGTTCGCGGTTCTACTCGTCGGCATCGTCATTGGCGCGGCGGCGTGGTGGTCGTTCGCCCGCCACCGCAGCCCGACCGAGCTCGTGCTTTACGGCAATGTGGACCTGCGTCAGGTCGAGCTGCCGTTCAACGGGAGCGAGCGCATTGCGGCGGTCCTTGCGCAGGAGGGCGATCACGTCAAGCAGGGCCAACTGCTCGCGCGCCTGGACACCAGCCGGCTGGCGCCGCAGCTGGCGAAGGCGCAGGCTGATCTGGCGGCACAGCAACAGGCGGTGGACCGGCTGCATAACGGCAACCGCCCGGAGGAGATCGCGCAGGCGCGCGCCAACGTCGATGCCGCGGCGGCCGATGAGCAAAATGCGCGCGCGCAATTCGCCCGGCTCAACTCGTTGTCCGATACCTCATCGGGACGCGCGGTCAGCCGCCAGGATATGGATTCGGCCAAGGCGGCGCTCGATACCGCGGAAGCCCGGCTGGCGGTGAACCGGAAGGCATTGGCGCTCGAACTCGCCGGGCCGCGCAAGGAGGACGTCCTGCAAGGCGAGGCTCAGTTGCGTGCCGACGAGGCGCAGCTCGCACTGCTACAGCAACAGTTCAAGGACGCCGATCTGCTGGCGCCGCTCGATGCGGTCGTGCGTTCGCGCATCGTCGAGCCCGGCGAAATCTCCTCGCCGCAAAAGTCGGCCTTCACCCTTGCCATCGTCGACCCGAAATGGGTTCGGGCGTACGTCGCCGAGCCGGATCTGGGGTCGGTGCACGAAGGCGTGCGCGCGGCGGTGACGGTCGATGCGTTCCGCGGCCGCAGTTTTCCAGCGTGGGTCGGCTTCATTTCACCCGTCGCGGAATTCACGCCGAAGTCCGTGGAGACTACCGAATTGCGCTCGAGCTTGGTGTACGAAATACGCGTGTTCGTCCATGATCCCGGCGATGAGCTGCGCTTGGGAATGCCGGCCACGGTGCATCTTTCGCTGCAACGCGGGCATGGCGTCGTGACCGGGCACGAAGTCCTGACACCGAGCGCGAGCGCCGCCGCGGCGCGGCCTGGTGGCGCGTGAGCAGCGCAGCGCGAGCGGCGCCGGCCGTGGTCGCGCAACGCTTGCGCATGCAGTTCGAGCGCGAGCATGAAGCGCCGGTGTGTGCGCTCGATGACGTATCGCTCGAGGCCAACCATGGCGAGCTGACGGCGCTCGTGGGTCCGGACGGCGCCGGCAAGACGACGCTGATGCGGTTGGCCGCCGGCTTGCTGCGTGCGTGCGGCGGGTCCCTGACGGTGCTCGGGATCGACGTGGCGGCCCATCCGCAGCGGGTCCAGGATCGCATCAGTTACATGCCGCAGCGCTTCGGCCTGTATGAGGATTTGAGCGTCGCAGAGAACTTGAATCTGTACGCCGATCTGCACGGCGTGAGCGCAGCGGAGCGCGCGCAGCGCTACCCGCAGCTCATGGAGATGACCGCGCTTGGCTCCTTCAAGACACGGCTCGCCGGTCAATTATCGGGAGGCATGAAGCAGAAGCTCGGGCTGGCATGCACCCTGGTACGCTCACCGCAGCTGTTGCTGCTCGATGAGCCTACCGTCGGCGTGGATCCCTTGTCGCGGCGCGAGTTGTGGGAAATCGTGAGACGCTTGGTGGCCGAACAGGGCCTGACGGTGCTGCTCAGCACTGCCTATCTGGATGAGGCCGAGAGCTGCAGCCGCGTCATCATGTTGCATCAGGGCCAGGTGCTCTCGCAGGGCTCACCGCAGCAGGTGGCCGCGATGGCCGCCGGGCGCAGTTTCGTGGCCACCCCGTCGCCGGGGCAATCGGCGCGCGCTCTGCAGGCACGACTGCTCGATCAGCCGGACATCGTCGATGCGGTACCCGACGGTGGGCGGGTCCGCTTCGTTCGTGATTCGCCCGTCGATCAAGCGTCAGTCGCGCCTCGCGCACCGCTTTTCGATGCGTTGCATGAGCTTAAGATCGATCCCGTGCCGCCGCGGTTCGAGGACGGCTTTATGATGCTGCTCAAGTCGCACTCCGAACCCGAGAGCACGCAAAGCATTGCGATCGCGCACCCGCTCGCCCGACACGAGGAAGAGGCGGTGGTACGCGTGCAGCAGCTGGTAAAAAAATTCGGCACCTTTACCGCGGTCGATCACATCGGCTTCGACGTGCGCCGCGGCGAGATCTTCGGGCTCTTGGGCCCCAATGGCGCCGGCAAGACGACGACGTTTCGCATGCTGTGCGGCTTGCTTGCACCGAGCGGCGGCGAGCTGCATGTGGCGGGCGCCGACGTGCGCGATGCGCCCGCCTCGGCCCGGGCCCGACTGGGATACGTCGCACAGAAGTTCTCGCTCTATGGTCCGTTGAGCGTGACCGAGAACCTGGAATTCTTCGCAAGCGCATACGGATTGCGCGGCGAGCGCAAGCGCGCGCGCATCGACTGGGCAATGAAGCAATTCGAGCTCGGCGCGCACGCGCACGCCACCAGCGCACAATTGCCGGGCGGATATAAGCAGCGCCTCGCCATGGCGGCCGCGCTGCTGCACGAGCCGGAAATTCTGTTTCTCGATGAAGCGACCAGCGGTGCCGATCCGCGCGCGCGGCGCGCATTTTGGCGGCGCATCACGGCACTGGCCGAACAGGGTGTGACCGTCATCATCACCACGCATTTCATGCAGGAGGCGGAGTACTGCGATCGCGTCGCGATCATGGATTCGGGGCAAATTCTGGCGCAAGGATCGCCCGCGCAAGTCCGCGAGCTGGCGCGGACCGAAGAGCTGCCCGAGCCCAGCATGGATGATGCGTTCATCGCCGTCGTCGCGCAGGCTCGCAAGCGCAACGGTGCGTCCTCGGCCGCCGCGGCATGACGGGACGGCGCAGATCACCATGATCGATTCGACATCGCATTCCAATGCCTGGCGGGCGAAGCTGCGGCGCATTCGCGCGCTGGTGGTGAAGGAGACGCGGCAGATCGTGCGTGACCCTTCGAGCATCGCGATAGGTGTCGTGCTGCCGCTGATCCTGATCCTGCTGTTCGGCTATGGTCTCTCGCTCGACGTCAAGAACGTACCCATCGCAATCGTGATGGAAAACCCCACGCCCGAAGCGGTCGAACTGGCGGCGGGCTTTGCGCTCTCGCCTTATTTTCATCCCTGGACGACGCGGTCCATGCCGCCGGCGCAACAGCAGCTGCTCGAGCACCGGGTCGACGGCATCGTTCGCATGCCTACCGACCTCTCCCGCCACCTCGCAGCCGGCGATGCCGAGGTGCAGCTGATCGTCCATGGCGGCGATGCAAATCGGGCGCGGATCATCGAGGGTTATGTGCAGGGCGTCGTCGGCGTGTGGGCGGCACGGCTCGCAGCGCAGGGCCAGGCGAGCCCAAGTCCACCGGTAATCGTGCAATCGCGCTTATGGTTCAACGAGGCCAATGACAGCAGCTACTTTTTGGTGCCCGGCCTGGTCGTGTTGGTGATGACGCTGATCGGCGGCTTGTTGACAGCCATGGTGATGGCGCGCGAATGGGAACGCGGTACCCTCGAAGCGCTGTTCGTCACGCCGGTGCGGAGCGACGAAATCCTGCTCGGTAAGACCTTACCCAACTTTGTGCTGGCCTTGTTCGGATTTGTGCTCTGCGTGCTGTCGGCGAAGTTCCTGTTTCATGTGCCCCTGCGCGGCTCGATCTGGGTGCTGTTCGGCGCGTCGATGCTGTACGTGTTGATCGCACTCGGCGTCGGGCTGCTGATTTCGTCCTGGGTCAAGAACCAACTGGTCGCGAGTCAGCTCACGATGCTCGCCACGTTCCTGCCCGCGTTCATGCTGTCGGGGTTTCTGTTCGATCTGCGCAGCATGCCGACCTGGGTGCGAATGATCACCTATGTTCTGCCGGCGCGCTATTATGTGGCGCTGCTGCAGAGCGTGTTTCTCGCCGGCGACGTCTGGTCGGTGATCGTGCCGAACACCCTCGCGCTCATGGCGATGGCGGCTACGCTGGCTCTCGTCAGCCGCGCCGTCATGCACAAGGCTCTGCAATGAATACCACGCTGGGCGCCCTCTTGCGCATCCTGGCCCTGACGCGCAAGGAACTGCTCGCAGTGCTGAAAGACCGGCGCAGTCGGTTGAGCCTGCTCATCCCACCGGTGGTCCAGGCGTTGATTTTCGGTTACGCCGCCACCTACGACCTCAATCACGTCACCTACGCCGCGCTCGACCAAGACCATAGTGCAGCCTCGCGCCAGCTATTGGCGGGTCTCGACGGGTCCGGCGTATTCGAGCGCGTGGCGGACTTGCAGCGCGCGAGCGACGTCAAGTCCCTGATCGATGCGCGGCGCGCGGTGTTGATCGTGCAGATCGACCAGCAGTTCGAGCGGCATCTGTTGTCCGGCCAGAGCGCGGACCTGCAGCTCATTGCCGATGGCCGCAATTCCACGACCGCCGGCACTGCGATGAGCTACGTCGGCAGCATCGTCGATCAATTCAGCGCCAACTGGGGCCACGACCATGGCATCGCGCCGGCGCCGCTGCAGCTCGTCGCGCGCGCCTGGTACAACCCGAATCTGGAGACGCGATGGTTCATGATTCCCGGGATGATCGGCACATTGACGCTGATCCAGACGCTGCTGCTCACGGCGATGTCGGTCGCGCGCGAGCGCGAGCAAGGCACTTTCGATCAACTCCTGGTGACGCCGTTTCGACCCTTCGAGATCATGGCCGGCAAGGCTCTGCCTTCCCTGGTGGTGGGTTCAATCCAGGCCGGCGGCGTACTGCTGGTCGCCCAGCTGTGGTTCCGAATTCCCTTTGCCGGTGCCTATTTCACGCTTTATGCCGGCCTGCTCATGTTTCTGTTCGCGGCGGTCGGCATCGGTTTGCTGCTCTCGGCCGTGGCCGCGACCATGCAGCAGGCAATGCTGTATTCGATGCTGCTGGTCATGCCGTTCTCGCTGCTCTCGGGACTGACCACGCCGATCAGCAGTATGCCGAAGGCCGTACAATATTTGACCGCAATCAATCCGCTGCGCTACGCGATCGATATCACCCGGCGTGTCTATCTCGAGGGTGTGGGGCTGGATTTGCTGACATCCGATCTTTGGCCCTTGGCGCTGATCGCCGCGCTCACCCTGGCCGCAGCGTCCTGGATGTTCGGCAATCGCATCCAATGACACCCATGAACGACCGCCCTCATATCATCCGAGCAGCAGGTAGCAGCGCCCTCATGATGGCGGCACTCGCGACCGCCTGCACGGTTGGACCCGACTTCGTGCGGCCGACTCCGCAGGTCCCGGTGCACTGGTCGGCCCGGGCCACCGCGACGCCCGTCCTGCCCGACCCGCAGCCAGCCGCGCCCAGCGCGGCACTGCCACGGCCGAGCACGGCCACGGAGCAAGCCACGGA
The DNA here is from genome assembly GCA_963769075.1 of uncultured Gammaproteobacteria bacterium. GTDB lineage: Bacteria > Pseudomonadota > Gammaproteobacteria > Steroidobacterales > Steroidobacteraceae > Bog-1198. Next base: position 367,029 of record CAVYKH010000001.1, on the reverse strand, counting down.
GCTGCGCGCCTGGTGGAGCGGCTTCGACGACCCGCTGCTCAACTCGCTGATCGATCGCGCCGTGAACTCGAATTTGGACCTGCGCGCCGCAATGCTGCGCATCGACGAGGCACGCGCGCAGCGTGCCATAGCCGCGGCCGCCTACTGGCCCACCGTGTCCGTCGATGCCTCTTACAGCCGGCAGCGCTTCAGCTTGACGACGCCCACCGGTTCGCTTCTCAATGCGGTCGGCACTGCGCATACTCCCGGCGCCCCGAGCATTCCGAATCCCTATAACCAGTTTCAGCTGAGCGCCGGCGCCAGCTGGGAAATCGATCTGTTCGGACGCATACGCCGTTCCGTGGAGGCCGCTCAAGCCGGCGTGCAGGTCTCGGTCGAGGATCACCGCGCGGTGCTGGTGTCGGTGCTCGCCGATGTGGCGCGCAGCTATGTGGAACTTCGAGGCGCGCAGGCACGCTTGAGCGTTGCGAAGGAGAATCTCGCAACCATCGACCAGCTGCTGGACTTGACTCGCCAGCGGCGTGCAGCGGGACTGACCACGCACATCGATGTCGCCAATGCGATCGCTCAGGCCACGGCGACGCGCGCCGAACTGGCGGCGTTCGATCTTGAGATCACACAGAGCATCAATCAGCTCAGCCAGCTGCTGGCCCGTGAGCCCGAGGCGCTGCGATCCGAATTGGACAGTGCCGCCCCGGTGCCTGCGGTACCGTCCGACGTGTCGATCGGCCTGCCGGCGGAGCTGGCGCGGCGCCGACCCGACATCCGCGAAGCCGAGGCCAACCTGCATGCCGCAACCGCGCAGATCGGCGTTGCGGTCGCGGACCTGTTCCCGCGCCTGACGCTTTCCGCCAATGGCGGCTGGCAGTCCGAAGGCGCCGGGAATCTCCTCGAGTGGGCCAGCCGCTTCGGTTCGGTGGGGCCCACCTTCGATCTGCCGATCTTCGATCGCGGCCGCTGGAAGACGGTGCATCTGTACGATGTGCGCGCGCAGGAAGCCGCGCTCGCCTATCAGCGCACCGTCCTCAACGCCTTGCATGAAGTCGAGAATGCGCTAGCGGCCTATAGCGCCGACCAGCAACGGCGCGCGTGGCTCGATGCCACGGTCGTGCAAAATCGCGAGGCGTTGGCATTATCACGGCAGCGATATGAAAGCGGGGTGGCCACCTTCATCGACGTGCTCGACGTAGAGCGCACGCTGCAGCAAAACCAGCTCTCGCTCGCCGACAGCGTCACGGCCGTCACCACGGATCTCGTGCAGGTCTACCGCGCGCTCGGCGGGGGCTGGCAGCCGAGCCCGCACGATTAGTCGGATTGCCGCCGGGGGCTAGACCGCCGCCAACGCCTGGTCCAGGTCAGCGAAAAGATCCTTGATGTGCTCGAGGCCGATCGACAGTCGCACGGTGTCCTCGGAGACGCCCGCCAGCGCCAGTTCCTCGGGCGAGAGCTGCCGGTGCGTCGTCGAAGCGGGATGAGTGGCGAGCGAGCGAACATCGCCGATGTTGACCAGCCGAGTAAACAGCTGCAGCGCATCGAGAAAGCGCGCACCGCGCTCGCGTCCTTGACCGGCCGTGCTTTTGAGCCCGAACGTCAGGATACCGGACGCTTTACCCGACAGATATTTTTTCACCAGCGCATGATCAGGGTGATCCTCGAGTCCCGCATAATTGACCCAGGCCACTTTGTCGTGAGCTTTCAGGTACTGTGCGACCTTGAGCGCGCTGTCGCTGATTCGATCCATCCGCAACGCCAGCGTTTCAATACCCTGCAGAATCAGGAACGCGTTGAACGGCGAAATCGCCGCGCCCGTATTGCGCAGCGGCACGACGCGCGCACGGCCGATATACGCCGCGGGGCCGAGCGCCTCGGTATAGACCACGCCGTGATAGCTCACGTCCGGCTCGTTGAGGCGTCGATAGCGCTGTTTGTGGTTGGCCCACGGGAATTTTCCCGAGTCCACGATGGCGCCGCCGATGCTCGTTCCGTGGCCCCCAAGATACTTGGTCAGCGAGTGCACCACGATGTCCGCGCCGTGCTCGAAGGGTCGGCTCAAGTAGGGAGTGGGAACCGTATTGTCGACGATCAAAGGTACGCCGTGGCGATGAGCAATCTCGGCGATCCGTGCAAAGTCGGTGACGTTGCCTTGCGGATTGCCGAGCGACTCGACGAATACCGCCTTCGTTTTCGCATCGAGCAGGGGCTCGAAGGTCTCGGGCTTTCGATAGTCGGCGAACCGCGTTTCGATGCCGTACTGGGGCAGCGTGTGCGCAAACAAATTGTAAGTGCCGCCGTACAGCGCACTCGAGGCGACGATATTGTCGCCCGCCTCGGTAATCGTGAGAATCGAATAAGTCGTCGCAGCCTGCCCTGATGCCAGGGCCAGCGCCGCTATCCCGCCCTCGAGCGCCGCCAGGCGTTGCTCCAGGACATCCTGTGTCGGGTTCATGATGCGGGTGTAGATGTTGCCCGGCACCTTGAGATCGAAAAGATCGGCGCCGTGCTGCGCGTTGTCGAACGCATAGGCAACGGTCTGATAGATCGGCACCGCAACCGCCTTGGTGGTCGGGTCCGGTGAATGCCCGCCATGGACGGCGAGAGTTTCGAAGCGCCAGTTTTCGCGGCCGGTGGGTTGCGCCATTGGATTTGTCCGGATTGATCGAGAATCGGCGAGCGTAGAAGAAGCCCGCAGCTCTGCCTAGTTAAAAATCGGCATGAGCTTATTCAGAACACCGCGAGCGCGAGCGCCCACCAGCACCAACGCCGCCACGGTACGACCGCCGCACGTTCGAGCGCGCTCGTCGCTCGTCCCCTTCGAGTCCGAGAAAAAACAACAATACATCAATCACTTACGGCGCCAACCACGATCAAGGTGCGAGACCAACCCACGATCACCGGCACGCTCCTTCTCGCGCCGGATGCCTATGCAAGTGGCGAGCCATTGCCGAATGCACCCTATGAGCTTAATCTCGTGCCATGCAGCATCTCGACCGTATCAGTATCGATCCCGAAATTCGCTTTGGTAAGCCTTGCGTCCGCGGCACTCGCATTACGGTGGGTGAAGTGCTGGGATTCCTCGCAAGCGGCGGCAGCGAGATGGAACTACTCGCCGACTTCCCTCAGTTGACTCATGAAGACGTGCTCGCGTGCTTGGGCTTCGCGGCGGAGCGTGAGCGGCGGTTGCTGGCGCTTCCGGCGGCATAGGAACCTGTCTGAGTAATACGCGTGGCCGCTCGACTGCTCCTCGATGAAAATCTTTCCGAGCGTCTCCTGCAGCCGCTCACGGACACTTTCCCCGGCTCGGACCATGTGCGCAGTCTCAGCAGGAGCGGTGTGTCGGACAGCTCCGCTTGGGAGATCGCGCGCTCGGCGGGGTGGGTGCTGGTCACGCGAGACGAGGACTTTGTCGGAATGAGCGTATTGCGTGGAGCACCGCCCAAAGTCGTGTGGCTCAACGTCGGCAATTCCCGCAACGCCGTAATCGCCGCTTTGCTGAAATCTCATGCGGCAGATATCGCGCGCTTTGTGGCGCACGAGGACTACACGTTTCTCGCGATTGGGTTTTACAAGGCTGCATCCTCGCATTGAAGGCCCTCGCTTACGAGCTCGCGAGCCTGATCGTTCTCGGCGCCTCGGCGGTGCTGTGGTCCTCGCCGGCCGCCACCTCGCCGGCGGCCACCGCCTCGCCCCCGCCGTTGAAGATCGATCTCAATGCGTTCGATGTGTTGAAGAAAACCGTCGCTTTGCCGAATGGCGAAGTCCTCGCCTACATCGACACGGGCAATGCATCGGGTCCCGCGGTCGTGTTGATTCACGGCTATACCGACAGCGCGCGCGATTGGGCGCCGATGCTGCCCTATGTGTCGACGCATTTCCGCCTCATCTTGGTCGATATCCGGGGTCACGGGCGATCGAGCAAGCCGGAATGCTGCTACAGCCGCTTCGACTTCGCGTACGACATCAAATTGTTGCTGGATGCGCTCAACGTACAGAAAGCCGATATCGTGGGCCATTCCTTGGGCAGTTACATCGCTCAGACCTTCGCCGAATACTGGCCCGAGCGAACCGGCCGCGTGGTGTTGATCTCCTCCTCCGGCGGTCCCCCGCCCGGCGCGCCTCAAAAGCCGCCGCAGCTGGATTTTGCCGCGCAAATCCGCCAGCTCAAGGAGCCGATCGAGGCGGACTCGCCGTTCATGATCGCCTGGTGGGATTCGCCGACGCCGGTGGATCCTGATTTCATCCGCCGGGAGCGCCAGGACGCAGCCCGCATCCCGCTGCGGGTATGGCTGGCGGTGCTCGATCAGGGACTATCGGACAGCAATGCTCCCGCCGATGTGCAGAGGACGCTGCCTCGCCTCAAAGCGCCCACTCTACTGATCTGGGGAAGCAAGGACCCGATCATGGAAGAGCCGGAGCGCAAGACGTTGCGCGACGCGTTGCCCAGCGCCCAGGTCAAAGTCTTCGAGGGGCTCGGCCACAATCCTTTTTGGGGAGATCCGGCCGGCGTCGCCCGCGTGATCAACGCGTTTCTGGAAGCCAAGACTTAAGCGCCGCCGTGCCGCACCGCGCCGCCGCACACCGCACCGCGGCGCCGCACACCGCACCGCGGCCACAGTCCTCAACTCCTCGCACTGGAGCCGACCAGTTCATAGAAGGATATTCCGGTCTGCGCCGCCAGCCAGCGGAACGGCTCGTTCGGCACGTAATAAAGATGCCTATTGACGAACGGGTACGCTCTCCACAGCGCCTCGCGACCCGCCTCGAGATCGGCGATGACGCGTCCGAAGAGGGAAGTCAAATTCACGCCATGGCCGCTGTAGCCGATTCCATAAAACACATTCTGGTACCGTCCGGTACAGCCCACGGAGGGAGAGGCGTCCAGGGACCAATCAATCACTCCATCCCAACTCTGTTCAAACTCGATACCGGATAGCCTGGGGTAAATGCGCACGAGCTCTCGCTGAAGCTGCGACACGTGAGAGTGCACGACGCCGCTGTCGCTCGTCCCATTATTGAACGCGTACCGGGGAGTTCCTCCGCCGATGTGTATGCGCCGGTCTTGCGTCAAGCCGAGATAGAACACCAGGGTGCGGTTGTCATTGAATGGGACCCGCAGGCGCCAGCCAATCTCCGTCAACTCGCGCTCGCTGAAGGGCCGCGTCACCGCGACATATTCATGCACAGGCAAAATGGAGTTTCGCAGGAAACCCAATCCGGGAGTAAACGCATTGGTCGCCAACACCAATGACCGGGCCTTCACGGTGCGCCCATCGCTCGTATGCAGCAGATGCTCGTGCCCCTCCTCGATGCCCTCCACCCGGGTATTTTCGTAAATTTTCGCGCCCGCGTTCTCCGCCGCGGCCTTGAATACGCGCACGAGTTTCATGGGATGAATGTGTCCGCCGTTGGGATCAAAGAATCCACCCCGGTAGACACCCGTGCCGATTGCTGCGGCAATACGCGGCGCGTCCCAGAACTCGACTGGCATCCCTAATGATCGAGCTTTCTGCACGTAGGTCTTCGCCGCTCTGATGTCTTCGTCGCTGTCGAGCACCTGCAGTGCGCCCTTGGCGTCGAATTCACAGTCGATGCGCGTCGCATCGCTGAGCTTCGATAAGAACCGCATGTTCGCGGCCGTCAAATCGTAGACCCGCTTGTCCATCGAGGGATCGGAGCTGAAATTCATATAGCGGTCTGCGGTCAGGGTCAGCACCATCGCGCCGTTTCTTCCGGAGGCGCCGTTCCCGCAGCCCTTGGCCTCCAACACGGCGACGCTCTTCTGCGGTGAGAGGCTGCGAATGAAGTAGGCCGCGGACAGTCCCGTGAAGCCGCCCCCGACCACCGCCACATCCACCGTGAGGTCCTCGGTCAACATGGGGTTCTGAGGCGGCTGACTTCTGGCCCAGTAACTGCCGTTCGGCTCGAGCGGCAGCGGCTCTCGCCAGATCCACGGCGAGACCCGATCCAGGCCGACGGCACCCAGCAATGTGGCTCCGCCCGCCAGCGCGGAGTTTTTCAGAAAGCGGCGCCGGCTTGCGATCAGATCCGCACCGGCGCCCGCCCCGCTCCCGGGCACCCTGGCATCGCGTGACTACCCCTCAGAAGTTGTTCTTGTATTGCAGGATCACGGTGAAAGGCTGCAGCGTCGCCACCTGCGGAATGGGCGTCGTCCTGTTGGGTTCATACTGAGCGTAACCGACGTAGCCGATGTCGCCGAGGTTCGGTTTCGCATTCCCCAGGTTGTGAAAGTTGAGCGACAGCTCCTGCTTGTCGTGCTGAACGCCGAATCGCAGGTTCGCCAGCGAGTAGGGCGGCCGGCTCCCGATCAAGCCGTTGCCGCCGTTGAGCAGCGAGATGCTGTTGCCCGTGTAGCTGTAGTCGGCCGAGATGAATCCGTCGAGCTCCGGGGTGAGCGTTCTGGTGTAGATACCGCCCACCGATGCGGTCCAGGCCGGCACGCCTTCGATTTGCGTACCGGGCATGACACCGGCATGCGACAACGGGCCGGGATTGACGATGTCGGTCTTCTCATAGCCAACACCGAAGCGCAGCTGGAACGACGGCGTGACCTTGCCGGTGAGCTCGATCTCGCCGCCGTTGATCGACGCCGAGCCGCCGTTGAGCTGCAAGTAAAAGCCGCACGTCAAGGCGACCTGCTGCTGCAGATGGTCCCAGTTGATATGAAATCCGGCGGCGGTCAGCAAAATGCCCGTCTGCGGCACTTGTATCTTCGTCCCCGCTTCATAGCTCCACAGCGTGTCGGACTGGATGTGCTCGATGTCGTTAATAGGAAGCCCGGGCAGCACACAGGTCGGAAAGTTCGCCTGCGCACCGCCCGCCCGAAAGCCCTTCGAGGCGGACGCGTACACCATGGCGGCGTCGGTCGCCTGATAGGACAGGCCCACTTTCGGATCGGCCCCCGACTGTGAGTTTTCTTGCGGATCGCTCAGCGTCGCACCTTCATTCAGGTACCCGTCGGCCGTGTAATCGGTGGTCTGCTTGAGCCAATACTTGCGGACACCGAGGGTCAACGAGAATTTATCCAAGAACTTGTAATAGAGCTCGCCGAACAGCGAGGTATCCTTCTGAGTGCTGGGATTATTCTGCGTCCAGATCAGATCGTTCGGCCAGGGACATACGATTACCGTGCACGCGTAGCTGCCGATCGAGGCAGCGGGCATACCCGTGGCATAGGTATCCGGAATGAAGAACCGCGCGCGCGTGTATGAATAGAATGCGCCCACGGTGCCGCTCAGGTTATGGATGGGATCGAAGGACAAGCGCAGCTCCTCGGTCAATTGGTTGTGGTAGCGCTCCCCGTCCCACATGAGGGGCTGATTCGCCAGATTGGTAACGTTATAGTCATTGAGGAATGCCTGCTCGGTGCCGTAGGTCGAATCCTCGAGGTCGTGAGTGTGCCGGTAGAAGTAGCTTGTCGATGAGACCACGCTGTAACCGTTACCTTTGTAATTCAGCTCGAGCGAGGGCAGTGCCCATCGGTCCATCGCGTCGGGCTGCAGATCGAACGCGCGGTTCAAGGTGTAATCGGGCTGGAACGCGGGCAAGGGCGCGAAAGTGGCCGGAAACCCATGCATGTCGGTGTCCTGATACATCACTCTAAGCCGGCCTTCGAAGTCATCGGTGATTTTGAACAGCATCGAGACAGAGCCGCCGTAGCTGACTTGCGCACCCTGATTGCCGACACTGGTACGCGGTACGTTCTGGAACGGGATCACGTACGCATCGGCGGTCGTGGCAGGCTGCGGGGTGTTCGGAAAGGTGCGAGTGAGATAGCCGGCGTCGTGGTTGCCGAACAGGACCACGCGAACCGCCACTCGATCAGGCACCAGCACCAGATTGCCGATGACGCCGGCCCCGCCGTCGGGGGATCCTCCGCCCGATGTCGCACCGGCCTGCATCATGTAGCCGATATCGTCCGCCGACAGGTCCGGCCGCCTGGTGATGAGGCGAACATTGCCGCCGAGGGAGCTCTCACCGTAGAGGGTCCCCTGGGGACCCTTCAGCACCTCGATATTGTCGATGTCGAGCACCCGCGGATCGACGGACCCCGGCACCGGTGTGTCGTCGATGTAGAACCCCGTCGCGCCGGCAGTGCCGAACAAATTCTGACCGGTGATGCCGCGGATCGCGACCGTTCGCGCATCGGCAATACCGGTCGGGCCGCCCCCATAGGCAAAGGATATATTGGGCGTCTTGGTTGCGTAGTCGTCGAATGACTGGATGTTGTACGCCGCCAGAGCCTGAGATGTGAATACGGTGATGGCCTGCGGTACGGTCGCCAGGGATTCGTCGCGTTTGCGGGCGCTGACGGTGATGGTCTCGAGAGTCGTCGTTTCGGCCGTCTCCTCGGCGGCGGTGGCTCCGGCGGGCGTATCCGCCGCGCAGGCGCCGGCGGCGTGAAGAGCGGCAGTGCAGGCGGCTGACAGGCCCAACAAACGTGCAAGTAAGCTTCGACGGGGCATGACGTTGTCTCCTGGGGTAGCGGGTGCGGTATGGGTCTGATTCTTTGAGTTGCCGCTCTCGACCGAGGGCTTCACGCCCCGGTCCGGACTCGCCGGCTTCGTGGCAGGGCCGACGATGGCGACCGTGTGCGGATTGACAAACTCGAAATGCAGCCCCGTATTGGTCAATAGGCGCTGCAGGGCTTCTTCGGCCGTCAGCGTTCCCTTGACCTCCGGGCTTCGCAGGCGTGCGACGAGATCCGAGGCGAACATCACTTGCAGGCCCGACTGCTGGGCCAAGTCATTGAGCGCATTGGCCAGGGGCTCTGCGGGGATGCTCAGATTCTTCGGGTTGGCGGCCGAAGGCGCCTGCGCAGCCGCCGTCGTCCACAGGACGGCGGCTCCGACCGCCAACAGCGGCGTCGCACGAGCGCTCATGATTCCCCCTCCCCGCCTGGCCACGTCCGGTCTCGTCTCGTCTCGTCTCGTTTGCCGACTTCGTGTGGATGCCGGCGACTGAAAATGCCGGCTCTGTTACCTATGTGTGGTCCAGGATGCTAAACCCGGTAGTCGGACCCGACTACCGGGTTTATCCTCGAAACAGCACTTAAGATATACACATGCTTTCAGATCGCTCCGAATCAGCTTCTCACCTGGCCGGCAAAGCCTTCCGCGACCACGCGGTCGAGCTGCAGCGCTTCCTGGCTCGCCGGGTAGCGCATGCGCAAGACGCTGATGACCTGGCTCAGGAGGTCTTCGCTCGGCTGCTGCGAGTTCACGACGCAGAGCTGATCCGCAACCCGTTATCGTACCTTCTCGGCATCGCGACGCACGTGGTGCGCGAGTTCAGGCAGCGCAAGCAGCATGAGCGGGTGCTCTTCGATTCCGCTTTAACGGAGGATCTGTGCGACGACCCGGAGCGTGCCGCCGCGCAGAGCGCCGCGGAGCAGCTCGAGCTGCGGGAACGCCTCGACAAGGCCCTGAGACAGCTTCCAGCGGCGCAGCAGCTGGTGCTGCTGTTGGTCAAACGGGACGGACTCTCCTATGCCGAGGCGGCTCGGTCAGCCGGTCTATCGGTCCATACGATTGAAAAATATGTCGTCGAAGCGCGGGCGCGGCTTCGAGTCATCCTGGCAGACTCTTCGTAGCGCGGCTCGTCATGGATCAGCAGACTCGCCAACTTGAGGCCCTGTACGCACAGCAGGCGTCCGCCTGGGTGGAAGTATTGCGGCGCCCAAGCCCCGGCGATGAAACGCGATTCGTAGCGTGGTTGAAGGAGTCCCCGCGCAACGTGCGGGATTTCCTGTTGATGTTGACCGTGGATCAAGCGCTGCAAGAGCTCGATGCGAAGCGCCTGCATGACCTCGAGTTGCTGCTTGCCCAGGTGGATCGACGCGTCGCGCCGCTATCGATGCGATCCGCTGCGGTGCGGGCTGCCGCGGTCTCCGCCGCAAGCCGACTGCGCCGATGGAAGTCGGCGGCACTGGCGGCGAGCGTGCTGCTCGCGGCGGCCGGCGGTTGGGCTTGGCTCCTTCACAATCGTTCGGGCTGGCAGGAATTCGAGACCGCCACGGGCGAGCAGCGCGCTCTTGAGCTCGAGGACGGCTCGATCGTTCATCTAAATACCCACTCGCGGGTGGCCATCCGGTTCGGAGCTGAGACGCGGGACGTACGGCTCCTCGAAGGCGAAGCCCTATTCCGGGTGCATCACGACTCCAGCCGGCCCTTTCGCGTATATACCGATGATGCGGTCGTCCAGGCGGTGGGGACGCAATTCGACGTGTACAGACGCGACGACGGTACCGTGGTGGCGGTCCTCGAGGGCCGCGTGAAGGTGACGGCTGAAGTACCCGCGCCGGCGCAAGCGCTCACGTCCGGCCAATCGACGGGCGGGGCGCGTGCAGTGCCGTCCAAGGCGCTCGTCAGCCGCAGCTTGGTTGCCAGCCAGGAAGCCCAAGTGAGCCATGCAGGATTGGTGAGCATTCGCGAGGTGAGCGACGTGACGGACACCGTAGCTTGGCGAGAACGCCGGCTCATATTCCGCGAGCAGACGCTGCAGCAGATCGTCAGTGAATTCAATCGATACCGCACGAATCCCATTCGACTGGAAGGGAGCGGCGCCATGGAACGGGTCTACACCGGCGTGTTCGACGCGGATGATGCGGACTCACTCGTCGAGGTCCTCGCCCGGGACCCCTCGCTGGTCGTGGAGCGGTCCGGGGATGGCATAGTAGTCAGATTGCGGTGAGCGTCGGTACCATGAAGCGCACGTGTGGAGCGCACCTGCGATGGAAACAGAAGCGAATCATGAAGGGTCGGCCGCGAAATTCGCCCGTCGCGAGCAGACGTTCCCTCAGCTGACGCCGGCGCAAATCTCCCGCCTGGCGGCACATGCACGCAAAGCCACGATGCGCGAGGGCGAAGTGCTGGCGGAGCCGGGCGAACGGCGGCCCATGTACGTCGTTCTATCGGGCAGTATCGAAGTCGTACAAGCCGGCTTGACGGGAGAAGTACTGATAGTAGTACTGCACACGGCCGGCAGCTTCACGGGAGAAATGAGCACGCTGCGCGGCGTCGGCGGTCATGTGCGCATGCGCGTGCGCGAAGCGGGCGAGATCTTGGTAATCGATGAGGCTCAATTACGCACCATCGTGCAGACCGACTCGGAGCTCAGCGAGCTGTTCATGCGCGCTTTCATTCTGCGGCGCGTCGCTCTCATCACCTCCCAGAGCGGGGACGTCGTTTTGCTCGGCTCGACTCACTCTGCGGGCACGCTGCGGCTGCAGCAGTTTCTGACGCGCAATACTTTTCCTTACGTCAATCTCGATGTCGACAATGATCCGCCGGCACGTGAGCTGCTGGAGCGATTTCATGTCACGGTCGAGGACATGCCCGTTGTGTTGTGTCGCGGCGAGCTCATGCTCAAGAATCCGAGCAACGAAGAGGTGGCGGCCTGTCTGGGCATGAACCAGCAAATCGACGACGAGCGCGTGCGGGACGTCATAGTCGTGGGCGCCGGACCTGCCGGATTGGCGGCCGCCGTCTATGCCGCATCCGAGGGACTCGATGTACTCGTCCTCGAAACCGGGACACCGGGCGGGCAGGCCGGCTCAAGCTCCAAGATCGAGAATTATCTGGGATTTCCTACCGGCATTTCGGGCCTCGCGCTCGCATCGCGAGCCCTCGTCCAGGCGCAAAAATTCGGCGCGGAAATCAGAACTGCCTATTCCGCACTGGCCCTGAGGTGTGACCGGCGACCTTACGCCATCGAATTCGCTCATCGACAGCTCGTACGCGCTCGTACCGTCATCGTCGCCACGGGAGCGGAGTATCGCCAACCGGCCCTGCAGAACTTGCGGCGCTTTCTCGGTCTGGGGATCTATTATGCTGCGACCCCGACCGAAGCGCGGCGTTGCGCGAGTCGGGAGGTGATTGTCGTCGGGGGCGGGAACTCCGCGGGCCAGGCGGCGGTATTTCTCGCCGGCAGCTGCCGGCACGTGCATTTGCTGGTGCGCGCAAAGGGCTTGGCGGACAGCATGTCGCAGTACCTCGTTCGCCGCATTGCAGAAGCCGCAAACATCACCCTACACGTGAATACCGAGATCACCGCCCTCGAGGGCGGCGAAGAACTCGAGCGCGTCACCTGGAGGAGCGCGCCCGGCGCATTCGAGACGCGCGCCATTGGTCACGTCTTTCTCATGACCGGTGCGGTACCTTGCACGAGCTGGCTGACAGGTTGTATTGCACTGGACGAAAAAGGCTTTGTGCGCACCGCGGCCGATTTGCGGGCCGATGACCTGCTGCCCGAAATATGGCCCAATGCGCGTCAGCCCCAGTTCTTTGAGACCAGTGTCCCGGGAATCTTTGCGGTGGGCGACGTTCGATGCGGCAGCGTCAAGCGCGTTGCCACCGCGGTCGGCGAAGGCTCCGCCTGTGTGCAGCAGGTTCACCGCGCTCTCTACGACTGAAGGGTCAGCAGCCAACGGGAAATAAATCATTGGCGGCCGTGTATTTTCACCGTCCGCGCCGAGGCTGTCGCTCATTGGATCGCCGCGCTTCAGGGCATGGCGGCTATCGGTTGACACGTCGGCTTGCCGCAGCTCCTCTTGCTGCCACCCGCCGCCGAGCGCCTTGATCAATAAGACGCTCGCGTCCATGCGCCGCAGCCGAATGCTGACATTGGATAGTTGCGCCTGCAGGTCGGCGGTCTCCGTGGTCGACACCTCGAGATAGGTCACCAGCCCCGCCTTGTAGCGATATTGCGCCTGCTGCAGCGCTTTGCCCGTGGCGGTCACGGCCGCTGCCTCGCTGATGCTTTCCTGCTCGAGCTGGCGCAGGGCGGCCAAGTTGTCCTCGACCTCTTGATAGGCAGTCAGCACCGCGTCGCGATAGTCCGCCACTTGTTCGTCGTAGACTGCGTGCGCCTGTGCGGACTCGGCCCGATGTCGTCCTGCGTCGAACACGGTGAGAAGTCCGGCCGCCGGACCCACCGACCACAACCGGCTCGGCGCATTCAACCAGGTCGAAGATTGCGTACTGTTGAAACCCGCCGCCGCCGCGAGGCTGAACACGGGAAAATAGGCGGCGCGCGCAACCCCGATGCCGGCGTTGGCAGCCGCCACCCGCCGCTCCGCCGCCGCCACATCGGGACGGCGTTCGAGCAGCGCCGACGGCAGGCCGGGATCGATCGCCGGCGGCGCGGCGTCAAGCGGCAGCGGATTTGGCTCAAGGTGAAAGCCGGTGGGATTCACGCCGATCAGCACGGCAATCGCATGCTCGGTTTGCGCGCGCTGCAACACGATATCTGAAGCCTGCGTGCGCGCAGTCTCCAGTATCGCTTGGGCTTGAGCGACGTCGGCCAAAGCGGCGCCGCCGCCCCTGTACAAGTTTTGCGTCAGCTGCAAGGCCTTGGCGTAGTCCTCGACCGTCTTCTCGAGCAGCACCCTTTCAGCATCCTCGCTCCTCAAGGTGAAGTAATCGGTGGCCAATTCGGCGTGCAGCGCAAGATCCAAGGTGGCGAGGTCGGCGGCGCTTGCCTGTTGGCTGGCCTTCGCCGAATTGACCGAGTTGCGTACCCGTCCAAAGAGGTCCAGCTCGTAGGAGAGGTCCGCCTGCAAATCGAAATCGTTATAGACAGGCTCCGCACCCTTCAGAAACGTCGGCGAATTCTCCGAGGCCCGGGCGCGCACGGCGGAGGACCCGACCGTCAACGTGGGGAACAAATCGGCGCGCGCGATGCGTGTTGCCGCACGCGCCTGCTGCAACCGTGCGAACGCGGCCTTGAGGTTTTGGTTGGCATCGCTCACCTTGGCTTCGAGGGCATCCAATTGCGCATCCTGGTAAATCCTCCACCAGGCTCCCCGCGGCTGATCGTCCACGGGTTGCGCCAGTTTCCAATCACCCGATTCTTGGTAGGTACTTACGGGCGGCGGACTGGTCGGCGTTTTGTATGCCGGCGCAAGAGAACACGCCGGCAGTGCGCCGATGAGCAGCAAGATCGCTGCCGGCCTCGCAGCGCTCATGTGGGCTTTCCCTTGTCCTTCGCTTGCTGGGACGGAGGGGCGGCGATGCGCACCGGCGTGCCGTTCGTGATCGAGTCCGGCGGATTCACCACAACGACGTCGTTGGGATCGAGTCCCGACAGCACTTCGATGGTATTGCCGAAGTCACGGCCTTCGACGATGCTCTTCAGTTTGATGCGGTCCCGACCATCGACCGTGGCGACCTGCAAGCCCGGTGCGCGGAACAGCACGGTATTGGCGGGCAGGCGCAGGGACCCGGCATTCCCCGCGAGCTTGAAGTGCACTTCGGCGTACGCGCCGGGGAAAACCTCGTGCTTGGCGTTGTCCAGTTCCAACTCGACTTGCAAAGTGCGCAACGCGGGATCGAGCGCGTCGGAGGTGCGTACGGTTATCGCCACATACTCCTTGCCGGGCTGTTCGCTGAACTTGAGTTGGGCCGGCAGCCCCGGCTTCGCGGCCGCGGCGTAAGGCTCCGGCACCTGCACGTAGATACGCAGCTTATGGGTGTCGGCCATGCGAAAGAGTTCGGAGCCCGCGCTCTGTCCCGCATTGATCAAGGCACCGATGTCGGTATTGCGCGCAGTCACGACGCCGTCGAAGGGCGCCACGACCCGCTTGAAGGACTCCAATTCTCGCAGCCGCGCCACGTTGGCGGAGGCGGAGTCGGCCGTCGCTTTTTTCGCCGCCGCGTCGCCCGCCTTTTCATCGGCGTCCTGTTTGGAGACCGAGTCCGTCACGAGCAGCTCCTTCCAGCGGGCGTTGGTGGTATTCGACAGTGCCTCGTTCGCCCGCGCCGTCGCCAGATCCGCCTGCGACTGAGAGAGCTGCTGATCGACCTCCGGGGTCTCGATTTCGGCCAGCAATTGGCCCTTCTTCACGGTAGTGCCGATGTCCGTGTACCAGGTTTTCAGGTAACCGTTGGTGCGCGCATAGATCGGGGCTTCCACATACGCCTGCACCGTGCCGGGAAGAATTAATTCCTCGCCCAAGTCGGTGCGCGTGGGTTTGACGGTGACGACCGTTGGGAGCGCGTCGGTCGCGGTCTCCTTGGCCAATGCACTGCGCGCGAGGAGGCGACTGATCTCGCCCCACGCGGCCAAGAAGAGCGCAAGAACCAGCAGGAGCAGCGCATAGCGACGGATCTTGCGCGACAGGGCTCGGTCCGGCTTCCCCAAAGATGGCTCGGACAACGGGGATGGCCCAGGCATTGGGGGCGGCTCAGGCATTGGCGATGGCTCAGGCATCGAAAGCCTCCGCGGAGTGCAGGGCGCGCAGCACGCCGCGTCCGTGAATGATCGAAAATACGGTCGGCACGAAGAACAGGGTTGCCACGGTGGCGAAGATCAGGCCGCCGATCACGGCGCGCCCGAGCGGCGCATTCTGCTCACCGCCATCGCCGAGTCCCAAGGCCATGGGAATCATGCCGATGATCATCGCCATCGCCGTCATCAACACCGGCCGCAGACGCGTAAAGCCCGCTTCCAGCGCCGCCTGGAATGCATCATCTCCAGCATTCATGCGCTCCCTGGCAAAGCTGATCACGAGCACGCTATTGGCGGTGGCCACCCCCATGCACATGATCGCCCCCGTGAGCGCGGGAACGCTGACGGTGGTATGCGTCAGGAACAGCATCCACACGATTCCGGCCAATGCCGCGGGTAATGCGGTAATGATGACGAGCGGGTCGAGCAACGACTGAAAGTTGACCACGATCAGCATGTAGACGAGCACGATGGCGCTCACGAGGCCGATCAGCAAGCCGTTGAACGACGCCTTCATTGTCTGGACTTGGCCCCGTACCACGACGTTGGAGCCTCTCGGTAAGTCCTTTTTTGCTTGAGCGACGATTTTGTTGATCTGCGCCGCCACATATCCCAGATCCGTGCCCTGCACGGAACCGAAGATATCGATGACGGGCGTCGCATTGTAGTGATTCACGACGGCCGGCGCCACGCTCCGATGAATGCTCGCGAAGCTCGACAGTATTTGCGACGAGCCGCCGGGACCGTTCAACGGCGTATTGCCGAGATCGTTCAAGGTTTGCAAGCGGAACTGAGGAGTCTGAGTGACGACTTGGTATTGCGTTCCGCTCTTCGGGTCGACCCAAAACGAAGGCGACGTTTGAAAGCTCCCCGACAGCGACACGAGCAAATTGCTCGCGACGGCCTGCTCGGTGAGTCCGAGGAGCTGCGCCTTGCCGCGATCGACATCGACGTTGAACTGCGGATAATCGCCCGATTGCTGTATGTGCAGATCGACTGCCCCGGGGACGGACCGCAGCTTCTGCAGCAATTGGTTGGCGAACTCGCGATTGCCCGCAACATTGAAGCCGACGACTTGCACATCGATCGGCGACGGCAGACCGAAATTCAATATCTGCCCGACCATGTCCGCAGGCAAAAACGCGAACGCGGCGGAAGGGTAAGTGGCCGCCAACTTCGATCGCAGCGTGCGCACGTAATCGGCGGTGGGTTTGTGATGTTTCGACAAGTTGACGTAGATGTCGGCATCGCCGGGGCCGACCGGCGCCGATGTGCTGTAGGCGAGATTGATGCCGCTGTACGGAAGTCCTATGTTATCAACGATGTTGACGAGCTGGGATGCGGGAATCACTTCGCGAATAGTCGCCTCGACCGCATCGCATAGCGCCGCTGTCTCCTCGATTCGAGTACCGCTACGCGCGCGCATGTGCAGCTTGATCTGGCCGCCGTCGACAGTCGGAAAGAAATCCTGCCCCAGTCCCGGCAAGGGACCCAACGGGAAGGCGAGAAGAGCGGTCGCCGCCATGGCGGCGAGGAAAATGGCGGCAAAGCGCGGACCGCCGTCCAGCGCCGCTTGCAGCAGCGCACGGTAGCGCTCGCGCATGCGCTCGAAGCCGCGCTCGAAATTTGCCTGAAACCGCCCGAGCGCGCTCCTTGGGTTTTTGCGTGCATTGCGATCGTACATTTTGAGCCAGAACTTGGCGAGCGTCGGGACCAAGGTGCGCGACAAAAGGTAGGAGGCCAGCATCGCGAATATCACCGCTTCGGCCAGGGGAATGAATAGAAACTTCGCGATGCCCGCGAGCAGGAACATGGGAATGAACACGATGCAAATACAGAGCGTCGAAACCAGTGCCGGCAAGGCAATCTGATGCGCACCGTCCAAGATCGCCGTTTCTACGTCCTTGCCTCTCTCCAAATGATAATTGATATTTTCAATGGTGACGGTTGCATCGTCCACCAGGATGCCCACCGCCAGCGCGAGTCCGCCGAGGGTCATGATGTTGATGGTCTCGCCGAGCGCCGACAAGCAGGCAATCGATGCGAGAATCGACAGCGGAATCGAAATCGTAATGATGAGTGTGCTGCGCCAGCTGCCCAAGAACAACAGGATCAGCAATCCGGTCAACGCGCCGGCAATCACCGCTTCGCGGATCACACCCGAGATCGCGGAGCGCACGAACACCGATTGGTCGCTGATCGGCTCGATTTTCAGATTACTCGGCAGCGATGCACGGATCTGCGGGAGCTTCTGATTGATACTGTCGATGATGTCGATCGTCGAGGCATTGCCCGTCTTGAGCACGCTCATCAAGACCGCGCGCCGCCCGTCCCGGCGCACCACGTTCGTCTGCGGCGAGTACCCGTCGCGCACGTGGGCGAGGTCGCGTACGTAGGTCAGCGTGCCGTTGTGCGCGCGCACCGGCACGTTGTTCAAGTCCTCGATCTGGGTCGGGCTCGCATTGAGCTTGATGAAATATTCGAGCGGGCCGATCTTCTCGGTGCCCGCCGGCAATATGAGGTTCTGCGCGTTGATCGCAGCGACCACGTCGTTGCCGGACAAGCCGTTCGCCCGGAGCGCCTGCGGATCGAGATCCACCTGCACCTGGCGTTGCTTACCGCCGAACGGAAAGGGAATCGAGGCGCCGGCCACGGTGGCGAGCTGCGTGCGAAGGATCGTGTTCCCAAGGTCGTAAATCTGCGCTTCCGGCAGCACCTCGCTCGACAGCGCCAGCTGCAAGATCGGCACGCTGGAAGCGCTGTACGACAGCACAAACGGCGGCGTCGTACCCGGCGGCGAGAATGCCAGCTGCGTCTGCGACACGGCGGTGATTTGCGCGAAGGACAGCTCCTGGTCGACGTTCGGCTGGAAAAAATACTTGACCACCGCGGTCCCGTTGACCGATTGCGACTCCGTATGCTCGACGTCGTTCACCGTCGTTTGTGCGGTGCGCTCGGAAAACAGCACGATGCGATTGGCGATTTCCTCGGGCAGGATGCCGTTGTAACGCCAAATCACGGCGGCAATGGGGATCTTGATGTTGGGGAAGATGTCCGTTGCCGTATTGCGGATGGCGTAGCCGCCCATCAACACGATCAACACCGCCAGCATGATGAACGTGTACGGCCTTTGCAGCGCTACTTTAACAATCCACATGCATGCTCCGGCGTGTATTTGCGCGGCCCCGTTGAAATTCCTCGTTGTTCGCGATATTCAAGAGCACCGCTCTGAGTTCCGCCGCCCGCCGCTTACCGAAGATTTTCTCGAAACGCCCTTCCGCATGCCGCCACAGCCGCCGCGCCTTCGGGAGGATCGCTTTGCCCTTATTCGTCAACTCGACATAGCGCTTGCGTCTATCGAGCCGCCCCGCGCGAAGGATCAACAATTCATCGCGCTGCAAAGGCCTCAAGTTGTGGCCCAGCGTCGATCTGTCCATGATCATCGCGGACGCGAGCTCGCACATCGTCATGGGCCCCTCAAGGCTGCCGCGCTCGACTTCCGCCAAGATGGAAAACTGGGTGGATCTGATGCCCAACGGCGCCAGCGCGCAGTCGTAGAATTGCGACATGCGGCGCGACGCCTTGCGCAGACTTCCGCATGTGCACGCACCCCGCGGCAGCGGTTCGGAGAGCTGCATACGCTCGACGGCGTCATTCATGGGCATATGCCCCTATTATACGGCTAAATGAGCCATTAGTTGACGGGCGCACCTATCTTGAAATTGCCGCGGCGCCGAAACGCCCGAAGCGCACATTTTGTCCGCTGACCTGCACGGTAGTCGGCTAGGGATAGGCGCCGGTACCGCGTACATTCCGGTTCGAGACGCGGATGGGATTGCAAAAACCAGTGAAGACTGGAAAGATGAGGCGTCCATGCGGCCGTCTTACTTACTTTGCATAGGAAAGCGAAGGGGTCTCGAGCATGACGAACCTCAATGAGGCCTTGGAAGAGATAAGCGCAATCCGCACTCAGATTGCCCGCGGCACCGAATTTCGCGGCTACGGACCGGCCTCGGTCGCGGCCTCCGGCGTTATCGCACTCGTTGCGGCGGCGCTTCAGGCCCATTGGCTGAGAACTCTGAACCACGACTTTCGGAGCTACTTTGCGATCTGGATCGCCACCGCCGCGATCTCAGTCACTTTGACGGGCATCGAGACGGTCCTGCGCACCCGGCGCGTTCATACCAGCTTCGCGAACGAAATGATTTACCATGCGGCCGAGCAGTTTCTTCCGGCCTTGGCGGCAGGCTTGTTGCTGACAGTCGTGGTGATTCGCGTCGCACCCCACAGCGTTTGGATGTTACCGGGCCTATGGCAGGTCATATTCAGCCTTGGTGTATTTGCCTCGTGTCAATTTCTGCCGCGCCAAATGTTTCTCGTCGGCATGTGGTACCTCGCCGCCGGACTGATCTGTCTGGCGGTCAGCAGGGACGATGGAACCTTCTCGCCTTGGGTGATGGGCGTGCCCTTTGGAATCGGGCAGCTGCTGGTTGCTGCCGTGCTGCAATTCGGCTATCGGGAAGCGCATGAGCGCACGTAGCGCAAAGCCGCGCAGCACTCGCCGATTCGCCTACGACGGGTTGGATCGGGTGATACACGAGCGAGCGCGTCTGAGCGTGCTGACGTCGCTGGTCACGCATCTCAGGGGCTTGACGTTTGTAGATCTGAAGCAGCTCTGCGCACTCACGGACGGTAATTTGAGTCGACACTTGCAGGTTCTTGAGCGAGCCAAGCTCGTCACGATCGCGAAAGGCTTGGAGCACGGCCGGCCGCAGACGGTTTGTCGCATAACGGCAGTCGGCCGCAAACGATACATCGACTACCTGGCGGTCCTAGAGCAAGTGGTGCTGGATGCCGCAACAGCCGTCAAGGAGTCCGGGGGGATCCGGTTGCGCAGCGTCGCGGAAACCTAGGAGCCTGTCGCAATCTCGTTCCAGCGCGGTGCTGGCGGCGCGAGTTTGGCCACTACCGCTCCCCTTTCCCGGCCCGATAGGCCATTCATCTCTCCTGCAAGACTCCATCAGTCGAGGCGAGTCGCTCATGTGAGCGATACTGGCAATATGCCGCCCAATTGTGGCAGCTTGGAGGGGTGGGCCAGCGAGCCGGTTCATCAAAGGTAATAAACCCATGAGAAGAGAGCTGCTGCCGGAGGATGTCGAATTCGCGGTCAAGGGCGGTTCGGTCTACGGCTGCGGCGGCGGCGGCTTCGCCGACCATGGCCGCACGCTCGGCAATCTCGCGACATCGATCGGCCGACCGGAACTCGTGAGCGTGGACGAACTCGATCCCGACGCGCTGGTCGCAACCATGGCGGCCATCGGCGCACCCGGCGGACTTACTCAGTGGGAGATGCGCGGCGTCGACTATCTGCGCGCCGTCGAACTGCTGCAGCAAGCCTCGGACCGGCCCATCATCGGCCTGATGATCGGTCAGAACGGCATGTCGAGCACACTCAACGCTTGGCTGCCCGGAGCGGTGCTCGGCCTCGCGGTGGTTGATGCCGTCGGCGATCTGCGCGCGCATCCAACCGGAGACATGGGCTCCTTAGGGCTAGCGAACAGTGCCGAGCCGATGATCCAAACGGCGGCCGGCGGCAACCGAGATCGCGGCGCCTATCTCGAGGTCGTCGTCCGCGGCCCCACCGCGCGGGTCTCGCCCGCGCTCCGGACGGCGGCAAATGAAGCGGGGGGATTCATCGCCAGCTGCCGCAATGCGATCCCGGCGCGCCTGGTTGCCGAGCGCGCCGTGCTCGGCGGAATCAGCCAGGCGCTGAAGGTCGGGCGGGCCATCGTTCGCGCCGAGCCGCAAGGCGGCGACGCCGTTATCGCGGCGATCTGCGAGGCGACCGGCGGGACCATCATCGCGAGCGGCACCGTCACCGGCGCCGGGCTCGCCTATACCCGCGAGGCCTTCGATTGCGGTCGGATCGAGATTGCAACGAGGGGTGGACGCATCGTGGCCCATGTCCTCAACGAGTACATGGCCCTCGAGTGCGACGGGGAGCGAATTGCCACCTATCCTGACGTGATCACGACGCTGACGCCCGCCGGAGTGCCGATCAGCGCCGGGCGCCTGACCGAAAGCGCACCAGTGCGGATCCTCCACGTCCCCAAGCAGCGCATCCCATTGTCCGCGGGCGTTCGCGATCCGTCCGTCTACCCATCGGTCGAGCGAGCCCTCGGGATCGAAATTGCGAGCTATGCGCTCGAAGGAGAGCAGCCATGAGCGAACCGCGTGCTTTCGCGACGGACGGCAAAGGGTTGCGCTGCCGCGGCTGGCGGCAGGAGGGGCTGCTGCGGCTGCTCGAGAATGTCCTGACGGTGGCGGAAGATCCGCAGCGCCTGATCGTCTATGCAGCGCTCGGCAAGGCGGCGCGCAACCGGCCCGCCTACGAGGCGATCGTCGGCGCACTCAAGGACCTGCGCGACGACGAGACCCTCATCGTGCAGTCGGGCAAGCCGATCGCCGTCCTTACCACCCACGCACGGGCGCCGCTGGTGCTGATGGCGAACTGCAATATCGTCGGCCGCTGGGCAAACGAGGAAGTCTTCTACGATCTCGAGCAGCGCGGTCTCATCTGCTGGGGCGGGCTGACGGCCGGCTGCTGGCAATACATCGGGTCGCAGGGCGTGCTGCAAGGTACGTACGAGATTCTCGTCCGCGCCGCTGCGCGACTCGGGGCTGCCGATCTGCGCGGCCGCTTCTTTCTCACCGCGGGTCTCGGCGGCATGGGCTCCGCACAACCCCGCGCCGCATCCCTGCTCGGCGCCGCCAGCATCATCGTCGAGGTCGACGCAGAGCGTGCTGCCAAGCGGCTGCAGGCCGGGGCCGTCGACGCGCTCACCGATTCCCTCCCGGACGCGCTCGCACAAGTCAGTCGGGCGATGAGGGAACGGCGTGCATGGTCCGTCGCCCTCATCGCCAACGCAGCCGACGTGTTCCCGGCAATTGCCGCGGGGCCGCTTTGTCCGGACGTCGTCACCGACCAGACGGCCGCCCACGATCTGCTCTACGGCTACGTGCCGCAGGGCTACTCGCCGGCCGATGCGCGACGTGAGCGGGTCGAAAATCCCTCGAAGCTCACCGCCGCCGGCCTTCGCTCGATTGCTTTGCACGTCGAGGCGATGCTCAGGTTCAAGGACCTCGGTGCAATCGTCTTCGATAACGGCAATCTGATCCGCAGTCAGGCGTCGCGGGCCGGCGTCACCCGGGCCTTCGACATCCCGATATTCACCGAGGCTTTCCTGCGGCCGCTCTTTTGCGAAGGCATCGGCCCGTTTCGTTGGATCGCGCTCTCTGGAGACGGCGCCGACATTCGCGCCATCGACGACCATCTGCTGGCGGCCTTCGCGCACAACACATCGGTCACGAACTGGATCCGCATCGCACGCGACGCGGTACCCTTCGAGGGATTGCCGGCGCGCATTGCCTGGCTGGGCCACGGCGCCCGCACCATGCTCGGCATCGCCGTCAACGACATGGTGCGTACAGGTGCGCTGCGCGGACCGATCGCCTTCACCCGCGATCACCTCGACGCCGGCGCCATGACACACCCGAAGATCATGACGGAGAATCTGCGCGACGGCAGCGATGCCATCGCCGACTGGCCGCTCTTGAACGCGCTCGTGAACTGCGCGTCGCAGGCCGATCTCGTCGCGATTCATTCCGGCGGCGGCGGATATGCCGGCTACATGACGAGCGCCGGCGTGACTGTGATCGCGGACGGCACGACTGCAGCGCAGGAGCGGCTACGCCTGGCTCTGACCAACGACACGTCGCTCGGCGTGCTGCGCTACGCCGACGCCGGGTACGAAGACGCCGTACGGGCGGCCGAGAAGGCCGGCTTGCGTCGGCTCTCACCGTGAGCCGCCGGCCCGGCGGGCCGGCGGGCGCACGGCAAGGTTTCAGATCACGTGCCGCCTTCGTACTTGAAGGACACGGTCACTCTGGCGCGGTACGCCTCGACCTTGCCGTCCTTGAGCTGCAGATCCAAGCGGCCCACTTCGGCGACGCGTAAGTCGCGCAGGGTCTTTCCCGCCTTGTTTACCGCCGCAACCGCCGCCTTCTCCCAGGACTCCTTACTCGTGCCCACCAACTCGATGACTTTGTAAACGCTGTCGGCCATAGTCAGGTTCCTCCCCTCGGATTGATCGAGATGCGCTCTACGATGTTGAATCACTTCCAGCCAACAATACTCCGGTTGCCGTGTTTATGGTGTGCATGCGCGGCATCGGTTCAGTCGACGCACCCCGCCTTGATCGTGACATCGAGGATCTTCCCGACCAGGCCGAATGATTTCGTCATGACGTCCCCGAAGAAACGCCGATCGGACAAAATTGCTATTCCAACTTACCCCGCAGCTCGACAGGGTGACCGTGCGGCGTGCGGCGGTAGGCCTCGGCCCATTCTTGCTTGCGGGATTGCAGCGCTGCGGGGTCGGACAGTCCCTTTATCGTCGCTAGACGCTCGAGCGCGGCCAACCAATAGTGGTAGTAGCGCGACCCGTCGTCGGGCTCTCCGCGATCCGCGGCAGCCTGCAGCTCCGCCGCGAGCGCCGCGGCCCATTCCGTCCAGGTGAAATGCCCTTGCTCGGAGAGTTTCACGGCGAGTGCAAAGGCTTGCGCCTGCCAGGGTTCCGAAAATACCGGCGCGGAGTCATCGGCGGGCAAGCGCGGCAGCGCCACCGCTGTGCCGGACAGCGGGCTAGGCTCGGGCGGGCTCAAGGTAGTCGTCCCACAGGTCGACATAAACTGCATCCTGCTCCGCGGCCTGCTCGCCCCAGAGCTCGCGCGCGCGAAATCGCACTGAATAAACATGCTGCGGCCTTTCGCCGAGAAAATGTGCGTTCGTGTCGGCAAATACGAAGACGCCCTGATCTCGGTGAATGGTCCCGATCCTACCGCGCGCGTAGCGCGGTAGCCGTGTGTGGCCAACCGGGTGCATGTTCCGCGCGCACACCCGCTCGCCTACCCGGAATCGTGCGGCTACCGTCACGTCGCGGCTCGTGGGCACCCCCTGTGCAATCAGTGCGGCCGCCTGCTCGATGGTGAGCGCCGGCGTCGCCTTGATCTCGCCGCTTGCTGCGATCCCAGTCTCTATTTCGGTTCGCGTCACGAAACCGGCGTTGCGGAGCATCTCCACGAAGGCCTCGAATTGCCTGGCGTAATAACTCAAGCGCAAGTACTCCGCCGGCGGCAACATTTCGACTGCGTGACGACTCACATCGATATTCCACCGGCGCCATGCCCCCATCGCGCGGCGCAGCGCGAACAGCCGACCCTCCCACGGCGCGTGAAATACCGGCTCGTTGATCTCAGGCTCAATCGGGCCCATACCGTGCATTCCGCCCATATCGTGCACGCCGTTCATCTGTGGTTTCCTTGTCCCGGCGGCATCACATTGGCGACGCCGATCATCGCATCGCGGGTCACCAGCGCAGCCAAAGAGTCTTCGCTCAGCTCCTCGCAGCCGGGCGGCCGCTGTGGGAGAACCAGGTAACGCAGCTCCGCCGTGCTGTCCCACACGCGCACTTCCACGTCGTCGGGCAGTTGCAGTCCGAATTCCCGTAACACGCCGCGCGGATCAATGACCGCGCGCGAGCGATAGGGCGCAGACTTGTACCACACCGGAGGCAGACCCAGAACGGGCCAGGGATAGCATGAGCACAGCGTACACACGACGAGGTTGTGCACTTCGGCGGTGTTCTCGAGCACGATCATGTGCTCACCTTGCAAGCCTGCGTAGCCGAGTTCGGCGATCGCTGCATCGGCGTCGCAGAGCAGTCGCTTCTTGTATGCGTCGTCGATCCAAGCGCGCGCTACTACCCGCGCACCGTTGCGGGGGCCGACCTTGTGCTCGTACGTGTCGACGAGCACATCGAGCGCGGCGCGATCTACCAGCCCTTTTTCGACCAGGAGTGATTCGAGGGCCTTGACGCGCAGGGCGGGATCGGAAGGAACGGTCTGATGCTCGTGATCTTGATCGTCGTCTGCGTGAGAAATAGGCGGCCTCACAAATAACTCCTGTGGCGTGACCGGCGCGAGCGGTGTCGTTACATGCAGGGTGTCCCAGTAATGCAAGCGACGATGATATCGCCGCTATCACACATCGACCAGTTGTGTATGAAATAGCGCGGCCGGAGGGATTCGAACCCCCGACCACCGCGTTCGAAGCGCGGTACTCTATCCAGCTGAGCTACGGCCGCGACCGCCGCGAAGTTTACCGGGTCCCCGACGGCGCTGCACGCATTGCAGCTCGCGTACCGAGCTAATGCGTAGGCATGGAGGGTATCCCCAATTTCGCCTAGACATCATGGCCTGAACTCCTTCGAGTCAGGCCATGATGTCTAGCGAGCTTTATAGGAGAATTTCTGTCCGGCAACCGAGGCCTCATACATGAGGCCGCCTTTGGCGATGGTAAACACGGCCACGCCCTTTTGATACTCCCCGGCGGTGGTCGCATCTTTCTTACCGCCGCTCGCGCCGGCGGTGGAGCCTCCAGTGCCGGCGCTCGCCGACGCGCCCGCGGTGATGGCGACCGCGCTGACGTTGCCGCTGAAACTGAAATTGCCGGATGTGAATTCGTCAAATGCTCGCTGATCCTGAAGGAAAATGATCTCACTGTACGCTTGGCCGCCCGCCTGGAAACCGACGCTCAACTGAGTCATCGATGTGTCGCCGACGTACTTGCCGCCCCGGTAGACGCGGCCATTGCCGTGTGCTGCGCCGACGAGGAGTCCGCCTTTGCCGATCGTCGGAAAAACCGCGTAGCCGTAGCTGGATTTGAAAAATGCGGCGCTCGCGCCCGCGTTCCTAAAGAGTCCTACGGTATCGCTGTAGCTGTCGGCAAGAGCGGGGACAGCCGGGAGCATCACTGAAGTGATCAGTAGGGACGCGCACCAGATCTTTCTCATGACTACCTCTCCAATTAATTACTCTGTGTCCGCAAAGTTCTGCTGTCGCAGCAGGCAAGATTGTCTCGGCGGCGCGGCGCACGCGGGCCGGCTGAAGCAAACACGGCCTGGGTCATGGGAAACTCCCCAATGTTGATTGGCAGCTTGCGCATCCGGCGGACTCGGCCGATTGTAGCCCAGCCACCACCGCCCCGGCCACAAAGCAAGCCGGCAACCAAAACTACACCAGAGTTCTGTCCGTCAACGGCGCATCCCGAGGGCTGGGCGGACTCAGCCTTCGCCAAGCTCCGCAATGCGCGCGCCCAACAGTCCTGGCTCAGGCTGAGTCGAACGACAGCCGGCTGAATCGACGGCCATTCACCTTTTTTCTCGGGCGGCGGCAGCGGCTTGATGAGCAGCACCCGCAGGCCCCAGTTCGCTACCTTCGGATCGTACTGCCAGATCTGCACATAGGCATGCGTACTGTGCTCGTTGCCGTCGGCGAGCCGCCCCTCGGAATACAGCAGGGTCGAATCCGACGATCGCACACGCGCGGCTTCTTGCCACGCGCCCGCGATGGCATGAGCCTTGAGATACAGACTGGCCGGACCGACCCCGCCGATCGGAGATTGCCCATCCATATAGAATAGGAAATCACTATTGCGGCCGTAAGTACGCAAAGCCGCGGCAAGTCCGTCTTGTTGCGCGGTGCTTTGGAAATCGCTCACCGCTTGGCCCGCGGCATCATTGGTCACGAGAAACGGCGGGGGGAGTTCAGTCCCGTTGAACGGCGCCTGCCCCGGAAGCAATTTCGGCTCGACGCTCGTCGGCGGCGGGTGCGAAACCCCGCCGTCGAACGCCACCTGCCACCTGCAGCTCGAATCGCGCTTCCAAACGGTCAAAAAGTGTCCGTGAACCTCCTTGCCGCCGTCGGCAAGGGTGTAAACCCAAGGCCCGGCGGTAAAGCCGAGATCACCGCTCGGCGCGATGTCGCCGATGGCCGGATACCGCTCGAGCTTGTTCCGGGTGTCCTCGATGGCTGCGTATTCTGTGTCGAGCATGGCGTGCAGTGCGGCGCGGCCGGTCGCGCAAGCCGCGACGCTGTCCCCGTTTGCCGCAGGCGCACACAGCGCGAGTCCAAGAATCGCCGCCAATACGACCGCGGCGCCGCCCGGCCAAGCAGGATGCGTTGGAAATCTCACCCCCGCAACTGTACCTCCTTGCGGAGCTCGGCATTTAGCCCCTGCGCTTTGCCGGCGGACCGTTCTTGATCGGAACTAACTCGCGCAGTCGCCGCTCAAATGAGACAATAATCAGCTACTTACCCGGCGATCGTGGAACGCTGGCGGGCTTCAGCCCTTGGCCGTAAGATCGCAGTCTCACCGATAGACATCCGTACCTATAACTAGAGGATTCCCGATGAAGGCTTGGATACCGCTTACGCTGGTTCTCGCATTTGGCTCCGCCGCTCACGCGCAGGCGACTTGCGCCTACCCTAACGCGCCCGCCACGGTCCCTGACGGCAAAACGGCGACTAAGGAGCAAATGATCGCCGCGAAACATGATTTCGATCGCTACAACACCGAAATGAATGCTTATCTGGACTGTCTAAAGCTTGAGATGGACGCCGCGGTACCCAAGGACCCGTCGAAGCTCACTCCCGATGAGAAGAAAAAAGCCGATGAGCAGCAGAAGATTCTGGTGCAGAAGAACAACGCCGCCGTCGATGAGCTTCAGGCGAACGTTGGGCGCTTCAATGACCAGCTGAAGGCTTACAAAGCGGCGCACCAACCTTGAAGGAGGGGGCGGCGGTGCGAGACGCCGCCAGTTCTTTGGACTATGCAGGCTAGTGCGCTCATCACACCGCGTCTGGCCGAAGAGGCGATCAACTCTCGGCTGACGTGTCTACCGATCGAATCACTGCCGCTGATGCAGTGTGTAGGCGGGACACTGCGGGAAAACATCTACGCCGAGCGCGATCAACCGCCTTTCGATCGGGTCGCGATGGATGGGATCGCGGTTGACAGCGAGTCGCTGCGCCGCGGCGTGCGGCGCTTTCGGATCCAGGCGACTCAGTCCGCCGGCTCGCCGCCTCTGAAGCTGTCCGGGGGCGAAGACGCGATCGAAGTGATGACCGGCGCGATCCTCCCATTCGCCAGCGACTGCGTCGTCCCGATCGAGCAGTACGAGGTGGCTGACGGCATCGCGTCGTTGAAATCGACGGTCGTGTCGACGCCCTACCACAACGTACACCGCCGCGGCAGCGACGGTCGGCAGGGAGCGCTGCTCCTGCAAACCGGTACTTTGCTGCGCGCCCCGGAAATCGCGGTCGCCGCTTCCGCCGGCATGGCGCGCGTGAGAGTGAGCAGCCAACCGGCGATCATGACCGTCTCGACCGGCGACGAGCTGATCGAGCCGGGCGATCCCATCACGGAATACCAGGTACGGCGCTCCAATTCCTATGCAGTCGTGGCGTCATTGCGCAGGCGCGGCTTCGGCCGTGTCGGCGATGATCATGTAGCGGATGATGAAGCGCTGCTGCGTGAGCGGTTGACGCTGCACCTGACTACCCATGAGGTTGTCATCCTGAGCGGCGGCGTATCGATGGGCAAGTTCGATCTCGTGCCCAAGGTGCTGACCCAGCTGGGTGTTCACCAAGTGTTTCACAACATCGCACAGCGCCCGGGCAAGCCGATGTGGTTCGGCATCGGCCCGCAAGGGCAAGCCGTCTTTGGTCTGCCGGGCAATCCGGTTTCAACCCTGGTGTGTCTCATCCGGTACGTGATTCCAGCGATTGCCGAAGCCATGGGCACGCGCCACCCGGTGCCCGAACGCTTGGCGTTGGGGGCGCCGGTCACATTTCAGCCGCCGCTCGCTTACTTCTTGCCAATCACGGTCGAACATGATGACTGGGGCCGCCCCTGGGCCATGCCGCGGCCGCCCAACGGCTCGGGAGACTTCTTGAGCCTGGCCGGCACGGACGGTTTTGTCGAACTTCCTCCCGGGCCCAACACGTACCCGAAGGGCTTCGTCACCAGCATCTATCGCTGGTGACCCGACAGACCATGGAACTCAAGCTGCACGACATACGAGGCGCCAACAATCCGCTCGATCGGCGCGGACGGCCGTTGCACGACTTGCGCATTTCCGTGATGGACCGCTGCAACTTCCGCTGTCCGTACTGCATGCCGAAGGAGCAGTTCCACGAGCGCTATCGATTCCTGAAATCGCAGGAGCGCCTCTCGTTCGATGAGATCGTGCGCCTCGCGCGGCTGTTCGCAAGCCTGGGCGTGCAGAAGCTGCGTCTCACCGGCGGTGAGCCGCTGCTGCGCGCGAATCTGGCCGATTTGGTCGGCGACCTCACCGGCATACCGGGCATCGAGGATATTGCGCTCACCACCAACGGCGTGCTGCTGGCGCAGCATGCGATCGAGTTGCACGCCAACGGCCTCAAGCGCGTCACCGTGAGCTTGGACACGTTGGACAAGGACATCTTCACCCGCATGAGCGGCGGATTCGGGGCGCTCGAACAGGTCCTGCAAGGCATCGAGGCGGCGATCGGTGCCGGACTCGCGCCCGTCAAGATCAACGCAGTCATCGAG
Organism: uncultured Gammaproteobacteria bacterium; assembly: GCA_963769075.1. GTDB lineage: Bacteria > Pseudomonadota > Gammaproteobacteria > Steroidobacterales > Steroidobacteraceae > Bog-1198. The sequence goes on along the minus strand of CAVYKH010000001.1, from coordinate 337,293 downwards.
CGCGGCGTGAATGATCACACCGCGCTCGGTCTCGTGGAGCGCTTTCGCGCGATGCCGGTGATCGTGCGTTTCATCGAGTTCATGGACGTAGGCAACCGCAACGCATGGCGGCCGGACATGGTGGTCCCCTCGCGCGAGTTGGCCGCCAGGATCAGCGCCCGCTGGCCGATGCATCCGGTGTCGGGAAGCTACCGCGGCGAAGTGGCGCAGCGCTGGCGTTTCGACGACGGCGTGGGCGAGATCGGCTTCATCTCCTCGGTATCGCAACCCTTCTGCGGCACCTGCAGCCGGGCGCGCTTGTCCTCGGAGGGAAAATTCTACACCTGCCTGTTTGCGACGCACGGGCTCGACCTGCGCGAAGCACTGCGCAGCGGCGCAAGCGATACCGACCTTCTCCAGATGATCCGTCGCACATGGGTCGAGCGCACGGATCGATACAGCGAGTTGCGCGATGTATTGCGGCAAGAGCGCGCTCCTGCGGAGCAGAAGATCGAGATGTACTACATCGGCGGCTGAGGATCATGACGTTTTCACACTTGGATGCCGAGCGGCGCCCCACCATGGTCGATGTCAGCGATAAAACCGCCGGCAAGCGATCCGCGGTCGCCGAAGCGCGCGTGCTTTTTCCTCCGCCGGTCGCAGCGGCGCTGCGCGAGAGCGGCCTGCGTTCGAGCAAGGGTCCGATCTTCGATACCGCCATCGTCGCAGGAGTCATGGGCGCCAAGCGCACCCACGAGCTGATTCCGTTCTGCCACCCGCTTGGACTGGAGAGCTGCCACATCGCCATCGACTTGGAGGGCGACTGCGCCGTGATTCGCTGCACCGTGAGCGTGCATCACAAAACCGGCGTCGAAATGGAGGCTCTGACCGGCGCCGGAGTGGCGGCGCTGACCGTGTATGACATGTGCAAAGCTTTGTCCCACGAGATCGTGATCAGTGAATTGCGCTTGTTGGCAAAGGACGGCGGCAAGAGCGACTACGTGCGGCGGGTCTCGTCATGACCCCGGTGTACGGCCTGATCCTTGCCGGCGGCACGAGTTCGCGCATGAAGCGCGACAAGGCGGCTCTGGTGTATCAAGGCAGGAGCCAGCTCGATCGCGCCTTCGAGCTTGCCGGCCGGCATGTGAGCCGGGTATACGTCTCGGTACGCGCCAACCAGGCCGGTGATCCGGCGCGCGCGCACCGCCCGCTGATCATCGATTCCGTCCCAGGTGAGGGTCCCATCGTCGGCATCCGTTCGGCGCTCGCCGCACATCCGGACGCCGCGTGGCTGGTCTTGGCGTGCGATTTGCCGTTCCTGAGCGATGCCGTGCTCGCCCATCTCTTGGCCGAGCGCGATGCAAGCGTCATCGCCGACACCAGCCTCGTCGCCACCGCGTATCGCAGCGCCCATGATGGCTTGCCGGAGCCGCTGTGCGCGGTGTGGGAGCTCAAGGCTGCGGCCGAGCTCGCCGCATACCAAGCACAAGGCGGACAGTGTCCGCGCAAGTTTCTGATGCGCCATGCTGCGCGGATCATTGAGCCGCTCGATCGACAGGCGCTCGATAACGTCAACACGCCCGAGGAATACGCCGAAGCGCTCGAGCTGCTCGACTCCGGCCCGCAGGGCTAACCCCATGCAATTCAAAATTCAGTACTACGCTTTGATGCGCGAACAAGCCGGCCGCTCCGAGGAGACGGTCGAGAGTTCAGCGGCCACGCCCGCGGATCTGTATTCGGAACTGAAGGCGCGCTATGGCTTCACGCTGTCCCGCGAGCAATTGAAGGTGGCCGTCAATAGCGAGTTTTCCGCGTGGACGCGCAAACTCTCGGCTGGCGATGCGGTGGTGTTCATACCGCCGGTGGCGGGCGGCTGATGCGCTTTCGTTTCACGCAGTCGGCGATCGATACCGCGGCGGCGCGGCTCGAGCTCCTCGACTCGGGCGCCGGCGGCTACGTGAGTTTCGAAGGATGGGTTCGCGATCATAACGAAGGACAAGAAGTCACTCGCTTGGAATATGAGGCGTTCCAAGACTTGGCAGTAAAAGAAGGCGAGCGCATCCTCGCGGAAGCCGCGGTGCGCTTCCCCATCAAGCGCGCGTTGTGTATCCACCGCGTCGGAGAGCTGGAATTGGCCGATCTGGCGGTATGGGTCGGGGTGAGTTCGACTCACCGCAGCGAAGCCTTCGATGCCTGCCGCTACATCATCGATGAAGTCAAGCACCGCGTTCCGATTTGGAAGAAAGAGCATTATCGGAATGGCGATTCCGGCTGGGTGAACTGCGAGCGCTGCGCCGCGGCGGCGGCGCATTCGCACGACCACGAGCGCGCGGTGTTGCCGCTATCCGATTAGGACTGTCGATGCAGCCCGACTATTCAAGGCAGATGCTGCTCAAAGAGGTCGGTGCGGCCGGCCAAGCCGCACTCGCGCGAAGCCGCGTACTGATCGTGGGGGTCGGCGGCCTGGGAAGTCCCGTCTTGCAATATCTGGCGGGCGCCGGAGTGGGCCTCTTGGGGTTGATCGATGCCGACACGCTGCACGCCAGCAATTTGCACCGGCAGCCGATTTACCAGTCGGCTCAGGTCGGCGAAATGAAAGCCACATTGGCGCAACACGCGGCCCTGAAGCTCAATCCCAGCGTGCGGGTGGAAACGCATGCCGCCCGCTTGACCGCCGACAATGCGCTCGACCTGATTCGGGCCCACGACGTCGTCGTCGATTGCAGCGACAATTTCCGCACGAAATTTCTGATCAACGATGCGGCCGTCCTCGCGCAACGGCCGGCGGTATTCGCGAGCGTCTATCAATACGAAGGTCAGCTTCAGGTGTACAAGCCGTTTGTCACTCATGCCTGCCTGCGCTGTTTGTGGCCGGACGCGACGGCGGACGGCGTTGTGGGAAATTGCGCCGAAGCGGGCGTGCTCGGCCCCGTACCGGGCGCCTTCGGCGCACTGCAGGCGCTGCTGACGCTCAAAATTCTATTGGCGATGCCCGGTCAGCTCGACGGTGAACTTCTGCTGTTGGATTTCATGAATTTTTCCAGCGTCAAGCTGAAGGCCCCCCGCCGCTGCGAGTGCGCCGCACCCGGCTGCGCGCTCATCCGCCATCTGCCGCGGGGAGACGCGGACCTCGAGATGCGGCTGCCGTCGCTCGCAGCCGCCGCAGAACGCCGTTTCGAATTGATCGATGTCCGAACGGCCGAGGAATTCGCGGCAACGCCCACCCCAGCGCGCCACATCCCGATGTCCACCCTGCTCGCCCATCCCGAGTTGCTCGCGCCCAACGCGCAGTACCTGCTCGTTTGTGCATCGGGGAAGCGCAGCCTGGCGGCCGCCCGCGAACTGCGCAAACTGGGGCTTGTGGTGCGTTCCCTCGCCGGCGGCCTGCAAGCGCTCGAGCCGCAAGCTCTGCTCGAGTAGCCACCCACCGTGCGCTTCGAAAGTAAATTGCCGGATGTCGGCACCACCATCTTCACGGTGATCTCGCGCCGCGCGCTCGAGGAAGGCGCGCTCAACATCGGCCAGGGATTTCCCGATTACCCGGTCGATCCGCGCCTCGCCGAATCGCTGGTCGATGCGGTCGCAGAGGGACACAATCAGTACGCGCCGATGGAAGGGGTGATCGCGTTGCGCGAGCAAATCGCCCTCAAGCTCAAGACGAGCTACGCCATCGAGTTCGACCCCCGGGCCGAAATTACCGTCACCTGCGGCGCGACCGAGGCGTTGTACGACTCGATTCAGGCCGTCGTCGGCCCAGGCGACGAAGCCGTCATTTTCGATCCGGCCTACGATGCCTACGAGCCCGCGGTACGGTTGGCGGGCGGCCGCTGCGTACGCATCCCGCTGACGCCTCCCGCATTTCGCTTCGACTGGGATCGCGTGCGGCACGGCTTGAGCGATCGCACGCGCCTGATCATTGTGAACAGTCCGCAGAATCCGAGTTGCACGGTCGCGGAGCGCGCCGATCTCGACGCACTCGCGGCGCTCATTCGCGACCGGCCCATCACCGTTCTCGCCGATGAGGTGTACGAGAACGTGCTGTACGACGGCAGAGGCCATGCCTCCGTTCTCGCGCACGCGGAATTGCGCCCCCGCAGCTTTGCGGTCTTTTCATTCGGCAAGACCCTCCACGCCACCGGCTGGCGCGTGGGGTACTGCGTTGCGCCGCCCGAACTCACGCGGGAACTGCGCAAGGTGCACCAATTCAATACCTTCAGCATCGCGGCGCCGCTGCAACAGGGAATCGCCCGCTACCTCGCGCAGCATCCTGATTCGTGGACGGGACTGTCGGCCTTTTTCGAGGCGAAGCGCAACCTGCTCGCGGGACTGCTGCGCGGCTCGGGATTCGAACCCGTACCGGCGGCCGGAACTTATTTCCTTCTGGTCGATTACGGAGCTCTCAGCCCATCGAGCGATGTCGATTTTGCAGACCGGCTGATCCGCGAGGCCAAAATTGCGACCATACCGCTGTCGCCCTTCTATGCGGCGGCTCCCAAAATGACGCTGCTGCGGCTATGCATTGCAAAACGCGACGAGACGCTGAAGACGGCCGCGGAGCGCTTGCTCGCATTCGCCGCACGGCGGTAACGGCCGCAGCAACCGGCGGTAGCGGCCGCAGCAACCGGCGGTAGCGGCCGCGGCAACGGTCACGTGCCGTAGCGCGACTTAACCGGCGGTAGGTTCTGCCGCTGCCGGATGCGCGCGGCGTCCATCAGCATGCGTCCGGCCCATCGATAGACATTGTTTTCCTTGACGGTCCGGCGCATCAAGCACATGCGATCGCGGCGCTCGTTGCGTCCCATGCGCATCGCGATTTCCATCGCCTCGGCGGTTTCGTTGACATCGAAGGGGTTGATCAACACCGCTTCGGTCAACTCGCGCGAGGCGCCCGCAAAGGTGCTGAGTATCAGTACGCCGTCTTCGTCGTCGCGAGCGGCGACGAATTCCTTCGCGACCAGATTCATGCCGTCGTGCAAGCTATTGACCAAACAGAAATCCGCGGCTCGATACAGCTCAAAGACGCTGCGCGGCTCTTGATGCTGATCGACTAAAATGATCGGCCGCCAATTCGGCTCGCCGAACTTCGCGTTGATGCGCTCCACCTCGCTGTAGGTATGTTCCTGCAATGCGCGATAGGCGGGTAATTGGCCGCGCGAGGGCGAGGCGATCTGCAGCAGGCTGATCCGCCCGCGGTGCCTGGGATCCCTGTCGAGCAGCACTTCCAGAGCCTGGAAGCGCTCGATGATTCCTTTGGTAAAGTCCCAGCGTTCCACCCCCAAACCGATGACCACGTCGGGCCCGATTTGGTAGCGCTCGCGCACCGCCGCGCGGCAGGCGCGGGCGTCGGGCAGATTCCGCAGCCAGCGAGGCGGCCATTCGATCGATATCGGATAGGCCGCGACGCGGCACACACGGCCTTGCAGAGTCACCGTCATGTGTTCGTGATCGATCTGGCATTCCACGAAACGATCCACGGTGTCGAGAAAATTCTGGCAATGATAGCGCGTGTGAAAGCCGAGAATGTCCGCCGACAGCATGTGCAGCAGCATTTCCCGCTTCCAGGGGCAGACGCCGAACGTCTCCGCATTGGGCCAGGGAATGTGCCAGAACAGGGCGATCGTCGCTTTGGGTATCCTGAGCCGCACGAGTTTCGGCAGCAGCGCGAAATGAAAATCCTGGATCAGCACGACGGGGCTGTGGGTGCTCGCTTCTGCGGCAACGACTTCGGCAAACTTGGCGTTGACCTCTTCGTAGGCGCGCCAATCGCTCGGGCGAAATGCCGGCCGCACATAGGCCAGGTGGCACAGCGGCCAGAGTCCCTCGTTGCTGAAGCCGTAGTAGTACCCCTGTTCCTCATCCTCGGTGAGCCAGACTCGGCGCAAGGTATAGGAAGGGTCGTCCGGCGGCACCCGGATATGGTCGAACCGGTCCACCGTCTCTCGATCTGCGTCACCGGCACCGTGGGCGATCCAGACGCCGGAGCAGGCGCGCATGATCGGTTCCAGCGCCGTGACCATGCCGCTGGCGGGCACCTGCGCCACCGGCCGATGATCCGCATTGAAGTTATGCACGTAGGGCTCGCGATTCGACACGATGATCACCTGCGAGGAATCCAAGTGATCGCGCACCACTTGCCGCAACGCCTGCGGTGTCCAGTTCTCGCGAAAATCGATCTCGAGCCGCTGCTTCTCTTCGACCTCCGCCAGCACCTGTCTCACCTGGGTAAGAATCGGCAGCGAGGAGCGCGGCGACTTGGCGTTGTCGAGAAACCGTTTGCCGCGGATATCGCCGATCAACACATTCACCCACCGCCGCAGCTGCAGCCAGGCGACGAGCACGATCAACAACGCCAGCAGCAGCACCGATATCCCGATGAACACCAGAATGAAGTCCCGCGCGGTCCGCTGCCGGCGATCGATGAAGCTCAGGTCGTATAGCATGACTACGCGATACGGCGTCGGCATCGCTGCATCGAAATCGAAGCGCGACACTTGCACGGATCCCGACGGCAGCTGCACGATGCGCGTCGCGGCGGCGGGGCTGACCTTGCCGTTCGCTTCGCAAGAGATCGCCGCCGGGGTGCGCTCGGTTTTGACGATGGTCGTGCCGTCCGGCCGGCACACCAATACGGCGAGCAAGCGTTCCTCCGCGGTCACTTTGGCCAAGTAATTGCGCAAGCGCGACTGACTGGCCTGACTCACCAGTTCGGCGATGGGCTCTTCCATGGAATGCATCGCAAGCTGTGCCCGCAATTCGACGTCGGAGCTGAACCACTCGGCCAGCAGCCGCTGGATGTACGGGAGACCGAAGTACGCAACCACGCAGGAGGCCAACGCCACCGGCAATACGAAGCGCAGCAAACTTGAGCGAAACACATGCCTCCGTATGGGCTTAGCGCGAACTATTCATGAACGATACGCATTCTCATGCACCAAGGCTGGATTAGATAGGTATTTTCCGGACCGCCGTGAATCCATTGCGCTACGCAGTCCCTGCTGCGTGCAAGCCCTGGGTGGCCATTGCGCTGCGCTCTCCTTGCTTCGCGCAAGCCCTGGGTGGCCATTGCGCTGCGCTCTCCTTGCTTCGCGCAAGCCCTGGGTGGCCATCCATGGCCACCCGTAGGACGCATGCGTCCTACCCCTGGCGAACCCGCTCGGCGCATGCGCCAAGCCCTGTTTTTCACGCTCCGGAAAATACCTATCTGATCCAGCCATTTTCCAGCTTCTCTGTTGTTCATGAATAGTCCCGGTTAGGGGAGGGAGCGGGGTGAGGTGTTGGCACAAAATACAGAAAATTTGCGGCGCAGTCTCGCTCGTTGGCGGCACGCGGGGCCGGCGCGCGTCGGCAGCACACGTCGGCGGCTCGCTAATGTAATAGTTACATTGCTGAAAAAGGCCAATAAAGCATTGGCAGTGGTCATCCGGTGAGCTATGTTTTCGCATGCCGCAGACTCCCGTCCCGTCCCTGAATTGGTGCCTGTTTCTGGATGTAGACGGCACATTGCTCGATTTCACCGACACCCCGTCGCTGACAGTCGCCGATGCGCAGCTCAGGACGCTATTGGGCGATGTGGCGGAGAGGCTGGGGGGCGCGGTCGCTTTGGTGAGCGGCCGCAGCATCGCCTACTTGGACGCACTGTTTGCGCCGCTTAAGCTGCCTGCCGCGGGATTGCACGGCCTCGAGCGCCGCAAAGCCTCGGGCGCCGTTCAGGGCGCGAATTATTCCGATGCGCAACTGAATGCCGCGCGCGCTGCATTGGGCGCATTCGTCGAGTCGCATCCGGGCACATTGCTGGAAGACAAGGGCAGGGCTCTCGCGGTGCACTTTCGCCTAGTGCCTGAATTCGAACCGAACGTGCGTCAAGTCGTTGCGGCGCTCGCGAAGCCCATGGGAACGAATTACCATGTGCAGGAGGGCAGCATGGTGCTCGAAATAAAGCCCCGCGGCTTCACGAAAGCCACCGCCGCGAAGGAATTCATGCAGGAGCCTCCCTTCACGGGTAGAACACCGGTATTCGTCGGCGACGATCTGACCGACCAAGCCGGTTTCCGGGTCGTCGAAGCGCTCGGCGGCATTTCAATCGCCGTGGGTAACCGGATTAAGGGCCAGTGGCACTTCGATGACCCCGCAGCGGTACGTCGTTGGCTTCAGGTCATCGCCGCCCTGACGGACACGCATCGCGCGTAAAGGACATGAATCCGCGCCCACTAGCGGGCATTATTCACGAACGACTCGCTTTCTCGGGCGCGGGACCTCGATTGGCAGGCATTTTCCGGGCCGCCGTGAACCCATTGCGCTGCGCAGTCCCTGCTGCGCGCAAGCCCTGGGTGGCCATCCATGGCCACCCGCGCGACGCATGCGTCGCGCCCCTGGGGGCTGCGGGCAAAACATCCATGTTTTGCACGCCCCGAAAAATGCCTTGCCAATCGAGGCCCCGCTTTCCGTTTGCGTTGTTCGCCTACTCGCGCACTTGCCCGCTGCCACGCACCAGATACTTATAGCTGGTGAGCTGTTCCACGCCGACGGGCCCGCGCGCGTGAAATTTGGAGGTGCTGATGCCGATCTCCGCACCCATACCGAACTCACCGCCATCGGCGAATTGCGTCGATGCATTGTGCAGCACGATCGCGCTATCGACCCGCGTCAGAAATCGCTCGGCGGTCGCGGAGTGGTCGGTCACGATGCAATCGGTGTGTTGCGAACCGTACTGATGAATGTGCGCTATCGCCGCGTCCACGTCATCGACGACGCGCACGGCAATGATCGCATCGAGATATTCCGTATACCAGTCCTGTTCCATGGCGTGTTTCACGCGCTCATCGACTCGCGCGGTCAGCTCGTCGCCGCGCACTTCACAGCCGGCTTCGAGCAGCATCTTGACCAGCGGGCCCAGGTGAGTGCGCGTACAAGCGCGATCCACCAGCAGCGTTTCCGCTGAGCCGCAGACACCGGTGCGGCGCATTTTTGCGTTCAGCACGATGTCTTGCGCCATCTCGAGATTCGCGGCACGGTCGACGTACACGTGACAGACGCCCTCGAGATGTCCGATGACCGGAACCCGCGCTTCCTTCTGTACGCGAGCGATCAAACTCTTGCCGCCGCGCGGCACGATGACATCGATGTCCTCCCCCATCTCGGCGAGCATATAGCCGACCGCAGCGCGGTCCGTGGTAGGCACCAACTGGATGCAGGCGCTCGGCAGCCCCGCGACATTCAAGCCCTCGTCCAGACAGGCATGAATCGCCGCGTTGGAGTTCGAGCTCTCCGAACCGCCGCGTAGTATCACGGCGTTGCTCGATTTCAGGCACAGCGCGCCCGCATCCGCAGTGACGTTCGGGCGGCTCTCGTAAATAATGCCGATCACGCCCAAGGGCACGCGGCGCCGCTGAATGAGCATGCCGTTGGGGCGAGTCCACTGCGCCAGCACGGTGCCGATGGGATCGGAAAGACGCTCGATGTCCTCGAGTCCGCGGGCGATGGCCTCGATGCGCTTCTCATCGAGCTTGAGGCGGTCGAGCATGGCGCTCGTCAAGCCGCGCACAGCCGCATCGCGCATATCGCGGTCGTTTGCCGCCAGTATCTTGTGCCGTCGTGCCCGCAGCGATGCGGCCGCGGCCCGAAGCGCGCGATTCTTCTGATCGCTCGACGCAAGCTCGAGCAGCGGCGCAGCGGCCCGCGCCGCCCGGCCGACCGCAACCATGATGTCTGCGACCATCTAAGAAACCCTTAACAACACCAAGTCGTCGCGATGCACGATTTCATCGCGGCCTCTAAATCCCAGCACTTGTTCGATCTCGGCGGACTTGCGGCCTATGATGCGTGCCGCATCGCCGTCCGAATACGCACAAATGCCGCGCGCCACCTCGACGCCGTCGGGTCCAATGATACTCACAGTATCACCCCGTTCGAAGCGTCCCAGCGCGCGCGTCACGCCGGCCGGCAACAGGCTCTTGCCCTGCATCAGTGCGCGCACCGCGCCGTCGTCGACGGCAATCGCCCCTGCCGGCTTCAGGGTCCCCGCGATCCATTGCTTGCGGGTAGCCAAGGGCGTCGAGGAAGGCACGAACCAGGTGCAGCGGGCGCCCTCCTCGATCCGCTTCAGGGGATGCTGGAACGCCCCCTTGGCGATGCACAGATGGCACCCCGCTCCGACGGCAATTTTAGCGGCCGCTATTTTGGTCTGCATGCCGCCGGATCCCATGCCGCTGCTCGCGCCGCCCGCCATCTCTTCGATTTCGGGGGTGATTTGCAGCACACGCGGGATGAATTCGGCATCCGGATCGTCATGCGGATTCGCCGTGTACAGGCCGTCGATGTCCGACAGCAACACGAGGCAATCGGCACCCACCATTTGGGCGACTCGCGCCGCCAGCCGGTCGTTGTCGCCGTAACGAATTTCAGCGGTGGCCACGGTGTCGTTTTCGTTGATCACCGGCACCGCCCCCAGGGACAACAGGGTATTGAGGGTGCCGCGCGCATTGAGGTAGCGGCGGCGCTGCTCGGTATCGCCCAAAGTCAAAAGAATTTGCGCCACGGTGATCGCGTGCGCATCCAGCAGCTCCTTGTAAGCGTGCGCGAGCCGAATCTGGCCGACCGCCGCAGCCGCCTGACTCTCCTCCAGTTTTAGCTTGCCGGCATTCAGCCCGAGATGGCGGCGGCCGAGCGCGATCGCGCCCGAGGACACCAGGATGACCTCTTGGCCGCGCTTGCGCAAGCAAGCGACATCCGCTGCAAAGCTTTCCAGCCACCCGCGATTGAGACGTCCCTTGTCGGCGTCGACGAGCAGCGCGGACCCTACTTTGACGACGACTCGCTTGGCCTCGGTCAAGCGGCGAGCGGCGGCTTTGCGGTCAGCAATATTCATTTGTACACAATTTTGCCATTTACTTGGCGGAGCGGCCTCCCCTAATATTCGCCTCACGGCCGGCGCAGCCGCTCAAAAGAAGGATGACCTTACGTGGGCAGAGAATACGAACCGACCGTCGGGCAGTGGTACGAGGACCTGGAAAACGAGGAAACCTTCCAGGTGCTCAAAGTGGATGAGGATCGAGAGATCGTCGAAATTCAGCATCTCGACGGGGATGTCGAGGAATTGGACGTCGATGACTGGGCGGAGCTGGACTTGGAGCTCAGCGAGGAGCCCGAGGGGTGGTCGGGCTCGAGGGCTGAAAAAGATGCGGAAGAGGAAGAAGACGAGGACGAAGAGTGGGACGACGAAGACGACGAGGATGACGACGAGGACGACTTAGACGACGAAGACGACGAGGATCGCGAGGAATACTGACTCGGGCTCGAACGCTCACACGCGCTCGAGCCACCTGTAACGGTGTAGCACCTCGCGCCCGGCGCTCACACGCGCTCGAGCCACCCGTGCCGGTCGGGCGCCTCACCCTGTTGAATGGCAACCAGTTGTGCGCGAAGTCCGCGTGTCAGCGGACCCACCTCGCCGCTCGCCACGCGATGCTCAGCCCCGCGATAGATCAGTGTTCCCACGCCGGCGAGCACAGCGGCCGTTCCCGATAAAGCAGCTTCACCGGACTTCACCCACTCGAGCATCTCGCTCACATCGAACACGCGCTCCGACACTTGATAGCCCTGATCACGTGCCAGCGTCAGCAGCGAATCGCGCGTCACACCATGAAGAAACGTGCTGTCCAAGCCGCGTGTCAAGAGCTCACCGTCGCGAATCAATAGAAAGTTGGCGGCACCGGTCTCTTGCACCTGCCCGCCCGGGCAGAACAGCACCTGATCGGCCTGGTATTTTGCCCTGGCATTTAACGTAGGGCCCATCGCCGCGGCGTAATTGCCCCCGGTCTTCACCATGCCCATCTGCGCCGCCGACCGCGTGTTCTCGTCATCGACCAGGATGCGCAGCGGCTTCATGCCGCCGGCAAAGTAATCCCAAACCGGGCTCGCGAGGACCAGCAGCAATGCATCGCTTGCCGGCGTTGCCGCCGCGCCGATGTTGGCCGTGGTGCCAAACAGAATCGGCCGCAAGTACAGCGCACCCGGCGCCTCCGGTACGGCTTCGCCGCAGCGCGCGATCACGCCGCGCACCATGTCGGCGAGCTGCGCCGCATCCGGCTCGGGCAGCACCAGCTGGCGTGCGCTCTGGCGCATGCGTTGAATATGCCGGTCCATGCGAAAGATGTGGATCGACCCATCGGCACGGCGAAAGGCCTTGAACCCCTCGAAGCAGGAACTCGCATAGTGCAGTACATGCGCTGCAGGGGAGAGTTCGAGAGGCCCCACGGGCTTGATTTCCGCCTCGCCCCAACGACCCCCGTGGTAGGCGGCAACCGCCATGTGAGAAGTCAGGACAGTGCCGAACGCGGGTCGCTGGGGTGGTGCAGTCATGGAACCTTCGCCTTGGGTATGAAAATCGTCGCCGGATGTTCCAGCAGCTCTTTCAGGGCCTGAATCATCGCTGCTGCATCATAGCCGTCCACGAAGCGATGATCGAATGACGATGATAAGTTCATGATTCGACGCACCACCACCGCGCTCTGACGGACGACCGGCCGCTCCACCGCCTTGTTGAGTCCGATGATGGCGACCTCCGGGGCATTGATGATGGGGGTCGAGGCAATGCCGCCGAGCTTGCCAAGGCTGGTGATGGTTATCGTCGAACCGATGAGTTCTTCGCGGGTGGCCTTGTTCGTGCGCGCGCGCTCGGACACGCGCCGGACCCCAGCCGCAATTTCCCACAAGTCCAAAGCCTGCGCATTGCGCAGCACCGGAACCTTGAGTCCATCGGGAGTCTGGGTCGCGATGCCCACGTGTACCGCGCGATGCCGGATAAGCACGCCGCGCGTCGCATCGTAGTGCACGTTGCACTGCGGGAACGACTCCAGCACGCGCACCAAAGCGGGAATGATCAAGGGCAAGTACGTAAGAGCGGGCTCGCCCTTGGCCAATTTGGCATTCAAGTGCTGTCGCAGCGTTTCGAGTTCCGTAACATCCACTTCCTCCACGTAGGCAAAATGCGGGATGTTGCGCTTGGCCTCGCTCATACGTTCGGCAATCAGCCGGCGCACGCCGATCACTTTGATTTCCGAAGTTTCCGCGGCGGCCGATGCCGCGACGGCCGGGGCACCGCTCGCGGTTGGGTTTGATGCTGGACGGGCGCCCGCCGCGAGCAAATCGCCGCGCAAGATGCGTCCGCCGGGTCCCGTACCTGCAACTTGACCCAAGTCGATGCCGGCCTCCCGTGCGCGCCGGCGATTGGCTGGAGAGGTCATGACTCGGCGCGGGCCCATCGATGCCGGCACTGCACCCAGCGCCTCTGACACTTTCGGCGCAAGCGGCGTCGCGGCGGGGGCAGGCGGCGTCGCGGCCGCGGCAGGCGTGGCCGTCGCCGTCCGCGGCGCGCTGTCGGGCGCTCGGGGCGCTTCGGTGTCGAACACGATCAGCGGTGAACCCACCGCGATTTTGTCGCCGGGTGCGCCGGTAATCGAGAGCACTCGTCCGCTGACCGGCGCGGGCACTTCCACGGCCGCCTTATCGGTCATGACCTCCACAATGACCTGGTCCTCGGTGACGACGGCGCCCGGCTCGGTGTGCCAGGCGACGATTTCCGCCTCGACCGTACCCTCGCCCAGGTCCGGCATCTTGAAGACGAACTGACTCATGCCGGCTCCATCACGGTCTTGATGGCCCTGGCGATCCGCGCCTGGCCGGGGAAATATTCCCATTCGAAGGCATGCGGATACGGCGTGTCCCAACCGGTGACGCGCTGGATCGGCGCCTCCAAGTCCCAGAAGCACTCTTCCTGCACCACCGACAAGATCTCGGCGCCGAATCCCGAGAAGCGTGTGGCCTCATGCGCCACGACGCACCGGCCGGTCTTCTTCACGGAGCTGCAAATGGTATCGACATCGAGCGGCACGAGCGATCGCAGATCGATGATCTCGGCATCCGCCTTGAGCGTCGCGGCGGCCGCCATCGCGACGAATACCATGGTGCCATACGTAATGATGGTCAGTTCGGACCCGCGGCGTACCACCTCGGCCAACCCCAGCGGCACCGTGTAATGGCCCTCATCCACTTGGCCTTTGGGATGAGTGCTCCAGGGCACCGCGGGCTTGGTCGGATCGCCGTCGAACGGGCCGTTGTACAAGCGCTTCGGCTCGAAGAACACGACCGGATCGTCATCCTCGATCGAGGTGATCAGCAGGCCCTTGGCATCGTAAGGGTTCGAGGGCATGATCACTTTGAGGCCGCTGACATGGGTGAAAATCCCCTCCGGACTTTGCGAATGCGTCTGACCGCCGCGGATGCCGCCGCCGCACGGCGTGCGTATGGTCACCGGCGCGAAGAACTCGCCGGCACTGCGATAGCGCAGCCTCGCCAATTCACTCACGATCTGATCGAAGCCCGGGTAGATATAGTCGGCAAATTGAATTTCCGCGACCGGTCGCAGCCCGTTCACGCCCATGCCGATGGCGGCGGCCACGATGCCGCCCTCGGCAATCGGTGTATCGAGCACGCGATGCGCACCGTATTTGCGCTGCAGCCCTTCGGTCGCCCGGAATACGCCGCCGAAGTAGCCGATGTCCTCCCCCATGAGCACGACGGAGGGATCGCGGCCGAGCATGATGTCCATGGCGGAGTTCAACGCTTGAATCATGTTCATGCTGGCCATAGGAGCCGTTCCGCGCGCATCAACGCGCGCTGCCGCTGCAAGTGCTGCGGCATGTCTTTGAATACGTCCTCGAACATCAGGTCGGGATCGAGCTTCGGCCCCTCGTTCAGCGTGCCGTAGGTCACCGCCTCCTGCCAACTCGCGTTGACCAGGGCCTCGAGTTCGACCGTGAGCGCGCGATGCCGCTCGTCCGACCATTCGCCGAGCTTGATCAGATGCCGCTTGAGCCGGTCGATCGGATCGCCCAGCGGCCAGTGTTCCTGATCGTCCTTGGCGCGATAGCGAGCCGGATCGTCGCTGGTGGAATGTGCGGCGGCGCGATACGTCACCAGCTCGATCAACGTGGGTCCCGCGCCGGTGCGCGCCCGCTGCGCCGCCCACTCGGTGACCGCATACACCGCGAGAAAGTCATTGCCGTCGACGCGAATGCCGGCGATGCCGTAGCCGGGACCGCGCGCGGCGAAGGAGCGTTGCTCTCCGCCGGCATAGCCCTGGAAGGTCGAGATCGCCCACTGATTGTTCACCAGGTTGAGAATGACGGGTGCTTGGTACACGGAGGCGAACAGCAAGGCATAGTGGAAATCCGCCTCGGCGCTGGCGCCTTCGCCGATCCAACTCGCAGCCAAATGATCCTCTCCCTTGATCGCCGCCGCCATTGCCCAGCCGACGGCTTGCGGAAATTGCGTCGCCAAATTGCCGGAGATGGAAAATATATTGCCGGCCTTGGAGTGATACAGCACCGGCAGCTGGCGGCCCTTGCACATGTCACGCGTGTTGGACAACACCTGGCACATCAGGTCCACCAGCGCGATGCCTCGTGCAATCTGTAGCCCCTGATTGCGGTAGGAAGGAAACAGCATGTCGCCGGGCCGCAGCGCCATGCACTGCGCAACCGAAACGGCCTCCTCGCCCAATGAACGCATGTAAAAGGAAATCTTGCCGGCGCGCTGCATGCGTTGCATGCGATCATCGTAAATGCGCGTCAGCAGCATGTGCCGCAATCCTACCTGCAAATCGGCAGGGTCGAGATGCGGGTGCCAGGGACCGACGGCGTCGTGTGCGTCGTCGAGCACGCGCACCAGTTCGACCGAGAGCGGCTCGATGTCGCGCGCGCGCGCATTCACGTCTGGGCGCGCAACGGCGCCTGCAGGCGATAGTTGGACGTAGCTGAAATCGGGCTTCTCGCCCGGGCGGGCGGGCGGTCTCGGCAGATGCAGGCGCGAGTGTTTGTTCATGAGCGTAACTTACGGCTGGCGGCGGTGTTGTGTTGCATTCATTTAGGAGCAACCGGATAATCCGGTACATTCATTCCGAAATACCGCAAATAATGGAAAATTCCATTCGCCAAGCGATCGATCGACTGGATTTGCGGCTGCTCGATATTCTACAGCGCCACGGTGCGCTTTCGGTGGCCGAAGTGGCCTCGCGACTGCGCATTCCCACCACGACCTGCTGGCGGCGCATTCAACAGCTCGAGCAAAGCGGCGTCATCAAAGCGCGTGCCGAGCAACTGATGCCGCCGAAACCCGCGCCGACGATGACGACGCGCGGCGAGCCCTGCAGCGCGGAAGCGTGTCCCGAGGCCAGTGCGCCCGGCAGCGCTCGCGTCATCAAGAGGGCGCCAAGACGATGGAGCCGATGGTGCGGCGGCTCGCCAAGGCGCGATGCGCCTCGGCCGCATCGCGCAGCGCAAACCGCTCGCCGATGTGCACTTGGATCTCCCCTGCGGCCAGTCGCGCAAACAAGTCCGCGGCCCGTGCCTGCAATTCCTCGCTGCTCTTGATGTAGTCGAACAATGTCGGGCGACAGGCATAGAGCGAGCCGCCCGCCGCCAGATCGGAGAGCTTGAAATCCGTGATCATTCCCGATGATTGTCCGAAGCTGATGAACATGCCCCGCGGCTTCAAGGCTTTGAGCGCGCCACGCCAGGTGTCCTTGCCGACCGAATCGTAGACGACGTCGCAGCCCTGCGAGTGGGTGATCGCTTGGACGCGGCTGACGAAGTCGTCTCGCGAATTATCGATGACGTGCCGGTAACCGTGCGCCTGGGCGCTCGCCACTTTGGCGGCGGAGCCCACCGTACCGATTCCCGTGGCGCCTATCGCCCTCAGCCACTGGCCCAGTAGCAGCCCCACGCCGCCGGCGGCCGCATGGACCAGCACGGTGTCGCCGGCTTTGACGCGATAGCATGAGGTTACGAGAAATTGCGCCGTCAGCCCCTTGAGCATGACGGATGCGGCGATATCAAATGCAATCGACTCGGGTAGTTTGACGAGTCGATCGGCCGGCACGACTCGCCGCGTGCGGTAGGCACCGGACGGCATGATATAGGCGACACGATCTCCCACTGCGAGATTCGTGACTTGCGCGCCCAACTCCTCGATCACGCCGGCCGCCTCGGCGCCCGGAATCAGCGGCGTCGACGGCCACGGATACACGCCGCTTCGGTAGTACGTATCGAGGAAGTTGACGCCGATCGCACGCTGCGCAATACGCACTTCACCGGGGCCAGGACTCGGCGTTTCGAGCGGTGTCCATTCGAGCACCTCGGGACCGCCCGCTGCCCGCGCCACGATTCCCATGTCCCGCCCTGTGTCCGCCGCCGCATGCGTCATTTCTTATGCTCCGCGAAACGGCGGATGCGGACGCATGCTTCGCGCAGCGTCGCCTCATCGGTCGCAAAACATAGGCGCACGAACCCGGCCGTCGCGCTGCCGAACGCCCCGCCGTCGAGCACCGATACGCCTTCCGATCGATACAATTCGCTCATGAACTCGTATCCCGACAGACCGCTGCCGCGCACATCGATCAGCATAAACATACCCGCGTCCGGCGCATAGCACCGCAACCCGGGAACTCCGGCGAGCCCGGCCAGCACACTCTCGCGCCGGCTCGCACAGAACTCGCGCATGCGGGATTCCGCGGCGGCGGCGGCGCGCACGGCCGTCAGGGCCGCTTCCTGAACGAAGCCGGGCAGGCCGTACAGCATGCACATCGCCAGAGCCTCCGCGTGGGTGATGAGTTGTGGGGGCCCCACCAGCCAGCCGGCGCGCCAGCCCGGCATGGCGTGCGTCTTGGACAGACTGCTGATGGTAACTACTTGATCGGGCAGACTCGCCGCCAGGCTCGGCACGCGCCCGCCGGGCGCAAGTCCCGCATAGACCTCATCGGCCACCACCCACAGCGCATGGCGCCGCGCCAACTCGCCGATGACGGCAAGATCCGCGGCGCTCAGGACGACGCCACTGGGGTTGTTCGGCGTGGCGAAAAAGAGCGCGCGAGTCCGCGGCGTAATGGCCGACTCGAGCGCCGCCAGGTCGACGCGAAAACCCGACGATGCCGGCGCGGGCACCCGCACCATGCGCGCCCCCGAAACCTCGAGCGTGGCGGGGTATGTGGGGTACAGCGGTTCGAGCGCGAGGACCTCATCGCCGGGGCCCGCGAGACACAGCGACGCCGCGAACAAGGCGTTCTGCGCGCCGGCCAGGAAAATGACATTGGCCGCCTCGACTGCCTGGCCGGTACGGTCGCGGTGCGCGTGAGCGATGGCCCCGCGCAGAAACTCGCGCCCCGCTACCGGCGTATAGTGCGTATCGCCCGCCCTCAACGCTTCGATCGCGCGCTCGAGCACGGGCTGCGGGGTATCGAGATCCGGGTCGCCGACGCTCAATATGATGACGTCTTCGCCGCGATCCTGAGCCGCGGTTGCGGCGTAATGTATTTTCCAGGCATCGGCGCCCTCGCCGGCGATGCGTTTCACCAAAATTGAATACTTCATCCGCCAACCCTTGTTTCTTGGATACCGGCAGCCTGCTTACCTTTCTCAGCGCCGCGTGCCATCCTAACGCCCTTTCCCAAAGGACGTTTTGATTTCCCACACCGAGTTCAAGAAGGCTCCAATGTCGCGCAGTGTCGGACGGTATCTGGTCGAGTTGTTGGTCACCAACGATATCGACACCGTATTTGGAATTCCCGGCGTTCACAATCTCGAACTCTACCGCGGACTCGCCGCCGCGAACATTCGCCACGTCCTCGTACGCCACGAGCAGGGGGCAGGATTCGCCGCCGATGGCTATGCGCGTCTGAGTGGCCGCCCGGCCGCCGCCTTCACGATCTCCGGCCCCGGACTTACCAACATTCTGACATCCGTCGCGCAGGCTTATTCGGATTCCATCCCGCTACTGGTGATCGCCACGACACCGGTCCGCGCCTCACTCGGCAAGCAATGGGGCGTGCTGCATGAATTGCAGAATCAATGGGCGCTGGCCGCGGCAGTCTTTGGCGTGGCGCGGGCCGCCCGCAGCGCCGAGGATGTGCGAGATCACCTGCAGCTGTGCTTGGCGTCGTTGCGCGCCGGCCGCCCTCGCCCGGCGTATTTGGAAATTCCCCTCGACGTGTTGGCCGAGTCGACCACGCTGCCCGCGGAGCGGTTTGCCGACGCGGCGCGCCTGCCGCAAGCCTCGAGCGAGCAAATCGACGCGGCGGTTCGCCTGCTCGCAGTCGCCGCACGGCCCATCATCATCGCGGGCGGAGGCGCGCGCAGCGCGGGCGCTGAATTACACCGCCTCGTCGATACACTCGATTGCCCGTTGGTGACGACGGCGGCCGGTAAGGGACTGATTGCGGAACACCATCCCTCCAATCTCGGCACCTCACTGCCGTATCGCGCGATCCAAGCATTGATTGCCGACGCCGACGTGGTGCTGGCGGTGGGCACCGAATTGGGAGAGACCGACATTTACACGGCCACCAGACTGCCGCTGAGCGGCCTGTTGATTCGTGTCGACATCGATCCGGTCAAGCTCGCCGATCACTATGCGGCCGACGTACCGGTTTGGGGCGAAGCGCGCTCAAGTTTGCACGCGATCAACCAAGGCTTATCGGCTCGTTCAGGTTGGAAAACGCAGACCGGCGGAGCGGCGGGCTTGCGCAGCGAGATCGAGAGCACGTTCGATTCGCAGGCGCGCGCGCAGTTGAATGCGCTCAATGCCATTCGGGCCGCGCTGCCGCGCGACGGCGTGGTGTTCACCGACATGACGCAAATCGCGTATTTAGGAAACTACGCATTTCGGACCGAGGAACCCAACCAGTGGTTTCACCCCTCCGGCTACGGCACGTTGGGCTTTGCCCTACCGGCCGCTGTCGGCGCCAAGATCTCGAGCCCCGCGCGCGCCGTCTTGGCGCTGGCGGGCGATTTTGGCCTGCAATTCACGCTGGGCGAGTTGATGACCGCGGTGGAAGAGGCGGTGAGTCTGCCGCTGGTCGTCTGGAATAATTCGGCGCTGGGTCAAATCCGCGATGACATGATTGCCGCGAACATTCCACCCACCGGGGTGATCGCGCGCAATCCCGATTTCGTGGCGCTCGCACGTGCCTGCGGCGCCGCGGCCGTACGGGCACGAAATGCAGCGGCGCTGACCGAAGCCATCCGCGTTGCCCTCAACCACTCAGGTCCGACGTTGATCGAAGCGGTCGCATCCGATTTCTAGCGAGCCTGCACCGACTGCGCCAACAGCTCAGCCACAGCCGGCGAGGGGTTGCCGCCGCATATCAGCACCACGATCTTCTTGTCGGCATAGCGCGCCGCCTCTTTGAAATACCCCGCCAACGCCACGCCGCCGGCGCCTTCCATGGCCCAGCCCTGGGCATGACCGAAGCGCATGGCGCGCAAAATCTCCTCCTCGCTCACCAGCACGCCGTGATGCATGACCTGACGGCATAGATCGAAGGTGATGGATCCCGACTCGACGCCGCCGGCCGTACTCTCGCTCAAGGTTGGCAACTCCGGCGCATCGACGATGCGGCCGGCCTTGAGGCACTCGTACAGAACGGCCGAATTTTCGGGCCAACAGCCGATGATCTCGGCGTGCGGTGTATGGTGGCGCAGATACGAACCGACGCCGCTGATCAACCCGCCGCCGCCGGTGGCGATAAAAATCGCATCGAGGTCCGGTATCTGGCGCATCAGTTCGACGGCGATCGTGCCCTGCCCCGCCACCACATAGGGGTCATTGTAGGGCGATATGTACGTGCGCCCAGACTCACGGGCCGCTGCGCGCGCCGCCAGTTCCGCCGCCAGCGGATCGTCACCGACGATTCGAATCCGCGCGCCGTGCTCGCGGATCCTGTCGCGCTTCGCCGGGCTCACCTGTGCACTCAAAAACACTTCCGCGTCGAGCCCCAAGAACTGCGCCGCGGTCGCAACGCCCAGCCCGTGGTTGCCCGTGGATGAGGCGATGACGCCCGCGGCGGCGGCGGCCGGCTCGAGGCTCATCAATTTGTTGGTCGCGCCGCGCAGTTTGAAGGAGCCGCTGCGCTGCAGCTGTTCGAGCTTGGCGAAGGCCGAACTCGAGTTCGCGCCGCTCCCCTCCAACCTCAAGGACACCAAGGGCGTCTCTTGCACCAGGGAATACACTCGTTCGACCGCCTCATCGATCAGCGGCAGCACGTCGGTGCTCAGCATGACGTCATTTCTCCGGCAAGCCTCGTGAGGCAAAAGTCGCACGGCTTGCTATTATTGCATTTCACAACAAACCGCGCGCAGCGCTAAGGGGACAGGGGAAATAGCATGAGCATGACCAAGCTATCGATTCGGGTGCTGGCGCTTGCCGCGGCGCTCGCGGCGCTGCCGGTGCTCGCCGGCGAGCAATTCACCGTCGTCGAGCGGCCAGTGGGCGAGACCACCCTGCATCTCGGGGCCAACAAGGTCGACTCTATCGGCGATCTGTTGGTGTTTGCGAATAAGGTCTATGACGCCGCCAATAAGACGCAGGTCGGCAGCGACAATGGATACTGCGTGCGGACCGTGGTGGGCAAGAGCTGGGAATGCTTTTGGACGCTCACCTTGAAGGCAGGACAGATCACCGTCGAGGGGCCGTTTCTGGACGCTGGCGACTCGCTCCTTGTCGTCACCGGCGGCACCGGCAAGTACGCGGGTGCAAAGGGCGGCCTGAAGCTGCATCCTCGCGACGCGACGCCCACTGGCTATGATTTCACCTACGACTTGCTTTAGGAGCCTGTCTGAGTAATCCGCGTGGCCTTACCCAAGGCAGATTTCGCTTCAGCCGAGGCGGAGCCGACGAGGTTGGGTCAACACCCAATGAGGAGGCGACAACAATGGATGAAGCGAAATCTGCAACGGTACGAAGGGTTGGCTGGGGGACGGGCGTCTGCGGCGTTGCGCGCCTTGGCCCTGGTGCCCGCCACGGCCTGCGCCGCGCGCCTTGCATCCGCTCCGTCGCCCAGCCAACGCGGCTCACGCGGATTACTCAGACAGGCTCCTAGTGGCGTACACCGCCGAGCATGCGCTGCGCAGCCGGAAAGATTTTCCGGCTCTGGAGCGGCATCGAGAGGGCCCTGAGCTCGCGTTCTTGGACGGACCGGGCGGCAGCCAGGTGCCGGCCGCGGTCATCGAGGCGATCGCCGACTTCTACGCTACTTGCAACGTGAACACTCACGGCAACTTTCCGCCGTCGCGGGAGGTCGATCGCCGCATGCAGCATGCGCGCGAGGTTATGGCCACCTTCCTCGGAGCCGCGGGCGCCGAATGCATCTCGTTCGGCCAGAACATGACGACCCTCAATTTCGCATTGAGTACGGCGATCGGCCGCACGCTCGAGCCCGGCGACGAAGTGCTCATCACCGAGCTCGATCATGAGGCGAATCGTGGCCCATGGCTGGGCCTACAACAGCGCGGCGTGATCATCCGGGAGGTGCGCCTGAAGGAATCGGGCGTATTGGATGCCGACGACATGGCGAGCAAGATCTCCGCGCGTACCAAGCTCCTCGCCCTGGGGGCCTCCTCGAATGCCCTCGGGACCGTCAATGACATCGCGCTGGCGCGGCGTCTGACTCGCGCCGTGGGAGCGCTGTTGGTAGTCGATGCCGTGCACTATGCGCCGCACTTTCCGCTCGACGTGCGCGCCATGGACGTGGATTTTCTGCTGTGCTCGGGCTACAAATTTTACGGCCCGCACGTGGGTGTGATGTATTCCAAGCCCGGCGCCCTCGAGCGCCTGCCCACCGACCGTCTGCGCGTACAAGATGCGGCGGCGCCTTATCGCATCGAAACTGGCACGCTCAATCATCCGGCGATCGATGGTCTGCGGGCCGCGGTCGAATACCTCGCCGGCTGGGGCGCCGGCGCGACGCTGCGGGAACGCATCGTCGACGCCATGACCGGCATCGCCGCCTACGAGCACCAGTTGGCGCATTTTTATCATGCGGGCGTGCGTGAGATACCCGGCGTACGCGTATGGGGTCCTGGCTTCGCCGCGCGCGAGCGCGCGCCCACCGTCTCGATCACGCTCGAGAAGCACACGGCAGCCGCGGCTGCGGCCGCGTTGGGCGCGGAGGGCATTTGCGTTTGGGACGGCCACTTTTATGCCGTACGCGCCGTTGAAGTGCTGGGGCTTGCCGACCGCGGCGGCCTATTGCGTACCGGAATCTCCATGTACAGCACACAAGATGACATACGCCGCTTATTGAACGGGATCGAAAGGCTGGTGCGTCCGCCGCGCCGGGCGTGATGCTCCTCACCTCGCCGGACACGCGCTCCGCATCTGCGCAGGCGCCGATCGCATCGCACCGAGGGCGTGCGCATTCTTCATCACCCATTCATGCGGAATTCGTGGTCAAATAGGGCATTCATCGCGAGGTGCAGCGGCATGCAACTCAGCAAATTCAGCTATTACGCGGATTTCTTCCTCTATCCCATCGTGTGCATCGGATGGGCGGCCGCCAGCGTGCGCGGCCTCAGCTGGGCCGGCGTCGCCGAATGGTTCTGCACGCTTGCGGCGGGCATGCTCTTATGGACCCTGCTGGAGTATGTCCTGCACCGGATTGTATTGCACGGGGCGACGCGTTTCGCGCCGCTGCATGGCATGCACCATAGTTCGCCGCTGGCGTTGATCGGAACTCCCACCTGGATCAGCATGTCGGTGCTCGGCGGCGTCATCGGGATTCCCGCGTGGCGGTGCTGTGGGTATAGCATCGCGAGCGCCCTGACCGACGGCGTGATGCTGGGCTACTGGTGGTACGGAATCGTGCATCACGTCATTCATCACGGCGCGCACAAGGGGTCGACTGCGTATTTCGGCGAGCTCCGCGCCTGGCACATGCGCCACCACTACTCGCCCAAGAGCGGGAATTTTGGAGTGACGACGGGGCTTTGGGATTATGTATTCGGCACCGCCATCGGCGCGCGCAGCAAATCAATCATTTCCACTTGAGCACCGGCGATCCCATGCGCACCGACCAACCCATCGGCACGGACAATCCCATGCGCACCGACGGCTTCGAATTCGTCGAGTACGCCGCACCGGATCCGGAATCGCTGCGGCGGCTGTTCGAGAACATGGGCCTGCCCGTAGTTGCGCGGCATCGCTCAAAAGACGTGACGCTGCATCGCCAAGGTGACGTGAATTTCATCGTCAATGCGGAGCGCGACAGCTTTGCACAGAGGTTCGCGCGCACGCACGGCCCGTGCGCATGCGCAATGGCCTTTCGCGTCGCGGACGCGGCGTTCGCATACGCCCGCGCGCTCGAGCTCGGCGCGAGGCCGGGGCCGGCCACCGCAGGCCCCATGGAATTGAACATCCCCTCGATCGAAGGCATCGGCGGCAGTCTGATTTATCTCGTGGATCGCTACGGTGAGCGCACCATTTACGACGTCGATTTCGTGCCGGCCGCCGCAACCCCCGCCGACAGCGGCGTCGGCCTCACGCGCATCGATCACCTGACGCACAACGTGAGGCGCGGCAATATGAACTTATGGGCCGGCTTTTACGAGAGGTTGTTCAACTTTCGCGAAATTCGATATTTCAGCATCGAGGGCCGGCAAACCGGCCTGTACTCGCGCGCTTTGACTTCGCCATGCGGCAAGATTCGCATTCCGATCAACGAGAGCCAGGACGACAAGAGCCAAATCGAGGAGTATCTCAGCCAATACAAAGGCGAAGGTATTCAGCACATCGCCTTGGGGACCGACGACATATACCGCACGGTGGACGTCTTGCGAGCCCGCGGCATCGAATTTCAGGATACTCCGAGCGCCTATTACGAAGCTGTCGATACGCGCGTAACGGGCCACCGGGAACCGCTGCTCGAGCTTGCACAGCGGCGCATCTTGATCGACGGCAACTCCGAGAGCGGGATTCTGCTGCAGATATTCACCAAAAACGCCATCGGCCCCATTTTCTTCGAGGTGATTCAACGCAAAGGCAACGAGGGCTTTGGCGAAGGAAATTTTCAGGCCCTGTTCGAGTCGATCGAACTCGATCAGCAGCGCCGCGGCGTATTGTGACCGAACCGCGGCGTCATATGGCCTCGCGCGGGTGGCGCCCGGTTGAACTTCACCAAACTGCCCTTATCTAATTCGGGAACGGTCAACGGTCGATTCGACCATCGAGGGGTATTTATGCGAAGACTTATTGCTGCGTCCCTTGCGGCTACGGCCTTGACTTTCGCGGTCTGCAGTGTGCCGGCGCTCGCGGCGGATGCGGACCCGACCGTGCATCAAATCTATGAGGCGGCCGCGTCCGGCCACCTCGATCAAGCGCAGCAGATGATGGATCAAGTGCTGCGCGATCATCCCGACAGTTCGAAGGCTCATTTCGTTCAGGCGGAGCTGTACGCGCGGGAAGGCAAGACCGCTCTTGCTCGCGCCGAGCTCAATAAAGCCGAAGAGCTCAAACCCGGACTTCCCGATGAGCGACCGCAGGCAGTGGAGGCTCTAAAGGCTCAGCTCGGCATCGGCCAGCGCGCAGTCGGCGAGCGGCCCTACGGTGTGCATTCCGCTCCCGCCGCAGCCCATTTTCCATGGGGCACGGTACTGATTCTCGTGCTGGTGGTTGGAGTGCTCTGGATGCTGTTCCGCAGGCGTAATACCTACGCGCAATATCCGAATCCGACGAGCGGTATGCCGGGCGGCGCAGCCGGAACCTACGGCCCGGGGGCGGGTGGCTATGTGGGCCCGGGGGGCGGGGCGATGGGCGGCGGCGTGGGCTCGAGCATCGCTGGGGGCCTTGCAGGGGGCCTCGCGGCCGGTGCGGGTATCGTGGCCGGAGAGGAGCTGGCGCATCACTTCCTCGATGGCGGTCAGCGGCAGGGCGCGGTTCTGCCACCGGCCAATGAGGACGCCGAACGGAATAGCGCCTCGAACAGCGACATGGGCGGTGCTGACTTTGGCGTCAACGATCCCGGCTCGTGGGACGATGGTTCCAGCGGTGGCGACGGCGGTGGCGGTGGCGGTGGAGACGACTGGACTTGAGCGGCTCCTTGCCCCGATAAATCACAGATAAATCCATACAGATCAGATCCTTGCAAGCGTGGCTTGCAGGGGCCGCGGATCAACCGGCGCGGCGGACCGCGGCCGCGACGGCATCGTGCAATCCCTGCATGCCGAAGGAGATGTCCTGCACGACCCCGTCGAGGAAGAACGTCGGCGTAGCGCGGATATGGCTGCGGCGCCCGCCCTCCCAATGCTCGCGGACCTTTTGCAAGTAAATGCGATCGTCCATCTCAGCGGTATAGCGCGCCAAATCGAGCCCCAATTCGCCCGCATAGCGATATAAATCCCGGTCTTTGAGGTGCGCTTGGTTCTGGAACAGCACATCATGCATCGGCCAGAATTGACCCTGCGCGGCCGCGGCCTCCGACGCTTCCGCCGCCTTGAGCGCGTGGGGATGCGCTTCCTCTAGCGGAAAATGCCGAAATATGAAGCGGATCCTATTCGGGAACCGCTCCAACAGCAGTTTGGGAGTCTGTACCGCGAGTTTGCAGCTCGGGCATTCGAAGTCGCCGTACTCGAGCAGCGTGACGCGTGCGTGCTCCGAGCCCTGGTAATGATCGGTAGGCTCGGGGGCCAACGCCAAAGTGATCGAGTGAGGCTGTGGATTCATGGGAACCGGCTCCTCGGAG
Source organism: uncultured Gammaproteobacteria bacterium (assembly GCA_963769075.1). Taxonomy (GTDB): domain Bacteria; phylum Pseudomonadota; class Gammaproteobacteria; order Steroidobacterales; family Steroidobacteraceae; genus Bog-1198. Next base: position 310,751 of record CAVYKH010000001.1, on the reverse strand, counting down.
GCTGTTCGTTGATGGGCTTGGGCCGTCCTGTTTACGCGTCCGGCGCGGGCAATTCAATTGGCCGTAATGTCAACTGAATCAGGGCCGACCTTCGCAACAGACGCAGCTCACAGTCACGGCCGATGCGACTGGCATCGAGCAGCCGCTGCAAGCCGTCGATGCCATCGACCGGTACGCCGTCCAAGGCGATCAGGCGGTCGCCTACGGCGACGCCGGCGCGAGCTGCCGGGCTGCCCGGGACGATCTCCAGGACATGTACGGCGCTCGAGCTCTGAAGGTTGAAATGGCGCACCACACGCGTGGCGATGGGCACGCTTGCTCCGGACACGCCGATGTATGCGCGACGCACCCGGCCGTGCGCAAACAGTTGACCGATGACCCACTTCGCCGTGTTGATCCCCGTCGCAAAGCAGATCGCCTGGGCTTGCGGGATCATTGCGGTATTGACGCCGATTACACGTCCGGCGGAGTCGACCAGAGGACCGCCGGAATTGCCGGGATTCAGAGCAGCATCCGTTTGGATGACATCATGCATGAGCCGGCCCGAGGTCGCGCGCAGTGTGCGACCCAGTGCCGAAATGACGCCGGTGGTGACGGTCTTCGAGTATCCCAGTGGATTGCCGATGGCGATGGCCACCTGCCCTACCCGCAACTTCGCCGAGTCGCCGAATTCCACATAAGGCAGCCCAGTCGGAGAGCCGATGCGAAGCACTGCCAAGTCCGAATCCGGGTCGCTGCCCACCAAGTCCGCATTGAATCGAGCATCATCGTTCAAACGCACCGTTATTCGATCCGAGCCGTGCACCACGTGACTGTTGGTCAACAGGAAGCCGTCGGGCGTGAATAGAAAACCCGAACCGCTGGCCTGCCGCGCGCGCCGGCCACGGGTCGGGGTGGCATTGTGCACGACCTCAATAAACGTCACCGCGGGGGCCACACGCTCCAAGGCACCGATAACGGCCCCGGAGTAGGCATCGAGCAGTGCGCTGTCCTCGCCCGGCGAGGCGTCGCCCGGCGAGGCGTCGCCCGGCGGGCCGCCGCTCGCACGATCCACGGACGCGAAACGCGGCGTGAGCATGCCTAGGAGCCTGTCTGAGTAATCCGCGTGAGCCGCGTTGGCTGGGAGACGGAGCGGATGCAAGGCGCGCGGCGCAGGTCGTGGCGGGCACCACGGCCAAGACGCGCAACGCCGCGGACGCCCGTCCCCCAGCCAACCCTTCGTACCCTTGCAGATTTCGCTTCATCCATCGTTGTCGCCTCCTCATTGGGTGTTGACCCAACCGCGTCGGCTCCGCCTCGGCTGAAGCGAAATCTGCCTTGGGTAAGGCCACGGGGATTACTCAGACAGGCTCCTAGCTCAGAATGATTTTCGGCGCAGCTGCGAGTCCTTCCACGATGAGCCGGTTGACACGCCTTACGAAAACCACCGGGTCCTCGAGTTCGCCGCCTTCGGCGAGCATGGCCTGATCGTAGAGCACGTGCGCGAGTTCTGCGAAGGCCGCATCATCGGCAGTGTCTTTGAGACGCTCGACCAGCGCATGCTTGGGATTCAATTCTAGAATGGGCAGGGTGGCGAACGGATTGCTCTGGCCGGCCTGCTTGAGGATACGCCCCATCCGCAAGCTGACGCCGAACTCGCCCGCAACCAGAACGGCCGGCGAGTCCGTGAGACGGCCGCTCACACGGGCGCTCGCGATCTTGCCCAGCAAGGTCTTGCCGAGCCGCTCCAACGTCTCCTTATACGCAGACTCTGCGGCGGCTTTCTCCGGCGTATGAATGGCGGAGGCCACGTCGGCGGCAGCGCTCGCGACGTTGGCGAGCGATTTGCCCTCGAACTCGTGCAGGTGTCCCGCGACCCATTCATCGATGCGATCGGTGAGCAGCAGGACTTCCAAACCATGCGCGCGAAAGCCCTCCAGGTGCGGGCTATTGCGCGCGGCGGCCAGCGTGTCGGCGGTGAGGTAGTAGATGGCCTTCTGATCCGCTTTCATGCGCGACACATACTCCGCGAGCGTGGCTTCGGCGGCTTCGCCCGCGACGGCCGTCGAATGAAAGCGCAGCAGCTTGGCGACACGCGCTTTTTGACCCGGGTCCTCGATGACTCCCTCTTTGAGCACGACGCCGAAGGTCTTCCAAAATCCGGCGTACTCCGCCGGCTTGTCGGCTGCCAGTTCTTCGAGCAAATCCAATGACCGCTTCACGAGCGCGGACTTGATCTTCTCCACAGTCCGATTGTTCTGGAGTAATTCGCGCGAAACGTTGAGGGGCAGATCGTCGGTGTCGACGAGCCCGCGCATGAAACGCAACCAGGGCGGAAGCAATTCCGCGGCCTTGTCCATGATGAAGACGCGTTTAACGTACAGATGCACGCCGGTGTGCCGTTCGCGTTCGAACAAATCGAACGGTGCCCGCTTCGGCAGATACAGGAGCGAGGTGTATTCGAGGTTGCCCTCGACTTTGTTGTGCGCCCAGGCGCGCGCGTCCTCCGTATCGTGCGTCAAGTGTTTGTAGAAGGCCTGATACTCCTCATCCTTGAGATCGGATTTGGCGCGGGTCCAAAACGCTTTCGCTCGGTTAAGCGTCTCCTGTGCGTCGCGCGTCTTGAGTACGATCGGCATGCTCAGATGATCCGAGAACTTCCGCACCAATTCGCGCAGACGCCCGGCTTCGAGGAATTCCTTGTCATCCTCGCGCAAGTGCAAGATCACCTCGGTGCCGCGATCCGCCTTGTCGCTCGCTTGAATCTCGTAAGTACCCTCGCCGTCAGAATCCCAGCGAACCGCCGCTGCGTCCGCGCGCTTGGAGAGCACCGTGACGCGGTCGGCGACGATGAACGCCGAATAGAAACCGACGCCGAATTGGCCGATGAGCTGGGCGTCCTTGGCCGAATCGCCGCTCAAGCCCTCGAGAAATTTCTTCGTGCCGGACCGCGCGATCGTGCCAAGATTGTCGATCACTTCGTCGTGGCTCATGCCGATCCCGTTGTCCTTGACGGTCAAGGTGCGCGCGGCGGTGTCCGGAATCAGCGTGACGGACAACGTGTCCGAACCCATCAACGCCGGATCGGCGAGTGCGGCGAAGCGTAGTTTCTCGCAGGCGTCCGAGGCGTTTGAAATCAGCTCTCGCAGGAAAATCTCTTTGTGCGAATACAGCGAATGGATCACCAGTCGCAGCACTTGCTTCGTTTCGGATTGAAACTCTTTAATCTGTGGCTGTGTTTCGATGGTCATGGCCTTACAATCGTTACGGATAGTGCAGTCGACGCGACATCAGCGGGCTGAAATGGGGGCCGCCGTCCCATACTTCAAGTCGGCCCGCCATCCTGGCCGGCGCGTCGGCGCTCGTCGTGCTACGGCCATCCGGCCCGCGGATCGAACTTGAGGTCGCGCTTCATGCGTTCGTAGGCCTCCTTGGCCTGGGTGGTTTGCGCCAACGGGGTCACGAGCTTGATGCTGACCAACTGGTCGCCGCTCGGCGCTCCCGGCAAGCCGCGCCCGCGGAGCCTGAGCTTTTGACCCGTCTGAGCTCCGGGCGGAATGGTCAATTCCACCTTCCCGCCAAGCGTCGGCACGGCGACCTTTGCTCCCAGGGCCGCTTCCCAGGGCGCCAGCGGCAATTCGATTTGGACGTCCTTGCCCTGCAAGACATACAGAGGATGCGGGCGCAATTTGACGCGAAAGATCAGCGCCGCGCGATGGCCGCCCCCGCCGATCCGCAGAGCCTGACCGTCGGTAATGCCCGCCGGAATCTGCACGTCAACCGCCCGCGGGTGCCCGTCCTCGTTGATCGTCACGCGGCGCTTCGTCCCCGCAAACGCTTCCTCGACCGTGACTTCGAGAATGCCCGCCTCGGCCTCGGGCTGAGCATGTCCGGCCGCGCCGCCGAACCCGGCTGGACCGCCGAACAGGCTCGAGAAAAAATCACTGAATCCGTTGAGATCCGAAAAGCGCTGGCTTCCCGAGTGGCCGAATCGCTGTTCCCAGTCGGGCGGTGGCCGAAACTGCTGGCCCGGACGGTAGTTACGACCCAGCTGATCGTACGCCGCGCGCTTCTCCGGATCCCGCAGGACTTCGTACGCCTCTTGAACGTCTTTGAACCTCGCTTCCGCATTGCGCTCTTTGCTGACATCCGGATGGTACTTGCGGGCCAGCTTGCGATAAGCGCGCTTGATTTCCTCGGAGCCGGCACTGCGCGTGACACCCAACGTATCGTAATAATCCTTGAATTGCATTCCAGAACCTGCGCTACTTTAATCTTGATATTACCGAGACATAGCCGTGGCGTCCGCTCAGCGGTCGCATCTGACATACTCTTGGGCGAATGCAGGCGCGCTCCTTGAAATTGCGCCGCAACGGCCCGACATCGTCCCGGGGCATTACCATATTGCGGTTAGTTTCCTCAAAGAAAAGGCTTATGAAGCGCATTTTCCTGTTCATCGTGACCAACCTTGCGGTCTTGGCCCTTTTGAGCCTGGTGATATTCGTCATAGAGCGGGTATTCGGGGTGCACCTGGGGCAAGGCAGCCTCGGCAGCTTGCTCGTGTTTGCCGCTGTGTTCGGCTTCGGCGGTTCGCTGTTTTCGTTGGCGATTTCGAAGTGGACGGCTAAGCGCTTGATGGGCGTGCGCGTGATCGGCGTGCCGCAATCGGATGTGGAGGTTTGGCTGGTCGAGACGGTGCGGCGCCTGGCCTCTCAAGCGCGCATCGGCATGCCCGAGGTCGGCATATTCGATGCCGAGGAAATGAACGCTTTCGCCACCGGTGCGCGGCGCAACGCCGCGCTCGTGGCGGTGAGCACCGGCTTGCTGCGCGGCATGTCTCGGCCGCAGGCGGAGGCCGTCATGGGTCATGAGATTAGCCACGTGGCCAACGGCGACATGGTAACGTTGGCTTTATTGCAGGGTGTGCTGAATACCTTCGTCATCTTCCTGGCGCGCATCATCGGTGGCTTGGTCGATCGCGCCGTATTCAGAAACGACCGGGAGGAGTCGGGAATCGGGTTCTTTTTGACCACCATGGTGGCGCAAATCGTGCTCGGTATCCTGGCGGCCATGATCGTCAGCTGGTATTCGCGACGGCGGGAATTTCGCGCCGATCGCGGGGGTGCTAATCTCGCCGGTACCGGCAATATGATCGGTGCGCTGGAGGCGTTGAAGCACAGCCACGGCGAGCCGATGCCGTCGCAGATGCAGGCATTCGGCATCAACACCGGCGAGTCCGGCGGGTTTATGCGGCTATTCATGAGCCACCCGCCGTTGGACGAGCGTATTGCGACCTTGCGCGCGCCGAGTGCTTGAGGCGCCGCCCATTGCGGCCTGGCGCGCGGCGAGCGAGTGCTTGAGCGCCCATGCGGGTTGGCGCGCGGGGAGTGCGGGGTGATTTGGGACTTGAAACCGGTGCCGTCGGCAGTCCGCGAGGCGGCCGGCAAGCGCGTCTGATCAATGCCGCGGTCGCCTGAGTCGCGAACGCTCGTAGATCTCAAGGCGGTCGTCGGCGATGGCGGCTGGCTTGACTCGCCGCAGGACCTCGCGCCATACACTATCGATTTTCGCCGTCTCTTTCAGGGCGCGACGCCGCTCGTGCTGTTGCCACGCGACGTCGACCAAGTCGCCGGCATACTGGCGATTTGCAATCGCGACGAAGTGGCGGTGGTGCCGCACGGCGGTAATACGAGCTACTGCGGGGCCGCGACGCCGGACGAATCCGGTTCGCAGATCGTGCTGGCGATGCGGCGGCTCAACCGCATACGGCAACTCGATGCCGCCAATTACTCCATGATCCTCGAGGCCGGCTGCACTCTCGCCGAGGCGCAGGCAGCCGCGAGTTCGCAGGAGCGGCTGTTCCCCTTGAGTTTGGGGTCGGAGGGTACGGCGCAGATCGGCGGCAATTTGTCGACCAATGCCGGCGGCACGGCGGTGCTGCGTTACGGAATGATGCGCGACCTGGTTCTCGGCTTGGAGGTGGTATTGGCGGATGGGCGGGTGATGTCGGGACTCAAGAGCCTGCGCAAGGACAACACGGGCTACGACGTCACATCCTTGTTCGTCGGAGCCGAAGGGACGTTGGGCGTCATCACGGCTGCGTCCTTGAAGCTATTTCCGCAAGCGGCCGATACGGCGACTGCGCTTGCCGGGATCGATTCACCGCGGCAGGCACTCGAGCTGCTCGCGCGCTTGCGAAGCGCGGCCAGCGACCAGCTCACCACATTCGAATTGATGCCGCGCCTCGCGGTCGAGCTCACGGTGAAACATATTCCCGGCGTCGCCAATCCGCTGGAGCAGGGCGCCCCATGGTATCTACTCATCGAGCTGACTTCGCCCAACCCGCGGCAGAACTTGGCGACCCTGTTGACCGACGAGCTGCAGGAAGCGGCGGCGCGCGCCATCATCATGGATGCCTCGATAGCGACCTCGCTGGCGCAATCCCAAGCGATGTGGAAACTGCGCGAATCGGTACCGGAAGCACAGCGGCATCACGGCGCAAGCCTCAAACACGACGTCTCCGTCCCGGTCTCGAGCATCCCGAAGCTCATCGATAAAGGTTCAGAACTCGTGTGCCGGCTGGTTCCCGAAGGGCAAGTCGTGAGCTACGGCCATATGGGCGACGGTAACCTGCACTTCAATGTGAGCCAACGACCCGATGCACCAAAGTCGGCGTTTCTGCAGCGCGGCGCACTGCTCGAGTCGGCCATGTTCGATTTGGTCGAAAGTCTCGGCGGCAGCATCAGCGCCGAACATGGCATCGGCCGGCTGAAAGCGGCCGAGTTTGCCGTGCGCGCCGATCCCGTCCAACTCGCGGTGATGCGCGCTCTCAAGCGCGCGTTGGATCCAAAAGGCATTCTCAATCCAGGCAAAGTACTGGCATGACATCCCCCCTCAGTGTCGCATGCGCACACTCACGCTCCCCGTCCGCACCCAGCGCCTGAATCTGCGCGAGTTCGTCAAAGCGGATTTCGACGCGGTCCATGCCTATTCCGCCGACCCGCGGGTGACTCGCTATTTGTTCTTCGGGCCGCGGGACCAGGACAGCACGTCGGAGTATCTCGACGGCCTGTTCGCCTCACAACGGGAGGTGCCGCGTACTCGATTCGAACTGGCGGTGGAGGAAATCGCTTCCGGCCGTGTGATCGGCGCCTGTGATTTGTCCCTGATCGAGCGCGACGTCGTCGATTTGGGCTACATGCTTGGGACGCTCGATTGGGGCAAGGGCTTCGCCACGGAAATCGCGCTCGCGCTCATCGACGCGGCATTTTTCGATCTGCGCGCCGAGCGCGTCATTTCGACGGTCGATGTCAACAACAGGGCGTCGATTCGCGTGCTGGAGAAAATCGGTATGCGTTGGGAGGCGGTATACCGGAAACATCGGCGGGCCAAGAATCGCTGGTGGGACTGCCACTTGTACGTGCTGCCGCGAGCGGCGTGGGAGGCATCGCGGACGCCCGCGCCCTTCGGTTACTAGAACCCGTATTTTTTTCATGAACGACGCCAACGGTGGGAGCCTGTCTGAGTAATCCCCGTGGCCTTACCCAAGGCAGATTTCGCTTCAGCCGAGGCGGAGCCGACGAGATTGGGTCAACACCCAATGAGGAGGCGACAACAACGGATGAAGCGAAATCTGCAAGGGTACGAAGGGTTGGCTGGGAGACGGGCGTCTGCGGCGTTGCGCGGCTTGGCCGTGGGGCCCGCCACGGCCTGCGCCGCGCGCCTTGCATCCGCTCCGTCGCCCAGCCAACGCGGCTCACGCGGATTACTCAGACAGGCTCCTGGGGCCTAGTCGTCTTTTTCCGCCGCCGCCTGCTCGCGCGCACGCTTCTTAGCCCGCTCCATCACGTCGGCGCTCGGCATTCCCAGATTACGGCTCTCGCGCAGGGTCAACAGCAGGCCGACGATGACACCCACGACGAGAACGATGATTAGCAAGGCTTTCATGACCCGAGCACGTGCATCGCGCAAATCACCGGATTACTCGATCACCCGAAGCAAACCTTCCTGTGAAGTACTGGCAACCAATCGTCCATCGCGCGCGAATACGCTGCCGCGCGTGAAGCCGCGTGCGCCCGAGGCGCTTGGGCTGTCCGTAGCATACAGCAGCCAATCATCGACGCGCACATTGCGATGAAACCACATGGCGTGATCGATGCTGGCAATCACCAGTCGCGGCGTCGCCAGTGAAATTGCATGCGGCATCATGGCCGTGTCGAGCAGGTTGAAATCGGAGACGTAGGCCAAGAGGCAGCGGTGCAGCGCCTCGGCGTCCGGCAGCTCGGCGACGGCCCGAAACCAGATGTTCCTGAGCGGTGGCTGTTTCTGCGGCTCAAGAAAGCTCTGCGGCCGCACCGGACGAAATTCGAACGGCCGTTTTTTTTCCAACGCCCGGCGCATGCTCGGCGGCAGATGCGGCAAAAGGTCGCGAGTGTAGAATTCGAGACTCGCCAGTTCCTCGGGCGGCGGCACATCGGGCATGGGCAGCTGATGATCGAGTCCGCTTTCGACCACTTGGAACGAAGCGGACATGTTGAAAATCTGCGCGCCATGCTGAATGGCCACGACGCGGCGCGTGGAGAAATGATTGCCGTCGCGCGCTCGGTCGACCTCGTAGACGATGGGCGAATTGAAGTCGCCGCGGCGCAGGAAATAGGCGTGCAGCGAGTGCACGACGCGCCCCTCGACCGTGGCAGTCGCCGCCATCAGGGCCTGGCCCAGCACTTGGCCGCCGAACACTTGCGGGCTGCCGATGTCGCGGCTTTCGCCGCGAAACAGATCCAGTTCGAGCTGCTCCAGCGTCATGACCTTGAGCAGGTCGTCGAGTAGCTGATTCACGGAATGCTCAATGGGACTCGGCCGCGGCAGGCGACTCGGCTGGAGCGACCCCCAGCCGTTTCTGCATGATCGGGCTCGTCGTGGTGTACTGCAAGAACTGGCGTTTATGCGGAAACAAGTGGTGCTGGACTCCGAACGCGGCCAGTGCGGCTTCGTGAAAGCCGCTCAAAATCAATTTCTTCTTTCCGGGATACGTGTTGATGTCGCCGATCGCGAAGATTCCAGGCACGCTGGTTTGGAAATTCTCGGTATGCACCTTGAGTGCCTTCTTTTCGAGCTCGAGGCCCCATTCGGCGACCGGACCCAATTTCGGGTGCAGTCCAAAGAATGCCAGCACCTGATCGGCCGCCAGCCGCAGCGTGCGTCCATCGTTGGTCTGTACGCCGACACCGGTCAGTTTGTGGTTGTCGCTATGCAGCGCGACCGCGTGACCTTCTACCAATTGCATCTTGCCGGCGGCCACCAATTCGCGCATGCGCGCGACGGTTGCCGGTGCCGCCCGAAATTCCGCGCGCCGATGCACCAGCCTCAGTGATCGCGCCTTGTCGCACAGCGCGACGGTCCAATCGAGCGCGGAATCCCCGCCGCCGCAGATCACCAGATCGCGTCCATAAAACTCGCCGGCCGACTTGATTCGATAATGCACGCTCTTCCCTTCAAATTCCTCGATCCCCGGCAGCGCCAAGCGCCGCGGCTGAAATGAGCCAACGCCGGCCGCGATGATTACGGCCCCTGCCGTCAATCGGGTGCCGGCAGACGTGGCCACGTGTATCCTGCCGTCCGGCAGCCGCTGCACCTCGGTGACTTCCTGGCCGAGATGGAACGTGGCATGGAACGGTTTTGCTTGCTCCAACAGTCGGTCTATCAATTCCTGAGCACCGCAAATCGGCAAGGCGGGAATGTCGTAGATCGGCTTGTCCGGATACAGCTCGGTGCACTGCCCGCCGACTTGGGCCAGGGAATCGATGATGTGAGCGCTGATGCCGAGCAGGCCGAGCTCGAAGATCTGAAATATCCCAACCGGGCCGGCGCCGATGATGACCGTTTCGACCGGGATGGATGGGGCGGGTGAGGATGCGATTGATTGCGATTCCGACATGATACAGACGTTTCCTAGGGGATTTAGCTGAAAAAAGGGTGCCGAATTGTAGCTGAACACGCCCGCCTGTGCGGCACCGAAACCGCACCCGTAGGCCCGAATTCCATACACGTTTTGTCCAATACCTGTTTGCTGAGATGTCGTATTTACTTTGTACGGTTTTCAAGCAGCCATCGGTAAAACCACGCCCAAAGGAAAGGCCATCATGCACGCGAAGGCCAATTCGTCGCCCGAAGCCAGCAGCGAGGGCGCCCACAGCGGCGCGCGCGAATCCACTCGGCCGGTTCGAGCCCTGAATCGCGGGCTCAATGTGCTGGTCGAGCTCAACCGGCTGGAGAGCGTCGCCATCAACACGCTGGCCAACGCGGTCGGCCTGCCCCGCACTACCACTTTTCGGATTCTAGAAACCCTGCGCGCAGCCGGCTATGTCGAGCGCGACCCGCATGATGATTGCTACCGCCCGACCATCATGGTGCGTGCCCTCTCGGGCGGCTTCGACGATGAAGCCATGATGGTGCACATTGCCAAGCCGTATCTGACGGCGTTGGGCGCGCAACTCGCGTGGCCGGTGGCGATCGCAACGCCCGCAGGTGCGGTCATGATGACGCGCGAAACCTCGGATGATCAAAGCCCGCCGGTCTTGGAGCAGTATGACGTGCGGGTCCCGATGCTGACCTGCGCAGCCGGCCGTGCCTATCTGGCGTTCTGTTCGGTGCCGCAACGAGACGCGTTGCTCGAGTTGATGGCCCGCTCTTCCCTGCCGGAGGATCGCCTAGCCCGCAATCGCGCGGAGATCGATCGGCTGCTGAACGAAACTCGCACTCAGGGGTTCGGAATGGCGCAGCGCACGCGCCGAGCGTCGGACGAGACGAGCCTTGCCCTCCCCCTGCAGGTAAATGATCGCATTCTCGCCGCGGTCGCGCTTCGTTACGCCACCACGGCGCTGCCGCTGCGCAGCGCGATCGAGCAGTTTTTGCCGAAGATACGCGAAATTACCAGCAAGATCGCGCGTGAATTCGCGCAACAAGCCGGTGCCTCAGCGGCTATTTAGAGCATCCCTCCGCGAGCTATTTGGTCAAGACCTTGCCGACACCGCCTGAAATGAGCGAAGTGACGTCGAGCAGCGCGCCTGCCATGCTCAGTCCGCCGGGCGCCGCGAGATAGCGCGGGCGCCAAACTGGCACAAATTTCTCCTTGTACTTCCGCAATCCCTCGAAGGGATAAAACGTCTCGCCATAGCGCTGGACCATGCGCCCAACCTTGTGCCACGCCGGCGCGAGTGGGTGCTCTTCCAACCCCGACAACGGCGCCATGCCCAAGCTGAACCACTGATAGTGCAGGGCCTTTCCCCACAGCATGCACTCGGCGAGAAGGAAATCCATCACGCCCTTCGGTGCGGCGTCGCTATAGCGTATGAGGTCGACCGATAGCTCGGTGTCCGCTCCGGCGCGCCAGATATTGGCGAAAGCGACGATGGCGCCCTCGCGGCGCACCACGGCGCAGTTGAAGTTCGCAAGATAGCGCTCGTCGAAGTAGCCCAAGGAAAAGCGCTTCTCAGCGGTGTTTTTTGCGGTGAGCCAGGCGGTCGAAACCGCGCGCAATTGCGGCAGGACCGCACCCACGTGCTCGCGTGGCACTACTTCGAACTGCGCGCCGTCGCGAACCGCGCGCCGATGCGAATGGCGCAGATCCGCGCGCGCAGGGCCCTCCAGCGAGAACGTGTCGAGAGGCACACGCGCCTCCTCGCCGAGCTTGCTCAACCTCAACCCCAAATCGATGTACAGCGGCAGGTTATCGGGCGTGACCTGGTAGAAAACCGGGGATACGGCCATCCCATCGCACTTCTCGATAAACGTCCACACCAGCGGCTCGTACAGCGCCGCCGGGCCGACCGGGTCTCCCATCGAAACCCAGCTGCTGCCGGACGCCTGGTACATGATGAAGGCGGTACGCTCCGCATTGAACAGTAAATTCTTGTCCCCGAGCAATGCCAGATTCGCCGTGGCGTTGTGAGCATTCTCGATCAACGCGGCCGCGCGCTCGAGATCGGCCTGGCTCGGCGGCAAGATCGGCGGTCTCGACGGACGCAACAAGCGCCACAGCGCATAGGCGGCAGCGGTCATGGCCGCCAGCAGCAGGGCGCGCAGACTCCGAGGCGCCGGCGCCTCGAACGCAAATTGCCACCACAATTCCTTGCTGTAGGGCACATGCCGATACGCGAACAATACCAGCCATACCGCGGCGCCGAGCACCAGCAGTACCGCAGCGACCCACGAAGCGGAGAAGCGCTGTTCGATCAACGAGGCGCGCCGAGCAAACCGCGCCCGCGCCGAGACCAGCACCACTGCGACCACACCCAGTATGATGGCCTCTTCGTAGTCAAAGCCCTTGAGGAGCGACAGCAAGATACCCGCGCACAGCAGCCACATGGTCAAATACCAGGCCGCATCGAGCCGGCGGTACAGGCCGTTGGCGAGCACCAACAGCCCGACGCCGACGGCACTGCCCAGCAGATGCGACAACTCAAGCACCGGTAATGGCACGACATGGTGCAATACCGCCAAGCGGCTGCCGAGACCCGGCGTTGCGCCGGAAAAAAGTAGTACCGCTCCGGCACCGAAGACGGCAAGCGCGCTCGCCTGGGGCGTAACGGTACTCAGCCAAGTGCGTCCGAGCCGTGCGATCCGCACCATGGGGCCGCGATGCACCCACAACTCATGCGCACCGAGCAAGGCCAGGGCCACGGCAAAGGGGATCAGGTAGTAGATGATGCGATACGCGAGCATCGCACCCAGCAGCCGGTCCGCGGGTACCGAGCGGAAGAGCAGCAGCAGCACCGTCTCGAACACGCCCACACCGCCGGGTACGTTGCTGATGATCCCCGCGGCGATCGCGATGATGAAAAGGCCCGCAAAGGCTGTGAAGCCAATCGCTGCCTGGGGCGGCAGGAGCACGTACAGGACCCCGGCGGCACATAACAGATCGGCGCACGCCGCACCGATTTGCGCGAAGGCAATTCCCGCACTCGGCACCGGAATCACGATCCTGCGCCACCGCAGCGTCTCATGCCGGCTGCAGGCGAGCAGGAGATAGCCGAATACGCCCGCGAGCAGCAGCCAGCCGGCGAGAACGATCAAGGAGGGATGCAGGTGCAGTAGTACGCCGGACAAACGGGCCTGCGACAGCAAGGATAGACCGAGCATCACGGCCGCCCCCAACGCAAACGTCAGCGTGCCAAAGGCAATCACCGTGGCAATCTGTTTCGCGGAGAGGCCCAAAGCGGAGTAGGCTCGGTAGCGAACGGCGCCGCCGCTGAGCGTATTCAATCCGACGTTATGGCCGATCGCGTAACCCATGAAAGAGATCAAGGCGAGCCGGGGATATGGCACCCGCGCGCCGGCGAAACGCAGACCCAACGCGTCGTAAATCGTCAAACACCCATAACCCAACCACGCCAGCAGCGCCGCGCCCAACAGCCGCGAGGCGGGGATGGCCTGCATGTGCGCGAGGATATCCCGCCACCGATATTGGCTGAGGATGTGACGCAGCCAAAATAACGCCAGCGCGAAGAGGGCGATCCCGAGCAGCGTCGTCCATGGCGGGACCCTGCGAACTGTGTGTGAAACTGTCAAGTCGCATATCGTATCAGGGCGCCCCGGATGCGGGTGCTGTGGTCCGTGCGCTCGGACCTGTCCACTGCATCCCAGAAACTGCTAGGGTTATGGCTATGAGCTTTTCCCGACACGATCACGAGGTGACCCGCACATGAGTTCCACCAACGACGGCCGCCAAGCAACCATGGACTCCACTCAGATTTATCGCGAAGAGATTTTTACCGATCGCAGGGTCGGTACCATCCGTCGATTGACGCCGGTTCTCGCCGACGGATTGCCCGATGCGGCGCGCCCGGTCCTATTCGTCGGGCAGGCACAGGTCATGACGCCGATGGGCGCCGTGCCGATCAGTTTTGAGCTCGAGGCGGCGACGCTCAGTGCGGCGATCGCGAAATTTGGCGAGGCTGCGGAACAGGCAGTGCAGCAAACGATGCGCGAGCTGCAGGAACTGCGCCGCGAGCAGGCATCTTCGTTGGTCATTCCCGATGCGGCGGGCGGAGCATTGCCGAATCCCAGCGACCTGCTGGGCCGAGGGCGACCGCGGCGCTGACCAAGGGCATGCGCCGCTCAGGTCGTCTGACTCGAGGATAAGTGCAAGACCGACTTGATTTTTTTCTATTTTCCCTCGACATTGTTGCCGCCCCGATCCGCTATCGAATGGTTTGGCATGAGCATTGCGTCTTCTGGTTCCGCCACTGCGAGCTTGCTGCCCGCGCAGCCCGAGATGGGGGATAGATGAGCCGCTGGATCATGATCGCAGCAACCATCTTCAATGTGCTGCTGGTCGCAATTGCGGTGCACCTCGTTTACAAGGAGCAGCGTCGGCGCGCACTGCAAACGGCGCAGTTGCGCGAACAAAAGCAACAGCTGGAACGCGACGTGGAACAGCGAACCCGCGAGCTCGTGGAGCTGTCGACCCATCTGCAGAGCGTCGCGGAACGTGAGAAGGCGAGTTTGGCGCGTGAGCTGCACGACGAGCTGGGAGGATTACTCGTCGGGGCGCGCATGGATATCTCGTGGGCCGAGCAGCATCTTGCGGCCAACGATATCGACATGAAGCAGCGACTCAACCGGGTGCAACAAAATCTGTCCGCGGGAATCGATCTCAAGCGACGCATCATCGAAGAGCTTCGGCCGACCCTGCTCGACAACGTAGGATTCCTCGCGGCGCTGCGTTGGCAGCTCAAGGAAGCTTGTGCTCGCGCGGGGCTGAAATGCACCGAGTATTTTCCGGGCGAGGAACCGAAGTTCACCGCCGATGCCGCCATCGCTTTGTTTCGCGTCGCGCAAGAAGCTTTCACCAACATCGCCAAGCATTCCGGCGCGAAGACAGTGGACGTCACCCTCGATATCGATGACGACACCGTGGTATTTCGCATCATCGACGATGGCAGAGGAATCTCCGATGCGAGTGGCGCGAACGGCGCGTTCGGCTTGGCATCCATGCGGCACCGGGTTCGCGCGCTGGGGGGGACGTTCGACGTGCACAGTTTGCCGCCGGGCGGAACCTCGCTCGTCGTGCGAATCCCCAGTTCGAGGGCCCTGCGGCCGATCGCCGAGGCCGAACCGTCATAGGTCCGGCGCGGGCACCCATCGCGCCGGGGAGCTGTTATTGGATTCGACCTGCGCGATCGCTGCAATATGAAAAGCCATGCCGACCGATGACTCGCGAATCGACGAACCCTCCTGGCTGACCGTCGGCCGCGAGCTGCGGGCCATCGCACAGATCGGCCTGACCTATTGCCGCGATCCATACGACCGTCAGCGCTTTGAGCGCGTGCGCGAATTGGCGGCGTCAGTGATCGCTCAGGGCGCTGGCCAAGACGGCGCGGCGCTGCTGAAGTCTTTCCGGAGCGAGGCGGGATACGCCACGCCGAAGGTGGATGTGCGCGGGGCGGTATTCGCCGAGGGCCAGGTGCTCCTGGTTCGCGAAATCAGCGACGGCGCATGGACCCTTCCGGGAGGCTGGGCGGATGTGAACGAATCGGCCGCTGAATGCGTGGCCCGGGAAGTCGCCGAGGAATCCGGCTACGAGGCGCGGGCCGTCAAGCTCGCAGCGGTTTACGATTACCGCAAGCGCAACCGCCCCCACCATCTCGATTCCATCTACAAGATGTTCTTCATCTGTGAGCTCACCGGCGGCAGCGCTCGCACCAGCATCGAAACCAGCGGCGCGGCTTTCTTCCCCCGCGATGCACTGCCGCCGCTTTCGATCGGGCGCACGACGGCTGAGCAGATCGAGCGAATGTTTCAACATGCGGAGCAGCCCGACCTGCCGGCGGATTTCGATTGAGTCGTGCGTTCTTGGGGGATGTTAGCATTCGGGCCAAAGCCAAGATCGGGGTGCGCCCTCAATGTCTCAAGATATTTTGCTCGCGATCGATCAGGGGACGAGTTCCAGTCGCGCCATCGCTTTCTCCGCCGCGGGCGAGATGCTGGCAATCGAACAGCAGTCGTTCGAGCAAATCTATCCTGCCCCTGGATGGGTGGAGCACGATGCCGAGGTGATTTGGGCCACCGCCATGTCCACCAGCCGCCGGGTTTTGCAGCGCCTGCGCGAGGCGGGTAACACCGTGGCGGCGGTCGGCATCACGAATCAGCGGGAAACGACCGTCGTGTGGGATCGGCGCAGCGGCGCGCCGCTGTACAACGCGATCGTCTGGCAGGATCGTCGCACCGCAGATCGGTGCCGCGAGTTGAATCGTGCCGATACCGAAGCGGAGCTCACCCGCACGACCGGCCTGCTCCTCGATCCGTACTTTTCAGCCACCAAAATCGCCTGGATTCTGGATCGCGTCCCCGGAGCGCGCGATGCGGCCAAAGCCGGTCACATTGCCTTCGGCACTATCGACAGTTTCTTGCTCTGGCGCCTCAGCGGCGGCCGGTTGCACGCGACCGACGCCACCAACGCGAGCCGCACCGCACTCTACGACATTTGCCGAGGCCGTTGGGACGAGGCGCTGTGTGAAGTGTTCAACGTGCCCCTATCCTGTCTTCCCGAGGTGCGGGACAGTGCGGGCGATTTTGGATGCATCGACAAGTCCGTGCTCGGCGAGGCCCTGCCGATTCGGGGCGTAGCCGGCGATCAACAAGCCGCGCTGATCGGACAAGCGTGCTTTGCGGCGGGCGACGTCAAGAGCACTTACGGTACGGGCGCCTTCCTGGTGCTCAACACCGCGCGCCACTTGGTAAGAAGCAAAAATCGCCTGCTCGGCACGATTGCATACCGATTGAAGGGCGAAGTGACCTACGCACTCGAAGGCTCGATCCTCTCGGCGGGCAGCGCCATTCAGTGGCTGCGCGACGGACTGGGCCTCATCTCGCGCGCCTCGGACGTGGAAGCGCTGGCTTCCTCGGTCAACGATAGCGGCGGGGTGTACTTGGTGCCCGCTTTCACGGGACTCGGAGCACCGCACTGGGATCCCGAGGCGCGCGGCGCCATCGTCGGACTGACGCGCGCCTCGACCCGGGGAGAAATTGCGCGGGCAGCGCTCGACAGCGTGGTCTATCAGACTCACGACCTGCTCGAGGCCATGGCGGCCGACGGCATGCGACCCGCGCTCCTGAAAGTCGACGGTGGCATGGCACAAAACGGATTATTCATGCAGCGGCTGGCCGATATCCTGGGGGTTCCGATTCTGCGGCCAAGGATCACCGAGTCGACGGCTTTCGGCGCCGCCTGTTTGGCGGGGCTCGGCTGCGGTGTCTATGGCTCTTTGCAAGACATCGCCGCCTTGGCGCAGGTCGATGCGCGTTTCGAGCCCAAAGCGGGTGCCGAACGCGATGCGCAGATTACCGGCTGGCGCAACGCCTTGAGACGCGTGAGGTCTTCTTAGAATTACTGCATGGACCAGCCATGGCTGACGGTGAGCGATTGTCCGGTCAGGGCGTTGGAGCCGAACGCGGCGAAAAACAGCGCCGCTTCGGCGACCTCCTCGACGGTCGTGAATTCGCCGTCGACCGTATCCTTGAGCATGACATCGCGGACAACAGCCTCCGGCGATATCCCCAGAGTTTTCGCCTGCTCCGGAATTTGCTTGTCGACCAGCGGGGTGCGCACGAAGCCCGGGCAGATCACGTTTGCCCGTACACCGTGCTTCGCCCCTTCCTTGGCGACGACCTTGGCAAGGCCCAACAGGCCGTGTTTGGCGGCCACATAGGGCGCCTTGAGCACCGAGGCTTCCTTCGAATGCACCGAGCCCATGTAGATGATGCTGCCGCTCCCCTGCTTGTACATCTGCTTGAGGGCCGCGCGCGTGGTGAGGAAGGCCCCGTCCAGGTGAATCGCGAGCACGCGCTTCCAATCGACGAACGCGAAATCCTCGAGCGGCGCGACGACCTGAATGCCGGCGTTGCTCACCAGCACATCAATTCGCCCAAACGCCTCGACCACACGGGCCATGGCGTCGTTGACTTGGCGCTCGTCGGTCACGTCCACGGGCAAAGCAATCGCCTGTCGCCCATCGCGGTTGAGTTCCGCAGCGGCTCGATGAGCCCCCGCGTCGTCGAGATCGGCGATGGCAAGCTGGGCGCCTGCGCGCGCAAAAGTGCGCGCAATCTCCTGGCCGATACCGCTCGCTGCACCGGTGACGACGGCCACCTTATCTTTGAGTCCCATTGCGGTGAATCCCATTGCGTTGATCTCCATGTGCTGCCTGCTGACCATATCGCGCGAGGAAGGCATCGATCGCGGCCAGACACTCAGGCTCATTGAGCAAGGGCGCGTGCCCGCGGTTCGCGACGGTAATGTACTCGACATCCGGCTTCTCGCGCGCCATGCGCTCCACCGTCGCGGCGCTGAGCAGATCGGACAGAGCCCCGCGGATCACCAGCATGGGTACGCCTTTGATCTGCGCATACAGCGGCCAGAGGTTCCCGGGGGCGGTTGCCGGGTTCCTCAACGCTTCGCTGATCTTCGGATCCACGTCGGGGACAGGGATGCCGGCCGTATTCTCCCGGTAACCGCGGTGCGCGTAGTCGAGCCAGTCCTCATCGCCCAGACCCGGCAACGCGGGGCCATAAACACTCTTGGCCTGCGCGGCCGCCTCAGCCCAGGAGGCGACCGGCGGCAACTTGCCCGCGTACCCGGCGATGCGGCGCATTCCGACTGGATCGATCTCCGGACCGGCGTCATTGAGCACCACGCCGGCAATCCTATCCGGCTTCATCGCAGCCATGGCCATACCCATCAGCGCGCCGAGCGAGGTGCCCACCACGACAACGCGGCTCAAGGCGCGTGAATCCAACAGCGACCATACGTCCTGCACGTAGGTCGGCAGTTGATAATGAGACGGATCCGGATCCCAGGCCGAACGTCCGCGGCCGCGCAGGTCCGCGGTGAGCACCTCCCGCCGGGAGCTCAAATGCTCGGCGAGTGCGATGAAATCGCGGCTATTTCGCGTCAGGCCCGGCAGACACAGCACCGGCAAGCCATCCGGTCTCTCTATCGGGGGATACACGCGGCAAAACAGCCGCAGCCCATCGGCGCTGTGGTAGAAGTAATCGCTGGGGTTGGCATTCATCCGTTTTTGTCCGTGTTGGAAGCTTGAGTCGCATATTCTCGCCGAAGTTCACGCTTGAGCACCTTGCCGTTGGGGTTTCGCGGCAAGCTCTCACGCCGCACCACGCCGTGGACACGCTGTTGCTTGCCGACTTGGGCGTTGGTCCATTCAAGCAGCTCGGCCTCGGCCACAGTTTGTCCCGGATGCAGCACCACGACGGCCAGCGGGGTCTCACCCCAGCGCTCGCTGGCTATGCCGATCACGGCCACCTCGGCGATGGCGGGGTGCTCGCTCATGACGCTCTCGATGTCGGCCGGATAGATATTCTGCCCGCCCGACAGGATCATGTCCTTTTTGCGATCGACGATATAGAGGAAGCCCTCCGCGTCGATCCGCCCGAGATCGCCCGTGCGCAGCCACTGCTTGCCGGCCGAGTCGACCCAGGTCGCTTCACGGTTCGCTTCATCCCGGGCGTGATAGCCGGCCATCACCAGCCTGCCGCGGCCGACGATTTCCCCGGTCTCGCCCGGCCCGACCTCGCGGTCGCCCTCGCCGAGAATGCGAATGTCCGCGCCGAGCACCGGCTTGCCGACCGAGAGGACTTTGCGCTCGAGCTCCTCCGGCTCGAGGATGGTCATCAGCCCCTCGGTGAGCCCGTAGAGCTCGATCAGCTGGCAGTCGAACTCGCGTGCAAAGCCGCGCTTCACATCCGGCTTGAGCGGCGAGCCGCAACACATCAGCGTCTCCAGGCTATCGATGCGAAACTCCCGACGCTCCGGGCACGCCAGCAGCCGCTCGAGCTGCACCGGAACGAAGGCGCCATGCGTGATGCGCTCCGCCTCGATGATCGCAAGCACCGCCCGAGGGCTGAACGTCCGCAGCAGTACGAACGTACCGCCGACGAGCGTCGTCGCGAGCAGGCTGACCCAACTGATGTTTGAGAACAGCCCGAGTGTGAACAGCGTGCGGCAGCCGTTGCGATAGCGCAGTGCGAGCGCGGCATCGTAAGCCCAATACATTCGGCATGCATGCGTGTGAATGATACCTTTCGGCAATGCGGTGGTTCCGGAGCTGTAGATCAGATTGCATTCATCGTCCGGCGCAATCGTCGCCGCCGGCGCGGTCGCACGCTGCCCCGCGATGAATGCCTGGAAGTCGCGCCAGCCCCCGCCCGGCGAGTCGCAGCCGATGAACTCGCGGGCGCCGAGCGCGCCTGCGGCGCGCAGCGCATCGATCCGCGTGCATTGATGCCCCGAGGCAAACACGGCGACGCAGCCCGCATCGGCGCACATGGCCGCGACCGCCGCCTCATTGATCGATAGGTTGAGCGGCACGGCGACCGCTCCGGCGCGGACGATGCCGAACAGCGCGAGCACCGTCTCGAGCCGGCTTTCCATCAGCACCGCGACACGCTCGCCCGGTCGAATGCCCAGCGCGGCAAGGCCGTTCGCGACGCGCGCCGTCGCCGCCGCGAACTCCCGCCACATCAGCGTGACCGCGCCGTCGATGAGAGCCGGCCGATCCGCGAGCCAGCGGCCGTTCTGTGCGATCAAATCCGGCAGCAGGGGCGTGGGCGCTTGGAACCACGACATGTTCGGCTCACCGCGCGCAGCGCCGGATCGTACGCGAACCGTAAGGTCCGCTGGCCGAGCCCGCGCTGCGCATACTTTAGAAGTGGTAGGTCACCGTCGCGGTAACCGTGCGTGGCGGACCATAGAAGCCGATCTGGCTGACGCCGCCGATGTAAATATTGGCGGGTCCGAGCGGCGGAGGCCCGAAGTCGTAGCCGGCGACGCGGTAGTAGCGGTCGGTCAGGTTCTTGCCGTCGATCGAGAACCGCCACGCCTTGTCGGTGGTGGTGAACGCGAGGCCGGCGTTGAGCAGTGGATACGCCGGCTGATCGGTCGGGCTCGGTGTGTAAACCGCGACTTTGGTGAAGCTGCGCCAGTCGACGCCGGCACGCGCAAGCAGCGAGCCCGAGGGTAGATCCCATGTATAGATCGTGTTTTCCGATATCGTCCAGAAGGGGGCATTGAGCGGCCGATTCTCGTCGGCAAGGTTCAGCACGCCCACGCCGCTCGGCGGGCAACCGACCTGGAAGGTGAATATGGCGCAGTTGATCAGAAAGTTCTTGTAGTAGGAATCGAGGTAGCCGACATTGAGCGATAGCGTCAGCGGTCTGGTCGGCCGCCACACCGACTCGAGCTCGACGCCCTGGTTGATCTGCTTGCCGGCATTGAGCACCGCGGTGAGATTGGTGGGCTTGCCGTCGTATTCGACGAAATCCTGCAACTGAATTTGCGCATTGCTGTAGGGGTTGTAGAACAAAGTCGCATTGAATAGCAGCGTATCGTCGAGCAGCGTCGTCTTGAGGCCCACTTCGTAGTTGTCGGCCGTTTCCGAGTTGTAGCCGTTTTCCGTCCCGGGGTAGACGGCGGCGTTGCCGCGCATATCGAAGCCGCCGCTCTTGAAGCCGCGGCTGTAGCTCACGTAGCCCATTACATGATCGGTGAAGTGATAGTCGAAGCCCAGGCGCGGCGAAACGTTCACGAACGTGCGGTTGCCGGTGTAGTTGGTTACCACGTCGGGGATGAACCCGGCCCCCGTCGCGGGGTTGAAGGCAGGCACCGTCGCGGGGTTGAAGAGCTGCTGGCCCGGCAGCAATTGCGTCGGCGCGAGGCTCTCGTAGTCGTTCTGGTACACCCGGGCGGTCACCTGATCCTCGTTCCAGCGCACTCCGGCATCAAGGTTCAGCCGATCGGTCAGCCTCCAGGCGGAGTCGCCGTAGACGGCATAGCTCTTGGTGAGATCACAGCCATTGACCAGCTCGGTGATGTAGAGCCCATAGGGCGGGGCGACCGTCGGCGGCAGCGTGCCGCTCAAGGTGCCGATCGAGGCGTTGTAGGCGCCGCAGGCCGTGCTGTCCATGTAGAACACGCCGCCCACGGCCTTGACCAGGTCGTTATGGAAGTTCAGCTGCGCCTCGCCCGAGGACTGCTGGTCGTGGTAGGCGCCCGGGACCTCGAACAGGTTCTCGTTGAGGTCGGCGAAATTGATGAACTGCTGGCTCCTGCCTTCAATATAGGCGCCGACGACCTTCAAGGCGAGCTGATCGGTCAAACTCTGGGTGTAGTTCGCCGATTCCCCACTGCGGTGGGTGTAATCGTTCTCGACCGGCATATCCGTTCGGATGTCGAACGGGTTCCCCAGCTCCGGCGCGAGATAATCGTTGAGCCGCTGGCCGCCCGCAGCATTGGAATTATCGAGGATGTCGAAGGCGGCGAGCCTGAGCTTCGAGCTCTCGCCCCACTTGATCGTGAGGTTGGCGCGGCCCGCGAGCACATCTTTATTCGAGACGTCCTCGCCGATGTAGGGGCTCGGTGTCGTTCCCGGCTGAGCCACCACTTGGCCGTAGCCGTTGTGCTGCAGATCCGCTAGTGCCAGGCCGAAATAGACGTGCTCGTCGATCACCGGAGTCGAGAAGTAGAGCTTTTCGTCATGCTCGCCGTAATTGCCGCCCGTCGCCGAAGCGGTCAGGCTGGCGGGTCCGTCGATGTCCCGGGTCACGTACTTGATCGCGCCGGCAATCGTGTTCTTGCCGTACAGCGTCCCCTGGGGACCGCGCAGAATTTCGAGGTCCTGCACATCGACCACGTCGAGCAGCGCGGTCTGCGGCCGCGCCAAATACACATCATCGATGTACACGCCGACGCCGGGCTGGAATCCCCACAGCGGGTCGCTCTGGCCGACACCGCGAATATAGACGTTGATCGTGCTGCTGGTCGCGCGATCGGCCGAGATCTTGAAGTTCGGCACGAAGCTGTTCAGATCTTCAAGATTCGTGACGTCCTGCACCTGGATGGTACCGGCGCTGAGCGCCGTGACCGCGATGGGCGTGTTCTGCAGATCTTCGGCATACCGCCGCGCCGTGACCACAACCTCCTCAATGGTGCCGGCCTCGGCGGCGCTACTCGTCGTCGTACCGGCGTCCTGCGCGGCGGCGGTGCCGGCGGCCATCAATGAACACAAGGTCAACGCGGTGCAGAACCTGCTGCGACTCATGGCGGATCCCCCCTAGGCATATTTAATAATTATCCGGCCGTCCTGCGGTACCATCGCTTGAACGGTCGTTTAATATTATTTCAACGGACGTTTAATATCAAGCCCGGACATGGAGGGCCCTGTGTGCGCGGACGATGACGATCTTGGGTCCGGGCGGAGCGGCCGGGCGCAACGCACCGCGCCGGGCTACAATAATTGTTTTGCCCCCTGGTACGCGATGGCCCGCCCGAAGCGCACGACCAAAGACAAGCTCATGGACGCCGCGGAAAAGCTGTTCGCGCGGAGGGGCTTCCATGGGGCATCGCTGCGCGACATAACGGCTGCGGCCGGCGTGGACCTCGCGCTCGTAAACTATCACTTCGGCAGCAAGAAGCGCCTGCTCGCGGCGGTCGTCGAGCGGCGCGGCCGGATTTTGAATGAGGAACGGCTGCGACGATTGGCGGAAGTGCGTCTGAGCGCCGCACCTCGAGCGCCCAGCACGGAGGCCGTGGTCGAGGCGTTCCTCGACCCGATCTTGGATCGCCTGGCGCACGCCGGGCCGGGCTGGCACAACTACTTTTCACTGGTTGCCTTCGTGAACAACTCCCCCGAGTGGGGCCGCAAGCTGATGGGAACGACCTTCGATGGCGTGGTGCGCGAGTTCATCCAGGCGGTAATGGCCTCGCTGCCGGGAGCCGCGCCCGAGGACATCTTCTGGGGCTACAACTTCCTCACCGGCGCACTCACGCTTTCGCTCGCCGAGACCGGGCGGCTCGACGCACTGTCGGATGGCTTATGCCATTCAAATGACGTCGCAGCTCTCAAGGCACGACTGGGACCCTATGTGGCGGGGGGACTTCGCGCGCTCGCCCATGCTTCTAGGTAGTACACAAACGTAAGCAGTACGCAGACGCCGCTCGGGCGCTGTGTGACGGCATTTGCAGATTTCGACGGCGCCGGCCGCTGCGGACTTCCATCGCTCCGCGATTTGTGAAGAATACGAATACACTTAGTTAGCGGCATGTGTACTGTCGCGCTTACTTTGGGAATGGAGCATGAAGTTCAGACTTAAGGCTTTCGGACTGCATCTGCTTTGCAGCGCCAGCGTTCTAACGCTGACGCTCAGCACCCTCTATCTCGGCTGGTATCACTGGCCGGGTTGGTACTTGGCCGATGTTCCGCGCGTCGTCGCGGTGATGGTCGGAGTCGACGTGGTAATTGGTCCCCTTCTCACGTTGATCGTCGCTCGTGCGAGCAAACCACGCCGTGTACTTGCTCGCGACATCGCAATCATCGTGACCGTCCAACTCATCGCGCTGGTTTACGGCACGACGTCGCTCTGGAGCGGGCGGCCCTTGTATTATGCGTTCTCGGAAAGCGTCCTGCAGATGGTGCAAGCGTACGACATCGATGCTCAGGACCTGGACCGAGCGCGCAGGCAGCACGTGGAATTGGTGCCGCACTGGTACAGCTTGCCGCGCTGGATCTGGGCGCCGCTGCCTCAGGATCCGGCGGAGCGCGAGGAGATCGTCGTGGGCGTGATCCACGGGGGCACCGATGTGATCGGGATGCCGCACTACTACAAGCGCTGGGAGGAGGGGCTGCCGGCGCTGCGAACGCAGTTGAAGAACGTGGACGACGTTGCGTATTTCTCGCGCGCTGAAAAGAAGGCGCTCAAGGAGCGCATGCGGGCGGCGGGTCTCAAGACGGACCAGCGCGACACCATTCCGCTGACGGGACGGGGGCACCCTCTGCTCGCCGTGATCGATCCGGCCAGCCTGAAGATAACGGCGATCATCAAGGCGACCTAAAATCGCCGCGGCGAGGTCGCCTGCACAAGCGGCTCGAACAGCCCGGTCGAGGTCGAAGTTGGGTTACGATTAACCCTCTTTGACTCGGTCGACCGGGATGAACCCACCCACCGCGAATAATCCCCCCGCTAGCTCGCCGCCCCGCGCAGCGAGTTCCGCTTGGGCTCCGTTTCGCCACAGAACATTCGCGGTGATCTGGACCGCGACGGTCGTCTCGAACATCGGCGGGTGGATGTACAGCGTTGCCTCCGGTTGGCTGATGACGAGTCTGGATCCGGACCCGTTCATCGTTTCCATGGTACAAGTTGCGAACAGCCTGCCCATGTTCCTGTTCGCCATTCCGGCGGGCGCGCTCGTGGACATCGTGGATCAGCGTCGATTCCTGATCTTCGGCGAATCTGCGATCATGCTTACCTCGACGGCGTTTGCAGTGCTCGTTTGGCTGCATCTCATCACGCCGGCGAGCCTGCTGCTGTTCAGCTTCATCGTGACCGTGGGTTCGGCCGTCACGGCCCCTGCCTGGCAGGCAGTGGTGCCTCAGCTCGTGCCGAAACCGGATTTGCCCGCGGCCGTTGCGGCGAACAGCGTGGGCATCAACGTCAGCCGCGCCGTCGGCCCGGCGTTCGGCGGGATCTTCGTCGGAGCGCTTGGTATTGCAGCGCCGTTCTGGGTCAATGCGTTCAGTAATATTGGGGTGATTGCTGCTCTTATACGGTGGCGGCCGTCTAGAAAAAGTGGCGTGAGCCTGCCCCCCGAAGCTTTCGGCAACGCCGTGCGCACGGGCCTTCGGCATGCACGATACAACGCGCACCTCAATGCAACTCTGATTCGAACGATCGCGTTCTTCGTATTTGCCAGCGCGTACTGGGCGCTGTTGCCGCTCGTCGCACGCAGTCGGATCGCGGGAGGCCCCGCACTGTACGGAATGTTGCTCGGCGCCATCGGAGCCTCGGCCGTGGCCGGTGCATTCCTGCTGCGATGGCTCAGGGAGAAATTGGGTGCGGACCGGCTCCTCGCGGTCGCTACTCTGGCCACCTCAGCGGCAACCGCATTATTCGCGGTCGCTCACGACGCCGTGACGGCCGTCGCGGCGAGCCTCATCGCAGGTGCATCGTGGATCGCTGCGGTGTCGAACCTCAATGTCTCGGCGCAAGTTGCATTGCCCGAGTGGGTTCGCGGCCGCGGGCTCGCGATGTATGTAACGGTGATGTTCGGTGCACTGACCATCGGGAGCGCGATGTGGGGCGAGCTTGCCGCCATTGCGGGGTTGCCCGCCGCTCTGTTGCTTGCTGCCGCTGGCGCGGTAATCGCGATCCCGCTGACCTGGCGATGGAAGTTACAGACGGGCGCGAGCGTCGACTTCTCGCCGTCGATGCATTGGCCCGAACCGGTTACGATGTACGAGATAGAGCCGGACCGGGGACCGGTCCTGGTGACGATCGAATACAACATCGATCCAAAATATCGCGAATTGTTCCTGCGGGCGCTCAGCCGATACTCACGCGCGCGCCGTCGGGACGGCGCTTACGACTGGGGCATTTTCGAAGATGCCGCCGTAGAAGGTCGTTTCATCGAGACCTTTCAAACGGACTCCTGGCTCGAACATCTGCGGCACCACGAGCGTGTAACGAACGCGGATCGCGTGTTGGAACGGGCCGTGCGCCGTTTTCAGATCGGCGACGGTCCCAAGACGACGCATCTGATCGGCGCACTGGCGCGATGAAGACCATTCCTGCGGGAACCGATGCAGTTGCCCTGCTGCCGCTGAATTCGATAATGGCCGAAGTCAAATCCCGCCAATTGGTCGTTCTTCGTTTGGCTTTACGTAACGGCACGGTCGTATTGGTCGATCGGCACAGGTGGCTGCGCCGTGCTAGCCGGGTAATACTCGCTGCCCAAGAGCTGCCTGTCGACACCGGTAATCGACCGCATCGGTCGACTGGCCAACGCTCCGGAGGTCTTCGTCGCTCATTGACCTGTTTTGAATTTCTCCCAGACGCTGGTAATGGCGCGGGTCTGATCGGCCGAATCCGCCAATTGCACCGAGAGTTTCGGCAGCAATTCGGGCGTAGGGTAAATCCGCGGATCATTCTTGACCGACGCCAGCGGTTGCGCCGCGGCGTTGGCATTGGCGTAGCCTTTGAAGTTGGTAATTTCGCCAATGACTTCCGGCATCATGACGAAGTTGATGAATGCATAGGCGCTCTCGGGATGCGGCGCATCCTTGGGGATAGCCAGCATATCGAACCAGAGAATCGTGCCTTCCTTCGGTATGCTGTACTTGATTTCGATGCCCTTATTGGCATCTTGCGCGCGGTCCCGCGCCTGCAGAACATCGCCGTTGTAGCCGACGGCGACGCACAGATCGCCGTTGGCCAATGCCTCGATGTATTCGGAGGAATTGATACTGCGGATGTAGGGCCTGATTTTCAAAAGCACCGCTTCGCCTTGGGCCAAATCCTCCGGATTTTGCGAGTTCGGATCCTTGCCCAAGAAACTGAAGACGGCGCGCATCATCTCCGCCGGCGAGTTGAGTACGCTAATGCCGCATTTGGCCACTTTCGACGCCACCTTGGGATCAAACACCATTCGCCAGCTGTCGAGCGGTGCGTCGGGCAGCAGTTCCTTGACCATTTTTTCGTTGTAACCGATGCCGTTAGTACCCCACAAATAGATGACGCCGTGAGCATTGCCGGGATCGTGAAAAGCGACCTTTGCCATGAGCTGCGGGTCCATATTCTTGAGGTTTGGCAGCTTTGACTTGTCGAGCGGCAGATACACGCCCGCCTTGATCTGGTGCTCGAAGTAAGAGGCGGTGGGTACGACGACATCGTAGCCGCTGCTGCCCGCAAGCAGCTTGGCGTCCAATGTTTCATTGGTGTCGTAGTAGGCAGCGTTTACCTTGATACCCGTCTGCTTCTCGAACCTTGCCAGCGTTGTCGGCGCAAGATAATCGGTCCAAATATAGAGGTTCAGGACCCTCCCGGCATCGGCGGCACCGCCCGAATGAGCCGCCGATCCCGATTTGCCGCCACCGCAAGCGCTCAACAGCAGCCCACAACCCAGCGCCAAAATCACCGTCCGACTTATGCTGAACATAAGACGCCTCCCCCTCGTTATTTCTGCGAGCACTAGTTATATCGCAGCCGGCGCCAGGCGGACAGAGCCTTGGCTCGCTAAATCAGCAGCAGATGCTCACGCTCCCATGAACTGACGACCCGGCTTGAGGAGGGGCAATTGCGCTCGGCGCGCCATTAGAGGTTTAACCCAAAGGGCAATTTCGCTGCCCGGGTTAAGCGGGTCTGTCTATTGGTGTGGTTACAGGATCGCAGCGGAGAGCAGGTGTTCGAGGAGTGCCCCGCGGTCAAGTTCATGTTCTCGACTCAACCATGTCGCAGCTACAACAAGAGAATCTTGACAGATAGCGCCAAGCAGAGGAGCCCGTAACGATACGAGATTTTTTTCGACCACGATCGCCGGTGAATGCTCAGATGTTCAAGGCTCGATCGATTGCCGCTAGCAGCACCTTCCATTCCTCCTTCCTATTGACCGGATACCGATCGAAATCCTTCCCCACGCTAAGATCGGCAAATAGTCCGGCCGGGTCCTCATGAAAGTGAAGAAACGCCTTCGACTTTCTATAGAAAACCCCGAGCTTCTTCTCTTTTAAGCCTTCCTTCCGTCTGATCTGCTCGAGCAAATCAGTCAGGCCGCGCAGTGCCACAGTGCTAGCGTGCTTCAGGTGAAGCCCCTGCGTCTCGATTTCAAGCTACAGACTCCGAATCACTTCCGAGATCCCCAACGGCGACGACGACGCACGTAAAGGGGGCGATCTGCGGGCCTAGAACGACAAGTAATCAAGTCGAGGCACTCGCCCAAACGCCTTCTCACGGCCGATTAGGGTGGCTTCATAAGATAACGCCGTGGCTGCGATCCAGGCGTCATTTTCCCCAAGTCGACGAGAGAGCGAGCTCTGCAGCGCCGCCGTACGCCACGCGATGGCGCGCGAGAGAGTTACGACGCGAAACGGCGCCAGAAACTCAACGAGTGCGCGCAGATCGGCAAAGCCTTCCGCGAACTCGCCGAGCGTTATGATGCTGATCGCCGCTGTCTGCCGGCGGTGTGCTGCCAGCACGCCGCGTGCCGGTCCCATCTCTCGATGGGCCAGCTCATCCTCGAACTCGATCAGGAAGCTGGTATCAAGCAGCAGCATCGCGCGACCGGCGCCGCCGCGGCCCAGCACCCCGGCCTTCGAAGGCCTTCATGGCGTCGAGCAAATCTCCGGCGGTCAGTGCCGGTCGCTCCGAAAGCACGCGGCGGATGACGCGTGAGAAGGATTCCTTGGGGTCCTTTCTCTCCCGCACCAGAAGCTCGTAAGCGTCGATTTCGATGGAGATGGTTTTAGTAGCCATACACAGATCATGCATGGACTGTGTATCGAAGTCAAAAAGTACCCCATAGCCAGGGGCCGCTCTGAGCGCGCGGGCTTCCGGGCGGCGATCAGCGGCCACCCCAAACCGGCTACGCGCTAGGCCCGCTGCGCGGCTTCCACGATCAGCCCGGTGATCTCGTCCGGATGGGAGATCAGTGACACGTGGCTTGCCTTCACTTCGATGGTCTTGGCGCCCATGCGCTTGGCCATGAAGCGTTCAAGGTCCGGATTGATGGTGCGGTCTTCGGTCGAGACGGCGTAGAAACTCGGCTTGGACCGCCAGGCCGCCTGGGTGGTCCTACCTGTCAGCAGAGCCTTCTGGAACGGTTCCTGGACCGCATACAGCACCTTCGCCTTCGCTTCCGGCACATCGCCCGCGAAATCCCGCAAGAACGCCTCTTCACTGAGGCGCCCTTCCTCACCATCAAAAATAATGCCAGCGGAGGCCGGTGGCGTAGGAAATTTCTTGGCCAACGCCGCGTAATCCTCGCCTGCATCCGGCGCTCGTGCTGCCACATAGACAAGAGCCGAAACATTCGGATGCATGCCCGCTTCGGTGACGATCATTCCGGAAAACGAATGCCCGACCAGAACTGTCGGGCCGTCCTGCCGTGCCAGCACTCGCTCGGCCGAGGCAACCGCTTCAGGCAGTGTCGTCAGAGGGTTTTGCACGGCCGTGGCATTGAGCCCCGCCGCCTGCAATC
The DNA here is from genome assembly GCA_963769075.1 of uncultured Gammaproteobacteria bacterium. Classification (GTDB taxonomy): domain Bacteria; phylum Pseudomonadota; class Gammaproteobacteria; order Steroidobacterales; family Steroidobacteraceae; genus Bog-1198. The sequence goes on along the minus strand of CAVYKH010000001.1, from coordinate 280,732 downwards.
GTGCGATCACCTCGGACCAACATGATCCGTCGGCGAAGAGCCCGTGCACGAGGACGACGTTGCGCGACTTGGTCGGAGAAGCTGTAGCGGCCATGCCGCGGGTGGATGTCAACGAAGCGGTGGCTCCTGCAACGAGGGCGGCCGAAAAAGTACGTCTGCTAACCACCATGAGAATAGCTCCTTGACCTACTGTTCATCGTTCTTGTCGAAGCGATGGCTCAGTTCCGCGAGCGCAGCCGATGGAACTACACTACAAAGCGCGGCGGCGACGAGCGGTACCAGACGCGCCGAGCCCTTGTTTTGCACGCCCCGAAAAATGCCTTGCCAATCAAGTCTCCGCTTTCCATTTACGTTGTTCATGAATTAATTCGGCTAGGTCTCGCGGTCGCCGTCACTGCCCAGGAACATCCAGTCCGCTGCTTGCACGGAATTTATCGCCAACTCGCTCATCACGGTGATGGCGATAGACACTTGCAAGAATGCCATGGATTTTACGTTGCGGCTATCAACTTCCCAACTGTATGCTCTGTTGTCAAATTGGATCTCGGCCCACTCGGCGGCGCGCTGGATCCCTCGCGGGCTGAATCTGAGGCGATGATGCCACGCGACCTATTTTTTCCGGCGCGGTCTGGCGGCGGATCGCGGCGGCCACGTAATTTCACCACGCTCGATTTTCGCTCTGATCTCGATTAACTCACGGCGGATTGGAGCCGACCATTTTTGAAGTATGGCGGGAACATCGCGTCCCTGACGAATCACGGCGACAATTGCGATGAATCGCTCGGCGAGGGGCTCGTAAACGATGTAGTGCTCTCGAACAGGGTACACCAGTAAACTGATTCCCGCGCTGAGCTCCTGCCGCCCGCGCAGTGCACCGAGGTTCTCTGCAATGAACTGCGCGCTTTCGTGCAGATCGTCGAAGTAACGGCTCGTCAGTTCCTTGCCCCATCTCGCACGAGACCACGCTCGCGCCTCACGCAGGTCTGCGGCCGCCCTTGCGGTGAGAATGTAGCGTGCCCGGCGCACCGAGCGTCAATCCTCGTCCTTGAAGTCGCGGATCGACTTGGAGGAAAACCTGCCGTGCTTGAGATCATCGAGGCCCTCAAGCACATTCAGTGCGACCGCTCTGTCTTGCATATCCTGGCGGATGAGGTCCCGGATGTACTCACTCGGCGTCGCGTATACGTCCTTGTCGCTTGCTCGCTCGTCGACGTACTTGCGAAGCGCATCAGTCAATTGGACATTGAGGCTGCTGCTCAAGGTATGGCACTCCGAGGAAGTCTTTTCACGGATCAATTCTGCGCTCTCTGGCAATAGATATCAATAGATGCCAGAATAGGTGGGCAGAAGACGTCGGGACAGATAGCCCTGCACGGGATTTTTTGCCCCATCCGATGAGCGCGAGCGATGCCCTGCTCCAGGACGGCTGGATTCCACGGGAGATCCACGTTGATGACGGTATTCACCGCCTGGAGGTTGAGTCGATGCCGATAGAGCACTGCACATGCGCAAGATTGGAGAACTGGTCCGACTGAAGTACGAGGCACGACTCTCCCACGAGCAAATTGTCGGGGCGCTGGCGATTTCCAAGGGAGTGGTCGCCAAATACGTCCCCCGCATCGAGCACACCGGGCCGGAGCCGGTGGCTCTCGTGTCAGTGCATTGGTCAAAATCCGGCGCCGTCGATGTGGCCAACCGCCGACAGCGCCGGGATCCAATCACTTGCTGGCGAGCCGAATGTCGGTGGTGCCAAAACGCAAGTAGGTCAGCATAGGCGCATTGACGTCCTTAACCGCTTTGTCAACTGCCCTCTCAATGCAGTTCTTGATTGCCACTCTCAAGATCGGGTCGGTGCCGGTGGACAATTCACAGACATCCTGCGCCGCAGCACGTATGCGGCTGTAAAGAACCTTCGCGCCATCCGATTTGGTGATATCGAGATCACTGAATCGGACGATTTTGCTCGGCGCGTCTTGCGCCTCCACGGAAGTCGAGAGGGCGGTGCAGAGCGCTGCCGTGCCCATGACGCAGGAGATGGCCGTGTATATCTTTGTACGAATGGTTGTGTTCATGTCAATTCCTCCTCGGTGTGTCCTTTGCAATCCCCAGCATTGATAGCTGGGTTGGACGACACGGTAGGAAACGGCACTCGATCAATCTTGACCGTCTCCTGAAAAAATCATGGAGACAATGTGAATTACAGAAAAAAAGGCGGGAAACGGGGCGCAAAGTACGGCCGCTCGCTTCATCCGAGCTTGCTTGCGTCCCCCAGAGACCTCGGCGGCACCGGGCGCCGCGCCCAGGTTGGAAATATACAACTTCCCTTTCGGCCCGAAAGTCATTCGCCGGCCGCGGCGCATTGCGCTGAAAGTTCCTCTCGTGCATTCTAGGAAATGGACGGATAAGAACTATTAGAAGGCTACCCGTGAGCAAGGGCACCCCCAGAGCGATAGAGGCCAATGAATCTATCGGGTGATCGGATAGCACGGATGAGTTGCCTGCTTGGTGAGGCGCGACTGGTCGATGCGTGGAGCACCGTCGATCAGGCTGCCCAAGACTGTGTCCGGTAGTGACTTCAACCCGGTTAGTGCGAGCGGCCTGAATGCGGGCGACTTCGTCGGTCCCTACGAGCTGATTCGTCTTCTCGGAGCCGGCGGGATGGCGGAGGTTTGGCTGGCTCGGCGGGCGGACGGTGCGTTCAAGCGCGACGTGGCGCTGAAGCTTCCGCTGCTGACACGCCGGCGTAACGATCTCGAGCAGCGCTTTGTGCACGAGCGCGACATCCTTGCGAGTCTTGAGCATCCGAACATTGCGCGATTTTACGACGCGGGGGTGGATACCGAAGGCTTGCCGTACCTGTCGATGGAGTACGTCAAGGGGCAAACACTGATGGGGTGGTGCGATACGCGGGCCCTGGGCGTCGAGGAGCGCTTGGCGTTGTTTCTACAGGTTCTCGACGCGGTGAAGTATGCGCACGAGAAGCACGTCATCCACCGCGACCTCAAACCCTCGAACATTTTCGTCACCGAATCGGGCCAGGTACGCTTGCTCGATTTCGGGGTTGCGAAGCTTTTGCAGGAGGACGGGGATCAGACCCAGATATCGCGCATTTATGGCCGGGCACTCACGCCCGATTATGCGAGCCCGGAGTTGCTGAGGGGCGAGCCCGTCGATCCACGGAGCGATGTGTATTCGCTCGGCATGTTGCTATACGAATTGCTGACCGGCACTCGGCCCTATCGGCTGAGCTCGCAAGCCTCCCTTGCCGGGCTGAGACACGCGGTTGCCTCGGCCGATCTGAAAAAGCCCAGCACCCAGCTCACACGGGAAGCGAGCGCGGCACGCGCCGCGACGCAGGAGCAGCTGTCGCGCAAGTTACGGGGCGACCTGGATGCGCTGGTGCTCAAGGCGTTGGCCAAGGAGCCCTCTGAACGATACGACAGTGCCGCGAGCATGGCGCAGGATCTGCAGCGCTACCTGCACGGGCAACCCGTCAAGGCGCGGCTGGCTCCGGTTTCTTATCGAGTCGGCAAGTTTCTGCGAAGAAACAGCGCGACGGCCTGGCTGGTCGCGATGTCGATCATCGCCATCTGCGTGGCATTGGGAGTGGATCGCCTGATCCTGTCGAGGCGTGCCGATGACTCCGCACCACCGGCTGCGTTCACACCGCCTGTGCACTCGGTAGCCGTGCTGCCCTTCACCAACCTGAGCGGGGACCCAGCGCAGGACTACTTCTCGGATGGAGTATCCGAGGAACTGATCAACGCGCTCTCACACGTCGAGGCGCTGCAGGTATCTGCGCGCACCTCCTCGTTCTCATTCAAGGGCAAGAATGCCGATATTGGAGCCATTGCCCGCAAGCTGAATGTCGCTGCGATCCTCGAGGGCAGTATCCGTCGATCCGGGAACACGGTGCGGATCACGGCTCAATTGGTCAATACGGTCAATGGCTACCACATATGGTCGCAGAACTACGACCGGGATCTCCGCGACATCTTGACGTTGCAGACCGACATCGCCACGGCGGTCGCTCAGGAGATGCAAGTAAAGCTGCTCGGCGACGAGGCAACAAGAATTGAAGTGGGCAGCACGCGCAATCCGGATGCTTATGACGCTTATCTTCGCGGCATGCAAATAGAGGTTATGGCGCAGGATATATCTTCCAGCCGCCGGGCCCTGGCAGCTTTCGATCAAGCCATTGCACTCGATCCGAACTATGCGGCCGCCTATGCGCAGCGCGCGCATGCACTGCGCAGCGTCGCAAACTTCTCGACCGAGCCAAGTACCGTCGGGGACCTCTACGCGACCGCCCGTCAAGCCGCCGAACGGGCGGTGGAATTGGCCCCCGACTATGCGGATGCACACATGGTGCTCGGCTGGCAGGTATTGGCACATGGATACCTCGACTTCAGCGGGGCAGATCGGGAGATCGAGCGCGCCCTCGCACTCGCTCCGGGCAGCGCGTCGGTGCTGGATGGCTATGCGGGTTTCCAGGGCATCGTGGGTCATCACGATGTAGCGCTGGCCGCAATGCGTCACGCGATCAAGCTCGACCCACAAAATCCTCGCTACCGAGAGCACCTCCTGCTGAACCTCAATTGGGCCCGACGCTTCGAGGATGTGCTGGTGGCGGTTCAAGATGCCAAGGCACTACACGCGGAGGGTTACTACGCCGGAATCTATAGCGCCATCAGCTATCTTGCACTCGGACATCCAGAGCTCGCATCGAATCTATGCGAATCGCCCGCGACGCCGCTCGACGAGGGGGATCGACACTTCTGTTTGGCACTCGCCTACCACGCGGAAGGCAAAATCAGCCAAGCTACGACGGAGCTGGAAAAATTCAAGACGCTGAATGGGGATCTTGGCGCGGTCAGCTACGCCGCCGTCTACGCGCAGTGGGGAGATCCGGCCGCCGCGCTGCATTGGCTCGCCACCGCGGAACGCTTGCGCAGGGCGGGGCTGGTAGGCGTCAAGGTTGATTGGATGTTCGATTCCATTCGCAATCAACCGCAATTCCAGGCGCTCGTGCAGCGGCTGGGTTTTCCGCCGTGACAGTCCTCAAAATTGCCGTCATGTTCGTTCCGGAGTAACGTATCCGTCGTGGACTCCGCGACAATGAGGACGTTGCAGTTGTCGAACGGGAGAGTCCGGGTGGTTCCATTCGATTGCCAGGGGGGCATCATGAAAGATCCTGTCAAGGAAACGAAAGCGAAGAAAAAGGAACTTGTAGGCGAGATCCGAAAACTTTCGGCAACTCTACGCGCCGGGAAGCTCGATAGAAAGAAATTGGAAACTGGATTCAAGAAAATGCAGGGCGTGATAATGAGCATGCCCGATCATGACGACACGCCCCACGGCCCCGGAATTTGAATGGCGAGGGCGATCCGCAGCGCCTGAGTTGATGCAAGGTGCCATCAGGCTGAGGAGCGCCCGTTGCCAGTCCGCATACTGGGACAACGGCGATCTGCGGGTCGTCAACTTTCTCACCCGGGGTGAGTTTGCCGCGAATCCAATCGTGTTGGAGATCATCCGCTTCTTCTCCTCTCCAAGGACGATCGGCGACGCGCTGCTTGAATTCGACGCCTATACTCCCGACAGCGTAGGAGCGGTGATAGCGGAGTTGTTCGACGCGGAGCTGCTGCTGGAATGCGACTCTCCCGAATCGGCCCGCGATGAGCTTCTCGACTCCTTGTGGAAACCGTGGCTGCCGCACGGCGCCTATCACTTCCTGACGAAAGACGCCCCGTACGTAGAGGGCGACTGGACTGCAGACCAAAAGCTGCAGTCGATATCCAGCGCGCCGCAGCCGCCCTTCTTCAAAAAGAATGCAGGCGCTAAATCGATTTCACTGCCGCTCCATGCAAGGGAGAAGGATAGTTTTTTCCAGACGCTCCACGCCCGACGGACGCGGCGAAAGTTCGCGGAAGCGCCGGTATCGCTCGATGCCGTTTCCAAGCTTCTGCAAATGACCTGGGGGGTGCAAGGGTATGTCGACTCGCCGTACTTCGGGCCCCTGCCGCTCAAGACGAGTGCTTCCGGCGGCGCAAGACACCCTGTAGAGGCGTATCTGCTCGCGCTCAAAGTCGCAGGGCTCGATCCCGGGCTTTACCACTATGACGCCAAGGACCACGCGCTTGAGCTGATCTCCTCCAATGCGACGCCGCAAATGGCGCGGGCGTATTGCGCGGATCAGCCGTATGTCGCTCACGCGGCGGCACTTTTCATCATGACCGCCGTCTTTGCGCGCAACATGTGGAAATACCAGCATCCTCGAGCCTATCGAGTGGTGCTCCTGGACGCGGGCCACCTCGGGCAGACCTTTTGTCTGACGGCAACCCGCATGGGGCTTGCTCCTTTCAGTACCGCGGCCCTGAAAGACACTCTGATCGAGCGAGACCTCGGGATCGACGGCATATCGGAGTCGGTGCTTTACATCACAGGCATCGGCATGCCGGCGGAAGAGTGACTGGCGGGTTTTTCTCGGGATGAGCCGGCTATTTCAACTCACTCAAACGGCGTCGTCCCAGCGCCACTTGTCGCTTGAGTTCGAGGAAAGCTGCATCGCCCGGGACAACGTGCCCTTCCGCCGCGGCCAGCAGCGCCTCGTACCGCGGCAGGGTGTCCTTGAGGTGACCTTGAACGTCATCGATCTGAATCAGCTCGGCAGCGCTTCGGAGCACGGGCGCGGCTCCCGCTCCATCGAGCGGTTGGGCGAGCTCTATTGCTCGGTTTAAATGCAGAATGGACGACGAATAGTCGTGCATTCGAGCATACGAATGACCGACGAGGTAATGTAACTCGGCTGCAATGCGGGGCTGAGCGGCGAAGCGCGCGTCGATTTCATCGCCGGCGCGCGTCAAGAGCTCGGGAGCAGTACCCTGTGTCAATACCTCACTGGTGAGAAATTCAGCGGCTGCTTCGGCCTGTGCTGCCGCGGCACGACTGCTCTCCTCAGCGCGGCGCGCTTTGAAGTAAAGGCCGGTGCTGATCGCGAGTCCGATGACGAGCACTGCGAACGCCAAGACAATGCCTACGTAGCGCGCTCGGGCTTGTTCGAGTCTGCGCTGCGAGCTTTCCGCTCTCGCTTGTGCTTCCCGTTGGCTTTTGAGCTGGCGGCGCCGCTCGTCGAGAGTCCGAAGCCGCTGGGCCAAGACGTCCGCGTCCGCGAGGCGCAGGGTGAGATTGCTTTCAGCGACGAGGGCAAGGTCTTCGCGCAGCAATTCATCTTCGATATGGTCTCTCCACCCGGGTGGCATGGTCTTGTGAAAGTCGCCCGTGAGGATTTGATACAGGATGACGCCCAGCGCGTAGTTGTCGGATTTCACCGTGAACGGGGCACCGTCAAGAGTCTCGGGCGCCCGGTAGAGCGATGTCGTAGGATTGTGCCCGGACGGGACGATGGTCTTGGTGAAGCCGAGCCGCGTGATGCCGAGGCGATCGACGTGACCCGCGTCCAGCACGGCTGCGCTGCCAAAGCCACCGAGCGCAATGTCGACGGGTTGGCCGGCTACGGGTTTCACGAAGATATTCGACGGCCTCAAGTCCTTGTGCAGCATTCCCACCGTGTGCACCGCGGCGAGAGCAGTCGCGACTTTCGCGACTACTTCGATCCGTTCCGCGAGCGGGATGCTCGCCAGGCCGCCGCGGCTATTGGCCCAATCGATGAGACTCCCGCCGCCGATGTGCTCCGCCTCGGTGAAGTAAGGCATCTGTTCCAGATTCCAATCGAGCAATCGAACGATCTGGCCGCCCCCGCCGAGCGAGTCGTTGAGAATCCGAAAAGCCGTGATTTCACGCTTGAGCGTACCCAGTGATGCCTCATCGAGGGCGAACTTGAACGCCCGTTCTTCGTGAGTCTTGTCATGACGAGCGCGCCACGCTTCGCCGTACCCGCCCATGCCGAGCCGCTCGACCAAGCTCCAGAGCGGCCGGCCGGGTGGGTGGTCTCCCGGGTGAAGGTCCAGTGACGTGGTTTGGGGCGCCGCGACCAATTCCACCTGAACCGGGGCGATGAACCGGTAACCGAAGCCATAAGCGGTTTTTATGACGTCCTGATCCCGGTCTCCGAGCGCATCGCGGAGCCGGCCGATGCACTTGGTCAATACGGTTTCGCTGAGGATCCGCCCGGGCCATACGCCCGCGAGCAACTCATCCTTGGTGCAGACCTCGCCGGCGCGCTCCAGCAGATAGATCAAGACTTCGAGGGGTTTGCGCTCGAGTTCGGCGTCGGCTCCATTGACGAGCAGCTCCAGTGTCCGTTCATCGAGAACTGCGCCGGCAAAGTGCCAGCGCCGGCGGCCTCTGTCCGCCTTCACTCCCGGCGCCGCGCTCGTCTTGTCGCCCATCACGCATGCCCGTCCTCGTCGCATCACCAGCGACGGTTTGTGAATCGATCATGACAGAAGCCCGATGCTCGAACTATAGGGTTTCCATAGGAAAAATCGCGAATTCATTTCTTTTCCAGGAGTTCTTCAGAATCGGTTCGGCAGAAGCACGCTCTCGCGGCGATGCATCATGAATATCCCGCCGCTTCGATCGGTGCACGCCGCATTCAATTCTTCTCCAACAGCAAACGGTCAGGATCTGCCTCGAGTACACAGGTCGGTATCTAGTGCCTTGGCTCAATGGTTGGCGCATACTAAGCGGGCGCCGCCGGTCTCGACCGCGCTCGGCGCCCTGTGGCAGCTGTTGGGCGCATCGGCTCCGGAGAACCGACAGTGCGTATTGGTGTTTGCTATTTTCCAACCGACTACGGCATCGACATCCGCGAACTCGCCCGCGCCGCCGAGGAACGCGGCTTCGAGTCGTTGTTCCTGCCTGAGCACACGCACATTCCGAAGTCCCGCCGCACGCCGTATCCGGGCGGCGGCGAGCTGCCCAAGGCGTACTCTCACACGCACGACCCATTCGTCGCGTTGTCCTTTGCGGCCGCCGCAACCACCAAAATCCTGCTGGGCACCGGAGTTTGCCTCATCCCGCAACGTGACCCGATCGTGACGGCGAAATGCGTTGCGAGTCTGGATCAGTTGTCCGGGGGTCGATTTCTTTTCGGCATCGGTGGCGGTTGGAATGTCGATGAGATGGAAAATCACGGAGCGCGCTATGACACGCGCTTCAAGCTGATGCGCGAGCGCATCCTGGCGATGAAGGGCCTGTGGACCCAGGACGAGGCGGCTTTCCACGGCGAAATGGTGAGCTTCGATCCCGTCTGGATGTATCCCAAGCCGCTGCAGCGACCCTATCCGCCGATCCTGCTCGGCGGACCGAGCGATTACACCCTGGAGCGTGTAGTGGAATATTGCGACGGCTGGTTGCCTCTCGCCCGGGCAGGATTTGACCCCAAGGAGGCAGTCGCACGCTTGCGTCAAGCAGCAGCAGCCGCCGGGCGCGATTTCGCGACGCTATCGATCAGTGTATTCGCCGCGCCGCCTGATGCGGCTGTTCTCGCCCAATACCGTGCAGCCGGAATCCACCGCGCGCTCGTCTTGGTTCCCGATTCAAGCCGCGTCGAAATCATCGGCGCGCTCGATCGGTACGTGCGATTGCTCGACTGAGCGCGCGCAATATCGCCCTCGCCCGGTCACCAGCATCATTCCCGTGTGATCGGCTTCGCTGCATGCCCGGAAAACGACGTACGATTCCCGCCGCGGTACGGAGAAAGCTTCGGCAGGCGAGGGTCGCCAGGTTTGCCACGCTCGATGCTCGAGGTCGGCCGCATATCGTGCCGATCTGCTTTGCGTACGACGGCAAGATCCTCTACACGGCGGTAGACCAGAAACCGAAGCGGGTTCCGCCGGAGCGGCTCGTACGGGTGCAAAACCTCCGCGCCGTGCCGCACGTAGCACTCCTGATCGACGAGTATGACGAGGATTGGACGCAGCTCTGGTACGTTCTGATACGCGGGAAAGCGAAGCTGATTCCACGGTCGGCGCACAAGGAACGTGCACGGGCACTGGGTAAATTAAGAGCCAAGTACCCGCAATACACGCGGGGAATGCTTCCGGAAGACGCGCCAATCGTCCGCATCAGTCCGGAGCGCACTACTTCCTGGGGAAAAATCTAGATGCGACTGGCAGGCCGTAGGTGAGCGGTACTTTCGGATTGTCCAGAGCGCCGTAGGGCGCGTTTCGTCTGTGCTTGCCAACAAGGTGCAGCGGTCTCGACTGAGCCACATACCGACCTACTAACGGCGCTAGCTCGCCCTATGGCGGCCGTTCGTCACCGAGCGGTTGGGGTCGATGGCGGTCTATCGCGAGTCCTCGTGCAGCCTATTAAGGTCTAATGTTGCTTCGGCGCGATCTGTTCGGCCTGCGCTCCCGTAACCGTGAGATCGATTCGCGGGGAACCCAAGATGGTCACGCCGAGATTCTTTACAGTCAGAGAAACGTCACGCGCTTCTTGCGGTGCGACGTTCAAGTAATCAAATGATCCAGTCTCGTCATCCACGGTAACGCAGTTCCCAGTCTTCTTTGCGGTCTTGTTCGCAACGTTCTTGCAATCGGCAATCAAAAGTCGGAAATCGGCCTTTTTTAGCGTTTCATTCGTCGAATTATTAAAAAGCCGGACAGTCACACGACTAACCTGGTGGCTATAGCCAGGAAAGTCGGTGCGCATGTCCCGTACCTCGATGCTACTGGGAGGTATCAGCCTTGGTGGCGGAAGCGGAGGAACGGCCAACCCTGGTTGGTAGATAGCTGATGGGGTCTGCTTGGTCGTTGATTGGTTAAGCACAACTAACAGGACTAAACCAACGATCACAACCCCACCAATGAGGAGAACCTTACGGAATCCTGGCACAGCGACCGCAAGCAAGAGAACGACAGCAGCGAAAATTATTACTAGCCGTTTCACTGCGAACTCTTTATTGGACGCGGATCGTCCCGTCTAATGAACGGTCTGTGGCTGTCGTGCATTAACTGCCTGCATATACGTGGACCACGCGGCGAGACTGTTTGCGAACTGCTCCTGGAATGTCTGCGCTAATCCTTAGCAGATGATGGCGAAGATCTCATGAAGCATCAAATGATGGGCAGAGTTCCTGAAAGCCGACGGTGGCCAAGGACTGCAGAGGGTCGAGAGTACGCGTTCAACGTACAATACTCATCGATGTGCCGCGAGGCGAGTAGCATCACGAATTCATTACTCGAAAGTGGCCACCTGCGACCGACTGGAGAGGGTCGGACTCGGACATCGCATGTCAGATCGAGTCTGAGCTAATACAAATAACGAACAGACACACCTACGCCGATGCTGTCTGGCTCGTTGGGCGATCCGATGAAGTCGAGAAGGGAGCAACTTTATTATTTTCCGCGACGATCGGCTAGTTGACCCGGCTTTCGCCACATAGAACCCTGTAATTGTCCATTTTGCATGACGGAGGCAGGCAAATCCGTCCGACCACAGAATGTTTGTACCGTTGATTTACAGCTTGCCAGGCGTTCCGGTGAGGTATCCACGGTTATCTTCGCGCCGCTTTTCTTGTTCTGTTCATCTTCGGCTATTTCTTTGGCCGTCGGTTGAACCACGCCAGCTTTGATCAAGGCGTAACGACACATACTGGCCATGAAGAGCTGTTTGAAGTTTTCTTCGCCGCCCATATTGTTCATGACAGCTTTGTTCTTAGCTGCTTGCTGTGCAGCGGCAGCTTGTATTGAATTCACGATAGCGGAGGCGGCTTTAGCATCCGTCCATGGGAAAAACGCGCCTTTCGCGGTGACGCCCTGCATGCTTACCGCATAACCGGACATATCGATGGGATGCCCGGATTTATCCGAGAGCCGGATGTCAGACCTGCATTTTAAGGTTTGATCAAGCTGACATATGCCAACGCTGCCATGTCCTGTGTTGTTTGTGCATTTCCATTGGGTTGCGATGCCGAGCATTCCTGCGCCGGCACCGGTATCGTCAATGGTGTAATGGGATGTGCGTTCCCCAGTGCACCAAGAGATAGGGTTGGCAAAGTCCACTGTAATGGCTTCCGCAGCAATGGCCGAACAAGATGCGCCAACCAACATGAGCGGAAATAATACTGAGGTCAAGTGGCGCATCATGCTTTCCCTTTAGCCTCGGCACTTCGTTTCATGACAATTTCTCCGGACCGACTCGGCTGCCGGCCGTCCCAGCGCATTCTATGATGTACCCGTGCGAAGATCCGCATTTAGCATAGTGGGCAATGTTGGAACCCGCAAAGTTGTCCGACATCAGCAGCTCAAGGTTCTTATTGCGCACGCTGCGCTTTGCGCGGTTTAGTCCCAACGATTGGCGTTCTTTGGGAAACCGGGACGCTGTACCCGTACGACGCAGAAGCGTTGGCCAGTGGGCGCCTGCATCACCACCCAACGCTCTAGGCGATCCACCACCTTAGTGCCTAGCTTCTCTAGGCGCGCCACCTCGGCAGGGATGTCGTCGGTCTCGATATCTATGTGGACGCGACTTTCGTGGTCCACGCGCTGGATCTGCACGATAGGCTCGTCGGGCGGGGTCTCCAGCATGCGGTAGCTGCCGCGGCTGCCGGGGTGATTGGAGTCTACCGCGCGACCCAGTGCCTGGCTCCAGTAGTGGGCAGCTTCATCCACGTCGGACGTCTTGCAGTCGATCAACACGGCGCAAAGGCGGGAATGGTGCATATCGGTGTCTCTCGAATTTCGAATAATGTAAAGGGGTCGTGCCAATGCCAGTAGCGCGGCTCCTCCCGCCCGTGATAGAGCCGCCATCGGCCCATCGCCGGTGGCGAATGTGGCCGCTAAGGAGCAACCAAATGTAATCGGTAGCCGAATAGGTCATCAAGCCAGTCGATCTTTGTCACTACTCCCGGTCATGTCATGCCTTGGCGACTGGCTTACGGCGCAGCCGCCGTATCCTTAAGTATCCCGCTCAACTGTGGCAGCAGCCGTGCCTTGAGCTTGGCGCGGAAGCGAATGGCGTCGGCAGTCCGGTGTGCCCTTGTAAGCGAATCGGGAGGTAGATTTGCTTTCACGTATGCTTCCAGATCGTCGGCTATCGCGGGATCTGCGGAACTGCTGACGACGTCAGGGAATAGGCGGTTGATGTAACGAGATCCGACTTTCTTGGCCAACACGTCGCCATGCAGTTTGGCAAACGCCCAGGTCTGGGCGAGGTGCTCTCCGTCGCCTGCCACGTGAGGCAAAATCCTGAGTGATACGTTGGGCGGCAGTGGCTCATCGGACAAGGTCAGAGCCAGCGTCTTATCCGCCAGCGTTGGTTCCAGCGCCGATTCGAGCGCGGTGTAGTAGCGCAGCTTTTCTTCAGTGGTCAGAGCCTTTGCGCCGAGCGCTGCAAGCAACTGATAAGTCTCAGCGTCCGCGTACCGCCCCACCGTGTGCGTTACCGGATCGGCCAGCGAGACCGGCAGGCTGGCTGGATCGGCGACAAAACTGCGGAATTGCGCCTTGGCTTCGGCAATGATGGATTCGTCGCCAAAGCTGCCCAGCGCATCGAACAGGTCCGCCCGGAGTTGCAGAATCTGCGCGGAATCGCTCGGCTTAGGGTCCGTCCCCAGATCTTTGAGCTTGGGTGCCAACAGCGCAATGGCGTAACGCCGGAAATGCGGGCGCAGGGCCTCACCCTGTAACAGCGAGTCCAGCGTCTCCAGCCGGCTGATCACTTCCTCCCAAACCGCCATCTTGGGCTCATCGCCAAGTGTCGAAACAAGTCCGAGATAGGCGGCCAGAGGCAAACGGTTGACGGCGGTCATCGCCCAGGAATCAGCCAGGAGCTTCAGCCGGCTGGGTGGAGATAGCTGGGTCAATTCCTTGCTCAGGGCGGCGTACAAGTCGGGGGCATATTCAACGCGATAATATCCCAGCGCCTCGGGATCGACGATTATGACGCGGTCGCACCCTGACATGTTTACGGTCGCGCTGCGTGCTTGGAGCAAGGTGTACTCGGTGGTCCCGCCAACCGTGCCGATTGCCACCGGAATGCTCCATAGCCGATCGCTGCGCTGGTCCGAATCCACCTGGAACTGCGCCTGGGTGAGCGTGATGCGGTGCTGCCCGTTATCGCAGACAGCGTCGACCTTCACTTCGGGAAAGCCCGGCTGGCCAGTCCAGTCCGAAGCGATTTTCGCCACGGGCTTGCCGGAGGCTTGCTCGAGAGCTGCCCACAAATCCGCCGTGGTGGTATTCGAATACTGGTGCGCAGCGACGTAGGCACGAATACCTTGGCGAAACACGTCGGGCCCTAGGAAAGCCTCTAACATGCGCAGGAACGATTGGCCTTTGAGGTAGGTGATTTCATCAAACGCGTCCCTCGCCTGACTTTCATTGCTGATCGTTTGCTGAATCGGGTGCGTCGTCTGCCGCGCATCCAGGTTCATTGCCCGCTCGCGCTCGGCGCTGCTTTGCAGCCACACATCCCAGTCCGGATTGAAGTGGTCAGTCGCTTTAGTCCCCATCCACGAGGCAAACCCCTCGTTCAGCCAAAGATTGTCCCACCACGCCATGGTGACCAGGTCGCCAAACCATTGATGTGCCATTTCATGGGCGATAACGGCAAAGGCAACTTCCTTGTTTTTTTCCGAGCTTTCCTGCGGGTTATAGAGCAGGTATGCCTCGTTAAAGACGATGCCACCCCAGTTCTCCATGGCTCCGGGGATACCACCTGGCACGGCGATGAGGTCCAGTTTCGGCAGCGGGAAACGCACGCCGAAATAGTCATCGTAGAAATGCAAAATGTCCTTCGCCGAAGTCAGCGCATAGGATCCGCTGGCCAATTTGCCATTCGTGGTGACGACGCCCACGTTTACGCCATCCTGTACCCCCTCGATGCGTTCCATTTGCCCGGCGACCAGTACTACGAGGTAGCTCGCCATTTTCGGGGTACGCCCGAAGCTGAAACGCTGCAAGCCACCGGCAATCCTCTCTTGGTTTAGCAGGGGCATGTTGGAGAATGCCCGATAGCCAGCCGGCAGATCGAGCGCAAATTGAAAGTGTGCCCGGAATGAAGGCTCGTCCCAACATGGCAGCAATCGCCGCGCGTCGGTTGCCTCCATGTGTGTTTCCAGCGATGTCTTCTCACCCGACGGCGTTGGATACTTGTCAAGATACAGTCCCTGCGGTTCGTGGTTGATGCGACCGCGATAGTCGATGACCAGGCGATATTGACCGGGCTCCAAGGGCTTCGGAATATCGAAGCTCATGGTCTGCTGGTCATTGTCGATCTTTGGTGCCAGCTTTATCTTGGCAACACCCTTGCCGTCCAACACGGCGGATTTCACTTCGATGTTCAGCTGGTTAAGAACGATCTGTGTGGTCGGCTGTCGCACGCGAATGACAATTGTCTCGTACCCGAGAAATGTCCCGTCGTGTACGTTCGGCACGAAGCGCGCAGTGTAGCTCTCGGGGACCACCGTTTTCGGCAGCTTGCCGGGTGTGGAATCGAACGAGAAGGGAGCTTCGGCGCTGACGGTAAAGGTCGCAGCGACCAAGCATGCTGCGAACCAGTGGAGTGGACGCATGATGACTAGATCCTTCTCCCAGTAAAGTAGATGCTCTACGGCGAGACGCGTCATGGTACTAAAAACCTCGACCCGGTTAATAGTAGCGCTGCGCACCGAACATGCGTTCAAGCTGTCGGCCGTGCGGACGGCCCTGGACTACGCGGCGCAAGAGCTGGGCGTAACCGATCTCCTTGCAGGTGAGGACTTGTACGCCTGTCCGGGTGAACTATTTCTCGAGCGCTACGGACAACTCTTCAACCTCAATCGCGCCGGACGGCTCGGTATTCAGGCGGTCCTGCAAGGCTTGCTGCAAAGAATTCAATGGGACAAGGGGCTGGCTGTGCGCTTCCCCCCAGCCCCAGCGTGCGCGCAAGTCGCGCACTTGGCCGCGGGCAAAGTCCGGAACCCATTTGAACGCGGAGATCGTGATCATCTTGTATGCTCCTCGATAGAAATTGCTTTAGATCTAAGCGATACGCTCCGTAGAGAAGTGGCGCACGAGCTTATCGAGCGCACCGGCCCAACCCCGCTCGTGGCTCGCCCGCGAAGCCTCCGTTTTGAGGCGCGCATGAGTGAAGGTGATCGCGGTCCCGGCATCGATGCGCTTGAGGTCAATCTCGATGCGGGACACCTCACCATCCTCCTCGGGTTCGCCGCCGCTGGTCCATTGCCAGCTCATGACCAGGCGTTTGGACTCGACGATCTCGAGATACTCGCCAGTGCTTTCATGTTCGGTGCCGTCGAGCATGCGGAAGCGCACCCGGAATCGGCCCCCGATGCGCACATCCGTCTCGGCAAGGACTACCGGGCCGGCGTCCGGTCCCCACCACTGAGCGATGCCATCCGGCGTGGTCAGCGCCTGGAAGACGATTGAGGGTCGCGCGCGAATGCGGCGCACCAGGGTAAGACTGGTCATCGTCCTTTCTTCCTCGCCTCGGCTTCCTTGCTTTCGGCATGGGCGGCAAGACGATAGAGACTCTTCGACCAGAAGCGCTCGTAGCGCCGCAGCCAATCCACCGCTTCCCTCATCGGTTCAGGCCTGAGCCGCACCGTGACGATGCGTCCCGCCTTCGACCGCGTGATGAGACCGGCATCGTAGAGAACGTCCAAGTGCTTCATTACGGCGGCCAGCTTGATCGCGAAAGGCCCTTGAGCGGTTCAACCATGGCTCGCAGGGCCGCCATCGCGACCTTATCCTCTGCGGTGGTGGGATGAGTCGCGGACCATGTTGTTGGGTCTTGTGAAAGTAATGCGTTCATCGAGAGACTCCTTAATTTCAATAACGCTCGAATTAATCCGAACTACTCGAATTAATTATGCGAGACGTTTCGTCTATATTAGTAGAACGAGTTGGAGGAGATTCCCGACGTGACGTCCGGGCTCGTCCCGGACGTCACGTCGGTTGCCCCGTATGACAAACTCCCACACCTCAGAACTGGACAGGTCCCACCGCTCCAACCCAGTGACGAACCTTGGTGGGATCCTTCTCGTCCATGTAGAAGAAGTGAGACATCACCGGTTTCACGATCGGCTTGCTACTATCATCAGGCTTCATGGTGACGATGCCGCGGAAGATCTTGAGCGACCCGCCGTCCCAGTATTCGAGGACGTCGTGATGGGCTGTGAAACCCGTATCGATGAAGGCCCGCAGGTTCTCGCGGATGGCCTCGCGTCCATGCCAATCAGCAACGCCGAGGTTACCGATGGCATCCTTGGTAAAGCAATCGAACCCTTTACCAAAAGTCTTGTCGTCAATCTCCTTCCAGAAAGCCAATAGCCATTCCGGCGGTTCTTTCTTCGTGAATGTCATCGTGGTCATGGTGGTCTCCTTTGACGGTAGTGTTTGGGTGTCTGGCAGGGCGGCAGCAGTGCGTGGCAGCGAAATCATTGCCGCCGTGGCTGCGATGCCGGCGAGCAGATGTCGGCCAGTTTCCGTGGCCGGATTGCCAATAACCCCTCGGTTCTCGCCACCCCGATTAAGTGGGGCGGTAGAGGCCTAGACGAGCTGCGATCCGCTGGGCCGTTTCCTCCCGCTGTGCGGTGATCTCCCGATACGACTGCCTCGCCTGCTCGACAATCGAAGACGGAGCGCTCTCGGGCGTTCCACTGCTGAAGGGCGGCTCCGGCGCATAAACCATGTCGAGTTGAATGGCTTGCGCGGCCTCATCGCCACGCAATTCGGCGGCGAGACGCAACGCGCCGTCGATACCTGCGGTAACGCCGGCGGCGAATACATAGTTCCCGTCCACCACCACTCTCTCATTCACGGGGATCGCGCCGAAACACGGCAACAGGTGAAGCGATGACCAGTGCGTTGTCGCACGGCGTCCCTTAAGCAGTCCTGCAGCACCGCACAGCAGAGCACCGGTACAAACGGAAAAAATGGCGCGCGCGCCCGCGGCTTGCTTCTGAATCCAGGCGATTACCTCTTGGTCCTCCATCAACGCTTCCTGTCCTGGCCCTCCCGGAACGTGCAGAACATCGAGCGGCGGCGCCTCGGCGAGCGTCGCGTCTGGAATCAACCGCAATCCATTAAGGTCGCGAACGGGCGAGCCCGTCTTGGCGTAGATCCGGTAGGTCGAGTTCGGAACCCGCGACAGCACTTCGAACGGTCCCGTTAAATCGATTTGATCCATTCCGTCAAACATGAGCGAGCCGATTAGCAGATGGGTGTCGTGTGGAATCACGTGCAGCTCCTGGTGGGTGGATAGGGCTAGACAAGATCAATCTACCCTGGCAGGCTTTGGCGGTAATGCCAAAAACCCCTCGGTACGCGCCAAATGCCGTTCGCGTCGTCGAATTGCTGGCTTTTCCGTTGGTACAGTTGCTGGACGTCACTGGACCGATTCAAGTATTCGCCTCCGCCAACGATTTCGCACTCGAAGCGGGAGGACGGCCACCCTATGATTTAAAGGTTGTGGCCCAAAGCGGTGCGCAGGTTACGGCTTCAGCAGGACTCAAGCTGTCGACCCTTCCGCTTCCGCTCGGCGGTGCGGCGGTGGACACATTGATGGTGGCCGGCGGCCAGGGCGTTGAGGCGGCGGCTGCGGACCCTGTGATCATCGATTGGGTGCAGGCGCGAGCCAAGCGGGCACGCCGCATCGCATCCGTGTGCACCGGGGCATTTCTGCTGGCCGCGTCTGGCCTGCTCGACGGGCGCCGCGCCGCTACCCATTGGTCGTATTGCGCCGAACTTGCCCGCCGCTTCCCCAAGGTGCGCGTCGAATCTGATCCAATCTTCGTGCGCGACGGTTCGGTATGGAGTTCGGCAGGAGTGACGGCCGGCATCGATCTAGCGCTTGCGCTCGTAGAGGAAGACTTGGGACCCACGGTAGCGCTGGCCGTAGCGAGATACCTGGTTGTTTTCATGAAGCGTCCCGGTGGACAAGCGCAATTCAGCACAGCGCTGTCGCTACAAGCGGCAGACGATAAGTTTGGGGCACTTCACGAATGGATCGACAAGCACTTGGGCGATGATCTACCGCTTACCGTATTGGCTGATCAAGCAGGAATGAGTGAACGCAGTTTTAGCCGGCACTATGCAGAGGCAACAGGCCTTACCCCCGCCCGCGCAATCGAGCGACTGCGAGTCGAAACGGCGCGGCGATTGTTATCGGAATCCGGCCTGCCAGTGAAGCGGATCTCTCAGCGTTGCGGCTTCGGCTCCGAGGAAACGATGCGCCGGTGCTTCCTACGGTTGCTGGCAGTCACCCCACAAGAGTATCGCACGCGGTTCAGCGTGTGACGGCTACCGCCGTTCAGGCGGAATAGCCCTTATGGGCGCGGCAAACGCCTTATGTGACGCGAGGTCGACGGGCTTTGAGATTACGTTGGTCGAGGCGGGGATTGCCGTCAGACAATTCTCGTCCTTCCATCGGCGTGCCGGTCGAATGGGCCGTGCGCTGAATCCGCCGCCACAATTCGGGCATACGTTGTCGAGTATTCCTTCCACGCATGTTCGGCAGAACGTGCACTCAAAGGAACAAATCATGGCTTCGAGGGAATTCGGTAACAATTGAGCTCCGCAGTTCTCGCAGGTCGGTCGGATTTCCAGCATAAATTGCCTCGCGAGTTCCTCTGGACCGACTTAACGATAATGAAGTGGGCCGTGTGACGCAAGTTACCGCTGCAAGGCGCTATGTTGTGCGAATCCAGATTCCGTAGACTGAGAAAAGGGGTTCAGCTCATCGGAAACTGTCACCATCCCCCTCCACTAGCAGTTCAATGCAAGATGGGGCGGAATTTCAGGCCGATTCGCTGCCCCATGCGAGAAGGCATAGACCAACAAAGCGAAGAAGCCGCGTCATCGTCTTTAGGACATCTCTCGGCATGGCGGCACTTGGAACAATTCTGACTTCCTCAAAGCGGCCTGTCACGAACGTCGGTAAAGGGTCGATGGCAGTCGAACGACTTGGCGTATTCCACACCGACACGTTAGCGCCGCTCGGCTGTGCACATCCAGGGATAACTCGTAAAGGGGTTTGCCTAGGCTCAACACTGTACGAGCAACGCCCGAGAGGCTCCGTGTGACATAACGGGCAAAAGCATGTGATAGGCGACGCGCTTTCGCAAAAGCAGCGTTGCCCTTATTCAAAGAGAGCACGAACATCGCGCGCCAGGTTAGGAAGATATGTCACATACAACCGAGGAAAGCCGATGCCACGTCATGTTTTATTCCCGGCTGCAGGATTAATTATTCTCTTCGCCGCTCAACAGGCCTACGCCTACATCTCTTGCTCATTCATGCCGCGAGGCCCAATCGAAACTAATCCTGGGCCGAATGATTATATCGAACTAGATAGTTTCTCATTCGGTGCTTCCAACCCGGCAGACGTGGGGCAAGGAGGGTTGTCAGCAGGAAGGGCATCGCTCTCTGATTTCACTTTCTCGACGGCGACGGACAATGCGTCTATCAAGCTAGTGCTTTCGGCTGTTGCTGACCAAGTATTCAGTTCGGTGAGCTGCGGCTTTTACGGGCCGACTGCTGTTGGTGCCGTTCCCAGTAGTCCGTATTTAACGGTGGTTCTGACGAACGCCACGATCAGCAAGTTTAAGATAGATCAGACCGACAACGGCACGCAGAGAACGAGGTTCTGGCTTTACTATGAGCGTATCGAGTGGAAGTATTAACTCGATACTGTGGATTTCTGTGTCCTTGTTCGGCAACAGCCCGCGCTTGGGGCGAAGCGAGCTGTTTGCAAGGACCTTTGGGAACTGTCCTCAAATAGCTTGAAAAGCGGCACCTCAAAAAGCGTGAGCGCTCTCAGCGGATGACTCGCAAGGAGCCGACAACGACCGCTCGCTCTATCGTCATTTACGCCGCTGCCGATTCCATCGGCAGCGAGAAACAGAAGGCGGCACCGTGGGGCCCGTTCTGACTCACCCACAACCGTCCGCCGTGGGCCTCGAATAATGGCGCGGCTAATGGACAGCCCCATGCCCATGCCTTCCGCCTTGGTCGTATAGAACGCCTCGAACAGCCGATCCGCATGGCTCGGGTCGACGCCCGGTCCGGAGTCGCGCACCTCAACCCGCACCGCGTTTGTACCCTCCTTTGCGGAGCTGATGGCGAGCTGGCGGCGGCGATCATCGACCGCGCTCATCGTTTCAATCGCGTTGATAATGAGGTTGAGGATGATCTGCTGGATCTGGATTCGATCGCATTCGACGGTCGGTAGGTCTACGTCGAGCGAAGTCTCCACCAGGATCTCGTTACGACGCACCTCGTCGTCCCTGAGTGCGAGCACCTCGAGGATCACCTCGTTGAGATCGAAGCGGCCCTTGCACGGCACCTGGCGCTTCGCGAGCGCGCGCAGCCGGTCGATGACCTCACTTGCCCGTCTGCGGTCGTTGGCGATCCGCTCGAGAGAGCGCTGCGCCTTGTAGTCAGGTTCGAGTCGCACACAGAGACGAAAACGCCGCCCGAAGGCGGCGCTGTCGTAGCGTGATGGCGCGAGACCAGAATTATTTACGCCAAGTTCACTCCTCGATTGGAGGCGGAGGCCCAGGGATTCTCGCTCCGCACGCCGGACAGACGTAGGGGTCGCTCTCGCTGAACTCAATGTAAGGTCCGTATAAATTTTCACCCACGCAGGCGGTCTGGTTGCCGCATCCGCCCAAGTCGATCACGTTTCCTACCCCACCCTGACACGTGCCCAGGGTCATATTGTTGCTCTCTCCGCTTGTGCTTACGTTAGCCGGACACGATGGCGCAGATTGAGATCCATCCTCTAGTGCAAGCACCACGATGATCTGGGCGCCGTCGTTGAACGTCGCTTCCGACGAATTCATGTCACCAAGTACATTGAACTCCGCTTGGTTCCAAACGGAGGCAATATCCAGTCCAGGGTTACTTGCGCGGCTGCTGTCCTCGGCGTCAACGCCCCAGGAATCGTCTCCGTATTCCAGCCAGACAGCGTCATCACCACCAATCGCTGCGCTGGCACTAAGGATCACGTCGCCAAGGTTTGTAACCGGGATATCGGGAACCGCTGCGAGCTTGCTGTTCTTGTAGCAATAATACCCGTTGCCGGACGGGGTCCAACCATACCAAGGCAGGCCGCCAAGTTTCCCCTTCATTTGGCCATCGACCAATTGGTATCCCCAATAGGACTTCGGGCAGTTGCCGACCCAGTTGTACAGCCAATACTGCATGAACACTGCGGCCTCACCCGGTCCGTTGTAGTCGGTCGCATAAATGAATTGCTGCCAAACGTCACAATCGCCGTAGTCGCCGCAGGCTGCCGTGTGGATGAAGGTGCCCGCGGTGGTAGTAACGCAGTATTCCGCTGGGGTCGTACTCGTACAGCGGTTGTTCGTATTGAGCTGCAAACTGTATTCATTCGGACCGTATACATATACATTCTGACCGGGATTCGAGAGCGCAGGGTCCAAACCTGTTTCGGATGTGACGCCACTTACGAAGAATTTTCCAGCAGCAAAACTAATCAATCCCTGCGATTGGGCGACGTAGTCTGTGCCGTCGCCCGTCCCCGGCGCCCCGACCTTTCCATTGACGCGCGGGGGATAAGCACGCGGCTTAGCCTCCTTGCACTCCACACTCTCCCAAGCGACGTTGGGATACGACGCATGAAAACACCCCTTCCCAGGCAATGGGATATTCCTCATGACAGCGTGCCAAGTTTGACGTGCTGCCTTCTCTGGGCCGGACATCGTTTGTGCATCCGCAGCGGTGCTGGCGCTGGGGCTGGTGCTGATTGGGACTTGTGTAAAGCCCTGTGTTTGGACAAGTAGGCCCGCTGCTAGAGCTGCGGCGGCGATCGCGAGCCTGCTCGGACGCAGGTACTGCGACTTACTGACCTTGCCGGCATCAACTCTGTCTTCGGCGGACTGGGCGGTGCTATGAACTTCGATCTTCTGCATGGCTCTCTCCCTCGGTGATGCCGCGGGCGACCCGGCGGCGGTTTCTGAGTCGCGACATTGCGGCCTCTACTGAAGGAAATCGGAAGCGGAGGGCAAAAAGTGTCAGGCGGGGTGAGAAAACTGAGTGACTTAAGTCATGTCACGAGGCAAAGACTGCGTGCCTACAGGGGGACAGGGGAGTCTCCAGCCCATTGCTCGGTATCGCGGCGACAACGAGCTGCAATAACGGCCGAATCCAATGACCGCTCCGCTGTTTTGGAGCGACCGGTATGGAGCAAGTCGAAGGACTGGAGAGGGTCGCGAAGCGACTGTCGTCGCCTGCGCCATCAGCCGGGAGTCGTCATTCGTGTCTCTGATGTCTAGAATCGGCTGATACGGTATACGGAGGCGCCATGGAACTGTTCATCTTCGCCCGCTTTCATGTCCGAGAAGGTAATGAAGCCGTTGCCGCGGCGGTTCTGCGCGAACAAACCGCAGGTGTGCGCGAGGAGCCAGGCTGCCTTGCCATCCAAGCTTATCGCTCCATCCGTGATCCACGGCTGTTTTACATCCACTCGCGCTGGATGGATGAAGCGGCATTCGACATTCACGCCGACTTGCCCCGCACGGTCGAGTTCGTAAGGCGGATGGAGACGCTGATCGATCACCCGTTTGAAGCGACACGGGCGCGGCCGCTTGTGTGAGCGAGATCTCGCCACGAGATAAGGATTTGCACGAACGCGTCGGCCGTGGTGCTGCCCCAACAATCGGGTTGGTGGATTGGCGTGGCCGATAACTGCCGGTCACCACGGGCAGCAATGGGTCGAGGCTGTGTGAAAACAAAATCACACCCTCCTAGAAATCGATTCTGAAGAAGTTGGGAAATCATTTTTTGCAGATTCGAACCGCCAAAGGGATATTTGGCTATTTTTGGCTCCCTCGTCGAAGGGGCTCCGCGTTTTCACACAGCCTCGGTCGACACTTGCCGGATGCCGACGTTTGCAACGTTTGCTGCAGTTTGGACCGCGAATTGGTGCTGTTGGCTAAGTGCTGCGTATTGGGAGCCTTTCGGAGGCACGATAAGGCAAGCCTTGCGATATCCTTCCTTTGCAGGAAAGGATATACCAAATGACCGACACGCCGCGGAAGATTGCTCTCGTCACCGGTGCGACCAATGGCATCGGCATCTGGACCGCGCTAGGCTTGGCGAAGGGCGGTGACGTCGTGGGTATCGTCGCGCGCGACCGGGCGCGCGGCGAGGCGATGCAGAAATGGCTTGCGGAGCATGCGCCCGCTAGCCGAATTGATCTGTTCGTCGCCGAGCTTTCTTCGCTGGCCGAAGTTCTACGGCTCGCGGCCGAGGTCAAGGGGCGCTATCCGCGGCTGGATCTGCTGATCAACAACGCCGGGTTGGCGTGCGACAAGCGTGAACTGACGGTTGACGGCTTCGAGCGGACCATCGCAGTCAATTATTTGGCGCCGTTTCTTCTCACGCTGGAGTTGCTCGATCTGCTGCGTCGGTCGGAGCCGGCGCGGATCGTCAATGTCGGCTCCAGTTCTTCCGACCACGCCACACTCGATCTCGACAACCTGCAATCCGAGCGGCGCTTCAGCATCATCGGCGCCTATGGCCAGTCGAAGCTGGCGATGATGCTGTTCACTTTCGAATTGGCGCAACGGCTCGAAGGGACGGGCGTTGTGGTCAACATTGTCCATCCGGGCACCGTAGCGACCAACATCTTCAACCTCGGCGGCTGGAAGGGAGCGTTGATCACGGTGTTGTCGCCCTTGATCCGGCAGTTCCTCCTGAGCCCGGAGCAAGGCGCCCGGACCACGCTGCATGTTGCGACCTCCCCCGCGCTGGCAACGGTGACCGGACGTTATTTCAAGGAAGGCAAGGAGGCGGTGCCCAATCCGCTGTCGCAGGATCGCGCCCTGGCTAAGGCCGTGTGGGAACGCTCGGCGATGTTGACCCGGGCGAACGTGCAGCCCCATTAGAAATAGTTTGCTCACTTCCGGCCGAGGCTGTGTAAAAACCCTCGGCACTTTCGCACATTGAGCGAAACGAGCCAAAAATCCCAAGAGTGATTCAAATCTGCGAAGCTTCGAAGTTTGAATTTTGCAGAATTGATTTACAGCGAGGTCAGTTTTTTTTTACACAGCCTCGGCCATTACTTGTCGATCACCGTGCTGAATTGTCCGCCGCATAGCCGCCGCTCGCGAGCCTGAGTGGCTCGGTTTAGCCGGTTATTTCGCCCGCCGCCCGGTGCGCGGAATCGATGGCCTTGTGCGCGTAGGCCATCCACGCGGCGTCCGTGCCAGCGAAATGAATTCGCCCCAGCGGCGCGGCGCTCGCCTTCGTCTCGCGCTCGGCCGAAGTCGCGTCATCGTAGAGCGAATTCACGTCGTAAGCGTAGCCGTGTCCCCAGCGGTTGACGGTGATCGCGGCGATGTCCCGATCCGCATCGAAGCCGCCCGGACCGAGGATCCTTGTGAGCTCGTCACGGGCGTGCGCCTCGAATTCATCAAAACGAAGAGCGTATACGATGGCTCGACCGGCGCGCCAGGCGCTGCGCAGGTCCTTGATCGGGCCGTCGGGCCACGGTACATGGATCAGGTGGAGGATTATCGGCTCCTCAGGGCGCGTCGGGCAGCGGTAGTCGCCGAGGCTCACCGGGTAGTCGAGCTTCAAGTGGCTGTAGAACCCGGCCGGGTTGTTCACGTAATGAATTCCGCGATTGACCCACGCACGCCAGTTGCGGATGGCCACGTTGACGTAGACAAGCGGCGCCTTGACCTGGTCCGACACCGCCTTGCGCTGCGCGGCACCCAAGTCGGGGCAGATGTAGGGGAGCATCGCCGAGTAGCCGGCGTAGACTGCGTGATCCGCGGAAACGCGCCTGAGCGTCTCCCCTTGCGCGTACAGCACATCGATGCCAGCGTGGTTGTTCGCGACCGCGACCACCGTCGATGAGAGCCTCAGGCGCACATCGTGCTCGGGCAGATCCAGCCGGCTGTAGTCGAAGCGCGCGCTGACAATGTCATCCATGCTCCGTCCGGGCGCTACGCCGGGAATCAGCTCGCGGATGAAGAGTCGGGCGAGCGAGGCGTTGCCGTCGGGGAAGTGGTAGATGTAGGGATCGCCCTCAAGAATCCCGGCCTTAGGCATCCGCAGCCCGAGCCCCTGAAAGCCTGGGTATTCGCAGCCCCATGCGTACAGCGCAGGCACTGCGGCGCTCTTGCTCGCGAACAGGTCGAGCGTGCGTCCGTCGAACATCGCGAGCGAGCGCTCGTCGAGACCGTAGTAACGCTGCAGGTAGTCGCGGTAGGAAGTAGTTGCCAGCAGGCGCTCTTTCTCAGCGGAGCTCTTTCCAAAGAGCACGTCATGGGTGTCCGTGTATAGCGTGAGCAGGCGCGCTTTCTGCGCCTCATCGATGGGGCAGTCGGCGATGAATGCCGCGGCTGGTCGACCGTTGTGCAGGTGCACGGGCACGTCGCTCGGCAGCGATCGCACCGGATCGCCAGTTACGAGCCGGTCGACGCCGTACACTTCGCGGGGAAAGAAAAGCCCCGACGAGAGGCCAAGCCCCGGGTAAAGATCGAGGTGGAAGGCCTTTTCGAATCGATCGAGGTCAACACCGAGGCTGGCGACGCATGCGCGCGCGATATTGCTCCAGCGGGTCTTGGGCCCTTCCATAGACTCGCTTCCGCCATAGCCCACCAGAAAGCGGCCATCGACAGTGAACTCGTTGCGCCGCGCGTGGCCGCCAAAATCATCGTGGTTGTCGAGAATCAAAATGCGCACCTTAGGCCGTGCCTTGCGCAGGTAGTGCGCGGCCGCGAGACCACCGATGCCGCAGCCGATCACCACCACGTCGTAGTGCTCAGCGACCGACTGGCCGCGGAGGTCGTAGTGGCGACCATCACGCACGCCGTGGGCGATTGAGAAATCCTCGGGTCGGCTACCGCCATAGCCGGTGCGCGCTGGCGGATAGGGTGCGCTGGTCACCTGCGCGTAGTTTAGGCCTGGCGCGACGCTGCTGGCGACGATGGCACAGGCGACGCCATCAAGAAAGTCGCGCCGCGTTATCCCCTCGCCCATCGTGCCCCCCGGGGCTGTCGCGACCTGGTTGTCCCGTCAATACTACGCGCGTGACGCGCGCGTTGGAAAGTGCCGCGCTCCCCCCCGCCGGCGTGGCGTCGGCGGTGAAGGATTAAGAGCGCGCGGATCACTGCACGGCGACCCTCGCTACTAGGCAAGCCAAAAGTGGCGGAATAGCTGAGTCACACCCGCTCGGTCTTACCCACGGCACCGAGCTGCAGGCGGAAAACAAATGACCAACACGCCGCGAGTTGCGAGCCAAATGCTCCCGGCGCATCCTGTCGGCGGGAAGACCGATCGTTGGGGGGTTCTGGTGCACGTGCTATGGGATCGGGCGCTCGCTTAAGCTTGTCGATCGGCCGACACGTACTTTCGATCGATTTCGTGACGTCCCTGATGGGTTTGGCTGATTGGCTCCCTACAGGTTAAACCAACACTTCCACTTTGGCACATCGATGCGACAACGGCATGATCCGTTGCCACAGTACATCCAGCGCCTGGTGTGCCGAACGTCCGGGCCTAAAGCCGTACGATGAGTCGAAGAACTGCTGCTCGTAAAGCGGTTCCAATATCATCGCGACCGCTCGCTGCAGCACTTTGTCCGACGTTTGCCATCACCCTTCGGGATATATACGCGTTTCACGGGCGGTGCCCGATAGCGACCCGATTTGAACCGATCGAGTAGGCTCGACAAGTTCGCCTCCAGGTCCGCTTCGTACTCCGCCGCCACTTGGCCGTCGACCCCTGGCGCTCCATCTTTCCGGGTCCGGCGATACGCCTCGCGCAGCCAGTCCAAATCAATGAAGTGTGCCAGCGTCGACAACGCCTCGTGTGGATAGCGTTCGGCCCGCTTTGCTAGCTCAAGTTGTTTTGTTGAGATGGTCTGTGGACTCGGTGTTCCCACCATCTATCCCTCCTCGAGCACCTTGACCCGATCTTCCCCTTTCCTCCACCGGCTCCGCTCGGAATACGTTCGCCGGCTTCATCGGTACTATGAGAAGACTCCGACTTCTCTGACCTCATCCGTGCGCCCTTGACAGGAACACGTACCATCGCGTTCGTGCGCTCTTCGCTTCGCTCGGCACTGCACGTCATGCCGCCGACCTGGACTACTTGATTAAACGGCGCCCGCACCGTTGTCTTCGCAATGGAAAGCCAGAGACCCCCAGGTTCCTGTGAAACCCACGCATCCACCATGCCCTGCTCTTAGACCCCGCGGAGAGACTCACGCCAGGCGTTGCGGCGTAAGCCTTGCTGCCTTCCACTTTGAAAACAGTGTCGGCCTCCGTTTCATATTCGTTTCGAGGCTCAATCACACGGCCTAGCGACCCCCTGTGTACGCTTCGCAGCCAAGGTCGCCCCTGGACCACGCAACACTCGGTTCCGGCTGGTTGCCAACCTTTGCCGGGCAGGCTTAATTCCTGCCGGGTTCCATCAGAAGTTTTCAGTCGCATTTTCCTTCACATGACTTCCAACTCCTCCAGGCTTGGCCTGGCGCACTTTCAACAGAATAGACCACTTTGCGACGTTCGAGGGGCAAACATGCGCGCCTGGAAGCGGCCATTCGATTGACAGAAATGCGCGACGCTAAAGGAAAGGGCCCAGACGCACGCTTGCGTGCTGAGCCCGAGTCCTCAAGGGTTCCCGGTCACGTGCAGCTTGCCGCACAGGACTAGCGAGTCCCCGCCGCGGCCAGCACCATCGGCGGTGACACGCCGTATTTGGACGCGAAGACAGCGGACAACGCCGGGCGATTGACCTTGATCACCGCGTCTCCGATTACTTTTTGCAAGCAGGCGTTCTTGTGCCACTTGTACGCTTGTTCGTCGACGTACATTCGCGAGCACACGTTGACGGCCGCACCGTGGATCCGGCCGTATAGGGCCGCTGCGCCCTTTGAAGTCGAGACGTCGAGATCCCCGAATTTCACGATGACCTGCGGGGGTGTCGTGTCGTCATCGGCGCGGGACATGGTCGCGAAGCTGAAGGCCAGGGCGCTGAGGATCGCACCGGCAACCAGGGTGCGAAGGGGTGCGGAAGTGGTCGTGTTCATGGTGGTCTCCTTGGAAGGGTTGATAAAGCCGGTCGGGTTACTGGATCGGTCGTCACCCGCTGCTAGAGCTGCGGCGGCGATTGCGCGTTTGTACAGACGCAGGTACTGCGACTTCCTGAACTTGCTGGCGCCAACTGTGTCTTCGGCGGACTGGGCGGTGCTATGGACTTCGATCTTCTGCATGGCTCTCTCCCTGGGTGATGCCGCGGGCGACCCGGCGGCGGTTTCTGAGTCGCGACATTGCGGCCTCTACTGAAGGAAATCGGAAACGGACGGCAAAAAGTGTCAGGCGGGGATGAGAAAACTGAGTGACTTAAGTCATGTCACGGGCAAAGACCGCGTGCTTACAGGGGGACAGGGGAGTCTCCAGCCCATTGCTCGGTATCGCAGCGACAACGAGCTGCAATAACGGCCGAATCCAATGACCGCTCCGCTGTTTTGGAGCGACCGGTATGGAGTAACTCGAGGGACTGGAGAGGGTCGCGAACCGTCTAATGCGTGTTATCCCGAGGCTTGGCTATCGTCTCACGGAGTTCGCGTATCTCGCGGCGGCTAGCAAAGCAACTCGGGCGGGCAATTTGGCTTTCCCCTGCAAGCCCAATGGCTACCTTCTAGGATCATACCGCATCGCCACCACCCCCGAGCCGAACTCCAACCGGCTCACGAGCTTCAAGTCGATGCGCTTCGATAGCCCCGAGAACAACGTCGGTCCGTGGCCCGCCAGCCTGGGCTGTACCAAGAATTCGTACTCATCGATCAATCCCAGCTCCGCCAACGCCAGCGGGAGCTTCACGCCTCCCATGAACAGCCCCTTACCCGACTCCCGCTTGAGCTGCTGAACGGCCTTCCCCAGATCCCCGCGCACGAGTTCCGCGTTCCAATCGACCCGGTCCAGGGTGCGCGACACGACGTACTTCTTTGCCGCGTCGATCGTTCGAGCGAAGGGCTCCATCCAATCAGGCCTCGCTCCCGTCCCCGCCGGCGGCCGAAACGCTACCTCCATCATTTCGTAAGTCACCCGGCCAAAGAGTAGGGCATCGGCCTGGGCGATGTTCTCGGCCGCGTGACGATGCAATTCTTCGTCCGCGAACATTGCACGATGATCGCAGCACCCGTCCAATGTGATGTTGACGGAATACAGAAGGGGTCGCATTGCGTAACGCCGACGGGGTAGACCAACAAGTTAGCCAAGATCGACATTGCATTGCCCGGAAGCGGTCGGTCATGACCGGCAACTTCGGGTCGCGAAGCGACCGACGGCCGATGAACGCGAATCGAAAGCACCGATGCGTTGCCATCGAGGGTGCATCGGTCGCCACCCGGGCCAGAAGCCGCCATGGCTTCCAGGAACTGGCTGTCATATAGCAGACGCTCGCAGGGCTGCCACCGATGGATCGTCCGTTGACAGCGTTTGACTCGGCCTGCTCCACTCGCTCACGTAGGAAGAGCGGTCCTCATAGCTCGTTGCGGCGCGCAAATCCAGCGATGTGCTCGGCCGCCCGAAACGCCAGCGCCTGGATCGTCATCGTCGGCTGGCCGCGTCCGCTCGTGACGAAGCTGCTGCCGTCGCATAGGAACAGGTTGCGGACGTCGTGCGTACGGTGATACCGGTCGACGACCGACCGCCGCGCGTCGTTGCCCATGCGGCAGGTGCCGAGCAGGTGCACGCTGAAGGACTGCTCGGTGATCGGATCGTGCCACACTTGGAGCGCACCGGCTGCGTTCAGAATCTCGGTCGCACGCTCCTCGAGCCACGTGGCGAACTTGATGTCGTCCGCGTGATCCTTGTAGGTGCAGCGCATCGCGGGCATCCCCCACGCATCCTTAAGCGTCGGGTCTAGCGATACGCTGTTAGCTTCGACCGCGAGTGAGGTCGAGTGCGAAGCAGCGAGCATGGTGCGCGGGAAAGCCCGCAGGTGGTCCTTGTAGGACTTGCCCCACTGCGGGCCCGGCGGCCCGCTCAGCGTCCAGATCGCCGGGTTCGGGCCGATGCGGGCGTCGATGCCGCCGCCGCCATAGAAACCGCGCTTCGGGTCAGCATCGTAGAAATCGTGCACGACGCGCGTCGCCTGCACGCTCTTGAACTCATTGAGCTCGTGCTCGAACACGCCGAAGGTATTGGCGAACTGGTTGAACATCAGGTACTTGCCGACCAGCCCGCTCGAGTTAGCGACCCCGTCCGGGAACTGCGAGCTCGCCGACATCAGCAGCAGCCGTGGCGTCTCGGCGCCGTTCGCGCACACGACGACCGCGCGCGCCTTCTGGAAGTGCCCCTTGCGGTTGCGGTCGAAATAATGAACGCCGGTGATGCGGCCATTCGGGCTGGTCGCGAGGCGGAACACGTAGCTCCCGGTACGCAGCTCGCAGCGACCCGTGGCCTCGGCCTCCGGAATCATCGTATAGAGTGTCGAGGACTTGGCGCGCACCTCGCAACCGAAGCCCATGCAGAACCCGCAGTGCACGCAGGCCGGGCGACCGCGGTACGGCACCGAGGCTATGGCGAGCGGTGTAGGAAAGGGATGCAGGCCGAGCCGGCGCGCGCCGCGCTCGAGCAGCACGCCTGAGGACTTCACCGGCATCGGTGGCATCGGGTAAGGTCGCGAGCGCGGCGGCTCGTTCGGGTGCGTGCCGCCGAGCCCGGAGACTCCGACTTCCCACTCCACCTTGCTGTAGTAGGGCTCGAGCTCCGTGTAGCTGATTGGCCAGTCCTCGAGCGAGGCGCCGGGGATCGCACCCAGCAGGCTGCGCTCGTGGAAGTCGACCTCGTGGAAGCGCCAAAAGTTCGCAGTGAAATGCACGCTGCTGCCGCCGACCATGCGTGCGTAGGTGAGCGGCAGCCCTTCAAGGGGATCGGCGGCGTGGGCCTCGTCGGCCGGCGTCTTTCGAAACGTCTGCGGGTTTTCGGCCGGGCCGTTGGTCAGGCCGTAGTTGAACCAGTACTTGAGCTCGTCGTGCTCGAAGTCCTGCGGCG
Organism: uncultured Gammaproteobacteria bacterium; assembly: GCA_963769075.1. Taxonomy (GTDB): domain Bacteria; phylum Pseudomonadota; class Gammaproteobacteria; order Steroidobacterales; family Steroidobacteraceae; genus Bog-1198. Next base: position 248,781 of record CAVYKH010000001.1, on the reverse strand, counting down.
CGAAGCGCGGCCCCTGCTCCATGAGCACAACGCCGAAACCGGAGCGGGTGAGCTCGCGGGCCATCACGCCGCCGGCGGCGCCCGAGCCGATGACGACGAAGTCGACAGCCTCCGAATCGCGGTAACGGCGCGTCATGTGGCGTCTTTCGGCAGCAGGAAGCCAGGATAGTCGCGGTCGTAGTAGCCGAACGGCGGCGTAAAGGCATGAGCGTCGTCGAAGCCGATCAGGCGCCAGCCGATCGAGTCGCGATTGCTGCCATAGGATGGCAGCACGAACATTCCGACCAGCGCGCCGGTCTTGGTGCTGCGTGGGTAGCTGCGAACTGGCCCGCCATTGCGTCGGCGCACACGCATGCGGTTACCGCGGCCGGCAATCCCGTGACGCCCGCTCTCGACTTTCTGCAGCCGGAGGAGGCACGCCTCGTCGAGGCCATTGCAGCTCAGGGTCCGAAACGAGCCGATGGCGATCCTCAGCGATTGACCCGGCCAGCGAAATAACGTGACGGACAATTGCCCCAGCCGCTGGAAAAACCCGTGTCCGGACGGGCGTCAGGCCGCTGGGCCTAAATCCCGAATAGGGGTCTTGTCGTCAATGACTTGAACGTCATATCGACGCCCGGCGAGCTGTCTCCGAACTGGCGCTATCGGCCCACTTCGAGTCATTCGACCGCCAGAAATGCGCGCCTGTAAGCTGTCATTCACGGCGCGCGGTAAACTGATCGGATGCAGGGCCAATGCAGATGCCGGAACTTTCCCATTCCTCCCGATCATGGGCGTGTTCCGCCGGCGCTGTGGTGCGGCTGCAGTCGGCCGAGGCTGTGTGAAAACGCGGAGCCCCTTCGACGAGGGAGCCAAAAATAGCCAAATATCCCTTTGGTGGTTCGAATCTGCAAAAAATTATTTCCCAAATTCTTCAGAATCGATTTCTAGGAGGGTGTGATTTTGTTTTCACACAGCCTCGGCCAACTCCGGTCAAAGGGATGGTTGGAATCACCGCCGCAAAGCGGGCGTCCAGGTGATCAATCTGGTGCACTTTTAGCCGCTCATTGTCGGAAGTTATTCAACGCCAGGCGTAGGGAGTAGGCCATGGATCAAGACGCGTATCGGGCAAGAATTGGCGAGCTCTATGCAGCGGAGGTCCCGGGTGAGGGATTAGCGTCTCGGTGGCTCGAGCTGAGTTCAAACCCGGATCAGAGATACAAACTCGCATTGTTTTTACAGCTTGAATCGGAAGCCAAGGTCAGGCTCCGCCCTCTTCTGGCAAGACATGGCATTGAAGTTGTCGAAGACCAAGGTCAACGGTCTGCCGGTGCCGCTGTTGCAGAGAAGTTTGCGGCGATGCCTTGGAAAGAAGCCATGGCCACTTTTGCGGACTTTGCTCGTCCTTATCTTGAGCGGTTCCAGGCTCTCCTTGCTGTCGCATTACCAGAGGATGCGCCATTGGTAAGGTTTATGGTTGCCCGCGAAGGTTCGGTTATCCGTGTTGCGCAGCGTGAGGCGGCCGGTGACGAATGTATGGATCTTGAGCTATTACCGATGCTTTCATACCCGTTGGCTCGTCGCAGCTGAAATAGAGCGGCTATGGCGCAACCGGCCCAGAATGGCCGTCATTGGCGCGTTATTCCAAAAGCGCATAACATCTCACTGAATCTCCAGACTGAATTGCATGTGGAACTTCGGAGCCTGCGAGCTTTTGTTGAGGGACAAATATGCTAACTTCGGTGCGCATCAAGCCCCCAACCGAACGGTGGTCTCGGTCTTGGCCGGATCGCCAACGGACGTGTTGCCGCATCATCCTCATCATATAAGCCCTTTGCGTAATTCGGGCGAGAGGCGTCGCTCGCAAAAAGCCACAATGCCGGGTGCCTTCCTCTGTTGCCTTTCGCTTTGGCTGCTCATTGCGGCCTCTACATCCCGATGGGCAAGCGCGCAAACTCCAGCGCAAGGAGGGCAGCAAATTATCCACGAGTTCTGGAGCTTCAGAGACGGCGCCCCGCAGGTTGTCGAATCGCTTGCTCAGACGACTGACGGCTACCTTTGGCTGGGAACTGAATCCGGATTGTATCGCTTTGATGGCGTCCGCTTCGAACGATTCCAGTCGCCGTTTGGAGAGCAACTTCCGGCGACGGATATTGCATGCCTGTTCGCTCCCCGAACCGGGGGCCTGTGGATCGGATATCGGATTGGAGACCCCTTCAGCTTTTTGAAGAGTGGCAAGCTCACCAATTTTAAATTCTCTACCACCACCGGAACTGTCCAAGGATTCGCTGAGGACCGTCGGGGAATCGTATGGGCAGGTAGTACTCACGGCGTATGGCGATTCGATGGCTCGAAATGGCAGCAGAATCCATACGAGTGGAATCCTCAGTTGCGTGTCGCTCAGCTGGGATTCGATCGAGACGGCATTCTTTGGGTCCTAACGGACCGTAAGAGTACAGAGGTTGGGCGGCAGCTCTTCTATTTATTGCCGGACGGCACCGAATTTCGCAAGGCGGCAAGTAACGTCTTTGTGGAAGGCTTTACCCGGGATGCCGACGCCACCGTGTTGACAACTCACGAAAAAGGCCCGCTCGAGTCAGGGTCGGGTCTGGAGCTCGAGGATTCACTTCCCGGTTATCCAATATTGAGGAAAAATTCTGAACAAACGGTCGACCGCGCCAACGGCATTTGGTTTGTTTCATCCTACGATCCACTCTTTCGTCATCCTGCCGGCGCACCGCTCACTGAGGTCATTAGGAACGCCTCGCGAAGCAATTCGCAGGAATTCGACTTCGACCCGTACCGCTACTCGAGGCTGGTGGATCGCGAGGGCGGGATATGGATCGGCAGTGTGAAAGGAATCCACCGTTTTTCTTACAGTCCTCTGATGCAGCTGCAACTCCCGGAATCTCATGGCTGGTTCGCCTTGGCGCCCGATGACGGAGGGGCGGTGTGGATCAGCACCGGGACCGGGACCGGTGAGTCGACTCTCTATCATGTGGTAGATGGCAAAGTAGTGTTTCAAAAGCAGCAGCGGGGCGAGGCTAATTTCGCGTACCGGGCGCCGGATAAGACATTTTGGTTCGCCGGCGAAGGAGGACTCTGGCATATGGTGGGTGACCGTCTCACCAAAATCGAGCTTCCTCCGTCGTTGGCGAATCCTGACAACGCGCAGTTTCTCCAGGCAATTACTCAGGATCGGTCGGGTGGAATGTGGGTCGCGTTCTGGAATCGCGGCATTTACCGGTTCGCCGACGGTGTCTGGGCAGAAAATGGAGGGCGTCGTGATCTCCCTAGACAAAGGGTCTACATCGAGTTCAGGGATCATCTCGACCGTATCTGGTTCGGTTCGAGAAACAATCTATTGGCGGTGCTTGACGGGGACCGCGTTCAGACGTTCGGCCCGAGTGATGGCGTTCGGGTCGGGGAAGTCACCGCGATCTACGGACGAGGTTCGGAAATTTGGATTGGTGGCGAATTTGGTCTGCAGCAGTTTGATCACGGGCGATTCCATAGCATCCAAGCTCTGGATGAGGACTCCCTTCGAGGAATTTCCGGAATAGTCGAGACCGTAAACGGAGACCTCTGGCTGAATGGGTTGGGAGGAATTTCCCATATCCCTCGGCAAGAAATTGCGCAAGCGCTGAAGAATTCCGCTTATCAGGTGAGCGGTGAGCGCTTCGGCCGAAGCGATGGACTACCAGGGCTTGCGCCGTCGCTCCGGCCCATCCCTTCCGCAATCGAGGGCACGGATGGACGGCTATGGTTCACTGTGAATAACGGTGTCGTATCGTTGGATCCCGCGCATGCATCAAAGAGGGTTGCGCCACCTCCTGTTTCGATTCAGTCAATTTCTGCCGACGACAGAAGCTATCGACTTGACTCACCAATCGTGCTGCCTCCACTCACGTCCAGCGTGCAGATCGGCTATGCTGCAATAAGCCTCTCCGGCCCGGAGACGATTCGTTTTCGCTACAAGCTGCAGGAAATCGATAGCGACTGGCACGATGCCCGAGCACCCAACTTCGTCAGTTACCGCAATCTTGCTCCCGGTTCCTACCACTTCGTCGTCAGTGTTAGCGATACCAATGGGCTATGGTCCGACAACACGGCAGCCGCTGAGTTCACCATTCGGCCTGCCTTTTACCAGACCAACTGGTTCCGCGCTCTGTGTGCGGCAGCGCTCCTGGCACTGTTATGGATGCTGTATCGGCTACGAATGCGGCAACTGGCGCACGAGTTCGACGTGACGCTCGAGGCGCGCGTGGAGGAGCGGACACGGATCGCGCGCGAGCTGCACGACACGCTGCTGCAGAGCTTCAATGGATTGCAGCTGCGCTTTCGGACGGTTCATGCGCTGTTCTCAAAGAATCCCAATCAAGCGCGAACGATTCTCGAGGAGGCTCTCGACGATACCCGACAAGCGCTCACCGAAGGGCGAAAGGCCGTGCAGGGATTACGGCCCTCCCCAATCGAGGCGCATGAAATGAGCGAAGCCATCAAGACACTCATCGAAGAGCTCGCGAGCGATCCCAGCCATACCGGTGGTGCCGAAGTACGCCTGAACGTCGAAGGCACCCCGCGAAAGAAGCGGCCTCTCATCCAAGATGAGATCTATCGGATCACGAGCGAAGCCCTGAGAAACGCCTTCCATCATGCCGAGGCGAGCCGTATCGAGGTGCAGCTCAGCTACGGTGAGAAGAGCTTCGAGGTTCGCGTGCGCGATGACGGCAAAGGCATCGATCATAAATTCTTAACCGATGAGGGCCCGGCCGGGCACTTCGGCCTGCGCGGGATGCGCGAGCGCGCGCAAAAGATTGGCGGCCAATTGACGGTCTGGAGCGCGCCGGGCTCGGGCACGGAACTGGCGCTCAGCGTTCCGGCAGTCCGCGCCTATGCCGCACCTTCTGCGCCCTGGCGTTCATGGATCACTGGGAAGTTCTCCGGTAGCAAAGGCAGATCCGGTAATGAGCAGCCAGCACAGTCCGATTCGGATTCTGTTGATTGATGGTCGTCCCATCACGTTGGCAGCCGAGGCTGACGCTGTACGATGGCATGCAGGATTTGAGGCTGGTCTACCGGCGGATCGACGGCAACGTCGACTGAAAGTCTACCGGTCGCGTGACCACGATCAGATAACTCCGTGATTTCCGTGCTGGAAAACCCTTCAGCGCCGACTATCACCAGAAATCCTCGGGTAAGGACCGCAAGTGCTACTAGGCATACCGATTGACGACGCGCTCCAAGAGATTGCCGGCCTGCCGGACAGCGGACGTTCGCCACCGTCGCATAGGGGTCGACACCGCCCATTCGATAATTCCCGCGCCCACGGCGCCCCGCCCAGCTCCGACGCCATCGGCTCGCCGCAATGCGATGCGCCCAAAACACACAAAGCGCCGCTACGGTTCCCCTAGTTCTATCTGCCAGCGGCTCGATGAGGGGTTCTCGGTAATTCCTAATTGTGGCCCCATAGATATTGGCGCTTAAATAGCGTGCCTAAGTTGGAATATTGACTTAGGCCTCTTCGACTTCCCCACGTGTCAGAACCCGGAAGATCGATTCAAATCACCTGCCTGGAGAAAGATCATGGTAAAGCCAATTTCTGAACAGCTCGCGAATCTGTCGGTTCGTGCCAAGAATTTTGAGAATGCCGTGGCGGCGGCAGAAAAGGAAACCCACGACAAGGTAGTCGCACGTATTGCGCAAGCCCAAGCCGAGGCCGAGGCCGCCGTGCAGAAGGTCGATCAGAATCTCAAGGCCGCCAGTGATTCGGCCTCGACGAAATGGAATGGACTGAGAGCCAAAGTCGCCGGCGATATGGACAGCCTCAAGGCGAAGATCGCCCAGCGGAAGCACGATGTCAAAGTCAAACGCGCCGCGAATTATGCTGAGATGCTGGATGACGATGCGTATTACGCGATCGACTACGCTATCGCATCGATCGAGCAGGCCAAGGTGGCGGTGCTCGATGCGATCGCAGCTCACCTCGAGGTCGAAAAAGCAAAGATCGCTGCAGCCTGATCGAGCCCATTCGATTGGACAACGGAGAGACCGCCGAGAGGCGGTCTTTCTGTGCGCGATAAATGAATCAGATACGCCACGGAAATTGCTTCCCGGAAGCTGTCGTTCACGACCGTCGCATAGGGGTCGAGACGCGCCGATGGCCGGCGGGATCACCGGTGACGGGCTCTTGTCGGCCAAAACCTTCCGATCCGTCGGCCGAAACATCTTCCGGAAGCTGCCCTTCGACCAGCGCGAACCGCTCGATACCAGTCGTCCTTCGAACCGACACTTTGACGGAGTCGGGGCCGGTCGGAGGCCGACCGCGCTAGCGATCAACTCCGTCCTTAACCGCCCGGGGGCCGATAATTCACAGTCTTCTTGCAGGCCGCGTCGACTTCCTCGGCCGTCATCAACAGGACACTGTTGATCTTGACCATGCCGGACGCATTGACGGCGAGACTCAGTGCCGCACCAGATGTAGTGTCGGGTACGTCTGCGATCACGCAGATATCGCTGTCGCCGAATGCGAAGTAAAACGCCTCCAGCTTTCCTCCCAGGCTGCCCAGCATCTTTTCGACCGCCGCCTTGCGCTGCGAGCCTCCTTCCTTCGCCAGCGCCTTCGCGCCACCTGTTGTGTACGAACCCGTGATCAGGAACTTCATGATGGATCCTCCATATTAGTGCGCTTCGAACGTGCTCCTTCCTAGTAGCAGGCCACTTCGCTTTCCTGTGCTGTCCTGAATCTCGTACTTCATGCACTCGCCTTCCGCGCCAACGTGGTAGATGGTTTTGGCACGATGCTTCTCGACCATCCGCAATACGCTGGTAAAGCTGCTAATGTCGGCACGGACAAACTCAACCTGGTCCTCCACATCCTCCAAGTTGCGCTTGGAGCCGGACGTGTTGCTGACTACAACCTTCCTGCCGCCCCTTTTCCATGGGAACCGATGAATCCCGTGGCCGTATAACTGTTTCCTTCATCTTGCTCACCGAATCGCCATCTTCTGCGCCCGCCCGCAAAACGACTCCACTGCTACCATCTCCCCTTTCGGGGATGCCAACAACTAGGGTAATCCCTGCTTTACATACGGCTGGTCCTGATCAGACTCCTCTGAAGCTGTCACCCGCGAAGGTCAGATTCGGGTCGTGAGGACTCATTCGCTGTGCCGCTAAGTTCCTTGCCATCCCGACGTTATCGAACGAGTACACAACTCATTCGATTTTACTTTGCGTGTCTCGGGCGGTGTGAGTAGTCACAATCTTTGAACTGTGGCGCTACCCAGCGTTGTTGCGATGAAGAATCGATGATATTCCATGGGGTGAGTGCACTACCCGCTGCGGTCTTTACCGACGGCGTATCCTCTTCCCCTTCAGGGCGACTCCAAACCGCCCCTGAAGGGGCTTTTATTTCGTAGATCCCTTCCTTGACATATCGCTTGGCGAGCTGCGACACACGACGCGCTTGTGCAAAATCGCTGTTACTGCGATCGGACCACCGCATAACATTCGCGCCAACCGGCGATGCGGAAAATTAAGGGGAGAGAGACACAACATGAAAGCTCTAACCGAGCAGCAATGGTGCGCGAAGGCGCGCCGGCATCTTGAATGGGAGGCGGGTTGGCACGCGGAAATCGCAGCGCTTGAGGAGAGGATTGAAGGCATGGACGATATACTGTCGGTGCAGGAAATCATCGACCGAGCTGCTGGAATTGAAAAGCGGATAAAACAGCTCAAACGAATCATGGCGCGGCATCTCGAGCGCCTTCCGAGTCGGTTCCTTTGTCTCGATAGTGCCTCAGCGCCGCATAATATCGCTTTTGGCGACAGGCTGAGCATTAGCACGGCTTGTGCGCCCGACAGGCCGCAATGATCGCCTCATCGGCCTGAACGGTCGCTTCCTCGGCTTGCGCGAGCGCGATAAACGCATTCGCTTCGGCCTCGTATTTGATCGCCGCCGCTTTACAGACAGCGTTTTTTGATCGAGACGGGTCGCCCAGGGCGTCGGGCAGAAACCGGCCACCACTGGCCATCCGCGGCGTCGAAATGGTTTCTCGGCGTCGGGAGGTCGAGGCCCGCGAGGAAGATCTTCGCGCTGATTGACTGCGGTTTGCCCGCGTGCTGCGGGCCAGCAATCACGGCGGCTGGTGTGATCATCAACAGCGCAGACAGGGCTAGTGAACCTATAGTGGTCCACACGACAAGCGAGTCAAGGGTTCCGGTGCATACAAGTGTTCATGGCGGAATCTCCATTTGCGGACCACAGGGCTCATCATTGACGGGCTCGCCAAAGTTGATCCATCGTTCGCGAAGAAAATCGTTGACTTGAAGTTATTTTGCGGTTTTACATTGGGTAAAATTGCACGAATGGAAGGCATCTCCGAGCGGACCGCCCTGCGGGAATGGAAGAAAGCTCGCATTTGTCTTCGCCGCAGCATTCGGTCTTATTTGGTGATTTGAGGAAACCGTGTCTACGCTGAGTCCCGACCGGTGGCAGGAAATAAGTCCTCACCTAGACCATGCGCTCTCCCTATCTGAGGAGGAACGTGCGGCCTGGCTGGAAACGTTCGGGGTACAACGGCCAGATATAGCCGATCTCTTGCAAGAACTTCTTGAGGGCCACCGCGCGCTGCTAGAGGCGCACTTTCTTGAGCGCAGGCCAGAGGCTTTTCCGAACGAAGCATCGCTCGCCGGCCAAACCATCGGCGCATACAGGGTGGTCTCGCTCATCGGCCAGGGTGGAATGGGCAGCGTGTGGTTGGCCGAGCGCAGCGACGGCCGCTTCCAACGCCGGGTGGCAGTCAAGCTTCTGCGTCTCGCGGTAGCCGCCCAGGGCGCGGAGCGGTTCAAGCGCGAGGGCAGCTTCCTCGGCCGGCTTGCGCATCCGCACATTGCGGAACTGATGGATGCTGGCGTCACCGCGAATGGAGAGCCGTATCTGGTGCTCGAATACGTTGAAGGAGAGCAGATCGATGCCTACTGCAATCAACGCAGGCTCGATGTGGATGCGCGAATCCGTCTTTTTATTGATGTGCTTGGCGCGGTGGCCCACGCACATGCGAGCCTGATTGTTCACCGCGACCTCAAGCCTTCCAACGTGCTGGTCAGAAACGACGGCCAGGTGAAGCTGCTGGACTTTGGCATTGCGAAGCTGCTCGCGGATGAAGGAAATCCCGGCGCCGCGACGCAGCTCACCTTGGAAATCGGAGGGGCCCTGACTCCTCAGTTCTCGGCGCCCGAGCAAATAACGGGTGGTGCCGTGACCACGGCGGCCGATATCTATGCCCTCGCAGTGCTCCTCTACCTGCTTTTGACCGGGCAGCACCCCGCAGGCCCAGGCCCGCACTCCCCGGCGGATCTCGTCAAGGCCATTGCCGAGACCGAACCGCCGCTCGCATCCGACACGATCGCATCCGCCGATGCAAAGAGTGTGGCCGAAGAGCGCGCCAGCACGCCTGACAAGCTGCGCCGCCGGCTTCGTGGCGACCTGGATACGATTCTAGCGAAAGCGCTGAAGAAGCAGCCCGAGGAGCGTTATCTCACGGCGAGCGACTTTGCCGAAGATCTGCGTCGACATCTGAAAGGCGAGGCGGTTAGCGCACGGCCTGACTCGCTCGGGTACCGGACCAAGAAATGGGCACTACGCAACAAGCCAGCCCTGCAAAGCGTCGCGATCACGCTCGCAGTGATCGCGGTGTTACTCCTGGGGACGAGCGCGCTGTGGCGAAGATCGGACCGAAGCATCGCTTCGGCTCCGGTTGGCGTCACGACACCGAGCGCGGTTCCCATTGCCCCACCTCAGCACTCCGTGGCCGTGCTCCCCTTCGTCGACATGAGCGAGAAGAAGGACCAGGAGTACTTCTCTGACGGCCTCGCCGAAGAACTTATCGAGCAGCTTGGCAAGACCCCTGGCCTCAAGGTGATCGCTCGCACCTCGTCGTTCTCCTTCAAGGGTAAGTCCGACGACATTCCGACGATTGCTTTGAAACTCAAAGTGGCGAACGTCCTCGAGGGCAGCGTTCGCCGCTCCGGCAATCACCTGCGGGTCTCGACTCAACTTATCCGCGCCGAATCCGGGCAACCGCTCTGGTCCGAGACCTTCGATCGGGACTTCAAGGACGTGTTCACGATCCAGGACGAGATCGCCGCCGCCGTCGTCACGGCATTGAAGGTGCAGCTCAATGGGGGGAGCACGGCCACCAGGGGGCACGGCACCACCAATCCTGAGGCCTACAACGCCTATCTGCTGGGCCGACAACTCCACATGCAAAGCACAGTCCCCACCTGGCGCCAAGCCATCGAGGCTTACCAGAAGGCGATCGCCCTTGATCCGCGCTATGCCGATGGGTATGCAGATCTCGCCATGTCCGAGTATTTCTTGGCGGAAAATACGGGCGACCACGCTCTTGGGAAATTGGCCGAGCAGGCCGCCCAGAAGGCGATCGACCTCGATCCCCGTCTAGCGACCGGCTATTCGGTCAGGGGGGTCCTGCGCTACCTACACCGCTACGACTGGGTCGGCGCGGAGTCCGACTTAAAGCAGGCGCTGGCGCTCGAACCGACGAACAGCCGAGTATTGGCGCGTTATGGAATCTTGTTGAGTTATGTCGGCCGGACGGAGGAAGCCACCGCGATGCACCGAAAAGCGATCGAACAGGATCCTTTACAAAACAGCAATTGGCAGGACCTTGGCATAACACTTGCGGAATCGGGAGATCATGCAGGGGCCTATGACGCTTTCCATCACGCGCTGGCGATCCGGCCCACAGACACCTTTGCGAAATTCCACCTTGCACGCCTGCAGCTCGTCGACGGGAAAGCACAGGAGGCGCTGGCCACCTTCCAAAGCAATTCCGACGAGGAATTCCGCGGCGCCGGTGTGGCGATGGCCGAGCATACTCTGGGCGATGCGAAGGCCTCGCAGCAAGCGCTCGAGAAGCTCATCGCCACGGGCGCCGGAGACGCCGCCTATCAGATCGCCGAGGTCTACGCATGGCGAGGGGAAAAGGATCAGGCGCTCGAGTGGCTCGAGCGGGCCTACCGCCAGCAAGATGGAGGGCTTGTCGACCTCAAAGGCGACTTACAGCTCGCATCGCTACACTCCGATCCGCGCTACGTGGCGATGATCCGAAAACTGAATTTTCCGCGCTGATGCGAACATTGAGCTCGCAGAGCGTAGCTTCTCAGACACGTCGGTGGGAGGACAGTCTGCGTCGGAGGTAGCAGCAGAAAAAAATTGTGATTTTCACTTCCCGAGAGCCGCCGTTGGCGACGGTCAGCTCAGGGTCGAGACTTGCCGTATGCCGACGCTTCCTGAAAAATTCGAATGCCAATTGGCGCTGTCGGCTACCACCGGCCATTCACGGGATCAGAATGACCATCCGTTACCCGCCGTGCTACGCGCTCGCTGAAAGTCAGAACGTCAGGGCGAGATGCACCGATGCTGCTCGAAGTCGCTATCCAAGAAGCATAGACTCAGGAGGTGAGCGCTGCGTCATACCCGCTTTTTGGTCGCCGGTCAGCATTCCTTGCGACGGCAATCATCGCGCTGCTGCTCTCTTTTCAGTGTGGCTGCGTCGCCACCAAATACAAGCTCGCCAAGAAAGACACACCGCCCGTACAGCCTCTTAATATCGCCTTCCCGCCCTCACCGCCGCTGCAGTCGACACTCGCTACCCTCATCAGCTATGGCGGCCCGGGTTCGTGGAAACGTGAAGCATTGTGGGACGAATACGTCGTCACACTCGAGAATCACGGCGAGCGGCCGCTCACCATCGATTCCGCAAGGCTTGTCGACTCCGCCGGAACGTCCTACGCCGCAGGCAGCGACCCTTGGGCACTCGAAAAACAGAGCAAAAGGCTGGAGAAGCAGTACCGAGACCATGGTGAGGCTTTTATCCGCGCGGCCGGACCCGGCGTGGTTATCGTAGGCGTCGGAGCCGCCACCGCCTCAGCTGCAGCAGCGGGAGGTCCCGCACTCATCTCGGCCGGTGCTGCCGGGGCGGCCCTTGCTACGGTATTCGTCCTGCCTGTCTACTATTTAACTGTCTTGGGCATCAATCACCACAACAAGAAGGCGGTGATGACCGAGTTCAAACGCCGGCGACTGCCGCTGTCGGTGACGCTCGCTCCGGGCGAGACTCGGACCGGCAGTTTGTTCTACCCCATGGTGCGAAGTCCCAGCGCGCTAACGCTCTATTGGTCGACCGACACCGGCAGCGCAACGGCAGTACTTCCACTCGAATTTCTTCACGCGCTCCATGTGCCGGCCGCCCCTGTAGACCACGCCTCCAAATAATTCCCACCCTAGAAGCGCGCCGTCAAATAGACGAATGAACCGGTCGACGCCGTACCAGCTGATTGGCGGCACGAGACCGGCTGCCGGATTGCGGACGACTTGATGACCGTCCGTTTCCGGTCAATCCCGCTTTTGGCCGGTTACCGCATTTCAAACGCGGCGTAAAGCGACTTGGCGGGCCATTTGATTTTGGTTGATTTTGCTTGCCCTAGGGACGGCAACGGATCGAGACTTGTCGGACGCCGACGTTTCCTGGAATTTGGACCGCGAACTGGCGCAGTCGGGCCAACTGCGGTAGCTCAGCGAGGCAGAATTAGCGCCCGGAAGCATCCGTTCCTTCTCAGGCATTTGACAAATGGAGTGTACTCTACCGGTGCCTCGGGACCTGTAACACTGTCGTTGACTTCGAATCACCTGGGGCGTAATTCTTGCAAACAGAACAATCCCGGGGGAAGCCAATCCTGAAAACGCTTTTTCGTTTTGGGATGCGGTGACATAAGACCTGCACTTTAGGCTGGGCCGAAAACGCAGCAGTACTGCCCGCCGCGAACGCGTGACGAAGTCGGAAGTGGTTCGACGCGCAGTGACGAAATATGTCGCGCAGATCGGTGAAGGCCGTAAATTTCAATCGGCCCTGGATTTGGCCGGTGGCTTGATCGGAAGTGTGCGAGGCGGTCCTGCCGATCTCGCCACGAACGCAAAATATATGGATGACTACGGCAAGCGTCGCAGGTGCTTCAACATGTCCTTGGGCTTTGTGACCTGCCCGTTCGCGCAAATACTCCTGGCCTCGAATTCCTCGCAGGCCGGGCTGCAGGTGGGTCCCTACCGCTTGGTTCGCGAGCTGGACGGCGGAGGAATGGGGGTCGTCTACCTGGCCGTTCGCTCGGACGAGCACTATTTTCAGATCGTGGCGGTCAAGATGCTGCGTTCGGGGCTGGCATCGCCCGCGCTCGTGCAGCGCTTTCGCACCGAACGGCAGATCCTGGCGAGCCTGAGCCACCCGAATATTGGCGCCATCCTGGACGGCGGCGATACGCAGGACGGACGCCCATTCATTGTGATGGAGTACGTGGAAGGCCAGCCCATCACGCAAGCGAGCAAGGCCGCCGGCTTGTCGATCAGACAGCGTATCGAGCTCTTCTGTTCGGTGTGCTCTGCGGTTCACTATGCCCATCAAAAATCGGTCATTCACCGCGATATCAAACCCAACAATGTGCTGGTGACGCCGGAAGGCGTCGTCAAGCTGATCGATTTTGGAATCTCCAAGCCGCTCGATCCTGAGTTAATTCCGGGTGATTTGCCTGCAACGGAGACCTTTCAGAGATTGATGACTCCAGACTATGCAAGTCCGGAACAAATTCTAGGCCGCAAGCTTGCCGCGACCACCGATGTTTACTCTCTAGGCGTCCTGCTGTTCGAGCTCTTGACCGAATCGCGGCCCTACTCGCTCCGCGAGCTCTCCCCCGCCGCCGCGGAAAGAGTGGTGTGCGAACGGGAGGTCCCCAAGCCGAGCTCGGTTCGAGCGCTCTCCGCGCACACACGCAGAGAGCTCAAGGGAGATCTGGACCGGGTCGTATCGATGGCGATGGATAAAGATCCGTCCAAGCGCTACTCCTCGGCCCAGAATTTTGAAGAGGACCTGCGGCGCTACCTCGAGGGAAAACCGGTACTGGCGCGCAAGGCAACCCTGACCTACACGCTAAGCAAATTTGTAAAGCGTCACAGAACCGCTGCGCTCATGACCTGCGCGATCGTGGTCGTGCTCATCGGCGCGACCCTCGTTTACTTCTGGCAGTCGCATCTGGCGGAGCGTCGCGTGCAGCAAGCTGCGGCGCTCGCCGATTCGGCAATCTCGGACATGGCGGAGAAGTTGCAGCACTCAGCGGCGTCCGTCGAGGTGCAGGCGTCACTCTTCCGCAGTGCTCTCGAGCACCTAGATCAACTGAGACGCAGCGCCGGAAACGACCCCCGTTTGCTCCTGCAGATCTCGAAGGCTTATGAACGGGTCGGAGATCTCGAGGGTTCGCCATTTGTGGCGAATCTCGGCAAGTTGGGGACAGCGGCCACGAGTTACCGGGAGGCGTTGCGCATGGCAATGGAAGCCCACGATCGCCTGCCTGGGGGCGAAAGCGCCGCGGCGATCGTCGAGATTTACCAGCGGCTGGGCGACCTCGACTCCTATCTCGGACATCCGCAGCAGGCGAGCGAGGATTACCAGCGGGGTCTTGCCTGGGCGCGCGACTTCTGGCCGCAAGGGTCCGCGAGCCCGTTGCGCAATGGACTGTTGTCCGGCATTCATGCGGGCCTGGGTAAAGTCCACATCGACAACCTGGAACCGGACAAGGCCCTCGACAGTGTTCGCGCGGCGCTGCAGGTGATCGGCAGCGACACGAACGGCAACGCGGATCACGATCATAAGATTTTCCGTCTCTATTGGTTGCTGAGTCAGGCGCTGTCGGACTCCCGTCCCCCATCCGAGGCAGTGGCCGCGCTGCGCAAGTCAGTCGCCATCGCCGAGAGCGTGGCTCAGAGCTCTCCTTCGCCGGAGCAAGCCCAGCGAGACCTCTTTGTCGCGTACTACTATATCGGCGGACCGCTGGCAGGCGACGAGATAATGAACGTCGGCAACGCGAACGCTGCCCAGGAATACGCTCGCAAGGCTCTCGTCATCGCACAGCAAATGGCCACTCGTGACACCCAGAACGCGCAGGCGCGCGACGATTTGGGGTTTGCCTACGAGGCAATGGGCGGGGCGCTCCACGCGACGCAGCCACAAGTCGCCGGCGGCTTCTACCGAGATGCGATTGCCATCGCACGGCAGAAAGCACTGCAATCGGGCGAGGGCCGCAGGGCGCAATCGCTGCTCGCAGCACGGGAGGATGAGCTCGCCGCTGTGCTGGTGGCCCGAAAGGAGGCTCCCGAACGGCTTCAGCTCCTCGAGGAGGCCAATGATCTCTGGAAGCAACTGCTGGGATCAGGAGAGGGTGAGCCTCGAGACCGCCTCTACCTCATGAGCTCTTACTGCAGGCTGAGCGACGCGGAGCTCGCGTTGAATGATCTGGTGAAAGCGCAGCAGCAGGCGGAGTCAGCGCTGCCGTTCTTCAATGAGTTCCAGGTAGGTTCGCCGAGCCTCCGAGTGCTGCGCGAGGTCGGCTTCTGCTATGAGAGACTCGGCAACGTGCAGTGGAGCATCGCCAGGAATCACTCGTTCTCGACCGCGGCGCGGCGCGATGCGCAAGCGGCCGCGCATCAGTGGTACTTGAAAAGTCTCGACGCCTGGACCGAGTGGATCCGACGCGGCGTCGCCACCGCGGACAGCGAAGTGGAGCGGCTCAAGGTAGCGCGTTTGCTGCAAGCGACAACATGATCGATTCGGGCGCTCGATTGCGCCAATAGTGCTAGGAGAGGATTTAATCGGCGGAATCTTCCAGACTTCGGCTGCTCACGCCGCTGCAACTGGTTCAAGAGCAGGACGGCGGCGCGCTCGTACTCGACACGCGGGGCGCCGAGCAATTTGCCACGCTCCATGCTCGAGGAGCCATGCAGATTGGATTGGCGGGACGTTTCGCCAGTTGGGCGGCGATCCTGATTCGACCGACGCAAAAGCTTCTGCTGGTCGTCAATGATGCGAAAGACGCTTGGGAGGCCCAGAACCGCTTGGCGCGGGTGGGTCTGCTACGCGTGGTCGGTTATACGCTTGCGGACCCAGCGCAGTGGCGCCGGCACGGCCTACGCCTCGCGAGCGTCTCGATTCGCCGGTGCGAAGATCTGCTGCGCTCTTGGCCTTTGAGACCCTCCTTGCAGCTCATCGACGTGCGCAGCCGCGCAGAATGGCTCACGGGACACCTGCCGGGCGCCGTCTGCCTGCCGTTGCCCGACCTCGGACTGAACATACCCGTTCTGCCCCCGTCTCCACACAGTCTGGTGTATTGCCGCGAGGGGTCTCGTGCGACGACGGCAGCCAGCCTGCTGCTTCGCGAGAACCTCGGCGAGATCGGCATTCTCATCGACGGCGTTGGAGGGTGGTCGGCCCTGGGCTTGCCGCTCCATACGCCGGATGACGCGGCGTCCGCGTCACGGACCCGACGAAACTCTTGAACTCTCGCTCACCGCGCACCTGATGCGTGCGGCAAATTGGCTTTCCGGCCCGGCAGCGCGCGCGCAGCGACTGCGGCACGGAATCCCCTCCAGGTCAATTGAGCACGGTCTTCCTGGCGCGCTTCTCGAGGAAAGCCCGGTCCCGTTCCTTGGCCTCGTCGCTGTCTTGTGCCATGGCCGTGGTTTCCTTGTCCTTGCAAGGAACTATGCGCAAGAGCGCCTGCAATTCGATTATCGACGGTTCACTGGCGCGGGGGTACCGGATACGGCGGCAGCCGTGATCGATCTTGCTCCTGGAATGCGCAATTGGGGGTGAACAGCCGGGCAGCTTTGTCCGGTGAAACCCGACACCAAACACAGGAGATTTTCAATGAAGAAGCGACATTCGATCAGCGAACTGGTGGAACCCTTGGTCTTCACGGTTGCGTTGCTGTCCCTTGCGGCTGCTCTGTGGTGGTCGACGATGGCAATCGTCGGATCGCGCCCCAGGTCACGCTGGCGCTGTCCGGATTAACCACCATCACCAACCTCGAGACCCAGGGTTACGTGCTGATGCCGCTGTGAGCTGGACTCGCAGGCAACCCTTAAGGAGCTGTTATGAACAAGTCGAATCGATTCCATAGTCAATCACGCTTCAGTGCAGTCGCGCTACTGCCCGTTGCCGCTGCGTTGGCCGCTGGCTGTGTGGCCAACCCGCCGAGAGTGGAACAGTCAGTCGCGGCCGACAATCCCGCCGCCTGGGCCTCGCGGATAGAGTCTCTACCGGTTGAAGTTCACGGCACCGTGCCTGGCGAGACAGCCGCACAAACGATCGCCGGCGTCGGGCACGGTGTGGCGAGCGAGCCTCGTGCCGAATTCGCAAGCAGCGGGCTGAGCCTCTACGCCATGCCGCGAGTGATCGTATATATCGGCGGGACTGATAATCCCCCGCGAGATCAGTACTGCTCGCTCCAGCCACACGCGGACCAACCGGTTCCGGCAACGAACCGCAAGCTGGTGCTTCGCTCTGAGCTTTGCGACGGCCCCCGGGCCGTGGCCTCTGCGCGAATCACCCTCGCGCAGGCCAATCCAACCCCCGACACAGTGGCCCGCGGCATCGAGCGGATCAAATCAGACCTCGTGCGGAGTCTGGTGCCTCCTCAACCGGATCTGAGCCGCTATAGCAACTAAACGTGCGCGCGCTGCATACGCCGGACTCACGAACGATGGATCTTTTCGTCGGTCCGGCGTTTGCAGGAGCCCGACCGCCGGAATTTCGGGACAGCGTATCGTTTTCGAATCCTATACCGGCGAGTCTTGCAAACGGCGCCGCAGCTCGTCATTGAGCACCAACGCCGACTACCGTTCTTGGTATCACGATCACGATAAATCCTGAGCACATTTCGCCCCCATCTGAGCGCCCGCCGATCCCGGTAGATTCGCCCGAGGAGGCAGAGCGGCTCAAGGCGCCCGTCGAAAAGTTCGTCACGCGACCACCTCGATCGGAGCGGCGCGAGGGATCGGCGCGGCAACGGCGGCGCTGATGGTCGCCGCCGAAGGTGCCAGGGTGGTACTCGCGGACCTCAATGGGATCCCGCTCTATTGCCAGAATGGAGATTTGATTGATGATCTCGCTACAGCTGAGCACGCAAGAATTTTGTGCTTCTCGAAGCCAGAGGAGGCAGCAGCGGCCGGCCGTCGGGGGCGCCGAGAAAGCCCGCCATCACCGTCAACTCGTCTGGCGACTCGGCGATTATTTCCTGCCGGTCGACTGCACCGTTCCAGCTGCGTCTCGCCGGGTGGTAAGCCTTGTCGGTTCGCAACCAGCAGACTGCCGCGCGTTGAGACGCGTAGTTCGCGCGCTGCAGCCGCCGCCGGTGTAGACGCGAGAAACGAAGCCATCGCCGTTCCTGATGAGTTCGTGGGTCCGGACCCTCGTGTGTGACTCGAATCGTTCAGCTCAGTAAAAAAATGTACTTCAGCGCCGCGAAGTGAACCGCGGGCGTCGTGAGACCAGCCGTGGTCAGGCGCGTCGCGCCCCACACGATATCGTTCAGACGCGCGCACGTGCGGCGCTGGCGCTCTTTGAGCGCTGGGGACGGGTCGGGCGATCCGAGAGGCGCGAGCGCTTCGGCAAACGGCGTCGTTCGGGATTCATTGTTCATAGCAGAAGTTCTGTTGGTTGAAGTGGAGGAATGATGTTCGAGATTGCTTCGAGTCGCGGAGCGCTGGGTTCGGCAGCCCCGTCGCCATGCCAAGGCCAAATCGCCATTGGCGGCGCGTTCCCATCGACACAGCAACGATTCATGCGTGGTGCCCGAGTCGCGTGGACGGAGCACGCCCCGGTCGGGGTGATCCGTGGTCGGTCGCGTGGATCGAGACGAGTCGGCCCGGAGCCAACGGCGCACCGTCGAATTCCTATTGTGGCGCAATGTGTGAGGTGTTCCCATGTGAGTTCTCCTTTCATGGGACTTATGCGCAGAACCGCCGGCAATTCGATCATCGACGGGCAGAAAAGATGGTCGCGCCTGGTTGGCCGGGTGCCGCGGCGCTGGGGGGCCACCCCGGCGCAAGACCGGATCCGCAAGTGACTGAGAAATTGGGATTAAATGGCGCGCCCGGAGAGATTCGAAATAGGAATTACGAATCGTCTCTTTCCGGATGAAGTGACGAACTTGTGCAACACGGTCGCCAGCACAACTGTCTCAATAGCACAGCACGAAAAAAGATCGCCTCTAAGATGTCGAATTGTAGCCGCTTAGCCAAGATTCGCCATCGGGGAGGCAATCAGATAGGGGAGAAATGCGAGGGGCGACTCGTTGCAACTCGTCATTCGCAGCTGACTCGTGGCCGTCGCCGACCGGCCCAACTGCAGTCACTGACCGCATTGAAATGACTGCAACGGTGACCGGACGTTATTTCAAGGAAGGCAAGGAGGCGGTGCCCAATCCGCTGTCGCAGGATCGCGCCCTGGCTAAGGCCGTGTGGGAACGCTCGGCGATGTTGACCCGGGCGAACGTGCAGCCCCATTAGAAATAGTTTGCTCACTTCCGGCCAGAAGCAGTAGCAGCAGGTGCTGAAATGCTTGCCCCGGAGCGGACGTTGACCCGATGTCAGAAGTGACCATCGGTACCTGCATGTCTACGCTATCCATAATTGAGTTACTGGCTTAACCCAGAACGGCGCAACGAGCTGGGCTGGAAGACGCTGTGGATGGACCGGCGTATCCAATGGAATGGTGCGATCTATCAGGAGGACTGGAATCAAACACAGATCGGTCTCTATGGTCTTAGTGTCATCAACTACAGCTACACCCTCAACGGTGGTAGCTACAGGGTGCGCGGCGTGAATGGTCATTGGTGGTCGTCTGGTTGGGGCACATAACGGTCCCTAGCGGATCGGCTTCGCCCTGATCCACCGGCAACCTAACCCGGGGCATCATGGCTAACGGCACCCGGAGCTCCGCAACAGTGCTTAAATTTTTTACCGCTTCCGCACGGACACGGGTCATTGCGACTCACCTTGGCCCCTGGGACGCGAGCATTCGCGACTTGGCTGAGCGCATCCGCCGCGGTTGAAGAACCTCGCCCCAACGACAGCAAACACGGAAGCACGATCAGGATATTGATCGCCAACCCGTTCGGCAGCCAATGAAAAAAGTAGATAAGTAGGAGCGCACCGCCCACTCCCACCAACAGCACGAGCGATTGTAGATGCGTGGGCTGGTCATCATCTACTCTCCGCGTCATCAGATTCGTCAGCTCATGCCATTGATTCATTCGGTCCTGCCAAGATTGGTTCTTCCCTGGTATGGGAATCAGCTCATACAGGTACGCCATATTGACGGCGAGGTATAAGAACGCCATGCCAGCCGCGATACAGTCAAGTGGCGTTACCCAGGGAATTTCTTGCCGTGACAGAAAGATGGAGAGATGGTGAAAGGGAAATTGAATCAGCCCCAGCGATACAACCGTGCATAGAAACCACGTATACAGAAGGATTTTCCAGAGAAAGTTGAGTTGCGACCGTTGGAATACGATAACGACCGTCGCGACACTTGGTATGAGAAGAACTCCCAGAAGTACCTTGTGAAGTGTGGTCCCGTGGTAAAAGTACGAGAAGAACGCAAACCAGAAAATCAACGAATACAACAGCAGGACTCGCTCGCTAACCACCGGCAAGATGTCATCCTTGAACATCATGGCGAATGCGCACGAGAAAATTCCCAAGCTGTAAAGAAGATGAAAGAAAGGCTGATACTCGTGTTCATTGCGCCCCGGAAGCATGCCAATGAGGCCAATGCCGACGCATCCCGCCAGCCTGCCCCAATTCCAATCCCCACGGATCAGAACCGGAACCTGTAGTCCAATCCCTAAAGCAAACCACGACGCCAATACGAGCCGTTCACTCATGTCTTGCACGAATGTCGCATAGGAAACCGTGACCTCCGGTTGATATTTGTATGCATCAAATGCGCCGGCAACCGGGTCTCTGCGGGAAATTCCTCATGGGCGTCCGCAAGCCTTCCACCGGCGTGCTTCTTTACTATTTGTTCGGCGGAGTTCCTGACCCTGAACCGACCTGCACTTTCATGTTGTCGAAGGCACTCTGAAATGCCTGTTGCATCTGCTGTTGGCCCTGTTGAAATATTTCCGGGACGAACAACTCGACCGCGCCGCTGGAGGTCTTTCGAGCGAAAGCCACCGCAACGCCCCTACGCGCATCGTCGAGCCCCAGGTTGGTCGTGGACGTGTCGAGTCTCCCGGTAGCCGCGGAAGTAGAACTTTGACGACAGGTTTCTTGGTGGGATGCAAACACGGGCCAGCCACCCATTTGCTCCGCGTACTTGCCTACGGATACATTGGACAAATGATCTACCGTGCACTGACCATTCCCCTCGCCGAGGAAATCTCGAAGCAGTGGCTCAACTTCACGGGCACTCGGCGCCGACGGTCCAAAAAGGCCCGTCCCGAAGTAGAGAGCGGCGATGGCGATCGCTCCCCAAATAACATACTTCATAGATTTCATGTCCTTGGCGCTATCGCGCGAGATTTCCTCGCGCGGCGCCCTCAGCGCGCGAACCTGTCCAGCCGGGAATGCTACGGCAACGCCAGCGGACGCGATGTGATCGCATTCTCCTAATAGCACCCGCGACCGGCTCTAGTCCCGAGAGCTGACGGTTACCTACGACCGCGCATCTGATACGCCATTCGCATCGACGGCACACCTGGCGAGTGCGCTTCGGCGTGCCGAGGCGGCCCACGGCGAGCACGAGATGCGCACAGATGCAGCGACCCGAGAACTGGCCCGCCTGCTCCGCCTCTTACACGGTGGCGGAGCAGGCCGGGACCGAGCTACCGAAGTGAGTGACTCTCACGCGGCCGCGTGATCAACCTAAAGCAAGGTCGGCGCGTTGGACGTTCGAATCCAACTTCTGGAACCGGCATGTGGAAACGGTCGTTGGCCGCCGACTCGAGGCATTCTCGGAAGCCATGCAAGCAGTCATCCAAGGCCGCTCATGCCCTCCGCCGTTCAGTGACGGAAGTCAGCGCGCAGGAGGCTTAATTCACGCCAGTACGGACACCGGCGTGGGCTCACCGATCTAGACCCGAGTCGTTGCCGCTCAGACGCTCACCGGCGTCGCGACCGGTATCCAGCAGTGGTGCGTCAGCATCGCTAATCTGTGGAACGCGTTTAGGTGATTTCAGGGGCCACCAGCCACAGCGCGGTAAGCGCAGAACGTTGAGACTGTCCGCTTGCTTCACCAGCAAGTCCCGCGAAAAATCAACAGGAGTCAAGCGATCGTAGATAGCGGTGAGGGCACGAGGTTCGATAGGATCACTCAAATTCGCCTGCAACGCCGTGCGCAAGGCAGTAATTGTCGCATCAAATTTCGGACGAAACAGTTCCAAGATGGAGAGAACAATGCCGCCGAATATGAATGTATTCCATAGGCCACCGGCGTTGATTAGCTTACGCGCCTGCCGTACGTCCGGTTTTTCGACAAATTCGTACACACTGCTCGGCATTTGCAGCGCATCGTGCCAAGGAACGACGTAGCCCAATTGGTCGTGGGGTCCTTCCGGCACGGCACCTAGCAGGTAAACCGGTCGCGGTGCGTCGCTTATCCATTCGACCATACTCACGAGCGAGCGCGTCATTACCTCCTCATCGCTCACGACATGGTCAGAGGGCAGGAATACGATGGGCGTCGTGGATGGGACGCGGCCTTCGAGCTGCAGCAGGGCCAGCAACACTTCGTATGCCGTTCCTTGGTGCTTAGGCTGCATGAAGATGTTGCGAAGAGCGAGGTCTTTGAACGCGCTCAACCGCCAACGCTCAGCAGGTCCCGCGATGACCGCACCAATCTTGTCGCGCGATGACACTGAAGCGGCACGCCGGAGCGTCTGGACCAGCGGATCTCGCTTGGTCATCGCAGTCTGCCTCTGAGCAACGCTGTGCGCAGTTTGCGCGGTTTCTCGGCTTGCCAAAAGGACGCACCAAGGCTCAATTTTGATCTGCACTCAATACATCTCCCGTCAACAGGCTAAGTCTGTGGCCAGCGAAAAGATGGCTTGCTGCGATCGGGAAAGTATTCCGGAGACGTTGAACGGGAATATGACGGCGATGTTGCAGATATGCGTCGACCTCCGCTTGATTTGCATGCCATGGCAAACTCGCCTTAGCGCTGCAGTTTCGATTTTCTACGCATGACCGGGCGTTTGCCCGAAACGGTGCGCATCATCCGGACTTGCCTTCGGCAGGCCCGCGAAGATCTACGCAGCATCACAGGCGCATACCGGCCAAAACCGGTAGTACAGCAGCTCAGAATCGGCGCCCTATTGCTGACATTCCCTTCGCGGCGGTATCGGTCAAACTGGCTAAATTTCCATCGCCCGAAAGACATGGACTCCTTCAGACGCTGCCTTTCCCTCGGCCAACATCCGGGTCGCTAAAATTTCGGCCTCCGTACTGAGGCTTTTCCTGATTCGAGTCGGGAGGAGGTGCGATAGCGGAATCAGGGTCTTAGTCGCGATGCTCTCCCCCAAACGGTATTCGTGGCGTGGGCCAAGCAAGAGTGCGGGTTTGAAGATGATCAAAGAGCGAAGCCCTAGAGCCTCTACATCATTTTCCATGCGGCCCTTGACCTGGTTGTAGAAGAACATCGAGCGCGGGTTTGCACCCATAGCGGAAATGAGCGCAAATGATTTTGCATCGTACCTCTTCGCGATTTTCGCAAAGTCGACTACAGCCGCGTGGTCGACCTTTTCGAAGTTTTCTTTGCTGCCGGCCGTCTTGATCGTGGTGCCCAGACAGCAGAAATAGATTACCCCGGGGATCTTCGATTCCATCGACGGTAACTGCGCCAGGTTGGAGATCAGAACTTCGGTCAGCTTGGTATTAGAAATATTTAGCGACCTTCGCGAAATGGAGATCACTTTCGTTATTGCCGAATCAGCTAATAGCAGCCTAACTAGAAATGCACCGGTAAGGCCGGTGCCACCGATAAGTGTTGCATGCACGAGTTGAGCATACCGCAGCCAGAGCCGGCACTCGGTACTTTTATGGCTTGGACCAATTCAATCTAACCGACTTACTCTTGCAAAAGCCGCCGCAGGGCCAGTGTTGTCCCACGTCCTGCTAATTTGGTGGGCATGCGGTCTTGCGACGGCATTCGCCAGGACTTCTTCGCTTGGGACAGCACAAGGTCCAATTGCACGGGTTAACTCCAGCACACTAGTGTTCATCGTCGCGCCCGTCATCGCAGTTCAGGTGCTCGAGATATCACTCGTTACCAAACGATCACAATCATCTAGAGGAAACTGTCATGTCCTTTACCACCGATTTATGGGAAACACCTCCTAATCTGTCAAGAGCGTCTCGGTGGACCGCGATGAATGGTTACATCTATTTGAGCCTTGGGGCTCTATTTGTTATTTGGCCGGGCGCGGTGCAGACCCTCTTCAGGGATGACGAATTCGCGGGACACGAGGAGGCGCTCTTCCGCGTGATTGGTATGACGGTCATGGTCATTGGTTGGCTGTATTTGTTCGGCGGACGCTCCGGGGGCCGACAAACCGTCGCAGCTTCTATCCTCGATCGATGGATACTGGTCCCTGTCGTGCTTGTTCCTATCGCGATCGCCGGTGTTTTTCCTCATGCGCTCCTAGCGTTTGCGCTGCTCGACGCTTCGCTCGCCCTGGGCGCTTGGATACTTCGGCGCAAAACGTGATCGGAGCGAGATAGAAAAAGGGGCCAGAAGATGGTCATGAAAGGCTGGAATTAGACGCGGCCGCAACCAAGCGCGTGGCTGGTCAGCGATCATTGAGGAGCCCGATACCCGCCGTTGGTGACTGGCGCCTACGGGTCGACACGAGTCCCTTACCGAGGGCTCTGGGTTCTGAGCGCTGAATGTCGGCTAACGAAACGACAATCAGGCGCTTCCCGGCCAGCTCCGGTCACCGCATGGTCCGAAATGCGCGCCGTAAAGCTGCCGGTCGCAGACGGCAAACAATGGATGCTGGGACGTGGGTCGCAACGCGCCGCCGGCGACCAGCCTTGCCCTAAGGGGCAATTGTGCAGTCGAGTGCGGAAGATCCATTATCATCGACCTATCCGCATGTGTCCCCAGAACAGGGAACCGAGGTTCCTGTCCTCGGCCGTGCCTGAAGATCCACGTGACAACCCCACAGCGGATGATCAGACCATGTCCGAAGAATCACGACCGAATGATTGGAGCAAGCCGGCCGCGATGGCGATCCCCAAGGGCGGCTTCTTCCCCGACAAGGTGGAGCAGGGACGCTACGGCTCGATCTTCCCGAGGACCCCAGCGTGTTATGGCTTCTCGATACTGGCGAAGATCATTCCCGGGCGCGAGGAAGTCTTCTATGAGTACGCGCGCAATATCGAGAAGACCATCGCCGCCCAGCCGGATGCCCTTGCGGTACTGAAGCTGCATTACCTGCGCTGGGTCCTGTTCCCAATCAAGGGCGACACCTACTTCATGTATCAGGGCATTTTTGACACAGACTTCGACAAGTATACGGAGGATGCGATAGCCCTCTTCGGTGCGACGGGCATCAGCACGGTTTTTGAAAATCTCGAAGGCTCCCCGAAGGGAAGACGAACGCGCCGGCCTTCATCAAGTTCGTGCGTGAGCACCACTGCCCCAGTTTCTTGGAATATGGCGAATACCCGTTCGCGACCGCGGATGAGATCAAGAAGGCGCTGCGCGTGAAAGCAGCGTTATCGGAAATGCTCGACCAGATGCAGTGACCCGCACAGCGGCCGACGTGTTCCTCCAGTCGCCGGTAAGCCATGAAGCTGCCGTCTGTCCTTTTCGGTGATCTCGTAGTGCGGCAGGTGCCGGAGTGTATGGAAGGACTCTTCGGGAAGTGGCGCATAACCGTCCGGTTCGGCGCGAGCGTGGAACGCGTCGCGGCGAGGGGTGCCGATCTGGAAGTGGAGCTGTCGACGGGCCAGGTGCTCTTTCCGGACACGCTACTGTTTGCCGCTGGCCGCGTCGCGAATACTCAAACTCTCGGCCTCGAGGCCTTAGGGGTGGACTCCGACCTATAGCTACGCTTACAAGTACGCCGCGTTCGACGGTTTACGCCGTTTGACGACCGCCCGAAGGACGGCAACGATCCCCCAAAGCGTGCGGGAAGCGCCGGGCGGTAAGTGATGCGGCACGCGTCAGCCGAGCGACAGCGGTGGATCCTCGCCGCCGTTTTGGTATGTTTGGTCGCGACTTCAGCCCAGTCGCAGAACCGCGGCGTCTATCCTCTCGGCCTGAGTGCCATCAATTCCGGCCTCAGCCCCGAGCCCGGATTGACGTACAACAACAGCTTCCTGTTCTACTCGCGTAGCGAGCAGGTGGGAGGCAACGGTGAGGTTCTTGCCACGGGGACAGCAATCGGTACCTGCTGGACATGAACACGCTTCTTTGGGCGAGCACCGGGGAAATACCGATGCTTGGCGGTGCGCGGTTTTCATCCGCCGTGACGATACCGATCGCCAACAACTCGCTGAGTTCCAGTGCTCAGGGTGCCATCAGTGGCGGCGGCGGCGTGGGGGATCTTTACTTTCAACCCGCTATTGTTGCCTGGCGCAACGAACGTGCCGACATTCGCGGCATTTTCGGCTTCCTTGCATTCAAATCTGGGTAAGCCTTGCCTACAAATCTAGGTAAGCCTTCCCCCTCCAATTGGATAGTTCTCCCGATTCGACCATGCATCCCGTGCGGCACGATTCTCCCCGCCCGAATTCATTAACCAACACGGAGATCAACATGAACACGAAAGCCTCTTCTCTCACTACCAAGCCCCTTATTTGCTTCGCTGCTGTGGCCGCGTGCGCCGTCCTCTTCAGTGCTGTCGAGGCCGCTGGTAATGAAGTCACAGTCAAAGTCCCAGTTAGTACCGTAGGACTCGATCCCACCCAGCCGGCTGGCGCGCGTAAGCTGTATGTTCGGCTGCAGAGAGCTGCCGATATCGCCTGTACCCACGGTAACCGTGTCGATCTGCAACCTCCCACCAGCTTACATGACTGCTACGAAAAGGCGCTCGGCGACGCCGTTCGGTCTGCCCGTCAGCCGCAGCTGAACATCGTCTACCTTGCGACGCACACAGCTCGCGATGCCGCGAAATACGGCATTGTGAGTCCGGCCCTAATGGCTGCAAAGTGACGCTAGCGGGCGGCGGGGTGCAGGGCTGGGACGCTCCACTGCGCAGTAACCGCGGCACCGGGCCGGTGCCGCGGCGACGCGATCACAGGTTGCCGGCGGACTTCCTGCGCGCCATCGCAACCGCTTCGGCACGCGACGACACGCCGAGCTTCGCGAGGATCGCCGAAACGTGGTGGTCGACTGTTTTGGTCGAAACAAACAGGCGCTTCGCAATGACCGAATTGCGCAGACCTTCGGATAAGAGCGCGAGAATCTCGGTTTCGCGTTTCGTGAGGCCAAACGAGTTGCTCCGCGTCGATTTCCGCGAGCGGCGCGGAATGCCGCGGACCCCTTGAGCACGCATCTTCATTCGCAGGAGCTGCGCCGCGGGGGCGGCACCCCATTGTTCAAGAATCGCGAGTGCCTTCCGCTGCCCGGCTTCGGTTCCGTACCATGCGAGCATGTTCGCGTGCTCATACGGACAGCCCAGAGCCTCCCACGAGCGTGCCGCGCCGTGCCAGTCACCGGAGATCTCTAGCGCATACGGTTCTGCGATGTCCGTTGGCTGTTGCTCAAGGGCCCCGATTCGCCACAGCCACGCTGCAAGTTCGCCCTTCATCCGTGGATCCTGTCGTTCGCGCACGAGGTCATACGCCGGCTGCACCTCTCTGGGGACGCCCTCCCGATCGTCTGCAAGCCACGCCGCCTCGGCGTGCGCTGCGGCGAGCATGCCAACCCGCTGCAGCTCCGGTGTCGGGCCGGCGAGCGCCCGTGCTTCGTCGAGTGGACTGCTCGCGTCCGGGTCGCCGCGCCGTATTCGAAGGTGTCCGAGCGTGCGCAGCGCAGGAATGCGGGCGTTTGGTGTGGTGCGGGGATCCCGCAACACGGCTTCAGCATCTTCGCTCGCTCCCCGCCAGTTGCCGGTTTCGAATTTCAAGCGTGCACGATACGCAAGTATGTATAGCCACCATGAATCCAGGTCGCGCTCTTCGCAGTACGTCAGCCCCGCGCCCAGGTATCGTGACGCCTGGCCATAGTGACGGTGAGACACGGCCATAGCGGCCAGGTCCGTATAAGCACCAACCACCTGCTCCTGAAATCCACCGGCCAGCGCGAGTTGCAGACACCGGTCGAGATCGGCCCAACCAGAGGCGTCGCCGCCGATGAGTCGAACTGTGCCGAGAGTATTCAACGCATGACTCAGAATCTCGGTGTTCGCCCATGGCTCCGCAAGCGCTATAGCTCGCTGCGTGCGCCCAAACGATGGCGGACTCGGCCTCGTGAGCCTCCATGTCGAGGTCCGCTCGAATACAGTAGGCCATTGCCAACTCCGGGCCCGGTGGCAGAGACTCAAGTATTGCAACCGCATCAATACCGTACCGGTTTGCCTCCGCGCGACTGCCCACACACCAGCTTAGGCGCGACAACCAGCGCAGCGACTCGCCTTCCTTCACGCGCTGTCCCGAGGCTCGCCACATCTCCAGCGCGCGGCGCTGCGCTTCGATGGCAGGTTCATGCTGACCCGTCAGATAATACTCGAACGATAGCTGCTCCTGCAGGCGCGCACCGTTCGCGTGATGTGCGAGGCGAGCGGCAGGGCTGCCGGGTCGCCCGGTCAAGACGGCGACGACTTTCGAGTGCAGACTCTGTAGTCGCGGCTGAGAGAGCGAGTCTTCAAGCGCGCGCCGCGCCAGCTCGTTCCGAAATGCAAGAGAGGCATCCTCGTAACGTACCATGCCGATGCCGAGGCAACCCTCGATGCCCGCTTCATCGGGCCGGACGGCCTGCTCCAGCAGCCAGACTTCCGTCCTGCCCGGGACAACGCAGACAAGCTCCGCAATTTCGCGGGAGGCAGGCGAAAGCTGGCTGGTTCTCGAGAGCACGGCATCGCGCACCGAAACCGGAACGGTGCCGACCGCCGTAGCCAGAGCTTCGGTGACGAAGAACGGATTGCCGCCGGTGATGCGGTGCAGCCCGCGGGACGGACGCCCCGCCTGCCTGGCAAGCTGTGCGACGGCCGGTTCTGTGAGCGGTGAGAGTGTCATTCGGTGTGTGGTCGCGCGCGGCAAGTCGCCGATTACGAACCGAAGTGGATGCCGCGCGCCAACCTCGTCATCGCGATACGTAACCGCCAGCATTGCGCGCGTACGATGAATTCGGCGGCCCAGATACTTAAGCAGGTCAAGAGTTGCTTCGTCCGCCCAATGCATGTCTTCAAAAACAACCAGCGCCTCCGACCGCTCCAGCTCATCGAGCGCTGCGGTGAAGATCTCCTCGCGGTTCGCTGCGGAATTGACGGTCGCCAATAACGCGCCCTTCGTCTGCCGCGCGATGTCATGCAGCGGTGCGAGAGGACGGGGGGTGAAGAGCGCGTCGCACGCCCCCCACAATACGCGCGCGTCTCGCTGCTGCTTCGAGAATTCCTGTAGCAGTGCGGTCTTGCCGATGCCCGCCTCGCCGCCCACGAGCGCGATACAACCTCCGTGTTCAGCCACAGCGCAGAGCCACTGCGCCAAGTCGGCGAAACATTGTTCACGCTCGAGCAGTTCCATCGATACGTACCCGCGGGAAGGTGGGTAGCACCACTTGTAACCGATCCGCGGTGGTCGCGCAAAATTTGGAGGGCTTCAGCCTGTATTGCCATGCCAGATCGACAAAATGCACTTTTGAACCCTGCCATTTCGGGGCAATCCATCTAGAGCGATTCCGTCGAGCCCCAGGCAGTCGGGCGTCGCTAGTCAGATAATCCTGAGCCTCCAATTTCTCTCGGCATTTCCCACATTTTTGGCTCGCCATCGTGATATGTGCAGCACGGTATCCTTGTAGTTCACTTGCGCGCCCGGCTCAAACGCCCGCTGCGGAATCATCACAGCGTACACGTCCACAAGAGAAGCCTCATTAGCCTGCCCGGAAGCTGCCGACCGCGATCGTCGCAAAGGTGTCGACTGTCGCCACTCTCTACTACGCACAGCCTGACTCACTTGAGGCGTTCAGCGCGCTGTTCAAGGCCAGGGCGCGCACGGCGGCTTGGTAGGTACTTCCCTTGGCGCGTCGCTGGTAGTAGTAAGCGCCAGCCCAGAACGATTTATTGATCGTTTGGCCGGCACATTCGATGAAGGTCTGACGAAGGAACCTCGGACACTGCCAGCGCCAATGTACCCAGCTCTTTTTGCCGCTGCGCTCCGTAACGGGGGCGATCCCGGCGTATTTTTGCAACTCCTCGGCCCGCTGGAAGCGCTGGCGATCTTCCCCGAACGCGACGAGCAGCCGAGGCACCAGGTGGGGGACCGCTCCGGGTAAGCCTGCAAACAGACTGTAGTCCGGCATGCGGCTGGAGCGGCGCGAATCGCTCTGGGTGACGTACCAGAAGATCCAGAGCCAGTTCGGCATCGGACGGGTCGTCCTTGGCCCGGCTGGGCTTGAAGGCCTCGCGATACCTGGCAAGCGTTAACGGGTTGATCGGAAAGAGCACCAGGAAGTCGTATTTCTGAAGTGCATAGACGACCTCCTGGTTCGTAGTCGCAGCGATGATTTTATAGGTTCTTTAATTTCAACCACTTAGCAGGCCCACCCTCATTCGAAATAGGCACCGTAGCGCACGAAAAGGCATCAAGCGCTACGTTTTTGCTACGGTGCCTCGCACCGGCGATCAGCCAGGCTTCGAACACGCACCGGGTATTGGTGCACAAGCGCTATGCAGCGCGCACTTTGATGACTTCACTCTTCGACGTTGGAGGAGGAACAGGCTCCCCCGCTTCGCGCAGAGCCTCGATGTGGAGTTTAATGCCCTCGCGAATGAGCTTCAGTACCTCGCGACGCGTTTCGCCAACGGCAACGCAGCCGGGGAGATCAGGGACATAGGCGCCATAGCTTGTCTCGCCTTTCTCAATCACCACCAGGTATTCCATTGGTCCTCCTACAGACGCCTGAGACCAGCCTGCTTCAGGATACTATTGAGCGTACCGGTTGGCACGTCCACCCCGAGTTTCCCGGCCACCGTGACCGTGCCCGGCTTCACAGAATGCTGAAACTGCCGGTGACTACCCTTCGTCCGAACGTGGTGCCAACCGTCCTGCTCGATCAGTTGAATTACTTCTCGAACTTTCATGAGATGGAGCGATTTAGAGAAACGCCCGACCTAAATCTCAATTGTGGGCGATATGAGTTCATGTGGCCCGTTCATAGGCGAGAGCGTCGATGATCTCTTCGTCTGTCGCTCCATAATCTTTCGCGAGATCGGCCGTCTCCTCGCCCGCATTGATCCGGTCGACAATTACCGATGTCGAAACACTCAGGCGCGTCAAAGCCGGGCGTCCAAACGCTACCCGCGGGTCGAGCATGACGGACTTGGCTCCTGGTGTGCGCGGGACCGGCGGGAAAGATCGCACGGGTATTCCATCGTCCCACTGAATTCTGTGTTGCAAGCCCCGCAGCACCGCCTTAATGCAGAGCTCGTCGGCGCGATTGAGATTGCCAAGCTGGCAGTACCGCGCAAGGAACAGCTCACCCGGACGGGCGTACAAGTGTTTGCTTGCAAGGAGATTGGTTACGGCCAGATCCTGACCGGCATAGTCCAGAGCCGTGCTCACCGCCGAAGGCTTGAATTTGTGCCCGGTGCGCAGGGCCTGCAGCGCCGAGATCTCGATCAGATTTAGAAACGATAGGTGGTGATTAGGACCCGACTGAATAACTACTGCCGGCTTGAAGCGGCCCTTGCCGGGCTGCCGCGGGTAGTCGCGGCCTAGCACCCACGAACGCACGGTCGGCGCCAGAATCTTCAGGTATTGAGCCGCCTGCGCGATGGAGTAGGCAGGGGCACGGCGCGGATCACGTTTCGCCACGGCTACGAGCCCTCGCGGGAGAAGATGTCGAATTGTAGGCGGTTAGCCAAGATTCGCCATCGGAAAGGCAGTCAGATCGAGGAGAAATGCGAGAGTGACGCTCCGAAATTTGGCTATTCGACTCCTGGCTAAGAGCTCGCGCGGCTGACTCGTGGCCGTCGCCGACCGGTCCCAATACCCGTCATTCGCCGTCCTTCACAGATCGCTCGATAGCTGCCGCTCATTTGTGAGGCATCCGACACCCCTTTTCGCGGTGTCTCGGTAAAATCTTTCGCTGGCCACCTCGCCTCCACGTCGCAAGGGATTACAAATGGGGCAACAAAACAAGCTCCACTCGGTGCCCGCCGACCCTTCAAAATGGTCGGAGAAAAGTCAACATTCGGTGAGCTTCCACTACGTCAAAGAATATACCGACATTCCCTATAGCTGCTGGCGCTGCAAAAAATCGGCCGTGTTCAGTGCCGTTGATCAAAAGTACACCTACGAAGTTCAAAAGGCGCCAATTGATCAGCGTCCGATTCTCTGCACCGAATGCTGGAGAGAATTGCTCGAAATTAACCGCGACATCAAGCAGTGCGAGCAGCAATGGGCGGAATCTAAGAAATCGCTGCGATCGAATGCGGACTTCCTGACAAAGTGGCTGAATCTGCTTACTTCTCGCGAAGGGTATGTCCCGTATCATCCCAATACTGCAGCGAAGAATATGTTGCTAAAGCGCGAACGATCCGTCAGAACATCCCGCTCGGTTCGGTCGTGAAACACACGAGTGTCCCGAGTACAGAAATCGTGAGCAACGCACTGATCGCGATCCAGCTGATCACCGTTTGCAGCCGCCCTGGCGGTTGCGCTTCGTCTTGCGAGTCATCCGCACATGGGTCAGCCGACATCCAGGCGCAGTGCTCGGCATCCGGTGCACGAGATTCGTGCAGCCACCGCCCGGTCATCTGGCCTTCGCTGTCGAGCCTCCATTGGCATGCTAGGGTGGCCCGCCCCATGGCCGCCGCGTGGCTTGTCCCGTGAGAATCGGTCGAGTTCATTGTGAAATGTCTTGCCGTCGTATTCATCGTCATCTCTCCAAAAAAGGTTTTCAAATGTGTCTCTGCCGCTGCGAGCCGGCCTCGCGTTGCTGCGGGGTCGAGTCGGTAGGGTTTGAGGAGATAACAGGCGAGGGCGCCCGCTATTCCGCGGCGGGCTGGTCGTAGCGCAAAAAGATATTTCGCAGCGGCGATGGAATAACCGGCGCCGCCAGGTATCCCGCTAGCCAGTTTTTGAAGAAGTGATCCGCCCCGCCAGCCGCCGGAACGGTTCACTCTCCACCCGGCTGTAGAGCGGGGCGGCCTCGCCGCTCGCGATCCGGTGGCCCAGACGGCTGAGGTCGATCTGGGACCCCCTCCCCAGAAGCACGTAGCCGAGATTGCCCCGACGCCAGGCAACCGTCTGCATCTCTCCAACCTGCTGCGCGCGCGGCGAGGCATCGGGCTCTCGATCGCGCGTCACGCACAGCGCCACCGGCCCCCCGCTCTGCTCGGGCAAATACACGATTTGCACCACTGGCTGGCCGCGAAAATTGAGCCGCTGCACGCGCTTGAAGGCAAGCCCCGCGCTGCGCAGATCCGGGATCTGGATCGCCAGCGCATCGGCGCTATGCAGGTTCCCGACTATCTCGCGCGTCAATTGCGGATTCTCGGTCACGCTCGCCAGAGTCTCGCGCGAGTAGAGCTGCTGGTAATCGGCGACCGCCTGAATCCATGGGGCGACCGGTGCGGTCGCGGAAAGCAAGGGCCCTGCGTTCGGCCTCAGTTCGAGCGCCACCAGGCAGCACACTGCGCCGGCCACGAACGCCGCCGCCATGCGCGGCCAGACCCTGGCCGCCTTGACTCGGAGCGGAGCAGCCGCGCTCACGGCAGCGAGCTCACTGATGCGGCGCGCGAGTTGCGGCGGGACGGGCGGCAGCACCTGCCGCTCGAATGCGGCGCCGTAAGGTAGCGCCGAAGCCCGCATGGCGGACAACCGTTCGGCGAGCTCGGGCGAGCGCGCGACGGCAGCCTCGACTTCCCTGCGGCCTTCCGCCGACAGCTCGCCATCAACGTGCGCCATCAACAAAGTGTCGTCGATGCTCATTACAACGCGCCTCGCAGAGTTTGCACATTGGAAGATTGGTCGTCGAAGTGGCGGCCGATAGTCAGGCGCGCGCGGGCGAGCCGGCTCATGACAGTGCCGATGGGCACATCGAGCGCCTCGGCTGCCTCGCGGTAGCTCAAGCCTTCGACCGCGACCAGCAACATGACGGCTCGTTGCGCGTCGGGCAGCTGCTCGACCGCAGCGACGACCTCTCGATGCATCGCGTCCATCTCGGGAGTGAGCGCCGTGGCCTCGGCGAGCGTATCGCTGAGCTCATCGCTCCACTGCATGCTGGCGCGGCTGCGGATCTGGCGTGCGCGCAACTCATTCAGCCACACGGTGTGTGCGATCGAGAACAGCCAGCTCAGTACCGAAGTCCCCGGCTGCAGCTGGTGACGACGCTCGAGCGCGCGCACGCAAGCCCGCTGCACCAGATCCTCCGCGTCATGATAGTTCACCGCGAGCCGCAGCGCGAAGCGCCAAAGGCGCGGCAGCAGTGCGGGCAGTGCCGTGCTGAGATCCTCGGTCGTCATCGCAACTCCTTCCTGCACGATGGACGCCTCGTCCAGCCTCATTGCCGGTTTACCGAGGAACACGCCGCGACCGCGATTTATTCCCAGCGCCGCGCGAAATATTTACTCGCTGACGCGCGGAATAACCGGGTTCGCCGGCTGTTATTCACCGCAACACGTTTCGCACTTTCTGCAGGAGACAACCATGTACTTGAAGACCAAGACAAATCGCACGATTTTCGCCACTTTCGCGGCCGCCGGAATGAGCCTCATGTGCACATTCGGTGTAGCCAGTGCGTTTGTGCCGAAGGAGACAGTCAAATTCCAGGATCTGAATATCGACAACCTCGCCGGCGTGGCCACTCTCTACCAGCGCCTTCACGTGGCGGCGCAGCACGTCTGCTATGCGGAGTGGAATAGGGACCCAGTCAAAGTGCAGCGAGCCGAGACCTGCGCCAACGAAGCGGTGGCTCGGGCGGTGAGTCAACTGCATGTCGCCCGACTAACCGCTTACTACCAAATTAACACCGGCCGCCAGCTCTTGACCCTTATCGCGAGTGAGCCTGCTCACATAAATTGATGTGAGTTGGCGGGGATTTTGATCACGTTGGGTGAGGGCGGATAGTCGCCCATCGCGTAGCGTGAGCGATGGATTCAACCGGTGGCAGGCGGCGGCTCAACGTTGGTACTTCGCGATCGGCTGCGGCTCAAAGCTGCCCCGACGGTCTTGCGGAATCGATAGCTCCAGCCCGATGGTGAGTCGTGCGCATGCCAGGCGGCTCATGACGGTGCCGATGGGAATGTCGAGCGCCTCGGCGGCCTCGCGGTAACTCAATCCCTCGACGGCCACCAGCAGCATCACGACACGCTGTGTATCCGGAAGCCTGCCGACCGCGGACACGACCTGCCGGTGCAGCAGATCCATCTCGAGCGTCAGCATCGAGGTGTCGGCTAGCGTATCGGCCAGCCGCTCGCTCCACTCGAGACTCGCGTGGCTGCGAATCTGTCGGGCACGCACCTCGTTGAGCCACACGGAATGCACGATGGAGAACAGCCAGCTGAGCGTCGATGTGGCGTGCTGCAATTGATGTCGTCGCTCGAGGGCGCGCACGCAGGCGCGTTGCACTAGGTCCTCGGCGTCGTGTCGGTTGCCCGCCAGCCGCAGGGCGAAACGCCACAGCCGCGGCAGCAGTGCGGACAGCTCCTGATTGAGCTCATCCGCCGCGCCCTGATCCTGGCGGGGCGGCGCGGCTTGCACGCCAAGCGTGCCAAAATCGGTGGGTTGGTCGAAGCCAGTCATCTGAAGGACTCTCCGCTGTCTGGGCCTGGACGAGGTCGGCAATACTCGCAACCTGACGGAGAAAGGACAAATGAGTTAATCTGTGTAGCGAGCCATGAGCCCAACTCATGCTGCTGCTCTAGTACTGTCATGTTATTGAATTTACTGTATTTTAGTGGCCACGCCTAGCAAGTGAGTTATTGCCGTGGGACTCGTCCTATCTCGGGTTATGAGCCCAAATGGGCCTTAAAAGATGCCGCGCCTGCCGACATTCGATTCGCTATACGTGTTCGCCACCGCGGCGCGGCACCTGAGCTTCACGGCCGCTGCCGCGCAGCTGCACCGCACGCAGAGCGCGGTCAGTCATCGCATGAAGGCGCTCGAGGCAGAGATCGGCGTTCGCCTGTTTCATCGCAGCGCCCAGGGACTGGAACTCACGGCCGCCGGCGAAGCTCTCGCGCACAAGGTCAACCAGGCGATCACGGACATCACCCGCACGCTCGCGGGGCTAGGTCACGCCGGCGAGGAGCGCAAGCTTCGCGTGAGCATGTTGCCGTCGGTCGCGTCGCGGTGGCTCGTACCGAGGTTGTCGAGTTTCTGTAAGCACAATCCGGACATCGAAGTGCAGGTGATCGCCGACGCGCGCGTCCTCGATCTGCGGGCCGAACGGGTCGATCTCGCCATTCGCTTCGGTCACGGCCGCTATCGCGGCCATTGGTCGACCTGGCTGATGGGGGATCAGATGCTGCCGGTGTGCAGTCCGGCGCTTATCGCAGGTCGGGGGCCCATCGCCACCATCGACGCTTTGCTCGAGCTGCCCCTGCTTCACGACTCGAGCGCTGAGGGAGACGGAAGCCTGTCCGACTGGCTCAGCTGGCTCGATCAGCTCGGGCGCTCGGACCTCCCCTGCTACGCCGGGCAGCGGTTCAATCACGCGGGGCTGCTGATCGAGGCCGCAGCGCAGGGTCTGGGTCTGGCCATCGCGCGATTCAGCCTCGTCGTCGATCTCCTGGCGAGCGGCACGCTCGTCTCTCCGCTGCCGCTCAGCACGGCGACCGCGTTTGAGTATTACCTGGTCGCCTTGCCGGAGCTCGCTGCCTCACCCCCGGTCGCGCTGTTCAGCGAATGGCTGCGGGCCGAAGCGGTGGAAACGGCGGCGCTGGCCGAGCGCGTACGGTCCGGCGAGGCGTGGCTCGGCCTGCCCGTCGGCGCTCCTCCGGCCCCGGTCTCTGGCGCGCGCGGTAGCTGAACTCATCGCCGCTCAGGGGACAGGCCGCTACGGCGGAGGGACAGAAAACGGAGAGCATAACGAAGTGTGGGGTTTCAAGCCGCGGCCATAGCGAGGTCGACTGATCGGGTCAGCAGTGGCGCAGTCGACGCCGCTGCGCTGCGAAAATCTACCTGCTCTCCAACCGAAATGTCTGCAGACAAAACCGCTTTCCCGACGCGAGCTCGATGATTTCAGAAGTTACCGGAGCAAATCCAGCCGCGGCGGCCGTACTGCCCAGTTTGGACGGTTCAACGCTAAAGCTACTCGACGAAGTCCCCGTGAAGGCCAGCAAGGCCAACGAAAAGTAATGCCCCAAGCCCAAATTCTGCCCCGCCAGCAGCATTTTACGAGCAATAATGGTAGGTGTTCTTTTGTGACGAGTTGCGCTTGAGGTCTCAACGAGTCACATATGTCCGCCTCAGTCCCGGCGCGATGCCTCCCGCGCTGCCAGTGCGTTCGCCTCTCAAGACTGTTGTGATAATCGAAGCGGCGGTTTCACCGGACTGGCAACGACTCGTTAGCGATTGGATTGTCAAGTCTGGTTGCCTGTACATGATGGCGTGGGGCGTAAACTGCAGCCAGTGGGACGATTCGGTCGATATGGCTAATATCGAAGAATTCAATTTCGGCGAGATTCCGGAAGACCGATTTATCATGACCACGTGGCACACTGACGCGGCCCTCGCAGAAGTATTTTGGTATTCCAAGAACAATGCATTTCATCCGACGGTTAAGCTCAAGCGCACAATACTGTTACACATCTGTGTGGAAGACAAGGAACGTGAGATGTTGGACTGGGGTGACGAGCCATTGGAGTGCCGCTCCGACGCCATCGGCTGCGATCGGCCATTAACCGAAGTTCAGTGCCCTGAAATCAGCGCCTTTTAGCGGTCATTCCGCGACCCCGAACTCGCAAATGGGAACGATCAGCGTTTCCGAATACTCACCGCAAATAATTTTTTCATTTCAATTAGGGGTTTCACTTCGCCCGCGCCTTACATATCTAAGTTGTAAAGGAACGGGCCCGCCAGCGCAGCTGCGCTTCACCAATTTCGACACCTAGTGGGCAGCGGATTCCGCGTATTGCCCGAGATTGCCTCGAAGGTATTCAATTCCCTCAAACCTCGCTCGGTCGGTGACGCATCAAGGGATAGCGGGCAATGAGAAGCACACTTATACGCAGCTGCGCTAATCGCGTCGTCGCGATGCGTAACAAATATGCTGGATTTACACTGATAGAATTGTGCATCGTGATGGCCATCGTTGCGATTCTGGCAACGTTAGCAACTCCAAGCTTCTTGCTTTCCTATGCTCAGAATCAGGTGGCGCACGCGATCCAGGATACCGCTACCATTCGGCAGGACCTGGCAACCACTCTGAACTATTGTCCGCCATTGAATCAACAAATATCGCTGACAAACCTTCCGCATTACAATTACAACCTGCCTCCTACAGGAGGTCTCTGCGCCGCGTGGAACCTTCCGCCAGGATATGCCGTAGGGCAACGGAGTGGAGTGCTGGCGACGTTTCAAAGCCTTACACCCGGAGTCAGTCCATACACCTGGGTGCTACGGTTGACTATGACTAGCGCGGCTCTGCCACCACTCCAAGGCGGAACGCTTTTGCTGAACGGCAGTCAACCAGGTGGTCCTGGAACTGCTGTATCCTGGAGTTGTTTATTCACCGGAGTTGGTAGCAATCCGATGAGTTTTCCATTTGCTACCTGTTAGACAAGTTGCGCGAGCCGGGCATTTAAGTCGGCTGCTAACCCCCCGGGGTATGGGACCCAAATTCTGGCTGCGCGGGGGGTACCCCGGGGGTCAAAAACCTGGCGACAAGGCAAGGCGCCAATCAGCCCAACATTAGCTTGATGCTCTGTGCACCATAGGCGCTTCCTGACCGGGTCAGTGGCCTCCCGATCCACACTCGATTTCCGGTTGGTTAGTCTTTTTCTTTTGTCTCCTCGGGCTTCAGCGCATATGCCGGGCTATTTGGTGTCGCGGCAATTATTTTCATGCCGGTGCCGCATGGCGCTGGCAAGTGAGGAGCGAGTTGATGATTTTCATAGCCGCAAAGCCGACGGTGACCAAGGACAGCTGAGGGTCGGGGCTGTGTGAAAACGCGGAGCCCCTTCGACAAGGGAGCCAAAAATAGCCAAATATCCCTTTGGTGGTTCGAATCTGCAAAAAATGATTTCCCAAATTCTTCAGAATCGATTTCTAGGAGGGTGTGATTTTGTTTTCACACAGCCTCGGCCATTAACTACCGTTGACCGCCTCGAACCGGTTGCCATGAAGCGGCCGTTCGCGTCTTGCGATACGCTAACAGCACCAGCGGTAGCACAAGGAAGTCGTGAATGTCAGTGGATTGGTCGTTCGCATTTCATTGCGAGTCGAAGCGTGTCATGAAACGTGTCACTGGCGCAGGTCGCGTCACGCTAATGGGCGGGCTCGTGCTCGCTACGGCGTTGGCGCACGCCGGTGACAACGGGTGTAAAGCCGCCTACGACGACGGCACGCAGAGCGCTGATGTTGCACGGTGCGAGGCTGCGGCGAGAGCCGGCGGCCCAAACGCCGAGTTCGGATACGGGCTACTCCTCTGGAGCGGCCACGACGGAGTTCTCGATAAAAAATCCGCTTTGGACTGGTTTCGACTGTCCGCGCGCCAGGGGCATTATTTGGCTCAAATCATGCTCGGTAAGATGCTCAGCGACACAAGGGTCGATGTCGGCCGGATCAGATTGATGAGCGCCGTCGACCCGCAAAATAACTTCTAGAGACTTTCGGAATCGAGAACCGAGGGTAGTCATTCGCGTCCTCAGTTCGAATTGCGATCAGACGAAGCCCGCTTGACGCCGCATCAGCGCACCGAACGAAAGCGTGAGTGCAACAATGAATCCGCCCATTACCCATCGATGATTGAACCAAAATGTGTCGATCCTCGCCCGTTGCGGGTCAGATTGCGAGTAGGCAATCGGAACGGCATCACCAGTCGCCAATCGGACGATCGCCTGCTGCGACGAATTGACGACGCGGTGTAGGCGGCCGCCCGCATCCTTGAACTCAAATATCGGATAGACCTGCTTGGCGTGCGGGCGCTCGAAGCCGACGACTGTACCCTGTACGTAGGTGGGCTCGGGCGTTGAGCGCTGGTAGTTGCTGTCGAGCATCACTCCGGCGAGAACGAAGATCGCGGCGAGCGCGAAAGGTAGCATCAAGCGCACGAATACCCCCAACGAGTGGCAGCACCGCTCTGGGCTGCGCTCGACGTTCAGCGCATTCTGAGTCACATTCTAGCTTGAATCGGCTCGAACACTGAAGTGCGCCGCTGGCGGTGTTGGATTGCTCTAAAAATTAAAATCCATCGACAAATCAGCTCCGACATCTCACGCAAGAGCGCATTCTCGACGCTCGTTAGTGTCGTTCGCATCAGGCGGCGGATCGTTCGAAAGGATCAGCTGATCAAGATGTTGTCGGAAGGACAAATAGCCAGCGACGCCATTGAACGGACGATCGAGGCCACAGCGATTACCGGCAACGTCGGAATTGTGATACGAAAATCGGCTTTGTCGAATAGGCCCGCGGACTTGTTATTAGATGTCTGCGGCTTGGGGACCAAGGTCTTGATACCCGCTTGCTCGCAATCGTAGATCTGCTGGCCCTTGTAGTAACCGCGATCGGCAAGCACCGTCAAGTCTTTCTCATCAATGGCATCGCGTGTCTGGTGGGCCATCGGTGAGAGCTGGTCGCGATCGTGACCGACGTTGGTGACTTCATGCGCGACGATCATGTGATGCTTCGTATCCACGGCCGTCTGCATGTTGTAGCCCACGATGCCGGTGCCGCGGCCGCTGGTCGCCATCGAGCGTGCGTCGGGGTCGGTCAAGGAGACCTGGCCGTCCGGGGCCTGCGACATTTGCTTGCCGATCTGCTTGAGCTGACGCATCTGGTGTTTGACCGTCGCCACTTTCTCCTTGATATGCTCGACCCGAGCTTCGGTCACCAGCGCAGTTTCTCGGTCCCGCTCGGTCAAGCTCGCTCATGTAGCGCGCTATGCTCTCCTCCAGCTGCTGCATCCGCGCCTTGAGCTTGCGGTCAGTGAAGTTCTTGTCGCGGTTGTTGACCGCCTTTGCAAACGATACCAAAGTATCGTGCGACCCTTTGGTCCAATTGTTTTGCCTTTCCTCGTCAGGCTTAATCGGTAGCAGGTATGAATACGAAAGAACCAGAATCAGCCGATGAGCACTGTTTATCGGAATTGGAGTCGTCAATGAGCAGCGTACAAATCGGGCAGAAGAGCTATGAAATGCCCCCGCGAGAGGGGATCAGTATCGCGCATTTTCTCACCGTCGCCGACATCGAGCGATCGGCTCGCTACTACGAAAAGGTCTTCGGCGCTCGCATTCTGAGCCTGGGTGACGGCAACGCGCCAGGGTACCTTCAGCTTGCGAATATCTGGATGATTCTGAACATTGGAGGCGGGCCGACCCCGGATAAGCCGACGGTAACGCTCAGCGTCCCCGATCCGAATCACATCAACAGCTTTATGAATTTCCGCGTTGCGGATATTCAAGCGTGCTATGAATTATGGAAAAGTCGAGGAGCGGAGTTCATCACGGAGCCGATCCCCAAGTACGGCGAGACGCGCTGCTATATCCGCGATCCTGACGGATATATTATCGAGGTTGGACAGAGCACAGACCTCACATACGGTTAACGCTCGGCCCGGATGGTCCGTTTTAGTGCCGCGCGAAGCGCTCCGCGGCATTTCCGACCGGAGCGCGCCGCGCAATCGCTTACACGCGTCTGATTGAAATCAGACTCGTAGTCAGCTTCCGGTCGCGGCCAATTCCAGCCGTTCGGGAGGGCTAATCAATTGTCTCAGCAGCGGTCATTCGCATTAGGCCGAGCATCGCCTTTTATGAAGTGCCGCCCTCCTGACATGCATGCACGGACGGGTCATTGCTTAGTACACCTTGATTGACTTGTCGAGCGCCGCGCTGGTGCAGACGCCGAACGGCTTGGGTTGCCCCGCTCGTCCGATTACTGCAATACTGCCCCATGAGCAGGTCGCCCAACGCCCGCTTACAGGTCAAAGTAAAGTGGCTCGCCGCTGCGGTCATACTATTGTGCATCGCGGCCTGCGGCAGATCCAAGCTCGCCTCGAACGCCCCGTGCGACAATTCGCTGACGCGCGAGATTCCCGCACGTCCCAACGGGGCGCCGGGCGGAAAGCAATTC
Source organism: uncultured Gammaproteobacteria bacterium (assembly GCA_963769075.1). Classification (GTDB taxonomy): domain Bacteria; phylum Pseudomonadota; class Gammaproteobacteria; order Steroidobacterales; family Steroidobacteraceae; genus Bog-1198. Next base: position 206,495 of record CAVYKH010000001.1, on the reverse strand, counting down.
GGCAGGCAGATAGAAGGCTTGAGCGATGACGAGCGCGAGCTGCTCATTCGAGGTGAGCTCCTGACCGGGAATATTCCAGACTTCTTGCGCCGCTTCGTGCCAGTCCGATTCAGCGCGGCGCAGCCTGATGGGCACGTGGCTCAGATCGTTGTGTGCGCCGCGCCTGATTACCTGGCGATCGGTTCCGATCGCGACTTTCTGCTGATGCCTATGCGTCTGGAAACCGCGCTGGCGATGGCCATTCGATTCGACTTGACGCTTCCGACGCCTAAAATGGTCGATGGCATCTACGCGCAAGCTGCCGTGCACTTGGCGCCACGACCGCTGCCGGCGGGCGACGCGATGCGCTCGAGTGAATATTACCGACATGACAGCGACCTCATCCGAGCTCAGCGCTTGGCTCTCGGTGCGGTACCGGGCGACTTGACCGCCGGTGACAAAAAGGACCTGGTACTCACCAACCGTCTGTGGGGCAATCTCGATCGCGTCGCTATTTACGGCTGGCACCTCTCGGATAACTCGCCGATCCAGCCGCTCAGTACCGTGCACGGCTGGCGTTACGCGGATTACAGCCATGGCGTGCGACTCATCAGCACGCGCGTATGGGTGGATGGAGTGCCTCGGTTGATATTCGACGTGCTGCAGGATCGGCAGCTGTCCGCAGCCCTGAGCCATGAAGGCGACATCCCCAATGTGGTGCAGCTGATACGCCTACTCAGCGCCGACCCACACACCGCTGTTGCGGCTCTAACGCCCGATAGCCAGAACTAACTCTCGCCATAGTCGGCAGAGCGAAGGACGCGCCACGGCGCTGGCAGGCGTGCATGCGAACGTCCTCTGGCACACTACGGCCGCTCGACGTGTGCTCACTGTCGGCCAACTTCGGACACCCAAGGGGCTGAAATGCCAGCGTGAAAGCTGCCCGTCGAAGCAACTTGCCTTTAGCGCAATTGTCGACTCGCGAACTATTGCGGCACCTGTACGGAGGGACTTTAGTCTCATGGTTTCCAATTGCTTATCGGCCGTAATCTTCCCTACGTTTTTAGCCAACGGGCCGTATAGGAAGGAGGCAATCAACATGAAGATCAAACTACTTTCTATTCGCTACCTCTTCGCCGCCGCGCTCGTTGGCGCGCTGGCATCGCAAGTGATGGCGCAAGATGTTTTGCCTTATCCGGAACAGCCGTTCAAAGGCAAGATTGGCCGCACGGCCAAAGAGTCCACGCCGGATTTCCCCGAGGCCGTCACCGCGCCCAAAGGCGCTCCGAATGTCCTGCTCATCATGACCGATGACGTGGGCTTCGGCGCCGGGTCCACGTTCGGCGGACCGATTCCCACGTCTTCGATGGATCAACTAGCGAAGTCCGGTCTGCGTTACAACATGTTCCACACCACGGCGCTGTGCTCGCCGACGCGCGCGGCGCCCTCTTCGGCCGGTGAAGGTCGTCCTTCATCCCGAGGCGCAGGAAGGAGCTAGGACGCCAGTTCTCTCGTTTTCGCTACGGTGCTTTGGCGCCAAGCAATCGAATCTGGTGTCTCGCGCGACGTTCGGTGGATCGAATCTCCTGGCTCTTGGCTCACGCCGCCTCGCTCTGCAACACGAGTCGCTTCACTTTTGGCGGCCGTTTGCGGGCCTGCCACAGATCGTAATTCGTCTGCATGCCCAGCCAGAACTCGGCGCTTGTCCCAAGAGCGGCTTCTAATCGCAATGCCATTGACGCGCTGACGCCGGCACGCCCGTTAATGAGCGCAGACAAGGCCTGACGGGTCACCCCGAGACGCTTCGCGGCGTCGCTGATTCCAAGACCCTCTGGCAGATATTCGCGGAGAACCTCCCCAGGGTGCGCTGGATTGTGCATCGAACTCATAAGTCGTTTTCCTAGTGATAATCGAGGTAATCCACTAACTCCACATCGACGCCATCGAACCGAAAAATCACCCGCCAGTTACCGTTGACCGTGATCGAATGGAAGCCTTTGAAGCTCCCTGTCAATGGATGCAATCGCCATCCTGGCGCAGAGAGATCATCCAGCTTCGCTGCGGCGTTGAGGGCCGTCAATTGCAAACGCAACTTCGCCGCATGATGCGGTTGGATTCCCGATTTCGTGCCGCGACGAAAGAACGCCTCCAAACCCTTGTGGCGGAAACTCTTGATCACAGCACAGTGTAAAGCGGAACGTTACGCTTTACAACCGTGCCACGGGAGATGTGGCCCGCCTATGCATTCCCATTCTTCCTGCATACGTGCCATGGGACCCTGTTGTCCACACTGCCCCGATCGGGACCGTAGAAATCGAGTGGAACGCCGGCCACCGTCTCAGAACGGCCGCAACCGGCCGTGACGCAGCTAAACTATCTGGTAGAGTCGAGATGTGGGTGCGACGAGAGTCGCTAAGGAGGTCTTTCTTAGTGGCGCAAAGCCACGACGATGATTGTCGGCCTGACTGAATGGAAGTTAGTTGGAGCCGACCTGATGTTCAGCCATCAGTAGCCTATGGGCTATGGCGGCTTCCGCAAGGAACCGTCTAAAGCGCCCGGACAATGTGCCCCCCGCGTATGCGGCGGACTTGATCTGCGAGGAACGATTCCGGACTCTGCCAGCTACAGGCGGATAGGGAGCTAGGCTTGGTGGTCGGGTGAACCTAGGTGAACTGCTGTAATGACCGTCACGACTGACAGGCGAAAATAGCTTTACGCGCCTGAGCCAAAATGGCAAGCGGTCGGATGTCCCGCTCCAGTTGTGGGACACGCTGACTTAGCACCGCCGGTTGAGAGGCAGCACCCACCCCACCGTGTCATCGCCGTGGAACTCGGTAAACACGTTGTCTTCCCGCCCGGATGGGCCGGTCGGGTAAGCACGCCGCAAGGCGTGTGAACAGGCAGCGGGCAAGGGATCGCGGAGCAAGCAAATGCCGGGCTGTAATGGTTCGGATAGGAGACAACGTGCTCTACCCGAAAGGGGCGCTGACTTCCGTGCGGTGTGGAATGGCGAGAGCGTATGCCGAATCCTCTCGGCAGAAGGCAAGCAAGTCATGAGATCCGCCAACACGGATTCTGCAGCCTTCCCCGGCGGTCGCGCATGGGACCAAGTCGATTGGCCCATCGTACACCGTCGGGTGAGGGGACTGCAGATTCGTATCGTCAAGGCAACTCGTGACCAGAACTGGCGCCGGGTGAAAGCCCTGCAACGATTTCTGGTCAACTCGTACTCTGCCAAGGCACTGGCCGTGAAACGAGTGTCGGAAAACGATGGCAAGCGAACACCGGGTGTGGATGGCGAGATTTGGACCACCCCGGAAGCCAAGTGGCGTGCCATCCAGCGGTTGGACAGTCGCGGTCTTCGACCGCAGCCGCTGCGTCGGGTGTACATCCCCAAGCGCGGCAGCACGACGAAGAAGCGCCCACTGGGAATCCCCGCCATGATAGACCGTGCACAGCAGGCCCTGCATCTGCAGGGACTGGAGCCGGTGGCGGAAACACAAGCCGATCCCCACTCCTACGGTTTCCGTCGGGGCCGGGGCACGCAGGACGCGATCGCGCGAGTGTTCAATTTGTTGGCGCGGAAAATTTCCGCGCCGTGGATTCTCGAAGAGCTGCTGGAGCGTGAGGTCAAACCGTGCGTCGAGGCATTCCTCGCCGCACGAGGTCTTGAACTATCACAGGAAAAGACCCGGATCACGCACATCTCGGAAGGCTTCGACTTTCTCGGACAAAATGTACGCAAATACGATGGCAAGTTATTGATCAAGCCGTCGGCCAGGAACGTGAAAGCGTTTCTGGATAAAGTCCGAGAGACCATCAGGGCGAACCGCTCGACGAAGCAGGAAGCTCTGATTGATTTGCTCAACCCCATGATCAGGGGTTGGGCTAATTACCATCGGCACGTCGTCGCCAAGAGGACGTACGCGGCGGTGGACTCCCACATTTGGCAGGCGCTTTGGCGCTGGGCGCGGCGCAGACACCCGAATAAATCGTGCGGTTGGGTCCGGCGGAAATACTTCCGGACTCTTGATCACCAGCACTGGGTGTTTGCTGTCGCGACCCGAGGGTATAACGGCGAACCGAGGATACTGGCGCTACTTTCAGCGACAGAAACTCGGATCGTCCGTCACGTCAGGGTTAAATCGGACGCCAACCCATTCGATCCGGTTTGGGACTTCTATTTCGCGCAGCGACAACGCTCGCGGATGTTGCAGCGATTGCAAGATCGCAGCTTCCCTAAACGACTCTGGCAGCGGCAAGAAGGCATATGTCCCGGCTGCGGCCAACCCATCGACGATGAGGATCAATGGCTGATCCGGCTCGTTGTCCCAATCAAGGCTGGTGGTACTCGCTCACTTGCCAACCTGAAAATGCTGCACTCTACCTGTCAACGTCTATTCCGTATCGCCAACGGTGCATTCTCCGCGAGCGATGACCGAGTGCCGGCTCCTTGAACGAGGGGCTTGATCCATGCTTGAGCCGGATGCTGGGCAACTCGCAAGTCCGGTTCTTAGAGGGGCGCAGGTCAGCAATGACCTGCGCCTACTCGACCGCGGTGGTAGTAGGTTCGGTTTGTCTGTTGCCACCCCTTTCGTCTGGCGGTGCCCAAGTAACCGTGCCGTAGCTCCGTTTCCACATCCCGCTCATCGAACCTGCGGACACTCCCGGGGTCAGTTGAGGCACGGTCTTCCTTGCGTGCCTCTCGAGGAAAGGCCGCACCGGCTCCTCGGTATCGTCGCTGCCTTGCGCCAGGGCTGTGGTCAATGCTTCCATGAGATAGCCGCTCGCGGGGTCGGATTGCGCGATCCGGCGCGCTTCGTGCGCATGCGGCGTGAGCTTGTCGCCGACGCGGCAACCTCGCCGCCCGCTGGACCGTGTTTCAATGTGACCGTACCCGGTATGTGCTGTTTGCCCCAACGCACAAACGCGAGCAACACCTCGCCCAGAGCGCGACCCTTCGGGGTAAGCGTGTAGGAGTACCGCACCGGACGCTCCTGATAGGGGGTGCTGGTGACGATGCCGGTACTTTCTAGGCGCCTGAGGCGATCGGCAAGAATGTTGGTCGGAATGCGCTCTGGCGAAAGCGCGAGCTCGCCGTAGGTGTCCTTGCCGTGCAACAAGTCGCGCACCACGAGCAGCGACCACTTGTCACCCAGGATGTCGAGCGAGTTGGCGATCGCACAGGCCGAACGCGCGAAAGGCTTTGCGGTATTCATGTATCCGGCTCTCCGACGCCTTGACCTAGTGACTTGCAGACTGCAAGTGATTATGCTACGGTGCCCATAAACTTGCAAAATGCAAGTAACTAAAAGGAGAGCGTCATGACTGCGATAACCCTTCCCCAGCCTGCCGAGGCTGAGCCCAGCGGGCGAGGCGGTATCCGCCGCGCCGTCGCGATCACACTGACCGTCTGGCTCTTGCTCGTCGCATCACTTGGTGCCGCCGGCGTATTCGTCGGCCCGCGCGGAACACCTCCTCTGCCCATCGCGATTGGAGTTGCAGCGCCCCTGGCGCTCTTTTTCGCGTCGCTGCGGCTCTCGCGATCCTTCCGCGAGTTCGTGCTCTCGCTGGATCTTCGGCTCATTGCCGGAATGCAGGCCTGGCGCTGGGCCGGTCTGGGCTTCCTCTCCCTCTATGCGCACAACGTGCTCCCGGCGGTGTTCGCCCTACCTGCTGGCCTCGGAGACATGGCCATCGGGGTCACGGCCCCGTGGATAATTCTTGCCCTGCTGCGTCAGCCTCGCTTCGCCGCCAGTGGCACATTCATAAGGTGGAATGTCATCGGGATATTGGACCTCCTCATCGCGGTCAGCATCGGAGCCGTGAGTGCCTTTTTCGCGACCGGAGCCCCCGGCGACATCAGCACTGCTCCGATGGCGACGCTGCCGCTGCTGCTGATCCCGGCATTCCTCGTGCCGTTATTCCTTATGCTGCACACAGCGGCGCTGATGCAGAGCCGGCAACTTATCCGCAGCCGAGCCTAGGAGTCCTGGAACATGGCGCGCTGCCCTTGCGGGGGGCAGCGCGGCCACCAACCATCTCGCTCGGGTCCGAAAAGCAGACTTTCGCTAGCGGCTGCTACGGGTCGAGGCTGTGTGAAAACGCGGAGCCCCTTCGACGAGGGAGCCAAAAATAGCCAAATATCCCTTTGGTGGTTCGAATCTGCAAAAAATGATTTCCCAAATTCTTCAGAATCGATTTCTAGGAGGGTGTGATTTTGTTTTCACACAGCCTCGGTCGAGATTTGCCGGATGCCGACGGTCCCGGGTTCCTCGGGCTGGACGGCAGCTTCCGGGCCGAGAATCGGTCGCTGATCGGCCATCAAGAGACATTGGGGGTCAATGAAGTCCCTGCACAAAGCCGTCATTCGAGGTGAATTGAGCAACTGAGCGCACTTGATGAAATGGCATGCTTCGATAGCGTATTTGTCATAAGGATAGGTTAGCGTTTCAGCTCTCGACACGCGCGAGGGGAACTCCCGAAACTAGGCGCACATATGCGGAAGAATTTGAAGCTTATTATGGCCACGGTCGCGCTCGCAGGACTGCCGTTTGGCACTCAGGCGGCCATAGTAACTTACGACTTCACGGTGACTGCGACCGAGGGCTCGCTCGCCGGAACTACCGCCAGCGGGCTATTGTCGTTCGATGACTCACTGCTCGCGGTGCCGAATACCTCTAACCAGCAGACGGGGCTTCTCACCGATCTCTCGTTCACCTGGAACGGCACGACGTTCGACGCCTCCACAGCGAACACGGGGTTTATTAACTCAGGGGTCGCCGGCCAGCTCGCACGAATGTCGTTCGGTGACAACTGCTATGCAGGTGGCTGCTCTGTCTCTCGCTCGGATCCAAACGACTGGTACATTGACTATAACCCTCTTGGTACTTCTACCAGTTTCGTTTACTCTGATGGTACAAGCGTGTCTTCCAGCTCTGAGGTGACGTTTTCACTCGTCCCGACCCCGGTTCCCTTGCCTGCCGCGGGGTGGCTCCTGCTCTCCGCTCTAGGTGTGTCCACCGGGCTCCTGCGCTACACTAAAAGGGTACCACTTGCCCGGTAAATCGCTCGCGCACGTCTGTAGTCTGCGAAGAGTTCCCCCCGTGCCAGTGTGACATGAGACACTTGCCCTGGGGCTGTTTAAGCTACCAGGTAGGACCCGCTCATGGCCGAAGTATTGAAATCATCTTCCAGGCTTGAGGGTTCTGACTGCCCGATACCAGCCGTTCGCCACCGTCTGCAAGGGGTCGACTCCGGAAGTACAATCGCACGCATGCGCCGATCGCCTAGAAAGCCCTGTTAGCCATTGAACGCTAAGCGCCGAACCCATGCGAGGAACTGGCCATGCTGATCTCCGGTAGCTGTCATTGCGGGAACATCACCTTCGACCTTTCGTGGGAGCCCGATCCCTCGGAAATTCCAGCGCGCGCCTGCACTTGCTCCTTCTGCACCAAGCATGGTGGCGTCTGGACATCCTGCCCGACCGGTTCGCTAAAAGTGGCGGTCCAAAGTCCTACACACGTCTCCGAATACAGCTTCGGAACGAAGACCGCCGTATTCCACATCTGCTCCAGGTGCGGCATCGTGCCGGTCGTCACAAGCAGAATCGAGGGGCGTCTCTACGCTGTCGTAAGCGTCAATGCATTCAATGGCGTGAAACCCTCGCTTCTTCGGCCAGCTTCCGCAACGTTCGAAGAAGAGAGCGAACAGACGCGTCTTGCCCGTCGCCAACGGAACTGGATTGCCAACGTCGAGTATGCCGCCGCCGGCACCTAGACCCCCCTATCCCTACCACTTGCGGTTCACGACGATGTCGTAGCCCCGCTCGGCCATGGGCCTCGAAACCGCCACACAAACTCCGCGCGACGCGCCGGTCACCAAAGCGATTCGATACTCGGATTTGCTCAAGGCCCTAAATTCCGTCCCGCAACTTCATGGCATCAAAGCTAAGGGCGCCTCGCGATGACCCGGATCTCCACGAGCGTACCCTCGGTGATCAGCTCCGTCACCCCGATCGCCGTCCAGGCTGGATACGGCTCCGATATGAATTCATCCTTGACCTTGATGAACGCGTCGAGGTGCTCTCGAAGCCCAACATGGTACGTAGTCATTTCAACAATGTGGTCGAAGGGCAGATCTGCAGCCTCCAGATTCGCCCGCAGAAATCTAAAGGTATCGCGGAACTGCGATTCCGGATCATCGGCAACCGACAGATCGGGGTGAGTCCCGGTGACGCCGGAGAAAAACACGAAGTCACCGGTATCAAGGACAGGTGACAAGTGCCAATCGCCAGGAAAGTGCGCAAACTCCGGCGTTGTAATCGCCCGCTTCATCGTGCCCTCGATCCTAACTGCCTCATCAGCTTAACATTCGACCCTATGATGGTGCGGATTTGTTCCAGTTTCCTGGTCCCCGCGATCACATACTTGGCGTTGCAACCGCTGATGACCTGCTTGCCGGCTGGCGCTCCCGTATAAGAGAGGATTCATCACTTCACCATTTGGAGCAGATCATGAATGCCATCGCTGCAATCCGTGTCGGATCCGAAGCTGAGGCAATCACAGTGGTTACGCCCGAATTAACCGTGCGTCACTTTCACGCGAGCATGCCGGAGGTCTATGGGACTCCTTTCATGATCTACTTGATGGAGCTCGCTGCCGATAAGGCAGTCCACCCCGATCTGCCCGACGGATGGGTTACAGTGGGCGTGGACGTCAACATACGTCATTTGGCACCAACACCTGTTGGCAGAACCGTCACTGCGCGCGCTAAGGTCACCGGGGTTACCGATAAGCTGATCGAGTTTGAGGTGCAGGCGCACGACGGCGTGAAGCTCATCGGGAAAGGCACACATACCCGCGCCCCTATAAACCTTGCGCGCTTCCAAAAGGCTCTTTCGAGCTAAACCATTTAAACGGGTAGCGCCGCACCCGAACGAGCCTGCAGTTGCGAGCCACACGCCCCCGGCGCATCCTTCAACTCACAACCGGGATGCAGGGACAGGAAGTGTCGGAAGAACCACCCGAATCGCCAGAGGGACAGCTGCCGGAGAAACCGCCGGCAGCGGCTCAGCCCCCGCCCAGCGCACCGGCCGACGGCACGCCGCACCCCTCAGCGCACGTGCATGCGCACCACTCAGCGATAGACTTCCGATTCCTCGAACAGCTCAAGCACCGCAACATCATCCGGGTCGCAATCCTCTACCTGGTTGCGTGCTGGCTCATCCTCGACCCGGTACACGTCGTCTTTCACATGCTCGAGGTTCCCGCCTGGGCCAACCGCTTGGTTGTCATTCTGATGGTCATCGGCTTCCCCGTGGTTCTGCTGTTCGCGTGGGTGTATGAGATCACGCCGGAAGGGCTAAGGCCGACGGCTGAGGTTGACCAACACCGGTCGATTAGGAAGCTGACTGGACAGCGTCTGGACCGCGCCATCATGGTCGTCCTGATCTTCGCAATCGCGTATCTCCTCGTCGATAAATTCTGGCTATCCAAGCACGTCGCGACTGAACAACCGGCAACTGTCGCGGCGCCGGTAGCACCTCCCATCACCCCTGTCACCACGGCGATCTCGGACAAGTCGATCGCCGTTCTGCCGTTTGCTGATATGAGCGAGAAGAAGGATCAGGAGTACTTCGCCGATGGAATGGCGGAGGAAGTCCTCGATCTCCTCGCGAAGGTCCCAGACCTCAAGGTTATCGGACGTCGGAACACGTTTGACGAGCCGAGCGCAAGTTTGAGTTTCGCTGAATTTTCAGCGAAACCTCCCTTCACTTCGCGCGTCACGATGCGATACCTTGCGCGGGTGGTAACTAACAGGGAACAAGGCGAGGTCCCGATGGCGTAAAGAAAACGAACAGCAAAAAGCTGTCTCAATAGCACAGCATGAAAAAAGATCGCGTCTAAGTCATTGAATTTGGCGCGCCCGGAGAGATTCGAACTCCCGGCCTCCTGGTTCGTAGGGAGGGGCTCGAAGGGACGCAAGTCCATGATTTTCGGCTCAAGTCACGACCCGAAGCGTCTAATATTTCTAGCGGATACATCGCTGTAAGTGCCTGTTTGCTCTCGGGCGCAACACTCGGTATTAGAGTAAGCGATCGAGTATGGGCAGGGTATTCGGAAGCGAGCAAACGTGCTATCGGACGGCGGTGATTTCGTAGTCATCTGTGGGATTGCTTTGCCCGGTAATGCATGTGAAGCATCCTCGGCCGGCGATGGCTGAACCAAGTACCCAGATCGGTTCACCGCACTCACAGCATTCTCCGCGCTCGGCGGCCTCCAAGTTTTCTCGAAGGGCAGTCTCGAGTGTTGCACGCTGCTCTCCTGGATTGCTCCAACCCTGAGTAAAGACCAGGCCAGAGTGATGCGCCAAGCTCCTGCTGGCATGCTCTGGAGCAAGCAGTTCTTCTTCTTCGACGGCGACAACTGGCTGGACGAGCACCACTCCAACCCGCTCCATACCGGATACAAAAATGCCCGGAACTCGGAGTGGTTTCACATGCTGAACCAGGACATCATCTCCATGCCCGACAAGTGGGAGTACCCCTGGTACGCGGCCTGGGATTTGGCCTTCCACACGCTCCCGCTCTCGATTGTGGACCCCGACTTCGCCAAACAGCAGATGGAGTTGATGCTCCGCGCTGACTACCTGCACCCCAACGGGCAGATGCCCGCCTATGAGTGGAACTTCAGCGATGTGAATCCCCCGGTCCATGCTTTTGCAACTCTCTTTTTGAGCCGCACCGAGCAGGCGCGGCGCGGCCAGATGGACATCGATTTCCTCAAGTCGACATTCAACAAACTCTTGCTGAACTTCACCTGGTGGCTGAACCGCAAGGACCGCTTCGGCAAGAACGTGTTCGAGGGAGGCTCGGACTTGACAACATCGGCGTGTTCGACCGCAGCGCCCCGCTTCCCACGGGCGGTAGCCTGGAGCAGGCGGATGGCACGGCCTGGATGGCATTGTTCAGCCAGAACATGGCGGAACTCGCGTTCGAGATCGCCCACCGCGACCCCAGCTTCGAACCCATGATCATCAAGTTCTTTGAGCACCTCTGCTACATCGGCTCGGCCATGAACCGGCCCGGTCAGGAAGGCATGTGGGACGAGGAGGACGGCTTCTACTACGACCTGCTGCGGCTACCCGACGGCAGCGCCCATAGACTTAAGGTTCGCTCCATGGTGGGGCTCCTGCCCCTGTGCGCCACCACGATTGTCGAAAAGTGGATGCGGGAGAGCATGCCGCAGACGATGGCTCTGATGGGGGAGCGCATTCGCCGGATGCCAGAACTTGCGAAGACCATCCACCCCACGGGCCCGGGACACTTTGGCGTGGCCGAGCGCGGGATCCTTTCCCTGGTCAACCCGGACCGGCTGCGCCGGATCCTGACCAAGATGCTCGATGAAAACGAGTTCCTGAGCCCCTATGGCATTCGCTCGCTCTCCAAGTTCCACGAACAGCACCCGTTCGTCTTCAACGTAAGCGGCCAGGAGTACCGCGTGGACTATCTACCGGCCGAGTCGAACACCGGCATGTTCGGCGGCAACTCCAACTGGCGGGGACCGATCTGGATGCCGGTGAACGTGCTCATCATCCGCGCCCTCGGGAACTTCTATCTCTATTACGGCGACAACTTCAAGATCGAATGCCCCACGGGTTCAGGGAAAATGATGAACCTTTTCGAGGTGAGCAAAGAGATCGCGGACCGGCTCGCCCGAATCTTTTTGCGCGACGAGCGTGGTCGGCGGCCCGTCTATGGCGGCACGGAGAAATTCCAGAGCGATCCCCTTTGGCGGGACCACATCCTGTTCTATGAATACTTCCACGGCGACAACGGCGCCGGACTGGGCGCAAGCCATCAAACTGGCTGGACGGGGCTGGTGGCGTTTCTCATCCAGCTTTTCGGCACTATGGATGCCAAGCGGTTCCTGGAAGGGGGCAAGCAGGCCGCGTTCAATGAGAAAGCCCGCGCCGCTGGATAGGGAGGACGGGAGGTCGTTCGGTGGCCTGAGCAACAATATCTGGTCGTTTGCGGGCGATATCAGTCGGCCCGTCAACGAGATGCAACTGCAGCCAGAAGGTCAATTGCAATTTCAAAGGCAATCCGGACTGCTACCTCAGCTTCTCGCCGACGATTACCGCGAACTGGCAGGCGGAGCGGTGGTTAGCGCGCAATTGCTGTTCCCAGGAATGAGTGACCGCGGCTTTCCTCTCATCGGCATAGCGGATAATGGCTCAGGCCGACCATCCGCTGGAGGAACGCGCTTAAAGCTAATACGGTTAGGTTCGCGGACGGCCCGTGTAAGCCGCCCGCCCACACCAAAGACAAGCTCCGGCCTAGTTGCTGGGGCCTTTGCTCGCCGCCTCCGCCTCGGCCATCCTCTTCGCCATCTCCGCTTTCAGTGCGTCGAGGTTGAAGCTCGCGCCGCGCTGCATCGGTGGGAAATCGAGGAAGGTCTGGATTTCCTTGGCCATCACTTGCTGGACGAACACGAAGCACCAGAATTGGTACTTGAACCAATCGAAGTATTGCTGCGCCCCGTCTTTCGTCCCGTTGCTGGGCCAGCCCGTCCGTTCGAACGGATCCAGACGCAGGTTGGTGATGTAAGGCACGTCAGGATGGGTTTTTTCACCCAGCCAGCCTTGAGGTTGGTCGATGAAGCGGAACTTGTAATCGTCAATGCGCACCGCCCCCACCGTGCTTTCGCCCAGGTAGAAGATTTCATGGCGCGCCGACGGACCCTTGCCGGTGATCGCCGCCATCTGGTCGTAGCCGTCCAAATGGTTCTTATAGGTACGATCCGCGAGCTTGACGCCTTTGAGCAACTGCTCGGTGATCCTGACCCACACGCTGATCGGCGATGCCGATGGGATTTACCACCCCGGGCTCTTCAACGACCGTTTGGTGCTCGGACTCAAAGGTACGATGTCGGAGGCCGAACTGCATGTGCTGCGCGCCCGGCTCCTCGGCGGCATCCGCAACAAGGCGGCGCGCGGTGAGTTGCACCGTGGTTTGCCCGTCGGTCTGGTGCGCGGCGAGGCCGATGGCGAACTACTGCTGCACCCGGATGAGTCCGTGCAAGCGGCGATCCGCGCGGTCTTCGAGCGCTTCGCCGAGATGGGCTCCGCACGGCGCGTGTGGCTATGGTTCCGCGCGCAGGGCTTGCGCTTCCCGCTGCACTCGAACACCCTTACCGACATCCGATGGGTCGCTCCAACCTACACCAAGATCCACCAGGTTCTCACGAACCCGTTCTACGCGGGGGTTTACGTGTATGGCCGCACGCAGCAGACTTGTTACCTCGATGAGGGCGGACGGGTACGCAAACGCATCAAACTGCGTGCGCGCGCCGAGTGGCCGGTCTTCATCCGCGATCATCATGCGGGATATATCGACTGGGAGACTTTTGAAGCTAACCAGAAGCGGCTGGGCCAGAACATCCGTCCACGCCCGCACCAGAGCGGAGGGGCGGTGAGAGAGGGCGCGGCGCTTCTGCAGGGCATCGCCTCGTGCGGACACTGCGGCCGACGCTTGGCCGTGCACTACAGCGGCCGGTTCTCCGCGCCCGGATATCACTGCGCTGGCAAGAATATCGTCAACGGCCGCGGCGAGTATTGCCTCAACATCGGTGGCGTGCAAATCGATGCCGCGGTCGCTCGGGCGTTCCTCGCAGCGCTCGCACCGGCCGGCATCAGCGCCTCGCTCGAAGCCATCGAGCAGTTCGAAGCCGACCATGAAACGACGCTTGCTCAGTTCCGGCGCGACCTTGAGCGCGCCCGCTATAGCGCGCAGCGTGCCGAGCGACGCTACCGCGCGGTCGACCCGGAAAACCGTCTCGTGACGCGCGGACTCGAAGCGGAGTGGGAAAGCGCGCTGCAGGAGGTAAAGGCTGCAGAAGCCGAGCTTGCGCGGCGTGAGAACTCCAGGCCGCGTCCGCTCAGCACCGAGCAGAGAAGTTCCATACTCGCGCTCGGTAAAGATCTCAACGCGGTCTGGTCCGCTACCACGACAACCGACCGAGATCGCAAGGAGCTCCTGCGCATGCTCCTTGAGGAAGTGATCCTCAAAGTTGAGCGCAAGAAGTCGAACGCTCATCTGACGCTGCGCTGGCGTGGAGGGCTGCTGAACGAAATTGACGTGCCGTTGCCGCGCTCGCATCCGTCTCCGATCCGCACCGCCGAGGATACGCTCGCGCTGTTGCGCCGCTTGGCCGCGCATTACCCCGATGCACTCATCGCCGGCGTTCTCAACCGTCAGGGGCGCACGACCGCGACCGGGTTGACGTTCACCGCCAACCGAGTGGCAAGTCTGCGTACCCATTGGAACATCCCGTGCTTCGAGGCTGCACAGCAATCGACCGACGCTGAGATCGTCACCGTCGATCGTGCCGCCCAAATCCTTGGCATCGCACCCTCGACCTTGCATCGCTGGCTCAATGATGGCTTCATCGCCGGCGAGCAGATCACGCCCGGCGCACCGTGGCGCATCCGCATGACTGATGAGCTGCGTGCGCTCTTCGTCGACAGTGCCCCCGAGGGCTACGTGAAAATGTTCAAAGCCATGAATCTGCTCGGCGTGTCGCGGCAAACAATCTTGCAGCGTGTAAAGCGCGGTGAACTCAAAGCCGTGCACGTGAGCAGAGGACGTGCAAAAGGCTTGCGAATACAGGTACCTACGTTTCTTCCCGATCTCTTTGACCCGTTGAAAACAGCTGGAGGTGTAGTGTGAAGCGCGATCCAAGTATCCGCGGATATCGGCCTCAAGAACCCCTCGCCTCGAACCAGCCCTTCCGTCATACATCGCTGCACAACACCCTCGAACACGTGACGCAACACATCACTTTCGCGAAAGCGGCCGTGCCGGTTCTTCGAGAAACTCGAATGATCAGGCACCTTGTCTTCAAGGCCGAGTCGGCAGAACCAGCGATACGCCAAGTTCAGATGCACCTCCAAGTGAGGAAGGGATCGATTGGGGCAACCCGGAGCTCGGGACGCGCGCGGTGCAGGAGTATCTGCAAGCATTGGAGGAAGAAGGTCACTCAGCGATTATTTAATTGGGTGACGTGGGAGCATCGACGTGAGGGTCTCCAGGAGCACGTTTCTCAAACCCGGCCTCCGGCTTGATGATAAAGTCATGGAGAATCATTCTCGCTCTGTTCAATTTTCTCGTCCGTCGCGGAAGCGCGACGACGACATCATTTTCCGTCGCAGAAGTGCGACGGTAAGCGCCCGTCCTCGGGTAAATCTCTAAGCCGACAGCGTTGCCCTGCGCGGCAATGCTGGGTGTTCGACAATCCTCAAGCGTTTCTGTGACAACGCGCGCATCTCGTGAAAATCAAGCTTGTTATGCTTATCATAAGATCACGGCACGAAACGCTTGAAGTTGGATTGAACGAATAGCGCATGACGCCGTGTCGGCAGTTCTGCAGAAACCAAGCACCTTCATAACAGCTGTAGCGACGGCTGAGTGCATCAAGGATCAAGCAGATAAGGAGATGGCAATGTTTTGCCCACCACAAACCTACAATGATTCATCATTCCCAACATCTTCATACGGTGGTTGTCCGTGCGCCCTTTGGGGATTTAGATGCATGAGCCTACCGGTAAAGAATCCAGCGCCAAACCGATCACCTAACCCCGTATACGGGGGAAGGGCTGACCCCGCAAATAGACAAGTCTCGGCCCCCGGTTTGTCGTAGTCTCCTTATAGCGATGTGGGTTTTAGTCGCTCCTTGGTTGGGCATCGCGGTTAATAATTTTCTCAAATAGTAATTCCGCGATTTCGGTTCTATCGGTCGACAACTCGCGAATTGAACTCCCGACGGAGCAGCATCGCCTGGCCGCGACTCTGCGAATGCCGGAATCGCGGCGGCACGATGCCAAGGCGCCAGCGCCAGTCTACGGCTGCGATCATAGGGCCGCATAAATTCAACCTGCCAGCGGCTCCACCCGGCCATTATGCACAGTGAGCGATTATGCACGTTGGCGCGACGGCGGCTCTATAAACAAGCCACCGCCGCGATTCCTGCTGCACATAATTTTCGCCGTCGCGTTGGTGAAACCTTTGCTGCTGGCGCGCGCCCTATCGGCCTGATGCTGCGCCCCCAAGGCGTACTCTCTGCGGGCGATGCAAAGATACATTCAAGCAGAAATTCCCCCGGATGCAGGCTGAAGTGGCCGACATACGCGCTCCGACAGTCCGTATTGAAGCTCGACAGAGAGCGCGATGCCGCCACATCGTTACAGTTACCGGGGAAGCAGTAATTATGTACAGTGCGAACGCACCTACAAACGCTGAAAGCCTGTAGTTATAAGGCTTCCACAGCTACGGACAGCCGCCACTGTGCATAATCGTTCACTGTGCATAATGCAGAGCATTTTTAGCTTAGCGTCGCGGCAGTCGAGGTCGATTTGATCGCAAGTCGCGGTCCGCGACGGTGAGCTAAAGATGGATTGAACTAAGCCGCCCGCTGAAGCCCGAGCTATGGGCATTGAAGGTAGCGGGGCGCCGGGCGGCATGTTGACGCGGATGTCGTTCGATGATCAAGATGCACAGCGGACGAGGCCTTGGAGTCGCTTCAGGGAGTCGCGAACACGATGTCGAGGCCGTGACGCGGGTGATCAGGGCTCCGATTTTGTCTTTGAGCCATGGGTGGCCCTTGGAGCCGGGCGTCCAGTGAACAGTCAGCGATTCGAGACGCGTCGATGGAGTCATGAGGTATCGATCACGGCGACTCTTTTACCGCGAGGCAATAGCTCGATCAGCCGCATGCAGCCTTCACGGCAGGCGGGACATTGATGTAGCGATTTTCCGGTTAACGCCTCGTAGCGGCTGCGATAGTCGCGCGGTGCAGCGGGTTCATCTGATGTTGTCGCCCTCGCTGGCATGTTGAGAACGTCCCGGCACCGAGTTAAGTTTTCAGTACGATGACGGTTACCGAGTAGCCCGTAGTAGCGGATACGCTGCATTCCAGAGGGCAATGCGTGCAGTAAGAAGCGGCGGATAAATTCGTCGGCAGTCAGAGTCATGGATTTCTGTTGGTTGTCATCAGCGTACTCCTTCCAACGAAAGCGGACGTGGCCGTCTTCCATATCGAGCAGGCGGTTGTTGGATATCGCGACCCGATGGGTGTAGCGACCGACGTAGTCCAGCACTTGTTCGGGGCCGGCAAAGGGCGGCTTGGCATACACCACCCACTCTTTTCCCCGAACAGGCACAAGGTACTGTTGGAAGGCGTCGCGATTCTGCAGCTTCGCCAGCGCGGAGAAGAAGTTCAGTTCGCCGGCGTCAAAGGCGTGCTCGAGCATTTCCAGGAAGCGACGTCGAAAGAACCGCGAGAGTACCCTCACGGGTAGAAAGAAGTCACGCCGGCAAGCGATCCAACGTTGCTTGTCCGGGGAGAGTCCGCCGCCGGGCACGACGCAGTGCAGGTGCGGATGATGCATCAGGTTCTGGCCCCAGGTGTGCAGGATGGCGAAGAAGCCGATGTCGGCGCCGAGATGTTTGGGATCGGCGCCGATCGTTCTCAAGGTGTCGGCGGTGGCCTGAAAGAGCAGGTTATAGCGCACCGCTTTGTTTTGGTAGGCGATCGCCGCGATCTCTTCGGGCAGCGTAAAGACCACGTGGAAGTACTGACAGTTGAGCAACTCGGTCTGCCGATGCTCGATCCATTGCGCCCGAGCCAGCGATTGGCATTTTGGGCAATGCCGGTTCCTACACGAGTTATAAGAGATGCGTTGATTCTCGCAGGCGTCGCACCGCTCTAGGTGACCGCCCAAGGTGGCGGTGCGACAGGTTTCGATGGCCTGCTGGCAACACGGTCAGGCCTGCATCACTCGACGCTGCGTGCACGACAAGGACGCATCGTGCACGGCACGATACGTCTCGCCGGAGCGGCGCAGCACGTGCGCCACCTCCAAGGTAGGCCGCTCCACGGGATGAGGCGGCTAAAATGCTTGCGGTTCTGGATCTGATGGTGGCGGCGGCAACGGATGCGGCAGCAAATCTAGTGGACTCGTGGTCGAACACACCTTGGAGATCGCGATACGCAAGTAACGCGCCGTCGTCGACAGCGATCGGTGCCCCATCAGCAACTGGATCCTGCGCAGGTCCGTCCCGGACTCCAGCAAATGACACGCGAAGGCGTGTCGAAGCGAATGCGGCGTGACGGGTTTGGACAGGCCACTCCGTTTCTGCACCTCCTGACACGTCACGACCAGCGCGTGTGTAGTGATGTGTCGACCCGGCACACCGCCAGGGAATAGCCAATCTTTAGGTTTGGCGCATCGCCACCACTGGCGCAAGATCTCGAGCAACCGCGGCGACAGCATTACGTAGCGATCTTTGGCGCCTTTGCCTTGCTCGACCCGGATAACCATGCGCTGGCTGTCGATGTGGGTTGGCTTCAGGCTCACCGCTTCAGAGATGCGCAGCCCCGCTGCGTAGCAGGTCGTCAGAATCGTCTTATGTTTGAGGTTGGAAATACACTCCAAGAAGTGCACCACTTCCTCGGGACTCAAGACGATGGGCAACGTCTGCGGTTTCCTCGGGATCGGCAGGACTGCCTCCATGCGCCAGTCTTTGTGCAGCGTCACGGTGTAGAGAAATCGCAGCGCCGCCGTGGCGATGATGATTGATTCGGGCGCCAACTTCTTCTCGTTCGTCAGATAGACCTGGTAAGCGCGGATATCCTCCGCGCCCAAGCCTTCGGGCGATCGACCGAAATGACGCGCAAACAGCGAGACTTGTTCGGTGTAAGTTCTCTGAGTGTTCGTCGAAAGATTGCGCACCTGCATATCCTCGACCATGCGTTGACGAAGCTGTGTCATGCGAGATCTCCTTGGTACGATGAAATGAGCTGCATATGCAGCCCTTCCATCGTCTCGCAAAGAGATTCGTCGACCGAATATCGGCCTTGAGGGGTATCAACGCCTCGGCCTGATCACGCTAATGACGCGTGAGCGTCAGCCAGGAAGGCGACGACATCAATCTTCCCGCCCTACCGCGAAGCGGTTTAGTTCAATGGCCGTTATGGAGAGCTATTCATAACGGCCAAAAGCCGCGCTTCGTTTGCGCAAACTGGCATCTCGAAAGCCGTCGTTCATTTCTGAAAGCTGCTTACCCAGGGACTTTTCTTGGTAAGTCGGTAGAGCCCGACATTGCCCTCAAGGCACATGTTCGCGCGCCAATTGACTCCGGCGCCAGGCTGCTGGCGGCGAGCCATACGCGCGCCGAAATGCGCGACTGAAGGCTGTATCGGTTTGATAGCCCACATCTTCCGCGATCCGCGCGAGCGGCGCGTTGCTCCGGCACAGGAGATTGGCGGCAAGCAACATGCGCCACTGCGTCAGGTATTGCATGGGGGAACTCCCGACCAAGTTCTGAAAACGCTCTGCGAGCACCGACCTTGAAGTTCCTGCGTCGTGCGCCAACTCTTCCAACGTCCAGGCATGAGCCGGACGCGAGTGCATCGCGTTCAATGCCGGACCGACTATTCGATCACCCGATCGCGGCCAGTGACTTCTTTACAGTCGAGGTATGGAGTTGGCGGGGCCTGATCACACACTATGTCCTCTTCGTGATCGATCTTGCCACTCGCAGAGTCGCCATTGGCGGAATCACGACGAACCCGAATGAGGCATGGATGTTGCAAGTGGCGAGAAGTCTCGCGGACGGCGAAAACGGCGTGCTCCTCGGCAAGCGGCACGAACGCGTATGACACTGTCCCAAACTCAGGATTGCCCGAGATTGCCTCGAAGGTATTCAATTCCCTCAAACCTCGCTCGGTCGGTGACGCATCAAGGGATAGCGGGCAATGAGAAGCACACTTATACGCAGCTGCGCTAATCGCGTCGTCGCGATGGGTAACAAATATGCTGGATTTACACTGATAGAATTGTGCATCGTGATGGCCATCGTTGCGATTCTGGCAGCGTTAGCAACTCCAAGCTTCTTGCTTCCTATGCTCAGAAACAAGTGTCGCAGGCGATCCAGGATACCGCTACCATTCGGCAGGACCTGGCAACCACTTTGAACTACTGCCCGTCCCTGAATGGTCAGCAAATTTCACTGATAAATCTTCCGCATTACAATTACAACCTGCCTCCTACAGGAGGTCTCTGCGCCGCTCCACCAGGGTATGCTCAGCCCCAGCAACCCATTGGCGTGTTTTTGACCTTACAAAGTCTTACACCAGGAGTCACACCAAATAGCTGGATGTTACGGCTGACGATGACTAGCGCGGCTCTGCCTCCACTCCGGAACGGAACGCTTTTGCTGACTGGTACAGCATCAGGTGGTGCCGTGTCTTGGAGTTGCTTATTCACCGGAGTTGGTAGCAATCCGCTGAGTTTTCCATTTGCTACCTGTTAGACAAGGTTGCGCGAGCCGGGCATTTAAGTCGGCTGCTAACTCCCCGGGGAATGGGACCCAAATTCTGGCTGCGCGGGGGTGTGAACGGCGGTTGAGAACCGCGTAATTCTGGCGGTCGCTGCGTTTTACGCCCGTGCGTTCTCGCTGAGGTGCTCTTGCTGATTGGTTGAGATGAAGGCCCCGTTCGGGGTCTTCGAGGTTCTGATTCCCTAATCCCACCCAGACGCCGTCTGCCGCGCAAGCGGCAGAAGCTCATGGGTTTGTTTTTCCGTCGATGGATGACACGAGGTGTCGTGCCGACCGAAGCGCGTGTGGCGACGCGGTTCTTCCGGCTATGCTGCGGCGAAGAACGTAGAGCGAGGGCCCGGGTGATTGATTGGCGTCACTACCCCGGGCCCCCGATGCGCAGCGCCTGGGAAAGGCAGTGTGCAGGCCCTTTATGCCTGCCCGCCCGAGCGCTGTCTAGTGCCTCGGGAGGGAGCTGTTGGGGGCGATGCGGGAGCCGGCGTACCGGCTCTACAACTGTGAGCGTTGTGAGGAGCAGGTGCGTATCTGTCAACGCTGCGATCACGGCAATGTGTATTGCGCCGGCGAGTGCGCGAGGATCCGCCGCCGCGAGTCGCAACGGCGGGCTCAGGCGCGGTATCAGAGGAGCCGCGGCGGTGCGCGGCGGCACGCCGCCCGGCAACGCCGGTGGCGAGAGCGGCAACGACAAAAGCAAAACATAGTGACGCATCAGGGATTCCCGGTCACGGTGCCCCAGTGCATCGTGGCGGTCAGTCCCGTCATCCGGAGCCAACCGATCGATGCGAGTCCCGGCGAGCCCGAGCAGTGTCCCCAGATCCGTCCACCACTCGAGCGTTGCGCGTTTTGTGGAGCCACGCTACCCGATTGGACTCGTCAGCGGCCGTGGCGCTGGAGCGGATGAGCGAGCGGGCGGCGAGTCGCGGGTCCTCTCATGATCTCTCGTGCCGTCGAGGCGGAGATCCTGCGTCTGTATCACGCCGAAGGCTGGCCGAACGGCACGATCGCGCGCCAGTTGCATGTGCATCATGACACCGTGCACCGCGTGCTGTGGCAAAGCGGAGTGCCGGCGGTCCGCGAGTGCGCGCGAACCTCGAAGCTCGATGCCTATGTGCCGTTCATCCAGGACACCTTCGCGCGGTATCCGACGTTGCGCGCGAGTCGGTTGTATCAGATGGTGCGCGAGCGCGGCTACGTGGGCAGCCCGCATCACTTCCGGCACATGGTGGCCCGATGGAGACCGCGGCCGGCGGCCGAGGCGTATCTTCGCTTGCGCACGTTGCCGGCGGAACAAGCACAGATCGATTGGGCGCACTTCGGTAAGCTCGCCATCGGCCGCGCGCAGCGGCCGCTGATGGCCTTCGTGATGGTGTTGAGCTATTCGCGCCATCTGTTCGTGCGCTTTTACTTGAACGCCAGCACCGGCAGCTTCTTGGACGCCCACGTGCAGGCCTTCGCCCACTTCACGGCCGTGCCGCGAGTGTGCCTCTACGATAACTTGAGGAGCGCGGTGCTGGAGCGCTCCGGCGATGCAATCCGTTTTAACCCGACGCTGCTTGAGCTCGCCGCCTGGTACCGCTTCCAGCCGCGGCCGGTAGCCGTGGCCCGCGGCAACGAGAAGGGGCGGGTCGAGCGCGCGATCCGGTTCGTTCGCGACCGCTTCTTTGCGGCCCGCCACTACACCGATGTCGCACACCTCAATGCCCAGGCGCTCGCCTGGTGCAGCGGGGAGGCGGCGGCGCGTCCGTGTCCGGAGGATCGGACCCGCAGTGTGCGCGAGTGCTTCGAGGAAGAGCGGCCGCGGTTGCTCGCGTTGCCCGATAATCCGTACCCGAGCGAGGAGCGTGTGGTAGTGCGGGTGCATAAAACCCCCTATGCCCGCTTCGACTGGAATGACTACTCGGTCCCGCACACCCATGTGCGCCGCACGCTCGAGGTCCGTGCCACCCCCGATACCGTGCGCGTCCTCGATGCCGGTGCCGTCATCGCCACCCATCCGCGCAGCTACGATCGCGGCGAGCAGGTCGAGGATCCACCGCATATCAAGGACTTGGCGGATCAGAAGCGCTCCGCTCAGCGACACCGCGCCATGGACCGGTTGCACCACGCGGCACCGAGCGGTGCGAAGTTCTTCGCCGCCGCGGCGCTGCGCGGCGTGCACTTGGGAGCGCTCACGCGCGGCCTCACCGATCTGCTCGATACCCATGGCGCCGCCGCTCTGGAGGCGGCGTTGACCGCAGCGCTCGCCGAGAACTCCGCCCACCTGGCCGCGGTGCGCCACTTCGTCGATCAACATCGCGCCCGGCGCGGGGCGCTGCCGCCGATCCCGGTGCATCTGCCCGATGATCCGCGCGTGCGCGCACTCAACGTCCGCCCGCACAACCTCGCCGACTACGAACAACTGACCCGCAAGGACTCCCATGAACGCATCCCTGAAGCCCTCGCCGAACCCGACCGAGACGAGCCCGTCGCTTGAGGCGCTGCGTGCACGCCTCAAGCGCTTGAACCTGTACGGCCTGCTGGCACAGGTGGAGCAGATCCACAACGAACCCTGGCTCCTGCGTGTGCTCGAGATCGAAGAAGGTGAACGCCAGCAGCGCAGTCTGAAGCGTCGGATCGGCAACGCCCGGTTGCTCAAGTTCAAATCCATCGCGGACTTCGAGTACGCCTGGCCCAAACAAATCGACCGTGAGCTCCTCGAGGAGCTGCTGACCCTGGAGTTCCTCGAGCAAGCCGCCAACGTCATCCTGGTCGGTCCGAACGGCGTCGGGAAGACGATGATCGCGAAGAACCTGCTGCATCAGGCCATCCTGCGCGGCTACAGCGCGCGCTTCGTCGTCGCCTCCGACATGCTGCACGATCTGGCCGCCCAGGACAGCTCCACGCAACTCGCGCGGCGGCTTCGCCGCTACACCAGCGTGCCTCTCTTGTGCATCGATGAGGTCGGGTACCTGTCCTATGACGCCCGCTATGCCGATCTGCTGTTTGAGGTCATCACACGTCGCTATCAGCAGCGGGCCACGGTCCTGACCACCAACAAATCCTTCGGCGAATGGAACCAGGTCTTCCCCAATGCCGCTTGCGTCGTCACCCTGGTGGATAGGCTGGTCCATCGCTCCGAAATCCTCGCCATCGACGGCGATAGCTATCGCTTCAAAGAAGCCCAGGAAGCGGCCGCGGCCAAAGCCGCGCTGCGCGCCGCTCGCAAACAGAAACGAGCACGGTAGCCTCCATGAAACCGAACGATATGCCTCTGGTATGCCTGCCCCTGGGACTCTGCGACGCCGATGTTGCCACGCTCCTTCAGTTCCTATACGACCTGACCGAAGCGCTCGAGCGTCACTACACCGCTGAACTCATACGTCGAAATTACCCACGACAGGACAACTCGACCGAGGACAGTCCCGACACCAATCCCGCCGATCCGCCGTTCTGACAAATCCCCGTGGTCGCCGGAAAACGTGGCGTTGCCCTAAAACCGCGTCGCATCGCCAAAATACTGCAGGTCTACGCCGCCCCTAACAGGGGGTACCCCGGGGGTCAAAAAACCTGGCGACAAGGCCAGGCGCCAATCAGCCCAACATTAACTTGATGCTCTGCGCACCATAGGCGCTTCCTGAAGGGGCCAGAAAGCCCTGCGATGCGAGTTCGGCTGCTATCTTGGCGAGCCTAAAGTTTCCGCCATAGACCTTGCATCGCGGAGCCAGAGACCGGACATTCGCGACCGACAGCTCGGGGTCGAAAGGGTGAGTTCGCCGGCGATATCCATGCATGAGACGGCAGTCGGGGCAGGAGCGGGCACTGGTGACACCGAAATTGCTTCTGTGAAGCGGCATCGCTGCTTACGGTAAGCGCCGTAGATTTGCCCTTATCTTACTCCAGTTCCGTCCTGCCCAAGCCGCGCCCATGCCCCAACCACTCTGGGCAGAAAGGTCACCCTTTCATTAGCGACCGCGTCGGCACGCAGACGGGCCTCCAGCGTGTCAATGCCAATTTCCGCTACGTCGGCAATGCCGCTTCGTTCGATCAACGGCAGTAGGCTGCGCAGGACTCGCGTCATGTACTCAAACCCTGGTCCTGTTGGCCCAGATGCGACATGCGTGGCCGCGATCATGCTCGGTGGGGGCAGCCCAGCACGGAGAAACGTCGTATATAGCTTCGTCCCCATATCCAGTTCAGCGCCGCCAGCCTTAAAAGCCTCGATAATCCACCGTCGTGCTTGCATGAACAGTTCCGATGCGGGAGCCTGCGAAACCTGTGACATGTCGTATTCCTGAAAAACGACGATGCCGCCTGGCCGAAGATGTCGCAACAAGCGTCGCAATACCATAGACGGATCCGGTAGATAGAGCAGGATGAGGCGCCCGACAATCACATCGAACTTCTGGTTCGTCTCAAATGTCGCGATGTCGGCTTCTTCGAAGCGTGCATTTCTCACGCCCTGGGTTGCGACGCGGCGCCGCGCCGTCTCCACTGACGATGAAGTCCTGTCGACGCCGAGCACCGAGCCATCGCTGCCCACCATTCTCGCGGCGAGAAGCGACACATCGCCCACGCCGCTGCCGATGTCGAGCACCTCCATGCCAGGACGTAGGCCCGCACGCCGTAATACGTCTTCGGTGAGTTCCTCAAGCAGCGCACCCTGGTCAGCGAGGCGTCGCGCCTCTTCCTCGGAGTAGCCAAGGGGGTAGTCTTGCGCCTGGCTCATCGTGCCTCCCGAGCGCTCAGATGCGCTCCGGTATCTTACTTTGGAGTACGTAAGGGTAATGCGCATCACCGGCACGAACAACTCACGAACAACTCCAGTGAAACACCGGGAATCGACCGCATCGGGCGACTGCCGGGCCACTTCCAGTCATTGGCGCATCAAGAATGACCGCCGAAAAGCTGACATTGATCGGACTCGCGTGAGCGGTCGGCCAAATGTTCCCGGCGCAAAGTATGAGTCACTTGTTTTGGTTGATCATTTGACCTTCTCGATGGCGCCAGGCTCCCAACTCTTGTCGATGGCGGCTTCTGTTGGACCGTAGAGCCTGATGATGGCGAAGTATCCTTTGCCAGAAACCGTCGCGAGCTAATTGGCCTCTTTGCCCTGCGGTGCCTTTACCCAAGTACAGGTCCGTGCTGCCGTCGGCATTCTGAGCGGGTTGCGATCCCACAGCCTGCGGAAGTTGGCTGACCGCCAAGCGAGACCAGCTTCTCCAGCCTCCCATGATCGAATTTCCGGTGGTTCTGCGCATTACCCTACGAATGAACAAATTTCGAGCAGTCTCTGCAATCAAATTCGAACACTGGTTTTCGTAACTCTAGATGTCGGGGAGCTTGTGGTACCCAACGCGGAGGAACATATCTTGAACGAGCGCAATTCCGCTAGTGGGCCTTACCAAGGTCTCGGAGCACCCTGCGCTGAAAATGCGGAGTCCCACATGCGAGCCGCTCAGTCATCGCCTTCCGACACGGTAAGGCTTGGGGCGCTCGACTCCAGCGGCGCAAATCAGCGGCCGATCCTCTATCAATTGTTCGAACCTACCTGCAGTGCATTTACCTACATTTTGGGCGACGCTGCAACGCGCGCCGCGGTGATTATCGACCCGGTACTTGAGACGGCACAGCGGGATTTGCGTGTCCTCCAGGAATCACGGCTGGAATTGACGTACATCCTAGAGACGCATTTGCATGCGGATCACATCACCGCGGCGGGACAGCTTCGGGCATCAACGGGTGCGTTGATTGCCGTGAGCACAACGAGCGGAATCAGAGGTGCCGATGTACTTCTTGAGGATTGCTCGAATATACGCTTCGGTAAGCATCAGTTGGCGGCCCTTGCCACGCCCGGTCACACCGAAGGGTGCACGAGCTATTACATCGATGGGATGGTTTTCACGGGCGACTGCCTGCTGATCTCAGGCACGGGCCGCACCGACCTACCGGGGGGATCCGCCGAGAAGCTCTATGACAGCGTACAGCGAAGGCTTTGGACCCTGCCCTCGGCGACCTTGGTGTTTCCGGCGCACGACTATCACGGAGATTGCTGCTCCACGATAGGTGATGAAAAGCGGCTTAATCCTCGAATTGGCGGAAATCGGAGCAAGCAGCAGTTCGTTCGATTGATGAACGAGCTGAGGCTCAGTCGACCCAAAAGGTTCGGCGATAAGATCGCCGCGAATCTGTACTGCGGTGTGGAGGCGCACCCGTCTCGCGACACCGCCGCGCAGGAGTTTTCTTCTCAACCAACGGAGACTCACGATGACACTAGCACTCGGTGATATGGCCCCAGACTTCACTGCTGAAACTACACAAGGCACGATCCGATTCCACGATTGGATGGGGGATGATTGGGTCATGCTTTTTTCTCATCCCAAAGACTTCACGCCCGTGTGTACGACAGAACTGGGAGCGCTTGCGAAGCTCAAGCCTGAGTTCGACAAGCGCGGCTGCAAGATTCTGGGGTTGAGCGAGGATTCAGTTGAAGATCATCGGCGCTGGTCGACAGACATCGAAGAGTTGCAAGGCGCGGCACTCAACTTTCCACTGATCGCCGACCGTGATCTGAAAGTTGCCAAGCTTTACGGCATGCTTCCCTCCAGTGCCGTCGGCGATGCGACCACACGCACCGCAATCGATAATGCCCCGGTGCGGTCTGTGTTTCTGATTGGTCCGGACAAGAAGATCAGGCTCATGATCACCTATCCGATGAGCACTGGCCGTGAATTTCGCGAGATTCTGCGAACGCTCGATTCTTGCCAGCTCACGAGCAGCCATAAGGTGGCCACTCCGGCCAACTGGCAGGTCGGTGAGGATGTGATCATCCTGCCCTCCGTATCAAACGAGCAGGCAAAACAATTCTTCCCCGCCGGATGGCGAACGCTAAAATCCTACATGCGATTCGTGCCGTTCCCCAAGCCGTAACAAAAGGGTGAGGTCCGTGATGCGGCGCGCTTGCGTCGCGATCACGGATGTCGGGGGAGGACCCTAATTGATGACGCAGTTGTGACTCCGCCTCGAGCAGCGCGCGGGCGACCGGCAGAAACCGGCCATTATGCACAGTGAGCGATTATGTGCTGCTGGCCCGCAGCGACAACGCTTTGGCACACGACAGCAAGACATCATGCGAATTCACACGTATAAAACCGCCCACCAGAAACCAATCTCGAAATGGCACTCGAGCTTGCCACGACGCCGGGCGTCAGAGCCATACACCCGCATTCCGGAGCACTTGTTCATGCCAACGAAGCGTAATGTTGTTGCGCTAATCGACGATAACCTCGGTGGCCTCGGCGCCATGAGCCGCTTGTTGTCGGCGTTAGGATACGACACAGAACTATATGTTTCGGCTGAAGAGTTCCTTGATGCACACATCAGGAAAATGGTGACACGCGTCACGAATGCGCATCGGCAAAGGGCGATCTGAGTGCGGGCGACCCAGACTTCGATCTTGCACGATAAATATATTGAAATCTCCTTTTTTCGAATGAGTCGAAGCCCTTGCTGTATAAGCAGCTTCCTAGCTCTTGTGGCACTAGCGACTCCAGTGTTTGCCGAAAGGTCCTACACGCCGGAAGTCACGGCAGAACGGTATGTGAGTACGCACGACTTACGTGCAGACGGCAGCGATCGGGAAACCATCGAGTCGGTGCTTCGGATCGAGACGCCTCAGGGAATATCTGACAATGGGGCGCAGCGAATTGGTTATCGCAGCGGCATCGACGAGGTGGAGTCGATCGAAGCGGCGACGGTGAAGCCCGACGGGACGGAGATCAAAATACCGGAAAGCGCTATCCGGACTCAGGATGAGGACAGCGACGGCGGAGCGACCGAGTTCAGCGATACGAAATACAAGGTGATCGTCTTTCCGGACGTCGAGGTGGGCGGCTGGGTGCGTTACAAGGTTACGATTAATCATCGTACGACGCCGTTCCCCAAATTTTTTAACGATTTCTATCTATTCCCGCCGCAATGGAAATGGGAATACTGGGAGGCGAATATCAACGTGCCAACCAGTTTGCCCCTCTATGTCGAGCAGCGTGGGGTGGCCGGCGGCCTCGATTCGACCAAGGACGGCGTTAGTCACTACCGCTTTAGCTACCGCGGACCAGAAGCTAAAGCCCCCGAAAGCGGCAGCGTTTGGGAGGGCGACTACGTGCCGGTATTGTACGTATCAACCTACCCAGACATGATTGCAGTGGGTAAGGCGTACGCGGAAGCCGCATCGCCGATGGCGAAGATTACGGATCAGATCCAAGCGCTTGCCGACGTAGTGACGAAGGGTCAGATGGACGAGGCGGCAAAAGTCAGGGCGCTTGATCATTGGGTTGCGAAGAACATCCGCTACGTTTCGGTGACCCTGGGTCACGGCGGCTTGATTCCGCATCCGGCGGATCAGGTGTTGGCCAATCGCTACGGTGACTGCAAGGATCACGCGATCCTGATGCAGGCGCTACTGGCAGCAGTGGGCATCCAAAGCAGTACGGCATTGGTGAATTTCGGAGATGCCTATACGCTCGCCACGGTCGGGAGCATCGGCCCACCCAATCATGCGATCACCTATGTGCCAAGCCTCGACATGTACGTGGATTCAACAGACCGCTTCTCACCCTACGGGACGCTGTCGTTTGAGGTCATGGACAAGCCCACGGTGCTGACCGCTTTAGGCCGTCTGGGTCGCACGCCCAGCACGAAGGCCGATCAGAATGTCATACGCACCTCGATTGAGATGAAGATCCAACCGGACGGCACCATTGAGGGTCGTTCGGCAGCAATCATGTCGGGCATATTAGAATCCGGATCCCGTGCCAATCGCTTTTATGCCCAATCGAACATTGAAGACCAAGTCGTCAAGAAGCTCCTTAACCGGTTCAACGAGACAGGTTCCGGATCCCTGGAAAATGGGGACCCATTCGCGCTGGATAAGCCATTTCCGGTGAACTCCACGTTCCGACTGGATCCAGTGACCAATTTCCCTGGGCCTGGCGCGCTTATGACACCAGTCGGACTGTCGCCCGGTGGGATCGCCAGTTTCGGAGTACACAAACCGGTGGAAAGACGAGAATGGCAATACCCTTGTATGTCCCGCATTCTGGAAGATAGGTATCGAATAGAATTTCCAGCGAACGTGACTTTAGGTCAGTTGCCGAAGGGCCTGACTTACGCTGAGGGCGGTATTCGTTATCGCTCATCCTATGAGTTATCCGGGCACTCCGTCTTGGTCAATCGGGAGCTCGAAGTACAGCACCCGAGCGATGTGTGTACCCCGCAAGATAACGAGGCGTGGAAGGCGTTCCACGCCGCGCTGCAACGGGATCTGAGGTCGCAGGTGTTTTACCGGTAGTACATCCCGACGGCACCGGGGCATCAAGTGACGATGCGACCGCGCGTACGCGCTTCTTCTGCGTATGCGGAGATTGGTTTGTCGGCTTCGAAGTTCGATTGGGAGTCCGAGTTTGCCGCGCACGGTGCGGAGCTCGTCGCACAGCGCTGAGACGATTTCGTCCGAGTCAATCGCATTGAATTGAGCTTCCCGTAAGCCGACGGTGATCACGGGCGGCTTGGGGTCGCGAAGCGACCGACGGCCGCCGGACCCGAGTCGAAAACACCAACGCGTTGAATCGAGCGCGCATCGGGCGCCTCCCGGCCATGAACGGTCATCGAGGATGCGGATTTGCTTGCAACAAAGCCGTCATTCATTGCGAACCACCCAAACGCTCCGATCCCCGTCCGCAGCGGGCGCTTGCAATGACCGTGCCGTCCGTTGTAAACATTCCGCCCGCTTTATTTTAGAGGAGACGCAGCATGGACCGATTCACAGGCGGTTGCCTGTGCGGCAACGTCCGAATTGTGGCGTCGAGGCTGCCATACCGGGTCGGCCTTTGTCACTGTCTCGACTGCCGCAAGCATCATGGGGCCCTTTTTCAGGCTTTCGCGGTGTTCCCTCAGGATGCGGTGACGATCGATGGCGAAACACGCGACTACGCCGGGCGGTTTTTCTGTCCCCGCTGCGGCTCGTCCATATTCGCACGCACCGCAGACGAAATCGAAGTGAACGTAGGGTCCCTGGATGCCCCTGACCAACTGATGCCAACCTACGAAAGCTGGATCGTCCGTCGCGAGTCCTGGTTGCCGCCGTTTCCGCTCACGAGACGATACGACCGCGATCGTGACGCCAGGAGTCGCTTTGAGGAGTAGGTCGCACGAACGGTGCGAAGGCGCGCCCAACATTTCTTTTTCTCTTCGACGCTGCTACCTCGCGCCGCAACTACACAGTCCAAATACTTGATATGGCCCTAGTCTTTCAATCCTAACGTCAGGAAAATGCAACGATGCTGAGGCTATGGAGAAAAGGCATTTGACATAAGCCGCTGGCTCACGCTTTCAAATCAGGTAGATCCGCGGTAATGTCGCGGCCGCACTCTTCACCGACTCCAGTCAGTGGTCTCGGTGCAGCAAGAAACGCAACCAAATAATTCAGGGGAAAACTCATGAAAACAACTTTCATCGGAATTGCTTTCGTCGCGATCGCACCGCTCTTTGGATTGTCTGCGCACGCCTCCTGTTCGGACCCACGTGTCGGGTCTCAGCAACCGATCCCTATGATTCTGAATCACGGGCACCTCGGACCGCATGAGGGCATCGTGGGAACGTGGCTTGTGACCTACCCAAACGGCCAAGCCTACATTCAATGGCACAGTGACGGCACGGAATGGGAAAATATTAATTATCCCATACTGGGCGGAAACATCTGCATGGGTTCGTGGGAAGCGCTGGATCGATGGCATTTCTTCCGAAACCACTACGGCTGGATCTATACCGACGGGGTTGTCAGCGGATACTTCAACGAGACCGAGACTGACACACTTTCGAATGATGGCAACTCTTATACTGGAAACAACGTTACCATTTTCTACGACACCCACGGCAACGAAGTGCCAGCACCGGGAGCTCCGGCGCCGGCCCCGCCTGGGGGATACCCCGGTACGTCGTCGGCGATTCGAATCCAACCTTAAACAATACATCCGAAGACTCTATCCTCCCGTCGTCGCAAAGTCTGCGACGGCGGGAGCCTTGTCCCACTGCTACCGACCAGGATGATGGCGCGAGAATCCCGATCTGGGAAGTCCAGGTTGTGGCCGCTCAAATATGAAGCGAGTGGAGAATGGCACGGGTCAGGCGCTGTCCCTTCGCTTGATGAGGCGATGCGTTAGCGCTTTGGGATTCGGAGATTAGCATTCCACTAAGCCGTCACTGGCGTCGGGCGGCAACGGGTCGTGACGAGTCGGTGGATCCCAGCTGCGTTGGCCAGGGGCTCCGCTCGGCCGCGACCAGTCACAGGCCCCTGTGCTCCGCAATTATTCGATTCGCCGATCCATATCCTCGCGCGCGTGGCTGCGCGTGACCACAATTTTGCGGACTACAATTGAATATTAGACAGTGCCAGGTGCTCGACCGCAGTTAAGACCTTGATTTATTGGCGCGCCCGGAGAGATTCGAACTCCCGGCCTCCTGGTTCGTAGACTGGGGCTCTATCGCACGCAAGGCACTGTAATTCAAGGCGAAAGTAAGTTCCGATGTGTTGAATTTATTTGGCTATTTCTTGCTCGTAAGCCCCTGATAGGCTTGGATCACGTCAAGCGGTATTCAACACGGGTGCATCTGGGGATTTTCGCGTGTTTCGCGCCTCCAGACCCACCGACGTTTCGTCGTGCGCACCTTCGCATACCCTGGTTTTTCCCGCGATTCCGCAAGCGACAACGGATGGTGCGGAAGTGTCTCCGTTGAGAGAAATGACGCAACGTCCGCAGATGCACCAGAACCGCTGGCCGCCCGGTTGTAGGGGCCGGCCGATTCACTCGCGTCCTGTGGAAGATTTTACGCCTTGACGATCTGCTATGCCTCCCGATCTTGTCCTGCGGCTTCGAGAACCAATGCCGTGATAGCCTCGGGTTGAGAAATCATCGAGACGTGACTTGCCTTCACCTCGATGGTCTTGGCTCCCATGCGCTTGGCCATGAAACGTTGCAGATCGGGGTTGATCGTCCGATCTTCCGTTGAAACCGCGTAGTAGCTCGGTCTCGTTCGCCAGGCGGCCTGCGTGGTCTTACCGGCAAGCAGAGATTTATGGAATGGCTCCTGGACGGCAAACAGCACCTTCGCCTTGGGTTCCAGTACGTCACCAGCGAAGTCCTGCAGGAACGCCGCCTCGGTCAGCCGACCTTCATCGCCGTCGAAAACAATGCCGGCGGTCGCCGGAGGCGTCGAGAACTTTCTTGCCAGAGCTCCGTAATCCTCATCCGCATCGGGAGCTCGAGCGGCGACGTAAACCAGAGCCGAGACGTTGGGGTGCATTCCCGCTTCGGCAACGATCATGCCGGAAAAGGAATGGCCGACGAGTACCGTCGGGCCATCCTGTCACTCAGTACTTGCTCGGCCGAGGCGACTGCTTCCGGAAGAGTCGTCAGCGGGTTTTGCACCGAGGTGACGTTGAGCCCAGCGCTCTGAAGACGAGCAATTACGTCGGTCCAGCAGGACCCGTCGGCAAATAAGCCAGGGACTAGCACGACATTGCGTGCCCTGATGGGACTTGATTTCTCAGCCCAGTCACGCATCGAGACCAACGAGGCGGCCACGCCGCCAGCTACCGCAAGGGAAGAATCTCGTCTGTTCATCATTTTGAGCTCCTTTATCGAGTACCTTTCTCACATCGCGAACCGTAACACGCGTATCCGCCCTATGAATGGGGCCGGAGCTGCAAACCTTCCCGGTGTTGCGGACCGCGAGGTCCGTAGTCGAGCTCGGCACCCTTGTTGCTGCTCATGATGACGGCAGCGGGAGCGTCGTAGGGGTCCATGATTGACTCGACGAAGATCATCGTATCGTTTGGCGTGCTCAGGACGTCTTTAAGGTCGCTCACGGTTCTGACGACGAACGACCGCGCCGAGGTATCGGGACGAAACACCTTCGGCAGATCGGCGTAGGACCAGTTGGCGACGTCGTTGTAAGACTCGGCCTTGCCGAGATAGCCGCGTTCGATGGTGTATCCGCCGTTGTTGATCAGGAAAATCACGGGCTTGTGATCGTGCCGCAGAATGGTCGACAACTCCTGCGCCGAGACCTGGAAGGAGCCGTCACCTATGAACAACAGGTGCCGACGGTCCGGCGCCGCGGTCAGTGCGCCGAGCAGGGCTCCAACCGAGTAGCCGATCGACCCCCAGTTGATCGAACCAACGAAGGTGCAGTTCGGCGGGAGCTTCAGGCCGAGGGTCACGAATGACGTTCCATTGTCGACGTACAGGACATCGCCGGGCTTAAGGTAGCTCTGGATCGCTTGCCAGTAGGCAGCCTGGGTCAGCTTGGCGGAACCGTCGCCGCGCACGGCCGCCATCGGTGCCGCAGTCTGGCGGGGAGCGCGGTTCGTGACGCGCGGGATCGCATCGACCACGCCCCGAAGAACTTCCTTGAGCGTCACTGCCTGAAAGTTCTCATCGCCGACGTCCACCGAGTACCCGCGTGCGTGGATCGTATCGCCGGGCAGCGAGGCGGTGAAATCGCCTGTCGTCACCTCGATCGGCCGGTAGCCGATGCATAGAAGGCAGTCGCTGGTCTCGATTGTCTCGCGGACGTGCGGCTCGCTTGCCTTTCCGCCATAGATGCCGAGGTAATGAGGAAACGTTTCGTCGATCACGGATTTGGCTGCGTTGACCGCCGCCAGTGGAGCCTGCATCCTTTCAGCCAGCTCCATGAGTTCCGATGCGACGCCGAATCGGCCGGCGTCCGCATCGACCAGGATCGCCGGCGATTTAGCGGCGGCCAGTCTCGACGCGATCGCGGCGATGCAAGAGCGTAGCCGCTCCGGGTCGCTGGGTGGCGCGGTGAGGATCAGCGGATCTGCCGGAACCTCGATGTCGAGGTAGGCGATGTCGGACGGTACCTCCATGTACACCGGAAGCTTCTCGCGCCACGCGGTGAGGATCAGCCGGTCGATCTCGCTGGCCGCGTTGCGAGGGGTGAGCCGGGCCTGCGCGGTGGTTACCGGTGCATAGGCGCGCAGGAAGTGGTCCCAAGTACCGTCGGCCATTGTGTGGTGCATCCCCTGGCCGCGGTCGATGGACCTCAGCGGTATCGATCCGCTGATGCAAATGACCGGCACATGCTCGCTGTAGGACCCGCCGATGCCGTTGATCGCACTCAGGGGACCAACGCCGTTCGTCACCGTTAGCGCGCCCAGGCCATTCAGCCGCGCATAGCCATCCGCCGCATACGAGGCGTTCAGCTCGTTGCATGTACCTATCCATTTGAGCGTGCCGGTATCCTGCAACTGCTGCAGTAGTCCGAGGTTGTAGTCGCCGGGAACGCCGAAGAGGTGCCGGATACCGGCCTCCCTTAGGCGGCGAAGCAGGAAGTCACCGATCTTCATTCGTTGGGTGGATTTGCTGGACATTGTCTTTACCTCTATCGAGTTGGGTAGTGAATCAAGACCCGAGAGATCCTCTCGGGAGTAAGGAACGCGACCATCTAATGACTTCATAGTCCGGTATCTGCCGATCGCTCTGGAATTAGCCGTGAGCTGCGCTGGCCGGTGAAATATGACCAGAGCCATTGGCGTTGTACGCGAAGACGGTTCTGCAGCTGGGGTAGGGAAAGTATGTGAATGAAAGCCCACACCAGAAAAGTGAGGAAGCCGCTCATGCGGAGCGAGCCGCGCTCGAGGACAGCGTAGTTCCTTTCCACGACCGCCATGTTGCCTTTGTCTAAATAGCGGAACGGACGCGTGACCCGGCGTCCTTCGATCTCTTGCGCAATGAGCTGCCCGACATACCGCCCTTCCTGAATCGCGGCTTGCGCCACACCCGGTACCGGGTGTCCATCCTGCACAACCGACGCCGCGTCGCCGACCACAAATACCCGGTCCGCATCATTCACCTTCAGGAATGGATCGACCAATACGCGTCCTGCACGATCGGTTTTCGTGCCGAGCAATTTCGTAATCGGCGAAGCCGCCACGCCTGCGGTCCAAATGACCGTAGCGCTGGGAATCCGGGCCCCTCCCGCGATTACGCCGTCGCCGTCGACCGCTTCGACCTTTACGTCGGTCAGGACTTTCACGCCGAGCCTCTCCAACCGCTTGGTTGCCTTGCGCGACAGCGACTCCGCAAAGGTCGGCAAAATCCGTTTGGCCCCATCGAGCAGGATGATGCGAGCGGTTGCCGGATTGATACGGCGGAAGTTGCTGCGCAGCGTCACGTTCACCAAGTGCGCCATGGACCCCGCTAGTTCCACACCGGCTGGCCCTGCGCCGACCAGCACGAACGTCATCTGTCGGTCGCGCTCAACCTCATCATCGGTCGCTACGGCCAACTCGAGCGCTGCCAGAACCCTCGTTCGGATCGTCTCCGCGTCGCTGAGGCTCTTGAGCCCCGGGGCGTATCGACTGAACTCGTCGTGCCCGAAGTAGCCGGAACGCATGCCCGTCGCGACCACCAGAAAATCAAACGCAACCTTGCGCGTGCCGATCCCCGGCGCAGACGCCTCCACGGTCCGCTCAACGAGGCTGATGCCGACGACCTCTGCCAGAAGCACCCTGAGATTCGGATGCTTCACCTCGAGCTGACGAATCGGCACGGCGATGTCGGCGGGCGACAGGGTAGACATCGCTACCTGGTAAAGGAGGGGCTGAAATATGTGGTGATTTCGCCGATCGATCAGTAACACATCCGCATCGGCGTGCCGCAACGCGTGTGCCGCCGCAATCCCCGAAAAACCACCTCCGATGATGACGATCCGCGGCTTACTCCCGACACGAGGCTCAGCCGATCGCGACTGTTCGACCGCATCACGCACTTGGACGCTGGAATCCAGATAATTCATGATTTGCGTACTCCTACAGAACTGACAGCGTAACCCCGCAGAGTTCAAACTTGGGTCGCGGTTTGGATGCTTGCCGAGCCGGCGCCGGCAACGGCTTGACGAGCCGCCGCAGATTCCTCACGTCTCTTGCGCAGTTCGATTAGTCCAAGCAGTAGCTCGTCCCGCTCCGCCTCTAGCTCTTGGACGCTTCGCGAACCCACCTCGGCTTTCACGCTGTCGATGAGCTTCTTCTGTACCTCCGGTGTCAACACCATATATGCTCTGACTTGTCTCGCCGCAGGGAAAATCGCGGAGGGGGTAGAGTCTGGCCGGCGCGCTGTTGCACTCGATTCCGAGAACTTTCTGGCCTACCGCGTTCTTGGGATAGCACTCTCATTGAGCGGCCAGTTCGAGGCGGCCGTCGCGATGCAAGAATTGGCATTGGCAATGTCCGGCCGACACCCCTTCGTCATGGCAGACCTTGCGATGGCACTTGCAGATCGGGGCAAATCCTGTGAGGCCGACGCGGTTTACTGCGAACTGCAGGCCCGGGCACGTCGCGAATACGTTTCGCCGACGATGCTCGCTCTCGTGGCTTCCGCGGCGACGAGAGAGGAGGAGGCGATTCGCCACGCCCGCGAAGCCTATGAGATCCATGACCCCGCCTTGATTTTCTTTTCGAGGTACTACCCTGGGCCGCGGTTATACCGATATCCGTGGTTTCGCGAAATCATCAAACAGTTAGGACGCAGTGAGTGGTTGCGTGATCCACTGCCACCTGAGGCTTGCCGAGAGCCGCCACCTGCCCAGGAATGAACTGACTCACTCGTGGATACAGGCTCGTTTGCTCCACCGGTATACCTGGTACGAGGACGAGTCTCTTCATAGTCCGCGGCGCACCATAGTCGGCGGAATCCGCGAATCGCTGTTCTTGCGTAGTCACTGGGTCATGGTCGTCATGGATCAGTGCACCCGGCGGATCGTGGGTTTTGCAGTTCATGCGGGCGACCTCGACGGCCCGAGCATATGCTGCATGTTGAATCGAATTATCGCCGCCGTGGTCAATCTTCCTACCGCGTTGAGCACCGATCACGACCCGCTCTTTGAATTTCACCGTTGGAAGGCAAATCTTCGGATTCTCGAAATTGCCGAGATCAGTCGGTGCCCCTGGTACCCCTTTCCCACCCATTCATTGAGCGTTTGATCGGCACGGTTCGACGTGAGCTACTCGACCAGCTCCCGTTCTGGCACGCGGACGATCTCGAGAGAAAGCTCCGCCATTTCCGCGATTACTACAGCTGCCGGCCGCTGCCTAGAGGCAATTCACCACAGACAGCTTTGACCTCTCGAATCACCGAATGACATCGTCCGGCAAGGGCGGCTCGCCGCCCTTGCGCTTCATGATCTTATCGAACGCAGCGAATTTGGCGCGCTCGCGTCGCTCGGCAAAAAAAGCGGCGGTATTCATCGCTGCAAGCTTCTCGGCAACCGCAGTCGCCACGAATTGATTGAAGCTGGTGCCGTCGGCCTTGGCGCGCCGCACGACTTCGGCCTTCACTGAGGTGGGCAGGCGCAGCGGGTAGGTACTTTGTGATTTGCTCATGGCTTGATCCTCCTTAGTGCATCGACTGGACTGAGCACTTCGATGCCAAATAGCAGCGGTGCGCTGCCGAAATCCTCTTTGTTGAATGTTACGATCGCTGAAGCTCGGCCGTTGGCCGCCGCCTCCAGTACGAGTTCATCGGCGGGATCCCGCAACTGTGGACGCCATAGGAAATGCGATTCCACCGGTTCAGCCATCGCGATGACCGCGTCAATAAAAATACCAACTTGCGGCGGCCGCAACCCGGCCGCGACCCCGTGCTCGGCTCGAAGGCAAGTCGCTTCGTACTCCAGCGCCAATGCTACGTTCGCCAAGATCGTGATCTCGTTTCGGCGTGCCGCCATCAACAGCGCGGCCGATGCCCCCTTGGGGCTGCGCATGGCGGAAACGATGACATTAGTATCTAGAACCAATCTCATATTACCCGCAATATCATATCATGGGTAATGTGTCTTAGGGGAATACTGCGCTCCGTGAGTGCGGATGGGGCCGCGACGCCAGAGGAGGCGCGTGACCGGCTGGGCCACGCCAGCGTCGAAACCACCAAGCGGCACTACCTGCGAGGGTTACGAGAGCGAAACCGAGGAGCTAAATATTCAACACTTACGAGATATTCAACACTTGGGAATTTCTGGCGCGTCCAAGTTATTGATTTGTGGCGCGCCCGGAGAGATTCGAACTCCCGGCCTCCTGGTTCGTAGGCCGGCGGTCGAGTTGGCCTAAGTCATTCAATTTCGCCCCATTTTCCTGCCCTACGATGTTGAATATATTCACACGGTGCTCAGGGATAACCCATTGATTGACATAGATCGCACCTTTGAGTATTCAACGGCCGCATGGCGCTAGGTGGGCGCAGCGGTCGCGCCCACCTCGATGGGCCGGTGTTTCCTCAGGTGGCTTCATTTCGAGTACGGATTGAAATCCAACGGCGCTCCAAAAGGCACACTGTCCTTCTTCAAGGATGCCTGCAATTCTCTCGTCTTGGGCGCAAAAACCTTGTATAGGACCCATGTGTGCCCCCTGTTTCATAGTCAGCCGGCGTGTCCTCATCTGGGTTTGCGGTTAGATTCTGGATGTGCGGTATCGCGAGTTGTTGAATGGGCGCGAAACCGTTCTATCATTCAATCATCCGCACGCAGTACCATGGCACCGAAGTACACACTGTCCGAACCGAGCTGCGCACTGGCGCGAATCATGCCGTATCGCGGATGGCGCACCGCGACTTCATACGCTCCGCTATCCACTTCGAGTGCGTCAAACCGGAAGTCGCCGAACGCATCGCTTTTCGACTGCGCCACGAGGTTACCCGCCCGCCAGAGTTCGACAAGGGCTCCCTCGACGCAATCCAATCGTTGCTCGACTTCCGCACACACACTACCGCCGATGAAACATCGCTCGAAGCGGTCCAGGTTGCGGTAATAAAGACGCGGCCGCGTGCGTCTTTCGGGATTCAGAACGCGAAGTCCCTCACGTGCGGCACGCTCGGCCATCGCGCCATCGCTGATCTTGACGGCTTCAAAGACGGAAGTCGGGCAAACATCGACACACCGGGGAGTATTCCAACCCGCGTCGAGCAGATGAGCATCGAAGAACCAATTTTGCGGCAGCTGCTGCTCCTCATTCCAGACAATGGCGCCATAGGGACAGGCCTCTACGAGATCCCGCCGGCCCTTGGCCTTAATCGGATCAATGATCACGATGCCGTCCTCACGTTTATAGGCGGCGCCACCTCCCGCCTTCACGCAAGGGGCATCATCGCAATGGTTACACATGCGCGGCCGGTATGCGGTATCCACCATAGGCGCCCGCCCGCGAACCATTCTCTGAATGCGGATAACGCCCGGGCCATGCGCCGCATGCGGGGCACTGTATCCGGGGAAGTCGTTCGCTACCAGTTCATCCTTAGCGGCCAGCACGCAGTTATTGCAATTCTCGCATTGCGAAACATCCACAATGAGGTTCCACTTATCCATCCTCAGGAAGCCTTGGCCAGGGTGTGGGGCCAGCTCTCGACCTCGACAAGACAGGAGTTGGGGGACATGCTGCTGGTACCCTTGATCTGCGACCGGGACGGCGTCAGCGTATTCAGGCAACCACCGATTTCCACGGCCTCGCCGGCAACTACGACCTTCTTATATTCTGCGCTGGCTTCAAAGGACTTTACTACTCCGGGCGCAATCATGGCCGAGACATCAGCAGCGCAGATAACCTTTCCTCGATCGTTAAAGACCTTGACCAGGCTGCGATCAGTGATGCCACGGGCATGAGCATCCTGCACACTCATCCGCAGCAGCCAATAGTAATGTCCATCGATAAGCGCACGATGATCCTCTATGTCGTTGGTGGCGCTGCCCTTGCCATCGACGTGGGTGTGGAAGCTATATCGGGAATGAGTAGCTATGAGTTGCAGTGGAAACCGCTCCGCTAATTTCCTCATCCTCGGGCCTTCCCAAGCTGGGATGTAACGGTTTACCACCGGGCGTTCCGGATTGGTTGGGTCGCTTCGCTTCAGAGTCTCAGGGATGAATTCAAGCTTGCCGCTGGGCGTTTGCAAACCCTTGCCAAAGTCGCCGGCCCATTGTGAGGGAAGCGGTTGCGGCTCCGCGATATCCTTAGTGCGCCCGTCGGCGAACCAGCGAAAGTTGACCGGGGCGCGCAGAGCCTCGGCCTCAGCCGGGACTACAAAGTAACCTTTGTTTACAAACTCCTTCCAGGACACGTGCTTCGCTACATCGGAGGAGTTGAAGATCCGCTTACACCAGTCCAGCTCGCTGCAACCCTCAGTGAAGAGCGCGCCTAGACCTAGCCGGCTTAGAATCTCCGTAAAAATCTGGTAGTCGGACTTGGACTCTCCCAGGGGCTCAATGCACTTGTGCTGCAAGGCAATGACTCGATGATTCACGGCATCGAATCCATGCTGGAGGTATCCGCCGCCGGCACCCCATTCACCGATATCAAAGCGCTCGAAGTTCGTGCAAGCTGGCAGAAGGATGTCGGCAAACTGTGTCTCGCCTTCCATCCAGATGGACTGGTTGACGACGCACTCGATGCTTTGGTGTCGGTAGGCGGTGACCATCCGGCTGGACTCGGTCAAAGTACTGAAGGAGGAGCCGCCGTACTTGTAGATCATGTGAATACGCGAGTAGCCCGGCATCGGATAGCTGTAGGGCGCAAACTGGAGTTCCGTCGCCAGGCCATCCCACAGGTAGCCCGTAGCCTTGCCCTCGAGGATGGCTTCTGGGAACTGCTGCCGTGGCACCAGCTGTCGCACCGGATTGACGGTGAGCACGTGGGGCATGCGCTGGTAATTATTGACGGCGTTGCCGTTCCACTGCAATTCGCCGGAAATTCCGCCATCGGCGTAACCGGGGAAGTAGAACTCGTAATCCACTGGAGCACCACCACACAGGCTGCTCATGTTGATGCCGGGTTTGCCCAGACCCTGCATCCCCATCATCATCACCATGCAGCGCGCCCATTGGGATCCGGTGGCACCGCGGCCCGCACCCCCGAAACCGGTTCCTGCAGCCCCGGCGGACAGGTAGGTTTTCTTGCGCGCCCACAGGCGCGCCAGCGCACGCACGTCCTTGGCCGGCACACCGGTCTCGGCTTCCTGCCAATCTGGTGTCTTGGGCACACCGTCGTCGGTACCGAGCAGGTATCGGCACCATTCCTCAAACCCGGTCGTGCGCTGCGCCACATAGTCCTTGTCGTACAGCCCTTCGGTCACCCACACATACATGATCGACATCGCTAGCGCTGGATCGGTGGTCGGCTTGATCGGGATCCATCGGCCACCGAGCAGTTGCGCGGTGGGGTTGTAATGCGGATCAATGTGAATGAATTCGATCCCCAACTGCTTGGCCCACAGCCGCCGCTGGGTACTTTCAAACCCCGTGTAGCCGCCGTTGGTGCTCTCCGGGTCGCTCGACCAGAACACCATCAGCTCTGCTTCCTGCAAGCAATCCTGAACGAGCCCGTAGGTTGCGGCGACACCAATGCGCTGGCTGTGGCCCCAATGGTGCAAGGCGCCCCAGTACCAGCCTTCCCAGCTGTCGGGGTTGGCAGCCATGCGCGTGAAGCCAATTAGGTTTCCGAACCGCAACAGCGCGCTGAGGTAGTAACCCACATTTCCCCAGAGATGATGAGAACATGTGGGAATAACGATCGCCCCCGGACCGTGGACTTGCTTCTGCCGCTTGATCTCATTGGCGACGATGTCGAGCGCCTCGTCCCAACTGATGCGCTCATAGCCGGACAGGCCGCGGTTGTGAGGATTGCGATTGCCGTTGGGATCGAAATCGACGCGTTTCATCGGGTAGAGCAACCGCTTCTCGGAATAAACCGCAGACTTCATGGCCAGCGCGTGGGGGGCTACTGTTGCCTGGCGTCTGGGCATCAGGGATCGTCCTCTCGCCCGCATCGTCCAGCTCGGTGCGTCCTTGTGGTCAAAGTTGATAGGCGTGGTGCGCAGAATCCGACCGTCCTTGACGTACACAAACAGTGGCCCGCCATTGGTAAGCATCGTGCAGCGGGTGCTGCCATCAGGCATCGGCGTGCCCATCTGCAATTTGGCCGAGTTCATCAGATTGAGCAGCTGCATGAACCACACGCACAGCCGGTCCTGCCCAATCACCATGACCCTGAAGTTCTTGGCCGCGTGAACCACTTCACCCATATCCGGATTGGGGCTCATCATGGCGAGGGCGGTCGGGACGTCTTTAAAGATCATCGCGACGTCCGGGCGAGGATGCAGGCCTGCTTTCGCCTGAACTCTACCCCCGGCAATCACATAGTGACGTCCGATCGATCCATCCTTGAGCTGGATTTGCGCGACGATGCGATGCCTGCCAAGCTCCGTCCGAAAGGCTGGGCGCGCGCGTGCTGTCCGGTTCAGCATCGGCGCCAGCGCAAACAGAATCGCCCGGAATACGGCGCGTTTCATCGCCCTATCCCGCAACGAGGCGTCGACAATGACTAGTGCTTGCTGCCCTCATGCGTCTCCCCGTCGACTGGCGCGCGCAGGGCGCGACCGCCGCATTAAATCAAAACGTAGTCTGCGAGGCGCCCTTTAAGCGCAGCCGCTCACGCGCCTC
Organism: uncultured Gammaproteobacteria bacterium; assembly: GCA_963769075.1. Classification (GTDB taxonomy): domain Bacteria; phylum Pseudomonadota; class Gammaproteobacteria; order Steroidobacterales; family Steroidobacteraceae; genus Bog-1198. The sequence continues at coordinate 163,582 of CAVYKH010000001.1, read as the reverse complement.
ACTCGGCGTGGCCACGGCGTAACCGAGCTCCGCGAGAATGCGGGCGATCTTCTTGACCTGTTCGGCATTCGAGGTTGCGAGCCGTCCGCGCTCCAGATAAAGACTGTCCTCGAGTCCAACCCGGGCATTGCCCCCAAGGAGAATATTGTGCGTTGCCATAGGAATCTGGTGGCGGCCCGCGGCCAGCACTGACCATTCGACATCGGTTCCAAAAAGTCGCTGCGCGGTCCGCACCATGTGCAGAAGATGATCAATCTCCGCGCCAATGCCACCGAGAATACCGAGGCAGAACTGTATGAAAAGTGGCGGATCGTAGAGCTTCTGGTCGAGTACCCACGCCAGCGTGTTCAGATGGCCTACGTCATAGCATTCAAATTCAAAGCGCGCACCGTGTCCCTTGCCCAGACGGGTAATGATCGCCTCGATATCCTCAAATGTATTGCGGAAGAAGCCTCGTCGTGTGCCCTCAAGATACGCTCGCTCCCACTCGTAACGAAAGCTCTTGATTCGGGTCGCGGCAGGGAACAGCCCGAAGTTCAACGTTCCCATGTTCAGCGACGTCATCTCTGGACTGGCGGTCTCGGCAGCCGCGAGCCGCTCGTCGATTGACATACCCACCGCCCCGCCGGTCGTAATATTGATTACCGCGTCACTTCCGGCCTTGATCCGAGGCAGGAACTCCCGGAATACAGCGGGGCTTGCGGTTGGCCGGCCGTCGATTGGATCGCGGGCGTGCAGGTGCAGGATTGCTGCGCCGGCCTCCGCCGCAGCGATTGACTCGTTAGCTATCTGCTCCGGTGTGATCGGGAGGTGCGGCGACATGCTCGGTGTGTGGAGCGAGCCCGTGATGGCGCACGTGATAATGACCGATTTGGCCATGCTATGCCTCCGCCTGCACGCGGTTCTCGATAGCACCCAGATGCTCGATTTCAACTCGCACCACGTCACCCACTTTTAGGAACCGGTTGCTGGCAATGCCGACCCCTGCAGGCGTCCCCGTTGCGATCAGGTCGCCGGGTTCGAGCGTCATTACCGTCGACAGGTAGGCGATCTGATCAAAAATGTTGTAGATCATATCGCCCGTGCTGCTGCGCTGACGCTCCTCCCCGTTCACGGTTAATCGCATCAGTAGCGCGTGAGGATCGGCGATCTCATCGTCCGTTGTGATCCAGGGACCGATCGGACCGTGGGTATCGAAACTCTTGCCCAGCGTGAACGTCGGTGAGCGCGCCTGCCAGTCGCGCACCGACACGTCATTTGATACGAGGTATCCGGCCACGACCGAGCGTGCATCCTTAACACTGACGTGTCGGCAGCGGCGACCGATCACGAACGCAAGCTCGGCCTCGTAGTCGAGTTTCTCGGATACCCTGGGCAGTTCAATAGGATCATAGGGTCCGTTGATGCAACTCACCTGCTTGTTGAACCACAGCTGGCTTTTCGGCACCGGCAGCCCGGCGGCGGCAGCCTCATTGGCGTGAGCCTGGTAGTTCATTCCAATGGCCAAGTACTTCTGGGGATCGGCAATCGGTGCGGCCAGGCGCACTCGTTCGAGCGGATAGGTCGGACCTCGCGCCTCATTTATGGATGATCGAAGCGCCGTAAGGTGGGTCAGCAGCTCGCGCATGGAACCGCTGACACCCGACACCCCGGATAAGTCGATGACCTGATCGGCGACGACCTTACCAATGCGGGTGATGTTTCCCTCTGTGAATCGACAAAGTTTCATAACGTTTATGTTCTCGTAGTTGTCAGGCCAGAAAATCCGCCGTTATCGCCGGTCCCCATTGTGACAGGCAGGTCGCCGGATCAAAGGACACAGATCCAGCCCGGTAGCTTTCGTTAACTAAATCTCCGTCAGTCCAGTGCTCGAGCTTGTTGTCGAATGGGTCGCGCCAGTAATTGAACAGCTGGCTGCCTTCAATGTGACGGCCTATCCCCCAGCTATGCTTCCAGCGGTTACGCGACAGCAGATAGTCATTGCCGCTCATCAGATCATCGAGATCGATGACTTCAAAGGCGCTGTGCTCAAACCCCGTGCGCCCGGTGCCGACGACGGCCACGGTGTGATGATCGACGAACTTATTCTTCAGACCGCAGTGCAGAAAGCTGGCCACGGTATTGTCGGTGCTGCCCACGTGGTAACTGTCTGAGATGCGCATGCCGAGCATATCGAGGTAAAAGGCACGCATCTCAAGAAATCTTCCTGTGAACATCGCAATATGCCCGAGTCGCTGAACCTGCGACGGGCGGCGCGGAACCCGAACGGTGTCATTTTTCCGGGTACGATTCTGGCTGGGGTTAAACGCGAATGGTTCACGTGATGAGTGCGTTCGCTGATTCTCATATCCATACACAACTTCGACAGAGTTGCCATCAGGATCCTTTAGGGTGAGGAAGTGTCCTCCACCAGGTTCATCGCGCTTGATCAGCGCCGTACCCGTCCGCTGCGCAAGCAGCTCAAGATCGCCAAACGATTGCGCGCGCAGCGCGAAGCCGAGCCCGCGGGCCGTACCCTTTTCAGTAACATGGACGAATGGCTCTGGGCCGGCGGCACGCATATAGAGTCGTGTGGCAGTACGCTCGAGGCGATGCAGGCCAAAATCTGTAAGAAAGGCTTCCATCAGATCAAGATCCGGCGCCGCATAGCGGACCCACGCAATGTCTTCTACGGTAATCATCGGCTGTATCCCTTCATTTAGGTTGAATTCCTGCAATGGACTCATAGCCGAATACACAGGCGTCCCCTCGTTCTGGCCGCTGAAGAGGTATTGGATCGCGCCTGATGCCGATTCCAATCCCTCAAGGATCTGCGTCTTGCCATCAAGATGGCCCGCCCCGCCAGCGCTTGCTGAAACAGTGTCGCCAGGCGCGAGCCGAACTGGTCCGCCCAGCGGGCCTGGGAATCGTCGTGGAATCGGATGGGGCACGTGGCATGGACGCTCCTTGGGTGTGTGGTATCAGAGCCAGGGCCGCGCGGGGACATCGAGCGCCGCTGAAATAAGCCTCAAACGCTGGACGGTCAGCCGCTTCGCTTGCAATAGCCGCACGATGCGCAGCAGCGTGCGCAGGTTCTTCTGCGGCTTCATCGACGCCGGCGCATCGTCTCCCCAGGCCCAAAGGCTGCCAAACTCGAACGGTGAATAGCTCGTCTCGACGTCGGCAGTAAACAAGTCGCCGTCGGTATAGTGCTCCAACTCAAAGCCATCGGGGTCGCACCAGTAGTCGAACAGTTGGCTGCCCAGCAGGTGCCGGCCGATACCCCATACGTGGCGATACCTTTGGGCGCGCAACACCTGATACCCCTGACCGAGCGCGTCCAGGTCGATCACTTCGTACGCGCTGTGCTCGTACTTCTCTTCGATTGCGCCGACAATCACGAGCGTGTGATGGTCGGCCGGCGTGTCACCCAGATTTAGGCGACAAAACGCCAAGTTCGGGCTGCCATCGGCGAGGTACTGGACATCCGTAGGTATGAGGCCGAGTACGCGCAAATACCAAGCCGTCATGGTCGCAAAATCCACTGTCTGCAGCACCAGGTGGCCCAGCCGGATAACTTTGGCAGGCTCGATCGGTGTGCGCACCGTACGGTTCACCCGCGGCGAATGGACGGCCGAGTTGGTCAACGCCGTGACAGGGGCTCGGTTCGGCAACGGCTCTGCACGTGCTTGGCCTTGAAGTAGCCAGACGCTGCGCCCAACCGGATCTAACAGCTCGACACCGCGGCCTCCCCCTGGAATTTGGTCAGGCGAAAGTTGCTTCGCGTCCAGTGTCTTGATGTAGACCTGGAGATCTGTGTCGTCCGACATACGGAACGCGGGCCCGATGAACCGGTCTTCGCGACCGCGTGCGGCCAGAGCAACGCAGGGCGCATGCCCGGTCCCTCGCGCGAGCAGGCGCTGCGGACTGGACGCGACGATGTGCATACCAAAGTCACGCCAAAAGCACTCGGTGCGTGCCAGTTCCCGTTTCTCCCAGCGCAGGAACGCGAGCTCGACCGCGCGGCCCAACGGCTGCGGTCGCGGCAGGCGCTTGACATTCGCGGGTAAGCGGCTTTCGGGCTGCGATTCCGGCTGGCGAAGAACAGTGACAGATTTGGCCATGGTGCTGCGACTTAATGATTACTGTGCAACGAGCGATATTTCGGTGGTGACATAGCGTATTGGCGTTTCAAGCCTTTTCCCATGCGAGAGCCATCGCCCATTCGTCTTGGCCGAACTACCAAGACGGCGGCGACATCGCCGTGTCCGTGCACGATCAGAAACGGACGGAAAGGCGGGCGCCATAAGTGCGCGGCAGACCAACGCTACCCGTAACGTAGCCTGCGATGAACGGATTCTCGAAGGCTACTGTCTCCACCGTCTGGTTCGTTAGGTTGCGTCCGAAGGCGACGACGGACCAGTGATCGCTGGCCGCGACGTAAGTCAGAGTGGCGTTCGTTGTAACGTAGCTCGGAGCACGCTCGGCGGGCAGGAAGTCGATCGCGAGCCACTGGGGACCGGAGTATTGTGCGTTCAGCGCGGGAGTGAGGCTGCCGCCCGAGGCGAAGGTGAAGCGGTGGCTGAAGCCAGCGGTAGCCATCCACGAGGGGGCGTGCAGTAATTGATAGCCGGAGCAATCGACGTGCACGCCGCCCATCAGTGGTCCGGCGGTAATGGGGCTCGTAGCACAGGCGGTATTGGCTGCCAGCGGAGACAGCGGCTCGAACGAGCTGAAGCCATTGCCGGCACCACGGGCGAAGGGACCGCCCGAGGCGTTGTTCGGGACATCGTAGGTGAACGAGTTGTAGTACGAGTGATTGTATTCGACAGTGCCGTTGAGGCGATCGGCGCTGGTCGCCTGCCATTCAACCTCCAGGTCAACGCCGCTGGAAGTGGCCTTGCCGGCATTGGTGTACGCGAAGTCGATTTGATCTTGGCCGTCGAGGTTTATGTGGGGCTCCTGGTGATTCTTGTAGTCCCAATAGAAGAGCTCGACATTGACCTGCAGCCTTTGGTCGAGGAATCTGTTCTTTGATCCCAACTCGTACGCGGTCAATGTTTCTGGCTCAAACGAAGACGGTGCCGATGGATTACTGACGGAAGCCGCCTGATTGAAGCCGCCGGCTTTGAAACCCGTGCTCACCGTCGCATACAACATGTTATCCCGCGCGAGATCATGTTCGAGCCCCACCTTCCAGGTGGGCTTGTTGAAGGTGGCGTCGCCCGCGATGGACTCAAGCACGCACGGCTTCGGCAGCGCCATGAAGCAGCCGATACCCTGCGGGCTCACCGGCAGAAAGGCAATCGTGGGCGGCGTTGCAGTCAGTGTGTCGCCCAGATATTTGTGGTCCGAGGTATAGCGCGCGCCGGCGATTAAACGCGTTGCCGGGGTGATGCTGAAAGTGACTTCCCCGAACGCGGCTTCGCTCCGTGTTGACTGGTCAGTCACCGGCGAGTTGTCTTGTATGAGGCCGGCATTGATGTTCTCGTTGGAATCGTAGATTTCCTTGAAATAGTAAAGCCCGCCGACCCACTTTAAGCTGCTGCTCGTGCCGCCGAGCCGGGCTTCCGCCGAGTTTGCCGTTGACGTGCCCTGACTCGTGTAGAGAAAACTGCCCGGAAACGTCGTGTTGTCCAACTCCGCGACGCGATGTGCGGGAAGCACGGTGAGCTGCGCGGCACCGAAGTCGACGGTCAGCTCCGCGTGAGCGTCATAGAACTTGTTGTCCTGCTGCGGCACTGCGCTTGGGAATGCGACGAGGGAGTCGTAGGGCCCGACGGCCCCTGGCGGGAACGGCGGTGAGGGATATGGTGCCATAGGCGGGCAATTGCCGGCCACGGAGTAGCCTGGAAAGAAGCCTCCCGGTATGCACAGGCGCTGAGTGGCGGCGGCCGCGTAGAAGTAGTTTCTTGCCGGCGCCGAGAGCTCGGACGTATACGGCGAACCGGTTCCCGCATAGTTGTTTGAGAAGACCACGAAGTCAGGTCCAATGCCGCCGACATGGGCATAGTCGCCTCCGACCAAGAGCGTCACATTGCCCGTGCGCCATAGGGCCTGCAGTCTTGCGGCCTGGTGCTTGTCATCGTCGCCTCCGGTCGGCGAGACATAGCCGTTTCGGTCCACGGCTTGGCCCGCGAGGCGAACGGCGAGATCGCTCGAGACCGGCAGGTTGAGCGCACCTTGAAATTCGTGCAGGTAAAGGTTGCCCACTTCAACATCGCCGTAGCCACTCACAGCGTCGAAGCTCGGCTTGTTGGTAATGATATTGATGGCTCCGCCGCTGGCGTTGCGCCCGTACAGCGTGCCCTGCGGGCCTTCCAGGACCTCGACGCGCGCCACGTCAAAGAAGTTGCCTGCAAGCGCTTGAGTTCGAGCAACGTAGACACCGTCGATGTTGGTGGCCACGGCGGGGTTATTGATGGGTGTCGAGCCAAAATCGCCGACGCCGCGGATGTAGATCTGAACGGGTCCAGCGCCTTCTCCGATTTGCAGGCCCGGCACGGCGGCGGTGAGGTCCGTCATATTCAAGACGTTCGCGTTTCTCAGCTCGTTGCCCGACAGGACGTCGATGGGCACGGAGGTCTTTTGCAGGTTCTCCTCGCGCCGCTGAGCGGTCACCACAATCTCCTCGATCGCGGCGGCGGCCCCTGGGTCCGCGGCGCTGGGTGCGTCTTCCGCCGACGCCAGCACCGGCAACCAAATGGCGCACAGCGTGATGATGAAGTTCTTAGGTAACTGCTCCAGCCCACGCCAGCACTCTCGAGAAACAGTCATGCATTCACCCCCCTATTAAAGATTTGGTGCGAGTGACGGTGCGGCTTGCGGACTTGCGATTAAGCGATTGCCGAAGGACCGTGACGAAAAGTGTTCATTCGAAGCAGTGTCCAAGGCGGTCCCAGTCGTGATGCGCGCTGGGATTCCAAAGCCTTGGGTGCCCCGTCGGTCTCTGCGCCTAAGGCGGCGGCTTGTGCCCGGTCGGGCGATTTCGGTGCATCGCAACATTGCCGAGTGGCAGAAGGACATCACAAATCCGTGAGTCCCTACCAGCCAGTTTCTTGCCACGGTGCTGACGCCCCCCGATTCTCAATATTCCGGTCGGATCTTCGTCCTTCCATATTCGGTTTTGCACACTATAAGCACAAAATATCGGTAGTCAAGTCTTTTATTGTTTTTATAATATTAAGAAGGTAAATTATGATTGAGTAGGTAAGAAGATATTCTCCAGGTAAAGGAGCAAGTGGCTACAATTCGCTCTGGCCTGCTTGTCATTTATACGCGGTGAGGTAATGCCTTGAACGAAACAGGTCTCGATCGATCGGCCGCCCGGACGGGAGCCTTCACAACCCAAACGTCCATGGCAATCGAGCAACTGCGCGCCGAAATTATCAGCGGTCGCTTGAAGCCCAACGAAAAGTTACGGGTTAAGCCGCTGATGCAGCGCTATGGATTCAGCTCGAGTGCTCTGCGTGAAGCACTCTCTCGGCTCGTAACCGACGGGCTCGTTGAGGCCGTGGACCAACGCGGATTTCGAACCAAGCCCGCCAGTCGTGAACAGCTCATAGATATTACGGAGACGCGTGTCACAGTCGAAAGCGTGGCGTTGCAGCGCTCAATCGAGTTCGGCGATCTCGCATGGGAATCACGCATCGTCGCTGCCTTCCATCAATTGGCTGGTAGTCCGCGTTACCCGTCTGACGTACCTGTCAGTGCCCGGGGAGCATTGTGGGTCGCCCATGATGACTTTCACGCCGCGCTAATCTCGGCGTGTAAGTCGGAATGGCTCCTTTACTTCTGCAAGCTGATGTATCAACACGCCGAGCGTTATCGCTTCCTTTGGCAAACCGCTGCCGTCGAACAGAATCAACAACGCAATGTGCTTCAAGAACACGAAGAGTTGATGAAGGCCACTATAGAGCGCGATGCGGTCAAAGCCTGCTCGTTGCTCCGCGAGCATTTCTGGAGAACGACCACTCTCATTCTGGAAACCGCTTCCGGCTTCCTCGGCCCTGGTGCTGACTCAACGAAGGCCACGGCGACAGATGCCTGAGTTGACGCGCCCGGGCGCGATCCGCTTCATCATCCCGGGATCTCCACCGAAGTGGGGGTATTGAAGCGGCGCGCCCGCCTGTCTCGCATTCCTGCCCGGTCCCGAGCTGCACGAAGCCGCTCATGCGAACCACGAGCGGGCCAGAAGCCTGCCATTGAATGTCTCCGCCGGGATGTGGAGCACGTCGTGCGCCCAGTTAGGTTCCACCGCATAGGACTCACCGAACAGCCCCGGGGAAAACCGGCGCGGTTCATTGCAAGCGGCCTGAGGTCTTTTGACTCGATCTGGTCCAGCCGCAAGGCTCACTCATTCTTGAGGCTGGACCGAGTGACGCAATGCCCTCGTTTCTTGCGTTTGTCGCGCGACCACGGACCGCTGGAGGAGTTCGCACGCGCCTCTTTGGAATATGACGAATAAATCATTTCACTCCTAAAGTCATTTATATTGACATTTTTGTCAGTTTCGAGTGCAATGCGCACCACCAACAATCGAACAGCCGACCGGAAGCCATCGCACGATGTCCGCCAAGACCCAGCAAGGGCCGGATGCCTCCGGGCGCGTAGCGCGTACCCGCAAGCGCATCCACGATGCCGCGCGCCACGCATTTTCCGAGCGAGGCCTGGCTACGCAGATTGACGATGTGATCCACATCGCCGGAATCTCGCGCGGCACCTTCTACAACTACTTCCGCACCGTCGAAGAGCTCTTCGAACATGTCGCCGCCGAAATGGCCGGCGACATGGGGGAGCGCATTCATAGCCGGCTCGTGAATCTGGAGGATGTCGCCGTTCGCGTCTCTAACGGTATTCGCCATTTCTGCCTACGCGCCCACCAGGAGCGCGACTGGGGCTTCTTCCTCGCCCACTTCGGGCTCTCCGCCGAAACGCTGCAAACGGCGATCCGCGAAACGGCGCTGCGCGACATCGAAAGCGGCATCGCCCGCGGTCGCTTCCGCCTGCGGCCTGACCAAGCGGAAAGCGCGCTGGCGCTGATGTCGGGCGCGACGCTGGCGGCCGTGAAACTCATTCTGTCGGGCGCGGAAACGCCCCTGCGCGCCGGCGAGAGCGTCGCCGAACTCACGCTGCGGGCGTTCGGCGTGGAGCCGTCCGAAGCCGCCGCCCTGGCCAGCGCCCCGCTCTTCTCCCTGAACGACTGAGCGGCCGCTGGACACCGTGACGCGCTTGCGCTCCACGGCGGCGAGACTGCCGGCCCGCCAACTACCCATCATCCACTCCAAGAGGAGAAATAGGAGAAAGTCGATGATCATCCGAAACGCGAACACCCCTGCCGACATCGACGCGCCCGTATTGATCGTTGGCGGCGGCGGCACAGGCCTAACATGCTCGATGCTGTTGGCCCAGCTTGGCGTCGAAAGCCTGTTGGTCAACTCGCTGCCGACGACATCGATCCTGCCCAAGGCCCATGTGCTGAACCAGCGCACCATGGAAATCCTCTCCGACGTGGGCGTTGCTGAGGCGATCTATGCCAAGAGCACGCCCGCCGAAAACATGGCGGCGATGGGTTGGTATGGCGGGTTCGCCGGCCCCGACCCGGACTACGGACGGTTGATCGGCAAGCTGGAGACCTGGGGCGACGGCTACACCAACCTCAACTGGGTGCAAGCAAGTCCCTGCCGCAGCTCCAATCTGCCGCAAATCCGGCTCGAACCGATCATGAAGGCGCGGGCCGAGGCACTGAATCCGGGGAAGATCCGCTTCCACCACGAAATGATCCGCCTCGAGCAGGATAACGAGGGCGTCAACGCGTGGATCCGGAACCACGACACAGGCGCGGAATATACGGTGCGGTCGCGCTACGTCCTCGGCTGCGACGGTGGACGCACCATTCCGCGCATGCTGGACATTCCTTATGAAGGCATGGGCGTGCTGGCCCAGGTCGCCACCGCGCATGTCTCGGCCGATCTGGCTAAGCTCGCGCGCGATCCGGACGTGCTGATTCGCTGGATCTGGTGTCCCGCCATCGGCGAGATGGCCGTGCTCGTGCCGATGGGCCCGGATCACTGGGGGCCGGACAGCGAGGAGTGGGTCTTCCATGTCACCTATCAGGGCGAAGGTCCGAAGAATCTCACCGACGAGCGCATCGAGCAGAACATGCGCCTCGCGCTTGGCATCGGCGCCCTCCCGATGAAAATCCACATGATCACGCGCTGGGCGATGGAGGGTGTGCTCGCGTCGAGGTTCCGCGCAGGCCGGGTCTTCCTGGTCGGCGACGCCGCGCATCGCCATCCTCCCACCGGCGGCCTCGGGCTCACCAGCGGCATCCAGGACTCGCACAACATCAGCTGGAAGCTCGCCGCCGTGCTCAAGGGACAGGCTGACGAAAGCCTGCTCGACACCTACGAAGCCGAACGCCGTCCGGTCGATGCCCGCAACATCGAACGCTCAATGGAAAACACGCGCACGCACCTCGAAGCGGGCCGCGCCTTCGGCATCGTGCCAGGCGCCTCGCCGGACGCCAACTGGGCGCAATTCAAGCGCATCTGGAGCGCCAAGCCCGAGGACGCGGCGCATCGGAGCGCTGCGCTACGCGCCATCCGCCGGGTGAGCATGGAAGCTAACGAGCTGAACGTCGAATACGGATATCGCTACCAGTCCGCGGCCGTCGTGCCCGACGGCACGCCTGAAACGCCAGCCACCGACGATATCCGCCTGTACGAGCCGGGCACGCGCCCGGGCAGTCCGCTGCCGCATGCGTGGATCGACGACGAAAGCGGCAATCGCCGCGCGCTGAAGGACCTCGTCGCACCGGGCCGCTTCCTGCTCATCGCGGGCGAAGAAGGACAGGAGTGGTGCATTGCCGCGAGGAGGCTCGCGACCCTCAACAACCTGCCAGTGGATGCCGTTCGAATCGGCCACCTCGACGGCGATCTTTTCGATACGCGCTTGGCATGGGCGCAGTTCCGCGGCATCACCGCGAAGGGCGCGGTGCTCGTGCGGCCCGACCGCGTGGTGGCGTGGCGATCCGCGGGCGCGTCGCCCGACGCGAGTAAGCTGGCGGCAGGACTTGGCAAGGTGCTCGGTCGCACGCTGCGCGAGAGCTGACCTGGCGCGGCGATCGCCAGCAAACGGGTTCTGTCACACTACATGCGAGACCCGCCGCCGGGGCACCATTAATCTAAGTTTAGTCAATGTTTTCACAATCCCTCCCTTGGCTTGCCGCCGCCCTCGCCATATGAGATGGCGCCATTTTCCACGAGAGCTCATGTGATGACCTGGAACACGCAGCGACTGCAGCGCGCGGTCGACCGCGAAGCCGATCGCACCGCGCCGCGCTATTGCATTGATGCGCTCAAATGCATCGGACCGGTCGGACACCGGCACATCAACTTCCGCGGTACCTTCCGATTCCCCGTCGACCGCTATGCCCAACGTCTTGTCGCCTCAGCTGCTTAGCCAGGCTAATACCGCAGAAACGAAACCGGGACTTTCACCACCAGGGACCGCAGTCGCCACGTATTGATTGAAGCTGGTGCCGTCGGCCTTGGCGCGCCGCACGACTTCGGCTTTCACTGAGGTCGGCAGGCGCAGCGGGTAGGTACTTTGTGATTTGCTCATGGCTTGATCCCCCGTAATGCATCGACTGGACTGAGCACTTCGATACCAAATAGCAGCGGTACGGTGCCGAAATCCTCTTTGTTGAACGTGACGATCGCGGACGCTCGGCCGTTGGCCGCCGAACGACACGAACGTGGCTGACCGTGGGATCTCGAGATCACCTGAAGGGGCGTGAAAAACACGGGCTCGGCGCATGCGGCGAACGGGGTTTGCCATGGGTGCGACGCATGCGTCGCACGGGCGGACATGGATGACCGCACTGGGCTTGTGTCGAAGCAGGGACAGCGCCCCCGAATCGCCTCGGTACCGGCCCCCTGCCGCAGTTAAAGGCAGTTTCATGGATGCCAACGGTGTCGACCGAAGCCTACTTAACACCGGTACCGCGCCAATTACAGCGACTCATTCCACCAACGGGATCTGGGAATCCAACTCGTAACGCACGATGGCACGTATCTTGGTTTCGATCTGAATGTAACGCGCCACTTTCACGTCAGGCAGCGCCTTCTCGAGCTTTGGCACGTACGAACGCATCAACTGCACATCCGCTTCCTGTGTGCCGAGCCAATCTTCCAGCAGCTTCTTGGCCACTTCATTGGTCACAGGACCACTATTGTAGGCATCGGCATATGCGAGGATCAATTTCTTCATCCGCTCGTTAATCTTCCCTAGATCGGTCTGATACGCTTCATAAATGGGCCAGAAGGCGCTCGCCTCCGAATCGGTAAGTTGCATGTTCTCTGCGACCACCAACTTCTTATCTGCCCGGACTTTGTCGCGCAGAATTTGCATATTCATGGAGGCGCTGTCCCCCGTCGTTGTTGCCTTACCGGAAACGCTGGTTTGGGCAATCGCGGGTACTACGAGCGATACGGCGACCACTAGCCACACGGATTTCAACAGGTTCATATGCACTCCTTGTAAATTTTTATTCGATTAATCTGGGGTTCCATCAGGCAGCCATTGTATATCCATCACCCCACCCTCGTGGAATGACGCAATCCACCAGCAGAGCAAGCGCAACTGGCAAGACGAACGCCAACAGCAAAATCAGCGTGCAAGTAGCACCAGCGCGATGATAGCAATGACCCATAGCCCGACGAGCAAAGGCACTTTTCGCGGCATAAAGCGCCCTTGATCGATTCGCCCGCTCCGGTATCGAGTTCTTCTCTTACTTACGCGTCGCTCCTAGAGGTCGAATGGGTAAAAATTTCCTATTAGTGGCTGGGCGGTGACACCTGGGATAGGCGGGCATGGTACACGGTGAGAATAGACGCAGCCTATTAGGCAGGTCTCCCCAAGCCGTCGGTGGTCAGTGTCGGCACTGCGGCATCATAACGCGCGATGTGCTCCAACCGATTGCTAGACGCGCTACCGCACCTTGAGCGACACAGCTTATTTGTCCTGGTCGGTGGACGCAGCACTGTTCCTTGCGTCTAGCTTCTTAATTAGAGCCACATCCCTTTTGTTGCGCCAATGACCTCACGTGCGACACGAGCGGTAAGTCGCTCGCTGAAAGCTACAAGCAGCTGAAGGCCCTTGCCTGCGGCCAACCGTGAGCAATGCCGCTGCCTCAGGACGGGGTCAGCGCCGGCGTCGAGGATTCCAAGCTTCCCACCGGCCGGAGCCGGCGCGCCTCCGGATCTTTCACCAGACGCAGCACGCGTCCGAACAGATCGCTATGCTGCGTGGTACACCCGATGTGAATGACGCCGCTGCCCGCGAGATCCTTGGCGATCACGTCGCTCACCCTCCGGCGTGTGTCGTCGTCGAGGGTGTCCAACACCTCCTCGATGAGGAGCCAGCGCGGCGCGTGAATGACGGCCCGCGCAAATGCCAGACTCTGTTGCTCTCCGTCGCCCAGGATACGGTCCCAGCGTATGGATTGATCGAGCATCGGCACCAGGCGATCCAAGCCGAGCCGCTCGAGCGCATGCGGGAACGCCTCGGCAGCGAAGTTCGCGACGGGCGAGGGGTAAGCGAGAATCTCGCGCAGCGTGCCGGGAGGCAAATAGGCGTTGCGCGGGATGCACAGCATCGTTTCGTCGATGGGAAGTGCGACGCGGCCCGCACCCCATGGCCACAGACCGGCGAGCGCCCGGAACAGCAGCGCATTGCCGGTCCCTGCCTGGCCGACGATCAGAACGCGCTCACCCGCTTTCACCTCGACGTACGTTTCATCGAGCTTGGTGCAACCCCCCGGCGAGGCGATCTCGAGATGATCCATGACGATTCGTCCCGGCTCGCCCTCGACGAGGGCGATCTGGCTTTCAACATGATACGGCACGTCCGCGCCGAGCAGCGCGCCCCGGAAGCTAGCGACCCGCAGCAACGTCGCGCGCCAGTCGGCGAGAGTGCTCGCATTGTCGACGAACCAGCGCAGCGAGGACTGAACCTGCACGAATGCGCCGGACGCCATCATGAGGCCGCCGAAAGACAGGGTACCCGCGAAATAGAGCGGCGCCGCCGCGAGAATCGGCGCCACGAGGGTGAACCAGCCGTATCCCGCGGTGACCCAAGTGAGATTCATGAGTCCGGTGATGAGCCTGCGCATCGCCAGCAGAACGCCCGCGAGATCGAGCTCGATGCGCCGCGCCTCTTCGGCCTCCCCGCCGGCGAGTGCGATCGCGTCGATATGTTCGTTCACGCGGACCAGTGAAAAGCGCAGCTCGGCCTCGCGCGCATAGCGTTCGGCATTGCGTTCGATGAGGCTCCGTCCGACCCAAATACTTACCAGCGAGGCGGAGCCCGCGTAGATGACCGCGGCCCACACCATGTAGCCCGGGATCGCGAGCGTCCGGCCGGCGACATGGAACACGAATCCACTCGAGATTCCCCACAGGATATTGATGAAGGTGATCAGCAGAATCGAGGCTTGCAGCAAACCGATCCCGAGGTCGGCGGATAATTCGGTGAGGTGGCGTGCATCCTCGTGCATGCGCTGGTCGGGATTGACGCCGATGTCGCCGGCATTGGCGATGCGAAAGGCGCGCACCGGCACCAGCCAGTTCTGCACCAGATCTTGCACGAGACCCTGGCGGAGCTTGAGTTTTAGCATCTCTCCCAACCAGCGCTGCGCCACGTTCAGCACGAGGAGCGCGCCTGCGATGATGCCGAAAACACCCAGCTGCACCAGGAACCGGGCAAAGTCGCGACGCGACAGGGCATCATAGAAAGGCTGATTCCAGCTGTTGAGACGAATTTGTCCGTAGGCGGTTGCCGCGATGACGATGAACAGCCCGACTGCGAGCAGTGCCACCGTGTTGCGGGTCGGGGAGGCCCACAATCCGCGCCTCATCATCGCCAATTGCGGAACCAGCCCCGATTCAGCAATCTCATCTTTATCGGGTGGGGAATTGTTCGTGCCGTTCATGTCGTCCGACCGGTCTGTGAGCATGGGTGGGCTCTTTTAGGGGCGAAAAGTTGCATTGCCGCAACGGCGGCTCCGGCGCGGCGACGGTAGTCGTGGTCTGCAACTTCACGCCCGTGGCGCGCCTGCACTATCGCTTCGGGGTGCCCCACGGCGGCGTTTGGCGTGAAATTCTCAACACCGACGCCGAGATCTACGGCGGCTCGAATCTCGGCAATGGCGGCTGGGTACAAGCGAGCGCCGAGGGCTCGCACGGCCAGCCGTTCTCGCTCGAGCTGACATTGCCGCCCCTCGCCACAGTATTGTTGCGTCATGACGCGTGAGGCCGCGGACATTGCATCACAGCCATCGGTGCCGCGACGCTACGACCCGCAGGAGCGGGCTCCTTGTGCGGACTCCCGAGCTGTGTCGAATCATGGAGCTTCCCGCCTCCGCCCACACGACCTCGATTGAGCAGTCGTACATCACCTACACGAAGCTAGTCGCCGCAGATCAGAGCGGCCGAGCGTGCGCGGACAACTGCACCGTTGTGTTTGTCTGCCGCAAAATTATTTCAATCAATCGCCGCGCCAACTCCTCTTTATTGTTTCCATTGCCAGTTACGAATCTCTGGCATGTCTTGGCCGTGTTTGTCGATGTACTGTTTGCGCTCAATCAGCTTATCCTGGAGTCTGCTTCAGATAGACGCCCTTGTCACCGGACTGCGGTAGACGGTCGATAGCGTCCATCACCAGGTGGAAGCGGTCTAACTCGTTCAGTACCGTCATGTCAAATGGCGTGGTGATGGTGCCTTCTTCCTTATAGCCGCGCACGTGGATGTTGTGGTGGTTGGTGCGGCGGTACGTCAGCCGGTGAATCAGCCACGGGTAGCCATGAAAGGCAAAGATGACCGGCTTGTCCCGGGTGAACAGTTCGTCGAAATCCCGATCGCTCAGCCCATGCGGGTGCTCGGTCTGCGGCTCCAGCTTCATGAGGTCGACGACATTGATCACTCGGATTTTTAGATCCGGCAGATGCTCGCGCATGATGGATACAGCGGCGAGCGTCTCGAGCGTGGGGACATCGCCCGCGCAGGCCATCACCACGTCCGGCTCGGTATTCTCATCGCTGCTCGCCCACGGCCAAAGACCGACACCCTTCGTGCAATGCTTGACGGCGGCGTCCATCGTCAGCCATTGCGGTGCGGGGTGCTTGCCGGCGATGACGACGTTCACGTAATGGCGGCTGCGCAAGCAGTGGTCCATGACCGACAGCAGACAGTTGGCATCCGGTGGCAGATAGACAGGCACGACCTCGGCCTTCTTGTTCACGACGTGGTCGATGAACCCCGGATCTTGGTGCGTGAAGCCGTTGTGGTCCTGGCGCCAGACATGCGAGGCCAATAGGTGGTTGAGTGAGGCGATCTTTCGTCCCCACGGCAGGCGTGCGGTGACCTTTAACCACTTGGCGTGCTGATTGAACATCGAATCGACGATGTGGATGAAAGCTTCATAGCAATTGAAAACTCCATGCCGTCCCGTCAATAGGTAGCCCTCGAGCCAGCCCTCGCATTGGTGCTCGCTCAGCATTTCCATAACGCGTCCATCGGGCGCTAAAAATTCATCATTCGGGGCAGTTGCTGCCTCCCATTGGCGTTTGGTTATTGCAAAGAGAGCCTCAAGGCCGTTGGAAAGCGTCTCGTCAGGGCCAAAGACCCGGAAATTGCGCTGCTCACCATTCAGCTTCAGCACATCGGAGCGCTCTGTGGCTGCAGGGGTGTGAACTTGTCGCGATGGCACACCAACAGATCCAGAGCCAGCTCAGCGTCGGTCGGATCATCCTTCGCCCCACTTGGCTTGAACGCCTGACGGTAGCGTGCCAGGGTTTCCGGGTTGATAGGAAACAGGACGATAAAATCGTACTTTTGCAGGGCATACACAATCGGCCCCTTCGCCAACTCCAAGGCGACTGCAACATAACCTCCAAAGCGTTCCCGCAAAGAGCAAGCCCACGACTCAATATGCGCCGCTTCGCGCGCGATGCAGCTCAATTCTCGCCGCTCACTTCCCGCTGCCTGCACACAGATGTCATGCTTGGTGTCTGCCCAATCGATGCCGACGAAGGCAGTAAAGACTTGATCGGATCCGCACCCCATGGCACACCTCCCATGTCAATTCAGCCCCTCATCCGGTCCATGCGTGCCTGGGTTCTGCGAAGGCAATATAGTGGCCGATATCACGGCATGCCCTGAGTATTCGTTGACGAACCCAAGCGCACCCGCAGACTCGAAAATAAAGCCGGGATCATCCAATGATCGGGTCGAGATATTCGTAGTCCGCGGGTGCATGTCCCGACCTCTCTGGCAGCTGCCTGCCAGACGTAATCACTGAAGCCAGGAAGGAATATCTATATGGGGTCGATAGGACTCATTGGCTCACGACTGTGGCGCGCCTCAGATCGGCCCCAACACCTGACATTCACGGTATCGGGACAGCTCCCCGATGACGGGCTTTGCGGCGCCTCGAGGTCGGTCGGTTGCCCTCCCCGACAGCATCCGCGACTATGCCGTGCAGTTAGCGAGGGATACTAGGCATGACCGAAGTCTTCTGTGACGCCCGGCCTCCGGCGGTAAATCCGCATCCATCGCCTTAATCCCCTAAAGTGCCGTGGATGACATTGGAGCACACCTTAATCCGCTACGCGGCAGCGGCACTTTCTTCTGTCCTCGCCATGCCCGCGTTCGCGCAAGACGCGCCGTCGCTCGTGCAGGAGGCGAAGAATCCGTTCGCCGACGTCACCAACCTGGAGTTATTCTACGATGTCGGCCTAGGGCTAGAACCGGGCAATCAGACGCAGCAGGTGTTCACCCTTGAGCCGCTGATTCCGTTCGCTGTCACTCCGAACTGGACCATCATCACGCGCACGATCTTGCCGTTCATTTCGCGGCCCGCTCCCGGCCAGGGCTGGATCCACGGCGTCGGGGATACCCAGTTTTCGGCATATGTGTCGCCCACCCGTACCGGGAGTTTGGTTTGGGGAGTCGGACCGGCGTTTCAACTCCCAACGGCCACGGACGAGGCGCTGGGTCAGGGCAAGTGGGGTGCGGGACCCGCCGCGGGAGTGCTGTGGTTCGGCAAGCAGTGGACGTTCGGTGTCGTGATCAACAATATCTGGTCGTTTGAAGGCGATGCCAGCCGGCCGGCGGTAAACCAGATGAAGCTGGAGCCGGAAGTCAACTACAACTTCAAAGACAATCCGAATCGCTATCTCAGCTTTGCGCCGACCATCTATGCGAACTGGCAAGCGAGCGGCGGCGAACGCTGGACGGTGCCGGTGTCTCTCGGCATCGGTCAGCTCGTGAAATTGGGCCGCCAATCCGTCAGCCTAGAGGCGACGGCTTTCTACAATGTGGTCGCGCCGGCCGGCTCCGCCACCTGGACGCTGGAGATGGAGGTGCAACTGCTGTTTCCAAAATGATCGTTATCCCAATGCACCAGTCGTCGTCGGATCTTGCCGATCGTAGTATCGGCAGCGCTAGACCATACGCGGCAGCACGGAACCGAAGGCAAACAACCCGATCAGTACGATGACTATCGCTCATGATTTTTATCGAGAGCCAAAGCTCGAAGATGGTAAACGTTCGCATTTTCGACTTCCTGGCAAGCCCTCCGGATTGCAATCAATCGGATCACGTTTGACGAGCCGAGCGTCGGCCGCAAGGTTGCAAGTTTGAGTTTCGCTGAATTTTCAGCGAAACCTCCCTTACTTCGCACATCACGATGCGATACCTTGCGCGGGTGGCATCTGGTAGGGAACAAGGCGAGGTCTCGATGGCTTAAGGAAACCGAATAGCACCAACTGCCTCAATAGCACAGTATGAAAAAAGATCGCGGCTAACTCGTTGATTTTGGCGCGCCCGGAGAGATTCGAACTCCCAGCCTCCTGGTTCGTAGGCCGTCATTCGATCATCCGCAAAGTCAATGATTCTTAACTCAAATCATTACTTGAATCGTCTAATATGTCCGCAGGAAATGTCGCCTTAAGTGCCTGATTGCCATAGGTCGTCACATCTAATATTGGACGTGACCACAATCCTGTGTGTGGCGAATTGCGATTTTGTCCCATAGATCCATTGAATATCCAATTCTTGCTACCTCCGCCATACTCGCTACGATGCCCAGATGCGCGACATCGCGATTCTCTTCCTCCATCTCATTACCATTGGCGTCAGGCTCATCCGGCCGGGTGGCGCCCGCTCGCCCGCTCGATCGTCGCCGAGTCGCTTCTCCTCAAGCACCAACTATTGATTCTTAACCGCGCGCGTCAGCGTGCGCCACGCCTGCGGCCCGTCGATCGAGTGATCGCCGCGATTTGCGCCGCGTGGATGCACCCCTTTCGCTTGCTGCGCCGCGCGATTGTGCTGAAGCCGTCGACGATCATGAGCTTTCACCGCTCTCTCGTGAGCCGGAAGTACCGATGGCTATTCACGCCCAAGCGCGGCAGTAAGCCTGGCCCAAAAGGCCCCTCATCAGAACTCGTGGCAGCCATTTTGGAGATGAAATTGCGCAATCCACGATTCGGCTGCAGGCGCATCGCGCAGCAACTCGCCTTTACCTTCGGCGTCGACATCGACAAGGACGTCGTCCGACGGGTCCTCGCCAAACACCATCGGCAGGGAGGCTTCAACGGGCCATCTTGGTTAACGTTCCTCGGGCACTCCAAGGATAGTCTCTGGAGCCTCGATCTCTTTCGTTGCGAATCGCTGTTCTTGCGTAGTCACTGGGTCATGGTCGTCATGGATCAGTACACCCGGCGGATCGTGGGTTTTGCAGTTCATGCGGGCGTCCTCGACGGCCCGACCATATGCCGCATGTTGAATCGAATTGTCGCCGCTGTGACCAATCATCCGACTGCATTGAGCACCGACCGCGACCCGCTCTTTGAATTTCACCGTTGGAAGGCAAATCTTCGAATTCTCGAAATTGCCGAGATCAAGTCGGTGCCCCTGGTACCGCTTTCCCACCCATTCATTGAGCGTTTGATCGGCACGGTTCGACGTGAGCTACTCGACCAGGTCCCGTTCTGGCACGCGGACGATCTCGAGCGCAAGCTCCGTCATTTCCGCGATTACTACAATGAAGTGCGTGTCCACCAGTCGCTGCGCGGCATCACCCCCGAGGGACGCTCCGGAACCGCAACTCGAACACCTATCAATCTGACTGATTACCGGTGGCAACTTCACTGTCGAGGCCTCTACCAGCTGCCGGCCGCTGCCTAGCGGCAATTCGCCACAGACAGGCTCCACGCGGCCACTTGGAGCCATTCGAGGCCTCGAAATTTGTGCTCCTAGGCCGCTGTTCAGGTATGCCGAGATTTCAAGGCGAATGTGCAATTAAATTGCTCCATGCAAGATGAACCTGACCTCAATGGTTTGGCGTCCTTAGCATGTTTGGGCGTTCGTCACACTGTTGCTCACCCATTTTCTAATAGGTCTTGTACGGAAGAAATTTCCCCGACATAGTGATCTTCACGCGATCGCCTTTCGGGTGGGCCTCACGAGTTAAATTGATCGTAAAATCGATCGCGCTCATGATTCCATCGCCGAACTCTTCGTGGATTAACTCTTTGAAAGTCGTGCCGTAGACGTTTACTAATTCGTAGAACCGGTAGATCAGCGGGTCGCTCGGGATGCTTGTAGGTAATGAGCCCTTGAAGGGCACGACCGTCAGCCATTTTCTGTCGTCCTCGGACAAATCGAAGATCGCGCCGATCAGCGCAGCCTGCTCGGTGTTCAGCGTCATTTGGCCCAGGCAGGCCGCAGTAACCCATTCCTTGCTCAGACCGACCTTTTCAGCCACCTCGGCCCACTTAACACCCTTGCTAACTTTGGCGGCCAGGATCTTTTCAGTCACTTCGGCTCGGCTCATGCGGATCCCCCTGTTTTTACGAAGAGAACGGATCGCGTCCCAGCATAGGCTTGCACGTCACATGATATAGTTCAAGAAAGGCTGTCCGCGCGATGGGTGACGAACGGGCGAACACGGTCCATCCGCGTAAGTCACTCATTCGACATTCTCCTTCTCCCGCGTGGGAGCCGAAGCCGCATGTAGATTGAGAGAGGGTCGTCCTCGATCCGGGCAGGTCGGGTTCCTGTTTGCGAAACGGAGCGGGGGCTCATGCGTCAGTCTGTAGTCGGGCCAACTCCGGTCCCTCAGAGTGCCGAAATCGATGCCCGGAAGCCGTCCTTGCTTGTTGATCATCCGCCGAATCGTTGCTTTTTAGTTTGAACCGCCACCCTTACGGGCGGGCCCCAACTGCGGCCGTTGCCTCGTCACCGATTTCGGCGAGTACCTGTGCATCCACGTCGGGATTACGCTCACCGTCAGCCGTCGCGACCAGCTTCTTCGGAATCAGCAGCAGTATGGGCAGCATCAGCGCGGAGGTGGCGGTTCCCGCGGCGACGCAGTATAGGAACCCGTGCGTGGCGCTGTGCGCGTAGATCTGTGTGCCGACTACGTCGCCCCCGCGATAGGCGAGTTCGTACATGCCGGCGACCATCATCATCAAAGCCCCCTGCAGCCCGGGCGGGCACGAACGCAAGGAGAGATCCCAAAAGGTTGTGAACGCAAAGCCATTCGCTAAGCCTACTAGCAGCGCGACCCAGAGCGCGCTCGCGACCGAGTGGATCAAAAGGAGCGGTATCGCCGCCGGCAACCAGAGCAACGTTGCCCACCACAGGAGCGTCCTGAGCGGCAGCCTCTTGCACAGGTAGCCGTACAGCACGCCGGCGGGAATGTAGCCCGCCATCATGATGCCCTGGAAAGACGCATACACAGTGTCGGGCACATGCAGATCGCTCGCCAGATAAAACTGCAGTGGCGTGTTGAACCCGGGTGAGAACTGGCACAGGCAAACCAGGAGCACGGCAGGATAGGCGGCCCGGTGCTTCACTAACCGCTTGAGGTCGCCGACGAGCTTTGTGCCCCGGGCGACAGGCTGATCATAGGCGTGGCCGAAGACGGCGCGGGGCTTCCAGAGCCCAAGCAGCGCAATCAACGCGCTCATTGCCGCGACGAGCATGAACGTCCGGCCCGGCAACAAATGCGCAGCCAGATAACCGGAAGCGAAGGCACCGAACACGTAGGGGACTGAGCTGAGGGCGTTCCATAGCGCGCTCAGGCGTCCCGACATGAGCTGCTCCTGGCTCACGAGTGCGAGCAGGCCCCTCGCGGCCGCGGCGACGAATGAGAACGAGAACATGACCAGAAACATGCTGACGAGGAGTCCCGAGTAGGACAGCGGAAACTCGGACATAAACAGGAATAGCGCAGCAGTAACCGCGCCGAAGACCATAAAGAAACCGCGATCCTTGAGCCCGAACGGATTCCACAGGTCCCGCGTCAGGCCAAAGCAGAATGACAGGTAGACCGGAATGGCGGTCAACAGGCGAAAGTTCGCGATCTGCTCGGGCGTGGCCCTGACGACGTTCTTCAGCATAAAGGACGTCGCGATGTCGAGTAGGAAGCCGTTCGGCAGTACCAGAAAGACAAGCAGCGTCAGCGGCGTGAAGTACTGGAAAATCGCGCCGGCTCGCGACGGGCAGGCAGAAGCGGTAGCGGTCATGCGGGTCTCCGGCTCGATTCGCCTAGTTGGTCTGGAATAGTACGCTGGTCTATCGACATATCGACGGCGACGGTCGCTGACCGGCCAAAACCGGGCGCTGGAGATACCAAAATGACCGCCTCGAAGCGGACCTTCGTGCCTTGCGATAGACGGATCGCTGAACGCATAGGGCGGGAAAACATGCCAAACGTTGCGCCCCTCATCGTGTTGGGAATCATCATAGCGGCTCTCGTAGGGAGCATCATGTATGTCGCTCAACGCGATAGAGGAGTTCGCGGGGATGACCGCCGTTCTCTGATTATCCGTGAGCCGAAGAAAGCAGGCAGGTCAATGCCAAGTTATTTTTCGCAACCCTCGACCGAACCGCTTCTGACTAGTTCCGCGAGAGTATCGGCTGCCGCGGCATCTCCTGCCCAAGAAGGCGCTTCAGGGGCATTGGCGGAATCGGCGGCGCTAGATCTGGGAGGTGGAGAGCCCTTCGGCAAAGGTAGCTGAAATGGATAAATTTCGCTGTTCTGGCGTCCCGTTCCGGCAAGGAATGTCGCTGCGCCTTCAGCCAAAACCTAAATTCATCATTGGCGCAGAGGATAGCGATGATCTCAGGCTGCGATTGGGACTTTGCGTCGGGAAGCGCCGGGGTAGTATTCATAGTCTGCGATGACTCGTTTAGCCACGAGGGCGCCGCTGGATCGATATATTGCGTCGTCGTATCTGCGGGACAGGGTGCGTCGGTGTAAGTGACGCTGCCATCCTGGGCAGTGCATTTATAAATGGCCGCTGAACTTAGCGATGGGATTAGGATAAGAGCTAGAATCGCAGTTGCACGAGTAATCGTGCTCTGTTGCGTTCGAGCGGCAAGGCTGCCCACAGCCCGGATATCCCGCATCGAGAAGATGTCGATGTCACCTAGTCCCCCGATCAACGCGGCGCCCAATCTTATCGTCTTCATAACGTGCTCCTTCGGCCCTAAGCAACCTGCGGCGGGAGTTTCTCGATACGGTGGTTTCGTAGCATCACGGCGTGTCGGTGTATTGCCGGACGCAGGCACCGATGTACTGTCAATCTTAGCGAGGCATGATTGGAGCACCACCGGGTTCACCCTGTCGGTACGTTACCGTACGGATGTCGTAATAAGACCGGCGGTTTCGCGCCCGATGCCGATCGGTGGGTGCCGCCTGAGGATCGAAGCGGTGTCGCGCTTGAACTGCCAAGCTTGATCGACTATTTCCCGCTCCAAGCGGTTGTTACGTCC
The DNA here is from genome assembly GCA_963769075.1 of uncultured Gammaproteobacteria bacterium. GTDB lineage: Bacteria > Pseudomonadota > Gammaproteobacteria > Steroidobacterales > Steroidobacteraceae > Bog-1198. Next base: position 139,757 of record CAVYKH010000001.1, on the reverse strand, counting down.
GGCAGCGAACAGACGACTGAACGGAACACTCGTAGGTTCAAGGTTGCTTGGGGGTACGACTTACCGATGCACTACCTCGGATTCAGCTGAGCACAAGGTGGAGAACGCGATGAATGCCGTAACCGAAGTGAAAACGAAACCAGGTGCCGCCATCATCGACAAGACGACGGCGCGGTCATTAACTCCGTCCACTTCCCCGTCGTCCGAGTTTCCGATCGGCTATTACGACTTGCACCCCGACATCAGCATCAATTTTCAACTGAACCGCTTCTATAACTGGGTCGGCGACGACAGCATGCTGACCGAGATGCGCGAGAAGTTGGGTGGTGTGAAGGACCCCACCGATTATCCGATGTTCACGAGACTTGTCCTCGACTTGGGAGAAAAGGCGCTCGCGCGGCACGAGGTGCTCAAAGGGGCCTACTATCTGCGCCTTGCCGAGTTCTTCATGCTCACCGGGGACGCGTGTGAACGGCGGTTGAGAACCGCGTAATTCTGGCGGTCGCTGCGTTTTACGCCCGTGCGTTCTCGCTGAGGTGCTCTTGCTGATTGGTTGAGATGAAGGCCCCGTTCGGGGTCTTCGAGGTTCTGATTCCCTAATCCCACCCAGACGCCGTCTGCCGCGCAAGCGGCAGAAGCTCATGGGTTTGTTTTTCCGTCGATGGATGACACGAGGTGTCGTGCCGACCGAAGCGCGTGTGGCGACGCGGTTCTTCCGGCTATGCTGCGGCGAAGAACGTAGAGCGAGGGCCCGGGTGATTGATTGGCGTCACTACCCCGGGCCCCCGATGCGCAGCGCCTGGGAAAGGCAGTGTGCAGGCCCTTTATGCCTGCCCGCCCGAGCGCTGTCTAGTGCCTCGGGAGGGAGCTGTTGGGGGCGATGCGGGAGCCGGCGTACCGGCTCTACAACTGTGAGCGTTGTGAGGAGCAGGTGCGTATCTGTCAACGCTGCGATCACGGCAATGTGTATTGCGCCGGCGAGTGCGCGAGGATCCGCCGCCGCGAGTCGCAACGGCGGGCTCAGGCGCGGTATCAGAGGAGCCGCGGCGGTGCGCGGCGGCACGCCGCCCGGCAACGCCGGTGGCGAGAGCGGCAACGACAAAAGCAAAACATAGTGACGCATCAGGGATTCCCGGTCACGGTGCCCCAGTGCATCGTGGCGGTCAGTCCCGTCATCCGGAGCCAACCGATCGATGCGAGTCCCGGCGAGCCCGAGCAGTGTCCCCAGATCCGTCCACCACTCGAGCGTTGCGCGTTTTGTGGAGCCACGCTACCCGATTGGACTCGTCAGCGGCCGTGGCGCTGGAGCGGATGAGCGAGCGGGCGGCGAGTCGCGGGTCCTCTCATGATCTCTCGTGCCGTCGAGGCGGAGATCCTGCGTCTGTATCACGCCGAAGGCTGGCCGAACGGCACGATCGCGCGCCAGTTGCATGTGCATCATGACACCGTGCACCGCGTGCTGTGGCAAAGCGGAGTGCCGGCGGTCCGCGAGTGCGCGCGAACCTCGAAGCTCGATGCCTATGTGCCGTTCATCCAGGACACCTTCGCGCGGTATCCGACGTTGCGCGCGAGTCGGTTGTATCAGATGGTGCGCGAGCGCGGCTACGTGGGCAGCCCGCATCACTTCCGGCACATGGTGGCCCGATGGAGACCGCGGCCGGCGGCCGAGGCGTATCTTCGCTTGCGCACGTTGCCGGCGGAACAAGCACAGATCGATTGGGCGCACTTCGGTAAGCTCGCCATCGGCCGCGCGCAGCGGCCGCTGATGGCCTTCGTGATGGTGTTGAGCTATTCGCGCCATCTGTTCGTGCGCTTTTACTTGAACGCCAGCACCGGCAGCTTCTTGGACGCCCACGTGCAGGCCTTCGCCCACTTCACGGCCGTGCCGCGAGTGTGCCTCTACGATAACTTGAGGAGCGCGGTGCTGGAGCGCTCCGGCGATGCAATCCGTTTTAACCCGACGCTGCTTGAGCTCGCCGCCTGGTACCGCTTCCAGCCGCGGCCGGTAGCCGTGGCCCGCGGCAACGAGAAGGGGCGGGTCGAGCGCGCGATCCGGTTCGTTCGCGACCGCTTCTTTGCGGCCCGCCACTACACCGATGTCGCACACCTCAATGCCCAGGCGCTCGCCTGGTGCAGCGGGGAGGCGGCGGCGCGTCCGTGTCCGGAGGATCGGACCCGCAGTGTGCGCGAGTGCTTCGAGGAAGAGCGGCCGCGGTTGCTCGCGTTGCCCGATAATCCGTACCCGAGCGAGGAGCGTGTGGTAGTGCGGGTGCATAAAACCCCCTATGCCCGCTTCGACTGGAATGACTACTCGGTCCCGCACACCCATGTGCGCCGCACGCTCGAGGTCCGTGCCACCCCCGATACCGTGCGCGTCCTCGATGCCGGTGCCGTCATCGCCACCCATCCGCGCAGCTACGATCGCGGCGAGCAGGTCGAGGATCCACCGCATATCAAGGACTTGGCGGATCAGAAGCGCTCCGCTCAGCGACACCGCGCCATGGACCGGTTGCACCACGCGGCACCGAGCGGTGCGAAGTTCTTCGCCGCCGCGGCGCTGCGCGGCGTGCACTTGGGAGCGCTCACGCGCGGCCTCACCGATCTGCTCGATACCCATGGCGCCGCCGCTCTGGAGGCGGCGTTGACCGCAGCGCTCGCCGAGAACTCCGCCCACCTGGCCGCGGTGCGCCACTTCGTCGATCAACATCGCGCCCGGCGCGGGGCGCTGCCGCCGATCCCGGTGCATCTGCCCGATGATCCGCGCGTGCGCGCACTCAACGTCCGCCCGCACAACCTCGCCGACTACGAACAACTGACCCGCAAGGACTCCCATGAACGCATCCCTGAAGCCCTCGCCGAACCCGACCGAGACGAGCCCGTCGCTTGAGGCGCTGCGTGCACGCCTCAAGCGCTTGAACCTGTACGGCCTGCTGGCACAGGTGGAGCAGATCCACAACGAACCCTGGCTCCTGCGTGTGCTCGAGATCGAAGAAGGTGAACGCCAGCAGCGCAGTCTGAAGCGTCGGATCGGCAACGCCCGGTTGCTCAAGTTCAAATCCATCGCGGACTTCGAGTACGCCTGGCCCAAACAAATCGACCGTGAGCTCCTCGAGGAGCTGCTGACCCTGGAGTTCCTCGAGCAAGCCGCCAACGTCATCCTGGTCGGTCCGAACGGCGTCGGGAAGACGATGATCGCGAAGAACCTGCTGCATCAGGCCATCCTGCGCGGCTACAGCGCGCGCTTCGTCGTCGCCTCCGACATGCTGCACGATCTGGCCGCCCAGGACAGCTCCACGCAACTCGCGCGGCGGCTTCGCCGCTACACCAGCGTGCCTCTCTTGTGCATCGATGAGGTCGGGTACCTGTCCTATGACGCCCGCTATGCCGATCTGCTGTTTGAGGTCATCACACGTCGCTATCAGCAGCGGGCCACGGTCCTGACCACCAACAAATCCTTCGGCGAATGGAACCAGGTCTTCCCCAATGCCGCTTGCGTCGTCACCCTGGTGGATAGGCTGGTCCATCGCTCCGAAATCCTCGCCATCGACGGCGATAGCTATCGCTTCAAAGAAGCCCAGGAAGCGGCCGCGGCCAAAGCCGCGCTGCGCGCCGCTCGCAAACAGAAACGAGCACGGTAGCCTCCATGAAACCGAACGATATGCCTCTGGTATGCCTGCCCCTGGGACTCTGCGACGCCGATGTTGCCACGCTCCTTCAGTTCCTATACGACCTGACCGAAGCGCTCGAGCGTCACTACACCGCTGAACTCATACGTCGAAATTACCCACGACAGGACAACTCGACCGAGGACAGTCCCGACACCAATCCCGCCGATCCGCCGTTCTGACAAATCCCCGTGGTCGCCGGAAAACGTGGCGTTGCCCTAAAACCGCGTCGCATCGCCAAAATACTGCAGGTCTACGCCGCCCCTAACAACGCGCGCAAGCTGCCCACACGCCAGCGCTTCGTTGACCTGATTCTCGATCATTTTCAAATTCCGTCCTCGGCGTGCAGCAGGATTCCCTTTGAATCCGGCTGGCTTCCCGTTTATCGCCTTACTCCGGCGCAGCCCAAGGGCGCGCTTGTCGTATTCGGCGGATTCGACAGCTACATCGAGGAATGGATGCCGGCAGCGGTATTCTTCCGCGACGCCGGCTACGACACGATCCTGTTCGAGGGACCTGGCCAGGGAGCAGCGCTGGAATTGGCCCACCTGACCATGAGTCCTGAGTGGCAGAAGTCGGTCAAAGCGGTGCTCGACTTCTTCGGTCTCAATGCCGTTACGTTGATGGGCTTTTCCCTAGGCGGCGGGCTGGTGATTCGCGCCGCGGCGTTCGAGCCACGGGTGCGCCGGGTGATTGCTTACGACATTTGCACCAATGCGCTCGAGTGCGCCCTTCGGCCCTTGCCGCCGCAGGCGCAAAAGCAGCTCCTCGGCTGGGTCGACACTGGGAACGAGGGAGCGGTCGACAAGTTCTTCGCCGATGCGATGGCCAAGAGCCTGCTTCTGGACTGGATGACGAAATTGGCGATATACAACACTGGAGTTAAGACTCCGTATGAAATGCTGAAGCACTATCAGAAATACGAGACCGCCAGCATCTCGTCTCAGCTGACCCAGGACGTACTTCTGATGGCGGGCGCCGAGGACCACTACATTCCGGTGCACCAACTACCCGATCAGATCGCCACCCTGACGCATGTGCGTTCGTTGACCGCGCGTCTGTTCACGCGCGCGGAGCAGGCGCAGAACCACTGCCAAATAGGCAATTTCGGAGTCGCATTCCGCACAATAATCGACTGGATGACTGGCCTTGGGCCGATCGAAAAACTCACCGACGGATGACGCCCAGTCGGCATGAACCGTGTCATCGAATTGCGCGGAAGCGGACACTGGTGAGTGGCAGAAATGGGTCGATCAGAGACAGACGACTGCGGCTGGGCCACCAACCGGGAATTTGTCGCTGGATAAAAAGGCCGGGGTCGACGGACATCCCTGTCCGCCACCCCCTGGATCGATGCGCCGAGTCACGACCGACATCAGGGCGTAGATGGTGTCAACTCGCTCCTGCGATACTGCGCGCGCAGCACCTGCTGGGCCGCGTCTTCGAGGATCTCGTGACCCGCCACGGTCGGATGAATGCCATCCCAGAACAGGTACCGATTCGGCCGCTCGCAGATGGCATCCACGAGGACGAAGAAGGTCAGGCACGGATCCTGCGCATCCGTGAGGCGATAGGCCTGCGGATCGGACACCACCACGTGCAGCAGCGTAAAGACGTCCAGCGTCGTGAATTGGATTTGCGGCAGCGCCTGCAGCTGCCCGAGTACTTGGGCCAGTCCGGCATCGAATGCCTCGCTGAGCTCGGTAGCGGCGCCGACGGCAGCCGGACCGGCCAACTTGACCGCCGGGGTCAGTCCCAGATCCGGCTCATTCGGTATAAGAAATGACCGCGCACCGGTAGCCCACAGGGCCTGAATGTTGGCTGCAATGGTGCCCAGAGCGGTCTGGATGATGCCGATGCTCGTGGCGCCGCTTGGATCGGTCTGCAACGCACCCAAGGCATCGTCCAGGTCGTTGGCCCCGATCCAAATCACGTAGGTGGCGCGGGCCGGTGCCTGGCCCCCGAAGTCACTGAGAAACAGACCCACCTGAGTGCTCAGATCGAAGTCGGGGAATTCTGGCGCATTCGCGCGCGCGCGCGCGCGCCCCATGGCATAGTTGGTATAGACACCGGGTCGGGCCAACGCCGGGCGGCCGCTGTCCCGGGAACCCAGTTCCACCGTGAGTTGCTCGATCCAGGTGGGTCCATTGGAAAAGTGATAGCCATGGATATCGTACGGAGCGCTGGGCACCGGCACGTAGGGCGGCTCGGACACCTGTCCGTATTCGATGAAGTAATTTCCCGGATCCGACAGGCTGTCGCCGAAGACGACAAACCGATGAAGCCCACCGTCGGCATAGGCCGGCGCCGCGAATACGGCGATCATCGCGACCGTTTTGACGGCTAGCACACGCAGAACTAGACGATTCATATACATCTCCCTTTCCATGATGTGGATACCAACGGGTTCTCGGATTGATGGCCTTCTAATTGCCCGCATTGACTCGCTCAACGATTCCAAACTACCAGCGCATCGCCCCAACCCACTTACAGGTCACTTACAGGTTGCTGACAGAGTCGGTTACTTTAGATTGATCGCAGTCAGTGGGCGCTGTGCCCTCGATGGAAAGGATTTCGTTTTGCGACAACAGGCGGCTGTCTTACTCGATATGGTCCCTGTTATTCGGATACATTTTATATGGCGTCCGACGCGGTGGATACCTTTGTTTTTGACGACACCATCAACGTGAGCGGGAAACCTTTGTACTTAGACTCATGGCTGCACCGGCAGCCGATACCATCCACGATGCAGGAGAAGGTGTCCGATATTACCGAGTGGGCCACAAGGACCGTGCTTCATACGCGATATTGCCTGCCCGAAAGCTGCCGACCGTCACAGGCGGGTTAGGGTCGACACCGGCGGTACAGTAAATCGGGCTGCAGTCGGCCCAACTGCGGTTACTTGCGCCGAGCCAGACGAATAGGCCGAAAAGTAGACCATCGGCGGCCCCGCTGCGCCGTGCGCAAAGGTTCCGCCGTTCAGCCACGCTTTGCCCGGTCATCGGTTCGCTTGAGCGCTTGAGCATCCGCACGATGTCATATAAGTTGATAGAACTATAGCGGCTTACCTCACGTCAGGAAGTGAACGAAGCGGAGGCTCAAGTGAAATGTCCTAAGTGCAGCGTGGACCTCCTGCCAACGATACGGCACAAGATCAAGGTCAACTACTGTCAGTCTTGTAAAGGAATGTGGCTCGAGCACGATGAACTCGAAGAATTGGAAGATGAGGTCTTTGACTTCGGCGATCGCTGGAAGGGAAGTTTGGTTATCAGTTCAGCCGCGACGACTCACAAGTGCCCAGAATGTACCGCTCTCCTCCAGAGGTTCAGGTACAGGTTTTACAATCTGGAAATGGAGTTCTGTCCGAACCAACATGGCTACTGGCTGGATGATGACGAGGACACAAAAGTCTTAGAACTGATGAAAAGAGAAGAAGCAGATCTCCAACGAAAATTGCTCGCAGAGGACAAGTGGACCGCGACCTTAGCACACATGCGCTCTCGCTCATTTTTCAGCAAACTGCGGGATCTGTTTCATAAATAGTCTTCAAGAGGCTGGGCTTGCATGGTCGTGTGCGGACCGGTCGTGAACTCGGGGTACAACCGAGAGTCTCACGCCTGCGGTTGATGGTTGTTGGGTTGCAGGAGAGGCAAGTCGCCGATAAATCTCCAGAGACGGTCCCGCTAATCAGCCGTGAGTTCATGCGGCAACCCTCGCCGCGCTGCCCGCAAGCTGCCGGTCACTAAGGACTGCTCAGGGTCGACTAGGGCCCTTTCAAGGCAAAACTGCCGGCTCCCCAACAAGAAGCTGAGCCTGCTTGATATAACAAATGTAACGGCGGCGCGTGATTTTGCGGCGTCCAAGGCAGAAGAACGAGTTGATGGTCAAGCCCTGGGGCTTCAATGCCGAGCAAGGCATAATATGCTGGGATTTGCAAATCGTGACAAAGCGATTACAAATGGGACGCCGCATTGCAGGAACGTTACCGCGACATCCTGAGGGGGCCGTACTGACCCGGCGGTGAAGCCCATGCTGCCCTCGATGTGACTTTCCATAATTTCGCTAAGACGCTGTGTCCGCTGTGGACGCTAACGCGAACAGGTCCTGTTACAAATTAGGCATTTCCCCACTTGTATTCCCACTATCCACAATCGCAGGGGATAACCCTGTGCATAAGCAGCCTTTGAGACCAAACATTACGGTCCCTACAGTCGCTTATGTTGAACTGATTAATTTTTGACCACCGCGCTTTCTATGCGGAGCGTGCAAACACACGCAGCATTACTTTTGATTTCTTGCTTTTCGCTCTCTTTCATTCACCTTCTTTTTCGCCTTGCGCCGCATTTTTCACAAGCGCATCGATGAGTTGTCAGCGACCAAATCGTGGCAGCCATCAAGCTGGTCGGCAATCGATCGCAAAATCGCTTGCAGTTTGCTCGTTACACTCCTGCACTCATCAATTTCCGCGATTGTGGGCAGCCAAATGTTCTTGGGTGCTACGCGCCAGGCAGAAGCTAACGCATGTGTCGACTGGGCACTTTGAGGGGCATGCAGCGTGCCACCATCCATTTCGATCAAACCTAGGTTTCGCCTTAGCTCATCGCGTTTGTGCCGTAGCCTTCCTGCTCGCAAATTAACGTCGTCAAGTTGTGCGATCACGCACGTATCAAGATTGCGAACGAAAGCCATTCGTCTGAGCAGCTTAAGGCGAGCCTCTAGGTCTAGCCATTCCTCCGTTTGCGCCACAAATAATGCGTCGTTGGATAATGACCGCAAGACCATTCCAATGAAATGGGTCTCGAACGCCGAAAATTCAGCGATAAATAACTCGATTGCGTCTTTTAGTTCCACTGGCGTTTTCGGCATATAGATGCTTTTTACACGCGATGATAGACGTTGCGCGCGGACGCAAACTATACGCCGCTACGCCCTCGTCGCGGCGATTCCACTGAAGTTAATAACTTACAAGCTCTTTTGTGTGAAACCTCTCATTTAGAGGCCGCAAACCGTTATGTTTTCCGCTGTCGCAGAATTCTCAATTGATGCGCGACTCAACTATCACTTTCGCCGAATGTTACGACGGGACGAACCACGGACGATTTCACTTCCCCGATAGCCGCCAGTTACGACCGTCAACGCCGGGTCGCGAAGCGACCGACGGTCGCTGGACCCGAGTCGACTGTGCAATCGACAGCGCATCGGTCGTCACCCGGCCATTTTCGGTCTGTCGACCGCCACAAATTTGATCCGTAAAGCCGCCGCGAGCGGCGGCTATGTCGTAAAGATCCACCAAAGTTCAAACGAGACACGCGTCACGTTCGGCCGCACGCGCAGAACGCCGATGCGATGTATTGAACTACGATTCGGCTTGGAGGGTCAGTATCATGACGAAAATCGCAATCACCGTGCTCGCCGCGATCACGCTCGCTGGATCGACGGTGTCAGTTGCGAGCGGTGAACCGATCGACTCTGGCTCCAAGCCGAGCTCTTTCGTCCCGCAACCTCATTCGAATGACCACATCTATGGTGCGCCGATTGAGCCGCGTATCGTGGGCCATGCAAAGGCTTCTCATCACAACCACGTGCAGAAGAAGCGGTCTACGAGCCCAAAGACCCGCGATGCGCAGAAAGCGCACGTGCGCCATCACAAGGCGAAAGCTTTTTCGTAAACACTTGGCTGGCAACCGGTCGGCGTTGGTCGCCACGGTCTCCAATTCATCGCGAATCGGCTTCCATTCGGGGATGGTGATGTGGAATACCGCAACCGGCCTAAATCCACGCCGCTCATAGTCGCGGTCCGGCGTCGAAGCTGAGCGACGAATTCGGCCAGTACGTGATCTATTTGCGTTGTGAATGCGGCCATATCCGCCGATGCAGCCCAAACACATTGGCCGCGTTCGCCGGATGGGACGCGCTGCTGGAGGACGTCGTGCGCCGCATGCGCTGCTCAAAGTGCCATCAGAAGCGCTGCACGGCCCGCGCCCTGAGCCCGGTATAAAGCTTGCCAGAATGCGACATGCGGACTATCCGTCGTAACTCATTGATTATGCTATAACTTAATGGGTATAATTAGAGCCCACTGGAATCGCTGCCAAATACCAACTGACACAGAAACGGCTGTGTTGACGGAAGTCACGTGATTCGAGCTGAACTATCGGCCCAACGATGATGCGTTCTATGACTTGCCCGCAGCAGGAGCCGTCGGCTGCTAGACCAGGGAAGTAAAGAGTACCAAAACAATTCAAGGGATGGAGATTGAGGGAGAATAAAAATGTTACTGCGAGAATGGTTCAAGGCACGGCGACGGGCACCGCAGGAGAATCATGTGCACGGTTACCAATACGCAGCGGGTTGCTTGCTGGCGGGAGCGAAGGTGGAAACAATCGAGGCACTATGTTGCTGCGATGATGAGTTCGACGCAGGCATGCTACACGCCATCAACGATTGGGAACGCCTAATACAACGTCTGCGAGTCGCCGCAATGATGCCCGCCCCTGGGCTGATCCCAAGGTCTGACGCGCGGTGCGAAGTTGCCATCAGAAAAGAGATGCACGGCGCGCGCGCGGTGGTGATGACGACGCTGCGCTGATACGAATCACACTAGAACGTTAGTCAGGGGCAGCTCCCGGCCGAGGCTGTGTAAAAACAAAAACCGCCCCAGCTGTAAATCAAGTCTGCAAAATTCAAACGTCGAAATTCCGCAGATTTGAACCACGCTTGGGATTTTTGGCTCGTTTCGCTCGATTTGCAAAAGTGTCGAGGGTTTTTACACAGCCTCGGCCAGGAGCCGCCGGTCGCGCCTCGGAGCTCGCGTCGCTAAAGCGGCCGTTCAATCCGCTCGATGATTTCTTCCCTAAACTATGACTGGGATATTGCCCCGCCATTTGCCCACGCCATGCGACAGGTGCAGACTGGTTGCTAGCCATCTGGGCGTCGCGACAGAATGACAACTGAACCCGAGCGTGCTAGCGAGGCCCTGTGAGGAAAGCGAACGCCCGCTAGTTTTCCTCGTTGGGGGAGCGCTCCAAATGTGGCGTCAACGCGCGCGGAAAATTCGCAAAGCCTGACTTCGGGCAGTGAGTTTCATGAAACGACACATTCCCAATTCGTTCGTCACGTGGCGCGCTCAATTGGTAGCCCTGTTTATCGCGCTGGCACTGGCGGGCTGTGGCGGCGGGGGATCGTCGCCGCCCTGCGACCCCATGTGCATGCAAGACAAATTCGGCAGCAGTCTCGGTGGTACCTTGAGCGGTCTGGTCGGCTCAGGGCTGACGTTGCAAGTCGACGGGACCACATTCAGACAGTACAACGGTCCGTCGGCGAACGGAACTAACCTCGTTTTCGCCTTATTGACTCTCAGCGGGTCCTATGACGTTACAGTTGGCACACAGCCGACGAACCCATCACAAACTTGTGTCGTCACGAACGGGAAGGGGGGGCCTAGCTATTCCAATGTCACGAACATCGTGGTGACTTGCACGACCAATCCACCGCGTTTCGTTTACGTGACCAATGGCGGCTCAAACAACGTGTCGGCCTATGCCGTCGATGCCACCAGCGGCGCCCTAACGGCGACCTCGGGCTCCCCGTTTCCTGCGGGAAACCTCCCCGTAGCGGTAGCGGTTGATCCCACCGGTTCCTATGTCTATGTCGCCAATCAAACAGATGCGACTGTCTCTGCTTTTACAATCGATCACATGAGCGGCGCCTTAACGGCAGTCAGCGGTTCACCGTTTCCGTCGGGGCCCGCGCCGACTTCCGTGGCCATCGATACGTCGGGCTCGTTTGTTTATGTGACTAGCGGCAACGCCGGCACAGTCTGGGCCTACTCGATAGGTGTCCGCGGGGCGCTAACGGCCCTAACGGCCCTAACGGCCCTAACAGGTTCTCCGTATTTTCCGTTCGTGGCAGGCACGTCACCCTCGTCGGTGACAGTGGCTCCGCAGGACAAAAATGTATATGTTGGGAACCAAGGGGACGATACTGTTTCGGTCTTCACCATTGACTACAGTGGCGGATTGGTCGTCGTTAGTGGCTCGCCGCTTGCAGCCGGTACCGGGCCGCGTGCCGTGACCATTGAGCTTTCAGGTCGATATGTGTACGTGGCGAATTCCACCTCGAATACCCTTTCCGGTTACAGCACTAATCCGGCGCCGCTGACGCCCCTCAGCGGTTCGCCTTATCCTACGGGCAGCAGCCCGTATTCGGTTGCCGTCGATCCGCTGGACAAATTTGTCTACGTCGCCAACAAAGGCTCGAACAACGTTTCAGCCTACGCCCTGGGCGCTGGTGGAACCTTGAATGCGCTCGCCGGCTCACCATTTGCAGCCGGGGGCGAGCCCGTGGGAGTCGCCGTCGATCCCACGGGCCGCTTCGTCTACGTCGCGAACGGCAGTTCAGGGGATGTTTCTGTCCTGGGAATCAATTCGGGAAGTGGTGCGCTGTCGGCGGTCAGTGGCTCCCCGTACGCAGCTGGCAGCGGGCCATCGGCGATCGCCATCAGCCAGTAGCGCCGCCGTCAATAATGCGTCGGTGACTGCGTCCTAAACATCCGTCACTGCGATGAGCCTGCCCGAGAGCGGTCGCTCGTAAACGGCAGATCAGGGTCGACTCCGGAAGTCGCAGCCGAAATTCCTGTCATCGACTCCCATGCGGCCGAGTTCGGGCCACTTAGCGACGTTCGATCGGCAAACATGCGCGCCTGAAAGCGGCCATTCGATTGACGGGCATGCGCGGCGCTAAAGGAAAGGGCCCAGACGCACAGCAGCGTGCTGAGCCCGAATCCTACAGGGTGCCCGTCGTGCAGCCTGCCGCACGGAACTAGCGAGCCCCCGCCTCGGCCAGCAGGACCGTCGGTGACACGCCGTATTTGGAGGCGAAGACAGCGGTCAACGCCGGGCGATTGACTTTGATCACCGCGTCGCCGATGACTTTTTGCAAGCAGGCGTTCTTGTGCCACTTGTACGCCTGTTCTATGGGGTACATTCGCGAGCACACGTCCTCGGCGGCGCGGTGGATCCGGCTGTAGAGGGCCGCCGCGCCCGGTGAAGTTGAGACATCGAGATCGGCAAATTTCACAACGACCTGCGGGGGTGCCGTGCCGTCATCGGCGCGGGATGCGGTCGCGACGCTCAAGGCCAGGGCGCTCAAGATCGCACCGGCAACCAGGGTGCGACGGCAAGTGGAAGTGATTGATTGAGAACGACTTTTGGTCGAGGTCTGCATGGTTATCTCCTAAGCTGTGTGAACACGAGTGACCAGACACGATTCACAATTTACGGAGACCCCCGCCGAGGCACATGAAAGTAAGCCCAAGAGTGAGTGAAGCTTGGCCCAAGCTTGCGTGAAGCGCGTCTGCATTCGGCAGATGTCGGCGACAGCCTAGGGCGCGATCAACGCGGTGACGCGGCTGGTCCTATCGCACCCAGAGATAGCCCGGTGTAAGCTTTCGCCTAGAGCTGTTGGTCGCCATACCTATGATCTATCGCCTTGGTGATCTCACAATTGACACCGGACGTCAGCTTGTTAGCCGCGCCGACGATCCCATTGCGCTTCCCAAGTTGTCATACGATCTTTTGCTGGTGTTGGTGCGAGCCGCGCCTAATGTGGTCTCTCTGGATGAATTGATGCGGCTGGTCTGGCCGGGAATCATTGTGAGTCCCGAGACGATCAGTCAGCGCGTCAAGTTACTGCGCGACGCCTTGGGTGATGATCCGCGCGTACCGCGCTACATCGCAGGTCTGCGCGGTCGGGGATACCAGATCGTCGCCGCGGTCAAGGAAATTGACGATAACCCAGCCGCAACGGCGATCTCCGGTTCGACACCGACCGCCTCGGCTGCCGGCCCCGCGCGCGTCGCGATCTGCGTCCTGCCCTTTGCCAATATGAGTGGCGATCCGGAACAGGAGTATTTCAGCGACGGAATCACCGAGGACATCATCACGGACCTGAGCAAGGTCTCGGCGCTGGCGGTGACGTCCCACAACAGCGCCTTCAGATTCAAGGGCAAGCCCGTCGACGTGCCGAAAGTCGCACACGAACTCAAGGTCACCCATGTACTGGAAGGCAGTGTGCGCAAGGCGGATGGCCGCGTACGGATCACCGCCCAGTTGGTGGATGGGTCGAGCAACGATCACGTCTGGGCCGAACGTTACGATCGCGACCTCAACAACATCTTCGCGCTGCAGGACGAAATCTCCGAGGCGATCGTCAAGGCCATGAAACTCAAGCTCCTGCCCGAAGAGAAGAAGGCCATCGAGCAGCGCGGTACCGAGAACATCGAGGCTTACAATCTCTACTTAATGGCGCGTCGACTCTATGTCACGGGCCATGAAGGCGATGCGCGGAGGGCAGAGGGGATCGTCCGGCTGTGCGGCCGTGCTACCGAAATCGATTCCAACTACGCGCGCGCTTGGGCACTCTTAGCGCTCGGGCAGGTGATTCTGCGCTTCCTGCATGGCGGAAAGTTCGACACCGGCATGGCGGCTGCGGAACGGGCGATCGCGCTGGATCCGAGACTGGCCGAGGCCCACGCCGTCAAGGCTAGAGTCTACTCAGAAGACAGTCGATATGATGCCGCGTCCGCCGAAATTGATGCTGCCTTACGTCTGGATCCAGAGTCCTACGAGGTCAATAGATCCGCTGCGTATTTGCAATATAGGCAGCACCGGCCGGGCGATGCAGCTCGCTATTTTGAGAAGGCGATGACCCTGCTCGACACAGATATTAACTCGGCTAACATGTTGAAATCTTGCTACACCGCCCTAGGTGATTTACCGGCAGTTGCGCGCGTTGCGAAGATAACGTTCTCCCGGGCCGAAGCAGCATTGAGACAGGATCCGAACAATGCTGCGGCAGTTGGCTACGGCGCTAGCGCACTTGCGGCCCAGGGGGAGTTCAAGCAGTTCAAAGAATGGATGAAACGCGCGCTGCTACTAGATCCAGACAATATAAAGTCGCGCTACAACTTTGCTTGCGCGCTGGCGGCGCAATTGAAGGAGACTGACACCGCACTCGAAATGCTTGGACCGCTCTTCGAAAAGATGGCGATCGGCTTACTTAACCACGCAAAGGCCGATCCCGATCTCGATTCCCTCCGCGACAATCCGCGCTTCAAGGCCATGATCGCAGCCGCCGAGGCACGCCTTGCGCCTCCGGCCGATGTTGGCTGAGATCGCAGCGGCAAGAACACAAGTTAACTAGCCGTTCCAAAACCGGACATTCACGGATGGCGCCTTCGGGTCGATACCGGAGGTAGACTCGCAACCGACGACATTTGATCAAAACACTATGCCGGCACGGATTTACTAGCCATGAAGAAATTTTTCAGATGGGTAAATTCAACCCTTCTGGGGCATATAGCATATTACGGCTCCATCTTCACAGTAGCCTTCTCAGTTACATCAATTTATCTGAATTTCACGCAACACACGTTGACACTAAGCTGGGCTCTTTTTACCGTCCTCGGCTGCGCGGTTATTGGCGTCGTCAGCGCAATCATAATTTGGTTCGTAATTTCAGTGCCCAGAATGAAGCGTGACTGAACCAAGCCATGATCCGGAAATCTCACCGCTCAAAGCTGCCGCTCGTATCAGGCAGCAAAGAGTCGAGACCTGCCTAACAAATAGGCTGCGTGTATTCTCACCGTGCACCATGCCCGCCTATCCCAGTGTCACCGCCCGGCGCTAACAGAAAGTTTTACCCATTCGACCTCTGGCGCCCCTCGATTATTACTGCGCGGCCTCGCCGATCACGGCGACACGCGTCTGGCCATCGCTCGAGACCGCACACAGTGCAAGCAACAGGCCGGCATCGACATCGAAGAGCGCAGCTTCGCCGGCGACGTCCACAGTGCCGGACTGCATAATCAATTGCCCGGTGAAAGAGTATGAGCCATCGGTGTTGGCAGTCGACGTCACCAATCCCATGAGCGTGGAATCGCTGCCGGTGGCGTCGGTAGTCACTTGAGCGAACAGCGAGCCCGAGGGGCCAACGGTGATGTAATAGCCCGAGACGCCGTCGAGCGAGCCGTTGAAGGCTGGCGGAGGCGCTTCAGGAGCACTTGGCGACGGCCGGCCAGGGGCTTTCGGCAGCGGCGTCACGGGCAGCGCGGATGCCGCCCAGGAAACCGTCACGGGCGCGAGCGGGAATCCGCACGTGTACTCCGCCGTGACCACCACGCATAGCACGGAGGCCTGGACGAAAAATCCATTTTGGAGAGTAGCCGGAGCGGATGCCGCTTGCGCCGTGCTCGGTATCGGCGGATTGGAAATCGCAGTAACACTGGCACTGCCGTTGCAGCCGGCGAGGAGCAAGATAGAGCTGGCGAACAACCAGATGATGACGTTCATGAGATGCGCCTCCCCATACAAACCGTTCAAATGATTGAATAGCACAGCGGTCGTTTAATAGCACAGCACCGTATTCGAGCCCTGCGGCCATGGCGCGCAAAATCCCGAAAAACAAACGCTTAAACGCTGTGATGACGGAATTGAAACTGCGACCAGTTGACTCGCGGTGATTTCATGTGGAGTTAAGAAAAGCAGCTTAAATTATTGAATTGGTGGGCCGTGTAGGGATCGAACCTACGACCAATTGATTAAGAGGTTACCTAGGCGCAAGCCCAGGTGATCTCAGATGACAAAGGAAGGCCGTTTTCAGCTACTTGGACCGCCGCGACATCATGTGAAGTCATCCGGTATCGGCTCAGAGCGGTAGCAGCGTGGTAGCAGGTATACACTCCGCTGCAGTTGCCTTTGCTGACGCCGAGAATTTCGAACGAGTGGATGCTATCAAATGTCCCCCATTAGTCCACCGCGCGATCCGCGCGGACGATCCACGGCTGTCGCCCTACTTCTTATGAGTGCTCTTTTATCAATCGCTACACCGCTTGCGAATGTGTCAGCGCAGGCAGCCGCGTCCACGCAATCGCACGGTCTGGATTGGAAATTCTACGGAATTGGGGAATTCGAAGGGGCTGGTGTCGTTCTCCTTTATGACGCTCAGAGCATAGTAACGCGCCTAGACGGTGACATTGAAGTCTGGACAAAGATCTTTTCTATAAAAAGCATAACTGATGAAACCGCCACCGAGGATAAGACAAAGCGTGACGAGAGAAGACAGCGTGAACTACAAGCCGTAAGGGACGGGAAAGTCCCCTACATAGTAGTCATCGGCCACGAGCCATCATCAAGTAAAACACTGGGCGTGCAAGATGGGATGATGCTTGCGTCGTTTCAAGACGTCGCTGACACTGGAGAGATTGAGCCCGTCGCGAAGGTGCTATATGAACTCGACTGTCAGGACCGTAAGTATCGCGCCTTGAGCACGTTACTCTCGGACGGTACATCCAGTCACGAGCCAGCACCATGGCGACACGTGTCACCAGAGTCGCAGGGCGCGGATCTTCTTAAAATGGTCTGCCCGCATCGTTAGACGAGACGTTGGTAGCGGGGGCGCGATGAGGTCTGTCCCTACAGTCTCGCAATCGGCCCGAGTGAAGTAGTCGCCTTCTACCGAGCAGGCCACCGTGCGGCAAGAGCTGGGCGGCTTCCGTTTCCGTGGACATAGCGTTCCCACCCGTGTCAAGAGGTCCGGCGCCGGCGCGTTCGCTCAAGCCGTCGAGCACGAGCTTCGGGGCCAGAAGACCCAGTCACATGGCCGGGAGCACTCCGGCTCAAAGATCGGAGATCATTTACCGATCCTTTGGAGCGGAAGTCAGTCGCCCTGCTCAGGGATGTCCTGCAGGCGGCTGGGGGAGATTTGTGGCGACAAATGAGCCGATACACCCTGCACATGTCGGTTGGCAGAGGCAACTCACGGCCGAGGCTGTGTGAAAACAAAATCACACCCTCCTAGAAATCGATTCTGAAGAATTTGGGGAATCATTTTTTGCAGATTCGAACTACCAAACGGATATTTGGCTATTTTTGGCTCCCTCGTCGAAGGGGCTCCGGGTTTTCACACAGCCTCATCCCGAATGATGAAAGATCACGTGGTCTACATTTGACACGCGCGGGATGGGAATGCTGTATTGCCAGCACGCACGAGGAGACAGTGGGATGTTATCGACACTTGTACACCACGTTCCGTCGCCTAGTTATTAGTTAGGCACCATTTGGACGTGCAAACTTACAAGCTTGGAATCTCCCGCGACCGACGAGTCGTGGGCGCGATCTTGAACCTGGTTGGGTACGTTGGCGGCGTCGTGGCCATACTCACTTCCGACAGTTCTCCTCACAATCCAGCGCATCCTCTTTTTTCGCCCCTGACCAACCAACAAACCGGCTGCGTGCTGCTGCTAATGGCCGTCTGCATGACGCCTTACATCCTCTACCCTTGTTGCCTGGATAACTTTCCTAAGTGGCTCCGGCGACATTATGGCGACGAGCATATGAGCCATATCGCTCGCGGCATTTATGGAGTTGGTGGCCCTATCGTTGTACGACCTAAAAAATGGGTCGCTCCAGTCTGGGTGCGCGGTCTCTGTCTGGTGATGCTTGCTCTCATACTATTAGGTAATCTCGCTGTCATCACTTTCAGTGTGGCGCATCAAGGCGGCGCTCCTGTTCACGCCATACTTGCGTTGCTGTGGATTCTCGCGCTGGTCGCTCTATTTTTTCTTCTGCGCCTTTGGCGCGCGATGATATCGCCTAAGCGGGAATCGTGAGGGGCCACTTCGATTGGTGATCTAAAATCGGTTGGAGCGACCGGCTCCAGCTTCCGTGAGATCAGGAGAGGGTCGATGATCTGGATAAAGTCCCTTTGTTTTGTGTCGGCGCAACCCCGCGTCTCCCAACCTTAACGTTTGAAGGCAATAGCCCCGTGGCGTCAATTGCTCCCCCGAGTCGCAAGATTCGCGTCCCGTTGAGGGCGCTCCGATGGGCGTCGGTGTGCGTGTTGTTCGCCTTGCTCAGCGCAGTGGCGTTGAGCGTCCGCTCTATTGTGGGCGCCGATTTGTCTTTTTGGGCGCAGTGGGTGGGCGTTGGCTCTGCCGGCGTTGCGATTGTCGCCGGGATTGGCGCGGTGATTTATTGGATAGTCGAAACGCCTGAAGAAGTTACAATCCACGACCACAGGAACGGTCATCCTGTGATTCATCTCGATCGCAGGGATTGAGGTATGCCTTCTAACAATCGGTTCGAGCCCCCAGGGCGAAACCATGCTTCGACTTAGCTTCCTATTATTGTCGCTGGTCAGTGGCGCAACCCTTGCGTCGCCGTCACCTGCGGCCGGCATTGATGCGCCAGATCCGCAAACAGCACTCAAGCAACTTTACGGCGGGGATACTTGGGACGATGCTCGGCTGAGCAACTATTTCGGTAGATCACTGGACTCCGATGGGCTTCAAAATCGGGCATTCGTCTCCGTTGCCTTTCAATCCTCGTTCCGCGAGGGCGGCCAGGATAAAGCTATTGTAATTGCCGGACTGACGCCCCGACCTGCAGATGAGTACCGGTGTCACGCATGTGCACCCCTGCTTGGCGGTGCCGAGTTAGTGCGTTCAGGGAGCGCGTGGAAAATCGTAAGCCGCACTCAGATAATCGGTGTCGGCAACGGCGCCGGAAATCATTTCAGTCTTGTTAAGGTAGGCCCAGATCGTTACGGCGTGCTATTTCGCCTGGACGACAGTCATCAGGGATACGAGCAACGGAGGATCGATGTCATCACCGCTGTCGACGGCGCGCTGGTGATGGTGCTATCGATTGGTTTTGACGAGCGTCCAGGCAAAGATGCTTGCGCAGATGCTAGGGGGCAGGCCGTAAATCTTGAATTTGCACCGGGGAGCAACCCAGATTATTTCGACGCAGTGGCCACGGTTCAGAGGAACGACGGGATCTGTGGCCACTTGACCAGCCGAATAGAAAACGCCCGCTATCGCTTCGAGAATGGAAAGTATGAGCAGATCGGCACGTCAGTTGGCCCTTGATAACTGAAGTCGGGCTTATGAAGCACACGTTAATTTCTCGACTGATCGTCATGGCCACATTAGGTGTCTGCGCGGAAATTCGCACGGCCGCTGCAATCGATGTCTACGATGGGTCCTTTACATGCAATTCTGGTCCGCTCTCTCTGCACCTGCCGGCCACGTATGCAGGTCTGCTTGCGCTCGGCAAGATCGTCCGTATCGCGGACGGGAAAGTGCAAGATTACGGAACCTACAAGGTCATTTACCGCAGCATCGCATTCGACGGACTCACGATTACCGCATATGCGTTTTCAAACGATCCTAAGCGATATCTTCTGGCCTCTGTCGTGGTTTCGGACCCCAGCTGGAAAGTCGCACCGCTGCGGGTAGGTCAATCCGCGCAATTCTCTCTGCAACACAAAGGCTGGCCATCACCTCCGGTCGACGGGACCTGGGAACTCGCCGGAGATGCGGCCTCTGTATCGCTAGCAATAATGGGTGGTCGAATCACTAAACTCACTTACTCGTGCGACGCCGAATAACGCGAAAGGACCATAGAGAACGGCAACGATATACCTACCTTGACCGAGCGAAAATTTGGCGTTTTTGACTGCCCTATACCTGACGGTCACCGGTGTCAACAAAGGGTCGACACCAGTCCTACAGTCGGTCGACCGCCGGCATTATTTGAGAAGAAAGATACGCGATGAGGTAGCGACTTGGAATTTTGAGTGCAAGGTTTCCGCCTTCGCGTCACTTCCTTCCGCGAATGCCAACATCCTCACTGTTTTTAGATCCACGTGAGGGGATACTCTCCGCCCAGAACACGTACAAGAGTCGCGAAAGGAATCGAGCCATCCGTCGAATTGCGCCAATCCTGCTATCCGTCCTAGCGGCATTCGCTTCGGTGCCAGAAAGTAGCGCCGACCCCGCTCCCGACATCGTGGCGTTGGCTCGCCCCCTTCTGGAGGACCTCAAAAAGCCCGAATTTTTTCAGTCGCGCTGCATGCTCGCCCCAATTCTGGCCACCAACAAGCGCATCGTGGCGATGAGTCGAGACGACACCTTTCACGCCGGCGACCGGATTCTCGCGGTGAACGGCGAGCCCTTGAGCGCGACCAGCGATCGAGCTCTCCACGACATCTTGATCGGATACGCGCCCGACGCGACCGTGACCGTGCGTCTATTAAGAGCCGGATCCGAAGCAGACGTTGCGGCACCTTGCTCCGACAATCAATCGTACTACGCGCTGCTGCGAGCGGCGGCCACGGCGGCAGTCCAAGATGATGCCGCGACGTGCGCCGATCGCATGGGAGAGGTCGGCAAACTACATGCACTGGGAGCCATATGGCTCAATGTGGCACTCAACTGCAACGCGAAAGCTGGACACGTCGCCGGCGCTGCCATGTTGGCGGAGTACTTTAACGTCTATCACGAAGAACTGCTCGAAAATGAATTCTCGCCCGACGCCCTGCAGAAAGCGCGACCCTCACTCCAGGATGCAGCCCAGAAATTGTTGACTGCCGGCAGCCGCCCACTGGCTGAGAAACTGCAACAGGAATATGCCAGTGCCGTCGCCCAGTTCTCGCCCCTGCGAACCGGCGTCCTGGCTCTTGAGCTACACGCGCCGACGATTACATCGCCCAGTACCGGCATCATCCAACAGTCGCCGGGCGTTACCATCACGCAAAACGGCAATGTGACAGAGATGTCGGTCGACGGACAACTCGCGGCAAAGCACCCTGTGAGCTGTGTCCCCTTGAGCCAGATCGACAGTACTCGAACGCCGCCTGATCTTTACCTTGGCGTGGCCGCTTGTATCCAGCAAGATGACTATCGCGCCGCTGCGATGCTGTTCGCCTTGGCCGGCGTGGAAAGCCGTTTTGATGCCGAGCGGGTCTTGGACAAAAGTGCGGGGCAGGCCGGCCAAGTCCTCATCATGAACACCTTTAACGGGCTACCCGACGAAAAGCACGAAAGGTTCGTTAAAGAAGTCACGGAGATCGCCGCGGATTCAGCCGCCCTTGCAGAGATCTGCGGCAGCATTCGCAAGATCGGCTATCCCAATTATTACCCGCAGTACATGGTGCTTCACGGCATCCACGCCTTCACCGCCAAAGCCGGTGATCCCACACTGGTACCCACATTCGACGCCACGGCCACCTGGAATTCCCTGCTGACCACATACCTAAACTGTCCGGCTGCACCGGCAGCACCTTTGGCGGTTGCCAAGCAAGCAACGCCGACCAAGAATGACGCGGGGTCAAACAACCCTAACAAGATGAAGCCCGGCCTCTATCAGGTGCAAACCAACGCGGGAGGTTTAGTACCCGCAGAAGGGAATGTGGCACACAAGGTGGCAACGTTGCGCGTCGCTGGCGCCCTCTACGTGACTTTTAGCGCTGACTCAGCCAAGGTGGTCACAGCCGGCATGCAAGACACGCTTGGAGTGTGGACATGGCAACATGGGGATCCCACTAATCACTCGTTGACCATGCCGGCCGCTAGCGGGCTCAGTCGCGCAAACATTGCCATCTCGATCAGCCGTGATGGGCGTTACATCGCCGCAACGCACGCTTCGGATATACCTGACAAGACAAAACCAATTAGCCAAACCAATAGCTCTTGCCGAACGATCCAGATTTGGGATGCGAATACGGAACGGCCACTAATCGATCTAGACGGACTACCCGCGTGGTGCAACGCAGGCGGGATCGCATTTTCCAATAATGGCGCGTTGCTATTTGTGATTGAAGGCGGTCCGCAGCTATGCCCGGACAAGACCGATCACGTTGTCGTGTTCTCGACAGCTGACTGGAAGCGGTTGTGGAATATATGCCTCGAGGAAAGCGAGCCAGGTCAGCTTGCCGTTAGCCCAGATGACAAGCTCATTGCAATTGGGGGATATCACGAAGTTAAGGTCGATCAATCAGCTCGACCCAATGCCCCTATGTTTGAGAGTCACGAAGTGGTCGCAATAGTAGACATCCAAACGCACCGGACAGTCCGCGTCATTGATGGGGCGCTCCCGGATCAGTTTGACATCGGAGCGTTGGCATGGAGTCCAGATGGAAGGCGGCTTGCGGTTGGCGGCGGAAATCGCAGAGGCGACTCGCGCACGGACGCACTAAAGATTTATGACCCCAGCTCCGGCACCTTAGTTCTCGCCGAGAATTCGGAGTACTCCGATGTTAGGGGAATCGCATACACAAGCGATGGGAAGTACTTCATCGAGGGCGTAGTTAACAAGGAGGTTCGAATCTGGGATGGTTCGCACGAACATTTGCTCCAAACGTTTACCACCGGCTGGGGCAGTCCGTTCGAAAATGTACTCACCGCGCTAGCGGTGTCGCGCGACAATCGGTATTTGGCCATAACCCAATCGATGGAGACTACCCTGTATGAACTCAAATAACGCGCAGTCGCTCATTGCCAGCATCTAGCGCCGCTGCTCGAAAACTGTCGGCCGCTTTAGGCAGCTGAGGGTCCGTGACGAGTCGGTGGATCCCAGCTGCGTCGGCCACGGGCTCCGCCCGGCCGCGACCAGTCACAGGCCCCAGTGCTCCGCAATTATTCGATTCGCCGATCCATATCCTCGCGTGCGTGGCTGCGCGTGACTGCATTTTTGCGGACTACAATTGAATATTAGACAAGCGCCAGGTACTCGACCGCAGTTAAGTGCTTGATTAATTGGCGCGCCCGGAGAGATTCGAACTCCCGGCCTCCTGGTTCGTAGCAGGATCTACTCAAGACCAACTTACCGCGCAAAATCAAAGTCTTGCGCACTTCGAATTGTGCTACGAAAAGACCAGATCTCGGCTCATAGGCCTTTGAATTGTCAGATCCGGATTCGAATAGCACACAGCCGCGAGGCCACGATCAAGGCACATATTCGCTTCAGTCTCCAAGGAGCATGAAGCGCATGAGCGCATGAGCGCATGAGCCGTAGCAGGTCGCCAAGGAATTTCCGTGATGGGGCGGCCTCCCGGCCGAGGCTGTGCAAAAACACAAAACAAAACTCCCAAATTTCGATTCTGGCGATTCTTGATCAACAAACTCACACAGAATCGAACCACAATCGACTTATTCGCCGACTTTTGAACCGTAGAGATAGTCGTCACGAGTTTTTACACAGCCTCGGTCAATACCGGCCGTACGAGGGCGAAATCCGGTGTCTCCGAAGCGGACGTTCCCTCCCTTGCACCGAGGTGAAATAGTCCCTTTCGTGGCGATACGGCGGCGTTGATACGCGTAGGTAAATAAATACCAGCAGGAGCAACTTATGGTGTCGAAACAAAAGGCACGCTATGCTGTAAGAAAATAATCAAGGATCAAGCGTGGTTCATCCGAGTTTGCGACAGTTATCAAGTGTCCGACGCCTCCCTAATTGGCTGCAAGCGACGTTGTTCGTAGCCAGCTTGATTCAGGTTGCCGTCGCAACCGCGAGTCCAACTGCGACGCTCGACGTAGATGCGACCGAGGCCCCACGCGGCATCGAGCGCGCCCATCTCGTGCTGCCAGTCAAGCCAGGGGCCCTCACGCTGCTCTATCCCAAATGGCTACCCGGCGAACACTCTCCCGATGGCCCCGTCGGCTCACTGTCGGCGCTCAAATTCATTGCAAATGGACAGACCCTGGAGTGGCACCGCGATCCAGACAACATGTATGCGTTCCATCTCAAGATCCCGGCGGGGGCGACATCGCTTGATGTGGCACTCGAAGTTCTTGCCGTTCGCGATGCCACCGACCAAAACGCCGATCGCACGAGCACCGAGTCACTGGCAATCATCCTCTGGAACCAGTTGCTGCTCTATCCAGCTGGCATGCCGTCGGATGATCTGCAATATTCGGCGCGGCTCAAGCTCCCGGCAGGATGGAGTCTGGCGACGGCATTACCCAAGGCAGGCACTGCAGCGGATGCCGTTCAATTCCGGCCCGTCTCTCTGACGACGCTGATCGACTCACCGGTGCTCGCCGGCGTGCACACCCGAACACTCGAACTCGGCGGTACCCCGCCGACCTTCCTGCACCTCGCGGCTGACAGCGACGCCGCACTTGCTATCACGGAGACTACACAGGCGCAGCTACGCAAGCTCGTGCGCGAAGCAACCGCTCTCTTCGGCGCAACTCATTACGGCGACTATCATTTCCTCTGGACGCTCAGCGATCGGCTAGGGTTCGAGGGCATCGAGCACCACGAGTCGAGCGACAACCGATCCGCCGAGCGCACACTGATCGACGATGAGCTGCGCCACACCATAGCAGCCACCATGCTGCTGCCGCACGAATACGTCCACTCCTGGAATGGCAAGTACCGGCGTCCTGTAGGCCTTGCGACCGGCAACTACGACGCGCCGATGCGCGGCGATCTCCTTTGGGTCTATGAGGGTCTTACCGAGTACCTCGGCTTCATCCTCGGCGCGCGTAGCGGGCTTGCGTCGCCGCAAGACGCGCTTTCCAGCTGGGCGGACCTCGCGGCCTTGATGGAGGCGCACAAGGGTCGCGAGTGGCGGCCGCTCGCCGACACCGCGGTTGCTGCGCAGCTTGGGTATCTCCAGCCGAAAGATTGGCGAGCTTGGATCCGCGGCACGGATTTTTATCGAGAGTCGGCGCTTCTGTGGCTCGAGGCGGATGTTCTTATCCGCACTAAATCTAAAGGCGCCAAGAGTCTCGACGATTTTTGTGTGCTGTTCTACGGCCCACCGAGTAGCGGCCCGAAAGTCCTGCCGTACGATTTCGACGCCGTAGTTGCGGCTCTCAACGCCGTGTTGCCATACGACTGGCGCACCTTTTGGACTGAGCGGCTCGGGCGAATCAAGGCTGGTGCGCCACTCGAGGGTCTCGTCGCTAGCGGCTGGCGGCTCACCTATGCGGCTGAACCCACGAGCGCTCAAAAGGGTGAGGGGGCGCTGTTCAAGTGGTCGGATCTACTCTACTCACTTGGATTCTTGCTACTCGACGAAGGCGACATCGTCACTTACTTGATACCGGGCTCGGCCGCTGACCAGGCCGGATTGACCCCGGGTAGCAAGCTCGTCGCAGTCAACGGCCGAAAATATACTAAGGAAGTAATGCAGGATGCACTCAATGCAGGTGGGACGGAACCCCGCGCTATAAGTCTCCTCATGGAGAAGGACGAGATTTTCAAGACGATCGAGCTGCGCTATGTCGGCAAGGCACGCTACCCGAAGCTCGAACGCGATACCGCGACCCCCGATCTGTTGACGGTGATAGAAACCGCGCGCACTCAATAGATTGCCTGCAAGTCTGATCATTCGGAACCAGTTGCGGGTTTGCAGTTTCGCCGCCCAAAAGTCGACCCTCGCAAACGACAGAAACGGGTCGTGACGAGTCGGTGGACGGCGGTTGTCGCCGCCACCGGCTCCACCCGGCCACTTTGGGACATTCCTCCATTGCGATTCGGCCCCGAAAAGCGGCCGATCACGGCAGCTTCATTGACGTAGGGCAACGACCTTCACGCCCAGGACCATGGACCGAAAGTCCCATGGTGCCGTGCGGGCCAGGTGGTCCTTAATACACTCTGAAAAGACCCACGAAGCAGGTTGCGGCGTCCATCTTAGAAAAATGGGAGAGTCTTCATGTTTAGGAATATGCAACTCCTGGCCACGTTCTCGATGATCCTCACCCCCGTGCTTAGCCATGCTCAGACTTCGCCGGAAACCCCGGTGACCGCCATCGACATTGCGCTGGAGCCCGATGCAACGATGACGCACCACGCCCACGCCGATAATGCCCGCCTGCTTAAGGTCTATCCGAACGGGTATGCGCTTGACGCGACCCACCACGCGCACGTCACGATGCTGCAGCAATTCGTCCGTACGGCTGACCTTGACAAGCTTTACACCGCAGTCGGCCAAGTGATGGCCAAGGAGAAGCCGACTGACTGGAAACTAAAGGCGTTCAAGTACTACTACATCCCTGAGCCGCCAATCGGGCTTGCGGGCATAGTCGTCGAGCCGACCCCGGATTTGCTCAGGTTGCAGCAAGAACTCATCGACGCGGTTACGCCATTCACGGTCAAGACCGGCACGGCCGCAGCGTTTGTAAGCACTGAGGACGGCCGCGATATCCAGGCGTCCTTGATCTACTACGTAGCCAATTTTGTGACCATCGCAGCCGGCGAGAAATTTAATCCACACGTCACGATAGGCGTTGGCACCGAAACCTACTTGAAGGAGATGCTTGCGAAACCGTACCACGCGTTCACGTTTTCGCCCGTGGGAGCGTCAGTTTACCAATTGGGCGCTTTTGGCACGGCTCGAAAGGAACTCAAGGTCTTGACGCTGAAGAAGTGATATCATTCGACGGAGCGGAGATACGATGAACAAATTATCTTCTCCGAGGCTCCTGCTCGTTGCCGTGCTTGTTTCAAGCGGCTGTGCGGCCCCTGCTCGCGTGGTGGCACCCACGTCGGCAGCGGAGGTCGGTGAGTTTCGCCATGGTTTTCTGAACGGCTACCTGCCGCCATCGGATCTACCGGACAGTTTGGCTCTAATACCGGCACCGCCGACCCCGGGCTCTGCGGCACAGGCCGACGACGACGCGGCATTCCACGAACTGACGAAGTTCCAGGGAACGGCGCGAGGCGCCCTTGCAGTGGAAGATGCGAATTTAAGCTTCCCACACGCTGCCGAAACGTTCTCATGCACGCTCGGAGTTCCGATATCGGAGAAGGAAACGCCGAACCTGAACATGCTCTTGCAAAGGACGCTGACCGACGCGGGACTTGCGACCTACAAAGCGAAGGACAAGTATCAGCGTACGCGCCCGTTCGTAGTATTCAAGGTCGCGAGTTGTACTCCCGCCGAGGACGGCTTTCTGCGGACCGATGGGTCATACCCCTCTGGCCACACTTCCATCGGCTGGAACTGGGCATTGACGCTAACTGAGATAGCGCCTGACCACGCCGATGCCATCCTGCAGCGCGGACGCGCCTTCGGTCAAAGTCGGGGGATTTGTGGAGCACATTGGAAGAGCGATATCGAGTCGGGCCGAATCATTGGCGCGGCGACGTTCGCAAAGCTGCATGCGAACCCCGTGTTTATGGCGCAGATGGCAGCAGCGCGCGCCGAGGTTTCGAAGGCGCGGAGCCGAGGCGCAGCGCCTTCCGGTAACTGCGCTGCAGAGACGGCAGCGCTCGCAACGTCCAGTTTATTGGCCCCCTGAATTTTGGCTTCCCGATAGCTGCCTGTCGTCAGTGACGGGTGAGGGTCGCTATGCAAAGCTTTGCATAGAGGCCCCTATGCACAGTGCTCAACTATGCGTAGTTGGCGCCCCAAAGGGCGGCCGGCCCTGCCCCTGAAGGGGTTTGAGCCGGCGTATTCTTTGCATAGTTATAGCTGCTGCAGGAACGTCATGAGTGCGTCGGCCGGGCGATATCGGCGCATTTTGGTGTTCGGTTCCTCGAGTCGGGCGAGCGCTTTTTCCTTCATCGCCAAGTCTGCCTCGACGTAGCGGTGCGTTGTGTTCGGGCTCTCGTGGCCGAGCCATAGCGCAATGACGTTGAACGCGACACCGGATTGCAGCAGGTGCATGGCGGTTGTGTGCCGGGTGGTGAGATGCGTTTCTTTGTCAGACTACGGAGCTGTGTCGCCGCACGGGCCACGGCGATATCTAGGCGCTGTTCGACGTTCGATCGTGTCATGAGATGTCCACTACGGTTGGGCAGCAAGATCGCCGCGTCGCGAAGGGATGCGTTGCCGCGGAGCCAGCCACGGAGTTCGCGTACCGTCGCTTTCCACAGCGGCACCGCGCGCTGCTTGCGGCCCTTGCCGTGCAGGTGAACGCACGCGGCGCCATCGAGCACCACATCCGCTACACGCACGCCGATGATCTCCGAGACGCGAGCACCGGTGTTGTAGAGCATGGCCAACAGGAGATGGTCGCGCTGAGACGTCCACGTCTCACCCGGTTGCCCGAGGACTGCCAGCATCTCCTCGCGCGAGAGGAACCCGAGCGTTGGGCGCTCAAAACGCTTCATGGGCACACCGAGCGCCCGCTCGACGGCGTGAAGGGAAGAGACATCGCGGCGCGCCGCGAACTTCAGGAACGTTCGCAATGCCGTGAGCCGCAAGTTACGGCTGCGTACGGAGTTACGACGATCATGCTCCAGGTGATCAAGGAACGCGAGGATCAGATCGGGCTCGATGTCGGTGAGCCTCAGTGCCGTAGTGGTCTTACCCAACCGCCGGGTTGCGAAGGCCAAGAACAGCATTAAGGCATCGCGGTAGCAAGCGACGGTACGAGAACTCATGGCGCGTTGTGTAACGAGATATTCGGTGAAGAACTGCTGCACGAGAGCAGCGAAGGACGGTGTCTTTGGGGCGATCGGATCACGCACGGGACACCTCCGTGCGAGACATCTGTAACTCGAACTGGCTGGCGGCGAGCGCCATCAGCTCTGGCACCCCGGTCAGATACCAGTAGGTGCTGGTCACCTTTGCGTGTCCGACGTAAGTCGACAGCGCGAGCATGGCCTGATCGATATCGATGTGCTGGGTGTGCCAGATCAGTATCCGATTGACCACGAACGCATGGCGCAAATCGTGGACGCGTGCATGGTGATGGGCACCCCGGTTCCTCCAACCGAGTTCTGTGCGCAGCGTGGCGAACACCCGATCGACCTGACGCGTGCTTAGCCGCTGGCCACGACGCCGGCCGCGCGAGCCGACGAAGAACGGGGTCTCCGCGGTGACCTCGACGAGTCGGTCGCGTAAGCGACGATAACGCCGAAGCCTCTCGGTCGCGCTGGGGTGTAGTGGCACCTGGCGCGACTTGGCGAACTTGGTTCGCTGTATAGTCAACATGCCGACCTTCAGATCGACGTCGGCGATGCGCAGCCGCACGGCCTCCGAGACCCGAAGACCGGTGCAAGCGATCAGGCCGAACAGCGTCTCGTAGGTCGCACCCCGCAGGCCTGGAGCTGGACCCAGGCGGCGCGCGGCTGCCAACAGATCGACGATCTCCCGCTCGTGATAGATGTGTGGCGAGAACCGCTCGCCAATGCGGCCGAAGATCGCCTCATCGGGCACTTCGGTGCGCGGTTCGAACTGCTGCAGCCAGCGAGTAAAGGGCCGCAGGATCAGCAGTCGGCGAGCCCAGGTGCGCGGATCATGGCTATGGCCTTGGTGCTGCCGTGCCCACTTGGCCATGACTTCGACCGTGAGCGGCTCAGGTGAGTCCAGTTCGTCGACATAGCGGGCGAAGCTACCCAAGGCATGGCCCATGCTGCGCAGTTCAAAACCCAGGCGGCGACGTTCGCGCAGATACATCTGAGTGCGGGCTCTGAGGTTCGGGGACCTGTTCATGCGGCGCTCCCCGGCCACGGCAGCGCGACCTCTCGCAAGTTGCGACTATCGAGCTTGGCGTAAATCAGGGTCGTGTTGAGCGAGCGATGCCGCAGGACATCGCCCACCTCTTTGAGCGAACTGCCGCTGGCCAGTAATCGGCCGGCCATGGTGTGTCGCAGCAGATGCGACCGGGTATACGGAAGTCCGGCTCGCTCGTAGGCCTGGCGGATGGTTTTGCGCACGAGATCCGGGCCGATGAGATCATCGCGCGGCGCCATGCGCCGCACGAAGACTCCTCGGTGAGCGGTCTTAGGGCGTTCGTGCTTCAGATACGCCGCAATGGCGCGCCCCGTCGGCTCCGGCAACGGCAGCACTTGCTCCCGGTGGCTCTTGGTATTGCGCAACGTGAGGGTGCCGCAACGCCAGTCGATGTCGTCGAGGCTGAGCGCGGCGATCTCGCCGCTGCGAAGACCGAGGTCCACGGCGCACCGCACGATCGCAGCGCTGCGACGCATGGACGGACTGGCCGAGTCCAGCGACTTCAGCAGCCTCTCGACCTCCCCATCCGCCAGCGCCTTCGGCAATGAGGCCTGCTGCCAGTTGGCCGGATAGGCCAACACGCCGATCAATCCGTGTACCGCATCACCGGTAAGCGCGCGGAAGCGGAAGTAACCCCGCAATGCCGCCACCAACGCCCCTGTACTAGCGGGCGTGCGGTACCGTTCGCACAGCCGTGCGAAGAAGCGGCGCACATGGTCGGGAGTGATCGCCGAGAACACAACCGGTCGATCCCGAAACCGCTCCCGCAGCAGCTCTCGGGCGATAGATAACGCCGTTTGGCGTGTCTTCCTTGCAAGGCCACGCACATGTTCCATGTGCTCATCGAAACGGCGCAGTTCTTCCTCGACGGGTGTCATGCTCACGGGCTTCGCCGCGGTCATGCCGAGCGTCCGAAGCACCAGAAGCAGATGACCAAGGGCCGCACCGGCAGCACGCCGCTCACTTCGAGTTGGCCAACCACACCTGCAGTGGGGCAGATGGTCATCGAGAAAATGCGCGACGACAGTCTCGTCCATCCCGGCCAAACCGAGATCGAGCCGCTCCGCCCACTGAGAAAAATGGGCCACGCAATCAAGATAAGCGTACACGGTGTGCGACGCGTAGCCGCGCTCAGTCAAAAACCGCTTGAGTGGGCCGATGTGCGGCTGCCGCAGGTGATCCTCAAGCTGGCGGCTGGAAATCCGTTCAATCCTTCTCTTCGAGTTCATTGCGGTCTCCTATGGTGGAACCACAACGACTCGACAACGATCGGGAAACTATGTCTAGTTCAGGCTGGACCTCCTCGAAGCGCGCACGGGAAAATAAGCAGTTTTAGATGACCACCAACCAAAAACTACGCATAGTTGAGCACTGTGCATAGGGGTCGACATGCGACCCTTGCCGGGGACCCAGAATTATTTTGGGATGACCGGCGGGTTTCGGGAGAGGCATCCGGCTCCGGTCGGCCACAAGCGGAAGTCGGAATGTTCGATGTCACGGCGCTAAACCGGACGCTCACATTCGATCGATGGGGGGATCGCGCAGCGACTGCTGGATTGGCGTTGCATGCGGACTTCGCGAATTATGTAGGCACAGTGATCCTTCTGCGCACCCTCTCGACGACAGCAGGAGCGGATTCACGGAGCGCAATCATTGCACTGAGACCCAGGATCGCAGCCCCTGTTATAAACCAGGCGGGTACCAACGGATTGCCCGACACGCCGGTGAGCCAGGCGACCACGAATTGCGTAGAGCCGCCCAACAACATAACCGCAAGCGCGTAGAGAGTCCCGAACACGCCGGCGCGCACTCGGCGCGGCAGGCTCTCGGTAATTGCGGTCAGCATGGGCGCGAAGCCAATCGCTCTAAAGACATTCAGTAATGCCGTAGCAGCATAAAGCGCGCCGGGCGTGCGGAAGTGGATAATCGCAAGGAATGCGGGCAGCGTGCAGGCCGCGAGCAAGAGAGTAAACGTGATCATGACCGGCTTGCGGCCAATCTTATCTGAATACCATCCCCCGATCGGAAGAACGCATGTACTGGCGAGTCCGCTGATCATGGTCATTGCAAACGCCACGTGCGAACTCATTCGCAGCGTGCTTTGCACATAGGTTGTCAGGTAGCCGTACACATACGCAGAAATTGTAATAGACGACACCAAGATCAATCCGAGCACGCCGACAACAATATAGGAGCGCCCAGCGCCTGGTTCGAGCGACGATCGTGAATCGGGGCGCATGGAGGGTCTCCGGCGAGGAGCGCCGGATCACAAGCCCCACGGGAACTACCGTGGCACCGATCATAAACGCGCCGCGCCAACCCCAGTTATCCAAGGACTGCGCGTCCAATACGCTCGAGAGACCGAAGCCGACTAAACCCGCAGCGAATCCTGAAAACGCCTGCGCCGAGAATTGCAACGAGCCGTAAAATCCTCGTCGTGCGGGGGGTGCTGCTTCGACGAGAAAGGCGGCGGTCGGTCCCATTTCACCGCCTAAGGCAAATCCTTGTAACAAACGCCAACCGAGGACCATGATCGGAGCCGCTAGGCCGATCGAGCGGTAGGAATGTGTCAACGCTATACCGCAGATGGCGATGCCCATGAGCAAAAACGTCAATACCATCGCGGGCCTCCGACCCGTGCGATCCGCGAGCCGACCGACCACCACCGCCCCGACGGGGCGCGTCAGAAATCCCACGCCAAAGGTCGCAAACGAGAGAAGTAGACTCGATAAAGGATTCTGCGTTGGAAAGAAGGTGCGGCCGATCTGTAAAGCGAAGTACGAATAGGTGCCAAAATCGTAAAACTCAAGCGCATTGCCCATGACCACAGCGGCAACCTGGCGCACCGGCAGATTAACAGGGCCGCCGACGGCCCGCGACGCCGGCTGAGTCGCGCTTGCAAATCCCTTTAGAGGCAATCGACGACCCTCCTGCGCGGGATTCTGCTCTGGGCTACTCGCTTTGTCGACAAACGGGACTTCCCGATTGCTGCCGCTCGCGAAGGGCTGGAGAGGGTCGAATCCGGTCATCGCTCCAATCAGAGTGACGTATGGTCTACAGTTAGCATCAACAAGAGGAGGTCGCCATGACCGCGAGAACAGATGACTACGACGCGATCGTTCGAGTTATGCGGCTCTACATTGATGCATTTAATGACAATGATGTCAGCAAGTTCCGGGAAGCTTTTGACGAAGACGCCTGGATCTTCTACATCGACGCCGATGGCAGTCTTCACAAGCATTTGATCTCCGAGGACTTTGAGAGATGGGCTGCGCCACCCAGTTGGGGTGTCGTGGGTCGATTCGTCTCGGTCACTCAGGTTGGAGACGCGGCTGCGGTCCAGCTCAGCTTTGACTCGGAGAAATCTGGTGGCGGCTGGATTGACTTTCACCACCTGGTCAGGATCAACGGCGCATGGAAGATTACGAACAAGACCGCCACGCACAGTAGCAGATAAGGCCGTCACGAAGATTCGACCGAGGGAAATCGGAGGGGTCAGTCACGGCCGGCGGGTTCGGGTCCGTTAGGACTCATTCACTGTCAACCTTGTCCTGCGTTTTGGTGTCGAAGTCGCTCGCCTCGTGTCGCTCGCGCAGTTGGCTCGCAGGGTCACCCTGGATGCGGTTCACCATCCGCCCGCGCTTCACTGCCGGTCGCGCGGCGATCGCATCGGTCCAGCGCTGGACGTTCTTGTACTCGGCCACCTGCAGGAACTCGCCTGCCTCGTAGAGCAGTCCCTTAGCGAGCGCGCCATACCAGGGCCAGACCGCCATGTCGGCGATGGTGTACTTCGTCCCGCCCAGGTACTCGCTCTCGGCCAGACGCCGGTTTAGCACGTCCATCTGCCGCTTCACTTCCATGGCGAAGCGGTCGATGGCGTATTCGATCTTGGTCGGCGCATAGGCATAGAAGTGGCCAAAGCCGCCGCCCAGGTAGGGCGCCGAGCCCATTTGCCACATCAGCCACGAGAGGCACTGCGCCCGCGCCGCCGGCTCGGTAGGCAGGAAGGCGCCGAACTTCTCGGCCAAGTGGATCAGTATCGCGCCGGATTCGAAGATGCGGATGGGGGTCGGCCCGCTGCGGTCGATCAAGGCCGGAATCTTGGAGTTCGGATTTACGCCCACGAAGCCCGAACCGAACTGATCGCCCTCGCGGATGTTGATCAGCCAAGCGTCATACTCTGCGCCCGCGTGATCCAGCGCCAGCAACTCCTCCAGCATCACCGTCACCTTCACACCATTGGGCGTGGCCAATGAATAGAGCTGCAGAGGGTGGCGCCCCACAGGTAGATCCTTGTCGTGCGTCGGCCCGGCCACCGGTCGGTTGATGCTGGCGAACTGGCCCCCGTTCTGTTTGTTCCAGGTCCATACCTTGGGCGGTGTGTAGGCGGTCTCGTCAGTCATGGCTTCGGCTCCTGGCTGTTGACGTCTGTCATTCTGCTTCAAGACGGGATATTTGATCTTTCGTGACGAGAGTGAGGAGACATTTGTCTCTTCATGATGCAACTGCGCGAGCACGCTCCTGGAGAATAGATGCACGAAGTGCCTGCGTGGATGCTGTTTCCGGCATTCCAATGCCTCGGCGCGGCGTGCGCACCGACATCATTTAACTGTGGCGAAGGGCCGTGCCGCTGCCCATAGCGCATCGGCGCCCAAGCGGATCTTGTAGTCTGGATTCGAGTAGACGAAGCGAATGGTGCCCGACGTGTCGATGATGAACACGGACGGGACTGGCAGTTCGTGCTGCTTCGTGCCGGTTGTGGCGTCTAAATCGACGCCAAATTCTCGCATTTTCGCGATTGTTGCATCGTCCACGTGATAGGCAATGTGGAAAGCCTTCGCGGCTTCCAGGTGACTGTCTGATAGCAACGTGTAGTGGATGTGGGTCGCCTTGAGACTTGAGTACAACAACTCGGGTCGATCGGTGCTCAAGAACACAATTTCAAACCCGCTCTTGCGCAGTTTCGGCTCGACTAGGTGCAGGTCGCTCAGTTGCGTATTGCAGTACGGACACCAACCGCCTCGGTAGAACAGCAAGACCGTGGGCTTCTTGTAACTGTCAGGGCTAAAGGGCCGCAGCGCGCCCTCGGTCGTGCGGGCTGAAAAGATCGGCGCCCGATCGCCCACTGATAGCGGCTGCACCTGCTGAGGATTGTCGGGGATGCCGGCGAAAGCCGGCACCGTCGCCAGCATGCCAAGTAGTCTAATCAATGGCGCATAGAATTTCATGGTGTCTCCGAGCCGTGCGCACGAGAATAGAGGACGGTAACTTTACCGCGACTCCCGTCAGACCTGCGCCGTACCGCCGTCCACAAACAACTCGATGCCGGTGACAAAACTCGAGTCATCCGAGGCGAGAAATACCGCCACTTTCGCAATTTCGTCCGCCTTGCCCATGCGCCCCATCGGGATGCTGGCGACGATTTGAGCGATGGCTTCCTCCGGCAGCGGTGCCAAGATCGGTGTATCGATCGTGCCGGGACTAATGACGTTGGCGCGGATCTTGCGATCCTTGAGTTCCATCGTCCACGTCCGGACAAAGGACCGGATGGCGGCCTTGCTGGCACTGTAGACGCCGAAGGCCGGAATTCCTTTGACGGTGGCGATCGACCCGGTGAGGATAATGGATCCGCCGTCATTGAGGAGCGGCAACGCCTTTTGCACGGTGAACAGCGTGCCTTTGACATTAACGTCGAATGTCTTATCGAAATGAGCCTCCGTGATGGCATCCGTGGCCACGAACTCGCCAACCCCCGCATTGGCGAAAACAATGTCGACGCGGCGCTTCTTCGCTTTGACGACTTCATAAAGCCGATCCAAGTCCGTCAGTTTGGCAATGTCGCCCTGAACGCCCGTGGCATTGGCGCCAATTTCCTTCACCGCGGCGTCGAGCTCGTGCTGGCGACGGCCCATGATGAATACGTAGGCGCCTTCGGCAACAAATCGCTTCGCTGTGGCCAGTCCCATACCTGAGGTGCCGCCTGTAATCACGGCCACTTTGTTGTCAAGCTTCTTCATCATTTTCTCCTGTCAATGTTCGGTGTAGCGGAGGGGCGTCGCCGGCCAGCCGGTTTTGAAACGTCCTAACTCCTGGTCCATAGTCTCCTCTTCCCTTCAGCCGCAGATAAGTCCGTCCCTCAGGCATAATATTCATGCTAAAAATGCATAAATGCTAGGGAGGCCTGCCGATGGACCGATTTCTGCTCATGCACAGCTTTGCCCGGGTGGTGGAAACGGGGAGCTTCTCCGCCGTCGCTCGGGAACTGGGGACCGGACAACCGAATGTCAGCCGGCACATCGCCGCGCTGGAGAGGCATTTGGGGACACGGTTGCTCCACCGCTCGACCCGCAAACTCACCCTGACCCCGGAGGGAGAGCGTTACTACAGCGAGACGAGACGTGTCATCGATGCGATCACGGAGGCAGAGTCGAACGCACGCGGCGAAGACGCGCCGCAGGGTTTATTACGCGTGGCGTGCCCCACGTTGCTCGGTCGTTCCCATATTCTACCCCGAGTGAAAGCGATCCTGACGCAGTTCCCGGGAATGGAGATCGATTTGCAAATCGGCGATCGCTACATCGATCTTGTCGAGGAGGGGATTGATCTGGCAATCCGCATCGGGACGCTCAAAGACAGTGCGCTCAAAGCGCGGCGCATTGGGGCCGCCGAGCGACTCTGTGTCGCAAGCAGCGAGTACCTGGCTGAGCATCTGGCGCCGACGCACCCTAACGATCTACGGAATCACAATTGTATCGTCTACACGCTCTCCTCCGCCGGCAGCACCTGGTCATTCCGAGACATCAACGTGGCGGTTCGTGGGCGCTTACGCGTGAACACTCCGGATGGCATCCGCAGTGGCGTGCTCGATGGAATTGGCGTCGCCTACGCACCGGGATGGTTGTTTGAAGACGCGCTCGCCGATGGCCGTGTGCACTCATTGCTGATTGAACATCGCGGGCCACCCGTGCCTATTAACTTTGTCTACGCGGCCCAGCGCCTCCTGCCGCGCCGCGCGCGGGTGTTCATGGACTTCATCGCGGAGGCATTTGCTCGCGATCCGTCGCTCAATGCGGGCGCCGTCAATTACGCCTCTGCTGGGGATAGCTGACTCACGGTCAATGCGCGAGATGCCGCGCCCGGAGCCTCTCCGATGGTTGAGTCTGCCCATTTCTGCCGCCGCTGCACAGCCGCCGTTCGCCAAGGACGGCTCGGGGTCGTCATTGCTCATTGGACGGTCGGTCCTGATGATGTCGGGCCAACGGCAGCTCTGAAGCGGACGCGCGACGCCGGGCGGCCGAGGCTGTGTAAAAACAAAAACTGACCTCGCTGTAAATCAATTCTGCAAAATTCAAACTTCGAAGCTTCGCAGATTTGAATCACTCTTGGGATTTTTGGCTCGTTTCGCTCAATGTGCGAAAGTGCCGAGGGTTTTTACACAGCCTCGGCCAAAACCGGTCAGTTGACGGTCTAGAAAGACCGCCGGTAATCGGTCGCTCGTGAGATGGTATCGACGCTGTATAATCTGCGCTTTCCGGGGATTTTTGCGCTCGCGAGGACGCCCATGAAAGTCGAAGGCAGTTGCCACTGCGGACAGATTACCTTTGAAGCCGAGATCGACCCGGACGCTGTGCGGATCTGTCACTGCACTGATTGCCAGACCCTCACCGGCTCGGCCTATCGAGTCAATGTACAAACGCCCGCACCCAGTTTCGTTCTGCAATCCGGAACTCCCAAGATCTACATCAAAACGGCCGAAAGCGGCAACAAACGCGCCCACGCCTTTTGCCCCAACTGCGGCACACCGATATACGCGACCGATCCGCATGAACCAGGGTCATACGGCATCCGTGTCGGTACCTTGAAACAACGAGCCGAATTACGGCCAACGCGGCAAATTTGGTATCGCTCCGCACTGCCCTGGGTCACCGACATTCGCGACGTCCCGCACATCGACCGACAGTGAATGCGATCCGGTCCTGAGCCGATCTAAGCACTACCAAGACCGAAACCGACCCGATCACCTTCATGCGCTCAGCCGTTCTTGACCGAGTAGAGTCTCGTTACCTTTGACAAAGAGGAGCTGACC
The DNA here is from genome assembly GCA_963769075.1 of uncultured Gammaproteobacteria bacterium. Taxonomy (GTDB): domain Bacteria; phylum Pseudomonadota; class Gammaproteobacteria; order Steroidobacterales; family Steroidobacteraceae; genus Bog-1198. Next base: position 101,750 of record CAVYKH010000001.1, on the reverse strand, counting down.
ATGGCCATTCGCGCGCTGGTCTTCGATGCTTACGGGACGCTCTACGATGTGCAGTCAGTGCGAAGCCTCGCCACTGATCTGTGCGGCGATAAGGGCGAGATCATCACGCACCTGTGGCGTCTGAAGCAGCTTGAGTATACGTGGTTGCGCACGCTGATGCGCTCATACGAAGATTTCTGGTCGGTGACGCGGGCGGCCCTGGAATTTGCCTTAACCAGCGTCGGAATCGAGCCGGTTCCCTCACTATGTGGCCAACTTATGAATGGGTATCTGCATTTGGACCTATACGCCGAGGCGGAGGAGGCACTGGAATCGCTGCGAGACCGCAAGCTCGCCATTCTGTCGAACGGGAGCCCCAGAATGCTCGAAGCGTTAGTCAGTTCATCCGGGATCGCCGGACGCCTCACTGACGTAATCAGCGTCGATCACGTGAAGCTGTATAAGCCGGAGCCCGCCTGCTACGCACTCGTGGAACCGGCCTTACGCGTAACGAAGGAAGAGGTGCTGTTCATCTCGTCAAACGGCTTTGATGTAACCGGCGCCAAGCACTTCGGTTTCCAGGTCGCTTGGATTGAACGCGCTAGGAACGTCCCGCCACCGAAGAATTCCTTGGTCGAGCCGACTGCGTTCTACCAGCTGATCCGCGGCCGTTCCGAGCAGCTTGGCTACGAACCGGATTTCCGTCTGACGCGCCTGACTGATCTGGTGGCGATCGTCTCCGCTTAGAAGCCGGCCTTTTCGGGAATTTTGCGGACTTGGGACGAGGCTAATCTGTGCTGCTTTAAGCCAGCTTGCCCTAAGCGGAGTCTACCGATTGACTGTTGCGGGTCACACCAGTAGTTCGGGTCAACGCGCAACTCCCGGCCATGAGACGTCATCCAAGCACTCCAATTGCTTTCTGCAAAGCAGTCAGTCGCTAGTTCCGGTAGGCTAATCAGTACGGAGCTGCAGACTGTTCCGCTCACCATAAGAGGGATAATTCCGATGAGCTCCTTGAACATGCCTCCAGTTATCGCTGACGTCACGTCACTCGCGATCTCGAAACGGTTAACTCTTGTCGCTGCGCTATTACTGTTAGCACCATTCACGGCCGGCGCAGTCCCGGCCGGCGCACTAGCAGACGCCGCGAATGTTGAGTGGCAATGGGGCGTGAAAATTCCGCTGCGGGACGGCGTGCGCCTCAACGCAACCCTCTACAAGCCGGCAGTGCTGAAGGAGCCGCGGCCATGTCTGTTTACTCTGACGCCCTATATCGGGCAGAGCTATCACGACCGCGGCATGTATTTTGCCGCGCACGGTTATCCGTTTCTGACAGTCGACGTGCGTGGCCGGGGCAACTCGGAAGGCTCGTTCCGGCCGCTGATTCAGGAAGCGAAAGACGGTTACGATGTGGTTGAGTGGCTTGCTAAGCAGCCCTATTGCAACGGCAAGATCTCGATGTGGGGCGGCTCGTACGCAGGATACGATCAGTGGGCCACGGCAAAGGAGTTTCCGCCCCACCTCGCGACCATCGTGCCGGTAGCATCGGTGGGTCCCGGAGTCGATTTTCCGGCGCGCAACAACGCTTTCATGCCTTACGACATCCAGTGGCTAACATTTACGAGCGGTCAGACCTTGCAGGACCGCCTCTTTGGCGATGACCCCTTCTGGATTGGCCTATTCCGGCGCTGGATTGAATCCGGGACCTCGTACCGCAAGCTCGACAGTTTCATCGGCAATTCCTCGCCCATTTTCCAGGAATGGATCGATCACCCGGACCTCGACGCGTATTGGGATGCCTACAACCCAACCCGAGAGCAGTACGCCAAATTGGAGCTACCGATCTTGACGATCACCGGAATGTACGACGACGATCAACCCGGTGCGCTTGACCATTACAGCCGCCACATGGGGGTGGCTTCCCCGGCAGCACGTGCGCGCCACTTCCTAGTGATCGGCCCTTGGGATCATCCCGGCACTCGAACTCCGAAGCAGGAATTCATGGGCATGAAATTTGGACCGGCGAGCTTGGTCGATCTCCCGAAACTGCACCTCGACTGGTATCGCTTCACAATGGAAGGAGGGCCGAAACCCGAGTTCCTGCAGAAGCTCGTTGCCTACTACGTGAGCGGTGCCGAGCACTGGCGCTACGCTGATAACCTCGAAGCGATTACTGTAGAGTCACGACCCTTTTTCCTTGATTCAATCGGTGACAGTGCCCGCGAAGTGTACGCGGCCGGGAGTCTAGCTGCAGATCGTGTCGGTCGTGGTGCACCGGATCACTATCGCTATGACCCACGAGATTTTTCGCTCGCCAAGATTGAGTCGGAAAGCAACCTCGACTCGGCACTCGACCAAGAGGTCTTTCTTGCCAATAAAGCCGAGCTCGTCTATGTGTCTGCCCCGTTCGAGAAGGATCAAGAATTAAGCGGTTTTTTCCGCTTCGAAGCCTGGATATCGATCGATCGGCCGGACACGGATTTTGTCGTGACTGTCGCCGAGGTCGGCCCGAACGGCACGGTGACGCCGCTGAGTTCAGATATCATGCGAGCTCGCTACCGTGAAACTTTACGTTCCCAAAAGCTCGTGACGACGAAAGAGCCGCTTCGCTACGACTTCAATCACTTTAAGTTTGCCTCCCGACTGGTCAGCAAAGGGAGCCGTCTCGAACTCGTCTTGGCGGCGGCAAATTCAATTCAAAATCAAAAGAATTACAATTCTGGAGGCGTGATCGCGGACGAGACGATCGCGGATTCGCGTCCGGTAACGGTTGCGCTCTTCCACGATGCCAAGCGGCGCAGCGCCCTGTACGTTCCCGTCGCTCTCCCGGAGACTCCTGGCGCCACCCGGTGATGCCCACCTGTTTTTTGTGGATGACTGAAAAATCCGACCGCATAGGAACGCCTATGAGCGGCGATCTCGAGCTGGTCGCCACCTGGGTATCCCCCGATTTCAGTGCGCTGCGGATTTTTTCTATGCATCGGTTAGGCCGCCCGTTGTAACGCCAGCCATTCGTAGTTGTTCGGCGAGCGGTAACCCAAGGAGGAATGTCTGCGATGCGGGTTGTACCAACCCTCCAGCCACGAGAACACGGCCAAGCGCGCTTGAATCTGGCTGTGAAAACGCTGCCGGTCGATCACCTCGCGCTCCAGCGTTGCAAAAAATGACTCCGCCATCGCGTTATCGTACGCGTCGCCGACTGTCCCCATGGACGGCATGACGCCAGCCTCCCGGCAGCGTTTGCCAAACGCGTAGCTGGTGTATTGACAGCCATGGTCCGAATGATGGATGACATCGATGGGACGTCGCTGCGCGATCGCCATGTCCAACGCCGCCAACATCAATTCGGTGCGCAAGTGATTGGCCATGGCCCAACCGACGATCTTGCGTGAATACACATCCAAAACCAGCGCGAGGAACAAAAACCCGGTCCAGGTCGGGATATACGTCGCGTCCGCCACCCAGAGCCGATTCGGTGCTTCGGCATAAAAACGCCGCTCCACCAAATCCTCCGGCGTTTTCGCCCCCGGTGTGGCCCACGTGGTCACTACCGCCGGCCGCGCCGACACCCCGTGCAGCTGCGCCGCCCGCATCAGTCGGGCGACGCGCTTTCGACCCACGCGAATGCCATGATCGTCGGCGAGCTCCGCGTGAATCATCGGCGACCCATAGGCCTGGCGGGAACGGTCATGGATCTCCCGGATCTTCTTGGTCAGTCCGATATCCATACGTGCCCGCTCACTCGGCGGCCGTTCATCCCACGCGTAATACCCGCTAAAGGAAATCTGAAGCAATCGGCACATGATCCGTACCGGGTAGATGGCCTGGTTCACCTTCACGAACCCGAAGAGCGCTTCGGTGTCGCGGTGCTTTCGTTCGCAAACCAGGCCGCGGCTTTTGACAAAATTTCCCGCTCCAGCTTCAGTTGCCGGTTCTCGCGCTTCAATCGCGCGAACTCCTCCCGTTCGCTCGTCGTCAGACCCCCATCGCCACGCTTCTCATCGCGATCGGCTTGCTGGCTCCATTTGCGGATCGTCCAGGGCGTCGGTCCGAACTCCCGGGATAACTCCCCAGGCTTACGACCAGACCGAACCAAATCCACCATTTGCCGCTGAAATTCCGCTGTATATACTTTCCGTCTGCTCGCCATGATTGACTCCTTCTTGGTAGACACTGAGGTGTCCACCAAAGCGGGTCAAGTCCAAGGCGAGGTCTAAATGACTTAGAGCTGAGGGGTCAATAGCACACGGGCGTCGAATAGCACAGATGATCGAGCGTTCAGCCGCGCAAGTGCTTGATAAACCTGCGCGCCCGGAGAGATTCGAACTCCCGGCCTCCTGGTTCGTAGAGAGTGGTGCTCTCGCAAGCAAAACACTGTAATTCAAGGCGAAAGTATAGCCTGCCGTGTTGAATATTATTGCCGGTTACTTGCGCGTAAGCTCCTGATCAGCCTAGACCGCGGCAAGCGGTATTCAACACGATTGTAGATCAGCGACGGAGCGGTTCTCCGAGCATTGCCAGCGCGCCAAGTGCGCTCTCCTTAAGCCATATCCACTGTGAACCAGCGAGGTGATTGGACGCCGACCGGCGCCGCAACTTGTTGTTTCGGCATGCACGATGCTCGAAATCTCTGATCAATATTCAACGCGGGTTCACACGTACAGGTCTGGCGCAGCCGCCGCACTGCAGTGAAATTAAGCGAAATCCTACAAGCCTTAAATTGATCTGCCGGACAGAAATCCGCTGCAGCGTTCGGCACAATTTGCGATCCGCAAAACGCCCCGACTCAATCGCCGTCGCTTTTGCCGTGCTGCAGCGGCAACCGTAGCTGCGAGCCCGCTAGGTCCTTCCAGTTCTCTTTTTTCACAAAGGAGCAAAGCCATGCATGCAGTTGTACAGCCGACGGGCAGTGACCCGACAGGTATCCGGCCGTTTCATGTAAATGTTCCAGAAGCCGAACTCGCCGAAATGCGCAAGCGCATCAAGGCAACGCGGTGGCCCGATCGGGAAACGGTCAAGGATCAATCGCAAGGCCCCCAGCTCGCGACATTGCAGAAACTCGCGCGCTATTGGGAGACGGAGTACGACTGGCGCAAGGTCGAGGGTAGACTGAACGCCCTACCGAATTTCATCACCGAGATCGACGGTCTCGACATTCACTTCATTCACGTTCGTTCGAAACATAAGAACGCGTTGCCGCTCATCGTCACCCACGGCTGGCCCGGTTCGGTGATCGAGCAGTTGAAGATCGTCGATCCCCTCACGAACCCCACGGCACATGGCGGGAGCGCGGCGGACGCCTTCGACCTGGTGATTCCGTCGATGCCGGGCTACGGGTTTTCCGGCAGACCAACCACTACAGGCTGGAGCCCTGCCCACATCGCGCGTGCATGGGTCGTGCTGATGAAGCGTCTTGGATACACGAAATTCGTGGCACAAGGTGGTGATTGGGGCGCGATTGTCACGGACGTGATGGGCACACAGGGGCATCCGGAACTTCTGGGCATTCACTCCAACATGCCAGGCGTGATTCCCGTCGATATTGACAATGCTGCCCGTACCGGCGCTCCGATGCCATCCAACCTCTCCCCTGACGAGAGACTCTGTTACGAGCGGGTGGCCACAGTGTATGCGAAGGGCGTCGGTTACGGATACCAGATGGGGTTGCGCCCACAGGCGCTCTACGGGATCGCAGACTCTCCCGTCGGCATAGCCGGTTACTTTCTCGATCACGACGCGCGTAGTTTGGCAATGATCTCCCGCGCGATTGACGGGCAGCCCGAAGGCCTTACACCAGATGATATTCTCGACAACGTCTCGCTTACTTGGTTGACCGACACCTTTATTTCCGGGGCGCGCCTCTATTGGGAGGACTTCGCTGCACAGTATTCTTTCTTTGGTGTCAAAGGCGTCTCCGTTCCGGCGGCCGTCAGCGTCTTTCCCGATGAGCTCTATCCAGCTCCGAAGAGTTGGTCAGAGCATGCATATCCTAAACTCGTCCACTACAACAAGCTCGATAGAGGCGGGCACTTTGCGGCCTGGGAACAGCCGAAACTCTTTTCAGAAGAAGTTCGCGCGGGCTTCAGGTCACTACGCACATAGTGAGTAGAGCAGATTCGTTAGAAGCCCGCAGATCCTTGTCTGCGGGCTTCTATCTGCGGGCTTCTATAATCGGGTCGTCAGGATAGAGGCGGCGATGCAATTGGAGGCAAACGCTCTTAAGACTTCCCTAGCTCACCCCGTGGCGTTGCTGCGAGCCCTCTAGGTCTTCCGGGTCTTTTTTCCAGTTACAGCTATGAATGACGTTGCACGACAAACAGACAACGATAAAACCGTTGTTCGCCCGTTTCAGGTGAATGTTCCAGAAGCGGAACTTACCGAAATGCGCAAGCGCATCAAGGCAACGCGGTGGCCTGAGCGGGAAACGATTACCGATGAATCGCAGGGCGTAAAGCTCGCGATGATGCAGGACCTAGCGCGCTACTGGGCGACAGATTACGACTGGCGCAAAGTCGAGGCCAGACTGAACGCCCTGCCGAATTTCTTGACCGAGATCGATGGGCTGGACATCCACTTCATTCACGTTCGTTCGAAACATAAGAACGCGTTGCCGCTCATCGTCACGCACGGCTGGCCCGGCTCGATCATCCATATGCTCAAGATTATCGATCCGCTGGCCAATCCGACGGCACATGGCGCGAATGCCGCGGACGCCTTCGACCTGGTGATTCCGTCGATGCCGGGCTACGGCTTTTCGGCCAAGCCGACTACGGCCGGCTGGGACCCCGGGCGCATCGCGCGCGCTTGGGTCGTGCTGATGAAGCGCCTTGGATACACGCGATTCGTGGCGCAAGGCGGCGATTGGGGTGCGATTGTCACGGACGTGATGGCGACGCAAGGCCATCCCGAATTGATCGGCATTCACTCCAACATGCCTGGCGCTGTGCCACCCGAGGTATCAAAGGCGATCGCGACCGGCGGCCCAGCGCCAGCGGGTCTGTCCGGCGAGGAACGAGCCCAGTTTGAGAAGCTGAAGAACTTGTTTGCCAAAGGCGTCTACTACGCATACGAGATGGCGACGCGCCCGCAAACACTCTACGGAATTGCCGATTCACCCACGGGTCTGGCCGCCTGGTTAATAGACCTCGGTGATGGAGATGCCAAGCCTGCAGCGACGCTAAGCGCGGCCCTGCGTACGCCCACGAAAGGACAACCCAGGGACCAGCTTACACGAGACGATGTCCTCGACAACATCACACTCTTTTGGCTGACGAACACGGGGATTTCATCTGCTCGTCTCTATTGGGAGAACAAGTTTCCGTTCTTCGACTTCAAGAACGTCACCATCCCGGTGGCCGTGAGCGTCTTCGCCGGCGAATTCTATCAACCGCCTCGGAGTTGGGTGGAGCGGGCATATCCGAAACTCATCCATTACAACCATGTCATGAAAGGCGGGCACTTTCCTGCCTGGGAAGAGCCGCAGATCTTTGCGGAGGAACTCCGTGCGGGTCTCCGGTCGCTCCGCTAGCTCATCGCGCACACATGCGTCGAGGCTACCGTACGCTGTGCCGCCGAGCTCGGTTACCAGGTCACCGTGGCGAAAGATGCGACTGCGAGCTACTCCGATGAGCATATGCACGCCGCTCTCGACATCAATCTGCCGAACCACGCGAGCGCCATTGTGAGCGCGGACGAGGTCATTGAATCGATTGCTTCTCTCTAGCCTTTAGGATTCGGGGGTGTTTTACGGAAACGCGCCCTTTGATGTGATTCGGTCTGAAACGTATTGACTTGGAAACCAGGAGCAGTTCCGCGGGATCCAGCGAATGACCCTCGGAATGGCTTCTGAAGGCCCCGGTAAGTGCGGGACCAAAATCTGAATCGCCATTCGCTGTTATCAAAGGAGAAGCGCCATGTTCGATTACAAGCAACTCACGATCGACCACTCCAGACCCGGACTGTGGACGATCACCTTCAGCAATCCGCCGATTAACATGTTTCTTCCCACAACGATCGTCGAATTGGGAGCGCTAATGACCGAGCTCGAGGCGGACCCGTCCGTGAAGGTCGTAGTGTTCCAATCGGCGAATCCAGATTTTTTCATCGCCCATCTCGACGTAGCCAAGGCAGCTGAACGGCCAGAAGTGCTGGGCCTTTGGCGCGACTTTGTGCTGCGCCTCTCGTCCGCGCCAGTCGTGAGCATCGCCAAGATTCGCGGCCGCACGCGCGGCATCGGCAACGAGTTCGTGCTGGCCTGCGACATGCGCTTCGCCAGCCGGCAAAGCGCCCTATTCGGCAACCCCGAGGTCGGCGTCGGACTGGTCCCGGGCGGCGGCGCGCTGGAATGGCTCCCGCGCTTGGTCGGCCGCTCGCGGGCACTTGAGATAGTCCTCAGCGGCGACGATTTCGATGCTGATATCGCCGAGCGCTATGGCTGGGTGAACCGCACGCTGGACGATGCCAACCTCGACTCGTTTGTCGATGCGCTCGTCCGGCGTCTGACCTCGTTCGACCGTGAAACGCTAGCCGCGGCGAAGGCCCAGATCAATCGGTTCGGGACGCCGACAGCTGCCGAGATTCAGTCGAGCAACGACTTGTTCTTCCCATTGCTGGCCTTGCCCAGTGCACAGGCGCGCCGCGCCAAGATCCGCGGTATCGGTTACGGCGTTCCGAGTGACTTCGAATTGAACTTCGGCCGGTACCTCCCTGCGCTCGGGCGGGCGGACCATGATGACACGGGTATGCAGCCCGGCCGATCGTCGCCCTGAATCGGCGGACGCGCGTGGCTTTGGGCGCCCCGATCCGGGCGAGTTCACAGCGCGGAGGAGAAATGGCAATGAGGCTTCACTGGAAAACGGCCCTGGTCACCGGTGGCAGCAGTGGTATCGAGCTCGCAAGGGCGCGTCTATTGGCCGCCGAAGGAGATGAAGATGACTCAAGCGGAACATTTTGATGCCCTGGTTCTCGGAAGCGGCTCGGGCGGAAATATACTCGCGTGGCACTTGGCGCGGTCCGGGCAACGGGTGGCCGTCGTCGAGCGGCGGTTTGTCGGAGGTTCCTGTGTCAACATCGCCTGTATGCCCAGCAAGAACGAACTCTGGGGCGCGCGCATCGCCTATCTGGTCCGGCACGCGGCGCAGTTCGGCACGATCACCGGCCCGGTCACGACCGACATGGCGAAGGTGCGCCAGCGCAAGCGCGACATGGTCGAGCGAGAGATCGCCGCCCACCTTGCGCCCTTCAAGTCGAGCGGCGCCGAACTGGTCATGGGCAGCGGAAACTTCGTGGAGCCGAAGACGCTCGACGTCCAGTTGAACGACGGCGGCATGCGGCGGCTGACCGGCGACAAGGTCTTCATCGATGTCGGTTCGCATGCGGCGATGCCGAGCATTCCCGGCCTCGCAAAAGCGCAGCCGCTCACGCATATCGAGGCACTGGACTGGACTACGCACCCTCGCACCTGATCGTGCTCGGCGCCGGCTATGTCGGATTGGAACGCAGGCCTATCGCCGCTTCGGCAGTCGGGTGACCGTAATCGAGACGGGCCAGCAGATCATGAGCCGGGAGGACCCGGACATCGTCGAGGCAATGCACCGCATATTGAGTGAGGAAGGCATCCAGTTCGTGTTGTCTGCCGAGCCCGTTGCCGTGCAGGGCCGATCCGGCGAGGGCGTCAGCCTCACTGCGGGTACGCTCGCCGGCGCGCAAACGATCGAGGCGAGCGACATCCTGGTCGCGATCGGGCGCATTCCGAACACCACCGGCATCGGCCTCGACACGGCGGGCGTTGCATTGGATGCGCGCGGCTATATACGCGTCAACGACCGTCTGGAGACGACGGCGCCCGATGTCTGGGCAATTGGCGACTGTGCTGGCAGCCCGCAGTTCACGCATGTCTCGGTAGATGATTTTCGGATCATCCGCGACAACCTGGCCGGTGGCGCGCGCAGCACGGGCGACCGGCTGGTGCCGTACTGCGTATTCACCGATCCGCCGCTTGCGCATATCGGGTTGAGCGAACGGGACGCACAGCGACAGGGCATTGCCGTGCGCGTCGGCAAATTGCCGATGAGTGCCGTGCTACGGCGGGAAGCGACCGACGAGATACAAGGCTTCATGAAAGTCCTTGTTGGCGCAAATGACGACCGCATTCTCGGCTTCACGATGATCGGCGCCGATGCGGGCGAGGTCATGGACCGGCAGTCGAGTTGGCCTAACTCATTCAATTTCTTACTACTTTCATGCCCTACGATGTTGAATATATTCAGAGGATACTCAGGGATAAAGCATTGATTGACATGGATCGCACCTTTGAATATTCAACGGCCCTTGAGCAGGGGTAACTGATTGGGCCAAAGCGCAATGAGTACCTGGAATCCGATACGCGCGCGTCTTCTATTTTGATGTCTGGCGGCTTGCTACTGAATATCCCCTCACAATTCTGACAGGGGCATTGACCGCCCTGGGCACGTCAGGGGCTCGATGAACTCGCGGGGGCGCAGACACAGCCGCGGCCGCCACACCGTTGTCCCGGGACGAATCTGGGGCAGTAACGTTCACGCCCGGCGGCGGGGCGCCGGGACGTACTGGCCCAGGGTCTTGGCTGTGAACGGGCGCCGAAGATTGACCAGGTTTTGCAAGGAATGGGTGTCGAACCATGCTGGGTGAAGATAGCTGTCTTCCAAGTTGGATCAAGTATTTGCGCTGTAAGCAGCTGGTCTGAATTGGACGCCGCTCCCTGGTCAACGTTGAATGCCGCTTCACACATTGGGTGTTTGCAAGCGTCCGCCCCGATTGCGCAGGGAGGTGATCGCCCACATTGATACGGGGCCTTTCCGCGAGGGCGGGCGCGGAGCGCGCCGTGGCGCTCGCGGCCACCGGCTGCCGCGCGGCCAGCAGCGCTGCATCGAGGCGCGCATCCGCCAGGTGCCCGACGTACTGAATCCGCCCATCCCGTCCGATGACAATATGCTGGGGCGTCACCCGCAAGTTGAACGCAGCGCCCAGCTGGCCATCATCGAGCACGATCGGCATCGTGATGCCGAGCGCTCGGCGGTACTTTTCGATTTCCTCGAACGAATCGTCAAACCCGGCGTTGATGGCAATCACCGCAAGATCCGGGCCCGCGGTTTCATAAGTGTGCTCAAAGTGAGGCATTTGTTCGCGACACGGGACACACCAGGTGGCCCAGAACTTCAAATACACGGCCTTCTTGCCGTAAAGCGCGCCCAAATCGATCGTCTCGCTATCGATCGTCTTGATGACCATCCGCGGCGCCGGGGAACCCACGAGACCCTTTCCCGCGGCTTCTGCACGCTCCTGGCCACTGGTTTCGGCAGCGATGGTCCTACCGACTACCAAAACACCGATCAGCGCGGCCAGCCCGATCCATCGCGTGATCTTCACGGGGCCTCCTTCGGAGCTACCGCACGCGAGGCCGGCTTGCCTTTGTCTTTGATCATGAAAACCAGGATCTGCGCCGGCGCCGTGTGGCTCGCGTTTGCAGAAATTCGATGAACATCGTTAGGACCCTCGTAAAAAGTTTGTCCCGGCTCCAGCGTCACGGGCGCGCTGCCGTCAACCTGCATCGTCATCGCGCCCTCCAGAACGTACACAAACACCTGCGCGTCGTGACGATGCGGTAGCGAGGCGCCGCCCGGTAAGTAAGTCACGGTGATCATCAGCGCTTCCTTATGAGGTACCCCGGACAGTTCCCGGGTCATCAGATCCACGACCGTCGGCGGCGACCTCATCGCCGAACGTGCCGATCGGGAGCGCCAGGATTGCGGCGGCGACCATGAAACTCACGCCTATCTTGCTTGTGCATTGATTGCTCATCGGCGACTCCAGCTCTTCGACTAAAAACTGACTCTGGGATGGAAAATGGGACGATAGAGATAAGATAGCGCCCGTGAATGGTCTCACACGAGGTCCACTTGGCCGCAATTCCATGGAACCACTTTTGCCATTGACCTTGCAGCTGCCCGACCGCGGCTCGCGCACCCTCCTGCACGATCTGCATCGACAGCTGAGATCGGCCATCCTCGACGGCCGGCTGCGCGCGGGGCTGCGTCTTCCCTCGACGCGATCCTTCTGCGCGGCCTATGGGGTTTCGCGCAATACCGCGGTGGCGGCCTATGATCTCCTCTTAAGTGAGGGCTACCTTGTTGCGCGCCAGGGATCGGGAACACAGGTGGCCCTGACGCTACCGAAGGCGCCGGTCACTGCAGGAGCCGCAAAGGCTCGAGGCGCTAGGCGCCGACAGCTGGTCGCGTTCTGGCGCTCCGCGCGCGGCGCCGAGACGCCCGGCGAACACCCGGAGCCACGCTGGTCCTTCCGACTCGGCGTACCCGACGCAGAATCCTTTCCCGCCGATGTCTGGCGCCGACTATCGATCCGGGAGTCTCGGTCGATGCGAATGACGGAAGGCCTCGAGTCCGACCCGCAAGGTCGGCGTGCGCTGCGCGAGGCCATCGCGCGGCATGTTTCCTTCACCCGTGCCGTGTCCTGTGTCCCCGAAGACATCATTGTGACCGCCGGGGCGCAACAGGCGTTTGACTTGCTCGCGCGCATACTGGTGACGTCTGGCCGCACGCGCGTCGCGCTCGAGGACCCGGGATACCCGCCCGTACGCTCGGCGTTCCAGGCAGCGGGCGGCCGGTTAGCATCGATTCCCGTCGACCACGAAGGACTAGTGGTCGAGCGGCTACCGCGCAGCGCCGACATCGTCTGTGTCACACCGTCTCACCAGTTTCCCCTGGGCTGTGTCCTATCGTCGCGCCGCCGTGGCGAGCTACTCGAATTCGCGCAAGCTCGTGGCGCGGTGATCCTTGAGGACGACTACGACGGCGAATTTCGGTTCACGGATCGACCCTTGGATGCCTTGCAGACGCTAGATCGCACGGAATCGGTGTTTTACGTGGGCACCTTCTCGAAAAGTCTGCTGCCCACGCTGCGCCTGGGCTATATCGTGGCACCGCCCTGGGCACGCTCGGCCCTCCTCGCCGCCAAAACCGTCACGGACGGCGCCTGCTGCGGCCTAACCCAAGGCGTCGTCGCCGCGCTGATCAGCGGCGGCCATCTCGCCCGTCACGTGCGAAAGATGCAACACATTTACCACCGCAGGCGTCAGACGTTACTCGATATTCTCCATCGGGATTTGTCGAAGTGGTTAGAGCCACTCGATTCCGTGGCTGGCCTTCATGTGGCCGCGCGGCTCAAGATCCCGCTGAGCGACCAGGGCATTGAAGCCGCAGCGCTTCGCCAGGGCGTGGGTGTCCGCGCCCTCAGTGCGTTTTCCGCTCGGCGATCCTCCCAGTGCGGCCTTGCCTTCGGCTACGGAGCCATCACGGACCCAGAGATCACGGAGGGCTTGGCGGTTCTGCACCGAGTGCTGTCCTCGGCGTCGCGCAGCGCATAGGGTTGTTATGGGAATCGCCCCTCTTCGATGCGAGCGGCGTTGCAAAGCCTCTGGCCGCTTCCGAGAGGGTAAGGACCGCACCGTGCGCGTGATTGTGGGTACCGGAAAAAATCTTGGGCAGCAAGGAAGACGGCTCAGCGGTGTCCTGAAGCTGCACCTGCGTGATTCCGTTCCAAGCCCCCTGTTGCGTGCGCGGCATCTAGCAATAACACGGGGCGAAAGGACGCTGAATCAGAAAGGCAGGCGAGAATAAGCGATCCGTCCGTCACTCAACGTCCGCGCCGCCTTCAGTGTGAGTCCTTGCCCGCGCGGCGCGTCGATTGCACGACCATCGTACTGTTCGAGGTGCCCCAGAGCTCGTGCGCGGGGAGATGTCTCGGGAACACAGTTAGAATCCCCGCGGTGCCGCGTCACGGGCGGGGTCTGCTATGCTCATGCGACCTGTGGCGGGAGGTGGACCATGCCGACTTATGAGCTCGCGCAACTGAACATCGGCATCATCAGGGGACCGATGGACTCGCCCATCATGGCCGAATTCGCGGCCAACCTCGACCGCATCAACGCGCTCGCCGAGAGCTCGCCTGGCTTCGTGTGGCGGCTGCAGAGCCCCGAAGGCAATGCGACGGCAATCCGCCCTTTCGACAACGAGAACATGCTTATCAACATGTCTGTGTGGCAAGACGCGGACTCGCTGCGCAAGTTCGTGTACCGCAGCGCCCATGCCGACATCCTGCGCCGCCGGCGCGAGTGGTTCGAGAAGATCAGCGAGGCGATCCTCGTGCTGTGGTGGGTGCCGCGGGGACATCGCCCAAGCGTCGAAGAGGCGATCGCGCGGCTGGAGCTGCTGCGTCGCAAGGGGCCACACCTCGAGGCCTTTACGTTGCGCGAAATCTATCCGCCGCCGGATGCGCCGGCGAACGAACAACCGGGCGGCTTCGAGGACGAGTGTCCGGCGACCTGAGCGCGCGGGTCGAAAGCAGCGGTTCATGGTGCTTCCGCTGTCGGCCGAGGCTGTGTAAAAACAAAAACTGACCTCGCTGTAAATCAATTCTGCAAAATTCAAACTTCGAAGCTTCGCAGATTTGAATCACTCTTGGGATTTTTGGCTCGTTTCGCTCAATGTGCGAAAGTGCCGAGGGTTTTTACACAGCCTCGGCCAAAACCAGGCGGTGACTGGGTTCAAATGCTCGCCACAAAGCGGACATACTGCCTTACTGGAAGACCCGCCAGCGCGGATCCGGGCCTGCCGGGCCGGGTTCTGGCCGACCCGGCGGTGAGCGCCTGGCCCATGATCACTTCAGGAGATCTAATCCGCTTGCACACCGGAGCGGGCCAGCAGCGCTTTGATGATTTCGGCCCCTAGATCGGCTGCCGGTACCTTCGCGATAGAGCCATTGAATTTGCCCACGGCGCTGCACAGCGCCGCCGTGATGACCACATCGCCTCGCGACGGCAAGCCGCGCTAACGTTTGAAATTCGTCGTCATACTGGCGAGGGCGGCCTTTACCTCTCCCCCGGCTTTATCCATGTGAGCCTTGAATTCCGACCAAGTGCTCTCGTTAGCACTTTTCAACTTGTTGAAGTTCTCCCACGCATCCGCTTGCCTAGCGCGCAGTGTCTCGAGATTCTTATCAAACTGCGCCTTGTTCTGCGCCTCGATCTGCTCGGCGCCGGCTTTGAAGCGTTCGGTTTGCGCCTTCCACTCGTTCAACTGCTTTTCCATCAACGTCTGATAATCTTCCCGAATTGCCATGATCTTTACTCCTCCTGCTGCAATCGGTTTATCGTTCATCGTCGCAATCTCGGGCCGATGACCTAGAACGGGCGCGCTCGGCTTGTAGCGACTCCGTACCGGGAGCACCCTAGCCAAGAACTGAATTGACCTGTGACTCGCGCAAGGTCCAACCCAGGCAAATCCTGGCTTTGTTAGCGGTTTACTTATAGACGATTCCGAAGCTGTTATCGGTGCGGTAACGTACAACCCGCCGGTGCTCGGACGACTATGCTGAAACTAATATGTGTGCGCTATGCCTAACAAACGATGCGCCGCAAAGCCGACACTCGTCACGGACAGCTATATGGGGTCGATAGGCCTCATTGGCGAGCGCCGGTGAAGCGCCCGGCTCAGATCGGCCAAAAGCGCTAAACGCACCGTCAGTCATAGATATCGACGCGGATTCCCGCACAAGCGGCGCCATTGGGTGCCAGCGTACAGACTACGCTGCGTCGAAAGCCTAGGATCCTCCTCTTAGTCGCAAATGCGACATGCGCGTCGTCCATATCAATCCTCAAGCCGACCTGGCAATGCTCCACATTCTCAACTTGAATCGATTTGCAGCGATATTGCTGCTCAGCGTTGTTGTCGTTGGTGCTACCGGGTGCAAACCCTACGCTGACCCAGAGGCAAGCGCCGTGCCCACGGTCGAGGAGCCGTCGCAATCCGCCACAGCATCAGCGAAGCCGCAACCTGACTTGTCGGGCCGCACGCGCTTCGGAATTGCATCGTTCTACGCGAAAATGTTTGCAGGCAGAGAAATGGCGGACGGCACCAACATGGACCCGCACGGCGACAACGCCGCGAGTAGGACGCTTCCACTCGGTACGACGGCGATGGTAACCAACACTGAGACCGGCCAAAGCGCGCAAGTGACCATCCAAGACCGCGGGCCATATGTAGTGGGCCGCATCGTGGATCTCTCAGGATCCACAGCACGAAAGATCGGAATCACACAACACAAGGGCATCGCAACAGTCACCGTCGCCCCGATCTCGGTTCCGCTGCCGGACGGCGGCACCAAACGCGGCGCCGCGACGCTTGATACGAAACCCTGAGAAATCGGGGACGGAACAGGGTGACAGGCGACTCCCGGCCGAGGCTGTGTAAAAACCCTCGGCACTTTCGCACATTGAGCGAAACGAGCCAAAAATCCCAAGAGTGATTCAAATCTGCGAAGCTTCGAAGTTTGAATTTTGCAGAATTGATTTACAGCGAGGTCAGTTTTTGTTTTTACACAGCCTCGGCCAATTCCAGTCGGTCGCCACCTATTATCAGTTCGCTTCATAGCTAACGCTCGGGTTCCTGTCTGACCTTTGTTGCCCCTTGTGCCAATAGGCTCATGGCCGTGCCCGTGGCAGTGTCTAAAGTGAGATGCGCGTTGCATCGATAGCCAACATTATTCTCAATCGCCGAGTTGATTGTACGGAGGCGACGATGCTAGTCGGTCACCCTGTATTCTGGATATTGGCGGCTGCCGTTCTGGCGCCTTTGTTGGCCGAGATCCCAATTGGCTTCAAGGTGCCAGTCGTAGTTCTCGAGGTCGTTCTCGGAATCGTGATTGGTCCGCACGTTCTGAACTTGGTTCACTTTGACGGGTTCATGGAAACGATGTTTGCGTTTGGCATGGCCGCGACACTGTTCATGGGAGGGATGGAGCTTGATTTCGCCGATATTAAAGGCCGTCCAATGATCCTCGCAGTCGGCGGCTGGGCCGTATCGGTAATGCTGAGTGTCACTCTCGTGGGCCTCCTGCACGCAATTCCGCACCTGCGCACACCGCTAATAGTTGCGCTGGCGATGTGCACAACAGGGCTCAGCGTTGTGGTCCCCGAATTGCGCGATAGTGGGCAGCTTGGGACTGTATTCGGGCGCCTCATTTTGGCTGCCGGCACGCTTGGAGAAGTCGGCCCGATTGTCGCGATGTCGCTGTTGCTATCACAGCACAGCATTTGGCAGGAGGGTGCATTGCTGCTCGTATATCTTGCTATTATTGCCATCGCGCTCGCCGTCGGTGTTAGTGTGCGGCCGCCAAAGGTACTGGAAATACTCAGTCGGCACATGAACAAGACTACGCAGCTGCCCGTACTTATTTCACTGCTCATGTTGGCCGCCTTGGTGTTGTTGGCGGAAAAATTCGGATTCGAACATTTCTCGGGTGCTTTTGCGGCGGGAATGATCCTGGGCGTGGCTACTCGCGGCGAGCGTGGCAGCGTATTGCGTGAGAAAATGGAAACACTTTGTTTCGGCTGGTTTTATCCATTTTTTTTCGTCGGCACCGGAATCCAGTTCGATTTCGGGGCGCTCGCACATGATCTGACTACAATGCTCCAGGTGCCGGCGTTCGTCGCGCTGTTCATCACCATTCGTGGGACACCGGTATTGCTTTATCGCGGTCAAATTGACACAGCGAAACTCCTGCCGTTTGCGCTGTCTTCTGCAGTTCCGTCTCTCACTATCATGGTGGTTATTACCCAGATTGCGACGCGTGCAAAGTTGATGAATTCCGATGTTGCCGCGGCTATGATTGGCGCCGCAATGCTGTCGGTCCTGTTATTCCCGACGATTGCGAGCGCCCTTTTGTCCCGAACTGCCGCGCGCGTATCAAGCGGCAATCCGATATGACTAAAGCCCGAGGGGAAAGGCCGCGCCGAAATCTTCGCCAATATTCGAAAATGGTGGAACCTTGCACTTTTTTGGGCTTCCCGATAGCAGTCACTGGTGTCCGGCCGGTTGGGGGTCGCGAAGCGACCGACGGCCGCTGGACCCGAGTCGAAAACACCAACGCGTTGAATCGAGCGCGCATCGGGCGCCTCCCGGCCGAGGCTGTGTGAAAACAAAATCACACCCTCCTAGAAATCGATTCTGAAGAAGTTGGGAAATCATTTTTTGCAGATTCGAACCGCCAAAGGGATATTTGGCTATTTTTGGCTCCCTCGTCGAAGGGGCTCCGCGTTTTCACACAGCCTCGGCCAACTCCGGACGATCGGACCCCAAAAGTCGCTGCCGTGAAGCAGACAGTCGCGTCCCTCGCGAGTTATCTTCGAGGCAATGAAGGGAATTGCGTCGAAACCGCACCGTCACTTAGCGCGGGAACTTCAAGTCCCGCTCAATCGCCTGGAAGCGCGGCTCCCTACGCAAGGGATCAACGAGCGGGTCGACCTTCAGAGCCTCCAGACCAGGGTCCCGCAGCCGTACGGCAGTCTCCAGCCACTTGAGTGCAACGGAGCTATTGCCCCATTGCGCATAGATCTGGACGTACTGGTAGGCCATGGCATCGCTAAATGATGCCTTCAGTTTCGAAAGCATGCCTTCTGCATCGGCATGCCGGCCGAGTTTGTGGTACACGAGCGACAGGCACACTTGGACGTATAGCGACTCAGATTTTGGACTGCTCTCACACGATGCGCGGGCGCGCTCGAAGTCGCCCGAGGCGTAGTAGGCGATCCCACGACTCGCGAGGCCCCATGTGGCCTCGGGGTCAAGAGCAAGGGCATTCTGAAATGCTGCGATGGCCTTCTTGTACTGACGTCCGTAGTAGAAGGCAAGCCCCAGAGAGCCGTGGCGATAGGAGTTCAGCGGGTCCAAGTCGACCGCGCGCCGCACGGCGGCGATGCCCGCCTCGATGCGGCCCATGTAAACGGCGAAGGTGCCGCTGTCTCGTAAGATCCGTGCATTCCCCGGCGCGAGCGCGAGCGTCCGCTCGTACTCCTCATTTGTCCGGATGAAATCCAGCGATCCTGACTCGAAATAGGAGGCCAGCGCCAGATGAGCCTCGGCAAGATCGGGCGCGAGTGCAATCGCCCGCAGCGCATCCGACTGTGCCTTGTCGAAGCTCTCGCGAACGGCCGGTTCCGACGCCTCCGAGGCATAGTCACTGAGCACGATCGATCGGTTGGCGAGCGCGAGCGCATAATTCGGATCAAGCCCGATCGCCTCCGTGTAGGCGGCGATCGCGGTTTGTCGATCTTTGTTGTCGGGTGTAAGGGAAGCCCTCCGGCCACGCAAGTACGCATCGAACGCGGCCGGATTTCGCGTCCCGCCGAGCTCGACTTTGGCAGCGACATCGCCAAGTAGCTTGACTTTCAGGGCGGCCGCCACCGCCGTCGCAATCTCGGTCTGAAGTTGCAGCACATCGCCTAAGTCCCGGTCATAGGTCTTCGACCACAGGTGAAAGCCCGTGACCGCATTGACCAGCTGCGCGGTGATGCGGATCGTGTGGTCTGAGCGCCGGACGCTCCCCTCGAGAACCGCGCCGACATTGAGCTTGTGGGCGACAGTTCTGAGATCAACGTCCTTACCTTTGAAATAGAAGGATGACGTGCGCGCGGCGACCTGCAGCTCGTTGATCTCGGCGAGCGAGTTGAGCAGCTCCTCGGTGAGCCCGTCGGAGAAGTACTCCTGCTCCTTGTCTCCGCTTAGGTTCACGAACGGCAGCACCGCGACCGAGTGCGGCGGAGGTGCGGGGATCGCCAGGCGATGCTCAAGCTCATAGCCGCCTATCGCAAGAACAAGTAGGCCCGCCAGCGCACTCACCCCGATCATCGGCCGATTTCGCCGCATGAACTTCTTGGCTCGATACGAGAGCGGTGCCGGACGCGCCCTGATCGGCCGGTGCTGCAAATACCGCTCGATGTCCTCAGCCATCGCCGCCGCACTCTGGTAGCGTTCGCCCGGCTCCTTCGCGAGCGCCTTGTGCGTGATCACATCGAGATCACCTCGTAGCTCCTGCGCAAGCTTCTCTTGCGTCGTGCCCTCCACGAGTGCGATCACGGCCGGAAACGTCTGATCGAACGGACGTGCAGCGCAGGTGGGAATCTCGTTGCGCCGATAGATCTGCCCACCCCATCCGCCCTCGACGCAGGCGATCTTGGTGCCGCCGATATCGAGGCCAATGAGCAACGGCTCTCTGAGGCTCGGACGGCCGGACGCGAGGTTGTAGCGCTCAGCGTTGCCGTCGGGGATCCGCTGCGAATCCGTGAAGGCCTCCTACTCAATCCGCCGCATCTGCCCGGTTGGCACAACATTCATCTGAAGAGGCGGCTGGTCGAAGGATTCCCAGGGCTACCCGTGTATGTTGAGCATGACGGGAATGCGGGCGCGCTTGCGGAATTTCGATTCGGCGCTGGACGGGAGCGGCGCGGGCTTCGCCACTTGGTATTTCTGACGTTCGGCACGGGACTGGGCGCCGGATTCGTTTTGAACGGAAAAATTCTTCATGGAGCCTCCGACACCGCCGGAGAGGTTGGGCATTGGCGACTGGCAACGGAGGGACCTGAAGGCTTCGGGAAGCGTGGCTCCTGGGAAGGGTTTGCATCGGGCGCAGGTCTCGTGCAGCTCGCGAGTCTTAGGTTTCCGCGCCGATGGCAGCCAGACACCCCGATTCGAGAGCTAGTCGAGGCGATGCTCGCCGATGACGATGAGGCGCTCGCGGTCGCCAGCGAGGCCGGAGCGCGGATGGGAGAAGGTTTGGCGCTTCTCGTGGATGCGCTCAATCCGCAGTTGATCGTGCTCGGGTCGCTCGGAGTGGTACTCGGAGATCGGGTGTTGCAGAGCGCGCGTCAGGTTCTTGCGCAGGAGGCGCTGCCGCAGGCAGTCGCCGCCTGCGACATCGTTTCCGCGGCGCTTGGAACTCGCATTGGAGATGTCGCTTCATTGATGGCGGCATTGAGCGAGCCGTCGATCGCACGATTGGTAAGAGGATAAACGGGCGAATGATCGATGAATCGGGTCGGAGCCGGATGCACTCAGGTCCCTAAGAACCCACTAAGAACGAGTCACCCCAACACTCCGCGATTGGGCCCCTGGGCTGCGCTCTTATAGGGTTAGCTCCGCCCGGAGCCTTACGAGAGTTTGACTTTCACTGATCGGCCGCCGTAATAGCACCAACTAGCACTCCCCGCTGACGCGGCGCATATGTCGGCAGTCGGCCGAGGCTGTGTAAAAACCCTCGGCACTTTCGCACATTGAGCGAAACGAGCCAAAAATCCCAAGAGTGATTCAAATCTGCGAAACTTCGAAGTTTGAATTTTGCAGAATTGATTTACAGCGAGGTCAGTTTTTGTTTTTACACAGCCTCGGCCAAGAGCCGTCGGTGACGGATCGAAATTGCCGGCCACTTAGCCGCCGTTCGGAAGTTAAGGTAGGCTGAACCAGGAGCCTACCCAATGCTAACCATGAAGCGAAAGTATGATTCCCGTGTATCCACGGTCGAAACTTAATATGAGACATGCATCGTCTTGCTATTCATGCTGGCGTATCGCTGGCCTGCTCGTTGCGTTGATCGGGCTGGGAACGCCTGCCAATGCGCAGGCTCCGAGATATTCGGTAACGGACCTTGGGACGCTTGGCGGCGGTACAAGCAAGGGGTATGGCATCAACGCGAGCGGCCGGGTTACTGGTGAAGCGGTAGCCGCGGGCGGTGTGTTTCACGCGTTTCTATACACCCCCGGTAGCGGCATGACGGACCTCGGGACCCTCGGCGGAGGTTCAAGCACAGGATACGCCATCAACGCGAGTGGCCAGGTCACGGGTGTGGCGGTGACCGCAAACGGCGCGCTTCACGCGTTTCTATATACCCCCGGCAACGGCTTGACGGACCTCGGGACGCTGGGCGGCGGTGAAAGCAAGGGGTACGGCATCAACGAGAGTGGCCAGGTCACGGGCGAGGTGCCGTCAGGCGGGTTTCTATACACCTCCGGTAGCGGGATGACGGACCTCGGGACCATCGGCGGCGGTTCAAGCACGGGATACGCTATCAACGCGAGCGGCCAGGTCACGGGCCAAGCGGTGACCGCAAACGGGGCGCTTCACGCGTTTCTATACACCCCCGGCAGCGGCATGACGGACCTCGGGACGCTTGGCGGCGGTACAAGCAATGGGTACGCTATCAACGCGAGTGGCCAGGTCACGGGCCAAGCGGTGAAAACAGGTGGGGTGTTTCATGCATTTCTATACACCCCCGGCAGCGGCATGACGGACCTCGGGACCCTCGGCGGCGGTTCAAGCACAGGATACGCAATCAACGCGAGTGGCCAGGTCACGGGCCAAGCGGTGACCGCAGGCGGCGCGCTTCACGCGTTTCTATACGCGAAGCGAGCAATGCGTGATCTGAATTCCATGATCGATCCCGCCATTGCGGCGCAGGTGACTCTGTTTTCGGGCAAAGGAATCAATGACGATGGCTGGATCGTCGCAAATGGCGTCGATTCACGCACGGGCGCGACGCACGCGTACTTGTTGAGTAAACATTAGGCTGCCCGCGCGATTACCCCTTGCCCAAACAGGAGGAATTGAACTCCCTGACGGACGGGACCACTGAGGAATAGCGTTTTTCAAGACGCCAAATCGGCCGCGCGGCCAGACCGGCGACTCTGTAGTGCCGCAAAGCTGCCCTTCGCGACAGGCAAAAACGGGTCGATCAGCGACCCTGGCTGCTCCCCCTCAGTTTTGTGCCCGGAATGACGGTTTCCGGGCGCGCAATGGGACGGCTCCCGGCCGAGGCTGTGTAAAAACAAAAACTGACCTCGCTGTAAATCAATTCTGCAAAATTCAAACTTCGAAGCTTCGCAGATTTGAATCACTCTTGGGATTTTTGGCTCGTTTCGCTCAATGTGCGAAAGTGCCGAGGGTTTTTACACAGCCTCGGCCATGATCGGTCACTGAGGCTCAGCTCGCGATTTGCTCTGAAGCAATGGAATGGACGCCCCCACTCTAACCGGCATCGATGTGCCAAAGTGGAAGTGTCAAAGCAACCACTAAACGAATGGGAGCGTCCACGATGAAGATTACAACGGTCGGAATTGATTTGGCGAAGAATCTGCTTCAGGTGCATGGTGTTGATGAACGGGGTAAAGCGTGCTGCGCAAACAGCTACGGCGCAGGCAAGTTGCGGCATTTTTTGGAAATCTGCCGCCGTGTGTGATCGGCATGGAAGCTTGCGCCAGCGCCCATCATTGGGGCCGCACGCTGCAGCGCTTTGGACATACGGTGCGGTTGATGGCGCCGCAGTTTGTGAAGCCTTACGTGAAAACAAATAAAAATGATGCCGCCGATGCGGAAGCCATTTGCGAGGCGGTGGGCCGGCCGAACATGCGTTTCGTGCCGATCAAGAGCATCGAACAGCAGGCGATCTTGTCGGTGCATCGCGTGCGCCAGGGATTTGTGAAGGCCCGCACGGCACAGGCCAATCAGATCCGCGGTCTGCTGGGGGAGTTTGGGCTCATCATCCCCCAAGGCATCATCAACGTGGCCAAACGCGTGCCCGAGATCCTCGAGGATGCCAGCAACGAGCTGCCGGTGCCGTTCCGGCATCTGATTGAGCGCCTGAACCAGCATCTGAAGGAGCTGGATCGGCAAGTCAAGGAGTTCGAGCGGGAGATTATCGCCTGGCACCGCAATAGCGAGCTCAGCCGCAAGCTCGAGAAGATCCCTGGCATCGGCCCGCTGGCTGCGAGCGCCCTGGTCGCATCGATCGCGGATGCGCACAGCTTTGACAACGGCCGGCAAGTCTCCGCCTGGCTGGGTCTGGTTCCACGCCAAAGCTCCAGCGGCGGCAAGCCAACGCTGCTCGGGATGAGTAAACGCGGGGACGCGTATTTGCGCACGCTGCTGATCCACGGGGCGCGCTCGGCCATCCTGGCAGCAAAGAACAAGGCCGACAACACCCAGGGATGGTTGACTAATCTGCTCAACCGTCGGCATCCAAATATCGCGGCGGTGGCTTTGGCCAACAAAAACGTACGCACCGTGTGGGCGCTACTCGCCCACGGACGAGAGTTTAAGGCCGATTATGTGCCGGTCCGCATGGCCGCCTAGAGGAACCTAGTCTGTCTATTACACACATCTTTGAAGAGTGACAAGCATTACGATAATGAGCAACGCCATGGCTGATCTATTCGCTGCAGAGGCACTGGTGGAAGTCGCGCGCGAGCGGATAAATCCAGATGCTTTTAATGGGCTGGGCGTTGCAATGCAGCCCATTTGAATGGTGTATGTCAGCTGACGGGACGCTGTTGGCTTATTCTCTTACGTAACAATTCATTACAGTAAAAGACGGCAACCCGAGCAGTAGCCCGGTCAAATTCTTCATCGGCCAATTCACGAAATCTGACGATGTCGGCAACAGAGCAATTTTTCAGCATGTCATAAATCCATCGCATGATATGACGCTTCTCCCTACCGGTCATGTACTCATCCGCCTCCGTTCATTTGTTCATGGTTTGTTTTGATTGGGCGCCACACGCCCAAGTGCGGATCATGCAAATTATGTGCCGCGCCGCGACACACATGCAATCGGTCGAAATACCGTGCTTAGTTCAAATGACTGGGGCGGATGCAGCAAGCATCGTTGCACCGTGACTGTGCAAGAGTGGTTACACTATGCTCCTCAAGAGTGCGTACTTAACTAAGACGCGAGTTTGAATATCGTCCAGCGTCGGTGCCGCCACGTGCGGCCGCGTTGGGGAGATCGTCCGGCGGCACCCGCTGCAGAGCGCTCAGAGCACCGATATTCGCCGTGCGCGGGAAGTCGACGTGCGCGGCTCCAGCTACTTGTCGGCGACCTGATCCAGCATTTGAGGAGGCTCAAGCTCCGATCTCGGCCGAGCGCTGATACTGCGTGGGCGCGGCTGATCTAAAACTGCCACCGTTTCGCATGAACTTGGAATGAGCGACCGCTTTGCTGATGCTGGTTGACCGGGATGGAGCGCAGCCAACTTCCGGGTTGGGTCGACACGAGTCGATGGGCGGTCATCGTCTCGGCGTCGGACAGTTACTCGGCCACAGGACTTGGCCGAGGCTGTGTAAAAACAAAAACCGCCCCAGCTGTAAATCAAGTCTGCAAAATTCAAACGTCGAAATTCCGCAGATTTGAACCACGCTTGGGATTTTTGGCTCGTTTCGCTCGATTTGCAAAAGTGTCGAGGGTTTTTACACAGCCTCGGCCGCCAACTGTCGTCGTTCCCTTACGTAGCGCCGTCAGTCTGCCTTCGTTTCCTCGATCACGCGGCCGTTCAGCGGCTGGATCGGGCGGACATTGTGCGCGTAGCGCGCTTCGAACTGCTTCAGCTGCGCCTCCGAGGCCTCGACCGGGGTCTTGAGAACGAACCAGCGCACGTTCTCGCTGCATGGCGGTGTCGTCAAAGAGCCGTCGAACGTGTAGTAGCCTTGGTGCTCGGGCAGGAAGTTAGCCATGTTGACGGTCTTGCCCGCGACGTCGGTCTCGGCGGTGCCCTTCGCCGGGAAGTTGTCAAAGATCGGCTTCAGGAACTCGTTCGTTTTGCCCTTATGGATCAGCACTGCGACGACGGCGAGTTCGCCCTTGGCATTCTTGTGCACGATGTGCGCGACCATCGAGTAGCGTTCGCCGTGCACGCGTTCCTCCGACGGTTCGTGGAAGTGCACCTGCACGAAGTCGTAGTGCTCGTCCCCGACCGTGACGCCGCCGCTGCCGTTCGCCGCATTGATCTGGAAGGAATGGCCGGTGTCGGTCACCTTGAGCGGCGTATCCTTGTAATCGAACTTCAGCGTAGGCAGATCCTTAACGACGGCTTGTTCGATGTTGATCGGCGACTGGTGCTTGCCCATGCTGCAAGTGGCAAACGAAGGATCCTCGGCTCCCCAGTGCTCGGGTCCGGTTTCGCCGGCGTAGCTCCAATGCGGTGCGGCGGCATCCGCGGCGTGCGCCGCGATACCGGCGCACAGTGCAACTCCGCAGACGAGTGGCCGCGCGAGCGGGCCGATTGAAGCAAACGCGGCATAGATCATGCGAACTCCCTGCTCTTGATCTGCGAGCTGCACATCCGGGCGAATTCCGTGGATTATAGCCGCCATCCTCCCCGCGCAAAAGCGAGACGACTGTGTGTGCCGTAGGGACCAACTGGCAGGCATCTCGCGGGACCATGAAAGCCCCGTTTGACTGCCGGGAAGCAGCCGGTCGCGCAGGTCCGCAGAGGGTCGCGAGGCGACTCTTGCCCGACGACGGTTAATGACGCATCGGAAATCGCGGTCGGACAGAGATCAATCAATGGACCTGCCAAAACATTATCACCGCATTCGTAACTGCCGGCTGGGCAACGGAGAAACCCATCACCGGCTTTGTCTGGATCTTGCCGAGCGCAATTATCCGGGCGGTTCTGATTCGAGCAACTCTCGGCGAGCGCGTGCTCGCCGGGCGGCCTCTTTGTGCATCTCTAGGAGACGGAAAATTTGGGGCGGAGTCTCCCTCCAGTGGTACTGTTGGCCTTTCCGTAGGAGGGCGCCGTAATCTGGGCGCAACTCGCGCTGAGGACTGTGACTCCGGGGATGTGGGAAAACATTAACCTTCTCGGGCGAGGCTGGTCGCTCTTCCGCACGGAGCTGACCGAGCGCGGACACACAGAGAAACATTACCACAGCCGCACGCGCTCTCATCGCCCGCCGAATCCTGGTGAGGCTTCTTACCTCTCCAACGCCGCTGGCCGCATTGGGTTGACGCATCGCGGGCGCGCGGTCGGGCGACCGATTGACGAACTGACCGACGCGCACTTGTAGCTGCGGCGCTGAGTTTGCTACCCAATGTCTCATCGCCTCGATCGAATGATGAGCCGGCAGGAGAGATACGGCCGCCGCCTCTACTGGGACCCGCACGACACAATGCCGACCCAAGGCCCGGATCTCGGCCAGGCGGTCGGCGCCGGGTGATGCCGATACCGCGCTGCGAGTTACTGGTACCGCGCCCGGAAGGTTGACGCGAATCAAGGCGAGATTGTGCGCGAGATCGAGCAGCCCGGTGGGCGCCTGTAAGCTGTCGTTCAGGGTGCGCTGTAGATTGAACGAAGCGTTTCTTAGCCCGTTCACGTGCCGACTCAGAAAAGTGCCTTACTTCAACTTCACCAGTGCATTGAAGGTGCCGTCTGCATACACCTCAAGCGGCAAATCAAGCTGGGCAACGGTGGTTATTACGCCAATGGCGGTGCGCAGCGGCCGTTCTGCTGTGCTTGCAAGTGAATAGCACGCAAGCTTAGGAGCGGGGTCGAGCTTTCGCAGGTGTTGCAACAGGTCTTCCGGCGCGACTTGGGCGCCATTGACATAGGTAGCACCTTTGTCGTCAACGTAGATTCGAACCCCGTCGCCAGGACACGCTTTAGGCAGTCCTATGCCAGCGGAAGCCGGGGAGATTGAGGCGGCCCGATTCTCCGCGTCGAGGTCGTGAAATCGAAGTGTGATCGATGTTGTAAATGGAAAAATGTTCACTGATGAGATGTGCTCACGTTGAGCGATCGGCACTCTGGCTAGCAGTTCATTGGCAACAACACCGGGGTAGACGACGAAGTAGTCAAGAGACGTGCACAACATCTTGCCATTCTCGCTGCCCTCAGGACCGGGATCGGCACGACACCACAGGTCAGTACTCTGAGTCGGCGATTGATCGTAGACGCCATGGCTGTGGCTAGTATCGAAGTTGTAGTTGACGGGCTGCTCGCTATATAAGGAAATAGAGTCTCTGGCCGGTGACAACGTATCCAAGCTAAAAAACCGCCAGTGACAACGCCAGCTAACCCACGGAGAGGTCGTGGAGCAGGATCACGAAAGCGGATGCGCCTAGACCGTGGCAAGCGGTATTCAACACGTTTGTAGATCAGCGACGGAGGCGCGTAACTGAATTTTTGCGGACTACAGGCTGCAATATTGTGTCCTACCCTGGGGTGGCGAGGCCGATCTCATCGACAAGCGGCTGGCGACGATCGAATGCGGTAAGGTTATCGAGTGTGCGGGAGTCTACCCTGACTGCGGCAAACCAATG
Source organism: uncultured Gammaproteobacteria bacterium (assembly GCA_963769075.1). Taxonomy (GTDB): domain Bacteria; phylum Pseudomonadota; class Gammaproteobacteria; order Steroidobacterales; family Steroidobacteraceae; genus Bog-1198. The sequence continues at coordinate 73,793 of CAVYKH010000001.1, read as the reverse complement.
GCGGCAAGATCTTCCTGCGTGTGAATCCAACCGAGCTTACCGTCGATTCGGACCTTCAGCCAGACATCGTCGCCAACTCCGAGATGGATGGAATCGCCAGAATCGTCGAACACAAACCGGACACTGGCGCTAATGAACTCGACCTTTGAATCCTTCCGAACGATGGCGTGTGTGGGAATGCCCATGCCTTCAGTTGGCTCTGAGAACATGCGGACGAACGTGTCGTCGCTGTCCGGGTAGCGCGTGGCTTCGACAGGAACTTCGCAGCCCGCTTCTCCCATGCCATGGCCTGTCTGGGTATAACAACGCATGCCGGGTTCGAGTTTGGGCTCCGTGAGATCAATCCTGACAGGGAAAGTCACGAAAGAATTTCCGGTCCAAACCTTAAATTCAAGGCCGTCAATACCAAACGATGTGGCGGATCCGACCTTTGAGATTTTGCCGGGGACGAAGCGGATGAATTTCCCTTGCGTGTAAAGAGGCTTGCCCCAGCGAATCAGTTTTCCGTTTGCGACGCCAAGCACCTCCCAAGGACCGCCGCTCATGGGAGCATCCGGCAAACACTCCGACGAAATGAGAATCCACTTCTTCATGCTTCCGGACAACAGTTCTGCCGATGCAGAGCATAACTCTGTGAACTCCCCCTTCTCAAATTCGTAGGAGAATTGCTCGCTGAACGCGGTGGCCCCTGAAGAATCTTGAATTCCGAGCGAAGTGATCGCTTCAGTTTCACTCGAGGTCTCACCTTTGATGCGTTTATAGTCGGAGACAACCGTGTACGTCTGACCGTCGATTTGAAAAGGACCTCCGAGATGCTCGACATCTTCGAGTAAAGGAGAAGCGACGTTTGCTGACTGCTGGTTGTTTGGAACCGGAGCGGTCGGGCTGGCAGCATCCTGATTGGTTGCGGACTGCAGGGGCTGCCCGCTGACGAGCGGTGCAGATGAGACCGATACCGAGGAAACGACAGTTGAAGTCGTAGTTCTTCGCAGTGCCGTGGCCTGCGCCTGCGGTTGTCGTGTCTGCTTGCAACTTAAAGCAACGAAAATTATCAATAGACAAGATCCGAGAGTGAATTTCGGTATTCTCACCAATGCCTGCCCTCCCGTTCTTTTCAGAGTATACCGCCGTTGGTTTGAATGCTCATGGAGGGAGAACGGATGCGTTAACTGACCCTAAGGCCAGCTATCGCCGCAATCCGTTGAAAGTAAATGTCAAAGAATGTGGCGCGCCCGGAGAGATTCGAACTCCCGGCCTCCTGGTTCGTAGCAGGATCTACTCAAGGCCAGATCACCAGGCAAAATCAAAGTCTTGCGCACTTCGAATTGTGCTACGAAAAGTCCAGATCTCGGCTCATAGGCCTTTGAATTGTCAGATACGCCGGATTTTGAATAGCACATCGCAGCGCGATGCAAAAGTCAGATTCCTGCTGCGCCCAGCACCATAGCCCGGGCCGGGTTCCGCCGCAGTGCCGCTGCCAGAATTTGCCCGAATCCCGCCACAGAACTGCCCGAAGCGGCTCGCACACTGCTCCCTGTCTCCCTGTAGGGGGAATCAGGAGGGTGGCGGCATGTCTGCGGTTGATTTCGAGATCTGGCTGAATCACTTCGAACACCACGCCCAGCATCCGCGTTGTGTTCCACACGGCCTTTCCGATCTTCTAAGGCCCGATGAGCGGCGGCTCATTGCGAGCTCGATTGCGACGTTTCAGCTCGGGGAACAGTCTGAGGGACGTACGCTCCTGCGAGCGGCGCAACGCTTCGCGCGCGCACGCCGTATCCCCGCGCTCGTGCGGATCGTCGAACTATTCATTCGCGAGGAGCAGCGTCACGCGGCGCTGCTCCGGGCCTTCATGGAGGAACATCATATCGAGCTCAAGAGGACCGACTGGACCGATCGGGTGTTTCGTCTTGTACGACGACTCGCGGGTCTGGAGCTCTACCTCTATATACTCATCAGCGCTGAGCTGATCGGGATCGTGTACTACCGAGCGCTCGAAGCGGCCACGGATTGCCAGCGCCTGATGGTGCTCTGCCGCGTCCTCGTGTCCGATGAGCTCGCCCACGTTGGATTCGAATCGCAGCTGCTACTCGCGCTGCGAGCGGGCCGGGCCGCTCCGGTGCAGGCCCTGATGCGCTTGGCTCATCGAGCGTTCTTCGCGGGCACTGCCAGCCTCGTATGGTTGACGCACCGCTCGGTGTTGCGCCCGGTGGGATACGGCGCGCGGAGTTTCCTGCGCGTCTGTCTATCTCAGTACGCCTTCTACTTGGAGCCGGTGAACGTGACGCTCGCATCGCCGCTATCACGAATGGAATGCCGATTAGGATCGATCAGGGACCGACGAATGCGGATCGACCGCCAACCGGCAGGGGCCGTCGGCCGATTGCAGAAGCTCGGTAGATCGAAATGACCTCCCCGAAGCTGGTGTTCAGCAGAATCGCTGCGCCTAACGAGTTCGGCGCAGCGAAAGGAGATGATTGACGGTTCTACTGATGCGCCATAGCGACGCTTAGCCGCTGTTCCGGCGTGATGAGATGATCAAGATTCTCCGCGTCCTTTCCGATGTCGATCTCGACCCAATTCACCTCGCCGCTGAATTTGTTGTCCCTCGGTCCATAGTCCGTGCTTGAGGGTGAACCGGCTTGAAAGCCAACGTCACAGGTCTCGTCGGCGGAGAAGATCATCGGTTCGGTCTGCTCCACACGGCCTTGGCCCATTTGCTTGCCGTCCACGTACAGCGTGACCGTGCCTCCCTTTGCGAGACCGCCCCCGTCGTACTTGAACTCCATGCGTACCTGGTGCGTTCCCGGTGGGATTTTCGAGGTGCCCTCGATCGTATATCGATGCACGCCGTAGAAGTTGTAGTGATACCTCAACTTCCCGCCCATGGTGTACAAGCTCCAGCCGCCTATAATCCCGCCTAAGGCGACAATGACGCCTTCCGCCCCCGACGCTGGCACGATCACTTCGGCCGTTATCGCGTGCGACTTGTTCTTCGTGTTCACGATCGTGCTCTCGGTAAGCCGCCCCATGCCGCCAAACAGGATCTGCCGCGTGCCTTTGATCAATTGCGGTCGGCCGGCGATGTCGGGATTGGCGCGCTCGGCGAAGCGGTCGTCGAGCGGCAACACGTTGTACTTGACCGCTTCGATCAACCACAGCCGCTGCAGCTCGTGCAGTTTTTGCGGATTCTGCTTCGCCAAGTCCTTCGACTGGCTCCAATCGGTGTTCGTGTCATACAACTCCCACACATCATCGTCGAAGGCGGCGAGCTTAACCGCGCCGGTGAGCCACGGCGTGCGATGCCGGGTAACCGCCGTCCAGCCTTTGTGATAAATCCCCCGATTGCCCGCCATCTCAAAGTATTGCGTCTCATGTCGCTCGGCGGCTTTCGGGTCGTTGAACGTATACGCCATGCTGACGCCTTCGATCGGGCGCTGTTGGACCCCGTTGACGAAGACGGGCTGCGGCAGATGCGCCACCTCTAGTATGGTCGGCGCTATGTCGATCACATGATGGAACTGGCTGCGGATCTCACCCTTGGCCTTGATCCCGTTCGGCCAGTGCACGATCGTGCCATTGCGTGTGCCGCCGAAGTGCGACGCCACCTGCTTCGTCCACTGGTAGGGGGTATCCATCGCATGCGCCCAGGCCACTGCATAGTGGTTGTAGGCCTCGACGCCACCCAGCTTGTCCATCCGCTCAGTGAGGAATTCGGCGGTCTCCAGCTGTGGAAAGCCGGTGAGCGGAGCTATCTCGTTGAAGGCGCCCTGCAGCGACCCTTCAGCCGAGGCGCCATTGTCACCGATGATCACGTAGATCAGCGTGTTCTCCAGGATGCCGAGATCCTTGAGTGAATCGAGCAGTCGCCCGACGTGATGATCCGTATGCTCCATGAACCCGGCGTACACCTCCATCTCGCGCGCAAGAACCTTCTTCATCACCGGCGAGATGCTTTCCCAGGCCGGAATTTCGGGATGGCGCGCGGTGAGCTGGCACTCCTGCGGAATGACACCGAGCTTCTTTTGCCGCGCGAAAGTCTCCTCGCGCAGCTTGTCCCAGCCCTGGTCGAACTTGCCCTTGTACTTGTCCGCCCATTCCTTCGGCACGTGGTGTGGGGCATGCGTCGCGCCGGGCGCGAAGTAGGTGAAGAACGGCTTGTCGGGCATGAGCGCCTTCTGTTGGCGAATCCACTTGATGGCCTTCGTGGTCATGTCGTCCGTGAGGTGATAGCCCTCTTCGGGGGTTTTATCCGGCTCGATCGGCGTCGTGCCTTCGTAGAGCGCCGGATACCACTGGTTGGTTTCACCGCCGATAAAGCCGTAGAAGTACTCGAACCCCCCTCCACTCCCTGTGGGCCAGTGGTCGAACGGGCCCAAGGGGCTGGTCTGCCACACCGGCACTTCGTGGCATTTACCAAATTGCGAGGTCGAGTAGCCGTTCAGCCGCAGCGTTTGCGCAAGCGGCGACATCGAGTTCGGCAGGAGGGAGTTGTAACCGGGTGCCGAGGTCGCTATCTCGGTAATGCCACCCATGCCGGCCGAATGATGATTTCGACCGGTCAGCATCGCTTGTCGCGTCGGCGAGCAGAGGGCAGTCGTGTGGAAGCGATTGTATTTCAGGCCGCTCGCGGCGAGCCTCTCGAAGTTCGGCGTCTGGCACGGTCCGCCGAACGCGCTGGTCGCGCCGAAGCCAACGTCGTCGATCAGGACGATCAGCACATTCGGTGCGCCCGCAGGCGGCCGCAATTCGCGGATCGGCGGATATTTGGTGTCCGGGTCTTTGGCATCGTAGGTCGTCAGACCGACAGGCGCCTGATCCGGGATGGGAAGCACGGTTCGATGGATGGTGTCTTCTGAACTCATGATGTTTGCGCCCATAGATTACTCACCGAACTTCGGTGATAGGCGGGATTCTCCGCAATATGGGCCTCAGCAGCCATTGGACCATGGTCCTCCTGACTACCCCATACCTGACGGTCGTCAGGCGGCACAATGCTGCCATTCCCCCTTTCCGGTCGTGGCTCGACCGAATGGATGCCGATGCAAACTGCTCGACCGTCCTTAGTCGTGCGCAGCAGCCAGGCTTCTCTCCATGACCTGCCGATCCTCAGCGGTCAGTTGCTCTGGCCCGAGTTTGAAAGTGAGCTTATCGATCGTGCCGGTGAATTGGAACGGCAACTGGTAACTGTCGTCCACGCCCGTGCGGGTATCGCTGCCGATGTCGAAACTCTCATCGATGGACATCAGAAACGGAATCGAATGTTCGACCGTCTTCCGCGACAACTCCTTGCCATCGACCGAAAGCACACCAGTACCGCCCTTGCCTGGGCCGGGTCCATTATATTTGAAATCAAACACGATGTTGTGCTTGCCCGGCGCGAGTGAATCGCCCAGCCAATCTTCGCCTCCTACCCCACCCTCCCAGCGGTAGCGCTCCAGATCGAGGAGGTTGTAGACGAACACCGGCTTGCCTCTGAGCAAGTAAAGGGCATAGCCGCCGAAGCGCCCACCCATCGTCACGATCATTCCGTCTGCGCCTCGCCTTGGAACGCTCACCTCTGCGGTGATCGTGTAGTCCTTGTTCAAGATGCTGGGAGCATTGCCCACGGGAATGCCGGCGTTCGGCCCGCTGTAAGTAAATAGCGTTCGCCCGGCAGTCGCGCTCGGCCGCGGCGTAATGATCCGCGGGAGAATCGAGTTATCTATCGGGAGGACGTTGTATTTCGCTGCTTCGCTCAAGAACAATGCCTGCAAATCTCTCAATTTGTCAGGATTTTTAGCAGCGAGGTCGTTGTATTCCGAGTAGTCCTCAGTGATGTTGTAGAGTTCCCACTTGTAGTTGTTGATATCCGGCAGCTTGGTCGTTCCCAGGTCCCAAGGTGGCGCGGGCGGTGTCGTGGCCGCAATCCAGCCGTTGTGGTAGATCGCGCGGTTGGCGAACATTTCGAAATACTGCGTGTCGCGCTTCGAGGGCGCATTCGCATTGGCCTTATCAAACGTGTAGGCCATGCTCACGCCTTCGATCGGCCTCTGCTTGATGCCATTGACCGTATCGGGTGCCTTGATTCCCGAGGCTTCGAGGATCGTCGGCACGATGTCGATCATGTGATGAAATTGGGAGCGGATGCCGCCAACGTCCTTGATGTGGCCGGGCCATGAGATAGCCATGCCTTGCCGCGTACCGCCGAAGTGCGACGCCACCTGCTTGGTCCACTTGAACGGTGTATCGAACGCCCACGACCACGCCACCGACATATGCGGGTAGGTATTTTCCGAACCCCAAGATTCGTAATGCAACATCTGCACCGCCTCGGGGAGCTTGAGAATCCCGTTGTAGGCGGTCATCTGGTTATACGTGCCCTCGAGGGTCCCCTCAGCGCTGGTGCCGTTGTCGCCGCTGATGTAGAAGATCAGCGTGTTGTCGAGCTTGCCCAATTCCTGGACCTCCTGGACCACGCGACCGATCTCATGATCGGTATAGGCCACGTAGGCAGCAAATACCTCGGCCTCGTGCGCATAAAGCTTCTTTTGGATCAGCGAAAGCGAATCCCACTTCGGCAGGACATCCGGCCACGGCGTGAGCTTGGTACTCGCCGGGATGACGCCAAGCCGTTTCTGGTTGGCGAAGATTTGCTCGCGCAGTTTCTCCCAACCCATGTCGAACTTACCCTTGAACTTCTCGATCCACTCCTTCGTCGGCTGGTGCGGCGAGTGGGTGCCGCCGGGCACGTAATAAAGAAAGAACGGTTTGTCGGGCGCGGCTGCATTGAGGCCGCTTAGGTACTTGATGGCCTCGTCTGCCAGGTCGGTGGTGAGGTTATAACCGGGCTTGTTGATCCACGGAAAAATCGGGGTGTGGTCGCGATAAAGGTAAGGCGTCCATTGGTCCGTCTCACCGCCCATGAACCCGTAAAAATAGTCGAAGCCCATGCCGCTCGGCCATTGATCGAAAGGCCCCGCCAAGCTGTATAGATAGGTCGGGGTGTTATGGTTCTTGCCGAACCACGAGGTGGCATATCCGTTCTCTTTCAAAATCTCACCGACCGTGGCACTTTCCTGACCGATGACCGAGTCATAGCCCGGAAAGCCTGTGGACATTTCGCCGATTACGCCGAAGCCAACCGAATGATGATTGCGCCCCGTGATGAGCGCCGCGCGCGTCGGCGAGCATAAGGCGGTTGAGTGAAACTGCGTGTAGCGCAACCCGGCGTTGGCGATGCGGTCCATGGAGGGTGTCGGGATAACGCCGCCAAAAGTGCCCGATACGCCGTAACCTTGGTCGTCGGTCATGATGAGCAGCACGTTGGGCGCGCCCTTCGGGGGCACCACCGAAGGCGGCCAATAAGGCTTCGAATCCTTGGCGTCCTCCTTGATCACTCCGCCAAACTTTGAGGCCGGTGGGGGAAGCTGACTACCATCAATCGTCGTGGTGGCACTCGGGGAACCGGGAACACCCGTCACCTGCTGAGCCGAGGCAGTTCCCAAAGATGCGGTGACGGTCGCCAAGAAAAATATCAACGCGGACGAATGCACAGTACGCATGACTTCCTTCCCCGCCTTTTGGATTTGGTCGGTCTATTTAGTTAATCAGACTTGTAAAGGCAATTCGTATTAATACCTAAGTGGACGCGACGGCGACTATTGGTCATTGGTCCAATCTTCTGCCTCGGCAACCAGTGGTTACGACGAACTCGAATACCCGTTGATGGACGAATTTAATCTAACAACTCGGTAGGGTCTCATGACTCGGCGGATGGTAACGGACGGTGAGTCAGGGGTTTTGTGGCTGGCACCGCGCTGGGTTGGTGCTACCAACGAGAACCGATTCAAGGGAATCGAAAATCTCTGATGTCACAAAGCTGCCGCTCGCGACAGGCCGCATGAACCGCCGATCGGCAGGTGCCAGAACGGCGATTGGCTATCCTGGCAAGCCCTCCGGATTGCAATCAATCGGATCACGTTTGACGAGCCGAGCGGACCGGATATTCAATCGATCTCGGAAGCGCGCCGCCAATACTCGCCCGGACGAATAATCGGAATTGCCTGGATCGTCTGCATATCGAGAAGATCGCGATCGACGCTGATAAGTAGCGCGCATTCACCGGCAACCGCAGTGCCCAGTACTGGTACGTCGCTAGGGTCTCGGCACAAGTCTGACGGCAGAGCGGCGGGCTGAACGATAATGCTAACTCGACGAAGGAAGGCGCCGACCAGATCAGCATCGCGCTTAGGAAAATTGAATTTCTCGATGAGCTTTCGCCCTAGTTCCTCAAGGATAAAGTCGGAAATCACCAGCTCATGGTGCAGCAGAACATCCTCAAGCAATTCCGCACATACGCCCGCACGGCTGATATGCGCCGCGATGAGTACCGAAGAATCAAGTGCGATCCTCACTTCCTCTTAAGCGTTTCAAATACTTCTTCATCGGTATTGATCCCGCCGGCCTGCGCACGCGCAACTAGTTTGGTGCGAAGCGTTCGAAATTCTGCGACCCGCAGATAGCGCTTCAAGGCTTCACGCGCAAGATCGCTTTTGGAAATTCCAAGAGCGGCGCTCTGGCGCTCAAGGGCCCTGTCCAGGTCATCCGGTACGCGAAGTGTCAAGGTGCTCATGTATTACAATGTACTACATCGTGAGCAACTGCGCTAGGGGAGGATCCCGAGACGCCGATTGCAACCTTTTGGGTCGATTTCATTGCCCGCGTACCTGCCATTCACGACCGACCGTAACGGGTCGAGGAGACACAGACGACTGCGCATGAACCGCCGACCGGCAGGCGCCAGAACGGGATCGGCTATCCTGGAATGCCCTCCGGATTGCAATCATTCGGTCGTTTGACGAGCCGAGCGTCAGCCGCAAGGCTGCAAGTTTGAGTTTCGCTGAATTTTCAGCGAAACCTCCCTTCACTTCGTGCATCACGATGCGATACCTTGCGCGGGTAGCAACTGACAGGGGACAAGGTGAGGTCTCGATGACTTAAGGGAAACGAATAGCACATCTAGCACAGCGGGAAAAAAGATCGCGTCCAAGTTATTGATTATTGGCGCGCCCGGAGAGATTCGAACTCCCGGCCTCCTGGTTCGTAGACCGTCACTCGATCATTCGCAAGTCGATGATTCGCAACGCAAGTCACTAGGCGAATCGTCTAATATCCGCAGGATACGTCGCCTTAAGTGCTGGTTTGCCCTGGACCGTCACATCTAGTATTGGACGCGCCCACACTCAGAGAACCAGTGCGCGTGCAGCCTTGGCGCTGCTCATATCGGCACACACACCAAGGATCTTGCCGACATGGATGCGAATTGGGCTGCGTTCCTACCGCACGGTCACGAACATCCTCAGTTTTGATTGCGCGCTCAGCGCTCAGCGACCCGGTGGAGGCGCTGTGATGTCGTTGGGCATGGCCCCAACTAGCATGTCAAGAAAGACGCGGGTGCGCGCAGGCATCAGCCGCCGCTCCGGAAAGATCGCCCAGCAGCTGGCCCTGGGCAGGATCCACTCGGGCAATACGCGGGTCAGCACGCCGCGCTTCACTGCCTCATGCACGATGAAATCAGGCAGACTCACCACGCCGAAGCCGGCTTCTGCCATACGCATCAGCACGGCAGGCGAATTAGCCATCGTGTACTGGTGAGGTTTGCCGCGCCAGTGCGTGCGCGAACCGCTGCCTGGGCCCCGCTCCAGCGTCCACTCGCGAGCATCGCCGGTAAGCGACATCATCAGTAGGCCATGAAGTCCGAGCAGCTCGTCTGGCTCGACCGGCTGCCCCATTTGCCGCAAATAGCTGGGTGCTGCATAAAGACCCACCGACATCTCGGTTAGCTTGCGCACGGTGAGCTGGCTCTCGCCGCTCGGCTCGCCCATGCGCACCGCTAGGTCGAAGTTCTCACCGATCAGATCGACGCGCCGCGGGGTCAGATCCAACTCCAGCATAATTGCCGGATGCTCGCGCACGAAGCCGGCCAGCAGTTTCGGCAGCGCGATGGTGGCAAGGTCGCTGGGCAGGGATACTCGGAGGCGCCCGCTAGGCTTGGCCTGACGATGCTGGGCGAGCGCTAGTACACCGTCGACCTCCGCGGCCAAGGCGCGCGCATGATCGAGCAAGTTAACACCGAAGTCGGTGATGGTGAGTTTCCGCGTGCTCCGATGAATCAAGCGCTCGCCCAAGCGCTTTTCCAATGCGGCGATCCGTCGTGACACGGTGGACTTCGGTAGCCGCATTCGGTTGGCCGCGCGGCTGAAGCTGCCGGTCTCCGCCACTCGGGCGAAGAGCAGCAAATCGTTGGCATCCAAGTCGGCCATGCACCGAGATTCTGCCGTGATTGTTCCATATTGGCAACTCAGTTATCCATTTGAATGACTTCTGTTGTCGGTTTGGCATCAATACAGTGGCTCGCATCGAATTGTTTTCTGCTGGAGTCGCTATGAACATCCTTCAAGTCAACTCAAGCGCTCATGCGTTCGCGAACGGAACTGGTTCCTTCTCTACGCGCTTGGCGAGCGATCTGGCGCTGGGCCTGCGCGATGCGCACCCTGGCGCTACGCTGACGGTGCGTGATCTCGCCCTCGCTCCACCGCCCGCGCTCGACCCGGCGGCGCTGCAAGCGCTGTTCACGCCAGCCGAGCACCGTACGCCCGAGCAGGCCGCCCGCGTTGCATTGGACGACGCGCTGATTACCGAGTTCTTAGCCGCCGACATCATCGTGCTGGGTGTACCGATGTACAACTTCGGGGTTCCGAGCCAGCTGAAGGCCTGGATCGATGCGATCTGCCGTGCCGGCGTAACCTTCCGCTACACCGAGAAGGGGCCCGTGGGCTTGGTCAATGGCAAGACGGTCTACGCGGTGCTGACCCGAGGTGGGATGCACCGCGGCCAGCCGACCGACCTGGTTGCACCGTACCTGCAGACCACGCTCAGCTTCCTGGGCATGAGCGACATTCACTTCATCTACGCGGAAGGACTGGCGCTCGGCCCTGCCGCCGAGACCCGGGCGGTGGCCGCCGCTCAGGCAGAGATCGCGCAATTGCTGCAGGTGCCGAGAACGTCCGGCCCATCAGCGATGCCCATGGGCAGCCTTCAATAAGTTGCCCCCACACGCGCACCTCACCCATCTCAGGAGATCTACACATGAATACATCCGTTACTTCCATCCCGGCCGCCAATGCCCTCGAGACGAGGCCGCTGGTCAATTTCACCGATCTCGCGGGTCGCGTCCTGCTGGCGCAGCTGTTCTTGCTGTCCGGCCTAAACAAGTTGGGGGCCTACAGCGCCACCGCCGGCTACATGCAGTCGATGGGCGTGCCGGGCGCGCTGCTGCCGCTCGTCATCGCCACCGAAATCGGTGGCGCCCTCGCTCTCATCCTGGGCTGGCGCATGCGCATCGGAGCGCTGCTGCTTGCCGGCTTCACGTTTCTCGCCGCGTGCATCTTCCACAGAAACTTTGCCGACCAGAACCAGATGATTCACTTCATGAAGAACATCACGATCGTGGGTGGCCTTCTGGTCCTGGTCGCTCGCGGTGCTGGCCCGCTGTCTCTCGATGCGTGGCGCGCACGTCGGTCCCCGCGCTTCGCCAGAGGCAATGACGGTTGCTGAGTACGACAGTCGCGCCAGATGGTCGCTAAAAAATTGTCGGAGTCTTCATCATGTCGAATCAATTCTCACCCGTCGTCGCCTCCGGAAAGCATGGCAGCGGTGGCACCTTCTCCATCCAGAGCGCTTGGCAACGAAATTGTGATGGGCCCGGGCGGAATCGTCTGGACGCAGGCAGGCGGCGGTGTGATCCACGAGGAACTCCCGGCGCAGATCGGCCGTGAGCTGCACGGCCTTCAGGTCTTCGTCAACTTGAGCTCGAAGAACAAACTTTCGGCGCCTCAGGTGCTTCGACTCGAAAAAAGTCAGGTGCCGGAGCGGCACAGCGAGGAAGGTGACCGCGTGCGGGTCGTCGTTGGATCGTTCGAGGCTACCGCGTCCCCGCTCGTCCCTGCCGAGCCATTCACATTCCTAGATATGGAGCTGCGGAGCAGGATCTCCTGGGATCTTCAGAACGCTCACAACGCGCTCATCTACGTTCTCACGGGAGCGGTACTCGTGCGGACCACCGGGCGCGCGCAGGAGGTCGACAGCGAACAAGCAATGGCGATCCACAGCAGCGGCGGACGCGTGACGTTCGAAGCCGTTCGCCCTGCGCACTTGCTGGTTCTGTCAGGTGCCGAGATCCGCGAGCCGGTTGTGGTTCACGGGCCCTTCATCATGAATGAGAGCTCCCAGATCAACGCTGCCCTTGCGCGATACCGCGCCGGTGCAATGGGACGTCTGGCACCGTTCTCCCAGAGTTGATGCCGAGCAACCAATAACCGCCACAGGATCTTGAAGGACGGTGCTCGAATGAAACACTCACTGATGCGCAGAACGCCGCTCGTCCTGTCCGCCGTGCTCACAGCGTTCAGCATCACCGCCTGCACCCTGGGACCCGACTTCAGGCGGCCGGATCCCCCGGCCAGCGCAGCCTATTCACGATCCGTCCCCTCGACCGACGCAGCGACCAGCGTAGTTTATGGTAGCGACGCAGCTGAGGATTGGTATGAGCTGTTTCGTTCCGAAGCCCTGAACACGCTGGTGCATCAGGCGCTCAGCGCCAATCCGGACCTGGAAGCGGCCCGCCATCAATTGCTCGCGGCGCAATGGGAGCTCAGTGCCGTCTCCGGTTCGGCGCTGCCTCAGATCGACGCCTCAGGGCAGGTTGGTCGCGCACGCATCAACGGTAGCGAGCTTTACGCTCCTGTGAATGAACTGCAGACCACGGGAAATCGATTCGCTCTCGGGCCGGCGCTGACCTATAACCTGGACCTGTTCGGCAGCGTGCGCCGATCGATCGAATCACAGCGCGCAGCCACCGCAAACGTACGTGAGCAGGTTCTCAATACCTACGTCACCCTGGTCAACCAAGTGGTCATTACGGCCTTCGACTACGCCGCAACACGTGCACAGATCGAGGTTACTCAGGCCCTGATCGCGGATCTGCGATCACAGTTTAATCTGACGCAGAGCTTGGAAAACGCGGGCAAAGTCACCCGCAGCGACACACTGCTAGCCCAAACGCAGCTCGAAAACGTCGCAGCGACGCTGCCGGGCCTCGAACAGCAGCGCGATGCCTATCGCAATGCCCTTGCCCAGTTAAGCGGCAAAACGCCGGATGAATTTCGAATGCCGGAATTGTCCCTCAAGGACTTTACTCTGCCACGCGACATCCCCGTATCATTGCCCTCGATTTTGGTGCGACACAGGCCGGATATCCTCGCCGCCGAGGACAACCTGCATCAGGCGAGCGCGAACATCGGAGTGGCCGAGGCGGCGCGGCTTCCGACAATCAGCCTATCCGCACAATACGCGCAGCAAACCACCAGCAGCAATGAGTTCCTGACCAGCCCAGGTAGCGTCTGGTCGGTCGGCCTCAACCTTGCTGCTCCGATATTTCACGGTGGCACTCTCGCCGCGCGTGAACACGAGGCGAAGCAACAGTACCTGCAAGGGCAAGCGGCGTACCGCAGCGCCGTGATCGGCGCCTTCGTGGAGGTGGCAAATGCGTTGCGCTCTCTCGAGCACGACGGTGAAAGTTATCGCGCCCATGACCGGGCACTCGAGGCGGCGCAAGCGAACCGGGATCTGGCCGCAATACAGTTTCGCGCCGGCAAGTATACGGAGCTGCAGGTTCTCACCGCTCAGCAGCAATATCAACAGGCAGCTCTCTCGCAGGTGGAGGCCGACGTTCAGCGATTCACGGACATCGCGGCGCTCTTTCGCGCTCTGGGTGGCGGTTGGTGGAACGCGCCGCGCGATCCGACGCTTCTACCTCTTGCAGATGCGCATGTTCCGAACACAAGTGCCGCGCCGACGACAACGCCGTAGGAGATGGTTATGAATCAGAAAGAAAGTCCACAAGCGCCAACGGAGGCCAAAAGATCGGGACCAATGCCTACGATACTCATGGCGTCCGTATTGGTCGGAATAGGCGCATTCGCGATCTACTACTTCGGGTTTGCTCGAAACAGAGTTGAAACCGACGACGCTTACGTCAATGGGAATCTGGTGCGGCTCACCCCACAGGTCAGCGGTACCGTAATCGCCATCAACACGGAGGAAACCCGCTACGTGCGGCGCGGGGAGGTATTGGTGGAACTCGACCCGCAGGACGCGGACACCACCTTGGCGCAGGCGAGGGCTAGTCTCGGGCAGACCGTGCGGGACGTGGCGCAACTGTTCGCCCAGGAGGCGCGCGACGTCGCAGCGGTCGATGCGCAGCAGACTCTTTTCGATCGGGCGATGCAGGACCTTGAGCGCGATCGCCCCATGTTCGACGTGCACGGCGTATCGGCCGAGACATTGAAGCACGACGAGTACGCCGTGAACAGTGCGCGGGCGGCTCTGCTGCAGGCTCGAGCCGCCCTGGCCAGTACGCGCGCGCAGATCATCGGCGCGAGTCCAGAAAGCCATCCGCGCGTCCTTCAGGCGGAGGCCAGTGTGCGCAGCGCATGGCTTGCGGCGGCTCGCACTCGTGTCGTGGCTCCAGTGTCCGGCTACGTGGTTCGGCGCTCAGTGCAACTGGGCCAACAGGTGAGTTCTACGACCGAAATGCTCGCTATAGTGCCGCTCGAGTCGCTCTGGATTGAGGCGAACTTCAAGGAGAATCAACTCCGAGACCTGCGGATCGGTCAACTCGTGGAGGTGACCGCAGACATGTATGGGTCCCATGTGCACTACCGCGGCAAAGTGCTGGGCCTCGCCGCCGGGACTGGCAGTGCGCTCGCCGTACTGCCTGCGCAGAACGCTACCGGCAATTGGATCAAAGTGGTGCAGCGGCTTCCGGTACGTATCGGCCTCGAGCCCGCGGAGCTCGCGGCGCATCCGCTCTTTGTGGGACTGTCTGTTACCGCACATGTGGACGTCCGCGATCAAAGCGGTGCCGCACTCTCGCAGCGCCCGGTCTGGCCAGCCGCCGTAAGTACTGATGCGTACGCCGGACAGATGTCAGGGGCGGAAGATGAAATCCGCGCGATCGTGGCCAAAAACCTGGGGAGGGCCACCACCACCGCTGTCGCCTCGACGTATCACCGGAGCAGCATCGATGAGTGAGATGGCGCGGGGAGTCAGCACGTGGCTCATCGCACCGGTGGTCGCCCTGGCGGCGTTCATGGAGATCATGGACATCTCCATCGCCAACGTCTCGCTGCCCCACATCGCCGGCGCGTTGTCATCGAGCCAGAACGAGTCGACCTGGGTGCTCACCAGTTACCTGGTGACCAATGCCGTGGTGATGCCGATTTCAGGCTGGCTCTCGAACACCTTGGGTCGCAAGCGCTTCTTTTTGCTCTGTATCGCAGGCTTCACGATCGCCTCCCTGTTATGTGGTCTTGCCCCCAACCTCGGGTCACTGATTGCGCTCCGAGCCGTGCAGGGCGCCGCGGGAGGTGGGCTTCAGCCGACAGGACAAGCCATACTCGCAGACAGCTTCCCGGCCGAAAAGCGCGGCATGGCGATGGCGATCTACGGCATCGCGGCGGTGGTTGCGCCGACGATTGGGCCCACATTGGGCGGCTGGATAACCGACGACTACGACTGGCGCTGGATCTTTCTCATCAACGTGCCGGTGGGAGTTATGCTCCTGTTCCTGGTCGCCACATTGATTCGCGAGAGACCGCTCGATAGCGAGGCAAGCGCCCGGACGTCCGTGGACTGGATGGGCTTTGGGTTCGTCGCGCTCAGCCTTGGCTGTCTGCAGGTCGTCCTCGATCGAGGCCAGCAGGACGATTGGCTCGGTTCCGGATTCATCACCGCGATGATCCTGATCTCCGCGGCGGCGTTCGTGATGCTGATCTGGTGGGAGCTGCGGCATCCCGCACCGATGGTCGACCTGCGGCTCATGCGCGAGGGAGACTTCGGCGTGACGTTTATCCTGATGCTGATGATGGGATTCATGCTACTGGGCAGCACGTACCTGATCCCGGCTTACGCGCAAACTCTCATGGGATATAGGGCGCTCGATGCCGGCTTGTTGCTCACGCCGGGAGGAATAGCGACCATGCTGTTGCTACCCCTCGTCGGCCGGATGAGCACAAAAGTCGACATGCGCCTGCTGATCGGCATCGGCCTCGCGATTGGCGGCTTGAGCCTCCTCTGGATGACGAACTTCTATCTGGATATGTCCTTCGGACAGTTGGTGCTCGCGCGAATCGTACAGGCCACCGCACTCGCCTTCCTGTTCGTGCCGCTGAACACGATCGCCTTTCGCGGGATCCCCACTACCAGGATCGGCAACGCGTCCGCTCTGATCAACCTGGCGCGCAACTTTGGCGGGAGTGTCGGTATCGCTTTCGCTTCCACCCTATTGGAGCGCCGCGAGCAGTTTCATCAGAACCGCCTGGTCGAGTACGCCCAGCAGATGAATGGATCGTATGCCGATTACGCCCGCCATCTCGGCAGCGTACTCGGCGGCACCGCGGATTCCTCGAGCACCCTCGCGAACGTATACCAGCAGATCCTCGATCAGGCGGCCCTGTTGTCTTACCTGGATGACTTCAAGGTCCTCGGCCTCATCTTCCTCACGCTGCTGTCGCTGTTGCTGCTGGTCAAGCCGGGTCGCGGCCAGGCGGCGAGCATGGCACATTGACCTTCGGAAAACTGGCACCCAGTCACCCGAGCCTGGCGTCAGGTAGTCCCACTGCGCCGGCAGGCGGCAAGAAAAAAGGCAACGCTGCGCGGGACGTGAGTGTCGATCTCGGCGCGCAACAACTTGAGATCTTCTCCGAGAAGAGCGCGCATCAAAAGACGCGCAACGACCAAATCGACGAAGAATTGAGTCGTTGTCTCCACGCATTCCGGAGCGAGCGCCGGAAATGCGCGGATCTCATCCGACTGCGCCAGCTCGCTTAATACCTGAGCAACGGCTTGCGCCCCGCGCTCGCGCGCCATTCGTCCTACGCCTGCCAGTTGCGGAAACCTACGCGATTCGGCAACAGAAAGTCGCATGAAATCGATGGTATCGCTGACAAGAAGTCCCTCAAGAACGTTGGTGCCCACATTGACTAGACGCTCCTCAATCGTTGCTCCGCTCGGCGCCTGACTCCCAAATCCGGCTCTGACCTTCGCCGCGTTGTGCGCCACAACCGCCGCGAACAGAGCCTCTTTCGTAGGAAACCGCGCATAGATACTTGGCTTCCCCGCATGGGCGAGGCGAGCGATCTCATCGATGCTAGCTCCGGCGAGCCCGTTTTCCAGAAAAAGGCGGCGAGCCGCATCCAAAATGCGCTCATCCACCTGTCCGACAAACTTCCCTGGCGGGCGTCCAATGCGCCCACCCCGCGGCTTCTGTCGCCACTTGCCTCGTACTGCAACGCTACTCATCAACCGACCTCGTGTTCGTGCGACCCGCTCGGGTACGACCGGCTCTGAGTGTAGCGAATTCCGAGCAAGAAAAGAACGAAACGGTATCGTAAAGTTCCACTTGACGTGGCCAAAATCATCGTATATAAAACGACACCGTATCGTTCAGTTAATCGGTAGTAACAACGCTCAAGGAGATGAAGATGAAAGCGCTATTTAGTCCTTTGATTGGTCGACTACTCGTGCTGCTGCGCAACATCGGTCCCTATGCCGCAATTGAATTGTTGCTGCCGGGTGGAAGCATCGTGGCGCTGCTGTACTGGTGGTATCGCCATCGTGTGAGAGCGGGGGCCCGATTCCTTAATTTCCGGCTGTCGCCAGCTGCTTGATCAGGGTCGAAGGGTGCGGCGCTCATGGGCTGCCCGTATGCAGGTGGGCTTGTCGCAGCCGGTACCGCGGCTCTCCTTGTCGGTTGCACCGAATTCCGGCTAGATAATGAACGAAACGGTATCGTAAAGTTTTTGTTGACACGGTTATCGACATTGTATATAAAACGAAACCGTATCGTTCAGTTAATTGGTAGTAAGGACGGACTGATCAACGAGTGGATTGCTTAAACATGAAACGCTTCCTCGAACAAAACCGATACCGCCTGCGCAGCGCTCTTGTTGCCGCCCTGTGCACGAGTGTCCTCGCAGCTTGTGCCGCAGGCCCCAATTTCCACGCCCCGGAGCCACCCGCCACTGAGCGCTACACGCCCGACCCGCAGCCCACCACCACGGTGAGCACGGAGGTGGCCGGCGGGGCTGCCCAGCACTTCGCCCCGGATGGCGACATACCAGCGGACTGGTGGCGCTTGCTGAAATCCGAGCCGCTCGATGAGCTCATCCGACGCGCCCTCAAGAACAGTCCGACCGTCGCCTCGGCGGAGGCGACTCTGCGCAGCGCGTCGGAGAACTACCGGGGCGAGCGCGGCGCACTGCTGCTGCCCGCTGCCGACGGATCCGCCTCTGCGACGCGCGAGAAGACCTCGCTGGCATCGTTCGGGCTGCCGAACGGGGCAACCGTTTACAACAACGTCTTCTCAGCCTCGGTCCAGGTGTCCTATCAACTGGATCTGTTCGGTGGCTCGCGTCGCCAGATCGAGGCGCTGCGGGCGCAGACGGACTACCAGCGTTGGGAGCTCGAGGCAGCCCGCCTCACGCTCACCGGCAACGTGGTGACCACGGCCATCAACGTCGCTTCCCTCAAGGCCCAACTCGCAGCCATTCACGGCATTGTGGCGGGTGAGCGCGAGCAGCTCGCCGTCACCGAGCGCCAGTTCGCGGCCGGGACCGCCTCCCATGCCGACGTGCTCGCGCAGCAAGCGCAGCTGGCGCAGACCGAGGCGAGCCTCCCAGCGCTCGAGAAGCAGCTCGCCCAGGCCGGCCACCGCCTCGCAGTGCTTGCCGGCGAGACCCCCGATCATGCTGAGCTTACCGGGATCGAACTCGATGCGCTTGCGCTACCCACGGAGCTCCCAGTGAGCCTGCCTGCGAATCTCATCCGGCAACGGCCGGACGTGCAGGCGGCCGAGGCGCAACTGCACCAGGCGAGTGCCCAAGTCGGGGTCGCGATCGCGAATCTATATCCAGCGTTGAGCTTGACCGGCTCGATCGGTTCGGATGCGACGCGCACGCAGGGTTTGCTCGGAGCGGGCTCGGGCGTCTGGAGCGTCGCGGGGTCGCTGACGCAGCCGCTGTTCCATGGTGGCCAGTTGCGTGCCCAGCGCCGCGCGGCGATCGACGACTTGGATGGGGCGGCTGCCCGCTACCGCGAGACGGTGCTCGAAGCGCTTCAGCAGGTCGCCGACACGCTGCGTGCGCTCGAGAGCGATGCGCGCGACCTCAACGCACAGATGGCCGCTGAGGAAGCTGCGCGAGATTCGCTCGCGATCGCCCGCAGGCAGTACACGGCCGGTGTCAACAGCCACGTCGCCGTGCTGATCGCCGAACGACAATACATACAGGCGCGCGAGAACCGCGTGCTGGCACAGGCCGCGCGCTATACCGACTCGGCGACGCTGTATCAATCCCTGGGCGGCGGCTGGTGGAACCGCAGCCCCGAATCCCAAGCCACGACTGGCTCCTTGAGGTGAATGATGGACACTGACAACCGAGGTCTTTTGGAACAGCTTCGAATCGACCGCGACGAGCGGGACGAGGGGGCCGCTTCAGGCCGCAACTGGTGGACCGTGGGAATCGCGAGTCTGATCGTGATCGCCGTGATTGCAGGCGGGGTCCTGTTCTTTGCGCGTGGCCAGGCCACCGCAGTCGAGCTGGCGACCGCCGCACCGCCCTCCTCGGGCGCAGGTCAAAACGCCATTCTGCAGGCCACCGGCTACGTGACCGCGCGCCGTGAGGCCACCGCCTCGGCGCAGATCACCGGGACTCTGACCCAGGTGCTGATCGAAGAGGGGGAGCACGTGCAAGCCGGACAAGTGCTCGCGAGGCTCGACGATACCGCAGCCCGTGCCGCACTGGAACAAGGCGAAGCCCAGGTCAATGCCTCGCAAGCTTTACTAGATCAGTACGAGGGGCAGCTCGAGCAGGCGCGGAGTGATTTCAAACGGGACGAAACCCTCGTCGGAGAGGCGATTTCCCAACAGGTCTACGATACGGCACGCACTCAGGTGCGCACGCTCACCGCACAGGTGGCGTCACAACGCGGGCAGGTGCAGCTCGCGCGTGCCTCGCTGAAGGGCGCCCAGGTGCAACTCGACTACACGGTCATTAAAGCGCCTTTTTCGGGTGTCGTTACCGCGAAGGCGGCGCAGCCTGGAGAGATCGTGTCACCCATGTCGGCGGGCGGCGGATTCACACGAACCGGTGTGGGCACCATCGTCGATATGGACTCGCTCGAAATCGATGTCGACGTGAACGAGGCGTACCTCCATCGGGTGCACCCCGAGCAGCCCGCGCAAGCCGTGCTCGATGCCTACGCCGACTGGAACATTCCCGCGCATGTCATCGCGATCGTGCCGACCGCCGATCGCAGCAAGGCGACCGTGAAGGTGCGGGTCGCCATCGATCAGAAGGATCCGCGCATCCTGCCCGACATGGGCGTGCGTGTGTCCTTCCTCGAGCAGACCGAGAAGGCTGCCGGGCACGCCGCTGCCCCGCAAGGGGTGTTGGTTCCTGCCTCGGCCATCGTCGAGCGCAAGGGCAAGAGCGTCGTGTTCTCGGTCGATGGACAGCGGGCTCATGCGCAATCCGTCGCAGCCGGCCAGAGCTTTGGAGACCTTCGGCTCGTGCAAGGCATCGGCAGTGGTGCGCGTGTGGTACGCGCGCCGCCGACGGAATTAACGGACGGCGCCCGAGTGGCCGTTGGTAAGTAACGGACAGGAGAAGAACATATGAACGTATTGGTGGAAATTCGCAACCTGAGCAAAATGTACGAGCGCGGCAAGCAGCGCGTCGAGGTACTTCATCACGTCAATCTCGATATCGCGAAAGGTGACTTCGTCGCACTCATGGGTCCGTCCGGATCGGGCAAGACCACGCTGCTCAATCTGATCGGCGGGCTCGATTCCCCGACCGATGGAACGCTATCCATCGCCGGCAAGCGTATCGAGCGCTTAAGCGAAGATGCGCTGGCCAGATGGCGCGCCGCTAACGTGGGTTTCGTATTCCAGTTCTACAATCTGATGCCGATGCTGACGGCACAGAAGAACGTGGAGCTGCCGTTGCTTCTGACACGACTCTCGGCAGCGCAACGCAAGCGAAAGGCCGAAATCGCGCTGCAGCTGGTCGGTCTTGCCGATCGCGCTGCTCACAAGCCCACCGAACTCTCCGGCGGCCAGCAGCAGCGCGTGGCGATCGCGCGCGCCATCGTGTCCGATCCGACGCTGCTCGTCGGTGATGAGCCAACGGGCGATCTCGACCGGCAGTCCGCCACCGACATCATGACGCTCCTGCAGCAGCTTAATCGCGATTACGGTAAGACCATCATCATGGTCACCCACGATCCGAAGGCGGCGGAGTATGCGCGGCGCACGCTCCATCTGGACAAAGGCACGCTCGTCGAGCGCCCCGAGCTTATCCATGCGTGAACCGT
Organism: uncultured Gammaproteobacteria bacterium; assembly: GCA_963769075.1. GTDB lineage: Bacteria > Pseudomonadota > Gammaproteobacteria > Steroidobacterales > Steroidobacteraceae > Bog-1198. The sequence goes on along the minus strand of CAVYKH010000001.1, from coordinate 52,316 downwards.
TGACTCGATCCTCCTCGGAGCGTTGGCAATCATGAAGTACTTCCAACTGATCTGGGCCGCGTTGTTCAGGCGCAGGACCCGAACCATATTCACTTTGCTGTCCGTGCTGGCCGCTTTCCTGCTGTTCGGCCTGCTCGACTCGGTGCGCAGCGCCTTCACCGGCGCCTCGGAGAGCGTCGCGGGCGCCGATCGGCTCATCACCGTCTCGAAGATCAGCTTGACCCTGTCACTGCCGAAAAGTCTCCTCGAGCGGATCGAGGCGCAGCCGGGAGTGGCCGAGGTCACTTACGCCAATTGGTTCGGCGCCATCTATCAGGATCCGAAGAACTTTTTTCCGAGCCAGGCTGTGGCCGACAATTTTCTCGATCTGTACCCGGAATGGGAGCTGTCCGCCGATCAACGCAAAGCCTTTCACGACATCCGCACGGGTGCCATCGTGGGTGCGAGTCTCGCGGAGAAGTACCACTGGAAAGTGGGTGACAAAATCCCCCTGCAGGCCACCATCTTTCCGCAGAAGGACGGCTCTAGCACCTGGACGTTCGACCTGGTGGGCATCTACCACGTCACTGACCCCAACCTGCGCGGCCAGGAGAGTAACTTCTACTTTAAATGGGACTACTTGGACGAGGCGCGCCAGCTCGACAAGGGAACGATCGGCTGGTATGTGGTGAAGCTGGCGGATCGCAGGAACTCGGACCGCGTCGCCGAGGCGATTGACGCACTGTCCTTCGACTCGGACCACGAGACCAAGACCGAGAGCGAGCAGGCGTTCACGGCCGCTTTCGCCGGCCAGTTCGGCGAGATCGGCCTGATCGTTGGGGCCATCATCGGCGCGGTGTTCTTCACGTTGGTCCTCCTGACCGGAAACACGATGGCACAAGCGGTGCGCGAGCGCGTTCCGGAACTGGCCATTCTCAAGACTCTCGGCTTCTCCAATCGAAGCGTCCTCGGGCTCGTACTTGCCGAGTCGGTTCTGCTGATCGTGCTCGGCGGCGTGGTAGGTCTCGCGCTCGCAGGCGTCATCGTCAATGCCGTGCGCACCTCACTTCCGGCGATGGGGCCCACCTCGCCCATGCTTCCCGTCGGAGGGGCGATCTGGCTTCAGGGTCTGTGCCTGATGATCCTCGTCGGCCTCATCGTCGGTGCGCTTCCGGCGGTGAGGGGGATGCGCTTGCGGATCGTCGACGCATTGTCCGGCCGCTGAAACTTAAGTGTAGGTGAACGAATGAACGCTATTCGAATCTTGAAAACTGGCGCAGCGACCGCCGTTACGGTCATTGTGCCCTTGGTCCTGTTGCTCGCCGCACCGTGGTGGGCACTGGCGGCTTCCCTCGCCGCACTGGTCGCATGGATGTCGCTGACGCGTGCGGGACGACAATCCTTGTCGATCGCGCGTGTCGGCATCGCCACCATCGGGCAGCGATTGGGATCCTCCTCCGTCGTCGTGGTCGGCATCGCGGGGGTCGTCGGCGTCCTCGTGGCCCTGCTCGCCATGGCGGCAGGTTTCGAGGCCACGCTCGCGCAGACCGGCACGGACGACACGGCGATCGTCCTGCGCGCGGGGTCTCAAACGGAAACTAATTCCATCATCGACCACGACTCCGCGCAGATCGTCTCGCAGGCCGCTCAGGTGCTCAAGAACCCGCACGGTCAGCCGATTGCCTCCCCAGAGCTCGTGGTGGTCGCATCGCTCCCGAAGCGCAGCACCGGCCTCACTGCCAATGTGGAGCTTCGCGGTGTCGGGGAAGGTGCCTGGGACTTGCATCGGAACATCAAGATCATCGATGGCCGGAAGTTCGGGCCGGGACTGCGCGAACTGATGGCCGGAAAGAGCGCCCACGAGCAATTCAAGGGTCTGGATGTGGGCTCGACCTTGAAGCTCAATGGTCAACTTTGGACCATCGTGGGCATCTTCGACTCTGCGGATTCACATAACTCGGAAGTCTGGGCCGACACCCCCGTCGTTGGGGCGACGTACCGCCGCGGAAGCAACGCGAACTCGGTCATCGTGCGACTCACCGACGCCGGCGCGTTCGATGCCTTCAAGGCCGGACTTGCGAGCGACCCCAGGCTCAAAGTCGACGTGATGACCACACGCGATTACTACAATCGACAGTCCGAAACCACGAGCCGCGAGATTCGCATCGTGGGTACGACCATCGCCGTGATCATGGCGATCGGGGCCGTGTTCGGAGCCCTCAACACGATGTACGCCGCAGTCTCCGCGCGTGCACGAGAGATCGCGACCTTGCGCGCCATCGGGTTTCGAGGCGGACCGGTGATTGTCTCAGTGCTGCTGGAAACCATGCTGCTCGCGCTGCTCGGAGGCGCTCTGGGTGCAACGGTCACCTGGGCGATTTTCGACAACTACACGGCCTCCACGCTCGGCATGAACTTCAGTCAAGTCGTGTTCTCCTTCCATGTGTCGCCGTTGCTGCTCTGGAGCGGACTCAAGTGGGCGCTCGCGATCGGCTTTATCGGTGGCGTGTTTCCGGCAATGCGCGCGGCCCGCATAGCGGTGACCGCGGGTTTGCGCGAGCTGTAGTCATGGAACTTAACCCCTCACTCACCGAAGGATCGATCAGTCGTACGCTTCTGCAGTTCGCGCTTCCGATCCTGATGGGGAACGTTCTGCAAAGTCTGAATGGCTCTGTCAATTCCATCTGGGTTGGCCGCTATCTGGGCGAGGCGGCGCTGACGGCGACCTCCAATGCCAACACGGTCATGTTCCTGCTGATCGCAGTCGGGTCCGGAATCGCCATCGCCGCGACGATTCTAGTCGGGCAGTGCATCGGCGCCAACAATCTCCGGGAGGCCAAGAGGATCGTCGGCACCGGTGTAAGTTTCTTCGCAGCCGTCTCGATGCTCCTGGGGATCGCGGGCTTCATGTGGTGCGAGCCTTTGTTGCGGGCCATGCGGACTCCGCCCGAGTCTCTGGATCTGGCGGTCACCTACATGCGCGTAATCTTCCTCGCGCTTCCCTGTCTTTACATGTACGCGTTCGCAATGTCGGTCCTGCGGGGCGCGGGAGACCCCAGGACGCCGTTTAACTTCATGCTGCTGTCCGTCGGCCTGGACATCGCCCTGAACCCTCTCTTCATATTCGGCTTAGGACCCATACCGCGCATGGGGATCGCCGGATCCGCCCTCGCGACCCTCGTGGGACAAATCGTTGGCCTCACGGCGTTAACATGGCATCTACATCGGCGACAGAACTTGCTGTGCCTGCGCAAGAGCGAGCTCGGCCTGTTGCGGGTGGACTGGAATATCGCCAGGGCGCTCATAAAGAAAGGCGTTCCGATGGGCGCACAGCTGCTCGTCTTCTCTTTGAGCGGCGTGCTCATGATCTCGCTCGTCAACCGGTTCGGCGTGAACACGACGGCAGCGTTCGGCGCCACGCTGCAGCTTTGGAATTACTTGCAGATGCCGGCAGTCGCCCTCGGTATGGCGGTGTCGGCGATGGCGGCCCAGAACGTGGGCGCGCGCAAGTGGGATCGCGTCGAATCGATCGCCCGTGTCGGCGTTCTCTACTGCCTCCTGTTCACCAGCTTCGGCGTGATTCTGATCGAGGTCCTGAACACCCGGTTGTTCAGTCTCTTCCTTCCCTCGGGCGTCGATGCGCTGCGGATCGCAAGTCACGTCAATCGGGTCGCCACCGGCTCCTGGGTATTCTTCGGCGTTACGATCGTGCTGTTTGGTGTCGTGCGAGCAACCGGGGCGGTTATGGTTCCGCTGTGCATCTCGGCGGTTTCGCTGCTCGGAGTACGCTTTCCCATTGCAAACTCGCTGCTCGAGCAGTATCACGCCGAGGCTATCTGGTGGAGCTTTCCGGTATCATCCGCGCTGTCGGCGTTCTTGGCGGTGCTCTATTACAAGTACGGCGGATGGCGCTTGATGAAAGTCTTGGGACGTCTCGACCCGTTGCAGGCCCCGACCACGGGTCGCTTGGGCGAGGAGAAGGTGTGGGAATTGAGCGCGCCAACAACGGAAGGATCCGCTGAACACCCATGAGCAGCCGTTGGCTTCGAGATTCCGTGTTAGTGCTCACGGAAAAATGGTACGCATGGCGCGCAAGCCGCGCCATGCTCAAGTGGTATCGACGCATGCGTAGTGAAGATTCGCGGATAATCGGCAGAGCGTTGTATGAGCAAATCTTGGTGCGACGCGCGGGACTAAATCCCACCGCAGCGGCAGAGATTGTGGACCGCACAGCGGCGAGCTTCTGCGTTTGGCCCGCCAAGCGAGAGGTTCGATATCGAGACGTCGTATCCTATCTGATCGTTCAAGACTACTTACTTTCCGACCCGATTCGATCTGGGACGAGAACCGACATGCGTCAAGTTGTCTCACTAGTCATTTCTCATGAGCTGTGAGGCAATTTCTGACTACTTCGAGCGTTGGAATCAGCTACGCCGGCTGGATCGACTCACTCCTATATTTGTAGCGGGCTGCTTCATTGCGTGCTTCTGATGCGGCATTGAATATTGGACAGCGCCAGGTGCTCGACCGCACTTAAGTTCTTGATTAATTGGCGCGCCCGGAGAGATTCGAACTCCCGGCCTCCTGGTTCGTAGAGAGTGGTGCTCTCGCGCGCAAGGCCCCGTAATTCCAAGCGAAAGCATAGCTCCCTGTGTTGAATATTATTGCCGGTTACTCGCACGTAAGCCCCTGATCCGCCAAGATCGCAGCCAGTAGTATTCAACGCGGGTTCTGGTGCAAGTGCGGTCAAGCGAAACCATCGGAATCTCGTCTCGGCGATCGACAAGCTTAAGCGAGCGCCCGATCCCATAGCACCTTCAACGACCGCTCGCGACGCGGTCGGCCGACGCCAAATGAGAATTGCCTTTTATGAATGCGGTGCGCCAGCTCGATTCCGGCAATGGTAATGGCCGCATTGCCGAACGACTTAAAGCCGGCCATGGAGGCACATCGCCGTTTGATCGCGCGATGGTCCTGCTGAACAATATTGTCGAGGTACTTGCAGGTTCTTACTTCGACGTTCCGCCACTTCGGATCTTCCCGTCGAAGCAGTCGCAGGGCTCGATGACTTGGCACGTGGCCATCGAGCGTCACCTTGCGCGGCCATCGATTGAGATTCGTGGCGAGCGCCTTGCGAAAGAACGCTCGTGCCGCCGCGATGCCGCGGTCACGGCGCAGGAGAAAGTCGACCGTCTTTCCCTGCTTGTCGACCGCTCGATAGAGGCAGTGCCAATTGCCCCGAATGGAAACGTACGTCTCGTCGCAGCGCCAGGAAGTACCGATAGGTCGAGAGAATCGGTTCCAGCGCTTCTCATACTCCGGCACGTACCGGGTGACCCATCGCAGGATTGTGCTGTGGGCTACCATGACCCCGCGCTCCGCCATCATTCCAACGAGATCGCGATAGCTCAGCCGATAGGTGATGTACCAGCGAACGCACAGCTCGATAATTTCAGCGTCGAACACCCGTCGGCGGTAGATGGGGTCACGGGCGATCGGTTTGGTCATTCGGAGCCCCTTTCTGGAGGCCGAATTTTACGGGAAAGCCCGTCGATGCACCGGAACACGGTCGTTTTTCTTCATGGCGGCACTGAAGAGGAAAATTGCACTCATGGAGGTAAAAACTGGCGCCATGAAAACAAAACGACAACTATCGATTCGCCTGATGTCGCCCTAATCGATCCCCTCGCCCGCGTTGAATTCCGCTTGCGTCAAATACGCGAGCTTGGAAGCCGCAGTCTGCGGGGCGCTTCAGGCGATCGTGTCGCCACCGTCGATTACGATCGTCTGGCCGGACATGAAGCGTCCCGCCGGGCCCGCGAGGCATACGGCGATCCCCGCTACGTCGTCGGGCTCACCGATGCGTCGCAGAGGGCACATCGCCACGCGCGCCAGAAGGGTCTCTGGTGGTGCGAGGGACCGCTATTGCTGTTCTGGGGACTGATCGCCGGAAGTCAGCTCAAGAAAGCGAACTGGGGTCGGTGGTTCGTGCTCCTGCTCAAGATCAACGCCTGGTGCTTCGGGCTCTTCTTCCTCTCGGGCTTCTTCCCCGCGCTCAACGACTTCACGGATCTGTTGGAGACCATCGCCGTGCTGCTGTTGCCGTTGTGGATGCTGGCCTGCACCATGAAAAAACCGCCTGGCCACAGGCCGAGCTTCTCGGTGTCGACGTTGAGCGTGTAATCGACGTTGCCCCAGGCTTCAGCGCCCGTGCTGCGCCCGCCGCTCAAAACATCCATCGGCGTCGTGAGCACATCGACGTCAAGCACGACGCCCTTCTTGCCCATCTCATCGCGCAATCCGCCCCAGTCACCGGTGAGCCGAGGACGCGACCAGAAATCCCCGCCCCACGTGGGCGGCACGGCGTACGGCTGTGCACGCACGGGAGCGGCGGCGGCGCCGGCTAAAAGAAGAAGGGCCGCGAGAACCGTCCAAGCCTCGCCAGCGCTCTGCATCCTGAGTATCCTCATTGGCATCGCACATCTCCTTTCCTATGAGGTACCGCTGATCCAGCCCTGCTCCTGGAAGCGAGTCTTCAGCTGCGCGCCGATCTTCTTGGAAATCTGCTGGGCGCGGCCCTCGATCGTGTTGCTGCCGCTCAGCTCGCCGTACGACTTCATGCCCGTCGTCAGGATGAAGCCCGCCGGGTTTTTGGTGATCGCCCAGGATGCGATGCCCACCGCCATCCCCGGCGTCTTGTTGCCGGTCGAGCTCACATCGCCGGAGCCGAGCTTGCGCAGACCCATGGCCGTCATCTGATAGCCTTCGACCGCGACTTTCAGCTCAGACTGTCCGGCCGAGAAGCCGATGCTCACGCGCTCGGCGGCACTCCCTTGCTGCACGGACAGGAGCGAGCCTTCGATGACCAGATCGTTGATTTGCGGCCGGGAGGCTGCCGAGCCGACCGCCGCGGGCAGCCCGGTGCCGATGATCTCCTGCACGACTTGGGTGGCAATCTGCGCGCCCAGCTGACGCCCCTCGGCGATCTGCTCAGGCGATTGCTGACCTGCAACGACCTCGGGGTCGCTCGTCAGCTCCGACTCGGGACGAACGTCGGCGGGCGTCGCGGCGAAGGGATAGACCCAGATTTGACCCGGACGCGGCAGCCGTCCGGCCACCATCTGCTGCTGGTTGCTCACGGAGGTCGAGGCGCACCCGGCCGCCACGGTGAGCGCAACCAGGCAAGCTAGCAGTTTGTTCGGGCAATATTGTGTTTTCATGCATTCTCCTCATTGTGCGTGCGGATTACCAAGGTCTAAACCCGTCTTACGGACGGCGGCCGGGGGTTCGTCCCGAGGATTGATTACCGATGGCAGACCCGGCAGCGCCGCCCTGGCGGTTCCTTTGATACTGTTGCGCTTGTTGCGATCCGCGCTGGCGGGCGGCGGCGTCGCGGTCGAGCTGCTGTATTGGATTCGCCGCGGCCGGGGGCTGCTGCGACATACTCGGGCGATTTTGGGGCGTGTTCCGTGTCGCTGCGGACGGCGATGGCGACGTTCCGGCCGCGGGACGCGTCTGCGCTGGCCGCGGCGAGGAGCCATCGCTTATGCCACCGGGCCTCGTCGGTGGGCTGGTTGGCTGCGTCGTCGTCGGTCGTGTCTGAGCTGTAGCCCCCGGCTGCGTCGTCGCGCGGGCTTGAGTCGCGGCCCGCTGTTGGGTTGCGGTTGCGGCCTGCTGTTGGGTCGCGGCCCGCTGTTGTGACGTCTGTGTCGAGTTGTACTGCGTAGCAGGTGGGTTAGCATTCGACCAACCGCCGTTTCCGTACTTCTGCCAGCTTCCGCTCGAATCCTTCTTGTAAACGTTGCCGTCTTTACCTGCGTACAAATTGTTGTTTTGGTCCTTTCCAACAAAGCCAGAACCCCCGGGGCCGACACCTCCAACGACCGCGCCGCCCCCCGACGTGCGAGCCCCAGCTATCGTGCCGTTAGCGGTCGAACTGTGGGCGGTCTGAACCCATTGATTGCCGCGAACGGCAACCGAACTGCCCCACTGCGAATACGCGTTCGAGCCTTGGCGCGTCGCGGCGGATGTTCCGGTCCAAGGGTTGTAGGCTTGGCCGACAGTCGCTCCTCCCGCGGCGGTTTGAACTGTTGCCGCTCGCCCATAGGTGCCGGTCGAAGGGTTGTACCAGGCGGACCTGCTCGCGGTGCCGTACGGACCGTAGATGGATTTCTGCGCTTGATAGCCGCCGCTGTAATAGTTGTATTGAACCCCGACGCCGTAGGTGCGCGGGTAGCCGACGTAATAGGGCACCGGGTACGGTCTTGGCGGGTAATGGACATACGGGGGATATCGATAGCCGGTGCCGTAAGCGATTGCAGCACCGACGGCGAGACCCAGCACGAAAGTTCCGGTGTAGCCTGAGGTGTAGCCGCACGTGACCGTCTGAGGCGTCGATTCATAGATCTTCACGTAGGTGATGTTATAGACCGGGCTGCTCGGCGGAATTTGATAGATCGATGCGGGTACTGTGGCGGCAGTCTCCCAGGGTCCGTTGGCACTGCGGGACATGAACCATACACCCTGGAAGCAGAGGTAATAGAGGTCGCCGACCTTGATGACCTTACTGTCCGTGTTCACGGCGTAAGAGAGTTTCGTGGTTTCGATCGGCTTGAACTGTGGCGCACCCTGATAGCTCACCTTCACGGCGGCCGCGGCTTCGGCCTTGTTCACCACGGCAAGGGTCGGAATCTGCGCCATCATCACGGCCTCGCGGGCTGCGTCAGTACCCGGCACGCTGGGCAAGACGCGCGCAGCGGGACTGTCTGCGGGAATCATGGCGAAATCAGCGGGCAGCCGATCGCTCGCGAAGACCCACGGCCCGGTTCGCTCGAGCGCCGTGAACCAACGCCCGGACGTGAGGTAGTAGAAGCGATTTGTCGAGTGATCGATGAAGAAATCACTGGCGGTGTTGGTGGCGTAGGCCAGGTTCGTTCCGGGGATGGCTGCCCACTGCGGCTCACCGTCGAAGGCGATGAGTTCCGCCGCGCTGTTGCTATAGAACACTCGGGGCGCCCGCGCGTTCGGCGGCATGCTGAGCGGAATCGATTTCTTCACCTCAGCCCATTCTTCGGGCAACTTCGCCATATCCGCTGGCAGAGTCGCGGCGAGGGACCAGGGACCCTCGAGCGCCGGTGCTTGCAGCCACAACGGAGGCTGCGACAGGTAGAAGCGGACTCCCGTGGTGTCGAAGAAGAGATCCCAGTTGGCATTCACGATGATTTCAAGCGAAGACTGCGGAATCGGCGCCTTGACGGGCTCGCCGTCGACGAGGAGCAAGATTGACGGCTCGGTGCTCACGAAGATTTTAGGTGCCGCCGATTTGAGAGCCGATATTTTGCCTAACCGTGCCTGGTCTTCCGCAGCGGCGAGCATCCGATCGAGTGAAATCGGTACCGCCCCCCTCGGCAGCAGGTCCTCCGACACGGAGCGCATTTTCTGTTGAGTTGCGTCGTCGAGTGATGGGAAGTCCGCACTCGTTATGCGCATATCGTGGATGACGACAGTCCGGTCCTCCATGTCCGTGTCCGTCTGAGCTTGGAAAGTGATCATGCCTGTGACGCTTTCCCCTCCTGCCGGGGTGAGCACGACGGCGACGCGCGCATCGAGTTGGCGATAGTCTGTCCAGGAATCAATTTGCGGCTGGTAATAGGTCAGCCGGTTACCATCCTTGGCGATCTGTCGAGGCCAGTCCTCCGCAGATGCCGAATCCTCCTGCGGGGCGGTTGGGGTTTCCTTAGGGGCCTGAGCTTGCTGAGCGGTCTGAGTTTCTTTGGCGCTCTCAGTCTGACTCTCTTTCTTCGCGCATCCGCAAATAAATGCTAAACACAAAAGCGTGGCCACGATACACCGCATCGGCTCGGGTCCGTTCACTGACCGCTCCTTCATGGTCGACTCCTCGCTGGTGTACGCCATTAAGCAGGTTCGCGTTATCGCGGGCCGCGCCGCGCGGGTTCAGTATCTGACGGTGTATTTCTTCGCCTCCAGACAGGCGGAGAACGCCTTCTTGAATTCAGTCATTTGCGCGGCGGAGGTCTTAGCAGCCGCCTGCGATTGCTGCGCCGCCTGCTGACTCGCCTTCTGCGCTTGACTCTCCGCCCGCGCACGATTTCCGATCGCGCCCACGCCCGCGCCGATCGCCGCGCCCTTGCCCGCGTTGCCAGCGATGGCGCCAATTATCGCCCCGCCAGCCGCTCCCCCCACCGCGCCCTTCGCGGCGGAACCGGACGTGGATGCCTGCGCCTGCTGCATTTGCTGCGCGGCTTGCTGCTGCTGTTGCGCGGCCTGATTGGCAACATGGAATGGGTCGATACCCGTTTCCTGCTGCGCCCACTTGTAACAATCACTCTCATCCTGGGATTGCTGCGCAGCGGCCTGGCCGGCGCCCGGAAAGGCGTAGACCTTGAGGGTGGCGGCCAAGGTTTGCGTGCCGCTCGGCGGGCTGATGAGGGGGGTCTGAGCCTGCACTATCGAGAGACTGCTCGCCGCGATTGACACAAGGAGGGTAGCGAAGCGCATAGTTGTTATTCCAACATGTGAATAATGTCGCGAGTGTGACACCTTCCTCGCGTGGGCGAACCGGCTGGCGTCTCCCCTTAAGACCTTAAGATCCCAGACTAAACGCGCGACTTGTACCACACCGAAGCGGCTGGCATCAATCTCTGCGAACCGCCTGTAAATATTGCAATGTGAATCCTCTGAGAAGAGACGTGACAACCGCGCGTATGGCAATCCTATGAACGTTGGCGCAGCGCGCGAACGCGCAATCTGTAGCAGGCTCGAGGCCCGTCTCGGCACCCTCACGCCCCGGGAGCGGCAAGTGATGGAACTGATGGTCCGCGGCCGGTTCAACAAGCAGACCGCTGGGGATCTTGGAGTTGCAGAGAAAACCATCAAGGCACACCGTGCACGCGTGATGTCAAAGATGGCCGCACGGTCTCTTGCCGAGCTCGTGCAGTTCGCTGTTCTAATCGACGCTGCAGGCCAGGATTCGAGTTATCGAACGGCGCGAGCGAGGAAGCGACCGAGCGTTTCGAAGTACGGATAACATCGGATAGCCACTTTGCTTGGATTCGCACGCGCTTGGTCGTCGAACGAACGCTCCTCGCCGGCGAGATTGAAATCCTCGCGCTGCACGGTCGTATAGCCGGGGTAGCGGGACCAGGGACTTTGCATATTGGCACCTCGGCCAGTCGCGGTGTACGCGGCCGTCAGCAGTGAGCCGCCGGTCGCGAGCTCGGCTTTGACACCGAATTGGTGCGCGGAGAAGTACCCTCCGGTCAGCAGCTCCTCGCCCACCGAGTGCTGACTCGTATACTGCGCGTTCAGGTTCACGCTCTGCGTCTCGCCCACCCGGATGGCATAGCGCGCCTCGGCATAGGCAATGTTGATGATATCGGGGCTGAAGTACTCGACCGCACCGAAGGATAAGCCAGCCGAGCGGTAGCTTGCGCCGGCGATGTAGACCCCGCGGTCGAGGCGGAATTCTCGTTACCCGGAAGCTGCCGCTCCCGTCCGCCTGCGATTGCTGCGCCGCCTGCTGACTCGCCTTCTGCGCTTGACTCTCCGCCCGCGCACGATTTCCGATCGCGCCCACGCCCGCGCCGATCGCCGCGCCCATCCATCCTTAAGCAGGTCCGCGCGGTACGATCATGGACAGCGGACTCTTTCGCTGAGAGACCGTCCGCTCGCCGCCACTGGAATTTACCTCGCTGCGCGGAGCGTCCAGTTCGCGCTTCAATGTTCGGCCCACCCCTGGGCACTCCCGCCAGCCGCCGCCATCCAAAATACGTCCTGGCGAAACGGCACTGCAAAACCACGTACCTTGCCACACGGGGCGGCCGAGACCGAACCATAGAGCATGAAAACTTGTCGTGGGACGAGCGATGGACCTGATGTTCGAAGCGAACGAGCGCCCACAGGCGCCGCCACAGCCCACTTGTGAGCCGGGTGCCGACCGATCTGAGTTTGAGCATGGGCGCCGGCGACGACACTGGACCATAGTCCAAGCACGCATCGATTCAATCGATGTATGTGCGAGCCGCGCGGAACCATTATCACTGCGAAAGGCTCACAAAGACGCTGGCCATGCATGCTCTCGCAATGACAGATTGATAAAATGGGCGGATGGAAGAGTCCAAAGATTAGTAAGGTGCCATGCGGACCGATTTGAACCTCGAATCCGGTGCCGCTGCGCTGCTCTTCTGCGTCATCTTCCTGCTGGTTGGCATACTGCGGCCAATTCGATGGTTTGCTCGTGAAGAACGTACCGCCGTCTCGTTCGGCGCCGGGATGGCGATCGCCTATGTGTTTGTGCACGTCATACCGGAGCTTAACAGTGCCCGCCGCGCTTTCGTGGAATCGACTTCGCTGGCGTTGCGCTATGAGGGGATGGCGATCTTCTATGTTTCGCTCATAGGCTTCCTATTGTTCTACGGCCTGGATCATCTGCGTAAACATTCACATCAATCTTCAGTGAAGCAGCGCGTGGGAAAAGCATTCATAATCAGCATCACGGGCTTCGCCAGCTACGTTGGGCTGATGGCGTATCTGTTGGTGCATAGCCTCGAGGACACACCGAGGTCGGTCGCCCTGTTTGCCTTGGCCATCGCCGTGCACTTCCTGGGGGTAGATCACGCGTTGTACGAAGCGTACGGAGCAGTTTATGAGCGAATTGGTCGCTTCGTGCTTGCCGCAATGTCCCTGCTTGGCTGGGGGGTGGGCATGCTGGTCGCCCTGCCCCGGTCTATCCTCGCACTGATGGTTGCGTTCATCTCGGGAGCGGTCATCATGACCAGTTCGATCACGGAACTGCCCACCGAGAGTAAAGGCCGATTCCTGCCGTTCATGTTCGGCGGGCTTGCCTATGGGTTAATCCTGTTGCCGTTGGGGTGAGCGATGCGGCGGGTTCTGGTGCAAGTGCGGTTAAGCGAAACGATCGGAATCTCGTCTCGGCGATCGACAAGCTTAAGCAAGCGCCCGATCCCATAGCACCTTCAACGACCGCTCGCGGCGCGGTCGGCCGATGCCAAATGAGAATTGCCGTTTATGAATGCGGTGCGCCAGCTCGATTCGCAATGGTTATGGCCGCATTGTCGAACGACTTGAAGCTGGCCATCGAAGCGCCAGCGTCGAAACCACCAAGCGGCACTACCTGCGAGGGGTCACGAGCGCAACCGAGGAGCGGAATATTCAACACTTACGAGATATTCAACACTTGGGAATTTCTGGCGCGTCCAAGTTATTGATTATTGGCGCGCCCGGAGAGATTCGAACTCCCGGCCTCCTGGTTCGAAGCCCCGTGGTCCTTCGGAGGTAAGGCTCTGGAGTTTCGGCGTTTCAAAGGAAAAGCGGATGCTTGGTGTTGAATATTTTGGCGGGTTGGCTGCTTGTAAGCCCTTGATCGATCGGGAAAGACGTCGGTGATATTCAACAGATACGAGTGAAATTGCCAGTTGAAGCGATCAGGGGACGCATGCACACTACTGGGGCCATGAAACTCAGCCCCGACCAAATCGTAGAGGAGACTCGCGATTGGCCCGAGGATGCGATCGCAGATCTGATAGACCGGATATGGAGCGCCAAGTATGGCGATGCGGATCCGGCCGTCGAACGTGCGTGGCATGAAGAAATTCAACGCCGGACAGCTGAACTGGAGAGCGGCCAAGTGCAGGGGATTCCCCTAGAAGAGGTCTTGGCAAAAGCACGCGCCCTCATCGACCGGTGAAGGTCGTCGTTGATCCCGAGGCGCAGGAAGAATTCCTCAGCGCCCAACAACACTACAGCGCGGCCAGCGAGGAGCCAGGACGCCGGTTCTATGACGAGATATCAGGCCTGTTCCGCCGCATCATCTCGCGTCCGCTCGGCTACAAGCAATTCGATCCGCCTGCGCGCCGGGCGTTCGCCGATGGATTTCCGTATGCGGTTGTCTACGTAGTAGCAGCGCCGGATGTTCTGTGGGTCGTCGCTGTCATGCATGTGAGGCGAGCGCCAGGCTACTGGAAAGGTCGGCTCGGAAAGTGAGCTGTCTCATGACTGAAAATTGCCATCCGCCTCAACTATGAGAGCGATACGGGGCCGGCATATCGATGCCGGTCACTACCGTCAGTGATGTCGCGGAACGCCGGCGACCGTCTTAGAACCGTCGGCCAAGCCCGGTCATTGGTCACCTGTTATTTGTTGCCCAGCCTGCAACGCACCGCTACGATGAGAGGGTATCGCGGGGTCTAACAAGCGGTTCGAGCGACACGGGCCGCAGCTTCGGTGAACCAAGGAGTCGGTCGGTGATTGGGATAAATCAGCTTCGTCTGACGACAACGCGGGCCCGCGTCGCTCAACCTTGTTGTTAGAACACAGATGTCGCCCAGAACGCATCGCTCGGTCAAGGTGCTCGGCCTGTGCGGGACGCTTTGGGTGGCTTGTCTCGTTCTTGGCCAGGACCGGCTTGGATCGAGGCCGCCAAGCCAGGGCTCCTGGCTGCGATCTTCTCCGTGGTCTCCTGCCGTCTACGCATCGCGCGCCGCTCAACTGGGACGTTAGGCGTCAGTGGAATGGTCCTCCTATGCTTCATCCGCAACAGTTCGATGTCAATGAAGCTTGGATTGCGTTCCGTCTCAACAGCGCGCCTGTACAAACCGAGCGTGATGGGGACTTCAACTGCATCGCATTGATGGATGCGGCGAGCTGTTTTATTCTCGGCTCGCAGTTCATTCCTGTAGCAGCACAGGAACCTACCGTCACGCAGTTCCGCCGGCTCCTTGAAAACGCGCAAAGCCATAAGCAGCAGCTGCCAAAGACGCTGCTCATCGCGCGTGAAGATGTCGCTGATCTAATGACGGGGGAGGCAACGAGGCAGAATATCAAGGTGGTGCGGGTCCCGGAAAGTGAGCTTCTCATCTTCATCGGAGAGGCGCGCCAAGGCTTTGCCGAACGGTTTGAATGAGTGCCCAGTGACACCTAACTTGCGTTGGAACGGACACGCGGCGTCGTCTACCGCAGCGTGCCGCTCAACTTAGGCGTTAAGCGTCCCATGATACCTGCGCAAATTCAGGAAGCAGCTTCGTTCTTCGGCAGCCTGTCCGAGCCGGAACAGGTGCGGTTTCTTGTTCGACTCGGTTAGGAGCTAACAATTCTCGGTCGCGCCGGATATGAGGTGGGCGGCGAGGGAATCGCCGAGCCAACTCGGTTGGAACCATCCATGAGTCTGAGCATCACCTTCTGGGCCACCTACGTGAGTGAGTTGCTTGATGGCTCACCGCGCCGCCGACCGAATGACGTGTTAATGGGCGTGCTTCTTGACCATGCGGATGCGTGGGTCCACGCGGGCGCAATGGCGGCGTACAAGCGTGCGCTCGATACGTTTCGCAGAGACTCTTAGACCAAGAAACGCCCGCCCCCTGCGCGGCTCGTCCGTTTCACATCGTGAGAACGACGCGGAACTGTGCGTGGCCGCTCATCATCCGCGCGTAGGCCTCCCCGCTCTTTCGAGCGGAAACGTTTCGATCATCGCCCGCACGCCGGTGAGTTCGGCGCAGCGCAGTGTGTCCTCGGAATCGGGCGGCATCCCAGATGCGTAGCCTTGAATCGTGCGAGTTTTGCTAATGAGCTGTATCGGTGTGACCTCAATAGAACCAGGATCCACGCCGACTACCATGAGCCTGCCGTTCGGAGCCAGACCGTCGATGAGCTCAGATATGGCTTTCGAATTCGGCGCCGTGGCAAGAATTACCTGTGCGCCGCCCATCTCCTGCAATGCCTCGGCAGCGTTACCCGATTTGCTGTCGATGTACACGGTAGCTCCAAGTTTCTTTGCCAGCGCCGCGTTTTCTGACCCGCGCCCAATCGCTGCGACCTTGTAACCAAATTTGTTCGCGAATTGAATTCCGAGGTGTCCCAGACCGCCGATACCTTGCACGGCGACCAGGTCGCCCGGCAGGGCACCGCTGTGCCGCAGCGCATCGAAGGTGGTAATTCCGGCGCACAATAGCGGCGCTGCTTCAGCGTCACTTAAAGTGTTCGACAGCGCCACCAGTGCCTCCACGGGAGCCACCATGTATTGCTGATATCCACCGTCATAGCTGATCCCCGGAACCTTCAGGTTGCGACAATTGCGGAAATCGCCGCGCCGGCACTGCAAGCACGTGTTGTCGTGACCGCCGTGCCAGCCTACTCCGACGCGTTGCCCCTTCTTCCACTCAGAAACACCGGCACCCACTTCGTCGATGATGCCCGCAACTTCGTGTCCTGGAACGCGTGGATATTGAATGCCCGGCCATTGGCCCTCCTTTGTGAACACATCACTGTGGCACACCCCACAGGCCTGAACCTTGATGCGCACTTCTCCAGCACCTGGGTTGGGAATATCCCGTTCGACAATCTGGAATTCGGCTCCCGGCTTAGAAATCTGGGCTGCTTTCATCGTGATATCTCCAGTGAATTTTCCGCCACGCTGTTACCGCGCCCGACGTGGGAAAGCGGTGCCTGTGCGCGCTGCTCTTCGCTCTAGCGATCCCTTTTCCAGTCGCCCGATATGATGAGGTTGCACCGCCTCACCGGCGAGCGTCTGCACTTTAGTATTTCAACCGACGACGTCAGCGCGAACACCTCTTTGGTGCGCTTACCGATGCGAAGGTTCAATCGATACCGTCCGGGTCGCGTCGGGCCGCTTCGGGGCCGCTTCGGCTCGATTAAGTTTCGCTGAATTTTCAGCGAAACCTCCCTTCACTTCGCACATCACGATGCGATACCTTGCGCGGGTGGCAGCTGGAAGGGAACAAGGTGCGATCTCGATGGATTAAAGGAAAACGAACAGCACAACCGTCTCAATAGCACAGCACGAAAAAAGATCGCGTCTAAGTCATTGATTTTGGCGCGCCCGGAGAGATTCGAACTCCCGGCCTCCTGGTTCGTAGAGAGCGGTGCTCTCGCAAGCAAGTCCCCGTAATTCAAGGCGAAAGTAAGGTCCGATGTGTTGAATATTATTAGCGGTTGCTTGCTCCTAAGCGGCTGATTGGCCTGGACGTGGCTAGATGATATTCAACACCTCTCAGGCGTGCATTCCGCATCAGCGTGAACAAAGTGGGGATGCCCGCACCCGGCCAATACCCGAAGTTCCGTAGGTGGAAATGGCCGCCATAAAGCTGACGTTCCACAGACGCTGCACGAGAGCTCAGGTACGCCGCGATCAAGCTGATCGCTTGCTGGGCTTCCAATCAATTGAACTTGGACCATGGTCCAGCTTCCTTCCAACTTCCGAATAGATACCCTCGGCTGGAACGGCAGGCTCGCAACGGAGGACTGACCAATGGCATCACCAAAACGGACTGCGACTCGCCCGAATATTGTGTTCGTCCTGTGTGACAACACGGGGTGGGGTGACTTCTCGTGCTACGGCGGGAGCACCAAGACCCCGCGGATCGACAAGCTCGCGAGCGAAGGCATCCGCTTCAATAACTATTCCGTCGAGTCGCAATGCACGCCCACTCGCACCGCGATCATGACCGGTCGCCAGTCGGTACGTTGTGGCACCTATAAGGTGCTGATGCCCGGCCAAGGCGAGAGTGGTCTTGTGCCCTGGGAGTACACCATCGCGGAGTTGCTCTCCGATGCCGGGTACGCGACATCGCTGTGGGGCAAGTGGCATCTCGGTGAGACTGAGGGCCGGCTGCCGAACGACCAGGGGTTCGACGAATGGTGGGGCTATAAGAACAGCGTTGATGAGGCCGGGTGGACCTCATACGCGACGTTCAAGGCGCTGGCCAAAGCGAAGGGAATCGAGACGCCCAAGATTTGGGAGGGCAAGAAGGGGCAGAAGTCCACACCGGCACGCGAGTTGGACTTGAAGGTTCGCCCCTTTCTGGATGAGCTGATCGTCGGGAAGACCATCGACTTCATCAAGCGCTGCGCCAAAGGCGATAAGCCATTCTTCACGTACGTCGGCCTCTCGAATTTGCACCCACCGGCGCTGGTGCATCCAGATTTTGATCAGACCGATCCCTCGCGGCTCGGCGGGTACGCAGACTTCATGGCCGAGATGGACTATCGGGTCGGGCAGATCGTGGACTGCGTGGATGCGGCAGGGATCGCCGACAACACGCTCATCGTGTTCTCCAGCGACAATGCCGCAGGGCTAATCAAGGTTACCCCTGGCGGAGGCTCGAACGGTCCGTTCCGCGGCGGGTTTATGACGCCGGGGTGGGAGGGATCGATGCGGACCGGAGCGATGGTGCGGTGGCCAGGCACGGTGCCGGCTGGGGTTGTCACCGAGGAGATGCTTTCCGCCCACGACTGGTACAAGACGTTCGCGGCGCTCGCAGGCGCGTCGGACAAGGTGCCCACGGACAGGCCGATGGACGGTGTTGACGCCTCCAAATTTCTCACCGGCGCGAGCGCAAAGACCGGCCGAGAGACCTTGCTCTTTTTCGGCCCTGACGGCTCACTCATGTCCTCGAAGTGGCTCAACGTTAAGGGAGTGTTTCGCTACTGTGAAGGCATCGACCAACCGATCATTGAGCCGCAATTCCCGATGTTCTTCGACCTCGGCAGCGACCCGAACGAGAGGTACAACCTGTTCGATACGAAGTTGGACATGGGATGGATGTTCGGGATGGTCTACCGTGCCATCGCGGAGTACGAGAAGAGTATCGCCCAATACCCGAACATCAAGCCCGGAGAGGAGTTCACTGGATATCCGAAACTAAAATAAAGATAGCAATGGATGCGATCAGTACCGTTTCTAATGCCCTTTAGCCGCCGGTCACGTATGCCCGCAACGGGTCGCGACCCGTCTATCGACGCCGGTCCTTTCCGCATCGGGCGGCAGTCGGCCCAGAACCTGCCGCTGAGTGCCCGATATTCGCTGCCGCGAAGCGGGCGCTCGTGATTGGACTGGCTCAGACAGCCACATCCTTCGCCGGCGGCGATTCGCCCGTCACATCAACCCGACTGCCCACCAGCAAACTGCAGCTGCGTGAGGCCAACGCTCTGCGACTCGTCGGCGAGTGCTTGTAAAGCTGCACGCCGCGGAACCTCAATGATGCGGCCCGTGACGCCACGGGAGAGTTCGACAAGATATTCGACGGACCGCCTGTCGATCGCCGCCGGTGATCTCGTCACGGCAACACATTCGTCCCAAACTCGGACCCTTAATCGCGAGGAACGACGACCGCCGTTGACGAAAAGCTTTGATTGCCCGCGTTGTCTAGAGCGCTGACAGTGATCATGAACGTCCGGCTGTCCCGGTCAGAGCCCAAACCCGACGCTTGCAGCGCAGTCGTAAAGAAATAACCGCCGAACCTATCAAGAGTCACCGCACCACGGGTCTGGACACCTCCGTGCGGGTCAACCAGCGCAAACTGGGCGCTGCTCTCATTCACGCCGGACGCCGCATCGGCAATTCTTCCAAACACCGTCACGTTTACCATTTTCCCGCTCGGGGGCCAGAGCGTCCAAGGGACGGCATGAACTTTGATCTCAAGCGCCGGGTCCGGGATGAAGTCCATCCCATGTGGGCCCGTGAACGTGCCGTCAGGCAGGTCGGCGCCGGTCACCAGCGGCGTCGCCACGCCGGTCGCGAGATCGACGATTCCCAGTTCGTGAAAGCTGCCGAGGGAGGCGATCGGGGCGTTCGGGTCGAGGTCGGCCAGAGTGATTGCGTATACGACATTGGCGGCAGTATCGGCTACGTAGATCGTCCCGGCGGTCGCCCCCGGAAATATGACATCGTCCATTTCTACGATGTTGTTGCCCATCCCGTCGGTGACCACGACATTGGTCACGGTCTGACTCGGCGTGCCGGGATGTCCGATCAGTGTGAACAGACCCGTGCTGCCCGAACCGGGTCCGTCACCCTCCGCGGTCAGCACCAGGCTGCCATTCGGTGTCGATTTGAGGCTATCTGTATCCGGAAGCGTGCCGGTCTGTTGTGCCGTCAGAATATCCGTGGTCGTGAGCGTACCGGTCGGATTGTGGCCCTGGTTGAGTCGCTGAAGAATCGGATCGGTGGGATTCACCGGATTTGTGTAGCTCAGAAACACCCGATCGCCGAGAAACGCCACGTCGTCATACCCCCGCGCACTGGTGGGGCCGTAAACGTACGGCGGCGACGCGTAGAGGAGCGGACCGCTGACGGTGTGAGTGATGGGGTCGATAAGCGAAAGGGTGGAGTTGCCGTCCTGGTTCTGCAGCGCCCAGACCACGCCGGTGACGGGATCGATCTTCAATCCGTCCACGGATCCGGCTATGGAGTACTGAAACTGAATTGCCCCGGTCCTCTGGCTGTACTGCACGATGGTGCTGCTACCGCCAGCACCGGTAGAATCCGCGTTGTTCCCGTACTCAACCCATACAGAACCATTGCCGGTCGTGACCGAATCGGGGGCGGTGCCATTGACCGCGGCGCCTGTGGCGAAGACGGAGATATGAGTGATTTGCGGGGCAGCGTGGGCTGTCGAGCCGAACGCGGCGATAAGTGCTGCGGCTACGATTGGTGCAATTGGGCCACGACCGTGTTGCACGGATATGGCAGGCAACTGACAACACCAAGAATTTGCAAAATCTTCAATCTCTATAGGCTCCTGAATCCCTGACGTACACGTAGGGTCGAAGCCGCTGCCGCCCAACGAACGGCGCCGCGCCAAACGCGCGCCGTCGCCGAGCGATGCATACAATTCTTCATTGGCTCGTTTCGTTTTGTACCACTTGCATTTTGCAAGTCCGCCGACCACTGAAACAAAAAACGGCTTCGCGGGTACCATTTAGAAACTTCCGTTTCGGAGATCATCGTGGGTTCACTGAGATACTGGTTTGGGCTGGCGGGAGCAATCAGTCTCTCGCTCGCAGCCGCTCTGTGCGATTCTTAGCTTGATCTCGACTGCGATGCTCAAGGACTACACCAATCGCGATACCTCGCAGGAATACTATCGCACGCTGAGTCAGAGTCGTCATTGACTGCAGAGGCCGAGCGTGCTGATTGAGGCGCCGCCGTCGCGCGACAGGCACACACAGGTCGGCCACTTTGCGACGTTCGACGGGCAAATATGCGCGCCTGAAAGCTGTCATTCGATTAACAGACATGCGCGACGCTAAAGGAAAGGGCCCAGACGCACGCGTGCGTGCTGGGCCCGAGTCCTCAAGGGTGCGGCCGCGTGCAGCCTGCCGCACGGGACTAGCGAGTCCCCGCGGCCAGTACCATCGGCGGTGACACCCCGTACTTGGACGCGAAGACAGCGGACAACGCCGGGCGATTGACCTTGCTCACCGCGTCTCCGATGACTTTTTGCAAGCAGGCGTTCTTGTGGCGCTTGTACGCTTGTTCGATGACGTACATTCGCGAGCACACGTCGACGGCGGCGCTGTGGATCCGGCCGTAGAGGGCCGCTGCGCCCTGCGAAGTCAAGACGTCGAGATCGGCAAATTTCACGATGACCTGCGGGGGAGCCGTGCCGTCATCGGCGTGGGACACGGTCGCGAAGCTCAAGGCCAGGGCGCTCAAGATCGCACCGGCAACCAGGTTGCGAAGGCGCGTGGAAGTGGTCGTGTTCATGGTAGTCTCCTTTGGAAGGGTCGATACAGCCGTTCGGGTTAATGGATCGATCGTCACGAGGCGGTCTCTCGGCCCTGGTCACTCCGCAGCTATACGTACCGGAACCTCGACGCCGTATTTCGAAGCATCGCTGGCCGTGTGCATCGCAAGATAAACAATGCTCAGTTGCTGCCGATGAGCGGAACGCACGGCACTACCCAGTGCCTTTTCGTAACAATCCGTATAACTGGTCGGAGGTTGCAGATCGACACGATTGCCGTGCCCGCAAGCGGTGTCAGCGGCTCGCTGAAGTCGGCGGTACATCTCGCGTGCGCCGGCCGGCTGGCTGAGATCGAGACCTGCGGTGCTAACGGAGATATTGACCGTGACCTCATGATCGTTGGCTTGGACAGGAGCCGAGAGAACGGCGCACGCCGCTAAGAGAGCGATGCAGATGAAGGGCTTAGCGTTAAGGACAGGGGCTTTGGTGTTCATGGTGATCTCCAAATGGGTGATGGGAACGAGTCAATCCAAGCGGCTCGAGATGAGACCGAACTAATTCGGCGTCGCCGACCGCGCGGAAAAGAGTGCACGCGGAGGACCCGGTAAGTAATGAGGACGGGGTGACTTCGGGATGAGGATGCCCTGAAGACGCGCTGAAACGGTTCCGACGGAGCTTTGGAGCCGCTTATCCAGGTCTCCGGCAATGGGGCGTACACGACGGATCAGGTTCCGCGGGTATACTGCCAAGGCAGCTTGCGTTGACCCCTCCTTGGACGGAAATGCCATGCAGATCATGCAGTTTTGGCAGGCCATCGCCGATGAAGTCGCCGGATAATCACCTATTACGCATTGGCGCTTGGCGCGTCGATCCGACGCTTGACGAGATTTCAAGCGACGGGAAGAGCGCCAAACTCGAGCCGAGGACGATGCGGCTCCTCGTTTGCCTGGCCGAACACGCCGGTCAGGTCGTCAGCGTCGAGCAATTGCTGGACGAAGTGTGGAAGGACGTCGTTGTCACACCGAATTCGGTCTACCGCGCGGTGGCAGAGCTCCGGCGGGTCCTCGGTGACGACTCAAAGGAGCCTACCTACATCGTAAATGTGCTGCGTCGCGGCTATCGCCTGGTTGCACCCGTCGCTCCGTGGGTCGACGCGCCAGCCGTGTTGGCGACGGACCCACCGGCTACCACATCGACAGCGACCACAGCGCCTCCTGCGGCCGGGACGACACGCTCGCCGTTGCGGCTGTTCGGAATCGCGGCCGGCGTCGGGCTGGCGGCAATGCTGACCTACTTCGTGGCCGATAAGTTGTGGCTGTCCAAGCGCACGAGTGCCGTCGACTACGCACGCACGCCGGCGGGTACCGTCGTCAGCAACAAGTCGATTGCCGTTTTGCCATTCGTGGACATGAGCGAGAAGAAGGACCAGGAGTACTTCGCTGACGGCATGGCTGAGGAGATCATCGACCGCCTCTCGACGGTGCCCGAGTTGTACGTCCCGGCACGGACCTCGTCCTTCTATTTCAGGGGCAAGGCAACGAAGATTCCGGACATCGGGCGGGAACTCAACGTCGCGCACGTACTTGAAGGTAGCCTGCGCAAGTCGGGCAACCATTTACGAATCACCGCGCAGCTCGTCCGGGCGGATAACGGCTACCACGTCTGGTCCGAAACGTTTGATAGACAACTGGACGATATCTTTAAGGTCCAGGATGAGATCGCGGATGCCGTGGTCAAGGCGCTCAGGATCTCGCTGCTCGAGGGCGAGCCGCCTAGGGCAACGCCGACCTCGAGCACCGAGGCCTATACGCTCTATCTCCAAGCGCGATCGATTGCGGCAGGGCGCGCGGCGGACACGGACTACGTCGCGGCAATCAAATATCTGCGGCAAGCGGTCACCCTGGATCCCAAGTTCGCATCCGCGTGGGCGGCGCTCGCCAACATTTTTGTAGATGAGTACAGTTAGCGCCTTTCGAGGCCCTATGCTGAGGCTCGAACGGAAGCGCACAAGGCCGCGGAGCAGGCGCTCGGGCTCGATCCGAAATTCTCGGATGGCCATCTCGCGATAGCCAAGATTCTCTTCACTTTCGACTTCGACTGGAACGCGTCCGAGATTGAGTACGACCGTGCGCTCGAAATCAACCCTCGCAATGCTGATGCGCTGCGGTGGAAATCGTACCTGGCTCTGCGCCTTAATCGATTTGATCAGGCGCTTGAACTGGCCCAAAGAGCCGTGTCTTATGACCCGCTCAATTCGTGGAACTTTTTCGCAGTCGCTGCTGCGCTTAGTGCGAAAGGTAGCTTCACAGAGACGGAAGCGGCGTACCGCAAGGGTCTTGAGCTGAACCCGACGGGCGTCGGGCTGCACGCGTTGCTTGGAGAGGTGCTAGTGGCGAAAGGTGACCCTACAGCGGGGCTCGCGGAGTGAAACTTGAATCCGATGATAGGTGGCGACAAATGAGTGTCCCATTCGCGCTCGACGCGCTCGGGCGTAAGAGCGAGGCGGATGTGGAAGTCGCGACACTTGAACAGAAGTACGGGGCGCGCGTACCCGCCGCGGTCGCTTACTTGTACGCCTGCAGAAAAGATGCAGATCGGGCGATTCTGTGGCTCGATCGCGCCTTTCGGCAGCACGTTCTGGATCTTTACTCGACTACACGCTCCTGTTTGAAGAACCTGAACTCGGATCCCCGGTACAAGGCATTGCTCCGAGACATGAAGCTGCCAGAGTAGCGGGACAGCGAGACATATACGATCACGCCAGCCCTCTTGAGCTTTGGTACCCGCGAAGCAACGATTGTGGCTTCAGTCAAGGCTGAAGGTCGCGAATCGGGGTCATCATCTGGTCTCTCATTCTCTAGAATCGGCTGATAAGGGAGGCGCTATGCAGCTGTTCATCTTCGCCCGCTTCCACGTCCATGAAGGTAATGAAGCCGTCGCTGCGGCGGTGCTGCGCGAGCAAACCGCAGGCGTGCGTGACGAGCCAGGATGCCTCGCCATCCAAGCCTATCGCTCCATCCGCGATCCGCGGCTGTTCTACATCTACTCGTGCTGGACGGATGAAGCGGCATTCGAGCTTCACGCCGAACTGCCACGCACTGTCAGGTTCGTTGAGCGGATGGAGACGCTGATCGATCACCCGTTTGAGGCGACACGGGCACGGCCCCTCGCATAAGCGTGTTGCACGCCGAGACGAGGGTATGCACAAACACGTTGGCCGTGGTGCTGGTTCAACACCCGGCTGGATAGTTGGCCTGCCCCAAAGGAGACGCTCACGACCGGCAGAAAGGGGGCGAAAGCGCCAGTTCACCGACCCGTTGATCGGATCGGCGCTGAAATTCGCGCGGATTGTATGTCCTGAGCCTTGCCTCCGTTTGTTCACTCATGCTTAATTAGACACGGCCATTCGGAACCTCGTGAGACCGAGGATGCCCGTGCAAAACAACGTCATCGAAAGTATCGGCAGCACGCCGATCGTCACGTTACAACGCATTGTGCCCCGCGGTTGCGCACGAATCGTAGCGAAGCTCGAATCCGCCAACCCGACCGGTAGTATGAAGGACCGGATGGCGCGCGCCATTGTGCAAAGCGCCGCCGCGGATGGGCGCGTCGCGCCGGGTGGGACGATCGTCGAGTACACGGCTGGAACGACCGGCATTTCGCTTGCCATGGTCTGCGCCGCGCTCGGCTACAAGACGCACTTCGTATTCTCGGACGCGTTCAGTGACGAGAAGCGCTGGACCATGCGCGCGTACGGCGCGGAGATTACCGATGTGCCAAGCGACAACGGCAAGATCACCGAACAGTTGATTAAGACAATGATCAAGACGGCGGGTGATATTAGTACGCGGGCGGGCCACTGGTGGTCGGATCAGCTCAACAATGTGGACGGCGAGACGGGCTATCATTCACTCGGCGAAGAGATCTGGGCACAGACCGAGGGGCGCGTCGACGCGTTCGTACAAGCAGTGAGCACCGCCCATTCAATTCATGGCACAGCACATGCCCTGCGCCGCCACGCGCCGCAGGTTCGCGTGATCGCAGTGGAACCGGCCGAGTCGGCCGTGTTATCAGGTATGCCTTCCGGCTCCCACAAGATTGAAGGAATCGGGATTGGGTTTATTCCTCCGCTATGGAAGCCCGAGCAGGTAGACGAAATTTTGACGGTGACCACGGCAGATGCCAAGGCAATGGCTCGAAGACTTGCGCGTGAGGAGGCGATTTTCGCGGGTACCTCGACAGGAGCGAATGTAGTTGCTGCCCTGCGCGTCGCGGAGCGGCTTGGGCCCCAAGCCACTGTGGTCACGATCGTAGTGGACTCCGGGCTGCGGTATCTAAGCACGGATGTGTTCCGAGACTCATAAGGTTTAAACCTTCGCTTTGACAAAAAATCTCCTCCGCTGCAGGTCGGTCGGCCGATCGGACGACCGTGCGCCCCTTACGCCGCTTACCGAAACGGCTGCGCTGTTGATGACGGTAGCGACCCGAAATACCGAGACCCGGCTGGTGCCCGCGGAGAGTTCCGCGAGCCGCGCCGCGTGGTATCAGTGGATCGTGTATCTCGCCCGAAATGCAGCAGGGCGGCTCGCGGGCAGCCGCCCTGACCGTACGAGGACGCTCAAAGGTTCTACTTCTGCGCAATCTGAATTGTTGCGTTGCGGCCGTACGTCTTTGTTTCGTAGTATGCGGTTAATGCGGGCTGGTCGACTTTTGCCACCGCTGTGCTGATGGCGTTCTGCACGCACGCCTTGAACCTCATGTGCCTCGCAAGATCGCGGTCGTCGAGCGGAGCACAGACCGTCTCGGCTGCACCTTTTAGGCGTCGATACAGCACCGTGGCGCCCTCGCTGCGCGAGAGATCGAGGTCGGCGAAGTGGACAACTTTAAAAGGCACGTCCTGTTGCGGAGCGGCGCGGGCCGACTGAAACTCAATAGCCAGTGCAAAAATCATCATCGTGATTATGAAGCGAAACATGGCAGTCTCCTGTGTATGTGTCGGTTTCGGTCCCCGCTCAGCGAGCCCGGTGCCGGCGCGATGGGCGGGACTTCTTTGCGGGGTCCAGAGTCACCGATGGGCTGCTGCCACTCCATGGACAGACGCTGATCTATTGCTGAATTAACTATGACCGGGCGCTGATCTCGCGTGAACAGCAGGAAACTCCGCTTCGATGGGTGGATGCTCGACCCGGAATCGGGGGAGCTCGAGCGCGAGGGCGCCCGGATCCGCCTCCAGGAGCAGCCGGTGCGGGTGCTGCAGGAGCTCATCGCTCACGCCGGGAGCGTCGTGACGCGCGAGCAGCTGATCGCGCTGCTTTGGCCTAAGGGCGTGGTGGACTTCGATACCAGCCTCAACACAGTGATCCGCAAGCTCCGCAGCGCACTCGGAGACGTGGCGGAGACGCCGCGCTACATCGAGACACTCCCGCGACGTGGCTACCGCTTCATCGGAGCGCTCGGCCCCGACTCCGGAGCCGCCTTAAGCGCCTCGCCCGCTCATGTAGCGGTGTCCGCCCCCGGGGTGCCGCCGGGACCTGCTTCAGACGGCGGGCTGGCGGCGCCGCAAGAAGCCACCCCAGCAGCGAGACGCGAGACGGCTCCCGTGCCGGCGCCGGGGACAGCGTCGGGACCCGTCCGCGTGGCCATCTGCGTGCTACCGTTCAGCAACCCAAGTGGCGATGTAGAGCAACAGACATTTAGCGACGGAATCAGCGAGGACATCATCACCGAGCTTTCCCGCTGGCGGCTGCTAGATGTCCGCGCTCGGTCAGCATCCTTCAAGTACCGCGGCACCAACGTAGACATCAACCGCGTGGCTCGCGAATTGAACGTTCGCTTCGTGGTCGAGGGGAGCGTACGCCGCATGGGCGATCGCATCCGCATCACCGTGCAGCTCATCGATGCGGCGAGCGGCCATCAAGTTTGGGGTGACCGTCTTGATCGCCTCCAGACGGAGATCTTCGCCGTCCAGGACGAGGTCGTACAGAGGATCGTCAGCACTCTCGTAGGCAGAGTGCAGGTGACCGACGCTGACCGCGCGCGACGCAAGCACCCTGCGAGTCTCGAGGCCTACGAGTGCGTCCTCAAGGGGAACGCCCTGCCGTGGGACGACCCGGCGGGAGCTGCCGAGGCCACGCGGCTTTTCGAAAAGGCCATCGATATCGATCCGGGCTACGGCATGGCCTATGCTTTACTTGCCATCATGCGCACCCACGATTGGCAGAATCACCTTGGAGATTCAACGGCTAAGCTGGATGAGGCCTACCGTCTGGCCATGCGCGCCGTCGAACTCGACGACGGCGAGAGCACCTGCCATTCGATTTTGGCGCAGGTCTGCCTGCAACGGCGTGCCTTCGAGCTTGCTCTTCAGCACATGAGGCGCGCCGTCGAGCTCAACCCGAACAACCAATGGAACTTGGCGGACATGGCGACGGTGCTCATATATGCGGGGCAAGCGGAGGAGGCGCTGAACTGGAGCGCCCGAGCCAAGCAGATTGATCCGTACTTCGACCCGCCCTGGTACTGGCGCCAGGTGGGTCGCGCCTATATGGTCTTGCGTAGGTATCGGGAAGCGCTGGAGATGTTCGAACACATTCCGTTGCGTAACTATCGGGTTGCGGCCTACATGGCGGGATGCCACGCTCGGCTTGGTGAAAGCGAGCGCGCCCATACCCACGTTGTAGAGTGTCTGGCGAGACAGCCGGAATTCTCCATTTGGCACATGATGACAAGAGAGCCTTTCAAACTGGTGTCCGACGCTGAGCATCTCGAACAATTGCTCCGCCTCGCAGGTCTGCCCGAATGATCGCGGCTGCCCGCTCTGGGGAGGGTCTGTCAGGGCGGAGACGCATGCATGTCCGATGACGGCTCCACGACTCGCAGCGTCGCACCACCATGGATCGCACAAGTGCTGGACTTCTGGTTCCGAGAGGTCGGCGAAGAATTCTGGTTCACCGCAAGCAGCCATGTCGACGAGCTAATTCGCCGACGTTTTCTTGCGGTGCATGAGCGGATCGTTGAGAGCGACGCCTGCAGCCTCGCCGGCCCGCGCTCGCTACTGGCGGGGATAGTCGTCCTGGACCAGTTCTCGCGCAATATGTTCCGCGGCACACCGCGTGCTTTCGACGCCGATCCCGTCGCACGTCGTTTGGCCGAACAGGTCATCACCCTTGGTCTCGACGTAGATATGACTCACGCTGAGCGATACTTCATATATCTGCCCTTTGAGCACAGTGAGGACCGCGAACATCAGGCGCTCGCGGTCCGTCTGATTGAGCGGCTCGGAAACGAAAGCTGGACGCGCGATGCTCGTGCCCATCAGCTGGTGATCGACCGTTTTGGTCGGTTTCCGCACCGCAATGCAATTCTCGGTCGGACCTCGAGTCCTGAGGAGCTGAAATTTTCGAAAGAATCCATGGGATCCTTCTGAGACTTCTACCACTGGATTGGCCTCAACGAAGACGTGCTGAACCTTCCTGTCGGAGCGTTGCAACTGCGTAAGTCAGCTCTCCGGCAGTGACGACGGATCAAGTCGCACGGGTATACTGCCAAGGTAGTTCGCGTTGACTCTCCTTGGACGGAAATGCCATGCAGATCATGCACTTCTGGCAGGCCATCGCCGATGAAATCGTCGGATAATCAGCGATTGCGAATCGGGGCCTGGCGCGTCGATCCGGCGCTCGATGAGATTTCGAGAGACGGGACAAGCGTCAAGCTCGAGCCGAGAACGATGCGACTCCTCGTTTGCCTAGCCGAACACGCCGGTCAGGTCGTGAGCGTTGAGAAACTTCTGGACGAAGTGTGGACGGGTGTCGTCGTGACACCGAATTCGGTCTATCAGGCGGTGGCGGAGCTCCGGCGAGTCCTTGGTGACGACCCAAAAGAGCCTTCATACATCGTAAATGTGCTGCGACGCGGCTATCGCTTGGTTGCGCCCGTTGCTCCATGGGTCGACGCGCTGGCCATGCCGAGCGAGGATTCGTTGGCTGCCGCAGAAAAGGTGAGCGCAGCAGCTCATACCAACATGGCGACTACGACGGTCAGCGACAAGTCGATTGCGGTCCTACCATTTGAAGACATGAGCGAGAAGAAGGATCAGGGTTACTTCGCGGACGGCATGGCCGAGGAAGTAGTCCATCTATTGGCGAGAGTGCCCGGCATCCGCGTAATTGGCCGCAGCTCATCTTTCCAGTTCAAAGGTAAGAACGAGGATCTGCGCACAATCGGCAGCGTCCTCGGCGCGGCGTACGTGCTTGAAGGCAGCGTGCGCAGGTCGGGCAACCGCTTACGAGTCACGGCACAGCTGATCGGCACACACGACGGCTCGCACCTGTGGTCCGGGAGCTACGACAAGGATTTCGACGAAGTGCTCCAAATCCAGGACCAGATCGCCGCAAGCCTCGTGCGCGCCTTGCAGGTCGCGGTCGGGGTCGATTTGCCATCGCGCCCGATACTCAAAAGCGCTCCGGGGTACGACCTTTATCAGCGCGGACGTCACGCACTTGACCGCTTCGACAAGGTCGGGTTCGAGAGTGCGGCAGGGTACTTTGAGCAAGCGCTCGCGCTCGATCCTACTTCGATACGCGCGGCCGAATCTCTCGCTCTCGTCCACGTATACATCGCCGAATGGGGATACGCGCCGCCCCGTGAGGGCTTCGAGCGCGCGCGGATATCGTGCGAGCGCGTACTCAAGCTCCACCCGACTTCCGGCATGGCGCACGGTCAACTGGCTCTCATTCATTCGATTTACGACTGGGACTGGGCCGCTGCTGTTGGCAAAATCCAACGAGCGCTTGCTCTCGACCCACGCGACCCCGGGATTCTTGTGACCGCCGCCATCATCCAATTGAGCTTGGGTCGACTGGACGAAGCTGCGGCCTTTTATAATGCCGCCTTGGCGCTCGACCCATTGGGCGCTATCTCACACGCAGGACTTGGCACTATTAGCTACCGCATGGGGAGGATCCCTGAAGCGGAGGGGAGACTTCGCACGGCCATTGAAGTCAGTCCCACTTTCCTGTGGGCTCACTGGACCCTCGGCACTGTTCTGCTTGCGGCGGGCAAGCTCGATGCGGCACTCGCGCAGATGCAGCAGGCGACTTCTGATGGCGGAGCCGATGCCGGGATCGCCCTCGTATATCACGCCATGAAACGCAAAGCCGAGTCGGACGCGGCGCTTGTACGGGCCGCGAACGCGTATGCCGAACACTGGGCATATGTGGTGGCCCAAGTACACGCATATCGTGGCGAAATTAAACAGGCTTTGGCTTGGCTTGACCGAGCCCACCGCCAGAAGGATGTAGCACTCTACCGGGTCAAGGGCGACCCACTCCTCAAGAATCTTGAGCCCGATCCCCGCTACAAGGCGTTTCTGCACAAGATGAACCTGCCTGAGTAGCCGTCAGTGCGACCGAGGCTGCCGCTCCCGAATCATCTTGATCTGCCGGCCGTCAGCACCTTCAAGGTGGATCGGGCTCTGACGTAAAAAGCGGCTTCCCGAAAGCAGCCGGTCGCGAATGACCGAAACGGGTCCGGAAGTACGCGTTGGCGGTCGCCGCCGACGCCACCACCCGAGCCAGAAGCGGGCATTCAAGCCGCGCAACGCGTTTTCCGACAGCGGACATTTCTTGGTTCCGATGAAAACAGCTGTTGCAGCTTCGTTGCGCTACTCGGGAAGGTTCATCTTGCTGAGAAATGCCTTGTAACGCGGGTCGAGTCTCAACTCAGCAAACCACGATTTCGCATAGACAAGGCTTCGTTCGTGATGCCGGTAGGCGCGGTCGAGCCACACGAACGCTCGGTCCGGATCATGTCGGAGCGCATAAATGCACGCAATTTGCGCAGCCCACCGTCCGGCGTATTTCCGCTCCGCGTCTGCGAATATGCGATCGGCCTCTTCGTTCCGGCCGAGGGCGTAGAGGGCGTAGGGCAGAGTCAGCTGCCGAACTATAGGGTCCGTCTCTCTTTCGATCCCCGCCAATCCCGCCTCTCGATCGCCTTTATTCACCAACAACATCCCGAGCCGTGCGTGTAAATATGCGGCGGTCGGATTTAAGTCGAGCGCTTTGTGGTAGGTGAGCGCCGCGTCCTCCGGGCTGCCGAGATCCCGTTGTACGTAGGCGACTGCCATATAGTTCCAGGCACTCAATGGGTCCCGCGCGACAGCAGCACGCGCCAGCACGAGCGCGTCCCCGTTCTGACCCAAGGCATTCTTAATGAACGATGCGAACCGATAGGCATCAGCATTGCCCGGGTCGAGCGCGAGTGCTTGCCTGATCTCGCCGTCTGCCGCGTCCCAGTCCCAATCGAGATCGAATCGCACCCAGCTCATGGCGAGATGAGCATCCGAGAGCTTCGGGTCGAGTTTGAGCGCTTGTTCTGCCGCTCGATGTGCCTCGCTACGAGCCTCAGGGTAGGAATCAGTTCCATACAGGGAGAATGCGACCGAATGAACTTGGGCCAATAGCGCCCAAGCGGGCGCGAACGTGGAATCCAATGCAAGCGCCCGCTTCAGGTAGTCCATGCTCTTTATGTTGTCGGCGGGTGTGCCACGGTTCCACAGAGACCGGGCCTGTAAATACTGCGTATAGACTTCGCTGTTCAACGTCGGGGTAGCTCGTGCCAACGCTCCTTCGAGCAACGTTACTTTGAGGGCCTTTACGACGGCGCCGGCAATCTCATCCTGGATGCTAAAGATGTCGTCGACCGTTCGGTCGTAGGTCTCCGACCAGACGTGGTAGCCGTTGTCCGCGCGCACCAGCTGAGCGGCGACTCGCACACGGTTGCCTGACTTGCGTACACTGCCTTCGAGAACATGAGCGACGCCGAGTTCTCGAGCGATGTCGGGGATCTTCGTGGGTTTGCCCTTGAAATAGAAAGACGAGGTCCGCGCCGGAACGTGTAACTCGGGTACGGTTGCGAGCAAGTCAATAATCTCCTCCGCCAGACCATCGGCTAAGTACTCCTGGTCCTTGCCCTCACTCATGTCCGTGAAAGGCAGCACCGCAATCGACTTGTCGCTGACGGCCGTCGTCATGGCGAAGGTTTGGCGACTCGCCGTCACGGACTTCGACAGCCAGAACTTGTCGACGATGACATAGCCGAGCCCGGCGACGAACGCGATGAAAAGGACGATCGCGAATCGCCGCCAGGGTGGGCTGGTGTTCGGAACCGTGAGCGTTGCGGGGCCTGGTTCAGCGGGAGGACCTGGTGAGCTCTCGACCGGCACGTTCGGCGCTTCGACCCACGGAGCGACCGGCGCGATGAGTCGATACCCACGCCGCGGAACAGTCGCGATGTAGGAACGGTCCTTGCTGTCGTCAGCAAGCGTGCGCCTCAGCGCTGTGACAACGTGATAGACCGAATCGGGTGTGACGATGACGTCTTTCCAGGCATCCCGCAGCAGATGTTCGACGCTGACGACCTGACCGGCGTGCTCGGCGAGGCAGACAAGGAGCCGCATGGTCCGTGGCTCGAGCTTAACAATCTTCCCGTCTTTTGAGATTTCATCCAGCGACGGGTCGACGCGCCAGGCACCAATGCGGAGTGTCGTGTTGTCGAGTGTCACCATCGGCCGAGACCTGCCAGAAGTGCTTGATCCACCACGCAATTCTGCCCATCGAGGCCTAACGCGGGCCATTTATCGTACATCGCCCGCACGGACCAAGTGATTACAGCCGGTTTCAGCGGCGAGGGTCAGGGCGGCGCCGGTAGAACCGCTTTCAGCGATTCGTCCGTGAACCTTCGTAAATCATTCAGGACGCCGTCAGGACTTGCCGGCTGATCTGGTGGCAGGGTCTTTGGCTTGAGCCCGAAAAGACTCGAACGCTTTTGAACTCAAGAAATAGGGAGATTTCGACATGATTCTGAAATTGCTGTCGAACCGGAACCTGCTCGCGTTGGTGGCGTTTACCGCCGCTTTAGCGCCCCACGCTGTTACGGCGGATGAGGCACACTGCCCGCGCGGGAACGCAACTTTACACGGGACTTATGTGGTGACTGTAACGGGAACGACGCCCCTCGGCCCCGTTGCCGCGGTAGGAGAAATCACCTATGACGGCGATGGAAACACCCTTGCGACCTACACGGCAATGGTGAACGGCACGATGCACATGCCCACGGTGACCGGGATCTACGTGGTAAACAGCGACTGCACCGGGTCCCATCACGAATCCGACAACTCTCACTACAATTTCGTGGTCACGCCAGATGGGAGTACGGTTTGGTGGATTCGGATCGATACGGGCTTTGTCACGAGCGGGACCATAATCCGGCTCCGGCATTTCGAAGATTGAGCGCACGGAAATTGGGGCAAGGCAAGAGATTCCGCTGGGCGGTGCGCGATAGAACGCGCCTTCGGGTGACCGGGCCGGGACCACCCGCACCCTGGGCCACGACTCCCGGCGCTATGTTTCCCTGTGTCGCCTCGCGATCGGGTGAGCACACAGCTTAGCCACGACTCGGTATCTTCAATACTGGCTATGACCAGGAGCAATTGGAGGAACCATACGTCAACTACGGTGCCATCGCGTGCGACCGGGACAGGTCTCGACCACTACTGGTGCTACCGACGGCCCCATACCGCTCTGGGCAATCGGCGCACTCGGAGTCGGTCTCGTCGGCATCGCGTCGCGTCGATTGAAGAAAGCGGCCTAAAGAGCTGTCACCCAGTGTTTGATTTGAATCGCCCGGGACCGGGCCGTCAGCCGCCAGCGCCGCATCCGAATGCGCAGTCTTGCCCCGTGGCTCAGACAATTAGCTTAGGAGCCCCCGTTGAGCGCCTAGCTTGTCAGATGAAATCCGCATGTGGTCCTCTAGCAAACTCGGCTGCTGCGCCGTAACCGCCCGAGGATCGCCATCAGTATTGTGGCGCCGAATGCTGGGATGGCAGCCGCAACGAATATTTCCCGGGTCCGAAATCCTAGCGCAAGCAACGCGCCGCCAAGGAGCGGTCCCGCGATGCTGCCTACACGCCCCACACCCAGCGCCCAGCCAGCGCCGGCTGAGCGAATGGCAGGCGGATAAGACAATCCCGAGAGCGAATTGATTCCGGACTGACAGCCGCCGCCGATTCCGGCGCCGCCGATCAGGACCGAAAGCAACCAGAGCGGCGGATTGAACAATCCTATTGAAAGCACGCACAGAGCACCGAAGGCCAGCCCGCAGGTCAATACACGCTCCATTCCGATGCGGTCCACGACGGGCGCTACGAGCAACGGACCCGCGATGACGCCCATGGAGTACATTGTCGAGGTGAAAATCGCCCGAGAGGGGCTCATACCGGCACCGTGCAAGATGGCCGGCATCCACAGCAGGATGAAGTAGATACCGAGCAGATTGAGCAAATTGATCGACCAAAGCAGCAGCGTAGTCGGCGCAATCCCATTGTGGAACAGCGCGGCGACCAGATTGCGTCGGCGCTCCTCGGCGTGCAGCACTCCGGACGCCGGCAGCTGCCGCGCAAGCAGCGGCACGATCGCGAGCGGCAGCACACCACCGACGCAAAAGATCGCGGGCCAACCGAAGAGGCCTACAAGCCGGCTTGCCAGCAACCCCCCGACCGCGAAACCGATCGGGACACCCGTAGACGTCAAGATCACGAACCGCCCCTGGGTCATCCGTGGGGCAAAGTCCGAAGCGAGCGCGATTGCGAGCGGGATTCCGCCGCCGAGACCCAGCCCCGTCAAAAGCCGCAGGGCGATCAATTGCGACGGCGATGCGACAAGTGCCGACAGCAGTGAGAAAACGCCGAACATAGCCACACAGCCGATCAGTACGCGCTTGACCCCCAGCCGATTCCCCAGCAATCCTGCGCAGAGCGAGCCGAGCAGCAGCCCAATATTGCCGGCCGTGAGCGCCGGGGTGAACATGGATGGGCGCACGTGCCATGCATCGACGAGCGATGGGATTGCGTACCCAACGGCTGCGATGTCGTAGCCTTCGAGAAATAGAACCAAGCCGCACAGCCAAGCCAAACGCAGACGCACTCGATTGGCCCGATCATTCGCGACAACAGTCGGCGCCGCACCCTGCATGTTCCCTCGATTGATCAGGACCGACCCGCAGGCCGCGCATCCTCTTCCCCGGGCGCAGAGGACATTTGTGCGCAAACCCCCAGAGCGCTGTTGCCGGCATCTAGCATAAAGCGAATTCTTAGCGAGCGCATCTCGCCGTGGGCAATGTTCGAAGCGGGTCGATATCCGGTGCCAGTAGCGTCACGCACTTGTGTGACAGCATTTGCCTGCAATTGCCAACTCCGCGTCGCTTGCCGTTCGATTGCTCTGCATAAACGGCGTTACGGCAGCGCAACGACCGCCAAGGCGTACACGCGGTCCACCGAAATGGGCGGAGACCGGACTGGAAGATCCGGGAATGACTGGAGTACCCTTCCCGATCAGGGCGTCACTGGGAACAATAGCGGGCTTAGCATGTCCGAAGCATCAATTCATCCGCACGCGGTAATGGAAGGTGGCGGCGCATATAACAAATACGCGAAGCCCCAGGCGCAGGGTATCGGATCAGCGCTTCCGCTCTTCGAACACATGATTCGCGACACTGCCATCGACGACGGCGATCGGCCGGTCGTCATCGCGGACTATGGATCGTCGCAGGGGAAGAATTCACTCGCTCCCATGCGGTTGGCAATCCAAACAGTGCGGGCCCGCTTGGGTCCCAGCCGGCCCGTTGTCATATATCACGTCGATCAAGCGTCCAATGACTTCAACGCGCTCTTTAAGGCCTTAGACAGCGACCCGGATAGATATGCAGTCGACGAACCCAACGTTTTTCCCTGCGCAATTGGACGATCATTTTACGGCAGCGTGCTCCCGCCGGAGACGGTTGACATCGGGTGGAGTTCCTACGCCGTCGTTTGGCTGAGTCGAATCCCAACAACGATACCCGGCCATTTCCATTCGCGGCGCAGCACTGGGGCGGTGCGCGCTGAGTTCGATCGACAAGGCGTGCAAGACTGGGAATCCTTTCTCTCGCTACGGGCAACAGAGCTGCGGTGCGGTGGGCATTTCATGGTCGTACTTCCCAGTGTCGACGACGGTGGCGATTTACCCGGCTTCCTGGACCTGATGGATCAAGCGAACATCGTTCTTGCGGAGATGGTGGCTCAGGGCGCAATAACGCCCGATGAACGCGCACGCATGGTGCTCGGGTCATATGGGCGGGCGCGCCGCGATCTTCTGGCACCCTTTGATGCGCAGGGGAGATTCCGGCAATTGATTGTGAAGCATTGCGAGACGTTGGCGCCTGTAGACGCCGCTTGGATCAACTACCAGCACGATGGAGACAAGGAAATCCTCGCAACTACGCATACAAAGTTCTTCCGATCGACGTTTGTGCCTTCGCTGGCTTCCGCGCTCGCGGGTAGAGGCGACGAACAGGTAGTGCGTGATTTTGGAAATCGGTTGGAGGAAGGGTTGCGACAACGAATGGCGAATCGGCCTGCGCCGCTTGGACTGCTCGCTGAAGTCATCGTTGTTGCTAAACAATCATGACCGCCTCGGCACAACGATGAGGGCCACTTAGTGCGTGCGGGAGCATTCCGGGAACGTTGACTCGCGCCTTCGATAAAAGACGGCAATTTATTCAAATGTTAGCGCGGCGGTGACCAATGGATACTGGGTCGATAATGCCTTTCGAATCACGGAATCAATTCGCAAATCCCAGTCACTTAGGCGTAGCGAATCATGCCTTCTACGCCGTTGGGGTTACCCCTCGCAGGCGATCGATCAATCCTACGCAATGGTCCGGCATCTTATCGCCACGCCAAGCCACGTGCTGATCAGGGCGGGAGAGTGCTAGTTTACGCGGATAGAGCGAGGCAGCCTCTTGATCTCGAACTTGAAAGCGGACCCCACCCCGAGGATTTGCCGGATGCATTGATCGCGGTCTAGAAGCGCGAGATCCTCGCTTGGAGGTCGCCAGTTGTGGATGAGCCAGCGCTCTCGACCATCGATCGCGAAGAGGTAGCCACTGCACCGCCGATTGAGGGAAACAGTGAGCCACGCCGGGCTCGGTAACATACCCAGCAATTGCGGCGCGCGGATGTAGGTGGACTGCGTTTGCATCACCACTGCGTCACCGCTGAATTTAGCGCCCATGGTGTGACGCACAGCGGAGTGGGCGCCATCACAGCCGATGAGGTAGCTGGAAATGATGTCGCTGGTCCCATCCGCGTCGAGATTCTCAGCGGTTGCCCGCACGCGGGTTTCGCTTTGCACGAAGTCGACGACCCGTGTGCGGTTCAAGATGCGCAATCGGGGCACCGCTAGCGCATGCGAGAACAACACCGGTTCGAGGTAGATTTGATTAATTCGATGTGGCGGCTCCGGTGTCGGCCACCAGGTGTCGGGCCCACCCTTCGCCGTATAGCGCTCGGCTCGGCACGGAATCGGTATGCGCGAAAGCTCCATCCCCGTCGCAGTGGCGCGAAAGACGACGTCGTGGGGATATTCGGCGGGTAGACCGGCCTCGCGCACCGCCCGGACCAAGCCAAGGCGACGAAAAATCTCCATCGTGCGCGCGGCGACGTGGTTACATTTTACGCCAGGCAGCTCGCCACGAGCGCGGGTGTCCGCGACCGTCACCTCAATGCCGCGCTGCGCAAGATCGATCGCAAGCGTCAGCCCGACAGGACCCGCGCCAACGATCAGCACCTCAGTAGAAATTTGTCTGTCCAAACCCTGTTGCATCGGTGACGAGCTTAACTCAAGCGCTAGTATCCAACCGCTACCATAGTGCAGATTGCCAGCGTACGCATCTGCCAACGAGAACGATGTGAAGCCGTATTTTCATCGGCGGCAGCGGCGCAGCGCATTTGCCGCCGAGCAAGCTACCGCGGGCGGCTCGAGCGCGGTGCGTCACACCCTCAGGCTTGACATTTCTCGACAAGAAAGGGAAAGGGTGACGTAAGCCAAGCGTAGCCAACTTGACGGCGAGCGACAGTTCCCGTGAGCGCGCAATTACGGAGAAATTGGCAATGACTCTCCCGAACGTCCAAGAACATGCAGGAGCAGAAGGTCCGCCTTCGCCCTATCGATGGGTTATTTTGTTCATTGCCTGGATCGCGTTCCTACTGAGCTTTATTGATCGGCTGGCGTGGGCCAACGTGGCGGTGTCGGTGGGCGAGTCACTCGGATTGACGGTCGCGACACTCGGCGTGATTGTCACCGCGTTCTACGTCGGCTATGTCATGTCGAATGCGATAGGCGGCTTCTTCGTGGACCGT
The DNA here is from genome assembly GCA_963769075.1 of uncultured Gammaproteobacteria bacterium. GTDB lineage: Bacteria > Pseudomonadota > Gammaproteobacteria > Steroidobacterales > Steroidobacteraceae > Bog-1198. Next base: position 13,580 of record CAVYKH010000001.1, on the reverse strand, counting down.
TTCGGAGGACGGTTAATGCTGATGCTCGGGCTCGTTTTGCTCGGGCTTTTCACCTACTGCTTCAGCTATGTGCGCTCGGTTGGCGCTGGAATCGTGCTGCAAGCACTGATGGGACTGGCGGCAGGTGTCGACTACGCCGCGTGCATCAAGCTGCTAACGGCCTGGTTTGGAATCCGCGATCGTGGCCGCGCGGTCGGCCTCTTCCTCACTGCAACGTCGCTAGGCGTCGTCACCACGAACCTCATCGTGCCCACCCTTCTCAAGGGCTTCGGATGGGGTGGCGTTTACCAAGGACTGGGTGCGATGACTATGGCCTGCAGCGTCGTCACCTTTCTCGTCTTGCGCCATGCTCCGTCTAGTGCGTCCGAAAGGAGCATCGAAACGCCGAATGTCGCGGTGCTCTTCCATAACCGCGACCTGCTTCTTCTCGCCGCCGCCGGGTTCGGGGCGCTATGGGGTACTTGGGGCGTCGCATTCTGGGCCAACGCTCTTCTGGTCAAGGGCCACGGCTTTTCCGTAGAAAAGGCCGGCCTGGTCGTCGCGTTGTTCGGCATCGGTGCCGTGGTTGCGAAACCGCTTGTCGGACTTATTTCGGACTGGCTTGGAGGCATTCGCAGGGTGCCGATCCTCATTTGTCTCGCCGGTTTCGTCGTCATGCTTCTTGTGTTTGGCGCGCTACGTACCGCCACCGCCTTCATGCTCACGGCGCCGCTACTGGGCGTGTTCGCCTTCGTTTACAGCCCGCTCATGGCCGCGTTGATCGCGGAGGTGGCGGGCCGACGACTTGCGGGATCCGCGACGGGGCTTACCAACGCATTGTGGCAACTCGGCAGCGCAATCGTGCCGTTGGCCGTCGGAGCCGTCTGTCATGCGTCGAACTCCTTCTACGCTGCGTTCGTCACGCTTGCTGTCGGGCCTTTGCTTGGCACTATCGCTATGCTGCTCGTGCGCGAGCCGCCTCGAACTGAGCTCCGGCTGAACGCTTGATGTTCGCTCAGCGCGCCGGCATATCGACCATGGTCATTTGCGATGACCAACGCGTCTCAGGCACATACAGGAACGTGATCAGCGAGATGCCGATGCAGCCGCTGACGTACCAGAAGAATCCGCTCTCGTGACCGAGAGTCTTGAAGGAGAGCGCAATGTACTCTGCTGTTCCGCCGAATATCGACTGACAACTGCCGACGAATGATTCGATTTGGGTTGCCGAAGAGCTACAACAACGATATCGCCAGCCCAAGTGGCAGTTCACGATTACGGCGAGCCAGGCGAACAGCGAACTGCTTCTGCTCTCGAGGCTAGCTACAGGGCGAAAGAAGGTCGTCGTTTTCGAAGGAAAGTATCACGGACATGTCGCACCGCTGCTCGCCTTAGACGACCAAGGCGACACGGTGCCGGAGTACCGAGGCATCCAGTCCGACGAGGTGCGGCATACGGTCGTTGTTCCGTTCAACGATCTTGCAGCCCTGGAACGAGTACTGCGGCGGCAGAACGTCGCGCTCATCTTGACGGAACCGGCGATGACAAATCTTGGTCTCATCAAACCTGTCGCTGGCTTCCACGATGGGCTCAGGTCATTGGCAAAGCAGTATGACGCAATCCTTGCCATCGACGAGACACAAACTCAAGCCTGCAGTTACGGGGGGCTTTCGCGGCTTTGGGATCTAGTCTCAGACGCCTTGGTCATCGGCAAATCGATGGCGGGCGGCGTGCCACTCGCTGCGTATGGCATGAGCGAGCGATTGGCGGCAGAGATTGAGCAGCCTGCCCACCCTGATTATCTGTCCGGCGCGCCTATTGACCAACCCGCGTTGGGCGGAACAATGTTCGCGAACGCGGTCTCGATGGCGGCTTGTCGGGCCAATCTAGGCGAGGTCATGACCAGCGAAGCGTATGAGCGTGCGGCGGCTCTTGCCGCGAGGCTAGCGTCGGGCTTTCGCGCGGTTATCGAGGAAAGACATTTGCGCTGCTCCGCCTGCCAGATTGGTACACGCGTCTGGTGCTGCTATTCATCTAAGCTGCCGGAAAATGCCGTAGAGGTGCGAAAGAGTGATGTTCCCGCGCTACGCGACTTGCAGCGTGTATACCTCGCGAACCGTGGAATCTGGGATTTCGGGACGTGGGCCGGGCCGATCGTCGGAATTCCAGCGTCGGAGGGTGACATCGACGCTTATCTGTCGGCATGGAGAGAGTTTGTGAGTGAAGTCTGTCTTTGATCCGTAATTGGGCGCGCAAGCTCAAGCCGGTCCGACGGCGGGCGTTCGCGACCGTCGCATAGGGGTCCGCGAAGCGACCTTGGGCGGATCGGTCAGGATCGACACCGGGAACTGACCGCACCCGGCCCACTTTCCGTCGGTCGCGCCTCCCCTGAGTTTTTCCAGAAAGCGGCCACTGGAATGACTGCTTGCGTGACGCGGCGGACGTGGGTAGCGTTGTTCTGGCGGCCCTCGGTTTGTGCTCGCACGCGTGTGTCGGGATATCTGACGGGGGGCCGTCGAATACGCCTATAGAAGCGACGCGCGTCACGTCAGTAACTTGAATTGGATTGTTGCCGTGCAAATAAGGAGCGCATCGATGAACAATCAGAACGAAGTTCCGCCTGCGCTGATGTTGCGGCAGTTGGCGTTCGTAATGCGCGCCTCGCGCGCCCTGTATGCCGGTGCTCAGCTTGGCGTCGCCGACATACTTGCGAGGGGGCCCATGACCAGCGGCGAGATCGCGGCCGAGACCGGAACTGATGCGCCAACTCTGCGCCGTTTACTCCGCGCGCTCGTGGCGCACGGAGTCTTCGAGGAACAAGCACCGGATTTGTTCCGGCTCAACCCGGCGGGCGAACTGCTACGTAGCGACGCACCCGGGTCGCAGCGCGCTGGCGTGCTGTTCACGGCTGGCGATTTGAGGTGGCAGCTTTGGTCGGACTTTCTCGAAAGCGTCCGCAGCGGACAGGCCGTCGCCGAGCGGGCGTTCGGCAAAAGCATTTTTGAACGTCATGCCGATAACGCGGAGGAATCTGCGTTGTTCAACCAAGCGATGACTTCGTTCAGCGCTGCTGTGTCCGCGCCAGTCATCGCCGCTTACGATTTTTCATCGTTCGCCCGCATCGCGGACGTCGGCGGGGGAAACGGCCGATTTCTAGCCGACATTTTGGTCGCGAACCCGAAGGTCCAGGGAATTCTGTTCGACCTCCCCAATGTCGTGGTCGGCGCCTCGCCACTGCTGGAGGCCAGCGGAGTGGCCGGGCGCGTCGAGGTCGTAGCCGGCGACTTTCTTAAAGGTGTCCCATCCGGTGCCGAGGCCTATTTGCTCAAAGCGGTGATCCATGACTGGGACGATGCACGTGCCGTCGCTATCCTTGGGAATTGTCGTAACGTGATGATCCCCGGCTCAAAATTGCTGATCGTCGAGCGCGTGATGCCAGAGAAGGCCGAAAAGGGGCAAGCGGTTGACGCATACCTCCTCGACCTGGAGATGCTCGTCCTTACGCCGGGCGGGCGCGAGCGGACGGCAGCCGAGTTCAACTCAATCCTAACGGCCACTGGATTTGGTGTGGCAAGGATCGTGCCCACCACTACTCCTCTTTGCGTGATCGAAGCTCGGCCCCTCTGACGAATGTCCGCAGCACTTGGTTAGAATGACTCCTTTGAAAACTCGGCCACAGTCGCATTCGGGTCGACACTTGACCGATGCCGACGTTTGCTGGAAATTGGACCGCGAATTCGTGCAGTCGGCCACTACTTGCCGGTCATGGCACTGAAATATCCGCCGTGGAGCTGACATTGGGCGACCCCCGAATTACCTTTTGATGTAAACGCGACGCTGGATGATCCGTATTGGCGTGTCTTGATGCACGGCCTCGACGCCGTTCAACGGCACTGGCACCTTGAGCTTCGCACGCGCGGTCTCCGCGACTTTCAATAATTCCGCGGCTTTTGCCTCGCGTAGCTGCTCGCGCGTCCAGAACGCGGTCGGATGGGCGGTCACGTTGCGGTGAATCAGCCGTCGGCTGCGATGCTCCATCACAACGAATACGTAGAGGAGCTGGAAACCACACGTCACAGTGACGAAGAAGTCGCACGCCACGATCGCTTGCGCCTGGTTCTTGAGGAACGTGGACCAGCGCTTATCTCCTCGGGGACACCCAGCAGGTGCTCGGGGAAGATACTTCCGCACCGTCCGTGGCAAGACCTGCAGTCCGAGCTTTATCCACAGCTCGTTCGCAATCCGCTCCTGACCCCATAGCGGATTCCCTCTCTCCATCCGTCGGATTAGCTGTCGCAGTTCCAGCGGAATCGGCGGCCGTCCGGGGCGAGACTTCCATTTCCAGAAGAGCCTGAATCCGGCTCGGTGCCAAGCGAATCAGGGTCTCGGGTCTCACCACGATCCGCTCAGCATCCGGCTGGGCCACGCCAGCGTCGAAACCACCAAGCGGCACTACCTGCGAGGGGTTACGAGCGAAACCGAGGAGCGGAATATTCAACACTTACGAGATATTCAACACTTGGGAAATTCTGGCGCGTCCAAGTTATTGATTATTGGCGCGCCCGGAGAGATTCGAACTCCCGGCCTCCTGGTTCGTAGTTACAATCGCACCCCACTACTGAGCTCGCCTGACTACGCTGGAGTACGCCGATTCAATGGCTTATTTGTAGGGTTTTTGTTTCTTGCTCGCATCATATAGGGGAGGTATGATCGCTCTCGGTAACTCCCTGGTCACTCAGCGGATTGACGACCGATGCCAATCAAAGATCTTCGCCAAGATACCATCAAACCCCTACCCTATTTGGGTACCAAGAATGCGCAATGCATCTACTGGGATCGGCAGCTGCCTGGCTTCGGAGTGAGGGTCTTTCCGAGTGGCCGGCGCATGTTTGTCTGTTCGTACCGGGTTCAAGGCCGCAAGCGCTTGGCGACCCTTGGCCGAGGGGATGTATTACGACTCGACGTTGCACGTAAGAAGGCGGTGTCATACCTGGGTCAGGTCGCTGAAGGGGTCGATCCGCAGGCGCCTAAGGAGAGCATTAAGGCGGCCGGTACGGTGAAATCGCTGGCCGAGACCTATATCCGTCGGCATGCGAAGCTCAAAAAAAGCACCTGGGTCGAGGACGAATCCTACCTCGCCCGGCATCTGATTCCTCGATTCGGAACGCGACTCGCGCTGACAATCACCACCGATGACATGGCGGCACTCCATGCGGAGATTGGCAGCAAGCACCCTTATGCGGCCAACAGGCTCCTTGAGGTCGTGCGAAAGATGTACAACCTGGGGCGTAAGTGGGGACTCGTGCCGCACGATAAGGCCAATCCCGCTTCAGGAGTGGAGCGATTCCCCGAGACCAAGCGGCGCCGATTCGTTACTCCAGACGAATTGCCCCAGTTATCGAAAGCAATTGACCAGGAAGCCGATGAGTACGTTCGGCACGCCATTTGGCTCTTACTGCTCACCGGCCTTCGTCGCGGAGAACTCCTCGGTGCCAAGTGGAGCGATATTGATTGGAAACAACGGACGCTCTCGATCCCGAAGACCAAAAATGGCGAGGCGCTTCTTGCTCCATTAAGTCACGCCGCCATCTCGCGCCTCAAATCCGTGCCTCAGCTGCAGGGCAATCCGTACATCATCTGCGGCAAGAAGCTGGGGCAGCACCTCGTCAATCTAACCGACGCATGGAGTCGAATCCGAGCTGCCGCAGGGCTCGACGATTTACGCATCCATGATCTACGGCGCACGGTCGGTTCGTGGCTCGTGAGGGACGGCGCCTCGCTTCATTTGGTCGGCTCGGTGCTTAATCACAAGGATCAAAAAACTACCGCCGGCTATGCGTATTTTCAAACGAAAGAGCGGCACAAAGCGCTCGACAAACATGGCAGGAACGTCGTCGACTTCGCATCTCGCTTGCCAACGGCATCCGCAGACGCCGGCAACAGGTTATCCGAACCTTCGGTCATTCCTCCTCCCAATCGCGGGCCCCTTCACACCTTTACGCGAGAAGCGCTCCATAAGCTTGTATGGTCGGAGTCCACTCGAACTTTATCAAAACGGCTCGGCATATCGGATGTGGGTCTTGCCAAAGTGTGTAGACGCGCGAATATCCCAACTCCCGATCGAGGGTACTGGGCGCGAGTTGCGGCCGGACAGGAGTGCGAAAAGACAACCTTGCCGTTGCTAGAGCCCGGAGTCGCTAAACTCGTCAAATTCCGCGGACGACGGCCTGCGAAATTATCGCTAATCCAATCAAATGCAGCCACGATTGATTTCGTCGGTCAGGGTAGCCGTGCTCGGCATCTCGTCGGTCACCTTACACAGTAGGAAATAATCCGGACTGATCTCTACCGCCGAGCCACGTGATAGGGGGTTGAATGAGTCACAGTTTCATTTCTCGGCGGATTGGGAAAATGGCCGTTTGAGAAATTGCTCATTTCGATCGATAAATTCCGCTACCAACCAACCGCGGGACCGTACACGAACCCGTACGGTCCTACCGGAGGACCCCAAGGACCCCACGCATTCCAGTTCCAGGCGGCATCAGAATACGTTTGCGCGGTCATTTGTTGTTCATCAGCAAGATTTTTCTGTTGCTGATCGCGCTTATATTGGTCATATGCCTGCTGTGTTCCGACATAGAGGCAACCACAGACCAGAGGGTCCGCATAGACATAGTGGATCGCGTCGCCGTTTACACGCTGTACGAATACGTGCGGCGGCAGGCGATGCAGCATCGCTTGCCGTTCGGGGGTATTGGCAGGACGGACGATAAACCCAGCCGCAGCCAAATTGTCCTCGTGCGCCGAAACAATCTGTTGCTGTGTTTGGCACGCGGCAAGCGCGCCGATGCTCAATAATAAACCGACTACGGTTCCATATTTGAAATTACCATGCTGCACTGAGGTGTGGAATCGATTCGACATCATGTTTACTCCTTACGAGTGACGGGTGCGAACAAACACATCATCGGGCAAAATCTTATCAAGGCCTAGCTCTTTTCATGGCGGCGGGAACCCACTGGTGTCCGCCGGATATTGGTGTCCGCCGGATAGTCCGCCGGATAGTCCGCCGCGGCGTATACCCTTGCCGTTGCATCGATATAGGCGCGTACCGACCTAAAACGCTCGCCAGTCTTGGCGAGACCAACGGTATCAGCGATCATTGCAAGGCTGATGGTTTGTCCGCGGGCGCCCCAGTTACCTTCCGGTACTTCATCGATAATCACGAGCACATTGGCGCCCTGATGTGGATCTCTGGGTTGCCTGCGATAGCGATGATCGCCGCGTTGACTGCGACATGTCATTTTGGTCCTGTGAGTCTTATTCATGTACCCCCCCCCGGGCACCGAGACACGGACCAGGAACTTGTTGGTGCCAGGGTATCAGCTGTCTGGGGGTAATCGTATCGCCAACTCAGTGGCGCGAAACCCTGTACCAGATGTCTGTCCGATATCCTCGATGATCGATCTTCATCGTGCGCTTGCCGGCTACTGCGCTACCGGCCGAACAGCTCCACTCATAGATAGTGTTGTGGCCGGTCGCGTACGCAGGCACGAATGCGGCGTTGAGATTCTCACGGCAATAGCTGTCGGCGCCGGCATTCCGTTTAGAACGATCTGCTTTGACGTCGCAGCGGTTATTGGCGCCGATCGAGCAAACATAGACTGCTCCGTCCATGCAGCGCCAAAAGTAGTTCTGCGGCGTCAGTGGGGCCTCGGGCGACAGTCCCAACGTTATGCGTAAAAAGGGCGCGAGAGCAGGTGGGACGGGGGAGGCGCCACCGTTCGGTGTATCGATAGTGCCAATGCGGGCGCAATAAGCGAATGGATCAGCAACTGCCGCGGCAGTTGGTTGGTCGACCGAAGTAGCGGCGTGGTCAACCGAGAGAATATCAAGGGCGGTCAGCAAGCCGATCATTGATACCGTGCGCATCATTGCCGAATCCTGATATCAGTTCTTAGGAGCCCAAACTTTTGCATAGTCTTCTGCCGCCGTCTACGCGATTATCAGTACCCTGAGCGATAGGAGGTGCCGTCAATGCTCACCTTTACGCAGAATATTCTCATCCTTGGTCTTGTCATGTTCGCATCACTGCTGTTGATGGTTGGTCTTAATCGGGTCTGGCCGGTTCACACGCGTCACTCTGAAAACGATCTGATCGGCTGGCAGCTCAGCGTATTGGGTACGACCTACGCGATCGTTCTGGGCTTCATGCTCTATACGGCGTGGACGAACTTCGGCGTTGCGGAACTGAACGCGGATTTTGAGGCGAATGCGCTGAGGAATATCTTTCGTCTTGCAGAAGGGTTGCCATCGCAACAGCGAGCGCGGCTCGAGATGCAGGCCCGAGCGTATGCCGAGGCCGTGATCAACCAAGATTGGCCAGAGATGGCCCGTGGGCAGATACCCGAAGGAACCCATGAAATCAACGAAGACATGTGGAGGACGTTAATGTCCGTCAAGGCGGCGTCGAGCACCGAAAGCACTGCAGAAGACCACGCGCTGTCCGAAGTGAGCGCGCTCAGTCTGCACCGCCGCACCCGGGCGCTTCAAAGTGTCTCTCAACTGCCCACGATTTTCTGGGGTGTCCTCCTGGTCGGCGGTATTCTGACTCTTGTTTCAGCCTCCCTATTTGGCTCGGCAAAGCCCAGAGTGCACGCATTCATGGTCTTTTCCACCACGCTCCTGGTCACACTCGTGATGCTGGCTATTGCCGATGTCGATCGCCCGTTCCGAGGTTGGGTTCACGTCAGCAACTACGCCTTTGTACGGGCACGGGAGTACATGCGCGAGATCGACTGAGCCGTCTGGGCATCACCGCGTTTCGGCCGAATTGGTGCCGACTGCATTTGGTGTAAAATTCCCCAAGCTTGGTGGTGGTGATGCCGCATTATTGGCGGAGTTTCGCCAAATGTCTGTGCTTAGATCGGTAAGGCATAGCGACACGTCTTCGTCGTTAGCGCAACTGCGCCTGATCATGATTGCGGTGGAACGGGAGGCAGTGATCACTATGCGCGATCGAAACGAAATCAGCGATACCGTTATGCGTCGACTGCTCAGCGAATTCGATCATGAGAAGGTGCTACTAGGTCGGCAACAGAAATCAACAGCCGTCGAATGAATCTTGAACATGTCGGACCACGAATTGAATCTCCTGGGTATTCGGAATATCGCTCGAGACCTTCGCCGCGCCCACCGACCTTATCCTAGGGGCCTTCGAGGAATTGCAGCGTGGCGCAGACGCCCAGTCTGTGCCGCAGTCACTGCGGTAGTTCTCCGGGCGCCTGCTGCCGATTTTCCTCGAGATGGCCGTTTGACGATTTCTTTATAGCCTAGTGGAGAGTAATGATCATGAATGGACAGAATGCCGCCGCCGCACTTGCCGTCGGCGATGCTCTTGAGCTCGGCTGAGGCGGTCGCAGATCCGCCGTCGGGCTCGGAACCGGCCCAGCGTACCGGGATGCCGCCCACGGAGATCCAGTCAATTGAGGCTCCAGCGACAGCCAGACACACGCCGTGCTTCGCATCGCGAGCGTCGAGACCATCCGTGGCAACCAGCAGCCCTGCAGGACTAGGCGGCGGACCAGGTCCCCCGAACGAATCATCTGGCACCACACGACATAAAAGGAGAATTTCCAATGACAAAGATGCTCTGCGCACTCACCCTGCTGTCGCTGTTGACAATTTCGGCGGGAGGTTGCGCGACCCCCCAACAGATTACAAGTGGCAATAGCAACATGTGCATGAACGTGGTCAATCATGGCTCACCGCAGCCCGGCGCTCCAGTGATCATGAAAATGTGCGATCCGTGGCAAAACCAGAAGTGGTCCTTCAGCGGAAGCGGGCAGATTACCGGCGTCGGAGGCTTCTGTCTCGATGTGCAAGGTAGCGCACCTACTGACGGTGCTGCAGTCATTTATACTCCCTGCGTTGGCGCACCGAGTCAGAACTGGACTGCGAGCAACGGTACGATCGTGGGGCTCGGCGGAAAGTGTCTAGACATCGGCGGTAGCTATCCCGAACAGGGCGCGCCGCTCATCATCAATGCCTGCAACGGCTCACCAGGCCAGCAGTGGGTTTCGCATTAGCCATAGTGGTTACATATGGAGATGTTTTAGGATTTCGTGCAAATCAGCGCTGGTCGGTGCAATAGCGACTTATTTAATCCCAGATGGCGCTGGAGATTGTGCCGTCCTTGCTGACGACAATCGTCAAGCGGTTTGGATTTGAGTCGGCAGTAGGGATGCCATCCGACGGTTTAATGACACGTGACACCGGCGGCAGCTGCTCTTCTTTGACTACATCTGCCGCCGATTTGCCGGTCGGTATGGCAGCGCCCTTCGCCACAAATACTTTGCCGACGCATTTGCTGCAATCCTCGCCGCCAGCTTTACCCTCGGCGTAACCCGGCATTTGCGTAAGGCTCAACGACTCCGAGGCGCTGTGCACATTAATCCCCTTATAGGGGTGGTTCGTTTCGATTGGAAATATCGCCTCTACGGGTTCGAATCCTGTTGCTTCCATGGCCTCGGCAGGCGCCCGCGCCACGAATATCAATTCCAGCATGCCGTCCTTAGGGATACCTCGAGTGAGCGGCACCAGTTCGGCCTCCTCCCATCCCGGCGTGCTTGCCAATCCGCGCACGCGAATGATGTCGAGGGGGGTTCCGTGCGAGCTGCGGAGCACTTCGACGCTGATCACCCGGAGTACCGGAGCGATGACCTCAGGCCGTTCATCCCCGCCGGCGCCCTGAATTACAGTCTCGGGATGAGGCGCGCCTTGGCTATTTGCGTGCGCCCCGGCAGCGCTCGTCTGACTTAGAGCCGTGCCGCTCATGCCTAACGCTAGGCTAGCGGTGAAAAGCGCCGCCGCAGTGCCTGTTAGTTTGATCATCGCATTCTCCCTTTGAACGTCAACGTTACCCGTGTAGCAAGGTGTGTTGTCAAAGACTAGGCAATCCAGATATTGGCAGGTGGGTCCTATGCTCGAAGCTTTTGGGTATCGAACCCGGTGCGGGGCCCTCCTCTCCATTCATACCACTACTCTTTAGCCGATCAAAAGCATCAAGAATAAGGTCAATCGGTACCATTTGAATCAAGCTGCAAAATGACGTACGCGTGCTGGTGAAGCTGCCGTTCTCCGCCAGCTTGTTCACCGGTGCACCGCCACCACAGACAGAAAAGTATTCGCATTCTTTTCGGCACGCTTCAACGCCGGCCGCGATATCGCGAGACATGGTGATCATTGGTCGACTGCGACGCATATCTTCCAGCGAGTGCGTATGGATGTTGCCGACAATGAAGTCGTCGTAATCACCATGTTTGAGACCCAGCAATTCGGGCGAAAAGCTGGAAACATTGCCGTGACAATCGACGTTGATCATACCGAACGGTTCTACCTGGGCGTTCCTCATCACGCTGTGGTCGGGACGGAATACTCGGGGCAGGATCCCGTCGACCTCACGAACGAAGCGGATGCGGCCGCTCTGACGCGACAATCTCCAGAAATCGCTTAAGAAACTCCTAAAGCGCCCTTTGGCATCGTCGGCCGCAAATAGCCCCGATACATGATCGCCCTCCGATTCCTCGACATTGAAGCAAACATCCTCGATTCCCTCCGAGACGTAGAATTCCAGCATTTCCCGCGGCGCATTCATTCCCTGCTGCGAAAGCACCGAGATGACATGGAAAGGTACCTTTTCCCGTCGGAGCATCCGGATACCGGCGATGGCTTTATCGAAGGTACCGCGACCTGATCGTGTGACGCGGTGTACATCGTGCAGACGCTTCGGTCCATCGATACTCACACCGACCCCAACGTCCCACTTCTTGAACAGCTCACACCAATCCGGCGTGATGAGCATCCCGTTTGTCTGAAACGAATGTCGAAGTCGCAGTGAAGCTGGCCGCATCGCTTCGATGGCCGCGAAAGCCGTCTGATAAAATGAAATTGGCACTACCAGCGGTTCGCCGGCATGCCAAATAACGGTGAGGCCCTGACTTGTCCAGCCCGAGGCAAATATTTTTGCGAAGAGTGTAGTAATGGTGCCCTGCTCCATCACGGTCTTCACATGACGCCGCGGCAAATAGCAGTAGCTGCAATTGATATTGCAGAATGGCGTCGGTTGCACGACCACAGTTTCTATCGTTGGAACTGCGTCAACCAGAGGCAGTGATGTCGGCATAAGGCTCTCGACGGCTTCTGTTCGCCCCGACTACCAATTGTGCCAAAAATTGTGCCAGCCATTGCCCCAGCCAGCATTGTGCCACCCGCCGTTGCCCCAGCCGCCGTTGTGCCAACCATTGCCCCAGCCACCATTGCCCCAGCCGCCGTTGCGCCAACCGCCGCCATTGCCCCAGCCCGGATGCCAGCGACCCCAGCCAGCGTTGCCCCACCAGGCAGGAGTAGCTTTTGCGTCGCCTTCCGGATCGAAGCTTGCCGATCCGGTCATGTCGGAAACGCCAGATCGGATCGCCTGCAAGCGAGTGGATACGCTCTCCTGAGATGTCGGCGGGGGCGCGTTCGTCGGCTCGTTTGAATTTGATGCCGCGGACGCCTCGGTAGCCGCCAATGCCAACAGGACAGAGGCGCCGAACGCGCCCGCTGGCAGCACCGCTGAGAGAGCCTTAAAGAGGCGATTCCATTCCGCCATACGTTTTCCCTCATCATCGGGAAGTGATGGATTTCAAGGGGTGGGCGCTTGCCAAAAAGTACGTCATTCTGGGAGACTTCGCAAGATGACTGATCGAGAGAAGATCCTCGCCTTTGCCGCGAAGTGCCCAATCCTTGAGAATCACATACACGACACCCGCGTTTGCCAGCGCAGCGTTGTTGTCCAACGCCGAGATGCCGCCAATCGCGATGGTGTGTGCAACTCCGGGGTCGTCAAGGCTGTCGTCGTCAGCTCGCTCATCGCGTGCGACGTGCGGTCTAATTAGGCCATTCGCGATATTTCCAGCCAGCGCCGCAAGGTCTCAGTAACCGCCGCCGGTTCCTCAAGTGGGGTGAAATGGCCGGATCCTGCAATGACGCTCAGCTGCGCCCCCGGAATCGCCGCGGCCATCTCACGATGAACGTCGACGGGAGTGCGCTGATCCTCCATGCCGCAGATCAGTACCGTCTGGCAGGCAACCTGGTACAGCGCACCGCGAAATCCCGGGTAAGCAAGCAACGCCCGCATCTGACGCACGGCCACCTCGGTACCGAGATCCCTGCCCATGGCAAAGAAGGTTTGCCGAATGGACTCATCGCGCGCCTTCCCCGCTGCGACATACTTGGGGAAGGCGTCGGCGAGGTACGCATCCATTCCCCCGGCCTCAAGATTTGAAATGACCTCCTCATAATGCCGTCGCACGGCAGGCAGCAGTCCTGCAGCGCTCGTGCTCAGCAGCGCGAGGCATCGCACGCGTTGTGGCGCGCGCGCCAGGATCTCCAACGCCACGCACCCGCCCATCGAGAAGCCGGCCAACGCAAATCGTTCGGGGCCCTGATGCAGCACGACATCGGCCATCTTGTCGACGGAATCACAGGTGCTGAGGTCGATGACACTGCTGCGGGCGACATCGGCCAGACCGGCGTACTGCTTTACCCACAGCCGCCGA